>NZ_SLVB01000028.1 GCF_004341845.1 Novosphingobium sp. PhB165 | reverse complement strand
TAGGCTGTAGACTCATAAACGCGAAGCCACAGCCGTATTGAAGCGAGTTGAACCATGGCAAGGAAGTTCTCGGCCAGTTTGTCGTAGCGGGTTGCGACGCGTCTGAAGTGCTTCAGCTTGGAGAAGAAGCGCTCGATGAGGTTGCGCTCGCGATAGAGCCATGTGCTGAAGTAAGGTTTCGAGCGCCGATTGACCTTGGGTGGGATGTTGGCGAACGCGCCTTTGTCGCGGAGCGATCCGCGGATGCGATCGGAGTCATAGGCCTTGTCCGCCAGCAGGATCGTTCCAGCCCCGACATGATCAAGTAGATCGTCAGCGGCTTGGCCGTCATGGCTTTGCCCTGCAGTCAAGCTCAGCCGGATCGGGAGGCCTTGCCCATCGACGACCGCATGGATTTTCGTCGTGAGTCCGCCTCGGGAACGACCGAGACAATGATCTCGATCCCCCTTTTTGCGGTCGCAGCCTGTTGATGGGCGCGAACGGAGGTGCTGTCGATCATCTGGAGTTCGCCATCATGTGCGGCGGTGATGGCGTCCATCATTCGGTCCCAGACGCCCGCTTTTCGCCACCGCGCAAAGCGATTGTAGCAGGTAGTGCGCGGGCCGTAACGCTCGGGCAGGTCGCGCCATGGAGCGCCAGATCGCAGCACCCAGAATATCCCGTTCAGAACGCGTCGATCATCGACGCGCGGCACGCCCCGCGGCTTGTTGGGTAACAACGGTTCGATCACGCGCCATTCAAAGTCGGTCAAATCATATCGGCTCATGCTGACGCTGAATCAGAGTAGACGCTGAAATGGAATGGGAAATCGCCGAAATCAGTCTTCCCAGATCAAGAACGTCACCGTCGCAGCCTGATCTGTCCAATCCACTTTATGGGAGACGTGGAAGCCTTCATAGATCGAAGCCTGTAGCCAGCGAAATCCTTGATCTCGGCCCACAGGCTCCCACCCCGGAATGCGAAAACTTACGGCTTTGGCCGACGAAAGCTCGCCCCCGAGCGTGTCGCGGTACTGTTCCCAGCGCGCTTGAACTGTCGGTTGTTCCATACTTGCCTGAACATGCCCGCAGGCTGCGCCATCGACAACCATTTATGGGTTCACGGCCTA
>NZ_SLVB01000027.1 GCF_004341845.1 Novosphingobium sp. PhB165 | reverse complement strand
GTGCCGGCACTCCAGGAATGGCCTGTTTAGGAAAGGCTCAATCTTGATCAGTGGACAGGCAAGTCTGCCACTCGAACCGATTTGTCATCGAAAAGCCGAACACATTGCCGCCGTGTGCTGGCTGTACGATCTCGGATACGGAGGCCGCCTCGGCAACGTCGCCGCTCGACTTCTCCGCCGGCTGCTTGTCAGCTTGGCTCACCGTATCCGCCCAGTGCTGAAGCATGCGGCGGCGAGGTGTCAGATAGAGCGCGCTGTTATAGGCGCCGCGAATGTCGTCGTCTTCCGAATGCGCGAGCGCCATCTCGATCCAGTCGGAGTTGTAGATCTCCTGCTCATTGGCCCAGGTCGAGGCCATACCGCGAAACCCGTGCACGGTCTGGCGGCCGCGATAGCCCATGCGGTAGCAGGCATAGATCATCGTGTTCTGGGAGATCGGCTTGCCGGGCTTGGTCCCCGGAAACACGAGATCGTCGCGATTGGCTGTGCGCATACGGCGGCGCAATAGTGCGACTGCTTGCGCCGAAAGCGGCACGATATGCTCCCTATCCATCTTCATGCGCTCACCGGGTATCCGCCAGAGCGGGTTCTCGCCGTCGAGGTCCTCGAACTCCGTCCACGCCGCAAAGCGCGTCTCGCTGGTCCGGCACCAGGTCAGCAGCGTAAAGAGCATGGCCTCGCGGGTGATCTCGCGGCGGCGGGGATCTTCTTCGCCGTCGTAGTTTTGAATGGCGTGCACGAGTTCGGGAAGCTGCTGCAGCGGCAGCCGCGCCATGTGCCGCACTTTGGGACGCGCCTTGAGCGCCCCTGCCAGATGCGCGGAGGGATCGTGCTCAACAAACCCTTCGGCAATCGCATAACGGAAGATCTGGCCGATCGACTGGAGGACGCGCCGGCTCACATCCAGCGCCCCGCGCGCTTCGACGGCCTTGATCGCCTGGAGTATCTCGGGCGCCTTCACGTCGGCGATGAGACTGGAGCCGAGCGCCGGAAACGCGTCGCGTTCCAATCGCGCCAGCAGACGCTTCGCATGGGAGGGATTGAGACTATCCACGCGGCGAGCGTGCCACTGACGCGCGACGATCTCAAAGGTGCGAGCGCCCGCCTCGTCTTTGATCTGCCGGAGGACCTCCGCGGGGTCTTTTCCAAGCGCCAGCAGTTCGCGCGCCTCGTGTCTCTTGGCACGGGCCGCGGTCAGCGACACGTCGGGGTATTGGCCGAAGCTGAGAAGCTTTTCCTTGCCGTCAAAGCGGTACTTCATGCGCCACAGCTTGGAACCGCTCGGTTGCACGAAGGCATGCAGCCCGCCGCCATCGGCGAGCTTGTAAGGCTTGCCGCGCTTGGCGGCATATTTGACCTCGAGTTCCGTGAGCGCCATGGGTCGTATCCATCTGGGGGTATCGGCCCAAATGCTA
>NZ_SLVB01000026.1 GCF_004341845.1 Novosphingobium sp. PhB165 | reverse complement strand
GCGCTCAAAAAGAGGCCCGGCCGGCTTGGAAAGCCGACCGGGTAAGGAGGAAGCTTGCAAATTGTGGTGGCCTGCCTTGGGCAGCGCTGTCGGGCAGGCCTGATTTTGTGGGACGTGATCAGTTCCCGAAATGCACCTTCAGGCGCAGGCCGTACATGCGCGGTTCGCCAAGCGAGGCGACCAGCATGCCGGTTCCCGAGATGCCGGGCAGGAAGGTGTAGTACTTTTCCTTGGTCACATTGGTTGCGAACAAGGCCAGGTCGACCGGTGAGCCGGCGATCGAGTTCCAGCTCGCATTGAGGTTGAGCAGATTGTTCGAGGGCAGCCAGCTCAGGCTGCGGAATTCCGCCTGGAGCGCCGGATCCGGGCTCGTGTAGAAGCGGCTGGAGTAGTTGCCGAGCGCCCGGTCGGTATGGGTATAGGTCGCGCCGATCGAGATCGTGCCGATGTCTTCGTCCAGCGGCAGCTGATAGGTCGCGGTGATGGAGTACTTGTTCTTCGGCGACAGCAGCAGGGGATCGCCAACCCGGGCTTGGCCGACGACTTCATAGCCGGTCGACGGGCCATCGACCGTAAAGGTCTGGATCGAGCGAATCTTCGTGTCCAGGTGCGCGTAGGAGCCCTGGATCGTGAAGCCCCGGAACGGCGAAATCGATCCGTCGATCTCGACGCCCCAGATCCGCGAGCTACCCGCGTTTGCCGGTGCCGTCGTCGGCGACACGCTGGGCGGATTGGTGAGGCCGGTGGGATCGCTGTACTGCAGGAAGTCGAGCTGGATCTGCTGGTTCGAGAAGTCGTTGTAGAACGCTGCGACGTTCAGCGTGCTGCGCAGGAATTCACGGAAGCTCCCCTTCATGCCGACTTCATATGTGTCGACCTTCTCGGGCTGCACATAAGCAAGGCTCAAGGGAACCGAGGGAGAGACCGTGCCGGTGCGATAACCGCGAGAGTATTTCGCGTAGAGCATGAGGTCACGCATCGGGGTGTAGTCAAGGTCGATCAGCCACGTCGGCGCGCTCGACTTCTGCGTGAGATTGATGCGGCAATCCGTGGTGGGATTGAACGTGGCGGCCGTTACCGTCGCCGTGTTGCTGGTCGCGGGGTTGCTGCAATAGATCTGGGTCGGCGTGCTGTAACCCATGGCCGGGAAGCCGGTGTATGTCACCAGCTGGCTGTCGTTGATCACGCGGTCCCAGGTGTAACGGAAGCCGCCGGTCAGCTTCAGTTGCTCTGTCAGCTTGTAAGTGGCCTGCGCGTAGAGACCCACGTCACGGAACGAGGTTCGCGATGCGGTGTAGTTGACGACGCCTTGCGGAATGCCGGGGACCGGAAGCATCGACAGCGGAGACGTGCACGAGAGCGCCGCCAGATCGTTGCAGTTGCCATAGACCGGCGACTGCGAGCCGGACAGGCCCAGCGGATCGCTGACTTCCAGATAGGCGCCGCCCTGATAGGTCAGGCGGTCGTCAAGGGCGCGGCCCTGAAGCTGGAGTTCTTCGGTGAACGTCGACTGGCTGCCCGTCGCCCCGTTGGGCAGCGGATTGATGCTGGCAAAGCCGAACGAACCGTTCGGAAGGCCGATGTTGGCGGTATTGAGATCGGTGCCGAACAGCGGCGACGTGAGATTATCGCGCAGTTCAGCGTAGCTGGCGATGTTCTTGACCGTCAGCGCATCGCTGGCCTGCCAGGTCGTGGTGTTGATGATCTGCCACTGCTCGACCTTGGACGAGGGATTTTCCATCGTCTGCCAGGCGTCGTAGAAGCCCGAACCCTGCCGCGTGAGCTGATCGCCCGCAAACGCGCCGAAGCCTTCATTCGGGTCCACCGCGATCAGCTT
>NZ_SLVB01000025.1 GCF_004341845.1 Novosphingobium sp. PhB165 | reverse complement strand
GGTCGAAAGGCAGATAGCCAAGCTCATCAACGATCAGCAGTTTAGGTTTGGCAAGGAAGGACAATCGCTCTTCCAGGCGTCCTTCGCCATGGGCCTTTACCAAGGCAGAGACGAGCGCCTGGGCGGTCGTAAACAAGACGGTGTAGTTCTGCCTGATCACTTCCCGCCCAAGCGCGATGGCCAGGTGCGACTTGCCGACGCCGGGAGGCCCCAGCAGCAGGACGGCCTCGCCATGTGCGACCCAGCGAGCAATGGCCAGGTCTCGGATCTGGTGCGGATCGACACTGGGTTGGGCCTCGTAGTCGAAGCCGTCGAGCTCACGAGCATAGGGGAAATGGGCAATCTTCATCGCCATCTCGATCCGTCGCTCGTCCTTGCGGGCAATTTCTCGCTCACAAAGGAACCCGAGCGTCTCGCGCATTGTCAGGTCGTTGCGGGCCGCCTCGTCGAGCAGCGTGTCGAGCTGGTCACGGATGGCGGAGAGCTTGAGCCGGGACAACCAGCCCAGCAAGGTCTCGTGGTCGATAGCCATTACCACCGCCCTCCTGCCAGTTGCTCATATTCAAGCAGGGGACGCAGCAGATCGGGCGGCCGCATAGCTACCATCTCAGGATCGACAGGCCGCAGTACAGGGCCACTCGCGCCGCTGACGCCAACGAAATGAGCCGGGTCCGTCAACCGGCGGTGGCGACCGCTGGCCTCGGCATGTTCAGCAACCAGCTGACCGCCATGAAAAATGCGAACCTGAGCACCGCTAAGCGTCACCTGCACACTCTCTCCGACCAGTCGCCAAGGCACGGAATAGGCGTTGGTATCGATCTCGACCGCGCAGTCGCTGTGCACCTTGCGAACTAGTTCCCGGATCTGTCGGAAAGGCGGCCGACCTTGGAGCGGCTTCAGTTTGCAGGCCTCGTCACGGACGAAGCGCAGAAGCGGCGGTTCGCCGGTCGAACCGTGACACCGCGCGTCGGCCACCTCGCGCAGCCACCAGGCAATATGCTGCTCGAGTGCATCCATGCTGGCAAAGCTGTGTCCGGCTAACGCATTGTGCTTCACGTAACCGACGCCGCGCTCATCCTTGCCCTTCGTCCGCGCCCGATACGGCGCACAGGCGCGAGGTCGGAATCCCCAGTAGCGAGAGAAGGCGTGCAGCCGATCGTTGAAAACGACCTCACGCGTAGCAACGTCATGGTGCTTGACCAGCGCCCGTGCGTTGTCGAGGAGCACCTCCGCTGGCGTCCCGCCGAAGTACCGGAACGCAGTCTCGATGCCGTCCAGCCACGCTGATTGGCGCTCATGAAGGAAGGCCATCGCGAAAATCCGTCGCGAGTAGCCCAACGTTGCCACGAACATATAGACCCGTGTCATCTCACCGCCGAGTCGCACCCGCTTCTCGCCGAAGTCGATCTGCATCTGATGACCCGGCGGCGTCTCGAACCGCATCGTCGCCACGGCCTCTGCCGCCAGTTCCTGCCGATAACCCGAAACCGCGCGCTCGACCGTGCGCAAGCTCACCCTCACACCCAGTTCACGCGCCAGATCCTGGCGGACCACATCCGCGTTGCCTCGATGTCGAAAGAAGCACTCGCGCAGCCACGCTTCATGCCCGTCGAGTTTACTCACGCCTTTGCGGGGACTTCGGTATTCCTGCCAGCCACCCGCGTCGACGTAGCGCTGTACCGTCGTGCGCGAGCAACCAAACTCCCGCGCAATGCGCCGGCTTCCCCAACCGAGCTTGTTTAGCCTCAGCATCGCCGTCACCTCATCAGGCTCGAGCATCGTATCTCTCCGCGCAGACACCGCGGAGATTGTCGCATTATCCAGGCTACTCATCAGTCCCTCCTCATTCAGGAGGGGGCCCAGTTCTATTTGTCGCTACCGGCCCAGTTTTGCATGGCGCCTGACA
>NZ_SLVB01000024.1 GCF_004341845.1 Novosphingobium sp. PhB165 | reverse complement strand
GCGATCATCGCCTGGCTCATCGCCGGCACCGGCATGTACGCGCTGGCCCGGGTCTTCCAGGCGCTGGCCGCGCGCAAGCCCGATATCGATGCCGGCGTCTTCGCTTATGCCAAGGCGGGCTTCGGGGACTACATGGGCTTCCTCTCCGCCTTCGGGTACTGGCTCGGCTCCATTCTCGGCAACGTGTTCTACTGGGTGCTGATCGGCGCGACGCTCGGCAAGTTCTTCCCGGTGTTCGGAGACGGCAGTTCGGCCGTGGCTATCGGCGTCTCGCTGGTCGGCATCTGGGCCTTCCACTTCATGATCCTGCGCGGGATCGAGCAGGCCACTTTCATCAACTTCGTCGTCACCATCGCCAAGATCGTACCGATCCTGGCGGCGCTGCTGCTGATGCTGCTGGCGTTCCACTGGGACACGTTCGCGGCCAACTTCTGGGGCGGCGAGGGCATGCCGGAGAAGACGCTGGTGGCGCAGGTGCGCGATACCATGCTCATCACCGTCTTCGTGTTCCTCGGCATCGAGGGCGCCAGCGTCTATTCGCGCTTTGCCCGCACCCGCGCCGATGTCGGCACGGCCACGATCCTGGGCTTCGTGGGGGTGACCGGGCTGATGGTCGCGGTCACGCTGCTGCCTTATGCGGTGATGCCGCAGGCGGCGGTGGCCGGGCTGCGCCAGCCCTCGCTCGCCAGCGCGCTGGCGGAAGTGGTCGGCCCGTGGGGCAGCGTGTTCATCTCGGTGGGCGTGCTGGTCTCGGTGCTGGGCGCCTATCTCGCCTGGTCGCTGATCTGCGCCGAAGTGCTGTTCGCCGCCGCCAAGTCGCGCGACATGCCCCGGCTGTTCTCCGAAGAGAACCGCAACCGCGTGCCCGCCAATGCGCTGTGGCTGTCCAACATCGTCGTCTCGCTCTTCGTCATCTCGACGTACTGGTCGCAGGATGCCTTCAACCTGATGCTGGACCTCACCAGCGTCAGCGCGCTGCTGCCCTACCTGCTGGTGGCGGGCTACGGCGTGCTGATCGCCCGCCGCCGCGAGGGTTATGGCGCCGATGGGGCCGAGGCCGGACGCGACCAGTTCATCGCCTGGGTGGCGGCGTTCTATTCGGTCGTGATGTTCGTGGCGGCGGGGCTGGAGCATGTGATGCTCGTGGCGATCCTGCTGATCCCGGGCACCCTGATCCTCTACGTCTGGGCCCGGCGCGAACAGGGCGTGCGGCTGTTCAAGCCGGTCGAGCTGGTGATCTTCCTGGTGGTGCTGGTCGGAGGGCTGGTCGGCCTGGCCGGGCTGCTCACCGGCCGCATCGTTCCGTGATCCGATCCAACAGGAGCCTCCCCCCATGTCTACTGACACTCCCTATGGCGTTCACTCCGAAGTCGGCAAGCTGCGCAAGGTCATGGTCTGCGCGCCGGGCCGCGCGCACCAGCGGCTGACGCCGTCCAATTGCGACGACCTGCTGTTCGATGACGTGCTCTGGGTGGACGCGGCCAAGCGCGACCATCTCGATTTCCAGCAGAAGATGCGCGACCGCGGCGTCGATGTGGTGGAGATGCACGACCTGCTGACCACCACTGTCGGCATCCCCGAGGCGCGCAAGTGGATCCTCGACCACCGCGTCACCGAGAACGAGGTCGGGCTCGGCCTGCTGACCGACGTGCGCAGCTATCTCGAAGGCCTGCCCCACCGCGAACTGGCCGAGATCCTGATCGGCGGCCTGTCGGTGGAGGAATTTCCCGAGAGCCACTCCAGCGCGCTGATGGCGCTGATCCGCGAGACGCCGGGGATTACCCAGTACCTCATCACCCCCCTGCCCAACACGCTCTACACACGCGACACCACCTGCTGGATCTACGGCGGCTGCACGGTGAACCCGCTCTACTGGCCCGCGCGCAAGGACGAGACCTTGCTGACCACGGCGATCTACAAGTTCCACCCCGACTTCGCGGGCAAGACCAA
>NZ_SLVB01000022.1 GCF_004341845.1 Novosphingobium sp. PhB165 | reverse complement strand
AACCCGCTACGACAAACTGGCCGAGAACTTCCTTGCCATGGTTCAACTCGCTTCAATACGGCTGTGGCTTCGCGTTTATGAGTCTACAGCCTAGTTCACGTCGTGGGCGAGTTATGCTGTCGGACTAAACTGAAACTGAATGAGCCGTCACCGACGTCCCGATCGGCTGTTTCCCATTGCCCAGGCAGCTTCCGGCTAACCCCTGAGCTATCATTTTATTTGAAGAGCCGCCGAGATATAGGTTTTTGGCCCTGAACGGCATGGGCAACCGGCGTCATAAATTCACCTTGCCTTTTGCAATTTGTGGCTATTGCTTCTCTAGCAATTTGGCACTTCCTGTTACTCATTACGTGCAGGACTTCGAAATGCGTTCACGTAGCCAGATTTTGGCCGGGGCGAGCTGCGAGCGCTCATGCCAGGTGAGCAGCTTGGTGAAGCCCGGCACCTCCAGCGGTGGATCACGCAGGCAGAGCCCATCCAGCCCCCGCACCAGCCGTTCGGGCAACACCGCGCAAGTGTCCGAGGCGCGGATCAGGTCGAGCACGAAGCTGAAGTTCGGCGCCGAAAGCACCACGCGGCGGCTGCGCCCCATGGCATCGAGCGCGCGGTCGGTAGCGCCGTGGAACTGGGTGCCGTCATGCGACATCAAGGCATGGTCGAGCGCGCAGAAAGCATCGAGGTCGAGCGGCCGCCGCGTTGCCGGATGGCCGTGCCGCATCACGCAGACGTAGCGTTCCTCGAACAATCGCCGCGCGCGCAGGTGCTCGGGCGCCATTTCCGGGGTGATCAGCGCGAAATCGAGCTGGCCCTGCTCCATGTCCCGCGCCAGCGTGGCCATGTCGACCGGGCGGATCGAAACGCGGATGCCCGGTGCGATCCTCCGTAGCGCGGTGAGGAACGGCAGGATCACCACCCGCTGGGCATAATCGGTGGCGGCGATGCTGATCGTCATTTCGGCACTGGCGGGATCGAAGGCGTCGGGCTGGAGCAGCACTTCGATCTCGCGCAGCGCTGCCTTCAGCGGCGCGGCCAACGCTTCGGCGCGCGGCGTGGGCAGCACGCCGCGCTGCGCTCGAATAAACAAGGGATCGTGAAAGGCTTCGCGCAGGCGGGTCAGCATCCCGCTGACAGCCGGCTGGGTCAGCCCGAGTCGCTCTGCGGCGCGCGTAACCGAGCGCGTTTCCAACAGCGCATCCAGCGCCTTTAGGAGATTGAGGTCCAGCCCCCTGATATCACCCTGCATGATGACGGAAATACCACTTCCTGATTTCTCTTATATCAAATGCCCGCTTATCTGTTCCCCGGTCAAGCTTTCCCCCCGAAGCGCAGGAGACCCATGTGAGCGACATTCTCTGGCCCGCCGGCTATGTGCCCGGCTTCACCGACAATTTCTGTTCCAACGAAGTGATCGTGGCAGGCCTGACCACCGCCGACATCTGGCCGTTCCTGGCCGAGCCGCTGCGCTGGTCCGGCTATTACGCCAACAGTTCCGACGTGGCGTTTCACGACGGGGCCGGCCCGGTCCTCGAACAAGGCGACCGCTTCTTCTTCAAGACCTTCGGCTTTCCGGTCGAAGCGCAAGTGGCCGAATGCGTGCCGCCGGTGGAAGGCCAGCCCGCGCGGATCGCGTGGCATGGCTGGTCTGGCGAAGGCGATACCCGGCTCGACGTTCATCACGCCTGGCTGATCGAAGACCTCTCGGCCGGGCGCGTGCGCATCCTCACGCAGGAAAGTCAGAAGGGTGAACCCGCCAGGGAACTGGCCAAAGCCAAGCCCAACCCGATGATCAACGGCCATCAGGACTGGCTCGACGGTCTTGTCGCCGCCGCATTTGCAGCCAAGGCTTAAGGAGAAGCCGCCGCATTTGCAGCCAAGGCTTAAGGAGAAAACGCCATGAAGATCCTCATCGTTCTCACCTCGCACGCACGGATTGGTGAGACCGGCCGCTCCACCGGCGTCTGGATCGAGGAACTGACCACGCCCTATTACGCCTTCATTGATGCCGGGGCCGACGTGGACCTGGCATCGACGGCGGGCGGCGAAGTTCCAGTCGATCCCGGTTCGATGGCCGAGGCGGACCGTCCGGAAAGCGTCGCGCGCTTTCTGGCCGATGCATTGGCAGTGGAGAAGCTGAAGCACTCGCTGAAGGTCGCGGACCTGACTGCCGAACCTTACGATGCAGTGTTCCTGCCCGGCGGCCACGGCACCATGTGGGACTTGCCCGAAAGCACCGCGCTGGCCGATCTGCTGACCACGGCCTTTGCCGAGGGCAAGGTCGTCTCCGCCGTCTGCCACGGCCCGGCCGGCCTCGTGAACGCCAAGGATATCGAGGGCAAACCGCTGGTCGCCGGCCGTAAGGTCAGCGCCTTTACGAACAGCGAGGAAGAGGCCGCCGGCCTTACCCACGCCGTGCCGTTCCTGCTGGAAACGCGCATCCGCGAGCTGGGCGCGCTTTACGAACGCGGCCCGGATTTCCAGCCCCATGCGGTGCGCGACGGCAATCTTGTTACCGGGCAGAACCCGGCCTCATCAACGCGCGTGGCGCAGCTGGTGCTCGACGCGATCGGCTGAGCCCGCCTACTCACTTCCGTTTTCTCTCTCCCCCCAATCGGAGGACGCATGTCCGCGCTTTTCACTCCCTTCACGCTCAAGGACGTCACCCTGCGCAACCGCATCGCGGTGCCGCCCATGTGCCAGTATTCCGCCGTCGACGGTGCCACCACCGATTGGCACCTTGCCCACTACACCGGCATGGCACGCGGCGGTGCGGGCCTTGTCATCGTCGAGGCGACCGGCGTTTCGCCCGAAGGCCGCATCACCCCGGGCTGCACCGGGCTCTGGAATGACGCGCAAGTGCCCGGCATGGCCGCCATCGCCGCCGAAATCCGCAAGGCGGGCGCGGTGCCCGGCATCCAGATCGGCCATGCCGGCCGCAAGGCCAGCGCCAACAAGCCTTGGGAAGGCGACGACCATATCGCCGACGATGCCCCCGGCGGCTGGCCAACGATCTCTCCATCCGCCATCGCGTTCGGCGGCGGCCTGCCCAAATTGCCGAAGGAAATGACGCTGGACGACATCGCCCGCGTCAAGGCGGACTTCGTTGCCGCAGCGAAGCGCGCGCTCGATGCCGGGTTCCAGTGGCTGGAACTGCACTTCGCCCACGGCTACCTCGCGCAGAGCTTCTTCTCGGTCCACGCCAATACCCGCACCGACCAATACGGTGGCAGCGCCGAGAACCGGGGCCGCTTCCTGATCGAAACGCTTCAGGCCGTGCGCGAAGTCTGGCCGGAAAACCTGCCGCTCACCGCCCGCTTCGGCGTGCTGGAATTCGACGGCCGGGACGAGGAAACGCTGGTCGAATCCATCGCACTTGTGAACCGCATGCGCGCGGAAGGGCTGGACTTCCTCAACGTATCGATGGGCTTTTCGACGATCGAGGCCCAGGTGCCGTGGGGGCCCGCCTTCATGGCGCCGATCGCCCAGCGCGTGCGGACCCAGACCGGCCTTCCCGTCGCCACCGCATGGGGCATGGATATTCCCGCCGATGCAGAGCGGGCCATTGCGGTGGAGCAGATGGATCTGGTGATGGTCGGGCGCGCTGTTCTGGCCGATCCGCACTATCCGTTCCGCACCGCGCGCGAACTGGGCGTGCCCAAGGCCTCTTCGCTGCTGCCGGAGCAATATGCCTATTGGCTCTCGCGCTATCCCGGGCCGCAGAATGGCGCGGTGATCGACTGAGCCTGGTCCCTACCGATGATTGAATCCCGTCGGTAGGGCATCCCCGAAATCGGCGAGTTGGGCACTTGGATGTAATCGCTTTCGTCGCTGAAGTGGGTCAAGGCTAGGCAACTCCGCCCTGGGTGGGGCGCCATCTGAAGAGGCTCTGATGCGTACCTTCTGTGGCAGCGGTTGTCCTGCCTATCGGCGGCCGGTGACCGCTGCCCTGCTGTTCCTCGTTTGAGGATGCAGTGGTCCGTTGCAAACGCGGTCGAGACGTCGTCAGGTGCAAAGTCGCCCGAGATAGGCGCGATGAGATCTCCTGAGGGCGATCCGACTTGAGCAGTTAATCTCGGACGATGGCGCTTCCTCCACCATTCAGAAGCAACAATGAAGCCGAACTCCTGCCCGGTTCGCCTCTGTGCCCTCGCTTGAAGCTGTGTGAAGCGTTCCACAAGCCCGGAAATGTCACCGGCGCGCAAGACATGCTTTGACATTCGCTCACCAGCGCCCGGCGACAACGACGTGATGAGCCACGTCGATTTACTGAGTTCCATCGAAACGAAGATCGCGCCAAGATCGAAACGGATAGCGGCAGGCACATGAGGTCGATCTGCTGTAAGCATGGTTGCATCCATGGAGTTAGGGGTCAGCAACCGCACTCTGACAGAGTGTCAGTCGCTATCCACCTCGCCATGGGATCTCTCGGGGTCGTCAAAGTGGATACCGAATGACTGAATTCGGGCGGTTGCCGTCACTCCAGTTCACCCGCGAGCGAATGGCAGCATCTCGCCATTTTAATCTGGAAGGTGCCGTTCCGGACAAGCCGACTTAGCTGCTGTTGTAACGCAAGGCACGTAAGCAACGGAGCCCATATAGCTTGCGGTCGCGAATGGTCTTCTCAACCATGCAAGCACTTCCCAAGGACATTGATAGCACATACTATCTATGGCACGTGTCCGGCCAGATGGGAGTGAATGCATGGACAAGATGAAGGCAATCGTCGTTGGCACTGGCTTTGGATGTCGCATCCACATTCCGGCGCTCCGGGCGGCGGGTTTCGAGGTCGCCGCGCTGGTAGGGCGCAATTTCGAGCGCCTCCAGCGCAAGGCGGCGGAAAACGGCGTGCTAGCATGCTACACCGACCTTGACGAAGCGATTGCCGCGACCGGAGCGAATCTCGTGACTATCGCTACCACGCCCAACACGCACGCATCTCTGGCACACCAAGCCATCGCCCATGGCTGCCATGTCCTTTGCGAGAAGCCCTTCGCCTTCAATGCCGTAGAAGGTAAGGCGCTGCTCAAGGCTGCCGACGATGCCGGAATCGTCCACATGGTCTCCCACGAGTTCCGATGGCTGCCGGAGCGTGCGCTGTTCGGCCAGGCGATCAGGGAAGGCCTGATAGGAGAGCCTCGTTTCTTGATCATGGATCAGTTCCTGCCGTTCTGCGCTGATACCAACGCCCGCCTTCCCCGTTGGTGGTTCGACAAGGAGGCAGGAGGCGGCTGGCTTGGCGCGGGCGGATCGCATCTGATTGACCAGATCCGCGCATGGCTGGGAGACTTTCATTCGCTCAGCGCAAACCTGTTGACCGTATCCGACCGCATTGACGTAGCCGAAGACAGTTACTCGATGCGTTTCGTGACCAGGAGTGGTGTTGAAGGTTCCATGCAACAGTCAGCCGGGGCTTGGGGTGAGCCAGCCAGCCTGTGCCGTTGCGCGGGTTCCAAGGGCAGTGTTTGGATCGATGCGGGCAAGGTCTATGTCGCCGATGCCACCGGCACCAGACAGCTCCAGGTCCCGACCGAGCTTGAACTGCCACCGCCGCCACCTGCTGCCGATCCCAATTCGGCCAACCGCCTCTCCCATTTCGAGATCGGGCCGTTTACGCGGCTGGCCGAGGCGCTGCGGGATGCCATCGGCGGTTCGGCAGCTCCATCGCAGGTTGCGCCCCCGACGTTCCACGACGGGTTGAAGTGCATGCAAATCATGGATGCCATGCACGGGTCCGCAGCGAACGGCGGAACGCTTCAGGTCCTGCCCTGATGTCCGGCCATGAGCGCGGCGGCATCGGCCTGGAATACCTGAGCGTGTTCGGCATGCCCTTGCCGGAATATGTTGCAATGGCCACGCGCCTTGAATGCGATTTCATATCCGTGAACTATCGCGGTGCTGCGAATGCACCAGACGGCACTGCCGTTGAAGCGTTGAACGACAACCGTCAGGCGAGGCAGCACCTCGTATCGGCCCTTGCCGATCACGGTATGCGTCTCGAACTGGTTGAAGGCTTTGCCATTACACCAGCAACGTCGGTTGAGGACTACGCAGCCGATCTGGATTCCGTTGCGCAACTCGGCGCGCGTTCCATTTGCGCTGTCAGTCTGGACAAGGACATCAGGCGCACAAATGTGCAGTTTTCGACCTTGGCGGAAATGGCCGCAATGCGCGGGCTGCGGGTCACAACCGAAGTAGGCGCGGGCGTGATGCGCAATTTCGAGATGGCATCCCTGACCTGGCGCGACGTGGACAGTCCCAACTTCACGCTGTTGATCGACGCCATGCACTTCTTTCGGCGGGGCGGAAACTTGCAGGACCTCGATTCCCTTCCGCCCGGCGCGATCGGTCACGTCCAGCTGTGCGACGTTCCGATGCCCGCCAGGATCGAGAGCTACATGGAAGAAGCACTGTTCGAACGGCTATGCCCCGGCGACGGCGATCTTCCACTTAGAGACTTTCTCGCAAGGATCTCCAACACCGTGCCCATCGGTCTCGAGGTGCCAATCCGATCTGCGTCGAACGATATGGAAGAGTTATTGCGAAAGTGCCTGTCGCGGACCCGGCCATTGATTGGACCGATCTAACTCGTCCGAATATTCCACTCGTCCAGGCGGCCAACGTCCGCTTGCCCCAACGTTTCTGCCATTCAGCGCCTGCTCAGGGACTTCCCGATATTTGCCCATCGTTGAGGCAGAAGTTTGTCCAGAGGAGTAGCAACCAAAATCGACCGCTCACATGACGAAGACGTCGGTCAAGGTTTAATGTCGTGACAGCATTGGTCGTCTCCTTGACGATCGGATCCAGGCTTTGCCCGTTGCGTGACGCGGATCGACGGATCGACCCATATCCAGCTCACATGCGGACGCCGTCTGAGACGGCTGCACCATGTCCCGCTTGCCGCGGGCACGGGCTTAGAAGGCGAGACCAGTCTTTCGGGCGGCATTTGAAGCCAACAGTCGTTTCGTTCGCCTCAGAATTCGGGCGCGAGCGGGCAGCGCTCACAGAGTTCTTCACCGGACCTAACATCAGGCTCGAGCCCTCAAAAGAATTGCTTGTTGAGGCCTGCCCGCGACGTAGCGATGTAGCGCTTCGTCGAAAATCGGCGGATTCCCGCGGCTCGTGCTAAGCAATTTGCTATGGTTGCGAGCCCCCGCAACCAATCCCGCCCAGGTCTGATCGTCCCGCTCCGTCCGGTGACGTCCACGGGCGACCATTTTCCCAAGCATATCAAATATTTTTGA
>NZ_SLVB01000021.1 GCF_004341845.1 Novosphingobium sp. PhB165 | reverse complement strand
GTTCCCAGCGCGCTTGAACTGTCGGTTGTTCCATACTTGCCTGAACATGCCCGCAGGCTGCGCCATCGACAACCATTTATGGGTTCACGGCCTAGAGATTCCCTGTGACCGCATTTTGTGTTTCATGATCCGAGCTGGTGAAGGGGGCAGGCCCAAGTTGAACAATGGTCGAGAGCATGCGCGATGGCAAATCCGTGCACCAGTGCACGAGGGAGGCTCTCGGACGCAAGGACGTGTTGGTCGCAAAGGGCGAACTCGATAGCTTGGCCGCGTCGATTACCCGCCTCCCAGACGAGGGAAATTTCTCTCCGATATCCATGCAAACTGAATTGCAACGCCGGCGCCGAAATTGTCGCTGTCCACCTGTGACTCGGTCACTCGGGATTGAACTTCACGTCGCGCTATGCACCGCCGGAAATCGACATGAATGGGCAAGCACTCCAGCAAGTGGGAGCGGGCATGACGCCTCCGCGAACGGCAAGATGGTAATCAGTAAACGGCGGTTTGATGGGCTGGCTACGCCGCCCATTGATGTGCGGTGACCTGTCCCTGCCCCCGGTGCCCCCTCGCCCATAACGAGAGTCTGGCGGTTGGATATTCCGGCACGCTCGCCTGAACAAGCGTCTCGGGCGTGATGCTATCGTCCTGCACGAACGTCCGACACGGCCGGCGCTCCACGCTCGTCACCAGCCAACTTCCAAACGATGTAGCTTCTATCCGGCCGGGATCAGATCGGTACAGATCGCCAAGATTCTCGGAATCCGTACCCGCCAGCATCAGCATCATCAAACTTGTCGGGAGCACCTGCAAATTACCGGGATTTTGCAGGCCTTCGGCTCGCTGCCTTGATAGGCCCAGAAAATAAGAATTTGACGAACCAACCTCTCATTTATAGAATAAATTTCAAGCCTTAATTAAAATTATCTACGCCCAGAGCGTCACCGATGATGTATTAAAATGCAATTTTGTAACTGTATTTGGCGATGAGATTACAAACTAGACTCAATTAAATTCTGATAAGATTTCAAAACTTCCGGCCATGTGAAATCCTCCTCCCAGCGACTTCGCGAGGCGGAGCGCAAGTGGTGAACTGCATTTTCTTGAACCAGGCGTTCGATCTGCCTTTCACATTCGTCTTCGTCTATAAAATAAAGCCCAGCGCCCCCGGCAACCCAGCGATTAAAAACGTTATCGTGAGCGAGCACAGCGTTACCTGCACCCAAGGCCTCAACTAAAGAGGGATTAGTTCCTCCGACCTGATGTCCATGAGCGTAAGCAAGGCTATACAATCGCAAGGCATTCAAACTTGCCTTCTCATAAATCGCACCCAAGAACACTACTTCTTCACTAGCAGCTTCAAGAACGGATTTGTGATACGCGTGATTATGTTGGTACTTCCCCAATACCACTAGCTTCACTCCCCGCGGCTTTCGCGAAAAGGCCCTAACGATCTCGAGTATCGAATTTTCGGGCTCCGGCCTAGCAATAAGGGTAAAGTATTTATCTTCAGATAGGCCGTATTCTCGCAGCTTTTCTTTATCAGCACAATCGATCCGCTCACTCCCGTACGGGATCATTTTGATCTTTCGGGTCGATGCATGGCCTGCGTGGTGCCTCGCAATTTCGGGATGATCGGCAATTAAAATATTACCCGAGGCCGCCGCCAACCTTTCGTTAAGCCAAAGATATATTTTTTGTGCGATTGAATATTTCGCCCGCTTCCATTCGATCCCATCCATATTGATGAGATTGAAGCGACCGAGAAGTCGGATGTAAGCCGACAAAAAGCCGGTATTATAGCCAAGCGTCAACAACACGCCGGGCTGAGAGACTGCATCCACGGTCGATTTGATGTCAAACTCAATCGTTCCCAAAGGCCCGCTGCTTTTAACGGGGATATGTATCCGGCGACATCCTTCCCAAGTGTCTTCGTATCGGACACCTGTATCGCTTCCCTGGCAATAGACAGTGACTTTCCAGCCATGCTGTACCATCCATGGAGCCAGCCTCTCCGCAAAACTTTCGAATCCTCCGTGGGCGGCAGGAACGCCCCGAATTCCAAGTATGATCAAATGCTTGATTGGCACAACCGGCCCCTATTTTGTCAGATAGCGCTGACTCCGTCACTAAGGAGCCAGCGAGTTTCGTTATCACCGCGTAATCGCGGCGCGCTCAAGGAGAGGCCGCCACCAATCCTCGCGAGAAAGAAACCAGTTTAAGGTCTCGGCGAAGCCCTGTTTGAAATCACGCGCAGGGATGTACCCAAGCTCATCGCGTGCCTTTGCTTCGTCGATCGCATATCGCCTATCGTGCCCTTTACGGTCAGTCACGAACGTCTTGAGTTCCTCACTCCGCCGTCCGTTCGCAGCCGGAGCATCAGGGAAACGGTCTGCAAGCGTCGCATCCGCCGCGAAGGCACTGTCGACCGCGCGGCAAATTTCATCAATTACCGTGAGGTTTGGCAGTTCTTGCCCCCCGCCAATATTGTAGACTTCACCCGCCGCACCCTTGCGAAGACATACCTCTATACCCCGGCAATGGTCCTCAACGTGCAACCAATCTCGCACATTCAAACCGTCACCATAGATGGGGAGCGGCTTGCCGTTCAATGCATTGAGCGTGAAAAGCGGGATCAGCTTTTCGGGAAATTGGAAGGGGCCGTAATTGTTCGAGCAGTTGCTCGTCGTCGTCTCTAGCCCGTAGGTATGATGATAGGCGCGCACGAGATGGTCACTCGCAGCCTTGGAGGCCGAATAGGGCGAGTTGGGCGCATAAGGTGTCGTCTCGCTGAAGGCAGAGTCGTTCGGCCCAAGCGATCCGTAAACTTCGTCGGTCGACACATGGTGGAAGCGGTGCGGCTTGCCGGTTCCGCTATCAAGCCAGGCCTTTTTTGCGGCCTTAAGCAAGCTATGCGTGCCGATAACGTTGGTCGTCACGAACGCATCAGGCCCGGTGATCGACCGGTCGACATGACTTTCGGCCGCAAAGTGGACTATCGTGTCGATCTCGTTGTCAGCGATGATCTTAGAGACCAAGTCAGTGTCGCAGATGTCGCCCTCGACGAGCAGGACGTCGTCAAGTCCGTCCAAATTGTGCTTGTTGCCTGCATAGGTGAGCAGATCTAGCACAACAATACTGTCGTGCGGTGATACCTTGTTCCAGTGATGGACAAAATTAGCACCGATGAAGCCCGCGCCGCCCGTAACGATAATGTTAGCCATTGGTCTTGATCTCGGTAATCATAGTACGAAGATTTGCCCGCCAATGCGGTGCCGGACCGCCTATCGCTGCAAATGTTGAAGTCTTGTCGAGCACGGAATAGTGCGGACGACGCGCCGCAGTTGAATAGTCCGCTGTACTGATTGGAATGACCGGCACCTCCTTATCAAGAAGCTTCGCAGCAAGGCCCTCCTCCTGGATGGCAACGGCAAAGTCGTACCAGGAACAGGCGCCCGCATCGGTATAATGATACAAGCCGGTTGCACGTTTGCCAGCCAATGACCAAAGCGCCGCCGCCAATCCCGGTGCATACGTTGGGGTGCCAATCTGGTCTGCCACCACCCGCACTTCCGGACGCTCGCTCATCAGGCGCAACATCGTACGCACAAAATTGCCGCCGCTAGGAGCATATACCCATGCGGTCCGGATAATGAGAGCATCATTGCCCGCCGCTTTTTCGCCCATGAGTTTAGTGCGGCCGTAGGCACTCAGTGGTGCAGTCGGCGCATCCGGTGCGTAAGGAACGCCTGAAAGACCATCGAACACAAAGTCTGTCGAAACGTGGACGAACCGAGCACAGACCTTGCGAGCGGCATCGGCAAGATATCCCACAGCAGTTGCATTGACCGCATGAGCGAGATCCTCCTCGCTCTCGGCCTTGTCTACGGCCGTATAAGCGGCCGCGTTGAGCACGAACTCAGGGCGAACTGCCTCGACTGCGCGATGGACGGCTACCGTATCTGTGATGTCGAGAGTGTCGATATCATGACTGACGATTTCCAGACCGGCTGGCGCCGTTGACATCAGGCTTTTGCCCAACTGCCCCTTGCCGCCCACAATCAAAACCTTCACGCGAAAGGCTCCAATTCGCTCAGCGGCAAACCAATCTCATCCTTAGCCGAAAGCTGCGGATCGATGCCATCCAGTGGCCATTCGATGCCAACTTCAGGATCATTCCACATGAGCGAGTGCTCGTGTGATGGATCATAAAAGCTTGTGCATTTGTAGAGGAAATCAGTGTTATCTTCCAAGCTCACGAAGCCGTGCGCGAAGCCAGGCGGAATCCAAAACATTCGCTTATTCTGAGCAGAAAGCTCTACACCGAACCAGCGACCGTATGTTGCAGAACCGCCCCGTAGGTCGACCGCGACGTCCCATGCGCGGCCTGCGGTCACCCGCACTAGCTTCCCTTGAGGATTTGGCTGCTGGTAGTGGAGACCGCGCAGCACGCCGCGTGCGGAGCGGCTGTGGTTATCTTGAACGAAGTCCACATCGAGGCCGAACTCGGCGAAAACATTTCGGTTCCAGCTTTCTAAAAAGAAGCCTCGATCATCACCGAACACACGCGGCTCTATGATGAACAAGCCGTCAATTTCAGTAGGGACGACCTTCACGCGCCTACTCCCTCGAGAAGGGCATCGCGATTGTGCAGCAAGTTGAGCAGATATGCGCCGTAACCGCTTTTCACCAAAGGATCTGCGATTTCCTCCAAGCGCGCGTCGTCGATGAAACCCTGACGCCAGGCAATTTCCTCGGGACAGGCAATCTTGAGGCCTTGGCGCTCCTCAATGATACGCACATAGTTGCCGGCGTCGAGAAGTGAACCATGCGTTCCCGTATCGAGCCAGGCGTAGCCGCGCCCCATAATCTCGACCGACAACTCTCCGCGTTCCAAATAGACGCGATTGAGATCCGTAATTTCAAGTTCGCCGCGCGGACTGGGCTTAAGGTCACGGGCGATGTCGACCGCTCGGCTATCATAAAAGTAGAGGCCAGTGACAGCGTAATTCGATTTCGGATATATCGGCTTTTCCTCAATCGTCTCAGCACGGCCCTTTCCGTCAAACGACACGACACCGTAGGCCTTGGGATCGCTCACATAATAGCCGAAAACTGACGCTCCGACTTCGCGGTTCCCCGCCGCTTGAAGCAGGTCTGGCAGGCCGTGGCCATAAAAGATATTATCGCCCAAAACGAGCGTAGATGGGTTACTGCCAACGAAATCCGCGCCGATGTGGTAGGCTTGAGCAAGCCCTGCGGGTTCGGGCTGAACAGCGTATTGGAGATCCACACCGAAACTCGAGCCGTCTCCGAGAAGAGCCTGGAAGGCGGCCTGGTCGTGCGGAGTGGTAATAATGAGAATTTCTCGAATTCCAGCCAACATCAAGACCGACAACGGGTAATAAATCATCGGCTTGTCGTATACAGGCATTAATTGTTTCGAGACGCCACGAGTGATCGGGTACAGACGAGTTCCAGACCCACCCGCAAGAATGATACCCTTTCTCAAACCAAAACCCCTTTTTACCTAAATTACGCTGACCGACTCGAAGGAATTATTGCAGCCACATTTGACAATATGGTTCAAACAATTTGCGAATAGGCCCTTTTCCCTCCACGCTCTCACTTACAACTGCACCCGATTGACAATAACGACCACGCAGTCCTGGCAGAACGCACCGAGATCACACAGCACCGTGCGAGCCGTAGAATTATCGTCTGACATCGCCAGCTCGTAGATCATGACCATGATGCCCGTACCCTCGATCCGCTTCATAACCCCCGGGATCGACTGCTTGGCAGAAATTGTCCGATCCAGTTTTGACGACCAGCCGGAACATTGCGACTGTCCTTGGCTTGCGGGCTACGATC
Organism: Novosphingobium sp. PhB165; assembly: GCF_004341845.1. Taxonomy (GTDB): domain Bacteria; phylum Pseudomonadota; class Alphaproteobacteria; order Sphingomonadales; family Sphingomonadaceae; genus Novosphingobium. The sequence goes on along the minus strand of NZ_SLVB01000021.1, from coordinate 1,998 downwards.
TGATGGGCGAGGAATCCTTGCGCATGCGATTGACATCGACGTACCCGCAGGTGGGGTTTTGCGGGATTCCAAATAATTGGCCAGCAACTGCCTCGTATCCTTGAGCAGGCAATAGCCGCCGTAAACCTCGTGGTTCTTGGCGAAAAGAACAGCATTTGAGAGGTCAACGTAACCTAGGCCGACTACCGCGATCATCATTCAACAAACTCATGCAAATAATTTATTTTAAACGAAATTTTTTCGGGGCCAATATTTCGCGGCGTGAGCGGTGGTAGTGCGACCCTTGAGCCTGCTAAGGCGCGCCACCTATTCCGCCTGCGTAGATCGGCGTCAATGAGATTGTGCTGCAAGTGCAAATGCGGAAGATAAACCGTGGGATTTCAGCGGCCAGACCGATGCGAAGTGCGCCGAAATTGCCGGACACATCGATTCCTGAAATGAACGGTCAACGAGGAGCGAGAGCAAAAACAAGTTTGCTCTCGAGAATTCGCGAACACACGCGCCAAGCGGGGGGCGGAGCCTACCAGAGATGGAGCGAACCCATCAGCGCCCGTGCTGTCACGAAGCCCGACGGCTCCGGGCATATCGATCTCCGTCAGCAAGAACGAGTTACCCCATAATTTCTGAGGCGCTCACAGGGGATTTCGTTCATACTGAGATTTCACGGACGTGAGTTTCTGCGACACAATGGTGGAGGAATTCGTGGCAGCAAAGTCTTCGACGGCTCCCGCGCAAACCATAACGCCCGCGCTTGAACGCGCCGCGCGCGCCCTTTGTTATGTAAACGAAGAATACCCGGACGTACGCATGGGCGCAAATCCGACTTGGATGCATCACCTACCAGAGGTGCGCGCCGTCTTGGAAGCCGTCCGTGATCCATCGGGTACCATGAGCAATGCTGGCACTAATCGCCTCATCAGCGGCTGCGGACGATCTATCGACGAACAAGACCTAGAAGATGCATGGCGGGCCATGATCGATGTCGCGCTTGCTGGGGAGTAATTCACATTTCCCAGAATAATATGGATGGCATCGATTTTCCCTTTTGCCTCGCAGCATCCCAAGTGAAATCCCATCGAGTTCAGGCAGGTCCGGTAGCGCCGGCACGCGGACTAATCGGCAAACTTGCGCGTTCGCCTTATCAGCCCCCGCAAGCTGTCCATGGGCACAAGGGTCATCGATCCGATCTTCGCAATCTCGATTTGGCCGTCGGCGATAAGTTCGTAAAGCTTGGAGCGGCTGATTCCAGTGAGCCGGCATGCTTCGGGAATGCGGACCGCCAAGGGTTCAAACTGGGAGCACGTTTCAGCTCTCGTCTCGCTCGCCGGCAACTTTGGATCACTCATTCTGGGCTTCCTTCTCGAGTTCCAACAATGCGCCCATTGCAATCAACGAGCTCTTGCAGGCCTTCACCGATCTCCCAACAGGCAGGTATGGGCGTCGATCGGCTCCACGGTGACGAGGCAGGCCTGGCGCTTTCGTCCGACGATTATCCATGGGCTCGGTAGGCAGGCAAAGAGCGTCAATTGGCGTTAATCGGATATTCCCGGATATTGCGGGTTTGGCCTCCCGCCCGTGGCCCCCGCTTGTATCGCCCGAACCCACGACGGGATGAACGGAGCAGATCATCCGAAAACTATCAGAATCCATCGGAAGCGAACGGTCGTTAGGTGTCCTTTCTCAGGAACCGCCGGGCCCTCGCCGTCGCCGAACGAACGACCAACTCATTCTGCCCGAGACCTGCATGGCCGCCTGTCCTGCTTCTCAGGTTCGAGCCGCCAAGGGACAATCCTGAAGCACCGACTGCGCTCGATAATCGCGAACTTGCCCGAACCCAGACGACGGGGCGTTCAAACGTTCCTCCAGACAAGATTTTCGTGCGCCGTTGCACGGAGGATAACACCCCTGTCAAACGACGCCGGGAATTGGGCCGGGGGCGACACGTAAAACTGGGCCCCCTTTCCATGCTCAATCGGTAACGGATTCGAGCGGCGGAGT
>NZ_SLVB01000020.1 GCF_004341845.1 Novosphingobium sp. PhB165 | reverse complement strand
TCGCATTATCCAGGCTACTCATCAGTCCCTCCTCATTCAGGAGGGGGCCCAGTTCTATTTGTCGCTACCGGCCCAGTTTTGCATGGCGCCTGACACGCCCAAGCGTCTATAGCCGGATCAACTGCTGCATAGGCTGTCATTGCTGGAGTTTGCTTCGACCGCCGACTGATCGCAAGGTCGGCGAGTGCGGAAATGTCACTTTTAGTGGAATGACGGCCTAAGTCTACCTTAGGCCCTCCAAAGGCGAATTCCTCGATATTTTAAGTCTACCAACAGTAACATACACCGAAAATCGCGGATTTGCGTAAGTTTGGATGGCGCGCGGAATGTCTGCTGTTCAGGATGCCGCTGAGCGAGCCGAATGGCAGGCATGTTGGGGGGAGCGGACATTACCATCAGGCAATCATAGCCAGTACCGAGAGTACAGCGTATACGACGATTACGGTAGCCATAAGCCAAAACATGATCGGGCTCTTGTCGCGGCGATATGAGCCCCACATCAGTGAAATTTGACCAGACCAGAGCGACCAAGCAAGCATCGAAACGAAAAAAGTGGCGCTCAGGGCGGGGAAGACGCGATAGCTCATTTCGTCGCCCTCCCACGATCTTTCAATGCCTGCAATGTCGGCGAATCTGGAACGGCAAGTTTCCGGTTGTCACGTTGAAAATCAACCATTCTGCTTTCGGGAGCGCTGGTAAGCGGCCACATGAACGGAATGCTTGGGTTAGTGGTCACCCTCAATTATGTTTTATCGAACTTGTTCAGGAAATAAATCATCCCAAAAACGTCGATTGCAGCCAGCGGGAACAAGCCAACCAAAAATCCGCCGATAATATATTTAGGAAGAGCAAAAATTATGAGGAGGTGAATTCCTAAGATGCCAACCATCGTGGGAAAATACCAAGCCTTGTCACGCATCTCATAAGTAGCGTAAGCGATCAAAAACACGCAAAATGCTGAATAGCTTGCAATTCGCCCTCGCCCCAAATCATCCATTACATAGAACGGAATGATTGCAAACGCTCCTAAAGCAACCGCAAGCAACAGGGCGACATTGGTAAAATCCCGCAATCTATCTGTCCGGGGAGAAGGCATCCTAGAAACTCCGCACACGCTAAATTCACCACATCCCGCTTGATCGCCCATATCAAGTTACGCTGGGGAATGTCCATTCTGTCGGCGGCTCCGGGATGGCAGCGTTCCGGTTAAAAATGCTGAAAATCTGCCATTCCGCTTTGTTGGACTAAGAGTCCGTTTGAAAAATGCCCGCAGCGGCATTTTTGAGGCGGCACCGGCCCTCTCCTCCACCCTACCGCCTGCAGGATACTACCGATGGGTGGTAGGCCCCCTCAGCGAAAAGGTCCCCCGGACCTTTTCGTGTTCTTCGGAACGGGAGAGGGCCGGTGCCGCAAAATTCGCATTTCGCGAATTTTCAAACGGTCTCTCAGCAGGCCGCCTTCGCCGGCTTGTGCGGCAATGTCAGCCTGGCCGGATGGTCGTAGAACGCGTCCGCCGCAATCCGGTGGCTGGGCGAATAGACTTCCGCCAGCACGGCATAGAGCAGCGGATCATAGTCCTGCAGGTCGGCCGACGCGACGATGACCCTGCCGTCGGTGCGATAGGCCTTGTTGGAATTGAACCAGAACTGCGTTCCTTCGGCCCAGTATTCCTGCACCGTGACGGAGGCGTAGTCGTCCTTCCACAAGCCATGGTCCAGCGCATGGCGATAGGCAGCCTCAACCCGCGCATAGAGCGGCGGATCGACGTGCTCGATCGCGGAAAGTATGTTGTGCGAGAACTCGTGAACCAGGATGTTCTCGCCGAAATAGCGCGTTCCCGGCACCGCCAGCAGGTTCTCGGCCGCGCCGGTGGTATAAAGCCCGCCCATTCCGCGTGCCCGGCTATTCCAGTATTCGGCGTCCGTCATTGCGGCGATCCGGGCGTAGTTCTGTCGCTCGCAGGGGGTAAGCCGTTCGTCGTCGATGGCCGGCTTCTTCCAGTCCCGCTGCTCGGGCAGGTCCATCGTGCCTTCGTCGTTCGCCATCACGCCGACGCGCGCGCCGCTGCGGACCAGTTCGCGGCGGATGTCCGGACGTTCGTTGGTTTCGGCCAGCACGATGTCGCGCGCGATCAGCAAGGCCTTGTCAGGCACTTTCGCGGAGGAGACGACCGGGATGCCCCCGGCGTCGACAAACTTGCGATAGAACGGATCGAGCCCCAGCGAAGCCGGAACCGGGCCGACCGCTTCGCCGCGAACCGCGTCGCCGGTTTCGGCCGGAGCGGCGGCTGTGCACAGAACCCAGATGGAAAGCGCCAGGGCAAGCTGCCGCGCGGGCTTGACAGTCATGAGGGGAACTCTCGATGAAAGCAGAGCCCCGGACCCGACAAGGCGGATCCGGGGCTAGATCGATGCTTCCGGCCGCGATCAGCGGTGGAAGCGCAGGCTGAGGAAGAAGGTGCGCCCGATCACGTCGTAAACGCCGGACTGATAGCTCAGCTCGAAGTTCGCGCCGCCGGCTTCCGCGCCCGGAATGCGCGGCGGCTTGCGGTCGAACGCGTTGTTGAGGCCGCCCGACAGTTCCAGGAAGTCGGTCAGCGGGACGGAGGCCGAGAAGTCGTTGTAGAAGACGTTCGGCGTCCAGACCTTGCTGTACTTGTCGGCGGTGATCGAAGTGCTGGCCTTCATCGGCGAGAAGTGGCGCAGCGTCCACGTGAAGTTGAACCCTTCACGCGAATAGTTCGTGCGGACCACGCCCTTCCACTTGGGCGAGCCGAACACGCCGGCATATTCGGTGATCGAGTTCGGATCGGTGGGATCCAGCGTGTAGCGGCGGTTGAGCAGGCGCGTGTAGTTCGCGTCGATGGACAGCGTGCCCGCATTGGCGCCAAGGCCGATGCGTTCCAGCGGCAACGCGTAGCCCAGGCCGAAGTCGATGCCGCGCGTAAGGTATTGCGCCAGGTTCAGCTTCTGCGTGTTCACCGATTCCAGATTGCCATTGGCATCGCGCTGGATCAGCGGGCAGAAGATGTTGTCCAGCGTCGGCTGGTCCACGCACTTCTCGATCAGCGTCTGCGCGCCGAAGGCGTCGATCGCGTTGCGCAGGTCGATATTGTAGTAGTCGACCGTGAACGAGAAGCCCGGGATGAAGCGTGGCTGCAGCACCGCGCCCACCGTCAGCGTCTTGGCGGTTTCCGGCTTCAGGTCGAGGTTGCCGCTCGAAATGATGTCGCGATAGAGCCAGTAGCTGGCGGTATCGGCCGGGTTGATCGCCGCACAGTTGGCGGCGGTGTACTGGGTGCGCGTCGCGCGGTTCGCCAGATTGTAGGCGTTGCACGGGTCGGTGATCCACAGGCCCGAGATGCTGTTGGCGGTATAAAGCTCACCGATGTTCGGTGCGCGCACCGCCTGGCCATATGTGGCGCGGAAGCGGATGTCGCGAATGGGGGCCCATTCGCCGCCGAACTTCCAGGTCGTGGTCGATCCGGCCGTGCTGTAGTCCGACAGACGCAGCGCGCCGTCGACCGACAGCGTTTCGAAGAACGGCACGGCCTTCAGGATCGGCACGTGGAGTTCGCCGTAGACTTCCTTGACCGAGTACTTGCCCACCAGCGTGCCGGCGGTGGTGCCGATCGAGGGATCGTAGAGCGGGCTGTCGGGATTGTATTCGGGGATCGCGCCGATGTCGTTGCGTTCCTTGCGGTATTCCGCGCCCAACACCATCTGCACCGCGCCGCCCGGCAGATCGAACAGCCCGCCCGAGACGTAGCCCGAAAGCACCTGCTGGGTCAGCGTCGATTTCGACCAGTGCGAGGTATAGGTGACGTAGTCGATCATTTCCGGGGTCAGCGTGACCAGCGGATTGATCGGCACGCAGCCGTTGCCCGGATCGTCCAGCGTGCTGCGGCAGATGGCGTTGCCGTTCGCGTCGGTCGTGCTGTCCAGCCCCATGTACCAGCGGTCGTAGGCGGTGGAATTCACGTCGCGCACGCGCTGCGTGGTCTTGCCGTAAGAGTAGTAGGTCGAATAGTTCCACGGCTTGTTGAACAGCGTGAAATCGCCGTCGGCGCCGGCCACGGCCTGGAACAGCGTGCGGTCGTAATCGGTGCGCGGCGCCGGCAGTTCCATGAAACGGCGGGCGAACTGGACGCCGCCGTCGGGCACGGTGCCGCCGCTGGCCGCGCGGATCGCGTCGGTGATGTAGGGGCTGTCCGCCGGCACGACATCGGTGCCGAAGGCGGTCATCTGCAGGAAGCCCGCCTGCGACGTGTTGTGCGCGTACGTCGCGTTGGCATAGAGCTTGAGCGCGTCGCTCACCTCGAAACTGGCCGAGACGCGGGTGTTGATGCGCTGCGAGGGGACGGAGAGGAACCAGCCGTCGTAGCGGCCATTGTACTCGCCGCCGTCGGTCAGCAAGGTGCCGAGCGGATCGGTGGCGGTATTGAGATTGGTGGGCACGGCGTTGACGAAGCCGCCGGGGCCAAGGATCGGATCGCGCAGCGCGCCGGTGGTGCGATCGACCGAGTAGAGCTTGCCGCCCAGCACCAGCTGCGCCGAGTCCGACGAGTTGATGTTGCGGACGTGGTCCTGAATGAAATAGGGCGTCGAACTGCTGGTGCGCGCATAGATCGGATAGCCGTCCGCCGTCCACGGGCGGTCCGAACCGCTGACGGTGCCGGGCGTGTTCTCGAAGAAGCCGTAGACGGTCACATTGCCGCGATTGTCCGCGAAATTGGCGCCGGCGAGAAGGTCGAAGCCGTACGTATCCATGTCGCCGCGCGTCGATGCGCTGTAGCGGGTATTCGCCTCGATCCCCGAAAAATCTTTCTTGAGGATGAAGTTGGCGACGCCGGCCACGGCATCCGCGCCGTAAAGCGCCGAAGCGCCGCCGGTGATCACTTCCACCCGCTGGACGAGGCTGGAGGGAATGTTGCTGAGGTCAACCGCCGATGTGCCCGGAATGGCCGCTACCTGGCGGCGACCGTCGACGAGGACCAGCGTGCGCTGCGTGCCCATGCCGCGCAAGTCGAGTGCGTTGACGCCGGCATTGCCGGCCAGGTTGCTGGTCTGGTTGGTCTGGGTGATGGAAAGCGCGGGCAGCTGGTTGACGACGTCCGCGATGTTCTGCGTGCCGGCGGCCTTGATCTGACCGGCATCGACCACGGCGATCGGCGCGGGGCTGTCGGTGGCGGCGCGGCGGATGCGCGAACCGGTGACAACGATGTCGTCGGCCTTCGCTGCAGCGGGGGTTTTGTCCGCATCGGCGGGAAGTGTCTGGGCGAATGCTGCCGAACTGATGCCGAAACTGCCCAGCATCAGCAGAGTCCGCAGCCGCGCTGCGGAGGACCTCTGAAAAGCCATTGATAATGCTCCCTGTTCCACGCGCTGTTCCGCGTAGTACACGGTATACGATATCTTAAATCACAATGTGTCAAGCATGTTTCGCGCTTGCAGCGATCGTGTCGATGTTGTGCAAAGGATTGCAATCTTATTGCGCGGGTATGGGATCGCCTTGGCGGGGGCGTAAGAGTCTGTTTGGAAAATCAGGGGTGAGCGTTTCGGCGTAGGAGATTCCCGCCCATGGCGACGAGGATCATGGCCTGCGAGACGTCGATGCGCTTCTCGTAATCACGGACCAATCGGCGCCATCGGATCATCCAGCCAAAGGTCCGCTCGACGACCCATCGCCGGGGCAGGACCTTGAAGCCCCGCTGCTGATCGCTGCGCCGGATTACCTCGACGACGAAATCCAGATAGCTGGCCTTGTCCATGAGTTTCAGGCGGTCATAGGCGCCATCGGCGAAGAGATGTTTGATCCAGGGCCAGCGTTTGCGGATTCCATCCAGGATAGTCTGGGCACCCGCGCAGTCCGAGATGTCTGCAGTGGTCAGGTTGACCATTAGCAACCGTCCATCGGTATCGACGGCTATGTGTCGTTTGCGTCCGACAACCTTCTTGCCTGCGTCGAACCCACGCTTTTCTGCCGATGGTGCTTTGACCGACTGGCTGTCGATCACTGCTGCGCTCGCACTGGCCTCCCGCCCCTGGCGCTCGCGATCGAGCATCAGTTCGATGTCGTGGATTGTCTGGAACAGGAACCTGCGAGCCAATTCCCGGAACCAGCCATAGACAGTCTGCCATGCCCCGAAGTGGATCGGCAGCATTCGCCAGCCACAGCCCGAACGAACAAGGTAGCGCACGGCGTTGATCACCTCGCGAAAATCCACTTCGCGTGGACGTCCCCGGCGGCCCGGCCTGGGCATCAGGGGCGCTAGGCGATCCCATTCCTCATCGGTCAGATCACTGGGATAACGCTTCGTCTTCTTGGCAATCTGGGCCATTCGCCCTCGGCTATGCTGGGTCCACATGCGCAGCCTGAATCAGACACAGATCCACTCGGCAACCCCTGTCACCGATTTTCCAAACAGCCTCTAAGGTCGAAGCTCCAAATATGCGTCAGCCCCCGATACCCTTCGACCTTCCTTGAACATTTGAGCCGTCTTCAACAAGGTCGCTTTGAGAGAGACCGGCAGATTGCTGGCGCCATAGACGACAATGCGGAACGGCGGATCCACTTTGTTGATCTCGCCCGCGAAAATGCTGTCCTCTAAGGCGTCGAGGTTATGTCCATGCCAATCGGGCGCTCCCAGAACGGGCAGCAGCGCCTGATAAAAATCATCCGAGGACTTCCAGGCAGCGGCGTGAAGCTCAAACTCGATCATCGCATCAGGTTAGCTCGATCTGGCGCGCTGACAATGACTGCAATGTTGGCGGCTCCGGAACGACAGCTATTTCGCCACCACCATCCGAAAGCCGCCAGTCTCTTCACGGCCAGCCTTCGGCGTTCAGAATGATAAAGCGGACCGACCGTATCTGGGAACGGAGTATCGGCAGCTGAATGGCCGACAAGGGTCGACGACGGAAAGGCGCCCATCTCAGATCTTCAACCAAACTAGCGGCTTTCCCTTAGGCTGTCGTTGCCAGAAGCCTCGCGTTTTCTCCTGCGCGCTCATTGGCCGGGGGTGGATGCTAGCTTGCGCCCCGCCCCGCATTGCGCTCCATTGCCTGCTGGCCGCGGTGCGGTGGCCGACAGGGGTGTGCATGAATAGACTGGCAATGGTCGCGGCGTGTCTGGCCGCGTGGTGTATGAGTGAACCTGCTCTGGCGGAGGACTTCGCCATAATTGGCGCGCGGATCTACACCGATCCGCAGGCAAAGGCGCTCGACGATGGTGTCGTGATCATCCGCGATGGCCGGATTGCAGCCGTCGGGCAGCGCGGGAAGGTGGCGGTGCCACAGGGGCTGGAGGTCGTCTCGGGCACGGGGCGTACGCTCGTCGCGGGGTTCTGGAACAGCCACGTCCATCTGATGACGCATGACTTGCTCCATCCGAAAGTGGCAGAACCTGCCAAGCTGGAGGGGCAACTGCGCGACATGTTCACGCGTTGGGGCTTCACCACGGTTTTCGATCTCACCTCCAGCACCGCCAGCGCCACAACGCTCCGCCGTATGATCGCGGAGCGTCGCATTGCCGGACCGCAGATACTGACGGTGGGCGATCCGTTCTTTCCGAAGGATGGCACTCCGGTTTATGCCCGGCCGGTCTATGAGGCCGAGCATATCGCGATCCCCGAGATACGCTCGACGCCGGAAGCCGTGGCGCGACTGGATCGGCAGGCGGAGGCGGGCGTCGATGGCGTGAAGCTGTTCACCGGCGCGATCCTTGGTGCTGAAGAGGTGATGGTCATGCCGGCCGACGAGATCCGCGCGCTGACGGCCGAAGCGCATCGCCATCGCCTGCCGGTCTTCGCACATCCCACCAATAACGAGGGCATGAACGCGGCAGTGGAGAACGGCGTCGATGTGCTCGCCCATGCAACGCCGATCGCGGGGCCCTGGGATGCGGCGCAAGTGCGCAAGTTGGTGGTAGCCCATGTCGCGCTGGTGCCGACGATGATGCTGTTCGAAGTCTATCCATCGGACAGCACGCCGGTTGCCACTGTCGTCCAGCAGGTGCGCGCGCTGAGTGAAGGCGGTGGCGAAGTGCTGTTTGGCACTGACGCCGGCTTCATGGATGTGTTCGACCCAAGCGCGGAGTACCGTCTGTTGGGACAGGCGATGGACTGGCGTCATGTGCTGACGACCCTCACCACCGCCCCGGCGCGGCGCTTCGGCCAATCCCATGAGCGGGGCCGGATCGTGCCGGGACAGGCAGCCGACATGGTTTTGCTCGATGGCGACCCGGCGCTGGATGTGACAACTTTTTCAAAAGTCGCGTTGACGATCCGGGCAGGGGAAATCCTGTCCTCGATAGAGTGAGGAGTGCATGCCATTGACTTTTTGCGGCATGCAGGGCCGATTTCGGCGTGACGCTCAGGTCAGCAACGCGCCCGATTCAGTCATTCGGCAGCTGCTTTGATGATCCCGAAAGCGGTCGGTCTGCATTGCTACGCCGCCAGGACAAATTGCCTGAACGATTGGCAGCTATCGGGAAGTCCCTGAGCAGGCGCTGAATGACGGAAATTGGGGGAAGCGGACACTCGTTCGATTACTTGGTAAGACACCATTGCACGAAGCTTTCGAACGACGACGAAATAAATTCGATCGTTCCTGCATCATGGTCGTACCGATGAATCGAACCTTTTTCATCCAACATGATCGCATTTCCCGCGTGATCAGTCGAAACGACCAGCGACCTGTCAGAATAGGGCCAACCATCTGATCTGAAGCGCTTGGTAACATCAATTACAGAAGCATCGTCTTTGCTCATGGCATCAGAAGCACCACTTCCATAGACGGGATATGGACCCACAAGAGCGGCGCCGAACCGCTTCACAAATTCACGGTAGCTAGGAGACAGCGGAAATCCCGCGAATGCTTGAATAGCGTCTATCTGACTTTCAAGTGCAGGCCCCGCGACCAGGACTGGGTCACCATTGAGATCAGCATCCAGTTCGGCAAACATCAACCAAAAACCTCTTTTCCCCTTAACGGCGGAAAAGTTGGAGAGAGCAGACATGCTCGTCAACTCTGGATTTCTCAGTCGGGGAACGGCTGCCCTTCTGTCCAACCTAACGATATCAGTTCTTCAAGCTTGGCGAGGTTGACCGCAAAAGCCAGCACATAGAGTTTCTGCTCGGCTGTTAGCACTTCCGTGCGGTGTCTCTCTTCGCCGTCCACGATCATCCACCCGGTTGGTTGCCCGAGGGGGCCCAAAGGGTATCGCATGATGAGTTTTTGAAAGCGCTGGGGGATATCGGCCCGGCCTAGGCGCGTGACCATTTTCCGTCTCGCGGCCGATCCAATTGGAAACAAAATAGAAAACCGGAAATGCGTTAAATCGATGTCGTCAAACACCGCAATCACGTCGCCGAAGGTTGGATGGCAACCCACATGCTGAAGATAAGCTAGGCCCTCCGGAGTGGGCATTTGATATGTGGTTCCAACACTTCTCGTACCCATCGCCAATTTGTTCCATTAAGTTGAATTTAGGCCAGACATGTCCACGAACTCGAAATTTCTGCAATGGCGGCTCTACCGCCGGCCCGCTTTCAGATTTAAGCCTTGAAAGAAGACAGTCGACTTCTGGCCAGATGCCGCATCCGTCCTACAGCCTAGTTGTTGGGGGAGCGGACGCTGGTCAGGCGTCGCTTCGCGCGTAGTCGATCAACCGTTCGCACCGTTCTGCGGGGGCGCCGTCAAGGCAATCCAAGACCTCACGAGCGATAAAGGTCTCAAGAAAATAGCAGTAGCGCCTACCGTCCCGTTCCGTCGGCTCTGTAGTGTCCGGCGCAGGTGATACGAGAATTGCCTCGGCTTCACACGACCACGGCTCAGTGACGTAGATCGTAGTAATCTCGGCGGTCCACCCCGACGCCCGCGCAATTAATTCAATAAGCCTCATCCGCGCCTCCCCGTCGGAAGCGGCGTATCGGCTGTCACCCATGTCCGCAACGTCGGCGTGTCCGGAATGGCCGGTTTTGGATTGAAATCGCGCAATGCTGTCCTTCCGAATTCAGTGCGCTCGCGATGCCATCTCTATGACCGGCATGTCGGGGGGGACTGACTCAGAAATAACCGTCTGGATCCAAGTCTCGAAGGCCTTGAGACAGCGGCAGGCCTAAGCTTTCCCTGTCCAGCCAAATAACGCTGGCTCCATCATCCTTCCGCACCATTAAGAGATCTACGTGGGCGGACTGCATCGCAAGCAGCAGCGCTTGAATGCTGTCAACGCCAAGGACGTAGCGAGCCTTTGCCTTATCGGGCCAATCTATGACGTAGCGACAGGAGAAATCGCTTCCATCCCGTTCCGGCTTAAAGAACCTGCAAAAAACCTCGCAGCCATCAACCATGAACATACGTTCGGCGATTACATCATCTACCATCTTGAACTCCCCACACGGGGGGTAATGCGATGGCAATAGGTCCGCAACGTCGGCGGCTCCGGAACCGCAGGTTTTCCGTTAAAACTCCGAAAATCCGCCATTCCGCTTTGTCGGGGTTAGCCGCCGTTCACCGTTGGACGGTGCACCCACTTCTGAACAGTAGCGGTCGCCTTTGCGAGGAGAATGGGAAGCGCGTCAGTTGCTCCCTCCCAGCACTCATCGAACTCGCTTTCGTCATCGGTATCGACGGATCGAGCCGATACAACAATACGACCGGCAAAAGGGCGGGTCTATTGAGATTTGAAAACACTCGAACGGCCGTAGTCCCGGCAGGTAAGCGAACCTAGCGGGCTGATCCGCCCAGTCGGTAAAGAGCTTTTTGACCGTCGCTTGCGCCCAAGCGTCTATAGCCGGATCAACTGCTGCATAGGCTGTCATTGCTGGAGTTTGCTTCGACCGCCGACTGATCGCAAGGTCGGCGAGTGCGGAAATGTCACTTTTAGTGGAATGACGGCCTAAGTCTACCTTAGGCCGTCCAAAGGCGAATTCCTCGATATTTTAAGTCTACCAACAGTAACATACACCGAAAATCGCGGATTTGCGTGAGTTTGGATGGCGCGCGGAATGTCTGCTGTTCAGGATGCCGCTGAGCGAGCCGAATGGCAGGCATGTTTGGGGTTAGCTGCCGTTCCGTGGCCTGCGCAGTGACGCATACTTTTCGGGTTCCGCTTGTGATCGGTAGCGCCCGCCCGGCCGGTAAGGTGGCAGACGGTCAACCAGTGCGAACAAGGCCCGGATTATCAAACGATAGAACAGAAAATCGGCGACGAGCAACGCGATGATAACGGCTGAACCGATGGTGATTAAGAACGTCATGCTCAAGGCTGCTCTCCCAGTAGCCCCTTGATACCGCTAGATCGCGGCGACCGCTATGTCGGCGGCTCCGAACAGGCCCCTTGCAGGTTAAAATCTTGAAAAGCAGCCCTTCGGCTGAATGACCGACCTCTCTCGGCAACCGAATCAGGCGCCCTCAAAGTCGGAAAGTTGGGGAAGCGGACGTTAGGGGCGGCTAGGCGGAAGCACTGCTCGCGGATCCGCCCCTTCCATACAATTTCGTGAATGGGCGCATCCTAGCCGCTGTCGCATCATGCTGCGCACGAGTTCAATGCTACTGCACGGGGCTCTATCATCCCACTCAAATTGGGTCAGGGGGTGATAACCGGAGTTGCGAACTTGCTTTAATAAATAATCCAGCTCATCAATAGTAAGGGGGTAATGGTTCTAGGTAATTTCCCCTGACTTCAGGACATAAATCCGGTTCTTCACCGGAGTTTCCACGTCCGCTGGTATGCCGCTCCAGTATTGTTCGCCACTCAAAAAATCGGACGGCCGGGCATGGCAGTCAATCGTAGCACTTTGTGCAAGGGCTGCGAGTGATACCGCAACGGCGATAGGCAACAGATACATGGAAACACCTTACACTGTGCGCGGAGTTTGACGAGCATTGACGCCCGCAGAGTATTTGCAATGTCGGCGTGTCCGGAATGGCAGATTTCCGATTAAAACGCTGAAAGCCTGCCATTCGGCTTTGCTGGGGTTAGTTGCCGTGAGGCCTAGTAGCTGCGTCCCGCCGTTGCCGAACTAGGTCGGCCATGGCAACAACACCATGGAAGAACATCGCAGCCAGCCACGGTAATCCCACCCAGATTCTCTGCTCCGGAGGCTCGGCCAGTAAGAACGTGATGAAAGTACCGATCAAAAGAACGATGCAACTCAACCATCTAAGCCTAGTGAACGGCGTATAGCTGTACCTGAGGCTGGGCATGAATGACGCAGCGTGCGAGGTTAATAGCCGATCATAGATCGGTACGCCGAAAAGAGCGACCGGGATAGCAATCTCAAGAGACATCGTACGACTTTAGCAACGGAAGTCATGTCCGCAATGTCCCACATACGGCCCTTCGGGCCGGCAAGTGCCGGCACTCCAGGAATGGCCTGTTTAGGAAAGGCTCAATCTTGATCAGTGGACAGGCAAGTCTGCCACTCGAACCGATTTGTCATCGAAAAG
>NZ_SLVB01000019.1 GCF_004341845.1 Novosphingobium sp. PhB165 | reverse complement strand
TGGCTGGCAAGCCTTCTGACCGGTTCAATTGCACTCACGATTGGTGGCCTTGCCATTGCGGTGATCGGCGTCTTGATGTTGGAAGGTCGATTTCCTGTCCAGCGTAGTGCAAAGACTCTTCTGGGCTGCTTCCTATTGTTTTCAGTGCCTTACATTGTAGCGATCCTCTTCCGCCTCGAACGACCACAACCGAATGCCGAGGTCGCGTTTGTTGCACCGCCAAGTTCGGCCGTAAGTCCAACCTACTCTCCGTCCTCCAACTTAGATCCTTATGCGGGGGCCGCCGTTCCCACTCACTAGTTTGGGGTGGATAACGCGATTAAAAATTTGAAATGCAATTACCTGCGCCAGCTCAGCTATTAACAGTTGGTCGCCTGCGACTTGAACATCCATTGGATCCTAACTTAAGTGTTTGATTTTCTGTAATTTGGCGATTCTCTGGCGACCACATTTCCATCGACTGGAGCAGTGCTCAAGGCAACTACCACTTTACACACACGACGCACTGGAGCGCCAATCAATGCAGCGAAATCCTGCGTCCGAATAATGGCGAGACACATGCGATAGGTTATGACGCAGCGGGCAATCGCGCAGTTATACGGCAACTAGCGTCGGTACAACCAATCTTCCTGTTAAAACCTACCAAAATTCCATGCCAAGCACGGATATTTTTTCAAGCATAGCGCAATAACCTTCAGCCCTCCGACAAGCTCAATTGGCAGGACGATAGGCGTTAATAGACCGACTGCATTGAGATGCTCGATGCGCGAGGTCAAGCCGATGCTCCTGCTTGGTCGCAACCAGAACAACATGCACAGACTTGTTCTATTAAACATAGCGCAATACCATATAATTAGCTAACCTAAGGCACTGATCAGTCTACATTGACATCCAGCGCATTTTTCATATCAATTTAAGGGGTGCTCAAATTTCACCACAGCGCCAAATTGGCGATGTAGCCTGGTTGAAATGTTTCGAGCTGTTGAGGGGGCGACATCCAATGGTCTCATGCTGTTTACTAGCAACATTACCACTTGTGCTGGCTGCAGATGCTTGCATTTGTTAGAAGATCAAGTCTTTCGGCACCGCAATTTTAACGAATGCGCAAGCCGCGGGCTCTATCTATACTAAAGACTAGTCGCCTTTTGGGCAATATTAGGGCGTTCATACTCCGTTGAACTCCTCAGTCTTTAAGCACAACAAATTCCGCCACTTACCGCACACGTCGAGTCCGATGGCTCGAGGTTTTGCGGTTGCTTCAGCACAGGATTGAAAATTGTTGAGAAGCATTAGCACATTGGTTCTCGCGACAAGCTTGGCATCTTCCGTGTCTGCGAGTGAGACTATTAACTACGGCTACGACTCGCTTGGCCGCGTCACTTCGGTAAGCCGAAGCGGAACCGTCAATAATGGCGTTGCAACGGCCGTCAGCTATGACAACGCCGGCAATCGCTCCAGCTATGGCGTGCAAAACGCGCCCGCCAAGCCTGGTGTTTCAATTTCAGATGCCAGTGCAACTGAGGGCGGAACTCTTGTCTTTACGGTCTCGCTGTCGGCGCCTTCAGGTGGTCCCGTTATTGTGGCCTACAGCGCAGCAAGCGGGACCGCCACGGTCGGCAGCGATTTTGCGGCAAACTCGGGCAGACTGACATTCGCTCCGGGCGAGACGTCGAAAACCATTTCGGTCGCAACCGTCGATGACGCACTCATCGAAGGCAACGAAACGTTTACAGTCAATCTATCCGAAGCATCTGGCGGGACGATATCAAGGGCTTCCGGCACGGGTACCATTGTCGACAATGATTTCGTTCAGGTTACATTCGCTGTAGCGAACGCGGCTGCGGTTGATGAAGGCAGTCCGCTTATTTTCACGGTGACCAAGTCGAACGTGACGACGGCCACGACGAGCGTCAGTTACGCGACTGCGAACGGCAGCGCCGCTGCCGGCTCCGACTATGTCGCAACGTCAGGTACTTTGACTTTTGGGCCCGGCGAATACAGCAAAACTGTTTCGGTCGCGACGATCGACGACACGTCCTACGAGGCTGACGAGACGGTGTTGCTCAATCTGAATAATCCTACGGGCGGTACAATCAGCGTTGCTCAGGCGAGCGGCACTATCAAGGCAAATGACATGCCGCCTATGACCGCGCTCAATCCCTCATTGGGTTTTTCAAGTGCGTCGGTTACCTCGATCCCGATTACCACCCTCGTGAATCTGAGCGGCAACTCTGCAACGATCGTGAGCTTCTCGCTTCCCGCAAATACGGGAAGCGCAACGATCGCGGCGGATGGGCAGAGCGTCACCTATACGGCTGAATCCATCCCTCAGGCAGCGGCATGCGAGCCGGGTACGAAGGACAAATTCACAGTTCCGTATTCGGTTCGTGCCAATGGGAACGGCGCTATCACCAACGGCACTGCGTCATTCACAGTGTCCGGGCCGGCGGGACCTCGCAAGGTCTGCCAGTAACGGACATCACCTCCTGCCGTCATTCGATGGCAGGCTCGAATACTCAGCTTAACGTCGCAATGCGGTTGTATCCTGTGCCGAAATCACGCGGCCCAGACGGGTCCCGCAACGCGATTATTCCGGGGAATGTTACAGTGGATCATGTAATGCGGCCTTCCAAAACTTCTCTTCGCCATATTCTCTTCACATCGACGTTGCTTGCGGGCTTATGGAGTGGGCAGGTTCAAGCGCAAACCGATGATGGCACTGCCGCACCTGTACGTTTCAAGATCGACGAGAACGGTGTAAACGTTGCGACGGGAAAGCAGTCGTCGGCGTCAACGGTGCTGTCAATAGGTGCCGGCGATAGCCAACTGACCTATGCGTTGAACGGCGGCCTTGGACCAGATCAAAGCTACGACTTGCGAATTTATGGAACAGGGACAGGTTCATCCACGGTTTCTGCCGAGTATCTTGGGGCAGATGGGCGTGCGTCGATGCGCTTTTCGCGATCGGGAAGCACCTTTACCGCGCTCGACGGAGAGGGTGCCACTCTCGTCTTGAACGGCTCGACATATGTACTCACCCTTGCGGATGGCACGAGTTATACCTGGGGGTACACGGCGACCAGTACACCGGGTTTTCAACTTCAGCGCCTCACAAAAATCGCCTACCCGAACAATCGCGAAATAAACCTCCAGTGGATGACGACATCGTATTGCCAGAACGTGGATACGGCCTGCAACGCATCCCAGTATGTCTACCTCACCCGCCTTCAGAGCGTAACGAGCTCGGATGGATACCAGCTTCATTACGAATACCTTAAAAATGACGACCCCACTACGTCGTTGAACGCGTTGTCGTGGAGACAGCTGCAGCGCGTCGATGCCATAAACCTGGCCATTGACTATTGCCCGCCGGCGCAAGGCACCTGCGCATACTCACAGACATGGCCGTCAGTAACGATGTCGGCTTCTCCGATCAGTCCAACGACTTCGGCCACTGATTTACTGGGCAGAACAACGTCAGTCACGAACACCTCTGATGCGCAAGGCGCATACACCCTGTTTCAGAGGCCTGGCGCGAGCAGCGCCAACAAGACTGTGCGCTATGACAGCTCGCTTCGCGTAAAATCGGTCGTTGTCGAAGATCTGACCTATCAGTACGCATTTTCGTTGTCGGGAACGACCATGACGATGGTACGGACAAATCCCGATCAGACGATACGGACAATCGTTTCCGACACGAATGTCGGCTTGCCAACATCGGTGACGGACGAAGCCGGCAATGTAACCAGGTATATCTACGATAGCTATGGACGGCTCCAGTACGCCATTTCGCCAGAAGGCAAAATGAATGGTTCCACACCGACTGCCGGCTACACACAGTACGAATATGATACGCGTGGAAACGTGGTCAAGACGACGCAAGTTGCCAAGGAGGGCTCCGGTCTGCCCAATCTGGTCACAAGCGCCGGCTACCCCTCCTGTACGACGGGCGCGAGCTGCAATCAGCCCTCCTGGACGAAGGATGCCCTCGGTCGCCAAACTGATTACACATATGATGCCACTCACGGCGGCGTACTCTCGGTAACGCAACCTGCAGATCCGAGTGGGGTTCGACCGCAATTGCGCTACACGTACACGCCGATGCAGGCCTATTTCAAGAACAGTGCTGGATCTGTCGTAGCTTCCGGTATTGGACGGTACGTCCTTACGGGGCAATCGACCTGCCTGTCGGCTAGCAGTACAGACCCGGCCAATTGCGTCGGCACTGCAAACGAACGCAAATCGACGGTCGATTACGGCCCGCAGTCTGCTGGAACCGCCAATAATCTCCTGGTTCGAAGCTCGACAATTGCCGCTGGCGACGGTTCCCTCAGTGCGACGACGGCGTACACATACGACAATGTCGGTAATGTTATAGCGGTAGATGGTCCGCTCGCAGGTAGCAACGATGTTACCGTCTACAAATATGATCTTGCACGTCAGCAAATAGGGATCATCAGTCCGGATCCGGACGGCGCCGGGACACGAACCCCGCGCGCGATACGCGTAACGTACAATGCAGACGGCCAGGTCAAACAACAGGAACTGGGTACCGTCACGGCTCAGAGCGATGCTGCATGGGCGGCATTCCAACCCTTGGAAACTTACACCACTGGGTTTGACGCGAACGCCCGGCCAATTTCGAATAGTATCACAGCGGGCGGAACCGTCTTTGCGTTGTCGCAAGCAAGCTATGACAATATGGGCCGCGTCAAATGCGTTGTGACCCGTCTGAATGTTGGTGCGACAACCGATGCCTGCTCGCCGACCGCCGGAGTAGGCGGTGCGGATCGCGTGTCCCTGATTACCTATGACAGCGCGGGTCATCTGTGGAATGTCACGGAAGGGTTCGGTTCGTTGACACCCTCGCTGAGCACCAGGACGTATACCCCAAATGGTCTGTTGCAGAGCATAAAGGACGGTGAGAGCAACCTCACAACCTATGAGTATGATGGCTTCGATCGGCTTTCAAAAACGCGGTATCCCATTGCGACAAAAGGAGGCAACGCCAGTTCCAGCACCGATTACCAGCAACTCAGTTATGGGGACAATGTCCAAATCACGTCGGTACGGTTGCGAGATGGTTCGAATATAGCGCTGGGCTACGATGGGCTAGGGCGCCTTGCATCGAGTACGCCAGATGGCGAGACGACCACAAATTTGAGCTACAATCTGGTTGGTCAAGCCACCGTCACACAAAAGTCCGGGACATCTTTGATCAATGCGTATGACGCGCTAGGTCGACTCAAGTCGGAAACGCAGGCTTATGGCTCCATGTCATATACCTATGATCTTGCAGGCAATTTGACTCGCCTTTCGTGGGGCGATGGCGTGCTCTATGCCGACTATACCTACGACAATGCGGGCGGGCTGACTCGCGTGGCGGAGAACGGGGCCACCAGCGGAATTGGGGTCCTGGCTCAGTTCAGCTACGATGCGCTGGGAAGTCGATCCTCGGTTGCATACGGGAACGGAACGAGCCGCACGTATGCCTGGGATCCGATCGGCCGGCTCAGTGGCCTTCAAATCGACTTGGCGGGCACGACAGGAGACCTGGTAATTGGAAAGATCGGCGCTGTTGGCAGTGAGATCAGCTACAATCCCGCATCGCAGATCATGGGGTTGAGCAGAAGCAATGACGCCTATGCTTTTGGCGGAATATACAATGGCAGCCGCGCCTATGCTGCCAACGGTCTGAATCAATATGCAAGTGTTGGTGGTCTGGCATATGCCTACGATGCTAGAGGTAATCTGACGAATTCCGGATCATCGACTTATGGATACTCCAAACTCAACGAACTGGTCTCGGCGCCCGGCGTTTCCATGGCTTACGACCCGATGGGCCGCCTGCAGTCTTATACTGCGGGCGCTACCACCCGCATGGTCTATGCGGGCCAGAACTTGGTAACAGAACTCTCCGGTTCTGACGGCAGCGTGCTGCGACGCTATGTGCCGTTGCCAGGCAGCGATGAGGTAATTACCTGGTATGAGGGAGCGGGTACCGCCGATCGCCGCTTCCTTCAGGCTGATGAGCGCGGATCGATCATCGCGGTGAGCGACGCATCAGGCAATTTGATTGCGGCCAATAGCTATGACGAGTACGGTATTCCGGCGTCTACGAACATTGGTCGGTTCCAGTTTACGGGCCAAACCTGGTTCCCCGAGCTGGGAATGTATAACTTCAAGGCTCGCACCTATTCCCCGACCTTGGGACGCTTCCTGCAAACCGATCCGATCGGTTATGCAGATGGCCTGAATCTTTATGATTACGTCCATGGTGATCCGGTAAATTCAACAGATCCAACCGGTCTCAAAGATAACGAAATCGTCATACGTGCATGCGGTAAAGACGCTTCATGGTGCTTGGGACCCGGTGATGCTAGGCAATTGCTAGACACGAAGTCTAGAGAATCACTTGGAGGTAATTCCGGCGGAAACGTGATTGTGGTTGGCGCAAAGCGGCCGCAAAAGCCGCAAACGCCGCAAACGCCGCAAAATGTAAATGGTGGCTCCGTTCTTGAGAGCAGAAGAGGTGAGCGCGGCTACGCCGGGAGCAACAAGGGCACTCCTAATCCCAATAAGCACATGAAGCCTGTGCCTGGAAAACCAGGTTTCGGCCAAATAAAAGACCCACAGACTGGCAAGCTAAGCGGACCCAAGCCGTGGCCTGATGATCCTCGGCTTGGTCCGCAGAGTTCGAACTACACGCCTCTGATTGTGCTTGGTGGTGGTATTGTCATTGTGGGCGGCTTGGTACTTGCCCCAGAGATCACCATTCCCGGCCTTATTTTCGGCGGCCTAGTCACACAATAGGTGAAAGATGAGCTTTGTCCCAGAAATTGATAGTAAAATAGAGCCGATCGTCAGGCTTGTTGCTAATGACAGAGAGCGGGGTCTGCGAGCCCTTCAGGATTTAGCGGAAGCAGGAAGTAAATCGGCTATTCTTTATCTTGGGCTTTATCTTTCAGAGAAGCCCGAGACGACGGATTTATCGTTGCCGTGGCTTCTCAAAGCCAATGAATTCGATAGCGCTGATGCGGCGTGGAACTTAGCGATGATAGCTCGGGAACGTGGTTCCGGCGACGAGATGCGCCGATGGATTGATCGTGCAGCCGAGCTTGGCGAAGCCGATGCGAAGAAAATACGCGATAACGGCTACGATGTTGATGCAGTGCTGACAGGATAGGGATTACTCGATCGCCATCCCTGCGGCCCTGACGGGTGCGGGGATGGCGATTGGCGCCACCTTCCCCCGCGCGAGCGTCTCGTCGATCGCGCCGACCTGCGCGCCATCCCGCCCTTCGATCACAGCGGCGAGCCGCTGACGATCATCGGTATAGAGTAAGCGGTAAAAATCCCCCACGTGGCGGTGGAGCGGCCGTGGCGGGTTTGGCATGTAATTTCGGTGATCAAGCAGCGGTGGCGATGTTGCTCATTTCGAACTGATCCGACACCATTCTCTGGACCACCCCGGGTTAGAGTTTCCCGGCCAAGTTCACGGTGACGGGCTGGGCGCGTCACCGGATTTCACCAGCGTGATCGGGGGCTTGTTGCCGATGGCACCGTGCGGCCGATCCTCGTTGTAGTACCTGCGCCAATCCTCCAACTTTTCGCGGGCATCTGCAAGTGTCAGGACCAGTGAGTGCTCAGGCACTCCGCGCGGAAGCGCCCATTGAATGTTTCGATGTAGGCGTTGTCGGTGGGCTTGCCGGGCCGGGAGAAGTCCAGCGTCACGCCGTTCGTGTAGGCCCAAATCCAGATTCCGGCTGACGAATTCGGTAGCCATCCGGTGAAAGCCACGGCGCAGCTCTGATCAAGTGGTGATGGAGCGCCGTGCGGGCAGCCATTTCCAAGGCAGCAGTTCGTCGAGTTTGCGGGCTGGATGCTCGGCGATGCGGGCGAGCACATCTGCGAGCCACGCCTGCGGATCAACGTTGTTGAGGCGAGCAGTCTGGATCAGGGTGTAGAGGACCGCCGCGCGCTGGCCGCCGCGATCGGATCCGCAGAACAGCCAGGCCTTGCGGCCTAGTGGCACGCAGCGCAGCGCACGTTCTGCCGCGTTGTTGGTCAGACAGACCCTCCCGTCGGTGAGGAAGTGAGCGAAGGCATCCCAACGTCGCAGCATGTAATTGATGGCTTTGGCGAGATCGTGGTTGCGCGACAGCCTGGTGAGCTGGCTGGTCAGCCAAGCGTGGAGCTCAGCCATTAGGGGCCCGCTCAACTCGCGGCGTACGGCGAGGCGCTCGTCGGCGTTCTGGCCGTTGATGCCGCGCTCGGCATCGAACAGGGCATCGATCCGCTGCACGGCTTCGAGCGCGATCGGGTAGATCATGCCGGCATGATCGCGGCGGCTCTTTCTGCGGGCTGCGCTGGCGACGTCGGCCAGTTCGAAGAACTTGCGCCTCGCGTGAGCAAAGCAGCCGGCCTCATGCACAGGCGCAGGCAAACGACCGGGAGCATAAAGCTCGCCGTAACCGCCATAGGCATCGGCCTGCAGGATCCCTGACCAGGACGCGAGATGCGCCCTTGGATGTTCGCCGCGCCGATCGCGCGAGTAGTGGAACAGCGCCGCGGGCGGATCGGCGCCGGCGAATGGTCGATCATCCCGCACGTAAACCCATAGCCTGGCGGTATCGGTCTTCACCTTGGCCATGACAGGCACGGTCGTATCGTCGCCATGCAATCGCTCGGCAGCGAGGACGTGTGCCTCGATGAGGCGATAGAGCGGCATCAGCGCGAAGGCAGCGGCACCAACCTGGTCGGCGAGCGTCGAAGTGCTCAGTGGTACGCCCTCGCGAGCGAAGCGCTCCGCCTGGCGGTTGAGGGGTTGGTGCTGGCCGTACTTCTCGAACAGCAGCATGGCGAGGAAGCTGGGGCCAGCCCAGCCACGCGGCACGACGTGGAAGGGCGCGGGCGGCTGCGTGATCGTCTCGCAGTCCCGGCAGGAGAACTTCTCGCGCACGGTCTGGACGACCTTCCAGGCACGCGGGATCACCTCGAGCGTCTCGGTGACGTCCTCGCCAAGCTTGGACAGCCGGCTCCCGCCGCAAGCCGGGCAAGAGCACGGTGCCGGCACCACAATCCTCTCGCGAGGCAGATGCTCGGGAAACGGCTTTCTGACCGGCCGCTTGCGCTCGAAGGCGGTGACGGTCGCCGTCTTCTCAGCCGCGACTTCGGCAGCAAGATCGTCCTCGGCCGCATCGACCTCAAGCTCTTCGAGCTGCAGTTCCATCTGTTCTAGCAGGCGGCGGGTGCGCTCAGCGCTCGCGCCGTACTGCTCGCGTCTGAGCTTGGCGATCTGCAGCTTGAGGTGCGCGATCACCGCCTCGGTGGCACTCTCCCGGGCATGGGCATTGGCGAGCTTGGCTTCGGCCTCATTGGCCCGCTGGGTCGCACTCGCCAGCAGCGCCTTGAGCGCTTCGATATCGTCAGGAAGGGGCGAGACGGCGGCTTCCATGACCGCGATGGAATCACAGAAACTCGTCCGAATGAAGCGCAAAATGCTTCGCTGGAGAAGAAAACGACGCCCCTATCCAGCGCTCTGCGGACGCCAGGAATACTGCGGGTTCCGCCAGTCGATCCCGTCGAGCAGGCAGGCGAGTTGCGAGGCTGTCAGCGACACCATCCCGTCCTTGGCCGATGGCCAGACGAAGCGACCCTTCTCGAGCCGCTTGGCGTAGAGCGACATGCCGAGCCCATCGTGCCAGATGAGCTTCACCAGCGATCCGGCCCGCCCGCGGAACACGAACAGATCGCCGCCGTGGGGATCGCGCTTGAGGCCCTGCTGCACCAGCAAGGCCAGCCCCTGCATCCCCTTGCGCATATCCGTGTGACCCATCGCAATCCACACACGGGCGCCGGAAGGGATCATCGCAACGCCTTCAAGGCCGATGCCACCAGCGCCGGCGATGCGGAGGCAAAGATGCTGATCCGCTTGCCGCGCGCGAGGTCGATGACGATCGCCGGTTGCCCACCAGCGTGCGCGCCCTCGGCATCCTCGATCATCACGGCCGCGGCGAAATCGGGAGCGGGCAAATCATCGGCCTGCGGCTCAGCCTGCATCTCGCGCAGCTTCCGCCGCCAAGTATAGATCAGCGCTGACAAGATATCGTACCGCCGGCAAACCTCGGCAACGCAAGCGCCGGGAGCGAACGCCTCGTTCAGAATCTCTAGCCGCTCCTCGTCGCTCCAACGGCGCCGCCGCTCCGGCCCGGAAAACACTGTGATCTGCCCCATCGACCGCTCCAAAGCGCACTCTTACGAGCGCACTTAAGACCCGTCCCTCAGCTCATCGACAAGGCGGGACCCGCCGGATGGGTACTTCAAGATCGAAGCCGACAACAAACAGACAAACCGACATCGGTCGTAAACGCCGACGGAAGGCGGCGTTGACGGTAAGCGTCCGCCCGGGACCGTGGGCGCCAGAAAACGCCCCGTCTTAGCCGTTCCGCAGCTTGTGCTCTGCCGCTAGAAGCAGACATTCGTAGCAGGAGCGAGATGTGCAAGACTATCGGTGGCTACCGGTCCAAGAAGAACGAGGCCTTCCTCGCCAAGGGCATGTTCACCAGCCACATCCATCAGAAGAGGCAGCCACGACGGCCGATGCCCGAGCGCATCGCCAGGGCCAATGCGAAGCGCTCCGCCGTGCGCTCAGCAGTCGAGCACGTGTTTGCCGGCCAGAAACACCGCATGCGGCTTGTCGTTCGCACCATCGGCATCGCCCGCGCCCGCATCAAAATCGGAATGGCGAACCTCGCCTATAATTTCCAACGCCTCGCCTGGCTTGAGGGGCGAACTGCGCCGGCGTGACGCCGGAAACCAGCCCTCCGGCCGCCCATCACCCGAAAATCAGAAGATCAGGAGCAGGAAACAGAGGTCCACCGGGCCCTCCCGCGCGGTCACGTCAAAATCATGCCGAATTCAGACGGTTCTTCGAGGCGTCCAATTTTATCGAGCCTCACGTGCCCCCACGGATGGCTGTGAGCTCAAGGTTGGTATTTGAAGCATAGTGCCTGTGGAAACACGGAATAATCCATCTTCTTCGCTTGCGGCGTTGTTTGCGCCCGGATTGGGGCTTCATCGAAATTTGTGGATAAACTGCGGTATCTATATGCCGAACTTGACATTGATCTAAGTGCGCATTTTTGCTTAACAGCGAGCTTGATTGATATTGCGAACCGTTTCGTAGGGCGGCGTTCGTTACCTATTTGATGGTTCTAGGGGGTAAGGTTGCAGAATTTAATGACGAGCGCCGACGAGAAGCTTGACGTTCAGTTAGTTCATGACGATGCCTTGCAAGCACTCAAGCGCATAAAATCTGGATCCGCGAAACTGATTGTGACGTCTCCGCCGTACAATATCGGCAAGGAGTACGAGCGAGATAAGAAAATGTCTCTCGAAGACTATCTCGCTTGGCTGAAGCCTATAGTTAAACAATGCCATAGGGTTCTTGCTGATGATGGCAGCATCTGCTGGCAGACTGGAAATTATGTAGATAAGGGGGTGGTTCACCCCTTGGATTTCTATTTCTATGAAATGTTTATAGACCTTGGAATGCAGCTGCGAAACCGCATAATTTGGCGATTTAATTTTGGGCTTCACGCTACGAAGCGTTTTAGCGGACGATATGAAACGCTTTTGTGGTTTACCAAATCAAACGAATACCAATTTAACCTAGATCCGGTTCGGGTGCCGCAGCTTTATCCTGGGAAAAAGCACTCCAGTGCCAAGGGTGAGCAGCGGGCCGGAAAGCCTAGCGGCAATCCTAAGGGTAAAAATCCATCCGACTATTGGGAGTTTTCCGCTTCCAATGCTTTCCTCGACGATCCCGTCTGGGACATTCCAAACGTAAAATCTAATCATCCCGAGAAAACCATTCACCCCTGTCAATTTCCTCATGAATTGGCCGAGCGGTGCATATTGGCTTTCACCAAACCTGAGGATCTAGTGATTGACCCCTTCTTGGGCGCGGGGACCACAGCCATCGCATCTGTGAAAGCCGGGCGGCGCGTAATTGGGATTGATAAGGACGAGCGATACATCGGTGTGGCGGTCGAACGCGTTGCAGCGGTGAAACGGGGGGAGTTGAATTTGCGCCCGTCAGGTCGGGCGGTACGAGCGCCTAAGGCCAATGAATCGGTGGCGCAAGTGCCGTCAGAATGGGGGGAAGACGTCAATGGCGAAGCTTAAGAAAAAGACCGCACCAAAGATTCTTACGCCGGATCAGGCAAGGAAGAAGATTCAATCGGAGCATCGCACTCTGATCCGCTCTATCTTTAGGCGGGTGGGTTTCACCAGGGTGACAGGGATATCTGACCAAGAGTTCACGTATGATGGGCAAAAGTCAGATTTTGATGACGTTTTTGTGTACGAGAACGTCATCCTTTTCTTTGAGTATACGACAACCAACGACGTCGGCGGGCATCTCAAGCCGAAGAAAATTCTCTACGATAAGATAGATAGTAATCCAGTTGATTTCGTGAAATTTCTTAGAGAAAAATTTCCTGATTCTGCGGATCAACTGAAGACAAAATATCATGATTCTAAATTGATTATTAAAATCATATATTGCTCTCGATATGAATATGACGCGCACTATCAGGACAATGTTCCCAATCCGGCCTATTTTGATTACCATCATGCTCGATATTTTGCATCAGTAACTGATGCGGTAAAGAAATCCGCCCTTCAAGAGCTTCTTAATTTTCTGAAAGTGGACTTGAAGAAGGTGGGGGCAGATGGGCAAATATCGGTTTCGACTTCCGGGCATAAATATCCGGGATCGCTACTGCCTGAAGCTCATTCGAATTTTGACGACGGCTATAAAGTTGTCTCATTTTATGCTGACCCTGCCGCACTTTTGAAGACGTCTTACGTATTACGTAAAGATGGCTGGCATGATTCTCTCAATCTTTATCAAAGAATGATATCGAAAGCCAAGATAGAGGCTATTCGCGCATATTTGAAAAAAGAAAAACGAGTATTCATAAATAATATAATCGTGACCCTCCCTTCGGATGTCCAGCCGGTTAACTCGGATGGGACAACCATTAATGCAAAATCGCTTACTGAAACTGCGCCGATAACCATTCAATTACCTAATAGACCTAATTCAATTGGGTTGATCGATGGGCAGCATCGTGTTTTTGCATATTATGAGGGCGTTGAGGATGATTCAGAGATTGCGAGTCTCAGGAAGCAGCAGAATTTGCTGGTGACGGGTATTATATATCCGAAAGCACTCTCTGAGCCGGAGCGGCAGAAATTTGAGGCGCGACTCTTCCTCGAAATCAATTCAACGCAAACCAGCGCCAAATCTCCTCTGAAGCAGGCAATTGGTATCGTGCTGGAGCCTTACTCGACAGAATCGATTGCTGCGAGAACCCTTTCAGGCCTAGCGAAGTCAGGTCCGTTATCAGGATTTATTCAGCAATATTTCTATGAAACAGAAAAGCTCAAAACGGCATCAATCGTTAGCTATGGCCTGAAGCCTCTAGTAAAAACGTCTGGTACTGATTCAATATTTAGCATTTGGCAGCATCCAGACAAAGAAAAGGTCAGTAGTCAGTCTGATTTAACTGCTTTGGAGGACTACGTAAAATTCTGCGTCAGAACTATAAATATATTCCTTGTATCTGTCAAGAAAAATCTGGACAAGGAGCGCTGGACTACGGATAAAAAGACACCCAAGAGGGTCCTGGCAACGACATATATAAATAGTTTTTTGATAACACTCAGGCTGCTTATTGATGACAGCAATGATTTAACTGAATCTATTGTTACAGAAAATCTAAAAGGCCTGAATGATTTCGATTTTTCGATCTATCATTCGAGTCAGTACGCGCGGATGGCCGAAAAGATCATCGAGAAAGTGTATCGCGCTTAAGGTCTTGGTAATTTAATTTGTGAGCGCATACGTACGTTCAAGGTCTAGAACAGTCACGGTGAGCGCTAAGGAATGCTATAGTGTGCAGTCCTTCGCTCACCGAAAGTGGATTAATGGCCCTCGATTTCTGCGGCGAGTTGTTTGATACGTTCGCTGCAAATTGAGTGGACTATTTCGCCAAGCTGCTCCATGCGTTCGATTAACCAAGTGATCTCGTCGTTCTCGATTGTGTAATGCTTCGAATATCGAGCTGGACACCTCTAAAAACCGCTGGCGCCTAGCGGCTTGAGCTGATTCACTGCCTTTGCACGACGGTGGAGGCGATGATGGCGGGACAGCCGAGTTTCTTCGATCTTTCGGACCGATACGAGGCGTTGAGCGCGGCAGGCGATCCACTTGAACGGCTTGCGACTGTCGTCGACTTCGAGGTTTTCCGCGGTCCGTTGGTAGCAGCACTGCGGCGGAGTGTCCGCGGCAAGGGCGGCAGGCCGCCGTTCGATCCGGTCCTCATGTTCAAGATCCTGGTGCTGCAGGCGCTCTACTCGCTGTCCGACGAGGCCACCGAGTTCCAGATCAAGGATCGCTTGTCGTTCCAGCGCTTCCTAGGGCTCGGGCTCGACGGCACCGTGCCGGACGCAACGACGGTGTGGCTGTTCCGCGAGAGGTTGGTCAAGGCCAAGGCGATCGACATGCTGTTCGCTCGCTTCGATGCCGCGCTCACAGAGCGGGGCTATCTCGCCATGGGTGGGCAGATCATCGACGCCACGGTCGGGCCGGCACCCAAGTAGAGGAACACCGAGGCCGAGAAGATGGCGATCAAGGATGGCCGAGTGCCCGAGGACTGGAAGCCGGCCAAGATCAGGCAGAAGGATCGCGATGCGCGCTGGAGCCTCAAGTACACCAAGGCCAAGGTGAAGGAGGGCGCTGATCCCAAGGCGGCGAAGCCAGTCGACCTCGCTATCCCGATGTTCGGTTACAAGAATCACATCGTCAACGCCGACGGAAGGCGGCGTTGACGTAGGGTTATTTGGCTTTCCGCGG
Organism: Novosphingobium sp. PhB165; assembly: GCF_004341845.1. Taxonomy (GTDB): domain Bacteria; phylum Pseudomonadota; class Alphaproteobacteria; order Sphingomonadales; family Sphingomonadaceae; genus Novosphingobium. Next base: position 15,974 of record NZ_SLVB01000019.1, on the reverse strand, counting down.
GCGCGGCGCCCATTTCTTGGCGAGCGCCGCGAAGCGAGCGTGGATCACCTCGATGTTGGGTTGAGTGTGGGGGTCATGGGTAACCGTCCGATTGGTACCGCCTGCCTGATGGCGCGATATTCTCTTAAGAGACGGTCATAGCGACGTCGCTAACGACGTCTCTTGATCGGGGATTGCGATGAGGGCGGAGATACTGGGTCAGGAACGTCGGCGCCGGTGGACGGATCAGCAGCGGCTTGAGATCATTGGTGCCGTTGGCGTGAATGGCGCTACACTGACAGAGGTGGCGCAGCGGCACGATGTAACCCGACAACAGATTTATACTTGGCGGTATGATTTGAAGAAGCGCGGGCTCTTGGGAGCCGCCCCCGAGCCTGTCTTTCTCCCCCTGGACTTGCCTGCCGTTCGAGCCCCTGAAGTTGCCTACAACCCTGGTCCAGGCGCGACGTCCATGGTTGAGCTGCGCCTGACGAAAGGCCGGACTTTGCGCTTTGGAAGCGACATCGAGGTCATCTCCCTGACACAGCTCATCCGCTGCGTGGAGGCGGCGTGATAGGGCCGGGAACTGGCGTACGGGTTTACTTGGCCTGCGGCGTCACTGATATGCGCAAAGGCATCTCTGGTCTTGGGCAGCTGGCCCAGACGGTGCTGCGACAGAAGCCAACCAGCGGCGCGGTGTTCGCGTTTCGAGGGCGACGCGGCGACAGGGTGAAGCTCCTGTACTGGGATGGGCAGGGATTTTGCCTGTACTACAAGGTCTTGCAGCGTGGTCGTTTTCCTTGGCCCTCTGCGGCGGACGGGACTGCGCGGTTGACCTCGGCCCAGCTCGCAATGCTGTGGGAAGGCATCGACTGGCGGCGCCCAAATTGGGGTGCGCCGCCTGCCCATGTGGGCTGATTTTTGCTTCTGAATTTCCTTGCTTTCATGGATATTCCTGCCCTTGGCTGGTAAGCAGGATCATGCTGAGCGCGGCGCAAAATCTTCCCGAAGACCCAGCTTTGCTGAAGGCGATAATCGCCGACTTGCAGGCGGAAAACGCGAAGCTGGCGGCAACGGTCCGTGCACATGATCTGGTGGTTCAGGCCCTGCGTCTGCGCATTGCAAAACTGAAGAAACAGGCCTTCGGTAAATCCTCGGAAAAGATCGAACGCGAGATCGAGCAGCTGGAACTGGCCCTAGAGGACATTCTGGTCGCCGCGGCACAAACCGTGGCTTTGCCGAGCGATGTCGAAGACGATGAGGTCACTGCGCACGTAGACAGCGCACGGGCCATGGCCCGGCGCCCGCGTGTTGCGCCTGACACCCCGCGCGAGCGAAAAGAACTCGACCCGGGCAGCGCTTGTCCCGATTGCGGGGGCGAGTTGCGCCTCGTCGGCGAGGACGTGAGCGAAATCATCGAAATGATTACCGCCAAGCTGAAGGTGATCGAGGTAGCGCGGCCGAAGAAGTCCTGCCGCTGCTGTGAGAAAATGGTGCAGGTGCCGGCTCCGAGCCGCCCGATCCCCGGCAGCATGGCCGGAAGCAGCCTGCTTGCCTACGTGCTCGTCTCAAAGTTCGACGATCACTTGCCGCTGTACCGGCAGAACGAAATCCTTACCCGTATGGGCGCTGACATTCCCCGCAGCACACTGGCTGACTGGTGCGGCAAGGCGATGCGAACCCTGCAGCCCCTGATCGAGCGTATTGAGGCATCGGTCCTGGCCAGCACCGTCATCCACGCCGATGATACACCGATCCAGGTGCTGGATCACACAAGGCGGGCCAAGGGGCTCGGTAAGGGCGTGAAGCAAGGCAGGATCTGGGGTTATGTCTGCGATCAGCGCCCGTGGAACGGGCCGGCACCGCCGGGTGTGGTCTATCGCTTTGCCCCCAACTGGAAGGCGGAGCACGTGCAAAACCACCTTTGCAATGCGAGCGGCATTCTCCAGGCCGACGCCTACAAGGGATATGCGAAGCTATATGAGCCCGGCGCAGACGGCGAACCGCGCTTCCGGGAAGCTGCCTGCTTCGCCCATTGGCGGCGTGACTTCCACGACATCTGGAAAGCGAACAAATCCCCAATAGCGCGAGAAGCCCTCGATCGCATCGGCCAGTTGTACGACATCGAACGCGAAATCGCCGGGAAACCTGCCGATGTTCGGCGTGCCGTCCGCCAGGAGCATAGCAAACCCAAACTCGAGGCGTTGCGCGCCTGGGCCGAGCAGCAACTCACCCGAATCCCCGTCAAGGGCGACCTGGCCAGCGCCATTCGGTATGGCTTGGGGCGCTGGCAAGCCTTCTCATTGTTCACCGAGGATGGGCGTGTCGCCATTGATAACAATGCCGCTGAGCGAGCCGTGAGACCTATTGGTCTGGGAAGACGCAACTGGCTCTTCGCCGGCTCCGAAGCAGGCGCTGAAACCCTGGCACGTGCTATGACGCTTATCGAAAGCGCCAAGATGAACGGTCTGGATCCGCAGGCTTACCTTGCCGACGTGCTCGGCCGTATCCACGATCACAAGATCAACCAGCTCGCCGAATTGCTTCCCTGGAATTGGGCGCCCCTGACGCCGCTTACGAAAGCTGTCTGATGGCTGTCGTGTCCCATGTCTTCACGCTCGATTACGTCGCCAGCATCCTGGGGGAACACCCTGACCTAATCGACGCCATCGTAAGCAACGATGACAATCTCACATACGGATCAATCATCACCATCTCTTCCGGCCCGGATGACTACCGCACCGCGATCGCGGCAGACGCCATCGACGAGTTGCGCGCTCTCATTGCCGATAACCGACACTCACCGGAAGAGTGGGAGCTCTTCCTCGAGCACGTCATCTACGATCCGGAAACCCTCGAAATCGTAAAGGCCCATTCGTCGCGGTAACAACCGGACGGTTACGGTCATGGTCGTCGCCAAGAGCATCCAACGCCTCTTCATGGTATTCATGCGACGGATCGGTGAGAGCCTCCAGCTTCTCGGCATAGCCCCAGGGCCCTCCCGAGTCCTCCGGTGGCCGCATTCCGGTAGCTTCCAGCAGGCGCGGATAGCTGATTTGCAGGTCAGCTGGAGCGATGCCGTGGATCCTGACGCTGTGCTCCCATCCGTCGCCAAAGTCGTAGAGGTACTGGAAGGTCTTGCCGCGCATTCCCTCCAACGCCTCTGCGAGAGTCGTCTTTCGGGCATCAAGTGGGCCACCAAAGCCGTAGGACGGGTCAGGGATACCGAAGCCCGTGCGCCCGAAGGTTAGCTCCCACAGATGGCTATCGGTCCATCCCAACGCTTCCTGGAAGGTAGTATGCAAACGATCGAGCCGGATTCCGAGCGGCACTTCAATCATGCGGGTCACGGCGGGCGTCACGTCATCCAGAGTGATCGTCATGTGCACGACGAAGGCGTTGCTCAAGCAGCTTGCCCCAGGTTCTGGATCGCCCGTACGGCCTGCCAGTTCCACGGCAGGAGTTCGTCGATCCGGTTGATCGGATGGTTGCCGATACGCTCGATCACGTCGGTAAACCAGGCTTCGGGCTCCACACCGTTCAAGCGGCATGTTTCGGCGAGCGAATAAAACAGCGCCGAGGCATCTCCGCCCTTTGTGGACCCGACGAACATCCAGTTGCGGCGCCCCAGAGCAACCCCGCGCAAGGCATTTTCGACCAGGTTGTTGCTGATCTCGAGCAGGCCATCGTCACAATAGCGAACCATCGCCGCCCAGCGGTTAAGCGGATAGCGACATGCCTTCGCCAAGGCGCTGTCCGAAGACAGCCCTGCATCTGGGCTTCGAGCCATGGCCGCAAGGCTGCCAGTCTCGGGCGGGCCAGCTGCTGACGAACCCGCCGTCGCTCATCTGGCGGTGCTCCCTTGATGTCGCGCTCGATCGCGAAGAGCTCGCTGATCCTCACCACCACTTCAGCCGCTACCGGTGACGGGTTCTTTTCCAGAATGTCGGTAAACTTGCGCCGCGCATGGGCCCAGCAGCCGACCTCGATCACGCCGCGCGGCGCTTTGGTCTTGGGGTCATGATAAAGCGCGTTGTAGCCGGCATAGCCGTCCGCTTGAAGGTATCCGCGGTAACCGGCAAGGTGGGCCGCCGGATGCTTACCGCCGCGCCCGGTCGTGAAGCGGAACGCCACGGCCGGCGGGCTCATATCCCCGCTTGAACGGCTGTCGCGCAGATAGACCCAGAAGTAGGCGGTGTGGCTACCATCTGAGCCCTGCAGCAAGGTCACGGGCGTTTCGTCGCCATGTATCTTCGGAGCTTCCAGGATGTGGGCGAGCAACCGTTCGCCAAGCGGCGCCATCAGCCAGGCCAGCTTGCGCGACCACCGGCCCATCACGTCGCGATCGATCTCCACGCCTTGCCGGCGCAGGATTACTGACTGGCGATGCCAAGGCTGATGATCGACGAAGCGGCTGACGACGAGATGCGCGAGCAGTGCGCTGCTTGCCATCACCTTGGGCAATGGCAGATCAATGGCCGGCTCCTGGCGGATTGTGTCGCAGGACCGACAGGCGACGCGAGGGCGAACATGACGCAGGACCCGGAAGCAGGCGGGTACGTAATCCAGCACTTCCGTGACGTCTTCGCAGATGACGGTCTCGTTCCCGCCGCAGCCGCATGGCTCGGGAAGATGCTGGGTCGTCTGCCGCGGGATATGCGTGGGGATCGGTGCTCGGGTTCCGGCTTTGCGCGTCGGCTTCGCATTCGACACTGCAGGTGCATCATCATTGGCCGGCTCTGGGGCATCGACCTCCTCGAACATCAGCCGCAGCTGCGCGATGTCCACCTTTTCGGAGCTGCGGCCGAACTGGACGCGCAGAAGCCGGGCCAGACGGTGCTCCAGCTTTTCGATCGTCAGGCTCTGAGCTTTGACGGTCTGCTTTGCCGTTCCCAGTTCGGCCCGCTCCAGTTCCATGACCTCAGCCATCTCCCGCAGCATTTTCTGCAGGAGGACAGGGTCTGTGGGGAGACGATCAAGGTCGAACCGCATGCCGTAGACTATAGCGCAAGCCATATCTCGCGCCTATAAAAATGGCAGTTTTCCGAGCTTCCATCGCTCACGCGAGGGTCGGCGTGAGTACCTCCTCGTGAACAATTGCCTGCCGCCAATCCAGCCCTTCGATCAGCATCGCCAACTGCGCTGACGACAGCCGGGCGGCTGCTCCGCCCTGGGTTCGGGGCCACACGAACTTTCCGCGTTCGAGACGTTTTGCATAGAGGCAAAGCCCTGATCCGTCCCAGACCAGCGCCTTCAACCTATCGCCTCTTTTGCCGCGGAACAGGAATACGGCGCCGGAGAATGGATATAGCTGGAGGATGTTGCGCACCTGCGCCGAAAGTCCATCGAAGCCCTTGCGCATGTCGCACGGGGCCAGGGACAGATAGATCTTCGCCGACGGCGGCAGCGTCAGGCTCAACGTTCAAGCTCCCCGACAACCTCGAGCGCCAACTTCAGCGCCTCTCTGTTGACCAGCTTGTCGATCGACACCGTGAAGTTGCCGTGCCGGATCTCGATCCGGCCAATCTCAAGCGATGGGCCTTGCGGTTCGGCGGGCGTCAGTTCGACGGGCACGAACCCCGCCATAGCACCGCGGAGCAATTGCTTGCGCCAAGTGTAAAGCTGCCCGGTCCCGATCCCGTACCGACGTGCGACCACCGCCATGATGGCGCCGGGCTGCGTCGTCTCCTTCAGGATCGCCAGCTTCTCTTCGTCGCTCCAGTGCCGGCGACGTTCCACTTGACCTGCCCCCCGAAAGGTCCCTTATTCTGATGTAGAGTCTGTCCACGAGGAAGGAGCAGACGCATGAGGAAGAGCCGTTTCACCGAGGCGCAGATCATCGGGATGATCAAGGAACAAGAGGCTGGACTTCCAACGGTGGAGGTTTGCCGGAAGCACGGCCTGAGCACGGCGACCTTTTACAAGCTGAAGGCTAAGTACGGCGGCATGGAGGTGTCGGATGCCCATCGGTTGCGGTAATTGGAGGACGAGAACGGCAAGCTGAAGCGGCTCCTGGCCGACAACATGCTGGACAACGCGATCCTGAAAGACCTGCTGGGAAAAGGCTGACGACGGCGGGCCAGCGGCGCGACGTGGCGCTCGGTGTGATGCGGGACTACCAGGTCTCACAGCGCCGGGCCTGCGTGCTGATTGGCGTCGATCCCAAGACGGTCAGGCGCGAACGCCCGCCGGACCACGGAGCCATCCGCGAAGCCATGCGGGAAATCGCAGGGCAGCGCCGTCGGTTCGGCTATCGCCGGATCGGGGTCATGCTGGAGCGCAAGGGCATGAGCATGAACCACAAGAAGCTCTACCGGCTATATCGGGAAGAAGGCTTGTCGGTACGCCGACGACGTGGCCGCAAGCGTGCTCAGGGCAGTCGAACGCCAGTCCCGGGGGCAATTCGCCCTGGTGACCGCTGGTCGATGGACTTTGTCGCCGATACGTTTGGCGCTTCGCGCAAGTTCAGGATTTTGGCGATCAACGATGATTGCTGCCGGGAGAACCTGTGCTTGGTCGCGGACACCAGCATCTCGGGAGCTCGAGCGGCGCGCGAACTGGATGCTCTGGTTCGCCTACACGGGAAACCGGCTTGCATTGTCAGTGACAACGGCACTGAATTTACGAGCCGGGCGATCCTGCAGTGGGCCAGGAAGAACAAAGTCGAGTGGCATTACATCGATCCCGGAAAACCCCAGCAGAACGGCTTCATCGAAAGCTTCAACGGCTCATTGCGCGATGAGCTGCTCAACGAAGAACTCTTCGACAGCCTGACTGATGCCCGCCGGAAGCTGAGCATCTGGCGCTACGACTATAACCATGTTGGGCCCCACTCATCGTTGGGAAATCGAACGCCTGCACAAGCGCGTCGGACGTTCGTGCAGGACGATAGCATCACGCCCGACGCGCTTGTGCAGGCGAGCGTGCCGGAATATTCAACCGCAAGACTCTCGTTATGATCGAGGGACCGCCGGGGGGCAGGTCACACTCGAACGACCGCTCCGCCATCTCGGCGAGCGCTCATACGAGGCTCGTTTGACTGCTCGATATCCACTCGCGAGGCCTCCATGTGCCCTGCGAACTTCACGCCAATGCCCATCCCCACAAGGCCGGGTTCCATCGGCGCTTACATCACATCGGCATCGACCGCGCTCATGGTCTCATCCGCACCTGGGACGCGAGCGCCGCCAATGCCCACGACGGCGCGCGACTGCCCGAGGTGGTCAGCAAGGACAACACCGGCACGGGCGTTTGGGCCGACACCGCCTACCGGTCCAAGAAGAACGAGGCCTTCCTCGCCAAGGGAATGTTCACCAGCCACATCCATCAGAAGAAGCCGCCACGTCGGCCGATGCCCGAGCGCATCGCCAGGGCCAATGCGAAGCGCTCCGCCGTGCGCTCAGCAGTCGAGCACGTGTTTGCCGGCCAGAAACACCGCATGCGGCTTGTCGTTCGCACCATCGGCATCGCCCGCGCCCGCATCAAAATCGGAATGGCGAACCTCGCCTATAATTTCCAACGCCTCGCCTGGCTTGAGGGGCGAACTGCGCCGGCGTGACGCCGGAAACCAGCCCTCCGGCCGCCCATCACCCGAAAATCAGAAGATCAGGAGCAGGAAACAGAGGTCCACCGGGCCCTCCCGCGCGGTCACGTCAAAATCATGCCGAATTCAGACGGTTCTTCGAGGTATCCAGCTCGCTGATCGCCATGTCCGTCCCGGTTGGGTCCAGACCATCCATGCCAGCCAGGGCGCGACCGCAGATCGGGTGATGGCTCACATGGAGAGCTTCCGCACCAATACCGTCGATACCCACGCTGCCTCCGTCGCCATCAGCTTCGCCTGGTCCTATGCCGCGCTCTAAATCGACAGCAGCGCCAGGCTCGCCGACGACCTCGATGAGATCACAGGGAGCGATGTGGAGTTGGCGATCGAGTGAGAAGTGACGTGATGCCATACCGACCACAGCAGGGCATTCCGCTCGCTATAGGTTATACGGAACGTCAACTAGTAGCGACCTCGTCCTTATAGACCATTCATCTAACAGACCTTGAGTCGCAGCCCAGCCTCCAGCGTCATAAGTGGATAGCAGTTTGCTATATTTTTCAAAAATAGCACGAGATTGGAATGTATTATTCTCCTTCAACAGTGAGTTTTCAGAATCTGATTCACGTATTGCAGATATCAATCTTGTCCATTTTGCATATTCGCTATTCAAACTATTTTTATCGATGTATTCTATAATGCCTTTTGCACTTTTGATGCCGGAAATTTTATCGTGATATTCGTTTAGTCCAAGCGCCAGGCAATCCACCTCAGCACTACACCTTGAGACCCGCTCCCCCAAGGTCATGTGCAAAAACGATAAATCATCATACATCGGCAGGACAAATGTCCATATATAAGTTGAAGAAGGTGCGCCATCCAAAGCAACCCCTGAGACAACATCATCATTCTTAAGCAACACGATAAAATCGCCAAAAAGCGGCAATCCTCTTTTTTTCGCTTCGCGCTTAATTTCGTTTTTTGAGATTTTCATTACTAAGGTCCTGGTGCCTCGACAACACCACACAAGGGAGTCCCCGCCGGCAGGTTGCGATGGTAATTAGATATCTCAGAAGGTGAGGGGACGGCAAAGCCGGACTTAAGTTCTACTGCGTATACCGGCGACGCTATAGGTCCATACACGCCGTCAGCACGAACGGAGCCACTAGTTCCATAAGGAACAACTAGTCCATCCTTATAAGAAACCTCGGCACTATACAATCCTCCAGTCGCATTAATTGTCGCCGCGAACTGCGAATGGATCGCAATTCCTCGAAGAGCGCTGAACGGAAAAATACTATGAATTGGGCGATATGGAATGTCTTTGAACGCCTGATCCGCCGCCCAATTAAATGTACTCATCCCAGGTTGGCCAGCACAATTAGAAATGCCCTTCCCAATTTGCGGCTTTGACTTGTCCGGAGGCGGACCGATCTTCGCCTGAGCGCCGGATTGTGGCTCCCGATTGCCATTGGCTTCGATATCGCCCTGACCGTCATCAGTACAATTTACGGGGTTGCCATCTTTATCTGTACCACAACCTATGCCGAGGCCTGTCGGATCACCAAAGTTGACAGGATTATTATTGACGTACGCATAGAGATTGACTTGGTCCTTGTAGCCGATCGGATCGGTCTGCAAAAAGCGGCCGAGGGTCGGTGAGTACATGCGAGCTTTGTAATAATACATGCCGACTTCCGCAAGCCACGTCTGTCCCGTGTACTGGAAACGCCCTCCATTGGCGCCACCCGGGATGCCGTACTCGTCATAACTGTTGATCGCAATGGCGCTTCCTGCCGCATCGGCCGACAATACGACAGACCCGCGTGAATCGGCGTAGAGATGCCTCGCTGACGAGGAGCTGATCGAGGAGCCAGCAAATTCAATCAGCGGACTATCAGATTCCTCGTCGCCACCATGCAGGTAACGCCGGAGCAGATTGCCCGTCGCATCATATTCACCAACGAGCGCGCTGCCGTCGTAAAGGAAGCGTGTTGTGCTCGAAGAGGCACTACCCTGGATCTCATAAAGACGTCCCTGCGGATCGTAGCGCAACGAGGCCTGAAGTGCGCCCGTGTAGCCTGACGACGCGCTTGGGCAGGCCGTAGAGTTCGCGGCCCGCACTTCCACTAGGCGGTTCTCGACATCGTAAAGGTAAACGGCTGGCTGCTGCGTCCCCAGCGCTGCCGTCAAGTTGCCGTTTGCGTCATAGCAAAAATTCGCAGGCCCTGCCGTACCGTACTGGTTGAGGCCGTTCGGTGCGTAGTTGCGGTTAAGATTGCCTACACCAAGCCATGCAAAGGCGCCATTATCACGCGTTTCGCTCGTGACTAGCCCTGCCGCATTCCAGGTCAACCGCCAAGCGGCCCGAGAGCCAGCAGTTCCGTTGGTTATCGCAAAATCAGATAGTCTGGCCGCGGCATCGTAGGCGAAGCTCTGATCATAAGCCTGCGCAGGTCGGTCAATCAACTGCAGCAGACCTTGGTCGCTGTATGCCAGTGAAGCAAGAGGTTCACCGCTATCGTTCCGGATATTTAGTTCGCGGTCGAGGCCGTCATATTGCCGGGTCACGTATCGACCGTCAGGCCACGTTATCCTCGTGCGCTTGCCGTCCGAGTCATATTCGAAGGCAAGAAGCCGGCTCTGTCCATCCATGTTGATCGAGGTCGAAACAATGTTTCCAAAGCCGTCGAAGTTATTCGCTATGCCTTCCCCGTTCTGGCTGTCGAACCGCGCATAAGTTTGTGCACCGCGCAGGTCGTAACCATAGAAGACATCCCGCGTCGCAGCCGGTGAAAGGCCCACTCGTTCGGGCACGGACTTTTTCGTGACCCGATTCAGTGCGTCAAGCTCAACCGTCAGCAGCGAACCATCACGCTTCATCTGCTGAATGCGATTGTTGTTTCTGTCATAGTAATACTTTTCGCAATTGTCGCTTGCGGAATAGGCAGCGCTCGGTCCGCTGATACCATTCACCTCCGTGACGTAGCCAATTGCACAGCTTGATGCTGCCCCTGAGGTGGCGAGCGCATTATCAGGCGTGCTTCCATCAAAACCGATGACGGGCATGCTTGACGGAAACGCCCACGCAACCTGCCGGTCTAGTCCATCATAAATCAGCTCCGCACGGTTGCCATTGGCATCGATGACGACACCTTGCTTACCGTTCGGCGTAAATTTGTAAGTGACGTACGGCTGCTCGATCGCCGTTCCCACGGCTTGCCGAATTTGGACAACCCGTCCTGTCGCATCGTAGACATTCCTGCTGATACGGTCAGGACCATCACCGCCCACTTCGCTCAAAGCGCACGCGCTCGATGGAAGAGTAGCATAGGTCGATGGATTCATGCGAGACGCGGTGCATTCTAACCGACCGACCGCGTCATAGCTGTATTGCGTCAGACTGACCGGTACCAGGTCGGCCCCCTTGACCAAATCGGTCACCTTGCGATCCATGTCGTCGTAAGTCGTCTCGGTCACTGTGAATACCGAGAACGTCGACCAATAGCGGGGTTCCACCGCTTCGTTTTGCCATGAGGTGAGTTGGCCCGACTCGACTTTGGTAACGTTTCCGCGGCTATCGTACGTTATGCGCTTAGCTAAATACTTGAACGGCGCGATCCCGTCTGCATCGGGCGCAATCTTTCCAGTTACTTGGCCACTCGCGTCATAGCGCGTTGCCAACGTATAGGGCGACGGATTCGCCTGAGCAAAAGCATAGTGTGGAGCCGCGATCCAGGCGATGCCGCAAGCCAGGCCGGCGATATAGGAACGTGACTTCATTTTGTCCCCCGACATCACGAGCACACCGCAAGATTTGCGTTGGGCGATGTCTCGCTGATCGTCCGTCCCCATTTGTCGTACGACATGCACGTCCTTAAGGTCTTGCCATCGGCAACGATACTCTTCCCAAGCAGGCGTACATTGCTGCCCTTGGATGAACTGCCGGCCTCGTACTGATAATTGGTCCGGACCTCGTCCGCCGCGCCCGCACTGCAATTGCCATTTGCGTCAGCTGCGCTGGTCTTGCAGAATTGCTCGGATTGCAGAACCCAAACCGGAGCAGACGCACTGAAGGCTCCGGCATTGGTGGTCCAGGCATTGATTTGACCGTAAGTATACCGAGTTTCCGGATGGATGCCGTTCACGTCGGATGGAAGCGTCTTCTGTAAGAGACCGCCATGCACAGTGGAATACACCGCGGTGGTGGTATTTCCCCTGCCATCGGTCGCGCTGGTCGGCTTGTCGCAATTCGCGAGAAACGAACAATCGTAGGTATATTTGCGTACAACGTCTGCCATCGCCGAACCCGGCTTAGCCTTGTCCGTAATGGATTCCACGGCACCCCAACCCGTATAGGTATAATCAGTTTCGTTGCCTTCAGGATATTTCCAATACTGAGCCGAAACCACATAGCACCCTCCTCCACTGGTGGCAGGGATGCAGTAGTTGGACGTCATTTTCTGACCAAGTTCATTGGTGATCGCCGATGGACCGGACGAAATGATATTGTTATTGATATTATCTACAGAATATCCAGGGCGCGTCATTGCTTGGTAAGCGATAGTAACGCTGGTCCCATCGCTGCGCATGGCCGTACCACCAGCGATTTCACCAAATTCTTCGCCATTTTCTCCCTGCAGCACGACGTGCCATGCATAGGAATAATCTGCACCTGCGGCAAAGTCTTGGCTTTCAACGTAGGCATATTTCAATCCCCTGACCATTCTGTTGGTCAGATAAGGCGTACTCGCACCGGGGCGATAAAATGCTTCATTCCAGCGATACCACCGCGTGGGTGAGGCCATCGTCGCAGTATAATCGGCATCGTTATAGGTTGAGTTATACTGGGAGACGTTACCCAAAGCGTCTGTCGACGACGACATGAAGCCATTTGACGAATAGGTATAGCTGGTCTTGTAGGTCGAGGCGTCGCAGGTGTTGCTCTCAGGAACCGTTTCGACCGCTGCGTTGAACAAGCAAGCCTTGCTAATCATTTGCCCATACGGGTTCGAAACCAGTTCAAAAATGAGGACGTAACCGGTGTTGCTGGTTACGCGCCGCAGATAAGCCCCATGCGTTGAGGTCGGCTCATCGTATGCAAGAGTAAACGTGACGCCGTCGGGCTGCTCGATCTTTGAGGCAAAGAAGGCATAGCCGCTGGTAATGCCGCTAGGGTTGGATCGCGATCTTTTGGGTGCATCGGCATAAGTCCCTGGCGGCCTGAAAGTGATCCGCATTCCGTCCTGTGCAGTATAGACCAGGTAACGATCGGTCGCACCAGATCCCGTCGGCATCGCTTGCAGCGTGTCCATTCCCGTTAATGAGGTGGTAGAGAAGTTATTGATGTTAAGCGCAGTAAACTGCTGGCCTCGAGCGCCCTCTACCGTAAATACAGCGGACGCGGTTCCGTTAGGCTGGTAGGTGGCAAAGATATGCCAATTGTCGGTAAACTGACCCATGATGTTCCAGGCGTTGGAATCATAAGTGCCATTGGTGCGCTGGAGACGAATCCCGCCAGGACCGGCCGCAGCCAGATCCTCGTTGGAATAGGCATATTGGCCGGTGCGCATATCGACTCCCCCGGCATTTACCGCATACTTCTCTGGCGGCGGGGGCGGAATGGTAAGCGGGTCGGACTGAGCCCAGGCCAAAGTCGGAATTGAAATCGATGCCAGGGCTAGGGCCGTTCCACGCCAACGAACAGCTTTTGCGTTCATAACAAAAATGCCCCTAAATCCATAGATTAAAATTGCACGAGGCCTAGCATTAGCGCCTCACCATACAAATAAGTTTATCGTTTTAAAAGTTGTCCGCGACCGAATATCTTAACATGATCGGCAATTCGTGACATCCAAAATGGAGCCTTTGCCTTGTGGATCCAGTATTGCAGCGCCAGAAGTCGCTCCAGATAGGTTGACATACATGTATTCCGTTCCCTCGTCGATGAGTGGGTCGGTTTTTGTCGTTATCACTATTGTAGCCGTAGTCTGCCCCACCTGGAAGGTGATGGTGCCTGATTGCGCTATGAAGTCAGTCCCGGCCCCAGCGGTGCCGTCTGCAGTGGCGTAATTCACGCTGATCGCCGAGGTATATGCGCGAGACAAGCTGACGGTGAATAACAAGCCGCCACCCTCTTTCACGCTGGGAGCATCGCTTATCGAAATGGTTGGCGGCCCAACGTCATTGTCGGTGATGGTACCGGTGCCGGATGCGCCCGAAATCGATGTATAGGCGCCAGGATTTGATAGCGTAACGGTCATAGTCTCAGACGATTCGACCAGCGCATCGTCAATCGTGGGTATACTGATGGTTGCAGTGGTTTGGCCCGCAGCAAAGCTGACTGTTCCCGATACAGCGGTAAAATCGCTACCGGAAGTCGCCGTGCCGCCTGAAGTCGTATAAGAGGCTGTCGTTGCAACGGCCGTATTGCCCGTTCGGGTAACCGTAAACACCAGGTTTCCACCTTCCGTCACGGTAGCGTTGCCCATGGAAAGATAGACTGGCGCCACGTCGTTGTCATTGATCGTGCCGGTGGCCGTAGCAGTGGCGATGGTTGTGTAATTGGCAGGATTTGATAGCGTAACCGTCATTGTTTCCGGCGGTTCAACTTCGGAATCGTCGGAGGTTGCAATGCTGATGTTCGCTGCTGTCTGATAGGCAATCAAGTTTATGGTGCCAGAAACGGGCGGGAAATCGCTCCCCGCGGTTGCGGATCCGCTGGCTGTTGTGTAAGTGGCACTCGCGGGGATCGTGTAGTTCCCTGTCCGCCTGACAGTAAATGTTAGGGTGCCACCTTCAGTGGTTGAAGCATTCTCAATCGCCAGGATTGCAGGCGCCACATCATCGTCGTTGATAGTGCCGGTCGCCGTAGCGGTTGTAATCGCCGCGTTGGCGGAGGGGTTGGACAACGTCACGGTCATCGTCTCAGCGGACTCGACCATGCTATCATCGATGGTTGCGATGCTGATCGTGGCCGTCGTCTGGCCTGCTGCAAAGCTCACTGTTCCAGAGGACGCGGCAAAATCGCTTCCCGCTAACGCTGTGCCATTCGCAGTCGTATAGTTCGCACTTGCCGCAATTGCGGTGTTACCCGACCGGGTGACCGTGAAAACAAGGGTCCCGCCTTCGTTTGCCAGCGCGTCGCTGATGGCAAGATTTGCCGGCGCAATGTCATTATCATTGATTGTGCCCGTCGCGGTGGGAGTAGTGATCGTCGTATTGGCGGACGGGTTCGACAGGGTCACGGTCAAGGTTTCGGCAGATTCGACTTGGGTATCGTCGATCGTCGCCACGCTGATGGTTGCCGTAGTCTGGCCCGCAGCGAAGCTCACCGTCCCCGAGGTGCCGGTAAAGTCGGATCCCGAGTTCGCTGTTCCGCCGAAAGTTGCGTAGCTAGCGCTTGCGGCAATCGCGGTATTGCCTGTGCGAGTGACCGTGAACACCAGTGCGCCGCCCTCGGTCACCGACGCGTTGCCAATCGCCAGGTTCGCCGGGGCCACGTCATTATCGTTGATCGTTCCAGTCGCGGCAGCCGCGGTAAGTGTCGTGCTCGCGGAAGGATTGGACAGCGTGACTATCAATGTCTCTGCCGATTCAATCTCGGTGTCGTCGATCGTTACCACACTGAGTGTTGCCGTAGTCTGACCAGCAGCAAAGCTCACAATTCCTGATGCAGGTGTAAAATCGATGCCCGGTGTCGCCGTTCCTCCACCGGTCGAATAGCTCGCATTTGCAGGTATCGCGGTATTACCCGAACGCGTGACGGTAAACACAAGCGTTCCGCCTTCGGTGACCGATGTCCCGCTGATAGCGAGATTGGCCGAAACAACGCCGGTCACGGCGTAGTTAGTGCGATTGCCTGCTGGGTCATAGCCAATCGTATGCGCTTCGCCGTCGGTGGGCCCACCCGACTTCGATGCGGTAACCAACCGATTTAAGGCATCATAAGTGTAAGTCGTGGTTTCCTGAGCGCTCGCGGCAGCCGGCGGGAAAAAAGCAAGCGCCGCCAATAGGCCGCCACACGCCCGAAAATCAATCACTGAAGCCCCCGTCTAATGCACAGTCAAGTCGCCAAGTGGCGGGCTTCTAAAGATTGCTCCGGCATAGGGAATGGAATTTCAGATTTTTAACGGCATTATCCCCAGTAAACTTAGTGGACGGGAACTGACGCTCCGGCGTACGGATCGAAATTTGCTGGCGGAGAGTTCGTCTCAACTGGTTGCAAATTCAGCGGCGCGACAAACACGGTAGCCGCGATTGGTTGCGGTTGCGCAACATGTATAAGGGAATGTGCAATGTAAGTCGCTCCAAACAATAGAAAACAACCCAAGATCGTGATCATGCCGCGGCGAAATGGAAATCGACCTTCCAACATCAAGACGCCGATCACCGCAATGGCAAGGCCACCAATCGTGAGTGCAATTGAACCGGTCAGAAGGCTTGCCAGCCA
>NZ_SLVB01000018.1 GCF_004341845.1 Novosphingobium sp. PhB165 | reverse complement strand
TTCCCAGCGCGCTTGAACTGTCGGTTGTTCCATACTTGCCTGAACATGCCCGCAGGCTGCGCCATCGACAACCATTTATGGGTTCACGGCCTAATAGTCGGAGCGGCGCGCCAGACATCTGCCTTATGCAGAGCCGCGTTCGTGCCGAAAGTCTTGTCGGTTTGTGCAATTGCCAAACTTAAGCAGTGCGCATCCTTGTAATTGTCTGAGCCCCATGCAGCTCGGGCTAGGTTCGATCTTCCGCACGGTGACGACGAGATTTTGTCATTAATTGCCTGCGTTCGTGCAGCCGCTCCGCCGACTTATGGCCGAGCGCGCGGTCCGCCTTCGGGTGGCGAAAAGCTGACCCTTGAACCCGCATATGTACCGCTCGCGGTAGCCGGGTTCGACTGACCTTGCGAATGGCGACCAAGCGACGGTCGATAGTGTCGTTCTATGGATAGCGACAGGTAAAACTCCCCTCGTTGTCCATAGAACCGGGACCGGAATAGCTAGATACACGTGGGTAGGCGCAAACCAATTGGCTACGCACCAGTTTGCCGTCAGCAAACTTGCGAGCGACGAACGATGTGGGGGTCGGGGGCGCGTTCCCAATCGGAGGTCGGCAGGGCGAGCTTGCCCGGTTCCACCACGGTCGCTCGAACGTCGGCCGCCTGAACCGTCAGCGCTTTGGCGAGCCCGGTGCAGGGTGTCGTCGAGGGCGCCTGTCCCCAAGCAGCTCAGGTCATAGTATTTTCGACACTTGCCAAGTCGAGCAGCCAAGTTGCGGGCCAATCCCCGCTGTCAACTGTTTGACAAAGGACGCTGTAGAAAACCCCGTGGAACTGTTTGTAGGTGCTCCGAGCTATTCGCCAATGGGCCTGCACTGAAACATGAGTGAACTGGAAGACCGTGGGGTCGACGATCCGCGCGCACACGAGTTGCCCGCTTTCAATTTCACGCTGTACGCTCAACGGCGTGACTACTGCGAAGGCATCCCCCGCGATGACGAGAGATTTGCTGATGGCCGGTGATGCAACATCAAACGCAATCTTGATTTTGCATGCCCGGCGGGCCGCCAGCTTTTCCAACATAACGGTCAGGCTTGCCGGAGCGGGCGGCGCCACGAGTGGATAATTTTCAAGCTCTGAAAAAGTCACTTCCGAACGGCTGGCGAGGCGGGATCCGGAGCTTCCCACAAGCACCAGATCCTCACGGGCGATTTCGGAATGGAAGAGGCGATCGTCGGGCGTCACTCCGCTGATGAGGGCAATATCGATCCGGCCGTGCAGCAATTCGTTCGCCAGCACCGCAGAATCTTCCTCGAGAATGCTCAATCTGAGGTTTGGCATTTCGGCGGCCAAGCGGGTGATAAGGCGCGGTCCGATCAGCCCAGCCAAGCCCGGAGGCAACCCGATCTTCGCATGCGCTTCGACACGCGTCGAAAACGACCGCGCGTTGGCAAGCACGGTTTCGATCTGCTCAAGGGGATGGACGAGGCCGGACCTCAGATAATCGCCTTCTTCGGTAAGCTGCATGCCGCGTGCGACGCGCTTGAACAGCGGAACCCCGAGATCGGTCTCCAGCAACTGCATCTGCCGGCTGAGGGCCGGCTGCGCAATGCCGAGTGAGCGTGACGCTGCATTGAGCGAGCCTTCCTCGGCAATCCGCAGGAAATAGGTCAGGCGGCGCAGTTCCATCAGAGACCTATAGCAGATCGGCATACCTACGGCACGAATATTGTAGTGGTGGCATGTGGCAATCGCGCACTAACGAGAAGAACGGGCTCGAAACGAGCCATTTGATGGGAGGCGAGCATGGCGACGAGCGCCGAGTATCGGCTGGGCGATTACGCGTTTCCGCGAGGTTGGTTCGCCGTCGCGCAAAGCGCCGAAGTCGGCCGCAAGCCCATGAATGTCCGCTACTTCGGTCAGGACATGATCCTTTACCGGGGAGCGAGCGGCCGGGTCGTCATGCTCGATGCGTACTGCCCGCATATGGGAACCCATCTTGGTAGCGGCCCCCATTCAGCGACGACCACGTCTGATACCTTCATGGAAGGCGACAACATCCGCTGTCCCTTTCATGCCTGGCGCTTCGGTGCCGACGGTGTCTGCAACCACATTCCCTATCACGACGGCCCCATCCCGCCCGCTGCAAAGGTGAACAGCTGGACGGTCGAGGAACGATACGGAATCGTCTTCTGCTGGCACGACCCTGAGGGATTGCCACCCGATTTCGAAATCGCCGAATTTTCCGAATGGGGGCGACCTGATTGGGCAAGCTGGAGTGAGCTCGAGCTTCTGTGCGATCTCCAGCACCCGATCGAGATTTTCGACAACATGTCTGACGTCACGCACCTGGATCATCTCCACGGCGGCAACGTCACCTCGTACGAAAACGAATACGACGGCCATATCCTGCATCAGCGCCAAAGCGGAAAAACGACCGAGCAAGGCGAAGCCATTTACGCATCGACCCTGACGACACTGGCCGGTTACGTCGGGCCCGGTATCGCATTCGGTCACTTCGTCGAGATCGATGCCAGGCAGATTATCTGCGTCACTCCGATCGAAGACGGCACATGCCGTCTTTGGCAGGCAGCGATGCTAAAAATTCCGCAGGGCCTGACTGCCGAGCAGGCAGAGATTGCCCGCCAGCGCCTCAGCGCCTCGATGGGCAACGGGCTGATGCGCGACGGCGAGGTGTGGGCGACGAAGCGCCCGGCCATCAATGTCATGCAGATGCCAGGCGATGGACCGTTCCGGCAATCCCGCATCTGGTACAGCCAGTTCTATAATCCGCGCGAAAAGACAGACGGCATCCTCAAGCGAGCCGGCGGACGGCAGGTTGCCAGGGGAATGCCGCCATTTACGCTGGGCGCTGCTCAATAAGGCACGTTTCGCAGGTTCTCAGGGCCAACTGGCCCGAAGGGGGATGTTTGGAATATCGCCAACTAGGTACAACAGGCATCACGGTGAGCGCATTCGGCCTCGGCGTGATGACCTATGGCGGACAAACGCCGCAGGACGATGCCATCCGCCAGCTGGATCTGGCGTTCGCTTCGGGCATCACTTTGTTCGACACGGCAGAGAATTACCCGACGCCGCTCAAGGCTGAGACGCAGGGGCGATCCGAGGAAATTCTGGGCAGTTGGATTGCAAGCCGAGGGCTGCGCGAAAAAGTCGTCATCGCTACCAAGGTCGCGGGGCCGAACGGCGCCGGAATGTCTCTGGATTACCTTCGCGGACCGAACCGGCGGCTCGACCGAGCCAACATAGCGGGGGCTATTGACGCCAGCCTGAAGCGCCTCGGAACTGATTGCATCGATCTTTACCAGGTCCATTGGTCGGAGCGCGCGATCACCACGCTCGGACGATCGCGTTACTCGCAGGTTGCGGAAGATCCAGTACAGATCTCGATCGAAGAGACCTTGGATGCGCTCGGCGAACTGGTGCGGGCAGGCAAGGTCCGCGCGGTCGGCGTCTGCAATGAGTCTCCTTGGGGCGTGATGCGCTACCTGACAGCGGCGGACCAGGGAGCCGCGCCCCGCGTCGCATCGATCCAGAACGGCTACAGCCTGCTGGACCGCTCTTTCGAGCTGGGACTGGCCGAAGTTTCCATGCGCGAGCAGGTCGGCCTGATCGCCTACTCGCCGCTGGCCGGCGGCACGTTGACCGGAAAATACGGCAGCGCCCCTGCCCCCATAGCCGGCAGTCGCTCAAGCGATTCCGCGGCATTCCTGTCCCGGTTTACCCCGGCGAGGCAAAAGGCGATCGCCGCCTACACGCAGCTGGCGCATGACTACGGTATGGAGGCTGCACATATGGCTCTGGCATTTGCCCGCTCCCAGCCATTCATGACCAGTGTGCTGATGGCAGCGAGTTCTGTCTCCCAGCTCGAGAGCAATCTGGGCGCGATCGATCTCGCCGTCCCCAAGGATCTCGCGAAGGCCATAAACGCGGTGCACGACACCCATCCCAATCCCAGATAACCGGACTGAGACGATGAACTTCGGATTGAACGAAGAGCAGGAGCTGCTGCGCGATACCTTTGCTCGCCTCCCAGAAGCCGCTGATGGGAGATGACCATGGCTGACGCACCTCACATGCTCGTCGACATCCAGGGACCGATTGTCATCTGCACGCTCAATCGGCCCGAGAAGCTCAATGCAATGACCCAGGAGATGATGGACATCTTCCGGGAGGCCCTCGCTCTGCTGCGGGATAGCGATGACTTGAAGGTCATGCTGATCCGCGCAACCGGACGCTACTTCTGTGCTGGGGCCGATCTCAAGGGCGGGAAGAAGCCGGCCTCGATGACGGCTCGCGGGATCCGGGAAAATCACCGGCTTGGCGTCTATGGTGTGCGCGCGATCTACGATGAGATGGAGCACATCGAAAAGCCGATCGTCATTGGCCATCATGCCAAGTGCGTCGGCGGCGGATTGGAGCTTTCGCTGGCATGCGATTTTCGTTTCGCGGCCGAGAGCGCGTCCTATGCTTTCCCCGAAGGACTCTTCGGCGTTCTTCCCGCATCCAACGGTGTAAGCCGCTTGACGCGTCTGTGCGGCCCCCATTGGGCACGCTGGCTGATCATGGCCAACAAACCGGCGTCCGCCGATCTCGCGCTCATGATGGGCCTCGTCCACCAGGTCTTTCCCGATGAGACATTCGAGCAGGACCTGATGGAATTCTGCCGCCACCTCGCCAGGCAAAACGGCGAGCAGATGGGCGCTGCCAAAGTGGCCATCGAACTTGCTGCCGAGCTGGGTCGCGATTCAGCGGCGCACGTCGAGCGGATGGCGAACAGCGCCCTGATGCTGAACCCCGATTATCTCGAACGTCTTGAAACCTATCTCGCGGGGGTCGGCTCGCAGGACAAGCTGACCAATGCGGGCGAACCGGCATGAAGCCGCCCCGGATCACGACCTCTCATTTGGCCGCGCCGCGCGGCATCAAGGATTAGCGATGGAACAGGAAATTGAGGCAGATCGACCGGTCTCCACGAGGGTCGATGCAGAGGCGCCCGCGGCAAGCCTGACCGTGACAAATGCGGTCATGAGCCGGCGCGCTACCCGCGCGTTCACGGATCAGCCGGTCGCGCTCGAAGTGTTGAAACGCGTGCTGGACAAGGCCCGCTTTGCGCCGTCGGGATGCAACTTCCAGCCATGGGAAGCGACCGTCATCACCGGAACGGCGCTTGGCGAACTGCAAGCGAAGATGCGGCAATTGCCGCCGCAGGATCCCGTGGAATACGTGATACAGCCCGTCGACATCGGCCCCGACTATCTCGCGCGCCTGGCCGAGAACGGAGATCGACAATACACGGCCGAAGGTATCGCCCGGGACGATGCAGCCGGCCGTCAGGCTTCGGTAATGCGCAATTACTACGGGTTTGGCGCCCCGGTTCTGCTGCTCTGCTATTTCCCTCGAGTCATGGGACCGCCGCAGTGGTCGGACATCGGCATGTGGCTCCAAACCGTGATGCTGCTTTTGCGGGAGGAAGGGTTGGATAGCTGCCCGCAAGAGTTCCTCTCGCTCTACGCCCGGGTCATCAAGGACCACATCGGCGTCAGCGATGAAACTCACATCTTCTTTTGCGGCCTCGCCATAGGCCACGCCGACCGGACCGCACCGGTCAACAATTTCGAACGGCCGCGCGTCTCTCTGGACCAGCAAGTTCGCTTTGTCGGTTTTTGAACCGGCCGATTACCGTCACAGGAGGAATGAGAAATGGAATTTGACGTCGCGCGCTGGCGGGGACCGGTCCTGCCACTATCGCCTGAGGAGCTTGCCGATCATCACGCGGTTGGACAGCTCTGCAAGATCTACGCGCTGGGAATGGACCTTCGCAACTATGACCTGGCACGCAGCGCTTTCGCGGACGAGGCGAAGATCCAAGGAAAGGCTGGGCTTGAACCGGTCGATGAAAGCCTGCCTGCAACCTATGCCGTTGCCTCCAGCTTCAAGGCCACCCAGCATGTGATAGCAAACCAGTACGTCGCTCTGGACGGCAACGAGGCGACCGTCTGGAGCTATGGCGTTGCCCATCACAAGGTTGCCAAGGGTGAGGAACGAGACGAAATCATCGCCGGCGTCCAGTACCGCGACACCTGCCGGCGTTATCCCGATGGCTGGCTCATCGTCGAGCGCGCCATCGCCAATCAGTGGGTGGACATGCAGCCGCGCGTCTCGAAGATCTGACGGTCCCGAGGCCCATTGGTCCGGCCTCAATGTTACAGGTCTGCCGATGTATGGCGATCCGCTTGGCTGTGATGTTGGGAGTGGAGTTGTTTCGCCATTTCCGTTAGGGCGATCCATGGAACAGGCTCTTCTCGTCGTCGACATCCAGCCAAGCTTCAATCCGCCGGAATGGCAAGTCGAGGGCGTCTCTCACCTTGCCCGTACAATGCGGTCGGTCGCTACGGTCGAGCGCCATGACGAAACCATCACGCCATTCTGGAAGCAACTGGGCTGGAAACCTGCGCCGGATGATCAATCGCTGGTCGTGACAGACAGAGTATTTGTGAAGCATGGCTACTCGCCGCCACCCGAACTGATCCGCTATCTGAAAGACGCAGGCGTCGAGCGCGTTCTGGTCTGCGGCATCCAGGCTGATACATGCTGCCTTGCTGCGGGTTTCATGTTGTTCGATGCCGGCCTGCATCCCACGATGCTCAAATGGCTGACCGTTGGTTCTTCGCTGGATCGGTCCGCCGGACTGGGGGCCCGGCTTTGGCGACACCACTTTGGCCAAGGCTCGGTGCTGGAAACCCAACAGGAACTCGAAGCTATCATGCAGGGATGAGTTTCCAGCGCCGGCCGTCAGTCAATTCCGCAGCATGCGCGCGCATAGCAGGCATCCGATTCCGGACACTCCGATAACGGCGGCCATCGGCCAAGGTGTTCCATCCGCGAAGGCCCCAACCAAGGCCGAGCCAAAGATACCTGAGCCATATTGGATGGCGCCAACCAGCGCCGACGCCGACCCTGCATATTCGGGATGATCGGCAAGCGCGCCGGCGACCGAGTTTGCTACGATCCAGCCCGTCACCGAAACGAATGCGAACAGCGGTATCGCTAGCCCAAGAACTCCGCCCCACCCGTTCGCGGCGTTGATGGCAACGACCAAACCGGCCAGCGCGGCGATGGTCGCGCCTACGGTCAACATCCGCCGCACGCCGTGACGCTGGACCAGCTTCGCATTGACGAAGTTGAGCGCCATGATCCCGAGGATGCCCGCTCCGAAGATCAGGCCGTAATATTGCGCCAGAACATGGTGGTAGGCGATATAGGCGAAGGGCGAGCCGGCGACATAGGCAAAGGTGCCGGCGTAGTAGAAGCCGCCCGATGTGGCATAGGCGAGCAGTCGCCGCTGGCGGAGCAGAAAGCCATAGCGCGAGAGCGCGCGGGTCAGCGCTTCACTGCTGCGCCGCTCAACTGGCAGGGTTTCGGGCAGTGTCAACACGGCCCAGAAAGTCAGAATGCCGACTGCAACGAGCGTCCAGAAAATGGTGCGCCAACCCGCGATTGCCAGGATCTGTCCGCCCAGGATCGGCCCGAGGAGCGGTGCAATGGCCATCACGATCATCAGCGTGGAGAGCATCTGCGCGGCGCGGGTACCGGCGTAGAGATCCCGCACCATGGCCCGTGCCAGCACAACGCCCGCGCAAGCTCCGGCCGCCTGGACCAGACGACTGGCGATCAGGACAGCCGCACTGTCCGCCACCGCACATCCGGCTGACCCGATCACGAACAGCACGATGCCGATCGCCACCGGCAGCCGCCTGCCGAACCGGTCCCCAATCGGCCCCCAGACCAATTGGCCGAGGCTAAAGCCGATCAGATAGCCGGTGATGGTGAACTCCATCGACCCGGCATTCGAATGCAGTGCGGCCGCCATGGTCGGCAATGCCGGCAGATAGAGGTCGGTCGAGATCGACGCGAAGCCCAGCAGCAGCGAGAGGATGCCGAGCACCCGCAGAGGATGCTGCTCGGTTTCGGCGTGGACTGCGATGGCCTGTGTCATGCCGGCATTGCCCGAGGTCATGCCGCTTCCGGGGGACCGGCGAGGTATTCTTCGTCAGTGACCTTTTCCATCCAGATGACGTTCTTGCCGTCGAGCGCTTCCTGAATGGCGATATGGGTCATCGCGGTCGTCGGCGTGGCGCCGTGCCAGTGCTTGTGGCCGGGCGGGCACCAGATCACGTCACCGGCGCGGATCTCGACGATCGGCTCACCCTCGCACTGCGTCCAACCGCAGCCGGCCGTCACCAGAAGGGTCTGGCCGAGTGGATGGGTGTGCCATGCCGAGCGGGCGCCCGGCTCGAAGGTCACGGCTGCGCAGGATACACGTGCGGGCTCCGGCGGAGCATTGAGGGGATCGATCCGAACGGTTCCGGTGAAGAATTCTTCGGGGCCCTTTTGCGAGGGCTGCGATCCAGCGCGCTTCAGATACATGGGTGGTTCCTTTCATGGGGGGATTTGATGCCGGGTACTCAGCGGGTCGCCGGCGAACAGGCATCGGCGCCCTTGCCCGGCTTGCTGCACAGCATGACGGGGTCGGTCTCGATCAGACGGAGCGAACGGACCATGGCCGCCGTCCCGGACTTGTACTTTAGGAAGTGCGGCGTTTTCAGGTGCGCTTCGTATGCGGCCTGATCGGCGTAGACTTCGAGGATGCGGATCTGATTCGGGCTGCCTTTCACCGCGACTGCATTGAGCGCGAGCACGCCCGGTTCGATCCGCACGGAAGCTTCTATCTCCTCGGTCAGCAGCGCCGTGTAGGCATCGAGCTGTGCCGGATCGATTTCCAGTTCCGCCATGCGCACGACAGGTGCGGTAGAGGTCTGTGCCATGGCAGTTCCTCCGATTGCCAGAAGCATTGGCGCGATCAGAGCCCTGATCACGCCAAACGCCGAACGCATGGTGTCAGACACCGGCTTCCTCGAACACCTTCTTGACGATCGGAAGCGCCGTCATCGCCGGCGGCCAGCCCGCGTAGAACGCCAGATGGGTGATCGTTTCGATGATCTCGTCGCGCGTCACGCCGTTCTCAAGCGCCTTCTTGAGATGGAAAGGCATTTCGTTGATCCGGTACATCGAAATGAGGCTGGTGATCGTCACCAGACTGCGATCGCGCGGCGAGAGGACGGGGTTCTCCCAGACGTCGCCGAACAGCACCTTGTCAGTGATCTCGGCAAGATGCGGAGCGATATCGCCGAACGACTTGCGGGCATTGGTCGGTTCAATGGCCATTGTAGTTTCTCCAGCTAGGGCCGGCCAAGGCATGGCGGCGGCCAGTGTCATCATCAGAGCCGTTCGGCGCGTCATTTCCGGGGCGTGCGTCACGGCAGACTACCTCAATGCGCGGTAAATCCGCCATCGACGGGCAGCGCCACGCCGACTACGAAGCTGGCACCGGGGCTGCAGAGCCACAGCGCGGCGGCAGCGACTTCCTCGGCGCGACCAAGGCAGCCGATCGGCTGCTCGCGCATGATCGCCTCCATGGCTTCGGCCTGTCCGACCAGCATGTCGGCCACCATCGGTGTCTCGATCACACCGGGACAGACCGCGTTGATCCGCACGCCGCGCGGCGCATATTCCATGGCCGCGCTCTTGGTCATGCCGATCACGCCGTGCTTGCCGGCATGGTAGGCGGCCCGCTGCGGCAAGCCGACCAGCCCGCCCAGCGAGGAGCAATTGACAATGGCGCCGCTTCCCTGCGCGCGCATCTGCTTGAGTTCATGCTTCATGCAGGCCCAGACGCCGCGCATGTTCACGCCGTTTACCAGATCGAAGTTTGCGCCTGTCTCATCTGCCGCATCGCTCGGATCGACCTGGATACCGGCGTTGTTGAATGCCATGTCGAGCCGGCCGAAAGTCTCGACCGTGCGCGCAACCATGGCTTCCACCTGGGCTTCATCCGAAACGTCGCAAAGCACACCGAGCACCCGGTGGCCCGCCGAGGCAAGCTTTTCGGTTTCCACGTCGAGCGCGGCCTGATTGACGTCAGCGAGCACAACGGCCGCGCCCGCTTCGGCGAAGGCCCGGGCCGCTGCCAAACCCATGCCGGAAGCGGCTCCGGTCACGAGGGCAACCTGGCCTGAAAAGTCGTAAGTCAGTGTCATGATCGTGTTCCTCGCCTCACGCTTCGAGCGTGGCGTTGTCGATGACGAAGCGATATTTGACGTCGCTGCGCTGCATCCGGTCGAAGGCTTCGTCGATATTCTGGATGGGGATCATCTCGATGTCGGCCACGACGCCGTGCCTTGCGCAGAAGTCGAGCATTTCCTGGGTCTCGGCGATGCCGCCGATCAGCGATCCGGCAATCGAGCGGCGACGGAAGATCAGCGCGCCGACGCTCGGGCTGGGATGCGGATGCTCCGGCACCCCGACCAGCGTCATGGTGGCGTCGCGCTTCAGCAAGGAAGTGAAGGCGTCGAGATCGTGGCTGGCGGCGACAGTGTTCAGGATGAAATCGAAGCTGCCCGCATGCGCGGCCATTTCAACGGCGTTGCGTGAAACAACGACCTCATCCGCGCCGAGATCCAGCGCGGCTTCCCGCTTGTTCTCTGACGTGGTGAAGGCAACGACATGCGCGCCAAGGGCATGGGCCAGCTTCACGCCCATGTGCCCGAGACCGCCGATGCCAACGATACCGACCTTCTTGCCGGGCCCAACATTCCAGTGGCGCAGGGGCGACCACGTGGTGATGCCCGCGCAAAGCAGCGGTGCAACGGCGGCCAGCTGCTCTTCGGGATGGTTGATCTTCAGGACGAACTTGTCGTTGACGACGATCGACTGCGCATAGCCGCCCAAGGTATGCCCGGGCGCGTCGCCGGTTACGCCGTTGTAAGTCCCGACAAATCCGCTGTCGCAATATTGCTCCAGCCCTTCCTCGCACGAGGAGCAATGCTGGCAGCTATCGACCATGCAGCCCACGCCAACCGTTTCGCCAACGGCGAACCCGGTAACGGCACTACCAATTGCAGTGACGTGGCCGACGATTTCGTGCCCGGGCACGCAAGGGTAGAGAGTTCCCGCCCATTCGCCGCGAACCTGGTGAAGATCCGAATGGCAAACGCCGCAAAAGGCGATCTCGATCGCGACATCGTGCGCTCCCGGTTCACGGCGCTCTATCAGCATGAGTTCGAGGGGCTTGTCGCCGGAATAGGCGCCATAGGCTTTGGTGACCATGCGGGGTTTTCCTCATCAAAGGTTGCGTGGGGGGCGGGAGGGCCGCCGCCGGACATCCTTCAAATAGAGGCATTCGGGCCGCAGGATTAGCCCAAGACAGGTCCATGCGTCGTTGAGCGTTGCTCAACACTGATGGGGGAACCTTGCTGGTTCAGAGCCCCAGGGGACGCAGTTCCCGAATGAGGTCGATCAGCAATCGCAGTCCCGAGGGAAGCTGATGCCGGCTTGAATAGTAGATGTGATAACCGGAGCCCGGCGAAGCCCATTCCTCCAGGACCCAGCGTGCCTGACCAGCCTCGACATAGGGCGCAATCAGCGGCTCGGGACCGTACATAAGACCAGCGCCGCCGGTGAGCAGCGAGAGAATCAGGGGACTGTCGTCGAGCGTCAATGCACCCGGCACATCGACCTCGACCTCTTCGCCATCCCGTTCGAACTCCCAGCGGTAGATCCGGTCGTCACCGAGGCGAAAGCGCAGGCAGCGATGATCCTTGAGATCCGCAGGAGTTTCCGGGGTTCCATGCTTGTCGAGATAGGCGGGAGAGCCCGCAACCACCCAGCGAATATCGGCGGAGAGCCGCTGGGCTATCATGTCCTCGGGGACCGTGCCGCCGTAACGGATGCCGGCATCAAAACCGCCCTCGATGACGTCGATCAAGCGATTGCTGGCCGAAATGTCGATCTCGACGTCGGGATAGCGATCGACAAAAACCGGCAGTACCGGGGCCAGCAGAAGGAGCGCGGCATCGGTGGGAACGTTCAGCCGGATGCGCCCCGTCGGGGCATCCCGGTAGCGGTTCAGTATGTCGGCGGCCTGCGCGATCGCCTCGAAGGGTCCCGAAATGGCGGCCTGCAATTCCGCTCCGGCCGCCGTCAGAGTGACGCTGCGGTTGGTGCGATTGAGGAGCCGGACACCAAGGCGGGTTTCCAGACCCTTGAGTGCATGACTAAGCGCCGAGGCGCTGACGCCAAGCTCCAGCCCTGCCAAGCGGAAATTGCGATGCCGCGCAATGGCAAGAAAATAGGAAAAATCCGCAAGGTCCGATCGCCCGATCTGCATGATCCGGCTTGTGCGCGGCGCATCCCTCAATTGCAATGGTCCCTTCTCACGCCTTGAGGTGCCGCCGACGTTCCAGGTCGGAACGATCTCCTGATAACGCACCGCGGGGTGAATATCTCATGAGCGCTGCTCAACGGCGCAGCGCATGGCCCTCACGGCTGAAGAAGTAGCAGCGAAGACAGGGGCCGCCTCGGCAAACCGTCGGAGGATTGATGTAAGCCACTGAAAGCGGCACGCGGACTTAGCACACCCTCATAACGCGCCGCGTATCGTTCGGGTCAGACTCCAAATTCATTTTCGGCGGTAAACGGGCGTGCGAGAAACGCTCGCTCTCGGGCGGTTTGCCCTCCATACGCCGTAGCGTGGACGATATGCGGGAGGACTGGACTATGGCGGGCATTTCTAAACCGCAGGAGAAATCGCCCGTCATGGACCGCGCCGCCTGGGTAGCCGCTGCGCTCAAGATGCTCGCGAAGAACGGCATCGATGGTGTGCGGGTGGAAGTGCTGGCCCGCAAGCTCGGAGTTACCAAGGGGAGCTTTTACTGGCACTTCAAGGATCGGCCTGACCTTTACGATGCAATGCTGGAGCATTGGCGGCAGCACGTGGTGACACAGATCATCGATCGCTTGAATGCCATCGATCTCCCGCAAGAACGCTATCATTGCATGATGCGCTTGCCTTTCGATCGCCATCGTCCGGATTTCGACATGGAACTGGCGATCCGGCTTTGGGCCAGGCGAGATGAACGAGCCGCAGCCGCGCTTGCCGTTGCAGACGAGACACGGATCCAATTTATCGTGGATGTGCTGGTGGCAGCCGGAGCGCCCTCCGCTAGCGCCCGCAGCAGGGCTGTCCTGATCTTCTCCTTCCTACGCGTGGGAGCCCCCTTCGCGGACGAATTTACCTTGGCCCAATGCGAAGAACTGCTCATCGCCCCCTGATGAACTAGCCTGAATCGGTTGGTACGCTTCGGCATCTTGCGGACTAATCGCGCATGACATACGTTTCCGTATGGCATCGATTCCCAAAGGGAACGATATGCGGGGGGAAGCAACATGCAGTCAGGCAACAGCGCGACTGGCCGTTTCGCTCTGGTTACGGGCGGCGGCTCGGGCATTGGCGAGGCCGTCTGCCACCGGCTGGCGCGGGACGTCGATGGCGTGGCCGTGCTGGACATCCATGTCGACGAAGCGCGCCGGGTTGCGGAAGATATCCGTCAGGCAGGCGGAAACGCGTTTCCCGTGCATGGCGATGTGGCCGACCGAAGCTCCCTCGATGCGGCAATCGTTCAGGTCCGAGCCGAGCTCGGCCCGGTCACCGTGCTGGTCAACAATGCCGCGGTTGAGAGCTTTCACCTCTTCGCAGATATTGCGGAGGCGGATTGGGAGCGCATCATGCAAGTGAACCTCAAGGGCCCATATCTTGCGGTTCAGGCAGTGCTGCCCGATATGATCGCCGCAGGTTGGGGGCGCATCGTCAACATTTCGTCACTGGCTGCCCAGATAGGCGCCTTCAAGATGGCCCACTACAGCGCATCCAAGGGCGGCGTGACGTCGCTGACCCGCACGCTTGCAATCGAACTGGGCGCGCACGGGATCACCGTGAACGCGGTGGCGCCGAGCTTCATCGACACGCCGATGGCGCGCCGCGCGATTGCCGCAAACGATCTGCCCATCCCCTTCGAAGAGATATTGAAGGGCTATCCCATTCCTCGCTTCGGCCGTCCGGAGGAAGTCGCGGCGGCATGCGCCTTCTTTGCCTCGGAAGAAGCCTCATACGTCACCGGCCAGCTTCTGGGTGTCAACGGCGGCGCGGCATTCTGATGACATCCTCTTCCAAGCAACAGAGACCTTCCGAACAGAGGTCTGCCGTAACGGGAGTGCGATGCAATGACATATGAAGAACTGCCGTTCCTGCCTGTAGAGGAGCCGAATTTCTGGGCTGATCCCGAACAATTCATGGTGCCGACGCGCGCGAAGCACCCGTGGTTGGCACGCTTTTCTGCCGGTTACGTGGTGCATGGCTGTCAGGCGAACAAGGACCTTTTTGCGGACGAGCGTCACCTTGAAATGGGACTGGGCGGCATCGTGGAATTCTACGAATTGCAGGATACCATGTGGGCTCGTTTCATGAACGAGATGCTCCTGTCCAAACGGGGCGAGGAACACAAACGCCTGCGTGCCAGCGTCGCCTCTGCCTTCACGCCCCGCAACGCCAGTGTTATCCGTCCGCTCGTTCAGGGTGCGATGACCGCGCTGCTGGACGAATGGCTGCCCAAGGGGCGCTTCGATTTCACCGAGTTCGCGTCCTACTTTCCCGTCTCTGTCATGTGCGGCTTGCTCGGCATCTCGACAGAGGTGATCCCCAGTTTGCGCTGGGCCCTGGAAATGCAGGTGGCGGCTATCAGTCTGGACCTTTCGCTGCGGGGGAAAATACTCGAGGCGTTCGACATCAAATGGAATGTCGCCGACGACCTCATCCGCCTTCGGGAGGCGCAGGGAGCCGTGGGTGAACCTTCCCTGCTGGACGATCTCATCGCCGCGCGCGACGCGGGCGGCATGGACGATACGGAACTGCGCTTCATGCTGCTGGTGCTGCTCGTCGCCGGGTACGACACGTCCAAGAACCTGCTGGGCATGATGATGAACCTGCTGATCGACCGTCCGGACATTTATGAGCGCTGCCGGGAAGACAAGGCCTTTTGCGCCTTGGTAGTGGAAGAGACGCTGCGGCATTCCACGATTGCCACGCCGTTCCGACAAGTCACTGAATCCTTCGATTATAACGGTATGAGGTTCGAAAAGGGCAGATTGGTTGCGATGGCAACGCCGCTGGCGGGCCGCGATCCCGCCGCCTTTCCAGAACCACTCAGGTTCGATCCCGAGCGAGAACACAAGGTGCGGCACGTGGGCTTCGGCCGCGGCGCGCATATCTGTTTGGGCCAGTATCTCGCCCGAAACCAACTGGAGGAAGGCATCCATCTGATCGCAAAACGGATGTATAACCCCCGCCGCGACGGCGATGTTAGTTGGCGTCCCATGCTGGGTGCGTGGGGACCAAGGACGCTCCCGATTGCATTTGATCCTGAATGAGAAACAGAGAGCTTACGGGTTCCGCGGCTATTTTGACGCGGTCAGCTACAATCCTGGATCAACCAAACGTCCGTCGGGCGTCTTCCAAGAAGCACAAGCCCGTCAAATCGCGATTTTCAAGTTGCTCTTCGACTACCGCACCTACCGCCCTACCCCACCCATTAAAATTATCGCAGTTGCCGGTCTCTAGCCGTAGGCATCAGTTGTACCACAGCTCGCGCGGCCAAGTCGTCCAGGTCGTCCGCGATGAATCGACCGTAATGGCGTTCAATCATGGAAACAGATGTGTCATGCAAAGCCGGGACCGGCCGCAGCGGCAATGCCGCACGGATGCCGCGCACAATGCTTGAGTTCCGAAGCGCGTAGGGCACTATTTCGGGCGGAAGCCCAGCCGCCTTCCGCATATCCGCCCATGGCAACGAAATCTCTTGGGTCCCCCACCATGCGGCGCGCGTTGTCCGCACCCGGTCGCGCGAGCCTGGCAGCGGCTTATGCTGCCAACGCATTAATAGGGGCTCATCTCGCGCGCGGTCCTTCACTGCGGGCACAAGCTCCGCCGGAGCGTCAGCACCGCTCGGAACGGGGATGGCCTCCGCCTTGCCCCCCTTACCCTTGCGGCTTGGCGGCACCATCAGCCGAGATCAGTCGGCTTGCAGATCGCGGACCCGTAAACGAACAACCTGCGAGAACCGTGCGCACTTTCGCCTTGAGCTCCAGCTTTCTGTCCATTGGGAACACCCCGCGATAGAGACCTTATCACAAACCAGAAGCGGCGTAGGGTAGCTCAAAGGACTTCGATTATCGTGGCGTTCGCTTGCCCGCCACCCTCGCACATTGTTTGGAGGCCATATCGGCCTCCCTTGGAGCGAAGAGCATGGATGAGCGTCGTCATAAGCTTCGTCCCGCTGGCGCCCAGTGGGTGGCCGAGCGAAAGTGCACCGCCATTCACATTGAGCCGTTTCGGGTCGCCGGCCATGACCTTCAGCCAGCTCAACGGAACGGGGGCAAAGGCTTCGTTGACCTCATAAAGATCGATGTCGTCAAACCGCATACCGAGTTTTCGCAGCAGCAATTGCGTGGCACGAGGCGTTTCGTCGAGCATCATCACAGGGTCGCCCCCCACGGCAACCGATCCCACAATACGAGCGATCGGTGTAAGGTTGTGCTGCTTGACCGCATCTGCTGAGGCCAAGAGAACCGCGGAGGCACCATCAGCGATCTGACTTGAGGTCGCCGCTGTTATGGTACCGCCCTCACTCAGCGTTCTCAGCGCCTTCATCGACTCAAGCGACGCATCGTGACGCACTCCCTCGTCCTCCCGGTGGATTTGGGCACTTGGATCGGAAGGGTCGACGCTGAGCGGCAGAATCTCCGCGTTAAACCGGCCCTCGCGAATGGCGGCTGAAGCGCGGCTGTGACTCTCAAGGGCGAAGCGCTCGAGATCGTCACGCGTGAACCCGTATTTCTTGACCATCAGTTCGGCGCCGTTGAACTGCGAAATATCCCGCGTGCCAAGCCTTTCGAAACCACTATCCGGCAAAGGCATCGATCCGAGCCCGACCTCGGCGAATGCGGCAGTGGTCGATTTCATCGGTACGCGGGTCATGCTTTCCACGCCGGCAGCGATCACGACATCCTGCATGCCTGAGAGGATGGCCTGAACGGCGAACTGCACGGCCTGTTGCGATGAGCCACATTGCCGATCAACTGTCACACCTGGAATTGACAGAGGCAGGTTTGACGAAATCACAGCATTGCGCGCGATGTCAGCCGTTTGCTCACCGCCCTGGTTCACACACCCCATGATGACATCTTCGATGACGGTCGAATCGATGTCCGCGCGCCGCACGACCTCGTTCAAAACAGACGCCCCGAGCAGCGCCGGATGCCACGCGGCGAGCCGCCCATTCCGCCGGCCGCTCGCGGTCCGCACAGCGGACACTATATAGGCTTCAGACATCGTCCACTCTCCTCTCTCATTTGGGAACAGTTGTTGTGACGTAATTTCCTAGCGCCGTAGGCCGGCATCGGTTTGGCGCATCTGAAGGCGCACCGTATGCGTGCCTGCGCCAGTCAGAATCGAAGCTCTGCCGAGCGGCCGACCGAACTCCCAGTTAGCGAGCCCGAGCTCGGGCAATCGCAGCGCATATTGTCCGTCCACCCAGCGCGTGAAGCCGTTCCCCACAAAGGGAACGTCCGTCGCCTGGAAGAAATGCGCGTGGGCCGCATCGTCCTCGGCTATCAGGGACGCAACGAACTTGGGCGAATAGCGATTGAGCAGTGTGATCGCCTCATCGAGGTCATCGACAATGATCAGGCTCAGTTCGGGAACCTGATCCCACTCCCATTCGCGACCGAGTTGATCGATGGGTAGGATCGTGACGCAGATCTCGACCTCATCACTCAGCAATCGATCTGCGCTGCCAGCCCTGGAGAGAAGGCCCTTGGGCAAGTAGTGTTCGGACCCTTGCGCTACATGGATGCGGCCCGGCGTACCCAGACGGCGAGAGGCTGCGGCGAGGCCCTCGATGAGAGCGGGCACAAGCTCCGCGTACCGGGAGCGAGGGATGCAACACGTATTGAGCGTGTTGCAGACCTTCCGATCGAGCGAGTTCTCCACCACCTGGACGAACCTGTCGCGAGAAGCGGAAATGTCGGCAATGAGCCAGGCTCCTCCAGCGCCATGGAGGCTGACGGCAATGCCTGACTGCGTTGCCAGGCTGCCAAGCAGCCTCACCGCCTCGCCTGATCCACGGATTACGGCAAGGGAGAGACGACGATCCGTACACATTGCCCAAGCCGCTTCCCGCCCGGCCGGCGGAATTAACGTAACGGCGCTTCGAGGAAGCCGGGCAGCGTCCAACGCCGGTTCAAGAGCCACGCGCATAATTGCATCAGCAGTAGACGCCGCATCCCGGCCGATGCGCAGAACCGCAGTATTCCCCGATGCCAGCACCCCGCAGGCGTCGACAAGAACATTGGGCCTGCCTTCGAAGACAAATCCGATAGTGCCAAGCGGGGCTTGATGGGCCTCAACGGTCCAGGTGCCGTGCTCAACCCGCTCGATCGCGGTGCGCGGTGCCTGTGTCATTGCGGCCCAGGCCTTCAGGCCTTCGACCATCGCTTCGCGTGTGCCGGGTCGCAGCGAAAGGCGACCGATGTCCCTGCCCTCGCTTACCGCTCGAACGACATCCAGCCCGTTGGCCATGTCGATCTCGGCCCAGACATCGTCTCGTTCCAGGGCACCGGCAAAAGCCTCGAAAAACCGAGTGAGTTGGTCGGCTGAAGCGCCTCGAAGTTCGTGAAAAGCCGCCGTCGCGGCATCGATCGCCTGGGAGACCAGCTTGCGCACATGCGCGCCGATGTGGAGGATCTGGCCATCGTCCTGGCAAATCACGATCGCATCACCGGGAACAAACGCCTCGGCCAGAGCGCTGCTGACGCGGGTGTATCGATCGCCGGCATAAGGCAGGACGGTGCCTGCCTCGAGACGCGACAACATGCCGTTGCAGTCTTCCATTACACTCCCCTGAAAATGGGTTCGCAAGGTTGCGATCGGACGCGTCGCCATCTCGGTCCCACCGACCTCACTTGCTGGCAATTTGCGTCGGCGCGTTCCAGCCGCCGCCGAGCGCCCGGAAGGAGGAAATCGCTGCACGCGCGGCCTCGGTCTGGGCCTGGGCGCGCTGGTCGCGTGTTTGCAACAACCGTGTATCGGCATCGAGGACTTCGATCAGGCTGACGACACCGCCCTTGTAGGCAGCGTCGGAAGCATCACGTGCGCGTACGAGCGACGTTTCTCCTCGAGCTAACACGCGCTCCTGTTCTTCGCGTTTGACAAGGGACGAGAACGAATCCTCGACATCCTCAGATGCACGCAGGACCGCCAGGCGGTAACTGGCGAGCGCCTCGGCGTTAGCGCCCTTGGCCGCCTTTATCTCTGCATCGACCCGGCCGAAGTCAAAGAGGCGCCAGCGCAGACCGAAGAAGCCCTGCCCCTGCGTCGCGGTACCGGTAAAGAGTTTACCCGTGCCCGCCGAACTGGCGGTGCCGAGCAGGCCCGACAGCGAGAACTTGGGGAAATACTCCGAGATTGCCTGACCGATGTGAGCATTGGACGAGGCCAATCGACGCTCGGCGATTATGAGGTCCGGGCGGCGTCGCAGCAAGTCGGCGGGGCCACCGGCATCCGCAATCGAGGGAGCAGCTGGGATCGGCCGCACATCAGCAAGCTCTGCACGATAGGTGCCTGGCTCCGCGCCCATTAGCACGTCAAGAGCGTTCATTGCAGCGTCGAGGCCGGTTTCCAGCACGGGAACCGTGCCCTGCACTTGGGCCAGTACGCCTTCGGATTGACGGAGTTGCAGTTCGGCTGCGACGCCCTTTCTATATTGAAGCTGCACGGTGGAAACGAGCTTCTGCTGCGTATCGACTTGGTCCTTGGCGATAGCAATGCGCTCCTGCAGGCCGCGGATCGTGACGTAAGTATCGGCAACCTGAGCGGCGACCGCCAGGCGCGCGGCGATCACGCCGGCCTCGGATGCTTCGTAGTCGGCGGAAGCCGCTTCATGTCCGCGCCGCAAGCTACCGAAGATGTCCAGTTCCCAACTGGCGACGATGTCGCCCTCATAGGCATCGAGATCGCGATCCTGGCCAAGCGCATTCAGGAAAGCCCCCGGCAGCCCAACCTGCGAGGTCCGCAAGTGACCGGCGGATGCCTGTACCGAACCCGAAGGCAGAAGTGCGGCAGTTGCGGCATTGAGACCAGCCTTTGCTTGCCGGACCCGCGCAAGCGACTGCGCGACATCGAGGTTGCGGTCCTGAGCCTGGGAAATCAGCGCGGTCAGTAACGGGTCATTGAATCCCTCCCACCACCGGGCAAGATCCGCGGATTGCGCGGCCTGTCGCTCTGCGACTGCTGCATCACCAATGAATGTGGCACGATCCGACTCGGCGGCGGGTCGGTGATAGTTGGGACCCACCGCGCATCCGCTAAGCAGAACGGCGAGTAAGATCGTCGTGGTTGCAGTCTGAGCGCGCATGGGTCTCTCTTCGCATCTGGTGCAGTCAAGAGACCAATGTATGATATGGTCACTGGTTGTCAATGGCCGGAATTCGTCTATATCGAATGCATGACACAAATCAGCCACACCCAATGGGTAGAGGAACTCTCTGAAGGCGCCGGCACCCGAGACCGCCTGGTCGCGGCCGCCGGCGAGCATTTCAGCAAGTTCGGATACGATAAGACGACACTCAACGACCTGGC
Organism: Novosphingobium sp. PhB165; assembly: GCF_004341845.1. Classification (GTDB taxonomy): domain Bacteria; phylum Pseudomonadota; class Alphaproteobacteria; order Sphingomonadales; family Sphingomonadaceae; genus Novosphingobium. The sequence continues at coordinate 19,139 of NZ_SLVB01000018.1, read as the reverse complement.
AAAGGCGATCGGCTTTTCGAAAACCTACTTCTATCGATTTTTCAAATCGAAACAGGAAATAGGCGAGGCGATCTGTGGGCAGGTTTTGGCGAAAATCATAATCGGCATCGAAGAAGATATTGTCCGTGCAAACTCGGCGCCGGATAAGTTGCGCCGAATGCTTAGAACCGTCGCTACAATGGGCACTGGATTGTTCTTCGAAGACCGCAAGCTCTACGAAATAGCGGCCATATCTACCGCAGAGCACTGGGGTTCACACAAGAACTACACTGAGCGACTTACCGAAATCATCCAGCAGATCCTGCTCGAAGGCCGAGAAAATGGTCAGATCGAGCGCAAGACGCCGGTCGACGAGACCGTTCGGGCGATCATGCTTGCAATGCAGCCGTTTATCGATCCGCGCGTCCTGCAGTACAATCTTGACCATGTTCCGGACGGCTGCAACGAACTGGTGAGTCTCTTGCTGCGAAGTTTGGCGCCGTAAGTAGTGACCAGTTGACAAACTGGTCACTGGACAACATCTATGGTGCCTCCCTGGGAGGTAACCATGCACAAGCCGTCCGTTCGCACTCTCTATCTTGCCGGGCCATTGGCCATGGCCTTGGCCTCCTGCTCACATGAGGCCCCTGACCCCCGCACCGGTCCCGCGCTGGTCGAAGTCACCACCACCTCGGGCAGCAGCGCAGCTGTTCGGACCTTCTCCGGCATCGTCTCGGCCCGCGTCCAAAGCGACATCGGGTTCCGTGTGCCGGGCAAGGTGATCGAGCGTCTGGTCGATACCGGCCAGACGGTCCGCAGAGGCCAGCCATTGATGCGCATCGACCGGACCGATTATGCGTTCGGGGCAACGGCTGCCAACAACACTGTCGATGCGGCCCGGGCCCGCGCACAGCAGACGGCAGCAGACGAGAAGCGCTATCGCGATCTCGTGTCCGCCGGCGCCGTTTCGGCCTCTCGTTACGATCAGGCCAAGGCCGATGCGGATGCTGCCAGGGCACAGCTTGCTGCAGCGCTGGCTCAGGCGGGGGTCGCGCGTAACGAAGCCAGCTACTCGGTAATCGTCGCCGACTCTGACGGCGTCGTCGTCGAGACACTGGCGGAACCGGGACAAGTGGTCGCAGCGGGCCAAATCGTGGTTCGCCTTGCCCATGCAGGGCCGCGCGAGGCGACGATCAGCCTGCCGGAGACAATCCGGCCAGGGATTGGCTCACAAGCCAGGGCATCGCTCTACGGCACCCACGATCAGAGCGGATCTGCGCGCCTGCGCCAGTTGTCCGGTGCGGCCGATCCGCAGACCCGCACCTTCGATGCGCGCTATGTGCTTGAGGGGAGCGCTGCTCAAGCGCCGCTCGGCGCAACCGTCAGCATCTCGGTGCCGGATTCCAGCCAGATCGCTTCGGGCGCGCAGATCCCGCTCAGCGCAATCTACGATAACGGCCATGGCCCGGGCGTCTGGAAGATCAACGACTCGGGAGACAAGCTCACCGTTCACTGGAGCCCGGTCAGAGTCGTCGCGCTCGGTGAAGAGATGGCGACGATCTCCGGCGGCCTTGCCGGCGGCGAACGCTTCGTGGCCCTTGGCGCCCATGTCCTGCATGAAGGTCAAGCGGTCACCCTTTCGAACACCAAGCTGGCGGCCTCGCAATGAACGCCCCGATCCAGCATCAGCGGTCAGGCTTCAACCTTTCCGCTCTCGCCGTGAAAGAGCAGTCGATCACGCTCTTCCTCATCATCATCATCGTGATCTCGGGTTTCTTCGCGTTCAACAAGCTCGGCCGCGCGGAAGACCCCAGCTTCACCATCAAGGTCATGACCTTCTATACGGTCTGGCCCGGCGCCACCGCGAAGGAAATGCAGGAGCAGGTCGCCGAGCCGCTCGAAAAGCGGATGCAGGAGCTGAAGTGGTACGACCGTACCGAAACCTTCACTCGCCCCGGCCTCGCCTTCACCACTGTCACACTGAAGGATAACACCCCTCCAAACGCGGTTCAGGAAGAATTCTACCAGGCTCGCAAGAAGCTTGGCGATGAAGCCCTGAAGCTTCCTCAGGGGGCTTACGGTCCCTTTATCAACGACGAATATTCCGACGTCACGTTCGGCCTCTACGCGCTTAAGTCCAAGGGCGTTCCGGAGCGCCTGCTCGTGCGTCAAGCGGAGGCGCTGCGCCAGCAGATCCTGCAGATCCCCGGCGTCAAGAAGGTCAACATCGTGGGTGAGCGCCCAGAGAAGATCTTCGTCGAATTCACCTATGAAAAAATCGCCAGTCTCGGCCTTTCGGTTCGCCAGATCTTCGGCGCGTTGAATGACCAGAATGTCGTCACGCCCGGCGGCTCCATCGAGACGCATGGCCCTAGTGTTCTGGTCCGTCTCGACGGCAGCTTCGATAACCTGCAAAAAATCAAAGACACCCCGATCACCGCAGGCGGCAAGACCATCAAGCTCTCCGATATCGCACAGGTACGGCGCGGCTATGAGGACCCTGCCACGTTTCTGATCCGCAATCAGGGAGAGCCCGCGCTGCTGCTCGGCGTTGTCATGAAGGACCGGTATAACGGTCTGGTCCTCGGCAAGGCACTCGAAGCGGAAGCCTCGAAGATCCAGGCAGCCTTGCCGGCGGGCGTGAGCTTCTCGAAGGTCACCGATCAGGCGGTGAACATCAGCGAAGCCTATGACGAGTTCATGCTCAAATTCTTCGTTGCGCTGGCCGTGGTCATCACGGTGAGTCTTCTGAGCCTGGGCTGGCGCGTCGGCATCGTCGTTGCTGCCGCTGTCCCGCTTACTCTTGCCGCAGTTTTCGTAATCATGCTTGCCACGGGACGCGATTTTGATCGCATCACCCTTGGCGCCCTCATTCTTGCGCTCGGCCTACTCGTCGACGACGCCATCATCGTGATCGAGACGATGGTCGTGAGCATGGAAGAGGGTCATGACCGTGTGTTCGCCTCGGGTCGCGCCTGGCTGACAACGGCCGCGCCCCGGCTTGCCGGAGCGCTCGTCACCTCGATCGGCTTAATGCCGGTCGGCTTTGCCGCCTCGACTGCCGGTGAATATGCCGGCAACATTTTCTGGGTCGTGATGTTCGCGCTGCTGACCTCCTGGTTCGTGGCAGGTGCTTTCACGCCTTATCTCGGCGTCAAGCTGCTCCCGGCCATCAAGCCGATCGAGGGCGGTCACACGGCGATCTACGGAACGCCCAACTACCAGAAGCTGCGCCGCGTGATCGCGGGCGCCGTGGTCAACAAGAAGAAGGTGGTGCTCGCCGTCGTCGCGATCTTCCTCGTGGCCTTCTTCTTCCTTGGTTTCGTCAAGCAACAATTCTTCCCCACCTCGGATCGCCCCGAAGTGCTGCTCGAAGTGCAGATGCCCGAGGGAACGAGCATCAACGCAACCGACAAGGCGGTCGCGCAGACCGAGGCATGGCTCAAGAAGCAGCCCGAAGCCAAGCTGGTGACCAGCTACATCGGCCAGGGCGCGCCCCGCTTCTATCTCGCCATGGCGCCCGAGCTGCCCGATCCTTCCTTCGCCAAGGTGATCATCCTCACCGGCAGCGAGAAGGAACGCGAAACCCTGATCGGCAAAGCCCGTCAGGCTGCCGCGAAGGGACTGTCTCCCGCGGCTCGCATCCGCGTCACCAAGCTCGTTTTCGGCCCCTATTCGCACTTCCCCATCTCGTTCCGCGTAATGGGTCCGGATGAGGGCAAGACGCGGGAGATCGCCGAAAAGCTGCGCACCGTAATGCTCGCCAACAAGGGCATGCGGCAGGTAAACACGGACTGGGGCGAACGTGTCCCGACCGTCCACTTCGTCCTGGACCAGGATCGCCTGCATGCGATCGGCCTGTCCTCGCACGATGCCGCCGAACAGCTGCAATTCCTGCTGACCGGCGCGCCGGTCACCCAGGTCCGCGAGGACATTCGTCAGGTCGACGTCGTGGCCCGCACCGCAGGTCCTGATCGTCTCGATCCGGCAAAGCTGCACGCTTTCACACTGCAAGGTGCGAACGGGCAGCGCGTACCGCTCGACCAGATCGGACGCTCCGAAATCCGCGAGGAAAATCCGATCATGCATCGCCGCGACCGCCTGACCAGCATCACGGTGCAGGGTGATATCGACGACGCATTGCAGCCCCCTGATGTCGCCAATCAGATCATCAAGGAGATGCAGCCGCTGGTGAAGACGCTCCCCGACGGCTATCGGATCGAAACAGGTGGTTCGCTCGAGGAATCCGGCAAGGCCAACGTCGCTTTGGCCGCGGTCTTCCCGATGATGCTGGTACTGATGATGCTGGTCATTATCTTCCAGGTGCGCTCGATGTCGGCGATGGCGATGGTGCTTCTGACCGCACCACTGGCGCTGGTAGGCGTGGTGCCGATCCTGCTCATCTTCGGGCAGCCGTTCGGGTTCAACACCATCCTCGGCGTGATCGCCTTGGCAGGGATCATCATGCGCAACACGCTGATCCTGATCGGCCAGATCCACGCCAACGAGCATGACGGCTACAGCCCCTATCATGCAGTCGTGGAAGCCACCGTTCAGCGAGCTCGTCCGGTGGTCCTCACCGCCCTGGCTGCAGTCCTGGCCTTCATTCCGCTCACCTTCTCGGTGTTCTGGGGATCGCTAGCCTACACGCTGATCGGAGGCACACTGGGCGGGACGATCCTCACCCTCGTCTTCCTCCCGGCGCTCTACGCGCTCTGGTTCAAGATCCGTCCGCCCCAGGACGAGGATCGCAGTGCAGTTCCGCACATGGATCACACGGCAGAAGCAGGCGAACTGCTCACGGTGTGACGGGGCGCGGCGGTCCGCAGACATCCGGGCCGCCGCACTTCCCCAGCCCATCTCTCGATTTTTGAAATTGGAAAGGCCCAATGATGCACACTTCCGATCCCGTTGTTATCGTCGCTGCTGCGCGAACTCCGCTAGGGCGCTTCCTGGGCGAATTGGCGGCCATACCGGCCGCAACGCTCGGCAGCCACGCCATTCGCGCGGTCGTCGCCAGGGCCGGCATAAGCCCGGATGAAATTGACGAAGTCCTCATGGGCTGCGTCCTGCCCGCCGGACAGGGCCAAGCTCCAGCGCGGCAGGCGGCACGTGCGGCGGGCCTGCCCGATGGAACCGGTGCCACGACCGTCAACAAGGTGTGCGGGTCGGGGATGAAGGCGACCATGCTCGCTCACGATCTGATCCTCGCCGGATCCGCCACAGTCGCCATCTCAGGCGGCATGGAATCGATGTCCAATGCCCCGTACCTGCTCGAAAGAGCGCGCAGTGGTTATAGCGTTGGGCACAACCAGATTTTCGATCACATGATGCTCGACGGCCTGGAAGACGCCTACGAACATGGCCGGCCGATGGGCGATTTTGGCGAAGCAGCCGCCGGTGCCTGTCAATTCACGCGAGAAGACCAGGACGCATATGCGACCATGACGCTGACCCGGGCGCGCGCTGCGGTGGAGAGCGGTGCGTTCGAGGCCGAGATTGTCGCGGTTGAGGTGCCCGCAAAGGGCGGCCCGGTTCTGATCGAAAACGACGAGCATCCGCTAAAGGTCTCGCCGGAGAGAATACCGACCCTGAAGCCCGCATTTCGCAAGGACGGTACCATCACGGCAGCCAGTGCATCGGCGAACGCCGACGGAGCCGCTGCCCTGTTGCTTATGCGCAAATCCGAGGCCGAACGACGCGGCATCCGGGTTCTTGCCGAAATCAGAGGGCATGCCGCACATTCGCAGGAGCCCGCCTGGTATACCACGGCTCCCGCACCCTCGATCCGCAAGCTGCTCACAAAGGTCGGCTGGCAAATAGGCGATGTCGACCTTTTCGAAATCAACGAGGCGTTCGCGGTCGTGCCCATGGCTGCTGCCAAGGAGCTCGGCATCGATCTTGCCAAACTGAACGTGAATGGCGGCGCCTGCGCACTCGGTCACCCCATCGGAGCAACAGGCGCTCGACTTATCGTCACGCTCCTGTTTGCGCTTCAGGCGAAAGGGCTCAAGCGCGGAATCGCGTCACTCTGCATCGGCGGTGGCGAAGCCACAGCCATTGCGATCGAATTGCCGGAAGCCTGAAAAGATGGCGCTTACGGGCTTCAAGGAAGGTTCCTCCGACGCCATGGTCAACCTCGGCTTCCGAGATTACCTGGGAGTTGTATCTGACGGGCACAGATCGTATCGAGAAAGCAGCGCAAATCATGCTAATGTTCGAGCGACCGAAGCGCTTCGATCGTTTTTGACACAGGTTGCTCTTGAACGCAGTAAAAGTTGAATGCATCGCCAATAAATTAAAAATCATGCTGATCACTGCCTGCGCCGCATTCTTTTCGACAATGCACGCGCCTGCGGTGTCGAAAGAGCCGGCAAGATCATCAAATCATCAAATCATCAACCCCTTAGGTCGAAAATTATCTATAGAGATTATCTTATTGCTAGACGACGAATACTTTCCTAAGGGTGGAGTCCGGGGCTAGGCAGTTGCGAAGGCCTATACGATAAAACTATTTGCAAACAGTTCCCATAACTAGATGACTGCAGCGGAGTCTTTCCCGGTTACTGCGGAATGACATTTACGAGAAATGATAAGTGCCTTATCTTGGCAACTACAGGTGGTCCCCCAACCCGTGGGAAATATAGAGATACACAAGTTAATGATATGTCATTTGTGAATGCGCCATGTCCTGATCGGCGCAAATCCTAGACTCAGAAGAGCACATTGTCGAATCTGCCATTCGACGGGACAGACTTTTTTCAACTTGGCTTCACGCATAGGATTCGTTCCGCATCCGCGCACGTTTCATACGTGCACTTTTCCTAGCACTACATTGGCAGAATATGATTTTTGGGATTGAACCGCCCCGCTGACGCGGGAGACGCGTTTGTTCAATCCCTTTTGTCAACATGACTAACTGGCATCGAGTTGGCCGATCTTGTTACAGCGAGATCGTACAAAACCTCAAGCAACGTGATACCGCTTGGCCAGCCCTTCAACTCGACCAGCTGCTGCCCTGAACCCGGCAGCTCACACGATGCCCAATCGCCACCTGATCAGCGCGCCTCGGTCTCGCCGGACGGCTACGACGACTCCGGAATCGACCGAGACGCGCCCATTGCGGCCGTCCAGCCGCTGATTTTCCGTTCCTAGGTGCGGCTCGTCCGCTTTTCCATTCTAAATACCCAAGACTGGCCGAATTCAGTCATTCGGAAGCCACTTTAACGATCCCGAAAGCGGATGGTCTGCGTTGCCATGCCGCAAAGACAATCTTCTTCCTGAACAATGGGCAGCTATTGGGGAGTTCCAGAGCGCGCTGAATGGCAGAAATGTTGGGTTAGCGGTCGTAAAGCTGCTCGCCAGCGACCCCATCCAATTTTTTCCGCAAGCATCATCGGCAGAAGAGGAAAAGTCTAATCGAGATTGTTCCCGCGACCAAATGATGTGCCGATTACCCTTATCGCCAACTTCGAGTGCAATAATTTGTACACCACCATGCATCGAAACGAGATAGCTTCGAACCTTGATCACATCATTATATTGACAACCATTATCTAGTAATTTTGTAATATTTATTGGCTTGGAGGAGCAGTTCCAAATGCGCTGACTTTGCTGGTCGCAGCCGCCGAGCACTAAAAGTATAGCTATCGAAATGATCCTCATTGCCAGATGATGACATATGCTGCCGACGGCAGCAATGTCGGCGGATCCGGATAGCCGGCTTTCGGATTAAAATCCTGAAAATCTGCCATTCCGCTTTGTCGGCGAAGCTGACAAAGCGCCCTGCCTTGCGCCTCATCCGTAGCCGCCGACTGAGCAGTCGTTCAGCGCCTCCTCTGAGCATCTCTGAAGCGGCCATTCACTCACCGAGAAGTCTGCCACGGCGAACGGCCGGCGATGGGACTTTGTGTCAGGTCCGGTTCTGCGCGTAATGCCCGATAAAACAGACGCTCCCGGAATGCAGCTCGCAGGCAGTTCGCTGGCCGCAATGCTCCTCATTCCGGACTCTCAGCAATTACTCTCACGATCCCAGAAGCCGATATCAGGGCCGTATTCCAATCCCGAGCACGTTCCATCTTATCAGGCGCCGGCCATCTTCTTGAACGGCCTGAAGATTTCAAGATCCTGATCAGATACCAAGGCAAATTGCGGTCCAGCGATTAGGCCACGTCATTCGGTCGACATCATCGGCCATGGGAATCAGCTTAACCATCTATAAACCAATTTCTTTCATCCCTCTGCGTGTTTCAACGGGGGGACATGCGATGACGCTTTCAACCAAGAACTCAGGCGGCACACCGAAGACTCCGGCGGGCGAGATCGCCGTCGATGTTGCCATCATCGGAGCCGGGCCGGCAGGCCTGACCGCGGCCTATCTGCTCACCAAAGCCGGCCTCACTGTCGCCATTGTCGAGAAAGACCCCCATTACGTCGGCGGCATCAGCCGCACCGTAGAGCATGAGGGCTACCGCTTCGACATCGGCGGCCACCGCTTCTTCTCCAAGAGCCAGCAGGTCGTCGACCTGTGGAACGAGATCCTGCCCGACGATTTCATCCAGCGTCCGCGGATGAGCCGCATCTATTACGAGGGCAAGTTCTACTCCTACCCGCTGCGCGCCTTCGAAGCGCTGTGGAACCTTGGCATCTGGCGTTCCACGCTGTGCATGGCGAGCTTCGCCAAGGCCCAGTTGTTCCCCCGCCGCACCGTGAAAAGCTTCGAGGACTGGACCACAAACCAGTTCGGCTGGAAGCTCTATTCGATCTTCTTCAAGACTTATACCGAGAAGGTCTGGGGCATGCCCTGCGACGAGATGAGCGCCGACTGGGCCGCCCAGCGCATCAAGGGCCTCTCGCTCTGGGGCGCGGTGACGGACGGCCTCCGGCGCAGCCTTGGCCTCAACAAGCGCCCGAACGACGGGCAGGCGGTGAAGACCCTGCTCGAAACCTTCCGTTATCCGCGCCTCGGCCCCGGCATGATGTGGGAAGCCGCGCGCGACCGGATCGTCGAGAGCGGCAAGGGCGAAGTCCTGATGGGCCACGCCTTGCGCCAGCTCGCCAGCGACGGTCAGGGCGGCTGGCGCCTCACCGCCGATTCCGGCGAGGGCGACGTGACCATTCGCGCCGCGCATGCGATCAGCTCCGCGCCGATGCGTGAACTGGCCGCACGCCTGCATCCGCTTCCGCAGACCACTCTGCAAGCCAGCGAGCTGAAATACCGGGACTTCCTGACTGTCGCTCTCAAGATCCGCGCCGACGACCTGTTCCCGGACAACTGGATCTACATCCATGACAGCAAGGTGAAAGTCGGCCGCATCCAGAACTTCCGCTCGTGGTCGCCGGAAATGGTGCCCGACGACGAGATGGCTTGCGTCGGCCTCGAATACTTCTGCTTCGAAGGCGACGGCCTGTGGTCAATGGCGGACGACGATCTCGTCGCCCTTGCCACGCGCGAGATGGTCACGCTGGGCCTGTGCCGCGCCGACGAGGTGACCGGCGGCTTCGTGGTCCGTCAGGAAAAGGCCTACCCGGTCTATGACGAAGACTATGCCGCCAATGTCGCCGCGATGCGCGAAGAACTGGAAGCGCGCCATCCCTCGCTCCATCTGGTCGGCCGCAACGGCATGCATCGCTATAACAACCAGGACCACGCGATGATGACCGCGATGCTCACGGTCGAGAACATCCTCGCCGGCGAGCGCATCTACGACACCTGGTGCGTCAACGAGGACGCCGAATACCACGAGGCCGGGGACGAAGGCGAAACCAAGGCCCTGCCCGCCGCCCCCGGATCGCGCGCGCCAACGCCGGATCAGGCCGCCGCGCTCGCATCGGTCCGCGAGGTGCCCGCGCGCATCGCCGGATCCAGCGAAGGTGGCAGCAAGCGCGAGGCGGCCTGATGCGGGCTCTTATCGCACGCCTGACGCGCGACACATTTCTGCGCTACGTCACGGCAAGCGCACTCGCACTCGGAGTGGACATCGGATGCTTCTGGCTGCTGGTCAGGCTCGCCCTGCCCGCGGCACCGGCATCGGCGGCCGGATATTCGCTGGGGATCGTCGCGCATTGGCTGATCGCCAGCCGCGCCGTCTTCGCGGAAGGTGTCGCCCTCAAAGGAACCGCACGCATGCGGCAAAAGGCTCTGTTCGTGCTGTCCGCCTTCGCAGGCCTTGCCATCACCACGATGGTGGTCGGCGCGGGGGCTGAGTTGGGCCTTCATCTTGCCGCCACCAAGACCGTGGCCATCGGGCTGAGCTTCTTCACCAACTGGTTGATCCGGCGACGGATCGTGTTCCGCCGAACCGCCGCGTTCGCCTGACAGGCAACCGGCGAACCACCCAGCGAACGACAGGATTTCCCAAATGGCCGATTATCTCGTCACCGGAGGTTCGGGCTTTCTAGGTAGCCTTCTGGTGCGAAAGCTGCTGGATGGCGGACACAGCGTAGCCAGCATCGACCTGCTTCCCTCCACCATCGCCCATCCACGGCTGACCACAGTAGTCGGGGACATTCGCGAGCGTACGGCACTGGATACCGCATTCGAAGGAGAAACCCCGCTGGCAGTGTTCCATTGCGCCGCCCTGCTGGCCCATGGCTCGATCACTGAAGCCGAACTGATGAGCCACAATGTCGATGGCACCGAAAGCCTTGCAGGAGCCTGCGCGGAAAAGGGCGTTCGAAAGATCGTATTTCTTTCGAGCAACTGCCTGTGGAGCCGGGGCTTCGATCATCCGGTCGACGAAAGCGAACCGCCCGCGCCTTGCGAGCCTTACGGCATTACCAAGCTGATGGGAGAACAGACCCTCGCCCGTTTCGGAAATGCCTTCGATACAGTGACCATCCGCTGCCCGACCATTATCGACGAAGGGCGGCTGGGCCTTCTTGCGATCCTTTTCGAATTCATTGCCGACGGCAATCGCATCCCGCTCGTAGGCAAGGGCGATAATCGCTATCAATTCATCTATGCGGCCGACCTTATCGACGCGATGCTGCGCGCCGCCCATGTCGAGGGTTCCCACCTGTTCGGCATCGGCTCCGATGCGGTGCCCAGTCTTGCCGGTGCGTTCCAGCAGGTGATCGACGAAGCTGCCAGCCCTTCGCGCCTGCTGGCTCTACCCAAGGTGCCGATGATTGCGGCGATGAAAGTCGCCCACGCCCTGCGAATCTCGCCTCTCGGGCCTTATCACTACCGAATGATCGCCAGTTCCTTTGTCTTCGATACGACCCGCATAAAGCACGTGCTTGGCTGGAAACCTACGTTGACCAACGGCGAAATGCTGTCGAAAGCCTATCGCTATTACCACACGAACCGCGCGGAAATCACTGCGCGCAAGGATGTTTCGGCCCATCGGCAAGCGACCCGGATGGGCGTGATCCGGCTGCTCAAGGCACTGTCGTGACCGCCGGAGCCACGATGCGGGATAACGCGCCCGTCAGCACCATCACTGCATCGGCCGCCACAGCGGATTTTGCCTGGACACTGCTTACTCTGGCTCTGTTCGCCGGTTGGACGTTCTGGATCGGCTCGTCTCACGAAGCCTGGTTCGACGAGGCGCAAGCGTGGCTGCTGGCACGGGACAGCACACCTTATCAGCTTCTCGTCGAGCGCGTTCGCTACGAAGGATCGCCAGGCCTCTGGCACCTGATCCTCTGGACCGCGATCCGCTGCGGGCTACCTTACTCGCTGCTTTTCCTGATCTCGGGCTCATTCGCGGTGGCCGGCGCCGCTTTAATCCTGACAAAAGCCCCTTTCCCACGCTGGCTGCGCACGGGCGCGATCTGCTCCTATTTCTTCGCCTATCAATTTGCCGCCGTAGCCCGCAGCTATGCAGCGGATCTGCTGCTGGTGCCGCTTGCTGCCTGCTTCTTCCCGGGACGCTTCGAGAAGCCATGGAGATATGCATTCGTGCTTGGCCTTATCGCCAATCTCAATGCGCATGGCTTCGTTGCTGCGGGGGCCTTGGGCGTGGAATGGGCATGGCAGGCGTCATGGCGGTCCTGGCGCCGGAAACGGCTCCCCACATGGCATGTGGCCGGCGCACTCGCTGTGACCGCATTTATGGGGCTCTGCGCGCTGGCAACGGCGTGGCAACCGGCCGACAACTACTACATCCGGGCTGAGCATTCCAATATCCTAGGTACATTCACCGAAATCCTGCGCGCCGCCTTCATCGATCGGATACTCGTATTCTCCACCGCGCGCCCAGGGGGGCTGGACGCGGCCGCCGGGCTTGCGCTTTCGATTGCGGCATTCCTGTCGCTTCTGCAACTCATCCTGCGCGGCCGGTACGTGGCGGCCGGGTTCACGCCGTTGGCGGCAGTCCTGATCTTTTCCGTCACGACTTACGCCAGCCTCTGGCACGGCGGCCTGTTGTTTCTCTTCATGCTCTTCGGAGTGTGGATCAACTGGCCTGAAGGCAAAGGCTCGGTGCATCGGGACGCCTCGATCGCGCTTGCCACAGTCTTTGTGATACAGGCGGCACAGGCCGGTGCGACCGGCCTTTGGGACCGCACGCATGTCTTTTCACCCGGCCGGGAGGCCGCCCAGATCATGGCTGAGGTCCGTGAGGCGTCGCCACAGGTGCGGATCGCCGCTTATGGCTATCTCGCTTTCTCCGCGCAGCCCTGGCTCCCCAGCAACCCCTTTGCGAATTACCACAATGGATCCGTAACCCCGGCCTACATCGTATGGCGCCGGGACGAAACGTGGGACCCGTTCGGCAGCGAAACGATGTGGCGCGAACTTCTTCGGCAGAATCCGGACATGATCGTCGCCTCCGCTCCCGCACTTACGGCGGATCGGGCAGCCATGATCGAAATAGCCTGCCAAAACGGCTATGCTGTCGACAAAGCCCTTGCCGGCGAATTGCACTGGCGTGGATGGCGCTTCGCCAGCGATGATCTGCTGATCCTGCAGCATCGCCCCTGTGTCTGAACCATTGAATTCAGGTAAGCCTCTGGGCGTCGATCTTGGGCAGAACCTTGGAACCGGCCTACGCCTTCGCCAGCTCGAATTCGATGAGATGCATACTTATGCAGTTGTCACTGAGAAGTTCAGGAAACTTGACGTGCTTTCGCACTGGAAAGCGTCTGTACGATAGTTGCCAACAACTTTTCGTGGATGGGGTGCCGATTAATCCGATCAGTGAGCATGGGTCTTTCAAAGACATCAATTTACGAATCTCAGGCTTTCTGAATTGCCCCTTTCCTTTTCATAATTCGAGAAGCCGCCGGTCTCTTCATGGCCAGTCTTGAGCGTTCAAATTGGGAAAACGGATCGACCGCACCTGGGAGCGCGAAATTGGCTGTTGAACGGCGACAAAGGGTCGTGAGCCGCAACAAAACGATCCTTGTCAATTTCTGGAAGCATCAGTCTTTAGGAAGGCGTTTCTGGCGTAAAGCACGATCCCGGCGCTTGCGCCGCGGCAGCTAGGGCGTCGATCACGATGCGCAGGCGCGGCTGCTCATAGCGGGAGCTGGGCCAGACGAGGTGGATCGGCATTTGTGCGCCGGCAAATTCCTCCAGCACCGGCACAAGAGCGCCTGAAGCGAGCTCCTTGTCGATCAACCAGGTCGGGAGCTGGGATAGGCCTTCTCCCGCCAGAACGGCCGCGACGATCGCTTCGCCGTCGCTGAATTCATGGCGTACCTTCACTTCCTGAGCGATCTCGCCACCGGCCCCATCCTTCAGCAACCAGATCGGGCGGGGAACGCGCCTCCAACCGATGATGCAATCACGCTGTGTCAATTCCTCCGGAGTTGACGGCGCGCCATGGCGGGCAAGGTAATCCGGGGAAGCACAGATCAGAAGCTGCTGGGTGCCGAGCCGCCGCGCGGTCAGGTCCGCGTCGTTGCCGAGCGCGCCGATGCGCACGGCGAGGTCGATGCCCTCGTCGATGACGTTGGCCGTGCGCTCGGTGAACATGACCGAGAGGTCGAGGTGGCGGTACCGGGCCGTGAGATCCAACAGGATCGGCATCACGTGCTTGCGGCCGAACGCGGCAGGCAGGTTGAGATGAAGCGTCCCTACTGGCGTGTCCCGCCCCGACGCCATCGCCAGTTCGGTCCCTTCCAGGTCATCGATGATCCTCTGGCACGCATCGAGGTATAGCTGGCCTTCGGCAGTCAGGATCAAGCGCCGCGTTGTCCGGTGCAGTAACTTGGTCCCCAAGCGCGCCTCCAGGCGCGTGATGCTCTTGCCAACCGCAGAACCGGTGACACCCATCTCCCGGGCGGCGGCCGCGAAGCTCCCCTGGCGCGCGGTCGTAACGAATTCGATCAGTCCGGCAAATCGGTCCTGCGTGTCCATTCGGGAATTGTGGGATCGGCTGGGTGGAATGGCAAGGGGATTATCAGGCGTCAGTTCCACTCTAATTAAAGGCCTACGCATCGCTCCAATTCCAAACCCGTACGTTCCAGGATTCCCATGACCAAGCTTTTCGCGCCCTTCGACTTGTCCGGCCTCCAACTGCGTAACCGCGTTGTTATGGCGCCGATGACCCGGGCGCGGGCTCTCGACACCGTGCCCGACGACCTGACCGTGGAGTACTACAGCCAGCGCGCCGGCGCGGGGCTCATCATCAGCGAAGGGGCCGCGGTCTCGCTGGAAGGCTGTGGCTACCTGTTCAATCCGGGCCTCTATACGAGCGAGCAGACCGCAGGCTGGCGGCGTGTGACCGACGCGGTGCACGCGAAAGGTGGCCGCATGTTTGCCCAGCTCTGGCATGTGGGACGGGTCTCGCACACCTCGATCCTGGGCGAGGAACAGTCGCCCGTTTCGTGTTCGTCGAGCGTGGGCGAGAATGTCTGGGCTTTCGGGCGCGACGAGGACGGCGTCGCCAAGACCCTCGCGGCCAGCCCCCCGCGCGCTCTTGAGACTGAGGAAGTCGCCCGAATCACCCAGGACTTCGTACGCGCGGCGCGTATGGCTATTGATGCCGGTTTCGACGGCGTCGAGCTCCACGGCGCCAATGGCTACCTCTTCGAGCAATTCGTCAACGGCGCGCTCAATAAGCGCGAGGACCGCTACGGCGGCTCGATCGAGAACCGCCTGCGCTTCATGCTCGAAACGCTCGATGCAATCAGCGCGGAGATCGGCAGCAACCGGGTCGGCGTGCGCGTCTCGCCGTTCGGCCGCCTGTTCGGCATGAAGCCCTACGAAGATGAGGCCGAAACCTGGGTCACGCTGGCGGGCGAGTTCGAGAAGCGCAGCCTTGCCTATGTGCATCTCAGCGACCAGCTGACGATTGGCGCCGAGAAGATGCCCGAAGACGGCGCGCGCGATTTCCGTAACACCTATACCGGCATCCTGATCGCCGCAGGCGGCTTCGAGAAGGACACCGCCGAGGCGGCCCTGCAGTCGGGCGAGCTCGACCTCGTCGCCTTCGGCCGCCCGTTCATTGCCAACCCCGACCTGGTCGAGCGCATGCGCGCTGGCCATCCGACCAACGCTGCCGACCGCGCCACCTGGTACGGTGACCTCGGCGCGCGCGGCTACACCGATTACCCCACCTGGGAAGAAGAGGAAGCCAGTAAAAATGGCTGAACCAAACACTAGCCAGGAGCAGGCCGGCGACACCACGTCGCTGCGCCTCAGCCTGCTGGACTACGCCCCCGTCGATGAAGGCCTCACCCCCACCGATGCCTTCAGCGCGTCGCTGCGGCTTGCACAGCTTGCCGAGCAGGAGGGCTTTCACCGCTATTGGGCGTCCGAGCATCACGGCATTTCGGCCACGGCCAGCAATTCGCCCGAGATACTGATGTCGCATGTCGCCTCGGGAACCTCGCGCATCCGCATAGGATCGGGCGGCGTGCTGTTACCCAACTACAGCAGCCTCAAGATCGCGGAGAACTACCAACTTCTCGAAGCTCTGTTCCCCGGCCGGATCGATCTCGGCTTCGGCCGGGCGCCGGGCGGCGACCGACGCGTCAGCGGTGCACTCAACGACGAGAAGACCAGCGCGCTGCCCTATCCACAGAAAGTGGTCGATCTGCTCGGCTTCGTGACGGGTTCGCATCCGGCCGGATCGCGCTATTCCGGCATCCAGGCCTTGCCGGAAACACAGACCCTGCCCCAGCCTTTCGTGCTGGGAGCGTCGGGTTCTACTGCCCGCATCGCGGCTGAGGCTGGCCTTGGTTTTACTTTCGCGCACTTCATTAACCCCACTAGCCGGGGCGCCGAAGCGAGTAAGGTCTATCGTGAGGCATTTCGCCCGTCCTGCTTCGCCGCCGAGCCACAGGTCATCGTGGCCGTTTTCGTGGCGGTGGGCGATACCCAAGATGAAGCCGAAGGTTATGCTAATGCTTTCCATCTCTGGCTCGCGCACGCGGAAAGCGCCACGCAGCTCGACCGCGTTCCCTCGCTGGAAACGACGGCAGGCCACGTATGGACGCGCGAGCATATCGCGACACGCGCGCGTAACGAAGGTCGCCTCATCTCCGGCACGGGCGAACAGGTCGTTGCCAGACTGCGCTCCCTTGGTGAGGCTTATGGGACGAACGAGGTGATGATCAACCTGATGATGCCGACCGAGGCGGCGCGCACGAACGCCGTGAAGTCGCTTAGCGCCGCGTTGCAGACGTAAGGCGCGCGCACGCTGTCCCCCTTACCGGTGGCTTTCTAACCCATTCGGGCAATGAAGAAGGCAGTCATGAATACAATCCAGACTGAGTCTCGCCATCACATTTCCTTGCATCTCGCGCACCGATGGTTTGCCTTCTTCGAGGCGCCCGGCGGAGATCTGGAAGCCCACCTCGCGATCTTCCATCCTCAGATCTGCCTCTCGGGCCACCGCGGACAGCGCGTCTTCGCGCAGGATCACCTGACGCTGCGGGCCTGGTTCGCAGCGATCTCGGACGAGGTCAGCTCGCACCATATCGTCCATTCGGTCTACGAAGACATCGCGCCGAACATCGGGCGTCTCGCTTTCCTTGTCGGCTATCAGGTTCCCGGCCAGGATGGCGGGGTTCGCGGCTCGATCATCAGCTACGAAACCCGGATCGACTTTGGCAGCGAACCGCGGTTCCTCGCCCTAGCCAAGACGCCGACGATCCCCAACACGCGGCCTGTCTTCGAGCCGTCCTGGGCCAGCAACCGTGTCCTCGCGCGCCTGCACGGCGAACTGGGCGGCCTTGGTGACGACGGAGATCTGAATGGCCACGCCTTGCGATCCGCCATGGGTGAGAACGTCCATGCACTGTCCGTTTTGACGAGCGCGCGTGACGGCAGCCGATCCTATGAGGCTTTGGCTTCCTGGATCGGCGGCGCGCCTGCCGCGCCGTCGTCGCTTCGCCTCGCCGTTCGCGACGACGTTCGCGAACCCCTCCCCACGATTCAGCCTCTCGGGCCAACCTGAGCCTCACGACAAGGTGTACGAAACCATGCAAGACGAGATCCGAGCCCTGCTCGACAAGGACGAAATCCGCGACCTGCGTATCCGCTATTCGCATCTTCTCGATGGAAACCGGATCGACGCTCTCGACCGGGTGTTCGCCGCCGATGCGGTGGTCGAAGTGACGGTGGGGCGGATGGAAGGGCTCGAGGCGATCAAGGCCGGGCTCAAGGATGCCTATACCCTATTCGATCGCAACGGGCGGGGCCACTATCCCTTCATGCACCCCATCGCCAACCACCTGATTGAGTTGACCGGCCCGGACAGTGCAACCGGCTCGTGTTATCTCATCGACTTTGAAACAGCCTCCAAGTCCGATCCCAATCCCCTGCTTCTGCTGGGTCTCTATGCCGATGAATACCGGCGCATTGACGGTGCCTGGCGCATCACCCAGACCCGACTGGATGTCGTCTGGCCAACTTCCGAAGCTCCGCCAGAGAGCAACAGCCAAGCGTAAACTCCACCACCGATACCGGTTTTCGAGCTCGCTCGTCCTCCCCCTCTCGACTTGGCAGCGACCGATATCGGCTTTTTGAATGTGCTCTTTCCAGAGCTTGAATTTGTCAACGTCAGGAAGCGGACGGACTGCACTTGGTGGCCAAAAATTGTCAGTCGAATGGCCGAGGGTCGACCGCCGAAGCGGGCTGCCAGGCATCCATTGCGGCCTTTCGCCCTAGCCCGCTCTGAGACTTGCGGTGGCACTCGAAATTGCGGGCCAAACGACCGCGCAATGCGAAAAGCATGCCTCTGCGATGGCTGTTACATGGCCCAAATCGGTCCCGCAGCAACCGCCAAGGATTGTGAGTTGAGGGAAGGCCTCCTTCAACTGTCGATGGAGCTCCGCGAGTTCGACTGGATCCCCCTTGTCCAGTTCAGTCATTGCATCAAGTTCAGCGTGGGTGCACCGCGATGCGTTCGCACGGAGCCCCCGGACCCGCTCTGTCCAAGCAGCGCCATCCTCGAGCGAGGAAGCAATATGCGTCGGGTGGGCGCAGTTGATCATGTAGTAGGCAGGGTATGAAGCGGTAGATTCGTCGACCGTAGCGATGGCGTCCCGAAGCTCTTCACCTGTCGGGAGGTGGCCGTCAGTCTCGACTGTGAAACTGATAGCAACTGACGCACCTGACTTGCGAGCGGCGCGCGCCAAGCCGATTGCTTCGGGGACGTTGGTCATGGTTATGCCTGACAGCATGTCCGCGCCGGCAGCAACCAGAACCTTTGCTTGATGAAAATGATAGGCTTCCGCCTCTTCGGGCCTCATGATGCGGCCAGGATCGTAACCATCACCGCGCGGACCGATGCACCCGCTGATGATGATCGGGAGCCCAGCGGGGGCTTTCTCTCGTAGACAAATTAGCAGGGAGACGGCCTCATTGTTGAGCGCATCGAGCTCCTCTCGTGACAATCCGAGCGGCTCTGCCCAATCGAGGCTTGCTCGCCACGTTGCACTTTCGAGAATAAGCCCGGTGTCCATTCGCCGAGCAAGCTCAATAAAACCAGAGAAGTAATCTTCGAGCGCCTGTCGCCCCTCATCGGTTTGAAGTAGCGTTATTGAAGCGAAGTGGGGCAGGTCGATCCCCCTGTTAAAGAGGATGTCGGTTTCAAGACCAGCGTCCGTAAGGAAAGGGCGGTCGAGCTGATGAAGCGTCGCAGCAGCCATGGTGGGCTCCTTTAGCTAGGCCGTGAACCCATAAATGGTTGTCGATGGCGCAGCCTGCGGGCATGTTCAGGCAAGTATGGAACAACCGACAGTTCAAGCGCGCTGGGAAC
>NZ_SLVB01000017.1 GCF_004341845.1 Novosphingobium sp. PhB165 | reverse complement strand
AGCCGGCGTGCTGATAAAACCCATCACAATGACAAAGGGCACACAGTGCCCCAAAGAGGGCCCTTGAGGCCCTCTTCGCGTCTCTGCAAGACGCAACACACGGTGACGCGGGGTGGAGCAGCCCGGTAGCTCGTCAGGCTCATAACCTGAAGGTCGCAGGTTCAAATCCTGCCCCCGCAACCATTCCAAATTGCCTAGTGTCTACCGAACCGGAAGACCCGCTCGAACCCGCCTGCTTTTTGGCGTGTTTTTTGCGTTCGGCGGCGATCGTCAAAATACCGGCCAAATCGCCGTGGACGTCGATGACCAATCCATCGCCTTCCGGGGTCAGGATGATCCACTCGATCAACGAGCGGATGATCTCAGTAGCGATGAGACGGTTGCATTCATCTTTCGAGGAAAGCGCGCGGGTGAGGTTGTCCAACTGCGCGCGGTAATGGTGGGCCATGCTTGGATGCAGCTGCGGAGGCGGTTCCTGCGCCTGCGATACCTGCGCCTCAAGATCCCGCTTCCTGGCCTCCATCTTGAGCATGCGCTGATTGATCTTGTCGGCATTGCCGCCGGCCAGAATCATATCGACGAGCTTGTCGAGATCGCGATCGATCTTGGAGACTTCGGCGCGCGCGGCCTCGGTGGCTTTGCCGGCATTCTTGCGCAGTCTGTTCATTTCTTGCGTGAACTCTTCACAGAATTCGGCGAAGAGGGCTGGGTCCATGAGGTGATGGCGGAGCGCGTGTATGACACGATCCTCCAAACGATCACGTCTGATCGAGCGCCGGTTGTCGCAGGTGCCCTTGTTGCGCGCAGAGGCACAACCGACCCTTTGTTGCGAAATCAATGTGACGGCACCGCCGCAACAGCCACACTGCAACAGCCCAGACAGCATGTACTTTGGTCGTTTACGCGGCCGTGCCTGTCCCACCGTGTCGACTGAGACCCGAGCCTGGCGGTCTTTGGCCTCATGCCAAAGCTCATCGCCAACGATCCGAAGCTCGGGAACGGCTTGAACAATCCATTCCGACTGTGGATTTGGGCGAGCCTGCCGTTTGCCGGTATCCGGATCCTTAATGAAGCGTTGGCGGTTCCAGACCAGCTTCCCAACGTACATCTCGTTGTTGAGGATGCCGGTTCCGCGCTTGGGATTGCCGTTGATGGTTGAGAAGCCCCAATCGCCGCCACTTGGACACGGAATTCCTTCGCGATTGAGATCGGCGGCGATAGCCCGGCCCGATTTGCCGGCGCAGTATTCGCGGAAGATCCGCCGTACAATCTCGGCTTCCTCTTCGTTGATGGTGCGCGTTCCGCGCACGAGTTCACCGTGCTCATTGAGGCTCTTTACGACATCGTAGCCATACGCATTGCCGCCGCCAGACTTGCCTTGTTCGACACGGCCCCGGAGCCCTCTGCGGGTTTTGTCGGCAAGATCCTTGAGGAAGAGGGCGTTCATGGTGCCCTTGAGCCCGATGTGCAGATGGGTGACTTCTCCCTCCGAGAGCGTCACGATCTTGGTGTCTGCATAGGCCATGCGCTTGAACAGACCGGCGATGTCCTCCTGATCGCGCGACAGTCGGTCCATGGCTTCGGCCAGGATCACATCAAAGCGCCCCCGTGCAGCATCGGCCATCAGCGCCTGGATGCCCGGGCGGAGCAGGGATGCCCCGGACGTGGCATGGTCGGTGTATTCCTCGACGATCTCCCAGCCCTGCTTTTCTGCATGAAGGCGGCAGATGCGCAGTTGATCGGCGATCGAGGCGTCGCGCTGGTTGTCGGAGGAGTAGCGGGCGTAGACGGCAACTTTCACAGGAAACATCTCCTGCTTCAGGTATCCGATGGATTGCGTTCCTGAAGCATCTGGGAATAGGTTTCTCGAGCAGCCTGCCGTGCGAGAATGCGCACCAACTCAATCAGCCGGGGATCCCGGCTTGCGTGTGGTGAACTGAACTCCAAGGGCGGCTTGCCCATCCTGCCCGAGCTGCTTTGCTCGTGACGGCTGTGAGCGCTCATTCTTGCGTCACTCGAGCAAGATTGCAAGCCCAATGCGAACGTCGAGCGACTTGCGTTCGTCGGGGCGTTTGCCGCCTCCTATCTAGGCAGCCGACGGTCAACTGACGCGCATTCGTTGAAGGCATATGCGGCACGTGCTTACCCAAATTGGGTCTGACCGCCGGTCGAGACTATTATGCGGATCGGATCCGATGCCAATCAGATATATTTAGGGGCTCGTGCCGAGCCGACGGAACTGTGCTTCGATTGTAGCGCCAGCAATGACGACTTGGTGCCGGGTGCCGATATCGGAACCGCGCATCGAGATAGTGTTTCAACCAGAAGGTGTCGTCCGGTCATGTAAGACGGTTTGCGGCCTGCAACGACGGCAAAATCGGATGATCCGGTTAGTCCGCTTCCGGGCGGCATTTGGCTGGAGTGGACGTTCGTTCAGGCTTTAGCGCGCTTGCTTTGGGAGCAGGATGTCGGCGCGGCTACGTCGGATGATCCGGAACGGTAGCTTCGAAGACACGAAATGGGACCGACGTTCGATTACCTCGGTGCCGGCTTCTGACCCTCTGAGGACACTTAGCGGTGCTTCTTCCATCCTCGAGAGTGGACCGACCGCTCTATCTGGTCGATGCGGAGACCGAGCGGCCGCTTAGGATCTTCTAAATCGAGCTATGGCGCCGTCAACGCGCTTAAGGCGCGTATCAGGAACCAGTATAACGTCGACGATCCGGAGAGCGGTTTGCTGCTGAGGGACAGCGCTCAGTATCCGCTGAGGTCAGACGTGGCGCAGCGCGTCATGACCAGCATGCGTCGGCAATAAAGGCGTGCGTCCGGATTGAGCCAGACTGGATCGATCTCTCGGTATCATCCCCGGCATCTGCGATATGTGTTTGCCTCTCACCGGTGAAGGAGGCTCTCGCTGTTGAGTAAATATGCAGAAATTGCTCGCATGCGCGTGGCAGACCGTGAGGGCCGCGGAAATCGCCCCAGAATTTACGACAATTTGACGGTCGCCTACCTGTATAGGCACGTGACCTACCCCAGGGCTAAAATGCCCCACCGAGTGCCAAAACCCTTCCGAGAACCAAGTGGCACGTGACTACGCTTGTGCGGGCGCGCGATGACATAGATTTCACGGGCGGTCGGTGTGCGGCGTGCTAGGCGTCTGGCATGTCATTGATTTTCGCCGCTGCCGTTTCAGCCTGCATCGCCAACGTCCACGATGGTGACACCGTCCGTCTCTGCGACGGTGAGCGCGTCCGTATCCAGAATATCGATGCCCCCGAGGTCGCCGGATCGCCGCGGTGCTCGCCGCAATCTATGCGCCGCTTGATCGGCTCGAAGAACCCTTCCTGGTGCGACTACCAGCTCGGCGACAGGAGCCGGGATGCGCTTGCCTCGTTGCTCGGGCAGGGGCCGGTGACGATCGCGCGCACTGGCACTGACCGGTACGGGCGCACACTGGCGCGGCTTGTCGTCAACGGTAAGGACGCCGGGAGCTATCTCGTGGCGATGGGGCTGGCCCGGCCATGGCAATGAGCTATCGGATGAAAATCCTACTTTTGCTTTTGCTCGCCTATGGTGTCGGCTTCGCGCAGACATATTGGGAGCGCACCCATCGCGCGCCTTCGCCTCCGGTACACATTAGAATAATACCGGGTGCAGTTTTGGCATGAACTGGTTAACAATTTTCGGAAGTCGGTTAACATTTTGTAGCACGGCACTTATACTCGAAATGGATAACTGCGGTAATTAGACTTAGGTACTCTATCTAGCTTTTACCAAAAAGTGGGGGATAACGTGCTGGAATCGCTTAAAAGAGCTGACGAGCAACCTGCGGGCTCGGGCGAGAAAGCTGGCGTCGATTTTGATGATTTCAATAGATTGAACGGAATTGGCCTGAGACTTGCCGAATTGGTGAGTGAGTATCAACGAGTAGTGCCACAGATCGATTCCATGTTGAACGTTCGGGCGACGGTTGCAGCAAGAGTAGCGAGTGCGGCGTGAGTGGCTCAATCCACCATAGAAGATCGGCAACTTGGCGCTGCGGCAAGGGAGATTTATCGCAGCCGGCGGTTCCGTGAATGTTCTATGCCCAGCGAGCTATTCGGGGAGCCAGCGTGGGATATGCTGCTCGATCTGTTCGCATCTGAATGCGAAGGGCGGCGAATTTCAGTCACGACACTTTGCATTGCATCTTCGGTGCCATCAACTACGGCTCTTCAGTGGATTGCAATCCTTGTGAGCAACGGGTTTGTTGAGCGCGAAGATGATCCTGATGATAAGAGACGCGCGCACGTAAGCCTCACGCCGAAGGGGCGGGCGGCGATGATAGAATACCTCCGCAATTATCTGGGTGTTGAAACGCCGTCGCCCTAGAGTCGCATTCTGCGAACTCCCATGCTAGCTTCTCTGCCTCTCAAGGAACGGCAGGGCATGGGCGCGCAGAAAATCTCGTTGGATCAAGCTCGAGATATCTTGGAAAAGCTGGAGGAAGCGCTCACGTCGCTCGAAATTTGCGGGCAGCCGATCATTGCGGCGCACGTCCAGATGGCTGTCGATCTGCTGTGCGCGTCTACGGATATCGACGAGAATTCAGGCGCGCAGATCGATCCCTGATCGCCGTTGAAACGCTGAAGGCTCGGTATTTTGTTCCGAGCCTTCAGCCTATCTGGACATCAGGGGCACTTGGCGAATTTGCCCTTGTTCGTTCCGGAGGTGTAGCGGCACTTGCCGTCCTTGCCCTTGGCGACTGACGCGGCTGCGGGCTTCTTCGCTGCATCCGGACACTTAATGAACTTGCCCTTTGCGTCGCGGCACTGGTTGGCAGCGAGGGCGGGCGTAGCGCTGATAATTCCAGCGATGGCAATGGCAGCGATCATCTTACGGATCATGACGTGATCTCCCGTTCCGGGCCCGGACTCGGCGGGCCATCGCATTGATGAACCACCGTTTCCGATGCGACAATAGGGTTCGCGACGTAGCTTAGAGCGGAAGTCGCGGTTGTGCGGAGGGATCGTCTGCGGGCGATGCCTTTTCGGCCCAAGTTTCATCCGTGGCATCGATAATCAGCGGATGTTGCCATGGGCGGCAGCGCATTTCCGCATCTTCCAGCGTGCCGTCTGTCCATCGGTCCCAGTCCTGACGGGCGAGGATTCCGCTCTCCGGCGCCCAGGAGTGGCCGCTCTTGGCGGATGCCGTTGAAAAAGTCGCTTCTTGGGTGAGGTGGAGGGTCGGATTGAAGCGGGCGAGCGGAGTTGCCTGACCTCACGTCATCGCTGGCTGCCTGGCAAGGCTGATCTTGGCCAGCTTGCGCAGGTTCTGGGCGGCGGCGGCGAGGTGGAATTCGTCTCGGGCACCGTAGGGGCCGCGTAATCGTAGCCGCTCGAGCCGCATGATCCGTTTCAGGTGAGCGAAAAGCATTTCGACCTTCTTGCGCTCGCGGCGCGAGGCGATCCATTCATCTTCCTGCGATAGTACCCGAGCCAGATCGCGTGCGCCTTCGTGGATCGAACGGGTCACCTTGCGAGCCGGCAGAATGGGTGTGCATTGTGGCTTGAGAGCGCAACTGCTGCAGTCCTGCTGCCGGGCTCGGTAGCGGATGAAGCCGTCCTTGTCGGCATCTGGTCGTGGTGAGGCAAAGTTGCGGTTGCGTGGACGCAGGCGCTTGCCGGCCGGGCAGATATGCTGTCATCCCCGTGATCGAAGGTGAAGTCGCTGCGCTCGAAAGCACCATCGCTCCTGGCGGACTTGTCGAAGACGGGCACGTGCGGCTCGATGCCACGCTCGTGAACGAGCCAAGCGAGCATACCCGCAGAGCCGTAACCGGTGTCGCCAATCAGCTTGCGTGGCCATAAGCACATGGCGGTCGGCCGCTCGCTCGATCATCCTCTTGGCTGCGGTAACCTCCGCTTGGCGCACTGCAGTGCTCGCCTCGACATCGACGATCACCGCATTGTCGACGTCGATCAGGTAATTGGTGGAGTAGCAGAAATCGGCGCGCCCGCCGTGCGCCGAGGTATAGCGGGATCGACAGGCGAGACGCGCTTGGGCTCGAACCGAGTTGCGCCACCGAAGACTGCATCATCGAGAACGGCGAGGTACTCCTCGACGGCACGCCGGGACTGTCAGGATTTCCGTGTGCGGCGAGGCATAATGGGCAACAAGGAGACCCAGCATGTCACGACGGAAAGACCCTTCTATACCGAACGAGATCCTCGATCAGCTGCTTGCGGGCACTGACGCGGCGGCGGCGCTCAGCCAGGGCGGTTTGTTAGATTCCCTGAAGAAGGCTTTTGCCGAACGGGCACTCAACGCGGAGATGGATCACCATCTCGGGCATGATGATCAGGTCGGCAACAACCGCAATGGCTATGGTCGCAAGACGGTGACGACCGACAGTGGGCGGATCGAGATCGAGGTGCCGCGCGATCGGGCCGGCAGTTTCGATCCGCAGTTGATCGCCAAGTACCAGCGTCGCTTCCCCGGATTCGATGACAAAATCATCTCGATGTATGCGCGCGGTATGAGCACGCGCGAGATCACGGGCCATCTGCGCGAACTATATGGCATTGATGCCTCGCCCGATCTGATCAGCACGATCACCGATGCCGTGCTGGAGGAAGTGGCAGCTTGGCAGCAACGCCCGCTGGACCCAGCCTATCCGCTGGTTTTCTTCGATGCGATCCGGGTCAAGATCCGCGACGAGGGGATGGTCCGCAACAAGGCGATCCATATTGCTCTGGGCGTCATGGCCGACGGCACCAAGGTGGTGCTGGGGCTGTGGCTGGAGCAGAATGAAGGCGCCAAATTCTGGCTGCGCGTCATGAACGAACTGCGCAACCGCGGCGTCGAGGATATCATGCTAGCTGTCGTCGATGGCCTCAAGGGCTTCCCAGACGCCATCACCGCCGTCTTCCCCGAAGCGATGGTCCAGACATGCATCGTACACTTGCTGCGAAACTCGATGGATTTCGTCGCGTGGAAGGATCGCAAGGCGCTCGGAATGGCTCTGAAAGCCATCTACCGTGCCGTTGATGCTGTGGTCGCCGAGGAAGCGCTGACAGCCTTCGAAGCCAGCTTCTGGGGGCAGCGCTATCCCGCCATCGGCCAAAGCTGGCGCCGGGCATGGCCCGAGGTCATCCCATTTTTTGCCTTCCCCGAGGAAGTCAGGCGGATCGTCTACACCACAAATTCCATAGAGGCGCTCAATTCCAAGCTTCGTCGCGCTGTTCGCGCGCGGGGGCATTTCCCCAACGATGAGGCGGCGACAAAGCTGCTCTATCTGATCTTGAACCGATCGGAGAAAGAGTGGAAAATGCCGCCGCGTGAGTGGAACATGGCGAAAGCGCAATTTGCCGTGCTCTTCGGCGAACGTTTCATCAGGGCCATGGCGGCCTGATCATCAACCGCCTCGCCGCACACGGAAATCCTGACAGTTCCCGGCACGCCTCGGCAGATCGGCGGGAAGGCCCTGCGTTCCCTCAACATAGGTCTGCCGATTGGCTTCGGCCCGGATCAGGCTAGCATCGACAGCGAAACCGTCGCCTCCCACCAGTCCTTCATCGATGCAGCGCCGCACGGTGGTCTCGAACAGCTGGCGGAACAAATCACTCTCACGAAAGAGACCATGGCGGTTCTTCGAGAAGGTGGAGTGATCCGGCACGTCGCCCTCGAGACCCAGGCGGCAGAACCAGCGGTAAGCCAAATTGAGATGCACCTCCTCGCACAGCCGGCGCTCCGACCTGATGCCGAAACAGTACCCCACGATCAGCATCCGGAGCATCAGTTCTGGGTCGATCGAAGGACGACCGATCGCGCTGTAGAACCCTCGCAGGTGCTAGCGGATGTCTGACAAGTCCACGAACCGGCCGATCGCCCGAAGCAGATGATCAGCAGGAACGTGCCGATCCAGGCTGAACTCGTAGAACAACGCGTCCTGCGCCACTCGGCGCTCGCCCATCATTGCTTGGCATCCTTCAGCATCAAGATGCTGAATCAGAAGCTCACCGCGACTGCAAGACCAACTTTTTCAACGACATCGGCCGTAAGGAGACTAGCGGCTTTCGGCAGATGAACGGGATTACCTGCCCCTCAGGGCATGCCGTCATTGCGGACATGACTTGATGGAGATGCGTCGTCGCTCTGCTAGCTAAGCTGCCATAATCATGCCACTTTCCGTAACGAGCAAGGGCGCAATGCAGCAGCCTCTTTCTCTGATCGAGCACCGCTTTCGCGGGATCGCTCTGATGTCGCTTCTTGCGGCTACCGCTTTGTCTCCCTCGGCATATGCGAAACCGATCTCGATCGAAGATGTGCTTAGGATGACATCGGTTGACGAAGTCGCGCCGTCACCAAACGGTCGCGATCTTGCTGTCGTGGTTCAGCGTCCGGCCGAAAATGGAGAAGCATTCGGGCGCACCTATTACGAGATCGACCCCTCGCGCACCGATATCTGGCTTGTATCCCGCGATGGCCCCGGACAACGCAAGCTCACCTCGGGCCATGAAACGGCCGCCGGCTACTGGTGCGCTCAATGGAGTCCGGACGGGCAGCAACTGGCCCTGCTTTCCACACAGCCCGAAGGCTCGGAACCACAAGGCGGAGACGCTGTCAGGCTTTATCGCTGGAGCCGTAATAAGGGAGCGCTCAACCGGCTGTCACAGCAGCCGATGTTGACGATGACACGCTACGGCTCACCGCTCAATGCCCTTGATCTGCGTGGAGGAGCCAGCGGGGACCGAAAGCCGCGTGAATGCCGACATTATCAGGAGAACGCGCCCTTCCTGTGGCTGGATAAACATCGATTGTTGGTGGTGCAAATGCCGGCCGGGCAAAACTCCGCGCTGTTTACCCAGCATACGCGGGCGTTGGAGGCAGCACGCGATACTGCCCGGCGCTTGCGGGAGGGACAGGTCAGTTCGGTTGATGTTGCCGACAGCGACCGTACGCACCTCGCAGATGCAATCGGTTCATACCAGGCGGAGATCGCCGTCATCGATACGAAAAGCGGAAAGCGCCGATTGCTTGCCCGGGTTCCGGCCTTTCCTTTCCGGGGCATGCTTTCCCTGCTCGTATCGCCGGACCGTCGATCGCTTGCCGTTCTCGCGCCGCGCGGGGTGATCCCGCCGCATGAGCTTGGTCTTCAGCCGTTCAACAATGACGATACCCAGGCAAGCAAGGTGCTGCTGGTGATGGATGTCGAAAGCAGGTCCGCTCCTCGCCTGATCGAGATGCCGCAAGAAGCGCATTATCCACTCGATCTGCTTGACTGGTCGCAGGACAGTTCGGCCCTGATGCTACGGGCGCGGCAAACCGGAGACCAGCGCGAGGCCCACGTTTTCCGGCTCGACGTTGCATCCGGAGTTATAGATCCCGTTGCCCCGGCCATCGTGCAAGATCCGGGAAATGCGACGCCCGAACCGCACGATCTACCCATTCGTTGGGCGTTGGATGGCACTTTGCTCGTGCGCGGCTACCGGGCATCGGAAGGTAAGGCGCCCGAACGCTGGTGGCGGATCGACCAACACGGTCAACCGATAGGGGCTCCCGATCAGAAAGCCCTGGCAGATCCCGAAGTACCGGCGGGAGGAGAATTTCTGGCTGCGGACCAGTACGGGTTTTTCTGGCAGGAGCCGACCTCGCAAGGTCTTGCCTTGCGCCATGCCTCCGCGCCTGACGAGAATCCACGCGATCTTCTTCTGCTTGACCGTCACCTTGCCGATATCGACTGGGGTTCGGTTTCCACTATCGATTATACAGGCGAGGACGGACAAGCACTCAAAGCGCTCCTGATCCTGCCCCCGGGGCATCGGCCGGGAGAACGCCATCCGGCACTCGTGTGGGCCTATCCCGGCACCATGATACAGGGAGCGAACGACTACTGGGCGGATAAGCGTCTGCCCGGCATCTACAATCTGCAACTCTACGCCGCGAAGGGGTATGCGGTCCTAGTACCGTCCATGCCGCTTGCAAAAGTCTCGGCAGGCGGCCCTTACACGCAAATGAAAAATGGCGTGTTGCCTGCGGTAGATCGTCTGGTGGAACTGGGACTGGCGGAATCCGATCACATCGGTTTGTTCGGCCAGAGTTTTGGCGGTTACGCGACTTATGCCCTGGTCACCCAAACGGACCGGTTTGCAGCCGCAGCCGCTATTGCGGGGATTACCAATCTGGTGGCCGACTTTGGGAGTTTCGACCGCGGTGCGTCAGGATGGCCTGGCGCCGCGCAAGACAAGTCAGTCAACCCTACCATCCTTTCCGCCGCAATGCGCATGGATCGCCCGCCTTATGCTGACCTTGAGGGTTACGCGATCAATTCGCCCGCCAACCACACGGGAGCCATCCATACGCCATTGCTCATGGCCCACGGCTCTCTGGACATACGCGGCAGCATTGAGGAAGCGGAAACCGTATTCACTCTTCTGGACCAACAGGGAAAGCCGGCACGTCTCCTGCGATATGAGGGTGAAAACCACGCGCTCGCACTTTCTCCAGCCAACGTACGCAATCTATTTGACGAGCTAATTGCCTGGTTCGATCACTACCTGAAGAAGCCGTGAGGGCGTTGTCCTTGCTGCGGACTAACATTCCCTTCCGTGTTTCCGCTTCCAGGCGCGGCAAAATCGCTGTCGAACGGCTTGAATGGCCGCGTAGCTGACTTTTAGGGCTGCAGCTTGTAACCGGTGATGAGTTGGCCGATCCCGACGCTGGTATCAGCATCGACTCCCGTAACCGTACTGATTGCTGATACGGCCACACGCGGCGCAACAGCAATCGCCATCGCGTCTCAAAGCTATCATCGACAAGACAACCGTTTAAACGCTTGACCCTGTAGCAACTACAGGCGGTAAGGGCCTATCTCACTGACGCGCCGTGTGAATGCATGGGCACACTGAGGCAGGGGCTAATTTTGAGTTTCAAGGGAGTTATCGGGGCACGGCAAAGCACCGTCGTCGCATTGGCAATGGCATCTTCGATTGCTCTGCGGCACAGGCCAAACAGCTGACGGCGATGATGGAGCGGGCGAGGACACCGAGATTGTCGTCCAGGCGACGCGTAGCGGCCGGCGGGTGCAGGATGAACCGTTCCGGGTGGACATACTCGACCGCGAGGAGATCGAGGAAAAGCTCCTAATGCGTCCTGGCAACATCGCCATGCTGGTGAGCGAGACGCCGGGCGTCCGGGTGCAGACGACATCTCCGTCGGACGATCCGGTTATTCCGCTTCCGGGGCGGCAGCTGGCAGGAGCGGACGTTCGTTCAGGCTTTAGCGCGCTCGCTTTGGAGTAGGGTGTCGCGTCGGCCATTCATTTCGCGTGATCGGCAGTCGCCGTTGACTGTAAGGTCTGAAATCTCGGGCTGCGCCTATCACGTGGAGATCGCCCGAAGATGGCATTCGCCAAAATCGCCTCGGTGGCCGGAAGCGACTTTAATCCGAGGTGTCGCAGAGTGCTAAGTATTAAGATTTACCATGCAATCAAGATATTCGTGAGGCATCGGCTGGCGCTTTTTTAGATACTATTATTCCGTCACTTCCGTTGATCTCAATTGGGGTGGCAAACGTCCTCGGCGTCCGGCCGTCTTGGCTCCGGAGCCGTTAAGTTTTGGGTTATGTATTTGATGGCAATCGTTCCTGCGAGTTCCGCTGGCTAGCCTCCACAAGGCGCCGGAAGTTTCGGGTCATGGTAGCCTCCACCTCGGCAGAGCCGCAACCCCAGAGCTCAGCCACGGCCTGGTAAACTCGCCCTTGATCGCCAGGCTCGCGGACTATTCCGTTATGCATTGCAAAAGGGCCGTCAGTCTCCGGAAGGATGCGGTCCCGCGGCATGGCGGAAACTGCCTCGCGTCCAGATTTGCTCAAGAGCATAGACGACCCTACAGAAAACCAACACCCAAGGCGCGATGCTCTCTCAATTGTCATTTGTCCTGTAGAGAACCAGTGAAGCACAAAGCGTCCGGCGCGCGGCTCAAACTCGAGCATATCTAGCAACATCTCGGAGGCGCCTCGGCTGTGAAGAGATATGGTGCGTCCCCCTGATGCAGCGCACAAGTCAAGTATCTCGTGGAGCACCTCCGCCTGAATATTTAGTGTGCTCTTATGCGGTTTAGAGCCATCCAGGCCGACTTCGCCGACGTAGTCCACTTTTGGAAGAAGCTCTTTGAAGAGAACCAGTTCGTGACGGCGGAGAGCTGCGAGCTCAGGATGAAGACCGAGAGCGGTTCGGATTCTGCTACCGGGTCTCGCAAGCGCGGCAGTCCCGACGAAGGCTGTGGGAGTTGTGGTAACAGAGAGTACGTAAACGCCTTCGTCGTCCGCCTTTTGCGCCGTCGCGGCTGGGTCGGGGTAGAGATCAAGGTGACAGTGGAAGTCGATCAGAGCCATTTGATCGTTTTGAACAGTTCTCCGAGTTCCGCCAACCCCCTACCTACGGCATCAATAGTCGCATCCCGAGTCTGCTTGTCCGCCGGCAACGGCCCCGCTTTTCGGATCCAACGCGCGAGATCGTCGCGTGAGGCACGGTTGAACTGGGCGACCGCTTGCCTCGCCGCGAGCACATCGTCGTTTCGCGAGGCGAGGGCGAGATCGTTCAGATAGTTGGTATCATCTTGGACACCTGCAAAAACGAACGAGGCTCTGCGAATTAGGCAGGGCACGCATCGACCACACTGGCCGTTCACTCGCTTTCCCTTTCCGCATGAGTACGATGCACTTGCCAGTCGGGAGAGGTTTGTATGGTGCGCACTTGCTAGCATCTCGCCTTTAGTCAAGTGAAAGAATGGATTTTGGAGCGTTACGTCGACGCCAGCATCAGCCCAAATGCTATTCAACTCAGCAATCAAATGTGGGTGTGTTGTGCGCGTGCTAAGTGAACCCATTCGCCGCCGAGTGAACGGTGGATTAATCGCGATGAGGGCGTTTTCCGGTACCAAGAGATCCCGCAAGTTAGCAGCGGTTGCAGCGACAACGCCGTAGCCAAAGAACAAGATAGAACGGGCTCGCGTAGACCCTTCATAAGGCTGGCGCCAACGTTCGGACACTCGCCCCTCAAATCGATGATGGGTAAGGCCTAGCTCCTGCGCAAGTGTAACCTGAGGATGGATTTCTTTTGGCGATCCCTGGCTGACAAGAAAAGGCTTACGCCTGCCGGTGTCTAGCCATAGCGCACCCAGAAAACTGTCCAATCCCCCCGAGAAAAGCGACACCACATGCCGATCGTGCTGCTTTGGCGCCACATTAGGAACAGGGCAGCCGCCGTCAGTGAACGACACATGCCAGATGTCGCCAGTTAGGAACCGCAGGACGGTGGATATGCGTAGCGCGAGCGGGTGCCACGGCGCCGGGTCCACTAAAGCGACCTTTAGACCAATTACGCGGGTCCAGCTGTTTGCTGAGCTCGCCCTAACGACGAAGCGGTCGGCGGCGAATGCACTGAGAGCAATCGCGAGGAAATCCCAAGCAGCAGTGCTTGGCCGGCCAAGAAGCCCTCGCTCCATTAGGCGCGGGAGCTGCGCGCCCAAGCCGGGGAGCGCTGGCGTTCCCATGCCGAAAAGTGTGACGCCTATAGCGTCCGGTCCCACATGTGCCGCGGCGGCTACTGCAGGGTCCGGCGTTGCGTGCACCGTCAGGTTTACCATTGTGCCATCTCCCCTTCCACGGCGGCGGTGATTTGCGAAATAATCCCGCTCAGGCGTTCTGTATTCAGCGCAGCGCCAGCATGTTGGATGATGGGAGTAGCGATCTGGTCAGAAACTTCCCTCACAAGATCACGCAGCCCGTTCTCCCGTTGTATCGCGAGATCCGGCGACACGTTGTTTGCCGCCTGCCCTTGCTCTATGGCCATTGCGGCAAACACGATCTCCGCGACGAAGCAAGACGTTGCCACGACAACTACGCGGTCCGTAATCTTCGCGATCTCAAAGGTTTCGTCGCCACCGAGGGCCTCGAAGAGGGCATCTCCTACTGCCGCCCGGATCACGTCCTCATCTAATATCCCTGGCGGGCAAAACCGGTCGACTATCTCACCTATCGCTTCTTCCAAGGGCCGTCCGGTAAGTGTGCCAAGGTCAAAGCCGTGGATAACGACCGACTCGCCGCCGGCATTCGCTACGGCCGCCAGCGCCGCGATTGCTCCGGCGCCGGTTCGAGCCGCGCGGGCGTGACGAGTCGCACCGCGGCCGCTTCCGATAGCGCGCGCATACCGGCCGAGGGCCTGGCGGCCGCTCGCGCGGTCGCCGGTGCTGAGATAGTCGCGCATGGCGCGTTTCATCGGCCCAAACGGCGAAGGCGGCAGAACCGGCCCAATCGCACGCGGATACTCAGGCGGGCCTTCGTTGTCCTGTCCGTCCTGGTCGTCCTGACCATCTGGTTCATGGTTTGGTGGGACCGGATCTTGATCCGCCCAGCTGGGCACGAGAGGTGAGCCGCCGCGCGTTCCCGGCTTCGATTGCGAAGTACCCATTAGCCCTCTCCGAGATACTTTTTCTGCCGCAGTGCATAACGTAGCCCGGTGTGGATTTCGGTCGATGCGATGTCGGTTACGAGTGCCTGGAGCACGCGGCGCGCCTCTGCGGAAGCGTCACCAAGAAGAAGGGCGCCGTGAACGCCGCCAAGCTTCGTTGTCCAGTCGCCTTCTCTCAGGCGTGAGACAATGCCCTCCATGACAGCCACACGCTCGTCATTACCGAGGCTGCCTATTATCCTTGTAGCGGTTGGTGAGTTGAGGCTAGTGACACCAAGCAGGCCATCGATCGCTTGTGCAACTGCGTCTGTTTTGTTCCGGCGATGCGAAGGCGCCATTACGTCTCGACTAAGGAACAGCGCTGGATGTAGAAGGTCTGGATCCCTGAAGCGTGGTTCTAAGGAACGCCACTGTTCTATGAATGCCTCGTGCGCCTTCCAAGAGGTGGGGGACTGCGGGCGTTGGAACCCTTCGTCGAATTCCTCGCTGGCCGCGATGAGACGTTCGGCGTCCGTACCTCCGGCCATGACCATGGAATACAGCGCCTGTGTGGCCTCCGCATCCGTGCCCCTCTCGAAGATTGCAAGTTTGGCAAGCGTAGCCAAATCAACATTCATTTTTCGGGATTGAGCGAGTGCCCTGCGCATCACTACAGCGTTTAGCAAGCGCTTGATGATGCGGGGATTACCCTCGATGCGAGGCGCGGTCGCAAGGATCCCTGCCAGGCGATCCGCAGTTCCGAGCATTTCAAGGAGACCAACGGGCTTGCCTGCAATCTCCTCGATTTCGTTGGCGGCGAAGGTTTCGCCCTTCCAGCCGCGTTGAAGCGCTGTCAGCAGGCGCTCTTGGACCCGCGACAGCGCGTCCGGCGCAATCTGCTGGACGAAGAGCGAGTACATGTAGGCGCGCACATCTTCGACACCCACACGGGGCACGTGGAACGGGACCTGAATGACCTTATCCAGATAGTCTCGGACATGGGGGCCGTTTGGGTCGTGAAAGTGCTTGGCGACTGAATGCCGGATCATGTCTTCGTCAGCCGCGACGACGAACGCGGTCCGCGGCATGAACAGGAAGAGGCGGACTGCCTCTAGCGTGCCGATGGCCACATCCGGCAGACATCGGTCGAGATTGTCGATAAAAAGGACGAGCGTCCGGTCGAGTTTTTCTAGAATTTCCGCGAACTCTTTGCGGAATGCTTCGATTTCTTTCGGGGGCGTCTTGGCCTTCTCCGGCTTGATGAGCTTGGACCAGCCCTCCGCAGCCTCTTTTCCGATCTCCTTCAACTCGTCCGCGTTGCCCGGCTTCGCATGACCGGACACGATCGACGATATGGCATTTCCGGCTTTGGTCAGGAGGCCTGGTGGGACGCCGAATGCCATGCCGACCCCGAAATCGGCGACCATGCCAATGGCACGGAAGTAGTTCACGCGAGCGGCAAAGGCCTTAACTTTATCCAGCAAGTCTTTGTCTTGCGCTGCGGCCGTGAGAAGTCGATCAGCAACGACCTCCATCAAGGCAGCCTTGGCATCGTCGAAGCCCTGATAAAGCCACGCGTCGAACTCTATGACGAGGGGCGGAGCATCTTCTATTTCGAGCCTTGCCTTAACGAGCTTTAGGACAGTCGATTTGCCTGTGCCCCAGGTTCCAAATACGCCTATTGATACTGGAAGCATGTCACGACGTGAAGTTAACGTCGCGACCTGGTCAGCAATCTCTGTGAAATTCAGGAAATCCTCATTGCTTTCGCGGTCACTCCACATTGTTGCTTCTCAGATTCGACAGCATTCCGCCCCCTAAGTCTCAATTGCGGGGTGTTCATAGGGGGGGCAGCCCCGGCAATGCGTGATAACGATCACACTCAGGAAGTTGGACAAAAAAGCCCATCGCGGAAGCGTTCGTCGTTGAATTTAAGACATTGTTGTCCATTCAGCTTCTGCATTTCCAGGCGGATTCCTTGACGCGATAATTGCGAAGTGATGTGTCCCGTATTCACGCTAACTATCAACAGCGCCAGATTTATCGAAAGCATGAAACTTGGAGAGCCGTCCTTGACGGAGCCCTCGTTTTAAGAATACCGCTCTGTTCACTGAACGCCTGATGCTGGCGGTTCCCGTCAGCCCAGCTTGCCAGCCGGCGAATGGCAGCATTTCAATATTTTAATGTTAAAGGGGCCGTTCCGGAGCCGTCAACTTTACGGACATTCCAAATGAGAGGCGCTTTCGATCCTCATTCAGTAGGTGTCATGCATAGCACAGCGCGGCTTTTTGATAGCAGACGTCGCACTTGCCGATTATGGGGCAGTGAGTTTCGTAGGAGAGCTTATGAATGACCGGGTTGCTGCGAGGGTTCTCGTCAAAGGTGGGGAGCTTTTGCTCGGTCCGAGTGACCGTGATTGCACTCTTTCTGTTCAGGACTTGTCATTTGTGATCGCCTTTGCGCCAGCTGAAGGCGAACCAAAAATATCGTGGCAGCAGAGCGGTCCGACTGGGCTCAGCCTGCTTGTCCGCGGCGACACCACCTCGGCTCTCGGCACAATGTTCTGGCTCAATAACGTCGGAACCCTGAACGGACAAACCCTCAATCTAACGCTGCTAGTTCGCGGCATCGGTCAGGATCTGAACTTTCACGGCAAGTCCGTAGCTTTTAACTTCACCTTGGGGGCAAACGGATGATGGCCGCTAATACCGCTCACTCTCCTAGTGATATCGATGTTCAGATCATACAGGGTGAGGCTCCAACAATTTACATCTATCGAGTTGATGCGGGTGAGTTGGAGCGCCTGACAAATGCCTCGAACCCGATACCTCTGGCAATATGCGGTATAGGCATCGGCGCCTTCTTTAGCTTGCTGCCAACCGTCGTAGGCGGCCTTGGTAATTTGGGAACTACGTCTTTCGGAAAGTCAGACCTAGCTTATACAATTGCAATTGTTATTGCCCTCCTTGTTGGTGTGATTGCGGGGACAATTGCGCTCAAAAATGACAGCGTCGTTAAGGCAGTTCTAGC
This sequence comes from Novosphingobium sp. PhB165, assembly GCF_004341845.1. GTDB lineage: Bacteria > Pseudomonadota > Alphaproteobacteria > Sphingomonadales > Sphingomonadaceae > Novosphingobium. Next base: position 26,572 of record NZ_SLVB01000017.1, on the reverse strand, counting down.
GGATATCAAGCGTCGCGCCACCTGACAAAATCCTAACTTTCACATCCGAGAAGACACATTCTCGGGGATCCGTTCGACGGGCGTAGTCCTTCGCATCTGCTTTCTGAGCCACGAGACACGCTCTGACTATCAGTTTGGAAACAGCGGGCCGAAAATCTCGCGCCATTTCTGATTGCGGGACCAAGTCATGTTCTTGTCATCGTAGTTGATGGCCTCCAAGGCCAGCCCGTGCGCTTTCCTCGCCTTTGCCTCGAATGGCCCTTTACGAAATACGGAGGAGCCACTGCCAGGCGCACGCCAAGTCAGTTGGGCGGTGTTCTGACCAGCCAGATACGCGAAGAAATCTCTCGCCATAAAGTCGTGATAGAGAAAGGATTTATCGCGATGCTGCCACGTTGCGATAAACTGATAGGCGAGTGTGTCGATGAGCATTCCGCTCATGGCCACAGAGTGTCTATCTCGCCATACGCGCATCATGCGGCAGAGGTATTTCAGGTTCCGGTTGGTCTCCGCGCTGCGCTTCTCGACTGCCCCTATCTCGGCGCGCGGGTTGCAGACCTTCCAGCTTCCGCCTCCATTGGCGTTAGGGTACGTCCAACTGGTCGCATTTTTGTTCTCGAAGGCTGGCAATACCTCAAACGTTACGCCGTCGTCGAAGCGGATCACAACGACCTGTCCATCGCCGAAGCTATCGGTTGTCCGGTAGGTTTTCTGAATCGATCTCTTCACCGCTTGGAGAAGCGCGGATTGTCCGTTGCCGACATAGGCATTGTACTGGTGGTACACCGCGTTCGGCAGTACGAAACCGATGTCCAAATCGCTGAGGCCATGTGCTGCGGTGTCACGCCCATAGGATCCCACGTAGAGGCTGTGGGCGGTATCCGAGGTGGTGCTCCAGAAATCTGAGTTGAGCTGCTTCGTGATCCGCCTGTACCGGTACGAGATGCTTGTCATCTTCTCGAAGCTGATATTGTAACCGTCCTTGAATGTCGCGAAGGCGTCGCCGATTCCCATGTCGGTTCCTATCAGTCTATATTTACTACAAACGGGCCGCTGCTGGCGACGCAGTAGCCGTTCTTGACGACGAAGCATTCGATGCTGTGAGCACCGGGATATTTTGTGGTTTCCGTGCGGACGAGCCAGCCACGAGAGATCGTTGCCTCCTCGAAATTGCCCCTAAGGTCTTTGGCCTCGGCCGCGGCGGAGCCGGTGTTCACGATCTGCCAAAAGACGTTGTAGGGGGTGGGCACATCGGTCACCGCTTCGAACCGGATCGATCCACCTCGAGGTAATGCCTCGCCGTCGGATGCGATGTGAGCATCGCGGAACCCGTCGCGACTGAAGACGGCGGAGCGAATGGCGACCTGTCCGGTCTTGACGATTGGCCAGGAGGCGGGACGCTTATGAGGGGCGTCCAATATACGCCGAAGCGAGCGGCTCATGCGTGAAATGGTGCTCGCGCGATCTGTCATCTGCCGTCCAGACCGGTTTATAGCCGCATCCATGAGTTCGCGGCCGAGGCGTGGCGAGAGGAGTTCGACGATCGCCTGGGGGTCATTCTCCTCGGCCGCCCGCCGGAAATCGGTGCGAGCGGTCTCCAGCCAGTCGTCGAACGCCGCCTTTCGATCCGGTACGTCATTCCAGGAATCTGCGAAGTTCTCGCGCGGGTCGGATGGGTTGGCGATCCACCACAGGCCGTTGCGATTTTCGACGAATGCCTCCATCCGGCTCAGGATACTCAGTAGCGCTCCGGAGATGTCCGCTTCCTGCTGATAAGCGTGCGCAGCCAGTGTCGTGATGACGATCGACGATGGACGCTTTATCTTTTCCTCGGAGAAGCGCACGTCGCGATGCCGCTTGAGGATTTGGATGGCGCTCTGCAGCGGCGTCTTGACCATGAAATGCGGGATCTCGGCGACCTCGGCCCTCATGTCGGCGAGAGCGATCCCCTTGCGTAGCGTCTCGAACACAACCTTCATGCGTTCGTAGAACCAGTCCGCGTAGCCATTTGGGTTGCTAGCCGGCCAGTCATCCGAGATCCGATCGAAGTTCCTGTGCTTGGAGTCGGTGATCGCCACGGCCTTCTCGACGAAGTCCATCGAGATGGTGTGGTCGAGCCGCAACTGGCGCTGCGTCTGTGAGTCCGGCAGGCATGGCAGAACGTCCATGTGAAAGCGTGCCTCATCCGCATAATTGAGCGTCCAGACCCGGTCCCATGGCGAGGGGGCATCCATGCCGTGCTCCCTGGCGTAATCGACGAGTTCATGACCTAGGTCGGCGTGCAGAGCTTTCTGAGTCTTGAGCGCCTTCGAAACGGCGAATTCACAGACCACGTCTAGATCATAATGTTCGTCGGCACCTATGGGACGGATCGCCGTGCCCAGGCGAAAGGAGCCTTGGACATAAACGTCGGTGTGGATTTCGCAGAAGCGCGAATGCTCGCGCTCCAGCCAGCGGGCCAGAGACTTGTAACTACGGTCGGTGGATTCGTAACGGCTGATCGGAACTTCGAGGCTTTTAGCAAGATCCTCGATCAGTGCTTCCGCGATGCGTGTGGCCACGGGCGTCAACTACCCTTCTTCAGCCCAGCGGGAACGAATGCGTCGATCTCCGCGTCGGAGAAGGTATAGTCCTCATACTTCTTGAGGGCCGTCTGTGCGGCGGAATAGGCCTTTCCGTTCGTCTGCGGCGCGCCCTTATAGATTGCCGCGAGCTCTGCCTGAAGGTCGTCGCGCCGCTTCGCGCCCTCGTCGTCGGTGATCCGCTTCATACGCAAATCGGTGAGCAGAGAGAGATAGGATTCCCGGATTGGCCAGATGCTCGCCGCCGCGTCTCGGTGCTTCTGCGCCGTTCCGCCCGGATCGAAGCTCTTCATGTAGATCGATATCCAAGCGCTCGCGATCGCAGAGAGGGCAGCGACGACTTTCAGCCCGCAGCCGGGGAGAAAGACCGCCAACGAAGCTCCGGCTGCACTGATGACCGAGGTGGCGATCTGCGCCATTTTGTACCAGCGAAGCGTGTCGGCGCAGCGGTCGGCCATTTTCTCATGAGTTTTGTGCGTGTAGACGCACCGACCGAAACATTCTCGAACCTGATCCTCGAGTACGGTGAAGTCAACCATGGAACCCCCTCAATCCAGAGGATTCTAGCTAACCGGATGCCGTTCGTCTCGCGAAATCTGTTCACTTTCTGATCACGGCAAAATTTGTCATCCGCCCCGGGCGGCAACTCCTTCCGTGCCTCTGTACGGCAGCTTGTCTCCGCTGGTTCCTCGAGAGCGGTCGGAGCACTAAGTCCAACATGACTGCCGTTCACGCTTGCGTGCAACTCGCTGAACGGAGGGCAGCTTCCAAGGTGCCCTGATGGGGCACTGAACGGCGGCTCTGTCGGCGAAAATTGAGCCACACCGAGGAAGGGCTTTGGCGGCTACTGCGCTCCAAAGCGGCCGTTGGTAACCTCAAGCGGGTTTGCCCGATACCGGCTTTTCGGTGATGCGGCAGCGCAGATTAGGACTGCGCTGCCGGTCGTCGCTTTTCGGTACCTCTACGCTCAATACGCTGCCGACAGTGTCAGGAACCACTGGCGCGGTGCGATTGGATAAGCCGAATAACCGTTCGTGGCCGATCCGATCGAAAGCGTCGAGACACCCTTTTTGTCGGTAAGGTTGGTCACGTTGAGAGCAAGCTCCACCTTTTGCAGCGGCAACACACCGTCAGGCACTCGTCCCGCGGCGCGCAGCGAGGTCAGGAAGTAGGAGGCGACGCTGGCATCGTTGGTGAATGTGGCGAAGCGGCGGCCAACGTAATCACCGATCGCTTGTACCTCGATCGGGCCCACGTCCAGCGTCGCGACCGTCTTGTTCATCCACTTGGGCGTACCGGGCAATTGCTTGCCGCAAGTCGGGACGATGCCTCCGGTGACGACGTAGCCGCCGATGCAGGTGTCCGTAGCCGCGCCGATGCCCAGCGCCGTAGACGTGTAGTCGTTCTGGTATTTGGAGAGATTGTATGAGACGGCGTTATAGAGCGAGAATATCCGCCCAACCTTCAGCGTAATCGCGGCATCGATGCCATTCGTTTTGACGTCGCCGACATTCACTAGCGTCGAAGTGCCGCCTGTGATCCCGCTTCCCGCGATCCCGCCCGGGTTGGTGGGGATGGCAAGCAGGCGGTTGCTGAAATCGACGTGATAGTAGTTGATCTGCGCCTGGATCGCGAGGCCATTGGAAAACGTGCGGTTGGTGCGTACGCCCGCCTCGTACGTCCAGCTCGTCTCGGGCTTGCCCTCATCGGCGAAGGCGTCGAATGCCGCCTGGCTGCCGGTGAACCAGGGACCACCACCGCCCGCAAGATAGGCCTGATACTGCCGCAGGTTTTTCTGGACGTTGAAGTAGACCTGCTCGTGCCCATTGAAGTCATAGGTCGCGCCGAAGGCGGGCAGGAACCAGTTCTTGGTGTTGATCTTGCCTTCGGGAAGCGCCGTCGTGCCGCCCAGCGAGCCGACGCGCGGCTGGACCGGGAACCACCCGTTCGCCCACTGGGCGCTGGTCTTGACGCCGCCCTGGACGAGCAACTGGTCGGTTACCTGCCAGGTGTCCTGGATATGGAGTTGCAGTTGCTTGATCCGCGCTTCGCCCTGATACTGTGTGAACAGCGGCTCCATGACGTCACGGGGGCGGATGTAGGGAGTGCTCAGCGAAGGATCGGAAACCGGCACGGCATACCAGCGGCGCCATTGCGTGGTACTGTTGTGTTCGAACCAGCCACCGAATTCGATCTTGTGGTTGCCCAGCTCAACGCTTGCTGCCGAAATCACGCCGACGCGATCGATGCGGTATTCGGTGGTGCGGGTGATCATGCCTGAACCGCCAGTAGCAGCCACCAGCGCGGCACCGGAGGCAGCCGCCTGCGCAGCGGTCAGCGCGGTGCAGGCGGACGGGCGGATCCCATTGGCATTGGCGCTAAAGCGGCAATTGGTGGGCAGGGTTGCATAGTTCGGATCGAGATAGGCCTGCGCCGTGGTGATCGACTGGCCGAGCGGTCCAGCGACAACGCCGGCACCATCGTTATGGTGGTAGTAACCCGTGGTCGACCAGGCAATCTTGTCGGTTAGGTGGGCATCGTAACGCGCGTAACCAAGATAGTCGGTACGCTGTGCGTCCGAGTAGTAATTGCGATAGTTGCTGCCTTCGGCTGCCGGCGTGTTGCCCAGCGGCGTCAGGTAGTCCGTGCGGTACCCATCGAAATCCGGATAGAAAAAGGGCTTGGTGTAAGGCGTGAAGAGCTGGGCGGGCGTGGCCGTACCGCCGGCGGAGGGCTTGTAGAAGACAGTCGCGTCCTCGTTCGACTGCGTCATGTCATTGTAGTCGAAATAGAGCGTGAGCTTGCCGGCGTCGCTGTCATGCACGAACTTTGCGTTGGCCTGCCAGCCCTTCTGGATACCGTCGAAATCCCAGGCGCGCGCTCTCTGACGTACGCCAGAGATATAGGCCGAGTTCCCGCCGCCGATGTCGCCGCTATCGATGCGCAGATACGTGCGCGATGCGCTGTAGCTGCCGAAGGTCTGGGCAGCGCGAACGCCCAATTCTTTCTGCGGATCGGAGGAGAAGGTTTCCACGGTACCGCCAAGGTTGCTGTTCGAAGGCGTCCCCAGGTCACCGGCACCGGTGGCCACGACAACGCGCCCCACGTTCTCCGAAATGACGGCGCGCTGCGGCGAAAGGCCGTTGTAGTTGCCATAACTTTGATCGCCCAGAGGGATGCCGTCCATGGTGTAGCCGAGTTGGTTACTGGCAAAGCCATGGATGAACATCTGCGCGTTCTGTTCGTTATTCCCCCAGGGATCGGCCGTGATGTAGAGAACACCAGGCAGGGTCTGGATCGCCTTCAGGGGGGAAACGCCAGGCAGAATTTTCTGGATTTCGACATCGGAGAGCGCCGTGGCCGAACGGGTCGTCTTAGCTCCGGTGACGATGATCGAGTTGCTGCCGTCGGCGGGATTGGCATCGACAGAAGCAGCTTCGTCCGCAACGACCTCGCTGGCCATCGCTTGCGTCGCGGAGCACAGAGTAAGCGCGGTGCCAGCGAGCATAGCCCAGCGCGGGGCCTTGGCCGCCGATCGAATTGCCGTCATGCGATTGTTTTCCCCGAACCTTGTCAGCGGTGGGTTCACCGCACGGCACGGTCGGTAGCCAAGCGCTGTGGCGGTTTGACTTAACTTTGATTGCAGTTTGATTTCACAGGCAAAAGTAGTGAAATCTTGCATTGTGTGCGCACAAGCCGACCTGATCGCGATGAGACCATGCCGATTGGCCATGTCGTGCTGCTATACATCCCGGCTCGACAGGTGACTTTTGACTGCCAGCGATAGCCTGACGCATTAACGAAGGGCCGGTTTGGGAGAAGGCGCTTGACGTGGTCACGGCCGCTCTGTCGGCCTTCATGCAATGCAACCTCCATCCCATCGCTGTGGCATCGGCCAAGCTCAGGCCGAACTCTCCGTTGCTGCTAATTTTGCTTGAAATGCAAAATTAGCAGCAATATTGCTTATAATGCAAAATTGCGGAGGGAAGCGCCGATGAAGGTTTCAGTGCGCAAGAGGTTTATTGCTCTTGAACAACCATTCCGGGTCGCCTTCGGGACGATTTCCGGGTTGGATGTGGTTGAGGTTGAAGTTTCCGACGGCGATGTGATCGGGCGTGGCGAATGCTGTCCAATGGGCATCTACGGCCAGGACGCAGACTCGACATTGGCCGAAATCGAGGCGATCGCCCCTCGACTGGCGAGCGGCGAGCTGGATCGACTTACCCTGCAGGGCGCTATGCCGGCGCGGTCGGCACGAAACGCGCTCGATTGTGCCCTGTGGGATCTGGAGGCGAAGAGATCGGGGCGCTCTGTGTGGGATGTCGCCGGATTGCGTGCCCCGGGCACGATCACGTCGGATGTCACCATCGGCATTATGTCGCCCGAAGCTACCGCCAAATTCGCGGCGACGCTTCGCGATGCATCGATGATCAAGCTGAAACTAGGCGGCGAAGCCGATCTGGAATGCGTTGCAGCAGTTCGTTCGGTGCTGCCCGAAGTGCCGCTGTTCGTGGACGTCAATGCCGGATGGACCCTTGAGCGCCTCAACTTGCTTTCTCCGCGCCTTGCCGATGCGGGGGTGTTCATGATCGAGCAGCCGCTGCCACCGCAGGACGATCATCTGCTTGACGAGTACAACCATGCCGTCAGCCTGTGCGCGGACGAATCCTGCCACGACCGCACCGACCTGGATCGGTTCGTCGGCCGGTATGATTACGTCAACATCAAGCTGGACAAGACCGGCGGTCTTACCGAGGGTTTGGCGTTGGCCGCAGCTTCGCAGGCAAGGGGGTTTCGTTTGATGGTGGGGTGCATGCTGGGTTCTGGGCTGGCGATGGCGCCTGCTTATGTGATCGCCTCGCTTTGCGAGGTCGTCGACCTCGACGTGCCGCTTATCGTCAAGGACCGCGCCGATGCCGGGGTGCACCACGATGGTCGGCGCCTGCATCGCTTTACCGCCGAACTGTGGGGCTGATTGCCGACGGTCCGATCTAGCCAAGCCCTGAGGCAGGGATTAACAGGCACACATGGACATCGTCAAAGACGGGCACATGCAGGTGGGCGACATGCCGGGCACGATCGGCGCTTTGCTGCGTACACTTCGAAAGCGCCGGAAAATGACGCTGGAACGTCTATCCGAACTGACTGGCATATCGGTGTCGTCGCTTTCGCGGATCGAGAATACCCAGCTCGGCTTGACGATCGAGAAGGTAGAGCTACTTGCCAAGGCGCTTGAAATCGCGCCCGAGGATCTGATCGCCCGTAAGCCGGCCCCGGATCACGATGGTGGGGGCGGCTTTGGGGTTGGCAGCGATGGCGGAGTCATTGGGGCTGGCAGGAGTCCGCGCAGGGTCAGTTATCGACGTCTTGCCGTCGATCGTGAGCGGACGCGTGGTAGCAAGGCAAGCAGCTATCGCGAACTCAATCTGAAGCATCTGTTCGAGCCGGACAGCAGTCGTGCGCTGGATTGCATGCAGGTGGCGATCGAATCGATCAGTATCTGGGAATCCGAATTCGTGCGCCATCCTGGCGAGAAGATCATCTACGTGTTGCGTGGCGACGTGCTGATATATTGCGAGGGGCATGCGCCGCTCGTTCTGGAAACCGGCGATGCCCTCTTCATGGATGGTTCCATGTGGCACAGCACCGTCGCTGCGCATGGTCCTCCAGCCGAGCTGCTGGTGACTTATTATCACGGCCCCGACGCGGACCAAGGGGTGTTCGAAACGCAGGTTTTCACGCCCGAAAGTTGGGCGGCGCTTCAGGCCGCCTGACTTTCCCCCCACCCCCAAATCCCGAACAATAGCGCTGCGCACGAATGGTCGTAGCTCGTCCACATAATTTGCTTGAACTGCAATTTTGAAACATATATTGCAGTTAGTGCAAAATATGTGGACAGGGTAGGCGCATGACGGCGCAATGGGGCTTCAAGGTCGGCAAGGCAGGCATGGCCGATGCGCGCTTCGGCTGTGATGACCGTTTTCGCAGCCTCATCGGCATTGAGCGGGGTGTCGGATTGCGGGCAGCAATGTGGTTCGGCTGCGCAGACTCGGCCCACCGTTCCCGCCTTCCCGAACCCTTCCGCGCTGAAGGCGCCAACGCCGATCGAAATGCGGCGGAGTCCGCCGTGCTCGCCAAACGCCAAACAAGGGGTATTCGCATGAGGACATTTCCGAGAGGCAAACTGCGCTTTCTGCTCGCCGCCGGCACGGCGCTTTCCTACATCCCTTCTGCAACCGCGCAGGACGCCGATGCTGCATCCAGCGGCGGATATCCGGGCGAAATCGTCGTTACAGCGCAAAAGCGCGCCGAACGCCTGATCGATACACCTCAATCGATCACTGCGCTTTCGTCGGATGACATGTCGCGGATCGCCGCGAGGCAGTTTGTCGATTTTGCCAATACGGTTCCCGGGCTTCAATATACTTCGCAGGGTGCAGGCACATCGCAGATCAGCATGCGCGGCGTCACCAGCGGTGCGGACGTCTCGTCGACGGTCGGCATCTATGTCGACGAGGTGCCCTATGGTTCGAGTTCGGCATTCGCCAACGGCCCGCGCCGTGCGCTCGATGTCGGGCTTTTCGACATCGACCGTGTCGAGGTGCTGCGCGGACCGCAGGGCACGCTTTATGGCGCCAGTTCGATGGGCGGCGTTCTCAAGTATGTGATGGCCAAGCCCTCGTTGACCGAATTCGAGGCAAAGGCGCAGGCCGGTATCTCGGCGACGGCGCACGGCGGGACCAGTTACGACGCATCTGCGGTGGTCAATGCTCCTCTCGCAACCGATAGAGCGGCAGTACGGGCCAGCGGCTACTATTCGCGCGACGGCGGCTACTTCGACAATGTCGTCACCGGCGAGAAGAATGTCGATCGCGGCAAGGTCTATGGCGGCCGGCTCGATGCCCTGTTCACGCCGGTGGAAGATCTTTCGATCCGGCTTACCGGCTTCGCGCAGAATATCCGGCGCGAAGGCGGCAGTTATGCCAATATCGGCCTCGATGGCGTGCCGGTTGCCGGATATGTCGATCAGGCGCACCCGCTGGATGAGCCCTTCCGGTCAAACTTCCGCCTTGGCAGCGCGACCGTCGATTACGATTTTGGCGACGCATCGCTGACGTCGGTGACCAGTTATCAAGAGAACAAGACTTACGCGTCGACCGATGGATCGGCAGTCTACGCGCCTTATCTTCAGATACTGGCCAATATTCCCGCCGAAGCCGTGGCGATCAACGAACTGGCGAGGACGCGCAAGTTTGCGCAGGAAATCCGTCTGTCGTCGCCAACGGGCCGCACCTTCGAATGGTTGATCGGCGGGTTCTACACCCATGAAAAGAGCCTGTTGCAGCAGGTTGCCGATACTTATGGCGCGGGCCTTGTGCCGATGCCGCAAGTGAACGCGGTAACCGCCGAGATCGACAGTACGTATGAGGAATATGCCGCCTTCGGAAACGTAACCTGGCACCTGACCGATGCCTTCGATGTCAGCGGCGGTATCCGTTATGCGCACAACCGGCAGAAATTCACACAAAACGCCTCGGGCATCTTCGTCGTTTCTGCGCCGGGGTCGACGTCCAGTGAAAGCGTCGTCACCTATCTTGCCAACGCGCGCTATCGATTCAGCCGCAACGTGACGGCCTATGCCCGTTTCGCCACCGGCTACCGCCCGGGCGGCCCGAACTACCGCGTGATCGACCCTGCAACCAACGAACCCTCGGCCGCGACGTACGATTCAGATTCGCTGGCGAGTTACGAACTGGGCATCAAGGCGGAGACTGCCGATCACACCTTCGGCCTCGATCTGTCGGGCTATTATATCGACTGGAAGGATATCCAGCTTCTCAGCCCGGTTGCCGGCGTCAGCAATTTCACCAACGGGCCGGGCGCACATATCAAAGGCGCCGAACTGGCCCTGACCGCACGCCCGGGGCCGGGCTTCGCTGCAACGGCGAATTTTGCATACAACGATGGTTATCTGACGCAGGACGTGCCGCTGCTCGGCGCCCGGAAGGGAGAGCGCCTGCCCAACACACCGCATTTCACGGCTGCGCTCAATGCCGACTATGTACTGCCGAACAGCGACCTGAAGCCGGGGCTGGGCGCGACACTGCGCTTCGCTTCGGACAGCACGGCCAGTTTCGACGCCAGCCCGGCGTTGCGGCAGTATGATGTGCCGGATTATGTGACCGTCGATCTGCGCGCCAGCATGTCGCTCGGGCCGGTCGATGCGCAAATCTATGTGCGCAACCTGTTCGATACGCGGGGCCAGCTGGCAGCGCAGACGGTTCTGTCGCAACTGGGCGGCCCCGCGCAGGTCCTGATCCTGCGGCCACGCACCATCGGCCTGCAGCTGAGTTCGCACTTCTAGGGCGCAATCGCAAGAATGCTGCCGAAAGCCCCCAACCGCGAGCCTTTCGAGGAAACGTGCATGTCCGCGGAATCCAGCCAGACTGCCTACCCCAGCCTAGCACGGGCGCGCCGTTCGCAGGCCATCATCGTCGCCATAGCCTTTTTCACGGCCATGGATATCTACGTGATCTCGCTTCTGGTCGAACCGATCAAACATGAGCTTGGATTGACGGACATCGAAGTAGGGCTTGCCAATACGACGGTGCTTTATGGTGCCTATGCGCTGTTCTGCATTCCGATGGGGCTGCTGGCGGATCGTGCGAACAGGGTCCGGATGATGGCCGCCGCGATGCTGCTCTGGTGCTTTGGCCTGCTGCTCACGGCTCTTTCGGAGGGCGTGTGGCTGCTGGTTGCCAGCAAGGCCGTGCTCGGGATCGCCAACGCCATCACCTTGCCGACCGCCATGTCCTTGCTTGCCGACTACTTCGCGCCGGAGCGACGGGCGATGGCGACGACCTCCTACGGGATCGGCCAGGGGGTCGGTCAGGCCGGGGCGATATTCGTCGGTGGTTTCGGTTTGGGCGCGCTGACCCAATTGACTATCGGTGGATCTCGGCTGCTTTTCGGACTTACTCCGTGGCGGCTGGTATCGCTGGGCTTTGCGGCTGCAGGGTTATTGCTCATTCCTGCTATCCTGTCGCTGCGCGAACCCCGTCGCATGGAAGTCCGGCAAGAGGGTGGCGGCAACATTCGGGAGCTGTGGGCTTACCGGGGTTTTCTTGTTCCCTTGCTTGCCGGAACGACTTTCCTCTCGGGCATGTCGACCGGGGTGGTGAGTTGGATGGCGCCGGCACTCACGCGAATTTATGGGCAGCAACCCGGCGATTTTGCGGGATGGTTCGGCGCGGTTTCGCTGATTTCGGTGCTGGCTGGAATGGTCGCGGGCGGCCGATTGAGCGAATATTTTCGCCGTCGCGAAGGGCAGGGCGGCGTCATGAGACCGGCCGCTTTCGCTGCCGCCGCATGTGCTCCGGCTTCCTTCGTTGCGATGATGCCGGATCTCCTCTGGTTTGCCATGGCAGCGATCTGCTTTACGGTTGCCTTCGCTATCGCGATCACCATTCCGATGGTCGCCATCAGCTTCAGAATCCCGAACGAGTTACGCGGCGTCGTAATGGGCTGCTATGTGGTGACCGTCTCGTTGGGCGGTGCCTTTGCGGCGCCGCTTGTCGCTATGGCAAGCGCGGGGTTCGGCGGAGATGCGATGCTGGGCTATGGCATGGCAGCGGTTGGCGCTCCCTTTGCCCTGATGGCCTCGGCGTGTTTCTGGTGGGCCTCTCGCAGAACGGAATTCTCGGCGGAAGCAGTGCCTGCCGCCGTTTAGGCGCGGTGCCGCGTCCGCAACCTCGTATCAGGGACAGGACAGATGATCCAAGGAACCGTTACAACGCACTTCGATGAAGCCCTGATCGATGCGATCTTCGCGCAGGTCGATCAGTGCAGCCAGCCGGGGGCGGCGGTCGGCATCGCGATGGACGGTGTACCCGTCTATCGCCGCGGCTTCGGGCTGGCCCATATGGAATTGCCGGTGGTTCTCGGCCCGGCCATGCGCATGCGCATCGGATCGACGACCAAGCATTTCACGGCGCTTGCCTATCTTCTCTTGTGTGAGGAGGGGCGTGCTTCGCTCGACGATCCGGTCGGCCAGCACCTCGACGAAATCAACGAGGCGAGCGGGCGCGTCACGATGCGCCAGTTGATGGGGCATACGTCCGGCATTCGCGATGCCATGACGGTGTCGATGCTGACGAATGGCGCGCCCACGAAAGTCACTGATGCCGATCTCCTGGCTTATTATCAGGCTATCGAGGACGTAGATTTCGCGCCGGAAACGAGTTGGAGCTACAACAACGGCGGCTATGTCCTGCTGACCGCCGCGATTGAGCGGATCACTGGCGAGACGCTCGATACCGTTTTGCGCAAACGTATATTCGAACCGATCGGGATGTACGACACGATCCTTCGGCGGTGGGACGACGGTTTCGTTTCCAACAGTGCCGCGCTGCATTTCCGCGCTGCCGACGGCCGCTTCACGCGCGACTACATGGGGTCGGAAGTGAGTGGAGCCGGCGGCGTGGTTTCGACCATGGACGATATGTTGCGTTGGCTGAGGCATATGGACGCCCCCCATGTCGGATCCGCCGACAGCTGGCGACTCCTGAAAGAGCCCCATCGACTGGCGAACGGCACGTCCACGGGTTACGGCCTGGGGCTGGTCATCGGGAACTATCGCGGTGTCGAAACGATCAGCCACGCAGGCGGCGTGGTCGCCGGCAATTCGCAGATGATCAAGGTGCCCGCCGCCAGGCTCGATATCTCGATCGCCGTGAACCGTGCCGATGTGAATGCTGCCGATCTTGCCAACCGGATCATCGATGTCTGCGTTGAAGGCCTGGATCCGGTGATCGAAGTACCTTTCGAAAAAGTGGACTGTGTCTTCGTGTCCGCCGCCGATGGCCGCGTGATCGAGTTGCAAGCCCATGGGGAGATGCAGCTGATGGGGATAGATGGCGCACCCGGTTTGCCTGTGACTGCGGACGAGGGCGGTAACCTGCGGCTCCCGGAAATCATGTCCTTCATTCGCCAGTCGGCGAAGCGGGATGGAAACTCCCTGGTCTTCACCGATTTCGGCAATGAAGACCGGCTCGTGCCGGTTACCCCAAAACCGGGCGCGCGCCTAGGGGATCGGGTGGGACACTTTGAGGCCATCTCGGTAGCGGCAACCGCATGGATCGTCGAAGCGGGCGAGGACTATCGCCTGAGGATCGAGGGCCGCCACGGTCGGGCGGAGTACCGGCTGTCGCCCGTTACCGACAAGATATGGAAAGCGGCCTCTTTCGGGCCGTTCGGAATGCTGGGCGGCATCGTGACTTTCGCCGACGATCGCCGCGGTTTCGAGTTCGCGGCCGGGCGGATGAAGGGGATGCGCTTCACCCGTCCGCGATGAGCCGGGGGCGGAAGGAGGAGTGTGGTGTCCCGCGCTCCTCCTTCCAATCCACCTAGCCTTGCTAGACTTGCAACTGGTGTGGCGGCAAGGGCGGACCGCTCATAAGCTGACAAGGGCAGACAGCTCATAGGCTGACGCATTAACGAAAGGCAGGCTTTGCGGAGGAGACTAGACCTCGCTAATGGCTGGTTTGTCGGCGGCCCTTTCCATGGAGCAGATTGGCTGCCTCCAAAGATTGGCCAAAACTCGCTGGACGACATCCCCGGCCTAGACAGCCGTTCCACCGCTTTAAGGCCTCCGCCAAAGCCAGCGTCGTTCAATATTCCGCGCACGGAACGGAAAATATCCAATTCGTATTAGAATCGCCGGCGAGAGTGAAGATGCCCGTGTCAATGTGAACGCGCGTTACCGAACATGAGGCGCGTTAGCGCGGCTTTGAAAGTGACCAGCAACTCACTCTCTAGAAGGACAGTCGCGCCCTTATGCTGAACACGGATATCGTATCGACGGTCGGGTTCAAGCTCGGGTGGTAGAGGAATTGATAGTCCGGCGTCAGTGCAAGGTAGGACGTCAACGCAAGTCGGTAGAAGACCTCCGACGTGACCTGATCCCGCAAGTTGAAAGGCAGTTGAACCGGGATTTGCGCATCATCCGGCTTGGACCATCCGACCCCAAATCCCAATAGATCACCCGTCCGCGAACTGGGCCTGTATCCAAACCCTCCCGTGAAATTGACCTCGGCAAATCCGCCGGTACCGAGGCCCCCGCGGAAGAACCACATCACGTTCTGACCCATCATCTGATTGACGTTGAATGCAACGCCATAGGCTTTCTTTTGAGGCCGGGTAATGTCTCCGGGGCCACGCGGTTCCAGCGCATCGCGGTACCATACCGTCACGTGGATATTGTTGCGGTCCATCGGGCCGCGCGCGTGGATAGGGGCTGGACGACGGGCAAAGCTGGAGGAGCCGAGTTCCAGAAAATAGAAATGCTCGTTTCGGTTGAAGAAATCATCGACGGTCCAGCCCGTATCGCTGGAATTTGCTGTAAACATCCCTGCTTTCACATAGAAATCACCCAGCTTCCCGCTGCCCGGATACCCGGCGACCACGAACCCCGCGCCGCGCAAAGGCACGGCAATCGTCGGGCTCGTGGAGAACATCAGGTTCAGGAATTGCCGGTTATCGTCGAAGAACGGATAGGCGTTCACGAAATTCGGCGCGAAGATCTTGCCGACCGTATATTGAAGCCTCCCGTCCAATACCGTCTGCCGGATGTAGGCCTGGGTGATACCCAGGGAGAAATCACCCCAAGTGGCAGCCGTCGGCACGCCGGACCCGGCCAGCAGACCGCCCATCAGCGGCGCCAGATCGGAACCGAAAATCGGACGCCTGTCTTCAACGGCAATGTCGAAATGCA
The DNA here is from genome assembly GCF_004341845.1 of Novosphingobium sp. PhB165. Classification (GTDB taxonomy): domain Bacteria; phylum Pseudomonadota; class Alphaproteobacteria; order Sphingomonadales; family Sphingomonadaceae; genus Novosphingobium. Next base: position 11,218 of record NZ_SLVB01000017.1, on the reverse strand, counting down.
GCGCGTTGGGCTCGCCGCGGTTCAGCAACGCAGCCGAGGCATTGAATGTGAACTTGTGCCCCGCCGTGGTATCTTCGCCCACAAGGCTGTCGGTATAATTCTGCGCCAGAATCCCGTACGAACCGCCGAAGCTGATGCCGGTTCGCGCCTCGAACCGCTGCTTGAACGCGACCCACGGGGAGACCGACGGCGTCGCGTTGGTAATGGTGCTCACTGGGCTCTCATCGTCCCGGATATCCCCTTCGACTGAAAGCGTCGTATCCAGCAAATTCGGAAAAGGCGCTATGGATTGATCAGGCGGAGCGGCCTGTTCCTGAGCCGGCGCGGGAGGATTGCTCTCCTGCGCCAGGGCGGGCGACGCGCCGGACAGACCGGCTGCGGCGATCAGCAGGGCGGTACGCATTCACGCCCACGCTACCGTGTCGCTTCCGCGCACGGCCACCAGAGGGGTGCGCCACCGGCCGGGCGTCTTGCTGAGTTTTACTTGCGGCCCGAGACGGCGGACTTCGCCGTAAGGCGTTTGCGCCACGAGGATTTCCGGCGAGATCAGGCGGTTGTCGGGCCCGGTCAGATCGAACTGGCGGTCGTCAAAACGGCCGAGGCTGGCATACCACATCGCCGCGCGGGTCAGGCTTACCCGGACATGATAGCTGCCGCCCTCCTTCGCGCGCCGCCGCAGCGCCGCGATCACGCCGCAAGCGCCTAGATATCCGGCGATGTAGTCGTTCATCACCAGCGTCGGCGGGAAACGCGGCGGGCCGCCTCCGCCCTCCTCGATGGTGAAGCCCGATACCGAGAGCCCCTCCATGTCGAACCCGCCGCGCTTTGCCCAGGGCCCGGTCATGCTGTTGGCGTTACACGAAAGATAGATGATGCCCCGGTGCCCGTCGGCCAGCTCCTGCGGTCCGAAACCGAGCCGGTCCAGCGTCCCCAGACGGAAGTTCTCCACGAACACGTCGGCCTGCGGGATCAGGCCTTTCATTCTCTTGTTCTGGTCGGGATTCCTGAGATCGACGAAGGCCGAGCGCATGCCTACGTTCACGTCGATCACCAGCGCTTCATGCTCGAACGACTGGTCCCGGGCGATGTGCAGGACTTGCGCGCCATACTCGGCCAGCGTGCGCGACGAACAGGTCCCGGCGATGACATGGGTGTTGGACATCACCCGCACGCCCGACAGCGGCTGTGCCGGATGGGGCGCCCACGGAACCGGGGCGCTGTCCGCGATCTTGACGATCTCGACAAGCGGGGCCTGTGCGAGGGCCTGCCCTTCGGGATGAGCGAGCCATTCCGCGCGGGTGCGGTGCACAACACCGACGCCGCCCGCCGCGTTCAGTTCATCCTCGAATTCGAAGGCGTTCACTTGCTTGAAGGCCTTGACGATATTGTCCCGTCCGGGAGGACACTTGAGCGTTTGGAGCGCTCGCTCGTTGAGGTGCGGGTAAGCGCCGGTAACATTGAAGAAACGGCCGTCCTTCGTTTCGAACGGCACGAAAGTCATCGGATTGCCCAGGCCGACCGGCGCCTGCAACATCAGGCCGTTGACCGTGGGGATCACGAAATCGCGCGGGATCGGATCGGCGGCGGGAACGGTGCCCTCGCGCTGCGCCATCAGCAGGATCGCGCCGATCAGCGGGTTCACGTTGTAAACGGATTCGCGCAGATCGACGGTCAGGTCCTGTCCCTGCCCGGTCCGCTCGCGCCAGATGGCTGCCGCCCCCACCCCTGCGCCCATCGCCGGTATTGCCATGCAGGCCCCAACCCGGAAATGACTACGGACAATCGGATCCGCGCCGGTAAACGTGACCTTGCCACCGCCGTCCGTGGCGCTGCTGCCAATCTCGTGCATGAAGCTTGCGAAAGTGCGGTTGATGTCAAAACTGTCAGCCGCCGATGCCGACGACGATATGCCCGAAGACACGATTGCCCCGGCGGCAGCCATCCCGCCGATCTGGAGTACATCACGGCGAGACACGCTATCTGAAGCTGGCATGATTAACCTCCTCAAGCACAAGCCAAGTATTTGTGGTTAAAGGCATTTGAGGTCGTTGTTGATCAATTTGAACACATTCGAATAAATCGTCAAGTGACTACTAATGCACTCTACAAGCTAATTGGATGGTGGCCCTCAATGTCATAACCTTTTGTTGTGAAAGATTTTTGGAAATTTTTGCCTGCGGAATGTCTGCCGAGCGAAGCCAAACGCCGACGCAAATGGGCAGGAAAACGCGCACCAATTGGTCCAGGGAACACGCGTCAAAAGGATATCCGAGTCGAAAATCGGCGATTGAAAATCGTCCAATGATTACGGGAATTATCGTGAGCGAGACGCTTGAGGCACGCACGAGGTTGACCCCACTGATCGCAGTTGCCGTTGCGGGACAGGCGATCGGCTACGGACTTTCCGTCCTGCTAGCACGACGGCTCAGCTTTCAGGAGTTTGAGGCCTATGTCGTCGCCTCCGCGGCGTTCGTCCTGCTCGCGACCTTCGCTGCGCGCGGGACCGAAAAATATACGCTGGTACAGCTTCCGGTCCTGCTGGAGCGCGGCGAATGGGGCCTTGCGAAGGGCTTCGTGCGCTTCGGCGCGCGGCGCACCATCCTGACCGCGATAGTCACCGGGGTACTGCTTGCCCTGTGGAGCGGCTGGTTTCGCAATTCCGGCGATGCGGTTCGCCTTGCCTTGATCGCGACCGGCCTGTCCCTGCCCGCAGGCGCATCGATGCACTATGCCGTCGAGGTGCTTAGTGCCATGGGGAGGCCGGTTCGGGCGCTGACGATCTTCAAGTTGTTCGTGCCGGGGCTTACGCTCGCCCTGATTTCCGCGTTGGTGCTTCTTAGGGTTCCGATTGGCGGCACGGTCGCGGTGGCATGCTGGGGCGTTTCTTGGGCAATCGCGCTTGCCCTCATGGTGCGCGCCATTGGCCGGGCCGCGCCAGGAGCATTGCGACGGGTCACGCCGATCGCGGAACCGGAGGTCTGGCGCGCCGGGGCGCGACCATTTCTGGTCTACCGACTGGCGCTGGCGCTGCTGGGGCAGAGCGGCGTAATTGCGCTCGACCTGCTTCAGCCTTCGGCTGTTGCCGTGGGTGCCTATGCGGCAGCGGCGGGAACGGCGGCTTTGGCGTCCATCCTCGCGGCGGCGACCAACCGAGCCTATGGCCGCGAGTTGGCGCTACGCCTCAACCGCCGCGATTTCGACGGGCTGAACCGCGCGCGCCGACAGCGCATCCTCATGCTTGGTCCGCTCGTAGGGGTGTTCATCTGCGCGGCCCTCGCGTATCCGGAGCGAATTCTGAGCCCTTACGGCGCGATCTTTGCCAGGGAGGGCGCGAATGCCTTCAGGATCCTTGCCGTGTCGACGGCGTTCAGCGTCATCCTCTCGCTGGCGCCGACGTACCTGAAGGCGCGCAAGCGCAACCGCGTGACATACGTCATCGTGACGGCGGCGGGTTTTGGCCAGTTTCTGTTGCTGTTGCTGCTGGTACCGTGCCTTGGCGCTACCGGAGCGGCGCTTGCCCACGCGGTGGCAACATGCGGCCTATATGGCGTGTCTGCCCTGATGGCCCATCGCGAACTGATAGACGTCCGGAAGAATCTTACCATACGTAGCCAGTCCGAAACGGGCGCATAACTGCCACACATCGTTGAAAGCAGGATGGTCGACGGCAATCTCGCGCTCGAACAGAGATCGCATGGCGACAAATTTTGATTGTGCACTTCTGGATAGATCGGCCCCTGATTCCCACACGACCAGTGACAGTTTTTCGAAGCAGCGCCGTGGCCGTAGAGAGCTTGCGGCCACGGTTTGCTATTCGGCATCGATACCCAACATCCACGTCGTAAGGGCGGTCAAGACCACCAGTCATAAGCCGCCTTTAGCAGGCGTAGCGACAATGAACGTCCCGCGATTGACAAGTGGTGAAATCGTCCTTCGCGCGGAGCCATTCGCGATCGAAGCAAGGAGAAACGAAACAATTCTTCTGAAAACCTGGCAGGTGGGAGCTGGGTTTGCATTCTAAACGCGCATAACGAACGGGTGCGATTAGCGCGGAGCAACGCGAGCGTTTGTCCTCATCGCACCAGCCCGTTAGCAGCATCGTGACACTACCTGGCGATATCAGCCTATCAGCTATTCCTAGCTCACTGTCGTCTTCAGGGCTGAATGTTAGTTGTCGCTGCCAATGCCAAAAACAGGCTGTTATAGCTTTGGGCTGCCTTAACCGACAAATGACTTAGCAGAGGCGTCGTCAGCCCTTCGGAAAGCCCGAGCGGTGGCGGTCAACGAATGGCGGCTGTTTCAAAGCGGATGCGCAGGACCTGTCAGTTTCTTCACGGCCAGTTGTGCCTTACAAGCTGCCTTTCTGTCGCGAGAGGCGGGCGCCTGCGCCTCTCGCGACCGGAACGATTACCAGTTCAAACCAGCGCGCACGTAGAGGTAGCGGCCGTTGAAGCCGAAGGGCGAATAGTAGGGGAAGCCGACAACGCCGGTGGTGTTGAGCGCGGCGGGAACTTCGCGCGGATAGACGTCGAACAGGTTGCTGGCGCCGATCGCCAATTGCGCGCCCTTGGCGGGCTGATAACGCAGTTCGAGGTCGGTGATCGTGTGCGATCCAGTACGGTAATCCGCCGAAGCGGTGGTACCGGGCTGGAGCACGTCGCCGTAATAGGTCGCCCGCAACGTGGCACCCAGTGCGCCGTGCGACCAGTCAACAGTACCCGCTACCTTCTCGCTCGGCGTGCCCTCCTCGATGGTGAGGATGCGGCTGCGGGCGAAGAGAGTGGGCGCTGGGTCCAGCACCGATGTGGAGGTGGGCACCTTGGTTACCTTCACATCGTTGACGTTGCCGGCCAATGTGAGATCGAACGTATGCTCGCCCGCGTGCAGGCGGTAGTGCGCCACCGCATCGATGCCCTTTGCGGTCGAGGCGAGGCCATTGATGAAGAACCGCGCGGCCGAGACGTTGAAGGGTGCCAGCAGTTGGGCGACTTGCGGGCTGAAGCTGGCCTGGATGTTTTCCGACAGGCCCAGCTGGTCGCGAATGTGGATGCGGTAGCCATCGACGGTCAGGTCGAAACCGCCGCTGCGCACCACGAATCCCGCCGAGAGGTTGGTCGATTTCTCGGGCTGGAGTTCCTTGCCGCCCAGCGCAACCGCGACATCGCTGGTGGAAGGATATGTGCCGGTCAGGATCGGTATGCCGTTCTGCACCACCGAGGAAACCGAGGTGAAGTACTGCTGCTGGAGTGAAGGCGCGCGAAACCCAGTGGAAGCGGTGCCGCGAATGGCGAAAGCGGGGCTGAAATCATAGCGTAGCGAGAGCTTGCCGGTCCCCGTCGAGCCGAAGTCCGAATAGTGCTCGCCGCGTCCAGCAAGGCCGACCAGCAGCTTGTCGGTCACTTGGGCTTCGAGATCGAGGTAGATGCTCTGGTTGCCGCGATGCCTGTCCACCGCATTGAGCGGCGCAAAGCCGAGGAAGCCCTGCGCACCAGGTGCCGCGCCGGCGGCCGGATTGTCGGCATAGTTGTAGGAGCTGGGTTCGCCTGCCTTGATCTCGAAGCCTTCCCGCCGCGCTTCGACGCCGAAGGCCACGTTCAGCGACTGGAAAACGTCGAACTTGCGTGAGACGTCCACGCCGCCGACGAGTTGATCGTAAATCAGCGCGCCGTCGTAGAAATCGGTCTGAGATGCATTGCCATAGCTGTAGTTGGCGGAATTGAGCGTGCTGAAATCGATCCGGTTGCGCCCGTAGCTGACGTTGACGTCGACGTTCCAGCCGCCCAGATCGCCCTTCAGCCCCAGCGCCGAGTTGAGATCTTTCGAGCGGGTGTTGATGAGCGGCAGGAAGCCGTCGGGATAGATCCCCGAAACAGCCGTGGCCGCACTGGCAAGGCGGGGGAAGGCCGCGCTTTCGCTCTCACGGTGCTGGTAGCCGAACCAGCCGTAGAGTTTCCAGTTATCGCCGATCGAGCTGCCGGCATTGGCCCAGAGGCTGTATTGTTCGACGGCCGGATCGCCAAAGCGCCCGGTGACGCGGCTGGGCGTAACGCGCGGATCGAAGTCGGCCCGGTTGGTGGGATCGCGGTTCACGTATTCTCCGGAGAGCGTGAGGTATCCGTCTTCGCCAAAGCCCATGCCCTGCCACGCCGACGCGGTGATCGCGCGTTCGCCGGTGACGCTGCGACTGCCGCGCGCCGTGTCGATGTCGGTGTCGTAGATGCCGTAAGTCACGCTGGCGCCGCCGCCCGATCGCGCCTGCCGCAGACGCAGGTTGATGACACCGGCAATGGCGTCGGAACCGTATTGGGCGGAAGCGCCGTCACGCAGGACTTCGACAGTTTCCAGCGCGACGGTGGGAATTGTATTGAGGTCGACTGCTGCCGAGCCGCGCCCGATAGAGCCATTGGTGTTGAGGAGGGCCGCCGTGTGGCCGCGCACTCCGTTGATCAGAACCAGCGTCGCGTCGGGCGAAAGGCCGCGCAACGTTGCCGGGCGAATGGCGTCGGTGCCGTCCACGGCCGAGGGGCGGGGAAAGTCGATGGACGGGGCGATTGCCGCCAGTGCTGCGCCCAGTTCGGTGGTGCCCTGCCTGCGCAGGCTGATGCCGCTCAGGACATCGATGGGCGAGGCAGAATCGAGGCGCGAGCGGCCTTGTGTACGCGTGCCGGTGATGACGATTTCGGATTGCGGCGTTTGCGCGCTTTGGTTGGCAGGCGCTTCATCGGGGGATTGTGCCCAGGCCGGAGCCTGGATGGCGACGAGCGCAGTGCTCGCCGCCAGAATGCTGACGGTACGTTTCAAGTTCATGCTCCCTGTGAGAGATTGTTATCGTCGCGCTGCCCTCAGCATGGCGACTTTGCGTGTTGTCCTGTTTGGAGATTGCTATGGAGATGCGGCGTCGGCGGGCGTCACGCTGTCTGCCGTCTGGCCGAACAGGATCCGGCGGGCTTTTTCGCTGAGCGGGGCTCCGGAATCGGGATTTACCTCGGCGACCAGATCGTAGGCTCGCTGCGTTGCGGGGCGGAGCGCGATCGCTTCGAACCAGCGCTGCAGGTTCGGAAAATCGTCCAGCGATTGGCCAAGGCGTTGCCACGGCACGATCCACGGATAGCTAGCCATGTCCGCGATCGAATAGTCGTAGCCGGCCAGGAACGGGCGGTCCGCCAGCCGCTTGTCGAGTACGCCGAACAGGCGGTTCGTCTCGCGCGTGTAGCGCTCGATTGCGTAGGGAATCTGCTCCGGCGCGGCGTAGCGGAAATGGTTGTTCTGACCAGCCATCGGCCCAAGACCGCCCATCTGCCAGAACGTCCATTGCACCGCCTCGCTACGCTCGCGTGGGTTGGTGGAGAGGAATTCTCCGGTCTTCTCCGCCAAGTATTGGAGGATCGCGCCGGATTCGAAAACGGCCAGCGGCGGGCCGCCATCGACGGGATCGTCATCGACGATCGCGGGGATGCGGTTGTTCGGCGCGATTGCCAGGAAATAGGGCAGGAACTGCTCACCCTTGCCGATATTCACCGGGGTAATGCGATAGGGCAGCCCGGTCTCTTCCAGAAAGATCGTGATCTTGTGACCGTTCGGCGTGGTCCAGTAATAGAGATCGATCATCGTACCGACCCTTTCGTAGCTGAGAGATCAGGCCTCGGGTGCCGTTTCGGTTTCCGGCTGGGGGACGAGCCGCAGGTACGGCTTCACGGTCGTCCAACCCTGCGGAAAAATTGCCGCCGCCGCGGCATCGTCCAGAGAGGGGACGATGATCACGTCCTCGCCCTGCCGCCAGTCGGCGGGCGTCGCCACCTTATGGCGGTCGGTCAGTTGAAGGCTGTCGATCGTCCGCAGGATTTCCTCGAAATTGCGGCCGGTGGACGCGGGATAGGTCAGCGTCAGGCGCAGCTTCTTCGCCGGATCGATCACCAGCACGGTGCGCACCGTGGTCGTGTCGGAGGCGCCCGGATGGATCAGGTCGAGCAGGGTGGAAACCTTGCGATCATGATCGGCGATCAGCGGAAAGTTGAGCGCGGTGCCCTGCGTTTGCGCAATGTCTTGCGCCCAGTCGTGATGGCTCTCCACCGGATCGACCGAAAGACCCAGAACCTTGACGCCGCGGCGGTCAAACTCGGGTTTTAGACGGGCAACGGTGCCCAGTTCGGTGGTGCAGACCGGCGTAAAATCCTTGGGATGCGAGAACAACACCACCCAGTCCGCACCCGCCCAGTCATGAAAATCAATGCGGCCTTCGGTCGAATCCTGCGAGAAATCGGGAACTGTATCGAAGAGCTTGAGGGACATGAAATCACTCCTTTTGTCTGGATACCTGAAGGCGGACCGCTCCGCGTGCCACGCGGGCCCGCGCTAATCGGAGGGGAAGGGGGAGTGCCTGACGCTGTCGTCCCGGCGTTTGCTGTTCGCCCGGCAGTGAGAACATCTCACGCATCGGGGCGGCCGTTGCATTCTCAACTTATTTGATAGAGAATTCGAGTCAATCACAAGATTTGCTTCGGTAAGGGCAAGCGATCGTTCTTCGCTACTGGGAAAACACGTCGCCGAACCGGACAGAGTGCAGTTCGCTCCGCTTCAATTCAACGCCCAGCATCAGGAAGGAAATGTCCGAGACGAAAGAGAAGGCAGCTGCAAGCGGCGTTCCGCATAACGTATGCAAAAGCATATGCACGCAAACCGGTCATCGTCTCTGATATCGGGGCCCGGGAAAGGATTTACCGACCGCCGGACCGATCTGTCGGCTTAACTCCCACTCGACCCAACCATCGCCAACCCCGAAAGCTGAGGCGATTCCGGCGTCTTAAGGGGCAAATCGCCCAATTTGTGAGCTTGCCGCATTTCAGCGAAGCAACACCCCCGCCCTAGGAATGAAGCCGCGCCGACCTCGGGTTTCTCCTGATCGCCACGGCTACATTGTCGAACTAGACTCGACCATGCAGACCTCGATCCCGCAGAACGTCATGCGTCCGATCGTCGAGGGCGGTCTCTCAAGAGGATGGCAATCTCATGGCCTCAGCGCAATCCAATCCAGCCTCAAAATTTCTACCGGATTCGGCCGTCGGTGATGCCTATATCTATTTGCTCGGGCGGCTGTTGATTACCAGGCAGCAGCAAGTCGATTTTGACGAGGAAGGGTTTGTCTGGAACGAATTGCTCCACCGCAAGCCGGGCCAGGTCGACTGGCCCAACCCCAACCTCGACGTCGCCTATTCCGAAGCATGGGTAACGATCGACGAAGCGAGCACGCTGCTCGTGACCGTGCCCAGGATCACCGGCCGGTACTATACAGTGGAGTTCATCAATGGATGGGGCGAAACGCTGGCCAACCTCAACGAACGTTGCTACCCCGACCATCCGAATGGGCTGTTCGCCATTTGCTTCCAGGGAAGCGACGTCGAAGTCCCTAGCGGCGCCATGCGCGTGGATGTGCCGGCGAAAACCATGCGCGTGCTGCTTCGCGTCGAACTTGGGGCAAACTGGGATGATGCCATAGCCCTGCAACACCAGTTCAAATTCGAGATCCAGGGAAACCCGCAGGCACCTGAAATCCCCCGTACCGTGATGTTCGACATGGCGCATTTACCTGGCGTCGAAGCGTTCGAGTCCGCCGAGCTTGCCATGCAGGAAAAGGATCTCAGCCCACTGGACGACATGCAGGCGAAAGTTCGCGCCATCGTGAGTGAGATTGCCGATCCCGAACGCCGGGCTGAAGTCGACCGGGTAATTCGAACGAAAGCGCAGGCGGACTTTGCAGCCGCTGCGCCTTATATCGGGCGGGGCTGGATTCGAAACGGGTGGGCGCGGGAAAGTTGTTGCGGGCACTGGGGCACGGATTGGTTGACCCGTACGACCGTCAACTATGGTGGCATTTGGGCAAACGTAATGGACGAGGTAGTCTATTACCGCGGGGCCTTGGACAAGAATCTGAGCTGGGTGGAAGCCGGCGGTACCTACTCGCTCACGTTTCCGGCGGACGCGCTGCCGGAGAAATTCGCGCGGTACTTCTGGTCGATAATTGCGGTCGATCGTCAGTTTCGCCACGTGCTGCCCAATCCGCTCGAACGCTATCTGCTCAACAAGGAGTCTGGCGTTGTTAAAAGCAGCGACGGTTCGCTCACTTTATATTTCGGCCCTGCCAAGCCGGATGGAGTCCCCAATGCCAACTGGTTGCCCACGGGAGCGGGGAAGCCTTGGAGTCTGACATTTCGCTTTTATGGACCACAAGGCGGTGTTGCCGACGGGACTTTCTATCCGCCGCCGCTTATCCGAATGGCATAACTTGCCCACCAGCTTTGGCGCCCGGGCCGGTCCTTACGGATGCCACAAGCTTTCCCAACACCTGCAGCTCGCGGAATTTTGAGGCGGCACGTCCGAAAGGTGGGATGCAGGCATTTCTTGCCGGCACCCTGGCATGCTGAACGGCCGATCTCGGATCACGCCGCGATTCAACCTGCGAACCAATCTGAAAGAACCTCCCTGTAAGTTAGGGTGGGCGCGTTCCTACCAAATTGTCGTTACTGAGGTTGGTGCGACGCGTTTCATATGCTCCATTGCGTTACTGCAATTTGGAGGTCAAAATCGAATGCCCAAAATCAGGCTCATGGCAGCGGCAATTTTAGTATTCGCTTGTCCGGCTGCCGCCGTCCCACCGCCGCCGCCGTTGCCTGATACGATCAATGCGGTTCAAGCGATAATCGCAGCGATGACGAGTAAGGATTTTGCTGGCTACGATCACGTTCTGGCCGACAATTTCGTGGGACATAAAGCGGAGGCGAACGAGGTTCTCAACCGTGAGTCTTGGCTTCATGAAATACACGAGGCTTTCGATAATAAGGTTTTCAGCGTTACTGTCGTGAACGTTTATGAGGGCGCGACAACGACGGATGGCAAGTTTCGCCCACAAGTGATGCTGATAGAGCGTGTCAGCAATTTCGGATTGCACGGCGGCATCCCTGGCGACTGCTGCGCCTATTATCTCACCGAAACGCTCACGCTGGAGAACGGTAAGGTCATACGGATTGACCGCTCGCCTCTCTTTTCCTCTGAGCTATCCAAAACGGGAGAACGAACTGATCTTCAGTGATGTGAATCGACGGCAAGGGCCCAAATACAACCGGCTCGATTAGGCTGTAGACTCATAAACGCGAAGCCACAGCCGTATTGAAGCGAGTTGAACCATGGCAAGGAAGTTCTCGGCCAGTTTGTCGTAGCGGGTTGC
>NZ_SLVB01000016.1 GCF_004341845.1 Novosphingobium sp. PhB165 | reverse complement strand
TGTTCCCAGCGCGCTTGAACTGTCGGTTGTTCCATACTTGCCTGAACATGCCCGCAGGCTGCGCCATCGACAACCATTTATGGGTTCACGGCCTAGTGCACCCAAGTGTCTTTCGAGTGCACTTCAAAATGCAACTGCCGCTATTCACGGGACCAGAGCGGCCCGCTTGCACCGCTTAACCTTGAGGTGAGGTCTTACGCAGCAGGGAGGTTGGCCTCTGAGGCAGGCTCGGTTGAATGAATGGCGTCGCTGCTGAGCAATTGCAAAAACCTGCAACCTTGCATTTTCGGAATATGGTTCCGAAAATGCAAGGTTAAGTCTACCAAATCAGCAAAAAGCGATCTTTTCTATCGTGAATTGATTACCGATTTCATATTCATGTCATTTTCGCAGCACAGTACGAGTAATAGCTCAGCGCCCTTTCGCACTTCGAGACGGTACGATTAGAGCACAAGTGATTCTGGCATGCACAGTGAAGGCTTGAGGCGTTGAGCGAACTTTTAAATGACGACACTATTTGGATCGGCCTGGATACTTCACTGAAGGACACAGCAATATGTTTTACCTCAGGCAGTGGGCAAATGGTCGCTCAAACGACGACTCGCAACTGCGCCACGGCTGTAGACGCTGTGATCCAGGCGACCGCTTTCGGAAAGAAAGTACAAATCGGCATTGAAGCGTGCGCAACAAGCGCAGCTCTTACGAGGAATCTAAGGCGCTTGGGATACGCAGTATCTGCATTCGACTGCGCCCAATTGAAGAGTTTCGCCTCAATTCGAAGATCCAAAACGGACGCTAACGACGCGCGTTCGATAGCTGACGCAGCTCGGCTGGGACGAAATGTTCTTGTGGAGGTCCATCTAAAAAGCCCGTCCTGTATGGCGCTGCGAGCTATCCTTGCGGCGCGCCATAACCTTGTGAAGCAGCGAAAGGGCACCGAACACCTAATTCGGTCATACTTCCACCTCTATGGCACGAGCATCGGCACCCGAATAACTGCAGCTCACCGTCTTCGGCCGCACGTACTCAACCGCCTTGATGAGATAAGGGCTGAAACCGGCGAAGATCTGTCTCCCCTGATAATGCCACTCTTGGAAATGGCAGAATGCCAACGCGAGTTGTCGGAACGGTGGGAGCAATCACTGAAAAAGTTCGCCACCGAAGACAAAACTTGCACGCGGTTCCTCGCCGTCCCCGGTGTGGGGCCGATAACCGCTGTGTCGTTCTACTCTGCTATTGAAGATCCATCCCGCTTTTCGCGATCTTCAGACGTCGGCGCTTATTTTGGACTTACACCTAAAATTCACATCAGCGGTGGCGCACAACGTAAGGGCCAGATAACGAAAGCCGGAAATCGAATGACACGATTTCATATCGTGACAGCCGCCAATGCTTTGCTCAACGCCACTAAGACGCAGACTGCGTTAAGAGATTGGGGCTTGGAGAAGGTGGCAGCGATCGGACGACGAAAGGCGCGCGTAGCTGTCGCGCGCAAGCTGACAACGATCCTTTTTTCGATGTGGCGTGACGGAACTCCCTACCAACCTTTCCCGCAGGCCCCCGAGGCGCAATCCTCGGGTTCGGCAGCGGGTAGACGGCGCGTCGAAATCTCGATCAACGATGTTGGGCACCCCTGTGACCCAGAAGATCCCATGGTGAGATTCGACGCGCCGTCATATACGGGGCTTACAGACAATCAACGCGTAAGACAGGAAAAGGTCGCCAATCAAATATCATCTGTATATGCATTAGCAATAACAGGAAAAACCGTTGCGCAGATGGCTAACGATCTGTGCCTCTCCAAGGCAATAGTGGAGCGGAGGTTGGCCATACTGCGCCAGTCCAATGCAATCGCGGATCGACGCTCGAGGGAGCATATTGCGCTGCGCAGGAGCCAAGATCCATCAGCCTAGAGCGGCTGTTAGACATTCGCCAAATGACCTCGCTCGCCTCTTGAAGGGTGCTGTTGTCCAACATCCGATGCACGAAGTGCAGCACGGGGATCGTCCCCCAAGCGGAACGACCTTGTTTAAGAATGCACCAACTCCGTCTAGGTGCATCGTGAGACGCATAGAAAATCGTCTTTACTTGGGGAGGAATTGGGAAGACAAAGACCTTTTGCGATAAACTTCCCAAGAGGGACCTTCCATGCCTGACACCGAGCAGCCAGAGCTCGCCCGCCTGACAGTTGAACTGCTCAGCGCCTTTGTTTCCAACAACACCATCTCGAGCGATGCGCTCCCCGCCCTGATCGAGGCGACGCGCAACGCACTCGCAGGCGATGCCGGCAAACAGCAAGTCGAAGAGCCTGGGTTCAAGCCCGCTGTTACGGTCGAAGAGAGCCTTGCCTCTCGCGATCACATTCTCAGCATGATTGATGGGAAGCCTTACAAGGCATTGAAGCGACATCTGGCAAGTAACGGCGTTACTCCTGAAGAGTACCGCGCGCGTTACAATCTGCCAGCCACTTACCCGATGGTTTCTGCCACCTACTCCGAACAGCGCCGCGCTTTTGCCAAGGCCGCAGGGCTCGGCGGCAGCAGAGCAGGTGACAGCGCGGCGGCAGCTGTGCCCAACAAATCTGCGGAAGCCGCGGCTCCCGTAGCAGCGAAGGTCACCAACGCTTCCGCGAAGAAGGCAATTCCGAAGACCGCAGTGGCCGCCAAGCCGTCTAGCAAGGCCTCGCAGGTTCCTGCAGCACCGTCTTCCGCAACGACGCCGGCACCCAAGGCTGCCAATGCGAAGCCGAAAAATGCCACAAAGGCAGCCGCGAAATCAGTCAGCAAGCCTGTGCCCAAGGCTTCTGGCAACGCAGCCGTAACCACGGAAGCGAAAGCGGAAGCCAAGAGGGCTGCCGCGGCGAAGAGTGAGCCGGCTGCGGTTGCCGCATCTGCCGGCAAGCCCGCCCGCCGGATGGCCCGGACGCCCGGTAAGACTGCCGTCGAAGCCGGAGCCACAGGCTCCGCGAAGCCAGCAGCGGCTCCCAAAAAGGTTGCAAGTGCAGGGAAGAAGGCTGCCATTCCCGCACCCACGCTCACGAAGCCTGCGCCTGCCGCGGTTGCCGGTGCGGAGCCGAAAGCCGCAGTGTCTGCCGCACCGACGGCAAAGCCCGCAGCGGTGAAGCCGAAGGCCAAGGCTGCGGCGACCGCCAAGTCGCTGGCCCCGAAGAAGAGCCGTCCAAAGCTTGGAACCGCGGTGCCCGCGTCGGAGAATGCGGCTTCGACGGCGGCCGTGTCGGCACCGACAGCACGCGCTCTCAACCTACCGGCGGAGCAGAGCGCTGTAGAAGCCAAGGCCTGAAGGCCACGCTATCCAGCTCCGATTGTAAACTTGAGAGCTTAGACGGGCGGCCATCCTGAACGAGATGGTCGCCCGGTTTGCATCTGGGCCGCTGCACGCTCATCGTCCCACGGTTCAGGAAATTTCCGGCCCGGCACGACCACGTCCAAACTGCCAGTTGATACCGGCCTCGCGCATGATCCCGCCGGCCTGCTGTCCAAGCTGCTTCTCAAGCACCGGCCGCCATGGAACCAAAGTGAATTCGCGGCTGCGCTCGATGAGTGCGAAGCGCCCCGAAATACCATCGATCCTGCGGCTCACCTTGCCTTCGATCCAATCGCCGGCCTTCGCCTCCGAGAACTCCTTCCCCAGTTCCCCGGAAAGACGCTCGGCGATCCGGAGCAATTCGCGCCGCTGAAGCAACGCCAAGGCATTCTGCCGCAATCTGACGCCGCTGGGAGAAGTATCGGCCAAATCTTGCTCGACCAGCCACTGGCGCCGCTGGTCCAGGCCCGCGCGCACTTCGCGTCCGAACCCCGCATCGCGCATTACCAGTCCCGAAGGCGAGGCAAGTTCGCGATCAAGCCATGTTGCCGCTTCCATGCCGGACATTCGCTCCACCGATCCCGATCCCAGGACCTCGATAGCGACGGGCCGGGAAGCGACATCTCGCTGCTCGAAGCGTTCTGCGACTTCCAGATGTTCGGACGAAATACGCCAGCTTCCATCGGCTTCGCGGGTGACATCGAACCGCGCCCGCCGCATCGCCTCAAGTCTGCGCACATGCGTTTCGGCGAAAGCCTGACTGACCGAGCGATCGAAACGCTGATGGCGAGCGATCGAATACCGCCCCTCGTTCGCCTGCGACACATCCAGAATGTTGCGATCGTTATCCCGAACCTCAGCTATTCGCGGGATCACCCGCACAACCGCGTCTCGCGGCAACGGCTCCCCCCGGGGCCGCGCATCTGTCGTTCGCGGGGGAATGCCTGTCATGTCCTATGCCCTGTCCCAAGGCGTCTCGTATTGCCGGGTCGGCGAGAGACTGCTGTTTCTCGACCTGATCGCGGACCGTTATCTCTGCCTGCCCCCCGCGATCGAGGCTTGTTTCATTGGCCTTAGCGAAGGTGAAGGCGGCGACGACCCACTCACCCCCTGCCTGATGCAAACGCGTCTTGTCGAACCCGCCAGCACGTCAAACCTCGCTGCCTGCGGCGCTCTTGCACCTCCGACCTCCAGCCTGCTCGATGCCGCACTGCCGGACACGGGCGCCAACTTGCCCGCACTGACAAGGCTTGCGATTGCAACCGCTTCGCTCAAATGGCGCGGGTTCCACGCCGCCGTCTGTACTCTTGCCCGGCGCAGGGAGAGAAAACTCGGCTCATCTTCTGAGCCCATCCCGACGGAAGAAGACAATCTCGCCGCGCTTCGCGTCGCGGCGGCGTTCGATGCCTGCGACAATCTCATTGGCAGCAGGGACAAATGCTTGCCGCGCTCGCTGGCTGGCTGCATCCACGCTCAGCCGGCCATCCGATTTGCCGGTGCGAGCGGTAGAGTGAGGGGCGGGCGGGCGGAGCTGAGTTTCTTAAACAGAATATGCGGAGCGAGATGGCTTGTATGTCTGCGACAATATACCACCTATTGTGCAGTGCAGCATAAAGGCGTGACATGCTCCTATGCTGGCCCTCCTCGGTCAAGGAAGGAATTGTGATGCGCAGCCTTTCAGACACGATTTCCCAGCTTGCAAGTCCCCATCGCAAGTTCGCCGCGGATTCCTTTGGGACAACTAGCCGCCTCACGCGAATTGCTGACTTCGGGAGCAATCCGGGCGCTTTAACGGGCCATATCTACGTACCGGAAAATCTGACCGCCGGGGCAGCGCTGGTCGTTGTTCTGCACGGCTGTACGCAGAATGCGGCGGGCTATGACTTCGGTTCCGGATGGTCGGAAATGGCTGATCGACATGGCTTTGCGCTCCTGTACCCAGAGCAACAACGTGAAAACAATCCCAACCGATGCTTCAACTGGTTTTTACCTACCGATACTCGTCGTGGTTCGGGCGAAGCCTTCTCAATTAGGCAAATGATAGCGGCCGTCGTAGCCGATCATCCCATCGATGCGGCGCGTGTGTTCGTTACCGGGCTGTCTGCAGGCGGGGCCATGGCCGCGGTCATGCTTGCAACCTATCCGGAGGTTTTTGCCGGAGGGGCAATCATTGCCGGTCTGCCCTACGGCTGCGCCAGTAATTTACCTCAAGCACTTCAATTGATGCGCGGCCAAGGCATCCCGGACACGGGCGAGCTGGTTTCGCGCTTTCGCGCAGCGTCGTCCCATTCGGGACCTTGGCCCACGCTCTCGGTGTGGCACGGGAGCGCAGACAGCACCGTCCAGCCCGCGAACGCACGGGCAATCGTTGCCGCGTGGTGCGAAATCCACGGAGTTCCGGCAAAACCGAGTGTAACTGAGGAAATTGACGGCTCGTCACGGCGCGTTTGGCGTAAAGGGGATGGCCGCGATGTCATCGAGGCTTATACAATCAAGGGAATGGAGCACGGCACGCCGCTCGACAGTTCCAATCCCGAGGGGTGCGGACGAGCCGGGGCCTTCATGATCGATGTTGGAATTTCTTCAACCCAGCGGATCTGCGAGTTTTGGGGGCTGCCGAGCCGGAACAAAATTATTACCCTGTCAGAATTGGACGTAGATTTGTCGGCGCACCATCCAATTGATGCAGCGCCCATGCTAGTCATATCGGAACACGATCGAAACGACGCACTGTGGTTCACGCCTCAGCATTGGAAGGGCGAAACTGCGAGGGGGGCCAATGTTCGCAAAATTATAGAGAACGCTCTGCGATCGGCGGGTCTTATGGAATGAGCTCGCCCGGCGGAGAGATCGCGCCTTTCGACAGTAGCTCCTGGCACCGCTTGATTTGCGATAATGGCCGGGAGGTCCTGCTCGATTGCATGGCCAATCTTTTTTGCGCGTCATACTCCCGGCTGGCGAAGAAGCGATGAAGTCCCACTACCGAGACGACCCGCTTCCGCCAGCGCCACCCGCAGTTCTTCCAGCAAAATGTCCTTCGGCGTATCCCAGATGGAGAGGACTTCCGCCGATCGCTCTTCGATGCGGCGCGAACGCGCGTCACCGCCCTGCGGCTTGGCGGCAAAGGTGCCCGTGTCGCGCCGACGAGCATGCCAACGGACCGCTGTCGAGGGGACAACGCCAAATCGCGCCCCCGCCACCCGGCAGCTCAATCCGCTATCGATCGCTGCCAAAAAGTCGGGAGTGCAAATCAATCGAATGCGGGTGCCCCATCTATCCCAGCCTCTTTCGCCAGCAAAGATTATGTATCACAAAACACATTCGCAGGGAATCCCTGCCGATTCATACCGATCGTAATCCGCTCAACAGTTGAACGAGAAGAATGCCACGCTTGTTGCTCTGTGACGGCTTGGAATGTGGTCCCGATGACAGTCGGCCGCTCAAGAAGCTGCGCGAAGGCGCTTGCATATACCGCGAGGCGTTTCTAAAGGCGGGCCGAAATCAGGCCGATCTCATTATCCCGCCCATCGGTCTCGATACATAAGCAGGGATAACGCTGGCTTCGCCCTTGAACGCATTTTCGTTGACGTCCCGGCCATGCGCGAAGCAGGGGCGTCACTGAGTTCGCAACAGGGGTTACCGGGCGGCTCGCGGGGCCATTCAAACCATGGAAGCTGTAGAACGACATCGCTGAGCTGGCGGCCAATTGTTAATTGACCTGCCCGGTGAGGGCCAGTGTCAATCTTCTTAAACGACGATATTTCCAGATCTCTGCGCCATTCGCAGTTGCTTCACAGATCGCAGCGCGGAGCTTATTACCTCCTTCCTTTTCCTTCGAGACTTAACCGGCACTCAGCAATCATAGTCGTTTCATCCGGCGAGGCTGCGGATAGGTCGCGCTTCGGGGCCTTGAAACGCTCTCCAGTCCGGATGCGTATTTTCGAGATTGATAGTTGCCTCGAAATCGAGCCACATTCAAATGTCGATGCAGATCTTGCCGACGTGCCCGCCCGACTGGAGCCTGCGAAACGCATCGCCAAGGTTTTCGAGCGGGAAGGTGCTGTCGATGACCGGACGAAGCCCATGCGCATCGATCGCGCGAACCATTTCGATCTGGTCGCGCCGGCTACCCACCGTCACAGCTTGCAGCTTCAGCCTTTTTGCCTGGACGATAGCGAAGGGCATTGTGTCGATGTCAAAGCCGCCTGCGGCTCCGATGAGCGCGATGTGGCCGCCAGTACGCGCCGCTACAAAGCTCTGACCGATAGTATGTGGGCCGCCGACCTCGATAACATGTTCGGCACCGCGGCCGCCGGTAAGAGCAATGACCGTTTCCCCCCATTTCTCGACGTCGCGATAGTTGATCACATGGTCAGCACCCAAAGCCTTCAGTCGTGCCAGCTTTTCGTCGCTGGACGAGGTGGCGATGATGATAGCGCCAGCCATTTTCGCGAACTGCAGGGCGAACAGCGAAACACCGCCCGTGCCTTGCACAACCACGTAATCGCCCGGCTTCACCCGTCCATCAGTGATTACGGCCCGCCAGGCGGTGACGCCCGCGCACGTCAACGTTGCTGCCTCGGCATGGCCCCACCTTTGCGGCGCGCGGGTAAAATGCGTGGCGGGCCGCGTTGTCTCCTCGCAGGCAAAACCATCGGCCGGTGCGCCAGGTGCGTTGTCGAGTTCGGCACGGTCCATATGGCCGTCGAGCCATTTGGGATGGAAGGTGGAAACCACCCGATCGCCCACGGCGAATTCCGTTACCCCATCTCCCACTGCAAGCACTTCCCCGGCGCCATCCGACAGAGGGATGAGCCCGTCCTTCGCGGGAAAGAACCCGTTCACCACCAGCCCGTCGCGAAAATTGAGCGCAGCGCCCCTTATACGGACCTTGATCTCGCCGGCTCCGGGTGCGAGGGCGACGGCGTTCTCGAGCCTCAAGTTGTCAGGGCCTGCAGGATGGCGAAGCCGGACGGCACGCGAAGAGTTCATGCGAGAAAGTCCTGTCCAGATTGCAAGGGCGCCGGCAGAGACGCCAAAGGTTCCGAGGAGGTGATGGACCTCACCAGCGGCATCATCTTTTCCTGCACAATGAGCGCGTTGTAGTGTTCGGACACACGGGCGATGCGGCCGTCGTCGATACGAAACGCGAAGAAATAGGTGTTTTCGTAAATCTCGCCGTTAATCAGTACGCCATGGCTGCGAAGTTCCGCGCAGATGCGGTCCTCTTCGGCTGTGATCGCGTCGATGATGAAGGTCAGCGGGATGCTGGAAATGCTTCGTAGGATGCGAATGACGCCCTGATAGGCCTTTTTGCTCATTTCGCCTTGGGTTGTCGTCCAAGCCGTCATGTCTTCGGTCAGTATCGCATCGGGCAAGTTGCCGGCTGTTACGGCGTCAAAGAAAGCCCGCACGATCTGTTCACTGTGCTTCATGGCAGTTCCACCTCTCAAGAACGATTCACGTGATCGCTTCCTCGCCCTCCAACGTCACGCGGTGCATGACGCGGCCGCTGTCCATCGGATAGGGCTCGACCCGGTGGAGAACGCCGCAGTTGTCCCACAGCACCACGTCACCCACCTGCCACTCGTGGCGGTAAACGTATCTTGGCTGCGAGGCCCACGCCTTTAACTCGGCGAGCAAAGTGTCGCTTTCGCTGCTGTCCAGGCCCTCGATCCAGTCGGCGCTGGAGCCCAGAAGGAGAGACCTGCGGCCGGATCGATGCGTCCAAACTAACGGATGGCGAGGGATAGCAAAATTTTCCCAATCCGCCTCCATCTCTGGCTTCACCTCCGCGTGAATACCGCGCTGCGTACCCATCATAGTGTGCGCGACTTTGAGGCCAGAAATGCGCGCCTTCGTCTCCGCCGGCAGTTCCTCATAGGCGGCATACGTGTTCGAAAATTCGGTTTGGCCGCCTGTGGATGACAAGACACGGGCGGACAGGACTGTCCCCAAGGCGGGAACCGGGTCATTCCATCCGTCGAAGTGCCAGAGCACGGTGCCCTTCAGGTATCTGGCGGAAGCGGTGACTTTTTCGTCGAGACTAATCTTGTGCAGTCCGCGCTCGCCCTGGTCGGTCGGCGTGCCGATCGTGCGGGCGAAAGTGCGCTGTTCCTCATCGCTCAGGTCTGCGCGCGGAAAGATCAGAACGCCGCGTTCCTCCAGTAAGGCCCGCAGGGCCTGTGCATTGCTCCCATCGAGAAGCGCGGCCTTATCCGCAGTTATGCTGGTTTCGATGAGCGGCGTGAGGTCAGTTGTCTTGAAAGTCACCGTGTTCACGCTCCTATTCCCGGCTTGCGGACTCTCCGTTCCCGCGCCTGCGTCGGCGGTCGTTGCAAGCGCGTCTATCGTTTCGGATGTTTCGGTCGAAGTGACTTGCCCATTTTGGACAGTTGTAGTCAGCGCGGATGTCGGGCACTCGCTCGCCGTTCGGTTGGGGAGACTGCCAGCGACTGCTTGCAGAAGCGCGTCATTGCGGATTGCTCGGCGAAACCAAGGCGCTCGGAAATCTGCGCAATAGGAAGATCGGTTTTATCCAGAAGGTAGACTAGAAAATCGCGTCGCACCTGATTCTTGATCTTTTGGAAAGTAGTGCCTTCTCGGGTAAGGCCCCGATGGAGTCTGCGCGTATGTAGACCGAACTGAGAAGCCACCTCGACGTTCGTACACTGGCTGCTGGCGAGCAGATGCATAATTACGCGCCTGACTGTGGCATGAAGTGGCGGCGTGTGCTCTGCGAATGCCGCGTCTATGTCCGCGATTAGGCTGCGGCATACCATGGAATCGGGCGACAGAATGGGGCAAGTCAGCGCACTCTCGTAATAAACGATCGCGTCCGAGGCTTGGCCGAAACGTGCGTCGCAACCGAAATGGCTCCGATAGATGGCAGGGCTAGAAATCGGTTGGTGGCGAAACTCCACGTGCCGCGCACGGGCCAAGCCGCCGGTTTCTTCGACGCAAATCAGGTACTCGACGAGCAAAATCTGTTCGATAGCCTGTCGGCGATCGGGCAAATTTTCCAACAAGATGTCATGACCGACAGTTACGGTTTGTTCTGAGGGCGAGCGCCTGAGCCAAATTGCTGCGGCAAGACTGTGCGCATAGCTTAACTTGACAACATGGTTCAGAGCCTCGCCCAGCGTCAAAGAGTTTCTGACAACATCTCGCAGGGGCGTTGTGATCGCGTCTGCCTGAAGGTGCCCCAGGCGCATGCCGAAATCGAGGCACTCCAATTCATCAGCTGCGAAGGCAACGAGATTGATCATCTGCCGGTAGCTGATTTCTATGCTGCGCAGGTTGGACCACCCTACATCGCACCCCACTCGCCGCAGCAACGCTTCAGGCTCGCCCCCTAATCCGCGAACCAGTTCCGGGAACAGTGTTAAAATGCGCGGATCAACACGTTCGAATGACACGGCTTTCGAGCGTGGACGGTGGGTTTCTTGGTTCACTTCCTAGCCTAGCCTAGCCTTGCAATGCAGGTGTAGCCATCAACGGCTGTCGCTGTCACTTGCGCTGCGAGTCAACAAGCTCTGCCCGCTTCGCCTCCAACTGCGGAAATCAAATCGACGGCAAGCTCTTGGAAAGTGGCGGTCTACAGCACATGATCGCCTGAGGCTCGGCGACCCGTCTTGTAATATGCGGATTCCGTATGTGGACGGCCCCCCCTACCTACAAGAACATTTCGGCAGTATTTATCTGATCGCTTGCGTACGTTTGTTCGGGCTCACATGATGATTCCGCCGTCAATATGTTTCATATTGGTGATCGGAGGTGAGCTCTTGCTGCAGGACCAGCCCGCTAACCTCACATCCGGCGGAATCGTTAGCCCTCTTCGGGATGGGCTTTGCCTTGATGACCTTCTCGACCAGCAAGGGCAGCAGCGGCCCGATCCGCATTGCCTCTTCGCGGATCTTAGCCGACGTGCATTCGACATAGCGCCGATGGCTGGAGGGCATGTGCTCGGGAAGGGTGGTGTGCCAGCCATTGCCGCTGCCGCGCAGGTGGACGCGATGCGCTCTCCTCTCAGGAAGATTTCGACCGTGCCGGCAGTTAAGCGGGCTGCGGCCTCGCGACGGGCGAAGCGGTGCGGGACGGAGTAGTGATGCCGCTTGATCGCGATATGGTAAATCGAGCCCGACGCGGCAGGGCCATTCGGCATGAACCCGCGGCTCTGATGGCAGCGGCTTGAGGTTCGGAACATAGATCTCGTCGAATAGCTGGCGCCGCGTCTTGCCGAACTGGCGCGTACTCGCCGATCATTGAGATCGGCAAGGCAATGCGGCGATCGCCGTATTGCCTTGCCGAGGCTTTAGAAGATCCGGTAACGTAAGCGGTCCAATAGCCAGCGCTCAACAATACAGAAGCCGGCTTCGACCTTGGCCTTGTCTTGCGGTTTGCACCGCCGCATCGGCAGGATTGCCGTGCAGGATGGCGCCGAACCCGATGTGCTCGCTTGCATGAAATGCCCGCGTGCGTACCGCGCCAAGTTGCTCTCGACCCCATCGAACCCATCAACGGCGAAATCAAACGCCGGCCGGCAATAGCCGGAATGGTCCCGAATGCACCCGCCATCACTCGCCTCACAGCCGCTGTCCTCATGGATCAGTCCAACGAATGGGCGGTTTACGCAACCCGTTAAATGGCTCTCGAAGCCTTGGCCCGGGTGAGCCACAACCCCGTCACCATGTTCCCGGCAGGTCGCGAAGCATAATCGGCTCAGGCTAACGCCGAAGTGAGCGGCCCCAGCGACCGAGCACCGCGGGACACCACCTGATCCTCTGCCGGCGGCTTGGGAGCATCGCGGTTATGGTGACGGGCGTAGAACCAAGTTGGACCATAGTCGGCGAAGATCGTTGATGCCGCCAGCTGTGGAACTGAACAATGTAGTATCGCAAACGAACAGTTTGCCAGCAAACGTTCCTGGGCTCGACTGCAACAGGGCATCGAAGGTCGAGCGCCCGTCGCGCGTGAATGGGTGTGGCGGTGCGGCTATATCGATCGGTTGTCGGGCAAGCACATCCATCCCTTCAAGTGCGGCCCCGATCCGTTCGAGATGCGGTAGATGAGCGTGGAGATTAAAGGAGACCACGCCGTTGAGCAGGCCCATTGTATCGACTGTGCGGTCGATATCGGCCGGCATAGGCGTGCCATCTCCCGCTGCTGCGGGACGCAGCCCAAAACGATTCTCCACTGGCACGCCAAGCTCGCGAAGCAGCACCCGTGCAAAACCGCCGAAACCCTGACGCGGGGGTATGCCAGGATCGCCGTGGTGAAGGTGCTCCGCGATCTGACGATCTTCGCGCGCTTGGCCGCATAGTCCTTCAGCTTCGCCGATATCGTGGTGCGGGCAAATGAATAGCACATGGTCCGGAGTTGCAAGAAAATCCTCTATGGTCGCAACTTCCTCAGGTGTGGGCATCTGAGCAGTTCGAAACGAATCGAAGCTAATCACTACGATAGTATCAAAACGGGAGACCAAATTGTCATTCAGGGCCGTATATTTCTTATTGCCGCTCACGCGCTCAATCAGTTTAACGGGGATCCCAGTTAATGTCTCTGATTGTTGGGCGAATTCTGTGAAGTTAGGCTTTTGCACATGATCGAGGAAGCCGGCAATTCCTTGATCGAAATCCCGCGAATCCGCCAAATGTTCGAACTTGGGGTAGGCGAGCCTTCGCAGCTCAAAAATGCCCGGAAATCGATCGTCGATGGTGGTAAGCGGCGCGCTTATCTCGCCCGGCCGGCTCCAAGAAAAATAGAGCAAGATGCGACGATTTGGCATTTTCTCCCACCTCGCTGTTGGCCTGGGATTCTGGTTTGCACGGTACAGGAATCTCGCGCCAGATCGATCGAAGGAATGTACGCAAAGTTGGGATCTGCTCAAGCATGATCATCATGCTCGGCAAAGCCTCGAAGAGCGTTCACGTCGACGATGATGATGCACCGATAGCTACGGTTCAGCCATCCGGTGGCCGCGAACCTATGCAATGCAACGTTGGTTTGTTTGCGCGACATGTTGGAGATTTTACCAAGTTCCGTCGATGAAAAAGGTACAGCCAATCCCTCCAGTGCAATGCGGCGCTGGGTGAAGACCGTCATCATTGTGGCTTTGTTGAGAATCAATTATTAGTTGGAGAGGTGTTGGACGTCTCGCAAATCGAAGGAGGTTGTTTCATGCAAGATGATTCTTCTGACAAGTTAAAGGCAGAATATTCCGCAGAACTTTTGATAGAGGCGGCCGTCTGGTTCGCGCGGATTCGATGTGCCGACGCAGTTAACTTCCAAGCCGCATTTGAAAGGTGGATGGGAAACCACTCTCTCAACAGAGCCGCATACCAGCGTGTCGGAGAGATTTTCGCAGTTGCACGTTTTTTGGCATCTGAAGGCCGTAAGCGACGTCAATCAGCGAATGACAACCTCTCTGATATCCCGTCACTCTGAACGAACGTAGTGAAAAGCGGCCAAGGCAGGTGGTAACTCACAATGAATGGGCTGCTATTGGAGACGCTCAACGACTGATGTGGAGACTGAATTGAGTTCACGGATGCTTCGAATTGGTGGCGGGTCAGGGTTGCCTCAGGCCACGCTTTCAGTTGGTTTTGACTCGCGCAGAAGAGGTCTGGCCTCCAGCTACCGATCTGATCATTCACGGCACGGGGCAGCGCCCACAGCGCATGGATATCCTGCTGTTTTGCTCGACTCCTCTCTTCCGCGTCTGCGATTTCGAGTTCCAAGCGTTCGCGCTCTTTGATCTGCCCCTTCTGAGTGGCCCATCGACTGTCATAGTCTGAACCACGAAGGAGAAATGGAATGGCGCGGAAGCACAAGCCCGAGGAGGTCATCGGCAAGCTGCGTGAGGGTAAGCGTCCGATTTGGCCGTCGAATGGCGAGTCAGCAATTTGGCGCGCTGGCCATCGCGGCGTCGAAACAAAAGTCTTTCGCCATCGTGAGTGAAGCGGGATTGCTCACCATGCTGGCGCATATCGTAAACCGCCTGCTTTCGACACTCGGGGTCTCGGTTTATTCGAATGGCAACCAGGCGCCGCATTTCCTGATCGGCGAAGATGAGGTCGTGCGCTTCTTGAATGGAAACTCCGAATCTCTGGCGAGTACGCTTTACCAGTTCGACGAGGTTACGGTTCTGAAACTCCATGCGCACCTCCAAGCCTGACGGCCAACATAATAGAAGGCTCATGAGCTGTTATATCACCAGCATGTATAACGCAGCGCCTCGGCCAAGGGTGACCGGACCGATGTCTTGGACAGCACATCGTCCGCCCAGGCAAAGAAATCCAGCACCTTTAGCTTCGAGAGCTTACGAGCCTTGCGCCGGAAATCCGCCGGCTCACGCACGATCTGCCGCTTGACGTCGTAAAGCTCGCCGATCCGCTGCAGGCCCTCCAGCGCGGCTGAGTTCGGGGCCGCCTTGTAGACGTCGTTCAGCTTGCGCCGGGCATGCGCCCAGCAGGCCACCGGCATTATAGGTGCTGGCTTGCGGTCGCTCACGTACAGGCGCTCGAAACCTGCATAGGCATCGGCCTGCAGGAAGCCCGCAAAGGTTTTGAGGTGCTCGCGTGGTCGCTCACCCTTGCGATCGGGGCTATAGCGGAACAGCGCTGCCGATTTGTCCAGGTGGCTCCATCGTCGGTTGTCGCGAAGGTAGACCCATAGTCTGCCGGTCGCCGTCTTGCCGGTCCCCGGCGCCAGCACGGGAACGGGTGTATCGTCGGCGTGGAGCTTCACGCTGGCCATGACGTGATCGGCGATCCGCGCGACGAGCGGTTGCAGCAGCCTACTCGCTTGGCCCCGGCAGTCCGCCATCGTCGAACGGCTGATCTCCACGCCCTCGCGGGCGTAGATCTGCGATTGGCGATACAGAGGCAGGTGATCGGCGAACTTGGAAACGATGACGTGAGCCAGATGGTCAGGCAGTGGTGCACGGCGCGGCTTGAGAGGGGTAGCCTTGGCCGGGGCATCGTCGGGCACATGGCCCTCGATCACACACTCGGCATGGGCATGCTCGGCCTCGAGATCCTCCAGCGTCAGCTCGAGTTGATCGGCCTGAAGAGCAAGTCGTTCCGACGACTGCCCGAACTTCATGCGCCGGAGGCGGGCTAGTTGGACCTTGAACTTCTCGATCTGCAGCGCCGTCAGCTTGATCGAGTTCTGAGCGGTCTCAGGCTTCTCGCGGGTCTCGTCATGGGCTGCCCGTTCCGCTCCAGGAACGACCCCACTCGGCTCTTGGCTACGAAACCCCGGCGGCTTTTGCTGCCGAACTGCAAAACCAATGGCCTGCTCCGCTGCGCCCTAGGGCTCCGCTCCACAGGCCATTGCTTCATCCGCGCTCATGCGCAACAAAACTGCCCGGCTCTACCCAGCTGGAGGTAATCCGGGGGCGCGTCACAGATCCTCCCAATGTTGCGGGAGGAGCTTACCCCGAACAGTTGCAAATGTGAGTCAGAGCCACTTCTCGGCGGCGATCACCACCGTTCCTATTGACACATGCAAGAAATGAATATCTGCTGCATTGGTGGGAGAAGGGTATGCATTTTGGAGCCAAATCGTTGCTAAAGATCCTCTCGACAGTAGCGATGAGTTCCCTGATGCTTGCAGGCTGTCAGCACTCTGCGCCTGCGGCGTCGATCGGCGGCGGCAATCCCTATCCTATTAGCGACTACGTTTGCGAAGATGGAACTCACTTGGGTGTGCGCCTCCTGGGAGATCGGGTTTCGGTATCGGTCAACGGTGGGCCTGCGTTCGATTTGTCCTCTATGGGCTCAGAAGGGACCACTTATTCGAACGGCCGGCAGACGCTGACCATCGCGCAAGGGCGTCTATCGTGGGGCGTTGGCCGAGCGGTGCCGTCCGCATGCAGTGGTGGCTGAGTCTGCCCAGTATAAAATTGAAATGCGGAGTTTATTCGCTTGAAATGGGCCCTTGGCGGTATTTCACCGCGCTGAGGCGGCTGCGCGCGTTTTGCAACTATCTGCCCCTATGTGAATGCCCCTGCTGCACCAGAAGCCGCTATCCTTTCGATCGGAGAAGGTGAGCGTCAAACATTGGGCTCGACCTGATCAGACCAAAAATATGATGCAGCGCAACAAACAAATTGAGCTTTCGTAGAGGGGATTTTTATCCTACCATCAAGAAAAGGCGGCCCTTATACAAGGAGATATCGCTTGCGCCAATTTAGGGATAGCGCAGTCGACCTAGGCGCCAAGTCGTGTATTCCGGCGTCATGGCTCGCATTCCTGCTAGGCGTCTCGGGAACGACAGATATCTTCAACATGCACATGCAGGCTCAGCGGGCGTCATCTGGCGCCGACGTGAAGATAATTCCCGGGTGGGCCGAAGGCGTGTTCAAATGGTGGCCCAAGCGGACCAGTCCTCTCTGACGACAATGGCTTCCGGGTTGTATATGGGCTTAGCTGGCCGGTGAAGGACGCGCGGGCGCTTTCCTGGATGCTATGCAACCGCCGCCTGGACCCTAAAGTGCTAAACTAATCCGTTGGCATCATCCGGAAATCCGATGAAAGCCGGGCTCGCGAGGGAGCGCATCAGCTAACGGGGGTGTTTTGGGCCATCTCTCCAGGCGGTTGTCAGACACAATGCAGCGTGTTCGCACTTGGAAATGAATGAGCAATCGGTCGTTTAAGGAGGAGATGACATGATATCATGCAAATGGTTGAAGAAGGTTCTCGGTGCGCGCGATTCGCGTGTCTGGCGTCGGTTTCTTCCGGTCGGTCTTATGGCCTCGCTGTTTGTAGTGCTGTCTGCTCCTGTCACGGCCCAGCAGGTCGCTGCGTCGGGAGTTCAGGCGACACTCTTCAAGAACGTGCGTATTTTTGACGGGAAGAGTTCAGCTCTTTCCGGGCCGTCCAACGTGCTTGTTCGAGGCAATATCATCGAACGCATTTCGACCGCCCCGATTACCGCTGACGTGGGCACGATAATAATCGACGCAGGCGGACGTACGTTAATGCCTGGCCTTATCGACGCCCATTGGCATGCGATGTTCATCCGACCAACCCCTCCTGAGATGCTCGCCGGCAACGTGGGTTACCTCAATCTCATTGCTGGGGATGAGGCGAAAGACACGCTGCTGCGCGGCTTCACAACTGTCCGAGATGTGGGCGGCCCGGTATTCGGGCTCAAGCAAGCCATCGACAGCGGATTCGCGATAGGTCCGCGTATCTTTCCTTCTGGCGCAATGATCACCGTGACCAGCGGACACGGTGATTTCCGACAGTTGTCCGACTTGCCGCGTCAGATCGGGGGGCCGCTTACCCGCGGAGAACAGATCGGCGGCTTTGCACTCGCCGATAGTCCGGACGAGGTGCGCGTGCGCGCCCGCGAGCAATTGATGCAGGGTGCCTCGCAGGTCAAGCTTACCGCCGGAGGGGGCGTTTCCTCCCCTTTCAGTCCGATCGACGTGGTGACCTTCACTGAGCCGGAACTCCGTGCCGCAGTGGAGGCTGCGCACAACTGGGGTACCTACGTTGCCGTGCACGCGTTTACACCGGAAGCGATCGAGCAGGCCATTGCAGCTGGCGTGACCTGCATCGAACACGGCTTTCTCATGACTGAGGCCGACGCGAAGCTGATCGCCCAAAAGGGCATCTGGCTCAGCCTGCAGCCGTTGCCTGATGACCTGCGGACCGGATTTCCGGTGGGCTCCGTTCAGCGGGAAAAGGCGGATGAAGTGTTCCCCGGCATTAGCCGGACCTACGAATTGGCAAAGAAGTACAAGATCAAGACCGCTTGGGGTACCGACGTATTGTTTTCACGTGCACTTGCGCAGCAGCAGGGCGCCATTCTGGCTTCTCTCGCTCGCTGGTATACGCCTGCGGAGGCCTTGATCATGGCAACCTCCACCAATGCGGAATTGCTGAGCCTCTCAGGCAAACGTGCTCCCTATGTCGGTAAGCTTGGCGTGGTGGAAGCGGGTGCATTGGCGGATCTGTTGCTAGTCGACGGTGACCCGCTGCAAAATCTCAATTTGGTCGCTGATCCGAACCGAAATTTCCTCGTCATCATGAAGGATGGGAAGATCTACAAGAATACTTTGGCGCCCTGATCTTGAGGGGGGGCGGATCATGGCGAGTCGTTTGGCATCGTGACATAGTAAGCCTGTGATCCGCCAACTTGTTTGTGAGGAGTTGAATTGGTGAAACGTAATTCTACATCGCTTCTTAAGCACATTAAGTTTCTCATTATTCAATGTATAGAGAACTATTCGGAACTGAAGTGTGGCTATGCAATGCGCTAAACCCACTTCGTGACGTTCAGTCACCCGTCAGTCGCGCGTCTGCTATCCGGCAACCCGCAACATCGCGAAGAGAATGGCGCCAGCGACGATGATCACCCCTGTCGCAAAGACTAGTCGGTCGGCAAACAAACGGCGCATGGAACCCTCCCTAAACGAAGCTGTAGCGCTCAGCGTGGTACTTTGACATCGGCACATCCAGCTGTGCAAGCGCCCGTTCGATCGCGTCCATCATCGCATCCGGCCCACATATGAAGTATTCATGAGCGGCGTAGGGCGCCGGCAGATGTTGGATAAGCACGTCAGCGGAGATGAAACCCCGCTCCCCGCTCCACTCAGCTGGAGGATCCGCGAGGACATGAATGACTTTGAGGTCGAGCCGCGCCTCGAGCGCCTCTAGTTCCTCGCGAAACGTGATCAAGTCCCAGTCCTTGCTGCCATAGAATAGGATTACCGTGCGCTTGTCGCCTCGATCGGCAAGCGTACGAATCATGCTCATCATCGGTGTAACGCCGACGCCTCCGGCAATCAGCACATGCATGTTTGCAGGATTGCCAATGGTGAAGGAACCGTACGGCCCATCGAGATAGACACGCTGGCCGACTCGGGTCTTGGGTATCTCCCTTGTGAAATCACCCAGGTTGCGGATCGACATCTCGACACTGCCGTCCGTTACCGCCGCGCTAGACGAGAACGAAAATGGATGTGCGGTGATTTTGAACGGGCTTCCCAACACTGTCAGCCATCCGAACTGGCCGGTGCGGAAATGAAATCCATCGTGTCCCTCCGGCTGCATCACCAGCGTTGTGGTATCCCCGCGCTCCTCACGCACTTCCGTCACCCGATAGGGACGGCGGAGCATGAATAGCGGCTTGATTATCCGCACGTAGAGCAGCAACCCGACCCAGAAGATCGTCAGGCCAAACCAGAGAGCCCGTTTCCAGGGGTTGGCGAGGTAAAAACTCCAGCCTACCATGTGGAAAAGCCCACCTGCTACGGCGATGAGTGCAAGCGTGATGTGGCTGAGATGCCAAACCTCGTACGGGATTTTCAGCTTCGCACGCCAGAGCGCCGTCACCACCATGGCTATCAAAGAAAATAAGGAGAAAAAGGCGGCAACCGCGCCCCACGGCGCCTCGCTCAACTCGGGGACCTCCAGCAATTCCGGGTGGACCGCCGCCATGATAAGGGGGTGCACTATCACCAATGCGACCGCTAAAAGCGAAATCTGCCGATGAAAATGGTAAATGATGTCTTCGCCCCAGGGTTCGGTAACATAGCGGAAGCGAGCTGTGATCCCGAACTGCAGCCCCATGATCGCCAACCCGGAATAACCGAGGGCTGCCGAAAACTCGGTCCAAAAATCACGCGCCGGGGGCAACGAACCTAACAGAAGGGTCAGCAAAGGAAAAAGGACGAACAGTAGATATACAACGACCCAAACAACGCGGCGCATAGTATAAGTCATAAGATGGAGCTCCGCTCGAGAACACATTCCTCATTCCCCATTACCGCGCGGAGCGGGTCGGGATTTAGGTGCACGTCGTCAGAAATAACGCGGGGCCAAGCGTGAAAACGATCGTGATGAAGGCCGCAATCAGGGTCCCCATGATGACCCAGCGCATGAACGAGTCGGTTTGACTGAGGGGCGGGGTGGGGAACCTGCGCGCAAAAGTTCGCCACAGCGCTCCAATCAACGCAAGGTGGATGAGGATAGCCAGCGCCAGGCTCCAGCGCAGCGTGTCTGTCGACCAGCCAAACGTGCAGCCAACGCTGTGGAGGACGTAAGCGGCGGCGAGTGCGCAGGCCCAGACGCTAAACCCCACTGCGAGCAACCACAAATGACAAGCTTGGCCTTTATGGACCTTCATGGTGCTGTTTGTCAGTGTTTCAGGCTGAGACTTTGCCTTCACGATCGCATCCCCAATAGATCCACGAGCGCGGGCAACGCTAGGACTAGGCCGATGGCTAGCGCACCGGTAATCGCCGTGTAGTCGCTCCACAGCCGTGTTAAGCGGAAGTCGATATGACGCCGGGCTGACACAAGGCCGAAGGTAAGGCGCAGGATATTACTCAGCAGGAAAAGCAGACCGATCGCGGCGTGCAGCACGACAAATCCAAGAACAGCCGCGGCTGTCGCGCCGAGCGCATGTTCGGTAGGACGCGGAATGACATTCCCGATTAGGACGACGAGGCCGGCTATCGCCGCCACCAAGGCGGCGGCTGACAGCGCGATCCAGGCTCCTGGTGCGCGACTGCCGACGACGGCACGCAATGCCCCTCGCGCGCTGATCGCAGCGACAACGAGTACGACGACGGATGCCAGAGCAATCGCAAGGCTGGTGTCGGGCCTGCCCACCGGCGGCCAGTTCGGAGCGGAGATCCACAAATAGAGCAGGCCGAATATCAGCGATGTAAAGAGCGTCCCGTCCGCAACGAGCGTGAACGCGAGTGCCCACCATGCAGGAGGATTGGTCGTTTCCGTGTGTGGCGGCAAGCTCAGACCCCGACCAACCGGCAGGAGGCCATAGTCACGGGTTTGACCCGCGCTCTGTCCCGCCAGAACGAACAACGCAGCCGTCACCAGCACCATACCAAGGGATAGCAAGTAGAGCTTGAACAGCATGCACAGTACGGCGGTAGCCGTCGCCAGCGCTGTCCAAAGGGGCAAATAGGTCGAACGCGGCAGCACGATCAATTGTTCCGGCATGCCCGATGTCATGTGAACACCGAGCGTTTCCTGCCAGCCATTGCGCACGAACCCAAGATATCCTTCTCCACGAGCCAGTGACGGCGCAAGATCGCCAACGGCGATTCGGTCTGCACGAACTTCGATATGAGGTAGCGAAGCAAAGGCATATGGGGATGGCGGGATCGGCATGGCCCATTCGAGCGTCGCCGCCTTCCAAGGATCGCGGCGTACCCGCCGCCCGTAGCGGACCTGCGCGATGAGGTCGATCACCACCAGCGCGAAGCCGATCGTCATGATAAAGCCACCCAGCGAAGACAGGAGATTGAGCCAAGTCCAGTTTTCAACCGCCGGATAGGTGTAGATGCGCCGTGGCATACCGAGCAGCCCGGCCAGATGCATCAAGAAGAAGGTCATATTGAAGCCGACAAAGATCAGCCAGAACGCCGGGATAGCAAGCCGATAGACCGCGGTCCTGCCGGTCAGCAGTGGCAACCAATAATAGAGCGCTGCCAATATCGGGAAAGCGACGGAGCCACCGATTACGTAGTGGAAATGGGCGACAACGAAATAAGTGTCGTGCGCTTGCCAATCAAACGGAACCATGGCGAGCATAACGCCTGTCAGCCCGCCGATCGCAAAGGTGGAAAAAAAGCCGAAGATGTAGAGCATTGGCACATTCCAGATCGGCCGGCCATGGGCCAACGTGGCGAGCCAGGCAAATAGCTGCACCGAAGTCGGTACCGCCACGATCGCAGATCCTGCCGAAAAGAAGGCGAGTGCGAGATGCGGAATGCCCACGGTGAACATGTGGTGCACCCATATACCAAAGCTGATGAAGGCAAGGCCGATGATTGCAACGATGATCGCCCGGTATCCTATCAGAGGCGTTCCAGCGAACACCGGGATCATCGTGGACAGGAGGCCTGCCATAGGCAGGAAGATGATGTAGACATCCGGGTGACCGAAGAGCCAGAACAGGTGCTGCCAGAGCAGCGGATCGCCGCCTCGCGACGGGTCGAAGAACGGCAGGCCAAAGGCCCGCTCCGTCTCGAGCAGGATTGAGCCCAGGATTAAGGGCGGAAAGGCGACGACCATCATCAATGCGGTCACCAGCATATACCATCCGAAAATCGGCATCCGGTCGAGTGACATGCCCGGCGCCCGCATCGTCAAAATCGAGACGATGATCTCGACGGCCAGCGTCAGGGCCGATATCTCGACAAAAGTCACTCCCAACAACCACACGTCGGCATTGATACCGGGCGTGTAAACATTCGAGCTCAGCGGCGTATACATGAACCACCCGCTGTCGGGTGCGACACCTGCGACCAATGCGGTCGTGAGGATTGTACCGCCGAAAAGGTAGCACCAATAACCGTATGCGGTAAGTCGCGGGAAGGCGAAGTCCCTTGTGCCAAGCATCTTGGGCGTGAGATAGACCGCGATACCCTCCAACATGGGAATGGCGAACAGGAACAGCATAATCGACCCGTGCATGGTGAAGACCTGATTGTAGGTCTCCGCATCCATGAACGTCGCATTGGGCGTCGCAAGTTGCACGCGGGTCAGCATACCGAGCACGCCGCCGATCGCAAAGAACACGAACGCCGTCACCATGAAGCGCACCCCGATAACGGAATGGTTTATGGCTGCAAGACGCTGCAGCCCGGGGCCGGTGGCCCAGATCTCCGCGAGCTGGCGATGAAGCTTCAATGCCGATCCACCATGCGTGCCATCGTCAATCGTTGTATTCATTGCGGTACCTTCCCGGCTGCGTCGGGTTTGGCCAGTGCGGCGGAGAACTCCGCTGCCGGGTGAACGATGACGTCGAAGCGCATGCGACTATGGCCGATGCCGCAGAATTCGTTGCAGAGCCCCTGGTAATGACCGGGCACATCTGCCTGGAGCCGTAGAACGTTGCGATGTCCAGGCACCGCGTCGATCTTGCCTCCCAACCGGGGAATCCAGAATGCGTGGATGACATCGACACTAGTGACCACGATATCGACCGGCTTGCCTGCAGGGAGATGCAATACACCCTCGGTTTCGCCCCCATCGATCCCCGGGTAGCGGAACTTCCATTTCCATTGAGCGGCCTGCGCTTCGATGCGCATCGGATCAGCCCCGGTCCCCGGCAATAGCCGCTCGCCTGTTACCAACGCATAGGCGACAAGAGGCGTCAGGACGATTGCCGGCAGGCACAATCCTCCAAAGACGATCCAGCGCGCCGGTGCCACTTTTGCTCCCCAGTGAGGCCGAATCATCACCATAGCAAAGAGGATCATGACCAGTGCAAACAGCGAGACGGCGCCTGTCAGCATTAGCCACCACAGATTGGCGATCGAGCGCGCCGCCGATCCGGCGGGATCGAGTGTTGACAAAGGTCCTGTGCATCCCGCGAGTGTGGAAGATATTGTGGAGTAGACCACCGCGCGCGAAGCGATATGATAGCGCCTGAAAAAATGGTTCGGACCAGGAGAGCAGGCATCATGGCACCGAGCAAGAAGGATCCGTCCACGACGACAGAAAGTCCGGTCACGCTTGAGTTGCTTCGGCTTGACACCGGCTCCGCGGTGGCATTGGTCGGCCACCCGCTGCATGTGATGATGGTTCACTTTCCGATCGCCTTTGTCGTCGCCACACTTGGAGTCGATATCTTCTACTGGTGGTCGGGTGACCCGTTCTGGTTGCGTGTCAGCCTCTGGTCCGCCGGTTTCACTTTCTGGACGGGTGTCGCAGCGAGCGTCGTTGGCACTGCAGAACTCTTGCTCGTACGCGGCATACGTATGCACGAAGCGAGCTGGTCCCACGCGATTGCTGCCATGACCTTGGTCGCTATCTCCGGGGCGAACTGGGGGCTCCGGTTGGGCTATCCCGAATCGATTCTGCCGCACGGCCTTGCGCTCTCTGCGCTCGCCGCCACTGTGGCAGGCTTTGCGGGCTGGCATGGCGGCAAGCTCATATTTGATCATGGAATCGGAATTCTGGTTTCGCCCAGGAACTGACGCAGGCCGCCAGGCGCAAAGAGTTCCGTAGCGAACTGACTGGAATCGATATGGGGCTTTGCGAGCACCACCCAGATTATTGCTGTGATCAGGACGAGATAGGAGCTCGTAAGCGCCACGTACGAGAACCGTCGAAAGCTTTTGCCAGGCTCGAACAAGTGCGCAAGAACGAGGCCAGCGACGACGTGCAGCATGACCATCAAGCTGACGAGTGCCATCTTTAGTGAGAACCACTCGAGGAACGTGGTTTGCAGAAAGATGAGCGCTGTACCACTGCCGATGGCGATGAAGGCCGCTGGAGAGGTCATCCCCACGAAGACGAAGCGGGTCAACCGATGCAGCCGCTCAAGTTCCGGCCCGGGTTCAATGTTTCGGCGCTGCCAGAACAGAAATGGCATAATAATCAGACCGCTCGACCAAATGGCGATAGCGGCCAAGTGGATGAATTTGAATAAAGTTGTCATATGGATGGCGCGACCGGTCGCAAGTTCGACCATGCTAACCAGAGTCCCACGCCAAGGTAGGATAGAGACGCCGGCACCCACATCAGGAGGCCTGCCAATTGTTGGTCCGTCAGCGGGCTCATGCCCCAAGCTTGCGTGCTCGCGAAATGAACCGCGTACAGTGGATGCTGGGCGAATACGATCAACGCAGCCAATAGGCCCATCTGCGCGACCGTCGCCACAAGCGCGAGAAGCGCTGAACCAGGCTGCGTAGTCGGCGACAGAATTGTCCGCCACAAGAGCCAGGCACTGCCAAGAAGTGTGGCTTGCATCAGCCAGTAGCGTGGCACGCTGGCAAGTCCCCACTCATAAGGCGCCGGCATATGCCACACCCACAGCACGATCGCGTGAAGGCCGACGAGCAGAGCAAGCGGCGGCACCGACAGTTTTCGGAGGGGGAGCGAAACTGCGAGCAACGGTGCGACGGCAGATATCAACAAGACGTGATGCAGGACGCGTGCGGAGAAGAGCGCAGAGGACAACGCGCAAAGCGGGGAGACGAAGATCACGATTATGAGGACAGCCGCCGCGTAGCCGGCGGGGGCGTTTGCAGTGCGACCGGCCGCAATCACAATTGCTAACGCTGCGATTGCTGTCAGCAACAACGGATCGAAGTTCCAGCGCGCCAAGAGATCGCTTGGTATTGCAGCGGGACCGCAATAAGCGATAGCAACGGTGTCGCTCATCGTTGGCCTTCCGTTTCTGATTTTCTCGCTAAAGCATTGGTGCACCTATTAGCGAGGGAGCGCAATGCGCTCTTTGATGGGAAATACCTGTTCACACCCCGCCGAGATCACACCGATCGAGCTCTATCGCTATCGTTGTGTAAGCGCCGACGGATCCCCGCCTTGTGGGGATGGGTATCGGCGTGAATTTCGCAGCTCGCATGGAGGCCTTGCGAGTCTATATCGACCAGTCAATCGAGCCTCGTATGAGCGCCCGCTGAGATGGTGGAGCGATCGTACGAATGGAACGGCGTCGGCACTGGAGCGACGAAGAGAAGCTGGCGATCCTGAAGGAGACGACGCAGCCCGGCGCCATCATGACGGGCGCGCGCGCCGGTATCTACCGGGCCGTCGATGCCGCTGCCGCCTGACCACCTTCTAAGCCAGCTTCTGTGCCCAGCGCTATCCCTCTATCGGCCAGAGCTGGCGCCGGGCATGGCCCGAGATCATCCCATTTTTCGCCTTTCCCGACGAAGTCCGGCGGATCCTATACACAACGAATTCTATAGAGGCTTTGAATGCCAACTTTCGCCGCGCTGTTCGCGCACGGGGCCATTTCCCCAATGATGACGCCGCGACCAAGCGGCTGTATCTGATCTTGAACCGTTCGGAGAAAGAGTGGAAAATGTCGCCGCGTGAGTGGAACATGGCGAAAGCGCAATTTGGCCTGATGGCAACCGCCTCGCCACACGAAATTCCTGACAGTTCCGAATGGCTCCGTGATTGGCCGCAATATGCAGCGACACCGGCATCAGGAGTTCATCCGCTTACTGAATGCCAACGAAGCTCAGATGCCTGCCGACAAGACCATCCACGTTATCCTCGGCAATTATGTGGCCCACAAGCAGCCCAAGGTCCGGGCTTGGCTGGCCCGGCATCCGCGTTGAACCTTACACTCCGTTTCAACATCCCGCTCCCGGCTCAGCGCCGTCGAAGGTTTCTTCGCAAAGCTCACACGCCGGCGGCTGAAGAACGGCGCCTGTCATTCCGTCGTCGATCTGCCGGCAGCCATCAACCGCTTCATCAGCGAGCACAACGAGGCACCCTGTCCTTTCCTCTGGAAAGCCGATCCAGACGAAATTGTCCCAGTCATCAGGCGCGGTCGCCAAATGTTGAAATCAATCCAGGTTGGAGGTCGCATTGACACTAGCTCGTCACGCGGCTGTCCGCTTGCGGAAATACACTCTTTCAGCCCTTGGTTCGGCGATGGCGTCGAACCCGGCATCCAGCCAGGCGCGTCGATGCGGCGCGCTGCAATCGGCATGGCCGTTTGTGCACCACCATTCGGGCTCCGCCGCGCCGCGCGGAAGCAGGCCGCCAATGATGCTCTCTATCTGCGCGAAACCGATCTCGACGCCTTCGGCGTCGTTGCGGACTCGCCACCGTCTCAGGAAGACGCCCAATGCATCGTATTTGCCCATGTCGATATCCAGACGCTCAGTTCGGGATCGTCAAGCCGATGTGCGCCGGATCGGCGTCATGACCGGGACGAGCGGAGGGAATCGTCAGCGCCATCATAATCCGGGTCGAGCAGAGGGCGCAGTCGAGCGCGGAGTCCGAGTCCTCGGTGCAGGCGATGCAGCCGAGGCCCGACCGCGTACCGTCAAACAGGCCGAGCAGCAGGCGCTCGTCGGGGGAAAGCCACGCCGCTGCCACCCGATCGGGCGGCTGAGCACGGCCTGGTACCGCGTCATCAGGCTGGCGAACACCGGCGCGAGCATCCCGCAATCGATTGGGGACAGCGGCGCTTAGAGGCGTTGCTGGGCGGGCGCGCTGGCGTCGCGCGCGCCGCCAGAAACTGGCAGCCGCCGTATCCAGTTCGCGGACGCGCGCAGTTTGCTGAGGACATCAAGGCCCTCCAGCCCTGGAAGCATCCGGTCCAGAATGATGACGTCGAAAGTCTCAGCCGCCCCGAATTCGAGAGCTTCCGGCCCGCTCTCCACCATCCGGGTCACAATACCATTGGCGGTGAGACCGCATTTGACGAACACGGCGGTCGCCGGATCGTCTTCAGCCAGTGGCGCGCACACTATAGCCAAACTCCAGCAGTCTCATCGCCACGTAATGCCCGGACGCCGAACACTGTGTCGGACATCTCTCCTGTGTCCCGACAAACGAGTGACGCCAAAAGAATTCGCCAATCGGATCTCAACGCCTTCGAATCCGCTTTCCCTGGAAGTAGTGCAATACGAACATCGGCAGCGCCAGAATGCCCGTGATCCAATGCGCCTTGCTCGTAATTTCCCGCCAGTCCTCGTTGGCTACATAGTAGAGCAGGAATCCGCTGACGATGAGCAGGGCGGCCATGCTTAGCAGTGAAAGGCCCAGAGCGCGTTGGCTTCGGTACGTCCAGCCGCGCCAGACGTGCACGACCAGCAAGCTTCCCAGACCCAGCAGGACGATCTGCATCGCCGCGCCGTGAATGCGCAGCATCCATGGTTCCAGCGGATTGGTTTCGGGGCCGAAGTCCCCCTGGATCTGCATGAAGTTGTGCAGCACCAGCCATGCTGCGCCGCTCAGCCACAGGATGCCGCAGCCCCAACACAGGAGCCGGACTTGCCAGCGCGCAAGTTTGGCAGTCTTGAGATGCAGCATCAGTGGGTCGCTCCCAACGCGCGCCTGTCGATCAGTTCAGCATTCAAGGTCGCAAGAACACGCCCGGCAGTCGTCGGACATGCTATCGCCACCTTGGTCATTGCATCAGCGATAACGCACCGTTCGGCAATGACAGTGACGGCATCGCCTGCCAACACCGGCGCTTCGCCCAGGACATGCGGGCTGGTTGCGTGCGTGCGGTGCTGGCGCCGATTGTGGAGATTGCTCGAACTCGCAAGGGCAGCGTTGCGAATGGCAAGCGACGCCCCGAGGGTTTCATCGGCTTCCCGCAGATGCACGATTTCCTCCCATTCCCCGAAGACGCGAAGATCACCGCCGGCATTAACGATTCCCGATGGAGCACCGGCTTCCAGCAATGTCTCCACCGCACAGTCGACCGCATAGCCCTTCGCGATGCCGCCAAGGTCCAACAGGGTGGCGCGCGAAATCGACACATGGGCCTCGTCGAGAATCTCCACATCGGGCATCCCGCCGATCCATTCCTTGTCCCGATATCCGGCGGGTTGCGGCAGGAATCCCCATTCGACCAGTTGCCTGCCTACCGCCGCATCGAACACGCCATCAGTCTGATGATAAAGATCCTTGGCGAGCCGTAGAACCCCTATCGTCGCGCTGTCTACGTGCACGCTGGAGTCCGGGCGTGCACGGCGCAACGCGGCCAGATCGCTGTCCTCTGAATGAAAGGACATCCGTGCGTGGATATGCTCGATCCGCGCAAAAGCGGGATCGATCGACGCCGCCGCCGCTTCGGGAACCGCAATTTCGACGAAGGTCCCCAGGATCGGCCGGCAGCGCCGAACCATTTGGTCATGCATGGGCAAGAGCGACAGCGTAAGTCGCCAGGACGCGCCTTACGCCGTCCGTGATATGCTTGCAGGAAAGTGTCGCTCCCGAGACATTGCGTATTTCGCCGCCGAGCTTCAGAGACTGACCGGCGCGCTTGCCGACGAATTGCTGCCGCCAGCGCGGATCGCGGACCTGACCGCCATAGGCCTCGCGATAGTCGAGGATCTCGACATCGCGTATTGCCCCACTGCTGTCGAGAGAGACGGCATAGGTGATGAATTCGTGCTTGCCGACGACTTCATCGACGATGAACCAGCCGCCGTCCGCCGCCCGCCAGGCCCGCAGATCACGCGACAGGGGGCTTTCCCCCGATGCCTTGCGGATCGCGGCGACCTGCTCGGCCGTCAGAGTGCGGAACTGCGGCGTCAGCGATTGGCGCGGGAACATCTGGTTCTGCGCCTGTTCGACCGTCAGGTAGACCGTTGCCTGCGCTGGTACGGCCAGGGCGAGCGCTGCCAGCGGAATGATGCGATAGGAAAACTGTGCCATGATCCGATCCTAGAAATAATATCCAACCTTCAGGCGGAAACGGTACTTTTCGAAGTCGTCGGCATTGGAAATGCCATTGACGACAAGGCTATCGGAGGGCGGATTAGCGTAATCCTTTGCCCACGGCATCTGGAACAGTGTGGTGAACGTCGCGAAGAAGTGGCGGCCGCCGTAATGGAGCGTCGGACCCATATACCAGGCCAGGTTCGTACGGTTGGATGCCTTGAAGGGATTGAGCCCCGCAAATTCGCGCTCGTTCTGCAGTTCGCCGCCAAGTGACCAGTTCGACGTGAAGCGGTAGCTGCCGGCAAAACCGAAATTGACGTCGGTCTCCTTGTCCCAGTGCGTGACGAACTCTTCAGACGTAGGATCGGCGCTCGGATCGCCCAGCAGCTTGCGCCATTCGTAACCCAGCGTGGCGTTGGCGGCGAAGACGAGCTTGTCGTCCAGGAAATTCTTCTGGAGGATGAGGCGCGATTCCAGTTCGCGCGTGCGTGGCCCGATCGAAGGTTCCATATAGAGGGCGACCCCGATCCCGTTCGTGTAGGGGCTGGAAACCCGGTAGATGCCTTCGACAGAGACGGATTCCAGGCGCGTCTTGCGAAAGCGCTGGTCCGGGTCCGAAGCGAAGTCAGCAAACACTTCTGGCGGGACGGTATCGCCGCTGGGCGTATTGCCCTTCACGTTTGCGTAGGCGAGGTTGAGGTAGCCAGAGAGCTGGAAATTGTCCGTCACGCCGTGCGAGACTTCGGTTCGCGTCTGGATGAGGTGAAAGTCTCCCTGTGAGCGCCCCTCCCGCAGAGTGATCCATTGTTCGACCTCGGACTGGTCCTTCGGCAACGTATCCGTGGTGTAGATGAACCCAAACAATGGTTCGTCTGCGCGGGCAGGTCCCGCCAACACAGCACTCACAGCGAAAATTCCCAGCGCCGCTGGCTTCCAGTACCCCACACTCAAACTCCCTAATGCGATTGCTTCGCATTACCGGGAAAGCAGCCGTGTGGTTGTTATAAAATCCCAATGTACCTTAACGAAGATGTATCGAACTGCCTGCCGCCACCTCTGGGAACTACGTTTCGGCGGCTTGCCAATGGACGAGCAAGTCTGGAGACATAGCTGCCCTTCAGGGGGAATCGACTCTAAAGGGAGCTGTCGACGCTCGCGCGCGTCAGGTTCGACACTGTCGGGGCCGTTTCAACCAGAAAGACCAAACGGCGACGAAGCCTAGCAGAGCGAGTCCGAGCCCGGAGATGCTCATCAGCAGTCGATTGGCAAGCCGCCGGTCTTCGCCGCATGGAGCGTGTACAAGGCGTTTTGGGCCGATGTGCCGATGGGCTGAGTGCGCGCATCGCCGGACGGCCCCGTCAGCACGTCGATGCGCTCGATATTCTCCATCGGTACGTCGAAATAAGGCGCGAGCGCGAAACCATCGCGCCGCAGGTGTTGGTGAAATCGACCGGGAACCCTCGGATACTTATGTTGTCGAATGCGCCGCCAATCGCGTTATCCTGAACCGAGGGATCATAATAGCGCTGGCTCGCCCGTCGCTGGGGATTTGTTGTATCGAGTAGCGTGGAGGGTTATTAAACGATGCGCTTGCGCTTTGCCCTACAGATTTTTCAGTGGCGGAATAATTTTTCTATCCATGCCGAGTTTGGCACTAATTGGATGGCATCCGGAAGACGGCAGAATACGGTCAATAGGGCGCTTTAGGCAGTGCGAGGATTGTGTCGATCATGCCACATATGACAAAGTTGTAATTTCGTTGTTGAAGAACGGTCCGCGTATAGTAATCTTTGCAAGCATCGTTGTTTTGTTCGATGCCGAGACGTGAGAACCTCACAAGCAAATAGGGATAGTCTCGCCTCGCGGGACTTGACCGGATGGCCGATGCATATGTCCAGGACCCTTTGCGGTCTAAACGCGACGGCGCATGTGCTTGCATGTTCTCAACATCCGGTTCCTACCGGCTCCGCCTCGCTAGTCGAGCGGAGCCGGTAGATGTTTTCCATGACTGATCTTGGTTTACCTGGCAGCAAGTCATGCGATTTGCTTTAGGCTTTGGTAGCGTCCCGCTCGGTGACGATGAACCTCTTCCACCTGATGACGACCGGGTTTGCGCGGCTAGCGAGACGCTCGACCGCATTTACCGCGTCGAGCGCTCGGGGCTACTGCGGTTCGTAATGCGCCGGTCGCGCCGGGAGATCGCGGAAGATGTCGTCCAGCAGGCCTTCGTGCGATTTGCGGCACGCGGCAATGTGCCTCAGATCGAGAACCCGGGAGGCTATCTGCGGCAATCGGCGATCAACCTGCTGCGTGACAATGCCCGGCTGGCAATGCGCAATCCGGCGCCAAATTTCGAGGTCATGGACGTTGCGGAAATTCCCGATTGCGATCCCGTGGCGGCGCTTGAGGCCCGTGACCGTCTTCGCCGCATCGAAGCCGCTGTAGGCAAGCTTAAGCCTCTGACACGGCAGATATTTCTGGGGCGAAGGGTCTATGGTTATAGTCTCGCCGAAATCTCGAAGCAGACGGGTCTGAGTCAAAAGGGGGTCGAAAGGCACATGGGAATCGCGATCAAGAAGCTCGGCCAGCACTTGTGTAGCCATGACTGACCGGCCCCCGTACTCGCTTCCGGAGCGGCTTTACGAAGAAGCGAACCGATGGGCTGAGCGCTGCGATGCCGGCGAGCGTGGCGTAACTGAAAGCCTCGAGGCCTGGCTCGGCTCCGATCCACGCCACCGTCAGGCCTATGAGGAAAGCAGGGCCTTGCTGGGCGAAGCGCGGATCGTCCCCAAAGGTCTCGGTGGCTTTGATGGAAACCTGACGAAGGCGCCGTTCTACGCACGCCAAAGTACCCACATCGCGCTAGGGACTGCGGCGGCGGTCTTCCTTGTCGGTTTAGCGACCGTCTGGGCCAGCGGCCATCATCTCTTGCCCCAATTGGTGACCCCGGCCGAGGCGGCGACGTACGAGACTGGAATCGGGGAAATCAGGACCTTCCGCCTCGCCGATGCGAGCGCGATCACCCTCGACACCGATACCCACATTTCGGTCTCACTTTCCGGAACGGCCCGGGACATCGTTATTGCGAAGGGACGGATCAGGGTGGAAAGCGGGGCGGGTTCCAGCCCTTATGCCGTGAGCGCGGGCAGGAACAGAGCGACAGTCCAGGGCGGTGTCTTCGATGCCTTACTGACAGGTGCAGCGCTGCGAATTGCCGCTCCGCATGGGGCGGTTGAACTGAACGCGGCCGAGCCGCCAACCGGCGCCCCCCGGCAGATCGCTGCAGGCTCGCAGATCGAGATCGGATCGCCGGCAAGCGCCGCCGCTGTTCCGGGGCCCGACCTTGAATGGGTCTCCGGAATGCTCGCGCTCAACGGTACCCGGCTCGATCAGGCTGTGGAGGCGATCAATCGCTACAATCGCGCCAAGATCCGTCTTGGCGCCGAAGACCTGGGCTCGCGCAAGCTCAGCGGCGCTTTTGCAGTAGGCGATCCCGTGGGGTTTGCCGAGGCGGTCGGCAAGATGCTGGATCTGCATGTCGACCTGTCAAATCCTGCTCATATTGTTCTCTCGAAACAGTAAGAATTAGTTTCCGGAAAATGCGATGAAAAAAGAGTAGGGCAAAATCTCGTCCCATCGTTCCCCTCATGACCAGCCAATTCGTGGCGGAGGGGAAACAAGAAAATGGAAAAGAGAGCTTATTCGGTCACGCTTTGGCTGGCGTCGGCGTCACTTGTCGCATTTGTAGCCTGCCCTTCGGTCGCAATAGCGCAGCAAACTGCGCAACTATCCGTCGATTTGCCAGAGCAGCGCCTGGCAGAATCGCTGAGGGCTCTTGCGCTGCTCTCGGGCCGGACGGTCCTTGCGGATGACGGGAGCGTTGCCGCGAGGCGCGCTCCCGCTCTGCATGGAACTTTCACGCTCGAGCAAGCTCTCGACCGTCTTCTCGCAGGTTCAGGTCTGAAAGCGGAGGCTGCGGGCAACGGTTATGTCGTCCGCGGCGCCGCGCGCGGCGGCAAGGAGAGTGCTG
Source organism: Novosphingobium sp. PhB165 (assembly GCF_004341845.1). Taxonomy (GTDB): domain Bacteria; phylum Pseudomonadota; class Alphaproteobacteria; order Sphingomonadales; family Sphingomonadaceae; genus Novosphingobium. The sequence goes on along the minus strand of NZ_SLVB01000016.1, from coordinate 37,922 downwards.
CTGGAGGCGATGATATTGTCGTGACCGGTACGAGACTGCGCGGAACCGAGGTGGCTTCCCAGGTCATCGTGCTTGGCAACCAGACACTTCAGGATTCCGGCTTCGGCGACCTTGGCGATGCTGCGCGCAACATTCCGCAAAGCTTCGGCGGCGGGCAGAACCCGGGGATCGGGCTTAACGTACCGGCATCGGCGGGCGCAAATGCCGGTGGCGGTTCGACCGTCAACCTGAGAGGGCTTGGCAGCGATGCGACGCTGACCATCCTCAATGGCAGGCGGCTGCCCTACGATACCGCGCTTCAGGGCGTCGATATCTCGGCCATTCCGCTCGCGGCGGTGGACCGTATCGAAGTCGTCGCAGACGGTTCTTCGGCAATCTACGGGTCTGATGCCGTTGGCGGCGTGGTGAACGTGATCCTGAGGCAGGACTACGAAGGCCTGCAGACCCGCGCCCGCATTGGCGGCGCAACCGAGGGCGGTGATTTCCAGCAGCTCTACGGGGTGCTCGCTGGACATCGCTGGAACGGTGGCGGCATGTTCGTGACTTACGAATACAACCGCAACACCGAGCTCAATTCGAACCAGCGCGACAGTACGGTATCGCACCCCAACATGACGCTGCTGCCCGCGAGCCAGCGTCACGCCGTGGCGGCGCACGTGCATCAGGATCTGGTGACCGGCCTCACCTTTGAAGGCGACGTTCTCTACAACGAGCGAACGGGTTCGCTCACTTATCCGCTCAATGCGGCCTCCGATCCGCATGTCAGCCGCGTCGACCAGTCCTACAATTCCTACTCGCTCGCGCTTGCCGGTGCGCTTCACTACCGGCTCGGTCACTGGGACGTCACGGCAGCCGGGACATACGGCAAGGGGCGCAACGACCTTCTGGCCGAATACGTCTATAGCGATGTCACGGGTCTCACCTCCGCAAAGCGCTACCGCAACCGTTCGACCACCGGCGAACTTGCGGCCTCTGGTCCGGTGTTCCACCTGCCCGGAGGCGATGCCCGGATGGCGGCGGGGCTGGGCATCCGCGACAACGGTTTCGAGATCTATGCGGGGCCGGGCAATTACCAGAACGCCAAACCGAGCGAGACGGCCCGCTATGTCTTCGGCGAGCTCAACCTGCCGCTCATCAGTCCCGATCTTGGCGTTCCCCTGGTTCGCAAGCTGTCACTGAGCGGAGCGCTGCGGCACGAGGATTACGATACGGTCGGCCAGATCACGACGCCCAAGCTGGGGCTCATCTACGCGCCCGTGTACGCGCTCGAGCTCAAGGCCACCTGGGGGCGCTCGTTCCGCGCGCCGAGCTTCTATGACCAGTACGGTGCCCAGACCGCCAGCCTTTACGGCGCCTCGCGCCTGGGTGGGGTCGGCTATCCGGCGAGTGCGACTGCCATCCTGCTCGGTGGCGGGAATCAGGACCTGAAGCCCGAACGGGCGAGAAGCTGGTCGGCGACCGCCTCGTTCCATCCCGCCGCGCTCGCAGGCGCGAGTTTCGAAGTGACCTACTTTTCCACGAACTACGTGAACCGCGTCGTCACCCCGATCACACTGACGGCGCAGTCGCTGTCCAATCCGATCTACGCGCAGCAGGTCAGCTTGAACCCGAGCGCTTCCCAGCAGGCGAGCATCATTTCCGGTGTGGACCAGTTCTACAACTTCACTACGGGGGCCTACGATCCCTCGCAGGTTGTTGCCATTATCGACAACCGCAAGGTCAACGCCGGCCGCCAGACCGTTCACGGCATTGACGCGCTGGCGCAGTATTCGGCCAAGCTAGCCGGAGGCACAGCCTCGTTCGATCTCAATGCCACCTATCTCGTCAGTGAGCGCCAACTCTCGGACGGGCAGCCGATCGAGAAGCTTGCAGGCTATCTCTACAATCCGCCGCACTGGCGCGGAAGGGCAGCGGCAAGCTGGGACGACGGATCGTGGCGCCTGACGGGAACGCTCAGCTATATCGGCGGGGTCGTCGATACGCGCGCAAGTCCGCCGGACACGGTGCATGGCATGACCACGCTCGACCTCTCGGCGCGCTATCGCTTCATTCGCGAAGGCAGTGTGCTCGATGGTCTCGAAGTCGGGATGTCGGCGAACAACCTCTTCAACGCGATGCCGGCTCAGATCACCACCACGACCTGGGCCGATACGCCCTACGATTCGACCAACTATTCGCCCGTGGGGCGCTTTCTGGCTCTCGAGGTCGTCAAGAAATGGTAACGACGGCTACTTCCGTGCTCGCGTTGGCGAGCGCTATGCTCGGGTTTTCGATCGCCACTCCGGCTGCCGCGGCGGACCGCTGTTCGGATCTGCTGCCGCCCGTGGTGCGGCCAGTTGGGTCCAAGCGCGACATCACGCCCGAGGATCTGGTACGGCTCCGGCAGATCGGGCCTCTCGAAGCGGTAATTCCGGCCCCATCTGCACTTGCCGTCTCGCCAGACGGTCGTGAGCTGGCTTTCGTCATCACGCGCGCCGATCCCACAACCAATAGCCATTGTGTCGGGCTTGCGGTCGTGGATGTGGCGGGTCGAAGTGAGCCGCGGCTTCTCGACCAGGGAGGCCAGCTCGCGCTTGTTTCCAACGAGTATCGAAAGCGGATCTGGGGTATCGGATATCCGCTGACGATCACGCCGCATTGGTCGCCTGACGGCAAGTCGATTGCCTGGCTTCGCCGGGACAATGAGCGCACGCAAGTCTGGGTCGCCGATGCCGCATCGGGACAGGCACGGCAGATCACGCATTCGCCGGTGGATGTCGAAGCTCTGGCATGGAGCACCGATGGCAAGACGATCGTCTATGCCGGCCGCCGAGGGCAAGTGGAGGAGAGGGCGGCCTTTGCGAAGGAGGGGCTGTCCGGATTTCACTACGATACCCGCTACGTGCCGATCATGTCGAACAAGCCGATGCCCGACGCGGCCATTCCCTGGACCGCTTATGTCGTCAGTCCGCTCACGGGCGAGGAGCATCCGGCCAGTCAGGATGAGGCGGCGCTGCTTCCGCCCGACATGATCGGCAAGGTCGAGCCGCCGCCTCGGGCCGCAAGCGCCGATGGGCGGCTGGCGGAGACGCACCGGAGTTCTGCCAACCCGGTCAGTCCGCTGCTTCTCTCGGTCCACGCGCCCGGCGGCGCCCCGATCGATTGCAATGCGGATGCTTGTCGCGGTTCGATCGACAGCATGTGGTGGACTGGGGATGGGAAGGCCCTGATCTACCTTCGGCGTGAAGGCTGGGCGCGCGGTGACAGCGCGCTCTATCGCTGGGTACCGGGCGAGAGGGAGCCGCGTCAGCTGCTCAAAACGCGAGATCTTGTCAGCAACTGTGCGATGGCGCCGGACGGACTTGTCTGCCTCTACGAGCGGGCGATCGCACCGCAGAGGGTTGTGCGGATCGATCCTGCAACCGGCGCGATGCGCGACATTTTCGATCCCAACCCGGAGTTCCTGGGCATCCGGTTCGGGCAGGTCCAGCGCCTCGAATGGCGCAACGACCAGGGCGCCGAGGTGCGCGGCGACCTCGTGTTGCCGCCCGATTATCGCCCCGGAACACGCCTGCCGCTCATCGTCACGACCTATATGAGCAACGGCTTCTTGCGCGGCGCGATGGGCGACGAATATCCCATTCATGCCTTCGCGGCGGCGGGGTTTGCGGTGCTGAGCTTCAATAAGCCGCGCGCCGTCGCCGACGACAATCCGGGCCTCGATACAATCAAGAAAGTGCAAGGTGACGGGATACGGAACTGGGCCTGGCGGCGCGAGGTCCAGTCGGCCATCGACCGCGGCGTCGACAAGGTGATCGCCATGGGCATAGCCGATCCGAAGCTGATCGGCATCAGTGGACTGAGCGACGGGTCGAGCACGGTGCAGTTCGCGATGATCAACAGCCGCCAGTTTGCGGCCGCTTCGATGAGCACGTGCTGCCTCGAGCCGTGGGCGGTCAATGTGGGTTACGGACCGGCATTTGCGGCGCATATGCAGGAGCAGGGCTGGGGGGCGCTCACTGCTGACGACCGCACGTTCTGGGCACCGGGCTCGATCGTGCAAAGCGCGGCCGGCACCGACACGCCGCTGCTGATGCAAGTTGCCGATCGTGAATATCTTGGCGGGATCGATGTCTTTGCCGCGCTCCGGGAGCAGCACAAAGCCGTCGACATGTTCGTTTTCCCGGACGCCTATCACTTCAAGTATCAGCCCGCGCAGCGGCTGGCCGTCTATCGGCGCAATCTCGACTGGTTTGCATTCTGGCTCCAGGGCAGGATCGATTCCGATCCTGCCAAGGCCGGGCAATATGCGCACTGGCAGGAACTCGCCAAGGAGAGGGAGGCAGCCCAGCGCCCTCAGGATTGAGGGTGCTGGGCTGCGAGCCAGGCCTCGACCTGTGAGAGTTGGAGCAGACGCCTGTGGGCGGTATCTTTGATGGGGCCCGTGTCGCTTGTGGCGCGTTCGACCGCATCGCTATCGATGAGGCCGAGCCGCCGCAGTTGGCCGTCGAGCAGCATCGATCGCACGGTTTCGCGGTTCTTGCAGTAGACATCGGCGACGAAGCTCTCCGGTGATCCTTTCGACTGCCGCATGACGATCTCCCTCGGCAAGCGGTCGGCGAAAGCGTCCCGGGCGATGATCCGGCTGCGGCCATCGCGGAACCACCACCAGCTTGGAACGCGAAGGCATGCCTCGACGACCGGCTGGCTCGCGAGCGGACTGATATGCCGGACCGGACTGAGCAGGTCGCAATCTTCCGCCCATCCTTGGGCGGCGGCGATGACCGCCACGTGGGCGGCTGCCCCATGCTCTGCGTTGCGGGGGGCGCTGAGCCATGCGTGCGGTGCCTGCGATGCCAGATTGGCGATTGCATCAGGGGCAAGAAGGGCAAGGTCAGGCCTCCACCGAAACGTGGCGGATCGCCGGAACCGGCGGCGGGCTGCGCGCCACAGGACTTCGAGCGCGCTGGCCTGTCCTAACGCGGCAACCGTCCTCGCGCACGACCACACCGTTTCGTATGTATCGGCATGGCGTAAGGCATCGGTGACAGGTGCAACCGAATTGAGAGCAAGGAACACGTTGTCGCCGCCCCCGCCATCGAGAGTGAGATCGGCGCCGAGTGCGTCGGCTGCGCTGGCGAGCGCCGCATTTGTTCCCTGCATGAAGACCCGCGAGCCGGGCGATGGCAAATCCGCGCTTTCGGATCGCGTGACGTCGACGGCATTTAGCGGGAAATCGAGTTCTTCGAGCTGGCAGCCGAGGTGCCGCGCGACCATCCGTGCCCAGTTGCGCTCGTCGCCGAAGCTGTCCTCGTGGACGAAGTTGACGCAGCGATATTCCCCGCCGAGCGATGACAGGCAAGCTGCAAGGATCGAGGAGTCGATACCGCCCGAGAGCATGAGCAGCGTCTTCGCCGCATCTCCCCTGAGAGCGCGGAGCGCCTGGTAAATCGCGCTGCGAACTTCATGCTGTGCCTGCTCCGTCGTCTCGTACCACTGGGCGCGCTCAGCATGGGGCCAGGGGGACCAGGCTTCTCCCGTGGACGTTCCGCCGGGCCCGATTAGCAGTGTTGCGCCGCCCGGCAGATTGCCGATCCCCGTCAGGCACGTGCCCTCTCCAGGGAGACCGGGGAACGCCAGCCGCTCGGCAAGTGCGCGGGCGTCAGGATTGCCCATGGCTACGCCGGCAATTGCGAGCGCGGCGACATCCGATGCCGCGATCGTCATCCCGTCCTCGAATCCATAAAGGCAAGGAAGTTTGCCGAACGGCGCGCGAAGGACCGTAATCCCGAAGTTTCCGGGCGCGCGCAGCAATGCGACGTAGTTGCCCCAGAACCGGGTGACGAGGCGGTCCGCATCGACCGGCCGCTCCGCCAGCATACGACCGATGCTTTCTGCCGAGCTGGCGAGGTTGGTGCCGCGCGAGAAGACTTCGCCAATCACCATGCCGCGATCCTCGCTAAGATGATGATGAGCCAGTGCCGGCGAGACCGCAACAAAGAGGCGCGCGTCGCTGTGGCAGATTTCCAGACCGGCTGTGCGCGCGCCCTCGGCAATCGCCTCGCGATCGGGGATCGGCCGATCCGGCGTGCCAACCACGGCGAGATAGCGTCCCGTCATACAACCAGGATCGGGACATAGGGAGCGACGGTTCCGGCATCCTCGCACACGAGGCCGGAACCCACTTCCACCCAGCAGTGCGCGCTGAATGGTCCCAACTGCACACCCATGACCATTCGGGCGCAAACGCCGGCTTTGGCAAGATCGCTCATCAGGGCCATCGAAGTGGGAAGGCAGCGTCCTCGGGTCGATCGGATGAGCCCGGCGTGGCGATAGGCGCTGGCAACACCTTGCAGCGCGGCGGCCGCATCCCGCGCGGGCTGCAGGTTTTCGCGTTTGCGGATGACGTCCGCGATGTTTGCGGCAAGGGCTCTCGTTCGGACCCGCCGGTTCCACAGGGATCTGTTTGCAAGCGCCCGCGCGGTGCCCAGCGGAACGGATGCAGACGCACCATCCTGAGCCTGCGCACTTGCAGTGATGGCGGCGCGGCGCGTGCAGGCCGTCAGCGGATAGCCATGCCCCATCGACAGAACGCCGATGCGTTGCAGCGCCTGCCTGACCGGGGGCTCAGCCTCGCCGGTTTCGGTAAGCCGGTGAAACTGGCGGTCGAGAGGCTGGGGCAGGCAGAAGTAGCGATCCGCCTCGAGATCGAGGAAGATGTATCGCTCGCCAATGGCGCAGAAGCTCACGCCGCGGCGAAGTCCGTGACCCGACATGATCGTCTCCAGACACGTTTCCCGATGATCGCAGAGGAGTGGCGCGCAGCCCGAGCTGCGCGCCACCTTGGACTCAGTCGTCCGACAGGCCCGCCTGCGGGCTGCCGATGCCGACATCGAGATCGTTGGGCTGCACGCCCTTGGTTTCGGTGCTGGCGGTGCCGAGTTCGATCGGCGTGTTTTCACGGTCCATCGTCTTTGCTCCTTCAACAAGCTGCCGGAATTGGCAGCCGAAGAAGCCTACGAATGAGTTGGCGATATACGAACTATATAGTAACTATATGTCGACAATATACCGGCTTTGGCGTGTTAATGATGTTTATTGATGGTCAGAATATCGATTTTTATGAGAGTAAATGTTTCTATTCGTATGGTTTAGAGTGCTGCCGTCGACGAATAAGCTCAAAAGATGAGCGAAGGCGGCGTTGATGATAAGACTTCAAAACTTTGCCGATAGAGGCTCCTGGTACCTCGGTAAGCGCAATTTTGAGTTCTTCGAGTTCACCCTCGACGTCTTCGAGTATCTCCGACTCGATATGACGGATTGCATGCAGATTTGCATTCAACCGCCGCATGGCGATGCGGTACTGCGTATTGTTCGAACTGTAAGCGAGGTCCGTGAACAGGCTGGCCACGCGATCTGCATAGTCCTCACCTCGCCCGAGACGGGACGGATCGTGTCCCGCCAGGGTTCCTGACCGCAGCGAGAGGCCGATGAGCGTGCGGGACCATGAATAGAGATCGCGCAGGACAGGCTCATCGAGGGTGAGAACAAAGAAGCCCCCCGGCACGAGCGTTTCCACCAGTCCCTCGCCGACGAGGCGATTGAGCGCCTCGCGAACCGGCGTGGTACTGGCTTCGAGCTCCTTGGCGATCGCCCTGGGATCGAGCCTGAGCCCGGGGCGCACATGCCGCTGGCCGATGAAATGCCGGATGTGCTCATAGATCCGGTCGGAGGTCGCGCCTGCGTTCACGACACGCCTGCGCGTTCAGCAGTGAGGTTGTTGACCATCGCCAGCTGATCCGGTCGCAAGGCGTCGGTTGCGGCGAGCGGCCGATCGGGGTCATAGTCCTCGTCCAGAAGGACCGAGGGGCACTGACCTTCGTAGTTGCCGAGGTTGGGCCGGTGCTGGCGGTAGCCTACCAATGCGGCAAGTTCCGGATTGAACCTGCGAGCGATGTCGGGCGGATAGGCAAGCCACTGCGCCTCATAAGGCTTGAGCCAGCCGAGCGAATAGCCCACGACAATGCCTCGGCGGACTTCTTCCGTCGTGTTGCTGCCGGCCCCGTGCAGGGTCGAGCCGAGGAACAGCAGTGCCGCGCCGGGCGGGATCTCGACGGCGACCGGTTGTCCGCTCGTCTCCGGTTCGAGCGCGGCTGCGCCATGGCTTCTGGGCCAGACCAGTGTCGCGCCGTTTCCGGCGGTGAATGGGGTGAGGGGCCACATCACGTTGACGAGGTACTCGGCGCTGCCTTTGGGCGCTCCCCACATGTCCTGGTCGCGGTGCGGCAACTGTGCCGGCGCGCCGCCGTGGACGGCTATGGCCTGCGTGGTATTGAGCTGGATGCAGTCGCACCATGGCAGCAGGATCTGCTCCGCGATCGAGATGATGAGCGCGTGCCGGACGAGCGCCTCGGCGTGCGGAGAATGCGCGAGAAGACGGCCGAAGCGCTTGGTCGTCTCACCGTAGAAGCCGCCTTGGCAGAACGGCGTGCGATGAAAGCGAGGGGCGAGATCGGCATCGAGCGCGCTAATGGTTTCTGCGGCAAGCGCATTCTCGATGACGCTGTAGCCGTGCTCCTTGAGCTGGGCCGCATGCCGGGCGACTTGGGTGAAGAGATCCATGTCCCGTCCCCTTCAGTCTGCCCCGCGGCCAGAGCCGCGATGGTTGGTGGTGATTCCCGCAGCTGCCAGCTTCTGCGGCGTGTCGCGGTCGATATCGATGCGGATTGCCGCGAGCACTTCCTTGCCCGCGTAGCGCGGAGGGCCGAGCGGGCGGCAGTCCCACCCGAATTCCAGTACCTGCCTGAACCAGCCTTCTGATGCGATCGCGGTGTAGGCGGTGATGCCGTTCATGAGCGCGTGGTCGACAAGCGTGCAGATCAGCGCGTCGCGCGCTTCGCGGCGTTCGGATGCCCTGAGGCTGCGGTCGAGGCAAAAGCGCGTGATTTCCCGGATCGTGGGTCCGCGCGGTACGCCGGCCTCGCAGAAGGCGGCGTAGAAGCTGTCGAGAATGTGCGGGCGCGTGGTCGGAAGCAGCCGCGCCGAGGCGTAGTGCTCATTGTCCGGGCCAGAGAGGATGATGTAGCGCGCGTGGGGATTGTCGAACTGGTCGAGTTCGTACTGTCCGGCAAGCACCGGCAAATCCCATTTCAGCAGGTCGACGAAGACCGACTTGCGGGCCGCCCACATCGCGCGCAGCGCCTCGTCCGAGGCTTCGCGATTTTCGTAGTTTTGAACTTTGAGCATCGGGAGGACTCCTTGGCCGTGACATTGGTTGTCACGCCCCAAGGGTCATCCCGATCACTGTCAGCGCGCCATATCGGAAAACCGATATATCATCGCCGGAAGATCTCGGAGAAATTCACCGTTCCGTCGAACAGTGCCCGGACCACCAGCAATGTGCGTTTGGAAACGTCGTAGCGCTCGCAGGCCTGCCTGAGATGCAGGCCCGCCGTCAGCTTGCTGATTCCTATGATCGTGCCGATCTCGCCGTCGTTCTTGCCAGCAGCGGCAAGGACCGTGCATTGGCGCTGGGCATTGGTGAGAAGCGGGCTGTCCGGCACGACGATCCCGCGTCCGAGGGTCAGCACGCGCGCTTTCTCGAAGGCCCAGCCTCCGAACAGCTCTGCAAGAAACAGCATTTCCTGCCTGGCAAACGAAGCCCCCGGTCCGACGAAGGTCACCGAGCCATGCGCTTCCCCAGGTACGCAGATGGGTATGGTAAAGCCGTCCGAGATTCCCTGTTGGCGTGCGCGCTCCATGACCGAGTAATCTTCTCTATTGAGGCCGATCAGGCGCGGTATTTTCTGCCACGGGAACCCGGAACTGGTCACATAGCTCGCGCGATGGACGGGATCGCTGGGCCCCAGTCCGTGCTGATCATAATAATCGACCCACTGCGGCGGGTAATTGTGCAGGCGCATGAGCCGTCCGCCCGTCCTCAGTGGGTCGCTGTGATGGGTCAGCGCATAGCGCTGGAAGCCCAGGCAGACGGTGACATCGGCGAGGACGAGAGCCAGATCGTCCATTGTTGTCGCCATGCCGATCAAGCGCCAGAAGCGCGTCATCAGTTCGGAAATCTGCGTGCCCAAGGTTCGACTATACGATCTTCGGCGGCGTCACTTGTCACCGTAGGTCCGGCGATCGCCCTTCCTGTTCGTTGGGTGCAGGCTAGCGGTTTCTCAAGCCGCCATCCGGCAGGTGTTGTCGCAAAATCGTCATATCACCCGGCCGGCACCCTCGGGAATTCACATAAGGGGAAAAAATGTCTGCATTTCGGTGAAAATTTGTTAATTCAATTCTTTTCGCGTTCGCTCAATTCAACCAATCAATTGTCCCAATGAGATCGGGTGGGCTGCCTAATTGGCAGGATACCACAGGCTATCTCTATTTAAAAAATGCCGATCGTGCCGGTTTGATGTGGGAGTGGCTCCGCAGGGATCCAGAGTACCGCACCTGGTATGTCCAAGCCTCGGCTGCGACGCGCGGGCCGATGCCAAGCGCCTCGAAATGGGGGCTGCACTTTCGCCGAAGCGCCGGACCGGGATTGTCTCTCGGCCCGGATAATCTGGCATGCGAATCGCGATCCTGCGACACTCTCTGTCGAAGCAGAGCCGGGACATCCCGGCGATCCGGGGGCCCTGAACATCGACCGGATCCGACCCTGGCTCACAGCCGTTAGCTCCGTTTCGGGCAGGGAGTACGCTGTTCTGTCGGATGGGTCCCATCATATCCGGCTCGACGTGCTTGCAGGCACGCTCAGCGGAGAGGCCGCCGTGCAGCTGCGCTTCTGCTTCGACGGGATGGAGAGGGCGGAAGCGGGCGTCTTGCCGCTGCGACGGCTACTTGCGCTGCACCGCTATCGGCGGTTTGGGAAGGCACTCTATCCGCGCGACCCGGCGATTGGACGTGGCAGCCTGCTGCTACGCGTGCATGACGCTCTGTGCGACGGCGTCAGTCAGCGCGAACTCGCCAGCATCCTTGTCGGACCCGATAACGTCGAGCGCGACTGGCACCATCCATCCGACTCGCTACGCTCCCGCATTCGCCGCCTTGCCCGTCAGGCGAAGGCTATGGCGCTTGGAGGCTACAAGGACCTTCTGATTCGCCCGTAATTGCGGGGTAGACACGTCATCAAATTTGACCGGTAACATTGCGTCGTGAGGCAATACGCCGGCCCAGTTTTGCATGGCGCCTGACAGTCGTTGCGCTCCATGGCGGGCGAGCCCGGTTTCTCCAACACGACAATTCGGCGGATCCGGACGCCTTTGGGACTACAGCCCATGTTGCGGCCGGATAGATGCCCTTGGCTTTCCTCTCTATCGATGGCGGCCATGACGCACCGGCGGTTGGCGTGGAGCGAGGACGGGACTCAAGTCTGATGGAAAGGGCTCCGGTTTGACCGGAGCCCTTTCGCTTTTATTCAGTTCGGATCAGAATTTGGCGGAAACGCCGACCTTGAAGTAGCGGCCCAGGATGCCGTCCCAGTAGGTAACGACGCTATTGTCGGTACCGGCGGGAGCAGGATACGGCGCGTTGGTGTCGAAGATGTTGTCCACCATGAAGCGCAGCGTGTAGCTGTCGTTGATGTCGTAGCTCAACGAGCCGCTCACATAAGCCACCGCCTTGCGGGTGGGGTACTCGTAGGTATTCGGCGCAGCATTAGGATCGACTTGCGACTTACCGATATACTGGATCTGGGTGAATGCGCCAAATCCGCCATTCTTGTAAGCGATGCTCGCGGTTCCCTTGTGCTTGGGATAGCCAACGCCGCCGCTGATAACGTCGAGGTCTCCCACGCCGACACGCTGTTCCAGTTTGCTGTTGTACTGGTAGCCGCCTTTCAAGAGGATCGAGCTGTCAGCGCCGAGGAACGGGGTCTGGATGATATACGTAAGATCGGCCAACAGACCGCGATACTTGTACGACGCAGCATTGATATAGCCGGTTCGAATGAAATCGACCTGGCCGTCTGCACCGCGATCGATCTGCGAGCAGACCGGGCTCGGGAAGCTGGTCGCGTCATAGCACGCGGCCATCGTCTGATCGGCATCGAGGCTGACAATTGCATTCTTAAGCGAAACATTCACCCAATCGACGGACAGCGAGAAGCCCGGGAGGGCCTTTGGCGTGACGATCAGGCCCACGGTCCAGCTGTTTGCCTTCTCGTTTTCAAGATCGGTATTGCCTGAAAGCGAACCACGGCTGGTGAAGTCGACGATATTCGACGTGAAATTCGCCGGAAGACCCGCGGCGGCGCAATTGGCCGCGCGGTTCGCGGGGTTAGGGCCGGTCGTGATAAACCGGGAATCGCAGGGATCTTCTGCAGTGGTGAAAATGGCGCTGGACGGGTTGAACAACTCGGTGATTGCAGGCGCGCGGATTGAACGGGTGAAGTTGCCGCGAATCCCGAAATCTTCGATGAAGTTGATCTTGCCGCCGGCGGTCCAGGTGAAGTCGCTACCAGCCAGCGAGTTGTTGACGTAACGGCCCGCCGTGTGGAGTTCGGCGGAACGCAGGAACGACAGGCCCATTTCCGGCGAAATGAGCGGAACGTTCAACTCGCCGAAGACCTCGTCGGTGTTGTAGCTGCCGCGAACCGGATCGATCGGAATCGATCGGCCGTACTGCCCACGGTCCGCAGTCGGATCGGTCGGATCGGGGATGCCGTAGAAGAATTCGCCCGGATCGAACCTGGCCTTTTCATTACGATGTTCGTAGCCCAGCGCGAAGTCGACACCGCCCGCCCAGGTATTGAACAGGTCGCCGGTGACATCGGCAGTGACCACCCATTCCTCATTGGTCGCGGTCGGATGGGCGACGGTGGTGATGTAGTCGGCGACTTCTGGACCGTTCTGGTTACCGAACGGATTGAAGGGTACGCAGGTGCTGCTGATCGTCGCGAGTGGCGAGCTCGCACCGGTGCAGCCGGCAAGGGCGTTCTCGAAGTTCTGCTGGACGAGTTCACGGCTGCTACCGTTCGTATGCGAACGTCCGTAGTTGCCGACCACTTCCCACTTGAAGTTATGCGCGCCAATCGAGAAATCGCCCTCGAGACCGCCCGTGATGCGGTACAATTCGACAGTTGTACTGCCAACGCCCGCAGTAATGTCGGTGTTTGCGCGGCCGAGATAGAAGTAATCCTGGCCAGCCGGAAGCTGCGAAGCGATGGTTGCGCGCGCGGCGGGCGAAAGGAATGGATTCGAGAGCGGAATTATGAGGTTGCCATCAGGGGTGCCGGCATCGTCGAACAGCCACGTATTGTAAACTGGCTGCGCACGCAGTTCGGTACCCTTCGACCGAGCGTAGTTGAACTCGGCAAAGACCTTGATGTGGTCGGTGACTTCGTAATCGCCATGTATGTAGCCGAGGTATCGTTCCGTCGGGGACAGCAGGTTGGTTAGCGGGACAAGACTCAGGCCATTACCGCCCGACGAGTTGATTCCAGGATGTTGATCGCCGAAGTCGAGCGGGGTCAGATTGCCTTTGGCATCGAAGACCAGCGCGTTGCCGGAGGCATCGAGGATTTCTCCGCCGAAGCCGGGTGCGCTGTCGATCGAGGTTGGCGCGCCGTACTGGGACAACGCAGGGATGCGGCGATCCTTGATAAGGACCTGGCTGTACTGGCTGGCGCCGTTGGGAGCCGCGTAGGACAGGCCAGCAGCAGTGCGCGCGCGGTCAGAATAGAGCAGGCCTTCCTGCTTATTCCATTCAAAAGAACCGACTATGTTGCCACGGCCGCCGCCGAAGCTGGTGCCGGCAAGAATGCCCAAGCGATACGAAGCAGCGTCGCCCTCGTCGGCAATCCCTGTCTGGGCATCCAGCTTGACGCCCTGATACTTCTGCTTGAGCAGGATATTGACGGTGCCGGCGATTGCATCCGAGCCATAGATTGGCGCACCGCCCACAGCCACGGTTTCAAGCCGGTCGATGGCAAGCGTCGGAATGGTGTTGAAGTCCACCTGCGAACCAGCGGCCACGGGGCCGAAGATCGACGTGGTGTTTGAGCTGACGAAACGACGGCTGTTGACCAGCGTCAGAGTGCGCTGCGACCCCAGGCCGAAGAAGTCGATAAACGTCTGGCCCGAGCCGAAGCTGCCGGCCTGAGTGCCGACACCGCTGCCTGCCGGCGGACCGAAGGCGGGAATTGTCCGGAGGGCGTCGCCTGCGTTGGTGAAGCCGCGGTTTTCGAACAGATCCGAGCCGACAATAATAGTTGGCTCAAGCGTATCGACGCTGCGGCGTTGGATACGAGAGCCGGTGACGACAATGGCTTCGCCAGCGGAGGCTTCGTCTTCTGCGGGAGGAGTGGTGTTCTGGGCGTAGGCGGGGCCGCAGAGCATGATGAGGGCCGAAAGACCTGTCGCGCCGCACAAGGCGGCCTTATGAAGGTTTATTTTCAAGTTGTGTCCCCTGTCGCCTTTGGGCTCACGGCGGGAAGCGTGACCAGACAGCCGTGCACCCAGATGTGGAAAACGCGCTGCGTAGATGCAGTGGATTGCCATGACGGGATTTTTCGCGCCGCGGATGCAAGCTTTCAATGGCAAATGCTCGTCTGATCAATTTGCAGCTTAAGTTGTGGCGAAGATGCAACACGAAATTGTGCTTTTACCCGATCACCTCAGAGGCTGGACAAAGCGGGCCACGCCGAAACCAAGTGCTCGACCGAACCTTTCCAGTGCCGCGCCCGCCCAAACTCTACTATAAATCGGAGCGTCCGCATTGTTGAGGCTCTCAACGCCGAAGGAGCCGAACATCTTTGCCGGGCTTACAGGTACACCGGCAATACAAGGTCTTGTTCGATTCACTGCCGGTGCTGAGGGTGATTGGGCCTTTATTGCCCATGCCGCTGCACATTTTTGAAGCGTTAGGGTCGGAAGCTATCGCGATCAGGATGATCGAAAATGCTTGATCTGCGAGCCGGTCGTCTTGGGTCACGAAACAAGGCTGTGGGGTCTCGTGGAAGTCGGCCCGCGGTGCTGTCAGTGCATTTCCGTTTTTGTGTCCAAGGCTGCGCGTTCCGCTCCCAGAAGGATGGAACTCCATAGATCCTGCAATCGTGCGTCGATCGAACGCGCTGCATTGCTAGCTTCGGCGGATTGGCCAAATCAGTCTATCCACTGGTTGGTGATGTCGCGCTCGTAGCTGGCGCCTTGACCGTAGCGCTGTGAGCTTTGCAGCCGAATTTGGCTCGGTTACGAGAACATCGGGTCGCGAACTCGGTGTCAGGAGGGCAATATGTTCGAGTATCCGCTCGACTTCGTGCTCGACATCGCGGCGCGCCTCGGCCGCCCTGACGTCGTCGACGTTCCGGAGGAGATTGGCTACATCTTCCGCTGCGGCCGGCGCGCGTGCACGATAGACGCCGCGCATTTCGGCAATCTGGGCACGCAGCGTCTTCCAGATTTTTTGTGGCTCGTCGTTTCTGGCATCGAAGAAGTGAACAGGGGTCTCGGGCGGATCGGCGCCGACAAGGACCTGCTCGACGTCGCGACGACGCAGGGCATATCCTTCGAGGCGTGATTGCACGGGTTCGCCGGAGTTGAGCATCTCGAGGGGCTCATCTCCGCGTGCCAAGACGAGGACATTGACGGTGTGTGCGATGCGCATCGGAACCGCTTTCCATCGATTCGAGAAGGTGGCGCTTTATTGTCGCGGCAGGTTCGTCGTCGAATTTCGAACAAAGCACGATGAGTGTGCGATCGTTTTCGGCATATTCGGCAAGGTCGCGTCGTTGCGGCACGCTCTCGATGCCGCGCGTATCGACGCCTGTAATATCTGGCCCTCGCTGCTGAGGCAGGGCGAAGGCATCAGTAAGGTGATGCGGTCGGGCACGCTGAAGCGGCTGTCGTCTCCGCTGTTGATGCCGGACGCCGTCCTGGAGACCCAGGTCAGCCCGTCGTCACTGTCTTCCGGCAAAATGATCGGACGTTCCTTCCGCTCCCCCAGCTTCATCGCGACAAGGATGCGGTCCGTCGTCTCTTCAACTCCAAGCTCCGCCTCCAGCATTACTGCGACGGGATCTGTGGGAACCAGATCGTCGCTCACGCCTAAGAAGACATCCTCCCAATGGGCCATGCGGCCGATAAATTCTCGCCGCAGTTGTTCGCCGAGGTCACGCCTGGACTCGCTGGATCCATACGGCGTGCTTAGCACGGCGTATCTGGCGGCATAATCGGCGGCGATCTTGATGATGTCGCAAGTCGGACAAATCGCTCTGTGTCTTCTCCGTTGCCTGAACAATCCGTTCGCGGACGAGAGTGTGAGGTGATTTTGCCATGCCGCGATAATCCCACCGATCGGGGCCGCGCATGATCTGACAAATGACGCTGCCTTTTGGCACTCCCATGTCCTTGATGACCCGGCCGCGAAGGGCCGAGCCATCCTGTCAGAGAGTCAACGGTCTCAGGCTTTGGCCTGGTCTATTCGGGCCGGGATCACTTCTTGGCCGCCGACTTGTCCGGTTCGATTGCAAGCGGCTGGAGGAAACGGGAGCTGAAGCCTTCGAGCGGAATTTGTGCGACGCCGCCGGTGCGCTTTGCCACGAAGATGAACTTGCCATTGGACACGAGGGCAACACCCTTGACCGCGTCATGGCCATAGTAATTGCACTGGATGCACGTTGCGTCCCTCACCTCGGTCCGCTTGACCCACGCATCGTTCTGCCCTGCCATCTTGGCAGCGCTCGGAAGTTCGTAAATTGCCAAGCGCAGTGCCCAGGAGAGACCCGCAGTGAGCAAAAATAACACGGCGATGACCGCCATGATGCCAATACGCCGTTCCACGCGAAAGAAATCCCGTACTCGCTCGGGGCGCGAGCTGAATTTCTCACTGACGAAGCCTGCAAAACCGTAGAACAGGGCGACATAAAGAGCGACTGGTGGGATCAGGAATGCGTATAGCGCATTGCTCTGGGACGAGTCGAGCACGATCTCCCAGCCCTTGGATATCAACCGGGCGCTGGATAAATCGAAACTTCCCTCCGGAAGGCCGAAGATCACGCCGAACTGGTCGTAGTACCGCAAGCCGAGATCGTAGAGCCAAGCGCGAACGGCGGTTGCTCCGCCCACTAGGTTGACGACGCCTGCGCCGAGCGCTGCCAATGTAATCTTGTCCAGGCCCAGAAGATTGACCCGGCGCGGCGCGTCCTGCGGGATTTCAACAATGGCTTCGCCGGAGGGTGTGGTAGTCATTCGTGCTTTTCCGTTGACGATGAGGATTGTTTCCGTCGCCATTGAGAAAAGTATAACGTTGATTCAATGGGAAAAATTTGCCGGTTAGGCCGCGGAGTGCGGTTGGGGCCGCCGCGAACGGCTGCGGCACGCGTCGGCATTGGTTGTCGCGTACGGGAGCGGGGGATCGAGCGCTCCCGTACGGTGCGGCCGGTTATTTACTCGGCCGCAATCCCAAGCTTCTTGCGCGGGGCTGCTTTCGCCTTTGTCGGCGTCTTCTTCGCGCTCGCCGGATTGGCCTTTGCTGCGGGAAGGGCGGTGGGGTTCAATCCTTCCGGCTCGGGAGCCATCACGGCTGCAGGTTCAGGGGCGAGTTCTGCGGCCACCGGTGCGACTTTTTGCGCCTTGGCCTTGACGGCGACTTTGCTGCCCTTCTTGCGGCCGAGACCAATCGTCTTGGCAAGCTCGCGGCGCCGCTCGGCGTAGTCGGGGGCAATCGTCGGATAGCTCGCCGGCAGGTTCCAGCGGCGGCGATATTCCTCAACCGTCAGCTGGTGGTCGGTGGTGAGGTGCCGTTTGATCATCTTGAACTTCGATCCGCATTCCAGACAGACGATCCCGTCCGGTTTTACCGAAGCGCGGATCGAGACGGCCGGTTCACGCGGCGCTTCCACGGCGGGCTCGGGTGTCTTGCCGAGACCGGCGAGCGATCCGTAGACCGTCTCGATCAATTGCGTGAGCTGATCCGACGGCACAGAATTGTTTCTGACATGTGCGGTGATGATGTCTGCAGCGAGAGAAAGAAGAGATTCGTCTGCCATTGGTTGTACGAGTGCCCGAATATTTTATTGGTTTGGGTACTCTCCTTCATTCCTCGCTCAAGCGCAACATATCGTGCGCGGGGACCGTTCAAAATAATGATGCCGTCCTGAAATGGATCGATCGAAATCGCCGCGAACGTTATCGGGTTGCGCTTTCATCTGCAGATCTCTCACGCCGCCTGCGTTTTAAATGAAATGAGGGACCACTGTGCCGATCGGGTGGCGGGCGTGCCTGTTCGCGCAGCGCTACGCCAATATTTGCGGCAGGCGTGTGCCCGGCCTGCTTCCTCAGTAGCGATGTGCGGCTTGCTTCATGTCGTTGATGTCGCAATTCTGGATGGACCCGCGGCCCCCTCGATACACTTGTCGCCGTTCCGGGCGGAGGCGCTTGCCAGGCTCGTCTGAGCGGGATTTCTCGGTTTCAAGAAGGCCACAATGAACGACCACCGCATTCAATCCGGTCCGACGCATTTCGACATCGATGCACGCGCAAGTTTCGGGAAATCCCCGCATCACCCCGCTGGACCCGCACGAGTTTACCGATGAGGCACGGCAGCTGATCGCGGAGACTTTCTCCAACGTCGAAGCCATCGACATGTCGGACATTCCGTCCATCTTCGGCATCATGTTCAAACATCCCGGGCTGTACCGGGCTCAGTTGCAATTGGGCAACGAACTTGGCCGAGGCGGCTGCATCCCTGCGCGCGAACGAGAACTGGCGGTGCTGCGGGTCGCGTGGCTGTCGCGAACGCCCTACGAATGGGGGCAGCACCTCGTATATGGCAAACAGGCCGGACTTTCGGACGTGGAAGTCGAACGCGTTACCCAAGGCTCGGATGCTGAGGGCTGGGATGACTTCGATCGGGCAATTGTGCGCGCGGTGGAAGAGCTGATGGGTGACTATGCCATTGCCGACGCCACGTGGGAGGTGCTGGCCAGTCGCTGGAGCGAACCGCAACTCATGGAATTACCGGGCCTTGTCGGCCAATACGTCATG
The DNA here is from genome assembly GCF_004341845.1 of Novosphingobium sp. PhB165. GTDB lineage: Bacteria > Pseudomonadota > Alphaproteobacteria > Sphingomonadales > Sphingomonadaceae > Novosphingobium. The sequence goes on along the minus strand of NZ_SLVB01000016.1, from coordinate 18,954 downwards.
GCTGCGATGGTATTCAACACAATGCGCTTCGACCTGCTGGAGGGAAACACCGGATTGCGCAGGCGCTGAGAGCGGGGGGCCACAGGCTTGATCGATTTCCCAATCATCCCATCGCGGTGGCGCTGAAAAAGCGGGGCCGGTGGCCTGAAGGCGCAGGTGCATACATTGTCGCCTTCGCGGACAAGCACCGGCAGCTTTTGCATCCGGCGAAAAAATGCACTCACCCCGAGGAGAGAACAGATGAAAATGATCCCCGCACCGCTTAACGGGAAAGTCGCCGTCGTCACCGGCGCTGGCTCGGGCATGGGGCGGTCAATCGCTGAGCGCTTCGCTCGCGACGGCGCCAAAGTGGCGGTATGGGATATCAATGGCGATGCCGCAGCCGAAACCGCAAAGGGCATCACCGATGCTGGCGATGCCGCCATCGCCCTCGCCGTCGATTGCGCCGATGAGGCCGCGATCAAGGCGGCAGCGGATGAGACCCGAACCGCGCTCGGCCCGATCGACATTCTTGTCAACAATGCCGGGATCGGCCCACATGTCCGGTATTTCGATCAGGACGTCGCCATGTGGGAGGAGATGCTGCGCATCAACCTGACAGGACCGCACCTGTGCATCCGCGAGATGCTGCCCGCGATGCTGGATGCCGGGTGGGGCCGGGTCATCAACATCACATCCTCCTCGACTCAGAGCGGCTCGCCTAGCCAGGCTCACTATGTCGCCAGTAAAGGCGGCTTGCTCGGACTGACCAAGGCGCTGGCCCTCGAATTCGGCAAGAGCGGCGTCACCTTCAATATGGTCCCCCCAGGGTCCATCGACACGCCAATGCTGCGCCGTGCGACAACGCTCGATATGGAAGCATTTGGAAAGACGATACCGGTCGGCCGTCTGGGGGTTGGCGAGGACATCGCTGCCGCTTGTGCCTACCTCGCTTCGCCCGACGCTGGTTACATCACCGGCCAGACCATCAGCGTCAATGGCGGCAGATACATGGGGTCTGCCTGATTGTGCAGACTAGCCGGCAGGATACCGGGTGGATCCTGACCGCGGTCAAGCGCAGCGTGGGATGCTGAACGAACTCTCCCTGTCACTTCCGATCAATGAGTTATCAGCAGGCCGAGCGCGGCTCCGCTGTTCGTTCGGCGATCTTGTGCTGGGTAATGAGCGGATTTTCCTGCCGGCCCATCGTCCAGTTCTTCCCAAGCCGGACGGTCGCATTCGGCGCGCACCAAATCTCACCCGAACTGTCGAGCGCGGTGACCCATATCAGGTTGTGTTCCTGGCCATAGTCGATGATCCCGATCGCGTAGCCGTCGCCCTTGCCGACGACATGCAAAGGAACAGTGGGGTTGAGCTGCGTAAACATGCGGCGAAACTCTCCGGGAATGACCGGGCCGGCGCGGCTGGCACGTCGGCCCGTCGTGGCTTATTCGCTCTTGTCGGTGCCCGGCTTCGAGGTCTTCGGCGCCTTGCCGTCCTCGACCCGGCCTTCGTTGCGAAGATCGCGACCTTCCTGGGCCTTCTTTTGCGCCTCGGGCGACTTGCCATGCTCGTTCATCTCTTCCTTGATGTAGCCGGCAGCTTCCTTGGCCTTGCCTTCGATGCTCATGGTTCTCTCCAAAGTACACATCCGACGCTCTTGCGTGGTGAATACTAATTGCGCGAGAAGCGATTTGGCTCCTGTGAACAAAAGTTACCGTTTCTTCGCGGACTTTTCACGGCCTGTGAAGTATTTATTGGAATCTCGGGAACCAATCGGAATTGTGCCAGAGTTGGGCGAGTGCAGAGTGCAGAGTGCAGCGTGCAGCGTGCAGCGTGCAGCGTGCAGCGTGCAGCGTGCAGTGGGTAACGGCTAATGGCCAACGGGAAATGGCCAAGCGCGTGCGGGATGTGTGGTCGTGCGGCGCGTCCGGCGGAAAGGTCGGGATCTACAGGCTCGTCACTGAGGCCGAGCCGATGTGCAGCGATCGGTGGGGCGGATGGGTTTCAGCCTCTTGGACGGCCGTATTAGCGGGCAGAATGGGCAGGGCGCCCCGCGCCTGAGGCGCGAACGCGCTCTATGCTGCGCGCGGACGGGCTGAACGCCCGCCTGGTCCGCACGCACGGCACCGAGCCCCGTCGGGTCTCGTCCTTGCGGCCACGATCGCTGGCGCGGCGAGGGCGCGCCTTCGGCGCCCCCTGAAGCAGGCGCGCGCGGGGAGCCGCGCGCGGCGTTGTCCGTGAGCCTGGCCCCGAGCGAATGCGCGGGTGGGCTTGCCGCCCGTCTGGGCCCGCCGGCATCGCCTGCAAGCCGCGCCGAGGCGCGGCTCCTCCACTTAACGTTCCGGCCGCAAGCGGTGCAGGCGCTGCCTGGCGCGGGCCCTGTCGGTCGTCCGGGCCGCCCACCCCCGCCTTCGCCGGGGGAGGCCATGGTGGTTTTGGGCGGGTCTTGGAGATGAGACATGCGCAGCAATCGCAAGGCTCCGTCATGCGCGGGGCCCGAAACTGGAGATATCGGCAGCCACACGCCGTCTAATGGGCAGGGCGAGACTTCGCGCGGGCGCGGTTCCGCAAGCGACAGGGCTTCGCTCTATGACGAGGTGACGAGCCGGGTTATCGCCCAGCTTGAGGACGGATGCGTTCCTTGGGTGCAGCCGTGGGGCATCCCGGCGGCAGGCGGCGGAGCCGGAGAGGGTGGGAGCGTTCCGGCTGCCGGTCTTCCCCGCAATGCCCTGACGCGGCGTCCCTATAGCGGGATCAATGTCCTGATCCTGTGGGAAGCGGTGATTGCGGGCGGCTGGCCTTCGCAAGGTTGGCTGACGTTCAGGCAGGCGCAGGAGGCGGGCGGCAATGTGCGCAAAGGCGAGCATGGCACGCAGGTTGTCTATGCCGACCGCTTCACGCCCGAGGCCGAGAAAGAGCGCGCACGCGAGAGCGGCGGGGAGGCGAGGTCCATTGCCTTCCTCAAACGCTTTACCGTTTTCAACGTGGCGCAGTGCGAGGGGCTGCGGGGGGATTTGCTCCCCGAACAGGTTGCCTTGCCTACGCGCGAAATCGTGCCGGTGGCCGAGGCGGTGATCGCCGCAAGCGGTGTCGATTTTCGTATCGGCGGCGACAAGGCGTTCTATGCGCCGGGCGCGGACTTCGTGGCTGTGCCGCCGCAGCAGGCTTTCCGCGATCAGGTGAACTTCTACAGGACGGCTCTGCACGAGCTGACCCACGCGACCGGCCACGCATCGCGACTCGGCAGAAATCTGACGAATGCGTTCGGTTCCAAGGACTACGCCCGCGAGGAATTAGTGGCCGAAGTGGGCTCGGCTTTCCTTTGCGCCGCGCTCGGCATCGTGCCCACCGTGCGCCATGCCGATTATATCGGAGCATGGCTCGAAGTGCTGCGCGAGGACAACCGCGCGATCTTCCGGGCAGCAAGCATGGCGAGCAAAGCCGCCGAATGGCTGCTCGCTCGCCATGAGGGGGCCAATCTCGAGAAGAGCCCCGAACGGGATGCAGAGGCGGGCCCCTCCGCTTCCCCTGATGTCAGCCTATCTGACGGAAATCTTGCAGGAAAGTGGCGCGGTGGTGCGGGCGGGCCGGATGCGGCGAATGGTGGTGGCGCTGAGGTCGGCGTAGGTGCGGCGCTACCGGATTCGCAAACTGCGCCCTGCGCCGCCTTGCCGGGAAACGGGAGGGCAACGGCATGACCCTCCTGACCCGCTCCATTCGCGCGATGCTCAGTGCCAATTTCGAGCAATGCATGGAAAATCCCAAGTTCGATCCGCTGCCGCTGGTCCGCCTGTTCAATCCCATGGGCCGTGCGGTCTGGCTGGTTTCCGAACTCTACGCCGACGACGACACCCTGTTCGGGCTGGCGGACCTCGGCTTCGGATGCCCGGAACTCGGCATTTCCTCGCTCCGCGAGATCGAGGCGATTCGCTTGCCGATGGGCCTCACCATCGAGCGCGATATCGCTTTCAGCACGCGGCACCGGCTTTCGGTCTGGACCGAGGCCGCCCGCCTCGCCGGATCGATCCCCGATGCTGCACTGCTTCTGGACCGTCTGACCCGCGAGGACCCGGCGGCCATCAGGCTTTCGCCCCGCTGAGGGGCGGATGACGCCGGGCAGCCGGGGCAATCGGTTCCGGATGGCCCAGACCTAAGCCGGTCCACCTTATCCCATCACGAACTCGGTGGACCGGCACTCTCAATCAGGAGTGCTACCCATGAAACTCGAATTCATCGCGCTGGGCAACCTTGCCGTCAGCAAATCGAATATGCGTTACGCCCGCAAGGCCCCCGACGTGTCCGATATCCTGCCGACCGTTCGGGCGCGCGGGGTGATCCAGCCGATCCTCGTGCGGCCCAATTGCCAAGGGGATGGCGAGCCGGGCCATTTCGAGATCGTTGCCGGATGCCGCCGCTTTCATGCCGCGCAAATCGTCGCGGCCGAACGGCAGGCGGCCCGCGCCGAGGCGGGCGAGCCGGACCCCGACACTGCCATGCTGCCCTGCGCGGTTCTGGACGATACCGACGATGCCAGCGCAGTCGAGGCGTCGCTCATCGAGAACGTGGCCCGGCTCGATCCCGACGAAGTCTCGCGCTGGGCCTGTTTCACCCGGCTGGTGAAGGAAGGGCGCACTATAGAGGATATCGCGCAGACATTCGGTCTGCCCGACCTAGCCGTGAAGCGCATCCTCGCGCTGGGCAACCTGCTTCCGCGCATCCGCGAGATGTACCGCGCCGAGGAAATCGATGCGGCCACAATCAGGCACCTGACCCTGGCATCGAAGTCGCAGCAGAAGGCATGGCTTGCGCTTGCCGACGATCCCGCCAGCTATGCGCCGCGCGGCTATCAGCTGAAATCGTGGCTGTTCGGCGGGCAGTCGGTGCCGGTGGGACACGCGCTTTTCGATGCCGAGGCGAGCGGGCTTGCGACAGTCGCGGACCTGTTCGGGGAGGATGCTTATTTTGCGGAGACGGACGCCTTCTGGGATTTGCAGAATGCAGCCATCGAGGTGAAGCGGGCATCCTTCCTCGAGGCGGGCTGGGCCGATGCCGTCGTGCTCGGGCCCGAAACCCATTTCCATTCGTGGGAACACGAGAAAACCGCCAAGCGCAAAGGCGGACGGGTCTATCTCGACGTGCGCGCCAATGGCGAAGTCGTCATCCACGAGGGCTATCTCTCCCGCAAGGAAGCAGCGCGCATGGCCAAGGCAGGCGGGGCGGACGGGGGAGCTTCGGGCACGGGCACTGGCACTGGCACTGGCATGGGCAAGGCCGACCGACCCGAGCTGACTTCCGTCACGCAGACCTATATCGATCTCCATCGCCACGCTGCCGTGCGCGCCGCAATGCTTGAGCGTCCGGGCATTGCCCTGCGGCTGATGATTGCCCACGCCATCGCCGGTTCGCCGCTCTGGCGGATCGTTCCCGAATCGCAGACCGCGAAGAACGACGCGGTGAAGGCGAGCGTGGACGAATGCCCGGCCGAGGCCGTGTTCGACGAGCGGCGGCGCGCGGTCCTGGCGCTGCTGGACCTTCCCGATGACGACCCGACAGTGATTGGCGGCAGCGGCTACAGCGTGCGCGGTTCGCACCGTGACCTGTGCCGTCTGTTCGCGCGCCTGATCGAACTTCCCGATACGGCGGTGATGGAAGTACTTACGTTGGTCATGGGCGAGGCGCTTGAGGCGGGAAGCGCAGCGGTCGAGGCGCTCGGCACCGAGATCGGCATGTCGATGTCCGATTGGTGGGAGGCGGACGAGGCCTTGCTCGAGACGCTTCGCGACCGCGAAGTGCTGCTCGCGATGGTTGGAGAAGTGGCGGGTTCGCTGGTGGCGTCCGCCAATGCGGGCGAAAAGGCGAAGACCCTGCGGGGTATCATCCGCGATCATCTTGCAGGAGCAGGCGGGCGCCCCAAGCGCGAAGGCTGGATCCCGCGCTGGATGACCTTCCCGCCCGCCGCCTATACGACGCGCGGCGGCGTGGGCACGGTCGAGGCCCATGCGCGCGTGGCCGCATCCATGACCGGCGAGGGTGGGCATGACGAATGCGCGGACGGGCCCGATCCGGACACTGCATTGCCTGCAATTGGACCTGTAATTGGACCTGTTGGGGCTGTCATCGACCCTGTCATTGGGCCTGAAACCGAGCCCGAAACTGGCCCTGACGCCGGAAGCGAACCGGACACCGGTTTTGGCAGCGGCTTCGGTGAAGGTACCGAGCCTGATGCGATGCCATCGGCTGGCTGATGGCAATGACCGGAGGCGGAGCGATCCGCCTCCGGTCGCTTCGTGCGAGTGGCGGCAAATTTGTGGGCCGCGCGCCCGCGCCCAAGGGGCGGCGGGCGAGCGGCCATGATCGGCGGTTCATTGCCGGGCGCGCGAATCGGTTGCCGCAGCACGCCACGTCGTCGCAGGCGTTAAGGAGCGCCGGGCGTCAGGGCCGTCGGACGTCCTATAGAACCGGCAGCCGCCCCAGCAGCGGATGACCGGACGGCCGCGCGCGAGAAGGTCGGCGGACATCGTTTCTTCACCTGCCCTCGATACCGTTTTGAAGATGGAGAAATTTACGCGGCGGCCCCGCGCCTTGAGGGCGCGGAGCCGCCGCTACCCCCTAATGTTCATTGCCCCGATCCCTGCCGGGTGGCACGGGCCGAATTCGGGGACGAATATCGAGTTCAGGACAGAGTACGGGGCACGGACATGACAGCACTTCAGGATATCGAAAAGCTGGTCGCCCGGCTCTCACCCGAGCCGGTTTGCGATGATTGCATCGCCCAGACTCTCGGCCTCTCACCGCTGGAACACACCGATCAATCCGCGCGCGAGCTTGCAGGAACAAACGGGTTCGAGCGGCGCAAGGACGTGTGCAGCCTTTGCGGCGATACCCGCCTCGTCACGCTTCAGCGCTGAGGGGCCGGCGCGCGGATTCGCGGCAGGACCCGCAGTGATATTGGCACCGCTTGGCAGGTCGCGGGCCGCGGGCGGATGTGCGCGCACCACCGACAGCGACTGGTCAATAAGGGCCAAGGGACCGCAACCTGCGGAAAATCCCGATGCCGCTATCCGGGATCGGGACTATATTCGTTGCTGCCTCCGACTTCGGAAATGCCGGAGTGCACTGGTAGGGGATCGCTCTTCTCCGCAGGAGCGATCCCCCCAGACCATTCCGCTTGAACAACACCGGTTTGCACTAGCAGGCCGCGCAGTTTGTGCGCGGGGAAGCTGATGCTGCGTCAGTGGCGCGGCGCTGCGCTCGCACCATCGGCGGCGGCTTTCACAGAGACCGCCCAAGCGCACAGATACTCGCCGCGCACGTGATACTTCTTCTCGGCTTTCAGATGCACCATCGCCGCATGCCTCAGCGACTGGGCGAGCTCCTTCGCCGTGCAGAGGCCTTTTTCCTCGAGAAGGCCGCCGATCGCGGCAAGCGCGCTGCCGAAGGCGAATACAGCATCCTCATCCATCGATGCTTCTCCCTGAAATGGCGCAGTGGGAGCCGAGTCGCGGTCATGTCTCCCCCTGTTCCAACGCCCGTGAACCGACGCGGATGCATCTCGGTTCGTCGGAGTATGACCTTGGCGGGTGCAGAATTCGGGGCGTGAATGGGGCCATTCCGCACGCGCGGCGGTTTGGTTGTGGAGATCGGGCGCGCTCTCTGACCACTTCGCCGCGCGGCGTTGCCCTTCAGGAAATAACCCTGCTATGCACATTCTTGCGGCCGGCGCCCTCGAAATACCCGGGCCGTTCCCTCCTACTCAGGACCATCCCTCCCCCGGGATGGTCCTTCTTTCAGGTACGGATCGAGATGGGTCGATGGCCGGAGATCGGGCGTCGATGATCGGGCGTCGATGGGCCGGGCTCGACCGGTCCATAACCCTGTGGAAATGCCTGTCCACAAGCTGTTGCCAGCATGTGCCTTACCTGTGGTGTTCCTGAGCAAAACCCGCGCGGCGGCGCTCGGAAATTCGGGGCAATTGGGCTTTGGCGCTAACGGGTGCCGGCCGCGTGGTGGCGGCCGATCATGCGCGCGCCGCGCGCATCGAGAACCCGGCCCCGGGCGAGCGGTGGATCGTGCAAAGCCGGCGGGCCTCATCCCAGAGTTCCGCGCTCCTGCGCGATGCTTTTTCATGAGCGATGACAAGCGCGCCGACGACATCGGCCGCCTGGAATTCGAGTTGCTCCTCGTGATCCTCGGACAAGGCGGCTTCGTCTCCAGCCTTGAGGAACCTCAAAGTGTAGATGTTCATGCGTCTCTCCCGCGGACTGCTCACCATTTCGCGGCCCGTGTTGCAATTGCGCGGAGGGAGTACCTCCCTTGCCGGGGGTGCGAGATATGGACGCAGTTGGGCCGGTTTCAGGACAGTGGCGAGCAAACCTGGCTGCCCCGTTTGTCGCCCGCGAGACACGCGAATTGCGGGCCAGTTGGGCACCTTCAGGACGCGCGGAATTGCCGGCTGCGGGCCCCGCGGTGAGCGCTGCCGCGAGGCACCCGTTCGCGGCGTGGGAGGGCCACCGTCGGCATCGATCCTTGCCCGCTCAGCGGCCACCCGCGTAGTTGGTTCGGCACATTGTCGGCTCGCAAGGAGGGCGTCACCACACGGTTTGGATCGAAACCATGGGAAGCCCCGTCCTTGCCGCCACGAAGCGCATGCGCGGCTGATCGCCGGCATTTGGTGCTCCGGACATGGAGCGCCGAAACCCGTTTCCGGATCCGAAAGGCACTGACCTGGAAGCGGTCGCAGCCGCATGAAACCATCGCGCGCCGGCTTATTTCCCCGCCCGCCGGAAGCGGGCTCCTCGCGGCCGCTTCGCTGCAAATAAGCCGCCTCGCTCCGGTCCTTCGCTCATGCTCCGGCCCCAAGGGTTCATGCGTCCTTGCGAGCGCTCCCCCCCCGGTCTGCCATCGTCCGGAAAATCGGTTCCCGGGCGACCCATTGAGGAGACGAGAAATGCCAGCAATCGGATATGTCACGCGCGATGGCCGCGGCTTCAAGGGCCAGCTTCGCACCCTCTCGATCCGCACCGAAATCGAGATCACGCCCAACCCTCGCAAGACCAGCGATGCGCAGCCCGACTACCGGGTTTCCTCGGGCGGCGTGGAGGTCGGTGCAGGGTGGCTGCGCCGCAGCGAAAGCTCGGGTAACGACTACGTATCGCTGAGCCTCGCTGCCCCCGAATTCGGGCCCCGCCGGCTCTACGCCAACCTCGGCCGCGCCGCCGGTCAGGACGACGAGGACGCCTTCGCCATCATCTGGAATCCGGCCGACTGACCCGTCCGGACCGCCCCGCACCGAGCCCATAACCGGCGCGATGCGGGGCCTCGCCGGGCCGCGAAATCACGGGCACGCCGCGAGCGGGGTAGGGGGGCGAAAACGCGCCTGTCGATTTTCGCCCCTGCCGCAGGCCGTCTCGAATGGTCATGCCTCGTGCCCGGAAGGTCCAACCCAGACCTGCCGGAAGGGAGCACGAAACATGACAGACAATGCTGCAGGGGGCCTCGCCTCCGAGGGGCGAACGGGCGCCGATGGCTGCACCCAGCAGCGGGCGAAATCCGCCCGCGAAACACATCCGTTTCTCACCTCCAAGCAGGCTGCGTTTCATCTTGGGCTGGCAGTCGTCACACTCAAGGGGATGCGCCGGAATGGCACCGGTCCGAGGTGCCGCAAGCACGGGCGCGACTGGCGCTATCACATCGACGATCTCGAAGCCTGGTCGCTCTCCAACGCGGCAGGAGGCGATCATGGGTAACGCCCGGAACCTCCCGCTTTTCGAATGGGGCGAAGCTTTGCGCGCGGCGCGGGCGCGTAGCCGGATGCTGCGCCGCCGCGCTGTCCTTATCGGCGCCGGGATTGCAGCATTGGGGCTGACGCTGGCATTCCCACCGGTGCCCCGCCTGGTGTGGAACCACAGCGCCAGCGCGCAGATCGGGCTCTACCTTGTCTCGCCCGGCGCGCGCGCCATGCCGGGCGATATGGTGGTCGCCTGGCCGCCCGAAGCGGCGCGAACCCTCGCGGCGCGCCGCCATTACCTGCCCTCGGGCGTGCCGCTGGTGAAGCGCGTTGCGGGCGCGGCCGGTGACACGATCTGCGGCCATGGCGACGTCGTGACGATCGATGGAAAACCCATCGCCCGGCGACTTGCCGCCGATCGATCCGGCCGGCCGCTACCACGCTGGGAAGGATGCGTGCGCCTGCGGGAAGGGAGCTATTTCCTGCTGATGACGCTGCGGCCGGACAGCTTCGACGGGCGCTATTTCGGGGTCACGCAAGAGCGCGATATCCTCGGCAAGGCGCGTCCGCTGTGGCTGCCGTGACGGCGGTATCGCAAGGCAAGCGGAGCGGCGCACTTTGGCGCCGCTTCCGCATTCGCTTCCGTTTCGGCATTGTCGTCGCGGCATACGTTATGCAGGCCGCCGTGCCGACGATCGGCCTTTGCACTGCGGCCCCTGCGCAGGCCGGCGAGAGCGATGAGGTCGGCCTTTGGCACGCCGAAATCGCCGAGGCATCTGAGCGGTTCGGAGTGCCGGCGGTGTGGATCGAGCGCGTCATGCGTGCGGAAAGCCGGGGGCACACTTCGATTGGAGGTAGGCCCATCGTGTCACCCGCAGGCGCGATGGGGCTCATGCAGCTGATGCCGGCGACATGGGAAGAACTCCGCGCGAAGCTCGGCCTCGGAACCGATCCGCACATGCCGCGCGACAACATCCTGGCGGGCACGGCGTACCTCAGGGAGATGTTCGACCGCTTTGGCTATCCGGGGCTTTTTGCCGCCTACAATGCCGGGCCGGCGCGCTACGCCGCCTCGATCGGCGAGGGGCGACCGCTGCCTCCCGAGACCCGAGCCTATCTCGCCTCGGTCGCGGGATACGGGGCGCCTGCGGGCACTGCATTCGCAGGCGGCGTGCCTGCGTCCTCACATGCTCCGCACGCGGGCACAGGAGGTCCATCGATCTTCATTGGCCTCACTTCTGCGCCGTTGCCGCAGGAAGCCAGTGACCAAAACTCCCCCGATAGCAGCCAGGCTCCCGCTCGGATCGACCCGATATTTGCCATTCGCGCAGCACGCTGACACCGGCAATTCCGGAGCTGTCTGAAAAGCGTATGGATGCGCTGGATCTCGGTCTTGCGCGAGGACGAGAGGTGGTTTGCCCTCCTCGGATCTGCCGAGCGTGACGGTCTCTGCGGCGGCTGTAAAGGCCGGCGGCCCCTCCAATTTTGCCGCAGCAATAGAGCGCGCGTTCCGCGCGCGAGTTTGTTTGTTTTCCTGGGGCAAAATCGGTTCCTCCGCCGCCGCTTCGCGGCGCACCGGCAAGCCGGCGCGGCCCTGACAGCCACCGCGCCGACCGTCGGGCGACTGGGGTCCTCGAAGAACGGGGACGCTCAAGCGAAGGAGGCTGACATGGTTGCGCAGGTGAACATTGGAATTGCGGCTGAACGGGTCATCGCGAAGCTGGTGGCGGGGCTGGAAATCGAGTTCGGGAGCGGTGCAGCACGGGCTCTGGCAGCGCGGTTTCTGGATGCGGAAGAATGCGATTTTGTGTGGGACGCACGTGTCTGCGAGCGTTGGCTGGGCACTTTGGAGTGTGGTTCGCAGAGCGAAGATGATGACGCTGTGGAGCTGGACCGGGTGGCGGTCATCGGATGCCTGGATGGCTCATGGTACGCGGCCGTCAGCATTGTCGATGGCGAGGGCAGGGCGCGGGGATTGATGGCGCGGCGCAGCTGCGCGAGCCAAGGCGAAGCGCGCGAAGCATACGCAGCCTTGCGATGAGGCGCGAGGGGACGTTGCGGCCGGGAAGTGGGTGCCGGATGGTACCTGCGTCCCGGCCTTTTTTGTGCTCGGCGGGCAGCGAACAGGCGGGCATCGGCAGTGGGGCGAGGGGGGTGTTTGAAGCGGCGAGGGGCGGCCGGGAGGGGAAGGTCGTGCATGGCAAGATAAAGCGAAGCAGCGCTTCTTGGGCCCTTGGGCGCCAAGGCATTGTCTGCACATCGTTTTTAAGAGAGTTGGATTATCTCGCACCGGACGGGCCAGGGAGACAATTCCAGTGCCAGCATACCTGTGACCCGCACAAAACCTCGACTTTCCCGCGAGATACTTGAGGGGAGGACAAGGGGCTCGCCATATTCAGTCCATGCCACACGATGACGATCGCTTCGAGCCTCGCCTCAGTCGCTCCCGCCGCGAGAGCGGCGGCATTGGCAGTGGAAAGAACGCAAGCCGAGGGCTTCGCGGCAAGGTGCTCGAACAGGTCGCCCGGCGCGGTGGAAATCCGCACGGGGCCGGGGCGTCGTTTGCTCCCGTAAAAGCGAAGCAGTCCGGTCGTTTCAATGCGCGTGGTCGCGGCGCCAAAATTGCGGCGAGTTTGCCGCGCGGTTCCGGCTGGTCTTTCGATCATGCCAGCGGAATTCGTGTGCGGTCCCGCCGGGTGACGGTGAAGGCGAGAGTGGTGAAGCTCGCGGGCAAGGTGGCGGCAGTACAGAAGCACATCGGCTACCTGGAGCGGGACGGCGTCACCCGCGACGGTGAGCCGGCCCGGTTCTATTCGACATTTGCCGACGAGGTCGATGGCCAGGCTTTCGCCGAGCGCGGGCAGGAGGATCGCCACCACTTCCGCTTCATCGTCTCACCCGAGGACGGGCCCGAGTTCGAGAACCTCAAGACCTTCACTCGCGATCTCATGGCGAAGATGGAACAGGACCTGGAGACGACGCTCGACTGGGTGGCGGTCGATCATTTCGATACCGGCCATCCGCACACCCATATCCTGGTGCGCGGCAAGACCGAGGACGGCAAGAACCTCAACATCGCCGGCGACTACATCGCCCACGGCATTCGTGCCCGCGCTTCCGAAATCATGACCCGTGATCTCGGGCCGCAAAGCGAGATGGAAGTGCGCCAGCAATTGAGCCTGGAAGTCGACGCCGAGCGACTGACCCGGCTCGATCGGACGATCATTGCGCAGGCCAGGGACAACCTCGTGGATATCACGCAAGTCGAAGGTCCAAAGGCAGGCGATGCCTCCTACCAGCAACTGCTCGTCGGGCGCGCCCGCGTATTGGAGCGGATGGAGCTTGCCGAGAAGGCCGGGCCACTGACCTGGAAGCTCGATCCCGACATCGAACAGACCCTCGGGAACATGGGGCGGCGCGGCGACATCATCCGCACCCTGCACCGCGACCTGACCGCTTCGAAATGGCGCGAGCTTCCAAGCCTCAAACTGACGCCCGAAATCGAGCCGCAGCCAATGGTCATTCACGGCGTACCGGATCATCGTAAAGGTGAGCCCGAGCAGAGCCATGCCCCGATCGTCGGCAAGGTGATGAAACGCGGTGCTGCGGATGAGGATCACGAGCGGCGCTATCTGATCGTCGATGGGGTCGATGGGCGCAGCCACTATGTCGATATCGGCAGTAACGCGGAGGCGACCCCTATTGGTTCTCTTGTCAGGCTCGAACCCAAGCAGGCCAGCATTCGTGTCTCAGACACCAACGTGGTGGAGGTCGCGGCGGCCAATGGGGGGCAGTACACGATCGATCTTCACCTCAGGCATGATCCCAATGCCATGCAGACATACGCTGAAGCACATGTACGGCGGCTTGAAGCGATCCGCCGAGCAACCGGCCAGCTCGACCGCGAACCGAGCGGCGTCTGGAACATCAGACCCGATCATCTCGAAACTGTGATGGCTTACGAGCGCGGGCGACAACGGGCCGAGCCGTTTCGGATCGAGGTTTTGTCGGTCAAACCCGTCGAGCAACTGATCGGGACGCATGCCGAGTCCTGGCTTGACCGCGAGCTGGTGGCGGAAGGCAAGACCGAAATTGCGAGCGGTGGCTATGGCAATGACGTGAAGAAGGCGCTTGATCTGCGCCGCCAGTGGCTGCTCGAACAGCAATTGGCGGCGGCTGAAGGAACGGACGTCATCTACAGCCGCAACCTGCTGCGCGTTCTGCGCGAGCGCGAGGTTAGGGCGGTCGGGGGCCAAATGGCGAAGGACCTCGGGATCCCGTTTGTCGAGGCGCAGGCCGGCAAACGGATCGAGGGCGTTTACCGGCGCAGCGTCAATCTGGTCTCCGGGAAGTTTGGTGTCGTCGAGCGCAGCCGCGACTTCACCCTGGTCCCCTGGCGTGCCGAACTGGAGAAGCAGGTCGGCAAGAATGTCTCCGGCCTTATGCGCGAGACGGGGGCGGTTAATTGGACGATCGGACGCCAACGAGGCGGGCCAGGGATTACCTGATCGACGCCGGCGTTGGGTGCGGACAATTTCCAAAAACGTTTACGCCCGTTCAAAGGTGGTCAGACCGCCTCGTGAAACGTTTGCCCGGTTCGGCAATATCCTCAAATATCCAATAAAGGCGAATTAGCGCCCTTTTCGTGCGGTGCTGACGCGGCGAAAATCGCAAGGCACAGCCGTTCATTCGGTCTCCCGAAAGCGCGGCCTTATCGTCCCGTCAGCGAGAACCTCGATGAAAACATACAAGACCCGCCATCAGCTATTCCTTCCCGAGGAAATGAGCCGCCGGCTGGCGCAACTCGCCGGCACATCAGGCAAGGCGCGTTCCGAAATCCTCGTTGAGGCTCTTGATGCCTGGTTAAATCGGCGCGAGGCACCGAAGGGTGACGAAGCCATCCGCGCGCGGTTGGCGCGGATCGAGCGGCAGCTCGACTGGCTGCGCCGGAATGAGGGTCTGGTTTGGGAAATCACCGCGCGCATGGTGCGCCATCAGCTGATCGTGGGGGCGCAGATGTCGATCTCGAAGGAGTCGGAGGCCAAGGGGGCAATGCTCTTTGCCACACTCATCGATGAGGTAGCGGATCGGTTGGCTGGTAACGCGGCGGAGGAAAGCGCGGATCCGGCGATCCGTAAGCTGAGGTCGTTTCAGTGAGCGCCCCGGACGAAAACGCCGGGATGCCGCGCTATCCGGAACCGCTGGCTGTACGCATTCCCGAGGCATGTCGCATGATAGGTGTTGGGAGGTCAAAGCTCTATGAACTGATCGCTGACGGGACCATCCAGATCGTCAAGATCGGCAGTATCACTGTCATTCCGGTGGGCCAGCTTCGTGCTCTGGTTGAGATAAAATGAGACTCCGTGTTCCGAATTCCGTGCGATGGTCGAGAATGGGGGGGGGCGGGCAGCCCTGGCACTGGTTGCTTACGTGCACAATCGCTGACTGTGACGGGGACGGGGACAAAAATGCAGCATCGATGAAATGCTGAGCATCTGGCGCGAACAGCCAAACTCTCGCACGGCGCGTGAGCCTCAACACGGTATGAGGCGGTACGGATTTAATCATGTATAAGAAAGATATGCGACCCTTTGACCTATCCTTAGCTGACGTTAATTGGCGCCGTAATCCGCTAAGCCCTTCGCTTGGCAGCAATTGAGGGTTCGTTTGGAAAGGTTGATATCACCGCCTTTGGTTGACTTGCCGAAGCTGCGGCAGCCGTTGACGGCTGGCGAGAGCATGGTGCTGGAAATGTTCGATCAAACGCTCGATCCCGAGTGGGAAATATACGTCCAGCCCCATCTTAACGGCCTGCGGCCGGATTTCGTCCTTTTGCATCCAAGGGTTGGAATTGCGGTCTTCGAGGTAAAGGATTGGAATCTCGATGCGATGGACTATTTCGTTCGTGAAGAAACGAGACGTCCAGAGTTATGGGCTAGGCGGGATGGCAAACAGTTCTCCCGGCAATCCGAAAATCCCTTTCCAAAGATCGAATATTACAGAGAAGCCATATACAACCTTTACTGTCCCAGACTCACCAAAGACAAAGGCTTCGGCGCCATTACGGCGGGGGTCATATTCCCATTCGCCAGCATTAATCGCCTACGGTCGCTCTTCGCCCCATTTCTGCAACACGGTGAGCTGGAAGCTGCGGCAAAATATACCCCCTTGAGCGGCGTAGAGGAGGTCGCAAATGGGATGATCGCTCAGGTTTTCCCGGAATCTGCGCGTAAATCGTCGATGCTCATGCGTCCTGAACTCGCTGACGATCTTCGCGGTTGGCTCACGGAGCCAGATTTTTCAGCGACACAACGTCGCCCCCTCGAAATGAACGCTAGCCAGAAGCAGCTCGCTGGCTCGAGGACCGAGACTGGATTTAGGCGAATAAAGGGGCCGGCGGGATCAGGTAAATCACTGGTGTTGGCTGCGCGTGCCGCACGAATTGCCGATGAAGGCAAGACAGTCCTCGTGGCGACTTTTAACATCACGCTATGGCATTACCTGCGAGACTTGGTCGTTCGCGAGCTGAAATCTGGGTCCAGTTATCGGAATATTGTTTTCGTTAACTTTCACAGTTGGTGCAGGGACGTTTGCGAGACCGTGGGGTGGTCCGAACCCTACGACGAACTCTGGAAATCTGGTGATCCTGTCTCAGTAATGGAGACAGCCCTCCCGGAACTGGTAGGGCAAGCGGCCACTGAATCAGCGGCCCCGAGCTATGACGCCATACTTGTCGATGAGGGACAAGATTACCGTCCCCTTTGGTGGAGCACATTGCGCACGTTTCTGAAGCCTGGCGGCGAGATGCTCATGGCGGCAGACGCGACACAGGACATTTACGGGACCGCTGGAGCTTGGACTGACGATGTTATGACGGGCGCTGGCTTCAGAGGTGCGTGGGCCAATCTGGATGTTAGCTATCGGTTGCCCGCGTCCGCGGTGCCGCTAATTCGAGACTTCGCTGAGCGCTTCCTTCCAGATACGGAGATCGACCTACCGCTTCCCCAGCAAGCCTCGTTCGAACTCGCTCCCTGTAGATTACGATGGGTACAGTGCGCGACTGAAAAGTCGATCACGACCTGCGTCGAAGAACTGCTGCGCATGATGCATTTCACCGGCCAGGGCAGCTTCGCCAATGCGGATATTACCTTCCTTGCATCCGACACAGCAAGCGGTAGCGAAGTGGTTGATGAACTAGAAGCGCGCGGCATCAGAAGCGTGTCGACCTTTGCGCAAGACACGCAGGAACGGAGGCGCCAGAAGGTTGGCTTCTACATGGGTGATGCGCGCATAAAAGCGACGACACTTCACAGCTTTAAGGGCTGGGAGTCACCGTTGCTGGTCATACAGGCTGGAGTTTCGACCGATTCTGGAAGCCGAGCACTCATATATACTGGCCTTACGCGGCTCAAAAATACAATCGCGGGCAGTCGGCTTACGATCGTAAGCTCGTCACCAGAGTTTCTCGATTTCGGGAAAACGTGGCCCAATTTCCATGACGTTTCAGCCGAAGGCAAGACCGGTTTCGGGGTGAGCGGACGCTGACGCGGCGGTTGCAGAATCGCTTGAACTGGTGCGAGCTGCCGGAATAGCGGATGAGGTGGATGGCTCCCGCTCACGGCATCAAAGTGCCAAGATGGGTTTGCTGTCATGCAACCCGAGCAGAGGAACCACCCGCCATGAAGATTAGCACGATCGGCCGGTATCGGCGCGACCGGTGAGGTCGTAATTCGCAAGGCGTTGCGGCGATCGCAAATGCTGTCGTTCTTCGAGAAACTGCCGCCGTGCCTGGTAGGCGCTGAGGCCTGCGGGACGTCGCATCACTGGGCGCGCGAACTCACCAAGCTGGGCCATGAGGTCAGGTTGATGCCGGCGGCTTACGTGAAGCCGTATGTGAAGCGCGGCAAGAACGATGCCGCCGATGCAGAAGCGATCTGCGAAGCGGTCACACGTCAGACGATGCGGTTTGTGCCGATCAAGTCGCGCGAACAGCAGGCGGCGCTGTCACTGCACCGCGTGCGCAACCTTCTGATCAAGCAGCGCACACAACTGGTCAACATGATGCGCAGCGTACTCGCCGAACTGGGGGTCGCTATCCCGGTCGGAATCAGGAAGGCGCTGCAGATCGCGCGCGAGATCGTCGACGGGGAATCCAAGCTCGACTTGCCCGCCGAAGCAGCGAACGTCATCGCCATGCTGGCAGGGCAACTGCTCCAGCTTCACGCCCAGTTGCGCAAGCTCGACCTGCGGCTTGCCGCCTTGCAGCGGAGTGACGACAGGTCCCGGCGCTTGGCGACGATCCCTGGTATCGGACCGATCGGCGCAACCGCGCTCGCCGCGTCTGTGACCGACCCAAGTCAGTTCTCTTCGGGGCGCCAGTTTGCCGCCTGGCTGGGGTTGACCCCGCGGCAGAGTTCGAGTGGCGGCAAGGAGCGCTTGGGGCGCATTACTAAGATGGGTGACAAATATCTGCTGCAGCTCCTGGTTATCGGCGCAACCGCGCTGGTCCGATACGCCAAGCAAAAGCTTGACACGGTCGATCCTCGCTTTGTCGCGCTGCTCGCCAGAAAGCCAGCGAGGGTCGTCTCGGTCTCCATCGCTAACAAGACGGCGCGGATCGCATGGGCGCTCATGGCGCGCGGCGGCGTCTTCGAACGCGGGCATGCGCCTATGCTGGCGATAGCATAGATCATAGAGCTTGGCTGAGGAGATCAGCTTCACGAGGTTGTGAGAGCGAAGGATGTGATGGCGAAACCGGTCGAACCGGGAACAAGGACAACCCAAGGTCCGTCCTAGGCGTAATAGCCTGCAAAGCCGATAGGACCTTGTTCGCGGACAACATCAGGGCCAGCAGTCTGCACCGACTGCATCAACAGGCCGGACAGACGACTGCACCCGACCAGACGCCAGATCATCACTTTATGTTTGCAACGCGGGAGCCATCCACAGACGATGGTGCGCAACACCGCATCGCGCAGGTCCGCGCGGTAGTTGAGTTCGTCGGTGTCCGCGGTCTCGAACAGCAGCCCGTCGAGGCGCACAGTCTGCATCAGCAGACCGTCGCGCGTCTCGAGCGTTACGTCATCGACATGCCGGGCATAGGGCAGGTGATCGCCTGCCCCTTTCTCCCGTGCGATGGTCTTCGGGTCGCTTGTCAGGGACGGTAGGAATTGCATTGCCACAGGGCATGGTTCTTCACGCGGGGACAGCGGCTGACGCGCACGATCCAAAGGTCAAGGAAGCGC
>NZ_SLVB01000015.1 GCF_004341845.1 Novosphingobium sp. PhB165 | reverse complement strand
GTTCCCAGCGCGCTTGAACTGTCGGTTGTTCCATACTTGCCTGAACATGCCCGCAGGCTGCGCCATCGACAACCATTTATGGGTTCACGGCCTAAATCACGATGTGGAGGGATACTGGATGAGACGCTGCGGCTGGCACCTTTGCGCCTTTACCGTCTGTTTGGCGCAGGGCGGCGTTTTGCGATGCGGTCGCCGCAACTCGGCAAACACAGTCACCGACGGCGCGGCATGATGCCCCCCTCGTCGCCGTTAGCTCGCTCGTCATTTTCATCTATGGCATGATGGCCTCAATGCTGGGCACGATCGTGCCTACGCTGGGCCTGAGCACATCAGAATTATCCTGGCTGGCGCAGGCCCATGGCGTCGGGCTTGCAACAACTTCGGTGTGGGCTGGCGCGTTCATGGATCGCGGCGGCAAGAAGACTGGCATCGCCTCAGGACTAATCGCAAGCGCGGCGGGGTTAATCCTACTTACCCACCCGGTAGGCCTTGTACCGGCCATGATCGCAATGGCGTTGCTAGGTGTGGGGGGAAGCCTCGTGATCGTGGGAGCCAATGCGCTCGTAAACTATATCAGCACCGACAATAAAGCCTCCGCGCTTAATGTCCTCAAACTGTTCATCGGTCTCGGCGGCATGGCGACACCACTGGTAGCGTGTAATGCGAGGCTTTGCCATCTCGCGCGGAAGCGCTACATTCCGTGTGCCGACTACCATTCAGCAATGACAAACGGGGCCAGCGGAATGACCAAGGGCATTTTATCGGACGGAGTTCATCCCAACCCGGCCGGCTACGCTATCATGGAGCCGAGCGCATGCGCGGCCATCCAGTCTGCCCTCGATCGACGCCGGTAGCAGTTGCCACTTTCCCGCCACCCGCGCCGCCAACTAAGTGTCGCGTCAGCCATGTCAGATCGACCTAACGCACGGCCACTCGCTGATCGATCGTCCCGAAAGGTGCCGCGCCTGTTGAATTTCGCGCCTCCATCCGAATCCTGTCGCCAAAAGCCATGAACGGAGTGCTGGGCTTGCCGTCGCGGATCATCTCGATGGCGCGTATTTCGGAAATGCAGCTCGACCCGACTTCGGCGTAGTTCGCATTGGAAACCGTGCCGGAGCCGATCACCGTGCCCGCCACCAGATCGCGGGTCAGCGCGGCATGGGCGACGAGTTCATGGAACCCGAAGTCCATCGAAGCGCCGCTTGCAGCACCGAAGCGCCGACCGTTCCAATCCACGACAAGGTCCATGCAGACCCGGCCATCGCGCCAACTTGCACCCAAGGCACCGGGCGTGACGGCGAAGGGTGCCATTGAACACGGCGGTTTGGCTTGCACCCATCCAAATCCGGTCTTCATTTCCACGGGCGCAATGGCGCGAAGCGACCAGTCGTTGATCTGGACGACGAGCTTGATGTGCCCCATTGCCTCCTCGGCACTGGTTCCCATTGGCACGTGGTCGACAATCACCCCGAATTCGCCTTCGAAGTCGATGCCGTGGGCAGGATCTGCAAAAGGCACGGGATCAAGCGGGCCGTAGAAACGATCCGAGATGCCCTGGTACATAAGCGGGCGATCCGTATCGATCGGCGGCAGACCGAAAGCGATCTGCATAAGTTCACCGTGGGTGCGGAAAGCCGAACCGTCCAGCCATTGCCACGTGCGCGGCAATGGCGCGCGCAGCCTTGCCGGATCGAGGCGCCCTCCGACCCCTGTCTCCAGCAAAGCCGCAATTCGGCGCAGATCAGCGTCTACGCTGTCCCACCGCTCGATCGCCGATAGGAGATTCCGTTCCGGGGCTGCGAGGTAACGCGATCCGTCTGCGGAAACGACAATCAGCTCTCCGTCGGGCGAACCATTCGCAATCGTGGCCAGGCGCACCCGATCAATCCTCGAAGATCGCAACGGCGCGGGTCCAACCGGCCGAGGCACCCTTGATCTTGTGCGGGAAGCACGAGACCGTGAAACCATGGCCAGGAAGCACTTCTAGGTTGTGCAGCTTTTCGAGGTGGCAATAGCCGATGTCCCGGCCCGCCTTGTGCCCTTCCCAGATCAGCGAGGTATCGCCGGTCTCTTTCACTTTCTGCGCTGTGTAGCTGAACGGCGCATCCCAGCTCCAGGCATCGGTGCCGGTCACGCGCACGCCGCGTTCGGTAAGGTACATTGTCGCCTCGTATCCCATCCCGCAGCCGCGGTTGACATAGTTCGGCTCGCCCAGCGCCTTGCCCGCAGCCGTGTTGACCAGGACGATGTCGAGCGGCTTCAGCTCGTGGCCAATACGCGCAAGTTCTTCCTCCACGTCCTTCGCCGTGACCACGTAGCCGTCCGGGAAATGGCGGAAGTCCAGCTTGACGCCGGGCTGGAAACACCATTCCAACGGCACTTCATCGATAGTGATCGCGCGCTTGGGTTCGCCGTCCTTCGCATCCATGGTGGGATGGTAGTGGTAAGGCGCATCGAGATGCGTGCCGTTGTGGGTCGTCAGTTTGACCCATTCCGCCGCGGCAAACCCCGCGCCGTCCGGCGTGTCCTCGGCCGTGACGCCGGGGAAGAACATGTCGAGTTCGGTGACCGTCTCGGCGTGGGTCTGGTAGGTGATTTCGGGTCTGAGGAACGGCGGGTCACTGACGACCTCGTTGCACAGCGTAATCGAAAGATCGACGAAACGGCGGGTCATGCGGTTTCTCCACCCAGGGTTTCTGCGAACCAATCGCACAGCAAGTCGCGTGCGTAGGCAATATTATCGGCGCCGACGTGTTCCACACCGCCCTCACGGTCGGTGAAGATGACTTTTTCGCGTCGCGGAGAATTGACCAGCTGGTCATAGAGATCGTCGGCATAGCCGACACTGATCTGCCGGTCCTTGGCGCCGTGGGTGACCAGGAACGGCACCTTGATCCTGTCCATATGGCCGTTGAGGTTCATTTCCTCGGACTTGGCAAGAAAATCGTCCTGGTCTTCCGCGCCGAATGCCCAGTGAACGTGTGCCCAGTAGTGCGGCACCGGGTTCTCGCCCTCGCGCGCCATGCGCTTGTCCTGCACTTCGCGCCAATTGTGGTTGGCACCCCAGACAGCGCCGCTGGCAAAACGCTGCTCGTACGCGACCGCGCGCGGGGCAAAATGACCACCAAGCGAGATGCCGGTCATGCCGATCCGCGCCGGATCGACGTCGTCTTGTTGCTCAAGCCAGTCCACGGCCTTCGAGGCCCAGTTTTCCGAATGTGGGTCGACGGGAAGGTTCTGAAGCCGCAGCGCCTCGCCCGAACCGGGCTGGTCGACACACAGGGTGGAAATGCCCCGCCGCGCCAGCTCATGGGGGAGCCGCGTCCAGTGCAGCAGTTCCTTGCAGCTATCGAGGCCATTGCAGAACACGACGACCGGCTTGCGACCCTCTCCGGGCGCGCGGGTGTAGAGTGCCGGCATGGTGCCCTTGTCCAGCGGGATTTCCACGCGTTCGCGATTGAGCGTGCCCAGCGCGGTAGAGCGGTCGAAGGCCTCGCGCGCCTTGTCATAAGTCTCCTGGCGACCCGGGTGACCGTGCCCTTGCATGCGCTCAGCCGTGATCAGGTAGAGCGAGGCGCGCTCGAGCTTGTTGGAGGCTGAGAAATTGCGGCCCTTGGCCTCGTCCTCTGCGGCGAGCCCCAGCAGCTTGTCGCCCATGGCAGCCCACGCCTTCATGAACTGCGGCGTTCCAGCATCGGCGCCGCCTGCTGCGGCATCCTTGATGGGCTGGCACATGTCGATGATCTCGCCAAGCTGCGCGCCGCTCTCCATCGCGATCGCGACCGAGAGGTTCCAGATATAGTTCGGGAAATATTCAAATAGGGCCAAGGGGGGATCCAGTCATCACAGATGAGAAAAGTGTTTCGATCCTGCGAGCCTGGGCCGGCCGAAGCCGGTCCAATCGCTCGACGGTCGGAACGAGGGCGGGCATCATGCTTCGGCGGGATTGAACAGCCGGGCATCGGGAGCGGGATGCGGCATCGTCTGCGGCCCGCCCACGCCAATGCCCCACTGGTCCATGACTTGCGGACCGGGGACGTGCACCTTGTAAACGTGGTTCTCGAAATCGACGTCTTCGAGTTCCGAGGTGTACTCGACCGCGAAACCTGCCGGCGTCGTGAAGTAGCTGAAGGTGTTGTTGCCCGCCGTATGGCGCCCCGGGCCCCAGCGCACATCCGTCCCTCGCAGCTTGAGGCGGTGGAGACCGCGCATCATATCGTCGAGCGACAGCATGTCGTAGGCGACGTGATTGAGGCAAGGCGGCCCCGGCAGGATGGCGACACGGTGATGCGCCTCGTTGCAGCGCAGGAAGCACATGAAGTCACCCAACCAGTCACTGATCTTGAAGCCGAGGACTTCGGTGAAGAATGCCACCAGCGCCTGATGATCGGGCGAGTGCATGACGATATGGCTGATCTTCACCGGCACACCTTCCCAGCGCTCCATCTCCCGCTTGTCCAGTTTGCCGACCTCGGCCGAGATTTCGAAGGGCAGACCATCAGGAGTGAAGAAGCGGAACCCGTAACCGCCGCCAGGCGCATCGAGATCCTTGGGCGCGAAGATCACCTTGCAGCCTGCTGCGATGACCTTTGCGTGCAGGCCGTCGACATCGTCGCGCGTGTCCGCGGCGAACGCGATCACCTCGACATGGTTGGCATCCGACTTGTGGAGACGAACCACGTGGTGTTCGTCGCTTCCCTGGGTCTTGAACCAGGCGAAGCCGTCCTTCTCCTCGACTTCGACGAGGCCCCAATCGTTGCTATAGAAGGCGCGTTCGGCGTCGAATTCCTCGACGCCATATCCGACGTAGCGGATTTCGGTCACTCGGGTCATGGCTGCTATTCCTTGAACGATTTGTATATCAGATCGGCTTGCTGACGACCGCGAACATCTCGGCGGTGGCCGTGTGATTATCGACTGCGGGTCCCTTGCCGATCTGGCCGTGACAGATCGCGAGCGAGGCATCGACGATGTAGCGGCAGCGCTCGTATCGACGGGCCCGGTAAGCCTCGAACGCTTCTTCAGGCGCCTCGCGAGCCGTAAGTTCCTCGGCGAGCACGATGGCATCCTCGATCGCCATGCCGGCGCCCTGCCCCAGATGCGGCGTTGTCGCGTGGACGGCATCACCCAGCAGGACCACGCGTCCCTTGTGCCAGGGGCCATGCACCATCATGGCCTCAAGGGGGCGATACACCACGCCCTCATCCTCGGTAATCTGATCGGCCAGCGCACGTATCTGGGGCGCGGCAGCAGCCAGCTTTTCACGCATGCGGGCCGCCAGGCCTTCGCTGGGATAGCGCGGATTGCCGGGCTCCGGCGTCGTCGCATACATGTACATCAGGTCCGCCGACATCGGCACCAGGCCGACGCCAGTCGGGCCGTTATAGACGTGCAGCGCGTCGAGGCCCTCCGGGCGCGGGAAATTGTAGCGCCAGACCGCTTGCCCGGTGAATTCGGGCTTTTCGGCATCGGGCAGGATCATCGCCCGCGTCTGCGAGTAGATACCGTCGGCGCCGACGACCACATCGTAATGTTCTTCGCCACGATCCGAGAAGCGGACGGTAACGCCCTCGCCATCCTGATCGAGAGTTACGGCGGTCAGCCCCAGGCGGATTTTTGCACCAAGATCGCGGGCGCTGTCGCCGAGAACTTTCTGTAGCGCGCGCCGTCCGATGCCGACGTTCGACGGCTTGCCCTCAACCAGCGCGGGCGTCGGGACACGCGCAACCCGGGTACCATCGGGAACGTAGATCTCTACAGCGTCGAAACCGCTCGCCGCACCGAGAAAAGTATCGATCACGCCAAGCTGATCCATTGCCCGGACGACGTTCGACTGCTGAATGATACCCACGCCGTAGACTGACCAGCTTGGGTCCTTTTCGATCACGGTTACCCCGTGGCCCGCCCGTCGCAGCGCAATCGCAGCCGACAGGCCGCCGATGCCGCCGCCAACGACAAGGATATTCAAGCTGTTCATCACGTCTTCCTCTCAAGCGTGCGGGTCAGAACTCGTCGAGGTCCTGTGCGATCACCGCGGGTCCGTTGTAAGCAGCGCCAATGCGCGCCAAATATCCAAGCTGGTCGCCAGCCGTGGCCATCGGCGCGACCAGATGGGTCACGACCAGTGACTTTACGCCCGCATGTGCGGCCAGTTGTCCCACTTGCTCGGGTGTCAGGTGGTGCCGGGCGAGATGGTCGCCAATTCCCGAAAGTGCATCGCCGGCCGCATTGGGCGTATTGCGCCGCACATTGTCGAGCGTGCGCTGCACATCGATCATTTCGGAGACCAGAAGGTCCGCGCCCTGGGCGAGCTGCTCAACTGCGGGGCTCGGACCAGTATCGCCGGTGTAGGCGATCGTCCGGCCGGGCGCTTCGAACCGAAAAGCCAGTGATTTGAAACGCCGATCGGCATCGCTGCCGACAGCAAAAGAGTAGTGCGTATTTTGCCGAGCGGTAACGGCAATATCGCCAAGTTTGAAACTTGCTCCATCGACCAGTTCGATAACCTCGACGGCATCGGTCGGGTTTGCGACAGGCGCTCCCGGGAGCCCGTATCCGGCCTCAACCGCAGGCCGCATCGAGGCAAGCAAGCCGCTTACCAGTTGTTTGGTACCGGGCGGTCCATAGATTGTGAGCTTGTCATCGACGTTGGTCTGCGAGCGCAGGCCGAGGACACCGGCGAGTCCGGCAGTATGATCGAAATGCAGGTGGCTGAGAAGTATCGCACGAACTTGCTGGAGACGAATGCGCGTACGGGCGAGCCGCTCGACCGTCCCGTCACCGCAATCGACAAGATAGGCATCCTGACCGCGTACCAGCAGATTGGCTGGCTGACTGCGATCGGGAGCGGCGATCGGTCCGCCCATAGTGCCCAGTGTTATCCAGCGTGCTGAAAATGGGGCCGGCGCGCCCCCCGACGCAGCCGGCCCCTGCCTTGCCGCTCCGACTGGAGCGGCAAGGGTTGTGCACGCGAGGGCAAAGGCGACAAGCCCGCTACGCATCAGAACTTTACGCCTGCACGAATGCCGTAAGTACGCGGCGGCGAGGTGACCACGGTGGCAGCCGATGCAGCGTTATAGGTAAGGCCAGCGGTGACAACGCGATTATTTTCGATATTGCGAACAAAGGCGCCAACCGACCACTTGTCGTTCTCTGGCGAGAAGGTGAGATTGGCATTGCTTGCCCAGGTATCGCCCACCTTCTGTTCGGGCAGGAACTGGAAGGCTACGTAGCGGCTGGTCTTGTACTGCGTGTCCACAGCCATCACGAGCTTGTAGTCACCAATGGCTATCGTCTGTTGGGCGCCGAAATTGAGCGTCCACCTAGGCGACTGATAGGCCTGCCGCCCCGAGCAATCGATATCGTATTGGCCTGCAGCCGTTGCGCTGACGGCATAGGGGCACCCGGTCAGCGGAGGGGTCGCACCGATAGGTTCGCGGTAAACGAAATCCTTGAACCTGGCGTCGAGGTACTGGACCTGCGTGCTCAGGAGTGTTGTCGGCGTGGCCAGAAACTGCGCTTCCGCCTCGACACCCTTGTTGGTTGAGCGGCCAGCGTTCTCCGTAAACTGGCCCTGGTTTCCGGCTAAATCAATGCCTGTATGATTGATCTGCTGGTCGCGGTACTGCCAGAGGAAAGCTTCGAGATTGAGTTGGAGGCGGTTGTCGAAGAACCGGTTCTTCATACCCACTGTGTAAGCCGTGATATATTCCGGATCGAATGTCTCATAGCCTACCGACAGCGAAAAGCCGCCCGAACGGTAGCCGGTCTCGACGCTCGCGTAGAGCAGTGAACGCGGTGCAACATCGAACTCCACGCCGGCACGCCAGGTCATTTTCGAAGTATTGAGCTGGGTGTTGACGGGCGTCACCGCACGGATCAGCAAGGCGCCGCTCGTACCTATCGGGGTTGCGCCATTGACCGGAGGCACGATGAAGGGCGGCTGAAGCTCCGTGTAGGAATCGCCAACCGGCAAAAGCGGCGTCGTCGGGCAGCTTGGCACGAAATTGACAATCTGTGTGCATTTGACGAGAAAAACGTCGGCGCGGCCATCAAACTGCTTCTCATCACGCGTCCAGCGCAGGCCGCCGATCAAACGAAGGCGCTCGGTGATGTTCGCGGTCAGACGTCCGAACAAGGCGTACGAACGTGTGTCGGACTTGAATTCCTGGTAGGCATTGAGCGCCTGCTGCGCAAAAGTGTAGTTCCCATCGACATTTTCGTCGAACAGATACGCGCCTAGAATATAGTCGAAAATTGAGATGCGATTGCCCGAGAAGCGAGCCTCGACGCTCGCCTGTGCATCCTTTTCCTGAATGTAGCCGATGAAACCGGGAGCGCCGAACTTGTTATCAAGCTTGGAGTAGCGCCAGGCAGGAAGCACTGTCAGAGTTCCCGCTTCTGTCTTCCAGGTCACTTCGGCATTAGTGCCGTAGAAGCTATTGTTCTGGTAGAAATCGGGGTCGAGAGGTGCGGCCGCACGTCCGGACAGGCCGAGGAAGAGCGTCTGGCGGTACGCCTGCGACGCTGGGTCAAGGAGGCCTATCGAGGCATCAAGGCCCGATGGCACAAACGTGTAGACCCCTTCTGCACGATTGTAGACGTATTGACCTTGGTAGGATGAACCCGCGCCCTTGCCGCCGGTGTGGGAGTAGTCACCACCGACGCGCACAGTCAGATTTGGTGTCAATTCTGCAAGGTATTGCAGGCGGAATGCATCGGTCCTGTCGTCCGAGGTGCCATCTGACAGATAGCCGTCGTGCCTCGTCAGGCTACCCGCGACGCGCAGGGCGCCGTCCTCGCCGATCGGCACATTGATGGCACCCTGGAGGTTCCAGGCATCGTAGTTGCCATAGCTTGCGTTGGCAAAGCCTGAAAATTCGCCAATCCTGGGTCTTGCCGGAATGACGTTGATGGCGCCTCCAGTCGCGTTGCGACCATAGAGGGTGCCTTGCGGTCCCTTCAGCACCTCGATCCGGTCCAGGTCGTAGAACATTCCGGAGGTGGAAGTCGGTCGGCCCAAATACACGCCGTCGTAGCTGAATGCGATAGCGGGATCGCTGTAACCGTTGACCGTAAAATTGCCGACGCCGCGCAGGAAGAACACAGCGTTCGCGCCGCCGTTCTGCTGTACGTTGAGGGCCGGGACAAGCTTGCCGAGGTCGGCGGATCCCGTGATACCGGTTTTCGTCAGTTCATCTCCGCCCACGACGTCGATCGCCAGCCCTGCCCGCTGTGCGCTCTCGACTTTGCGCTGCGCGGTGACGACGATTTCGCTAAGACCCGACTGACCACCCGCATCGGCTGCCTGTGTCGTTTGCGCCTCGGTTGCGTCCTGCGCATAGGCGCTGCCTGCAGACAGTACGATGCCGACAGCGGTTCCCGCGAGTAGACCAAAACGCATGCTTTTCTCTCCCCGTCGCTCTCTTTTGAGCTTGTCGTGGAGACCGAAATGCGAGACAGCGAGGAAGATATCAAATTTATTGTTTTTGTCCGTTATGACAAATGGAATTGATGCCAAATGCGTCTCGACAACTTCGACCTCAATCTTTTGATCGCCTTTGAGCTTCTGCTCGAGGAGCGCAACGTCACGAGAGCCGCGCAGCGCGCCAATCTCACACAATCAGCGATGAGCGCTGCGCTGGCCCGGTTACGGCAAGCCATGAATGATGAATTGCTCGTGGCGCACGGTCGGCGCATGATCGCAACGCCGCACGCTCTCGCGCTGGCCCCCATGGTTTCAGAAGCGGTCCGCAATCTGCGCGTATTAATCTCCGGCGCTACTGCGTTTGACCCTGCAACTTCTGACCGACGCTTTGAGATCGGTGCATCAGATTACATTTCGACTGTCTTGCTCGGGCCATTGCTACCAAAACTGAAACGCGAAGCGCCGGGAGTGGAGTTCAACATCCAACTGCCGACGCGTCACATCAGTGCCATTCTCGAGGATGGCAGGTTGGATTTCCAAATCACGCCTGAACAGTTCCTTAGCCCTGAGCATCCGAGTGAACTTCTGTTCGAGGAGCGTCATGTGGTGGTTGGATGGCGCGAAAACCCGGTTTTTGCGGGCGAAATGACGCCGGAGGCGTTCCATTCGTGCGGCCATGTCGCCGTTAGAATAACTGGCGTCGCGACTTTCGCTGACAAGCACTTTATGACGGTTGACGACCAGCGACGGATCGAGGTGACGGCTCCTTCGTTCTCAATTGTGCCCTGGTTGCTGCCCGGCACGAATCTCCTGGCGCTGATGCACGAACGGCTAGCGCGCGTCTTTGCACCTTTGTTGCCGCTGGAGATCCGCTCGGCTCCCATCGAAGTGCCGCTTATGCGGGAAATGATCCAATATCATGCAGCCCGCTCAACCGATGCCGGAATGCTATGGCTCAAGAACCGCTTGTTCGCAGAAGTGGCGCAAAATCAGATGTACGGGACCTAGGTTCGCGCAAGTGTCGCCGGCAGTTCCTCCATGCTGCCGTCAGGCGCTGCCAACTCGAGCAGGCGGGAAAGCATCTCGACTGCTGCGACATTCTCTTCGCGATAAGGCAGGTGTCTCTGAGCGATCGTCAATCCCCGAACAGACCACACCATCAAGCGCATCACGGTGCGGGCGAGCTTTATCTCTCCGCCAAAAGCGCGTTGCATGACTTCTAGCGCGCGCGCTTCTACTTCCTCCTGCATGGGAACGACGGAGGTCTCTAATTCGGCATCGCTGCGTGCCGCCTGCAGGATCTCCAGCACGGCCAAGCCGGACGGGCGCCCGAGGACTTCCCAGAGGACCTTGGGCCAGTCGCCCAAGCGATTGCCGAGACCGGTGGTTTGCCTGATCCTTTCGTATTCGACCATTTCGCTGTCGAACACATGGCGAACCACATCGGCCATCAAGGCCGCTCGGGTCCCGAAGTGATGGAGCATAGCCCCCCGCGAAACGCCGGCCCGCTCGGAGATCATCGATGTGTTGGCAGCCGCATATCCGACATCGTGAATGACTTCGATCGCCGCCTCAAGCAGAGCAAGCCGAGTTTGAGCGGTCCGCTCCTCCTGCGTCCGGCGAACCTTGAGTTTGCCGGTCATCGCCATTGGTACGTCCAGAACTGACCGATCTCATCGGTGTTCAAAGCAAGCCAAGTCACAAGTCCGTCTCCCGGGCCAAGCGGTAATCAACGACTGGAACGATCGCCAGTCACAAAAAACATTCATGCTTGACCGTTTGTATCTACGATCCGTATCTGCCCGGTCAAGCGCCAGCAATTGGCGCAGTACCATGGGAGGGTATTTCGATGCGAAAGACAGCATTCCTTATTGGCGTCAGCCTCATCGCCACAGCGGCGCCCGCTTTCGCGCAGGATACGGCTCCTGCTCAGGAGGATGGCGGTGTTGCAGAAATCATCGTTAGCGCCCAGCATCGCACCGAACGCCTGCAAGACGTGCCGCTCAGTGTCACGGCTCTGGGTTCGGCTGCCTTGGAGACGCGCCAGATCAATGACCTGAGCCAAGTTGCGATTGCTGCGCCGAGCCTTCAGGTCGGCAGTGACAATACGTTCGCAGTTCGCGGCGTGGGTACCCAGGCCTTTGCCACCACGATCGATTCCTCCGTAGCTACTGCCTTCGACGATGTGAATCTTGGCCGGCCGTTCCTGGCGCAAGGCCTGTTCAATGACGTCGAACGCGTCGAAGTGCTCAACGGCCCCCAAGGTCTGCTCTTCGGCAAGAACGCCTCGGCAGGCCTTCTGAACGTGGTTTCCACGAAGCCCAAGCTCAATCAGTTCGAGAGCATCACCAATCTCGAATTGGACAGCCGTGAAGCTCCTGACGAAAGCGGCTCTGCCTGGTCGATGATTGGTCGTCAGATCATTAATGTTCCAGTCGGCGACAGCGGCGCCCTGCGCATCAATGGCAGCTATTCGTGGGAAGAGCCCGGCACTACGTTTGTCGGACTGCGCAACGTACGTAACGACCTGAACCGCGAGCAGTACGGCGTACGCGCCAAGTATCTGCAGGAAATCTCGCCTTCGCTCGAACTCTACGTGATCGGCGACTACGCCGAATCCCACGGCATTGCGGGCATATATGACCGCACATATCGCTCCGTCGGCGCGGGCAGCGTCAATACCGATGCGCTTGCCATCACTGCCATCACTCCTGGAGATAACAACTTCACCTTTGGCGGAGATGGTGGCTACTGGCGCGACCTGAAGCTGGGCGGGGCGCAGGGAACGCTGACATGGACCGCTCCGAACGGCATCGTTGTCAGCAACATCGCAGCTTGGAAATTCTACAATTTCGACAGCCAACTCGATACGGACTTCACCAATCTCAACGGCGCCAGTCGTAACTGGTCGCACGCGAACTATGACCAGTTCTCCAACGAGCTTCGCGTAGCGCTGCCGGCCGGCAACCGGCTTTCTGGTCAGGCTGGCCTCTACTACTTCCATTCCACGATCGACCAGAAGGGCCAGATCGCGGGAAACAACTATTTGCCCGACTTCCTGTTGCCGGTCTTCCCATTCTGCGTCGGCGGTTCAGCGGCTACCGGCTGCCCATACACGAACAGTTACTTCCTTGGCCGTGACTACATCTACAGCATGAAGACGGACAGTTACGCCGCATTCGGTCAGCTCACCTATGACGTCACCGACGGCCTCAAGGTCTTTGCCGGCGGCCGTGTAACGCGCGACGAAATATCGATCGACCTCGACCAGGTACAGGACGCCTACTTTGTCCCGCTGGCGGTTCCCGGAAGCTTCAATCAGGACTACGGTCACACGAATTTCAGCTGGAAGGTCGGCGGACAGTACAATTTCACGCCGGATGTGATGCTCTACGGGTCATACGGCAGCGGTTACAAGGGCCCGGGCTTCAACGACACAGCCGCGACCACGGACGCAAACCTCATCGTGCGGCCAGAGAAATCCTATACAGGGGAAATTGGTTTCAAGACGAGCTGGTTCGACCGTCACTTGGTCTTCAACATCTCGGCCTTCCACACCAAATTCGACAACTAC
This sequence comes from Novosphingobium sp. PhB165, assembly GCF_004341845.1. Classification (GTDB taxonomy): domain Bacteria; phylum Pseudomonadota; class Alphaproteobacteria; order Sphingomonadales; family Sphingomonadaceae; genus Novosphingobium. The sequence goes on along the minus strand of NZ_SLVB01000015.1, from coordinate 75,064 downwards.
CAAGTCCAATCGCTCGACACTAATCTGCAGGCATTCGTTGTGCAGAACGCCGCGTCAGTCACGACCAAGGGCATTGAGGCCACCATCAACGCAACCCCAGTGCGCGGTCTGTCGATCAACGCTTCGGGAACGCTGCTCGATTCGAAGTTCGGCAACTTCCCGGGTGCCGAATGCTACCCGGGACAGGGCTGCTCGTCTTTCAACGCCAAGGGCTTGCGCACACCAACCTCGGCAAAGTTCACGTCGTCACTCGAAGCCATGTACGAGTTCCAGACTTCTGGCACTGTGCACCCGTTTATCGATGCGAACTGGTATCATCGCTCGTCGATCAACTACCTGATCAACCGTGCCCCGGGCGCGCAAGTACCGACGCTCGACATGATCGGCGCCAGCGCGGGCCTCAATCTCGACAACGGCATGCGAATCTCGATCTTCTGCAAGAACTGCACGAGCGCCTACAATCCGAATTTCATCGGCCTGGATTCGGGTGATGCGATTGCCGGCGTCGCCACCTATCAGCAGCAGTTCGGCTTTGATTCGGTACGCACCATCGGCGCTAGCCTCCAGTTCAAGTTCTGAAGAGGGAAACCGCGTGATAGATCGCATGACCCGCCGCAACATCCTCAAAACGGCGGGTACCGGTCTGGTACTCGCTGGCGCCTCACCCCTTCTTGGTGGACCGGTTCGAGTGCAGCGCACGCTGCCCCGCGATTTCCTGTGGGGTGCAGCTACCTCAGGTCATCAGGTCGAAGGCGGCAATATCAACAGCGACAGCTGGGTGTCGGAGCATCTGACGCCCAGTTCGTTCTCGGAACCGTCCGGCGACGCCTGCGACAGTTGGAATCGATGGCGCGAGGACATTGCGCTGGTCAAGCGAATGGGTCTGAATACCTATCGCTTCGGGATCGAGTGGTCGCGTATTGAACCTGCCCGGGGCGAATGGTCGCTCGCCAGCCTGGCACATTACCGTGCAATGGTGGATGCTTGCGTAGAGTTGGAGCTGGAGCCGGTCGTCACATTCTCGCACTTCACCGTACCGCGCTGGTTTGCAGGAAACGGTGGTTGGGAGAACGCTGAAAGCGTCGAGCTGTTTGGCCGTTTCTGCGAAAAAGCAGCCCAGGCGCTGGGCACCGGCTACCGCCATGCTTTGACTTTCAACGAACCGAATCTGGCCGCGCAACTCTCCTGGCAACCGGAATTCCGTCAGGCGATGGCTTATTTTGCGATGGGCAATCAGCAGGCTGCCAAGGCGATCGGCTCCGAACACTTTGCTTCCACCCTGACTTCAGACCCCGCCAAGACGCTAGCAAACACCATTGCCGCGCACCACCGCGGGCGCGAGGTCATCAAATCGGTCCATCCGCGCGTCCAACTCGGTCTCAGCCTCGCCGTAGCCGATGAACAGGCAGCACCTGGCGAAAACGCGCTCCAGCGTAAGATCGCCGAAGTGTACCGGCCGTGGTTTGACGCAGTGGACAAGGACGATTTCGTCGGCGTTCAGACGTACGGACGCGCTGTCGTTGGCCCCGATGCTGACCGGGCACCTGCTTCTGGCGCCGAAGTCACGCAGACTGGAATGGAATTCTATCCCGAAGCGCTCGAGGCAACCGTGAAATGGGTAGCCAAGGCGACCGGCCGCCCGATCATTGTGACCGAGAACGGCGTTGCGACCAACGACGACAGCCGCCGCATCGCCTATATTGATCGCGCCTTGGCAGGGCTTGGCCGGGCAATTGACGCGGGTACCGACGTTCGCGGCTACATCCACTGGTCCTTGCTCGATAATTTTGAATGGAACCGGGCCTATACCGCTCAGTTCGGGCTTGTCGCGGTCGACCGAAAGACGTTCGTACGCACGATCAAGCCCAGCGGACCGCATCTGGGCACTTACGCCAAATCAAACAGAATCTGATCACGGCTATTCGACTAGGTACTTTTCGGGGAAGGGTCGCGGCCGAGGAACAGTGCGGCGGTCAGCCTGTGCATCCAAAGCATTCCAGGATCGTCCCGTGCCGGTCGATGCCCGAATTGTTGGAGGCTGATCATCGGTGACGGCAAAGGCGGGGCAATCACCTTGAGCAGGGCCATCGTCGCAAAGATCCCGCCGACCGTAGCCGGGACGGTGCCGATCAGGTCAGATCCAGCTACAAGCAGCGGGACACTCACGAAATGGGGGAGCCGGCCCTTAACAACTGATGCCGGCTGACGAGGGGTAATGCATTGCGACTGCGCGGCTTTGCCACAATGCATCCGGCGTTCCGCCCAATCGCGCTCCTCGCTAGATCGAAAGAAGTGAAAAGGAAAAACGACCGCAATGGCGGCGGCAACGGAACGGCCGCTAATCTCAAGTCGGCACCCGCACGCGGTCAGGCAAAAAGCGGTCAGGACCGGTCATCATTTGCGTCCTTCGTCCCTGGCTTTCAGCTTATCTGCGACTGCTTCGGCATACTTTCGCGCTCTTATTGGAGTCGGACTATGGTACGCGCCAATTGCCGACCAGTAACCGCCGATTCGCGCCAGCTTCGAAAGGAATATCCAGCGCGCGACCTGCACATTGAAACAAGCATCGTGGATCAGCCAGAACCTCACCGTTTCCGGGCTTCGACCGGTCAACACCGAAAGCTTGGGAAGCCACCACGAGTTGATCTGCATCGGCCCCAGATCATGAGAACCATTGGTGTTCGGAACTTCGGCTCCGATCCAACCCGCTTCCTGATCACGAAGACCCCACAGCGTTCGCTCCAACCATTGCCGGCCGGAGGCAGCTTCACGGATGCACCGGCCAATAGTAGCTTCCTGCTCCAGGTTCGTTGCAGGACGAGCTTCAACACCCGACGCGAACAATGCCAAGGGGAGACCAAGCGCCCCGAAGGCGCACTTTCCGCGGTTACCGTTCATTGCTTGCTCCCCTGTCTTGGGTGGAATGCTGTGCCGTCGCCTGGGCTCCGGACTTGGTTCTGCCGGCGACCGCATCTGCGTGGTCGGCAGCCGAGAAAGACTGCAGCCACGCGTGAAGGTAAGCGGCCGCCGATCGCCCTCGCTCGGCCAGGCTTGCCGCCAGCCCTCCCCGTTCGCAGCCGCCAAGCGAGGCACGTTGCGCAGCAATTCGCTCATTTCGCTGCGCCCGCTCGATCCTCTGCTCCCCCCTCATACGATCCCACCGTGCGGAATGTCTCAGCGCCCTGCCCTTCACGCTATCCCGCTCTACGCGGCCCAATCCTTCGAGCGCGGAGGTCTTATCGCCCGATCTGCGTGCAAGCAGGTCGGCTAACTTGTCGCGATGCTGGGTCCAGAGTTTTACGCCGAACCGAGCCCGGGTAATCGCGGTATAGTAGTTTTTTCCATTCACCAGCGGCGAGCCAAGCGGCGCGAGCACATAGGCCCGATCGTAGGTTTTGGACTGCGCCGCGTAGATGGTCTCCGCGTAACCATGATCCCACGTCTTGTGCTCCGCGAGATCGATGGACTGGCACCGATTGTCCGTGTCCCAGCGGATCGTGGCCCGGCTTCCGTTGAGAGCCTCCACGGTTCCCCGCTCGGCGTTCTTGATGCCGAGGTCGTGGCTCACGAGCCGCCACTGAATGCGATCGCCGTGCGACAGCTCCCGGTCTTCCACATTGAACGCGTTGACCTGCTGGGGCTTGCCCAATCGCGGATTCCAGCGAATCGTACGGCCGTGTTCGTCGGCAAGTTCCAGCATTTGCCGGTCAGAATCGTCCGTAACCATTCGGATAACCCGATATTCACCGTCATGGGCGATCCCGAGGCGAGCATCGCTGCGAGAGAATGTGAGGATCTGACCCCGGTTGTAGAACCGGGCATAGCGCTTCTCGGCGTCGGAGAGCCCAGCGGGCGTCAGAACTGACAGCCTCACGTCCTCTGCTCCGATGGCACCTTCAGTCCGCAGCGCCTCGCGCACTTTCGAATTCACGATCAGGCGGGATGCGTTGTCCAGCACGAGTATGTTCGTTGTCGTCCGTGTCTCCGGCTTTAGCCGTGTCCATTCGCGAACCAGGCTCCCTGCAAGTTCCTCGGGCTTCTCCAGTTCCAGCACCTTGTCGAGGTTTGCCAGCGAACCGGCATAGTCACCGGCGCGAGCAAGCGCGACGGCGGCTTTCATCGCCCTGGTCTCCTGACGAACGGACTGCATCAGGTCGACGCGCGACAGCCCCAGCCGCTGCATCAGCCAGAAAGGCTTGCCCTGCTCGATGGCACCTGTCTGACGATTGTCGCCAAGCATGATGAGCCTTGCGCCCGACGGCCGACTGATTTCGAGGAGGCGAATGGCCTGCCGGTTGCCGAGTTGCCCCGCCTCATCGAGAATCAGGACCGAATTCTCATCGAGTCCTCGCCCGCCACGCGCAACAAGGCTGGCAACAGTGCGGCTTTCGATCCCGGCACGCTTGCCGAGTTCGGCGGCCGCCGAAGATGTCGGCGCCAGGGCAATCATCGTGAAGCGCTCGTCGCTGGCCTCGCGCAGTGCTCCCACCAGCATCGACTTGCCAGCTCCGGCAACGCCATGCACGCCAACCAACCGATCGGGGCTCATTCCAAGATGCAGGAGACCCGTCACCTGCGCGGGGGTCAGACCGTGGTTTACGCTCGCCTCACGCAGGCGTGCCTCGTCCGCTAGCGGGGAGGCATCACCAAGGGCCAGAGCCAGATGATCGGACAGAGCCAGCTCAAGGCGCGCCGTCCTGCGTGTCGTCCGCCCACGGGTCAGCACCAGATCGCCGGTGGGTTGGCGCACTTCGAGAAGTTTGCGCCGAGCCTCATGCTCCTCGGCAAGGGGGCGGATATCCGAGAGCCGGACATCTCCCAGATGCGAAGCCAGCCCAGCCCGCAGAAGTTGGCCCAGGTTGTTGACTGCCTCCCTGCCTTCAGAATGGCGAAGCCCAAACAGCATCGCGCGCGCCGAGAGCGCCGGGGCGGGTTGGATCGAGCAACCGCCCCTCAGAATGGCCGTTTCTTTAGCCTCTTCGAGCGGTTCCCGGTGCCGCCCCAGGCGAGCATCCCATTGGACGTGGAGATCCTGAACTGTCGCACGCTCCTTGGGACCTCGGGTTTCGTAGAAGGATTTGCGCCGCGCCGCCTGCCCTTCGAGCCCATGCTCCTTTGCATGGGCATCGATCTGCTCTGCGCGCTGGGACATTTCGCGCATCAGGTCAGTTGGAACCCCGCGGATCTCGAACAGCCCCCGGCGCGGATCGACGTCAACCTCGTAGCCGAGTTCACGAATGCGGTGCGCGAGTTGGTTGCGATAGACCTGCCCAGCGACCATCTGCTCGGCGTACATGGCCCGGGTTTCGAGGCTCACTATCTGCTCGCCATCCCCCCGGTTCGTCATGTTCATAATGACAACATGGGTATGGAGATGAGGGTCGAGCTCACGCGACGCATGCTCCGTGAAACGGGCATAGATCAGTCGTCCGGTAGTTTCGTGGACCACTTCGCGATCGGCCCGGCGGCGCAGTGTCGCGTGCTCCTCAAGATAGCCCAGGGCCTCGGTCACAGCCGCCTCGTGAGCAGCAGAAATCCGCTCGTCACCCATGACCAGTGCCATGATCGAAACCGACTTCGGCGCATTGACCGCGAAGTCCCAGCCGGGATGATGCTCGATCATTCCGTCGGCGCGCCGACGCCCTAGTTGGGTATGGCCTATCTTGCCCGCGAGGAGTTCGCGCAAGACAGACGGATCCACCTTGCCGGTGAGTCCCAGTTCATCTGCTACGAGGCCGCCCCACTGCGAATGCTCGCCCTCCCCCTTCGTGTAGTAGTCGCCGACGGCGTAGTACCGCGCAATGTTGGTCGGGGTGCCCTTGAGGCGCCGCGGATGGATCATGCCGGCCTCGCTGCATCACGTACGCCCGAGCGACGTCCATGTTGATGGAGACGAAAATCCGCAGGCTTGCCGAGAAGGGTAAGCGGCTCAGTAGAGCTTGCCGCCGCCGCGGGCACAACTTCATGGCTGCCCTCCGCCCCCACGCCGGAAGACACAGGTTCCGCTTCCGCATCGAGGGGCAACATTGGTGAGGCGTCCGCTGGCGGTGACGAGCGGCGTTTCGTTGGTCCGCGTTTCTGCGGCGTTTGCGCTTGCTTCGGCTCGGGATCCGATCTCGGGGGCTCCTCCTGAACCGCCAGCCGGACCGGCGGATCGAGTTTCTCCTCAAAAGCGAAGGCGAGGGACGGCACCTTGTGAAAGCTGTCCTCGAACCGCACGACGGGAAGGTCTCGTCCGAACCGCAGGTATCCGACGAGGTTCGGAAGGTTCGTCACTTCGGTATGCATGACCAGCGGTCGCGTGACCTGCATGCGCGAGAGGTTTACGCCATCGCGCATGTCGTTGACGCCGTAGGACATGCCTTCGTTGGCCTCGACCTGCTCGACCTGCCCGAGGTTCTCGCTGACATGCTTGGCGGTCGGAGTGTCGTTGGCCCTCAGCGCAACCCAGGTCGAGCAATATCCGGTGATCGCAGCGGCATCCTGAATGCCGTAAGTCGCCTCAAGCTGAGGGTAGCTCTGATAACCGAGAATACCGCAGCCACCGTACTTTCGCGCGCGGGCGAGGAAGTCCGAGAGCGAGGGGAGCTTGTGAAGCGAGGGCAACTCGTCGATCACGCAATAGAGCCGGCGATTGCGATCGGGAGCGAGGCTCATGATCGCGCTGATGGCGATGTCGAGCCACACCGTGATCAGGGGCCGTAGCGAAGGCAACTGGTCGGCCTTCACAGTGATGAACAGCCAGCTGTCGTCCTTCTCGTTGGCCACCCAATCGCGGATCGAGAGCCCGTCGGCGGTATCGTCGAGGTAGGAGAAGCTGCGCAGCACTGACGCCAGTTCGGCCTGGATACCGGCCGACGTGCGCTCCCCTTCCGTGGAGATGAAAGCTGCCGCGTCGGTGCCAGCGGCGAAGGCGGCAAGGTCCTTGAGCTTGGATCGCAGCAGGGTATCGAGGAGGATCGAAACGAGGGTGCGCTCTTGCCGCGCGAGCTTGCGCATGACCGCTACGAGGGTTCCGCGCGCTGCCTTGGCCCAGAAGGGATCGCCGGACTTATCCGGGATCGTGGACTCGGCGATCTGGTCGTAGTGATAGTCGCGGGGAACATCGACCCAGGGCGACCAACGATCGGATCTCACATCGAGAGGATTGAGCAACACGTCGATCCCCGGTCGGTAGAACTTCTCCACGAAGGTCCCGGCGGTGTCATAGACAATGGCGCGCCTCCCCGCCGTGCGGATCCCCGCCAGCATCTTGACGATGATGTTTGTTTTCCCGGTTCCAGGCGCTCCGCAGATGAGGATGTGCTCCGGCTCGAAGGCATCGGGCACCCTGACACCGCCGATCTCGAAGCTGCCGCGCGCCTGCGCCCAGAGCGCCCGGCGGACCTGCCTGACGGTGCCGAACCGAGCTCCGCGCAGGAACTGGTTGGAACCCAGCCCCCTCCCTGTCCGGGTGAAGTAGATCCACGCCCAAAGGAGCATGCAGAGGGCGAAGACACCTGAGATGGCTGCTCCATGGAGGAGATAGCCTTCGAATGCCCGTAATGTGGCCTTTGCGACCTCGGCATCCATGAGGCGTGCCGGTGTCGTCCAGTAGGAAGCCCCGCTCTCAGTATGGAACAGGATCGGTGTAGCGTTACCTGGGACTGTGTCTCCCATCAGGAGGGCTTGCCCGATCTTGGCGAGTACGAAACGCTCGTAGTCCGTGGATCGCTCGAGGGCATACCAGACAGTGCCACCAATCCAGAGGACGAGCCCAGCAAGGCAGGTCTGGTAGAAGACTTGTGTCGTCATTCGCACGTTGTGGACGGTGGCCTGCCCGCCCCGGGTCCAGGACCCGAGAGTATCGTGACGGAAGATGCTCACGAGCGGTCCTGCTCGGGATCGAGCAGCCCCCTTTCGCGCAGGAGCCGCCGCGCCTCGCCAAGTCCCTCTTCGAGCAGCCCGGGCGCGCGAGCGCCGACCGACTTGGCAAGGATCGCGAGAGTCTGGATCGCGGTCGCGTGAAGTTCGTCGAAGCGGGAATGATAGCCGGTGGGGTCGCTACCCTCGAAACGCTCGAGGACATCACGGATATAGCCCGAGGGCGTAGTGCCGAGAGTTGCGGCCTGATCGAGCACGCGCTCGAACAAATCGTCGGAGAGACGGATGGTAATCCTTGCCATGCGCAGATCCATGCTGCGCCGGCACGTGGTGAAGCCTCACATTGGTAGCAAGAAATCGCGCAATTCTCAAGGTTTTGACGTGTCCGACGGTGGTGACGTTCGGTGCCCAAGCGGATCAAGCACTTGCCGCACGATGGCTGACGCGTTGTCCGACACACCCGACATTGTGTGACCCGCCGGCGGACCAGACGAGACAGTTCAACTACCCGAAAATGCAGGCGATTCGCGCCGCAGCACCCGTGCGTACGGTGGTCTAGCACACGGCCGCTACTTCTTTCTCGATGTCGAGCAAGACGGTATTGCAATTTACCAAGCCGATGAAAGCGAACTGGCGACACCCAAACCGAAGACGCCTCAAGCAGCACTGAGAATGGCCGAAGAATACTTCGAGGAATTCTTCCCTGCCGCCATACGGCGGTTCAAAGGGGCAAAATTTCATATAGCAGAAGGCCATTTGAGAGAAGCCGCATTTGACCTTCATCAAACCGCCGAGGGACTCTACCAGTGTACTTTGCTCGTTTGTACACTTTATACGCCGCGCGCCCATAATTTGAATTTTCTCCGGAGATTGGCCGAGAAAATCTCACGATCTTTGGTCGATGCGTGGCCGCGCGAGACAAGGGCAGAACGCGCCCGCTTCGAGAAACTGAAGGATGCCTATGTCAAGGGGCGTTATTCCAAGCACTACAGCATCTCGATGGAAGACCTTGAATGGCTCGCCGCTCACATGGAGGATTTGGGTCAGGCTGTGCACAAAGTCTGCCAGGAGAAGATAGCGGAACTCCGCGCGAAGCTATAACGCCACTGGTACAGAACGCTTCTATAACCGCAGGAGATCTCCGCAATGAACAACGCCGACCTCGCCGATAAGCTCGCCACCGAAACGGGCATCACTAAGGCCGACGCCCGCAAGGTGCTCGATGCGGTCTTCGCCGCAATCGCCGATGCCGCCCACCATGGCGACGAAATCTCGCTCAACGGCTTCGGCAAGTTCAAGGTAAAGGACAGCCCTGCCCGCGAAGGCCGTAACCCGTCGACCGGCGAGACGATCCAGATCGCTGCCTCGAAGAAGCTCACCTTCGCTCCGGCCAAGGCAATCAAGGATAAGCTGAACGGCTAATCCAACGGCGGTGTTGCATCTGGTATGCAACACCGCCTTGCTGCCGAGGCAGGGATGCTTGAGGGCGATGTCTCCGGTATCCATCCGGCGTGCCTTTCAATTACCCACAAGTGGTCGCACGCGTGATTCCCGTGAGCGCATTACGGTTGAAGCCCCTGACTCGGCTGTGATTCCTGCTCAGGCACGGAACCTGCGGGGTGCGTGCCATGGCGAACGACGGAGATGAAGGTGAGACCTGGATCGACGGAGAAATAGACAACACCAGGTTCGGTGATGCTCGGCTTGGTAATCGGCTGCGCAAACTGATGTGCTGCTTGGACAGCGCAACAGGTCAGCCGCTGCCGTTGGCGTGCGAAGACTGGGCAAACACCAAAGCGGCGTACCGCTTCTTGTCGAACAGCTCGGTCACCGAAGAGCACGTTCTGGCTGGCCATTTCCAAGCGACAGCGCGTCGTGCAGCCATCTGCGATGGCACCCTGCTGGTGCTGCAGGACACCACAGAATTCGTCTACCAGCGATCAGCACCAGACAGCATCGGCTACACCAAGCATGTGAACAGCGGGCGCGACAAGGAAGGCCGCTGGCGCCAGCACATGCTGTGCGGCGTGATGATGCATGCCAGTCTGGCCATCACGCTTGAAGGGCTTCCCCTCGGCTTGACAGCTGCCCGCTTCTGGAGCCGTGCACAATTCAAAGGGCTGCTGGCGCTCAAACGCAAGGTCAACCAGACCCGCGTGCCGATCGAGACAAAAGAAAGCATTCGCTGGCTCGAGAATATGCGCGGCTCGACGGCATTGCTCGGAGGGGATCCCGCCCGCATCGTTCACGTCGGCGATCGCGAGAACGACATCTATGAATTCTACTGCGCGACGCAGGAGCTCGGGGCCCACTTTGTCGTCCGCACTTGCGTTGATCGTCTGGCCGGCGACGGCAAGCACACCGTGTCGGCCGAGATGGCCGAGGTCGCTGTCGAGGGACATCACCAGTTCGAGATCGCCGACGGTAGCCGCGTGAAACTGGCCCTGAAGTACAAGCGCATCGGCGTTCTGCCGCCCATTGGCAAAGCGCGGCGCTACCCACCACTCAGCTTGACCGTGATCCACGCCGTGGAAGTCGACCCTCCCGAAGGGCGCAAACCGATCGACTGGAAGCTGCTCACCGATCTTCCTGTCGGAACGGCCGCGGAGGCGATCGAGAAAATGGCCTGGTACTCGATGAGATGGAAGATCGAGCTGTTCTTCAAGATCCTCAAGTCAGGCTTCAACGCCGAGAAACTCAAGCTGCGCGCAGCCGAGCGACTGGTCAACCTGATAGCCATATTCTGCATTCTGGGCTGGCGAATCTTCTGGCTCACGATGCTGAACAGAGCGCACCCCAATGATGATCCCGGGTCCGCACTGACAGCCACCGAAATCGAGATCATTGACCGAATTGCCGCCCGCGCCGGGAGAATGACTGCAACCGCGCCGCCGATTTCATCGTACCTGACTGAGATCGCGCGCTTGGGCGGCTATCTCGGTCGACGACACGATCCGCCGCCCGGCAACATGATCATGTGGCGAGGTTGGACCAGACTCATGGCCATCCAACTTGGGGTCGAGCTCGCCGCCGAACCACTTGTGGGTAATTGAAAGCCGGCGTGCCCCGCCTTGCCTGGTCCTGAGAAAGGCTCTTAAGGACGCTCTTGAGAGTGCACTCAGGAGCGGTGGATGTGGCAGATTACAGTGATGTCAGGACCCGAGCGTCATCGGCGATGGACTGACGAGGAACGGCTGCGGATTTTGGCAGAGGCGGGGGCACCGGGCGCGTGCGTTGCCGATGTCGCGCGGCGGCATGATATTTCGACGGCACGGATCTACACTTGGCGCAACAAGCTTCTTCCTCAAATCACAGGGCCGGAGTTTGCGGAGGCGATAGTGAAACTGGCAGGTCCGAGAGTAACCCGAACCGCCTCATCAAATTTTTGCAGGCTGAGCGTGTTGGTATTTGGCGGGATCCCAGTCTAAACGTGGCGAGATTGAGAGGCAAAAGCGATATTCTCATGCCGGAACATGTTTGCAACAACCTCTTCGTCTTCCAGGCACTCGATCACATAACGCAAACCGTCTGCGTTGAATGGCGTGTCCAGATCGATGACCAAGACCAGCTCAGGTCGATCCTGGCCCCTAAAAGCGAAGACGATCCCGCTCTGGAATACCGCTACGATGGACTTTCGCGGACCGACATTTGCCGGATCGGAAATCTTTGTCTGCCTCCCATTGTGCCGGATTCCATCTTCACCGCGGTTTGCGGACCAATCCCTGCCTTCGATGAAATACCATATTTGATACACACAACCTTTGAGCTTCCGCTCATGCTGGAGGGACGCAAGCCCCTGGCCGTGTTTGGCGATGGCTATCCGTCCGAGTGGTTTGATGAATTCCTTGCCCCATTTGAGCCATTTGTTGCTTCGGGCATCTCGTTCGCCGGATCATTGACACCCCAATGCCCCACCTCAAGCGGCATCGACCGGACTTGGAAGGGATGCGAGACGTGTTCTTCGCAATTCCAAGTGAGGAATGGCGGATTGACGCATACATCGACAAAATCAAAAATCGGACATCCGATTGGGATGATGATCTTGAACGACTTCAAGGCTCGCTGCTTGGCTACGAAGATTGGCAAAATGATTGGTGGATCGAGCAGCGTGTAAAACGTCGAAACGCCGCGACCTGACAGCGGCCTTCACCTGATGGCTGCGCCGCTCCCGGTTTGGACACCGAAGGTATCGGCGGCGTTGGAGCCCGTCCGAGCGGCAACCATGGCGGCCGCGCAGCGAAGGATTTACCGCTCGACACCAGAACCGGTGTTCAGGCGGGAAGCACTCGCGGCGAGCCCAGCCCATAGGGAAACTTTGAACAAATCAGTGGGTGACTGGGGAGTCTTTGCACAGAAAGGACGGCAAGTGCGCCGATCGCTGCGCCTGCCAGCCGGGCGGAAATGAAAAAGATCAATCAAGCCCCGCCTTCTCGATCGCCGACGCTGCCGAACCTGGAACACGGACTGGCCTAACCACCTTTCAGATGTGCAGCCGCAGCCCAGGAGCGACCAGACCTATGAAAATCGCAACCTACAACGTCAACGGCGTCAACGGGCGGCTACCCGTGCTTTTACGTTGGCTAGAACTTGCCGAACCGGACATCGTTTGTCTGCAGGAACTGAAGGCGCCGCAGGACAGGTTCCCAGATGCTGCTCTTGCGGCAGCGGGCTATAGGGCCATCTGGCATGGACAGAGCCGCTGGAACGGCGTCGCGATCCTCAGCAAGATCGGTGATATACACGAGACCCGCCGCGGGCTTGCTGGCGATCCCGAAGATACGCAGAGCCGCTACATCGAAGCGGCTATCAACGGAGCGCTCATCGCCAGCCTTTATCTTCCTAATGGCAATCCGAAGCCGAGCGCCAAATTCGAATTCAAACTGAAATGGTTTGAGCGGTTGCACAGTCGTCTTGCCGAGCTTGTTGCGCTGGACGCTCCGGTGATTGTTGCGGGAGACTTCAATGTCATGCCGACGGATCTCGATGTTTACGCGCCTGAGCGTTGGCGCGACGATGCTCTCTTCGCACCGGAAGTGAGAGCGGCTTACGCCGTTTTGCTACAGCAGGGATGGACCGACGCGCTCCGGCATTTTCATCCGCAAGAGGCCATCTACACGTTCTGGAAATACTGGCGCGGCGCCTTCGAGCGCGACGCGGGCCTCAGGATCGATCACGTCTTGCTGAACCCGGCGGCAGCCAAGCTTCTCATAGCGGCGGAGGTGGACCGGCGAGCACGCGGCTGGGAAAAGACCAGTGATCATGCGCCGGTATGGATCGAGCTGAGCAATAAGCCGGTGCGCGAGGCCCGGCACAAAGCCTAAGCGCACCCCATGACTCCAGAGAAATTCCTCCTGGTTGTAAATGGCTGGATGCCCAACAATCAACGTCTATCGGTACTGATCTATCGAAGTGTGGAAAGCGGCAATCGAGCACAAATCGCCGAAGCCTTCGAGAAACGCTTCGCAGAGCATGGTTGGCCGCCGAAATGGCGGGAAACCATTTTTGACTATCATCACTATCACTCGACCGCCCATGAGGGGTTGGGCGCCGCGAGCGGCCGCGCCTCCGTGGTCTGGGACGGGCCAGGCCCAATGATCGTGAGCATAGTAGCGGGCGACGCATTCGTATTGCCGGTCGGCACCGGCCATTGCCTGATCGAGAGCAGCGAAGATTTCCTGGTAGTGGGCGCCTACCCGCAGGGACAGGATTGGGACATTTGCCAGGACCCGCCATCGAAGGAGGCGCTCGGAGGCATCCAGAAGATGCTCGCAGCTGAGCAAGATCCCGTTACTGGCGAATGATTCGCGAAGTGGCACGAACAGCAATCGTCCGGCTTCAGGTTTTGTAGGTCCCGATTTTTACAGGTCGGGTAAGACCTGGTCGGCGCGCCCCCAGTGGGCGAGATTTTTCGACCCGGCCCGTCTCACCATCTCGGCGCCGTCGCCGATATGCCAGCGCGAAGGACTGTCGATGTCGCGCAGTTCCTCCCAGGTCACCGGCACGGCGATCGGCGCAAATTCGCGGCTGCGGGCGCTATAGGGCATGACCGCTGTCGCGCCGCGCTGGTTACGCAAGTAATCGACAAAGATCCGCCCCGCACGCTTGGCTTTTGCAAGAGCGGCCGTGAAGCGTTGGGGCTCTGCTTGGGAAAGCGCCAGGGCAAAGCGGTGGGCAAAGTCTTTCACCTCTGGCCATTCGGCCGACGGAGTGAGGGGAGCGATGACATGGACGCCCTTTCCGCCCGTGACCATCGGAAAGGTGGTCAGCCCCATCTGGGCAAGCATGTCCCGGACATGGAATGCGGCTGAAACGACGTTCTTGAAATCCAGCCCCTCATCGGGATCGAGATCGAATACGAGTCTATCGGCTTTCTCGATATCCTCGATCCGCGCGCCCCAGCCGTGGAACTCGATCGTACCCATCTGAACACAGGTGAGAAGGCCGGCCGGCGTATCGACAAACAGGTATGCCTCTTCGTGCCCTTCCTTCTCGCGGATACCGATCTGCTTGACCTGGCTGCCGAAACTCCCGGTATCATGTTTCTGGAAAAAGCACTTCTTGGCTCGGCCTTGCGGACAGCGGACCAGGCTTATTGGCCGGCTCCCCGCCCAAGGCAGCATAATTGGCGCAACGGTCTCATAATAATCCGCGAGCTGGCCTTTGGTGAGCTTCCCCTCCGGGAAAATCACACGTTCGCGGTTGCTGATCCGCACGGCGTCTGCGACGGGAGCGATTGCGGCGGCCACCGGCGCCTCGGTCTCGAGCACGATCGCTTCGGGCTTCTTGTCTTCGCGCAGGCCGAGATAGCTCGGATGGCGAAGGACGCCTTCATCGGTAAACTCGATATAGGCGATTTCGGCAACCAGCTTCGGCTCGATCCAGTGAGCGGAACGAACGGCGGCGCGCGGCGCTTCGACCGTTGGCTCCTTGCGCTCGAGGGATGCCATGATCTCCATCAATCGGTCGATCTCATCTACGGTGAAGCCGGTACCGACCTTGCCAGCGTATCGCAATTTGCCATTTTCATTGACCCCGAGCAGAAGCGAGCGAAATCCGCGCTTCTTGTCGGACGGCGTCCAACCCACGATCACGAACTCCTGACGGCGAATGCACTTGGTCTTGACCCAGCTGCCGCTACGCGAGCCGCTGTAGCGCGCGTCGATGCGCTTCGAGATGACTCCTTCGAGCCCTGCGCTGCAGAAGCTGGCAAGAAGCTTCTCGCCCTTACCGACGATATGATCCGAATAACGAAGTCGGCCCCCGCCCTTGCCGATTAGCGCAGCAAGCCTCTCCTTGCGTTCAATGAGCGGGAGACCGGTCAGATCCTCCCCATCGAGTTCGAGAAGATCGAACGCGAAATAGTCGATGGCATCGGGATTTGCCTTGAGCGCCGTTTGCAGGGCCTGAAAGCTGGTACGGCCATCGGGAAGGGTGACGACCGCCTCGCCGTCTATGAGCGCGCTGCGGGCTCCAAGCTTCTGCGCCTCGGCAATGAGCGCTGCGAAACGGTCCGACCAGTCCAGGCCCGATCGGGTGTAGGCCCGCCCTTCACTTCCGCCGACGGCGAGAAGCGTGCGGTATCCGTCATACTTGAGTTCATGGAGCCAGCGATCGCCGGGTGGAACACAGTCGACCAAGGCGGCGAGTTGCACGGGTTGGAAGGGCGGGGGCGAGCTCGCTTTCCTGCCTCGGCCCGGCCCGGCACTATCCTGATTGGGAGCCGTAACGGGTTTCCCGTTTCTCGCCTTACGCTTCGGGACCGCTTTGCCCGCAGCTATCTCCTCCATGGTGCGGCCGGTATCGATGCTTGTGAGGTTGGCGCCGGTCAGCTCATCCGACCCGCCTGCAAATTCATCGTGCACCTTGCGCAATATCCAGTTTTCTCCCTTCTCCTTGCCGCGCGGCTTGAGGCGGAAGAGGATCCATTCGCCCTGCATGCGGCGACCATGGAGGACGAAATGGAGGTGGCCTTCGGTCAGGGTCTTGCGGGGATCCTTACCTGGAATCGTTTCCCACGTGCCATTGTCCCACAGCATCACCGTGCCGCCGCCGTACTCACCTTTGGGGATCGTGCCTTCGAAGCGCGCGTAATCGAGCGGATGGTCCTCGGTGCGGACTGCGAGACGCTTGTCGTCGGGATTGGTGCTTGGCCCCCGGGTAACGGCCCAACTTACCAGCACGCCATCCAGCTCGAGCCGGAAGTCAAAATGAAGGCGCGATGCCGCATGTTTTTGAACGACAAAACCGTTGCCGGGGGCGGAGCCAGTTGCACCGGAAGGCTCTGCGGTACGCGAAAAATCACGTTTCTCGCGATATTTTCCGAGACGCTCCTCTGCCTGCGTATGCTTTGTCTTGAGGGCTCGTGCCATGTCGCCTCCAATCGATATGCCACGTAATCGATGCGGAGACGAACTCGTTCCCTCGCCGCCCTTCTCTATTCGCCGAGGTCGCGGATGAAACGATAGCTTGTTTGTTCAAAGCCGAGAGAGCGGAAAAAATTGTGACTGTTATTGATCATGATATCGCTCAGCGCCTCGACCTGCATGCATCCAACCTCCGCCAACGCCTTCTCCGCTGCGGCCAGCATGGCCGTTGCGATGCCCCGCCGCCGATGCGCTTTATCGACGACAAGCACGATCAGACGCCCCAGGGCACCGCGATGGACAGAAGGAATGATCGACCACTCACAGCAACCGACCACCCTGCCAAGCTCGGCCACGATCAACCCCGCCTTTGCCTTTCGAACCTCGGCAAGATTTCTTGCAACCTCGCTCGGCTCAATGGCGATGCCGGAGAGCTGATCGAGCAGCGCCGCCAGTTCCATGCTGTCGTTGGGATTGGCTAGGCGGATACGCAGCACCGGATTGGGAGCAGCTTCGGGCTTTGTTCTCGATTCACGGGGGCGCCGGGATGCTAGCTTTTTCGCCCGTTCGGATTGGGGAACGAGCCTAAGAGCCGGTTTTGGGCGGGTTCCACCTGCTAAGTCCCTTTCGCCAAGCGAAGGATTATCAGCACCAGACGCCGTTCGGCGGCGCGGGCGCTGCCCAGAGTGCCGCCGAAAAGCCGTATCTTCATCGTCGGGCTCGGACGCTGATGGCTTTTTCGGCGGTCGTGGGCGCTGCGGCGCCGCGTCGGCGGATTGCTTCCATGTGCCAAGCTCGCTTGCACGCAGAAAGTCCTCAATATCCTGCGCGCAGGCAGTTAGCCCGTTTTCGCCGACACCAAGAAGGGCCTTTCCACTTTTATCAGTCAGCCCATACTTACCGTAGTCACCGACGCCGGGCTTGCGCCGCCGGGAGCGCAGCAGCTTGAGACCTCGATGCTGGGCCATCTGGCGCAGTTGATCGTCGGTTGCCAGCGTCATTTAGTGGAAATCCGGGGCGACTGACCCGAAGTCGGATTTTCGCCGGCTATCGAACTCAGCATTGGCCTCCTTCCCGAAGATGCAGTCAGATCGAGTCTGTGCCGGGAACGAGCCGCTGCCCCGTGCGCTCGGTAGGATATGCGCACGCACTGCTTCGCTCAGTCCTCGATGATCGATCACATCGCCTACGATGACGAGGCCCGGACCCTTAGGGTCTGGTTTTACCAGACCGGCGACTATCTCTACTATGACGTGCCCGCGTTCCTCTTTGAGGGGTTCTGCAGAGCGCCTTCGGCAGGGACGTTCTTCAACGCCCATATCAAGGACCATTTCCGACACCTGCGAAATCCCGGGCGCCGGCGCTTTGGGCCAAATGGCTGAGCGATCAGGCTTCACCGAGAGCACGATAAACCGACAACAGGTGCCGCGATGCCACCGCGCGGGCGCGCGGCGAGCGGATGGTCTCCTCATTTGTCTCGTGCAGCATGGCGAGCATGTCGAGCACCTCCTGTCTCGGCATGCCTGTCTCGCGAAGATGCGTTCCGATCAGTGCCAGAAGGTTGGCCCAAAGCGTTATCGCCCCTTCGGCGAAAGCGGCATCATCGTCCCCAGGCCCTGGGGCGGGATGGTCCAGGCTTTTCCTCACGGCTCAGGCCCGCTTGCGCGTCGATGGCTTCGCAGCCGATTTGGTGGCGGGCTGCTTGGCGGCGGCCTTTGCAGTTTTCTTGGCGGCGGGCTTCTTGGCAGTCGTTTTGGGCGCCGCCCTGCTGGCGCTGCCGAGCGAGTTCTTGAGCGCCGCCATCAGATCGACGACGTTCGAGCCCCGCGGATCCTTGCCGCTGTCGTCGGAATCGATGTTGAGGGTCTTGCCCTTCTTCTTTCGCTCGATGAGCTCCTTGAGGGCATCGGCATAGCGATCGTGAAATTCGGCCGCGTCGAATTTGCCGGTCTTCTTGTCGATCAGCGTGGTAGCCAGGTCGAGCAACTCCTCGTCGGGATCCGTATCGCCGATGTCGCGAAAATAGCTCGTCGCCTTGTTGACCTCGTCGGCGTAGCGCAGCGTCTCCATCACCATCCCGCGCCCGCAGGCCTTGATGCTGACGACGTACTCCCGGCCGCGCATGGCGAGTTGCCCCAGTCCTATCTTGCGCGTGCGTCGCAGCGCCTCGCGAAGGACGATGAAGGCCTCTTCCGCCAGATCGTCGGCGGGCACGACGTAATAAGGCTTCTCGAAATAGATCATGTCGACATCATGCGCATCGACGAACTGGGTCAGCTCGAGCGTCTTTTTGCTCTCGAGCTTGACGCCCTCGATCTCCTTCTCGTCGAGCAGGACATACTCTCCCTTGGCGTACTCGAAACCTTTGACGATGTCCTCGACGTCCACGGGACCGATGCCAGGCACGACCTTTTCATATTTGATACGCTGGCCCGAGGGCTCGTGGATTTGATTGAAGGCGATCGTAGCGCCGCTTCTGGTGGCGGAATATATCTCAACAGGGATCGAAACGAGCGCCAGGCGGATCTGGCCTTTCCAGTACGGACGTGCAGCCATCTGTCCTCTCCTTCGGGCAGACTCCTTTAATTCGTGGACAGCGGTGTCGTTCCGGAGCTTTCCAAAGCGGGATCACCGCATGTGCCTCCTTCCTCAGCGATCGACAGATATCCTTGATGCCTCAGCAAACGTGCACCCCGGCGCTTGCGTGGGCGGGCCTGGCGCATAACCTGAGTTGACCTCCGTTTATTCGGGCGACTCCCTGCCCCGCTTTATCGCAAAACGGGCAGGAGGCGGCGACTGCCGCGGCGTCAATGGCGTTCCCCTCTTGAAGCCGATTTCCAGACAAGTGGGAGTGATTGAATGGCTGACGTGCGCGATCGCACGGGGCACGATGATGCCCCATTGTCCACCGCCAAAGACGGCGAAAGGGCGCAGATAGTCGCCAGCGAGCTCGATGGGGCCAAGGGCGACACTCTTTCCGGCAAGACCGTTACGATCAATCGCCCGCGAGACGAACTGTTTGCCGTTTGGCGAGACTTCTCTAACCTCCCGAAATTTCTCGACAATGTGATTTCTGTCGAACAGCTAAGCGACGGCCGATCGCATTGGACGGTTCGGGGACCGGGCGAACGCACTGTCGAATGGACTTCCGTCGTTACCCAGGAGACGCCCGGCGAACTCATCGCATGGACGACAGAGGAAGGCGCTGACGTTCCCAACAGCGGACGTATCGAGTTCCGCGATGCGCCCGGAGGGCGAGGAACCTGGGTGACAGCAACAGTCCTTTACGATCCGCCTGCCAGCGTCGTCGGCAAAATTGTCGCAAAGATGTTCCAACGTGAGCCCGCCATCCAAGCGCGGCGCGACCTGCGGCGTTTCAAACAATTCATGGAAACCGGCGAGGTCGCAACTGCGGCGCGCACCCGCAAGCAGCTCGACGAGGAGAACGCCTGATGCGCGCATTGACCTGGCACGGGAAGCACGACGTTCGCGTCGACACCGTCGACGACCCCGATATTCTCAACCCACGCGATGCCATCCTAAAGATCACCTCCACGGCGATCTGCGGTTCGGACCTTCATCTCTACGATGGCTACATTCCTACGATGCAGGCGGGTGACATCCTCGGCCACGAATTCATGGGCGAGGTGGTTGAGATCGGCAGGGATTCCACGCTCCAGAAGGGGCAGCGCGTGGTCGTCCCCTTCACCATTGCCTGTGGGTCTTGCTTCCATTGCTCGAAGCATCAGTATTCCGCCTGTGACAATGGCCTGCCCGCCGACAACCAGGACATCGCCCAGACACTCTACGGACAGCCGATGTCCGGCCTGTTCGGCTATAGCCACATGACCGGAGGCTATGCCGGCGGCCAGGCCGAATATGTTCGCGTCCCGTTTTCCGACGTAGGGCCGATCGTGATCCCGGATGGGATCGAAGACGACAAAGTCCTCTTCCTTTCCGACATTTTGCCCACCGGATGGCAGGCAGCTGAGAACGCCGAGATCGAGCCGGGCGACACGGTGGCGGTCTGGGGATGCGGCCCGGTTGGGCTGTTTTCCGTCCAGTCGGCGTTTCTGATGGGTGCCGAACGGGTCATTGCCATCGATCACTTTCCGCACCGGCTCGAACTCGCCCGGAAGTTCGGAGCCGAAACCATCAACTTCGAAGAGACCAAGACCTACGAGGCTCTGATGGAGATGACCGGCGGCATCGGACCCGATGCCTGCATCGATGCGGTTGGGCTTGAGGCGCACGGTTTCTTCGCCGACAATGTCTGGGATCAGATCAAGGCATCCACGTTCCTGGGAACCGACCGCACGCATTCAATCCGGCAGGCCATCCTGGCGTGCCGCAAGGGAGGCCGGGTGTCGATGCCTGCGGTTTACGGCGGGTTCGTCGACAAGTTCCCGCTTGGTGCATTCATGGAGAAGGGCCTGACGCTCAAGACCGGCCAGACCCATGTCCAGCACTACCTGCCCGGACTGCTGAATGCGATCATGGAAGAGAAGATCGATACGACCTTCCTCATCAGCCACCGCCTGTCCCTCGAGCAGGCACCCGATGGCTACAAGATGTTTCATGACAAGCAGAACGAGGTGACCAAGGTTGTGCTGAAGCCGGGCCTCGACCTCGCCCGTGTGCCTTGAGGAACTGGAGGGCAACGGTCCTCACCTGAGGTTGCGGTACTAACTGCCGGTCCGAGTTGGCTTCCGGCTCACGCCGGCCATTCGGTGGCCTTTGCAATCTTCTCTGCAGGAGAAAGCCATGACGAATAAATTAGCTGTGATCACCGGCGCGTCGAGCGGCATCGGACTTGAACTTGCCAAGCTTGCGGCGAAGGATGGCTATGATTTGTTATTAGCCGCCGACACTCCGTTTGGCGATGTCAAGGCGGAGTTGGAGGCGCTCGGCGTCTCGGTCGAAACTCTGGAGGCCGATCTCTCAACTCTCGAAGGCGTCGACGGTCTGCTCGTGCGTGCCACCGGCCGGCGGATCGACTTGCTCTGCGCCAATGCCGGCCACGGCCTAGGGCATGCGTTCCTCGAACAGGATGTCTCCGAATGGCGGCATGTTCTCGACACTAACGTGACCGGTACGCTTTATCTCCTGCAAAGCGTTCTGAAGTCGATGGCTGCCAGAAACGACGGCAAGGTGCTTGCGACAGGGTCGATCGCGGGCTTCATTCCAGGCAGCTTCAACGCCGTTTACAACGGCACCAAGGCGTTCGTGGATAATTTCACCGAAGCACTTCGGAACGAACTGAAGGATTTCGACGGCGTGACCCTGACCACCCTCATGCCAGGCGTCACCGATACGAAATTCTTCGACCGCGCCGGGCTCGGCAAGGATACGGATGTCGGGGCGGACGACAGCAAGGCCGATCCTGCGAAAGTCGCCAAGGATGGCTGGGACGCACTGCAGGCTGGCAAGAGCACGGTAGTTTCGGGCTGGTACAACAAGCTGCAGGTAGCGGCAGCAGGCGTGGTCCCTCAGTCCATGCTCGCCGAACAGCACCGCAAGATGGCAGAGCCAGGCAGTGCGCATTAGTCTCGTTACAAAAGCGGTCATAGCCAACGAGCTCTAACGCCCTTTCTTCTTTCAAATCCCCGCGCGATCCCGCGAGCCAAGGGGCGCCGAATTCGGGAGTCCGCTTGGGACGCGCTTAACCAGCAGATAAAAAAGAGATATCCCATAACAGATACCTTCACCGATGCGTTGCCCTGCTAAGGGCCGACCACAGAAAAGTCGAAGCATCTTGAATCCTTCAACCTCGGTCGCCCAGCGGCTGAGAAATGCGATAAGCACTGGTGCAGTTTTGAGCGGATGCCGTAAACGTAAGAAGTTCCTAAATTTTTCCTGCCGCCGTCTCCAAGAAGCGAAACCTACCGAGCTTCAGAAACTGGGGGCGCCATCCCAAAACACCGGTCCGGACGCACATTTTCCGGCTTTGCCTCGCCGGTTGTGTTCAATCCACCCGCTACTCTGCTCTTGTTTTCGCGCCCTCTTCCGCAGCGTGTGCCACAGAGCGCTCGAACATCCTTTTTAAGGTCAACCCCACAGCGAAGGTTACGGCGGCTATCACGACCGCCTTTGCCGCGGCTTCATCAAGCGTACGGACGAACCGCTTTTCCTTCTCGCGACCGCGCGCAGTTCGGACAGCCTCTTCAGTCGATTGATCATGCTCCTGTGCTCCGTCTTCTACCCACCCGCACAAGTAAGCACGCGATCCGAACCTCGGTTCAAGAGCCGCACACGTCGTTCGATTTTCGCTGACAGCCCAGTCTCTCTTTTGCGGGTTCCTCACGCGTAAATGCGTCGGCACGCCCAATATACCGGAGGCCGCCGTGCCTGAAGGAATGGCCTAGCAGGGACGCTTGCTTGCTATCGTCACTTCGCTAAAGTCGGAACAATCGATGCGGCATTGCGATCGGGCCCGTTTGTGGAAAAAATTATTCGTCAGCATGAGCCGATGACACGAGGGTCGCCAAGTGATGATGACCAACACCCCGTGTCGGCCGAGGTCCAGCGCCTGAGGCTGTTCAGCCGCATCGCTCAGACGGTCGCAGGAGATTTTGATCTGGAGGATCTGGTCCAAAGCGTCACCGACGCAGCCACTCAGGCGTCCGGCGGCAAGTTCGGGGCGTTCTTCTACAATCAGATTGACGACCAGGGCGAGATATACAGCCTGTACACGCTTTCCGGCGTTTCACGGTCCCACTTTGCCGGCTTTCCAATGCCGCGCAATACGGCGGTCTTTGCCCCGACGTTTGGTGGCACAGAAGTGGTACGGTCGGAAGACATTCGTGCAGACCCGCGGTTTGGCCACAATAGCCCGTACTTCGGCATGCCAAAGGGGCATTTGCCCGTGGTCAGTTACCTCGCTGTCCCCGTGATTTCTAGGAAGGGCGCCGTCCACGGTGGTCTTTTTATAGCGCATGACCAGCCGGCCGTGTTTGACGAAGAAGCCGAAGAAGTCGTGCAGGCAATTGCCGCCCACGCCGCAATTGCCATCGACAACGCTGCACTCATTGCCGACGCAAGAAAAGAAGCTGAGCTTCGCGAGGTTGCCCAGCACGCCAGCGCAAAACTCGCCGCGATCGTGGAAAGTTCAGAAGACGCGATCGTGAGCAAATCGCTCGACGGCACGATAATGAGCTGGAACGAAAGTGCCCAGCGCCTCTTCGGGTACACCGCTGACGAGGTAATTGGGCGACCGATCACTTTGCTCATCCCCGAGGATCGACTTCACGAAGAGGACGAGATCCTCGCGCGTATTCGCGCCGGCGAACGAATCGAACATTTCGAGACCGTGCGCAGACGAAAGGATGGCTCGCCACTCGATGTTTCTCTTTCGGTTTCGCCGATCCGCGATGAAACAGGCAATGTAATTGGCGCGTCGAAGATAGCCAGGGACATCGGGGAACGCGTCGAAGCTCAGTCGCGACAGCGGCTGCTGATGCGGGAGATGGACCACCGCATCAAGAACCTGTTCGCGCTGGTCGGCGGCCTCGTTGCCATGAGTGCCCGTGGTGCAGAGTCTGTTGACCAATTGGCCCTTGCCCTGCGCGAGCGCCTCGCCGCCTTGGCACAGGCGCACAGCTTGACAATGCCTCTTGAGACGGATGAATCTAGCCCATCAAGGGCCAGCCTAGCCGATCTGCTGCGCGCCATTTTAGCCCCCTATCGTTCTTCGCAAGCCATTGATGTGGTGAAGACGGGCGAAGAAGTCATGGTTGAAGGCCAGATGCTGAATTCCTTGGCCCTTCTCTTCCA
The DNA here is from genome assembly GCF_004341845.1 of Novosphingobium sp. PhB165. Taxonomy (GTDB): domain Bacteria; phylum Pseudomonadota; class Alphaproteobacteria; order Sphingomonadales; family Sphingomonadaceae; genus Novosphingobium. The sequence continues at coordinate 51,065 of NZ_SLVB01000015.1, read as the reverse complement.
TGAGTACGCAACCAACGCCGCAAAGTACGGCGCGCTGTCCACATCGTCGGGCATGCTCAAGATCGACGTTCAAAGGTACGGCAACGCTGTCCATGTGGCCTGGGTCGAACAAGGCGGTCCGCCTATCCGGGAGGCGCCTGCGCGATCCGGGTTCGGTAACAAACTCGAGGCAGCTAGCCTCATGAGCCTTGGCGCAACGGTTTCAAAATCGTGGTATGCGGATGGTCTCTCTCTGGTCCTGACGATTCCAGTGCCCCCGCCGGAATTGTCGGCGTAGCAGCCCATTAACGTGTGAGGCCGCTACGCCTTTCATCAGGCGATGCCGGTGCCGCCGGCAACGCAGTAGGCTTCGCCGGTAATGTTGCAGCCTTCCTGCGAGGCGAGGAGCACATAGACCGGCGCGATTTCAACGGGCTGTCCAGGGCGGCCGAACTAGCTTTGCTCGCCAAACTTGGCGACCTTTTCCTGAGGCTGGCCACCGCTCGCCTGAAGCACGGTCCGGATTGGCCCCGGGGCCACCACATTGGCACGGATGCCCTTCTCGATCAGTTGCGCCCAAGGCTTTGGTATAGGCAATGATGCCGGCCTTGGTCATAGCGTAATCCATCAGGATATCTGAAGGCTCGTAGGCCTGCACCTGGCGGCAGGTGCGTAACGGCGGCCTGCGCGATGCAGTGAAGCGCGTAAAGGTTGGTCTTGAGGGTCTTGTCGAAATCTTCAAAGCTGACCGCCCCGAGGTCCTTTCGAAAGCCAAGATCGAGAGCTCGATCGACGTAAGGTAGTGCATGGATCAAGATGGGTTAAGGTTCGTTATGCGACCGTAACTTAAGGAAAGGCCCCACTATTCTTTTACCGAGAGGCGCACCAGAATTTCTGCCCGCGATGACGCGGGTTTTCTCAACCTTCAAGATTACGGGGCACCCGGTGAAGGTTGAGAAAACCCGCGTTGAGCGGCGCCGACGGTTCGATCGACAGTTAGTATGTGCCAAACCTCGCTTCTCCCGCGCTATTCGATCGCCTTCTCGATCCGGAGGCAGGCGGCTTCTTCAGCACCACGCCCGAAAAAATTCACCGTCTCCAAGGTTTATCGGCCCGCGAGCAATATCCTGGGGACTGGGTTCGCGACCAACTCAGGCAAAGCCAGCTTTGTCGAATCCCTCAACAGCGGAACGGCAGGCCGTCTTCCCTGGTGGGAACTAGCGCGTCGCATTGAAGGTGAGGAAGGGGAAGTTCAATTCGAAATCGAGTTGCGGTTCCGGTCCCGGGCAGGACACGTCTTGCCTTACGTGCAGAAGATCGGTCGGCGCGGCGTCTTCCATGTCGGCGTCGTCCTCGGGCTCTTCCTACATAGCGACGGCATTCATATCGAGCGCTCGGATGGACCCAAGAGTCCATTGGGGACGGCCAGAATGCATCATGCCTGCTCACTTGAAATTTCGCCCCTTCCCGAACGTGTCGATGTGTAGATCAGGAACGAGGATATTGCGAGGCTCCGGATGCCTGGATGCCGGATCGCGCGGATCAGGCCCACCTCCATTCTTGGCTCCGTCGCCGCGTCCGAAGGGAAGTGGGAAAGCCTCGTAGGCAGCGTCGCGCTCGCGTCCCACGGCCGACAGCAGCGGCGTCAGATCGATGAGCTTCCTGGCGATCACATGTATGACCTCGCCTTCCCGCTGCACCACGCCCTCGACGCCCAGCATTCGTGCGCCCATGACGATCCGCCGATTTTCCTCGAACATGCGTGGCCAGACGATGAGATTGGCGATGCCTGTCTCGTCCTCGATAGTGATGAAGAGTACGCCCTTGGCAGAGCCTGGCCGCTGGCGCACCAGCACCAGGCCGGCGAGCGAGACGCGGCGACCGTCGCGAATGGCCTCTAGCGAACGGCAGGGTGCGATCTTCCTGGCTTCCAGCTGTTCTCGCAGAAACGCGACCGGATGGCGGCGCAGCGTCAGGCCGACGTGCCCGTAGTCCTCAACCACCTCCCTGCCCTCGGTCATGGCGCGCAGCAGAACGGGCTGTTCGACGATCTCGTGGATGAAGCCATCGGCACGCGCTTCCGTGGCCGCAAATAGCGGCAACTGCTCATCGCGCAGCGCCTTGATCGCCCATAGTGCCTCGCGGCGGGCTAGGCGAAGCGAGGGCCGAAACGCGTCGGCCTCCGCGAGCTTGCCGAGGGCGGCCACCTGAACATCGGCTCGGCGCCAGAGCTCCTCGACGCTCATGTAAGGCTGATCCGCTCGCGCCGCGACGATCCTTGCCGCATCGGCCTCCGCAAGCCCGCGCACCATGCGCATGCCAAGACGGACGGCGAAACGGTCATCCTCACCGCTACGCGCCGTAGGTTCGAGCGTGCAATCCCAGCGCGACGCATTGACGCAGACCGGCCGGACCTCAACGCCATGCGCCCGCGCATCCGCCACGATCTGGGCCGGCGCATAGAAGCCCATAGGCTGGGCATTGAGCAGGCTCGCGCAGAAGACATCGGGGTGCCAGCACTTGAGCCAACAGGATGCATAGGCAATCAGCGCGAAGCTGGCGGCATGGCTCTCCGGAAAGCCGTAGCTGCCGAAGCCCTCGAGCTGCCCGAAGGTCTTCTCGGCAAACTCGGCCGTGTATCCGCGCTCGGTCATGCCGGCGACCAGCTTTTCCTTGAACTTCGAGACGCCGCCGGTGAACTTGAACGTCGCCATGGCGCGGCGCAGCTGGTCCGCCTCGTTGGGCGTGAAGCCCGCGCACTCGATGGCAACCCGCATCGCCTGCTCCTGGAACAGCGGCACCCCGAGCGTCTTGCCGAGCACCTTTTCCAGCTCCGGCTTGGGATAGTGGATCGGCTCCTTGCCCGCGCGCCGCCGAAGATAGGGATGGACCATGTCGCCCTGGATTGGTCCCGGCCGGACGATGGCGACCTCGATGACCAGATCGTAGAACGTGCGCGGCTTGATATGCGGCAGCATCGCCATCTGCGCGCGGCTCTCGATCTGGAAGGCGCCCAGCGTATCGGCCGCGCGGATCATCGCATAAGTGCGCGGGTCTTCGGGCGGGACCGACGCCAGGTCCATCTCGATACCCTTGTGCTCGCGGAGGAAATTGAAGCCGCGCTTCATGGCGGTCAGCATGCCGAGGGCAAGGCAATCGACCTTCATGAACTTGAGGATGTCGATATCGTCCTTGTCCCACTCGATGACCTGGCGGTCCGCCATGGCGGCCGGCTCGATCGGCACGAGTTCGTCGAGCCGGTCGTGGGTGAGCACGAAGCCGCCCGGATGCTGCGACAGGTGCCGGGGCGTTCCGATAAGCTCACGCGCAAGGTCGATGGCGAGGCGCAGCCGCCGGTCCTCGAGATTGAGATTGAGCTCTTTGACATGGCGGTCCTCGACGCCGTCTTCGCTCCAGCCCCACATCTGGCCGGAGAGCGACTTGATGAGATCCTCGGAGAGCCCGAGCGCCTTGCCGACATCGCGGATGGCGCCCTTGGCACGGTAGCGGATGACCGTCGAACAGAGAGCGGCGTGATTGCGTCCGTAGGTCTCGAAGACCCATTGCATGACGATCTCGCGCCGTTCGTGCTCGAAGTCGACGTCGATATCGGGCGGTTCCTTGCGCTCCTGGCTGATGAAGCGCTCGAACAGCAGGTCCGAATACACGGGATCGATCGAGGTGATGCCGAGCACATAGCAGACCGCGCTGTTGGCCGCCGACCCTCTGCCCTGGCAGAGGATTTCGCGGCTACGCGCGAATCGAACGATCGAATTGACGGTCAGAAAGTACGGAGCATAGCCAAGCTCGCCTATCAGCGAGAGTTCGTGCCGCAGCAGCCTCGCCACCTCGTCCGGGAGGCCTTCGGGATAGCGTTGCTCGGCTGCTTCCCAGGTGAGTTTTTCGAGGACCTGCTGCGAGGTCAGCCCAAGGATTGAGGCTTCGTCGGGATACTGGTAGCGCAGTTCGTCGAGCGAGAAGCGGCAGCGCTCGGCGATCTCGATGGTCCGTTCGAGCGCCGTTTCGTAGCGGCCATGGAGCCGGTACATTTCGGCGGGCGGCATGAGGAAACGGTCGGCATTGGTTTCGCGGCGGGCACCGAGTTCGTCGATCGTGCAGCGATGGCGGATGCAAGTCATCACGTCCTGCAGCACGCGGCGGTGGGGATGATGATAAAGTACGTCGCCGGTGACGACGGTCTTCACCTGATGCTGCGCGGCCAGGTTGGACAGCGCATGCAGCCGCATCTGGTCGCCGGGCCGGCGGTGCAGCGTCAGTGCCAGATAGCAACGGCCTGAAAAGATCCGCTCGAAGCGGGTGATGACAGCCGAGGCGTCCTCGACTTCGCCGGGCAAGAGGACGGCGAGTAGGCCTTCCGCATAATCGGCCACATCGTCCCAACCGATGAGGCACTTGCCTTTCCCGCCGCGCTGTTTGCCGCGACTGAGGAGACGGCAGAGATGGGCATAGCCTGTCCGGTCCATCGGATAGACGAGCAGCGATTGTCCTTCGATAAGCTCGAGACGGCAGCCGACGATCAGGCGGACACCCGTCGATCGCGCCGCATCGTAGGCGCGAACAATTCCGGCAAGGCTGTTGCGGTCGGTGATCGCCAGCGCCTCGAGACCGTGCGCTTCGGCGGCGGCAAATAGCTCCTCGCAGCTCGATGCCCCGCGCAGGAACGAGAAATGCGAGGTGCACTGGAGTTCGGCATAGCGCATGGCGTCACCGGCCCGTTCGGGCCAAATTCTCAGGCAAACAGGGGCAGCGCGGTTTCGGCATCCTGCTGCTCGAACCCGGACACCGTCACGCCGACCAGGCGCACGCCCTTCTCGGTCGGCAGCACGAGACGAACGAGCGTAAGGGCTGCATCGCGAAGCTGCGCGTGGCTACGGACAACGCTGGGGTGCGTCCGGCTCCGCGTGATCTGCTGGAAATCGGCGTACTTGATCTTCACTGTCACGGTACGGCCGAACGACTGCGCCGTCTCGCACCAGGTCCACACATCGTCGGCCTGCCCCAGTACGCCTGCCTCGATCTCGGCGTCCGCCATAAGATCGCGATCGAAGGTGGTTTCCGATCCCGATGACTTGCGTTCGCGGTCGGGATTGACGGGGCGCTCATCGATGCCGCGCGCGATGTGGTAGTACCAGTCGGCCGAGCTGCCGAAATGCTCCTGCAGGAAGCCGAGCGTCTTGGCGCGCAGATCGGCGCCGGTCTCGATGCCAAGCGCCTCCATCTTGCGGGCGGTGACGGGGCCGACGCCGTAGAAGCGTTTGACCGGCAAGCTCTCGACCCAGGCTGCCCCCATGTCGGGAGTGACGGCGAACTGGCCGTTGGGCTTCTTCTGGTCGGAGGCGAGTTTCGCCAGGAACTTGTTGTAGGAAATGCCCGCCGAAGCCGTCAGGCCGGTTTCTTCGAGGATCCGGCTACGGATTTCCTTAGCGGTCAGCCAGGCGGTCGCGATGCCGCGCCGATTTGCAGTCACATCGAGATAGGCCTCATCGAGCGAGAGGGGCTGAATGAGATCGGTATAGTCCTCGAAGATCGCATGAATCTGCCGCGAGACCGCCTTGTAGACATCGAAACGCGGCGGCACGAAAATGAGGTGCGGACAGCGGCGAAGCGCCGTGACCGACGGCAGCGCCGAGCGTACGCCGAAGGTCCGGGCCTCGTAGCTTGCCGCCGCCACCACGCCTCGCGCCGCAGGATAGCCCACGGCAACCGGCTTACCTCTGAGCGCAGGATCATCGCGCTGTTCCACCGACGCGAAGAAGGCGTCCATGTCGACGTGGATGATCTTCCTGAGTGCGGAATCGGTCATGCGGGCAGCATAGCCGATACAGAACATAATGGGAACATATGTGCAGGGCGAGACTGCAAATGCAGCAGAGAGGGCGAATGGCAGCGCAACCGCCAGCTCTTCAGGTATGCCCGCCTGCCCCACAACCCCCACAACGGACATGGTTTGTGGGGGGCGGAAAACGACGCGGCGCCGCCGCCACGCGCTGGCCGGGTCCAAGATACCGCGAACCAGACCGTCTTCACCGGCCGGCGATGGTCCGAGGCCGTTCCCCCTGGAGTTGGCGCTTCCCTTACTCCACCAAATCACGCAGGAAGAGACCATGCTTCGCACTCCCTACCCGCCGATCGAACCCTATGAGACCGGCATGCTCGACACCGGCGACGGCCATTCCATCTATTATGAGCGCTGCGGCACGCCCGGCGCCAAGCCGGCGGTGTTTCTTCACGGCGGGCCCGGCGGCGGCATTTCGCCGGCGCATCGCTGTCTGTTCGATCCCACGCTCTACGACGTCCTGCTGTTCGACCAGCGCGGTTGCGGCAGGTCATTGCCGCATGCCGAACTGGACGCGAACACGACCTGGCACCTTGTCGCCGACATCGAGCGCCTACGCGAGCTTGCCGGCGCCGAAGAGTGGCTGGTCTTCGGCGGCTCGTGGGGCTCCACGCTTGCGCTCGCTTATGCGCAGACCCATCCGGAGCGCGTCAGCGAAATGGTCCTGCGCGGGATCTACATGTGCTCGAAGGCGGAGCTCGACTGGTTCTACCAGTTCGGCGTCTCGCAGATGTTCCCGGACAAGTACGAACGTCTCATTGCCCCGATCCCCGAGGCCGAGCGCGGTGATATCCTGAAAGCCTACCACCGCCGCCTGACGAGCGGCACGGCCGAGGAGCGCATTGCCGCCGCTCGGGCCTGGAGCCTGTTCGAGGGCGAGGTGATCACCCTGCTGCCCGATCCTGCCATGAGCGCCCAGCACGACGAGGATCATTTCGCGCTGGCGTTCGCAAGGCTGGAGACCCACTATTTCGTCCACGATTGTTGGCTCGAGCCGGGTCAACTGCTGCGCGATGCTACCAAACTGCGCGAGATCCCGGGCACGATCGTTCATGGCCGCTACGACATGCCCTGCCCCGCACACTACGCCTGGGCGCTTCACAAGGCGTGGCCCGAGGCGGATTTCCACCTGATCGAAGGGGCGGGCCACGCTTATTCGGAACCCGGCATTCTCGATCAATTGATCCGTGCGACTGATCGCTATGCAGGCAAGGACGCTGTCTAAAGCGAGCGGACAAATTCCGGCCTGAACGACCGGCTGCTATCGGCAGAGTCGGACGCCTTTAGTAACGTCGGCAACCGACAGGAACGTCCCATGAGCTTTCAGTGGCTGTCGACCCTTTGTGGCCGCTCGGTCGTCAAATTCGGATGCTTAAGTGCAGACGGTCTGCTTCCCCACTCCTCGGTCCCAAGCTGATCGAGAGTGTACCGGCAGCTTTCTACATCGGACATTAGAGATTTAGCCGATTTGCAGTGCATCGACATTGTGACCATGAGGGCTACGTCATATTCGTAAACGGACTTCCTTTTGATGGAATTTCTTTTTGAAATCCTTTTCCAATTCATCAGTGAGATCTTGCTCCAGCTTATCATCAACGTTTGCTGCGAATTGGGCCTGCGTGGTTTGGCACGGGTTCACCGATGGTTGCCTTCACCACCGATCGCGGCCGCGTGGATCACGCTGAGCGGTGTCGCCGCAGGTGGGATCAGCTTGCTGATCTTACCGCATTCGGCAATCCATGAGCCTGCCCTCCGGCTAGTCAACCTCGCCGTGACGCCGGTTCTTGCGGGCGGGATGATGATGATACTTGGCCGTTTTCGGGCGAAGAGAGGTCAGGAGCTCGTCCGCCTGGACCGCTTTGGCTATGCTTTTCTGTTCGCCTTCATGATGGCGCTAACGCGCTATAACTGGGCCGTATAACGCGTGCTCACAAAATTTTCGGGAAGGAGAATGTCGCGGGTGGAGCGGAAAATAGGCGCTTCGCCCGGCTTCGCCTTCCGACCCTAGCTGGTCGCTCAGCCACCAATTTCTCGTTCCCAAGTGCGGACCGGCGGCTTTTTCAATCCTGACGCTGCGACTGGCCGAAAGCGGTTGAGGCTTGAGATCCCGAAAAAGCGAAACGGCCCCTCAACCCGATCGTTGGAGTCCGCCAATACCCAGTTCGAACTTCGCGCCTGATTCACGGAGCACATTTACCAGCTCAAGCGATGCGCGGTGGGCTGCCAGTGCCTCGTCGCATATACAAGGTTCCTCACCATAGCGAATACCCGGTTTGCACTGAATCGCGGCGACTTGGGCGTCGGCGTTAAAGGCCAGGCCGGTATCGGCGAGCGTCTTGCACAGGGCAGCAAGCCCATGGGTAAAACCGTATCTAGCGCCCTCGCGATCGATCGCGGCCTTGAGTACCTTTTCGGCGGCCTGAAGCGAAGCCCATTTCGATTCTCCATAGCGGCCGCCACGCGCCATCAGACCGTTGACCGCGGCCTCGACATCGCCACGAGCGATGAACATCAAATTATGGCCCGTGCTCTCAAGCGTAAACGTGGCAGGCACGGCGATCTCGAACGCGCGCCCAATTGTGTTGAGCGCGGCATCGGACAGCCGCCCGGCCTTAGCTGCGGTCATCCCGTCAACAAGCTGGGTGATATTGCAGGTTGCGGTGCCACTCCCGATCCCCGGGTTAGGCAACCACTGGCGCGTCAGAACGAAATTCACGCTGCCGAAGACACGAGGAACGCGCAGGACATAGAGATCTCCATCGAGCAGGATCACCATCCGACCCGGGCATGATCCTCTTTCAGCCGATCGCCGTAGTTGTCCTTGTACCATTGATTGATCGCTTCGCTCAGTGCCGCATTCTCGCGCAATTCCGGCGGCATACGCATGGTGTCGCCACCGAGCGGCATGCTGAGATTATACGTCATCGAAACCTCGCGCACCGCAAGCATCGGTCGCGTCGGGATATCGACGCCTTCATTGGTAAGCTTGAAGTCAATCTGCGCCATCATAGCTTCGAACTGCGGCCCATGCTCAGGCGGCCGTTGAAACGTCATACTCATCTCCTCGCATATTTTCGGGCGCTGGCGAAACGCACCGTCAAAATGATCGGCAGCGTTTAGCACGATGGGGATTGGAGATAACGACGCTGTTGGCGCGGTCCCGCCAAAACCGACCCTTGCCAGTCACTCAGCCGCCGATTTTCACTCCCAAGGTGCGGCCCGTCAGCTTTTCCGTTCTGGCTACCCAAGACTGGCCGTAAGGAGACCGGCGGCTTTAAAGTTTTGATTTGTGAGAAGTTGCCGTTCCGCTGCAGCGACGCAACTGCCGAGCCGCTGACTGGCTGTTCTGCCCGCCTTTCGATTGAGTGCTTCGGAAGCGTTGGCAACGCGAAGCGATTTTTGACCCGGCAGGATCGTTTCAGCACTCCACCACTCGCTCAGCATCGGCGATTGTCGGTATCGGGGTTTTTCCTGATACCGGCAAAAGGCGCCGCACCGCACAACTGACTGCTTCCAACAGGAATCTGAGCGGAGTCTGGCGATGCCGGAGTTGGATCCGAAAGCTTCTTTTAGTGCAATGTCGGCGCCGCAGCGTACTCCGAACGTCCTGCCGCGACCCGATCACCGCTTCATTGGAGCAGTAGGGCGGACGGTCTCAGACTCCGACCCTGCCTCGATCCCCCAGCCCGTTACCGCACCCGCAGGCGCGCCCAACATTGTCGTCATCCTGCTGGATGATGTCGGCTTCGGGCAATTCGGAACGTTCGGCGGCGGCATCCCAACGCCAGCGCTCGACAGGCTCGCTGCAGAGGGACTGCGCTACAACCGCTTCCACACGACGGCCATTTGTTCACCGACACGAGCCGCTCTGCTTACCGGCCGCAACCATCACGTCGCTGCGGCTGGAGGGATCGCCGAGTCAGCGACCGGCTATGATGGTTACACCGCGATCATCCCGAAACGCACCGGCATGGTGGCCGAGGTGTTGCGTCAAAACGGTTACTCGACCGCTTGGCTGGGGAAGAACCACAACACGCCGCCGTGGGACATCAACCCGCGCGGTCCGTTCGACAACTGGCCGACTGGGTGGGGCTTCGACTATTTCTACGGCTTCCACGGCGGTCAGACTAGCCAGTGGGACCCGATGCTGTACGAGAACCACAGCCTCGTGCAGCGCTCGCCCGATCCCGACTATCATCTGACGACCGATCTGGTGGACCATACCATCCGGTGGATTGATAATGTGCAGGCGGTGCCCGGACGCCCGTATTTCGCCTATCTGGCGACGGGGGCGACGCATGCACCTCATCACGCGCCCAGTGAGTGGATCGACCGCTTCAAGGGCAGGTTCGATGGCGGTTGGGATTTATATCGCGAAGAGACTTTCGCGCGCCAGAAGGAACTCGGCGTGATCCCGGCGGATGCGCAGCTCACGCCGCGCCCCAACGAGATACCGGCATGGGATTCGCTCGAGCCCGACCAGCGGCGGCTGGCGGCGCGTATGGCGGAGGCATTTGCCGGCTTCACGGCACATACCGACCATGAAATAGGTCGATTCCTCGATGCGTTACGTGAACGGCCCGACTGGGACAACACGCTCGTATTCTATGTGGTGGGCGACAATGGTTCGAGCGCCGAGGGCGGGCTGAGCGGTACGGTTGATGAGGTGACTTACTACAACGGCTTCGAGTTGCCGTGGCAAACGTCGCTGGAACATATCGACGACATTGGCGGCCCCAAGCTCCACAATCATTTTCCGGTCGGCTGGGCTTGGGCGATGAACACGCCATTCCAATGGACCAAGCAGGTGGCCTCGCACTTCGGCGGAACGCGTAACCCGATGGTGGTCTCATGGCCATCGCGGATCACGGATACGGGGGGACTCCGCACGCAATTTCATCATGTCGTCGACATTGTGCCGACGATCTACGAGGTCGCCGGGATCACGCCCCCGGAAATGCTCAACGGCGTTCAGCAGGATCCAATCGAAGGCGTCAGCATCTGTTACACGTTCGACGGGCGTGAAGCGCCTGAGCGCCGCCGGACCCAATATTTTGAAATCTATGCCAACCGCGCGATCTATCATGATGGCTGGTGCGCCGCTTCTCTCGCCAATGTCCCGTGGATTGCGCAAAAGTCGGCGCTCGATCTCGATACTGTACCGTGGGAACTGTACCACATCGACGAGGACTTCTCGGAAGCGAACGACCTCGCCACGGTGCATCCTGACAAGCTGCGCCAGTTGCAGGAACTGTGGTGGGCGGAAGCAGCGCGCAATCATGTCCTTCCAGTCGACACGCGACCGCTTGCCGCACGGATCAAGCCCGAGGAAGTGCCTAACCCCAGCAAAGGCCGCAGGTCGTTCACCTACCGGGCAGGTGTGGGCGGAATCATGGAAGGTGCCGCACCGAGCCTAACGAACATCTCGTTCGATCTAACTGCGCAGGTGGACATACCCGAGACCGGAGCCGAAGGCATGCTCTTTACAATTGGCGGCTACACGGCGGGAATCGGCTGGTACGTTCAAGGTGACCGACTGGTCTTTAGCTACAACTTCTTCCTCGAACGTACGCGGATCGTTTCAGGCCGCCCGCTGAAGCCCGGCCAACAGACGGTAAGAGCCAAGTTCGTCTATGACGGCGACGGCGTCGGAAAAGGTGCGACGGTCGCGCTGTTCGACGGTGAGGAGAAGATCGGTGAAGGAAGGCTGGAGCGAACAGTCCCCGTCGCCTTCTCATCGTTTGACGGTCTTGATGTGGGTTTGGATCGAGGGGCCCCGGTGGACTTCAGCTACAAGCCTCCTTTCACGTTCACCGGCAAGCTAGACCACGTACGGATCGACCTGGGCGAGGGATGAACGGCAGCTATAGGCCGAAGTCTAGGGCGCACCGAATGTCTTAATTCGGGCGGCTGCCGTCAGTCCAGTTCACCCGCAAGCGAACGGCAGCATTTCGCTATTTTAATCTGGAAGGTGCCGTTCCGGACACGCCAACAAAGCGGACATAAGCCTGAGGCAGATTAAGCGCCCGCTTCACCGACATTGCGTAAATTCCGCAAGGCTGGCATTTCAGGCATCGGACTGATTTACTGGAAGCCTGACTGGTGAGTATCTACACGGCTGTTCGAGATTGGGTTGATCGTTGTTGGGAGGAAGGTAATTATCGTGCCTTGGCCCTGCCGACAACGTTACTCCTTTTAACGGCTATACTGATTGGGAATAATCTCGCGATTAAGTTGGCGTGGATTCTCTTTACCATTTGGACGCTATTCGCCATATTTCGGGTATGGCGATACATGAGTGCAGCCATCAAAGGAGGTCTTACCATCGGTGAAAACGGAAGACTCATCTTTACTAAAGAATATTTGAAATCTAAAAATACAGCAGTCACCAAGAAGCGAAAACGCGATGGCTGACGGCGCACCATAGCCACCTATCCTATCTGAGGCCTCTGTTGTCCGCTTCCCCCAACATTTCTGCCATTCAGGGGGCTCCGGAAATCCCCGATAGCTGCCCGTCGTTCAGGCAAACGTTTGTCCATGCGGCGTAGCGACACAGACCGGCCGCTTTCGGGATCGTCAAAGTGGCTGCCGAATGACTGAATTCGGGCGGTTGCTGCCGATGGATTTTTAGCAAGCTGAACGTTGGGAGTGTCTGGTTTCTTGTGTCGGGCACTCAGAACCAGAAAGTCGCGAAGGTCCCATGGCAAGCCGCAGACCAGGGCTCGCGCAGCAGCGGAGTGAGCGTCGGCTTACCTTGGCCGGCCGCTCCAAAGGCGACTGTCGGCTAGGTCCCATTCCCGGCGATCTTCCCCTAGCAAAACCGACCCATTCTTGCCGTTCAGCCGCGGGTATCCCGTCGCCATGCTGCTGTCTTGATCCTGCCAGTCCCGGTGCGGAGTGCCAACCGTAAGCTACGGCTGGGGAACCTGCGCGGGTAGGAACTATCGGTATTGCGGCGCGCTCCTTCACCGGGAGTGCAACGATGCCGGCCAGACTGAAAGTATTCCGGGCGCCCGCAGGCTTCTACTATGCCTACGTGGCGGCCCCCAGCCAGAAGGCCGCGCTTGCCGCCTGGGGCGCGGACAGCAATCTGTTTGCGCAAGGCATGGCCGAAAAGGTCGACGATCCCGCATTCACCAAAGCGCCGCTTGCCCATCCCGGCATAGTCATCAAGGCCCCGCGCGGAAGTCAGCAGGAACACCTTGCCGCGCTTGCCCAAACCGCGCCCAAAAGTGAAGATCGGACCAAGAAAGGCAAGCCCCCCAGCGAAGAGTCCGGCCAGACCTTGGGCAAACGCCCCGATCGTCCACCTGCGCCTAGGCCGAGCAGAGCCGCGCTGGACGAGACGGAAGCCGACCTTGAGCAATACGACCGGGCGCTGGCCGCGGAACTGGCGGAGCTCGAAGCCCAGCGCAAGCGGATCGCCGACCAGATCGAAAAGCGGCGCGAAGCTGCGGCCAAGGCCCGCGGCAAGCTGTCTTCCCGCCTGGAGAAGGTGCGCGGCGCCCATGAGGCAGCCATGGAGCGCTGGCGAAAGGACGCATGACCCGATCGGACCCACATCAACCGAACAGACCATGCAGGAACCAGTCCTGCCGGCCTGTCGCCGCGTCCACGCCGTCGCCCTGGCGGAAGAGCCAATAGCGCGCGCCGGTCTCGTCCTCGACAAGGAAATAGTCGCGCACGCTCAGCCATTCTGCCTCGCTCAAATGCCATTCGCCGTAGATGCGCTCGGGGCCATCGGCCCGCACCACCCGGCGCCGCATTCCGCGCCACACGAAATGGACTGGCGGGTGATCGGGCAGAAGTGCCATCGTCTCGATCAACTCTGGGCGCGGGAAGAGCCTGGCCGGACGCGGCCAGCGCTCGGGCCAGCGCAGCAATGTCGGATCGGCCATGGGCGCGATGCGCGCAGCCGACCGCTCGGGAATATGGCTTTCGCGAGCAGCGATCCTGTAGAGCCGCTCCTCGCCGAGGCGGCTCGCCAGAATGTCGACGAGCGCCGACACTTCGGGCACCGGCCGTTCACCAAGGCTCGACATGGCGCGAAGACCAAGCGGTTCGATGACGGGGGCGCAGAGCACCATGCGCTCGATCCCGAAGCCTGGATCGACGGTCTCGATCCTGTCGCACAGCAGCCTGCCGATCTGCTTCCTGTCACGGCTGGCGCGCGCAAGGCCGGCACGGATAGCCTCGACCGCATTGTCGATGCGATGGAAGCGCAGATCGAGGCGCCGCGCACCGAGCCCCACCTCCTCCAGATCGCGGCACAAGTCATCGACCAGCTTGTGCGTGTAGCGCGCCATCGTCTCGGGCGCGGCGATGGGTTCGGCAAAACGCCGCTCGACCTCGATCCGGCTGGGCGCCTCGACGGGCTCGAAGGGTTCGGCGAGCCTGCCATAGGCCTGATCGAGCCGCCTGCCGGGCTCCGAGCCAAAGCGCAGGGCAAGCGAGGCACGCGGCATCGCCTCGAGTTCACCGATAGTCTCGATGCCGAGCACGCGCAGTTTTTCCGTGGTGTCGGCGGCCAGACGAAGGCTGCCGAGCGGCAGCGCCGAGATCGCGGCTGCGAGCCCGGACGGATCGACGATGCGCAAGGCCTCGCCCCCGAAACGCGCAAGGGCATGGGCGGCGCCGTAAGTCGGCGCGCAGATAGCGCGCGCGGCCGTCTCGACATCGGCGAGCCGCTGCAGGATATCCGCAAGGAGGCCTGCCGTACCGCCGTACGGGTGGGCAGCGCCTGAAATGTCGAGCATCAATCCGTCGGGGGGATCGAGCGCAACGATCGGCGAATAGCGGCGCTGGGACCACACAGCGAGCTTCTCCAGCGCCTCGGCGTCAGCGGCCGGATCGGCATCGAGCAGCATGAGATCCGGAGCCAGTGCTTGGGCCTGCGTCACGGCCATTCCCGTGTAGAGGCCGAGCGGCTGCGCGGCGCTGCTGACCGCGGTCAACACGCGGCGCCGTCCATCCATGCCGGTCAGAACCAGCGGCGTCTCAGGAGGCGGCGCGTGCGGGCCAAGCCTGCGCCGCAGCCGGTCGATCGGCCAGGTCGGCAGGAAGAGCGAGACGACCTGTCGCATCGCAGGATTCCACAAGGAAGTCGGCGCACTCTCCAGCCCGGCACCGGATAAGCTCGACGAACCAGCGCGGCCGGGCGAGGCCCGGAACCGGCAAGGGCTTCGAAGGGACAGCCGTCACGCGCCAACGCGTTGCCGCCGCAGTAGGCTGACCGAAGTCCGCGGCATCCTCACGTCGCCGCCAGCGGCGCAGCGCAATGCCGATCGTGCCGCTGCTTTCTGCCGCGAGCAGCAAGCGCCGCGAGGCTGTCATGGAAAGGCGCGGGACTTCGGCGACAACGCCGGCGAGGCCGCCATGCCGAAGGCTCTCTTCGAAACAGGCCAGAACAGAGGTCTGATCGCGTGCCTCGACGTAGATGACGCGGTCGGGGTCGAGCCCGGCCTGCGCGATAGCCGGCGCGAAGAGATCGGGCTGGGTCATGCACCAAAGGACTGTCCCGCCCGTACGACCCATGATCCCCGCTGCAAAAAGCGCGGCGGCGGCGCCATCGGTGACACCCTGCGCCCCGCCCGCCACTTCGTGAAGCGATCCGAGCGCCAGGCCGCCGCCGGGCAGGCGCTCGTCAATCGCCGAGAGGCCGAAAGGCAGGACGCCGAGTTGGCGCCGCTCACCGCCCTCGATCTCGGCGATCCGGGCACGCAGTTGTGGCAGATGAGCACGCGCCCCTCGCTCTGTCATGAAGGGCCTCCTTGGGCTCCGGGAAATTGGAAGTTCCCTATTTGTTCTTGTGCGACAGCGAGTCAACGGGCATCTTCGATCGGGATTGATCGCTCACTCGCCAAGCGGCGGAAGAGTCTTGGAAATGTGCCGTGCCGTTCGCTTTGGGAAAGCGGGCACCGGCCGCCTTTTCGGCGGCGAGATCAGGTCATGGAGCAGGTCCCGGGCTGCAACGCACGCCGAATCGGAAATAGCGGACCTCACCGGCTCGCCTCTACAGGCCCCCGGTATCCGCCCGCTCACGATCGGCCTTGTCGTTTCCGCATGTGCCGGTGCCCTGTTCGAAATGGAAGCGGCTGGTGCCGGCGAGTTTGCGCCGCGCCGCGGCGCGGCAAACAGGATGAGGATTTCCATTCGGATGGCCGCGCGGCACCCAGTCGCATTCGCGGGCGCAAGCGTTTGCATGGCTGCCGGTGCAGTCATATCTTGCAGCAGGAGGAGAATGTCCCATCTGTAACCTCTACCGCCTGACCAGTCCCGCAAGCGCGATCGCAGCATTGTTCGGCGCTGAGACCGTTGATGGCGCGAACCTTGCCGATGTCGTCGCCCCGACGGATCCCGGGCTTGTCGTTGCCGAGGGACAGCTTGGCACGATGACCTGGGGTTTTCCGCGCACCGACGAGAGCAAGGTTACCGGCAAGAAACTGAAGCCCCATGCCGTCTACAATGCGCGCAGCGAAAAACTGGGCTCCAGGTTCTGGCGCGCGAGCTTCGAGCGTCGCAGATGCCTGATACCCGTGAGCGCGTGGGCGGAGGCCGCAGGCGAAGAAGGCCGGATGACCCGAACCTGGTTCTCGCTTCCGAGTGCAGAGACATTCGCGTTCGCGGGGATCTGGCGGAACTCGCCTGAGTGGGGCAAGGTTTTCACTATGCTCATGGTTCCGGGCCATCCGCAGATGGCCGGCCTCAATGACCGGATGCCAATCATTCTTGCCCCGGAAGACTGGGAGGTGTGGACCGGCAGTTCTGCGGCGGCGGCCTATTCGCTGTGCCGAACCTGGGAGGACAGGCTGGAGGTCGAAAGCACCGACGAACCCTGGTCCCGCAGGACCCGCGCTCACGCGGCCGCGCAGCAGTTGTCCTTGCCGCTCTGAGGAATGGCGACAACAGGAAATCCGTGCCGCGGAAGCGGCCCGCTACCGCGCCCAGTCCGCTGCGACCTCTAACAACCTGAACATTTCTTGCGAACCGTCAGGGTGAATTCAGCGGAGCCGTTGCCATATGGCTGATAAGCCCAGCTCACCTCAGGTGATAGAGCGATAACCACAACGCCGGCAAGGCAGCCCACAGGATTACGCTCGCCGCCTTATAGAATGGCGGTTTGCGCAAATCGGCGCGTCCAGACCTTCGGCCGTTGCCGATCTCCCAATTGAGGTCCGGCACCCGTGCCAACATGATCGCAAGCGTTACCAGCGCGACCCCGGCGTTTGAAAACCACCACACCGCCATGATAAGCGCGGCCGCGAAGAGTACGCCCGCGCAATTGATGATCCGCTGATCCTTGAGATCCCGCTAGATATGGGGCGCCAGTGTTGCATCGCTCTCGCCGGCCCTCTGCGATAGCCAATCGCTATTTTCCAGCCCGCGCAGCACAAACCCGACCAATGGCGTGGTTACGATCAATAGGACACCCCACGCAGCGAGGGTACCGATGATCTCGACAAGAATTTCATCCCCCATGACAACCCCTGTATGGAAAGTCGCTCACGGAATGCTGTGGTGCCGGAATCCTGGACTGACAAGTTAAATTTAGACAGCTGCGCCAGAGAAATCCTTTTGCATGCCCAGTAATAAAGTCCCTACGTGATCTATATGACGCTTTCTCGTTCTATATTCATCCTCGTGCGCCCCAAGGGGCTCTCTTTCCAAATTTCCCTCCGCTGGCCCGGTGGTCTCCGCTGCCGGGCCTTTTTGTGCCGGGATCGGGAATGAGACTTTGTCCGAAACGAGGGGTGGGCGAGACTCCCGGAAAGCTGGCCCCCGAATTCTACCCGAATTTATCCATGCGCCCTGGAACGTCGCAGAATTGCCCAGGCAGAAAATCAGGGCTGAAATAACAAGGTTAGGACCTGCAAACCCTTCCTGCACGGACGAGACATACGCTTCGAAGAATATTTCGCAGAAAAAATTGGTTTCGCATCTTGCCAGCCACTTGCGGAATGGGTGATGCCAAGCCGTCAATCAAATGAAACAACAATTCGGGTAACGGAACAAGAAATGACCGATGAAGCGATCCTCGCTCTCGCCGCGGATATTGTCACCGCACACGCGACCAACAACACTCTGCCGGCAGAGCAGCTGCCCCGATTGATCGAGGCAGTCTACGGCTCTTTAGCCCCTCTCGGCAAGGCTCCGGAGCCGGTTGAAGCCCGGACTCCGGCGGTCTCGATCCGAGCCTCGGTGAAGCCTGACGGCATCACGTGCCTCGAATGCGGAGTCAAGCTCCAGACCATGAAACGGCACCTCGACAATGAACACCAACTCGCCCCCGAGGAGTACAAGCGCCGCTGGAGCCTTCCCGCCGAATACCCACTGATTGCCCCGGCATATGCCGAGCGCCGCAAGCAGATCGCGCTTTCCTTGGGCCTTGGCCGCAAACCAGGCATAAAGGCGAAGCCGGAGGCTGCTGCTTGCCGGGACGAGGTAGAACTTACCGCCGCCGGACTGCCGGAAGGTGCCAGATTGGCACCCCGAGCCCGCAAGAAGCTCGGCATTGCCGCCGGCGACGAATAGTCCGCTCACAATGGGGCGCGAATGCGCAGAGGCTTCGCCCCCTTGAAGGCAGATCTCAGACACAGGGCTAGGCATAGAAGAAATTCGGCCGGCCGTCTCACCGCCGCGGCCGTGCTTTGGGCGAATGGTGCGACCTTGATCCTGCTGCCCCGCGCGCCGTGCCTGCCGCGAGCCACGGCACGCGGAACGTGCGCAAGCCGGAACCATCGCTATTGTGACGCGCTCCTTGACCGGGAGTGCAGCAATGCCAGCTAAATTGAAGTATTCCGGACGCCAGCGGGATTCCTCGATGCCTACGTGGCAGCACCCAGCCAGAAGGCTGCCCTTGCAGCCTGGGGCGCGGACAGCAATCTGTTTTTGCAAGGCATGGCCGAAAAGGTCGACGATCCTGCGTTTATGAACGCGCCGCTTGCCGATCCCGGCAAAGTCATCAAGGTTCCGCGCGGCAGCCCGCAGGAGCACCTTTTGGCGCTTACCCAAACAGCTGCTCCCAAGGCGAACGCCGGATCAAAGAAGCCACCGGGAGCATCCAGCCCGAGAACCTCCGGCCGGCCTTCCGCAATACACCGCAAACGCCCAACTCCCCCGCGGCCGAGCCGCGCCGCCCTCGATGCGTTCGAAGCCGAGCTTGAGAGACACGACCAAGCGCTCGCCGAGGAACTGGCTGAGCTCGAGGCCGAGCGCAAGCGGATCGCTGACGAGATTGCCGAGCGGCGCGAAACTGCGGGCAAGGCGCGGGCCAGGCTTTCGTCCCGCCTCGAGAAGGCGCGCAGCACCCATGAAGCGGCCATGGAACGCTGGCGTAAGGATGCATGATCCCACTGCCCGCATCACCCGGACAGGCCATGCAGGAACCAGTCCTGCTCGCCGGTCGCGGCATCCCCGCCGGACCTTGGCGGGAGAGCCAATAACGCGCGCCTGGTTTTGTAGTCGACCAAGGAAATAGTCGTATACACTCCGCCGCCTCCTGCCAACTGCGGTCGCAGGGCCCGCCATACGCTCGGCCTTCATGCCGGCTTGGCGGTGACACAAGCCCAGGCACTTTAGCCGAAACTGGTGACTCCAATACTCCCCGAATCTTTCAAAATGTGAATGCTCTTTCAAGGAAACCGGTGTCCTGTGCCGCAAACATGGAAAAAAATGTAAAACTCGGCGGAGTGGCGTTTGCATGCAACGCTTCAACGCAAACCGCATCAGCGCAAACCCCTCCCGAAAGTATTGAGGCAAACGCGTTACGAATACGCGGCAAATTCCTGGGTAGAGGTTGGAGCAAGTTAATGAAGATCTACACGCTGAGCTTTTCAGATGACGGAGACGGCGTTGCCCGGCGCCTTGAATTCAGGGCTGAGGACTTGACGAGTGCGCTCATCATTGCGCACCGCGAGGCGGCCCGCCGAGGCGCTGAACTCTGGGAAGGCACCAAAAAGCTCTGCACCATCCGCAAGCCCATCGAAGCATCGCCAACTTTCAATCAATACGCATTTTGATCACGGCGATTGCCAGCCGTTTCGCAAAGGGAACCGCAGGGATGAGTGGGGCCTTCACAGAGGTGCGGATACTGGCGCGCAGGGTCTTTGCCATCCGTGCGGCCCGTCAGCGAGCCAGCACCTAAGGGCATCTTGTCGTCTGGCGTTTCCCGAAGCAGGGCCATCGCTGGTCCGGCCCTATGAACGGGAATGGGGCGGCGGCGGTGTTCTTGATTATGGCGTGAACCGCCCTCCATATTGCCAGGCGCTGAGCATCTCGGCGGAGGACCGGACATGCGGTCTCAAAAGCGCGTACGTCCGCCGTGCCGCCACGCCAGATCGAAGGCTGTCACAACTAAGTACGGGAACAACTCCTCCTGGCGAGATGTTAAGTCGGTACTGTCCCACAGGCAGTCCGGTGCCGCCTTCCCCCTTCCCGGCCGCATCGAATTGAGGCCGTTCCTTTCGGGGAACGGCCTCTTCCCGTTTGGCCGCCATCTGCTCCTTACGCGGCGCCCACCCGCGAGCACCTGATCATCGCCGGGCGTTCGCCGGCATGCGCGCGGCGGTATGGCCTGCCGCTGCGCCCGTATCGCGAATAAGGGAAACCGGTCCGCGGACGTGGAGCGCGGCGAATGTTCGATCCCGGAGCGGAGATGAGTTGACCACGCTCGGTTTTCGTCCGCCGTATGCCAAACGCGATTCTGGGCGGCGATAAATTGCGGCCGTCTGTAGAATGTGATGGGCAGGCAAAATCCGTGGCAAGTTTATTGCGGATGGTAAGCGAATTGGTTCGGGCGGAAAAGACCTGCACCTCTCTCAAGAGGCTCTGGGTGCGCTCGGCCGCGTCTTCCGCGTCCCTATACTCAATCATCCCTTCGAGCGAAAAGAGTGGTTCGAGGGGAAAAGACGGCAAATTTGACTCGCACCGTGGGTTGGGCGGCACCGCTCCGATCTACTAATTGCAATTTCGCTTCGGCCGGCCACGCTGCGCCAAGAGCGCGACCGGTTGCTTGCGGCGCACTCGCAAATTGCGCTTAGACTGACAGGTAAAGACCCTCGCGCGGACCCAGCTGTCAGGCACGGTCATTTGCACCGTCACCGCCCAAGCCTCCGGACGATTGGGCAGTCAAGAACCCATCCCTGCCACGCAGAGTTCAGACTCTCGTGAAAATCTCGTCAGAGTCAAAAGTGGTGAACGTGCCGTCCGAATTTTCTGATGCGTCATAGCCAGTGTCGGTGAAAAACTCTGTATCTGGAACCTTTTGGCCTGGGTCGCTGAGAGGGCGCAACTCGGTATATCGTTGCCATTCCACAATGGTGCGCCGCTGTCCGCTTGGAGCAATGACGTCGAACCTATCTTTTTCTATCATGGTCTTCCTGCGTGAAGGTGACGTCGAGCGTCGTCGGCTATACACCTCATGATAGGAGGCGCTCTCGCAACCAACCGTGATGCGGGTCACTCTTCGGGAAAGTGTGAGCAGCTTGCTCGTTGGTCACCCAACTTTCCAGGGACAACTTCGAGGCCAGCTGGTTCGGCAACCATGGATTTGGCGCGCCGCGGGCAATCGAAGCAGTCCGGTATTTCGAACTGAATTATCTGCGTCTCACCACAACGACCACGTAGCACGGTCATCGTTCAAGCCTCGCGCGATCCGGCGCCGCGAAGGCAGCGGCGACAATCGCACCTGCCGCAATCTTTCAGATCTTGAATACCCACCATAGGGGGCTCACTCCCTTGGTGGTGTACCGGTGCGCACGATTTCCCGTCGGTCCGCGTACGTTGGAACGTTTCGGCTTTCATTTCCTTAGTTATCGTCTCGTCGTCGTGCGTAAGCGGCAATTGTGTTCTGCTCCCGCCAGTGCCGGTTCTCCTCTTTCACCTTTAGTCAGGCGAGGCTTCCGATTCGCGGATAAGGGGGATCGCGCCCCTCGTGGTGCCTTCGCCGCAAACGGCCGAGTTGCCCGGCACCTCGTGCACAGCTTGCCCTGCATTGCGGCCCAGCCACCGGCCCGAACCTGCGCGGACGTCGGGCTCGCGGCGCCACGGCAGCGGCCCTCCAATTCGGATGCGCTGATGCTCGCGCTAGCCTTAGCTTGCTCGCCCAGGCTGTCTCCACTCAACCTGGCGGCCCCCGCCTCGAATTTCCTGCTTCCCAGATTTGGCGCCCGACTTCCTGAACGGGCGACGCCTCGTCTGCGATCTTCAGCCCTCTGCGGCGCCGCTCCCTTCCGCCGCCCGCCAATTGACCTCTCCCTTATCTACGCACGCGCTCTTGCCGGAACGACGATGTTAAAGGGAGTGAGGCAAGCGCGCCATTGATGGCGCAGGCCAACGCCCGTCCTCGGGGCGGGCACGTCCGCGCACGTCAAACCATCGCGCCAAGCTCGTCCCGGAAGCGACAAGTATCGCTGCTGCTCTGCAATTTTTCCTCACCGCGTCGGCCATCGCGATCATTGGGCGCCCGCGTCTCCGCTCGCCCGCGCTTCTTGCCTCAAGCTTGGCCTTTGTAAGAGGCCGAACTTCGCGTGTCTGGCACCTTCTTGCCGGCAGCATTCGGCCCGTTCGTCGAAGGCCCTGGTCAGCAGGCTTTGGTTGGAAAATCCGCCATGGGGGCGATTTGTGCGAAAGGGAGATCGCTGGTTCACATGAGCCACGCCGCACTTGCGATGCACTGGCCGAATAATCTACACAAGTTCTGGCATAATCGAGCCAGGTCGAGCATAATATGAAGCGTTTATCTTCGTATCTGCTCTCATTCAAAACTATCCCATTTCGCGCGATGGTCGTCAGGAATTACTTCAAAAATTGCGCAATGTTTGGCGCCCCGTATTTTTGGGATTTCGACGACACCCACCACCGTTAAATATGTGCACAATTTCGAGGGAATAGATGTGGCACTGCGTGCGGCAATATAATTACTTGGAACCTTTGAGGCATCGATCTTTTGTTCGCTCAAAAGAACGGCAAAATCAGTCGCGAGCAAAACGACGAGCGTAGTGGCGATCGCGAGACTAATGTAGATCGTGACGCGTCCGCCTTTGATTCCGCGTATTTTGGCGGTCATGAGCACCCCTCTCAAAGATTACGAGCCAGTTAGCCAACCTTCCCTTATTAAGCAATTAAATCAATCCCTCGCCAAGCCACGCAGAGAGACCTAGCGCGTTGGTATCGATTTGTTCCGCGGCTTCAGCGACCAAATCTATCGCGTACTCGCCATCTGATTGCCGGCCCAAGCGTGACGATCAGGAGAACCGCGATGGTACGGCCCAATTGATCAAACAGGCTTAACCTGACATCTTCGACGACAGAAAAGTCAAACCGGCCAGAATCGGTTGCGGGACTGCGGCGATCTCGCTGTGTTGCGCTACTCGAATCCTGGTAACAGTCCGCGTCACACGTTGCTCCCTGCAATACCGATGCCCCCGATCGGGAGGAGCCATAATCACGGCTCAAACGTCCGCCCGCTTAGGAAACCTGGGCTCGGGGCCGATGAGCACGGCTTTCTCGTGACAAGCATGGAAAGCGATTGGACCGAGGCCGTCCCACCTGCCACCATAACCCAATTCCGCAAGATCATTTCGTTCAATGAGAGGCACGTCTTTTGGGGCACTCAACGATCGAAACGTGAGGGATCGAGCCCGCCCTCCTCTCGTTCTTGAAGCGCTCGGCATCAACGTGCGATCAAGATCGGTTCCGGGACGGCACAACATCGGTTGTGGGACAGCGCGCAAAAGCTCCTCAACTTTGCGCGCCGAGGAGGCCAAGCGCCAGATCAAGTCGGCGCCCGGGATATTCAGTAATCTAAGCGTATCGTGCCAATAACGCTGCGGGGAGCGGCGTAGAATGCCTGACCCCATGCCAGCGAGTTCAGATACTTCGCGTTGGTAAGATTACGCACATTCACGCTGGCCTGGACGTGATCGACCAGCTTGATGCCTGCCAGGACGTCCACGACTGCATAGCCCTTTTGGGAAATTGGCAGACCTGCACTGTCGTCGGTGCCGCTGATCGCACTCTGGTAGCGGAACTGTGCACCCAACTTGAGATCGCGCCATTCGGGCACTTCATACGTCGCTGCCAATTTGATACTGTCGCGCGGGATCTGGTTCTGCGTCCGCAAACCCTGATCGTCTTCGATCTTGAGGTGCGTAAAGCCGCCGCTCAGCAGCCAATGATCCATCACACGCCCGGAAACCTCGACCTCAAAGCCCTTGGAGGTCGTGTCCAGCGGTTCATAATAGTCAAGCCCCAGTGGGCCATCTTCTCCATCGAATGTGCCGAGATAACTGGCGAGGCCCCGCTGCTTGGCCTTGAAGACGGCGGCCGTCGCGGAGAGCCGGTTGTCCAGCCAGCTGCCCTTGAGGCCGGCTTCCAGAGAAGTGCCCTTGGCAGGATCCAGACGCCGGTTGTCGATATCTACCTGGCTTTGCGGCGCGTAGATGTCGGTATAGCTCGCATAAAGCGTCAGATTGCTGGTAAGGTCGAACAGCAGCCCGGCATAGGGGCTGACCTTGTGATCGTCCCGCGCGAGGTCGGATCCGTAGGAATCGCCGGTTGTCTTCAGCCACACGGCGGAGGCGCCCGCCACGCCTTTCAATCGGTCCATGAAATTGAGATGGATCGCGCCATATACCCGCGTCAGCCGATTGCGTTCTTGCCCCTGAAGGACGATTTCCGGAAAATCCGGTTCCGGCGGGACGAAGGAACTGAGTTGGCGGATGTCGCCGTAATCGATCTCGGCATCAGAATAGCTTTCGTACTCGCTGCTCCGCAGCCAGCCATTCGACATGCCAAAGGCGAGTTGATGACTGCGACCGAACAGTTCGACGCTGCCGGATGCGTAGCCATCGATCAAGTATTGCTGGTTATGGCTGGGATAAATGCCGGCGCTTCCGACGATGCCCAGCCCGGTGTCCGGATCGGGCGTACCTGACGCATAGAGTCGCTTCGCCCTGGAATCGGTGTTGTTGTACGTGAAGACCCCGCGCACCGACCAGTCGCCGCCAAACCGATAGGTCAGTTCACCGAAAGCGCTCTCACTCAGAACATTGGCATAAGTCCAAGGCGCCGATGTGCTGGCAGAACGTGGATAGGCGATACGCGTGCCATCGCTGTAGATAAGCGGCAGGGCGCCCCACAGGATCCCATCGGCCTTGTTTTCCTGGCGCGTATAGCCGACCGTGGCGGTAAGATCCGGCGTGATATCCAGCGCGACGAAACCGCCCACAACGGTGCGATTGACCTTGTTGAAATCGAGATAGGAATTGCGTTCCTCGTGCGCGCCAATGACGCGGGCCCGCAGCGTGCCACTGGCGTTAAGCGGGCCGGAGACATCGCCTTCAAGCCGCCACATTTCGAAAGATCCGGCATAAGCTGAGACGTTTGCCTGAAAAGTCGTCGTCGGACGCTTGCGCAAATAGTTCACGGTGGCGGACGGATTGCCAACACCGGTCATGATCGCGTTCGCGCCACGTACGATTTCCACGCGTTCATAGAGGATCGTGTCGAGATCGCCATCTACCGCGCCCAACAAAGGAAGGCCGATGCCGTCTACCTGGAAATTGGTGATGTCGAAGCCCCGAGAGGTGTACTCGGTGCGATCGGTCTCATTGCGCTGGACCGTGACACCAACGGTCTGTTCGAGCAGGTCGTTGACATTCGTCAGGGCGAAGTCGTCGATCCGCTGTCGATCGACAACCGTTACCGATTGCGGGGTTTCGCGGAGCGAAAGATCGAGGCCGGTGGCCGAGGCACTTTCATTCAGATTTACCTGGTTGGTTCGCGCGCCGGTGACGATGATATCCCTTCGCGCCTGCGCCTGATCATCGCCGTTGGCGGGCTCTGCAGCGTAAGCGGGGACGACAGCCAAAGCGGGCATGGCGGCAGTTAAAAGCATTCGAGCAAACACGTTCTTCCCCCCAAGCGGCGGGAGCGCTGATAAAGTGACCGCTAATGCGAATCAAGAACAATATGGCGCCTCACGACACCCGTGTCTCTGTCACCTATGGACAGGCCTTACTTAAGCATTCCGGCTTGCCCGGGCGCGGGATAGCGTGGTCCCAATATGCCCATCTTAGGAAGCCCCGGCCGCTGATCTGCGACCTCCGCCACCGGGCGGTCCCGCTCGACGATCGCTGTTCATTCGTCCTGGCAAAACCGTGGGGACCAGGCATAGTCATGGCCGCCGGGCAAACCCTTCCGTAATTGAGGAAAAATACATCTTGCACGATATTGGCAGCGGGAAGGAGTTCACCCCGACAGCGGCAGCCGCCGGCGGGCGATCAGGCGATGGTTTTGGTCATCTCCAGAACTGATAAAGGATCATTGCGAGAGACCCACTTTGGCGAGATAGTCCTCAATATCGCTGATGCGCGCGCTGGCTGCGATGAGGCCGATGTAACCGTCGGGCCTGACGAGGACGCAATCTCCAGTCTTTACGCCGTAGAACCTTTGAAATTGACCGCCATTGTCTCGCAGTTCGCACCCAGGTCCTATCCCGTGAATTCTCAATCCCTGCCGCGCGGAGACCTCCGGCACTACGGAACCATATCGAAGCAAAGTCCAGTGCGGTCCTGCAAAAAGGTCGAAAAGACGTCGGCCTTGGCCCGCGGCGCCCGTGAGTTCGGCATCAGGCGCGCGGTCTCCAGCTTTCGGCGTTAACCCGCTATCGCAGTCTGCTGCTGCAAGCGATCCTCCGGCGTAACTCAGATCAAGCTGATGGACCTCGCGGCCCCTTCGCATCACGCCCTGCTGCATCTGCGTAAGAAGGCCGGTCGACAGGCCGAGGATTCCCGCCGCAATGGGACGCCGCTCCTCCTCGTAGCTGTCGAGCAGACTAACGGGTGCGCCGTTCAGCACAGCAGCAAGTTTCCAGCCAAGATTATAGGCGTCCTGAACGCTGGTGTTCAGTCCTTGCCCTCCCGTGGGCGGGTGGGTGTGGGCTGCATCGCCAACCAGGAAAATCCTTTCGACCCGATATCGGTCGGCAAGCCGCGCATTCATGGAGTAGACGGATGCCCAGCCGACAATCCCGATCCTGACGTCGCTACGCCCCGTCCGATCCGCTATCATGACGTCGAGATCCGCCGCGCTTACGCCCACAGGGCCTTCCAGCGGCACGGGGGCCTGGATCTGGAAGAGGTTGGTGCCGGCGAGCGGACAGATGGCGATCTGACGCTCCATGTCCCCCTCCCCGAAGCGGTGCCACACATCTGTCGATAGACCTTCAAGCGTCACATCCGCTACCAGCGCTCGCACGCCCAGAGTCTTTCCCGGGAAACCAACGCCAAGAACGGACCGCACGAAACTGCGTCCGCCATCCGCGCCGACCAAATAACGGGCGCGGATGACCCGTTCCTGTGCCGTGGTCGTCAGGCGGGCAGTGACATCGTCCGCCCCCTGTTCAAGGCCGGTCAGTTCGCAGCCATATTCGACCTGGTGACCGAATTCGGCCAAGCGATCACGCAGCACCTGTTCGGTGACGAACTGGGGGATCATCAGAGGCTGGTTGAAAGGCTCGGCGGGATTGGGATCGGATACCTCCATCAAAACAGAATCCGCAAAGCTGCCGTCCGATAGATACTCGCGCTGAGGCGGATAGGTGCCGCCCAGTGCGAACAGGCGATCGATGATGCCCAGATCCTCGAATACCTCTTGCGAGCGGGGTTGGATTCCCTTGCCACGCGACCCGGCGAACGGAGCTGGAAGTTTCTCGATGATGCGGAAAGCCACGCCGCGCCGGGCGAGGTCGATAGCCAGCGTTAACCCTGATGCTCCCGCTCCGCAGATCAACACGTCGACGTCGGCTGGCTGTTCCATGTCACACTCCTATGTGTATAACGCACCTATCTTGCGGAGGTGGGCCAGTGTCAACGATAAAAGTGCAAAATACACATATTAGGGAGTTACTGCCGCAGTTGCACCGTGCGCTGATCGACATCGTAGGCGTCATGAACGAGCCGGAGCGAGATGCGGAGATGCTCCGAGCCGCCGGCCTTTCGCTGGAGCGAGCTCTTTTTCCCCTGCTCGTCTCGATTGAGCGGCTGGGACCGGTCGGTGTAGTCGAGATTGCGGGCCGCGTGGGACGGGATTACACCACCGTGAGCCGCCAAGTGGCACGCCTGGAAGAGTTGGGTCTGGTCAAGCGCCGGGCCAGCGCCGCTGACAAACGGGTGAAAGAGGCGCAGATCACGCCGCGCGGCAAGGTGGCGACTGACGCCATCGATGCGGCCCGCGAGAAAATGGCAGAGCAACTTTTTCGCGATTGGGCCCAGCAAGACTTTGAAGAGCTCGTCAGGCTTGTGTGCATGCTCGCGGACGGCATGAGCCGTTGATATAGCTGCTCTCCTTTTCGGCTATGCTGAATTGCGGCTTGTCGAAGGGGTTCGACGCGAAATCAGCGGAGAGCCTTTTTGCTTGGTTTACTCCCCGGAAAATTGACCTCTGGCTCCCATTCGAAGCGGACTTGGTCAGCCTCAGGGGACGGCGAAATGGCGACAACCGGTTAGTACCTCTCCATTGACTGCAATACCTTCGCCCACCAGCGGCGCGAGATTGGAAATTATTAAGATCTCGATCGGCTGCTGGCGCAATTTTCCCACGACGTCGTTTTCAGCTTACCGTCCCGCGCAGGATCAGCATCTCCCCCCTCCCCCGAGCTTGCACAGTTTCGCCCGCCAATTCGGTTTGGCTTCCGATTGGGAACTGGGTATTTCAGGGGCCAGTCGGCGTGTTCAGTCCTTTTTCCCGATTGGTTTGGCCGAGCGTGATTTACGTATCCGACGAAGCGCCTCAGTCTGTTCCTTCTCGCCCTCCACGACAAGATCGGGACGCGGCGCAAGTTCGCCTGCAAGTCGCTTCGCATAGCCCTTAATGATGGCAGAGACCCCTTCGCCGAGGTCATGTTCATTTTGATCGGCCATATTTTCGGTTCCTTCCCTGGAGCTCCCAGCTTGAGTGGATTTAACCTTCATAAGGCGCCGCCTTCAGAAGGGTGGCCAGATGCGCAGCATTGCCCGCCACCATATTGGCGGTCCTGGCGACCATTTCAGGCGTTTCATCAAGATCCTTGAAGTCTGTCGAGCCCATGGCCTCGCCCACCCAATAGCACGCCGCGACGGCAGGAATTGTCCATCCGACATCGTTGAGCGCCTGGAAGAGTTGGGCAGAGCAGAAATGCGCGCCGTCCTCGTTGCCGACGATCGCGGCAATGGCAACCTTGCCGTAGCTGGGCATGCGCCCCGCCTCGTCGGTCTCTTCAAGGAAAGCGTCCATGCGTTCAAGAACGCGTTTGGCTACGCTTCCGATCTGTCCCATCCAGATCGGTCCCCCAAAAATGAGGATATCATGTGCGAGTATCTTCTCGCGAAGCGCCGGCCATTCGTCGCCCGCGCCCTCGTTGGAAGTAACTCCGGGCAATATGTTGAGCGCTGCAATGCGAACGGTCTCGGTAACAGACACCCCTCTTTTAGCGAGCGCCTGCTTTAAAACTGCAATCATGGCATCACTGGAGGAAGCTTCAGCCGGGTCCGACTTGAGCGTGCAATTGATCGCCAGGGCTTTGAGCACCATCGATGACCTCCGTGGTTGTCAGCGCCACCGATGTGGCTGCCTCTTAAAAATGAACGTCCGGCTCGTCGATCGGTTCGCAACAATCGATCGAGGGCTGAAACTCCCGGAGGAACACCGGGCGCTACTCGGCGGTTGAATTTCGGCCCCCACCAAAGGAATGCCGATGTCGATCAGCCGATTCCAGGTACGTAAACGTGCCGCGCGGATTGCCGTGGAAGAATTTCTTCGTGCCCCCGCCAAAGTCGGATCCGCCTTTCCGGCAACCTCGCGCATGGTTGCCACCGTGCTGGCGCCCTTGAAGTGGTCCGAGATCGACCTCTTGGTAGAGTACGGTCCTGGAACCGGGCACTTCACATCGGCGGCGCTGGCGCGCATGCGGCCGGATGCAAGATTGATCGGAATAGAACCGGGCACGAAATTCGTCGACCATTTGCGGACGTCGATAAGCGACCGCCGTTTGCGAGTAGTTCAGGGTTCGGCTGAGAATGTCGCCCATATCCTGAGCGATCAGGGCGCCCGCGCCGCAGACTGTATTGTCTCGGGCCTTCCCTTTTCAACGCTCGACGCTTACCTCGCCGAGGAGATCATGAATGCGAGCGCGTCTGTACTTGGCACTCACGGCATGTTTGCGGCCTACCAGATGAGAAATCGATTGAAACCTCTGCTCAAGCGCTACTTCTCCTCGCTCCACAGCGGCTACGAATGGTGGAATGTTCCGCCCTGCCATCTCTACTGGGCAACCAATCCTCGCGGGGTCGTCAGCCGGGGCAAATCCTGACTGCGTGAACCGCCGACCAGTCATTCTGCGACAAGATGGGGACGAAGGCGTTCCTCGAAGAAGCGGATAAAGCCGGACTGATCCGGTCCTATGCCGGTTAAGACGATGTGATCGAAGCCGGCGTCCAGCGCTTTCCCGATCGCTTCGAGATGCTGGGCCGGATCCGGCCCAGCGGGAATCTTGTCAGCTAGATCCTCCGGCCGCACGAACTTTGTTGCGGCCTCGAAACCTTCAACCGTGGGGATCTCGCTGTTGACTGACCAGTCAAACGCGGAAAAGCGAAACCGTTCATGCGCGGTTCTTCGCCCTTCATCCTCGCTCGGCGCATAGGCAAGAGCAACTTCGACGTATCGGGGGCCGCGCGAGAAGCCTTGAGCGATTTGTGGATCGGGGTCGGTCGTCATAATCCCATCCGCCTTGGAAGCGGCAAGTTGAATCGATGCCGAGCCGCTGACTCCCAGAATGATGGGAAGAGGTTTACTGGGAAGATCGAAAACCTGCGCGTGATCAACAGTGAAGTAAGCGCCCTGGAAATTGTGAGGACCTCCTGTCCATAACAGGCGGAAGATATCGATGGCCTCTTCCAGCATGGCATGGCGTTCGGGAATCGATGGCCAATGCTCTCCGGTTACGTGTTCGTTGAGGCGCTCGCCCGCCCCGATCGCCAGCGAGAAACGGTTGTCGCTCATGACCCCAATTGTCGCGGCGGCCTGCGCAACGATCGCGGGGTGGTAGCGCAGGATGGGACACGTCAATCCGGTCGTGATCCCGATACCAGAGGTTGCATGTGCAATTGCCCCCAGCACGCTCCAGGCGAAGGAGGCGTGGCCTTGGTCGAAGAGCCACGGGTGGTAGTGATCGGAAATCGAGACGAAATCGAATCCCGCGCTCTCGGCGGCGAGCGCATTGTCTACGAGCGCCTTGGGGCCATGCTCCTCGCTCATGAGCTTATATCCGAAACGCGCCATCTACCGCCTCCATTTTGTGCCTGTTGCAACGCCCGAATGCGCGGGACCTCCAGATTGCAGGGGTCCCGAATTGTGCCTATCGCGCTTTCGTGCGCTTGAGCCGCTGGCGAAGCCACGCACGGCGTACTTTGTTCCCTTCAGTTGAGCCCATTCTGCTCCTTCACGCCGGTCCGCTCTTCCTGGGTCTCCTTTTCAGCATGCCAGATATTGCGGCCAACGAAGACCACCACGAAAACGGCAGCGATGACCGCCACGACGAAGATGCCGGCACGCCCCAACCTTCGCGAACTCGGCTTGTCGGAATCGTTCATCATGTCGCGAAACTCTTTGTCAGCGCGAGGTAGTCTGCGGGCGTCGCGGTATCGGCGTGGGGCCGATCACCGAATTTTTCAGAGTCTAACTCGCCCTCCTCTAGCCGGAGAGGATTGACCTCTTCGGAGCGGACACCGCCAAGCGCGCCGCGCTTGGCTTCGGTAGCTTCCGTACTGGACATGAGTGCCTCCATCAGGCGGTAACCAAGGTGGTCGGTTTCGCGGCCGGCAATCCAGGCGAGGTCGCGGCTGCCAGCAATTCTTTCTTGCGCGCCAGCATCTGGTCGCGCAGAGCCACAAGGTCGACGCCGGTCTTGCGGCACTGGGCAAACATTCCCTCCGAAGGCATCTCCTCCTCGTGGACATGATGCTTGATCTCTTCGGAAAGAACCTTGACCTTCGCCGCGAAAAAATCATCCTCGGGCGATCCTGCCTCGATGTCATTGATTAGGATCTTGGCGCCATCGTGCTCAACATAGGCTTCGTCGAGAGTATCATCGTCGATCTTGCCCCGAAAACTCGGATAAAATATTTCCTCTTCGATAACTGTGTGAATTTTCAGTTCGGTACAGATCTGATGCGAAAGTGATTTCCTTTGCGAGGATGACTTCGCGTTTTCAAACTTCTCGAACAGACCTTCGACTTTTCTGTGATCGGCTTTCAGAAGTGCGATTGCGTCAGTAAATATTTCTGTCATGGAATCCTCCGTCTCGAGGTCGTGACAATTAAGTGCACCGCCAGCCAACTCGTTCCCGATTTACTTGCACGCTTGCGCCAAGAAAGCCTCAGCGATCTTGAACCCTCCTGATTATGCGACGAAGCGATCCATTGTGCCGTGGTCGGTGCCGGGTTAGCGCGCTTCTTCAGCCATGGGTTCCCCGCTCACGGGATTCTGCGGAGCGGCTGGCATCGACCTGATGCGCTCAAGGGCAGCCGGCGTTGGCGCTCCCCGGCAAATGTCCCAATTCTGTCCTTTCGGATAAGCGCCCACCGCCAGAAAATCCTCGCTCGCCTGGATCCGGCAGTGCCCGGTACCCACCGGCAGCAGCAACGCATCGCCGGCTTCCACCTCAATAGAATTCGCGCCGGGCCCGCCGAGGACCAGCGTCGCGCGGCCGCTGGCAATGCCCAGCGTCTCATGGGCGGTTGAATGGTAGTGATGGTACTCAAAGATCGTATCACGCCACTTCGGCGGCCAGCCGTGCTGTGCGAACCGCTTCTCGAACGCGCGCGCCGTTGTCTCGCAGCTGCCGCTCTCAACCGCGCGATATACCAGAACGGGCAGGCGCTGGTTGTTTGGCACCCAATCATTTGCCGCGAACAGTAGTTTTACCGGGTACAAATGGTTCCTCCCAAATTCGCGCACCTTACGCAGACCAGCCCACGAGGCTGACTCGCACCCCTCACCATTGCCTTTCCTTGCGCATCATGCCCGCGTGGAATACCCGAAGGCGCACGGTGTCAGACTGGCGGTCGCCTCTGGAGGCTTGCGGATGATGCATATTTTCCTTGGGCCGTCCCAGAGCTCGGCGCTGCGGCGGGCCGCTTCCCGGTGCGCAATGACCAGGGCCGAGGGCAGATCGTGCGCCTTAAATTCAAGCCGCTTGGCGAGGCATTCGCCATCTTCGGAAAACCGTAGTGTGTATACCTTCATCTCCATCCTCCGTCACGCGGACACATCGCGGCGTTCGTCAAAGCACGCTCCTGTTCATTTCAGTTTCCAGCTCGCCCGAGATGTGGACGCTGGTCCGTAAGCTGAAGGGTCATGCATCGCCGGTCTGAAGTGCGGTGATCACGATATCTGTTTCGGGGGAAAACCTTCTGTGCTTTTGCGCGCGTTAAGCGAAGTCCCCACCTGCCAGACGTCATCCCCTGTCCGCCTGATTACGCAAAGTTTGCGCGATCCCTCCCACAGTTCGGCTCGGCGATCAGGAGGTTCGGTCTCGGCAAATTGAAGTGCAGCGCCAGGATCGCCGCCTTCGAACTGAATATCCTTGGCGGGGCCGTGCCGGTCTTTGGCAAACTTGAGCGTGTATACCGTCATAGCGCTCTCCAGCTGCGAGCGACTGCTCGCTCGCTTCACTACGATCCGCCATTTTTGAACTCTCACTCGAAACGGTCCAGTTGGTGTGCGACGGAACGAAGAGCCGCAGTGATGAACCGAGGGCCGCGTTCGTGACGATTGGTCAATTTCGCACGCAAGAGCGGGCGTTTAAGCCGCCGACTCGGACTGGAAATTACCATTCATTCTGCTTCGATCCGGACCGGTATCCCTTTCGCTGCTGGGGTCTTGGAAAGAACGTCATGATGGTTAAGCGGAACGAGCGGATTGAGCTCCGGAAAATATCCGGCAAGGCAGCCGCGCGGGAGATCGTACGGGGTTACGGACAACTGCGTGACCTCCCGGCGGAAATTCTCATCGCAATCGGTGACCAGTGTAATCCGCTGCCCATCGCCCAGCCCTGCCGACCGCATGTCCTCAGGGTTCATCAGCACAATCATGCGGCTGCCCTTCAGCCCGCGAAGACGGTCGGAATGGCCGTAGATCGTGGTATTGAACTGGTCGTTGGAGCGCAGGGTCAGCAGCGTATATCTGCCGGGGCGGTCCTCGAGACCGTTCGCATTCAGTACGGTAGGTACGGTGAATTCGGCCTTGCCGCTCTCGGTTTTCCAGATCCGATCGTGGGCCGGATTTCCCCGATAGAAACCGCCGGCCTCGTTCATCCTGGCGTTCATCTCGCGGAACTGGTCGGGATAGGTGCGCTCGATAAGACTGCGCACTTTTGCGTAGTCGCGGGTCCACTCATCCCAGCGCCAAAGCGGGTGGGCGGATAAAGTCGCTTTCGCGATCCCGGCGACGATTGCAAGTTCGGACTTCAGATGGGGGCTGGCAGGTTGGCGCCTTCCCATCGAAGCATAGATGTGACTGAAACTGTCCTCGATCGTCACGGTCTGGGCGCCGGTCTCCTGAAGATCCTCTTCGGCGCGCGCCAGGCAAGGCAGCAGATAGGCCTCCTTGCCGGGGAGGAGATGCGTGCGGTTGAGCCGCGTGGCGACATGCGCGGTCAGTTCGAGCTTGCGCCAGGCAGGGTGTATGCGTGACTGGTCGGGCACGGCACGTGCAAGATTGCCGCCAAGAGCCACGAAGCCCCTTGCGCGGCCGCCGAGCAGCGCCTCGAGAAATTCTACTGTCGTGTGTCCTTTTTCAAGCGGGGGCTCGAATCCGAAGATTTCCCGCAGCTTGTCCATGGGGACCAGTTCCGGCTTTTCCGAGATGCCCACAGTGCGCTGGCCCTGGACGTTCGAATGACCACGGATCGGTTGGCAGCCAGCTCCCTTTCGGCCGATATTTCCCCGCAGCAAGAGAAGGTTGACCAGCATGCCGATCGCCTGCGAGCCATGAACTTGCTGTGTCAGGCCCATGCCGTAAATGCCGATGACCCGTTCCGCTTCCGCATAAACGTCTCCGGCCTGTTCGAGCTCTGCGCGCGTCACGCCGGCATGCTGCTCGATCTTGCTCCAGCTCGTCGCGAGGACACTGGCGCGAAACTCTTCCAAGCCATGGCAGTGCGCCGCCAGGAACGACGCATCCAGGATGTCGCCTCTTTCTTGATCGAGCTGCAGCACCCGCTTGCACACGCCCATGAGCGCAGCGATATCGCCGCCAGGTCGGACCTGGAGGTATTGGTGAGCGATCCTGGTCGACTTCCCGACCGTCATTTGCCAGGGATTCTGCGGATCAGCGAACTCGATCAAGCCCCGCTCGCGCAGGGGATTGAAAGCTATGATCTTGCAGCCCCGCTCGACGGCATCCTTGAGAGGATGGAGAATACGGGGGCTGTTGGTACCTGGGTTCTGGCCGAGGTAGAAGATTGCATCGCAGTGGGCGAGGTCTTCGAACGTGCATGTCCCGACCGGCGAGCCGATCACCTTTTTCAGTCCCACCGAGGTCGTCTCGTGGCACATGTTGGAACTGTCAGGTAGATTGTTGTGCCCGTACATCCGGGCAAATAGGGCATAGAGATAGGACGGCTCAAGCGCCGCTTTGCCGGAGGCGTAGAACGTGACGGATTTCGGATCGAGGTGTCTCAGGTTCTCGCCGATGGCCGCGAAGGCCTCGTCCCAGCCGACCGGCACATAACGATCGGACGAAGCATCATATCGCAGCGGTTCAGTAAGCCGCCCTGCCCGTTCCAATTCGTGGTCATCCCAGCTGGAAAGCTCGGACACGGTATGCCGGGCGAAGAACTCCGGTGTGCAACGTTCGGAAGTAAGATCCCAGATCGTGGCTTTCGCGCCGTTCTCGCAAAACTCCGCGACATGAGGATTGGGAGGTTTCGCCCATGCGCATGAGCTGCACATATAGCCGCCCGGCTTATTTTGCTCTGCAAGCGTCTGGACGGCCGACGGCATTGCCTTGCTGGCAGCCTCGACATGCGCGATGCCGCTGAGCGAACCCCAGCCGCCAGTGGCGTGGTCGTAGCGGCGAGGTTTTGCGAGATCGTCCATCTTCACGGCTTCCGGGCTGACGGTTCGTGTAGCGGGCATTGGTTCACAGATGCCCGAAAGCTCGCCGAGTGATTGTACACATCGCGCCGACCGCGGCTTACATGATCCAAGGGGGGCTGAGCAGCGAGAGCGGTCCAGACGGAAAAACGCGTCCCCGCGCCTTCAAAATGGACATTGCCTTCCTCCTGCCTGTCCGGGCCGCTTCCGCCTCGTCCTGTTCCGCGTTTACGGGAATACGGCATTAACCGGCCAAATGGCATGGTTTCGCTCCTCAACGAGGGCTGCGGCGCTTATTCACAGCGGGCAGTCGCCGAATTTGACAGGTGGATACGCTCGACTGCGCCGCCTACAGTGAAACGCGCGAAGCCGACTTCATTTCCCCATTTGCGGACGGGCTTTTTAGCCCGAATTCTGCCCGGTGAAATGATCAAGCTAGGTAACAGTCGTCTGCGGCGAGCCTTCCCGTGATCCTTCTGCATACGAGGGGCGTATCGACGGGTGTGGCTTTCCCGTTGCTAATCTTCGGGACCAGCCTCGACAGTCAAGCATCCTGGCCAGTTTTTAGGCACCACCGCGCCGATCCTCGATTTTGCGCACCCGCGAAAATTGGTTTGCGTCCACGGCCGCATCACTTCGGACTAAGCGCGAACCCACGCACATTCCCATTCTGGTGTAGCTTGGGGTAAGCCGCTCGATTTCGGGGTGTGTCTTGTCGCGGATAGGAGGGTAAGTAATTCTCGGAACCGTCATGACACATAACCTCTGCCTACTTTCACATCTGCAAAACGGGTTCGAGGCATTGCTCGTTCCCGGCGGCGCAAGCAAAAAGTCTGGATCCTCAGATGTCGCTGTTGTTCGAGTTCAATACCTCTGCGAAATTGCGAAGCGGGCCAGAGTGTTCGGCGCTGCGGTAGTAACTGCAAGGCAGTCGCTTTGAGGCTGGTCGGCGAACCGAGCATTGCTGGTCCAATCTGCTGACCCGTTGACTTCCAGTGCCGCACTGCACAACGTGGGACTGCAATCGACTTTTCTGACGCCGGTACCAAAATGGTCGAAAGATGCCCGCTTCCAACTACCTTATAATTAAGGCATAATTGCCTAGCCGATTCTCGACGCTACCTATTTTGATGTAGAGGGTTCGAAATGCAGACAGGAAACGCTCCTATCCCATTAGGCTCGACGGATAACCCTCTTCTCAACCTATTTGAAGAATTAACCCGAGCCGCGGGGTTACCTCACCTTCAGGCGCACGCATTCGAAGCTGGTGAAACTTTGGTGGAACTGAAAACGGTCCTAAATCAGTTAAACACGAGGTATAGGCAGTATGGCTTTGATTTAAGCGCTGAAATTGACTCATACCTCGAGGAAATCTCCAATATCGAACGGTACTGGGAGAATTGTCGTCCAAGCTAGAGGAACGGGCGAAACTGAAAATGGCTTCTTATGCCCAGTCTCTGCAGAAAGACCTCTCCGCAACGCGCAGCCATTTGCGTACGCCAGATTGGGGAGGTTAACCAGAACATAAATATCACCCCGGCTCGCGTCGGCGCCGGTGATTGCGGGTCTGTACGAAGCTCGTTTCTTTTTCTACAGTATTTGCACTGCAGCATGCCTGCGCTCCCCGTGTCAGCGAAGCGCAGGTCGCCTGTGAGAATTCTTCTGTGATAGCAGGGAGAAATCATGGTTTGGTATGTTCGGAAGAAGAGGGCGATTTGCTCTCAATGGAGACCGCGTCAGTGACCGGCCGCTTCCTTGAGACGGTTTTCCTGTCGATCGCCGCGCTGCTTCCTATCATGAACCCATTTAGCACGGCACCTTTGTTTGTTTCGCTGACCGCAGGCTTCAGCGACCAAAAGCGCAAACGCCAGGCCCTATTGGGGTGCTCATACGCATTTGGCATATTGCTCGTATTTTTGCTTATGGGGTCCGCGATCATCGATTTCTTCAGCATATCAGTTGCTGGAATCCGTGTCGCCGGCGGGCTGATCGTGTCGACCATAGGTCTTCGAATGTTGTTCGCAACTTCAGAGGCTGCGCCTGAGGCATCAGGCGTCGAGGCCAAGACCAGCAATATTGCCTTCACGCCCATCGCGATGCCGAGTTTGGCCGGACCAGGATCGATCTCCGTCGTACTCAGTGCTGCGGGGCGAATCGAGGAAATGGATCCGCGGAAATGGCCAGAAATTTACGCCGCGATCATTATTGCGATGGGGGTGACTCTTGGCATTACGTATCTGATACTGCGCGGCGCAAGCTTGATGGTAAAATTCTTGGGTCATGACGGCCTCGACGCAATGACGCGGATCTTCGGGTTCCTGCTCGTCTGCATCGGCGTGCAGTTCCTGCTCACAGGCGTCGCCTACTTTTTCGGAATACACATCCGGTAATTGCGCAACCGTCAAAAATTTGTACGGCTTTCACGATTTACTTGTAAAATGACATGACCATGAACATGATTATAACTGGCACGGGCAAATGAGGCGAGGAAAGGCGTGAGAACTCAGGCTCGCCGCCCTAACGGTCCGACCATGATCAGGTGAGCAACCGAGACGTATCCGCCACCGCAGCAATCAGACATGCGTGGACTTAAACTGTGGCGGCTGGCCGACTGCAGTGAATTATCCAGTTTGCCTAAAAACCTGGTCCGCCAGTGGACCGCGACTTGAGTGCAACGCTCATCCTTCCGCAAATCGAAAAAATCGGAACTTTCGGACGTCATCCGTGTTGGACTTTGGGACCGCGAGGTCTGGTCTCGGCAGAGAATGCCGCTCCGATGCCGAGCATACCTAAGAGGGGGCCGCTAATCACTCCGGCGGCCCCTTCGCCGTGTCGGTTTGCCAATTGAGGAAGAGCCCTGATGGCTGCGTTCCTCGTCAGACGCCTCGAACCACGGTGATTGAAGTTCACCCCGTCCAGCCAGCACGACGCTCGCATGAAAGGTCGTAGTATGCGGCCCGAATTGATGTCCGCATCTTCGGTAGACGGAATAAAATTTCTCCCCAATCCAATTTCTTCGGAAAACGGCAACGAATCGTTATATTCATGATTATTTATAACATTTGCCTTGATAATTCCGCTTCTATATGGAACGATATACAGATTACACAACTAATACGTCTCGCGACAGGTGTAGTATTCTATTATGATGACGGGATAATTCTTTGGCAATAAATAATGCGGAAGGGTTAACACTCCGACGATCTCTTTTTTTTGGATCTAGAGAAAATTGACCAAAATCCATGCTCATTCAGTTCGACCGAAAAAAGATAGGAGTTGTTTCGAAGTACATCGACCTCGCCGCAGCCAAGACGATGGACCAAGCCCAGCACAACACCTGCATCCCCCGAAATGATTTCGGCGCCTAGGTCGACCGGATTTACCGGGACAACTGTGTATCGAGGCATCAAGGCCCTCCTTGCGCGGAACGCAAACGCCAGACTGCGTCGACCTCAGTCGTGAGTCACCCGGTCGGTACGGCAGCGGACCAGAAGATACTCCATTTGGGTAATTCGGCCAATCGTTTTGGAGAAGTTGAGCTCAGGAACCCCCCGGTTACTTCTCGATGAAGCCCAAATTGTGGAAAGCAATCCGCCGTCCCCAAGCGTTTTAACTGACATTCCATCAGGTTTGAGGAAAGGGGCGCCTAACCATTCCTTGTAGAACCGCGACAAAGCGGCTGCAGGTTTGCATTTTAGGAAATCGGGTTAGCACTTTCCATTGGTGGTTCGAGCGACACGCAAGGTGAGGGTCCGATCGGTTCCACGTATTCGGCCCAGCGAAGATGGCTGATTAGAACAACGGATCGTCTACATAGGCCCGCGCCGGTTCCTCTTGCGTGCGCGGAGGAGGCGGTGCGAGCGTAACGCTGTTGGCATCCCAGTCGTTGCGGTAGACGCGCCCGCCTTTCATCACGAAGGCAAGGCTGCGAAGCGTGTGGAAGTTCTCCAGCGGATTTCCGTCGACAGCGACTATATCGGCAAACTTGCCGACGGTCAGGGAACCGATTTGATTTTCCATCCCCAGCATCCGGGCTGGCTGGATAGTCGCGGCCTGAAGTGCTTGGAGCGGGGTCATTCCTGCCTCTAGGTAATA
The DNA here is from genome assembly GCF_004341845.1 of Novosphingobium sp. PhB165. Classification (GTDB taxonomy): domain Bacteria; phylum Pseudomonadota; class Alphaproteobacteria; order Sphingomonadales; family Sphingomonadaceae; genus Novosphingobium. The sequence continues at coordinate 11,000 of NZ_SLVB01000015.1, read as the reverse complement.
CTCAGCTTCACGGATAGTGGCGGTGGTCCCGTCATTGGGCTCGAAAGGAAACTGATCGCTTCCGACAGCGATATTCACATGTTCCTGAATGGCCATCTGCAGAGCCTTCCAGTGCTCCTTGCCCACTTCCCGGACGCGTTCCATGTACCAATCTGGCGAGCCGATACGCTTGAAGAATTCGAAAGTGGCGGGTTGACTGACGATCATAGTCGGCACCAGCCACACGCCGCGGTCGTGCATCAGCTTGAGCACGGGCCGGTCGAGAAAATAGCCGTGTTCTATGCATTTCACGCCCAGGTCCACGGCCTCGCGCGTCGCATTGGGGGAACCGGAATGGGCCGTGACTTTCACACCGCTGCGGCTGGCAATTTCGACTGCGGCCTGGATCTCGTCTGGCGTCATCAATCCCTGGGCCACACCGCCGCCCGGCGTGCCGATGCCTCCGGTGATTGCGATCTTTATCCACTGGGCTCCTGCGCGAATTTCACGGCGAGTGGCCATGCGGATCTGGTCGGGACCATCGTTGGTCGGTTCCAGGCCCGTGCCATGCCCGCCGGTGATCGTGACGATCTCACCCGAGGAGATGATTCTCGGCCCCTGCTGGGTCCCCCGGTTAATTGCCTGAGCGAGCGCGAGATCCGCGTGGTGTAGATCCCCCGTGAGGCGTATCGTCGTCACCCCGCTTAGTAGCGAGCGATATGCATTGTCAGCCATGCGCAGGGCGAGTTGGGCGTCATTTTCGCCAGCAAGTTCCGCCATCTGCATGCCGGGCAGAATTAGGCCGAGATGGACATGCATGTTCATCAATCCGGGAATGAGCCATTTTCCCGGCAAATCCACTCTTTTGGCGCCGCCCGGGATCGCCACTCTATCGGCCGGGCCGATCGCGGCGATCCGGCCGTCCTGCACCAGAACGACCGCATTAGGCACCGCTTCGCCGGAGACGACATCGACATAGCCGGCAGCGACGATCGCGGTCTGACCGCCTCCGCCCGGTTGCAGCGCGTCCTGCGCACCGGCCGCGTGCGGCGCGCCGAGCCCAATCGCCGCGGCCATCAGTGTTCCCAGCCACAAGGGCAAGCGTCGGCTCATGCAATTTCTCCTGCAGCGAACAGAGAGGGGAAAAGGGATCCGGCCGCTGGACCCACAGCGTTACTGCTTCCAGCAATCAGGGTCCGACGCCGGATCGATCTCGGCTCGCACCAGGACAACTTTGCTGATGAGGCCGTTCTTCAGATCCGCATGCCCGGCAGCAAGCATGCACGAGACTTTGCCCCCCGCTCGGCTGCGGATGATGTGATATGTGTAAATCCGATCGCCAGCCTCGAAGCTGTCGCGAAAGGGCATTACGATTTCGACAGCGTCGGTCGCAGCCTGGATCATCTGGAAGCGCTTGGCCCAGCCCGCTGGGGAACGCATCACTTCCCCGCCATTGATGATTAAAGGTGCGTCCGCCGTGAAGTAACGCGCGAATGCAGCCTCGGTAAAACCGCCAGGTGTTTTCATCGCCTGGTTCCACCAAGTGAACATCTCCGATAGCCTGTCCGGAGCGGACGTGGAGGACGTCTGCTGCGCGCACACCGTTACTGGCACCGTCAGCGACGCTGCTCCCGCCACCAGGCAAAGCCCGCTCAATGCGCGAAGAGAAAAACTCACGGTAAATCTCCCCCTGTATAGGAAGGACGCCTCCTCCCGATGCGTAAACCGATTAATATTATGCATCAATAGAAATCTTATTATCCCTATATGACTTAGCCCGCGATACGATTGCGACGTGCACATTCCGATCTCAATATTGAGAGAGCGATTATATGCAATTTATTCTCTCGGAATTCTCGGAAGTCCATACCGACAGCGGGGTCGCAAAATGCGCGGAGGGCGTCGTAACACGGGCCGTGATCCCATATGCAACCACCCCTTAGATCCGCAGGCGATGGGTCACTCGGCCGCGCGGAAACATTTGTGAAGGGGCTCTCGCGGCTGTCGTCCTGAGTCGAGATCCCCGCAACTACCGAAGGGTGCCGGCCGCTGCGTAGCGCAGCGCATCTTGCCACAATGGACGCTGCGCGAGAGGAGGGTATCAGCGCGGAATAGATCAGGGACAGTCCTTCGCTAACCGGTTATGGAGCCAAAGCCGTCCGCAACGGCATCGTCCAATCCATGCGCGAGATGTTGAAGAAGCTCCGCCAGTCGTTCACGGGGGTCACGGGCCGAGATGCCCCAGCACGCATGGCTCCGGGTCGATAGCGGGCTCAAACTCCATTTGTGCGATCAGCAAAAGCCCATGGCAGCGTGATTCGAACGGAAACGCCAATGGCCTGCTCAGTCAGTACTTCCCGATAGGCAACGAACTCAGCCGGACCTCGATAGGCTGAGATCCAGTTGCTCGCGCCACGAACACCCGGCCGCGAATGACGCTCGGATGGAAGACGCCTGCAGAAGTCTCCAACCAGTTCCTTACCCTGCAGTATCGACCAGGTGTGCGACGACCGGCTGCCCCCCCTGCGATCCGCGGTCGCCGTGATGGACCACACCGCCCCGGCGAACGCGGCCGTCGGTCGGTGATAGCCTCCTCCGGCGCATCGCCACGAAGCTGGCGTGCGCTGTACTGCTGACGTGCCACCCACAACGTAAACGGACATACATGTCGATCACGAAGGCGTCGTAGACGACCCCGCCCCATTCGCGACATACGTAAAAGGAAACCAGAGCAGGTTCGGCACAGGAGCATGGAACTGGCGATTGACCTGATCGAGCGTGCTCGGTGCCGCCTTTGCCTGCAACCTGGCAAGCACCCGGCTTGCCAGGGATTACCCAGGTCAAGATCTCGCATCGGCCGCTCCACGGTACAGCGAACCTTGGAATACCCGATCTTCTCAGCAACGATGTGACCGCAGCCCAGCGGGCGGGATAATCACCTTCATGATCCACAGCCATCCGGATTGCCCGCTCGCAAACCTCGGGCGAACCTTCGTCGTAGACCCCTTCTCTCGGGAGCTAGGGCCTCCGGCGATCTCGGTGCGGTTCAGAAGCGGGACCTATAGTCGTTACAAAAATTCGGAATTCAAGCAATTTGAAGAGACCGGGCTATTCCTACTTCAGGGCCGCTCGCGCGCTGGAAGCGCTGCAACTTGTTCAGGCGTCAGCACGGTAATGGACCGAACTGGACAGCGCTGCTGTCCCCGGCCAGCGGATCCGCGAGTAACTATCGTGGTGCCAAGGCCCGAGCCGGCACAAATCGTCGACCCCCCGGTTGTCACCAAACCCAATCGATTGTTCCAGTTCATTCCCGGACAGCTGCCAAGCAGATCGAGACGATAGATATCCCGTCCGGCTCGAATGTTGACGGTAGTGGAATCTACCACCCGAAAATTACGCACGTCGTTCGCCCAAAAGCATTGCCGTGGTTGCCGAGGCGCGGAAGCATTCCCGCTGTCGGTGCCGGCGCACGCCGAGAGCGTCGAAAGGGTAATCACCGCTGCGGTCAGAAATAAAGCTTTGGGCATCGCCACGCTCCTTTCAGATCTGTGTTGTGTCGCTCTCTGGAAAACTTGGGAAAAGGTAATCCGCAGGGGATCTGCAACATTATTCCCGCCACGTAGAGATCGCTCAATGCGCGGCTGGCCGTTGGGCTGCAGCGGAAGGACGAGGTAGAGGCGGCCACGCGAATGGCCGTCTCTACCAGTTTGCTCATCGTTGAAGTTGTAGATTGTGTGGGTTGAAGCGCTGCACTTCAAATACGTTCGCGGAGCGCCTGAAAACGACGGCGCCGCGTGAGAAATCAACGGCGACCACCGTCAACGCCTGACCAGGCTTCCTGGCACCGGCCGCGTAATAGTTATTCAATAATATGGTTCCGACGACACCTGTCACAGTATTGCCCCGGACAGCTCGTTTCTCAACGTCTGCCCGCGTGGGCGCGTCCAGTTGAGCAAGGACTGCGCGGTCCAATGAAGACGGCGTGGCCGGCTGCGCCATCGCGGCGGGCGCTAGCGTTGCAAGACTTAATGCCATAGGGCAGATCATAGCAATCTTTAGATCATTAAGTGTCATCTGCATGCTCCTATCCTTGCGCCTCGAAAGGTCTTTATAGATCTCTATCCTACTGTTGTTGTCCGAGTTACGCGCGTGTTCTGGGAAGTGCCGGAAAGCCATGTCCTGTCACGAACACGAAAATAGCGAGGCTCGCCGATTTTGCGCGATTGCCACGTCCTCGCCAGAATCCAAATGAAGGGTGAGTTCAATGCCCGAAACGCGAGATGAGCCTGGACGGCGCTTCCCATTGTCCGGCTCACTAGAACTCCTGCCACACCATCGGCAAAATCCCGGCAGGTATAGTTTCGCGAAGTCATCGGCCGTTGCACGCAAGCAACCCTAAGGACCGCTTGCTCGGTTCAGATCGGACTCGCGGGGGCGGCGCAACCAACTGTATCATGCTGCCTCCATTTTCGCAGGAGCCGCACCAGCGGCGAATGATTCAAGAGTACACGCGGGCCGGACCCAGTATTACCTATTTCTATCAACGAGTCATTTTTTATCTTTCTCGCCTTTTCCCGACTGCGCTCAACCCGTCCTAGGGCTTGCGCACTGCATAGTGCTTTTCCCGTTTCAGTCTGTTTGCTCCGCCGTCGGGTTGCCTGCGCCTGCCTCAACCTGGCGGCATCAGGCATCCCGATTACCTCATTCGCATGCGTACTCTACTGGCCCGCCGCTCATTCCTCATTCGCGAGCCCTGCCGAACCATTCATTTCATCTCGGCCGCTTCCCACGAACAGAGACACCCGCCAACCAACCCAAACCTTAGCCAATCAGCGAGAGCGCCCTTGCCGAATGACGACGTTCGCAGGGCACGCAAGGAAGCATCGTGCCCCGCCGATGGCGCTTGGCGACGCATTTCGCCCGGCGAGTACAACAGGGAAAGAGGGCGATTGCGGCGAGCGTTTGCCGACGCCGAGCCGTCTCTTCCGCAACACCGCAATTTTTCCTGCCGCATCGCCCACTGCGAACACTGCAACCTACAAGAACTGTCGATTGCCCGCGCTATCGCTGTTCATCCGCCCGGCCGACGCATGCCTTAAGCAAGGCCGCAGCAGTAAGGTCCTCAGAGGCCGCGCGTTCGCGTGTGCCGCCAACGCGCCGGGGTCAAACCGATGCGTTTGACGAAAGCCCTTGTCAGGTGGCTTTGATCGGAAAACCCGCAATCGAGAGCGATCTGGGCCAGGGGGAGATCGCTGGTCCGCATCAGCCAAGCCGCACGTGCGATGCGCTGGTCGATAAACCAGGCGTAGGGCGAAGCACCGACAGTATCGGCAAATGCCTTGATGAAATGGCTTGGCGAGAGCCGGCAGACGCCGGCGACCTCGGCGATGGCCACCGGATGGGCGAGCCGCGAGCGAAGCAGGTTCATCGCGGCCTTGACCTGCCAGGACGCCAGTTTTCTTCGGCGGGGGCCAGGATCTGCATCCACTCTCAGGTCCTCATCGACCGCAGCCGCAATCGAACGTGTCCGCGCCGCGCCGCTCGCGCCGCCGCATTGGTCCGCCTTCACGCGTTCCATGTCGCCACCTGCGACCTCCCGTGGGTTGCGAGGACCCGGGCCGCTTCCCTGCATGGGTTGGGCCCGAACCGCTCCGGCCACCACCGATCGTTCGCGGCAAAGCGCGAGAACGAAGGAGGAAGCCCTGTAATTCCCGCCTCAAGACACGCGGGCCATGGCAATTGCGCCCCTGCAAAAGAAAAAAATGACGGGATCGCCGCCCAGCTAAGGAGACTGCGCTGCGCGGGCCCGCAGGAAGGCGGCGGTCCGCTCCAGTTCCTTTTGAACCGTGCGCCTGTGAATACCCCGGGATCTGGCGATTTCGTCGAGCGATAGACCGTGCATCCACTTGTCGAGGAAGACGAGGCGCCGCCGCTCCGGCAGTTCGTCGAGGGCCGCCACAGTACTCGCAAGATCTGCACGTGCCGCAGCAATTCTTTCCGGGTCGGGCTCCTCGTCGGCGATTGCATCGAGCCAGGTCTTGTCGACGGGCACAAAACGGGCGACGGCGCGGCGTCTGTTTCGTCCCAGATTGAGCGCCATCCGGCGCAAGTACGCATAAGGGTTTCGTACCGGACCGATCTCCGGTTCGGACGCCAGTTTCAAAGAGGCGTCCTGAAGCGCGTCGAGCGCGGCATCGCGCGATCCCAGCGGTCCTTCCAGACTCGCCAGCAATTCCTTGTAAATGGCAACAAAAGCGCGCTGGAGAGCCTCAGCTTGGGTGTCCTCGCCGTGTGTCGGCGCACCAGCAAAGTCCGATCGGGTCGCAGATCCTGGATCGAGCCTATCGCGGGTCATTGGACATCAAGCTCATAGACGCTCTGCCCCTGCTGGTCCGCAGAGCTGCCACACCGCCCAGTGAATGCTTCGAAGGAGAGGTAAAACCGGAATTCCTAGCCGTCTCCCCTGCCCGCTATCGTTCAGAATAGTGCCGAAACGAGGGACGCCTGTACACCACATCCGAGTTAAAAAATTGTCACAATTACGCTAAATTGCGGACAATGGCGCGCCTAACGACTACCGGAAGCCTTCTCCAGCTCCAAGAATCCTTGATAAACACCAATAATACCCTTGGTCATTTGATGGCTTTCTTGTCGGATTTCAATTGATCTGCATCACCTGCAAATCAAAGAGACGAGCTTGACTCCCGATTGGTCATCATTCGGTTATCTCCTCGTCCGCGGCCGTCGTGGCAAGGGACTAAAATGCCAATTCGACCATACAAAAGTATAAGAGATGAAGTCCTTGGGACTTTCCCCTCTTTCTTTGTCCGCTAGCTACAAATACGCGCCCATCGTTCCACCACCAAAAAAATGGCCCGACAATCGAGTTGGAAAACTGATCGCCGGGCCAGTTAGAAAGGCGAATCTCGCGTGAGGCCCGCCCCTTGGGTCGCACGAGAAATATGGTGACTACTTTGTGGCATAACTGTGACAAATATCACACGTGCTCTCATCCGAATGCATTTTCTTCAACTTCACCACGATATGAAGACGCCGCGTCTCCGCCGGTCCCTTTCTCAGCAGCGGGAATTTCACAACCCTCGGCTAACGCCGTAGACAATTAGGGAGCACGAACTATCTGCGATTCCATGCTGCATGGCACCAACCGTACTCACGGCGTCCCCGAGCGTTTTACGAAGAAGTTTCCAGATCGCTGCCGTTGAATCCATCAGATTTAACTGCAATATGCCTGACCGCTTCCGAGCCCACTAGGTGAAAATCATTTCTCCGAGGATACGTAACGGTTTTCTAAACCTCGGAACTTCGATTCTTCGTCGCATACCGTAGTTTAACCTCCTGTTATCTTGAGGCAGGTCAGGGTTTTCACCGATTTCTATCGGTGGCTCAAGCACCTAACGTACGACAATGCTCCAATGCTCGGAAACGACTCGGATTCTCGTCCGGCCCTTGTACGGCCGAAAACGAACGAGGGTGTACAACGATGGTCACGATCCGCTTGCCCCAAGCGCTTTTCCTGGGGTGTTCGGTTTTCGCAGGATGCTTCAGCCTCGCTGCCCACGCCGCATCAGCAGGACCCGCAGGGGCCGTCTACGATTCGTCCACCATGGCCGTCAGCCGCAGCGGCACGGTGACGACCGTTACCCAATCGGCCCCGCGCGGCGTGGTGGACTGGGCGAGTTTCGATGTCGCCAGGCAGGAATCGGTCGTCTTCGCGCAGCCTGACGCGCAGTCGGCCACGCTCAACCGCGTCCATTCCGCCACCGCGAGTGCGATCGACGGCGCCATCAGCGCCAATGGCCGCGTCATCATCCAGAACGGCAACGGCGTGGTGTTCGGCAGCAATGCCCGCATCGATGTCGGTTCGCTGGTCGCCACTACGCTCAATGTCGACGAACGGAGCTTTCTCGATAGCGGGCGGCTGGTGCTGAACGGTTCCGGCGATTCCTCCGCGCAAGTGCGCAACTCGGGCCGGATAAAAGTCGCGGATGGGGGTTTCGTTGCGCTGCTGGGCGGGAGCGTCGCCAATGACGGGCTGATTCAGGCCCGCCTCGGCTCGGTCACGCTGGGTGCGGGATCGGCGGCGACCATCGACTTTACCGGCGACGGGATGGTGCAGGTGGCGATCACCGATCCGGTGACTCATAAGGCCACGGAGGCCGGTGCGCTCGTGGCCAACAGTGGGATCATTTCGGCGGACGGCGGCAACGTGGTGCTCAGCGCCCGGACCGCGCGGGACGTGATGGCGCTTGCGATCAATCTCGACGGCGTGGTGGAAGCGCGGAGCATTGGGACAAGCGCCGGGAAAGTGTCCCTGCTGGCGGACGGCGGACAAGTGCAACTGGGCGCTGCCAGCCGCATCGATGCGAGCGGCATTGGCGGCGCAAGCGGCGGCCAAGTGGCGATCACCGGGACATCGGTAAACCTTGCCGGTGGCGCGCGCATCGACGCTCATGGTGAGGGAGCCGGCGGGACGATCCTGGTCGGCGGCGACTATCGCGGGCAGGGAACGTTGGCCCATGCGCATGACGTAACGGTCGCTTCCGGGGCATTGCTCGATGCGTCCGGTGTCGGGGGCGGCGGAAAGGTCGTCGTCTGGTCGGATGGGGCGACTCATTTCGATGGTCAGGTGCTGGCTGGGGCCACGGGCAAGAATGCCGCCGGCGGCCTTGTCGAAACCTCCAGTTCGGGCCTGCTCGACATCGGCGCCAATGCCTCGGTCTCGACTTATAGCGCGCTCGGCAGGACGGGCGCATGGCTGCTCGATCCAACCAGCCTTGCCATCGTTGCCAGCGGCGGCTCCGCCTCCACACCGGACGAGGCGAATGGCGCGGTCGGGCTTTCCTCGATCAATGCCTCCACGGTCGTTTCCGCGCTGGCGTCGAACAGCGTGCAGTTGGTCGCTGACAACCTTATCACCGTCGATGCGCCGATTGTCGCGACCACTCTGGCCGGATCGCCCAACGGGCTGGAACTGATTACCACCGGGCCTGACAGCGAGATCCACGTCAACGCGCCCATCCTGTTGCAGAACGGCAATCTGGCCTTGCGTGCCGAAGGCAATATCCTGCTGGGCACCGTGGGATCGACCGAGACGGACTTTACCCGGCGGGCCATCATCGCCACCGGTAGCGGCACGCTGTGGATGCAGACCCGCTCGACCGGCAGCATCATCCAGGCCGACAACAGCGCGATCCTGGCCGAGAATATCGGCGCGATCGGCGGCACGGTAAGTCTGGGCAGTTGGGACAATTTCACGCTGAACCTGGCCGGTTCGGCGCGGAGCGGCACGTTCCTGTTCCGCGAGACCAATGCCTCCAACACCAGCCCGGTCGGCATCGTGGTCGATCCCTTCACGCTCCAGACCCTGAGCGGCGTGGAGCAGACCACCACCGATCTGTTGCAAACGCAGGAGTTCACTTCGACGACCGCCCCAACTGGGCCGGTGGACGAGGTGCTAAATCTGGCGCTTACTGGGGCGCAGGCCGGGCAGACGTTCGACACGCTGGTCTTCTCCGCCTTGCCCTATCAACCCCTGCCGGGGAACAGCAACCAGCCCGATCCGTCGCTCACCGATTCTTCCGACTACGGTGTGCGCTCGCTGACTTATTCGATCGGCGGCAGCGCCTACACGGTTGCGCCCGAAACGACTGCCGCCAACCGCCCGGCCGGCTTCGCACTCGCGGCGGCAGGCGGTTCGGTGGTGACCTGGACCAACCCCGTCTACACCACGGCCGCATGGGGCGTTGAGGGCTTTTCCGGCGTTGGCGGGACGGATCCCGAGGAAATCGGCTATCACCCCCAGCAGAGCATTTCCGAAAACCTGATCGCCTCGCTCGGCGGGGCTACCAGCAGCGTGACGGCCGCGCTCCGCTTGTTCTTCGCGCCCGATTTCGGTGTCCAGTTCGCCGAAGCCGCGCAAGTCCAGTTCTATCGCACGACGACTACGCCCGGCACGGTGCAGATCCGGCAGGCCTCGCTCAGCGGCACCCCCAACCCGGTTTCGCGCGAATATGGCGATGCCAATCCGGCGTTCTCCTTCCAGGGGAGCGGCCCAACCTTCCTCGGCGTCGATCAATACGTCGCCAGCCAGATCAGCGGCTATGAGCTGCCGCTCCCCACAATCTCCACCAGCGCGACACCGACGTCCCCGGTGGGCGCCTATCCACTGGTGGTGACACCGCCGCCGACATCCGGGTTCGTCTATGACCGCTACACGTACGATTTCAGCAACGGCACGCTGACCGTCATCCCCGCGCCGCTGTCGATTGTCTCGGACAATTTCCTGAAGACCTATGGAGACGCCGATCCCGAACTGACTTTCGGCGTCACCGGCCTCAAGAACGGGGAGAGCGCCGCCACAGTGCTCAGCGGGGCGCAGGGGCGGACGGCGGGCGAAAACGTGGGCCACTACCCTACCAATATCGGCTCGCTGGCAGCCAACACCAACTACACCATCGTCTCTTACACGCCCGGTAATCTGGAGATCGTACCCCGTCCGCTGACCCTGCTCGCCGATAGCGACAGCCGGGTCTATGGCGACACCAATCCCGGTTGGATTGCTGCCGGCCAGAACAGCCACTTCACGCTCACCGGATTCGTCAACAACGATCAGACCAGGACAAACCTGAGTTCGGTGGATTTCGCCACGACGGCCAACGTGCTCTCATCTGTGGGCGCCTATGCGATCACGCCGTCCAACGGCGTGCTGACCGGCGCGGCGGCGGGCAACTACATCCTCACCTATGCCGATGGTTCGCTGTTGATCGATCCGGCGCAGTTGACGGTTGCGGCCAACAACCAGAGCCGCCTCTTCGGCGAAGCCAACCCTACGCTCACCGCGACGACGACCGGCTGGAAGAACGGCGATCAGGTGTCCAACACGATGGTCGCCTCGCTCTCCACACCGGCCACCGAACTGTCCAATGTCGGGACTTATGCCATCACGGTGGACAGCGCCGCGATCAGCGGTCCCGCCGCCGGCAACTACGTCATCGTCCGGC
>NZ_SLVB01000014.1 GCF_004341845.1 Novosphingobium sp. PhB165 | reverse complement strand
CAACCCGCTACGACAAACTGGCCGAGAACTTCCTTGCCATGGTTCAACTCGCTTCAATACGGCTGTGGCTTCGCGTTTATGAGTCTACAGCCTAGTAGGGTGAGGCTACAACCGGTTGTACAACTTATCCACTCTACATGGGTCGTCCGCTAACGGCCCGACTCCCCGGTAAGGCACGGGGAAACCTGCCGGCCCGCTCCTGGGGAGCGAAACTCGAGCGCTGTGTGACCGGCAAGGGCCGATTCAGCGGTTCTGTTGTGGCTGAGCGGCAGTTATCCTGAATTGCGTAAGCCGGCGGGACCAGCAGCTATCAGTTGATCGATCCCCGCGAGGAATGTCGCGAGAACTGGAGACTGGTTGTCGCGGCGATAGCCGACAGCAAGGTCGATAGTTGGTGGGTCGCCCGAGAGCGGCCTGCTGACAACCGACCAAGGCAGCAGCGGCTCGACATAGGCCGGCAGGAGCGCGATTCCCCGAGTGGAGGCAACCAGCGAAATCCCCATCGCAAAATTGTCGATGCGATGGCTCGGTTCGACGCCGACGCCTTTCTGCCGGAGATACGTGTCGACCACGTCCCGCAGGATGTGCGGGACGTCTGAGAAGCCGATCAAGTTTTCGCCGACGAGATCGGCGGGGCTAACTTCCGTCCCGCTTGCGAGCCGGTGGTCGCTCGGCAGGATGGCGACCAGTCTCTCGCTCGCCACCACCTGATAGGTCACGTCTGGTCGAGGCTCGACACGCATGAATCCGAGATCGAGCTCGCCGCTCTGGACGGCGTCAGCAACGTCCGGCGAGTAGAGGCTGGACACCTTGAAGTCGATTTTCGGCAGCTCGGTACGCAGGATCTGTGTGACGTGCGGAAGCCAGTCGACTTCCTGACCGGTGAGGAAGCCCACCGCGAACGTTGCTTTTGCAGGCCGTGCGGCGCGGCGGGCCGCGGCGACGGCTTCGGCGGCCTGACCAAGTGCGAGCCGGGCATGGTCGAGGAAAGCGCGCCCGGCCGGCGTCAGTTCGATCCCGCGCGCCCCGCGTGTGAAGAGCTGAGCACCAACCTCCTGTTCGAGATCACGGAGCTGGCGGCTGAGCGAGGGCTGCGCGGTGTGCAGGCGTTTTTCAGCTGCAACCGTGAGGCTACCCTCTTCGGCGACAGCCACGAAATAACGAAGATGTCGGAGTTCCATTGAAGCCATGCCTATGAGGTATCGCTCACGGACATACAAAGTCTTTTCCGTCGGGGCAATGACGGCCTATCTCCACACCATCGAAGCATGGGCAGCCGGTTAGAGCATGGAGCGCGAGACAGCGTTTCCGTGAACGGCAATCCTTGTCTTCATCACAGGAATTCGAGGAGATCGAAATGGAAAAGCAAGTCATCCTCATCACTGGCGGCCTGACCGGCATCGGCCGCGAGGCGGCAATCGCTGCCGCTCGCCAAGGCAATGACGTGATGGTTTCGGGTCGCAACAGCGAGACTGGCGAGGCATTGGTCGCGGAACTCCGCAGCCTAGGTGCCCAGGCGGATTTCGTACGCGCCGACGTCCGCCACGAGGACGATGTCCGCGTGCTTGTGGATGCAACCGTCGCCCGGTTTGGCCGCATCGATGTCGCAATCAACAATGCCGGGACGGAAGGCACGCCCGGCCCGATCGGCGACCAGACCGCCGAAAGCTATGCGAAGACCTTCGACACCAACGTCCTTGGCACGCTGCTCAGCCTCAAGCACGAGCTGCGCGTGATGGAGCGACAGGGCTTTGGCAGCATCGTCAACGTCTCCTCTACCTACGGCCATGAGGGCGCCGCCGGTGCGTCGATCTATTCCGCCAGCAAGCATGCGGTCGAAGGTCTGACCCGCTCTGTTGCGCTTGAAGCAGCTCGGCACGGTGTCCGAGTGAATGCCGTCGCGCCGGGGCCGACCAATACGGGCATGCTCGACCGCTTTACCGGCTCTGAAGAGGTCAAGTCTGTGTTGGCGGGCTCGGTCCCGATGGGTCGTGTCGGCAAGCCGGCTGAGATCGCCGCGGCCATCCTGTTCCTCGCGTCGCCCGCCGCGTCCTTCATCACCGGCCAGGTGCTCACCGCCGATGGCGGCAAGACCGCCGGCTGACCTCGCACGAACCGCGCATTGGAGTATTCGATATGGACATGCTCACCGCCAAAGCCGTGGTCGACGCCTATTATCAGGCCGGCAAGGAAGGTCGCCTGACAGACTTCGCGCCCTATCTCCACTCTGACTTCACCACGACCGCGCCCGACTATCTGCCGTGGGGCGGTGTGCATCTCGGCGCGGCCTTCTTCCGCGACGAGGTGCTGCCGAAATTGCCGGAGGTGCTCGATTTCGCGCGCTTCAGCTACGAGGTGTTAGTGGCTGAAGGCGACAAGGTCGTTGCCCTGATCAACATCGGCATCACCGGCACGGACAAGATGCTGAAGATCTCCGAGCACTGGGCAGTCACCGACGGCAAGGCTCGCTCGATTTGGGTCGCCTATTTCGAACCGCAGGATTTGCTCGACACGCTCGGCATCGCCCACGGGCTGAAGGCCCATTGATCGCCCCCCTTCCCTTTTACGCATGGAGGTCGTCATGACCGAATATACCTACGACACCGTCCCGACGCAGTTCGCCGAGGCTAATGGCATCCGCTTCGCCTATCGCAGGTTCGGCAAGCCCGGCACCGTGCCGCTCGTATTCAACCAGCATTACACCGGCTCCATGGACTACTGGGATCCAGCGGTGACCGACGGTTTAGCGAAGACCCGCGAGGTCATCCTGTTCGATAATGCCGGCGTCGCCGGCTCCTCGGGCGAGACTCCCGCCAGCTTCCCGGAGATGGGCGCCAATGCGGTAGCCTTCATCCGGGCGCTCGGTCTGCCCCAGGTCGACGTGCTCGGCTTCTCGATCGGCGGCTTCGTCGCACAGGAGATCACGCTGCAGGCGCCCCATCTGGTGCGCAAGCTGATCCTGGTCGGCACCGGCTATCGCGGCAACGACATGTCGGAGAGCCAGTCGAACGCGATCTTCTCGGAGCAGTATGACAATCCTGAGCATCTCTGGCTGAAGGTGCATTTCACCCCGTCTGAGACCAGCCAGGCCGCCGGCCATGCGTTCATCGAGCGCAAGCTGCGCCGCGAGGACCGTGATGCCACAGTCACCGAGCAGACGATCGCCGCGCAGGGCGAGGCAATCGGCAAGCACGTCGCACCCCGCGCCGACGCGCTCGACTATCTCAAGACGATGACCCTCCCGGTGCTCATCGTTCAGGGCAGCAACGACGTCATCATCCCGACGAAGCATAGCTACACGCTGCAGCAGAACCTGCCGAACGCGCAGCTCATCCTCTACCCGGACTCGAACCACGGTTCCTTCTACCAATATCCGAAGCTGTTCGTGGCGCACGCCACGACGTTCCTGAACGCCTGACACCCCAAGCACCCACCCAACCTCTTGCTGACCGAACGGCGCCATCCCTGGGGGCTGGCGCGGGACGGCTTCTCACGCCCCAAGGAGACCCAAGATGCAAGACTGCAACGGCAAGACTGCCCTCGTCACCGGCGCCTCGCGCGGTATTGGCCGCGCCACCGCCATAGTGCTCGCTAAGGCCGGCGCGCAGGTTCTCGTCCATTACGGCCGCGGCGCTGACGAAGCGAAGGCAGTCGTCCAGGAAATCCGTGATGCCGGTGGCCGTGCCGAAGCGCTCGGCGCCGACCTCTCGGCCCCGAGCGGCCCGCACGATCTCGCCCGGCAGGTCCGCACGATCGTCGGTGAGCGTCTCGACATCCTCGTCGCCAACGCCGGTGTCGGTCACTCGGCGACGATCGAGGACACGACCATCGAGGATTTCGACAGGCTCTTCGCGGTAAACGTCCGCGCCCCCTTCTTCCTCGTCCAGCAACTCCTGCCGATCCTCGGGGAGCGTTCGAGCATCGTATTGCTGTCGTCGCTGGCGGCAGACGCCGCGGTCGGCGACCTCTCCGCTTACTCAGCGACCAAGGGGGCGATCGATACGTTGGTCAAGCATTTCGCCGTCGCGCTCGGCGGCAGGGGCATTCGTGCCAACGCGGTCGCCCCAGGCGTGGTCCCGACCGACATGTCGAGCTTCGCCAAGACCGGCCAGGGTCGCGACTTCACACTTGGCATGCAGGCGCTGAAGCGCCTGGCAGAGCCGGAGGACATCGCCGAAGCCATCGCCTTCCTCGCCTCCGATCGGGCGCGCTGGATCACCGGCGACACGGTCCATGTCGATGGCGGCTCGAAGATCTGACTCCCCCATTGCCCGAAGGATTTTTTGCCATGAACGCCGATCTGAAACTCTACCAATCGAATGGCTCGCCCAATTCGCGCCGGGTCCGCATCTTTCTCGCCGAGAAAGGGATCACCGTCACCCAAGTGCCGATCGATCTCGGTGCAAGGGAGCAGTTTGCCGACGCCTATGCTGCGATCAACCCGCGCCGCGTCGTCCCCACGCTCGTGCTGGAGGACGGCACCGCGATTGGCGAGGTGCCCGCCATCATGCGCTATCTCGACGAGGCCTTTCCCGAAACGCCGCTGCTTGGTTCAACCTCTATAGAGAAGGCGCTGATCCAGATGTGGGAGCGGCGGATGGAGCTGGAAGGTTTCGCGCCGGTGATGGAGACCGTCCGCAATCGCGCTGCCGGGCTCAAGGACCGCGCGATCGCCGGCCCGCATGGATACGCGCAGATACCAGCGCTGGTCGATCGCGGGATGGCGCGCGTGCGGGATTTCTATGCCGACCTCGAGGCGCGTCTCGGCGAGCAGCCTTTCGTCGCGGGCTCCGCTTTTTCGGCGGCCGACATCACCGCCTTCGTGACCATCGATTTCGCAACCAACGCCCTCCAATTCGGCATCCCTGACACGGACGTCGCGATCCTGCGCTGGTACGAAGCGCTTACAACTCGCGAGAGCTTTTCCGCCTGACCCATCGATCCGCGGCGCGATCGCCCTGGCGAACGCGCTTTCCAAGGAGAAGGCAATGGCGACCGCTCAGGAAGCCGCCACCAAAGCCCTCGTGATCGAGGCTTTCGATACCCTGTCCAATCGTCGGGGCTATGCTGTCGCCGAACGCTTCTGCTCGCCCGACCATATTCAGCACAGCGCGCAAATCTCACCCGGGCGCGGCGGACTATTCGATCTGATCCGCAACGCCCCGCCAACATTGTGTTATGAGCACGGGGTAATTCTGGCCGAGGGTGAGCATGTGATGGTGCATGGCCGCTTTTCCGGGAACGGCCGACCAACGGCGTGGATTGCGGTCGATGTCCTGCGCATCGTCGATGCCTGCTCGTTGAGCGTTGGGACGTGCTCCAGGATGAAGCGGCGCCCCTGATATCTCTCGGCAGCCTCCCCATGTTCGGTACAGCCTGTCCTGTCTGATTATAACGTCAATGGAGATCCCCATGTCGACCAAGACAATCAAGATACCGGGGCCCGATCACCCCATCACGATCGAGCGGAACGGCAACCGTGTTGTGGTGAAGTTGGGTGATCGCGAGATCGCCAACAGCACCAACGTCCTGACCTTGCGCGAAGCTTCCTATCCGCCGGTCTTTTACATCCCGCGTGTGGACGTCGACATGTCGTTGCTCTTGCGCTCGGAGACAACGACCTACTGCCCGTACAAAGGGGAAGCCGCTTACTATAGCATTCCCACCGGCGGGGAACGGTCAATTGACGCGATTTGGACGTACGAAGACCCATATGACGCGGTGTCGGATATCAGGGATCATGTGGCGTTTTACCCCAGCCGCGTCGACGCGATCGAAGAAGTGGCGACCTAGCCAAAGGTAACTGCGTCAGGTTTTGACCGCCCTCGCCAACATAGCCGCCGTTCCTGGCTCCAAGCCGGCTGCTGCAGAGCGGCCGTACGTTCATTGTCGCGACCCCTGCTAAAGGCGGCTTATGACTAGTGGTCTTGACCGCCCTTATGACGTGGATGTTGGGTATCGCTGCCAAATAGCAAACCGTGGCCGCAAGCTATCTGCGGCCGCGGCGCTGCTTCAAAAAACCCTCACGTGGTCGTGTGGGAATCGGGGGCCGATCTATCCAGAAGTGCCCAATCAAAATTTGTCGGCATGCGGTCTCTGTTCGAGCGCGAGATTGCCGTCGACCATCCTGCTTTCAACGATGTGTGGCAGTTATGCGCCCGTTTCGGACTGGCTACGTATGGTACGATTCTTCCGCACTTCTATCAGCTCGCGATGGGCCATCAGGGCAGACACGCCATATAGGCCGCACGTTGCAAGCGCATGGGCAAGCGCCGCACCGGTGGCACCAAAGCGCGGAACCAGGGTCAGTAGCAATAGCAACTGCCCAAATCCCGCGACCGTCACGATGACGTAGGTCGGTCGGTTGCGCTGGCGCGCCTTCAGATATGTCGGCGCCAGCGAGAGGGTGACGCTGAACGCCGTCGACACAGCAAGAATTCTGAAGGCGTTGGCGCCCTCCTTTGCAAAGATCGCGCCATAGGGGCTCAGAATCCGTTCCGGAAACGCGAGGGCGGCGCAGGCGAACAGGGCCACGACCGGGCCGAGCATGCGGATGCGGCGGCGGCGCGCGCGGTTCAGTCCGTCGAAATCGCGCCGGTTGAGGCGCAACACCAGTTCGCGGCCATAGGCGCGATTGGTGGCGGCCGCGAGGATGGACACCAATGCCGCCGTACCCGTTGCTGCTGCATAGGCGCCCACGGCAACGGCCGAAGGCTGAAGCAGGTCGAGCGCGATCACTCCGGCCTGGCCCAACAGCGCCAGCGCCAGTCGGTAGATGAGAAATGGTCGAGCCTCGGCGCGCCAGGCCCCCGGTTCCGCGATGGGGGTAGCGCACCGCAATGCCGCCGGCGTGGCCTCACCGATTGCACGTATCATGAGTGCAAGCGCGATTGCCCATGAAACTCCCCAGCATGCCACTGCCACCGTGCCGTCGATCCGAACCGTCAGCAGTAGCAGCGCGGAAATCAGGGCGAGGGTAAGCCCCGGCACAAACAGCTTGAAGATCGTCAGTGCCCGAACAGGTCGCCCCATGGCGCTGAGTACTTCGATTGCATAGTGCGTCAATGCGCCTCCCGGCAGGGACAGGCCGGTCGCGATCAGGGCAAGGCGAACCGCATCGCCGGACGTCCGAGACCAGCTGCTCCACAGGGCAAGCAGTACCCCGGTGACTATCGCGGTCAGAATGGTGCGCCGCGCGCCGAAGTACAGGAAACCCTTCGCAAGGCCCCATTCGCGGCGCTCCAGCAGGACCGGGAGTTGCACCAGCGCATATTTCTCGACTCCGCGCGGAGCGAAGGTCGCGAGCAGGACGAATGCCGCAGAGGCGACAACATAGGCCTCAAACTCCTGAAAGCTGAGCCGTCGTGCCAGCAGGACGGAAAGCCCGTAGCCGATCGCCTGTCCCGCGAGGGCAACCGCGATCAGTGGGGTCAGCCTCGTGCGTGCCTCAGGCGTTTCGCTCACGACAAGTCCCGTAAATATTCGGCGATTTTAGATCGCTAATCTTCGACTCGAGTACCTCTTTGATGCGTGTTCGCAGACCCGATTGGAACACCGCTCCCTGCCCATTTGCGCGGATGTTCGCCTCCATTTGGCCAAAAACCCAAGGGCCATTTTGCAAAAATCTTCAATAACAAAATCTTATGAAATTAAGAAGCATTATTCAGTTTGATCGTAAAGTTCATTAGTAGTCACTTGACGATTTATTCGAATGTGTTCAAATTGATCAACAACGACCTCAAATGCCTTTAACCACAAATACTTGGATTGTGCTTGAGGAGGTTAATCATGTCAGCTTCAGATAGCGTGTCTCGCCGTGAGGTACTCCAGATCGGCGGGATGGCTGCCGCAGGGGCAATCGTGTCTTCGGGCATATCGTCGACGGCATCGGCGGCTGACAGTTTTGACATCAACCGCACTTTCGCAAGCTTCATGCACGAGATTGGCAGCAGCGCCACAGACGGCGGTGGCAAGGTCACGTTTACCGGCGCGGATCCGATTGTCCGTAGTCATTTCCGGGTTGGGGCCTGCATGGCAATACCGGCGATGGGCGCAGGGGTGGGGGCGGCGGCCATCTGGCGCGAGCGGACCGGACAGGGGCAGGACCTGACCGTCGATCTGCGCGAATCCGTTTACAACGTGAATCCGCTGATCGGCGCGATCCTGCTGATGGCGCAGCGCGAGGGCACCGTTCCCGCCGCCGATCCGATCCCGCGCGATTTCGTGATCCCCACGGTCAACGGCCTGATGTTGCAGGCGCCGGTCGGCCTGGGCAATCCGATGACTTTCGTGCCGTTCGAAACGAAGGACGGCCGTTTCTTCAATGTTACCGGCGCTTACCCGCACCTCAACGAGCGAGCGCTCCAAGCGCTCAAGTGTCCTCCCGGACGGGACAATATCGTCAAGGCCTTCAAGCAAGTGAACGCCTTCGAATTCGAGGATGAACTGAACGCGGCGGGCGGCGTCGGTGTTGTGCACCGCACCCGCGCGGAATGGCTCGCTCATCCCGAAGGGCAGGCCCTCGCACAGGCCCCGCTTGTCGAGATGGTCAAGATCGCGGACAGCGCTCCGGTTCCGTGGGCGCCCCATCCGGCACAGCCGCTGTCGGGCGTGCGGGTGATGTCCAACACCCATGTCATCGCCGGGACCTGTTCGTCGCGCACGCTGGCCGAGTATGGCGCGCAAGTCCTGCACATCGCTCGAGATCAGTCGTTCGAGCATGAAGCGCTGGTGATCGACGTGAACGTAGGCATGCGCTCGGCCTTCGTCGATCTCAGGAACCCGGACCAGAACAAGCGGATGAAGGGCCGGCGCGCTCCTTTGCCAACGTGGTCGGCTTGTCGGTGGTCAGATATTCCAGCCAGTCGGCGGCTTCCTGCACGGTGCCGCTGCCGACATTGGCCGTGATGTTGGCCTCGCTGCCGATCTGGCCGATGAAATCCATATATTCCTGCGTGCCGAACTGGTTCGGCTCGACGGGATCTCCCCAGTTGATGTTGTAGGTGGCGGGCCGCTTCGCCCCAGGGCCGATGCCGTTGCGCCAGTGATATTGATCAGCAAAGCATCCGCCGGGCCAGCGGACATTGGGGACTTTCAGGGCGCGCAGGGCCCGCACCACGTCGCTGCGGATACCGCGGACATTGGGTATCTTGGAATTCCTGCCGACCCAGACGCCTTCGTAGATGCCTTGTCCGAGTTGCTCGGCGAACTGCCCGAACAGGTTGCGGCTGATGATCGGGCCGGGACGATCTGCGTTCACGGTCAGCGAGGCCGACGGGTCGTTCTGCGCCACGGCGCCGCTGGCCAGAGTCAGCAGCGATATCGACGTCGCACCCAACCATGCAAAACGCGATAATCTTTTCATTTTGTCGTCTTTCTGCAGTTCAGGCAAAAGCCAAAGTCGAAAGCGAACGACCAGAAGGATAGCCAGCACGCTATCCCGCCACGTCTTCGCAACATTTGTAGTTCCCTTACATCCAGTGCTTGGCGAGCCAGCGGAGCGCGTCGGCGACCGCGTCCGCATCCTCGGGCGTGCTCCCGCCGAAACCGCCATGCGGCATGGCTTCCCCGACATAGAGATCAGCCACGACGCCCGCCTTGCGCAGAGCCGCGTGGAAACGCACAGTGTCGGAAAGGAACAGGTCGCGCGTTCCCGTCCGCAGATAGGTCGGCGGAAAACCGCGCGAGAGATCGCCCTTCAGAGGAGAGAGATAGGGATCGGACAGGTTCGCCCGCCCGGCATAGAGCGCGACATTCGCATCCTGCGACCAGACTTTCAGCAGCGTGTCGAGATGCTGGTTGGTCTGCAGGCTGTCGCCGGCGCCCGTCAAATCCACGATTGGCGTATCGAGCAGCAATGCGCCGGGTCGCGGCAATCCGGCATCACGCGCCTTGAGCATTAGCGCAGCCGCCAGATTGCTCCCTGCAGAACCGCCCGAAACCAGAATCCGGTCGGGATGATAGCGCCCGACCATGTCCCGGTAGACGGCGAGGCAATCGTCGAGCGGCACGGGGAAGGGATGATCCGGCGGCATGCGATAATCGACGGCATAAACGATGCCGCCATATTGCTGTGCCTGCACCTGCGACAGAACGCGGGCGATCTTGCCACCCAGGCTGGTCCAGCCGCCGCCATGGATGCTGAGATGCGGCTTGCCCTGGTTCGGAGCGGAAGCGGGCGGCGTGATGACATAGACCTTTGCCGCACCGATCATACGGTCTTCCACCGTAAAGCCGGGGAGGACGAGATCGCCGTCATTCATCATGCGCAACATCCCCGCGTCATGGTCGGCGATCTTCTTGCGCCACGCCGCGGCGTCGCTGACGGGAGGATAGGGTTCGAGCGGATTATCGGCGCCCTTACGCAAATAGGCGCGCGCCGCATCGCTGATCGACAACGGCGGCGCGATGGTCCGGGCGGGGAGGTGAACGGCTCCGTCAGGGGGGGCAGACGCAGCCTGCGTCATCTCGCGCGCCTTGGCGGGCAGCGCACCGACCGTTCCGACGAACGCGGCCGATAGGCCGAGTATGCCGCGCCTGCTTAGCGCAACTGAGCCGCTTTCGCCTTCCCATGTAAGGCTATCGATCCGGTCGCCGTTGTTCATATTCGGTCCCCCCGTAAAAACGGAAAACGCCTCTATCGGGCGCAAGCTGGATTACGCGCGCCCGGCAGCACGGGGAAATGGGCCCTACCGCTATGCCCCCGGGCAAAGAGACGCGACGATGCCGGCGCAGCCTGTCTCATCCTCGATCCCCCGATCGTCTTGCCATCTGATATCAACGGCGGAACACGATCTGTCAATTAAATATACCATAGGTATAGATATGGCGGGCCTTCTTCATTCGCATCATTGGTTTTAGGGGCCGGGAGGGCTGGTCATTTGCGCCAGGGAAAGGGATATGGAAGCGGTGCAACAGGAAAACGGCGCAACGACCCGATCAGACGTCTTGGAAAACAAGCCGCGAAGGGGACGACCCTCGCGTGCACAGGCGCAGGCGATCGACCGCCGCGTTCTCGACGCTGCGCGCTACTGCTTCCTGACGAACGGTGTGGCAGGGGCGACGATGGAGGCGATCGCCCGTCGCGCCAGGGTCACCAAAGCGACGCTCTATCAACGATATGCCGACAAGGTCGCCCTGTTGCGCGCCATGATGCAGGAACGTGTCGAGACATGGTCGCTGATGGCGCAGCAGCGCGAGGCGCCGCGCGGCGAGACGCTGGAAGGTCGGTTGCGCTATTTCGCGCGGTCCGCGCTGCATTGGAGCGAAAATGCCGAAGTGAAGGCCTTCGGGAATCTTATCCGGGAATGTTGGGGCAGCGCCCGCCTCGTGGCCGAAGAGATGCAGGCCATACGCGACAATCGGATGATCGACGTTCTGGAACAGCAAATGGAAGAATTTGGCGCGAAGGAGGGGCTGGTCATTGAAAATCCCCGTCAACTGGCCGCCATCTTCATGGGCATGCTGACCGCTTTCCAGCCCAAACCCGCCCTGGGTGGTGCTGAGCCCTCCGAACATATGATCGCGAACTATGCCGACGAGGTGGTCGACATCCTGTTTTCCGGCCGAGCGGCGTGGCAAAAAGAGCATCGCCTCTGAATTGCGTCCATAGCGAGCAGGGCGTAGTGTCGGGCGGCGCTCCGGCGGCCATGTCCTGATACGACCCGTCGGGGAGTATTTGTTGAGATTGACGAAATTGAGCATGCCGGCCGACGTGCTTCCGCGATGGGCCAGGTCCAAATCCTTGATGGCGATATCGAGATCGCGTCTACCAATTGGCAATGACCGCTGTTGGGAAGCCGCAATGAAGCGCTGAACGGCGACACTGGGTCGTAAACGCTGGGATCCGTTGCCTGTTACGATTGCGTTCGGCCTCGGGCCTTGCGTCTATTGGCAATCTGCAATAAATGGGCGCCAGCCGATATCGGCCTGTTTTTGAACGAGGAAAGGAGAAGATCATGCGCGCAGCATTTGACCGCGACGAAAACAACTTCTCATTCCCCTGTGTTCAGGAACAGATTACATGGGCAACTGCCTCAAGGGCGACACTTCTCGCCTGATTGCTTTTCGCGGCCCGCGCGCCGCTGATTTTTCGAGACTTTCCGTCGTCGTCACACCTCTTTTCGGGGAGGCTTGTCATGCGTGATGACATGTTCAAGGTGATCGTCGAACGCCCCCGCTGGGGTGCGAACCACGCCACTTCTCCCAAATTAAAAAGGATGCCTCAAGCAGACGCACGCCATATCGGTCTCAAGCGCCATGCCCGCATCGGTGCGCCCTACATCAAGTCATTGAACGAGAACCTTGCCCCGTTGGTTCGCTACCTGCGGCGCCAGCGTGGACGCCAGTGGGACGCCGTCTTCAGCGAGATCTGTGCGAAGCTCGACACGGGCAGCACTGTCAAGATGCACGTACGCGAACATCTCGAGGATTTCGTGCTGACCCGTATTTCAATCGGGCGTTATGGCGAGTGGATGTTTAAAGGCCAGGTTCTCGGCCGCCGGAGGCAGTGGTTCCGGCGTCGGGAGCTGTTCGTCGATCCGCGTGACGGGGTTCTCAAGGACATGTCCGTGCTTGAGGCGATGCTGATCTCCGGAATGGTCAATGACCGGGGAGGCGCACAATGACTCCGATCTCCCTGATCGCCAACGATCCATCGCGGTTCGATCCGCTGTCACTCGACCAACTTCAGGCAACGGCAAATTACGAGGGTATGGCCCGCGTTGTCGGCCTGCCCGATCTCCACGCCGGCAATGGTATTGCCGTGGGGGCCGCCTTCTGGTCGCCGGATCGCATCTGGCCCCATCTGGTGGGCAGCGACATCGGCTGCGGCATGGCATTGTGGGAGACCACTTCGCCATTGCGCAAGTTCCGGCTCGGCAGCGTGGAGCGCAAACTGAAAGGGCTGGACGCTCCTTGGTCGGGCGATGGCGCAGCAGCCCTGAAAGAGGCTGGATCGCCGCCCGAACTGACCAGCCCTGCGCTGGGCACCATTGGCGGGGGCAACCATTTCGTCGAATTCCAGCGGATCGAGGCGGTGGAGGACGAGGCGCGCTTCGCGGCCCTTGGCTTGCGGCACGACCGGGTCTGGATGATGGTGCACAGCGGTTCGCGAGGCCTTGGTCAAGCCGTCTTACAAGCCCATCGACAGCCGGAAATTAGCCATGGAATACCTGCAGACAGCCCGGAGGCCGCGGCCTACCTTGCCGAGCATGACGCTGCGCTTGGCTGGGCGATTGTGAACCGTCAGATCATCGCCCGGCGTTTTTGCGAAAGTCTTGGCATCGGCGGCCGGTCGGTGCTGGACATTTGCCATAACAGCGTGACGCCGCATCAAAGCGGGTGGCTGCACCGTAAGGGGGCTGCGCCTGCTGATCGGGGCTTGGTCACCATCCCGGGCTCACGAGGGGACTTCAGCTATCTGGTAGAACCCATCTTGGAAGATGCCGACAAGGCCCTCCATTCGCTGGCCCATGGCGCAGGCCGCAAGTGGAGCCGCAAGGATGCCCATGCCCGCCTTTCGCGCCGTTTCAACGTCGCGGACATGCAGCGCACCGCCCTCGGCAGCCATGTCATCTGTGAGGATCGCAAGTTGATCTTCGAAGAGGCTCCCGAAGCTTACAAGGACATTGGCATGGTTATCGCCGATCTGGAGGGAGCCGGCCTGATCCGTGTCATCGCCAAGCTTCGCCCCCTACTCAGCTACAAGACGAGAGCGGCATGAGCGAAGTGATCCTGCACATCACGGCGGGCAAAGGCCCCAAGGAATGCCAATGGGTAGTGGCGCAACTGGCGCGCGCTTTCGCAAAGGAGGCCAAGGGCATGGGTCTTGAATGCGAAGCGCTCGAGGGTTTGGAGGATTTGCCGTCCTCGATCCTCCTCCGCATCGAGGGCGAGGCAGCATCGGCCTTTGCTGCGAAGCGCATAGGTTCCAACCAGTGGATCGGGACCAGCCCCTTCCGCCCCCGCCACAAGCGGCGGAACTGGTTTGTTGGCGTAGCGCTTGCACCCGAGCCTGACGCGATCATGGACCTGCAGGATGAGGACATCGATTATCAGGCGATGCGCGCCAGCGGACCAGGCGGCCAGCATGTCAACAAGACGGACAGTGCGGTTCGGGCCACGCACCGGCCGACTGGCCTGGTGGCCACGGCACAGGAGCAACGATCCCAACACGCCAACCGAAGGCTGGCTCGGATGAAGTTGGCGATCATGTTGGAAGAACGGCGTGGGCAAGCCAATGACGGCGCAAAAAGGTTGCAATGGCAGGCCCATCAGGATCTCGAACGCGGCAATGCGGTCCGGGTCTATTCTGGGAATAGATTCGTGCTGAAGGAATGAGGCTTGCTGAGCCGGACGGCATGTCCGTCCGGCTCAGCAATATCTCCGACCTCTAAGGCGGGGCGAACGCTGCCTGTACCCCGTCTCTCCGTTGCGAACTGAGTGCCCAGGATGGAAGGGCTGCTATTGAGCAGTGACTGTCGGAATAGCAGAACGTCCGCATCTGGGGATTGGGAATCGGCTGCTGAACGACCTGGAAGGGTCGGCATCGGTAGGCGGAAGCTGGGAAGCAGCCGTCGCTCCAGCCCCGCCACTTGAAAGACTGCTTTCGGCCAAGAACTTAGCATTCGCTGATGAAATCAATTTGTATCGCGTCGCCCTCAAGTAAGGTCTTGCCAGTGAACACGGCGCAGTCCAGCGCTTCCATTGGCGAACTCTCCAGATCCTGCGGTTCCAGCAGAACAAGGAAGGAAGCGCTTGAGCTTGCCGTGACTGGGCCTGGCCCCCGGCGGGCCATCTTTACGGTACACTCGCCGCGCCGGGTCATGGCATTGAGATCGAGCACCGGACCGCCCGCAGGTTCTCCATATATTTGTGCGCCGCCATCGAAGGGAAAGGGTGCGCTCTGCGGATCAAGCCGGATATCCACTCCGTCGCCTTCAAGCTGCAAGGTGCCTTCCAGCACCGCAAGTGTCCTATCGATCCCGAGGAACGTCGAGAAGGCGCCACCATGCTCCACTCTTGCCATGCTGAGCCGCCAGAGGAACTCGTCCATGCCCGCGCCGGGTGGAAAGACCGCGATTTCTCGGGTCGTTCCGCCACCGTTCTTCCATGGCACTTCGGGGCAGTTCCGAGTTCGTATGACCTGAACGATGCTCATAGCCTGCTGCTAGCGGAAAAGGACGACGCCACCTACCGGAAGTTCCGTGGGTTGGTTCCGATGTCATCGGTTGGTTGTCCGAAAATGCGCACCCCATTGCCGTCATTCTGCTCCGTGTGTGCTGAACCCAAAAAAAAACCGGCTGCTCCGGATCTCCACCCGTCGATGGTAGATTGGAGTCTATATTCCTGTCCTGTTGCTCTGCATCGGCACATAAATTTCAACTTAACTGACGTCTTCGCCACGATCGGAATGGCCTGAAACTGGCCGTCCGTTGAGACGACAGAAAATCGCAATTTTGGGGATCTTCTGATGGGCCGGAAGGGCTACATAATGCGATACACATCACGCGCTTCTTTGCACGGGATGGGAAAGCCTCTAGGGTAAGTCGCGAAAGGTGCGGGCCTCCTATGTTCGGTTTTCTTCGTAAGCAGTTCGTCGATGTCATCGAATGGTTGGAACGCCCGGGCGAACTCGCCTGGCGCGTGCCTTTCGAGGATCGCGAAATTCAGAATGGCGCGCAACTGACGGTTCGCGAGGGCCAGGCCGTTGTCTTCGTCAACGAAGGTTGCGTGGCGGACTTCTTCGAATCCGGCCTGCACACGCTCAACACCGCCAATCTGCCGGTGCTGACCAACCTGATGAACTGGGACAAGGGCTTCAAGTCGCCCTTCAAGTCCGACGTCGTGTTCCTCTCGCGCAAGGAGCAGCACGGGCTGAAGTGGGGTACTGCTCAGCCCGTTACGGTGCGCGATGCCGAGTTCGGCGCGCTGCGCATCCGCGCTTTCGGATCATACTCGTTCCGCGTGGCGGATCTGGAGCCCTTCGTTTCGCGTGTGTTGGGCACGCTGGCGGGCGTTTCGGTCGCCGCACTGGAGCCGCAACTGCGCGCCGCGATCCAGACCGCGCTGGCGACGGCGCTGGGCGGCAGCGGCATCGCCTTTCTTGACCTTGCGGCGAACCAGCAGGCGCTGTCGGATCGGATCAAGGTGGAAGTGGACAAGGCCTTCGCGCAGTGGGGCCTCGAATGCCTGAGCTTCTACGTGGAAAGCGTGTCGCTGCCGGAGGAAGTACAGGCCCATCTCGATAAGGGGTCGTCGATGCGCGTGCTGGGTGATCTGGCGCAGTACACCCGGTTTCAGGCGGCCGAGGCGATCGAGCAGGCAGCGGGCGCGGACGGCGGCGTTGCCGGAATCGGCGCGGGCGTGGCGGCGGCAACGGCGCTGGGCAGTGCGATGGCCGCCGGACTGGGCACGGCGGCTGCAGCCTCGGTAGCGGCTTCCGAGGAAGATCCCATCGCCACCATCGAAAAGCTGCACAAGCTGGTCACGCTCGGCGCGCTGAGCCAGCAGGAGTTCGACGCCAAGAAGGCCGAACTGCTCTCGCGCATCCGCTGACGCGAAAGTTTCGGGGGGAACACCGGCGTGATCAATTGCCCGTCCTGCGGCGCGGCCCTGCCTGTGCGGGGGCTCTCCGCGCCTTACACGACATGCAGCCACTGCCAGTCTCTGATCCTGCGACTGGAACAGTCGGTCGAGGAGATCGGCAAGGTTGCCGTGGTGCCCGACGATGTTTCCCCGGTGCAGATCAGCACGCACTTCCGGATCGGCGGTAGCGAATTCGTTGCCGCCGGCCGGGTACGCTGGGGCTGGAGCGGCGGTTCGTGGAACGAATGGTTGCTGGCCTCGGCCGATGGGCAGACGCGCTGGCTGGGGGAGGCGATGGGCATGTACATGCTCACCGCCGAGCGGCCCGATGTGATGGCTGCGCCGCTGGCGCGCCGGTTTGCGGACGGGGGAGAACTGGTCCCGGGCCAGATTCTGACGTTGGAAGGTGCGGATTATGCCGTGTCTGATGTGAAGCAGGCGGAATGCCTTGGCGGAGAAGGCGATCTGCCGTTTCCGCCGCGTGCCGGCTGGACGATGACCAATGTCGATTTCCGCACGCCGGGCGGAGAGGCATTGTCTCTCCAACGTGACGGGCAGGGCACGACGGCGTGGCTGGGCAGCTGGCATGAACTCTCCGATCTGGCGCCCCGCGTATTGAGCGAGATCGAGGGTTGGGCGATCCCGGAGCAGATGCGGTGAACCCGCCGAAAAGCGCCGTGCGCGCGGTCTCCTGCCCCAATTGCGGCGGCACGCTGGAAGTGCGGGCGGCGGGCTGGTCGATCAACCTTGCTTGCCAGTATTGCGGCTCGATCCTCGACGTATCGCGGCCCGAAGTGCAGATCATCGAACGGCACAACCGCGCTGCCGCCGGTTTCACACTGCAGTTGGGCAGCCGGGGGCAGCTGTTCGACACCGAGTGGGAAGTGATCGGCTCGATGGAACGCAGCGATGCGTGGTCCAACTGGCGCGAATACCTCCTGCTCAACCCCTATGTCGGCTATCGCTGGCTCGTCGAGTATGACGGCGACTGGCAGTTCGGCACGATGCTGCTGGATCGGCCACAGGAAAGCGAAGGCTCCGTCCAGTGGCGGGGCCAGCGCTTCCGGCAGGAGGACGAGGCCAGCGATGCCAGCATCGACACGGTGATCGGCGAATTCTACTGGCGCATCGCCAGCGGCGATCGGGCGCTCTGCGCCTCCTTTACATGCCGGGATTTCACGCTTTCGCGCGAGGAAGCCGACGGGGAGATCAACTGGACCCAGCTCGTCGCGCTGTCGGGCGGTCACATGGAAAGCGCTTTCGGTCTTTCCATGCCCGAACCGGCACCCCAAACGAAGCGGGGCAACTCCAGCGGTCGCGGCTATGCGCTATTCCAGGCGGAACGGCGATCCGATGCCTCTGACATTCCCGCGATGCTCGGGGCTTCGATGCTGACGATCCTGGCCGCCGCGCTGTTGATGTGGGTCTTCGCGGGCAGATCGGCAGCGGGCACCAGCGATATCGAAGCGCCCTTCGGTCGGACGGCAGAAGGCATCAGGGTGGGCCGCATCACTGTCAGCCGTCCCTGGCAATTCGTGAGCATCCGCGCGCGTGCCAGCACGATCGAAAACGAGTGGGTCGATCTCGATTACAGTCTGGTCGACCGGGCGACGGGGCAGTCCATCGATGCCTACGGCCTTGTCGAACATTATACCGGCAGCGACAGCGACGGCCCCTGGAGCGAAGGCAGCACCAGGACCACGACCCAGTTCGGGCACATTCCCAGGGGCTCTTACGACGTCTTCGTAGACGCCGGCGCGCACCGCTGGCCCACCGACGTCCCGTCGGACCGCACGCCCTCGCCATGGGCATCGACGTCCGCCAGCGATTCTTCCACTAATTCCAGCGCCGGTTCCTATGACGGGTGGGGAGCGGACAAGCCCAATCCGGTGCCCGTGGAGATCGTCGTCCAGACCAACACGATGCCGCAGGGCAACTTCTGGACGCTTTGCATTCTGGTGATGGTGATGCCGGCATTTGCCATTTATCGCGGCTGGAAAAACCGATGAGCCCGCGCCTGATCTTCCACGTGCTGTGCTGCCTGATGCTTCTGGGGGGCATCGCGTTGACGAGTTTCTACGCCTGGTCCCCCTATTCCGACGAGCAGCGAGAAGCTCGCACTGGCAGCGGCTTCGGCGCACGCGGCGGCGGCCCCACGCACAAGTGATTTTCGGCAAGTCCTTTTCCGGCAATATCGATTTTTGGGAGCCCACACATGCTCACGCTTTCCGTCTTCCTCGCGACTTTGCTTTATGCTCTGCTGGGCATTGTCATCTTCATCGTCAGCTTCGTGCTGGTGGACAAACTGACCCCCGGCGAACTTTGGCGCGAGATCATCGAGCGCAAAAACACGGCCGTCGCCCTGCTGGCGGGCGCGGTGGCCATCGGCATCTCGAACATCATCGCCGCGGCCGTTCATGGCTGAAAGCGATCTCGCCGCGGGCGGTGAGGGCATGGGGGATGATGACAAAGCCCCCGCCTCGCTCGCGATCATCCTGCTGGTTTCGGTGCTGGTCGTTGCGACCTGCGGTCTAATCTACGAACTGCTGGCGGGCACGCTGGCAAGCTACCTGCTGGGCGACAGCGTCACCCAGTTCTCCACCGTGATCGGTTCCTACCTCTTCGCGATGGGCGTGGGCAGCTGGCTTTCGCGCCATGTACGGGGCGACGAGATCGGCGTCTTCGTGCGGGTGGAAGTGATGATCGCCGCGCTGGGCGGCTGGTCGGCAGCGGGCCTGTTCATGCTGTTCCCGCTGGTGGGCGATTTCCGCGTGGTACTCTACGCGCTGGTACTGGCGATCGGCGTGTTGGTGGGCCTGGAAATTCCACTGCTGATCCGCATCCTGCGCCACCGCTTCGCTTTCCGCGAACTGGTGTCCAACGTGCTGACCTACGACTATGTCGGCGCGCTGATCGCATCGCTGCTGTTCCCGCTGGTGCTGGTGCCGTGGCTGGGCATGATCCGGACCGGCTTCGTGTTCGGCCTTGCCAACGTGGCGGTCGCGCTGGCGCTGCTGTTTGCCCTGCGCCGCCAACGGCGGATCGGCGCGGACATGGCGGCGGCGCTGGTGGTTGCGGCCAGCCTGCTGGTCGGCCTTGCCATGGCGGACCGGATGCAGCGCTGGTCCGAAGTGGCCTTCTATGGGGAGCCGGTGATCCACGCCCGCTCCACGCCGTACCAGCGCATCGTCATCACCCGGCGGGGCGAGGACTTGCGGCTCTATCTCAACGGCAATCTCCAGTTCTCCACGCGGGACGAGTATCGCTATCACGAGGCGCTGGTCTGGCCGGTGCTGGGCCGCGTTGCCGATCCGGCGCAAGTGCTGATCCTGGGCGGCGGAGACGGCCTTGCCGCGCGCGAAGTGCTGCGCGATCCGCGCGTGCGGCATGTCACGCTGGTCGATCTCGATCCGGAAATGACGCATCTGTTCCGCGATACGCCGCAACTGGCCTCGCTGAACAACCACTCGCTCTCCTCGCCGCGCATCACCGTGCACAATGCCGACGCCTTTCGCTGGGTGCGCGAGGCGCAGGGGCAGTACGACGCGGTGATCGTTGATTTTCCCGATCCCACCGAGTTCTCGCTCGGCAAGCTTTACACCGAAACCTTCTATCGCGAAGTGTCCCGCCTGCTCGCGCCCGAAGGGGTGATGACAGTCCAGAGCACATCCCCGCTGATCGCTCCGCGCTCCTACTGGACGGTGGCGAGCACGCTGGAAGCGGCCGGGCTCTCCTCGCGCGGATACCATGCCTACGTGCCCAGCTTCGGCGAATGGGGATTCACGTTGGCCGCGCATCGCCCGCTGACCGACGCGGTGAGCCTGCCGCATGGCCTGCGCTTCCTGACCGCATCGAGCGAACGCGCGATGTTCGACTTTCCGCCCGACATGGCCCGCCGCCCCACACCGGTGAACCGGTTGGACAATCAGGCACTCGTGCGCAGCTTCGCCGAGGAATGGGGCAAATATGAAGGCTGAGCCTACAAGGCGGCAGCTATTGGCCGGCGGTACGCTTGCAGCAGGTGCGGCGATGCTCGGCGGCTGCGGCGAAGCCGCGATTGCCGGCAAACTGGGCGGCGCGGACTGGCAGCGCGGCCACTTGTTGCGCGATCGCCGCTTTCCCGCGCCGCAAGGACCGATCGAGGAGATCGACGTCCTGATCGCCGGCGGCGGCGCGGCGGGCCTTGCCGCAGGCTGGCGGCTGGCAGAGGCGGGGTTCGATCGTTTCGCCCTGTTCGAAATGGAAGACCTGACCGGCGGCAATGCGCGATCCGGCCGCAATGCCGTGAGTGCCTATCCGCTGGGCGCACATTACCTTCCGGTACCCAATCGCGAGGCAACGGCGCTGCGCCATATGCTGCGCCAGTTCGGTATGATGACGGGCGAGCAGGAAGGCGTGCCTGTTTACGATCCCTACCAGCTCTGCGCCGACCTGGAGGAGCGCCTGCTGTGGCGCGGGCGCTGGCAGGAAGGGCTCTACCCCACTTCCGGCGTAACCGCTGCCGACCGCGATCAGCGCGCAGCGTTCGACCGGCGGATGGACGCATATCGCAAGGCGGTGGGCGCAGACGGCCGCCCGGCCTTTGCCATTCCGATGGCCTATTCCAGCATCGATCCGATCTTCCGCGCGCTCGATGGTGTGAGCTTCGCAAAGTGGCTGGATGACGAAGGCTTCACCTCTCCGGTGCTGCGCGCCTATCTGCGCTACTGTTGCCGGGACGATTACGGCAGCGAGGCGGAGCATGTCTCCGCATGGGCGGGCATCCACTATTTCGCCGGTCGTCGGGGCTGGGCGACCCAGGGCGACGGCGACCGCGAACTGACATGGCCGGAAGGAAATGGCCGCCTCGTCAGCCTGATGGCGCAGCGTATCCGCCCGCACTTGCGACCGGCGCACAGTGTGTTTCACGTTGAACGTGATGGAGACGGCGCGTTGGTGGACCTATTCGATCACACCGCGCGCAGAAGCAGGCGACTGCGTGCGAAGGCGGTAATCATGGCCATGCCGCATTTCGTCGCCGCGCGCGTTGCCCCGCAATTCGCGGCCGAGGGAGCCATGTCCTATGCCCCGTGGGTGGTCGCCAATGTCACCGTGGGTCGCCATCCCGAAGGCAAGGGCGTGTCGCTGGCGTGGGACAATGTCTCGACTGCCAGCGAAGCGCTGGGCTACGTGGTCGCCACGCATCAAAGCGAGGCGAACGACGGCGGGCCGACCGTACTGACATGGTATCTGCCGTTGTCGAAAGAGAGCCCGGCAGAAGCGCGCAAGATCCTGATGACGCGCCCGCTGCGGGAATGGCAGACCATGGTGCGCGAGGACCTGTTGGCGATGAACCCCGATCTGGACGGCGTTATAGAGCGCATCGACGTCTGGCGCTGGGGCCATGCGATGATCCGGCCAACGCCAGGCTTCCTCTCCGATCCTGCACGTTTAGGCGCCGTCGCCGCGCAGCCACCAGTCCTATTCGCCCATTCCGACATGAGCGGCCTTTCGCTATTCGAAGAAGCCCATCATCGCGGCGTCTGCGCCGCTGAAGCTGCGCTCTCCGAGCTCGACCATCCTTTCGAAAGTCTTGCCTGAAATGGCGCATACCCCCGATAACAGCCTCCACTTAATCGCCGATATCGAAGGGTGCAACGGACTGAGCGAGCTTCCGCTGATCGAGGCGACGTTACGTGAAGCTGCCGCCGCCGCGCGCGCGACGTTGATAGACATCCGATTGCACCACTTCGGCCCCGGCATGGGCGTTACCGGTGTTGCGTTGCTGGCGGAATCTCACATCTCCATCCATACTTGGCCTGAAAACGGAATTGCGGCGGTCGATCTGTTTGTGTGCGGCGCGGATGTTGATGCTGAAGCCGGTCTTGCCGTAATTTGCTTCCGGTTGTCCGGGCAAGTTCGATTGAAACGTGCAATCGCGCGGCTGAGCTCTTGCTGAATCCTACTGTCCTCAAATATCGCAGATAGACGGCAACTTGGGGGACTATTTTCGGCAAGAACTCCCTGCACTTTGCCGCAGTAACAAAAAGCGGGCTTCATGGAGGGGGCTTCGGCCCACGAACGGCGGCTGTCGTCGTGTCGATGCCAAAGCCCGACGGTCTCTTTACGGCCAGTCTTGGGTATCCAGAACGGAAAAGCTGACGGGCCGCACCTGGGGAGTGAAAATCGGCGGCTGAGTGACTGGGAAGGGTCGTTCTAGCGTAAGACCCGGTTTACGGCCGCCAGCGCCTGATCTGGACTTGCTACGAGCGCGATACGCGGAACCGGATTCGCACCGGCGATGATGTTCAGTACCGCCTCAAGGAGTTCCATATTCTTGGGAGGTCGGGTTACGCCGCCGCCGATCGTCACGCAATCCACCGCATTGCCGGCAAAGCCCTCTGCAAGCGCGTCCAGCTTGGCGGTATCTGCCGAGACGAAGACCACGGATGCCTCATGGCCCGCTGCCTTCAACTGATCGAGGCTAAGAGTAATACCCGCGAAAATTTTATCTGCGTCCAGGCCAAGCGGGAGAGCCGGATCCGAAAAGTCGACTTCGTCGGGGTGGATGCCGATCATCATCACATTCGCCACGGTCTTTTCCTTTATAGCTCCATGATCAGGATTTTGATCAGTTCATAATGACACTCGTCATGACTGCGTGTGAAGCCCAGATTAAAGTCGCGCAATGAATGAAGGGCAGCTCTAAACATTTCGCTTCCGATAGGAGCCGTTCCGGTTCGCCCGACTTTGCCGTCGTTGCGTGCCGCAAATCGACAACATGACCGAACGACAACTTCACGTTGAATCGCCATCTCGATGCGCGGTTCCAGTACCAGCCTCGAGTCGTCATGGTTGGTGGTAAAAACTAAGTACAAGTCTTCGATACATTCCCCTGAATATATCTCCTTGGCATCGGATCCGATCCGCATAATAGTCTCGACCGGCGGTCAGACCCAATTTGGGTAAGCACGTGCCGCAACTATCTCCAACGAATGCGCTTCAGTGGACTGTCGGCTGCCTTGATAGGTGGCTGCCAGCGCCACGACGAACGCAAGTCGTTCGACGTTCGCATTGGGCTTGCAATCTTCTGCCAGTGACGCAAGAATGAGCGCTCACAGCCGTCACGAGCAAAGCAGCTCGGGCAGGATGGGCAAGCCGCCCTTGGAGTTCAGTTCACCACACGCAAGCCGGGATCCCCGGCTGATTGAGTTGGTGCGCATTCTCGCACGGCAGGCTGCTCGAGAAACCTATTCCCAGATGCTTCAGGAACGCAATCCATCGGATACCTGAAGCAGGAGATGTTTCCTGTGAAAGTTGCCGTTTACGCTCGCTACTCCTCCGATAACCAGCGCGACGCCTCGATCGCCGATCAACTGCGCATCTGCCGCCTCCATGCAGAAAAGCAGGGCTGGGAGATCGTCGAGGAATACACCGACCATGCCACGTCCGGGGCATCCCTGCTCCGCCCGGGCATCCAGGCGCTGATGGCCGATGCTGCACGGGGGCGCTTTGATGTGATCCTGGCCGAAGCCATGGACCGACTGTCGCGCGATCAGGAGGACATCGCCGGTCTGTTCAAGCGCATGGCCTATGCAGACACCAAGATCGTGACGCTCTCGGAGGGAGAAGTCACCCATCTGCACATCGGGCTCAAGGGCACCATGAACGCCCTCTTCCTCAAGGATCTTGCCGACAAAACCCGCAGAGGGCTCCGGGGCCGTGTCGAACAAGGCAAGTCTGGCGGCGGCAATGCGTATGGCTACGATGTCGTAAAGAGCCTCGATGAGCACGGTGAACTCGTGCGCGGAACGCGCACCATCAACGAAGAGGAAGCCGAGATTGTACGGCGGATCTTCCGCGAATACTGCGCCGGCAAATCGGGCCGGGCTATCGCCGCCGATCTCAATCGCGAAGGAATTCCGTGTCCAAGTGGCGGCGATTGGGGCTTCTCAACCATCAACGGCAATCCCAAGCGCGGAACCGGCATCCTCAACAACGAGATGTACGTTGGGAAGCTGGTCTGGAACCGCCAACGCTTCATCAAGGATCCGGATACTGGCAAACGGCAGGCTCGCCCAAATCCACAGTCGGAATGGATTGTTCAAGCCGTTCCCGAGCTTCGGATCGTTGGCGATGAGCTTTGGCATGAGGCCAAAGACCGCCAGGCTCGGGTCTCAGTCGACACGGTGGGACAGGCACGGCCGCGTAAACGACCAAAGTACATGCTGTCTGGGCTGTTGCAGTGTGGCTGTTGCGGCGGTGCCGTCACATTGATTTCGCAACAAAGGGTCGGTTGTGCCTCTGCGCGCAACAAGGGCACCTGCGACAACCGGCGCTCGATCAGACGTGATCGATTGGAGGATCGTGTCATACACGCGCTCCGCCATCACCTCATGGACCCAGCCCTCTTCGCCGAATTCTGTGAAGAGTTCACGCAAGAGATGAACCGACTGCGCAAGAATGCCGGCAAAGCCACCGAGGCCGCGCGCGCCGAAGTCTCCAAGATCGATCGCGATCTCGACAAGCTCGTTGATATGATTCTGGCCGGCGGCAATGCCGACAAGATCAATCAGCGCATGCTCAAGATGGAGGCCAGGAAGCGAGATCTGGAGGCGCAGGTATCGCAGGCGCAGGAACCGCCTCCGCAGCTGCATCCAAGCATGGCCCACCATTACCGCGCGCAGTTGGACAACCTCACCCGCACGCTTTCCTCGAAAGATGAATGCAACCGTCTGATCGCTACTGAGATCATCCGCTCGTTGATCGATCGGATCATTTTGATTCCGGAAGGGGATGGACTGATCGTCGACGTCCATGGCGATTTGGCCAGCATTTTGACGATTGCCGCGGAACGCAAAAAACCCGCCAAAAAGCAGGCGGGTTCGAGCGGTTCATCTGGATCAGGAAACGATAGGCAATTTCGAATGGTTGCGGGGGCAGGACATAGCATGGGAGATTAATAATATGAAAACACACTATTTTTCGATTTTCCCATGTTTCCAATACCCCCCAAACCACCCCCAAGATACGGCATCTTCCGCGATCGTTAATTCTGACAACGACAGCGGCAAATTACACCACAAAAACAGACTTTTACAAATCTCCCGCCGCACAGAATTCAGATCCCATAGTGGGATTTGAACCGGGACGTTTTTACACCACGCAGGTGCTCGCGGGCTCACGTCTGGTAACACGCGCGCGCTGCCATCGGTTGGTTCTTCTAGGGCCCACGATTCTCGTTATCGGAGCATCCGCAGTTGGGGAGTTCTGGCCGTGAAGAGACTGACCTGTTTCAGGCGACCAGCGGGGATTAGCGGTCATTCTGCAAGACCGCTTTGGCTTGTCACCCCAGGCAAGAAGTCTGATTGTGTGCGTCGCGGCATCTTCGGTTGTCGGCAAAAAGCCGAGCCTTTCGTAAAATGCGGCAGCTTCAGCAGTTTTTGTTCGGAGCCTCATGATGGAGAATGATTTCGCCGCGACCTCCATGATGCTCGTGACCAACCTCGTGGCATGCCGGTGCGTCGGGCGGAGGCGATCACGTAAACATGGCGAAGATAGCTTATGCCACAGCCGGCAGAATAGGGATCGGCATTCAGGCCGCCTATAGCTATCAATCACTCGTCACCGTAAACACCAAACAAGAATTCACTCGGACCCTGAAAGCGGTTCGTGCCTGCAATCCAGTTGTTCTGCAAACGTCGCATTGACTGATGACCTTGGCCTTCTGCTTTGATCACCAAAGGCAGAACTTCCTCACTCAGCGATGTTATGTGGCGCAGTTTGATACATTCAGAGCTCACCAAGCCGCTCCTCAATGTTAGGTTGAGCGGGGGGCAGACTAGTGGTAACAATAGGCTTCGCCAAAACCGAAGCGCTCGTAAAGGTTTCGGGCAACGGCATTCTCCTTATGGACCTGCAAGTAGCTCCCGCGCGCACCCTGGGCGTGGCCCCATGACATGATTGCGCTCATCAGGGCTTTGCCGTGACCGCAGCCACGGGCTTCAGGTCTGACGATCAGGTAAAGATGCCCACGTGAGCAGCTTCGAGCACGCCTAAGCCAAACGCCACTGCGGACCTATCCTGCACTACACTGACGCAAGCAACCCGGCCGCCGATTGAACGTATGATAGCGTGATGATGGCCGAACAATGACTTTGAAAGTTTGTGGACGTCGGCGATGCGATCCAACCAGGTCATTGTTGCAGCCTCTTCGATGCCGATGCCATCACGAAGCGGTCCTGGCGTGACCGGACCAACCATGACCACCAAAGGTTCTGCCACACCATAGCCGTGTCTTTCGAGTTCTCCGTCGGCATCCGGCGAAGCGAGCGGAGAAATTCTGAAGATCGGAGGAAGCCCCCCGCTCACGATAATACTTTTCTGCGTGAGCAAAAACCTCACTGAAGTCTGCATTGGGTTTTAAGGCATTGATGGAATTGGCCCGCTTCGTGCAGCCGCCGGCGGTGCGCAACAACCATCCTCCGAACTCCGCCGTTTCTAGGGCAGGCCACCCACTCAGGGCCAATTTTTCAAGTGTTAGAATTCGCTGCACGAATGCCTCACGCGTGCTGGCCAATATCACTTCTGTGCACCTGCAGCCATTTCGTTGGATTGCTAAGGCGAGCAACAAGCAAATCCGCATACATATTGTCAACCTAATCACTAGAGAATGGGCGTCACTCGGGGATGGCGGAATAAGCTGCGCCATCGCGATCTGCCCCGTTCTGAGTGTTTCAAAAAGCTTTGTTGTTATGGACGACGAAGGAGATGGGCTGGGAAAAACCCAAACCGGATAAGATCATTGGCAAGCTGCATGAGGCGGAGATTATGCTGGCGCAGGGCGAGACCGTACCGGACGCGCGCC
Organism: Novosphingobium sp. PhB165; assembly: GCF_004341845.1. GTDB lineage: Bacteria > Pseudomonadota > Alphaproteobacteria > Sphingomonadales > Sphingomonadaceae > Novosphingobium. Next base: position 70,301 of record NZ_SLVB01000014.1, on the reverse strand, counting down.
GGCGGCTGGGCGCACGGTGCACTTTGCTCAGCTCGTGGGCTTAGCGGGCTCTTCTGCCAAGCATAGTTGCCACTGGGCTGGATGCGCAGACATCGACACATCAACCCAACCCGGCGCTGGTCACGATGCCCGACAACAACTGCGTATCTCACTTTGAATCCTTGGCGGAATGCGCAGTGGCATTTTAAGAATGTCGCGCTCTTCGGTTACCCGGTTCAGTTCGCGCTTCAGCCGGCGGATCTCGGCACCCTTGCTGGCATCGCCAAACACCACATTCGTCAGTTGCCGCTTCCAAAACGAACAGCGAGTGCGGACTAGGAGGACCGTCAGTGGGACCCATCATGCGACGGCCAATGTCGACTGGGAAGACGACTGTGCTTCCGGCAAATAAATCCTCCCGCACGAAAGGCTTGCGATATGGCCCGCAATTAGGCGACGGCCTCTAAACAGGCTTCCAATCCGCCGCCTCGATTGAACCACTCCAATAATTGTATGAGCATGTCTCGTTTTCATCACTCCCCACCGCTGGATACCATTGCAGCGAGGAGAAACGACATGACCCGCCAACTACATCTCGGAGCGATTCTCGAAGGCGTCGGAACCGATCAACACAGTTGGCGCGATCCGGATCTGCCGGCGGACGCCAGCATCGATATCAACTGGTACATTCGCAATGCGAAGCTGGCGGAAGAGGCCAGGTTCGACCTCGTCTTCATTGTCGATTCACCCTTCATCACGCCCGATACGGCCCCGCACTTCCTCAATCGCCTTGAGCCGCTGACACTGCTGTCGGCAATTGCCGCGCATACCGCCAGGATCGGCCTCGTAGGCACGCTGACGACATCCTACTGGGAGCCGTACAACGTCGCCCGGCAGTTCGGCTCGCTCGACAATATCAGTCGCGGCCGCGCGGGCTGGAATGTCGTCACGACCGGCCTTGAAGGCGCGGCGGGCAACTACGGACGCGACGCCCATTTCGAGCATGGCGAACGCTACGCCCGCGCGGAAGAGTTCGTTCGGGTCGTGCAGGGCCTGTGGGACAGCTACGAAGACGATGCCTTCGTGCGCGACAAGGCCGCGGGCGTGTTCCTGGACAAAGCGAAGCAGCATCGGCTCGATCATCGCGGCACGCATTTTTCCGTGACAGGTCCGCTGGCGCTCACCCGCTCGCGGCAGGGCCAGCCGGTGATATTCCAGGCTGGCGAAAGCGATGCGGGACGCGATCTTGGTGCGACAATAGCCGAAGCGACTTTTGCCTCCGCGCGCGACTTCGACGCGGCACGCGGTTACTATGCGGATGTAAAAACCCGCGCCGCCGGTTTCGGCCGCGATCCCGAACAGCTCAAGGTGCTGCCCGGCCTGTTCCCGATCATCGCGGAAACCGACGAGGAAGCGCAGCGCATCGCCCGGCAGCAGGAGGACACGCTGGATCTGGACAAGCTGCTGGTCCAGCTCGGCCGTGCGTTCAACTATCACGACTTCAGCCAGTACCCGCTCGACGCTCCGTTCCCGGACCTGACCGGCGTGACGCTCAACTCCTATCGCGGCCATGCGGAATCGATCATCCGCACGGCCCGGGACGAAAACCTGACCTTGCGCGAAGCAGCCTACAAACTGGGGCGGTGGCAGAGCAGCTTCATCGGTTCACCCGAAACGATCGCCGACCAGATCCAGCAGTGGTTCGAAGGCCGCGCCGCCGACGGCTTCATCCTGCGCGTCACCCGCCCGGGGGACTTCGCCTTGTTCCGCGAAATGGTCGTGCCGATCCTCCAGCAGCGCGGACTGTTCCGCCGTGACTACGAACATGAGACGCTGCGCGGCCATCTTGGACTGGACGTGCCGCAGAACCGCCATGCTCGGTCCTTCGCCGAAGCCGCCGAATGAACCGCAACCAATTGCCGCCTGCCGACGTCCTGATCGTCGGCGGCGGCATGGCAGCAGCATGGGCAGCGATCGGCGCCGCCCGGGCAGGAGCGCGCGTAACGTTGGTCGACAAGGGCTATGTCGGCTCCAGCGGCGTCACCGCGACGGGTGGCCCCAACCACTGGTGGGTGCAGCCCGACCCTGCGCTTCGGCGTGAGGCGGTGGAGCGGCAGGCACAGAAGGCACAGGGAATTGGCGATCCGGAATGGATGGCCAGAATCATCGACCTGACCTGGCGGCACCTTCCAACGCTGGCGCGGTTCTACCCCTTCGGCAGCGATGGAAAGGGCGGCAGCTACTTTTCCGGCGTGCGCGGGCCCGAATACATGCGCGCCCTGCGGCAGCAGGCGCTGGCTGTCGGGGTCTCGATCCTCGATCATCACCCCGCGATCGAGCTTCTGGCGGACGAGGAAGGACGCGTGACCGGGGCTCGCGGACATGCGCTGCGAACCGGTGAAGACTGGGCGATCGCGGCCGGGGCAGTCATCATGGCAACAGGCGGCTGCGCTTTCCGGTCCGGCCTGATCGGTAGCCACTGCAACACCGGCGACGGATACCTGATGGCAGCCGAAGCCGGGGCAGAGCTTTCGGGAATGGAGTTTTCGCCCGTCTACACGCTCTCGCCGGCTTGGGCCTCCACCCGCACGTTACCCTACTTCGCCGCTCGCTTCTTCGATGAGACCGGCACCGAACTCGACATCCCGCCGCCGCGCGCCGGTCACGCTCACCTCCAGGCGCTTGGCAAAGCGATGCTGCAAGGGCCGGTGCTTGCCGATCTTTCCGACGCGCCCTTGCAGCTGCGGCCGATCCTTCATCGCATCCAGCCCTTCACGCCCGCCCCCTTTGAGCGGCGCGGCATCGACCTGTTTCGCGACCGTTTTCCGGTAAAACTCTTCGGCGAAGGCACCATACGCGGGACGGGCGGCCTCAGGATCGTGGACGCGGAGTGCCGCACCACGGTTGCCGCCCTGTTTGCGGCAGGCGATGCCGCGACACGCGAACTTGTCGCGGGTGCTACCAGCGGCGGGGGTGCCATAAATTCTGCCTGGGCGCTCTCTTCGGGCCTGATCGCCGGGGAAGCAGCCGCGCGCGAAGCGATCGGGCGCCGTCACCGCGCCCCCGCCACCGGACTGGGCAAGCTCGGCATTGCCCCCACGGGTGAGGTGAGAACGGTGGAACGGAAGGCGATTGACGTATTGGTCGACGACGAAATGCACGGATACGACAAGGCCCTGCGACGTCACGGTGCCACTTTGACCGCATCCGCACAGCGCCTGGAAGAGGTATGGGGCGACCTCTCCCGTCATGGGCACGCAGCAGGCCGCGAGCTGGTCGCGCTTCGGGAAACCGCCGCGATGACGGCCACCGCCCGCTGGTGTGTGGCGGCGGCAACGGAACGCGAGGAAACACGCGGTCTCCACGTCCGCACCGACTTTCCGGAGTCCCGCCGCGACTTCGCAACCCGTCTGCTCACGGGCGGGCTGGACCGGGTGTGCACGCGCGAGGAGAAGGCCCGATCGGGAGCGACCATGGAAACGGCGGCATGATCGCGCTGATCCTTCCCGAGCGGTGCACGGGCTGCGACGCCTGCGTGGTTGTCTGCCCGACCGATGTGCTGGAGATCACCGGCGACACGCCGCGCATCGCCCGTCTGGATGCCTGCCAGACCTGCTACTTATGCGAAGTCTACTGCCCGCAGGACGCCATTTACGTCGCGCCTGATCAGTTCCAGCCCGAAACGGTCGATCGCGATGCCGTCATCGCCTCCGGACATTTGGGCAGGCTGCGCCGCGACCACGGGTGGGATCGTCCTGCCGAGACCGGGCACCTTGACGAATACCGGCTGCTGGGCCCGCTGTTGAACGAGGGCTCCGAAATCGCAGAGCGACGCTATCGCGGGTGAGCCACGACGAAAGTCGGCGGGTCGAACGCCCGCACCGGCGGTAGGGGACCTTGCCACTTGCGTATCTCGACCAGGCAAGTGTGTGCGCTGCATCCTTGCGAGAGGCCCGAAGCCGCGCGGTCCAGAGTGAGGACGTTGGGATTACCATGCCGGTCGAGATCCCCGTCCGGATCGTACCAGGCTCCTGTCGAGAGGCGGACGACACCGCGCATCAAGCCGAGATCGACGATCACTCCGGCAAGGCATCGGCCGCGATCGTTGAAGAGTTCCACGATCTCGCCATCCCCGATGCGGCGGGCCTCGGCATCCTGCGGATTGACGTGGACGCCTTCTCGGCCGGCGACCTTGCCGGCACGGCTGTAAGGCGCGGGGTCGAGCTGGCCGTGAAGCCGCCGTTCGGGCTGGTCGGAGATGAGGTGGAGCGGGTACCGGGCGGCAAGCGCACCGCCCAGCCACTCGAACGGCTCGCGCCACGCCGCATGGCCCGGACAATCCTCCAGTGCGAAGCCGGCAATGCGCTCGGAGAATATCTCGATCCGTCCCGACGGGGTCGCCAGTGGGTGGGCGGCGGCGTCGCGGCGGAACTCGGCATGCATGACAAAGGGATCGTCATGGCGAGAAAGGTCGATCAGGCCGGTCTCGCGAAACACGTCGTAGTCCGGTAATTCGATGCCCGCTCCGACGACGCGGGCTCGGTTCTCCTCGTAGATGTGCCGCAGCCAGTCCTGTGTCCCGCGCCCTTGCGAGAACGCGTGGTGGGCGCCAAGCCTTTCGGCCAGCCCGGCAAGGATCGCATGATCATCCCGCGCTTCGCCATAGGGCGCCCGCGCCTTCCTCATGGCGATGTAATAGCCTTCGCGCGTTGCGAAACCGATGTCGTCACGCTCCAGCGAGATCGTCGCGGGCAGTACGATGTCCCCATGGCGCGCGGCGCTGGTCCAGTAGTTCTCCTGGATGACGATGGTGTCGGGCAGCGCCCAGGCGCGGCGCAGGCGATTGAGATCCTGGTGGTGGTGGAAGGGGTTGCCGCCCGCCCAATGGACCAGCCGGATGTGCGGATAGCGATGACGGTCGCCGTTGTAGGTGAAGGTCTCCCCCGGATGCAGCAGCATGTCGGCAAACCGCGCGCAGGGAATGAAGGCGGTGACCGGATTGCTCCCTTGCGGCAGTACCGGTCCGGGAATGCGGACATGCGCGCTGCCCATCACGTTCATGGCGCCGTAGCCGATTCCATAGCCCCCGCCCGGCAGGCCGATCTGGCCGAGCGTGGCCGCCAGTGTCACCAGGGCCCAGAAAGCCTGCTCGCCGTGGGCCGCGCGCTGCAAGGCCCAGGCGGCATTGAGCATGGTGCGCTTTGCCAGCATTTCGCCAGCCAGTGCGCGCAGGAAACCGGCCGGTACGGTGGAGATCTCTTCCGCCCATTCCGGCGTTTTCGCGACGCCGTCCGCTTCTCCCAGCAGGTAAGGCACGAAGCGACCGAAGCCGACGGTGTGGCTGTCGATGAAACTCCGGTCGAACTGCGGATGGCACACCACCTCGTGCGCAAGGGCCAGCATGACGGCTGTGTCGGTGCCCGGCCGGATCGGCACCCATTCCACCGTGCCGCCGGTGACGAGGTTGCCGCGCATGGGGCTGAAATTGACGATACGCGCTCCACTCGCGGCAAGGCTCTCCAGCCCCGCGCGGGCGCGGTGCCGTCCTGCCCCGCTCGACGAGACTTGCGCGTTCTTGAGCGGAACGCCGCCAAAGGCGACGAAGAGCTGGCAATGCTCCGCCAGAACTTCCCAGCTCGTATGGGAGGCGTTGGAGCTGTCCATGTCGGCAACGATGTGCGGCATCACTACGCGCCCGGCACCGAGGCTGTAGCTGTCGACGCTGCGCACGTAGCCGCCGATGCAGTTGTAGAAGCGGTGCAGCTGGCTCTGCGCATGATGGAAGCGCCCGGCGCTCGCCCAACCGTAGGAGCCCGCGAAAATCGCTTCGTTGCCGTGCGCCTCGCGGATGCGGGCAATTTCTCCGGCGACCAGATCCAGCGCCACGTCCCAATCGACTTCGACGAAGGGCTCCTCTCCCCTTCCCATGGCCGACCTGCCTTCCAGCCAGCCCTTGCGCACCGCAGGCCGGCTTACTCGCAGGGCTTCCACTTCCGGCGCCAGCTGGTCGAGGCCGATCGGCGTGGGATCGGGATCGGCCGCAAGCGGGGCGATCTGCGGATCCCCACCTGCGCCCGGCCGCAATTCATAGATGCCCCAGTGCGCGGCGGAATAAGTCGGGCTCGTCATGTCAGGCCCTCAACAGATCCGGCACGACCAGGCTGGCGACATCGACGCGATGCGGCAGCACTTTGTAGGTCTCGTAGAAGCGATCCGACGCGGACTGGAGCGCGGTGACGAATTCAGCATCGGGCGGGGAGAGACCGGGCTTCTCGCGCGCCGCGACCACCCGTGCGATTGCGGGGTCCATCCCTGTCTGCCGGGCATAGAGCCGGGCATAGGCATCGGGATTTTCGATGCACCATGTGTTCGCGGCGCGGGCGCGGGAAAGGATGTCGGCTATCGCGGCGCGCTTGTGTGGATCGGCGAGAGCGCGTTCGGAAACCGTGATGGCCGAATAGCCCGGACCGATGCCGGTGCCGTCCCGCAATATTCGCGCGCCGTCCGCCTCGGCCCGCGCCTGATACGTGCCGAATATGGCCCAGGCGGCGATCTGTCCGGTCGCGAAGGCCGCCGCCGCATCGTTGGGCAGCATGTAACCGATCTTCACGGACGATGGTGGCAGGCCCTTTTCGCGCAGCGCCTCCAGCAGCAGGAAGTGCGATATGCTCCCGCGCGCGCTCGACACGATCACGGTCTTGCCGACGAGGTCCTCCACCGAATGCATCGGAGAGCCGCGCGGGACGATGATCGCCATGGACTTTGGCGATCCCTTGTTCACCGCGGCAATCTTCAGACGGCAACCCGCCGCCGCAGCCAGAATGATCGGCAGATCGCCCGCTGGAGCAGTGTCGACGGCGCCCGCGTTAAGCGCTTCCAGCAGGGGTGCCGCGCCCGGAAAATTACCCCAGCTGATCCCGTAGGGCAGATCTTTAAGCTGGCCGGCTGCCGAAAGCTTGGTCTCCAGCAGGTGGACCTGATCGCCCAGCACCACTTGCGTGCCGCTCTTCGCAGCCTTGCCGCATCCCGACAACAGGGCAAGGCCCCCCGCCACTCCGGCCAGAAACAGGCGCCGGTCAGAAACTGACTGCAATAAGTCCATAATAGTATCCACCGTTGGGGTTGAAAGGCGAAGGTCCATAATATCCCTGGCCGGTCTGCGGACTGCCGGGACCGTTGGTTTCGGGGCGCACATTGAAAATGTTGGTGGCGCCGATCTGTAACGTTGCGAATTCCGTCACTTGCGCGGAAACCGAAGCGTCGGTGATCCACTTCGCGCCGAAGTGGCGATCGTCCCCGGCAGCGGTGCGCTGGGTGTACTTGCCATAGCGGGCGGTGGTCAGGGCAATGCCGAAGATGCCCCTCGTCCAGTTGGCGTTGAGCACGATCTTGGTGCGCGGGTTGATGACTTCCAGTTCGCCGATGCGGTCCCCTCCGAAGAAAGCGGAACCCGTTGCCAGCAACGAGACGCCGCCCGCGTCGAACAGCTGCGCGGGAACGGTGGGCAGCTTGTCCACCGTGGTCTTGTTGTAGTTGAACGCGGCATTGAGGTTCAGCCTGCCGAAACCGACAGGCGACACCGTCCAGTCGGCAACCACGTCCAGCCCGCGGGTGGAAGTGTCCACCGCGTTGAAGAAGTACTCGATCTGCTCGATGCCGGTCAGCCCATTGGCATTGAGCAGCGCGGTAATGCCGGTGCCGTAGAGGCGCCCGGTGCGGGCGATGCGGTTCTTGATCTTGATGTAATATCCATCGGCTGTGACGCTGAGATTGGACACAGGCGTGATCACCACGCCCGCCCCCGCGTTCCAGCTGCGCTCCGATTTCAAGGGCTTCGCCCCGAACAGTGCGCCGATGGCCGAATCCGGCGTGACCAGTTTTGCGACGGTCGGCGTCAGTTCGGTCAGTCCGCTGACGGGGTTGAAGACAAGCGCGGTGCGCCCGTCCGTCTGCGCATAGGCGGACTGGGTGAGCGAAGGTGCCCGGAAACCGGTGCCGACAGTCCCGCGTATCGCCACCACCGGGCTGAATTCGTAGCGCGTGTTGAGCTTCACGCCGACCGGGCTTCCCGAGCCGTCGCTGTAGTGTTCCGCGCGGACGGCAGCGCCGATGTACCATTGGTCGAGCGGATAGATACCCAAGTCGACATAGCCGGCATAGACCCGCCGGGTGGCATCGGCCTCGTCTTCGGGCGAGAGCACGATGGCGCCTTGCACGACCGGAGATGCCGCAACGCCGACGTTCCAGTCATACTCCTGGTCGCCGGGCTGGAAGACATAAGTGGCAGGCGTATAGGCGAGCGCATCGGCCGCGAACGTGCGGAAGCGGTCCAGCCGATACTCGGCACCGAACGAGACCTGGAGCGGCCGGGCCAGCCCCACTTCGAACTCACGCGTGAGGTCGAGGTTGTGCGTCCACTGGCGGAACTCGAAATTGGCCAGATTGGGCCATTCGGTCGGGCTGGTCGGACCGAGCGAGGGCTTGATGGACAGCTTGGAGAACTGCCGGCTCCAGTTGCGGCCGAAGCTGCTCGACAGGTCGAGATTCCAGCCCGCCAGATCGCCCTTCACGCCGGCGACGAACTGGAAATCCTTCTCGTCGATGTTGTTGAGCGGATAGTAACCGTCCGGAAACAGCGCAGTGAAGTTGGCGTTGCTGTTCGGACGGCGGAAGTTGTTGCCGATCTGCGCATCGCGCTCGCCGTATGTGCCGAAGGAGTAGAACGTCAGTTCGTCTGTCAGCGGCAGTTCCGTGTTGTAGGAAAGGTTGAAGGCCTTGATCTCCGGGTCGCCGTTGTGAGCGCCGTCCCCGTCCCACGCCGCGTTTCGGGCAGCGGCTTCGTCGCTGTTCGCCTGGACCTGCGCCGCCGTCTGCCCGGAACTGGAGATCACCTGCGCCACCGTCCGGCCGCTCGGGCGGCCGTAGATGTTGGTATCGGTGGCTTTCAGGTTCCACCAGTTGCCGCCGCGCCGGCGATAGTCCGCGCTCAGGCGCAGAAAACCGCCGTCGCCGATTGCGGTGCCATAGCCGATCTCCCCCTGCCAGCTGTCGCGATCGCCCTCGCCGACGTACTGGCTGCCGTAACGAAAGCTGGCATCCAGTCCTTCTGCGTGGCTGAGCTGGATATTGATAACGCCCGCGATGGCATCGGTGCCGTACTGCGCGGCCGCCGAGTCCTTCAACACTTCGATACGCGAGATGGCGCTAACCGGTATCAGGTCGAGATCGACGGCATTGACCCCGCTGGTGTCCTGCGTGGTATTGGTCATGAAACCGCTGTTGTGCCTTCGCTTTCCATTCACCAGAACCAATGTGTAGGCAGGGCTGAGGCCGCGGTTGCTGACCGGGCGGACGATCGAAAAGACGCCTGCATTCGTCGCGGAAAAATTGAGCGACGGCAGGATCTTGGTCAAAGCTTCGCCGAACTCGGCGCCGCCGGTCTGGGCCAGCCTCTCGCCGGATACGACATCGATCGGCGCCGGACTTTCCGTTACCGTGCGCGGAGATCCCCGCACGCCGGTGATGACGATCTCCTTTTCCGGCGCGGCGGCGGATGCAGCCGCAGGCGCCTCGTCTGCCTGCGCTGCGTCAGCGATCGTAAGCGCGGCAGTAGCAGCGCTCACAAGTATAGTGATCCTTCTTGTCCGAATTGTCATGTCGCCCCCTCTGATCGAGATCGTCTCGGCCTAGGGGCACCGGAAAAGCTCTTCCAATGAACTTTTCACGCGTTCGAATTGATTGATCTTATCGATGTAGTTCGGCTTTTCTGGTGCAAACAATTACTTGGAATTCACTCCACAGGAACCCGCCAAACCCACCTCGAGAAGCAACAAGCGAGAGCGCCCATCCCCGCATGGGATGGGCGCCCGGCAGAAACATCGCTGGCGAAAGGTCAGCTATCGAACCCGGGCGAATCCCGCGAGACACGGCGCAATACCGCGTCCCAGACAAGCTGGTGATGCGGCTTGTGTCCTTCTCTGGAAACAGCCGCGGGCGGCCGCGCCGCGAGTTGCTGCCGTGCCTCTTCCTGCGCCGCTGCGGGAGCGATCAGGACGTGTTCGCGCCCTCCGGCGAGTGCCGCCACTTGCGCGGAACAGGCCGCCTCAAGCTGGTAGATGCGGCTCCACGCCTCACCCGGTGTACTGCCGAGTGCCAGCGTGCCGTGGTTGCGCAGCAGCATCTGGCTGGTAGTGCCAAGATCGTGCACCAGCCTCTCGCGTTCGTCGAGGTTCAGCGCGACGCCTTCGTAATCGTGATAGGACAGCTGCGGAATGATCATCAGCGCGCGTTGGCTGACCGGCAGCAGCCCCTCGGCATGCGCCGATGCTCCCATGCCGTCGCGCGTGTGGAAATGCGCGATGTAGTGCGCATCGTCCCGCGCCGCATGAATGGCCGAGTGGATCACGTAACCGGCATAGTTGATGCCATATTCGCTTTCGCCGATGATGTTTCCGTCGATGTCCACCTTCACCAGGCTGGACGCCGTGATCTCGTCGAACATCAGGCCGAACGGGTTGATCAGGAAGTGATGATCGGGGCCCGGCACGCGCGCGGAAATGTGCGTGTAGAGGAAGTCGTCGAAGTGGTGGAGCGCGGCGATCCGGTAGAAGGCCGCAAGGTCGACGCGCACTTTCCACTCGGTGTCGATTACGTCCTGCCGGCCGATCCGGTCGTCTGCGAGGGCAGTGGCCATGATGAAATTCCTCTCAGCGCGATATGGTATAGTGCCCAAAGAATGGACGATTGGATGTAGGAAACAATTGAACCTGAAAAAGATCAAATGAGAAACTCTAGGGAACTATCGGTCTTGCTGATACTTCATGCGGCTGAAAAATATCGCTATTTCATTTGAAAAAGCAGACTTCCGGTTCGCGAAAGCACGTTCAGTAGCCCCGGTCGCGATCGACGACGTCGCGGGGCTGCTCGCCGCGTAAGTAGCGGCTGAGATCTTCGTGTACCTTCTCCAGCAGGCGATGACGGACCCGCAGGTAGTTGCTGGAAATGTGCGGCGTCAGGCGAACGCATGGATGCGTGTAAAGGCGGTGACCGGCTGGAAGCGGCTCCGGTTCGGTCACGTCCAGCGTCGCGAATCCAAGCCGGCCGGCGTCCAGCGCATCCAGCAGCGCCTCCTGATCAACCACCGATCCGCGGGCAACGTTGATCAAGTGGGCATGAGGCCGGACATGTGAGAGAAACTCCGCACCAACCAGCGCTCTCGTCTCGCTCGTGGCGGGAAGCGCGAGGACGATGTGGTCCGAGCGTGACGCCAGTTCGGCCAGGCTCGGCACCAATTCCACACCGGCAATCCCCGGCTCAACGCCCGAGCGCCGGACGGCAATCACATGCGCACCCAGCGCTGCGCCGCGCAGAGCGACCGCCGTGCCGATCGCGCCCAGTCCGACAATGCCGATCGTCGTGCCCGAAACCTGCCCCAGTACCCTTGGACCCCAATCGTCTCGCGAACGAACGGTGGCGGCCTCCAGATCTTTCGCCTGGGCATAGATGGCCGCGATCACATAATCGGCGATCTCGTCGGATGCCACGCCCCGCCCGCAAGTAACGAGCGGTGCATCGAGCAGCCAATCTGGATAGAAGTCGATCCCGGCCGAGCCGCTGTAGACCCATTTGAGCCGTCCGGGCCAGATGTCTGGGCGCGGGGCGGGACGGCGCTTCCACGTCGGAGAGGGGACGACCAGAAGCACATCGGCATCATGTGCCGCCGCCCAGGGTTCTTCCTCCGCGACACCCACGATTGTCGGGCGAGAGGGATGGCGGGCAAGACCCTCGTTGAAATCGCGATCGAGCTGGCTGGCTATTACGAGCGACATCGGATCAGTTCCCCAGTCCGGCGCGGCCAGCCGCCACCAGCACCGTATCCGCTTGTGGCGAGTGAATGCGGCTGCACAACACATCGCGGTAATGGCGTTCGAGGGGATTGCGGCGGCTGATGCCCGGATTGCCGGTCAGTTCCAGACCGATGGCAACCGCCTCGATCGCATTGGCGTTGGCAATGTGCTTGATGAGGTTCGCCTCGGCGGGAGAGGGCAGTTCGCCCCGGTCCGCTGCGGCGGCGGCATTGTCGATCAGCACGCGGTTGGCATAGAGCCGCGCCTCGATCTCGCCGAACTTCTCCTGGACGCGAGGCAGCGTCGCCAGCGCAGCGCCCAGATTGGTCGGCACCCGCTCGTTCAGATAACGGGCAAGCCAGTCGCGTGCGGAGCGGGCCACGCCGTCATAAATCGCCGCGATCGCCAAAGCATTCCATAGCGCCTGACGGCTGCCTTCGCCGCTTCCCGGGCGCGGCGCCCATTCCTCGGGTCTTCGCACGTCCACCGCATGGCCGATCGGTGTGAGGACATCGTCGAAGACGACTTTGTGGCTGACGGTCGCCCGCATGCCCAGGTGATCCCATTCCGGTTCGATCGTGATGCCCGGCGTGCCCGGTGCCACCAGGAAACTGCCGACCAGCGGTTCGCCGTCGTCAGTCCTTGCCCATACCGCGAACCAATCGAGCCCGGTCGAGCCTGTCGAATAGATCTTCTCGCCGCTGATCCGCCAGCCTTCCGCCGTCCGGCGCGCGACGGTCTTGGGCAAGCCGCCCCGCACCGGCGTGCCAAGCTCGGGCTCCACGCGGAACGTGCCGATAAGGCCCCGGCCCGCGACCGCCTCGCGGGCCAGTTGCTCATACAGCGCGCGCGGCCAGCGCTCGGTCTTTTCCGGCGCGGCGTGAAACGCATAAGTCATGAACAGGATAAGGGCTGTCGATGGTTCGCCCTTTGCCACCGCGCCCAGCAGGCGAATTGCCTCGACATAGCCGCCACCCCCGCCGCCCAGATTGCGGTCTACGGTTAGGCCGATCAGGTTCTCCCGCGCTAGCAAGTCGAAGTTCGCGCGCGGGAATTCGCCTGAACGGTCGTACTGCTCCGCCGTGGCGGCGAGCGCTGCGGTAATCCGGTTCAGGTCCCTGTCGCTCGGCGAAACAAGGCCGGGTGCAGCAGCAACATCTCGGGACGCAAGCGTAACTTGGCTGGCCATTCAGGCCTCCTTCGCGATCATGCTGTTGAAACGGTCGATCCAGAGCGGGCGGACGTCGACATGGCTGGGAATGAGCCCGGCATCGCTGAATACGTCCGCGACCGCCTGCTGCGACGCGATGGCGCTCGGCGTGACTGGGCGCAGCGAATAGGTCGCGCTCTGCCGCCGAAACTGATCGTGCACATATTCCGGCGGCACGCCGATCTCGCCGGCAATGATCTCGGCCCAGCGATCGCGATTCTGCGCCGCCCAGACATAGCCTTTTTGCAGCAATCTAAGGTAAGCCTCGATCTGTGCGGACTTTTCGCGATCTGCCAGCGCCTGTTCGTGTGCGCAGATGATGTAATTTCCCGACAGGAAACCCAGCGCGGTCTTGAGAATGCGCGCGCCCTCGGTGGCAAGCGCGCGCTGTATGGGGAAACCGTAGATGGCCCAGGCGTCGAGCGAGCCGCGCGAAAAGGCCGCAGCGCCGTCCGAGACCGTCATCGCGATCGGGTCGATGTCGGACCATTTCAATCCGACGGAGGCCAACATCCGGATCAGGAAGTATTGCGAGGTCGTTGCCCTTACGTACCCTACGCGCTTGCCCTTCAGGCCGCTCAGGTCGCGGATCGGTGAACCAGCCGGCACGAGCACGACCTGATTGTTGACATCGCCATGGTTGACGGCGATCTGGCGGAAGCTCTGGATTGTCGAAGCGGCCGCGAAAACCGGCGGTATCTCGCTGGTTCCGCCGAAATCGAGCGAACCGGCGTTGAACGCCTCGACGACGAGGTGCCCTGACTGGAACTCCGAATAGCTGATCGGGAAGTCCGGTTTCAGCCCGGCATGCTGAAAGAGGAGACGCACGTCGCCCTCGCCCTTGCCGGTGATAGAGACGCGCAGCCCGCCCGCGTCCTTCGCCCCTCCCGAACAGCCGACAAGGCCGGCGACGAGAACACCCGCGCTGCCCCGAAGAACCGAACGACGATCGAGATTGATGCAGTCCTTGATCATCGCCGACGAAGACTTTCCTATAGCCATTTGACCTTCAGGTTCTGATCAGACGGTTGCACGGCGACAAATGAGTTCTGCTTCACGCCTGTTGAGCATCTTCAATTCTGCGCGATACACCACCCCGAACGGCGCGCGACGGTCTTATTAGCAAGTCGATCAACCTGTTTTGAACTTCTCAATTGGCTATCACTCGGCTCCAATCTATTTGCATCCTCAATATCGGGTTCTTAGAGAATCACGGAATTTAGCACATCGCGCGATAAACAAATAATGAACTGAAATACCTCGCGGAAATATGTTCATTTAATATTCTCATCATTAAATCTATTATTTGGAGAGATGAAGAATATCTACATCTGCCATTCGCGGAACATCCCCCTAACCAATTGTTACGACGCATCAAATTTCGATGACGTTTCGAAGCCGGACCCGGTTCGGCGCACATCTCGATTTCGAGATATAAGGGGGAAACAGTGAACCACATCGTTGCAGGCCGCCTTGCAGGCGCTTCGTTACTCGCGTTGTTCATGACCATGCCGATCCGGGCAGAGGCACAGTCTGCCGCACCATCGGATGACAGCGGCGGAACCGCCAATGCGATCATCGTGACCGGCACTCGCCAGACCGGTCTCAAGGCCGCCGACAGTGCCGCCCCCATTCAGGTGTTGGACGCGGACACGCTGGCCCGGGTGGGGCAGCCCTCCCTCAGTCAGGCCCTCACGCAGATCGTTCCTTCCTTCACCGCCCAGGCTTTCGGCGGGGACGCGGCCAACCTCACGCTGACGGCGCGGCTGCGCGGCCTCAGCCCCAACCACACGCTCATTCTCGTGAACGGCAAACGCCGCCATCCCAGCGCCAACCTGCAAGTCTCTGCCGGGCCCTATCAGGGAGGCGCGGCCCCCGATCTCGATCTCATTCCTCCTGCGGCCATCGAGCGGATCGAAGTCCTTCAGGACGGCGCCGCCGCCCAGTACGGTTCCGACGCAATCGCCGGGGTCATCAACATAATCCTCAAGTCGGACAGCGAAGGCGGTCAGGCTTCGGCTACGGCGGGACAATACTATCACGGAGATGGCGAGACCTTCGGCGCATCGGGGCGGATCGCACTGCCGATAGGCGAGCGCGGCTATTTCGACCTGACGCTGTTCCACCGCTTTCACGACTTCAGTCAACGCGGCGGCGGCGACAAGCGCATCTCCAACAGCGACGGCACCCTATTGGCGGGATTGCCCGCAAGCTGGGCATCGATTCCCGGCTTTCCGCGCCTCAACGGGATCTATGGCGATGCACGCTCCCGGCTGACGACAGGCGTCTACAACGCCGGCTACGATCTGGGAGGCGCAGAACTCTACAGCTTCGGCAGTTACGGACGGCGCACGGCGCGGGCGGTAGAGCAATACCGATTGCCCAATCGCGTTTCGCGAACCGTGGACGGCGTCACCACCCTGCCCTTTCCTGATGGCTTCACACCCTTCATGGGCCTGGAGGAGGACGATTACTCCTTCACCGGTGGAATAAGGAATAACGCGGGAGCCTGGCGATGGGACCTGAGCGGTACCTATGGCCGGAACAAGGTGCGCATAAGCACACTCAACTCGGCCAATGCCTCGCTCTATGCCGACACCGGCTTCACCCCGCGCGATTTCTATGACGGCGCCTTCACCGCAACGCAGTTCACCGGCAATCTCGATATCTCGCGCGAGATCGACGTCGGGTTCGACAAGCCACTCAATCTGGCCTTCGGCGGCGAGTATCGGCGCGACACTTACGCTATCGAGGCGGGCGACGACGCCTCCACCTACAAGGAGGGCGGGCAGTCCTTCCCCGGTTTCCAGTCTACCGACGCAGGTCATAACAGCCGCCAATCCGGGGCAGGCTATGTGGACATCTCGGCCAACCCCGTGGACGCCTGGACCGTGGATGTGGCCGGTCGCTTCGAGCACTACAGCGACTTCGGCAGCACCGCGATAGGCAAGCTGACCACCCGCTACGACATCTCACCCGCCTTCGCCCTGCGCGGCACGGCCAGCACCGGCTTCCGCGCCCCGACGCTTGGCGAATCCTTCTATTCGGCAACGCAAGTGTCGCCCACGACAGCGGTCGTCCAACTGCCCGCGAACTCTGCGGCGGCGGCACTGCTGGGCTTCCAGCCGCTCAAGGCGGAGAAATCCACCAACTTCTCGGCAGGCCTTGTCGCCACGCCGACCTCGTCGCTGACGATCACGCTGGACGCGTACCAGATCCGGATCCGCAACCGGATCACCTCCACCGGCAACCTGCTCGGCAAGTCGGGCACGACGATCATCGACCAGAACGTGCTCGATGCGATCGCCGCACACGGCAATGTGATCGATCCGGGCTCGACTTACGTCGCGGCCAGTACTTTCGCCAATGCGATCGACACACGCACCCGCGGCGTTGATCTCTCGCTGGCGACATCCACCCGGTTCGATGCCAGCCGCATCGACTGGACACTGGACGCCAACTACAACCGGACGAAAGTCACCCGCGATCGCCTTCCGGCCGGCGTCTTCACACCGCAAGCGCGCGGTGACATCGAGACGGCCTCACCCAAGTTCAAGATCGGCCTTGGCGCCCTGTTCACCAGCGGCGCGCTCAGCGTGAACTTGCGTGAGACGATCTATGGCCCCGCCTCCAGCTATGCCTCAGCCGACCTCACGACGTACTACCCCACTCACATCGACACGGCGGCGATCACCGATCTGGAACTGGGCTACGAACTGGCAAGAGGCGTCCAGTTCGCAATCGGCGCGAACAATCTGTTCAACAAGCGACCACCCGATCCGCCCTTCGTCCCCGGCACGACCACATACGTGAACAGCTCCCTCGTTTGGGGAGGGCCGCTCACTTACGCAGCCTATGGTTTCAACGGAGGCTATTATTATGGCCGCATTACGGTGAACTTCTGATGCCCGGCGCGCCATTTTCCCGGTTGAGCCGCCGCACGGTTCTGGGCGCAATGGGCGGCCTGACGACAGCAGCCCTGCTCCCTCCCGGCCTCGCGGCAGCCCGCCCCGCCAGCGGCGGCGGCGGCGCCTCCGGCCGCCGCGTGATCGTGATCGGCGCCGGCATGGCCGGTCTGGTCGCCGCCCACGAGATCGAGAAACAGGGCGGCGAGGTCATCCTGCTGGAAGCCCGCGACCGCGTTGGCGGCCGCGCCTGGACGCTGCGTGGCGGCGATACCGTCAGCCACATCGGCGAGGACGATCAGCGGGCAACCTTCTCCGAAGGGCTCTACCTGAATGCCGGCCCTGCCCGCATCCCGAGCCACCATGACCAGTACCTCGGTCTTGCGCGCGAGTTGCAGGTACCGCTGGAAGTGCTGGTGAACACCAGCCACAGCAACTTCCTGTCCGCCACGCCGGACAGCACCGAACGGCCCATTCGGTTGCGGCAGGCATCGAACGATCTGCGTGGCCATCTTTCCGCGCTCCTTGAAAAGGCACTGCGCAGCGGTGCACTCGATCAGGATCTCGATCCGGCGGCCCGGACCAAGCTGGTCGAGTTCCTGAAAACCTACGGCGATCTTGCGCAGGATGGAACCTATCGGGGCTCCCAGCGCTCCGGCCTCTTGCAAGTACCCGGCGCCACTATCGAACAGGCGATTGCGGTGCCGCCGGTCACGCTTGATGCACTGCTCGCCAATCCGGAGCTGTCCACCTTGCTGTTCGAGGAGAACATCCTCATGCAGCCGACCATGCTCCAGCCCATGGGGGGTATGGACCGGCTGCCCGTTGCCATCGCCGGCGCCTTGCGCAGCAAGCCCAGATTGCATGCCGAAGTCCGCGAGATCCGGCGGTCGGGCGATGGCGTGCGCATCGTCTACCGGGACCGCCGCACCGGCCGCGACATCGCCGTGGAGGGGGATCGGGCGATCATCACCACACCGCTGTCGATCCTGGCCCGCACGCCCAACGACTTCAGCCCGGCCGTGAGCAAAGCGATTGCCGGCGTGCGCTATTCGGATTCGATCAAGATCGGGTTCGAAAGCGCGCCGTTCTGGGAGCAGGAGCAGATCTACGGCGGCATTACTTTCGTCGGCGGCGATACCGGGCTGATCTGGTATCCCAGCGGCCAATTTCAGGCGAAGCGGGAAGTGCTGCTCGCCGCCTACAGCGCCGGTCCGCAGGCGCGCAACCTTGCCCTGCGGACGCGTGCCGAACAGATCGAGCAGGCCCGTGCCGCCGTAGAACGATTGCATCCGGGCCATGGCCGGGATCTCTCCGCGCCGGTCGTCGTCCATTGGAACAAGATCCCCTTCAGCGAAGGGCCATGGATCGAATGGAGCGATCCCGGAAACGACATCGCCTCCGCGGCCGTCCTCAACGCAGGCGACGGGCCGTTCCTCTTCGCCGGCTCGCACCTGTCCGCCTATTCGGGCCACTGGCAGGAAGGCGCCATTCTATCCGCGCGCCGTGCCGTCGCCTTGGCCGCGACCGACCGCCGATCCGCTTGAATCAGGGAGAATACGCATGAGATCTTTCGTCCCCATGGCCGCCGCGCTCCTGAGCCTAACCGGCGCCGTCTCCGCGCATGCCGAAGAGATCGTTCGGCATCCCGGCGCCGCCGGATCGCCTATCCTCGCAGGCGTCACGGTCCCCGCCAATGCCACTTATCTCTATCTCAGCGGACAAGTGCCCAGCCCGGCGAACAACACCGGAGCGCCGACCGATCCGGCCACTTACGGCGATACGAAAACGCAGGCGACCAGCGTGTTCCGCAAGATCGACGCTCTTCTGAAAGCGCAGGGCTATACGCTGGGCGACGTGATCAAGCTGACCGTCTTTCTGGTCGGAGATCCCGGGCTGGGCGGGAAACAGGATTTCCAGGGCTTCCAGCAGGCCTATTCCGAGTTCTTCGGCACCGCCGGCCAGCCCAACCTCGTTGCGCGTTCGACCGTACAGGTTGCCGCGCTCGCCAATCCCGGCTTTCTCGTGGAGATCGAAGCCACGGCTGCCCGGACACGATAGCGGATACCCGTCCACATGCGATGCCTTTCCCGCAGCCGGACTGCGGGAAAGGATGTCGTCGGCTCAGATTTCGTATTCGAGCTGACCGAGCCCGCGCAGGCTGACAACCCCATCCCTGTTCGCCTTGCAGGACTGTCGTACACCCTTCTGCCGACGCGTTTCGGGACAGGCGATGGACCGATCAGAATTTCACGTCGAGACGGGCATAATAGAAGCCGCCGCTGAGCCCGAAGGGTGCAAAATTGCCATAGAGGCCTGAACCATCGTAAGCGACTGCGCCGTTCTTCTGGGGGTAGACGTCGAAGAGGTTGTTCGCGCCCACGGCGATGTCGAGGCTTTCCGTGAGCTGGAAGCCGACCTCCGCGTCCGTGATCCATTTCGCGCCGAAAGTGCGGTCGGACGCGGCGACGTTGCTGGCTTCGGTATATTCCCCGTAGCGCGTCACCCGCAACAGCGCCCGCAGCCTGTCGAGCGACCAGTTGCTGGACAGCACGACCTTGCTGCGCGGCAGCGCCACGACGAGATCCTGCTGCGCCTGGCGACCGAACAGAGTGACGTTGAGATCGCTCAGTTCTTCCGGATTGTCGATCACATGGAGGATTTTGGTGCGGTTGTAGCTGTAGGCGGCATTGAGGCGGAACGTGCCCAGCGCGGCGGTATCCAGCGTATATTCGCCTACCACATCCACACCGCGCGTGCGGGTGTCGATCGCATTGGTGAAGAACTGGGCGCTGTCCACGTCGTCGATACCGTTGGCAACGAGGATGTCCTTGATCGCCGCGCCGCCGTTCGACGCCGTGCCGAGGAACTCGGTCTTGACGATGCGGTCGTCGATGCGGATCTGGTAGGCATCGACCGTGATGCGCAGCGGCCCGTTTTCATATGTCACGCCTGCCGTGAAATTGAGCGATTTCTCGGGCTTGAGCGGCTTGGCTCCCAGCGCGATGGCTGCCGCGCTGTTCACCGGCAGGAATTTCGAGACGGTGGAGACGCGGTCATCCCCGATCACGGTGACGGTGTTCTGCGTGGTCGAGAATGCCGTCTGCGCCAGCGACGGCGCGCGGAAACCGGTGTTGACGCCGCCTCGCAGAGCAAGGCCCTTCGTCAGTTCGACGCGGGTCGACGCCTTTGCGCTGAAGGTGTTCCCCGCGCTGTCCGAATAATGCTCGAACCGGCCGGCAAGGCCGAGAAACCAGCCCGGCGTCAGGTCGGTAGAGACGTCCACATAGGCCGCCACGTTGTTGCGGCTGAGGCTGGATGCGTCCGCCGGGGACGTGCCGGTGAAGGAAACCAGCCCCGGCGACGGTGATTTACCGCCATAGAGCAGGCCGAACGGCGTGCCGTCCGCAGGGATCACATAGCCACCGTCGCGGTAGCTGTCCGGCTCGCCCGCGAGGTTCTGGAACCGCTCCCAGCGCTGTTCCACGCCGAGCGACAGGCTGACCGGCTTGGCAAGCCCGAGATCGAGGTCACGGCTGAGATCGAGATTGTTGACCCACAAGTCCTGCTTCTGGCGGCCCATGAAGAAGCTGGTGGGGCTGTCCGGCCCCAGCGAGGGGTTGAGCGTATTTTCGGCACCCAGCTTCACATTGTTCCGCCCGAAGCCGGTCGAGACATCCAGCGACCAGCCGGCGAATTCGGAACGCAGCCCCAAGGCGACCTGGAAATCCCATTCCCAGATCCGTCGATAGGCCTGGAAGCCGC
The DNA here is from genome assembly GCF_004341845.1 of Novosphingobium sp. PhB165. GTDB lineage: Bacteria > Pseudomonadota > Alphaproteobacteria > Sphingomonadales > Sphingomonadaceae > Novosphingobium. Next base: position 49,596 of record NZ_SLVB01000014.1, on the reverse strand, counting down.
TGGGATAGAGCTGCGGCAGCACGGAAGCACCGGACGTATTGGCGAGCCCGCCATAACCCGTCGGCGCGGCGAAGAATGCACCGCGCGCATCCTTGATGTCCCGGTGGCTGAGGGTCGCGAACGAGTAGAGGCTGGTGTCGTCACCCACCGGCAGTTCGGCGTTGTAACTGGCGTTGACGATCTTGTCGCGATTGGAGCGTCCATAACCGCCGGCGATCAGGTGATCGGCATCGGCCTCGCGCGGGTCGGGCTGTCCGTTCACCAGCGGGTAGATGTAAGGTACCGGTTCGCCCGAGGAATCCGCCCGGTCGTGATACTTGGCCTCGACCGCGAAGCGCGCAAAGCCGCCATCGCCAAGGCCCAGGCCGTAGGTTCCGGCAACTTGCGCCAGCGCGCCGCCCTTCTGGTAGAGCTGGCCGCCTGTCACCGAGACTTCGCCGCCCTGCGGCGAATTGTCGAGGATGATGTTGATGACGCCGGAAATCGCGTCCGAACCGTATTGCGCCGCCGCGCCGTCGCGCAGCACTTCGATCCGGCCGACGCCGATGGTGGGGATCAGGTCGATGTCGACCGGCGTGGAGCCGCCGGAAACGCGCGAGAGATTGTTGATGAGCGAGGTCGTATGGCGGCGCTTGCCGTTGACCAGCACCAGCACGTAGTCGCCGGACAGGCCACGGATCGCGATGGGCCGGACGCTTGCCGACGTGCCGCCGCCGCCCAGCGCGGGCATCGTCAGCGACGGGATGATGTTGCCGAGGATTTCCTTGAGCCCGGTCCGCCCGGTATTTCGCAGTTCCTGAGGACCGATGACGTCGATGGGTACCGGGCTGTCGGCGACCGAGCGCTGGATGCGCCCGCGTACACCGGTGATGACAATGGCTGATCCATCTGCTTCGGCGGGCGCCGCGTTTGCCGCTGCCTCATCGGCGGCCTCCTCTGCCCTAGCGGGAGAGATGGCCAGAAGCGACACGCCGACAAGTAGACCGGAAATTGAAAATTTCTTCACATCAACCCTCATATCGAAAAATATAAGAGCCTTCGTGCCATCTCAACCAAATTGGTTGAAATTGAAATATCTCATTCCTATGCAATATTTTCTTTAGTTAGACATTAGATACGAATGCACTATCGAGCGGACGAACAGACTTGACTTCACCAAATCTACGAAATGTATCCAGAACGATTTTTTGATCGGCAACAACTCTGTCATCGATAGGAACACGCAGGCGAATATTCTTCGTCGCGGTCTCGCGGGCGATGCCGAGGGGCAAGCCGGTCTCCTTTGCCAGCACGGCGCTATAGTCATCGATGTGTCCCTTCGCCCATTCCAGCGCCTTGCCCTCGCGGCGCAGGAAATCGGCGAGTTGCTCGCGCTTGTTGGCGATGGCGCTCTCGGGCGCGATCTCGAAGCCGTAGCCCTGCACGAAGTCACGTCCGTCCACGACGATGCGGTCGCCCTCGGCCTGCGCCGCTGCGACATAGGGCATCCAGGTGGACCAGGCATCCACCGCCCCGCTCTGGAGCGCCGCGCGGGAATCGCTGGGGGAGAGGAACACGATCTTCACGTCCTCGGGTCTGAAGCCGGAAGCGATCATCGAACGCAGCACGAGATAATGGCCGACACTGCCGCGCGTGGTGGCAATCCGCCTGCCCTTCAGGCCATTGCCGTCATGGACCGGCGACCCAGCCGGCACGAGGATCGACAGCGCGCCGTCGATCCGGCCTTGCGTGCGCTGCGCGCCCACCGCCTTGATCGGACTGCCTGCCTGATAGGCAAACTGGAACGGGGCATCACCGACAAGCCCGAGATCGACCGCGCTGCTGCCCAGCGCTTCCAGCAGGTTCTGCGCGGCGGGGAATTCCGACCATTCCACTTTGTAGGGCGCACCGTCGAGCGCGCCAGAGGCCAGCATCAGCGCCTTGGTGCCGCCCTTCTGGCTGCCGACGCGCAGCACGTCCGCATGCGCGCCCGCGCCCCGGCCGCAAGCGGCCAGGGCGAAAGTCGTAGCAAGTCCTGCAAGCAGATAGCGTCTGTCCAGCATCAATCAGAGGTCCGTCCAAAGCGGTTCGTCGGCGATCAGGATGCGGTGCAGTTCGCGCGGGAAGTCGCCATAGTTGCGCACCGCGAAGTGCACCGTGGCGCGGTTGTCCCAGAACGCAACCGTGCCCGGCCGCCACGAGAAGCGGGCCTGAAGATCGGGCCGCTTGTACTGGCGCAGCACTTCTTCGAGCAGCTCGCGGCTTTCGGACAGTTCCAGCCCCAGGATCTGCGGCTGCTGCGAAAAATTGACCCAGAGGATCTTCTGCCCGGTCTCGCGGTGGGTACGCACGATCTTGTGCGCGACGATCGGATATTCGTGGCCGGAAAGCTCCAGCGCGGGCACGAAGTTATGCGTGACGTGCTTGCCTTCGAGCCGCTCCTTCAGTTCGGGTGAAAGCGTCTCGTAGGCGAGGTTCGCATCCACCCAGATCGTGTCGCCGCCCACTTCCGGCAGGTTCACGTCGCGCAGCACCGCGCCCCATGTCGGCACGAGGCGCCAGCTCGTATCGGTGTGATAGGCTTCGCCCGCCTTCAGCTTGTAGCCGAGCTTCTTTTCGTATTCCCGATCCTCCCGCGCGGCGATGGCGTGGACTTCCTTGTTCGCCGCATCGTGGCGGGTGGTCGGATGGGTATAGAGCGGGCCGAAGTTCGCCGCGAAGGCCGCCTGCTGGGCATCGTCGATCGACTGGTCGCGGAAGAACAGGACCTTCCACTTGAGCAGTGCGGCGCGGATCGTCGCGCGCAACTCGTCGGTCAGGGGTTTCGAAAGGTCCACGCCCTCGACTTCGGCGCCGATGCTCGGCTGGACCGGGCGGATGACGAGATCCGTGCTGGAAACGTCGAAAGTGGAAGCGGTTCTGGCCATGAGTCTTCTCCTTTCCTTGCGTGTCAGGCAGCCGTGCGGCGCAGGCGCGCAGAGGTGTTGCGGTTTTCGGGAACATCCAGCCCCAGTGTCTCGCGCAGGGTCCTGCCGGGGTAGTCCTGCTTGTAGATCCCGCGCGCCTGAAGGATCGGCACCACGTGGTCGACGAAGACCTCAAGCTGGCCGGGCAGGGATTCGAACAAGTTGAAACCGTCGGATCCGCGCTGTTCGAGCCAGAGCTGGAAGCGGTCCGCGATCTGCTCCGGCGTGCCTGTGAAGTGGCTGCGCGGCGTGGCGACGCGCAGGGCGATCTCGCCCAGCGTCAACCCGCGCGCCGCATCGGCGAGCACGCGTTCGGACGCGCTCTGGTTGCTCTTGCGGCCCTCTTCGGCGACATGCTGCGGGAAGGGTCCGTCGGGATCGTAGACGCTGAAATTATGGTCGTTGAACGAGCGTCCAAGCGCCCTGAGCGCGTTCTCCAGACTGACGAGGCCCGCCAGTTCGCCGTAAAGCCGCTCGGCTTCCTCCTCGGTGGAGCCGACCACGGGACGGCCGCCCGGGAGCACCAGAAGCTGTTCGGGATCGCGGCCGAAACCACGCGCGCGGGCCTTGACGTCGGCGTAGAAGGCCTGCCCCTCGGCGAGGTCCTCCTGATGGGTGAAGATCGCCTCGGCATGGCGCGCGGCGAAGTTGCGGCCGTCTTCCGAGGACCCCGCCTGGAAGATCACCGGCTGGCCCTGCGGTGAGCGCGAGATATTGAGCGGGCCCTTTACGGAGAGGAACTCGCCCTTGTGGCCCAATTCATGGAGCTTGTCGGGATCGAGGAACTGGCCGGTCGCCTTATCGCGGACCAGCGCGTCGTCTTCCCAGCTGTCCCAGAGCCCTTTCACGACATCGAGGTATTCCTCGGCCAGCCGGTAACGCACGTCATGATCGAGGTGCTTGTCGCGCCCGAAATTGGCGGCACTCCCCTCCAGCCATGAGGTAACGACGTTCCACCCGGCCCGCCCGCCGCTGATATGGTCGAGCGAGGCGAACTGGCGGGCGAGGTTGTAGGCCTCGGTATAGCTGACGGTCGCCGTGCCGACGAGGCCGATGCGCTCGGTCACCGCCGCGACGGCGGAAAGGATCGTCAGCGGTTCGAAGCGGTTGAGGTAGTGCGGAGAGGACCGCGCGTTGATCGAGACGCTGTCGGCCACGAACAGGTAGTCGAACTTGCCGCGCTCCGCGGCCTGTGCCTGCCGGGTGTAGAACGAGAGGCTGGTGCTGGCATCGACCTGGGCGTCGGGATGGCGCCAGTCGTCCCAGCCGGGGCCGACGCCGTGCAGGATGAAGCCCAGCTTGAGTTGGCGGGTGGTCATGTCTTTGCTCCTTCTGCGTGGGTTCAGGCTATGCGGGTGGGCCGGGACGAACCAACGCGGATGGCTGATAGGAAGGTGAGTATTTCCAAAGCGCGGGAAGGCCGTTTCAGCTTGCCAGCGCCACTTTGTCCGCCCCCTCGCGCGCGGCGACTTTCGCGCGCACCAGCGGGATGAGATCGCGACCATAGTCGATGGCATCCGCGAGCGGTTCGAAGCCGCGGATCAGGAAGTGATCGATGCCGATGTCGTAGTATTCGAGCAGGGCCTCGGCGACTTGTTCGGGCGTGCCGACAAGGCCGGTGCTGTTGCCCGCAGCGCCGGTAAGCGCGGCAACGCCGGTCCAGAGCCGGGTGTCGCGGCGCTGGGTCTGCGCGGTTTCAAGCAGGCGCAACGATCCGGCATTAGGCGGGCGGTGGCCGCTCGTGGGCAGCCCCGCCGCCTCGCGATTGGCGCGGACTTTCTCGGTGATCTCGTCGGCCTTTTTCCACGCCGCTTCCTCGGTATCGGCGATGACCGGCCGCAGCGAGAGCGAGAAGCCGGGATTGCGCCCGTGACGGGCAGCCGCGTGGCGCACGGTGCGCACGGCTTCGCCGACCTGCTCCAGCGTCTCGCCCCAAAGCGCATAGACATCGGCATGGCGGCCCGCGACCTCGATCGCCTCGGGCGAGGAGCCGCCGAAGAACACCGGCAGGTTGTCCGGCTTCACGGCGCTGAAACCGCCGCGCACTTCATAGAAGCGGCCGGAATGGTCGAACGGCGCCTGCTCGTTCCATTCGCGCTTGAGCACATCGAGGTACTCGTCGCTGCGCAGGTAGCGCTCGGCCTTGAGAGTGTGGGCGTCACCATCGCGCGCCATTTCCTCGTCGGCGCCGCCGGTGATGATGTGTACGGCCACGCGACCGCCCGAAAGCTGGTCCAGCGTCGCCAGTTGGCGTGCAGCCAAAGTCGGCTGGGTGAAACCGGGCCTGTGCGCGACAAGGAAGCCGAGGCGCGTGGTGATCGCGGCGGCATGGGCGGCGACGATCTGGCTCTCCGGCGAACTGGAGCCGAACGGGATCAGCACCCGGTCGAACCCGCCCTCTTCCTGTGCGCGGGCAGCGGCCTCCACATAGTCGCGGTCGAGCACGCGGGAGCGCGAGCCGGCGTGGATTTCCGAACTGTCGTTGAAGCCGATGTAGCCGATGAATTTGACGGTCATGACAAGGTCTCCCTGCGGGAATGATCAGATGACGAAGAAGCCGTGGGTGCCGTCGCGCTCCAGCTGGGCGACGAGGCCATATTCCCAGTCCAGATAAGCCTGCATTGCGGCCGCGCGGTTGTCGGTGCCCTCGTAGGGGCGCTTGTAGCGCCCCTCGGGACCGCGCGGCGCCGGTGCGCCGTCCTCACCGGTTTCGAGTGGGCCGTCGAAGGCATCCGCCAAGACCAGCACGTCCCAGCCGAGCTGCGCGAGCCAGGACGCCGTCATGTCGGCACGCGGGCCGAGGTCGTCCGCCAGCACGATGCGGGCGCCGCGCACGGGCGCGAAGTGGTCGGTCTCCTGAACGAGCTGGCCGCCCGGCGCATTGCGAAAGCCTGCAGGGTGTCCGGCCGCGAAGTCGGCGGCCTGGCGCACGTCGAAGCGATAGAGCGTGCGGTCGCTCTCGGCGAGGAGCGCCCTGAGATCGTCGCTGTCGATCCGGCGCACGCCGGCGCGATAAGCGACATCGCGGGCGCGCTCGCGCGCTACGTCCAGCTCGCCGTCCTGCCCGGTTTCCACGCTCTCCTGCCGCCCGGTCTCCAGCAATTGCCCGGCGAGCGTCCAGCCGATCGTGCCGTTGCGCAGGGCAAAGATCCTGTTCGGCAAACCCGCATTGATAAGCGACTGCGTGCCGATGATGCTGCGTGTGCGCCCGGCGCAGTTGACGATGATCGTCGTGTCCGGATCGGGCGCGGCGACCGGGGCGCGCAGCACGAGTTCGGCGCCCGGCACACTGCGGCCGCCTGGGATGCTCATCGTCGCATATTCGTCGAAGCGGCGGGCATCGAGGATGGCGATGTTCGCCTTCTCCTCGATCAGAGCCAGCACGTCGGGCGCAGGCAGCGAGGGGGTATGACGGCGATGCTCGACCAGTTCGCCAAATGCCTTGGAGTAGCTGTTCACATCCTCGAACAGTTCGTATCCCGCCGCGCGCCAGCCGGAGAGGCCGCCCTCCAGCACATCGACGTGGGTGTAACCCAGCGCGCGAAACTGATGCGATGCCGGTTCGGAAAGGCCCTCGCCGTCATCGTAGACGACGATCGGGGTGTCCTTGCGCGGAATGCGCCAGGGCGCCTCAATCGCGATGCGTTGCAGCGGGATCTGCGCGGCAAACAGCGGATGCCCGAGCGCAAACTGGGCCTCCTGCCGCACGTCGATCAGCGCGATCTCGCGGCGGGCCAACAGGGCACTGCGGATTTCCGTGGGAGAGACGCTCATACCTGGATTACTCCGTTCCAAAGGTTGGGCAGGACATCGTTCGCGTAGCCCGAGATGAAGGGCCGTTCCTCGCCATTGGCGCGATACGTCGCGCGCTCCACCGCGCCGATGTTGGCGCCGTAGACGTGGATCGAGATCGACGTGCGGTCTGCAAAGGCATTGGCGACGCGGTGGATGTCGCCGACGTCCGGATCGATCCCTTCCACTTCGCCTTCGAACAGGTCCGCCGTCGCGCCTTGCTGGACGAGCGAACCGTCCACGCGGCGACGGAAGTTCTGCACTTTTTCCGCCCCGCGCAGCACGCCGACCAAACCCCATACGCGGTGATCATGGATCGGCGTCGTCTGGCCCGGCCCCCAGACGAAGGCGACCACGCTGAAGCGCTCGGCACTGTCGCAATGAAGCAGGTATTGCTGATAGCGATCGGGATGCGGACGGGCGAACGCATCAGGCAGCCAATCGTCGCGCGACACGAGGCGCGCGAGCAGATCGCCGCCCTGCTCAAGGATCGCGGCCTGCCCCGCGCCGCTGTCGAGGATCGCGGCAAAGCCGGTCACGAAACGGCGTAGCGGAGCGATATCCCGTGGCGGAACGACAAGCGAAACCGCCGCACTCATGCAAAGCCGCCGGCGTGGAGCGCGATGATTTCGGCAGGCGACGGGCTCTCGGCGACGTGACCGCCCAGCGCGCTCAGGAGGCGACTGCGGAGCCCCCGCGCGACATGGCTGCGCTCGCCGCGCGGCGCCTCGATGCGCTCCTGCGTGACAATGCGTCCCTCGTCGAGCAGGACGATGCGGTCGGCCAGGGCAATGGCCTCGTCCACGTCGTGCGTGACCATCATCACCGCCGGGCGGTGGCGCGTCCAAAGCGAGAGCACGAGTTCGTGCATGCGGAGCCGCGTCAGCGCGTCGAGCGCGGCGAAGGGTTCGTCGAGCAGCAACAGGCTCGGTTCACGCACCAGCGCACGGGCAAGCGCCACGCGCTGCGCCTCGCCGCCGGACAGGGTCAGCGGCCATGCGTCGAGCCGGTGCCCGAGCCCCACCTCGCGCAGGGCGCCTTCGGCACGCGCCCGCACGTCGCCGTCCCGCAGGCCCAACGCGACATTGCGCCAGACCTTCTTCCACGGCAGCAGGCGCGCGTCCTGGAAAACGACCGCGCGCGAGGCCGGTACTGTCACATCCTGTCCCAGCGTCGGATCGAGACCCGCGAGTGTCCGCAGCAGGGTTGTCTTGCCCGATCCCGAACGGCCCAGCAGCGTCACGAACTCGCCCGGTGCGATGTCGAGGTCCAGTCCCGAGATGATCGTGTTGTCGCCAAAGCGGCGGGTGAAATCGCGCAGCCGGACGACGGGCTGGGCCTTCTGGAGTTGAGCGGTCTGGAACTGGGGCGGAGCCACGCGGGAATAGCCGGTCGATCGAGCGTCCATGGCAGTTTTCTCCGATGAAGGGGCGGTTCTGGGGAGCATTGCGAGACGATGCATCACTGGGAAACGATACTGGGTCGCCAGACGAGAGCCCGGCTTTCCACGGCCCGCACCAGCGCATCTGCGGCGAGGCCGAGCACGGCGTAAATCATCAGGCACACGACGATGATGTCCGTCCGCATGAAGTCGCGGGCATTGTTGATGAGATAGCCAAGCCCGGCCGACGCATTGATCTGCTCGGCCACGACCAGCACGAGGATGGAAACGGAAAGCGAATAGCGCAGCCCCACCAGCAGCGAGGGCAAGGCGCCGGGGAGGATGACGTGAAAGATCTGCTCTGCGCGGCTGAGCCCGAAGCTGCGCGCGCCTTCCAGCAGGCGCAGGTCCACGCCGCGAATGCCGCTGTAGAGGTTGAGATAGACCGGAAAGATCGACGCGAAGGCGATCAGCGCGATCTTCGGCGTCTCGCCGATGCCGAACCAGACGATGAACAGCGGCGTCAGCGCGAGCGTCGGGATCGTGCGATTGATTTGCATCAAGGGGTCTACCGCCACCTCGCCCTGCCGCGAAAGCCCGGCGACGAGCGCCAATGCCACGCCGATCGTCACCCCGATGGCAAGGCCGATAGCGATGCGCAGGAACGAGACCCAAAGGTTGTCCACCAGCTCGCCGGAGACCGCCATGCCCAGCAGCGTCGAGAGCACCTTGGACGGCGCGGCCAGCGTCCGTTCGGGAATGAGGCCCGAGCGCGATCCAGCTTCCCAGGCGAACAGGAACAGCAATGGCGAAAGCCAGCGCGCGCTGCCCAGCAAGGCGGTGATCCGATGCAAAATAGCCATTGTCTCTCTCGTCCGGAGGGCGGGAACGGAAGAGACACCGCATTCTCAACTATTTCAATTGAGTTTTCCCGGAGCGCCTATCAGCGCTGCTCATAATCGAGAAAAACGGCGATTTTCCGTCGCCGATCCGTGCCGAATTCGGGTCGAGCGCATCGCCCACACGGTTGCGGTGAAGACAAGGTTTGCAATCACTGTCACAAACTCTACTGATTTAGTTGAGAATATGGAACACTCTATCGCCTACTTCTCCCCCATCCCATTGCGAGTGATTCGAACATGCCCGTCAATCTTCCCACCAACCTCCTGCGCAGTTTCGTGGCGATCGTTGATACCGGTTCCATGCTCCATGCGTCCGAGCGGGTCTTCGTCAGTCAATCCGCCCTGAGCCTCCAGATCAAACGGCTGGAGGAATTGTTGCAGCAGGCGCTGTTTCATCGCGAGGGACGCAGGCTTACCCTCACCCAGTCTGGTGAACTCATGCTCGACTACGCGCGCAAGGTGCTCACCTTGCACGACGAGGCCGTGGCCGCCGTCACAGCCGGCCACTTTACCGGGCCTGCGCGCATCGGCATGGTCCAGGACTTCGCCGAAATGCTGCTGTCGGGCCTGCTCGCCCGCTTCGCCGAGCTTCACCCCGAAGCGCAGCTCTACTCGCGCGTCGCGGGCACGGCGGAACTGATCGGCCAGCTGGAGCGACGCCAGCTAGATATCGTGCTGGGTTTCGCCGCCCATAACGACCCCAACGCGATCGCCAGCGCGCCCATGGCCTGGTACGGCAAGGCTGAACTGGCGCTGTTGGACACGGTGCAACTCGCCGTTCTCGAACCGCCCTGTCGCTTTCGCGAAGCGGCGATCCGCGCGCTGGAAGACGCGGGCAGGCCGTACCGGATATCCGTGGAGACGCCCAATCTCACCGCGCTTCGCGCTGCAGTCGATGCCGGGCTGGGACTGACTTGCCGCACCCACCTGTTCCTGCGCGAAGCCCCGCTTGAGGATGTCGACCTTCCGGCCTTGCCGCACGTTTCCTGCATCCTGCAGACCGCCAGCGGCCTCGACGGACCCACCAGCCAATTGGCGCGACTGGCGCGGGAGGTGGTTGCCGCGCTCTAGGTCATATTGGAAAGTCTCAAGGAAACCGGCGGGTTTCTCGTTATTCCCGCCCTCGATCCGGGCCTAGGTTCCCTGCGGACACCACGCAGGAGGAACAGACGTGAGCAAGAGCCTCAAGGATCGATTTGTGGAACTCCAGGCAGAGCGCGACCGCTCCTGGAGCGCAGAGCAACTCGCGCGCAACGCGGCACAGCGCCGATTGCTTGTGGCGCAGCACGATCCGGCCAAGCTCCCCCAAGTCGGCGACGAAATCGCCCCGTTCACACTGAGGGACGAGCACGGCGAAGAACTGACGCGCGATGCACTGCTGGCGCAGGGCCCCGTCGTGCTCATTTTCTTCCGCTTCGGCGGCTGCCCAGCCTGCAATGTCGCCTTGCCCTACTATAACGAAACGCTCTGGCCCGAACTGCAAGCACGCGGGGCGGGGCTCGTCGCGCTAAGCGCCCAGATCCCCGTCGATAAGAGCATGATCCAACGCCACAATATCGGCTTTCCGGTGGCCAGTGACCCGGACTATGCCCTTGCTCGCAGCCTGGGGATCACGTTCTTTCCCGAAGACCAACCCGCCGTTCGGCCCGACGAAAACTGGATCGGCGCAACTCTGGGCACTTTCAGTTACGAAATCGACCTCCCGGCTGCGCTTGTGCTCGACAGCGACGGCCGGGTGCTTCTGCTGGACGCCAGTCCCGACTGGCTAAACCGCACCGAGAGCGCTACGATTTTGACGGCACTGTCCAAATCGGCTGGCATCTCCGATAGACCATCGACGGCGATCTTGACCGATTGAAGAGCTAAGCGCTGCGGAGGAGCGGTTCGTCATCGAAGGTCTCCTCCTCTGCGAACGCGCTGAACATCAGTCAGTGCTCAACCCCGGTCACGGCCTGTTCGCCTGGCCTGAGCTTGCTCGCCCAGACTTCGCCTTGGCTGCATCGACCTCAACCTGCCTGCCCGAGCCGCGAAAGCGTTCGTTCTCGCTGCTGCCATAGACATCTGCGGTATCGAACAAGGTGACGCCAGCTCGACTGCCCGATCGAGCGTGGCATGGGCCTCCGCTGCGTCGGTCTCGCCAAAGAACTCACTCATGCCCGTGCAAGCCTTTGCATGCCGATGGCGGGCCGACCGTCGTCAGGAACGATCCACGGCAAAAGTTCTGCGCAGCCCGATCGCCCGCCATCAGGAACGCAAGCGTTAACTTGATGCCGCGCTGTCGATCCTGACCAGCCTTGGCGATGTTCAGGGTCACTTCCACCGCCATCGTCGCCAGTACCTAGCCGACGCGGGCGACGGAATTGACCTCCCATGAAGGCAGTTCTTTGGCAGGTGAAGTGATGCCATGCGTTTTCAGAATTCGCGATACCAACTCGCGAAATGCGATCGGCTCGCCATCGGTGACGAAGTAGGCCTCGCCGCTTCGGCCGCGATGCAGGGCAAAGAAGCCCTATCGCCAGCACCAGAAAATCTTAATTGCAGACAAACTCCACCAATTTAGTTGAGAAGCCCACAAGGGACCGGACTTCCGGACTGGATAATTCGCAATTATCCCACAGGGGGGAATCCAGTTCCGATGTCGAAGGTTCATCACTGGCGCGCCGGTATCTCCGGCGCTGCCATCATTCTTGCGCTGCTCTTGCCGGCGTCGGCCTATGCGTCGGATGGACCGGCAGCGCCTGCGTCACCCGAAGCTGTTTCTGGCGAAACCGCTCCCGCCGAGACCGCACTCGCTGAAAATCCCGAAAGCGCGGCAATCCTTGTGACCGGTATCCGCGCCGGGCTTGATCGCGCCGTTGCGGTGAAGCGCAATTCGGACACGATCGTCGATGCCATCAGCGCCGAGGACGTGGGCAAGTTTCCCGACGTGAACGTAGCGGAATCGGTCCAGCGCATCACTGGCGTGCAGATTAACCGCGTGCGCGGCGAAGGTCGGACCGTGAACATCCGCGGTCTCCCTGCGAACTTCACGCAAGTGACAATCAACGGTCGCGAACTGCCCAATGCCAGCGGCGATTCCGCCGGCAGTCGCACGTTCGATTTTTCGGTGCTGCCTCCTGAATTCATTCGCACGCTGGCGGTCTACAAGGGCTCTACGCCCGATCTCACCGAAGGCGGCCTTGCCGGCACCGTAGATGTCCGCACGCCGCGCCCCTTCGAAATTGGCAAGCGCGTGATCTCGGCCTCGCTTCAGGGCGAATGGGAAAGCAATTCCCACAAGTTCTCGCCGCAGGGCTCAGCCTTTTTCTCGGACACGTTCGCGGATGACCGCTTCGGCATCTCGCTGGGCTTTTCCTACATGGAGCGCCGCCCATCGACCCAGGGCGCTTCGATCGGCTATACCACTTCCACCGAAAAGAACGGCATCCCGGCCGGCAGCGGTCCCGACGATCTCAATGGCGACGGCGTGATCGAACCGAACCAGAGCGTGCGCTTTCCGAACCAGAGCAATTACTACATCTATCACGAGCGCGACCAGCGGATCGGCGGCATCGCCTCATTCCAGTTCCGCGCCACCGACGCGCTGACCCTCGGTCTGGACGGGCTCTACACCAAGCTCAATGTCAAGGATTCGACCAGCGAGTTCCTCCAGATATTCGCCAATGCCAATAAGGTGCTGAGCGCCGACACCGTCGATTATCTCGGCTTGCCGACCACCACCGCCTTGCAGGTCGCCGATCTCGATATGCGCGGCGGCAGTCGTCTGGAGGACCGCCAGAGCACGACTTACCAGATCGCCGGCAACGCCACCTATCAGGTCGATGGCTGGAAAGTCGTGCTGGATGGGGCCTATTCGCATTCCGGGCAGAACTACAGCAACCTCAACATCGCCGACATCGCCACCGGCCAGGCAGAGTTCACCGTGCAGCCCGGCGATACACTTTGGGGTATCGAGTACCAGAACGGCTTCGACGCGGCCCGTCTCAATCCCAACAGCTATCGTGTCGCCAGCCTCAACGGCCCGTTCAATCAGACCAGCAACGACAGCTTGTGGGAAGCCCGCGCCGACGTGACGCGCGAATTCTCGGACGAGGGCATGAAGGCCTTTTCCTTCGGCTTCCACTTCACCGATCGCTCGATCTACAAGGACAATCCGCAGCTGACGATTTCCGCCGCCGGCGTCTCGCAGCTCTATGCTTCCGTGAACGGCGGGGTTGGCCTGCCGGCGGGGCCGATAGCGGGCTCCTACAGCGCGGCGCCGTTCATGGTGCTTATCACGCCCGGCAACGGCAACTTTCTGGGAACCTATAACGGCAACGCCTCGTTCGCCTCGTCCTGGCTGTCTTCCGATACCAATGCCTTTACCTCGCAGTTCACCGACGCACAGTTGATCGCGGCCTCCAAGGTGGCGGGCGGCAGCCTGGTGAACAGTCCGTCCGGCATCACCGATGTCTCCGAACGAACGCTGGGCGGCTATGCCCGGGGCGATTTCGCCTTCGGCAAGCTCTCCGGCAATATCGGCTTCCGGGTGGTCAACACCCGGCAATCGACCGTCGGGGCCAGCCCGGACCTCAACGGCATCCGGATCTTCCCCGATGCGGGCAACACCACTGTCGTCCCGGCGGCAGGCGCGGTCGCGGTCAACCGCAATTATTGGGATTTCCTACCCAGCCTCAACCTCAAGCTGGATGCAACCGACAAGCTGGTGCTCCGCCTGTCCACTTCCCGCACGATCACCCGGCCCAATCTGGGTGACGTTTCTCCCTCCACGACGGTCAGCGGTCCGCAGCGGACGGTAACCGCGAACAACCCGCAGCTCGATCCCTATCGTGCGACCAATGTCGATCTCAGCGCGGAATGGTATTTCAGCAAGGATGGCCTGCTGGGCGCGACGGCCTTCTACAAGAATCTGGACTCGCTGGTACGCAAGGATACGCGCGTCCAGAGCCTGCCCGTGACATATGTCTATTCGACCGGGGCTACGCAGGTCGCCAATGTCGACTTCAACGTCAGCAGTCTGGTCAACGGCGGCGGCGTGACGGTGAAGGGCGTGGAGCTTTATTACCAGCAGGCGTTCCGCTTCCTGCCCGCACCACTCGACGGCCTCGGCACGCAGCTAAACTATACCTATATCGACAATAGCGATCCCACGCAGTTGACCGCGACCGCGAAGAACAACTTCAACGCCACCGTCTATTACGAAAAGGGACCGCTGGGCATCCGCCTGTCCTATTCCTGGCGCGGGAGCTATCTCTCCTCGGTTGCGATCCTGCCGGGGCTGAGCGTCTACACCAAGCCGTACGGCTCGCTGGACGGCAGCATAACCTACCAGATCAACAGCCGGTTCTCGGCAACGCTTCAGGCGGTCAACCTGCTGGATGCGACCGAAAAAGCCTATTACGTTGGCGGCCTGCCCGATACCTACTACCGCAACGGCACGCGCGTCTTTGGCGGCATCCGCGTAAGCTTCTGATGCGCGAATTGCCGTCGATCCGGCGTCGGGCCTTTCTCGGCAGCGCCGCCATGGCGGCGGCGCTCCTCGCCGGAAGCAGGGGCGTGCTGGCCGCAGTCCCGCCCCGCCCGAATATCGTTCTCATCCTGCTGGACGATTTCGGGATCGGCGATGCGCGGGCCTACAATCCCCTCTCCGCCGTGCCGACGCCCAATATCGACCGGCTGGCCCGCGAAGGCATGCGGTTCACTGACATGCACGCCTCATCGGCCGTCTGCACTCCCAGCCGCTACTCGATCCTTACCGGGCGCTATTGCTGGCGTTCGCGCCTCAAGAAGGGAGTGCTCGACGGCACCGGCACCAATCTGATCGACCCCGGCCGGCTGACGCTGCCCGGGTTGCTGCAAAAGGCGGGCTATCACACCTCGGGCATCGGCAAGTGGCACCTTGGGCTGGGTGAAGGCGAGGCGACGGACTATTCCAGGCCGCTGCGCCCTGGGCCGAACGATCATGGGTTCGACTATTACTTCGGCATCCCCTCCTCGCTCGACTATCCGCCCTATCTGTTCTTCGAGAATGACCATGTGGTGGAAGCGCCCAGCGCGCATACCGATGGAAGCAAGGAACCGCGCGGCGTGTTCTGGCGCGCGGGCCAGATCGCGCCCGGTTTCAGGATGGAGCAGACGGTCCCGACCTTGACCGACAAGGCCGTGGAAGTCATCACCAGCGGGGCGACCCGGCGCAAGGCCGATGGCCGGCCCTTCTTCCTCTATTTCCCGCTCCCCTCCCCGCACACTCCGTGGGTGCCGCTGCCCGAATATCAGGGCAAGTCCGGCGCAGGCACCTATGGCGACTATGCCATGGAGACCGATGCGATGGTGGGCCGGGTGCTCGCCGAGATCGACCGGCAGGGCATTGCCGAGGACACTGTGGTAATCTTCACCAGCGACAACGGCGCGGACTGGAAGATCGAGGACGCCGCCCGTTTCGCCCACCGCGCCAACGGCCCATGGCGCGGTGAAAAGGCGGATGCCTGGGAAGCCGGCCACCGAATTCCCTTCATCGTCCGCTGGCCGGGGAAAGTGAAGCCGGGAAGCCTGTCGCCAGCAACCGCCTCGCTCACTGATATCATGGCGACAGTAGCGGGTGCGCTTGCCCTGGCGTTGCCGGATGACGCTGCCGAGGATAGTTTCGATCTCGACGCGGTGCTCTCGGGCGACCGCCGTGCGCCGGTCCGCCCCAATATCGTCGATCACTCGGTCGACGGCATATTCACGATCCGCGAAGGCAATTGGAAGCTGATCATGGGGCTCGGCTCGGGCGGCTTTTCTGCGCCCCGGACAGTCGAACCCGCGCCGGGGGGGCCGCTAGGCCAGCTCTATGACCTCAGGGCCGACCCGCGCGAGGAAAACAACCTCTATCAGCAGCACCCCGAAATCGTGGCGCGGCTGACGGCCACACTCGAAAAACTGCAACGCGAGGGAAGGAGCAGGCCGCGCTCGGCCTGACATAGCGATGGAAAGACGCACGCCCCTGCTCCGTCCGATCCGGCACCTGCTTGCCGCTACCTCGCTTTCGCTGGCAGTGTTGTCGCTGGCTCCGGCGGCGGCCTCGGCTCCTGCCGCAGTGACGGAAAGGCCCGCGCAGGCCCAGCCTAATATTCTGATGATCGTCCTCGACGACGTCGGCTTTTCCGACCTCGGTGCTTATGGCGGCGAAATCCGCACGCCCAATATCGATGCACTGGCCGCCGACGGCCTGCGCTACAACCGCTTCGACACCAAGGCGATCTGCTCGCCTACCCGTGCGGCTCTGTTGACCGGTCGCAACCCGCAAACGGTACGGATGGAAGATCTGGCGGCAGACAAGACCACGCCCGATCCCACCCAAAGCGCAGCGGCGCGCGGTGAGTTGCCAGTAAATGCTGAAACCGTGGCTCAGGCGCTCCACGCCGCTGGTTATGCCACCTATGCATTTGGCAAGTGGCACCTCTCCACCGCGTTCGACACCCAGACGGGGCACAACAAGGAATCCTGGCCGCTCCAGCGCGGGTTTGACCATTACTATGGCTATCTCGGCGGCTGGACCGACCAGTATCAGCCCGATCTGGTGGAGGATAACCAGCGCCTCCCAAAGCCGACCCGTACGGGCTACATCCTTGCCGAGGATCTGGCGGACCACGCCGTTGCCGCTTTCGCGCAAGACCAAAGCGACCAGCCCAAATTCGTCTATCTCGCCTTCACCGCCGGTCATACCCCGATCCAGGTACCCAAACGCTACATCGACGCCTACGGCGACACCTATGCCAAAGGGTGGGACGCGATCCGCGCCGAGCGCTTTGCGCGCCTGAAGGCCAAGGGGCTCATCCCCGCAGACACAGTCCTCCCGCCGATCAATCCCGGCGACCGCCCGTGGGCTTCGCTGAGCCCGGACGAGAAGCGCGTCTTCGCCCGGTTCATGGCCGCCTATGCAGGCTATATCACCCATGCCGACGAACAGATCGGCCGCGTCATCGCCCAGCTCAAGGCCAGCGGCCAGTACGACAACACATTGATCGTGCTGCTCTCCGACAATGGCGGTGCCCCCGAGGGGGACCAGATGGGCGGGTTCTACTACCCTTATCACTATAGCCAGTATCCCATTCAGGATCACGCCACGCTGGCCGACATGGTGCGCGATCTCGACAAGCTGGGCGGCCCGGATACGAAGCCGCTCTACCAGCGCCCCTGGGCGATGGTGAGTTCCACGCCCTTCCGGCGCTACAAGCTGTGGCCCTATGCCGGCGGCAGCCGCGACCCGTTGATCGTCTCGTGGCCGGGCCACATCACTGGCAAGGGCGCGATCCGCGGGCAATACGTTGATGCCATCGACATCGCGCCGACATTGCTGGAAGCGGCCGGTACCCATTTCCACGACGCGATAGGCGGGCAGAGGCAGATCCCGGTCGCCGGGCGCTCGATCCTCCCGACTTTCGCGTCCGCTACGGCGCCCACCCGGCAAGTGCAGTTCTTCGAACTGCGCGGCAACCGCGCGATCCGCTCCGGCAACTGGAAGGCCGTGGCGATCCATCGCTACGGCACCGACTTTTCCGCCGACAAGTGGGAGCTTTTCAACACCGCGACCGACTTTTCGGAAAGTCGCGACCTTTCCCGCCGTTATCCCGCCAAGCTCAAGAAACTGCAGGCGCTGTGGTGGAGCGAGGCACGCAAGTACAGCGATCCGCCGCTGGCCGAGCCCAAGCAGGATATTCGCGGCATGCACCAATACGACGACGATTTTCCCGCGCCCTCCCCCACGACCGATCGCTAAGAGGATTTCCACGATGGCCCGCAATTTCCGCAAGCTGCTCGGCGCTACGGCGCTCACCGCTGCGGCCCTCGCCCTTGCACCCTGCACGGCAACTGCCGGAACGGCCGCGCCCGCTCCGGGTCCCGCATCGACTTCCGCGCAGGCCCGGCCCAACGTCCTGCTGATTGTGCTGGATGACGTCGGCTTTTCCGATCTGGGCGCCTATGGCTCGGAAATCCGTACACCCAACATTGACGCGCTTGCCGCGCGTGGGCTGCGCTACAATCATTTCGACACTAAGGCAGTCTGCTCTCCCACACGCGCCGCGCTGCTGACAGGCCGCAACAACCAGACGGTGCGGATGGAAGACCTTGCCAATTCGGGCGGAGCATGGACGCCGCCGCCCGGAGACAAGACCGCCAACGGCACACCGCAGCCGCCGCGCCGGATGGATTCCTCCGCCCCGCGCGAATTCAAGCTCGACCCCACCGCCAGCGCCGCCTCGCAAGGAGAGCTGCCGACCAATGCCGAAACCGTGGCGCAGGCCCTCCATACGGCCGGTTATCAAACCTTCGGCTTCGGGAAATGGCACCTCGCCCCGCTTTACGACGAACAACCGGAGTTCAAGCAGCGGTCATGGCCATTGCAGCGCGGCTTCGACCATTTCTATGGCTTCATCAGCGGTTGGACCGATCAGTACGATCCGGAGCTTGTACAGGATAACGCCCATATCAAGGCCCCGGGTACGCCCGGCTATATCCTGACGCCCGATCTGATCGACCATGCGATCGCCGCTTTCGGCGACAGGCCGGACGAGAAACCGAAATTCGTCTATCTGGCGCTCGGCACCGCCCATGCCCCGATCCAGGTGCCGAAATCCTATATCGATGCGTATGGCGACACGTACGCCAAGGGCTGGGACGCAATCCGGGCGGAGCGGTTCGCCCGGCAAAAGGCGCTCGGCATCGTTCCGGCCGATACCGTGCTGCCCCCCATCGGGCACGGCGATCGGCCCTGGGCTTCGCTGACCGATCAGGAACGCAAGGTCTTTGCCCGTTTCATGGCGGCCTATGCCGGCTTCATCACGCATGCCGACGAGCAGATCGGGCGGCTGGTCGCCCACCTCAAAAAGACCGGGCAGTATGACAACACGCTGATAGTGCTGATCTCCGACAACGGCGCCGCGCCCGAGGCTGGCCAGAACGGGGGCTTCAAACGGCCCTATGGCGACAAGACCACCATCGCCGAAATGGAACAGAACCTCGACAAGTTGGGCGGCCCCGAACTGCAGCCGCTTTATCAGCGCCCCTGGGCCTATGCCGGTGCAACGCCGTTTCGCCGCTACAAGCTGTGGCCGCTGGCGGGCGGCTCGCGCGATCCGCTGATCATCGCCTGGCCCCGCGGCATCAAGGCGCGTGGTGAAATCCGCCATCAGATGGTGGACGTGATCGACCTCGGCCCGACGATCCTGGAGGCCGCGGGCACTGCCTTCCATCCGGTGATTGACGGCGTGCGGCAGATCCCGGTGGCGGGCGCCTCGATCGTTCCCAGCTTCACATCGCCCACCGCCGGCGGGCGCACGACCCAATTCTTCGAACTGCGCGGCAATCGCGCTATCACTTCGCGCGACTGGAAGGCCGTGGCGATCCACAAGTTCAATACGCCCTTCGGTCAGGACAAGTGGCAGCTGTTCAACCTTGCCGAAGATTTCTCGGAATCGCGCGACCTCTCCGCTCAATATCCTGAAAAGCTGAAAGAGTTGCAGGCGCTGTGGTGGTCCGAGGCGATCAAATACAGCGATCCTCCGTTGTCCGAACCGGCAGAAGGCATCCGCCGGCAAAATCAGTTCGACGACGGCTATCAGGGCAATTGAGATCGATGGGAAGAGACGTGGTGGGCGCATTCCGCAAAGCCCTGCTGGGCACAACCCTGACAGCCTCGGCAATTCTGGCCGGCCACGCGCAGGCCGGTGAGATCCGTGGGAGGATCACCGGGCCCGACGGCAAGCCGGTCGTCCGGGCGCAAGTCGTGGTCGAAGACCTGCGGCGAGGCAACGCCACCGGCAAGGACGGCAGCTTCACCATCAAGGCTGTGCCCGGCGGGCCGATTCACGTCTCCATCATCGCGCCGGGGCTCGAAGCCGTCTTCCCGACTGTGCAAGTGCCGGAAAACGGCGTCGCGGAGTTAAACGTGACGCTCGCCAGATCCGATCTCATCAAGCGCTCAGCCGCGCTGAACGCGGAGCCGAAATCGGAACATGATGCGCAGAAAGCGGCCTATCTCCAGTCGATCCGCAAGGTGACTGGCAAGACGCCCAATGTTCTGCTGATCCTGTTCGACGATCTGGGATATGGCGACTACTCATCGTTCGGCAATCAGCTGATCAAGACGCCGAATATCGACGCCTATGGCCGGAAGGGCATGCGGCTCAATGACTTCTACGCGGCGTCCCCGGTCTGCTCGCCTTCGCGCGCCTCGATCATGACCGGGCGCTACCCGATGCACACGAACATGGCGACGCATGTGCTGATGGCCACAGGATCGGACGACGCCGATTATCGCCGCAGTCGCGGCCTCGCCAATGCCATCCCGAGCGATGAGATCCTGCTTCCCGAAGTTCTCTCCCGCGCCGGCTATCGCACCGGCCTGTTCGGCAAATGGCATCTGGGCGATACCCCCGGTCATATTCCTAACGACATGGGATTCCAGGACTTCTTCGGCCTGCTTTATCCCAACGACACCCAGCCGACCAATCTGTGGCGCAACAAGACCATTGTCGTTCCCGCCGACCGGTTCGACCAGACCACGATCACCGAGCGCATTGCCGACGAGACCATCGCCTTCATTCGCAAGAATGCCGACAAGCCTTTCTTCGCCTTCGCCTCCTTTACCGCGCCGCACCGGCCGCATTTCGCCAATCCCAAGCATCAGGGCGTGTCGGACGGCGGCACTTATGGCGACGTGATCGAGGATCTGGACGCCAATGTCGGGCGCATTTCCGACGTCCTGCGCGAGCTGAAGCTGGATGAGAACACGATCGTCATCGTCACCAGCGATAACGGCGGCGATTTCGAAGGGAACGTCGGCAATCTTCGCGGACGCAAGGGAGACACGTTCGAGGGCGGGATGCGCGTTCCCACCTTCATAGCTTGGCCCGGCCATATAGCCCCGGGTTCCAGCAGCGACGAAATGGCCGGTGTGATCGACCTCTTCCCGACGATTTTGGCGGCCGTGAAGCAGCCCTTGCCCGCGGACCGCGTGATCGACGGCAGGGATATTACCCCCATTCTGTCCGGAGGCCAGACGCCGCACGATTACCTCTATTACACGACCTCCTGGTCCGGCCAGTACGAGGCCGTGCGCAATTCGGCCTTCAAGTTGCGCGATCCGGCGAGCGACACCGATCTGATCGCCCGCCAGCGAGCAACCGGCGGTCAAGGCGGTCTTTACGATCTTGCACGCGACAACGAGTCCCACGACGTGACAGCCCGCCACCCCGAGGTTCGCACCGAACTTCAGCAGGCACTCGATCATTTTCGCGCGGATGAGAAAAGCAACGTGCGTGGCTGGACGCAGGTGGAGCACTGACGGCGGTCAGGTGCCCCGCTCAACGATGGAAGTGGAACGTTCAGCCGGCGGCTACGGTGCGGCTGCTCCCGGATTGATTCATTGAAAGGCAACCGCTCTTCTGAGCTCGGCCAGACATGCCAATATAGCCGCCGTTCACGGCGCTGAGCGCCCTCTCTCGAACCGGCCTTTCGTTAATGCGCAGGTTATGACGGGGTCTGGCCGCTTTCAGTCTGACCGTTTACAGATCTTCACTCAAGCAAAGCGGACTTCCGGCAGCGCCATTATCTTCGTCGCTTGAACCTGTTCCGCCCATACCCGGGATCGGCCATAAACTAGTCATGACTGAGACGATTCGAATTGCCACGATCGGCGATGCCGACGCTGTAACGGCGCTGACTCGTTCGGCCTATGCCAAATGGGTGCCAGTGATTGGGCGGGAACCTATGCCAATGCAGGCAGATCATGCAGCCATGATCCGAGATCATCGGGTTGATCTGCTGTTAGTTGGGCAAGACTTAGCCGCGCTTGTCGAAATGGTCCAAGGCGATGACGGACTGCTCATTGAAAATCTTGCCGTTGAGCCGAAATTCCAGAAGCGAGGCTACGGCAGGAAAATGGTAGCACACGCCGAACAACTCGCGGTATGCGCTGGATCGGCAGTCGTTCGGCTGTATACGAACTCGCAGTTTGAGGAGAATGTGCGACTCTACCTTTCGCTCGACTACGAGATCGAAAGAGAGGAGCCCTTAAATGGCGGTGTGCTGATCCACATGTTCAAGCACGTTTCCTAGCGCCAACATGTCGGTCATTCCCTGCGCCAGGTTGGCTTTGCTACAGCCGCCGATCATTCATTGTTGCTCGTAATCTACCAAGTGAGCCGCAATCCAAAGCGCCCCTCGTAAGAGCGGCGCCCATCGCTGATACCGATTTCGCTGCCCGCGCTCACGTTGAAGGACAGATTGCCGGTCAGCTGGGCGGTGACGCCGGTGCTCAATTCGCCCCAGGCTCCGCCGAGATCGGCGCGCAGGGGGATGAGCCCGTCGGCCGATGAGAACTCGGTCTTGGGATTGCCGAGAAATTCATACCAGAGATTGCCCCGCACCCAAGCGGTTACGGGCCGCGCATCGGTGCCGCTGCCACGCATCCAGGTTTGCGCCAGCTTCACGCCGGACCGGCCCGCGAGCGACTGGACCCCGGTGAACCGCACTGTCGCTGCGGCATCGCCGCTGTCCTCCAGCGACACCGACTGAAAAATGAGCTGCGCCTGAGGTTCGATGGCAATCCCGTTCGAGCGGATCTTGTATCCGCCTTCAAGCGATGCCGCGATCCCGAAACCATCGGTCCGGAGTTCGCTCAACCTCGTGGACTGCCCTTTCATCTTGTACCAGGTGCCCTGGACAACACCGTCAAGGTACCAGCCGGCAGGTGCGAAGTGTGTCCAATAGGCCCCCACCGAGTAGCTGTCGAAGGGGTCCTGACCGGCTCTGCGGTTCGTATAGTGCGTCACTTCGGCCCGGCCCGAACCGTAGGCGCCATAGACGCCCGCAAAGTCCGCCTTGTCCCCGTCCGTCTTGCGGATGAAATCCGCTCCCACCTGAAACGCATAGAAATCATAGTCGTAGTAGGGCCCGGCGCCGAAGATCAGGTTTTTGCCTTCCTGATGGCCGAAGCGGCCCATGGTCCGGCCCCAGATGGTGCCCCGATCCTTGGCGATGGCAGTGTTTTCGCCAATTTCACCGACGCGGGTGTCCAGCGTACCCAGCAGATTGCGTCCGAAGCTGAGCGCCAGGGCGGGGATCGCCGCGTAGAGGGATGTTTCAAGCCGGTAATCGGGACGGGGCGAGGGCCCGGGATTGCTCGAAACCGAGCGCAGGAACCAGTCGTCGCTTGCAGAGGCGCTGCCGCGATGGAGCGAATATTCGTAGGGCCCGGCAATAACGGGCCCCGCCAGCGAAAAGGCATCGGCGGCCGTCTTGCCCCCGTTCGCGGCCTGCACGATCGGGATACCGTCACCGATTGTCAGCGCGCCAAGGCCGCCCTGGTTGAGCACATCGATCGATGTCGATCCCGTGGCGGTCCCGCCGGAGATGACAAGTCTGTCCGCGGGCGACTGGTCGCCGGCAAGCACCGTCTCGATCTGCAGCGAGCCTCCATTGCCGCGATAATTGCCGGCGATCGTGAGCGTTCCGATCGAGTTGCCCGGCGCGATGATCCCTTCGTTGAGGACGTCCCCGATAATCGTCCCCCTGCCCGCCAATGTGGCGCCGGGATAGACCACGGTGTTCGATCGGATCGATCCATTGACCGAAAGCCTGCCCGCCACGACCGCAGTCAGCCCCGTATAGCTGCTTGCGCCATTCAGGCTGAGCGTTCCGCTTCCCGATTTCACAAGGATGCCCGTGCCGGTAATTCCCTGGCTGATCGCGGTGACGAAGCCGTTGGTGTCGAAGTCTCCGCCACCCCGCCCCAGGTCGATTACCCGCGTCCCGGCGAGGTCGAACGCCCCCGCCCACCGCAATGTCCCGCTGTTCAGGGTCAAGCCGCCGGCGGGCGCGCCAATGCTTGCATCGGTGCCTATCTGCAGGATCCCCGCATTCACCACGGTTCCTCCGCCATAACTGCTTGCGCCGGTAAGGCTGAGAGTCCCTGTCCCGGCTTGCGTGACCGAACCCGCGCCGCTGATCGTGCCTGCATATTCGATCGCGTCGGAGCGGTTGAAGACCAGCGCGCCGTTGTTCGCGACATTGCCTTCGATGCTGCCCGATGTACCGCCATTGCCGATCTGCAGAGTGGACGCGGCGATCGTCGTGCCTCCGCCATAGGTATTGGCGCCGGTCAGGATGAGCCGCCCTGTGCCGGCCTGCGTCATCGATCCTGTGCCGCTGATGGTACCGCCGAACAGGACGACATCGCTGCGATCGAAAACAAGCCCGCCATTGTCGAGAATATTCCCGACAACGCTTCCCGTGGTTCCACCGTTGCCCAGTTGAAGCGTGCCAGCGGCGATCGTCGTCCCGCCGGTATAGCTGTGGTCGCCGGAGAGGATGGTGGTGCCGGGCCCGGCCTGGACCAGTGCGCCGATCCCGCTGACAATGCCCGCATAGGTTGCCGTATCGCTGCGGTTGAAGGTCAGCGTGCCATTGTCGACGATATTCCCCGATACGCTGCCGGAGGCGCCGCCATTGCCCAGTTGAAGCGTGCCGGCCGTGATTGTCGTGCCGCCTATATAGCTATGGTTTGCGGTCAGGATCGTTGTGCCGGTGCCTGCCTGTTCCAGCGATCCCGTGCCGCTGATCGTGCCCGTATAGGTCGCGGTATCCGACCGATTGAATATGAGCGTACCATCGTCGACTACGTCGCCGCGAATGGAGCCGCCGATACCTCCGGCACCGATCTGAAGCGTGCCCCGTTCGATGGTCGTCACGCCGGTATAATTATTGTCCGCCGAGAGGATCAGCGTGCCCGGATCCGTCAGGGTCAGGCCCGCCGAACCGGCAATGGGCACCGCGATCTCAGCCGTTACTCCCGCATCGACACGGATCAGCCCTGCAAAGCCGGTATTCTCCGGATCGGCAAATGTCAGCGTCCTGCCCGCGCCCTCGATGCGATAGCCGTCAGCCGTGAACTGCAGTGCGACGGCGGACACGTTCTCGCCCAGCGTGACCGTGCCGCCCTGAGCGCTGAAGATCCCCATTCCAGACAGCCATTGCTGGTTGATCCGGCCGTTGACGTTGGTCCAGTTGGTCGCGCTATGATTCCATTCGCCGTCGCCGCCCGAGACGACGCCGTCGCCAGTCTGGTTGCTGCCATCCCAGAACTGCACCGCAAGGCCGTTCTCGATGGCGATCAGATTGACCTCCCCGGCAATCGCCGTCTGTACCTGACTGGACGCAAACGCGGCGGGCAATGGGCCGACGGCCAGACCGTTGTCGGTCAAGGCGCCGCCATATTCGATCAGCTTGTAGCTTCCCGGAAGCAAGGCGAACCCGCCGCTGGCCGTGACATTGAGGGTACCGTCAAGCGTGAGATCGCCATCGACCCGTGCAATGTCGTTGAGCGGCCCTCCGGCCACTTCCGGTTCACCCAGTTGCCAGTCGAGTTGCGTCCCGTCTGCCAAGGCAAGTGCGCCCAGCGAGATGGAACCCGGCGTGGCAAGCGGTCCGGGCGACAGATGGCCTCCGGACGCTATCGCGACGACGCCATCGATGCGCCCGTCGCCGGTCAGCGTA
The DNA here is from genome assembly GCF_004341845.1 of Novosphingobium sp. PhB165. Lineage (GTDB taxonomy): Bacteria > Pseudomonadota > Alphaproteobacteria > Sphingomonadales > Sphingomonadaceae > Novosphingobium. The sequence continues at coordinate 24,037 of NZ_SLVB01000014.1, read as the reverse complement.
GCGCCCGACGCCACGGACACCGCGCCGCTTGCAAGCGATCCTGCAACTTCGAGCGTGCCCGCTGCAACCTGCGTGGGGCCGGTATAGCTCTGGGCACCGGCAATGGTGAGCAGGCCCGGTCCCAGTTGCGACAGACCGCCTGTTCCACTGACGATGCCAGTCAGGATCACGTCGTCGGAACGGTTGAAGGCCAGCGTTCCGGCATTGGCGACATTGCCTGACAGGCTTCCGGATGTGCCGCCGTTACCCAGTTGAAGCGTGCCCGCATCGATCGTGGTGCCGCTCGAATAGCTCTGGTCGGCAGTAAGGATCGTAGTGCCGCTGCCCGCCTGCACGAGCGCGCCGCTCCCGCTGACGACGCCGGCATAGATGTACTGGTCGCTGCGATCGAACACGAGCGTCCCGTTGTTGACGACATTGCCAAGCACGCTGCCCGAAGCCGCGCCATTGCCGATCTGCAGCGTCCCTGCCGCGATCGTCGTGTCGCCGGAGTAGGTATTGTCTCCCGCCAAAATCAGCGTACCCGCGCCCAACTTGACGAGAGCGCCGGTCCCGCCGACCGGTTGAGCGAAAGCGACGACATTGCCATTCGTATCGATCGAGCCGCCCGCTGCGCCCAGCGTGACCACACGGGTTGACGCCGGATCGAAGCCCGCGTCGAAGCGCAACGTACCACCGTCGATGCCGAGTGCGCTGTCGCTACTTCCCAGAGCTGCATCGCTAGCAATGGCCAGGACGCCTTCCGTCACCAGCGTTCCCCCGGCGTAGCTGTTCGCCCCCGTGAGAACCAGCGTGCCCGCGCCCAGCTTGGCGAGCTGCCCCGAACCGCCGATCGTGCCCGTCAAAGTCAGCGTGGTCGTCGCTTGCGGCGCAAAGGCTCCGCCATCGAGCCCGAGCGTGACGATACGTGAGGAACTGAAGCTGGCAGTCGTGGCGAGCGTGCCGCCATCGATCTCCAGTGCGCCTGACGCCGCGCCGAGATTGGCATCCCGCTCGATCGCAAGAGTCCCGCCGTCGATCGCGGTGCCTCCGGTATAGCCATTGTCGGCCGCCAGCGTCAGAACGCCATCGTCCGTCTTGGTGAGCTTTGCCGCTCCGCCGCTTCCATCGACGATCGGCGCATCGATCGTTGCCGAGACATTCGGATCCACGCGGATTATCGTGTCTGGCGTGCCCGCCAGCGTGAAGCCGCTCCCCGTGATGACATAGCCGTCGGCGCGGAACTGCATGCCGTCGAACGCAAGGTTCCCGCCCAGAGTCACGATTCCGGCCGTGCCCTGAAAAACCGCGAAACCGGATTGCCAAGGCACATTGATGGCGCCATCCGCGCCCGTCCAGTTCGACGCCGCCGTGTTCCAGACCCCCGTGCCGCCGTCGATCAGGCCGTTGCCCGCAAGATTGGGACCGTCCCAGAACTGCAGGGCAAAGCCCCCGTTCTGCACGACCAGGTTGACCTCGCCCGGCGTGCTTGTCTGAATGAGAAAGCCAGCGCCCGAACTCGCGCTGGGCAGGCTGCCCAATGCCAGCCCATTGTCGATCAGGCCGCCGCCATAGTCGATCAGACGGTAGACGCCCTGGCTGAAGCCGCCTTCGTCGGTAATGTTGAGTATGCCATCGAGCATCAGGTCGCCGCCGACCCTGATGAGATCGTTCGCATTGCCGCCGACGGTACCCGGAAGGCCCAGTTCATAGTCGAGCTGCGAATTGGCCGAGAGCACCAGAGGCCCCATGGTCAACGTGCCGATACCTTCACCCGGCGCTAGGTGGCCGCTGTCCAGGACCGTCACGGTGCCGCCAATAGTTCCTTCGCCGCCCAGCGTTGCGCCGGCATTGACTTGCACGGCGCTCGCAATAGAACCGCCTACCAGCAGGCGCCCGGCATCGACCGAGGTGCTGCCGGCGTACGTACTGTCTCCGGTCAGCCGCAGCGTTCCACTGCCCGCCTTGCCCAGCCCGCCCGTACCGCTGACCGTCCCGGCGAATGTGATTTCATCGGCCCGGTCGAACACGAGCCGGCCATTGTCGACAACATTGCCCACAATCGTACCGCTCGCCCCGCCGTCGCCGATCTGCAGTGTGCCCGCGCTGATCGTGGTCCCGCCGGTGTAGCTGCTGTTCGCCGTCAGCACGGTCGTGCCGGGTCCGGCCTGCTCCACTGCCCCCGATCCGGTGATCGTTCCGGCAAAGTCGAAGCTGTCGGAACGATCGAAGATGAGGCTGCCGCTGCTGGAAACGTTGCCGGAAATGCTGCCCGCAGTGCCGCCGTTCCCGATCTTCAGGCTGCTGGCGGCGGAGATCGTCGTGGCGCCCGAATAGGTATTGGTGCCCAGCATCGTCACCGCGCCCCGGACCGTCAGGCCGCCCGCCCCCGTGATCAGGCCGGCCAGCGTCAGGCCGTCCGCAGGGGCAGCGATGGTCCCGCCACCAAGATCGAGAGTGATGGGACGCAGGTTCTGGGGCTGGCCCGTGGCGGTGAACTGCAGCGTGCCGCCATCGAAGGAAAGCGGTGCTCCGGCAAGACCAAGGCTGGCGTCGGTCGGCACGATCAGCGTGCCCATGGTAATGGCGGTACCGCCGGAATAGCTGTTCAGCCCCGTCAGCGTCCAATCGCCGGCACCCGATTTGATCACCGCGCCCGAGCCGCTGATTGTCCCCCCGTAAGTCGCGCTCAGCTGGCCTGCGTAGACAAGCGTCCCGTTGTCGAGAATGTCTCCGGTGACGCTGCCGCTCTGGGTAGAGGTGCCGAGTTGCAGCGTTCCCGCCGCGATCGTCGTCAGGCCGGTATATGTATTGTCCTCGGTCAGCGTCAGGGTGTTGCTACCCAGCTTGGTGAGCGCTCCTGTCCCGGTAACAAGTGCATCCAGCACAAGGTCGTCGCTGCGGTTGATCGTCACCGTGCCATTGTCGGTGATCGTGCCCGAAACCGTCCCGGCAGTCCCGCCATCGCCGATGTTCAGCGCGGCGCCGCTGGCGATGGCGATCCCGCCGCCAGCGCCGGTAACGGCCAGCGCACCCGTAACCGTCAGCGCGCCTGCCTGCACGGAGACCGCGCCGGCACTCGACGACGTAGAACTGACCTGCCCGCTCAGTGTCAGCGTGTTGCCGCCAAGCTTGTTCAGCACTCCGGATCCGCCGATGGCACCGCCGAACGTGTAGTCGGACGATCGGTTGAAGGTGAGCGCGGCATTGTTGATCACATTGCCGACGAGGCTGCCGGTTGCTCCGCCATTGCCGATCTGGAGCGTGCCCCCGCTGATCGTGGTCCCACCGGTATAGGTATTTTCTCCCGTGAGGACCGTGGTTCCCGCGCCCGCGAAAATGGCGCCGCCCGCGCCTGAGAACACCCCTGAAAAGGCGTCCGCATTGCCGCCGTTGTCGATCGTGCCGGTACTGGCAAGATTTACCGCGCGCGCAGAAACAACGCCGGCCGTGGTCAGCAGCGTGCCCCCATCGAGCGTCAGGCCGGCCGCCGCCGCGCCGAGGTTGCCGTCGCCGGAGATGGACAGAACGCCCTGAGTGACGGTCGTTCCGCCCGAATAGGTATTCTGTCCCGAGAGCACCAGCGTGCCGAGATCGGTCTTGTCGAGGCCGCCGGTTCCCTGGATCACCGCCGCAATCGTGGCGGTCATCGACGCGCCGGCCGCCGTACCGTCACCAACGCGGATCACCGTATCCGCCGCGTCGGTCTGAAGCGACTGCCCGCCGATCGTATAACCACCCACTGCGAACTGGGCGCCGGAAAAGGCCACCTGGCCAGCGGTATTGTCGATGACTACGGTTGCCGGCACAGCCTGGAAGACGGCGAAGCTGTCGGCCGTCCAGGGCCGGTTGGCAAGGCCCGCGGAATCGGTCCAGGCCGCACCGCCGAGCGCGGATGTCCAGGTTCCGGTTCCCCCATTGACCGCGCCGTTATTGTAGAGCCCGGCATTGCCGCCATCCCAGAAGGTCACGTTTCCCGTACTGACGACGAGATTGACCTGCTTTGAAACTGCGGTCTGGATGAACAGGTTTGTATTGGGTTCCAAACCGGCGGGCACGCTTCCGAAATCGAGCGTGTTGTTCGACAGCGTGCCGGCGTAATTGAAAATCCTGTAAATGCCCGGCCCCAGCGCGCCTCCACTCGACTGGGTCAGGTTGAGCGTGCCATCGAGCGTGAGATTGCCCCCGACGATGACAAGATCGTTGAACGAGCCGCCGACGGTTCCCGCCTGCCCGAACTCGTAGTCGAGGATCGCCGCGCTGGACAGAACGAGATTTCCGCCAATGGTCAGCGTGCCAGGGCTGTCACCGGGCGCGAGGTGCCCTCCGTCCTGAACCGCCACCGGCCCGCTCACGGTTCCCGTGCCGCCAAGTGTCGCGCCCGAAGACACGGTTGCCGCCCCCGCCAGCGAGCCGTCGACCAGCAATGTGCCGGCTTCGATATTCGTCATCCCGGTATAGGAGTTGGCGCCCCAGAGCGTCAGCACACCCGCACCCCGCTTGAATAGCTGCACGCTAGTCCCGGCGGCGATGCTGTCGGCGGCATTGGCAATGGAAGTGCTGTCACCGATGGTGGCCGTCGCGCCCGCACCGATGTCGAAGACCATGCTACCGGCGTTGGCGAACAGGAATCCGCCCCCGGCATTCGTCGCGGCCTTGTTGCCGGTGGCGGTCAGAGTAGTCCCCGCCGCCAGCGAGAGGTTGAATCCGGCACCCGCATAGATTGCTCCGCCGCGGGTGGGACCCGTGTTGTTTTCGAAGACGATGGCATTGTGGGTGCCGCCGATCGTCACCTGCCCTTCCGTATAGATCGCCCCGCCGAGCCCGAGCGTGCTGGTGCGATTGCCAGAAAAGAGCAGCCCGGCGGAGTTGCCCCCAATCGTGATCGCCCCGCCGGTGCCTGTCGCCAGCGCGCCGCCCCTGATACCCGCGACATTGTTGGTGAACGAAAATCCTCCCGTGACCGAAGGATCGATCAGCATGGCCTTTTCCGTATAGAAAGCGCCGCCCCAGCCGCCGGCAGCGCCGGTTCCGGTCGTGGCCGAGACCGAATTGCCATCGACGACGATACTGCCGTAGCTGCCGCTGAGCGTCATCCCCTCGAAATAGCCGAGGAGCGCGCCGCCCGAGGTTTTTGCGCTGTTGCGGCTGATCTCCAGCGCGCCTTGCGTCGCCGTGTCGATCAGCATCGTGTTCCCGGCGCCTAATGCCCCGCCGCCATTCAAAGTAGAAATGTTGTCGGTGAGACTGATCGAGCGATAACTCCCCAGCAGGGTAATCGTACTGTTGTTATAGGCAGCGTCCAGTGCCCCCCCGAAAGAGGCAGCGACATTGCCGCGCATGATCATGTCGCCCGTTGTTACGGTATCGATCAGCAGCGGGCCGTCCGTCACGCGTATCGCCCCGCCCATGCCGCGCGAACTGCTGGTAATCTGGTTGCTGTTCGAATCAATTAGTATGTCGCTGTAATTGCCGCTGATGGTCAGGCCCTTTTGCGCCAGCAGTGCGCCTCCATCGGCCCCGCTCGAGTTATTCTCGATTGTCAGCGTGCCGCCTGCCGCCGTGTTGTTGATCAGCATCGTGCTGTAGGCATAGATCGCGCCGCCGCCGCCTCGGCTGAGATCGGTCAGGCTGGAGGTGGAAGTGCTGTAAGTGCCGCGATTGTTCGCAATGGTGATGGCGTTGAATGCGCCATCGATCGAGACCGTGCCGCTGTAGATCGCGCCTCCCTGCGCCCCCGTATTACCCACGAGATTGAACGCACCGCCCGCGCTGGTGAATGCAATGCTGCGGACATTCGTCGACGCGATCGCGCCGCCATTGCCGGTGGCGGTATTCCCCGTGAGGGCAAAGTCGGCGCTTCCGGAATTGACCGAAAGGGTGCCGCTGCCGACGTAGAACGCGCCGCCTGCCCCGCTCGCGATATTGTTCGCAAAGGTAATGCCGCCGTTCAGGAACAGCGTACTGCCCGTGTTCAGTGTGCCGGCACCGCCATTGCCTGTATAACTGGGGGACGTGATCTGCACGGCGCCACCGGGCCCGGTGGCGAGCGTGCCGGTGGCGTTTGCCGCAACCGTCAGGCGCTTCGCCAATGTCCCCGCGCCGGTCCACAATAGACTGCCAGCAGTCGCTCCGGTACCATCGAAGGTCAGCGTGGTGCCTGTCCCCAGCCCGGCAGCAGCAGCCGTTTGCAGTGTTCCACTCGTGATCGTCGTGGTGCCCGAATAGGTATTGCTGCCTGAGAGAACGAGCGTGCCCAAATCGGTCTTCTTCAAGCCGCCGGTGCCTTGAATGACCGCGGCAATGGTTGCGCTCATGCCCGCACCGGCGGCCGAACCGTCGCCCACGCGAATGGCCGTCGCCGCCGTGGTCGTGGTCAGGGCGCCGCCGGTAATCGTATAGCCATCGACGGCGAACTGAATCCCCTGGACATTGACCGCGCCGGCGCTCGTATCGACGGTTACGGTGCCCGGCGTTCCCTGAAAGATCGCAAGGTTGTTCGATGCCCAGGCCGCGTTGATTGTACCGGCGGCGTTCGTCCAGTCCGTGTTGACCGTCGCCGCGGACCAGGTTGCGGACCCGCCGTCGACAACGCCGTTTGGCAAGAGATTGGCACCGTCCCAGAACTGATTTGCACCCGCTGCCAGTTGCTGCTGGACGACGAGGTTTACCTGATGGGCCTGACCGGTCTGGACCGTAAACTCGTTGGCATCGAAACCATTCGGTAGCGTGCCCAGGACCAGACCGTTGTCGGTCAGTGACCCGCTGAAATCGATCAACCGGTAAACGCCGTTTCCAAAGCCGCCGGCATCGGTCACGTTCAGCGTCCCGCCGAGCGTGAGGTCGCCGTTGACGGTCAGCAGGTCATTGACCCCGGCCCCGACGACATTCGGGATGCCCAGATCGTAATCCAGAATCGAAGCGTGGCCCAGAACGAGGCTCGCGAGCGAAAGAGTGCCCACGCCGTCCCCCGGCGACAGGTGCCCCCCGTCGGCTATGGTGACAGGCCCGGCAATCACACCGCTCCCGCCCAGCGTCGCGCCGCTGGCGACTGTCACTGGGGAAGTGCCGAGAGAACCGTTTACCAGCAGCGTGCCGGAGCCAACTGCCGTTGCACCCGAGTAGGTACTCGCGCCCGAGAGCGTCAATGTACCCGCGCCCAGCTTGGCGACCGTGCCGCTTCCCGTGATTGCTCCCTCGAAAGTGGTCCGGTCGGCGCGATTGAAAATCAGGGCGCCATTGTCGACCACGTCCCCGACAATGCTGCCGCTGGTGCCGCCATCGCCGATTTGCAGGCTGCCACCGTCGATGACAGTCCCGCCGCTGAACCCATTGTCGCCGGTCAGGATGAGCGTGCCGAAATCCGTCTTGCGAATTCCGCCTGTGCCCTGGATCGAGGCGGCAATCGTTGCGGTTACCGACGAACCTGCCGGCGACCCGTCTCCCACCGCGATCACGGTGTCAGGCACGTTCGTCGTCAAGTCGTCGCCCGTGATGCCGTAACCCGAAACAGCAAACTGAAGCCCGCCGAACGTGATGCTGCCCGCGCTGTCGTCTATCGTGACGATTCCCGGTGACCCCTGAAAGACGGCTACGCCGCCAGCCGACCATGGCGTGTTGGCGGCGCCCGATGCATCGGTCCAACTCGTGTCGGGGGCCGCCGCCAACCATGTTCCCGCGCCGCCATCCACGGTGCCGTTGTTGAGGAGGGTTTCGTCCGTGCCGTCCCAGAAAATCGGCGTACCCGCGCTTGCTGCAACTGTGAGACGGGCGGTTACTGCATTAGCGCCGCAGCCGCCCGCTGAAGATGCATTCGTGGCTTCTCCGTTTGATGCGCATTGGGCGTAAGCCCTTGGTGCGAAACCTGGAAGCAGCGCGACCACCGCCAACGTTGACAGCAGCCTTTGCCGTCGCAGCAGGCGGCTCCGCTCCGGGGTTGAAATACAGTTGAGTTGGAAAGAGTGGCTGCACTCGGTTGCCGCGCGGAGCCCTTCCCAATAACCATTCTTTTGTAATCGTGGCTTGACCATGATCAAGCCGATCGGAGTTGGCCTCGTGCTCGATAGAAAGCCGCATCCCTGTCAAAATGGCGGAAACTTCCGCCAAATTTCGGCTTCTTGTTATATAACAATTCCCCAACTCGACTCGCAAAACTCTCAGAACAATGAGTTCTGTCCGAATCGTACGGCCTATCGCGATTAATATGCACAGCCACACCCTCCAATATTATGCAGTAGTACTTTAGACGTTTCTGCCCTTTCTTACATCGGGAAATGACCTGAGAAAGCTCCGCAGGCGCCGCGCCAGAGATCCAGCTCGAATTGGCGATGACTTGCTGGTCGTCACCATGCATATTGCTGGCGGTATCGAAGTGCCGATGAGCTAGGGGTGCAGCGATCGTTTTTATGACGCGGGGCCGCTATCCAGCTACATTCCCCAGCAGGCTTTTCCGCTCACACGTCTGTAAGCGTAAGGCGGACGTCAACTAGCTTTTGGGCATGAGGCTCTGCACCACCTGATCGATTGAGAAGCTGGCCGACTTGGCGCGCGGCGGGAATTCCTTGAAACTCGTCAGCCATTGTCCCAGCAGCGGCGGCGCGCCGTAGAGCAAGTGATTGTTCTCCATGAACCAATCATTGTATTTAATGCTGTCTTCGCCGCGTTCGAACGGATCTGCGCGCAGATCATAGAATTTCGGTATCCGCATTGCGGATAGCGGCTCTCGCCATGCTTGTAGTCCCTCGGCTCTCTGCTCGGCGAACACGATTTTGAAGCGCCCTATCCGCATGGCCATGCAATCGCCATCGTCGCTCCAATAGATGAAGCCTTGGCGGGGCGATTTCTCCTCCTTGCCGGACAGGAATGGGAGGAGATTGAACCCATCAAGGTGAACCTTGTAGGTCCTGCCGCCCATTTCGTAGCCCTTCTTGACCTTTTCCACGAGATCGGGCTCGCCATTGGCGGCGGCAAAGGTGGGAATGAAGTCCTGTAGGGACCCGATATCGTTGACGATGCGCCCCGGTTCGATCACGCCGGGCCAGCGCATGACGCAGGGAACGCGCCAACCGCCTTCCCAGTTGGTGTCCTTCTCACCCCGGAACGGCGTGGCACCGCCATCCGGCCAGGTGCATACTTCAGCGCCATTGTCCGTGGTGAAAACGACGACAGTGTCCTGCGCGATACCCAGATCGTCGAGCTTCTTGAGCAATTCCCCGACATAGCCATCCAGTTCAACCATGCCGTCGGGATAGACGCCAAGACCGGTCTTGCCCTTGGATTCCGGCTTCAGGTGCGTGAAGACGTGCATGCGGGTGGGATTGAAATAGCAAAACCACGGTGCATCGTCCTTTGACTTGCGCTCGATGAAATCCAGCGCTGCACCAAGAAATTCCTCGTCCACCGTTTCCATTCGCTCCTTGGGCAAGGGGCCGGTGTTCTCGATGGTCTGCTTGCCTACCTTGCCGAACTGCTCGTCAACAGTGGTATCGTCCTTGTCTGTCGCCTTGGATTTGAGCACACCCCGCGGGCCGAATTTCTTTCGGAAGGCAGGGTCCTTCGGATAGTTGTCGTAATACGGTTCTTCCTCGGCATTGAGGTGATAGAGATTACCGAAGAATTCGTCGAAACCGTGGACGGTGGGAAGGTGCTCGTTGCGATCTCCCAGATGGTTCTTGCCGAACTGACCGGTCGCGTAACCGAAATGCTTGAGGAACTCGCCCACGGACGGGTCCTCGAAACTGAGGCCCAGCGTGGCGCCCGGCATGCCGACTTTGGTGAGGCCCGTGCGAATGGGAGATTGCCCGGTGATGAAGGCAGCGCGCCCCGCCGTGCAGCTCTGCTGGCCGTAGAAGTCGGTGAACTGCGCACCTTCGCGGGCGATTCGGTCGATATTGGGAGTGCGATATCCCATGACGCCCAGATTATAGGCGCTTACGTTGAACCAACCGATGTCATCGGCCATGATAAAGAGGATATTGGGCTTTCCATTCGGCATCACGAAACTCCCGACAAGATATGGCGAGAGTGCCATTGCGCCAGCGGTGTGCCGATCCGGGTGAACCCTCAGGTCCGATGGAGAAATGACTGAGGTTACTCCGAAAGCTTCGCCGGAGAATCGAACTGCATTGAATGCCAATTTCTGGCCAAGCTCGGGGAATGGTGACTTTTCCCGAGCCGTCATCCAAAGCCGGTCACACCGAAAACCGCCATAACCTCCGTAGTAAGTCGCGTTAATGGAGGGCGGGTTTCGCAGTTTCAAACTGAGCTCCAGAGCGGCCGCGGGCTTACCCTGTCACTTTATCCCGAGCCCTGTGTGGCAGGGGCGAATGGCGAGAATGGGGCAGAGCCCGGCCGAAAAACTCCCGATTGATAAAATCGGCAAAGCCCCTCCCTCGAGTGGAGTAATTCGTGGTCTAATCATGCAATTTCGAGGGTTTCGATGGAAAATTCGAGCCACAGATAAGGCGATTAAACGAAGGTAAATTCATATCCAAATCGCTTAACACCCCCTTAGGGCAGTTTGTAAAAATATAATCAAATATCAGGGACGGTGATGGCTAGAATCAGTACTTATACTAATAGATGTTAATTATTGATCGTCGGTAGCTTTGACTCAAATCCGTGTGGCGTCGTTATTATTGGTGCGCTGTGTTGGCCGTCCACGGATGCGAACAGGGGAGACGATCAATGCAAATCGATGCCAAGGCTTATCGCTTTAGCTTGCTGGCAAGCTCCGCCACTGTTGCCGCAGCCGGTTTCATTTTTCTGTCGCAGCCTGCTGCGGCGCAGTTCATCTGCATGGGGAACGCGGCCGGGACGCCATTCAATGACTCGACGGGGGACGGAGCCACAGTTGCTTCGAACGGTGTTGCATGCGGTACGACCAGCCAAGCGACCGGCACTAACAGCACCGCCTTGGGATTGAATAGCCAAGCGACTGATGAAGGCGCGACGGCCACGGGCGCCAATAGCGTAGCAAGCGGCGCTTCAGCGACAGCAATCGGTACAGGAGCCCAAGCGACGGGTGCAAATGCGATCGCGATTGGCGCGGGCAATATCGTCACGGGCTCCGGGAGCGGGGCGATCGGCGATCCCAACGTCGTTAACGGAAATAACAGTTATGCGATTGGTAACGACAACGTGATCGACGCCAACAATGCTTTCGTGCTGGGCAACAATGTCTCGATCGCTGCGGGGCTCGATGGAGCGATCGCACTTGGCGATGGATCGACCGTAGCCGCACCTATTGCCACGACGTCGACCGTCATCAATGGCATTACCTATAGCTTTGCTGGCGGTAATCCGTTGAGCACCGTCAGTGTCGGCGCGCCAAACGCGGAGCGAACCATTACCAATGTTGCGGCCGGGCGAATCGATCCATCGAGCACCGATGGGGTCAACGGCTCCCAATTGTCCGCGACCAATAGCGCTTTGGAGGACCTGAGCGCCAATGCGGTATTATATGAGGATTCCAGCAAGAGCCGTGTTGTTCTTGAACCTGGAGGCACAATCGTCACCAACGTCGCGGCCGGCATTATTAGCGGTGGCTCTCTGGACGCAGTCAATGGCAGTCAGATTTATGGGCTGTCGGCCTCTGTGGCGAGCTTGGCGGGCGGCGGTGCCGCCGTTAATGCTGACGGTACGATCTCTGCGCCGAGCTATAATGTGCAGGGCTCAACCTATAACGACGTTGGCAGTGCTCTTGGCGCGGTCGATACACAGCTGACCACCAATATCACCGCAATCGCCAATGGCACAATCGGTCCGGTGCAGCGCACCGGCACGGACCAGTTGTCGCTGATTGCCGCCGGCGGCGATGCCTCGGCTCCCGGTGCGGCGCAGGTGTTGACCAACGTCGCGAGCGGCGCGGTCAATGCAATCTCAGTCGACGCTATCAACGGCTCACAGCTCTACGCGACCGCCAGCCCAATAGCCAGCGCGCTAGGCGGCGGCTCGACCGTCGATTTCAACGGCACGATCACTGCCCCCAGCTATACCGTGCAGGGCTCAACCTATAACGACGTGGGCAGTGCTCTTGGCGCGGTCGATACCCAGCTGACCACCAACATCAACGCCATCAACAATGGCACGATCGGCCCGGTGCAGCGCACCGGTACAGACCAATTGTCGCTGATTGCCATTGGCGGCGATGCTTCGGCTCCCGGCTCAGCGCAAGTGTTGACCAACGTCGCTGCCGGCGCGGTCAATGTGACCTCTGTCGATGCTGTCAACGGCTCGCAACTCTATGCGACCGCCAGTTCCACCGCCAGCGCACTAGGCGGTGGCTCGACCGTCAATACGGACGGCTCGATCAGCGCGCCGACCTATCATATTGGCGGCAATACCTATAATAACGTAGGTGACTCGCTTACCAATCTCGACAATCGCACGACGACCATCGAGAACAACATCACCGGCATCACCAACGGTACGGTTGGTCTCGTGCAGCAGGCAGCGGCCGGTGCCAATCTGACGGTGGGCAAGGACACCGATGGTGCGGCGATCGACTTTGCCGGCACGGCAGGTGCACGCAAGCTGATAAACGTGGCTGACGGCACGGTAGCTGGCGGTTCCAATGAAGGCGTGAACGGGGGCCAGTTGTTTGGAGCGTCGCAAAGCACGGCGTCCGCGCTGGGCGGGGGTACTGTTGTCAATGCCGACGGTTCAATCTCAGCGCCGAGCTATACCGTGCAGGGTTCTGCATATAACAACGTGGGGAGCGCTCTTGGCGCTATCGACACCCAGGTGACAACGAATACGACCAATATCACCCAGCTCGACAGTCGGGTGACAACGAACACGACTAACATCACCAACCTTGGCAACCAGGTAGCGACCAACACAAGCAACATCACCGGCCTCATCGACGGTACACTTGGACTAGTCCAGCAAGCGGCGCCCGGCGCGGACATTACTGTGGGCGCGGCCACTGATGGCACACAGGTCAGCTTTGCCGGAACCGCGGGCAACCGAAAGCTGACCAGCGTCGCTGCCGGCACGCTCGGCACCAGTTCCACCGACGCAGTTAACGGCAGCCAGCTCAACGCGACCAACGAAGCAGTGCTGGCAGTCACCAACCTCGTCACCGGTGCGAAAGCGGGGGCCTTCGCTTCGGACAACACTTCTGCCGGCGTCGCTCCCGAAGCCACGGGAGCAGATGCCTCTGCAGGTGGCAATGGTTCGCGTGCGTCGGGCTCTCACGCCCTTGCGGCCGGCAACTATTCAACCGCGACCAACACGGCGTCCACGGCACTTGGCTATGCGGCGCAATCCAGCGGCGCCAATTCCGTTGCTCTGGGGGCCGGGTCAACCGATGGCGGTGCCGCGAATGTCGTGTCTGTCGGTTCGGCAGGAGGCGAACGACGTATCACAAATGTCGCCGCAGGGACGAACGCAACAGATGCCGTCAATGTGGGACAGCTCAATTCGCGGCTGACCGCAACGCTAGCCCAGGCCAATTCCTACACCGACAACCAAATCGCCAGCATCCGCTTTGACCTGGACGACATGCGTAAGCGTATCGATTCAGGCGATGCGCGCAACGCGGCTCTTGGGGGAATTCCGCAGGCTTTTGAACCCGGACAAGGACTCGTCGGCGTCGGCGTGGGCGGAACAGGCAGCAATGTGGCAATCGCCGTCGGCGCATCCAAGGCTTTTGATGAGCATGTCGTTGCAAAAGCCGGCCTGAGTTACGAAGGCTATCACGACCGCGTAACCTGGCAGGTGGGCGCTGGGTTTGCGTTCTAAACGCGAACAACAGACTCGGTGCGATGAGTGCGGAGCTGCGCGAGCTTTTGCCCCCAGTCTACCTAGTCCGTTGAGGGGACGTAGGGAGGTTGCCGAGCAACCTCCCCGTTTTGTCCGCCAGCTTGCGGGGTCAGCCTTGCTGCTGTTTGCTGCAGCTGCGCCGACATAAGCCGCCGTTCACGGCGCTGAGCGCCCCCGAACCGGCCTTTCGTTAATGCGTCAGGTTATGACTGGATCTGGCCGATAGGCGAATGTCCGGTTCAGAGCGCAGAAACTGGGATAGCTGTCGTTCACACTGGGTCGCTTGCCGACCAACTCAATCCGTTTCTCTCAGGCTGTCGGAATAGCGGCTCCTGACAAAACCTGACAGATGGCGGCTTTTCACTATTTTAACCAGGAAGCGGTCATTCCGGAGCCGCCGACAAAGCCGCCTTTGGCGGGGCCAAGCGCCTCACCGAAACCGGCCTTTCGTTAATGCGTCTGATTGGGCACGAAAAATCAGCGACCGAAGGCCGGTAAGGGGCGGCTGCTGACCTGCCGTTTAATCCGACACGGTCCTGCTAGGCCGCAGCCGTTGCGAAATTTCTCATGAATAAATAAATGTGATGCGGCCATGCTATAAAAAAGGATTGATATATCCGCGCCTCGTGGCGATTATTACGGCATGAGTGCGGTCGTGAACTCCTAGTTTTTCGAATATAAATTTAAGCTGCGCTTTGACCGTATCGGTTGACAGGTTCAGCCTTGACGCAATTTCTTTGTTCGTCTGCCCCTCGGAAACCAATCTAAGAACCTCGATTTCGCGTTCGGTGAGTACCCCGCCCAGAGCGTGCGTAGCAATTTCATGCGCAATGTCGGCTGAGATCGCGCGGCGCCCCTCATGGACCGAACGAATAGCGTCAGTCAGTTCGCCGCGAATGGCATTCTTGAGAAGATAGCCGGCAGCACCGGCACGTATAGCACGTACCGCATTTGCATCTCCAGGGTAGGTGGTCAGCACCAGAATGCGTGCATCAGGTGACAGGCGGCATATTTCCGCGATGGCTTCGACTCCGCCCATACCTGGCATCTGCACATCCATCAGTGTTAGGTCGGGCGCCAACTGGCGAAACTTCTCAACCGCCTCGTCACCGTTGCAGGCCTCACCAATGGCCTCCATGTCCGGCTGCCGGTCGAGCAAGGCCGCAATGCCGTCGCGAACCATCGGATGATCGTCGACAATGAGAACACGGATGGGTGAGGGCATCAGAAACTCCATCGTCGTGATTTGCGGGACTGGTAGGCGATCGCTCCTGGAACCGTCAGCAAGACTTCGGTGCCGTGATCGGCGCGCCGCTGGATGACAAGGCGGCCACGCAGCCGCCGCGCGCGTTCGGTCATGCCGACCAATCCGTAGTGTCCAGCTTTCTCTCCCACCCGGGCTACTTCTGCGTCTATGCCGCAACCATTGTCCGCAAAACGGATCTGCAGATTTGCTCCGTGGTGAACCTCGACACTCAACTCAGTGGTTTGGGCATGGCGGCGGATGTTGAAAAGTGCCTCACTTGCGATCCGGGTGATTTCCTCGAGCGCTGCCGGCTCAAGTGGCCACGCCTCTCCGTCGGAGGAGATCGTTGTGACGACGGACGGGCTGAACTCGAGCCGTGCAATGAGGTCGCAAATGATCTGCTGCAAGTCGCCATCCTGCTGCGTGCGTAGTTCACGCACCCGATCGCGACCCTCCGCTATGACCTTGTCCGCCGTGTCGATCGCGGTGATGAGCGAGGCCCGCGCGGGCGTCCCGTCCGGCAGATCGTCTGCCGCAAGCTGAAAGCGAAGCGTGAGCGACTGAACAGACTGTAAAAGCGTGTCGTGCAGTTCACGCGCGATCCTCTCGCGTTCCTCCGCCCGTTCGGCCATGCGCATGCGGATGCGGTCGGCCACAGTGCGCAGCCGCAACGAATAGGCAAGCCACATCAGCGCCAGTATCGCCGCCGCGCACATCAACTTGAACGGCCAACTCTGCATGAAGGTGGGCTCGATTTCGAATGCCAGAGTGGCCCCCTGACGGTTCCACACGCCGCCGCTGTTTCGTGCGATGACGCGAAAGCTGTATCTGCCCGGCCCGAGGTTGGTATAGGAAGCAGTCCGCCGCGCGCCCGCATCGATCCAGGCGTCGTCGACGCCCTGCAGCCTGTACCGGAACTGCACACGCTGCGGGACCGTGAAGCTTAGCCCTGCGTAAACGATGTTGACCGTGCGCGTATCGGGTGGAAGGGTGACATTGACCGGATCGCGCCATGTTCTGCCGCCGCTCTCAAGCGACCGGATAGTCAAGGGCGGGGGCATGATGTTCGGCTGAAGTTTCGCGGGGTCGAAGAAGGCCGCGCCCTGCCGATTGAGGAACCAGATTCTGCCGTCTCCCCCAACGGCGGATTGCGGGCCTGCGAAGCCGCCTTGCTGAACCGTGCTCGCCAGCCCGTCCAACGCGTCAAATTTGATAAAAGGCAGCGGTGCGTGTGGATCTTCGAACGCGCGGTCCAGATCGGCCGTGGCAAGCTGGTACACCCCGGTTCTGCTGAACAGCCAAGTTTTGCCGTCCCTTGTCTGCTGGAGCGTCCTTACCCAAGTGATCCAGGGGAAGCGGTTTTCGGCGAGAATTCGCAATTGATTGCCGCGCTTTCGGGCAAGGCCTGCGCTTCCGCTGACGAACAAGTCTTGCGAGGTCAGGCCATTGCCGGGCATCACCGCCCAGGGCGTTCCGATACCCGTGCGCTCCAGACTGATCTTCTCAAGCCGATTGCCGTGGAGAATGGCGACGTCGGGCGGGATGATGAGAGCAAGATCACCGGACGCCGTCGTGGTCAAATCCCAAATCTTGAGGCTGTCCAGCGCTCCGTTGGCCCGATGCCAGCCCGATGAGTCTCGCCATAGGAGCACGCCGCTGGCCAGGCCAAGCCAGAGGCGCCCAGCGGCATCTTCGGCGCAGGCGATCTTGGCTTCTCCTCCCGGATAACCGGGCAGCCTCTGCGCTCGCTGGCCTTGCAGCAGAATGAGCTGGCCGGGCTCGATAACCCAGACCCCCTCGCCTCGGGCAGGGCACATGGAAATTTCATCGGTGCGCAACTTCAGGATTGGTGCCGCTGCACCGTTCGCGGACACGCGAAACACTGTCCCGCGCGAACCCACATAAATGCTCCCGTCTTTCGCCCGGGCCATCGAAAGGCCGTGCTGTGAATCGCTGGACACGGCGGTGTCCTGTGGTGCCGCGGACCGGCGGAACTGATCTATTCCGTTTTCCGTCGTGATCCAGACATTCCCCTCACGGTCGACAAACGGGGCATAGGTGGTGTCCGAAGTGAGGCCGTTGGCCGCATCGAACCGGCGAACCCGCGTTCCGGGACCGGCAAACGGGGCTTGGGGGCTGGCAATGTGGAAAATTCCGACAGACGCCGTCGTGCCCCAAAGCCCACCGCTGCGATCGAACGCAATAGCGGCGCGGGTGACACCGGGCACTGCGGGAAAAGTGATGGTCGATTGCTTGCGCATGCCCCGGGCGTCGAACAAAATGCGCGTTCCCGCTGCGTCCGAGACCCAGAGCGCTCCACTATGATCGAGCGCGATCTTGGGGCGGCCCGAAAGTTGCACAGGCACTCTTTGAAACCGTACCGCGTGGGGGTCGAGATACGCCAGCGAGCCGCTTTCTCCATTCTCGGCGCTGAGCGCGATCCACAGCCTGCCGCTTCGCGCCACGATCAGGTCCATGATATACCCGCGCGGCAGACCCAGCGCTTCGTCCACGCGCTCCCACCGGTTCCCGCGTTTCCGCTCCAGCCGCTTGTCAAGCGACATGGAGGACGCCCAGACTGTTCCATCGGGCGCTTGTGCAAGAGCGGCCAGGCCCCGCGGTGGATCGGGCATATGCATATCCCGCAGTTCGCCTTGCCGGTAAACGGCAACCCCGCCAGTGTCCCGCAATCCGACCCAAAGCTCGCCGCGGTCGCTTACCATGAGCGTTGAGGGCGACGCGTGACGCTTGCCCGACCCTTGCGGCCAGTCAATCCGCTCGAAGGTCGCGCCATCGAAGCGATAGAGTGCGTCGCCGGCAAGCCAGATGTAGCCGTCGGACGTCTGCGCAATTCTCAGGAGACCGTCAGGGGCGCCATCGTCGACCGCAGCGCGGACGTGCTTATACGCTTCGAAACCGGGGGAGGCTGATTGGGCCAGGCAGGCAGTTCCGACGAACTGTAGTGTTATCGAAAACGCAAGGTGGCCAAGTCTGGTTTTGCAAGACCGGGTCATTCAGCTGGCCTCTTCCCACTACCGGAGGCCAGATCCCCCCCACCAATGAGCACCGTATGGACAACGCTTGCATTTTCGGCAATCTCCAATCGCCACATCCGGGCTCACATCAGAGTATCGATAACCCCTCCATCGACCCGGAGCGCCGCGCCGGTCGTCGCCGAGGCCAGTGGCGATGCGAGATATACAAACATGTTCGCGACCTCCTCCACAGACGCCGCCCGCTGGATAATCGACGTTGAGCGAGAGGCACGCACGAACGAAGCAGCGACCTCCTCAATCGGTTTGCCCGATGCGGCCCGTTCGTTTTCCAGCATCGCAGCAACGCCTTCGGACAGCGTAGGCCCAGGCAGAACCGAGTTCACCGTAACCCCGGTGCCGGCCATGCGCTTCGCCAGACCGCGGGCGAGAGCGACGTCAGCCGTCTTGCTGACGCCATAGTGAATCATGTCAGCGGGAATGTTGAAGGCAGATTCCGACCCGAGCAGCAGGAAACGGCCCCAACCAGCCGCTTGCATTTTGGGCAAATAGAATCGGGCGAGGCGCACGCCTGCCATCACATTGACCTGCCAATGTCGGTCCCAGACGGCATCGTCCGCGTCGAAGAAATCGATGGGCTGGAAGATGCCGAGATTGCTCACAACGATATCCGCCTGCGGCACTTCTCCGACCAGAAGATCGTGCCCGGCGGCCGTCGCTAGGTCTGCAGCGACGCCGCGCGCGCTTCCGCCGATACGCGCGACAGCAGCGTCTACCTTCGCTTGAGCGCGGCCATTGATCACCACCGCCGCGCCAGCTTTGGCCAGACCCTGCGCGACGGCGAAACCGATGCCCTCGGTCGAACCAGTGACAAGTGCGGTCTTGCCGCTGAGATCGACGTTCATAGGCTTGGTCCTTTGATCAAATTGCACAGGGGCATTGCGTCAGGCTTGGCGCAAGCCATGCCGCGCGGGCAGCGAACGTCTCAGGCTCCGAAGCCGCCATCGATGGTGTGCATAGCGCCGGTAACAGCGCCCGCATCCGGTCCGGCGAGCCAGGCCACCATGCCCGCGACTTCCATGGGACGGACGTGGCGCTTGATCGCCATGAAGCCGTGCATGAAATCACTCATCGGGCCGTCGCCGGGATTCATGTCGGTATCGGTCGGTCCCGGCTGGACGACATTGACGGTGATGTTGCGCCCGCCGAAGTCACGCGCCAGCCCGCGGGCCATACCCTGCATCGCCGATTTGGTCAGCGCATAAGCCGCTCCGCCCTCAAAGGGCATCCGGTCACCATTGACGGATCCGATCATGACGATGCGGCCGCCGTCTCCCATCGTACGAGCAGCCTCGACGGCCGCATGATATGGTGCGCGGACATTGAGATCGATCATCCGATCGACCGCATCAGCATCCAGGTCGAGCGGATTGCCAAGCACGAGCGCCCCGGCGTTGATCACCAGAACATCCAGTTTACCCCGCGACTTGACCAGGGCGACGACCGCCTCGCGATCCGCAGCATCCGAACGGATCGCAACGGCGCCCGTGTTTTTCTGGAGCGCAGCCGCCGCGTCTGCAGACCCTGCGTAGGAGAAAGTCACCCGGTCGCCTGCCTCGGCAAATCGCTGCACGATGGCGGCACCGATACCGCGGCTGCCGCCAATGACGAGAACATTGCGCTTTTCATCAGTCATATGGATTTCCATCGAGATTTGGATTGATAGATGGACGGTTCGTCGCCGTCAGTGGCCAACCTCTGCGAAGACGATATCTGCGAAGCCTGGGACGGTCGCATCGCGCGCCCAGTCGCGCTGGAGTTCGCAAGCGAACTGGATCCAGCTGACGGGAACGGCCCCTGCCTGGACCAAGCGGTCGATCCCCGCTTGATGCGCTGCTTCGGACGTACCGGCGACGGCGTCGACGACGACATAGACCTCATAGCCTGCTCGCAGCGCGTCGAGCGCGGGAAAGACAAGGCACACCTCGGTCCACAGCGCCACCATAACGAGTTTGGACCGGCCGGTGGCCTTCACGGCGGCCACGAAATCCTCATCCTCCCATGCGTTGATCGACGTGCGATCGATGGGAGAGACGTCCGGCAGCAGATCGGTGATCTGATGGATCGTCGGCATGTTTCGTCCGGTCGCGACATTGACGGTCGAGAGGACAACAGGAAGGCCGTAAAGCTTGGCGGTGCGGGCAAGGGCCGCAACGTTCTTGACCAACAGCCGCTTGTTCATCGTAACGATCGATCCAACCTGGACCGGCTGGAAATCGATAATGATCAGCGCCGCGTTTTCCGGCGTCAGCATATGGTCGGCGATCGGATCACGGATGATTGCGGGTGAGGTCATGGCTGCTTCTCCGTTTGCTGCGAATGCGCGGCGGCGGTGAAAATGGTATCGGTCGGGCCGTAGCCGCTGATGATGACTGTCACCGGTTCAGCCCCGGTCATCGCGAAATGGGCATCGCCGCCCGGCTCACTGTAGAAGCTGCCGGGGCCCAGCGCCTTCGTCGCCGCCGCGGTCGCCACCGCGCCATAGCCAAAATGCCATGTGCCCGAGACGACCACTGCGGTTCGATCGTCGCGGTGCGTGTGGGCCGCGATCTTGGTGTTCGCGGGGACTCGCAACTCGATCGTATACGGGCCCGCCGCCGTGGGATCGCCTGCCAGAACGACGGTCTGGATACCGGCGACACCTGAGGTTCCCGGTCCGCCGGAAGCGGGATGTTGCGCCGCGATTTCGGCCTGCGTCAGGCGAATCTCGCCGCGCTGCGCGGCATGGGCGCTAGTCGCGGCTGTGGTTCCCGCCAGGAAGGCGAGCAGCAAAACCCGGCTCACTTCTGTGCGTCCAGGAAGGTGCGGACCATCGACACGGTTTGCCCCGGCTGCTCCTCCATCAGCCAATGGCCGGCGTCGCGCACGACGCCTTCCTTCACATTAGTTGCGGCAGCGCGCATCACCACCGCCATCATCGGGCCGAAGGAGTGATCGCCGCCGACCGCCAGGACCGGCATCGTCAGCTTTCCGGTCGCCAGGAAAGCCTGATCGTCCTTGACGTCCTGATCGAACGCCTTGAACTGTTCGAAACCTGCATGCATTGCGCCGGGCCGAGCATAGAGCGCAGCATAATGCTGGCGGGACTCTTCGTCGAACTTTGCGGGGTCGGCGGAAAATTCGTTCCAGAAGCGGTCGAGGTAAATGCGCTCGCGACCGGCGACGAGACGCTCCATATCGGGACCGCCGAAGCGGAAGTGCCAAAGCAACGGGTTTTTCAGGATCTCATCCCAAGGGCCGACGCCGGGAAGCGGCGCATCCATCAGCACGAAGGCTTTCACTTGATCGCGATGCTCGGCCGCAAAGGCGAAACCGACCATATTGCCGATATCGTGAGTGACGAGATCGATCTGGCCAACCTTCAACGCGTCGAGGACGCCGGCAACGTCTTGACCTTGCGTTTTCTTGTCATACCCGCCGACTGGTAGTGCCGAGAGCCCCATTCCGCGCAAATCCGGCACAATCACCGTATGATCGCGAGCAAGGTCTGCGGCCAGCGGCGCCCACATGTCGCCGGTTTCACCGTAACCGTGCAGCAGCACCACGGCGGGCCCGCTTCCGCAGATGCGTACGTGCAGCGAGGTAGCGTTGGTTGGGATATCCTGGACTTTGCAGGTCGGTGGAAACTGCACGACCTTTGCTTCAGCTAAAGAGGCAGACAACAAGGCGATCAGGCTGGTAGCTAGAATGCGTAGCATGGAAATCTCCTCGGGCTCTGGGAGCGTCGGGTAAGCAATCCGGGGGGCGTCTCCGCCGGCGTTTATGTCGCGGACCGGAGCGTGCTAGGAACGGCGTAATCTCGGTTGCCACGGGCGCGGCAAGGCAAAGCGCGGTTGCCGATAAGACGGCTCAGAACATTGCTTCTCCTTTGAGCCGTAATAGCAACGGTTATAACGGTGCCTGATATCCACGCTGCCCGGTCGGGCTACAATCCCAAGGTGGGGCTTCAGGACTACCCGAACGGGTAGAACTACAGACGTTCGCCCAAATTGCCTCCCTGCAGAGCGCACGCTTCACGCCGACAGCAGCGATCGCTGATTGGGGCCAGCGGATGGCCAAAAACAATCGCTCCGATTGCGCATAGAGCGCTTTCACTATTCCGTATTCAAGGCGAGCAGGTCAGTGAGCCAATTCGCCATTTGCGACCATTCGTGTGAATGCAGCCCAGACAAGGCTGGCTGTCCACCTTCGGACTCGCGGAAGTAGCCGCCGAACGACAAGTTTGGGCGCACAGCTGGCAACCGGCTCATGCAATTCGGATAAGTGGTGGCGGATAGTAAGTTCCGTCAGCAACGCCGCCTTGTGGCCCATAAAAGCGAAATGTCAGGCTCCAAGGCTTCCCGGCTCCCGTCGGCAACCAGTTGGCATCGGGAGCATCATCCGGCTTGGCAGGGCCGAAATACAAGGTGAGCGAACCGTCGCTACTTCTAACTACGCCGGACTCCTTGTTCAGCAGATAGCGTTCGAGTGGGTTGGGCAGCACGTGGCGAAACTGACGATCCACCGCGATTATCGACCAGAAGTACCGCGCGAATTTCTCTGGCAGCGCGTCCGCCGGAAAGGTGAGCGAGTAGGTACCGTCGGCCTCCACCCAGCTCAGGTTCTTGTCCAAGGCCCCGCGGTAGTAGACCACTTCCTCCATCACATTGGCCCAGATGCCACCGTAGTTTACGGTCGTACGGGTCAACCAATCCGTGCCCCAGTGCCCGCAACAGCTTTCCCGCGCCCACCCGTTGCGGATCCAGCCCCGCCCGATGTAAGGCGCAGCGGCTGCAAAGTCCGCCTGCGCTTTCGTTCGAATTATCTGATCGACTTCGGCCCGGCGCTCGGGATCGGCAATCTCACTCACGATGGCGCGAACTTTTGCCTGCATGTCGTCCAGTGGGCTCAGATCCTTTTCCTGCATGGCA
Source organism: Novosphingobium sp. PhB165 (assembly GCF_004341845.1). Taxonomy (GTDB): domain Bacteria; phylum Pseudomonadota; class Alphaproteobacteria; order Sphingomonadales; family Sphingomonadaceae; genus Novosphingobium. The sequence goes on along the minus strand of NZ_SLVB01000014.1, from coordinate 1,082 downwards.
AGCTCGGCGGACTCGAATGCTTCAACGCCAGGTAGATGTGCCATGTCGAACATCACGGTACGGGGAATTTCAGGCGCCTGCAGTTTTCCCCAAATCTCGAAATTAAACTGGTGCTGGAGAGCGATGGCCTCATCCCAATTCGCCCCGAGTTCGACGCGAAGCAGCACGCGCATGGTTTTCGCCGGCACATCCACGCGCAAGGCGCCGCTGGGGACTTCGACGTCGCTGCCTTGGAAGCATATGGCGAACAACCCATTCGGATGGTCGGGGTGGCAACGTTCGTTGAGGTTGGCCAGCGTTTCGCCCCATCCGTTGATGAACTCCACTGTATAGTAACGGCCTGTGATCTCGGGCACTGTCACCAGCAGCGTGCTGACTTCGTCGATTGTCACCCATGCCTCGGAATAGGCGACATCGAGGTTTGGGTTCGGCCAGGCAACCTGGCCTGGTTTGCGATGGACCAATTCGTTCCAGACAAATCCTTCCTCGTCAAAGTCGACTTGCTGCTGCCGGGTAATCAGCAGCCGGCCGAGCAGATAGATGTAGGCGTCGCTGATAGCCGAATCCGGCAGGAGGTCAGAGGTTGGGTTGGAATGCGCCGAGGCCATGAGATTGCCATCCTCTTGAAAGACTTCCTTCGATGATCCGATGCGTGACCTTCCGCGGATCGAGGTTTGCGTGGCCGAGGCTATGGCACCGATGTAACCGTAGCCATCAGGGGAAACCCGAGGTCGGTGCAGCTTCATTCCTAGGGCCGGTGGTGCAATTTCAATGAAATGAGGCGCTCCAAAAAAATTGGCGCGCGCCAGACGCAAGTATTGCGGCAGCTATCAGTGTTGATCATGGTCGGCCTGAATGGCTGAAAACGGGCGGTTGCCGCCGATGGATTTTTAGCAAGCGGGACGTTGGGAGCGTCTGGTTTCCTGAGTCGGGCACTCAGAACCAGAAAGTCGCGAATGTCCCACATACGGCCCTTCGGGCCGGCAGGTGCCGGCACTCCAGGAATGGCCTGTTTAGGAAAGGCTCAATCTTGATCAGTGGACAGGCAAGTCTGCCACTCGAACCGATTTGTCATCGAAAAG
>NZ_SLVB01000013.1 GCF_004341845.1 Novosphingobium sp. PhB165 | reverse complement strand
TGTTCCCAGCGCGCTTGAACTGTCGGTTGTTCCATACTTGCCTGAACATGCCCGCAGGCTGCGCCATCGACAACCATTTATGGGTTCACGGCCTAATCAGATCAGCCGCTCGACTTCGCGCTCAATCCTGTCATTCCACGACCGATTTGATGATCTCGCAGGGCAGCAGCTGCCGCCTGTCGATGGGAATGTAAGAACTGGTGGGGGATAACGGTCAGGCCGGCCACATTCAAAGGCCCGAACTGCGCGTCTAAGACGCCCCGCGGCTTCGGCTGCGTGTGGAATTCCACGCCGCTAGGGTATCATTGAAGGTGGGAGAAATGGCAGAAATTGTCGCCATTATCAGCATCCCCATCTGCATCGCCGTTGCTTTGAACTTAGCCGTTCGAGGCGGTACCGATAGTCGCAACAAAGAGATTGCGTCGTCCGTGACGACAGGATTGCTGGAACGGCCTCTCGGCGCTCCAGGCAAGGGTTATGTCGCGATCTTTAGCCTCGTTGGCAAAAGATCTCCTCTTTGCTGTAGTATCGGATAAGCGGATGCCTCGATAAGGTGGCTGGCGACCCGTTTTAGATCGTGAAGCGCATCCAGCTGAAGCGCGCTGCTTTCCGAGCTCTCAACATTGCCGGAACGCAGGCGCTCGAAATGCATTGCTGTCGCTTCTTCTTCCATCCGGCGGAACTTCTCTTTGGCCGATGCCAAAGTGCGGGCGCCTTCGATATCGCCATTGAGGAACACAGCCGTCGAAACATGTAGAGTTTCAACCAACGCATCGATTTGAGTGACAAGCTCCGCTCTCCCATCACGGGAGAAGGATATTCCGCGTTTGTCGGCGCGGCGAACAATGCCGAGCAAGCTGCGATCGATCAGGTCCCCAGCCTGCTCGAGGTTTCTGGAGAACGCAATTATCCGCCCCGCTCTTTCGTTTGAAGGCCCATCTACTTTCCTTGGATCGATAGCCACAAGCTTGTCGTTTATCGCCCGATTGAGACTATCGAGTTGATCATCCAGACTGCGCACGTCTTCGATGAGGCGCCGATCGGGAGAGGCGAGGGCCTCGCGAAGGCCGATCAACATTTGCTCCAAAACATCGGAAAGACGGAGCGCTTCGCGCGTGGCCGCGGCAAGCATCTGACCCAGAGGGGCATCTTCCGGCACCCCGCGTAGATACAGGGGCGCTCCCGGCAGGCCGGTTTCTGTCCGAGCAGGCAGGAATTGTTCCAGCAGCCGGGCAAAGGGCGTGAGAAAGGGAAAAAGCAGGATGGCGAAGCCGATATTGAAAAGCAGATGGAAGTTGGCAACCGCCCTCGCCGGGGCCGCTTCGACCTTCTCTATGAAGGGGCCGACAAACGGATAAATGGCAAGGATAAGCAACACGCCGGCGATCCGGCTCAATAGATTGCCCAGCGAAAGGCGCCGCGCAACGGCTGACTTTACAGAACCTTCCAGGACTGGGTTGATTGCGGTGCCGACGTTCGCCCCTAACGCCAACGCAATTCCCGCAGGAACCGTCAGGACACCATTAGTCGCAAGCGACATGGCCAGCAGTACCACTGCCACGCTGGAATGGACAGCCCATGTCAGAGCGACGCCGATGAGGACGATGAATACTATGTGCGTTGACAGGCCCTGAAGGAACATCTGCGTGGCATGATTGGACGTGAGGGGTTCCAGGAGGATCAGAATCGAATGGAGGGCGAAAAGGACAAGGCCAAGACCAATGAAAACACGCCCGAAGTCCCGCACTCCTGCCCGCCCGCGCTGGAAAAGCAGATAGCCCATGAGCACGAGAATTGGTGCTGCCAACGAGATATCGAAAGACAGTAATTGGACAATCAGTGTGGTGCCGACGTTGGCCCCCAACATGACTGCCAGTCCCTGGCCGAGAGTAAGCAGTCCATCGGCGGCGAATCCCGTTGCCATCAAGCCGGTCGCCGTGCTGCTTTGAAGAAGGGCGGTTATGGCCAACCCCGCGCCAAATGCGGAAAAACGATTCTGCAGTCGGCGAGTCAAAAATGAGCGAAGTTGTGGGCCAAGTGCGCGCAGAACGCCGCTCTGTACCATGTGCACGCCCCATAGAAGGAGCGCCACGAGCCCGGCCAGATCAAGCAAGGTCAATGTGATGCTCGTTGTACGACTCCCTAAGCTTTCCATTTTCCGAATTCGGACGAGAGGCTTCGGTTCCCGCATGGACGAATGAAGCCAGGGGGAACCACGAGTGCATTCCAGGCCGCCGCTCGTCCTCGGAGAGCGACCTCGGCTCCGGGCGGCCCGACCATGCGACCAGGAACTGAACTCTACAGCAATTTTAGATTCTCTTCTTTGTTAAATTTTCGACCAAATGGCGAGCGAATGTAGCCCTGTTTAGCCATAGGTCCCAATGGGAGGAGGGCATCATCAGAAAATGATTTGCCACGATCTTGTTCGGTTCTGCAGCAGCTGCCATTTGTCAATCTCAGACCCTGATGGTTCCCGCGAACTGGGTCCCAGAGTCTCTAATCGGGCTGTCGCGCGTTGGACATTCGTTGGGTTGTCCCATTGCCGGTCCGACCGGGTTGCCATCATCGCGCTTAGCGCTCACAGCTCCCGAAGCAGTCCTGCGCCGCTATTCAGATCTATGCCGGCCAACGCCGCCGGGTGACGCACCTGATAGACTTCCCCGCGCGCCATGACCGCCCAGACGATCCGCGCCGTGTTGTTCGCAAGGGCGACCGTGACGAGACGTGTCGATTTCAGTGCCACCAGCGCGATGAGGCGAGGATCTCCCGTATCGGGTCGGGTCTTCGTGTGCCGCACCCCGGCAGTCATGCCCACCACGCCGCCGCTCGTTTTTCTAAAAGAGTGTTAGCCCCGGTAACGCCGCGAACTCGCGACCTGAGCCTAACTGGCCGGGGTCGGTCTAAGCGGACCCTCTATCTTTCAACATGCGCTATCAGCAACCGCAAGCCACCGCTTGGGTTGCTCCAAGCCGCCGGAACATCGAGATCGGCCGACGCCTCGCCAAGACTATATTTCTGACCAACGCCTTAAAAGGTTATGATAGACGCAGGTGAGTTGAAGGACGGCATCTTCATCGGCGCCGTCCATTGTGAGCTTCTGTATCGACGTATCCAGTTCGAACAACATGCGCCGCTCCGCATCGTCGCGAACCAGGCTCTGAATCCAGAAAAAAGAGGCGATCCGCTCACCTCGCGTCACCGGTTCGACCCGGTGCAGGCTGCTGGACGGATAGATTACCGCATCGCCGGCGGGCTTGGCAACGACATGTTCGCCATACGTATCGCTAATCACGAGCTGTCCCCCGTCATATTCCTCAGGATCATTGAGGAATACGGTGCAGGATATGTCCGATCGCAATTGGTCATCTCCGCCAAGGCTCATCACCGCGCCGTCGACATGAAAGCCGTATTCACCGCCGCCAGCGTAGCGGTTGAAGCGCGGAGGCAGGATTCGGCGCGGCAGGGCGGCCGCAAAGAACAGCGGGCTACGCTTCAGCGCGCGCAGCAGGGCTTCCCCCAGTTCGGCCTTGAGTGGGGAATTGTCCCGCAACTGCTCGTTGCGTTTGACCTGCGCCCCTTGCACCCCAACCGTCTCCCTCCCATCTGTCCAGTCCCCGCAACCAAGCCTGCGCCGGAATTCGGCGACTTCGTCCGGGGTCAGGATCTGGGGAATGTGCAAAAGCATCGCGATGATCCGCTAAAAAAGGATAGGACGGCAGGAGTCAAAACCCCCACCGTCCGCATCTGACCGACCTGGCTTAGAATTGGAAGTCGGCGCTGAACAGGAACGTCTGCGGGGTACCGGGGGTGTAGCGGTAACCGCTCTTGTTAATGGCCTGGACGTAGTGCTTGTCGAACAGGTTGAAGGCGTTCGCGCGCAGCTTGATGTTCTGCGTGAGCGCGTAGGACAGGATTGCGTCGACCACGGTGTAGCCGTCGGTCTTCACCGGAGTGCCGACGGCACCGTCAGTGCCGCGATGCAGCCCGCTGACGTAGCGGACACCGCCGCCTGCCTGGATCCCGAACGGGAAGCTGTAGGTGGTCCACAGCGTCGCCGCGTTCTTCGGCGTGTAAGTAATGTAGTTGGTGCCGTCTTGCGCCACGTCCGGGCCGTTGATGACCTTGGCGTCCTGATAGGTGTAGCCCGCCGAGAGCTGCCATGCAGGCGTGATATTGCCCACAGCCGAGAGTTCCACACCCTGGACCCGCTTCTTGCCGGTCTGGGTCGGGTTGCCGTTATCGTCCAGATCGTTGCTATTGATCTCGTTGCTGATCGTGGTGCGGAACACCGCAGCATTTACGGCAAGGGCACCGCCGAATGCGCCCCATTTCACACCGGCTTCGAACGTATCGGCCTTCTGCGGATCCATGTTCGGATTGGCGGCGTTGTTCAGCGCGGAGCTGAGCGTGAAGTTCGCACCCCCCGGAGGCTGCTGCGAAAGTGCGTAGTTGACATAGAGGCTGACTGCCGGGATCGGCTTGAACACCGCACCCAGCTTCCAGTTGAAGAGCGTTCCCTTGTCCTTCAGATCGGTGGTTGGGAGGATCGTACCGGTCGGCGAACTGCCGCAGGTGGCAGCGGTGCCGCAGGGCGCGTTCACGAAATAGGTGAGTTGGTAATGATCCACACGCAGGCCGCCGGTCACTAGCAGCATGTCATCGAAGAGTTTCGCCGTGTCGAATGCATAGAACGACTGGGTATTGGTCCTGCCCTTCGAATGGCCGCCCGTGGGCGAAGCGACATAAGTGCTCGGATCGTTCCAGTCGGGATCGTAGAGGCTGGCGCGCGGCAGGGTGCCGGTGCCTGCCATCGTGCGCTGGTATTGCTGTTCGCTCGTGAATTCGGCGCCGACGCTGAGGTTGTGCTCGATCGTCCCGGTCGCAAAGTCGGCGCGCAGGTTGAGCTGGTCGGTCAAGATCTTGTTGGAAATATCCTTCAGGTTCACGTTGCTGCGGGCCATCGTGTAAGTCGACAAATCATTGATGTCGGTCCACTTGATGTTTGCCGCCGTGGTCATGAACGACGTGAGCTGGTAATCCTGATCGGTCCGGCCCCACCGCGCGCTGTTGGTGAGCTTCACCGAGTCTGAAAAGTCATGCTCCAGGATGAAGGTCGCCATCTTGGCGTTCACATCGTCATGATCCTGACGAGTGCCGTAGAAGTTGCTGGAATCCACCGGATGGTCCTCAAGCTGCTCGATACCCGGTTGCGGCTCCCAGTATTTGATACCGATGGTGGGCACGAAACCGTCCGGAACGTTGTTCTGATCGACAACGAGCAGGTTGAGGTAGGCGCGGGTCGAGGTGCCAAGGCCGAAGCCGAACGACGATGCAAGGCCGAAGCGGCTGTTGTTGACATGGTCGCGGCCGGCAACGCCGCTGTCCTGCCACATCACGTTGAAGCGGACGGCAGCATTGGGAATTCCGCCGATCGGCTGGTTGAAGTCCGCCGTGCCGCGCTTCTGGCCGTCGGTACCGGCCGTAGCGATTCCGGAAACCGCAGTGTCCATATTGGCGCGCTTGGAGACCATATTGATCGAGCCGCCCGCCGAAGTGCGGCCGTTATCGGTGCCGGCTGGCCCCTTTTCGATTTCGACCTGCTCGGTGTTGAAGGTGTCGCGCGAGATCGTGCCGATATCGCGAATGCCGTCCACGAAGATGCTGCCGGAACTGTCGATGCCGCGAATATAGAGGGCATCGCCGGTTGAGGTCGAACCGTTCTCGCCCGCATAGAAGGTACCTACGCCTGGCGAATTGCGCAGGGCTTCGGTTAGCGACGTCGCGCCCTGCTGATTGAACAGTTCCTTGCTGATCACCTGGATCGTCTGCGGCGTATCCTGCAGCGGCTGCGTGAACTTGGGCGAGGAGACATGGTCGACCTTGATGCCATCGTCTATCGCGGTGTCGCTGACCGTGACGCCGCCAAGGCGCGCGGGCTTGGCATCATTCGCGGCGTCCTGTTCCTGCGCGAGCGCGGGGGAGGCGGCAAGGCCGAAGCAGCCTAAAGCGAGGTAGGCCGGCGATGCCATGGCCAACGAGTTGCGGAGCCGTGAGATTGACAATGTTTCCCCCATGTAACTGAAGAGTGATCGAATGCGATGCGCTAATGCGACTGATTCGCGTTAGCTTCAAGAGGGGGCGAAAATTTGTATGTAGGATGTTGCAGATGCATCGCAGTTGCGACGTTTTGTCGCGCATCAGGCCTTAGCCTTCAAAAAGGCGGAGCAGGGCGCCTGCGGAGCCGACATTTGTCAGCCGCAGCGGACCACATTCCGCGACAAAACGATCCGCGACAAAACGAAGAGCCTCGCCGAGTATGCCGTTCAGATCCCAAACGCGCGCCCTTTCAAGTCTTTCATTGAAGGAGCGCCAAGTGGTCCTGGCTTTACGCTCTGCGCTCGGGCGGGAGGCCAACCTGTGCGCCTTCGAACCCGGAGCGCAATTGGCATTCTCAGAAACCGTGCGCGCAACTTTTGCGCGGCTAGCCACCGAAGCGTTGGATCACGGGCTCGTGTTGTTTGGGCCCGGTTCGCCCTTTGTGATCGAGGACGAATTGGCAATCCTCAGCAGATTGGCGCAATTCCAGCGACCGGCCGTTTCGATGCGCTGGAAATGCGCAAATCCGCTGCAAGCAAGCCTGAAAGAGTGCGCATTTGTCCTTATCGCCGCTGGCTGGAGGTTGCCGGTTCGCCCTCCACTGAAGCCAGCTTATGTCATGGGTCGGGATTGCTTCAGGATAGTCTGGGAAGATCCCCGAGAGATCGGGCTGGCCCAACCGAACAATGACCCGGTAGCTAAACCGGGTTCGCAAGAACAGCCCGAAGCGGCTCCTGGAACACTTAAGGCCAGGGCTGTCGAGCTTGCGCGCGGCGACGAACCTGTCGCCGCGGCTATGTTTCGGCAGCACGGAATATCGGCTCAATTTCTTCAGCGTCTCTGCCTGGCTGGAATTCTTGAGAAGGTTGGTCGGGGGTATTATCGACGCAGGTATTAATCACTGCGATGTTCGAATAAAGCCGGGCGAGCTTCATAACGGTCTGGCGCAGCCATCCCACATATTGGCATGGCAACCGTGCCTGAGGGGATCAAATCTGCCGCGACGCGCATTTCACCAATTCACGATTCAGGATGAAAGCCATCATGATCCGTTCAATCCTCATCGGTCTTGTGGCCGGACAGCGTGGAATATCGCCGCTCGCCTCGATCGCCCTTGCAACACGCCGTGAGGTTATTCCGCCAATCCTGCCCCTGCAGGCGCTGTTAAAAAATCGCTTTGTTGCTGCAGGAACGGCAGCTTTGGCTGCTGCAGAGATGGTCGGCGACAAGATGAAATCAGCCCCGGATCGCATCGTGCCGATAGGATTAGCCGTGCGCGCGGTAACCGCTGCATATGCTGGGGCTGCTCTTGCCCCTCGTGATAGCAACAGGGCGCACGCGATCATTGCGTCGACAACTGCATTGGTCTCTTCGTACATTGGCTGGCGTCTGCGCTGCGCGGCGATGCGGCGCTATGGCCAGACGGCAACGGGATTTGTCGAAGATGCCATCGTGCTGGCCTCCGGAATTCTAGCGGCAAACCCCGATCTGGTCGTGGAACCGGCGGGCGGGGGATAAGTCACTCTGCGAATTCGCAGTCCCCGATACAATCATCGCGGACTCTAACTTAGGAGAGGACTAATGAGCGCAGAAAACGACGGGATAGAAGTTCAAAAAGAGGATGCCCGCGCCGGAACAACACCCGGAATTGTTCGGTACGTGCTGCTCATCAGCGTAATGCTGGCGGTCGCCGCACTGTCGATGGTCTGGATCGTCCGCGCTGTGCAGTCGCCCTAGAATACAGGCGGCGTCAGTGACACGTCGGTGCGAGGCTGAGCGATGAGTTGGCCGCCCGGCAAAGGATATGCCGCTCAACACCAGAACGGGTGTTCAGGCGGGAAGCCCTCGCGGCAAGTCCAGCGAATAAGCTCTATCCAGAAATCGGGGTTGCCAGCGGTTTGGAGTGCTTTTCAAGGAGCAAGTCCGATATGCCAAGGTACTCGGTCGTCGCCCTGAGCCCCGCGGAAATGACCACGATCGCCAAGGCCTCGCTTTCTCGATTACGGGCGCCACTGGTCGGGAGCGATCAGACCTGTGAAAATTGCAACCTACAACGTTAACGGCGTGAATGGGCGGCTTCCGGTGCTTCTGCGCTGGCTTGACCTCGCCGAACAGGACAACGTCTGCCTGCAGGAACTGAAGGCGCCGCAGGACAAGTTTCCCGGCGCTGCGATTGCGGCAAGGGGCTATCGGGCCATATGGCACGGGCAGAGCCGTTGGAAGGGCGTCGCTATCCTCATCAGGGTCGGTGAAATCCACGAGACCCGTCGCGGGCTTCCTGGCGACCCCAAGGATGAGCCGATATATCGAAGCCGCAATCAACGGTATGCTGATTGCCGGGCTCTACCTTCCCAATGGCAATCCGAAGCCGAGCGTCAAGTTTGAATTCAAACTTAAGTGGTTCGAGCGATTGCGCGATCATCTTGGCTACCTTGTCGCGCTCGACGCTCCCGTGATTGTCGCAGGAGACCTCAACGTCATACCAACGGATCTCGACGTGTATGCGCCCGAGCGCTGGCGCGACGACGCTCTCTTTGCGCCGGAAGTAAGAGCGGCGTACGCGGGAGTGCTCGAGCAGGGTTGGATTGACGCACTTCGCCATCTCTATCCGGATGAGACCATATTCACCTACTGGAAATACTGGCGCGGCGCCTCCGAACGCGACGCGGGACTCAGGATAGATCACGTCCTTCTCAATCCAGCAGCAGCCCGGCTTCTGATGACGGCCGAGGTCGGTCGCCGAACAGGTGGCTGGGAGAAGACCAGCGACCATGCGCCAGTCTGGATCGAACTAAGCAACGAACCCGCGCGCAAGCCTCGCCGCAAACCGTAGAAAATAAAATCCCGTCCGAACACGTTATCGGCACGTCGCTCAAGCTCCGGTTCGACGCGCTCCCGGACTGCGATCTCATCCGCCTCGCCGAACTGCAGAGTTTCGAAGACCGCGAAGAAAGGTGGCGAACATCGCCCTGCACATCGGGCGACGCCCCATACTCTGTTTCGGTGACTCCGACGGCGACCTCGCGATGATGCGTTACACCGTGGGCAGCAGTGGTCGCCAAATGTCGCTCCTGTTGCGTCACGACCGTGCGAGCGTGAGGTCGCCTATGATCGTGAGTTTCGGCTCAGGCCGCTGGTCGAGGCCTTTGAGCGAGCGAACGATTACGGTATCCGTGTAGTCAGTATTCAGCATGACTGGGATCGGGTTTTCTCTTGAAACAATTGTTGCCCGACCACCGCGGCCGGTCTCGGGATCAACCGTCCGGAGGATCTTCTTAATATCTTCTATGTGAACGAAGGGGGCTCTTCCCTGAATTTTTCAGAGCGTAGTTCGTTGCAGCAATGATCGTACTTTGGCTGCAATCCGATTGTCGCTCAGATGATAGCTCTAGTCCTGGGATTCTGACACTCGGGAAGGCGCATGTGCACAACGGCTGAAGTCTACTCGTCAATGGCGTAAAACCGGGCGCATCCTCAGTCAGCCGCTCAATCAGATTGTTTCAGTGCGCAGGCCTCCACAATCAGGCGCTTCAGTGCATGGGCAGCCTTTTCATCGGCAATGCGGGACAAGCGGTCGGCGACTTGTAAGATGTGGTCAGGATCGACCGCCCGGCTGCGGATCATCTGCGTCACAAAAGGCGCGCAGCATTCGTTCGGCGAGAGGTGCCACCGAGCGAACATATGTCTGTTGTTTTGCCGTGCAAGCCGGATATCGGCCAGAATGCGATGCAGAAATGACACACATATGACGGAACCGAGTTCGTTGCTGCAACCGCGCAGATGGTTTGAAGTTCAAGGAAGTGCGCATCGCGAATCGGTGTTTTCCTCGGAGTTTGATATGAAAAAGTATCTTCTGGCCTTCGCTCTCACCGCTGCACTGCCGAGCGCAGCGTTCGCGCAAGAGGCGCAGGAAACCGCGCCCGACGGCACTGACGCTTTTGGAATCGAGCCTTACATCGGCGTCCTTGGCGGCTATCACGAATTCTCCCGCAACAGTGAATTTGGCTCGCCTCGGGGCGGCCAAATGAACGGTGGTCTTGTTAGCGGCGTGGCCGGTGTCAACGTTCCTCTTGGCCCCGTATTCGTAGGCGTTGAAGGCAACGCGACCAAGGGCTTCGGCGACATTGACTGGGAATACGGTGTTAAGGGACGCATCGGTGGCCGGGCAGGTGAAAGCGGACTTATCTATGCTTCTGCGGGCTACCAGTGGGTCAATGGTCGACGAGCTTACGGCAACGAAAAAGATTGGATTTATGGTGTCGGTGTCGAAGTAGGTCCGAAGGATATCGGCCTCGGCGGCGTGACCGGCAACAGCGGGGTTCGCCTCCGCCTTTCGGCGGAAACGTATGACTTCGATAGTATCCGTCCGATGGCGGGTGTCATCTTCCACTTCTAATTCGAGGGTGGGACGGGGATTTTCCTCGTCACTCTGGGATGGTCAAGCCTGGCACGTCGTCGCCCCCACCGAGAGGACGCCGTGCCAGGTTTCTCTTTCCGCCCCATCTTGCACCAGTGTGGAAGATCGCACCTGAAGCGGTAACGTTTGCCCGCGCCCGCGTGATTGTGAAGGGCTCGATTATAACAGCTTGGTGCGAAGTCGCGACGTTGCTCACAGGTGGTGAAGAACAATTCGTAATGTATCTGGCCGTTCAGTGAACGAGGCAAACCGTTCCAACCGCGGCTGGGGAACACTGGTCCGGTATGGCGGAAAGCGGAATTGTATTACGGGCAGATATTGATAACGATGTAATACCAAGCTGCATGGTGCCCGACTCAAGGCCATGATTCTCAAGGCGGCGAAAATCTGAATCTATGGTGCTCTGGTTTTGGAGTAGTTGCCATGGTTCCGCGCAGCGCGTTCGACTGGTGCCAACCTTCCTCTCCCGGCGTTTCCAACTCTCGTTGAACGGCCTCGCGGACGAAATCCGTCCGGTCCTCGCCTGGCTCAAGGACAATCCGTATTCGTTCGAAGGTTCCGCCGGAAAGCAAGCTTGCATATTCCGTGCCCTCAGCGACGGTCTTCTCATGCGCAAAAAGAACATCGCATATCACTTTTGCTTCCAAGCTCCCGCGGACATCCGCAGGTAGCCCATTACAGCTTAATGCTGCGTCCTGCGGAGAAGCGACCGGTCATATCCCAGGGACTTCACTCGCCCCTCGATGTCCGAAAGCAATTCGGCGCTGGGCCGGGGGTCGCGAGTTAGCACCCAAAGGTACCGGCCGGATGGCTCTCCGACGATCGACCATTGGTAGTCATCGTCATGATCGAGCACCCAATAGTTGCCATAGAACGGTCCAAAGAATGAGACCTTCAGCTTGGCGTTCGTGGCGGCGTCGACGATCTTGGCCTTGCCAATGGATTCCTTCCACTTGCCCCTGCGCTGGCCACGGTTGACGACTCTCACCGTCCCGTCGTGTTCGAGCGAGTACTCCGCCGTAACACCGTCCATTTCCTTCTCGAACGACGCTTCGTAGCGGTACTGCTCATACCAGCGGCCCATGTATCGCTGCACATCGACCAACTTTGCAGGTTGCGGAACTGCGTGGTTTCCTACCGGACCGTGCCGGCGGATCGCGGCGCAGGCCCCGATCAAAAGCGTGGTCCCAGCCAACGCAATGGCGAGCGTTGATTTACGCATGAAGACTCCTTTGATTTATCACCTGATAAGCGACCCAGGGCGATTAGGTTTCAGCGATCGCGTTTCGCAGGCCACATCGTCACACCCTCGGCGTAGAAGGGGCGCTTCTGAACTCCGCCGGGTTCAATTGCACCATCGCCCCGCCGCTGCAAAAAAGCGCGGCGGCCGCTTGCTCGACGCCATTCAGGATGACGGCTGCACGGGGCAGCAACTGGCGCCCGCGAAAGCGATCGAAACCCGAAAGGCCGACGGAAATAAGCTGGGTTCGCGATTGCGGTCGAACCGGAGAACGCGCTGGACGCCTTGGTTTGCGACACCGTTGCGCGGGGCTCTCAGTCGGTAGGCAATGTGATGCGTTCGGTGGCTAGCCTGCCGATGCTTTGCAGGAGGCAATGACGTGAACCAGTGTCATCAACCCGGTATGCCATTTTGCGGACTGTCGGGCGACCTGTATCCCGACAGTCAGGGGCTTTCGCCACTATTGGTTACCGGTGTTCTTCGCGGCGTCCTGTGCAGCGTCTCCGGCCTTATTGGCCGCATTGCCAATACTGTTGGCTGCGTTTTCGACGGCGTTGTCCTTACGGGCTTCGCTCTTGGTCGTCTGGGTGAAGAAGTAGATGCCGGCAATCACCGCAATAAGGACAGCGATGGCAACGACCATGCCAGCGCCACCGCCGCGTCGACCTTCTACAACGGTGACCGTGTGAGTGGGAATTTCCGCCATCTTCGACTCCTCGTCTGGTTTTGCTCTCGAGGCATGAACGCCGCTGGCTGCCGACAGTTGCGCGCGCGGTGGCAGTAGCTGGAGCTGCGAGAACAACGCGGTCGGGCACGCTGTGCGGGAGGCGATGAGGTGATGCAGTTGCTTTTCGCGCCGGTGGCTAGCAACTTCGACCAAGGCAGCGCTGCGCTGTGAGCGGGCTTGCTGCGTCGATCGATGCCTACTGGCCTGTGGGGCATTCAGCGGATCTTGGGATGCTGCCTCGTCGGCAATTGGGATACCCTGCCTCTGCTGGGGCTGGCGGGGATCCCGATGTTTATGCGCACCAATGGTCTGCGACGACTTGGCACGTCTGTGGCCATAGCCCCGAAGCTCTGTTCGTGGAGGTTCGGCCTCGCGCCGGGCAGCGTGACAGCGTAGCAGTTGAGAAGACATTGGAGGCCATCTCAAACGTGCCCCGGGCGATTGTCCGCCTGGAGGCGAGGTTAGGCCCGCTGTGTACCACTCCTATGGTATGTGGGAATAAGATCCCGAAGTAAGGGCAGCAGAAACGACCCAGGGCAGAAATTCGCCAACGGAGTGGATTTGGTCTGCGCCTATCTGGCCGGCGTCAGAACGCGACGATCTTGACAATGGAGCGGGTGGCTTATCCGGGGCAAAACCAACTTCAAACCGGTTAATCACCCGCCAGCGGCGCGGCCGGATCGGTACCTTCCGTCGCGGGCGCGCCGATAATGGCTTCGGCGATCATTCGGGCAGGTTCTGGTTGCGCGATGCGCCCGACAGAGGGACGCTCGCCGCCCGGCTGCCATCCTCGCGCCACGCCTGTGTTCCGATCAGAGGCACGAATTTCACCGTGCCCAGGTTTTCTTCCGCGAAGCGGTCGGCGGCAAGACGGGTCACCTTGCAAAGCTTCTGCTGGTCAGCATCCCCGACCGGCACGACCAGAATTCCGCCGACCTTGAGCTGGTCCCTCAACGCTTCTGGTACCTCGGGACTGCCCGCCGAGACCAGGATGGCGTCAAATGGAGCGACTTCGGGCGTGCCGCGCGTCCCGTCGCCGACACGCACCTCGACATTGTCATAGCCGAGCGTTGTCAAACGCGCCGCGGCGAGCTTGGCAAGGCTCGGATGGCGCTCGATCGCGATCACATGCTCGGCTATGCAACTGATCACCGCTGCCGCATAGCCTGACCCCGCACCCACCTCGAGCACATGATCGCCCGGCTGAACCTCGGCGGCCTCAATCATGGCGGCGACAATATACGGCTGCGAGATTGTCTGACCCGCTTCTATCGGCAGCGCGGAGTCCTCGTAAGCGTACTGTTCGAATCCTTCGCGCACGAACTGTTCGCGAGGCACCGCGCGCATGGCACCCAGCACGCCGGAGCCACGGATTCCGCGGGCGGCTAGATGCGTGCCGACCATGCGATCACGCTGCGCCTTGAAGTCGGTAGACATGGTAGTAGGTCAATTGATCGTCGCCAGAGAGGTCCGGCAGTCAGCAGCGCATTCTCGGCACATCTGGCTGCAGAGCTGGCAATGTGCGTGATCGTGGCTTGCGCTTTGCGCGGCGCACAGCTCGCAGACCTGAGCACAGGCCTCAAGCAGCAGTTTTACCGCCTCGATATTTCGGCCGGTCCGCCGCACCGCGAGCCGCCCGGTGGCGGCGCAGACGTCGGCGCAGTCGAGATAGGAGCGGAGACACTGCCTCATGTCCATTGGCTCGGCAATGCAGGCAGCGGCGCAGCTGGTGCACATCTCCGCGCAAAACATTGCGCGGCGGGCGGCGGTCGCAAGCAATCCGTTGGAGTCCTCACCGACATCGGGGTGAAGCGCGATCATCTTGTGGATGGACATCAGGCTGCGCCCTTCTTCCGGCGGGTTTCCCAACCTTTTTTGGCCGCCGTCGAGCGCTTTTCGGCGCCCTGGCTGGAGCCACCCTTGCGCCCACCTTTGCGCGAACTTTCGTGGTTCTCGGCCTTGCCGCGGCCAGAGCCGGACTTTTTGCCGCCGCCCGATTCCTTGTTGACGGTCGCCCATGCCCGCCGCTCGGCCTCTTCCTTGCCGACACCGCGATCCTCATAGCCTTCCTCGATATGCTCGGCCTTGCGCTTCTGCTTGTCGGTGTAGCTCGACTTGTCGCCGCGAGGCATGATCCGTCTCCTTGCTCACCTCCCCCCGTCGCCGACTCAACGCCGCAGCAAGGAATTGGCTTCCATCGGCCTTCAATTGCGCTATCGGCGCTTGAAGAATGCGGACACCGCGCTTCGCGATCGACCTAAAACCCCAATTCCCTCGGGAAATCCGGCGGCCGCCTGACGCGGCATGGCGAATTGCCTTGGCCGTCAACCTACGCGCCGGCGAACGCCGGTATATCGACGAGCCTCATCGCCGCACAGGGCAGTCGAGCAAGCTAGCCCATCCAATCCATTTGACGAGCTTCTTTCTCGACGCCGGCCGTCGGCATCAGGAATATCAAAATGACCTCCGAATGTTTGGATTTGTGAAGCTTCTCGGGCGTTTGCGTACCAAACCTTCCCTGCAGGAACCCCGGGCCAGATAGGTTGAGCGATTGGGATTTTGCGCTTTGCGGTGATGCGGCCGGGTGAGATGCGCAGGTTGATTGATACACTACAGCAGCGCAGCGGCGGATGTCAGGATGTGCTGGGGGCGTATTCGCGGCGCTGTGGACGATGATGCCAGGAGCAGCCGCGGGTGCGCCGCGCACTGGGATTGGAGGATCAGTTCTTCCGGCGCCAGCGATATTTACAAGTGAAAGACCGCAACAAGCGGATGCACGTTCTGATGTCGGGGAACGCGATCCGGCCTCGTGCGATTCAGCCGGTATGAAAACGCGAGAGGACGCGCTGGCCAATGCCGGCGAAGCAGGAATGATCGTCGATGCGCAGGAGGCGGCGGAAAACGCGGGCCTTGTCTATGTCAGTGACGACAGTCCCGGGATCAGCCGCCAAACTTATCGCGGCAGGATTCGCTATCGCGATCCGCGCGGTAACGTCGTCAAGAACGACAAGACCCTGAAGCGCATTGCATCGCTGGCAATCCCGCCGGCCTATACCGATGTCTGGATTTGCGCGAAACCGAACGGCCATATCCAGGCGACTGGGCGCGACGCCAAGGGCCGCAAGCAGTATCGCTACCATGCCAGGTTTCGCGAGGTGCGCGACAGCACGAAGTACGAGCACATGCTCGCTTTCGCCAAAGCCCTGCCAGCCGTGCGCGAGCGGATCGACGCCGATCTTCAGAAGCGTGGCCTACCACGGGAGAAGGTTCTGGCTGCGGTCGTCCACCTGCTCGAGACCACGATGATCCGCGTCGGCAACGCGGATTATGTCAAGCAGAACAGGAGCTATGGCCTTACGACGTTGCAGGACCGCCATGTCGCGATAGAAGGATCAGAACTTCGCTTCAACTTCAAGGGCAAGAGCGGCAAGCAGTGGAAGCTGAGGCTCAGGGACCGCCGGATCGCGAAGATTGTGAAGGCCAGCCAGGATCTGCCGGGCCAGCATCTCTTCCAGTACATCGGCGAGGACGGCGAGCAATACGAAGTCACCTCGAACGATATCAACACCTATCTCAAGGAGATCTCGGGGGCGGACATCACGGCGAAGGATTTTCGTACGTGGAATGGCACGGTGCTCGCTGCGCTGGCGCTTGCCGAATACGAAAAGGTGGACAATCAAGCTGCGGCCAAGCGAAACGTACGCACTGCGATCGAAGCGGTGGCCTCTCGCCTTGGGAACACGCCGACGGTCTGCCGAAAATGCTATATTCACCCAGAAGTGTTTGACAGCTACTTGAGCGACGAACTTGTGCTTGAGGCGCGCGACGCGGTGGAAAAAGAGCTGCGGAACGAGCTGCCTCGTCTTCGCCCCGAGGAGGCGGTGGTCCTCGCTTTTCTACAACGTCGTCTGGCGGAAAAGGCGAAGATCCCCGCCCTTTGAAAAGGGGCCGGGCCGTGGAACGCGCGCCTGACTCCGCCGTTAATTGTCCGAACCCTCCATTACGGTGACGGCATGCTTAATTCGCAGAACGCATTATCCCAGTTGGCCCCATCGTCAGCTTCAGGCAAGAAATCGTTCTTGCCGAAGCCCGACAATAGCAGCTTCAACGTCGCCGTGATTGGCACTTTCGCGCCGCGTAAATGCGGCATTGCGACATTTACCGAAGATCTCAAGACGAAGGTCGAGACTTTTTGTCCCGGCACAACTTTCGACGTTTATGCGCTCGACCGCCGTGACGCGGCGCCGCTCTACGGCGATCGCGTCAACATCATCAGCGTTGACGAGGCGCAGAGCTACCGGGACGCCGCCCGGCAAATCAATCGGTCCGGGGTTGATGCTGTATGGCTTCAACACGAGTACGGCATCTTCGGCGGGGCCGATGGAGTTCTGGTGACCGAACTGGTCGACAGGATCGAGGTACCTCTCATTGTCACCTTCCACACGATACTCTCGCAGCCATCTGCTGATCAACGTGGAATCCTCGGGCATATTCTTGCGCGCACTGATCAAGCAATGGTCATGTCAGAGCATGGGCGCAGCCTTCTCATCGAGCTGTATGGCGTTTCGCCGGATCGTATCACGGTAATCCCCCACGGAGCTCCCGACCGACCGTTCGGCCGCGAGGAGGGGTTCAAATCGCGCCTCGGCGTTGCGGGTCGACCCGTGCTTATGACATTTGGTCTATTGGGTCCAGGCAAGGGCCTGGAGCATGCAATCGAAGCGTTACCGGCGATTACCGCCAACCATCCTGATGTACTCTATCGGATTGTAGGTGCCACACATCCCAATCTTGTCCGCGAGCATGGCGAGGCATACCGAAAACTCCTCGAAACGCGAGTCTTGGCACTCGGAGTCGAAGACAATGTGCAATGGGACAATCGCTTTGTCGACACTGAGGAACTGCTCGATCAGATCGAGGCTTGCGACATTTATCTCACCCCTTATCCGAACCTCGAGCAGTCGACGTCCGGCACGCTGAGCTATGCTGTAGCTCTTGGCAAGGCTGTTGTTTCCACACCGTATATCCACGCCCGCGAGCTTCTGGCAGACGGGGTTGGCAGCCTCGTGCCGCCAGGAAAACCATCGGCCATCTCGGCGGCGGTCAACGATCTTCTCGATCGCCCAGACTCTCAGGCCGACTTGAAGGAACGTGCCTATGCACGGGGCCGGTCCACCATATGGTTGCGCTTCGCGCAGGCAAGCGCAGACCTCATCGCCAAGGCGGTTGACGAACACGCTTCCGGTTTCGCTGCGCGCGGCAGCCAAACGCTTATGACAAAGGATGGGGGTAGAATGCGGTTCAATGCCTCTCCGCTGCGGCTGCCCTGTCCAGCGCATGACTGGCCCGAGACCGCAGTAATCTAAAAGGTCGGATAGAAGGGCAATAAGCGGAAGCGCATTGCATCACATAGCGTCGCAGATTCAGCACCTCGCGGGGACGATAACGCCTTCCAATGATCTGCTTGCACTGTGAATTTAGTCCGTGGCACTCGTTCGCGTCACGTCTTCGCGATCGAACCAATCATCGGTGCGGGCAAGGTGATCGAGCCCGGGCTGCCGATCCAGCGTGACGCTGCCCGGAACGCTTGGTCGGCCCATTGGGCCGAGATGATGCGGATGATCAATGAGAAGATCATCGCGTCTAGCCCGTCCAAGGCGCGCAGCAGACACCGCGATGCGTTAGGTCGAGGATGCGGTGGCCGTTATGTGCACGAGCGCGGGCGCCGAAACCCAGCTCTTCGAATTACTTGAAGGTAAGGTGAAAGAACTCGGCTGTAGTGGCTACGACCTGATCTCTTGCGCTTCGCGCCCGGCGTAGCTGCCCGATTAGGCCTTTCGCCGCAGATGCCAGCGCTGATGTCGTAGGCGAAGCGGGGCTGGAAAATCGCCTCCATCCAAATACGAATGGATGCTAACGAAGGCGAACTCATCACCGCCGAGAAAGGTTAGGACAGCAGCGGCTGCTTGGCGGCGAGATCGTTTCGAATGATCGTCGCCGCGGCGCCTGCTTCCCCATCCGTGATTCATTTGATCGAGGCGCTTGGCAACACCGCTGGCCGCATAGAGGCTCGGTAGGCTGATCCGCTGGTGGTTCTGGGCGGATTACAGATCCCAGCGCGCGATAAGGCCGTGCCGAAAGCTAGGGTTTCGCCGGGCACCGGAACCAAGATCGTCTCTCTCCTTCGATCCCGAGCGGCGCGCGTGGAGCTTCCCGCAAGACGATGACGGATTCCTTCAGCTGGACTTGTTCTTCCTTGCTAAGCGCGTGGCCGCCCTCCGGTGCAATGAGCGTCACGTCCCTAGACACCTCCCGAGGAACAACGCCTCGTTGCGGCCGCGCGCGCGAGCCGATCATGCCGATCTTCTTGTTGGTCACCTCATAGCCACCGCAAAATGGGCTAATAGCGCAAGAGCCCGCGAGCCAGCGCGGCGTCAAGGATCTCTGAGGCCGTCTTGGGCGGATTGTTCACAGCACCCGCCCCGAGGACGACATCGCGTGCATGCAGAGCCTCATCGCCGATGCGCGCGAAGAGCTCCCCGTTTCGCTCGATCTTTTCGACCAATCCGGCACGGGCAGTCGCACCGAACTGCGAGGCCTGCTCGCGCATGAGGCCAAGCAGTTCGCTGCCAGGAATGCCGCCCGGATAGCCGGCATGATTGTACGTGCGCGGGATCAAGGCGGCTCGACTCTTGCCGGCGTCGATGATCTCCACGCTTAAACGGAACCGCGGGAGATAGATCGCCGCTGTGAGGCCGGCCGGGCCCCCGCCTACGACCAGGCAATCGGAAGGGTTGCCACGTGACTCCGACATGCATCAACCTCCTGGCGGGACAAGGGTCTCGAGAAGCTCCGCTACCCGCGTCAGTCTGGCATCTTCGTCAGCCCGCTCCTTCAGCAACCAGCGTCCATCCGTCTCGGTGAGATCGGTGCCATCCGGCAGGTGCAGTTCGCCGCCGCGCGGGGTGAGAGCGATGGCTGCGGGGCCGGCGTCTACACGCTCTATTCCCGCCGCGCGGGCGAGGATGCCGATGCGCGCTGCAGCGAGCAGCCGCTCGGCAGGGGGCGGGGGCCGACCGAACCGGTCGGCAAGTTCCGCTTCGAACGCGTCGAGTTCGCCCTCGGAAATGAGGCGTGCGAGACGCACGTAGAGACCGAGCCGGATATCGGTGTCAGGTATCCATTCCGCCGGCAAGCCGCCGGCGTCTCCCAGATTGAGGTCGGGCTTCCACAAACCCGGATCCTGCCCCTGGGCTTGCCGCAGTGCAGCTTCGAACAGGTTTTGATAGAGGTCGACGCCGACGAGCTTCATGTGCCCCGCCTGGGTATCGGCGAGCGGGTCGCCGGCGCCGCGCTGGTCGAGGTCTGCCGCGCTGATCTCGAACCCCGCACCAAGCCGGTCGTAGGCGGCCAGCGTTCGCAGCCGCTTCATCGTGCGTTCGGCGATCTCGCCGCCGTCGGTCAGAAGGATGACCTGCCCCCGGCGATTGCCGCGCCCCACCCGTCCGCGCAGTTGGTGAAGCTGGGCGAGGCCGAAGCGGTCTGCGCGCCAGACGATCATGGTATTGGCGCGCGGCACGTCGAGCCCCGCTTCAATGATGTTGGTCGCCAACAGGACATCGCCTTCACCGTCGCCAAAGCGGACCATCACCTCGTCGATGGCGCCGGCCGGCATCTTGCCGTGCGCTTCGAAGAGGAGGAGGTCGGGCACGATGCGGGCCAAGCGCGCGGCGAGGGGCCCGAGGTCCTCAACCCGGGGCACGACAACGAAGCTTTGTCCGCCCCGCGAGCGTTCGCGCAGCAGCGCCGTTCGAATCATGGCATCATCGGGCGTGGCAAGGATTGTGCGGATCGGCTGACGCCGCGCCGGCGGAGTGGCGATGATCGAAATCTGCTGTAGACCGATCATCGCGCGGTGGAGCGTGCGCGGTATCGGTGTCGCGCTCATGGCCAGGAGGTGCACTTCCACGCGTCTCCGCAACTTGGCCTTATCGGCCGCGCCAAAGCGCTGTTCCTCGTCGATGATGACGAGTCCGAGCCGCGCATAGCTGACGTCCTTCGCCATGACCGCAGCCGTGCCGACGACGATTCCAATAGACCCATCGGCGAGGCCCGCTTTGGCTGCTTTCTTCTCCGCCGCGCTGGACAGCCGCGACAGACCGGCAACTTTCACACCCGTGCCTTCGAAGCGGCGCTCGAATGTCTGCAGGTGCTGGCGTACAAGTACGGTTGTCGGCGCTGCCACAATGACCTGGTAGCCCGCGAGGGCGGCGAGTGCCGCAGCGCGCAGTGCGACCTCGGTCTTGCCATAGCCGACATCGCCGATGACGAGGCGGTCCATTGGCCGGCCCGAAGCAAGATCGTCGCGCGCGGCCTGGATTGCCCGTGCCTGATCCGCAGTCTCGTTGAATGGAAAGGTCGCGACGAATTGTTCGTAGCTGGCGGAGTCGGGTTCGATCACCGGTGCTTCGAACTGGCGCCGCTTCTCTGCGAGGAGCAGCAGTTCGCGAGCGCTTTCGGCCACGGCTTCGTCGATCGACCCGCGCCGCTTTTCCCAAGTCGAGCCGTCGAGTTTGTCGAGCTTCACAGCATCTCCGTCGCCGCCGTAGCGCCATAGCCGGCCGGCCTCATGCACCGGTACCAAACGGCGGTGGCCCCCGGCATATTCGAGAACGATGAGATCGACCCCGGCGTCACCGGGCGCATGTTCCAAGCCGACCACCCGGCCGACTCCATGATCCTCATGGACCACCAGATCACCCGAGCGGATGTCGCCGCTTGCAAGCTGCAATCCAGCCTGCGTCTGCTCAACATTGTCCAACAGGGCACGGCTGCCGAGAAGATCGGCCGCGGCGATCATCAAAACGTCGTTCGAGTCAGCGCCGCGGTCGATCGGCGCGACAAGCGTTGCGACGCCCCCTGCGGGAAGTCCCGCCACATCTTCAATGTGTTCGAGCGTTTCCACCTCGATCTTGAAGATCTTTGCAAACTTGGGTCTCAGGAAACGAATATCACGTTCGCTGCCGACTAGCAGCATCCGCTGTCCGGCGGCGAGCAACGGCGATGCGAAACGCCGCAACGCGGCGAGGGGGGATTTCTGCTCGGCAAAGCGTGGGATTGGCGAAACTCTCCTCGCCGGTTCCCCCTGCACCCAGGCGGCAAGCTCGTTAGTCCAAAGATCCTCGGAAACGGCGTCGATCGCCCCGCCGCCCCCGCTGGCCGCTTGCCCGGCGAGCCGGATGAAGCGCTGCCGGCGCTTGTCCGCCTTGGGCGACAAATAAACATGACCTGGCACCAAGTGGGCGAGGATCGAGACCTTCGCCTTCGAGACAGGTTCGGCGGCCCGGCCGATTTCCAGGTAGTCGCATGGCTCTTCGCTTAGCTGCGTTGCGGGGTCGTAGCGGCGGATCCCGGCGACCCGCCCTTCCGCGACATCGATCCGCGCGGGAAGGCCAGCGTCGGCAGGGAAGATGTCGATAACATCGCCGCGCACCGCGACTTCGCCGGGCTCGTCCACCCGGTCGTCGCTGAAATATCCGAGCCCCTCCATTTGGGCAGCGAAGCCCCCGATGTGGATCGGGTCACCGGTCCGCAGGCTCGGCGGGGCCGCGTCGAATGCGGAGGGCTCCTCATAAAGCCTGGCCGCTGCTTCGCCGCTCATAATCGCTGCGAGGCGCGGCCGCTCGTCGTCAAGGGCAAGCCTGCGCAGATCGCGCAGGGCCGCGACCCGCCGACCGATATTTGCAGGGGAAGCAGGCGCGCGGTCGCCGGGCAGAGTGTCACTCGATGGAACGAAGACGACGCGGGCGTTGGGAACCAATGCTGCTAGAGCGGCAGCCACCATCTCGGCCTCGTGGTCGTCGTCTGCCAGGTAAAGGAGATCACCGGCACGCAGGCCTTCGGCAAGCGTCAGGGCGGTCTCCCCCAAACCGCGAGAAGCGGTCATCGATCAGGACTCCAAGCCATCTCAGGCCGGGCGGCGGCCCAGTCTCCATCGGCAAGCGGCGGCAAGCTTTCGAACCAGGCGCGGAGGCGACGTAACTTCACCCGATCGCAGGCGAAGTCGAACTGTGCCCGACCGACCGCGCGCAATTCTTCGCCGATGCCGCCGACACCGCTTGAGTCGGCCACGACGTAGCTTACTTTGCCCCTCTTGCATGAGACGAGCACATCACCCGCATTCCCGAGCTTCTTGCCGTTGGCCGCCGCGACCGGCACGGCGGCGATACCCGTAGTGGTGAAAAGGGTCGGGTAAGCAGAGCGGCGGCTGGCCTCGGCGGCCAACTTACCGCCATCTTCATAGGTACCCTGCTTGCCCAGCCAGCGCCACACGGCGATCAGATTGACGAAGGTCAGGAGACCATTGGTGGCGAGGAGATTGGTCTGCCCGGACGACAGCCCCACCACCGACCCGGCGATCGAGGCGATCGCGAAGACGACGAGGTCCCAGCCCGAGATCCGAACGCCGAGATTGGCTCCGGTCATCATGGCGGCGATCATGGTGGCAGCAGGCGCGATCCAACCGGCGATGTCTTCCATGCAGGCAACTCCTTAGTTGGGCTGAGAATCGAGGAACGCGAAGCGCTGCTCTTGGTGCCGAACTACGATGGATTTCGGTCGTGCGGCTGGGCCTTCTCCGCGTCCCGATCGGTATGCTGATCCGTGCTGCGTTGCCGCACGGCGTGCGTCGGGAAGTCCGCCGCGGAGCACTATCGAGGCCGAGGAAAGATGTAGGTGACGAAAGGCGGGCGAGGGGCAGGGATCAATCGAGTTTCCAGGGGAGGGACCTGACCGCGACATCGTTTGGAACCTCACGCGCAACCCCGCCTTGCAAAAGCGCTTGAGCCGCCTTCCCGGCAAAGCCGCCAGGCCTTCCGGCCCGAGGCTTATGACAGGTATTCCAGGAGTTTCGGTGAGAGGAAAGCGGCCGAAGTCAGCGACGCCGGGCGTGAACTGTCCCGCGACCGCGTATGCCCTCATTGTCTGCTATAATGTGTCTCCTAGATGGCTTAGAACGCGATTTTGGACGCGCGGTCTTCAAGCGCGATGTCCTTGCGCACCTCCCAAAATATCCAGGATGTCCGCTGCACGCTCTTCATCCCATCGTGAGCGCATGTCTCGGCCCCGCGGCTTGGGGGCAAAGTCCCTGTTTCGAACCGTTGCGCCCGCCAGCGGATGGCTGTTGACGGCGCGGCGCCAAACCGGTCTGCGGCAGCGCGACAAATTAGTCCGCCATCTTCCGCCGGCCAGAACCGAGAGCGCAAATCCATCGAACGAGCCATCCCTGCCGTCTTTCTTCACCAGAACGGATGCTGCATCAGGAATTCGGGCCAATGGGAATCACCCATCGATTCAAAACGTCTGAAATCCGCTCTAATTTTCAGAGGAAGAGTGCTTCGTCCTTGCTGGGTCAGCGGCCGACGCGATTATGGCGAGAATGCCGACTTTGGTATATGGGTGATGCGGCATGCGAGATCTGCTTCTCCAGAGGCGACGATGTAGTGGTCTCCGGCGTCTACAATCCCCGTGGTGAAAACGACGTCTCGCAAATACATCTGATGTTCGATCGGTATGGTGAGGTCTGGGTTCGGCTCCAGTAGCGGTTTGTGGCACGAACGAACGACAGTACTGGGATCGTCACTTGCCAGTATTGACCAATAGGTCCGATAAATTCCAACCAGTTCCTTTGGTTCGACACCATGCCAAAGAGATAACCATCCACCATCCTCTATGCCTTTTGTCAGGAGAGGAGGACTTCCCCCACCCATTCGGGCGGTGGCCAGGGTCGCGGCATGCGGCCGAATTCCCGGCTTCGAGAATGGCTTCCAAAATCGTCCGTCCGGCGAATGCGCGAGATTTATTGACGGGCCGGCGCGCCATTCACTACCGGGAGGGTATGCAAAGTAAGCATCCCCAAGGGGCCGGGTCTGTGCCCAGTACTGATTGTTGATCAGGCCTTCGAACAACAGCATGTCTTTGTTTTGATGGTCCAGGAGGATGTCGGTGAATGTCCAATCCATCCCATTGCTCGAGGTGTACAGCGTTGTGCACTGGCGCTCGGGGCCGATCGAGCAGGTCGTCATGAGCCATTGACCTTCCACGAAGCTGATCCGCGGATCCTCGACGCCGTAGCACTGCAAGCCGTTGATTGGCGCAATCGCCCTATCGTAGTGGAACGCGACAGGGGTCATCCCGTCCGGGGTCAGCTCGACCGGCAGTAGCCATGAAAGCGAAGTCAGGACCATGATATTCCAGCCGCCACCACGAAGGCGCACTGTGCGAGGATCCGACGTGTCGACCAGCTCCAACGGCCAAGCGTCGGTGACAAAACGGCCATCGCCCTCGGCTTCCCAGCGAATGTTGTGCAGATGGCCATCAGCTATTGGATCCCGTAGCGCCTCAGCTACGCGCACCATCAGCAGTAAATTGCCATTGGGCAATCTGGTCAGCCCCGGATTGAAAGCACCCAGCACAAACGTTTCCGCATCGATGTGGTTTGCGAGCGGTGAACGAGCCAGATCAATGTCGTCTGGGAGAACCACCAGGGCGTCGACGTCATATTTCATTGTTTGTTACTCCGGCAACTCGGCCATGGCAGATTTGTGGGCGCCACGGGCGGGATAGATCGCCGGGTATCCGGTGCTCGCCAATCGACCATTCGATCGATGTCACTTGGCCAATTAGACACGGGGCGTCCGTCATGCATTCGCATCCCTCCGCTATGCCCTGGCCGCCGGAAATTTTTCGTTGGCGGGAATGGGCAAGTATTCGAACGACCCGGCCGACTGGGGCAGCGCGAGCATCTGACGGCCCAAGTCCAGTTGCGGCCGCGAAGTCACTCCCCGATAACGGCGAGCATCAACTGGAGATCCGCGGGTAGTCAGTAGCTCCCCGGAGGATCACTGGCAGGAAAACTTCCGTCGATCTGTTCGTCTAAGGAATCCCAATCGTCATTGCGGATGCCTGATTGCTCTTCCGGGCCCGCATTACGAACTACGCCCGACGAGCCCACGGGGCCGCGGTCATCGTCATCCAATCCGTGCGATCCTGCGAACTTCGAGTAGATGAAGTAGCCAAGTCCCGCGAGGACACCCAATCGTAGCAGTGCACGCATTGCTTTTCTCCATGTTGGCAGCCGTTACCGTCGGCTTGAAATTAAATTGTCCCATCTCTGTAAGATCATGGAATGTCAGGACGCCAACTCTTGTCCTGACAGAGGAGACATCACCGGTCACTTCGGTCATCCCGAATCGATTTCGAAAAATTACAGACGCGGTAGAGGTAGGGTGCCAACGGTAGAACGCTCGTGGTTGCGTTCAGACCCGCTCGCCGCAAAGTATTACCTTGTGTCAGCAAGGTTGTCCCAACCGGGGCAGTCGCATGCGTTTTTTGAAGCAGTATGCGCTCTTCGACTGACCTTGATGGCGTCGGACCGCGAAGCGGCGCCGCGTGCCATGCCGAGATAATGCGGTGGTACCCGATTTGGCTCCTGACTTGAGACAAAATCGACTTGATCTGAGATAAGCAAGTCTTCGGGCAGGAGCTGAAATCGGAGAGATGGACCGTCACTTCCATCGCCAAGAACGCGCCAACGGATAAGGCGCGTCACACGACCCATTTTTGGAAGGTGCTTTAAAAAGCAAACTGGAGACGGAAGGGGCCGTCAGGCCGTGGCCGATGGCAGCACGTTAGTTTTCTGGCAAGAATGGATGTTTCGCTATCAGGCAGCCACCTCGCATGTGCTTCAAAGCTCCAACTCGGTGAACTGGGATGTTGTCAACGCGTGCCCGCGCCAAAGCATCGGAGCTATCTTGCAGATCACAGTGGAGCAGGAAGACATACCCGACGATGCATTGGTGGCAGGGGAACTTTGTTACACCGCAGACCTTCTCTCAAAAAGGAGAATGCATATGGTAGGTCAAACATCCATCGGGCCAGCTCCATCCTCCGGCGATGGCGCGAATAACGACTCTAAAAACCGGGAAATCGCAGAAGGCGTGGACGCGCAGAAGACGAGTGAACTCGAAGCCCGTGGACTAAAGGGCGGTCAAACCGAGGCAACTTCCAGCAACGACCCCGCGGTGCAGGAACAGGCCGAAAAGCAGAGTGATCGTGAAGCTTCTTCATCGCAGGAAGGGCGCGATTCTCAGCGCAAAGATCCGAACGAGCGCAGCGACATGATTTCTGAGCGCCGCCATCCAGGTATGCACGGCGGCGGCGGTGACGTCGGTCGAAAGCCTGGATAACGGGTTAAATCCGGTAGATTGTTCTCGGCAGGAAGCCGAGCGGGGCAGCTGCCTTTCTGCTGAGATGGCCCTTGCGGGACCCTTTACCACCCCTATTCAGGTCTTTGCTCGCCCATGCGTGGGGCATTAATGGGACGCGCGCTGGAGAGGGACCTCGACCAGGACCTCTGGCATCGGGGGAAGAGGCCGCGCGTGAAGCGTCAATCGTTCCGCGTCGAATGGGGAAGAGCTAGCGGGCACCGCTTCCAGTGACTGTGCCCGGAAACACCTCGAGTGAGAACGGGAGCAATTTGAAAAATCGAAGCTGGCTCGGGCTGGAGATTTTGGCTTAAGAAATCGAAGTCCCGATTCTTCAGCATGGTGCTTATTCTTAGCGAAGGCCGCGCGCCGGCGCTCCGCCGGTCGCCTCGGTATTTTGGCCCGGATTAAGTGGTTCATCTTCCTTGTCGGAATGACGCTAGCCTTCCTTGGCGCGGGCGGGTCGGTCTGGGGAAGCGCCCGTGCGCGGCGTTGCCGCCAAGGTCCGAAAAATCGACATGACTTATGTGAGGAATACGGAACCCCCGGCCCGGTTGGCGAATTGTGTCGCAGAACCCGAGATCCGACCGAGGGGATACATGGCATCTGCGAAAGTCGTTCCGTCGCCCAGTGAAGTTCTGTCCATCGTGCTGGCCGGCGGCAAAGGAAGCCGTCTTCACGATCTGACAAACGAGGAGGCGAAACCCGCCATTCCGATCGGCCCGGATTTCCGGCTCATCGATTTCACTCTGGCAAACGTGGTCAATTCGGGTTTGCGCAAGGCAATGGTGCTGACGCAGCATGCGCCTGCGACACTGCACGACCATCTCGAGCAGGCTTGGCATTCCGACCGTTCGCCTTGCGTATTCAAGGTGCTTGACGGTGCCGACCACGGGCCCTTCGCCGGCACCGGCCACGCCGTCGCCAGCGTGGTGGAAGCGATCGATAGCGAAGCACCTGATCACGTCGTCGTGCTGGCGGGAGACCACCTTTATCAGATGGACTATCGTCCGCTGATCGCGCGTCACCGCGATCGGGCGGCCTCGGTCACGGTAGGCGTCGTTCATGTACCGGTCGCACAGGCCAGTGAATTCGGTATTCTGGCCGCCGATGCAACCGGCCGGATCACAGCTTTCATCGAAAAGCCGCGCATCGCGCCCCCGGCGCAGGACCGGCCCGGCCATGCGCTGGCCTCCATGGGCATCTACGTCTTCGACTGGAAGGCGCTGCGCACGCTGCTGGTGGAAATGGCGAAAACCATTGCCGACCTCGATTTCGGAAAGCACATCGTTCCCCGGCTGGTCAAGGCGGGCGAAGCTTACGCCTACGCCCTGCCGGGACGCGCGGGCGCAGAGCCACTGTGGCAGGACCTGGGTACGCTTGACGCGTATCATGCGGTGCAGATGCAGATTGCCGCCGGCTCGCTCGCATTCGACCCCGAATGGCCCGCGCCGGTTTCAAGGGGCGGCCGCAACGACGCTTCGGCCGCCGTGGGGACAGGGACGTTGCTGCGCAATGTGGTGGTCCTGCCGGGCGCGCGCATCGGGCAATGGGTGACGATATCCGACGCGATCGTCACAGCCGATGCGATCGTGCCCGACGGCTTCGATCTCGACGCCTCGCTGGCGCAATACGCGGGGTGGTGCACCGCCTCGTCCGGCGGCATTCGGCTGGTTTCGGCGCGCGCGCTGGCTCATCTTGCCGTGTTGCAACGCCGGAGCGCGCCGGTGCGGGAGCTGCCGCCCACCCGGACCGCCCTGCAAGCGCCGGCCCCTCAAAACTCCCCAGTCCCGGCGATCTGAGGCGATGGATTACGCCTTTGCAAAGCCGGAGAGGCAATATCACGAACTGGGCACGGAATTCACAGGCGACGGTACGCACTTTGCGATCTTTTCCGAGAATGCCGAAGCCCTGGAGCTCTGCCTTTTTTCGCAGGACGGGCAAGAGGAACTGGCCCGGCTCGAAATGCCGAGCCGAGAAGGCTCGATCTTTTCCGGATACGTTCCGGGCGTCACTCCCGGCCAGCTCTATGGCTACCGCGCGCACGGCCCTTACGATCCGGCGCGCGGTCACCGGTTCAATGCCAACAAGCTGCTGCTGGACCCTTACGCGCGCGAGATCGCCGGGACACTGCGGTGGGACGATGCGCTTTGGGGCTACGACCTTTCGACTGGGGACGATCTGACGTTCGACACCCGCGATTCCGCGCCATTCATGGTCAAGGGCGTCGTCCAGGATCCCGCTTTCGATTGGGAGGGCGACAATTCGATCCGCCGCCCCTGGGGCGAGACGCTGATCTACGAAGCCCACGTCCGCGGGCTGACGATGCTGCACCCCGGCGTTCCGGAAGAGCTGCGCGGGACATACGCGGGAATGGTCAGCGATCCGATCCTCGAACACTTGCAGAAGCTGGGCGTTTCGGCCGTGGAACTACTGCCATGCCAATTCTTCCTCGACGACCGCATGCTGCTGGACAAGGGCCTGTCGAACTATTGGGGCTATCAGACGCTGGGCTACTTCGCGCCGGAACCGCGCTATCTCGGGCCGGGACGGGAAGGGGCGAAGGGCTCGGGAGCGATCCGCCAGTTCAAGGACATGGTGAAGCGCTTTCACCAGGCCGGCATCGAAGTGATCATGGACGTTGTCTACAACCATACCGCAGAAGGATCGGAACGCGGGCCCACGCTCAGCTTCCGGGGGTTGGACAATGCCAGCTACTACGCCCTCTCTCCCGAAAATCCCCGCTTCAGCTTCGACCAGACGGGGACCGGAAATACGCTCAGCGTTGCCCATCCGATGGTCATCCGCATGGTGCTCGATTCCCTGCGCTATTGGGTGCAGGCCATGCACGTGGACGGCTTCCGCTTCGACCTTGCCTCCACGCTGGGGCGCGAGGCCATGGGTTTCGACCGTGAGGGCGGCTTCTTCGATGCCATCCGGCAGGATCCGATCCTTTCGGGCATCAAGCTGATCGCAGAACCGTGGGACGTGGGCAGCGGAGGCTATCAGGTGGGCGGCTTTCCCTACCCCTTCCGCGAGTGGAATGACAAGTTCCGCGACACCGCGCGCGGATTCTGGCGGGGCGACCAGGAGCTGGTGGGCGACCTTGCCAATCATCTGGTGGGATCGCCTGAACAGTTCAACCATTCGGACCGGGGCGCAACGTCATCGGTCAATTTCCTGGCCGCGCATGACGGTTTCACACTGCTCGACACCGTTTCCTACAACGATCGCCATAACGAGGCGAACGGGGAAGGCGGAGCGGACGGCCACGACAACAACCTTTCCCACGACATGGGCGCGGAAGGCCGCACCGATGATGCGGACATCAACGGCGCGCGCGCCGCACGCCGCCGCGCCATGCTGGCGACTCTGCTGCTCAGCCAGGGCGTGCCGATGATCTTGGCTGGAGACGAGTTCGGCAACAGCCAGAACGGCAACAACAACGTCTATTGCCAGGACAATGAGACTGCCTGGGTGGACTGGGCCGGCAAGGACGAGGCGCTGCTCGAATTCTGTACGCGCATGGTCGCGTTCCGGCGCGATCACCCGGTGCTTTCGCAGGACAATTTTCTCAACGGAACGCCGGCGGAGGAGCGCCGGGTTGAGATCGCCTGGCATCAGCCCGACGGGCGCGAGATGGATGCCGAACTTTGGGGGCAGGCGCAACTGCGCGTGCTCGGGCTGTTCCTGACGTATTCCGCCCAGGAGGCCTTCGCCGAAGGTGAGCGACCGTTGTTCATCGTGTTCAATGCCGGGGACGAGGTCACGTTCACGCTGCCCTCCCACAATGGCATCCAGAAATGGCATCGCGCGGTCGACACTTCGCGCCCTGAAGCTTTCGGCATCGAGCCGGTCGAGGACGGCACCGCGATCGTGGCGGCTGCAAGCGTCAGCGTCTTCGCGCCGGAGTGATGCCGATGCCGGTCGCGACTTCGTCCCGCATCTCGAAGTCCTGGGGCGCCACATTGCTGGACGACGGATATTGGCGCTTCCGGCTCTGGGCGCCCGACGCAATCCAGGTTGCGGTCGAACTGCCGACCGGACGCACCGATCTGAACCGGCAGGAACAGGGCTGGTGGAGCTTGGCAACGAGGGCCAAGGCGGGTGATAGCTATCGTTTCCTCGTTGATGGCGCTGCCTACCCCGATCCAGCAGCCCGGGCCCAGCAGGGCGACGTTCACGGCCCCTCGGTTCTCGTCGATCCCGATGGTTTCGCATGGCGGAACGCCTGGGCGGGCCTGCCGTGGAACGAGGCGGTAGTCTATGAACTGCACCTCGGCACATTCAGCGCGGAAGGGACTTTCACCGCCGCAGAAGCGGCACTTCCACGTCTTCGCGAGTTGGGCGTCACGCTGGTGGAAGTGATGCCGGTCGCCCAGTTCGACGGCCGGCATGGATGGGGATACGACGGAGTGCTGCCCTATGCGCCGCACAACGCCTATGGCTCGCCCGACGACTTTCGCCGGTTCGTAGACACCGCGCAGAGTCTGGGAATCGGTATCCTGCTTGATGTGGTCCACAATCACCTTGGCCCTTCCGGCAACTATCTGGCGGCATGGTGCCCGTCGTTCTTTCATCCTGACCGCAGCTCGCCATGGGGGCAGGGCATCGCTTACGAAACACCGGCCGTGCGCGATTTCTTCATCGAGAATGCGCTCAGCTGGTTGGCAGAATATCGGCTCGACGGGCTGCGGCTAGATGCGGTGCACGCTATAGAGGACCGGTCGGCGGTTCATTTCCTCGATGAACTCGGCCAGCGCGTCCGCGCCGTTGACTGGGGCCGCCAGATCCACCTCGTAACCGAGGACGAGCGCAACCTGACGGGCTATTTCGGCAAAGGCGGTCCATTCGACGCCACCTGGAACGACGACTGGCACCATGCCGTGCATTGCTTGCTGACGGGTGAGGACGAGGGCTATTACGCCCCGTTCTCGATTGATCCGCTGGCCGATATCGAGATCGCCCTGCGCGACGGCTACGTCGAGCAGGGGCAGGCGCGCGCGGCCGCGCAAACATTGCGCGGAGAACCTTCCTCAGGTCTGCCGCGCACCGCTTTCTTGAATTTCCTTGGCAATCATGACCAGGCAGGCAATCGGGCGCAGGGCGAACGTTTGCACCAGCTCGTTACCGATCGTATGGCTCTTGAAGTGGTGACGGCGCTGACGCTGCTGTCGCCCTATGTGCCGATGATATTCATGGGCGACGAATTCCTGACCGACGCGCCGTTCCTGTTCTTCGCCGATTTTACGGGCGATCTTGCCGAAGCGGTGCGCAAGGGCCGCGCCGAGGAGTTCGCCCAGTTCCCGGCATTCGGCGGCCGGGTGCCCGATCCCATCGCGGCCGGGACGTTCGCCGCCTGCAAGATCGGCAGTGCCGAGCGCGAGGATCAACGGCGGCACGAACAATTCGTAAGGCACTTGCTGGCCTTGCGGAAAGCCCATCTCGTCCCCCTGCTTGAGATCACGACGCATCCCGAGGTCCGCGTCCGGCGCGATGGTCCGCTGGTCGAGGTATCGTGGGGTTTCGGGATCGCCCGCCTTTCTCTGCGCGCATTTCTGTCATCGCAGACGCCGGGCACCGCACGGTTTCGGCCGCATGACGATCCGATCCTGGCTGTCACCAGTCCGGACAGTCCTTTCGCCTTTTCTGCCGCCATCGAACGGGACTGACCCATGACCGCCCCCATGCGCGACCTTGTCGCCACTTATCGCCTCCAATTGCGCGGCGGCGTAGGGCTCGCCGAAGCGCGCGGCCTGCTTCCCTGGCTGGTCGAACTGGGTGTGAGCCACCTCTACCTCTCGCCGCTGTTCCGGGCGGGGGAGGCATCGACGCATGGTTACGACGTGATCGATCCGAACGAAGTCGATCCGGCGGTCGGCGGCGAGGCGGCTTTCGTGGCGCTGGCCGATGCCGCGCGGGAGGCGGGGATCGGAATCGTGCTGGACATCGTCCCGAACCACATGGCTTTTACGCCGGACAATCCCTTTATCGCCGACATCATGCGGCGTGGCCGGGATAGCAGGTTCGCGAAAGTCTTCGATCTGGATTGGGATCGGGGGCCTCTCCACTTCCCCTTCATCGACGGCAGCCTTGAAGACACGCTTGCGAAAGGTGCGGTAGCGCTCTCGGCATTGGGCGATGCACTTTGCATCCAGGGCGTGTGCTATCCGCTACGCCCCACGCCGCTTGCGCGCGATCTTGCCGGGCGAAAGCCCGATTATCCCTCATTATCCGCGCTAATGGAGCAGCAGTTCTGGTCGGTGGGGGACTGGCGCACGACGGCTGGCGCGATCATCCATCGCCGGTTCTTCAACATCTCCGGTCTCGTCGGCGTGCGCCAGGAAGATCCGGAGGTCTTCGCGCTGACCCACCGTTGGATCGTCGAGCAGTCGCGCACGGGGCGCATCCAGGGCCTGAGAATCGATCATATCGATGGGCTCGCTCGTCCGGCGTGCTATCTCCATCGCTTGCGCGAGGCGGTGGGCGACATGCCAATCTGGATAGAGAAGATAGTCAAGGACGGCGAAACCATTCCGGCTGGATGGCCCATCGAGGGGATGAGCGGATATGAGTTTCTGGCCCCGATCACCCGTCTGCTGACCGATCCCGGCGGCCTGGACGCGCTCCGCACGGCATCCATGGGCGCGGTTCCTGCCGACACTGGCGCGGAGGTTCGCCGCGTCCGGCGTGAATTGCTCGCAACTTCGCTCAATCCCGAACTTCGGCGCGTCCGTATGGCCGCCCTCGAGGCGCTGGGATGCGGTAGCGGGGCGGAAGCCGCCGTTTCGCGCGCTTTGACCGAACTCGCCGTGCATTGGCCAGTCTATCGCTCCTACACTGCAGATGGCTACTTGCCGAATGCGGAGATGGAAACGCTACGCTCGGTCGATGCCAAGGCGGGCTGGCTGCTCGACCTGCTCCACGCCGCCGCCGACGAGCCGGCCGCAGCCAGCTTCGCGGCGCGCTTTGAACAATTGACCGGGGCGCTGACGGCAAAATCGGAAGAGGATACGGTGTTCTTCCGCGCCGTATCCTACCTGCCGTTCTGCGAGGTCGGCATCGGGCCGGAATGCGGTGCGATCGATGCCGTTCGGTTCGCGCGAACGATGCAGGAACGTGCGAAAACAAGTCCGTTGGCGCTCAGCACTTTGTCGACACATGATACCAAGCGCTCCGCCGATGCGCGCGCGGCCATCGCGGCGCTCAGCCATGTTCCCGAAATTATCGGCCCCTTCACGCATCGCGCGACGCGGCGCGCGCAGGAACTGGACCTTCCCGAGCGCTGGGGCATCTACGCGGTGCAATGCGCACTGGCCCTGCTCGGAGAGCCGGAAGCCGAAGCACGACTTTGCGCGCACATGGCCAAGGCCATGCGCGAGGCCAAAGATATCTCCTCGCACGAGGCGCCGGACGAGCAGGCGGAACGGCGCGGCGGCGAACTGGCGGGCGAGATGCTGCGGATCGTCGAAGGGACCGAGGTCTGGCCAGGCGACACACGGGCGCGCTACGAACGCATGTTTGAACAGATCGTGCTTGGGCAAGTCATCCTGCAGATGACCGCGCCGGGCGTTCCAGACATCTATCAGGGCACCGAGAGACTGGCCCTGAGCCTGACTGATCCGGACAATC
The DNA here is from genome assembly GCF_004341845.1 of Novosphingobium sp. PhB165. Classification (GTDB taxonomy): domain Bacteria; phylum Pseudomonadota; class Alphaproteobacteria; order Sphingomonadales; family Sphingomonadaceae; genus Novosphingobium. The sequence goes on along the minus strand of NZ_SLVB01000013.1, from coordinate 75,049 downwards.
GCCGCCTGGTCGACTTCGGTACAAGAGGGGCGGGGGCGGGATCGCTCTCCACTCGAAAGCTGGAGCTTACTCGTGACTTGCTGGCGTTGCGGGCCAGGCACGAGGTACTGTTCACGCACGGCGGTTATGCGATCCGACAAGGTGAAGGCACCTGGACCATCGTGCGGGACTGGCAGGGAGGGGCGGTGGAGTTAGACCTCAGAAGCCCTGATTCCGCCGTCGACGGGCCGATCCTTCGCGAGATCCGGGAAATCGCGCGTCAGACCCGATGACGGGCAGCCCAGGTTTCGGGTTTCAGGCACGATGGCCCCCGCGCAGGTCAGGAAAGGAGCTAGCGCGCTCCGGGCCCGGGAAAGGATCAACGAGCGCGAAGAAGCGTCGTCTGCAAAATTGCGCAGTCTGGGAGGAGGTGGTCCGACCGGGCCGCGCCGCCTCTGAGGGGGGAGCCTCTAAGCGAGGCGATCGGCCCCACGGGCGAGGACAGCGACAGGTCCGAGTGAGCTTCGGAAGGCGCGATGCCCTCCCGGCAATATCTACGAGGTCAGGACAGTCGCTGATTGCAAACGCGCGCGGCGAAGCCGGAGCGGCATTTCGACGACCTCTACGATAGCGTGCACTTTTGCCTACGTCGATCGAGCTCCCCGATCTTGGCTTGGAACCGAAACGCTGCTCCGTCCTTTGCCTGCCTGCCGGCTTTCAAAAAGCCGCCGCCCCTTCAACTGACAGGAGGTTTTATGGCTGATCGCCTCGCACTTCAGGATCCCCGCGCGCAGTATCCGAAGCCCCCGTTTCCCGAGCAACCGCAGCCGGTACCTGGCATTGCTGCAGAGATGGATCCTAAGCCTGATCACGGGGAAGAGAGCTATGGCGGCGCAGGCAAACTCAAGGGTCGCAAGGCTCTCGTGACCGGCGGCGATTCTGGAATCGGACGCGCTGCTGCAATTGCCTATGCGCGCGAGGGCGCCGATGTCGCGATTTCATATCTGCCCAGCGAGGAAAAGGACGCCCAGGAGGTCATTGCCCTTATCGAAGCGGAAGGCCGCACAGCCGTAGCTCTCCCCTGCGACATCACTGACGAAGCCTGGAGCAGGCAGCTGGTCCAAAACGCGGTCGAGGGTCTTGGCGGTCTCGACATTCTTGTCATCAATGCGGGACGGCAGCAGTACCGCGAGGACATAGGCGCAGTCAGCTCCGAAGACTTCGACAAAACACTGAAGACCAACCTCTATGCACTCCACTGGATTGCGCAGGCCGCCGTGCCGCATCTGCCCGCAGGAGCGTCCGTCATCACCACTGCCTCCGTGCAGGCATACGAGCCTTCGGATATCCTGCTGGACTACGCCACGACCAAGGCCGGCATCGTTGCCTACACCAAGGCATTGGCCAAGCAGCTGATCGAGAAGGGCATCCGTGCCAACGTGGTGGCACCGGGACCGTTTTGGACCGTGCTTCAGGCGAGCGGTGGCCAGCCTCAGGAAAAGGTCGCGAAGTTCGGGGAGCAAAGTCAGTTCGGCCGACCTGGGCAGCCCGTCGAAATTGCACCGGTCTATGTGCTACTCGCCTCGCAGGAGGGCAGTTACATCACCGGAGAAGTTTACGGGGTGACCGGCGGCGCTGGCATTGCCTGAGGGCTGAAGGTAACGGCCCGGCAAGTTGACGGGCTGCTACGTCGGTCCGCCCCGTTTGGCCGAGAGCTCTTTCGCGGAGAGTGAAATCGTCCTCATATCGCGGCTCACGCTGCGCGACGACAATGCGGCATCGCCAGTAGCCGAAGCGCGGGGACCGCAGCAGGACCCTGCCGTCCGGCATGCTGATCGCAAGAGCAGCTGCTCCCGTCGGCAAGTGATGGCCTGAACATTACAGGCAAGAAACATTTTCCCGCGCGCCGCATTTCGCAATGCAGCGGTCCTTTTGGCGGGCGGCGCTGGCTGTGGCCGGGCCCTGCGGCTGCATTGGGAGACTTGATCGTGCTGGATGCGCCGCGTGCTCCGGGAGTGAGACATCGGGTAACGTTGGGAAAACTGCGCGATCTCGTACGCGAATGGGATAGACACAACGACGACGAGGCCTTTCCGGCCGCGCGGATGAAATCGCTGCACGAGGCGGGCTATCTCTCGGCCTTCGCCGACCTTCGCGATGCGGCGCAAGTGGATGACCTGTTTCAGGTCCTTCGCCTGATTGGGGGCGCGGATCTCAGTCTCGGGCGGGTGTTCGAGGGCCACGTCAACGCGATCCAGCTGATCCACGCCTACGGATCGCGGCAGCAGAAAGTCGCGCTTGCCGCCGAACTTTTTCAAGGCTGCCGGTTCGGCGTCTGGAACACGGATCTTGCCGGGGGTACATGGCTGGAGCCGATCGATCGAGGCTGGATCCTGCGGGGGTCGAAGCGCTTCGCTACCGGCGCCGGTCATATCGAGCGGGTGCTGATCAGTGCCGCCTTGGCCGACGGGGCGAAGCAACTGGTGCTGGTCGATGTCGCGGGGCAGCCGGAACGCGCCGACAATCGTGGGTGGCGCGTGCGCGGCATGCGCGGATCGCAAAGCGGGTTGTTTGATTTTGACGGCATGGAAATTGCCGTCGGCGCGTTGCTGGGCGCGCCGGGCGACTACGAGCGGGAACCGCGTTTTTCGGCCGGAGCCTGGCGCTTTGCGGCTGTGCAGCTGGGTGCCGTGGAATCTCTGCTACGCCACTGGCGCGTGCATCTGCTCGCGTCGGGCAAGGCGCAAGATCCGGTCCAGCGGGCTCGCTTCGGCCAGTCGGTGGCGGCGACGCGGTCCGCCGCATCGTGGGTTTCCCGCGCGGCGCGGGCGGCGGAAGCGACCGAGCCGGAAGCGGTCCCTCTCGTCCTCATGACCCGGGGCGTAGTGGAAGATGCGGCATTCGGCGTCATGGAAGGAGCCGCGCGCGCGGTCGGCACGGCTGCGTTCTTCGAGGGCAGCCGCATCGACAGGATCACGCGCGACCTTAGCCTCTATCTGCGGCAACCGGTTCCGGACCAGGCGCGCGACCGGGCGGCCGCAGCGTGGCTGGAAGCCGATTGTTGGGGGGAGGACGCCTGGTGGTAATGCCCGGCAGGCGCAGCTGGTCACGCCTGCATCGGCGCGCGCAGCCCCTTTCGCCAAACGAGGCGGCGCAGCGCGGCGGGTGGCTGGTGCTCGCTCCCCATCCCGACGATGAGACGCTGGGCGCGGGCGGGCTGATCGCATCACTGGCCGCGTCCGGAGGTGCGGTCACGACCGTGTTCCTCACCGACGGAGCGGGCAGCCATATCGGCGCCTCGGGGTGGACAGCGAAGCGAGTGGCGGGGCTGCGTGCGCGCGAACTGGGCGCCGCGATGCGGTACCTGGGCCTGCGCGACCCGGCGATTTCGCTCGGCTGGAGCGACGGTTCCCCTCATGCAGAGGGCACGCCGCAGTTCGAGCTTGCGGTTCGACGCCTTGTTGCGCTGTGCCGCGCGAGGGGCATCCGTCAGCTCGTGACGACCTGGGAGCGCGAGCCGCATTGCGATCATACGGCGGCGGCCCGGCTGCTGCGCGCGGCGGCAAGGCGCTGGCGGGTCGCGCCGAAATTCTATCTTGTCTGGGGGTGGACCCTGCCGGATGTTGACTCCTTGCTGCGCCCGATGCGCGTCACGGCCATTCCGGTGAGCCGCCATCGCGGGCGCCAGCGCCGCGCGCTTGCATGCCATCGCAGCCAGCTGGGCGGACGGATCGCCGGGGCGGCGGAGCGCTTTGTGCTGGCGCGGCCCATGCGCCGCCTCACCGAGCTGACGCACTGCCTGCTGGTGGAGAACCGGAATGCGACGTGAACGCTCGATAGACCCGTCGTGGTTCGAGGACCTTTTCCGGGAAGACGCCGACCCCTGGAACTTCGAAAGTAGCCCTTACGAACGGGCGAAGTATCGCCACACGCTGGACGCGCTGCCCTGCGTGCGGTTTTCTGCGGCGCTTGAGGTGGGATGCGCCAATGGCATCCTGACGCAGCAGCTTGCAGCGCGCTGTGATCGCCTGCTCGCGGTGGACGTCTCCGGCACGGCGCTCGCGGCCGCGCGGCGGCGCTGCGCGGACTTGCCGAACGTGACGTTCGAAGAGCGCAAGATGCCTGCCGAGGCGCCCGAAGGCCCGTTCGACTTCGTCCTACTGTCGGAAGTGGTCTATTACTGGGACGATGCCGATCTCACGCGTCTGGCTCAATTCCTCGCGTTCTCGGTCCGCGCCGGGGGACACGTGCTGCTGGTCCATTGGACCGGCGAGACCGACTATCCCAAGTCGGGCGACGATGCGGTGCGCGACTTAGGCCGGCTCCTTGGAGGCCGCATCGCGGTATGCATCGAGGAACGGCGGAATCGCTATCGGCTCGACCTGTGGCGCAGGGTGTGATCGGCGCGTGCGGATGCTCGTCTGCACCCGTGCCAGTTCGGCTGGAAGCGTCAGGAAGGAAAGCTGGTCATGCACGCAGGCCGTCTCGGGCGCCAGGGCGATCGGCATTCCGTAGATCTCATGCAGGGGATCGCTTTCCGGCTGGCTGATCCAGCGGGCGAGGGCATCGGCCATGCCGCCCCGGGCCCGACCCTGTGTGCGGTTGGACGTGAATACACGCACGTCGACAGGATGCCGTACGCGCCCGCCTACGCGGCGGACGGCATCGAACAGCGCGCGGTCCTCCGCCACTGGTGGAGTAGGGGCACCGCCGATGGCACGATAGGTGTTTAGCGTGAGGGCGATGCTGGCGCCGCCTTCGTAGAAATGCCTCGGCCAGGGATCGACGGGGTCGGCCAGTGTGTCTGCCCGAAGCCAATCCACCGCGATCTGATAGCGGCGCAGCATGTCGAGGCGCCGGGTGGCAGCGGTACCAAGCTGGCGGCGTTCGCGCCCCCGCGTCAAGGCGCGTCCCGCAATCGCGTCGGCACCCTGGTCGATATGGGCGAGAGTGCGCGTGAACCAGTCCGGCGCAACCGTGCTGTCGGCATCGGTGGACATGAGCACATCGCAAGACGCCCCCAGCAGCGTGGCCGCTTCGTCCAGCGCCTGCCTTCGCGCCCATCCCGCATGGCGGGCGTGCTCCAGCAGCGAAACTTCGGCCCAGTGAAGGTCGGCATGGACGAGATTGGAGCGGCGAAGCACCTCGCCCGTCGCATCCGCGCAATTGTTGGCAAGCACGAAAATGCTGACTCGTGCGGCGTGTAAGCGCGCCGCGTGATCCAGAGCGGCCAGGCATTGCGCCAGATGCGCTTCCTCGTCCTTCGCCGGAATGGCGACCGCGATCTGACGTGCCGGGGACGATGATTGGAGCATTACCGATTTTAAGTCACGCAGGCAGCCATTTGTTCCGTCGGGCGCAAACCGGGTGACTGGGAGATACTGGTGAGACTCGCGGATCCCCCGCCGAAGCAGGGGTATCGGTGGGTCAGCGGCCGGTGCCGGGGGGCTTACGTTCGACCCTCGGCTGTTGGACAGTCGCTCTGACGGTTGGGCGATCCCTCGCCGGGAGCCTGGCGGGGTGCCGCCGAGATTACGCCTCTCCGGACCAGATACACTGCGAACCCGTTCAATGACGATAATTGCACCATTTTGGATAGGGGTGGGATGGACGCCGTTTTAAGCGCGAGGCGAGCATCGGCATTATTGCATGAAGTGCCTCAGCGTCTCCGGGATCCGGGTGACGGAGACAGAGCCGAGTAATTAATAGTTCCGAACTTCGTCATACATGTCGGCAAGGTATCAATGAAATTGTGGCCCTGGCAAAGGGCGGCAGTTGTTGGTTTTGCCCAGGCCCACCGTCAGCTTTCAGTACCACCAGGGTGGAAACTTTGTGTCTGAATTGGGTGCAGTGCCGCCGGACCGTTCGCGTGGAGTGGCCAGTTGCGGAATTGCGGTTCACCGGCTCAGATCGGCAGATAGCTGCCCGCCCCCTTCGGTGTGAAGCATCGCCGACAAGGGAATTTCCGACAGGTCGGCTCAGGGCGGTGAGCGGTCTGGCAGGTTCCGGGAGGACCGGCGGGCGATAGCCAACAGTGCGTGGCGCTGCCGCTTTCCGAAAAGAATCGTGCCTGGGATTTGCTAGATTCGGTCACGCATAGGGTTCACGGGCGACAGACGCGCTCGGCTATTCTACTCCATCGGCATGAATGCCACCGTCTTCTGCATCGTGCTGTTCGCTGCGGCTCTTCACGCCAGTTGGAACGCGATCGTGAAACGAGGCGGTGATACGCTTCTCACGACCATACTCGTCACGGGGTCAGCGGCCCTGATCGCTGCCGTGGGGCTGCCGTTCCTTCCGCCCCCATCGGTCGAAAGCTGGCCGTTCATAGCCGCTTCATCGCTCTTCCAAATTGCATACTTTGTGCTGGTGGCGCGCACCTACCGCATCGCTGACATGAGCCTCACCTACCCGATGATGCGCGGCACGGCACCGCTTTTGGTGGCCCTTGCCAGCCTCGTTCTCATCGGTGAGCCATTGTCGCAATCCGCGTGGCTCGGGGTCGGAATCATATGCGCCGGTATCCTCAGCATGGCTGGGGCTGCGCGCAGCGGTAACAGAGCCGGGGTGGCGCTGGCGCTCGGCAACGCGGTCGTGATCGCCGGGTACACGCTTATCGACGGCATCGGAGTGCGACGCTCAGGAGCGGCGGCGGCCTACACGCTATGGATTTTCCTGCTTACCGGCGTCGTGCTGGTCGGTTGGGCACTCTTCAGGCGGCGTGCAGGCATTTTGTCGTACGCCGGTCGGAACTGGGCATTTGGGTTGCTGGGCGGAACTGGCACGATCGGCTCCTACGGTCTTGCGCTCTGGGCGATGACTGTCGCGCCTGTTGCCGTGGTGGCCGCCCTGCGAGAAACATCCATCTTGTTTGGTGTCGCCATCGCCGCGCTGATCCTTCGCGAAAAGGTTGGCTTGGCCAAGATAATAGGTGTCTGCGTCATAGCGGTGGGAGCAGGAGCGCTGCGGCTTTCTTGAAACGTTCCCGCAAACTAACCTGTAGTAGGAGGCGCGCAACCGGTCGCCCTTAACCAGCGGCCGCTTCCGATAACCCCAAATTCCGACCCGAGCGTCTAAACGGGGGCGTGTCTGCAGACCGACTGGTTTTCTCTTAAAAACTGAGGTGTCCCAGCCCCGGCCAACGACCGCTGCTGATTAGCAGAACTGATCCTCTCAACGAGTGTCTCGCTTGATAGAATTCAGACGCTACGATTCGACATTTTGACATCTTCCACGAGCGAATAGCCTGCGCTGCGTCCACCGGCGGAATCCTTCTCCAGAATGCCTCTACGAACCAGATCATTGATGTCGCGAAGAGCCGTGTCGGAGGATGTCTTGGTCATCGCTGCCCACTTGGCATTGGTCAGCTTGCCCTCGAACCCGTTCAGGAGACGATTGAGAACCTTTTGCTGCCGGTCATTGAGCGACTGGCCCACCATTGAATCCCAAAACCTAGCCTTGCGCATGACGTTGGCCAAAATCAACTCAGCCCTATCGAAGGCACGATCGAGGCAGTCAATGAACCAAAGCAGCCATCCTGTGATGTCCAGTCCGCTCCTCTGCGTCGTCTCTAGCATGTCATAATACGTCTTGCGCTCAGCACGGATCTGAGCCGACATGCTATAGAAACGTTGCGCCGTTCCTTCCGCACGCGCTAGCGCAAGATCGGCAATCGCGCGCGCGATGCGCCCGTTCCCATCATCGAAGGGGTGGATCGTTACGAACCACAAGTGCGCAACGCCGGCCTTCAAAACGGGGTCGAGCTTGGCTGTCTCGAACCACGCAAGGAAACGGGACATCTCCTGATCCATCAAATTCGATGATGGAGCCTGGTAGTGGATGCGCTCACGGCCAATCGGCCCGGAGACGACCTGCATCGGTCCACCCTCATTGCCTCGCCAGGCACCTACCGTAATTCGGCTCATCCCGCTTCGTCCCGTGGGGAATAGGGCGGCATGCCAGCCGAAAAGACGCTCGGCGGTCAGAGGTTGAGCATAATTCTGGGTCGCATCCAGCATCATTTCCACGACGCCTTCGACATCACGATCCGCTTCGACCAGTCCGCCGATCTCCATCCCGAGCCGGCGGGCGATAGACGAGCGCACTTGCTCCCTATCAAGAACCTCCCCTTCAATCTCGCTGGATTTCAGAACGTCCTCGGTAAGCGCATAAAGCACAGCTTCTTCACGCAGAGGAAAGCCCAATGCCTCCATATGCCCTATCAATCGTCCTTGCCGGTGACGCACGGCAGCAAGTGGTTGAAAGAGCTGCCGCTCGTTCCAGATCAGGTTCGGCCAATCTGTTAGTTCATGGATATAGGGCACATTCACCGCTCCTTATGCGGTGAATATATTCATCATTCACCGCATGGCGCAACAACATTCACCGCGAAATATGCGGTGAATGTCGCGATCAATTACCGCATCATAGAGCGCAGATTGAAGGGTTGCACATCGCCTACGCGCAGTAGGCTCCCGATCCTTCCTAGTCGCTCAGGATCCGATTTTTCGTTCCCAGTTGCGCCCTGTCCGCTTTCCCAATCTGGATGCCCACGACTGGCCGGTAACCGAACGTCCGCTTACCGAATAGGCTTGTAGCAAAGCCGACGTTTCGCGCCTCTTATGGGGCTCCGTCCCTGCAGCCCTAGGGGTTTGTCCTTATGGATGGCCGCAGCCACTCTTCGTAGGCTTGAACTCTGTGACAAGTCGGAAAAGGAATGGCCAATGCCACGGTCTTTCAACGGCAAGATCGAACTCGACATCCGCGAATCTCAGTCGGATTGGGATGCTTTTCTTGCGACCCCGGCGCCCAAGGGCGCGCCGAATGTCCTTGTCATCCTTTATGACGATACGGGCCAAGCGGCTTGGTCTCCCTATGGCGGCGGTATAGAAATGCCAACGCTCGACAAGCTGGCGAAGAACGGGTTGACCTTCACGCAATGGCACACGACGTCGGTCTGCTCACCGACTCGGTCATGTTTCCTGACCGGACGCAACCACCACCAAAATGGTTTTGGCACCATCGCGGAATCAGCGGTGGGCTTCCCAGGCTATAACGGCCACATCCCGCGCTCCAATGCGACGATGGCGTCGATCCTTCGGGATGCAGGTTGGAGTACGTTCTGGGTGGGCAAGAATCATAATGTCCCCGTCGATGCCTTCGACATGGGATCGTCCAAAAAGGCCTGGCCGCTGGGTCTTGGCTATGATCGCTTTTACGGTTTTCTCGGCGGTGAGACCAACCAGTGGTATCCAGAATTGATCGAGGACAATCACTTCGTCGAGCAGCCATATGGCCCCGAAGAAGGCTATCATTTCTCGAAAGATATCGCCGATAAGGCAATCAGCTTCATTCGCGACAGCAAACAGTCGCAGCCGGAGAAGCCTTGGTACATGTGGTACTGCCCAGGCGCCAACCACGCACCTCACCATGCGCCTCAGGATTACATCGACAAGTATAAAGGCAAGTTTGACGCTGGCTACGAGGCCTACCGTGAATGGGTGCTCACCCGCATGAAGGAACGCGGCATCCTGCCCGTGGATACGCAGCTTACGCCCATCAATCCCATGGCTGAGGAGGCGTCTTCCCCAGGGGATTTCGTGCGCCCCTGGGACACGCTAAATGACGACGAAAAGAAGCTCTTCGCCCGCATGGCAGAGGTCTATGCCGCCCTCTCCGAATACACCGACGTACAGGTGGGCCGGGTCATCGACTATCTGGAAGAGTCCGGTCAGCTCGACAACACGCTAATCCTATACTGCGCGGATAACGGGGCCTCAGGGGAGGGTTCGCCCAACGGCTCGGTGAACGAGATCAAATTTTTCAACGGCTATCCCGACGAGATTTCGGAAAATCTTGCGATGATCGACAAGCTCGGCTCGCCTGCCACCTATAACCATTATCCCACTGGCTGGGCCGTAGCCTTTTCGACACCCTATCGGATGTTCAAGCGCTATGCCTCCTACAGCGGCGGCACCTGCGATCCGCTGGTCATTCATTGGCCGGCGGGCATCAAGGCGAAGGGCGAGCTCCGGCACCAATATCACCACTGTACCGATATTGTGCCGACGATTCTCGAATGCTGCGGTGTTGCGATGCCGGACGAGGTCGATGGCGTAAAGCAGACGCCGCTGCCCGGCGTCTCCATGAAGTACAGCTTTGACCAAGCGGACGCTCCAACTACCAAGGAGATCCAATATTATGAGATGCTGGGGACGCGCGGCATTTGGAAGGGCGGCTGGAAGGCTGCCACCGAACATGCCCCGCTTCCCTCCAATCAAGGCCATTTCGACAAGGACCGCTGGCAGCTCTTCCATACCGATGAGGACCGGGCTGAGGCCGTCGACTTGGCTGAACGATATCCCGAGAAAGTCGAGGAGCTGAAAACCCTGTGGATGGAGGAAGCGCGGAAATACGACGTGCTTCCGCTCGCCGATCTCGGAGTGTTTGAGTTCATAAAGCTGGAATTTCACAACAAGGTGCCGCCGTCAGGCCGCTACACCTATTATCCCGACACGACCGAGGTGCCTGAGGCGTCCTCGGCAAGCACGCACGGCCGCTCGTTCAAAATACTGGCGGAGGTCGAGTTCACGGGGGACAGCCAAGGCGTGATCGTGGCCCAAGGATCGCGCTTCGGCGGATATTCGCTGTTCGTGAAGGGTGGTAAGCTCACCTTCGTCTATAATTTCCTCGGCATTCCGCCCGAGCAGCGACTGTCAGCGGTAGCCCCCTCCGCCGGCCAGCACATCGTGGGTGTAGAATTCGCCAAGGACAAGATCGGCGAGAATGGCGAAGCGGTCGGCACCATGTCTCTTTTCATCGACGATCAGTCGGTGGCGAGCAGCGAGTTCCGTACGATGACCGGACGCTATTCCCTCTGCGGCGAGGGGCTTTGCGTTGGCCGTGACAGCGGCGACGCGGTGAGCAGCGAATATGGCAGCGGCTTTGACTTCGCTGGAGGGCGTGTCGTCAAGGTCGTCTATGACCTCGCGGATGATCAGTATCGCGATATCGAGCGCGAAATGGCCATGGCATTGGCTGTGGAGTGAATGTCCGGCATAATCAGGAGAGTTCACATGGTCGATGACAGCGCTTCCGCTCAAGCCGCCCTCGCTATCGGCGAAGACTATTCGATAGAGGGTGGCTTTCCCACTGAAGAAGCTATTCAAAAGGCCTATGACGATGCCGATCTGATCCGCGCGATCGAAGCATACAAGTTCTTCTTTCCAACAGTTTCGTTCGCAGGCACTTTCAGCGGCAACGCGCAAGCTGGCCTCAAGCCAAACCATGGCTATCTGCTCTTGAATGGCAGTCCGTCACAAACGGTGCTCACGCCGAATTCAGATACCCCCTATACCGGCGCTGTGATCGATCTAAGCGGAGGGCCGATGGTGTTCGAGTTCCCTCCTGGGGCCCTGATGTCCGTAGTGAACGACGCCAACCAGCGCTATGTAATGGACATGGGCGTACCCGGTCCTGACGGCGGCAAGGGTGGCAAACACATCATCCTGCCACCTGGATATGAAGGGGCGCTCCCAGCGGACTATTTTGCAGGGGAATCTTCTACGAACCGCGTCTTGGTGATGGTACGGGCCATTCCCCAGGGCGGCGATGTCGATGCAGCCATAGCGTTGCTGAAAACGGTCAAGTTCTATCGGCTGGGTTCGAGCGAAAATCTTGCCGCGCTTGACTGGATCGACATCGGTCAGACCTATATCCAGTTCACTGCCTTCGATTGGGAAAATCGCCTCGAATATTGGCGAGTGCTCCACGATGTCGTGGACCGCGAACCATCCTATGAACCGTACCGCATGGAATACGGTCGGCTAGCCTCTCTCGGCATCGAAAAAGGTAAGCCTTTCGAGCCTGACGCGCGAATGACCGAAATACTCTCAAAAGCGGCGCGGCTGGCCAATGCCCAGATGCGTGTGCAGTCCTTTGCAGATCGCCGCGCCGATCGCCAAGCCTGGCATGATCGCCACTGGGAATGGGCGGGCAAGCGGCCAGAGCAGAGCATTTGGGATCTGCCTGCCAGGCGCGACCTTGAGGCACGGGAGAAATGGTTTTTCCAGGCCCAAGTCGAGTCCCCCGCAATGTTCCGCCGCGACGAGCACGCGGGTTCGCTCTATTGGCTTGGCCTGCGCGATACGGATGGAAACTATGTCGACGGCGGCAAGACCTATCGGCTGCGCGTGCCTCTGCCCGTGCCCGCACGTCTGTTCTGGTCGGTGACCCTCTACGATCCAGAAACGCGAAGTGAGATCGTAACCGCGCAAGGCAAGGCAGCGTTGCGCTCCCTCTTCGAATTGCGTGGGTTGGAGGGCGACAGCGTCGACCTTTACTTCGCGCCGGTTGCACCTGCAGGCCAGGAAGATTACTGGCTCCAAACGCTGCCGGGCAAGGGCTGGTTTGTTTATTTCCGTATCTATGGTCCCGAAAGACCGGCGTTCGACGGAAGTTGGAGGCCAGGTGACTTCGAGTCAGTGGACTAAGGTCCGCTTTCGGGATTGTTGCAAGGCCTCAGGAAGGTCCACAATCGGGCGCTTGCCGACGATAAACTCGAGTTGCGACGATCCATAAACTTATGACGCTAAGAGGATCGACAGCTTTTGGTTCCGAAATAGAAATTTGCGATCGATCCGTCTCGTGCGCAAACCATCATCTCAACGGCGAAGAATTTGCATGACGTTATTTCTAAAGATTGTCGCGATAACGTTGATGTTGCTCTGATTACGTGAATTTCGTCCGGCGACGTCGGCTGTGACTTCAGTTGAGTGTCAAAATACCGCCTTTGATGATTTGCAAACGATAGGAAGGTGTGCGAATTTAGAGGAAGGTGTGCGAATTTAAAGGAAGGTGGGCGAATTTAAGGGTTTCCTTCTGATGAATTGGTTCAGAGGTCCATCCCAACTCTTACTGGGGCGTTCGAATGACCGCTTCGATCGCTCGTCTTACTTGGCGTCTCCTCAACGCTGGATCATTGATCTCAGGAAAGGCTTCTTGCCGGATGCGTCGGACAAGAGTGCGAAGTGCCGATCGCCCAGGTCTGTGGCATTCTCCCACTTCGCTAAGCAGGGCAGGATAGTTCCAGCAACGCCCCTCCATTACTTGTTATCCTGGTTGAGGTGGTTGGATGAGCCTTTATTCATGCGGCTAGCGAGGATGAGCGCCAGCGCGCCGAACACGCCGTAGGTAAGTCCCAGCTTGATAAAGTCGCTGTGCGCGAGACCCGCGAGCAATGTTGCTGCCAGAATTGCCAGTACGAAAAAACCCGCCCAATTATGATGATGCAATCGGTCTGCAACACTTGTTGCAATCCCGCACACCAGTCCGGCAGCGAGCAGGCTTCCTAAAACGAGGCCGATCGCCCCGAGCATTTCGCCTACGAGAAACATTGCACGCTCCTCTCCAGCCAAAGCCGCTGTGGCGGCCTCCTTCCTTTCGACATTTATATCGCAGAGCGATATAAATGTCGAAAGCGCGAGACGTATATCGAGTTCCCGAAATCCCTTTTTCACCCGGTTTTGCCAGCCGAACCGGCTGACGCGACTTTACTTACTGTCCCCCCGCTTGCACCGCTTCCACAATCGATCTTCTGTCCGACGTGAACAGATTCGTGGAACTACCCTCGATGTCCTGCTCATCCTCTCAGATTGCAGGTGTTGGCTCCGCCCGTTGAACCCACCGGCGAAAGCAGTCATTCATCCGGACGCGAGGAAGGCATTCTTGACACATGCCGCATTTCTGACAGGTGCCGGATGCGCTGACGAAATGCCTGTTTAAGCGCAAGGGCGGCGGGCGATTGGGAGCGGCGGCCTAACGCATACATCACAGCCGGTTAGTTTGGCGGCTTCCGGGCCGTGTTTCACGCCCTACCGCCCAACCGCCATCGATGGTTATGTCGATTACGCCGCAGCCTCTTGCGAGTGCACCGACGCTGCCTCGCAGGTTGACCGCGGGCGTGATCGTCGGCTCGCGTAGGTCGTGATGCTGGCCGACCCAGCGTCAGCAAGCCCGGACACCTGATCGCCCGAGGCCTGACTAGGCTCGGAGCTGGGAACCCGATTGGCGTTTCGCTGTTCGGCTAGTGGAATGCAGGAGGGAACGATGGCGAAATTCATGTTCGAAACGCCGGATGGCGATGAAGTAATGGTCAATTCGATGCAGGTCGTCGCTCTTGTCGAAGGACGCGACGATCAGGTGACCATCATCGAACTCGAAGATGGTGAAGAAGTATCCGTTCTGGCAACGCGACAGGAGGTCGTGGCCCATCTCGACCTCGATCCTCTCGAATTCCTGAGCGGCGAATATGCCGGCGACGATCTGCCCGAGGATGCCGACGAAGGCGAATACGACGACGAGTGATCGGTCCGATCGCCGTTAGCCGCTCCGATAGCGGGACGGACCGACGCGGGATCCTCAACCAAAGCGGTCCCGCTTCGTTTTCTCAGGGAAGGAGCCGATCATGACCGAGACTGCATCGATGATCCATGAAGATGCCCTGCCGGGGCACGAAAGCAAGCTGGAGCCGCAACCCGAATGGCAACCGCGCTATCCGGGGGCCTCCCGCCTTGCCGGCAAAGTGGCAATCGTGACCGGCGCGGACAGCGGCATCGGGCGCGCGGTCGCGGCTCTTTTCGCGCGCGAAGGGGCGGATGTCGCAATCGTCTACTTGCTGGAGGACGACGATGCTGACGAAACCCGGCGCATCGTGGAAAGCGAAGGTCGCCGTGCCATCACCATCCGGGCGGACGTGGGCTCTACCGAAATGTGCGATCATGTTGCCGGGGAGACGATGAAGGCGTTCGGCCGGATCGATGTGCTCGTCAATAATGCCGGCGAACAGCACCCCGACAAGGACATTGCAGACATTTCCGAAGAACAGCTTCGCCGCACATTCCAGACCAACATCTTTGGCATGTTCTTCATGGTGCAGGCGGTTCGGCCGCACCTCAAGGCAGGCGCTGCCATTGTCAATTGCACCAGCGTCACGATGTACAAGGGAAGCAAGGAATTGCTCGACTACAGCGCGACCAAGGGAGCGATCACGGCTTTTACGCGTTCGCTTTCGGAAAATCTGGTAGGCGAGGGCATCCGCGTGAATGCCGTTGCGCCTGGTCCGATCTGGACACCACTCAATCCTTGCGGCGGAGCCAGCAAGGAAAAGCTGGAGCATTTTGGCGAAAGCACACCGATGGGACGGCCTGGACAACCGAACGAAGTGGCGCCTTCGTTCCTGTTCCTGGCTTGCGAGGATGCCAGTTACATGAGCGGGCAGGTGCTCCATCCCAATGGCGGGACTGTGGTCAACGGCTGATTTGCCTGGCCGACCTGCCTGCGATTACCCAGAATTGGGATGAACAGATGCGTGCATTTCCTTGCCCGAATTGCCACCGACTGCTCCATTTCGAGGCGCGGCTCTGTCCTGGGTGCTCCGTCACGCTGGGGTATGATCCCGCCGCGGACACGTTCCGGTTTCTTGCAGACAATGCGACCCAGTGGCGTGATGACGGCGGCGCCTCGGCCGAGGTTGTCGTTTGCGCCAACAACGACGATTTTCAGATCTGCAACTGGCTTGTCGAGAAGGACGAACCGACCGCCCTATGCCGTGCGTGCCGCCATAACCGCACAATTCCCGATCTCGCCGAACCCTCCGTACCCGCGCGATGGGCAAGGATAGAGCAAGCGAAGCGCAGGTTATTCCATACGCTTCTGAAATTGCACCTGCCGCTGGAGACCAAAGTAGCCGGGCAGGCCGGCGGGCGGGGACTGGCCTTCGATTTTCTTTACGATCGCGCAGCCGAAGCTGCGGGAACGCCGCAAATCCTTACAGGCCACGATGGCGGCGTTATCACGCTCAATCTCGTCGAGGCTGACGATGCCGAGCGCGAGCGCATCCGGCACGCGGTGGGCGAACCCTATCGCACGCTTCTGGGCCATTTCCGGCACGAGGTGGGGCATCATTTCTGGTCGCGCTTGATCGGCAATGATCCGGACGAGCTGCAGGCATTCAGGCAGGTATTCGGCGACGAGACAGCCGACTACCAGGCAAGCCTCCAGGCGCACTATGGCAACGCTAACGGCAAAGTGTGGACCGACGATTTCGTCAGCTATTATGCTACTTCGCACCCTTGGGAGGACTTCGCCGAAACGTTTGCCCATTATCTGCATATCGTCGATGTGCTGGCCACTGCGGGCGGTTTTGGCCTTTGCCTGTCCTCGATCGAGGAATGGGCCGGATCTTCTCCCTCGTCCGCTGCGCTCGATCCTTACACGGCCGAGGCGGCGAAGCTCGCCGAAATGATGGCGCCGCTGTCGTTCAGCATGAATGCCATGAACCGAGCGATGGGACAGCCGGACCTTTATCCGTTCCATCTCTCACCTGCAATTGTGTGCAAGCTGGATTACATTGCCCGGTTAGTTTCGAAAGCGGCCGTGCCGGGGGGGTGACACTGCTTCGGCGCAATGCCTACGAAGCAATATTGCAATCCGGCGCAGAGCCTACCCGACAAGTTGGTTGTTTTCAAGGATGAGACGATCTGTTCAATCAAACACGAAGCATATGAGTAGGCTTCATGCGATGGCATCCATGTCCAGCTATCAAGGCGGGTACAGGGCCTTCGAGGATGATATAACCCAATTCTCGGTCGGCAAGTTCGCACGATGTTGGAGGGAAAATAACCCTCCTCGCTTCATTGAACACGTCCAATTGAACGTCGCGAGGTCCGGTTTGGCGAATGGCTCTGCCCGGCGTGTTCAATCGTCCTTTCGTGTCGGCGTCTAGAGCACCTTGCGACGCGAGAAAACGACGCAATCCTATTGTTGGCGAGGACAGTGGACGAATGCTTGAGGGAGTTTGCGCGGGCGAAATTGTGGCAACCATGAGGCGTGCAACCACGTTAGAGCACCAGAGAGGAGAAGATCTCATGAAAACTGCTCTTATCACGGCTTCTGCCGCTATTATCGTTGCTTCTGGCGCGACCGCACAATCGCACAATCCCGCGGTTAAGGACCCCACGGTGGAAACGGCAACACACGCGGCGAAGGGACACAATTCCTTCACAGAGGATCAGGCGCGGGGACGCATCGAAAAAGCCGGCTACACGAACGTTGGCAAGCTCGTGCAGAACGAGAACGGCCTCTGGCAAGGCATGGCGGAAAAGGATGGGAAACCGGTGAGGGTGGCTCTTGATTACAAGGGAAACGTCACTGTCCACTGAACTAAAACGCGGAGAAAGATAATGTCGAAGACAATCACTCGACTTTTTGACAATTACGCGGATGCGGCAGCAGCGGTACGTGCGCTCGAAGACATCGGCATTCCCCGCCATGATATCAGTGTTATCGCCAACAACACTCATGGTGAGCACACCGGAATTCACAAAGGCGTGAATGAGGATGGGGAGGTAACCGCAGGAACGTCTGCCGGAGCCGCAGTAGGCGGAGCAGGCGGACTGCTTGCCGGGCTCGGCATGCTGGCCATTCCGGGCCTTGGTCCGATCGTTGCAGCCGGATGGCTTGCGGCCACGGCGGTCGGGGTTGGTGTCGGCGCGGTCGGAGGAGCGGCAGCTGGCGGCATAGTCGGCGCGCTCAAGCACGCCGGACACACGGATGAAGAGGCGCAAGTCTATTCCGAAGGCGTGCGCCGGGGAGGCGTGTTGCTGAGCGCAAAGGTCGACGATAGCGACCTCGAACGCGCCAATGCTGCGGTCAATACTGCTCCCTCGGTGGACATTGGCGCGAGAGAGGCGAGCTATCGTGCAAACGGGTGGACGCGTTTCGATGAATCAGCGCCTGCTTATTCCATCGATGAGATCGATCGCGATCGCGCGATATACGGACTGCCGCCTCGAAATTGATAGATAACGTCGCCGCTTGATCACCAGCAAAACGAGGACGGCCCGCTTTCGAAAAAGGCGGGCCGTCTTGCAGGCCTTCCATCGGTACCGTTGCCAGAAAACAATTTTCATTGCACGGGTTGAGCAGATGATGGTCCGCGCTCAGGCGGACGATTTTGATTTGTCGGACGAATGGCCGCTGCTCGCGGCCAATTTTCTGTGATTTCGGGGGTTGGGGAAAATGTCGCCTTCACAGGCACCCGAGAGGGTGATGCCAAAATCCGGGCCAAAATCCGGTCTCGATGGCCGGGTGTGGCTGGGCCTTGTGGCCGTGGTGCTGTTTTTTCTCATCAGCGGCACGGTGGCCTTCCGTAATATCGAAATGCTGCGCGACGACGCAGCGAGGATCGCGCATTCGCACGATGTCATCGCCTCGCTCGATGAACTCCTTTCCGTCATTCAGGATGCCGAAACCGGCCAGCGCGGCTATCTGCTGACGGGCAACGAGGAGTATCTCGCGCCCTATACGGCGGCGGTTCCCCGGCTTGGTTCCAAGCTCGATGCCATCGGTGTGCTTACCACGGACAACCCTTCGCAGCAGGCGAGACTGGCGACGCTTCGCCGTCACACCGATTCCAAGCTGGCGGAGCTGGGCCAGACCATCGACTTGCGCCGCAAACAGGGCCGCGACGCGGCGCTTGCCGTGGTCTCCACAGATCGCGGCAAGATCGAGATGGATGCGATCCGTGCCCAGCTGGGCGAGATGCAGCAGGAAGAACTGCGGCTGCGCCAGCTCCGGCTCGACGAAATGGACGGCGCCTACAAGAGCGCCTGGACCAGCGGCGTGCTCTCGACCGTGCTGGGCATTGCCCTGACACTGGTAATCGCGTTCCTGCTTCGCCGCGCGACGATTGCGCGGGACCGGCAGCAATGGCTTCAGGCGGGGCAGGCCCAGCTTGCCGCGGCCATGTTGGGAGACCCTTCGACCGGGCAGCTGGGCGAGAACATTCTCACGTTCCTCAGCAAGTTCCTCGATGCACAGGGCGGCGCCATCTATGCGGGCGACGGCGCGCGCTACCAGCGGGTGGCGACGCTGGGCGTGCCTGCCGAGGCAGGCGTGCTGGAGAGTTTCACGATCAAGGACGGCCTGCTCGGCCGCGCCGTCGCCGAGCGCGAACATACGGTGCTGAGCGATATCCCCGACGGCTATCTGACCATCGGATCGGGGCTGGGCCACGACAAGCCGCGCCATCTGGTGATCTCGCCGGTCTGCGCGGACGAGGCGGTGCACGGCGTGATCGAACTTGGCTTCCTGGGCCCTGTCGATGACCTGGCCGTGGCGTTTCTGTCCGAGGCTTCGGCGCCCATCGGCGTCGCCTTGCGCTCCGCAAGGTTCCGCACCGAACTGCGCAACCTGCTGGAGGAAACGCAGCGCCAGTCGGAAACGCTGCAGGTCCAGAGCGAGGAACTGCGCGTCTCCAACGAGGAACTGGAAGAGCAGGGCCGCGCGCTCAAGGAATCGCAGGTCCGGCTCGAACAGCAGCAAGTGGAGCTGGAGCAGACCAACGCCCAGCTGGAAGAGCAGGCGCAGCAATTGGAGAGCCAGCGCGACGACCTTGCGCGGTCCAACACGGCGGTCGAACAGAAGGCCAGCGAACTGGAGCGGGCCAGCCGCTACAAGTCCGATTTCCTTGCGAACATGTCGCACGAGCTGCGGACGCCGCTCAATTCGCTGCTGATCCTGTCCAAGCTGCTGGGTGACAATCCGGCGGGCAATCTCACCGAAGAACAGGTGAAATACGCCGTTACCATCCAGTCCTCGGGCAATGACCTGCTGGCGCTGATCAACGATATCCTCGACCTTTCGAAGATCGAGGCCGGCCACGTCCAGGTCCGGCCGGAGACTGTCGCGCTCGACCGGCTGGTGACCGACATGCGGCAGCTGTTCGAGCCGGTGGCGAGTGAGCGCGGGCTGGAATTCGGCATTGCCGTTTCCTCCGATTGTCCCGACACGATCGATACCGATCGCCAGCGGCTGGACCAGATCCTCAAGAACCTGCTGTCCAACGCGTTCAAGTTCACCGAAGCGGGACGGGTCGATCTTTCGATTGCACGCGGCGGCGCGGATCGGCTCGCCATTTCGGTGCGTGACACCGGCATCGGCATCGCCGAGGACCAGCAGCGCGAAGTCTTCGAAGCTTTCCGTCAGGCGGATGGCACGATCAGCCGCCAATATGGCGGGACGGGGCTGGGCCTGTCGATTTCACGGGAATTGGCGCGGCTGCTCGGCGGGGCAATCGAACTGGAGAGCAAGCCCGGCGAAGGCAGCCGTTTCACGCTGTCCATCCCGCTGTCGCTCGACCCGACGGCCGCGCCGCGCAGCGAGGGGCTGGCAATCGCCGCGGGCACGCCTGCGGTTCGCCGCGTGGAACCGCAAGTCCCCAAGGCTCCGGTGCGACTGCCGCGCCGGGTGGAGGACGACCGCGAGCGGCTTGGCGCCGCCGACCGGATCCTGCTGGTGGTCGAGGACGACGGAAGCTTCGCGGGCATCGTGCGCGATCTGTCGCGCGAACTGGGTTTCCAGTGTCTGGTCGCGGGAACCGCAGGCGAAGCGCTCGAACTGGCGCGTCAGTTCAAGCCCAATGCCGTGGTGCTCGATCTGGGCCTGCCGGATCAATCGGGGCTGGTCCTGCTGGATCACCTCAAGAGCGATGGGGCCACGCGGCACATCCCGGTCCACGTCGTATCCGCGAGCGACCATGCCCAGACCGCGCTGTCGCTGGGGGCGATCGGCTATCTGGTCAAGCCGGTGAAGCGCGACGAGCTGGTCGAAGTGCTCAAGGCGCTTGCCGCCAAGATGGCGCAGAGCGTGCGCCGCGTCCTCATCGTCGAGGACGATCAGGTGCAGCGCGACGCCGTCGCCAGCCTGCTCGCCACGGCGGGCGTGGAGACGGTGGGCGTGGGCACGGCGGCGGAATGTCTGGAGCGACTTGAACGCGAGACTTTCGATTGCATGGTGCTTGACCTGAACCTGCCCGATGCATCGGGCTTCGCACTGCTGGAGACGCTGAAAAAGGAAGGCCGCCACGGCGTCCTGCCGGTGATCGTCTATACCGGGCACGACCTGTCGCCCGACGACGAGCAGCGTCTGCGGCGCTATTCGGATTCGATCATCATCAAGGGCGCGCGTTCGCCGGAACGGCTGCTGGACGAGGTGACGCTGTTCCTCCACCAGGTGGTGACCGAGCTGCCGCCCGAACAGCAGCGCATGATCCAGCAGGCGCGCAGCCGCGACGCCATTCTCGAAGGACGGCGGATTCTCCTTGTCGAGGACGATGTGCGCAACGTCTACTCGCTGACCAACATCCTCGAACCGCGCGGCGCGATCATCGAGGTTGCCAGGAACGGGCGGGACGCGATCGACAAGCTGGAGAAATCGGCCGCTGACGGCGGCACGGCCATCGACCTCGTGCTCATGGACGTGATGATGCCGGTGATGGACGGGCTGACGGCAACGCGGGAGATTCGGACCGATCCGCGCTGGAAGAAGCTGCCGATCATCACGCTGACGGCCAAGGCCATGCCGGACGACCAGCAGCGCTGCATCGAGGCGGGCGCGAACGACTACATGGCCAAGCCGCTCGATGTCGACAAACTGCTGTCGCTCGTCCGCGTCTGGATGCCGCGCTAAATGTCGGACGCGGTCGAGGATATCGAGATCCGGTTGCTGCTGGAAGCGCTGTTCCAGCGCTACCACTACGACTTCCGCAAATACTCGCAGGCGTCGCTGCGCCGCCGCCTGCGTCAGGCGCGCGGGCAGCTCGGGTTCGAGACGTTTTCAGGACTTCAGGAAGCCCTGCTGCACGATCCGGCCATGCTGCCCCGGCTGCTGAGCTTTCTGACGGTCCAGGTCAGCGAGATGTTTCGCGACCCGTCGTACTTCAAGGCGATCCGCGAGAAAGTGGTGCCGCATTTGCGCACCTACCCCTCGCTCAAGGTCTGGATCGCCGGGTGCAGCGCGGGGGAGGAACTGCACTCGTTCGCGATCCTGTTCCGCGAGGAAGGGCTGGAGGAACGGACGCTGTTCTACGCGACCGATATCAGCCAGGACGCGCTCGACATGGCCTCGCGCGGGATCTACTCGCTCGACCGGATCAGGACCTTCACCGAAAACCATCGTGCCTCGGGCGGCCGGTCGTCGCTCTCGGACTATTACAGCACGGCCTATGGCAACGCCGTTTTCGACAAGAGCCTGCGGGATCGTGTGGTATTCTCGGACCACAGTCTGGTCACCGATGCCGTATTCTCGGAGATGCACCTGATTTCCTGTCGCAATGTGCTGATCTATTTCGACCGCGAGTTGCAGGACCGGGCCATTGGCCTTTTCCGGGATTCGTTGATCCGCGGCGGCTTCATGGGTCTGGGCGCCAAGGAAAGCATGCGCTTTTCGGCCCATGCCGACGCCTTCAGCGACTTCGTGCGCGAGGAAAAAATCTACAGAAAGCGCGAGGTATGACGGCCGATATTCCCATCCCGCGCACTCCCGTCCCCCGCGCAGTTGTGATCGGCGCCTCGGCCGGCGCCATTCAGGCGCTTTCGGAGGTCCTGCCCGCACTGCCGCCGACGTTCCCGCTGCCGATCCTGATCGTGGTCCATATCCCGGCGGACGGCGGCAACATGCTGGCGCCGCTGTCCGAATGTCCCGAGGCGCGCGTGCTGTCGCTGGCCGGGATCGCGGACTTTCTCCTGGAAGTCGGGAAGGGTGAGGGCGCATGACTCCCCCGGTTAAATTTCTGCTGGTCGACGATCTTGATGAGAACCTCATCGCGCTTGCGGCGCTGCTGAAGCGCGACGGACTGGTCCTGCTGACCGCCCGCTCGGCGGACGAGGCGCTAGAATTGCTGCTCGAACACGAAGTGGCGCTGGCGTTTCTCGATGTGCAGATGCCCGAAGTCGACGGTTTCGAACTTGCCGAATTCATGCGCGGCAGCGAGCGTACGCGGCATATTCCGATCATCTTCGTCACGGCCGGAAGCGCCGACAAACAGCGCCGATTCCGGGGCTATGAGGCAGGTGCCGTCGATTTCATCCAGAAGCCGATCGAAGCGGACATCCTGCGCAGCAAGGCGAATGTCTTCTTCGAACTCCACCGCCAGCGTCAGCTGGTGGCGGCACAGCGCGACGAACTGAAGGCGGCCTCGCAGGCGCTTCAGGAAGTGGATCGGCGCAAGGACGAGTTCCTGGCGGTGCTGGGGCACGAATTGCGCAACCCGCTGGCGGCGCTCAGTTCCGGCTTGCAACTCCTGCAACGCCGCTCGGCGGACGAGAGCGTGACGATCCGCGAGAGCATGGAGCTTCAGATATTCCACCTCTCGCGCCTTATCGAGGATCTGCTCGACACCGCGCGTATCAGCGAGGGCAAGATCTCGCTGCAAAAGGAGCGCATCGAACTTCAGACCATCCTGCGTTCTGCCATCCAGGGGTGCCGGAACAATCTGGAAAGTGCCGGGCACCGGTTCACCACCGACATTCCGGCCGAGCCGGTCTGGCTGGAGGCCGACCACACCCGTTTGGCGCAAGTCGTCGCGAACCTGCTCAACAATGCCGGGAAATATACGCCGAAGGGCGGCGAGATTTCGCTACGGGCCCGCGCGACGGCAGACTATGTGGAGATCGAGGTCGCCGATAACGGCGTGGGTATTCCGGCTGATATGCAGTCGCGGATTTTCCAGATTTTCGTGCAGGTTCCCGATCACCGGCAACACGCGGCGGGCGGGCTTGGGGTCGGCCTCGCGCTGGTACATCAGCTTCTTGCCCTGCACGGCGGAACGATCACCGTGGCCAGCGGCGGCGCGGGCAAGGGCAGCGTGTTCACCGCACGGATACCCCGAGGGACGGCCGACCGTGCACTGGCTTGATGCGTCGCTACCAAGCTATGCCAATATCGAGGACAAAAGCCTGTACGTTCGACCATGGTGAGACGATCACGTCCGGACCGCAGGCTTGAAGTTCGGGTGGTGGCGGGAGTGCCCCCTGAAGGCCCTCAAATTTGCATCGTCGTTCAACGAGACGAGCAATTTAATCGGACCAAGCCTGGTGTTCGTTTACGAATCGGCAAAATCGCCCTGCGACACGCTTACAGCTCACTGCAATTGACCTGTAAGAAAGCGCCATATCAGCCATGTATCGCCGGAAATGCGCGCCTCAGAAGCGAAAGCAATTCCGCCTTGCACTGCTACCCGGGTATTTGTCCCTTCCGAGACACGGCGGGGCGTTGGTTAGGTATCCGCGTTTCGATGGCGATACTTATGCCTTAAGGGGAGGCTTGACGTGATCGGTAAATTTGTCTCTTCCGTCGTTGGCCGCAAGATTGCCCACGACACAGCGAGAGCCTGGCGACGCTGGCGGTTCGGCGAGCGAGAAAGGAACAGATGGGCAGCTTTCCGGTCGCGAACTCGGCAAGTGAGCCTAGCCTGCCAGAGCCTCATCCCCTCCCCGTTCTCAGTTCAAATGCTCTGCTACAGGCAGCCCTATTGTTATCAGTCATCGTTGCGGCAAGGCGTAGGCAATCACTTCATCGCCGATCGGCGTCTCCATGAAGTGATGGCCACCGGGTGCGATGACCAGGTACTGCCGGCCGTTGACCATGTAGGTCATCGGTGTTGCCTGGCCGCCCGCCGGCAGCACGTCCTTCCATAGCACTTTGCCTGTTTTCAGGTCGATGGCACGGATTAGGTTGTCGGTAGCGGCCGCTACGAAGATTACGCCTCCCGCCGTTACGACGGAGCCGCCGTTGTTAGGGGTGCCGATGGTCCAGGGCAGCATCGAAGGGATGCCGAACGGGCCGTTGGTGCGCGCTTCGCCCAGTGGCTTGTCCCAGATCGTGCGGCCCGTTGCCATGTCGATGGCGCGGATACCGCCGTAAGGAGGCTGTTTGCAGAGCATGCCGGTCAGCGGCAGACGCCAACCCGCATTCACGTCAATGGCATAGGGGGTGTGGGCTTGCGGGTCGCCCGCGCCCTCGGCGCCGCCGATTTTTCCTCGGGCCTGGTCGCGCGGGGCCCACCCCTTCCGATCGGCCTCGGCGCGCGGAACGAGCCGGACATAATTGGGCATGTCATTGTAATTGGCGACGATCACCCCGCGACGTGGATCGACCGCGATGCCGCCCCAATCGGTGCCGCCGTTGTAGCCGGGATACTCGATCGAGCGACGGTCGCTCTCTGGCGGCGTAAAGAAACCTTTGTAGCTCGCTTTGCGGAACTGGATGCGGCAGATCATCTGGTCGATAGGTGACATGCCCCACATGTCGCGTTCGGTGAGGTTGCCTTTGCGCAGGGTATGCCACAAGGAAACCCGCTGAATAGGTGCGCGCTGCTGCGGCTCCACCCCGCCGCCCGGCGCCTTGATTGTGCCGACTGGCGTAAGCGGCTGGCCCGTGCGGCGGTCCAGCACGTAGATATCACCCTGTTTGGAAGGCAGCACCAGCGCAGGGGTGCCCTTGTAATCCACCAGCGTCGCCTGGGCTCCGAAGTCATAGTCCCACACATCGTCGCGAACGGCCTGGAACTTCCAGCGCGGCTTGCCCGTGGTCACGTCCAGCGCCACCAACGAGGTCGAGAAGTCGCGTTCCTGAGGGCGGCGCAGACTGGAGTAGTAGTCTGCCGCCGAATTGCCCATCGGCAGGTAGACGAGTCCCAACTGCTCGTCCCCGCTGGCGATCGTCCACATGTTCGGAGTGCCGCGCGCCCAGGTCTGGCCCGGCGGCGGGTAACCGTTCCAGTCGGGATGCATCATGTCCCAGGCCCAGCGCAGTTTGCCGGTGACCGCGTCATACCCCCGGATGACCCCCGATGGGGCCCAGCGATCCTGGCCGTCCAGAACCTGGTGGCCCGTCACCACCACGCCCCGCACGATGGTCGGCGGGGAATTGATGGAGACGTAGCCCGGAGGCGTGTCTCCCATTCCGATCTTGGTATCGACCTCGCCGTTGGAGCCGAAGGCGGCGCAGCGAACACCTGTCCGGGCATCGATCGCGAAAAGGCGCGCATCAAGCGTGCCGTAGATGATGCGCTTCGCGCAGGGTTGATCTGCAGGAACGCCGGGAACTACGAAGTAGCTCACTCCGCGGCAGGCCGCCGTGTACGGGATCGCTTCATCGGAAACTTTCGGGTCGAACCTCCAACGCGGCTTACCGGTCGCAGGGTCAAATGCGACCACGATGTTCTTGGGAGTGCAAACGTAGAGCATGTCGCCGATTTTCAGCGGTGTGTTCTCCCCTCCGTAGGTCTTGGCGACTTTGCTCGAAGAAGGCATGTCGCCGGTGTGTGCGACCCAGACGCGCTCCAGATTTTTCACATTTTCCGGCGTGATCTGTCCTAGCGGTGAGAATCGACGCGCCGCATCGGTGCCGCCATAGGCCGGCCAGTCATCACCTGCGGCAAAGCGCGACGGATCGCCCATTTCGAAACGAAGATCGGGAAGCGGAGAATTCGGGCCGGTCTCGGCCATGCGAGCGAACATCAGCCCGGTCACCGCCGTCAGCAGCACCGCTGCAGCACTGGCGCACAGTGCCAACTTCCAGCGATGTGGACTTGCGGACAGCGTGGGCATCACCAACAGGGTCGCGACCAGCAGTACCAGCGGCGCAATCACGCGCGGCACCAGAGCCCAGTTGTTGGGCCCCGCTTCGGCAAGCGCCCAGATGACCGTCAGCACAAAGATTCCGCAGTACAGCCACCCTCCCAGGATGTTGTGGCGGATCAGCAGCGCGCCGGAAACCAGCAGCGCGATGCCGGTGAGGACGTAATAGAGCGAGCCGCCAAGCACCGCGAGGTAGAAGCCGCCGATTGCCAACAGGAGGCCGATCAGAGCGATGACGGTTCCGAGAATGAGGGATGGCAAGCCACTTGCCTTGCGCTGCATCCGGGGAAAATCCATCATTCGCGCTCCACAAATGTTCACGGCCGTCTGGTGTGAATGGCGCACCTCCTGGAATGTTCCGTGCCTTCATAACTTACGGGTTGGAATGGAGAGTTCGGCGGCAGCCATGCAGCGAAGGAACGCTTTGGAACGCTCGCCTCCAGCAGGGCCCTAGGCTGGAGGCTGGAGGCTGGAGGCGGGGGGCGTTGATCATCGAGCAGGAGAACAGCGCGGCTCACAATGCTGAAAATATCTCGGATCTTTGGATTGTTTTGAGCCGATCGCGGGCTGCCGTTCCAAAGAATGGGCAGCGTTAATTTTCAGGACTGCGGCTGCCTTATGTTTGCCAACACCGCGTTCCCCGAAAGCGAGCGCCCCCGCAGGATCAAGGGGGCAAATCTGCCCTCTAGGGCAATAGGGCGCGAGGTGACTGCGAACTCAATTTGCGCATCGCGTTCGATCATGCGCGAGGATGCGCGTCAGAAGAAAGGGCGAGGTGGACCGCCGTTTTACCTGCTTGCGGCCCACCGATAAATTACGCCGCTCGCCTCAAGCAGTCTGTCTCGTTGCCGTGAAGATCTCGCATCCAGCAGCCGATTTGTTCATTCACCGCTCGATGAAGAGCTTTCAGACGCCGAATCTCGTGCTGACTCGCTCGACCATTCGCTTCGATGATCGCGATTTCCAATTCCAAGCGTTCGCGCTCTTTGCGCAGGAGGCTGAAGAGTTTTTCGGCCATCGTCATGCCTCGCGGTTACCAAGAGTTCGCATGGCAGATATAATGCCGTTGAACCGGACCGGTTCCGATGCGCCCGGCGGCCGCTTCGGATCTGGCGCACCCTCCGCGGCAGATTCATTTAAAGTCCATGACGCCAAGATCGCGCGCTTTACCTCAGGCTCAAGCTGAGGGCGTTCGATGAATTCGAGCGGGTGACGAAATTTGGTGAGGGACATTGCGTTGTCTCCTTTCTTCCAATGCTCCTCGTTGCGACAGGCGGGACCTGTCGGCCAAAATATGTTCAGACTCGCGATAACGATCAAGACCCAAAATTGAGGATTCGATTTCAGTGCTTGGCAAACAGGGCATTCAATGGCGCGTTGCTGGGAAGAAGTGCTGCTCTGTCCGCGACGACAAAGCTCCTGCCCTATCCCTGCAAACAGAGCAGAAATGGCCGTTAACCGGCCATGGCATGCCGCGACCCAGATGCGTGAGAATTGACTGCAGCCACGTAGTAGTGCGGCTCCCTCAGAGCCGAGTGGACACGGCGGTCCATCACGCAGGAGGAGGTGGCTGTCATTGAGGTGGTCACCGTGATTTTCGGATCGGCTTGGGCTGAAAGCTGAAACCTCATAGAAGGCTCACGATCACCGATCAGGTGACGCACGCGTTCGCTGCCAGAGAAGGCCCCGCACGCAGTGTTCCACGCATAATGACCTCGTTCGCCGCCGAACGGCTGATGGAGATGGAAGGCCTTAACCTTTCCTGACCAGGCTAACGCCGAAGCGAGCGAACCCTGGCCTCAGCTTTGCCGGCTGCGGGGCACGATTGCATCATGCCTCCTGAGGGACCCTAACTGTAGCTTCGTTGCAGGAAATGAGCGCTGCACACTGTATGCGGCTGTAATTCCTTTACTCGCTGGCAAAAATTGCTCTCCGATTTTCTTACAGGTCTATGCGGATTGACCTGTAAGAAACTTCTGCATCAGCGAATGCACCGCTGCAAACGCGTCTCGCAGAATTGGCAGAGTCTGTCCTTGCGCTGTTACAAGACCGACGGCGAAGGCATCTAAAGGGTCGCGCCTGTTCGAGTGCCCCGAGAGCCCGTAAACTAAAAGGCCAGGAGTGCCGCCCAGCCCGCGGTGAAGCCGGACGGGACGTCTGGCGCAGCTTGCCATAGAATGGCATCGAAGGTTAGCCATTCCTTGCGGTTCATACCCTTCACCCCGCCAGAGGCCCTACGATCCGGAGGCGGGCCCGGACCATCGCAGGTTGAGTTCTCCGCCCACGATATAGATTTTCGCCCTAACTCCGCGTGCATGCTTCCGGCTTCTGACCTGGTTCCCGCTTTGGTGATCGAGGAGCAAACGAACTGTCTAAAGATCTCTCAGCCTCCGCCTTGAAATCAAAGGATCAACATCGGCCCTTGACTGGCTCAGCGAATTCCCGGGGCATGATTTTGCATGTTCGCCACGATGACGTGGTTTCGAGCTGAGCTTAAACGTTCGACGATTTCGCAGAACGTAGGCGATATGCCGCTCCCCTCCAATATATCCCATTCAGTCTCCCGCTTCGCGGGATGGGCAAAAATGCTTGGCGGGAGGAAATTTAGGAAGGATTGTCTACTTTTATCGAGATAAATTATAAGAGAGTAAGTGAAATTTAAATACCCTCGAATCGTCGACTCTAAATTGTGAAAAATCTGGAGATTCGAAGGCCAAAGACGCGCTATTTGACTCTGGCACAGATCGGATTCTGGATAGGGTCACTTGGTCATTGGCGCGTCCGACGTTGAGCCTCCAGATGATCAATCTTTGATCTGGTGGTCAAATCGGAGCGCTAAATGTAAATTGAGCCGCTGCATTTTGTAACATTACCGGGGGTCGCCTGGTTTGGGCAGGCCTGGATGGACATCAGAGACGCTCTTAAGAAACCTTACCGCGCATCCGTGATCGGATAATCGATTAGGCGCGGCCTTGAGAGGCCCATCTTTTGCTGCGGCGGAACAAGCGTTCTTGATCACAAGGGATCCCGTCTGGAGGAAGCGAGCATGAGTCCAGTTGAAACGACGGAGCCCGACAATGCGCTGTGGCATGCAATGTCCGTGGCGCAGGTCACACAACAATTCCGTGTCGATCCAGTCAACGGCCTCGACACGCACGAAGCTTCTGATCGATTGCGAATTTACGGACTCAATCGCTTGCCACAGGGCAAAAAGAAAGGGCCACTCATTCGGTTCCTTGCCCAGCTCAATAATATTCTCATTTATGTGTTGCTGGCCGCCGGATTCATCAAGCTAATGCTGAGCCTTTGGCTCGACGCATCGATTATCTTTGCTGTTGTCGTGCTCAATTCTCTTTTAGGCTTTGTGCAGGAAGGACGGGCGGAAAAGGCGCTGGATTCCATCCGGGATATGCTTTCCGCTGAGGCCCGTGTGCGGCGCGGGGGAGAAGCGCGCCTGATCCCGGCGGAGAATCTCGTGCCGGGCGACATTGTATTGCTGGAATCCGGAGACAAGATCCCGGCAGATCTGCGGCTTGTGGAAACGAAGAATTTGCGCACCGAAGAGGCGGCATTGACCGGAGAGTCCGTCCCGGCAGAGAAGACCAGCGAGCCTGTGCCAGCTCAGGCCACGGTCGGCGACCGTGAAAATATGGCTTTCTCCGGCACGATGGTCGTTTCCGGCCGGGCCAGCGGCATCGTGGTCGCCAGTGGCAGCCAGACCGAACTGGGCCGCATCAACCAGATGCTTGCCGAGGTCAAAACCGTTGAGACGCCGCTGCTACGGCAGATCAAGACGTTTGGCTACGTCATTACCGCTTCCATCGCGATAATCAGCGTACTGCTCTTCGCTTGGGGGCATTGGCTTGGGCAGAAGACTTTCGTGGAGCTGTTCCAGGCAGTCGTAGGCATCGCTGTGTCTTTGATCCCGGAGGGTTTACCTGCGCTGATCACAATCACGCTTGCCATTGGTGTGCAGCGCATGGCCCAACGCCATGCCATTATCCGGCGGTTGCCCGCAGTGGAGACGCTGGGCTCGGTTGCGCGCATATGTTCGGATAAGACCGGCACCCTGACGCTCATGGAAATGATGGTGACCTCTCTCGTCACCGCGGATTCCAGCTACGAAATCACCGGGAACGGTTACGCCCCGGAGGGAAGCGTGATGGCCCAGGGCAAGTCAATCGACGCAACGACGGAAGTGCTAAGACAGATCGGCCGTGTGTCGCTGCTTTGCAACGACGCCGAGCTTTTTGAAGAAGACGGCAAGTGGAAGGTCGAGGGGGATCCGACCGAAGGTGCACTTTTTCCGTTGGCTTTTAAGTTTGGCATGGACCGCGCCAAGGAACGGCTGGCCGCGCCGCGGATAGATGCCATTCCCTTCGAATCCGAACACAAGTTTATGGCCACGCTGAATCGCGCAGCGGATGGCGATATGCTGTTGGTAAAAGGGGCACCGGAAGTGATCCTCGAGCACTGCAACCGTCAGCAGACGGCTACAGGTCCGGTGCCGCTCGATCGCGAGCGGTTCATGCGCGAGGGGGATCGGCTCGCAGGACAGGGCGAGAGGGTGCTGGGGCTTGCGTGGTTGCCCCAACCAGGACTGGCCGCCGGCACTCTGGCCCCCGACCGCTTGCCCAAGACGCTCATTCTGCTCGGGCTCGTGGGCCTCATGGACCCGCCGCGCAAGGAAGCCGTAGACGCCGTAAAGGAATGCCACGATGGCGGCATCCGGGTAACGATGATCACTGGGGATCACAAGATAACGGCCGCGGCCATCGCCAAGATGCTGGGCATCGGTGATGGCAGAACAGCCGTGGCCGGCACCGAAATCGAGGCTATGAATGACGCAGCACTGCAAGAATGCGTTCGCGAAGTCGACGTCTTCGCCCGAGCAAGTCCCGAACACAAACTTCGGCTCGTCAAGGCAATCCAGGCCAATCGGCAGATCGTCGCGATGACCGGCGATGGCGTGAATGACGCACCGGCGCTCAAGAAGGCCGACATCGGCGTCGCCATGGGCATCAAAGGGACGGAAGTGACAAAGGAGGCCGCAGGGATGATTTTGGCCGATGACAATTTTGCGTCGATTTCCGCAGCGGTGAAGGAGGGGCGCACAATCTACAATAACATAGAGAAGGCCATGCTTTTTCTGTTGCCGACCAATATTGCCCAAGGCGGGGTAATTGCGGTTGCCATCCTGTTCGCTTTCACCCTGCCGATCACCGCTCCGCAAGTGCTATGGGTGAACATGGTGACTTCGGTAGCCTTGGGCCTGGCCATTTCGTTCGAGCCGCATGAAGTCGATGTGATGCAGCGACCCCCTCGAGAAACCGACCGTCCGATCGTCACGGGATTCGGAATATGGCGTATCCTTTTCGTCGGGGCAGCTCTGGTCCTTTATACCCTTGCCACATTCTTCTGGATGAAAGGGCAGGGCGTCTCGGATACGCTCGCGCGCACCGCAGCTGTCAATGCGATAACGGTGGGCCAGGCTTTCTACCTGCTCAACAGCCGTTATTTACTCGATTCGTCTCTTAAGCTGCGTGCGCATATGGACAATCCCGTGCTTTGGTACGGAATTGGGATCGTCGTGATTTTGCAGCTCATGTTTACTTACGTTCCGCCGTTTCAGGCCATTTTTGATACGGAGGGCTTGTCGGTGTCGGCTTGGTTGTGGCTACTCGCGGGCGGCGCCATTGTTTTCCTTGTCGTGGAACTCGAAAAATTCGTGATCCGGTCGGTCCCGGCATTGAGAAGGGCCGCACTCCCCTCTTGAGACTGAGCGGTCAACTTTGCGTGAGCAATCGAAACGCAGACGATCCGAAGGGGAGCCGCCTACGGCAATTGGACAACGCGCCGCATCGCAAACATATGGAAATATCATTTGATGCGCACCCAGGCCTTGCACCGGCATGCCGCCGATTGCCACGCTGCGACATCGCTGGCAGCATCGGGGGCTTAAAAAGAGCGCGCCGCTATTCCGTTCGGAACTGTCGCTCTTAGGCAGCTCATAACTGCGGCATCTCGGATATAGCGCGCCTTGCCGCGTTCAATCCGATACCAAGCGTGTTCTTGGGACCTTTTTCGCGTCTCGTGCACTTCAGTAGCAGGCCACATGAAGTGCCACAGGAGAGTTCGATGAGCATTAAAGGTGAAATCAAGGAAGCAGCCGGCTACGTGAAGGAAGAAGCCAACGAGCACGGCAAGTCGGCCAAGAGCCAGCAGAAGGCACAGGAAGGCCGCGATCTGCGAAATGAAGGCCGCATCGAGGACGGCAAGCCCCCCAAGACGGGCAAGCCGGGTTCTGATAAGGCCTAAGAACACATTGAGGCCGCTCTTCGTTTGGAAGAGCGGCCTTTTGCTGTGCCCGGCAGTCGCCACAACGACAAGCGATAGCCACTAGGCTGACTTGTCCAATTTCCGGGCGAACTGCGATGCATGAGCGGCATATCGGCCGCGATCGGGCGAAGCCAATACATCTGTGAACAGAGTTTTGGCGAACCTTCCAGCTCCGGCCGGCCGCCTCGCGGCCGCCTTCAGGCCAGATCGCGGACTTTGGGCTCGCGGCCCCAGTTTCTGCTCGCGCCGCGCTTCAGAAAATCGCTGACGGGAATGACGCCTTCGTCCTTTTGGACACCGGCCTTATCGAGGATCACTTGTGTCCCGGGGCAATGGGCAATCGTCTTGCAATGACCATAGGCGTCCATGAACCATTGCACGGCTGCGCCTTGCGTCGCCAATTTCTCTGCCGCCTCCGGCATCAGGATCGAGGCGACTGCGTCGAAGATGACCGAAGGAGAACCAGCGAGCTGGCCGTCGGCCTCCAGTGTTCCGCCTTTAACGGGGATGCCGCCGACTTTGGGTGCCACCAGAAAGGCGGTTCCACCTGCACTCTCGATATCTTTCTTGAGACTGTCGATCGCCGCCTTGTCTGACCCTTCAGCGAAAAGGATGCCGATCTTGCGCCCTTGCAGCGTGTCGAGCGCTTTCTTCTGAATCGAGAGCGCATCTGAGGGTTTCATCTGGATCGGCGCGCGCGCCGCTTTGGCCTTTTCAGGCACGTCGATGGCGAGCCCTTCGGCGACACGCCGGGCAAGGTCCTCATCGATGTTGCGCAAATGTGCGACGACCCGCAGCCGCACGTGCGCAAGAGCGACTTTCGATAGTTCGAAGACGATGGCCGAGGCGATGTGCGCCTGCTCATTTTCGGTCTGCGAGTGATAGAACAGCGCAGCCTGACTGTAATGATCGGCAAACAGCTCCGCGCGGATGCGCAGCTTTTCGGCCGGGTCATTACGTTCGGCATTTTCGGGGAAGCTGGCGAAACCAGTGTCCGGGCACGCGCGTGGGCCGGCATCCTCTCCCGCTTGCGCCAGACTGTTCGGCTCGTAATTGGCGCGGCCGGTGGGCACCAGGGTCTGCATCATGCCGTCGCGCTGGAAATTGTGGAACGGGCACTTGGGCGCATTGATGGGGATCTGGTGGAAGTTGGTTGTACCCAGCCGCGACTTCTGGGTGTCCAGATAAGAGAACAGGCGGCCTTGCAACAGCGGATCGTTGGTGAAATCGATGCCGGGGATCACGTTGCTGGGCAAGAAAGCCACTTGCTCGGTTTCGGCGAAGAAATTGTCGACATTGCGGTCGAGCGTGAGCCTGCCGACCACTTGCAGCGGAATCTCCTCTTCAGGGATCAGCTTCGTCGCATCGAGCACGTCGTAAGGCTGCCCGGCGGCCCATTCCTCGTCGAAGACCTGCACGCCCAGATCCCAGGCAGGGAATCCGCCACCGGCAATCGCTTCGAACAAGTCGCGCCGGTGGAAATCGGGATCGGCACCGGCGATCTTCACCGCCTCGTCCCAGACCAGCGATTCCATGCCCAGTACAGGCCGCCAATGGAACTTGACGAACTTGCCCTCTCCGCTTTCGTTGACGAAGCGGAAGGTGTGCACGCCGAAACCTTCCATCATTCGAAAGGAACGGGGAATCGCCCGGTCGGACATGGCCCACATGATCATGTGCAGCGATTCCGGCATCAGCGAGACGAAGTCCCAGAAGGTATCATGCGCCGATGCGGCTTGCGGATAGCCGCGATCCGCCTCCATCTTCACCGAATGGACCAGATCCGGGAACTTGATGGCATCCTGGATGAAGAAGACCGGGATGTTGTTGCCCACCAAGTCCCAGTTGCCCGTCTCGGTGTAGAATTTGACCGCGAAACCACGCACATCGCGAGGCGTGTCGACCGATCCCGCGCCGCCGGCGACGGTCGAGAAGCGCACGAAGACCGGGCACGTCTTGCCGGCCTCCTGAAAGATCGACGCCTTGGTCAGCTCAGGGATGGCTTGAGTGCACTCGAACACGCCATGTGCACCGCTCCCCCGGGCGTGGACGATGCGCTCGGGAATGCGTTCGTGATCGAAATGGAAGATCTTCTCCCGGAGGATAAAATCTTCCAGAAGTGCCGGTCCGCGTTCGCCGGCTTTCAGACTGTTCTGATTGTCAGAAATCCGATGCCCGAAATTGTCCGTGAGATAAGCGCTTGGAGAAGTCTGCTTTCCGGCCACATCCTGATGGAGTTCTCCTGCATTGCCGGCATGGGCTTCAACTTTGTCTTGCCCGGAGCCAGGAGGAATGCTGCCGAGCGCGTTATCCATGGCAGGGCTGCGATCATCCTTGGGGGAGGGCATGTGGACATCTCCTGAACGGTAGCCGAGGTAGCATGCGTGCGCCTGGCGAGCTCCCTTCTCAAAGTCGCGCGATGGAGCCGATGTTCCCAGGCAAACGTTCGCCTCGTCCCATAATGAGTGTATTCTGGCGCATCCCGTAAAGCCTTGTCGACTGTGCTGATGTTAACCCCGCTTTCAGCCTCGACACGCTTCTGTTCATTTAGGTTGAAATTGTTTAGAAGTTATGTGCCGGACCGCCGAAATGCGCGAAGCGGTAAACGCGTGCGTGTTCAATGGTCCCTGGTATGCTATGCGTTCGCGACTTTCGCTTTTCCCGAGTGCAATAATGACCGATGTTCTGAGTGCTAATTTCGCAGCGTCGGTTGTCGGTACGACTAATGCGTCCGGGTGCGATTTTACCGATATCGAGCTCCTTCACACCATCAGTGTCGAGCTGATCGGTGAACATGATCTTACCCGCCTTTACGGGAAGATCGTGGACGCTGCGGTATCGATTACGCGCTCGCAATTCGGGACGATGCAGTTGCTGTGTCCGCCGGATGATCCTGCTGGGAATGGCGGGAAACTTCAACTCTTGAGCCACCGCGGCCTGCCACCCGAGGCCGTCGAGTTCTGGCAGTGGGTGAGCCCCGCCGCCTACAGCAGTTGTACAATGGCCCTCAAGCTCGGCCAGCGCGCGATCATCCCTGATTTTGAGGAATGGCGGGATATTGCCGGGACGGAGGATCTGACCGCTTTCCGCCGCGCAGGAATTCGATCCGCTCAGACGACACCGCTCCTCTCGCGCAGTGGACGTCTGCTTGGGATGATCTCGACACATTGGGCCGAGCCGCATCAACCGTCAGAACGCGATATTCGCCTGCTCGACATCGTGGCGCGGCAGGCGGCGGATCTTCTCGAGCGGACGATTGCCGAAGAATCTCTGCGTGTACGGGAACAGGAACTGGAGCGCACCTGCAAAGCTTTGCGTCAAGCCGAAGAGCACCAGCGTGATGTCGAGGCGGCTTTGCGACATTTCAATGAGACTCTGGAAAAGCGCGTCGAAGAACGCTCGCTGGAGTTGATGGTTTCCGAGAACCAGATTCGTCATATGCAGAAGATGGAAGCGATCGGGCAACTGACTGGCGGAGTTGCCCATGATTTCAATAATCTTCTGACGATCATACGCTCGTCTGCGGATTTGCTGGCCCGTCCGAATATCACTCCGGAAAAACAGCAAAAATATGTCACTGCTATCGCTGAAACGGCTGACCGCGCGGCCAAACTCACCGGCCAACTCCTTGCCTTCGCACGACGACAAGCGCTGCGCCCGGAGGTCTTTGACCCTGCCGTGAGGGTGACTGCCATAGCGGATATGATCCGAACAGTCGTCGGCTCGAGGATCGACCTGCGCGTCGATGGTGATGTCGGATCCTGTTATGTCGAAGTCGATGTCAGTCAGTTCGAAACGGCAGTTGTGAACATGGCAGTGAACGCGCGCGATGCGATGAACGGAGAAGGTCGACTGGTCATCGGGATCGACGCGGTCGAGGCGATTCCGCCGCTGCGTAGCCATGCC
This sequence comes from Novosphingobium sp. PhB165, assembly GCF_004341845.1. Lineage (GTDB taxonomy): Bacteria > Pseudomonadota > Alphaproteobacteria > Sphingomonadales > Sphingomonadaceae > Novosphingobium. Next base: position 38,345 of record NZ_SLVB01000013.1, on the reverse strand, counting down.
GGTTCAGAGGGAAAATTCGTCAGAATATCCGTTGCCGATGATGGATCGGGCATACCCGCTGATCAGCTCGATCATATTTTCGAGCCCTTCTTCACCACGAAGGAAATTGGCAAGGGAACAGGTCTGGGGCTGAGTCAGGTTTACGGCTTCACGAAGCAGTCCGGCGGCGAAATCGGCATAGATAGTGAATTGGGGCAGGGCACTACAATTAGCCTCTACCTGATCCGGGTCGAGGCTTCGCAGGAACTCCAGAGGTCTTTGGTCGAAAATCCAACGTCAGCAACCGAAGCGAGTATACTGATTGTGGAGGACAATGACCAAGTGGGCGAGTTTGCTTCGCAGCTGCTCGTGGACCTTGGTTACAAGACGTTCTATGCGGCCAGCGCATCCGAGGCCCTCGCCGTGCTGGAAAGGGAGCATGAGGCGATCGACGTCGTCTTTACCGATGTCGTTATGCCGGGAATTGACGGGGTCGAACTCGGCAGAAAGGTGCGTGCCCGTTGGCCCAATGTCAAAGTGGTGCTGACTAGCGGCTACAGCCATGTTCTCGCTGAAGAACCCAGCCAAGATTTCAAGTTGCTGCACAAGCCTTATTCGATAGATGAGTTGGCGAAGTTATTGGTTGAAGTTTGCGGCTTGGCTAATTGAAATGGAAAGAAGTTTGGCTGGCACCGCCTGCTTTCGTGTACGCGCCCGCGCGCGGCGTAGTTAGGGGACCCTACGCCCGGAACGCCAGGGCATCGCGCTGCCCCTCGCACGGCGCCAGTTCGAGCCAGAGGCTTTGAGGTCGCGAATGGGTTTCCAAGATTGGCGCAGGCGAAACGTCAAAGCAATTTATCGAGCGTGATCGGCAGATCGCGCACCCGTTTGCCCGTGGCGTTGTAGACCGCATTGGCAATGGCAGCGGCGGTGCCGGTTATCCCGATCTCGCCGATGCCGCGGGCGCCCATCGGGGTGTGGGGATCGGCTATGTCATTCCAGATCACGTCGATTTCCGGAACGTCCATGTGCACGGGTACGTGATATTCCGAGAGGCTGGGGTTCATCACCCGTCCGCTGCGCTCGTCGAACTGGGTCTCCTCCATCAGCGCAAGGCCCATGCCCATGATGATGCCGCCCCGAAATTGGCTGGCGGCAGTCTTCGGATTGAGGATGCGCCCGCAGTCGAACGATCCGAGGAAGCGGCTGATGCGCGGCTCGCCTGTCACCGCATTCACGCGCACTTCGCAGAACATCGCGGCATGACTGTGCATCGACCAGTGCATGGTTTCGAGCGGATCGGGCGGCCTCGCCTCGACGGTGAGGCTTTTCTGCCCGGCGCGCCGGAGAATCGAGGCATAGCTTTCCTGGCGATCGGGCGCGTCGTGCTTGCAGAGGCCCCCGTCGCGCCCGGCCACTTCGTCCGGACCGAGCCCTGCGAGAGGGGAATCGTTCCCGGCGATCCGCAGCAGTTCTCTCACCAGCGCGCGGTGCGCTGCGATAACCGAGGCACCGATGGACGCGGTCTGCTGGGATCCTCCCGCCAGCACCACGCCGGGAAGAGTGGAATCGCCATAGTTGAACGCAACCGCATCGAGGGGGAGGCCCAGACGTTCGGCCGCGACTTGCGTTTGGGCAGTCGCAGTGCCCATGCCCATTTCGTGCGCAGCGATATCCACCGCGGCGCGGCCCTCGTCGGTCAGCGTGATCCGCGCGGCGCCGCCGGGCATGCGGTAATACGGATAAGTGCCGGTGGCGCAGCCCATGCCGACCAGCCATTCCCCGTCGCGGTGAGCTGCGGGGCGCGGACTGCGCAAGTGCCAGCCGAAGCGCTCGGCCCCGGCGCGCCAGCTCTCGGACAAGTGGCGCGAGGAGAAGGGCAGGCCGGAGAGGGGATCCTTCTCCGGCTCGTTGCGCAGGCGCAGTTCAATGGGATCCATGCCGAGCGCTTCGGCAAGTTCATCCATGGCGCTCTCCAGCGCAAAGGTGCCGACGGATTCTCCCGGCGCGCGCATGAAGGTGTTGGCCAGCATGTCCAGTTCCACGGTCTGCACATCGAGCAGCAGGTTCTCGGCGGCGTAGGCGCTTCGCGTGGGCATGATAAAGGGTTCGGGGAGGACGTTGTGCCTGGTCTTGGCGGTGGTGCCCGTATGGATCAGCGCCGCGAGTTGGCCTTCGCGGTTTGCGCCGAGAGCGACGCGCTGCTCTGTCAGCGATCGCCCGCCGACCAGCCGGTAGACACCCTCTCGCGAGAGCACGAGGCGGACCGGGCGCCCCGCCAACTTTGCCGCGGCAGCGGCGATGATCTGATGCTGCCACAGACACTTGCCCCCGAAGCCGCCGCCAACGAAGGGTGACGTGACGACGACCTGGTTCTCCTCTATCCCGAACATGCGCGCAATCGACCAGGCGGTGTGGGCGACGAGTTGGGAAGCATCGTGAATGCGCAGTGTGTCGCCGTCCCAGGCGACGGTTGCGGCGTGAAGCTCGATGGCATTGTGATTGTGGCGCGGCGTTCGATAGGTGCGATCGATCCGCACTTCTGCTGCGGCGAGGGCGGCCTCGGCATCGCCGCTGGCATTGTGGAGCGGCTGCCCCATGAACAGGCCGGGCGCAGTGCCCTGCGCCATGGCCTGCGCGAAGCTGGTGATGGGGGGCTCTTGCGCATACGTCGCGCGGACAAGCGAAGCGGCATGATCGGCCTGCTCCTGCGTCTCGGCCAGAACAACGGCGATGGGCTGGCCGTTCCAGTGTACCCGATCATCCTGCATCACCGGCAGATCGTCCCCGCCGGCCGCCTTGGCAGCCGACATGAACACCGGCGGCGGATTCAGGCGCGGGGCATTGAGATGCGTCATCACTGCGACCACGCCGGGCGCCGCTTCTGCCTCGGCAGTATCCAAAGCAGTGACGCGGCCGCGCGCGATCGTGGCGTAGGAAAGCGCGCCGTAAACCATGCCTTCGAATGAGAATTCGGCCGCGAACCGTGCATTGCCCGTTACCTTGAGCGGGCCGTCGATGCGGGAGACGGGCTGGCCGACGTGGCCATGGCGATGCTGGATCAGCGGGTCGGGCTTGCCACCGGGAACCCAGCTGTCGGGCGCCAGCGCAACGGCCTTGGCCATCATTCCCTGCATTGCGCCCTGGGCCGCCTGCTTGGCGTCTTTTGCGATGCTCATGCCTGCTCTCCTGCCAGTTCGCTCAACACGGCTGCGATCGTGCGACGCGCCAGTTCGATCTTGAAACGGTTGCCCGGCAGCGGCTGGGCTGCGGACAGTTCCGCATCTGCTGCGGCGAGAAAGACGGCCGGTTCCGGTGGTTTGCCGCGTATCAGTGCTTCAGCCTCGTGAGCGCGCCACGGTTTGTGCGCTACCCCGCCCAGTGCGAGACGGACATCGGTGATGATGCCGTCCTGCACGTCCAGCGCCGCAGCGACCGAGATCAGTGCAAAGGCATAGCTCGAGCGGTCGCGCACCTTGCGGTAAGTGGAGTGCCGGGCAATGGGGAGCGGGGGCAGGACCAGGGCGGTGATGAGTTCGCCGGGCTCCAGGCATGTGTCTATCTGCGGAAGATCGCCGGGCAGGCGGTGGAGCTCGGCGAAGGGGAGACTGCGCGCGCCGTGCACGCTTTCCACATTCACGGCCGCGTCGAGCGCCGCAAGCGCCACGCACATATCGGACGGATGGACAGCGACGCAGGAAGGGGATGCGCCGAGAATTGCGTGGTAGCGGTTGAAGCCGTCGATGGCATCGCAGCCCTCGCCGGGCTGGCGCTTGTTACAGCGGGACCCGCCGTTGTCGTAGAAATAGGCACAGCGCGTGCGCTGGAGCAGGTTGCCGCCGACCGTTGCCATATTGCGGATCTGCGCGCTGGCGCCCGCGACGATGGCGCGCGAGAGCATGGGATAGCGGGTGCGGATCAGTGGATGCTCGGCAACCGCGGTATTGCGCGCAGCGGCGCCGATTACGAGCCCGCCATCGGCGCTTTCACCGATATCGGCGGGCATGCCGGTGACGTCGACGAGAGCAGTGGGGCGCTCGACTGTCTCGCGCATGAGGTCAACCAGATTGGTCCCGCCGCCGAGGAAGCGGGACCCGGCAGCCTGCGCTTGCCGCACGGCATCGCTGACATCGGCGGCGCGGGCATAGCGAAACGGGCTCATGGCACCAGTTCCGCGAACGTCTCGGCAATGGCCTCGACGATGCCGTTGTGCGCGCCGCAGCGGCAGAGATTGCCGCTCATCCGCTCACGCAGTTCATCGTGGGTGAGCGCGATCACGGGGGCGGCAAGGTCCCGCGTGACATGGCTGGGTACGCCGCGCCGCAGTTCGTCGGCCATGCCGATGGCAGAGCAGATCTGTCCCGGTGTGCAATAGCCGCATTGGAAGCCGTCATGCTCGATGAAGGCCGCTTGCAGGGGATGGAGCCCCTCATCCGTAGCAAGGCCCTCAACCGTAGTGATCGCCCGCCCTTCGTACTGCACCGCCAGGGCGAGGCAGGACAGAATGCGTTCGCCGTCGGCGAGGACTGTGCACGCCCCGCATGCGCCCTGGTTGCAGCCCTTCTTGGTGCCCGGCAGGTGAAGATGCTCGCGCAGCAAGTCGAGCAGTGACACGCGTGGGTCGTCGGGCAGGGAAACTATCGTACCGTTGACGGCGATGGTCATCGCAGTGCCTCCGTAATATCGGCAACCGGTTATTGTCTGCGCCTGGCGCAGTGCCATCCACCCAACGTCACGGATGACGCTTGGTGCCTGAGCAGTGGACCTTCTTCGACATTGGGCTGCTCGAGGCGAGCTCCGAACGCGGCCCTCGTCGGGTGAATAATTTAATAATTCTCATCATCTGGGCACCGCAGCGTCCAAACAGGCCTCCAGGTTCGCCCATCAAAATCGCACAAGTTCGGCACTTATCGTTCAGCGGAGACGTTTTCGTTGGCATCCACAAGCTGGGAGGTCCGCGTGAATTATGTCCGATCGACGCTCACGCGCTGCGGCGTTCTCATGGCGCGCCCCGCGGCGTTTCTCATTCTAGCGGTCTACTGCGCTGCATGGGCCATTTTTGAGCCGAAGACACTGGACTGGCATGGCTATGCGACGCTGGCCACATGGCTGATGACACTGTTTATCCAACGGGCCGAGCACCGCGACACACAGGCTATCCATGCCAAACTCGATGAGTTGTTGAGGCATGATCCCAATGCTCGCACATCACTGGAACACGAGGATGAAGCTGAGCCGGAAGTCATTGAGCGCCACAGACAGGAAGATCAAACCTGATCCCTGCCCGGCAGGGCCATGCCCTTTGCTCGCCATGCCGTTTCGCAAGGAATTTCAACGAGAAACGGGCTCAAATTCATGCCGGAACAAAATACTTCGGCCTTACCCGTTTTCCCGGCTTCTCGTGCGTCGCAAACTCGCCGCAACGTTTACACAAAAGGCCCACCGGATCGCCTCGGAAAGCCCGGGCGGCGGCCGCCCCGCGCCGCCTGATAGACATGCCGCCGCTCAGTCCGATATCATGGGGCCAATCCCGCGTCCGGCTGCGCCGGCCGCTTCAGGCAACCGGTGGCCTGGCCCGCACGAGCCTCGCCGATGGCATAAAGTGTGCGCATATTGTCGCGATCGAACAGCGGGGCCTTGGTATCGATTTCGGCAGGCACCAGTGCACAGAGATGAAACGGTATGCCGCGGTCCCGTGCAAAGGCCTTTAGCTCGTCGGCATTGTTTCGATCGAGCTGGCCGAGAACCGTCCCCAGGGCATGCGACATGATGGTCAAGGTTCTGGGCTTCACCACCTCGAAATCGGGCTCGAGGACACCGTTGTATATGAGGAAGATCGCGGCATTGGATCGCGGGGCGGCCGGGTTGGCCGCGATCAAGCCTGTCGGCAGCGTGAAGAAACCGCCGATGGCGCCGCCGTCGACGTGCATCTCGCTGATCCGGCGACCGCCGATTGTCGTGTCGATCAGTACTGGCGGGAAAGCGCCGGGAATGCTCGCCGAAGCGAGCAGGACACGCCGAAACAGCGCGGCACGTTCGGGTTCATTACTCGCAGCGATAGCGCTCATGTCCCAGATCGTGCCCTGCTGAGCGTCGAGCTGCGTGGTCATGACCAGCAGACGCCGCCCCCGCCGATGCTCGGCAGCTATCCGGTCGAGCAGGGCGGGGGTGACATAGCGCGCGATCAGCGCGGCGAGCGGCCGGCTGTCGAGCAGGCTCGGACCGCCGAGAAGGCCGCCAAGCACGCGCTTGCGGTAAATGTCCTTGCTGCTGATATTGGTGTAGATCGCCGTGAGAGTCGGATCTTCCGCAGACCCCAGAAACGCAAAGGGCGCGATCAATGCCCCGGTGCTCACCCCGGTAACGATATCGAATTCGGGCCGGGTTCCCGTCCGGGACCAACCGGTCAGGAGGCCGGCACCGAACGCCCCCTTATCCGAGCCGCCCGAAAGCGCTAGCAGTGTTGCAGGCGCCGCGAGCCCGCTCTCCGCGCGATCCTGGCGCAGGATCTCGCCCCACCGGCGATAGGCGGCGTCATCGCCTTTCGCCCAAAAGCGGACAGGCTGCGCCTGCACGGCCGACGCCTGAGCCAGATCGCCCACACTGTAAGGGGATCTGGGCGGCATGGTCGCACATGCAGCCAGCATCGAACTCATCAGCATTGCCGCGAGCAGACGTGAAAAGCTCATACGTCGATTGGCCAGCGTGAGAGCGGCAGCCATGCGCTTTGGCTGAGAACCCGCACTGCAATGAGAAATTGAAGCCCGGTCAGGAGCTCGGTCAGGAGAAGCTGCCACGAAGCCAGTCTCTCCGAGCACGCGTCGAAGACAGTTTATCGTCGATAGGAATGCAACCCCACGAGAGATTTCCAGATCTGCCTCCATTCAATCAGCGCGATATTCCAGAACGTTCTCCTCGCGCATCGGTGGCGGATCGATAAGCAGGCACGTGCATTTTTGCAGCTGCGATTACTGGATCTGTGCCGGCACATCCCTCTGGAACGCGAAAACGATGGCGGCGTTAGCTTTCAAAGGAGAGTGAGGATGATGGAATGGCCGTGGAAAGAGCATCATTCCCAAAGCGCCTCGCGCGGCGTCAGGCCAAAATCCCGGCGGTGCTACCCGGCGCCTTGTCAGCAACGGCCCGCCCATGAAGCGTCTTGGCTCGGCCGGGCTCGGCGATTCTGCAGACCGGGCTGACGCGCCGCCGAAATCCTGCAGCAGCGCTTCAACGCCGTGGCGGATGTCGAGGGCCGCCTGGAGCGAAATTCTCGTCAGAACCTTCAGGGAGACGAGCGATGACAACATAAGCCTCGTGGCGGCAGGCGTGGCCTACTACGGCTTCCTGGCCCTGGTCCCGCTGCTGGGCGCTGCCATCCTCAGCTACGGCCTTGTCGCGGATCCGCAGGATATCGTGCATCATGTCACAAGCATGAGCGAGGTGCTGCCTGACCAGGCTGCCAAGCTGATCGGCGAACAGCTGCTCAATCTTGAACAGACCTCTGCGCAAAAGAAAGGTTTCGGACTGTTCCTGGCGCTGGCGCTCGCTTTATTCGGTGCCCGCAACGGCGCCGCGAGCATTATCACGGCTCTCAACATTGCATATGAAGTCGAGGAAACGCGCGGCTTTCTTTGGGTCAATGCCCTCGCTTTTCTCATCACAGCAGGCGCTGTATGCGTGGGCATCGTCGCGGTCATCGCTATTGCTAGCCTGGGACATCTCGAAGATCTGTTGCCGGGGCTCCCCCAGGCGGTTCTGGTGGCGGGAAAGGTGCTTTCCTATGTCTGCCTCGTGCTTGCCGGTGCGGCCGGCGCCGCGACGCTTTACCGGTTCGCTCCATCGCGCCACAAGGCGCGCTGGGTTTGGCTCACACCGGGCTCGGTGATGGCCGCCGTTCTCTGGCTGGCAATGACGGCGATTTTCGGGATCTACGTGGCGAATTTCACCGATTACGGCGCAACCTATGGCTCGCTCGCGGCGGTGATTGTCTTGCTGACCTGGCTATATCTGTCGTCCTACGTCCTGGTTCTTGGCGCTGAACTCAATTGCGAAGTCGAACAACAGACGACCGCTGACACCACAGAAAAAGTCGAGCAGGGTGGTTGAAAGTGACTGGCGTCCGGTCAGACCAAAACCTGGTCCACCGGAGTGGTGCATCTGTTCACATTATGTTCGCATCGTGCTAGACCGGTCCCATGGAAGCTGCTACTGATCCTCCAGCCACCGCGATGGGGAACCCGGGCCAGCGGGATAGCTCGCCGCGCGCTGGGAGCCGCCGATGAGCAGGAGAGGTGGGAGCGCAGACCTCCCCCTCCATGGCGGACGGGTGCCGGCATGGCTCAGTGAACGCATGGCCAAGCTCGGTGCCGTGATTACCGAGGCCATCGTCGTCGAATATGGCCGCGATGAGTTCCTGCGGCGGTTGTCCCATCCCTTCTGGTTTCAATCGCTGGGTGCCGTCATGGGAATGGATTGGCACTCATCGGGCATCACCACGAGTGTGCTTGGCGCGCTTAAGCGAGGATTGGCTCCTCTGTCGGGGGATCTTGGGCTGCATGTCTGCGGCGGACGGGGCAAGCACAGCCGTAAGACGCCGGCCGAGCTTCTGCTGGTGGGAGAGCGCACCGGCCTTGACGGCGCTGCCCTGTCCCGCACCAGCCGCCTTGTTGCCAAAGTCGACAGCGCGGCAGTTCAGGACGGCTTCGATCTCTATCTGCACGGCTTTATCGTTGCGAACGACGGGCGCTGGGTCGTGATCCAGCAGGGCATGAACGATAGCCGGCGGCAGGCCCGGCGCTATCACTGGCTCAGCGAGGGTATCGAGGACTTTGTCGATGCGCCGCACACCGCGATCGAAGGGCAGAGCCAGGGGGAAATCGTCAACCTGACCGACCGGCGCGCGGCAGGCTCGCGCAGCGGTCAGCTTGATTTGCTGGGAACCGCAGGCCCCGATGGTATCTTGCGGGAACTGCGCCGTATCACGCCGCAAGCCCCACCTGAGCAAGGCATGCTGCCCCATCTGGTCATGCCGGATCACCACGAGGTCCGTCCGGAAAACATCATCGAGAAGCGCCTGCACGGTGCCCTGGCCGCGGCCGCGGAAATGGGACCCAAGGATTTCTCGCAGCTCCTGCTCGTGCCGGGCGTGGGCGCGCGTACCGTTCGCTCGCTGGCCATGGTTGCAGAAGTCGTGCACGGCGCGCCGTGCCGGTTTAGCGATCCGGCTCGCTTCTCGATGGCACTCGGAGGCAAGGACCGGCATCCATTTCCCGTGCCGACCAAAGTCTACGATCATACGATCGCGGTCATGAAGTCCGCCGTGCGCAAGGCCAAACTGGGCCAGAGCGAGGAACTGGCAGCGATCAGGCGGCTCGACGCACAGGCTCGCACGCTCGAAGCGGAGGCGAGAGGCCCCTCGTTCGATAACTTCATCGCAGAGGAAAAGGCCCGTTCGCACGAATATGGCGGACGGAGCGTCTTTGGATGGGAACCGGCTTCCGGCAAAAGCACGCAGGCCCGATTACGCGCCAAGCGCTGATGCGGGCCGCGAATGCCGGTTTTTTCGATAGCCGTTTCAGGCATTCGGCACGGCGAAGAAGATACCTCCAACGCCGCCCACCCTGCCGCACAGCGGGCTGGTCATTGCACAGGCCAATGAGCGTCAACGGTCTTGTTCGGGTCTATCGCAAATCCGGGCGGCAGGGAACAATTTGGCGTGTTTGCGTTTGGTTGGAGGATGAACGAAAACTCTTCGACCGTTTCGCACGCGGCTCCCCCAGCGCCCGGTGCAATTCATCAGAGCCTCGATCAGCAAGCAAGAACCCTCTTCGCCGAGGCATCTGGGTGGGTGCAGGCGCATTCCTTCCATATTGCTCTGGCAATCGGACTTGGCGTAGCCGCCTATACGCTGCTCAATCTCGTGCGCCGATGGGGCGTAAAACTCTGCCGGCGAGAGGCGGGAAGCGCGAGTTGGTACGGAATTGTCGCCAGCGCGCTCGCCCAGACCAGTCAGGTCTTCATGATCCTTCTCTCGGCCCGGCTGGTCATGGCCTATTCCGATGCGCCGCCCCTCCTGGCCGCCACGATACGTACGCTTTTTACAATCGTCGTCGTTTTTCAAAGTGCCTTGTGGCTGCGAGAGATCGTATTTGGCGCGATCGAGCATCGCACCCGTGACCAATCCCACGGCGGCAAGGCTCTGGTCAGTGCGCTCGGCATCATCCGACTCCTTGTCACGATCGCACTTTTCGCTGTCGCGGTTGTTCTCGTGCTCGGAAATCTCGGCGTCAACGTAACCGGCTTGATAGCGGGCCTGGGCGTTGGCGGTATCGCCATCGGTCTTGCCGCGCAGGGGATTTTCGCAGACCTGTTTGCGGCGCTTGCGATTCTCTTCGATCGCCCGTTCCGAATTGGCGACAGTATCGCCTATGACGACGGCGCCGGGACTGTTGAGGAAATCGGACTCAAGTCCACCCGCGTGCGAGGAGCCGCTGGGGAAGAGCGGATTATCGCCAACAAGAAGCTGCTTGATTTTGAGATCCTCAACACGACCCGGCGTCTTCACAACCGCTTCAAGTTCGATTTCTGCCTTGGCTATGCGACTCCGCCGGAACTCATCCTGCAACTTCCGGCAATACTGAAGGAGGTCGTGGAAAGCGAAGGTCACACTCTCATCCACGGCGGTCTCAATGGATTTGCCGCCAAGGGGCTCAGCTACGATGTGGAGTTCGAATCGAAGGGAACCGACTTCGAGGCAGATGCCCGCGACCGCCTCGCGGCCGCGATCCTGGCGTGCTTTCGCCACCATGAAATCAGTTTGGCCTATCCACCCGAGGTCAATCTGCGAGCAGCGGACAAGGATGCCCCGCCTGCCAGCCTGAGGGCGCAAGCCCGCCATTAGGCTCACCTCGGGGCCGCCTTGTGGCCGCATTTGCTGGGATATTTCAAACGGGAAGACAGCGAAAGCAAATGATTTGGAGGCGCTCGAGCCCGAATTGATAGGGCTTGGTCGACCTGAAAGTTTGCCAAGGCAAAATGGAAAGTCCGACGAAAACGGACCTTCCATTAACAATCTTGCGTCATACGGTGACGTAAGACTCTGGGACATCCCATTCTTTGCTGGAATACGGCAAGACAAGAAACAAAATGCCGCGCCGGGCATTGGGAATAACAAAACTTCATCTCCGAACGGGAGAGTCAATTTGCCCAATCCCCAGTCATTTGGCCGGAACATTCGCCAGACGCGCATGGCGCTTCATCCGCTCCAGGCGGTTTTGCTGGCATTTCCGGTCGCCCTCTTTCCTACCGCGTTGCTCACCGACATTGCCTATCTCGAAACGGCAGAAATCCAGTGGAGCAACTTTTCCGCGTGGCTGATAACCGCAGCCCTGATGATCGGCGCCTTTGCATTGCTCTGGGCCCTCATTGCCGCGTTGAGGAAGGGGCCACCTCAGTCTCGAAGGCACTATCGTTTCCACGCGTTACTGCTCGCTCTCGCCTGGCTAGCGGGCCTTATCAACGCGTTCCAGCACAGCCATGACGGATGGGCGTCTGTAGGAACGCTCGGGCTCGTGCTTTCCGTGATCAGCGCAGTTCTTGCGCTGGCGGCAGGATGGCTCGCCTATTCGGGTGTTAGGATCGAGACGATGGAGACGGCTCCATGAATCTTCACGGTTTTGCCTTCTGCACGACAGCACTCTTGCTCGTTCTCACATCCTGCGGGAGGAGCGAATCCAATCTCGACCAGACAGGTTCCCAGCTCGATCTGCCGAAGCAGCACCAAACGCTCCTGCCGCCGATGAACATCGCGACACCGGCAGGGTGGGGACGTGAAGCGCCCCAGGCACCCGCCGGCTTTACGGTGACGGCCTTTGCGACGGATCTGAAGGTTCCGCGTCAGATCCTGGTGCTCCCGAATGGCGATGTTCTGGTGGCCGAGGGGATGGGAGGCGCCGATGCGCCCAAGTCGCGTCCCAAGGATTTTATCGCAGGCTATATAAAATCCCTCGGAAAGACGTCCGTGAAAGGCGGCAACCGCGTGACTCTGCTGCGCGATACAAACCACGACGGCCGGCCGGACTTGCGCACGGAGTTCGCGACGGGGCTCAATGCCCCCTATGGTCTCGCCTATGTCGACGGGAATATCTATGTCGCGAACCAGGACGCGGTAATCCGGTTTCCATATCGAGACGGCATGACCCAGGCGGCGGGACCGGGCCAGGAACTGGTGAAGTTGCCCTCCCGCATCAACCATCACTGGACGAAAGCGATGGCAGTCTCGGCCGATGGATCGAAACTGTACGTGGGAATAGGATCCAACAGCAATATCGGCGAACGCGGTCTGAACGTCGAACAGGACCGTGCGGAAATCTGGGAGATCGATCGCCAGACCGGAGCCCATCGGACATACGCGCAAGGCGTGCGCAATCCGACGGCGCTTGCAATCAACCCTGCCAGTTCGCAGCTCTGGGCCGTGGCCAACGAGCGCGATGAACTGGGGCCGCAACTCGTACCCGACTACCTCACTTCGGTGCGCGACGGGGCTTTCTATGGTTGGCCCTACAGCTATTGGGGACAGAACGTAGATCCGCGCGTTTATCCCCAACGCCCCGATCTCGTCAATAAGGCGATACGCCCCGATTATGCGCTCGGCTCGCACGTCGCGACATTGGGCCTGACATTTGTGGCGCAGGGCGGATTTGGCGGCCCATATGCAGAGGGCGCGTTCGTCGGCGAGCATGGCAGCTGGAACCGTCAAGATCTGGCCGGCTACAAGGTTGTCTGGATTCCCTTTGCGGGCGGACGGCCGTCGGGCAAACCCCAGGATTTCCTGACCGGGTTCATAAAGGACGGCCATGCCCGCGGCCGGCCTGTCGGCGTAGCCTATGATCCGGTCAGCCATGCGCTGCTGGTCGCCGATGATCTTTCCAACACCGTCTGGCGAGTGGCACCGTCGACACGATAGCAGACAATTCGAAGCGCTTCGCGCGAGGGCAAGATCACCCTGTCCAGAACCGGGTGAGGTAGTCCGCCGCCGTCAGTGTGAACAGGATCGTCAGCCAGACGAAGCCCGCGATCGCCGCCAGTCGGACCAGACCGCCCTCCCGCCGCAGCTCCATGAAGAACCACAGGATGAGCGCGGCCTTGGCCGTTGCGATTCCATAAGCGATCCAGGGCCTTGCCGCTCCAAGCGGCAGGAATGCCGCGCCCAAAGTGATCGCCAGCAGCACCATCAAGGCGGCCCAGACCAGCACCCGGCGAAGCACCGCGTTCATCGTGCACCGGCCAGATAGAGCGTGGGATAGAGGAAGACCCACACGACATCGACGAGATGCCAATAGAGCGCGACATTGCCGATGAGAACCGCATGTTGATCGTGCCGCGCCTGCCTGTTCAGTGCTGCCACTACCAGCAGACCCAGGCCGATCGTGACATGTACTGCATGAAGGCCCGTGCCGATGAAATAGAGGTTCATGAAAAGGTGCTGGGTGGTTCCTTCGAAATGCGCCTGCGCCGTGCCCGGCATAAGGCCTTCGCGAAGGTCGCCGGCATATTCGGCACCCTTGATCGCCAGGAAGACACAGCCCAGCAGTACCGCGGCCCAAAGAGCCCGCGCTGCCCATGCAGGCTTGCCATCCCGTGCCGCCTGTACTGCAATTGCAGCCATCAGGCTCGAGGTTAGCAACACTGCCGTATTGGCGGTGCCAAGCCACAAGTTGAGGTGATGTGCCGCTGCGCCATAGGCAGATTCATGTTCAAGGCGGAGCGCCAGCGCGGCGGCGAAGATTCCTCCGAAAAGCATCACCTCGCTGGCGAGGAAAACCAGCATCCCGAGCCGCTCGGCTTCGCGCTCCTGTCCGCCTTCCCGGAATGGACCTTGCCGTGAGGCGCTGTGGGTGCGGCTTTCAGCCATCGTCCCGGCTTGCCGGATGCGCGAGCGGATAGTCATAGGGCTGGCGGGCCACGACCGGTTGCTCGGTGAAATTGTCCTTGGGCGGAGGCGAACTCGTCGTCCATTCCAGACCGGTGGCGCCCCATGGATTAGCCGGCGCGCGGCGCCCGCCCGGAAGCAGGGACGCGATCAGGTAAATCGCGGGCAAGGCGTAACCGACGGCCAGGAGCGCCGCGCCCATCGAAGAGATCACGTGCAGGACCTGAAACTCCGGCGGATAGACATGGTATCGGCGCGGCATGCCCTCGTAACCTAGCAGGAACTGCGGGAAGAAGGTGACATTGAAGCCGACCAGGATCAGGACTGCCGCGATCCGTCCGAGAGTTTCGTTGTACAGGCGACCGGTGATCTTGGGCCACCAGAAATGCAGGCCGCCGAAAAAGGCAGTCACGCTGCCGCCGACCATGATGTAGTGAAAATGGGCGACGACGAAATAGGTGTCCGTCACATGGACGTCGATTGCCAGCATCGCCAGCATGAGACCGGTAAGGCCGCCCGCCACGAACAGGCCGATGAAGCTCAGCGCAAAAAGGAGCGGCGCGTCGATTGCGATATCGGCTTTGTAGAGCGTGGCGGTCCAGTTGTAGACCTTGATGGCGCTCGGCACTGCGACAGCGATCGACAGGAATGAAAAGACCGCGCTCGCATAGACCGACTGGCCCGAGACGAACATGTGGTGGCCCCATACCATGAAACCGATGACGGCTATCGCGATCGACGCGATGGCGACGAACCAGTAGCCGAAAATGCGCTTGTGTGCCGCCGCGGTGATGAGCTCGCTTATTACGCCGAGGGCCGGCAGAATCATGATGTAAACGGCGGGATGGCTGTAGAACCAGAACAGGTGCTGGAACAGCAGGGGATCACCGCCGAGCCGGGGATCGAACACGCCGATGCCGATGAGCCGCTCGGCCGCGACAAGCAGCAAAGTCACGGCCAGTACCGGCGTCGCCAGCACGAAGATGATCGAGGTTGCGTAATGAGACCAGATGAACAGCGGCAGGCGTCCCCACGTCATGCCCGGCGCGCGCAGTTTGTGGATGGTCACGATGAAGTTGATGCCGGTGAGGATCGTTGAAAAGCCGCTGATGAAAACGGCGACGATGGTCGCGACTACCGCGCCATTGGCATAGGCGGAAGAGAGCGGCGTGTAGAACGTCCAGCCGGTATCGACACCGCCGCTGACCACGACGTAAAGGGTCAGGAGGCCGGAGAAAATGTAGATATACCAGCTGAGCAGATTGAGCCGTGGGAATGCCAGGTCCCGTGCGCCGATCATGATCGGCACCAGGAAATTGCCGAGCACATTGGGAATGGCGGGAATGAGGAAGAACCAGACCATGACGATCCCGTGGATCGAAAACGCCCGGTTGTAGCCTTCGTTGGTCAGAAGATCGGCTTGCGGCGTCAGGAGATCGAGCCGGATCAGGGCCGCCGCGCTGGCACCGATCAGGAAGAAGAACGTGATCGAAACCAGATAGAGGAGAGCAATGCGCTTGTGGTCCGTGGTCAGGAACCAGGATCGCAGGCTGTGGCCGTCGGCCAGATAGCTGATGGCCGCTTCCTCCGGGGGATGTTCGAAGCGCGGTTCGGTCATTTGCTGTCCTGCGCGGCGTGGGTTGACTTGAGGTAGGCAACGAGAGCGTTCACCTGTTCGGCGGTGAGCACATTGCCATATGTCGGCATGATCGACGGGTAACCCGCTGCGATCTCCTTGTTGGGCAGCAGGATCGCGTCGCTCAGGTACTGTTCGTCGGCGATGACTGTCCTACCATCGGAAAGCGCCACCGGCCGTCCGAAAATGCCTCCCAGCGCGGGCGCCCTGACGGGGGATGCGGCTGCGTGACATCCACTGCATCCCATTTGGCGAAATAGCGTTGCCCCGGTTTCGGCGAGCGTGCCATCCAGTCCGCCATCTGCGCTTCGCGAGAGCCACGCCGCATAGTCCTGGGGCTGCAGGACGATCAGATTTCCACCCATGACGCTGTGATCGGTACCGCAGAATTCCGCGCAGCGCAGCGCGTAGCGACCGGGCCTGCTCGCGTTGAACCAGAGCGAGGTGTAGCGGCCCGGGACCAGATCCTGCTTAATGCGCAGCCCCGGCACGAAGAAACTGTGGATCACGTCTTCGGAGGTCATGACGAGTTCAACCGGCTCTCCCGCCGGCACATGCAGATCGTTGATCTCGCGTGCGCCTTCGGGATGCTGGTATTTCCACATCCATTGCTTGGCGACGACATGGATTGTCATCGCATCGGGAGGCGGGCGATGAATGTCGAAGAAAAGCATGGTTGCCCAGACGTAGAAGCCCAGCGTCAGGAGGAAGGGAATGACCGACCAGCCAAGCTCGACCCACAGGTTGTGCGTGGGCGCGTGCTGGCGGTTGACCTGATGGCTGCGCCGGTAGCGGATGGTGAACCACGTCATCAGGACGAAGACGGGCAGGGTGAGCAGCCACACCATCGCGCCGAAGCTGCCGATCAGCAGATCGACCTGCTCGGCATGGTGAGAGGCCTGCGGCGGCCAAAGTTCAATGCCCGCGCTCACGCCGAAGCTCCGCGCAGGCGCCATATCAGCGTGCCGATGGCGATCACGGTCATGGCGGCTGCAAGCCGCAGGATCTTCTCGATCGAAGCGGTGTAGCGCCCGGTTACCGGGTCGTAGTGGAAGCAAAGCAGGAGCAGCCTGTCGCCCCATCGCGCTTCCTTGTCCTGCCGTGCGTCCACGATCGCCTGGTGCAGATCGGCAGGGCGGGGCGCCAGTCCGTAGAGCCAGCCCGACAGTTGCCCCTCCGGCGTCAGCACCGCGGTAGCCGCAACGTGCGCGTATTGGCCGATGCGCTGGTCCCAGGCATAACGATACCCCAGCGCGCCTGTGACGTCATGAATGGTGCTGTTCGTTCCCGTCAAAGCGAAGACAGGACCAATTTTGCTGGCGCCTAGCCGGTCGTTTAGCCTCGAGAGGTTGGTGGCCGCATCCTTTGGGGTTTCCCTCGGATCGATGCCGAAGGCCACAAGCGCGAAGTCGCGGCCGGGGCGAAGCGGCTGTCCGGCGATCGCATCGGCCACTCCGGCGAGCGTCACGCCGCAAATATTCGGGCAATTGTGCAGAACCGGGATCAGCAGGACGGGTTTGCCGTTACCCAGTTCTCGCAGATTGGTAATCTTTCCATCGGCATTCCGGAACGGCGCGTCCATGGGGACTACCGCGCCCGGCCGCTCATCGATCCGGGCCATGCCGAACGGGTCGAAACCTGGCTCGCCAGCAGGTCCGGCTGCGGCCGGCGCCGCAAGAAGCAGGGCCAGAACCATGCAAAGGGCGCGCCTCATTGCGGCATCTTCCCGTGACCGCGCGCGCCCTGCTGCGCCGGCGGCGCGCCCTCATCGTTCCAGCCGCGCCGGGCGACATCGGCCATGGCCTTGTCGATCGTCTCGGGCCCTTGTTGCAGGCGCTGAGCGGCGGCCTGCTCGATCCCTTCGCGTTCGGCCGGCGGGTCAGCAAGCAGATGCGGCGGCGGGGGCTGAACCTGGGTGCGGCCCGCTACGGAAGGGGTGGGCCCACGGCTTTGCCAGACGCTGGCGACGAGCCCCGCCGCGCCAAGCGCGGTGGGCACGAGCATCATGAATACCGCGACGACCAGCGCAACTTTGACCGGCGGCGCATCGCTCCGCTCATATTCGCGCGCGTGGCTCGCGGGGTCGGCATGCTGTGAGCGGCCTCGCTGGACCCGGGTCTTGGCGTGGAGCGGCCGGGTCATTTTGGAGCCCTCCGCGCGATACGCCGGCGCAAGGCGAGGCCCAGCGCAGCCGATGCGAGAAGGGAGAAGGCAAGGCTTGCAAGCAGGAAACTTACGACAGCAATCACGCCCCGTCCTGGCAGGGCGAACCATGCAAATTCGATGAGCTTTCCGGCGATCACGAGAACGCTCAGACGCAGCAGCCAGACCGCGTCCGCGCGAATTGCGGCAAACAGCAGCATGATGAGCGGAATTGCGCCGAGCAGCGCGAAGGCCCATTCCGCCAGGTCCCAGCCTCCTGCCCGGCGGCCATACCATTCCGCGCCTTCCGGCAACCCGGGCGACCATGAAATGAAAAAGGTCAAAAACTGGATATACGCCCAAATGAGCAGGAGAGTGAGCAGCAAGGCGCCCAGCACGCCAATTCGATAAGGCCGGCTGCCGATCGCGATCCGAAACATCAGCAGCGCGCAATAGGCAAGACACAGCGAGAGTATCAGCATCTGGAGCCCGAAGGCCGACGATGCGAATTTCAGATCGAGCGACATCAGCCAGTCGACAGCGACCAGACTTCCCAGAACCGGCAAGGCAATCAGAGCGGCGACCGCGATAGCCCGGCTGCGGCGGCGCGCGCGTATGCTGCGCGCCGCGCCCCACAGCAGTGCGAACCACAGGACCGTGCGCAGGGCAAAGGCAAACGGTCCGAGCCAGAAGATCTGGAACGCGGTATCCGGGCGGTGGCTCATCCACGGGTAGATGAACGCTGTTCCGGCCATGACCGGCAGGAACGTTATGAACGCGGGCAGGGCGAGCATTGTCCCGGCCTCGCATGTGAGACGCAGCGCCTCTCCCCACGCGCCCGGGATCAGCTTCATCATCGCAAGCAGGCAGAGCGAACCGGCAGGAAGTCCCGCAAAGGCCGTCGCCGCCCCGAGCCACCCCGTCAGCGCTGCTCCGGGATCGAACCATGTCAGCGCGAGCGCGGCCGCCGCGCAGAGCGCAGCGATGGCGAGTGTCCACAGATCGGCCCGGGACAGTCTAATGCCCATGGGCGCTGCCCGCTGTCTGGAGCGCGCGAACATAGGCAGCGATTGCCCACCGATCGCGCGGCGCTACCCGGTCCGCATAGCCATACATTACGCCGTAGCCGTCGGTGATGACCGTGTAGAAATGCGCAGGAGAAGCCGCGATCAGACGGGGCTCGAGATAGCTCGGCGGCCGGGGAAACCCTCGCGCAGGGACGATTCCGTCGCCTCGCCCGTCAATTCCATGACACATAGAACAGTAGATGCCGTATCGCTCGCGGCCACGCGCGATGAGGGCCGGCGTCATCGCCGGTCGCTGTTCCTGAAGAATGGCGGCAGCCGTATCCTGCGCCACCGTACCGTCGGGCGGTGCTTGCATGGCGCTGCCATTGGCATTCAGCGGCGAGCGCTCGAAATCATCGTAGCGGGACTGCTGCTCCATGTTCTGGTGACACCCGCACAGCAGCGGCAGGAGGACCATCAGAGACACGAGGCACGACGCTTTCATAGCTGCACCTCGATAATGGCACGCGGCGTGAGTGCGGCCAAAGCCTTGCCGGCAGCGTCGCGGTCAAACCCCGCGTCCGGCAGGATCGCCAGGAAGAACCGCTCGGCGGAAAGGTCGAAGCGATCCGCGGCAAAAACCGGATGGTTGAGACGGGGCAACCGGTTGGCAATGAACATCGTCGCAATCCCCGAGAGGACGGCGCCCAGCACCAGCATCTCGAAACAGATCAGCATGAAGGCGGGAACCGCGATCAGCGGCCGCCCGCCGATCCAGAGCGGGTAGGCCAGGTTGATCCCGGCCTGCATCAGGAAAGCCGCGAGCGCGCCCACCGTGCCGCCGATCATCATTGCGCGTGCAACGGCATTGTCGGTGTAGCCGAGCAGCCGATCCAGTCCTTCTACCGGGAAGGGCGTGAAGGCTTCCAACCGGTTCCAGCCCTGGGAACGGAGCCGGCGCGCTGCATCGAGCAGGCGGCCCGGGCTCTCGAACTCGGCCATGAGAGCATAGAGCTCAGCCATCGAGAGCCTCCTGCGCTTCCTCACGCACCTCGAACGCGGAGATCACCGGCAAGAAGCGGATAAACAGCAGGAAGCAGGTGAGGAACAGCCCCAGCGTTCCCGCATAGAGACTCCAGTCCCAGAAAGTCGGCCTGAACAATCCTTCGGAGCTTTCCAGCCAGTCACGGTAGAGCGAGGAAACCAGCAGCATATAGCGCTCCAGCCACATGCCGACGGCGACGCTGAGGCCGATCAGAAAGAGCGCGATTGGAGAGGTGCGGACGCGCGCCCACCACAACGCTTGCAGCGGCACGAAATTGAAGACGACTGCGCCCCAATAACTCCAGGCATAGGGGCCGACGAAACGGTCCCACATGGTTTCCGCTTCTCGCCCGCCCGACCAGGCGGCGGTGAAGACCTCGGCCAGGTAGCCATAGGCCGTCATCAGGCCGGTCGCGAGCAGCAGGATACCCAGCATGTTCAGATGGCGCGGCGTAACAAGAGCGCCAAGCTTCAGCATGGCCCGCAACCAGAGCGTCAGCATCGAGACGACCGCAAAGCCCGAAAATGCGGCGCCGAGCACGAAGTAGGGTGGGAACACGGTCGAGACCCATCCGGGCACCGGTCCCGCGGCCATCAGCAGCGAGATTTCCGAGTGGACCGAGACGACAAGCGGCACAGCTATGGCCGCGGTCAGGCGATAGCTTTGCTGCCAGCGGTGCCAATGCGCGGCCGAACCGCGCCAACCCAGCGCGCCGAGGCCGAAGAAGATCTGCCAGCGTCGCTTCTCGGCCCGGTCGCGGGCAGCGGCAAGATCGGGCACGATCCCGATATACCAGAACAGCACCGACACGATGAGATAGGTCAGCACCGCGAAGAAATCCCAGGTCAGCGGGCTCCTGAACTGGGGCCATATGCCCATGGTGCTGGGGTAGGGGGCCATCCAGTAGAACCGCCAGGGGCGGCCGAGGTGCAGGATCGGGTAGAGACCCGCGCACATCACTGCGAACAGCGTCATCGCCTCGGCAAAGCGGTTGAGCGAATTGCGCCATTGTTGGCCCACCAATAGCAGCATTGCGGAAATCAGCGTTCCGGCGTGACCGATACCCAGCCACCAGATGTAGTTGGAAATGGGAAAACCCCAGCCGACCGGAATATTGTTGCCCCAGATGCCGGGCCCCCTGGCAAACAGGACCGCGACGGACACGAAGAAAAGGGCGAGCAGGCAAAGTGCGAACAGGAACATCACCCACCAGCCCATCGGGGCGGGAAAACGGGTCGGGATCGCGGCGATCCGCTGCGCGGCGGCCTGTTGCTGCGCGGGATCGGTCATGCCATATCCCCGCGCCGGATCCGCGCCTGATAGGTCGTGCGCGGGCGGGTATTGGCCTCGCGAAGCAGCTCGTAATCGCGGCCATTGGCCTTGCGCTTCGAGACCGCACTCTCGGCGCGTGATACGTCTCCAAATACAATCGCCTGTGTGGGACAGGCCGCCTGGCAGGCGGTGACCACTTCGCCTTCGGCGATCGGCCTGTCCTCTTTCTTCGCCTCGATCCGGGCCGCGCTGATCCGCTGGATGCAATAGGTGCACTTTTCCATCACCCCGCGCCCGCGCACGGTGACTTCGGGATTGCGCACGGCGCGAAGTTCCGGTGGATCGCCGCCGGTCAGGTCGAACCAGTTGAATCGCCGAACCTTGTACGGGCAATAGGCCGAACACGTGCGTGTACCGATGCAGCGATTGTAGACCTGAAGGTTGAGACCCTCCGGGCTATGAACCGTCGCGTTGACCGGGCACCCCATTTCGCAGGGCGCATCCTCGCAGTGCATGCAGGTCACCGGCTGGAACACGTGTTCCGGATCCTCTGCCGAGCCCTCATAATACCGGTCGACACGGATCCAGTGCATTTCCCGGCCTTTTGCAACCTGCTCCTTGCCGACCATCGGGATATTGTTTTCGGCAACGCAGGCGACGACGCACGCGTTGCAACCGATGCAGAGATCAAGATCGATCGCCATGCCCCAGGCGGGGCTCGATTTTTGCGGCGGAAAGAAACTGAAACGCGGCGGCTCCTGCGGCAGCTTGTCGCCGGCGGCATCGACAAAACGGACAAACTCGTCGTCCTCCATCGCGAAATGGTGCTGGGTAGAGGCGACCTGTTCGCTCCGTCCGGTTTTTTCGAGCCGCACCTCGCCCGTAGCCCCGACCAGCGGCCAGGCATTGAAACCGATGCCTTGGGCAACGCGGCCGCCAAGGGTCCGACCATGACCCAGATGCACCAAGATGGTGTCACGCTGCTGGCCGGGCAGGATCCAGACAGGTCCCTCCACGCTGCGATCGCCAACCGACAGGCGCACGACATCCTCGTTCCTGAGCTCCAGCGTTTGCGCGAGAGCCGGGCTTACGTGGATGGCACTGCCCCAGGCGATCTTCGTCAGCGGCTTGGGAAGTTCCTGGAGCCAGGGGTTGGAGGCGAACTGGCCGTCCCAGACACAGGGATCCGGACGGACGATCACGGTCAGGCCCTCGTCTCTTGGCGCGGGCACCTCCGAGCCCTTTGTGATCGGGTGGACTGAGGCGGCCGCCGCGGGAGGCGGGGCTGCGATCCAGCCCTGAAGCAGTGTCTGGCGCCAACGCTCATCGTCCAGTTCCCAGGTTTGACGTACGATCTCGAGGCCCGTCTGCTCGGCGCCAAGGAGACCGCTCAGCAAGGCATGGCGCGATCGAACCGCCAGCCAGGGGCGGACCAATGGCTGGGTAATCGTCGCCGATCCGTCCGCGCAGCGCCCGTCGCTCCAGCTCTCGAGCGCATGGGCAAGCGGCAGGTGCCAGTCGGCATGGGCGGCGGTCTCGTCGGCGTGGAGACCGGCATGGATGCGTAAGCGCACCTTTTTCATTGCTGGCGCAAAACTTGGGTTCGCGTAGACGGGATTGGCATCCAGCACGAACAACGCTGTCACTGCGCCCTGGCTCATATCGGCGACAAGCGCGGAAAGGTCCTCACCCTCGGCGGGAAGGTCGGGCTGGGGATTGCCGAGCCGGGCCGCGATCCGCCGTACGGCGTCATGGAGATCGGCGGCATGATGCGCGCCGAGCGCGATCACCCCCTGACCGCGATGCAGGTCGAGCGCCTTGGCGACGGTTTTTATCCACCCCGCTTCCCGTGTGTTGAGAACCGCCGGTGCTGGCCGTTCGTCAAGCGCAGCCTCCAGCGCGGAGATCAGGACTGCGATCCGGTCCTGCCGCACCGGCAAACGGTCCGTTGCCGTGACTCCGGTGATCGTCGGGCTTGGCTCGGCAACGAACATCAGCGCGCTGCCTTGTCCGGCCTGATATGCGCGCCGCCGCTCGGCCCAGCGCCTGGCGTGACAGGTCTGGAAAGGGCCGGGACCGATGATATCGTCGTCCAGCGCGACGACGACTTGCGCGCTGTCGAGAAGCAGGCCTTGCGTGCGGCGCTGGAGGGGGGACCATTCGTGCCACCGGGCCCGCGGCCAGCGAGCCATGATCTCGCCGATCTGGCGCTGCAGAGTGGGCGAGCCCACCGGCCCGGTCAGGAGGCGAAAGCCCGCGCCGCCGCTTTTATCGAGGCCAGCGCGCAGACTGCTGATTGCGGCATCCACATGCGTCCAGTCGGTCTCGCTGCCTCGGAACGCGGGCGCTTTCGACCTCTCGGGATCATAGAGTCCCAGGAGAGCCGCCTGGGTAAAGGCATCGGTTGCCCCCCCGCTTGCCGGATGATGGAGATTGCCCTCCAGTTTGATCGGCCGCGCCATCCGTGTTTTTCCCATCACCGGCTGCGCGATGCCGTCCAGTTCCACTGCCGTTGCGTAATAGCGCGCAATACCGGGCACTTCGCCATCGGGCTGCACCACATAAGGCAGCGCATCTTCGTCCGGAGATCGCTCGCACCCGTCGAGGCCGGCGAGCGCCAGCGCTCCGCCAAGGCATTTCAGGACGTCGCGGCGCCGCCAGTCGCTCGCCGCGCCGCCAAGCGCCGGAAATTCCTGGGCAAGGCGTTCCCGCACGTCGGCGCGTTCGATCAGATCGTCGAGCCCGCGCCAGAACGCGCGGCCGCGCGCGCTGCGTAGTGCCGAGAGGGCGGTCTCGAGTGAGGGCTCGCCGCTCATCGGTGACAAATCCCGCAATTGACAAGGGTCTTGGGATCGATGCGATGGGCGGCCATCACCCGCTCGCCATAGCGACGCTTGTCGGCTTCCGACCAACCGAGCGGCGTCATCCTGGTAACGCGATCGGGAGGTCCGAGGTGAGGGGCGGGATCGCGGTGACAATCGATGCAGAACTGCATCTCGAAGGGCTGGGCACGAAAGGTGAGCGCCATCTTGTCGATGCGGCCATGGCATTCTGCACAAGCAACGCCCCGGGCAACATGGATCGAATGATTGAAATAGACATAGTCCGGGAGCTGCGACACCCGGTGCCAGACGAGTGGCTGTCCCGACGCGAGGCTCTGCCGGACGGGCGCAAGCACATCGGCGCCGGTCCACAGCTGCGAGTGACAGGTCATGCAGACATGGGTAGAGGGCAGGCCCGCCTCAGCGCTCGTCTCCACGCCGGCATGGCAATAGCGGCAATCAAGGCCGATATCGGCCACATGGTGCTTGTGACTGAAGGGGACCGGCTGGTGCTGGACCCAGCCCTGCTCGGTTTCATAGGGTGAACGGACACGCGCCCAGCCGGCAATCGCTAACACCGCTGCCGCAAGACATGTCATCATTGCGCCGATCCGCAACCAGGTATCAGCTGCGGGAGGGAATATCTGTGCCAGTTGACCCTCCCTGCCTGTGCGGGAGGAACGAGCTCGGCGCCGATAGGTTCCTCACGCAACCTTGAGATGGGTATGTCGCGCGCCCATTTGCCGAAATCGGCGGGCACCGAGCATCGAAAGCCTTTTTCTGGCTGTCTGAACGAGCAGATCGTGTTCCGTAGGAACTTCGGCGCTTGCAAGGTGCGAGCCGCTGGCCGGGCAGCCATCTGCGGCGAAATGCAGGCGCAAGCATTGCCGTCTGGAACGACGTCGCGGGGCCGGTGGTTATTTGTCTGGAAAGTATCACCGCCAGAGGAGGCTGGAATGGAGAATGATCGGTCACGGCCAAAGAACCGGGAAGTCGAGGATGAGATGATCAGGCCCCCCGCAAGAGAAGGCGAGCCGCCCAAATCCGCGACGGACGCAAAAGGGAGCGGATCTCCATCGAAGGGCAAGTCGCAGGGCGCTGCGCCGCCGGGGCAGATCCGGGAGGTCGACCAGGACAACGCTGATGTGCCCGACAGCTAGATCGCGATCGTCAGCACAGGGCCCACCGCGCTCTGGTGGAGAAAGGAAAGAAACGCAGTTCCAGAATCTGGATGCCCTCTACAAGACTCTGCAGGACGAGGACATGCCGCCCACATCGCGGTTTTCAGATCGCTTGGTCCTAGGAAAGGGACCGGTCCATGCCCGCTTGATGCTGATAGGCGAACAACCGGGCGATCAGGAGGACCGCGCAGGGTTGCCTTTCGTTGGACCCGCAGGAAAATTGCTCGACGCATGCCTTCAAGAAGCGGCCATCCCGCGCAACCGGGTATTCGTTACCAACGCGGTCAAGCGTTTCAAGTTCGCTCAGCGAGGCAAACGGCGGCTTCACCAAAGGCCCACCAGCGATGAGATTGTCCATTATCGCTGGTGGCTGGAACAGGAAATCAGACTCGTCGATCCTGCTGTTCTCGTGACCCTTGGAGCAACAGCCTTGCAAGCGGTTCTCGGCAAACGGCAAACGCTGGGTCCCCTGCGAGGGAATGTAATGTGCTGGGAAGGAAGGCAGCTTGTTGTAACCGTGCATCCCAGTTTTCTGCTCCGGTTGCGCGACGCATCTGCAAAGGCGGTCGAACGTTCACGCTTGGTCAGCGAGCTGGGAAAGGCTTGGGCAATGAGCGAAGCTGCGCAGACGCTTAGCCCGTGGCGAAATCGCAATGTTCCGACCAAGGATACGAACTGACCCGGTTCTCATGTTTGTGCAGGTCGGCGTAAGGCAAATTTCGGCGCGACACCGCGCGGGGAAGGCCAACCTCATCATACGGGCCAAAACGTCATAATGAGGGGTGGTCCTGCGAGGAGAACAAGCAATGACAGCGGCGCACCCAGGCGCGCATAATCTGTAAATCGATAGCCTCCGGGGCCCATGACAAGGGTATTGCACTGATGACCGATCGGCGTCAGGAAATCGCACCCTGCACCAATTGCCGTAGCCATCAGAAACGCGTCCGGTCGATATCCCAGATCATGGGCAAACACGGCCGCGATAGGTGCCATCACGAGAACTGTCGCGGCATTGTTGAGGAAGGGCGTCACTGCCATCGAAATCAGGAGCACCATCGCCACGGCGCCCCACGGCGGCAGATGCGAAGCCAATCGGGCCAATTCGACCGCGAGTACGTTTGAAGCTCCGGTGGTCTGAAGCGTTTCGCTGACGGGGATGAGCGCACCCAGCATGATGAGGATTGGCCATTCGATCGCCTTGTAAGCATCCTCGGCTGGCAAAGCTCCGGTAATGAGGACAACACCGGCTCCGGCGAAAAACGCGAATGCGACCGGCACGAGCCCGGAGGCGGTTGCGATCATGGCGCTGGCGAGGATGACGATAGCGAGCCACCCCTTGCGCTCGCGTCCCAGGCGGATCGGTCGCTGCGCCAGAGCCAGCACTCCAAGTTGGGAAAGCTGGCTCGGCATTGCGTCGAGATCGCCCTGCAGCACGACGATATCGCCGGCCTGTATTTTGACTCCGCTGGGCTTGTTTTTAAGCCGCGAGCCCTCGCGGGAGATCGCGATGAGCCTTAGGCCCATACGCTCCTTCAGCATCAGCCGGCCGGCATTGGACCCAACCAGGACGGATCCGGCGGTGACAACGGCTTCGATAACGCCAGTCTGATCGTCCGGGTGATCCGAAGCATCAGGTTCGTGGAGTATGAGGCCCGCGCCGGCGATCGCGCGTTCCAGAGCATCGGGATCGCCCATCAGGATCAAGATGTCATTTTCCTCGATCATCGTATCGGGCAACACCTCGGCGCGAAGCCCATGCCGCAATACCGCCGTCACTTCGACCGAACCTTCCTGGCTGTCGACGAAAGACCCGACCGTATCTCCGATAATCGACGCCTGCGCCGCCACTGTCGCCTCGGTCGTGTAGGCCGAGATATTGAGCGCCTCTCCCATGGTGACAGGCGCCTGACGTTCCGGCAGGAGCCGTTTGCCGAACTGCAAGAAGGCCAGGCCGATAACGAGCAATCCGAGCCCCGTCGGCAAGTAGTCGAACATGCGGAAGGGCTGGCCCGTCATCTCTTCCCGCACGCGGCTGACGATAATGTTCGGAGAAGTTCCCACCATGGTCGTCAGCCCGCCCAGGAGCGAAGCGAAAGCCATGGGCATGAAAAACCGGGATGGATTGGTTTCACTCCGCTTTGCCAATTGCGAAGCGGCGGGCATTAGCATTGCAAGAGCGCCGATATTCTTGATCAGCCCGGAGGCCGCACCGACAAGCGCCGTCAAGGCGAAGAGCTGAGAGCCGGGTCGGTGCAAACGGTCTGCCAGTCGGTCAACCGCCAGTTCCACCAATCCGGAGCGCTGGACCGCCGCCGACAATATCAGCGCGGAGGCGACGATAATGACGATGTCGTCGGAAAAACCGGAAAATGCCTTGTCTGGCGGCACAAGTCCCAGCGCAACGCTGGCGAGCAAGGCAATCACCGCAGTGACGTCAAACCGGAAGCGGCCCCAGATGAACAGCGTCATCATCCCGCATAAAAGGCCGATTGAAAGCCATTGTTGAATATTCATGACACCCCGCGCAGAAGATTGCTGCCCATCGGAAATGGCCGGGGTCGACATTTGTTCGCATTGTAAGGGGCATTCTTTTTCAGCAGGAGGATTTAATCACAAAGATCAAAGCGCTCGTGAAACGCTGTGTGAGGTTGGCCCGGCCGAACATAGACCCGTCGGGCCTTCTGTATCGCGGTGGACTTCGCAGGAAACGTGCACTGTGCGACGGTATCTCGCTTCCCTGCATGGGGGCGGGGTCGATACGACGGGCGGTATCGATATATCGTTTTTTCATACGGGTTTATGCGGACAATTTGCCCATCGTAAGCTCAGCCGAGGCGGGCCAGTCATCGCTTGTGAGCGGCTCGATACGCTCAAATTCGGCTTGGGAAATCGTCAGCGTCAGCAGGTCACAACCAAAGGCGATCACCGTGGCGGGAACGGGCCGCAACACTTCCTCCAGTCCGCCGATCGTACTGGTCGCCACTACGGCGTAGCTAACTGCGCCCGACTGGCATTCGATAAGCGCCTCAATCGCCTTGCCTAGCGCGGTGCCGTCTGCCGCCACCACGGGCATTCCCGCCATCCCCGTGGCCGGAAACAGCGTGGGAACCGTTGATTTCCGGCTAGCCACGGCGGCGGATCGGGCGCCGTCCTCGTGTGCGCGCTGTCGTCCGAGCCACCGCCAGATGCCGGCAAGATTGACGAGCGTCAGGAACGCATTCGCGATGATCAGATTCGGCTGGCCGGACGTGAAGCCGACGATCGTCCAGCAAATGGAGCCAAGCGTGAAAACCGCAAAGCCCCACCCCGTCACGCGTGCGCCCAGATTGGCGGCCGTCATCATCGCGGCGATCATCGTCGCGATTGGGGCGATCCAATTGGCGATTTCGTTCAAGATGCATCCCCTTAGGTCGGCGCTGGGCGGCCCAAAACACGGGACTTCAGTATCGCGCCAACAAGCTGTCGACGGTCCGCGTGACTGTGCGGTCCTTGTCGTCTTCGGAACGAATGTCTTTCTCAAGTGCGTTGCGGATTTCGCAGATCTGCGCGTCGGTCAAATGCTCGATGCCCACGAACTGCGACCTGGCTTGTTCCAGTGACCTGAGGATTTCGTCGAGTTTGGCCTGCATCGCTGCGCCGTCGCGGTTTTGGCTGTTCTGGATGAGGAACACCGCGAGGAACGTCATTACGGTAGTGGCGGTGTTGATGAGCAGTTGCCAGGTGTCGGAGTAGTGCAGGGCGGGCCCGCTTGCGGCCCACAGGATCACGCCGGCGAGCGATAATACGAAGGCCAGCGGGTGGCCCATCCAATTCGCGGCTTTCGACGCGATTGCAGTGAAAAAGCGATCCATGCAAAATTCCTGAAAATCAAGGCCGCAAGAGCGACCGATACGGCAATCGCACCTGCCATGAAAACGCTGGACCGGCCTACTTTGTTGCTGCGCGGCGGGGTGCGTCAGCGGGCGAGGGGACCATTCTCTGCAAGGTCGTTTCGGATTGTTGTGGCTGCTACGCCCGCTTCACCCATCGCGTGGCTGATCTGGTCAAGACCTTTGCTGACATCGCCCGCGGCATAAAGCCCGGGAATACTCGTGCGCTGATGCGGATCGACCAGGAGACACCCATCCGGGCTGACCCGGGCACCGAGCGCGATCGCCAGTTCCGAGCGAATGCGCGATCCCAGCGCAGGGTAAAGCGTGTCGAACGGAATATTTCCGGCAGGCGTAGGAACCACAATCGCATCGTGCTCAACCCGCAAGGTTGCACAGGGCCCGTCAACGATGCGGACGTTCAGGCCACCAAGCCTTTCCCGCTCGGTTGGAGATAGATCATGCAAACTGTCAGGTGCGATCAACGTTACGTTCTTGGTGAACATTCTCAGGAAGATCGCTTCGTTGCAGCCATGGCTGTGCGTGCCCAGAACTCCGACGTTCTTGTCCGTCACTTCATAGCCATCGCAGATCGGGCAGTACCGGATCAGACCTCTCGCAAGTGCGTGGTCGTGCAGCGAAGGAGCAAGATCGGGCCGATTGTTGACGACGCCGGTCGCAAGGAGGATCGTGCGAGCCTGCAGGGCCCGGCCGCCCAGATCGGCGCTGAAGGCGCTGCCCTGCCATTCGATCCTCTCGATCGTTCCCGATATGACCTCCGCGCCGAACTCGGCTGCCTGCTCGCGCATGCGGCGCAGCAATTCCCTGCCAGAAATTCCGCCCGGGTAACCGGCATGATTGCGTGTGAGGGGAATCAGGGCCGCACGACTATCTCCCGCATCGACGATGCGCAGGGCCAAATGGAAACGGGCCAGGTAGATGGCCGCAGTGAGGCCCGCAGGGCCGCCTCCAACGATAAGGCAATCAAGCAGTGGCGCCATTCAGTCTCAAGGCTGTGCGGTCTATTTTGTTCCGCTTGCGAGCGATGAAGTGAAGGGCGGGGGACAAGGGACGGATCTATCGGTCAAAATACCCGGCGTGATATCTTAGAAGCCCGGCGGCCGTCCATTCTCATTGCGCAGCGCAAATGGCACGGCGCTGCCTGCGCTGATTTGCTGCTCAATCTGCCGGCGGGGGTATCCACCGGGTGCGATTTGCATTGTCTCGCGCCTTTTGGCGGAGGAACAATTATTGCCGGTGTCCTGCGCCGCAGCGCTGGCGCCTTACCCAAACTCATCAATTAATGGGCCGCCATCGGCTCCCCGAAGTCGTCTCGGGTGATCGCGTGGCGTCGTCGCATCGGCTAACTACCGCCGGACGGCCGGGTAGTCCTCTATTCCGTGCGAACGCCGCGAAGCTGCGGTAGATGAAAGCGGACGCCAGGCTCCGGGTCCACCACTAAAGCAGCCTGCGAAGACTGCAGTTTCTCACTGCGAACTGCTTGACGGCCTTCAATAGCTACCGGGCGGATCGCTTGCGGGGAAACTCTCGTCGATCTGTTCATCAAGAGGGTCCCAGTCGTCATTATGGATGCCGGATTGGTCTTCCGGGCCTGCGTTGCGAACCACGCCCGATGAACCCACTGGGCCTCTATCATCCTCGACCGCGTGATTTGCTGTTGAGAATTTAGAGTACAGGAAATAACCAATGGCCGATAATAAGCCCAATTTTATAATTCTGCGCATTGCTTTTCTCCATAATTCGAGATCTGTCCGGCAAATGGTTCCGAATGTTCTATATCGAAAGGTAAGTCGTTCGCCTTAGTTATTCGGTTTGTCATTCATTAACGGCTTCGCGCCAAACGATCCTTGGCTGCGCTCAGTGAACGAGCGAAGGCAGCATAAGGAGCCCGCCTGCTGCAAATATTGTCGCAACGAGACCCGGAAGGGGTGCAGCAGCAAAACCGCACGCTTACTGGCGAAAAAAAAGGGCGGGCAGCCGTCGCGATCGTTCCTCCGGCATTGATCCGTCATGTTCGGACAGAGCAATTTCTTTGTGATTGACGGTTTGCCTCGGCCAACTATTTGCGCGCCGTCTCGAAAAGCATCGGCGCTCGACTACCGGCGCGGGCCGGACCACTATTATGCGCCGCTCGGGAACGACAGGTACGGAAAGTCTTTATCCGAATGAGCCGGAGGAGGCATTTATGGCCGCGCGTCCCTACTGGAGAGGCCAGATTCGACTGGCGCTGGTTTCGATCCCCGCCGAGATTTACTCCGCAACGAAAAGCGGTGCTACCATCGCTTTCAATCAGATCGACGAGCCGTCCGGCAAGAGGATCAAGTGCGAAAAGGTCGTGCCCGGCATTGGACCCGTCGATATCAACGACATCGTCAAGGGCTACGAGTATGCAAAAGGGGAGTATGTCCTGCTCGACGAGGCGGAGATCGAAGGAGTCAAGCTGGAAAGCAAGAAAACCCTGGAACTGACCCAGCTTGTGGATGCCCCGGACAGCGACATGATTTACTTCGAAAAGCCGTTCTACGTTATTCCGTCCGACGATCTGGCGGAAGAGGCGCTCGTCGTTCTTCGAGAAGCACTTCGACGCAGTCACAAGATCGGTCTGGGCAAGTTGGCGATGCGGGGGCGCGAGTGCGGG
This sequence comes from Novosphingobium sp. PhB165, assembly GCF_004341845.1. Classification (GTDB taxonomy): domain Bacteria; phylum Pseudomonadota; class Alphaproteobacteria; order Sphingomonadales; family Sphingomonadaceae; genus Novosphingobium. Next base: position 6,803 of record NZ_SLVB01000013.1, on the reverse strand, counting down.
GTTAGTATCAAGGCATGTGGACGCGGCATGGTCATGGAGACCCTTCGCTATGCCGACGAAGTCCATAACGCGGCAAGCTACTTTCGCGAGATTGGCGAGGAAGATCCCGACGAGGACCTCCTCGATCTTGCAACCACGCTCATCGACAAGAAGACGGGGAAATTCGAAGCAAGCGAATTTCACGATCGCTACGTTGACGCGCTCATGGATCTGATCGAGCGCAAGAAAAAAGGAAAGACGCTCAATATCGGAGCGGAAAGCGGCGATGCGGAAACCGGGGGTAGCAATGTGGTCGATCGGATGGCGGCGCTCAAGAAGTCGCTGGGCGCTGGGCTCAAGGCTACTCAGCCGGCGCCAAAGGCGGGGTCTAAAACCACGGCAAAAAAACCGCTGCAAAGGGAAGGGCTAAATCAACCACGCGTAAGAGGGCGTGAGACCGATCGTTTTTCCAAAGCGGCCGGTAGATGATCCCTGATCGGTTTGCTCACACGGGCGGGGCAAGTGGAGAGAAGTGGTTTTATCCTGATTAGACGGCAACTGCTCGAGGACACAATGGTGCGTCAAGATGTCCTGGTCGAAGATGTTTCTGGAGACCAACAAGCAGAGCGTCCGCTCGACGAGCGTTCCTGCGGACATGCCCATCCCCTGCGAGCGGCCGATCATCGTTATCGGCGAAATCGGATCATAAACATGGGTCCATTGGCGGAGGCTTGAAATGGTAAGTTCCAAATCAGAGGCCCCGGCGCAGGCGATGGGTGAAACCGAACAAGGCCGCGCGGCGCTTTTGATCGTCGACATGATTAACCGTTTCGACTTTCCGGGCGCTGATATTCTCAAGCCTCGGGCTCTTGCGATCATGCCGGCGATCGAAATGCTCATTCGGCAATTCGACGCGCTCGAGTGGCCCGTCATCTACGTCAACGACAACTTTGGCGAATGGCATTCGGATCGGTCGGTATTGATTGAACGAGCGCTTGAGGGCGGAAATCAGATCGCGCGCAGATTGCGCCCGCGCGACACGGATTATTTCATCCTGAAGCCGCAGTTTTCGGGCTTCTACGCCACGAACCTTCCCGTGCTTTTGCCAAAGCTAGGTGCCACACGGCTGGTTCTAACCGGTATCGCCGCCGACATCTGCATTCTCTTCACCGCCGCGGATGCCCACATGCGGGATTATTCGCTGTGGGTGCCAGCCAATGCCGTTGCAGCCGAAAGTGAGCAACGCCAGAATTGGGCGCTTGAAATCATGAAAGCGTCCATGGGTGCGCGAACCGATGCGACCGCGCAATTGGAACTCAGCAGGTGGCGGGACGAAACGGCATTTTGCGAGAAGACTGTGGCTTGGGACCCGCCAAAGTGAGCGATTGTGCGACACTCTCACCGGATACACCACGAGCAGCTCGGAAGTTTGCCCATGCTCTTCCTGCTTTGGACACTCCCCAACCGACCGCGGTGTGCGCCGCCGCAGACAGTATTTCTCATCGGACAGCTTGACGGATTCCAGCGGCAACTCAACCTCCGCGTGAACTGCTACTGCCGCACCGATCGCCTGATATCTTCGTGCTGGTTTATCCTCTTGTCAGGGTTTGTTTCTCGGCACGACGCTGATCTTGCCCCCTCGCTCGATCGTCGCGACTTCGACGTCTTCGATCCGAAGCACTTGCTCCATTCGCAGGCTCTCCATCAGATCGGCATGGCTTATGTCGTGCCGAGCCATGGCTCGGTCATCGATTTGCCCGTCCCGCACAAGCACCATCGACTTGCCTTTGACGAAGCTCGCCAGCGGGTTCCACCGAACAGTCGCCATCGCTACGAGACGGTGAAGCGCTACCAGTAGCAGCGTTGCTGCAAGAGAGGGCAGGAATGGCGCCTTGCCTGTCATGGCGCGACTTATGTTGGAGCCTACGATAACAGCTACAATGATATCGAGCGGAGTGAGGTTGGAGAATGTACGCCTTCCGGCGATTCGGATGCATGCCAGTCCATAGAAAAAGAGGATGGCGGCGCGCGCGCACAACTGGGCTGTAGTGGGCGTTCCCTCGTCCGAGCCGATTATCGCGTGCAGCCATTCCATGACGCATCCCTTCCGAGATATCACGCCGCGGTCGCGAACATCGCAGCGACTGCAGCGGCCATGACCACCGTGGCGAGCCATCCGAACACGCGAAGCGCAGGCGGCGCCACGAATTTCTTCATGATCTGTTTGCGAGCGACAACGATCATCAGGCCGACGAGTACCGGCACGGCGGCGATGCCGTTGAGCACAGCGCTCCAGAACAGCGCTTTCATGGGGCTGAAGGGCGACCAGTCGATCCCTATGCTGAGCAAGACGCCCAGGACGATGACGAAGTAGAACGCCTTGGCCCGGTGCGGCTTGGCCTCAAGGCTCGCGTTCCAGCCGCCAATCTCGCAAATGCCGTAGGCTGAGGATCCTGCCAGCACCGGCACGGCGAGCAGCCCGGTTCCGACGATCCCGAGACAGAAGATCGCAAATGCGAAGTTACCGGCCACAGGCTGGAGCGCCTTGGCTGCGTCGGCCGCGCTCTGAATATCGGTCTTGCCTGTATGATGGAGTGTTGCCGCCGTGCCGAGGATGATGGCTAGTGCCACGATATTGGACACAGCCATCCCTGCAAACGTATCCCATCTGATGCGCCTTAGCGCATCTCCGCCTTGCTCTTCAGCTTCCGTTAGAGGCTTTCGCTCCTCTTTTTGTTCAATTTCCTCCACCTCCTGCGCAGCCTGCCAGAAGAACAGATACGGACTGATGGTGGTGCCGAAAATCGCAACAATGGTCGTAAGTTCGTCCTTCCCCGCAATTCGGGGAATAATCATACCTTTTACCACTTCCTGCCCGTCGATCTTCACCATGAACAGGAGAGCGACGTAAGCGAACAATACGAGCGTGAGCCATTTGAGCCACGAGGCATAGCGATGATACGGTATACGCAGCTGCAGGAACAGCGAGATCACCGCGAAAGTCCCGGTGAGAAGATGCTTGTTGATCGGGGCAACCAGCCCGCCTGCTTCTCCCATTGCGGCAAGGTCTGCCCCCACGTTGATCGTGTTGGCGGCGAAAAGGAGCAATGCGAGCAAGATAACCAGCCAGCGCGGCATGACTGTCTTGAGACTGTGCGCAAGTCCTTTGCCGGTGACACGCCCCACCCGCGCGCTGGCGAGTTGTACAGCAACCATCAGCGGATAGCACAACACCAGCGTCCACATCAGGCTGGTGCCGAACTGCGCGCCCGCTTGAGAATAGGTGGCGATGCCACTGGGATCGTCATCCGCGGCGCCTGTAATGAGCCCTGGTCCAAGCTGGCGAAGCTTTTTGCCGATGCCCATTCATTCTTCTCCAGCGAGGGGCCAAAGATTAGTCGATATCGGCCCGATCTCTCTCAATTCTTGCGTCTCGCATTCCAATCGATGAATTCTCAGGTGCCGGAGAAGTTGCCTTTGGCGGCATGGGAGCATGCTTGTTCGGGTTTGCAAAGTGCGTCCGCATCAACGCGGCAACAATATCGGTTAACTTCCTGGCGGTTCAATCGTACCGTTCAGCCCCATGACGCACTGCCCTGCGGAATATTGGCTATACCGTATTAGAGCTTACGCGGTCTTAGGGGCGATACTGGGCGATCTGCATCAGCGCCTCGATCTCGGGGTCAGTCATGCCGCGCCGGAATGCATTTCAGCAGGTTTAGGGAGGCGGCTTGCGAAGCGGGATGTCAGCGGGATATTGACGGACGCCTGCGCTGGCATCGCATGCGCATTTGAAAATCGCTGAAGGCTTTGACAGTCCGAGGTACCGGTCTGATCGGGCGAGGTGGATGTGCTGGGACCGGAAACCATGGAGCGAATGGGCGGAAGGGAAGGGGCGACCTAATTCGATCGCGAGTTTGTCTTGCCTTCTGGAATGGCATTACGTGACTCAGGCTTCGGCCGCGATCTTCGCACACAGCGCGAGACTCTTCCAAGCCTGCTCAAAATGGGTTTTCACGGCAATTAGAAGCGCTGGGTCACGTTGAACAGGAAACGCGTATCGTGGCGGCAGTTCAGGCAGTCCGCCGGATCGCCGGTCAACTGGTGACTGACTTCGGGATTGAAGCTCAGCGCCTTCAGCAGGTTGAGGCGCAGCCCCAGGCCGATGGTGGAGAGATCGTTCCAGTCATAGGGGCTTTTCGTCACATCGGACGCGAAGCCGTAGTCGTAGCGGCCGTAGATCTGGAAGCCGGTGAGCCACTTGTTGGAGAGTTCGTGGCCATAACGCAGTTCGCCCCGGACGCTGAGGCCGCTGTCCCCGGTGATCGCACCCGGCGGATAGCCGGTGCCGTTGCGCGGGCCGCCGACGCCGAAGCGTTCGGTGGTGGGCAGCGGATCGTTGCTCCACTGGAAGTCCATCTGGCCGAAGACGGCGAAATGCCCAAAGACCGGTTGCAGGCGCGCGAGGCTGCCGCTGATGTAGAAGAAGTTGCCATCGGCGTTCACGCGGACCAGTCGCGGATCGTCGCGCTCGCTCGATCCCAGAACGCTCAGCCCCATGTTGAACAGGACGTCCAGCATGGTAACCGCGCCCGTGCCGTCCACCACGTCATAGGTGAAGCGTGGCTGGATCATGCGGACATGTTCGCGCGTGGGATTGCGGATGTCGTCCGGCAGGTCGGTCACGCGGTTTTCAAGGTCGCGCCAGATCAGCGAGATACGGGCCGAGAGGTTATCCGTGCGGGAGCGGATGATGGGCTGGAAGAACGTGATCCGGCCCTCGAAATTGTCGCTGCGGGTGTGGAAGGGGAAGACTTCCTCAGGCAAGTCGGGCTCGGACTGGCTGTACTGCGCGGCGAACTGGATGGTATTGCCGGCAAAGGGCCCGCCGCGATTGACCGGCAGGGTAAGCGCGCCCTGAAAGTAGAACATGGTCTGGTCGACGATATCGCCCGCACCCGTAAGGTCGATCTGCTCACCCATGCCAAGCCGATCGTATGCGCTGACACCCGCCGACAGCGCGTAAGGGCCAAGGAAGCGAGACCCCTGGTTGTCGAAGCTGACGAAGCCCTCGAACGGCAACCGCTGCGTCACGATTTCGAGGTCGGCGGCGCCGAACGTGGTGGACGACGGACGCAGGACACTCTGGACGTTGACGCCGGGGATGTCGCCGATCAGCAGCACATTGCGCTCCAGATCCCGCGCACGCAGCGGGCGCGAGCCGGAAATATTGGCGGCAAGGTTGCGTGACAGCCGCTCGGGACGGGGCGGCGTGCCGCTGAACTCCACTTTGTCGATGAAGCCTTCGACCACGCGCAGCGAGATGCGGCCGTCGGAAATGTCCTGTGGCTCCACCACCGCCAGCGCGAGCAGATAGCCGTCGCGCCGGTAACGGGCCGTGATCTTTTCCGCCAGCGCGTAGAGGTCGCTCAGGGCCACTTCACGGCCGATCAGGTCCGTGTAGAGCGGCTTCAGGTCCTCTTGCGTGTAAACAGTCATCCCGGGGAACGAGACGTCCTTCAACACGAAGCGCACCTGCTCGGCGCCGGGCGGCGGGGCCGTGGGCGCGACCGGAGGCGGCAGTTCCTGCGCATTGTCACGCTGCGGCGGGGTTTGCGGCTCGAAACGCCGCTGCGCCTGCGGCACTTGCGCAGCGCCCGGAAGAGCTTGCGCGAAGGCACCGCCGGTGGGCGCCAGACAGCACAGCGCGAACGCGGCGCTGCCGCATGTGCGGACAAATGGCATCATCTGCGGGTCGTCCAATAGTCCGTGAGGAAACCTTGGGCCTGGCAGGCCACGGCGTCGGTCAGCGATGCGGCCGCGCAGGGCTGCGCGCCCTCGGGCCGCCGGTCGGCATGCTGGCCGGTCCGATCGTTGTCCACCGCACGCCAGTCAGTCGAGGCGGCGCCCTTTTCGATCATGACATAGCCCAGCGCATAGCTGCGCATCAGCGGATCGGGGATATAGGGATTTTCATAGCGCGTGGTGCGATAGACCGCGTCTCCCGGCGTATCCGGATCACGGCCGCGCTGGATATAGTCGATCCGCCATGGATCGTAGGATTGCGCCGTTAACGTATCCAGACCGCCAGGGCGTTGAACGATCGTGAACAGGCCTTCCACGAACTGCAATTCGTAATTGCCGCTGAGGAGGGACAGATTGCCTTGCCGGATCGGAAACGTGCCGATGTCCTCGCCGGGATCGCGAAGGAGCTGGCCCGTCACCACATCGATCCCATCGCCGTTTTTCAAGCCATCCACGCGATAGGTCAGCAGCGGATCGGGTTCGCCGACCACCTTGCCGTTGGGATCGGCCGTAACGATCAGTCGGGCCCGGGTAATTCCCAGCACACCGTCCACATAAGTCAGCACATAGTTGCGGGTCGCCAGCCCCAGCGAGCCCTGCTGCACGGCATAGTTGCCCACATCCTCGCCCGGCTCGCGGCCGAGCGCGCCGTTCAGCACGGTGCCAGCCGTGTCGCCGTTCCGCAGGCCATCCACCGTATAGGTGAACCGGGGATCCGGCGTGCCGTAGACTTTGCTGAACGTCCCTCCGGTCACCAGCAACGGGGCAGGCGTGATGGTGAAATCGGCCGAGGTGAATCCCAGCGTATAATTGGCACTGATAAGCCCAAGCGAGCCGAGCCGGATGGCATAAGTTTCGACATCCTCACCCGGATCGCGGGCCAGCGCGCCGGAAAGAACCGAGGCCGCGGTGTCCGCGAACTTAAGTCCGTCCACCGTGAAGCCCAGCGCCGGATCGGACGTGCCGTAAACTTTGGTGGCATCCAGCGCGGTCACATGCAGAAGGGCCGGTGTGATCGC
>NZ_SLVB01000012.1 GCF_004341845.1 Novosphingobium sp. PhB165 | reverse complement strand
GGCCCATGGCGAAGGACGCCTGGAAGAGCGATTGTCCTTCCTTGCCAAACCTAAACTGCTGATCGTTGATGAGCTTGGCTATCTGCCTTTCGACCTTAACGCTGCGCACCTGTTCTTCCAGCTGGTATCTCGCCGCTACGAGCGAGGCGCCATGCTGATCACGTCGAACCGCAGCGTGGGAGAATGGGGAACGGTCTTTGGCGACCCCGTCGTCGCTACCGCCATTCTCGATCGTCTGCTGCACCACAGCCACGTCATCACCATCCGCGGCGACAGCTATAGATTGCGCGAAAAGCGGCGGAGCGGCCTTCTGCAGAAGGCCACTCCGCCGCTCGAATCCGTTACCGATTGAGCATGGAAAGGGGGCCCAGTTTTACGTGTCGCCCCCGGCCCAATTCCCGGCGTCGTTTGACAGGGCGCAAGCGACGGTCAAAAAGCTCTTTACCGACTGGGCGGATCAGCCCGCTAGGTTCGCTTACCTGCCGGGGCTACGGCCGTTCGAGTGTTTTCAAATCTCAATAGATCCGCCCTTTGCCGGTCGTATTGTTGTATCGGCTCGATCCGTCGATACCGATGACGAAAGCGAGTTCGACGAGTGCTGGGAGGGAGCAACTGACGCACTTCCCATTCTCCTCGCAAAGGCGACCGCTACTGTTCAGAAGTGGGTGCACCGTCCAACGGTGAAAGGCGGCTAACCCCAACTTTCCACTCATAGCGGGCACTCAGGCCGGCTCTCGAAACCAGACCGGCAGGATTGCACGATCCCGATAGCAGGCCTAGGTTTGTATCGTTCCAGGCGTGCGAGCCCACTGGAAATGAGAGGTAAAGAAGGTGGTGAACTTGAAGCCGCTGCAGGAGAAGCTGGAATGGTCCAAACAATAAGTGCAGTACTGTCTGGCCTTACGGGCCTGATCGTACTGTTAATGTTCAAGGCCGATGCACCCTCATACCTTTGCGATATCGGAGTCTACGTCGGCTTCGCGTTCGCCGTTCCTCCCATCGCAGGGGCCTTTCGGGACGTTTACCGCCTATTTCGCTAGGCGTGTTTGCAACTACACCATCGCGGGATCTCAGCATTGAGGGATGTCCGCTTGTCCCTGTATCCGCCCTAAATGCCGCCTATCTGGACACCCCAACCAACCGGAATGGCAGAGTTGCAGTGTTTTAATCCGAAACCTGCCTAACCGGACCCGCCAACATTGCGGTAGTTCATATTATCGTGCGATCATCCCGAAGATGGTGATACGTGCTGCAGCCTTCTCTATTTCTTTCGCAATCGCCATAGCAGGCATTGCAGATGCGCAAGATTTGCCACCGGTTCCATCGACCTTGCTGAATGCTTCCGGTGCAGTGTGCATCAGCATATCTAAGCAAGGTGACGTCAACGGAGCTTACATTTTGACGAGCACCGGGGACAGGCAGGCAGATAATGATATGATCGCTTGGGTGCATCAGTTGCATTGGCCGGTAGCAGCGCCCGGCGAGAAGATGCGGGATACGTGGTTCCCCATGCCTATCGGGTTTGGTCGGATGGCACCTCCGAAAGTTCCCTCAACTTGCGCATCACCGGCCTAGCAGCCTGTCGGCTACCGCTCTGCGAGCCGCCAACAATGTTGCCGTTCGTCCTAGAGGCGCCCAGTTCGGAAGCTGACATTACAGTGGTTTGCAATTAGAACGAGGCATGGATATGCATGATCGTGATAAGTTCGGACCACCGGACGACACCCCAATCTTACCTTGGTTTAGTGGTGCATACGCACATGGCTTTGTCGCCCTCCACCCATTTTTCGCTGTAGAAGGGCTAGACCCTAAGACGTGCGAACACGGGACGCTTGTCCTTTCAGGTTCAGAGGTCCCTGCTGCGCTTGGTTTATTGGAGTGGGCGGACGAAGAGGCGGCCAATCGACGCGTTGGTAAGGATATAAATCTCGAAGGGGTCGATGGCGCGGCAAAGCGATATGGGCGACAGGTCAGCTGGCGAACGATCTGTCAGCAAGCTGATTTTGCCGACCATTGCGAATTGGATCAGGCTCTTCGAACGAGCATCGGCGGCCTCAGACATGGCCTTGCGGACGCAGCGAAATCCGATCGACTCTCCTCATACTGCTCTCAGCATGGCATATTTCCGCCAAACGAGGGGCGTTTCGAACCCCTGATGCAAACCAACCTCGCTACCGTTTTCAGACGAGCCGGTAATAACCGGTTGATCGTGGGAGATGAATTTGGCGATGACGAGGGCCTAGTAGACATTAGTCTGTTGGAACAAGGTGAATTGTGGGACGAAATGGCTGAACTTCCACAATATGGCGTGAAACGCTTGATCGCCCCCGATCGCTCACTTCTGGCATGGGTCCACTGGGATAGCTTCTACACACTGATTCTTGGAAAAGCAGAGGCATTCCAAGACCTGAAGATCGCCAGTATGTTCGAGGGCTTTTGGTGTTCCCAAGAAACACAGACATACTGGCTTACACAGCCCTGTATCCCGCTCGTGGAATAGCCCGCAAGCAATTGGCGCATGTCCGCTTTTCAGACCGGCAGGATAAAAGCTGACAGTCAGCCAACCCCAACATTTCTGCCATTCAGCGCCTGCTCAGGGACTTCCCGACAGCTTCCAATCGTTCAGGCAATTTTATCCACGCGGCGTAGCAACGCAGACCGACCGCTCTCGGGATCGTCAAAGTGGATACCGAATGACTGAATTCGGGCGGCTTCTGTCAGTCCAGTTCACCCGCGAGCGAACGGCAGCATTTCGCTATTTTAATCTGGAAGGTGCCGTTCCGGACACGCCGACAAAGCAGTCATTCATCCGGACGCGAGGAAGGCATTCTTGATACATGCCGCATTTCTGACAGGTGCCGGATGCGCTGACGAAATGCCTGTTTAAGCGCAAGGGCGGCGGGCGATTGGGAGCGACGGCCTAACGCATACATCACAATCCGAGCTTCACGTGGTTGGGCATCATGGTCGCGAGGTAGTTCTTCCAAAAGCCCTGACTTTATCTCCTCGGCCATGGCGTAGGTTGATGACTGCCAGATCGCGTCGGACGTGGACGTCACTGCCAAAAGCGTTTCAAAATCCTCGACCACATGGGGGGGGCCATCGGCGTATTGTCGAAGATCTTCGGGAATTGAGCTCCCGGCCCGGCTCGAAACGAGCGTCGGAAACGTTCCTGACGAGTTTGTTGCAAGAAGGGGATGACCCTTGCGGACAATGAAGCTGATCGGAAAAGAACCCAGCACTTCGGCACGAACGGCCGGTGCGTCCGGCACCTGACCTTCGGCGCTGACGAAGAACTCTATCTCCCCGGCAACCAGAAGCGGCCAAAGTGCCTCGACATTGCGTACGACTACATCGTTGGTGAGATGGGGCGCTGAATGAAGCTGTCCATGCAAGGCATCCTTCAGCAGCGCCCGCGCCGGCATGGGGGCCATGCCAAAGCCCACGCGACCCTGCTTGCCCATTGCCGTCAGACCGGCCTGCCGCTCCAACTCCTCGGCATTTTCAAGCAGCACAGCCGCGCCATCTACGAACACTTGACCCTGAGGCGTCAGGCTCACTCCGCTTCGATCACGATCAAATAGGCGCATTCCTAACTGTCGTTCGAGCGACTGGACCGAGCGGGTCAGAGCGGGCTGGGAGAGACAAAGGTCGTCGGCGGCGCGGGCGTAATTGCCGCGCCGCGCCAGGGTGACGAGGTATCTCAGGCGGCGAAGGTCGAGCATCAACGCGCAAGTTATCAAAAAGTAGCCAACAATGCATTGGACGTTTTTGCGTTGCTCTCTGATTGTCTCGACAGGAGGATTGCCGACAATGCAAAATCTTGGCCAATGGGTTCTGGCGGTTACCGGGATCATTCTTGTTGCGGAGATCGTGACGGGGCGGCACCGGGCGATCTACAGCCGAGGCGACTGGTTTGTGAACGGCATCTGCATCTTTGCCGGGGCCGTCGTCCGCCCTCTTGGAGCGGTTGCTGTTGCAGCTTTGATCGGCTGGCTACTTCCCGCCGGGAGGGGCGCGCTAAGCTGGGTTCCCTTCGTGCCCGCCGTGATAGTCATCACCCTGCTTGCAGAATTTGCGAACTACTGGGTTCATCGCGGATCGCACATCCTGAAAGATAGCCGTTGGTTCGACTGGCTCTGGCGGATGCATCGCACCCACCACACTGCAAAATACGTGAACGTATTGCTGAATTTCCGCATCAGTCTTTTCTGGGCACTTGTGGCCGGATTAACGTGGGTAATGTCGCTGGCGGTCTATCTGGGCCAAGCCAAGGCTGCCGGTTTCGCCGTCGTGATCTTCTCGTTCTGGGGTATCTTCACGCATAGCGATTTCCGTTGGGACGATACCATTCGGCGGCATCGCATCTTCGGGCCGATGTTCCGGGGCCTCGAACACATCTTCATTTCGCCGGGCATCCACCACAGCCATCATGGCTATGGGAAGGACGGCGGCAACTATCGCAATTTCGGCATATTCCTGTCGATTTTCGACTGGATGTTCGGGACGCTTCACATTCCGAATGGCCGTCCGTTCCGATACGGTATTCCTGGTTCAACGCCCCATTGGGCGGACGACGCTTTCTCCCCGATCAACATCGGTAGCCTACTAGCCTCGAAACGCGTGAAGGAGGACGAGAACGCTCCTGCTTGATCGGTCCTGCGGCTATGGTCCCGAGCATGGCTATGGCGGTTTTGGCCCGCCTAGCTCGCCAAAACCGTTCTGTCAGCACAACGCCATCGTGCCAACAAGACTGGCGGACTGAGCGTATGACAGGTTTCAGGTCGCCTGATAGCGCACCGCTATGACCTGAATGTTGGCAGATGTGCTCATCACGTAGATGTGATCGGAATGTCCGATCTCCCGTTTTGGCGCTCCAAAGCGGACCGAGCAAAATGTCGGCGGCTCCGGAATGACCGGTTCCGGATTAAAATAGTGAAAAGCCGCCATCTGTCAGGTTGTGTCAGGAGCCGCTATTCCGACAGCCTGAGAGGAACAGATTGAGTTGGTCGGCAAGCGACCCAGCGTGAACGGCAGCTATCCCAGTTTCTGCGCTCTGAACCGGACATTCGCCTATCGGCCATCCCGGTCGACCAGGTTTGGAAAGCGGCAGGTCTGCACCTGAGGAGTGAAAATCGGAGGCCGAGCGTCTGGCAAGGGTCGACCACGGAAGAGGCTGCTACGCGCCCATTGCGGCCGTCCAGCCGCTGATTTTCCGTTCCTAGGTGCGGCTCGTCCGCTTTTCCATTCTAAATACCCAAGACTGGCCGAATTCAGTCATTCGGAAGCCACTTTAACGATCCCGAAAGCAGATGGTCTGCGTTGCCATGCCGCAAAGACAATCTTCTTCCTGAACAATGGGCAGCTATTGGGGAGTTCCAGAGCGCGCTGAATGGCAGAAATGTTGGGTTAGCGGTCGTAAAGCTGCTCGCCAGCGACCCCATCCAATTTTTTTCCGCAAGCATCATCGGCAGAAGAGGAAAAGTCTAATCGAGATTGTTCCCGCGACCAAATGATGTGCCGATTACCCTTATCGCCAACTTCGAGCGCAATAATTTGTACACCACCAAGCATCGAAACGAGATAGCTTCGAGCCTTGATCACATCATTATATTGACAACCATTATCTAGTAATTTTTTAACATTTATTGGCTTGGAGGAGCAGTTCCAAATGCGCTGACTTTGCTGGTCGCAGCCGCCGAGCACTAAAAGTATAGCTATCGAAATGATCCTCATTGCCAGATGATGACATATGCTGCCGACGGCAGCAATGTCGGCGAGTCCGGTCAGGCAGGTTCCGGATTAAAACCCTGCAACTCTGCCATTCCCGTTTGTGGAGGTGGGGGAAGGACGTTGGCTATTTCCGATTTTTCTTCGCCCGCTCGCGCGCATCCGCGAAGTCGTTTCGCAGGGGATCTAGGAAAAACTCTCAGGAGACTAGGGCGAAGCCTATTGCGCTCAGACATAGAAAAGCTCCCACGCTCCATGCCTCAATGGCACCCGAAACGCCCAGCATCTTGCAGATACCAAATGGAGCAATGGGAAGGATAATCCAAGGAAGCGATTGCCATCGCATCTCGTTTATCAGCGCGAGCCCGTCTAACGGGAAAGCCTTCGTCGTCAGATGCGATCTGTATCGATGAAACAAGCTCCACATACCGGCATCAATTTCACAAGGGCGTGATGGCCGCAAGGTCGGGGTTAGCGGACAGCCCGCTCACAAGCCGCCAATGCTTCCGCAGCGAGGCTGTCTGCGTAAGGCTGATCCGAAGGCTGGCTCCATACTTTCAGGTCAGCGATCAACGAAGGATCGGCACAAATGCTGGCTGCTTCAGGCAACCGGTGGCCTGGCCCGCACGAGCCTCGCCGATGGCATAAAGTGCGCGCATATTGTCGCGATCGAACAGCGGGGCCTTGGTATCGATTTCGGTAGGCACCAGTGCACAGAGATGAAACGGTATGCCGCGTTCCCGTGCAAAGGCCTTTAGCTCGTCGGCATTGTTTCGATCGAGCTGGCCGAGAACCGTCCCCAGGGCATGCGACATGATGGTCAAGGTTCTGGGCTTCACCACCTCGAAATCGGGCTCGAGGACGCCGTTGTATATGAGGAAGATCGCGGCATTGGATCGCGGGGCGGCCGGGTTGGCCGCAATCAAGCCTGTCGGCAGCGTGAAGAAACCGCCGATGGCGCCGCCGTCGACGTGCATCTCGCTGATCCGGCGACCGCCGATTGTCGTGTCGATCAGTACTGGCGGGAAAGCGCCGGGAATGCTTGCCGAAGCGAGCAGGACACGCCGAAACAGCGCGGCGCGTTCGGGTTCATTGCTTGCGGCGATAGCGCCCATGTCCCAGATCGTGCCCTGCTGAGCGTCGAGCTGCGTGGTCATCACCAGCAGACGCCGCCCGCGCCGATGCTCGGCAGCAATCCGGTCGAGCAGGGCGGGGGTGACATAGCGCGCGATCAGCGCGGCGAGCGGCCGGCTGTCGAGCAGGCTCGGACCGCCGAGAAGGCCGCCCAGAACTCGCTTGCGGTAAATGTCCTTGCTGCTGATATTGGTGTAGATCGCCGTGAGCGTCGGATCTTCCGCAGATCCCAGAAACGCGAAAGGCGCGATCAATGCCCCGGTGCTGACCCCGGTGACGATATCGAATTCGGGCCGGGATCCCGTCCGGGACCAGCCTGTGAGGAGGCCGGCACCGAACGCTCCCTTATCCGACCCGCCTGAAAGCGCCAGCAGCGTTGCAGGAGCCGCGAGCCCGCTCGCCGCGCGATCCTGGCGCAAAGTCTCGCCCCACCGGCTATAGGCGGCGTCATCGCCTTTGGCCCAAAAGCGGATGGGCTGCGCCTGCACGGCCGGGGTCTGCGCCAGATCGCCCAGGCTGTAAGGCGTTCTGGGCGGCATGGTCGCACATGCAGCCAGTATCGAGCTCATCAGTATTGCCGCGAGCAGACGTGGAAAGCTCATACGTCGATTGGCCAGCGTGAGAGCAGCAGCCATGCGCTTTGGCTGAGAACCCGCACTGCAATGAGAAATTGAAGCCCGGTCAGGAGAAGGTGGCACGTAGCCAGTCTCTCCGAGCACGCGTCGAAGACAAGTTATCGTCCATAGGAATGCGACCCCACGAGAGATTTCCAGATCTGCCTCCATTCAATCAGTGCGATATTCCAGAACGCTCTCCTCGCGCATCGGTGGCGGATCGATAAGCAGGCACGTGCATTTTTGCAGCTGCGATTGCTGGACCTGTGCCGGCTCATCCCTCTGGAACGCGGAAACGATGGCGGCGTTTGCGTTCAAAGGAGGGCGAGGAAGATGGCAGGGTCGTGGAGAGAGCATCATTCCCAAAGCGCCTCGCGCGGCGTCAGGCCAAAATCCCGGCGATGTTGCCGGGCGCCTTGTCAGCAATGGTTCGCCGATGAGGCGTCTAAACTCGGCCGGGATCGGCGTTTCTGGAGACCGGGCTGACGCGCCGCCGAAATCCTGCAGCAGCGCTTCAACGCCGTGGCGGATGTCGAGGGCCGCCTGGAGCGAAATTCTCGTCAGAACCTTCAGGGAGACGAGCGACGACAACATAAGCCTCGTGGCGGCAGGCGTGGCCTACTACGGCTTCCTTGCCCTAGTCCCGCTGCTGGGCGCTGCCATCCTCAGCTACGGCCTTGTCGCGGATCCGCAGGATATCGTGCATCATGTCACAAGCATGAGCGAGGTGCTGCCTGACCAGGCTGCCAAGCTGATCGGCGAACAGCTGCTCAATCTTGAACAGACCTCTGCGCAAAGGAAAGGTTTCGGACTGTTCCTGGCGCTGGCGCTCGCTTTATTCGGTGCCCGCAACGGCGCCGCGAGCATTATCACGGCCCTCAACATTGCATATGAAGTCGAGGAAACGCGTGGCTTTCTTTGGGTCAATGCCCTCGCTTTTCTCATCACAGCAGGCGCCGTATGCGTGGGCATCGTCGCGGTCATCGCAATTGCGAGCTTGGGACATCTCGAAGATCTCTTGCCGGGGCTGCCGCAGACGGTTCTGGTGGTGGGAAAGGTGCTTTCCTATGTCTGCCTCGTGCTTGCCGCGCATGGCTGACCGGATCATAGGCTACGCCGACAGGCCGGCCCCGGCCATGGCCGTCCTTTATGAAGCGGCCACAGGCACGCTGGAGCCGGGCAAGGTAGCGGATCTTGTCGTCCTCGACAGTGATCCGCTGACGGTAGCACCGGAAGACCTGCTCAAATTGAATGTGCTGGGAGCATCAAGGACAGCCATTACAATTTCGGGTAACCCGGAACGGGCCGCATCGGGCGCGGACATACAACGCCCGGCCGGGCTGGTAGAATTCTCTCTACCAGCCCGGTTCCGGTCAGTAGGATACGGCGAGCGTCAGGCCGTATGTGCGCGGATCGGAGTAATAGGCGCCGGCATAACCGAGCTGGCCGAAGTCGATGCCGCGATAGAGATCCTTGGCATTGGTCAGGTTCTTCACCCAAAGCCGCAGGCTCGCCTCGCCGCCGCCGAGTGGCATCTGCTCGATGCCGAGCTGGGCATCGATCACGTCGCGGTCGCTGCCCTTGATCGCTTCGTTGAACGGAGTCGAGGTGACGCTGGTGAAGCTGTATTTGCCATCTTCGTGGGTATAGCCGATCCGCGCCTTGATCGCGGCATTGCCCCAGTTGAGCGGGAATTGGGCATTGAAGGCGGCGTTGGCGGTGAGCGGTGAAGTATAGCCCGGGGTCACGATAGAGGCGATATTGATCGGGTCGGCACCCGGTATGGTCGATTGCCCGGCAAGGAACTCCTTGTACTTGATATCGACGTAACCAAGATTGCCGTCAACCGAGAAGTTCTCGGTCAGGATCGCCTGTGTCTCGATCTCGAAACCGTTGTAGATCACCTTGCCGGCGTTGCCGATGCGCGTGGCATACGTGCCGATCGGCGCGTCAGTGCGCGGGATGTTCACCGCCAGGTTCTTGTAGATGTTGTGATAGGCGGCAAGGTTAAGTCGCAAGTGGCGATTGAACAGCTCGGTCTTCACGCCCACTTCGTAGGACGTCACGGTTTCGGGCTCGAAGTGCGGGAGCAGGGTGGTGCCGGTGATCACCGGATCCTGCGAGTTGAAGCCGCCGGAACGATAGCCGGTGGCCGCGCGGGCATAGAGATTGATGCCGTGGGCGGCGTCGTAGCCCGCCATCAGGTTCCAGGTGAACTTGCTGAACTTCGCGTCACCCGTCTCGGGCGTGGCAAGCGGGGCGGCCCCGTTCTGGAAGCGGATCATCTTCTTCTCGTCCCAGGTATAGCGTCCGCCCGCCGTCAGCCGGATGCCGCTGTCACGCCCGCCCGGATAGAAGGTGAACTGGCCGTAAAGCGCCTGGCTTTCGCTCTGCGCGGTATAGGTCAGCCGGGCGATCGTGGTGACGAGGCGGTACTGCGCGGGATTGGCGGCAACGAAGGCCGGGCCGAGAGCGCCGAAGTTGGACGAGAAGATGGAATTGGTGTCGAGCACGTAGCCGCTGTTTTGGTAGCCGTCTTCCGAGCCCTTCTCCCAGAAATAGAACCCGCCGACGACCCAGTCGAGCGTGTCGGTATCGCCGGAGACTTCGATTTCCTCGCTGAGCTGCTTGTGGCGGCGCGTGTTCTCGCTGGTGAACAGGTCCTGAGTCGTCGTCGGCACACTGGCGGCGGCGATATAGGGCCGGGCAGCGGCGGGGATCGAGGGAATGTATTGCAGCAGCGATTCCGGCATGCCGTTGAACAGCGAGGCACTAGTATAGGCCGGGCCGGTGATCTGGCCGATGCCGTCGAGATCGGCCAGAGCATAGCTGCGCCAGAAGCGATAGCCGGTTGTCGACTTCACCTTGAAGGCGCCGAAATCGTTCTGGACCTGCAGGTTATGCCCCCAGGTTTTGTCGGTCGCCTTGCCCAGCACGTTGTTGCAGACTTTGCTGCGATAGCGGCGTGTCGGCACGGCCAGCGCGGCGCATTCGGGGTCGGTGAAGGTGGCGGCGGCGAGATATTGCGCGACCGGGGCCTGCTGGACGACCACCACCGACTGGCCATTCACGTCCACCGGCGGATTGTAGGTGCCGTCGGCCACGTTGGTCAGCTGGAAGGCTTGCGGGCTGCCGTCGATGCGGGTCCAGTCGAAGATGTACTGGATGCTGCCGGTTTCGCCCAGTTCCACGCGGGCGGCTGCGCGCACCGCGTCCGAGTTGCGGGCGCCGGGGTCTTTCGAATCCTTGGGCTGGAGGATGTTGTCGACCACGCCGTCGCGCTGCGAGTGGCTGTAGGAAAAGCTCGTGGAAATTCCGGCGATCTGGCCTGGATCGAGGATGATCTTGCCGTTCCAGGCATCGAAGTTGCCATACCCCGCCTCGGCCTTGAGGCGGAATGTCTCCGAGGGTTGGCGGGAGATGAAATGGATCGCGCCGCCGGTGGTGTTGCGCCCGAACAGCGTGCCCTGCGGCCCGCGCAGCACTTCGACGCGCTGGATGTCCATGACGTCGAGCCCCATCGCGCCGGAACGGGCGATGTAGACGCCGTCGACATAGAGCCCGTTCGCCGCGTCGACGCCGAAGCTTTCGCTGCCGCCGTTCGAGATGCCGCGCATCGAGAACACGGCTGCCGAGTTGCTGGTGGTGCCCTGCACGATCGTGACGTTGGGCGCGAGGCCGCTGATATCGCGGGAATCCTGTATGCGCAGTTGCTCGATCTTGTCGGCACCAATGGCGCTGATCGCGATCGGCACGTCCTGCAGGTTTTCCGAGCGCTTCTGCGCGGTGACGACGATTTCGTTGAGGCCGGTGGTGTGCACGCCGGTCTGCTGCGGGGCACTTGACTCCTGCGCTAGGGCCTGTCCGGCGAAGGCGAGGGTGCTGGCTCCGATCAGCAGGCGAAATGCAGTTCTTGCGCGGCGTTTCGGCATCTCTTGTCTCCCATCGATTGTCTTGTTTTTTAGGTATTGGGCCTTGTTTTCGGCCTTTCTGCTGCCGTTCAGGACGGCAAGTAGAGCTGCGCGGCTTTGCCGCCGTCCACCGGCAGGGCCGCGCCGGTCACGTAGCTGGCCTCGTCAGAGAGCAGGAAAACGATGGCGCGGGCGAGTTCCTCTGGCCGTCCGCCGCGACCCATCGGGATCGCCTCGGCAGTGCACGCGGCGATCTGCGGCGCGCGGGCGGCGAATTCCTCGGTTCCGGCGGTCTGAACCTGCCCCGGGACCACCGCATTCACACGGATGCCGAGAGGCGCCCCTTCCATCGCCGCGACCGCGCTGAAATGGACAAGCGCGGCCTTGGATGCCGAGTAGCTCGCCATGTTGGCGGCAGCGCGAATGCCGCACGTGGAAGCGACGTTGACGATCGACCCGCCATCGCCCTGCGCCATCATCCGCATCGCCGCCTTGGTGGCGACGAATGCGGCGTCGGCATTGACCGTGAAGTCCTTGCGCCACTGGTCGACGGTCAGGCGGTCGATCGGGGCGTAGTGCGTCGACATCGCATTGTTGACCAGCATGTCGAGCCGGCCGTGGCGCCGCCCGATATCGGCGATCATCGCGGCCAACGAGTCGAAATCGGACACGTCGAGGCGAATGGCTTCCACCGTGCCGCCTTCAGCTTCGATAGCGGCTTTGGCGAGTTCGAGCCGTTCCTGCCGGCGTCCGCAGATCGCCACGCGGGCGCCCTTGCGCGCCAGTAGCGCGGCGGTGGCGAGGCCGATGCCGTCGCTACCGCCGGTCACGATTGCCACCCGTTCTTCGAGATCGCGGTGCATGCCTTTCCTGTCCTTCCCTCTGGCTCCGGTCCGGTTCCACCTGGCTCCCGCATCGGGGCGGCGTGTTGTCCGGCCGGCTCGTTGCACTATTGAATTCTTCAAAACGCGTAGAATGTAAACATAAAAAATACGAATAAATGCGTTATATGGTATGCGCGAATTGAGGCGGAGGCTTTCGATGTGTGCAAACGATCTGTGCATCGACATTTAGAGGTATGCACCAGATAATGGCGGAATATGGCCGATTTCAGCCAATCTCGCCTAGGCCATGAATGGCCGGGCGCTCCCGTTGTATGGCTTCTAAAGCGCGTAAAAATAATTGTCTTGAAATACGCGATATGCGTAATATCCTCAGCGCATAACGAGAACGATACGAATCGAGAGGTAGGCAATGTCAGGCACAGGTTCGGCTCGGATTGCCGGGGTGTCCGGCGCGGCGCGGGCGAGATGCGCGGCGTCGGCGTACGAGAGCGGGAGCGCCGCATGAGCCGCGTCGATCCGGTATTCGCGCAAGTCACCGCGCCCGGCTCTCCGTTCGAGATCGGGGAGCGGGATGGCCTGCGTATCTTCGTGCAGGCACCGTCGGACCTCGCCCAATTGCTCGAAACCGCGCGGCGCTTCGGTGATGCGACGATGATTGTCGATTTCGATGGGCCTAAGGGCGAACGCCGGCTGACTTATGCCGAAGTCTTCGCATGGCGGGACCGGCTTGTCGGCCATCTCGGGATCGTGCGCGGCGATCGTGTTGCGATCTCCATGCGCAATCGCGCGGAATGGATGGTGGCGTTCCTTGCGGTCGTGCGTGCCGGCGGTGTGGCCGTCGTGCTCAACAGCCGGGGCTCGCCGGCCGAACTCGCCGCGATGATCGACAATGTGTCGCCCGCTCTGGCGATCGTCGATGGCGAACGCGCTGCGGCGATCCGTTCGGGCGGTTTTGCGGGACGCGTGATCGACCTGACGCAGCCGCTGGACGATACCGGCGTGAAGCCGGGCGAACTGGTCCCCGCTGCACCCGGCGATCCTTGCGCCATTCTGTTCACGTCGGGGACGACCGGGCGCGTCAAGGGCGCGGTTCTTTCCCACCGCAGCCTGATTACGGGCCTTTTGGGTACGCAGTTGACCGGGGCCATGGTGCTCCACGGCATGGCCCGCCAATACGGCCTACCGGTCGAAACGATCATGGCGCAAGTGCCGCCGCAGGCGATCCTGCTGGTCTATCCGTTGTTCCACATTTCCGGACTGGGCTCGGGCTTTCTTGCGCCGATGCTGTCGGGCGGGAAGATCGTGACGATGCGCCGCTGGGACGCGGCGGAGGCGGTGCGGCTGATCGCGGCGGAGCAGGTAACGCAGCTTTCCACGGTGCCGACGATGCTGTGGGACATGGTGCACAAGGCGCAGCTTGCCGACGCCGATCTATCCTCACTACGGAACATCGGTTCCGGCGGTCAGGCCCTGCCGCTCAATCTGCTGGAGGAAGTGCGCCGTCTCTGCCCGCATTCGCTGCTGGGCACAGGTTATGGCATGACCGAGACTTCGGGCGCCATCGCGCAGGCTGTGGGCGAGGATTTCCTGCGCTCGCGTGCTTCGGCCGGGCGCGTGTTGCCTCTGGTAGATCTGCGCATCGTCCGCCACGACGGCAGCGAATGCGCAAGCGGCGAAAGCGGGGAGATCATGGTGCGCAGCGCCATGGTCATGACTGGTTACTGGAACCGCCCGGAAGAGACCGCGGCCGTGTTGACCGGGGACGGTTGGCTGCGCACCGGCGACATCGGTTTTCAGGATGACGATGGCTACATCACCATCGTCGACCGTTCGAAGGACATGGTCATTTCGGGCGGCGAGAACATCTATTGCGCCGAGGTCGAACGTGTCCTCAGCGAACTGCCGCAGATCATGGAATGCGCGACGTTCGGCATAGCGGACGACCGCCTTGGCGAGCTGCTTGTTGCCGTCGTGCAGGCGGACGGACTGGGCGAGGAGGAAGTGCGCGAATGGGTAGCGGAACGGCTGGCCCGCTACAAGGCGCCCGCCCGTGTCGTTTTCTCGTCCGGGCCGCTGCCGCGCAACCATTCCCAGAAAATCGACAAGATCGCGCTGCGGGCGCTGTGGCCACAACTGGCCTCCGCCAAGTGACAGCGACAACCGACAGGAGAACACAAGGCATGGGTATGCCCCGTGACATCGGCATCATCGACTGCATGCTCGGCATTCCGGAAGCGGAGGACCGTTCCGAATGGTTCGCGCCGTTCCGCCCGCTGATCAAGGATCAGCAGACGATCCAGCAGTTCGCGATGCCGGCGCAATACATGTTCAAGGACATTCCGCAGACCGGCGACGTGGACGATTTCGTGGCCTGGACCGTCGCGCAGATGGACCGCCACAACGTGGACAAGGCCATGGTCGGCTGGAACGACAATGCCACGTCCTACCGCGCGAAGGAGATGTTCGGGAACCGCTTCTTCTTCGACCTGCCGGTCGATCCCAATCGCGGGATGGAGGAAGTGCGGCGCATCCGGCGGATTCATGCCGAAGTCGGCCTGTCGGCGATCAGTTGCTTTCCGGCGGGAACGCTGCCGCAAGTGGCGATCAACCACAAGTACATGTTCCCGATCTACGCCTGCGCAGAGGAACTGGGCCTGCCGGTGCTGCTCAACGTCGGCATCCCCGGCCCGCGCATCCCGATGGAAACGCAGAAGGTTGAGCATCTGGACGAGGTCTGCTGGTTCTTCCCGGACCTGAAGATCGTCATGCGCCACGGGGCGGAGCCATGGGAGGCGCTGGCCGTGAAGCTGATGCTGAAGTGGCCGAACCTCTATTACTCGACCAGCGCCTTCGCGCCCAAGCACTACCCCAAGGCGATCGTCGATTACGCCAATACGCGCGGCGCGGAGAAGATCCTTTACGCCGGCTATTTCCCGATGGGCCTCAGCCTGGAACGCATCTTTTCCGACATGGAGAACGTGCCGTTCAAGGATCACGTCTGGCCCAAGTTCCTGCGCGAAAACGCGATCAGGGTTTTCGATCTCAAGTCATGACCGGAGAGGTACCCATGTCCGAAGCCGATCCGCGCGCCGCCAGCGATGCGCGCACGCCGCCTGTTGCCGTCTGGCAGATTCTCGAAAAACTGCGCGGTCAGGACCTGGTCGATTGGCGCCTTGCCGAAGTGAAAGGCCGCGCCTCGGTCGAGACGCGCAACCTGAACAACGGCATCCCGTTCGGCTGGTATCCGATCGACCTCTCCGCCGACCTTGCGGTGGGTGAGGTGAAGCCGCTGCATTACTTCGCCAAGGATCTGGCGATGTGGCGCGGGGAAGACGGGCAGGTGCGCGTGGTCGATGCCTATTGCCGCCACCTTGGCGCGCACATGGGGCACGGCGGCAAGGTCAACGGCAATCTGCTTGAATGTCCGTTTCACGCCTGGCGCTATGACGGGGATGAGGGCGTGGTGAAGGAAATTCCCTATGCCCGCGTGATCCCGCCGCAGGTAAAGCGCAAGTGCGTGCGCACCTGGCACGTGGTGGAGGTGAACCGCTGGATCTGGGTCTGGTATCACCCCGAGGACGCCGATCCGCTATGGGAAGTGGCTGTGCTGCCGGAGGCAACCGATCCCGACTGGACCGACTATGAGGTCCACGAATGGAACGTCTGGGGTTCGCTGCAGAATATGGCCGAAAACGGCGTGGACTTCGCCCACTTCAAGTACATCCACGGCACCGCCAATGTGCCGGAAGGCGAACTGCGCTGGGGCGAATGGGGCCGCGGCGCCGACGTGAAGGCGAAGATGGGCACGCCGATGGGTGAAGTGGACGGCCTTATCAGCTATGACACGATGGGCCCGGGGCAGAGCTGGACGCGCTTTACCGGTATTTCCGAAACGCTGATGATCGCCTGCCTTACGCCGGTGAGCGAGGATCACGTCCATGCTCGCTTCTGCTTCACCCAGCCCAAGGCGCAGGCCGAAGGACCGATGGGGCGGCTGGCCAAGGGCCTGATCCGCGACATCTGCAAGCAATTCGATCAGGACAAGGTGGTGTGGGACCGCCAGAAATTTGAGCCCTCTCCGATCATCTGCGACGGTGATGGACCGATCCCGCAGTTCCGCAAGTTCTATTCCCGCTTCTACGCACGGCAGGATTGAACATGGCGGACATGCCGGGAGAAGGAACGTCGATGACCCGTCGCACGATGATCGCAGGTGCGGCGGCGGCCGGGGGGCTTGCCGCCGCACCTGCCCTTGCAGCAAAGGCTGCAAGGGCAGGCTCAGGCCATCCGCTAGACACGCACGATGCCGTGGGTCTGGCGGAAATGGTGCGGGTGCGTCAGGTCTCGCCCACCGAACTGCTCGATGCCGCGATCGGCCGGGCGGAGGCGCTCGACCCGCGCTTCCACTTCATGGCGCAGCGGCACTACGACTATGGCCGGGCCGCGATTGCCAAGGGTTTGCCCGATGGCCCGTTTCGCGGCGTGCCCTGGCTGCTCAAGGACCTGAACACCTATATCGCCGGTCTGCCGACCGGGAACGGTAGCCGGTTCTTCAAGGACTACCGTCCGGACGTGACTTCCGAACTGGTCCGCCGGATCGAGAAGGCGGGCTTCGTCGTCTTCGGTAAGACCGCGGTGCCCGAACTGGGCCTGACCGGCACGACCGAGAACCAGGTGACCGGCGCTACCCGCAATCCGTGGAACCCGGCGCATATCGCCGGTGGTTCGTCGGGCGGGGCGGCGGTGGCGGTGGCGTCGGGGGTAATCCCGGCCGCGCACGCCACCGATGGCGGCGGATCGATCCGCATTCCGGCATCGTGCTGTGGCCTGTTCGGCCTCAAGCCCAGTCGGGGCCGCGTGCCGATGGGGCCGCCGCGCACGGAAGGGTGGGGCGGCCTTTCGGTCCATCACGCAGTAACGCGCAGCGTGCGCGATTCCGCGGCGATCCTTGATGTTACGCACGGTGTGGAGCCCGGCAGCCGCTATTCCGCGCCGACGCCGTACGAGACGTTCCTGGCGCAA
This sequence comes from Novosphingobium sp. PhB165, assembly GCF_004341845.1. Classification (GTDB taxonomy): domain Bacteria; phylum Pseudomonadota; class Alphaproteobacteria; order Sphingomonadales; family Sphingomonadaceae; genus Novosphingobium. Next base: position 115,816 of record NZ_SLVB01000012.1, on the reverse strand, counting down.
GTGACCAAGGCGCCGGGCAAGCTGCGCATCGCGCTGATGCTGGAGGCGCCCTCCCGCGCGCCGATCGATCCCGAGTGCCGCGATGCCGCGCTGGCCGCCGCGCGGCTCTGCGAAAGCCTTGGCCACGCGGTCGTCGAAGCCGCGCCGAAGCTGGACGTCGCCGCCCTTGGCGCGGCCGGTTTCGCGCTGATCGCCTCTTCCGTGGCGGCGGATATGCTGGACCGGGCCAAGGCCACCGGCATTCCGGTGGGCCCCGATGTGCTGGAACCGATCACGCTGGCTTTCGTCGAGATGGGCCAGCACGTCACCGGCATGGACTATGTGCGGGCCAACAATGCGCTGCAGGCGGCGGCGCTGACGATGGCGCAGTTCATGGCCGATTACGACGTGATCCTCTCTCCCACGCTGGCCGCGCCGCCGCTGGAACTGGGCAAGATCAATCTGACGCCGGGCGTCGACTTTGCCGCATGGGGGGCGCGCGCGGCGGCGTTCTCTCCCTTTACGCAAGTGGAGAACATGACTGGCCAGCCCGCCATGTCGGTGCCGCTGGGCATGTCGAAGGCGGGCCTGCCGATCGGCGTCATGTTCGTCGGCCGTTACGGCGACGAGGCGGGACTGCTGCGGCTTGCGGGGCAGCTGGAACAGGCCGCGCCGTGGAAGGACCGGCGCCCGCAAGTGTGATCGGCCTCGGCCGGCCAAAGACAATTCAGGAGTACGGGTAATGCGCGGATTGAGCGGCAAAGTCGGCATCGTTGCCGGCGGGGGGCGCGGCATCGGTGCGGCAACGGCGCGCCGCCTCTCGGCCGAGGGTGCGGCAGTGGTGATCGGCGACATCGTCGAGGAATGGGCGTTGGATACCGCGCAGACCCTGCGCGCGGCGGGCGGCAAGGTGATCGGCATGCGGCTGGACGGCACCAGTGCCGCGTCGCAGGCCGGGATCGTGGCGGCGGCACTGGCGGAATTCGGCGGGCTGGACTTCTACCACTCCAACCTCGCGGGCGGGACGGAGGGCGATATCGACGTGCTCAACTGTACGGAGGAGGTTCTGGACCGGTCCTTCGCGATCAATGCGAAGAGCCATTTCCTCGCCACGCAGGCCGCATTGCCGGTGCTGCTGGAGCGCGGCGGGGGGGCGATGATCTATACCTCGTCCGGCGCGGCGATCTCTGGCAATCCGCTGCAGGTCGCCTATCCGATGACCAAGAATGCGCTTCATGCGCTGGTCCGTCATGTCGCGCGCAAGTTCGGCAAGAAGGGCGTGCGTGCCAACGGCATCTGCCCCGGCGTGGTGATGACCGAGGCGGTGGCCCAGCACCTGACCGACGACTATGTGGCCGGAATGCTGGACGCGATCCCGCACCGCAGGCTTGGCCAGCCGGACGATATTGCTGGCGCGGTGGCCTTCCTCGCTTCGGACGACGGCGAATGGGTCAACGGCCAGCTCTGGCACGTCAATGGCGGCTCGCTGCTACGCGATTGAGCATCGATCAAGCCCGGGGATTTCCCAATGCGGAGAAGCGCTTTCGATTCGACGTGCCGTTTCGATACTGGCAAGACCCTTCGCTTATCGGCAACGATGGGAAAGAAACGGGCGAGGGCATGGACGATCTGGCGGACTTCGATGAAACGGACCTGAAGATCGTGGAGCAGTTGCGGCGCAATGGCCGCGCCACGCACCAGCAGATCGCCAAGGCGCTCGACATCGCGCCCACCACCGTTTCCGCCCGGATGCGGCGCATGGAGGAATCCGGCACCTTGCGCGTGGTCGCCGTCTCGGACTTCGCGGTGCATGGCTATCACGTGCTGATCTACATCGGCATCGAGGTCAGTGGGCGCGCGCCGGGCGACGTGGCAGAGGAACTGGCGCAGTTCGAGGAAGTCTTCGCCGCCTATCTGGTGACGGGCCGCTACGAAGTGAGCGTGCTGCTGGCCCTGCCCAACGTGGACGATCTTTCGCAGTTCGTGACCAGGAAGTTCTCGAAAGTGGCGGGCATCCGCTCGATCACGCAGTCGATCGGGCTCGACATCATCAAGTTCGGTCTGGATTCGGTGGAGGACGCGGAATGAGCTGGCCCGATCTCGACGATCTCGATCACCGCATCATCGCGATCCTTTCCAAGGACGCGCGCATTTCCAACCGCAGCATCGCCGCCGATCTGGGGGTCAATGAAGGCACCATCCGCCTGCGGCTGAAGCGGCTGCAGCAGGATGGCCTGATCGCCTTCACCGCGCTGATCAGTCCCAAGTTGGACCGCAGCACCAAGACCGCCTTCGTCTCGATTCAGGCGGACATGACGCGGTTCAAGCAGATCGCCCGCGAACTGCGCCAGATTCCGACGATTCATTCGATCATGACGACACTGGGCCCCTTCAACATCATGACCACGTGCTTCTATCGCGAGATCGAGGATTTGCACGAGGTCACGGTGCGCCAGATCATGGCGGTCGAAGGGGTGCAGCACGTGGAAACATCGATCGCGGTGAAGACGGTGAAGTTCACCAATGGCGTGGTCGGCGTCAGCGCCGTCGCCAAAGGATGATGCCATCGGCCGGCTATTGCGCCGGCCGATAGCGTCTATCCGTCCTATCCGTACTGGGCGGCGATATCGTTCACGGCCGCGCGGACATCTTGCCGCCGATAGCCGAGCAGAGCGGTTTCCACGGGATCGGGTTGGTAATCGATGAAGTTGCCGCGCCCTTGCGGGATCGCCACGTCGGGCAGCAGGGGCATTTCCGCGTCCCGTTCCTCCAGTTGCACATCGGGCCGGCCGGCCGCGTCGAAGAACATCTGGAAGTAATCCCGGAACGACAGATTTTCGTCACCGACGAGATAGGCCTTGCCCGGGGCGCCCCGTTCCAGCGCGCCTTCGATCGCTTCGGAAAGCGAAGTGAATGACATGAAATTGGTGCCGCCGGTCGGTGCGTAATGCGGGATCGGCAGGTTTCCCTTGGCCCACTGGGCGTAAGGTTCGAAGATCGCGCTGGGCAGGCCGGGGACGGTGCCGACCATGAAGGGGGCATTCACGCTGCAGACGTCAAAGCCAGCGCGACCCTCGGCACGCGCCCCTTCGCAGGCGGCAAGGCGCGATTGAATGTAGACATTGCCGTCCAGCAGGTGCGGAGCGGCCTGGGGGTAAAAGCTGCCGAGTTGCACCGCACGGGATACGCCCGCCTCGCGTGCGGCGGCGAAGAACGCGGGAATGGCCACGTCATTGGCGTGGCGTAGCCATGCCCCGAAGTCCGCCCCTGCGGGCACATGGCGCGGATCGTTACCGGCGGCAAAGACGACCCAGTCGAACCCCGCCAGTCGATCCGGGGTGAAATCGCCGGTCACATAGTCGCCCTGGAGATAGGCGAGCTTGGCCATCGGCGTGGCGGCATTGGCGCCTATACCGCGCCCGGTGATGGTGACCTGATGGCCTTTTGCCGCAAGATGAAGGGCGGCATGGCCCCCAAGGGCGCCAGTGCCCCCAACGACGAGAACTTTCATGGACAATCTCTCCGTACAATTGTGGTTCTATCGGTTTTCATTCGGCGGGGGCGGCGGGCCCGGATCGCCGACCGGCCGGTTCTCTTCCCAGTCGACGATCAGGTGCCTGCGGGTGAAGCGCCAGTCGGCACCATCCCGCCGCCATTCGTCCTGATAACGGATCGCCCAGCACATCAGGGCGTCTGGACCCTCTGCATTCGCAATGCGATGTTCCGCCGTGCACAGGGTCTCTCCACTGGCGTGGTCGCCCGCTATTTCCACGATCTGATCGTGGACGATGTGGCGGGTGGCCTTGAACGCGTGCGTCAGAAAATCGATGGATTGCAGGCAGGCCTCGATACCGCTCGCCACGAAACCGGGGCCGGCGATTTCCACCTCCTCTGCAAGAACTGCGCGCCAGTCATCCTTTGAGCGGCGGTCGGCGCCCCGCGCATAGAGTGCGGCGGCGCGGCGCAGGGCGGCGCGATCCTCGTCCTGCGGCGTCATGACGGGACTTTGAGGCCGTTGGCGCTGATGATCGGTACAACCGTCCATTCGCCTTGCGGGGTCTGCATCCAGCCCGAGGCCGCGAGTGCGCCTCCGTCAACGTGGATGGCTGTTCCGGTCACCCAGGAGGCAAGCGGGCTTGCAAGATAGAGCGCGGCTCCGGCGCAATCGGATGGATGGCCGAAGCGGCCGAGCGGGATCCACTTGTCCATATGGTCGCGGTGTTCGAGCGGGATCATGAGGCCCAGCGCGACTTGCGGCGTATCGGTGGTTTCCGGGGCGATGTCGTTGACGCGGATGCCTTCGGGGGCGAGTTCGAGTGCAAGGCTCTTGGTGAAGCCCACCAGCCCCGACTTGCCAGCCGCGTAGACCGAGCAATAGGGGATGCCGCGATAGGCCTCGATCGACGTGATGTTGATGATGGAGGACCCGTGCCCGGCCGCGCGCAGCAGGGGAATCATCGCGCGGTCCATCCGCAGGATATGGCCGAGATTGGTATCGAGAATTTCGTCGATCTCGTCTTCGCCCAGCATTTCGAAGGGGCGTGCATGCACGAAATGGCCGACGTTGTTGACGAGCACGTCCAGTTTCCCGAATTCCGACGCGATCCGCTCTGCAAGAACCTTCGGGGTTGCACGCTTGAGCACATCGCATTGAATGACTCGTGTGCCGGGCAGGTCGGCTTCCACGGCCTTCGCGCGTTCGGCATCGATCTCGGCAATGATCACCTGGGCGCCGGCGTCGTTGAAACTTTCCGCCACGGCTCTCCCGATACCGACGCCACCGCCCGTGACGAGAACTGTCTTTCCGGTGAAATCGAGCGCCTGCTGGGGATGGAATGGGGTGCCTGTCTGGCCCATCGTTTGCAATCCTCTCGTTATGTTTTTCAAATCGCAATATGCGTCGTAAAAACATTAAATCAATGCGCAAATATGGATATAGATTCGATAATAGCCCGTTTATGTTCCGTTAAATGGTTTCCTGTTTGCGAGATGGTTCCCTCTCGATTCAGGCGTCACCCAAGGGGTACATTGAGGATCGTTCAGTGGCAGGGCCGCCCTCTCTGGATTTTATGCGGATATTTTTGAGGTAAAAAATACGCAAATTGTACCTTGAAAAGGTAGTTTGCGTAATATAGCGTGATATCAATCGCACAATTTGCCGCATTGGTGAGGGCGCGACGGGAGGACGCAAGTGCCGTGGCGCTGGCGGCTACGCAGGGTGGCGTGATGCGAACACGGCCGCGCTCTGCGCGGGCCCGACCGTCGGGTGCTTGAGATCGTGAAAGCGGATTGAAATGGAATTCACGTTTACCGACGAACAGCGGATGATTGCGGAGACGGCGCGTGCCTTCTTCTCCGAAAATGCGACCAGTGCGCGCACGCGCGCGGCAATGGAGGGTGAAGGCATCGACCGGGCGCTGTGGCGTGATTTCTGCCAGGAACTGGGCTTTTCCGCTATCTCCATCGCGGAGGATGTGGGCGGGGCGGGCCTTGGCCTTGTCGAACTGGCCATCCTTGCCGAGGCGGCAGGCGCACATGTGGCTGCGTTGCCGATGCTGGGCAGCCTGATGCTGGCCGCGCAGGCGATTGCGGCAGGCGGCAGTAAGGTGCAGCGCGAGGCGTGGCTACCCGCGCTTCTATCCGGTGAGACGATTGCCGCTTTCGTCGAAGATGCCGGGCTGGAAGTGCGCGATGGGAAGCTGACCGGCGGTTCCGGCTTCGTTGCGCATGGTGCGCTGGCCGAACTTTTCGTGGTCACCGACGGCAGCGGCGCATGGTTGGTGCGGCGCGATGCGGCGGGGGTTTCCGTCTCTGCGCAGACGACGATGGATCAGACGCGCCCGCTGGCTGAAGTGCGTTTCGACGGCGCTGCGGCGGAAGCCCTTGCCGACCCGGCCGAAGCGCTCGCCGCGGCCAACCGCGCCGCGCTGGTCGGTCTGGCTGCCGAAGCGCTGGGCGGGGCGCAGGCCAGCCTGGATCGTACGGTGGAATATGCGCGGGAGCGCGTGCAGTTCGGCCGGCCGATCGGCTCTTTCCAAGCCTACAAGCACCGCCTTGCCGACATGATGGTGGAAATCGAGCAGGCCCGTTCGGCCGTTTACTGGGCGGCCTGCGCGGTGGACGAGGGGAGCGAGGAAGCTCCGCTGGCACTCCATGCCGCCAAGTCCTTCGCCGCCGATACCGCTTTTCGCTGCGCGGCGGACATGATTCAGCTCCACGGCGGTATCGGCTTCACATGGGAGCATGACACGCATCTGTTCTTCAAGCGCGCGCGTTCGATCCAGACGCTGCTGGGCAAGGGGGACTGGCACCGCGAACAGGTGGCCGCGATGATTTTGGGAGAAGCGGCATGAAGCTGGGATTTTCGCAGGCGGATGAGCATTTTCGCCAGGAATGCGCCGATTGGCTCAACGGCCAGATGGCGGGTGAATTCCGCGACATCAAGGGCATCACCAAGCTGACCGGCAGCCCCGAACGCCGCAAGGAATGGGAAAAGCAACTCGCCGCACATCGCTGGTCGTGCATCGGCTGGCCGGAGCAGTGGGGCGGGCGCGATGCGACGCTGGCCCAGCAGGTGATCTTTGCCGAGGAATATGCCCGCGCCGGCGTACCGGGCCGCGTCAACCACATCGGCATCGAACTCGCTGGGCCGACGATTCTGACGTTCGGCACCGAAGAGCAGAAGCAACGCTTCCTGCCCGGCATCGCGGCGGGTGAGACGATCTTCTGTCAGGGCTTTTCGGAGCCCAATGCCGGGTCCGACCTTGCCGGCGTACGCACCAAGGGGCGGCTGGAAGACGGGGAATGGGTGGTCAACGGCCAGAAGATCTGGACCAGCCTTGCCCATATCTCGGACTGGATCTTCGTGGTCACGCGCACGGAAGAGGGCAGCCAGGGCCCGCGCGGGCTGACCTTCCTGATGATGCCGATCGACCAGCCCGGTATCGAAATCCGCGGCATCCGCCAGATCAACGGCGATGCCGAATTCAACGAGACGTTCTTTACCGACGCTCGCTGCCCGGCGGACAGCTACATCGGCACAGTGGGCGAAGGCTGGAAGATCGCGATGGGCCTGCTTGCCTTCGAGCGCGGCGTGTCCACGCTGGGGCAGCAGATGGGCTTCCGCAACGAATTGGACGAGATCATCGCTGCCGCCAAAGCCAATGGCGCGGCGGGCGATCCGCTGATCCGCCAGCGTTTGGCCAAGGCAGAGATCGGCCTGCGCCTGATGCGTTACGGTGCGCTGCGGATGCTTTCCAACACCGATCATTCGCGCATGGATGGCGCCGCGCTGACCTACAAGATCCAGTGGGCGACATGGCGCCGCAGCCTTGGCGAGCTGGCGATGGACGTGCTGGGGCAGGCGGGCGAAGTCACGCCGCATCAGGATTACGAATGGGATACGCTGCCCAACCTGTTCCTGTTCAGCCGGGCGGACACGATCTACGGCGGCACCAACCAGATCCAGCGCAACCTGATCGCCGAGCGCGGCCTTGGCCTGCCGCGCGAACCGCGCTGGACGGCCTGACGCCGCGATGGAGCCGGAGGACCCGTTCGAGCGGCTGAAGTCCATGCCCCCGCGCGGGCATCACGCCCTGCTGGGCATCTATCACGTCGCGGCCGGGGCGGACTGGGCAGAGCTGGCCTGTCCGTTCTCGGCGGGATTCCTGATGGATGCCGGGGTGGGGTTGGTTTCCTCTGGTCCGGTCATCTCGCTGATCGATGCGGCGGCGGGGGCGGCGATCATTGCGCGCACGCGGCGGTGGGAGCCGATGGCGACGCTCGACCTCAGGGTCGATTACCTGCGCGCGGCGCGTCCCGAATGCACGCTCCACGCCCGCGCCACCTGCCACCGGGTGACGCGCCGCGTGGCCTTCACCCGCTGCGAAGTGCACGACGGCGATCCTGCCAATCCGGTTGCCTTCGCGGCCGCCAGCTTCTTTTTCACGAGCGAACCATGATCGAACGCGCCCCTTATGCACAATTGCTGGGTGTGCGCGAATGGACCGACGCGCAGGGCAATACCGGCCTCGTCATGCCGGCGTCCCCCGCGTTGGAGGGGAGGCAGGGTTTTCTCTATGGCGGCGTGATCGGCAGCCTGCTAGAACTCGCCTGCCTCGCCGCGCTGGCGGGGGAAGGTGAAGTGGCGGGAGAGCGCCCCCGCCCGATCAACATCACCATCGATTTCCTGCGCGGCGGGTTGATGGTCGAAAGCTATGCCCAAGCGCGCATCGTGCGCCTGGGCAAACGGGTGGTGAATGTGGACGCGACCTGCTGGCAGGCGGATCGCGAGAGCCCCATAGCCACCGGCCGAATGCACATCCTTAGAGCTTAATGGAAAGATCGATGCCGTAAGTCGCCGGATCATCGAACAGTGCAGCAGCGGTCACGCCGGTATTGGAGATGATGTTGATCTGCTGCTTGTTGGTGAGATTGCGGCCCCAGAGCGAGACGGTCGCCGTCGTCGGCCCCAGCGGCAGGTCCATCAGCGAGAGCCGCGCATTGAGCGTCAGCAGTGCCTTCTGGGTGTTCTCCGCATTCATATAATCGTTGGTGTAGGGCAGGCCCGCCGCCGCGAAGCCGGCGCTGCTGAACACGCTCGTGCCGACCACGATCTTGGAGCGCAGCGCCCCGTCCACGCGCAGGGCAAGACGCATCCCGTCATCCAGCGGCTGCACGTATTCGGCCGAAAGGTTCGACATGAAAGTGGGGCGCATCGTTTCGGGATAGTCTGAAACTTTGCTGACGCCGCCGCTCGCCAGAACTTCGGGCGAGATTTCCAGATACTTGAAATCGGTGACGCTGCCGCTGGCGCTTAGCGTCAGGTTCTCGATGGGGATTGCGGTCACTTCGAACTCCAACCCGAAGGCGCGGGCCTTGCCGAAGTTGGCGGTGTATTGGGAGGAGACGATCGGCTCGCAAATGCCGCTGGGCGAAGTCACGCAGCCGGATGAGGCGAAGATGGGCGTCTGCAGGTTGGAATACCGCACATGGAACAAGGCCAGGTTGGTACGCAGGCGGTGGCCCAGCCAGTCGGCCTTCAGCCCGCCTTCCCACGAATAGGCGCGCTCCTCCTTGTAGGGGATCGCTGGGCCCTGGAACACTTTGCCGGTCACGCTGTCCACCGCCAGCGGGCCCGCCGCCGTGCCGCCGGCGATGAAGCTGGTGACGTATTTGGCATAGAGCAGCAGGTCGCGCGAAGGCTTGTAGGTGACGTTCGCGAGGTAGCTGAAATTACCCTTCGAGTATGTGTAGGTCGATCCCGGCTCGCCCGCCGAAGTATCGAAGAAGGTCTTGTCGTCCTGCGTGTAGCGGATGCCGCCCGTCACATCGATCTGGTCGGTGGCGTGCCAGGTCGCCTGTCCATAACCGGCGACTTGCCGGACCTTGAAATAGAAGCTGCGGTCGAAATCGGTGATCGGCGTGCCGGGATGGGCATTGCCGGGGAAGATCTGGAAGGTATCGACCACCGGCAGACCGAACGGATTCTCTCCCGGCGGGGTGCGGCGGTTGTAGTAGAACAGGCCCGCCGTCGCCGCCACGGGCGTGGTGTCCACGTTAAACTGCAATTCGTTGCTGAACTGGCGCAGCTGGTTGCAGCAGCGCACCGACAGCGGAGAGAGCGGCGCGAAAGCGACGGGCGAACCGTCCGGCCCATAGGCGATCGGCACCGTCAGCGTGCCGGTTCCGTCCAGGTTCGAGGTGAAGGCATTGCGATCCAGCGAACGCCAGCTGGTGGTGTTCTTGATCGTCAGATGCTCGTTCGCGCGATAGGTGCCGACGATCAGGTGAGAGGTCGTCTTCGTCACGCTCTTGGTCGTCGTGTCGTTGAACACCACGTTGCCGCGCTTGGTCTGGATATAGTCGTCCAGCGTGGGCCCGCCGAAATAGACTTGCGAGGCGGTCAGTTGGTAGGCGGCGATCCCGCCTGGCGTATCGGGAAAGCCTAGCAGATAGACCGGCGGGGGCGAGAATTCCTGACGCGACCAGTCGAACTTGTAGTCGATCGTCAGGTCGTCCAGCGGTTTCCAGCGCACGGCCGCGTGGACGGCATCGGTGGTGCTTTCACCCAGCCGCTTGACCGACGTCAGCTTGCCCACTTCGCCCGAAGTCTCGTTCGAATAGTCGAGCGTGATCTGGTCGTAATTGCGCACGTCGTTGCGCTTTTCATTGTGGAGGTAGCTGACGGCCGCACTGATTCCGTGCCATTCGGGCAGATCGATCCGCGTCTTGCTGCGGAAGGAGCCGAAGCGGGCATAGCTGAAATCCTGCTTGGCCGCGAAGACGCCGCGCGGGCCGGACGTGATGTAGTTGATCGCGCCGCCGGTGGAATTGGTGCCGAACAGGGTGCCGGCGGGGCCGCGGATCACCTCGATCCGCTCGATATCGGCAACGTCGAAGATGATGCCGCTGAGCGAGCCGAGATAGACCCCGTCGATGTAGTAGGAGATGCCGTTGTCCACCGTCGGGTTGGACGCCGCGCCTGAAACCTGCCCGCGCATCATCGTGGAAGGGATCGCGTTGCCGCCCGGTTGGGTGACGACGTAGAGATTGGGCGCGACCGAACGCAAGTCGGCGATATTCTCGATCCGCGAATTGGCGATCTGGTCGGCGGTGATGGCTGTGACGGCGACCGGCACGCTTTGCAGGTTTTCCGAACGCTTCTGAGCGGTAACGATGATTTCCTGAATGGTGGTCACCGGCTGTGCGGCGGCGTCAGGTGCGGTCTGCGCGGACGCTGCCGTGGCCGTTATGGCCAGCCCCAAGGCCAGCGTAGAGCAGCCCGCGAAACGCGCGAGGTTCAGGTTCTTCATGCAAGTGCCTCCCCAATTTTTGTGGTTTTGTTCTGCCGTTCCGGTCGGTCTTCGCCTGTTTTGAGATTTCGGTGTGGCCGCAGATAGCCGCATCATCCCCTGATGCGCGTGCAGCCGTTCCGGCCCGCGCGGTACCGCGCGCCGCCGGGTCGGCCGGCCCCGCAGGACGCGGGACCGGCCTGGGAGGAGGCCGCCTTACTCGGCGGCCTGGAGAGTCGGTTGGTAGTCGGGATCATCCTCGTTGCAGAGGCGATTGGTATCCAACCAGAGCCCTTCCTCTGCCGGCGTGATCCCCAGTTCGCGGCGGATGTCGACGATCTGCTGGTCAACCCGCGCGCGCCAGTCCACCAGCATCAGCGGCATGGTCCAGTTGCGTCCTTGCTCGGCACCGCGGAATTCGGCTTCCAGATTGACGACCATCGCCTCCGGATAGTGCAGCCCGTCCTTCAGAATCGTCTTGGCCTTCAGGTAGAAGGCGATGCGCGAGAAGAAGGCGGAAAGCTCCGGATGGAAATAGCGCGCCTTGGCATGCATATTCGCGGTCAGCAGCGCGATCTCGCCGCCGTGGTTGGGGCCGAAGCCGGTCACCATATGCTCGATATCATGCGTCAGCGCGGTCTGGCGCAAGTAATAGGTGAAGTCGTTCACCACCTGCACTTCCTGGAAGAACAGGTCCAGCTGATAGCCCGAGTTCACCATGAAATCGCGGATCGCCGCGCCCAGCGTGCCGGGGGCGCAGTGTTCCAGTTCGGCGATGGTGAAGTCCGCCAGCCGCTTTTCCTCCAGCCAACGGCGGAATTCGGGCAGGCGGGCCTTCTCCATCTCGAACAGCTGGATGATGCGGGGCATGTCCTCCAGCTCGTGGAAGATCTGCGCGACTTCGGGGATATAGGCGGTGTTGGGCAGGTCCGGCCCGTTCCGGCGCAGCATTTCCTGCGCGATCAGTGCGCGCAGCGGCGCGTGGTTGAGATAGCGGGAGGAACTGACCAGCACAGAGCTTTGCGTGGTGATCGCCTTGATCGCGCCGTTGAAATAGGCGCGGTCGGCATCGCCGATCGTGGCTTCATTCATCGAGACATCCTTTCCTGCGTGGGGCGCGCTTCTCTCCTTGGGAAGCGCTGCCCCGGTTGGTCTTGTCAGGTCATTCGGCAGCTTCCGCGAAATTGCCCAGCGGCTGGATTGCGGGGGAGAGGAACTGGCCCGGCTTGGCGCCGGTATAGGCCCCGTTCTCGAACGTGGGCACGCCGTTCACCAGCGTCAGGCGGGTGGGCATCGCCTTGCGGGTGAAGCGCCAGGAATGGCCGCCGCGCCCGTCCGGCACGTCATGCGCCTTCTCCATCTCGCGCCGTTCCACTTCGGCAAGGTCGAACACGGCGATGTCCGCACGCTTGCCTTGTGCGATCACACCCCGGTCGTTGAGGTTGAAGTGGCCCGCCAGCTTGCCGGTCATGACGTGGACCGCCTCCTCGATGGAGAGCGAGCCTTCCTCGCGCACGTACTGGGTCAGCAGCAGCGCGTTCTCGCCGCCGCCGCAGAGCATCTGCAAATGCGCCCCGGCGTCGGAGATGTTGCCCACCGTCTTGGGATCGCGCATCAGCTCGATCGTCAGCGCCTCATCCTTGGGGAAGGGCGCCATGTGCACGGTGGAACGGGTGCCGTTGGCCAGAATCCACTCCGCCATCGCGTCGGATCGGTGCAGCCCGCGCTCATCGGCATAGGCTTTGAGCGTCACGTTGACCGGGCCGGTGCCATTCTCGCTGTCGATTAAGTTCAGCGCTTGCGGGTTCTTCAGCGGCGAATGATCCCAGGCGTTCTCGTCCCAGCTCTTGCGCGCGCGTGCCCGCCAGTCCAGATCGGCCAGCAGCCGCGCCTTCTCGCCATGATCCTCGGCCATGACGACTTCGTGCCACACATAGTCGTTGGATTGCGCGAAGATCAGCGACTTGACGATGGAAAGCACATTGGTGGGCGAAACGTGCGCGAAGCCGGGCCAGATATCGACATCCGACTCCCGCATCGTGCGCAGGCTTTCCTGCATAGCGGGCAGGATCGCCTTCTGGAAATCCAGCGTCGGCACTGCGCCCGCGATCTGCACGCGGATCTTGCGACCGCCCAGCAATTTCGCCAGCCGCTCAAGGTCGGCCGGGCCGGTCATGCGCATGAAGGTATCGACGATCACCTGGTAGCAGCAGTTGGGATAGCGCTCCATCACGTCGAACAGCGCGGCGAATTCTGCATCGTTGGCCTTCAGTGTGGGCACCGGGCGGTCCTGACCGTCATGATCGTGCAGATTGTCCGACATGCCCAGCGCGCCCGCCGCCAGCGCATCGTCCAGCAATTCGCACATGCGCGCGATTTCCTCGGGCGTCGCCTCGCGGTCCCACGCTTCCACGCCCATCGCGGCAAGGCGGATGGCGATATGGCCGACATAGGCGGCATAGTTCAGCGGCACCGTCACGTTCCGCTCCACCGATGCGCGGTATTCGGACCATGTGTTCCAGTCCCACGGCAAGTGCTGCAGGAACGGGCCTTCGGGAATATCCTCGAAGAACGAGAAGATGCCGATCATCTCTTTCTGCGCGGGCATGTAACGATGGAGCGGCGCGGTGGAAAAGCCGCAGTTTCCCAGGATCATCGTCGTCGCGCCATAGCCGGGCAGGGGATCGAGATCGGGCTGCCACCACATGGTGCCGTCGTAGTGCGTATGGCTTTCGATGAAGCCGGGGGTGACGTAGCAGCCTGCCGCATCGACCACGCGCTCGCCGCGCGGCTCCAGGCTGGGGCCGACCTCGGCGATCATGCCGCCGGTCACGCGCACATCGGCCGCGTAGGCCGGGGCGCCGGTGCCGTCGACCACGGTGCCGTTCCTGATCAGGATATCTTCCATTTTCGGGCATCTCCCACGCTGTTTTTGTCCCGACCCTCCAAGTGGCCGCCGGGCGATCGTTGTCGCCAGGAGAGGATAGAATGGGGTGGCTTTGAGCCGAAGAAACGGCTTGAAAATCGTATCATAATCTGCGCCCATGCGTATCGAAATGCGATACGATTCCACAAGCGATGCGATGCTCGGTGTGCTGCGCCGCCACTTGCGGCAGGAGGGTTGGACGGCGCCCCGTTTGGCCGAAACGATGGGCGTTTCGGAGGCGACGGCAAAGCGCTGGATCGTCGGCAAGGGACTCACGCTTGACCGGCTGGAACGCATGGCCGAACTGTGCGGAACCACCATTTCCGAACTGGCGCGGGAGGCGGAGCAGGCGCGCACCGGCCTCGCCCGCGAACTGACTTTGGCGCAGGAGCGGGCGCTCTCTGCCGACGTGTTTCTCTCCACCCTGTTCATGGCGCTTCTGGCAGGGGCCAGCCCACGCGAGATCGGTGAGGATTTCGGCCTTCCGCGCGCCACGCTGGATGCGGCCCTGCTGAAGCTGGAGCGGTTGGCGCTGATCGACCGCCTGCGCGGCGACCGTGTGCGCCCGCGCGTCGACCGGGCGCTGATCTTCCGGAAGTTGCCGCTGCGCAAGCTGTTCGAAACCCACCTGAAACAGCAGTTCATGGCGATGGATTTCGGCGCCCCCGATGCTGTTTACACTTCCGAACTGATCAAGCTGTCCGAAGCGGGGGTCGGGCAACTGGCCGAACTGATCGAGCGATTGCGCCGCGACGTGCAGGCACTGGGCGCCCGCGACCGTGAAACGAGCCTGCGGCCGGGACGCTGGCTCACCTTGCTCTGCGCGCTTCGGCCTTTCGATACGAGCGGAATAGCCGATGCCGCCGCCGGCCTGACCTGACGGCGATCAGGCCAGTTTCGGCCGGCGCCCCAGCCAGCGGACTGCGAACCACAACGCCAGCACGGCGCCCGATGCGGCTAGGATCGCCAGCGCGGCGGAGGCTCCGGCGTGGAGGCGGACTGGATCGAGCGCGAACTGCACCAGGAACGGGCCGCCGAAAATCGCCCCTTTCATCAGGCCGATCACGCGCCCACGATTGCTCTCGTCCGACAGGCCGATGGCATAGACCATCAGGCTGGGCATCAGCACGCCGATCCCCACGCCCTCGATCGCCATGCCGCAGGCGACCATCGGCGCCGTGGGCGCGTAGGCCATGATAAGCAAGCCGAAGCCGCTGCACGCCGCGCCGAAAACGAAGGCCAGATCCAGCGAGATCATCCGCCGGATCCGGCCATAGGCGAAACCGGTGAGCACCACCGTTGCCGCTCCGGACAGCGCGACGACGGCCCGGCCCGAACTGGTGGCCACGCCCACATCGACCAGCCGGTGCGGCAGATAGGCAGACGTGCCGGTTGCGATGCTGCCGACGATGAGGCCGAAACCGAAGATCGAGGGCAGTAGTCTTGCCGGAATGCCCGATGCCGCCGCCGCCCGCGCTCGCGCGGTGACGGCCGGTTTTTCGGGAATTCCTGCCAGCGCCAGCGCCGCCGCGACAAAGCCCACGGCATAGATCAGGAACGAGGTTCGCCACGCGGTGTCCGCCAGAGAACCGGCGACGATGGACAGCGCCATGCCCGCCAGCGCGCCGACAGACGGGATCACGCCGGACCAAACATTGCGCCCCTCCTCGTCCCAGTAATCACCGATCACCGAGAACGCCGCCGCGCCCATCGATCCCAGCACGATGCCGACGATCAGGCGGCCGAGAACCGCCTGCTCCAGCGTCGCCGCGAACAGTATGCCGCAGCCGGCAAGGCCGTAGAGCAGGCCGGAAACGAACATCACCCGGCGGTGGCCCAGCCGGTCCCCCAGCCAGCCGCCCAATGGCGATCCGATCAGCACGCCAAGGCCCAGCACGGTCAGCACCATGGTCACGGTGACATGGCCGCTTGCCGTGCCGAACTCACGCTCGATCTGCGGCAGGATGGGTGAAAGCGTGCTGTTGGCTACGCCGCTCATCGTTGCGAAAGCGATCAGCGCGGCGCGGCCGGTGAGTCCCAGCGGGGAAGGGCGCACGGCGTTGGATATACCGAGGCGGCTCATGCGCCGACTTCCGGGCGCCAGGCAACGCCGTTGATATGCCCGCCGCCGTCCACGAACAGCGTGTTGCCGGTCATGTACCCGCCGCCCTCGCTCGCCAGAAACACGGCGACTGGGCCGATGTCCTGCACGGCGTGGCCGAAGCGGCCTGCCGGCACTTGCGACAGGATTTCGTCCGCCTTCGCCGGATTGGCCTCGAAATAGTCGCGCGCCTGTGGGCTGGTGGCGGAGGGACAGATCACGTTGCAGGTGATCCCATGCGGGCCCCATTCGACGGCAGCCGTGCGGGTCAGCGCGCGCACGGCTTCCTTGCTGGCGTTATAGCCGGCGGTGAACATATGCGCGTTGACGCCGTTCAGCGAGCCGAGGTTGATCACTCGGCCGTAGCCTTGCGCCTTCATCACCGGAAACGCGGCGCGCATGGCGCGAAACACGGCCCAGTAATTGAGGTCGAAGCTCGCCGCCATGTCTGCATCGCTCTGGTTTTCCAGTCGCTTGGGAAAGCTAGCCCCGGCATTGTTGACCAGCACATCGAGCCGGCCGAGCCGCTCAAGCGTTTCCGCCACCATCCGCTCGATCTGTTCGGCCCGGGTCACGTCGATCTGCAGCGCGAAGGCGCGCACGCCGTGCGATTCGCGCAGCCATTCGGCCTCATGCTCAGCTTCGTCCAGACGGCGCTGCGCGATGACCACATCGGCGCCCGCCTCGGCCATGGCACGGGCAACGCCCTGCCCCACACCCTGTCCGCCGCCGGTGATCAGTGCGGCGCGTCCTGCCAGCGGCCGGGCGCCTTGTACCATCGCATCGTCCTTCATCGAGCTTGTCCAAGCCCCGCGCTTTCGGCGGAAATCACGGCGGGATCACCGGAGTGCAGGAACCAGAGCGCGTCGCGTCGAACGATGCGCCAGCCTACGGTGCGCCTTTGCCAGCGGTCGACATATTCGCCGGTGGAATCGAATATCGCGCCGAGTGGATCGTCCTGCCGCTGGTGCCGTGCCTGCACATAGGCGCGGCTTGTGGCTTCATCGCCGTCGATATCGACGATCATGCTGCCGATCAGATGTTGCGTGGGGCCGCACCGGTCGAGATAGCGGCGCATGTTGCGCTCCAGCGCGTCAATACCGATTTCTTCGCCCACGCCGTAGTTGAAGGTGAGGTCATGGGCGAAGACATCCGAAAGTTCGTCCCACTTTTTCCGGTCAAGGATTCTGGCAAATCGGGAAAGTCCTCTCACGATCTGCCTCTCGTCGAGCAAGGTCTGGATTTCAATCATCGCAGCATCCCTGTTGCGGCTTCAGTCGGCGAGCGCGGGGTAGTCGGTATAGCCGCGCCGGTCGTCGCCCATGCCGGTGTAGAAGGTTGCGCGATCCGCCTTGGCGAGCGGGGCGCCTACGCGCAGCCGCTGCGCAAGATCGGGGTTGGCGATGAAGGCGAACCCGAAAGAGACGGCATCGGCCTTGCCCTCGGCCAGCACGGCGCGCGCTTTTTCGGGCGTGAGCGCGCAATTCTCGATTACCGGGCCGGACCAGTGTGCGCGCACCAGTTCCAGCGCGTCAAAGCCGGTATTGGGGATGTGGATCAGGTGGCAATAGGCCAGCCCCAGCGGGGCGATGGCATCCAGCAGCGCCGCATACGTCTCGGCCGGGTCGGCATCGGCCATGCCGTTGAACGTGACGCCGGGGCAGATGCGCAAGCCCACGCGGTCTGCGCCGATGGCCTTGGCGAGCGATTCCAGCACTTCCACCACGAAGCGCACGCGGTTCTGTGCCGAGCCGCCGTAACGGTCGGTCCGCTGGTTGCTGTTGGAAGACAGGAACTGCATCGGCAGGTAGCCGCTGGCGCAGTGGAGTTCGACGCCGTCGATCCCCGCCGCGCGGGCATTGCGCGCGGCGGCCACGTATTCGGCGATGACGCCGTTGATCTCGCCGGTGTCCAGCGCGCGCGGCATTTCGGTGGGCACCGGCACGCCGTCGGGACCGGGAATCGGGTCCGGGCAGGGCAGCGCGGACGGAGCCACGGTTTCGGCGTCGGCGGCCTTGTTGGCGCGCACCGATGCGCGGCCGACATGCATCAGTTGCACGACGATGCGGCCGCCTTCGCCGTGAACCGCGTCCGCCACCTTGCGCCAGCCTTCGACTTGTGCGGGCGAATGGATGCCCGGCGTGCGCCAGTACCCCTTGCCGGTGGGGGAGGGCTGGGTGCCTTCGGTGACGATAAGCCCGGCCGATGCGCGCTGGCGGTAGTATTCCACCATCAGGTCAGTCGGCTCGTCCTGCGGCCCGGCGCGATCGCGCGTCATGGGGGCCATGACCACGCGGTTGGCCAGCTCGATGGCGCCAAGGCGGGCGGGTGTGAAAAGCGGATCCATGGCGCCCCTCAGCTACGCACACGCGGACGGGGCAGCGGGGCACCGCGCCGCATCGTTTCGATGAATTTTTCCAGCGGCGCGGGCGCGTCTACCGGGCCGTCGTGCGCCATGCCATGGCGATTCCAGTAGGTTTTCCAGCTTGGGAACAGGTCGTGGAAGCTGCCTTCGTAGGGGGGCTCACCCGGCCAGCGCATCTTGCGCTCACCGATCGGCGGGCGGTTCAGGTCGCTGGCGTACCAGTAGAGCGGCAGGCGGCGGCGGAAAAACCAGCGGCCGTCGATCCGTTCGTACCGGTCGAAATACATCATCTGCATGACCACCCAGTCGCCGCCGGCCTCATGCTCGTTCTTGGAATAGACGACGCCCTGCGCATTGTCGGCATCGTCGAAGTCGATCACATGGCCGCCGATGTGGTGCGAGGTGCCGGTGAACTGGCGCGAATGCGTCTCGTCGAACCAGTCGCGCAGGGCTTTGCGACCAGACTGGCCGCCGCCGACTTTCACGTCTGCGGGAAACAGGTTCACCCACGCATCGCTGTCACGCATGTCGAGCGCGAGGGCGTACTTGGCGGGAAGCTGGCGGATGGCGTCCAGCGATTCAAGGCGGTCTATCCGCGCCAGCAAGGCGTCGTTTCCAGGCATTGCGATCTCTTGAAAAAGAGTGAGTTCAGGCGGCGAGCGGGGACAGGCGGCCAAGGCAGCCATTGGCCCAGCCCAGGATGTCCTCGCCCCCGGTGGAGACGAGTTCGTCGACATCGCCGATCAGCAGATCATGCGTGCCGTAGGCCACACGCTCGCGGATGTGGCAGAAGATGTTGGCGGGGGCGCCCTCGATGAACCAGACCCGGCCCCGGCGCTGCCATTCGGGCTGGGTGAAGCGCAGCGCGCGCGCTTCCGGCCGGGCGAAAGGCTCCATGTGACCTTGCCGCGCGCTATCCAGCAGGTTGATGCAGAATTCGCCGCTGCGCACCAATGCGTCGTGGCTGGAGCCCGAACGGTTGACCGCGATCGCCATCGAGCACGGCTCCAGCGAGACGGGCATGATTGCCGACATTGCAAGGCCCACCGGATCGCCGGTCTCCGGATCGAAGCTTGTGACCACGCCGACGGGTGCTGGAAGGTGACGCAGCACGTGCTTCAGCCGGGCATCCAGCGTGGGTTGTTCCAGGGTGCGGTTCAGTGCCGCCTTGGCATCGTTCATGTGCCTGCTCCCGTAAGTCACCGGGAGCTACGCAAGCGCGTGCGACTCAACGATGACGTTTTAGATTTGCGTCATCGTATATATATTAAATTACGCAAATGCAAACCAGAATGGGCTCCATCCGATCAATTCGCGAAATCTGGCGCTCAATCCTCGTCGGCAATGTGGTCCGGCGGGGTGATCTTGGCCATGCGCGCCTCGTACTTCACGGTGCTGACTGCGATCGAGGTTTCGACATGGTGCACGCCGTCGATCATCAGCACGAGCTCAGAGGCGATGTGTTGCAGCATCTCCAACTCGTCGAACAGACAGAGCGCGGCGATGTTGAACTGGCCCATCGTCACCAGCACGGCATTGATTTCCGGCAGTGCGCCGATCGCTTCCGCAACCTCGCGCACGCGGTGCACGTCGGCCTGCACGTTGATGAAGGCCAGGCGCGATTTCTTGCCCATTTCGAAGCCGGTGATCGCGGTAAAGGCGATCAGGCCGTCCTGCTGCAGCCGCTTGATACGGCCGCGCACGGTGCCTTCGGTAACGCCCAGTTCCGCCGCGATCTTGCGGTTGGAAACGCGCGCGTCACGCGCAAGCAGGTCGATCAGCTGGTGGTCGAGTGCGTCGAGCACGGGGGAGGACATTGTTCAGCGATCCCTTGCTTCGATCGGCGCGACGTCGAACTGGTACTTGATGATATCGACGACCACGGCGGGCGTCAGCGAGCGGATGCCGCGCACGGTGGACAGATCGTCGAGCAGGAAGCCGGACAGATCCTCGAACCCCTGCAGCGCCACCAGCATGTCGATGTCGTACCGGCCGGTGACCAGATGCACGGCGAAGACTTCGGGCAGCGCGGCCAGATCTTGCGCCACGTCGTTTACTGGGCGGCCGTCCACTTCCACCGCGATTTTGAGCAGCACGTTGTAGCCGTGGGCGGAGAAGTCCGAAACGGCGACGACGCGCAGCTGGTTGGCATCTTCCAGCCGCTTGATGCGGGTGGAAACGGTGGTGGCGGTCAGCCCCAGCGTCTCGGCAATCTGCTGGTTGTTGGCGCGGCCGTTGAGGCGCAGCAACTCGACGATCTTGGCGTCGGTCGCATCGAACTGGAACGTTTGCGTCATGTCTTCCGGCAACCTGCTTCCCGAACGGAGCGTGGAACGAGCGGCCGGTTTGCGCATGGAGCGCTTGCTCGTCAACCTCATAGTGACTGCTGGAAACGCGCGGCAAGGCCGAAAACCGAAGCGCCAAAGCCGCTTACTTGGTGCGACGATGGTGTGTATGCGTAGAATTCAGATTGTGCATCTACGCGGCGTAAATCGGCCGTTTCCATCGTTCGCCCCCTTTTCCCTTGATCGCGTGTGCCCGGCCTCAGGCCGGTTGCGGATGGCGGGCCGCGGCGATTTCCCGCACCGCCTCGGCCGCGCCACGCATCGCCCCCTCGATGTAGCCGACGCCGTTGGCATCGCCCACGACATGGACGTTGAAGCCCGCCGCCTCGATCGCCTGCGCCAGCGACAGGTCGCCTTCCGCCCCGCGCGCGACGATCACGTTGTCCGCCGCCACGCTCCGCACCTGCCCCTCATTGTCGGTGAAAGTCACCGTGTCCGCACCGATGGCGATGTCGCTGGCGCCGCCGTGCAGGCCCACGCCATGCTCTGCCAGTTCGGTCAGGATGCGCATCCGGCGCACCAGCATCAATCCGCGCCCCAGCCGGGGGCCTTCCTCGATCACATGAACCGTGCGGCCGCGCTCGCTGAGGAATTCGGCCAGTTCTAGCCCGACCAGTTCGCCGCCGACGATGACCACGCGGTCCCCCAACGGCATCCAGGTATGCGTGGCCTTGCGCACCAGCGAAAGATTGGCGGTGGCCCCCGTCGCCGCGCCGACTTTGGTAGCGAGGCGGGTGAACAGCCCGGTCTTGCGCTTCAATTCGTCCGAACTTTCGCCCAGCATCATCCGGCGCATGTCGTCGCCGGAGAACACGTGCGGCAGATCGCCGCCGGGGATCGGCGGCATCCCGCGCACCGCGCCGGTGGCGACGATCACGTCCTCGACGCCGAGGTCGCGGAGCAGTTCGGGGGTGGCCACCGTCGAGAGCCGCACATCCACACCCGCCTCGCGTACTTCCCGGCGCAGCCAGTCGAGAATGCGTTCGTTGGGTTCATAGGCCAGGCTGGCGAAGCGCAGCGTGCCGCCCAGCCGGTCCGACTTTTCGATCAGCGTCACCTTGTGGCCCAGCGCCGCCAGCCGGCGCGCCGATTCCATGCCGCCGGGGCCGCCGCCGACCACCGCGATGGGGCGCGGCGACCCGGCCTCCGGCTCGCCCTGATACTCGCGCCCCAATGCGGGATTGACTGCGCAGCGCACCGCTTCGCCCATGTAGATCGCGCTGATGCAGGTGTAGCAATAGATGCAGGGGCGCACGGTGTCCGGCGCGCCTTCGGTCAGCTTGCGCGGCAGGTGTGGGTCGGCCAGCAGCTTGCGGCCCATGGCGACGACGTCCAGCTCGCCGCGCCCGATCGCCCGGTCCGCCACATCGGGCCCGACCCGGCCCGAACCGAGCACCGGAACCGATACTACCTCGCGAATGGCGGCCACGGATTCCAGGTTCCAGCCGGGCGTCTGCGGCGTGTGCGATTCCGAATGGAGCTTGCCCTGATCGGTATCGTGATAGGCGGTGACGGTGATCGCGTCCGCCCCGGCCGCCTCCACCAGCTTCGCCAGATCGCGGGCGAGGTCGATGGTGATGCCGCCCGGCTTGCCCACATCGCGCGAATCGATCTTGATCCACACCGGGAAATCCGGCCCCACTTCGGCGCGGACTGCCTTAAGCACGTCCAGCGCCAGCCGCGCGCGGTTTTCCAGCGGGCCGCCGTAAGCGTCCGTGCGGGTGTTGGTATAGGGCGAGATGAAGGAGGACAGCAGATAGCCGTGCCCGGCGTGGATCTCCACACCGTCGAAGCCGGCCTCTTTCGCGCGGCGGGCACCGGCGGCGAACTGGAAGACGGCAAGGTCGATGTCCGCCTGTTCCAGCGGCTTGACCGCCGGCGGCGTCATCCCGGCCAGCGGCGCCAGTTCCTCCATCAGGAAGTATTCAGTGAAATTGCCCTTCGGCGGCTTGGGATAGGCGGGTGCCCAGAGCGGATGGCCCCAGCGCGCGTGGCTGTAATTGGCGACGAGGCCGCCGTGGTGAAGCTGCGCGGCGATCTTCGCGCCGTGCGCGTGGACGCGGTCCGTCAACTGGCGCAGGCCGGGAATGAAGCGGTCTTCCGAAATCGCTGTCTGGCCCATCGACACCGCGCCGACCGGCCAGGCCACGCCCGCCACGCCGGAGATGATGAGGCCGGCGCCGCCGCGCGCCTGTTCCTCATGATAAGCGATCAGCCGTTCGCCCACGGTGCCGTCGTCTTCGGAAAGACTCACCCCCATGGCGGTGACGGCGATGCGGTTGCGAATCTCCATCGCGCCGATCCGAAGCGGGGAAAGCAGGTGCGGATAGGTATTGGATGTCATGCGGCTGGCTCTCTCATTCCCCGGGGGCGCGGCTGGATAGTGGCGTCAGGGCGGCGGAAAAGCGGCAGACCGGCGATTGGCAGGGCCGTAACCCCGTGCAATATCGCATTTTGCCTCTCCCATCGCCTTTTGGCTTGTCATTGCGCAAATTATTGGCGATGATTTTACGATAATCAAGGCAAACTTGGTTCACGGCTTGGCGATATGCGTCGTAGCGATGGAACCGGGGGCGATGAACCAGACGGAGAGATGATGGCGGATCGGCTCGCAGGCAAGAGGCTTGTGGTGATCGGCGCGGGCACCGGCATCGGTGCCGCGACCGTGGAGCGCCTCTGCGCCGAAGGCGCGCGTGTCGCCGTTCTGGATATCAATCTTCCTGCGGCGCAGGCAGTCGCCACGCGCATGGTTGCCAAGGGGCATGAGGCTTTCGCGCTGGCGGTGGACATTGTGGACGAGGCATCCGTCAATGCCGCGATAGCCGCAGCGGCGGACCGGCTGGGCGGGCTGGACGGTGCGCACGTCAACGCCGCCGATTTGCGCGCCATCTTTGCGGACAGCGATGCGCTGGCGCTGGATCTTGCGGTGTTCGACCGGACCATCGCGGTGAATTTGCGCGGCCATCTGCTGTGCACGCGCGCCGTGCTGCCGCATCTGTTGTCGTCAGGCGGCGGGGCGATCGTCTACACAAGCTCCGCCGCCGGCGACAGCGGGGACCCGGAACGGCCCAGCTATGCCGCGTCCAAAAGCGGGCTCAATGCACTGATGCGGCATGTCGCCTCGCGCTGGGGGAAGCAGGGGGTTACGGCCAACTGCGTGGCCCCCGGTTTCGTGATGACGCCGGAGATGATCGCGGGCGGGCAGGTGCCCCCCGCATGGGCCGATCTTTGTCTGGCGCAGACCCGTTCGACGCGGCTGGGCAGGGCGGAGGATATTGCCGGGGTGGCGGCCATGCTGCTGTCCGAAGACGGGCGCTGGATCAATGGCCAAGTCGTCCACGTCAACGGCGGCGCACTGCTGAATTGAAATCGTAGAACCGAATATCGGCCGGTTTCCTGCACGCTGACCACTGGCGGGACCGGCCACCGAATGGAGAGAGGAAGACTATGGCACAGGACAAGCAGACGACGCGCAAGTTGCGGTACGCGATCGTCGGCGCAGGCATGGCGGGGCTGCTCGCCGGGGTGAAGCTGCGGCAGAACGGAGAGGAGTTCACCCTTTTCGAAAAGGCCGACAAGCTGGGCGGCACCTGGCGTGAAAACCGCTATCCGGGCCTCACCTGCGACGTGCCTGCCCATGCCTATACGTACGCGTTCGAGCCTTATCCGGAATGGAAGGCCTATTACGCCGCAGGCCCCGAGATTCAGGCCTATTTCGAGATGGTGGCGGACAAGTACGATGTGCGCCGCTCCATCCGCTTCGGCTGCGAAGTCGCCGGGCTGGTGTGGGATGAGGCCGCCGCCGAATGGACGGTGACGCTGGCCAATGGCGAAAGCCACCGCTTCGACGTGGTGATCGCTGCCTCCGGCGTGCTGCACCACCCCAAGACGCCCCCCATCGAGGGGCTGGAGAGCTTTGCCGGGCATGCCTTCCACACCGCCCGCTGGGATGACGATGCCCCGATCGACGGCGCCCGCGTAGGCCTGATCGGCTGCGGATCGACCGGCGTGCAGATCCTGACCGCGATCAACAAGCGGGTGGAGAGGCTGGTGCATTTCCAGCGCTCTCCGCAATGGATCATGCCGGTGCCGCAGTTCCCCTATAGCGACGAGGACCGCGCCGCCTTCCGCGCCGATCCCGCGCTGATGGACGCGATCCGCTATCACGAGGACTATATCGGCGCGATCCGCCGCTTCACCGATGGCATCACCGATATCGACGGCCCGGAAATGGCGGAGATCGAGGAGATCTGCCGCGTCAATCTGGAGAACTCGATCCGCGATCCGCAGCTGCGCGAGAAGCTGCGCCCCGATTACCGCGCGGCCTGCAAGCGGCTGATCTATTCGTGGTGCTTCTATGAGGAAGTGCAGAACCCGTCCGTCTTCGTGGAGACCGGGCGCATTGCGCGAGTGGAGCCGGAAGGCGTGCGCATGCAGGATGGCACGTTCCACCCGCTCGACACGCTGATCCTCGCCACCGGCTTCCATGCCGATCGCTTCATCCGCCCGGCAACGGTGACGGGAGAGGGCGGCCGTTCGCTGGATGAGGCATGGGCCAAGCGGCCGACTGCCTACTACGCGCTCAGCGTGCCGCACTTCCCCAACCTGTTCCTGCTCAATGGGCCGACGGGGCCGGTCGGCAACTTCTCGCTGATCGACATTGCCGAACGGCAGTGGGACTACGTGGAGCAATTGCTGGACCGGTTGCGCACGGGCGAAGTGCGGCAGATCGCGCCGACTGCGGCTGCGCATGCGGATTATGAAGAACGGCGGATCGACGCGGCGAAGAAGACGATCTTCGGGTCGGGCTGCACCAGCTGGTATCTGGATGCAGAAGGCGTTCCGGCCAGTTGGCCGTGGAGCTACGACGCCTTTGCCGACGCCATGCGCACGCCGATCTTCGCGGATTACGGGCTTTCCGACGCATCGTCGGTGCAGGCCGATGCGGCCCGGTCAGGGCAGCTTGAGGAAGAAGCCCCGGCTTAATTCGGTCGGGAAGTAGGGATGCCGTCGCCCGTTCAATCTGGCGGCGGCGACTCGCCTGTTGAGGGCGACGTTTCTTCCCGCACGACAACGGGGCATGAGGGAGAGTTTGCATGGCGCGTGACGCCGAAGTTTTCGCAGGCGGCGTGGCCGTCATCACCGGGGCTGGATCGGGCATCGGCGCGGGTCTTGCCCGGCGCGCAGGCGCGCTGGGTATGACCGTGGTAGTTGCCGACATCAATCAGGCCGCCGCGCAGGCGACGGTCGATGCCATCCAGTCCGCCGGCGGTGCAGCCGAGGCGGTCCGGGTAGACGTTTCCAGACCCGAGGAACTCGATCGGCTGGCCGATCACGTCTTCGCCACGCATGGCGACGTGCGCCTGCTCGTCAACAACGCGGGGATAGAGACGGTAGGCTTCACCTGGGAGATCCCTGTCGCCCGCTGGGAGGCGACGCTGGACATCAACATCCACGGCGTGATCCATGGCGTGCGCGCCTTCGTGCCGCGTATGTTGGAGAGCGGCAAGGAGGCATGGATCGCCAACTTGTCCTCGATCGGCGGCTTCTCGGTCATGCCGGCGCAAACCGCCTATATCGTCACCAAGCATGCGGTGCAGGCCTTCAGCGAGTGCCTCTATCTGGAGATGCAGCTGAAAGAGGCGCCGATCCACGTCTCCTCGATCATTCCCGGCATGCTCAAGACCAACATCTTTAATGCCGACGCCGGCGCCGGTGAGCCTGAAGCCGCCGCCAGTCACCGCCGCAAGATGGCCGAGATGATGAGCGCTTGCGGCATGGATCTGGACGAAGGCTGCGGCCTGTTCCTGGAACAGATCGCGGAGAACAAATTCTGGGTCCACAGCCAGCCCGAGATGAGCCGGCAAGTGCTGGAAGGCCGCATGGCCTTCTTCCAGAACGAGACCCCGCCCTTCATGCCGGACATTGCGCGTGAGATCGTTGAAGGCTGATTTTCGCGAAGAAACGGCTTGATTACGCCGCTGCCGAGTGAGTTGCGAACAATGGATGGGAGATTTACGATGATGATCGAGTTGGCGGATCTGGCCGCGCGCCTTGCCGTGCTGGAGGATAAGGAGGCGATCCGTGCGCTCAAGGCCCGTTACCTGCGCGCCTGCGATCTCAAGGAGCCGGAAGTGGTGCGAGACTGCTTCCTGCCGACCGGCGCGCGCATCGCTTACGAAGGATTCCCCGAATTTGCGGACCGCGATGCCTTCGTAGAGGTGTTCAGCCAGATGGCCTGCCAGCCCGGCGTGCATGACATTCACCACGCCACCAACTGGGAGATCGACCTTGTGGGGCCGGATGAGGCGCGCGGGGTCTGGTCGCTCAATTTCCGCACCATCCTGATGAGCGCCCAGCGCATCACCCGCCTCGCGGTGGAATATGAGGATGTCTACCGCCGACATCAGGGCCGCTGGTTCATTGCGGAAACGGTGAGCCGGGTGACGTCGATGATTACCGAGGAAATCGCCGAAGACGGTGCGCTGCGCGTCATCGCCTGCGGCGAAGTGCCAGTGGCTGCTTGAGTAGCTGCCTGAAAGAGATCTGAGAGAGGATATGGGAATGATCGATTACGGATTGGCCGGCAAGGTCGCGCTGGTCACCGGCGCAAGCGGCGGCATCGGCCGCGCCGCCGCGCTGGCCTTCGCCCGCTCTGGCGCCAGCGTGCTGGTCAGCGACGTCAATGAGGAAGGCGGCCGTGAAACCGTCTCGCTGATCGAGCAGGCCGGCGGCAAGGCCGTCTGGCAACGCTGCGACGTGAGCAAGGGGGATGAGGTGAAGGCGATGGTCGCCGCCGCGGTCTCCGCATTCGGCCGGCTCGACTATGCGTTCAATAATGCCGGGATCAACTCCATCGCCGCCAACGAATATGAGGATGAGGTCTGGGCGCGCAGCGTAGGCATCAATCTGACCGGCGTGATGCTGTGCATGCGGGAGGAAGCGGAAGTGATGCTGGCGCAGGGCGGTGGCGCCATCGTCAACACGGCATCGATCAACGGTCTGGTGGGCAATCCCAGCCAGCCCGGCTACACTGCCACCAAGCACGGCGTCATCGGCCTTACCCGCCACGGCGCGTTGCGCTGGGCCAAGGCGGGCATCCGCGTCAATGCGGTGTGCCCCGGCGTGATCGAAACGCCGATGACCGCGCCGCTGGTCGCCGATCCGCAGATGAAGCAAGTGATCGAGGGAATGACCCCGATGGGCCGCATGGGCAAGGCGGAGGAAATTGCCGAGGCGGTCGTCTGGCTCTGCAGCGACGCGTCGGCTTTCGTCACCGGTCATCCCATGGTGATCGATGGCGGCGCGACCGCCATCTGATCGATAGGACGCTCGCCTGAACTGTCAGGCGAGCGCTTCGCGTAGTCCCCTCCCGGCGCGCTCCATCCATGGCAGCGCGCCGGGCACCGCCTGAAACATCGACAGGAAGCCGTGGATCATCCCCGGCGCGATGGTGCTGTCGACCTTCACGCCCGCTTCGCCCAGTCGCGCGGCATAGGCCATGCCTTCGTCGCGCAGCGGATCGTGCTCGGCCGTGATCACCGTGGCCGAAGGCAGCCCGGCAAGATCGGGCGTGCCCAGCACGCTGGCGAGCGGGACGTGATCGGCCGTGTCGCTGCCCAGATAGTGCTGCCAGAACCAGCGCATGGCATCGGTGGAGAGGAAATAGCTGCCGTCGCCATTCTCTGCGTAGGAGGCGTGGCCGAAGCTGTTGCAGGTGACCGGATAGGCCAGCGCCTGATGGCGCAACGCCGGGCCGCCTTCGTCACGCGCGCGGATCGCGACTGCTGCGGCAAGGTTGCCTCCGGCGCTGTCGCCCGCCACGGCCAGTCGCTTGGCATCGACACCCAACGTTTCGCCATGGGCCGCTGCCCAGACCAGCGCGTCGTAGCAATCGTCAAGCGGCGTGGGGAACGGATGTTCGGGCGCGAGGCGATAGCCGACCGACAGCACCGCCGCGCCGCTTTCGCGCGCCAGTTGGCGGCAAGTGGCATCATGCGTGTCCAGCGTGCCGATCACCCAGCCGCCGCCATGGTAGAAGACCACCAGCGGCGGGGTTTCATCTCCGGTTTCAGCCGCGCCTTCGGGCAGGTAGAGCCGCGCCGGAATATCGCGGCCGGGCAGTGGCAAGACCAGATCCTCCACCCGCGCCACTTCGGGCGGCGGGGCGAAGGCCATCGGCTGGTCGCTGGTCGCCCGCAACGCTTCGGGTGTGATCGTGGCGTAATCGACTTTCGGGGCGGCGGAGAACATCTCCAGCAGTGCCTTGATATGGGGATCGAGCATCCTCGGGGCGTTCCTCTCCTTGACCGGCGGGCGCGTTCGCCTCGCCGGTGTCATTCCTCAGTCTGGTCTGCGGGCGGTCAGCGTCAATAGACCGCAGCCGGGTTCTTCGGGCGCGGGCTGCCCAGCATCTCGCGGTGTGAGGGACGCTCGCGCCCGCGATCGGTAACGCCCAGGGTGCGGGCGACTTCGGCGGTGATGAGCGTCTGGCCGGAAAGCTCCTCGCGATCCGGTGCGTTCTGGATCGCTTCCAGCACATGCGCGGAAAATTCCGGGTTCTCCGCCATTTCCGCGAAAGCCTCATACTGTTCGGGATTGGTGCGGCGGGCGATCTCTGCCCGTTCGGTGACTTGCGGGCCCAGCCATAGTGAGACGGCGACAACGCCGGTGCCGCGCAGATCGTGCTCCATGTCGTGCGCAAGCTTGTCGAGCCCGGCCTTCTGCGCGCCATAGGCGGGGCCGTGCATGTAGCAGGAAGCGCCGAAGGAAGAGGTCATGGCGATGCAGCCCGATCCCTGCGGCACCATCATCCGCGCCGCGTGCCAGCTGGCGACATAGGCGGAGCGCAGACCGACATCGAGAATCTTCTGTGCGTCCAGCTCCTTCTCCCAGAACGGCATCTTGGCGATCAGCTGGTGATGCATATAGGCGGCATTGTTGACGAGCACGTCCAGTCGACCGGATTCCTGCAGGATACGGTCGAACAGCGCGGCGACTTGCGTATCGTCGGCATGGTCGCAGACCACCGGGATGCCCGTGCCGCCCAATTCGTTCACGCGGGCGGCGGTTTCCGCCACCGTGCCCGGAAGCACCGATCCGTCCCACCCCTTGGCATCGCCCGGCACGGTCGTGCGGCCGGTGACGTAGACGGTGTAGCCCATTTCGCCGAAGCCGCGCGCAATGCCCGCCCCGGCGCCCCGGCTTGCGCCAGTGACGAGCGCGACCTTTCCGTTTCCTTGCGCCATTTTCTCTCTCCCGTTGGTTCTATTTGTCTACAGTCAGCGCGTGCGTCAGTCCGCGAACTGGAATTGGCTGGTCGGGATCACATCGATCCGCGAAAAGTCGATGAAGCGCGTGCAGCTGTCCATCATGATGCGGGCGTTCTCTTCGAACTTGGCGGGATCGCCGGCCGCGTCGAAGACCACTTCCGGCGCGGACATCGCCTCGGCCGGGAAGCACTCTTCTACGAAAGCATCGTAGGCCGGCGCATCTGCCGTGAGCGGGCGCACGACGATGTTCTGCACGTATTCGAAGTTCGATTGCGTCTCGATGGCGACGCGGGTGTGTTCGCCCACCCAGTGCGCGAGCGCGGCGTCGCGGCTCATATCGCGGCGGAACGCTAGGAATGTCGACTGACTCCAGCCCCAGGTCCGCGCGTCGGGCCGGGGCGGGTGCGCGTCGTTGGCGATGATGGTAGATTCGCAGACCAGCCATGCGGCGAAACGGTCGCAATATTCCGCCAGCACGGCGTCTACCGCGCCGCGAAACCGGCTGTTGGCCGAATCCAGCCAGAACTGGACGATCGCATCCTGCTGCGGGGCCTGCCAGCGCTGGATCATCTGGTCGGCCGGCGCGACGGCCGCATCGCGCAAGTTCAGCCGCACGCGCTGCGCACCGGCCGCCTGCAGCGCGGCGGGCAATCCGGCCAGCAGCCGCTCCGCATAGGCGGCGCGATTTTCATCCTGAGGTGCCCAAAGGGCAGCGACGATCTTCTCCACGTTCTGTCGTCTCCCTCAGTCGAAGTTGGCCTGCCCGCCGTCGAGCGGGATGGTGGCGCCGGTCAGATAGCCAAGGTCGGTGCCGCACAGGGCCACCAGCGCGCGGCCGATGTCTTCCTCAAGCCGGCCGATCCGGCCGAGCGGAATGGTGCGGAAGAAAGCTTCGGCCTCTGCCGGATTGTGTTCGATCCAGCCTTTGAGGCCGGGCGATTCCCCATGCGGCGCGATGGTCAGCACGCGCACGCCGGCGCGGCCCCACTCGGCGGCGGCAGCGCGGGTCAGAGCGCGGGTGGCCTGCTTCACGGCGGCATAGGCGCCGTATCCGGTCATGTCCCAGCGGATTCCGGCGGAGGAGGCGAAGTTGAAGATCGTGCCGCCGCCGCGCGCCGCCATCACCGGCTGGACGCGCTTCATCAGGCGGAAAGTGGCCAGCGGACCGGATTCGAAGCCCGTAATGAATGCCTCGTCCGTCACATCGTCCAGCTTGCCCAGCGGCACTTGCTGCGCGTTGTTGACCAGCACGTCGATCCCGCCGAACGCGGCGCAAGTGGCCTCTACCGCCGCGTCGATGTGCTCGGCATTGCAGACGTCGCAGGCCAGTGCCTGCGCCTCGCCGCCTTCCGCGACGATCGCCTGCCTCGCCTGTAGCACCTTGTCATAAGTGCGGCCTGCCAGCATCACCTTCGCGCCGGCCTGCGCCATCGCCCGCGCCACGCCCAGGCCGATGCCCTGTCCCGCGCCGGTAATCAGCGCCACTTTACCTTCCATCTCCACCATTATGCTCTTTTACCCGAATGACTCGTAAAAAATGACGTGTCATTTTACGCATGGAGTTGACAGGAGCGCAATATCAATCGCAACATGCGTCACAAGATCCTATAAAGAGGCCGGGCTGCCGGCCGGGTGAGAGGCATGACCGGGAATTCGAGCGCGCAGTGGGACAGAGTCGTCGATGTCGTCGTCGTCGGATCGGGGGCAGGCGGGATGCTGTCCGCGCTGGTCGCGGCGCATAACCGGGCCGATGTGCTGATCGTCGAAAAGGACCCACTGTGGGGCGGCACTTCCGCCACGTCGGGTGGCGGCATCTGGATTCCGGGCAGCGACCAGGCGCGTGAAGCCGGGTTTGTGGACGATCTGGACGATGCCTTCCGCTATGTGCGCGGGCTTTCGGCCACCAATGTGCCCGATGCCAACATCCGCGCCTACGTGGACAATGCCGCGCCCATGCTGCGCTGGGTCACCGCCAATACGCGCGTGCGCTATCAGGCGCAGCCCTATCCCGACTATCATGCGGAAAATCCGGGCGGCTCGCCTACCGGATTCCGCACCCATCTGCCGTTGGAGTTCGACGGCAAGCTGCTGGGCGCGGCGATCCGCACGCAGCGCTTTCCTTCCCCGGCAGCCAGCCTGTTCGGCTATCTCCAGTGGACCTTCGCGGAGACCTACGAGCTGCTCTACCGCACCAAGGGCTGGTTCACGCACCTTGTCGCCAACATGGGCAAGTATTGGCTGGACCTACCGTTCCGCTTCACTTCGCGCAAGGATCGCCGCCTGACTCTGGGCACGGCGCTGACGGGAGCGCTGCGGCTGGCGCTGGACGAGGCAGGCGTGCCGGTGTGGCTGGCGAGCCCGATGCGGGAGATCGTGCGCGAGGATGAGCACGGGGACGGCCGCGTCACCGGTATCGTGGTGGAGCGCGACGGCAAGCCCCTGCGGATCGGCGTGCGCAAGGGCGTGGTGCTGGCGGCGGGCGGGTTCGACAAGAACCAGCAGATGCGCGATGCCAATGCGCCGCTTTATCCGCAGGCGAAACTGTCCGGCGGCGTCACCAGCAATACCGGCGATTCCATCCGGGCTGGCGCGGCGATCGGGGCGGGTACGATGAACCTGCAATCGGCCTGGGCCGCGCCGGTGTTCTACGTTCCGGGTGAGGATCGCGGCAGGCTCTGCACGATCGAGCGGGCACTGCCGGGCTGCATCATGGTGAACCAGAAGGGCGAGCGCTATCTGAACGAGGCGGCGTCCTACCACGTCACCGGGCAGGAGATGGCGCGCCGCCAGCGCGACCATGGCGATGCCAGCCCTAGCTGGATGATCTTCGACAATCGCTATCGCCATCAGTTCCCGATGGGCCCGTTGCTGCCGCTGGTGCCGGACTGGCTGCAATCGCGCGGCGTGCGCCAGATCCTGCGCAAGGGGCAGAGCGTGGAGGAACTGGCGGCAAAGATCGGCATGGATCCGGCCGCGCTGGCCGGCACCGTGGCACAGTTCAACGTCCATGCGGCGGAAGGCCGCGATCCCGTCTTCCATCGCGGAGAGGCGGCCTATGACAAGATGTACGGTGATTACCGCCATGGCCCGAACCCTTGTCTGCGCCCGCTGACGGAAGGGCCGTTCTATGCCCTGCCGATCTATCCGGGCGACATCGGTACTAACGGCGGCCTGCGCACCAATGCGCGCGCGCAAGTGGTGGACGATCACGGCGCCGCCATCCCCGGCCTCTATGCCGTGGGCAACAATGCCGCATCGGCCATGGGGGAAAGCTATCCGGGTGCTGGCGTCACCATCGGCCCGGCCATGACCTTCGGCTACATCGCTGCACGGGACCTGACCGGCGCGAACAGCTGATCGCGCCGATCCTTCCCGCTACCTTAAGACAGGTAGCGGGCGCGGTATCCGGCGAAGGCGTCGCGCACCGTTGCCATGTCTACCCCGAAGCGCTCCGGCGCGTAGTCGTGTGTCGGGCGTTGTTCGCGGCTGTTCCCGGCCATGAATTCGGCCAGCGCGGCTTCGTACGGCGCCACGCCCATCCGTGCCAGCACCCGTTCCGCCTGCCCGATGGGATCGCGCGCGACGGCGCGGTAATCGATATCGACAAACCTATGCTCGCCGATGCGGGCGCGAGCCTGTTCGAACAGGGCCATCCATTCGGCCAGCCGGGCGGACCAGAACTGGCCGACTTCCCGATCGTCCACCGTCGCCGCCAGCTTGTAGAGCGCGGCTTCCATGCTGACGTAGGAGGGCACGACCTCTGCCGGATCGCGGTGCGTCATGATCAGCAGCGCCTCCGGAAAGGCGCGCGCGGCCAGTTCGGCGTAAGGCAGGTTGGAGGGGCTTTTGAGGATCCACTTCGCCCCGCGCCGGGCCGGATCCTGCCATTGCAGGTACTTGAGGATGGTCTTCAGATCCTCATGCCCGCGTGACTGGTCGTATCCGTCCAGCCAGCGCGCGAAGGAGGGGACGAAGCTCATGCCCTCGATCATCGTCGAAACGAACATCTGGCCAAGGATGAGGATCTCCTCGTCCGGCGCCTCGGGGTCGAGGGGGTGGATCGATACGAGTTCGGGCGATACCTGGAGCCAGCCGTCGATCATGGCCTGCGCATAGGCGCGTCGTTCGCGTGGATCGCCGGGGGTCTCATCCGGGAAAGGCGCGAAGTTCTGCGCTTCGTACCAGCGGACCGCGGTCATTCCCGGCGCGGCGGCCAGCAGGCGGTGGAAAATCGTGCTGCCGGTGCGCGGCAGGCCCAGGATCACGCCGGCCACTTCGACATGCTCGTCAAGAATTTCCGGCGCGCGGCGGATGTCTTCGATCATCCGCAGCCGGCTGGTCAGCCCCTTCACCACGACTTCCCGCTGGGCGGCATAGCCGGCGGGCGTCAGCCGGGCTTCGCGGTGGACCGCCTCTACATAGCGTTCCATCGGTTCCAGGAACCAGGTGTCTCCGAAATCATTCAGCCCGGCGCGCTGCCGGGCAGCGTCCAGCAGAGCGTCGCAGGTGAACGATGCCGCTTCGTCCGTGGGGGCGATCGTGGCCATAGGGTCAATCCTCTCCTTTATGCCGTGCCGTCTTCGGCCTTGGCGTTATTTCTGATTCACGCCCGACTATGGGCAGGGCCGATATCGTCCGGCCCCCAATAGCCGCGCAGGTAGGTGATCCGGTTCTGCGCGTCGAAGCTGCAGACATCGATCGAGCGAATGCGCAGGCGCGGGCTGTCCGGCGGGGTGAATTCCACATCGAAGGCAAGCGCCGCTTCCCGACCCTGCGATCCGCGCGGAGGGCCGAGCGGATGGATGCGCGTTTCGAACGCGACCGTATCGGCAAACCATGCCCGGATTGCCGCGCCGGTCTTCGCTTCGGTGCCCACTGGATCCTCAATCACCGCGTCCGGCGCGAAGAGCGCGAGAATGCCCTCAACGTCGCCCGCGTTGATGCGCTCGACATAGGCATCTAGCGCCGCCTTCATGGCCGGCTGATTCGGCAATCCCTCTGTAGAATTTGATTCGATCATGGATTTGCGTAATACATGAGGTAATAAAATCTGAAAATCGAAAACAATATGCCGTAGCGGTGAAAGGATCAGGGGACGATGCCCGATTGGCAGGAGCAGTGCGATCGCATGGCGATCATCGATCTGGTCGCGCGCTATTGCCGGGGGTGCGACCGGCGCGATTTCGCGCTGGTCCGCTCACTCTATCATGACGATGCGGTGGACGATCACGGCACGATGTTCCGCGGCGGGCCCGATGCCTTCGTCGAGTGGCTGCCGGAGGCGATGGCGCCATGGGAACTGACCATCCACGCGATCGCCAACAGCGTCGTGGTGATCGACGGAGACCGGGCGGAGGGCGAGCACCTCGTGCGGGCATGGCACTGCACGCATCCGCCGGAGCGGACCGAATATATCGTCCACGGCCGCTATCTCGACCGCTACGAGCGGCGGGACGGA
Source organism: Novosphingobium sp. PhB165 (assembly GCF_004341845.1). GTDB lineage: Bacteria > Pseudomonadota > Alphaproteobacteria > Sphingomonadales > Sphingomonadaceae > Novosphingobium. The sequence goes on along the minus strand of NZ_SLVB01000012.1, from coordinate 80,577 downwards.
GCATGGAAATTCCTCCACCGCCAACTCGTCTTCGATCATGGAGAAGTGCGCGCGGTGGACGAAGACGCGATGGCAAAACTGGGCGCGGAAGCCAGCCATGGCCGCGCCGACGGGGACGACCCTTCGTGGGCGTTCAAACTGTTGGCGGGCCTGTCACGCGCGCCCTGAGGGCCTCGGTCAGAAAGGCGATCAGGGCGCTCAATCCCGCGCTGGGCGGCGCCTTGGCGCGATGGAGCAGCCATAACGGGCAGTCATGGCGTGGATCGGGCGGCGCAAGGCGTTCCAGATAGGGCTCGCCATCGGCCGCGAAGCACCAGAGCGTTGCGTTGCCAAGCCCGGCCAGCACGGCCTGCTTCATCTGCGGCCAGGCGTTGAAGGTGGTCAGCCCGGCCTTTTCCGCCGCCTCGCCGGCCGGATTGCTGGCCGTCCACTGGCTGCCGGGCAGGGCGGCGTCGAGTTCGAAACCCCAGCCCAGTTGCGCAGGCTGTGCCGCCCCGTCCCGCCGGGCGTATGGGGCCTGCGCCAGAGTCGCCAGCTCCACGCCCCAGAGCCGCAGCGGCGGCTTGCGCACAAGCGCGATGGCCAGATCGGCGCGGCGGTAGGTCACCGCGTCGATGGGATCGAGTTCGCCCAGCAGTTCGATGGACACTTCCGGATGGTGACGGCGGAATTCGGCGAATTCGGGCAGGAACTCGCTGACGATGCCCCCGCTGCCCGCCACGCGCACCGGGCCTTGGGCCAGATTGGGCAGCGCCAGATCGCTGCGCATCCGGGCGACTTCCCGCTCTATCACTTCGGCGGCGGCCAGCAGCCGCTTGCCGGCGCGGTTGGGCGCGGGGCCCAGCGGTCCCTCCTCGAACAGCGCGACGCCCAGCGCCGCCTCCAGCGCATCGACCCGGCGGCCGACCGTCGTGCGGTTGATGCCCAGTTGGCGCCCTGCGGCGGTGTACGAACCGGCGCGCACGGCAGCCAGAAAGATCTGAAGATCGCTCCATTCCATAAGGCGTGCATATTTGCACAACCTATGTGCAGGTCAATTCTCTTCGCAAATCGCCAATCGAACGGCTAAATGGACAAGGAATGCGCCGCCGTAAGCAGGCGCAGCATAAGGAGTCGATGCAAATGGCCACTACCAGCGACTATGGCCTTGGGCCTCACGCATTTCCGCGTGGCTGGTTCATGATCGGAGCGGCAGAGGAGGCGACGCGCACGCCCGCCGCGATCCGGTATTTCGGCAAGGATCTGGTGCTCTATCGCGGCGAATCGGGCACGGCCTATGTCGTCGATGCCTATTGCCCGCACATGGGCGCGCATCTGGCGAAGAACAGCACGTCCTACATCGTGCGTGACGCCGAACATGTTGAAGGCGAATCGATCCGCTGCCCGTTCCACGGCTGGCGCTACGGCCCGGACGGCGCGTGCAATCACATCCCCTATTCGGATTTCGTGCCCAAGGCGGCGAAGCTGGGCACCTACAAGGTGGTCGAGCGCGCCGGCATCCTGTGGATGTGGCACGACGAGGAAGGGCTGGAGCCGGATTACGACCTGCCCCAATTCGGCGGCCATTACGGTGAGCCGGGTTGGGTGGAATGGAAGATCGACTTCATGGGCGATCTCAACGTCCACGGTGTCGAGATCGTCGACAACATGGCGGATTATGGCCACTTCGTGCCGATCCATGGCGCCAAGGATTTCCAGTACTTCGCCAACGAGTTCCAGAACCACGTCGTCCACCAGTACTACAGCGCAGGACACCGCACGTTGACGGCTTCGGCCGAGGATCAGCTGGTGCTGGATACCTGGTACGAAGGGCCGGGCTTCCTCCAGTCCGAAATGGCCGGTGCGTTCGACAGCTTCATCATGATCGCCAATACACCGATTGAGGATGGCCGTTCGCGCGCATGGCACGGGCTGATGGTGAAAGTGCACGACGGCTCGCGCGAGATCGCCGATGAGGATCGCGCCAATGCGGCGATGTATCAGGAAGGCAGCCGCCTTGCCTTCGCGCAGGACGTGGAAATCTGGGCGAACAAGCGCGCCTGCCTCAACCCCATGGCAGTGCCAGCGGACGGGCCCTACGGGAAAGTGCGCAGCTGGTATCGCCAGTTCTTCAATCCCCGCGCCAAGGCTCCGGAAATTCAGGGCCGCGTGAACGGTCTGGTGGTCACGCTGGACAAGCGACCCGGTAGCGTGGCCGCCTGATCGGGGCGGCCTGTTTCGGCAGGCCGCTGCTTTACTTTACAACATCGAAGGGAGGGAACCCGTGGCGACATTTCCAGCGGGGTGTACGCTGCTGTTCGGCGGCAGCGGCGGAATTGGGCAAGGCGTGGCACGTTGCTTCGCCGATGCCGGTAGCGACGTGGCAGTGGTCTATCGCAGCAAGCCCGATAAGGCGAAAGCGGTCGCCGCTTATGCCGAGGCGCAGGGCCGCAAGGCGAGCGTTCATGCGGCGGACGTCACCGACGCGGCGCAAGTGCAGGATGCCATCGCCGCCGCCATTGCCGAACACGGCCGCATCCACACGGTGGTCTGGGGCGCCGGGCCGCTGGTCAACCAGCGCTATCTGGCCGAAACGCCGATGATGGAATGGCGCCATGCCTTCGATGTCGAAGTGCACGGCTTCTTCGCAGCCGCGCAGTCGGTGATCCCGCATATGCGCGAGCAGGGCGGCGGCAGCTTCGTGACGCTGGGGTCTGCCGGGCACGACTGGTGGCCGGCGCGCGATGGCATGTCGGTGGCGGTGAAGGCTGCGAACGAACAACTGATCAAGGGCATCGCCAAGGAAGAGGGTCGCTTCGGCATCCGCGCCAATTCGGTCCTGGTGGGCGTGATCGACGCCGGGCAGCTCCACGAACTGACCCAGCAGGGGCAATTCGATCAGGCCTGGGTGGAAGAGACGCAAAAGCTGCTCTGCCTGAAGCGCTGGGGCACGGCGGTAGAGATCGGCCATGCTTGCGTCTATTTCGCGAGCAACGAGGGCGGATATACCACCGGCCAGTCGATCTCGGTCTCAGGGGGATTCGGAGTCTGACCTCTTCCTGAGCATCAGGTTTCGATTGTCAGGGCCGGGGGCGTGCGGAATGGCACGCCTCCGGCCCTTTTCGTTTGCGTGCGGCGCAGGAGCGAGAGGGCGCGGATTTTCGCGGCTTCGGCGGTGTTTTTGCCTTTTATCATTTGCGGATTGTATTGCGATATTCATGCGCAATCATCACATAAAATATGACCTTGATGGCATTTTGCGTAAGTGATAGGTCTAAAGAAAGAGCAAGATCATAAAGCAAAGGGAAAGGTGCCGCACGGGCTTCCTGCCGATTTCCGGCAGTGGATCCACTCGGCCATAGCACGAAGTATCACACTCGCCGCGACATGACGTTTCGGCAGGCGACCGCCTTCGTGCCTTTCCCCGGACCTGCGGCCCCCGCCGCACAAGAACACAAGAACGATGTCGAGTGGAGAGGGAGACAATCGTGACCAAGAAGAAGGAACTGGCATCCGCCGTGCGGATGCGGGCGAAGCATTGCTGGCTGTCGGGCGCGGCACTGGCGGCATTGTTACCGATGACGGCACAGGCGCAGGACAGCGGGCAAACCGCGCCGACCCCGGCCGTTGCACCACAGGCCCATGCCGCCACGGCGGGCATTACCGAGATCATCGTCACCGCCAACCGCCGCGCGGAACGCGGGCAGGACGTGCCGATCGCGATCACCGCAATCTCGCCTGACCGGCTGGAAAAGCAGAGCATCGGCAAGGAGCAGGACCTTCAGGCCAGCGTCCCTTCGCTGGTGGTGGGGCCCAACGGGCAGGGTTCGCGCGATTCCATGTCCTTCACCCTGCGCGGTCAGGGCGCGACCTTCCAGGCATCGCCCGGCGTGGTCGTCTACATGAACGAAGTACCGCTGCCGGGCGCGCTGACGCTCAGCCAGCAGGGCGGGCCAGGCAATTTCCTGGATCTTGAGAGCATGCAGGTGCTGGCGGGGCCGCAGGGCACGCTGTTCGGCCGCAACACCACTGGCGGCGCGGTGCTGCTGGTGCCCAGGAAGCCCGGCGAACTGCTGGGCGGCTGGATCAAGGGCGAATTCGGCAATTACGACCGCACTTATCTGGAAGGCGCGGTGAACCTGCCGATCGTCGAAGAAAAAGTGCTGCTGCGCGTGGCCGGCGCCTATCACGACCGCGACGGCTTCACCCGCGACGTCACTTTCAACAAGGATCGCGATGACGAGCACTGGTATTCCGGCCGCATGGGCCTGACCCTGCGCCCGGTGGACGGTGTCGAGAACTACACGATGGCCTACTACTCGAAGTCCAGCAACAATGGTGCAGGGCTGGTCAATCGCGGTTTCAACATCGATGCGCTGAAGAGCCGGGGCTTCTGCGCCGATGCCCCGGACACGCCCGGCCCCATCGGCGTGCCCTGCGACGTCTACCGTGCGGTGACCGCCAATGCGGAGGCGCTGGGCCCGCGCAAGACCGCGTTCTCCACCGATGTGTTCCAGCGCACGGTGACCTGGGGCGTGACCAACACTACCTCGATCGACCTGTCGGATACGGTCACGCTGCGCAATATCTTCAGCTACCAGAAGCTGAAGCTGGGCTATCGCTATGACGGCGACGCCTCGATCCTGCAGCAGCACGATGCCGATCCCGGCGTGGTGCCCGCGCCCGGCGTGGTGACGATGCCGGTGCTGGGCTATCCGGTGACTTACACCAACGCCACGCTGGACACCGAAGAACCGCGCGATAACATGCGCCAGATCACCGAGGAACTGCAGCTTCAGGGCAAGACGCTGGGCGGCCGGCTGGACTGGACCGTGGGTGGTTTCTACTACGACCAGAAGCCCGACGGTCCGCAGGGATCGCGCGCCATCGTCTATTGCCCGGCGCTCTACACCGGCTTCTGCGAGGCGGGATACAACACCTATGGCACCAGCACGAAGTCCAAGGCGCTCTATGCGCAGGCGACGCTGGACCTTGGCGCGCTGACCCCGGCGCTGGACAATCTGCGCTTCACCGGCGGCTTCCGCTACACCTGGGACCATATCGACGGTTTCGCGTCCCAGTATCAGCGTTCCACCGCCGATCCGACCAAGGCGGTCTGCGGATCAGACAGTTCGCTGGTCGATTTCGCGACAGCGGCGGCAACCTGCCGTCTGGAAGCCTCGCTGCGGACCAAGGCACCGTCGTGGACGGCAGGGCTGGACTACAAGATCACGCCCAGCATCCTGATCTTCGGCAAAGTCAGCCACAGCTACAAGGCGGGCGGTTTCAACCAGTATGCGGTGTTCGAGAATACGCGCACCTTCAAGCCGGAGAAGGTCACCAGCTACGAAGCGGGCGTGAAGTCCGACTTCTTCCTGGGTGAAGTGCCGTTCCGCCTGAATACGTCGGTCTATCACGTGGACTACAAGGACATCCAGCGCGCGACGGGAGACTACAACCCGGCCACCAACGCCGGCGGCGCGCGCACCAACAATGCCGATGCGCGGATCAACGGCGTGGAAGTGGAAGCATCGATGCGGCCGTTCCCCGGCCTGGAGATCGGCGGCAACTTCAGCTATACCGACGCGAAGTACACCAAGTATGAGTTCGAGACGAACACGCCGATCATGGCCTGCAATGGCTATGTGCTGCCAAAGGCCTATGGCGGAACCGGTATAGCCGACAGTTCGTGCCTCGATTTCCAGTATACCGCGCCGTACATCTGGAGCATCCACGTTTCCGCCGATCACGACCTTGGCGGCGATCTGGGCACGCTGACGCTTTTCGTGAACTATTCGCACACATCGCGCCAGTATACCGAGGCGGTGCAGCTGCCGCAGAACCAGCCGGGGGCCTATCTGGAGGCTTTCGGCCTGCTCAGCGCCTCGCTCGATTGGAAGGGCGTGGCAGGCACGAATTTCGATCTTGGCCTGTTCGGCACCAACCTGACCGACAACCTCTACCGGATCAGCAATTCCGACGTCTATCAGGACACCGGGCTGCTCTATCGCGCCACGCTCTATGGCGAGCCGCGCATGTACGGGGTGCGGCTGAAGTACCACTTCGGCGGCGAATGACGGCGAACTGCGCCTTTGCGGACCGGCGGGGCCTGTGCGCCGCGTCGGTTCCGCTGCGGGCAGGAGACAGGCCATGAAAAGCATTTGCGCGCTGGTGCATCGGCCGGATCGGGACCGGGCCTTTTTCCAGCGCTATTACGAGGACCACCACGCGCCGTTCGCGGCGCGGCTGTTTCCGTTCCGGGGCTATGCGCGCAATCATGTGGACGCGGCGGAAATCTTTGGCTGGGACACGATTTCGGAGTTCTGGGTGGACGATCCGCTGGCGCCGCTGCGCGTCATCGAAGGGCCGCACGCCGCCGCGCTGCGCGCGGATGAGGAGCGCTTTCTCGACCACGCGCGGCTCGCCCCGGCGCGGGTGGAGGAGCATGTGCTCTCCGCCGGCGATCCCGCCGATGCGGGCGGGCGCCGCCTTGCGGTCTTGCTGGAATCCGCCGCCAGTAACGATCTCTGGCACGGCCGCGCGATGGGCTGGGCGCGCAGTCTGGCCGAGCGGCGGGCGGGCGTGGCGCTGGACATTCTGATCGACCGGAACGGCGGCTTTCCGGCCGATGCCGTGCTCTGGCTGCCGGGGCATGACGACCCCGGGCCGCCGCCGGACGAGCTTGTAGCGCAGCCGCTGCGGATGCACCGCCATGAGACGGACATGACATTCAATCACCATGATTTCGACAATGAAGGACATGCATAATGGGAAGGCTTGAAGGCAAGGTGGCGATCGTCACCGGCGGCGCACGCGGCATGGGGGCGGCAACCTGCCGCCTCTTCGTGGCCGAAGGGGCCAAGGTGGCCATTGCCGATGTGCTGGATGAAGCCGGCGCGGCTCTGGCCGCCGAACTGGGCGATGTTGCCGGGTTCTGGCATCTGGACGTGACGAGCGAGGCCGATTGGGCCGCCGTGGTTCGCGACGTTGAGGCGCGTTTCGGGCCGGTCGACGTGCTGGTCAACAATGCCGGCATCCTGCACTTCGCGGGGCTGCTCGATACCACGCTGGCCGATTACCGGCGCGTGCTGGACGTCAATCTGGTCGGCGAATTTCTCGGCATCAAGGCGGCGGCGCCGGGCATGGTGGCACGCGGCAAGGGCGCCATCGTCAACGTCTCCTCGGTAGACGGGATGAAGGGTGCGAATGGCCTTTCCGCTTATGCCTCCAGCAAGTGGGGCGTGCGTGGGCTGACCCGCGTGGCCGCCATGGAACTGGGCCACAAGGGCGTGCGCGTGAACTCCGTCCACCCCGGCGGTGTCGATACGGTCATGACCAACCACGACGGTTCGCCGCGCGACAAGGTGGACGAACGCTTCGGCAATATCCCGCTCCAGCGCGTCGGCGCGCCGGAGGAAGTGGCGGCGGCGACCGTGTTCCTGGCCAGTGACGAGGCATCCTATCTGGCCGGCGCGGAAATCGTCGTGGATGGCGGCATGATCGTTGGCGCCTATTATCAGGGAATGCCCGGCGCACCGGGAATGGACTGATGGGGCGAATGGACTGATCGGGCGAAAGGGAAGAGAGATGGAAAAGCAGAACTTCGAACCCGCGCTGGGCGCGCCGTCCAGTCCTGTGGTGGTGACGGGCGGAGCCTCCGGCATTGGCCTTGCCAGCGCCCGTGCATTGGCGGCAGTCGGCCGTCCCGTGGCGCTCTGGGATATCAATGAGGCCGGCGCGACGGCTGCGGCGGCGGAAATCGCCGATGCCTGGGGCGTTGCCGCCATCGGGCTGGCGGTCGATTTGCGCGATCCGAAGGCGATTGCGGAGGCTGCCGCGAAAACGCGCGAAGCCTTGGGTCTGGTGGGCGGGATCGTCCATTCGGCCGGCACCGCCGAAGTGACCGGGATCGACGGGGTGACGCCCGAATTGTGGGACAAGGGCATCGCCCTCCATGTGCGCGCGATCGTCAGCCTGGTGCAGGCGTTCCGCGCCGACATGCGCAGTCTGCCCGGCAGCAGCGTGGTGGCGCTTTCCTCCATCAACGCGACTTTGGGTAGTGGGCTGATCCCGATCTACAGCGCGGCGAAAGGCGCGGTGATCTCGTTGGTGCGTTCGATGGCGGACGAGCTTTCGGCCGATGGCATCCGCATCAATTCGGTCAGCCCCGGCCAGATCGATACGCCGATCATCGCTGCCGCCAAGGCCGCGCTTCCCGGCGTGTTCGAACGGCGCATCTTCCTCGGCCGTTTCGGCGCGCCGGAGGAAGTGGGGCGGGTGATCCGCTTCCTGCTCTCGGACGAGGCCAGCTACATCACCTCGTCCGAAATCGTGGTGGACGGCGGCAATATCCATTCGCCCCGTCAGTAGGGAAAATAAGGCTAGGCCCCCGGCATCGCGCCGGGGGCCTAGCCTTATTCGAAGCTTACGACCACGCGCAGGGCATCGCCCGATTTCATCAGCGCGAAGCCCTCGTTCACGCGCGCCATCGGCAGGCGGTGCGTTACCAGATCGTCGAGATTGAGCGTGCCATCCGCATAGTGCTCGAGCAGCGCCGGAAGCTGGCTGCGCCCACGCACATTGCCCATGAACGATCCCTTGACCGTGCGGCCCAGTTGCAGGTCGAACGGCACGATCTGCATCGTCTCGCCATCTGCCGGCACGCCTAGCACGACGCAGCAGCCCCAGCCGATGCGGGTGCTTTCGAAAGCCTGCCGCATCAGTGCCGCCTTCCCCACGCATTCGAAGGCGAAGTCTACGCCCCCGCCGGTAATGGCGCGAATGGCGGCAACCGGATCGACGGTTGTGGGATCGATGAAATGGGTAAGGCCGAAGCGCTCGCCCTGCGCCTCGCGGACCGGGTTCACGTCTATGCCGATGATCGTCCGGGCCCCGGCCAGCCGTGCACCCTGCACGACGTTGAGGCCGATGCCGCCTAGGCCGAACACGACAACGCTCGCGCCCTCATGCACATGCGCCGTGTGCAGCGCCGCGCCCACACCCGTCGCCACGCAGCAGCCCGCAGTGCAGGCCAGATGCAGCGGCACGTCGGCGCGGATCGGGGCGACATTGCGTTCGTGCATGACCATGAACTGGGCCAGCGATCCGACGCCCGAATAAGCGGAAACAGGCTTGCCGTTCAGCGAAAAGCGCGTCGGCTGGGTGGCGATTTCGCCAAGGAATAGTTCGCAAAGGTTGGTCTTGCCGGACAGGCAGTTGGCGCAGGCGCCGCATTCGCCGATGGCCAGCGCGATCACGTGATCTCCCACCGCCACCGTTGCGACTTCAGCGCCCACCGCGCGAACGATCCCCGCGCCCTCATGCCCGACGACGACGGGGAAGGGATAGGGCGCCGCCTTGCCGTCAAGCTGGCTGAGATCGGTGTGGCACAGTCCGCTGGCCATGATCTCGATCAGGACTTCGCCCTCGCCCGGCGGGGCGAGGTCCAGCTCCTCGCGCACCAGCGGTGCGCCGGGCGCGTGGCAGACCATTGCTTGAACTTTCATGCATTTTCTCCGGAAAGCTGGGCTGCAGGCGGGGGCGTGCGGCCAAGGATCATGTCGGCCGCCTTCTCCGCGATCATGGCCACGGGGATCGCCGTGTTCCCGCCCACCAGATGCGGCATGACGGAGGCATCGACCACGCGCAGCCCGTCCACGCCGCGCAGGCGCAATTGCGGGTCCAGCACGGCCCCGGCGTCCGCGCCCATGCGTGCGGTGCCGACCGAGTGGTAATCGGCCTCCGCATGGGCGCGGACATGGGCGTCCAGCGCTTCGTCGCTCTCTATGGAGGCGCCGGGCGCCAGTTCCTCGCCCCGGCATGTGTCGAACGCGGGCTGGGCGAAAATGCGGCGGGCGGCGCGGATTCCCTCGCGCATGACGCGGCGGTCGTGCTCGGTGCCGTTGTAATTCTGGTCGATCACCGGCGGAGCGGCAGGATCGGCGCTGGCCAAGGTGACGGTGCCGCGTGCTTCGGGGCGGGCGACGTTGATGTGCGCGTAGAAGCCGTGGCTCGGCTCCATCTTGCGGCCGTTGTTGGCGAAGAGGGCCATGACCAGCAGCATCTTGATGTCGGGCTCCGCCAGCGCCGGGTCTGATCGCACGAAGGCGGCGACCGACATGCCGGGATCCGCCAGCGGCCCGCTGCGCGCGGCGAGATATTGACCCATCGCTGCGATGCCGCGCAGCGGGCTCAGATAGCGCAGCATCGACCAGGGCTTGGTCGAACGGTACTTCACATGGGCGGCTAGGTGGTCCTGCAGATTGCGGCCGATTTCCGGGACATGCGCTACCACGTCGATCCCGTGGCCACGCAAGTGCTCCGCATCGCCAAGCCCGGACAGCATCAGCAGTTGCGGCGTGTTGATCGCCCCGCTGCTGACGATCACTTCGCGCCGGACAAGGGCGGTGTGGTGCTCTCCCTGCCGGAGATAGATTACGCCGCCAGCCCGCTTGCCCTCGAACAGCACGCGCAAGGCCTGCGCGCCGGTCAGCACGGTCAGGTTGGGGCGATGGCGCACCGGGCGGAGATAGGCAGAGGACGCGCTCGAGCGCCGCCCGTTCCCGATGGTGAGGTCTACCGGCCCCACCCCGTCGCGCGCCGTGCCGTTGAGGTCCGCGCAGAACGGATAGCCGGCCTGCTGGGCCGCCGAGGCGAAGGCCTGGGCGAAGGGGTGATCCTGCCCGGCGCGGGTGACGGCGATCGGTCCATCGTCGCCGTGCCATTGGTCCCGCGACGGGGCATAGCTTTCCAGCCGGTGAAAGTATGGCAGCACTTCAGCAAACGACCAGCCCGTGCATCCCTGTGCCGCCCAGCGGTCATAGTCCGAATGGAAGCCCCGGTCGTAGGTCATGCCATTGATGGAAGATCCGCCGCCCAGGACCTTGCCGCGCGGCAGATAGAGCGGCCGGTCATCCAGATGCCGCTGCGGGGCGGACATGTAGCGCCAGGCATGGCTGCCGCGCATCATGATTGGCAGCAACCCGCCCGGCGCCGCGATCAGCGGGCTGCGGTCGTTTCCACCCGCTTCCAGCAGCAGCACGCGGCACCTGGGATCGGCCGAGAGTCGGTTCGCCAGGATACAGCCGGCGACCCCCGCGCCGGCAATGACGAAGTCGAACTGCGGTGCATCGCCGGTTCGGGCGATTCCATCAGCCATGCTCTCTCCCAACGTCTTTTATCGAACGCACGCGGCAGATTTGCTTCGCGTACTGAACCGTCATTTGCGTAAATATGTCATCAAAAATACGCGCGAACAAGAAACATATTGCCATATGATTTGATGAATCATATTCAATGAAGGTGAATCGGATGCGCGAAAGCGCGGCGTGAATATGATGCGCAAACGCGCACAGGGTTTCGGGAGAGAAAGATCGTGAATAGGTTCCTGGCCGCTTCGGCCCTCGCCACCAGCATGTCCATCGTCGCCGTCCCGGCACTTGCCCAGGATGCAGGGCAGGACAATGCCCAGTCTGCGACGGCGACAGCGCAGCCGGCGAAGCAGGAAGTGGAGATCGGCATCGGCGACATCGTCGTTACCGCGCAGAAGCGTTCGGAAAACGTCCAGAACGTGCCCATTGCCATCTCGGCCGTCAGCAGCGCCTACCTTGACAGCCGCGGCGTCGATTCCATCGACAAACTGGGCACCATCGCGCCCAACATGAAGATCGAACGCGCACCGGGTTCCAAGACCGTCTCGCAGATTTCCATCCGTGGTTCAGTGACGATCAATCCTGCAATCACCTGGGAGCCGGCGGTCGGCCTCTATCTCGACGGAGTCTACATCGCCAAGGCGCAGGGCTCGATCTTCGACATCGCCGATCTGGAACGCGTGGAAGTGCTGCGCGGCCCGCAAGGCACGCTCTATGGCCGCAATGCGCTGGCCGGCGCGGTGAACCTGATCACGCGCAAGCCCAGCGGCGAACTGGGCGGCACGATGGAAATGACGTACGCCAGTTTTGACGAGATGAAGTTCCGCGGTGTGCTGGATCTGCCGAAGATGGGCATCTTCTCTGTAAAACTCTCCGGCCAGTACCGCAGCCGGGGCGGGTTGATCGATATCGTACCCAACCCCATCCCGAACGTGCCCGCCGCGCTGCCGCCCCGCGTGAACAAGACGGACTCGATCAACAGCGGCAGCTTCATGGTGCAGGTCCGCGCCGAACTGGCGGACAACGTCACCGCGGACTACACCTACGACTACAGCCGCAGCAAGCAGACGCCGCAGCTATCGCAGTTGCTGCAGGTGAACCAGAACGGCGACCCGCGTGACATCTTCGATCCCAATTCGCCCAGCTATCCCTTCGTTGGCGCGAATTTCCCGCTCAATCTCTATACCGATCCCAAGCGCGTCACGACCGCATCGATCGATGCCGATGTCTACGAAAAGACCCGCAGCTACGGCCATGCGCTGACGCTGACCGGCGAATTCGGCGCGGCCACGGTGAAGTCCACCACCGCCTATCGCAACCTGAAGTACGATGACGGACTCGATCTCGACGGTTCGCCGCTGCCGGTGGCCTATACCCAGCGCCTGACCGACTATCACGCCTTCAGCCAGGAACTACAGGTGACGGGCAAGGCCCTGTCCGACAAGCTTTCCTACGCGGCGGGTGCCTTCTACTTCACGGAGAAGGCGGCAACCGACAATCCGCAGAGCTATTTCGGCGGCGGCACCGATCTCGATTCCGATTACGGATCGCACACCAAGGCCTTCGCGTTCTACACTCAACTCGATTACGAAATCCTGCGCGGTCTGAAGCTGACCGTGGGTGGGCGCTACACGCATGAGAAGAAGGACATCAGTCGCTTCTTCCGCATCAATTACGATGCGGCGAACGGCATCACCTCTCCGGTTGTCGTGGCAGACATTCCCTATGGCGGCGTGCCCGATGCCAAGTACAACAGCTTCACCCCCGCCGTGACGCTGGGCTATGAAGTGACCGACCAGGTCAATGTCTATGCCCGCTATGCCAAGGGCTTCAAATCGGGCGGCTTCAATGGCGAGACCAACGTCTTCGTCGCGCCGACGCCGGAATGCCCCTCGGGCGCACTGGAACTTTGCAATCCATACAAGCCCGAAACGGTCGACAGCTACGAACTTGGTATCAAGACCAAGACCTTCGGCAACCGCCTGATCTTCAATATTTCCGCCTTCCGGGACGAGCACAAGGACATGCAGCTGGCGGTGTTCACCGCCGGGCTTGGCGCCGCCTCCATCGTGCGCAATGCCGGTGCGGCGCGCATCCAGGGGCTTGAGTTCGAAACGGTGTTCCATCCCTTCGACGCGCTGACGCTGAACGGATCGCTGGCGCTGCTCGATCCCAAGTACAAGCGCTTCATGGATCTGGTGAACGGCGTGGAGACCAACGTGGCCGACAACCGCGCCTTCCCCCATGCGCCGAAGGTTACGGCATCGGGCGGCGCGGACCTGCGGGTTGCCGAAGGCGATTGGGGCAAGCTGAACCTCTACGCCGATGTCAGCTACGTCGCGAAGTACTACACTTTCCCCTATGCGCTGGTGACCGACAATCCGTCGGACCAGAATGCGCACACCACGCAGTCCAAGGGTCGCACCATCGTCAACTTGCGCGCTAGCCTGACCAAGCTGCCGCTGCTGGGCACCGATGCGGAACTTTCGTTCTTCGTGCGTAACCTGACGAAGGAAGCCAATCCGGGGAACTTCATCGACTTCGGCCCCAGCTTTGGCGGCATGGTCGTGGGCTATTTCCCCGAACCGCGCACTTTCGGGGTGACGGCCGGCGTGAAGTTCTGACACAGCGCCGGAAACAAGAACGAGAACGGGAGACGGCCATGCTCTTTGCAGGCAAGAAGGTACTGATTACCGGCGCGGCATCGGGCATTGGCCGCGCCACCGCAATCCGCTTCGCGGCGGAAGGCGCAGCGGTCACCATTGGCGATCGCAATGCGGCGGGTCTGGAAGAGACCGCCGCGCTGATGGCAAGCACGCCGACGATCCAGACGTACGATGCCACCGACCTGGCATCGTGCCGCGCGCTGGTGGACGTGGCGGCGCGCGATGGGCTGGACGTGCTGTGCAACATCGCCGGAATGTTGAAGTGGGGATCGTCGGAGACGTTCTCGCTCGACGATTTCGAACTGCTGCTGAAGATCAACACTACCAGCGTCTTTGCGCTCTGCCAGGCGGCGCTGCCGCATCTGGTGAAGAGCGGTGGCAATATCGTCAACACCGCCAGCACCGCCGCGCTTCAGGGCATTGCCTATACGATCGCCTATTCGGCATCGAAGCACGGCGTGGCGGCGATCACCAAGGGGTTGGCCATCGAGTACGGTGCCAAGGGCGTGCGCGTGAACGCGATCTGCCCCGGCCATGTCGAAACCCCGATGACGCGCGACACGCCGGTGCCGGAAGGCGATATCGACTGGTCGGTGGTGATGCGCAATGCGCCCAAGCTGCGCGACGGGTCATGCTCGCCGGATGACGTGGCGAACATGTTCGCCTTCCTCGCCAGCGATCAGGCCAGCAAGGTGACCGGCGCGCTGTTCACCGTGGACGGCGGTCAGCTCGCGGGCTGAGCGGGAGTCAGCAGGATGCGCGCCGCCTCGCTCCCATCCAGCAGGGCATTGCGGCGGTGAACCACCCGCCAACCATTGGTGCGACGTTCCAGCGTCCAGCGGTTGGCGGCCACGCGATAGGGCGCGAACCCTTCGGGGCCATGGCGGAATACGACGCTGTGGCCCCGTGCGGTGGCTCTATCGCCATCGATCTCCACGGCCACGGGGCCCAGCAGATGCGCGCAGCCATCGGCCATCAGCGCGCGGTGCGTATCCCCCTCTATCAGCGCGGCGATCGCGGCATGGCCTTGCGCCTGCGCGAAGCCGACCACTTCATAGATGCCGTCCTTGGCCCAGAGCGCGGCCAGCGCCTGTGCCTCGCCGGCATCGGCCAGCGGACCATAGCTGGCGATCAGATCGCGGATCGCCTCGCGGTCTTCCAGCAGGCGCAACCGTGTGGCCAGCGATTCAAGCAATTCGGACATCGTTTCTCCCATCGGAAAGGGGTTTGCAGCCATGGCGGAACAAGGTCATCTCGATAGTGTCTGGCGCCAGTTCTGCGCCGCGCTGGCGGAGGCGGGTGAAGTGCTGGCGCGGCCGGCCGCGCCCACCACGCCGATCGATCAGGCGGAAGGGCTGCGCTATCTCAGCCGCCTGACGCGCACGGCGCTGAACATGTTGGTGGACTCCGCCGATCCCGATTTCCCGCGCCTGTTCATGCTGTGCGACGACAGGATCAAGATCGGCGCGGACAATCCGGACAACATCTACCAGCAATGCGTCGTCAGCCCGGACCGGATCTATCGCATCACCGGCAAGCGCAACACGGTTCCCTACTTCTCCATCGGTAGCAAGGCTAACCGCTACGCCACCGACGGCACGATGGTCTCCACCGGAGAGCTTGAGTTCGCGGACATGAAATTCGGCCCGGACGGCAGCTTCGAAGTGATCGTGAGCCGCACGCGGCATCCGGGCAACTGGCTGCCGATGGCGGACGACACGTCGCTGTTGATCGTGCGCCAGACGTTCGACGACAAGCGCACGCAAGTCGCGGCAGACGTCCATGTAGAGCGGATCGGCGCCGGCCCTGCGGTTCCCGCCATTCTCACGCCCGCTGCGATCGAGGGGCAACTGATGGGCGCGGCGCAATGGGTGCGGGGCACCGCCAATACCTTCGCGGACTGGTCCGAATGGTTCAAGAGTCAATCCAACGCGGTCTATGACGGCGATCAGCAGGTGTTCTGGAAGGCCGGCGGCGATCCGAACATCTGGTACGGCCACCTCCATTTCGATCTTGCGCCGGGGGAGGCGCTGGTGATCGAGGCGCAAGTGCCCGAATGCCGCATGTGGAACTTCCAGATCGACAACTGGTGGATGGAATCGCTGGATCACGTGCATCAGAAGGTCTGGGTCAACGGCTCTCAGGCCCGGTACGAGGCGGACGGCAGCGTGGTGGTGGTCTGCGCCGATGCCGATCCGGGCTTCGGCAACTGGATCGACCTTGCCGGGCATCGTTCGGGCACCGGGCTGTGGCGCTGGATCGGAGCCAGCGAATATCCGGTGCCGCGCTGCCGCGTCGTCAAGCTGACGTGACGGGTATGGGCCGAAATCACAGCTCGACAATCGAGAGGATGTGGCTGGCCTGATCCGGAAATACGTAGTCGAATTCGAAATGCATGGCCTCGCCAAGCTGGCCGGCGCGGATCAGGTCGGTCTCCACGAAGACCTGCACGCCGCCCCGGCCATAGGCAAAGCGCGTGCAGTCGCCGAAGACGGGTGAAGCATCCAGCCGTGCGTCCACGGCAGCGTCTCCCGGCCGTGCGCGGTTCATGGTTACGTGGATGCGATTGCGATAGTCGGGATCGTTCGCGGTCAGATCGCGCAAGGCAAGCACCAGACTTTCCAACTCCTCAAGCGAGGGGATCAGAAAGCCGAAATGGAAGCTGGCTTCGGGATCGGCGGCGAGCATCGCACGGTAAGAACCGACCACTTCGTGCTCGTGCTCCGTGCCGATGCCGAGGGCAGCGCGGATCGTCTCGATCAGACGGACCTGGGGAGCGGGGAGGGCAGAGAGGTAGACGATTCCGTCGCCGCGGGCGAAATGGCCGGAGTTGACTACGAAGCGATAGAAATTGCCGCCGGGTAGGGGCAAGGCCTGCGTCTGGATCAAGCCGAACAGCGATAGCAGCCGCGCGGCGAGGGGGCCGTCTTCGGGCGCGGCATAGTGCAAGGCCAGATGGCCCATGGACTGCCCCGCCGGGGGCAAGGTCTGGTCGATAACGTCGGACGGAGATCGGGTTGCCATGGCCGTTCCTCTCGATGGCTTCTGCTGAGCCTTTGTCGCGCGGTCGATCAAGGCCAACGCGAATGCCACGGCATAGTGGAGAAAGGAGTCTCCGCAATCAATATTTGCGTAAAAATAATTTCCATAATTGTGATATTAGCCACAAAATGTGATTTTCAGTTGAGGTTATGCGTATATTTGAGCGCCGAATTTCGTTAGAATGCGGAGATGGATTCTATCCGCTCCCATCGCCTTTCCCTGGATCACATCACGGCCGTCGATGCGACACCGCGGCTGTTGGCCGAAACGGCTGCGCAAGCGGGCTGCTCGGGCATCTGCTTGTTTATGGAGCCGATGGCGGTGCTGCCCACGATGCCGCCGTTCGATCTGCTTCACGACCCGCACGCCCGGCGAGAATTGGCGAGGTGCCTTGCCGATCTCGGGATCGCGTTCGATCTGGCCTACCCCTTCACTTTGACCGGACGGACCGATCCGGCGTCTTTTGCAGCGGCCTTGGAGACCGCTGCAGAACTGGGGGCGGATCTGGTGAACGTGCTGGCTTACGATCGCGATCCTGCGCGTCGCCTCGATATCTTCGGCCGGTTTTGCGATCGCGCGGCTGAGTTCGATCTGCGCGTGGCTGTCGAGTTCTATCCGCCCTCGCAGATCGGTTCGCTGGCGGCGGCGCTGGAACTGGTGGGGGCGATCAAGCGACCGGGGCGGGTGGGCGTCAATGTCGACATCCTGCACCTCATCCGCTCGCGCGGCACGCTGGCGGAATTGAAGGCTGCACCGGCCGGTTCGATCCTGTACGGCCAACTCTGCGACGGCATGCTCGCTGCGCCCGAGGATATCGAGCACGAAGCCTCCCGCGCGCGTTTGCTGGCCGGGGAAGGGCAGTTCGATCTGGCAGGTTTCGTGGCCGCGCTTCCGCCGCAAACGCCGATCAGCGTGGAAATACCGCGCGATCACGCCCTTGCCCTGCCGCGCGAACGCCGCGTGGCCGAAGCGTTGGACAGCGTGCGTGCGGCGCTGGGTTGGAACTGAAGGAAAAACGGCGAGGAGCCTCCCCGCTCCCCGCCGTTACCTGAGCCGTATCTGACTTGGGGGCCAGATGGGTCAGGCCGCGCGGAGCTGGGCCAGTTCCGCTGCGGATAAGGTGAGGGTGGCCGCCTTGACGCTCTCGGCCACCTGTTCCGGCGTGGAGCCGCCGAAGATCGGTACGGTCTGGTCGGGCTGGTTGGTGAGATAGGCCAGCACCACTTCGTTCACCGATACGCCGTGCCGCTCGGCCAGTTCGAGAACGGCGGCTAGGCGGGCGTCGTTGGCCGGATTGGCGTAACGCGCGGTGAGTTGATCGCCGAGATCAGCACCGCTGGCACGCTTGGTGAAGTAGCCCCCGCTCTGCGCGGCGTAGGCCAGGATCGGCAGCCCGGCGGCATGCACGCCCTCGTATTCGCCCTCGTAATAATGGACGTAGCCCTGCTGCGCGGCCGCGGCGATGCCTGGCACGGCAAGACCCCAGAACGTTTCGGAAGCGACGAAGCCTGGCTTGCCGATCGAGGCGGCGTAAGTGTTGGCGGCCTTGATGCGCTCAGCCGACCAGTTGGAGGCTGCGAAGTGCCGGATGCGTCCGGCCTCCTGATGGCCGACGAGGGCGTTGACGATGATCTCGACTGGAGCGTCCTCGTTATCCATGTGCAGGAAATAGAGGTCGATCGTGTCCACGCCGAGGTGATCGAGGCTCTGGGCAAGGTCTTGCGCCACATCCTCGGGCGTGCAGCGGTTGCGATAGTCGCCCTTCCGCAGATCGAAAAAGCCGCCCTTGGTGGCGATGACGAAATCCTCGCGCTTGCGGGCCTTCAGCCAAGCGCCGACCGCACGCTCGCTGGCTCCTGCAGGGGCATCCGGCATCCAGTCGCCATAGGACCGGGCCGTATCGATGAAATTGCCGCCAAGCCCGGCGAACGTGTCCAGGATGGCATTCGAATGCGGCTGGTCGATCATCCAGCCAAGCATGTTGGTGCCGTAGCACAGCGGGCTCACCGAAAGATCGGTGCCGCCAAGGGGTACGCGTGAAAGCATGTGGCAATCTCCCGCGAAAGTCAGGCAACCTCGTCCCATTGGATGAGGTGGGTGATATCGGTACGCTCGGCCGGCTTCAGGCCGGTTTTCGCCAGCATGTGCTCGGTGATGCGCGTATCGGGGCGGATCGGCTGAACCACCTCTATCACGCGGTCGTACTCGGTGCGGGCGACCTTCCATTGCCCGCCCTCACGCCGATAGCGGTCGCGATAGATAGCGCTGCCGAACGTATGGTCGCCGCGTTCCAGATCGATGAAGATGTCTTCCAGATACCATACCCCTTCGGCCGAATTGTCGCCGGTCAGGATGATTTCCGGGCTGTGCCCGTGGTGCATGGCCAGCGCGCCCGAATGGAACGAGTTGGCGAGGAAGGTCAGCATCTCCGCCTTGCCAGAAAATGTCACGCGATAGGCGCCGCCGCGATAGTCCACGGCGATGTCGTCGGTGAACAGGCCTTCCAGCAGAGCCATGTCGGCCGTGTCGATGCCGCGGAAATAGCGGTGCTTGAGCATGCGGATCTCTTCGAGATCGGTCAGTTGCTGAAGTGTCATGGCCATGATGTCAGTTTCCTTTGGATGCGGCCCAAAGCGCCTCGGCACGGGCCTTCAGGGCGCGGCCGCTGTCATCGAAGGCGCGCTTGACCCAGGGGCCGGCGAAGCGGTGGACGTGAATGCCGTTCATGCCGAGAAAGGCGTCGGTGGAGGCATAGCGGCAGGATTCCGGCCCGGTCGCCGCGATCACCTGATCGCGCCGGGCCGGGTAAGGCCATTCGCGCGACCACGGCAGCGACCATGAGAGCAGCCGCTCCGGCTCGAAACCGCAGACGAATTCGCAGTTGGGCACCAGCGTGCCGGGCACGGCATAGTTCACCAGCGCCATTTCCACCGGAGCGCCCATTTTCAGCGTGGAGCGGGCGCGCACGCAGAAGGGGTTCCAGTCGGCATAGGCGTCCAGATCGGTCAGCACCTGCCAGACCACGCGGGCAGGGGCGGCGATCTCCACCGTCTCGCTGACGGTCACCGCTTCCGGATCCAGCCCTTCCAGCGGGTCTTCGGCCAGCGAACGCGCGGCCTTCATCCAGTCGAGGTCGATCCATTCGGGCAACATATGCATCTCCCTCAGGGTGCGACCCAGTCGCCGCCGTTGACGTCCAGCGCGGCGCCGGTGATCTCGCTGGCATAGTCGGACAGCAGGAACAGCACGGCCTTGGCGCAATCGGCGTCGGGCGGGATGCGGCCCACCGGGATCTGCGCCACGCGTTTCTTGCGGAAGGCCTCGGCGCCGTCGCCCAGCGTTTCCAGCCAGGTCTCCAGCGGAGCGCCCATCATCCAGCCCATCAGCGCGGTATTGACGCGGATGCCCGTTCCCGAAAGTTCGACGGCCAACTGACGCGTCATCTGGTTCAGCGCCGCCTTGCCCATGGCATAGCCGCCTTCACCGGGCATGGGTTTGCGCGTGGCGAGGGTGGAGACGTTGACAATCGAGCCCGTCCCTTGCGCCTTCATCGTCGGGATCACGGCCTGCGCCATGCGCAGGCCCCCGATCGCGATCACGTCCAGCGCAGTGCGCAACTGGTCCAGGTCGTGGCTTTCCAGCGGCTGCCAGTCGGGGTGGTAGTAGGCCGAGTTAGCCAGACCGTCGATACGCCCCCACTTCGCCAGCGCCGCCTCCGCCAGAGCGCGGCATTGCGCCATGTCAGCGACGTCGCAGGGTACGGCGATGGCTTCTCCGCCCTGGGCGCGGATGTCGGCGGCCAGCGCTTCGATGGCATCGCGAGAGCGGGCCGAGACGATCACGCGCGCACCGTCGCGCGCGGCGGCGCGGCAGAGCGCCTGCCCCATGCCGGGGCCGGCGCCGGTGACGATGACGACTTTGTCCTTGAGAATCATGCCAGTTCTCCCCCCGTTACGGCTTTCGCCGCGATTGTTTCAGCGGCCACTGCGCGGCCTGCCTGTCGTCCGAAGAAGGTGCAGTCGGCCAAGCTGAGGCCCGAGCTATAGCCATGCCCCCATGCCGGCAGACCCGACGTGCAGCGCCCGGCCGCGTAGAGTCCCGGAACCGGCCGCTCATCGAGGCCCAGCACGCGCCCGTCCAGATCGGTGTGCAGCCCGCCGAGCGTGAAGAAGGAGAAATAGGAACTGTCGAAATTCAGTTCGAGCGCCACGAACGGCCCCTGATCGAGCGGCGTCAGGATCGGCGCCTGCTTGTCGAACAACGGATCGCGGCCTTCGTGGGCATGGCGGTTGTAGAAGGCCATCGTGGCCGCCAGCGTGCCCGTGGGCATCTCCAGTTCGGCTTCGACCTCCTCCCAGGTCTCGCCCGTCGCGGCGATGGCGATGCGCGCGATTTCCAGCGGCTGCACGAAATGCGCCATGTCCAGCAGCAGGAAGAGCTTGCTGCCCGGCTGGTCCAGCATCGTGCGGCTGACCCGGCCGTGGTAGCAATCCTCGTTGATGAAGCGCTGGCCCTGCTCGTTGACGAAGACGCCGTAGGCGTGGCTCTCCGGCATCGTCCAGGGGCAGGTGGTGAAGAACTGGTCCATGTGGATCGCGTCCCCACCCGCGCCCATGCCGAGCAGGATGCCGGTGCCGTCGTCCTTCTCGCCGATGGGATCGTGGATCTTGCTGGTCAGCGGGGCATAGCGGCGCAGCATGTCGGGGTTCATCGCGAAGCCTCCGGTTGCCAGCACCACGCCCTGACGCGCGCGGACGAAGCGGTTGGCATTGTCGATCCGGGCGATCAGGCCGACGATGTGTCCGTCTTCTTCGATCAACGCGACGACACGGGCGTCGGTCATCACGTGCACACCGGCATCGCGCGCGCGGGCTTCCAGAATGTCCACCAACGGCCGTCCGCCGCCCCAGCCCATGTGCTGGATTACATGGCCGCGCGGGGCCGGTTTGGCGTGATCGCGAAACGGCGCTGCCGCTTCGCTGCCGGACCAGATCAGGGTGGAATCGTCAGTTGGCTCGATGTGTTTTCCGGGCAGGAAGTTGCCGCGATAGGGCACGCCCTGCGCCTTCAGCCATTCGTAGTGGGCCAGGGACTCGCGGGCATAGAGGTCGCACTTCGCCTCGTCTGCACAGGGGCCGCCGGCCATCTTCAGATAGCGGGCGAAATCCTCGGTCGCGTCCTCGAACCCGGCGCTGCGCTGGGCATCGGTGCCGCCGCTGCCGCCGATGTAGATCTCCCCGCCGGACAGTGCCGAAGCGCCGCCGCTGCCCGAATTGCGTTCGAACAGCAGCACTTCGGCCCCGGCACTGCGGGCCTCGATCGCGGCGCAAGCTCCGGCCGCGCCGAAGCCGCCGACGGCAACGTCCGTCTCATGATCCCAGCGCGGCACGTCCGCGGCCGGGAAGGGCTTGTGCAACGAAATTTCCGCCATGGTTCTCCCCCGGGCATCCTCTCTTGGCAGTGCGCCCCCGTCTTTGCGCGGAGGCTGCACCTGTTGGACTCAGGCCGTCTGGGCTTTCAGCATGTCCAGGGCGACATCGACGATCATGTCTTCCT
The DNA here is from genome assembly GCF_004341845.1 of Novosphingobium sp. PhB165. Lineage (GTDB taxonomy): Bacteria > Pseudomonadota > Alphaproteobacteria > Sphingomonadales > Sphingomonadaceae > Novosphingobium. The sequence continues at coordinate 58,184 of NZ_SLVB01000012.1, read as the reverse complement.
GGCCGCCCACCATCTTGCGGCGGCCCAGTTCGACCAGGATCGTGCGGGTATCGAGGCCGTAAGTCTCCGCCGCCTTCTCTGCATGGCGCAGGAAGGAGGAGTAGACCCCGGCATAGCCGAGCGCGAGCGTCTCTCGGTCGACGCGGACCGGGCGGTCCTGCAGCGGCCGTACGAGATCTTCGGCCGCATCCATCAGCGCCATGACGTCGCAGCCGTGGTTCCAGCCCTTGCGGTCGGCAGCGGCAACGAAGACTTCCAGCGGCGCATTGCCCGCGCCCGCGCCCATGCCCGCCAGCGAGGCGTCGATGCGCACCGCGCCTTCCTGCGCGGCGACGATCGAGTTGGCGACGCCCAGCGAGAGGTTGTGGTGCGCGTGCATCCCGCGCTGGGTCTCCGGCTTCAGCACCCGGTCATAGGCGGCAAGGCGCGCGGCCACGCCGTCCATGTCGAGCGCGCCGCCGCTGTCGGTAACATAGACGCAGTGCGCGCCGTAGCTTTCCATCAGCAGGGCCTGCGCGGCCAGCGCCTCGGGCTCGATCATGTGGCTCATCATCAGGAAGCCGGACACGTCCATGCCCAGATCGCGGGCGATGCCGATGTGCTGCTTCGAAACGTCCGCCTCGGTGCAGTGCGTGGCGACGCGGACCGAACGCACGCCGATGTCATAGGCGCGGCGCAGTTCCTCCACGGTGCCAAGGCCGGGCAGGATCAGCGTGGTGAGCACGCTGTTTTCCAGCACGTCGGCCACGGCTTCCAGCCATTCCCAGTCCGTATGCGCCCCGAAGCCATAATTGAAGCTGGTGCCGCTGAGGCCGTCGCCATGCGCCACCTCGATCGCGTCCACGCCCGCCTTGTCGAGCGCGGAGGCGATCGCGCGCACGTGGTCGATGCCGTACATGTGGCGGATGGCGTGCATCCCGTCACGCAACGTCACGTCCTGGATGTAGAGCTTTTCGCCCGCATCGACGTTGAACTTGCCCATTGTCGTAAACTCCTGCGGATCAGGCCGGGGTCGCGGCGGCCATGCGGCGCTCGGCGAGAAGTTCGCCGGTGGCCTTGGCGGCGGCGGTCATGATGTCGAGATTGCCGGAATAGCTGGGCAGGTAATCGCCCGCGCCTTCCACTTCGAGCAGGATCATCGTCTTGATCCCGGTGAACACGCCCATGCCGGGGATCTTCAGCGGGTTGTTGTCACCAAAGCGTTCGAACTGCACTTCCTGCTTCAGCCGGTAGCCGGGCACGTATTTCTGCACTTCGGCCACCATGTCCTGCACCGACTGGCGGATGGCGTCCTCATCCCCGCCTTCGGACAGGGTGAAGACGGTGTCGCGCATGATCATCGGCGGTTCGGCGGGGTTCAGGATGATGATCGCCTTGCCCTTGGTGGCGCCGCCCACGGCTTCGATCGCGCGGGAGGTGGTGCGGGTGAACTCATCGATATTGGCGCGCGTGCCCGGCCCGGCGGAGCGGGAGGAGACCGATGCGACGATTTCCGCATAGTGCACTTTGCCCACGCGGCTGACGGCGGCGACCATCGGGATCGTCGCCTGTCCGCCGCAGGTCACCATGTTGACGTTCGGCGCGTCCAGATTGGCCCGCATGTTGACCGGGGGCACGATGAACGGCCCGATGGCGGCGGGCGTCAGGTCCACCACCTGGATGCCGTCGGCGCGCAGCGCCTCGTCATGCACTTTGTGGGCGTAAGCGCTGGTGGCGTCGAAGGCGATGCCGATTTCGGGATAGCAGGGCAGCTTCTTCAGCCCCTCTAACCCCTCATGCGTGGTGGCGATGCCGTGCTGGCGGGCCATGGCAAGGCCTTCCGATGCGGCATCGATGCCGACCACGGCGGCGAGTTCCATATTCTGGGGGTACTTGATCATCTTCATCATCAGGTCGGTGCCGATATTGCCCGAGCCGATGATGGCGGCCTTCACGCGTGCCATGGTTCCGGTATCCTTACACAAAGCGGGTAATTCTCAAACAAATCGAGCCTGGCAGCGGCCGATGGCCTGGCCGCCCGCCGCAGGGTTCCTGTCGGAGAGGATCATTTCGAAGCTGTCGCCCTTCACCGCGGGCGCGAGGGGGACGAGCGATCCGGACAGGATCACGTCGCCCGCATCCAGCGTGACGCCGTAAGCGCCCAGCGTATTGGCCAGCCAGGCCACCGCCTGCGCGGGATCGCCCTGCACGGCATGGCCATAACCTTCCGAAAGCGGCTCTCCGTTCTTGGTGACGGCCACGTGCAGGCCCGGCAGGTCGAACGCACGCGGATCGAGCCGCTCCTCGCCCAGCACGTAGACGCCGCAGGAGGCATTGTCGGATACCGTATCGACGATGCCGATCTTCCAGTCGGTAATGCGGCTGTCGACGATCTCGAAACAGGGGACCACGCTCTCGGTCGCCGCCAAGACCTGTCCGGCGGTGACGCCGGGGCCGGAGAGGCCTTCCTTCAGGATGAAGGCGATCTCCGCCTCCGCGCGCGGGGCGATCAGCGCCTTGGCGTCCACATCGATATCGCCTTCGACATGCATCCAGTCGGTCAGGAAGCCGAAGTCCGGCTGGTGCACGCCCAGCATGTCCTGCACCGCCTTGCTGGTAACGCCGATCTTCTTGCCGACGACCTTTTCGCCATCGGCCAGCCTCCGCCTCAGGAAATCAAGGCTGATGGCATAGGCATCGTCCACCGTCAGCGCCGGATCGCGCGCGATCAGCGGGGCGAGGGTGCGGCGTTCGCGCAGGGCTTCATAGAGTTCCTGCCCGTGGCGTGTCGCGGCCGTCATCGCAGGAACTCCACGACATAACGGTTGAACTCCGCCGCGCGTTCCACCTGCACCCAGTGGCCGGTGTGGGCGAAAGTGATCGCGCGCACGTTCGGGCAGCGTTCGAGGAAGAGGCGGGCATGGCTTTCCGGGCAGAACTCGTCGTTCAGGCCCCAGAGCACGAAAACCGGCTGCGCAATCCTGGCAAGGTGCGGGCTGAGGTCGGGCGTGCGCATCCGCACGATCACGTCCTTGGGCTGGGTGCGGGCCACTTCGAAGCGTTCGGCCACCAGTTCCTCGGTAATGAGGTGGTGCGCTTCGGCGTGGAGCAGGTTGCCGATCAGGCGGCGCTGCTCGTCCAGATTGAAGTCCGGCCCGCCGAAGTTGGAGACCATCTTGGCGATGCCGGGCATCACGAAATAGGCTTCCCGCTCGGCAACGCAGCCGGGGGCCATCAGCACCAGCTTCTCGGCGAAGGCGGGATGGTCCAGCGTCATTTGCAGGGCGATGCCGCCGCCCAGCGAGTTGCCCACCAGCACCGCGCGTTCGATGCCGTGCGCCGCCAGCGCCTCATGCAGCGTGTCGGTGAACAGCTGCAGCGTGTAGTCGATCCCCTCCGGCTTGGATGAGGCGCCATAGCCGATCAGGTCGGGCAGGATAACGCGGAAGCCCGCCGCCACGAAGGCGTCGATATTGCCGCGGAAGTTGGATCCGCCCGATGCGCCCGGCCCGCTGCCGTGGATGAACACCACGGCAGGGCCTTCGCCTGCCTCCTGGATCTGGATTTCGTGGCCGCCGCTTACGCGGTGACGGGCCGTTTTTAACGTCGCCATCGTGCCGCCTCCCCTCAAAGGAACGTGAAAGTGGGCGCCTGACCCAGCATCCCGCCGACGAAATCGGTCGTGCGGTTGTTCGGATCGTTGGCGACGTGGGCGCGGCCGGCGTGGAGATCGAGCCAGGGCTGGATGATCTCGCTGGACATATAGACCGCGCGGCCACCCAGCAGCTTGACCATGTCGTCCACCAGTTCGGCCATGCGCCGCACGACCGAGGAGGAGTTGTAGGCGTAGCGGGTGCGCTTCTCCATCGGGATCGCCTCGCCGCGTTCGGCATGGCCCATCAGGTCTTCGAACGTCAGGCGCAGGGTCTGTTCCATCTCGGTCACTTCCGCTTCGGCGCGTGAGATCGCGGCGAGCAGGAAGGGATCGTGCTTGGATGCCTTGCCGGTGTTGGTGGAGATGCGGCTCTGCGCGATGTCCATTGCCGCATTGATCGCCGCGCGCGCGCCGCCGAAGGCCGCGGTGGAGACGGAGCGGGTGAAGACCTGCGCCCAGGGCAGCGTGTAGAGCGGCCCGGGATTGGTTTCCTGACCGGGGTTGGCGCAAAGGAACCCATCCATCGCGCGGTGCGTGCGGTATTCGGGCACGAAGACATCGTCGACGATCACGTCATGGCTGCCGGTCCCCTGCAGGCCGAAGACGTGCCAGGCGTCGGTATCGATGGTGTAGTCGCTGCGCGGCAGCAGGAACGCGCGCATGTCCGGCGCGCCGCCCGGCTCGCTGGGCGGCACCAGCGCGCCCAGGATCACCCATTGGCAGTGAACCGATCCGGTGGAGAAGCCCCAGCGGCCCGACAGGCGGAAACCACCGTCCACCGGCGTGACTTTGCCCACCGGCTGATAGCTGGAAGAGGCGAGGGCGGAGGTGTTCTCCCCCCAGATCTCGACCTGCGCCTCTTCGTGGAACAGCGCGATCTCATAAGGGTGGCATCCCACCACGCCGTACATCCAGCCGGTGGACATGCAGCCCTCGGCCAGAGTCTTCTGCACATCGAAGAAGACATTGGGATGCATTTCATAGCCGCCCCAGCGGCGCGGCTGCAGGATGCGGAAGAACCCGGCTTCGTGAAGCTCGGCAATCGTTTCTGCCGGAACGTCGCGCTCTGCGACGCAGCGGCGGGCGCGTTCCTTTAACGTGGGCACCATGGCGCGTGCACGGGCAACCAGATCCTCGGGACTGGGCACGGCGGCGTCGGACGGCGCGGAGGCTGCGCTGGCCATCTTTGCGATCTCTCCCTTCATTCGAATCAATTTACGCCCTTTGGCGCTACATTCGTAATTTGAAATGGCACTCGATACGCAAATCGTCAATTGAAAACCCATTACGCTTTCGATATTGCCAAATTCGAATCTGATGCAGGAACGAATCCTGCAATCGGACAACGAAGGGAGAGAGGCCCCGTGAAGGGCAGGCAAGAGATCGATCTTTCCGGGCGCGTGGCGATCGTCACTGGCGGTACGCGCGGCCTTGGGCTGGCGATGGCGCGGATGCTGGCGGACAGCGGCGCGCATGTGGTGGTCTGCGGTCGCAACCAGCCGGAGACACTACCTGCCGGGCTGGAGTTCCGCGCCGCCGACATTCGCGAGGCCGATCAGGCGCGCGCACTGGTGGAAGGCGTGGTCGCCGATCATGGGCGACTCGATATTCTGGTGAACAACGCCGGCGGATCGCCGCAGGCCGATGCCGCCACCGCCAGCCCGCGCTTCTTCGATGCCATCGTGCGGCTGAACCTGCACGCCGCCATGTACATGGCGCAGGCCGCGCACGCGCCGATGCGCGCGGTGGGTGGCGGCAGCGTGGTCAATATCGCCAGTGTTTCGGGCATTCGCCCGTCACCGCAGACGGCCGCTTACGGCGCGGCCAAGGCGGGCCTGCTCAACCTGACGCAGAGCCTTGCCCAGGAATGGGGCCCGGACGGCATTCGGGTGAACGCGGTGATCGTCGGCCTGATGCAGACCGAAACCGCCGACGCGACTTACGGCGATGCCGAAGCGCAGGCGGCGGTCGGCAATTCGCTGCCGCTGCGCCGGATGGGGCGCGGCGAGGATATCGCCGGCGCGGTTCTCTGGCTCTGCTCCGATCTGGCGAGCTGGGTGAGCGGCGCCCGCATCAACGTCGATGGGGGCGGCGAGCGGCCGTACTTCCTCGACCTCGTGAAAGGAAACTGACAGCCATGGGTATCAAGGCGCTCGGTTACGTAGTGATCGAAACGGCCAAGCCCGCCGAATGGGATGCCTTCCTGGCCGACATCGTGGGAACGATGCGGGCGGGCGGCGGTGAGGGTGTTGCGCTCTACCGGATCGACGATCGCCCGTTCCGCTTCCGCATCGAAACCGGAAAGCGGGAACACTTCCGCGCCGCCGCCTACGAAGTGGGCGATGCGCAGGAACTGGCCGAAGTCCGCGACAAGGTGGCGGCAGCGGGCCGTCCCATCGCGGAAGGGAGTGCCGATGAAGCGCGCGAGCGCGGCGTTACCGCCTTCTTCCGCACCAGCGATCCGGCGGGCAACGGTCTGGAATTTTTCCACGGCGACGTGCGCGACGATGTCGCCTTCGTTTCGCCCGCGGGCGTCAGCGGTTTCGTCACCGGCGACATGGGAATGGGCCACACGGTCTTCGCCGCGCCGAACTTCGCCGAATGCCACGAATTCTATCGCAGCATCGGGTTCCACGACACCGACATTCCGCGCTTCCACTTCAGCGACGCGGCGGACGATCCGGGCATGGGCTTTGCCTTCATGCACGCGGACAACGGCCGCCACCACTCGGTCGCGCTGGGCGAGATGCCGATGCCGCCGTCGGGCTGCGTCCACCTCATGCTCGAAATGAAGGCGCAGGCGGACGTGGGCAAGTGCCACGACCGGATGCGGCTGGCCAAAGTGCCTGAAAGCGCCTCGATCGGCCGCCACGTCAACGATCAGACCTTCGGCTTCTACATGCAGTGCCCCGGCGGTTTCGATTTCGAGGTCGGCGCCGATCCGCTGGTGATCGACCCCGCCAGTTGGGAGCCGACCGCCCATCTCGTGCCCAGCGAATGGGGGCATGTCTGGGCCTGGCAGAAGGCTCTTGAGGAACAGGACCAGAAAGAACGGGAAGAGGGAGCATGATGCTCGACAAGCGCATGAGCGCGGCGGAAATCGTCGCGCAGATAAAGGACGGGATGACCGTCGGGATCGGCGGCTGGGGGCCGCGCCGCAAGCCGATGGCGCTGGTGCGCGAACTGCTGCGTTCGGACGTCAAGGACCTGACCGTGGTTGCCTATGGCGGCGCCGATGTCGGCATGCTTTGCGCGGCGGGGAAGGTTCGGAAGCTGGTTTTCGCCTTCGTCTCGCTCGACGCGATTCCACTGGAGCCCTGGTTCCGCAAGAGCCGTGAAAGCGGCGCGCTCGAAGTGCTCGAACTGGATGAGGGCATGTTCCAGTGGGGCCTGAAGGCCGCCGCGTTCGGCCTGCCGTTCCTGCCCACCCGCGTCGGCCTCGGCACCGATCTGGCCGCGCTGGGCGGGCTGAAGACGGTGCAGAGCCCCTACGACGATGGCGAGACGCTGATCGCGATGCCCGCGCTCAAGCTCGATGTCGCGCTGCTGCATGTCAACCGCAGCGACTGGCGCGGCAACGTGCAGGTCTTCGGGCCGGATTCCTACTATGACGAGTGGTTCGCCAAGGCGGCCGCAAAGACCTTCGTTTCGTGCGAGGAACTGGTCGACCGGATGGAGGACCACTACCCCGAGCAGGCGCGGGACAACCTGTTCGAACGCTGCTTCGTCAGCGGCGTCATCGAAATGCCGGGCGGCGCGCATCCCAGTTCGATGCCCCCGCATTACGGCTGGGACATGAAGGCGTTCAAGGCTTACGCCGCCGCCGCGAAAGATCCGGGCGACTGGGGCGCGGTGCAGGACCGTTTCGTCGGCGCGAACGAGGCCGACTATCTCAACAGCATTGGCGGAAAGGAGGCGGTGGCGGCTCTCCCGCTCCCGATATTCTGATGAACCAGATAACAACGATCAGCACGATCACACTGGCAGAACTCTGCATTTTCGCCGCTTCGGAGGCTTTCCGGGGTAATGGCGAAGTGATCGCCACCGGCGTCGGCCCGGTGCCGCGCCTTGCCGCCGGGCTCGCCAAGCTGACGCATACCCCCGAACTGATGATGACCGATGGCGAGGCCTATCTGGTGGAGCAGCCGGTGCCGATCGGCCCGCGCGCCTATGACGATCGCAAGCCGGCGGGCTACCTGCCGTTCTCGCGCTTCTTCGACAGCGCGGTGTGGACCGGCCGCCGCCACGCGATGGTAACGCCGACGCAGCTGGACCGCTTCGGCCAGATCAACCTCTCGTACATGGGCGGCACTTATCGCCAGCCCAAGACACAGATGCTGGGCGTGCGCGGCTTTCCGGGCAACACGATCTACCACGCCAATTCGTTCTTCTTTCCCGCTCACGGCCCGCGTGTCTTCGTGCCGGGCGAAGTCGATATGATCTCCGGCGTCGGGTACAATCCGGCCAAGCGCGTGGCGGGCGGCAATTACTCCGGCGTGGACCTCAAGAGCATCGTCACCAACCTTTGCGTGATGGACTTCGGGGGCACGGATAAGGCGATCCGCGTCGTCTCGCTGCACCCCGGCGTCACGTTCGAGGAAGTGCAGGAAGCGACCGGCTTCGCGCTGGAACAGGCGCCGGAAATCACCGTGACGCCGCTGCCCGGTGCAGAGGCGCTGGCAGTGATCGCCGCGCTCGATCCGCACGACATCCGCGCCACCGTCATCAAGGACAACCCGCCGGCCGTCAGGGCCTGAGCGGGACGGGAGAGGCACCATGAGCGACGATCTGGTCGAACCGAAAAAGGTCGAGATCACCTACGAGACCGACAGTCCCGTACTCTATGCAGTGGACGGGCCGGTCGCCTGGGTGACGCTCAACCGGCCGGACTTCAACAACGCGCAGAACGGCCAGATGACCTATGCGCTGGACGATGCCTTCAACCGTGCCGTGCAGGACGACGCGGTGAAGGTCATTGTCCTGGCGGGCAATGGCAAGCACTTCTCCGCCGGGCACGACATCGGCACGCCGGGGCGCGATCTCCACAAGGCGTTTGACAACCGGCTAATGGTGCCGGGCCACGTCAACAAGCCGGCGGCGGAGCTGCTCTATACGCGCGAGCAGGAGCAGTACCTGGGCATGTGCCGCCGCTGGCGCGACATTCCCAAGCCCACCGTTGCCATGGTGCAGGGCGCCTGCATTGCCGGCGGGCTGATGCTGGCCTGGGTCTGCGACCTGATCGTCGCTTCGGAAGACGCGTTCTTTCAGGACCCGGTCAACCGCATGGGCATTCCCGGCGTCGAATACTTCGCCCACGCCTTCGAACTGCCGCCGCGCGTCGCCAAGGAATTCCTGCTGCTGGGCGAGCGGATGAGCGTGCAGCGTGCCGAGCAGTTCGGCATGGTCAACAAGATCGTCCCGCGTGACAAACTGCGCGAGGAAGCGGCGGCAATGGCGGCGAAACTGGCCGCGCAGCCGCGGCTTGGCAACTGGCTGACCAAGCAGGCGGTCAACCATGTAGAGGAACTGCGCGGCAAGCGCACGGCGATGGATGCGGTGTTCCACATGCACCACTTCGCCCATGCCCAGAACGATCTGGTGCAGGGCAATTCCATCGCCGGCCTCGACGGCCGCGCCATGGCCGCGGCGAATAAAAAACAAGCGGGAGAGGCATAATGAGCGACCCTCTACACACCATCCTTGTCGAGCGGCTGGGCTGCAAGGTTCCGGTGATCCAGACCGCGATGGGCTGGGTGGCCGAACCCTCTCTGGTCATCGCCAGTTCGAATGCGGGAGCCTTCGGCTTTCTGGGCGCGGCGGTGATGACGCCGGACGAGGCGCGGGTGAAGCTGCTGGAAGTCCGCCGTGGTACGGACCGGCCGTTCGGCGTCAACTTCCACAGCTTCCAGCCCGGCGCGGACAAGATCGTGGAGCTGATCCTGGAGAACCGCGAACAGGTGCGCGCCGTCTCGTTCGGACGCGGTCCGAACGCGAAGATGATTGGCGCGTTCAAGGACGCCGGCATCCTTTGCATCCCCACCGTCGGTGCGCTGAAGCATGCGCAGAAGATGGTCGAACTGGGCGTGGACATGGTCAACGTGCAGGGCGGCGAGGGCGGCGGACACACCGGATCGGTGCCGACCACGGTGCTGCTGCCGCAAGTGCTGGACGCCGTGCAGGTGCCGGTGATCGCCAGCGGCGGCTTTGCCGACGGGCGCGGGCTGGTGGCGGCATTGGCTTACGGCGCGGTGGGCATCGCCATGGGCACGCGCTTCCTGCTGACGCAGGAAAGCCCGGTGCCGGACAGCGCCAAGGCCGCCTACCTCGCGGCCTCCACCGACGGCATCGTCGTCACCACCAAGCTGGACGGCATTCCCCAGCGCATGGTTCGCACGCGGCTGATGGACCGGATCGAGAAGTCCGGCCCGCTGGCCATGTGGCTGCGCGCGCTGGAGGCGGGCCGCGCGATGAAGCGCCAGACCGGCGCATCGTGGGGCGATTTCATTGCCAGCGCACGCGGCATGACCGCGCACGGCGCGATGCCGCTGAAGCAGGCGATGATGGCCGCCACCATGCCCATGCTGATCCAGAAGGCGATGGTGGAAGGCGATATCGAGAACGGCGTGATGGCCACCGGCGTCGTCGGCGGGCGCATCCGCGAAGTGCCGAGCTGCCAGCAGCTTGTCGACAGCATCATGGCCGAGGCGCGCGAAAGGCTTGCCGCGCTCGGCGTACCCGCGGCCGAGCCGATTACGGCCTGAACGGAAGAGGACAACCCATGCCGATTACTTGCACCATTCAGGACCGGATCGCCGAAATCGTCTTCGACGTGGCGCCGGTAAACGCCTTCGACAGCGAAACCTGGAACAGCCTGCCCGCGATCGTCAACGAAGCGGCGCGCAATCCCGAAGTCCACTGCGTGCTGATCCGCGCGGAAGGGCGCGGCTTCTGCGGCGGCGTGGACATCAAGGAGATGCAGGCCCACCCCGAACGCATCCCGCTGCTCAATCGCGGCAACTATCTGACCTTCAAGGCCATTCACGAGGCGGAAGTGCCGGTGGTGGTTGCCGTGCACAAGTTCGTGATCGGCGGCGGCATCGGCATCTGCGGCGCATCGGACACGATCATCGCGGCGGACGATGCCTATTTCTCGCTGCCGGAGATCGATCGAGGCGCGATGGGCGGCGCCAGCCACATGTCGCGCATGTTGCCGCTGCACAAAGTGCGCGCGGCCTTCTTCACCGGCGGAAATATCCCGGCGCAGGAAGCCTATCGTCTGGGCGCGGTGGAGACGGTGGTCCCGCGCGACCAACTGGAGATCGAGGCCCGCGCCTTCGCCGCGCGGATTGCCGGCAAGTCCCGCAAGGCACTGGTGATCGCCAAGGAAGCGCTGAACGGGCTGGAATCGCGGGATGTGGATCGCGGTTACCGCTGGGAACAGGGCTTCACCCTCGAAATGTACATGCATGAGGACAGCCAGAAATCGCGCGATGCCTTTGTCGAAACCGGCAAGGCGGCCTCGTTCTGATGGACCTGTCCTACACCCCCGAACAGCAGGCCTTCCGCGCCGAAGTGCGCGCGTGGCTTGAGGCGCACGTACCGGCCGAGCCGCTGGAGCACTTCGACGCCACGCGCGAAGGGTTCGAAGCGCACCGCGAATGGGAACGCACGCTGAAATCCGGCGACTGGGGCATGGTCACCTGGCCCAAGGAGTACGGCGGGCGCGGGCTGGACCTGATCGAATGGCTGATCTTCGAGGAGGAATACTACCGCGCCGGTGCGCCCGGCCGGGTCAACCAGAACGGCATTTTCCTGCTGGGTCCCACCCTGATCGAGTTCGGCACGCCCGAACAGAAGCAACGCTTCCTGCCGCCGATGGCATCGGGTGAGGAAATCTGGGCGCAGGCCTGGTCCGAACCGCAGGCGGGGTCCGACCTTGCCGGCGTGCGGGCGACGGCCGTGCGAGACGGCGACGATTATGTGCTGAACGGCCACAAGATCTGGTCCAGCCGCGCGGTCTTTGCCGACTGGGCCTTCGGCCTGTTCCGCGAACCGGAGAGCGAGCGGCACAAGGGGATGAGCCTGATCTTCTTCCCCCTCGATGCGCCGGGCGTCACCGTCAATGCGATCCGCAAGATCAACGGCCATGTCGGCTTTGCCGAAATCTTCCTGGAGGACGTGCGCGTCCCCGCCTTCAACCGGCTGGGGGACGAAGGGCAGGGGTGGCACATCTGCATGGCGACCGCCGGGTTCGAGCGCGGGCTGATGCTGCGCAGCCCGGCACGCTATCAGGTTGCCGCCGCCGCGCTGGCCGGGCTGTGGCAGGACCACAAGCAGGATGCCGATCCGGTTCTGGAAGCCGATGTCGTGCGCGCCTTCATGAATGCCGATGCCTATGCGCTGTCGATCTACCAGACCGCATCGCGGCTGATGGCGGGCGCGAAGATCGGGCCGGAGGCATCGACCAACAAGATCTTCTGGTCGGAACTGGACATCCACCTGCACCAGACCGCGTTGTCGATCCTTGGCCCCAAGGCCGAACTGGTCGCCCCGCCGGGCGAACATGACTGGCTGGACGATTACATCTTCGCCCTGGCCGGGCCGATCTACGCCGGATCGAACGAGATCCAGCGCAACATCATCGCCGAGCGCATGCTCGGTCTGCCGCGCTGAGGGAGGGCACGGCCATGGACTTCACCCTGAGCGACGAACAGCAGATGTTCGCCGAAACCGCTCGCACCCTGCTGGGCGATACCTGCACGCCCGACCACTGGCGCAAGATGGTGGAGCGCGGCGACAACACCGATCCCGAACGCTGGGCGGCGATTGTCGAGAACGGCTTCACCTTGGTCCTGCTGTCCGAAGAGGCGGGCGGCATGGGCCTTGGCGAACTGGACTTCGCCTTGATTGCCGAGGAAGCGGGCTATGTCGCGCTGCCCGAACCGCTGATCGAAAGCGCGGGCGTGGCCGCGCCGATGCTGGCCGCGCTGGCGCCCGATCATGCATTGCTGGCAGATCCGGAGGCGACCATTGCCGTCGCTCATCCGCTCAATCCGTTGGTGGCCGATGCCGACCGTGCTGCCGCGATCCTGCTGGAGCGTGACGGTCATGCATTCCTGGCGCGCACCGATCAGGTGCGCCTGACGCCGGTTGAAACCATCGACCCGCTGCGCCGCCTGTTCCGCGTGGAATGGGATGCAGCCAATGCGGAAGACCTTGGTCTTGCCGATTGGGATCTCGCGCTCGACCGGGCGGCGTTGTTCGCCGCTGCGCAGGGCCTTGGCCTTGCCCAGCGGGCGGTCGACATGGCGGTGGAATACGCGAAGGAGCGCCAACAGTTCGGCAAGCCGATCGGCTCCTATCAGGCGGTGAAGCATCACCTTGCCTCCGCACAAGTCGCCATCGAATTCGCGCGGCCGGTGGTGCGCGCTGCCGCGGCCGAGATCGGCCACCGCGACGTGCAGGCCCGATCCCGCGTCAGCCATGCCAAGATCGCCGCGCTGGAAGCGGCGGACAAGGCCACCCGCGCCTCGATCCAGGTGCACGGCGCCATGGGCTATTCCTGGGAAGTCGATGCGCATCTGTTCCTCAAGCGCACGCTGGCGCTGACCCAAAGCTGGGGCCCGCCCGCCTTCCACCGTGCGCGCATCGCCGGCCGCCTGTTCACCCAGCCGGCCGGCCCCGACCAGACTTTCGCCCGCGAAACCCATGCCGCTGCGGCCACCAGAGAGATCGTCCATGCCTGAAGCCTATATCGTCGATGCTGTCCGCTCGCCCGTGGGCCGCAAGAAGGGCAGCCTTGCCCATGTCCATCCTGCCGATCTGGGCGCGCATCCGATCAGGGCGCTGGTCGATCGCACCGGCATCGACGCGGCCCTCGTCGACGATGTCGTCTGGGGGTGCTGCGACACCATCGGCCCGCAGGCCGGCGATATCGGCCGCACCGCCTGGCTGGTGGCGGGAATGCCCGAACATGTTCCGGGCGTGACCATCGACCGCCAGTGCGGATCCTCCCAGCAGGCGGTTCATTTCGCCGCGCAGGGGGTGATGTCGGGCACGCAGGACCTTGTCGTCGCGGGCGGCAGTCAGGCGATGAACGCCATCCCGATCTCGGCCGCGATGTTCGCGGGCGCCGCCTATGGCTTCGACAGCCCGTTTCAGGGCTCGAAGGGCTGGGACGCGCGCTATGGCGATGAGGAGGTCAACCAGATCCGCTCGGCCGAGATGATTGCCGAGAAGTGGGGCATCTCGCGCGCGGCGATGGAGGAGTTCAGCCTCGTCAGCCACCAGCGCGCGCAGGCGGCGTGGGATGCGGGCTGGTTCGATGCCGAAGTTTCGCCGTTCGAGGGATTGGCGAAGGACGAGACGATCCGCGCCGGCACCACGCTGGAGGGTCTCGCCGCGCTCAATCCGGTGCGAGAGGGCGGGGCGATCACGGCGGGCGTCGCCAGCCAGAATTGCGATGCCGCCGCCGCCATGCTGATCGCCGGCGAACGCGCGGTGAAGGAGTACGGGCTGAAGCCCCGCGCGCGCATCCATCACATCTCGGTCCGCGCGGCGAACCCGGTGTGGATGCTGACCGGCCCGATCCCGGCGACGCAGCACGCGCTCGCCAAGGCGGGAATGCGGGTGGAGGATATCGACCTGTTCGAATGCAATGAGGCTTTCGCCTCGATCCCGCTCGCCTGGATGAAAGAACTGAACATCCCGCACGAAAAGGTGAACGTGCAGGGCGGTGCAATCGCGCTGGGTCACCCCATCGGCGCGACCGGCGTGCGGCTGATGACGACGCTGCTGGGCGCGCTGGAACGCACGGGCGGACGTTATGGCCTCCAGACCATGTGCGAAGGCGGCGGGCAGGCCAACGTCACCATTATCGAGCGGCTCTGACGATGCCCTGCTACGCCTATCAGGGGATCGTGCCGGTCGTCGATCCGACCAGCTATGTCCACCCGCTGGCCTCGCTGATCGGGGACGTGATCGTCGGCCCCGGCTGCTTCATCGCGCCGGGCGCCTCGCTGCGCGGCGATTTCGGGCGCATCGTGGTGGAGGGTAACAGTTCGATCCAGGACAGCGTCACCGTCCACGCCAATTCCAACCGGGACACGGTGATCCGCCGGGGCGCGACCATCGCGCACGGGGCGATCATCCACGGGTGCGAGATCGGCGAGAACAGCCTGATCGGCATGAACGCGGTGGTGCTGGACGATGCAGTGATCGGCCCGGAAAACCTTGTCGCCGCGCTGGGGCTGGTGAAGTCCGAAACGCAAACGCCGCCGCGCAGCCTTGTCACCGGAAACCCCGCCAAAGTGGTGCGCAGCTTTGAACCGCATCAGGTGACATGGCGCAACGACGGGCAGGGCGAATACCAGCGCCTTGCGAGAGAGGCGCTGACCGGCATTGTCGAAGTAACGCCGCTGCCCGCCCCCGAACCCGACCGCCGCCGACTGGCGTCGGAAGCCATTGCCGTGCGCCTGTCCGGCCGCACCGCCGCCGCGCGCGAAGCCCGCGCGGCCCAAACCATCGAACAGGAGTGAATTTCGTGGGAATCTGCGACAACCGTACCGTCATCATCACCGGCGCCGCGCGCGGGTTGGGCCGGGCTTACGCACTCGCCTTCGCGGCCGAAGGGGCCAACGTCGTCGTCAACGACATCGGCACTTCGCTGGGGGGTGACGGGCGCGATACCAGCGCCGCCGACGGTGTGGTGGAGGAAATTCGTGCCGCCGGCGGCAAGGCGGTGGCCAATTACGAGGATATTACCGACTGGGACGCGGCTCAGCGCATCGTAGGTGCCGCTCTGGACGCTTTCGGTGACCTTCACGTCGTGGTCAACAATGCCGGGATCGTGCGCGATCGCATGTTCGTTTCGGCCACTCTGGAAGAGTGGGACGCGACCATGCACGTCCACTTGCGCGGCCATTTCTGCCTCTCTCGCCACGCGGTGGACTATTGGCGCGGGCAGCAGAAGGCGGGCAAGCCGGTGGACGCGCGGATCATCAACACATCGTCCGGCGCGGGCCTACAGGGCTCCATCGCGCAGGCTGCTTACTCGACCGCGAAAGGCGGGATTGCCGCGCTGACCTTGGTGCAGGCCGCCGAACTCGGCCGTTATGGCATCACCGCCAATGCACTGGCCCCTTCGGCCCGCACGCGCATGACGGAGCAGGCCTTTGCCGACAAGATGGCGACGCAGGAAGCCGCGTTCGACGCGATGGACCCGGCCAATGTCGCCTCCACCGTGGTCTGGCTGGGATCGGCCGAAAGCGCCCATGTCACCGGCTGCGTCTTCGAACTGGAAGGCGGCAAGATCATGCTGGAGCAGGGCTGGCGCGAAGGGCCGTTCGTCGATCAGGCGGCCCGCTGGCAGCCCGCCGAAGTCGGCGCGCAAGTCGAGCGTCTGCTGGCCGAGCGCGCCCCGCCGCGCAAGGTCTGGGGCACGGCCTGAGGGAGACGGCGTGATGGAATTCGCCCTGACCGACGAACAGGCGATGATCGCGGACACCGTCCGCGCCTTCTTCGCCGAAAACGCCACCAGCGAGCGCACCCGCGCGGCGATGGAAGGTGAGGGGATCGACCGCGATCTCTGGACTGCTTTTGCCGGGGAACTGGGCCTTGCCGGCATCGGCATCCCCGAGGATTTCGGCGGTGCCGGCCTTGGCATGGTGGAGCTGGCGGTGATTGCAGAGGCGGCCGGCGCACAAGTTGCCGCCTTGCCGTTGCTGGGCCATGCCATGCTGGCGCAGGCGCTGGTGCGCGGCGGCACGCAGGTGCAGAAGGAGCAATGGCTGCCCCGCCTCGCCGCTGGCGAGGTGATCGCGACTGTCAGCTGGAACGCGGCTTTCGAGGTGCACGACGGCGCGGTCAGTGGCACCATTGCCCATCTGCCGCACGGCGCGATTGCCGACGTTCTGCTGCTGCATGCCGCGGGGCAGGTCTGGCTGGTCGATCTGACGGGTGAGGGTGTGCGCCGCACGGCCCATGTCACCATGGATCAGACCCGTCCGCTGGCGACCGTCACGCTGGATGGCACGCCGGCCGAAGTGCTGGAAAACGGTGCGGATGGCATCGGTGGCCTGCACGCGGCGGGCTGGATCTGCCTTGCCGCCGAAGCGCTGGGCGGTGCGCAGGCCAGCCTCGACCGCACGGTGGAATACGCCAAAGAGCGCGTGCAGTTCGGACGCCCGATCGGATCGTTCCAGGCCTACAAGCACCGGCTGGCCGACATGATGGTGGAGATCGAGCAGGCCCGATCCGCCGTCTACTGGGCTGCCTGCGCGGTGGACGAACAGGCGGAAGAGGCCGCGCTGGCGCTCCATGCCGCCAAGGCGTTCTGCGCCGATACCTATCGCATGTGCGCGGGCAACATGATCCAGCTTCACGGCGGGATCGGCTTCACTTGGGAGCACGACGCGCACCTCTTTTTCAAACGCGCCCGCTCGATCGCGACGCTCTATGGCGACAGCCAGTGGCACCACGAGCAAGTGGCACACCTCCTCATGGGAGACCCGGCATGAAACTGGGCTTTTCGAACGCGGACGAGGCCTTCCGCAGCGAATGCGCCGCATGGCTGCAGGCGCAGATGGCAGGGCCTTTCGCCGATATTCGCGGCATTCCCAATCTCGTCTCGAAGATCGAGCGCCGCAGGGAGTGGGAACAGGAACTGGCCGCGCATAAGTGGTCGTGCATCGGCTGGCCCGAGCAATGGGGCGGACGCGGCGCGACTTTGGCGCAGCAGGTGATCTTTGCCGAGGAATATGCCCGTGCCGGGGTTCCCGGCCGGATCAATCACATCGGCGTCGAACTGGCCGGGCCGACCATCCTTGCCTTCGGGACCGAGGAGCAGAAGGCGCGCTTCCTTCCCGGTATCGCGGCGGGAACCGCGATCTGGTGCCAGGGCTATTCGGAACCCAACGCCGGGTCCGATCTTGCCAACGTGCGCACCAAGGCGCGGCGGGAAGGGGAGGAATGGGTGGTCAACGGCCAGAAGGTCTGGACCAGCCTTGCCCACTTTTCCGACTGGATCTTCGTCATCGCCCGCAATCAGGAAGGCACGAAAGGCCCCAAGGGGCTGACCTTCCTGATGATGGAGATGGACCAGCCCGGCATCGAAGTCCGCCCAATCCGCCAGATGAACGGTGAGGCGGAGTTCAACGAGACGTTCCTGACCGATGCGCGCTGCCCGGCGGATAGCCTGATCGGCACGCCCGGCGATGGCTGGCGCGTGGCCATGGGGTTGCTCGCTTTCGAACGCGGGGTTTCGACGCTGGCCCAGCAGATGGGTTTCCGTAACGAGCTGGACGGCATCATCGCTGCCGCCCGCGCCAATGGGAAAGACCGCGATCCGATGATCCGCCAGCGCGTGGCGGAGGCGGAGATCGGCCTTCGCCTCATGCGCTATGGCGCGCTGCGGATGCTGTCCAACGCCGATCATTCCGCCATCGACGGTGCCGCGCTCACGTACAAGATCCAGTGGGCGACATGGCGCCGCAATCTGGGCGAACTGGCCATGGACGTGCTGGGACAGGACGGCGAGATCGCGCCGGGCGCCGAGTACGAATGGCCGATGCTGCCCAACCTGTTCCTCTTCAGCCGTTCCGACACGATCTACGGCGGCACCAACCAGATCCAGCGCAACCTGATTGCCGAGCGTGGCCTCGGCTTGCCCAAAGAACCCAGAGGTGACCTGTGACCGTTCCCGTACCCACCTATCCCACCCCCCTCGGCCTTCTGAAGGACCGCAGCGTAGTGGTTACCGCCGCTGCAGGCACCGGCATCGGCTTCGCCGTCGCCAAGCGCGCGGCCGAAGAAGGCGCGCGCCTGCTGATCAGCGATTTCCATGAACGCCGCCTCGGCGAAGCGGCCGATCGCATCGCCGCCGAAGTGGGTTGCGCACGGCCGGAAACCTTCGTTTGCGATGTGACGGTCGAGGATCAGGTGCAGGCGCTGCGCGATGCGGCGGTGGCCTGCCTCGGCGGCGTCGATGTGTTGATCAACAACGCCGGGCTGGGCGGAGAGGTCGATGTCGTCGACATGACCGACGACCAGTGGAGCCGTGTGCTCGACGTCACGCTCACTTCGCTGTTCCGCATGACCCGCGCCTTCCTGCCCGTGATGTACGCGGCGAAGCGGGGTGTGATGGTCAACAACGCTTCCGTGCTCGGCTGGCGGGCGCAGAAGGGGCAGGCGCACTATGCCGCAGCCAAGGCCGGGGTCATGGCCTTTACCCGCTGCGCCGCGATGGAAGCGGCAGACAACGGCGTGCGCATCAATGCCGTGGCGCCCAGCTTGGCGATGCACCCCTTCCTTGCCAAAGTGACGACCGAGGAAACGCTGGCCGAACTGGTGAAGCGCGAAGCCTACGGCCGCCCGGCGGAAGTGTGGGAAGTGGCCAACGTCATGCTGTTTCTGGCCAGCGACCTGTCTTCCTACATGACCGGAGAAATCGTGCCGGTATCGAGCCAGCACGCATGAGCGGGCCGCTCGTCTTCGCAACACCCGCCGCGCTCATGGGCGCGGAAGGGACGCAACTGGGGCCGACGGACTGGTTCGCCGTCGATCAGGACCGGGTCGATCGCTTCGCCGAAGTGACCGGTGACGACCAGTGGATCCACGTCGATGTCGAACGGGCGAAGGCAGGGCCGTTCGGCGGCACCATCGTCCACGGCTACCTGACGCTCAGTCTGGTCAACATGTTCATGCCGCAGATGATCGAGGTGCGCGGGTTCTCGGCCGGCGTGAACGTGGGGATGGACCGAACGCGCTTCCTTGCCCCCGTGCTCGTCGGGTCGCGCCTGCGTGCGCGCGGCGAAGTGGTCGCGGCCGAGGAAATCAAGGGCGCGATCCAGTCGACCGTGCGCGTCACCGTAGAGGTCGAAGGCAGCGATAAGCCCGCGCTCGTTATCGACACCATCAGCCGATATTACCCGTAAGGAGAGAAGCATGCCTGATCCCACGCATATGGAAGCCGCCGTGCACGAATACGTGGCGGCCTTCTCTGCCGGCAGCGCGGACCGCGTTGCTGCCCTCTTTGCCGATAACGCGACTGTCGAAGACCCGGTCGGATCGCCGCGCCACGAAGGATTGGCCGCGATCCGCGCCTTCTACGAAGGATCGATGGCGACCGGCGCGAAACTGACGCTGGAAGGGCCGGTGCGCGTGGTGGCCGATTATGCGGTCTTCGCCTTTTCCGTCCACCTCGAATGGGAGGGCGGGGTCCAGCGGATCGACGTGATCGACAGCTTCCGTTTCGACGAGGCCGGAAAGGTCGCCGAAATGCGGGCCTTCTGGGGCCCTGAGAACATGCACGGATTTACCTGAGAGGAACTGCCTGAAATGCGCGAAGCCGCCATCATCTCCACTGCCCGCACCGGCGTCGGCAAGGCCTATCGGGGCGCGTTCAACGATACCGAGGCGCCGCGCATGGCCGCCCATGTCGTGGACGCCGCCATCGCTCGCGCCGGGATCGACCCCGCCCGCGTCGACGACGTCTACATGGGCTGCGCGAACCAGTGGAACACGCAAAGCTACAACATCGGCCGCCTTGCCGTGCACGGTTCGGTCCTGCCCGATACCACTGCCGGTTTCGCGATGGACCGCAAGTGCTCCTCCGGCCTGAACGCGCTGGCCTTCGCGGCGCGTGGCATCATCGCCAACGAGATCGACGTCGCGCTTTCGGGCGGGACCGAGAACGTCTCGCTGACGATCGACAAGCACTATCCCAATTTCCGCAATCGTTCGGAATGGGTGAAGCAGCACGATCCCTATGCCTATATGGCGATGATCGAGACGGCGGAGATCGTGGCCGAGCGCTACGGCGTCAGCCGGGAGGATCAGGACCGTTTCGCCGCGCTCAGCCAGCAGCGCGCCGCCGCCGCGCAGGAAGCGGGCCGCTTCGATGATGAGATCGTGCCGATCGCGCTCACCAAGGCGCTGTTCGACAAGGAAGGGAACGAGACCGGCAAGGAAGAACTGACGCTTGCCAAGGACGAAGGTATCCGCGCGGGAACGACGTTCGAGAAATTGATCGAGCTGAAGCCGGTGTTCAAGAACGGGCAGGTCGTCAAGGAAGGCCGCCACGTCACGGCGGGCAATGCCAGCCAGCTTTCGGACGGCGCATCGGCGCAACTCGTCATGGACCTTGCCACCGCGCAGAGGGAAGGATTGCCGGTGCTGGGCGTCTATCGCGGCTTTCAGGTTGCGGGCTGCGGCGCGGATGAGATGGGCATCGGCCCGGTCTTCGCGATCCCCAAGCTGCTGGAGCGCAACGGACTGAAGATCGACGACATCGGCCTCTGGGAAATCAACGAGGCCTTCGCCAGCCAGGCGATCTATTGCCAGCGTGAACTGGGCATCGATCCCGACAGGCTGAACGTCAACGGCGGCGGCATCGCCATCGGCCATCCTTTCGCGATGACCGGTTCGCGGCTGGTCGGCCACGCGCTGATCGAGGGCAAGCGGCGCGGCGTGAAGTACGTCGTCGTCTCCATGTGCGTGGCGGGCGGCATGGGCGCGGCCGGCCTGTTCGAAGTCGCCTGAAGGGCATGAGCGACATGACGGAAGCGATGGGAACCTGGCCCGCGACGATCCCCGGCGCGGCGGCGGCAGCGGCCGAACGCTGGCCGGATCGGGTGGGCCTGATCGTGGGTGAAAGGCAGTGGACTTTCGCCCAGCTCTGGGCCGACGCGCGGGCGGCGGCTTCGGCGATCCTGGCCAGCGGGGTCGGTCATGGCGACCGGGTGGCGATCTGGGCACCGAACACCCGCGAATGGATCCTTGCCGCGCTGGCCACGCACGTGGCCGGGGCGACCGTCGTGCCGCTCAACACCCGCTTCAAGGGCGCGGAGGCGGGCGATATTCTGCGCCGCGCGAAAGTGCGGATGCTGTTCGCGCCGGGCGATTTTCTGGGGCAGGACTTTGCGGACCTGATCGCCGGGGAGGACTTGCCCGATCTGGCCGAAACGATCCGGATCGACAGCGGCTGGGATGCTTTTGTGGCGCGCGGCAAGGGATCGGACGATCCCGCCGTCGATGCCGCCATGGCGCGCCTGACCGGGGACGACCTCAGCGATGTGATCTTCACCTCCGGCACGACCGGGCGGCCCAAGGGCGCGCTGACCGCGCATCGGCAGGCGATCCAGATCTTCGGAGACTGGTCGGTCCGCGTCGATCTGCGGGAGGGCGATCGCTACCTGATCGTCAACCCGTTCTTCCATACCTTCGGCTACAAGGCGGGGTGGGTGCCCTGCCTGCTGCGCGGCGCGACCATCGTGCCGATGGCCATGTTCGACGTGGGCGAGATGGTCCGGCTGATCGAGACGGCGAAGATCAGTTTCATTCCCGGTCCGCCGACGATCTACCAGTCGCTCCTTCAGGAATTGGCAGGCGACAGGCCCCGAGACTTTTCCTCGCTGCGCGTGGCGGTGACCGGCGCGGCGCCGGTGCCGCCGGTCCTTGTAGAGCGGATGCGCGGCGAACTGGGCATGTCCAACGTGGTCAACGGCTATGGCATGACCGAGTGCGGTGCCATTGCGATGACGCGACAGGGTGACGATGCCGATACGATCGCCCACACTTGCGGCTATCCGCTGCCGGGGATCGAAGTGCGCTGCGTGGACGGTGCCGGCCACGACCTGCCGCCGGGCGAGGCGGGCGAGATTCTGGTGCGCGGCCATGCGGTGATGCGCAGCTATCTGGACGATCGCGCCGCCACGGCGGAGGCCATCGATGCGCAGGGCTGGCTGCACACCGGCGATGTCGGCACCATCGATGCGCGGGGCTATCTGGCGATCACCGACCGCAAGAAGGACATGTTCATCTCGGGCGGGTTCAACGTCTATCCGGCGGAAGTGGAGAAGCTGCTCAACGCTCACCCGGCAGTCGCGCAGGCGGCGGTGGTGGGCGTGGCGGATGACCGCATGGGCGAAGTGGGCCGCGCGTATGTGATCGCCCGCAGCGGTGCGGCACTGACCGCCGAGAACCTTGCCTCATGGGCTAAGGCGAATATGGCGAACTACAAGGTGCCACGCAGCTTTGTGCTGGTATCGGACCTGCCACGCAATGCCGCGGGAAAGGTGCTGAAGACAAAACTGAGGACGTGACCGCGGGGCCCCTCTCAAGGGGCGTAATGGCCTTGTGACGTGTTGCAACCAGATTAGGCTGGCGGATGGACTTCAACGAGGTGGGACCTCACCCATGGCTGGGGTTCATGTTGCCGGCCGACTTTGCTTCATCTGCTGGGGACGAGCTCCGACCGATGAAGTGCCGATTCTCTTGTTTTGGTCCGTGGCAAATCCGAGGCCGGACATAAGGGCGATCTATTTCTAAGTTCTCAAAAAATTTAGCGGAAAGGCCCTCGCCTATCGGAGTGGATTCAAAAAATTAATTCTGCGTTCGTCGGCATCAGAGGCAGTATCATGCCGATCGTGGCGGCAGCGCAACTTGATAATATTGAGATCACTTTGCCTCGCAAGAGATGACAGCGGCAACCATCATCAGGTTATTGGGCGGAGTAAAGCGGTCTGGAATCGTCCGGGCGGCTGAGATGCATGTCCAAATCTTATGTGACTAAAGGTCTCGGCCCATGTCTCAAGACACTGGTGTCCCTCACGCCCGGCACTTTTCATGAAAACTGCCGCTTGCCTTGATGAGCTCTATCCGTATGGTTGCAAATGCGCCTTCAAAGGGTGTGAAGGCGAGCCAACTGCCTTGCAGGAAAAATCGCTCGGTGCATGCATCCGGGCCGCTGGCGTGAATGTCCAGGCCTCAGGCTAAAGACGTCGGTAATCGATTCCAAGTGTTGGCCCCGTGCGGCGAACGCCGCGCGGTCTCCGGCTGGAGAACTGCCCGTGGTTTTGGGCAAGAAGAACGCGTCTTGCGTGCGCGTATTCAAAACCCCTCTCGTTGCAGGAGGGGTGATCTCATGCGGCTGAATATCGACGTAGATTGTCCGCGAGGCTCGACGCTCGGCGAAGGTGATCCGCAGCCTCCTGAAGATCGAGCTTCATTTCCGAAGGGGAACTGGATCGACCGGCTCTACCGGTCCCACCGCGATAAGCTTGTGCGATTTGCCATGCGCCACACCCAGCCCGATCGCGCGCCTGATGTCGTCCAGCAACTCTTCGCCCTCGCTGCAAGGGGGCAGGAAAATCCGCTCGAAGTGGACGCGCCAGGCGCTTATTTGCAGCAGGCTACGATCAACCTGATCCGGAGCGAGGCAAAATATGACCGGCGTCGCTGTGCAAGCCTCCACGTCTGTTCGGATAACGTTCCGATCGCCGACGTTGACGCTGTCGCGGCCTCCGAGGCCCGCGACATGCTGGTCCGGCTCGAAGCGATCATGGCCGAATTGGCCCCTTGTACCCGCGAAATCTTCCTCGCTCACCGCTTTGACGGCTTCACCTACACAGAAATTGCGGTCCGGACGGGGCTGAGCGTAAAGACCGTCGAGAAACACATGAGCCGCGCGATCGGGCATGTCACTCGAAGGCTCGATCCATGACGCCGTGCAGGAAAGCGATGGGAAGGGAATGAGCCTCGAGCAGGATGCCGATGACTGGTTCGTTCGGATGCGGGGACCGGATGCGGAGGCCGTCCGCGCCCAGTTCGAAGAATGGCGCGCCGTGCCTGCCCATGCAGAAGCCTATGAACGCAGGGTACGGTCCTTCGACACGACCATGTTTCTTGCCAGCACAGGCACTGTGCGAAACCGGAATCTCGATATCGCGAAACCCTGGGCGCAGCGAAAGTATGCAGCAGGAGCCGTTGGTCTCTTACTGCTGGGGGCGCTGGTTCTCATTGTAGCGCATCGCGATTGGAATGCGCCGCAAGCAGTCTCCCGGATGGAAGTGGCGTCACTGGAAGAAGCACCCAGGCGAATTGCTCTTCCGGACGGGTCGACGGTAATCCTGGACCGCGGATCGAGGATGCAGATTTCCTTCGATCGGCATTGGCGGCTGCTGCGGTTGCTCGCCGGGCGCGCGCGCTTTGGCGTCGCGCACGATCAAGCGCGACTATTCGTGGTCGAGGCAGGCGCGGGCAGGGTGATTGCGTACGGTACGCTCTTCGATGTGGAGCTTTCGCCGAACGTTGTGAGGGTTGCTCTTCTGCGGGGCGCTGTCGAAGTGCGCGATGCCAGTGCCGAGCATGGCAGTAGGAGACAGGACCTCACAGCCGGGCAGGGAATTGCGATCGAAGGAGGCTCCGTTGGCAAACCCACACCGATCGTTGCTGCCGATAGCCAGTGGCCCAACGACATGCTGGTTCTTGACGGGGTGGAAATCGGACAGGCTGTCGCCGCTTTCAACCGGACCGCTCCCACTCCAGTCTTGTGCGAGGTGTCGTCGGCCCGGTCCATGAGGGTCACCGGAGCGTTCAGGCGATCGGATTCCGAAGGCTTCGCTCGGCAAGTGGCTGCCACATTCGGCTTAGGCTTCGAGACGCGCGAAGACGGCAGTTTCGCGATTGTGGGCGGCGCGCGTTCAGGAAGGTAAGGGCACGCCGTCAAAGAGCGGGCGAGCCGAAGACATCGCGCGCGACCTGATCCCTGTCTGGCCTCGCGACACCAAGTTTGGAAACGGTTGCTGGGAACTGCTCTATCAGGCCTATGTCAAAGGCCGCTATTCACCGCACTATGTCATTCGCGACGTTGAGCTCGAATGGTTGATCGAGCGGATCGAACTGCTCGATGCTGAGGTGAAGGCGATCTGCGAGAGGCGCCTCGAGATATCTCGGGCCACATAACGGCTCGTTTTCAGGGCATTGCCGCTGAGAGTTTGCGGCGAAGCCGGGCGGTCCCAAAAAATATTTGAAATTAGCGTAGGGTGTTTCTGCACGGATGGCGCTTCGCCTCCGAAGGGTTCTGCCAAGAGCAGACCTCGGGGATGGAGGTTCATACGTGCGTTACCACCTACTGGCGTGCTGCAGCATGGCTGCGGCCGCAACGATGATCTGTGCGCCGGCTGCTGCGAAAGCCGATGCGAGGATCGAGGTCCATCTTCCGGCGCAGCCGCTTTCCGCATCACTGCGCGACCTGGGGCGCCTCTTCGGCCGCAATGTCAGCGTCGATGATGCGGTGGTCAGGGACCGGATTGCTCCTGCGGTCGATGGCAACCTGACATTCGAGGAAGCGATCGGCTCTGTCCTTGCCGGCACCGAGCTGAAGTTCAATCCTTCTGGCGGCGGCGTGATCGTCAGCAAGCGTGCCGAAAACGATGCCGAGGAGGGCGGCATCGTCGTGACGGGCTCGCGCATCCGCGGCGCCCCGGTCGCCTCGACGCAGCTCACATACGGCCGTGAGGAAATGCGCAATGCCGGGCAGTCGAGTGCGGATGACGTGATCCGCGCCATTCCGCAGAACTTCTCAGGCGGCCAGAATCCAGGTGTGGGCGCCAACCTGCCGGGCGGAAAGAACATGGACGTTGGCGGCGGGGCCTCGATCAATCTGCGCGGGCTGGGAAGCGACGCGACGCTGACGCTGCTCGATGGCCGCCGGCTCAGCTTCGATGCAGCCCTGCAGAGCGTCGATGTCTCTGCCATTCCCTTCGGGGCGATCGAACGCATCGACATCGTGCCTGACGGCTCGTCGGCGCTGTTCGGCTCCGATGCGGTTGCGGGCGTTGCCAATATAATTCTGCGCCGAAACTTCGACGGGCTGGAAACGACGGCTCGTCTCGGCGGATCGACCGATGGGGGCAACTTCCAGCAGCAATATGGGGCAACGCTCGGCAAAGTGTGGTCGTCCGGCAGCGCCATGGTCTCGGGAGAGTACGGGAGCAACTCCGCGATCAAGTCGAGCCAGCGCTCCTACCTGAAGGACACCTCACCGGGCCTCGAAGTCTTCCCGGCGATGCGTCACTACAATGCCGCGTTGACGCTTCGCCAGGACATCGCCTCCAATCTGACTTTCGATCTCGACGGCATCTACAACGACCGCCGGCGTGAGCAGGTCATGCCGCTCGATGCGACCGGGGAGCTCTCGGTCAGCCGATACGACACGCTTCAGAAGGCCGAATCCTGGGCGTTGGCGCCGAGCCTGACATTGTCGCTGCCGGCGGGGTGGGAAGTGACGCTTGCCGGCAGCTATGGGTGGAACAAGGTCTACTACGAAGGGACCGTTACCTACGGCGCCACCTCGGCGAGCGTGGGCAATGGCTTCTATCGCAATGCGACAGCCAACGTGGAAGCGAGCGGCAACGGCAAGCTTGTCGATCTTCCTGCGGGGGCCATCAAGGCGGCATTCGGGACCGGCTATCGCCGCGACGAGTTCCACCGTGAGACGACCCTTGGACCCAGCCAGTTCGTCGATAAATCCCGCGACAGCTATTACGCGTTCGGGGAGCTCAGCATTCCCGTCATCGCCCCCGATCAGAACTCGCCTCTGGGCAGAAGTCTCAATCTGAGTGCGGCCGCGCGCTACGAGAAGTATCCCGGTATCGCCTCGGTCGCGACGCCCAAGCTGGGCCTGATCTACGATCCGACGAAGGACGTGTCGATCAAGAGCAGCTGGGGCAAATCCTTCCGTGCGGCGACCTTCTACGAGCAGTATACCGCCAACCCCGGATACCTTGAGGACTCCTATTACTTCGGCGGTACGAGCGGGACGGTGATCGACTTCCAGGGCGGAAATCCCGATCTCAAGCCCGAGCGATCGACAAACTGGTCGGCAACGCTTGTGCTGCATCCGACCGCTCTCGACGGTGCCGAACTGGAAGTGAGCTACTTCGACATCCGCTATCGCAATCGGATCGTGACGCCGATCACCTATACGCGCGAAGCCCTGACCAATCCGGTCTACGCGCCATACGTCACGCTCAATCCCACGGTCGACCAGCAGAACGACGTCATCTCGCGGCTCATCACCTTCACCAACCTGACCAGCGGGCCTTACGATCCCGCCAGTGTCGTTGCGATCATCGACAACTCCAACGTCAATGCCGGGCGTCAGGACATCCATGGCGTCGACATTCTCGGCCGCTACAGCTTCGATCTTGGCGAGGGACGTCTGAGCGCCTCGCTCAATGCAAGCTATCTCGACAGCAAGCAGCAGCTCGGCCCCGGCCAGGATTGGACGCAGCTGGCCGGCACGCTCTTCAATCCGCCGCATGTTCGCGGTCGGGGTGAGCTGGGTTGGACCGGCGGCGACGTGACGGCCACTGCCGCAGTCAACTACATCGGGCCGGTCCGCGACATCCGATCGATGCCGTCGATCAAGGTCTCCGGCATGGTCCCGGTCGACTTCACGCTGCGGTTCCATCCCACCGGTCTGCATGGAGCGCTCGGCGGGATCGACGTGATCGCTTCGATCCAGAATGCCTTCAATGACAAGCCGGATACGATCGCCACCAGCTCGTTCCTCGACACGCCCTACGACAGCACGAACTATTCCCCGTTCGGCCGGGTGGTCAGCCTGTCGGTGACCAAGAAATGGTAATTCGCGTTCCAGCCATGCTCGCGGCGCTTGCCGCAGGCATGGCCTCGCCGCCGGCGCATGCCACCTGTGAAGACTTTATGCCACCGGCTGCGGGCGCGGATGGGAAGAGGGACATTACCACCCAGGACCTCGCCCGGTTGCGCGATATCGGATATCCGGAAGTCATGGGTGGGACCGCAAGTCCGTTTGCGCTTTCTCCCGATGGCAAGACCATTGCCTTCGTAATCACGCGCGGCGACCCGAAAACAAATTCGATCTGCTCGGCGCTGGTCACGGTCGCGACCGACGGCCGCTCTTCTCCCAGAGTGCTCGATAGAGGCGGCGCGCTTCCCAAGCTGGCAGGGGTGTTCAGGGGCGTGTTCATTTCGACCGGTTTGCCTGAACTCATCACGCCCGCCTGGTCGCCCGATGGCAGGTCGCTTGCTTACCGAAAACTGGTCGACGGCGTAGTCCAGATCTTTCGCGTCGGAGCCGATGGCAGCGGTGCACGGGTAGTGACGCAGTCTCCGGTAAATATCGAGGATTTCTCCTGGTCGCCCGACGGGTCGCACATAACCTACCTCGCCAGACCAGGGGAGCTCGAGTCGAAGCGAAAGGCGGTGGCAGATGGCCTTTCCGGCTGGCGCTACGACTCGAGCATACTTCCCCAGCAATCCTGGGAGCCGCAGCCCTGGGCGAGTGACATCCCGCAGCAGGCTTTGACTGTGGATCTCGAGACCGGGGTGGTACGGGCGGCAACCGAAGACGAGCGAACACGCTCGTGGCCGCCGCCCGTACCGGGTACCCACGGCGGCGCAGCGGTAAAGGCGAGCAATGGCGCGATCGCCTGGACCGCGGGGACTACCGATCATCCGGAAGCGCCGCTGCGAGTGTGGTCACAAATGCCCGGCGGCAAGGAGCTTCCCTGCGGTCTGGAGCAATGCGCCGGGCGCATATCGCGGATATTCTGGGAACAAGGCGGGCCCTCGGTTCTGTTCCTCCGGCGTGAAGGTTGGAACGGCGAGGATTGGGCGCTCTATCGTTGGAAGCCGTCATCGGGCCGCATCTCGCTTGTCATGCGGACGCGCGACGCACTGACCGGCTGCCTCCAGGCATCCAGCGAGCTTATATGTGGCCGTGAAAATGCGACCACGCCTCGCCGCATCGCTGCGCTCGATCTGAAGTCCGGGCGCTTTAGACCTATCTTCGATCCAAACCCGGAATTTGCCGGTCTCAGGCTGGGGATGGTTCGCAGGCTGCGCTGGGTCAATGATCGGGGCCTCCCGGCGTGGGGCGATCTTGTCCTTCCACCGGGGTACGATGGACATGCCAAATTGCCGATGGTGATCGTCCAGTACCATAGCGCAGGCTTCCTGCGCGGCGGCATCGGCGACGATTATCCAATCTATCCGATGGCCGCGAAGGGCATGGCGGTTTTGAGCTTCGAACGGCCACCGTCCTCTTCCTCGATCATCCCCGGTCTGAAGACCTGGGAAGAGACGCTTGCCGCAGATCACAAGGACTGGAATGAGCGGCGCAGCCTTCTCTCGTCACTCGATCGCGGCATCGACGCGGCAATTGCAACAGGCTTCATTGATCCGGGCCGGATTGGCATCACCGGGCTCAGCGACGGCGCCTCGAGTGTCCAGTTTGCCTTGGTCAACTCGCGGCGGTTCTCCGCGGCAGCCATGAGTTCATGCTGCGACGATCTGCTGAGCTCGCTTGCATTGGGAGGCTTTGCCTGGGCCGACGAGAACCGAAAGACCGGGTTGCCATCTTTTGTCGACGATGACCGGGAATTCTGGAAGCCGCTATCGCTGACCGTCAATGCGCGGGCGATCGACACGCCGATCCTCATGCAGCTTGCCGATCGGGAAACGCTGCTGGCGCTGCCTGCGTTCACCGCGCTTCGCGAAACCGGAAAGCCCGTGGAACTCTTCGTCTATCCCGACGAGTTTCATGACAAGTGGCAGCCGGCTCATCGCCTCGCGACGTACGATCGTTCGATCGACTGGTTCGCGTTCTGGCTTGCGGGACGTGAGGATGCGGATCCGTCAAAGCGGGAGCAATATTCCCGATGGGAGGCTATGCGGGTTGCCGCGAAGAGGACGCAGACGCCCTGAATTCCGCTTTCCTATAGCCGCAATATCCTCGCTGAAGCCGGCGCCGTGGGGCGCATAAGCCGAAATCTGGGATAGCTCTCAACTTTGTTGAAGTGGCCGGTAGGCGATTGTCCGGTTCGGGGCCGGTATGAGGAGATGGCTGCCGTTCGTCCGGTGTCGAATTTCACCCGATGAACGAAGGCAACGGGATCATCTCACTGGACCAGGTTCTGCATGAGTATTAATTAGGCTCATGGGCACCGCTTCCTCGAACCAGTCTAACATTTCCGGCTCCTGTCTTTGCGGAACCGTTCGCTTCAACATCCACGGTTCCTTCGACAGCTTCTACCTCTGCCATTGCTCGCGGTGCCGAAAGGGAAGCGGCACGGCCCATGGCGCAAATCTTTTCGCGACTGAGGCATTACTCCATTGGGTCGCCGGAGAGGCTGAAGTTAAAACTTTTCGGCTGCCTGGCACCCAGCACCAACGCAGCTTCTGCGTCGAGTGCGGGTCAGCGCTCCCGGATGTCCAGATGGATGGCGCACTGCTCAAGATTCCAGCAGGCTGTCTCGATGGACCCATCAAAATGCGACCGACAGCACACATCTGTTGCGCCAGCCGTGCAGACTGGGACGTTGATCTGGATGAGATTGTCATGATCGATGGCCTGCCCGGCTGAACGCGCCGAAGCCCGGAGTGCCAACAATGAGTGTTGATTGCCACTGAGAAGGGCTCGCATTTCGATAGCCATATACGGGGTCGCGCAGGGGATTTCCCCAATCCTCCGCGCTATAATCGTGCGGCTGCCAGAATTGACCGATCGTGACACTGCGGGAAGATCGTCTGGGAGATAGTGCGCCGGCAGCCTCGAAAGTGATCTGGAGGGCAGGCGGACGAACGGGCAATATCGCTGAATGAACTTCAGACATGGATGTTTGAAGGCTTGCAAACTCGGCGGCTCCATGCCGTCATTTCAGCAGGGCTCCCGCGAGATTTATATGACCCGGTTTGAACTCGAACCCATCACCGAGCGCATTGGCGCTTACGTGCATGTCGCCGCGCAGGACATTCTCAACGACGGTGTTCCTGACAAGATCATGGCCGCGCTGAACACGTATGACGTTCTCGTATTTCCCGAAGTCCATATGACCGATGACCAGTTCGTCGGTCTTTCGGACTATTTCGGCGAGAAGCACGATCTGGCGGCAACGCAGGACAACTCGGAAACGAGCAAAAAGGGCATCTACCGCATCGAACTCGATGCCGGTGCCAAGGACAAGAACCAGCTCGATTACATCGCAGGGAACGACCTGTGGCACATGGACGGCACGATGTACAACGTGCCGGGCAAAAGCACTCTCCTCAAATGCGAGCGCCCGGCCAGCGAGGGCGGTCACACCGAGTTCGCCAGCCTGTTCGCCGCGTATGAGGCGCTGCCGCAATCCCGCAAGGAGCAGATCGAGGATCTGCGGGTCATCCACTGCATGGAGGCGATCGGCATCCAGCTTTACGATACGCCCAGTGAGGACGACTTCGCCCGCTGGAATGCGCTGTTCCCGGCCACCGAGCATCCGCTCGTCTGGCATCAGAAGGATGGCCGCACCTCGATGCTCATTGGCGGGACAGCCTATGACATCGGCAGTATGGAACATGCGCAAGGCCGGGCCTTCCTCGACGACCTTCTCGCTTGGTCGACACAGGAGCAGTTCACCTATCTGCACCGCTGGAAGAAGGGCGATATGGTGATGTTCAACAATCCCGGCCTGCTGCACCGCTCGCACCCGTACAATGCGGCATCGGGCCGCATCATGCATCGCACGACCATCAAGGGCACCGAAGAGATCGAAAGCGAACGGGTCGCGAATTGACGCGAGCCCTTATCCAACCGTTTTGGCCGACAGCGCCGGTTTTCCGCGCCGCGTAGCCGTACCCGTCGTTTTCCAATTATTGAACAAGAGGCCCGCACATGAGCGACCCCATTCTCGACTGCTCGGACATCGATCAGTATCTCGGCAAACCCATTACCTCGTCGCGCATTCGCGAACCCATTGCGAACAATGATATTCGCCGCTGGGCGCATGCGATGCACTATCCCAACCTGCTCCACTACGATCCGACCTTCGCGGAAGGCAGCCGTTGGGGCAGGATCGTCGGTCCGCAGAGTTTCGCATGCGCCATCGACGACGGCATGGGGACCTCACCGGCCTGTGTCGGCGGCATCCCCAATTCTCACTTGCTGTTCGGCGGTGAAGAATGGTGGTTCGAGGATCGCCGCATTGCTGCGGGCGACTGGGTTCATAACGAACGCATTCCCTTCGACTATGTGGTCAAGGAAACCAAACTGGCCGGGCCGACATGTTTTCAGCGCGGCGATAATTTCTATACGAACCAGCACGGCCAGCTCCTTGCGAAGCAAAGGTCCACGGCAATTCGTTACAACGCCGCTGCCGGCGGTGCGAACGTCAACAGGGACGAATTCGACGAGCCCGAATGGACCGACGAAGAGATCGCCTTGCTGGAAATTCGCAAGCTCGGCTGGATCCGAATGCTTCGCGATCTGGGGCACAAGGAGCGCTGGTGGGATGACATCAGCATAGGCGATCAGTTGCCCGAGCGTGTGTTCGGTCCACACAGCATTGCAAGCTTCTCCACCGAATGGCGTGCCTGGATCATCAACACCTGGGGCGCTGTGCAGGTTCGCAAGATCGACATGATTGCGCTTGGCTTCACGCCAGAAATGGCGGGATGCGAGAACGATCCTGACATGCTGCTTGAAAATCCGGAGATCACCGACGGCGCATATTATGGCCCGTCGCGCGGCCACCTTTTCCCGAAGTTCGCGCGCAAGATCGGGATGCCGCGCGCCTATGGTTACGGGGGCGCGATGGGCGCCTGGGTCGTGGATTATCTTTCCGGTTGGGCGGGAGAATACGGAATGGTGCTCCATTCCGCCGCCAACTTCCGCGGTCCTGCGCTTTCCGGCGATGTTACAATTCAGACGGCGGAAGTGGTCGACAAGACCATCGACGCCGACGGGCGTCATCTGGTCCATGTCAAACATCATATGGCGAACCAGAAAGGCGTTACTATGGCCACCGGCACCGCCGAAATTCGATTGCCGAAGAAGCCGGGCTGACACGGTTACTGCGTTGCAGGCAGTCTCGGGAGTCAATCTCGAGACTGCCTGCGGGCTCCATGGTTTGTGACTTCAGACGTCCGCTCACGCGCAATTCAAGCAGGAAGGCCCGGCGAAGGTTGTTTGCCATTTACACCACTATCTGCAGTGCCAACGCCTGGAACAACCCAGCGTCGCAACGAACACGTAGACGCGCACGGCCTATGCTTCAACGCACGCGCTTCTCGCTGAAATCAATCGGAAGGTGATGACCTGGCGGTGTCGCAAAACGCAACGTGCCCTTGGCTTCGGCAGCAAGCTGCTGACGGCATCCTGCCGCAACGCGCTCGACCGTGCGCTGGCTGACTGCGATACCCAACTTCTCGCAGCAGACCCTGACGAACAACGTCGGCATTACGGCGATGGCGGAAGAAACGCTCTTGTGGCCGTTCTTCATGGCCGACCAGCTTCCCAATCGTCGCTCGGCGTTGGCAGGGCTGTCATCGCCTGGCGCTCAAATACCACTCACGGTCGTCCGGGAACAGCACAACTCGCGCGCCAGGCGCTTGTTTCCCCAACCAAGCTTAGTCAGCCTCAGCATTACATCACATCGGGCGGCCGGCGCCGCAGGTCTGTAATGGGCTTACGCACCCGACCCCAGGTTTGTCGATGCGACGCTGTTGACTGAAAAGGATGAAGTTTGCAGCTTCAGTCTCTCCGAATTTGGCAAATATTGCTTCAAGTAAACGAGGCCTGCGTGGGCGAGGAACATCGATGATGACAGCAGACATTGGCGGATCGGACTTCGAGAGATTGAATGCGCCGCTGCTGCGTCACTTTACGGTCCTCGTCACGGAACTGGGCGGCGATCTGCCAGCTTTGTTGCGCGAGGTGGGCATACCCCCCCATAGCTTCTCGGAATGCTCGGGGGTTCTGACCTATACGCAGGCGATTCGTCTGCTCGACATCGCCTCCCGGCGAGTAAAATGCCGAGATTTGGGCATGCGGCTTGCGTTGCGACAATGTGGGGGCGCCGGTTTTGGCACTCTCGGCAATGTTATGCGCAATTCGAAAACTTTCGGCGACGCCCTCAGGTCGGCCAGCGAACATTGCCGCGCGCACAGCCGGGCCGCTCGGGTCTGGCTTTCCAGTGATACCGAGCATTCGACGACGTTTGCAGGCCATGAACTGCTGCTCAGCGATACGGCCAATCGGGCGCAGCTTATCGAGCAGATCTTGCTTATCGGTCACCTTGAAGCATTGGAAATGACCGGCGGATTTTCAAGAGCGCGGCGAGTGCATTTTCGCCATGAGCCGGTATCTTCACCTGCTCTGTATAGGCGCAATTTCGGATGCGATGTCCTGTTCGGAGAACCGGCCGACGGCATCACTTTCTCTTCCGAGGACCTGAGCCACCACGTCATCAATCAGGACGCCTACGTCTACCGGGACATGATCCGCCATCTGGAAGAGAACTTTCCGAAGCGCGGGCTTCCCGTCGACGCGGAAGTGCGGGGACTGGTGCTTCGTTCGCTGGCTATGGGGGACAGCTCGAGCGACAGTGTGGCTCAGGCACTGAACCTCAACCCTCGAACGCTGCGGCGCAGGCTTCGGCATGAAGGCTTAAGTTTTCAGGAACTTAAGGACGAGATTCGCTGCGAGCTCACGCGCTATTATCTTGAGCGAACAGATCTCGAATTTCGCGAGATTTCCGAAAGACTGGGGTTTGCGGAACAGTCGATTTTCTCTCGAAGTTGTAGGCGTTGGTTCGGAAAATCACCCACGGAATTCAAAAGCGCATTGTGCCCGCGCGATGAGCCTGTCCGGAAAGGTCAAGCCAAATGCGGATGAGTTGGCGCATGCTCCACCCAATGAGAACATAAACTGTGCGTCGGACGAAGTCGTCCGGCACGCGGATCAAGGGAGGGAGAGCAGGGTGCGACTGCAATCCCCTATGCACACGGCAATCATGAGCTTGGCCTGGCGCTGAGCTCTGGCTGTCCATCATGACCGGCCGTGCTCCGATGCACGGCGCGATGGGCCGTGAGCAGGGGAAATCAGCCAAATCCTGAACTCGTCCCGAGGAATCGAGGACGAAAGAACGAGTCCAATCAAGGCGTCTTGTTGCCTCGATCGGCCGCAAAGGCCGGCGAGTTGGATCTAACCGGGGAGGAAAAATAAGTGGCAAGAATGTACAAGTATTCGGCCCGTCGATTTGCGCTTGGGGTGGCATCAATTGCTGTCATGCCGACTGCTGCGCTGGCACAGACCGATGCCCCGCAGCCTGCGCCGGACCAATCGGCTGCCGAGCAGGTAACAAGCGAGCCGATCGTTGTGATCGGCACGCTCATCCGCGGAATTGCTCCAGCCGGTAACAACGTTATCGACGTCGATACAGATAAAATCCAGTCGACGGGCGCTGCCTCGACCAGCCAGGTTCTCAGCACGATTCCCCAAGTTGGCAACTTCTTCAACGGCCTACCGGCGGGCGTCTCGCAGCAGCCAGGCGCCAACACAAGCAACCCAATCAATCGACCGAACCTTCGCAATCTGCCGGGAGCAAATACGAGCGGCGGTGCGCAGACGCTTGTCCTCTTCGACGGCCAGCGCGTCGTCGGTGCCGGCATCCAGCAGGTTGCCGTCGATCCCGACATTATCGCCCCGGGCGTGATCCAGCGGGTCGAGGCGATGACGGACGGCGGCTCGGCAGTCTATGGTTCGGACGCGCTTGGAGGCGTGATCAATTTCGTCACCCGCGATCGTTTCAACGGTGTGCAGGTCGACGCCCGTTACGGCATCGGCGAGGACTATCAGTCGGTCGATGCAAGTGCGATTGCCGGCAAGGACTGGGGGTCAGGTGGCCTCTATGTCGCGTACGGTTATTCCCATCACGACAGCGTGTTCGGCTCCGATCGGGACTGGGTGAAGCAGGTCGACTGGAACACCAATATTCCGACTGGTCGCAACTGCGCCGAGCCCAACGTGACTGTCGGCGGAAGGTCCTACATCCCATCCGGATCCGGTATTGTGGCGGGAGGCCCCAATGTCTGCGATTTCTCGGATCCCGTCGCCATCTATCCGACGACGACACTGCACACTGTCTTCGCCCGGCTCAACCAGCACCTTTCCAGCAATGTCCGCTTCGACATGACGGCTTTGTACGCCAATCGCTCGATCGATCAGATTGGCGGTACGTTGGGGACGGGCGCTCTCGGAACGGGCGCAGCGGGTCAGGCGACCCTTACCAGCGCTTCGCCGTTCTACCGCCCGACGGGTGATGTCAACGCGGGACTGCCCCAGGTTGTCAAATACGACTACAGCCCGCTTTACGGAACCCGTTCGGCGACGCAGGAAACCGATCTCGAAACATGGCGCGTGGCGCCTTCGCTCTCGGTCGAACTCGGCTCGGATTGGGAGTTCAGCGGCCTGTTCAGCTACGGCCTGTCGACGACTTCGTTCAGCAACGCCCAGATCAGCGCAGCGGCCCAATCGGCAGCTCTCGCGGCCGGCACACTCAACCCTTACGACGTGGGCTCGACCGCTCCGGGCGTCGCCTCCGGACTGCTCCGCTACGCCACGGGTACCGGCCGGAACGAATTGTTCGACTACCGGGCCATCGTCAACGGGCCGGTGTTCGCGCTTCCCGGCGGCATGCTGAGAGCCGCCGCCGGCTATGAGCACATGCAGGACAACTTCACGCGGCGTACGTCGAATGCGTCGACTTATGCCCTGCAGGATCCGACGAACTATACCCAGAAGGTGGACTCGGTCTTCGGGGAACTGTCCATCCCGATCGTCAGCGACGACAATGCCATGTCGTTCCTCAACGAGCTGACACTCTCGGCATCGGCGCGGTATGACAAGTACAACGACTTCGGCGACACCTTCAATCCGAAGTTCGCGGCAACTCTGCGCCCGGTCGAGTGGATCGCGATCCGAGGAAACTGGGGCAAATCCTTCACGGCGCCTTCGCCGGTCGATCAGCTTGGCGTTCTGGCGTCCTCGGTGGCGACGGTGCCTGCGGCATTCCTGCGCACACCGCCCGGGGTCACCGCAGGTCCCGGTGAAATCGGCCTGTTCGTCTCGGGTACGGCTCCGGGCATCCAGCCGCAGAAGGCGACAAACTGGTCGATCGGCGCACAGATCGATCCGCCGTTCGTGCCCGGGCTCACGCTGAATGCGAGCTATTACAACATCGACCTTACCGGCACGATTGGCCGTCCGGTGACCGGCGCGGATCTCAGCGATTACTATGCCAACTTCCCGCAGCTCTATGCCGTTCGGCCCAGCGGTCAGGAGCTTGCAAACTACCTTACCCAGTTCGATCCGGCCAATTTCAACTTCACCGTTGCGAACCCTACGTCGACCAGTCAGGCGATTATCACTTCGGGCGGCACAAGTTCCCCGGTTCTTGTCGCGCTCGACACGCGGGCAAGAAACCTCGGTACCGCAAAGCTCGACGGGATCGATTTTTCGGCAAACTATGTGCTCGACACCAGCTTCGCCTCGTTCGACGCGAGCGTTGCGGGTAACTACCGGCTTTCGCAGAAGTCGCAGGCGCTTCCTTCGCTGCCGGTCGCCGACGATTTGGCGTTCAATACCCCGGTATTCCGCATCCAGGGCACCTTGGGCACGCGGGTCGGCGGGCTTCGGGCGCAGATCACCTGGAACCACACTTCGGGTTACAAGCGAGGCACGGTTGAATTCGGTCAGACCCGGGTATCCGCCTTCGACGCGATCAACTTGTTCTTCAAGTACGACGTGAAATCCAAGTCTGTCTGGGCAAGCGACTTGTCCTTCACGCTGAACGTCCAGAACCTGTTTGACGCGGCGCCGCCCGAGTTCCGCTCGGCTGCCGGGCAAGGCTACGATACCACGCAGGGAAGTGCTTTCAGCATCGGCCGCATCGTCCAGCTTGGCGTAACCAAGAAGTTCTGATGGTATGTCGGACCGCCCGACCCGCAATGGTCGGGCGGTCCGCGGCCTGCTTCCTCAGTAGCGATGTGTGGTTTGCGTCATATCTTTGTTCCAGCAATTCTGGATTGCCCCACGGCCGGTTCGATACGCTATCGCCATTCCGGGTGGAAGCGCTTGCCAGTCGCATCTGAGCGGGGTTTCGCCGTTTCAAGAAAGTCCACAATGAACGACTGCCGCATTCAATCCGGTCCGACGCATTTCGACATCGATGCACGCGATGCGCAAGTTTCGGGAAATCCCCGCATCGCCCCGCTGGACCCGCACGAGTTTACCGATGAGGCACGGCAGCTGATCGCGGAGACTTTCTCCAAAGTCGAAGCCATCGACACGTCGGACATTCCGTCCATCTTCGGCATCATGTTCAAGCATCCCGGGCTGTACCGGGCTCAGTTGCAATTGGGCAACGAACTTGGCCGGGGCGGCTGCATCCCTGCGCGCGAACGAGAACTGGCGGTGCTGCGGGTCGCGTGGCTGTCGCGAACGCCCTACGAATGGGGGCAGCACCTCGTCTATGGCAAACAGGCCGGACTTTCGGACGAGGAAGTCGAGCGCGTTACCCAAGGGTCGGATGCTGACGGCTGGGATGACTTCGATCGGGCAGTCGTGCGCGCGGTGGAAGAGTTGATGGGTGACTATGCCATTGCCGACGCCACGTGGGAGGTGCTGGCCAGTCGCTGGAGCGAACCGCAACTCATGGAATTACCCGGCCTAGTCGGCCAATACGTCATGGCTGCGATGGTCTTCAACACAATGCGCTTCGACCTGCTGGAGGGAAACACCGGATTGCGCAGGCGCTGAGAGCGGGGGGCCACAGGCTTGATCGATTTCCCAATCATCCCATCGCGGTGGCGCTGAAAAAGCGGCGCCGGTGGCCTGAAGGCGCAGGTGCATACATTGTCGCCTTCGCGGACAAGCACCGGCAGCTTTTGCATCCGGCGAAAAAATGCACTGACCCCGAGGAGAGAACAGATGAAAATGATCCCCGCACCGCTTAACGGGAAAGTCGCCGTCGTCACTGGCGCTGGCTCGGGCATGGGGCGGTCGATCGCTGAGCGCTTCGCTCGCGACGGCGCCAAAGTGGCGGTATGGGATATCAATGGCGATGCCGCAGCCGAAACCGCAAAGGGCATCACCGATGCTGGAGATGCCGCCATCGCCCTCGCCGTCGATTGCGCCGATGAGGCCGCGATCAAGGCGGCAGCGGATGAGACCCGAACCGCGCTCGGCCCGATCGACATTCTTGTCAACAATGCCGGGATCGGCCCACATGTCCGGTATTTCGATCAGGACGTCGCCATGTGGGAGGAGATGCTGCGCATCAACCTGACAGGACCGCACCTGTGCATCCGCGAGATGCTGCCCGCAATGCTGGATGCCGGGTGGGGCCGGGTCATCAACATCACATCCTCCTCGACTCAGAGCGGCTCGCCCAGCCAGGCGCATTATGTCGCCAGTAAAGGCGGTTTGCTCGGACTGACCAAGGCATTGGCCCTCGAATTCGGCAAGAGCGGCGTCACATTCAATATGGTCCCCCCAGGCTCCATCGACACGCCGATGCTGCGCCGTGCGACAACGCTCGATATGGAAGCATTTGGAAAGACCATCCCGGTCGGCCGTCTGGGGGTTGGCGAGGACATCGCTGCCGCTTGTGCCTACCTCGCTTCGCCCGACGCTGGTTACATCACCGGCCAGACCATCAGCGTAAATGGCGGCAGATACATGGGGTCTGCCTGATCCCGCGCACGGGTTTTGCAGAGGTCGAAGGGCCATAAGACGCGGACCTGGTTCAGTTTGAAGGGGCGCGAAGTCTTTGCCTGGGGTCGCCTTGAAACTCCCATCGCGAGGGCCCCGGCGGCCTTGCCCATGGCGATCAGCGGAGGGCTGTATGCGTCATTGTCCTCTCGCTCCAGTACAGCACGTGTCCGCCGGTATCCAGGATCGCAATCGTGAGGGGGGCAAGTGCGAGCTCGTGACCCTTCGCGTGAGCGACGGAAATTACCCTGCGCGCCTGTTCTAGCGAGATTATCTTCGTTCCTGTTCACTCGGAAAGGTAATCGAATTCCGACATGTCGGAACAAACCATTCTCACTGGAAGGCTCACTCAGCTCAATTCACCGACCGGCAATGCCTGCCGCCAACAGGCATTCATCGCAGGTGCGAATGACCTCAGTTGCTAATGCAGCTTTTCTGTTGGGTTATCCGAGGGGCGGGGGATGGACAGCAGCAGAGCTTGAGAAGGTTGCCCTACGAATATTTTTGCGCTGTCGCTCGAAAATTACAGAATAACGGCCGAGACAAGCGCGAATACGCCGTATTTTGCGAAGCAGGTAGAACGGAGGCGTCGCGCCAATGGTGCACCTGTTGCAACGCTGCTTCCCTTGGTGGCGATCTTCCGGGTTTGCAGGATCGGGTCGAGCGCACGTTTTACGAATAAACGCGAAATTCGACTTTTCATCGAATTTGACGACGATATTTGCGGCACGAAAATCGCGATCGATCCGCGTTGTTTAGATCCTCCGGCTTCAAGCATCATACTAAATGATGGATTTTCCGTCTGGTCATGCTGGCGGAATTGGCGGTTCTGGCAAGTTCAAACCGCCTGTTATCGCGGCAGCGAAGTTCTGTGCGCGACACCGAAATGTCGCGATCCGTCAAGTTTAACGCCGCTTTTGCGGGCCATTTGACCGGAAACGCCGAAGGCGCTTCGGCGACCAAACCAAGAGACTGTGCGCGAAATACGCGACGCAGCCAGGGAGATTTTCATGGCAGGCTTATACACCGCGCGATCCGCGTCCGTTCTCATGATGGCCTGCGTGACGGCTAGCTGGCCGGCCATGGCATTCGCCCAGCAATCGACAGGCGACAAGGCCGCGCCCGCGCCGACCTCGACGGAAATCGTGGTCACCGCCCAGCGCCGCGCGGAAGCATCGCGTGATGTACCTATCAGCGTCACCTCGCTGGGTCCCGAGCAGCTTGCGACCGCCAACGTCGAAAAGCTGTCCGACACCGCAAGGATCACGCCGGGCCTGCGTTTCGACACACAGGGCCCTGCCGTCCAACCGACCATTCGCGGCGTAGGTACCGCCATCACGACCTCCGGCGGCGGCCCCAACGTCGGTATCTATGTCGACGGCTTCTTCCAGGCCAACACCTACATGTCGGACTTCGATCTGCTCAACGTGCGCAGTATCCAGGTCTTGAAGGGGCCGCAGGGAACGCTGTTTGGCCGCAATACCACGGGCGGCGCGATCATCATCACCACGGACGATCCCAGCACCGAAACGAGCGGTGAGGCCAAGATCAGCTACAGCCGCTTCAATGCAGTGAACGCGCAGGCCTATGCCACGTTCGGCATCAGCGACCGGGTCGCGATGGACGTCGAGGGGCTCTACCGGCGCAGCGACGGCTATTTCACCGATGTTTCGAACGGCAACGACAAGATCGGCAAGTCCGAGGATTGGTCGATCCGGGTCGGCATGAAGGCCGATCTGACCGATGACGTTTCGCTGTTGCTGCGCTGGATCCATGCCGAGACCGACGATCCCACCACCCAGCTGGTCAATGCCTACGTAGACCAGTCCGGCGGCGCCGGTTTCTTCGACAAGGTGTCGGCGGCCGGGCAAGCCATTTACGGAATGTCCAGTTCCAAGGGGCTGCCGCTCGTCTATCTCTATGCCCCGACCTCGACTTTCGCGACCAAGCCCAGTGACGTCCTGCTGAACACTCCGGTGAGCTTCCGGTCGAATTCCGATGCCCTTCAGGTCACGCTCAAGGCGGATATGGGCTTTGCGGACTTCACGTCCTACACGCAATATCGCAAGGACCTGTCGCCCTATTACGGCGATCTTGATGCCACGGCGATCCCGATGTTCAACATCTACGTCGGCGTGAACGACGAGACCTGGAGCCAGGAATTCCTGCTGAACTCCAAGCCGGGCTCGCCGCTGCAATGGACTGCCGGGCTCAACTACTTCCAGATCCGCGACACCTGGGACATCGGCGCCAGCTTTGGTGGATTGCCCTATGCGCCGTTCGGCGGGTCGAGCACCACGACGAAGTCTTATGCGGCCTTCCTCGATGCGACATATCAAGTGAGCGACAAGCTGTTCCTGACGCTGGGCGGACGCTATAGCCACGATATCGTCGGCGATGCCTACTTCATCACCAATTTCACGACCACGAGCTTCACCGGACCCAACGGCGAATCGATTCCCTGGACGGGCGGTGCGGGCGTGCACATTCCGGTTTCCACCCTGAAGAACGACAGCTTCACGCCTCGCGCGGTGATCCGCTTCAAGCCGAGCGAGGAATCGAGCGTCTATGCCTCCTACACCAAGGGCTACAAGGCGGGCATCCTCAACGTCGGCGGCTATTCGCAGCAGCCGGTGAAGCCGGAGAAGATCAACGCCTTCGAAGTGGGCTACAAGTACGACGACCGGGTGTTCTCGGCCGATCTTGCCGGGTTCTACTATGACTACAAGAACCTGCAGGTCTCCAGCTATCAGAACGGCACGGCCCAGATCCGCAATGCCGCGTCCTCGGAAATCTACGGTCTAGAGGCGCAGCTGCGCTACAAGGTCAGCAGCGCGTTCTCGGTGCAGGCTGGCGCGTCAT
This sequence comes from Novosphingobium sp. PhB165, assembly GCF_004341845.1. Lineage (GTDB taxonomy): Bacteria > Pseudomonadota > Alphaproteobacteria > Sphingomonadales > Sphingomonadaceae > Novosphingobium. The sequence goes on along the minus strand of NZ_SLVB01000012.1, from coordinate 15,333 downwards.
GGACCCATGCTCGCTACAAGTCGTTCACCGACGCGCCCTATTACAGCTACTGCGACCCGGCGGTTACCGATCTTGCCAATTCGATGGCCTGTATTCCGAAGGATATCGGCGGCACCGGCCCCGGCGCGCTGACGCAGACGTCGACTGATGCCTCGGGCTTCAAGATGCAGCGGGCGCCTGAGTTCACCGGCAACATCGGGGCTAGCTATGGCCTTGATCTCGGCGGCGGCAGGCTGGCGCTGTCCGGCAACCTCTACTATACCTCCAGCTTCTACTTCGATCCTTCCGAGCAGTTCAAGCAGAAGGGCTACGAAGTTCTGGCCCTGCGCGCGGAATGGACCGATCCTTCCGATCGCTATACGGTTGCGGTGTTCGGGGACAATGTCACCAATCGGCGGTATAGCACGCAAGTGCTCTTCAACACGCTGGGGACGGGTGCCGTCTGGAACTCGCCCGTTACGTACGGCATCGAATTGGGAGCGAAATTCCGATGAAGGAAGTCCGCTCGCAATGGACTCGCCAGTCGGTTCGCGTTCGGGCGGCACTTTCATCAACGCGGAGCTGGCGGTCGAATACGGCCTGACGGACCGTGGCGGACGCACTATTCGGTCGCTCAGAGAAGCGCGCGGCGCCCCTCTTTGGGCGGCTGGCGGTACAACTTTGAAAGCGACATGAGCGGTCGTCGTTTCGATTGGGCGGGCGTGTCGCGCGTGCCTTCATTATCGAGACGGCGGGCTCTACCCTCCGGACTGGACCATCGATGCCGTTGGCGGCAACTTCGACGCGATCCGGGATACCAACCGCTTGTGGACCTTCCATCCTGCAGAGGACGGCTTTCCGCAGCACATGGGGCAAAGCTTCGAAATGATGCGCGCCGGTTAACGGCGCGCATCAAGCGTTTTCATCAGGGCGCGACGGCCTCTTCCAGGAAATGGTCCGCGGCTTCACCCAGTGTCCGCGTGTCTGATCCGTCGGGGAGAATGGCGCGCAGAAGGTCTACATCCTTTCGCAGCAATGCCGCTCCGTGGGAAAACGCCTTGGGTTCGGGCAATCGCGCATAGACTTCAAAGCCGAAGCTGCGCCCGCTGCTGGCCTTGATGAGGTCCTTCAGCGCCTCGGGCGCCATGCCCAGAGCCCGGCCCGCCTCAATCGCGGCATGGGCATTGCCCATGTTTGCCGCCATCAGGGCATTGTTCACGATCTTGGCACGCTGACCGGCACCGGCACCGCCCAGATGGACGAGCGTACCTGCAAAGGCTTTGAAGATGGGGCGGGCCTGCTCGAAGGCGGCGGCGCTTCCTCCACACATGACCGTCAGCGTTCCGGCCGTGGCGGCACCGCCGCCTCCGCTCACCGGCGCGTCGACAAACGCGATTCTTCGCGCCTCGCAGATGGCGGCAAGCGCTTCGCAGCTTTCCGGCAAGATCGTCGAATGCACCGCCAGCAGGCTTCCCGGACGCATCGACGGGACGAGCGCGTTGCAGACCTCGGCAACACCGGCATCGTCGACTACGCAAATGCCCACATGATCGGCGGCCGCTCCAAGAGCCGCAACATTCTCGGCCAGCACGGCTCCCTTTTCGGCGAAGGGCTGAAGCGCTTCGCGGCGCCTGCCCCAGACCGTAAGCGGAAAGCCGGCAGCGAGCATGCGCTCTGCCATAGGGCCGCCCTGGCTTCCGAGGCCGATGAATGCCGTATTCAACATTGCGAAATCTCTCTCATGCGTCCCAGCCAAGGCCGGCCTTGTAGTTCTTGATCATGGCCAGGACCGCGCTCTGGATGACCGAGGCTTTCGGCCATCCGGCATGGACGGCATACTGGAGGACGAATTCCTGCAATTCTTCCGGCGCGCAGTTGCCGCTCGCCATGGCTGCAAAGAAATGCGTCTTGATCGGTGTTGTCGCGCAGCTTTCCGATACGCCGACCAGAGTGATCCAGCGGCGCGATCGCTGGTCCAGTCCGGCCCGTTTCCACATCTCGCCGAACACGAAGCTGTCGATACCGGCCTCGAAATAGGGCGTGACCGGCGGAGGTCCGGGAAAGCCCATGACGGCGTCGAACTCATCGATCCCCTCCTGAATGCGAACCTGCGGATCCCATGGCTCGCTGCGGATCGGCGCGAAGGGGCAGGGCGTCATGCCCAGTTCGGCGGTGACGCGGGTGACGGCGCGGTCCAGTTCGAACCCGCGCGACCAGCCAGTGTAGACGGCCAGATGCAGCGCCGCTTCGCGCAGTTCGATCTGGCTCAGTTCGCCGCCGGAGAGCGCGCCACGGATGTAGTCGTCGAGCAGATCGGCCGGGCCGTTGCTGCACGCCGCGCTGGCAATCGCGATGAGGTAGCGTGTGCGGCGGTCAAGGCCAGGGCGGTTCCAGATTTCCGCGAAGACGAAATCCCGCCAGCTTGCTTCGACAGGACTGACCGGTGCGGTGATGTCCCGCGCGGTCACGGCCTGTGCAACGGTCTGGCCGCGCTCCGTGCGCTCTTGAGGATCGAGCAATGCCATCCGATGTCTCCCGTTCAGGCCTTGATGGAATCGATCACGTCCTGCGTGATGCCTGGCCGCCCCGGATCGCCCGCGAGGAACTCGCGATGCTTCTTCTCGACGAAGGCATCCGGATCGGCGGCGACTTCGACCAGTGTCTCCCACGCCTCTTCGTGCGTCGGGATGAGGATGCGGCCGGCCTCCATGCCGTCGGACAGAACTTTCGCCGTCTCCTGCTGGGTCTTGACCGCAAGGTGGCTGCCCGGCGCGCGCATCACGTAATTCTCGCTGAAATGCTTCATGGCATCGGGCGAACTCGTCATCACCGGCCCGGGGCAGAGGCAGCTGACGCTGACGCCGAACTGCTTCAGATAGAGCGCGAGGTTCTGCGACATAGAGATCACGGCCGCCTTGGAGGCGGCGTAGTGAACCCGGCTCGCGGCGAAGGGATAGAGACCGGCAAAGCTGCCGGTGTTGACGATATGGCCCGATCCACGCGCGATCATGCGCGGCACGATCACGTTGTTGGCGCGGACCATGCCGAAGAGGTTCACGTCGAACATTCGCTGCCATTCCGTCATTGGAATATCCTCGGGATTGCCGCCCGAGAGGATGCCGGCGTTGTTCATGTGAATGTCGAGCGCTCCGAGGGCCTTTTCGGCGGCGTCGATGGTGGCCGCCACCGATTCCTCGTCCATGACATTGCAGTGCAGGCCGATCGCTTCGGTGCCTGACTTGCGCAGGATTTCGGCCGTTTCCTCGGCGCCTTCGCGGCTGATGTCGGCCACGGCGACGCGGGCGCCGCGGGCGGCCCATTCCTGCGCGATCCGGCGGCCGATATTCTGGCCTGCACCGATGATGAGCGCCGTCTTGCCGGCAAAAGTCTCGGACATTTCAACCTCTCCTTACCCGTTTGCGGGGCCCGTTTTTCCGGGTCGTTTCGTTCAGATGCGTGGGTTTTCAGATCTTCATGGCATGAAGCAAGTCCGAAGCGGCGCTGATCCCAGCGCGCAGTTCGTCCTCGTTCGTTTCGGCAGTGTAATCGGCAGGCACGACCTCTAGATCGAAGATGCCCTCATACCCTGCGTCCAGCACGTCGCTCATCATGCGCTGAAGTGGCAGGTCGCCCCGGCCGATATGGGAACGACCACCTCTCCCGGAAATTGCGATATCGCCGATCTGGACAAGCGCGATATGCGGCATGGCCCGCTTGAGGGTCTCGCGAAGTCCTCGCTCCATCCAGTTGTTGCTGAAATCGGAAACGATGCCGAGGCCGGTCGTCTCGGCAATCTCAATGGCATCCGCCAGTGTCGTGCAGAAAGAGGCACTCGTCCTCAGGCTTGGCTCGAACGCCGCGATCACACCGCATTCGCGGGCATGCGCTACCGTTGGTGCAACCGCTTCGGCAAACAAGGCCAGATCTTCGTCCCAATCACAATTTACCGTGCGTCCGGTCGTGAAATAGATCGAATGGCCCTTATGCGCCGCGACCAGATCAATCATCGCCTTCTGTACTGCGCGAATTGCGTTCCATGAGGATCGATCGCCAAGCTGGAAGCCGGCGGTGATCAGCGTGCTGATGTGAATGCCGGCATCGTCGAGCGCGCCGAGATGGCGATCGGGATCCTCCGCCACCTTGTTCATCAGCAGTCCGGCATGGCGTACGCCCATGTCCTTCCACAGCGCCAGTTCGCGCTCGAAAGGCCACTGGAACGAACACATCGCATCGACGGAGAGGCGAGGGTGGATCATCAATCGTCTCCCGCCAGCGCCGCTTCGAGGCGCCGGATTTCGCTTTCAAGCCAGCGGACTTCGCTGAAGTTCTCGCGTCCGGCAGCTTCGAGAATGGCGGTCTGGGCGGCAAGCTGGAGTTCCAGCGCCCGGCGATGGGCCGGCGATCCGTCCTTGATAGCCTCTGCCACATGCAGCGCCTTGAGCGGCTGGTTTTCGCCAAGATAGCGCGCGGCAAGTTCGAGCGCGGCCGCTCCGCCTCCGGCAAGTTCGATAAGATCGCCAAGGACGGCTTGCGGCGGGACTGCGTAGAGTTCGGACGAGGACTCGTACCGGAACCAGCCCAGATGCTCTTCCCAGATGGAACGAACGATCCAGGGAACCTTGCCGTGGCCTTGCGGGATGGCGAGTTCCGGCGGCAACTTGATCGTTTCCATCAGCTCCCAGAGCGGCTTGCCTGCGTTCATGCCCTCGAACGTCGCATCGCGCAGATATTGCGCTGCATCGCGCATCCTGGTGAGGTTGGCGCGGATATTCTCCGCACCGCGCACCGGCTCGCCGTGCCCGGTGATCAGCAATTCGGGCTTCAGGTCGATCACGCGCTGGACGCTGTCGATGTACCACTGAACATAGCGGTAGCGGTCGCCGCGAAGGGTGTAGAGGTTGGGCACGTGTCCGAAGATCGGGCCGGTCATGTTCCCGGTGAAGACGATCCTCTCCTCCGGTAGCCATACGACGAGCGAATCGACCGTTTCGCCGCCGGGAACCGAAAGCAGTTCGAAGCGCCGTCCGCCGAGTTCGAAGGCGTGACTGTCGTGGAACGTGGTCGTCAGCACCGGTTCGGGCCGTTCGGTCAGTTCCTGCTTCTGATCGCGGCTCCAGAGACGGCGCGAGCGGGCGCCCATGGCCGGGCCGAGATCGCGGAACTGCGTGCGGACGAAAGGCAGGTTGGCTTGCCCGATCGTCTCGATATCGGGCGTGTTGAACGTCGGCCAGCCGCCGATGTGGTCCTCGTGGCTCTGGGTGAAGACGATCTTTCGGATCGGCTTGTCGGTCACCGCATCGAAGCGCCGCTTGTTCTCGGCGGCGCTGTAGATGATGCCGGTGTTTATGAGCACGCTGCCGGCCGGGGTCGTCACCAGATAGAGGTTCGAGACGTCCTTCGACATGAAGATGCCGCTGCCCAGATCGACGGCATCCTGCTTGCCGGCACCGTCATTGATGATCTGGGCGTTGAGGGGTTGGTTAGCGTCGCGAATGGTGGATTGCATGTCATTTGCTCCCGGCCGCGTGGGCATGGTCAACAGCGCGATGAAGGCTTGCTCGCACCGCGAGTTCGCCCTCCATCGGCCTGAGGTTGGCTTCACTTGACTTCCTGCTTCACCTGAAAGCGATCGGTGTAGAATGCGAAGCGCTGGCGCAGGGCAGGGATGTCCAGATTGAAGTCGCCCGCCAGATCGTAGATCACCCGTCCGTCTTTCCCGCGCGGGTGACTTTCCATATAGTCGCGCATATCCGCCACGCTTTCGGCGCACGCTTCAAGTCCGGCGAATTCGAGAACGCGCTGGGCAGTGCCGACATCATCCGCGATCACGTCGCCGAACAGGATGTCGAGCCGCTGCCCGGCAGGGACCGCATCCATGTCGCGCAGATAGGCGCGCAGCATGCGCTCGATGCGGTCGACCCAATAGGCCACGTGGGCCTGGATATCCGGCTGCTTCTGGTGTGCCAGTACGGAAAGGCCGCGCATCGTCAGCACCGATTGCAGCAATGCCAGTGGGTCGCGGTGGATCTGGACGATATAGGCGTCCGGATAGTTCGCGATCAGCGCGGGGATCTGCTCGCTATGCTGATTGCCCTTCAGGATCCAGCGTCGATCGGACGGGAACTGAAGCGCAATCGCCTTCAGCATGCGCTTGCCATAGGCATAGTGCGGCGTCTGGTCGTGGCCGAGCAGGTAATCGCGCCAGGCGGGGACTTCGGCCATCCATTCCCACTGGTAGGTGGTGAAGTCCGGCATTTGCAGCTCGTTTTCGCCGCATGCATGGTCGGGCGAATGCTCGTGCATGGCCGCCATGATCGCGTTCTGCTTCATGCGGTCCCAATGCGCGGTCGAGCGAACCCAGCGCGGGTCAAGGCCGTCGGGCCCCGGCGTTTCGCCGGGAGCCAGCACCGCTTCCGATCCAAGATAGACCGGAAGGTGGCGCAAGCGTCGGTCCGCCGCGATCAGGTTCTCAAGGTGCGTCGTTCCCGAACGCGGTAGTCCGACGATGATGATCGGACGGTCGATGACCTCTGCGTCGATCTCCGGATGGCTGTCGAGGAAGGCCTTGTTCTTGAGGCGGTTGGCGGCCTGCTTCACGCAAGAGGCGCGGAACTGGGCCTTGGCGAAACGCCAGAGGTTCGTGTTGGCCGAAACCTCCCCGATAAGCGCGCCGAGGCGCTGCGTGAAATCCATCGGGCCGAAATCGGAAAGCCCGGTCTGCGTCCTGGCATCGGCCAGAACACTTTCGACACTCATATCGAGCGGCTCGGCTTCGGCCGCTTCGAGTTCGGCGCGGCGCTCCGGTGCGAGCTTGGGATCGCGGAACTGTTCGACCCGGAAGACTTTGGTCTGGACCTTTTTAGTGTCCTTTATGGGTGCAGCACTCATGCCCGGCGCTCCGCCGAAGTATTGAGCTTGCCGGCATTCGCCATCCAGCCGCCATCGACGCGCACGAGGTCGCCGGTGTGATACCTTGAGGCATCGCTCATGAAGTAGACGCCGATACCTTCGAAATCGGACGGGTTGCCGAAACGCGGGATCGGGCAGCGCTCGCGCACCTGACTGCCAAGCGGGGAATCGGGCCCCTGATCCTTGACCGTCTCGCTTTCCGTATAGCCCGGGCAAACGGTGTTCGCGCGAACGCCGTACTTGCCAAGGTCGACTGCGATGCCGCGTGCGAGCGCCGCCATGGCGCCCTTCGACGCGTTATAATGCTGCATGCCGATCGAGCCGGTGACGGCGGAAAGACTGGCGCAGAACAGGATCGAACCGCCCGGATCGCCGGCTTCGGCGCGCGTGCGCATGTGGCGTGCAGCTTCGCGGGCCAGATAGAACGCACCGTGCTGGTTGACCGAGAGCAGGTCGTGCCATGCCTCGCCGGTCATATTGGTGAAGCAGCCCTGGTTCTTCATGAGGCCGGCGTTGGCGATGGCGCCATCGACGCGGCCCATTTCCTCGACGGCCTCGGCGAAGGCTTCGATCACCCGGGCTTCGTCGGCCACGTCGACCACTTGCGTGAAGACATGGCCGCCGAACTCCGCGAGTTCGCGCGCAGCTTCTTCGTTCCGGTCCTGACGGCGGCCCCAGATGACGACGTCACCACCCGCACGTGCGATGCCGCGCGCAAAACCGAGCCCGATGCCGGCATTGCCGCCCGAAATGACGACGACACGGCCGCTCATATCCCAAGGAAGACGTGACATGTCTCTCTCCAAAATGAGTCCTGATTGGTTATTGAGCGCGCATTACGCTCCGACTCCTGTTGAGATCGATCTTAAAAAGGATACTCTAAGGCTGTCAAGCACAGCATAGGGCGTGCCGCATCGCCCAGACGAACAGACTGGACGAAGCGATCGGTTTCGTGTTTTGAGAGTGCAGCATGGACAAGCGCAAAAGCAGAACGGCACTCGACACCGCGGCGGACAAGTTGAGAGAGATCGTCCTCGCGCGCGAGCCCGGAACCTATATTGGCCGGGAAGAGGCGCTTATCTCCGAGCTTGGCTTTGCCCGGGCTACCGTTCGGCAAGCTGCAAGGCTGGTTGAGCGCGAGGGCTTTCTTGCCGTTCGCCGCGGCAATGCCGGTGGCTATTTCGCATCCCGGCCGGACTCGAAAACGATCGAATCCATTGTCAGCATGTACCTGTCGATGATGGAGGTGCCGCCGGAGGATGTCACCGTCATCGCCACTGCGTTATGGGTCGAGGCCATGCGCAAGGCCGCTCATGCACCGCATAACGTGATCGTGGAGAAGACGGCGACTCTCGTGGAGCGGACCCGCGCGGTCGCCGACGATGCCGGTTTCGACGAAGTCCGGGAACTCGAGCGCGCGACGCAGGATATTGTGTTCGAGCTGGCTGACAGTGCGTACATCAAGCTCATCTTCGACATCAACGTTGCGTTCTCGCGCAGGACTTACCAGGGACCGGCAGCGGACGATGTTTCGCCTGAACATCGCCGTTTCGTCCAGAGCTGGCGCAATGCCCGGCTGATGGAATTTGGGGCACTCATTCAGGGCGATCCGGAACTTGCCGCCATTGCCAGCCAGTACAGCCGAAAAGTCTGGGCGCGCCGCATCCGAGCCCGTTTCCAGATGAAGGCGGAACAGGAAGTTCCCGACTGATCACGTGTACGTGAGGGCTGCGCTAAGGCCACCATCGACCAGCAGGTCGGTGCCGCTGATGAAGGAGGCCCGATCCGAAACGAGGAATTCCACGGCATCGGCGATTTCGTGCATCGCGCCCTCGCGGCCGAGCGGGCTTCGAGCAAACATGCGCGCCTTGTTCGGGCTTTCGGCATAGGCGCCTTTGCCCATGGGTGTGGCGATCATGCCGGGCGACAGCGACACGATGCGCGCGCCTCGGCGGCCCCAGTCGGATGCGGACGCGCGGGCGTATTTGAGCAGTCCGATCTTCGAAAGCGCGTAGGCTGCGGACGGAGTTGCGCCTTGAGGCCCGAGATGGGCTGCAAGGCGAGACGCGAGGTCTGCGTGTGTGGGATCCGAGAGTATCTCCGCAGCAGTGCCGTCGGCGCTCGACAAGTGCGCGGCCATCGATGCGATCAGCACCGCGCATATGCCGGGTCCGGCCAGTGGCAGCAGTTCGCGGGCCACGAGCGCAGGCCCGCGCAAGTTGACGTTCACGATGGCGGCAAAATTACCCGCAGCGATCGACAGTCCCGCGACATGGACGAGGGAGCGAAAGCCGCCTCGCCCGCGCACCAGTTGCCCCAGGGCGGCGACCGAAGTTTCCGACGTGACATCGCATGGGAACGCCGTGGCCTCGCCGCCTTCCTCGATCAACGCGGCCGCCTGACGCGCAGCCAGCGCCGCATCGATGTCGGCAAGAACGATGTGATGGGTCTGTGCCAGCCGCCGGGCGACGGCCATGCCGAGACCGCCCGCGCCCACGACAATTGCGGTCGGCAGCCCGCTGCGGGTCACTTCGTCTGTTGCAGTCATCGCGCCATCCTCATGCCCGGGCAGGCGCCTGAACGCCCCAGTCCGGATAGCTGCGCAAACTGAAGACCAGACCGCCCGAAATCAGGGATATGGCGACGCCGACGAGCAGCAGCGGGGTATAGCTGCCAAACCGATCGTAGGAGATCCCGGCGGCCAGCGGGCCGATCGCCGAGGCAAGCGCTATGACGCTCGTCATGAAGCCGAAGATCGTTCCGTAATTTCGCATGCCTGCGTATCGTGCTGTCAGATAGCTGCAGAGCTGGATCTTGGTACCTGCGGCATAACCGCTGATCATGATGCCGATCACGATGGTGACGGGCGTGGCAATACCTGCCATCAGCATCGGCCATCCGATCGCGGTCGATGCCAGCGTAATGCCGCCGACCATCCGTGCATGGAAGCGATCGATGAGGGTGCCCGACACGAGCTTGCCCATGACGCCTGCGACACCTGAAAGGCTCACCAGCCAGGCTGCCTGCGTGCGGCTCATGCCCGCTTCGACGAGAATGGGAAACTGGTGCACGACCACTGCAATCGTGACGGTCAGAACGAGGAACGTCGCCGCCGCGACCTTCCATAGCGAGACATCGCGCCACGCCTCGCCAATGGCGAGGCCTGGAAGAATTACGGTCTCCTCGGCGGTTCCCTGCGTCTGAAGGGATTGCCGGCGCGCACGATCGCGCACGTCGAAAAGGAAGAAGGCAGACAGTAGCAAGGCAAATCCGCCCCATCCCAAACCGAGTACGACATAGGCCGATCGCCAGCCGAACATGTCGATCAGATAATTGGACAGAGGCGGGGCGACGACTTGCGCGAGGGCCGTGCCGGACATGGTCACGCCCAGCGCCAGCCCCCGGCCGACCCGGAACACGCTGGCGATTGCGGCGGACCACAAGGTCGACTGCACCAGCAGTGCGACGACGCCCCATGCGATCCACAGTCCCAGCCATTGGGCTAGAGAGCCGTTGGCCTGCGAGAAGGCGGCGATGGCGAGGCTCGTCAGGACGAGGCCGGGCAGCGCCATCCGCCGCGAGCCGTGACGGTCGATGAGAATGCCGATGAAAGGCGAGCACAGGATCGAAAGCATCGAGGCAATGGCCATCCCGAGCGAGAGTTCGGTACGACCCCAATGAAACTCGGCGGCAAGCGGATCCATGAAAACGCCCGCTGCAGCCGTCATGAATGACATGAATGAAAAACCGATGCAGGCCGCAAGGACCATCGGCCAATAGCGCCGCCATTCGGCGCCTGCCGTTTCAAGCTGCTCCAAGTCCAGCTCTCCCAATCTGAGCGCCGCTTCCTGCGGTCGTCTACGATAGGGAATGTGCGTCATTGTGGGCACAGAGTCCATCTCAAAAGTATCCTGTTTAGGGACCTTCCGACATCGTAACCTGGGCACCAAACAGCCCTCCAAGCTGCCAATTTCGCGCTTATGCGCCAAAAAACAGCATAAATATCGCTGATTCATCGCTGGATCGATCAGTTCTTGCTGCTGAGCATGAGGGCTTTCGATCTGCTGCTTTGCGGCGTTATCGTTTTAGAGTGTACTAAATGGAAATAAACGCAGGGAGAGATTTGATGATGTGTACGAGTCTGCGCGCTCGCAGGTTTAGCCTGACCGCGGGCGTTGCCCTGACGTCGTTGATGCCGGCATGCGCGTTCGCGCAGGAGGAGAGCAGTCAGCCGCAGGCTTCCGGCGACAATCAGATCGTCGTTACCGGCACTCTGATCCGCGGTATTGCGCCAGCGGGCTCGAACGTGGTCGGCATTACGGAAGAGCAGTCCAAAGTTTCGGGCGGAACATCGACGAACGAAGTTCTCGCAAGCCTGCCGCAAGTCTCGAACTTCTTCGGTATTGTGCCTGCCGGCGTTTCGCCGGTCTCCGGCGCGAATTCCAGCAATCCGATCGCGCGTCCCAACCTGCGCGCGCTGCCGGCAGCAAATACCAGCGGTGGCGCCCAGACCCTTGTTCTGATCGACGGGCGCCGCGTGGTCGGTGCCGGAACCCAGCAATTGGCTGTGGATCCGGACATCATTCCCCCCGCAGCGGTCGAGCGCGTGGAAGCCATGCTTGACGGTGGCTCGGCGGTCTACGGCTCCGACGCGCTGGGCGGTGTCCTCAATTTCATGACGCGCAAGACTTACGACGGCGTCAAGGTTGATGCCCGCGTCGGCATCGGTGACGATTTCACATCCTACGACAGCGGCGTGATTGCCGGAAAGACGTGGGACGGAGGCGGGCTGTACGTCGCCTATAACTTCTCCAAGCACGATGCGATCTTCGGTTCCGACCGCAAGTGGGTGAAGCGGATCGACTGGAACACCGGCGTGCCAGTGGGACGTAACTGCGCCGATCCGACGGTGTCGATCGGCAGCAATACATACCTCGTTTCTGGAAGGAGCCTTGTTTCAGGAGGCCCCAACACCTGCGATCCATCCGATGACACTGTAATCTATCCGGCCGCCGAGCTGCACTCGGCAATGGCGCGCTTCACCCAGGAACTGGGAAGTTCGCTGAACATCGATATCACTGCGCTCTACGCCAATCGCCAGACCCGCGGAAACGGCGGCGCGCTGGGAACACTCGGCAATACGACTGGAACCGTCACGCTCACGCCCTCCAACCCGAATTACATCGACGCCGGCGGTGCAGATGCGGGCAAGCCGCAAACCGTCCGGTTCAATTATGCCTCGGTCGACGGCTATCGCTCGCAGACTCAGAAAACCGACCTTGAGACATGGAGCATTGCACCTTCGCTGACTTATGACATGGGATCGAATTGGCAGGCGCGGGCGCTGTTCAATTACGGCAATAGCCGCGTTTCCTACCAGAACAACCTCGTCGATCCGATCGCGCAGGCGGCGGCGCTCGCCAATGGGACGCTCAATCCCTACAATCTGGCGGCGACCAACCCCGGAGTCCTGTCCGACATTCTCGACGGCTACGAGCAGGGCTACGGGCGCAACGAACTGTTCAACTATCGCTTCATCGTCGACGGTCCGCTTTTCAAGCTGCCCGGAGGCGATCTGCGAGCCGCGCTCGGTGCGGAGTACATGCGTGATATTTTCCAGCGCCAGACTACGGATGCGAACCTGAGGTGGCTCCCGCGCGACGATTACACCCAGACCGTGAAATCGTTGTTCGGCGAACTTCAGGCGCCGATCGTGACGGGTGGCGGCGCAGGACTGAGCGAGCTGATCGTTTCAGCTTCGGCGCGCTACGACAAATACAATGACTTCGGAGACACCTTCAATCCGAAGTTCGCTCTGACCTACAAGCCGATCGACTGGATTTCGATACGGGCAAACTGGGGCAAGTCGTTTACCGCGCCGTCGCCGGTTGACCAGCTCGGGCCTCAATCGGCGACGGCGACGCTCATTCCCGGACAGTACCTTTCGCCGCCTCCGGGGCAATCGTTCGCAACCGGCGAAACCGGCGTCTATCTGGGGAACGGTTCGGTCACCGGCCTCACCCCACAGAAGGCCACAAGTTGGTCGATCGGGGCGACGATCGAGCCCCCCGTCGTCGACGGCCTGACGCTCAGTGCTTCGTATTACGTCATCAATCTCAATGGCACGATCGGTCGGCCGGTTACCGGAACGGGGCTTACCGACTTCTATAACAATTTTCCCAACCTCTGGACGTACAGGCCGACCGGACAGCAGCTTGCCCAGATCCTGTCCGGCCTCGCCAATCCCAATAACATCGGATTTACCCTGCTCAATCCGACTTCGACGGATCAGGCCTTGGTAAGCGTTGGCGGCAGCGGTGCCACCCCGGTAGGCGTCGCACTCGACACCCTGGTACGCAACCTTGGCAAGACCGATCTCAGCGGGATCGATTTCGATGCGAGCTATGTGCTCGACACCAGCTTTGCCTCTTTCGATGCGCGGATCGCGGGCAACATCCGTCTCAAGCAGGACACCAAGGCGAGTCCGACTGCAGCGCTTGTGGACGATCTGATGTACGGAATGCCAAAGACGAAGTTCACAGCGTCTCTTGGCACGACCATCGACAAGCTGAGGGCCCAGGTCACGCTTTATCACGTTTCGGGCTTTGAGCGGGCCGACAAGGGTCAGCCATCCGCTTTCGGTCAGACGCGTCTGGGTGCCTTCGACACGGTCGATCTCTACTTCCGCTACAATTTCGCCGGCACGGGGGTCACTGATGGCCTTGCGCTCTCGCTGAACGTCAAGAACGTCCTCAACGAGGTTCCGCCAGTCTACAAGAACGTCGGGCAGAACGGCTACGATCCGAGCAACGCGTTCACTCTGGGCCGCGTGTTCCAACTTGGTGTTGAAAAGTCATTCTGAACGGAGACTCGAGCTCCGAAGGCGAATTGAAACTCGCTAGCGGAGCTCGTCTCTCGCAATCGCACGAGCAATTTGACCTGCCTTGGCGTGACGACAGATGAATCACCCCAGGTTCACCGGAGACTTCAACTGTTGAGTCTCGAATGAACGAATGCCCGCTTTCGGCGGTCGCAAAAGGGTCTTTGAACGACGCTTATGTTGGCGGGTCGAGACCTTGGTATAGACTGCGGTCGTGTCGATCTTGGCGTGCCCGAGCAGGACCTGGATGACGCGGATATCGACGTCCTGTTCGAGCAGGTGGGTGGCGAAGCTGTGGCGCAGGGTGTGCGGGCTGATGCGCTTGCGGATGCCCGCGACCTCGGCGGCTTCCTGGACGGCGCTGTGGAGTTGCCGCGATGAGATTGGATCGGTGTAGCTGCGCCCAAAGAACAGCCAGTCATGGGGAAACATCACGCCGCGTCGCTTGCCCTCACGCCACCATAGACGGGGCAGTCGAAGCAGATGCGGCAACAGCATGGCGTTGCGATCGCGCGCGCCCTTGCCCTGTTCAACCCGGATCAACATGCGCTCGCTGTCGATATCGTCGACCTTGAGATGGGCGACCTCAGAGACGCGCAGGCTTGCACCATAGGCGACACCAAGCGCGGCTTTGTACTTGATGCCAGGTGCTGCCTCGAGCAAGCGGGTGGCCTCCTCGACGCTGAGGACTTCGCGTATCTTGCCCGGGCGGAGCGTCGCGACCAGTGCGCGTGCCAAGTCCCGGCGCCGGCGCCGGAGCGTGACGGTATAGAGGAAGCGCAATGCCGACGCCGCGCCATTGATGGTGCCCGCGCTGGCGCCGCTCGTGCTGGTGAATCTGGAAATTACGCAGATCCTCCGCCGTTACCGTATCTTGCGGGTGGCCCAGGTAGGCGGCGAAGCGGCGGACGTGCCGAATGTGCTGGTCTTGCGTACGCGGCAGCAGGCCTCGCATCATCATGTCGTGCTGCATGCGCTGGCGCATCGGGCTGATCGGGGCGGGAGTAGAGATCGTAGCCATCGTGAGCTCCTCTCGTTCAAGGGAACTTCACGCTCGGACGGCAACCTCACCCCGACCAAAACCTCACGATATACCCCTATCTCTCACCACGCACCTCTCCCGCGAAAGCGGGTTCGTCCATGTTGGCGAGGAGTGAATCGCATCGCAATGCCCCCCCCGGGAATGGCGGCATCGGCTTGTTTCAACGTCTTGCCACTGCGACGAAACTCTTGACGGCTCCAGATCCGCAGCGCTGCTTGGTCACTGTGACCATTTTTCCCTCCTGGACGATATCATGGAGGCTCCCTTACAAAGCCATCCCAATGCTCGCCTCGTCGGGCATGTACTCTTGTTTGCCTTCTTTCGTATTCCAGGTTTCGAAACCGTCAATATCGGCTCTCCGTGGATGGTAAGGGAAATCGCGCTACATGGGCATTGGGGCTCAAACACCGTTATTGCCCCTTTATCTGGCGCTCAAAAAGAGGCCCGGCCGGCTTGGAAAGCCGACCGGGTAAGGAGGAAGCTTGCAAATTGTGGTGGCCTGCCTTGGGCAGCGCTGTCGGGC
>NZ_SLVB01000011.1 GCF_004341845.1 Novosphingobium sp. PhB165 | reverse complement strand
GACGGTATTCACGGCGCTCACGCGCCCGCAGATGTTCGCCGGTGTGACCTATACCTGGTTCGTCGCCAACGGCATCGTCGCGGCTGAGGCGTTCCCGATCTCCAAGTCCTTCTGGGTGATCGGTGTCGCGCTGCTGGGACATCTGGTGGGTGCGGTGCTGTCCCTGCGCGAACCGCGCTTCCTTGACCTTTGGATCGTGCGCGTCAGCCGCTGTCCCCGCGTGAAGAACCATGCCCTGTGGCAATGCAATTCCTACCGTCCCTGACAAGTGACCCCAAGACTATCGCACGGGAAAAGGGGGCAGGCGATCACCTGCCCTATGCCCGCCATGTCGACGACGTAACGCTCGAGACGCGCGACGGTCTGCTGATGCAGACCGTGCGCCTCGGCGGGCTGCTGTTTGAGACCGCGGACACTGACGAACTCAACTACCGCGCGGACCTGCGCGATGCGGTGCTGCGGACAATCGGCAACTCGCAGTTCGCGATCTATCACCACGTGGTGCGGCGCAAGGCCGAAGCGAGCCTGGAGGCACGCTTCCCCGATGCCTTCTCGCGCGATCTCGACGAACGTTGGCGCGCGCGCCTGGCCTCACGCCAGATGTACGTGAACGAACTCTTCCTCACCATTGTGCGCCGCCCGATGCAGGGCCGTCTGGGCTGGGCGGACAGCCTGCGGGGCTGGGCGACGCGTTCCTCGGTTGACCGGCAGGCGGCGTTCGGCACGGAGAAGCGTGCACTCGATGCCGCCACAGAAGCGCTGGTGGCATCTTTGGGCACCTACGATCCGCGCGTGCTCTCGGTCTACGCGAGTGAGCACGGCCATCGCTCCGAGCCGCTCGAGTTCCTCTCCTATCTCTACAACGCCGATATGCGCCCCGTTGGCCTGCCGCATGGCGACCTCGGCCAGCACTTGCCGTTTCGCCGGGTGAGCTTCGGTCAGGAAGCCTTCGAACTGGCACCTGCCGGGCATCTCGGGCGCAAGTTCGGCGCCCTCATCTCGATCAAGGACTACCCGGGCCAGACGCTGCCCGGCATGTTCGACGAACTCTACCGCATGCCCTTCGAGATGACGGTAAGCCAGTCCTTCGCCTTCGTCGAACGTGGTGCTGCATTGGGCCGCATGAACCTCGCGCTGCGCCGCATGCGCTCGGCCGAGGACGAGGCCCTGTCGCTGCGCGACGAGCTTACGCGTGCCAAGGATGACGTGGCCGCAGGCCGCGCTTCGTTCGGCGAGCATCACATGACGATCGCCGTCCACGCCGAGAGCCTCGAAGTGCTCAATGCCGAAGTGGCCGAGATTACTGCCGTGCTCGCTGATCTCGGGATTGTCGGCGTGCGTGAGGATATTGCGCTCGAGCCCGCGTTCTGGGCGCAGTTTCCGGCCAACTTCAAATATATTGGCCGCCGGGCGCTGGTCTCGAGCCGCAACTTCGCAGGCCTTGCCAGCCTCCATAATTTCCCGGTCGGCCGCGCGCGTGGCAATCACTGGGGCGAGGCGGTCTCGTTGCTCGAGACGACAGCGGCAGGCCCCTATTTCTTCAACTTCCATCATCACGATCTCGGCAACTTCACCGTGATCGGCCCCTCGGGCTCGGGCAAGACCGTGGTGCTGAATTTCCTGCTTGCCCAGGCCCGTAAGTTTGCGCCGCGCATTGTCTTTTTCGACAAGGATCGCGGCGCCGAGCTCTTCATCCGGGCGATCGGCGGCCAGTACGACCGCCTGCGCGTAGGCAGTGCTTCAGGCCTCAATCCTCTGCAGCTTGAGGATACGCCGGCGAACCGCCAGTTCCTGATGGAATGGCTGGGTCTGCTCGCCGGCGGCTTCGATCCCGAAGAGGCCGAGATCGTTGCCGATGCACTCGATGCCAATTTCGACCAGATCCGGCCGCGCCGGCGTCTGCGCCATCTCGTCGAGCTGCTGCGCGGCCATGCCCGTCCCAAGGCGGGCGATCTCTATTCGCGCATGCGTCCCTGGTGGGGCGAAGGCGAACGCGCGTGGCTCTTCGACAACGAAGAGGACCTCACCGACCTGACGGCGGCAACTGTCGGCTTCGACATGACCGCGATCCTCGATGATCCGGCCGTCCGAACTCCAGCACTCCTCTACTTCTTCCACCGCGTCGAGGAGCGCCTCGACGGCACGCCGGCCATCGTTGTGGTCGATGAAGGCTGGAAGGCGCTCGACGACGAAGTCTTCGTGCGGCGCATCAAGGATTGGGAGAAGACGATCCGCAAGCGCAATGGGATCGTTGGTTTTGCGACCCAAAGCGCGCAGGATGCGCTCGAGAGCAAGATTGCCAGCGCCATCATCGAGCAGGCGGCCACGCAGATATTCATGATCAATCCCAAGGCGCGCCCCGAGGACTACATCGACGGCTTCGGTCTGACACCGCACGAGTACGAACTGGTGCGCAGCCTGCCCGACAACTCGCACTGCTTCCTGATCAAGCATGGCAAGGACAGCGTAGTCGCCCGGCTCAATCTCTCAGGCGAGAAGGATATCCTCACCATCCTCTCGGGCCGCGAGGCGACCGTGCGGCTCTTCGACGAACTGGTCGAGGAGACCGGTGCCGATCCCGAGGGCTGGATGGCTCCGCTGCTGGCGCGCGCCTGATGGCCTGTCCTGTCGTCCATACCGGGGAAGATTTCCTCGCCAATGCGCTGGCGCATATCGACTGCCAGGCGCAGGCGATCGGCAGCTATGGCTACGGCGCGCTCGCCAGTCCCGGCTCGCCGGTCACGATCGCGCTCACCAGCCTGCTGACGATCTTCATTGCCCTGTTCGGGATCCGCCTGCTGCTGGGCTACCCGATGGCAACACGCGATGTGGTCGGTGACGTGCTCAAGGTCGGCATCATGCTGACATTGGCAACCAGTTGGCCGGCCTGGCGCGTGGTCGGCTATGATCTTGTCATTCACGGTCCGGGTCAGATCGCGCAAGTGATCGGCGCAAGCGCCGGGCTTCCAGGCAGTGCCGGCGATCTCGCGGCGCGGCTGCAGAATGTCGACAAGGGCTTGGCAGCCTTCAACACCTACGGCAGCGGCCGCCTCGGTGTGGCCCAGGGCGACTGGTTCCAGCTTGGCTTTGCGCGCAGTGCCTATCTGGTGGGAACACTGGGACCGCTGGCGCTGGTGCGGCTGACGGCAGGTTTCCTGCTCGCGGTTGCCCCGCTGATGGCCGGGCTCCTGTTGTTCGGCATTACACGCGGCATCTTCGAAGGTTGGGCGCGGGCGCTGGTTACGACCTTCCTCGCCTCTATGCTGCTCAGCGTCATCTACGGGGTCGAGCTTGCCCTGCTCGAGCCATGGCTGCAGGACGCCTTGCAGCGGCGCGCGGCCGATGTGCAGACGCTCGATGCGCCCGTGGAGATCCTCGTTGCGGCGCTGAGCTTTGCGGTCGCTTCGCTCGCGGGCGTGTTCCTGATGGCACGGCTCGCCTTCCACAGCGGCTTCCACTTCACGGCGATCTTCCCCGAGGCAAGCGAGCGGGCGGAGGCACCGGCCGCGCAGCGGATTTCGATGACGACGGCGAGCGGCGAGGAACCGTCGCGCGCGGTCACCGTCGCCCAGGCAGTGACGGACAATCTGCGCCGCGAGGAGCGCATCGCGAATATCGCGCGCACCGAAGGCCGCTGGGCGGAGCGCAGCGGCAGCGGCACCGCGCCATCAACCCTTGCCGCGCAGGCCAGCGAGGTCGGCGGTGAGAATGCATTGGGCAATACCTGGCGCAGGCCCTCCCGGCGCCATTCCGGGGCCGCACGGCGCAGGGATCAAAACTGATGAACAAGATGAGCGATGACGACCTCAACCGTTACTACAGCCAGGCCGAATCCTGGTCTGTCGATCGGAGCAAGGCACTTGCCGCATCACGGCGCGTGGCCTGGATCATTGCCGGTGCCGCAACCGGTGTTGCCGTGCTCGAAGCCATTGCGCTTGCGAGCTTGCTACCGCTCAAGACGGTCGTTCCGTACACGCTGCTGGTCGATCGCCAGACCGGCAATGTCCAGGCGCTGAAGCCGCTTGAGCAGCAGTCGATCACACCAGACGATGCCTTGGTGCGCTCGTTCCTCGCGCAATACGTGACCGCGCGCGAGAGCTTCGAGATCAATTCGCTGAAGGACGACTACCGCAAGGTCGCGCTGTGGTCGGCCGACGAGGCACGCGATCGGTATCTTGCCTCGATGGCCGCGAGCAACCCCGAGAGCCCACTCGCCACCCTGCCGCGTCAGGCTCTGGTCGAGACCGAGGTGCGCAGCATCTCCTCGCTGGGGCCCGATACTGCGCTTGTGCGCTTCGTGACCAAACGCTCCGATCCCGGTGGACAGAAGCAGGACGTGCAGAACTGGGCGGTGGTCATGAAGTACCGCTTTTCCACCGCCTCGATGAGCGCGGCCGATCGCCTGCTCAATCCGCTCGGCTTCCAGGTCCTGCGCTATCGCCGCGATGCAGAGATCGTTCCGCAGGCGGTCGCCACGCAGGATGCCGCTGCGCCGGCCTCCTCGATGTCTCCGCAAGGTCCGTCGGCGCTGCCTCCCAACTCGATCCAGGGGACGATGCAGCCTCAGGCGCCCGGTGCAATCCGCGCACCGGCGCAGCCCACGATGAACCGTCTCGTCAGGTCGGGGGCGCAGCAATGAGGTCGCTTGCGCTGCTTCTCGTTCTTGCTGCTGGCGCCGCGAGCGCGCAGGAACTGCCCGCCATCGATCCGCGTATCGTCGCCTTGCCGGTGACCGGCACAGGCCTGCTGAGCTTGCGGACGGCGTCCGATGTGACGCAGACACTGATGTTCCGCCAGGGCGAGCAGATTGTCTCGGTCATCTTGAGTGATCCCACCGGCTTCAATGTCATGGTTTCGGGGGCGGGTGACAGTCTGGCACTGCGCGCCATGCGTCCCTCGGCTTTCGGTGTCATGAGCGTGCGCACCAACATGCGCAGCTACGAGTTCGAACTCACGGCCGGCACGCCGCAGTCGGTGCCGGCCGTGGTGCGCCTGGTGAACCCGCCGCCACCGAGCTTCCCTGTGCCGCCGGTCATGCAGGCGGGAGGCGGCAGCCAGCAATCCACGTATCGCCTCTCGGGCAACAAGACTTTACTGCCGACGTCGATCCGCGATGACGGCGCCAAGACTTACATCGAATGGAAAGGCGACCGCGCGATGCCGGCGACGTTTGCGCTGGGACCGACCGGCAACGAGCAGATGGTCGACGGTTACGTGCGCGGCGGCGTCTACACCATCGACCGGGTCTACGAGACGCTGATCTTCCGGATCGACAAGGAGCATGCCCGGGCAACGCGGGTTAGCGAGAGCAAGGCACGTGGCTGAGACATCCATCGAACCCGCCGCCGATCCGCAAGGCATCCGTCCGCTCGTCGCCAGAGCACCGGGCAGCACCGGCGTCTGGATTTTCGCGGCGATCCTCGCAGTTGCGGGCGGCGGTATCTTCTACGGCCTGCAGACGCGGCGCGTGGCCTTGCAGAATCCGTCACTGGTCCAGGCGCAGGCGGGCAGTGCCAGCACGATGATCAGTTCGCCGCCCGAACTGGCGATCCCGCCTGCGCCGGAGTACCAGCAGCCGCTGCAGAGCATGCAGGCTGCGCCAATGGGATATCCGCAGCAGCCGGTCGGCTATGCCGCAATCGGGCAGCCTGCCTATCAGCCGCAGCCGGTTCGAATGTACGCGCCTTCGCCTCCCGTACCGGCCATGCCGCAGCCCACGCCGGCATCGTACTTGCCGCAATCGATGCCGGCAGCACCCGGTTTTGCCTATCAGGCTCCGCAATCTGGTGGAACCGCTGCGCCTGACGGGCCCGCTTCCAAGGCATTTGACGGGCGCGCGCAGGCCCACCCGTTCGCTAATCCCGGCACCACGGTTCCGCAGGGCAGTGTGATCCAGGCAGTGATGGAAACCGCGCTCGATTCAACGCGCGCAGGTTTTTCTCGCGCGATCGTCTCGCGCGACGTCATGAGCTTCGATGGTACCCGTGTCCTTATTCCCAGAGGTAGCCATCTGTTCGGCAGCTATCAGGCCGACATCAGTCTCGGACAGAAGCGCGCGCTGATCCAATGGAACCGGCTCATCCGGCCCGACGGCATGACGATCGACCTGGATTCGCCGTCTGCCGATCCGCTCGGCCGCGCCGGGGTGAAGGGCAACGTCAATACGCACTTCCTGCAGCGCTTCAGCGGGGCGATCCTGCAATCCGCGCTCGATATTGGCGTGAACGCCGCAAGCAAAAAGGTGGCGGGGAACACCGTGATCGTGGGGCTCTCGGGTTCCAACACCCAGGCAACTACCATCCAGAATCCTGCCGACATCAAGCCGACGCTCAAGATCCCGCAAGGCGCGAGCGTTTCCGTCTTCGTGGCGCGTGATCTGGATTTCACGTCGGTGGAGCACTGAATCGTGCCAGAAGCCGAGTTCGCGCGCGAGGTCTATCTCGAGAGCTATCTCGCGCCGTTGGCGCCGTTCCTGTCACAATCCGACGTAACCGACATTTACGTCAATCGGCCTGGTGAAGTCTGGGTCGAGGCGCTGGGCAAGGTGCCCGAGCGGTTCGACGTGCCGGAACTGACAGGCCGGGTTCTCGCGCGACTGGCGCGGCAGATCGCGGCTATGAATGCGCAAGGGATTAGCCGCGAACATCCGTTGCTGTCAGGCGCATTGCCCGATGGCTCGCGCGTGCAGGTGGTGTTGCCGCCGGCCACGCGGGGCGAGATTGCGCTCGCGATCCGGCGTCATGTCTCGGCGGGGCTGAGCCTGCAGGACTACCATGACACAGGCGCCTTTGCGCAGACCCGGATGGACGCGGCAACACCCAGGCCGCTTGCTGCCGTAACAACAGACGATGATGATCTTCTCGAAGTACTTCGTCATGCCGTCCGGGAGCGGCGAAACATCCTGATTTCAGGCGGCACTTCGACTGGCAAAACGACCTTCCTCAATGCCCTCCTGCAGGAGGTACCGCAGCACGAGCGGTTGATCCTGATCGAGGATACGGCGGAACTGCAGATTGCGCATCAGAACTCCGTCGGGCTCCTCGCTGCGCGTGGCGCGCTCGGCGAGGCCGATGTTTCGGCCGAAGACCTGTTGATAGCCTCGCTGCGCATGCGGCCCGATCGCATCATACTAGGCGAAATGCGGGGGCGTGAGGCGATGACCTTCTTGCGGGCCGTGAATACGGGGCATCCCGGCTCGATGAGCACCATCCATGCCGATACGCCCGAGCGGGCGATCGATCAATTGGCGCTGCTGATCCTGCAATCCGGTGCCAACATGGAGTGGGAGGATGTCGTGCGCTATGTGGTGCGATCGGTCGATCTGATCGTTCAGCTTACGCGTGAGAACGGGGTGAGGATGGTTTCTCGGATTTGGGCTCCTAACGGGAGCTGATCGTGTAGCTGTAACCTAAGTCCGTTGGAGCGGAATGTCTGCCACTCATGGTTGCCAATCCAAAAGGAGGCATTCTGGATTCGGCCAGACCCTGCCAACATCGGACGCATTAACGAGAGGCTGGCTTTGGGGAAGACGCTCGGAGTCGGGAGCGTCCACTCGGTCGGCGGCAATTGACAGCGGCACCCTGAGGTCGGAACGTCCGCTATCCCATTATCGCGGCTCCGAAGTGGACTGAGCACAAGGTCCCAGGGGCGAGCTTTCGGATTCGCAACAGCGGGACCTCCACTGTCGTGGGACTGATCGGGTTTAGGCAGGGAGCAGTAGAGGGCACGACTTCCACCGCCGCGCATACTGGGGCGCACGACTGAATTCGGCGGCGCACTGGTTTTGGAGTTGCGCGCGACCGGCAATGACACAGGAACACCCAGTAGATCGCAAGCCGCAGGGGCTTGCCAACCGATCTCATTCGGGCGAGAATCCAGTTGATGCGTAAGGATATAGATCATCTCCCGGAAGTTCAGCGGGCGGAGCTCGAACGGGCAAAGCAGATCCTGATGGCCGAATTCGAAGTTGCGATTTCGCGGGCGACACAGCCTTGGAAGAAGAATGGCCGGATCCTCAAGATCATTCTTTTCGGGAGCTATGCCCGAAGTGACTGGGTAGATCGGCCGCTCAATGGCTACCAGTCCGATTTCGACTTGCTGATCATCGTAAGCCACCCCAAGCTCACAGATATCGCCGAATATTGGCACGTTGCGGACGACAAGATGGCTAGAGATCCGGCGATCGAACGCCAGGTCAATTTCATTGTCCACACGATGGACGACGTAAATCAAAGCCTCAACCGCGGCGAATATTTCTGGGTGGACATCGCCCGGGACGGCATCGCTCTCTATGAGCTCCCTGGCAGTACGTTTGTTATGCCAAAGCCCCTCACGCCTACTGACGCATACGAAATGGCATCAGCCTATTTCACATCGTGGATGGGGAAGGTGAACGATGCGATCGAAATCGCAGAGTTCTGCGTTGCAAAGAACAAGCTGAACGATGCAGCCTTTCTGCTCCATCAGGCGACTGAGCGAGCTTATATTTCCTTTCTCCTCGTTCGCACCCACTATTTCCCGCGATCGCACAACATCAAGTTTCTGCGGTCGTTGGCCGAGGGAAAGGACTCTCGTTTGATAGACGCGTGGCCGCGCGAAGCAAAGATTGACCGGCGGCGCTTCGAACTGCTTAAGCGCGCCTACGTCGAAGCTCGGTATTCCACGAACTATGAAATCAGCGTCGAAGATCTTGAGGCGATAACGGCACGGGTTCACGCCCTCCGAGACCTCGTTGGGCTTGTATGCCAAGAACGACTCGCGTATCTGAGCGAAAACGCGCGTCACGATATTGGTGGCAATTCACGCGGAGCGTGATCCGCAATATCCTGCAATATCCAATAAACGCCAATTAGCGCCGTTTAGTTTTTTCCCTTCATCATGGATTCTTCTCCCGCTCGGATCGCATTGGACGACCGGGCTGGAGAAGCCCTGTGACGCCCACCAAAATCCTCGCCGGTCAGATTCTCGTTGTCTTTGCGATCATGTTCGCGGGGCTTTGGGCTTCGACGCAGTGGGCGGCCGCAATGTTGGCCTACCAGCCTGAGCTTGGTGCGGCGTCGTTTCATGTGGTTGGAGTGCCGTGCTATCGGCCTTGGGCACTGTTTGGTTGGTGGTACCACTTCGATGCCTACGCGCCCCAGGTTTTCGACAAGGCGGGCATGCTCGCCGGCGCTAGCGGCTTCCTGGGCTGCGGATCGGCAGTAGCAGGTTCGCTGTGGCGGGCTCGCCAGAAGGGCAGGGTCACCACATATGGGTCCGCACGCTGGGCCAGCCACAGCGAAGTGGTCCGCGCCGGGCTGCTAGGTGACGCCGGCCTTATGCTGGGCAAACTCGGCTGCGAGTACCTTCGCCATAACGGCCCAGAGCATGTCCTGGCCTTCGCGCCGACCCGCTCCGGGAAGGGTGTCGGCCTGGTGGTGCCAACCCTGCTCGCTTGGACCGGCTCTGCCGTCATCCACGACATCAAGGGCGAGAACTGGACGCTGACCGCCGGATGGCGCGCGCGGTTTTCGCACTGCTTGCTGTTCAACCCCACCGATGCCGCATCGGCCCACTACAATCCGCTGCTCGAAGTGCGCCGCGGTGCCAATGAGGTGCGCGATGTCCAGAACATTGCCGATATCCTCGTTGATCCCGAAGGCGCGTTGGAACGCCGCAACCATTGGGAAAAGACCAGCCACTCGCTGCTGGTCGGCGCGATCCTCCACATTCTCTATGCCGAGGATCAAAAGACGCTCGCCCGAGTCGCCACGTTCCTCTCCGACCCTCAGCGCTCGTTCGCCGCCACGCTGCGCGCCATGCTCACCACCAACCACCTTGGCAGCGACGAAGCCCCGCGTGTTCATCCGGTAGTCGCTTCAGCCGCGCGGGAGCTTCTCAACAAGAGCGAGAATGAGCGCTCCGGCGTACTCTCAACCGCCCTGTCGTTCCTCGGGCTCTACCGCGACCCTACAATCGCGGAGGTCACTTCGCGCTGCGATTGGCGGATTGCCGATCTCGTCGATGCCGAGCAGCCGTGCTCGCTCTACCTCGTCATTCCGCCGTCGGATATCAGCCGCACCAAGCCGCTTATCCGCTTGGTCCTGAACCAGATCGGACGGCGCCTGACCGAGGCATTGGACGGGGTCGGGGTCGCTGGCCGCAAGCATCAGCTCCTGATGATGCTCGACGAGTTTCCGGCACTCGGCCGCCTGGACTTCTTCGAAACCAGCCTCGCATTCATGGCTGGCTATGGGATCCGGGCATTTCTCATCGCCCAGAGCCTCAATCAGATCGAGAAGGCGTACGGCGAGCACAATTCAATTCTCGACAACTGCCACGTCCGCGTTGCCTTTGCGGCGAACGATGAGCGGACCGCCAAGCGCATTTCCGATGCCCTCGGGACTGCGACCGAGCAGCGCGCCATGCGCAACTATGCCGGTCACCGCCTCGCGCCTTGGCTCGCTCACGTCATGGTCAGCCGACAGGAAACCGCGCGTCCGCTTCTGACCCCCGGCGAGGTCATGCAACTCTCGCCAGACGAAGAACTCGTCCTGCTGTCCGGGATGGCGCCAGTCCGCGCCCGCAAGCTGCGCTATTTTCGTGATCGTAATTTTGCCGACCGGCGGCTTCCGGCTCCGACCGTTGCCTGCGGCCCTTATGCAGATCGCCCGGCATCGCGCTCTAATGATTGGAAAGACACCGTACGGGCGCAGGACGCAAGACTAGCCGAGCTGATCGCGCAGGCAGACGCTGACGACGAAAGCGGCCCTCAGCAGCAACGTCATCCGGGTGCAAATGGTGGCCCACCGATCGCACGCGACGAGCCCGAAGTCACGGAGCCGCAGCTTGCGAACGACGACGATGGCAACCCCGTCGCGGACAAGCGGGCGATGGAACAGGTGCAGGCGCTGACGCCTGTCGCGCGCGGTTTCGCCTTCGATGACAGCCAGCACACCCGCGACCTCGGACTGTGAGACAGCCCATGAAACTTCGCCAGAACCTCTACCTCGACCGCGACGTCACCGTGGCGCTAGACCGCCTGGCCGCCGGCACGCGCGGCAACAAGAGCCGCCTCGTCAACGATGCGCTAAAGGCATGGATCGCGCGCCAAGGCTCGAATGAGATCGAGGACCTGCTGCGTCTGCGCTTCGATCGCCTCGCGCGGGAGATCACCGCGAGCCGGCGCGATATCGATGTCGTGCTGGAAAGCCTGGCACTCTTCATCCGCTACCAGCTTTCGGTGACAGCACCGCTGCCTGACGCTGACTCGGCCGCCCGCGCGGTTGGCCGCGAGCGCTTCGAGGCGTTCGTTGCCCAGGTCGGGCGTCAGATCGCAACCGGCAAGCGGACGCTTCCCGAGCGCAAGTCGGGAGAGGGCGCATGACGGGTACACCCGACGCCATTTCGGCCGAGCGCCGCCGCGCCATGCTGCGGACCGCCATGGGCCCGGCCATTCGCGCCGCGCTCGAAGACCCGCGCATCATCGAGATCATGGTAAACCCGGACGGAGCCCTGCGCGTCGATGTGCTGGGGGAAGGGCGGGTCGATACCGACGTCCGGTTCGAGCCGGCCCAGGTC
The DNA here is from genome assembly GCF_004341845.1 of Novosphingobium sp. PhB165. Lineage (GTDB taxonomy): Bacteria > Pseudomonadota > Alphaproteobacteria > Sphingomonadales > Sphingomonadaceae > Novosphingobium. The sequence continues at coordinate 131,000 of NZ_SLVB01000011.1, read as the reverse complement.
GAACGCATTGTGCGGCTGGTGGCATCGCATATCCGCGCTGAAGTCCATGCCGACGCCCCGATCGTCTCAGCCGAACTCCCGGCCCATGGGGCCGGTGCGGGCGAGCGCTTCGAGGGCCTGCTGCCACCGGTTGCCATGGCGCCGTGCTTTTCGATCCGGAAGCCTGCAGCGCGGATCCACACGCTTGCCGACTATGTGCGCGATGGGATCATGACAATAGATCAGGCGGGCTTCCTGTCCCGGGCGGTCGTCGCACGCGCTAACATCCTGGTCGCGGGCGGTACGAGCTCCGGCAAGACCACGCTCGCAAACGCGTTGCTCGCGGAAATGGCCAGCCTCGATGAGCGCGTTATCCTCATCGAGGATACACGCGAGTTGCAATCGCCGGCTGCCGATACCGTCGCGCTGCGCACCAGAGCGGGCAGGGTGTCGATGAGCGACCTCGTTCGCTCGACGCTGCGACTGCGGCCCGATCGGATCATCGTCGGTGAGGTGCGCGGGCCGGAGGCCCTCGACATGCTGAAGGCCTGGAACACCGGCCATCCCGGCGGCATCGCCACTGTTCACGCCAACAATGCGCGAGCCGCGCTCTATCGGATCGACGGACTGGTGCAGGAAGCGGTCACCACCGTTCCGCGCCGGCTGATCGCCGAGGCCATCGACATGATCGTCTTCATCGCAGGTCGCGGTGCTTGCCGCCGCATCGAGACGATCGCCCGCGTCGCCGGGCTGGATGAACGCGGCGAGTACCGCGTCATCGACGCCTTTCGAACGCCCAACACCCCAATCGACCATCAACCTGAAGGAGAATGCTGATGCGTGTCTTCCATATCGCTGGCCGGAAACTGAACGGCCTCGTCGTCTTCGCTTTCGCTTCGGTCCTGGCATCTCCCGTGCTGGCCAGCGGTTCAGGCATGCCTTGGGAAGATCCGCTCGAGAAGGTGCTGGAATCCGTCCAAGGACCGGTCGCCAAGATCGTGGCGGTGCTTATCATCATCACCACCGGGCTGGCACTGGCGTTTGGCGAGACCGCCGGCGGCTTTCGCAAGCTGATCCAGATCGTCTTCGGGCTCTCGATTGCCTTTGCTGCCTCCTCCTTCTTCCTCTCGTTCTTCAGCTTCGGCGGAGGGGCGCTGGTCTCGTGAGCCATATCGAGGGCTTCGAGACACCGATCCACGCGAGCCTCGTCCAGCCCATCCTGATGGGCGGGGCTCCGCGCGGGATCGCGATCGTCAACGGGACGCTCGCCGCCGCGCTCGGGCTCGGCCTCCAGCAGTGGCCGGTCGGGATCGCGCTCTGGGCGATCGGGCACAGCTTCGCGGTCTTCGCGGCCCGGCGTGACCCCGAGTTCGCGAACGTCCTCATCCGCCACCTCCGGCAAAAAGGATACCTGGCATGCTGAACCTTGCCGAATATCGCTCCCACTTCGACCGGCTTGCCGATCACTTGCCCTGGGCCGCGCTGGTCGCACGCGGTGTGGTGCTCAACAAGGACGGAAGCTTCCAGCGCAGCTTCGCCTTTCGCGGCCCCGACCTCGAAAGCTCGACCGAAGCGGAACTGGTCGGCGCCTGCGCCCGAACCAACAATGTCCTGCGCCGGCTCGGGTCGGGCTGGGCGATATTCTTCGAGGCCCATCGCCGCGAGATTTCAAGCTATCCGCAAAGCCAGTTTCCCGATGCGACATCCTGGCTGATCGACGAAGAACGGCGCGCCGCATTCGAGGCCGAGGGCCATCATTTTGAGAGCGTGTTCACCGGTACGCTGCTCTGGCTGCCGCCTGGGGATTCGAGCGATGCTGCCGGTCGTTCGCTGATCGAGCGGCCGGAGCCCGAAAGCAGCGAGTCTGGAGGGCGCGATTGGCGCTCCGCGCTTGCCGGGTTCATCGCCGAGACCGACCGTGTCCTCGATCTCTTCGCCGGCTTCATGCCCGAAGTTCACGGGCTGTCGAGCGCCGAGACCCTCTCCTACCTCCACGACACGGTTTCGGACCGGCCCGTCCATCTCGCCGTTCCAGAGACGCCGGTCTACCTTGACGCCATTCTCGCCGACACACCGTTCATCGGCGGACTGGAGCCGAAACTGGGACGCCATTACGTCCGCACGCTGACCTTGCCGGGCTTTCCCAATGTGAGCCGGCCCGGCCTGCTCGATGCGCTCAATCATCAAGGCTTCGGTTATCGCTGGATGACCCGCTTCATCGCCATGGACCGGGCGGACGCCACCAAGGTCCTGACAAAGCTGCGGCGTCAGTGGTTCAATAAGCGCAAGTCGATAACTGCGCTGCTACGGGAAGTCTTGTATAACCAGCCGACGCAGCTGGTGGACAGCGACGCCGACAACAAGGTGGTCGATGCCGATACCGCGCTGCAGGCGCTTGGCGGCGATCACGTCTCGTTCGGCTACCTCACCGCGACCATCACCGTCGCCGACGAAGACCGCGCCCGCGTCGAGGAAAAGGTCCGCGCGGTTGAATGCGTGGTCAATGGGCTTGGTTTCACCTGCATCCGCGAAGGCGTGAACGCGGTCGAAGCCTGGCTCTCCTCATTGCCGGGGCAGGTCTACGCCAATGTCCGGCAGCCGCTGGTCCATTCGCTGAACCTCGCGCACCTGATGCCGCTTTCCGCGGTCTGGGCCGGGCAGGAGAGCAACAGGCATCTCGCGGGCCCGCCGCTATTCCATGCCCAGACGCAGGGATCGACCCCGTTCCGCTTTTCCACACACGTCGGCGACGTCGGACACATGCTTGTCGTGGGTCCGACCGGTGCCGGCAAATCGGTGCTGCTGTCGCTGATCGCCTGCCAGTTCCGCCGTTATCCGGGATCACGGGTCATTGTCTTCGACATGGGTCTTTCGGCGCGCGCTGCGGTCCTGGCCATGGACGGAACTCATAATGCTCTGGGGCAGGGCACCGATGCGCTGGACGGGCTGAGTTTCCAGCCACTCAAAGCCATCGACGATCCGGTCGAGCGCAGTTGGGCCGCCGACTGGATCCTCGATCTTCTGACTCACGAATTGCTCGTCACCTCTCCGGAAATGCGTGACCATGTCTGGTCTGCGCTCACCAGCCTCGCCGGCGCTCCGAAAAGCGAGCGGACGCTCACCGGGCTCTCCTTGCTGCTCCAGTCGAACGAGCTGCGCATGGCTCTGGCGCCTTATACGCTCGAGGGCACGTTTGGCGGACTGCTGGATGCCGCCGAGGAGCGCCTCGCGGACGCCGACGTCCAGTGCTTCGAAACCGAGGCGCTAATGGGACGGAAAGGACTGGTCGCCCCGGTCCTGACCTATCTCTTCCACCGCATCGAGCAGCGCTTCGATGGCCGCCCCACTCTGCTGGTGCTAGATGAGGCCTGGAGCCTGCTTGACGATCCGATTTTCGCTGCGCGCATCCGCGAGTGGCTGAAGACGCTGCGAAAGAAGAACGTCTCCGTCCTGTTTGCGACGCAGAGCCTCGCCGACGTGGCGCAGAGCTCGATTGCGCCGGCGATCATCGAAAGCTGTCCGCAGCGGATATTCCTGCCGAACGACCGCGCGATCGAGCCGCAGTCCCGCGATGCCTACGACGCCTTCGGTCTCAACGACCGCCAGATCGAGATCATCGCACGGGCCACGCCCAAGCATCACTACTATCTCCAGTCAGCGCGTGGAAACCGCCTGTTCGAGCTGGGGCTGGGACCCGTTGCGCTGGCACTTTGCGGCTCCTCCGGCCCGGCCGCGCAGCAGCGGATAGACCGCATCATCGCCGAGCACGGCGCCGAGAACTTCCTGTCCCACTTTCTCGCCGGGTCGGACGCCGCGTGGGCATCCGACCTTGCCGCCTCGTTTCGGGCGCCCGGCACCTTCTGATCCCGCTTCAGCAAAGGAGAAGACCGATGATTGTGAAACAGCGTACCCGTTCCTCGCTCGCCGCCGCCGGGAGCATGGCGCTGGTGGCCCTTGGCGCCACGTTCGCCGCCGTCGCGCTCCCGTCAAGGCCTGTGCACGCGTTGATCGTCTATGATCCGACCAACTACAGCCAGAACCTGCTGACGGCCGCCCGTACGCTCCAGCAGGTCAACAACCAGATCAAGTCGCTGCAAAACGAGGCGCAGAGCCTGCTCAATCAGGGCAAGAATCTAACGACGATCGGTTTTCCCGAACTTCAGGCGCTGACGCAGACGCTCCAGCAGATCGATGTGCTGATGGGACAGGCGCAGGGGATCCAGTTCCAGGTCTCCACGCTGAACCAGCAGTTCCGCCAGCTCTACCCAACCAGCAACGGCTCGCTCTCGCTCAGCAGCCAGGTATCTGCTGCCCGCGCGCGCCTCGATACCGAAATGACGGCCTACCAGCACACGATGACCGTGCAGGCGCAAGTCGTCGAGAATATCCAGAGTGATGCCTCCGCGCTCTCGGCTATGGTGGAGCGCAGCCAGAACGCCGAAGGCGCACTTCAAGCAAGCCAGGCGACCAACCAGCTTTTGGCGCTGACTGCCAAGCAGCAGTTCCAGATCCAGCAGCTCCTCGCCGCGCAATATCGCGCCGACACGCTTGAGCGCGCAAACCGCGCGCAGGCGACCAGCGCCGCGCAAGCCGCGACCGCAAAATTCCTCGGCACCGGGACGGCCTACACGCCGAACTGACCATCCGGACTGGCCGCGGCCAGTTCCGTTTCCATCATAGTTTGCGGTGACGGTCCGCCTCTCCCGTCACCGCCTCGCGGGACGCGGTTTTTTCGCGCCCCTGGCCGCGTCCCGCGACACCCATTGTTTCCAATCCCCTCGGCATTCGGATGGAAAGTGCAGCGCCATGAACGACCTCAATGTCATCGACCGCTTCATGACCAGCTTCATCGCCTACATCGACAGTGGCTTCGGTCTGCTGGGCGGCGATGTCCACTTCCTGACGGCGACCTTGATCGGCATCGACATGACGCTCGCGGGGCTGTTCTGGACGATGGGCGGAGAGGACAACATCCTCGGGCGCTTCATCCGCAAGATCCTCTACGTCGGCGCGTTCGCTTTCATCATCGGCAATTTCTCGGCGCTTGGCGACATCGTCTTCCGCTCGCTGGCGCAGGCCGGGCTCACGGCAGGGGGCGGCACGCTGACGGCGGCTGACTTGCTGAAGCCGGGGCGGCTGGCTGGCACGGGCTTTTCTGCCGCATGGCCGCTTGTCGAGTACGCGTCCAAATTGATGAGCGTCACTGGCCTGCTCAACAACTTCCTTTTGATCGTCGTCCTTTTGCTGGCGTGGCTGCTGGTGATCCTCGCCTTCTTCATCCTCGCGGTGCAGATATTCGTCACCATCCTCGAGTTCAAGCTCACCAGCCTTGCCGGTTTCATCCTGGTGCCGTTCGCGCTGTGGAACCGCACCGCATTCCTTGCCGAGCGGGTACTCGGCAACGTCGTCAGCACAGGCATCAAGGTCATGGTGCTCGCCGTCATCGTGGGCATCGGCTCGAACTTCTTCGACGAATTCACCACGGCCTTACAGGGCCAAGAGCCCGATATCGCACAGACCTTGAGCCTTGTGCTCGCCAGCCTCGCGCTGTTCGGACTCGGGATATTCGGTCCTTCCATCGCCTCAGGTCTTGTCGCCGGTGCGCCCCAACTGGGTGCTGGCGCTGCGCTTGGCACCGGGGTCGGTGCGGCCGGCATCATCGCCATGGGCGCCGGCGGCGTCGCCGGTGCGGCCAAGCTTGCGGGCGGCACCGCGCTCGGCGCGGTGCGCGCCGGCACCAGTATGGGCGCCGCCGCCTCTACGTCGTGGAGCATGGGTCAATCCGCCGCCGGCTCGCAAAGCGTCGGTGCTGGCCTCAGCGGCATGGCCAAAGCCGCTGGCGGTGCAGCCCGACAGAAGGCCAGTCAGGCCTTCGGGATTGGCGAAGCCGCCGAACGCGGTCGCTCGGCTGCGAGGGCTGCCTTCGAAGGCTCGGAAGGTGCCGGCAGCGCGTCTGAGACCACAGCCAATCCCGCGAACAATTCTGCTCCGGGCTGGGCGCGCGATCTCCGCCGCCAGCAGGACACCCGCCATCACCGACAGATCGCGCTCTCCACCCTGAAGGACGGTGAGCGCGGCGGTGCCGCCGCCAACCCCGACATCAAGGAAAAGGAGGACTGATCGATGATCTTCAAGCGCGCTGTCCAGCGTTACGGACGAACACCGCAGCCCGAAACGCCCTTCCAGCGGGCGGGCCAGGTCTGGGATGAGCGCATCGGCTCCGCCCGCGTCCAGGCACGCAACTGGCGGCTGATGGCTTTCGGGACCTTAGGTATGGCCGGAATGATGGGCTCGGCGCTGGTCTGGCAATCGCTTCAGAGCCGTGTGGTGCCCTATGTCGTCGAGGTCGATCAGCTTGGCGAGGCGAGGGCGGTGAACGAGGCCGATGTTGCCATCACGCCCACCGATCCGCAGATCGCCTGGCATCTGGCCCGCTTTATCGAGTGCGTGCGCGGCGTGTCGCTCGATCCGGTGCTGATGCGCCGCGACTGGCTCTCCGCCTACGATTTTGCCAGCCAGCGCGGGGCGCGTTTCCTCGATGGCTATGCGCGCGAGGCCGACCCGTTCGCCAACCTCGGGCAGCGCAGTGTCTCAGTGCAGGTGACCAGCGTCGTGCGCGCGTCGGACCAGTCGTTCCAGGTGAAGTGGATCGAGACGTCCTATGAGCGCGGCGCGAAGGCCGGAACCAGCCACTGGACCGCAATCCTGACGATACTGACCCGCCCGCCGCGCAGCGCCGACATCCTGCGACGCAATCCGCTCGGGATCTATGTCGACGCGATTGACTGGAGCCGGGAACTTGAACCCGCCGCGTCAACCCAACTTCCGCCTGAACCCGCAGCTCAGTCAGCATCGGAGATCCAGCCATGAATGTGCATTCCCACAGGCTCGCCATCATCGCGGGCGTCCTCGCGCTACCTGTGTTGGGCCATCCCGCCCTCGCGGCCCCGGCGCCCAGCTCCCGCGCGGCCGTCGTCGACCGGGCTAATCGCGCGGCGACGATCGAGCCTCAGGCCAGCGGGTTTGTCCAGGCCATCCAGCTTCAAGCGTATTCCGAGGGGGCGATCTACCACGTTTTGACCGCGCCCGACCGGGTGACCGATATCGCGCTTCAGGCGGGCGAGGGGCTCGTTGCGGTCGCCAGCGGCGATACCGCGCGCTGGGTGATCGGCGATACGACAAGCGGGCAGGGCGACAGCAAGCGCACCCATATCCTCGTCAAACCCTACTCGCCGGGGCTTTCAACCAACCTTGTCATCACGACCGACCGGCGCAGCTACCATCTGGCGCTCTCCAGCAGCGGCGGCGCGGCAATATCGGCGTTGTCCTGGACCTATCCGGCTGATGAGCTCGTCGCGATCAAGCGGGCAGCGGCCGCAGCGGAAACGGCAAAGCCAATTGCCGCCGGTCTCAGCGCCGAAAACCTCAACTTCAACTACGAGATATCCGGCGACAAGCCGACCTGGCGGCCGCTCCGCGCCTTCGATGATGGCCGGCAGACGTTCATCCAGTTGCCGCCAAGCATTGTGCTCGATGAGGCGCCCCCGCTGTTCCTTGTCGATGAGAAAGGGACGGCACAGCTGGTCAACTACCGACTGTCGGGCCGCTTCTATGTTGTCGACCGCATCTTCACGGCCGCCGAATTGCGGCTGGGGACGAAGAACCAGCAGGTGGTGCGCATCCAGCGCGTGGCCGAGGGTGCGGTTCAGGAGAGGGCGCGATGAGCGAAGAACCCGTAAGCGCCGTCAATCAGCGGCAGCCAATTGGAGACCGGCAAATGGTGGGCTCCGCTGACAATGTGGAGAGCGCGCCGGCCGCTGGAGTGCGCCCGCCGGCCAAGGTCGATCCGGAGTCGCTGGCGCTCCGATCGAAACCGCCAAGGGCCATCCGCTTCAAGCGGGAAGTCATCATCGGGATGACAGGAACACTCGCGCTCATCGTGGCGGGAACCGCCTGGTACGCCCTCGGGCCGATCAGGCTTCACCTTGCCGGCAACGGCGACAGCGAGGCCAGTGCCGCAAAGATCTCAACCGACGCGATCAATGCGCTGCCCGAAAGCTATGACAAAGTGCCCAAGCTCGGGCCGCCGCTACCGGGTGACCTCGGGCGGGCCATCGTCGAGAGACAGGGCGCAACGATCAAGCCGATCTCGACGGCCTTGCCAGGATCGCAAGCGACGAGGCAGCAGTCGGTGCCGGATCGCATGGAGGAAGAAAGGAGGTCGGCACGGCAGTCCGGTCTGTTATTCGGTAGCGCCAAGGCCGCGGCGATGTCTGCTGCTGCGGAACCTGCTGCGCTTCAGGCCGAAAAGCCTGCAAGCGGCGCCGAAGGAAAGCTCGCGATCGACTTCAACGGCGATCCGAACGCCCAGCAGCGTAAGGCCGATTTTGTGTCTGCCAAGGATAATGCCGGCGATGTTGAGCCGCATGCGCTAACCTCGGCGGCGTCGGCGAACATGCTTTCTGCCGGCAGCGTGATTGCCGGGAGCCTCATTACCGGGCTGCGTGCGGATCTTCCCGGTCTCGTGATCGCGCAGGTCACCGAGCAAGTCTTCGATAGCGCGACGGGGAGGACCTTGCTCATTCCGCAGGGCGCCAGGCTGATCGGTAGTTATGATAGCCTTGTTGCCTTCGGACAGAAGCGGGCGCTCATCGTCTGGCAGCGGATCGTCATGCCCGATGGCAGTTCGATCCGCCTCGACAACGTGCCGGCGGCCGACATGTCAGGGTATGCTGGCCTGGAGGATAAGGTCGATGCCCATACCTGGCAGGTCATCAAAGGAGCGGCGATTTCGACGTTGCTAGGGGTCGGTTCAGAGCTGACCTTCACCGGTGAAAGTGATTTGGCTCAGGCCATTCGGCAATCGACGCAGCAGAGCGTTTCGCGGGCAGGCGATCAGCTCGTTTCCCGCAGTCTGCAAATTCAGCCGACGATCACGATACGACCCGGGGCGCAGGTTCGCCTTGTGGTTCATCGCGATCTTGTCCTTGAACCGTGGTCGAAGGGAAATCAGCAATGACCAGCGTCAGACTGCCCAAGCTGCCCGACCGAACGCCACTAAAGGTTGCAATTCACCTCATGCCGGATCTTTCCCGGAGGCTGGAAGACTATGTCGCAGCCTACGAGGCAACCTACGGCCAGAAGGTGACAGTGGCAGAACTCATCCCAGCAATGCTGGATGGATACATCAACAACGATCGGGCCTTCGCTAGGCGGAAGAAATGATGATGCCTGCTCATTCCGCGCAAATTTCCGACAGAATGGATAAATTCGGAACCTGCAGACTAATAACTATCGAAGAATTTGCGCAAATCGCCTGTTTATCGAGGCGACAGATCGATAGGCTACGTAGACGGCGCCCGAGCGGCTTTCCAACGGAATATGAGATGGGGAGCGCGATCAGTAAGTTTCGGCGCTGCCCGCGTTTCAAGCACTCAGATGTATTGGCTTGGATCGAAACGCGCGCATTGTGGTGATCGCACGATGATTGAGCGATTATTGCCCACCTGCAGACAATTTACTATCGCCACACAACTGATTTAATCGTGATAATATTAATTTATTTTCAAATATTCCGATATGAGATATCCAGGAGCTGGGAGGATATTCAATATCCGTACTAAGTTATCGTACTTTTGTACCGCCTTGCTTAATTGAGGTGCTGCAAGCTTGAAGAAGTGCGTCGGCACGCTGTTTAATTCGGTCCTCGTTGCTCCAGCCAGATTGAAAATCCGAAATCTCGAGGTTAAACGCAATCATTTGCTTCCGGACAAGGTCGTCTTCCGCCAATATAGATAATCCCCAATAATTTCTTCTAAAATTCTGAATAGCATTGCGTCGAGCCGCCGGGCTATCGGAAATTACTATGGCTCCGACTAGATCGGCTATTTCACGATATGAGTCTAACCTATTAGTCCAAAGTTTTCTCTTGAATTCTATAGAATCTCTCTCCAAATTTAGTCGATGCTCTACTTGAAGTCGTTGAGATTCAGCGTGCTGGAATTGCCAAAACCCAATTAATAACCCGCACACGCTAATGATCTGCGCTGTAATTCCCAGTATTACACCAGAACCAATCTCCCGCTTCATCGCTACCTCCGAAGAGTGAAAATTCTATCTTCTGTCTGGGTGGAGCGGTCTATGGCTCGAGACCTTAGGCGAAGTCGTCTTTCAGAACCGATGTTCTGCAATGAAATAATATAGAGTTTATCGTCAATTCTCAATATCGGATCAATACTATCTAGATTTTGTAATTTCCAAGAGTGTGTAGTGTGACGTAATGTTCCATTAACGCACTCATTGATATTTAATACGCCGCGCGGCATGAAAATATATTCCATGCCGACGGCGCAATCATCCTTCCCTCCCCTAAGCATAACCACATCTTCCAGGACCCACCGATTTCCACGGGATCCAGAAATTTGCCCGCCGTCAATTTTGTTAACAGCCTCTGCTTGAATTTGGCATGAAGAGGTTACAATAAATATAGTCAGAAAAGATGATAATAACACATGTCTCATTTCGCCCTCACTGCGTACATGTAGGGTAATATGGCAACGAAGAGATCAATATGGTGTCAATGTTAATTCAGCTCTTTCCATACCTATTCGAGCTCGTTCGTCATGATTATCATTGCTTCCGAAAAAGATCTGACCACTTATTTCGGATGGTGATATCCCCTTTGATTCTAAATATTCCTTAATCACTCTGAATCGTAATTCGCCAATCTCTTCCGAAATTGGACGGGTCCTATTCAATAGAACATACACATCGATGCCGATCCTACTTCGATGTACGAGGTGTTCTGTAATGGCGGCGTTAATTATACGTTTTTCTTCGTCACTAATATGGTACGATTCAGGATCTACGTCTGTGATCGACTGATCGTAGTCATAAAAGATAATATAAGGACCTCTGTTGGGGTGGGTGCCTGTCTGCGCAAAAATTGCGCTTGACGGCCCTAACGCCATTATAAATGCTGCTATGCAAAGCCCCAGTGCTTTACAAAAACAGCTAGGCTGCGGAATATGCTTTTCCATTATTTTCATTTTGATTCAGTGCTCAAGAGGTCCGCGCTATACGGCACCTTATTCATTATCATTTTCGTTGGATATGCACAAGTTACGCGGGCGCAGAGTGTACCTGTGCACGTTTACTCGAATGCCGATCCCTCCCGCGGTTTCCCAAATCTGGATGATGTGGATCGGATTTTGGCTGATCCGAACATTGATCGCGCTGGCTTTGAGCGTGCTCTAGCTTTATTAGAGGCAGCGGAAAAAAAATTTCCAGGAGTGAGGTCAATAGAATGGAAATATAGATCATTAATTGATATTAGGAGCAACAATAAAGATGATTTAAATGTAAGTATAAATCTAGGTCTTGCCGAAAATCTTATTGATCAAAATCGATTTGAGGAGTCTCTTGAATTTCTGAACGAAGCTCAAAGGACTATAACGACTATTCCTGGTGTCGAGCCAGATACGATTTTAGCAGTTGGGTTTGCATTCGCAACAGCATATCGAGGGCTTGGTGATGCGGAAGCAATGATGCAATCGTTGGGCCGGGTCGCAGTATATTCGCACGCGTCTCCCGGAGTGGAGGCCCGATGGCAGTATCTTTCTACGGTTGCAGCGCTGAAATTACATTCCCGAAACTTATCTCCAGATACATTGGCGAAATGGTGTAGTCATCTCGTCGAAACAGTATCTATGCCTGTGTTGCTCGCGGAAGGTGTTGATCGGCAGGGAAATCGCTTCGAGGTGTCGAGCTGCTGGAAGTTGGTTGCGATTGCCTATGCCACTTCCGGGGGTGATCAAGAAACTCTTGGCATCGAGCAGCGCGATGTTACTCTGGAGGGTTTATTAAGGATTGGCGCGAAGTTGAATTCAGATAAAATATCTACATTTAATAAGTTCATTCTCCCTGAAGATGATTCTGTAGTATTTTTGATTTCCCCTACGCAAGAATTTCCGGGGGTAGCTATTTCTATTTTTCAATCTTCCATATTTTTTGATGTTATAGATTCGAATGAAAAGAAGTTAACTGAATTAATTGAATTAATGCGGAAAAAATTGGATCCCAAGGGGTTTTCGATTGGTCCTATGTCGGACGTGGGCGGGCGCGGTTTGTCTGAATGCGAAGTTGGTCGCAAAATATATGATTTGGTCATGAAGCGGTCTGTAGATCATCTTAAGATTGAGGCGGGGCGAAGTACCATTAAATTTGTCGCCGAGGATTATTTGTCTGCTATACCCTTCGCCGTTCTTAACAACCGGGACGTCCAGCCGAATGATATACCTCAGTCGTCGGGTTGCCATCGCTTCATAGAAGATTTCGCCATATCGCAATCCCGGAGCCTGGGTGAGGCCTTGGCGGAGACTAGAACTGCTTCCTCGTCTAGGTTGGTAGGCACGATTTACGCCTTCATCGATCCGAATTTTAAAGTTGCCATGAGTCCATTTTACACGGAGCGGCATCAAGAGGTGGGCGACGAAATTAATTCGCTTCCGGATTTGCCGTTTACGAAATTTGAGGGTGATGAAGCGGCGAAAGCGCTTGTTGGCTGGAAATATAAAGCATATCCAGGACAAGAGGCGTCTGAGAGGAATTTTTTGAATCTTGGCATGAACGGGAGAGTGCGATCTGGCGATATTGTTTTAGTGGCTAGCCACAGCATTCTGCCGGGAGAATTTCTCTCTCTGGACGATCAGGCGCTAGTCTTGTCTTATCCAATGTCTCCGGAAGAGGACGGGTTGGTCTCGGCGCTTGAAATCCAAGATTTAAAATTTAGGGGAGCTTGGATTATTTTGTCAAATTGCAACAGTGCGGCTCCAGGTATTCTTGATAATGCTCCATTTTCCGGTTTGGTGGGCGCTTTTTTCCGTGCTGGTGCCGATTCAGTTCTAGCCAGTCAATGGCGCGTTCGTGACGATGTTACCGCGTCTATTGTGTCATCGATGCTAAAGCATTGGTGGCAAGGCGATTTGTCTAAATCGCGCGCGCTCCGTCTTGCGATGCTAGAGCAGTTATACCGGCCACTTTCTCCTGATTCTCATTCTGGAGAACAGCTGGCTTTTTCTTGGGGAGCACTTGCCTTGGTGGGGGACGATAAATAAAGTTTGTTAATGATCGTCTGTATTTTGATCTAGCACTACTTTGGCAGAATATTGCTAGATGGTTTAAGCAGCGCGCCTCCGCAATGAGGGCAATGGCTTGGCGGAGAGCGCGGTAAGCGATCAAGGATGGCTTGGCGAACTGCTGGCAGACTGGGCTGAGGTGGCGGCCCGGAGACTCTTTTTTTTCCGGCCCGCCTGAGCGAGCCTTCGTGTTTGTAGAAACGCGTACGCCATCATTGTCATGAGCGCGTGTCGATGCAGCCCCGTCCATGACCTTCCCTCGAAGTGATCGAGGCCAAGTTCTTCCTTGAGTTGCTGATGGGCCTGTTCGCAAACCCAGCGTGCCTTGATCGCGCCTGCTAGCTCGCGGATCGAGGTTCCTGCGGGCAGATTGGAGAGGTAGTATTTGCGTTCGCCGTTCGAACGACGCTCGCCCACCAGCCAAACCTCTTCGCCGGGCATATGCTGGGCTCCTGCAGAGCCAATCCGCTGGGGGGCGCCATCGGCGATGCGCATGCGCATGGCGGCGAAGCGGGCGCTCAGCCTCCCCTTCGTTCCCCGCCTCCAACTGACCTGTCGCCATTTCGCATCCTCGAGCATGGCATGGGCCGCTCGGGATTTGACATCAGGCACGTGCCGGACACGTGGCCGGCCCCGCGTCGCTACCGGGAAAATCAATTGCACATCGGCTGGATAGACCTTCTGGTGCCGGGGAATACCGACCGCCCAGCATAGATCCCGGGCGGTGAGTGCCTGCCGGAACGACGCCGAGAGCCCATAGCCGGCATCGGCCAAGACGCAGCCGAAGCGAACGCCAGCAGCGATTGCGCGGTCGATTTCCTCCACAGCGATCTCGGGCTTTGTGCGGTAGCTCTGCAAAGGCTCAGGCACGCCAGCTTTGGTCATCCGCGCCACATCGCCGGTCCAGCTTTCCGGCAGGAACAGGCGCAGGCTCAGCATGATGGGTACTTCGCCCGATGCGAGCGTTACCGAAACCATCGTCTGACAATTCGCATTCTTGCCGAGCACCGTTGCATATTGCGGGGCGACACCGACCGAAGCTTTGCCCTTCTTGGGCAAGGCCGTATCGTCGATGATCAGCCACGCCTTGTTGCCGCCGACCAATTGATCTGCCTGGCTCCACAAGGTCGCTTCCAGCGGGGCGCTGTCCCACAGGCCGGCCCCGATGAAATGATGCAGTCGGTCATAAGGGATGGCATCAGTTCGAGCTGCCATGGGCTGAATGCTCTTGCGATCGCCAGGCCCAATCAAGCCGGCAATATAGGCCGGGCACATCCGCCGCCGCGTCTTGTTGGCCAGACTTCCCAGATATGGCTCAAGCCAACGCTCCAGATCTGCTTGCCAGCCCTCGTCCATCGCCAGCCTCCATAAAAGCTGGCTCCTCATGAATCACGCATTCAACGCCGAGGAAATCCCAAAAATCAAAATTCTGCCAAAGTAGTGCTAGGTCGTAGACTCATAAGCACGGAGCCACAGGCGCATGGAGGCGAGTTGGACCATAGCCAGGAAGTTCTCGGCCAACTTTTCGTATCGGGTAGCGACCCGGCGGAAGTGCTTCAGCTTAGAGAAGAAGCGCTCGATCAGGTTCCGCTCGCGATAGAGCCATGTGCTGAAGTAAGGTTTCGACCGCCGGTTGGCCTTGGGCGGAATATTGGCGAACGCGCCTCTGTCGCGGAGCGATGCGCGGATGCGGTTGGCATCGTAGGCTTTGTCTGCGAGCACAATCGTTCCAGCACCAACATGATCAAGCAGATCGTCAGCCGCCCGCCCGTCATGGTCTTGCCCGGCAGTCAGGGTCAGTCGGATCGGGAGGCCTTGCCCGTCGACGACCGCGTGGATTTTGGTCGTAAGGCCTCCTCGGGATCGACCGAGACAATGATCTCGATCCCCCTTTTTGCCGTTGCGGCCTGTTGGTGGGCGCGAACGGAAGTGCTGTCGATCATCTGAATGTCGCCGTCGTGGGCGGCGGTGATGGCATCCATCATCCGATCCCACACCCCAGCCTTTCGCCATCGCGCAAAGCGGTTGTAGCAGGTGGTGCGTGGGCCATAGCGCTCCGGCAGGTCTCGCCACGGCGCACCGGATCGCAGCACCCAAAAGATGCCGTTCAGCACGCGGCGGTCATCGACGCGAGGGACACCGCGCGGCTTGTTGGGCAACAGCGGTTCGATCACGCGCCACTCAAAGTCGGTCAGGTCATATTGGCTCATGCCACGCCTGAATCAGATTTCGACGGAATAAGAAAGCTCAAGCCAATGGCGCTTGTCGCTATGCCGCTCGGCTGAGCAGATCTGCAACGATCTGCCCCAAAACCGAGACGGACGTAGCAGATGGGACCGCCATATCCGGCTCCGGCTCAAAGCCCTCTTTGCTACCCAAATTGCGATAGGGGGTGACTTTCAGCAAACTCCCGTCGCTAAAGACGGTGACATGCTTGGACAATTTCATAAACGTGGGCCACGAACCAACCCCGGCGGCCGTCAGCAATGGCTTGTCAATACGTGCATCGGGCGACGGTGTGAGGACGCCTTCCTGCGAGCGTTCCAAAGCCTGTTCGATGGCGCGGCCCAACTCATCATGCGAAGGCTGGCTGAAGCAAGCCACATGCGCGTCGTCGATCCAGAACCCAGCCTTCGTCTTGTGCGACGCCGTCACAAACAATCGCCCCTTGCGCTCATAGATTGCAGCCAGCTTCTTCATGCCTGCACTTTGCGCTCGAGGGGCGCCTGTCCACAAGGGGCCACTGGTCTACCGTCCTCATTTATGGGTTCACAGCCTAAAATATTACAAAATGCAATTAATTTTCGCATAGAATTGTCTATGAGATTAGGGGTGACGAAAAACATTTTGCATGACAGGATTTTAGTAAAAGCACGGCGTTTTAATGTTTATTAAAAAGTTACAATTTATAAATTCGTGTTTTATTGTTTTTCCATAGCCGTTTGTTTTACGAAATTACAGGTATTGATCTTATGAGGTCCGCGGGATCGCCCGGAATGGTTCCTCAGCCAAGCCTCAAATCAGGAGCATGTAGGCCGCGAGGATTGCGCCGCAGATGATGGGTTTCTAGGTCACGCGAGTCAGGCGTCATCGCGCTTTTGACGATGTCGGCGCGGCTGACCTGATAAACATTGGCGATGTCGGTGCGGTTTCCCACGCTGGCGACCAACCCGGAGAGATCGTCCAGTTGCTGGGCGATGACGTGGATGACTTCACCTTCCTTCTGGACCTGTCCTCGCACACCCATCATCGAGGCGCCGAGCACTGTGCGCCGGTGCTTTTCAAAGACTTTGGTCCAGACGACGAGGTTGGCGACATCGGTCTCGTCCTCGAGGGTAATGAACATGACGCCCTTGGCCGATCCGGGCCTTTGTCGAAGCAGAACCAGTCCGGCGAGATTGACCCAGCGGCCATCCTTAATGTCGCGTAGATCGGCACAGGTAATCATTTTTCGAGAGATCAACTCGTCCCGCAGGAAGCTGAGGGGGTGCGCCCGCAAGGATAAGCCAACGGCGCGATAGTCCTCGACGACTTCCTCGCCGTCTCCCATTTGGGGCAAGGCGACTTCCGGCTCGACCGCCTCGGGCCGGAGCTTGCCAGCGCGCTCGTCGGCGGCCGCAAACAAGGGGAGGGCTGGGGCGCCAAGGCCCTTTACCTCCCATAACCCTTTCCGACGCGACAGCTTTAGCGAACCGAAACCGCCGGCTTGGCCGATCCGGTCCAGTGCGCGTCCGCTGACCCCGGCGCGCCGCTGAATTTCCTCGACGCTGTCGTAGGGTTCGTTGCCTCGGGCCAGGACAATCGCAGCACCGTCCTCATTTCGCAGTTCACGGGCATAGCGAAGGCCCATGCGCACTGCGAGATAAGGGCCGCTGGAAAGTTCAAGAGAGCAATCCCAGCGACTGTGATTCACATCGATTGGACGAACCTCGACGCCGTGCTTGCGGGCGTCTCCTACGATCTGGGCAGGGGCGTAGAAGCCCATGGGCTGCGCGTTGAGCAATGCGGCGCAGAATACATCGGGATGATGGCATTTTTCATCCACGACGAGGCGTAGGCGATGAGGGCGAACGAAGCCGCATGGCTCTCCGGAAAGCCGTAGCTGCCGAAGCCCTCGATTTGCTTGAAGGCTTGCTCTGCGAAGTCACGCTGGTAGCCGCGCGCGATCATCCCATCGATCAGCTTGTCCCGAAAATGCGAGACGCCGCCTGTCAGCTTGAAAGTCGCCATCGCCCGGCGCAGCAGGTCGGCCTCCGAGGCCGTAAAGCCGGCACACTCGATCGCGACCCGCATGGCCTGTTCCTGGAATAGAGGCACGCCCAGCGTCTTTTCCAGCACGCCCTTGAGCTCGTCGGTCGGGAAAGTGATGGGCTCTTTGCCTTCGCGGCGTCGCAAATAGGGATGGACCATGTCGCCCTGGATCGGTCCGGGCCGCACGATCGCGACCTGCACGACGAGGTCATAGAACTTCCTGGGTTTGATGCGCGGCAGCATTGCCATCTGCGCGCGGGATTCGATCTGAAACACGCCAAGTGTGTCGGCCTTGCGAATCATCGCGAACGTCGCCGGATCGTCGTGGGGAATGCCGGCGAGGTCCATGGCGATGCCTTTGTCCTCTTCCAGCAGGGCAAAGGCGCGGCGCATGCAGCCCAGCATGCCAAGACCCAGGACATCGACCTTCATGAAGCCGAGGGCATCGATGTCGTCTTTGTCCCATTCGATGATTTGCCGGTTGGCCATCGCTGCGGGCTCGATTGGAACCAGCTCGTCAAGCCGGCCAAGCGTAAGCACGAACCCTCCGGGATGCTGCGATGTGTGGCGAGGCGTATTGATGAGTATGCGCGCCAGTTCCAAGGTCAGCGTCAGGCGGCGGTCCGTCATGTCGAGGTTGAGTTCCTCGGCATGGCGCTCCTCAACACCCTCGCGGCTCCAACCCCAGACTTTCCTGGCAAGACCCGAGACCACGTCCTCGGTCAGACCCAGCGCCTTGCCAACCTCGCGTACAGCACCCCGGGCGCGGAAGCGCGAGACAACTGCGGTGAGCGCCGACCGCTCACGCCCGTACGTCTCGTAAATCCATTGGATCACTTCCTCGCGGCGTTCGTGTTCGAAATCGACGTCGATGTCGGGCGGCTCACGCCGTTCTGCCGAGACGAAGCGCTCGAACAGCAGCTCGGACTTTACGGGATCGATCGAAGTGATCCCGAGCACGAAGCAAACGGCCGAGTTAGCCGCGCTTCCGCGCCCCTGACAGAGGATACCCTTGGAGCGCGCGAAGGCGACGATCGAGTGTACGGTGAGGAAATAGGGCGCATAGGCCAGTTCGCCGATGAGGCGGAGTTCGTGCTCCAGCTGACGTCGAACATTGCCCGGCGTGCCGTCCGGGTAGCGCTCGGGAGCCTTGGTCCAGGTCAGCCGCTCCAGTTCCTGCTGCGGTGTGAGGCCGCTTTCGCCGATCTCGTCGGGGTAGGTGTAGGTCAGCTGCCCTAGGTCGAAGGAGCAGGCGCGGGCGATCTCGACACTGCGGGCAACCGGGGTGATGTCGCCGAGGTAGCGAGCGAACAGCCGCTCCAATTCCGCGGCAGCCTTGAGATGCCGATCGGCAAAACGCTCACGCCTGCGGCCCAGCGTGTCGACTGTGCACTTCTCCCGGATGCAGCTCACGACATCCAGCAGTATGCGCCGATCGGGCGCGTGGTAGAGCACGTCGCCGGTGGCCACTGTGGGAACCCCTGCGGCAGCCGCCATAGCCGCAAGGTCGCGCAGGCGAATCGCGTCGCGCGGGCGGCGCCGGATCGAGAGGGCCAGATAAGAGCGTGAGCCAAACACGCGAGTGAGCCGGGCCAGCGCTTCCTCGGTCGCGGCGTCCGCGCGGTCGGGGACAAGGATCGCAATCGGACCTTCGGACCAGTCCTCAAGATCCGACCAATAGAGATGGCATCCGCCCTTGCCGGCACGGCCTTTGCCTATGCTGAGCAGGCGGCATAGCCGCGAATAGGCGTCGCGGTCGGACGGGTAGACCAACAGTGAGGTACCGCAGACCAGATCGAGCCGGCATCCGACGATGGATCGGACGCCTGTAACCTTCTGCCCGTCCCAGGCGCGTACTGCGCCACCCAGCGTATTGCGGTCGGTGATGCCGAGTGCGGGCAAGGCCAGCAAACTCGCGGCAGAGAAGAGTTCCTCGGGGCTCGACGCACCGCGCAGGAACGAAAAATGGGTTGTGACCTGCAGCTCGACATACCGGGCATGTTCGAGGGGATCGTCATCTCCGCCAGCAGAATGGCCATGCTGGTTCATGCGAAGGCGCCATGAATGAACCAGCGCATCGGGCCGGTGGCACTGCGCTCGCCATCGCCCAATCGAAATATCCAGTAGCGTCCGCCTGTCGCTGTCTCGACCTGAAAGTAATCACGCACCGTATAGGGCGTGTCCGCTTCATGCCCGCCTTCACGGCACCATTCGCCGTGCAGCCGTTCCGGGCCATCGGCCTGGGCAACCCGGTGCCGCTTCCCGCGCCAGATGAACATGGCCGGGGGATGGTCGGGCAGCATTGCCATGACTTCGACTGGCTCTGGCGGGATGATCATCCGCGACGGCCGCGGCAAATCGTCGTCCCAGCTAGTGCCTTGGGTTGCGGAGAGCGCCGGCACATCCTCGACCTCGCGCTCGGGCATGGCGCTCTCACGGGGCTGCGTACGGAACAGGCGTCGACGGCCAAATCTGTTCGCCAGCGTATCGACGATCGCAGAAATGTCCGGTCCTCGGCGTTCTCCGGAAAGGATGGAACCGAGCTGCGAGGCCGCCAACGGCTGAACGAGCGAGGCCACGAGAGTCATCGCTTCCACACCCAGTCCGGGATCGACCTCACCCAGCTTCTGCGACAGTAATCTGCCGATGTGACGCGGATCGCGGACCGGGCTGGCCGTCCCTATCCGAATCGCCTGACTGTGGCCGTCGACTCGCTGAAAATAGAGATCGAGCGTGCGCGCACCGATTCCCTCCCGTACCATGAGCGCGGTAATGTCGTCGGCAAGGTCGTCGATTACATGCACGAAGGCCTCGGCAGTGCCGATCGGTTCCAGCAATCCGCGACGCGCACGTGGAAGCTCGACGGGAAACACCGGTTCGATCGGCTCGGAGATCTGCCCAAGTGCCTGGTCGAGGCGTTTGTAGAGCTGGCGACCGAAGCGCTTGGCGAGCGGCGCGCGCGGTGCCGCGATTAACTGCTCCACCCGCTCGAAGCCCATGCGGCGCAGTTCCTCCGACACGCCCGGCTCGATCCGTAATGCCGAGACGGGAAGGATGGAAAGCGCGGCGCGCGCGCCGCCTGGCTCGATGACGCTGGGACGACCGGAGGGAACGAGGCGCGCGACGGCATGGGCGCAGCCGGCAGTATCCGCTACTGCAGCCTGGCAAGCCATGCCAGAGGCAGCAATGCGCCGCATCATGTCCTTGAGCATCGGCTTCTCGCCGTCGAAACGGTGAGCGCAGCCCGTAACGTCTATCCAGATGCCGTCAGGCGGATCGGCAGCGACGACCGGCGAGTACCGGCGTCCTGCCCATAGCGCCAGACGGCGCAATCCTTCGAGATACTCCTCGTGGGCAGCGTCCGCAACTTCCAGTCCGGCCACCAATGCTCGCGCTCTTGTCACTGTCATGCCCGGGAACACGCCGAGCCGCCGTGCAGCCGCGTCAACGGCGGCAATTACACGCCGGCCGTGATCGGGATGAGCCGTGACGAGGGGAGCGGCTTCGCCTTCAGGCGGCCTCCCGGCCTTGCGCCGGATGCGATCCGTCGGCCAAGGTCGGCAGGTATAGCGAGACGACCCTGCGCATCGCATCCCTCCAAAATCCAGAGTTTCGGTTCTACGCCGCGAACGCGTTCCAGCGCGACCTGCCAGCGGGGACGGGCGAGGCTCGGAATGCCGAGTCGCTCGCTGGGTGCCGCCTTGATCCGCCAGCGGGTCATCGCGGCGGTCCCATCGGCTACAGCATCAGCCGGTAAGCCCCGGCGAAACACGAATGCCGGAACGCCCGATTCCTCGGCTGCAAGCTGCAAGCGGCGTGACGCGGTGAGGGACAGTTTCCTTAGCTCGCCAACAACGCCGCCAAGACCGGGTTGGCGCAAGCACTCCTCCATGGCGATCAGCACATTCGTGTCGCTGCCCGCCTCGATGAAGATGACGCGGTCCGGATGAAGTCCGGCAAAGTGGAGGGCCGGCGCGAACAAGTCGCGCCAGTGCATGCACCAGAACACAGTGCCTTCCATCCGCGCGAGAATTCCGGCGAGAAAGACGGTCGCTGCCGCGTCGTCGGCCAGTTCGCGGCTGCCCGCCACTTCGTGGAGCGCGCCAGTTGCAAGGCCGCCGTCGGGGAGGCTCTGGTCGATGGCGTCAATTTGGAAGGGCAGGGCAGGATGCCGCGAGGAGACGCCCTCGATCTGCGCAATGCGCTCACGCAGTTCGTGGAGGACGGTGGAATTGGCCATGGCACGGTTGAGACTCGGACAGGAGGAATTATGTTCCCTATATGTTCGCTCTTTTCCGACCTCAGAGTCAACGCAAGTTGGAGTTCCGAATTTTCTGTCTGGGGTAAAGCCGGTGTATGGGAGGTGCAGAACTCGAACGCGGCGGCACGGAGCCCACGATGTGTAATTTGTACACGCAGCGCCTCAATCCAGCTGATATCGCAGCGCATTTCGGGGTCTCGGCGATCCCCAATTCCAATGCTGACGGCGAAACCTTTCCTGGAAAACCCGGAATGGTGGTTCGGGAAGAAAATGGTTCGCGCCTGATGCAGACGATGACGTTGGGCTTTCCGCTTCGCCTCAAATCAATGGCGCCCACTTCCAAACCCATTCCGGTCAACAATATCGCGGAACTCCCCAAGAACATGTGGGTCGGTCTGGCACGCAAGCCGCAGTGGCGCTGCCTTATCCCGCTGACCGGATTTGCCGAAGCGGAAGGGCAGAAGGGCAAGAGGACCCGAACCTGGTTTAACATCAGGGGACAGGAGGTTTTTGCCTGGGGCGGGCTCTGGCGCGAAAGCGACGAATGGGGGCAGGTCTATTCGGGCGCCATGACCGACTGCAACGAGGCAATCCGGCCCGTGCATGATCGCATGCCCGTGCTCCTCCTGCCGAATGAATACGAGACCTGGCTCCGCGGCAGCTTCGAGGATCTGATGGCCTTTCAGGAGCGCAAGTTCCCCGATGAGTTGGTCGAGATGGTGCGCACGGACGAGTTGTGGTCGGCCAGGAAGGCGCCGGCTTCGCCGGAGAGCACGTTGCTTTGATGCGCAGCCGACCACGTGCGACTCGCGGAAACTTCGCCGGATATTCTGGCGCGGGGAGCAGCATTGCCAGATGGGCATCGTCGCGCCCCGCGCCAGCTTTGTGAGCACTAAGCCGGTGGCTTGATTGGTCCTTCAGGGATTTCGAGCAATCGCGCGACGCCGCTCTGGTGGGCAATCTCGACGATTTCGGACTCCCACTTCAGGAACCAGGCGGCTTTCTCCTCCTCGAGTTCATAGCCGTCATAGATGCGCTCCATCCCCACTTTCAGGTGGTTGAGCATTGCTTCGGCAGTCTCGTAATCGACCTTGAGGCGCTTGGTATTGCTGCGGGCAGTCCGCCTGAAATCGTGCGGCACGAAATGATCGATTTCGCGTCCCGCAATCTGGGCCATCAAGGCAAGCGCGCGCTTCTTTGCAGGATACCAGCCGTTCGTGCGGGGGCCCGCGATGCGGGGAGAGGGAAATACCCATTCCCCTTCCGACGAGATCAGATGGCGGCCCCACGGACCCAACTGGATCGAATGCGGAGCACTGTTCTTCGATCGTGCTGCGGGGATCGTCCATACGCCGTTCTCGATCTCGTCCGATCGCGCGCGGATAACTTCGGAGAATCGGGCGGCGGTCAGAAGCCAGAGCAGCATGCCTCGCCGGAAATCGCGTTCCTCCTCCTTTGCCACCGCTTCCAGGAGCCACCCAATTTCTTCGAGGCTGAGCTTTCGGCTCCGGGGTGTTTCAGGAAATCGCAGATCGGCGAGCCGGCGCGAAGGATCGACCTCGAGGCCGACGATAAGCCCGCGCAGGCTGGCGGCCCAACCGAAGAACACCTTGAGTTCGGCCGCTAGCCGGTTGGCCCGCACCTTGGCGGTACGGCCTTTCGCCAGCACCAGATTGATCAGATCCCTTTCCGTTACCGCGTAGATCGACTTCTTTGCGAGGCGGGGCGCGATGTCGCAGCGATAGATGTAGAGCTTGTCCTGAATCGTGCGTGGCTTGTTTTTGCGCTTTGACCGGGAGCCGCGACCTTCGCGGGTGGCTTCCATGTAAAGTTCGTGCGCGCGGGCGACCGTCATCGAATCGCGCGTATCGGCGAGTCGTCTCGCTTCACGCGGGTCGATCCCCACTTCAATCTCGTCATTGAGCCCCTTGGCCCAGTTGCGGGCATCGGCGATGGTATGTGCGGGGTAGGTGCCGAGGCGCATGCGGACGAGCTCTCCATCTCCCGAGATGCGGCGCGCGTAGCGCCATACCTTTTTGCCGCTTGGCAGCACTTCGAGGCTCAAACCCGGATACAAGGGGTCCCTTATTGAACCCTTGTTCAGCGTGTCGAGCGATGCAGGTGAAAAGGCGATTTTCCGTGTCATTTACCGACTCCGTGGCCGGCCCCGAATCGCAAAAAATCATGATACAAATCGTGATACAAACGCCGTCTAAACCGGTCTTGCCGAGGCAAACCGGGTCTAGCTGGTGGGCAAGAGCCCTTCACGATTTTTAGTAAATTGATCAATGAGATCTGGCCGAATCATGAGGATTCGGCTGGCTGGGGCGGCAGGATTCGAACCTGCGAATGCCGGTACCAAAAACCGGTGCCTTACCACTTGGCGACGCCCCAGCAGGGAATGCGCGCTTAGCGGCTAATGTCGGTGCTGAAAAGGGCTTTTGGGAGAAGTTTTCCGCAGGCTCGTGCACGAAGGCGTGCAAGCGCGGGGAGCAGTGGCACTTCCCCGCGCTTGCTGCCCTTTTACTTGGCCAGCACCGCGTCGATATCGGCGGCCGAGTGCCGTTCGCGGACGAAGCCGTCGCCGTTGCGGTTGACGATGCGGCCGCGCTGGATGCCTTTGCGGGCGGCGAGATCCTCGCCCCAGCGAACGAGATTCGCATAGCTCGGCACGTCGAGGAAAGTTGCCGCGTCGCCATAGGCGTCGCCCCGCAAGAAGCCGCCGAACCAGCCGTAGCAGGCGATGTCTGCGATCGTGTAGTCGTCACCCGCCAGATAGCGCGCCTCGGCGAGGCGCTTGTCGGCGACGTCGAGGATGCGCTTGGTTTCCATCGCGTAGCGGTTGATCGGGTATTCGTACTTCTCCGGCGCGTAGGCGTAGAAGTGGCCGAAACCGCCGCCGATCATCGGCGCGGTGCCCATCTGCCACATGAGCCAGGACATGCATTCGGCGCGCGCCGGCTGGCTGGAGGGCAGGAATTTGCCGAACTTTTCGGCAAGGTGGAACAGGATCGAGCCGGATTCGAAGACGCGGACCGGCTCATTGCCCGAGCAATCGAGCAGGGCGGGGATCTTCGAATTGGGATTGATCGCAACGAAGTCCGACCCGAACTGGTCGCCATTGCCGATGTCGATCAGCCATGCATCGTACTCGGCCTCGGCGACGCCGACTGCCAGCAGCTCTTCCAGCATGATCGTTACCTTCTGCCCATTCGGCGTGCCGAGCGAGTAGAGCTGCAACGGATGCTGGCCGCGCGGCAGTGTCTGCTCGTGCGTGGCGCCGGACACCGGGCGGTTGGTCTTGGCCCATTCGCCGCCGTTCTCTTTGTCCCAGGTCCAGACTTTCGGCGGTTCGTAGGTGGTTTTGAGCATGGAGGAACTCCGTGAGTGTCGTTCCCGGTCAGGTAGGGTCGGCGATGGCCCGCTACAACCCTTCGACCGGTCTTCGCCGGGCGCTCAGGTAATTGAAATAAGATAAATAAATCAAATTCGTAATCCGAAAGTATGAGGAACTTGCCTATGGGTCAGGCGTTGACAGGCAATGCTCAGGTTGGGCAAGCAGGTCAGGCATGATTCAATCGATTGAAAATGAGCTCTCCGGCCGTTCCGGGGAGACCAGCCGCCAGTCGCGTCGCCGCAACAAGGGGTTCGAAGAAACCCACCTCGTACTGATCGAGACCGCAGTGAAACTGGTCTCGGCAAAGGGAATGGAAGCACTTTCACTTTCGGAAGTCGCGCGTGAGGCCGGTGTGAACCGGACCACCATCTATTATCACTTCGCGGACCGCGAGGCGTTGATTAATGCCATACGCAAATGGTCGGCGCAGCAACTTACCGCGGTGCTCTCGTCCACGGACACGGCCGAGCACCGGGGGCGCAGCGTAATCCGCTATGTGCTGGAGAATCCGGAAGTCGTGGCGCTGTGGACGGAGGATTTCCTGTCCCCGGGCCGGATCTCGGACCGCTATGCGATGTTCGATGGCCTGACCGAGGAATTGCGCGTCCATTTCGAGACCGAACCCATGGCCGAGGGCTTGGATGCCGAGGTCTTCGCCACGTTCATGCTGACGTGGGTACTGGCAGGCGCGCGCGTCTACCGGAACAGCGTTCAGCCCGAAGCTTCGCTTGATGAGGCGGTTGAGCGGCTGACAGGCACGCATATGGCGATCCTGCGCCTATGCGGTCTTGTAAAGGGCTGAAGGCCAGCAATTGCTGGCCTGCGATTTTCAAACGATCGCTTAAGGAAACAGGCAGGGGCGTTACCCCTGCCTGCATGCGTTTACTTGCAGTCGATCTTGCGGATCCAGCCATGGGTATCCGCCGCTTCGCCGCGCTGGATCGAAACCAACCGGTTCTTGAGCTTGGAGGTCACCTGACCGGGACCGCCCGAGCCGATGATGAAATCGCCAGCGCGGCCGGAAACCTTGCCGACCGGAGTCACGACCGCCGCAGTGCCGCAGGCGAAGGTTTCGATCAGCTTGCCGGAGGCAGCGTCGGCGCGCCATTCTTCGAGGCTGTAACGGCCTTCCTCGACCTTGAGGCCTTCCTCGCGTGCCAGTTGCAGCAGGCTGTCGCGGGTGATGCCGGGCAGGATCGTGCCGGTGAGGGCGGGGGTGAGCAGGGTGCCATCCTCGAACACGAAGTAGAGGTTCATGCCGCCCAGTTCCTCGATCCACTTGTGCTCCGCGGCATCGAGGAAGACGACCTGATCATGGCCGCGCGCGATGGCTTCGGCCTGCGGTACGAGGCTGGCGGCGTAGTTGCCGCCGCACTTGGCCGCGCCGGTGCCGCCGGGGGCGGCGCGGGTGTAGTCCGAAACCCAGATCGAGACCGCCGGGGCGCCCGACTTGAAATAATTGCCCGCCGGGCTGGCGATGACGATGAACTTGTACTGCTTGGCCGGACGCACGCCGAGGAAGGCCTCGGTGGCTATCATGAAGGGGCGCAGATAGAGCGAGGCGCCTTCGGCACCCGGGATCCATGCGCTGTCTGCCTGGACGAGCCGCTCGATCGCCTCGATGAACAGCTCCTCGGGCACTTCGGGCATCGCCAGGCGCTGGGCCGAGGTGTTGAAGCGCGCGGCGTTGGCGGCGGGGCGGAACAGCGCAACGGCGCCGTCGGCTTGCTTGTACGCCTTGAGGCCTTCGAAGATCTCCTGCGCATAGTGCAGCACGGCCGCGGCCGGATCGAGCGCGAGCGGCTGGCGCGGGCCTACTACGGCGTCATGCCAGCCCTTGCCCTCGGTCCACTCTACAGTGACCATGTGGTCCGAGAAATGCGTGCCGAAACCGGGGTTCGCAAGGATCGCCTCGCGCGTTTCGGCGCTGGTCGGCGCGGGGTGGGGCAGAGTGCTGAAAGTCAGGCCGGCATCGGCGAGCGTCGCCATCGAACGAAATCCTCTAGACTGCGATTGCCTGCGCTCTCTGAACGAAAATTACGCGCAGCGCAACCATATAGTAATTTTGATACGCGGTGTTGTTGCTTTAGCGCGAATTGAGGGCGGAAAGCCGGTAGACTCGCGCAGGAAGCCAGAGCGTGAATGCTCCTAGCGCCTGCTCGCGCGAAAGGGCCAGTGCGAAATGCGCCGGGCGGCTTGCTTCGGGTGATGTTGAGGAGTGCGGCGCGTTCTGGGGCTCAGCGGTGTGCAAAGCCGGGAATGCGCCCAAATGAGAAGGGCCGCCCCGGAAATCCGGTGCGGCCCTTCGCATGGTCAGCGGCCGGGAAGTGCCGCCAGCGAAAGCCTTTATCGCTAATTCAACTCAGCGATAATGCCTCGCGACGGAAATTGCCGACCTCTCTGCTGAACCATGAGACATCGGATCACCTCCTTTCGCGCTGTTGAGCCAAAGTACGCCGTGTTACCGGCTGGGGCTTCGGTCCATCCCGGGCGCGTTTCCCAGGGTCCCTCGGCCCTGTTCAAATGTGTGTCTGATTCCGCAGCGCACAACAAGACTTGTATTCGTTTTTTTTGGGATCATTATCGGTGCTTCGGGCTAGTTTTCCCCAGCCTTCGATCCGCTCCGGAACGCGATTGTTGGGGCGCTGGATTGCGGCCTGAAAGCGCCCGATTTTAGCTCCAGACAGGCTCTTCAGGCGCCCTGAAAGGCGCCTCGCGAGTCCCGTTCAAAAGTGCACGTTTAGAGGGCGTTCAGTGCCAATCTCAGCGGCAGTCCTCGACCACGCGGGAGACTTCGGTCCAGCTCGGTATATAGAGCGTGGCAGTGCCCGCCGTTTCGATGGCGAAGCGGCCCTTGCTGAAGGCCATGGCGTCCAGCAGCGCGTCGCGCGCCGGCACGTCTACTGCCAGGCCCCCGGCCACGGGCGTGGCGGTCAGGGCGCGCGCAACATCGGATGTGCGCACGGTGAGGGAACCGGGCGCGGATGCAGCATTCCCTGCGCGGATCAGCGTGACCGTTCCCGCCGGCCTATTGCAGCGCATCGTGAAGAGCCCACCCGCGAACGTGGCGGTGCCCGGCGCGGTCATGCTCCAGTCGCCCGGGGTCTGCGGAGCGTCGCGCCAGTCGGCCGGCGGTGGGGCGGGTCGCGTGACCGGAGCCGGCGCGGGGCGCGGCGGGGGCGCGGGTGGCTGGGGCGCGGACACGCAGGCCGCGAGCAGCGCCAGCGCGGTCAGCGGGGCGCTTGCGACAAGTTTGCGGGGGAACGACGGGACGGCTGCAAGCCGGCGCGGATTTGCCTTCATGCCCCCGGTATGGAATGAGGCGCGCTCCTTCTCAAGTGCACAAAGCCAATGACCGACCCGTCCGAGCCCCGACATATCGAAAACAAGCCCGCCGACAGCAAGCGCCCGGCAAAGGCGCGCGTCGACCAGATGCTGGTCGATCGCGGCCTTGCCGAAAGCCGTACGCGGGCGCAGGCGCTGGTGTTGGCGGGCCTGGTGTTTTCCGGCGAGACCAAGATCGCCAAGCCTGGGCAGAGCCTCAAGAGCGACGCGCCGCTGGAGGTGCGTGGGCGCGATCATCCCTGGGTCTCGCGCGGCGGGATCAAGCTGGCGCATGCCATCGAGCACTTCGATCTCGATCCCACGGGTGCCATCGCCATGGATGTCGGCAGTTCGACCGGCGGCTTTACCGACGTGCTGCTGACCAAGGGCGCGGAGCATGTCTTCGCGGTGGATTCGGGCACTAACCAGCTGGCTTGGAAGCTGCGGCAGGATCCCCGCGTGACCGTGCTGGAGCAGACGAGCGCGCGGATCCTGACGCCTGAGCAGATCGATCGTCCGTGCAATTGGGTGGTCTGCGACGCCAGCTTCATCTCGCTCGCCAAAGTGCTGGAAGTGCCGCTGCGCCTTGCTGCGCCGCAGTGCCGCGTGGTCGCGCTCATCAAGCCGCAGTTCGAAGTGGGCCGCAGCGAAGTGGGCAAGGGCGGCGTCGTGCGCGATCCCGTGCTGCATGAGCGGGTCTGCGGCGAAGTGCGGGACTGGCTGGAAAGCGATGGCTGGACGATTCAGGGCATCGTCGAAAGCCCGATCAAGGGCCCGGAAGGGAACGTGGAATTTCTGGTTTCCGCATCGCGCGGTTGAGCATGGCGGGCGGCGGATCGATGGACCGGCCGACTTTTGCGCTCCACGCGCATTGCGTGTTTGCCCGAGTCGTACCACAAACCGCCGCACTTGATGGTTTTTCCTGATTCGGGGGTTTGCCAGGAAATGAACCCAATTGCCTCACCGGCCCAGTTGCGTGCCAGCCTCTTGCGCTGGTCGCTGGTGCTCGTGCCGTTGATCGTGTTGCTGGGCTTTCTTTCCGGCAAGATCGCGGACAGCGGGCCGGGCAATGCCTGGTTCGACGCGCTTGCCAAGCCCGGGATCTATCCGCCGCCGATAACGTTCGCGATCGTCTGGACCGCGCTCTACGCCCTGATGGGGCTGGCGCTGGCGATGGTCTGCGCCGCGCGCGGCGCACGGGGGCGCGCGGCGGCGGTCGTGGCCTTCGTGGTCCAGTTCGCGCTCAATCTTGCCTGGAGCCCGATCTTCTTCGCGCTTCACCAGATGACCGTCGGGCTCGTCGTGCTGGGGCTGATGATCGTGGCGGTGATCGTGACGATGCTGTTTTTTGCCCGCGTGCGGCCGGTGGCGGCCCTGCTGCTGGTGCCGTACCTCGCGTGGATCTGCTTCGCCAGTTACCTCAACTTTGCGTTCCTCCAGCTCAATCGCGACATGGACGGCGTTGAAGGCCCGCGCGCGGTGGAGCGTTTCGAAATCTGACGGACTGCCTCTTGCGCAGTTTGGCTCAAGCGACCAAATAGCCCCCATGCAAAGCGAAAACCCCTTCGTCGCCGATTTCGTCAAGATGATGAACAGCGCCGCCGGCACGCTCGCCGGCGTCGGCCGCGAAGCGCGCGACAATGCGCGCGAGCGCTTCCGGGAGTTCATGGGCGATATGGACTTCGTCAGCCGCGAGGAATTCGAGGCCGTGAAGGAACTGGCCGCCACCGCGCGTGGCGAGATCGAGGACCTCAAGGCCCGCATCGCCAAGCTCGAAGGCAAGTCGGGCGAGTGATCGCCCGCCGGGGGAGCGTCCTTTGAGGGTGCCTCCTTCCACCTTGTTTCGCGTTTCCTGAAGCTCCACAAGCCGCAGCCATGCAGTTGCGCGCTCCCGCTATCGTCTGTGCGACGCGGCCTCATGGTGAGACCGCCGTCATCGCCCGGCTGCTCACCGAAGAGGCCGGGATCGTTGCCGCCTATGTCGCCGGAGGGCGCGGGCGGCAGCTTCGCCCGGTGCTGATCCCCGGCAATGTGGTGGAAATCGACTTGCGGTCGCGCAGCGAGGACCAGCTTCCTTTCGCGCGCGTCGAGCTGCTCGAATCTCGCGGGCCCTGGCTCAGCGAACCGCTCCCTGCCGCCGCGATTTCGTGGGTTACGGCGCTGGCCGCCACCGCGCTTCCCGAGCGGCAGGCCTTTCCTGCGCTTTATCAGGCGCTCACTGCGCTGCTCGATGCGATCTGCGTCGCGCCGTCCGCGCGGGGCTGGGTCATGCCCTTGCTTTCGTTCGAAGTCCTGCTGCTGCGCGAGCTTGGCTATGGGGTTCCGGTCGGCCGCCCGAACGACGACGACTGGGGGGCGATGCTTGACGTTTTCGACCGCCTCGGGCCCGAGCTTGCGCGCTATCCGCTTGCCGAACGGCGCGGAGACGTTATGGGGGCGCGCGTCCTTCTGCGCGAGCGGCTGGGGCGAATTCACGGCTAAACGCCCAACGGAGAACGTACATGCGCATTGCGGTATTTGCAGGAGACGGGATCGGTCCCGAGGTCACCGAGCAGGCAGTGCGTGTTCTCAAGGCGCTTGAACTTCCCGGCCTCGAACTCGTCGAAGGCGATGTCGGCGGCGTTGCCTATCGCAAGCACGGCCACCCGCTGCCCGCAGAAACGCTGGAGATCGCGCGCTCGGCCGAGGCGATCCTGTTCGGCGCGGTGGGCGATTTCTCGTGCGATCACCTTGAGCGTCACCTGCGCCCCGAACAGGCCATTCTCGGCCTGCGCAAGGAACTGGGCCTCTTCGCCAACTTGCGCCCGGCGCGCGTGTTCCCGGGTCTGGAAGACCTGACCACGCTGCGCGAGGAAGTCGCCGCGAAGATCGACCTGCTGATCGTGCGCGAGCTGAACGGCGATGTGTACTTCGGCGAGAAGGGCATCCGCACACTGGAAGACGGCCGCCGTCAGGGCTGGGACATGATGTCCTACGCCGAAGACGAAGTGCGCCGCATCGCCCATGCCGGTTTCCAGGCTGCGATGACCCGTTCGAAGAAGCTGTGCTCGGTGGACAAGGCCAACGTCCTCGAAACCTCGCAGCTCTGGCGCGATGTGGTGATCGAGGTTGCCAAGGAATATCCTGAGGTCGAACTCAGCCACATGTACGTCGACAATGCGGCGATGCAACTGGTGAAGAACCCCGGCCAGTTCGACGTGATCGTCACCGGCAACCTGTTCGGCGACATCCTTTCCGACCAGGCCTCGATGTGCGTGGGCTCGATCGGCCTGCTCGCTTCGGCCAGTCTTGCCGAAGGCTCTTATGGCCTTTATGAGCCGATCCACGGTTCGGCGCCTGACATCGCCGGCAAGGGTCTTGCCAATCCGATGGCGACGATCCTTTCGGCGGCGATGCTGCTGCGCCACTCGCTCGGTCTCGAAGCCGAGGCCGTGCGGATCGAGGCGGCAGTGGCGAAGACGCTGGCCGACGGGATCAAGGGCGGCGACCTTGGCGGCTCGGCAGGCACCCGCGAGATCGGTGATGCCGTGCTGGCGCGGCTCTGATCGCGGATAAGGTTTCTTCAGGTTTACCAAGTAAAACAGGGCGCATGAACATCACCCGTTCCGATCTTGCCGAGGCCGTAGACGTCGCCGCAGCTCAGGCCACCAAGCCGCTTGAGCTGGCCGTCGTCCTGCCGACGTACAATGAGCGCAAGAACATCGCGACGATGATCGACCGGCTCGACAAGGCGCTCAAGGGCGTCGTGTGGGAAGCGATCTTCGTCGACGACAACAGCCCCGACGGCACCTCGGACGAGGCGCGGAATCTGGCGCTGCGCGATCCGCGCGTGCGCTGCATCCAGCGCATCGGCCGCCGCGGCCTTGCCAGCGCCGCGATCGAGGGCATGTGCTCCACGGCGGCGCCGGTGGTGGCGGTGATGGATGCGGACCACCAGCACGATCCCGAACTGCTGCCGCAGATGCTGAAGGCCGTAAGCTCGGGCGAATACGACCTCGCCTATGCCTCGCGCTTTGCCGAAGGCGCCAGCACCGAGGCCTGGGGCCGTCCGGACCGCGTGAAGGCGTCTGGCTTCGCCAACAAGATTGCCAACAAGGTCACGGGCGTTGATCTCAGCGACCCCATGAGCGGCTTCTTCATGCTCCAGACCAAGATCCTGCGGGCCGACGCGCATCGGCTTTCGGGTGTGGGCTTCAAGATTCTGCTCGATATTCTCGCCACGGTCGATGCACCGTTGCGGGTCAAGGAATTTCCCCTGAACTTCGCCGCGCGCGCGGAAGGCGAAAGCAAGCTGGACAGGACGGTCGTGTTCGAATTCCTCGTTGGTCTTTACGACAAGTGGCTCGGCCGCTTCATCCCCACCCGCTTCGCGCTGTTCGGCACGGTCGGCGGCCTGGGCGCGGTTCTGCACATGAGCGTGCTGGCACTGGTGCTGCACCTGTTCGGCGCCGAATTCGCGATGAGCCACTATCCGAAGGAAACCGCGTTCATCGTCGGCCAGACGATCGCGGCGATCGTCGCGATGACGTTCAACTTCGTGCTCAACAACGAACTGACTTACGCGGACAAGCGCCTGCGCGGGTTCGGCCCGCTGG
Organism: Novosphingobium sp. PhB165; assembly: GCF_004341845.1. Classification (GTDB taxonomy): domain Bacteria; phylum Pseudomonadota; class Alphaproteobacteria; order Sphingomonadales; family Sphingomonadaceae; genus Novosphingobium. Next base: position 98,057 of record NZ_SLVB01000011.1, on the reverse strand, counting down.
TGCGTGGCTGGGCGCAGTTCGCGCTGACTTGCGCTTTCGGCATGGTCGCCAATATCGGCGCCTCCACGGCGCTGGTGCGCATCGGTTTCCATGACTATGCGGCGGCGATCATCGGCATCGTGCTGGCTTCGGTCTGGAACTTCGCGCTTTCGTCGAAGTTCGTCTGGGGCAAGTACTGACCATCGACTCGGCCGTTCTGCGGCCCCGTCGTCAAAGTCATCACCATGAACGCGCGCCGCTGGTCGGCGCGCGTTTGTCGTTGTGGGTACTTGATCGACAATAAACTGGCGTTCGCCGGAAACGCTTTGATCGCTGCGAAGCTCTGGCGTCTCTCCCCGCCATCGAACCGGGTAGGGAGAATTTCATGATCTTTCACGTTTCCACCGACGCCCGCGATCCGCAGCGGGTTGCCGAAGTGCTGGCCGAACTGCTGGGCGGCGAGGCGACGCCGTTTCCGCCGGTTGCCGAGGGCAGCTGGGTCGCCCACGCGGGCGACGAGCGCAACACGCTGGTCGAGGTCTATCCGCGCGGAACGCAGCTTATGGAAGCGCCGGGGAAGGGAGACTTTCTGGGCGTGCCGGGCGATGGCGGGCTCAGCGCCACGCATTTCGCCATGGCGACCAACCTCGGGCCCGCGCAAGTCTTCCTGATCGCCGCGCGCGAGGGCTGGCCCGCCAAGTACTGCAAGCGCGGCGGTGCTTTCGGCGTGATCGAGCTATGGATGGAGGGCGACCGTGTGGTCGAGGTGCTGACGCCCGAAATGCAGGCGGAATACCTTGCCGCCGTCACGCTGCCCAACTGGAAAGCGGCACTGGCGCAAGGCGCAGGCGCGCAACGGGCGATGGCGTGAGCGAGGCGGACGGATAAGGGCGGGAGGTCGTACTCCAGCCCTGTCCGTGCCCGTTTATCGCCAGCTCGGCAGCCACATCCAGAAGTTGTAGGTCTCTTCGGTCGGCAGCGGCAGGGCCGAGATGATCGGAAAGAACAGCACGAACATCCCCAGCGTCACCGCCATCGACAGCGTGGCGAGGTGGCGCCAGCGATCCTTGCGCTGCCACAGGGCCTCCAGGGCGAAAGCCAGCGGTGCCATCAGGAAGGCGCCGGGCAGCAGGTAGTGGTAATAGAACTGCACCGGCTTGCCGTTCACCGCCCACATCATCAGCGTGGCCGCGTAAAGCACCAGGAAGACGCCGATGTCGCCCCGGCGGCGGAACAGCGCGGCCCACAGGCCCCAGAAGAAGGCAACAAGGCCCGCCAGCATCGAGAATGGATTGCCAAGCATGACGATGCCGCGATGGGCACCGTCGACATTCTTGAACAAGTACCAGATCACCCGCCAGTCGACCGCCCACTGGTACCAGAAGCTGCGGTAGGGGTGCGGCTTCTTCACGCTGTCCTGCAAGCGGACCATCAGCTCGTGCTGGCCGATGAAATCGAACGGCGAAAGCGTCAGGCGCGAATAGAACATCGCGGGCGTATAGGTCGCCCAATAGACCGCGATGGGCAGCAGGCCGAGCCAGAAGGCCGCCTCCACCAGCGAGATTCCGGGGATCGGCCCGGCGTTCCGCTGACCGATGAACTTCCAGCCGGTTTCCTTCATGCGCAGCACAAGGAAGCACAGGCCCGGCATGATCAGCGCCGGCGCGCTGCTCCACTTGGCGCCCAGCGACAGGCCCAGCGCAATGCCGGCGGCGGCAAGGCGCAGGCGTGCCGCGCCGATGCTCCTGGTGTTCAGCGCGGCGGCGAATTGCCACAGGCCGATCATGCAGAGCGCGGCTTCCACCATATCGAGCATGGCGATGCGGCTCTGCACGAACCACATGAAGTTGGTCGCCAGCAGAACGATCGCCGCGATCGTCGCGGCGCGCCGATGCGAGGCGTGCCAGACCAGTCGGCCGAACGCGAAGAGGCCCGCCGTGCCGAACAGCACCGGCCCCAATCGCCATCCCAGCGGTCGATCGCCGATGAAGTGGATGGAGGTGGCAATCACTTCCTTGGCGAACAGCGGATGCTCGCGATTCGTCGGAATCAGGCTGAGCATTTTCAGCGCAGCCGGGACGTAGTGAACCTCGTCGAAGTAATAGATACTGGGCGTCGTGATCCGCCATAGCGCGAGAGCCAGGAAAAGCCCGGTTACGGCAAGGCACCAGCCGAGCGGGTCACGATTGTTGCGGGAAGCGATCGGCATCGGAGGCGCGGAATAAGGGGGAAGCGTGTGGACTGCAAGCGCGCCATTTGCGCCGGGCGGACGGGCGCGGGCGCTTGCATCCATCCGCGCGCGATCCTAGAGGCTTGGGCCATGAAACGCACGACCGGACAGGACCGCACCAAGACCCGCAACTGGCGCCCGGCCACCCGCGCAATTCGCGGTGGTACCTGGCGTTCGGAAATGGGTGAGACCAGCGAAGCGCTGTTCCTCACCTCGGGCTATTCCTACGACGATGCCGCCACCGTTGCCGCCCGCTTCATGGGCGAGGACGACGGCATGACCTATTCGCGCCTCCAGAACCCGACGGTGCAGATGCTCGAAGAGCGCATCGCCCTGCTGGAAGGGGCCGAGGCGTGCCGCACGCAGGCATCGGGTATGGCGGCGATGACCGCCGCGCTGCTGTGCCAGCTTTCGGCGGGTGACCACATGGTTTCCGCCCGCGCCGCCTTCGGTTCGTGCCGCTGGCTGGGCGACAGCCTGCTGCCGCGCTTCGGCGTGGACGTGACGGTGGTGGACGCCACCGACCTTTCCGCGTGGGAAGCGGCGATCCGCCCCAACACCAAGGTGTTCTTCTTCGAAACCCCGGCGAACCCGACGATGGACGTCGCCGACCTTGCCGCCATTGCCGAAATCGCCAAGGCCCACGGCATCACCACCGTGGTCGACAATGCGTTTTGCAGCCCGGCGCTGCAGCGCCCGCTGGAATTCGGCATCGACGTGGTCGCCTATTCGGCCACCAAGCTGATGGACGGGCAGGGCCGCGTTCTGGCCGGTGCCGTCTGCGGTAGCGAGGAATTCATCAACGACAAGCTGCTGCCGTTCCAGCGCAACACCGGCCCGAACCTTTCGCCGTTCAACGCCTGGGTGGTGCTGAAGGGGCTTGAGACGCTGGACCTGCGCGCCAAGAAGCAGAGCGAGAATGCGCTCAAGGTCGGCCAGTTCGTCGCCGGCCGCGTGCCGAAGATCCTGCACCCCTGGCTGGACAGCCACCCGGCGCAGGCGCTGGCGATGAAGCAGATGGACGCTTGCGGTCCGATCTTCAGCTTCGTCCTCGATGGCGGCCGCGCGCAGGCGCATGCGCTGCTCGACGCGCTGGAACTGATCGATATTTCGAACAACATCGGCGACTCGCGTTCGCTGATGTGCCATCCTGCCTCCACCACGCACCACAACATGGGGCCGGAGGCACGCGAGGCCATGGGCATTTCGGAAGGCATGCTGCGCATCAACATCGGTCTGGAAGATCCGGATGATCTGATCGCGGATCTCGATCAGGCGCTGGCCAAGGCGGGTCTCTGAACCCGCCCGGGCTCGGGACCGACGCCGGGGCACTGCTCGCGGCGATCGTCGAATCAAGTGACGATGCCATTGTCGGCAAGTCGCTCGACGGGACGATCCTGAGCTGGAACCAGGCTGCCGAGCGCATTTTCGGCTGGAGTTCGGCCGAGATCGTCGGGATGAACGTGCGCACGCTGATCCCCGAGGACCGGCAGGCCGAGGAAGATGCGATCATCGCCAGCATCACGCGGGGCGAGCGCGTGCCCACGTTCGAGACCGTGCGGAAGCGGAAGGACGGCAGCGCTATCGACGTTGCCGTCACCGTTTCGCCGGTGCTCGACAGTGAAGGGCGGGTGGTCGCCGCCAGCAAGATCGCGCGCGACATCAGCCTCAAGAAGGAAACGCAGCGCCGGCTGGAAGAGAGCGAGGCGCGGCTGAGCCTGCTGGCGGACAACATGTCGCAACTCGCTTGGATCGCGGGGCGCGACGGCCGGGTCGTCTGGCGCAACAAACGCTGGTTCGATTATACCGGCACCACGCCCGAGGAGATGGAGGCCAGCGGCCGCCAAACGGTGCAGCATCCCGACTACAGCGAGGCGGTCAATGCCCGGTTCCGCGACCACCTCGCCTCGGGCGAAGACTGGGAGGATACTTTCCCGCTGCGCAGCGCGAACGGCGAATGGCGCTGGTTCCTCTCTCGCGCGACGCCGATCCGCGACGAAGCGCGGAGCATCCTCTATTGGTTCGGCACCAATACCGACGTGACCGAGATGCGCGATGCGGAGCAGCGCATCGAACTGCTGTTGCAGGAGGTCAATCATCGCAGCAAGAACATGCTGTCGATCATCCAGTCGCTTGCGCGCCGGACGGACAAGAACCGGCCGGACTTTATCGAACGGCTGGAGCAGCGCATTCGCAGCCTTGCCGCCAGTCAGGACCTGCTGGTGCGCCGCGCGTGGTCGAGCATTCCGGTGCGCGAGATGATCGATACCCAGTTGCAGACGCTAGTGGATTCGCACGTGCAAGTGCGCCTGGACGGGCCGGAAGTCCTGCTCTCCCCCGGCGCGGCAGAGGCGCTGGCCATGGCTATCCACGAGATGGGCACCAATGCGCTCAAGTATGGCGCGCTTTCGGTGCCGGATGGCCGGGTCGCGATCGAATGGTCGGTCGAACCGGCGCCGGAAGGCGAAGCGCCCGGTTTCCGCATCGCCTGGCACGAGCAGGGAGGCCCGCCGGTGTCGGCCCCGACACGCCCGGGATTCGGCACGCGGATCATCGTCGACGTGCCGCGCGTGAAGCTCAATGCGCAAGTGGAGACCGCTTACGATCCTTCCGGCTTTGCGTGGTACCTCGCATGCCCCGTGTCGGCGATTCTGTGATCCACTGATAATTTTCCAGCGATTTGCGGGAGCAAGGCATTGGGTCTAAGAGTTGTCCATAAGTCGTTAGCCGGTTAGGTTGGCTGCATCATGAAGCAACTCTTCCAGCATACCGCCATCACCGAGGGTGTGACTGTCCGCGTCGCGGTGAACTTTCTGCCCGAACAGTCCCGCATCGAAGCGGGCAAGTGGTTCTGGGTCTACCACATCCGCATCGAGAACGATTCGGACGATTCGCTTCAGCTTCTCACGCGTCACTGGCGGATTACCGACGCCAATGGAGATGTGAATCTGGTCGAAGGTGAAGGCGTGGTGGGTGAGCAGCCGCTGATCCGGCCCGGTCGCAGCCATGACTATGTCTCGGGATGTCCGCTGACGACGCCGCAGGGCTCGATGGAAGGCTACTATACCTTCGTGCGCAGCGACGGCACCGAACTGGAGGCCCAGATTCCGTTCTTCCCGCTCGCCGCGCCCGCGAAGGTCGGCTGAACCTCGACTTCGCCCCATCTACTTCCCCGTTGCCGCAGCAACGCCAAGCGCTTAGGGAAGCGCCATGAAGCGCACGCACCTGCCTCTCAATGCCTTGCGCGTCTTTGATGCCGCGGCCCGCCACCTCTCCTTCACCCGCGCGGCAGACGAACTGGCGGTGACGCCGGCAGCAGTCGGCCAGCAGATCCGCGCGCTGGAGGACCTGCTTGGGGTCGTGCTGTTCCGCCGCACCAGCAAGGGCCTGGAACTGACCGATGAGGCGGGGGCCGGTCTCGCCGCGCTGCGCACTGGATTCCTGCATTTCGAGGACGCGGTGCAGGCCATGCAGGCCAGCCAGTCCAGCCATGTCTACACCATCGCCGCGCCGCGCGAGTTCTTCGCCGCCTGGCTGGCGCCGCGCCTCGCCGCGTTCCGGGCCGCGAATCCGGAAGTGCGCTACGTGCTCGTCGATGGCGAACTGACCGATTTTACCGAGGCCAATCTCGATCTGGCGGTGCGCTGGAGCGAGGGGCCGGGCGACCTTGAAGGCATCACGCTCGGCGCGCCCGAATGGGTCGAACTGGGCGAGGGCGACTGGATGGGCTGGCCGGGCGATCCCACGCCCGAGGGTCATGAAGGCGTCGATGAGGAAGAGGCCAAGCCGGCCATCCTGCTGGCCGATGCGGGGCAGGCGGTTGCCGCCGCGACATCCGGCCTTGGCCGCGTGCGCGTGCCGGCACTGCTGACTGAGGGACTTCCTGCCGGCACCAGTGTCAAAGTCGGCGCTGCCACATCCTGCCGCCGCGCTTACTGGCTAGTGGCTCCGCTTCCGCAGTGGCGCCAGAAGAAGGTCAAGGCGCTGGTCGCCGCGCTGACCGCCTGACACGCCCTTTCGCAAGGGTTATGGCGGGACACAGGGGCGCGTGATAGCCTCCGGCGTGCATCACGCTGGAGACTGCCATGTCCTTGAGCGAAGTCCCCCCGGAAAATCAGAATTCCTGCTGCCGCACGTCGCGGCGTGACATCATCGGCGCTGTGGCCGCGCTGGCGGCGGCGCCGGCAATCGGCTTGGTTGCTGGGCCTGTCCGGGCGGCGGAGGCACCCTCCGGCGCCGCGCCAACTGAGACGATTACGCCCGATCAGGCGCTCAAGGAGATCATGGACGGCAATGCCCGCTTCATCGCGGGCGCGCCGACCGCGCATACCAAGGACCTTGCGATCATCAAGGCGCGAGCGGCCGAGGGGCAGTGGCCGATCGTCGGCGTGCTGTCCTGCGCGGATTCGCGGGTGCCGGTGGAAATGGTTTTCGATGAGCCCATCGGGCGCCTTTTCGTGACGCGCGTGGCGGGCAACATCACCACGCCGGAAATCATCGCCAGCCTGGAATACGGCATTGCCGTGCTGGGCATAAAGGCCGTGGTGGTGATGGGCCATTCGAACTGCGGGGCGATCAAGGCGGCCATGGAGAACCCTGAGGTTCCGGGGCAGATCAGCGCGCTGTTCCCGGCGATCCTGCCAGCCGTCTACATGAGCGGCAGCGATGATCCGATGGTCGTCACCCGCCAGAATGCCGTGATCCATGCAGCGACGCTGATCAATTCATCGCCCGTGGTCGAGGCCAAAGTGAAGGCGCGCGAACTCAAGGTCGTACCGGCCGTTTACGACGTTGCGACCGGAAAAGTGGAAATGCTGCCGATCCCGCCGGCCATGCGGACCACGTCGAAGTAGGCGCGGCAGATAGACTGGGACTCGGCATCAACCGAGCCCCAGCCCGCATCGTCAGATGCCGAGATACTCGATCGGACCGTCGAAGTTGCCGCCCAGCTTGTGGATCGCCGTGGCGAGCTTTTCCTGCGGCACACCCTTGAGGTAGCCGTCGATGATCCGCTGATAGTTGCTGATCATGCCTTCCACCTCATGCGAGAGGCGCATGAACTCGAACCCGCTGGCGTGCAGGCCCTTCTGCTGGATCGGAATGTTCGAATAGTCCTGCCGCGGAATCGGCGGGAAATCGGGGCTGTTGTAGGGCAGCACCACCGGCTCCATCACCGTTTCGAAGTCGGTGTCTTCGGGCATGTAGGTCAGCGACCAGATCTCGAAGAAGCAGCTTTCCGGCCCCGTCGGGCGGATGCGGTAGGCCGACATCGACGTGAAGTAGGGCAGCAGGAAGTAGTGCGGGAAGAGGAACTCCACCGCCTTCACCGGATGCGTCTGCGATACCGCGCAAAGGTCCGGAACCGGCTCGCCACGCGCCTGCAACTGGGCCGAGATCTGGTGCATGACGATGCCCAGCCAGTGGAACATCGCCATGTTCTGGTCTTCGGGCAGCCCTTCCTCGACACCGATCAGGCCGCGCGCGATTTCCACTTCCTTCTCGTGGACCATGCCCGCCATGCCCTCGCTCAGGAGCGCCATGGACTTGACCTGCAGCTCCTGATTCTCGCGATAGGAGAGGTGCGGTTCGGCCATGATCGGCACCGGACCGCGCGGGCTGCGGTACATCGAATCGTACATCATCGGCGCGGCGTGTTGCAGCTGCGGGTGCGTCTGCATCACGTGGTAGCCTTCCATGAAGGCCTCCATCGCGACCTTCCAGTTGGCCGGGAGTTCGGCGCCGTAGCACCATTCCGCACGCATCTTGTCGAGTCCGCGTGCTTCGAGGTTGCCGGCAAGGGGGCCGATCGAATCGCGCACTGAAGGTGCGTCTTCATCATGGTTGATCCAGACGCAGCCGATGAAGGTCTCGGCGCGGCAGGGGATCAGGTTGATGTCGTCTTCCTGAAGCTGACGCTCGGAGAAGAGGTGCTTGCCGTAGACCTGGGTGGATTCGCCATCCATGTTCCAGCGCCAGCCGTGGAACGGGCAGACGAAGCCGGACTTCGCGCAGTTGCCGTGCGAATGGCCGGTGCCCCCCGCGAACGGCACGCCGCGATGGCGGCAGGCATTGTGGAAAGCCTTGATGCCGCTGGCCGTGCGCACGATGATGACGGACTTGCCGACATTCTCGTACTCGATCCAGTCGCCCACTTCGGGGATCTGCTCTTCACGGCAGGCCATCTGCCAGACGTGCGGCCACAAGTGGTCCAGCTCTGCCTGGTAGAAATCGGCATCGTAGTAGCGCTTGACCGGGATCCGTTCGGGATCTTCGATCGGGTAGGGGACGGCTCTCAGGCCGCCGTCTGTAGATTTCAGCACTCCGACACCTCTCGGATTGTTCTTCATTCGTGTTGAACGAATGTACAACCCTGTGCGAGGCAGGCAATGGCCGGACGCGCAAGGCGCATCGCAGACGCGCTAAGTGGCGCATGAAGGCATGCGCCAAGCGTCCTTGGCACTCACTTGCGCAGCGGATCGAGCGCCGAAGCTCTCCTGACCGGGGCTGCGGGCCTGCCCGGCGACGTGCCGTCCATCGCCATCAGAGCGGCAATGCGCTTTTCGGTCGCCGGGTGGGTCGAGAACAAGTCGGAAACGCCGGTGGGCACGATATAGAGCTGCGCGGCGGCCGGATTGCGCTCCGAGGCGAAGCTGGGAATCGCTTGTGCTGGGCCCGCGATCTTGGCGAGCGCCGAGGCCAGTGCGCGCGGGTTGCCGCTGATTTCCGCGCTCGCGCGGTCGGCGCTGAACTCGCGGGTGCGGCTGATCGCCATCTGCACGATCATCGCCGCGAAAGGCGCCATGACCATCGCGGCAATGGCGATCAGCGGATTGGGCCGGTTTTCACTGTTGCCGCCGAGATGGCCGCCGAAGAACATGCCGAAGTTGGCGATCATCGAGATCGCGCCGGCAATCGTTGCCACCATGGTCATGGTCAGCGTGTCGCGATTCTTCACGTGGCCCAGTTCGTGCGCCATCACCGCTGCCACTTCGTCGCGGGTCAGCATGTTCAGCAGGCCCGTCGTGGCGGCCACGGCGGCGTGATCGGGATTGCGGCCAGTGGCGAAGGCGTTCGGATTGGCGCTGTCGATCAGATAGACGCGCGGCATCGGCAGTTGTGCCCGGCCCGCGAGGTCGGCGACGATGCCGTAGAACTCGGGCGCGGAGCGGGCGTCCACCTCGCGCGCGTTGTGCATCTTGAGCACGATGGTGTCGGCGTTCCAGAAGGTGAACAGGTTCATGCCTGCCGCCGCGATCAGCGCGATCATCGCACCGCCGCCGCCGCCGAACACATAGCCCAGCCCCATCAGCAGCGCCGTCAACGCCGCCAGCAGCATGGCCGTCTTGATACCGTTCACTTTCTTCGAACTCCTTGTGATTGCTTTGCCGAATCTAGATAGCGGGCGGCTGCTTTCAATATCCGGAACGGCCCGATCCGGAGCGAGCCGCCCATCGCCTGCGCGAATTGCTCGATCCGGTGCGTGATCGGGTGTCCCCAAGCGCGCCAATCCCCCCTAGGACCGCCCCAAAGAGCTATTTGGGAGTTGAGTGGAATGGCGTTCAAGACACGCGTCACCGAGATGCTCGGTATCGAGCACCCGATCGTGCAGGGCGGCATGCAGGGCGTGGGACTGGCGGAACTGGCCAGCGCGGTGTCCAATGCAGGCGGGCTCGGCACGTTGACCGCGCTCACCCAACCGAGCCCGAAGGCGTTGCGCGAGGAAATCGAGCGCTGCCGGTCGATGACCGACAAGCCTTTCGCCGTGAACATCACCGTGTTCCCCACGCTGCTCCCGCCCGACTACAAGGCCTATGCTCAGGCGGCGATCGACGGCGGCGTGAAGATCATCGAGACGGCCGGCACCCAGCAAGTGCGCGAGATCTGGGAGATGGTGAAGCCGCACGGGATCACCGTGCTCCACAAGTGCACTGCCGTCCGTCACGCGCTTTCGGCCGAGAAGCACGGCTGCGACATCATCTCGATCGATGGCTTCGAATGCGCCGGTCATCCGGGAGAGGACGATATTCCCGGCCTGATCCTGATCCCCACGGCGGCGGACAAGGTGAAGATCCCGATGCTGGCAAGCGGCGGCTTCGGTGACGGTCGCGGCCTTGCCGCCGCACTGGCGCTGGGAGCCGAGGGCATCAACATGGGCACGCGTTTCTGCGCCACGCAGGAAGCGCCGATCCATGACAATGTGAAGGCCAAGTACATCGAGAACGACGAGCGCGGCACCAACCTGATCTTCCGCAAGTTCAAGAACACCGCGCGCGTGGGCAAGAACGACGTGTCGGACGAAGTGGTCGAGATCTCGGCCCGCCCCGAAGCGACTTTCGACGACATCAAGCACCTTGTCGCGGGCGCCGTGGGCCGCGAACTGCTCCAGACCGGCGATCTCACCAAGGGGATCTTCTGGGCGGGCATGGTGCAGGGCCTGATCCACGATCTGCCGACCTGCAAGGAACTGATCGACAGGATCGTTGCCGATGCCGAGGAAATCGTCAAAGGCCGTCTCGGGAAGATGCTGGTCTAAAACAATACGGGCCTGAACGGAGCGCCGAACGTCATGACTTACGAGAAAGTCCTCTACAGCCTTGAGAACGGCGTCGCCCGGATCGCGATGAACGATCCGGCCACGCGCAACGCGGGTTCCGCGCAGATGGGCGAGGAACTGTTCCACGCGGTGACCCGCGCTTCGTTCGAGGCGCGGGCAGTGGTGCTGACGGGCGAGGGCAAGGCCTTCTGCTCGGGCGCCAACCTTGGCGATGCGGCGGACATGCTGGCCGATCCGCGCCGCGATGTCGGCACTTTGCTCGACCGCCACTTCAACCCGGTGATCGTGGCCATGCGCGACATGGCGCAGCCGGTGGTGACCGCCGTGCGCGGCGCGGCGGCGGGCGTGGGCGCGGGGCTGGCGATGGCGGGTGACCTGATCCTCTGCGCCGAGAGCGGGTTCTTCCTTCAGGCGTTCCGCCATGTCGGCCTCGTGCCCGATGGTGGTTCCTCGTGGCTGCTCACGCGCGCCGTGGGCCGCGTGCGGGCAATGGAGATGATGCTGCTGGGCGAGCGGCTTCCAGCGGCAAAGGCGCTGGAGTGGGGTCTCGTCAACCGCGTGGTGCCGGATGAGGACCTTGATGCCGCCGCGATGGCTCTGGCGGGCGAACTGGCGCAGGGGCCGTGGTCGCTGCGGCGGATCAAGCAAGTGGCCTGGGCGGCGACCGACTGCACGCTGGAACAGGCTCTTACCAATGAGCGCCTTGGCCAGCGCGATGCCTCGCGGACCGAGGATTTCGTGGAAGGCGTGACCGCGTTTTCCGAAAAGCGCAGCCCGGTGTTCAAGGGCCGCTGACCGCAAGGTTACACCGGGGTTTACACAGTTTACACTGTCCAGAGGAAAAACCGTCACCTTGTGGCGGAAGCTGTCACCTTGTGGGGCGAAGTGTAACCTTGCACGCCCTGCAAGGCGAAGCGGGGCGTGCAACAAAGAGGACGGGGCGGCAGGCATCGCCGGCAACATAACGCGGGCGGCGGTGTGTAGGAAAACGCCTTCCCGTCGTTGACGGCGGGGCGGGCAAAATAAGGCGGGCAGGGCGGCCACCGGGCAACCTGCGGGTTTCTCCCGATTTCGGGCAGCGATCTGGCGCGGATAGTTTGGCAGGTCTGGATAGTCCTGCGCATTCCGCGTCGGATATGCGCGCCGCAAGGTCCCTGCCATGCTCGACCTCGAAACCCTGTTCCGTCATGGTCCGCCGCGCCGAACGGCGCGCTTCGCGCGCGTCGCTCTGCCACCCTTTTCAACCCCGGTGCCGCGCGTTGCGCTGGTGCTGGTATTGGGCTGGCTGCCACTCATCCTCATGACTCTCGCCACCCAACCGCGTTTGCTGTCGGATCTGGGGTGGGACATCGCGGTCCATGCCCGCAGCGCCGTAGCCGCGCCGCTGCTGGTGGTGGCCTATGCCTCCTGCGGCAGGCGGCTAGGTCTGATCGCGGGAAATTTCGCGCACGCCGGTCTTCTGGACGAGAAGGGGCGGGAGGACCTTCGGGCCGAACTGGCGATCAGCCACAGATTGCTCGATTCGCGTGTTGTCGAGGGGATCACAATCCTGCTCGCCGTGGTCATGGCGACGGCGACGTTCCGGGGCATGACGGGCTCCCCGAATATGGCGGCCTGGGCTTTGCAGGACGGCCGCCAGGGCACACTTTCGATGGCCGGGGCGTGGCAGTTCGCAGTGAGTCTGCCGCTGCTGCTGACGCTCATGCTCGGCTGGCTGTGGCGGATCGCGATCTGGGCCCGGTTGCTCATGCGCATTTCCCGGTTCGATCTCAATCTGATTGCATCGCATCCCGACCAATGCGGCGGGCTGGGCTTTCTCGGCCAATCACTGCGAGCCTTTGCCGCTTTCGGCATGGCGCTGGGCGCGATTGCGGCCGGGCGGCTGGCGCATGAGCATCTGGCGGGGAAGTCGAATTCGTTCAACGACGGGCTTCTGGCCGGCGGCAGCGTCGTCGTGGTGGCGATCCTGTGCGTCGGGCCGCTCTGTGCCTTTTCCGGCCGCATGATGGATACATGGCGCCGGGGCTCGATGGTCTATGGCGCGCTGGCGATGCGGCTGGGCACGAAGCTGGAGGCGGCATGGCTGGAGCCGCTTCTGCCGGTTCGGCGGGGGGCGTCCGACGAAGTGCGAGCCAAGGAAGCGCAGCCGGGCGGCGACGATGCCGGAGAGCCTCAGGAGATCCTTAGCGCGCCGGATTTCTCGGCGGCGGCGGATCTCTACACGGTGGTCGCGAGCGTCCAGTCGATGCAGTTCATTCCGGTTGATACGCGCAGTGTCATCATGCTGGCGCTCGCGACGCTGCTGCCGTTCGTCGCGGCGCTTTTCCTGACCATGCCTTTCGATCTGGTCCTGCAAACGCTCAAGAGTCTGCTGATGTGAGATGGTCGGGGCGTGCCCGATTTGGCACGCGGAAGCGCAGAGAGGCGGATTGCCGCACCGCGTCTCCGCGCCTCCGCGCGAACCAGTTCAGCGCACCCCGCTGCACGGGAGGCGAAGATGGCGTGACGACGGCCTTTTCAGCCGCCGAAGACCGCTTGGTTCAGATCGCCCCGGCTTCGCGCAATTTCGCCAGTTGCTCCTCGCCGATACCGATTTCGGCCAGCACTTCGGCGGTGTGTTCGCCCAGCATCGGCGGCGCCATGCGGATCGTCGCCGGGCTCTCCGACATCTTCGCCAGCGGGCTGGCGATCAGATCGACCGAGCCGCTCTCCGCATAGGCATGCGGTGTGGTGGCGCGCAGTTCGCGGTGCTTGACCTGCTCGTCCTCCCACACGTCGGCCAGTTCGTTGTAACGCGCGGCGGGGATGCCGACGCCGTCCAGCATCTCCTGCATCCGGTTGACCGTGAAGCTCTCGCTCCAGCTGTTGATGATGTCCATCAGCTCGGCCCGGTTGGTCTTGCCGCGCTTGAGGTTGCTGTCGAAGCGCGGGTCGGTGAACAGTTCGGGCTGCTCCATCAGCACGGTGAGGCGGCGATAGTGTTCGTCGGTGCCGGCGGTCAGGTAGATGATGCCGTCGGAGCAGCGCATGAGGTCCGCCGGGCCGCCGCCGTTGCCGCCGTTGCCGAGGCGGGGAGGGGCCTGACCGCTGATCAGGTAGTCCTGCATGATGTGGCTGACCATCGCCACCGAACTGTCGAGCAGGGCAATGTCGATGAACTGCCCCTCGCCGGTGCGGTTGCGATATTGCAGCGCGCCGAGGATGGCGATCGCGGTGTTGTGGCCGGTCACGAAGTCGACAAGGCTCGGGCCGGTCTTGAGCGGGCCGCTGCCGGGCTGGCCTTCGGGAATGCCGGTCACGGCCATCATGCCGCCGGTAGCCTGAAACAGCCCGTCATAGCCGGGGCGTGCCGCCATCGGGCCGGTCTGGCCGAAGCCGGTGACCGAGCAGTAGATCAGGCGCGGATTGATGGCTTTCAGGCTCTCGTAGTCGAGGCCGAAGCGCGCGAGATCGCCTACTTTGTAGTTCTCGATCAGCACGTCGGCGGACTTGATCAGTTCGCGCAGAATCTCCTGCCCCTCGGGCTTGGAATGGTTCAGCGTGATCGAGCGCTTGTTGCGGTTGGAGACGGTGAAGAAGCTGGAATGGCGGGTCTCGATCCCGTCCTTGCCGGGCACCCACGAGAAACCGTAGCCGCGCCCGTCGTCGCCCACGCCGGGGCGCTCGATCTTGATGACGTCGGCGCCAAGGTCGCCCAGAATCTGCGCGCCCACGGGGGCGGCGAAGACGCGGCTCATGTCGATGACGCGGATGCCGTCCAGCGCGGCTTTCGAGGTGCTGTTGTTCGTGCTCATGATGGTGCGACGCTAGCCCCGGCCTCGGGAGCGGCCAAGGCGAGGGGAGGCGCTTATCGCAGCGACGATCAAGCATCGCTGCCCGCGCAGACAGGCTTTATCCGGGGCCCCGAACGCGCTTAGCCGGGTGGGAAAGACGAACTTGAGAGGAATGCGATGAAAACGGCGATCATCACCGGCGCGGGCAGCGGCATCGGGCTCGAAACCGCGAAGATTCTCCATGCCGAAGGGTTCGCCATCGTCGGCGTCGGCCGTAGCAAGGACAAGCTGGCGACGCTGGAGGCGGCGATCGGCAACCCCGACCATGTGCTGGCGATCTCGGCCGACCTGACCGACCCGGCCGCGCCGGGGCAGATCGTGAAGGCCACGCTCGACCGCTTCGGCCGCATCGACGCGCTGGTCAACAATGCCGGCGTCGGCAGCCCCAAGCCACTCGACGAGACCGATGACGAGACGCTGGACGATTTCCTCGACATCATGCTGGTGGCGCCGTTCCGGCTGTGCCGCGACGTGATCTCGCACCTTTCGCAGGGCGCCAGCGTGGTCAATGTGACCAGCACATTCGCGCATATCGGCGGCCGTCGCGGCGGCGCCTATTCGGCGGCGAAGGGCGGCCTGAAGTCGCTGACCGAGCACATGGCCTGCGAATATGGCCCGCGCGGCATCCGTTCGAACTGCGTGGCACCGGGCGTGACGATGACCGACATGGTGCGCCACCGGTTCGAGGACGAAGGCTTCAAGCGCGCCAATGTCGAGACCACGCCTTATCCGCGCCTTGCTCTGCCGGAGGATATCGCTTCGGTGATCGCGTTCCTCTGCCTGCCGGGCAGCGAGATGATCAACGGTCAGTCGATCGTGGTCGATGGCGGCTGGACGGCAACGAAGTACCTCAGCCCGCGCGTTACGCGCACCACTTGGGTCGAGCCTGAGCAGGTTTGAATGCGGGTATGGGGTAGGCGCTAAATCAGCAAGCTACCCCCAAACTCGTCATCCCCGCGAAGGCGGGGATCCCGCTTGTTCTTTTTGGCACGCAGAGGCGGTGGCTTGCTGCGGGACCTCTCTGCGTCTCCGCATCTCTGCATGAAACAAGCAAAGCGGGGCCCCCGCCTTCGCGGGGGCGACGAGCCTTTGAGTTGCTAGTTCACCGCCAATATTGAGCCGGTATTAGGCCCCTGGACGGGTTCCTGCATCAGGGGCGCCGCCTCAGTCCCCGGTGCAGAGGTGCCCGCCGCCTTGCCGCTTCGCGCGGTAGAGCGCGGTGTCGGCCCGCACGAACAGCGCTTCCGGATCGAGCGATGCGCCCGGCTGGGCAAGCCCGATCCCCGCGCAGGCGCCGAGCGGCAGCAACTGCCCGTCCCACAAGACCGGGGCGAGCAGGGCGCGCAATTGCAGCCGCAGCAGCCCTTCCGCACACGGCGTGCGCGGGCAAAGCAGCATGGCGAATTCGTCACCGCCGATGCGCGCGATCAGTGGCGCTTCGGGAAAGGCCTGTCGCAACCGCTGGGCAAAGGTGGCGAGGCAGGCGTCTCCGGCGGCATGGCCCCAGCGGTCGTTGAGCTGCTTGAACGAATCGAGGTCGAACAGCACCAGCGCGGTGATGCCGTGCAGATCGGTGTGGTCTTCCGGCAGGTCGAGAAAACGGGCCTGGAACTGGGCGCGGTTGGCAAGGCCGGTAACGGGATCGTTCTCCGCCATGCGCCGCAGCCGTTCCCAGCGTGCGTGCTCTTCGGTCACGTCCTGCTTGGTGCCGTAGAGCGCCACCGTGCGGCCACCTTCCGTGCGCGCAGCGGCCGTCAGGCGGATCCAGCGCGTGCTGCCGTCCGTACGCCGGATTTGCGCGTCCATCGCGAAGCCGGTGCCGGTGGCTATGGTGTGGGCGCGCAGGCGCTCCATCGTCTCGCGCGATTCCTCGCCATAAAGCGCCACGGCCTCGCGCCGGTCGATCCGGCGGTCGTTGGGCAGGCCGAAGAGGTCGAACACCTCCGCCGTCCACGACAATTGCCCGGTGGCAAGGTCGCAGGACCACGCGCCCAGGCCGACAAGGCGGGTCGCCTCGGCGAACAGGGTGGAATCGGTTGTCAGGGTGGTTGCGAATTCCGACGTTTCAGGCGCCGGGTTCCGGATAGGAGCATGGAACAAGCAGGCGAATCCTCGATCGGGTGGCGGAAGAGTCCTCCGGGAATTCCCCCGATCTCGTAAATGGCAAAGGTAAAGCCCGTGCTAATAGGCAAAAGTTGCCGCTGTCAGCATGTTTCACCCGGACGCACTTCCGATTGCTCCGGGAGGGACAAGTCGCGGCGATTGCCTCAGCCACGGTGCAGGCCAATATTCGCGCTCAAGAAAATGCGGGAGAGCAGGCCATGATCAGGGGTATCCACCATGTCGGCGTCAATTGCCGCGACATTGGCCGGATGAAGCGTTTCTATTGCGAGGCTTTCGGTTTCGAGCCGGTGGACGAGGGATTCGGCTGGTCGGACGAGCCGGTGATGGACCTGATCGTCGATGTGCCGGGCTCCGCCGCCAAGGGCGTGATGCTGCGCGCGGGCCAGTGTTATCTGGAGCTGTTCGAATATGCGGCACCGCCATCGGATATCGAACGCCCGCTGCGCCCCAACGATCGCGGCTACACGCATATGTGCATCGACGTGACCGATATCGCGCAGGACATCGTCCATCTCAAGGCCTGCGGCATGACTTTCAATGACCGCGATTTCGTGGACGTCGGCCATGTCCGCACGCTCTATGGCTACGATCCCGAGGGCAATGTGATCGAGGTGCAGCAGTGCATGCCCGCCAATGGCTTCACGCTGGAGGAATTGCGCGCGGCCAATGCGGCAGCCAGCGCATAGAGCGCTGGGTCAGCGCCGCATGACCTCCGGCATGGATGCCGATGTCCTGACGTAGTCGAGCTTGGCCTGCACCGATCCGCGCAGCACCATCGCGGTTTCGAACGACGGATCGGGCAGCGGGTCGATCAGGCCGCCGGAAACGCGGGCTGCCGCGTCGTGGCCCATTTCTGCCCACGGGACATGCATCGATGTGAGTGGCGGCGCCGTCATTGCCGCAATCGCCGTATCGCCGAAGCCCACCACCGAAAGCGTGCCCGGCACCGCAATTCCGGCCGACGCCGCGGCAGCGATAACCCCGGCGGCCATCTCGTCATTGCAGGCGACGATCACGGAGGGGCGGGGGCTCAGTTCCAGCAGCAACCGTGCGGCTTCGGCGCCCGAGGCAAAGGAATAGTCTCCCGTCACGATCAGCGAGAGCCCCCGGTCGAACCCGTGATCGGCCATGGCGTCAAGGTAGCCGAGTTCGCGCTGCCGGGCAGTGAGGGAGGCTTCGGGCCCGCCGACCAGACCGATGCGGTGGTGACCTTGCCGGAACAGCCACCCGACGAGCGCGGCCATCGCACCGCGATCATCGCAGGCCTCGTTGCCGGTAGGGTCGTGCTCGCCGCGCACCCGGCCCAGTCTTGCGCAGCGTACACCGGCCGCCTCGCAGATCGCGGCAAGGTCCTCCCGCTCGGACAGGGGCGGCAGCAGGACCACCCCGGTGGGCATGTGGCGATCGACGAAGGCGCGCAGACCGGCTGCTTCGTCGCGTTCCAGCGGGCGCAGTACCAGCGCCAGTTCGCTGCCTTCCATGGCATGCAGCATGCCGCTTTCGACCGCTTCGCGCATGCCGCGATCCGAACCGTCGTGAACCAGCGCAACCAGAAAAGTCCGCCGCAAGGCCAGTGCCCGCGCCTGCGCATTGGGCACGAAACCCAGCGCCGCAATCGCCGCTTCCACCCGGGCGCGCATGGCCGTGCTGACATCGGGCGAATTGTTGATGAAGCGGCTGATCGTCTTCTTGGAAACCCCGGCCGCCCGGGCGACGTCATCCATCGTGGGGCGGGGTGAGAGCACGGTCATCGCACGATAATGCGAGATGCTCCGAAGGCCACCAAGCAGAGTCTGGTCGGATCCGGATGCATTTGCCGGGAACATGTGCTATAGGGCGACGAATGCGAAAACTGCGCGAAACCGCGCCGTATACGCGACAGAACGATACAACCCCGTCATTGCGACCCGGGGTACCAATCCCTAAGTGAGCCCGGAATGAGCAGGGTTCCCGCTGGATGGGGCCCGTCCCATCCCCCATGGAGAACGATGAAGCCCGCTCCGACGCAACGCCACTATGGAATGGATTGGCTGCGCGTTGGCGCCTTCGTCTTGCTGATCTTCTACCATGTCGGCTTCTCGTTCACCCCCTGGGGGTATCAGACACCCACGCGCGGCGTGATCGGCTGGGCCGAGCTGCCGCTGCTGGGCCTGAGCGCCTGGCGGCTGGCCTTGCTCTTCGCGATTTCCGGTTATGCCAGCGCGGCGCTGCTGAAGAAGGACGGCAACAACCGCGTCTTCCTGAAAAGCCGCCTGCTGCGCCTCGGCATTCCGCTGCTGTTCGGCCTGACCGTGGTGGTGCCGCCGCAGCCCTACATGGGGCTGATCAATAGCGGCTACGAGCACGGCTACGGCTACTTCCTGTTCCACGACGCCTTCAGTTTCCGCAAAGTGGGCAATGAAGACCTGCCCGCGACCATGCACCTGTGGTTCGTCATCTACCTGCTGGTCTACACGCTGGTGCTTTGCGCGGGGCTGATGTTCCTGCCCGCGTCATGGCGGACATGGTTGCGCGACAATGCGGAAAAGCTGCTGTCCGGCCCGGCGCTGCTGCCGCTGGGCATCGGCCTGATCTTCGCGGTCCGCATGTTCTACGACGGCTGGACTGACATCCACAGCCTGTTCGTGGACCGCGCCGCGCACCTCCATTACATGGGCATGTTCCTGTTCGGCTTCCTGCTGCGCGGGTCCGAACCGATGCGGCAGGCCATTGCGAAACAGTGGAAGCTGGCGCTGGTGCTGGCCTTGCTCGGCTATGCCTGGGTGATCGGCGATACCCTGCTGTGGCCCGGTAACACACCGACGCCGGCCGCATGGGAGCAGCCGCTGTCCTTCGCCAAGTCGGTCCAGTGCTGGGGCACGGTGATCGCGCTGTTCGGCATTGCCGACCGTTACTGGAACTTCGACAGCAAGTGGCGCGCGACTTTGGTCGAGGCGGTGTTCCCGATCTATATCGCCCACCAGACGGTGATGGTTTTCGTGAGCTACGGCATCCGCGACATGGGCCTGACCGCGCTGCCGGAATTCCTGACCTTGTGCTTCAGCGTGGCGGGGGGATCCTGGCTGTTCTACCTCATCGGCCGCGAGATCGGTCCGCTGCGCCCGCTGATCGGGCTGAAGCGGCATCGGGCGCCGCGCAAGGTGGCGCAAGTGGCGGTGGCCTGAGGGCGGTCTGGTTGGCCCTCAGCCAATAGAAACTCGTCGCCCCCGCGAAGGCGGGGGCCCCGCTTCGGATTAGGCACGCAGAGACGCGGAGACGCAGAGAGTGCAGTTGCGCACGACCTCTTTGCGTCTCCGCGTCTCTGCGTGGTTTAAAGGAAAAGCGGGATCCCCGCCTACGCGGGGATGACGGAATTAGATGGATGAGCGGGGGCGAGAGGGCTCGAAAACCTCTGAACTCGGGCTCCATCCCCGGCCTCGCAGGAGGAGAGCCCGCGAGGCCGGAGCCCTCAATCCCTTGCCAAGAGCAGCGCCGCCGCCATCGGGCCGCCGCCCGAAGTCGCCACCGCCACTTTCGGATCGCCGGCGATCTGCCGCCCGGTGGCCGTGCCGCGAAGCTGGTTCACCGCCTCATGCGCAAAGCCGAAGCCGTGCAGGCGGCCCGCGCCCAGCTGGCCGCCGAAGGTGTTCAGCGGCAGTTCGCCGTCCAGCGCGATGCGTGTGCCGCCCTCGATGAACTTGCCGCCTTCGCCCTTTTCGCAGAAGCCGAGGCCTTCTAGCCAGGTGATCGGCAGGAACGCGAAACCGTCGTAGAACTGGGCGGTGTTCACGTCCTTCACCGTGTAGTCGGTGCGCGTCCAGAGGTCGGCGCCGGTCTCGTAGGCGGCGGGCCATTCGACCTGATCCCACGAGTAGCGATCGACCGATCCGGACATCGCGGCCACGCGGACGGGCGTGGATTTGACGTCGCCCAGCGCATCGCCGGCCGAAACGATCACCACGGTGGAGGCATCGGAGAAACGGTCGCAATCATAAAGGCACAGCGGCGTGGTGATCATCCGCGCGGACATGTACTTGTCCAGCGTCAGTTCTTCCTTGGTGATCGCCCTCGCGCGCGGGTTGCGCATGGCGTTCTTCGAACCGTTGACGGCGATCTGGCCAAGCTGTTCGCGCGTCAGGCCATAGCGGTGCATGTGGCGTGCGGCGTATTGCGCGGTCCAGCAGGCGGCGGAGGTGGCCCAGAACGGGCTGGTCCACTGCGAGGAGCCGGTGACGGTATCCTGACGCGCGCCCGACATATAGGTGCCCGGATCGGCCATGCCGCCCGCCTCGTAAACGGTGCGGAAGCAGATCGCGTGGCGGACGAGGCCCTGCTTTACCGCCATCACCGCCGCGCCGATGGCGGCAAGCTGGGCGGGCTGTTCGGCAGCGCCAAGGTGCCACTTGGACTTGATGCCCAGCACTTCGATCAGATCGTCGCTGCTGACGGGGGAGAAGGCGGTGTAGCCGTTCATCTTGCCGGGATAGGTGAACACCCCGTCGATCTGCGAGAGCGTCAGCCCCGCGTCGTCCAGCGCTTCCCGCACGGCATCGACGGTCAGCAGCAGCGGATGGCGCGGCAGGCGCACGCCGACTTCGGACTGGCCGAGGCCGGTGATATAGGCTTCCGTACTGGCCATCAGACGGTCCTCTCGAAGAGGGGGTAGAAAATGCCGTCCTGCTCCTCGAACACGACGCGGACCTTGTCCTCGAAATCGACCGCATCGACGGGGCAATTCACGATGTTGGTGGTCAGGTAGACCCCCGGCGCGTCGTCCAGCTTTACGCGGGCGATCACATAGGGGACTTCCAGACCCTTGGCCCAGGGCTGGTGGTTCACCGTGAAGCTGTCGATCACGCCGGTGCCGGCTACCGCGTGGGCTGCCACATTCTCGGACTGGCAGTGGCGGCAGAGCAGGCGCGGGGGATGGGTGAACTCACCGCAATCGCCGCACTTCACGATGTTCAGCTTGCCTTCGCTGCCGCCTGTCCAGAACGCGGTATTCTCCTGGTCCAGCTTCGGCCGTGGCCGCGGTGGATTCATCGTTTCTCTCCCATTCGTTGGCCAGAGAAGTCCGGCGCAGGGGCCTCGGCGTCAAGCAGTGCGGCGTATTGATCGTGCCAGCGGTCAGGAGATGACCGGCATGATCTCCTCGGCGATCCACTGGGTGTAATCGCGGTAGGCACCGACGCCGGAAAGCGGCGGGATCGGCACCGAACTCCACGTTACGCCCAGTTGCGCAAGATGGCTCAGGCGGTCGATCAGTTCCTGCTTCGTCTGGCCGGGGCGGGCGGAGGGATCGTCCTGCACTTTGTGCCCTTCGCCGACGCGGGCGGTGGAGATGCCGTAGAACACGTCCGCCAACTGACCGTTGTAGTCCGGCTGTGAGCGGATGAAGTCGATCTTGTCGGGGATGGTCTCGGGCTTGGTCAGGAACGGCCACCAGCCTTGCGCATAGCGCGCGGTGCGCTTCAGCACGGCATTGGCATCGCCGCCGAACCACACCGGGATATGCGGCTTCTGCACCGGCTTCGGTTCGAAAGCGACATCGCGGAAGGAGACGTATTTGCCCTCGAACTCCGGGTTTTCCTGGGTCCAGAGGGCAAGGATCGCCTGAATGTATTCCTCCGCCATCGCGCCGCGTTCGTGGAAGGGGATGCCGAGCAGGGCGAATTCGTCCTCCAGCCAGCCGACCGCGAACGTGATCGTCACGCGGCCGGAGGAGAGCCAGTCCATCGTCGCCAATGCCTTGGCGGTGACGATGGGGTGCTGGGCGGGCAGGATGGCGATGCAGGAATTGACCCGCACCCGCTCCGTCGCGCCGGCGAAGTGGCTCATCGCGGTATAGGCGTTGAAGTAGAACGGGCCGGAGAGATCGACGTGACGCTTCGGGATGACGTGATGCTCGGGCACCGCGATCATCTCGAACCCGAGTTTTTCCGCCCATTTGGCAAGGGCGGTCTGGTCCGCGCCGGTGACGGCCAGTTCCCATGGCTGCATTGTCGCCTTGAGTTCGAGCATGTGCGGCATTGCGAATGCGAGTTTCATCTGATCCCTCCCGCGTGACTTCGGACCGACTTCAGTCGATCACTTTGCGGGCTATCAGATCGTCCATTTCGCTTTCGGACAAGCCCAGAAGCTCGCGGTAGACGTAGCCGTTGTGCTCGCCGAGGAGTGGCGCGCCGCGTTCGACCAAGGGGCCTGCGGGGCTGATCCGCCATGACGGGCCGATGATCGGGCGCGTGCCGTTGCGGTGATCGCTGACCATGCGGAAGGCATCGCGGCCCCAGAGGAAACCGTCCGAGCACAAGTCCATCGAACTCATCGCCTTGAACGCCGGAACGCCTGCATTTCTGAGCTTTTCGGCAAGGTCCATGGCGTCGTGCGGGCGGGTGAGCGCGGAGAGTTCGGCATCGAGTTCGGCGCGGTTGGTCAGGCGGTCCGCCAGCGTCGCGAAGCGCGGATCGGTGGCAAGAGCGGGGGCGCTGAGAGTGTTGCAAAGGGCGCGCCATTCGGCCTCGTTCGCCACTGCGATACTTGTCCAGCCGCTCTCGCCGCAGGGATAGAAGCCGTGGGGGGCCATCTCCGGATGGGCGTTGCCGTCGGCCTTGGGCACTTCTCCGGTGACGCTGGCGGCGAAGAGGCTGTCGCCGACGAGGCTGGTCATCGCCTCTACCGCCGACAGGTCGATGAACTGGCCTTCGCCGGTGCTTTCGCGGTGGTGGAGCGCTGCCACGCAGGCGAGGGCGGCAAGCGCGCCGGCGGTGGAATCGCCGTACCGGATGTTCATGCCCTTGGGCGTTTCGCCCTCATGCCCGACCAGCGCGGTAAGGCCCGAGAGCGCGGCGAAGCAGGGGGCGTAGCCGGTCTGATAACCCAGCGGGCCGTCGCTGCCCCACATCTTGATGGAGCACTGGATGAGGTCCGGCTTGATCGCCTTGAGGCTTTCGTAATCGAGCCCGGACCGCTCCATCGCGCCGGGGCGGATGTTGTCGATCAGAATGTCGGCCTCCGCGATCATGCGCTTGACGAGGTCCAGCCCCTCGGCGGTCTTCATGTTGACCTGAACCGAGAGGATCTCCTGATTGATCGACAGGAAATAGGGCGCGGCATCGATGTCCACGCCGCCATAGGCGCGCATCTCGTCGAGGTTGGAGCGGGATTCGATCTTGATCACTTCCGCGCCGAGGTGGGCGAGCAGCTTGCCCGCGTAAGGGCCGGCCCAGACTTTGGTGAGTTCGACGACGCGGATGCCGGCGAGGGGGCCTTGTCGGTCAGGAAGCGGCATGGTGGCGCTCCGGGATTGGGTTCACGCGGAGGCGCGGAGACGCGGAGAAGAAGGGGGAAGAGAAGGGGATCCGCGCAAAGGCGCAAAGGCGCAAAGATGTCGTGTTTTCGGCGAAGCCTTTTACATTTCGACGATAGCGCGTGCTGCAGCATCCGGAAAATGAGGAAGCCTGCGGCGCAGCGCGACTCCTTTGCGCCTTTGCGCCTTTGCGCGAATCCAACCTTCCTTCCTCTCTTTTCTTCTCCGCGTCTCCGCGCCTCCGCGTGAAACCAATCATGCTTCCGCCTCCTGTCGGCTGGCGTCCAGTTCCGGCGCGGCAGAGCGAATTCGGACCGGCGTGGCGCTCATGCGGTAGGCGGCGGTGGGATAGGAGACTTCCCCAAACGCCGGATGCATGGCCTGCTGGAAGAAGCCGCGATGGACGAACTGTTCATGGCGCGGCAGGTCCTCGGCGGTCTGGACAGGCACCATGGCGACGCCGGCTTTCTGCGCGGCCTCGGTGATCGGATGCTTGTCCTGCCGGGCGATCCAGCCGGTGAAATGTTCGCGGAATTTCGCGACATTGGGCGGCGTGCAGTCGAACTCCAGCCAGTCCTCCCGCAGTTCCCGCGTCCAGTCCGGATCGCCCATCAGCGCGCAGAGGCCCTTCCAGTGCGCGCGGCTGGTCATCAGCAGGAAGACGTGTCCGTCGCGGCAGGCGAAGGAGGTGCCGGGGCCGCCCATGTCGTAGGCGGTGCGCGCATCGCTGGGCTCGGCCTCGCCCGCGAGCATGCGGTCGAGCACGCAGTCGATGCGGTTCAATTGCACTTCCACTTCGGAAATATCGACGAACTGGCCCTGACCTTTGCGGCGCAGGCGCAGCAGCGAGGCCATGGTCGCCAGCGCGGCGTCGATTCCGGCTTCGTAGTCGGAGAGGAACCGGCCCGCGCCTTTGAGCGGCGGCTTGTCGGCAGGCGTTTCGCTGGGGCTGTGATAGGCCCAGCCACCCGCCGCGATGACGTTGATCGGGCGGGCGGATTGCCAGCCTTCCGGCGCGTCCTGTCCGAACGGCGTGACCAGCGTGTGCACCAGCGCGGGATGCGCGGCAGAGACCGCTTCGGGCGTCAGGCCCATGGCGCGGGACCACCCCGCGTCGTGATCGTCGATCAGCGCGTGGGCGCGCGCCAGCAGGCGGTCCAGCACCTTGCGATCCGCCGCATCGGCAAGGTTCAGCACGACCGATTTCTTGTTGGTGTTGAGGTAGGCGAACAGGGTCGATTCCCCCGCCGCGAAAGGCCCCATCGTGCGCGTCGGAGCGCCGCCGGGACGTTCCACCTTGATAACTTCGGCGCCGAGATCGGCCAGCAGCTTGCCGGTATATTCGCCGCTCACCCGCTCGGCGACCTCGATTACGGTCAGCCCCTCAAGGGCACCTCTGCTCGTCATAGCGATTGCCCGTCGTCGATCGTGAACGTCGCGCCCGTCACTTGCGCGGAGGCGTCGGAAAGCAGGTAAAGCAGCATCGGAGTCAGCGCCTCGGTATCGAGCAGGCGGCGGCGGTGGAGGCCGGCAATGTCGGCCTGTCCGAGCTCGCTGGCGAACCAGTCCGTGTTGATCTCGGTGGCGATCCAGCCGGGTTGCAGGGTGTTCACGTTGATCCCCTGCCGCACCCATTCGCGCGCCAGCTGTCGGCCCAGGTGGGCAAGACCCGCCTTGGTGGCCGCATACATGGCATCGCCGGTGCCGTTCTGCTGCGCGGTGATCGATCCGATCAGCACCACGCGCCCGCGTTGATGCTCGCGACTGCCGCCCGCGATCAACCGCCGTCCGGCCTCGCGCGCGACCAGCATCGCGCCGAGCAGGTTGGTATCGAGCACGCGGCGCAGCCCGTCTTCCGGCACATCGGTGGAGCGGCCCCCGGTGCCGACGCCGGCATTGCAGATCACGCCGTCGATTACGCCGAACTGGGTCTCTGCCGCATCGAAGGCGGCGCGCACCGAAGCCTCGTCCGTCACGTCCAGTTCGACGGCTAGCGCTTCGCCCAGTTCCGCCGCCAGTTCGGCGCAGCGGTCTAGGCGCCGCGCCCCCAGCACGACGCGTCCGCCCGCAGCCGAAATGGCGCGCGCGAAACCGGCGCCGATCCCGGAGGAGGCGCCGGCCACGAAAATGGTGCGACCTGAAAGCGAGAAACTCACGGGCGCTGTAAAGCCCGGAAGTCAGGACGATAGGGCGGCAGCGCCATGTACTTGTCTATGGTCTGTTCGAAGTGGCGCACGCGCACTTCCTGATAGTCGCCCAGGGTAATGCCGGGCTTGGCGCTGGCTTCCAGACCTTCCTGCTGCGCGTAGAGATTGTCGGTATCCTGATCGAGGATGTGGCCGAAACCGGGGTCCATGCCCTGTGCTTCTGCAAAGGACTGGTGATCAGCCAAGATCTCCACCTCGGCCGTTTCCACTTCGCTGCCGTCCTTGGGCTTGGGCCGCATGAACATCACTTCGTAGATCGTGCGGCGATGGTCGCGCGCATCGGGGCGGAAGCGGTAGATCATCGGCAGCGAGATGCCGGGGAACAGGAACAGGTTCGGGAAGAACGTGTAGCTGTAGGTATCGAGCAGTTCGGTATCCGAAACGTGGCTGAGATCGGTGTTCGTCGCCGTCTCGAACATGTCGCGGAACATGTCCGCCATCACCTGCCGCGCGCGTTCGCCGGCCTTCAGTTCGGGCTTGCTGCCGCCCAGCGAGGAACTGTCGCCCAGCGTGAAGTTGGCGATGATGTCCGCCTCGCTGTACTTGTCGCGCAGCTTGGGGCTGACCACGCCGAGCGTGGAGATGAAGCGGTCCACGTGATCGCCGTAAACGTCGTACTGCGAGTTCACGTCGCCATTGGCGGGTGCCACTTGCGGGTGGGTGTCGCCGACGTGGTAGGCCTCCATGAAGGCTTCCATCGTCAGCTTCCAGTTGGCCGGGTAGCTCTTCTGGACGTGGAGGTAGATATAGCGATCCTCCAGCTTCCACGCCTTGAGATGGGCGAGGGCCTCGGCGCCGAGGTACTCTTCAAGGCTGGGCGCGGCGGGGTCCATGTTGACCCAGACGAAGCCGCCCAGCCGCTCCACGCGAGCTTCCGGCAGGCACATCTTCTGTGTGGCGACATGGGCGAAGTCCCACTTTTCGGGGATTTCCTTCAGCGATCCGTCGAGGTTCCAGGTCCAGCCATGGAACGGGCACTTCAGATTCGCCGCAAAGCCTGCCGTGCCGGAGGGCTTCAGCTTGGTGCCGCGATGGAGGCAGGCGTTGAAGTAGGCCCGGATCTCGTCGTCATCGCAGCGCGTGACGACGAACGAGTACGATCCGATGTCGTAGACGTAATAGTCGCCCACTTCGGGGATGTGGTCCTCTCGGCAGGCCATCTGCCAGGTGCGGGTCCACATCCGCTCGAACTCCGCTTTGGCGAAGGCGGGATCGGTGTAGCGTTCCTTGGAAACGTCCTCGCTGCCGAGGTAGTGGTAGCTTTCGCTGGCGGCCCAGGCGGGCGCGGCGTTGCGGTCTGCGGCGATGATGTCCTGCGTGGATTCGGCGGGGCAGCGGGCCTCGCCGGGCTGCAGCGTTCCGGTGGCGACGTTCATTCTGAGGCTCCTTATTCCGCCGCTTCGAGCGTCGGCGTGCTCGCATGTGTTGCGAGGGCAGGGCTGATTTTCTGGACCACGCCGTCCTTCATCACGAAGGCGACCTTTTCCGGCCCGGCGAGGATGGAAATGTCGGCAAGCGGATCGCCGTCGACCAGGATCAGGTCGGCCAGCTTGCCCTGCGCCAGTGTGCCGAGTTCGCCGCCATATCCCATGGCGAGGCCGCCGTTGCGCGTGGCGCAGACCAGCGCTTCGGCCGGGGTGTAGCCGTAGAAATCGACGAAGGATTTGAGGTCGCGCCCCTGCGTGCCCTGCGGGCTCCAGCCGAAGCCGTAGTCGCCGCCGATCAGGTGGCGGATGCCGCGCTTGCGCAGTTCGGTATGCGTCTTCAACGAGTTTTCCAGCAGGTCCGGAATGTTCATGTACCCGCCGACTTCGGGCGAGAGGCCGTGCGCCGAAGCCTCGCCCGCCATGATCTGCGCGAAGAGGCCGACGGTGGGGACGATGAAGATGCGGTCCCGCGCCTCCTCCATCATGTCCAGCAGTTCCTCGTCCACGTATTCGCAGTGGAACAGGCCGTCCACGCCCGCGCGGACGCAGTGTTTGGAGCCTTCGATGGAGCGGGTGTGGGCGTTGATCTTGCGGCCATAGGCATGGGCCGTTTCGGCGGCGACGCGCACTTCCTCGAAAGTCATCGGTGTCGTGTTGCCGGGGGTGCCGGGGTAGAACGGGTCGCCCGAGACATCGAGCTTCACGTTGTCGATCCCCTCGCGGCAGTGGAGGCGCACGGTTTTGCGCATCTCTTCCACGCCGTCGACGATGGCGGAGGGGCCGATGCGCGGGTTGTGCAGCTTGCTCTCGTCCCCCATCGCGCCGGTGACGGAGATTTCGAGGCCCCCCGCACGGATGCGCGGGCCGGGAAGACGGCCGGCGTTGACCTCGTCACGCACCGCGACGGCCAGTTTCAGCTTCGCTTCGGACGCGCCGTAGGCAGAGGTGAAGCCCGCCTCGATCAATGCCTTGGCCCCGCGCGCGGCGGTGAAGACCTGCGTTTCGGGGCAGGGGGTGATCAGGTCCTCGGTTGCGCAGACATTCTCGAACGAGAGGTGCGCGTGGCCTTCGACCATGCCGGGCATCAGGAACATGCCGCTGGCGTCGATCGTGATGTCGTCCGGCTGCGCAACGGTCGTGGTGCCGACCGAGGTGATGAGGTTGCCCTCGACCACCAGATCGCCCTTGATCGTGCTTTTGCCTGTCCCGTCGAATATCGTGGCGTTCTGGATCAGTGTCCGTCCCACGGTTTTTCTCCTTCCGGCCACCGATGTCCTCGTGGCTCTTGGAACACAGGTTAAGAGCGGCGAGGGGCGCGGCAAATGACGGGCCGGGCAGTGGGCTTGGTCCCTGTAGGTACGTCGCGGGGGCGGTTTTCCCGCTGGGGCAAGTCGCAGGGCACGGGGAGCGCTTTGCGCGGCCCCCCGGCTGCGGCATCACGTGTGAAAATCAAACGAAGAGGACCGGGCCGGATTTATGGGCAACCTTCATGTCACCATGACCGACATCGACGGCGTGAAGCACGAATTTTCCGACGTGGATGAGGGCGTTAGCCTGATGGAACTGGGGCGTTCGCGCGGTGTTGCCGGGATCATGGGCGATTGCGGCGGCGGCTGTGCTTGCGCCACCTGCCACGTCTATGTCGCGCAGGAATGGTGGAACGAAGTGGGCGAGCCTGACGATGTGGAATTCGCCATGCTCGACATGGTGGCGGACGTCATGAAGGACACCAGCCGCCTCGGCTGCCAGATCAAGATGAACGACGATCTGGACGGGTTGGAAGTCACCGTGGCGCCTGCCTCGGGGTACTGATCCTTCCCCTCGGGGCAAGCCTTGGTTCGAGGGCGGGCATGGCTGGTCGCCGCTGCCCGGTCCATAGAAGATGACAAGAGGCGGCTATGACCGCAGCATCATTTTACGGGACAGGCTAAATGGCAACACAGGCAAGCGAAGACCGGATCAGCGAACGGCGGGAACTGCCCCCCGAGGAACAGGCGCTGCTCGATAGCGGTTCGCTGGCCGATACCGCGATCCAGGCGCAGCCGAACCAGTTCTACCGCGCCATGCGTCACGGCGATCCGATCCACTATGACGAGCGGCTCGGTTCCTGGCTGGTGACGCGGCACGAGGATATTGCGCAGATCCAGTCGGACCCGGTGACCTTCTCGGTCAAGCACGGCTATTCCGAACAGCAGGCGCGCGGGATGCGGGAGGAGTTTCAGGCCTACCTCGAAGAGCACGGCGGCGGCTATTTCCCGGACGCGATCATGTCCGATCCGCCTTATCACACACGTATCCGCAAGCTGATGGAGCAGGCCTTCACCGCGCACCGCGTGAAGGAGCTGGAACCGCGCATTACCGAAGTGGTGCGCGGGGTGATCGCCGATGTGGTGGCGCGCGGCGATGGCCAGTGCGATGCCGTGAAGGACATCGCGATCCCGCTGACCATTCGCGTGATCGTGGAGCAGCTCGGGCTCGATCAGGGCATGGAAGAGCAGATTTCGCGCTGGTCGGTCGCAGTCACCGCGCAGATCGGCGCGATGCAGAGCCGCGAGACGATGCTGGCCAACGCCGCGCAGATAGCCGAGCTTCAGCAGTATCTGATCGCCAAGATGAAGCAGCGCGAGACGAACCCGTCGGAAGACATGCTGTCCGATCTGGTCCACGCCGAAGTCACCAATGAGGATGGCGGCAAGGAGAAGCTGACTTTCGCAGAGGCCGTCTCGCTGGTGCGCGCCACGCTGATCGCGGGCAACGACACCACGGCGACCGCCATCGGTAACCTGTTCTACGTCCTCACCACGCGCCCCGGCATGGCCGAATTGCTGGAAAGCGTGGCCGACGACGATCGCCAGCTCAATCGCTTCGTGGAGGAGCATCTGCGGGCCGAACCGCCGGTGCGCGCGCTCAGCCGCATGACCACGCGGGAAGTTACCGTGAACGGCACGACGATCCCCGCCCACGCGCATATGCTGCTGGTCTACGGATCGGGGAACGATGACGAGACGGTGTTCCCGGAGCCGCGCAAGTTCGATCTGACCCGGCCCAATCTCGGCCGCCACGTGGCCTTCGGCGGCGGCCCGCACCGCTGCATCGGGCTGGCGCTGGCGCGCATGGAAGTGAAGGTGGCCGCGCGGGAGATCGCCCGGCAGATGAAGAACCTTAAGCTGGCCATTCCCGAAAGCGCGATCCGCTACACGCCCACCGTCGCCACGCGCACCATCGAGTCGCTGCCGATCACCTTCGAGGCGCGCTGATGGAACTTGCGGGCAAAGTAGCGGTCGTCACCGGCGGCGCCAGCGGCATCGGCCGCGCCACCGTGGAACTGTTCGCGGCGGAGGGGGCGAAAGTCCTGATCGCCGATATCGCGGACGAAGCGGGGGAGACGCTGGCAGAAAGGCTCGGCGCTTCGGCGGTCTACCAGCGCACCGACGTATCCGATCCGGCAGCGGTGGAGGCGATGATCGAGGCTGCCGTCTCTCGCTTTGACGGGATCGACGTGCTGTTCAACAATGCGGGCATGTCCTGCTGCGCGTTTCCGAGCTTCTTGGACGATACGCTGGAGGATTTCGACCGGGTGATGCGCGTCAACGTGCTCGGGCCGATGCTGGGCACGCGCAATGCGGCGCGGATCATGGCGAGGCAGGGCAGAGGCGGCGTGATCCTCAACAATGCCTCCATCGCCGGCACGCTCGCGGGCCATGCGATGATGACCTATCGCGCGTCCAAGGCGGCGCTGATCCAGTTCTCCAAGTCCTCCGCCATCGATCTGGCGCGGCACGGCATTCGGGTGAACTGCATCGTGCCGGGCCACGTGCGCACCGAATTGTCCTCGTTCGGAGAGAAGGGGGCCGAGAGCGGCCTTGCCGCGCGGATCGAGGAGGGCGTGAACGCGGTCTACCTCTCCAACCAGCTGATCAAGCGGCGCGGCGAGCCGGATGACGTGGCGCAAGTGGCGCTGTTCCTTGCCAGCGACCGTTCGCGCCACATGACCGGCGCGGTGATCCCGGTGGAAGGCGGCGTGACGGTGGGCGATCCGGTCAACCATCTGGAGCAGATTTTCGACGCTCGCACTGCGGCATTCGCGGCGATGGAGCGGCTCGACGGCTGAAGACCCCGCAAAGGGGCGAAGACAGCCGACTTGTGGCGGCAAGCTTGGAGCGGCGCCATGCCGTTCCCGGGGAGGAGAGGGAACATGAGGAACTGGCTGAAGGCCGCGCTGGCGGCTGGAACGGTGCTGTCCGGAGCGGACGGCGCTTACGCACAATCGCAGCAAGCGCCGTCCGGCGGCGTGGCGGTCCACGAAGGCGATATCGTCGTGACCGCGCGGCGGCGCGACGAAAGCCTGTCTACCGTACCGGCAGCGATTACTGCGCTCAGCGGCAGCGATCTGGTCGAGCGCGGGGTGAGGACCGATTCCGACCTGCAACGCGTCGCCCCGGGCCTGACGATCCGCCAGACTCAGGGCAACAACTCGCTGACATACTCGATCCGTGGGCAGACGGCTGACACGTTCTCGGGCTCGCCCTCGGCCGTGATCGCCTATCTCAACGAAGTGCCGCTGACGATCAACAGTGCCTCCTCGTTCTACGATCTTGCGAACGTGCAGGTGCTGAAGGGCCCGCAAGGCACGCTGTTCGGCCGCAATGCCACTGGCGGCGCGGTGCTCTACAATACCGCCAAGCCCACGGACAAGCTGGAGGCCTCGCTGCGCGGGCGCGTCGGCAATCTGGATACGTGGGAAGGCGAGGGCATGCTGAACGTGCCGCTGCTGGAAGACAAGATCCTGCTGCGCGGCGCTTTCGATCTGCTGCACAAGAACGGCTATATCCGCAACCTGCTCAATGACGAGCGACTGGGCGACATCCGCCGCGAGAGCGGCCGCGGAACGCTGACGATCAAGCCGACCGATACGATCAGCAACACCACGATGCTGCAATATACCAACACGCGCGGCACCAATACCGGCGCTTCGTACACCTACAGCGTCTATTCCTGCGGCCAGACCAACAACGGTTTTGCGCTCACTTGCGGCGCCGGAAGTCTGTTCGGACCCTCGCTGGACGCGATCGCCGGGCCGGGGGCGTGGAACGCCTATCTGGCCGCGCACCCGGACGCCTATGCGCCCGGCCTGATCGACTATGTGAACGAACAGCGCCGCATCGGGCCCTACAAGACGCGCCATCCGGGCGGCGCCAGCCATCACGGCGAGGACTGGTTCGTCACCAACACCACCGAGTTCGAACTGAGCGACAGCGCCAAGCTGCGCAACATCTTCGGCTGGTCGGATTCGAAAACGCGCTCCGAACAGCCGCAGCTCGGAGCACCGTTCGTGACGATCCTGACCGCCAATGCCCCGGCGGGTGAATTCGGCAACCAGCTCAAGGTCCGCTCGGTCTCCGACGAACTCCAGCTTGTCGGCGATACGCTGGACAGCCGGCTCGACTATATCGTCGGCTATTACATGCAGCGCCAGCGCAGCGACACGCTCTGGCCGCAGACCTATTTCGACGTTTCGCCGATCATCCCACCCAGCTACGTCACCAACAACTTCCGCATCCGCAACAAGACGGACGCGGTCTACGGGCAGGTCTCGTACGAAGTGGTGACCGACCTCAAGCTGACCGGCGGCCTGCGCTACACGTGGGAGCGCGTGTCGATCGCGCAGCTTCCGGGCGCGACTTACACATACGGCGCGCCGGACCAGCACAAGACCTTCTCCGATCCCTCGTGGGAAGTGGGCCTGGAATACAAGGTCACATCCGACTGGTTCGCCTATCTCAAGACGCGCGGATCGTTCCGTTCGGGCGGCTTCAACGGCGCCGCCCCGCCGGTTAACGCCACCGCGACCGATGGCGGCAACCTGTTCAATTCGGAACACACGCAGGATATCGAAGGCGGCCTGAAGTTCGCAGGGCAGGTCATGGGCCGTCCCGCCAACTTCGCCAGCGCCGTGTTCATCCAGTGGGTGCAGGACGTGCAGCGTGTGGAGTTCCCGGATCCTGACGGCCCCGGCGGCCTTGCCTCGATCGCCGTGACCGCAAACGTCCCGTCCCAGCGGATCTGGGGCTTCGAGGCGCAGGGCAATATCCGTCCCGCTGAGTGGCTCGAACTGGGCGGTTCGGCAGCCTATACCAATGCCACGTTCACCGACGGGCATATCGAACTGTTCGGAACGCCCTATTCCTACGGCCCGGTGGGCGATACGCCGAAGTTCTCCGGCACCGCCTATGCGCAAGTCTTCATGCCGGTGGCCGAGGACGCGGGTCAGGTCTCGCTACGCGGCGATCTCTATGGGCAGACCGCGCAGTACTTCTCCAACGCGGCGGACTCGATTGCGCCGGGGACCAAGCTGCCGGGCTATGTGCTGGTCAACGCACGGCTCGACTGGAACGGCATCATGGGATCGGATTTCTCGGCGGCACTGTTTGCCAAGAACCTGACCGACAAGGCCTATTTCGTCGGCGGCATGACGCTCGCCGCCGCGCTGGGCCACAATGCCGCCGCCGTGGGCGAACCGCGCACTTATGGGCTGGAGATCAGCTACAAGTTCTGAAGATCTGCGCGCAATTGCGGCCTCCGCGCCGCAATTGCGCACATCAAAATGCGTCCATCCCATTCAATCTGCATCACCAGCGGAAAGCGTTGCTCAATTGCATCGCCTTTTGGGAAATCGTGCGCAGAATCGCCGGTTGAGCCATGCGCAACAAGTTCTTGTAATGACAGCGTCACCCTCCCTTTATAGCTGCGCCGTTCGATTTTACCCAAAGGGGCTATCCGCGTGCGACACATTTTCACCATCCGAACCGCGCTTCTTCTTGGTTGTGGCCTTGGCGCCTTTGGGCTGAGCGATGCCGCCTTGGCGCAAGACGCCGGCGCCAACGCAGCGGCTGAAACCAATGCCGGAGAAGGCCTCGGCGAAATCGTCGTGACCGCCGAACGCCGCCGCGAGAATCTTCAGGACGTGCCGGTTTCGGTCGGCGTCGTTTCGGGCGATCAGCTCCGCACGTTCCAGGCTGCCGGCGATGACATCCTTGCGCTGTCGGGCCGCGTGCCGGGCCTCTATGCCGAAACCACCACGGGCCGCATCTTCCCGCGCTTCTACATTCGCGGCCTTGGCAATATCGACTTCTACCTCGGCGCCTCGCAGCCGGTGTCGATCATTCAGGACGACGTGGTTCTGGAGCATGTCGTGCTCAAGTCGAACCCGGTCTTCGATATGGATCAGGTGGAAGTGCTGCGCGGCCCGCAGGGGTCGCTGTTCGGCCGCAACACCACGGCCGGCATCATCAAGTTCGACACGATCAAGCCCACGACCGACCATTGGACCGGCCGTGCCAATGCCAGCTACGGTTCGTACAACACCGTTTCGTTCGACGGCGGCGTGGGCGGCCCGATCATTCAGGACGTGCTGGCGGTCCGCGTTTCCGCGCTCTATCAGCGCCGCGACGACTGGGTGGACAACACTTACGACGGCCCCAGCGCCGACGGCACCG
Organism: Novosphingobium sp. PhB165; assembly: GCF_004341845.1. Lineage (GTDB taxonomy): Bacteria > Pseudomonadota > Alphaproteobacteria > Sphingomonadales > Sphingomonadaceae > Novosphingobium. The sequence goes on along the minus strand of NZ_SLVB01000011.1, from coordinate 62,922 downwards.
TTTCGCCCAAGAAGGACGCAATGGGCGGCTTCGAGGAGCGTGACGCGCGCGTGCAGCTCCTGCTCGCGCCGACCGGCAGCGATTTCTCGATGCTGACCAGCTTCCACGCCCGCAAGTACGAGGGCACGTCCACGATCTTCCATCGCGGCGCCTTCACCAAGGGCTCGAACGACGTGTCCGACACGCCGCGCGATGAAGTGGCGCTGGACGAGGCGCACAACAACCCGCAGGCCTATGACACTTACGGTGCCTCCAACCGCATCGCGCTCGATTTCGGGCCGGTCACGCTGACCTCGATCACGGCATGGGAATCGACCTCGGGCTACAGCCGCGGCGATACCGATGGCGGCGCGGGCGCGAACTTCCCGGTGAACGGCGTGGCCAATGGCTTCGGCCAGTCGCAGGGCAATGTGCGCGATCTCGACCAGCTCAGCGAGGAACTCCGCCTCGCCAGCAATGGCACCACCCGCTTCAAGTGGCAGGTCGGTGCGATGTGGTTCGATTCGCGTGACATTACCGACTTCTACCAGCGCGCCTATTTCCTGACGCCGCCGGCCAACAACCCCAACAACTGGGTGCGCCTGCGCAACGTCAACACCAGTTGGGCCTTCTTCGGTCAGGGTAGCTACGAACTGGTGGACGGCCTGACGCTGACCGCCGGCGCGCGTTATACCAACGACACCAAGAAGACGCGCCTCATCAAGACCGCCGACACCGTCGACGGCGTGGTGACCTACAAGGGCCGCTATAATGTGCGCCTGTCGGACGAGAAGCCGAGCTGGGACGTCAGCCTGAACTACAAGGTCAACCCGGACGTCAGCGTCTACGCCCGCGTCGCCACCGGTTTCCGTGGACCGACCATTCAGGGCCGTTCGGCGGTGTTCAACACGGACTTCACCACGGCGGATTCGGAAACGATCCTTTCGGGTGAAGCGGGCATCAAGACCCAGTTGTTCGACAACAAGGTGCGCTTCAACCTTTCGGGCTTCGCGTACCGGGTGAAGGACATCCAGCTCAACGGCAACGACGCCGACGGCAACGGCGTGCTGTTCAATGCCGACAAGGCCGAGGCCTACGGCATGGAAGCCGAACTGGAAGCGCGGCCGGTGCGGAACCTGACGCTGACCGCCGGTCTCAGCCTGCTGCACACCGAGATCAAGGACAAGAACGTCTACGCACAGGTCTGCGCGCTTAACGGCGTGGTGGTCTGCACGGTCGAGAACCCGACGATCACGGTGGCCGGCAAGGGCGTCTTCGCGCAGATCGACGGCAACCCGCTGCCCAACGCGCCGAAGTACACTGCCAACATCACCGCCCGCTACGACGTGCCGCTGGGCAACGGCGGTTCGCTCTTCGCCTCGACCGACTGGATGTTGCAGGGCTACACGAACTTCGTGCTCTACAAGACCAAGGAGTTCTACTCCGACGGTGACTTCGAGGGCGGTTTGAAGGTTGGTTACTCGGCTCCGGGTGGCCAGTACGAAATCGCGGCCTTCGCCCGCAACATCACCAATGAGAAGAACCTCAAGGGTGTGATCGAGAACTACATGGCGGCCGTGTTCAACGAACCGCGCGTCATCGGTGCTTCGATCTCGGGCAAGTTCTGATCTGAGCGCGGGGCCGGAGAGTTCTCCGGCCCCGTCGCATCCTCGTCATTGCTGCGCTATGCTCGCAGCGACGAGGTTTAATGGCGTCTCACACGCCGCTCATCCTGAGCGTGTCGAAGGATAGAGACCAAGGGCCATGCTCCGGACAGCCGGAGGCTAGCCTCCGCTCACGGCACTTTCTTCTGCTTGTCGATCAGCACGGCTTGCTGCCACCGGCTAGGCGCCTTGTCGGTGCGGTGAATGCAGCCGGCCCAGCAGCACGGCCGCTTCTTGCCCTCCAGCAATTCCTCGCAGGTGCGTTCGATACGGCGCTGGCGCGTCTTCGCCTGTTTTGCGTCTTCCACCCAGCAGATGAATTCGTTCCGGCCAAGCGGCGTCAGGTTTTCCCACAAAAGCAGGATCTCGGGGGCCGACTGCAAAGCCGATTGAAGATCTTCACCAGCCTCGTGGACGGTGCCATGGGAAACCGCATTCACCGCGAAAACCTCCAACCAATCGGCCTGCATGCCAAAGGGCTGAATTTGAGCATACAATACCCGATTGTCCACGATCGGGAGGGACAAGTTTCCTCGGTCGACGGCAGGCGCAATTCCGCCGCGTGATCTCGGCGGTAAAGCGAAGAACTCCGCTGCCTTCCCGCACTCCGCTCATCCTGAGCTTGTCGAAGGATGGCACCATAGCGCTACATCGCCGGGGCTTCGACAAGCTCAGCCTGAGCGGGACGGGTATCCAGCGGGATGACGGTCGAATGAGCGGAAGCGGGGCTGTCCGTGCCGAAGTGCCCTAGGCCAGAAATTCCACGATCTCTCCGGCCAGTGTGGCAGGGATTTCCAGGTTAAGCAGGTGGCCCGCATCGGCGTGGTCGATGCGCGTCACATCCCGGCCAGTTGCGGCAATGAGGTCCGAGATCAGGCGGAAATCCTCGGTATCGCGCGCGCCGGTAAGCAGCAGCGTCGGCACGGAAAGCGAGGTCAACCGGTCCACTTCCGGTAGTTCCGGGCGCTGGTCATCCTGCGCCCACTGGCGGCCGGGGAACGCCGCAATCGATTGCCTGAGGTGCGCCGCCGCTTCCGGAACTTCGCGGGTGCTGTCGAACAGCGGATGATGCCACCAGAGGTCGCGCGCGGTGCCGAAGTCTTCGGCGCGGGCAGCGCGGCCCATCGTCTTCCAGCGGTCGATCCAGTCACTCGACCATGACCAGCCGAGCATCAGTGGGCTCACCAGAACCAGCCGCCGCACACGCTCCGGATGATCGAGCGCGAAGTGCAATACGTTGCCGCCGCCCATCGAAATACCGCAAAGGTCTGCGCGCTCCACATCCAGCGCATCGAGCAGCGCCAGCAGATCGTCGGCATGGGAGAAGGGTACACCGGGTTCACCGGGAGATTCGCCGAAGCCGCGTGCGTCGTAGGCAATCAGCGGTAAATCTGGGGGCAGGGCCGCGATCACCGGCTCCCAGTCATGCCGTGATCCGCCGAAACCATGGGCCAAGACCAGCGGCGTGCCGGTCCCTTCGCGCCGAACGCCGACAAGCGCACCGCCCGCCAATTCGACGCGAAAGTTCGGCATGCCCGCGATTACATCCGCTCGGCGAAACCGCCGTAGCGGCCCTTGTGGAACAGCATCGGATCGTCTTCGCGCACGGTTTCCATGCGCAGCACTTCGCCCAGCACGAACCAGTGGTCGCCCGCTTCGGTCACGGAATAGAGCCGGCATTCGATCGCCGCGATGGAATCGGCGATAATCGGCAGATTGTGCTGGGACACCGTGTATTCCACGCCGACGAACTTATCGGCGCCCTTGGCGGTGACCGCGCGGCAGACGTCGCCCTGATCGCTGGCCATCACGTTGACGCAGAAGTGGCCCGCCTTCTCGATCAGCGGCCATGAGGTGGAGCGCTTGTCGGGGAAGAAGCCCACTAGCGGGGGATCGAGCGAGACGGAGGTGAACGAACCCACCACCATGCCCGCCGGGCGGTCCTCATCGAGCGCGGTTATCACGCAGACGCCGGTCGGATAGCTGCCAAGCACCTTGCGGAATTCGGCCGGGTCGAAAGTCGTGATCGTCACTGGGTCTGTCATCCTGTCGGTATGGTGCGGCGGCATCAGGGCTTCAATACTCCCTCCATCTGCCTGACGGTTTCGTCAAGCCACTGCCGGAAAGCGACGACGCGGGGCAGCTTGCGGATGTCTTGGTGCGTGACGAACCAGAAGCTGCGCAGAATGCGCCTTTCCGGAAGCACCGGCACCAGCCGGGGATCGTCCTCCGCCATGAAGCAGGGCAGCACGCCAAGCCCGGCGCCGCTGGCGATCAGGCTCTGCTGCGCGGTGATGCTGGGCGAGCGGACCGTGGCGCGCAGGCCGGCGTGGATTTCGTCGAGATAACGCAGTTCGGGGGCGTAGATCAGGTCGGGGATGTAGCCGACGAGGCCGTGGCCTTCGAGCAGGTCCGCCGGGCGCTGCGGGTTGCCGTGGGCGCTCAGGTAATCGCGGCTGCCGTAGAGCCCGAGCCTGTAGTCGGATAGCTTGTGCGCCACCAGCGGCCCGGTCCGCGGGCGCGAGAGCATGATCGCCACATCGGCCTCGCGCCGCCCCGGGCTGAGGAAGCCGCTGGAGGCTACGAGATCGATGGCAAGACGCGGGTGGGCGCGCTGAAACGCCGGCAGGTGGCGGGCGAGGAACCAGCAGCCGAAACCTTCCGAGGTGGTGATGCGCAGCGTGCCCGAAAGGCCGTCTCCGCGCTCGGCCTGTTCGGAAATGTGGCCGGCGGCGGTGGCCATCGCCTCCACCGTGGCGAGCAGCGCCTCGCCTGCCTCGGTCAGGTCCTGCCCGCTGCGGGTCTGCTCGAACAGGCGCATGCCCAGCGCCGCTTCCAGACGGCGGAGGCGGCGGCCCACGGTGGTCGGATCGACGCCCAGCGCACGGGCTGCGCCCGCCAGTTGCCCCGCCCGGGCGATGGCTAGGAAGGCCTGATAGTCGCTCCAGTCTATGGAAGGCATCGTCACGGCGGGAAATAGTCCTTGGGGCTGCAAATGTGCAGTTATCGATGGCGTATTTTCAGCTTGCCTGCAAATCGAGCCGGGACCACCTAACCCGTGAAAGGGCACGAGCTTGCCCGTGATAGAATTTGCGAAAGGATGAGGAATGCGCCTGATTGACCACTTCGTAGTCGGCGGACCCGGCGGTCCGGCCGCTCGTCTCGGCGACGTTTTCAATCCCAGCACCGGCGCCGTGCAGGCGCAAGTGCCGCTTGGCGACAAGGCTCTGCTGGACCGCGCCGTCGCCACCGCGCAGGCCGTGCAGCCCAAGTGGGCCGCCACCAACCCGCAGCGCCGCGCCCGCGTTCTGTTCAAGTTCAAGGAATTGATCGAGCAGAACATGCAGGCACTTGCCGAAATGCTCGCTTCGGAGCACGGCAAGGTGGTGGACGACGCCAAGGGCGACATCCAGCGCGGCCTTGAGGTCGTGGAATTCTGCTGCGGCATTCCGCACATGCTGAAGGGCGAATACACGCAGGGTGCCGGTCCGGGCATCGATGTCTACTCGCTGCGCGCGCCGCTGGGCGTGGGCGCGGGCATCACCCCGTTCAACTTCCCGGCGATGATCCCGCTGTGGATGTTCGCTCCCGCCGTTGCGGTGGGCAATACCTTCATCCTCAAGCCGTCGGAGCGCGATCCCTCGGTTCCGAACCGCCTTGCCGAGCTGTTCATCGAAGCCGGCGCGCCCGAAGGCGTGCTTCAGGTCGTCCATGGTGACAAGGAAATGGTCGACGCGATCCTCGACCATCCGGGCATCGCCGCCGTCAGCTTCGTCGGCTCGTCCGACATCGCGCAGTACGTCTATTCGCGCGGCGTTGCTGCCGGCAAGCGCGTGCAGGCAATGGGCGGGGCCAAGAACCACGCCATCGTCATGCCCGATGCGGACATGGACCAGGCCGTCAACGACATCATGGGCGCGGCCTATGGTTCGGCGGGCGAGCGCTGCATGGCGCTTCCGGTCGCAGTGCCGGTGGGCGATGAAACCGCGGACATCCTGCGCGAAAAGCTGATCGCCGCGATCGACAAGCTGAAGGTCGGTATCTCCACCGATCCCGAGGCGCAGTACGGCCCGGTCGTGACCGCCGTGCACAAGCAGAAGATCGAGAACTGGATCCAGGCCGGCGTCGACGAAGGCGCGGAACTGGTGGTCGACGGCCGCGGCTTCTCGCTTCAGGGTTACGAGGAAGGCTTCTTCGTCGGCCCGTCGCTGTTCGACCATGTCACGACCGAGATGAGCGCCTACAAGGAAGAGATCTTCGGCCCGGTGCTCCAGATCGTCCGTGCCAAGACGTTCGAGGAGGCGGTGGAACTGCCGACCCGTCACCAGTACGGAAACGGCGTCGCCATCTTCACCCGCAACGGCCATGCCGCGCGCGAGTTCGTCAGCCGGGTACAGGTCGGCATGGTCGGCGTGAACGTGCCGATCCCGGTGCCGGTCAGCTACCACAGCTTCGGCGGCTGGAAGCGTTCGGCCTTCGGCGATCACAACCAGTACGGCATGGAAGGCGTGCGCTTCTGGACTAAGGTCAAGACCGTGACCCAGCGCTGGCCGGATGGCGGCGCGGGCGACAGCGCCTTCATTATCCCGACCATGGGGTAATGTAGACAGCGCAGCGGCCAGCAGGCAGGAGCAGGGCGGAAACAGCGGGGTGTTCGGGGCGTTCCTTCGGGAGCGCCCTTGGAACCGGAAAGGACAAGTCATGATGAAGATCAGGACCGTTACCGCACCGCACGTCTCCGCCCGTTGGTCCCTGCCGCTCGCGCTTGCGGCCGGCATGCTCACTCTTGCCGGGTGTTCGAAGCAGCCGGCAAGCAAGGAGCAGGCTACGGCAACCGGCGAACCGGCTGCGGCAGAGACCTCCACGGTCACGGAAGCGCCGCTGCCCTCCGAAATTCCGGAGAGCCTGCGCGGCCGCTGGGGCCTTGTGAATGGCGATTGCACAAGCACGCGCGGCGATGCCAAGGGCCTGCTCACGATCGATGCCACGCGGCTGACTTTCTACGAATCGGTCGCCAGCCTCGGCACCGTCAAGTCCGCCGCCGACGATGCAATCGAAGCCGAATTCGCCTTTTCGGGCGAAGGCCAGAGCTGGAAGCTTGACGTCTCGCTCGCCAGTCCCGACGGCGGCCACACGCTTGTCCGCAAGGACACCGGGCCCGACGCCGCGCCCGAAACGCTTACTTACACGCGGTGCCCCTAGAGGCGCGCACCAGCCAGCAGCAGGATTGAGATGAGCGCACAGTTTGAAACGGGGCAGTTTGGCCTCACCGAAGACCAACTCGCGATCCAGGAAACGGCGCGCAAGTTCACCGCCGACCGCATCACGCCATACGCTGCCGAGTGGGACGAGAAACACCACTATCCGGTGGACGTGTGGAAGGCGGCCGGCGAGCTTGGCTTCGGCGCGATCTATGTTTCCGAGGAAAACGGCGGCATCGGCCTCGGCCGTCTCGACGCGGCGCTCATCATGGAGGCCATGTCCTACGGCTGCCCGGCCACCAGCGCTTATGTCTCGATCCACAACATGGTCGCCTGGATGATCGACACGTTCGGCGATCAGCAGATCAAAGATCGCTACCTGCCCGATCTGGTGACGATGGAGAAGATCGGCTCCTATTGCCTCACCGAACCCGGCTCGGGCTCGGACGCGGCGGCGCTGAAGACAACGGCGCGGCTGGACGGCGATCACTACGTGCTCAACGGCACCAAGCAGTTCATTTCCGGCGGCGGCGTCAACGACGTCTACGTGGTGATGGCCCGCACCGGCGATCACAAGTCGCGCGGCGTATCCTGCTTCGTGGTGGACAAGGACACGCCCGGCCTGTCCTTCGGCGCGCCAGAGAAGAAGCTGGGCTGGAACGCCTCGCCCACCGCGCAGGTGGTGTTCGAGGATTGCCGCATCCCGGTCGAAAACCGCGTCGGTGCGGAAGGTGACGGTTTCAAGTTCGCGATGGCCGGCCTCGACGGCGGCCGCCTCAACATCGGCGCCTGCTCGCTGGGCGGTGCGCAGCGCTGCCTTGATGAGGCGATTGCCTATGTGAAGGACCGCAAGCAGTTCGACCAGCCGATCGCCGAATTCCAGAACACCCAGTTCCGCCTGGCCGACATGGCTGCCGAACTGGAGGCCGCGCGCGCGCTGCTCTACCTCGCCGCCGCCAAGGTCACGGCCGGCGCGCCGGACAAGACCCGCTTTGCCGCCATGGCGAAGATGATGGCCAGCGACACCGGCTCGTCGGTTGTCGACCGGGCGCTCCAGATGTTCGGTGGATACGGCTATCTGAAGGATTATCCTATCGAGCGCTTCTGGCGCGACTTGCGCGTCCATCGTATCCTCGAAGGCACCAATGAGGTCATGCGCATGATCATCGGGCGTGACCTCCTGAAGTAACCCGCGCGAGGACGATCATGACCATCGATATCCTGACTGAAGAACTGCTTACGTCCCGCGAAGGTGTGGCCGGTGTGATCGCGCTGAACCGTCCGAAGGCGATTCATGCGCTCACTTTGGGCATGTGCGAGTCGATGAGCGATTCGCTGGCCGAATGGGCCAATGACCCGGCCGTGAAAGCCGTGTGGATCGAACACAGCGAGGGCCGTGGGTTCTGCTCGGGCGGCGATATCAATCTCTTGCGCCGCTCGGCGCTGGAGGATGGCGGTCATTCGGGCCGCAGGTTCTTCTTCGAGGAGTATCGGCTGAACCACCAGCTCTTCGAATATGCCAAGCCCGTGGTCGCCTTCATGGACGGCATTACCATGGGCGGCGGCGTCGGCATCTCGCAGCCCGCGCATTACCGCGTTGCCACCGAGAACACGCGCTTCGCCATGCCTGAAACAGGGATCGGCCTGTTCCCCGATGTCGGCGGCGGCTGGTATCTCTCGCGGCTGGACGGGCGGCTCGGCCAGTTCCTGGCGCTCACCGGTGCGCGGCTTGACGGGGCGGAGTGCCTCTGGGCCGGGCTCGCGACGCATTACCTGAATAGCGAGGACCTGCCTGAGGCCAAGCGCCGCATTGCTGCCGGTCACGAGATTGGCGCCGTGCTCACCGCGCTTGCCGTCACCCCGCCTGAGCCGAAGATCGCGGCCCACGCGGCGCAGATCCGCAAGCACTTCGCCTTCGACACGCTGGAGCAGATCCTCGCGTCGCTGGACGGCGACGACAGCGAGTGGGCTGCCCGCGAACTCGCCACGCTGCACACCAAGAGCCCGCAGGCCTGCAAGGTTTCGCTACGCCAGCTCGCCACTTCGCTGACGTTCGACACGTTCGCGGAGAACATGGCGATGGAATACCGCATCGGCAGCCGCGTGCTGGTCCTGCCCGATTTCGCCGAAGGCGTCCGCGCGGTGATCGTCGACAAGGATCAGGCGCCGAAGTGGAACCCGGCGGCGCCGGAGGGCGTGATCGATGCGATGCTGGACGCGATCTTCGCGCCGCTCTCCCCGGAAGAGGAATGGAGGCCCATTTGACGCCCAGCCGCCGGTTCGAAACGCCGATCGATCTCTACCACGCCGTCAAGAAATCCTGGTCCGCCGATACCATTTCCGATCCGTTCGACCCGGCCAACCCCGCGCGCAACCAGTGCGCGGTGACGTCGCTGGCCGTGCAGCACTATTTCGGCGGTGAGATCTGCAAGACGGCGACCAAAGGCGGCACGCACTTCTACAACAAGGTGGACGGCCGCTTCTGGGATCTTTCGACCGACCAGTTCGACGAGCCGATCCCCTACGACAACACGCCGACCTCGAAGGACGAGGCGCACGAACATGCCAGCCCAGCGCATCTCGCCGCGCTGATCGCCAACATCGAAGCGAATACCTGAAGGAACCCGCGATGAGCTACGAAACGATCCTGGTCGAAACGAAGGGTGCCGTCACCCTCATCACGCTCAACCGTCCGCAGGCGCTCAATGCGCTGAACTCGGTGGTGCTGGAGGAGCTGATCGCGGCCTTCGCCGCGTTCGAGGCGGACAAGACCCAGGGTTGCGCCGTCATCACCGGCTCGGGCGAGAAGGCCTTCGCGGCAGGCGCCGACATCAAGGAAATGTCCGATAAACCGGGCGCCGAATTCTATTCGGAGGACTTCTTCGCGGGCTGGACCAGCAGCTTGGTCAAGACCACCCGCAAGCCCTGGATCGCGGCCGTCAACGGCTTCGCGCTGGGCGGCGGCTGCGAAGTGGCAATGATGGCGGACTTCATCATCGCGTCGGAAAACGCCAAGTTCGGCCAGCCGGAGATCAAGCTGGGTGTCGCGCCCGGCATGGGCGGATCGCAGCGCCTGACGCGCGCGGTCGGCAAGTCGAAGGCCATGGACATGTGCCTCACCGGCCGCCTGATGGACGCTGCCGAGGCCGAGCGTTCGGGCCTTGTCAGCCGTGTCGTCCCGCTCGACCAGTTGCTGGACGAAGCGCTGAAGGCGGCCGAGGCGATCGCGGCAATGCCGCCGCTGGCCGCGATGATGAACAAGGAATTGGTCAACATGGCCTTCGAGACCACGCTCGACACCGGCCTCATCATGGAGCGCCGCATGTTCCAGGTGCTCACCGCTACCGAGGACAAGGCCGAAGGCATGGCCGCCTTCGTCGAAAAGCGTCCGGGCGTCTGGAAGGGCAAGTAAGTCGGATAGCGCGACGGGGGGCGGCGCGTTCTGTCTCCCCTCCGTATCGTCATTCCCGCGAAAGTGGGAATCCCGCTTCCGGCAGGTGACACAAGGGCGGTTTCGCAAGCGGGATCCCCGCCTGCGCGGGGGGGCGGGATAAAGACATGCCTGTCCAGCAGGCTGCCGTACTCGGCGTGATTTGGGAGAGAATGTCATGAAAATCGCTTTCATCGGCCTCGGCAACATGGGCGGCGGCATGGCCGCGAACCTCGTCAAGGCGGGGCACGCGGTGAACGCTTTCGACCTTTCCGCCGAGGCCGTCGCCAAGGCGGCCGAACACGGATGCGCGACTTTCGACAGCATCCCGGCTGCGGTTGACGGCGTCGATGCCGTCGTCACCATGCTACCCAATGGCGCCATCGTGCGCGCGGTCTACACGCAGGACGTTTTCGGCAAGGCTCCGAAGGGCGCGCTTTTCCTCGATTGCTCGACCATCGATCTCGCCACCGCACGCGAAGTGGTCGAACTGGCGCAAGCGGAAGGCTACGAGATGGTCGACGCGCCCGTCTCGGGCGGCATCGCGGCGGCCAATGGCGGCACGCTCACGTTCATGGTGGGTGGCAGCGACGCGGCCTTCGAGCGCGCGAAAACCGTGCTCGAACCGATGGCCAAGGCGATGATCCATGCCGGCGAGACCGGCGCTGGGCAGGTCGCCAAGATGTGCAACAACATGCTGCTGGCGATCCACATGATCGGCACGTGCGAGGCCCTGGCGCTGGCACAGAAGGCTGGGCTCGATCCGCAGACTTTCTATGACATCAGCTCGAAGGCCACAGGCTATTGCTGGTCGCTCAACGATTATACGCCAATGCCCGGCGTCGGCGCGACGAGCCCGGCGGATAATGGCTATGCGGGCGGCTTTGCTTCCGCGCTGATGCTCAAGGATCTGCGCCTTGCGATGGCGGGCGCCGAGACTTCCGGCGCGACCGTGCCGATGGGCGAGCACGCGATGAAGATCTACGAAGCGTTCGTGGAGGCCGGCAACGGCGGCAAGGACTTTGGTGCGATCTTCACGACGCTCTGAGACACCGCAATTATCGCGTCAAATTTCCCTCGTCATTGCGAGCGTAGCGAAGCAATCCAGGGGCAGTCTCACGCCGCTCTGGATTGCTTCGCTACGCTCGCAATGACGGAATAGAGCGATCCGGAGAATGCTACCGGATTGCTCAACGAATAGAGGTGAGGTCCGGCCCGGCCCGCCTCGGCTCTTCCGATTAAGCCGCCATGGATTCCGCGCGGCTGTCCAGCACCACGCGGTTGCGGCCTTCGCGCTTGGCGCGATAGAGCGCGGCGTCGGCGACCTTGATCAGGGTCGAGCCGTCGCGCTCCATGTTCTCTTCCCACACGGCGATGCCGAAGGACATCGTGGTCGCGCCCAGCGTGCGTCCGCCCTGGTGGATGTTGAGTTCGCCGATAGCCTGCCGCACGGCCTCGACGCGCTCGGCCAGCGCCGCTGCTGATGTGCCGGGGGCGATGATAGTGAACTCCTCGCCCCCGAAGCGACAGACGACGTCGCCGTCGCGGAAGCGGCTGCGCATTTCGGCGGCTACGGCCTGAAGCACCGCATCGCCGGCCTCATGGCCGAACTCGTCGTTGAAGCGTTTGAAGTGGTCGACATCGCACATGACAAGGCCGAGTGGCGTACCCCCGCGCGAGGCGCGCGCGATTTCCAGCGCCAGCGTCTCTTCCATGTAGCGGCGGTTGAACAGCCCGGTCAGCGGATCGCGGATGGTCTGTTCGCGCAGGCCGCGCTGGAGGCGGTGGTTGACGAGGGCCGAGGCGATGTTTTCGGTCAGCACCGTCATGCGGAAGCGGTTCTCGGCCTCGACCACGCCCTTCAAGTAGAGGACACCGATCACTTCGCCGCCTGCAAGCAGCGGCTCGCAGTGGTAGTGGTCGGTCTCGTTGCCGACATGGGCGCAGACGATGTCCGATTCAGGATCGATCACGAAGTGGCTCTGGCCGCGCCGGAGCGCCCAGCACTGATCAGGTGCGAAGCCGCCAGCCGCGACTTCGATACCGCCCCATGCGGCGATCGGGATCAGCAGGTTACGCGAATTGTTGTGCGCGAACAGCGCGCCGGGGACTTCCGGCAGCACGCGCGGCACGAAGACGCGGATGATCGAGGCCAGTTCCTCATCGGTGCGGGCGGCCTGCATGCGGTGGGCCATGCCGCCGAGTAGTTCGATCACCTCGCCACGCTCGCGCAGCACTTCGGCATTGAGGCTGAGTTCGTGGTTGGCGTGATGCAGTTGCTGCGCGCTCACAACCTGATCGGCGACGGCGGATTCCAGCTCGTCGGCCATCCGGTTGTAGCCTCGGGCAAGGCGCTGGAATTCGCTCGATTCCATGCGTGCGGTGATGCGCGCGCTGCGGTCCCCGGCGCCGAGCTGGCCCATGACCGCCATCATCGCGTCCACCGGACGACGGATGCGGCGGATCAGCGCGCTTGCCAGGAAGGTGATCGTGATCACCGTGATCGGCGTGCCGAACAGGACGAGCCAGCGGATGTAGTCGAGGCGTTCCTTCACCGCGTCCATGCGATTGGCGGCAAGCGCGCGCTCGGCTTCGAGCAGGTCATTCGTGCGTGCGGTCACCAGCAGCATCAGGAAGCGCCCGTGGCCGGCCGCGACATAGGCGCGCGCGGCTTCGAAATCGCCGCGGCGGGTGAGGCGGGCGGTTTCCTCCAGGCTTTTCGCGCGCTCGTCGATCAGGTTCTGGACCTGCTTGGCACGGGTGTTCTGAAGCGGATTGTCGGATGTCAGCGCGACGAGGCCGGCAGCCTCGCGCCGAGCCTCGGCCAGTTCGGTGGGAAAGCTGACTGCGAATTCAGGGTTCTGCGTCAGCGTGAAGCCGCGCTGGCCGGATTCGGCGGCCTGAAGGTGCCGCAAGGCCCGGTCGGCGGTTTCCAGCACTTGCGAGGAGTGGGTGATCCACGTCAGGCTCGCGCGCATCTGCGCCGAAGCGTCAAGCAGCAGTCCGGCCAGCCCGGCCAGCACGATGCTGAGAATGACGCACAGGACGACGATGCGCCTGGACAGGGATCCGGCCAAGATAAACTCCGTAGGGACTGGGCATCAGCCCTCCGTCAATCCTAGGATTGTTGCAACCTCAATCGGAACCGACCCGGCATATTTTGCCGCAGATCCGACACAATTTCGACGAACCGAGTTCAATCCGGCGCAATTGCCGACCTGACCGGCGTGATTTCACTCAAGGCGCCTCCGGCTCGCCCTTGCGCCGTTCGCGCTCGAAACGAGGCAGCCGCATGCCTTTGGTGCGGCTCGTCAGATGATATTGGCGGCACAGCGGACAGCGATAAGGGCGCAGGGCGATCGATGCCCGTGCGGCCACTTCCAGCGCCGCCGCTTCGGTGGGATAACGGGCCTTGCGCTGGCAGGTGCCGGGGCGGGTGCGCATGGCATCAAGACCAGACCGCAAGCGCTATGGAGGCGGCGCCAAGGAGAACTTGCAGTGTCCCGTTGATGCGCATTTTGGTGTCGGATTTCGGGGGAGGATAGGCAAATATCGTACGGCGTTCCTCGAAGAAGGTTTCCTCCGCCCCTGAGTCCAGCTGATCAATTCTCCGGCGTTGGTGCGCCTCGGCCTCGGCACGCTTGCGGCCGGGCCAAAACACCTTTGGTATTCCTGCCGCCAGGCAAACGGCCGCCTGGATGAATAGTATCGGGTTCACAGGTTTTGGCCCGATCAGCCCAGCATTCGCGCGCCGAGCAGGAGCAGCAGCTTCACGTCCAGCGCATAACCCGCCTTGCGCCATTCGGCGATGGCTTGCTCGATCCCGGCCAGCGGCACGCGGTGGACGATGATATCCTCGCTATCGACGCCGCCGCCTTCGCCCACTTTCACAAGGTCATGCGCGCGGAACAGGCTGAAGCTTTCGCTCACCATGCCGGGCGAGGAGTAGAATTCGCCGAGGTTTTCCATGCGGCCGGCGTGGTAGCCGGTCTCTTCCTCCAACTCGCGCGCGGCGGCGATGCTGGCGTCCTCGCCCGCGACATCGTCATGATCGCCGACGAGGCCGGCGGGAAGTTCGATGCAGCGCTTGCCCAGCGGCACGCGGTACTGGTCCACCAGGATCACGTGGTCTTCGGCGTCCACCGCAAGGATCACGGCGGCGTGAATGCCGCGCGCGCGGCTCACATATTCCCAGCGGCCCCGCTTGCGGGTGGTGATGAACTTGCCTTGCCACATGATTTCATCGGGTTCGTCGGCATCGGGGGGCAGGGGCAGGGAGGCCAGTTCGGTCATACTTCGATAATCCTGTCGGGAAGTTCGTTCACGTCGTCATCGGCGCGGGGGAAGTGTTCGGAGAGGATGTCACCCACTTTGCCCACGGCGACCACCATGCCGTCAGCCACGCGCTCGTCGCCCACGTGGGCGAGCATGGCGGCCATGACGTGGCCCCAGATCTCGGGGTCGACTTTGGCGGCGATGGCCTTGTCGGCCACGATCTCGGCGCGGTGCTCGCGCATGGAGAGGTAGATGAGCACGCCGGTGCGGCCGGTGGTGCGCTGTTCGGCGCCGATGCGGAAGGCGCGCAGGGCATGGGTGTGCACCCGCATGGTCTTGACTGGACCCGGCACCAGCCAGAACCGCAGCGGCTGCCAGAGCTGGAGCGCCAGCATGGCGCCGAACTTGATTGCGGCAACTCCGCCGGCCAGTCCGATAATCATCCGCGGGGTCCATTCGTGGCCCCAACTGGCCAGCAGGCGGTCGTAAAGTCCCATGTAGAAGCCGGGCGCGAATACCAGCGCGGCCAGCGCAAGGAAGGCGACGACCGCGCTCCACGCAAGCGCGACATCGGTGTAGCCGTCCGAGCGTTCGGCCAGCACGGTCACGATCTCGCCCGAACTGCGCATCTCGGCTTCGCCGACGGCAGCGGTGATGCGCGCGTGGTCTTCCTCGGAAAGGTAGATGGGTGAGGGCATCTCGTTCTCTCCTCTACCAGCTTCCGCTCGCGCCGCCGCCGCCGAAGCTGCCGCCGCCGCCCGAGAACCCGCCGCCTCCGCCGAAACCGCCACCGCCACCCCAGCCGCCGCCACCGCCCCAGTGGTCATCGTCGTCGCGGCCGCCGGGCATCCAGATGATCGGGCCGCCCAGACCGCGCCGACGCCGTCCGCCGGCGCGTGCCTCGTTGATCATCGGCAGGGCGACGAAGAACACAAGGAAACCGATGAAGATGATGGTCCCCACAGGAAATCCGCCTTCCTGCGGCTTACGCGCGGCGTCGGCATTGGCAGCCACCTGACGCGCCTGATCGGGCGGCAGAGTGAGTTGCTTGGCGATCGCGTCTGTCCCGGCCTCGATGCCGCCGGGCATGTCGCCCGCCTTGAAGCGGGGGAGAATCTGCTGGTTGATGATGAGGAACGAGAGGCCGTCGGTGATGATCGGCTCCAGACCGTAGCCGACCTCGATCCGCACCTTGTGTTCGTTGGGCGCGACGATCAGCAGGGCGCCGGTGTTCTTATCCTTCTCACCGATGCCCCAGGCGCGACCGAGCTGATAGCCGTAGTCGGAGATATCGTAGCCCTGAAGGCTGGGGAGGGTGACGACGACGAGCTGGCGGCCGGAGTTCTTCTCCAGCGCGTCCAGTTTCTGCGTCAGCCGGGCCTCGACATCGTCGGGGATGACGTTGGCGTCGTCCACGACCCGGCCAGTGAGCTTGGGGAACGTGGGCTCGGCGGCTGCCTGCTGGGCAAGCAGCACGCCGAAGGCCAGAAGAACGGCCGCAAGGACGGCCCGGAAAGGGTTCACCGGATCACATCTTGCCTTCGAGGCTGGGCGCGACGTCCGCGCCCGGCGTCGACGCCGTGTAGGGCACCAGCGGATCCGCGCCGCGCAGCTTGGCGCCGATCATGGTCGGGAAGGTGCGGACGGCGGTGTTGTAGGTCTGAACCGCTGCGTTGTAGTCCCGCACGGCGATGCGGATGCGGTTTTCCTGCCCTTCGAGCTGGGTTTGCAACATCTGGTAATTCACGATCGACTTCAGCTCGGGATACTGCTCGACGCTGACCAGCAGGCGCGAAAGGCTCTGGCCGAGCTGGCCCTGCGCGGCCTGGAACTGCTGCATCTTGGCCGGATCATTGAGGTCATTGGCGCTGAGCTGGATCGAGGTCGCCTTGGCGCGCGCTTCCACCACGCCGGTCAGGATTTCCTTCTCCTGCGTTGCCGCGCCCTTGGCCACGGCGGCAAGGTTGGGCACGAGGTTGGCGCGTTCCTGATAGGCGGCCTGCACGTCGGCCCACTTGGCCTTGGCGGCTTCCTGCTTGGTCGGCACCGAGTTGAAGCCACAACCGGCCAGCCACAACGCGGCCGCAAGGGCAAGGCTGTTGCGTCCGGCACGAGCGGCGAGGGAAAGGCGCATAGGGTGTCCTCCAGGTCGATCGGGCCGAAACGGCCACGTCGCGTCCTTGGCATAGATAGCAGGGGTGGGGGCCGGTTCAAGGACCGTCCGGGGGGCAACCGTGCCCGCAACCGATTGTTACCAAAGGGCCAATGTGGCAACCTGCGGCTTATGCTGCGTGGCAGGCCTGCCCGACAACCATTTGAAAATTCGTAAGAACACCTGAAATCATAGGGGATCAGCGGAAGATGCTTCAGGAATTCAAGACGTTCATCGCGCGCGGTAACGCGCTTGATCTTGCCGTGGGTGTGATCATCGGCGCCGCTTTCGGCAAGATCGTTTCCTCGCTTACCGACGATGTCATCATGCCGTTCATCGGCCTCATCACCGGAGGTATCGATTTCAGCAACAAGTTCGTGGTGCTCGGCACGGTTCCGGCCACTTACCACGGCCCGATGACTTATGCCGCGCTCAAGACGGCGGGTGTCGCCATGCTGGGTTATGGCTCGTTCATCACGGCGGTGCTCAACTTCCTGATCCTGGCTTTCGTGATCTTTCTCCTCGTGCGTCAGGCCAACAAGCTGATGCCGGCGAAGGAAGCCGCGCCCGCCGGGCCGACCGAGGTCGAACTGCTCGCCGAGATCCGCGACTCCCTGAAGAAGGGGTGATCGGGGCAAACCCTTTGTGATCGCGAGAGAAGGGTGGGAGTGATTCCCGCCCTTTTCTTTTGCGCGGCGGACCCTATATGGGTCCCTGCCAGCTTGCTGGCTATGATGATAAACTGCGCCGTTCAATAGGCACAGCGGACCCGGGGGCGGTACCCGGCGGCTCCACCATCACCCGTCCAGCTTATGGCGGGACAACCCTGTTGTCGCAGGGGTGATGACGGGGCCGAACTAGGATCGACGTGTGTTGAAAAGCGGTGTTTTCTTCCGGGCTGAGTAACCCGTTCAAGGCTCAAAACTCACAAGTGCCAACGACAACGAAGCACTCGCTCTCGCCGCGTAATTCTAGGGCCTAACGGCCTGAAGTTACAAAGCTAAAGCGCGGTTGGACCCACCGGGCAACAGAAGGGATTCCAGGGGTCCGGGGTGTACCTTGCAACAGAAACACCCCACCTTCCTTCAGATCAGGCAGGCCTTCAGGTCGGACAGGCACGGATCGTCGTCAGGCGGCGTTGCGGTCCTGCCGTGCCGTGTGGCTTTTGGGCTTTGGAGTCGCCGATTCCAGCAAGGGCGCCAGCCTTTGCGCCTTCTCGTATTTGATTGCGTCCAGAATCTTGGCACCCGCCATGAACACCGCGCCGGTGCAGGCCAGGAACAGCAGTTTGCCACCGAAGCCGGGAAAGCGCGTGAGGTAGACGCTGCCGCGTTCCACCGCGCCCAGCGCGAGGGCGTAGATAATCATGTACGCTTCCCAGTGCGTCTTGATGACGAATAGGCGGGTAATCTTGCGCAGCATGTCCTTACCTTTGCGGACTTCGCCCCCACCTCCACTCACTAACTCTGAGCAACGTCCATGCCAGTCACGGGTTCCCGGCGGACTCGATGGTTGACGAACCGTTGCAATGTAAGCGTTTCCGACGCCAATGTAAGCCGGTCCGACGGACTACTCCCTTTGCGGCACAGTCTCGAACGGCCTGTTGCCATTGCGGCAGCGATCGGGCATAGAACCCGCGATTCCTCCCCGGGACAGACTTGAAAAACAGTGTCACGGACGCGCGCGCCCACAACCGGCCCGCGTGCATTGGATATGCGAGGAATGATGACTGACAGGATGGAACGTTCGGGCCTGCGGGTCGACACCGCACTGGCGCGCTTTGTCGAGGAGCAGGTCCTGCCCCCGATCGGGCTGGACGCCGCCACGTTCTGGAGCGGGTTTGCCGCGCTGGTGGGGCAACTCGCCCCGCGTAACCGTGCACTGCTGGCGAAGCGTGACGAACTCCAGTCGCTGATCGACGCCTGGCATATGAGCCGCCCGGGCAAGCCCATCGATCAGGGCGATTATCAGGCCTTCCTGCGTGAGATCGGCTATCTCGTTCCCGAGCCCGGTCAATTCGCCATCGGTACCACCGGCGTCGATCCCGAGATCGCCACGATGGCAGGGCCGCAGCTCGTCGTTCCCGTGCTCAATGCGCGGTTCCTGCTCAACGCCGCCAATGCCCGCTGGGGCAGTCTTTACGACGCCTTCTACGGCACCGACGCGCTCGACGCGGCGCCTGCACAGGGCAAGGGCTATGATCCGGTTCGCGGCGCGGCGGTGATCGCGGCAGGCCGCGCGTTTCTCGACAAGGCCCTGCCGCTAGCGGCGGGAAGCTGGTCCGATGTGGAGACGGCCGACGCGCCGCTCGCCGATCCCGCGCAATACCTGGGGGAGACGGCGAAGGGACGGCTCTATCGCTCGAACGGGTTGGCCATCGAGATCGTGGTCGACCGCTCGACCGAGGTCGGCGGTGCGGACAAGGCGGGCATCGCCGACATCGTTCTCGAATCCGCGCTCACCACAATCGTCGATCTGGAGGATTCGGTCGCGGCGGTCGATGCCGAGGACAAGCTGGCGGCCTATGCCAACTGGCTGGGTGTGATCCGGGGCGACCTTACCGAAACGTTCGAGAAGGGCGGCCGCACGCTGACCCGCGAACTGGCGGGTGACAAGCGCGTCACGCTGCCTTCGGGCGAAACGGTCGATCTGCCGGGCCGCAGCCTGCTGTTCGTGCGCAATGTTGGCCATCTCATGACCAATCCGGCGATCCTGCTGCCGGACGGTTCGGAAATCCCAGAAGGGATCATGGATGCCGTCCTTACCAGCGCGATTTCGGCGCAGGACGTGAAAGGCCTCACGCGGTTCGGCAACAGCCGCCAGGGCAGCATCTATATCGTCAAGCCGAAGATGCACGGGCCGGAGGAATGTGCCTTCACCAACGACCTGTTCGATGCGGTGGAGGATCTGCTGGGGCTGGATCGTCACACCATCAAAGTCGGCGTCATGGACGAGGAGCGGCGCACGTCCGCGAACCTTGCCGCCTGCATCCACGCGGTCCGGGATCGAATCGTCTTCATCAACACCGGCTTCCTCGACCGTACGGGTGACGAGATCCACACCTCGATGCGGGCCGGACCGATGATCCGTAAGAGCGCGATCAAGGGCTCGACCTGGATCGCCGCTTACGAGCGCCGCAACGTCGCCATCGGTCTTGCGCACGGGCTTTCGGGCGTGGCGCAGATCGGCAAGGGCATGTGGGCTGCGCCGGACATGATGAGCGACATGCTGGAGCAGAAGATCGGGCATCCCAGGACCGGCGCGAACACCGCATGGGTGCCGTCGCCCACGGCCGCCACGCTCCATGCCATGCACTATCACGAGGTCGACGTTTTCGGCCTGCGCGGAGAGATCGCGGAAGGCGAAATTCCGGGGCTAGACCTGCTGCTGCAAGTTCCGCTGGCCCAGGGTGCGAACTGGTCGGAAGACGAGATTCGCGAGGAACTCGACAACAATGCGCAGGGCCTGCTCGGCTATGTCGTGCGCTGGATCGATCAGGGCGTCGGCTGTTCCAAGGTCCCCGACATCAACGACGTGGGCCTGATGGAGGATCGGGCGACGCTGCGCATCTCCAGCCAGCACATGGCCAACTGGCTGCTGCACGGCGTTTGCAGTGAGGAACAGGTCATGGCGTCGCTGAAGCGCATGGCCGCCAAGGTCGATGCGCAGAATGCCGGCGATCCGCTCTACGAGCCGATGGCGGGTAACTGGGACACGTCCTTCGCCTTCCGCGCGGCCTGCGACCTCGTGTTCCGGGGCGTGAAGCAACCCAACGGCTATACCGAGCCGCTGCTTCATGCCTGGCGCCTGCGCAAGAAGGCCGCCATGGCCGGATCGCCTATGCTAGCGGAAGTCTGACACGGAGATTTATTTTATATCGTTTTCAATTCATTAACTTCCCTCTGCAAGATTGGTAGGTAGAGCAGTCTCATCGGAACGGCTGGGGGGCCTTATCCTATGAACGAACAGAGGGTTCTCGTTGCGGACCGGGCGCGTGCGATGGTTCAGGCACATCTGCGCCACGCGACAGCTACCGGAATGGTGGAGGATGAGGCGATAGTGGTCGGCGCCAGCGTGCGTGGGCTGTGCCTGCTGATGTCCCAACCTCCGGAGACGGGTGAAATCGTCGATGTACTGGTTGGCCGGCAAGTGCTGGCCGGCCAGGTGCGCTGGCGGCGGGGCAAGCGTTGCAGTGTTTCCTTGAGCGAGCCGATCTGCGTTATGGCGCTTCTCGAAGGGGGGGCGGTCCCGATCGTGCTCAGTGCGGAAGCGGCGGCCGCCTACGAGCACCGCCGCCCGCTCGCGGCGGCACTGGCGTCGGACGGTCCTTTGCCTGCGCGGCTGCTTCAGGCCTTCTTGATCCTTGGGGTTCTGGTGTGTTCCATTGTCGTGGTGGCGCGAGTTGTCACGCCGACTATGGAACCGCTCAACACCCTGCATATCGCCGCGACGGGCGAAAGCGACCTCGGCACCAAATAGTCGGGCCAGCGCTCAGCGTTTGGTCAGTTCGCGGGCGAGGCTCACAAATTCATCGACGGAAAGCGTTTCGGCGCGGCGTTGCGGGTCGATTCCCAGCCGTTCCAGCGCGTCCAGCGCGCCGGGCACGCCCTTGACGCTCTGGCGCAGCATCTTGCGGCGCTGGCCGAAGGCGGCCTCGGTCGTCCGTTCCAGAACGCGCATGGAGACGTCTTCGGGCGCCTCGCCCGGTTCGACATGGACGATGGCCGACATGACCTTTGGCGGCGGTGTGAAGGCGCTGCGGTGCACTTTCATCGCCAGCTTCGCCTTCGCGCGCCACTGCGCCAGCACGGCAAGGCGGCCATAGGCGGAAATGTTCGGCTCGGCGATGATGCGGCGGGCCACTTCCTCCTGGAACATCAGTGTCAGAGAGCGCCACTGCGGCGGCCATGTCTCGCCCGAGAGCCAGCCGGTGAAGAGCGCCGTGCCGACATTGTAGGGCAGGTTGGCGACGATGTGGTACGGCCCCTCGAACAGCGTGGCGGGGTCGATCTTCATCGCATCCCCTTCGATCACCTTGAGCTTGCCGGGGAATGCCGCTTCGACTTCGGCGAGCGCGGGCAGGCAGCGCCGGTCCATCTCGATCGCGGTAACTTGTGCCCCGGCGCGCAGCAATGCGCGGGTGAGGCCGCCGGGACCGGGGCCGATTTCCAGCACTTGCGCGCCGTCGAGATTGCCGGGAATCGCGGCGATGCGGTCGAGCAATTGTTCGTCGAACAGGAAGTTCTGGCCGAGCGCCTTGCTGGCCGAGAGCCCGTGCTTGGCGATGACTTCGCGCAAGGGGGGGAGAGTGGTCATGCCGGAATTCCTTCAGCGGCCCTGCGTGCCGCGCATTCGCCGGCCATCCGCAGCGCCGCGATCGTCGCGCCCGGGCTCGCCACGCCCTTTCCGGCGATGGCGAAGGCGGTGCCGTGATCGGGCGAGGTGCGGACGATCGGCAGGCCGAGCGTGACATTGACGCCGGCATCGAAGTCGAGCGTCTTGATCGGGATCAGGGCCTGATCGTGATACATGCAAAGCGCGACATCGAAGGCGTCGCGCTGGTGAGCGGCAAAGAGCGCATCGGCCGGGTGCGGGCCAGTGACGGCCAGTCCTTCGGCCGCGAGCGCTTCGATGGCGGGAATGATGGTGTCGATTTCCTCGCGGCCCATGCGGCCGTCTTCGCCGGCGTGGGGATTGAGCCCGGTGATGGCGATACGTGCGGGTGACAGGCCGAAATCGCGCGCCAGTGCCTGCGCGACGATCCGCGTCTTGCGCGCAATCAGGTCGCGGGTGAGCAGGGCGGGTACTTGAGTCAGCGCCACATGGACGGTTAGCGGTACGGTCCGCAGGTTCGGCCCCGCCAGCATCATCACGGCATCGTCATGGGCCACGCCGCAGGCATCGGCGCAGAATTCGGTCTGGCCGGGCTGGGTGAAGCCGACTTCCGCGAGTTTCGACTTGGCGATGGGGCCGGTAACGATCCCCCCCGCTTCACCTGAAACGGCGAGACGCACTGCCTGCGTGAGCGAATGGAGCGCGAGTTCCGCGCCTTCCCGTGAAGGCATTCCGAATGCGGGGGAGGCGTCTTCGTCGCCCAGAACGGGCAATCCGTGCGCGAAAGCGGTGATCGCTTCGGCCGGGCTGGCAATGCGGATCACCGGCAGCGCGATGCCCCGGCTGTGGGCGGCAGCGGCCAGCAGGCCGGCGCCGCCGACGGCGAAGAACGGCGCGAGGTTGGAACCTTCACGGCGCGTCCACGCCTCGGCGATCAGTTCCGGGGCGATCCCGGCAGGATCCCCCAGCGAAACGGCAAGCGGCGCCGCAGACATCGTTACGGTGCCGCTCATGAACGCATCAGTTGTATTCGATGATCGCGTCGCGCCTGAGATCGCGCAGGTACATCTGCGCGCGCTTGTTCACGCGATCGTCCTCGATCTGCGACTGGAGCTGTTCGAAGCTCGGGCCCGAATCGACCTGCGGGTCGTCGCGGCCGCAGAGCATCAGGATGCGCACGCCCTCGGTCAGCGAGCCGAACGGCGGCAGCGTTTCGCCGGGCGAAAGCTGAAGGATCGAGGTCTGGATCGCGGCGGGAAGGTCGCGCGCCTTGACCTGATCGTTGGCGACGACTTGCGCGCCGACGCCGGTGGCTACCTTGTCGACATCGCCGCAGCCCTTGGCGGTGCTGATGGCCTTGGCGAAAGCCTGCGCCTTGGTATTGGCTTCCGCTTCCGAAATGCCCTTCGGGAAGTTGAGCGAGATCTGCTTGAGCGCCAGAACCGCGTCGCGCGGATCGGCGGTGAGGACCTGACGCTTGTCGATCAGATAGATGATGTCGTAGCCGCCGGGCACCTGGATCGGGCCGACGAGCTGGCCGGGCTGCATGTCGTGCGCGGCATTGGCGAGTTCGGCAGGAAGCTGGGCAAGGCGGATCCAGCCAAGGTCGCCGCCGACCGCGGCAGTCGATGCCTGCGAATACTGGCGGGCATAGGCCACGAAGCTGCCGCCCTGCTTGAGCTGCTGCACGATCTGCATGGCATTCTGGTAGACCTGCTGCTGCGAATCGTCCGTCGAGGCGAGGTAGATTTCGCCGATGCGGTACTCGTCCGTGCCCTTGGCCGCCTTGAGACGCGTCAGCATCTCGTTCACTTCATCGTCCGAGACGTTGATGTACGGCTGGACGTTGCGCTGGAGCAGGTGCTGCCACGACAGTTCGCCGCGAATCTGGCGCTTCAGCGAATCGGTGGAGGAGCCGACGCGCTTGAGATAGGCGTCCATGGCCGCAGCGTTCTGTCCGAAGTTCTGCGAGGCGACGCGGGCGTAAGTCTGGTCGACATCGGCATCGGTCACCGCGACATCGGCCGCCTTGGCTTCCTGAATCTGGAGCGTTTCGTCGATCAGGTTGCGCAGCACCTGAAGGCGCAGGCGCTTTTTCTCGTCATCGTCGATCTTGCCCTGGTTCGCGGCCAGGATCAGCGCCAGGCGCTGGTCCACGTCCGTACCGGTGATGATGTCGCCGTTGACCACCGCGGTGGCGCGGCGGACGTTCGGGTTGTCGTTGCCGAAGATCTTGACGTCGTCGGGGATCACGATGTCGCCTTGCTCGGTCGTCTGCGTGGCGGCAGCCTGGGCATAAGCCGCGGTCGACACTGCGAGCGGGGACAGGGCGGACGCGATGGCGCCGCCCGCGATCGCGCAATTGCGCACCGCACGCTTGATGGACCTGCTACGTTGGATTGCTGTCACCGTTGATCTCTATCCCGTCTGCGACCAGTCATTTCCGGTCCCCGTTCGCAAGGTGACGGACACCTTGCGGACGTTTTCCGGCCTATGTCGGCCTGCGGCTTAACCGAAACTGAGTGCGTCCGATAGCGGCTTTGACATGACCTGCCAACGCCCCGGGCGTGCCCCAGTCAACTTGTGCCTGTTGGAGGGTTTTTCGCTCAGTGGACGCCGATGTTCTTGAGCGCGAAATGGAGTGCGAAGGAGTTGCCCTTGCGCGCGTCGCCGTTGGAGACGTAGTCGCGGCGCCAGGTCAGCGCGATTTCGAGGCAATCGTCCTCATAGGCAACGCCGAACCGCGTGCGCAGCGGCTGGAAGCCGTCCGAGCCGTAAATCGGATCCTCGCTGTGGTTGGTGAGATTGACCACCGCCGAACCAAACATCGACCAGTAGTTCGCGAAGGCGACGCGGCCGGCGGCGCGCACTTCCTCGCGGTTCTGGAGATCCTCGATATTCTCGGTAACGTCGCGGTTGAGCTTGGTATAGCCGAGTTCGAAATAGGTCTGGTTGCTGCCCAGCTCCAGATCGACTTCGTTGCGGCGCACGGCCAGATTGTCCTTGTCCAGCCGGAAGCGGTGGATCAGGCTGACGAAGTTGCGATAACGGATTTCGGTACGGCCGACGATGTCCGAAGTCTTGTCGGAAAGGCCGGTGCCGTCAGGCAGAATCGACTGATCGTTGCTAAGCCGCACCGACTGGCCGAGCGTGCTCTTGATGCGCCAGCGCGGCCGCTCGAACATCCAGTCGAAGCCGTACGTGACGCGCACGCCGTCCTCGAAACGGTCGTAGCCGGGGAAGCGGTTGAGCGAGAAGAGGTTGGTGTCCTCCAGCTCGATCGCGCGTGAATCCTCGTTGGGAATCTCCAGATTCTTGATCGACGGCGTCGCCACCAGCTGGACGCGCGGCGTCAGGACCTGGGTGCCGCCGAAGACCTGTCCCACCAGCGGCCACTTCACGTCGACTGCTGCTAGGGCGATCGCGCGGCTCTGCCAGCCGGGCATGCCCTGATAGGCTACCGTCGTGGTCGTGTCATTCTCGTCCGAGTGGTAGACATCCCCGCGCACAAGGCCGGTGAACACCACTTCCTGACCCATTCCGGTGACCTTGCGCAGCGACCACTGGGCGCTGGCGAACGCACGCTGAGTATCCTGCCCGTCGACGCGGGTGATACCCATGGTGTTCACCTGTGTCTCGATCTTGCCGCCCAGCAGCGATTCGTCGAAGCGGCGGCGATAGTCGATCACCGGGATCGCCACGGGCATCAGCCCCTGATCCTGGCCCGAGCGCATGGTCTGCGTGGCGTAGCCTGCGAACGAGAAGTAGCTGTCTTCGTCGATATGCTCGACCTCGACGCTCGAACGCAGCCGGTCGTCGCGGCTGATGTCGTAGCGACGCAGGAACGTGCGGTCGGTGGCGCGGCGGATCGAGGCGGTCACGCTCCAGCCCTCGTCGAGCTGGAACCTGCCGTTGGCGAAGATGTAGCCGCGGAACGAACGCTCACGGTTGGGATCGGGATTTGTATCGTCGATCGGGATCTTGTTGCTCGACGTGGCATAGCCGGTGATCTGGTACGCGCCCTTATCCGTGAGAGCGCGGTACTCAAACGAAGCCATCGGCGCGGCTTCGGTATAGACGTGCAGCGTGCCGGTCAGATCGCGGTTCGGAGCGATCTTCCAGTAATAGGGCTGCGCCACTTCGATGCCGTTCGACGGGCTGGACCGGAAATCGGGAACCAGGAAGCCGGACACCGCGCCGCCATTGGTGCTGACCGACATGCCGAACAGCGGGATCTGGACTTTGCCGAACAGCTCAAGCCGGGCATCCGAGAAGCGCACGAGGTTCTTATCCTCGCTGTAAATCACGGACTTGGCGAGCACGCGCCAGGTGGGGCTCTTGGGGCAGCCCGAATCGTCGGACACGGCGCAACCGCTATAGGCGGCGTGCTGGAGCACGACATCGCCATTGGCGAGGCGCTCGCCCTTGTTCGCTGCCAGGCGCGCGCCTTCGCGCAGCACCAGCAGCAGATTTTCCATCGCCCCGGTCTTCAGCTCGTCGGTAAGCTCGACATGGTCGGAATAGACCTGGTTGCCGTTCTGGTCGACGACGCGCACGTTGCCGGTGCCGACGATCTGGCCGGTCGTCCGGTTCCATGTGACGGTATCGGCGCGAACCGATTGCTTGTCCTTGCGCAGGACGACGTTGCCCTTGGCGGTAACCGTTTCGCCGTGTTCGTCGTATTCAACGGTATCGGCCTCGAAGGCGACCGGCACCAGGTCCGCAGTTGCGGGCGGAGGCGCGGGCGGAGCACCTTGAATCGGCCCGGTATCCACCTGCCGCGACAGATCCTGTGCAAACGCAGTGCAAGGCAATGAAAGAGATACAAATCCGGCAGCCAGCAGCGGCAACGGAAGGTGGTGCAGGCGCAGCTTGCGGGCATGCAGCAGGGTCGGGGCGGCCGGGAGCATGGCTTGCCTATCGCACCGCCTGTGCCTAACTGCAATCCGCTGTTGTGGCGAAGCGCACAAGTCCGTCGCTCGCCCACAAGAATTCAGGAGATCCCATGAATATCCAGTTCCTTGACGCAGCTGCCGCCTCCGCGGCGCGTCTCGTTGCCCGCTTCGTGAATCAGGACGCGATTCCCGCCGACCTTGAGCCGGTGCTGGTCGAGGGTGCCAAGGCATCGCGTTTCACCGCGAAGGCAGGGCAGGTGTTCGAGGGCTTTGTCGAGCGTAACGGCAAAGTCGTGCGCGTCGCGCTGGCCGGGATCGGGTCCGCTGACGGCAAGGACCGCAAGGGCGCCATCGAGCGCGCTGGTGCGGCCGTCGTCGCCAAGTACCTCACTTCGGGCGAGACGGCGGTGACGCTGGACCTCACCGGCGCGGGCCTCTCGGCCGACGAAGCGGCCGGCGCGCTGCTGGGCGCGGTGCTGCGCGCATGGCGCCTCGACACGTATCGCACCAAGCTGGCCGAAGACGCCAAGCCGAGCCTCGTGGACATCGCCGTGGTCGGCGCGCCCGAAGGCACCGAGGCGGTCTGGGCCGTGGAGCAGGCGATTGTAGAGGGCGTGTCCTTCACCCGCGAACTGGTCACCGAACCGGCGAACGCGATCTACCCGGAAACTTTCGTCGCCCGCTGCGAGGCGAAGATGGCGGGCAGCGGCCTGAAGGTCCGCGTGCTCGACGAGAAGGAAATGGCCGATCTCGGCATGGGCTCGCTGCTCGGCGTGGCACAAGGTTCGGTGCGCCCGGCGCGCCTGCTCGTGCTCGAATGGCTCGGCGGCAACGCGGGCGAGGCGCCCGTGGCGTTCGTCGGCAAGGGCGTGACCTTCGACACCGGCGGCATCTCGATCAAGCCCGCAGCCGGCATGGAAGACATGAAGTGGGACATGGGCGGCGCCGGTGCGGTGGCCGGTACCATGCTCGCGCTTGCGCTGCGCAAGGCCAAGGCCAACGTGGTCGGCGTCTGCGGCCTTGTGGAAAACATGCCCGACGGCAATGCCCAGCGCCCCGGTGACGTCGTCACCTCGCTCTCGGGCCAGACCATCGAGGTCATCAATACCGACGCCGAGGGCCGTCTGGTCCTGTGCGACGCGTTGACCTGGGTGCAGCGCGAGTACAAGCCCGCCAAGATCGTCGACCTCGCCACGCTGACCGGCGCGATCATCCTCAGCCTCGCGCACGAATATGCCGGTCTGTTCTCGAACAACGACGAGCTGGCTGGCCAGCTCAACGCTGCCGGCGACGCCTCGGGCGACCGCCTGTGGCGCATGCCGATGGGCCCGAACTACGACAAGATGATCGACAGCCCGATTGCCGACATCAAGAACGTCGGCCCGCGCTTCGGCGGTTCGATCACGGCGGCGCAGTTCCTGCTGCGCTTCATCGAGAACGACACCCCCTGGGCGCACCTTGACATTGCCGGTACCGTGTGGACCGACAAGCCGGGCGCGACTTGGGACAAGGGGGCCTCGGGCTTCGGCGTGCGCCTGCTCGACCGCTTCGTGCGCGACAATCTTGAAGCGTAAGTAAAAGGCTCGGGTCGCGACATGCGCGTGGATTTCTATCAGCTCAGTCGCGACCCTGCCGAAAGCGCGCTTGCGCTGATTGCCGGAAAGGTCGCGGGGAATGGCGAGCGGCTGCTCGTCGTCTCCGCCGACCTCGGCCAGCGCCAGCGCATCTGCCAGGCACTGTGGTCGACCGGATCGGAGAGCTTCCTCGCCAACGGCTTCGCGGGCGAGGGGGGCGAGGACCGCCAGCCGATCCTGATTTCCGAAGTGCCGGAGCCTGCCAACGGCGCAAAGTTCATGGCGATTGCCGATGGGCAATGGCGCGAAGGCGATACTCCGTTCGAACGCATGTTCTTCCTGTTCGACCAGTCCACGCTCCAGCATGCGCGCGATACCTGGCGTATGTTGCGGGGCCGTGAGGGCGTGGAACACTATTACTGGAAGCAGGACGGCGGGAGATGGGTTCAGGCTGGATGATTCTCCCCTCCTAGGGTTCATCATTACGCAGCCTAATTCTTGCGATCCGGGCCGTTCCCGGCTAGGGGCCCGCCAACAATTCAAAACCCCTACCTCGCAAGGAACCTACCATGGCGGTTACCCGCACCTTCTCGATCATCAAGCCCGACGCGACCCGCCGCAACCTGACCGGCGGCGTGACCAAGATGCTTGAGGAAGCCGGCCTGCGCGTCGTCGCCTCGAAGCGCATCCAGATGACCCAGGAACAGGCCGAGGGCTTCTACGCCGTCCACAAGGAACGCCCCTTCTTCAACGACCTCGTTTCGTTCATGGTCTCGGGCCCGGTGGTCGTGCAGGTTCTCGAAGGCGAAGACGCCGTGAAGGCCAACCGCGACGTGATGGGCGCCACCAACCCGGCTGATGCCGCCGAAGGCACCATCCGCAAGGTTTACGCCGAATCGATCGAAGCCAACTCGGTTCACGGTTCGGACTCGGAAGAGAACGCGGCGATCGAAATCGCCTACTTCTTCAAGCCCGAAGAAATCGTCGGCTGAAGCATCCGCTTCTCCGAATGAATGAAAAGGCCGCCCGTTTGGGCGGCCTTTTTGTTTTGGGGCGATATGGCTTCGACGGGCGGGCCCGTTGTCCGGGCCGCGCAAAACAATCTTGCGCGCGAAGAGGTAAAACCTGATCGAAGACTGCGCTTTTCGGTTTTGCGGCTGCGGGTTCTGGGTTACTTTGCCCGGAATAGGAGAGCGATAAATGCAAGGCATGGGTGAGACGGGCGAAGCCTGCCCCTTTGAATTCAATTTCGACGCGGCGAGCTTCAAGGTCGGCGATACGGTGAGCTACCGCGTCAACGGCAGCCTTGAGGGGTTCCCGTTCGTGGGCACGCTGGTCGCGGTGCATGATGATCACGTCATGATCGCCGGGGACCCGCGCGAACCTGACAAGCTCTATCGCGGTACGCGCGAAAGCCGGCCGCAGGTGGATTACTCGCAAATCTGAATTTCCCGCCTTGCGCTTTGATCCCGCGCAAGGCGCGGGAAGGGCGAGGGGCTAAAATCGAAGCTCTATCGAGCGTTGAGGAGAGCCGATGACCTACAAGCCCCACGAACTCGTCGAGGAATTCCCGGAGGATATTGCGGTCCTCCACCACCTCAAGGCCACGCGCGGGCACTTCGCCGCGCTCGCGGATCGCTACGGCGAGGTCAACGGCGCCATCAACCGCATCGAGGAGCAACTCGATGTGGCTTCCGACACGCGGCTGGAAGATCTCAAGAAAGAGCGGTTGACCCTGCTCGACCAGATCGGCCGCATGATCCGCGATGCGCGAGCGGTTGGGGCCTGAGGCGGTAAGTCAGGGCAATCCGTCGGGCGCAGATTCGTTGACATAAAACCCCGTAACCCCCGCGAAGGGGGCGCTTCCATTTCGCTATGCGGCCAGAAAAGCGGGGTCCCCGCCTGCGCGGGGACGACGAGGTTTGGGGTGCATAGAACGCGGCTCGATATTGATGAGGAGATGGTAAGTGCCCCGTCTCCGATCCTCAGGGCTGACCAATCGGATGCTCCACGACGCGTGGAGGCATTGAGAGCCGACAACTAATCGGCGGGGCACAGGTCCCGAGGTTCCTCACTTCGTCGCCCCCGCGAAGGCGGGGGCCCCGCTGCCTTTTCGCTACGCTGCCAGAAAAGCGGAGTCCCGGCCTTCGCGAGGACGACGTGGATTGGGATACAGGAATCAGGAACCAGCATTGAGGTGGAGGCCAGGACGCCGCCAATTCCCTCAAAACTGATCGGCCACATCCAGCAGCGTAGTCAGCTTTTTCGGCGCCACGGCGCGCCATGAGCGGGACAGCCAGTCGGCAATCGCATCCCAGTCATTGTCGCCAAGGTCGAGGCGGATGCCGACCCAGCCGTCGCCGAAGTAGGCGGGGCGATAATAACGCGCCTCGTCCTGTTCGATCAGCATGGCCTGCTCGTCCGGCCCGCTGATCTTGACGAGCAGTGCGGTGCGGCCGTCGCCGTGATGGTCGGCGGTGAAGTACGCGAACTTTTTGCCTTTGACGATGCCGAAGCAGGGCATGCCGTGGCTGGCGATCTCGTCGGTCTCCGGCAGGGCCATGGCCCGTTCGCGAACCCGGGCAAGCAGCCATTCGGGACTCGTTTCGCGCGTGACCAGTTCGGCGAGGCAGCGCGAGTAGAGCTGATGCTCGGCGATCAGCACGCGTGCGGCAAGGCTCTCCGCCGTGTCGCCGGGCACGATGGCAACCGGGATCTGGCCGAGAATCGGGCCTTCGTCGAGTTCGGGAATGACGAGATGGACTGTCGCCCCGCCATGGCTGTCACCCGCCTCGATGGCGCGCTGATGGGTGTGAAGGCCGGTGTACTTGGGCAGCAACGAGGGGTGGATATTGACCATCCGGCCATCCCAGCCCGCGACGAATTCGTCGGTGAGGATGCGCATGTAGCCCGCGAGCGCAACCCATTGCGCACCCGACTGGCGAATCGCCGCATCCATCGCCGCGTCATGCTCGGCGCGCGAGAGGCCCTTGTGGCTGAGCGCGAACGTTGCCACGCCCTCGGCTTCGGCAAGGGCAAGGCCCCCGGCCTCGGGCTTGTTGCTGGCGACGAGGACGATCTCGTAAGAACAGTCCTCGCGCCGGCTGGCGTAGAGCAGTGCCGCCATGTTGGTGCCGCTGCCCGAAAGAAGGACGGCGACTTTTGCCTTCTCAGGCAAGATGGACGGCCTCCCAGTCCTCACGGGCGGACCATTCCTCGGCCTTGCCCTGCACGGTGCATCCCTTGTCGCCCGCTTCGATGGCGCCGATCACGAAGACCGTCTCACCGGCCGCTTCCAGCTCGGTCTTGAGCGCGGCGGCCTCGTCGGCCGAGACCGCGAGCACCATGCCGATGCCGCAGTTGAAGGTGCGGGCCATCTCGCCGGGCTCGATGTTGCCCTGCGCTTGCAGGAACGCCATCAGGCGCGGCTGCGGCCAGGCGCCGACGTCGATGCGGGCATGCAGGCCTTCGGGCAGCACGCGCGGGATGTTTTCCAGTAGACCGCCGCCGGTGATGTGGGCCAGCGCATGGATGCGGCCCGAGCGGATGAAGGGCAGCAGGCTCTTCACGTAGATGCGCGTGGGCGCGATCAGGGCGTCGATCAGCAGCGTGTCCGAATCGAACAGGGCCGGGCGGTCGAGCTTCCAGCCCTTGTCCTCGGCAAGACGGCGAACCAGCGAGTAGCCGTTCGAATGCACGCCAGAGGAGGCAAGGCCCAGCAACACGTCGCCGGCGGCAACCTTGTCGCCGGTAAGCTGTTCGCCGCGCTCGACGGCGCCGACGCAGAAGCCGGCAAGGTCATAGTCGCCGGCGGCATACATGCCCGGCATTTCGGCGGTTTCGCCGCCGATCAGGGCGCAGCCCGACATCTTGCAGCCTTCGGCAATGCCGGCGACAACACGTTCGGCAACGCCGTTTTCAAGCTTTCCGGTGGCGAAATAATCGAGGAAGAACAGGGGCTCCGCACCCTGCACGATAAGGTCGTTCACGCACATGGCGACAAGATCGATGCCGATGTGGTCATGGCGATCGTGGTCGATGGCGAGCTTGACCTTGGTACCCACGCCGTCGTTGGCGGCGACCAGCAGCGGATCCTTGTAGCCCGCAGCACGCGGGTCGAAGAATCCGCCAAAGCCTCCCAGCTCGGCGTCGGCGCCGGGGCGCGCAGTGGATTTCGCGAGCGGGCCGATGGCTTTCACCAGCGCGTTTCCGGCGGCGATCGAGACGCCGGCCTGCTCGTAGGAGTAGCTCTTCGTGGAGTTATCGTCGGACATTGCGCGCCCCTATCGCTTTCCGGCTTGGATTTCCATTCCCGTTTAGGCAAAAGGCCCATCGGTTTCGACGATGGCGATGACGTTCCCCCAGAAATTCCGGCAATTGGCCGGCCGTGACACGGGTCGGCGCTGGACTGCGGCACGCGCAGCCGTGCTTCTTGGCAGTGCGTCCGCGCTGGGCGTGGTCGGATTCGGTGCCTGGCGAATCGCCGCGCAAGTCGAAGGCGACCGCGGTATTGCGCCGCTCGCCAACTCCGAAGACATTCAGGTCAACGGCATTCATGTCGATGTGACGGCCAAGACGGGCGCGGAAGCGCGACTCGAAGGCTGGAAGCAGGCCGAGAAGGAAGCCTGGAAGAAACTGGGCGGGCCGGACATGCCGGTCGAATCGATCGATGCCATGGTTTCCTCGGTGGTGATCGGGCAGGAACAGGTCGGCCCGCGCCGCTATATCGCCACGCTGGGCGTGATCTTCGACAAGGGCAAGGCCGGCCAGTTCGTGGGCGGCGGCGGGGCCATGGTGCGTTCGGCGCCGCTGCTCCTCCTGCCGGTGCTGAATTCGGGCGGCGTGCAGCAGGTCTTCGAAGTGCGCGGGCCCTGGCAAAAGGCCTGGGCCGAGTTCCAGGCCTCGCAAAGCGCCATCGATTATGTCCGCCCGGTGGGCGCAGGCGGCGATTCGCTGATTCTCACCGCCGGTCAGGCCACGCGTCGCAGCCGTCTGTGGTGGCGCGGTCTGCTTGACCAGTTCGGCGCGACCGACGTGCTGATCCCGATCGCGCGGCTTGAACGGCAATGGCCCGGCGGCCCGATCCACGGCACGTTCACCGCGCGCTATGGCCCGGACAACACGTTCCTCGACAGTTTCGAGCTGGACGCTGCCAGCGATCAGGAACTGCCCGGCATGATGGCCAAAGCCGTCGAGCGGACTGACGAGATCTATCGCAACGCGTTGGCGAGCGGGCAGCTCAGCCCCGATCCGACGCTGACGATGAGCCAGGTCGCGCTCGAC
Organism: Novosphingobium sp. PhB165; assembly: GCF_004341845.1. GTDB lineage: Bacteria > Pseudomonadota > Alphaproteobacteria > Sphingomonadales > Sphingomonadaceae > Novosphingobium. The sequence goes on along the minus strand of NZ_SLVB01000011.1, from coordinate 29,135 downwards.
CGGGCGTTTGCCGAATTGCGCCAGAAGCTGATGCCGCAAGGCGGCGTACTGCCGCAAAGTGACGTTGTGCCGGTAATTCCGGCCGCGCCCGTGGGTCCGGTGGCTCCCGTCGCAGCGCCGGTCACGGTAGAAACCGTGTCTGTCCAGTTCGCCAGCCCCGATGCCGCCGCGGTCGATGCCGCGCTGGCTGCCGTGCGCGGCGTGCCGGGCGTGAAGGGGGCGGCGACGGTCAGCCTTGCCATTGGCGGCATTTCGGTGCTGCGTGTCAGCGTCGAGGGCGGCGCCGACAAACTGGCCGCCGCGCTGCGCGCGCAGGGCTGGAAAGTCTCGGCAGGAGGCGGCGCGCTGAGAATCAGCCGCTAGAGGGTTCGGGGGATGAAGCAGATACCACTTCCGCTGTCGACCGCGAGCGACAGCCCGCCGCGCATTGTCGTCGGCAACGCCAATGCGGCGGCGATCGACGCGCTGCTGGAGACGGGTCGCTGGCCGTTCCACGCGGCGATTCTCTCGGGCGCGCCGCGCTCGGGCAAGTCGCTGCTGGCGCGCTGGTTCGTCGAGGCCGGACATGGCGACGCGCTCGACGATGCGGACCGCATGGAGGAAGACGCGGTTTTCCACGCCTGGAATCGCGCACAGGAAAGCCGTCGGCCGCTGCTGATCGTGTCCAGTCATCGCCGCGGCGAAGGCGAGGGGCGCTGGCAGGTGGCGCTGCCCGACTTGCGCTCGCGCCTCGGCGCGGCGCTGGAGCTGGAAATCGACGCTCCGGACGAAGCGATGATGGCGGACCTGATCGAGGTTCACGCGCAGATGCGCGGCCTTGTTCTCGATCCGGCGGCGCTGGACTATCTTGTACCGCGCGCCGAGCGTAGCCATCTGGGCGTCGAACGACTGGTCGCCGCGATCGATCGTCTCAGTCTGGAGCGCAAGAGTCCGCCGACAATGGCGATCTGGCGCGACGCGCTGGAAGAGGTTAAGGGCGGCGATCCGAAAGGCACCTGAGGCCAGCTTGCCAAGCAGCTTGCCAGACGGGCCGTTTGATGGGAGATTCGCGCGATGCTGGGTAATCTTGTCCGCTATCTGGACTCGGTCGTCGCGCGCGACCCTGCACCGCGTTCGCGGTGGGAAGTGCTGCTCTATCCGGGCGTCTGGGCGCTGTTCTTCCACAAGATCGCGCACCGGCTGTTCCGGGCGGACCTGTTCTTCCTGGCCCGCGTGGTCAACCACGTCTCCCGCTTCCTGACCGCGATCGACATCCATCCGGGCGCCACGATCGGGAAGAACTTCTTCATCGACCACGGCTTCACCGTCATCGGCGAAACCGCCGAGATCGGTGACAATGTGACGATCTACCAGTGCGTGACGCTGGGCGGATCGAACCCCACCAACGGCAAGGGCGGCAAGCGCCACCCGACTCTGCTGGACAATGTGATTGTCGGTTCTGGCGCGCAGATCATCGGCCCCGTCACGGTCGGCAGGCGCGCGCGCGTGGGCGCCAGTGCGGTTGTTACCGAAGACGTGCCCGAAGGCGCGACGATGATCGGCGTCAAGGCCCGCTCGACGCTGGTCAAGGCGGAGACGTACGCCAAGGAATTCATGCCCTACGGCACGCCCTGCAAGGAGCCGTGCGAGCCGGTGGGTAGCCAGCGGGTGGACGAGCTGGAAGAGCAGGTTGCCGCGCTTCGTGCGCAAGTCGATGCGCTGCTGAAGCTGCGCGAGACTGAGCTGCGCGAAGCGGAATTGGCAACCGAGCCGGCCCGCAAGGGGGTGTGAACGGCGGATGGCGGCAGGCTCCATCGGCAGTCCGAATCCGCTTCCGGCAGGCGTCGTCGCCTTTCCGGCGCGCGTACCGCTCCAGACGGCGTTCGACCGGATTGAACTCCAGCGCATTCTCGATCTCTATGGCCGCATGGTTGCCGCTGGAATGTGGCGCGACTATGCCATGGACTTCGGCAAGGACGCGGCCAATTTCTCGGCCTTCCGCCGTGCGGCCGAGCGTCCGCAGGCGCGCATAGAGAAGCGTCCGGCACTGCGCGGCAAGCAGGGCATGTGGACGCTGTTCGGAGAGGCGGGGCAAATCCTCAAGCGCGGGCACGAACTGGCGGGTATATTGAGCCCGCTGGAACGCAAGCTGCTGAAAGTGGTCGAGGGCTGAGCGCGGCCCTTTGGCGGCTGCGCGAACGTATTCTCAATCCTGCGATTTGAGCAGGAGCGAGAGCGCGTGATGCGCCTGTTCCATGCCGGTATTCATCACCCGGTCGCCGTGACGGTCGGCAATGCGGTCCCACGCTGCCGCGAAACCTTCCACGGTCAATTGCTCCCCCGAAAGCAGCACGCCGTCGTTCATGGTGATGAACGCGCCTTGGCAGACGCCGCCTCCGGCCGCGACGATGGCGTCGTTGGGGGCGTCCTTCGAGACGAGGTAGAGCGCGGCGGGGACCACGGCTTCGGGCTCGAAGGCGGCATAGGCCTCGTCCGGGAAGATGTCGGCGGTCATCCGCGTGCCGGCGGTGGGGGCCAGCGAATTGACGCGGATGCCGTACTTGGCGCCTTCCATGCGCAAGGTCCGGGCAAGGCCCAGAACGCCGAGCTTGGCGGCGCCATAATTAGCCTGCCCGAAGTTGCCGCCCAGCCCGGAGGCGCTGGTGGTCATCAGCACGCGGCCATAGCCCTGTTCGTGCATGGTCGCCCACACCGCCTTGGTGGCATAGGCGCTGCCGAGCAGGTGGACGCGCACCACCAGCTCGAAATCGGCCATGTCCATCTTGGCGAACGTACGGTCGCGCAGGATGCCGGCGTTGTTGATGAGCACGTGGATGCCGCCCCACGCTTCCTTCGCGCGGGCGGCCATGGCTTCCATCTGCGCGAAATCGGAAACGTCGCCGCCGTCGGCCATGGCTTCGCCGCCAAGGCTGCGGATTTCCTCGACCACGGCGAGTGCTGCGTCGGAATGCCCCGATCCGTCGCGCTCGGCGCCTAGGTCGTTCACGACCACTTTCGCGCCGCGTCGCGCCAGTTCCAGCGCATAGGCGCGGCCAAGGCCATGACCGGCTCCGGTGACGACGGCGACCTGGCCAGCGAACGAGATGGGATCCTGCATGAAGCGGGAATGGCAGGTTGCCGGCCCCCCATCAAGCGCCCATCAAGTGCTCTTCGCTTGCAAAGATGACACGCTTTTGCCCCTCGGATCTTGCCCCGAGGCGCTCTCGGCGTCATAGGCGCTCTGAAACGAATCTGCGCTGCGCAAGCGAAAGGTCCCCAGATGAAAGTCCGCGTCCACGTCAGCCTCAAGTCCGGCGTCCTCGACCCGCAGGGCCGTGCGATCCACCACTCGCTCGAAGGTCTCGGCTTTGCCGGCGTCAACGACGTGCGTGCCGGCCGCCTGTTCGAATTGGATGTCGACGAGAGCGTGACCGACGAAGCGCTTGATGACATGTGCCGCAAGCTGCTCGCCAACATGGTGATCGAGAACTACCGCATCGAGAAGGTCGCCTGATGTCGTTCCGCTCCGCTGTCGTCACGTTCCCGGGCTCCAACTGCGACCGCGATCTGGCGGTGGCGCTGGAGAAGATCTCGGGCAACGAGTGCATCCGCGTCTGGCATGGCGATGCCGATCTGCCGGATAATCTGGATTTCATCGGTCTGCCGGGCGGGTTCTCTTACGGTGACTACCTGCGCTGCGGTGCGATTGCCTCGCGCTCGCCGGTTATGCGTGCCGTGATCGATGCCGCCAATCGCGGCGTGCCGGTGTTCGGCGTCTGCAACGGCTTCCAGGTCCTGACCGAAAGCGGCCTGCTGCCGGGCGCGCTGCTGCGTAATTCGGGCATTCGCTTCGTCTGCCGCGACGTCACGCTGAAGGTGGAGAACGCCCAGTCGCTGTTCACCTCGGGCTATGAGGCCGGGCAGGAGATCTCGATCCCAGTCGCCCACCACGACGGCAACTATCACGCCGACGCGGAAACGCTGGATCGCCTCGAAGGCGAGGGCCGCGTGGCCTTCCGCTATGTGGGTGAAGTCAATGGTTCGGCGCGCCAGATTGCCGGCGTGCTCAATGCGGCTGGCAACGTGCTGGGCATGATGCCGCACCCCGAGCGCGCCATCGATGCGAAGCATGGCGGTACCGACGGCCGCGCGCTGTTCGAAAGCGCTATTCGCGGGTTGGTGGGGGCCTGAGGCCGCTGCTCCCTCCATAACGAATCGAACGAACGCCCCCGGTTTCGGGGGCGTTTTTCGTTTTGGTCAGTGTAGTTAAAGCATCCACGCTCTCAATTTCGCAGCCCCTTCCTAATCTCGTCATCCCCGCGAAGGCGGGGATCCCGCTTTTCTTCCGGGCGTAGAGAGAAAGAAGCGGGGCCCCCGCCTTCGCGGGGGCGACGGAGTGTTATCGTGGAAGGTCGTTCGCTTTCACATAAGCAGCGCTTCCGGAATCGAAAAACCGCGCCCCGGAATGCGGGAGCGCGGTTTTCGAATTCTCAGCTGCATCGCGCCTCAGGCGGCGGTCTGGCCGTGTGCGAAACTGCGGTTATGGAACAGCCCAAGCGCATCCTTCGCGATCATCGGACGGCCGAAGTAGTAACCCTGGATCTTGCGGCAACCAAGTTGGCGGATCATCTCGACCTCCTTTTCCGTCTCGCAGCCTTCCGCAGTGGTCGACATGTCGAGGCTGTCGGCCATGGCGACAACGGCGCGGATGATGGCGAGGCTTTCGGCATTGCCGGTTGCTGCGCCCTGCACGAACGAGCGGTCGACCTTGATCGTCGAAAATCGCAGTTTGCGCAGATAGCCGAGCGAGGAATAGCCGGTGCCGAAGTCATCGAGCGCCACCTTGCAGCCCAGCGCCATGACCTGTTCGAGCGCCGAACGCGCCAGCGTGGCGTCGCGCAGGAAGATGCTTTCGGTCACTTCCAGTTCGAGCCGCGCGGCGGACAACCCGCTCTGGGTGAGGGCGGCGACCACGCTTCCCGCGAAATTGTGATCGAGCAACTGCTCGCCCGAGACATTGACGGCCACGCGCACATGCTCGGGCCAGTTCATCGCTTCGAGGCAGGCTTCCTTGAGTACCCATTCGCCGATGGGGACGATCAGGCGGGTGTCCTCGGCCAGCGGAATGAACTTCGCCGGGCTGACGAAGCCGTGTTCCTTGCTGTTCCAGCGCAACAGCGCCTCGAAGGAGACCACGCCTTCGGTCAGGGCATCGACCACGGGCTGGTAATTGAGCGTGAACTCCCCGCGCTCGATGGCCGAACGCAGCGAGAATTCAAGCTGGCGGCGCTCCTCGGCATGGGCGTGGAGCGCGGGTTCGTAGGTGTAGTGGGCGTTGCCGCCGCCGTCCTTCGAACGGTAAAGCGCGAGGTCGGCATTACGCATCAGCGTTTCCACCGTCTGCCCATCGCGCGGGCCAATGGCCGAGCCGACAGAGGCGCCCACATAGAGCGTGTGGTGATCGACGTGATAGGGCTGCGACAGCGAGTGGATCACCCGCTGGGCCACGCGGTTGACGTGTTCCAGATCGCTGGCGTCGCGGATGACGACGGCGAATTCGTCCCCGCCAAGGCGGCCGCAGAGTTCCTTTTCGGTCATCTGGGCCTTGAGCCGTTCCGATACGCGGGCCAGCAACTGGTCGCCGACGAGGTGGCCAAGCGTATCGTTGACCGCCTTGAACCGATCGAGGTCGATCATCAGGAAGGCGCAGCGGGTGCGCCACTTCTCCGCATAGGCGAGCGCTTCGCCCAGCGCTTCGGTAAGCATCAGGCGGTTGGGCAGGCCGGTCAGCGTGTCATAGCGGGCAAGCCAGGCGATCTTGTCGCTGTTCTCGCGTGCTTCGGTGACATCGGAGCCGACGCCCCGGAAACCGTCGAACTGGCCGTTCTCGTTAAGCTTGGGCGTACCGGAAAGCTCCCACCAGCGCGGCTTGCCATCGATGGTCACGCGCACGAGCAGGTTGGAGAAGCTTTCGCGGCGCTTGAGGCGCTCGGCCAGATCGTGAAGGCTGGGCGGGAACTGGCCGCTGTCCCAGGCCGACCCGGCAATGAGCTGGATGAAGGGAACGCCCTCGATCTCGGTCGCGTCGCGGCCGAGGGCATAGGCAAAGCGCGGCGAGATAGCGCGCACGCGGCGGGCGGTGTCGATCTGCCAGAGCCAGTCGGCCTCGCCTTCCTCGAACTCGCGCAGCAGCATCGAGACGACTTCGTCGCGCTCTGTCATGCCCGCTTCGGCGACTTTGGTGGAGAGGTACTGGCGCGCGCTTTCAACGGCGCCGGCGATGATGACGCCTGCGAAGGCCAAGCCCACCAGCGCCATGTCATAGCTGCCGAGCACCACGAAATAGGCGATCGTGGATCCGCCGACGATGCCGGTGAAGATCAGCGTGCCCAACGGAATGCCCGGCATCAGCACGGTGCAGCCGGTCATCAGCATGGCCACCACGGTCCACAGCTTCACCTGGGCCTGAGGATCGATGAAGGGGCCGAAGGCACAGACCGGGATCGACCAGACCACGGCCCGGGCAACCACGGTGATCGCATGGCGGCGGATCTCGGCGTGGGTCAGGCGGCGGCGGTCGGCGTCGGCAAGGTCGCTCTCGATTCGCGCGCTCCACCAGAGGGTGGCGCAGACGAGCGCGGCCCAGCCGCCGATGGCGGCGGGGTGAATATGGCCGAACAGCACGGCCACCGCAGCGGCCAGCGCCGCCAGTTGCGTCGCGATTCGCGCCGTCCGCGCTCGGCCTAGGCAGGAATATTGGAGACCGCGAAGACGCGCCCAATCACCTTCCGCCGGTTCGGTGAAGCCGAGTACGGCGAGGACGGGCAGCTCCTTCGGAAGAGCTTGTGGGGGTTGCGACCGTTTGTTCACGTCCCGGCGTTTACCCGCAGAAGGGTTATTACCAGGTAAACCTTTCCGATCATCCGGCCGCACTTCCCTTATTCGACGGTGACGCTCTTGGCGAGATTACGGGGCTGATCGACGTCCGTGCCCTTCACGCAGGCGACGTGATAGGCCAGCAGCTGCACCGGCACCGCATAGACCAGCGGCGCGATCAGCGGGTGGACGCGCGGCATCTCGATCGTGGCGATGCAGCCTTCACCGGCCTCGGCAATGCCCTCGGCATCGGAGATCAGCACGACCTTGCCGCCGCGTGCGCGCACTTCCTGCATGTTGCTGACGGTCTTCTCGAAAAGCGGGCCGGAAGGGGCGAGCACGATCACCGGCACCGCCTCGTCGATCAGAGCGATGGGTCCGTGCTTCATCTCGCCCGACGCGTAACCTTCAGCGTGGATGTAGCTGATTTCCTTCAGCTTCAGCGCGCCTTCAAGGGCGAGCGGATAGTCCGGACCACGGCCGAGGTAGAGCACATCGCGCGCCGGCGCGATAAGGTGCGCCATGGCGGCGATTTCTTCGTCGAAAGCGAGCGCAGCGTTGAGGCTGGCCGGGGTCTGGAGGAGGTGCTGGACGACCTCGTTCTCTTCCTCACGGTCCATGCGTCCATGCTTGACGGCAAGGTGCGCGGCAAGCGCGGCAAGCACGGCCAGCTGGCAGGTGAAGGCCTTGGTGGAGGCGACACCGATTTCCGGACCGGCGTGGGTCGGCAGCAGCAGGTCCGCCTCGCGCGCCATCGTGCTGGTGGGCACGTTGACAACTACGGCGATGGTCTGTCCGGCCGCCTTGCAGTGCTTGAGCGCAGCGAGCGTGTCGGCCGTCTCGCCGGACTGCGAGATGAACAGGGCAAGGCCGCCCGGCTCCAGAACGGGATCGCGGTAGCGGAATTCGGAAGCCACATCGATGTCGACCGGTAGGCGGGCGAAAGTCTCGATCCAGTACTTCGCGACCATGCCAGCATAGAAGCTGGTGCCGCAGGCGACGATGGTGATGCGCTTGATCGCCGAAAGGTCGAAATCGATCTGCGGCAGGGCGACCGACTGGTCCACCTGGTGGATATAGCTGCGCAGGGTCTGCGCCACCACGGTCGGCTGCTCGAAGATCTCCTTCTGCATGAAGTGGCGATAATTGCCCTTCTCGATGGCGACTGCCGAGGCGCCCGAGGCGACGATCTCGCGCTCGACCGGGTTGTTGTCGGCATCGAAGATCTGCGCACCTTCGCGGGTGATGACGACCCAGTCGCCCTCTTCAAGATAGGTGATGCGCTGGGTGAGCGGGGCGAGGGCGAGCGCGTCGGAACCGAGATAGGTCTCGCCGTCGCCATAGCCGACGACCAGCGGCGAACCGAGGCGGGCGCCGATCAGCAGGTCGGGGTGCTGGCGGAACGCGATGGCGAGGGCAAAGGCGCCGCGAAGCTGCGGCAGCACAACCTTCACCGCATCCTGCGGCGAAAGTCCGGCTTCGACTTGCTCGGACACGAGGTGGGCGACCACTTCGGTATCGGTCTGGCTCTCGAACGTGCGGCCGCGCGATTCGAGGGCTTCGCGCAGCGGGCGGAAGTTCTCGATAATGCCGTTGTGGACGAGGGCGAGGTGCTCGGTCGCGTGCGGGTGGGCATTGACGGCCGTGGGCGCGCCATGCGTGGCCCAACGGGTGTGGGCAATGCCGATCAGGCCGGGCGCGGGATCGCGGGCCAGTTCGTTGACGAGGTTGATCAACTTGCCTTGCGCGCGGCGGCGGATGAGTTGGCCGTTTTCGACGGTGCAGACGCCCGCGCTGTCATAGCCGCGATATTCCATGCGCCGCAGTCCGTCGACCAGTCGATCCGCGACCTGTTCCTTGCCGACGATGCCGATGATTCCACACATTGCGCTTACGTTACCTTGTTCGAGCGGAAAGAGCTTTGCCCTACACCGTTAAAGGTTGGCGTTTGCTGGCGCCACCATGAAGGCTTGGTAATGTGTGCAAAGCGAGAGGGTTATTTTAGGGATCGCGAGGCGTGATTGCCACTGTCGCCCGATTCCGCACGAGCGGACATCGATCAGCGCCCAGTCGTGAAATAATGCTTCCCGTGATTGGGGTGCGGCGAAACTTCTTGTCAAACCTTGCTCGTCGGATACTCTACCTGCTTCGACGAAGGCCGTTCGATGAAACAGCCCGGCATAGACCGGTGCGAGCGGCTCGATCGGGAGAGGACACTGCCGATGAACTTCGCTTTGAAGTCGGTTTCTTTGATGGCTTTAGGTATCGCGCTGACGGTGCCGGAGATGGCGATGGCGGGCGAGGCTCCCGCCCTGGCGCCCGTTGCGCTGGTCAGCGGAGCCGCCCATGCCGAGTATGTCGGCACGGTGAGTCGCGGGTTCGACATGATCCGCGCGGGTAAACCCGAAAAGGCGGTGAAGCTGTTCGACTCGGTCATTTCCGCCAGCGAGCAAGGCCTCGCGGGGGATGCGCGGCCGCGTCTTTGCCTGTCCGATAACGGCGGCCATGCGGCACCGTCCAATGCGATCATGGTGAGCAGCGCGGTATGCGATGCGCATTTCGGCAAGGGCTACGCGCTCGTCGATCTCGGCCGGGGCGACCTTGCAGAGAACGAATTGCGCCGGGCGACCGAACTCGCGCCCGATAACGCGCATTATGCCAACGAATATGCCGAACTGTTCAAGTCGCGTCGGCAGTTCCAGAAGAGCTATGATCTCTTCGCCCATGCCTGGGCTATCGTCGACAAGAATACCAAGGGATCGGATGCCGGAATCGCCGGGCGGGCGTTACGCGGCATGGGCTTCAACCTGATCGAACTCGGCCGTCTGGGCGAGGCGAAGCAGATGTTCGAGCAGTCGCTGCTCTATGACCCCGGCAACAGCGGCGCGAAAAGCGAGCTGGACTTCATTGCGCAAAGGCAGGCGATCGGCGCCTGATTGCCATGAATTGACGAGGAGGGCGGTTTTGGCCGCCCTCCCGGTCAATCACTTGCCGCCGGCTGCCCGTTCGGCCTTTTTCTTCTTCATCGCATCATGGAAACGGTCGGCCCAGCCAGGCTTGACCAGTTGTTCCCCGCGCACCAGCCGCAGTTCGCCATCGGCGACATCGCGGGTGACCGTGCTGCCTGCCGCGACAATGGCGTCGGCGCCGATCTTCACGGGCGCGACGAGGGCGCTGTTCGAACCGATGAAGGCGCGCTCGCCAATCACGGTGCGGTATTTGAAGTAGCCGTCATAATTGCAGGTGATCGTGCCCGCGCCGATGTTGGCTTTCGCGCCCACGCTGGCGTCGCCGATGTAGGAGAGGTGGTTGGCCTTGGCGCCTTCGCCCAGTTCGGCGTTCTTGATCTCAACAAAGTTGCCGACCTTGGCGCCCTTGCGAAGCACCGCGCCTGGGCGCAGGCGGGCATAAGGTCCGACCGTGGTACCGGTGTCCAGCGTGGCGCCCTCAAGGTGCGAGAACGCGTGAATGGTAACGCCGTCCGCCACGGTGACGCCGGGGCCGAACACCACGTTGGGTTCGATGGTGACATCGCGGCCGAGCTTGGTGTCGAACGCAAAGAACACGGTTTCGGGCGCGATCAGCGAGGCGCCGTCGGCCATCGCCTGCACGCGGCGGCGGGCTTGCCAGCGGCCTTCCGCCTCGGCCAGTTCGCCGCGGCTGTTGATGCCGCCCACTTCGTGCGGATCGTCGGTGACGATGACCGCGCACGTCCGCTCGTCCAGCGTCGCCACGTTGACGATGTCGACAAGGTAATATTCGCCCTGCGCATTGTCGTTGCCGACGCGCGAGAGCAAGTCGAACAGGTCGGCCGATTTCACCGCCATGAGCCCCGAATTGCACAGGCGGCAGGCGCGCTGCTCTTCGTTCGCGTCCTTGTATTCGACCATCATGACGATGCGTCCGTCATCATGTGCGAGCACGCGGCCGTACTGGAGCGGATCCTCCGGTTCGAAGCCGAGCACGACAACGGCGGGCGCGTCGGGCGCATGAAGGCGCTCGATCATCGCGCGCATGGTCTCGGTGGTGACGAAAGGCACGTCGCCGTAGAGAATCAGCACATCGCCCGAGAATCCGGCGAGGGCGCCCTCGGCCTGCTGCACCGCATGCCCGGTGCCGAGCTGCGGTTCCTGCACGGCAATCGCGGCGCGGCTGCCCAGCGCTTTTTCAAGCTGTTCGCGGCCATGCCCGGCCACCACCACCTGCCGCTCCGGCGAGAGCGCGGCGGCGCTTTCCAGCAGGTGTTCCAGCATTGGGCGGCCGGCGATCGGGTGAAGGACCTTGTGAAGATCGCTCTTCATGCGAGTGCCCTTGCCGGCGGCGAGGACGACGATTGCGAGCGGGTTGGAATTTTCGACCATGTTCATCACTTGCCAGCAAATTGTTGCGGTTTCCACATCGGCAGGCCACGGAAGGGCGGATGACGGATTTCCCCTTCGACGTAGTCGGCTTCGATCTCGACGGTACTCTTCTCGATACGCTGGGCGATCTCGCCCTGGCGCTTAACCATGCGCTGGCGATCGAGGGGCGACCACCCATTGCGGTGGACGCCGTGCGCGATCTGGTTGGCGGCGGCGCCCGGAAGATGCTCGCCAAGGGCCTTGAAGTCACCGGCGGCGGCGTTTCCGACGCGCGGCTGGAAGAACTGCACCAGGCACTGCTTGCCTTCTACTCCGACCATGTCGTCATGACCACGCGGCTCTATCCGGGCGGCGCGGAAATGCTGGACGGCCTTGCCGCGCGCGGGGTGAAACTGGCGATCGTGACCAACAAGCTCGAAGCGCTGGCGGTGCAGATCTTCGCCGAACTCGGGCTGTCCGATCAGTTTTTCACCGTGATCGGCGGCGATACGCTGGGCCCGGGCCGCGCGAAACCCAAGCCCGATCTGATCGAGCTCATGCTGGAACGCGCGGGCGGCGGCAGGGCTGCTTTCGTGGGAGACACCACTTACGATACCGGCGCAGCAGCGGCTGCGGGCATTCCCTGCGTCGCGGTCAGCTTCGGCTTCAACGACAGGCCGCCACACGACCTTGGCGCCACGGCGGTGATCGATCATTTCGACGAGTTGATCCCCACGCTCGAAAGCCTTTGATTCGTGCTCCGGGCAGGGAGCCGAATCAGGCTTCCACGCTGTCGAACACGTAACCGAACGAGCGGACGGTGCGGGGCAGGTGCGGGACCTGCATCGAGCGCAGCTTGCGGCGGAGGCGGCTGACCCACGAATCGACCGTGCGTTCGTCGCAAACGGCGATGCTCTTGCCGAGCACGCCGATCAGCTCGCCGCGCGTGAACACGCGATTGGGATTGCGTGCGAAGTGGTTGAGCAGCCGCTGCTCGTTCGACTGGAGCGGCACGACAAGGCCCTTGTAGCGCGTCAGGTGGGAATCGGGCTGGATGACCAGTTCGCCGATCTGGATCGCGGGAGCTTCCTTGCGGGCGGCCGAAACCGGCTGATAGATGCGCAGCCGCTGCACCAGCGCCTTGGGCGTGAGCGGGCCGATCAGATAGTCGTCCGCTCCGGCATCCAGCGCGCGGGCCTGAGCGCGGGGATCCGGCTCGCCAAGCACCATGGTAATGTGCAGCGGATGGTCGTTGATCCGGTCACGCAGCAGGCCGCAAAGCTGCAGGCCCGACATTTCCGGCAGCAACCAGTCCACGAAAACCCAGGTCGGCCCTCGCGGTATGCGGGCGCAAAGCGCGGTCGCATCCATCACTTCCGCCTCGAAGGTGAGGAAGTTGTCGCGCACGGCGCTGACGTGGGCAAGGTCGCCCGAAGTCAGCATGATATCGCCGGATTTGATCATGGCATTCCGTAACTCAGTGGCATTTATGCGTCGCATTAGGCCCACTGCGGCCGCCACACACGTGTCAAATTTGTCATGTTCTGCGCGTCACAATCCGGTCAAGAAAAGCACAAAAAAGCAACACAGTTCTGACCTGTCCCAACCCTAGTGAGCCTCCATGTCGCCCCAGCGGGCGCATCTTCCACTCTGTCCGAGCGGAAGAAATTCAAAAGAATTCAGGGAGTTTCTCATGATTCGCCACGCCATTCGTCTGGCGGCCACCTGCAGCGTCGTCGCGCTGAGCCAGGCGCCCGTCGCTGCTTACGCCGATGATGCCGCCGCCAGCCCTGCTGCCGAAAGCAGCGGAAATACGACAATCATCGTCACCGCCACCAAGCGGGAAACCGACCTTCAGAAGACCCCGATCGCCATCTCGGTCATCGGCGCCGACGATATCGAGAAGCAGCACGTCCAGAGCCTTATCGACCTCGCGAGCGGCAGCGTGCCCTCGCTGCGCGTCGCCACGTTCGAAGCGCGCCAGTCGGCACTGACCGTCGGCATTCGCGGCATCGTGCCGTTCGACGCCAACCAGACCGCGCGCGACCAGGGCGTGGGCGTCTACCTCGACGGCGTCTACCTCGGCCGCCAGCAGGGTCTGAACGCCGCGCTGTTCGACGTGAAGCGCATCGAAGTGCTGCGCGGTCCGCAGGGCACCCTGTTCGGCCGTAACACCGAAGGCGGCGCGCTTAACATCGTCACCGCTTCGCCCACCGGCGAATTCGGCGGCCGCGTTGTGGCGGGCGTGGGCAACTACGGCCAGCGCAACGGCGAAGCGCACATCGACTTCCCCGAATTCGATCACATCTCGATCAAGGTCGACGGCGTCTACCAGCACCAGGATCCCACGGTTAAGAACCCGCTGGTCGGCGAAAAGGGCTGGAACGCTTACGACCGCGTCGGCGGCCGCGTTCAGGCCCTGTGGAAGCCGATCGACGGGTTCACCGCGAACATCTCGTTCGACAAGTCGCGTGACGAAAACACGCCGAACTACAGCCAGCTGGTGAACTACAACCCGAACGGGTACGCGGTTTCCACTCTCGACTACATTAACAGCCATGGCGGTAAGGCGGCTTCCGGCACCATCTCGCCGCTTGCGCCGATCGTCGACGTTACCGGCGACAAGCGCGTGAAGACCGCCGATGTCGGCGTGCCGCAGCAGTACAGCGTTGACCGCACGCAGGGCATCATGGGCAACCTTAGCTATGAGATCAGCCCGGAACTGACCGTGCGCTCGATCACGGCATGGCGCCAGGTCGATACCGACCAGTACGACAACTCGGGTGGCCCCGCCCGTACCGTGTTCCTGCCGAACGCCAAGTTCAGCCGCTACTCGCTTTCGTTCCTCAGCCAGCGCCAGTTCAGCCAGGAACTGCAGCTGGTCGGCAGCCTGCCGCAGGTCGATTTCGTGGCCGGCGCCTTCTACTTTAATGAGCATGCCAACGAAAACGCCGCGACGCCGAGTTCGAACCTGTGGAACGCGGACGGCACCGGCTACACCGTGCTCAGCCCGATCGTGACTGGCCCGGTGACCTCGAACAACCAGGGCTGGGACGACACCTCGCTGTTCATCCAGCGCGACAGCCACGCCAAGGCACAGAGCATCGCAGCCTTTGCGCAGGCCACGTACACGCCTGCCGGTCTGGACCAATTGCACCTGACTGCCGGCGGCCGCTACACGCATGACAAGCGCGATGGCGCGCTGGACATGGTCAACGGCGTCGCGGTCAACGACATTCTCCGCTTCCGCAAGGACCGCTTCGACCCGATGGTCACGCTGGCCTTCGACGCGACGCAGGACATCAACCTCTACGCCAAGTACGCGACCGGCTACCGTGCCGGCGGCGCCAACGACCGTTCGCAGACCTTCGCCGCCTTCGGGCCCGAATCGGTCAAGTCCTACGAAGTCGGCGCCAAGATGATGTTCCTCGACCGCATGGTTCGCCTGAACCTGGCCGGTTACATCATGGATCGCACCGGCACCCAGGTGGACTTCGACAACGTCAACAACGATCCCACCAGCCCGTACTTCAACTTGCACACGCAGGAGACGATCAACGCCCCGGGTACGACCAAGATCCGCGGTGTTGAAGCGGAACTCAGTGTCCGTCCGATGGACAACCTGACGCTCGGCGCATCGTACGCCTATACCTACACGCACGTTCCCAAGACGCTGAATCCGTTCCTCAGCACCGATACCAACCCGGTCTACCAGAACGTCTTCATCGTCTACACGCCGAAGAACGCGGCTGCGGGCTACATCGACTACAGCATCCCGGTGGGTGTGCGCGACGAAAGCGTGCTGTTCCACCTCGATGCGGCTTATTCCGATCCGCAGTACAGCTTCGAGGACGAAGACACGAAGACGCAGAGCAGCTTCATTGTCAACGGCCGCATCGCCCTTGCCGACATTCCGCTCACCGATGGTGGTTCGAAGCTGACGGTTTCGCTGTGGAGCCGCAACCTGCTCAACGAAACGAACATCTATCGTCGTTCGGCCGCCAACTCGAAGTACACGACGGACCCGAAGACCGGCGTCAGGAACTACGCTGGCGTACTGGGCGACTATGCCAACTTCAACCCGCCCCGGACTTTCGGCGTGGAAGGCACGGTCAGCTTCTAATTCAACCAGTCCTATCCTGGCAGGCCCTACCCTGGGGTCTGCCGGCGGGCTCCTGCCTGCTTCCTGCACGCGGCGCGACTTCGGTTGTGCCGCGTGTTCTTTTTGGGGCTCTCATCGTGAGCGGGCATCCTTCGCGGGGCCGATGAACGCGGGGGCGATGGCGGCTCTGCTTGTCGCTGCGGCCCGATCATGCGAGCCATTCGCCGTGACGGACCCTTCCGCGGGATGGGCCGCGAGAATGGGAGACGATGACGATGCCGACACCGGGTGAAAAGCTGCGTGCGCTGATCGAGAACGGCGAGCACTTCGTCGCGGCCGAGGCCTATTCGGCGATCACCGGGCGGGCCGTTGAACATGTCGGCTTCAAGGCGGCCTATCTCGGCGGCCATGCCTGCTCTGCTTTCCACTACGCGGTGCCGGACAATGGCGTGTTCAGCCAGGTCGAGATGATCGAGCAGTCGGGCCGGATCGCGCAGGCCATCGACATCCCACTGATCGTCGATGCCGACACGCTGGGCGAGACGGTGGCGGATGCCTATCACTTCACGCGCCGCTATGTGGCCGCCGGGATCGCCGGCTATCACGTCGAGGATGAAGTGAATCCGAAGCATTCCAAGCACGTCAACGGCCTCTGCTCGATCGAGGACATGCAGCTGCGGATCGAGGCAGGGGTGAAGGCGCGGGGCGATTCCGGCCTTGTGATCATCGCCCGCTGTGACGAACTCTATACCGTGGCCAACGGCGGCGGTGGCAGCGGTTCGGTCGAGGAGGCGATCCGGCGCGGCAAGGCCTATGCCGAGGCGGGGGCCGACGCGATCGTTTTCGCCAGCGCGCCGCCGGAGCAGCAGGCTGAAGTGATCCCGCACATGCCGATTCCGGTCTGCACGCTGGGCTTCAATCTGCCGAACACGGCCTTCACGCTTTCGACCGGCTGGGGCTGGGTCTCGGCCGCGGTGGGCCATCTCCGGATGGCGCGCGAACTGATGGAGACCGGTTCAGTGGCGAGTGCAATGAACGCATTCACCAACTTCCCCGAGAAGTACGACCTGATCGACCAGAAGCTTTATGACGATCTGATCGTCGAATGGGCAGAACGCACCGGACGGCCGACAAGGCCCAACCACGCGCGCTAGACGGGCAGGGGCTTCCTCATCGGGAAGCCCCCCGTGTTACCACTCCGTCGTCCCCGCGCAGGCGGGGATCGCGCTTTTTTCTATTTCGCCGATTCGGCAACGCCTTCAGGCAGTGCCAAAACCTCAAGCCCCTGTGCCGGATCGAGATAACGCTTTGCCTCCGCCTGCACATCGGCGGCGGTCAGGGCAGCCAGCCGGTCGTGCGCCCGGTGGAAGCGGTCGATCCGGTCGCTTTCGGTCTGGGCACGGTCAACCAGCGAGAGCCACCCGCCATTGCTCTTGAGCGCGTTCTGATAAGCTTCGAGCAGCGGCTGGCGCGCGCGCTGCAGTATGTCGTCGCTGATCGGCGCCTTCCGCAGCGCGGTCATGACCACGCCGATCGCCTTGCGCGCGGCCGGAACGTCGGCAACGTCGATCGAGGCAACCACCGCGAACGTGCCGTAGCCCTTCCAATGGCGTGAGAGCGAGACGCCCGCCGTGGGGGAATAGGCCTTGCCCAGCGCCTGGCGCAGGCTGTCGGTCAATTCGATGCGGACCACGCGTTCGAGCAGTTGGAGCTTCAGCGATTCCACCGGATCCGAATCGTCGCGTGTCGGCCATGTCACGCGCAGCATCGCCTGATCGGCGGGGCCGGTGTGGCGGACCACGTGCGGGGTGCGGTCTGCCGTGAACGTGCGCGGCGGCTGGTCGCCGTAAGAGCGGAATGCAGATTCGCGCGCGGGCAGGGCGCCGAATGTGCCCGCGACCATGGCGATGGTCTTGTCCTCGTCGATGTCCCCGACCACGCCGATTTCGATAGCGCCGTGTACCAGCCTGTCGCCGATATCACGGCGCAACTTATCGAAGGTGACGGCGCGATAATCCTCAACCTTGCCGAGGCTGAAGCGGGGGTCGTTGTCCGAGATGATCGTGCTGAGATCGGCCTGAAGCGCCGAGGCCGGCGTTGCGCGCAGTCGGGCAAAGTAGGTGTTGATCTGTTGGCGATATTGCACTTCGCCTTCGGGTCGGAAACCCGGATCGGTGATCATGGCGGTCAACAGTTGCAACTGGAGTTCCAGATCGCGCGGTGTGGTGCCGTCCTGCGCCACGAAGCTCGCCTCGCCATTGCTCATGCCGATGCCCAGCGTGTGGCCCGCCATGATCGTATCGAGTTCGTCGCGGCTGTGCTTTCCGAGGCCGCCTTCGTCGATATAGGGCACCATGTCGGTCGCGCGCGGATTGTCCTTGGTGTCGAGCATGTCGCCGCCATCGATGGCGAGGCTGACGTCGACGCGGTCCTTGACGATATCGGTATGCTTGAGGTTGAGCATGACGCCATTGGCGAAGCGCACCTCGCGGATGCCCAGCACCGGATCGCGCGTATCGGATACGACCGTGCCGGGCTTGCCGAAGTCGGTATAGGCGAAGGCGGCCACTGCGCCGGCTTCCTCCGTGGCGATCGGCGCGCGCATGGCCTGCTGCCAGGCATCGCGGATCGTTTTCTCGCCGCCGGTGGGCGCGGTGCGGCCCTCGAACCGGATCAGCGGCTCATCGAGCGCGATGGCTTCCCGCTTGAGCGCGGCGAGCACGGCGTCCGGCTTGATCTGCGGAGCAAAGGCCACGAAGCGGTCGAGCACCGACTTCGGCGTCCCGGGGACCTGCCGATCATCGACCAGCGAGAGCGCGGCGGCGGCGAGCGCGCCATTGCTGCGGGTGGCGGCGGAGCCGGCGGCATCGGTGAGCGAGGTCCGCAACTGGGCGACCTGCTCGGCAATCTCGGCCTCGGTGAAACCCTGGGCGAGAGCGCGGCGATATTCGCGCGCGGCGGCCTCCAGCGCGGTTGCCCACTTGCCGTCGACACTGTCGATGATGAGGCGCGTCGAGCGAGCGGCCTTGAACATGTCGCCGGTGCCGAAGCCGGCGCCCCGGAACGGCGGCTCGGCGGTGCGCGAGAGGCGTTGGAGGCGGCGGTTGATCACATCGTAACCGATCGAACGCAGAAGGTTTTCCTGCCGCTGGGCCACGCTGTCGGGCTCATCGAGCCAGGCGCCGTTGCGCTGGATCACAAGGCGCTCGGAGAGGGCAGGATCGATCCAGATACCGGTGCGGCCCTTGTCTCGGCCGTCGACGGGCCCGGCATCGGGCTGCGCTTCCGCCGGTCGCGGAGCCCAGTCGCCGAACCGGCTGCGGATCGCGGCTTCGACCACATTCGCGTCGAAATCGCCGATCACCACCAGCGTGGCGTGAGCAGGCACATATTCGCGCGTGTAGAAGGCACGCAGGGTCTCCGCCGTGGCGCCGTTCAGCGTCTCGGCCGTGCCGATCGGAAAGCGGCGAACATAGCGCGAGGCGGGATAGAAGAAACCGGATTGGGAGACGACATTGCGGTAGGAAAACGTGTTGCGGTCACGCATTTCCGAGAAGATGACGCCCCGTTCGCGTTCCAGCGCGGATTGCGAGATCGTCAGCTCGCTCGCGGTTTCGCGCATGAGCATGAGCGCCGTATCGAGCAAGTGCTGGTCGGCGCGGGGCAGGTCGAGCTTGTAGACAGTGCGCTCGAACGTGGTCGAGGCATTGGTATCTGCCCCGAAGGCCAGGCCCTCACGCTCCAGCAGCGGCACCATCTGGCCTTCGGGAACGTGCGTGGAACCTTGAAACGCCATGTGTTCGAGGAAGTGGGCAAAGCCTTGTTCACTGTCGCTTTCATCAAGCGATCCGGCCGCGACATCCATGCGTACAACGGCGGTGCCGGCAGGGGTGGCATTGTGGCGGATCACATAGCGCATGCCGTTGGCAAGGCGTCCGAAGCGGAAATCCGGATCCACCGGCACGTCGCTCTTCTCGAAAGCCCAGCTGGTGTCGTCGGGTCGGGGAGCAGACGCGGGGGCAGGCGCTTCCTTCGCGGCCAGCGGAAGCGGGGCAAGAACGATGAGAACGGCGATCAGGGCGGTACGCATGGGCGTTGGAGTGCCCCACCGGGCCGAACTCCACAAGCCGGAGTTCCGCAGCCCCCTGTTAAAAAACGAAAAGGCCCGGCGTGCCGTGGGGCACGCCGGGCCTTTTCAACGTGTTCGCTTGCGCGCGGCTTACTTGCCGCGCAGCTTGCGGTGCTTAGACAGGTCGAAGACTTCGCTCGGGCCGTTGTCGTCCTGAAGCAGGCCGAGGCGGCGGGCGACTTCCTGATAGGCCTCTTCCTCACCGCCGAGATCGCGGCGGAAGCGGTCCTTGTCCAGCTTTTCGCCGGTGAACATGTCCCACAGGCGGCAGCCGTCGGGGCTGATTTCGTCCGCGAGGATCACGCGGCTGTAGTCGCCGTCCCAGATGCGGCCGAATTCGAGCTTGAAGTCCACGAGGCGGATGTTGATCGCCGCGAACATGCCGCACATGAAATCGTTCACGCGGATGGCCATCGCGGCGATGTCCTGCATCTCCTCGTTGGTGGCCCAGCCGAAGCAGGCAATGTGCTCTTCGGCGATCATCGGATCGCCCAGCGCATCGTCCTTGTAGTAATATTCGATCAGCGTGTGCGGCAGCGGCTCACCCTCAGGGATGCCGAGGCGCTTGGAGATCGAACCGGCGGCCACATTGCGCACCACGACCTCGATCGGGATGATCTCGACCTGGCGGACCAGCTGCTCGCGCATGTTCAGGCGGCGGATGAAGTGGTTGGGCACGCCAATGTGGTTGAGGCGCGTGAACACGTACTCGCTGATACGGTTGTTGATCACGCCCTTGCCCTGGATCGTGCCCTTTTTCTGCGCGTTGAACGCAGTGGCATCATCCTTGAAATACTGGATCAGCGTGCCGGGTTCGGGGCCTTCGTAGAGGATCTTGGCCTTGCCCTCGTAGATCTGGCGGCGACGGGACATGCGTGTTCGTCCTTGAATGGGTAAAAGAGCAAGCCACGGCGCGCGGGGCGTCGCTGGGCGACCGCGCAGCCGGGGCGTTCGAGCGGGCATATAGTTCAATGGGGGGCAAAAGCAAACCGGCTTGGTTGCAAGGGCTGACAGGCCGGTACAATCGAAGCGGCGGGGGGTGATACAGGGCGGGACGGAGGCAGGGATTGCCGATGCCGGAGGCGGGGGCTATCCGCTTGAGCGAACCCATTTTGGGCCGTGATGGCACAAGGAAGGCAGGGCACATGACTGTCACGATCCGTGCTCTCACCGGCAGCG
Organism: Novosphingobium sp. PhB165; assembly: GCF_004341845.1. GTDB lineage: Bacteria > Pseudomonadota > Alphaproteobacteria > Sphingomonadales > Sphingomonadaceae > Novosphingobium. The sequence continues at coordinate 8,530 of NZ_SLVB01000011.1, read as the reverse complement.
AAATCCTTGCCGCAATGGACGATCTGGCGCGCCTGCGGATCGCGGTCTTCGCGGAATGGCCCTATCTCTACGACGGCGATCCCGGTTACGAGCGGGACTATCTTGCCGCCTTCGCCGCCGCCCCTGACGCGGTTCTGGTGGCCGCCAGCGTGGACGGCCGGATCGTCGGCCTCGCCACCGCTTCGCCGCTCGCGGCGCAGGAAGAGGCGCTGCGGATTCCGTTCGAGGACGCGGGGTTCGATGTCGGATCGCTCTATTATTTCGGCGAATCGGTGCTGCTGCCCGCGTGGCGAGGGCAGGGGATCGGCCATGCCTTCTTCGACCACCGCGAGGCACAGGCGCGCCGCTACGGCGCGGCGGCAGCGACTTTCGCGGCGGTGATCCGCCCGGAGGACCATCCCGACCGGCCGCGAGACTATCGGCCGCTGGATGCTTTCTGGGACAAGCGCGGATATGCGCCGGTCCCGGGGCTTACTTGCGCGCTGTCGTGGAAAGATCACCGCGACAGCGAGGAAACCGCCAAGCGGCTGCAATACTGGATGCGCCCGCTTTAGGCGCGGATCGCGGCGACGAGATTGCGGGCCGCTGCGCTGACTTGATCCCAAGTCGTCACGAAGCCTTCCGGTCCGCCGAAATAGGGGTCGTCGACATCATGGCCTTCCCAGCCCGGCACATGATCGAGCAGCATCGACAGCCGCGCGCGGGAAGAACGTGGCTCCAGTCGCTCCAGGTTGGCGAAATTGCTGCTGTCCATCGCGATGATGTGGTCGAAGCGGGTGAAGTCGGCCGTGACTACCTGCCGGGCGCGATAGCCCGAAATGTCGATGCCATGGCGCAGTGCCTCTGCCTGCGAGCGTGGGTCGGGGGCCTTGCCGATGTGCCATGAACCTGTCCCCGCTGAATCGATCATGAGGTCGAGACCGGCGGCCTCTGCCTCATGACGCATCGCCGCCTCGGCAAGAGGCGAGCGGCAGATATTGCCGAGGCAGACGAAGAGGAAGGAGGGGTACGCACTCATATGCCCGGGCCTAGCGCCGGGGGGCATATGGCTCAACGGCGAATCGGCCTTTTGTGCATCTCAGCGTTGCCGAGTTTCGCGGCCTCCTTCGGCTTGAGATAGCCGAAGGAGGCATTTTGCGCTTCTACTCCGTAGACCAGTAAATTGTCATTGGACCAATCGAACGGTCTGGAGCGCTGTCGAAAACAGCTGCTGAAGCGCCGTCGTAATGTTGTCGGTCGTGGTCACGGTCTGCACTAGAGGTTGCCCATTGGTGCCGGGCGATGCGCAGCTTTGAAGTGCGGTAAGGACTTGGTCGGAAGATCCCGCGCCGCCCGCTGGATAGGGCGACGGAGGAGCTGGCAAAAATGGAGCGACGTTTGTTTGGGACCAAGAGTCGCCAGCGAGCGATTCCGGCAAGTATTGCGTATAAAGCACTGCAATCTTGATTCCCTTGGCCTTGATCGCAGTGCATTGCGTGAGATCACTTGTACGCAGTGGCCCAAAATAACGACCGCCTCCATCAGGCTGATCAAGCATACCATCAGTTACGATGAACAGAATTTTTTGCGGAGTCGATCCGGTCGCACCCGTGCCCGCGGTAGGAATAATCGCGTTCATGGCGGTCAACATATTGGTCATTTCGGTGGATTGGTCGTTGTTGTTCGTGCTGCTGGTGGGCTGGCTGTTTTTCCACCAGTAGTCATCTGCCGGGAAGAGGGATGCGACAGAAAAACCACTGCCATACGTCGCGACGTCTTTCAGAGTGTTCAGCGAGGTTACCGGCGTGCTTTTGCCAGACCTTGTCCAGTCGAAAGAAAACATCTGCGCCCTGTAGGTGACTTGATATTGGGCAGCCTGGTTGGCAGCGAATGGAATCAACTGCGAGGCGGCCGAAACAACATCGTCCTTCCGCAAGGTGAGGCTGGAGGGGCTACCATAAAGAAGCCCGTAATTGTGCGTTAGCCAGTAACCGTCGGCCCAGTATCCAGTGTCGTAAGTTGAGGATCCGAGGTTGTTTTTAGGTCCTGTGGACGTGGAGGTCGTGGAGTTTCCATACTGCGTGACGGTTGTTGTGGTCGTGTCCTGCGACGACATGCTTTTGGTTATTTTAACTGGGCCGCTTGTGCTGTCGGTGATCGAGTAGGTCGTGCTCGTTACAGTCGAGATGCTCTTGGCGGTAGTGGTCGCTGATGTGCCGGATCCCGAAGTCGTCGGCGCGGGGGTTGCAACCGACGTAGACGATGTGTTCATGGGCGTGCCGGAACTGGTGTAAAGAATGCTGTTGGTACTATCGTAAAGATAATACACTTTTTCATTGGAAGATCCCGATGTGTAATAGCTCGTGGACAGCAGAACCTGGCGGTTACTGGGGTCTTTGACATTAATGCTGTCGCTATGCGGCATCTGCTGATGACATGCAAAAGCGCAGCCCGTCACATCTTGAATTTTCTTAATGCCATCCGAAGTCGCAGGCAGAAGCATGGATGGAGAATTGTCCATTGCCAGGTAGAAATCGACGTTGGGCGGCTGCTGCGCGCTTGCGGAAGAAGTGCCGGTTACTGTGAGGGTATTGTGCCCCAGTATGCCGCCAAACAGGTTGATGGATTGCACCGTGTAGCTGATGGTAGCTTTGCGCAAGTAGCCCAAGGCGCCGCTACTTCCGGAGGAAGTGCTTGCCGTGATGGTGGGCGTCATTTGCAAGTTCTGGTAGCCACTCAGTAGAGCGGCCTGTGAATTGAACATGCTCGTTGCGGCAGCGGCCGACGCGCTGTCCGATTGAAGAATCATGGTGGGTGCGACGGCTGCCAGCACGGCAGCGTCGGCCGCTGCATTCAGCTGCGTCCGCAGGCGCATCGCGCGAGCATAATCAATTCCGAAACCTACAGTGAAGGTTAGCGGAACGATTGCAAAACCCATCAAAATCAGCATATTGCCGCGCTGATCGGACTTTAGCTTGGCGAGGCGCCGCACAAATCGCGAAGACATCAATGAAGAGGGCGTCAGTTTCATATGCGCACCTAGTAAAGACGAGGAACCATATAAATGGTCGAGGTCAATTGTGTGGTGTTCAGCGTGACGAAGCTGACCGCCGGTGTGTACGTGTAATTGATCTGCCCTACGAACAGCCAGCCACCTGCGGTTCCGACTTGAGTTTTGGTGCTGGTGCCTGGGGCATAGTTGGTGCAGACATTCGATCCATCCGGAGACGTCGGCACCATGGGCGTGGTGATCATGTTGCTTGGAATACTGACGACGTTGCTTGCCGATTGCGTTGCGCTCGTGGGTAGTGTTCCGGCACTTTGACTCGAAGTTATGGCGGCAACCGTGCTGCCGTCCACATTCTGTGTCTGGGCTTGGGTCCACACCACATAAGCATGCGTCGCATCGCAGACTCTCAGTAGCGAGATCTGCTGTGTGGCGTTGTTCAGCTTGTAGGGTGCCAGGACGACTGCGCTGGCGCTGAGATACGATTTGGCGTCGGCGCTCGTCGGATCGTTGTAGATGATTGTTGGCGACATGGTTCGGCTGACGAGATCGACCAGCGAACGGGTTGCGGTGGCAACCTTGCGATTACAGGCAATCGCATCGGACAGGCCGGTGCCGCCGATGTACAGCAGGAGAAGTACCGGCATGCAGAACGCAAACTCCACAAGGACGGAGGCATTGGTGCTACGTGCCAGGCGCTTCAGCACGAGGTTTGTCCTGCCGAATTGCATGAGAAGTTCTCTGTCGTGAAAACGGAGGTTGCCGTGAGTAGGCGATTGCCGTTGGGCTGATTGATGAGATTGACGCCTAAAGGACCCGCTCCCGTTGGCCACAGGTAGCTTAGCTGCAGGACAATGATGCGGCTTTGGCCGCTTCCACCGGACTGGTAATTGTAGCCCGTGCCGGTCGAGGTCAAAACGCCACTGCTGTTATAGGTGAATGTAGGAGCAGCCGTACTGGCCACGTTATAGGTGGCTGCCGTGGTGACATTCACCGTGAGCTTTGAGCATGAGAGCATCGGCGGCAAAAGCACGGGAATGGTGATGGGGTTGCCGCTCGAGTCAGTGCCGGAAGCGCCGTTGCAGATTGCGTTCTTGAAGTCAGCTGCCGTCAGGCCGTAGGTGCCGTTGGACTGTTTTATCGTCTGTGCGGAACCAATGAGCAGCAGGCGTCCTGCATCCTGTGCTGCCGTTTCCAGCATCTGCTGCGCCAGGAGGATAAGAACGGTGTACATGGTGGCGAGCATGAGCGCGATGAACATGGGTCCGGAGAAGGCAAACTCTATCGCTGCCACGCCGCTGCGGTCTCTCGACAACTCGGTGCCATGTCGGCGAACCGTTCTCAGAACTCGAATGGAACTGCGCAACATCGCCACAAGGCCCCCCTTATGTCCATTTTGGAAGTTCAGGGTTTAGATTTCGTAAATGGCCAGTAACGCAGGGAAAACGGAAGTGTCTGAGGCATTCGGCGCTGGTTCTCGCGGTCCTTCTCACACTCATACCGGAGCCACGCCGACAACTTCTCGGTTACGCAGACTCTGTTCGTCCAGAACAATACCGTGTTCAAGCAGGAGACGGCCAATCCGCTTGACTGATGCATGGGGCGGCCGTCAAACGGCCGCCCCATGCATCAGTTTCGGAGTAGCCAGCCCATGTCCGCGTCCCAAACCGGAGCCCAGCCCCGCGAAGCGGTGGGCCCGAATTATGTGATCGAGGATCTTCGCGCGGCGCAGGCACTCTCGTGGCAGGCGCTCGACCGGATCGCCGCATTGATCCGCCCCGGCATGCGCGAGAGCGAGGCCAATGCAGTCGGTCTCGCCATTCTCGAAGAGCTGGGCATGGAGCGTTCCTGGCATCCCCTGCTGATCCGCTTCGGCAGCAACACGCTCAAGATCTTCAGCGACCGTTCGCAGGGGGACACCGTCCTTGCCGAGAACGACATCTTCTTCATCGACATGGGCCCGGTTTTCCTGGGACATGAAGGCGATGTCGGCGCGACTTATACGGTCGGCGACGATCCCGAGATGCAGGCCTGTGCCGAAGCGGTGCGCACGCTGTTCGACCGCGTTCGCGCAATCTGGGACGGCGGGGCGGTCTCGGGCCGCGCTCTCTATGAACGGGCGGAGGAAGAGGCGCGGGCGATGGGCTGGGTGCTCAATCTCGACATTCGCGGGCACCGGGTGAGTGACTATCCGCATTCGGTGCACAAGGGCGGCAATCTGGGCGACTTCGATGCCGTGCCGGGGACGGGGCTCTGGATCCTCGAAATGCAGATCCGCCATCCGACGCGCCCGTTTGGCGCTTTCCACGAAGACCTTCTGGCCTAACCCATAACGGCAAACGGCCCGCCCCTCGGTGAGGGACGGGCCGTTCGTTTAAAGCGTCTGGTCTCAGTACTTGACGTTCAGCGTCAGGATCGCGGTACGACCCGGAGCCTGGCTGGCGAAGTGTGCCGTGTAGGCCTTGTCGTAGTACAGTTCGTTGAAGACGTTCTGCACATTCAGCTGAAGCTGTGCGATGTCGTTGATCTTGTACGAGGCGCTGGCGTCGAAGCGCCAGTAGCTCGGCACCATGCGGGCGAGGGTGCGCGGCATGGTGATTTGCCCATTGGCCAGAGTAGGCGATCCCACGTTTTGGATACCGCCGTAGATCTTGCTCATGTAGATCGCACCGCCGCCGAGCGTGAACTTCGACGTCACGTTGTAGTTGGTGAACGCGGTGAAGCTGTGCTTCGGCGTGTTCGGGAACGGCGTGCCGGTGCTGGGCGACGGCGTATTGATCGTGACGGTCTGGCCGGTGACGGTGTCCTTGACGGTAACGGGCGCGGAGTTGCCGCCGTCGACGATCTTGGCGTCCATGTAGGTGTAGCCGCCGAAGACGCTCCATTCCGGCGTGATGTTACCGTTGAAGCCGAATTCGATGCCACGGATGCGGCGGTTGCCAACGAAGACGACAGTGTTGTTGTCACCGGTGGTACGCGCGTTCTTGGTTTGGGTCTGGAACGCTGCGAGCGACAGTGAGAGCGTGTTGTCGAACAGGTTCCACTTGGTGCCGACTTCGTAGGACTTGGTCCGTTCGATCTTCAGCGCGTCGGTCAGTTCCTGCGGTGTTGGCGCGGTCGGGGACGTGGGTATCGTGGTGTTGAGCGCGTTGCCTTCGCTACCCTGGCCCAGATACGCGCCCGGAGGCGTCGCGGCGCTGGAGGTCGAGATGTAGATGCTGCTGTCGGCAGTGGGCTTGAAGACCAGGCCGGCCTGGTAGTTCCACAGGTTGTCCGTACGGCTGACATAGAGGCGGTTGGCGGTTGAAGTCGCGGCGAGGCCCGGGCTGACCACGGTCTTGTAGTGGTCGTAGCGGCCGCCGAGGTTCAGCAGCAGATTATCGGTGATGGTGACGGTGTCGAACAGCGAGGCGCCCCAGCTGTCGATGCGCGTCAGCGTGCGGGTCTTGGGCAGGCTGCGCACGATGTCCGTCGGGATGGTCGTCCCGTCGCCGGTGTAGCTCACCCAGGGATCGCTCGGATTCGGGTTGTCGACCGAGGTGCAGTTGTAGCGGGCAACCATGTTCGCGCTGCAGCGGGGGCTGACCGTCGAGCCGGTCGCGATGGCGGTGCCGGTCGCGGCGTTCGACACGTAAGAGCCGGTCGAGGCCTTTTCGCGCGCGAATTCAAGGCTGGCGGCGAAGCTGTTCTTGAGACCGAAGAGGTTGGCATCCCCGAACAGGTCGGTCTGGTTGATCAGGCCCTCGGCATAGCCGTAACGAGTGTTGGCACGGCGCCAGACCTGATTGCCCGGAGCGGTGATCGTGCCTGCGGCATTCTTGACGCCGTAGACGTTGCCCTGCTGGTCGTCCGGCTGGGTGAGGACGTAGTCCTGCTCGCTGCGGCCATAGCGCGAGGTGTTGCGCAGGGTGATGCCGTTGTCGAACTCGTGCTGGGCGCGGATCGTCAGGTTGTTGACGTTGGTCTTGCGGAAATCGCGGTCCTTGAGGCCGTAGAAGGCATCGCGCGGACGGTCGACATCGACACCGCTGATCGTCGTGAAGTGCTCGGCCGGAGCGGTTTCGGTCACGCCGGCGGGGGCGTTGGCCGAAGTGTAGAGATAGGGAATGCCCGAATCCGGCAGTTCGTTGGATTCGAGGTGATAGTAGCCGATGGTCAGGCTGGTCGGGCCATTGAGGCCGAGCTTGACGGAAGGCGCGACGCCCCAGCGCTTCGACCAGACGGCATCGCGGCCGGCAATGTCCTGATCGTGGTACATGGCGGCGAGGCGAACACCGACGAAGTCGTTCAGCGGCTGGTTCACGTCGAGCGTGACGCGCTTGTAGTCGTCGGTGCCGACGCTGCCGCTGGCGGCGGCGAAGCGGTCGGCCGTGGGGGTCTTCGACACGAGGTTGATGCTGCCACCGGCGCTGCCACGGCCGCCCATCGAGCTGTCGGAGCCCTTGACGACCTCGATCTGCTCAACCGCAAAGACTTCGCGGCTCTGCGCGCCGATGTCGCGAACGCCGTCGAGGTAGGTGCTGGCCTGGCTGTCGAAGCCGCGAATGAAGGGGCGGTCGCCCTGCGGGTTGCCGCCTTCGCCGGCGCCGAGCGTGATGCCGGGCACAGTGCGCAGGGCTTCGGTGAGCGAGGCCGAGGCGGTGTCGCGGATGACCTGCGAGGGGATGACGGTGATCGAGCGGGGGGTGTCGACCAGCGGAGCGGTGTATTTGGGGGAATCGACCTTGTCGACCTTGTAGCTATCCTCGTCGATGGCCGTGTCGGTCACGGTCACGCCGCCGAGCTTGGGTGCGCTGGCGGTCTGGGCTTCCTGCGCCAGCGCGGGGGAAGCAGCAAGAACGCATCCCAGCGCGAGGAAGGCAGGCGACGACGAATTGCGGAAACGGGACAGAGACACGAAATTCCCCCTTGTTGCTAATGAGTATCAATTATGCGGCGCTAATGCGAATGATTCGCGATTCATTCAAGGGAAATTTTCGCGGCCCTGCGACAAAGGTGAAATCTGCGACAAAAGTGTAACCATGCGGACGCACCAAGGCGCCCATGGCACTGACCTGCCTCCCAAAAGGTTCCTCGCGGCGATCTATGGGATGCCCATCAGGAAGTGGCACCAGGGCAAGCCGTTTCGCCAAGGTGCGGATTTTCGGGATGGTCACGGCATCGGAGGCGGGGCTCTCACGGTGCACGTTTGCAGCAAGCACGGCTTAAGGAAGGCGATCTTCTGCAAGTTGAAAGCACGGATGGCGGCATGGAGGTCCCCGATGCCAGCTCCCTGATTGGCGTCGATCTGAGGGTGGCTCGGAGCCAACACCCGTCCGGCCATGGGGACAAGCTTCGGTGGAACGGCTGCTACACGATGTTCAGCCACACTCGTCGGTTGGAAGTCGAGCGCGCCGGATCTTCAACCGCAAGGCACTCGTTATAGTCGAGGGGCTGCGACGGACAGGTCGCGCTCAAAAAGAGGCCCGGCCGGCTTGGAAAGCCGACCGGGTAAGGAGGAAGCTTGCAAATTGTGGTGGCCTGCCTTGGGCAGCGCTGTCGGGC
>NZ_SLVB01000010.1 GCF_004341845.1 Novosphingobium sp. PhB165 | reverse complement strand
AAGGACATGTTTAGGTAACGACTATCTACTGCAACACCGAGCCCTGAAGCCCCGGGTGCAGGCGCCGTCGCCCACATGTCCCTTCATCATAAACCGACAATGTCAAAGATCCGAACCCGAAGGCCCCACCGAACAGTAAAGCCGGACAACCATCGCTCCCCGCTTTCTTGCGATCGGGGGAACCAGCTGTCCGTCTATGTTGGCGACCGTAGAAACCATGTGGTCCGCTGCGGTGAGAGGCCCTCTAAGTCCGCCCAATGATTCGGTCAAACATTACTTTTCCAGAAATTTTCCACAGCCCGCCGGCAATGCGAGGCGGGCCTCCCCAATCCTACCGATTGGCGAAATACGCTTCGAGCCGGGCAGCCTCGCTCGTCGTAATCGGCATAACCGCCCCGTGCTTCGGCCCCGAGAAGTTAGTCGTCTTCATCGGAGAGCCGGGCTCGTTGAATCGTCCCAGATTGCGGAAGTGTTTGAAATCCGTCGTCTCGGAAAAGCCCATATTGTTGGGCTTCGCTCCGAAAACATCATACATCAGCACATAAGTACCGGTTCCTGCACGGCGCCAAAGGTTGGGTGCTTCCGTCCCCACCGTCTCCGGATCGACGGGCGTGGGATCGAACGCATATTCACCGTTGATCTTGTCCGAGATCGCCTGCCGGAGATGGCCGGGCCGGTCATGTGCGACGTAGAACAAGTGGAACTTGTCTCCGATGCGCGTGATATCCCCGTCGATCGAACCGACGTTCGCCTTCGGATAGGTGAACAGCGGGCGCGGCGGACGGGTTAGCGTCGTGAAGGCATTGTCGGCATAGGAATAGACCATGTGTTCCGTGCCGGTGCCATCGCGCGTGGTGTAATAGACCATCATCTTGCGCGCTTTCGGGTCGTAGATCGTTTCCGGCGCCCAGGCCGCGCTCAGGTTGGCGGTTTCGGGAAAGAGCTTGTCGACATGGACGATGGCATGCGTCCAGTGAATGAGATCACGCGACTTCATGAAGATCAGCGAGCGATTGTTCCCCCAGCCATGGGTCTCCTTGGGACGCTCCCACTCCGTTTCGCGCAGTCCCTCGCGCTGGGCGTAAATGTGGAGGTCGGTCATGCTGAGATAGAAGGCACCATCGGGACCACGCATGATATGCGGGTCACGGATGCCCTTCTGCTCGGCGATATTCCGTCCCTTCAAAACAGGCTTGCCGCCATTCACGTCCGTAAATGTGTAACCGTCGCGCGAGACGGCGATATGCAGCGAATGGGTCTCGTCCCGAAAATAGACCAGAAGGTAAGCCGTGAGCGCACGATCGGACGGAACCGGCAACGCTTTCTCGGCCGCAAGGTTCGGCACGATTTCCAACTGCTTTCCCGAGCCTGCATCGCCGGGCTGCGCCATGCCGGGCGCGGCCAAAGCACAGAATGCGGTGAGCCCGGCGGCGACCAGACCGACAACCTTTGCCTTCATTTCATCTCTCCGCTTGATAGGCTCTTTGGGGCGTTTCACTCGACTTCGAGCACGGTCACTGATTTGGAAGGCACAACCACTTCCACGTCACCGCCCGACAGGCGCACCGGCAATGGACGCGGCACGAAGGGATCCGCCTTGTCGAAGGTGATGTGGGCATCGATGCGGTCGGAGGTGAGCGCCTGCGCGCTTGCCCGGCGCCATGGGCCACCGTCCAGATGAATGCTCAATCGGTTCGTTCGGGCCGGATCGAGATTGGCTACGGTGACATGCAGCTTGCCGCTTGCATCGCGGGACGCCGACACGTCGATACTGGGCAGGCGAACATCGCCCCAGACGTAATCCGGCGTCTCAACCGTGGCAGGCAATGCCTGTGCGCCCTGATGTACCTTGTACATGTCGAAAACATGATAAGTCGGCGTGACGACCATCGCGGGCCCGCGCGTCAACACCAGCGACTGGATGACGTTCACCATTTGCGCGAGGTTCGCCATTCTTACCCGGTCGGCATGGCGGTTGAAGATATTGAGGCTCTTTGCCGCGATCAGCGCATCGCGCAGGGTGCTTTCCAGATAGAGCTGCGAAGGCGCATCCTTCTCGCTCTCGAACCAGCCGCCCCACTCATCCACTGCAAGCGCGACGCGCTTGCCGGGATCGTAACGGTCCATGATCTCCGCGTGGCGGCGGATGATCTCGTCAGTCAGATCGGCCCGCGCGAGCGCCGCCGCCCAGCCGTTTTCGTCGAAACCGACGTTCCGTCCCTTCGCATGCCAGTCATTGCCCGCGAAAGTGTAGAAGTGCAGGGACAGCCCCCACATCAATGGCTTGTCCGACGTCAACCCAAGCGGTGTCGGGTGCGGCCGCCAAACCATCGCCTGCGCCATTACACGGTCCGTCCAAGCGTAATCGTCCGTGTCGGCACCTACGGCAATGAGCTTGGCGCGCTCGCCCGAATAGGTTCGCAGGAAAGCCGCGTAGTGCCGGAACGCCGCCGCATACGTGTCGGCAGTCATGTTGCCGCCGCAGCCCCAGCTCTCGTTACCCACCCCGATGAAGGGCACTTCCCAAGGCAAGGCGTGGCCGTTGGCTGCCCGCTCCTGCCCCGGTGCGCTGTCTTGCGGAGCGGTCATGTAGCGAAGCCAGTCATCGGCCTCCCGCACGCTGCCGCTGCCCAGATTCACCGAAACGAACGGTTTGGCGCCGATCTGACCGAGGAAATCCATGAATTCGTGCGTGCCGAAGGCATTGGTTTCGGGCGTCTTGCCCCAGGCGGCGTTGAGCCCGCGCGGCCTCTTGTCGGCCGGACCGATGCCGTCGCGCCAATGATAGCCGTCGGCGAAACAACCGCCTGGCCAGCGAATGACCGGCACCTTGAGGCGGCGAAGCGCAGCGACAACATCCGATCGAATACCGCGAACATTCGGAATCGTAGAATCGGGGCCAACCCAGATGCCCTCGTACACACCGCGCCCGAGGTGCTCGACAAACTGACCATAGATGTTCGGATCGATCGTCGGGCCGCTTGCGGTTGCCGAGATGGCAATGTGCGAACGAAGCTCAACTGTCTTGCCCGTTTCGGCAGCGGACCCGCTGACCGGAACCGCAACACTGGCTAAGGTGATGAATGCGAGTGTTCGTTTTCCCTTTCGCCAGGATATCCGCACCTTCACTACTCCTCTCTGCCGCCGGCGTATCGATGGCTTGCGAAACCCAGCCAGTCAATCATATTAAGGAATTGAATTCCATATATCGGAACAAAATTATGCCGCCTAATTTTGATGCGAGTGGAGGGCGCCGCGTGGAACCCAAGGAGAAGGACTGCGGCTGCCCCGCCATCATGGAAGTCGCGCCACCGAAGGAGGTACGGCGATGAGCCTTGCATTCAACCGGCGCTCGCTCTGCCTTGGCGCGGCGGCGCTCGCAGGCTGCGCGACCACGCGCGTTCGCGCCGCCGAGCCCGAAGGTCCGCTACTCTTCGCCTATTTCACTACCGGCAAGGGAGAGGCGGACGGGCTGAAACTGGCCGTCAGCGAGGACGGTTTCACCTTCCGCACGCTGGGGGGCGATGGGGGCGGCGGCAAGCCGTTCCTCGTGCCCGAGGTCGGCGAGAAGAAGCTGCTGCGCGATCCCTTCCTCTGGCGCGGCGAAGGGCCCGATGCGCCGTGGCACTGCGTCTGGACCACAGCGTGGGAAGGCGTGACGATCGGCCATGCCACCACGCGCGATTTCGTGAACTGGACGCCGCAGCGCGCGGTGCCGGTCATGGCCTCGGTGCCGGGAACCCGCAATTGCTGGGCACCCGAGGCGATCTACGACCCGGCCACGCGGCGCACGGTGATTTTCTGGTCGAGCACGGTCGAGGGCCGGTTCCCCGAAACGGCAGGCACCTCCGAGAGCGGCTACAATCACCGGCTCTGGTACACGACCACCGCCGATTTCGAGACTTTCGCGCCGCCGCAAGTGCTCTACGATCCCGGCTTCAGCGTGATCGACGGCACGTTTGCGCACGCACCGGACGGCGGCCTCTGGCTGGTGGTGAAGGACGAGACCGTGAACCCGCCGCGCAAGTGGCTGCGTACCGCTTCGGCAGGGAGCCCACTGGGGCCCTTCGCGCCGCTTGGTGAGCCGTTCACCCCCTCGTGGGTGGAAGGCCCGATGACAACCCGGATCGGCGCCGAGCTCATCTGCTATTACGATGTCTACCGCGACGGCCGCTGGGGCGCGATGGCCACGCGCGACATGATCCACTGGCAGGATGTGAGCGACCGTCTCGTCATGCCGCAGGGCGCGCGCCACGGCTCGCTGGTGCGGATCGACCGCAGGCTTCTCGCCGCGCTCGAACGCCGTATGGGCGGTACCTGAAAAAGCGGCTCCCGGATGGAGGTCCGGGAGCCGTCAGTGCCGGCGCGGGAGGGCCCCGCCGGGATCTTCGAAATCAGAATTTCACGTTGACGCCTGCCGAGATCGTGCGGCCGACACGCGTCTGGAACAGCGTGTCCTGGCGCTCGCTGTCGGTGTAGAGGCTGTTCTGCTCGTCGGTGAGGTTGGTGCCTTCGAGGATCAGCTTCACATTGTCCGTCAGGTTGTACGAGGCCGAGGCATCGACATACGTGGTCGCGTGGTTGCCGACGAGATCGCTGCCGGGCGAGGCCGGGATGCCGCGAATGAACGGCCCGCGATAGTTGATCGTGCCGCGGATCGAGAACTTGGCGTTCTCCCAGTACAGCGTGCCCGACGCGGTATCCTTCGACAGGCCGACCAGATCGTCACGCGTCGTTACCGTGCAGACGCCGCCCGAGCTGGAGAGGCAGTAATTGATCTTCGACATCACGTGCGTGTAGTTCGCCAGCACGCCGAAGTGGCTGATGAAGCCCGAGACGAAGTTGAACGGAATCTGCGCGTTCAGTTCCACGCCCTTGAGCGGGCCGCCCGGCGTATTGGTGGGCGTGGAAATGTTGAACAGCTCATCCGGCGTGGTGTTGCTGCCGATCAGCAGTTCGTTCGGCAGGCCCAGCGAGCTGAACGGCACCAGCGAGTTCACGCTCTGCACGTAAGTCTTGATGTCCTTGTAGAAGAACGCGGCAGACAGCAGCGAGCCGGGGCGGAAGTACCATTCCACCGCCGCGTCGAACGTATTGGCGCGGATCGGTTCGAGCAATGGATTGCCCAGCGAGCCGGAACGCGTGGTGGGATTGATGGTCACAGTGGGCGCCAGCGAAGTCAGTGCCGGGCGCGACATGACCTTGGCGGCGGAAAGGCGCAGCAGCAGGTCCTTCACCGGCTCGAACACGATGTTGGCCGAAGGCAGCCAGTCGTCGTAGCTACGCGAAACGGCGCGGAACTGGCCGGTGAGGCCGGTGGGCGAAGTGGGGTCCGACAGGTTGATGTAGCCGGTCGAACGCTGCCAGGTGTGGATGTAGCGCACGCCCACGTCACCGCGCAGGCCGAAGCCCACCGCGTCGGAGAAGTCGAACGTGCCCATCAGGTAGGCACTGCTCTGCTCTTCCTTCACGCCCGGGTTGGTTTCGCCGCAGCCGGTGCAAGTGCGCGCGTCGAACAGGTTGTAGGTGTCCGCCAGCTTCTGCCAGTCCAGCGTTGCCCAGCTCGACGGAGCGCCATGGCCCCAGACTTTGTCCATCCCCGTGATCTGCGTGGTGATATCCGCCAGCGAGACGCCCGAAGGCAGCGCCTGCACCAGCGTATCGGCAGTGTAATAAGTAGTGAGGCGCTGCTTGAAGTCGCTGGAGCGGAACTGGCCGCCCGCATGGATCTTGAACGCGTCCGAGACCTCGTAATGCGCGTTGAATTCGCCCAGCACGCCATCGGTGGTGTTGCTGGCGGGCTTGCCCTGCAGGCTGAACCCGCCGGTGACGATGCCCGCGCCCGGCGTCGGGCCGTAGAGGAAGTTGTTCGGATCGGACACGTCGAAGCCGAAGCCCAGCACCGGCGTACGCCCGCCGCCGGTATAGTCGATCGAGAAATTGTCGGTATCCAGCGCGTCCATGAAGTATTGCATGCGCACCTTGTCTTTCCAGACCGACTGGTTGAGGCCGAACTTGGCGTCAATCGTCAGCCGATCCGTAAAGCGGTGCATGAAGTTCAGGTTCATCTGCTTGAACGTGGTGGAATACTTGGAGTGCAAGCCCTCCGAGCGCACGTCCACGCCGTCCAGCAGCGCATATTGCACCGACCCAAGATCGGAAAGCTGGGCATCCTTGATCGACATCATCGGGTAGCCCTGGTTCGACGCTGAACGGCCGAACGAGATTGCCTCGATATAGTTGTCGTCACGCGTGACGTTCAGGCGCGAATAGAGGAAATCGAGCGAGATATCGGTATCGTCGTCCGGCTTGTACTGAAGCGACAACGTGCCGCCGATACGCTCCTGGGTCTGGTCGGAATTCAGGTAACGCGGGATGCGCGGGAAGAACGCGCCGCTGCCGGCGGTATTCGGCATATCCTCGCGGCGGGCATCGTAGATGGTCTGGTAGGCATCGGTGGTGCTGGTGCGCGGATTGCCAGTAGAGCAGTTGTTCGCGTCCGCTCCAGTCACGGCACTGTTGCCAGGATTCTGCGGCGCGAAGCCGATCGGCGAACAGAACATGCCGTTCTGGTTGGCCGAAAGAATATCCACCGCCGAATAGCCCACCTCGCGCGTGGTGCGCTTCTGATAGGCGAGCGAGCCCAGGATGCCGAAGCCGCTGTCCCCGAACTTCTTGGAGACCAATGCCGAAGCGCGCGGATCGACCTTCTTGGACAGCGCGTTCCACACACCGCGCCCGGTGGCGGAGAACACGAAGTCCTGCGCCTGATCCATCGGCCGGGGCGCGGAGAGGTCCACCGTCGCGCCGAGCGAGCCTTCCTCGACATCGGCCGATGGCGTCTTGCGCACGGTCAGCGCCGAGAAGATTTCGGTCGGGAAGACGTTGAAGTCGAAGCTGCGGCCGTTGTTGCCCGCGCCGTAGATGTCCGAGCCGCCCGTCTGCGCGGCGGCTTCCATGCCGTTGATGCGCACGCGGGTGAAATCGGCGCCAAGGCCGCGCACCGAGATATTCTTGCCCTCGCCGCCGTCACCGCGCTGAAGCGCCACGCCGGGAATGCGCTGCATCGATTCCGCAAGGTTGGAATCGGGGAACTTGCCGAGGTCTTCGGCCTTGATGGTGTCGATCGCGGCGGTCTGGTCGCGCTTGTCGGCCAGCGCGGCGTTGAGCGAGGCGCGGAAGCCGGTGACGATGATGTCCTCGGGGCTGGGTGCCGGATCCGCACTCGCATCCTGAGGCGCGGCATCCTGCGCAAAAGCATGTGAAGACAGAGACATCAGCGCGGCAAGAGCCAGCGCCGGGGCCGATACGCGGCTGTACATGACGGACTTGGAGGTCGCCCTACCCATTATCTCACTCCCAATATGGCTCTGTTGTTAGTCCCATTATGTGGGATCACGTGTTACCATATATGGCACTTTCGATCATTTCCAGTCAAAATCGCTTCCAAACGATCCATACCCCTTAATTCCACGCATGACGGGAGCGGCTTGCCGCACCGGATCCGGCCCGCGCGGATTGACTTTTGCGGCTCCCGATATATGCGATCATAAACCGTCATATGGGACATAATCCCAATGCGGCCCATGATGAAATGATCTGGAGAGGATCGACATGTCCCTGACCACGGCGCTTGCTCTGGCCCTTGCTTCCGTCACCGGCGGTGCCGCTTCCGACGTGCCTGCGATCCAGATCAACCTTGCCGGCAAGACGCCCGAGCAGATGCCCGCCTACCGCCCCGGCGGCAGCGGCGTGGAACGCCGCGATCCCTCCGGCGGGTTCCTCTATTCGGTGGCGCTGCCCGAAGGCATCTACCGCGTGACGCTGACACTGGGAGACAAGCGCAGCGCCGGGAATACCACCGTGAAGGCCGAGAGCCGCCGCCTGTTCCTGCGCGATGTCGCCACCCGGCGCGGACAGACGGTTACCCGCACCTTTCTGGTCGATGTGCGCGATGCCCACCTTCCCGCCCAGCCCGCAGGCGCGCCGCGCTTCGGCCAGACGGTGCTGCTGGACGAGCGCGATCTCGCCAGCTTCAGCTGGGATGACAAGCTGACGTTCGAATTCCTCGGCCAGCCGCGCGTGTCTGCAATCCGCATCGAGCCCGCTCAGGCGCCGCGCCTGTTCCTTGCCGGGGACTCCACCGTGGCGGACCAGTACACCGAACCGTTCACCAGTTGGGGGCAAATGCTGCCTGCGATGCTGGACGACCACGTCGCCGTGGCCAACCACGCCAAGTCCGGCGCGACGCTCAAGTCCTTCATCGCGCAGTTGCGCTTTACCAAGGTGCTGACGCAAGTGCGCGCGGGGGACTGGCTGTTCATCCAGTTCGGCCACAACGACCAGAAGGCCGAATGGCCGATGACCTACCTCGATCCCGAACTGACCTATCCGGCTTACCTACGCAGCTACATTGCCGAGGCGCGCCGCCGCGGCGTCCATCCCGTGCTGGTGACCTCGCCCGAGCGGCGCAATTTCGACGCGGCGGGCAAGATCAAGGACACGCTCGGCGCCTATGCCGCCGCCGTCCGTAAGGTGGCGGCGGAAGAGAACGTGCCGCTGATCGACCTCAACCGCGACAGCATCGCGATCATGCAGGCGCTCGGCCCCGCAGTCTCGCCGCGCGCCTTTGCGGAAGACGGCAAGGACAAGACGCATAACAGCAACTACGGCGCCTGGCTCTTCGCGTCCGCCATTGCCCGTCAGGTGCGCGAGAAGATCCCCGAACTCGCGCCTTACGTCACGCTTGGGGACTTCGATCCCGCCCATCCGCCGCTGCCCGATGCCATGCCGATCGCGCCCAGCATTCCGCTCGAAGAAAGCAAGCCGGAAGGGAGCTAAGCGGATGGACATGCCTCGCCGCCTGTTCTCCGGCCTCTGCCTGACGGGAGCCCTGATGCCGCAATCCCTGCTCGCGGCCGAGGGCCGTTTCGATGTCCGCCACTTCGGCGCAAAGGGCGACGGCGCGACGATCGACAGCCCGGCCTTCAACGCCGCGATTGCGGAAGCCGCGCGCGTCGGCGGTACGGTGCTGGTTCCGGCCGGGCGCTATCTCTGCTTCTCGATCCGCCTCCAGAGCCGGATCAGGCTGGTATTCGAGCGCGGCGCGACGATCGTCGCGGCCGATCCGGCGCTTCACGGCGGCAGCTACGACCTGCCCGAGCCCGCCCCCGGCCTCTATCAGGACTTCGGCCATAGCCACTGGCGCAACAGCCTGATCTGGGGCGAAGACCTTGAGGACGTGAGCGTCGAGGGCCCCGGCCTGATCCACGGCCTTGGCCTCACCCGCGATGGCCCCGGCGCGCGTTGGAAGGCGCAGACCGGCGAGCGTCCGCTTTCGATGCAGGGCATGAGCGAGCGGCAGATCGCCGATCTCGAACCCGCCGTCGCCGCCATGCAGGGCCTCGGCAACAAGGCCATCGCGCTGAAGCGTGGCCGCAATATCCGGCTATCCGGCTTCTCCGTGCTCAAGGGCGGGCACTTTGCCATTCTCGCCACCGGCACCAGCGCGCTGCTGATCGAGAACCTGACCATCGACACCGACCGCGACGGCATCGACCTCGACAGCGTGCGCGATACACTGGTGCGCGGCTGCAAGGTCAATTCGCCGAACGACGACGGCATCGTGCTCAAGTCCAGCCTTGCACTGGGCGAGCCCATCGCGGCTGAAAACGTGATGATCCGCGACTGCGCGGTCTCGGGCTACGATCTGGGCACGCTGATCGACGGCACCCGGCGCAAGACGCAGCAATTCGCGCCGGATCGCGACCGTGTGACCGGCCGCATCAAGCTCGGCACCGAAAGCAACGGCGGCTACCGCAATGTCGTGGTGCAGGACTGCACCTTCACCCATTGCCGGGGCCTCGCGCTGGAGACGGTGGACGGCGGCGTCATGGAAAACATCGTCGCCAGCCGCCTCGTCATGCGCGACGTCACCACCGCGCCGCTGTTCGTGCGCCTCGGAGACCGGAGGCGCGGGCCGGATGGGACCGGGATCGGCGCGGTGCGCCGCGTGGTCTTTTCAGAGATCGACGCGCGGGGAATCGATCCGCGCTTCCCCGCCGCTTTCGCAGGCCTGGCCGAGCGGCCCATCGAATCGATCGTCCTGCGCGATGTCCATCTCGTCTACGGGACGCGCGGAATGGCGGGCGGAACCGCCGAAGATGCCGCGCGCCCCGTGCCCGATCACGCGAATGCCTACCCGGAACCCAGCATGTTCGGCGTGCTTCCGGCATGGGCGCTCTGGGCCCGCCATGTGGAACAGCTTTCCGTGGATCGGTTCAGCGCCGAAACGCTGGCAAACGAGGCGCGACCGCCCATCCATCTCGAAAACGTCGCATTTCCGCGCTTTTCGCGCACGCCGCTCCGGCCAAATGACGATTGACCGAGGCGTGTGGATCGGTTACCAAATATCGGTATTGATATCCACATAATGGAACAACGGGAGAATAGGGGTGCCGGATACCGGGACGGGGTCGATCCACGCCTTCAGGATGCAATTGAAGCCCGGCACGGTTGCGGAATATCGCCGCCGCCATGACGCGATCTGGCCCGAACTCTCCGCCCTGCTGACCGAAGCGGGGATTTACGACTATTCGATCTTCCTCGACGAGCAGAGCCTTGCGCTCTTCGCCGTGCTGCGCGCCGCGCCCGGCAATACCCGCGATACCCTGCCCGATCACCCGGTGATGCGCCGCTGGTGGGACCATATGGCCCCGCTGATGGAAGTGGAACCCGACAATCGGCCGAAGGAATGGCCGCTCCCGCTCATGTTCCACATGGACTGAGCAACATGAAACGCGCGCTGCTCACCGCCCTGCTGCTCACGGCTGTCCCGCTTCCCGCGATCGCGCAGGAGGCGAAGCCCACGGCCGATCTTTCGGCGCCGGTCCGGAAATTCGGCCGCGTCTCGTTCGACGCGCGCTCGTTGATGATCGACGGCAAGCGGCAGGTGATCTGGTCGGGCGAGTTCCACCCGTTCCGCCTGCCCAGCCCGGACCTGTGGCGCGACGTGCTCCAAAAGATGAAGGCGAGCGGATACAACACCGTCGCGCTCTATTTCGACTGGGGCTACCACTCGCCCAAGCAAGGCGTCTACGATTTCAGCGGCATCCGCGATCTCGACCGGCTGCTGACGATGGCCGATGAAGAGGGCCTCTGGGTCATCACCCGCGCGGGGCCTTACGTGAACGCGGAACTGTCGCGCGGCGGCTTCCCGGGCTGGCTGGTCAACCAGAAGGCCCGCGCCCGCACCGACGATCCCGAATATATGGCGGCGGCCGACGAGTGGCTGACGCAGGTCAACGCGATCATTGCCCGTCATCAGATCAACGGGGATGGCAAAGGTCATAAGGGATCGGTGATACTCCACCAGATCGAGAACGAACTGGCGCTGACCACGCCCGCCCAGCGGCGCTACATGGATCACCTCTATGCCAAGGCGCGCGCCGACGGCATTACCGTGCCGATCTTCCACAACGATCAGGGCCGCAACGGCTACTGGGTGCCGGAGGGATCGCCGGTGGACAAAGTCGTCCACGGCCCCAACGACATGTACGCCTTTGACGGCTACCCCGGCGGCACCTGCACCGTCGACGGCAAGCCGACGCGCGGCGTCGCGGCACCGGACTGGGGCTTCTATGGGCCCGGCGGCGCCAAGGGCGGTGCCTCTGCCTCGCCGAAAACGCCCGGTTTCCTTGCCGAATTCGGCGGCGGCTGGTTCGATTACTGGGGCTCGAACGGCGGCTACGAGTGCAACGCGGTCCAACGCGGCAAACGGTTCCAGCGGGTGTTCTACGGCACCAATCTGGCCAACGGCATCGGCATCCAGAGCTTCTACATGACTTATGGCGGCACCAGCTGGGGCTGGCTGCCTGCTCCGGTGGTGTTCACCAGCTACGACTACGGCGCGGCCATTTCCGAGGCGCGGAACTTGCGCGAAAAGGCGCTGGAGATGAAGCAGCTTGGCGGGCTGATCGCCTCGGTGCCCGATCTTGCCGGCATGGTCCCGGCGGGCGCGGTCGATGTTTCCTCGCCCGATATCCAGGTCTACCATAACAAGAGCCCGGAGACCGACGCGCGCTTCCTGCTGGTGACGCACAAGCCGTCGAACGGACAGGGCAATTCGGGCTTCACCGTGACCGCCACGCTGCCGGACGGGCGCTACAGTTTCCCGATGCAGCTCAATGGTTTCGATGCCAAGTGGCTGGTCGCGGGCGTAAATCTGGGCGGTCAGCGGCTGGTCTATTCGACCTCGGAACTGCAATCGGTTTCGAAGGCCGGAAGCAGCGACCTCCTGCTGCTTTACGGCCGCGCGGGCGAGCCCGGCGAGACCGTTCTGCGCTATGCCTCCGCCCCGAAAGTCGAGGTTCTGGAGGGCTCCGCACAAAGCGCCTTTAACGACACCAAGGGTGACCTGAAACTCACCTACGCGCATCAGGGCCGCACGGTCCTGCGCGTAACCGGAGGCGGGCGCGGGGACCTCACGCTGATCCTTGCCGACGAGGCCGAGGGCACCCATTACACCCGCGCCGAGACCGCCGCCGGAACCGTTCTGGTGCGCGGCCCCGAACTCGTCCGCAGCGCCGCGCTCAAGGGCGGTGCGTTGACGCTCACCGGCGATACCGGCGCGGCGGATCCGATCGAAGTCTGGGCGCCCGGCAGCCTCCGCGCCCTTTCGTGGGACGGCGCCCGCATTGCGGTCAAGCCCAGCGCTATCGGCAGCCTCACCTCCATCGCGCCGCTGCCCGGCCCGGCGCCGATTGCGCTTCCCGCCCTCACGGGCTGGCGCATGGCCAAGGGCTCGCCCGAAACCGATCCCGCGTTCGATGACAGCGCGTGGCAGGCCGCAGGCGGCAACCGCCCCAACACCACCATCACCCAGCGCCCCGACGGCCAGCCGAACCTCGCCATGGATGCTTACGGCTTCCACGAAGGCGACGTCTGGTATCGCGGCCGTTTCGAGGGCAATCCCGGCGCCAAGACCGTCTCGCTGTTCTACGGTGCGGGCGGTTCGGGGCTCCTTCAGGCGTGGCTCGACGGCAAGTTCATCGGTCAGGCCGAGACGCCCAGCGGCCTCCCCCGCCCGATCACCACGGGCACTGTCACGCTCGACCTTCCGCCAGAGGCGCAGGCAGGCGGCAACCATGTCCTCTCGGTCATGGTCCGCAACAACGGCCACAACTGGGATCTCGATTCAGACGACTTCCACAAGGAAGCGCGCGGACTGATCTCGGCCTCGATCTCGCAGCCCGGTGGGCGCAGCTTCGCCGTGCCGATTGCATGGAAGATCCAGGGACAGCGCGGCGGCGAAGACCTTGCCGATCCCGTGCGCGGCCCCGCCAACAGCGGCGGCCTCTACGGCGAGCGCATGGGCTGGCACCTGCCCTTGTTCGACGACCGTCAGTGGACCGCCGTCCAAGTCCCCGCGACCAGCGCCGCGCCCGGCACGTCATGGTTCCGCACCGCCTTCGACCTCGCCGTGCCCAAGGGTCAGGACGCCACTATCGCGCTGGCCTTCGGCGATACCGAGAGCCCGCGCTCGGCCGCGAAATACCGGGTGCTGATCTTCGTCAACGGCTGGAACATGGGCCAGTTCGTCGCCCACATCGGCCCGCAGCGCATCTTCCCGATCGCCGAGGGCATTCTCAACCATCACGGCACCAACCATGTCGCCCTTGCAGTGACGAGCGACGGCGCCACCGGCGACGCATTGGAAGCGGTAAAGCTCGTCACGCTGCGCAACGTCCGGGGCGGAATCCCCGTGCAGATGGTCGCCGCGCCCACCCGCCCGGATCAGCTGAAGTGACCCTGGACGCGCTCACCCGCCGCCAGTTCGGCATCGGCAGCGCCGGCGCGCTCTGCCTTGCCGCGCTGCCCGGCATGGCCCGCGCCGCACCAAAGGCTGGTGCGCGCCCATGGCCCTATCTGATCGGCGCGGACGTCTCGTGGATCCCCGAGGACGAAGCGGCCGGCGCGACCTATTACGAGGACGCAAAGCGCAAGGACCCGCTCGCCATCTTCCGCGACGCCGGGTTCAACGCGATCAAGCTGCGCCTCTTCGTCGATCCCGCGAACGGCTATTCGAAAGACAAGCCCGGCGGCCCGTGGTGCGACCTGCCCCGCACCATCGACTTCGCAAAGCGCATCAAGGCCGCCGATTTCCACCTCTCGGTGACGCTCCACTATTCGGACACCTGGGCCGATCCGCAGCATCAGAACAAGCCTGCCGCATGGGCGAACCTGCCCTTCCTCAAGCTGGTCGAAGCCGTCCATCGCCATACCGACGAGACGTTCGCGGCGATGAAAGCCGCCGGTGTTGCCCCCGATCTGGCGATCCTGGGCAACGAGACGACTTTCGGCATGCTCTGGCCCGATGGCCGCGTGCCGCTGACCATTCCCACCGGCAATCCGGTGACCGACAAAGTGCACATGAACGTGCTGGGCGCAGGCGGCTATGACAAGTTCGCCGCCCTGCTGAAGGCCGGGATCGCCGCCACCCGCGCGCAGCTTCCCGGAACGCCGATCGCGCTCCACAATCACCTCGGTCGCCACTGGCCGATCGTCCAGTACTGGACCGACAATCTCATTTCGCGCGGCGTCGATTTCGATGCGCTCGGCTTCTCCTGCTACCAGCAGGCGGCGCAGGGCGACTGGGAGCGGACGTTCACCGAATTCGGCCGCCGCTACCCGGACAAGGGTTTCTTCGCGATCGAGTACTCCTCGCGCAAGCGCTACCTCAATGACCTGATCCATGCCCATCCGAACGGCTGGGGCAGCTTCATCTGGGAGCCGACCCGCCATCAGGAAGCGATCTTCCTGATGGATGGCCGCAATGCCGGTGAAGGCCCGCGCCCCGATCTGCTTTCGCAGGGCCTGAACGCAGCCGAAGCGCCCGGTGCAACACCCCCTTCGGGGCCTGTCGCCAGCGCTGCGAAATCCGAAAACCATGGCGGCCGGTACGATGCCGATCCCGCCTTCCTCCAACTCTATCGCCAAATGGCGCGCGATTACGGAGTCCTGAAATGACCCGGTCCGCGCCCCGCCGCAGCTACGCCCACAGGAGAACTTGAGTGGCCGCCCTAACCCATGACATCCCCCGCCAGCAGGTCACCGCGGCGATCGACCTGCTGATGCACAACCTCGTCAACATCAAGGACGAGACCGGCGAATTCCTGCTGCACCTCGAAGACGGCCGCGTGATCGACACCAAGGGCTGGGCCGGTTGGGAATGGACCCACGGTGTCGGCCTGTTTGGCATGTGGCGCTATTTCGAGCAGACCGGCGACGAGAAGGCGCTGGACATCATCCGCCAGTGGTTCGAGGACCGCTTCGCGGAGGGCACGCCCACCAAGAACATCAACACGATGGCGCCCTTCATCACGCTGGCCTACCTCTACGAGCTGGACGGCGATCCGCGCTATATCCCCTATCTCGACACCTGGGCCGAATGGCTGATGGCGCCCGACGGCTTGCCCAAGACCGAGGAAGGCGGCTTCCAGCACATCGTCTACAATGACGAGAACCCCGGCGAACTGTGGGACGACACGCTGATGATGAGCGTGCTGCCGCTGGCCAAGATCGGCCTGCTGCTGGACCGCCCGCACTATATCGAGGAAGCCAAGCGCCAGTTCCTGATCCACATCAAGTACCTGGCCGACAAGAAGACCGGCCTGTGGTTCCACGGCTGGGATTTCAACGGCCGCCACAACTTTGCCGAGGCGCTTTGGGCGCGCGGCAACTGTTGGGTGACGATCGCCATTCCCGAGATCATCGACCTGCTCGATCTCGAACCCGGCGATGCCTTCCGCACGTTCCTGATCGACGCGCTGGCCGCGCAGGTCCGCACGCTGGCAGGTGCGCAGGACGCGGAAACAGGCCTGTGGCACACCCTGATCGACGATCCGACAAGCTACCTTGAAGCCTCGGCCACGGCGGGCTTCGCCTATGGCATCCTGAAGGCGGTGCGCAAGGGCTACCTGCCCCGCGAATACGAAGCCGTGGGCATCAAGGCGGTGCGCGGCGTGCTCGCCAATATCGACGAGACGGGCGAGCTTCAGCAGGTCAGCTTCGGCACGGCGATGGGCGACACGCTCCAGTTCTACAAGGACATCGCGCTCACCTCGATGCCTTATGGACAGAGCCTCGCCATCTGCGCGCTGGCCGAGTTCCTGCGGACCTATATCTGACGATGCGCGGGGCGGCTTCCCTGTTGCTGGCGGCGGGCTTCGCGCTCGCCGGTCCGGCGCAGGCAGCCGCCTCGCCGCCCGGCGACGGCTGGGTGCATTTCGAGCCTGCGCGCGGGGATTTTGCTCTCGCGAAGGACGGCCGGGTCGCGCAAGTCGTCACCGCGCCGGAAGACTACGACGTGGTCCGCATCGCCGCCGAGGACTTGCGCGGCGACCTGACCGCCGTCACCGGCGTCAAAGCGGCATCGGGCACCGAGATCTGGATCGGCACTTTGGGCCGCAACCCGGCCATCGACCGGCTTGTCGCGGCGGGCCGGATCGATGCTGCGAAGCTGCGCGGTGCATGGGAAAGCTTCGTCATCGCCGCCGTGCCCAACCCGGCGCCCGGCGTGAAGCAGGCGCTGGTGGTGATCGGCAGCGACCGGCGCGGTACCGCTTACGGCGCCTACGAACTCTCGCGCGCCATCGGCGTATCGCCGTGGCACTGGTGGGCTGACGTTCCGCCCGAACATCACGACGCGCTCTACGTCTCCGCCGGAACGCGGCGCTTCGGGCCGCCTTCGGTGCAGTATCGCGGGATCTTCATCAACGACGAGGACTGGGGGCTCGTCCCTTGGGCGCAGGGCACTTTCGCCCCGAACGAACCCGCACCCGGGCCGAAGACCTATGCGAAAGTCTTCGATCTGCTGCTGCGGCTGCGCGCCAACACGCTCTGGCCCGCGATGCACAAGGCCAGCCGCGCCTTCAACGCCGATCCCGCCAATGCTGCGCTGGCCGAGCGCTACGGCGTGGTCATGGGCACCAGCCATGCCGAGCCGATGCTGCGCAACAATGTGGGCGAATGGACGGGCAAGGCGGACGACTTCAACTACCTGACCAACCGCGATGCCATCCGTGATTACTGGCGCCAGCGGGTCCGCAGCAATGCTGCCTACGAGACGATCTGGACGCTCGGCCTGCGCGGTATCCATGACAGCGGCATGATCGGCCCGAAGACCGACGAGGAACGCCGCGCCACGCTGGAACAGGTCTTCGCCGACCAGCGCCAGATGCTGGACGAGGCCGGGATTTCCGGCGCACCGCAAGTCTTCACGCCCTACAAGGAAGTGCTCGACATCTACCGCGCCGGGCTGAAAGTGCCCGGCGACGTGACGCTGATGTGGACGGACGACAACTTCGGCTATCTGCGCCACTTTCCCGACGATGCCGAGCAGGCGCGCGGCGGCGGCAACGGCGTCTACTACCACCTCTCCTACCTCGGCGCGCCGCTCTCCTACATATGGCTTTCGACCACGCCGCCCGCACTGATCCGAGAGGAAATGGGCCGCGCGTGGGACAACGGCGCGCGCAAAATGTGGATCGCCAATGTCGGCGACATCAAGCCCGCCGAACTGGGCATCGACTATTTCCTGAGCCTTGCGTGGGATATCGAGGGCACACGCGCCCAGCCGATCGGGACTTGGGTGGGGCAATGGGCCGAGCGCGCTTTGGGCCAAGGCACCGGCGCTCAGGCCGCCGCCGTGCTGGGCGATTACTACCGTCTCAACTTCGCGCGCCGTCCCGAGCATCTCCAGTGGTATCTGCCGGGCGAGAAGCCGCATGCCAGTCCCCTCGGCATCGCCGAGGCCGACGCGCGCCTCGCCGGGTTCGCGGCGATGGAGCAGCGCCTTGCCGCGCTGCGCCCGCTGATCCCGGCCGACCGCGCGGATGCGTTCTTTGAGCTGCTGGACTATCCGGTCTCCGCCTCGGCCGCCGCCAACCGCCGCTTCTTCGCCGCCGAGGCGCATGACGCGCTGCGGGACGCGGCTCCGGCGGAAAGCTGGCGCCGCGCACGGATCGCCGCTGATGCCGACGCGGAACTGACTGCCCTCACCCGCCGCTACAACCGCGAGATCGCGGGCGGCAAGTGGCGCGGGATCATGGCCGTGGAGCCCGCCGACGGCCAATGGCGCGGCTTCCGCCTGACGCCGCCGGTCGTGCCCGCTGTCGCCGAAATGCCCGCCGGTGGCGATGCCGCGCCCGTTCCAGCCGCTCCCGTTCTGCCCATGCTGACGCCCGCGCAATTCCCACGCGCAAAGGGCTGGCATCTTGTCGACGGCCTCGGCCGAAACGGCGCGGTACTGGGCGCGGAAGCACCTTCAGCCCCGACAAACGCATCCATCGTCCTGCCCGCCGGAAACTGGCGCGCGGTGGTCGATCTGCTGCCCACCTACCCTTCCGACAATGGCGACATGCTGCGGCTCACTGTCCGCATCGACGGTACCGCGCAAACGCTGAACGTGCCGCGCCATACCGGAGACCGCGACTGGGCCCGCGCCGTGCTCGACAACCGTATTTCCCTGCCACTCTCCGCCGCGCTCGGCGCGGGGCAGCACAGGGTTTCCATCGAAATCGGCGACCCTGCCGTGATGATCGAGGCGATCCGCTTCGTCCCTGCTGACAAACCGATTACTCCGACATAATAACAGACGCCAATCGGTCCGCCCACGAAGGCGGCCCCTGCAAAAGAACAATACGGTGAAGGATCCTGTAGTGCCCCAAAGCCAAGCGGCCGTGCGTCCCGTGCGCCTGAGAAACTACCTCGCCTATGGCTCCAACGACGTGCTCGGAGCCGGATCGATGGCGGTCATCTCGGGCTGGGTGCTGATCTTCTACACCCAGTTTTGCGGGCTTTCGGCGGCACAGGCAGCGACGATCTTCGCGGTGGCGCGGGTGCTGGACGCTTTCGCCTCGCCGATGATCGGCTATATCTCCGACCACTTCGGCACCACCGCGCTGGGCCGCCGGTTCGGGCGGCGGCGCTTCTTCATTCTCGCCGCGATCCCGTTGCTCCCCAGCTTCGCGCTGATGTGGCTGCCGGGGCAGCATTTCTGGTACTACCTCGTCACTTACGTGCTGTTCGAGCTGGTCTACGCGATGGAGATCATCCCGTTCGAAACGCTCGCGGCGGAAATGGCCAGCGACTACCGCGTGAAAGCCAAGTTCGCCGGTTCGCGCATCCTGTTCGGGCAGGCCGCCGCCATCCTCGCGGGCTTCCTGCCGCTCTGGCTGATCAATACGCTGGGGCGCGACAGCGCGGATACCTTCTTCTACATGGGCCTGATCTTCTCGGGCCTGTTCATGGTAACGGCAGGGCTGCTCTACCTGTTCAGCTGGGAGCGTCACATGCCCGGCGGCACGCCGCTGCCCGCAGACCACCGCAAGACGGCAGCGGGGCCGGTGGACGCGCTGAAGGCGCTTTACCGCAATCTCTTTTCCACCATGCGCATCCGCGCCTTCCGCCTGCACCTGGGCATCTACCTCGGCGGCTATATCAGCCAGGACATCTTCAACGCGGCCTTCATCTTCTTCGTGATCTTCGCGATGGCAGGCACCACCGCGATTGCCTCGGGCCTGCTCGGCACGATGTATATCGTGCAGTTCGTGGCGGTGGTGATCGCCATCAACATGGCCCTGCGCGCCTCGCCCAGCACCGCCTACCAGATGGCCGCCGCCAGCTTCGCGGCAGGGGCGATCACGCTGGTCGGCCTGTGGATCGGCGGCATCACGGCCACGAGCCACATGGTCTGGATCCCCATCGTGCTCGCAGGCCTCGGACGCGGCGCGCTCAACTACATCCCCTGGGCCACCTACAACTACATGGCCGACGTGGACGAGATCGTCACCGGCCGCCGCCGCGAGGGCAGCTTCGCGGGCGTCATGACGTTCGTGCGCAAGGCCACACAGGCGGCAGCCGTGGCGGGCGTGGGCTTCGTGATGCAGGCGGGCGGCTTCGTCTCTGGCGCGGCGCGGCAGAGCGACGGCGCCATTCACACCATCGCATTGCTGCTGGGCCTAGGCACCGTGGGGATGCTGGTGTTCGGTGTTGCCGTCTCGATGCGCTTCCGCCTCTCGCCCGCGACCCACGCGGTGCTCATGGCGGAGATCGAGCACTTGCGCAGCGGTGCCCGCACGCCCACCAGCCCCGAGGCGCAGGCGGTGGTGGAAGATCTTTCGGGCTGGCGCTACGACCAGCTCTGGGGGCGCAATCCGCTGGTGGAGCAGGACACCGCGAACGGCGATCTCGGCGAGCCGGTGAACGCGAGGAACTGATCCTGTAGCAGTGGCGGGGTGTGTGAATGCGCTCCGCCACTCCCACGCACGCCACTCATCCTGAGCCTGTCGAAGGATGTGAGGCCTCGCGCCACGCTCGCGGGGGCTTCGACAAGCTCAGCCTGAGCGGAGTTGAGGTGTCATGGCTGGCGGATGGACTGCTGCAGCTTCGGACTGCGCCCGGTTTCGAGGTTCGCAAACCAGCGTGCCGGAAAGCGCTCCCCCACTCCCACCCACCCCGCTCATCCTGAGCCTGTCGAAGGATGTGAGGCCTCGCGCCACGCCCGCAAGGGGCTTCGACAAGCTCAGCCTGAGCGGAGTTGAGGTGTCATGGCTGGCGGATGGACTGCCGCAGCTTCGGACTGCGCCCGGTTTCGAGGTTCGCAAAGCAACGTGCCGGAATGCACTCCTCCACTCCCACCCACTCCGCTCATCCTGAGCCTGTCGAAGGATGCGAGGCCTCGCGCCACGCCCGCAAGGGGCTTCGACAAGCTCAGCCTGAGCGGGGTTGAGGTGTCACGGCTCGCGGATGGACTGCCGCAGCTTCGGACTGCGCGCGGTTTCGAGGTTCGCAAAGCAACGTGCCGGAATGCACTCCTCCGCCCCCACCCAACCCGCTCATCCTGAGCCTGTCGAAGGATGCGATGCCTCGCGCCACGCCCGCAAGGGGCTTCGACAAGCTCAGCCTGAGCGGGGTTGAGATGTCATGGCTACCTTGCCGGACACCCTGCACCCCGCACGTGCCTCCGTCACCGCCTCGGCGCGCGGTAGCCCACGGCCTCGCCGATGCGGCCAGCCGTTGCCACGATCGCGGCGACAAGCTCAGGCACGATATCGTCGGTCAGATAATGCGCGGCACTCGCGATGGAGATGGCGATGCAGATCTGCCTACGCGCATCGCGGATCGGCACCGCGATGGACCGCACACCGTCGCCCAGTTCGCTGTCATGCAACACATAGCCGCGTGCCTTGTGCTCGCGCATCAGCGCGATGTATTCCTTCATCGCCTTGGCCGGAACCTTGCCGCCATTGGCCTCGCGGTAGAGGTCTTCCCAGACCGCCTCGTCCTCATCGAGCAGCAGCGCCTTGCCCAAACCGGTTTCGGCAATGGGACGGCGATCGCCCGGTGCGGTCGCCACGCGCAGACGCTGGCGGCCGGTCACGCGGTCAAGGTGGCGCGACCAGTTGCCCTCGCGCTTGCCGACGAAGACGCAGAAGCCGGTCTCGTCCGACAGCTTTTCCATGAACGGACGGGCGACGCGCACGAAGTCGATCTGCTCGGTGGCCATGACACCCAGTTCGAGCAGCTTGGGCCCCAGCCCGAACCCGTCGTTCGTAACCGAAAGATAGCCCCGCGAGCGAAGCGCCTGCGCGAGGCGGTGCGCGGTGGTCTTGCTCATGTCCAGCTTGCGCGCGAGATCCGCCGCGCGGATCGGGCCGTCGATCACTTCGTCCATGATGTCGAGCGCACGCATGAGTGTCTGCGTGCCCTTCACTTCGACATCGGGCTTGTCCTCGCGCAGTGTCGCCATTGGTCAGAATCTCGCTGTTGCGGTCCACTTATAGGGACGCATGTCCACCTGTCCCACCGATCTATACCCTGCACGGGCAAGGTCAACTCAATTGCATGAAGCGCGTCGGCGCCAATCCGTCACGCGGAGAGCATGTCGAGCGCCCTGGCGCGCACATCGTCAGGCTCGCCCTGCGCCGCGATCCGCGCCCATCCGCCAAGATCGCCCAGCGAATAGCCGAGCTGACGGTCGACGACACCGGCGTCGGCGTCCGAAGCATCGCCCCGGCGCGCGTCGACGCGAGCGCGCAGGACATCGCCCGGTGCTTCCAGCCACAGGCCGGTGAAAGGGACTTTGCAGGCCCGCGCCACCTCCGCCAG
The DNA here is from genome assembly GCF_004341845.1 of Novosphingobium sp. PhB165. Taxonomy (GTDB): domain Bacteria; phylum Pseudomonadota; class Alphaproteobacteria; order Sphingomonadales; family Sphingomonadaceae; genus Novosphingobium. The sequence continues at coordinate 126,456 of NZ_SLVB01000010.1, read as the reverse complement.
AGCCTCCCGCTCGGACGGATCGGCCAGAACGCCATCGACGATCACACTGCGGCCCGCCCGCACGGCCGCCTGCACTTCCGTCATCAGCCGGGCATAGACCTCGCGGCTCTGCTCGCGCGTATAGGCGGAAGGCGGCAGCCGTGTTTCCGGCGTCACGCCGGCCATGCGCTTGCGCAGCACGTCCGTCCGCAGCCACCGCGCACCGGGCGCGCTTCCGACATGCGGGGCCAGCCCGCCCGCGAGCGTCGATTTGCCGGTACCGCTCAGCCCGCCGACCGCGACGAGGCGCGGCAGGGGTCGGTCGAGAAAGGCGAGCGCCGCCGACAGATACCCGCGCGCCGCCACGCGCCGCCGTTCGCCCGCTGCGGGGTCGATCTGCCGCGTGGCCATGCTCGCGCTGACATGGGCGCGGACCGCCGCCCGCATCGACAGGAACAGCGGCAGTGTTGCCAGCCCCTCGCTTTCGCCGGACATGTCGCAATAGCGATTGCACAACAGCGACGCCTCGCCGTGCAGGCCGCGGCGCCACAGGTCCATGAGCACGAAGGCGAGATCGTAGAGCACGTCCGATGTCGCCAGTTCGGGATCGAATTCAAGGCAATCGAACGGCGTCGGCCGTCCGTTCCACAGGCAGATATTCGCAAGGTGCAAGTCGCCGTGGCAGTGCCGCACGTGGCAGTCCATGGCCCGGCGGTCCAGCAAGGGCGCGATCCGGTCCAGTTCGGCAAGGCTGCGGCGGCAGAGGTCGTCGCAGGTCTCGGCAGGCAGCAGGCCATCGGGAAGCGCAGCCATGCTCGTGCGATTGCCTTCGATTACCGAGCGCACCCGTGCGGCGCCCGGCCCGGTCACGACTTCCGCGCTCTGGTGGAAAGCCGCGATGGCGTCGGCCAGTTCGCGGATCAGGAGCGGATCGAGCGGGCCCTGATGCGCCATCGTTTCGAACAGGCATTCGGGCGCGAAGCGGCACATGACCACCAGCCAGTCGACCGGCTCGCCCAGCCCGATTGCAAGCGAACCGTCCGGCAGACGGCCCACTGGCTCGACCGCGAGATAGAGATCCGGCGCGGTGCGACGATTGAGTGCGAGTTCGGCCTCGCAGACCTTGCGGCGCTGCGCGAGAGTGGAGAAATCGAGATAGGGAAAGCGCACCGCGCGCTTGAGTTTGTAGACGCGCTCACCGGCGAGGAACACGATTGCGGCGTGGGTATCGATCCGCTCGACGGGCGTGTCGAGGCCGTAGCTATGGGCTTGCGAAAGGAAGGCGATTGTCTCGGCCTGATCGTCGCAATCGCGCATGCCTCATTCGCCTCCGGTTGCGGCCCGCACCGGCCTAGCCGAACCTCGCGCGGCGGTCGAGAAATCTCGGGCCGCCTACCGCTGCGCAAAAACTTTCGAATTTTCCCACCCGCTTGCGGCGAGGCGCTTGCGAAGGCGGCCAAACCTGTCCTAGCGACGGCGGATGGTCGCACGTTTCCGTAAATTCACGCTCCTCGCCGGGCTGGCCGCCCTTGCTGTAACTGCCGGTGCGAAAGCCGCCGACGCACCGCCGCAGCGCGTGCTCTATTCGGGCGCAACCGTGATCGACGGGACCGGCGCGCCGGCCCGCGCCGGGCAGGACATCCTCGTCGAAGGCGAGCGCATCGTCGCGGTGGGGCCGCATGGCTCGCTGCCCACCGGGCAGGCGCGCAGCGTGGACCTCGCGGGGCGCTGGGTGATCCCCGGCCTGATCGACACCCATGTCCACATGGCCACTCCGCCCAACCCGAAGCGTGCTCAGGCGATGCTGCGGCGGCTGCTCTACGGCGGCGTCACCACGGTCCGCGACATGGCCGACGACTTGCGCTCGGTCAGCGAACTGTCCCGCCAGACGCTGGTCGGCGAGATTCCGGGGCCCGATATCCGCGCCGCTGCCGTCACCGCCGGACCGCCGTTCTTCAACGACCCGCGCATCGGCGCGGTGAGCATGGGCTACAAGGCGGGCACCGCCCCCTGGGCGCAGGCCATCGACGAGAACACCGACATTCCCACGGCGATCACGCTGGCGCGCGGCACTGGCGCTGCCGCGATCAAGATCTATGCCGACCTGCCGGCCGACCTCATCGCCAAGCTGACCGCCGAGGCACACCGGCAGGGCATGCTGGTCTGGGCGCACAGCGCGGTGTTCCCGACACGCCCGGCGGACGTGATCGCGGCGGGCGTCGATGTCGTCAGCCATGCCTGTTATCTCGCCTATCAGGTCGAGCCGGTCATGCTCGCTTCCTACGAGGATCACACTCCGGTCAACGAGAGCCTGCTGGCGAAGACGGGCGACGATCCGGTGATCGCCGGGCTCTACAAGGCGATGCTGGCGAAGGGCACCATTGTGGACGCCACCGGCAGCCTTTTCGTGCGCTACGACAAGCTGCGCAAGACGCACCCGGAGATCCGCCCGCTGCGCTGCACCGGCGCGACCACCGCGCGGCTGGTGCGGCAGGCATGGAAAGCCGGAGTACCGGTTTCGGCAGGCACGGATTTCGAGGCCGATGTCGCCAGCCCCTGGCCCGCCCTCTATGACGAGCTGGACTTCCTTGCCCACGATGTCGGCATGCCGCCGCTGGCGGTGATTCATGCCGCCACGCTGGTCGGCGCCGAAGCGGCCGGGCAGGCGAAGGACACCGGCTCCATCGCGGCGGGCAAGCTTGCCAATTTCGTGGTGCTTGCCGCCGATCCCGTCAAGGACATCGGCAATGTGCGCAGCATCGCCATGACAGTGAAGCGCGGCAAGGAATTCGCCCGCGCCGACTACCGGCCGGTGACGGTCGAGGAAATGGGGAATGACGATGAAGATTGATCGGCGCGCATTGATCGCAGGGGGCTCGGTCGCGATGGCCGGTGCCGCACTGGGCCCGCGTGCCATGGCCGCCGCCGTGGGGGGAAGCGATCCGGTCGCGGGGCGCATCGTCATCAACGCGCTGGGTGGTCTGGGTGACCCGAACAGTCCGGAAGGCGGCGACGCGGTCCTGTTCAGCCCGCGCGTGTTGGAAGAGGCGCACGCTTCGGGGCTTACGGCCGTCAATGTCACGCTCGGGTACGTTTCGGGCCCGCAGGACCCGTTCGAATTCAGCGTGCGCTCCATTGCAGAAACCGATGCGGCCATGCGTGCCCATCCCGACCGCCTGCTGAAAATCCTGACCGCCGCCGATATCCGCAAGGCCAAGGCGGAAGGCAAAGTGGGGGTCATCTACGGCTTCCAGAACGGCGCGATGATGGGCAATGATGCTTCGCGCGTGGACATCTTCGCGAACCTGGGCGTCAAGGTGATCCAGCTCACCTACAACCCGGCAAACCAGCTTGGCGACGGCTCGATGGCCCCGGAAAATCGGGGGCTCACGCCCTTCGGCCGCGAAGTGGTCGAGCGGCTGAACGCGGCAAAAGTCATGGTCGACCTCTCCCACAGCGGCGAGCAGACCTGCCTTGAGGCCGCGCGCATTTCCAAGGCGCCGATCTCGATCAACCACACGGGCTGCCGCTCCGTCACCAACTTGCCGCGCAACAAGACCGACGCAGAACTGCGGCTGGTGGCCGAAAGGGGCGGGTTCGTGGGTATCTACTCGATGCCGTTCCTCAACCTCTCCGGCCATGCGACGGCCGAGGACGTGGTACGCCATATCGACTATGCCGTGAACTTGTGCGGCGAGGACCACGTGGGCATCGGCACCGACGGCACGGTGACGCAGATCGACGATCTCGTCGCCTATCGGGCCGCACTCGCCAAGGAGATCGCCGAGCGCCGCGCCGCCGGGATCAGCGCGGCAGGCGAACGGCCTGACACCTATCCCTTCGTGGTCGACTTGCGCGGCCCCGACCAGTTCCGCAAACTTGCGCGGATGCTGGAGGCGAAGGGCTATTCGCAGACGCGGATCGACAAGATCCTCGGCCTGAATTTCCTGCGCTACGCCGAAACCATCTGGGGCGCGTGACCATGCGGCTGATCGATGCGGCGGAAGTGGCGCAGCGGCTGGACCACCGGACCGGCATCGCGCTGGTGCGCGAGGCGATGATCGCGCTCTCGACCGGCGGCAGCAAGCAATTGCTGCGCGGAATCATCGACCTCGACGAGGGCAATGCCTTCGGCGTCATGCCCGGCGCGCTCACCGGATCGGGCTTCGGCGCCAAGATCGTGAGCGTCTTTCCGGGCGCGGCGGCGCAGGGCCGTTCGCATCAGGGCGTGATCGTGACGTTCGATCCCGTGACCGGCGCGCCCGCGGCCGTCGTCGATGCCGGTGAGGTCACTGCGATCCGCACGGGCTGCGCGACCGCCGTCGCCACCGACGCGCTGGCGCGCGCGGATGCCAAGCGTCTCGCGATCCTCGGCACCGGCGAGCAGGCCTGGCACCACGCCGCCGCGCTGCGCCATGTCCGCCCGTTCGAGGCCGTCTCGATCTGGGGCCGCGATCCCGCCAAGGCGCGCGCCATGGCGACGCGGATCGAGCGGGACTTCGGCCTTGCCACCCGCGCGGCCAGCAGCGTGGACGAAGCGGTCAAGGATGCCGACGTGATCTGCGCGGTCAGCGCCGCCGCCGAGCCGATCCTGCTTTCGGAGCAAGTCGCCGATGGCGTTCACATCAATGCCGTCGGTTCAAGCCGTGCCGGGCCGGTCGAGATCGATCCCGCGCTGGTCCGCCGGGCGCGCTTCATTCCCGACCACCGCGTGGGCGTGCTGGCGCAGGGGGCCGAGTATCTGCGCGCGGTCGAACTGGGCCTTGCCGCCGAAGACGACGTCGGCCCCGAGATTGGCAGAATTCTCGCCGGCCTCGACGCCGGGCGCGAGTCCGCTTCGCAAGTCACGGTCTACAAGTCGCTGGGCTCGATCGTTCAGGACCTCGCCTGCGCGGCCTTTCTCGCACACTAAGCCCGGAGCCGGCGGCCGACCTGCCCGTGCAGATCGGCACGCCGGCCCCGGACACGCAGGATCAATGGGCGGCGCCCCCCAGCGCCTTGGCCCAGCCCCGCATATCGGACGCGAAACGCGTGAGTTCGCCCTCGTCCTCGAACACCGAGTGACCGGCAGCGTAGCTTAGCGATGTCCGCCGTTCGGGCCCGATCCCCACGCGGTTCAGCGCAAACTGCCCGGCGGCGAGCGGGGTGGTGATGTCGTAGTAGCCGCCCACGGTCATGACCTTGAGCGAGGGCTTCGCCGCCATCGCATCGGCAAGGTAAGGCGCGAACCGAAGGGTGCTGTAAAGCTCTCCCTTGCCCCAGTTCCACTTGAAGTTGATGCCGAGATTGAGCGTCCTGTACGCGCTCGGCAGCGGATAGCCGAGCTCCTTGCCGATATAGTCCGCCAGCAGCGTGCCGGTTTCCGCGCCCAGCGTCATCGAGGGATCGTCGAAGGGCGGGTGCATGTTCGATTCGCTGATGGCGCGCGTTACGCGCCCGTCAAGCTGGCCGGTCCGCAGCCCCTTGGCGCCCAGCAGTCCGAGCATGAACGCATGCCGGTCGAGTTGCAGGCCGTCCTTCTCCAACTGCGCGGCGGGCAGGCCGACCAGTTCGGACAGCCGCGCTGCCACGCGCGCGCGCTCGGCCGGTGCCAGCGAGGCCCCCGCGATCAGGGCGCGGGCGTAGTCGTTCTCGGCAAAGATGCGCGCCTCGGCGAAGTATTGCTCCACCGTCAGGCCCTTGCGGTCGACGGCCTGATGATACCACGCGACAGCCGCGAGCGTCGGCAGGAGCGAGACGTCCGAGATCACCGGACCATCATTGTCGCCGATCGCCAGCGAGAGCAGGGCCACGCCATCGGGCAAAGGCAGCTTGTCCTTGCTCTCTGCGCCCAGCATCGCCAGCGCGCGGGCCGTGCCGTAGCTTTCGCCCACCAGCGCGAAGGGCGCGTCGGTCCGGTGGTTCGCCTCGCGCCAATGCTGCACCACTTGTGCAACCGCACGGGCATCGCCCTCTACCGAAAAGAGGCTGGTGGCATCGGCGCCCTTTACCGGCATGCTCACCCCGGTGCCCGGCGGGTCGATGAAGACAAGATCGGCCACGTCGAGCAGGCTATGCGGGTTGGCCTCGAGGTGCGGCGTCGTGCCCTTTCGGTCCGCGATCCGTACCGGCCCGAAGGCCGAGAAATGCAGCGGCGAGGACGAGGCGCCGGGGCCGCCGTTGAACACGAACAGCACCGGGCGTTTCGCTCCGCCCTTGGCGGCCGGCGCAACGTAGGCATAAGTCACGACGACGGCGGCCGGCTTGCCCTTGTCGTTGGAGACGGGCGTCTCGGTGACGATGGCGTCGTAGGCCATCGTGCGTCCGCCAACGACGCCCTTGTGATGGGTCACGATCACCCGGTCGGTCGCGGCATCGCGCTCCGCCATCGGCTCCATCGCCTTGAGGAACACCGGCGGCATCGGCAGGCTCTCGTCTTGTGCGTGGACGGCCGTGGCCGGAAGCGCGGCAAGCGCGAGCGCAAGAAGACGGGTGCGCAGGATCGTCTGGGTCATCGGGTGGTTCTGTCCTGTCAGGAAACGGCGGGAGATTGGGCCGGGAGGGCATCGATCAGGCGTTCGATGTCATCCATCGTGTTGAACCACGAAGGGCAGACCCGGAAACGGTTGCGGCTGAGCGTGATGGCGATCCCGGCCTTTTCCAGCGGCTCGGACAGGCGCTTGTAGGCATCGGGCAACACGCAAGTAAGCAGAGGGCTGCGGCATTCCGGGGGCGTGACCACGGTATAGCCTTTCGCGGGCAGCGCTTCGTGCAGGCGCCGCAGCATCGGCTGGCGATGCGCCGTGATGTTGTCGACGCCCAGTTCGAGCAGCCGCGCCAGCGACCAGTCGAGCTGCGCCATCACGCCGTGCGAATGCGTGCCCATCGCGAACATGCCCTCGGCATCGGCGCGCGGCGTCACGTCCGCGATCGTGTCTCCCGGCGTATCGAAAGGATAGACATGCGGCGTGAAGCCATCGAGCTGATAATAGCCGTATTGCGGCCGCTTGAGCCCGGCGAGCCGGTCGGGCCGGACATAGAGGAAGCCGAGCCCGAAATCGCCCATCAGCCACTTGTACGAGGCAGTCGCGGCGAAATCGACACCGCTCGCAGTCAGGTCGAGCGGGACCGTGCCGGCAGCGTGGATGATGTCCGCATAGACCATCGCCCCGCGCGCGTGGGCAATCTCGCAGATGCGCTTCAGGTCATGCTCGAAGCCGTTGTAGGTAGAGACCGCGGAAAGGCTGACGAGCCGCGTATCGGGACCGATCGCCTTTTCATAGGCGGCGGGATCGATGCGCCCGTCCACCGGGCGGATCCAGCGCACGTCGACGCCTTGCCTCCCCAGTTGTTCATAGAGCCAGAAGGAGCCGAAGAAGTGCAATGTGTCTGTGACGACACTGCCCTTGCGGGCCGGAAGGTCGAGCGCGTCGACCACCAGTTGCTCACCGGCCGTGGTGCTCTGCACGAAAGCGAGATCGGAGGGCGCGACATTGACGAGGCGGCCGAAGGCGGCCTTGATCCGGGTCTCGACATCGTGGCTCGACCACGAACGCCCTTCCGCGCGCGCCTGAAGATAGGCGTCGAGCGAAGCCTTCGCGGGCAGCGGCACCGGGTGCATGGTGCCGGAATCGAGGTAGACCTTGCTCAAGGTCGCGAAATCGCCGGGCCGGGCCAGCGAACCGCCAGCGGCAGGCGCGGCAAGCGCGCTCCCGGCCATGGCAGGCGCCAGAGGCACGAGCGCCGATCCGCGAAGCACGGTCCGGCGCGAGAGTATCGGCATTCGAGGCGAATCGGTTCGCTGGATCATTTACGCATCCTAGGCAAAGGCTTGCGCATAAGAATTGCGCATTTGACCCGAGCGACAAGATAGCGCCCCCGGAACTCGGTGCATGGCGAACGGGTGCACCACCCATTCGTGCATAAAATTGCCGCGCCGGCTGCGCTAGCTTGCTCCGCGCCAGTCCGATCCCGAAAGGCCGTCCATGCCCGCCAAGCCGCTTTCAATTCTCGGCGCCCTGCTCGCCGCCATCGCCGCGCCGCATATTGCGCAGGCCCATGCTGACACGCGCGCTGTCACTCATGGGGCGAACCCGCCCGCCTGCCCGGCGGGCGCGAGCGGCACGCAGGGTAGTCTTTCGGCCGAACGCGGCGCCTTCGCCTACCGCGCCTGCGCGGGCACGATCGCCATTGCCGACGAGACCGGCGCCAAGGCCGCGGACCTGTTCTACACCGCCTATCTTGCCGCCGCGCAGGGCACGACGCCGCGCCCGATCGCATTCGTATGGAACGGCGGCCCCGGCGCGGATTCGCGCCTGCTGCAATTCCACGCACTCGGGCCCCGGACTCTCAAAGGCGAGGCGCTCTCCGACAATCCGGACAGCCCGCTCGCCGTCGCCGATCTCGTGTTCGTCGATCCTGCCGGTACCGGCTTCAGCCGCGCCGCATCCGACAAGGCGGCCGAGCGGCTCTACTCGACCACCGGCGACTTCGCGGCCACTGCCCGGTTCATTCGCGCCTTTCTGAAGGCACAGCACCGGGAGGGTTCGCCGGTCTCTCTCGTCGGTGAGAGCTTCGGCACCTGGCGCGCTTCAGGCGTGGCGGAAGCGCTGATCGATCAGGGGCAGCCGGTTGCCGGAATCGCGCTCATTTCGGGCGGCATTCCGATGGGCGAGGAGCGCGACCGGGCTCTGATGCGGGCGCTAACCCTGCCCAATCGGACCGCCACAGCGCTCGCGCTGGGCAAGCTCGACGCCGCGCTTGCGGCCGATCCTGCCGCTGCTCTTGCCGCGTCCGAGGACTGGGCGCGCCGGGTCTGGTACCCCGCCCTTGCCCATCCCGAAGCGTTGGACGACGCTGCGCGTGCGAAAGTGGTCGCGGATCTGGGGCGCTACACAGGCCTCGCCCCCGCCCGGATCGACGCGATGACACTCTGGGTTTCCCCGCGCGATTTCCGGCGCGGCCTCCTGGCCGGTGAGGGCAAGACGCTGGGCATCTTCGACATGCGCCGCACCGATGCCGCCGAGGACGAGAAGCGGGGCAGCGCCGCCATCCTGGATTTCTACCGCCGCCAGCTTGGCTATGCCGGCGGCCAGTACGCCGGTATCGACGTGCCCGCGCTGCCGGTGGGCGAGCATTGGCAATACGACCAGTCCCCGATCACGAAGGAATCGCTGGCGCGCGCCATGGCGGGCGAAGGTCCGCCGAGCGCCTCGCAGCCGTGGGTGCAGCACGTGCTCGAAAAGGCGCCCGAGAGCCGGGTCTTCGTGGCGACCGGGCTCTACGATTCGCTCAACGGCTGCGCCGCCAACCGGCAGGCGGCGGGCGATTTTCCCCCTGCGCTGGCCGCGCGGATCGCCGCGCATTGCTATCCCGGCGGGCACATGATGTACGAGGACCCGGCCGCCAGCCGCCAATTTGTGCAAGACCTGTCCGCGTTCATTTCCAATCCACAAAAGCGCGCAAAGCAGGACTAAAAATTTCTCACGCGCCATTGGCGCGATAATTTCAATGCGTGGAGCCCCCCGCCGCGCATGCACTTCGCAAAAACCTGCCGCACGCCTTGGGCTAGGGTCGTCGCCAACAGGTGAAATTCAGACAGAACATGAGGGGTAGTTCGATGACAAACAGGGAGCAGCAGCAGCGAATGGGCAGGAGCCGGGGCTTGGCAGGCCTCATGGTTTCCACCGCCTTCGTCGCGATCTTCGCCGCCACGCCAGCATACGCGCAGGACACGGCGGCTTCGGCCAGCGAGGAACCCGCGCACGACATCGTCGTCACCGGCTCGCGCATCCGCCGCGACCGTGCCGCCGAGAGCGCACCTCTCGACGTGGTGGATGCCCAGACGATCACCGATCGCGGCTTCACCAGCGCCGCGCAGGCGCTGAACCAGCTTACTTCGAACAGCCCCATGCTCAATCAGGCCGACGGCAGCGGCAACGGCAGCGGCTCGGGACAGCAGTTCCCCAACCTCTTCGGCCTTGGCGCCGGACGTACGCTGACGCTGGTCAACGGCCGCCGCATGGTGACCAGTTCTTCGGGGCTCGGCGACGCGCAAGTTGACGCCAACATCATCCCGCTGGGCCTGCTCGACCGGGTCGAAGTGGTCCAGGGTGGCGGCGCGGCCGTCTACGGCTCCGACGCCATCGCCGGCGTGGTCAACTACGTGCTGAAGGACAAGTTCGAAGGCATCGAACTCGACGGCCAGAACGGCATTTCCTCGCGCGGCGACTTCCATACCTACAGCCTGCGCGGCACGGCCGGCACCAACTTCGCCGGTGGCCGCGGCAACGTGGCGATCGACGTCAGCTATGCGAAATCGCCGACGCTGATGTTCTCGGCCCGGCCACTTTCCGCGCTCGGCCGTCTGACCGTCAGCAATCCCGACGATACGGGCCCGAGCGACGGCATTCCGTCGGTCAAGGAACTGTTCGACGCGCACTTCTGGGAGTTCAATTCCAACGGCGTGCTGTTCAACACGCCCGCGCCGTTCACGCGCTTTCTCACCCAGTCGAACGGCACGCCGCTGCAATTCGATTCCAGCGGCAACGTGGTTCCCTACAACCCGGGCACCCAGGTCGGCATTCCGTTCTCAAGCGGTGGCGACGGCTATGCCTACCGCGACCTTGCGGGCCTGCGCACCGGGGTCGAGCGGTTCACCGGCAACCTTATCGCCCACTATGACGTGACCGATGCGATCAAGCTGCGCACCGAATTGCTCTATGCGCGCACCGAAGGCACCGAGATCCCGCAGGGCCAGAGCCGCACGATCCTGAACTACGGCACTTACGCCGGTCCGGTGATCTTCACGATCGACAATCCCTACCTGACGGACCAGGCCAAGGCCGCACTTTCGGCCGCGCGTCCGGCGTTCGCCGCAGGCGCGCCGCTGTTCCTCTCGAAGTACTTCAACGACCTCACGCCCGACAACACGCAGACCTACAAGACGGACACCTATCGCGCCCTGCTTGCTCTCGACGGCGACTTCTCGGCCGGTGAGCGCAATTTCTACTGGAGCGTCTCGGGCAGCTACGCCCGCGTCAACGGCAAGACGCGCGGCTGGAACGTCGACAACACGAAATACGCCAATGCCATCGACTCGGTGCTGTCCGGCGGCAAGATCGTCTGCGGCATCAATGCCGACGCCGACACCACCAACGACGATCCCGCCTGCGCGCCGATCAATCCCTTCGGCAACGGCAATGTCTCGTCCGCAGCGCGCAATTACGTGAGCGTGCGCACCGGCCAGGACTACACCAACGAACAGACCGATCTGCTCGCCACCATCGGCGGCGACGTGGTTCGCCTGCCGGGCGGAACGGTCAAGTTCAGCCTCGCCTACGAACACCGCGACGAGCAGGTTTCCTACACCCCGCTCGAAGCGAACCAGCTCGGCCTGTTCGAAGGCGGCACCATGGAAGTGGCGCAGAAGGCCGGTTACAACACCGACGAGCTTTCGGGCGAACTGCTGATTCCGCTGGTCGATCAGGCCATGAACGTGCCGATCGTGCGCCTGCTGGAGGCAAGCGCGGCCGGGCGTCTCGTCGATAATTCGATTGCGGGCAAGGAACAGGTCTGGGACCTCGGCCTGCGCTGGCAGCCGGTTGACGGGATCACGCTGCGCGTATCGCGCAGCCGCAATTTCCGCGCGCCGACGCTGGCCATGCTGTTCGCGCCCTCGACAACCGCGCTGGGCTCGGTCGGGTTCGACCCTTGCGATGCCGACCGTATCAGCAGCGGGTCCAACCCGTCGGTCCGCCAGGCCAACTGCCTGGCCGCATTCCAGGCCAACCCGAACTACGGCGTAGAAGCCGACGGCACCAACGCCGGGAAGAGCGCGGCCGAGCGCCTCGCCGCCTTCCAGGACCCGTCCGAGAACTTCGAGCGCGCCACGATCACCACTGGCGGCAATCCGAACTTGCGCAACGAGATCTCGGATACGTTCACTTACGGGGTCGTTCTCCAGCCCGCCTTCGTGCCGGGCCTGACGATCAGCGCCGACCGCATCGAGATCGATCTCAAGGACGGCCTCTCGGCCTTCACCACGGAGGACTTCACCTCCGCCTGCTACGACAACACGACCCCCGATCCGACCGTCTGCAGCGCCTTCACGCGCCTTGCGGCATCGGACGGCGTGAGCCCGGGCGGCACCATCGTCACCGGCACGACCACCACCTTCAATGCGGGCGTCGTCAAGTATCGCGGCGAAGTCTACGCGCTCGACTACACCTTCGCGCCGGGTGACATCGGCACGTTCCACCTCGGCGTGAGCGCAACGCACAATTCGCTGCTCACCACCTCGGTCACCGGCGAGACCTTCACGCGCACCGACAACACGTACGAGAAGCCGACCTGGGAAGGCCGTCTCAACCTCGACTGGAGCCGGGGCAAGGTGCGGGTGAGCTATCAGGCCTATTATCTCGACAAGACCAAGGCCGCATACGACGCGACGATCGAGAACAATCCCAATCCGATCCTCGACAGCAACCTGACCCACTCGATCTCGGCGCAAGTCGACCTCGGCGGCTTCTCGCTGCGCGCCGGTATCGACAACTTCACCGACGAAGGCCCCTCCTACCCGCAGATCGCCTACGGCGACATCCTCGGCCGCCGCTTCTGGATCGGCGCCAAGGTCAAGATGTGATCGAGGCTGCGGCGGTGACGTTTGGTCGCCACCGCCGCAGCTCTTCACGTTCCTTCCGAACTTTCCGGTAGATTACAGACCCATGGCCGAAAGCCCCCCCCTGACCACGACTTCTTACGCCGATTGGGTCAGGCGCTCGATCCTCAGGAACAGTTCGTCGCGCGACCTGCTCGTCGGCCTGTTCGAAAGCTCGGTGCCGGAACCGACCGAACTGCTGCGCGAGGTCCTGCTCGAAGGCTTCGGCAAGGGCGTGACCTCGCGCTACACAAGCACCTTCGTTCGCGGGAACCCTTACCTCGTGGCCGCGCTCGCGCGGGAATACGGCGTCGGCGAAGGCCAGGTGCTGACGACCACCGGGGCGACGGGCGCCTTGTCGCTGGTCTACCGCGCACTGCTGGCGCCGGGCGAACGCATCCTGATCGAAAACCCGGGCTTCGATCTGTTCGCCAATCTCGCCCATGCCACCGGCAATGGCGTGGACCGCTTCGAACGGCGCGGCGCGCGGTTCCAGATCGATCCCGTCGAACTTGAGGCGGCGATTGGGCCGAAGACCCGTCTCGTCGTGCTCAGCAACCTGCACAATCCCTCGGGCATGGCGCTCGATGACGAGACCTTCCGCGCCCTGGCTGAAATTGCCAACCGGCGCGGCGTCACGTTCGTATTCGACGAAGTCTACGGCGGCTATGCGGGCGAGGCCGCACGTCCGGCCGCCTCGCGCGGAATTTCTCCGCATTTCCTGTCCATCAGCAGCGTGACCAAGCTCTACGGTCTTTCCACCCTGCGCTGCGGCTGGATCGTCGGCGACGAGGCCACGCTCGGCCCGATCCGCGACATGGCGCGCGAAGTCGAATTCGCCATTTCCAACCTGGCGCACGGGATCGCCGCGCTGGTCGTCGAAAACCCGGCGCGGTTCCGCGAGAACACCTTTTCCGTGCTTGGCCGGGCGCGGCCGATCATCGAATCCTACCACGATCACTGGCGCGCGCAGGGCCTTGCCGAGGGCGACCTGCCCGAGCACGGCTGCATCGCGTTTCCCCGCCTTGTGGGCATCCGGGACACGCTGCACTTCTCGGGCTGGCTTTCCGATCGCTGCGGGGTACTGGTGGCGCCGGGCGACTACTTCGGCGCGCCCGGCCATATCCGGCTCGGCTTCGCAATGGAGCCATCGCGGCTGGATTACGGGCTTCAGGCGCTGACCGACAGCCTGCTGACCTACCGCGAAACCCACCGAAATACGGACACACGATGATGCCCACTTCGCCGAAGCCCTCGGGTCGCACCGAAAGAGCGCAAGGACGAGCGATGAAATTCGCCGCGATCGCGCTGCTGGGGGCATTGCAGGGACCTGTTCCGGTACTGGCTCAGGAGCCGGCGCCGGGACAGGTTCCCATCGCATTGAAGATTGCTGCCGAGATCAGTCCCCCTGGTCTGGGCCAGCATGTCCGCGTCGAGCTGGGAACTGTCCCTGTCTCAGCCGGCGCGGACACCACGCCCGCCACCGCCGGGTTCCTGTCCTATTCGCAGCCGCCCGCCCGCAAGAGTTCCGCGCGGAAAGCCTCCGGGCACGAACGTCCGGTCATATTCGCGTTCAACGGCGGCCCCGGCGCATCTTCGGCCTATCTGCAAATGGGCCTGCTGGGCCCCGCGCTCGCCCATGTTCCGCAGGACCCGGCGGCGCCCGGCCAGACCTCGACCGGAAACATCCCCGGGGCGTCGGCGCTCTACGGCCTTGCCGATGTGGTCTTCATCGACCCGCCGGGCACCGGCTTTTCCGAGCGCCCCAAGGGCGCGGCCGCCGCGCCGTACAGCACCGTCTCCGGCGATGCCCACGCCGCCGCGGACCTCGTGCGCCAGTGGCTCGCGGCCCATGGCCGCCAGAAAGCCCCGGTCTACATCCTTGGCGAGAGCTACGGCACGATCCGCGCCGTCGCCATGCTGGACGCGCTGGACGAGATGGGCCTTGGCGGCAACGTGCGCGGCGTCGTCCTGCTCGGGCAGGCGCTCAACATGATCGAGACGTCGCAGCGGCCCGATAACGTGGTGACTTATGCGGTCTCGCTGCCCACGCTCGCGGCCATCGCCTGCTACCATGGCAAGCTCAAGGCCCCCTGCACCGCCGAGGCGGTCACGGCAGAGGCCGCCCGCTTCGCCCGCGACATCTACTTGCCCGCGCTCTATCGGGGCCGCGACCTCCCGCAGGAGGAACGCGCGCGCATTGCCGCGCGGCTGGAGGAACTGACCGGCATTCCCGCCGCCTTCTACCTCGCCAACGACTTGCGCATTTCGAAGGAGCGCTTCCGCGTCGAACTGCTGCGCGGGGAAGGCAAGGTCATGGGCCGCTACGATGCGCGCTACCTTGCTGAGCGTCCCGCAACCGTGACCACGATGATGCCCGGCGATCCCTCGTCGCCGATCTCGGACATCTATGGCAAGGCGATGACCGACTACCTGGCATCGACGCTGAAAGTGCCGGATGCCGCAAGCTACAAGGTGCTCGCCCGCTTCGAGGACGAGTGGCGTTATGGCGGCGCGGATTCGCCTTTCGCGGACTGGCCCTTCATGGCCACGGTGGAACGGCACGCGCAGGCGAACACCTGCCTTCGCTTCTTCGTCGGCACCGGCCTCTATGACACCACCACCACGATCGGCGCGGCGGACTATCTCTTTGCGCAGTCCAGCCTGCCCACGGCGCGCTACCGCAACGCGCGCTACGTAGGCGGCCACGTTTTCTATTCGGACGATACCAGCCGCGCGCGGTTCCAGGCCGACCTCGTCCAGTTCATCAAGGCGGATCCCTGCACATGAGTGACCATACCAGCAGCCTGCGCAAGGGTATCGGCCTGTGGGGGGTCGTCTCGATGGGTCTCGGCACCGCTGTCGGCGTGTCGATCTTCTCCGCCGTCTCGCCCGCGACCGCGCTGGCGGGCCCGGGGATGCTGCTCTCGGTGCTGATCGCCGCGCTGCCGATGTATCTCATCGCCGTGAGCTATGCCTATCTCGGCTCGGCCGATCCGGTTTCGGGCGCGAGTTTCGTCTGGCCATCGCGCTATCTCAGCCCGACGCTCGGCTTCTTCATCGCCTGGATGCGGATCATCGCCAACATGGGTGCGATGGTCGTCCTGGCACTGGTGCTCGTGCGCTATGTCTCGCTGCTCGTGCCGCTTCCGGTAAAGCCCACGATGTTCGCGGTGCTCGTGCTTGCGCTGCTGGCCAATATCTTCGGCGTTCACGTCGCCGCGCGGGCGCAGACGCTGATGATCGGCGCGCTTATCGTGCTGTTCGGCCTCTTCGCGATCTGGGGCGGGTTCGGCGCGGCCGAACCGGCTCGCCTCGAACCGTTCCTGCCGCACGGCATCCACGGCGCAATCGCCGCCGCGCCGCTGCTGATGGGCCTGTTCTTCGGGATCGAGGCCGCGACCGAGGCCGGTTCGGAAGTCGCCGAAAGCCGCCGCAATATCCCGCTGGGCATTGCCCTTGCCATCGGTTCGGCGACAGTGCTCTACACCGCCGTAGCGTTCGTCGCGCTGGGCGTGCTCGGGCCGGAAGCGCTGGCGGGAAGCAAGGCGCCGATCCTGGAGACGGCACAGGCTTTCATGGGCCCGCTTGCCGTTCCGGTGATCGTTCTGGCGGCCATCGTCGCCATTGGCACCAGCCTCAATTCGATCTTCACGATGTTCAGCCGCAGCCTCTTTGCCATGGCCGAGGCGGGCGTGCTGCCGCGCGTGCTTTCGCAGGTTCATCCGCGCTGGCACGTGCCGCACATGGCGCTGCTGGCGGTCTTCGCGATCGGCTGCATGGGCCTGTTCATGCCGATGGAACTGACGTTCCTGTTTCTCGCCGTGAACATTCCCAATCTCGCCAAATATGCGAGCATCTGCTTCTGCGCCCTGCGCGTGGCGCGCGACCGGCCGGACCTTCACGCCAGCGCCAGCTTCCGCCCCGCGCGCCGTCAGATGATGATGCTTGGCGGCACTGGAACTCTCTGCGCGATGGGGCTGATCTTCGTCGGGCTTGAGACCGACTGGCGACCCTACGTCCTGCTCTTGATCTGGGGCGTGCTGGGCGCGGTCTGGTACTTCGCCAGGAGGAACGGCAGGGAAGCCTGACTTCCCTACCCATTTCTCCCGATCAGAACGCGAAGTCCTCGTGCACATCGTCGCCATTGGTCAGCGCCGCCTGCTTGGGCGCTGACGGCGGCACGCTGATTTTCGGCGCGGCGGCGAAGGGCTTCACGCCCACTTCGCTCCAGATCTCCGACGGGAAATAGACCGTCCCGCCCTTCACCACCATGGCCATGCGGTGCAGCGCCGACATGTCCTCCAGCGGGTTGCCGTCCAGCAGCACGAAGTCGGCGTACTTGCCCTTCTCGACCGAGCCGTAGGATTGATCGCGGTGCATGTAGCGCTCGGGGCCGAGCGTGCCGATGCGCAGCACATCGGCGGTCGGGATGCCCGCCTCGGCATAGATCTGCAATTCACGGTGGAGCGAGAGCCCGGTCTGGTCGTCGGTCCCGGGCAGCAGTGTGATCCCCCGGCCGTACATATCGCGCAGCAGCGCCTTGATGGTCACGAACGACCCATCATAGGCTGCCGCATCGGCGGGGGAGGCAATCGGCGCAATGCCCTGTCGGCGGTTGCGCTGGACGCCCACCGGCAAGTGATCGAAATAGCCCGCCACCGCCGGGCTGATCGTGCCATTGCGGCTCAGCATCAGCAGTTCGAGCGTGACCGCCGTGGGATCAAGCGCGATGTGCTTGGCCTGCATGGTATCGAGCGTCGCGGTGACGCGCGGCGAGTTCAGGTCCAGCCCGGCAGTGCGGCGCATGGCGGTAAGCCGCAGCGGCGTGCGCGTATCCTCCTTGGGATCGAGGACCCATCCCAGCATCAGCTGGTTGATATGGGTGACTTCATCGTAGCCCGCCGCGATCATCGCATCGGCATTGGTGAAAGCCGGGATATGTCCGGTGACGCCCATGCCGAGCCGCTTCGCCTCGGCGGCGACGGCAGGCACCCATTCGGGATGGAAGCTGTTGTAGATCTTCACCTGCCAGTAGCCGCGCGCGCCGTACCAGCGCACCGCGTCCAGCGCCTCTGCCTCGCTGTCGACGATGAACCCGTTGCGCGAGGAATAGGGGCTGCGCCCTTCGAGGAACCCGTTGCGCACGATGCGCGGGCCGGCAACCTCACCCTGCTCGATACGGCGCGTGAGGTCGATCAGGAACGCGTTGTCGTTGCCCATGTCGCGCACGCTGGTCACGCCAGAGGCGATGTAGAGCAGCGCGGATTGCAGCGAAACGTGCGCGTGCATGTCGTGGAGGCCGGGAATCACCACCCGGCCGGCACCCTCCACAGTCACTTCGCCGGGCGAGGCCGGGCTGCCAAGCGGTTCGATCGCGGCGATCCGATCGCCGAAGACCACCACGGAAACCGGATCGCCAAGCTTGCCGCTTGCGGGATCGAATACGCGGACATCGCGGATGCGGATCGGCGCGTCGTAGCTGTGCGCGACTTTCTTCTGGATCGCCGCGAAGCGCTCGGCCGAACGGGTTGCGGCGATGCGGCCCAGTTCGCCCGCATACGTCGCCAGATCCTCGCGCAGCGTGGCGTTCGTCGGCGAATAGGCGGCGACGAGGCGGCCCGCATCGTCGAGCAGGATCGCGCTTGGCGTCAGCCCGATACCCTTGACGAGATAGGCCTTGTAGGCGGTGCCGCCCAGCGTGACCGGCGCTTCCTCCTCAAGCGAGAGCGCGCCGCCGGGCGCGGCGGGAAGCGCATGGTGGGCATCGGCCAGCAATGCGCGCGCATAGATACCGAGCGAGAACGGACTGCCTTCCTGCGCGACATAGAGCGTGGATGTCTTCGCTTTCAGAGCCCCCTTGCCCGTCGTGTCGGCCCAGGACAGTGCCCCGCCTTTGGCCGTGAAACGCTCGTCGACGGCATTGCCGAAAGTCGACGTGCCGGTCAGCGTCCAATTGACGGGCACGCCTCCGGCCCCCAGCACGATGTCCTCGTGCATGGTCGGTCCGCGACCGTTGCTCTTGACGTCGTGGTCGATCGTGACGTGGTTGCCGTCGATCTCGGCATAGACGTGGCCGACGTTCTCGCCATTGTCGATCACGGCGAAGCGCTCGCTTTCGGCATGGAGGGCGGCGGCGGAAAGGGCGAGCGTGGAGCAGGCGAGCCAGCGCAGCGCGGCGGCATTTTTCGAAGGCATCAGGCGTTCCCGGATTGGTGCTTGGCGTAGATGTGGGCGGCGGCGGCAAGATCCTGCACCGCATGGCCGAGCGACTTGTAGAGCGTGATCTGTTCGCCGTTCTCGCGGCCGGCGACGCGGCCCAGCAGCACCTCGCCGATCTCGGCGACGATGTGCGCGTCGGTGACCAGTCCCGCCGATCTGGCGTTGAGGAACTCGGCCGCCGCATCGAGCGCGGAGGCGCGGCTGTCGGCAATATAGCGGCTGGTGGCGACGAGTTCGCCGTCGATCTCGACCGGCCCCGGGCCGCTCGATCCGACGATATTGATGTGGGTTCCGGGCCTGACCCACTTGCCGAACAGGATCGGCTCGCGCGCGCCGGTCAGCGTGCAGATCACGTCCGCCGCGCCCGCCGCCGCTTCAAGGTCGGCGCCCACTTCGACCGGCAGCCGGCCGCTCCAGCGGTCGACCACGGCTTGCGCCCGTGAGAGGTCGCGCCCCCAGATCAGGATGCGGTCGAAGTCCCGCACCAAAGGCAGAGCTTCCAGGTGCGAATGAACCTGCGCGCCGATGCCCACCAGCAGAAGGATCCGGGAATCCGCGCGCGCCAGCGCGTCGGTGGCGACGGCCGTGGCGGCAGCCGTGCGGATATGCGTGATCTCTTCGGCATCGGCGACGCAGACCGGCCGCCCTTCCGACGGTTCGAACATCGTCACGAGCCCGCGATGGCGGCGCACGCCGGGCTGGCCAGCTTCGGCGAAGACGCTGATCATCTTGGCGCCGAACATGCCGCTGTCGGATAGCGCGCCGGGCATCTGCGCGAATGTCCGGCCTTCGCCCATGTGAATCATCGTGCGCAGCAGTTGCCGCGTCTCTCCGCGCGAGAGCGCCTTCATGGCCTCGCGCACGACCGCGATGCAGGACGGATAGTCCAGCAAGGCCCGCACGTCTTCGGCATCGAAGACTGCCAGTTCGCTCCGTTTCATCTTATCGCCCCGCCCCCGATACCTCATGCGTTCAGCATGAACCTTAGCGCGGCCTTTGGAAATTTCTCACGCTTTGTTGCGTCAGGATGACAGATCATGGCATGATCAAACCAACAGAACACGTCAGGGAGCATAAATTTGCCTGCCGAACTCGACCGGCTCGATCTCAAGATCCTCGATCGCCTGCAGATAGACGCCACTGAATCCTCGAACGAGATCGCCGAGCGCGTGGGGCTCTCGCAGTCGCCATGCTGGCGGCGGATCCAGCGGCTCAAGGAAGATGGCTATGTGCGGGAGACCGTGGCCATCCTCGATCGCGAAAAGTTCGGCGAGAGCATGTTCATTTTCGCGCAGCTCAAGATGTCGCGCCTGTCCGACACCGAACGCGAACGCTTCATCAGCGCGGTCAACGCCACGCCGGAGATCCTGGAAGCCTATACGCTGTTCGGCGAGATGGACGTGATGCTCAAAGTGCTGGCTCCGAACATTGCCTGGTACCAGAACTTCACATTCCGGACCCTGCTGCGCCTTCCCGGAGTTGAGGATGTGCGCTCCACGGCAACGCTTTCCGAACTCAAGTGGACACACCGGCTGCCGCTGCCCTCGGCCCCCACCTGATCGTAGAACTCCCCCCGGTGAGGCCCGGCAAAAGTGTTTCGGGTGCATAATTCATGCACGCGGATGCGCACGACCTGCGACCTTTGCACAAATCCCACCGGCGCAGACTGTTAGCCTTGAACCATGACACGCCCTCGTTCGTTTCGCATCGCCCTTGGCGCCGCCCTGCTGGCCTCCACACCGCTGGCCGCCGCATCCACGCCTGAAACGCCCGATCTGACCGTTACGCTGGCCCCGCTCGCCGATCCGAGCGGCGCGCTGACGCGGATGAATGTCGTCATCCGCTTCGAGAATCCCCTGCACGACGGCGCGCTGGCCGCCATCGCCTTGACGGCCAATACGGTCGAGACCTCGGCCGCAACCATGGAAGGGCTTGTCTTCACCGACGCAAAAGGCGTGATCCCGGTTGCCGTCAACGACGCGCGGCAGGACGGCGACAATGTCGATCGCAAATGGACGCCGCAGCGTCCCGTGGAAGGGCCCGTCACGCTTGCCTATCGCGTTGCCATTGACCCGCATCAGCCCGAACTCGCCAAGCCGCAGTACGAGCTGCGCGCGGCGGACGGCGGACTCTCGGGATCGGGCAAGGCCTTCCTCGTGCTTCCCGCCGACGACAGGCTCCGCAATGTCTCGGTGCATTGGGACCTTTCGCACGCCGGTGCCGCTGCGCGCGGAATCTCCAGTCTGGGCGCCGGCGATGCCGTGAGCAGCCATCCCTTGCGACCCGCCGAACTGGCCGACACTTATTACATGGCTGGACAGATCGGCTCTTATTCCAAGGGCGCTTTCTTCGGCGCCTGGCAAGGCCGCTTCGGCTTCGAGGCACCCGAGTTGATGAGCTGGGCTGCGCGGCTTCAGGGCTTCTACGGGACCTTCTTCGACCAGCGCCCTGCCAGCTTCGGCGTCTTTGCCCGGACCAACAGGCTCAATCCCGGCAGCGGTATCGGGCTGACCGACAGTTTCGCCTTCACGTTCAGCGATACGACCCCGATCACCGATCTCCAGAGCCTGCTCGCGCACGAGATGGTCCATGCCTGGATCAATTCGCTGAGCGGCTCGATGGATGCTCCGGGCGGGCTCAATCTCTCGTGGTTCGGCGAAGGGCTTGCCGTTCACTACCAGCGCATGCTGCCCTGGCGCGCCGGGCTGATCTCGCAGCAGGCTTTCCTGGACGACCTCAATTCGACCGCCGCGCGCTATTACACGAATGCGCTGATCGCCATGCCCAACGACCGGATCGCAGACGGGTTCTGGAAGGACACGCGCATCCGCGTGCTGCCCTATGACCGGGGCTCGCTCTATTTCGCCAAGGTCGACGCCGATATCCGCCATGCCTCGCAAGGGAAGCGCTCGCTCGACGATGTGGTGCGCAAGATGCTCGCCGAGCGGCGCGCCGGAAAGCCGATGGACCTTGCGCTCTGGAAGCGGCTTCTGGGCGAGGAACTGGGCGCGCAAGGACTGGCCGATTTCGACCGCATGCTCGCAGGCGAAACCGTGCTCCCCCCGTCCGATGCCTTCGGGCCGGGCTTCGAGCGTGTGGTCAAGCCGCTGCAGCGGTTCGACCTTGGTTTCGATCCACTCGTGCTGGTGTCACCCGACCGCGTGGTCAAAGGCCTTGAACCCGGCTCCGCCGCCGCACTGGCGGGCCTGCAAAACGGCGACCGGATCCTCAACCGCTTTCCGCAGGACGCCCTTCAGGGGAAACAGGATGCCACCCTTACCCTTCAGGTCGAACGCGAAGGCCGTCGTTTCAGCCTGACCTACCGTCCGCGCGGCGAAACGGTCCCGGCTTATCAATGGCAAGCGCGGACCTAGCCAGCCGGACCGGCCGAACGATAGACGGCCGCCGGCAATCTCAGGCCACCTGTCCGCGCGCCAGCGCGGCAAGCACCTGCGCCGGGACCGTATAGACGGCGTGGCGCTGGGCGCCGCGATTGTGATGGTCGACGCGGAAGCCCTGATAGTGGCGGGTCACGAGGCCGGCCTTCACAAGTTCGGAGACCGCGCGGCTGACCGAGGTCATGCCCGAGATGCGCACGCGGTCGGCCACTTCCATGTCGACGAGTTGCTGTGCCTGCGCCGCATCCGGGGGCAGCAGGCCGCGCTCGGCCATGTCGCGGCGCACCGCCTCGACGGTCGCCTTGCGGTAGTGGTGGCGCGCGGCACTCGGCGCGATGGCGGCTGAGAGCCATTCGCGGATCGGCACGAGCTGTTCGCCGTCGCGCACCATCGGCCCCGCCGCACCGCCCCGGCCGGCGACGCGGGCGATGAGGTCCAGCACCATGAACGTATAGCGCGGCCGCGCCGAATGAACGGAGATCGTGCGCATGATCCCCGGCATGTCGAGCCCGCGTTCAGGGGCGGGCGGGCTGCTGAGCGGGAGTTCCAACATGGAACGAATCAAGCACAAGTGCGAATCCGTGGGAATCCACAATCTGCATGAGAGCGCGAATTTCCGCCACTTTTTCCATCTGTGTCACTTTACCCAAAGCCTCTGGTAAAGTGACATGGGTGGCAATCACCACTTCTGGAACTTCGGATCCGAATGAAATTCAGGCTGCTGGACCGCCTGCATCCTCGCTGTCGAGATCAGCGCCATGTGCGCGCAGGACTTCGACAACGCGCGCCATCGCCATGGCCAGCGGCTCGGTCTCGCCCATCAACGCGAAGCTGCCGCCCAGAGCAAAACTGCAATGACCGTGGACCGTCGCCACCAGCGAGCGCGAAAGGCGGGCCGCCTCTCCGTGTTGCGCTTCCGGCAGGACAATGGTGACTTCGCGCTCGACGATAGCCATCAGCCCGCTGCGACGCCGCGCCAGATCCTCGGGCATGGCCATCGTTTCGGGCAGGCGGTGCTCGTAGATGGCTGACCAGAGATTACTGCGCTGCGAGGCGAAATCGAAATAGCCTTCGACCAGCGCGCGAATGCGCTCGCTTCCCCGCGCCTCTGCAAGACGCTCCTCCAGCCACTGCGCCCAGAGGATGAACGTGCGCGTGTTGATCTCCAGCACCAGAGCATCGACGCTGCCGAAGACGTGCATCACCGTGCCCACCGAATAGCCGATGCGCTTGGCCACCTCGCGCGCGGAGAAGCGAGCAAAGCCGACTTCCTCCATCAACTGCTGCGCCGCATCGAGGATCAGCGCTTCCAGTTCGTCGCGGGTGTGGTCGGATCTTCTGCCCATGGCGGCGATATACCGCGCCAATTTAACAGCGTCTAATTGTTAAATCACGTCAGGTGTTCGCGGCCCCGTTCGCCATGATATGCGCCCCCGAAACCCAGCTTGCCTGCGGGCTGGCAAGGAACGCCACCACATCTGCGATCTCGCCCGCCGTGCCGATCCGGCCGAAGGGCGAGGCGTTTTCGAAGAACGCGCGGGTGGCCTCGGGCGCCTTGTCCATCATGCCCGGCGCTGTGGCGCCGGGGATCACGGTGTTCACCGTCACGCCCTTGCGGCCCAGTTCCTTTGCCCAGCTTTCGGTCAAGCTCTTGATCGCGACCTTGGTGGCCGAATAGACGCCCGATCCCGCCATCGGAAACTCGCTGAGACTGGAGGAGAGGTTGACGATCCGGCCCCCCTCGCCCAGCCGCCGCGCCGCTTCCGAGGCGACGTAGAGCGGCCCGCGCAGATTGACGCCCAGCATCCATTCAAGCTGTTCGTCATCGAGATCGGCCAGCGAACCGCCGCCGCTCACGCCCGCGCTGTTGACCACCACGTCGAGCCGTCCGAACCCCTCGTCGATCGCCGCGAACAGCGCCCGCACTTCATCGCGCCGTGCAATGTCGGCGCGGACGGTCATGGCCTCGCCGCCAGCATCGCGGATCATCTTTGCAGTCTCCAGCGCGCCCTGCTCGCTGCCGCTGTAATGGACAGCCAGCCGTGCGCCGTCCTGTGCCAGCCGCAGCGCGATGGCGCGGCCGATGCCGCGTCCCGCTCCCGTGACCAGCGCAACTTTGCCGGCCAGAACGCCCTCACCCATCATTCACTCCCTATCATTCGCCATTCGCGTCGGCGCGCCAAAGCCCCGCCGACGCGCAATCGGCCATCACCCGGCACAACAAGCCCTCGACCATGATCGAGGCATGGGTGAGCACATGCGAGGGGTTGCGGGCGAGCGTCAGCGTCCTGCGCAAGGGCGGATCGCCGATGGACGCGGTGCTGATCCAGCCCTTCTCTCTCGCGCCCGCCGCAGCACAAAGCGGCAGCACGGTCAGCGCCGCCGCGTGCTCCACCAGCGAGATCGTCGTATCGAGAGAGTCGATCTCATGCGCGATCTGCAATGTCAGACCCAGCCGCGCCGCGTCGCGATCGAGCAATTGCCGCAAGCCATGCTGCGGCCCGGGCAGTACCAGTGGCTCGGCGGCCAGTGCAGCAATTTCGACTTTCGCATCTGCAGCAAAGCGGCCGGATGGCCCCGCCAGAACCAGTTCCTCGCTCGCCAAAGTGCGGGTGGCGAGGTGGCGCAGCGGATGGACCTCATACAGAACGCCAAGGTCGATCTTCTCCGTTTCCAGCCAGCCGCGCGCCGCGCCGGAATAGGCCTCCACCAGCCGCAGCCGAACCGAGGGCGCCTGTCGCGCCAGTTCCTCAACGAGGCGCGCACCCACCACGCGCATCAGCGAAGGCGGCATCGCCAGGACCACCTGCCCGCGCGCATCGGCGCGCAAGTGGCGGGCATCGGCAACAGCCTGCTCTGTCGCATGGAGGATCTGGCGTGCCCGTTCGCGAAAGACATGACCCGCCTCGGTCAGCGTCACTCCGCGCGCGGTGCGCTCGAACAGCGAAAAGCCGATCTCGTCCTCCAGCCGCAGAAGCTGCTGGCTGAGCGAGGGCTGCGCAATGCCCAGCGATTCCGCGGCGCGGCTGATCGATGCGCTGTCGGCGATCTTGAGGAAGGCCTTGAGGTGTGCGGTGTCCATGAACGCGGATGCTATTCCGCCGCGATGCCGAGCGCCACACCGTCCGGAGCAGGCCGCATGTCCACCACCCAGCGCACCGAACGGCGCATCGGCTCAATTCCGTCGTGCGGCGAACCGGGCGGCATGTGGTGCGAATTGGCATAGACCGTCATCGGATCGCCGCCCGACAGCGAAACCAGCCGCTGCACGCCCGCCAAGGCAAACAGATCCAAGAGGCGCGAACGGATGGTCTCGGGGTAAATGCCGACGGTCTGGGTAGTGTCG
The DNA here is from genome assembly GCF_004341845.1 of Novosphingobium sp. PhB165. Lineage (GTDB taxonomy): Bacteria > Pseudomonadota > Alphaproteobacteria > Sphingomonadales > Sphingomonadaceae > Novosphingobium. Next base: position 100,874 of record NZ_SLVB01000010.1, on the reverse strand, counting down.
TCGCACCACTTGAGCACGTCCGTAAGGTCGTCGACCGGCACGAAGTTGACCACGCGATTGGAGAGCTTGTCGTAGAATTCGACGCGGTCGCTGAACTTCGAAACGACGAAGCCGCCTTTCAGCGTGTCACCCTCCACGTGGTAGAAATCGTCCTCCAGCGCGACGGCCACCAGTTCGGCTTCCAACTCGCGGTTCGGTACCGTGAACGGCACCGAAAGCAGCGGCGGCAGCCGGTCATAGGCCGCGACCATCCGGCGGCCGAGATCGATCACCTTGTCCAGCGACGCCTCATCGCAATCGCTTTCGACATAGATGATGCGCGTGTTGGCGCAGGCGGTCTGGTTGTAGAACCCCGCCAATGTAGCAAGACCCACCGCCGCCTCGTCCATCGCGGCATCGCTCTCGAACGTCTCGCTGCCCACCATCGACATCGAATACTTGGGATTGAGCGCGGTCAGGTCGATGCCGGGCTGGAGAAACTTCTGGATGTGGCGCACCGAACTCATCCCGCCCCAGGCGGTGATCTTGTCGATGCGGCTGGTGCGCACGATCTGCGAGTCCATGAATTCGTCTCCGCCCTTCCAGTAGGCGACGGCGATATGCTTCGTCACCGGATGATCGGGCGCCAGACCGATCAGCGTGCGGGCGATGGCATTGGCGGTGAGCGGATCGTTGGACGGCGACTTGATGAGAATGTCGGACTTGGTGAGTCCCGCGCGTGCCACCGTCATCGCCGCCACTACCGGCACGTTCCCCGCCGTGATGTGAAGCTGCCGCGTACCGACCGCGCGGATGCTGACATTGGCATAATCGCCCTGCCCCGGCACCCAGCCATCGAGATGATCGAGCCCGATGGTCTTGTCGACCAGCCCCGTCATCATCACCGCATCGAACATCGCCGGCAGCGCGTCATAGACGCCGCGCAGGATCGGCTCGGCCAGCCCGCCCGCTTTCAGGGCGAGAGCGAAACTCTGCTGGAGCAGTTCGTTGTCCTCCAGCCGCAGGCGCTTGCCCAGTTCTGCCAAGAGGTCGATGATCTCACGGATCGGCGTATCGTGCAGGTCGCGCAGCCGCGCTGTATCGCCGAGCACAAGGTCGTGGATGTGCCGATGCGGATCGGCCTGCCGGAAATCCGCGCCTCCCCGTCCTTTGAACAGCACCGCGTCCTCACCCGGCATGATAACCCGGCCACGCGCGATGATCGGGATGTCGAGAGCGTCAGCCATGGGCAGTTCCATCACGCCTCTCCCGCCACGAATTCCATGAACTCGTTGTAGGCGGCCTGCGATCCGGCGCAGGTGATCTTGTCATCCCCGCCCTCGTTCTCGGCAAACCGGCGGATCGTCTTGGCGGCGCGCGGACCACCCCAGCCGCAGGGGCAGTCCTCCTCCCAGTGGATCGTCACTTCATCGCCCGACGTGAAGCCGCCCCAATAGGATGTCGGGATCGGGTCGACGAGCGCGAGCCGCCCTTTCTGGATCCCCTCGCGCGGCAGCGCGCGCCCTTCGCCGTCCATCAGCAAGGGCACGGTGTAAGGCAGGAAATGGAAGTATCCGTGCGAACACATCGGCGCATTGCCGATGCATTCGGAAAAACCGTACTGATTGCCCAGCCGGGCGACCCCGAAGAAGGCCTTCACCTGTTCTTCCCAGTCAGCGGGGGCATCCTTGTACCCCTTCATGCCGCCGCCGCCCTCGACGATGGAGCCCGCTGCGAACTGACAGGTCATGCCCTTGTCGAGCCCGGCGCGGGCCACGCGGTAGAGGTCCGCGAACGTGCCGCCGATCTTCACGCGCTGGCCCCGGAAGTCGTGGATCAGCTTGCCGAACCACGACTCCATGTCCGTCTCGCGCGTGCGGCCCTGCCGCATCATCGCCTCGCGCTGATCGAGCAATGCCGGATCGAGGCCAAGGCTCATCACCTCGCCCCGGTCTTCGGCGGCCTGCAGGCGTCCGGAAAGCGCCATCAGGTCGGCCGGGATATGGGTGTCGTAAAGCGTGTGGTAGTTGGCCTCGCCGCCCGCCATCTCGACATTGAACAGGCTCATCATCTTGAGCATCGTCTGATAGCCGCCGCGATAGCCGGGGAAGAAGGTCGGCAGCTTAGTGGTCCAGGGATCGACGCCGCTCGACGCGCGGTTGACGTTGAAGAAGTGGAATTTCCACGGACCAAGCTCGTCATAGGAACGCGGCACGAAAGAGAGCTTGCCGGTCGTCCCGCTCGAATAGGTCACCAGCATGCCATAGGCTTCGAGGCGGGCGAGCCACTGCTCGATGGTGGTCACGCCGGTAAGATCGACGCGGGTGAGGTCATGCGCGGTCAGCTTGTCCAGCCAGCCGGTGAGCTTTGCAAAATCGCGGTTCTCGATGATCTGGATCGGATAGTTCTTGAGCACGCGGTGATCGAAGCAGACCGGCAGGACATCCTCGATCCGATCGATCGCCTCCACGCCCTGCCGGTCTGCCAGCTTCTTCAGAGCCGGGATGCGGTCCCGCAGCTTCGCGAAATTGATCCGCACCGCTTCCAGTTGCAGCTTCTCGCGCTCCTCGCGCGGGATCGCATAGAGGTCCTCGAAACGGCGATAGGTCCAAGTGGCCGGATTGTCCGGCAGCAGGCTGATCGACATTGGCAAATCCTCTTCCGGTTTTTCTTTGCCCGCAGCTTATGCAAGCCTCTCCCGAGCCGGAACCTGCCGAGCCTTTCTGGCAGCCAGAGGATTTTCGAATGGCTGGGCGTCATTATCCCACAAATTGACGATATCTAGAAATTGTGGGATAAATGGGGATGGCCCGCGTCCGCCCCTTCTCCGATGAGCAGTCCCGCCTGCTGGTCAACTTGCGCCAGCGCTACGAGACATGGATCGAGGCCGAGCGCGACCTTGCCGCCCTGCCCTACGACCTGCGGCGCAAGACCGTGAACGGCCACGAATACCTTTACCGCATCTTCGACCGGGGCGGAAACGGCAAGAGCCTCGGCGCCATGACGCCCGAACTGGAAGCGCAGTTTGCCGACTATCACGAGACAAAAGCGGCGCTGAAGGAGCGCGTGCGCGCGCTGCGCCCGGCCCTTGCCGAAGCGGCGGCGCTCTACCGCGCGCTGCGGCTGCCGCTGCTGTCCTCCGACGCAGGGCCGATCCTGCGCGAATGCGACCGGCGCGACCTGCTGGGTTCGCACTTGCTGGTCGTCGGCACCAATGCCATTGCCGCCTACATGATCGAGGCCAATGGCCGTATCGAGCTGCCCGACGAGACCGAGGACTTCGACCTCGCGTGGATCGCGCTGGAAGCCGAGGAGCACGAGCGGCGGGTGTGGGACATGCTGAAGGCGGTCGATTCCACGTTCACCGTCAATGCCGAGCGCGATTTTCAGGCGCGCAATGCCAAGGCCTACGAAGTGGAACTGCTGGTGGCCCCGTCGCGCGCGGCGACATTGGGCGGGCGCGATCAGCCGCGCCCGGTGCCGCTGCCCGAGCAGGAATGGCTGCTGCTGGGGCGCCCGGTGGATCAGGTGATCGGTTGCCGCGACGGCTCTCCGGCCCGCATCGTCGCGCCCGATCCGCGCTGGTTTGCGCTCCACAAGCTCTGGATGGCGGCGCAGGCCAAGCGCAATCCGCTCAAGCGGCCGAAGGACCGGATGCAGGGTCTTGCCCTGCTAGACGCGGTGGCGGAAGCGATGCCGCACTATCCGCTGGACGAGGCCTTCATTGCCGCGCTTCCGGGCGAACTGGCGCCGTTCTTCGAAGAATGGCGGGGCCTCTCGCAAGCTGCCCCGCCGGACTGGTAAGGTCTCAGATGCTGGCCGAATAGATCGGCCGGCCGGGAACCGGCATCTCAGTGCGATAGACCGTGCCGGTGCTCGATTCGGTGAAATAGAGCCAGCGGTTGTCCGGCCCGCCATAGGCCGCATTGGTGGTATGTCGGCCTTCGGGCACATCGATCCGCAGCATCGGCTCGCCCCGGTTGCTGAACAGCCAGACCGCGCCGAAGCCGACGTGGCAGACGACCAGATTGTCGTCCTCGTCGATGGTCAGGCCGTCCGGACCCGAGCCGCCGGACATCTGGATATAAGTCCCCACCTTGCTCACCACCTCACCGTCTTCGACAAGCGGGCAGCGCCAGACCGCATTGGCGCGGGTAACGGCCAGGAACAGCGCGGTCTCCGCCTTGTTGAGCACGAGGCCGTTAGGGCTGGGAATGCCGCTCAGCAGCAGTTCGAGCCGGTCCGTCCCGGCGCGCACGCGGAACAGGCGGCCATTGGGATTCTGCCAGCCCGACTGGCCCTGATCTGTAAAGTAGATATCGCCGTTGCTGGCGATCGTGAGATCGTTGCAGCCGAGGAACGGCTCCAGCAGATAGCGGTCGAACCATGTCTCCACTTTGCCGGTGGCGGGATCGCAGATCACCATCCCCTTGTGATGGTCCGCCACCAGCAGGCGCCCATCCGCCAGGAACTTCATGCCGTTGGGCTGGCCGTCGTATTCGAAACCAAGTTCGCAAGTGCCGTCGGGCGCGATGCGGAACAGGCGGCCCCAGGGAATGTCCGTCACCCACAGGTTGCCCTCGGCGTCGAACACCGGACCTTCGAGGAATACCGGGGCCGGCGCGCCGTGCAGCTGCACCCGCGCCCATTCGGTGCTTTCGCCGAAACGGCGGAACTTGTCAGGAATGCGGCAGAACAATTCCGCCATGACGGCGGGCGGTGCAGCGAACATCTCTCTCTCCTGTTTCGGGGCATCGCTCCCACGGCATTGCGCCGATGGGCACGCCTCCTGCTTGGCGAAAGACCTATTGCCCATTGACCGTTCTGAAAAGAGGCTTCACCAAGCCATCAGACAAAAAAGTATACATAACTGGCTTGGAGAGGCGAAAACCCCATGAGTTCCCGTGAACTCGTATGCATTATCGATCCGATTCATCCGCTCGGCGTCGAACGGATGGAGCAGGCGCACGATATCATCGCTCCGGCGAACTGGCGGGAGGACCCGCGCCTTGCCGAAACCAGTGTGATCGTCATCCGCACCAGCCCGCTGGGGCCCGAGGTTTTCGGCGCGATGCCGCGCCTCAAGGCCATCGTGAAGCACGGTGCCGGGGTGGACAATATCGACATTGCCGCTGCCACCGCGCGCGGGGTCATGGTGGCCAATACGCCGGGCGGCAACAATTCCACCGCCGTGGCCGAAGGGGCCGTCTCGATGATACTGGCGCTGCTGCGCCGGACTCGCGAGATGGATACACTTGTGCGCAATGGCCGCTGGGACGAGCGCTGGGCCGTCCGCCTTGGCGACCTGACCGGCGCGCGCGTCGGCCTGATCGGCTTCGGCCGCATCGCTCGCTGCGTGGCGCAGATCTGCGGCGCCGGTTTCGGTGCGGAAGTGGCCGCTTTCGATCCCGTGGTTCCCGATGAGGACATCCGCGCTGCCGGGGTGGAACCGCTGCCGCTGGCGGAAATCCTGCGGCGCGACGTGATCTCGATCCACACCCCGCTGACCGACGGCACGCGCAATCTGATCGATACGGTGGAGCTGGGCCTGATGTCCCCCCACGCGATCCTCGTGAACTGTTCGCGCGGCGGCATTGTCAACGAAGCCGCGCTCGCCGACGCACTGAGATCGGGCCAGATCGCCGGTGCCGGCATCGACGTGTTCGAGGCCGAGCCCCCCGCTCCCGACAATCCGCTGTTCGCCCTGCCCAATTGCCTGCTCTCACCCCATGTCGCCGGCGTTACCGAGGCCGGAATGCGCGACATGGCGCTCAATGTCGCCCGCGTGGTGGCGCTCGTGAGCCGTGGTGAGCGGCCGGAAACCCTGCTCAACCCGGAGATTTTCGCATGACTGCCCCGCTCAAGTCCGTGATCTATCGCAGCATTCCCAGGCCCGATCCCGCGCTGGTCGCGCGCGCCGCGAAGTTCGGTGTGGCCGACCTCCACGAAGGCCTGGGCGAGATCGCCGGGCGCATGGGCCTGATGAGCCCCGCCATGGTCCCCATCGCCCCCGGCCAGAAGCTCTGCGGCCCGGCCGTCACCGCGTGGAATTTCCCCGGCGACAACCTTGCCATCCATGCCGCGCTTTGGGTTGCCGAGGCCGGAGACGTGCTGGTCCTGACCAATGGCGGCGGGCACCAAGGTGCACTTTGGGGTGACGTTGCCTGCACCTACGCGAAACAGAAGGGCCTTGCCGGCACCGTCGTCTACGGCGCCACGCGCGATGTCGATGCGATCCGTGAGCTTGGCTACCCGGTCTGGTCCACCGCCGTCTCCGTAGAGCATCCCAAGAAGCGCGGACCGGCCGCCGTCAACGTGCCGATCGTTGCCGACGGCGTTCAGGTCGAGCCCGGCGATCTCATCGTCGGCGATTCCGACGGCGTGCTGGTGATCCCGCGCGCACTCATCGAACAGACCGTCGCCAAGGCCGAGACCCGCGCCGCCGCCGAAGTCGAATTCCGCCGCCGCATCGGCGAAGGCGAAGTGCTGTTCGAGATCCTCGGCATGGACGAGATCATCGCCGACCTCGGCATCGAAATCCACGACGGCGCCTTCAACGACGCCGCGTCTTAAGAACGTAAAGGCTGCACCTGGGGAGGGGACCGCAAGGCGGTCCAGCAGGGGCGACCGGGCCGACAATTCCGCCCATTGGCCCGGTCGCATCCTGAAAACAGGCCGGAAACAAAAAGACTGCATGCGCCGGGCCGAAATCCGCGCATCGCGAAGGAAGCAGGAGAGAGACAATGGCAGGCAAGCAGATGCATCTGGTCAGCTTCCAGATCCATTCACCGATCAATCACACCGTGCTCAGCTGGGCCGCGCCCGGGGACAACCGGCTGGACGCGATGGCCGATCTCAAGGCGTGGCAGGACCTCGTCCGCACGCTGGAGCGCGGCAAGTTCGACGGCCTGTTCTTCGCCGATACGCCCGGCGTGTTCGACCGCTATCGCGACAGCCATGAAGACGCGGTGAAGTACGGCATCTGCTGGCCCAACCACGATCCCGTCGTGCTGCTCTCCGCGCTCGCCGCCGTGACCGAGAACCTCGGCCTCGCAACGACGATGTCGACCAGCTCCTACCGCCCGTGGTCAATCGTGCGCCAGCTTTCCACGCTGGACTACCTGTCCGGCGGCCGCATCGGCTGGAACATCGTCACCGGCCACTTGCGCGGCGAGCACCGCGCGCTCGGCCACCAGCAGCTCGATCATGACCGCCGCTACGATGCCGCCGACGAATACATGGAGATCTGCTACCGCCTGTGGGATTCGATCGGGGAAGGCGCCGTCCTCGCCGACCGCGAGGCGGGGATCTACGCCGATCCTTCCAAGGTGAAGTTCGTCGATTTCGACGGCGAGTTCCACAAGTGCCAGACGGTCGGCCCGGTGCTGCCCTCCCCGCAGAAGCGCCCGGTGCTGTTCCAGGCGGGCACCTCGGGGCGCGGCCTGCGCTTCGGCCTTGAGCATGGCGACGTGGTCTTCGCGATCCAGCCCAACCTGCCCGGCATGCAGCGCTATATGAACCAGTTGCAGGAAGCCGCGACCGGCCTCGGCCGCAAGGCGCCCGGCGTGCTGTTCGGCGTGCAGCCGATCCTTGGCGGCACCGAGGAGGAAGCGCAGCGCCACCTTGACGATCTGGTCGAGCGCCTGCCACTCGACGGCTGTCTTGCCCGGCTTTCGGGCACGATGGGCGTCGATTTCTCCGGCATCGAACTCGATCAGCCGATGCAGGAACAGGCGACGCAGGCCTCGCAGGGGCTGATGAAGGCCTTCACCTCGGTACTGGGCGACCGCCCCTTCACCTTGCGCGAAGTGGCGATCAAGTGGGGCCTTTCGGTCGGCATGCCGCAAATCGTCGGCACGCCCGAGCAAGTGGCCGACAAGCTGGAGCAGATCTGGCGCGAAACCGGCTGCCACGGCTACAACCTGACGCCCACGGTCATGGCGTCCTCCGTCACCAACTTCGTCGATGAAGTCGTGCCGATCCTGCAGAAGCGCGGCGTCTTCCGCACCGAATACGAAGGCACGACGTTCGCCGCCAACCTCGGCCTGACCTGATGGCCATAGCAAAGAAGGCCCATAACATCGCCCAGCTGCGCGCCCTTGCCCGGCGCCGGCTGCCGCGCGCGATCTGGGAGTTCATGGAGCGCGGGACCGAGGACGACCTGCTGATCGGCCGCAATGTCTCAGCCCTGCAATCGCTGCACCTCACGCCGCGCACCTTGCGCGATGTGTCCGCGCGCTCGGCCGAAACCGTGCTGTTCGGCCGCCGCCAGCCCCTGCCCCTGGTGATCGCGCCGACCGGCATTGCCGACCTCATGTGGCACCGGGGCGAGCGCGCCATCGCCAGTGCCGCCGCCGCCGCGGGCATTCCCTTCACCCAGACCACCAGTTCGACCACCAGCTTTGCGGATATCGCCAAGGTCGCCCGTGCCGGTCACTGGATGCAGATGTACTTGTGGGAACGGCGCGAGCTTTCGTGGCAAGTGGTGGAAGCCGCCGGGAAGCACGGCGCCGACGTGCTGGTGCTGACCGTGGATACCCCCGTCTGGCCGCTGCGCGAATTCAACCGCCGCGCCGGAATGTCCAACCCGGTCCGGCCCAACACCCGCCTCGTCAGCGATTTCCTGCGCCGCCCAGGCTGGCTCGCCTCGGTCATGGGGCGCTACATGCTGGAAGGCGGACTGCCACAGTTCGCCAACTATCCCGCCGAAGTCGGCGGCCGGATCACCGGCAAAGTCGCGCGCGTCACCAATTCGGCCTCGGTCGACTGGAAGGACGTGGACGAGCTGCGCCGCCGCTGGCCGGGCAAGCTGGTGGTCAAGGGCCTGCTCCATCCGGACGACGCGCGCCGCGCGGTCGAGCGCGGGGTGGACGGCATTGCCGTATCCAATCACGGGGGGCGCAATTTCGATTCCTCGCCGCCTGCCATCGATGCCCTGCCCGCCATTGTCGACGCCGTGGGCGGCCGCGCCACCGTGCTGTTCGACAGCGGCGTGCGGCGCGGGGCCGATGTCATCAAGGCCATCGCGCTCGGCGCGGATGCGGTGATGATCGGCCGCGCCACGCTCTACGGCTGCGCCGCCGCAGGACAGGCCGGCGCGGCCCATGCGCTGGCCCTGCTCGCGAACGAGATCGACGTGGCGATGGCCATGTTGGGGATCACCCGGCTCGATGAACTGGACAGAAGCTTCCTTGGTTCGGGCAGGAGCGCTATGCAGCCGTCAGCGGTCTTCGAAGGAACCTGATGACGTTACCTGCTTCCAGTTCAAATTTGGCCAGCTCGGGAGCGGCCAGCCAGCGCATCGCCGACATCCTTGCCGAGCGTATTCTCGCGGGCGAGATCGCCCCCGGCGCGCGCATCAAGCAGGACGAACTGGCCGCCGAACTGGAAACGAGCCGCATCCCGGTGCGCGATGCGCTGCGCATGCTGGAAGCGCGCGGGCTTGTCGTCATGCGGCCCAATACCGGCGCGCGCGTGGCCAGCCTGTCCCTGCGCGACCTTGAAGTGTCCTACGAGATCCGCGAGCGGATCGAGCCGCTGCTGCTCGCCGAGAGCATGCCGCACCTCACCGACGGCGATTTTGCCGACCTCAAGCGGGTGATGGAGCGCAACGAACAAGTCACCGACATCGACGAGGCCATTGCGCTGGGCCGCGAGTTTCACTGGATCACCTATCGACGGCACGAGACCCCCCTTCTCGCGCAGATCGTCGAGCGCGTCTGGGACACCACGCAGAGCTATCGCCGCGCTTACCTGAAGCTTGCCTTCGCCAGCGGCAGCCGCACGCACGACGTGGAGCACCAGTTGCTTTACGATGCCGTGATCCGGGGCGAGGTCGAAACCGCACAGGCCGCGCTCGTCCTCCATATCCGCCGAACCCGCATCGGCTTGCAACGCCACGCCCACCGCTTCCAGTCGGTGCAGACGGCGGCGGACGAAAGCTGATAACCGGGGCCAGAACGATGGGAGTCTGATCGGGCGGCAGCGTCCGGTCGTTCAGCATCCGCACGAGTTTGCCTGCCTCGATGGGGACCGCGCGCTTTCTTCCTCCACAGTCGCCAGCCCGGCACCGTGCGCCGCTTCAACGAAGCCGATGCTGACGAGGCCGTCGCGGATCACCAACGACGCGAATATGGCCTGCGAAACGACGTGCTGGGCGGGATCGCAAACGCCAGCCAGGCGCCGCCGCACGGTGGGAACCCCTCACTCCCTTCGTGGGCCTCTGGCAGTCGGCCATCGGGCGTGAGTTGGGGACTTTCGGCCTTGATGCGTTCCGGGATCCACGCACGATGCCGGCTCGAATCGCCCCCCTGAATCGCCTTCGATGATTCGCCGGCCATCGAATGAACGGGAGCCAAACACGCTTGCTGCCCGTTTGGAAAAAAGGGCTCCAGACATGCCAGCCCCCAAGATATTGCGTCTCAAAGGGGGTGGGTGGCACTACAAACAGGAATATAGGCCATCCCATTGCCGAAATGAATGAAATTGCCTATTCTGCCCGCAAAAGTGCTTCAATGGAGTGCCGCGTGGCCGAATCGAATGCCGTCATTTCCCAGATTGGCGATCTTGCCGAGGCGGGTGAGAAGATGATCGAGCGCTTGCGGCGCAAGGCGTTTCTGCCGGAAAGCCGCAAGGGACTCAATGTCCGCACCGGAATCGCCGAGGCGGCGCAGCTGCTTGGCTGCTCCACCAACCGTATCCGCATGGCAGAGGACGACGGCCGCCTGCCCCCTCCCCCCGCCGGGGAAAACGGGCGCCGGCTCGGCTACTCGATCGAGGACATGCTGCACATGCGCGAAGTGCTCGGCGCTTCGCCGGCCCGCGCGCCGCTTGACGTTCCGGCGATGATCGCGGTGCAGAACTTCAAGGGCGGCGTCGGCAAATCCACCGTCACCACCCATCTTGCGCACTATTTCGCGGTGCACGGCTACAAGGTGCTGGTGGTCGATTGCGACAGCCAGGCGACCACGACCACGCTGTTCGGCTTCAACCCGCACTTCAACATCACGCGGGAAGAGACGCTCTACCCCTATCTCTCGATCGACCCGACCCAGGCCGACTTGCTCTATGCGGTCAAGCGCACGCCCTGGCCCAATGTCGACCTGATCCCCTCGAACCTCGAACTGTTCGACGTCGAGTACGAACTCGCCGCTGCCGGTTCCGACGGGCAATCGGTACTTGCCGCGCGCTTCCGCAAGCTGAAGCAAGGACTTACGGATCTTTCGCGCCATTACGACGTGGTCATTCTCGATCCGCCGCCGGCGCTCGGCACGATCAGCCTTGCGGTGATGCAGGCGGCCAATGCCCTGCTGGTGCCGCTTGCCGCCACCACGCCGGACTTCTGCTCGACCGTGCAGTTCCTTTCGATGATGGACCAGGTGCTCGACCAGCTGACCGGTGTCGGCATCGAGGTCGACTATTCGTTCGTCCGCCTGATCTGCTCGAAGTTCGACGGCAACGATCCCAGCCACGAGATGGTCCGCACGATCATGGAGCAGACTTTCGGCCCTGCCCTGCTCCCGGTTCCGATCCTCGAAAGCGCTGAGATCAGCCATGCTGCCATGCGCATGATGACGGTCTACGAACTGGAAAAGCCGATCGGCACCGCGCGCACGCACAAGCGCTCGCGCGCCAATCTCGACGAGGCGCTGGGCCAGATCGAACAGCTCGTTCGCGCCGGTTGGGGCCGCAGCCAGAAAGTGGACGAGGAGCTGCTGGTCAATGGCTGACCATGCCCTTCCGGACTGCGGCGGCATCGTTCTTTCGGGAACGCTGTCGAGGTTCGGCGTTTTCCATTTGTTCTTTTTGAATTCCGATGCCCCTGCCCTCTCAGAGCGTCCTTCGAGGTAAGCCCATGGCCCGCAAGCAATCCGACTATCTCGCCGCGCTGCTCTCCGACGAAGAGATCGAACCGAACGCGTCGGCAGCCGAAGCCACGGATATCGCGGCCATTCCGGTGGTACCGCGGGCCGAACGCGCGCGTGGCACCACGCTGCTCGGCCGCGAGAGTGCGCTTGCCCGCGTAGCCAGCGGCGAAGTCCGGCAGGTCACGCAGCTGCTGCTCGATCCTGCCAGGGTCCGCCCTTGGCCGGGCAATGCGCGCAGCTATACCCACCTCACCGAGGAATCCTGCCGCGAACTGATCGATTCGATGATCGCCGAGGGCGGTCAGAAAGTCCCGGCGGTGGTCCGCCGCATCGATGGCGACCCGGACCACGATTTCGAAGTCATCGCTGGTACCCGCCGCCACTGGTCAGTCGCCTGGCTGCGAGCGCACTCCTATCCGGAGATGCATTTCGTTGCGCAAGTCGTCCAGCTCGACGACGAGGCCGCTTTCCGCCTTGCCGATCTTGAGAACCGCGCCCGCAAGGACGTTTCGGATCTCGAACGCGCGCGCAATTATGCCGAGGCACTCAAGCAGCACTACGGCAACCACATGACGCGCATGGCCGAGCGGCTGAAGCTCTCCAAGGGCTGGCTGTCGAAGATGCTCAAGGTCGCGGCCATTCCGGACGCCATCCTCGATGCTTTCGCCTCCCCTGCCGATGTTCAGCTCAAGCCCGCCTATCCGTTGGCGCAGGCACTGGACGACAGCGCCAAGTCTCCCGCGATCCGCAAGGAGGCCCAGCGGCTTGCCCGAGAACAGACGAGCCGCCGCAATGGCGGGCGCCCTTCGGTCCCTGCCGCCGACGTCATCAAGACGCTGCTGGCCGCGCCCGAAGCCGATCGTGTTCGTCCGGAACCCAAGTCGGTCTTTTCACGCCATGGCCGGCACATGGCCTCGGTGCAATCGAGCAACCGCCAGGGCGTGACGCTGCGCCTTCATGCCGGTTCAGGTGCGACGCGTGATGAAGTGCTCGATGCCGTGCGCGAATTGCTGGACTTGCTCGATGGTGAGGGCAAGGGCTTGCGTCCCTGACCTGACCGGCAGAAAGAATCTGTATGGGTGAGTGATCACACAAGGCGGGGGCGAAAGCTCCCGCCTTTTTCGTTTCCCCTGCCCTGCTCCTTGTTTCCCCGGGGAAACACTATTGGCGTAAGTGCCTCCGCCGTGAACGAACGGCACCGCCGCAGCTGAGCTCTGCTCCCCCATCTCCCTTCACTCCTATCCTGCAAGCAGTCGGATGCCCACTACTCTCCAGTGAGCCTTGCTGCGCCCGTCACCATGACGGCATGCTCGCCGATCCCCTGTTTCCCCGGGGAAACACAACCGGCAGCCCGCCCCCGGCACCCACGCGTTAGCGTCTTCGGTCGTGACCGGCCTACGGATCCGGCCCACTCACCATCCACCCTGCCCTTCCGAGTTCTTCACAGGCACGCGCGGCGCCGATTTGCCCTTGCTTTGCGTGCCCGCCATGATGGCGAGAATCACCGAAATTCGCCGCGATGCTGTTTCCCCGGGGAAACAGACCACCGGCGCAGCTTCAAGAATGCAAAGCCACGTCCACTTGCCAGTCGGAATCCGAACATGAGCCGCCAAAAGCCGGAGACGGCCTCAGAACAATTCGACATGTTCCTGCCCTATGTCGCAGACATGCCGCTGCGCGATCAGCGCGAGATGATGGAACGCCCCTTCTTCAGCCTGGCCAAGTCGAAGCGCGTCAAGCCGATCGACTATACCAGCCCGGATGGAAAGCTCTGGGTCCATGTCAGCGCCAACCCGGACTACGGCATGGCGACGATCTGGGACGCCGACATCCTGATCTATTGTGCCAGTATGCTCGCCGACATGTCGCGGCGCGGCGCAAACGATGTCCCGCGCAAGCTTCATCTCATGCCCTACGACCTGCTGCGCGCGATTGGCCGCCCCACGACCGGGCGTGCCTACGAACTGCTGGGTCAGGCGCTCGATCGGCTCGTCTCGACAACGATCAAGACCAACATCCGCGCCGAGAACCGCCGCGAGGCGACATTCTCCTGGCTTGATGGCTGGACCCAGCTCGTCGACGAGCGGACCGAACGCTCGCGCGGCATGACGATCGAGCTGTCCAACTGGTTCTGGGAAGGCGTGATGATGAAAGGCGGCGTGCTGTCGATCGACCGCGCCTATTTCGACATCACCGGAGGCCGCGAGCGCTGGCTTTACCGGGTCGCGCGCAAGCACGCCGGTGGGGCAGGGGAGGCCGGTTTCGCGATCTCGATGCCCGTATTGTTCGAAAAGTCGGGTGCCGAGGGGCAATATCGCCGCTTCAAGTTCGAGATGCTCAAGCTCGCCGAGAAGGACGAACTGCCGGGCTATGCCCTTGCGGTCGAGACCGCGAAGGACGGCGAGCCCATGCTGCGAATGCGCCGGGTAGACGGGAAGGGCGGCGCCGGAATGGTGCTGCCCGAGGCCGCAGCGGAAGAAGGGTCTGCCGATCCCACGGTCAAGGTCGCCGCGGCCAAGCGGGTTTCCCCGGGGAAACGGGCCGCCTCGCAAGGCGGTACTGATGACAGCCAGCGCGCACAGCCATCATCCGCTGACGCGGTGCCCGGCGGAAACGTGCCCGAAGACGTGGTGGATGCGCGCAAACTTATCCGCACCACTATCGTCGGTCTGTCCGATGCCGCCACGCGCGGGTTCATGACCGACGAGACCATCACGCTCCTGCGCCGCGAGTGCCCGGGCTGGGATCTCCATGCACTCCACGCGGATTTCGAACGCTGGATCGGGGCCAGTCCCGAACGGACGCCTGCCGATTGGCAGCGCGCCTTCGTCGGTTGGGTCCGCCGCCATCACGAAAAGAACGGCCGCTCGCTGCGCGGATGAGCGAGCCCGGCGTGCTGGTTTGGTGAGGGAAGGGGGGCCGTTCCCGAAGTGTCGCGTCAGGATTGGATCGATGTCCGCGACGCTTCGCTCGAAAGGGACGGCTTCCGAGATTTGAACCTTCTCTGCGAAGCATGCGCGCAAAGTAATTCAACCTCGCACCCAAACCGGGCGCTTTTCACGGTCCATCGACACTCCGGGAACAGGAAAACCCCACCCTTCGACACTCCGGGAACACCCCTTCGACACTCCGGGAACGCCGGCCTCGACACTCCGGGAACGGATACACGTCCTTTCGGGAACAGCCCAAATTCGCGACTCATCGGAGTCTCGTGGCTTTCGGGAGCAATCCGGGCCTGTAACCTTGTAACAGAATCCCTAAATGAGATTCTAACTGCCGGAAGCTTCGGTATTTTTGGGACAGAGGGAAGGGCGCTTTACGGCGAGCGTACGCAAAACCGCCCAAACATAGGGCTGGCCGCGCGGCTTCAATCAGACGGCGAGGCCGTTGAACTCCGGAACGTCGAGTGGTTCTGATCGCCTTGGGCAAAGCACCGCGTGTTTCAACGTACGCTCTTCCGCCCAGCCCCCAATATCGGCTGCAAATCAAACCTCACGTTATGTGTCAGCATCTCCCGGCTGCGCACCGCTAGCGACACTCCCGGAACACCGCCGGGTTCTTTCGGGCGGACGAACCGGACCAGTCGCTAAACCGGGCAAACGTGTATGCCTTTTCCGGGGAGACCAAGCGAACCTGTCGCTGCGCCGGGCCGCTTGAAAAAAGTAGGCCTCACATCCGCCTGCTCGTCGCACCACGTTCGCCTTCCGCCCGTTCCATTGCGAGCGTGTTCGAACTTGTGCCTTGCCGATCTTGCGCGGACCACGACATGACCTCCGCGCCCACAACGCGATGAGGGACCTAGAACGCCTTCGCTCTTCGCCGTCATCGATCGCATGCCCTCATGGAAGCCTCAAAGGTCGTTTCCGATCCCCATCGCCGCCGCAGACCCACTCCGACGACGGCGAGCGCATTTTGGACTCTGAGAAAGCGCTCAAGCTCCTTTTTTTGGGCGCAGCAGTGCGAACAAAACCCGAAATGCGCAAAATTGCCCTTGGAGGCCCTCTAGAGCTTCATAGCTCCCGCGATGAACTCTGGGTCGCGGCACGCCCGTCTTTGCTCTGTACGAGGCTCTGCGGGAGCCTATTTTTTGGGCAAAAGCGCAACGAAAATGGCATTTCGGCATCACGTGAGGCCAAAATGACTCACGGCAGGACATCCGCCTCCGCCTGTTCACCACTGCCGCTTGTGTCCGATGCGCTACGGGCTGACATTTCGCCTGTAGGGAGGAGCAGGCCTGGATGAAGGAGAGGCGGGCAGGAGCCACCATCCGAACCGGACGGCGACGGCCCTTCTGTCCTAAGGCTTGTCGGCCGAGCCGGACGTTCGGCCGAGCAGTTCATCGATGGCGTTCATCGAGGCCTCGTATTCATCGAGCGCATCGCGCGAGAACGCAAACTCGCCAGCCCCTTCACCCTGACCGGATACGGTCTGCGCTGACGGGGCGTAGCGATACATCAAGGTGCGATTATGCGAAGCCTCGGAAGCGAGCAGCCCCATTTCGGCAATCGCCGTCAGAATGGTCCGCACGCCAAGCCGGGATGCGCCGACAAGCTGCTCGATCTGCGCACTGCGCAGCGTGCCGAACCCGGCGAGGAATTCCAGCACCGGCGTACTGCGTCCGCTGGAACGTCTGCCGCCGGATCGCTCGCGGATCAGATCAACCTGCTCGCCCGCTTCGCCCAGCATACGGTCGAGCTGCCACAAGGCATCCCGGAGAGCAGCCGGCGCGTCGTCACGGGGGGAAGGGGTGAGGGGATCCGGAACGTCCTCATAGGGGAAGTCGCAAGGCGCGGAGAGCCGGACCAGCGACGGAAGCGGGAACGCCAATGGCAAGCCTTGAGGCGATGAAAGGAATTCGCCGGCAAGGATGTCGAGTGCCCAGCGCGAATTCTCCGGCACGCGGACTTCGTGGGCAAGGCTTCGCCCCGGGCCGTGGATCATTTGCAGACCCGCCTCTTGCAGCCCAAAGCGCACATTCGTCCGGGCAGCCTTGAAAAGCGCCGAGACTGCCTGGAACGGCAGTTCGTCTTCGAGTGGATCGATGCTGGCGAGCAGACGGCGTGCTTCGGCTATCACAGTGTTCAGGTCTTCATGCACGGCTTCGTGGCCGCTGCGGATGAAGTCGGCGGGCGCCATGAACGCGCGCGTCAAATTTTGCGCCGCCTCAGCGAGATGTGGCCACGAACTGTGGGAAAATTCCGTCAATATGGCTTGGCAGATGGCCCTGGCAGGGCGTAAATTGTGCCCCGGATCGTCGGTCAGCGTCTTCAAACCCGCGAACCATTCGTGGAAGCGCTGATCGGTGAAGGAATGGCCCTCTTGCCGGAGGGCCGCGATGAGGCTTTCGCGAATGATGCGCGCTGCCAGCACTCGCAAGCATGGTTCCGGCAACAACCGGGTTGCCCCCTGGATACGACCCAGGAAAAGCGCCGAAAGAGTCAAAGCATCGCGATCTGCGGCGCTTTCGGGGATTTTATCCAAACAAATCCCTTTTTATTCAAAAGGATGTAGTTTCTGTATAGCTATTCGAAGATAGCTATACACCTACTTATGTCAATTGTCTGGCCACTATCGATAACAAAAATGAGGCTATGGCGCCCTCAGCAAACCTTCTTCCAGCAAAAGGTCAGCGGCTAGCCGAGGCTCATCGGATCAATCGATCGCCTGTGTAAGCCGCAACCACAATTGCTGGTCGAAATCGGCATCGCGAGCGGTCGTGCCGGTTCGCACCACGATGAGCTTCTTGCTCGGCACGATATAGAGCCGCCGGTCGAAAGCGCCGAGAGCTCCGACGAGATCCGTCGGCGCGGCAGGGATCAGCGGGCCATCCTTGCGGCCGGCCAGCGCCTTTACCGTGTAGGGGCTGCCGTTCAGCCACCAGAGCCTGCCGTAAGCCGGATTGGTCCCGGAAGGCGTGAACATCGCCTGGAGACCGGCTTGCGAGACCACACGCTTCCCCTCCTTTGTCAGCCCGCCATTCAGGATCATCAGGCCAAAAAGCGCCGTATCGCGCGGCGATGTCACGAGGCCGGTATCGTTGCCGACGCTCGCGAGTGCCGCCGGGCGTTTCCGCCAGGTCGTATCCTGCATGCCGAGCGGGCTTGTCAGCCAGTCGCGGGTAATGACGTCCAGCGGCTGCTTCGCCGCGGCCGCAAGCACGCGCTTGGTGATCGCATAGACCGGGGTGTTGTAGTGGAACGTCGTACCGGCAGGGGCCGCGTAGCCGAATTGGTCATTGAGGCCCGAACTCATCGTCAGCACATCGATGACGCGGATTGCAGCTTCCTGCTCTGGCGTTGCTTTGGACCAGCCTTTGCCAATGTAATCCGAGACCGGCCGGGTCACGTCCAGCAGCCCTTTGTCGGCGGCGATCGCAACAAGTACGGATACGAAGCTCTTCTGCTGCGAGGCGACGTCTTCGAGCAAGGCGCCGTGCGTGTCGTGTCCGTAGACGAAGAGCGCATATTGGGCGTCTCCCTCGGGCGCGGGCCAGTTCTTTTCGGCCAGAACCCGGCCGTCCTGGATTACCAGGAATCCGGTGCTGTTCTGGCTTTGCACATAGTCGAGAACCCGGGTCATGGCGGCGGAGGGGGCTGCCGCCTCGGGTATGTCTGTGCCCTTTGCCCATGTCGGCGCGGCACCGACAGCCATCAGTGCTGCTATCGAGGATGCTGCAAGCAATACCTTGATACCTGAACGAATTCGCATTCTCGCCTCCGGCAGATTTCCCGAGTGTCCGGCTTATAAGGGGCGACTTGGCTAATTGTCTACTGATATGGTTGACATTGAAAAGGCCCTGTAGAATGACCGGTGCCACCTCACCGGAGAGCGGGAGGGGACGAACAAGAGGATCGCACGATGCATGAGACGAGCAGGCGCAGCTTTCTGGCGGGCAGCGCGGCCCTTCCGGCAGCGGCGGCATTGCCGGGCATCCCGTCACTCGTGCCAATGACCGAGATCAGGGCGGCTACCGACACGGTCGCGGCCGATCTTGCCCGGTATATCGGCTTCGGCGGCAAGCAGGCCGGCGGCCCGGGCGACATTGCATGCGGAAACTGGCTTGCCTCCGAACTCCAGCGACTGGGATTTGCGGTAGAGCGGCAGGACGTGTCGACGCCTTTTTTCGATGCAGAGCGCTGTGAACTGACCTCCGGCGCGGCCAAGGCGCCCGTCTGGCCGCAGCCCATCGTCACCCCGACGGGGCCGGACGGCGTGACAGGGACAGTGGTGCGGGTCGATCCGGCCGGGCGGTCCGATTTTCCGCTGGAGAACGCCATCGCCCTCATCGATCTGCCATTCGGACGCTGGTCCACCGCGCTGGCCAAGCCGATCAGGGAGCCGGTTCTCGCCGCGTTTGCCGCCGGCGCGAAGGCGGCGATCATCGTCACCAACGGGCCGACGGGCAAAGTCATCGCGCTCAATGCCGATGGCCGCAAAGCGATGTTCCCGGGGCCCGTCGCCGTGCTCGCGCCCGAAGATGCGCAGCCGTTTCTGGCAGCGGCGGCACGGCGGGAAGCGGCGACGCTTCATCTCGTCGGCACCGGCGGTCGCCGCCCGGCGTTCAATTTCGTGGGACGGATCGATCGCGGCAAGGACCGCTGGCTGGCCGTCTCGACGCCGCGATCGGGATGGTATGGATGTGCGGCAGAGCGCGGGCCGGGGATCGCGACATGGCTTTGGCTCGCGCGGTGGGCAAGCAAGGCGGTGCAGGACCACAACCTCGCCTTTATCTGCAACAGCGGCCACGAATACGAGAACCTTGGCGCCGCCGAAACGCTGAAGGCGACGGCGCCGAAACCTGCCGAAACGCATTTCTGGCTTCATCTCGGCGCCAACGTCGCGGGAAGGGACTGGCACGACGCGGCGGGGTCGATGCAGCCGCTCCCCAGCATCGATCCGCAGCGGTTTTTGTCGGTCAGCCGGTCGCTGCTGCCACTGGCGCGCAGCGGTTTCGCGGGGCACGTGGGGCTGGAAACCCCGTACCCGAGCGATGTCCTGTCGGCCGGCGAGCTGAACGAAGTGATCGGCGCGGGATATCAGACGGTCGCCGGGGTCTTCGGCATTCACCGTTTCCATCACGTGGCACAGGACGACGCGCGCTGCGTGGATGCGCATAATGTTGCGGTGACGGCAGCGGGATTCCAGCTGTTTCTGGAACGCGTGCTGCGCGGCGATCCGTCCGGCTCGGCGGCGTGAGAAGCGCGGGTTTCGTGCCCGCGCTTCCGTTCAGATTACCAGAGCGGGCGTTCCTGAAGCTGTGAGCGCCGGGTCCGCACGATCTTGTCCCGCTCCGCAGGCGTGACCTTGGGCGTGCCGGCGGGCAGGAGCTTGCCGAGATCCGCCAGCGCCACTTTGCGAACGGTCGGGATGGGCTGGCTGGAGCACTTCATCCAGCGGCCCTGCACCACGCCGGTGGCAAAGCCTGCCGTATCCAGCCAGTTGGGCACGCCGGGGTCTTTTGCCGAGACAATGATGCGAACCATGCCATCGCTGTCCTTGTGGAGCTGCGATCCGTTCAGGCTGCTCTGGTTGTTGTACCAATCGGTGGTTTCGTAGAGATCGTTGGTCAGGATCAGCGATTGATACTGGCACTTATCCGGCTGCGTGGTTTCGATCAGAAGTGCCTCATCGTCCTTCAGATCGTAGGCGCCTTCGAAATAGAACTGGCCGGCAAGGCCGCCCATCTTGCTCATGTCGACCGCTTTCAGCGTGTTCACGACGCCTTCGGCACGCAGCTTCTGGGGCCGGTCGACCAGCAGCGGGGCGATGAAGCCCGCTGCCTGCGGAATGGCGCGGAGCCGTGCGGCCAGCACTTCGGCCGAGGGGCGAGGGCGCGGCGCGGGGACGTCCAGACGCTCGATCGACAGGGTCGGTTCCTTCTCGGCGCTCCAGTCCGATGCGACCATCCGGACCAGCAGCATGTTGGTGGTGGGGTCGGACTGCCACCAATCCCCCGTGTAGCCTTCCGGGCGCGTCGGGCTCAGGATCACGTCGTAGCGGCCTGCGGCATCGACCTTGAGCAGTTCGATGTCGTGCACCGGCCTTGGCGGACCGAGGTTGACGGTGCCGGGCGTCTGCGGCGGGCGAGGGCCGGCCTCGGCAATGCGGGCCTGATTCATCGATCCGCGCTGGCCGCGTAGTCGGTAGACGCCGCCCGGGGCGATCTTGGCGGAGCGGTAATTGGTGTCGGCGTTGGGCTGGCCGGTGGTCAGGTAATTGTTGAGCTGGGGCACGAAAGTCGGGCGGTCCGGATCGGAGGCCAGCGCATCGATGCCCGCCGCCGTGACGGCGGAGAGCGCGAGCCGCGCCGCCTCCTGCCGGATTTGCGGATCGGATCGCTGCTCGGCGGGCAGGCGCGCCAGTATCCGGTCGGGCAAGTCGCGCAGGCCGTCGAGGAATTCATTCCATCCGGGAATGGCTTCGCCGGCGGGGGAGGGCGGGGGCGGGGCAGAGGGCTTGTCCGCCATCGACTTCGATCCGGCCGAGAGCAGGGCGCCGCCGAGGGCGATCAGGGCTGCGGTTCGCATTACAGGGAGTACGCGCATGATGGATTCCCGGCAAAATCTGTTCCGGGCAGTCTATGGGGCGGGCGGGGCGACGCCAGCGGATCGGGCGTCGCGATCGGGCCTTATCTTGGCCATGGGGACATGAACGGCGCGAAACAGACCGGCCGTCCGAAATGCCGGTGAGGGCGATTTCGGACGGCCTGTCAGCGCATTACCAGGCCGGCTGGGTCGCGTAGAAGCGCTTCCAGAAGTCGATCTTCTCCGGACTGGCGATCGGGATCGGGGCGAAGTGGTCGCCCAGTTCCATCACTTGCGGGACTTGGGCGCTGTAGGCGGGCCAATCGGGCAGGCCGGGGCCGTTGGGGTTGCCGGTCTTGATGATGTTCGCCCAATAGGACGACATGCGTTCCGCGATCTGGCGGTCCTCATCGGTCCACGGCAGGTTCACCGCGTCCAGACTATTGAACGCATAGGGAATTTCCGAGCCGTGGAAGGCGCCGCGCGTATCGTGCGAGGGGCCGGGCTGGGCGTGCGTCCAAAAGTAGGTGTGCAGCGGCAGCGTGTTGGCCTTGCGCCACAACGTGCCCCACAGCCACGTGGAAATCCGCGAGTTGTCGCGCGCGGCGGCGTTGTTCTGGAGCGCGGCCTCCTCGTCCGTGGTGGCCGGGTAGAGGCGCAGGAACTCGGCTGCCAGCGGGCCGAATTTGCGCCGGGCGGAGGCCTCGAACAGGGCCACGGTGACATTGGTCTGCGGCATGCCGGCGCGCGGCGGAGCCTTGCTGGCGCGCAGGGCGGCGAAGGCGGTTTCCGGCACCGCGCCGGTCTCGTCCTTGTTGTTGCCCGCGACATAGGCAATCTGGTTCTGACCGCCCGACTGGTAGGTGTCCCAGTAGGATTGCGGGATGACCCAGCCATCCACCACCGGACGGAACAGCGGCGGCTTGCCGTCGCTGCCGGTTTCGACATCGGCGTCGATCGTGGCGCTGCCTTCGATCAGCTTCTGCCAGGGCAGGGCGCGCAGTTCGGCCAGCGATCTGGCACCGTGCTGGGCGGCATATTTCTCGCCCGCCTTCTCGGCCGTGGCGAGCGGGCGCCACGAAACCGAGAGATAGCGCAGCTCGGTATCGCGCGGATAGCGGGCGTGGCTTTCGGCGATGCCGGCGCGGAACAGGCCTTTCGCGAGCGGAGACATCGACAGGAATCCGACCGATCCCGCGCCCGCCGATTGGCCGCCGATGGTCACTTTGGCAGGATCGCCGCCAAATGCGGCGATGTTGCGCTGGACCCATTGCAGGGCGGCGACATCGTCGAGCAGGCCGTAATTGCCGGAAGCCGCGTGGCCCGATTCCTTGCTCAGCTCGGGCGTGGCGAGAAAGCCGAGCACGCCGACGCGGTAGTTGAACGTGACGACGACGACGCCCTTCTTCGCAAGGCCCTCGCCGTCGAATTCGGGGCTGGCACCAGTGCCGCCGATGAAGCCGCCGCCGTAGATCCAGACGTAGACCGGGCGCTTCTCACCGCTGCCGGGCGCGGCGCCGGTCCAGACATTGAGGGCGAGGCAATCCTCGCTCTGCGGCAATCCGCGCGCCATTTCGCCGCCGGGCTGGGGGCAGGCGGGGCCGAAGGCATCGGCCTTGCGGACGCCGTCCCATGCGAGCGGAGCGGCAGGCGCGCGCCAGCGCAGCGGCCCCACCGGCGGCGCGGCATAGGGGATGCCCTTGTAGACGGCGATATCGGGATCACGGCCCGCCGCGCCGGTCAGTTGGCCGGATTCGACCTTGATCGGCGTGGTCGCGGCCAGTGTGCCTGCGCTTTTTAAGGCTGGCTTAGAGGCGAAGCCGACGAGTTCGCCCGAGGCCAGCACATGACCCGTCATCGCCTGCTTCAGCGCATCGAAATTGCCGCCAAGATCGCCTGACAGCACGGTATCGAGCGCGAAGACCTGCACGTGATAGGCGTGGCGGGCGGCGTCATGCGTGTGCGGTCCGGCATAGGCGGCGCCCGCGCCGTGGACGTTGGGTCCGAAGGCCGCGCCGCCGGGCGCCTCGGTCATTCCGGCGGGGAGGGCGGTCGTCCCGGCGGGCAGGTTGTAGAGTACGAGGTGGATGCTGGTTCCCGCTTCCGGAGCGCCGTCCGCCGCCAGCATGCCCTGTACCACGACCACATAGGAGCGCGTGGCCGCGGGTCCCTTCGACCACGCGAGGCCGGGGAAGCGGTTGTCGCCATATTGCGTGCTGGCCAGCGGAATGTCGCCACCGGCGGGGAATGCCGGGCTCGTAACGGTCAGGCCGTGGGCCTTGTTCTTCGCGGGCAGGGCCGCGATCAGCAACTGGCGGTCATGGCCGATGCTGGTGGGCATGGGCTGCGACGAGGCCGCACCGGCCATGGCGATGAGCGCGGCCCCCGTGGCGAGACAGGCCCAGGGGCCGAGCTTCAAGCGCATCTTCAATCCTTCTCGTCGTTCACTTCGCGACCGCAAAGCGGCTCTCGTTAATGCGCCGCTGCAAAGCGGCCGGGTTTGCTCAGCCATGTGTCGATGTAGTCGTACGTCGTCTTCTGGGTGTCGCCGAATTCGCCGGGATGGCGCTCGCACGCCTTGCAGGTGTCGTACATGTGCGTTGCCCCTTCGACGAAAGCGATCGACTTGTCGCGGCTATGTGCCAGTTCGTAGATCGTTTCGCTGGCGAGGTATTCCCAGTGCCCGGTCATGCCCATGACCAGTAGCGGCACGGACACGCCCTGCACATTGCCGGGAGGGCTGGCATACGTCGAAGTCCAGTCCACGCCGCGGACCGACGTCTCGTCATAGCCAAAGTCCGGCCCGGTGCGGATGGCGTAGGAATTGAGGTAGCTGCGCACCGAGGTCTTGAGCGCGCCCTGCATCAGCGAGGGGCTCTGGTTGCGGGTGTTCTGCGGCACGCGCACGCTGGGGATGACCTGCGTGGTCACGCTGCCGTCGGCGTGGAGCAGCGGCCATGCCTTTTGCGTGTGCGACATCAGGCGGGTGTCCTGCGAGAACAGCCGGTTGTTACTGCCCAGCAGGATCGCGCCGGGCACAACGAAAGGCTCGTCGTCAGAATAGCTGCCCTTGCCCGCTTCGATCGCGGCGAGGCGGGTCTCGGCCTGCCGGGTCAACGCGGTGCTGCGCGCGCCCTCGGCCTTGAGGAAGGCGGCGGTGAACGCCGGGCTGTAATGCGATCCGGACGCGTTGAACCCATTGGCCGGGTTGTACATGTCCAGCCTGGGATCGAGCGCGAGGCCGCTGGTTTCGTTCCGGACGGCAGGATCGATGCTGAACAGCGTCATCGCCGCCAGCCCCCAGTTGGAATCAATCAGCATGAGGCCGTCCGCGGGGGGCAGGTCCGCCAGAGAATCCGGGCACTTCCAGATCTTCTCGGCGGACTGGCAGGCCTTGAGCCCGCCCTCGGCCACGAACTGGTAAGCGCTCATCACCGTGCCGCCGCCGCTGTGGCCCAGCAGCACCACATGCTTCACGCCGGGACGCTGGCGCAGCCATGCGACCCCGGCCTTGGCCTCGATCAGGACAGAATCGAGAATGCCGTCATTCGATGCGCCTGACTTGCTGGTGCTGTTGTTGGCGCAGAGCACGCGGTAGCCCCGGCGCGACAATTCCGTGCAGGCCGAAAAACTGAGGTAATCGGCCGAGGAATGCATGACGAAGATTGCCGTCTCGGCCTTGGGGCCGGGCGATGCTGGTTCGTAGAGCACGCCGGGAACACCCTTGGCGAGGTGCACGAACGTGGTCCTGATCGCGGCATCTCCCGCTGCCAGCCCCGATGGTTCCGTCGTTTCCGCACGGGCCGGCATCTGCTGGAAACCCAGCAGAGCCAGCCCGGCAAGAAGCGCGACCTTGTGACGTTTCGCCATGGGGTGCCGTCTCAGCCCTTGATCCGGAAGCCGACGAGGAAGGCGCGGCCGGTGGGATCGTCCGAGAACTCGTAGGACTGCCCGGCCGAAGTCGTGCCGCTGTAGTACCCGCTGAGCGGCGGCTTGGCGTTGAACAGGTTCGAAACGCTGACGTAGAACGAGCTGTTGGCGATCTTCAGCGACGATCCGGTGTCGAACGTCAGCGTCAGGTTGGTCGTCGCGTAGCTCTTCACGTAAGGATCGAGCCAGACCTGGCTGGCCACGCCGCTGCGGCGGAACCGGTTGCGGTAATGCTCGAACAGGTCGACCCTGACACCGTCTGTCACCTGATAGCTGACGAAGCCCGCGATCTGTACGCTCGGGCTCGGCATCAGGCCGTTCTGGCCCCAGCCTGCATCGCCCTGGTCGATCGTCGCGAGGCCCGGCTGCTCATAGTAGATGTGCGGCTGGTAGTTCACCAACAGGCGCAGGCCGAGCGCGCGGCCCGCCAGCGAGGTGTTGTAGTCCAGCTCGCCGTCGATGCCCCAAGTGCGCACCTTCGAGATGTTCTGCGGCTTGATATAGAAGGCCGTGACATTGCCCTGATCGTCGCGCTGGATCAGCGAGCAATAGGGCGAGGTGCCGTTGCTGTCATAGCAGGCCTGCTGGATCGCGGCGTTGAAGCCCTGAACCGTGGTGATCGCGTCGCTCACCACCGTATGGTAGTAATCCGCAGTCAGCGTCAGGCCCGGAATGAAGTGCGGCTTGTAGACGGCGCCGAAGGTGTAAGTGCGGCCGACTTCCGCCTTCAGATCCGGATTGCCGTTGTTGATCGACGGGACATAGACGGTCACCGGATGGTTGGGGTCCTTGGTGTCCACGAAGGATCCCGTGACCACGGTTTCCGGCTGGAACAGGTCATAAAGCGTAGGTGCGCGGATATCGCGCGAGATCGTGCCACGGAACTTGAGGTCGTTGTTGACCTCCCAGACACCGCCGACCTTCCACGTCGCGTAGCTGCCGCTGGTGCTGTAATCGGTGTAGCGCGCGGCGGCGTTGAGCGCGAGGGACTTGGCGAAGGCCACGTCCTTCAGCAGCGGGATCTCCACCTCGATCGCGGCTTCCTTCACGCTCTGCGAAACCGTGTCGCTGTTGGGGAAGGTGGTCGGATAAAGCGTGGTCGTGGCCGTGCAGTTGTAGCGCAGGCCGGTGCAATCGGCGAGGTCATTTGCCGTCGCGGTGCTGGAGGCATCGAACGACAGTTTGCGCCATTCGGCCGAGAGCGCGACGTTGACCGGGCCGGCCCAGGTGTCGAACACCGAGCCGCTGATCGATGCGTCGGCGGCGTCCATCTTCGTGTGCGTCAGGAATTCGACGCTGCCCAGCGTGTAGTTCAGCGCGTCCTGGCTGCTGGCGGTGGGGCCGAACATGTTGAGCGGCACGCAGTCGCCATACTGCGAAGGATTGGTCAGGCTGGCCTGGCAGACGATATTGCCGGTTGCGGGATCGACAACGGCGTCAAGCGCGGCGGCAAGGCGCTGGGCGTTCGGCAGGTTGCTGATCGTCGTCTTCAGGCGCGACATGCCGTGGGTGTACGTGGCATCCCACTTCCAACCGCCCAGCGAGCCTTCGATTCCGGCATTCAGGTAGATCTGCCGGGTCTTCGAAAGCGCCTCGATACGCGGCGCGCCCGACCAGATCTGGTTCATCGTGAAAGTGGACTGCCCGGCGGCGGCGAACTGGTCCTGATACGCTTCCGGAAGGAAGGCGTTGGACGTGCTGTAGGTCAGGCCCGCAAGCTGGTTCCACCCCGTATAGGAGGTGTTCTTCTTCAGGTTGGCGGCGCCCTGTACGTAGACGTGGATGTCGTCGGTCAGGTCGTAGTCGAAGCGGCCGAACAGCTGTGTGCCCCGGAAGGGCGAGATCATCGAGCTGTTCTGATAGGCGCCGTCGCCGCCAATCTGGCAGCACGACGATCCGGTCGCGGTGCCCCGGTCGAATGCGCTGAGCACGCCGTTCGAACCGAAGTGCTGGCCCGACAGCACACCCTTCGAGGAGATGTAGCCGCCGAAGGCATAGTTGCTGAGGCGGACGTTGCTTGCGAGGTAATAGGGATTGGCGGTCGTCCCGCCGCCCTGCACGGCGGCCAGATTGTCCCAGTCGCGGTCATAGGCGCGGTTGAGGATGCCGTCGTTCTCACGGTGCTGGACGCTGGCCTCGAAATGCCCGCGCGATCCGACCTTGAAGCCGAACGCGCCGCCGAAGTCGCGATTGGCGGCATCGCCTTCCTGCGAGATGCCGACTTCGGCATGGGCCTGGAAGCCGTTGAAGTTGCGGTTGAGGACGTAGTTCACCACGCCTGAAACCGCGTCGGAGCCATAGACTGCCGAGACGCCGCCAGTGACGATATCGACGCTGCGGATCAGCTCTTGCGGGATCAGGTCAACGTCGACCGACGAGTTGTAGAGCGTGGGCGGAATACGGTGGCCGTCGAACAGCACGAGCGTACGCGTGGCGCCAAGGTTGCGCAGATTGAGCACGTTGGCGGCGCCGTTGCCGCCCTGCACGCCGGTTGCGTTCGAGCCGGGGTTGCTGAACGAATTGCGCGATCCGGAAAACACCGGAAGCGTGTTCAGCGCGTCCGAGATCGAGCCCGAGGGCGAGGCGACCATGAGGGAGTCAGTGGAAATCGTCGTCAGCGGGGTCGGGCTCGCCGCGCCGCTGCGGATCACGCGGGAACCGGTCACGATGATATCGGGAACCGAAGGCGCGGGATTGGCGGCCTGCGGTGCGGTGTCGGCAGCAGCGGGTGCATCGGCGGATTGGGCCATGGCAGGCGCCGCCAGACCAAGGGCGCTCGCACCGAGCAGCAGGTTGCAAACCAGATACCTGGACTTCATCTCTAGATCCTCCCGAATATCATTCGCGGCGCGCGCCGAACCGGCGCGTTGTCACCCAAACGTTCGGCCCGGTAATTGCATGGGAGCGGACGTGTCCGGATATCAGTTTTGGTCGGCCGTGAATAAGAACCGCATTGCAGGTTTGTAATCCCGCCTTGCGGGCCTCCGACCGGACCGAGGCGAGACGAACCCGGACGAGTTGAAGCCGTTCCGGCACCGCCTTGCCCGAAGCCTCCATCATCTGGGTCCGTTTGCGAAAGCAATTCGCACGCGCCGATTGCGGGGCCTTTGCGCAGCGCCCGCTGCGCCGAATGTTCGGTGCCATATTGACCTGATCTTGCCCCTCTACCCGAAAAAGTGGCCGAACTGCGTGTGTTTGCACGTCGCCCATTGCCGCCGCTCCCATTACTGGAAGCGCGTTTCCCTTCGGGGCGGAAAGACGCCTTGCGTAGGCATTTGTGCGGGTTTCCGCGTTTCCAGACCCCCTTTGCGTGCTGTGCGGACATTGGCCCGTTCCCGGATCGCCCTTCCGGGACGCGCTGCGGGGGTGCCATGCGGCGTTACCCTCGGAACGACTTCACTTCGAAGTGCACAACGAACCTAACGATCTCATTCTGATGCGGAAAAGCAGACCGGGGCGGTCGTCGCAGCGTGTTTCAGACGCCGCTCGCTCGCCCCGGCCGAACCCTCAGGAATGACATTTCGCATGTTCAGCTCAGCTTGCCATATGGTCTCGTCGCTCCGCATCCGGAGGCACTGTGCGGTCTGGCTCCTGCTCGCCGCGCTGACGCTTGGTGCATTGCCGGCCCAGCCCTCGCGGGCCCAGATCCCCGGACAGCCCAACCCGGTCCCGACGATCGACCGCGGGCGTATCGACCGGGTCGAACCGATCGTTCCGCAAGGCGCACCTGTCCGCACCGCAACGCCGGCACCGTCGGTCGAAGTGAAAGGCGCTGCCGCTCTGACGGCGGTGGCGCTGAGGCGGGTGCGGTTCGAGGGCAGCACCCTGCCTCCGCGTGTCCTGCAAGCCTCGGTCGCGCCGTTCGCCGGATCGAAGCTGGACAAGGACACCCTGCAAAAAATCGCGGACGCCGTGAGCGCCGCCTATGCCCGCAGCGACATCGCGTTCTATGCCGTGACCATTCCGCCGCAAGTGCCGACCGGCGGTGTGCTGATCATCCGCGCCGTCGAAGGTCGGATTGTCAGCTATGCGCTGAACGGACAATCGTCGAGCACGCCGACCCGTCTGATCGGCAAGCACCTCGCGCGCCTGATGGCCGAGACGCCGACGCGCAAGTCCTCGCTCGAACGGACGCTGTCGCTGCTGCGCGACATTCCCGGCCAGACGGTCGAGGCGAAGCTGAAGACGACGGCCAAGCCTGACGAGGTCGCGCTCGATCTTGAGGTCAAGCGCAAGCAGGTCGAAGTCGCGCTCAACATCAACAATGGCGGCGTGGTCAACGTGGTGTCCGGCGTTCAGGCGCAAGTGGGCGTCACGGTCAACGGGCTGCTGCGCGAAGGGGACGTGACGCGGGTTTCCGGATACCTTCCGTTTCAGCCGGACCACTATCAGTTCTACACGCTGAGCCATGCCACCCCGATCGGCAGCAACGGCACGACGCTTGGCGTCAGCGGCGCCTATGTCCGCACGCGCACGAAGGGCACCGACATCCTGGGTGAGGCCAAGCAATTGGGGATCGCCATCTCGCACCCGCTGATCCGTTCCTATCGGAAGAACCTGACCGTTCAGGTCGCGCTCGATGGTACCGACAGCGACAACTATTATCTCGATACGCCCTTCGGTCAATTCCGCACCCGCGCACTGCGGCTCGGGGCATCGTGGTCGGAGATCGACAAGACCGGCGGCTATGCCGTGTCGCTCAGCCTGAGCCAGGGATTGGACGCTTTGGGTGCCCGGCCGTTGGAGAGCTATTCGGAGACCGGCTTCCGCAAGGCCAACGTGCAAGGGACCGCCGTCAAGCAACTTGCCAAGTCGGTTTCGATCCAGGCGACCGTGCGCGGGCAATACACGCAGGACCTGCTGGCCACGACCGAGCGGTTTTCGCTCGGCGGTGACGGTGCGGGCATTGCCTATCCTGCCGGAGTGGCCACGGCCGACAAGGGCGTGGCCGCACAGGTCGAACTTTCCTGGCAGGTTGCCGGCAAGGAGAAGGGGAAGCACGCCCTGACACTGTTCACTTATGCGGACGGCGCAGTGGCTCGCAGCTTTGCCCGACCGGCTTATCTCTTGCCGGCGACCAATTATTCGCTGGCAACGGCCGGAGGCGGGGTGCGCGTGATGCCCATCAAGGGATGGGTTGCTTCGGCACAAATCGCAGTTCCTGTCAAGTACTTATCGCCTAATTACGATAACAAGGCGAGATTTCTGTTCAGCCTGACGCGGACCGTCTGATTGCGTCCTTTGCGTATACGCAAAACGGGAAGAGCGGAGCCCGCGCCCGGTTCAGGTGACCTGCATTACGTGGAGAGGATATGAAGAACATTTGGGAAGTCTGGCCCAAGGCGCTGACCGATGCGGAATGCGATGCGATCGTCAAGCGCGCGGCGCATTACGCGCCGCAGGAAGCGACGGTGGGATTTTCGGCAGACCTGCGCAGCGACGTGATCCAGCGCAGCTCGACGATCCGCTGGCTCGACGTCGGGCGTGAGAAGGACATCGTCTCGCGCGTCATGTCATTCGTTCACGCCTCGAACCGATCGAACTTCGGCGCCGATATCGTCGCGCCTTACGAGGTCCAGTTCACCGAGTATCAGGCCACGAACAAAGGGCACTACGACTGGCATCAGGATGTCTGGCTGGAATCGGATAGGCCCTTCGCCAGAAAGCTTTCAGTCGTTGTGCAACTCTCGCCTTCGGCGGACTACCGGGGCGGCGAGTTCGAGTTCTTCGGCGTTCCAAACCCCGGCACCACTTTCCTCGATCGCGGTAGCATGCTGATCTTCCCGTCCTTCCTGCAGCACCGCGTCCTTCCGGTGAGCGAGGGGAACCGGAAGAGTCTGGTGACCTGGATCGAAGGGCCCAACTGGCGCTGAAGGCGACCTCGCATGTGGAACGTGCTGATCTCTTCGGACCGCATTCCCGCCGCTCCGCTTCATCCGGACGTGGTGATCGCCTGCTTCCTTGCACTTCTGGTGCTGTGCGGTGCGGTCGCCTGTACCGATGTGACCCGGCGCCGCATTCCCAATGCGCTTTCACTGGCAGTCGCGTTTCTGGCAGTTCCTTACTGGCTGGGTTGGGCAGGAGCGTGGGGACTGCTGGCGCTGCTTCTTCACGTGCTGCCGATCGGACTTCTGGCGATCCCTTTGGTCTTGCTGTTCTGGCTACGCCTGTTCGGCGGCGGTGACGTCAAGCTGATCCTGGCGATGGCCTTGTGGGTTCCTCCGCAGGATCTTCCCGCGTTCTGCATGGCGGTTGCCCTTGCCGGCGGCCTGCTGGGCGGCGGAATGCAGGTGCTCCATCTGGTGTTCTGGCGCGTGAAAACGGACAGTGTGCCTTATGGACTTGCGATCGCGGCGGGCGCGATCGCCGTGCTCGGCCCGGCCATTCGTCTGGCGCTGGCAGCGAGTTGCGGGATCGCTCGTTAGATCCTCGTCCGTTGGGCTGCCAGACTGACGAGAAATAGAGCCGGATTGAAACCATTCCCGTCCGGTGGGTGAGGTCCTCTCGCAACATGGGTTCTGGCTGAAGCGATATTTCCGGGATTTGGCGGAAATTTACGAAAAATGCGGATCAGAAGACAAAAACGTCCGATTTCTTCGACGTGAAGCGAAAAATATGCCGCTAAACAGACTTCGATAAAGCACCAATCGGAATTCTATTCGATTTGAGTAAATCATAAAATTGGTACTTTTATTAATGCGTAGTCGCAGGCGTATCGAGCCTCGGCGCTCCCTGGGGGTGTAATTTGCGCTTTAATATAAAACTATTCTATCGTCATGCCGCTTTGGGCCTGTCTTTAACGGCGTTGCCTTTGGCGACAGCTCTTTCGGTCAGCGCCCATGCCGCGCCATATGGTCCGGATGCCACGACTCCGGGCCAGCAGGCTGTGGCCGACGCTCTCGATTCCATCGCGTCACCCGGAACGACGCCCTATGGCAACATGCTGCAATCGATTGACGCACTGCCGGACTCGGCCGCGCGCGCAAATGCGCTCAGCCAGCTTTCGCCGCAGAACTACCGCCTGCTGCCCCGGCTTGCGATCCAGTCCATGGATGCCAGCGACCGCGAAATTCGCGGTTATCTGGTCGAACGGCGCGAAACCGCTGCAAACGGGGACGCGCCCAAGCTGGGAGACCAGAGCATCAACTTCATGTTGAGCTTCGGCCTCAAACAAGCCGAATACGAGGCCCGCACGGACCGGCCGCAGGCGAATTCTGATAGCCGTTCGCTGCGTGCCGGCATCGATTTCACGCCGATCAAGGGTCTGATTCTGGGCACCACGCTGGGCATCGACGGGATCGATGCCAATCTCGATCGTAGCCAGCAACCGCGTATCACGCAGTTCAACGTCGATATCGGGCCCTATGCGAGCTACTCGACCGGCAAGTTCTATGTCGATGCAACGGCGCTCTACAATCGCAGCAGTTACAAGCTCCGCCGTCAGATCAGTTGGAGCGGATTTTCGGACCAGCTACGAACCGGTGGAGACGGTGACAATGCCGCTGCCACGGTCGAGGCTGGTAGCATCCTGCAGCTCGGTGCCCTTCGGGCGCAACCCTTCGCCGGGCTGCAATACCGCTATGCTGATGTAAGCGGTTTCGTCGAGCGCGGCGGTGCGGCCTCCTTGGCCGTGGCGCAGTTCAAGACGGAATCCGTGCGCAGCAGCATCGGTCTGCGTGCCTCGACGACGGCCCGAACAGGTCTATGGACAATCAGGCCGACCGTCGAGGCACAATGGCAGCGCGAGCTGCGTTCCAATCCCGACAGCCGCATCGAAGCGACGTTCGCGAATGGCGGGACGCCGATATTCACACTTCCCGAATCTCACTATTCCCGAAGCGTTGCGGTGGTTGGCGCAGGCCTGTCCGCGGTGCGCGGGGACCGGCTGACCGTTCGCCTTTCCTACTCCGGCGAATTTGCCTCGGATCGTCATGTCCACGGCTTTGCCGTGACGGCAAGCCGGCGCTTCTGAGCACGGTCTTCAAATGTCAAAGAAGTCGGATCGGACCTAATTCCGCACGGTGGGATCGTGTCGGCCCGCTATCATGACATCACAAGGTCGCACGATCGGAGTTATCGATGGCAGGTTTCATAAGGGACATCCTCGCAACCCTGGCATACGAGCCCGCGCCTGCCGAGATGCTTGCGTCTGATGCCGAGGCGCTCTCGCGGCTGGATGAGCGGCTTTCCGGGTTCGTCCAGGGCAATGTCCGATCGCGTGGGGCGATATCCATTCGCCCCTCCGACTGTAGCGTCTGGGATGGAAATCCCCGCGACGTTCCCGGTCTTTCGGCGGAGAGCTGCCGCTCGCTCATCGACTCCATCGCGTTGGAAGACGGGAACCGGATACCGGTTCTGGTGCGCCATAACCCGACCGGGTCGGACCTGCCCTATCAGCTTCTCGTGGGCAGCCGCCGGCGGTTTGCCGTCGATTGGCTCAATCATAACGGCCGGCCGGAAATCCGGTTGAATGCGCTGATTGTCGAGCTTTCCGACGAAGAGGCGTTTCGCCTTGCGGACATCGAAAACCGCGAACGTCAGGATATCACCGAGCTGGACCGGGCGCGCAGTTACCAGAAGGCGGTGGACCAGTTCTACGGCGGCGTGCAGTCGCGCATGGCCGAAGCGCTTGGGCTGTCGAACAGCCAGCTCAGCCGTTTGCTGTCGTTGGCGCAGATGCCCGATGAAGTGGTCGATGCTTTCGCCACGCGCGACGAGTTGCGCGTTCGCCATTCCGAAGTGCTGACGCCGCTGTTGCGCCGCCCGCAGCAATGCGAGCGCGTGCTGGCCACGGCGCGTGTCATCGGCGAAGAGCAGCAGAGGCTTTCCGCGACAGGCGAACGGATGATCCCGGCCGCAGCAGTGCTTGCCCGCCTCAAGGCTGCAGGCAAAACCGCGTCCGGCGTCCGGGAGGTCGAAGGCGTAATCGAGCTTAACGGCGCCCGGATCGGGCGGATGCGCAATGTTCGCGAGGGGCTCTCCGTCGAGCTTCTGGTATCGGAGGGCTTGTCGGTCCGGGACCTTTGCAGCGCTCTGGAGGCCGCGATCCTGGATGCGCGCGCGCAAGTTGAAAGCCAGGACGACGAACTGGATATCGAGGACTGAGTGACCGTCTGGAGATTCGCGGCACGCGAATTTCGCGGACTCTGAATCCCTCGTCTCCCGGATGGGATTCGGCCTGCCGTGCCAGGCCGAACCTGCCATGATTATCCTTTGAAAAGAGGCGCGGACCGCGCCGTTAGGGTCTGCCTGGGGGATGATCCCCGGCGGGGGCAAATTGCACTCGCACCGGCGCTATTCGACGATCGCTGCGGTGCTCCCGATTTTGCGCGATATTCCCGGTTTTTTCGCAAGATTGCGCGCGACTTGAAAGCGTATTGTCTGCAAATCCTCAGGTCGCGGCGTGGTTTTGCGTAGGCCTGCGAGGGGTTTTCGAATCTGCGCGCGGGGCACCGATAGCCACCTCTCGCGACTGCCCTCATGGCGGCTTCTTCTACCCACGATCGGACCGATTGGAGGCTCTAGGTTCCTGCGAACTGGGCAAATTCCATGGAGGTCGACTATGAGACACGATCTAACAAAAGCCGGGCCAACAAAAGCCGGGCGCGCAAAAAACGCGAACAGGGGCGGCATCAGATATGCGCTGCTGTGTGCGACGGCGATACCTGCACTTTTGCTGGCGGGCTGCGCGGACGGCGTTGGCTTCAAGGTAGGCGCTGGCGGATCGCCGTCGGGCCCCACCAGCCCGAGCGGGCCGAGTGGACCAAGCAGCCCGACCGGTCCCAGCGGACCTAGCGGACAGAGCGGTCCCAGCGGACCTAGCGGACCTAGCGGACCAAGTGGTCCTAGCGACCCCAGCGGTCCGACTGGTCCCAGCGGTCCGACAGGCCCCAGTGGTCCGAGCGATCCCAGCGGCCCGAGCGGTCCCAGCGGTCCGACCGGCCCCAGCGGTCCGACCGGCCCCAGCGGTCCGACCGGCCCCAGCGGTCCGAGTGATCCCAGTGGCCCGACTGGCCCCAGTGGTCCGACTGGCCCCAGTGGTCCGACTGGCCCCAGCGGTCCGACTGGCCCCAGTGGTCCGACTGGCCCCAGTGGTCCGACTGGCCCTAGCGGCCCGACTGGCCCCAGCGGTCCGACCGGTCCCAGCGGTCCGACTGGCCCCAGCGGTCCGACCGGTCCCAGCGGTCCGACTGGTCCCAGTGGTCCAACAGGCCCGACCGGCCCGACGACATCGAGCTATACCGGCCCGGTGGCAGGCGTGGGTGTCGGCGGCACGTCCCTGTTGGGGCCGAGCGGTTCAGGCACGCTGATCAACGTCAACGTCGCTCCCGAAACGGCAACTGATCCCAGCACGGGCGGCCTCGCGGTCGATGTGCTGACGGGCGACGGCAAGGTCGTCCAGGTCGTGCTGCCCACCACCAACGAGCAGACGCAGGCCGCGCTAGCGCCGGTCGGCTCACTGGCCGGGGCACTGCTCGGCAGCCAGGTCGGCGGGACCGTGACGCAAGTCACCGATGGGCTCGCCCCCGTGGTTACGGCAGTCACTTCGACGGTGAATAGCGTCACGTCGCCGCTGCTCGGCACGGTGGACGGTCTACTTGCTCCGGTGGTGGGCAACAGCGGTGTGCTGGCGCCCGTCACGGGCCAGCTTGGCGGTCTGGTAGACGGCCTGACCGGTGCGCTCGGCGGGAACGGCGATCCGGCACGGACGTACAATGGTCCTTTGATCGGGCTGGATGCCGGCAACAATGCGCTGACCGGTGCAAGCACCACGGACACGCTGGCCGGGGTCAACGTGTTGTCGAACAATCCGGGCCTCGCCTCGGGTCAACTGGTGACGGCCGATGTGTTGTCGAACGGCAAAGTGCTCGATGTTGCCTTGCCGACGACGAGCGAGGCGGTGGCCGTGGGGCTTGCGCCGGTGGGCAATCTTGCCGGTTCGCTGCTGGGTAGTCAGGTCGGCGGCGCCGTGGATCAGGTGACGACGGGACTGGCGCCCGTGGTCGCGCCGGTCACGGCGGTTGTCTCGGCCGTTACCTCGCCCATTCTCGATGCGGTGAACGGTTCGCTTGGGCAAGTTGTCGGCAAGCTTGGCACGGGTGAGGGCGCGTCGGCCCTTGCGCCGGTAACCGGATTGGTGAGCGGCGTGCTGGGCAGCGTCGGTACCGGTTCCAGCGGCGCCGGTTCGATCCTCGCGCCTGTGACCAGCACTGTGGCAGCATTGACGGGCTCCACGGGCACGGGCAGCACTGCCAACGTACTGGCCCCGGTCACCACGCTTGTGAGCGGTGTGCTCGGCGGCGTCGGTACCGGTTCGGGCGCAACCGGTTCCATCCTTGCACCGGTTACCGGCACTGTCACCGCTCTGGTGAACGGTGTGGTCGGAAGCGTCGGCTCGGGTTCGAGCGGCACCGGCTCGATCCTTGCGCCCGTGACCAGCACGGTCGGCACCCTGACCGGGACCGGCAGTACCGGCAACGTACTGAGTGCCGTTACGGCGCCCGTCACGGCGTTGGTGAGCGGTGTGACGGGGAGTGTCGGTTCCGGTTCAAGCGGCGCGGGCTCGGTGCTCGCGCCCGTGACCAGCACGGTAACGGCCGTGGTGGGCACTGTGGTCGGCGGCGTCGGTTCTGGCTCGACTGCGACGGGATCGGTGCTTGCGCCGGTCACGAATGTCGTCAGCTCGTTGCTCGGCGGCACCACCGGTACCTCGTCGACGGGGGGATTGCTTGCCCCTCTCACCGGGCTGCTGGGCGGTCACGTGAACAAATAGCCTCCGGCGTGCTCGGTGCCCCAAGGACCCCCCATGGCCGAGCACGCTGCACCTCGTTGTTAAACGAGGTGGGGTGAGGGGGCGGCTGAATGTCTCCGGCCGCTCCCTCATTTTCTTTCAATAACGAGACAACGTGTTGGCCCGGGCGGGGTGGATCTTCGCCCGGGCCGCTTTGCTTTCGGAGCCGGTAGCTCCGCGCAGGCGGGAGGCACCGATTGATATCCAGTCCGGTGCGTAAAATTGAGCCGGACTGAGTACTTAACCAAACTTGCCGGTTTGCGCAGGCGAAGCAGGGAATTGCGCCGCTTCCCCTGCCACTTTGCGTGCTTCTGCCGCCGGATCATGGGCTTTGCGCTACCGGTTTCCCGATTTGCGTAGCCACGCGCAGTGTTTGTTACCGCCGGCATTGAGACCTTTGGGCGCCGGGAAGCGACGTGGCCGGGATGGCTCCTTCTGGATGCGATCCCCGCCCGCTGCCGCCGTATGCACTGCGACAGACAAGGCCTGCTCAGGGCCACCGCCAAGCCGGAGACTGTCGATGCCAATTCGTCACTTATCTGCCCTTCGCAAGCACGCGCTGCTGGGTACTGCAATTCTGCCCGTTATCATGCTGGGGGCATGTTCGGGCAGTTCGGGGCTGCATGTTGCTCCCACCAGCCCGAGCGGGCCAAGCAGCCCGAGTGGACCGAGCGGTCCCAGCGGCCCGAGCAGCCCGAGCGGTCCGACTGGTCCCAGCGGCCCAAGCGGCCCGAGCGACCCAAGCGGTCCGACTGGCCCCAGCGGTCCGACCGGTCCCAGCGGTCCGAGCGATCCCAGTGGTCCCACTGGCCCGACCGGCCCGACGACATCGAGCTATACCGGTCCGGTGGCAGGCGTGGGGGTCGGCGGCACGTCCCTGTTGGGGCCGAGCGGTTCAGGCACGCTGATCAACGTCAACGTCGCTCCCGAAACGGCAACTGATCCCAGCACGGGCGGCCTCGCGGTCGATGTGCTGACGGGCGACGGCAAGGTCGTCCAGGTCGTGCTGCCCACCACCAACGAGCAGACGCAGGCCGCGCTAGCGCCGGTTGGCTCACTGGCCGGGGCACTGCTCGGCAGCCAGGTCGGCGGGACCGTGACGCAAGTCACCGATGGGCTCTCGCCCGTGGTCACGGTGGTCACCTCCACGGTCAACGGTGTCACTTCGCCGCTGCTCGGCACGGTGGACAGTCTGCTGTCTCCGGTCGTGGGCAAGAGCGGTGTGCTGGCGCCCGTCACGGGCCAGCTTGGCGGTCTGGTAGACGGGGTGACCGGTGCGCTGGGCGGGAACGGCGATCCGGCACGGACGTACAATGGTCCGCTGATCGGGCTGGATGCCGGCAACAATGCGCTGACCGGTGCAAGCACCACGGACACGCTGGCCGGGGTCAACGTGTTGTCGAACAATCCGGGCCTCGCCTCGGGTCAACTGGTGACGGCCGATGTGTTGTCGAACGGCAAAGTGCTCGATGTTGCCTTGCCGACGACGAGCGAGGCGGTGGCCGTGGGGCTTGCGCCGGTGGGCAATCTGGCCGGTTCGCTGCTGGGTAGTCAGGTCGGCGGCGCCGTGGATCAGGTGACGACGGGACTGGCGCCCGTGGTCGCGCCGGTCACGGCGGTTGTCTCGGCCGTTACCTCGCCCATTCTCGATGCGGTGAACGGTTCGCTTGGGCAAGTTGTCGGCAAGCTTGGCACGGGTGAGGGCGCGTCGGCCCTTGCGCCGGTAACCGGGTTGGTGAGCGGTGTGCTGGGTAGCGTCGGTACCGGTTCGGGCGGCGCCGGTTCGATCCTCGCACCGGTGACCAGCACGGTCGCGACCCTGACGGGCTCCACTGCGGCGGGCACCGGCGGAACCGCCACCGTACTGACCGCCGTTACCGCACCGGTAACAGCGCTTGTGAGCGGCGTCCTGGGCGGCGTCAGTTCCGGTTCGGGCAGCACCGGTTCCATTCTTGCACCGGTAACGGGGCTTCTCAGCGGGCTTCATGGTGGCGGGCAGTAGCCCGCCGCCGTGAGCGCGAACCCGCAAGTCCGAAACACGATCAATTCTTCACAGCTGGGGGGCCCCAAACATGATTGACCTGGATCGCATCAGTCCACCCGATCGTCGCAGCAACTATCTCGTCGTCCTGCGGATCGACAATGCCCGCGCGCTTGAGGCCGCTTACGGAAGCGATGTGCTCTGTGCCGCGGTCGAGCATATCCGGCAGGGCGTCGAGCAGTGCCTTGAGCCCGCCGAAGTGGTCGATGTGACCACGCGCGGCCTTACCGTGCTGGCACACGCCGCCGTGATCGCGACGGACTTCGTGCGCACCCAGGTTGACGAGCTGTGCCTGGCACTCAGCACTTCGCCGCTGCACTATGGCGAAGCGGATATCCTGCTGTCGATTTCCGCCGGGTACAGCGATCCCAACGAAGACGGCGTCGACCGCCACAGCACCGAAGCGAAGTGGATGGCGCTCCGCCGCCTCAAGGGGGCAGTGGCGCCCGCTCTGGCGGTGGTACCGTGCAACGAGCATGAGGAAATGCGCTACCGGGCCGACATGGCTATCGCTGCGCCGCTCATCATGCGCCATGTCGCGGGCGAGACCTTCTTCGCATGGCGGCCGATCTTCAGCCCGGAGGACCCCTCGATCGTGCTGCGGCACGAGGCCCTGCTGCGCTATCCGGGGGAGCGCGGCGAGCAGTTCGATTGCGCCCGGCCCTATCGTGCGCTGGTGCGGATCGGCCTTGCCCACTTGCTGGACCGGCTGCTGGTCATTCGGGTTCTTGACGAGTTGGAAGCCGATCCGGAAGCGGAACTCTCGATCGAGATCGCGCTTCAGAGCCTGTCGTTCGACTTGTGTGGCCAGGACAGCGCCTGGACCGAGCTGATGGCCCGGCTGGAGCAGAAGCCCGAACTGGCGCGCCGTCTCGTTCTGGAGGTCCACGAAGCCACAGCCCATTCGCCGCGCGACGACACCTTCACGTTCCTTGGCGTGTTCCGGGCTCTGGGAGGCCGTCTTTCAGTGGCAGGGTTCGGTTCCTGCAGCGCGTCGATCCGCGAAGTGGCGCGGCTGCGGCCCGACACGCTGAAGCTGGACAGCGCCTTCATCCGCACGGCGTTCAGTTCGGGGCTGAGCCGCGCGCGTTTTGCGGATCTTGTCGATCTGGCGCGCTCGCTGACCGCCATCGTCGTCGCCGACGGAGTGGAGACGCCGGACCAGTGGGACATCGTTGCCGAGCTGGGCGTCCAATGGATCGTCGGTGCGCGGCGCAACCGGGCCAGCACCCGGAGGATCTGGTTCAACCCCGTTTACGACCGGCTGGCGGCGGACGACCTGCTCGAACCGCCGGCCCTCAACATGGAACCGGTTCGCCGGGCGGCCGGGACACGCCGCCACTAAGTCATACCAACGAATAGAGACACTGCTCAGGAAAGGATTGGGACATGAATATCGAATCCCTCAAGCGTGCGAGCGACCTGCTTTCCATCGCCCTCGATATCCTCGATGAGAGCGAGGCCACGGTCACTGCTTCGCTGGTGACGAGCGCCATCGACGCGCTCGATTTCGAGAAATTCGAAAGGGAACGCCGGACTCAGCGCGCCCGCATGCCCCGGCGTCTGCCGCTGCCATCGCTGCGCAGCTGCGCCTGATTTCGGGCGCGGTTCGCGCGCCCGGAAAAAAAGTACAGCCAGATAGGCTGTGGTCGGAGGCAAGCCGGATATAGTTGCGGTATGGGATGTGCAGTCCTGCGGATATGTTGGCCACCAGTGGCGGCTTTGGGGGACTGAAATGCAGCGGCGCGGCGAAGTGCTGGTCATCGACGATGTGATTGCGATCGTCGAGGAACTGGTAACCCTGTTGTCGTGGCATGAGGTTGGCGCGCATGGCGCGACCAATCTCACAGATGCCCTCGAAGTCCTGACGGAATGTCCCGAGATCAGGGTCGTCGCGTGCGACGTGCGGCTCGACAGGGAATCCGGACTGGACATCATACCGCGCATTCTTGAGCACCCCGAATTGCGACGCCGGCCGTTCCGCTTCCTTTTCATGAGTGGTGATCCCATGCAGGTTCAACATTTCCCGGCGGCTTCAGAGCACTACATCCTCACCAAGCCGGTCCAGCCCCGGGTGCTGATGCGGGCTATCACGTCGATGCTGGGCCCGGATGCCGATCCGGAATTCGGGAATGATCGCGAAGCGCAGGGCGCGCAAAGCATCGGCGCGTCTCCCCATGTCTGACTGTCCGTCCAATCAGCTCGACAATCCCCACGCGCTGCGCGCGCTGCTTTCGGAATTGACCGCGCGAACGGCGGGGGAACTGGTTCATGACTTCCGGCTGGACACAGCCAGTTCGACGATCCGTTTCCGGCGCGGCTATCCTGAAACCCATGTCGACGAGGCCATTCGGATCGCTCCCGGTGAGGGGCGCGATCTGGAGGCACTTGCCGCTTCCGGCGGAACCAGCGCGA
This sequence comes from Novosphingobium sp. PhB165, assembly GCF_004341845.1. Taxonomy (GTDB): domain Bacteria; phylum Pseudomonadota; class Alphaproteobacteria; order Sphingomonadales; family Sphingomonadaceae; genus Novosphingobium. The sequence continues at coordinate 59,327 of NZ_SLVB01000010.1, read as the reverse complement.
TCCTGCACCCGCTTGGAGCGGATGGAGGGAATTTGGAAGTGCTCGTGGCCGACAATCGCGGCGGCGCGCATTGGGGAAGGGCGGTTATCCTGCGCGGCGGTCCGGTTCGGACCCGCGAAGCGGCGCACACCATCGCTCACGAGCTGCGCCAGCCCCTCTTCACGATTTCGATTGCGGGAGAGCGGCTGCGCTATCTGCTGGCCCGGGCCGGCGTGCCGGAAACCGAAGCAAATTCGGCGCTGGAGCGGATCGCGGGGCAAGTCGAGCGGGCGCAGATCATCATTGCGCGAACGCTGGGACAGGGCGACCCGCTCGACGCGGTGGGCACGCGGGGGCCGGCGGATCTGACAGCGACGGCCAGGAGCGCGGTCGGCTTTCTGGAAGGCATGTTCGCACCGGCGGACATCTCGGTCGAGTTTCGCACCGATGGCCGCCCGGCCCGCGTCAATCTCGATGACGTGGCGCTGGAACAGGTTTTCGTGAACGTGGTGCGCAATGCAATCGAGTCAATCGAACGCCGCCGCTATCAGGGATGGGGTGAGCGCGGCCGGATCACGGTGGAGGTCGCGCGCGAGGGCGGCATGGCGCGGGCCACGGTGACGGATAACGGCGCCGGTCTTTCGAACGATCCCGCTTCCATCACGCGCCCCGGCCATCGTACCGAGAGGGGCCGGCGCGGCTCCGGCCTGGGCCTGTCGATCTGCCGCGACATTCTCGCCCCGGTGAACGGCACCGTGCGGCTGGCGGCGGGCGGCGGCGAGGGGGCTATCGTCGAAATAACCGTCCCGATTGTCGATGGCGCCAAAGCCTCAGATATCGTCGCGCCCTAGGCGAATAAGAAAGCGCGTTCCCGTGTTGCCCCAATACTGGCAGCGAAAGTCTCCGGACGCGGCAAGGGCCACATGTTCGACCAGCCAATGCGTGGCATGATCGAGCATCGGCCCTGGCACCCTTTCCCCATCCTCACCGAAGCATTGCACGGAAATCACCACGAACGCGGGGCTCAGCCGGGCCATCAAGCGCACTTTGCCTTTGCGCTTGGCGCCGTCGGGCGCGGTGAAGCTGGCAAATGCGTTGAGAAGCGCGGCAACCGTCATCATTTCCAGCGCGCCGTGCTGGGTGGGGATCAAATGCTCCAGCCCGTCTCCGGCAAGGTCGATGGAAACGCCGTGATGGCGGACATTGGACTTCGTGGCGGCCACCGCGCGTTCCAGCGCGCTGCGGACATTGAGGGTGGTCAATTCGCGATTGCCGTCGCGGCCGAAACCGCGGAACAGGCCCAGAATATAGGCCGCCGTCTCGGTGTGGGTTGCAATGCGTGCGACCCGATCGGCAAGGTCGGCCTTGCGTGCCGGATCGATGTCGAGCTGTTCGACAATATAACCCAGATTTCCGTTGGCCATCGAGATCACGTTGAGCGGCTGGGCCAGATCATGAAGCATCCCGCTGGTGATCCGACCCAGCAGCAAGTCACGCGCCACCGGAACGAGACCGGCGTCGCCCCAGGTCAGCAGGCGGGCGTCTCCCATCGCCAGATTGCGCGCGACCCCGCAGCCCAGGTACGCCGCGCAAGGAATGCCGATGATCGAAATCAACGCGCCACCGGACCCGGCAAGCAGAAATCCCGTCGCGCGGCAGGCAATCACCAGCGCGAGTGTCAGCACCCAGGTCCAGCGTGGGGGTTGAAGTATCGTGGGTAGCAGGCGCCGAGGAATGACGATTGCAAGGATCGCCAGCCCGAGCAGTATCCAGCATTCGAGTGAGTGACGCGCGCTTTCGTTCAGCAGGAGGTTGAGCCCGAACACCGCGGCGATGAGCGAGAGCTTGAAACGGTTGGTCAGCACCAGCAACGCGCCCAGCGCGGCGGCGGCGGGCATGGCGGCGAAGGGTGCACGATGGACCGTCAGCGCGAAAATCACCGCACCGAAGCCGATGACCGTGGGAAACAGCTGCGTTCCGTCCTCCCAGGCGCGCATGCGCAAGGACAGCGGCGTCAGAAATCGCCGGGCTTTGCCGCCTTCCTGCGGTAGCGGATCGTCGGGCTCGGGCGGCGCAATGTCCTTCTCCCGCTTCGCCGCAAAGGATGCGAGTTCGACCACCGTATTGTCGATGTTTCTCATATTGCGTGCGCTCCCCCACGCCGACGCCGTCCCCCAATGGGCATCATTTGCCGCTTAAGCCTCATTTGCAAGCATCTCTCTTGGTCAAGATTTATGGGGCATTTGCGGCGGCATGGAACAAGCATCGTCTGCCATTTCGATTTTCCGCCAAACGAACATAAGGATCAGGCGCCGATCTTTTCTGCATTGTCGCGCGGGAAAAGCGGAATTGGTTAAAGACAATTCATCTTTGCGCGCCGGAATCGGCGTTAATTGTGCGCCGCAACATTACTCTTCCCCATCATTGAGACCAGGAAAACCAGGTAAAAGAACCAATACGGACATGATCGGAAGTACTTTTGCCTGATCGCGCGCGGTCGAGACCCGCGGGTTTGCGGTGCGGATGGCCCGCAGCCGAATGCGGCGTGCCAAAACGCAAATCCGGTAGTCCCCCTCGATGCCCTCGCATCGGCTTCTTCTCCACACACTGCGGAATCCGAGAATGGATATTGTAGGCACGCAACATCGCATTCCGATCGCGCAAAGTGGGAAAATGATCCGTTTTGGATGCCACGCCGCCGATCGATTTGCGTAAGCGCAAGGTTCTGGGGGTGATTGCATGCGCTTGGGTTCTAAAGCGAAGCTGACGATAGGCGTCGGACTCGTGGCGGCGTGCAGCTTCGCCGTCATGGGGCTTCGCGAACTTGGCAGGTCCAGTCAGACCGTGCCCGATCTTGCCGCGCATGCTGCCGCGCAGAATGTGGCGCCTGCCCGGCCCCTGCTGGTCGCAACGACAAGGACGATCAGGACCGGCGAAACGATCCGCGCGGACATGATCCGCAACGCGACGGCCGATCTTGCGAAGTTTCCGACCGCGGCATCTTCCGTCGAAGTGCTCGGCAAAGTTGCCACGCATGATATTCCGGCCAATTCACTCATTCCGCGCAGCGTGATCGATCAGGAGACCAAGCTGGCCATCCGCGTGCCCATGGGGATGCGCGCGATCAGCATCGATACGACGGCGGAAATCGCCGTGGCCGGCCTGGTCCGTCCGGGCGACCGCGTGGACGTGCAAGTCGTCTATCCCGGCGAGGATGCGATAAGCGGCGCGCGGGGCAGCGGCCGCAGCGAGGCGCGGACTCTTCTTCAGATGGTGCCGGTGCTCGCGGTTGGCGATGTCGTGGTGGGCACACCGCCGCGCGGGGGCATCGCCTCCGATGTGAATGCACCGCCACCGCCCGCGCGGACCGTCACGCTGGCGCTTTCGCCGGAGCAGGTGTCCAGGCTCTCGCTCGCGAAGAACACCGGTGCGCTTTACCTCTCGCTGCGCAATCCCAGCGATCAGGCCCAGGTGGAGCTGGCGGCGGAAGAAACGCCGCGATCGCTTGCGCCCTCGGCGCCGCGTTCCATCGCGCCCGTCAGAACGGCACCGAAAATGGTCCAGCGAACGGCCGTGCGGCCCGCTCCCCGTCCGGCGTCCAAACCTCACGCCATCGAACTGGTGGTCGGCGGCAACAGCCAAACTATCTACTCAGGGAGTGCGCCGCATTGAAACCCTTCGTGGTCTCCTGTCTTGCCGTTGCGGCGGCATCCTTGTCGGTCTCGCTTCCCGTTTCCTCCGCGCGCGCGCAGGAGGCCGAAACCAGGCGCGAAACGCTCCAGATCGATGAGAAGCGCACGCTTTCGTTCGCGGGTGATATCGGCCGCATCGAAGTCAGCCGCGAGGGCGTGATCGCGGTTTCGGCCCCGACGTCCCGCTCGCTCAAGCTGACCGGCGTCGGCGGAGGCGAGGCGCAGCTCACGGTATATGCCGCCGACGGCAGCGTGCTCGGCCAGACGCTGGTGGATGTCATGGCCGCGCAGACTGCCGCATCCGGCGGCGGATCCGCGCCCGCAGGCTTCCGGCCCGGCGAGAAGGTCGTTGCCGTGGATGTCCAGTTCGCGGCGGTGTCCAGTTCCACGCTCAGGGCGCTTGGCTTCAGCTTTTCGAAGCTGGCCGGCGATCTTCAGGGCGCGGTGATTTCGCCCAGCAGCCTGGTCAGTTCGAGCTTTACCAGCACTGGCCTCAGCATCGATGCTTCGGCGCCGCTCCAGAGCGCGTTCAACCTCTTCCTGTCGGCGCCTAATCGCGGGATCGGGGCGGTGCTCAGCGCGCTGTCTTCCAACGGGCTGTCGCAGCTCCTTGCTCAGCCCACGCTGCTGGTGCGCTCGGGCGAACAGGCGAGCTTCCTGGCGGGCGGTGAGTTTCCAGTGCCGGTGCCGCAGTCCTACGGCGGTTCGGGCAATACCATCTCGATCCAGTACAAGGAATTCGGGGTGCGGCTGACAGTGACGCCCTTCGTCCTCTCGAAAGACCACATCGTTCTCAAGCTGGCGCCCGAAGTCAGCGAGCTGGACTATAACAACGGCGTCCAGCTTCAGGGCTACACCGTGCCGGGCATCCGTCGCCGGTCGGCGGAGACCACGGTGGAACTGGGCAGCGGCCAGAGCTTCGTGATCGCCGGGCTCAACTACAGCAACAGCTCGATCTCGAAGGACAAGTTGCCGCTGCTGGGCGACATTCCCGTGCTCGGGGCCTTCTTCAAGCGCCAGCAGAACCAGCGGGAGCGGCAGGAGCTGATCATTGTGGCGACGCCGCGACTGGTCGAGCCGGACGCCGCCCCGGCGCCGCTTCCCGCATCGATGACGCCGGTCGATCCGACGATGGGCCAGATGATCGTGGGCAATGACGGCGTCGATCAGGCCGTGGGTTCCTTTGGGGTAGTGAGGCGCTGACATGCCGACGATCAATCTTCTCTCCGTGGATCGCACGCTCGAACGCCGCCTTGCCGAAGCCGTGGGCGAGCATGTCGAAGTCGAGATGATCCAGTCGATGGAACTGGCCGATCTCTCCGGCCCGGGCATCGTGGTGATCGACCATACATCGGTGCCTGCCGACCGTTCGCTGGCGTCCTCGATCGGTCACGTGCTGCACGCCGCGCCCGGGCGCGGCGTGGTCGTGGCGACGGACGACATGTACGCCGATCAGGTGCTTCAGGCGATCCGGGCCGGCGCGGCCGACGTCTTCGCGCGCAATTCCGAAAGCAAGCACATCGCGGAAGTGGTGACGCGCCTGCTCAACAATTCGATGACGGCGCAGGGCCGGCTCGGACGGCTGACGCTGGTCCTTGGCACCGATCAGGAAGCCATGGCGATACTGGCCACCGACATGGCGCTGGCCTACAGCCTGAGCGACGCCGCCAGCCTGCTGGTCGATTGCACGCTGCCGTCGAGCACGGCCGAGGCCTATCTCGATCTCAAGGTCGATTACGGTCTGGCCGCCGCCGTTTCCGATATCGACCGCATGGATACGAGCCTGCTGTCCGACGCGCTGGCGCGCCATGAGGCGAGCGGACTGTCGCTGCTGACGTTCGACGGCGGCACCGGTGCCGAACCGGCCGGCATCGGTCCGAACGACATCGTCGGGCTCATCCAATTGCTACGGGCCAATTTCGAGCATGTGGTGCTTGGCGCGGGCAGCTTGAAGCATGCCGGGCTTCTGCGCGAACTCGCTTCGCAGGCCTCGGCCGTGGAAGTGGTGTGTAGCCAGTCGATCCGCGAACTCGATGCCTGCCGCCGATTGCTGGAAAAGGTCTCGCTCGACACCGCAACGGCGACGCGCGTGCGGTTGATCGTCTGGGACCACGATCCCCGGATCCTGCTGGACGGACGCCGGATGGCCGACGTGCTTGGGATCGACGCGGTGATGGGTATCCAGACCGACCGCGTTCGCGCGCGCAATGCGCTCAATGCCGGCAAGCCGATGATGCTCGATCGCGACGGCGGCGGTTATGCGCAGGCGATCCGCCGGGCCTGCAACATCGTGGCGCCGGTGAAAGGCGCGCGGGTCGGCATCGACCGGATGCGCCGCGCGGTCCTGCGTCTGGTAGAGAAGTCCGCATGAGCCTGCTCACCGCCGACGACGCGATCCTGCGCCATGCAGGCGGCCAAGGCCGCGCGGCGGTGGCCCAGCCCACGGCCCAGCGGATGAGCGACTCCTATCAGGCAGTCAAGGCGCTCACCTGTCAGCAAGTGATCGACCAGCTCGAAGCACAGGGCGTGACGGCCGAGGCGCTCGACCAGCGGGTGCTTCGGCAGGAGATCGAACAGGTCATCAGCAGCCGCAGCCGGCGCGGCCAGCTTGCGCTCAACAGCGCCGAGCGGCTCGTGCTGATCGAGGATGTCGAGGACGAAGTGGTCGGCCTCGGGCCGCTGGCGCCGCTTCTGCGCGATCCGGGCATCGACGACATCATCGTCAATGGCCCGCACACGATCTACGTCGAACGGGCGGGCATGCTCGAACAGGTCGAAACGCGCTTCCGCGACGACGGCCATCTCATGAACATCATCCAGCGGATCGTCGGCCCGATCGGCCGCCGCGTGGATGAGGCGACGCCGTTCGTCGATGCGCGTCTGGCTGATGGTTCGCGCGTCAATATCGTCATTCCTCCCATCGCGCTCGATGGCCCGCTCGTTTCGATCCGCAAGTTTCGCCTTCAGGCGCTGACGGTCGAGGACTGCGTCAACAGCGGCGTGATGAGTGTGCCGATGGCGGCCTATATTTCGAGCGCGGTGCGCTCGCGGCTCAATATCCTCATCTGCGGCGGCACGGGTGCGGGCAAGTCCACGCTGCTCAACGTCCTGTCGGGCTGCATCGGCGACCGCGAGCGGCTGGTCACCATCGAAGATGCCGCCGAGCTGCAATTGCGCCAGAACCATGTCGTGCGCCTCGAAACACGGCCGCCCAGCGTGGACGGCAGCCGCGAAGTCAGCGCGCGCGATCTCCTGCGCAACGCGCTGCGCATGCGCCCCGACCGCATTATCCTGGGCGAGGTGCGCGGCACCGAGGTCGTGGAAATGCTGCAAGCCATGTCCACCGGGCACGACGGATCGATGGCAACGCTTCACGGCAATTCTCCGCGTGACGCGCTTGCCCGGCTGGAGATGCTGCTGGGCTTTGCAGGTCAGCAAAGCGACATCCGCGCGCTGCGCCGCTTCGTGGCCAACAGCGTCCACGTCATCGTCAATATCCAGCGGCTGGCCACCGGCGCGCGGCGGGTGACCTCGGTGACGGAAGTGACCGGCGTGGAGGGCGATGCCTATTCGCTCAATGAGCTTTTCCGCTTCGAGGAACAGCCGCCGATGTCGGGCGAGGGCGCGTTCCAGACGCTCTCTCCGCGTCCCTATCATGCCGCACGCCTGCGCGATTTCGTAATGCCCACGGCGGCAGGATCGAAGCGCGGCGGCGAAGCGTCCGGGATCGCCGCATGGTGAGGGCGGCCGCCTATCTCGCGCTGGCGCTGGTGGTTCTGGGCATCATCGCCTTTTACCTCCTGGTCGAGCGCGCGCGCGGGCTTGCCGCCATCGATCGCCGGCTGGGGCTGATGGCAGGGCCGCACCTTGGCGCCGTCAGGACGATCGTGCCCATTTCCGTTCCCGAACGCGTCGCGCCGCTGCTGGCGCAGGCGCAAGTCGAAATGACCCTTCAGGGACTGCGCAATCTGGCTCTGGCGGGATTGGCGATAGTCGGCGTCGTGCTGTTTCTTGCCGGGCCGGTAGCGGCGCTGGCGCTGCTCGCGGGGATTCCGTTCTGCGCCTGGTCCTGGCTTCAGGCCCGCGCCCGCAAGCGCACCGAGGCGCTGACCGATGCTTTGCCGCTCTACCTTGACGGCGTGCGCCAGCTTCAGGCCATCGGCAATTCGCTTTCGCAGGCGCTGGAGCGGGCGCTGGCCGATGCGCCCGAGATCGTGCGCAGCTACTTCGCGGGCACCGCGCGGCGGCTGGAAATGGGCGCGCCGGTCGGTGAAACCATGCAGCAGCTTGCCGATCGCCTGCGCATTCCGGAAGTCTCCATGCTGGCCGCCGCGATCCGCACCAATCTGCGGTTCGGCGGCTCGCTCGGCGCGACCTTGACCAATTTGGCCGCCATCCTGCGCGAACGCGTGCGGATCCGCCGCGAACTGGCCGCCGCGACGTCCGAGGCGCGGATCAGCTCGCGGGTTCTGATCGCGATGCCCTTGCTCGCCATGATCATGCTCGTAGCGACTAACCCTGCCTATATCGACTTCTTCATTCACGACGCGCGCGGACAGAAGCTGTCGGTGATGGCGATCGGTCTGGAACTGATCGGGATCCTCGTGGTGAGCCGGATGATGAGGCTTGCGTTCTGATGGCGGCGCTGCTCCCGCTCATCCTGTTTTCGCTGTCGCTTGGCGGCGTGGTGGTCGCTTGCGCCGGCTACCGGCTGCTGCGGATCGACGCGCGGCTGCGGGAGCGGGTGCACGGCAGTGGGCTGCGCCAGACGCCGACCTCCCGGCTGCCGTTTCGCCTGCCACGCCTGTTCAATATCCGCGGGCGGGACCGTGACGAGGTCGAGAAGCGGCTGCGCAAGGCGGGCTATTTCGACCCCGCCGCCATCGAGGTCTTCGCATGGCTGCGCGTGGCTGCGGCCGTTACTGCGGCGCTCGTCAGCATGGCGGCCTGCATGGCCGCCACCGGCAACCCGTTCACGCCCATCTTCCCGACTTTCGCCGCCGCCGGCGGGACCTATATCGGCGCCAAATATGTCCTGCAAATGCGGGCCAACGCCCGTGAGCGGATCCTTACCGCCGAATTCCCCTTCCTGCTCGATCTCATGCTGATGATGCTGGAGAGCGGCGTCTCGCTGGACCAGTGCTTCCGGGCGATTGCACGGGATGAGCAAGTGGCGGTCCCCAACCATGCCCGCCTTGTGGGCATGCTGGTCGACGATCTCGATCGCGGGCAGGACTATCAGGTTGCGTTCGACCGCTGGGCCACGCGCGTAGCCGTGAACGGCGCGCGCGAACTGGCCACGGTGTTCCGTCAGTCGCTGTTCCACGGCATGGAACTGGTGCCTTCGTTGCGCGAATTCGTCCGCGAATTTTCGCAGCGGCGCGTCGCCCGCGCGCGCGAGGCGATTGGCGCCGTGACCGTGCGGATGGTCATTCTGATGCTGGTGTTCTTCATGCCCGCGCTTTTCATCGTGCTGGCAGGGCCACCGGTTGCGGCGATCCTCGATACCTTGCGGAGTTCGGTCCCATGATGCGCGGTAGACTTGCGGCCCGGGTTTTGGCGACGATCCTTCTTGCGGGTATCGCCCATCCCGCGTCCGCCACGGAGCGGGGCAACCCGGCCGAAGCGCTGGCCGATCCGGGCGACCAGGGTTCCACCCGCACGCTCTATCTCTCGCTGATCCGGCAGGCCCGGGTTGACGGGCGTTCGCGCGCGGCGCTGGCCTATCTCGACGATTTCGACCGCCAGTATCCCCGAGACCGCGAGGCGCTGGTGCTACGGATCAATTGCCTGCTCGATCTTGGCCAGACCGACGAGGCGCGTACTGCGCTAAAGCGCATCCCGCCGAACGACCGCGACGGACAGGTGCTGGAAATTCGCGGCCACGTTTCTGCTGCGCTGGGCGATTGGGCGCAGGCGGCGCGAGACTACGGTGCCGCGCTCGATGCCAGCCCCGCCAACCCGTTGGTCGGCAATGCACTGGGCTATGCGCGGCTGCGGTCCGGCCAACCGCAGCAGGCCGTGGAAGCGCTGAAGGCGGCCCATGATCTTGCGCCGAACGAAACGGTGATCCGCAACAACCTTGCCCTTGCGCTGACAGTGGCGGGGCGCGGGGCGGAGGCGGAAGCCCTGCTTTCCGCCGTGCGCGATGTGCGGTCGCGGGGAGAGATCCGCAGCCAGATCGCCAGCGAGGCGGCCCGGCTGGCCGTCCCTGCGGCGGCAGGCGCTGGAAACGAAACGGGGGGCGATCATGGCTAGTTTTCGTCGTCGCCGCGCGAGCGAACGGTCAAAGCCAGTGACCACCGGAAATCCCTGCCGCCGCTTCGTGAGCGCGCTGGCAAAGGACCAGTCCGGCATGATCGGCCCGGCCGTCGCGGCGATGGGCGTGATGCTGCTGGGTGCGGCTGGGCTCGCGCTCGATACCGGGCTCTACTATCTCGGCAACCGCGACCTTCGCACCGCGACCGAGGCGGCCGCGCTCGCGGCAGCCATGGACCCCTATCAGGGCGAGGCGCGTGCCCGCGATTACCTGACGCGCAACGGATACGATGCCTCCGTCCTCAAGTCGGTGACAATTGGCCGGTACTGCGCGGATGCGGCGCTGGGCAGCGACGATCGCTTCGACTCCAGCTTCAACCGCTGCCCCGGCAACGGCCAGGCCACTGCCGTCCGGATCGTCACCGGCAAGGCAAGCCGGCGCTTTTTGACCGGCGTTCTCGGCTCTGCCAGCCCCATCCCCGATCTTGCCGCCACCGCCACCGCCGCGCGGATCGACGAAGCCGGCGTCGGCGTCACGTCGGACGTGCTGACCGATGTGGTTTCACCGCTGCTTACCCCGATCACCACGCCGCTGGTCTCGACGCTCAATGGTTTGCTGGGCTCCCTGCTGGGTATTCCGATATCGCTGGGCAAGACGGACATCCAGAGCCTTATGCAAGGCAACGTCAGTGCAGGCCTGTTCTTCGACAGCCTCGCCAGCAAGGAGGGTTTCACCGGCACCTACGGCGAACTGGTGAGCAAGTCTCACGGGTTGAAGGACATTGCCTCAGCGGCGGCCGATGCCGCCTCGACACCGGAGACGAAAGCTGCGCTGAACGCCTTTGCGGGGCAAGTCAGCAACCGCTACAGCGTGCCCTTCACCGGCCTGTTCGGCCTGGGTGTGTGGAAGAACATGCCCGTGGGCGGCGCCGATGAACCGCCGGCACTGCGGGCGGGCATGAACGCCTACCAGCTGATCACTTATGCGGTCCAGTCGGGGCCGACGGCGATCGATCTTTCCAAGGCTGTCAGTCTGTTAGTACCTAACAGTGCCGTCAAGATCGGCTTGGTGTCGAGCGGTTCGGGCGACCGGCCCCGCTTCGCCTTCGGGCCTGCGGGCGAAACGCAGGTCGGCACGTCGGCCTTGCGCATTAGTATCCAGATCGACCTTCCTGTCTCCATCCCGGTCGTGGCATCGGTCAACGTCCATCTTCCGATTATTCTCGATGTGGCCGCAGCCCAAGCAGAGGTGACCGGAATAGACTGTGCCAACACGGCCGAGCAAGCGCGCGACACGACCGTCACCGTCCATGCAAGGTCGGGGCTCGTCAATGCCTATATCGGCGATGTACCGGCCTATGACCCGATGGCGAAATCGCTGCCTGTCATGACCGCGGCGGATGTCAAGCAGACGGATATCGCAAGTATTTCCTTGCTGGGCAGTGCTCTTGCCATCGATGTGAAGGGGCGCGCCATCGCGCAGCCAGTCACCGGCAGTGGACCGTCGGACGCAACGCTGACATTTGGGCCGGGTGTGGGCAGTCCGACGCAGCCTGCAAGCCCGCAGACAATCGGCAACACTGTCCAGATCGGCCAGACTGTGAGCGGCCTCACCACCAGCCTGCTCAAGTCGGACGGGCTAGACGTTCAGATCGTTCCCTTGGGAGTCTGTCTGCCGGTCGTCTGCTCTCTTCTTCAATCCACCGGCCTGTCAACGGTCACCGGCACGGTCCTGCCTGCCTTGGTGCAGCCTGTGACCGATCTACTCGGTACGGTGGTCGATCCGCTGCTCACCAATGTGCTGGCGGTGCTGGGCGTTCAGCTCGGCACGGCCACGGTCTGGACCACTGGCGCACGCTGCGGAGTGCCTGTGCTCGTCTGATTTTCACCGAGCCGGCGTCGCGCTTGCCTCCATGCGGCGCCGGAATTTTCAAGGAGGACAAGGGGAGTAATCCAATGAAGGATGCTGTTCTCAAGTTCCTGATCCGTCTCAAGACCGACGAACGGGGCCTTACCGCCGTCGAGTATGCCGTTCTGGGTGCAATTGTCGTGGGTGCTATCAAGTTGGTTGGCACCGATTTTACGACCAGCCTCACAGCGGCTTTCAAAAGTCTCTTCTAAACTTGATCAGGAGACTCGCGCGATGCGCATGTCAGCCGGAACTCTTGGACGACTGCTGAGATGCACGAGCGGGATGGCGGCGCTGGAGTTTGTATTCATTGCTCCGGCGCTGCTGCTCCTGGCCTTCGGGATCATCATTTACTCGATCTATTTCAGCGCCATGATCGGTGTCAGCCAGGCCGCGTCGGAAGGCGCGCGGGCCGCCGTGGCCGGTCTTTCCACCAGCGAGCGCACAAGCCTTGCTCAGGCGCGCGCGGCGGCCGTCATGAAAAACTACAGCGCGATCCTGGGCGGGGGGAGCGATCCCGTGATCTCCGCCGGGGCCGACGGTACCGGCGTCTTCAAGGTCCAGGTGAGCTACGACATGAGCAAGAGTCCGATCATGCGCTACGGCAACATGGTGCCGCTGCCTTCGCCGAACCTGACGGCGAGCGCTTCGGTGACCAACGGAGGCTATTGAAATGGGCGGCTATGAATACCTGCGTCTGGCGGCTCTGATCCTGCTCGTGCTGCCGGTCGTCGTGCTTCCATGGGAGGGACGCAGGCCGCCCGGCATTCTGTATGCAGCCATTGCGTTTGGGGGTATCGCTTTTGCCTTCTTTCGCAATGGGATAGAAGGCGCAATCTTGGCCGCTGCGTCGGGAACGATTTGCCTTATCCTGATATCGGCAGTAATCGCCGCGCTCCGTTCCGGGACGGGCCGAATCATATTGACCGGTGGCCAGATTAAACTTCTGTCATCAGGCGCTATCTGGCTCGGCGCGGCAGGAGCATTGGCTATGATAGTGTTAACCGGGACTGTTCTATTCGGTCTCGGAGCAATTTATAGATCGGACAGATTCGCTCGTCGTCCCGATACAGGTGCTATCGCCGCGGCCGCGATACTTTGTGTTGGATTTGGACAACTGATGATTCTTGCTTAGGTCAAGCTTCGGAGGTCTTCGCCGAACATGAACGAAATGGTACCGAACTGGCGGACTAGACTAGGGGCGATCCTCAATCCTTCCAGTACGCCCACTGCACTGCCTGCCCAAGAAGAGATCGTGGATAATACTCCGGTAGAAACCGTTCTGATCGTCGATGACGATGTGGATTGGTGCGAGGAGTGCGCCTTCAGCCTGCGGACGATGGGCTATGCCCCGCTTGTTGCAAACAGCGCGCATGAGGCGGAAAGGCTCTACGCCAACCACGACGTTTCCATCGCGATCGTCGATTTCAACATGCCCGGTCAGGACGGGATATCGCTGATCTACGACCTTTCGCAGAGCGCGGAGCTTCGCGGGCAGCGCCTTCAGTTCATCATGGTGACCGGCTATGCCAGCAAGGATGTCGCCATCGATGCCATGCGCGCTTCGGCGGTCGATTTTCTGGAAAAGCCGGTTCAGCAGGCCGATCTGCGCCGGGCGTTACAGCGCACCAAAGGGCTGCGCGATACGCCTGCCGCACGCGGAGACCTGCTCGGCAAGATCAGCAACCTGAGCCTCGAACTGCGCAGTCTGGCGCAATTGCTCGACGAACCCACGGCGCGGGGCAGCGGCAGCGAAGGCCCTATCGGCCCCGCGCAGGCGGAAACCGCCGACCGGCTGGAGCGTGACCACGAGCCCGGCGAACTTGCCGCCTATATCCGCGAAATCCTGCGCAAGGAGAGCAAGCGGCGCGAGATCGGCGGCGGCGAGCTGTTCGGCGATCCGGCTTGGGAAATGCTGCTTGATCTGCTGCTCGCCAAGATCGAGGGCCGCCTCGTGGCTGTCTCCAGCGCCTGCATCGCATCCGGCGCGCCGATGAGCACGGCCCTGCGCCTCGTGCGTCGCCTGGTCGCTGAAGGCGTGCTGTTCCGCCTTCCCGACGAACATGACCGGCGACGGCACTTTCTGGCCATCAATCCGAAGCTGGAGCAGCCGATGATCGGCTATCTTTCCGAACAGTTGCGGGCTCGGAAGGCGATCGCAAATCAATAAGTTAATCCGGTTTGGCGGGCTTCTCTCTTTTCCGCCATGACGGTCTGCCCTAGCTATCGTCGTCCGTGCAGTTGATGGTGCGGCCGGATTCGGGCTGCGGAGGTCCCATGTTTGCGCGCATCGTTGCCATTTTGGCTTTGCTCGTGGCCGCCCCGGCGCTGGCCGATGATCTTTCCGGCCAATGGGATCTGCGTGCAGGCGGCGTGGCGATGCTGCGCTTCGAACTGCACCCTACGCCCGAGGGCTGGAAGGGGACGTGGCAGAGACCGGACCATTACCGGACGGAGGGCTACAACTTCTCGAAAGTCACCGGGCCCGCGATTACGAGCGATGGGTCGGGGGAGGCCCAAGCCAACGGGGACGTCGCATTGCAGTTCGACGATCCGCATCCGCATTCAAGGCCGGATCGGGTGCGATTTCGGCTGATCGATCCGGCACATGCAAAAGTGGTGCTGGACGGCGGAATGACGCTGCGCCTGTCCCGTTCGACGGGCGGCCCGATGGGGCCATGGGACTCGGCGCGGACCTATCCGATCGATGTTACACGGACGACCAATCCGGATATGACGCGCATCTTCAAGGCGGACCTATCCGACCGCAAGCACGCATCCGACGGGACCGCTGCACGTGCGGCGGATGGTCGCAGGGCGCGGACGCAGCAGCTTCTCGATGCCGACGCACTCGACTCGGGCGAGGATTTCGAGCATGCGGCCGCAGTCTTCCAGCATGGCGAGGCGCCGGGCGATTACCTGAAGGCGCATCTGCTGGCGATAGTCGCGGTGGCGCGCGGGAGGCCGAGTGCTCTGACGATCGCTTCGGAATCGTTTGACCGCTATCTGGCGAAAATCGGTCACGCGGATGCGCCGAGCGCTGGGTCCCGGTGGGCGAGTGCGGGGCGCAGCGCTTCGGACGATATCGCAAGAGCAAGCAATCCGGAGATGACGGCGATTTTCGAGGCGGACCAGTCGGAACGCAAGGCTGCGTCCATTGACTGGACTGTCCTGAGCAAAGCAGACGAGCGCCGCCGGGCGCGGACGCAGGAACTGCTCGACGCCGGCGCGCTCAACTCCGGCGAGGATTTCGAGGGCGCGGCTTTCGTCTTCCAGCATGGCGATGCTCCCGACGATTTTCTGAAGGCGCATCTGTTGGCCACGATCGCGGTGGCGCGCGGAAAGCCGGGTGCGGTGTGGATCGTCTCGGCAACGCTGGACCGCTATCTGGAGAGAAGCGGGCGCCCGCAAGTGCTGGGTACGCAATTCCAGTCGGTAGCAGGCGGGCCGATGACGCAGGACCCCTATGACCGCACGTTCGCCTCGGATAGCTTGCGTGAGGCGCTGAATGTCCCCTCGCTGGCCGATCAGGAGGTGCAACAGCAGCAGTTTGCGCAAAGGGCAAGGCAACAGGCTGCTCAGCGGGCTCAGACCCAGCCCGCGCCGCAGGGGCAAACGGCTGGGAAATAGTTTGCGCTGCTCGTCGTAAGTGCAACCCATTCGTCGAAAGGCGCAATTGACGAATGCGTCCGTCCCGCTTAGCCGCGCAAATGCGGATTCTTCCCCCCACAAAAGAGCCGCGTCTGCCGAAGATGGCAGATGACAGGCGCGCGATCGACGCGGGCCGCCCGACGAGGACGATCGAATGAGTCTGACGGCCGCAGCTGTCGCATTGATGCTAGGTTCCACGGCTCCCGAAGCTGGAACCGTCGCGGCCATCGATCCCGTCGCCGCGCCGCAGGTAGCTATGCCGCCGCAGGCAACCGTATTGCCGCAAGTAACTTCGGTGCCGCAGGCCACGGATGCGACTGTGGCTCCAGCAGCCTCGCCTGCTTCCGATCAAGCCACCACAACAGCAACAGCAACAGCAACGGCAACCGAATCGCCGGTGGATGCGGCTGCACCAGTGTCGGCGGCCGCGCCCGACGTTTCCGCCCCTGCCGCCGCGCCCGATGCCGCGAATGGCCCGCACACGCAGGGTTCGGAAATCCTCGTTACGCATCGCAAGCGGCCGCCGCCGGGCGATCCGATGGAGCGCGTCAACGAGCAGTCGTTCAAGGCTGTGCAGGCCGTCGACAAAGCCGTGCTGGAGCCGGTTGCCACGGTGTACAACAAGGGGCTGCCTCGCCCGGTACGGCAGGGCCTGCGCAACTTCTTCACTAACCTCGACGAGCCGGTGATCTTCGCTGCCTATCTTCTTGAACTCAAGCCCGGCAAGGCGATGGAAACGGCCGGACGTTTTGCGATCAATACGACGCTGGGCGTGGGCGGCATCGTCGACATCGCCAAGCGCAAGCCCTTCAACCTGCCGTACCGCCCCAATGGCCTTGCCGATGTGCTGGGCTATTACGGCGTCGGGCCCGGCCCGTACATGTATCTGCCGCTCATCGGCCCGACGACGGTGCGCGACGTGATCGGCGATTCCGTCGACAATCTTTGGGGCCCTGCGGTATTGGGCAAGCCGTTCTCCAAACCGGAAGTGGCGGCGCCCATGACGGTCGTCAGCGAGCTGGGCGAGCGAGCGGCGTTCGATGATGAGATCCGCAAGATCCGCAAGTCGGACAACCCCTATGCGACCTATCGCGAACTTTACCTGAGGCAGCGCAAGGCAGAGATCGATGCTCTCCATGGGCGCGTTACGGAGCCTGTCGTGCCGGTCTACGGTCCCGGTATGCGTACTGCCGGTGGCAAGAAGGGCGAGCAGAATGCCGTGCCGGATCCGGCCGAGAAGCAGGCGCCGGTGTCCGCTCCAGTGACGCAGGAACCGGTGCAGAAGGAAGACAAGGGCAGCGATCCGCGCTGAACCGGCATTGGGCGGCAAGGGTTGGTTGAATGCGGGCGATCGGTTAACCTGATCCGCCGATCCCTGAAGCCAACACGAAATTGCCGGCCATGACGCGAAGACCATCACTCGAACTTGCCGCGGCCGAAGTCGTCACGGTGTTCCTGCCGGGTGAGGCGGTGCTGCCGCAGCGCCGCAGCGGCGAGGCCATCGACAGAACCGAGCAACTTACGAGGCTTGTGCGCTCGCTGGTCTCGGCAAAGCCGGACTTCGATGAGCCCGCGTTGCGCAGGGCGCTTGAGGCGCGGGCTCCGGCGGGCGTGAAAGCCCTGGCCAGCGATCTCGACGACTATGCCGCCTTCGATGCGCGCCATGGCGGGATTGGCCTTCCGGCGCGGGAAGAGCGGGTGGCGGCCTATGTCAACGATTGCGAAAGGCGCGGCCTCAGTCTCGCGACCGTGCAGCGGCGGCTCGCCTCGCTGACGGCGGTTCACGACCTGCTAGGACTTCCCGGGCCTGCGCGGAAAGGCAGTGTACGAGATGCCTTTCGCGCGATGCGCCGCCGTGCCGAACCGCGCGGGCGCGATGCAGGGCGGGCAATCGAGGCCTTTACGCTGGAGGCGCTCCTCGCCGCCTGTCCCACCACGCCTGCGGGCCTTCGCGATGCGGCGATGTTGTCGCTTGGCCACGATGCGGAATTGCGTGTTTCCGAACTCATTGGCGTCACCGTCGCGCATCTGGTGCTTCACGATGACGGCTTCGTCGACCTCGAAATCGTGCCCGCCCGAAATGACGGGGCAGGGGAGGGACGCCGGGTCCGCCTCACGCCGGAAACCGTACGCCGCATCGATCTCTGGCGCGAAGTGGCCGGGCTCGACCGGGGGCCGCTATTGCGCCGCGTATCGGTAGTACGCACCAAGGCGCGCGAGGGGCGGGAAGCGGTGCCATTGGCAAAGCTGGGCTGGAACCACCGTCAGGGCGAGGGCAATCTTGGCGAACGCCGAACCCGGCCTGCCACAAGCGACTATGCGATCGGCGAAACCGCGATGACGCAGGCGGCGATCCGGCTGATCGTTAAACGCGCTGCCAGACGCGCGGCGGAGCAGGGGTTCGTGGCTCTTCAAGGCCGTGATCTCGACGCGGCCATCTCCGTGCTCGGCCGGGGCACGCTGCGCTGGCCGCCAGCGACTTAACTGAAAAGGGGGCAGCCATCCCATGGCCGCCCCCTCTCATGCACGGTTATCGCTTATTCGGCCGCGATGGCCGGCTGGTCCTTCTCGTCATTGGCCGCTGACGCCAACGGGCTGCCGATCATGCCCATGCCCTTTTCCGAGAGCAGCATGCCGATGAGCGCCTGCAATGCGCTGCCACCTTCCGCGCCCGAGCCGCCGCCGGTGTTGATCTGCACCCGCGGCACGATGTCCACGCCCGACTTCTCCAGCGCATCGGCGAGCCGTTCGATGACCTGACGGGTCAGCTGGAACTGCGCGCCGCCCGAAGCCGCGGCCTGCTTCTCGATCGTTTCGGCCGTGGCGAGGCCGGTGCGCGTGATCCGCTCGGCATCGGCACCGGCGAGCGCCACGACCTTGGCGGCCTCACCCTCACCCAGCAGGCGGATGCGGTCAGCCTCCGCCTTGGCCAGCGTGCGGGTTTGCTCGGCATCCTGCGTGGCGCGCTTGAGCGCGGCCTTGCCCTGGTTCTCCTGCACCGTGATCGACAGCTCGGACTCGGTGATCGAGGTCTGCTGATGCGCGCGCGCTTCGGCCTCGCGCAGGGCCTTCTCGCTCTCGGCGGCGATCCGCTGCTTTTCGTAAGTCGTTACGCGTTCCTCGGCGACCTGCCGTTCGCGAAGTTGCTGGAGCACCTTTTCGATCTGGTCGTTGCCTGCCGCCGCGCGCGGGGTGCCGATCAGCACTTCCTGCAGTTCGAGGTTATAGCCGCCGAACTTGGCGCGCATTTCATCGCCCGCCTGCTCCTGAATGTCGGAGCGTTCCTGAAGCAGCTCGATCAGCGTCTTGCGCTGCGCGACGTTCTTGAAATAGGCCGAGACCATCGGATCGAGCGTCTGTTCGACCAGCTTCTTGATGTCACCGAAGCGCTGGATCACCAGCGGCGCCTTGCGATAGTCGATATGCACGACCACCGAGAGCGGCAGCGTCGGTTCGAACGCATCCTTGGTGATCAGCGAGACTTCGGACAGGTTCTCGTCCAGCTTGTGCTGGCCGGTGGTGTCCTGATCCCACTTCAGGATGAAGTTGGTGGTCGGCACGATCACGATCTTGCCGGCGTAAGTGTTGAACGCATATTTGCCGGGCAGCAGCGGTTCGCTCCACACGCCGCGCGTGCCGCGCGCCACCAGCTCGCCGTGGCGGTAATCCTCGCCCGAGGTATCCTTCCCGCTGGCGCCGGTATAGCTGATCACCACGCCGACATGGCCGACCTCGATCACGGTCTTGGAGACCATCTCCACGGTCGCGAAGAGGCGGTTGATGAAGTAGCTGCCCTCGACCAGAACCTGAAGCTGACGGCCGCGGCGCCCGCCGGCGGCAATGAACTTCTCCGGATCCTGGAAGCTGTTGTGGAAGGTGACATGGTTGGCCTGATCGGTGCCCACTTCGGGCGCGATGATCTGGTCGGCAGTGAGCGCCGGGCCGTCATGCACGGTGACGATGCCGATCTGGTCGGACGAGTCCCTGATGACCACGGCGTCGAAGCCGTCGCGCCGGGCGATCTCGCCCTGCATCTGCGCGAAGAGGTCGGCGTCGTTGCGTTCCAGTATCAACCCGTAGATCTGGTCGCGCGTGATGATCACGAACTGCGAGAGGTTGATGGCATAAGTACCCTCGCGCAGGATGGTGCGCTGCGGGCCCTTCTGGCCGCCGTTCGACAGGAAGGCGCGCACGTCGAGGAAATCGGCCGTGGAGGCATTGCTGGCGAGCGTCTGGGTGGGGCCCAACGGTGCGCCGTCACGCGCGAAGACGTAGCCGATCTGGCCTTGCGGGATCGTCACCAGCGGCTGGCTGTGGACGCGATACTGGAACGGCACGAAGAAGTGATAGCCGCCGCGCAGCACGTCGGGCTGGTAGCCCGCTTCGCGGTTCAGCGCGATCAGGCCGCCGGAGATCGAGCCGTTGCGGCTCCACAGCTTCTCGACGATGGCCACACGGTTGTTGCCCACGTACCGAACGCAGCGCGACAGCGTAAATAGAAAGACGACGACGAGAGCCACGACCGCCGAAGCGCCGAGCACAAACATGTTTGTCATCTGGGGAGGTGTCCTTGGGACCTAAGAAACGAGCGCACCAATTGCGCTCGGAGCGATATTTACGCCTGTTCCGAGCGGCTCGCCAGAGAAATACAATAAATTAACCCTGAAAATGTGAGGGGCCGTACCGCGCCTCCACATAGCCCGCGATGATGCGGGCCTGCTTCTCGTCTTCCTGTGCCTCGGCCTCGGCAAGCTCCGCCTCGGCGGCGACTATGCGCTCGATCGTGGCTGCGGCCATGTCGGCCAGAACCGCGCGCTTTTCCGGTGCGGCGGAGCCCAGCGCCCGGACGGAGGTCTCCACCGCTTCCGCGACATCGC
This sequence comes from Novosphingobium sp. PhB165, assembly GCF_004341845.1. Lineage (GTDB taxonomy): Bacteria > Pseudomonadota > Alphaproteobacteria > Sphingomonadales > Sphingomonadaceae > Novosphingobium. The sequence continues at coordinate 38,961 of NZ_SLVB01000010.1, read as the reverse complement.
GGGCGAGGGCCTGATAGGCCGGGTCATCGTGATTCCAGCGCGCCGATGTCAGCCGCGCCAGCGCAGCCTCCGCGCGCGGACCGGGCAATGTGCGGGCCCGGTCGAGGGCATGGTGCAGCAGGCGCTCCGACCGCTTTGCTGCTGCCCGGGGATCGCGCGCCCGACGGCGCCTTTGCCGCGCACGCAGCAGGGGATCGACAAGCGCAGCGGCAGTCGTGGCGGCCACCGCCAGCGCGGCATATCCGCCCAGCAGCGCCGGGCTGAGACGCAAGGCGAGATGCAGGACGCTTTCGGCGTCGTCGGGGGCATCGCGCACGACCGCGACGAGCATCGCCAGAAGATAGAACGGCAGGACAAAGTGGAGGAATGCCCCGCCCACCAGTTTCCATGGGAGGACCGGAGCAGTGTGCTCTTTCTCTTTCAAAACGGCATCGTTCGGCACGCGCCTATTCTGCCATACCGGCGCGGCGGGCGCCACAGGCTACTGTGACGGAACGCGGGACCGATCGGACCGTTTTAGGCTGCACGAGGCGTGTCCGTCGCAGCCAAGGCGGGGGACAGCGCCGCGAACCGGAGAGTGACGCCCATGCACAAGAGTTTCACCGCATTCGCCAACTTCGTGGCCGGGGCGGCCGGCAAGGCACAGACCTTCATCGCCGCGCTTCTGGTCGTGGTGGTCTGGGCGATCTCGGGACCGATCTTCAAGTGGTCCGACACCTGGCAACTCGTCATCAACACCGGGACGACCATCGTGACGTTCCTGATGGTGTTCCTGATCCAGAACAGCCAGAACCGCGACGCTGCCGCCTTTCAGGCCAAGCTCGACGAATTGCTGCGCGCGCTGGAAAATGCCCGCAACGGCTTCATCGGCATCGAGCACCGCAGCGCCGAGGAGATCGACCGCCTGCGCACCCGGCTCGAAGAGGAAACCGGCCAGTGCGAGGATCCGCATCACGCTGCCAAGGCCAGTGTGGGGCGCCTGCTCGACCGGTTTTGAAAAGCGCGGCCCGGAAAAATTTTCGGTCTCGTGTCGATTTCCGGTCGTCCCGTTCGTCGAGAGATCGAGAGGCTGATAAAAGCCTCCGGTCACGAAGGAGTGAGATCATGCGTGTAATGGTATTCGTGAAGGCGACCGAGGACAGCGAACGCGGCACACTGCCCGCGAAAGAGATGTTTGAGGCGATGGGCAAGTTCAACGAGGAACTGGTCAAAGCCGGTGTCTTGGTGGTTGCCGACGGGCTCAAGCCATCGTCGGCGGGCAAGCGGATCGCGTTCGATGGCCCCTCCCGCACGGTCATCGACGGTCCCTTTGCCGAAACGCGCGAACTGGTCGCCGGCTTCTGGATCTGGGAGGTCAAGGACATGGACGAGGCTATCGCCTGGGCCAAGCGCTGCCCCAATCCCATGCCGGGGCCGAGCGATCTGGAAATCCGCCCCGTCTACTGCCTGGAGGACTTCGCTGAAATCTTCGACAGCGCGGGGGAGCCGCAGTCCGATGGCTGAATAAGCGCAAATGGTGGGCGAGGAATCGCGCCGGGCGATCGAAGCGGTGTTTCGGATCGAGCGGGCCGGACTCATTGCCGGTCTGGCCCGCATGGTTCGCGATGTCGACAGCGCCGAGGAACTGGCGCAGGAAGCGCTGCTCGCCGCGCTCGCTGACTGGCCGAAATCCGGCGTTCCCGAAAAGCCGGGCGCGTGGCTCATGACGACTGCCAAGCGCCGTGCGCTGGACAGAATGCGGCGCGACCAGATGCGCGAGCGCAAGCATGCCGAACTTGCCCGCGAACGCGACGATGATGAAGGGGCGGCTGCCGAACGGATCGCCGCTGCCATCGACAACGATATCGGCGACGACCTGCTCAGCCTGATCTTCACTGCCTGCCACCCGGTCCTTTCGGCCGAGGCGCGCGCGGCGCTCACCTTGCGGCTGATCGGCGGGCTGACGACCGAGGAAATTGCCCGCGCCTTCCTGTCCGCCGAGGCCACCATCGCCCAGCGCATCGTCCGCGCAAAACGCGCCATCGCCAAGGCCGGGCTGGCTTTCGAAGTCCCGCGCGGCGCCGAACGCGCCGTGCGCCTCGCCTCGGTACTGGAGGTCATCTATCTGATCTTCAACGAAGGCTATGCGGCAACCCGAGGCGAGGATCTGATCCGAACTTCGCTTTGCGCCGAGGCGCAGCGGCTCGGCCGGATCCTGGCGGGGCTGATGCCGGAGGAGCCGGAAGTGCTCAGCCTGCAGGCGCTGATGGAGATTCAGGCCTCGCGCTTTGCGGCGCGGGTGGCGCCGGATGGCGCCTTCGTGCCCCTGACCGCGCAGAACCGCGCGCGATGGGACCGGCTCTTGATCTGGGACGGGCTGGCAGCGCTGGAACGGGCGGAGGCACTGGGCGGCAGCGACGGCGCCTATGCCCTGCAAGCCGCGATTGCCGCCTGTCATGCTCGCGCCCTCAAGGCGGAAGATACCGACTGGCCGCGCATTGCGGCGCTCTACGACCGGCTGCGCGCCGTCGTGCCGTCGCCGGTGGTCGATCTGAACCGTGCGGTGGCGCACAGCATGGCATTCGGACCGGAGGCCGGGCTCAGGCTGATCGACGAGATCGCGGACGCCGCCGTACTGCGCGACTACGCGCCGTTGCCGGCCGCGAAAGGCGATTTGCTGTTCCGCGCCGGGCGCCTCGGCGAGGCGCGCGTCGCCTTCGAAACCGCCGCCGGGCTTACGCGCAACGCGGTGGAGAAGTCGTTCCTGCTGTCACGCGCCCGGTCCTGCATGTGCTGACGCGCGCGAAATGGGATCATTTTCCCTGACGCGCCGGAATAGCCTGTCCCGAGTGTCCGCTGATTTCGGTCCCGGCATGCGGCGCGAAACGCAGGTTCCAGATCGTTGCCGACAGCGAGATGGCGGTCACGACCCAGAATGCCGAGGAGAAGTCGCTGATGGTCGGCGTCTCATGCCCATGGGCCAGCGTGGCAAGGTGCAAGGCCACCGCCGCAATGCAGATGCCGAGCGAGAGCATAAGCTGCTGGAAGGTGGAGTAAAAGGCCGTGGCGCTGCTCATCTGGCGCTTGTCGATGCCGTCGTAGGCGATCGTATTGTAGGCGGTGAACTGGAACGACATGAAGAACCCGGCGAGCATCAGCACGCCGAACATGGCCCAGGTCGGCCAGTCTGGCCGGAACAGGCCGCAGACGGCATAGCCTGCGGTTGCCACGAAGCCATTTGCGATCAGCGCCCTGCGAAAGCCGAAGCGGCGCAGGATGCGGGGCGCGAAGCTCTTCATCGCCAGTGAGCCGATGGCGGTTGCCACCGTGATGGTGCCGCTGCGCGCGGCGGTGAAGCCGAAGCCCACCTGCATCATCAGTGGCAGCAGGAAGGGCTGTGCGCCTTGCGTGATGCGCGTCAGCGAACCGGCAATCACGGAAAGGCGGAACGTGTCGTCCTTCAGCAGCGAGAGGTCGAGGATCGCGCCCTCGCGCCGCTTGGCGTGGGTAATGTAGCTGAGGCCCGCGACGATGCCGATGGCGACGAGGCCGGCCGAAATCCATTCCCGGCCCGGTCGGCTGGCCATTTCGAAGCCGAACAGCAGGCAGCCGAGCGCAATGCCGCTCAGCACGAAGCCCAGCACGTCGAAGCGGTTGGGCCGCTCTTCGCGGACATTGGCGATGAAGCGCCCGGTCAGCCAGAGGCCCAGAACGCCCATCGGCAGGTTGATGTAGAAAATCCATCGCCAGTCGAGATAGGTCACGATGAAGCCGCCCAGCGGCGGACCGATGATCGGGCCGATCAGTGCCGGCACCAGCAGCCACGACATCGCGCTGACCATGTCCTGCTTGGCAACCGAGCGCAGCAGTACAAGGCGCCCGACCGGGATCATCATGGCGCCGCCGATCCCCTGCACGAAGCGCGAGACGACGATCATCTCCAGCGTCGGTGACTGACCGCAGGCAAGGCTGCCCAGCGTGAACAGCACGATCGCGGTGCGGAACACCGTGCGCGAGCCGAACCGGTCCGCCAGCGTGCCCGAGGCGGGAATGAAGATGGCGAGCGCCAGCAGGTAGGACGTGAGCGCCACGCTCATGTCCTGCGCGCGTACGCCGAAGTCGCGCGCCATCGTCGGCAGCGCGGTGGCCAGCACGGTCGCGTCGACGAATTCCATGAACAGGGCCGAAGCGATGATCAGCGCGACCAGCCGGTAGTTCCTGCTGGCTGCGGGCGCGCCCATGTCGGGCGTCATGGCGATCGAGCCTCCGGCGGGCACGATGCCGTCGCGTACTTCGGCATTGACGGAAGCGATGCCGCGCCTGCGGGGCCTCAGCATCGGGTTGCGGCTTCGGAATATCGAATCTGCATGATGTCCGGACCATAGCCGGGTCGGTCATCCATGCATCCATCAATTTGTGCGCGAGCGTTTCAATTTGCGCGCGGTTTCGCCCGGAGCTGGCCGGGCGGCCGTTTCTGAAAATGGCGCCGAAATTGTAAAAGTGTACCGGGACGTTTTTGGGCGTAATCAAGATTGCGAGGGGCAAACGGCAGGGAGAATGTCCGTGACCGGTATCGAAGCTTCGGCACATGCGTTCGAGCAATGGCAGCGCACCCGGTTGGGTCCGTTGTTTGTCGAGAAGGATCTGGAACGGAAGCATAACAAGATGCGCAAGGGCGTGTTTCCGTTCCTGCGGGCCACCTATTGGCGGTGGTCGGAAATCGTCTTCGATATGCTCCCGCATTGGCGCGATGCGAGCCAGGTGCTGGCGATCGGCGACACCCATCTCGAAAACTTCGGTACTTGGCGCGATGCCGAGGGGCGCCTTGTCTGGGGCGCCAACGATTTCGACGATGCCTGCGTGATGCCTTGGTCGCTCGATCTTGTCCGCCTCGCGACAAGCGCGGTGCTGGCGGCCGGCGAGGATGCCGACATCGCGGGGATTTGCGCGGCGATTTGGGAAGGGTACCGCGAGGGTATTGCCGCGCCATCGCCGATCATTCTGGACCGCGACCGGGGGTGGCTGCGAACCGACCTCGTGCTGGGCGATGAAGAGCGTAAGGAATTCTGGGAGGATTTCGACCAACCGCCCAGCATCATTCCCGCAAGTTATCTGTCGGCTCTCAAGGCATCGCTTCCCTCCGACGGCGGGGATCCGGTCTGCTTCGCACGGCAGGCGGGCACGGGCAGCCTTGGCAAGCCGCGTTTCGTGGCCAGTCTTGCCAACTGGCGCGGAGGGCCGGTGCTGCGGGAAGCCAAGGGGATGCTGCCCTCCGCGTGGACGCTTTTCCACGGCGGTACAGAAGCGCCGGGCGTAATGGAGGTCGCGCAAGGCGCATTTCGTTCGCCCGATCCCTGTCTTCAGATCCATGGCGACATCCTCGTCCGCCGACTTTCCCCGAACAGCCGGAAAATCGAGGCGGAAGACAAGGGGCGGCTGCTTCTGCGGCCGCGGATGGTGCGCATGATGGGGCAGGAAATCGCCAACTGCCATGCCAGTGACATCGCGCGTGCGGCTGCCGTGCGGGCCGAAGTGATGGCCAGATCCGGCGATTGGCTGGAGCCCGATGCCCGGACCATGGCGAAGGTGGTCGCGAAAGATCAGAATGATTTTGCATCGAGCGGTGGATGAGCGGGAGGTTAGTTAACTCCAAGCAGTCCTATAGTAATTTCCGATAAAACCGAGGTGAGGTGCGAAATCGGCCGAATCCGTTATGTGTCAAATCTCGTCCCGAGGATAATATTTATAGAGTTACCTAGGGGATTTTGGTAATTGATGTGGTTATCCGACCGGGGTGCGATCTGGGGGTTTGGGCATGACGAAGGCGAAAACGGATCTTGAGGCCGTTGTCATAGATCTTCCGCTTGCCAGAAATTCAAAAGATGACCCGGACATGGTCGGTCTGGTCCAGGAATTCGTGCTGGCCCTGCCTATGGACCTGTTCACGGTCGGCCATGACGGTACGGTGCTGACCGCCAACCTGTCGCACACGATCCGATCGCCGGCAGGCCTGGAGCATCGCCGGTCGGTCATCGGCGCCCCGTTCGAGAATGCGCTGGATCGCCTGCCCATCGATGACGAGAGCCGGCGGGAAATCTGCGCTCAGCTGAACGCCGTGCTGCGCGGCACAGTGCTGACGGCGTGTCGCTGCTATCGCCTGCTGGCGTCCGATCCCGATATGTTGACGGTTCAGGCAACCCGCATGTCCGGGCGTGCGGGCCAGATGCTGGTCGTGCTGCAGCGGGAGCGTAGCACGGTGTCCGAGCGGTGTGGCCGCAGGGCGTATCAGGCCCAGTTCCTGCGTGCGCAGGATGAGGAACGCAGACGGATCGCCCGCGACCTGCATGACGGTACCGCGCAATATCTGGCGCTGGCGCAAGTCATGCTGGAAGCCGTGCGCAAGGCCCGCACCGTCGATGCCATGGAAGAGGCCTGCGCCGATATCGAATCCGCTCTCAGCACCGCACAGCACCAGATGCGGACTCTGAGCTACGTCCTCCACCCGCCCGAACTGGAAGCGGGCGGCATCGTCGAGGCTCTGGGATCGTTCCTGAAGGGCTTTGCGCGGCGGACCGGGCTCCGCGTGCGGTTCCGCAATCTTGCCGGCTACATCAGGCCATCGGCCGACCTTGAGATCGCCCTGTACCGGGTGGCGCAGGAAGCACTGGTCAATGTCGGCAAGCATGCTTTTGCCAGCACGGTCGAAGTGCGGCTCCGCCATATCGGCGGATACCTTGTGCTTGAGATCGAGGACGACGGCATCGGTATCTCAGCTGATATTCTGGAAGGCCGCATGCGCGAGGCGGTCGGCGTCGGGCTTGTCGGCATGCGCGAACGCGTCGAGGGGCTGGGCGGCGTATTCTGCGTGGAGCGAGGATTGAACGGCACGCAGGTCAGCGCGCGTTTTCCGCAGCGGCGGGCCGAGGATCTGGGACCCGCGCGCGCGGCCGGTGCCGAGATCGTTACGGCTCGACGATATTGTTCCGAACCGCGTAAAGCACGAGTTCCGCCGTCGTCCTGATCTTGAGCTTGTGCATTGCCGCGGCGCGGTGGGTCTCCACCGTTTTCACGCTGATTTCGAGGATGTGGGCGATCTGCTTGTTGAGTTTGCCCTCCGCGATCAGCTGGACGATTTCCCGCTCCCGCGCGGTGAGGGTGGTATTCTTCTCGGAGGTGTGATCGCTCTCGATGAAATGTTCGAGCAGCGTTTCCGAAATGGCGCCCGAGAAATAGGGCTTGCGCTTTGACAGGGCCTTGACCGCCGCCACCAAATGGGTGCCGCTGTCCGATTTCAGCACGTATCCCCGTGCTCCGGCACGCAGTACGTCGATCAGCAGGCTTTCCCGGTCGTGCATCGTGTAGATGAGAATCTCGGTGCGTGGCAGCGCGTGCTTGATTGACCGCGTAAGCTCGAGCCCGTTCATCAGCGGTAGCGAGTAGTCGAGAATGGCAATGTCGGGCTGGGTCTCGAGGGCAAGGCCCAAAGCCTCGCGCCCGTCGGCCGCTTCGGCCACGACTTCGAAAGAGGAATGGGATTCAAGCAGTGTCCGCACGCCCTTGCGCATGGCCTGGTGGTCGTCGGCGATCAGGATTCTGCTTGTGGGCGGCCGCATGCGAACTCCTTTGCTCCTGGTCCGTTCTCAGGTTCGATGAGTTCGGGCGACCATCATCGCCGCACAATTCGCGCGTTCAATCGGGAATTACCCTAGCGGTTCGCGCAATCGCATCGAAGGGAGGAGGCACCATCCGCGTGGTGATGCCCCGGTCGCGGGCGTTCGCAAAGCGATTATTTGCCGAATTAACAATCGATTGCCGCGCCGCGGGTTTCGCCAGAGAGCGAAATCCCGCAGAACGCGCCGCACTTTACCGGCAAGCGGGATTGCCCTCGCGGAGCAGCGCAACGAAGGCGATGGATTTTGCCGCGATCATCAGCAATGCCGCCGCGCCGGAAAGCTCGGCCTGTTTCATCCCGCGCATCTCGTCATCCTTACGGGTTCACGCCATCATTCGGCCAGATCGGGGGCCATGGGAATACCGCTCGACGGCTGCGGGCCCGTACGCGGAGCGGCGGCTACGCGATCCTTGAGCTTCTCGAAATCCGCTTCGAACTTGGGGCGGATGGTTCCGCAGATGCGGTCCCAGATCGTTGTGTAGCCGCCATAGTTGCCGTTGAAATAGCGATGATGCTGATCGTGGAAGGTCGCGGTGATGAACCACTTGGTGGCCCAACTGCGGTTCCACCAGCGCGGCATGAACTCGTAGCCTGAGTGGACGTAGAGCCCCATGAAGATGTTGGTCGGCAGGATCAGCATCAGCGTGGCGTCGTGGACGGTGAAGATCGTCAGGAACAGGGGCACGAAACCGCCGTTTATGATCGATTCCAGCGGATTGACCGAGAGCGTGGTCAGCAGATTGGGCGATGTCGACTTGTGATGGAGCTTGTGGATCCAGCTGTAGAACGGCTCCTTGTGCATCCAGCGGTGCAGCCAGTAGAAATAGGTGTCGAACAGCAGGAAATAGAGCCCGTACTCAAGGGCGATCATCCACCATCCGGCCGGGGCGTTTTGGAACGCGACCCAACCTTGGGCCTTCAGCCAGGCGGTCAGGCCGCCGAGGATCTTGCCGGAAATGGCCAGCGTCACCACTGCGACGAGCGCCTCGTTGCGGAAGGTCTTCCACTTGAACCCGCGCGGCTGGATCTTGCGCGCCTTGAAATAGCCGGTGACGATCCCGGACAGGATGCCGGTCGCCACGAAGAGGATAAGCCACAGCCGCAGCAGGTGGTCCCCGGTCGTCATCGCCTCGATCATCGCTCGTCAGCCCAGAACCAGCGCAAAGGCAAAGACGTGGAGGACAAGAGCGAGCGTGCCGGCGAAAGCGTGCGACGCGGGAAGCGAGCTGGACATGCGATTTTCTCCATTCGGCGATGCATCCTGCCCGCCGTCAGGTGATCCATCGCAGCGCGCGATTGGCCGGCAACCGATTTTACGTTACGTTGCCGCTGCCACTGCCAAATAGGCGGAAAACGTTGATTTTCCCAATTGGCGGTTCGTGAAATGGGAGAGAATGCCAGATGAGCCGCCTTCGCCAGTTCCTGTTAGAGCTTTGGGCGATGCTCGTCTCCGCAGCGGTCATCGGCTTTCTTGGCCCCTTCGGCACGTACCTTGAGGCGGACTTTCCGTCGCGGGTATGGGAATGGTGGGCGCACCTGATGGGGGCCTATATCGTCGTTCGGCCGGCCATCGGTTTATGGGTGGCGGTCGCGGATGCAACCTCGCTGCCCAGGCGTTCCATCGTGTTCTGGGGCGTGATCGTGACGAGCTTTCCGCTCACCCTGATCTGGCAATGGGTCGGAAGTGCGTTCTTCCATGCACTGGGTGGGTTCGCCGGCATTCTTCCGTTTGCTCTGCTCAGCGCCATGGGCGTGCTTGTCGTTGTCTGGTGGGCGCGGCGGGTGGACGAGGAATTTGGCGCTCCGCTGGCTGCCGAACCGGACCATGCACGCAGTCCGGAACTGGTCGCGGAGGCTGTGCCGGTTCCATCCATCCCAGCGGGCGGGCCCCGCTTGTCGGGACGGCTCTCGCCGCAGTTCGCCGGTCCGATTCAGGCGCTCCAGAGCGAGGACCACTATGTACGCGTGCACGGCGTCACCGGCAGCGAGCTTTTGTTCATGCGCCTTCGCGATGCCATCGCGGAAATGGACGGGATGGCAGGGCAACAGGTCCATCGCAGCTGGTGGATCGCGCAAGGCGCTGTCGCGTCAATAGAGGCGGACGGCCGCTCGCGCCGGATCGTTCTGGCCAATGGCGCGACGGCGCAAGTGGCGCGGGAATCCGTTGGCCGGCTGGAGAGCAGCGGCTTCCTGTCGAAGGGCGCCTAGCTCTCCTTCATCGTACCCCTGCGTTGTTTCCGCCGCCGGATTTTAATCACCGGATCGGTATCAACAGGGAAGGTGTGGTCGCCGGTTTTGAGGCTACCACGCACTTGCGTCCGAGATGAAAGCGGTGATCGCGCGGCGGACCCATTCCTGTCGCACCGGGCGTGAAACCGGGCGATCGGTGAGCATCACGTTCACGTAGTAGCCGCGCAGCATCAGGATGAAGGCCTCCGCCGCGCCGTCGGCATCCTTGGGGACTTTGCCTTTCGCGGCGGCGCATTGGCGGATGAAATCGGCGATCTGCTGCACGCCGATCTGGGTCCGTTCGGCGGCTGCGATGCCCAATTCGGGAAAGCGATGAGACTCGCTGTAGATCAGGCGATTGACGCCCAGCAGCCCTCCACTGAAGCTGATTTCCAGCGACCGGTCGGCATAGGCGAGCAGCCCTTTCTCCAGATCCGCGTCCCCGGCTTGGAGTTGCAGCAGCGTTGCGCTGAGGGCGTGGTCCATCTGCTGGAACATGATCGCCCGGAACAACTGCTCCTTCGACGAATAGCGCGAGTAGAGCGTCGTCTTGGAAATGCCGGCGGCCTTGACGATCCGGGTCATCGACGTGCCGCCATAGCCGTGGCGCAGAAATTCCTGAAGCGCGACATCCAGCAACTGACCGTCGATTTCGGCGACTTCTTCCAGCGTCGGCCGGCCCCGCGCCCGCGGAGTTGCGGCCCTGGATCCGGTAGCCTTGCCTCCGGTACTGTTCGGCCGGATGTTCTTGGGTGCAGAATTGGCGATCGCTGGTGCCGTCATGAAACCGGCATGCCGAAACGGCGGGGTGTTGGCCACCGATATTTCGCCGTGTGGGGATCGGGCAAGGCGGGGCAAAGCTTGACAAGCGCGGCCCGGCCGACCCAGACAAGAAACGAACCAGTCGGTATCATTTAATGCCGCGGGCTGCCCGCTGGAGCAGCCATCTTGCCGCGATGCGCGCGGGATCTGGTCGAAAAACGATCCGGCGGGCGAGGTCCTGACAGTGAACACCGCATGCAAGCCGACTGATGTTCCCACACCGGGCGAAATCGATATTCCCGCGCTTCGGCAACGCTACGCCCATGAGCGGGACAAGCGGCTGCGGCCCGAAGGCGGCGAGCAGTATCTGAAGACCGAGCACGAGTACGCCCAGGCATACGAAGCCGATCCGCACATGCCGCGGGTGCCGCGCGATCCGATTTCCGAGGATCTCGACGTTGCCGTGCTCGGCGGTGGGTTCTCGGGGCTGATGGCGGGGGTGCACTTGCGCAACGCGGGTGTCTCGACGTTCCGCCATATCGAACATGCCGGCGATTTCGGCGGGGTCTGGTACTGGAACCGCTACCCCGGCGTGCAGTGCGACAACGATGCCTATTGCTACATGCCGCTGCTGGAGGAGACCGGCTATTTCCCCTCGAAGAAGTTCGCGGACGGCTTCGAGATACAGCGCCATTGCCGCCGCATCGGCGAGCAATACGGGCTTTACGAGAACGCGCTGTTCCACACGCGTATCACCGCGCTGCGCTGGGACGAAGAACGCGATCGCTGGCGGATCGCCACCGATCACGGTGACGACATCCGCGCACGTTTCGTCATCATGTGCGGCGGCCCGCTGAACAGGCCCAAGCTTCCCGGCATTCCGGGACTGCACGATTTCAGGGGCAAGGTCTTCCACACTGCGCGCTGGGACTATGCCTATACCGGCGGGCGCTGGGAGGATCCGGTTCTCGACAAGCTGGCGGACAAGCGCGTGGCGATCGTCGGCACGGGCGCGACGTCGATCCAGGCGGTGCCCTTCCTCGGCAAGTATGCGAAGCAGCTTTATGTCTTGCAGCGCACGCCCCCCACGGTCGATGCGCGCCCAAACCCGCCTACCGACATGGAATGGGCGCGGTCTCTCCAACCCGGCTGGCAGAAGGAGCGTCAGCGCAATTTCCATCATGTCGCGATCGAGGGCATGCGGCCGGGCGATGTCGACCAGATTTGCGATATCTGGACAGAAATCAACCGCGACCTTGCCGCTGAACTGGCTGGCGAAGGCTGGCCGGACCTGACGCTCGAAGCCTATCTCGAACGCCGCGAAGCCATGGATTTTCGCGTGATGGAGCGCATGCGCCGCCGCGTCGAAGCCATTGTCGAGGACAAGGCGACCGCCGAGGCGCTCAAGCCCTGGTTCGGCTTCAACTGCAAGCGTCCGCTATCGAACGATGACTATTACCCGACTTTCAATCGCCCGAATGTCAAGCTGCTGGACGTATCCGCCACGCGCGGCGTCGAGCGGTTGACCGAAAACGGCTTTGTACATGAAGGCACCGAATATGGGATCGACTGCCTGATCTGTGCCAGCGGGTTCGAGGTCACCAGCGATCTCGACCGCCGCTGGGGCATCGGCGCGGTCGATGGGCGCGGCGGTCAGTCGCTCTATGAGAACTGGGCGGACGGCTATCGGACGTTGCATGGGGCAATGAGCCACGGCTTCCCCAACCAGTTCTTCACCGGCTATGTGCAGGGCGGCTTCAATGCCACTACCATCGAGCAGTTCAGCCGGCAGGGCTATCACATCGCCTATATCATCAGGCAGGCGCTCGATCGCGGGGCAACGGCGGTCGAACCCACGCTGGATGCTCAGGACGCATGGGTCGCGAAGATCCGTGCCACGGCCGTCGATATCTCGAAGCTCCAGCGGGAATGCACGCCCGGCTACTTCAACAACGAAGGCGATCACAAGGGCAGGCGCTGGTATCTCGGCGAATCCTACGGTCCGGGCTGGGATGCCTTCGAGACGATGATGCAGGATTGGCGCGATGCTGGGACCCTGGAGGGTCTCAGTGTCACGTGCCGCGCGGCGCAGGCAGCGGATTGAACGCGGCGGGAAACGGGAGGGAGGGATCTCGCTCCCGTTTCCCAGCGGCTATTGCGCCTCGATTTCGTGGCGCCGGCTCTCGACATCCGCCAGCAGCGGCAGGATCTTCTGGTCAGCGAGGATCGTGCAGTAGTACTCGTTGACGTGCACGATCTTGCCTTCCAGCAGCGTGAAAACCATGCAGTACTGGTTGCAATAGGCCTCGCCGTTGACGAGCGTGGCATTGCCCTCGAATTCCACGACCACACGGTCGCCTTCGCCGGTGACCGACTTGAAATCGGGCCGGAGGCCGGTCGGGATCAGGTCCTTGAAGGCAGCGGTCGTGGCCACGATGAGTTCGTAGGGGCGGGCCCCCGAAAGTTTCCCGAAGCCCTTGGCTACCGTCACCGCATCGGGCGAGAGGCAGCGTTCGGCCGCAACGGCATCGCCATTGCTGAACGCTTCGATGAATGCGATCACGACCTGCTTGTTGGCTTCGCTCATGTCTTTCATCTCCTCTCGATCGCGGTATCCGTGCCGGACATGCCGAACAGGGACCTGACGAACCGAACCAGACGCGCCGGCCAGGATGGCCGCGCGGCTTCAGTTGCGACGATTCCCGCGTTTTCGGCTTCGGCTTCGATTTCGGCCTTGAGCTGCTGCGCGAAGGCCTTGGCAAACTGGGGAAGCAAGGGCTTGCCCATGGCCTCCCACATCTTGGCCATCTGCCCGCTGCCGACCACTTCCACGCGCAGCGTCACTTCGGTTTCACCGGACCTGACGGCACGCGCGATGTAAGTGCCGCCGCCCTGAACCGGATCGCCTTCAAGATCGTACGTAAACGTCACCCGCCCGGGCCCTCCCCACTCGGTCACGTGCACATTGACGTTGACTGTCCGCACGAGACCGCCCGCGCCGACTTTCAGCACCCAGTGCGAACGGTCTGCATCGATGATCCTGCATTCGCGCAGTCCGGGCATGAGTTTCGCCCAACGCTCGATGTCGCGAACATGGGTCCAGACCGCGTCGATGCCGACATCGATCACGACGCTCTGTTCGGTTTCGATCATTCGGCGGCCTCGAGCCGCTGCCGCCGCGCCAGTTCCTCGTCGAGCAGGGTGCTCGGGCGGCCGATTGCGTGGAGCGCCGCAAGGTAGCCGTGGGTGATGCCGCGGGCGTTGGTCATCCCGCTCTGCATGACCGCGCCGTTGTCCAGTCGCGCCATCGAGTTGCCGGCGACGTAGAGACCCTCGATCGGTTCCTCGTCCCAACCGATCACGCGGCAATGCTCGTCGCCTACGAGCCCGGCTGCCGCGATGCCGCCGCCTGCCATGCGGTGGAGTTGCACGGCGTAGAACGGCGCCTGCAAAAGCGGGCCGAGATTGCCGTTGGGCTTCTGGTTGGGATCGCCGCACATGGTGACGCTCCACGGGAAGGCGCCGCGCCGGAATTCGGGATCCCCGCCCGCCAGTGAGTAGCGGTTGAAGGCTTCTACCGTGTCCAGCAGCCCCTGCGTATCGACACCGATCCTGTCCGCGAGTTCGGCAAGGCTGCCCGCGGTGACGCCCATGCTTTCGGGAATCTCCTGCCCCGGCATGACCCCGCCAAATGGGTATTTCTCGCGCGCCTGATGGTCGAAGATGGCCCAGCACGGGTAATTGCTGTGGGTCTGCGTATTGCCGTCGATTGCATTGATGGCGTGCGCGATGGAGCGGTAGAAGGCCTCGTTTCCGAAGCGCTTGCCGGCGCTGTTGACGACAATCGTGTGCGGCAGGCCCATGAACGGCAGCGCGCCGCGCCACAGCGGCAAGTCGCCCTCCTGTTCCTCGCCCGGTGTATGGATGCCAAGTATCGTTCCATCGGGAACGCGGGCGATCCGGGCGCCGAACGGTCCGGCGAGCCGCAAGTGGGCGCCGTCGATCGTCTGCATCACCATCGATTGCGGGTCGAGCTGGTTGCCGAGGGTCCGCGAATAGGTCGGATCGCGCTCATAGCTGCTGACGGCAATGACGACGCCGCGATTTGCCTTGATGTAGACATCGCGCCCGTCGCGCTTTGCGCGCACGCCGACGATCCGCTCCCCATCGCCGATCAGCTTTTCGACATTCACGCCTGTATGTAGGGGAATTGCGCGATCGATCGCGCCCTTGACGAAGTAGGCGGCAAGACCGGGGCCGAGGCAGCGCTCGTCGCTGCCCATGCGCTCGGACATCGCGGTATAGTCCCAGTTGAGCATGTTCGCGGTGCCGCCATTGGTGAAAATGTCGTGATGCGTCATGCTGTAGGGAACATGGGGCGAGACCCGCGTCCGGGATTGCCATTCGCCGAGCGAGGCGGCGGGGAAGGGGACCGGTTCGAGCAGGCGGCCCTCGGCCACGCTATCGTTGGTGTGCGGATAGTAATAGTCCGGGCATCCCGGAATGGCGGCGAGCCTGAGGTCGATGGTCTCCTCGAAATAGCGTAGCGCCACCGGGGCATGGATGGCCTGATTGAGAATGGCAACGTCATCGGCATATCCCGCCGATAGACCCTTCACGTAGCGAAAGCCGCTTTCCGGGGAGTCCTCTACACCCAGCGCCTTGCCCAGATGGTTGCCCGCCACCCAGACCTCGCCCATCGAATAGGCCGTGACGCCGCCGACCTGATCCGAACGTTCGAGGACCAATGCCGAAAATCCGTGGTCCTGCGCCGTGATCGCGGCGCACAAGCCGCCCGCGCCGGAGCCGATTGCCACGACATCGGCTTCCAGATCCCACTGTTCCGGCAGCTTTTCCATCTTCACCGGCTCTCTCCCACCGACCGTTTTCGGCAAGGCTGCCGCAGTCTTATTTTATGATACGGAATGGTCTTATTAATGGCTAAGCCCGGGGGTGGAGGCGTGTCAAGCTGCGCGCGCGCCTTGGGCAGGGCGGCGGACAGGCAAATGGGCGGGAAGAGGAACGCAGCGAGGGGCCTGATCGGCCCCTTGCGGGGGAACTAACTGTCCCACCCGGCCCCTGCGGTTACACTGGAGCCCGCCTTTTGAGAATTGCGTCGATATCCCCGCGCACGCCTTCGACCGAAGTGTCGAGAGGTCCGCCTGCCAACGGGATCTCGGTATACATGACCCTGCGCTCGCTCGATACGGGCGGCGTCGCCTCATGCAACGTGCAGGACAGATGGACGGTGAGGTCGCCGGGCTCGGTCTGCATTGCCACCACCGGCAGATAGGGCCGGGTCTTGGCGTGCTCCACCGGAATGCCGACGCGGTGCGACCCTGCGATCACTTGCAATTGGCCGTTGCCTGGTCCCGAGGCTGTCAGCGAAATACCCACCGTCATGCGTGAGCACGCATAAGCGTGGCGGCCGAGGTGGCAATCGCGGTGGAAGGTCAGATCGGACGGGCCTGATACGATCCCGACAGGCTTGAACAGCGCCTCGATGATACGGCCCTTCGCCGGCTTGCGTTCGAGATGGTCGTGTCCGGCCAGCACCCGATGGAGCAGATCCCACTGCGGGCCTTCCAGCAGCGCTTGCGTGGTGGGCGAGCGCTCGACGAAATCCTGAAGGCGCACGCAGGCGCGCGATCCGTCCGCCAGGGTCGCCCACCAGGACTTGCCGTCGCCTTCGCTATAATCGGGGAGCGCGGCATCCATGTCGCGGCTGATGCGGGCCATGTCCGTCGGATCGAGCCAGCCCCGCAGATGCAGAAAACCCGCTTCCCTCAGGAAGTGCGCGATGTCCGCCGGGTCCGAAGCGGGTGTGAAACTTGCATTGAGATCGAGAGGCTGCCCGTGCCGGTCTACGAAGGACAACTGCTCCGGCAGTACGGTCCAGCCTTCGAGAAGCGTGTGCCACAGCGCGTCCCACGAGGACAGCGCCTCTCTGTTCGTGCGGTCGGGTTGGAGTTCGCCGGTCACCAGCAGGCCATTGAAAGTCACAAGGTTCTGCGCGACCCGCGAGAACTGGTCCTCGCTCAGCGCGACGACGAGAGCGCCCGGCACGTTGCCGTTAGCCGCGACGAGCTTCTCGCCCTCTGCGGCGATTGACCACGCCTGCTCGCCGACTTCGACAGTTAGGGGCGGTGCTTCGAGCCATCGCATGCCCGAGGCGACCAATGCGCCGTTTCGCTCGGCAAGCCGGGGAAACTCCTCTTCGAAAAAAGCGGCGGCGGCGATGGAGCGACAATCACTGTCGCGGCGCGTGCGACGGTCGAGCTTGGTCGGCATCTTTATCTCCCACACAGGCAGGCAATAGCAGCGCCTGCGTGCCTGCCGCCGCTGGCGACAGGCACGGATAACATAGGGTCTCAGAACTTCTTGCTGATTCCGAACTGGAACACACGGCCAATGCTCGTGACGGCATAACCGTCCAGCGAGTTGATCGAGCCGTTGTAGGGCGGCGGATCCTTGTCGAACAGATTGTCGACGTTGAAGGTCAGCGAAAGGTCCTTCATCACGCCTGTCCCCTTGAAGTCGTATTGCGCAAAGAGGTTGATAGTGTCGAAGTCCTTGATCCGGGACTGATTGAGGTTCGAAGCCAGCGGCGCGACATCCCATCCGCCAAGGTGCCGCCAGGTGGCCTGCGCACGCAGGTTCCCGAAGGTTGCGCCCAAGGTGCTGGACAGGATGAAGCGCGTCTGCGCCTTCACGGTGTTGACGAAGGGGGCATCCGAGACGGACTGTTCCTTGCGATCCAGGACGTAGTTGCCGTTGATCTGCGTATAGACCGAGCCGAAGCCGGTCTGGTGATCGTACGAAAGCGAAACGTCGAGACCGTCGGTGTTCACCGCCGCAAGGTTGGTGCGGCGGCCATCGGCGATGGAGTAGACCTGTCCCGGCACCACCGTATAGGGCGAGACTTGCGCCAGCCCACCGGGGACTTGCGAGGCCAGTGCATTCACTTGCGCGATCGTCGGGTTCATCACGTAATTGCTGGTGAACAGCGAATAGAACACCGAGGGATTGAAGACCGGCGGGATGTCGATGAGGTTCTTGAAGCGGATGTTGTAGTAGTTCAGCGTCAACGCCAGACCGGGCACGGAGGGGGGCGCGATGTCCATGCCTATCGACCAGGTCGTTGCCTTCTGGGGCTTGAGATCGGTGCCGCCGCCGCCCAGGAAGATTTGCGCCTGTCCGGGTAGCGGGGCCACGGCCGGGTTCGCGAAGAGGATCAGCGGGAACGCGAAGATCGTGGGCGGCGCGGCATCGGCGCCGTCGGCGAGGCTGGGCGCCTGGAACGACTTCCCCCAGCTCCCGCGGATTTTCAGGCCGTCGAACGGTTCGTAAGTGGCGCCGAACTTCGGATTGAAGGTGCCGCCAAAGTCGCTGTAGTGGTCGTAGCGGCCCGAGGCGGACAGGCTGAGCGAATAGAACCCGCCGGTACGATTGCCCTCACCAATGACGGGAACCTGCACTTCCCCGAACAGGGCGGCGATGCGCCTGCTGGCGGAGTTGAACGGCAGGTCGTCCACGGCGGCGGCGCTGACGGTGCCGTTGATCCGGGATTCGTACTTCTCGTAGCTGTACTCGCCGCCCACGGCGACTTTCACGTCACCGCCGGGCAGGCTGAAGAGGCTGCCATCGAGCACAAGCCGGGTATTGACCATCTCGTTCTTGCCCAGACCATAGTCGAGGAAGTTCGAGATGAGCGGCAGGACCGCGCTGTTGGCGGGGTTCGACAGGTTGTAGGGATCGAAGTTGCCGGTCAGCACCAGTCCCGAAAGCGTGCCGTCGTCGATCTTCTGGTTGGCGACTTCGGATCGGCCGCGTCCGTAGTTCGCCAGCCAGCGCAATTGCCAGCCATGGCCGAGATCCGCCGTGGCCGATGGCGTAAAGCCCCAGGTTTCGAGGCGCGTACTCTGGCTGGTATGGTCGCCGAGGATCGAGGAGAAATCCATCGAAACCGACTGCGGCGCGAAGCTGTTGGCATCGCCGGTGTTGCGGTAGAACGGATTGAGCACTATCCCCGGAGCGTACGGATTGACGGGGGCAATCGTGGCGGTCGCCGTGACCGGTCCACCGTCTCCCTTGTTCACGCGGTTCATGTAGAACGCGCGCATGTCGAACGTCACGGGGCCGCCATCGTCGTAGGACATCCCCGCGAAGACGGAATGCCGCGTTTCGCTGGGATAGAACGTGCGGTTCTGGCTGATGTCACAGCGATTGCCGGTGCCCAGCGTCAGGCCGGGCAGGGCATAGATCGAGGATCCGATCGAGACGTTGCCCGCCCCGCAGGTCAGATCGAGGGGCAGCCCGGTCGTATAGTCGAGGCGGCGGACAAAGTCGCGGTCCCGGCCGTAAAGCGAATCGTGCCACGAATAGTCGTAACTTGCGTAGACCGAGAGCGAATCCCAGGTCTTGCCCACTGTCACGTCGGCATTGGCGGACTGGTAATCGGACTCGAAGCCGTAGCGGCCCTTGACCTCGATACCGTCGAAACGCTTGCGAGTGATGAAGTTGATAACGCCGCCCACCGCATCAGCGCCGTAAATTGACGAGCCGCCGTCCAGCACGATCTCCACGCGCTCGATGGCGCCGGGGGCAATCGCGTCGGGATCGGGCACCGTCTGGCGCACGCCCATGCCCGGCAGCCGGTGCCCGTCGACAAGGATCAGGGTCGATGAGCCGCCGCCGGATGCACCCGGCAGATTGCGCAAGTTGGGACGATTGATCGTGATCTGGCTGGAATTGATGGCCGAAACGATCGGTGTGGTATTGAACGATGCCGCCTGCGGCACGCTTGCCAGAAGCTGCGCCGTCGAATTCGCGCCGATTGCGGTAATCGCCTCGGAATTGATCGAGACCGTTTCGGAACCCGCCGGTGCCACCCCGCGCAGCAGGGTGCCGGTGACGATAATTTCCTTGATTTCCTTGTCGCTCAGCGTCGTCTGGCTGTCCTGATCGGGCGCCGGATCCGTTTGTGCAAGCGCCGCTACCGGCGCGAGAGCGATCATCGATACACCGAGCAGCACATAGCGCCGCACGGGACTGGAAGTCCTCTTCATACCCTCTCCCTTTTCGGCACCTGCGGATTTTTTCTCCGGGTTGCCTGTCCAGTTCGCCCCGCCCCCCTTGGTTTTAGTGCCGCTTGTCGAGGGTGTCGGAGCGTTGGAGGCTTGAGCGTGACAGATTCGCCAAGCCTTGTCGCCATAAATTATTTAGGTACTAAAATAAGTAGGGCACGGGAGATCGTTGCGACCGGCGCCGAATTGGCCGATGGAATGCGCATGCGACTTACGGACCAGGAACATAACCGTGTGCTGCTGCTCAAGAAGCTGCGAGCCAGCGAGCCGGTCGCCCGAACCGATCTTGTCAAGTTCACCGGCCTGACGGGCGGCACCATCACCGCGATCACTGCCGATCTGGTCAAGCGGGGCATCGTCATCGAGGAAAAAGTGGTTTCGAATGCGCCCGGGCGGCCAAGGGTCAACCTGCGGATCAATCCCGAGGGCAAATACGTTGTCGGGATTACCGCGACGAACGACGGCGAACTGCTGCTGGAGATCGTCAATCTCAGAGGCGAGAGCCTTGCCGTTTCAACGGCACTGCTGACCCCCACGACCAGCATCGCGGACTTCGCGCGGCAATTCGTGGCGGCGCTGGAAACCGCCATCGCCGGCTGGCCCGTGCGCCGGGAGGACATCTACCGGATCGGGGTCGGCATTCCCGCCGTTGTCGACAATCGCACCGGCATCGTCGAACAGATCCTCACTTTCGAGCCCGGTCCCTGCGATTTCGGCGGGATCGTCGAGCGGGCTCTCGGCATTCCGACGCTGGTCGACAACAACATCAATCTGCTCGCGCGCGCAGAGCATTGGTACGGCCTGGGCGCCCAACTGGGCGATTTCACGCTGATCAACGTCGACCTCGGCATTGGCGCCGCGCTTTACAGGGGCGGGCAGTTGATCAGCGGCGCGCACGGGATCGCTTCCGAATTCGGACATGTGAAGGTCGTGCCGGACACCGGCCGCCTCTGCCACTGCGGCGCTCGAGGCTGTATTCAGGCATATTGCTCGATACATGCGATCATTCGGCAGGCGTGCGAACGGCTGGGCAGGGCGGAGCCACGCTATGAGGAGATGGGCCGGTTCTTCGAGGAACTGATGGCCGAGCATGCGGCCGCCGCAATCGACATCTGGCCGGTGCTGGAGCAGGCGAGCCACTATCTCGGCGTTGCGGTGGCCAATCACATCACCATGCAGGATCCGGAGGCCGTCATCCTTTGCGGCCCGCCCATCGCGATGATGGACAAACTGCGCGGCACTTTCTTCGCGGCGTTGGAGCAGAACACGTTTCCGACTTTGCGGCGGCGCACCAAGTTGTACTTCAAGGCCTGGGACAAGGGCGCCTTCGCGCGCGGGGCGGCAGCGATGGTTCTGGAGCATCTCTACTCTTCAGCCTGATTTGCCGCTGAACTATTTCACAATCTAAATTTACATCTGCATCGCGGCGGATTTGGAACAGGGATCGGCCGCAAGGAGCTGTCTGGGGGCGGATCGCCATGGGATCGGTCATCGGCTATAGGCGGATCCAACCTGTCGGAGAGAGAACTGCGTGAGCGAAGGAATTGAGCTGATCGAGGCGAATGGCGTTCTCGAAATTCACATCACTCGCCCCGAGAAGAAGAACGCCCTGACCGCCTCGATGTATCGTGCCATGACGGCCGCCCTCGCGGATGCGTCGGCCCGCGCGGAATGCGGCGTGGTGCTGATTGTCGGGAAGGGAGACGCTTTCTGCGCGGGCAATGACCTTGCCGACTTCATGGCCGGACCGGAAGGCGCGGCCGCCGCGCTCGATTTCATCCGGGCCATCGCAAGCTTTGAAAAACCGGTCGTCGCAGCAGTGCAGGGGCTGGCGGTGGGCGTGGGAACGACCCTGCTGTTCCACTGCGATCTGGTCTATGCGGCGCCCGATGCACGCTTCGTCATGCCCTTCGTCAATCTGGGGCTGGTACCCGAAGCGGCATCGAGCCTGCTGGCGCCGTCGACCTTCGGTTATGCCAAGGCTGCGGCGATGCTGCTGCTGGGAGAGCCGATGGACGCGGAAGCGGCCGACCGCGCGGGACTTGTCACTGCCGTGGTCCCGGCGGTTGGACTGCTCGAACATGCGCGCGCCAAAGCGGCGATATTGATGAGCAAGCCGCCGCAGGCTCTGCTGGCCACGCGCCGGTTGATGAGGGGAGACCCGGCCATAGTCGCCGCGCGCATCGAAGAGGAAGCGCAGGTCTTCACGCAGGCGATCAGCTCTCCGGAAGCCAAAGAAGCCTTCACGGCCTTTTTCGAGAAGCGTCCGCCCGTGTTCCGATGACGGGCGCCCGGCGGGGGTGTCGATCCGCATTTGAGACGATGCCGCGAATGCCGAGACAATAAATACACTTCGTGATTGCTAAGTGCCGGAGATTGGTACAGCTTCGTTCGACCTGCCCTTCAATGCGCGTCAGGGATAAATCGGATGACGACTGACCGTGCGTTAAGTGTTCCGGTGTCCATCATCGCAGTGATTCTGATGACGGCCGCGGCCTATTATGCCAGCAGTGTGTTCGCGCCGCTTGTCGTCGCGCTATACATCATGGCTCTGGTGTGGCCGCTTCAGCGCATGTTGCAGGCGCGGCTGCCCAAGCTGCTGGCGCTGGCGCTGACTTTGCTGGCGACGCTTGCGATCGGCTTCCTGTTCGTATTGATCTTCAGCTGGGCGGTCGGCCGGGTCATTCGCCCGATCATGCTCGACACGGCCCGCTACCAGTACCTTCTGGAGCATCTGGCGGACCGGTTCGAGATCCAGGGATTTTCGATTGCCGGCTTGTGGTCGGAATATGTCGACCTCGCCTGGACGATCAGCGCCATCCGGCAGGTCGGCGGGCATTTGCAGACGACGCTCACCTTCTGGATCATCGCCATCACCTACCTGCTGCTTGGACTGCTGGAGGTGGACGACATGCGCGCGAAAATCGCGGTCATGCGGAATCGCGAGGCATCGTGGATGCTGCTGGAAGGCACCCGCATCATCGCCGGCCACTATCGCCGCCATCTGCTGGTGCGAACGCTGATGAGCGTGCTGACGGGCCTTCTCGTCTGGCTTTTCGCGTGCGTGGTCGGCCTGCCGTTTGCGGGGGAGTGGGGCGTGATCGCCTTTGCGCTCAACTACATTCCGTTCATCGGGCCGTTCTTCGCCACCCTGCTGCCCACGCTGCTGGCGATGACGACTTTCGACACGTGGCAGGCGGTCATTCTCGTGTTCCTCTGCCTCAACGTCATCCAGTTCATGGTCGGCAGCTATATCGAGCCGCGCGTCGCGGGTAGCGTCCTGTCGATTTCGCCGATGCTGGTGCTGTTCGTGATCTTCTTCTGGACGTTCCTGTGGGGAATCCTCGGCACTCTGCTCGCCGTGCCGATCACGGTTGCGATCATCACGTTCTGCGGGCTCCATCCGCGTAGCCGCTGGGTGGTCGAGCTGTTCGGCAAGGCTGCTGCGGCGAATACGGCAGAGGCGGAATGATGCTGCCTCAGGAAGCGTGGGGCGCTGCCGCTCGCCGTTGCCGGGCCGCAAGCAGGGCGTAACCTCCTACAAGAGCGGCCGCGACGCCGGACGCGGCACCAACGCCTAGCGCCCAACGCGGGCTGAGGTGGTCCGCGATCCAACCGACGATCGGCGCGCCGATCGGCGTTCCTCCCAGCGCCACGCCGACGCGCAGCGCCATCACGCGTCCGCGCATGGCGGGTTCGGTAGAGAGCTGCATCAGGCTGTTGGTCGTGTTGGTGAAGACGAGCGCGGCAACCCCGGTGAGCACCAGCGCGGCCGCGAAGAGCCAGAAATCGGGCGCGATCGCGGCCAGCGCGCAGCCGAGCCCGAACACACCGGCGCTGAGCATCAGAGCCTCGAAACGCGGCTTGTCGCGCTGGGCGTTGAACAGGGCGCCGCTCATCGTCCCGATGGCCATGGCCGAGGACAGGAAGCCATAACCACGCGCGTCTGCATGGAAGATGCGGACCGCCATGGTCGAAATGAAGATCGGAAAGTTCAGGCCGAACGTGCCGACAATGAACAGCATGATCAGGATCGCCTTGAGGTCCGGCCGCCCCCAGACATAGCGAAATCCCTCGGTAAAGCTGCCCCTGGTGCGCTTCGCGCGCGGGTTGGAATGCAGCTCCCCGGTCCTCAGGAGGAAGAGCGAGGCCAGCACGGCCATGAACGATGCGCCGTTGATGAGGAAGGCCCAGCCGGTTCCGACCATGGCAATGACGAGGCCCGAGACAGCCGGGCCGATCAGCCGCGCGGCATTGAACGATGTCGAGTTGAGCGCCACTGCATTGGTTAGATCGGCATCGCCCACCAGTTCGGCGACGAAGGTCTGGCGCACCGGCGCGTCGAACGCCGCCGCGGTGCCGAACAGGAAGGCGAAGACATAGACATGCCATAGCTGCACCATGCCGGTAACGGTTAGCATGCCGAGCACGAGGGCCAGAACGCCCATTGCCGTCTGGGTAAGGATCAACAGCTTGCGCTGGTTGAAATGGTCGGCGGCAAAGCCCGTCCACGGCAGGAACAGGAATTGCGGCCCGAACTGGAGGGCCATGACGATGCCGACGGCCGAGGCGCTGTGGTGTGTCAGCGTCGTCAGCACCAGCCAGTCCTGCGCGGTGCGCTGCACCCAGGTGCCGATGTTCGACACGAAGGCCCCTGCGGTCCAGACCCGGTAATTGAATCCCCGCAGCGAGCGGAAGGCACCTGTGGTCGGAGCGTTCATGGGCGTTCCGGCGTGTTGCCGCCGTGGAAGCGGCCGAAGTGCCGGGCGGTGAACAGGCCGAGCAGCAGCATCCCCAGCCCGAGTGCGGCCGCCTGTGCCGGGTCGCGCAAGTCGAAATCGCCGACCCGGCAGACCAGCAGGTAGAAGAGCACGAGGTTGGCGAAGCCCCACAGCACGTTCACGGTCGAGGATGACAGGCCTTCGCCCGGCGGCGTTGCGAAGGGGCTCTGGAAGGCGCGGCCCATCATCCCGCTGACGAAATGCGGAAGCGCGTTCGCCAGTGTGGCACCGCCGGCGAAATAGGACAGGAGATGGAGCCAGGGCATTTTACGAATTACCTTTCCAGCAGGGCAAGAACATCGGCCGTCAGGCCGGTTTCGCCCAGTCTCGGGAACACGTTCTTGATGGCGTGATCGTGGGCTTCGGGCCGCGTGTCGGCCATGGCATCGATGGCCAGCGTGACATTGAAGCCAAGCTCATAGGCCTGGCGCGCGGTCGATTCGACGCCGGTTCCGGTCGCCACGCCGGTGATGACGACTTGCGTTACCCCTACCGCTTTCAGCCGTGCTTCCAGATCGGTGTTCGCGAATGCGCCCCAGGTCCGCTTCGTTACGACGAGGTCGTCTGGCTGCTGGTCCAGTTCGGGAATGAATTGGGTGAAATCGTTGGCGAGGTTGTCCATGGGGCGGCGGGGCTGCTCCGTTCGACCCGGCGCGCCGCCTGCGACATTGACCAGCACGACCGGAAGGTCCCGCGCCCGAAAGGCATCCGCCAGAGCCCGGCTGCGCTCTACCACACTGCCAATCGGAGCGGGGAAGGGCGCACCCACAAGGCCCTTCTGAAGATCGACAATGACGAGCGCCGTCATGGGATCGAGCGCGGTCAGCGCCATGGGACTGTCCTTTCTGCGGGCGGGGCAAACGCGCCCTTGTTCAACCGTCAATCGTTCACGAGCCGCTCCAGCAGCGGGATTGCGGCAATGAGCTGGTCCTGCTCGGCCGGCGAGAGCCGCGCCCTGATCGTGCGGGAAAGCCAGTCCTGCCGCGCGGCGCGGCCTTCGCCGATCCATGTCCGGCACTGTTCGGTCAGCGATAGCAGGGTTTTCCGGCCATCGGCCGGGTCCGGAGCGCCGCAAATCAGGCGGGCGCTCTCCAGCGCGGCCACGACGGCGCCCATCGATTGGGGGCGCATGCCCTCCAGTCGGGCGAGGTCCGATGTCGTGGCGGGTCCATGCTTTTCGAGACGCAACAGCACCGAGGTCTGCGAAGGCGGCAGATCGCCGACACTCGCCTGTTCGCGGAGTCGGCGCTTCAGCTTGCCGGCAATGCGGCGCAGATCCTGCGCTAGCACGGTGACGTGCAGTTGATCCTCGGACGAAACGCTCATGGCCGTCCGATAGAAATATGAAGCCTAACTGTAAAGTTAAACTTCCTTTAGGAAAGCGGGAAAGGGGCGCCGGCAGCAGCGCCCCTTCCTTCGATCAATCCATCAGCTTCTGGGTAATGTAGGTCATCCACAGCGCCGTGGTCTTGGCGGATTGGCGGATATCCGCGCCCGAGCCGTGGCCGCCTTCGGTATTTTCATAGAAGTAGAAGGGAAGGCCCAGTTCCTCCATCCGCGCCGCGAACTTGCGGGCGTGTTGCGGGCCGACGCGGTCGTCGCGCGTGGTGGTGAAGATGTAGGGCTCCGGATAGTTCACGTCTTTGCGCAGTGCGTGATAGGGCGATTTCTTCAGCCAGAAGGCCCGCGCCTCCGGATCCGCGTAGACATCGCCGTACTCGCCCTGCCAGCTCGCGCCGGCGGCGATCTTGCTGATGCGGATCATATCGAGCAGCGGCACCTGGATCACCACGGCGTTGTAGAGTTCGGGGAATTCCGTCATCTCGACACCCATCAGCAGGCCGCCGTTCGAGCCGCCGATGATCCCGAGCCGGCGCGGCGAGGTGATCTTTTTGGCGATCATGTCGCGCGCGACGCTGGCAAAGTCGTCATAGGCGACCTGCCGCTTCGTCTTGAGCGCGGCCTCGTGCCAATCCGGCCCGAACTCGCCGCCACCGCGAATGTTGGCCAGCGCGAAGGCGCCGCCATGTTCAAGCCAGAGCTTGCCGTAGCTGCCCGAATAGAACGGCGTCGAACTCGACTGGAAGCCGCCATAAGCATTGAGCAGCACCGGGGTCGAGCCGTCCAGCGGCATGTCCTTGCGGTGGACGAGGAAGTAGGGGATCGCGGTGCCGTCGGTCGACTTCGCCTCGCGCTGCTCAACGATCAGGCCGGTGGCGTCGAAGCGCGGCGGCAGGCTCTTCACCGGCTCGGCGCTGCCCGTCGCGGCGTCGACGAGATAGAGCGTGCTGGGCGTAGTGAAGCCCTCCGCCGAGGCGAACGTGAGGTTGCTGCGGGTATCGGCGGCGCTGAATTCCAGCGCCAGCTTGTCCGGCAGCGGCAGCGCCGTCGTGGTCCATCCCCCGTTCGCGGCGGGCGCGAGCGAGAGCAGGCGGCCGTTGACGTTGTCGAGAATGGACAGCAGCAGGCGGTCACGCGTGATGGAGACCGCTTCCAGCGCTTCGCGCGGGCCCGGCTTCCAGGCGATCCGGGCCTCGATCGCTTCGGGACGAGCCAGCACTTCGGCAAGCGGGGCAGTCGCCACCGCGCCGGTGGGAAGGTCTCCCCATGCCTCGTCGAGGCGGAACACGACCTGCCCGGCAACGAGACCTGCCACAGAGACCTTCTGCGGTATGGCGAGTTCGTGCACTTTGCCATCCGTGCCGATCACCAGGCTTTGCTGGTGGAAGAAGTCGATCGCGCGCGTGATCAGCTTCAGCGTGTTGCCCTGCCCATCCTGCAACACGGCGGGGAAAACGCCGACGTCGCTCTTCTGCCCGCGGAAGATCTCCGTCGCTTCGGACAGCGTCCTGCCGCGCGCGAGGCGCTTGACGATATAGGGATAGAGCGACTCGGTGACATCGCCCGGTGTCCATTCGGTGGCGACGAGCAGATGGTCGGCATCTTCCCACGTGACGCTCTGCTTGGCGCGGGGAAGGTGGAATCCGCCTTGCACGAAAGTACCCGACGCGAGATCGAATTCGCGCGTCTCGACAGCGTCCTCGCCGCCGTTGGAGAGCGAGATCAGGCAAAGCCGCTGCTCCGGCTCAAGGCAGTCGGCGCCTTTGTAGACCCAGCTCTTGCCTTCCGCCTTGCCCAGCGCATCAATGTCGAGAACGGTCTGCCAGTTGGGCTGCGCGCGGCGATAGTCATCAAGCGATGTGCGCCGCCAGATGCCGCGCAAGTGCTGCTCGTCCTGCCAGAAATTGTAGATCTGCCCGTTCAGGAAGCGGGGGGCGGGAATGCGGTCTTCCGCGCCGAAGATCCTGAGCGCCTCGTCATAGAAGGTCTTGTAGCGCGGATCGGCTTCGAGCCGGCCCTCCGTCTTCGCGTTGTGGGCCTCCACCCAGTCCATCGCGCGCTTGCCGTCGAGATCCTCCAGCCAGATCCACGCATCGGGTGGATCGCGGGGGTCGGCAGGAGCGGGCGTTGCGGCATGAGACATGGGCATGAAACTCAGAAAGGCGAGCGTGCTGGCAAGCGCGGTACGCAGGATGGGCGTCAAGATTGTTCCCCCCGAAAGATCGATTGGGGGAGCCTAGCGCCTGCGACACGCCGGGCAAGCGGTTACGCTTTGATTTCGGTGTGTTGGCAGGCGTGGACGAATTCGGCGCAAAAGACCGGTGCCGTTTCGAAGTGCCCCCGCCTTCGCGGGGATGATGGGGCTTTGCGCTTGAAGGCTCGGTTGCGGCATCGGGACACGTCGCGGGCTATTGGACAATTGCTCGATGCGTTCGGCCATTTCGTCCTGCGCGGCGCGATCGCTCTATAAGAGAAAAGGAAGGCCGGGGCGCGAGCGCCGGTCCAGCATTTGCTCTGCCTGCCGAGGTGTTTCGCGCCTCGCGGGCGGGGCCATTCTATAGGTTGCCGGTGATGAATCTCCAGAACTCCGCCACGCTTGCCGTGTCGCCGCTCGGCCATGGGGCCGACCGGTCCTACACCGTGAAGAGCTTCATCGGCCGTGATCTTGAACGCGGCGCCGAACCGGGTGAGATCGTCGAGATCCTGCCTGCGGGACGAAGCCCGTTCCGGATCGTCTCATTCTATACCGCGCACAACGAATATGCGGACCACGCCGCACGGCTTCGCGCAACGCTGGACGGGTTCGGTCTGGACTATGTGCTGCATCCGATCGACAGCCTTGGCCGCTGGGAACTCAACTGCGCCTACAAGGCGGAATTCGTGTACGAGCAGTGGAAGGCCTCCGATCGGCCGATCGTCTGGCTGGACGCGGATGCTACCGTCGAGGCACTGCCCGATCTCTTCTCGGCGCTCACGGCCGATGTCGCGCTGCATAAGTGGACATGGGACCACCAGGCCCACGACCGCGGCTGGGAATTCTGCTCCGGCACTGTCTATTTCGGCAAGACGGCCGAGGCCGAGGCCCTGCTGCAGCAATGGCTGGTGCGTTGCCGCGCCGATCCGCTGACATGGGATCAGGTCCATTTGTGCTCGGCCTGGTGCGACATCGCCAGTACCCGTCCGCTGAAGACGAGCTGGCTGCCGCGTTCGTATCTGCATATCGAAGGCGCGCCTTGCAACGAGCCTACCGTCATCCGCCATTGGCAGGCGTCGCGACAGGCGAAGGCCGACGGCCGCAAAACCGATCACGAGGCAGCGCAGTTCACCGAAGCCGGAATGCGGGACCGGGCCACGAACACGCTCTGGCGCACGCCGGAAGAAGCGTTCTGGATCCAGGAAGGCGTGGACCACATCATTCCCGCAACGGAGTTCGAATTTCCTGAGGGCTTCGACCTCGGATCGGCCTTGGCGATCGCGATTGACGGTCATTTTCCCGTGCTGGAAATCGGTTGTGGCGTCGGTCGCATCGCGTCGCTGTTCGATGACGGCTATATCGGAGTAGACGTCAATCCGCATTCCCTTGCCCAGGCGCGGGCCGTGCTTCCAGCTCAGAACTTCCGCATCCACGATCAGGGATATCGGTATCCGGATGCGGCGACGGCGTTGTTCTATACCGTTCTTCTGCATGTGTCCGATGAAGCGCTCGTGCCGCTGCTGATCGAGGCGGTGAGAGGCCGGCAGCGGATCATCATCGCCGAATTGATGGATGTGCGTTGGCGCCGGGAGGGCAATCCGCCCGTCTTCAATCGCGATCCGGAATACTACATCTTCCTGATGCAGGAATTGGGTTTCCGGCTCGTGCACTTTTCCAAGCCGGAATATGAGCATTACAATCGCGCGCCCTGGAACACAGGACGCGACAGTCGCATCACTTTCCTTGCCTTTGAAAGGACGGATCGAGCGGACGCACGCGAAATGGCCTGATTGGCGTCTGCCCGCCCAGGATCGGGCCTTCGCGCTGAGGGATCTTTCGGATTACGAGTACTGGTCCGGCCGTCGAATGACGGACCGGATGCAAGGAGTCGTATCCAAGCGGGCGGCAGATCTGTATGCGGCATGTTGTCCCGTGGTTCGGGCATCGATCCGGACCACGGTCCCGGCGCATCCGCGCCGCGGACGGGCTGTATAGCCGGACTCCCAAAGCGTTCCCATGCCTTGCGGCGTCGGGAACCCGTTATGAAAGTCGCCCGCCGGGAACCTATGGAAGCGTCCGCGCCCACACTTGCCGATCTCGGCTGGAGACCCTTCTTCAGCGAACAGCTGTCCGACGAGGAGCGGGAAACATGCCGCCCGGTGCGGGTGATGTCCGTCTATCGCGGACTTGTCGCGGTGGTGGGTGAGGGGATCGACCAGCTGATTTCTTCGCGCCTGCCGAACCCGCAGGGACCGGAAGATCGGCCCGCCGCCGGCGATTGGCTGCTGATCGGTGCCGATAGTCCTGAACCGGTGCGGCTCCTGAGGCGCGAGAGCCTGTTCAAGCGGCCCGCACCGGGCAATGATCGCCGCGTCCAGTTGATCGCGGCGAATGTCGACACGCTCTTCATTGTCGCCTCCTGCAATCACGATTTCAGCATTCCCCGGCTGGAGCGCTACCTCGTGCTCGCGCGGGAAGTGGGGGTCACTCCGGTGATCGTGCTGACCAAGATCGACCTGACCGACACGCCAGACAAATACCGCGAGGCCGCGATGGGGCTTCAGCCCGGTCTGCGCGTCGAAACCGTCAACGCGCGCGAGGGCGCCAGCGCCTTGCCGCTGGCGAAGTATTGCGGACCGGGCCAGACCGTTGCGCTGATGGGATCGTCCGGCGTCGGCAAGTCGACGCTGGTCAATACGCTGCGCGGTTCGGATTCGATCACCACCCAGGCCGTGCGCGAACACGACAGCAAGGGCCGTCATACGACCACGGTGCGCGAAATGCACCGGCTGGCGCAGGGCGGCTGGCTGATGGACACGCCCGGCATGCGGGAGTTCAAGCTGGCGGACGCGACCTCGGGGCTGGCGGAAGTGTTCGACGACATCGAGCTTCTGACCCTCGAATGCCGGTTCACGAATTGCAGCCACAGGAAAGAGCCGGGTTGCGCAATTCAGGCCGCGATTGCAGAGGGCGCGCTCGAACCCGACCGGCTTGAGCGATGGCGCAAGCTTACTGCGGAAGATAACAGCAATACCGGCACTATGGCCGGGCGGCGTAGCCGGGCCGGAAAGCCCGGCGAAAGGAAATGACCCATGGCTGATCTCTATCTGAAGGCGCTGGAATCCGAACGGAAGAGCCTGTGGGCCGCATGTCGCCTGAAAGGCCTTGCCAAAGGCACGCCCGAACGGCTCCGGATTGCGGAACTGGACAAGCTGCTGGCCGAGCACAAGGCCAAGAAGGCGGGCTGACCGGTTGGACGGCGGCGCTTCAGCAATATTTTCCCGGGCCGGGTGATCGAACGGCCCGGCGAGTCAGGTGATGGGCCCGATGGAGCAGGGCGGGCAGCGAATCTCGCGCCCATCCGTGCGGGGCGGGTGACGGGTCTTCCCGGATGCCGCGCGGCATTTGCAGGGCCAGCGCGGCCAGCGTCAGCGGCCAGCGCAGGCCGGGCCAGTCGGCTTGCAGCAATTGGCGCCGATGCTGGATGCGGGGCCACAAACCGCTGCAATACTCCTGTGGAACCGGCACCGCGAACAGCGACCGCAGTGTCAGCAACTGCGTGCGCAGCGCGCGCCGGGCCTGCCGGGCGGTGAAAAAGCCATCGAGTTCCTGCCAGTCGATCCCTTCGCCCGACCGGGCCAGCCCCGCAAGATCGACGAGGTGGCGCATGTCCACCAGCCCGCGCCAGTAATCGAGTTCCTGAAGCTGGTCGTGCGAGACGAGCACGGCGGCCTGCGCTGCCGGGGACGGTTGCAGCGCCCGCTGTCTGCCGATCTCCACGCGCCGGCAATGCGCCGAGAGCATCGGGTAATCGAAGCGGGGGTTGCTCCCCTTGGTCCGACAGTGGAGGTCGAGCATGCCCACGTCGCTGCTTCGGTAGAGGACGAGGGGGGCGCCGTCCAAACCGCTTTCGTAGTGTATCCGGAAGCCGAGCCGGCCAAGGCAGCTCCGCGCCCCAGGCATCGCGCTTTCAGGCAGCATCAGGTCGATATCGCCGAGAATCCGGCCTCGTGCCGCCGGAGCGCCAAGCTCCACGAGCAAGGCCGCGCCTTTGATCAGGATCGGCGGCGGGCCCGTATCCGCCAGTGCGCCGAGAAC
Source organism: Novosphingobium sp. PhB165 (assembly GCF_004341845.1). Classification (GTDB taxonomy): domain Bacteria; phylum Pseudomonadota; class Alphaproteobacteria; order Sphingomonadales; family Sphingomonadaceae; genus Novosphingobium. Next base: position 6,819 of record NZ_SLVB01000010.1, on the reverse strand, counting down.
TTCCTCCAACAGGAGCATCAACCGCCGATTGCGCTCTGTGTTTGCCTCGACGACGGCGGCCAGAAAGGCGAGAGCATCCTCGGGAACGTCGGGGCGCCGGGCCAATCGCGAGCCGAGCGAGGCTGTCGTCATGGTGCGGTTGGCCCGGCCGATGAGGTCTTCCCAATCGCACCTGACGGGTATTCTGCCGTCGAGCGCGGCGGCGAAGGTTCGGATGCCGATCATCGCAGCCTTACTCGGTGGCGAGGTGGAGCAGCCGCACGGCTTCGTCCAGATTCGCATAAGACAGACGCCGGCATTGCGCGCGTCCCACCAGGCGGCTGAGCATCTGCACGTCCGATAGGGTCGAGCGTCCGGTGCGGGCGTAGGCGCCTTGGAGCAAGACTTCGAGCGTAGCGAGCGGTTCGAGCGGGTTCAGTTCAGCGGGCATTCCGTCGTCGCGGGCGAGCAGAACGATCCAGTCCACCGGATAAATGCCGGTGCGCGGTTCCGGCATGGGCAAGTAACGCAAGGTCGCGCCGTCGAGCCGTTGATGCACGGCTGTACGCCCGATCACGTCCCCATAGCCGGGCAGCAGGTGCCACGAACCGCGCTTCAGTGTGGGATAGAAGGACAGGCCCTGTACCATCCCGGCGTGGTCCAGCAGGGTCACGTCATCTGCGGCATAGCCGAAGCCTGCGGCGGTCAGAGCGACGGAAAGGGTGCTCTTGCCCGCTCCTGGCGCGCCGCTGAGCAGAAGCGCGCGGTTCCCCCGCACAAGAAGGGCGCAGTGCAGGGCGATCCGGTCGCTGGCCGTGAGCACGTCATCGACCAGACGCGCTTTCAATTTGGGAATGGCCTGATCAAGCCTCGCAATGCTGGCCGGCTTGCCGTGCCGCGAGATGACCACTTTGGGCAGGGCAACGTGCGTGCCCCAACGGCGGATCTGCCAACACGGCACCGCCTCGGCGTCCGGCCGCTTTCGGGCAGCGGCCGGCATCGCAAGTGATCCAAGGCTCGCACCGATCTCCACATCAATGGGAATGCCCCCGAGATCGAGCGGGAAACGGCGCATCACCTCGTCGGTCGATCCAGGCACGACGGCGAGCAATTCCGCGCCAGACCACAAGGATATCAACGCGGTAACGGCATCTTCCGCGTCCTGCCTGTCCATACCATGGCGGGTGCAGGACGCGATCAGGCGGCCGAGCGGAGCGGGGCCGCTCGTCAGCTCCCTGGCAACCAGTGCAGCGAAAGGATCGAGGGCGTAGAGCTTTTGCGCGGTCTCGCAAAACAAGGCGTCGCGGTCGGAAAGGGAAACGACCGCGACGCCGGGGGCAAACTGCCATTGCAGGTTTTGGTCCGTGGGCACCGTGTTAACCCGGTCGGAACCGAGGCCTTGAAAGGCGCCGGTCGAAGGCTGAACATCGGCGGCCAGCATTGCGCATAGCGCGTCAGGTGTTTGCGGACCCTCCGCGCCGGCCATTGTCAGTGGCCGTGCCCGCCACCGCCCCGGTCGCCGCTACCCATGCCGCCACTGGATTTGATGCCGCCGCCACCGCCGCCATCACCAAAGCCGCCGCCTCCGCCGGAGTCTCCGCCACCGCCACTGCCGCCAGAAGCACCGTCGCCGCCGCCGGAGCTACCTCCACCGCCGTCTCCTCCGCCACCCCCACCACCGCCGCCAGAGGCCGCGATTGCAGGAGAGACCAGCGATGTGGAGAGCAGCACCGTCATCGCCGGCGGCACGGTGAGCGCGAAGCGCCCGGCCGTCTTGAGAAAATCGCGCCGGTGCGTGTCACCGATGAGATCGGAAGCTCGATCATCCATGGCCGTTCCCCTGTGCCGTTTCGGCGAGGGCACCCTCACCGTGAAAAGTCGGGACTGGATATGCTGAATAGGCCTGTGGGAGCGGGGAAGCATCTATCGGGCGATATAGCTCTCATGGGCGAGCCTCCGGCGGATTTAGGGGAGTTCGCCCGGGCTGTCCGGCGCTGGATGGGCGTCGGCATAACGGGCGACCATCAAAGCCACCGTGGTCCGATTGTCGGCGCCAAGCTTGGAATAGATGCTGTGCAGGTGGATCTTGACGGTCCCCAGGCTGATGGCGAGTTCCCCCGCGATATCCCGGTTGGCCATGCCCTTGGCCAGCAGCCGGGTGACCTCCCATTCGCGCGGAGTCAGGCTCTCGAACGGAGAAACCTCCCGTTCCTCGGCCCGGCGCCGGTTGATCGCGGCGGCGACGAGGTGCTGCGGCAGCCAGCGTCCTCCGCGAGCGACCTTGCGCAGACATTCGACCAGCGTCGTGGGCGCTATGTCTTTCAGGACGATACCGGCCGCACCGGCGGCAATGGCCTCGATAACCTGCGCATCGGAAATCGCGGCGCTGAGCAGCACCACTCGGACCGGCCAGCCCGCTCGGTTGATTCGGCCGAGCAGGTCCAACCCGTCCAGATCGGGCATGTAGATATCGATGAGGGCAATATCGGGCTGATACTCCTCGATCTTCCGTAAGGCGGTTTCGCCGTCGCGCGCGGTGGCGACCACCTGCAATTCGGGATCGACGCCGAGCAGAGTCTGGATGCCGCTGAGGATCATCGGGTGATCGTCGCATACGACCAGCGTGATCATCCGTTCACCGCCCCGATCGGGAACACCAGACGCAGCCGGCAGCCGTGCGTGCTGCCCGCGGCGACGAGCGTGCCGCCGAGATCCGCCATCCGTTCGCACAGCGATTGCGGCAGCCCCGCGCGGGCCTCAAGGCCGCAGCCGTCGTCCGCGATTTCGACCTGAAGGTCGCCGTGTCGCGCCCGGATATCGATTCTCAGCGCGGCGGCGGATCCGTGCCGCACGGCATTGGCCGTCGCTTCGGACAGGGCGAGGCAGAGTTCGGTGGCAGTCTCGTCGCTGACCCGCAGATTCTCCGGCTCAACCGATATGTCGAGCCGGCACGCCCACTGCGTGGCCAGCGGCTCGACCAGCGTATGCAGCTGGTGCCTGAGGAAACTGGGAGCGCTTCGGCCCGTGCGGGAGCCATTCAGCAAAGTGCGCAGCCGGGTGTGCTGCTGCTGGAGCAGGTTGCGAACCTTGTTCATCACCGGCTGCGCGTCGGGCGGGAGCGTTGCCCGCGTCGCATCGAGTTGCCAGACTGCCGCCGTCAGGTCTTGCAGGACGCTGTCATGGATGTCGCGCATCACGCGGACGCGTTCCTTGAGGCTGGCCGCAGCGGCAAGGCCGTTCGCTATCGAGAACTGCTCCAATGCCAGTGCGATGCGCGCGCCGATGATGCGCGTGAACGCCTCGACATTCTCGTCCCGAAACGCCGGATCGATCACGATGACCAGACCGTGGTAGCGAATGCCCTTGAACTCGGCGAGGTGCAGGGACTGTTTTGCGCCGCCCAGCATGGCGTTCCATGCCGGGCTGCCACCGCGCGAATTGAGCCGTCGCAGCATCCTGCGCGGGTCCGCCGCCGCCGCCGCCTTGAGCTCTGAAAGCGGCGCGGGAAGGGTCACCCGGTCGACGAATTCGCAATGATCGCCGGTCCAGAAGCCGATCGTGCCATGGCCTTCGTCCTGGTCCTGCCAGACGACCACGATGTGATCGGTCCCCAGCACGCGGGCGGCATGTTGAAGCGCTTCGGCTAGCCAGGGCCGGTCGTCATCGGGCATCATGCGGATCGGCCAGGAGGCAAGCTCCTGCAACCGGCGCTCGTTTCGGGCGCGATAGCTGCCGAAATAACCGAGCATGAGCGCGGCGACCCATGCATAGACGAACCGCATCAGCAGCACGTTCATGGACCAGTCGCCGTCCGCGCGCATGTCCGGGATCGCGACGATGACCAGCAGCAACTGAAGCAGGACCGCAGTGGCAAGAACGCCGCGCCAGCCCCACCGCATCGTCGCGCTGATCAGGGCAAATGTGAAAAAGACAAAGAACGGGCTCTGCAGATCGTCGGAATAGTGCGCAAGTAGCCCCAAGGTGAAGACGTCGATCGCCGTCTGCGCCACGCGCGAATGCTCGCGCCATCGCGGCGGGGCGGGAAGCACCAGCAGGATAATGCTGACTGCGACGTAGAGGCAGAGAACGGTGTAGGTTTCCGTGACATTCGAATGGGGTGTCGTGGGGTCCAGAAAGACGGCGACCAGCGACAGGCTTGAGGCCAGGAGGCGCGCGACGGCGATCAGCGTTTCAGGATCGGCCTGCGCGATTCGGTTCGCGAAGCTTGGCCTGTTCGCCAATCTTGGAGGTCGCGCGGGTTGTGACTTCGACATCAATCCGTGCTCTCGGAAGGCGGGCACGCGGCAGAACCCCTGCGGCCGTTGGCGCACCCCGCCGGCGACAATTCATAGCGATGAATTCACGGGGGACGAGTTTGCGGGCGCGCATCGCTCACTCGGCCTTCGATCCTCATCGTGACGGGAAGCTGCGCGTCGGGGCCCTTTTCGGGCAAGGGGGGAATTGGCGTACCCCCAAATCGCCGGTCGATCGCCAGGGTGGTTTCAAATGAGCGTCCGTTCAACGGCGATGCTCTGGCTTATCGGGGCCGATCGTCACGAGAAGGCGGCATCGACTTACGGCCTGATCCAGATGGCAGTCGTCTGGCGATAGGAAACGCACAGCACACCATCGACAATCCGGGCGCTGAAACCCAGCCTATCCTGTCCCTCCTCGGCATCGGTCTGGAACATCGTCCGCAGATCCGCGATCGAGCACTCGTCCGGAAACGACGTGCCAAGTACCGCATCGAATGGCAGATCGGGAGTGATGCTGCCGTGCAACCGGGGATCATCCAACCCCAGTCCTTCGCCCAGATGCGCCAGTTCCGCGGCTGTAAGGGCGTGGACGTGGGAGGGATCACGTAAGCGTTCCATTCGGTCATAGGCAGCGGATTTCGCCTCCTCGGGCGTCACGTCCCTGACCACGATCCTGCCACCTGCCCGGCAGACGCGTGCCATTTCGGTAAGCGCGAGACGGGGATCCCGCATATGATGGAATGCGGCGGAACAGGTGACGAGGGTGAAAGCGGCGTCAGGGAAGGGCATTCGGAACGCATCGCCCACGACCCATTCGGCATTGGCGATGCCACGCGATGCTTGAGCCGCCCGCGCCTGATCCAGCATCGCCGGTGTCAGGTCCAGGCCCGTCACATGCGAAACGAACGGGGCAAGATCGAGCGCGAGAGAACCCGGACCGCAGCACACGTCGAGCGCGATATCGTCCGGCATGGCCCCGACCAGCGCCGCGAAGGCCGCCCGGCGATCGTCGCTGGCCATGCTGCAGGTCAGCTTCCCATAACTCGCCGCTTGGAGCGAGAACTGGCCGATTACGCGTTCGTGGTGATTTTGCTCATCCGGCATGATCTTTCTCCGCCAGCTTGCTGTTGCCGGTTGACGGGTTGAAGCTGTGATCGGCCCTCGCGCGGAAGTTCAGCAGCCGCGCGGCCTCATCGCCGACGCGGAATGAATATTCTGTGCCGGCAGGGATATAGAGCGAACCGCCGGGCCCCAGCGCCTTGTCTCTCCAGTGCAGCGAGCCTTCGACGATGAAAAAGATCTCGTCATTGTCGTGCGAGTGGGGAGCGATCAGCGTTTGCGGGGCGAGCCTCATTTCCATCAGCTGCATCGACGTGTCACTTCCGGGTTCGTGGAAGCTCAGACGGCCCGCCAGCTCTGATGGATCGATGTGATCGCGCATCCAGCCCATCGGGATGTCGCCGATCTTTCGCCACTCCAACTGAGACTGGTCGTGCACGCGGATTGCCATTTGTCGTCTCCCTGCGATTTGCGATGCCGAATTTATGGCATGCCGGCGATTTGACTGTCTCACGGCGAGCGGCCAATCTTGCCGCTCAAACGGCCATATTGCCGGACGCTGAAGGGAATCCTGATGCCGACGATTGCCATCGATCCAGACCGGGATCTGGGTTTGATCACCCTGATCGATCCGGCAACCCGCCCGTTTGCGGGCGCCATCGTCCAGGATGAATTCGACATCACCGCGTCTTGGCACCACCACGACATGCACCAGCTTCAATATGCGATCGAAGGCTCGATGCAGCTTGAAGACGAAAGAGGCCGGCATATTCTGCCCCGCAGTCTGGCGGGCTGGATTCCGGCGGGCACGCGGCATCGTAACAGTCTGCATCGCATCAGGTCGGTCACCGTGCTTCTCTCCAGGGATTGCGTTGAGGATGCCGGTGCCGAGGTTCGCATACTGCACGTAGCACCTTTGATGCGTGAGATGCTGGTAGCAGCCACACGGTGGCCGCTGGGCAAGGCTCTGGATGACACGGGGCGGGCTTTCTTCACGGCCTTCGCGCTTCTTTGCCGGGACTGGATCAAGGATCATGCGCGGTTGACACTGCCATCGGCTAAAGACCAGATACTGGAGAAGGCGCTTGCCTTCGTCCGCGCCGACCCGGTTGGCTGTACCCTGACGGAGACATTGCAGGTCGCCGCACTGTCCGAAAGGACGCTGAGGCGGCGGTGCCAGGCCGAACTGGGAATGGGCTGGGACGAGTATCGCAGACGGGCACGTCTGCTGGCGACGCTCGGCCCGCTTACCGAGACCGATCAGTCGATTGCGCAATTGGCGGCCAATGTCGGCTTCGAAAATCAAAGTGCTTATGCCCGCGCGTTTCGTCTCCTGACTGGGCAATCGCCCCAAGCCTATCGCAGATCATCCAGACGCTAGGCGATACGGATCCATGGCGTGCCGAGCCTCCCCAGCGCAGCTAACCGCCGGTAAACTGCCATTTGTCCTGTGAGTGACGATTTTTTGAAAATTGTGTTTGACCGAATCATTGGTGGGACTTAGAGGGCCTCTCACCGCAGCGGA
>NZ_SLVB01000009.1 GCF_004341845.1 Novosphingobium sp. PhB165 | reverse complement strand
TAGCATTTGGGCCGATACCCCCAGATGGATACGACCCATGGCGCTCACGGAACTCGAGGTCAAATATGCCGCCAAGCGCGGCAAGCCTTACAAGCCCGCCGATGGCGGCGGCTTGCATGTCCTCGTCCATCCTAACGGCTCCAAGCTGTGGCGCATGAAGTACCGCTTTGACGGCAAGGAAAAGCTCCTCAGCTTCGGCCAATACCCGAAGGTGTCGATGGCTCACGCGCGTGCCAGGCGCGAGGAGGCCAAGGTGTTGCTCGCCGCAGGCAAGGATCCCGCTGTCCAGCGTAACGTCGAGCCATCCGCCGGGCGAGTTAGCCGGCCGTCGGCGGGCGCATCGGCCGCCGAGACGGCCGGCGATAATTCCGAGGGAAGCGGCTATTCCGGCTGAGATCGAACTGCAAAGCGTCTCCTTAAACAGGCCGTTCCCGCAGTGCCGGCACCTGCCGACCCGAAGGGCCGTGCCGTCGGACGGACCGGTAAGTCTCTTATGCATGGCACAATGGGCGAAGCTACCGTTGGTTCAGGCTGGCCAATTTTGTGCCGGCGAGTGTCGCCTCTTGCCGCAGCAATCTGCGATCTTGGCGCAAGGCAATCTCAACATTGGGAATTTGTATAGGGGCCTCCAGCGTCCCCCAATGATGATCGGGTAGCGCATGCGCCATGCGTCAGATCCTCCTATTGGTCCTTCCGATCGCCGTAGCCGCCTGTGGGCAACCGTCCTCCAGGCAGGCGGCTGCTCCGTCCCATGCCGAGCTTATCGCGCTTGAGACGGAACTGCTGAGATTGAAGCTGACGTCGGCGGCGCAGGAGCGGCTCGGCATCGAGATTTTCCGCGTCGGTATTGGCTCGATGCCGCGGACGCGGAGCGTTTCGGGTGAGGTGGTGGTGCCGCCGATCACTGCCAATGGCGTGCCGACCGGTTCGCTCAGCAATCTTCAGCAGATCGGTGCGCAACAGGCGACCGCAGACGGCGAAGTGGCGCGTACCCAGGCCCAGGCCAGACTGGCACGCATTGGGCTAAGCCGGGCGGAAGCCCTCGTGCGAGAAGAGGCCGGAAGCGCGCGCGCCCGCGATGAAGCGTTTGCCGCTCTGGCTGCGGCTCAGGCCCTGGCAGACGCGGCGCAGCAGCAGCGTCGGCTGCTTGGGCCTGCTATTGGCGCGTTGGGAAATCAGGCGACCCTGTGGGTGCGGGCTTCGGTCTTCGCAAGTGACCTGGGCACTCTGGCGCGAGGGGCCGCGGCTATGGTGCGGGCGATCGGCGCACAGGAGGTTGCGCGGGGCGCGCGCCCGGTAGCGGCGCCGCCCTCGGCAAACGCCGCCGCAGGCACGGTCGACGTCTATTATGCGCTGGACAATCGCGACCGGAGCTTCCGGGTCGGCCAGCGTGTTTCAGTGGACCTGCCGATGGCGGGCCGGAATGCGGGCCTGACGATTCCGTCCTCCGCTATCCTGCGCGACATTTACGGCGGCGAATGGGTCTATCGCCGCACGGCAAAGGATACTTTCGTACGTCAGCGTGTGGAGGTAGCTTCGGAAGCCGGCGGTCAGGCGCTGCTCGCGCGCGGGCTGGAAAGCAGAGCCGAGATCGTGTCCGTCGGCGCGGCGGAACTGTTCGGCACCGAATTTGGAGCGGCTCACTGATGCTGGCCGGTCTCGTTCGCTTCGCCCTCATCCAGCGCGTCCTCGTGCTTGCGCTGGCAGCCCTCCTCATCGTGCTCGGCCTGCGTGCTGGCCGCGATGTACCGCTGGACGTCTTTCCCGAATTCGCACCGCCCATGGTCGAGATCCAGACCGAAGCGCCGGGCCTGTCAACCGAGGAAGTCGAGAGCCTTGTCACCGTCCCGATCGAGACCGCGGTTAACGGTGTGCCAGACCTGATGACGCTGCGTTCCAAGTCGGTGCTCGGCCTGTCCTCGGTACAGATCCTCTTCCAGCGCGGCACCGATGTGATGCGGGCGCGCCAGATGGTGGGCGAACGCGTGGCGCAAGTGCAGGCGCGCCTGCCGCTCGCCGCGCGTCAGCCGGTGCTGATGCCGCCGCTATCCTCGACCAGCCGCGCGATGAAGATCGGGCTGACCTCGGACAAGCTCGACCAGATGAAGCTCTCCGAACTTGTGCGCTGGACCATCCGGCCGCGGTTGATGGCGGTACCGGGCGTTGCCAATGTCGCGGTTTGGGGACAGCGGGACCGCCAGCTCCAGGTACTTGTCGATCCCGACCGGTTGCAGGCGGCGGGCGTGACGCTTGCCGAAGTGCGTGCGGCGGCGGGGGACGCGGTGCTGGTGGGCGGCGGTGGCTTCATCGATACGCCGAACCAACGCATTGCCGTCCAGCAGGCGGGCATGGTGCAGAATGCAGAGCAGCTCGCGCAGGCGATCGTCAAGCAGAGCGGCGATGCTCCGGTTCGCCTGGGTGACGTCGCCCGCGTCCAGGACGGCTATGCCGCGCCGATCGGCAATGCGATCATCGACGATGTGCCGGGCATCATGCTCATCGTCGAGAAACAGCCGACCGCCAACACGCTCGAACTCACCCGCGCGGTCGAGGCGGCCATCGCCGAACTGAAGTCGGGGCTTGGCGAGGTGAAGGTCGATACCACCATCTTCCGTCCGGCGACGTTCATCGAACGCTCGATCGATAACCTGACCCAGGCGCTGCTGATCGGCTGCGCGCTGGTCGCGGCGGTGCTGTTCCTGTTCACCCGTGACTGGAGGCAGGCCGTGATCAGCCTCACCGCGATTCCGCTGTCGCTTCTCGGAGCCGGGTTGGTCCTGCTGTGGAGCGGCGCGACGATCAACGTCATGGTCATCGCCGGACTTGTCATCGCGCTGGGCGAGGTCGTCGACGATGCCATCATCGACGTGGAAAATATCGCCCGCCGGCTACGCCTGAACCGCGAGGCGGAAATTCCGAGATCCGCGTTTGCAGTCGTCCTGACCGCTTCGCTCGAAGTCCGCTCGGCCGTAGTGTTCGCTTCGCTGATCGTGATGCTGGTATTCCTGCCGATCTTCTTCCTTGGCGGCCTTGCGGGAACGTTCTTCCAGCCGCTCGCCATCGCTTATGTGCTTGCCATCGCGGCCTCGCTGCTTGTCGCACTGACCGTTACTCCGGCACTCTGCCTGATGCTCCTGCCGAATGCTCCACTCAAGCCCGAGCGCGAAACCCGCGCGGTCGCCTGGCTTAAGCGCCGCTACGTCGGCGCGTTGCCGGCGGTCATCGAGCGGCCGAAGCTTGCAGTTGGGGTCGTGGCCGCCGGGCTCGTGCTGGCGGGGGTCGGTTATGCGACATTCAAGGACCAGTTCCTGCCCGACTTTCGCGAGACCGACTTCCTCATGCACTTCGTCGAAAAGCCCGGCACTTCGATCGAGGCGATGGAACGCATCACCATCCGGGCCTCGAAGGAACTGCGCTCCATTGCCGGCGTGCGCAATTTCGGCGCCCATATCGGCCGCGCCGAACAGGCCGACGAAGTGGTCGGCCCCAACTTCACCGAACTGTGGATCAGCCTTGACGAAAAGGCGGACTACGATGGCTCTGCGAAGCGGATCAAGGAAGTGGTCGACGGCTATCCCGGCCTGTTCCGTGACGTGCTCACTTACCTTCGAGAGCGCATCAAGGAAGTGCTTACCGGTGCCGGAGCCACGGTCGTCGTGCGGATCTACGGTCCCGATCAGGGCGAACTGCGCGCTGCCGGGGGACGCGTTCGCAGTGCCATTGCCGGTATCCGAGGGGTTGCCGATCTCAAGCTGGAAAGCCAGGTGCTGGTTGCACAGGTGCGCATCCATCCGCGGGCTGCTGAACTGGCGCGGCTCGGCCTGACGGCGGGCGAAGTGCGGCGGCAGGCTCAGACTCTTGTTGCGCAGCAGAAGGTTGGCGAAATCTACCGCGACCAGCGGGCCTTCGACGTGGCGATATGGGGAGAGCCTGCGGTGCGCGGCAATGTTCACGCTCTGCGCGACCTGATGATCCAGTCGCCCGCCGGGGCGCCGGTGCGCCTGTCCGACGTGGCCGACGTGGAAATCGTTCCCGCCCCCAACGAAGTGAAGCGGGAAAACGGCCAGCGCCGTCTTGATGTGACGCTCAATGTTGCGGGCGCCGATCTCGGCACCGTGGCCCGCGAGGTTGAGGCGGCTGTCGGCAATGTGAAGTTTGCGGCAGGCTATCACCCTGAAGTGCTGGGCGAATATGCGGCGCTCAAGGAAACGCGCCAGCGGCTCTGGTCCACCGGAGCCCTCTGTCTGATGGGCGTCATGCTGCTGGTATGGATCGAGTTCCGCTCACGTCGGATCACCGCGCTCGTCAGCGTCAGCCTTCCGTTCGCGCTTGTTGGCGGCGTGGTTGCCGTCGCGTTTACCGGAGGCGTGCTGTCGCTGGGTTCGCTGGTCGGTTTCGTGACCGTGATCGGCATCGCGGCGCGTAACGGCATCATGCTGCTTTCGCACTATCGTCATCTGGAACGAGAAGAGGGCATGCCTTTCGGGCGGGAACTGCTGCTGCGCGGTGCCGAGGAACGGCTGGTGCCGATCCTGATGACGGCGACCTGCGCGGGCCTTGCCCTCGTGCCGCTGATCGTCGCGGGCAATGCGCCGGGGCACGAGATCGAGCATCCGATGGCGATCGTCATCCTGGGCGGGCTGATCTCCTCGACGGTGCTCAACCTCTTCCTGATGCCATCGCTCTATGGACGCTTCGGTGAGGAGCGCCGCGCTCGAAGCGAGCAGAGTGGGGAGGCGCTGGCATGAGCGCGCGGTTCGGCCGGCCCCTCGCGCCGCTTCTCGCCCTTGCGGCGTCCGCCTGCATGACCGCGCCGAAGGTTCATGTTCCGGCCGCGCCTCCGAGTGCTACCGGAGCCTTCGCCAGCCTGCCGGTAGCGTCGATCGCGCCGGTGCCGGACGATTGGTGGCGCCTTTATGCGGACCCGCAGCTCGATGAACTCGTCGCACGCAGCCTTGCCGCCAATGCCGATTTGCGCGTCGCCTATGCCAACCTCGACGGCGCGCGCGCCGCTTTGCGCGCGGCCAAGGCGGCCCGCCTGCCGACGACGACGATCGAAAGCGCACTGACGCTCGACAATCCCAGCAAGCAGCCGAGCGCAGCATCGGTTTCCGCCAGCGACTGGGACATTGCCGCCACGGCAAGCTGGGACATCGACCTGTTCGGCCGCTTGCGCTCGGGTGCGCTGGCCGCGCAAGCGGACGCGGATGTCCAGCAGGCTGCGCTTGATGCCGTGAAAGTGACGGTCGTGGCCGACATGGTCCAGGCCTATGTCGATCTGTGCGCGGCGAGCCAGGCCAAGCGCGAGGCGGAAAGCATAGTGGCGGCGCAGGAGCGTTCACTGGAACTCGTGCGCGAGCAGCTCGGCGCGGGCGAAGTCTCGCCGCTTGAAGTATCGCAGTCGGCGGCGCTTGCGGCGTCCTCGCGCGCAGTCGTCGCACCCTATGAGGCGCAGCGGGCCTCTGCCCTCTATCGCATCGCCTTGCTTCAGGGGCGACCTCCGGCGGAAGCGCGGGGCTATGGCTTTGCCTGCAATCGGCCGCCGCGCCTCGCCGCGCCTGCGCCGGTCGGGGATGGCACGGCGCTGCTCCTGCGGCGTCCCGACATTCGCGAGGCCGAGCGACGACTCGCCGCTGCCGCCGCCCGCGTGGGTGTGGCAAGGGCGGACCTCTATCCGCGGGTCAATCTGGGCGGTGCCCTGGGCCTGCTTGCCGGAGGGTTCGATGCGGTTGCCTCGCCGCTCGTAAGCTGGGCCTTCCCCAATCAGGGACCGGCCAGGGCGAAGCTGGCGCAGGCGCGGTCCGCAGAACAGGCGGCGCTGGCTGGATGGGACGCGGTGATTCTAAAAGCGTTGGGGGAAGTCGAGACGGCGCTGGCCGCCTACGACGCCGAAGTCCGGCGCAATCGCGTTCTGGGTCAGGCAGATGCTGAATCCACAGATTATCTACGGCGGACGGCGGTACGCGTGCGCCTCGGCGAGGCTTCCGGGCTGCTCCACGTCGATGCCGAACGCACTCTTGCAAATGCGCGGCTGGCGAAGGCGCAGAGCGACCTTGCCCTTTCCTCCGCGGAAGTTTCTCTGTTCCGCGCGCTCGGCGGTGGCTGGCGCGCGGGGCAGGAGAGCGACTAGGCTATCCTCATGCGAATCCTGATGATCGAGGACGACGAGGAAACCGGCAGGTTCGTTTCACGCGGACTGCAAGAGGCGGGGCATTCCGTCGTTCTCAGCCGCGACGGCAGGGAAGGTCTCTTCGAGGCGACGGGCGGCGGTTACGACGTGATTGTCGTGGACCGCATGCTACCGGGGCTCAACGGCATCTCGGTCGTGAAAGCCATGCGTGCCGCCGGTGATGCGACCCCGGTGCTGATGCTAACGGCAGTCGGCGGGATCGCCGATCGCGTGGACGGGCTGGATGCAGGTGCGGACGATTACCTGGTGAAGCCTTTTGCCTTTTCCGAGCTTTCAGCGCGGATCAATGCACTGGCCCGGCGTCCCGCCGTCCGTGCCGAAGCACACACGCTGGAAGTGGGCGACATCATGCTCGACCTGCACCGCCGGACGGTCGATCGGCAGGGCCAGCGCATAGCCCTGCAACCGCGTGAATTTGCCCTTCTCGCGGAACTCATGCGCAATCCCCGACGGATCATGACCCGTACAATGTTGTTGGAGCGGGTCTGGGATTTCGACTTCGATCCCAAGACGAACATCGTCGAAACACACCTGAGCCGCTTGCGGTCGAAGCTCAATGCGGGCTTTGACGAAGATGCCATCGAGACGATCCGGGGGGCGGGCTACATGATCCGGAGCCGCTAGGATGCGCCGGTTTTGGAGGACGACCACGGGTCTAATCACCGTCGTCGCACTCGTGTTTGCGCTCGCGACCATGGCCATCGGTGCGATCGCTTACGAAGTGACACACGAGGCGCTCGAACAGCAACTCGACCATCGCATCGCAGCGGAAACTTCGGCCCTGCTTGCAGAAGCCCGGCACGAAGGCCTTCCGGCGCTGGCCGCAGGAATTCACCGGCGCGAGGCAGCTCGCTCCACGGCCAGCCTGGAATATCTGCTGGTAGGCGATCACGGCGAACCGATTGCCGGAGCGCTTGGCGCCGAAGTTCCGGCGCGCGATGGCTTCGAGGAACTCCTCGCCTATCGCCACAAAGTGTCGGGGCATGAAGGGATTGCACAAGCGCTGACTACCCGCGTTCCTGGGGGTACCCTGATTGTGGCGGCGGATCGGTCGGATCTCAACGAGATCGACTGGGCCTTGGGCCGCCTGTTTGCGGCGGCCTTAGCGGCCACGCTGGTCCTCGGGCTTGCTGCCGCGGGTTTCATCGGTTGGGTGACCCGCCGCAGACTCGGCCGCATCGATGCAACGGCGCAAGCGATCATAGATGGCGATTTGACGCGCCGCATTGCACTGGACGGATCGGGCAGCGAGTTCGACCGTCTCGCCGAGACTCTGAACGGCATGCTTGATCGCATCGAAAGTCTGATGGAAAATCTGCGACAGGTTTCGAGCGATGTCGCCCATGACCTGCGCACGCCTCTGACCCGGCTCTACAGCAGTCTCGAAAGAGCTGACGCGTCGGACGATCCCGCCGACCTGCACCGTTTGATCGACAGCGCCCGTGCACAATCGGCCGGGCTTCTGGAGATATTCGCGGCCGTACTCCGGATCGCGGAAGTAGAGGGGCTCTCCGAAAAACTCCCTCGACAGCATGTCGATGTTTCGACCTTGCTGGAAGAGATGGTCGAGACCTACGCTCCGGATTTCGAGGATGGCGACAGGATGCTCCGGCATGCGATCCAACCCGGAATGACCTTGCTGGGCGATCGGCGGCTCTTGAACCAGGCCCTTGCCAATTTGCTCGATAACGCCTTGCGTCACACGCCGGTGGGTACGGTCGTCGACCTGAAAGCATGCACGAGGGACGGACAGATCATCCTGACCGTGTCGGACGACGGGCCAGGGGTCGCCGAGGCGGAGCGGGCCAGACTGTTCCGGCGCTTCGCGCGCGCAGAACGGTCACGTAGTACCGAGGGCCATGGGCTGGGCCTCAGCATGGTCAAGGCCATCGCGCTCGCTCATGGCGGAACAGCGCAGATTCCGGCGCATGGCCCCGGTTTCGAAGTGCAGGTTCGTCTGCCATCCTCGACCTGACCAAAGTGGCGCCCGGCTGTTCCCGCTGACGGGAGCAGATACCCGTCGACAGCCGGACGCTAATTCGATCAGCGCGACACCCTCAGGCGGGTAGATTAACGCTCAACCGGTCATTTTGCCGCGCGATTTTGCTGAAGGTCCCCGTCCGTTGATAAGCGTGGCTAATTACTACATGCGCATTTAGCTCCCTAATCAGATAAAATCTCCCGCGCTATTCTCCGACGCAAACCAGGAGGAAGCGCCATGTTGTCCCGCGCGATTACCGCTGCCGCAGTCGCGATATCGTTGGGGGTGGTTGCCGTGGCCGCACATTGCGCCCCAGCGAGCCCTCTTCCCTTGGTCATTCGCGAGCAGGGAAGTTTCGCGATCGGCGGAACGGTTCGCACGGCGCCCGGATCATTCGACAACAATGCCCCTACGTCTGCGGGGCAAAGCATCCACGCAGATCATCTCTACGCCTTCTACCAGATGCCGGAAAATCCAAGGCGCCTGCCGATTGTCATGCTTCACGGTGCCTACCAGTCCGGACGAAGCTGGGAGACAACGCCGGATGGGCGCGAGGGCTTTCAGACGATCTTCCTGCGCCGCAATTTCAGCACGTATCTGGTCGATCAGCCGCGCCGTGGCCGGGCCGGCAACAGCAGCATCGCGACTACTATCGAGCCGGTGCCGAACGACCAGCTCTTCTTCGACCAGTTTCGCCTGGGGACCTGGCCAAACTTCTTTGAGGGCGTACAGTTCGATCCCAGGCCCGAGACACTCGATCAGTTTTTCCGCTCGGTTACGCCGAATACCGGGCCCTACGATGCCACGATCATTTCCGCCGCGATGGCCGCCTTGCTGGCGAAGACGGGCCCCGCCATCCTCTTCACCCACTCGCAAGGGGGTGAGCCGGGATGGTTGACCGCAATCCAGAGCGCGAACGTCAAGGCGATCGTTGCGTTCGAGCCGGGAAGCGGCTTCGTCTTTCCCAAAGGGGAGGTGCCTCCCGCGATGCCGAGCGCGGCAGGAACCCTGAGGCCGGTCGAAATTGCCCCGGCTGAGTTCGCGAAGCTCACACGCATTCCGATCGTCATCTACTATGGCGACAACATTCCGACCGAGCCTACGAGCGAACGTGGCAAGGATAACTGGCGCGTGCGCCTCGCGATGGCAAAACTTTGGGTCGCGGCCGTCAATCGGGATGGCGGAGATGCCCGGCTGGTCCATCTCCCCGACATCGGCATACGCGGGAATACGCACTTCATGATGTCCGATCTCAACAACGTTCAGATCGCCGACCAAGTCTCCGCATTTCTCTCCGAGAAGCATCTCGATTGACCAGGATGAGCCGAAAATGACCGACTACCCCCATCGAAGCCGGCGCGCGTTCCTGGGCGGAACCGCGCTCGTCCTCGCCTCCGGATTGATAGGAATGCCCTCTATGGCCGATGCATCTGCTACCGCACCCGCGGCTCCTCGCCTGGACTACCGGAACAACCCGTTCACGCTCGTCTACGATGGTGCGCTTACCAAAAACGAGGCGGGCAAGGTCCAGATCCATCCGGTCAAGTATAAGGTACTCGGGCTGGACATCGCCGCCAACGTTTACACGCCTGCCAATTACGAGCCGAGCCGGAAGTACCCTGCCATCGTCGTGGCGCATCCCAACGGCGGGGTGAAGGAACAGGTCGCGGGTCTCTATGCGCAGCGCCTTGCAGAACAGGGCTACATCGCGATCGCCATGGACGCCGCCTATCAGGGGGCGAGCGGCGGTGAGCCCCGCAATACTGACAAGCCGCAGTCGCGCATCGAAGATATCCACGGCGCGGCGGACTTTATCTCCAGCTATCCCGGCGTCGATCCCGCCCGGCTCGGCCTGCTTGGGATCTGCGGCGGCGGCGGTTACTCGCTCGCGGCAGCCAAAGTCGACAAGCGTTTCAAATCCGTCGCGACAATCAGCATGTTCAATTCCGGTCGTGTCCGGCGCAATGGCTTCGAGGATTCGCAGCTGCACACGATCCAGGAGCGACTGCGACAGGCGTCGGTTGCCCGCGCGCAGGAAGCATCCGGCGGCCAGGTCCTTTATGTTGGAGGCGGCGCCCCGCTGACCGATCCCCAGATCGCCGCATTGCCGTTTGAAATGTACCGCGAGGGGGCCGTCTATTACGAGCGGACCAACGGGCACCCCAATTCCGGCGCCTATCCCGGCTCGGGTGGCACTTATACGGTAAGCAGCCTCATGGACCTGATGCGCTGGGACGCGACCGACCAGATCGAGCTGATCGACCAGCCCTTGCTGATGATCGCCGGAAGCAAGGCCGACAGCGGCTACATGACCGAAGATGCTTTCGCCAAGGCGACCGGCACCGATGCCAAGGAGCTGTTCAAGATCGAGGGCGCCTCGCACATCCAGACCTACTGGGTTCCCCGGTACGTCGATGCGGCCATGGGCAAGCTCACGACCTTCTACGCCAAGAACGTATAACCCGTTCCAGCTTTCGACGAGGACCCCATGATGAAAATCATCGCCAAGACTACGCTTTTCGCCATGGGCATCATGATGACCGGAGGAATTGCCACGATGGCCCATGCCCAAGCACCCACCGGTGCGACGGAAACGCCGCCGTCTCGTGCCCAGCAGCTCATGGGCGATGTCGCTCCCAAGCTTGCAGAGCTGACCGACGACGTACTGCTTGGTGACGTCTGGGAACGCCCCGGTCTCGCAAAGCGCGACCGCAGCCTCATCACGGTTGCCGCACTGATTGCGCTGAACCGTCCGGAGCAGCTGCGCTCACACATGCAGCTCGCGCGGCGAAACGGCGTCACCGAGACCGAACTGGTGGAAACGATCACGCAGCTTGCCTTTTACGCGGGATGGCCGAACGCCATCAATGCCGTTGGCATTGCCCGTGACGTCTTCAATTCCAAATGAGGCGGCCGGCGCACTCGGCCATCGTCGCTGTCGGCATGATGTCGCTATCGGCGATCGCAACGGCTGAACCGAAGTCGGAAGACATGAGCGTCTCCGTCATCAAGCACGGCACCGGGGCGTCAAGCGTCGGGGCGGAAGAGAACTTTACCGGCAAGGTGCGTGTGCAGGGTCGTTTTCAGCGCGGTGCACCGGCGCGGATCGGCGGGGCGACCGTGACGTTCGAGCCCGGCGCGCGAACCGCCTGGCACACGCATCCGCTCGGTCAGACGCTGATCGTCACGAGTGGCCACGGCTTTGTGCAGGAATGGGGCCGGCCCGCGCAAGCCCTGGAATCAGGCGACGTCGCCTGGATCCCACCAGGCGTGAAACACTGGCATGGCGCCGCCCCTTCCGCGGAAATGACCCATGTCGCGCTTGCCGAAAGCCAGGACGGCAAGTCGGTGACCTGGATGGAGAAGGTCAGCGACGCGCAATACCGGGGCGGTAACGCGGACACAGCCAAGCCATGATCTGCCGCGCGGCCTTTCCCGCGCGGCGAAGCAGACAATTTGAAAGTCAGCCGATGCCTCTTGATCGCCGCCGGGGCGGCGTCCTTGGGCCGGATTTGGATGCCGCCAAACGAAGCCCTTGCCGTTTCGGCCAAAGGGCTTCGTTTGGCGCTTCTTCCATCTGAGAACAGTCGTCAGCGCCGTTGCAGCCGGCAAGGCCTGCTTCCGTCGGAGCGGACCAATAATCTCTCCACCCCTCTATAAATGCAGAAGCACGTGAACACGCGAGCGGTACGGGCACTTCGCTCCCTCAATGCGCGCAATTTGATGAGGTTGTCAGAGATGAATTTCCAAAGCTCCGCGATGCCTGAGCCGATAATCGAAACGACGGCTCATCCTATGGCCCATCGGGTGGATTGCATCATTGCGCACCCCGGAAGGTTGTGTCCGCGTTGAGGTAAATTCCCAGCCCGTCGTTCAGGCACGGACTGTTCTGCCGGATCATAAATTTCCGTAGTCATGGTTATGAATATCCGCTGACACCCCCACTATTTTTATAGACCTTGCTGCCGAACGCCTCCGACGCTGCGCTCAATAGCGATCCTGATTTCATAGGAAAAATAATGCATAAACCATACAACATCGATGGCGATAAGCATATTTGCCGCGTGCCCGTGGAAATGTTGTTCTGCGAAAGCAACGACTTTATCCATGGTCCGAACGCCTATGCCGAGCGCCCGCCGCTATGGCATCAGCAGCACAATATCACCGACGGCTTACCAATCATGAGCCTACGGTCCCACATCCGGCTTTTCGAAGGCTTCTTCGATCCTTCGCAGCTCGATGTCAGCTATTACGAGAATTGGTGGAACACCATTCATAACACAATGGGTATAGCTCTGCCGTGCAGTGCGGCGGACCAAATTTCCCAGCGCTACGACTATTTCAATCATCTCAATGCACGTTATGCGGAAAATGGCATTGAAGACGAAGCCTTTCTTCTTGAAGGCGAATATGATGCATCGACCGGCCGCTTCATTCTGCGGGATGGCCATCATCGCACCTGCTATTTGATTGCGCGCCGCGAACGTTGGGCCAATGTGCGCATGTCGCGTTCATCCTTCTCGGCGTTATTCGAGCCATCCATCGGCGAGCGCGTGCGCAACCATGTCGACAAGGTTGGCTATAGCCAACCTTACGCTCCCATCGAGCATCCACAATTCCATATCCCCTTTGCCTATCGGGACAATTTCTTCCCGAACCGGCTCAGCTGCATAGCCGACACGCTCGGCTATATCCGGCCAGCGAGCGTATTGGATATCGGCTGCAACGCCGGATATTTTTCTCGTCATTTCAGCCGTATGGGCGCGCACGTCGTTGGTGTGGAGCCGCAAGATTGCCACTTCAGCACCGCTTCGATCCTCAACGAACTTTTCAACACGCAGTGTGATTTTCGGCAGGATACCGCGGAAAACGTCGATTTGGGCGACCAGGTATTCGAAGTCGCGATCATGCTGACTGTACTATATCATTTCCTCGACAAGGGTGACACGGCAGTCAAGATCGCCAAAAAGATCGATAGCCACGTGTCGCACTTCGTGTTTTGGGAATCCGGCTCCGACGCCGCTCGCGAAATCGAATTCATGAAGCGACATACCGGCTTTAGTGCCTATCGCCGCCTGCGCATGACCAGCGGCACCGGCCGTGTTCGCGAATTAGGCGTATTTGCTCGCGAGTCCGATACCATCGATAATCTTCTGGCCTTCAATCCCTATCACCAGATCATGCTCGCACATACCCATTGAAGATCGCGATGATCCGTGCTGCGCCTGCCGCTCCGTCTGCCGTCTCAGGGGGAACACCATAGCAGAATGACGGACCTTTCGGGGGGCAGGTCAATGAGGATCAGCACCGGTCCCTGAGTAACGAACAGATTGTGCAGCGCAAAAAAAGACGCTTGCGGGGTCGTTTCTCATCTGACAAACATTGTCGGGGTTAGGAACCATTCCGCAACGATGCGGCGTCGGTTCCCAGATTACCATCAATTTTGAAATGGCAACGGCGCCATCGATCCACCTGTTCAGGTGATGATCGATGGCGCCTTTTTCGTGCGGAAGGCAGGCGTGAATCGCAAGACCGTCAAAAGCGTTTGCCCCTATTGCGGCGTCGGCTGCGGCATCGTCATGGACGTGGCCGACGGTCGGATCGTCAAGGTGACCGGCGACAAGAGCCATCCGACCAACTTCGGCCGTCTCTGCACGAAGGGAAGCAGTTGCAACGTCCCCGTCACCGCGCCCGGGCGCGCGGATGCGGCCTATTTCCGCATTGCCGGCGGCACGGATCAGGGCATCATTCCCATGACCGAGGCGATCAATCGGACCGCCAGCGGTCTGCGCGCGATTATCGACCGGGACGGCCCCGATGCGGTGTCCTTTTATGTCTCCGGGCAGATGTCGCTGGAGGCTCAGTACCTTGCCAACAAGCTTTGCAAGGGCTTCATCGGCACCAACAATATCGAGAGCAATTCGCGGCTCTGCATGGCCAGCGCCGCCAGCGGCTATAAGCTGTCGATCGGCGCCGACGGACCTCCCGGTTCCTATCAGGATTTCGACAAGGCGGACCTGTTCTTCGTCATCGGCGCGAACATGGCGGACTGCCATCCGATCCTGTTCCTGCGCATGATGGACCGGGTGAAGGCCGGGGCGAAGCTGATCGTAGTCGATCCGCGCCGCAATGGCACGGCCGACAAGGCGGACCTGTTCATGCAGATCCGGCCCGGCACCGATCTCGCGCTGCTCAATGGCCTGTTGCACCTGCTGGTTGCTTCTGGCGGCTTCGATAGCGACTTCATCGCCCGGTTCACGCAAGGGTGGGAGGCCATGCCGGACTTTCTGGCGGACTATGCGCCGGAACGCGTCTCCGCAGTGACCGGCATTCCCGAGGCGGATCTGCGCCAGGCTGCCGAATGGATCGGCGCGGCGGGCGAGTGGATGACCTGCTGGACCATGGGCCTGAACCAGAGCACCCACGGCACCTGGAACACCAATGCGATCTGCAACCTGCACCTCGCCACCGGGGCGATCTGTCGTCCCGGCAGCGGGCCGTTCTCGTTGACGGGGCAGCCGAATGCGATGGGCGGGCGCGAAATGGGCTATATGGGCCCGGGCCTGCCCGGCCAGCGCGCCACCACCAGCGAAGCCGATCGTCATTTCGTGGAGGACGCATGGGGTGTGCCGAGAGGCACGCTCCGCACCGAAACCGGCGCGGGAACGGTGGCGATGTTCGAGGATATGGCGGTAGGGCGCATCAAGGCGTGCTGGATCATCTGCACCAACCCCGTTGCCAGCCTATCCAATCGCAAGACGGTGATCGCCGGGCTTGAGGCTGCCGAACTGGTGATCAGTCAGGACGTCTACATCGATACCGAAACGAACCGCTACGCCGACATCATCCTGCCGGGCGCGCTCTGGGCAGAGGCTGAGGGGGTGATGATCAATTCGGAGCGGAATCTGACGCTGATGCAGAAGGCCGTCGATCCCCCCGGAGAGGCAATGGCGGACTGGGAGATCATTGCCCGCGTGGCCTGCGCGATGGGCTATGCCGACGCCTTCACGTATAACTCCGCCGCAGAGGTTTTCGAGGAAATCCGCCAGTTCCAGAACATGAGGACCGGATACGACATTCGCGGCGCCAGCCACGAACGGCTGCGGCAGGGCCCCATGCAATGGCCCTGTCCGCCGGAAACCGAAACCGACCGCAATCCCATCCGCTATCTGAACGACGGCGTCTCCCAGACCCTGCGCGTGGAGCAAGACGGCTCCCAGCCGCGCATCGCGTTTCCCACCGAAAGCGGAAAAGCCCATTTCCTGCCGCGCCCGCACATGCCCGCCGCCGAGATGCCGGACGAAGAATTTCCGCTGGTCCTGAACACCGGGCGCCTCCAGCACCAGTGGCATACCCTGACCAAGACCGGGAAAGTGCCCACGCTGAACAAGCTCAACCCCGGCCCGTTCGTCGAAATCCATCCGGAGGACGCGGCGTCGCTGGGTATCGGGGAGCGGGATCAGGTGGAAGTGCGGTCGCGGCGCGGACGCGCGGTGCTGCCGGCGGTCGTCACCGACCGGGTTCGCCCGGGCAACTGCTTCGCGCCGTTTCACTGGAACGACGTTTTCGGCGACGATCTTGCCATCAATGCCGTGACCAGCGACGCGGTGGACCCGATATCGCTGCAGCCCGAATTCAAGTTTTCCGCCGTCGCATTGATGCGGGTGTCCGGCCCTGCCGAGACTGAAACCGTTGCGCATACGGCCGCAGGCCGTGCGCCTTCTTCGCCATCGCTTTCGGGGTATTCGCCCATGCAACAGGCCGCCGTTGACGTTTTCGAACGCGTAATGGGGCTGGAAGCCGCGCAGCCGCCGCGTCTTTCCGATGAGGAAAGAGCCTATCTCACGGGCTTCACTTCCGGTCTGCGATCGCTGGAAACCCTGCCTGCGCGCGATGTGCCCCTCGTCCCGCAAGGTTCCCCGTTCGATCCGGAGCGGCGGCACTATGTGAACGGATTGTTGGCAGGTCTCTTCGCGCGGGCACCTCTCCCCGATGGAAACGCAGCGCCCGTCGCCCCTTCATCGGGCCATTCTTCATCCGGCGAGGTTCTTCTGCTCTGGGCCTCGCAAACCGGCAATGTCGAAACTTTCGCCCAGGCCTGCGCCGGTCAGTTGAAGCAGGCGCGGCACGATGTTCGGTTGCTGGCCATGGATGCGGTGAAACCCGCCGAACTGGCCGATGCGGGCGCAGTGCTGCTGATTGCAAGCACGTTCGGGGACGGCGATGCGCCGGACAATGGCGGCCAGTTCTGGTCGGCACTGACGGAAGCGGCGGCTCCGCGCCTTGAAGGCCTACGCTATTCCGTCCTTGCGTTCGGCGATTCCAGTTACGACCAGTTTTGCGGTTTCGGGCGCAAACTCGATGCGCGGCTTGAGGAACTGGGCGCGGCAAGGCTGGCCCCCCGCATTGATTGCGAGCCCGATTACGAAGAGGCCGCGGCCTCCTGGGTCGCGAGTACTCTGGCCGCGCTTCGGCCGGATAGTGCTTCCGATGCCGGATCTGTGCCGGCGCCAACCCGCATCATAGAGACGGCGGAGCGGCCAGTCGCCGAAGCCGTCGCAGTTGCCGTCTATTCGCGCAAGGCACCGCTAAGGACCGCGCTTTCGCGCAATACCCTGCTGAGCGGAGCGGGGGCTGCGAAGGAGGTCCGTCAGCTTGGTTTCGACCTGGCCGGGCGCGATTTTGCATACAAGGCCGGGGACTCGTTGGGTGTCTGGCCGGTCAACTGCCCCACGCTGGCCGCCGAAATATTGAACGTCCTCGATCTCTCCGCCGAAGCGCCCGTCGCGGTGAAACAGGTGGGCGAGATGGCGCTTTTCGATGCGCTGGTCCGGCATTGGGATATTGCCCGGCTCAACCGCAATATCCTCGAACTGATCGCGGAGCGCCGCCCGGATGCGTCCTTCGCACCCCTGCTCGATCCCGATCGGAAGCCGGAATTCGACCGGTGGCTGTGGGGCCGCCAGATCGCCGACGTTCTGCACGAGACAGGCGTCCGTCTGAGCCCCGGCGATCTGGGGCAGGTCATGCGTCCGCTGCAGCCGCGCTTCTATTCGATCGCGTCCAGCCCCCACGCGCAGGTGGACGAAGTGCAATTGACGGTATCGACGGTGCGCTATTCCTGCGAAGGTCGCAGTCGCCACGGCGTATGTTCGGCATTCATGGCCGACCGGGCACAGGATGCCGACGTCGGCATTTTCCTCCAGCCCGCCGCGCATTTCCATCCGCCGGCCGATCCTGCACGCGGCGCGATCATGGTTGGCCCAGGCACCGGCATCGCCCCGTTCCGGGGGTTCCTGCACGACCGCCAGGCCCGCGGCGCCAAGGGACGCAACTGGCTGTTCTTCGGCGAGCAGCACGCCGCGACGGACTTCTATTACCGCGAAGAGATCGAAGAATGGCGCCGGAACGGCCATCTCGACCGGCTCAGCCTGGCCTTCTCGCGCGATCAGGCAGAGAAAATCTATGTCCAGCACCGGATGCTGGAAGAAGGCGCGGAACTCTGGCGATGGCTGGACGGCGGCGCCCATTTCTATGTCTGCGGGGAAGCCGGACGCATGGCCAAGGATGTCGACAAGGCGCTGAAGCAGATCGTTGCCCAACATGGCAGCATGAGCGGCGAGGACGCGAGCGACTATGTGGCGCAGATGCAAAGCGAAAAGCGCTATGTCCGCGATGTCTACTGAACCGGGGAATACCTTGCCGCCGATGATCCGGATCGGTCGTTGACATGCCCGAACCACTCAACGATCAGCAACGCCGGTATGCCGGGGGCGGGACATGAGAATCGTCATCATCGATGACAGCGGCTTGCGGGCAACCGTCCTTGAGGAAGGGCTGCGCGAGGCTGGCTACGACGATATTCACATCGTCCCCCCGCGCGGCGCCTTCGTCGCGCGGCTGGAACGCATGGCGCCTGATGTCGTGCTGATGGACCTTGGCAGTCCCAGCCGCGACACGCTGGAGGAAATGCTGTCGGTCAGCCGCGCGCTGGCGCGGCCCATCGCCATGTTCGTGGATCAATCGGACGAGGCGATGATCGGCGCCGCCATCGACGCAGGCGTTTCGGCTTATGTGGTCGATGGCCTGCGCAAGGAGCGGGTGAAGCCGGTGCTGGAACTGGCGGTGCGGCGCTTCAACGCCTTCTCGAAGATGCAGACCGAGCTGGAGGAAGCGCGCACCGCGTTGGCCGATCGCAAGGTGCTGGATCGCGCGAAATCGATCCTGATGAACCAGCGCGGCCTTTCCGAGCAGGATGCCTATGGACTGCTGCGCAGCAGCGCGATGAACCAGGGCAAGAAGATCGTGGATGTGGCGCAGGCGCTGATTACCGCCAGCGACCTTCTGGGAGGCGGACTATGACGACCAACCTTCGTATCGCCTTCCTGCCGCTGAACGACGTGGCCGTGCTCGCTGTCGCCCGTGAACGTGGCTTTGCGGAGGAAGAGGGCATCGCGCTCGACCTCGTTCGCACCACGAGCTGGGCCACGCTGCGCGACCGGCTGGTCTATGGTCAGGTGCAGGCGGCGCACATGCTGGCCCCGCTGGCCGTCGCGGTAACGCTGGGGCTCAGCCAGCAGCCCGCCGCACTGGCCGCGCCTTACAAGCTGGGCGTCAACGGCAACATGCTGGTGATGGCGCGCGATTTTTCGGCCGCGCTGGAGCCCGATCCGGCGCGGCGGCTTGCCGATCCGGTGGGCACGGCGCACGACTTTGCCTCTGCCATCGGCCTGTGGCGACGCAAGCCGGTAATCGGCGTGGTGCACCGTTTCTCCAGCCATGCCCTGATGCTGCGCTACTGGCTGGCCAGCGCGGGCATCGATCCCGATCGCGACGTGGTGCTGCGCGTATTGCCGCCCTCGCTCACCGTCGAGGCAATCCACGCGGGGGAGATCGACGGGTTCATCGCCGGTGAACCGTGGGGCAGCGCCGCCATCGATTCCGGCCGGGCCGAGGCGGTGGCCATCGGAGAGCGGATCTGGCAGCGCGGGGTCGAGAAAGTGCTGGCCTTCCGCGAGACATGGCTGGACGAGAACCCGGAGACGGCCGACCGTCTGCTGCGTGCGCTGGCCCGGGCCGCCGCATGGTGCGATGAGCCCGCCAATCACGAGGCGCTGGCGGACCTGCTGGCGGATGCGCGCTATGTGAACCAGCCTGCCGATCTGATCCTGCGCGCGCTGTCGGGCCGGATCATTCCGCGCGCGGGCGATGCCGCAGTCGCTGCACCGGATTTCGTGCTGTTCTCGCGTGAGGCCACGTCGTTTCCGTGGCGCAGTCAGGCGCTGTGGATCTACTCCCAGCTGGTGCGTTGGGGCATGGTCGAACATTCGCCCGAAAACGCCGCGAAAGCTGGCGCGGTGTTTCGTCCCGACGTGTTCCGCCGCGCCCTTGCCGGGAGCGACGTACCGATGCCGGGGGCCAGCATGAAACTGGAAGGCGCCGTGGCCAGTCCGCTGGCGGTCGGTTCGCGCAAGGGCGATCTGACACTCGGCGCCGATCGCTTCTTCGACGGCCGGGTGTTCGATCCTGATCGGATCGACGAATATCTGAAGGGCTTTTCGCAGTCGCACTGAAAGCGGCCGAAATTTTGTGCCTTGCAACATGAGCCGAATCGTCTGATGATGCAGATCTCACGCGAAGGCGCGTGATCATATCTGGATGCGCCGCTTCAACGGTGGAGCGCCATCCTCACCGAAATTCGCAGCAAAGCCGCTGACCGGTCTCACCCAAGGGTGACGTCCGGCCTGCGGCTTTTTTCGTGTCCGTTTTACGGGGGACTTACGATGGCAACCGCTTACTGGAAACGTGACGGAGAGGCCGCGCTGGCCGAAGATACATCTGAGGCTGCCCCGGCCACCAGCTTCTGGAAAGCCGGCCATGCGCCGACGCTTATCGCTGCCTTTCTCTATTTCGATCTGGCCTTCATGGTCTGGGTCCTGCTGGGCCCGCTGGCGCCGGAAATTTCGAAGACGCTCGGCCTGACGCCTGCCGAAAAGGGCCTGATGGTCGCGGTGCCGACGCTTGCCGGTGCCTTGCTGCGTGTGGTCAACGGGCTGCTGGTGGATCGGATCGGCCCCAAGCGTTCGGGCGCGATCAGCCAGTTGATCGTGATCGTGGGCCTGTTCACGGCATGGTTCGTGGGCGTGAACAGCTTCGGCGGCACGCTGGCGCTGGGCGTGATCCTTGGCTTTGCCGGAGCCAGCTTTGCCATCGCCCTGCCGCTGGCCAGCCGCTGGTATCCGGCCGAGCATCAGGGCAAGGCGATGGGGCTTGCCGGCATGGGCAATTCGGGCACCGTGCTGGCATCGCTTTTCGCACCGATGCTGGCCAAGACCTTCGGCTGGAACGCCGTGCTGGGCCTTGCCTGCATTCCGCTTTCGGTGGTTCTGGTGGTCTATCTGATCCTTGCCAAGGATGCCCCCAACCAGCCGCCGCCGCGCAAGCTGGTCGATTACTTCGGGCCGCTGAAGCAGGCCGACGCATGGTGGCTGATGGGCTTTTACGCCGTGACGTTCGGCGGTTTCGTGGGCCTTGCCGCCTCGCTGCCGATCTACTTCACCGACCAGTTCGGGCTTACCTCCATCACCGCCGGCTATTGCACTGCGGGCTGCGTGTTTGCCGGATCGCTGGTGCGGCCGATGGGCGGCGCGTTGGCGGACCGGATCGGCGGCGTGAAGGCGCTGATGATGGTCTATGCGGTCGCGGCCGTCGCGCTGGTCGGGGTGGCGCAGGCACACTCGCTGCCAGGCGCGCTCGGCATGTTCGTGCTGGCCATGCTGGCATTGGGCACCGGTAACGGATCGGTCTTCCAGCTCGTTCCGCAGCGCTTTCAGGCGGAGATCGGCGTGATGACCGGGCTCGTCGGCATGGCGGGCGGGATCGGCGGGTTCTACCTGGCCAGCTCGCTGGGCCTTGCCAAGCAGATGACCGGCAGCTTCGCGCCCGGTTTCCTGATCTTCGCGGGGCTCGCCGTGGCTGCCCAGGCGGGCGTGGCGCTGGTCAAGACCCGCTGGCGCGCCAACTGGAAGACCGGCGCGCGTATCTGATCGGAGAGGGAGGCGGCGGACGGACCGATAGGGTCCGTACCGCCGCCCAATTACTTTCCCAGGGGGGAAACATCCAATGCGATATCTTTTGGGAACGGCGGTCGCCATGACCGCCGCGATGTCTTGCGCCGGCTCTGCTCATGCCGATGAAGTGGTCCTGAAGCCCGTGGCCGAGGCGCGGGTGCGCTATGAGCATGTCGATCAGGATGGACTGGACGCCTCCGCCGATGCCCTGACGCTGCGCGTTCGCGGCGGGGCTTCGGCGGCGAGCGGCCCGCTGAGCGCTACCGTCGTTGCGCAAGGCACACTGGCGGTAGTGGGCGATTACTACGATGGTCTTCATGGCGCCGCGACCCGGCCGCTGGTCGCCGATCCGCAGAATGTGGCGCTCTATCTGGCGCAGCTTCAATACAGGACGCCGATCATCGCGCTCACTGCCGGGCGGCAGAAAATCGCGCTGGATGACGAGCGTTTCGTCGGTAATGTCGGCTTTCGCGACAATGCGCAGACTTTCGATGCCGTGCGGGCCGAAGTGACGCCGCTGAAGGGATTGAAGTTCGATCTGTCCTATGCGTGGAGCGTGCGCACGATCTGGGGTGTCGATGGACACGGCGCGCGTCCGCAGGCGGTGGACGGGAACAATGTGTTCGCGAACCTGTCCTTGGCGACACCTATCGGTACACTGACCGGCTTTGGCTACCTCGTCGATCAGGACGAGGCGGCCATGCAGGGATACAGACTTTCCAGCCAGACTTATGGCGCACGATTGGTGGGCAGTCGTGCCCTCTCCACTGAGGTGAAACTCTCCTGGCAGGCAAGTTATGCCCGCCAGTTCGACTGGCATCGCAACCCCGGCGACTATCATGCCAACTATTGGCTGGTGGATGCGACGCTCGATGTGAAGGGCTGGAAACTGAATGCCGGATACGAAGTTCTCGGTGCCGGCGGGGGCCCGGACGGGGGCAAGCCCTTCACCAGTTTCCAGACCCCGCTTGGCACCAATTTCAAGTTTCAGGGGTGGGCCGACAAGTTCCTGACCACGCCTGCGAACGGCGTGCGCGATCTCTATTTCGGCGGCGGTTATCACTGGAAGCAGCTGGGGCCGTTTTCGGCGGTTGGGCTGCAAGGCACATGGCATCGTTTCGAGAGCGACCGCCTTGACCAGCACTATGGCAATGAGGTCGATCTTCTCGCATCTGCGAAGCTGCGCAGGACGACTTTATCGCTGCGCTATGCCCGTTACGACGCCCGAGAAATGGCGACAGATACCGATAAGTACTGGATTCAATTGGACTGGGCCTATTGATCAGGAGGCATGACGGAATCGCTTGAGCCCTCGGGCGTTTCCCCATATGGTGCAGTGCAAAGGACGACGCTGTCCTTCTTACATCACCGAAGCGGCCCATTGGCGGGTCGTGGAGGTCCGAACGATGGCAAGGCCGCCATCCAGACTTTCGGTTTCGAACCGAGGGTCCGGATGGCGGCCTTTTCTCGTTTCTCCCTTTGCTTTTTGCGGAGTCTCGCGAATGGAATTTCAGGACGGGATCGAACCCCAGCAAACCACGGCGCCGGACTACGACGAGGCTCTCGTCGTGCCATCGGATGATGTGCGCGAGCATCTCGTGGTCGTGGGCAATGGCATGGCCGGGTGCCGTGCGGTGGAGGAACTGCTGGCACGCGACGCCGGGCGTTACCGCGTCACCATTTTCGGTGCCGAACCGCATGTGAACTACAACCGCATCATGCTTTCGCCGGTGCTGGCGGGCGAGAAGACGTTCGATCAGATCGTCATCAATCCCCGCGCATGGTACGATGACAACGGCATCGAACTGGTCGCTTCGGACCCCGTTGCCGCCATCGACCGCAGGGCAAAGACGGTCACCTCGCAGTCGGGCCGCAAGGTCCATTACGACCGGCTGCTGATTGCCACCGGCTCCGATCCCTTCATCATTCCCGTGCCCGGCAAGGATCTGCCCGGTGTCATCTCCTTCCGCGACATGAAGGACGTGGACACGATGGTCGCGGCAGCGGCCGAAGGCGGCGACGCGGTGGTGATCGGCGGCGGCCTGCTCGGTCTGGAAGCCGCGCATGGCCTGTCGCTGCGCGGAATGAAAGTCACCGTCATCCACCTGATGCACACGCTGATGGAGCGCCAGCTGGACGAGGCGGCAGGCTGGCTGCTCAAGACCGCGCTTGAAGCGCGTGGCCAGACGATCCTGACCGGGGCCGACACTGCCGAAATCTATGGTCAGGGCAAAGTCGAGGGCGTGCGCCTGAAGGACGGCCGCGCGATTCCGGCCAGTCTGGTGGTCATGGCCGTCGGCATCCGCCCGTCCATCGCACTGGCGCGCGACGCCGGGCTCGAGGTCAATCGCGGCATCAAGGTCGACGATCACATGGTGACCAGCGACCCCGCCGTGCTGGCGGTGGGCGAATGCGTCGAGCATCAGGGCAATGTCTACGGCCTTGTCGCGCCGCTCTGGGACATGTGCCGCAGCCTGGCCGACGGCCTGACCGACCGGCACACCGGCTATCGCGGCTCGGTCACGTCGACCAAGCTCAAGGTTGCCGGGCTCGACGTGTTTTCCGCCGGTGACTTCTCGGGCGGTGAGGGCTGCGAGGATGTGGTCCTGCGCGATGCTTCGCGCGGCGTCTACAAGCGAGTTGTCATCAAGGAAGGCAGGATCGTCGGCGCCGTGCTCTATGGCGATACGGCGGACGGCAACTGGTACTTCGACTTGCTGCGCAAGGGCGAGGATATCTCGGAAATCCGCGATACGCTCATTCTGGGGCAGGCTTTCGCCTCTGGCGGCAATGCCGATCCACTGGCGGCGGTGGCCGCGCTGCCTGCCGATGCGGAAGTGTGCGGCTGCAATGGCGTGTCCAAGGGGCAGGTCGTGTCCTGCATCGAAGCGGGCGCTTGCAGCCTCGATGCGGTGCGCGCCACCTGCAAGGCTTCGGCAAGCTGCGGCTCGTGCACCGGCCTCGTCGAGAACCTGCTGGCGCTGACACTGGGCGATGAAGTCAAATCCGGTCCCAAGACCCTGTGCAAGTGCACCAGCTTCACCCACGACGATGTGCGACGGGAAATCGTGGCGCAAGCGATGAAGTCGATCCCCGAAGTGATGCAAAAGCTTCACTGGTCGACGCCGGACGGCTGTTCCTCGTGCCGTCCCGCGCTCAATTACTATCTGCTCTGCGCGCTTCCCGGCGAATACGAGGACGATCAGCAGAGCCGCTTCGTCAATGAGCGCATGCACGCCAATATCCAGAAGGACGGCACTTATTCGGTAGTCCCGCGCATGTGGGGCGGCCTTACCAATCCGCGCGAACTGCGCGCGATTGCCGATGTGGTGGAGAAGTACGAAGCGCCGATGGTGAAAGTCACCGGCGGCCAGCGGCTCGACATTTTCGGGATCAAGAAGGAAGACCTGCCCGCCGTCTGGGCCGATCTCAATGCCGCCGGGATGGTCTCCGGCCATGCCTACGGCAAGTCGCTGCGCACGGTGAAGACGTGCGTGGGCTCCGAATGGTGCCGCTTCGGCACGCAGGATTCCACCGGGCTCGGCGTGAAGACCGAGCGGATGACCTGGGGATCGTGGATGCCCCACAAGTTCAAGATCGCGGTTTCCGGCTGCCCGCGCAATTGCGCCGAGGCGACGATCAAGGACTTCGGCGTGGTCTGCGTGGACTCCGGCTACGAACTCCACGTCGGCGGCAATGGTGGCATTCACGTGCGCGTCACCGATCTGCTCTGCAAGGTCGCCACCGAACAGGAAGCGCTCGATTACTGCGCCGCCTTCGTCCAGCTCTACCGCGAGGAAGCGCGTTATCTGGAACGCACCGCGCCGTGGATCGAGCGTGTCGGCGTCGAGTACGTCAAGCAGCGGATCGTCGAGGATGAGGTGGGACGTGAGGCCCTGCGCGCCCGCTTCCTCTATTCGCAAAGCTTCAGTCAGGATGACCCCTGGGCCGAACGTGCGGCCGGTGAGAAGGCCGAACTGCACCAGCACCTTGAACCTCTGGCAATTGCCGCGGAGTGAATGACATGAACGACTGGATCGACATCGGCACTTTGTCCGACATTCCCCTGCGCGGTGCGCGTACTGTTCAAGTTGAGGGCGAGAAAGAGATCGCCGTGTTCCGTACAGGCGACGACAAAGTCTTCGCGCTCGTCAACGAATGCCCGCACAAGAAGGGGCCGCTCAGCCAAGGCATCGTCCATGGCCATTCGGTTGCCTGCCCGCTGCACAACTGGAACATCGCCCTTGCCAGCGGCGAGGCGCAGGGAGAGGACAGGGGCTGCACGCCGACGATCGCGGTGCGGCGGGAAGGCGATCGCATCCTGATCGCGCATCCGCAGACCCTGCAGGTGGCCGCTTGATCGCGCCGGGCGAAGTCTGGCTGGTGGGCGCCGGGCCGGGCGATCCGGACCTGCTCACGCGCAAGGCCGAGCGTCTGATCCGTGCGGCGGACGTGGTGTTCTACGATGCGCTGGTCGGCCCGGGCGTGCTCGAACTGATCCCGCCGGGGATCGAGGCCGTGAGTGTCGGCAAGCGGTCCGGCCGGCATAGCAAGGCGCAAGGGTCCATCAACGATCTGCTCTTGCAGGCCGCCCTCTCGGGAAAGCGCGTGGTACGCCTGAAGGGCGGCGATCCTTCGGTGTTCGGGCGTTCTGCCGAAGAAATGGACCATCTCATGCAGGCGGGCGTCGCCGTGCGCGTCTGTCCCGGTGTCACCACGGCCAGCGCTGCCGCTGCCAGCGCCAATGCCTCGCTGACGCTGCGCGGCGTTACGCGCTCGATCACTCTGCTGACGGCCCATGCGCGCGCGGGCGAGCGGCTGGATCTCGACTGGGACGCGCTGGTCAGGGCAGGGGGCACGCTGGGCGTCTATATGGGCCGCGCGGCGGCGGGGGAAATCGCCAGTTCCCTGATCGCGGCGGGCTGCGACCCCCAAACACCGGTGATGGTGGCAGTGGACGTCTCGCTGCCCAGCGAGCGTCTTATTCGCGGGCACCTGTCCGCATTGGCATTTCTGGTCGCCACGGTCAGCGATGACGATCCGACCCTGCTTTTGATCGGCGAGGCTGTGGGCCAGCACCGTCCGGTCCCTTCGTCACGGGCCTTTGCAAAGGGATATGCGTGACGGCTTTATCCATCGATGAGGCCGCGCGGACGATCATCGATGCGATCCGGGCATCGGACGGCATTGAAGAAGTTCCCTTGCGCAATGCCTTCGGACGGATGGCAGTGCCGCGCTGAGCCCGCTGGCAGGCGCAAACGCCATTTGCATCGTCGGCCAAGGAGGGGCGAGGCGGGCCGATTTGCTGATGTAATTTCCCACCCGCCTGGCGCCGTCGCAGGCGGGTGGGATTTTCGTTATGCGCCCGCCTTGATGTGGAAGTTTGCAGGCGTGGGCGGAACGACTGCGGTTTCCTCGTGCGGTGTGCCTTCGGGCGTCCAGTCGTAGGGCACGGGCTGGGCGCGATAGACCCAGTTGCTCGTCACCGGGCGGCCGCTGCCGGCGGCAGACGTCTTCGCGAAATAGGGGCTGACATATTCCCAGACGATCTCGCCGGCCGGGGTCACCTGGAAGAAGCGGCCGTTCATGCCTTCGTCGATCAGCGTATTGCCATTCGGCAAGCGGCGCGCGCTGGAGATGAAGGCGCTGCGGAATGCCCAGAGCGGCTGGTCGGAATTATCGGCCGTGTAGGACCAGACGACCTTGCCCGTGGTGGGATCGATCTCCAACACGCGCGAGCCGCCAACGGTCGCGAGTTCGGCGTCGGGATAGCCCGCTGCGCCCTGATTATCGAACAGCAGCAAGTCGCCTGCGCCCGGCAATCCTTTCGGAATGATATGCGCGTCATGCTGACCGACAAACTGGTCGACCGGCTGACCGGGCTGCGGAGCCGGGGCAGGGCGAGCGCCTGCGGCATGGCTGACCAGAGGCGGCAGGTTCGGCCCCAGGTGCCAGACGACTTTGCCGCTCTTCCTGTCGATGATGGCCACGAAATCGCCGTTGCGGGAATCGATCAGCACATTGTCGGGCGCGAAGCGCTTGTCGCCGCCGTCGAACCACTTGTTGGGGCCCACCGACGTCATGTCGTTGAGGTGAAAGTAATCCGGCGTCGAAGCTTCGCGGATGAGCTTCAATTGCTCGGCCGTGAAGCCGAGTTCATCGAGATGTTCCGATACCGCCCATCGCCACGCGACCTTGCCGGCAGGCGTCACTTCGTAGACGGCATCGTCAAGCTGCTGCGGCAGCGTGAAGCCATCCACCTTGTGCGGCCAGTTGGCGAGTACCAGCGTGTTGCCGTTGGCCAGGCGCTGCCAGTCATGGTGCTGGCGCGCTTCGCCCGGCGGCGTGCCCTCGCCATTCCACTGCCAGGTGACTTTGCCGTTCCAGTCCAGTTCGGCGATCGACTTGTTGCTGAAGATCTTCATGCCCGGCACGGTGCCGATGCCATTCTGGTCGCTGGCCGCCAGTTGGACGAGGACATGGCCCTTGGCTCCGCCCGTTACCGCCGGATCGAGGAGTTCACCCGGAAATCCCTGATGATCCCATGTGCGGACTTCGTTGCCGTTCATGTCGATCAGATGGGTCTTTTCGTCGGTCCCGCTGAAAATCACATAGCCGTTCCAGGCTTTCGCCGGATCGTAGCGGGTCGTTCCCGTGGGAAAGACGCTGGGGTTTGCAAGTGCGGCAGTTCCCGCGGAACCGAGCAGGGCAGCAGCAACCCAAAGTGCTTTTCTCATAAATGTCTCCTCTCATGGACCTGCCGCCAAACAGGCCGCATTCTCTATCAATTTGATTGAGAATGCGGCAAAGGAGAAAATCTAATGCCCCCATGGAGTTTAGCTTGTCGGCAATCTGCCGATGCAGATCCTCGCAAGTCCCGATGGCCGAGAAAGCCGCCCCTTATCCCGGCCGCCTGAACCTCAAGCTGCCTGGACGGTTCGACGATGTTCGCTTGCGCGCGGTCTCAGCTGCGCGCCGAGGGGAGCGGTTCGCGGATCGAAAATGCGAATGCTCCGCCCGTGCCAGTCACGCCCGCGTGAAGCGCCAGTTGTCGGCGTCACTCTCGCGCGGATCGAAGCGATATCCGTCGCTGTCGAACCCGCGCATGGCATCCGCATCGACGATATGATGTTCGCACATCCACCGCGCCATCATGCCCCGCGCCTTTTTGGCGTTGAAGCTCACGAAACGCGGGCCGTTCGGACCCGGCTCGCGGAAGTCGACGGTGATGACGCGCAGGCCCTTCAGCCGGTCCTCGACGGCGGCAAAGTATTCCTGGCTGGCCAGATTGAGCACTACGCCAGATCCTTCGTCTGCGACTTCCTGCCGCAACAGGGCGGCGATGCGGTCGCCCCACCAGTCGGTCAACTTCTTGTGACGCGGCGCCCAGCGCGTTCCCATTTCCAAGCGATAGGGACGGATCGCATCCATCGGGCGAAGCAGCCCGTAAAGGCCGGACAAAATTCGCACATGGTCCTGGGCAAAGGCCACGCCCGGCTCGTCCAGTGTGTCGACCTCGAAACCCGTGTAGACGTCACCCGCAAAGGCATAGAGTGCCTGTCGCTCCGGCAGGTCGGCGAAGTCGCGGAAGCGGTCGGCATTGAGTTTTGCGAGGCGCGGCGAGATGCGCATCAACTCCGCCAAGCGCTTTTGCGGAAGGTTCGCGGCCGATTTGGCAAGATCGCGCGCTTCCTTGACGAAATGTGGCGTCGTGGCGGCAAGGGCCGGCAACGTGCGTTCGAAGTCGAGAGTCTTGGCGGGCGAGAGCAGAACGATCATGCCGCAGGCGGTAGCCAGCCCCGGCTTATGCGTCAAACCTTGGCCTCCATTCTTCCGGCGTCTTCTGGATCGGCTTTCACCTGCTCCGCCGAACATGCCCGGCCTGCGCTATTTCAGAGCGCGCGCGAGTTCGATAAAGGCGCGCAGCTTGGCCGGGACCTGACGGCGTCCGGAGTAGTAAAGGCACAGCGGCGGTTCCAGAGGCATCCAGTCCGTCAACAGCCGCGTCAGGCGTCCCTCCCGAACATGCGGGGCGACCGTCTCCTCGGCCAGATAGGCCAGCCCCATCCCTTCGAGCGCCGCATCGTGCATCAGCCCGCTGTCGTCGACGATCATGCGGCCCGGCACGTCCAGTTCCAGTCGCTCGCCGCCGCGCGCGAACTCCCAGTGATAGATGCGCCCGCTGCCCATGCGGTAGCGGATGCATTCGTGCGCAAGCAGGTCTCGCGGGACGATCGGCCTTGGGCGATCCCGCAGGTAATCCGGTGAACCGACCACGACGAGGCGCACCTCCGGAATGATGGGCACGGCGATCATGTCGGGCGGAACGCTGTCCCGCAGCCGTATCCCGGCGTCGAAGCCCTTGCCGATCACGTCGACCAGCGCCGCTTCGCTGACGATCTCCACCTGCATGCGGGGGTAGCGGTCAAGGTAGTCGCGGATCAGCGGCGCCATGACGAACCGCGCCGCGCCCGCCGCCATGTTGAGGCGCAGCAGGCCCGAGGGTTCTCCCAGATGCTCCCCCGCATTCTCGATCGCGCCATCGATTGCGGCGAGCGCGGGGAGGATTTCCTCCAGGAACCGCGCGCCTGCCGCGGTCAAGGCGACACTGCGCGTGGTGCGGTTGAACAGGCGCAGGTTCAGCCGCTCCTCCAGCGCGGCGATGGCATGGCTCAGCCCGGAGGAGGAAACTCCCAGTTCGCGCGCAGCGACGCGAAAGCCGCCCCGGCGCGCCACCGTGGCGAAGGCTTCCAGTTCGGCGAGGCTCGCCTTGGGCATTGCGCGATTTTCCTCATCAGCCTGTCTCTCATTGTCCTTCTAATCGGAACAGCCTGCGTAAGCCATATCGTCGCTGACCAATGGAGACGGACAATGCGGAATATCGACAAGATCTACATCGACGGCGCTTTCGTGACGCCGCACGGCAGCGCGCGTTTCGACCTTTTCAACCCCGCCACCGAAGAACCGATCGGCTGCGTCCGTCTGGGCGATGCGGAGGATGTGCGTCTGGCCGTCGCGGCGGCCAAACGGGCGTTCCCGGCGATGGCGCGCACCACCAAGGCAGAGCGGATTGCCATGCTCTACCGCCTGCGGGACGCGGTGAAGGCCCGGACCGACGATCTGATCGCCGCAATGACCGAGGAATACGGCGCGCCGGCCTATTTCACCGGCTTTTCGGTGCAGAACACCGCTTCCGTTTTCGAGGTCATGGCCGCCTCGGTGGAGGACTATGCCTTTGATCGGACGGCCGGTTACAGTGCCGTGACCATGCTGCCGCTCGGCGTCATCGGGGCGATCACGCCGTGGAACAGCAACTTCGGCTTCATCGCGACCAAGCTGGCCCATGCCATCGGTTCGGGATCGACGATCGTCATCAAGCCCGCCGAACAGAGCGCGATCCAGACGCAGGTCCTGCTCGAATGCCTGCATCAGGCGGGGCTTCCGAAGGGCGTGCTCAATGTCGTGAACGGCACCGGCCCGGAAGTCGGCGCGGCGCTGACGGCCCATCCCGACGTGGCGCTGATCACCTTCACCGGATCGACGCCGGCGGCGCGGATCATCCAGCGTTCGGCGCTGGAAACGATGAAGCGAATGGTGCTGGAACTGGGCGGCAAGAGCCCGACGATCATCCTGGACGATGCCGATCTCGATGCCGCGATCCCCATTGCGCTGATGAGCGGCTTTGCCAACAGCGGGCAGGCCTGCGTCGCCGGATCGCGCATTCTGGTGCCGCGCTCGCGCCGGGAAGAGATCCTTGCGCGCCTGAAGCGGGAGGCGGAAAGGCTCAAGATCGGTATCCCCACCGATCCGGAAGTGCGCATCGGCCCGCTGGCCAATGCCGCGCACTGGGACCGCGTGCAAAGCTGGATCCGGCTGGGACTGGAGGAAGGTGCCACCTTGCTGACCGGCGGCGAAGGACGGCCCGAAGGGCTGGATCGGGGCTGGTTCGCGCGCCCGACGATCTTCACCGATGTCTCCAACACCATGCGCATCGCCCGCGAGGAGATCTTCGGCCCGGTCCTGAGCGTCATCACCTATGACGACGAGGCTGACGCCATCGCCATCGCCAACGATTCCGACTTCGGGCTTCAGGCCTATGTCCTCTCCTCGGACGAAGGCCGCGCGCTGCGCGTGGCGCGGCAACTGGTGGCCGGGCGCGTCGTCATCAACGGTGCGCCGCACGATCCCCGCGCGCCGTTTGGCGGCTTCCGCCAGTCCGGCCTTGGGCGCGAGATCGGTGCCTATGGCCTTGACGCCTTCCTGGAGCCGCGCGCGATCCTGAGGCCCGCCGCCTGAACCTTCCCCCCG
Source organism: Novosphingobium sp. PhB165 (assembly GCF_004341845.1). Classification (GTDB taxonomy): domain Bacteria; phylum Pseudomonadota; class Alphaproteobacteria; order Sphingomonadales; family Sphingomonadaceae; genus Novosphingobium. The sequence continues at coordinate 125,380 of NZ_SLVB01000009.1, read as the reverse complement.
ACAGAAAGCAAAAGACATGCAGAAAACCTGGATCATCACCGGAAGTGCGCGCGGCCTTGGCCGCGCGATCCTGACCGCCGTGCTGGAAAGCGGCGACAACGTGCTCGCGACTGCCCGCAACGTGGCGCAGCTTGCCGACCTCAAGGCGCTTTACGGCGACCGCATCGAACCTTTCGCGCTGGATGTGACCGACGAGGCGCGAGCGGGCGATGCTGCCACCGCCGCGATTGCCGCCTTCGGGCGGATCGACGTGCTGGTGAACAATGCGGGCTACGGCCATTTCGAAGCGTTCGAGCAGAAATCCTCCGCCGATTTCCGCGCCGAAGTGGAAACCAACCTGTTCGGCGTCGTCAACATGACGCGCGCGGTGCTGCCGTTCATGCGGGAGCGCGGTTCGGGCCACATCCTCAATGTCTCGTCCGTGGGCGGGCGGGTCGGCACGCCGGGACTCTCTGCCTATCAGGCGGCGAAATGGGCGGTCGGCGGCTTCACTGAAGTCCTGCGCAGCGAAGTCGCCCATCTGGGCATCCGCATCGTGTCGCTGGAACCGGGCGGCATGCGCACGGATTGGGCCGATATCGCGGGCAATGCCGCCTCAAGCGCCGTGCTGCCGGACTATGCAGATACGGTCGGCGTTACGCTGGAGCGGATCAGGGCCTATGCGGGCAACGAAGTGGGCGACCCGGCACGCATCGCGCAGGTCATTCTGGGCCTCTCCCGCCGCGACGACGTGCCTGCCCATCTGGTGCTGGGCACGGATGCACTGGCCTCGTTCGACGCCGCCGAAGCCGAGCGCGGCGAAGCCCATGCCCGGTGGATCGACGTCAGCCGCGCCACCGTGTTCGACGGGCCGGAGGGCGAGGCGCTTACCGCTCTGTTGCCCCCGGGCTGACCGAGTGGGCAAGCAGACCCGCCCGGTCGGCAGCCACGCGCATTTCCCAGGCGCGCGCGCCCTGCTGCCGGGCGACTGCCCCTGCCTGTTCCAGCGCGGCGAGCGCATCCTCCGTGGCACCACCGGCACCGGCGATGGCCGCCTTGATCCGTAAGAGTTCGGGCAAGGCGATCCGTTCGCCGCTGGCGGTGCATCGCGCAATCGTGGTTTCCACCGCCCGGCGGGCGTCGGCCAGCCTGCCCTCCGCGGCAAGCCCGCGCGCCAGCGCGATCGAGAACGGGGTGGCCAGCAGTTCGTAGCGCGCGCCGCGCAATTGCGAGAGGCTCTCTTCCAGGGCTTCGACGGCTTCGGCATAGCGTCCGTGCTCGATAGCCAATTCACCCCCGAAACCCTGCGCCGCCGCGATATAGGGGCCAAGGGCATCGACCTGAGCGCAATCGCGGAAAGTGCGGAGTGCCTGCTCGGCGCGCGCCACGTCGCCCATCCACAAGTGGACCGACAGCGACCAGATCAGGGCGATGCAATGCGTGACCGGGTGATCGAGCGCTGCCGCTTCGGCCACGGTCTGCTCGGCCAGATGCTGCGCGGCGTCGGACTCGCCCGCCAGCCACAGCACGCGGGCCAGTGCTATGCCGGAGCGGTTGCGATGGTCGAAACCGTAGGCAATCGTAAGATTGCGCTGCGATTGCGGGCTGTTCTCCAGCGCCCGTTCCAGATCGCGGCGCGCGCGGGTCTGGTCGCCGGCCAGATGATGGGAAATGCCCGAGAGCGAACAGGCGACGGCCAGTGCTTCCGGCTCGCCGATCTCTTCCGCCACCGCGATCGCCTGTTCGGCATGGGCCATGGCCACGGCATATTCCCCGATCCGCTCATGGAAGATGTGCAGCCGCCCCAGCATGCACAGGCGGCTCCAGCGGTCCTCCACCAGAGTGGCAACCTCCAGCGCGCGGGCCAGCGCCTCGCCCGCCTCGGGGGTGTTGCCGCGCGTGAACATCAAGGCGATGCCGAGCGCGCCCTGTAATTCCAGTTCCATCGCCGTGCCGCGCTGATCGGGTTCCAGCGCGGCAATCGCGCGGGCGGCCCAGGTCCGGCATTCGACCAGATGCGAAAGATTGAGGAACACCCGCATGCTCGCCGTCGCCAGGCGCACGGCAAGGCGGATATCGCCCTCCGGCCCGAAGCTCCAGTCGAGCGCGCTGCGGATATTGCCCAGTTGCGGGCGCAGCGAGCGGGTATCCTGAAACGCGGCCTTGTCCTGCGCGGCGATGGCTTCCAGTTCGGAAAGGAAGAACATCGCATGGCGGCGGGTCGTGGCGCGGTGTTCCTCGGCCCCCCGCGCGGCCAGCTTTTCGCGGGCATAGGCACGCGTCATTTCGAGCAGGCGGTAGGTGCCCGATCCTCGCGCCCGGTTGGCGGCGATGAGCGACTTGGCGGAGAGGTCGTCCAGCGCCATCGCCGCCTCGTCAGATCCCAAGGCCGCATCGGTCACCACGTCGAGCGCCGCATCGACGGAGAACGGCCCGACGAAGACGCCCAGCCGGTCCAGCACCGTGCGCTCGGCCGGGGTAAGCAGGTCGTAGCTCCAGTCCAGCGTCGCGCGCAGGGTCTGCTGGCGCGGCTGCGCGGTGCGGCGACCGGACCAGGCAAGGCTGAAACGCTCGCCGATCTGGCGCGCGGTCGCCGCGATCCCATGCGTGGCGACACGCACGGCGGCCAGTTCCATGGGCAGCGCCATGCCGTCCAGCCTTTGGCACATGTCCGCGATCAGGCGGGCGTCCGCATCGTCGATTTCCAGCGTGCTGTCGGCGGCGCGGGCACGTTCGCAGAACAGCTCCACCGCCGGATAGGCCAGCAGTTCCTCGCGCGTCAGCCCTTTCACCTCCTGCGGATAGTCCAGCGCATCGAGGCGGTGGACATGCTCACCCAGTGCGCGCAGCGGCTCACGGGACGTGGTGACGATGCGGGCTTGCGGCGCGGCTTCGATGATGCGCTCGACGATCTCGGCCGCCTGCTCGATCACATGCTCGCAATTGTCGAGCAGAAGCAGGAACGGGCCGCCGCGTAAGTGGCCCAGGATGACGGCGGCGGGATCGCCGCTCTGTACCGAAATGCCCATGGCGCCCGCGATCATCGGCGGCACGAGCGCCGGGTTCTCCAGCATGCCGAAGTCCACGAAAGCCGCTTGCCCGGCAAAATGCGCGGTCAGGCGGTGGCCGATCTCGATCATCAGCGAGGTCTTGCCGACGCCCGCCGGGCCCGCAATCGTGAACAGCGGGGTATCGACCACGCGGGCCAGCAGCAGATCGAGGTCACGCTCGCGGCCGATCAGATGCGGCAGCGGCGGGGGAATGTTGGTAGCAAACCCCGCCGGAGCCGGAACCGGCTGGGCAACCGCGACGGCATGCTCCGACCGCTCCACTTCCAGCCGCTCCACGGGAGCGACGAAGGCGTAACCCACGCCGACCTGGGTAGCGATATAACGGCTGCCGTCGCCATCCGCGCCTTCGCCCAGCAGCTTGCGCAGCCCCGCCATGTGGAAGCGCAGGCTGCCATCCTCGACGACGACGTCGGGCCAGACCCGTTTCAGCAGTTCGCGCTTGGACAGAACGCGGCCCGGCTGCTCGGCCAGAGCGACGAGAATGTCGAACGAACGCCCGCCGATCTCCACCGGCTGTCCGTCGCGCGTCAGCAGGCGCTTGGCCGGATGGAGGCAGAAGCGCCCGAAGGCCATTCGCTCGCCCAGATCCTGTCTGTCCGGGTTCTGACTTTCACCTTGCGCCACGATGCCGTCTTGCCCCTATCTCACTAAAATGCCGCACTTTAATCATGCCGCGGTGCGGCATGTCCGGCTACCTATACGATGGTTGCCGGTCGTGGGAGAGGCTTTAGTAGAGTTAGGGGCGAGATCAGATCATCCGAACGTGAACGAGTAGGCGCGCACGCCGGGGCGCGAGAACTCGATGCGCACGGTGCGGTCGGAAACGGGCCCATGCTGGCGGACCAGTTGATAGAGCCGGTCCTGCCGCAGCTCCCCCCATCCGGCGGGGTCGGTGTCGGTTCCGTGATCGGCGCCGGGAGCCTTGCCGTCGATCGTCACCCGGAAGCGGACCGGCTGGCCATCGGCCGGCGCGCCGAGCACGGCGTGGGCATCGCGCGCATGGAAATGAAAGCGGATCGCGCCGCCGGACTTGTCGAGCCGGGCGAACTCGCGCGCGACGGTCCAGCTTCCGGCCAGGTCCCAGCGGTTCAGCGGCAGCGATGAGGCGGGAGTGTAAGTGCCCGAACCGCCGCGAAGCAGTCCGCCGGGGGAGGCGAAGGCCTGCGCCTTGGCATAGCCGAGATAGGCCTCGGGCGATTGCAGGTTGGGCCAGTCCGCCTGCGCTTCCACGCCTGCCGCGCCGATCGGGGCTTCGGGCAGGCCGGACACATCATTCCCGGCTTCGGCAAGGAGTTTGCGGATCAGTCGCTCCGCCTCGGCATAATTGCCCTCACCCACGGTATATCCGCGCACGCGGCCATGGGCGTCGATGATGTAGAACCCCGGCCAGCCCTCGTTTCCAAACGCGCGCCAGACAGCATAGTCGTTGTCCTGAACGTTGGGGTAGCCGACGCCGAGCGCCTGCGTGGCCGCGCGCACTTTGCCGGGATCGTGTTCGAAATCGAACTCGGGCGCGTGAACGCCGATGACGGTCAGGCCCTTGTCCCCATAGCGCTCGTTCCAGCCGCGCAGGTAGGGCAGGGCGCGCAGCGAGTTGATGCACGAATAGGTCCAGAAATTGACCACCACCACTTTGCCGCGCAGCGACGGTGCGGCCCCGCCAAGCCATGGGCGCGCATCGGCCAGCACTTGCAGCGGGCGCGGTGTCGCATCGCTGGGCGCGGAAGCAATGGCATCGCCGTCCGCCGGAGAGCGCGCCAGCGCCTCGCGCCAGCACGTCGCGGTGGTGGTGCCCGCCGCCATCAGGGCAGCGGCGATGAAGCCTATCGAGCGGTTCGTGGTCATGACGGATATCTCCGGGTGAGCGCCTGTTGATCGGGAAAGAGATCTAGGGCGCCGTCCGGCGCGCTTCACGCCAGATGCTGATGGGCCGCGTTAGCCGGTGACAGCGCGCGGCGCCTGAAGTGCTCCCAGGCAGACGCTAACACGACATTGCGGCACCTAACGGGCGCCCGAAGCGCGTCCGCTCTATCATCCAGCCAACAGATCGGATGATCGGCGGAAGGATAGACAAATGCTTGCAGGATATTCGACATCGCGGCGCGATTTCGTCGCTCGGATCGGAGAGGGCGCGGCGCTGGCCGGAATGATGACGGCCATGCCCGGTCTGGCCCGCGCGGCGGTTACGCAAGACAGCGTCCGCCCGTTCCGCATCGCCATTCCCGCAACCGAGATCGCCGGCATGAAGCGCCGGATCGCCGAGACCCGCTGGGCCGATCCGCAGCCCGTCAGCGATGACAGCCAGGGCGTGCGCCGACAGACCTTGCAGCCGCTGATGCAGTACTGGGCGGGCGCCTACGACTGGCGCAAGGTCGAAGCCCGGCTCAATGCCCTGCCGATGTTCATGACCGAGATCGACGGGCTGGACATCCACTTCATCCACGTCCGCTCCCGCCACGAAAATGCCATGCCGCTGATCCTGACGCACGGCTGGCCCGGCTCGGTGCTGGAATTCCTGAACGTGATCGCCCCGCTCACCGATCCCACCGCGCATGGCGGGCGGGCGGAGGATGCCTTTCACGTTGTCATCCCCTCGATCCCGGGCTTCGGTTTCTCCGCGAAGCCGACGGTGCCGGGCTGGGGTTCGGACCGGATCGGGCGGGCATGGTCCGCGCTGATGCTGCGCCTTGGCTATGACCGCTATGTCAGCCAGGGTGGTGACTGCGGCTCGGTGATCTCGCAGCGCATGGCCTTGCAGAAAGTACCGGGGCTGCTGGGCATCCACCTCAACATGCCCGCCGTCGTGCCCGCCGATGTGGCCCATATCCTCGCCGCCGGAGATCCCGCGCCTGCCAGCCTTTCCGTCAAGGAACGCGCCGCCTTCGACCAGCTGGAAGCCTTCTACCGGGACAACGCCGCCTATGCCGCGATGATGAACACGCGGCCCCAGACGATCGGCTATTCGCTGGTGGACTCGCCGGTCGGCATGGCCGCGTGGATGTACGAGAAGATCGCGCAGTGGACTTACAGCGACGGCCAGCCCGAACGCGTGCTGGGCCGCGACGCGATCCTCGACGACATGTCGCTCTACTGGTTCACCGCCACCGGCGCTTCCGCCGCGCGGATCTACTGGGAAGACCACAGCAACAACTTCAACGCGCGTGGGGTGATCGACCTGCCGGTGGCCGTCAGCGTCTTCCCCGGCGAGATCTTCCGCGCGCCCAAGACTTGGGCCGAGCGTTGCTACACGAACCTCTATTACTTCAATGAAGTACGCGATGGCGGCCACTTCGCCGCCTGGGAACAGCCCGCGCTCTTCGCACAGGAAGTGCGCGCCGCGTTCCGCCCGCTCCGCTGACCTTCACACCGAATCCGTCCCCCACAGGAGAAAACCCATGTCCGACAGCAAGACCCTCTACACCGCCCATGTCCACGTGACCGGAGGCCGCGAAGGCACTGCCCGCAGTTCCGACGGCCACCTTGACGTGAAGCTGACCACCCCCGGCACCTCCGGCGCGGGTACCAACCCGGAGCAACTGTTCGCCGCCGGCTGGTCCGCCTGCTTCGAAGGCGCAATGGCGATCGCCGCGAAGTCGAGAGGCGTGGACCTTCCCGAAACGCTCGCGATCGATGCGCAAGTGGAACTGCGCCACGGGGGCGACGGCTATGCGCTGGCCGCAAGGCTAGACGTCAGCGTGCCCGGTCTGGACCCAGATCTCGCCCGCCAGATCATCGAGGCCGCCCATCGCACTTGCCCCTATTCGAAGGCGGTGAAGGGCAACATCGACACTGTCGTCGCGCTTATCTGAACTGGAGAACAGCCCATGAAGAAATCGCTTATCGCTGGCGGGCTGATGCTCGCCGCTGGCCTCCTTGCACCCGCTGCTCAGGCAGAGCCCGCAGCTTCGGCGGCAAAGCCTACCGTGGTTCTCGTCCACGGCGCTTTCGCGGATTCGTCGAGCTGGAACGGCGTGATCGCCGCGCTCCAGCATGACGGCTACACCGTCGTCGCCGCGCCGGACAACTTGCGCGGGGTCCGCGCGGACGCCGATATCGTGGCGGACGTGGTGAAGGGCATCGCCGGCCCGGTCGTGCTGGTCGGCCATTCCTATGGCGGATCGGTCATCAGCGAGGCGGCCGAAGGCGCGGCCAACGTCAAGGCGCTGGTCTATGTCGCCGCCTTCGCACCCGAAGCGGGCGAGACCGCGCTGGGGCTGACCGGCAAGTTCCCCGGCAGCACGCTGGGCCCGACGCTGGCACCACCGGTGCCGCTGGCCGGCGGCGGAAACGACCTCTACATCCAGCAGGCCCGCTTCCCCGCCCAGTTCGCCGCCGATGTGCCGGAAGCGCAGGCGCGGCTCATGGCCGCAGGCCAGCGCCCGATTGCCGATGCCGCGCTTTCGGAAGCCTCGACCGCTCCGGCATGGAAGCACGTGCCATCGTGGTTCGTCTATGGCGATGCCGACCGCAACATTCCTCCGGCGGCGATGCAGTTCATGGCGCAGCGGGCTGGCGCGCGCGAGACGGTGGTGGTCAAGGGCGCCTCGCATGTCGTCATGGTCTCACACCCGGCCCAAGTCGCGCAGTTGATCGAGCGCGCGGCCAAGGCCCCATAAGCCAAGACTGCGCATCGACAGCCCCACCGTTCCCCCCGCGGTGCGCGGGCTGCCCCCGGTCGGCCTCACAAGGCCGGCCGGGGGTTCTCGCAGGCGCTCACGCCGAAAAGCATGAAATCGGACAACAGCTAACCCGCAATTCCGGCCCTTTAAATCCGCTCAGGCTGAGCTTGTCGAAGCCCCCGAGGCGTGGCGCGGATCCAACATCCTTCGACAAGCTCAGGATGAGCGGGGTGGGGGGCGATGTCCGCTCCCCCGCATTGGCTGGCTTAAGGGCTGCCCTTCACATCCTCAGATCGGCATTTTGCAGCCGATCATTCACCCTGCACGACGGACGAGCGGCGCGTGACGGTCCACCAATATGGCGCTTGCCTCGTTCAACCCGATCAGATCGACCGCAATGCCGTGTCGGCGCAGTTTGTCCACCAGGACTTCCAGCGCCCCCACCGCCGTCACGTCCCACAAATGGGCGGCGGTCAGGTCGATGCGCACGCTTCGGGCCGTATCGCGCAAGTCGAAGCGATCGGCGAAGATATCGGCGCTTGCGAAGAAAATCTGGCCGGAAACCGCGTAAGTCCTCGTGTCCGTATCCGGATCATAGGTGATCGCCACATCCATCATCCGGGTCACCTTGAACGCGAAGAAGACGCCGCTCATCAGCACACCGACGATCACGCCTGCCGAGAGGTCGTGGGTCGCCACCGTAACCGCGACCGTGGCAAGCATGACGGCGCCGGAGACTTTGGGATGGCGGGCCAGATCGCCCAACGATGTCCACGAAAACGTGCTGACGGACACCATGATCATGATCGCCACGAGCGCCGCGACCGGGACCTGGGCAACCCAAGGCCGCAAGGGCACAAGGACCACAAGCAGGAAAACGCCCGCTGCCAGCGTGGACAGGCGGCCGCGCCCGCCATAACGGACATTGCCGACCGTCTGTCCGATCATGCCGCAACCGGCGATGCCGCCGAACACACCCGCCGCCATGTTCGCCAGCCCAAGTCCCGTGCATTCGCGCGCCTTCGAGCTGGTGGTCTCGGTCAGGTCGTCGACGACACTGGCCGTCATCATCGATTCCAGCAGTCCAACCGCTGCGATCGCCAGTGAATAGGGCGCGATGACCCGCAAGGTCTCAAGATTCAAAGGCACGTCCGGCAGGGCAAAGACGGGCAGCGAAGCGGGCAGCGTGCCCAGATCCGAAACGGTGTGGATCGGCATCGGGAAGGCCATCGCGATCGCCGTCAGGACGACAATGCAGATGAGGGGTGACGGGATCGCCTTGAAGATCCGGGGCACAAGATAGATGATGACCAGGCCGCCCGCGATCATCCCATAAGTATGCCAGGTCACGCCCAGCATCTGCGGCACTTGCGCGGAGAAGATCAGGATCGCCAGGGCATTGACGAAACCGGTGCGCACCGAACGCGAGACGAAGCGCAGCAGCACATCCAGTTTCGCCAGTCCGAACGCAATCTGGAGAAGTCCGCCCAGGATCGTCGCCGCCAGCAGGTATTGCAGCCCGTGCGCCTTCACGAGCGCGCCGACCACGAGCGCGACCGAACCCGCCGCGCCGGAGATCATCGCTGGCCGCCCCCCGGCAAAGGCGATCACGATGCCGATGACGAAGGAGGCGAACAGGCCGACCTGCGGGTCCACGCCGGCAACGAACGAAAACGCGATGACCTCAGGGATGAGCGCAAATGTGGCCACCAGGCCCGCCAGGACATCGCGGCGTGCAGCAGCGACGCCGCCGCCGAACCACTCGGCACGATAACGAGCGAAAGATCGGAAATTCATGAACCGGGATATTCCGCAGTAATCGCAAGCAACTGGCAACGCCAGGAAGGGTCAATGCTGGCGAAGTGCGTTGTCCGGCGGATCGGCGGCCGGAATAGCCACCCGGAATTTCACCGGGTCCGAGCGAATGCAAGGCCGTTAGCGATATCGTGTAGGGGGCGCAACAGTCATCGCCCTAAAGCCCCACGTGCAGGTCGAAGATGCGGGGCGCTGCTCGCTTACTGGCCAACGCCGAGCAAGGGACCCGTGCCGTTGAACTTGCCGGCCTGATAGTCGCGAATGGCCTCGCCGATTTCCTCGCGCGTATTCATCACGAAGGGGCCGTGCGCCACCACCGGTTCGCCGATCGGGTCTGCGTGGCCAAACAGCAGTACCGCGTCGCTGCGCGCTTCGAACGAAACCAGATCGCCGTCGTCGTCCATGGTTACGAGGTGCCAGGCGTTCACCGCCTTGCCGCTGACCGAAACGCTTCCAGACACGACGTAGAGAAAGACATTGCGCCCTTTGGGCGCCGGCAGGTCAAGGCTTGCTCCGGCAGACAGGCGGACGGTGGACATGAACACCCCCGTCAACGACGGGATGGGACCGGTGACATCGCCGAACGCGCCCGCAATCAGGTTCAGCGTGCCTTGACCGTCTGCGATCGGGATCGCGGGAATGCCATCGGCCTGAACGCCGGTGTAGCGCGGCGCCGTCATCTTCAAGTTTGACGGCAGATTGACCCAGAGCTGGAGGATTTCCATGGCTCCGCCCGCTTCCTTGAAGCTGGGTGGCGACACTTCCGCGTGGATCAGGCCGGATCCAGCCGTCATCCACTGCACGCCGCCCGCTTCGATAATGCTCTCGTGCCCGCCCGTATCGTAGTGGGCGAGATTGCCTTCCAGGATGAACGTCACCGTCTCGAACCCGCGATGCGGATGAGGGCCGAAAGGCAGGCCGTTGTTTCCGGGCTGATAGACCTGCGGGCCGTGGTGATTGAGAAACAGAAAGGGGTCGACCTGATCGATGCCGGGCCCGGGCACGGGGCGCCGGGTGATGAGGTCGGCGATATCGTCGCGATGGGCGGGATGGATCCCGGCAACGGAGCGGCTGGTCATGCGAGTTCTCTATCGAATGCGGGCACTGCGAAGCGCCCTCGTTGCATCACGAGGCTCCATCTCGGCCTTGAGAGCCTGGATAGCAAGAGTGCCAATGTCTTCCGGAACGGCCAATGCCTTCTGGAAGGGGGTGTCCGATCAGAACACCCGGCCGCGATGGACGACCACGCGATCGGCGGGCGGGGCCGCGACGGCGGCCGCCGGCGTATCGGCCTCCAGGGCGACGAAGCTGGCCGCCATACCGACCTCCAGCCGGGGCGGCTCCAGCCCGAGTGCGCGTGCCGCTTCTTCCGTCGCCATGGCCAGCGCGCCGGCCAGTTCCTCGTCGCGGTAGAAGCCCGAACGGTAGCCGATCAGCATGGCCCGCTGGAGCATGTCGCCATTGCCGTAGGGCCACCAGGCATCGCGAATATTGTCGTTGCCGGCAAAGACCCTGACCCCATGTTCGCGCAGGCGAAGAATGGGCGGGAAGGCACGGTCGCCGGGCGCATTGGTCATGATCGCCACGCCCGCATCGGCCAGCGCGCGGGCAATGCCGTCCAGCACGGCCCCGTCCACATCGCCCAGCGCATAGGCATGGCTGACCGCCACGCGCTCGCCAAGGCCCAGCGCCTTCGTGCGCGCGGCGATGCGATGGAGCTGCGCGATGCCGCCCGCGCCGCCTTCGTGGAGGTGGATGTCGATCTTCGCGCCGCGCCGGTCGGCAAGGCCGAAGACCACGTCAAGATGCCCGTCGGAATCGCCGTCCATGCCCTCGGGATCGATGCCGCCCACCACTTCGGCGCCGTCGGCGATGGCTGCCTCCAGAATGTCGGCCGTGCCAGGGCAGGTCAGGATGCCGGCCTGCGGGAAGGCGACCAGTTCGATGTCCATCCGGTCGCGCCATTTCTCCCGCGCTTCCATCACCGCGTGAAGGTGGGAGAGGCCGGTGGTGGCATCGACATCGACGTGGCTGCGCATGGCAACCGTGCCGAAGGCGGCGACTTGGGCGATCAGCGCATCGGCGCGCTGGGCGGTGGGGCGTACTTTCGCCAGCAGCGCTTTCTCGGCGGCAAGCCGTTCCCGCAGGCTCGCGGCCGGGCGGTGGGGTTGCCAGGGCTCACCAACGAAGCTCTTGTCGAGATGGATATGGCCGTCGACGAAGCCGGGCAGCACCAGCTTGCCGCCCAGATCGACCGTTTCCGTTGCCGCGTCGGCGGAAAGGTCGGGGCCAATGGCAGCGAAGCGCCCATCCCGTATCGAAAGGTCGACCGAGCGTCCGTCCGGCAGCACGGCATTGGTGAAGAGGCGGTCGATCATTGCGCCGCTCCGTTGCTTTCGGCAGCGTTCCACGCCGCCACCTTGCTGCGGGTTTCGGCCAGCATCGTATCGAGCGCCGCGCGGTCGTGCAGCTTGCCGCGCATCACCACTGCCCGGATCGCGCGCGTCGCGGAAATGTCCTTCAGCGGATCGCGGTCCAGCAACACCAGATCGGCCGCCATGCCGCTCTTCACCGCGCCGTAGCGGTCGAGCAGGCCGAACCATGCCGGGCCGGCGCGGGTGGCGGCGGACAATGCCTGCGCGGGCGTGAGCCCTTCCTTCACGAACAGCGATAGTTCGTCGTGCAGGCCGATGCCGGGATAGTTGAAGGAATTGAGGAAGCCCGCGTCGGTGCCCGCGATCACCGTCACACCGGCCTTTTCCAGCATCGGCAGCACGGCCGCCTCATGCTCGAAATGGGCGTGGCGGGCCTCGATGGCTGCCGCGTCCGCCTTGGCCGCGCGCTCGATGCGCCAGTCATAGGTCTTGCGCAGTTTCGGGCCGATATAGGCGAGGTAAGGATCGTGGGCATGGTCGTCCGCGTCCAGCCAGGCGAGGACGCGGCCGCCGTTGAGCGTCGGCGTGACGAAGACGCCTTTCTGCGCAAAGTTGCGGTAGGAGGCCATGGCGGTGGCGGGGTCGAACCCGGCGTCGAGCCGCCGGTTCGCTTCCGCGCGGTCGATGCGGCCAGCCGCGAAGTCCGCCGCGATTGCCGCCTCGTCCTTGACGCCGGCCTTGTAGGCATAGTCGATATGCTCGATCGAGCTGATCCCCGCGTCCACCGCCTGCCCGACGGTCAGCGCCATCGGGATGTGGCCGGAGGTGCGCAGCCCGCGCGCCTTGGCCTGCGATACGGCATAGAGGAACAGCTGCGGATCCAGCGTGCTGTCGGTGATCTTCACGAAGTCCACCTTGTCGCGGTCCTGCAGGCGGGCGAGCGCGGCATCGACATCGGCCTTGCTGCCCACTTCGATGGTGCCCTTCCACACCGGCTTGATGCCTTCGATCTTGGCACCGGACGTCAGCAGACGCGGGCCGAACAGCGTGCCATTGGCGATCTCTCCGCGCCAGGCGAGCACCTGATCGGGAAGGTCGCCCGAACAGTCGCGGATCGTGGTGATGCCATGCGCGACATAGAGCGGAAGGAGGGCCTTGTTCTCTTCGATCAGGTCCGGCCCGCCGCCGAAGTGGACATGCATGTCCCATAGCCCGGGGATCAGGAAGCGGCCCTTGCCCTCCACTACATCCTGCGCGTGCCACTGGCGGGCAACTTCGCCATCGCCGCCCACCGCGACGATGTCCGCCCCGCGCAGCACCACGGCCTGATCCTTCACCTCGCGCGCATGCTCCACGTCGATCACGGTGACGTGGCGGATCATCAGGTCGCCCTCGCTTGCCGCCAGAGCGGGCGATGCGGAGGCCATGAGGCCAGCGATCAACGGGGCAAGAAACTTCATGGGCACCTGTCTCCTTTGTCGCCTTCGTAGGAGATCGCAGATGCATTCACAAATTAGATGTCAGAATGCATATCATTCTATATATGCATGATTGACATGCTCGATCCCAGACTCCTGCGCAGTTTCGTGGCCATCGTCGATAGCGGCCATTTCACCCGCGCGGCGGAGCAATTGGGGATGACGCAGTCCACGATCAGCCAGCAATTGGGCCGGCTGGAGGAAGCGGCAGGTCATCCGCTGATCGACAGGGCGGCGCGCCCGGTGCGCCCCACCGCCATGGGGGAGCGGCTGCTTGGCCACGCGCGGCGCATCCTTCAACTTGATGAGGAAGCGCGTAACCTCCTGCGCGATCCGGCTGGCACGGCGGGGGTTTCCATCGGCTTGCCCGAAGATCTGGCAACGCCGGCCATGGCGCAGCGGCTTGCCGGTTTCGCGGCGGCCAACAGCCGCATCCGCCTGGATGTCGTTACCGGCCTCAGCCGCGATCTCGCGGCGCGGTACCGGCAGGGCGAATTCGATCTTGTCGTCGTCAAGGAAGACCGGCCCGCGCCCGATTGCCGCGCCAGTTATCCCGAGCCGCTCGGCTGGTTCGCCGCCCGCGATCACGCGGTAGAGGCGCGTGATCCGGTGCCGCTGGTCACCTTTCCCCCCGGCGGCCTTTACCGCGAGCCGATGTTCCGCGCGCTCGAAACGGCTGGGCGGCGGTGGTATGTCGCTTTTACCGGCAGCAGCCTGCAGAGCGTTCTGGCCGCGACGGAGGCGGGCATGGGCCTGTCGCTGCTGCCCCGCTCGGTGGTGGAGGGCAGGGCCTTGCGCCGATTGACAGGGTTGGGCGAAGCGGCCCCGATGGTCGTCTCGCTCTACGCGCGCGAGAATGCAGAGCCGATTGCCGAACTGGTGGACATGACAAAGGCCGTCCTGGAACAGCGGATGTCTCTGGCGCCGACGAGGACCTCCGGCAGCGCCTGAGATTTAGACTGAATCCTCCCGGCCGCGATTACGGACGCGCCCACGCTACGGGCGACCTGCAACGATCCGGCGATTGGTCCGGGATGTTGCTTCCTGCGGCATGAAAGCTTCGCATGCGTCGTGTCGTAGAGAGTATAGCGGCGTCTCTGCGCTGTGTTGTACGAATATATCCGGTCATTTAGGCGTTCTTGAAAATGGAAAATATCAATTACTTCGCATAATGTTGCGATTGATATGGACCATGGTGCGAATTGAACGAATTAAAAACAGATAATCGATCGAATTATCCGAGATAATTCGACTGAATGTTTCACGAAAATTCAAGTTGATGAAGGCTATTTAGTCATATAGTCAGCCATCTTCTTTATCGTTCCAAGGCTTTGTGCAATATGTCGAGTGACCGCCGCCAGTTTCTGGGTTCGCTTACTGCCTTGGCCGCGGCCCCGCTGCTGTCCGGCCGGGCGCTGGCTGCAAGCGGCGAAAGCGTCGTGACGGGCGAGCGTTTCCCGATCTGGCCGGGCTCGCCGCCGGGGCTGCCCAAGGGCGGCGTGACCGAGGAGCGCGTGCTGCGCTCCAACAAGAGCAACCCCGACGATTTCGCGTGGCCCCATGTCGCGGTGCCGATGCTGACCGTCTGCCCGGCGGCGAGGCCCACCGGCGCGGCGGTGCTGACGATGCCGGGCGGCGGCTATGCGCGCGTCGCCATGGGTACGAAGCCTTCCGCGACTTCGCGCTGGTTCGCCAGTCAGGGGGTGACGGCGTTCGAACTGCTCTATCGCCTGCCGCATGACGGCTGGACCGGCGGACCGGACACGCCCTTGCAGGACGCCCAGCGCGCCATGCGCGTGATCCGCGCCAATGCCGCGAAGTGGGGCGTGGACCCGGCCAACGTGGCGGCTATCGGCTTCTCTGCAGGCGGGCACTTGTGCGGCAGCCTTGCCACGCGGGCGGGGGTGAAAGTCTACGAGCCGGTCGATGCCGCCGATGCGCTGGACGCGCGGCCGATCGTTGCGGGCATGTTCTTCCCGGTCGTCAGCATGGTGCCGCCGCTTGCCCATGCGCAGTCGCGCAGCGAGCTTCTCGGCGCGAACCCGAGCGAGGAACTCTCGCGGCGGTATTCGGTCAATCTCGACGTTCCCGCGACGACGCCGCCGATCCTGCTGGGCCATGCGGCGGACGATACCGTGGTCGATTGCGGCAACAGCCTCGCCATGTTCGAAGGCTGCCGGGCGGCGAAGATACCTTCCGAACTCTTCGTGATCGAAAAGGGCGGTCACGGCGCGCCGCTGTTCGAACCGGACGGCCGCGCCGGGGTGTGGCTCACGCGTTTCGCGCGGTTCGGGGCTCGGCATGGGTGGAAAATTCCCTCCGACGGGGCGTGAGAGCAGGAACGAACCGGCAAAACACCGCGTCGCCCCCGCGCGGGCGGGGGCACCGCTTCCATTTCGCCACGCCCGCCAAGGAAAGCGGGGTCCCCGCCTGCGCGGGGACGACGGAGAGGAAGGGGGCAGGCGGTGCGGGGCTATACGCGGCCTCAGCGCTTGGCCCCAAGCGGCACGATCCGGAAATTGCGAATGCGCAGATGGCTCTTCGTCGTGCGCAAGGCGAACCAGCCCCGGCGGTAGAGATCGGCGTCCGTCATCGTGAAGAGCCGCTTGCCGTCGTAGTCCACGGTCACCGTCGCGCCATCGGCGGCAAGGCGCATCGGCACCCATCGGTTTGCCACCAGCAGCGCGGCAGGGTCCGACCGGTCATGCTCGGGCAGCAGCGGCCGGTTCCCCGCCTCACCCACATAGCGGCGCATCCGCGTGGTGGTGTTGCGGTTGCCGCCGATGCCCACGTAGTAGGTCTTCAGCGTGTCATAACGCCCAAACGCCCCGCTGCGCGGGTTCGTCAGCGGTGATCCGTCCGGAGCGGCAGGATCGGTGGCCATCCAGAAGGCGTTGACGTCGCTTACCGCATCGTTCTTCCCGCCTTCGGAGACCGCCATGACTTCGTATTCGATGGCGACAGGCCCGCTGAGTTCGCCAGTCCACCAGACCGAGATCCCTTGCGGCGCATCGATGTCCATCACGCCGCCCTCTACGCTGACGCGCGAGGCTGCCTCGGCCTCGACGCGCCAGTGTGAGAGGCCGTGGCGGAAGTCGTCAGCCTGTGCACTCGCTGCCGCCGGGAGCAGCGCCAGCATCACGGCGGCAGCGAGGGCTCTCATTCCAGCACATCCCCGATCAGCGTGAGGTTCACGGTGGCGGCGATGCCCCACTGCGCGGCGTCGTTGGTGGAGACTTCGGCGATCTCGTCCACCGGCTTGAGCACGGCGGCGCCGTCCACCCGGTGCGCGCCGCGCGACTGGTCTCGGCCTTCGCGGTCGCCCGCGCCGAAGAATTCGCCCCACGCGCGTTTGACCAGTTCCGGCTTGCCGAGCTGCACCCCGGCATAAGCGGTAAAGCGCGAATGCGCCTGCGTCAGCGCGCGGCCCTTGCCGGGGGAGCCGGTGCGGGCGCGGAACTCGGCTTCGGGCGCGTTGTAAAGTTCGCAGTATTCGAGCCAGACCTTGCGATAGGCGGGCTCGTCCACCAGTTCGAGCAGTTCGGCAGTGATTTCGAACACGCCGAACACGCCGTTGAGGTGGCTCATGTTCACCTCGTTCCCGCCGCTGACAAAGCGGCCGCTGGCAAGGTCGAGGGCGCCGCCGCCCGCCAGCCAGCCCTTGGGCATGGCCGCGATTGAGCGCATGCCCGCGACGATGCGGTCGCGCCAGCGGGTGTCGCGCGTGCGTTCCCACTCGGTCAGCCATGCGCCCAGCAGAGAGCCCCAGACCGTGCCGAACTGCATGAAGACCTGACCTTCTGCCAGCGGCTGCTCCGGCACTACCGCGCCGGTTCCGGCGAGGGGCTCGGCGCGGTGGAGGACCTTGCGGCCGATATCGACCGTCTTCAGCGCATGGTCGCTATCGACCAGCGCGTGCATCAGGTCTCCGCAGCGTTCGTCGGTGGTGAGATAATAGTAGAAGCGGCGGAATGCGGCGTTGGAAATGCGCGGCTGCTTCGAACTGTCCCCCCAGTGCTGCACGCCGTGGCGGGTGCCGAGGCCCTTGAAGCGGCCGGAGTGATAGACATCGACTTCGCCGGTATGGCGCGTCATTGCCTCGGCCAGACGGAACACATCGGCGCGGCCGGTGCGCAGGAAGCCGTACCAGAGCCAGAGGTCGGTCGAGAGTTCGCTGTTGTCCCACGCGAAGCCGCCGATGTCGTAGCGCCAGACGTGCCGGTCGTTGTCATAGCTGTGCATGACGTCGCCGTAGTTCCAGAAGCCGTACCAGCGGCGCTGGTCCACTTGCCCGATGTAGAAATCGAGTTCGCGCTTGGCCCGCGTTTCCACTTTTTCGCGCAGCGGTCCGCCCTTGGCGATGGGGCTCCACGGGCCGAACATCCCGGCCGAATGAACGCGCGCGACATTGGCGACCAGGCGCGGCGGCGCGGCAAGGTTCTGCCCCATCCCGGCCAGTCGTTCGCGCGAGGGCGTGGCGGGCAGGGCCCAGAGGCGGAACTCGGTGGTGCGGGCCACGCCGGAGGGATCGCCCCAGCCCGGCTCGTAGTCCTCGTAAGTCGCATCGAGGCCCGCGTTCTGCTTCTCGTAGTCGTCCATGCCCATGACGTCGTGGTAGAAGCGCAAGTCCATCGCCGGGGCATCGGGGGCATGGTACCAGACGGTGAAACGCGCGGTGTCACCGGCGGCGTCGGCCACGTCGAGGCCGACCGGGCAGCGCTGCCAGAAGTCGTGCATACCGAAAGCCACGCCGCCCGAAGGCCCGCCGATATAGCCGAGGCCGGGGCAGCGGCCTGCCGTATCGACATCGATCCACCCGAAGCCGGGCCGCGTGCGCTTGATGATCGAGAACCCGTCCGCATTGGGCTGGCGCAGGCGGAAATCCCCGAATGCGGGCACGTAATCGAGGTTTTGCCGCAGCGCCGGGCTCATCTGGTCGAGCGGGGGCGTTGCCTGCCCGGCCACTTGCGCGCTGCGGAAGGCCTTGCCGGGATCGCGGCGCAGGCCGGTGAGCGGGCGCACTGCTTCGGCCCAGAGGCCGCCGTTCTCGCCTGCGAAGCGTACGTGGCGGTCATGGAGCTTGTCGCGCATCGGCACCGCGCCTTCCAGGCCGAGCCCGCGGATGAAGCGCTTGGCCGGATCGCCGTCGAACACCATCGAATGGACGATGCGCACGCTGTCCGCCCCGGCGTGGAAATAGAGGCGCACGGAGAAGGGCATCCAGTCGCCCTCGCTGCCGCGATGGCGGCCATCGAGTTTCACGACCGCGCGGATCGGGCCGCTCTGTTCGACCGTGGCGCTCTCGATCGTGCCGGTCCAGCGGGCGAGGGCCGGGGCGCCGTCCTCATCGTCCGGTCGGTCCTGCGCGCTGGCGATAAGGCGCACCGATTGCAGCACGTCGTTGGAGCCGACGCGCGCCGAGCGGATCAGCGCCTCGCCGGAACGGCCGACGGTCCAGACCGTCTGGCCGACCGTGACGGTGATCGTATCGCCCGCCTCGCGCAGGAACAGGGTCTGTGCCGGTTTTGCGGAGCCGGGGACAACGCGCAGGCCGCTCGCCTGACCGCCGCCGGCGGGCAGAGCGTGGCCGGTCCACTTGATCGAACCGTCCGGCCACCATGCCATCGGCCATGTCTGAAGCGCTTCGCGCGCGCCGCCCGCGCTTTCGAGAACATAGCCGCGCTTGTCGAGCCGCGTGCCGCGTGGCCAGGGCTGGCCCCAGCTTTGGCCCCAGTTCTGGCTATCGGCGCCGGACGGCGGCGCGCCGTCGAGCCAGACCACGTCGTCGCCCGGTGCGATTCCCGAGCCGAGCGGCTCCTGCGCGCCGCCCGGTGTCGTCGCGGCGTTCGCGCGCCCGGACATCAGCGCCATGGATCCCGCAACGGCGGATGTCGCCAGCGTTTGGGCCAATATCTCGCGACGGCTCCAGCCCGGCTTGGTCATGCTCTCTCCCTTGGGTGTGGCACCTCGTAAGTGCCTTATGTGGGATCATATTTCATTATGTGGGTTGAGTCGTCAACTGGCGCTGCGACGTAAATTGCGCCCGAGATGGCCCTATCTCCTTCGTCATTGCGAGGAGGCGAAGCCGACGCGGCAATCCAGAGCGGCGCCGGGCTGCCCTGGATTGCTTCGCTACGCTCGCAATGACGAAGGTTGGGAGTTGGTGCCCTTTCGTTCGCTCGCTGGCGTGGGCGCGCTCTTCAGCGCTCTCGTTCGGCCCCGCGCCAAGGTAGAAGCCGGTATGCGGCGGCTGGTTGTAGGCGGTGTTCTGCCAGGCCACGCCCGCCCGGTAGACCGGATCCTGCATCAGCGTGACGAAGCGATGCGGGGTGGCGAAAGGCGTGGTGTAGATGCGCAGTTCGCGGTTGTCGGCCCGGCGCCAGATCACTTCCTCACGCCAGTCGCCGATGAGATCGGCCTGAAGCGCGGGCGTCGCCTTGGTGCCGTTGTTCGAGGCGAGACCGTCGGGCGCGAGCAGCGGCGTGGTGGTTCCGTGCTCCCAGTCCCACTTGGAGATCGTCGTGCCGTCCAGCAGTTCGCGCAGCAGATCGCCGTCCCACCAGATTGCAAAGTTCGTCTGGCGCGGGTGCGGGCCGATCGGTTGGCCCTTGGTGTCGAAAAGTCGATCCGAATTGGCGCCCCAGAACTCGTCGCCATAGTGGCGCGGATCGATATCGGCGGCGAGGCCGCGTCCGGCGTCTTCCTCGGCGGGTTTGCTCCACAGCACTTCGCCGGTCCGGGCATCGAGCAGGGCCGAGCCGAGGCCGCCATTGTGCCGGATTTCCTCGAAGACGCCGAACTTTTCGAGGCCCGGACGGGCGGGATCGAGATCGCCGACATGCATGGTGTCGCCGTGGAACAGCGGGCGGGTCCAGAGGCCCTTGCCGGTGTCATCCACGGCCATCGATCCGTAGATCACCTCGTCGCGGCCGTCGCCATCGACATCGGCGATGGAAAGCTGGTGGTTGCCGCGACCGGCGTAATCCTCATTACCCGGCGCGGCGCTGTCGAACAGCCAGCGCTCGGTCAGCTTGCCGCCACGCCAGTCCCACGCGGCGATGGCGGTGCGGGAATAGTAACCGCGCCCGAAGACCATGCTCGGCTGGTGGCCGTCGAGATAGGCGACGCCCGCAAGGAAGCGGTCCGAGCGATTGGCGTAGCCATCGCCCCATGTCGCGGCGAGTTGTTCCGGCGTCGGGTTGCCGCCCGGATAGCGCGGCGGATCGTAAGGCGCGGTGGCAAGCGCCTTGCCGGTCAGGCCCTCGAACACGGTGAGATATTCGGGGCCCTTGACGATGCGGCCCTGCATCGGCGCAACCTTGGTGCCGTCCGCCAGCACTTTCGCGCCGGTGCGGTCCTGCTGCGGCACTTCGCCGCCCGTGCTGCGCCAGTCGGCATTGGCATCGCCGATCGCTTTGCCGGTGCCGTCCACGGTGCCGTCGGCGGTCTTCATCGCCACTTCGGCGCGTCCGTCGCCATCGAAATCGAAGACGAGGAACTGCGTGTAATGCGCCCCGGCGCGGATGTTGCGGCCAAGGTCGATGCGCCAGAGCCGCGTGCCGTCAAGGCGATAGGCATCGAGGAAGACGTCGCCGGTATAGCCGGTCTGGCTGTTGTCATGGCTGTTGGTGGGATCCCACTTGAGCACGATTTCGTAGCGGCCGTCACCGTCGAGATCGCCCACGCTGGCATCGTTGGCCGTGTAGGAATAGGCCTCGCCGGAGGGCGTCACGCCGTCCGCCGGCGGGACGAGCGGGATCGAGAGATAGCCCTTGTCCCACATCATGGCCCGCTGCGGCCCCGCGCGGTCGCCGATGCGCTCCACCGTGTAAGCGCTTTTTGTCGTGCCCTGTGCATCCACGAAAGCCGTCGCCTCGCCGGGCTTGGTGACGTGGATCGGCGCGCCGTCGCGCAGCACGCGGAAGCGGGCATTCTTGGGATCGGTGTTCAAAAACCGCCAATTCACGAGCACGCCGCCATCCTTGGCGGGTAGCGCCACGGCCCCGCGATCGAGCCGTTCCGGAGCCATGCGCGCCGCCGGAGTCGCGGCAAGGGCAGGGCCCGTCAGCGGGAACAGGGAAACAAGCCCGGCCATCAGGGCCAGCGCACGGATTTGGGCCGCCATTTGCATCATCCTCCTGATATGGAACCGATAAGGTCCAAATTATAGCATTGCATCCCACATATCGGTTCCATAAGTGTCCGTCTAGAAAGTGATTCGATCCGACGCCGGAAAACCGGACAAGCGAGATCGTCAGGGGAAAGAGGGGAGAGGCTATGCCGGCTCAGAACGCTGAAGTTACGTCCATTATTCACGCAAACCGCCTTGGTCATCGGGTGTTGCAGGGAGCCTCCGGGTTCGCCCTTGCCGTTGCACTGACGGTTTCCGCTCCGGCTATTGCTCAGACAAATGGGCCGTCAAACCCGTCGTCGAGCGACTCTCCATCAGCCGACGATCAAGTGACCGCCAAGGTCGACGAAAAGACCGCCGAAAAGGCGATCACCACCGCCAACGACATCGTCGTCGTCGGCACGCGCGCCTCACTCCAGTCGGCGATCAACCGCAAGCGGCAGGCCCGCACCATCGTCGATTCCATCGTTGCCGACGACATCGCCAGCTTCCCGGACAAGAACATTGGCGATTCACTCGCCCGCATCACCGGCGTTCAGCTCAGCCGCGATTTCGGCGAAGGCGTGAAAGTCTCGATCCGCGGCGTCGAGCCCGATCTCAACCGCGTGGAAATCAACGGCGTCAGCCAGGTCAGCGCCACCGGCGATCGTTCGGGCGACTTCCGCGAACTGGCGGCCGAACTGGTCAAGTCGATCGACGTCTACAAGGGCTACGCGGTCGATCTTACCGAAGGTGGCATCGGCGGCACCGTGCGCGTGGAAACCCGCAAGCCGCTTGAGCTGATGAAGCCGATCCTGTCGCTCAGCGTGTCCGGCCAGCACCTCGACACCACCGAGAACTGGCGCCCGCGCGTCTCGTTCTTCGCGGGCACGCCCCGGTTCCTGATCGACGGTCTCGGCGTGCTGCTGAACGCCACATACAGCGATGTGGTTACCCGGCAGGACTACATCAGCAATACCGGCTGGGCGCGCATTGCCGACTTCGATCATTCGACCGAGAAGACCGTCGCCGATCCGCTCTATGCGGGCTACAATACTTACGAGAGCTGCGCCGGTGTCGGCGGGGCAAGCGCGGCGAAGGCCACCGCCAACCGCCTCGCCTGCGAAACCCAGTTCTTCGACTGGGCCCCGAAGACGCCGCGTTATCGCAACCTCGTGCGCGAAGACAAGCGCATTTCCGGCGATCTCACGCTGCAATATCAGATCGCGCCGAACTTCCGCGCCTATTCCAATGTGCAGATCAACGTGCGCAACCAGACGCTTCAGGACGTCAATTACTCGGTCGATCTCGGCACGATCCAGCGCTTTAACCTGGATCCGCAGCTTGCCGCCGGTGCCGGTGGCGGCACATCGCGCCAACAGGTGGCGCTCGGCACGTCGACGGTAAATGAGAACCACGTCGTCACCGGCCTGACCACCGCGCTCAATGCCGTGAACCTCGGCACGGCGGCTGCGCCCAACTGGGGCGGTGCGGCCAACATCGTCGGCGTGCAGCGCCGCGATTTCAGCTATGACCAGAATTCGAAGTACTTCTCCGGCGGGTTCCGCTGGGATCTCAGCAAGCTGCACATCGATTTCCTGGGATCGCATGCCACCGCGCACACGGATTCGGAAACCAACCTGATCTCGCTGGGCACGAGCGTTTCCGGCATCGTGATCGACCGCAACAATGCGCAGGGCATTCCGGTCTTCCAGTTCCCTTCGAACTTCGATCCGGCCAATCCGTCGGTCTATTCTGACGCCACCCGCACCGATGCTAATGGGCAGGTCCTGCCGATCTACGGGCCCGGGCTCCAGTACCGCCCGGCCGAATACAACAACACCGAAGATCAGCTGAAGTTCGATGCGGACTGGGAGATCGACCACCCCATCGTCAGCAAGTTCGAGTTCGGCGCGCAGGCTCGTCGTCAGAAGTTCCTGAACTATCTCGGCGGCGGCTCGATGCTGATCGATCCCGCGACTTTGACCTATCAGTCGACCGCGAACGTCTCGTACACCACCACGATCCAGAACAACCCCACGCAGGCACGCAACGGCAATACTTATTACATCACGCCCGCGCAGTACGCCTCGCTGATCTCGTCGCTGGGCGGGGTGACGGGCGGCGCGCCGCTCTACACCGGCCTCAAGAACGCGCCTTCGGGCATTCCGAGCCGGCTGGCCTATCCCAACTTCGATTCCAGCGTGCTGTCGCAGATCTACGATCTGTCGGGCTTCGATCATGACCTTGTGCGCTTTGCCGACGGCTATCCGCAGATCCCCAGCGCCAAGATCACGGAATCGGTGCTGGCGGGCTATGCCATGCTCGATATCGACACCCAGATCTTCGGCATGAACCTCACCGGCAACGCGGGTGTTCGCTGGACGCATACCGAGGACAAGGGCCTTGGCACCAACATCAGCCGCGTCACCCGGATCAATGCGACCGGCGGCACCGAGACGGTGGTCGTCGCCGCGCAAGAGGCCGAGATCTCGAACAGCTACACGGATGTTCTGCCCGCGTTCAACGCCAACCTCGAAATCCAGCCCAACCTCTATCTGCGCGCCAACTATGCCCAGAACCTTGCGCGGCCCAAGCCGACCGATCTGGTGCCGAACATCAACTGCGTGGACGACCAGACGATCTCCGGCGCAGACGATGTCTGCACCGCAGGCAATCCGGACCTGAAGCCCTACCGCGCGGACCAGTGGGAAGTGAACCTCGCCTGGTATCCGAACCCGGACACGATGCTGAGCCTTGGCTATTACAAGAAGTCCGAATCCAGCTTCGTGATCGGCAACGTCCTGCGCGACGGCGTGGACCTGTTCCACGACGGCATTACCTACACCGTCCGCCAGCCCGTGAACGGCAGCGGTGCGCTGCTCGACGGTATCGAGGCGAGCGCGCAGACGGTGTTCACGTTCCTGCCCAAGCCGCTCGACGGTTTCGGTGCCTCGGGCAACTTCACCTATGCCCGCGCCATCCGCACCAACCTCACCAATGTCGCGACGGGCGGTCCGCTGAAGGAATATCCGGGCCTTTCGACCTACACCTACAATGCCAGCGTGTTCTATGACAAAGGCATGCTCAACGCCCGCCTGAGCTACAACTATCGCTCCAAGTGGCTGGACACGGTGATCGATGCCACCAACGGCAACAACCCGATCTACCGCAAGGCCGAAGGTTACCTGGACGGCAAGATTACCCTTCGCTTCCCGCAGTATCACCTCGACGTGTTCTTCGAGATGCAGAACATCAATAAGGAATACTCGAAGACCTACATCAACAAAGACATGCCGCTGGAGCTTTACTACCCCGGCCAGCGCGTCTTTGTGGGCATTCAGGCGAAGCTCTGAAAAAAGTGCCCCTCACGTGGCGACAACCACGTGAGGGGGCATCCGCATTTACGGGCGGTAGAGCACTTGATCCGGCAGGATCACATGGTTCGCCTTGGCGTAGACATCCCAGTCCGCCGCGAGTTCGCGCAGCTTGTCGGGATATTTGTCCGAAAGGTCCTGCGTTTCGCCGGGATCGGCGGCGATATTGAACAGGCGCCACTGGCCGTCACCCACATCGGTAGCCTTCCAGTCGCCCTTGCGCAGCGCGCGGCTGCCGAACAGTTCGGTGCCGATCGGCTCGTTGGCGGCATGGACGAAGGCAGCCTTGCCTTCCAGCCAGGGGCGCGCGCTCTTGCCGGTTATCGGCAGCACGGTGCGACCCTCGAACGTGGTGCCGCCGCTCGGGATACCGGCGTAGTCGAGCAGGGTCGGCGCAATGTCGGCCACGCTCACATAGGCGCCGCCGATGCTCTTGGGGTGAGCGAGACCCCTGAAGTTGACGAAGGCCGTCGTGCGCGTGCCGCCCTCCGAAGCATAAGCCTTGGTCAGCCACGAAGGCGCGGTGCCGGCCTGTGCCCATTCGGGGCCATAGGTCGTGTAGCTGGTGCCCTTGCCGAGATTGTCGAGCGCGTTGTTCGCGGTCGTGGTGTAGCGGGCGAGCATCTTGGCGCCGGTGGTCTTGGCGTCGAGCGCCTCGGCGCCGTTGTCGGCCAGGAACACGATCACGGTATTGTCGAGTTCACCGCTGGCGCGCAGCGCGTCGATCACATGGCCCACGTTGGCGTCCATGCGCGCGACCATCGCGGCGTAGATCTCCATGTTGCGCGCGGCCTCGCGCTTGTCGGCGACGGAGAGGCCGTCCCACCCGCCGCGCGGCGCGCGCGGGGTGTGCGCGACCGTGCCCTTGGCGATGAGCCCGAGCTGTTCCTGCCGGGCCAGACGCGCGGCGCGGATCGCTTCGAATCCGGCATCATAGCGACCGTGCTGGCGGGCAATGTCCTCGTCCGGTGCCTGCATCGGCCAGTGCGGCGCGGTGAAGGTCAGATAGGCGAAGAACGGCTTGTCCGGCGTGTCCTTGCGGCTGCGCTGCAACTCTTCGATCAGGTTGCCGGCAAAGGCGTCGGACGAATAGAACCCGGCGGGCAGCGAGGCGAGGACCTTGCCGTCGCGCGTATAAGTCGCGCCCTTGGTGGGATCGGCCGACTGATCGAGGCCGAAGTGGTTGGCGCCGCCTTGCAGCAGCGCGAAGCTGTACTGGAAGCCGCGTGCATGCGGGTCCTGCTCGGGCTTGAGGCCAAGGTGCCACTTGCCGGAAATCAGCGTGCGATAGCCGCCGGCGGCGAGGCGCTCTGCCAGCGAGGCGACTTCGGGGCGCAGATAGCCTTCGTAGCCCGGCTGCTCCTTCTGGTTGGGCGCGGTCAGTTCGGCCATGTTGCCCAGCCCGGCAAGGTGATTGTCGGTGCCCGACAGCAGCATCGAGCGCGTGGGCGAGCAGGTCGGCGCAGTATGGAAACCGGTGAGGCGCAGCCCGCTTAGCGCGAGACGGTCGAGATTGGGCGTGGAGATCTCACCGCCGAAGGCGCCGAGGTCGGACCAGCCGAGATCGTCGGCCACGATCACCAGGAAGTTCGGACGCGCGGCCGAGGGAACCGGGGCGGGGGCGGCGCTGGGTGCGCTCTGGGCGGCGGCCGGGCTGGCGGCAGTGGTGGCAAGCAGCGCCGCACTGAGAGCGGTGGCGAAACTGAAAAGACGCTTGGCAGACATCGAGGATTTCCTGAAAATCGAGAATGCGGATGGAGAATTTGGCGCAAAAAAGTCCCGCGCCGCGGTTGGGTGCGCGGCGCGGGACTGCGGCAAACAAACGATAAAAATGGAGCGCAATCCGATTCCGAACGGACGGATTGCGCTCCAGTAGTCGGCCCTACAGGGTGGAAGGATCAGGCCGGTTCGTAAGTGGTGGCCTTTTCCTTGCGGATCGTGCGGCTGCTGCGGCCGTCGAGGCCCACTGGCACCACGCCCGCGATCGTCGCGCGGCGCAGGGTGCGGCGCTGGAGGCCGAAGTCGGAGACGGCGCGGTGCTGGGTCGCCTGGTTGTCCCAGAACGCCACGTCACCGGGCTGCCAGCGCCAGCGCACGACGTTCTCGGGGCGGGTGATGTGGTCTTGCAGAATCGCGAAGAGCCGCGCCGAATCCGCCTGGTTGAGGCCGACGATGCGCTTCACGAAGTGGCCCAGCAGCAGACTGCGCTGGCCCGAGACCGGGTGCACGCGGACCAGCGGGTGCTCGGTCTCGTAGACGGTCGCGGCGAAGATGTTCTTGTGGTACTTCTGGCGCTCTTCGGCCACTTCGCTGGCCTTGGGCGTATTGGCGAGGACCTGGGCATAGTCGTAGTCGTTCGAGTGGACCGCCCAGAGATTGTTCACCAGCTGGCGCAGGCTTTCCGGCAGGCCTTCGTAAGCGGTTTCGGTATTGGCCCAGACGGTGTCACCGCCCGCTTCGGGAATGGTGATCGCGCGCAGGATCGAGCCCGAGGGATAGGCGTCGGTAAAGGTCACGTCGGTATGCCAGGTGGAGGCGGCGTAGCCTTCCTTGCTGTCCAGTTCGAGCAGGTAGCTCGAGCCTTCGGCGACCGGCACCGTCGGGTGGGCGACCGGCGCGCCGAACAGCGAGGCGAAGGCCTCATGGCGCTCGTCGTTCAATTCGTGCTGGCCGCGGAAGAACACGACCTTGTGACGGACGAGCGCGTCCTTGATGTGCTGCACGGTCTCGCCGTCGAGATCGCCCGAGAGCGTCACGCCCCGGATTTCGGCGCCGATGGTGCCGGTGATCGGTGCGATGTCGAGCGGGGAGCTGGGGTCCTTGGCATTGGCGTAAGTGGCAATGGTGGTCATGGCATTTACTCCTTCGTCGTTATCAGGGGGACGTGAAAATTCATTCGGCAGGAACCAGAGCGGCGGCGGCGTAGACATCGTCGCGCGCTTCGATCTGGCGGCGGATTTCCGCATGGCGCGAGGCGTCGAGCGGGAAGCGGGAGACCAGCACGGCGGCCAGCGCATGGCCCAGTGCCGGACCGAGTGCGAAGACCAGCAGCAGGCCGTTCAGCGCAGTGGGCGTGTTGGTGGCGGCGGCGGGGTTGAACCCGAAAGCCGTGACGAGCGGCAGGGCGATGCCGAAGGCGAGTGCCGGGCCCAGCTTCATCGAGACGCTGAAGACCGAGTAGTAAAGGCCCACCCGGTCCTCGCCGGTTTCGGCGCGGTGGAGGTCGGCAATGTCCGCCACCATCGACCGCAGCATCAGGTTGCCCGAGCTTTGCGTCAGGCCCTGCGCGATGGCGAGGAAGACCATCAGGCCGAAACGGTCGGGGGTGAGGAACACCAGCCCCAGATTGATGACGGCCTGCGCCACTTCGGCCAGCACGGCGGCCCGTCCCTTGCCCAGAACGAGGCCGATGCGCTGCCAGATCGGCCCGGCGAGCACGCCGAACGCGTACTGGAGCAGGAAGAAGCCCGCCGCCCATTCCGGCCGGTGGAAGTAGAGGGTGATGACGAACAGCAGCAGCGCGGTGCGCACGCCCTGTCCGGCAGTGACGGCCGCGTCCGCCGCCAGCACGCGCAGCAGCAGCGGGTTGCCGAAGATCGCCTTGATCGACTTGCCGAAGGCGAAAGGCTCGCTGTCGGCCGGGGCGCTGCGATCCGGCACGCCGGTAAGCGTGAGCAGCAGCGCGGGCACTGCCGTCACCAGTATAAGCGTGCCGAACAGCGTCAGCCGCAGCGGGCCGTCGTCGGGCCGCAACTGGTCGGCAACGGCAGGGAGTAGCAGGGTGAGCACCAGCGCCACTGCCGACAGCAGCGTGAACTGCGAGGAGATGCGCGTGCGATCATCGTAATTGCCGCTGATCTCGCCGGACCAGGCCAGCACCGTCGTCAGCGTGATCGAGTGGCCGGCATAGTAGCAGAACACGCCCACGCTCACCCAGAGCAGTCCGGCGCCATGCGGCGGGAAGAACAGCATGACGATGCCAAGGGTGAACAGCAGGCCCCCGGCCGCGATCCACGGCCGCCGCCGTCCGAAGCGGCTGCGCGTGCGATCGCTGAGCGCGCCGATCACCGGGTCGAGCAGCGAATTGGCGATCTGCCCGATCAGATAGACAAGGCCGAGGCCCGCGAGCGGAATGCCGTAGTCCCGCGCCAGAATGGCCGGTACGAAGGCCACTGCCGGCTGCGCCGCCGCAAAGATCGGAATGGCCAATGCGTTGAGGCGGAACATGCGCCATGCATCCAGCTTTCTGTGGCTCTGGTGCTGGCTGAGGCGTTGCCGGGCGAAGGACTGGTAATGCATGGCTCGCGGGTTCCCTGTGCTACGTTATGAGCCGGCGGTCAGAGCTTGGTGCGGAGGGTGACGCCGATCGTGCGGGGTTCGCCGATCTGCGCGGTGACGACACCGGTGTTCGCGGGCGCCAGAGCAATGAAGTAGTCCTTGTCGAACAGGTTCTTGGCCCAGATCGAAAGGTCCCACAGGCCGTCATCGGTGCGCAAACCGATGCGCCCATTGACCAGCCCGTAACCGGGCACTTGCGCCCAGGCCGAGTTCGAGGCCGAGGTGTTGTAGTTCGACCGGTAGGCGTAGTCGGCATGGGCGTAGACCGAGACGTCCTTGCCGCCGAGCGTCGTCAGCGCATGGTTGAAGTCTCCGCCCAGCGTCCAGGCCCACTTGGGAACGCCGGGGAGGCGGGCGCCCGAAAGGTCCTGGATCGCGCCGTGGTTGAGGTTTTCGATCGCCTGCGGGGCGTTGTCGTAACTGATGTAGCTGGCGTCGGTATACGTGCCCGAGGCATTGAACGAGAGGAAGTCGGTCGCCGCCACGGTCAGCTCGCCCTCGATACCGCGCGAGCGGACCTTGGGGATGTTGGCGATGTACTGGCGGCTGACCAGCGGGTTGGAGGGATCGAGATCGGTGATCGCGGTCTGGTAATCGCTGATCTCGGTCCAGAACCCGGCGGCGTTCAGCGTGGCGCGGTGGTCGAGGAACTGGGACTTCACGCCGATCTCGAATGCGTCGACCTTTTCAGGCTTCACCGTCGGATCGGTGACGCTGGAGGGAAGCTGGGTCAGGTTGAGCCCGCCCGACTTGTTGCCGCGCGCGTAGCTGCCGTAGACCATCACGTCCGGCGCGACCTTCCAGCTCAGCGAGACGAGGCCCGAGAGGCTGTTGTCGGTAAAGCTGGTGTGGGTGAGCGGCACGGCCTTGTTGAAGCTGGCGCGAATGGCCTGGATCTGGGTCTGGACGGCGGGGGAGAAGCCGGAAATGTCGGCGGCCTGCGCCACCCACTGCTCGAACACGCCGTCCTTTTCTTCATGCGTGAAGCGCAGGCCGGTGGTCAGCGTGAGGGAGGGCGTGATGTGCCAGTCGGTCTGGCCGAACGCGGCCAGCGTCTTGGTCTGCGGGTCGGAGTAGGAATTGACCTCGTACCCGCTGAGCGCGGCATTGTTCACCGCGTTGGACGCGCCGAGGAACCAGAGCGGGGCTGCCGAACCATAGCCCGTCGCGCCGTAGCCGCGCACGGTCTGCCAGAAGTAATAGGCGCCGACCACCCAGTCGAAGGTGCCATTGTCCTTCGAGGCAAGGCGCAGTTCTTGGCTGAACTGGCGCTGGCGGTTGGCCTGCTGGGCCTTGACCACGATCGGCAGCGAAGTGCCGTCACCGTCGTTGGCCGGATCCCAGTCCCACCAGCGATAGGCGGTGATGGACGTGAGCGTCGGGCCGCCCAGCTTCCAGTTCACTTCGCCCGAAACGCCGTAACCGGCCATGTTCGACTGGTAGTGGCTGTCCGCCTCGCCCACGCGGTCGAAGGGCGCGAAGTCGGGCAGCGTGTAACCCGGGAAGCGCGCGGCGCGCTGGGCGAAGTTGCCGGCAATCGGGGTGCCGTCCGCATAAGTCGTGTGCAGGCCGGCGAAGACGTTGAGGACATAGTCCTGCTTCTGCCTTGCATAGTCGCCGATGATGCGGACTTCGAGGTTGGGATCGGGCGTGAACAGCAGCTGCCCGCGAATGCTCTTGTTCAGATAGTTCTGGGCGCGGGTGTTGGTGGTCTTGTTCCACAGGAACCCGTCGTTCTGGCTGATCGCGCCGGACAGGCGCACGGCCAGCAGGTCCTTGATCAGACCACCCGATGCCGAGGCGCGGACCTGATAGTGGCCATAGTTGCCAAGGCTGGCTTCGGCCGAGAGTTCGGGGTCGAACGTGGGCTTGCGCGAAGTGACGTTGATGACGCCTGCGGTCGTGTTCTTGCCGAACAGCGTGCCTTGCGGTCCGCGCAGGATCTCCATGCTCTGGATGTCCACGAGGTCGAACTGCGCAAGGCCGACGCGGCCGTAGTAGACGTTGTCGATGTAGAAGCCGACGCCGTTCTCAAGCCCGTCGTTGGTCAGCGAGACGTTGGAGCCAAGGCCGCGAATGTTGATGTTGGTGTTGCGCGGGTTGAAGGTGATGACCTGAAGGCTGGGCACCTGCTGCTGGATCGAACCCAGCGTATAGTCGCCTCGGCGTTCGAGCGCGGCGGCGCTGATGACGCTGATCGCCACCGGCACTTCCTGCACGTTTTCATCGCGGCGGCGCGATGCGGTGACGATGATCGTGCTGCCCGTATCGCCGTTTCCATCGGCGGCAGCGGCATCCGGTGCGCTCCCGGCCGGAGTCGCCGCGGCGAGATCGGCCGAAGGGGCCTCGGCAGCATAGGCGGGAACGGTGAACAGCAAGGCGGCGGCGAGCGCCAGGGGACTGGTGGCGGAAACGGTATTCCTGAAAGACGTGCGGAACATTGAACGGTATTTCCCTGTTACTGCCGCGTTCGTCAGGCGTGACGACGACCTGCGGGCGGCGAATTCATTCGGTGTGATCGCTGGGGGAGAAGCAGGGCCCGGGAAGCCGTCTCGCCAGGACGTGCGCCAGCATCGCCGGGCAGGCCGAGGCATGCCGGTCGATGCCCGATGGGCACGACGGGTCCTTCGCAGCCGCGCGCTCAGCGCGGTGCGGAAGGGGGTCTGGAGATCCGGTTTCAGGCCGACAGCTTCAGGCACACGTGCAACGGTTGTCCGGTGCGGCGCGACTGGCCCTTCGCGTATCGGTCTGCGGTATCAGGCGCTGGTCTGGAATTTCGGCATCGTATCACCTCATCGTTTCGTGAGGGGAACACGACGCTTGGCGTTGTCGCCCGAGCATCGCGCGCTTTAGCGGTTGGTATCGCGGAGCAAGCTGCTTCCCATCAAATGCCGCGGACCGAGGCCCCTTTAAATGCAGTCCGGCCCGGTCACCGGTCATCTGCGGGGTAAACTCAACCTATTAAGTTGAGAAAGAGAGGTCAAGCACAAGCTTTCCTTTGTCGGCCAATCGCGCAGCTTGCGCGGCCAAGCGTGAAAAGCGCGGAAATCGGGCAGGGATCTGTGCCGGCACCGCGCCGAAAATGCCCAAACGGGCATTTTCCCGAACATCCTCTCAATGCAGCGAATCTTCCAGATGGCGCAGCTTGTCCGGATTGCGGGTGACGTAGATAGCGCGGATCAGTCCGTCTTCCACCAAGAGTGCAGTGGTCTGGAGGATGCCGTCGGGCTCGCGCGTCACGAAGCCCGGCAGGCCATTGACGAAGCCGTAGCGGACCAGCGCGGAGGGCGCGCGGCGCAGGCGTTCGAGTGCGAGATGCGCGCGGACCACTTCGTCCGCGCCTTCCAGCACGCGGGCAACGGCGGGCCGCTTGCCGCCGCCATCGGAATGAAAACGCACGTCCTCAGCCAGCAAGGCGCCCAGATTGGCGAGCCCCTCGCCGCGAGAGGCCTGAAAGAAGGCGTCGGCGATGGCCATGCCGTGCGCCCGGTCGACGGCAAAGCGCGGGCGCTCGCTGCGCACATTAGCCCGCGCGCGGCTGGCAAGCTGGCGGCAGGCGGCGGTATCGCGGCCGATGGCGGCGGCGATATCCTCGAAACTCTCCCCGAATACGTCGTGCAGCAGGAACGCCGCGCGTTCGAGCGGGGAAAGCCGCTCCAGCGCCAGCAGCAACGGCAGCGTCACGTCCTCCACCGGCTCTTCCTCCACCACGGGTTCGGGAAGCCACGGCCCGGTATAAGTCTCGCGCCGCACGCGCGCCGATTTCAGGTGATCGAGGCACAGCCGGGTGACGACACGGCGCAGGAAGGCGGCGGGAATGCTCACCGCCGCCCGGTCGGTTTCCGCCCAGCGGATATAGGCTTCCTGCAACACGTCCTCCGCGTCCGCCATGGAGCCGAGCATCCGGTACGCGACGCGCAGCAGGCCGGGCCTGTGCGCGTCGAAAGTGCCGGTGGCATCAAATGCGGGCGCGGTTCCGGTCACTTCCAGCCCAGTTCCGGCGCGTAGAGATTGAAGCCTACCGCCAGCCGGTTCCAGCCGTTGATGACATTGATCATCATGGTCAGCTTCAACTGCTCCTCCTTGTCGAACGCGGCGTCCAGCGCCGCATAGACGGCATCGGGCGCGCGCTTGGTGGCCACTTCGGTCAGATGATCGGTCCAGGCAAGGGCCGCGCGCTCGCGATCGGTATAGCACGGCGCTTCATGCCATGCGGCCAGCAAGTGGATGCGCTGCTCGGTCTCGCCTGCGGCCCGCGCTTCGGCCGTGTGCATGTTGAGGCAATTGGCGCAGCCGTTGATCTGCGAGGCGCGGATCTTGACCAGTTCGAGCAGCGGCTTTTCCAGCCCGCATTCGCCGACCTGCATGGAGAAGGCATACCAGGCTTTGAAGATCGCGGGCGAGACGGAGTAGACATCGGCACGGGGAGTCATGGCGTGATCCTTTTCAGTGTGGATGCCGCCATGACGAGACAGCGCGGGCCGGTGTGACATGGCCCGCGAAATTTTTTCGAAAATAGTCTTTCAGCGCCAGTTGCGGATGGGCGGCTCGTCCTGCGCCAGCCTGCGCGCGGTGCGCAGGGTCTGGATGATGAAGAAGACGATCAGCAGCAGCCCGATCGAGCCGACCAGCAGGTCGAACCACGTAAACAGGCCGAAGAACACCGGCTGCGATCCGGCGAGGATCATGGCCAGGGTCAGGCCGATCAGCAGGATGCGCAGCTCGGTCGGCCCGGCATAGGCATAGGAAAGCTTCATTTCGCCCAGTACGCGCACCGCCAGGAAGGCGTGGATCGACAGCAGCAGGTAGCCTGCCAGCGCGATAAGCGCGACTTCCAGCAGGACATAGCCGCTCAGGCCGATGCCGACGACGACCAGCGTCGTCGCCAGGCCGTCGCAGCTATGGTCGAGGAAATAGCCGTATCGAGGGCGCTCGATGTGGCGGAAACGGGCGAGGCTGCCGTCCATGGAATCGCCGAACCACTGCACGAAATAGCCGGAAATCGAGAGCCAGAGCCAGCCGTCGCCAAGATTGCTGGCCACGTAACCGCTGAAGACCATCAGCGCGCCGATCATGCCGATCCCGGTCAGCAGGTCTGGCATGACCCAGTCCGGCATGCGCGCGCAGAGCCAGTTGAGCACCTTGCGTTCGGAGCGGGCCAGCAGGTTCTGCTGGATGCGCTGGATGGCTTTGGTTTCGATTTTCTCGTCTCGACTTGCCATTGCATTCCCCGTTCCAGATCGCCGCCAGTGTCGGTGCGGACGAGGCGCCTCGCCAAAAAACGAGCCGGCGCTTGTCGGATTTCCCCTCTCGGAGTTCCCGTCCTGCCTGCATCTGTGGGCGCTTCTGCCCCTTGCGGCAATCGGCAATCGTTGAAGCGCCCGCTTTCACCCCGTACGGGGGCCCCGCTCAGGGCCGGACGGGATCGCGGGCCAATATGATAAGTGAGCCGTTCTCGCGGGGGTGCTGGTCTACCTCTGCGTAGCCGAGGCGCGCCGCCAGTCGTAGCGAAGCGTGGTTGGCGGAGGCGATGCTGCAGGCCGTGCGCAGGCCGA
Organism: Novosphingobium sp. PhB165; assembly: GCF_004341845.1. Lineage (GTDB taxonomy): Bacteria > Pseudomonadota > Alphaproteobacteria > Sphingomonadales > Sphingomonadaceae > Novosphingobium. Next base: position 90,663 of record NZ_SLVB01000009.1, on the reverse strand, counting down.
TGTGCTTGTCGAACCAGGCTTGTGCGGCAAGGCCTGCCTCCGTGGCATAGCCCCGGCCGTGAAAGCCCGATGCCAGCGTCCACGACATTTCGACCTCGGCCGCCGCGCGGGTGCCGAGATCGCGCTCGAAGTGGGCATGGCCGATCTTGCCGACATAGCGGCCCGAGGCCCGCTCGACGATCGAGAACAGCCCGAACCTCTTGATGCTCCAGTGGCCCACGTCGCGCAGGAAGCGGGTCCATGCCTCCGCCCGCGCGAGCGGCTGGCCGCCGATATGCGCGGTCACGTCCGGATCGCCGAACATCGCGGCGGATTCCTCGAAGTCGGCGGGAAGGGGGGGACGCAGCAGCAGTCGTTCGGTTTCGATCATTGCGTGACGGTAGAGGCGCTATGGGCCGGGCGAAAGGTCCCGCTCATGTCAGTGCCGCGATGACTTCCAGCAGAGCGTCCGCCGCCTTGCTGCGATAGCGCTCCTTGTGGCGCAGGCCGTGGAAGGTTCGCGGTCCGAATTCCAGCGGCGCGGCGTGCAGCGTTCCCGCCGCGATGGCGGGCGCGACGACGAGAGAGGATAGCGCGGCAACGCCTGCGCCGGCTTCCACAGCCGTGCGCACGCTCTCGTTCGAGGGCAGGACCAGAGCGACATCGAGCGCGGTGGGATCGACGCCGAGCCGCCGCAAGTGGATGTCTAGGCTCGACCGCGTGCCCGAACCGGCCTCGCGCCGGATCCAGCGGGCGTTTCGCAGCCAGGCGGCGTCGATTTTCTCTCTTCCGAACGGCGCGGACCGGACGAGTACCAGCCGGTCCGCGCCGACCGGCCAGCGGGCCAGTACGGGATCGTCTATCCGGCCCTCGACGATGCCGAGGTCCGCCTCGCCATCGCGGACGCGTGCGGCGGCATGAACGGTATTGGCAATGGCAAGTTCGACCCGCAGCGCCGGGTGGCGCGCGTGGAATTCGGCCAGGATCGGCGGAAGCCAATAGGCGGCGATCGTCTGGCTGGCGACAAGGCGCAGGCGGCCGCGGCGAAGCTGGCTCAGTTCCTCCAGCACCACTTCGGCGGCGGCGGCGCGGGCCAGCACGCCGCGTGCCTCTGTCAGGAATTCGCGGCCGGTTTCGGTCAGCACGATGCCCCGGCCGACACGGTCGAACAGCTTGACCGCATGCCGTTCTTCCAGCGCTGCGATGGCTGCCGAGGCCGCTGACTGGGTGACGTTCAGCGCCCGCGCGGCAGCGGTCATATGCTCACGTTCGGCGACCGCCACGAAGATGCGAAGCTGTTCCAGAGTCATGCCGCCAGCCTGCCACAATCGATCTGAAAATACGATTGAAATAACAATATCGATGCGTTGGAAGGATTGGTTTTGGAGGCGTAAATGGACCCGCGAAAGGATTTTTCGCTATGGTCTCAAGCGTTTCTCCGCACTTCGGCTTTCCATGGTTTCCCCGGGAAAACCTTGGAGCGCGCTTGCGCCGGGTCTCTCCGGGGATCGTGCTGAGCGCGGCAGTTGCGGCGGGGGCTTATGGGCTTGAAGCCGCCGAACGGATCCTGACCGGCAGGGCGTGGCTGGAGGCTCTGGTCCTGGCGATCGTCATGGGCACGGCGCTGCGCAGCCTGTGGACGCCGGGCAAACGCTGGGATGATGGAATATCCTTTAGTTCCAAATATATGCTTGAAATTGCGGTGGTCTTGCTGGGCGCTTCGGTGAGCGGAGCAACGCTCCTTGCGGCAGGCCCTGCGCTGCTTTTCGGAATTGCCGGAGTGGTGGCTTGCGCCTTGCTGCTTGGTTTCGCGATTGGGCGCCTGCTCGGATTGCCGACGCGTATGGCCTTGCTGGTGGCCTGCGGCAACGCGATCTGCGGCAATTCGGCGATTGCCGCCGTCGCCCCGGTGATCGGCGCCGACAGCGACGATGTGGCGGCTTCTATTGCGTTTACGGCCGTACTGGGCGTGGCGGTCGTGCTGGGGCTTCCGCTGCTGGGGCTGGCGCTGGGGATGAGCGGGCAGGCTTTCGGCGCCTTTGCCGGGCTGACGGTCTATGCGGTGCCGCAAGTGATCGCCGCCGCTGCGCCGCTCGGCCCGGTGGCGGTGCAGACGGGCACGCTCGTCAAGCTGGTGCGCGTGCTCATGCTGGGGCCGGTCTGCCTTGTCCTCTCGCTGATCGCGCCGCGCCTGACGCGGCAATCTGCGTGCGCCCGCCCCGGCATCGGCCATCTGGTGCCGTGGTTCATCCTCGGCTTCATCGCGCTTGTCCTGTGCCGCACGCTGGGGCTCATTCCCGAGGCGGCGTTGCCCGCGCTCAACCGGGCGGCGACGCTGCTGACCGTGGTGTCGATGGCGGCGCTGGGGTTAGGCGTGGATTTGCGGACAGTCGCCGGAGCGGGCGCACGCGTTACGGCGGCCGTCGTGCTCTCGCTGGCCGGGCTGGGCGCGGTCAGTCTGTGCCTGCTGCGCGCCCTGCATCTGGCGTGAGCTGCGCGGGAATCTCGATTTCGACGCGCAGGCCGCCAGCGGGCAAGTTCGCAGCACCAATCCGGCCATGGCAGGCCGCCACCGCGCGCGAGGCGATTGCCAGCCCGAGCCCGAGGCTGCGGTAATCGGGCCGGGGCGTATCCGGCCGGGTGCGGACGAAGGGCTCGAAAATGCTGTCCACCATGTCGGCGGGAACGCCAGGCCCTACGTCGCTGACGGTCACGCGGTAGCGATGGGGGCGCAGGAGCAGTTCGGCCCGTACCTCGATCCGCGAATCCGGCGGTGAGAAGCGCAGGGCATTGCGCATTACATTGTCGATCGCGCGGCGCAGCAATTCGCCGTTTCCGCGTACCGGCGGTGCCTGGTCCTCGTCGATGCCGACGGCCGCGAAATCGATCCGCACGTTCTGCGGCTGGGCCTCGTAACGGGTATCGGCGACGACCTCCGCGACCACGCCGACAAGATCGAAGTATTCATCGCTGCCCGCCGGTTCGTTCTCGGCCCGGGCAAGCAGGAGCAGTTCGCTGACGAGCCCATCGAGCCGATCGACCTCGTGCTCCATGCGGTCCATCGAACTGTCGAAGCGGCCGGGTGACTGGCGGGCCAGAGCAATCGCCAGATGCAGCCGCGCGAGCGGGGAACGCAATTCGTGCGAGACATCGTGCAGCAGGCGGTCGCGGCTCTCGACAAGTTGCTCCAGCCGCCGCGCCATCGCGTCGAAATCGTGCCCAAGGTCGGCCACTTCGTCGCGCCGTGAGCCGATTGCGGGGGAAACACGGGCTTTCAACTCGCCGCGCGCCAGTCGCGCGAAACCGTCGCGCAAGTGATTGATCGGCCGCATCAGGTACCAGGCGAGCAGCGCGCTGAACGCCAGCCCGGCGACGACCCCCATGATCGCCAGTTCGGGCGGGATATCGAGACGCCATTTCCGCATGTCGCGGTGGTACCGGAAGCGCAACTGATACTCGGTGCCGGCGGGATCGCGGACCTTGCGCTCCATGACCGCGTTTTCGACATCGCCCGTGCCCGGCAGCGCCACGACTTGCCCAGGCGCGACGAGTTCAAGCCGCTTGCGCTGGTCTTCCGGCAAGTTGTCGAGCATCGCGACGTAACGTGCCGCGCCGCCCGCCTGGATCGCCTGCGCGCCGGCTTCGAGCACGGCGGGCCCGATCTGATGGATCATCAACGGGGCCGGCGGTTCGCGATCGGTGCGCAACTGGAACAGCAGCCAGACGGCCTGCGTCATCACCACGAATGTGAACAGGAACGACAGCAGGATCTTCCAGAACAGCCGGCGCCCGCTTCTGGCCTGTAATGACGGTGTCATTGGGTGCGGATCCTGTAGCCGACGCCGCGTACCGTCTCGATTCCGGCCTCGCCTTGCGACGCGCCTTCGAGCTTGATGCGCAAGTTACTGACGTGGACGTCGACGCTGCGGTCATAGCTTTGCCGCGCCCGGCCGAGACCGCGCAGCGACAGATCGTCCTTGGTGGTGACGGCGTTTCCGGCGCGGACGAGTACCAGCAGGATGTTGAATTCGGACGGGGTCAGTTCGACGGGGGCACCGCGCCATGCGGCCTTGCGGGCGGCGATCTGGACGTCGAGCCCGCCGATGGAGAGCGTCTGCGCGGCTTGCGGCGGGCGCCCGTCGCGCGGCTGGTGACGCCGCATATTGGCGCGCAGCCGCGCCACCAGTTCGCGGGGGTAGCAGGGCTTGGCAATATAGTCGTCCGCACCGAGTTCGAGGCCGATCACCTTGTCCACCTCGTCCCCGCGCGCGGAGAGCATGATGACCGGCACGTCGTTGGCGGCCCGCAACTGGCGCAGCAGTTCGATGCCGCCCAATCGGGGGAGCATGATGTCCAGGATCACGGCGTCGTGTTCGCCGGACAGCGCGCGCCGGATGCCCTGATGGCCATCGGTGGCGACTTCGACCCGGAACCCCTCGCTCTCCAGATATTCGCCCAGCATGGCGCCCAGTTCGAGATCGTCGTCGATCAGCAAAATGCGTTTGGAATCCACGTCCACGCGCTCCTGATGGCCCAGCCCGCCGCGATTGTCAGCCGTTTGCAGTGATCCTTGCGAAAACTTTACGTTTCCCTTGCGAACTCTTTACCCACAAATCCGCCGCTGCGCGCCATATCGCATTACTCGGACAAATACGAAGTCCAGTTAATCGAAATGGGGCATGGTACGGGCCAGCCCCCTGAGGGAGGGTTGATCCATGGCATTCAAGCCACTTGCATTCTGCACGGCTTCCGTACTCGCGCTCGGCATAGCCGGTGCTGCCCAGGCACAGGATGCGCAGAACGCTACGCCGCAGGATAGCGGCACTGTTGCGGCAGATTCGAGCGCCGATTCCGCAGCCAACGCCAACGATATCGTTGTCACCGGTGTGCGCGCCTCGATCGTCGGCGCACTCAATGTGCGCAAGAACTCGGTGCAGATCGTCGACTCGGTGGTGGCCGAGGACGTTGGTAAATTGCCGGACAATAACGTGGTCGAGGCGCTCCAGCGCGTCACCGGCATCCAGATCACCGACCGCGCCGGCGGCGAAGCCGGCACCGTTACCATCCGCGGCCTTCCGGACGCGGCAACGACGATGAATGGTCGCAATATCTTTACGTCGACCGGCCAGTCGTTCTCGCTTCAGGACATCTCGGCCAACCTCGTCAAGCAGGTGGACGTCTACAAGACCCGCTCGGCCGACCAGCTCGAAACCGGCCTTGCCGGGCAGATCGACGTCAAGACGCGCCGCCCGTTCGATTTCGATGGCTTCGCGGTCTCCGGCCTTGTGCGCGGGACCTACAACGAGGTGTCGGACAGCTTCAACCCGAACATGGCGCTGCTGATTTCCGACCGCTGGCACACCGGGATCGGGGACATCGGCATCCTCGTCAACGGCAGCTACAGCAAGACCAAGTACCGTAACGAGAGCGTGACTGCGGGCGCGCTGGTGCCGTTCGCGACCGAGAACCCGCCAGAGGGCTCCGGGCTTGCGCCGCTGGAGCGCATGTTCTCGGGATGGACGCCGGGCCTTAGCGCGGGCCTGCCCACCACGCCCGGCTCGACGATCAACTACAACGGCGTCGATGTGCCCTATTACCTCTCGCGCGACGCGGTCTTCTCGACCGACCAGTACGGCGAGCGCAAGCGCCCCTCGTTCAACGTCGCGCTGCAATGGGCCCCGAACAGCAGCTCGGTCTACACCGCCGAGATGTTCTACACCGGCTACCGCAGCAGCCTCTACAGCGACATGATGTTCAGCTACGTCGACTGGTGGGGCAACCCCGGGGCGTTCCAGACCTATGACGGCACCAACATCATCAAGTCGCGCACCGTGGACGATGTCTATGGCTTCAACAGCGGCGATTACACGAAGTCGAGCACGGACAGCTACGTCTACGCCCTGAACGGCCAGTGGGACGTGGGCGACGGCCGGGGCAAGATCACCGCCGATCTCGCCTATCAGGACAGCACCTACAACACCTCGTTCATCGCCATGCGCACCGACCGCACGGCGGACCAGATCACCGCCGACTTCAATGCAGGCGGCGGCATTCCGTCGTACCACTTCAGCGACGATACGCTGCTGACCCAGCCCTCGACCTGGAACGTCGCGCAGCTTTACGACAACGCCGAGCGCGACAAGGGCAGCGCGATCACCGGCACGCTGGACGCCTATTACGGTTGGGACGAAGGCTTCCTGCGCCGCATCAAGGCGGGCCTGCGCTATGACGACCGCAAGGCGTCGAGCTATTCGCGCACCGCGGACGCCGACAGCCTCGGCGTGAACATGACCACGCTGCCCGAGGCGGCGTACTTCACCAATTCCGGCTTCATGAGCGGCGAGGCCGATGTGCCGCGCAGCTGGGTGGCGGCCGACGGCCGCTGGGTCTCCCAGAATGCCGATTACGTGCGCAGCCTCTACGGCTTGCCCACGTCGGACTCGCTGAGCCTCAACAAGACCTTCGACATCGACGAGATCACCATGACCGCCTATGTCATGGCCGATGGGCAGGCGACGATCTTCGGGCGTCCGCTCGATATCGAAGGCGGCGTGCGCTACGTCAATGTCGCGACCGATTACGACTTCTTCGACCGCTACAACGACTATGCGCTGAGCCGCGCGAATTCGGGCTCGGCGAAGTTCCTGCCCAGCTTCACCGCGCGCTATGCGATCACCGACAAACTGCGCGCGCGCTTCAACTATGGCGAGACGCTGCGCCGTCCGAACTTCACGGACGTCAACCCGACTTATTCGCTGACCGGAGACCTCACCAACGTCGGCTACGGCAGCGGCTCGGCGGGCAACCCGAACCTCAAGCCTACCCATTCGAAGAACTTCGACGTGGCGCTGGAATGGTACTTCGACCGCGACAGTGCGATCACCGTCACCGCCTTCCGCCGCGAGATCGACGGGCTGGTGGTCAGCTTGCCGGCGATGACCTACATTCCGAACAACGGCATCGTGGCCGGTGCGACGGACAATTTCGTCATCACCAAGCCGGTGAACGCATCGGACGGCGTGCTGAAGGGCGTGGAAGTTGGCCTCACTTACTTCCCACACTATCTGCCCGGCCTGCTCAACGGCCTTGGCTTCCAGGGCAGCCTGACAGTGCTCGATTCCAGCCAGACCATCCCGGTCACGGACTCGACGGGCACCGTCACCGGTTACACCAAGTCGGCCTTCTTCGACGTCTCGAAGCTGTCCTACAACGCCACGCTGGCTTACGATCGCGGACCGTTCAACGCGCGCCTCTCCTACGTCTGGCGCAAGGGCTTCCTGCATAACAACGAGGCCAGCCTGTTCGCGAACCCGATCGGTATCTGGTACAAGTCCGAGGACAGCCTGGACATGCAGCTGACCTGGAACGTCACCCAGGACATCGGCCTGACTTTCGACGCCACCAACCTCACCAAGTCGAAGCAGCAGAGCTATTACAAGTTCGGCGATGCGGGCGGGGCGACGACCGACAACCTCGGCACCACGCTACTGGCGCGGACTTTCGCCATCGGCGCGCGCTTCACCTTCAAATGATCCTTGCCGCGCGGCCTGCGACGGACTTTCGGGGAACCTGTTCCTCAAGGTTCCGCGCGGGCCGCCGGTGGCGATCGTTTCGGAGTGCTTTCCGGCAGGGGGGAGAGGGCGCGCCGCACATATCGAAAACGCGGGGGCGGCACTTATCTGATGGACCCGATCCCATGGCCAGACCCCAGCTTGCGATAACACCGCCCGCCGCAAACGATGCCTGCGGTGCTTCTGGCCGCCTGCACGACAGCGTGGCCTCGCGCCTGGCCGCGCGCATTCTTACCGGCGAATATCCGGTGGGCCATGTGTTCGTGGCCGAAGTGCAGCATGCCGATGCGCTCGGCGTCTCGCGCTCGGTCCTGCGGGAGGCGTTTCGCATGCTGACCGCCAAGGGGCTGGTCAGCAGCCGTCCCAAGTCAGGGACGCGGGTCAATGCCCGCAGGCACTGGAACCTGCTCGATCACGAGGTGCTGGCCTGGCAGGTGGCATGCGGGGCGGACGAGGCGTTCTTGCGCAATCTCTTCGAACTGCGCATGGTGGTGGAGCCGGAAGCCGCCGCACTGGCTGCGCTCCGCCGCGACGAAAGGCAGCTTGCCGACATGGCCAACGCGCTTGAGGCGATGGAGCACCACGGTCTTGCCAACAAGCCGGGCCGCGCCGCCGATCTGCGTTTTCACGAGCTGGTTCTGGAAGCCACGCACAACGAGATGTTGCTGGCGCTGGCCGATCCGATCCTCACCGCGATCGCCTCGACGACGGCGATCAAGCAGGAGGGCAATGCCGCGCCTGAGAACCCGCCACGCTGCCCGATGCCCGAGCACCGCGAACTTCACCGCCATATCGCCGACGCTAACCCGGCCCGGGCGCGGCGGGCGATGGCGCGGTTGATCGACCTTGCGCTGGCCGACACGCAGCTCGCCCTGCGTCGGTTCTAACTGGCGGGGCGTCCGAACGGCCAAACGGTCACACGGTCACACACCCAAAAAACGAACCCACAGCCCCGTCATCCCCGCGAAGGCGGGGATCCCGCTTCTTGCGGCATGCGAGAGCTTGCAGAAGTAAGCGGGGCCTCCGCCTTCGCGGGGGCGACCGGGTTTGTAACTGACGGCTCATCACCGGCATGGATCGTGGTGCGGAGGCCAAACCTCGTGCCGTACAGCGGCTCTACCGGCCTCGAAAACCTTCCTCTCCAGACAAGTCCGATGTCTTAACGGCGCAAGTATTACTTCGCCCCGGCGATGGCACAAATGCATCGGATCGCTACCAGTGCCCCGCAATCCATGGTATCCTCGCGAAAACCACCAAAGAGTGGACTTGAGAGGAGAGCCGGAATGGAAGGCTTGGAATCGGTTTTTTGCGTTTGCGAATTCCGCACGTTGTGCGCTGCGGTGGCCTGTTCGGGCACCTTTGCACTCGTGACGATATTATTGCTGCGTTGATCCTTCGGTAGACGCCGTTGGCCCCCCCAACGCGCGTGGAGCACCCATGTCGACCAGCCGGTCGTTCAGGGTTTCCAGGATCCTCAGAAAGCTGGCCTGATCCGCGTCGGTCAGGACTTCGAAGAACTGTGCCGTGAAGGCATCCTTGTGCGGCTCCACTTCCCGGATCAACGCACGCCCCGCCTCCGTCAGACTGATCCGCTTGGCTCTCCGATCGTCCGGATCGGGGTTGCGGACCGCCAAACCCTCGCGTTCCAGCCCGTCCACGGCTTCGGTGACGGTCCTCGGCGCCTGTCCCAATGCATCGCAGATGTCGGTGGAACGCACCGACCCACCCCGCTCGATCAGCAGAAGCAACTTGATCTGCGCCAGCGATGCACCCTGCGCGCGCATTCGTTCGTTGAACAGCCGGTACATGCGCAAATGCAAGTCGCGCAGCTGCTCCATCATCTGCTGATGAATACTCACGGCAAGAAATATTGTGGGACCATATAAAATGCCATTGCCATAGGCCTCCCGGCAGGGCAAGGGGCCAGCCCATCACTGCTGCGATGCAGCAAACGATCGAGCAACCAGGACGTGAGAAGCGATTGATGGCAAGCGACGGAATCGATTCGGACGGACAATCGCACGGCACCCCAGAGCAGGCGCCCGCACCAAGCCCCTCGGCGCTCAAGCGGCCCACCGTTCGCCGTGCGCTGATGGCCGGCGTGCTCGTGGTGGTCGTCGCCGTGGGCGCCTGGCTGCTCTACTACGCGACGCGCGGCAAGTATCTGGAAGACACCAACGACGCCTTCATCCAGGCCGACGCGGTCACCGTTTCGCCGCGCATTTCCGGCTATGTCGATGCCGTGCTGGTGGGTGACAACCAGGACGTGAAGGCAGGTCAGCCGCTCGTACGCATCGATCCGCGCGATTATGACGCGCAGGCGCGCCAGTATCAGGCGCAGATCGACGTTGCGAAGGCCAATGCCGACAACATCCGCGCCACCATCGGCGAACAGCAGTCCGCGATCACGCAGGCGCAGGCCCAGCTCGCCTCGGCCGAGGCGGATGCCAGCTATGCCGAGCGCGAGGCCGCCCGCTATGCGCCGCTCGCCGCCAGCGGCGCCGAGACCAAGGAACACCTCGCCACGCTGCGCAATCAGGCCGAAAAGGCCCGCGCGGCTGCCGATGCACAGCGCGCCGCGCTGGTTTCGGCGCAGCGCCGGATCGCCTCGCTCAACGCGCAGGTCCAGCAGGCCGAGGCGCAGGGCGAAGCCGCCCATGCGCAGCTTGCTTCCGCGCATGTCAATGTCGGCTCGACCGTGCTGCGCGCCAGTGTCGATGGCCGCATCGGTGACCGCACCGTGCGCGCCGGCCAGTTCGTGCAGGCGGGCACCCGCCTGATGTCGGTCGTTCCGCTTTCCAAGCTCTATGTGACGGCCAACTTCAAGGAAACGCAGATCGGCCTGATGCGTCCCGGCCAGCCGGCGACGATCGAGATCGACGCGCTCGACGGCACCAAGATCCGCGGCCATGTCGAGAGCATCTCGCCGGGCACGGGATCGCAGTTCTCGCTGCTGCCGCCGCAGAACGCGACCGGCAACTTCACCAAGATCGTCCAGCGTGTGCCCGTGCGCATCGCCATCGATGCCGGTGACGAAGCGCGCCGCGTGCTGGTGCCCGGCCTTTCGGTGACCGTGACGGTCGACACGATCGCCGCCAAGGGTTCGCAGCAGGCCATCGCCAAGCAGGAGAAGGCCCGCCGGAACGACGGCCGGTGAGCGCAACCTCCACAGCAGACGCCCATGCCCTGCCGCCGCAGCTGGCGGCGGAGAAACCGGCCGACGCGGCGGCGTGGCTGGCCGTGGCGGCCGGTACGCTGGGCGCGCTCATGGCCACGCTCGACGTTTCGATCGTCAACAGCTCGCTGCCCACGATCCAGGGTGAAATCGGCGCCAGCGGCACCGAGGGCACGTGGATCGCGACCGCCTATCTGGTGGCCGAAATCATCGTGATTCCGCTCTCCGGCTGGCTCGAACGCCTGCTGGGCCTCAGGACCCTGCTGCTGATCGCGGCGACGCTGTTCACGATGTTCTCGGTCGCCTGCGGGCTTTCGACGACGCTGCCGATGATGATCGCCGGCCGCGTGGGCCAGGGCCTGACCGGCGGCGCGCTGATCCCGACGGCCATGACCATCGTCGCCACCCGCCTTCCGCGCGCGCAGCAGCCGATCGGCAATGCCCTGTTCGGCGCGACCGCGCTGCTGGGGCCGGTCGTCGGCCCGGTGCTGGGCGGTTGGCTGACCGAGAATGTCAGCTGGCACTACGCATTCTTCATCAATCTGCCGGTCGGCGTTGCGCTGGTGACGCTGCTGCTGGTCGCCATTCCGCATCAGGCGGCCAAGCTGTACCTGATCCGCGAGGCGGACTGGCTGGGCATTCTCGGCCTCGCTCTGGGCCTCGGCGGCCTGACCGTGGTGCTGGAGGAAGGCGAGCGCGAGCAGTGGTTCTCCTCCTCGCTGATCATCACGCTCACGGCGATTTCGGCTTTCGGGCTGGTGCTGTTGGGGCTGGGTCAATTCCTTGCCCGTAAGCCCGTTATCAAGCTGCGGCTCCTGCTTGACCGGCAATTCGGCAGCGTCGTCGCCATGGTGACGGTGGTGGGCATGGTGATTTACGGCACGTCTTACGTGATCCCGCAGTTCCTCTCCCAGATCGCCGGGTACAACTCGCTGCAATCGGGCCAGATCGTGATGCTTTCGGGTATTCCGGTCATGCTGATGATGCCGATCACGCCGTGGCTTATCCGCAATGTCGACATCCGCCTGTCGGTCTGTTTCGGCCTGTCCGTCCTGGCGCTCAGTGCCTGGCTGGAAACCGACATCACGCCGCTTTCGGACGGCAGGGACTTCGTCGATTCCCAGCTTCTGCGCGGCATGGGCACGGTATTCTGCATGATGTTCCTGAATCAGGCGGCGATCCGCTCGGTGCCGAAGGAAGAGGCGGGCGATGCCTCCGGCCTCTACAATGCGGCGCGCAACCTCGGCGGCTCGTTCGCGCTGGCGGGGGTCGCGATCATTCAGGACCAGCGCCTCTGGCTTCACGCCCGCAGGCTGGAAGAGAGCCTGAACGCGAACTCGATCGCGGTGCAGGACTATGTCGCGGGGCAGGGCGCTGCGGCGCTGCGCTCGCTTGAAGCGACGATCCAGGTTCAGGCCCTTGCGATGACTTATGCGGACATGTTCCAGATCATGTCGGTGGGTATCATGTTCGTGATCCCGCTGGTGATGTTCCTGCGCCCGCTTCCGAAGAATGCGCCGCTGGCGACCGGACATTGAGGAAAACCATGCGTTCCTATCTTCTGCTGCCTCTCCTGACCGGAATTCTCGCCGGCTGCACTGTCGGCCCGAACTATGCCGGGCCCCCCAAGGCGGTGTCCGGCACCGGCACTGGCTTCGTGCGCGCCGACGCGCAGACCGTCACGTCCGCGCCGCCGGTCGCGCAATGGTGGAAGACGCTGGACGATTCCGCGCTCGACGATCTCATCACCCACGCCCTTGCGAACAACACCGATGTCGCCGTGGCCGAGGCGCGCCTGCGCCAGTCGCGCGCGGCGCTGGGTGAGGAACGCGCCAACTTCGCGCCCAAGGTCAGCGGTTCGGCGCTCTATGCCCATGCCCATGTTCCCGGCGTCGCTTTCGGCGCGACGGACAGCTCGTCGGACGGTTCGGGCAGTGGCAGCAGCGGTTCCAGCGGCTCCGATCTCAACCTCTACAACCTCGGCTTCAACGCCAGTTGGGAAGTGGACCTGTTCGGCGGCCAGCGCCGCGCTGTCGAGGCCGCGCGCGCCACCGCCGAAGGCGCCGAGGCCAGCCTTGCCGACGTGCAGGTCAGCCTCTCTGCCGAAGTGGCCAATACTTACCTCAACTTGCGCGATCGCCAGCAGCGCATCGCATTGGGCCAGCAGGCAATTGCCTTACAGGAAGAGGTCCTTGGCCTGACCCGCCAGCGTCTCGAGCGCGGCACGGCAACGGCGATGGAGGTGACGCAGATCGAGGGGCAGCTTGCCGGCACCCGTGCCCAGCTTTCGCCCCTGATGGCGGACCGCGATGCCTATCTCAATTCGCTGGCCGTGTTGACCGGGCAGGAACCGGGTGCGGTGGATGCCGGTCTCGTGCAGGCGCGCGACATTCCGCTGCCGCCCGCCTCGGTCCCCGTGGGCGATCCGGCCCAGCTTATCGCCCGCCGCCCGGACATCCGCTCCGCCGAACGCACGCTCGCGGCCGACACTGCCAAGATCGGACAGTCCGAGGCGGCGCGTTTCCCCAGCCTCTCGTTCATGGGGCTGATCGGGATCGGCGGGACCAAGATCAGCGACCTTGGCAAGCTGGACGATTTTACCGCGCTGGCCGCACCGCAGCTGAGCTGGAACTTCCTCGATTTCGGGCGGAACAAGGCCAAGGTCCATCAGGCCGAAGCCGTGCGGGACGAGGCGGAGGCGCGCTATCGCGGCACTGTGCTCACGGCCCTGCGCGATGCCGAGGACTCGCTGGCCCGCTTCCGGGAAGGCCGCGTCCAGTTGGCCGAACTCGCCCGTGTGCGGGAGAAGGCGGCAATGGCCGAGCAACTGACGGCGCAGCGCTTCGCGGCGGGCACGGCAACGCGCATTGCGCTGCTCAATGCCCGGGGCGATCTCAACACTGCCGACCAGAACCTCGTTACCGCGCGGGCTTCGCTGACTTCGGGCTATGTGCTGATCCAGAAGTCGCTGGGCCTCGCGTGGCAGTAATACGGCGGTGACGGGCCCCTTCCTCAGCCCATGCTGGGGAGGGGCTCCGTACGGTTCCGGCCGAACCCGGCCATGAAGGCGAGAGCGGCAAGAACACCGAAGGCTCCGGCGATCAGGAAGGCGGGCGTGTAGGTCCCGGTGGTCTCGCGGATCACCCCGGCGCCGAACGCCGCTATCGAGGCGCCGATCTGGTGCGCCACGAAAACCCAGCCGAACACGATCGGCCCGTCACGCTCGCCGAAGGTGCTGTTGGCCAGCTTCACCGTGGGCGGCACCGTGGCGATCCAGTCGAGGCCGTAGAACACTGCGAAAACGGTCAGGCTGAACGGCCCGAAGTCGATGAACGGCAAGGCCACCAGCGATAGGCCCCGAAACCCGTAATAGACCGCCAGCAGGCGGCGCGGGTCGTAGCGGTCGCTCAGCCAGCCCGAAGCGGTGGTGCCGAACAGGTCGAAGAAGCCCATCATCGAGAGCACGCCTGCGGCGGCGACTGGCGCGATGCCGTGATCGCCGCAAAAGGCGATCATGTGCGTGCCGACAAGGCCGTTGGTCGTCAGGCCGCAGACGAGGAAGCTGCCCGCCAGCAACCAGAACATCGGCTGGCGCGATGCGCGCACGAGGGCCTCGATGGCGAGCCACGGCGTTGCCGCCTGCTTCATCGGCGGGGGAGGGGGTGTATCCTCATTCTCGCCATAACGGCGCACGCCGCGATGATGCGGGCGCTCGGGCACCAGCAGCGCCACCACCGGGATCAGCGCCGCGGAGGCAAGGCTCACCGCAAGCGCCACCGGACGCCATGCCCCGCCCTGCGACAGCCAGGCAAGGAACGGCAGGAAGATCAGCGATCCGGTCGCCGTGCTGGCACTCAGCAGGCCCATTACCAGCCCCTGCCGGGTCGCGAACCAGCGGTTGACCACGGCCGCGCCCAGCACCGAGGCGACCGCGCCCGAACCGATGCCGGAGACCACGCCCCAGCTCAGCACATATTGCCAGGGCGCGCTCATCCACCGGCTGGCGAATGTCGCCACGGCCATGAGCGCGAGCCCGCCGAGCATGGTGCGCTTGATCCCCACGCTCATCATCAGCGCGGCGGCGAAGGGACCGACAAGGCCGTAGAGCAGGATGCCGATGGCCGCGCCTGCGGAAATGGTCGCCCGGTCCCAGCCGAAGTGCAGTTCCAGCGGGACCATCATCACGCCCGGTGCCGAGCGCAGCCCGGCCGAAACCAGCAGGGCCAGGAACGTCACGGCCACCACGACCCAGGCGGGATGGAAACGGTTGGAAGTGGACGGCATCTGGCGCGAAATCCCCTGATCGATACGGGCACCGTTTCTAGCCCTCTCCTCCCGCTGTTCCGAATGAGAAAATTTGGCAGGGGATGTGAGCAAATCCGGGAGTGCTTGGCCGGATTGAGTTCGCGCGGGCGCCCATGTAACAACGCCCGCATGTACCGGCCGCCTTCGCTCAACACTCTGCGCGCGCTTGAGGCGGCCGCGCGCCTTCGCAGTTTCAGCCGCGCGGCGGAGGAACTGGGCGTCACCCATGGCGCGATCAGCCACCGTGTGCGCGAGGTGGAACAGCGGCTAGGCGCGGCCATGTTCGAGCGGCAGGGCAATTCGATGGAGCCCAGCATGGCCCTGCGGCAGATCCTGCCGACGGTGCGCCAGTCGCTCGAACTGATCTCCAGCATTTTCCCCGCGCCGCCGGAAGCCGGACGGCAAGTGCTCAGGATCGCGGTGCTACCCTCGTTCGCGGCGCAGTGGCTGGTGCCGCGTCTGGCCGAGTTCCATGAGGCGCATCCCGGCATCTTCATCGCGCTCGATGCCCGGATCGATGTCAGCCGGGTCGGCGCGGACGGGGTGGATGCGGCCGTGCGCTATGGCAGCGGAAACTGGCCCGGTCTGGCGATCGAGCGCCTGCTGACCGATATGCTTTTCCCGGCCTGCTCGCCCGAATACCGCGCGCGGATGAAGATCGAGACGTTGGATGACTTCGCGCGCTGCCGGTTCCTGCGCAACAGTTGGCAGACCTGGACGCCGTGGTTCCAGCGGGCCGGGCTGTCCTTGCCCGAGCCTGCGGATTCCCAGCCTTACGACGATGCCGCGCTCATGCTGGAGGCGACGATCGCGGGCCACGGCATCGCCCTTGCCCGCCGGGTGATTGCGCACGACGCGCTTCAGGCGGAGCGGCTGGTGCGTCTCTCAGAGATCGAGATACCGTTCGAAGGGGCATATCACTTCGTGTGGGACCCGCACACGCCCAAGCCGCGCCTCGATGCCGTGGCCGCGTTCGGTGCATGGCTCTCGGCGCGGCTCAGATCCGAGTTTCCCTGACCGAGCGCGGCCACCCGCTACGCGAACCGGCGGCGCTTCGGTTTCCTCGCAGGGAACCCGAAGCGCCGCCGTCGGGATTAGAACCGGATTCCGAAAGTCACCCGGCCACCGTGGTTGAACTGGCTGTCGCCCACGGTGCCAAGATACGATGCACCCAGCCAGACATTGCCCATCGCGATATCGAAACCGCCGTCAATCTGGGCGGCATCCTTCGGCAGGGCCGGGCCCACGACCTCGAACGGCGCAGCACCGGCAAGCGCCACCGTGGCAACTCCGGTCCGGTCGCCCCAGCCACGCTGATAGGCGAGCGAGAGGCGTGGTTCGAACACTGCCCGGGTTCCCGGGATCGGGGTCGATCCGGAGAAGTGGAAGCCTACCCGCGCCAGATCGATGTCCCGCTTGACGCGCGCTACCGAAAGGGCTGCCGCCCCGCCGGTCTCCGTCGTCGGATCGACCGACACATATTGATGGGTGTAGCCGATGAACGGTTCGAACGTCACCGCGCTTCCCGCGAACAGGGCATACCCCAGTTCGCCGAAGCCCTGCGCGCTGTTGGCGTGCTGGCGCGAATGAAGGGCGTCCTGGAAGCCGGCAAACGCCACGGAACGGTCGTTGCTGAGGGTGTGCCAGCTATAGGTGCCGCCTGCCTGCAAACGCAGCGCGCCAAAGCGATAGTCGACAGTGCCGCCGGCATAATAGGACTTCACGCTGGACCGGCTCTGCAGCGCGGGCTGGGTGTAGGTCCCATCGGAATAGCCGGTGGCGATGCTGGCGCGGAATGCGTCCCGGCCATAGTCGATGCCGGTGATGATGCCGTCCCGGTGCGTTTTCAGGACGGACGTTCCGAGCGAGGCATCGCTGTCGAATCTGCCGCTGTCGTCCATCGCATCGCCCCAGATGCCGAAGCCGTCGCCGGTCCGCCGCCCATTGAGGAGGAGCGCCTCGCGTACATGTCGGCCTTCGTCGATCAGGGCCATCGGCGCTGCGGCGTAGCTTTCACCGGAGAGCGAATTGTAGGCCTTCCTCGCCCCCGCTGCATCGAGCGAGGCGATCGCGCTCGGCAGGGCCGAAGTGAAGTCCATGCTTCCGATCGCGGTCGCCACGGCGCGCTGATTGGGCGTCTGGGCGACATCGGTAAAGGCAACGTCGTTGCGAACGAGGTCCAGGGAGACAGTATTGCCGGTGTAGGCCAGATGCGGCGTCAGGAATGCCAGGTTCGAAGTGACATCGGCGAAGGTGCCGGAAACCCCGCCGTTCGCCGACAGGATCGTGTAGCGGGTCGACGGGCTGTAGGTCGTCCCGCCTGCGAGAACGCGAACCGTGCCGCCTCCGATCGTGGCGGTTCCCGATGCGGCGATGCTGTCGGACTGACCTGCCGGGGTCGCGGCAAGCTGGTACGTCGAACCCGCCGCGAACGTCACGCTGCCCTTCACGGTGAGCGTGCCGATCGAGCCGGCAGCGCTGGGCGCAACCGTCCCGCCGTTTGCCACGGTCAGGCCGCCGATCGTGCTCGTGCCCGTGAGCAGGGCACCGTTGGCGACCGTTACCGCCGAAGCGAGCGCCCCCGTGACGTTCAGTGTACCGGCGCTGACCGTGGTCGCGCCGGTATAGCTGTTCGCACCCGACAGGGTGAGAGTGCCGCTGCCGGTCTTGGTCAGGGAGGTGGCGCTTGCCCCATCGGCGATGGTGCCCGCGTAGCTGGTGGAGCTGTTGTCCGATCCGGCCGTCAGGTGCCCATTGCGCAGCACCGCGCCCGTGTTCGTGCCTGACAGGGACGCCACGCTGAACGCGGTGCCGCCGAGATCGACCAGGCCGTCGTTCACGAGCGACACGTTGCCCGTGGTCGCGCCGGTGAGCAGGAGATCCCCGCCATTCTCGACGGTTCCATTGATCTGGCCGGAGACTTGCGCCGTGCCGCTGTTCGTCAAGCCGGCGGCGAGTGTGCCGGTGCTTGCGAGCGTCCCGTTGTTGGTGACGGTGCCTGCTACGGTGCCTGCGTTGTCGAAAGCAGCGCCGCTTGCAACCGCCACGTCCGAGACCAGAGAGCCGCTTGCCGCCACGGCCAGCGTGCCGGCCGTAACACTGGTCGCGCCGGTGTAGGTGTTCACACCCGACAGCGTCAGCGTACCGGTGCCCAGCTTGACGAGGCCGATTGTGCCGCCGGTGCTGGTGAGCGCGTTGGCAATGTCGACGCCGACGCCGTCATCCACGTTGATGAAGCTCTGGTTCGGGGTGGAGAAGGGATCACCCGTCAGGTTGAGCGTTCCCGAGCCGACGAGCTGGTAGCCGTCCACCGTGAACTGAAGGCCTTGCACGTTCTGCGCGTCCGCGACAGTGACCGTGCCCGCGCTGCCGGCGAAGATGCCGACGCCGGAGCCCCAGGACGTGTTTACATTGCCCGTCGGCGCGCCTGTCCAGTTGGTGCCAGCAGCGTCCCAGGTGCCGTTACCGCCCTGACCGCCCGAGGTAGCCCCCGTGGTGTCGATGCCATCCCAATATTGCACCGACTGGCCGGCATTGGCGATCAGCACGTTCACCTGGCCGGGAATCGTCGTGTAGACGGTCGCGGACTGGGCGGTGGGCGTCGACACCGTGTCGAAGCTTCCGGCGAGCGTGCCGCCGTAATTGTAGAGCCGGTAAGCGCCTGCCACCGGCGAGGCGGAAGCGTCGGCTGCGTTGACGAGGCTGAGCGTGCCCGCGAGAGTCAGGTTGCCGCCGACTTCGATAAGGTCGTTGCCGACGCCGCCGGCCACATTGGGCGTCCCCAGCTCGAACAGGGACGTGGCGTCGCTGGCCAGCGTGTAATTCCCGTTGACCGTCAGCGTGCCGGGCGAGTTGCCCGCCGAAACGGTACCCCCCGAGGCGACGTTGACCGAACCGGCGACCGTGCCGGAACCATGCAATGTACCGCCTGCGTTGACATTGACGGTCGCACTGTTGGTGGCAGTGTCGCCAAACGTCCCGTTCACCGCGAGAATGCCGGCATTGACGTTGGCGGTGCCGGTAAACTGCCCGGCAGTGGCGCTGTTTACGCCCGTCAGGGTCAGCAGGCCCGAGCCGTTCTGATTGAAGGTGCCTGCACCGGTGATCGTGTTCGACAGCGACTGGGCCGTCGCGGTGTCCATGGTCAGGACGCTGCCGGCCCCTGCGAGCGCGATGTTACCGCTGAGCGTGCCGCTTTGCCCTGCAAGGACGAGCGTGCCCGAGGCGATCTGGATGGCATTGACCCCCGCCCCGCTGGCGCCGATCGTGCCATAGTTGGTGAGAGTGGTCGTACCCGTGCCGGCGAGGTAGAGGCCGGTCTCGCCCTGCACTGCGGGCTGGCTCGGCGCACCGGCTGTTCCGATGGTGACGCTGTTGGCACTGCTGTTTCCGGAGAGGATAATGCCGGCATTGCCTGCGCCGTTTGCCGTCACGTTCCCTTGGGCGGCAATCGAGATCGCACCCGTATCGGCAGACGCCAGGATGCCTGAACCGGCCGTGCCGACGACGTTGCCGCTCGTCACGATATCCAGGGTACCAGTGCCGCTGATCGCGGTATCGATGCCACGCGCGCCCGATACCGCTCCGAGCGACGATGCGGTGGTGCCCAGGACAATGTCGCCGTCCTCACTGCGGACATAGATGCCGGAATCACCGCCCGTATTGCCGCCGGTGTAGGAGCCCGCGCCGGTCACTGTAAGCGACTGGGTGCCGCTGCCCGAGAAGTTGATGCCGCTGTCGCCGCCAGTGATGGATCCGGCATTTTCGATCACGCCGCCTGAACGGGCATAGACGCCCGAAGTCTTGGCTGTGACGGTGCCGCTGGTGATCGTGAGGGTACCGCCATTGAGCTGGACGCCGTCCTCCAGGCCCGCTCCAGACGTCGCTGTGATAGTGCCGCCATCGAGGGTAAGATGCGTACCGCCCTGATCGACGAGTGCAGCCGCCGAGGAGCCCATGTAGCCGGTTCCGGTCGTGGCGAGACTGCCGGTCAGGACGATACCGCCGCTGCCTGTCTCAGCCTGAACGCCGTTGATAGTCAACGGACCTGAAAGCGTCACGGTGCCCGCACCGCGCGCGACGATCACGCCCGAGCCTGCCACGGCGCGATTGAAGGACGTGTCATCGGAACGGTCGAATGCCAGGGTGCCGTTATTGAACATGGAAACGTCCGAAGACGTGTCGATCGAGCCGGTCGTGCCGCCGTTACCGATCTGTAGCGTGGCGCCGTCGATTATCGTCTGGCCGGTGTAACCGTTGGTGCCCGTCAGCACGAGAGTGCCGCCGCCGTTGGCGATCAGCGGCGCGTTGCCGCCGATGGCCCCGGTTATGGTCATGACATGGCCGCTGGTGATGAACGAAGCCCCGTATCCAGCCAAAGTGATGGTCTTGGCGACGCTGACATCCTGCAGCGCCTGGAATGACTGTGTGTTGAGCGTGATGGGCCCGACGCCCAATGCGCTGTCGCTGTCGAAAGCGATAATGCTGCTTGAGGCGCTGAGGCCGTTGAAACTGTTGGTGCCGGTCAGCCTCACGATGCTGGAACCGCCGCTGCCCAGGAAGGTCAGGCTTCCGGAGCCCCCCATGCCGGTTATGCCAAGTGTATTTGCGCCAAGGTTGATCGTAATGTCGTTCGTGGCGGACACTGCTGGAGCCGACACATTGAAGCTGCCCGCAATCACGATCGTCTGGCTCGGATTGGCATTGGCGGTGGTTACGGCCGTCTCGAATTGGCTCTGGTCCGAAGCCGTTCCCGCATAAGCCGGTGCAATCTGGGAAATACCAATGAGCGCCGTCGTCGCCAGGATTGCGCCGCGCAGCCCCTTCGCTCGAGTAACCTGTCCAGTCATGTCTGCTTGTTCCACTGCCGTATCTTGCGTTGTTGCTTGCCGATCGCAGCCAGAATTCGGTTGCCGCCCCGGATGCCCGTCTGATGGGCGTGCGTTCTTAATGTAGAGGCTTCGGAACAGGAATCGGCTCAGCGCGCATCGAAAAGGGGTTTGCGGCACGGGGAATTTCGTCCGCTTTTCAATCGCGGACGGGTAAGGAGGCCCCGCCAGTCATGGACATGGCGGGGTTCCGTCAAGCGGGTTTAGCGCGGCGTCAGCGTCACCACGGTCGGAGCGCCGCTCAGCGTGATGGCATAGCCTTCGCGGTCCGCCGTGCCGGTGTCGGTGGCGTAAGGGCGGCCGCCAGCCGTGGTGGTCTGGAACAGCAGGCGTGCGGCCGGATCGGTGGCGCTGGCGGGATCGAGCGTCAGCACGACCTTGCCGGTCTTGCTGTCATAGTCGGCGCTCTGGATACGGCCGGCTTCCAGTGTGATCCACAGACCGGCGGGGGCGACGAACAGGCGGCGGCGGGCGCCGTCCTTCGGGGCGAGGCTTACGGTGCTGCCCTTGGTGGTCAAGTCGCCGCCGAAGCCGATCCAGCCGAACTGCGGGTCATTGACCATGTAGCTCGCCGCGGTGATCGCATGGCCGTAGAAGCCCATGCCGTAGTCGCCGGTGATCGCATCCCACTTCATCATGTCCGGCCAGGAGTGGAACGCGGCCGAGCCGAAGCCCTTCTGGTCGATATTGGTGATGCCGCCCATCATGCCGCCGTAAGCGACGCGCAGCAGGTGCAGGTCGGTGGGGTTCTGGCGATAGGCGTCGAACAGCGGCACCGCGTTGAGCGCCGACCCGTAGTGATGGATCTGCCGCTCGATGCGCGAGACCTTGCCGCCATAGAGGAAGTCCCAATAGCGGCGCGCATTGCCGTTATAGCCCCAGCTGGGGATCGTGGGGTCGTAACCCAGGATCACTTCGCGGGTCTCGTCCGCCTGCGGCTGGAAGCCGAAGTAGCGCATCCAGGCGTAGACTTCGGGCTGGCCGGTGGAATCCCATGCCATCTCGCTGCCGAACGGATACTTCATCGAACGCCAGTGATCGGCGCGCTGCTTCATCAGGCCTTCCATTTCGGTGGCCTCGGCGGTCATGCCCTCGCGCTTCAGGTCCTTCAGGATGTCGACGAAGACGTCGCCTTCCATCTGGCCGAATTCGGCATAATAGGGCGCATCGCGCATCATCGCGACGGTCGTGCGATAGGCCCAGTCCAGATAGAACTTCCAGTCGTGCTGCTTGACCAGCCCGGCATTGTCGCGCGCCAGACGGTAAAGCACCCAGTGGCCGATGGCGACGTGCGGATAGTTGTAGGACCGGCCGAGATCGCCGGCATCCTTCTTCGACCACGCGGTCCAGTTCTTCCAGTTGATCTTGGGGTCGTAGTAGTTCGGGAACGCGACCGGATCGTAATAGAAGATACTCTTCTTGACGGCACCGGCCTGCGGGCCGTCCTTGACCTGCAGCGTGCCGAGCACGGTCTCGTTGACGAGGCGCTCCAGCTTGGCGACTTCTTCCGGGTTCGGATTGTCGAGCTGCTTCATCATCGCCGCGACCCACGAACCGGCGCCGCCTTCGTCGCTCATGCCCGAAACCCAGACGCGGCCGTCCTGCGTCAGGATCTTGTTGTCCTCACGGTCGTAGGACAGGATCGCGGGCGAACGGTGGAAGGGATCGTCCTTGCCTTCGAACCACTGGTCGGTGGTGGTGAAGTGGCCAATGTCGGCCATCACCTGATCGAGCGGCTTGGTGATGTAGTAGCTGACGGTCTGCTTCTGCCCGTCCGCATAAGTCACCGTCAGGCGGGCCTGACCCCAGCCGCTGGCCTTGATCTGGTAGCGGGCCCAGCCGCTTCCCGATTTCTCCGAGGTGGCGGTCAGCGAACCTTCGGGGAAGGCTTCGATCTTGGCCACCTTACTCGGCGTCTTCAGGAACAGGCTGGCGGTCTGGTCGGTGGGCACGACATAGCCGGGAATGCCGACCGCGACCGGGCGCTTCTGGGCGACCAGCGTATCCTCGATCGCGCGGACGCTGGGCGCGGTCACGAAACGCAGGCCGATCGTGCGGCTCTCGCCGGGGGCAAGGGTGATGCTGGTCGGCTCGTTCCACTGCTGGCCGGCCTTTGCCCATTCCTTCTCGGCAAAGCCCTTGCTGGCGACGGTCCAGTCGTAGAACCCTTCGGAAACCTGCGTGCGCGGGCTCTTGTCGGTGAAGATGTCGCCATGGCGACCGGCGCGCGCCTCGGCAATCGGGCGATAGGCTTCGAGCGGGGTGCCCTTCTCGGGCAGTACCAACAGCGCCGGGCCTTCGCCGTTCAGGCGCGTGACCTGAAGATAGCCGGCATCGCGGCCGATATAGGGATCGACGAAGCTCGCCTGCGCGTGGGCGGAATCGAGATCGCGGTCGAGGATGATGTTGTCGAACACCATCGGCATGCCGAGGCCGCCGATCTCCACGGCAGCGCTGCTGGTGTTGACCAGCGTGAAGCGCAGGGCGAGCACGCCGTCCTCGTTCACCCAGCGGCGCTCGACGCGCAGCGGAATCCCGGCTCCCATCGATGCAGTGATGTCGGCGGCGGCGAGCACGCCCTTGCCGCCCGTCAGTGCGGCGATCTGCTTGCGGGCATGGGCGGAGGAGAAGTCCTGCCAGTCGGAACCAGCGGTCTTCAGGCGGATATGGATATCGCCGATATGGACATAGCCATCGGCCGCACGTTCGGCCTCTCGCCCGGCGGGCACGAAGTCGAACGCGGCATTGCCCTTGGGCGAGAGATGGGCGAGCGTCTGCGTATCCGCCCGAAGGGCCAGATCGAAGGCAGGGGTCTGCATCTCGGTCTTCTGGATCGGCGGGTAGACCGGCTTCGGCTT
Source organism: Novosphingobium sp. PhB165 (assembly GCF_004341845.1). Taxonomy (GTDB): domain Bacteria; phylum Pseudomonadota; class Alphaproteobacteria; order Sphingomonadales; family Sphingomonadaceae; genus Novosphingobium. The sequence goes on along the minus strand of NZ_SLVB01000009.1, from coordinate 66,887 downwards.
TTCCGCTTCCTGTGCCTGCGCCGCCGCCATCGGCAGCATCGCCGGAACCGGCGCGAGTACCAGCGCAATCAGGGGAAGGGGCTTCAGAAGGCGCTTCATGTCAAATCCTCGCGGGGGAGTTCAGTGGGCCAGCGCGACTGCCGGTGCGGCAGGCTTCACGGGGCCGAGCGGCGGCGGCGTTTCGCCGAGCAGGTAAAGGGTGAAGTAGTCGCGCAGCTTCTTCCAGAAGAAGGGCTGGTAGACGTTGTGCGTGGCGTTGGGCACGACCACCATGTCGACATCGCGCCCGGCATCGATGAGCGCTTTGGCCAGGCGGAAGCTTTCGGTGATCGGCACGTTATCGTCGATATCGCCGTGGACGAGCAGTAGGTGGCCCTTGAGCTGGCTGGCCACCGCCATGTTCGAATTGCGCTCCCACGTCGCCGCGTCCGCCTCGCCCATCGAGACTTCGGGCCACCAGGTCTTGTCGAGCCTGAGGTCGTGGTTGCCCGATGCGGAGACGCCCACCTTGAAGAAGTCCGGCCGGCGCAGCACGAAGCGTGCGGTGTCATAGCCGCCCGCCGATCCGCCGAACACGCCGACGCGGTTCACGTCCATGTAGGGATACTTGGCGGCCATCTGGCGGATCAGCGCAATGTGATCGTCCAGCCCAACTTCGCCAAGGTTCTGGAAGGCGGGCAGGCGGAAGGCCTGACCGCGCCGCGACGTGCCGGTGCCGTCGATCATGACGACAACCGCGCCGATCTGCGCGATGCTATTGCCTGGCACGCGCAGCGCCATGCCCCAGGTGGAGGGAACATCGGTCGTGGTCGGGCCGGTGTAGACATTGTCGATCACCGGATAGCTGCGCTTCGGATCGAAGTGCACCGGGCGATAGATCATGCCGTAGATCGGCGTCTTGCCGTCTGCCGCCACGCCCTTGAACGGTTCGGGCGGAGTGTAGCCGGCAGCCAGAAGGCGGCTGTCGTCGGCCTTGGCCAGTTCCATCACGATCTTGCCGGTAGTGCCGTCGCGCAGCACCGCGCGGGACGGCGTGGTCGGGCTCGACATCTGGTCGACGATCCACTTGCCGTCCGGCGAGACTTCGGCCTCATGGTCGAGCGGTTCGGGCGTCAGTTCGGTAAGGCCGCCGTTCAGCGAGACCCTGTATAGCGCCCGCCAGTAGGGATTGCGCGCAGCTTCGCGCCCGACGCCGGTGACGATCAGCGAGGCCTTGTCCTCGGCCACATGGTCCACCGAGAGAACTTCCCAGTCGCCCGTGGTCAGCGCCTTGCCGCCATCCGGGTTGTCCGGGGTGACGAGGTAAAGCTGGGCCCAGCCGCTGCGCTCCGAGATCGAGAGTTCACCGCCGAGTTCGGGCGCGGGGAAGATCATCGAGGACGTGACGGTGATGACGGGCTTCACCGCCTCATGCGCGACGATCTTCGTGGCGCCGGTCGCCGGATCGGCTACATAGACGGCCTGCTGGCGATAGCCGCGCTCGGTCCACTGCATGCGCGGTTTGCCGTCCACCCAGTTCATGTCGGGCGGGGAGGGGTAGAGGATCGATTCGGGCGGCATCTGGATCGGCACGACCTTGGCCTTGCCGCTCTTCAGCGCCGCCTGCACATCGACCACAAAGCGCGTCGCCTGCGGCAGCTTCTCTGCGCCCGCCAGCGGATAGACGTACGAGAAACTGCGCGGATAGAAGCTGCCCGGCGGGTTCTGCTGGGTGATCGAAAGCTTCTTTACCTCGCGCGTGTCGAGCCGCCATGTCAGCAGATAGCGTCCATCGGGCGACCATGCGCCGGAGACGGGCATCGCCGGTTCCTCGGTGCCTTCACGCAGGATCTGCGAGAGTTCGGGGATCGAACGGCCATAGGGCTGCTCGTGCGTGCCATCGGTGGTCAGCGCCACTTCGCGGCCCGAGGCTACATCGACCGCATAGAGGTTGTATGCGCGCGCGACGATCTTCGTCTTGCCGTCGGGTGAGGGCAAATCGAGCCGCGGCGCTTCTGGCGGGAGCTTTTCCGCCTTGCCGTCGGCGCCGATCCGCCAGTGCCCATCCAGCGCCTCGAATGCCAGCGTGCCCTTGGCGGGATCGTAATCGACATCGGCAAGCCGCGCGTCGTCCAGCGTTACCGTCTTGCCGCTTGCTTGCGTCAGCGCCGCCAGCAGGGTGGCCGTCGTCGCCACTTCGCGCACCTGCCGGGTGGCGAGGTCGAGGAACAGGTAGCGCTGATGGCTGCGGTTGCCGGTGCGGTAGAACAGGCCCGCATCCTTGCCTTCGCCGACGAAGCTGGGCGCGATATTGGCATTGTCGATGAGGTCGGCGATGCCGCTGCCCAGGAACGTGTCGGCGGCAGCATATCGCTCCGCGATGCTGGGCGGCGGAGTATGGGCGGCGGCAGTTTCGGTCTGACGCGCCAGTGCGGCACCGGGTTGCAGTGCCACGGCGACGGCAAGCGTCAGCAGCCCGACTGCGGGTTTTTTCAGGACACGAACGAAAGGACGGGAAATCAAAGGGCTGCTCATGTCATGTACCCATTGGCTGGCGCCGGAAGATGCATGGGTTCTTGACGCCCATCCCGGAAAGGGTCAAGAAAATTATACGATATATGATCTGAGCATTGGGAATGGACTTCGCTTCCATTGGGCTGGGGATGAGAAAGATGACCGCACGACTGCCCGCCGAAACCGCGCTTCCACTTGTCAGCGGCCGCCTTCATCACGCGGTGGCGCGCCGGTTGGCGACCGCGATCGTCAGTGGCGAGCTGCCACCGGGGCACGTCTTTCCCGCCGAAGTCGAACATGCCGACCGGCTTGGCGTTTCGCGCTCGGTCCTGCGCGAGGCGTTCCGGATATTGACCGCCAAGGGCATGGTCAGCAGCCGCCCGAAAGCGGGTACACGCGTGAACGAGCGCAAGAACTGGAACCTGCTCGATCCTGACGTGCTGGCCTGGCAGATCCAGTGTGGGGCAAGCGACGAATTCCTGCGCGACCTGTTCGAACTGCGCATGGTGGTCGAGCCGCAAGCCGCCGAGATGGCCGCGCAGCGCCGCGATGAGCGACAATTGACCGACATGGCCAATGCGCTGGAAACGATGGAGCGCTGCACGCTTACCAGCGACAAGGGCCGCGCCGCCGATATTCGCTTTCACGAACTGGTGCTGGAAGCGACGCGCAACGAACTGATGCAGGCGCTCTCCACCTCGATCTCCACGGCAATCGCCTCGACGACCGCGATCAAGAGCCGTGTGCAGGATTGCCCGCGCGATCCGATGCCCGAGCACCGCGCGCTCTACCGCTGCATTGCGGAAGGCAATGCCAAGCAGGCGCGCAAGGCGATGATCGCACTGATCGATCTGGCCCATGCAGATACCCGCGTCGCGCTTCGGCGCTGACGGCACACGGTTCAACAGGGTTGACTCGCGCCCTCCGAAGCTTATCAATAACCGTATACGATATTCGATAGGAGTTTCTGGTGATGAAGGCCAATCGGCGCGAATGGATGGCGGGTGTGGCGGCGCTGGCTGTCAGCTCTGTCCCTCTCAAGGGCTTCGCGGCCGTCATCGCCCCCAAGCTTCCGATCAAGGCGAAGCCGCTGCCGCTCAGCGACGTGCGGCTCATGGCTTCGGACTATGCGACCGCGGTGGACGTCAACGTCGACTACCTGATGTCGCTCAGCCCCGATCGCTTCCTGCACAATTTCCGCAAGTATGCAGGTCTTGAGCCCAAGGCGCCGATCTATGGTGGCTGGGAATCGGATACTATCGCCGGTCACACCCTTGGCCACTACATGACCGCGCTGGTCTTGGCATGGCAGCAGACCGGCAATCCCGAATGCCGCCGCCGCGCGGACTATATCGTTGACGAACTGGCGCTCTGCCAGGCGCAGCGCAGCGATGGCTATATCGGCGCGCTCGGCCGCAAGACCAAGGACGGCAAGGTCGTCGACGGGCAGGAGATCTTCCCCGAAGTCATGCGCGGGGAGATCAAGTCGGGCGGGTTCGACCTCAACGGATCGTGGTCGCCGCTCTACACCGTGCACAAGTACTTCGCGGGTCTGCTCGATATCCATTCGGCCTGGGGCAATGCCAAGGCGCTGGAAGTGGTCATCGGCCTGGGCGGATACTTCGAGAAGGTCTTCGCCGCGCTCGACGACAAGCAGATGCAGGAACTGCTGGGCTGCGAATATGGCGGCCTGAACGAAAGCTATGCCGAACTCTACGCCCAGACCGGCGATCTGCGCTGGCTGAAGGTGGCGGAACGCATCTACGACAAGAAGGTGCTCGATCCGCTGGTGGCGCAGGAGGACAAGCTGTCCAACTTCCACGCCAATACGCAAGTGCCCAAGCTGATCGGCCTGGCGCGCATTCACGAGCTGACCGGCAAGGACGAGCCGGGCCGCGCCGCCCGTTTCTTCTGGGAGCGCGTGACCCAGCATCACAGCTACGTGATCGGCGGCAATGCCGACCGCGAATACTTCTTCGAGCCGGACAATATCGCGCTGCACCTCACGGAATCGACCTGTGAGCACTGCAACACCTACAACATGCTGAAGCTGACCCGTCAGCTCTACTCGTGGCAGCCGGACGGCGCGCTGTTCGACTATTACGAGCGCGCCCACCTCAATCACGTGATGTCCGCGCACAACCCGCATACCGGCGGCTTCACGTACATGACGCCGATGATGAGCGGCGCCCCGCGCGGCTATTCGCAGCCGGGCGAGGAAGCCTTCTGGTGCTGCGTCGGCTCGGGCATGGAAAGCCATTCAAAGCACGGCGATTCCATCTACTGGCAGGGTGACGACACGCTGTTCGTGAACCTCTTCATCCCGTCGAAGGCGGAGTGGAAGGCCAAGGGCGTGGCGCTGACGCTGGCCACCGAATATCCGTTCAAGCCCGAAGTGGGCGTGACGCTGGATGCGGTGAAGAACGGCAAGTTCACCCTCGCGCTGCGCATTCCGGGCTGGGCCAACGGCCGTGCGCTGGTCGCCGTCAACGGTGCCCCGGTTCCGGCCAATGCCGTGAATGGCTACGCTGTCATCGACCGTCGCTGGAAGAAGGGCGACACGATCTCGCTCACCCTGCCGCTCGATCTGCGGTTCGAGGCGGCCGCCGGTTCGCAGGACGTGGTGGCCGTGCTGCGCGGCCCGCTGGTCATGGCGGCGGACCTCGGTCCGGCCGAAATGGAGTTCACCGGCGTCGAGCCGGCGATGGTGGGCGACAATCCGCTGTCGGCCTTCGCGCCGATCGTTTCGGACCGTCCGCGTTTCCAGACCACCGGCGTGATGCGCCCGGCGGACCTGACGTTCGTGCCGTTCTACAGCCAGTACGACCGCCGCAGCGCGGTCTACTTCAAGCGCTTCACCGAGGCCGGCTGGAAGAGCGAGGAAGCCTCGTTCCTGGCCGAACAGGCGCGCCAGAAGGACATCGCCGCCCGCTCGATCGACGTCATGCACCTGGGCGAAATGCAGCCCGAGCGCGATCACAACCTGACCTCGGAAATCTCCTACCCGGTCTCGTACCGTGGCCGAAACGGGCGGGACGCCCGCTCGGGCGGCTACATCGAGTTCACGATGAAGGTAAAGCCGGGCCCGCTGCTGCTGCAGGCGATCTATTGGGGCAGCGAGCGTTCGCGCGTGTTCGACATCTTCGTCGATGGCACCAAGGTCGTCACCCAGACGCTCGACAACGATACGCCGGGCAAGTTCATGGACGTCGACTATCCGCTGCCCGAGGCGCTGACCAAGGGCAAGAGCCAGGTCAAGGTGCGCATCGTGCCGCATGACCGCAGCTCGGCCGGTCCGATCTTCGGCATGCGCCTGTTCACGGCGAAGCCGGCGACCAAGTGAGTTCACGGAAAATGACTGGTCTAAACGAAGTCGCGTTCACGCTCGACGAAGCAGATGCGCTGGCCCGCAAGGTGCTGCAGGCCTGCGGTCTTGCCCCCGATCACGCCGCTGCCGTGGCCCAGACCATGGTCTCGGGCGAGCGGGATGGTTGCACCTCGCACGGGCTTTACCGCCTGCTCGTCGCCGCCAATTCGGTGGCGCGCGGCGTGGTGGTGCCCGATGCCGTGCCGGAAGTGACCGAGCCTGCCAAGGCGCTGGTCAAGGTCGACGGCAAGGGCGGCTTCGCCCAGCTTCCCTTCGAGCGCGGGATGCCGCTGCTGGTGGAGAAGGCCAAGGCTTACGGCATTGCCGCCATGGCGCTGAACAACGTGGTCCACTTCGCCGCGCTCTGGCCAGAGGTAGAGGCGCTGGCCGAACAGGGCCTCGTTGCACTCGCTTTCACGCCCAGCCACGCCTGGGTTGCGCCGGAGGGCGGCACCAAGCCGGTGTTCGGCACCAACCCGATCGCTTTCGGCTGGCCGCGCCCCGATCGCGCGCCCTTCGTGTTCGACTTCGCCACCAGCGCCGTCGCGCGCGGAGAGATCGAACTGCACCGCCGCGCGGGCAAGGCGATCCCGCCGGACTGGGGCTATGACGCCGATGGCCGTCCCTCCACCGATGCCAAGGCCGTGCTCGACGGTGCGATGCGCACGTTCGGCGCGCACAAGGGATCGGCGCTGGCGGCCATGGTCGAACTGCTGGCCGGGCCGCTGATCGGCGACATGACCAGCGCGGAATCGCTGGCGGCAGACGAAGGACGCGGTGGTTCGCCAATCGGCGGCGAACTGATCGTCGTGATCGATCCGGCGGGCTTCCTGGGCGACAGCGTGGATGAATACCTGAAGCGCGCCGAGACCATGTTCGAAACCATCGAAGGGCAGGGCGCCCGCCTTCCCGGCGCGCGCCGCCTGCTGGCTCGCGCGCGTTCGCAAGTGGAAGGCGTGCGCATCCCCGCGCAGCTCCACGCCGACATTCTCGAAATTCTCGAAAGGGGAAATTGACGTGAAGAATACGCTTGGCCGCGCGCTGCTGCTGGCAGGCGCGGCGCTTGCCGTGGGCATCGCCCACGCCGCAGTGGCCGCCCCCGCCGCTCAGACTGCCAAAGTCCAGACCGCCGATGAGGCGTTTGAGGCGATCTACACGTCCGAATATGCCTGGCGCGCGGCACAGTCGGGCCCCAGCGAGGATGGCCCGAAGAGCCAGACGCTGATGCTGCCCGATGTCGGCGCCAAGGCGCAGGCCGAGCGTCTGGCCCGCTGGACCCAGGTGGAAAAGCAGCTTGCCGCCATCGATCAGGCCAAGCTTTCGCCGGAAAACCGCATCAACTTCGCAGTCTACAAGGGCCAGATCGACGCGCTCGTTGCCGAGCAGCGATACCGCGATTACGAAAAGCCGTTCAACGCCGATACCAGCTTCTGGGGCGATCTGGCCGGCTGGGCGCGGGAGCCGCTGCGCGACCAGAAGGGCGCCGAGAACTACCTCGAAATGCTGCGCGAGATCCCGCATTTCTACGATCAGCAGATCGACAATATGCGCGCGGGCCTGAAGCGCGGTTTCTCGGCCCCGCAAGTCACGCTGATCGGGCGCGACAAGAGCATCGAACTCGTCGTCGACGCCAAGACGCCCGAGGACTCGCCGTTCTACGAACCGTTCAAAAAGCTGCCCTCGACGATCCCGGCCGCCGAACAGGAGAAGCTGCGCGCCGCAGCGCGTGAGGCGATTACCGGCAGTGTCGTGCCCGCCCATGCCAAGCTGCTGACGTTCATGCGCAGCGAGTACGAAAAGCAGGCCCGCAAGTCGCTGGCCGCCTATGCGCTGCCGGACGGCAAGGCCTATTACCAGTCGAAGATTTCCGAGTTTGTCACGCTCGACAAGTCGCCGGAGGAAATCCACCAGATCGGCCTCAGCGAAATGGCGCGCATCCGCTCGCAGATGAACGAGGTGATGCAGCAGGTCGGCTTCAAGGGCGACCTCAAGGCGTTCCTGCACTTCCTGCGCACCGATCCGCAGTTCTATCCCAAGACGCCGAACGAGCTGCTCTACCGCGCCGCGTGGATCGCCAAGACCTTCGACGGCAAGGCCTCGCAGTTCTTCGGCCACCTGCCGCGCAGCCGCTTCGCCATCAAGCCGGTGCCCGATGACATCGCACCGTTCTACACCGGCGGGCGCGGCGGTCCGGGCATCTACCTCGTCAACACCTACGACCTGCCGAGCCGCCCGTTCTACTCGCAGATCGCGCTGACCCTGCACGAGAGCGCGCCGGGCCACGCGATGCAAATGCCGCTGGCAATGGAGAACAAGGACCTGCCGGCCTTCCGTCGCGACACCTATCTCTCGGCTTATGGCGAGGGCTGGGCGCTCTATTGCGAGGCGCTGGGCGAGGACATGGGCATGTACGAAACGCCCTATGACCGCTTCGGCATGCTCAGCTATCAGGCGTGGCGCGCCTCGCGCCTTGTCGTCGATACGGGCATTCACGCCAAGGGCTGGACCCGCGAGCAGGCGCAGCAGTACTTGCGCGACAACACCGCGCTTTCCGATCACGAGATCGAGACCGAGGTGGATCGCTACATCTCCTGGCCGGGCCAGGCGCTGTCCTACTACATGGGCCAGCTGGCCTTCATGGACGCGCGCAAGAAGGCGGAAACTGCGCTTGGGCCGAAGTTCAACATCCGGGCTTTCCATGATGCGGTTCTTCAGCTTGGCGGCGTGCCGCTGCCGGTGATCGACCAGCGCGTCGACCAGCTGATCAAGGACGGTGGCAAGGGCCCCTATCCCGATGAGGAATAGGCTCGCACTGATGCTGGCGGCGTGTGCATTCGTGCCCGCCGCCCCGGCACCCGTTTTCGCGCAGCAGGCGCGCGAACTGACCATTCCGGGCAATCCGATCCTCGCCGACGGGGATTACTACTCCACCGATCCCGCGCCGTTCGTGGCGGACGGCCAGCTCTGGATCCTCACCGGCCGGGACGAGGCGGCTCCGGACGTCAACGACTTCATCATGCCCGAATGGCAATTGCTGAAGACCGCCGATCCGGCCTCGCACAAATGGACGCATTATCCGGCGATCCTGAAGCCGGAAAACGTCTTCGCATGGGCCGAACCCGCGCGTGCCTATGCTGGGCAGATCATTCAGGGCCCCGAGGATCCGAATGGGGTCAAGCGCTACTACCTCTACGCCCCGGTGCTGGAGAAGAACAGCGACGCCAAGGACCGCTTCGCCATCGGCGTGGCTGCGGCGGACAGCCCGCTCGGCCCATGGCGCGATGCGCATCCCTCGGGCCCGATCATCTCGCAGAAAGTGCCGGTCGCCAACGATATCCAGAATATCGATCCGACCATGATGATCGACGACGATGGCCGGGTCTACATCTACTGGGGCACGTTCGGCCAGCTTCGCGGCATGGAGCTGGAGCGGGACATGATCACGCCCAAGGGCCCGGAGCTGGAAATGAAGGGGCTGACCGGCTTCTTCGAAGCGCCGTGGATCATGAAGCGCAAGGGCACGTATTACATGCTCTACGCCGGCAACAAGGCCGGCCCGACGTCGGACTGCACGCCCGCCGTCTACCACGCCTGCATCGCCTACGGCACCGCGCCTTCGCCGATGGGGCCGTGGACGTATCGCGGCGTGGTGCTGAAGCCGGTATCCTCCACCACCTCGCACTCCGGCGCGGTCGAGTTCAAGGGGCAGTGGTACCTCGCCTACCACACGGCGGACGCCAAGGGCGGCGGCCACTTCCGCCGCAGCGTCGCGCTCGACAAGATGGAGTGGGACGACAGCGTCTCTCCCGCGCGGATCCTGCCGGTCACCCCGACCCTGCGCCCGCAGCCTCCGCTGGCCGCCACGCGCAACATTGCCCGTTCGGCGTGGGCGACCGCTTCCAACAAGCCGGTGCCGGTGCAGTTCTGGATCAAGTCGCTGAACGACGGGATCGTGAAGGAAGCCCCGCTGCCGCCCGACATGTGGGGCAGCTGGTCACCGAACAATCCGCCCAGTCAGTGGATCGAATACCGCTGGGATGAGCCGGTGACGGTGAACGGATCGCGCATCCGCTTCTGGAACGACCAGCCTGCCGGCTCGGGCGTCGGCGTCGCGCCGCCGGCCAAGTGGCATCTCGAATACTGGGAAAAGGGATGGAAACCCGTCCCGCGTCCCAGCGCCTACGGCACCGCGACCGACGCTTTCCAGAACGTCTCATTCCGCCCGGTCACCACCCGCTGTCTGCGCGCGGTGATGGAGGCATCTACGGACGGCAAGACGCACGCCGCGCTTGCCGTGCAGGAATGGGAAGTGCTGGCGCACCAACCGGCAGTCCCGATTGTGCGCGATTCGGACAAGGCACCGCCGATCCCTTGCGGGTAGGGCGCCGAATCGAATTTAATTCTCCGACTAATTGAAAGGGGAGCGCGGTCCGTCCGCGCTCCCCTTTCTCGTTATAAATGCAAGATTCGATGCATTTTTGTCACGGAACGCCCGTTTTGTTGCCGGTCCGTGACAACTCCGTTGACTCCGACAAATAAAGTAGGAGGTATACGATATATTCGGGTGTGATCCGGGGCCGAGGGCCGAACAAACAAGGGGAAGTTCGCATGATGTCACGTAGAGTTTCGCGGCGAGGTTTGGCGCTTTCGTCGGCCATGACGGCGGTTATGGTCATGGCGCTGACAGCCGCGCCGGGCGCCGCCCGCGCCGAGGAAAACGCCGCTGGCGACACCGCCCAGCCGGGCGCGACGATCATGGTCACCGGCGTCAGGGGCAGCGTCGAAAAGGCCGCCCAGAAGAAGCGCAAGGCGAAGCAGATCGTCGACTCCGTGGTGGCCGAGGACGTCGGCAAATTGCCGGACAATAACGTCCCCGAAGCGATTGCCCGCGTCACCGGCGTCCAGATCGACCGCGTCCATGGCGAGGGCTCGTCGATCTCGATCCGCGGCATGACCGACATCTCGACGACCATCAACGGCTTCGAGGCTACCAGCGGCGTCGGTCGCTCGATGAGCCTGTCGGACGTTCCGGCCGAACTGCTCAAGGCCGTCGACGTCTACAAGACCCGCACGCCCGATCAGGTGGAAGGCGGCATCGCCGGCACCGTGAACGTCGAACTGCGCCGCCCGCTCGACCTCAACAAGGGCCTGACCCTGGCGGGGAGCTTCCGCGAGGTGTTCTCCAGCATCGGCAACACCAAAAGCCCTTATGGCAGCCTCCTGGTCGGCGACCGGTTCGACACCGGGATCGGCGAGATGGGCTTCCTGATCAACGCATCCTACACGCGCAACAACTACAACGAGACGTTCCTTGAAAGCGAGACGCCGGGCACTTTCTTCGGCACCGATCTGAACTCGCTTCCCGCCGATCAGCAGCAGACGACGATCACGCCCTATGCGGTGAATTACGGCACGGAAAACGGCCGGATCTCCCGCCCTGCGCTCAACGCCGTGTGGCAATGGCAGGCCAGCGACCAGCTCGATTTCGTGGTTGAGGGCAATTACTTCGGCAGCCGTGAGCTGCGTTCACGTGATCGCCTGCATCTCGTGCTGCGCAATGGCAACTACAACCTGTCGAACATCTCGTATGCGGATAACGGCAATACCGATTTCCAGACCATCGACGGCATGACGGTGGCGCCCGCCTCCGGCATCATCGCCGGTGGACCGGAATCCTATTACGAGCGCCAGACCTCGAACAATTACGGCGGCAACTTCGAGACCCACTGGCACAACGATCACACCAAGATCAATTTCAGCGCCCAGTACAATCAGTCGAAGCGCGTCTACTACGGTGTCCTGAGCACCTACCGCTTCTCGACGATCGACAGCGCGACGGTGAACTTCAATGAAGACGTCGGCGCCGGCCGTGGTCCCTTCGTCTCGTTCAACGGCGTCGATATGTCCAACCCCGGCGAGTATTATCTCGACAATCTGCATGACGAACGCGGCGTCGAGCGCAGCCGCAATTTCGCATCGCAAGTCGATTTGACACAGGATCTTTCCGATACCGGCCTGCTGCGCTCGTTCCAGATGGGCGCGCGCTTCACCGATCGGAAGATCAGCTTCCGGTACGGTTATCGCGACAGCTTCCCGCGCAATAACGGCGCGACCATTGCGCTCGACGACGTCGGCTATCCCTACGAGACATCGACGACCGATGTTTCGGGCTTCGACGCGCCGACCTGGTATCATCTCGACGGCAAGTATCTCATGAACAACATGGATAGCGTCCGTCAGTGGTTGCAGGGCGTGAGCACGACCGGACAGGACTGGTCGACCGAGAATCCGAGCCTCAATCTCGGCAGCGGCTATGCCTCGCGCGAGAAGACTTTCGCGGTCTACGGGCAGTTCAATTATGCCTTCGACGCAGGCGTGCCGGTGGAGGGCGTGTTCGGCGCCCGCGTGGTCAACACGTGGGGAACATCGGACAGCGCCTCCTACAATATCGACAAGCAGAATAACCAGGTCATCACCGACGCCGCCGGCAAGGGCAATTTCCTCGATGTCCTGCCAAGCTTCAATGCGATTGCCCACTTCACCTCGAAGCTGCAATTGCGCCTGGCCTGGACGAAGAATGTCCAGCGGGTCGGTTTCGATGCGCTCAGCCCGTTCCGGATCGTGAACTTCCAGAACAATACGGTCACGTCCGGCAATCCGGATCTCAAGGCCTATAGCGAAAACAGCTTCGACGCCTCGCTCGAATATTACTTCGGTCGAGCAGGGTCGGTGTCGTTCGCGTCCTACCTCAAGAAGCCGAAGGGCTATATCTACTATTCGGTCGCGGACGAGTACGTTCCGGAATTCGGCGGGATCGGCCAAGTCTGGACGAACCGCAATGCGGGCGGCGGCACGTTCCAGGGCTTCGAGATTGCGGGCCAGACGTTCTTCGACTTCCTGCCCGGCTTCTGGAAGAACTTCGGTGTTCAGGGCAACCTGACCTGGCTGCGCAAGGGCAACATCAATTACCCCGATGGTTCGGACAACAATGCCATCGGCATGTCGAAGCTGACCTACAATGCGGCGCTCTATTACGACACGCCGGAGTTCAGCGGCCGTGTCGCCTGGAACTATCGCTCGCGCTATCGCACTTCGGTGATGTCGGACTTCCCCGACTACTCGCCCTACATGGACGCGACGTCGCGTCTGGACGCGGCGCTCAACTTCACGCCGTGGGAGCATATCACGTTCAGCGTAGAGGCGACGAACCTGCTGAAGAACAATGCCCAGATGTGGTGGGGCAAGGATCGCCTGCTTCCCTATGGCGTGCGCCTGCAGGCGCGCACCATCCAGGCGGGTGTGCGCTTCCGCTTCTGAACCGGCGTTCCGGAACGGTTGGAAGGGGGGCGTGGGCATTGATGTCCGCGCCCCCTTTTCTTTGGACAGAGGCAGTTTTCGGAGCGTGCAATTGCCCATTTTCGCCGGGATTCGTTTGACTTACGGCGCATGCGGTGGTGCAAAGAATGCAATTGCACACTCATTTGTAATATCGTATACGATATCTGCATTAACAAGAAGCGCAGGAACGAGATAGTTATGGCAATTGCTTGGAAGGGTGTGTTCCCGGCCGTCACCACGCAGATCCGCGAGGATCTGTCGCTTGATCTCGCTGACACGCAGCGCGTCGTCGACGATCTGATCAACGACGGCGTGACCGGCGTGATCGCGCTTGGCACCGTGGGCGAGAACAACTCGCTCGAATACGACGAGAAGGTCCAGGTTCTCACCGCCATCGTCGAAGCCGTGAACGGCCGCGTTCCGGTCGTCACCGGCGTTTCGGAGTTCGATACCCGCCGCGCAGTGCGCTATGCGCAGGCCGCTGAAAAGGCTGGCGCCGACGGCCTCATGCTGCTGCCGCCGATGGTCTATGTGCCCAAGGCCAAGGAACTCGTCGCGCACTTCAAGGGCGTGGCCGACCAGACCGGTCTGCCGATCATGCTCTACAACAACCCGCCGGCCTACCGCACGGTGATCGACAAGGACGTGCTGACCGCGCTGATCGATGTGAAGAACATCGTCGCCGTCAAGGAATCCGCGCCGGATACTCGCCGCTTCACCGATTTCCGCAATACCTTCGGCGATCGCTACACGCTGTTCGCGGGCCTCGACGACGTGGCACTGGAAGGCCTCTACCTCGGCGCGCAGGGCTGGGTCTCGGGCCTCACCAACGCCTTCCCGAAGGAATCGGTCGAGCTGGTCAAGGCGTTCGAGCGTGGTGACCATGCCAAGGCAATGGAAATCTATCGCTGGTTCATGCCGCTCCTCCACCTCGATGCCGAGCATGACCTGGTCCAGTCGATCAAGCTGGCCGAGCAGGTCATGGGTCGCGGTTCGGAGCGCGTTCTGCCTCCGCGCTACGTCCTTGAGGGCGAGCGCCGCGCGGAAGTGATCGCGATGGTCGAGAAGGCCGCCGCCACCCGTCCCGACCTGACGGTCGCGGCAGCAGCATAAGGGAGCGTCGATGCGGCACACTTTCTTCTGCATCGACGGCCACACAGCCGGTAACCCCGTTCGCCTTGTGGCGGGCGGGGCTCCGCTGTTGAAGGGCGCCTCGATGTCCGAGCGTCGGCAGGATTTCCTGTCGCGGTTCGACTGGATCCGCACGGGGCTCTGCTTCGAGCCGCGCGGGCATGACATGATGTCGGGCGGCTTCCTCTATCCGCCTTGCGATCCGGCGAACGACATCGGCATCCTGTTCATCGAGACCAGCGGCTGCCTGCCGATGTGCGGCCACGGCACCATCGGCATGGTCACCTTCGGGCTTGAGCACGGGCTGATCCAGCCGGCGACGCCGGGCAAGCTGCGCGTCGAGGTTCCGGCAGGCGTGATCGAGATCGCCTACGAGACCAACGGTCCCAAGGTCACTTCGGTACGCATCACCAATGTCCCCGCCTATGTCGCCGAGCGCGGCATCGAGGTGGACGTGGAAGGCATCGGCCCGCTCTCGATCGACGTGTCCTATGGAGGCAACTACTACGCCATCGTCGAGCCGCAGGGGAACTACACCGGCCTCGACGACCTCGGCGCCTCGCGCATTATCGAGCTTTCGGGCCGCATCCGCGAAGCCGTGCGCGCGAAGTACGAGCCGGTCCACCCGCTCGATTCCACGATCCGCGGCGTCAGCCACATCCTCTGGGCCGACAAGCCCAAGCATGAGGGCGCCGACGGCCGGAACGCCGTGTTCTACGGCGACAAGGCGATCGACCGCAGCCCTTGCGGCACTGGCACTTCGGCACGCATCGCGCACTTGCACGCGACCGGCCGGCTGAAGGTGGGCGAGCGCTTCGTGCACGAGAGCTACATCTGCAGCCGGTTCATCGGCCGCGTCGAACAGGAAGTCATGCTGGGCGACAAGCCGGCGATCATTCCCTCGATCGAGGGCTCGGCCATCGCCACCGGCTTCAACACCATCTGGATCGACCGGGAAGACCCGTTCTGGGCCGGTTTCCAGG
Organism: Novosphingobium sp. PhB165; assembly: GCF_004341845.1. Taxonomy (GTDB): domain Bacteria; phylum Pseudomonadota; class Alphaproteobacteria; order Sphingomonadales; family Sphingomonadaceae; genus Novosphingobium. The sequence goes on along the minus strand of NZ_SLVB01000009.1, from coordinate 51,575 downwards.
TAACCTGATTAGAGTACCCACCCGATCGGCGGGTCTGCATTCCCTCGCCGCCGATCTCTCTTTGGCCCTCGCCGTAATCCGGCGAGGGCTTTTTTTGTGCGGGCGCAATGGCTGCCTTCGGCACTTCGAAGCATGCGAAAAGGCCGGGTAAGTCAGGGACTTCGCATCAATCGCATGTAACAGAAATCGGTAATGTTTGTGCGCAGAGCCGTAACACTCTTGCGTTGCGGCATTGCGGGGTTTATTGGCCGCCACAGCATCAAGAGTCGGACCGACGTTCGACACCAACCTGCTCCCGAGCAAGGTGGTGCCTCCAGAAAGGAGGGATGTGGCCGGACCGGCAATAAACGGGACCTTCAGCCGCAGTTACGTCGATCCGATGCTTGTCTATCGAAGCATGAAGGAATCGATCAATGACAGACCAACCTCAGCAGTTCGCGAGCGACAATTACGCCGGCATCTGTCCTGAGGCGCTTGCCGCGATGCTGGCCGCGAACGAGGGGTCGGCCGTTGCCTATGGCGACGACGAGTGGACCTTGCGCGCCGCCAACACGTTCCGCAGCCTGTTCGAGGCGGATGGCGAGGTGTTCTTCGTCTTCAACGGCACGGCGGCGAACTCGCTGGCGCTGGCCTCGCTCTGCCAGTCCTACCACAGCGTGATCTGCTCTTCCTCCGCCCACGTCGAGACGGACGAGTGCGGCGCGCCGGAATTCTTCTCCAACGGTTCGAAACTGCTGGTCGCGCCCTCGGCCGACGGCAAGCTGACCCCGGCCGCGATCCGCGCGCTGGCGGCAAGCCGCTCCGACATCCATTTCCCCAAGCCGCGCGTGGTGACGATCACCCAGCCGACCGAGACCGGGCAGGTCTATGCCGTCGACGAGATCAAGGCGATCTCTGCGGTCTGCCGTGAGCTCGGCCTCAAGCTGCACATGGACGGCGCGCGCTTCGCCCATGCCTGCGCGGCGCTCGGCTGCACCCCTGCTGCGATCACGTGGGAGGCGGGCGTGGACGTGCTCTGCTTCGGCGGCACCAAGAACGGCATGGCCGTGGGCGAGGCGATCATCTACTTCGACCGCGCGCTGGCGGCGGACTTCGAATATCGCTGCAAGCAATCCGGCCAGCTGGCGTCGAAAATGCGCTTTCTGTCGGCGCCGTGGATCGGGTTGATCGAGACCGGCGCATGGCTTCGCAATGCCGAGCACGGCAATGCCTGCGCGCGGCGGCTTGCCGAACTGGTCGGCGACTTGCCCGGACTTTCCTTCAAGTTCCCGGTGCAGGCCAATTCGGTGTTCCTGGAGGCCCCGGCCGAAGTGCTGGAGCGCCTGCGCGGGCGCGGATGGCGGTTCTACACTTTCATCGGCGGCAGCGCCCGCTTCATGTTCGCATGGGACACCGACCTTGCCCGTGTCGAGGAACTGGCCCGCGATTTGAGCGAGATTACGGCGGAAGTCGCTGGCGAGCACGTCCCCGCAGCCTGACCCAAACGCGAAAGGCCCGACCGGTCTTGCGACCGGACGGGCCTTGGATTTCACGGCGGCTCCAAGTGGGGACGGGGAGCCGCCGTGCGGGATCAGAAGTTGGCGGTGAAGCCCACGAAGATCGTGCGGCCCAGCGCGTCGTAGACGCCCGGATAGGTATTGCCGTTGCCGAAGGCCGAAAGGATGCCCGCAGCGATAGCCGGCGGATTCTTGTCGAACATGTTGTTCACGCCTGCGCGCAGGGTGAACTGCTTGTCGATGGCCTGCGAGACCGAGAGATCGAAGTAGTTGTAGGCATCGATCTTGCGGTTCACCACGCTGGGCGTGCCGGCCAGGAACGGATTGTCCGACAGGCTCGAAAGCTTGGTGCCGCCGATATAGCGCCACGACAGCGAGACGGTGGTATCGCTCGGTGCCATCCAGGTCATGCGCGCGACATGGCGCCATTCCGGGTTCGGCTGGCCGCAAGTATAGCCGAACAGGCCCTTGCAGTCATAGGAACCGAGGCCCGAGATCGGCTCGGACTTCTGCGAGGCCAGCCAGGTGCCCAGCATGTTGACGTTCACCTGACCGGCATTGCCGATGTTGAACGTATAGTCCGCGTTCACGTCGATGCCCGAGGTCTTCAGGTAGCCGGTGTTCAGCATGGTCGAGACGACATAGCCCGCGTTCGTGCCGAACAGCGCGCCCGAGCGCGGATCGCGATGGAACAGGCCGCAGAAGTACGGATCGCCCGTGGTCGCGCACTGGCTGATGCTCAGCGAAGGCGCGATCGAGGAAATGTAGTCCTTCACCTTGATCGTGTAGTAATCGACCGAGAGCGAGAAGCGGCGCAGCGCCTTCGGCGTCAGCACGAAGCCCAGCGTGTAGGTGTCGGCCGTCTCCGGCTTCAGGTCGATATTGCCGCCGCCAAGTGCGGAGCAGGTATCGGCCGGGCAGGTGGGGATCTTGCCGTACTGCGCGGCGGTTACGCCGGTGAGTTCGCAGGCTTCCAGCGACGCGGAGGGGCTGGCGCCCGAGCAGGGATCCTGTGCCGCCACGTTGCCCACCGACTGCGAGGCGAACAGTTCGCCCACGTTAGGCGCGCGGATGGCGTGGTTGTAGCTGGCGCGAATGCGGATATCATCGATCGGCTGCCAGCTCAGTTCGCCCTTGTAGGTCCAGACGTTGTAGCCGGACTTGATGCCGGTCGAGTCCTGCTTGTTGTCGTAGGACGAATAGCGCAGGCCGCCGTTGACGGTCAGCGAGCGGAAGAACGGCTTGTCCTCGATCAGCGGCACTTCGACTTCGCCGTAACCTTCGACAACGCTGATCACGCCGTCCGAATTGGTGGCGCCGCCCTGCTGGGCGATCTCGTCCGCGAAGTAGTTCAGCGATTCGCGGCGCTGCTCGGCACCGAACGCGACGCCGACGCCGTGGCTGGCCCAAGGCAGGGTCACGCCCATTTCGCCAAGGTCGCCGCTGATGTTGCCCGAGAACACCCGCAGCGAATTGCGCGACGAGGTGTGGCTGGGCGTGAACAGGTAGGCACCCTGTTCGGCGGTAACGCCGCCGGCCTGGAACACATTGGCCGGGATGCAGCTCGGATCGCTTCCGTCGATGACCGACTGGCAGGTCGGCACGCCGTTCACGTCCACGACGTTGAGCGCGCGAGCGGCCTTCACGGCATCGACGTTGTTGAGGTAGGTCTCCTTGTAGCGGACCAGCGAGTAATTGTAGTTCACGTCATAGCTGAAACCGCTGCCAAGGTCGCCCTTGACGCCGGCGCTGTAGCGGTAGTCGTTGTAGTTCAGATCGTCGCGGCGCGGCGCGATCGACATGCGGTAGCCGACCAGCGAGTCCGCCGTCGTCGCGGTTCCGGCCTTGGCGCCGCAGATCGCCTGAAGCTGGCTGGCACTGGCAAGCGGGTTATTGCACGAAATCGGGAACGCTTCGCCCAGGAAGATCGCGGAAGGCGCCACCTGCGAGAAGGTGTGATCGCGCATGAACATGAAGCTGCCGTAGACTTGCGCCGCCGGGCTGATGTCGAAGTGCGCGAAGCCGCCCGCGTTGATGCGCTCGTCCGAACGCTGGATGTAGCTGTCGGGCGCGTAGTTGTAGGCATAGCTGTTGTCGTAAGGCACGAGGGTCTGCGTGCCGTTGCGATTGTTGATCAGCGTCTGGCCCTGATAGGGGCTGGCATCGTCCAGCGGCACGAACGAGCCGTAGGGCGTGTTGCTCGAACCACCGCAATAGAGACCGGCGCCGTCATCGTTCAGCGCGCAGGACGAATAGTCGCGGCTGGACTGCTTGACCGGATCGACATGGCGATAGCCGGCGAAGACCGTGATATTGCCGCGACCGTCGGCAAAGTTCTTGCCCGCCGAGATCGTGATGTCCTGCTTGCCACCGTCGGCCACCGACCGGGGCGCGGTGTCGTAGCCCTGCGAGCGGACGAGGTTGCGGATCGAGCTGTCGTCGTTGGTGTGCTGCGCGAAGCCGGTCTGGGCGTCGATGCGGACGCCGTCCAGATCCTTCTTCATCACGAAGTTGACGACGCCCGAAAGCGCGTCCGAACCGTAGACCGCCGAGGCGCCGCCGGACATCACGTCCACGCGCTCGATCAGGCTGCTGGGAATGAAATTGGTGTTGATCGCCTGCGAGGGCATCAGGCGCTGGCCGTCGATCAGCACCAGCACGCGGTTCGAGCCGAGGTTGCGCAAGTTGATCTTGGCGGTGCCGTCTGAACCGTTCGAGACGTTCTCGTTGGCGTCGGCGGTGAACTGCGGCAGGCGGTTCAGCACCTGATCCACGGTGGTCGCGCCCTGGAACTTGAATTCGTCGGAACCGACGACGGTCTGCGGGCTGTTGCTGGCGAGATCGGCGCGCTTGATGCGCGTGCCGGTCACGACGATGTCGGCGGCCGGCGTGGCGTCCGAAGCGCCGTCCTGAGCGAACGCGGCCTGGCCGAAGGCCGTGCCTGCAATGATCGCGGACATGGCGGCCGCGCAATAAAGTGTTCTGTTACGACCCCTCATGGGTTTCACTCCCTTGTTCAATGTCGGGAGGTTGCGACACATTTCGGTGCATGTCAAATATAGTATACGAAATAAGTTATCTGTCGTAAAAATGCCGCAATGACGCCTTGTTGGCGGTACCGGCGGCGGGCGGGTTTCGGGCAAATGGCACGGCCCCTCCGCTCGCCATGAGGCGACGGGGGCGAATCGCCGGGGCGGAAGGGGCTTCCTTCAGACGGGCGTGACGCGGACCGGAATGCCCGAAAAGCGCGGCATGTAGTTGACCGAGGCGAGCCCATCGACAAGCGAGGTCAGCTCGCCGGTATTGGCGCCGCCATCCGCCAGCGGGTAGCCGGTACCGACCAGCGGGCCGAACATGTGCGACATCGAGACGACCCCGCGCCGTAGCCGGTCCTCGCCGCGCGCGAGCGAGCGGATCGTGCCGTGGGGCGAGGCGATCTCGACAAGCGCGTCTTCGGCAAGGCCCAACGCGGCCATGTCGAGCGGGTTCATCCACGCCGGATTGACCGGATAGCGCTTGCGCGCCCCTCGCGATTCCCGGAACGCGCCGTTGAGTGTGTGCAGCGTCCGGCGGCAGACGAGCTGGAGCGGATAGCTCTCATTGGCGCGTTCGTCTGCATAGGCGCGGAACTCGGCGGCGACGTCATCGGGCATGAGCTGGAGTTTGCCGCCAGCGTTCGGGGCGGGCTGTACGAAGGAGGTCGGCGTATCCGGCCGCAGCCCCTCGGGATGGGCCACAAGCTGGTCGAACTCCACCGCGCTTTCCCCGCACAGAAAGCGGCAGAGGGCTTCGGGATCGGGCTTTTCGGTCAGGCTCAGCGGAAGGCCGCGCGTGATATCCTCGAAACGCTGGCCGTAGCTCCAGTACTTGAACGTGAGCGGCAGGTTCATCCGGGCGGAAAGAGCCCAGAAGAACTCCCAGTCGTGCACGCAGCCCTCCGGTTTTGGGGCGATAGGCGGCGCATATTGCGCAAAAGGCTCAGGGTACAGCGCATCAGCGGCGATAGTCAGGTCGTGCCGCTCGAAAGGCTGGCTGGCGGCCACGACATAGTGCGCGCGCTTGCCGGTCTCGTTCATTCGGGAATCGAGCGAGACCAGCAGGTCCAGCTGCGCGAAGGCGGCGCTGGCGACCGCCGGATCGCCCACCGCCTTCAGCGGATCGCCGCCGAAGACGAGCAGCGCGCGGATGCGGTCGGGCGAATCCGCCGTGATCTCGCCCGGCAGCAGGGCGCTGGGAAATTCGCCGAGAAGCTGGCCGGTCGGCGCGCTGACGCACTGCGGCGCCTGCTCGAAGCCGCGCGTGGGCGGGACGGCCATCTCGTAGAAGGCGCGCGGGCGAAGCGTGCCCGGATTGCGCACGCGGTCGCCCGCGCGGCGATAGCCGCCGCACAGCACGTTCACCAGTTCGATCATGTGATCGGCAAGGTTGGAATGGGCGGAGAACGAGGGACCGGTGCCGCTGCCGACGCCCACGTTCCGTGCCTCGCCCAGCCAGCGGGCGGCCTGTTCGATCTGCTCGGCCGGAACATCGGCGCGGGCGGCGACCCACTCGGGCGTCGCGGCCGCCACTATTGCGCGGACCTCGCCAAGCCCGGCGCACCAGCGTTCCACGAACGCGGTATCGTACCCGCCGTCGCGCAAGAGGACATGGGCGATGGCCGCGAAGAGGGCGGCATCGTGGCCCGGCAGCGGCTGGATCAGCAGGTCGGCATAGCGGGCGGTCTCGGTCCTGCGCGGATCGACGAGGATCAGCTTCATGCCGCGCGCCCGCGCGGCCTCCAGCGCCCGGCCGGGCGCACCGCTTTCGACCAGCGCGAACGGTGCGCCCTGATGCGTGACCAGCGGATTGCCGCCCGCCAGCAGCGCCACGTCGAGATCGCGCAGGGCATGGCGGCCGCTGGCGAAAGTGCCCATCCGCGCCATCGTCACCCACTTGGCCGACTGATCGATGGTCATCGTGGAGAAGAAGTTGGGCGTGCCCAGCGCGGCGACCCACGCCCGCTCCATCAGCGCGCCCAAGGTGCTGCGATAGGCGCCGGTGCCGTGATAGACCGCGACCGAGCGCGGCCCATGTTCCGCCACCAGCGCGGCCAGCTTTGCGCCGATGGCATCGAGCGCCGCTTCCGCCTCAATGGGAGCGAATTCGCCGTCCACCCCGCGCGCGAGGCAATGCAGCAGGCGGTTCTCCGCCCCGTTGTGGAACTCGACCGAGGCGAGCCCCTTGGGGCAGAGATAGGCGCCGTAAGGCGAAACTTCGCCATCGGGCCGCGCGCGGATCAGGCGGCCATGCTCGACGTCGATCTCCATCGAGCAGGCGGCGCTGCAATTGCGGCAGAAGGTCCGGGCGGTCTCCATCGTCCCGCGATGGAACCGCCCGGTGAGGGAGGAAAGGGCGGAGGGCCGGTCTTGCCGTCAGGGGCAAGCCGGTCCGCCGCCCCCGGCGCTAGTCCGCCTTGGGACCGTGCACCGCGAGCAGGACCACGCCGTGCCCGGGCACGGTGTAAGCGGCGGGGAGGGCGCCCGAACGCGCGCCGCTCCAGAGATCCTCGACGCCATCAACCGCGCGCAGCCCGGCATCGGCGGGAGTCAAGGCAAGCGAGGCGGCGCTGTCGCCCCGGTTGAAAAGTGCCAGCGCCACGCGCCTGTCAGCGAGCGGCTTGCTCCAGACTTCCAGCGCGCCCGCCTTGCGCAGGGCCTTGCCCTGAACCCCCAGCGCATCCTGATCGACCGCGATGACGCGGCGGTTGGTGAGCATGGCGAGCGTTTCCGGGCTCATTTTGCTGAGATCATGGCCCATCATCAGCGGCGCGGCGGACATCGCCCAGAGCGACATGTGGGTGCGGTATTCGTCCGCGCTCATGCCGCCATTGCCGATTTCCAGCATGTCGGGATCGTTCCAGCCGTGCGGACCCGCGAATGCGGCGCTGCCGTTCTTGTCGAAGCCGATCTTGGCCATGGTCGGATAGTCGTCGGTGATGTCGCCTGTCGTGCGCCACAGCACCCCGCCGACATCGCGGCCCCAGCCGCCCACGTCGAAGCGGCCATATTCGCAGAGCGAGAACACGATATCGCGTCCCGTTTCCTGAAGCGCCTTGCCCATCTCGTAGTAGCTGCGCTTCACGGTATCGGCATCGGCGTAGAACCACTCGCCCGAGCAGAGGTCGTACTTCAGGTAGTCGAAGCCCCAGTCCGCGAAGCTCTTGGCGTCCTGCTTCACATGGCCGTAGCTGCCGATGTAGCCCGCGCAGGTCTTGGGGCCCTGCGAGGAGTAGATGCCGATCTTCAGCCCCTTGGAATGGACGTAGTCGGTCAGCGCCTTCATGTCGGGGAACTTGGCATTGGGTTGGAGCACGCCGCTGGCATCACGCGTTCCCTGCCAGCCGTCGTCGATGTTGATATAGACGTATCCCGCATCGCGCAGGCCCGAGGAGACCATGGCATCGGCCATGGCGCGCACGGTCTTGTCGTCGATATGGTCGGCGAACTTGTTCCAGCTGCTCCAGCCCATTGGCGGCGTGGCGGCAAGCTTGCTGGGGATCGGCGCACCGAGTGCGGGCAGCGATGCGAACTGGAAAGCGCGGGCCTTGGCGTCCTTGGCCGTGCCGGGGCGGCCGGTGCTGTCGATCTCCGATTCCCAGATCTGGCCCTTCAGGTGCGCTTGGCCGCCTTCGATCGCGACGCTCCACTGGCGGGTGAGGTGATCGCGGTCGTTGAGGTTGCGCGCCTCGAACTTCAGCACGCCGCCTTCGAGATGCGGGTTGATCATCTCGACCGGGCCGTACCACTGGGTCGTGACCGAGCCGGCGATCTTGCCGCCTTTCGAGGTGACTTCCATCATCGTCACGCCCGGCGTGGGCGGGGTATCGTCGAAGAGCCAGACGCCGTCGTAGGCCGTTTTGGCAAGGGCGGGCGAGGCGGAGGCAAGCAGGGCGCCGGCAAGGGCGGCTGCCGTCATCAGGGCGTGTTTCATCGCGATCTCCTTGGACCGTGTCGCATTCGGGAAAGGGGGGAGCGAGTGGGGGAATGCCCGGCCGGGCATTCCCCGAAAGGCTTATGCCGCGAGCTTGGCTTCGCGGGCGGCTTCGCTGCGGGTACGGCCGTAAAGGCAGTAGGCAACGAGGCCGATGACGTTCCACATGCCGAAGCGGATCAGCGTCGTCGAAGGCAGGCTGAACAGCAGGTAGGCGCAGCCCAGGATCGTCAATGTGCCGACCACGTAAGGCTGCGGGCACTTGAACAGGCGCGGAAGCTGCGGCGCACGGCGGCGCAGGATCATCAGGCACGCGCCCACCGAGATGAAGGCGATCAGCGTGCCGGCATTGGCCAGCTCGGCAATCTCGTCGAGGCGGAAGATGCCGGCGACCAGCGCAATCGAAATGCCGGTGATCAGGGTGATGCGGGTGGGTGCGCCGGTGCGCGGGCTGATCTTGGCAAGGCTGCGCGGCAGCAGGCCGTCACGCGCCATCACGAAGAACACGCGGCTCTGGCCGTACATCATGACAAGGATGACCGAGGGCAGCGCGAGCACGGCGGCGAGCGCGATCAGGTGTGCGGCCACCGGCTGGCCAAGCTGGCGCAGCACGAGCGCGAGCGGCTCGGGCGAGTTGGCAAGCTGCTGGAAGGGCAGCGCGCCGATCGCGGTGATGGCAACGGCCATGTAGATCACGGTGCAGACCAGCATCGAACCGACGATGCCGATGGTGAGGTCGCGTCCTGGGTTCTTGGCTTCCTCTGCCGAAGTGGCGACCGCGTCGAAGCCGTAGAAGGCGAAGAACACGATGGCCGCCGCCGCCATCACGCCGCGCTGCATGCCGCCCACTTCGGTGCTGGCAAAGCCATAGGGCATGAAGGGGTGCATGTTGTCGGCATTGAAGGCGGGCGCGGCCATGAAGACGAAGATCGACAGCGCGACCAGCTTGATGATGACCAGCACGATGTTCAGCGTCGCGCTTTCGCGCGTGCCGGCGATCAGCATGCCCATCACTGCCAGCGCCACCATCACGGCGGGCAGGTTGACGATGCCGCCGCCATGGGGACCGACCAGCAGCGCGTGCGGCAAGTGAACGCCCGCGGACTCGATCCAGCCGACCAGATAGCCGGACCAGCCGACCGCCACGGTAGAGCAGGCCAGCGAGTATTCGAGGATCAGGCTCCAGCCCACCACCCAGGCAACGGTTTCACCCATCGCCGCATAGGAGAAGGTATAGGCGCTGCCTGCAGCCGGGATCATCGTGGCCATTTCGGCATAGGCGAGCGCCGCGCAGGCGCAGACCGCGCCTGCCACGGCAAAGGCCAGGATCACGGCGGGCCCTGCGCGCTCGGCGCCGACCCCGGTCAGGGTATAGATGCCGGTGCCGACGATGGCGCCGACACCCAGGGCGATCAGATGCGGCCAGCTCAGCGTCTTGGCCAGGGAGTGTCCGGAATCGCGCTGCGACAGTTTTTCTATGGATTTACGCGGTCCGAGCATGGAATCCCCTGTTTTATCGTGTTCAGCCGGTCAATTCGGCAGTGAAATGGGCGCGCAGATCGTCCAGCGTGCTGGCGATGTGCTGGGTGAGCAGTTCCTTCACCCGGTCCGCATCCGCGGCAAGCCAGGCGTCGAGCAGATCACGGTGTTCGGTATGCGCGCGGTCTCCGCGACCGGCCGGTTCGAGGTGCCGGAGCACGTAGCGTTCGGCGAGCACTTCCAGGCGCTCGACAAGCTGCGTGGTCAGCAGCCGCTTGGCCGGACGCACCAGCGCGACGTGGAATTCGCGGTTGCGCACCGCCACGTCGTTGAGGTTGTCCTTCGCGGCGGCGTCGAGCCGTTCGAAGGCCGCGATGGCGGCCTGCTTGTCGGCCTCTTCGGCGCGGGTGCAGGCATAGGCGGCGGCTGCCGGTTCCACCGCAAGGCGCAGCAGATAGATTTCTTCGGCCTGATCGGTCGACATCGGGCGGACGAACCAGCCGCGATTGGCCTGGCTGGTCAGCAGCCCTTCGTGTTCGAGCCGGGCAAGGGCCTCGCGCAGCGGGATCTTGCTGACGCCGAGTTCGGCGGCGAGCGCATCCTGCCGGACCGGCTCCATGACAGGCAACTTTCCTTCGACGATCCTTTCGCGGATCACGTCGAAAATACGTTCGGCAAGCGTGCGGACGACGATTGTCACCTGAGGGTCTCCATATGGGGCGCCCGCGGGCGGCGCGGTGCCGTCGCGGAGCGGACGTATACGGTAGATGATGTCCCGGAGGCCCGCAATATTCCCAACACGGACGTTGGGAAGAATCGCGGCGACGGCGTGGCCGTTCGCCTGCTCAAACCGGGGAAAATCGAACCCATTCGTGATACGCCGCCTTGCGTGGAACTCTCGATACTCTTATATCGTATACGATTGTATTCGAGCTTTGCAATGGAGTTTTTGTGGTGCGCACAGCAGTCGTCGGTGGAGGCGTGGTCGGCCTGTCGGTAGGTATCGAATTACTCGATGCGGGCGAGGCGGTTACGCTGATCGACGATGACGGTGCGGCGGGCAATTCGGCGCAGGCGGCAAGTTGGGGCAATGCCGGTCATATCGCCGTCGAGCAGGTCGAACCGCTCGCCTCGATGGAGATGGTGCGGGCCTTGCCGGGCCGCCTGTTCCTGCGCGGTGGGCCGCTGGCCTTCCCGCCCGCAGCGATGGCGGCATGGATGCCGTTCGGGCTGCGACTGCTGGCGGCGTCGGCACCCTCTCGCTTCCGGAAGGGCTGCGCGGCGCTGCGCCCGCTGATGGATGGGGCGATGCCCGCATGGGTTGCGCTGGCCGAGCGGATCGGCGCTCCGGACCTGCTGCGGCAGGACGGGCACTTCGTGCTCTGGAGCGATCCGCGCAAGGCGCAGGCGGGCAAGGCGGCATGGGAATCGGCCGACACCGGCCCGGCGCGCGTGGAAGCTGCCTCTCCGGCCGAGCGCGAGGCACTGGGCAAGCTTGGCGTCTTTCCGGTGGCGGGCGCGGTGCGCTTCTCGGGAAGCGGGCAGATCGCCGATCTCACCGCCTTGCGGGATGCCTTGCGCGCGGCCTTTGCGGCGCGCGGCGGCATGATCGTCGGCGCCCGCGCGGTGGTTCGCCAGGCCGGCGGAAAAGTGGCGGTCGAGGGCGTCGAGGCGGACCGGGTGGTGATCAGTGCGGGCGTGCGTTCGCGCGGGATCATGGAAGCGCTGGGCCACAAGGCACCGATGATTGCCGAGCGCGGCTATCACATCCGCGCCGATGCGGCCGGTTGGCCGGAGGACATGCCGCCGGTAGTGTTCGAGGAGCGCTCGATGATCGTCACGCGCTATCGCGATTGCTTGCAGGCGGCGAGTTTCGTCGAACTGGGCACGGTCGATGCGCCCGCCGATCCGCGCAAGTGGGAACGGCTGGAGCAGCATGTCGCCGAACTGGGCCTGCCAGTGAGCGGGCCGTTCCGCCGCTGGATGGGCTGCCGCCCGACTTTGCCGGATTACCTGCCGGCGATCGGGCGTTCGGCCAAGGCGGACAATCTCTATTACGCGTTCGGCCACCAGCATCTGGGGCTGACGCTGGCGCCGATCACCGGCAAGCTGGTTGCCGCGATGATGGCGGGCGAGCAGCCGGCGGTGCCGCTGGAATCCTTCGACATCCGCCGGTTCGGCTGAATTTCGGGCGGAGGGCGGCGCGCTGGCGCCGCCCTCCGCTCCGCTCATTGCGAAGCGCCGATAGTGAACGAATACGTCAGCGGCTTCAGCGCGATGCGATAGGGCATGTGCGCCCGGCCATCGAGGTTCCAGCCGGTATCGCCACCCACGCCCGCCTGCGCCGCATCGATCAGTAGCGTGCCGTTGCCGTGCGGGCGAATGTCTGAGCTATGCGCCTGCGATGGCGGCTTCATTGCCAGATCGGCATAAGGGAACGCCAGCGCATTGACCGAAAGCGGCTGCGCGCCGGTGACGCGCAGGCCGGTTTTGGGCCCAGCCTTCGCGCCTGTCAGTTCGATCCAGCGCACATCGGTCTTGTTGCCCGATTCCTGCGGCCTTGCGTAGTCGTGGAACTGTTCGGCCACGGTGCCCTGCCACTGGGCTATCAGGCCGCCGGTCTTGCGATCGGCATAAGTCTCCTGCGGTCCGCGCCCGAACCAGCGAACCTGGTCGAGCATGGCGGGCGTCTCGAAAGCCAGCCCCACGCGCAGCGGATCGGGCAGTGTATCGCGCAGCGGTTCGAAATGGACGGTAACGCCTACGGAGCCATCGGCGGCCATCGTCCAGCGCGTTTCGGTCTTCACCGAGCCGACGCCCATGTCGTGGTGGACGACGATGGCATTGCCGTCCCGCTCGATGCCCTCGACGCGGCGATGATCGGAGAAATACTGCCACATCGCATGGCTCTTGGGCACGCCGGAGCCGACGTCGTTATCGGTGGGCGAGCGCCAGAAGTTCGGCGCGCCGCCGGTCAGCAGGAGCTTGCCGCCGCGTTCGTAACGGGTGACGAGGCCGGTCGCCTTGTCGATCTCCAGCACCGCATCGCCACTGGCGAGGCGAAGCGTCGAGGCGGTCTCGCTGGGCGCGACGGCGCCGGCCGCAACCGGCACCACGGCCGGCGCGGAAAGTTCGAACTGCTCCCAGCCGACGACATGCCCGGCAGGCTGCGTCGGCACCGCTCTGGCCTTGGCGCGGGCGCGCAGGACCAGGATGCGTTCGGCGGACGGGTTCTTCGCCGCCGGGATCGGCACCGTCAGCGGCGCGGAGGCACCCGGTGTCACGTTAGGTGTCGCCAATGTACCGCTAGCGACATCCTTGCCGTTCTCCATCACCGTCCAGTCGAGCGTGAAGCGCGAGAGGTCGATATGGTCGTGGCGGTTAACCACGCGGTAGCCGCTGGCGTCATGCGTAAAGGCAATCGGCGCCTGCACTTTGGCCAGTTCGTAGTATTCGGGATCGGGGGTGCGGTCCGACTGGATCACGCCGTCACCCACCGGGCTGTCGTCGCCGTGGACGCCGGGGGCCTTGGGATCTGGATCGTAGTCGAGCCCCTGTCCCCAGTAGGTGCGACCCTGCTTGTCCTTCAGCTCCATGGTCTGGTCCACCCAGTCCCAGATGAAACCGCCTTGCAACTTGGGATAGGTGCGCATGACCTCCCAATAGCCCTGAAGATCGCCCAGGCTGTTGCCCATCGAATGCGCGTATTCGCACAGGATCAGCGGCTGCGTGAAGTTCGGGTCCTTGGCGTAGTCGATCAGCTTCGGCACGTCGTCATACATCGGCGCAAAGATATCGACGTAGCTGTTGGTCGGGTGGCGCCAGTTGCTCATGCTCCAGCCGAGGAAGTTGATCAGGCGGGTGGGATCGTTCGCCCGCACCCACTTGCCGGCCGCCTCGAAATTGGCGCCCACGCCGCTCTCGTTGCCGAGCGACCAGAAGATGATCGACGGGTGGTTGCGGTCGCGCTGCACCATGCGCTCCACGCGGTCGAGGTGCGCGGCCTGCCACTTGGGATCGTTGGCCAGCAGGTACTTGGGATCGTTGCCATGTTCCTGCGAGAGGCTGAGGTAGCCGTGGCTCTCGATATTGGCCTCGTCCATGACGTAGAGGCCGTATTCGTCGGCCAGATCGTACCAGCGCGGATCGTTGGGATAGTGCGATGTGCGCACGGCATTGACGTTGGCCGCCTTCATCAGTTCGATGTCACGGCGCATCGTCGCTTCGGAAACGACGTGGAAGGTCTTGGGATCGTGTTCGTGGCGGTTGACGCCGCGGATCATCACCCGCTTGCCGTTCACCCGCACTTCGCCGCCGGCGATCTCCACGGTGCGGAAGCCGATGCGGCGGCTGGTCGCCTCCACCAGCTTGCCGTTGGCATCGAGCAGTTCGACCAGCAGCGTGTAGAGCTGCGGATCTTCGGCCGACCATGTGCGCACGGCGGGGATTGCGCCGTTCAGCGAAACCGTGCCGCCTTCCGCAGCGCCTTCGCGCGTCAGAACCTCGCGCTGGCCGTCCAGCACGGTCGCCCGCACGCGCATGGCGGCGGGCTGTCCGGATAGGTCGACCTTCAGGTCCAGCTTGCCGTCGCGGTAGTCGTTCTCCAGCCCGGCATCGACAGTCAGGTCGCGGATATGCGTGGCGGGGGCCGCGTAGAGCGTGACGCTGCGCTCGATGCCGTTGACGCGCCAGAAGTCCTGATCTTCCAGATAGCTGCCATCGGCAAAGCGGTAGAGTTCGATGGCGACGGTATTCGTGCCCGCGTGGGCATAGCGCGTCACGTCGAATTCGGCGGGAAGCTTGGAATCCTCCGAATAGCCGACGCGCTGGCCGTTGACCCAGATGTAATAGGCAGCGCCCGCCGCTCCGACCGTCAGCAGCAGCTTGCGCCCTGACCAATTGGCCGGAACGGTGAACTCGCGGCGGTAGGAGCCGACTTCGTTGAGGTCGTGCTCGATCCACGGCTGGTTGCGCGGGAACGGATAGCCGCTGCCGACGAAGACCGGGCGGCCGCGCCCTTCGGCCTGAAGGATGCCGGGGACCTTCATCGTCTCCCACCCACTCACGTCGAAGCCGGGCTTGTAGAAGTCGGCCGGGCGCGCCTCGGGATTGGGCGAGAGGTGGAACTTCCAGTCGCCATCGAGCGAGAGGTGATAGCGCGACTTCGTCACATCGCGCGAAAGCGCCCCGGCACGGGTTTCGAAGCCGTCGAAAGTGGTGTGCATGGGCTCCGCGCCCTGGCGGATGACTTCGGGCTGTTCCCATTCAGGCGGGGTGGTTTCGGCATAAGCCGGTGCCAGCGAAAGGCCTAGCGCGAGGCTGCCGATGGCGCAGCCCTGAAGAAGATATCGCATGATCACTGACCCTGAAGGCTACGGACGAAGAACGTGGAAAGGCGGCGCGTCACGTAGTCGATCGGGCCGGTAGAGCGGCCCACGGTGTGCTCACCGCCGGGCACGACAAGGAGGTCGAAATCCTTGTTCGCGTTCACCAGCGCGTTCACCACCTGCATGGTGGAGGCGGGATCGACGTTGCTGTCCTGCTCGCCCACGATCAGGAACAGCTTGCCCTGCAGCTTCGCGGCATTGTCCACGCCCGAGGCATCGGCATAGCTCTTGTCCACCGGCCAACCGAGCCACTGTTCGTTCCAGCTGATCTTGTCCATGCGGTTGTCGTAGCAGCCCGCCATGGCGACGCCGGCCTTGTAGAAATCGCCGTGGAACAGCAGCGCGTTGAGCGTCGATTGCCCGCCTGCCGAGGCGCCGTAGATGCCGACGCGGCTGATGTCGTAGGACGGGTCCTTGGCGGCCATGGCCTTGTGCCACAGCATGCGATCCGGGAAGCCGGAATCCTGCAGGTTCTTCCAGGCAACGTCCTGAAATGCCTTCGAACGGTTGGCCGTGCCCATGCCGTCGATCTGCACGACGATGAAGCCGAGATCGGCCAGCGCCTGCATGCCGATCACCTTGTCGCCGCCCGAGTGGTAGCCGAAGGGCCAGAAGGTTTTGGGCACGAAGCTGTCGTGCGGGCCGGCGTAGATGTTCTCGATCACCGGGTACTTCTTGGCCGGGTCGTAGTCATGCGGACGCACGACAAGGCCCCAGATATCGCTTTTGCCGTCGCGGGCCTTGGCGGTGAACACTTCGGGGGCGTGGAAACCGGCGGCGGTGAGGCGGCTGATATCGCCCTTGGTGATCGTCGCCACCACGCCGCCGTCGCTGGCGCGGTGGAGTTCGCTGACGGTGGGCATGTCCACGCGCGAATAGGTATCGACGTAGAACTGCATGTCGGGCGAGAAGCGGGCGGTGTGGTCGGCGCGCTCGGGCGTCAGCGGGGTGAGGTTCCGGCCGTCGAAATCGATGCGATAGTAGTGGCGGAAATAGGGATCTTCGCCCGCGTTCATGCCGCTGGCGGCGAACCAGATCTGGCGCTTCTTGTCGTCCACCTTGACCACTTCGCGCACGACCCACTCGCCGGTGGTGATGCGGTTCTTCACCTTGCCGGTCTTGCCGTCCATCAGGTAGAGATGGTTCCAGCCATCGCGCTCGGAGGCCCAGACGATCTCGCCTCCAAGCCCGTTCACATCGTGCGCGAAACGGCGGTCGGCGTAGAAGAAGGTCTTGGCATCTTCGGCAACGGCGGCATGGGCGACGCCGGTTTCTGCATCGACGGCGATGATCCGCGCCTGCCCGAAGCCGCGCTTGTCGTAGTCGAACTCGACGCTCTTACCGTCCGCGCGCCAGCGGGCCTGCGAAAGCTGGTAGGGATTGGGGAACAGGGTGGGGTCGACCACCATCTGCCGCCGCGCGGCGACGTCGAACAGTACCGGCTGCTCCAGATCGACCGCATCGCCCGGCTTGGGGTAGAGCTGGCTGCGCAGCGCCGGCTGAAGTTGACCATCGGGCGCGGCTTCCACGCGCAGGACGTGGCGCGCGAAGCCGGGGCGCACGCGGTAGATCATCACATGGCGGCTGTCTGGCGACCATTCGATGGTCTCTGGATCGTAGAAATTGCCCTCCGTCCCGTCGCTGCTGAGGCGCGTCAGGTCTTTCGAACCGGCAGGACGGACGACAAGGTTGTTGTCCTCCACCACGGCTTCCCACTTGCCGTCGGGCGAGAGGCGCGGGTGGTTGTCGGCGGGCACCGAAAGATCGCGCACCACGCCGAAGCCGCGCGGGCGGCGCGGGTCTTTCTCGGCCTCGCAGCGATAGTCGGTGAGTGTGCAGTGCCAGCCTGCGTAGTCGATTTCGAACGCGATGGTCTCGCGGTTGCCCGCATAGGAGAACTGCTCGAACGGCAGGCGCAGCGGCTGGACGGGCTTGCCCATCGCATCGCCCAGCGCCTTGGCGAGCCGCTGCTGGTCGAACGCGGCGGATTTGGCCTGCGTATGAACGTCGTACGTCTCGAAGGCAAAGCCGCCTTCGACGGTCTTGCGATAGGAGAAGGCGCTGCCATCCGGCGTCCATGTCGCGGGCCAGGCAATCTCGCGCGTCAGATATTGCCAGTCTTCCCGCAGGGCGACCGAGCGCGCGATTTCCGCCTCGCTGGGTGCGGCCATGGCCATTGCCGGAAGCAGCGTGGCGGTGCACGCCAGCAGCAGGGCCGCGAGACGGGGGCGACGGGCGGGGGAGTTCATCGGGCGCGATCCTCGGCTTCTCCGGGCCCATCCCGTTCGTGCCGAGGCCGCGCGGCCGCCCGCGTGGGAGCGGCGGCCGAGGGGAATCAATGGAGGCTGGCGGGATGGCCTTGGGGTATGTTGCGGCTAGTATCGTATACTATATTTCGGAAGCAGCAACAGGCAAGTGCCTCGCTCCCCGGCACTATCGGACCAACGCGAAGCCTACGCGCAGGCGGGTGGTCGACTTGTTGTAATCGAGCAGGTTCTCGCCATAGCCCGCGAAAGCCTGTGCGAAGAGGTAGAAGTCCGGCCCGCCGCCCAGCAACCGGGGAAGCGGGTAAGAGACCTCGGTATTGATCGCGCCCTTGCCGGACCCGAAATTGAATCGCGTGTTCGTCGCGATCCGCAGCCCGTCCGGATCGCCGATTTGCAGGAACAGCCCGGTATGGCCGCGATAGTGGATGATGTCGGGGTTGTCGGACGTGTCACCCAGATAGAAGGCCAGTTTCGGCGCCACCAGCAGGCGCCAGTCGCCGCCCAGCGGGATGGCGGCCATGGGAGCCACGTAGAAGGTGTTCACGCTGCGCGAATCTTCGCCGTCGCGGCCGTTGGATTCGTGTCGAAGCCCGCCCTGCAACGCCAGCGACATGCCATTGTCCAGCACCTTGGCGGGGGAGACGTAGATGAGTTCAGGTTGGTAATCGATATTGTGGAACGGCATCGATTGCGCGCGCAAATCCCAGAACATGCGCTGGGTGTACGTGAAGTGAAGTCCGCCGCGCCACGAGGTGGGCAGGTCCTTGCGCTCGTGCGAGCCGAACAGGTGGTAATCGAAACTGATCTGAAGGCGTGCCTCGGTATCGGTTCCGGGGCCGAAAACCGCGTAGATCGGCTCGTAAGGGCCAAGGTTGTCGATGAAGGCGTTGCCGTAACTGCGATCGGCGGGCGCCGTGGGGGTCGGAGCCGGCGGAAGGGTGGCGGTATGCGCGGAGGGTGGCGGCGATGCCTCGGCCATTCGGGCGGCGGAAGTGCTGTGCAAGGCGACTTCGGCCGTGCGCCACTGCGGGATCGAGAGCAGGGCGCCATCGGCAACCGTGCCTGCCGCCAGCCGATAGCGTGCTTTCGCGAAGCCGCCGGGGGCAAGGCTCAGCGATGCCGGGGTGCCGGGTGCGCGTTCCAGCCAGACAGTATCCTGCCGCCCGGCGCTTTCGACATTCGCGGCGACGCGGTCGGGAAGCGCCACGGTGGCCGGAGCAGCGCCGGGATTGAGGAAGCGCAGTTCGACAGGCACCGTGCCGTCGGCCTCGGCACTCGACACGCTGCCGATCAGCGTTTCCACGGGCTCCTCGGCATGGGCCGAGAGCGGCATCAACAGGGCCGCGCCGGGAAGGCATCGGGCAAGTATCCGGCGCGCGGCAAGACGATCGGTCATTGGCAATCCCCTGTCGCGCCATTTCATACGGGCAGGAGGATATCGGCCGCCGCGACCAAACACAAACGCCTTGAAGTTATGGATGTTTGCGCTTCCGGCAACCTGTGCCCGGCGCGCGACTGGGCGCGCCGGGCGGGCGTCGGGTCAGGCGATGGTGGGGACGATGCCGCCTTCGACGCGAATGGCCGCGCCATTGGTGATTGCGCCGAGCGGGCTGGCCAGCAGGGCCACTTGCGCGGCGATCTCGTCGGCCTCGATCAGGCGGCGGATCAGCGAGAGCGGGCGCATCTTGGTGAAGAATTCGGCCTCGCGCTCGGCCTCGGGCGCGTCCTTGTTATCGACCACCGAGCGGATGAACTCGACGATGCCTTCCGAACGCGTGGGTCCGGGCATAACCGAGTTGACGGTGACGCCGGTCCCGCGCGTCTGCTCGGCAAGGCCGCGCGCGATGGCGAGCTGGGCGGTCTTGGTCATGCCGTAGTGGATCATCTCGCCCGGGATCACGAGCGCGCTCTCGCTGGCGATGAAGATCACGCGGCCCCAGTTCTTGGCCAGCATCTTGGGGAAGTAGTGACGGGCAAGCCGGGCGCCGCTGACGACGTTGACTTCGAAGAAGTGGTGCCAGTCGGCATCGGTGATCTCGGTGAAGGGCTTGGCCTCGTAAATGCCGAGATTGTTGACGAGGATGTCGACTTCGGGCGCGGCGGCGATCAGTGCTTCGGCGCCTTCTGCGGTCGCAGGGTCAGCCAGCACTGCGCGGACCTTGCCGCCATTCGCGCTGCTTGCGGCGACTTGCGCGGCGGCGGCGTCCAGCTTCTCCTGGTTACGGCCCGAGATGACGACGTCGACGCCTTCGGCGGCCAGTCGCTCGGCAATGGCAAGGCCGATCCCGGCGGTGGAACCGGTGACGAGAGCGCTCTTTCCGGCGAGTTTCAGATCCATGCGAAATTTCCTTTGGGGGGAGAGGGGTTAGGAAACTCGAAGATAGGCGGGCCGGCGTTTATTGATTAGATAGAGACTTGGCATCTCAGAATTGCATTGGATTCACGGATCGATGGACAACCGCTTCGGTGAAATGCAGATCTTCCTTGCGGTATCGCAGAGCGGCAGCCTTGCCGGAGCGGCCAGAGCGCTGCGGCTGACGCCCTCGGCAGTCAGCCGCGCGCTTGCCCGGCTGGAGGCACGGCTGGGCGTTCAGTTGATCGCCCGCACCACGCGCGCGCTGTCGCTGACGGCGGAAGGAGAGATCTACCGCGCCCGCGTCACCGGTCTCATTGCCGAAGTGGACGAGGTGGAGCGGGGGTTCGGCGGTGCGTCGGACGTGCCGCGCGGGCCGCTGCGGGTGAACAGTTCGGTGCCATTCGGCACCCAGTGCCTGCTGCCGATCCTTCCCCGGTTCCTCATGCGCCATCCCGCCGTGCGCGTGAATCTGGCGCTCGCCGACGAACTCGTGGACCTTGTGGAAGCGCGCGCGGACATCGCCATCCGCATCGGTCCGCTGCGCGATACCGGGCTCAAGGCCAAGAAGCTGGGGCGCAGCGGCATGGCGCTCGTCGCGAGCCCGGGATACCTTTCCGAGCGCGGCACGCCCACGCATCCGCGCGATCTGGCCCGCCACACCTGCCTGCAATTCAGCTTTCGCCGGGCTATGGACACCTGGCCGTTCCGGATTGACGGCGCGCTGGTCCAGCGTCCGGTCGAGGGGGCTTTTCTCGGCAATTCGGGCGAAGTCGTGCGGCTCATGGCGGTAGCGGGCGGCGGCATCGCCCGGCTCGGCCGCTTCCATGTTGCCGCCGATCTTGCAGCCGGGCGGCTGGTGGAGGTTCTCGAAGACTATAATCCCGGCGATCACGAGGATATCCATGCGCTCTATGTCGGCCATCAACGGCTGGCATCGCGCATCCGGGCCTTCCTCGATTTTCTGGAAGCGGATTTGCGCCTGCCCTGACTGTTCGGAAATATCGAACGTTTGGCGCAAGATTATCGTGGTTTTCCGAAGATCGGAAAAGGCGCATTCACGCTCTCACACCGCCGGTCCGCGGCTTTTCCGAAGCGACCGGCAATCCTTGCAGGAGCAGCGGCGTGACCCGGATGATCGAAACCTTGAACCAGCGCGCGCAGCCCTTCGCCAACATGGCGCAGCCTGTCATCGTCGCGATCGGCACCGCCGGACTGACCGGCGGGACCATGGCGGCGATCGGGCTGATCGCGGATCGCGCTCTGCGCCGCCACAGGGCCTCCTGATCTATCCGCGCCAGCGCGTGAGCGGCACGACCAGCGGAACATCGTCCAGCATGCGGCTATAGCCGGTCACGCCGTAGACGGTCCGCAGGGTTTCCTCGGTCAAGACTTCGGCAGGCGGCCCATCGGCAACCAGCCGGCCGTTATCGATCACCAGCAGCCGGTCGCAGTGCCGCGCGGCGAGATTGAGGTCGTGCAGCACGGCCAGCACCATTGCTCCGCCCTGCGCTTCGCGCACCAGCATTTCCATCACGTCGATCTGATGGCCGGGGTCCAGCGAGGCCAGCGGTTCGTCCACCACCAGCGCCTTTGCCCCCACCGCCAGCGCGCGGGCGAGCAGTGCCCGGGCCCGCTCGCCGCCCGAAAGTTCGGTGGCGACCCGTTCGGCGAGATGGGAAACGTCCGCGCGCGCCATGGCCTCTTCGATAGCGGCCTGATCTTCCTCCGAAATGCGCGAAATCGGCCCGAGATGCGGCAGCCGGCCCAGCGCGACCAGTCGCTCCACCGTCAGCGGCCAGTGGAGCGTCTGGCCCTGCGGCAGATAGGCCACGCGGCGGGCGCGCTCGCGGGCGGGCAATTGCGCTAGATCGTGACCGTCCAGCGTGACCGTGCCCTCATGTGGGTCGATCAGGCCGACAAGCGCGCGGACCAGCGTGGACTTGCCCGCGCCGTTGGGGCCGATCACGCCGATCAGCGTGCCGGGCTCGAAACGGGCGCTGATCCCGTGCAGCACATCGCGCCGACCCAGCCGGACGGAGAGGTTCTCGGTCGAAATCGTCACCACAGGCGGCGCTCCCGGAGCAGGTAGAAGAGGAAGACGGGAACGCCCAGGAAAGCGGTCACCACGCCCAGCTTGAGTTCGGCATCGGTGGGGATCAGGCGGACGAGGATGTCCGCGCCGGTCAGCAGCACTGCGCCGCCTAGCAGCGAGGGGATCAGCAGGGCAGAGGGGCTGCGGTCGGTCAGCGGGCGGATCAGGTGCGGCACGATCAGGCCGACAAAGCCGATGGCGCCCGAGACGGCAACCGCGCCGCCGACGCCGATCGCCACGCCCAGCATCAGCCGGCGACGCGTGCGGCGCAAGTCGACACCGAGCGACCGCGCGCCGTCCTCACCCAGCGAAAGCGCGTCGAGCGCGCGTGGATCGATCAGCAGCAGCGTGACCCCGACAGCGATGCAGGGCAGCGCGATCCAGACATGCTGCATCGCCCGGTTCTCGATCGAACCCAGCAGCCAGGACATGATCTCCATGGCCGCGAAAGGATTGGGCGAGAGGTTGAGCGCAAGGCTGATCCCCGCGCCCGCCAGCGTCGAGACGGCAATGCCGGCAAGGATCAGGCTGAGCGGGCTTTCCGAGCGTCCGGCCAGAGCGAAGAGCAGGGCAATGGCAAGCAGTCCGGACAGGATCGCCATCAGCGGCAGCAGCGCCGGGTGCCATTCGGAAAGTCCGAAATAGAGCGCGATCACCGCGCCCAGCGCCGAAGCGTTCGAGGCGCCGAGTACCGAAGGCTCGGCCAGCGGATTGCGCAAGTAGCCCTGAAGCACGGCGCCGGACAGGCCCAGCATCGCGCCGACCATGAGCCCGATCAGCGTGCGCGGCAGGCGCAACTGGAGAAGGATCGCCCGAGCGACCGGATCGTCATGTCCGGCCAGCGCGCCCACGATCCGCCCGAGGCCGAGCGAGACCGGGCCAAGGCTCATCGAGCCGAGGGCGACGAACGCCACGGCGAGGCCCAGCAGCGGGATCAGGGCACGATGGCGCGCCCGCTGGGTTGAGGGTGATGATGTACTGAGAGATTGCACGAATACCTCGCATCGGATCGGCGCCCCGCCACGCTTGTGTCCCGGGTACGTGTTGGTAAGGAGCCATGCCATGGCTCTCGGAAAAATCCACCTTCGCCTGCGGCTTGCCGCGTGCATGATTATTGCGGCCTTGCCCGGAGCCGGTGTGAGTGCGGGGGCCGGTGCGGTAAATTCGACCGTGCGGCCTCACCGGATCGTCTCGCTCAACCTCTGCGCGGACCAGTTGCTGGTCGCGCTGGCCGATCGCGACCAGATCGCCGGGCTGACGCGCTATGCCACCGATGCGCAGATGTCGGCGGTGGCCAGTCAGGCGAAGGGACTGCCGGTCTTCGGCGGTTCGGCCGAGGAAGTGATCGCGGCCGATCCCGACCTCGTGGTGGGCATGCCTGCGCGGCGCAATCCCTCGATCACGGTGCTGAAGGGGCGCCACTATCCCGCGCTCGACCTCAAGGCGGCGCGTGACTACGACGAAATCCTCGGCTCGATCCGCGATGTCGCCCGTGCGGTCGGCCATCCCGAGCGCGGAGAGGCACTGATCGCGCGGATGAACGCCGATCTTGCCGGGCTGCCGCGCGTGCCGGGCCACAAGGTTGCGGCCTATTACCAGCGGAGCGGATACCTCACCGGCACCGGCACGCTGGTCGATGACCTGATGACGCGCGTCGGTCTGGTCAATCTTGCTGGAAAGCTGGGCAAGCCGGTGCTCTCGCAGGTGAGCCTTGAGGAAATGGCCATGGCGCGGCCGGACTTCATCGTGGTGGACAGCGCCACCCAGACCGTGACCGACAAGGGCACCGAGATGATACATCACCCCATTCTCGCGAACATCCCGCGCGTGGCCATTCCGCAGGCCTGGACAGTCTGCGGCGGCCCGGCCTACGTCAAGGCAGCGCGCTTGCTGGCAGCGCAAGTGAACAAGCCCCGGCTCAACGCTCACTGACGTTGCTGCTCCCGTCGAGGCGGGGTTGCCAGCCGCGTCGTTCCAGTTCGGGGATGACATCCGGTTCGAGCGGATGGCCCAGGCAGAGCAGCGCGATGAAGCGCCAGCTCGCCGGAACGTCGAGCAGGTCGGTAACGAAGCCGGGCTCGACGATCGACACCCAGCCCAGCCCCAGCCCGCGCGCCCGGGCGGCCAGCCATAGCGTGTGGATCGCCAGCACCACCGAATAGGCACGGGTTTCTGGCATTGTCGCCGCGCCAAGACCGAAACCTGTCGTCGTGGCATCATCGCAGAACACCGCGATGACTTCCGGGGCCTCGCGTATGCCGTGGAGCTTCAGCGCGGCATATTTCGACCGGCGTTCAGCATCGGGCATGGCGGCAGCGGCCGCCGCCTTTTCGGTATCGGCATGGCCCGCGAGCGTCTCGCGCAAGGCGGCCGAGCGAACCCGCACAAAGCGCCAAGGCTGCGAATTGCCGACCGAGGGTGCAAGCTGCGCCACCGCCAGCAGTTCGGCCACGCGGTCCTCGCCAATCGGCTCCTTGCGGAAATGACGCACGTCCCGCCGCCACGCCAGCAGTTCGGCCAGTTCGCTGGTGAATTCCGGGCTGAAGTCAGGGGCGGACGGAGACGGCATCGTCAGAATTCGATGCCGGCCTGCGCCTTCACGCCGGAGCGGAACGGATGCTTCACCAGCGTCATCTCCGTCGCCAGGTCCGCCGCCTCGACCAGCGCCTCGGGCGCATTGCGGCCGGTGACGACGACATGCTTCATCTCGCCGCGCGATGTCAGCACTTCCAGCACCTCATCGAGCGGCAGGTAGTCGTAGCGTAGCACGATGTTGAGTTCGTCGGCGAGCACCATGTCATAGGCGGGATCGGCGATCATGCGCTTCACCTCGTTCCACGCCTCGCGCGAAAGTTCGATGTCGCGGGCGCGGTCCTGCGTGTTCCAGGTGAAGCCTTCGCCCATCGGCTTGAATTCGACGTTGTCCGGGAAGGCATCGAAGACGACCTTCTCGCCGGTGGTCATCGCGCCTTTCACGAACTGGACGACGCCCACTTTCTTGCCGTGACCGATCATGCGCACCACCATGCCGAGCGCGGCGGTGGTC
This sequence comes from Novosphingobium sp. PhB165, assembly GCF_004341845.1. Lineage (GTDB taxonomy): Bacteria > Pseudomonadota > Alphaproteobacteria > Sphingomonadales > Sphingomonadaceae > Novosphingobium. The sequence continues at coordinate 26,483 of NZ_SLVB01000009.1, read as the reverse complement.
TTGCCCTTGCCCTTGCCGGTGTGGACGATCAGCAGGCCCTTTTCGACCGTCTTTCCGGCCATGATCTTGTCATGCGCGGCCTGCTTCTTCTTCATCTTCTCGGCGTGCTGTTCGTCGGTACGCTGCACCATGGTCATGCTCCTGAGAGGGCCGCGAGCGTCAGGCCCGCGCTGTTCGATCGGGGTTTCCAGAGGCCGCGCTCCAGCGCCTCGGCAAGGCGCGCGGCGGTTTCGCGCAAGGCGGCGGGGTTGGTTTCTGCCATGAAATCACGCACCGCCTCGTCCTCGATGAAGGCGGCGTGGACGGCATCGAAATGGTGGTCCTTCACCGCGTGGGTGGTGGCGGCGAAGGCGAAGAGATAGTCGACCGAGGCAGCGATCTCGAATGCGCCCTTGTAGCCGTGGCGCATGACGCCGGCGATCCACTTGGGGTTGGTGACGCGCCCGCGCACGATGCGGCCGATCTCGTCCTCCAGCGTGCGGACGACCGGGCGTTCCGGGCGGCTGTGGTCGTTATGATAGCTGAGCGGCGCGCGGCCTTTCAGATGCTCGACGGCGGCGGCAATGCCGCCTTCGAACTGGTAGTAGTCGTCGCTGTCGAGCAGGTCGTGCTCGCGGTTGTCCTGGTTCTGGACCACCGCATCGACCGAGGCGAGGCGTGCGGCGAAGAGGCCGCGCTCGGCATCGCCCTCCACACCGCCGCCATAGGCGTAGCTGCCCCAGTCAAGATAGACATCGGCCAGATCGCCGCGCTCATGCCAGATCTTCTCGTCGATCATCGCCTGAAGTCCGGCACCGTAGGCACCCGGCTTCGATCCGAACACGCGTGCGCCGGCGCGGCGGGTGGCCTGCGTTTCCGCCTCGCCGCTTTCGACGAGTGCGGCCGTTTCGGCGCGATGGCGTTCGGCGGCGGGGTTGTCGCCCAGCGGTTCGTCGAGCGCCATCACCGCGCGCGCGGCGCTGTCGATCAGGTCGATCTGTTCGGGGAAGGCGTCGCGGAAGAAACCGGAGACGCGCAAGGTCACGTCCACGCGCGGGCGGCCGAGTTCGGCCACGGTCATTACCTCGAAGCCGACCACGCGGCCCGAAGTCCAGTCCCAGCGCGGGCGCACGCCCATCAGCGCGAGGGCCTGTGCGATATCGTCACCGCCCGTGCGCATGTTGGCGGTGCCCCATGCGGAAAGGGCCATGGCCTGCGGGTACTCGCCCTCGCGCTGGAGGTAGTCTTCCACCAGCAGATCGGCCGACTTGCGGCCGAGTTCCCAGGCGACGGCGGTGGGCACGGCGCGGGTGTCGACCGAGTAGAAATTGCGTCCCGTGGGGAGCACATCCGGTCGCCCGCGCGTGGGCGCGCCGGAAGGGCCGGGCAGCACGAAGCGGCCATCGAGTCCGGCCAGCAAGGCTTCGGCTTCGCGCGGGCCGCAAAGATCGATGCGGGGGGCTAGGTCGGTGCGGATCGCGTCGAGGACGGCCAGTGTCCTGTCCCCCGCTCCGCTCATCCTGAGCTTGTCGAAGGATGCTGGCGCCGTGCTGTGGTCCTTCGACAAGCTCAGGACGAGCGGGGTTTGGGTTGTTTCGCTCACCCATTCCGCTGCCAGCAGTTCCAGCCGTTCGACGGTGTCGCCATGCGTGCGCCACGGCTCTTCGGATACCGCCCCGAGCGCTTCTGGCCGGGCGCCATTCCAATGGTCTCCCATCCGGCAGTCGAGCGGGTCGAAGTCCAGCCCGAAATCGTCCGCCATCGCCCGCAGCAGCGAGGCCTGTCCGGCATGGTCATACCCACGCGGCGTGCGGGCCAGCGCGACCAGCAGATCACGCCGCAAGCGGCCCTCGGGCGATTGCGTGAAGACATGCAGACCATCGCGGATCTGCAATTCCTTCAACTCGCACAAGTAGTTGTCGATGGCCGAAAGCGCATCGTCATCGTCGCCGTTGGCCCCGGCGTCACGGTCGAGGCCGTGGCTTCGCGCCAGATCGAGAATGTCCCGCCGGAGCCGGTAGAGACGGCGCGGGTCCATCCCGGCGGCGAGGTAATATTCGTCCACCAGCGCCTCAAGCTGCTTGAGCGGGCCATAAGTCTCGGCTCGGGTCAGCGGCGGGGTGAGGTGATCGACGACGACCGCGCCGATGCGGCGCTTGGCCTGCGTGCCTTCGCCGGGGTCGTTGACGATGAAGGGGTAGAGTTGCGGCAGCGGCCCGGCGCAGATCTCCGGGAAGCACTCGCGCGAGAGCGAGATGGCCTTGCCGGGCAGCCATTCCAGATTGCCGTGCTTGCCGACATGGACCACCGCCTGCGCGCCGAAGTCCTGCGCCAGCCAGACGTGGAAGGCGAGATAGGCGTGCGGGGGCGGCAGGGCCGGATCGTGATAGCTGGCCTTGGGATCGATATTGTAGCCGCGCGCGGGTTGCACGGCGATGGCGAGATTGCCGAAACGGTGCACCGGCAGGCGGAACGCGCCGTCCCGCACGAAGGGATCGGCCGCAGGCTCGCCCCAGCGTTCGACCATGGCCTTGCGCGCGCTTTCGGGCACGGCTGCAAAGGTGGCTTCGTAGATCGAAAGCGGCAGGGAAACTTCGCCGGGACGGCTCAGCGATGTCAGGTCGTTGGTCACGCCGCCGGTCATCACGCGCATCAGCGCGGCGCCGTCCTTGGGCGCGTCGCCGGTGTCATAGCCCGCCTCGGCCAGAGCGGCGATGATCGCAGCGGTGCTGGCGGGGGTGTCGAGGCCGACGCCGTTGCCGATGCGCCCATCGCGGTTGGGATAGTTCGCCAGGACCAGCGCGACGCGGCGCTTGGCAGCCGCCGTGCGCCGCAGGCCCGCCCAGTTCGCGGCAAGATCGGCGACGAACGCCACCCGGTCCGGCGCCACGCGCGGGACGACGATGCCGCATTGGGTCACTTCGTCAAAGCGCTCCGCTGCCTTGAAAGCGACCGCACGGGTGAAAACGCGCCCGTCCACCTCCGGCAGCGCGACGTTCATGGCGAGATCGCGCGGGCCGAGCCCGCGGGCGGACCCCTGCCATTCGCCTTCCTCAACGCCGGCGAAGGCGACTTGGAGGATCGGGCAGTCCGCCTTTTCCAGAATGCCCGGCTTGCGATCGTCGCCTGCGGAGGACGAGGCGAAGCTGGTGGCATTGACGATCACATCGGGCGCGATCTCGCCTAGCAATCCGCTCAGCCAGTCCACCGCGAAAGGCTCCCGCAAGGCGCGAACGTGAACGGCGGCGACGTTGAAGCCGCGTTCCCGCAACGCAGCGATCATCGCGTCGACGGCGTGCAAGGTGCCCGCGATCATCAGCGCGCGATAGAACACCAGCAGGGCGAGCGGGCGGCCTTCGGTCCAGCCTGCCTGCACGTCGGCAAGTCCGGCGCGTTCTGTGCCCGCAAGATAGAGCCCGGCATCGGCTACCGGCACCGGATCATCCGGCTCGCCCGCATCATGCCCGATGGTCCGCGCGGCAGTACGCAGGAACGAGAGGGCATTGGCGGTGCCGCCCTGCCGCAGATAGTCGCGCATCCGCTCGCGGACCTCGGCGGGTAGGGTGGAGGCGCGGTCGAGCGCCGGGTCCGCCTCGCGCCCATCGGCAATGGCGGCGAAGGCGATGGCGTTCTCGCGCGCGACGCGGGCGATCTCGTCGATGCCGTAGCCCCAGTAGCTCTTTCCGCCGAGCAGGATCACGCAGACGAACTTGGCCTTGGCGATCACCTTCTCGACATAGAGGTCGATCGAATAGGGGTGGCGCAGTTGCAGCAGGTTCGCGAGCCGAACGCTCGGCGCGCCTTCCGGCATTCGCGCCGCCGCGCCCGCAAAGCAGGCGAGTTCGCTGTCCGCCACGGTGAGGATCACCATGTCGCCGGGAGACTGGTCGAGGTCGATCGCCTCCTCGCCGTTGGAGATCGTCCCCGGCGTGGCGGACAGCAGGTGCATCAGGCGTTCCCCCCGCCACTGCGACAGAACTCTGACTCGTCATTGCGAGCGTAGCGAAGCAATCCAGTGCGGCTCTGCGCGAATCTGGATTGCTTCACCCGCTTCGCGGGTTCGCAATGACGAGGGTAGGGGGGGGCGGCGAAGGTGGGCATGAGGGAGAACCTCAAGCCGCTACCGTGCCGAGAACATGCGTAAGGCCCGCCTCGATGGCGGTGCGGTCCAGCCCCTTCTGGCCGATGATGACAAGCTGGGTGCGGCGCACTTCCTGCGGCAGCCATGCACGGTCGTAGAAGTGCTGGATGCGCGGGCCCACGGCCTGCACGACAAGGCGGCTAGGCTTGCCGCCGACGGCGACCATGCCCTTCACGCGCAGCACGTCGTGTTCCGCGATCAGGTCCTTCAGGCGGGCGAGAAGGGCGTCGAGATCGGCCACGTCACCGCCGGAAACAACGAAGCTGTCGAAGTCGTCATGGTCGTGATCTTCGTCCAGCCCGTCGATGTGCGAGGGGCGGGAATCGAGATCGTCTTCGGCCGCAGCGGTAATGCCCAGCAGCGCGGCGATGTCGACGGCGCCGTGATCGGCGCGCACGATCTTCACGCCGGGGCGTGTCTCGGCCAGCACCAGCGTCTCGACATGGGCGAGGGCATCGGCGTCGACGAGGTCAGTCTTGTTGAGCACCACCATGTCGGCGCAGCCCAGTTGTTCCTCGAACAGTTCTTCCAGCGGGCTTTCGTGGTCGAGCATCGGATCCGCCGCGCGGGCCGCCGCCAGCGCCGCCTCATCGGTGGCGAAGCGGCCCGCCGCGACGGCATCGGCGTCGATCAGCGCGACCACGCCGTCAACCGTGGCGCGGGTGCGGATGTCGGGCCACTGGAAGGCCTTTACCAGCGGCTTGGGCAGGGCAAGGCCGCTGGTTTCGATGATGATGTGATCGGGCTTGTTCTCGCGGTCGAGCAGCTTCTGCATGGTCGGCAGGAAATCGTCGGCGACGGTGCAGCAGATGCAGCCGTTGGCCAGTTCGACGATATCGTCCTCCGGGCAGGCCTCGTCATTGCAGCCCTTCACCAGTTCGCCGTCGACGCCGACATCGCCGAACTCGTTGATGATCAGCGCAAGGCGGCGGCCCTTGGCGTTCTGCAGCAGGTGGCGGATCAGCGTGGTCTTGCCGGCGCCCAGGAAGCCGGTGATGACGGTGGTGGGAACTTTGCTCATGTATCGTCTCCCGCGCGCCGGTAACTCGGAAGCGGCGGGGCAGGCCGTCTCTTGCGGACGACGCGGACACACGGGCGTCGGGCAGGCGCGCGAGCGCCCGACGTGGCATGCCGCTGCGGCCCCGGCCGCATGCATCACGTCGCTCAGACGGAGAGTTACCGTGCCTTGGCCAATCCCTGGACCCGGGCAAGAGCGACATCGACCCCGGCAGGTCTCCTGGCTTGCGGGTCACGGCACGATGCACTGCCTTCCCAGGCCTCGCATGACTTAGCGTCCGGCCCAGTGGCTGCGGGCAGAGGCTTTGCCCCGCCGCGAATGTGCATCGCGCTCGCCGCTTACAGTTGCAGGGACAGCCCCGGATTGGAGTGGCAGGCCACTCGTACCGTGTTCCCATTTTAAGCCCCTTGCGGGGCACCGGCGCGATAATGGTGTTCGCCGTCGCCCCGGTCGGGGCTGCGGCGGACAGGCAGGCTCCTAGCCGTCGCCGTGTCCGCCCGCAAGTGTCGCGCCCCGGGCAAGCGCCGGGATCGCGCGCGCAGGCCGATCCAAAACGCGATGACGATGAGCAACGCATCAGGCTGGCGGTGCAGATCCCCTCGATTTTGCATCTAATGCGATTGACTCGCAAGTTGGGACTCTGTTAGCAGCGCCAGAAATGCGAATGGTTCGCAATAACGCGACCAAGGCGCACTTTCGGAGCCGTCATGAACACGCGCGCGGGCAAAGTCCGTAAAGGCATCGGCAAAGGCAATCTCGCGGCCAGACTGCTGGCGGCGGTTCCGGCCAATTATGCGCTCTCTTCGCTGGCGGCGGCCTGCGTTGCCCGTGCGTTGGCGCATGGTCTTGCGGTCTCCGCGCCCGAAGCGAGCATGGCGGCCACGCTGCTGTCTTTCGCGATCTTCGCGGTGCTGGCGCTGGCGGCGTTCGGCATGCGTTCGGTGGTGCGGCTGTGGCTGTGGATGCTCGTTTCGGGCGCGGTCATGGGCGGGTACCTCTGGTTTTCTCTGACAACGGGGGGCCGCCTGTGAAGGAGAGCCTGCGGCAATCGATGGCGCTCGTGCACACCTGGACAGGGCTGGTGCTGGGCTGGCTGCTGTTTGCCATGTTCGCCACGGGGACTTCGGCCTATTTCCAGGACGAGATCACCCGCTGGATGCAGCCCGAAGTGACCGGCACGGCCGATCCGGTGGCATCGGCGCAAGGCGCGGTCCGCTTCCTCCAACGCACCGCGCCAGACGCGAGCTTCTGGTTCCTCACGCTTCCCAACGGACGCAGCGCTACCACGCAGGCCTTCTGGTACCCGGGCACCGGCACCAGTGGCCAGACCGAGGCCGTACTCGATGAAAGCGGCCGGGAAGTGACTGTGCGCCAGACCAACGGTGGCTACTTCCTCTATCGCTTCCATTTTGACCTGCATTACCTGCCGGTGCTCTGGGCCCGCTATCTGGTGGGCATCGCGGCGATGTTCATGCTGGTGGCGATCCTCTCGGGCGTGATCACGCACAAGAAGATCTTCGTCGACTTCTTCATGCTGCGCTTCGGCAAGGGCCAGCGATCGTGGCTGGATGCGCACAACGTGACCGCCGTGCTGGCGCTGCCGTTCCACCTGATGATCACGTTCACCGGGCTGGTGACGCTGGCGGCGATGTACATGCCGTGGGGTATATTGGCGAACTACGCTTCGCCCGACACCTTCCAGTCCGCGGTTTTCGGCGATCCACCGGCCGCCGAACGCAGCGGCAGGAACGTCCCCCTTGCCGACCTTGCGCCGCTGATGCGCAAGGCATCGGCGCAGTGGGGCGGGCGTGAGGTCGGCGTGGTGCGGATCAACAATCCGGGCGACGAGACCGCGACGATCGCGCTGACGCGCGGGCCGGGCGAGGCGATGGGCTCGCGCGGCGAAGTCATGGTTTTTGACGGTACCAGTGGCCGCCAGACCGGCGGCAGCCTGCCGCAAGGCGCTGCGCTCAAGACCGAGAGCGTGATGATCGGCCTCCATTCGGGACGCTTCGCGCAGATTGCGCTGCGCTGGCTCTATTTCCTGAGCGGCCTTGCCGGAACCGCGATGGTGGGCACCGGGCTTGTGCTCTGGACCGTCAAGCGCCGCCAGCGGCTACCCGATCCGGAACGCCCGCATTTCGGTTTTCGCCTCGTGGAAAAGCTCAACATCGCGACCATTGCCGGGCTGGGCTGCGCCATTCCGTCCTACTTCCTCGCCAACCGATTGTTGCCCACCGGGATGGCAGCGCGCGCGGACTGGGAGATCCACACGATGTTCCTCGTCTGGCTGGGCGTGCTGATCTGGGCGCTGCTGCGCCCGGCGGCGCGGGCGTGGCTTGAGGCGCTGCGACTGGCGGCGCTGCTTTTCGCGGCGGTGCCGCTGGTCAACGCCTTCACCACCAGCCGGGGACTGCCTGTCAGCCTGATGAGGGGGGACTGGCTGTTCGTGGCTTTCGATATGGTCATGCTGTCGCTTGCGGCTGCCTTCGCGCTCGCCGCTGCCAGACTGGCGGCACGTCAGCGCAAGGCGTCGGCCGGCCGGACGATGGGCCGGGAAAAGGCAGTGCGGGCATGACCCACGTTCTGGGTATCCTGCTTGCCCTCGCTGGTTTCTGGGCGCTGGCAGTGTCCATGCCGCGCCACCAGCGCGATCTTGCCGGGCGAACGCTCGCGAAGAGCCACGCCTTTACTGCCCGGTGGGCCGGATGGGCCCTGCTGGCGGCAGCGCTTGCCGTCGATATTGCGGGCCTTGGCGGCGGCTATGGGCTCGTTGCCTGGTGCGCGCATCTAACGGTGGGCGCGTGGCTGACTGTGGCGCTGCTCCACCTGCCGAAACGCTAAGTCAGCCGGGCATGTGCACCCGCGCGTAGTCGTCGTCGGTCGCGCGGCCGAGCATCTCGCGATAGGGCGCGAAATGCGGCATCTCGGGCGTTACCAGCCCCAGCGCCACGTCCTCACCCTCGGCCAGCTTGCGCAGGGCGAGCGGCGCGGCGGCCGGAACGAGCTGGGAGCCCTTGCCCACTTCCAGCGTGGTGAGAATGCCGAACAGCCCGCCATCGATGGTCGGGCGCGAGAGGATGGCGAGGCGGTATTGCCCCTGCTCGTTGGTCACGAGGTAGATATGGCCGGAAAGGTTGGGCATCGAGACTTGCCCCGCCTGCTCGAAACGCGCGTCTGACCGGCCGGATTCGGCGAAAGCGAGGCAGGCCTTGGCGCTGTCCCACCGGATTGTCGTCAGATAGGCGAACAGGCTGCCCGGCGTGCCGAAGCTGGGGCGCAAGGTCAGGTAGCGGCCTTCCAGCCAGGCCACGGCCGAGCGGGCATAGGCGCCCAATGCTTCGGGGGCGACATCTCCGGCGCCAGGCAGTGGTGCAGGCGTGCCCGGGATGGTGCCGGGGCGCAGGTTTACGCCCAGCGCTTCCTCGATCCGCAGCAATGTCGCCAGCGTGAAAGGGCGCTTGCCCGCCAGTGCCTTTTCCAGCGTCGAGAGGCTGATCCGCGCCATGTCGGCCAGCGCCTGACGGGACATGCGCCGCCGCGCGATCTCCTCGCGGACGAGGCGCGCGGCCTCTGCGCTTTCGGGAGCGATCGGGGCGGAATCCGGCAGGTCGGTCTGGGGTGTCGTCATGTCTGCCTATTTCCGCACAAATGCGCACATTCCGTCAATGCCTGCGTCAACAGGCGCAATTTGCGCACGCGTGCGGAACCGGCCAATAGTGCTCGTGGCTGTGCGCACCGCCATGCGCATAGAGGGAGGGCTCCCGAACATCCAAGGAGCCTGTCATGCCGCAATCACCCGCTTTCCGCCCTCTCGCCTTTCGGGGCGCGCTGATCCCTGCCGTCGTGCTGGCGCTGGGCGCTCCGGCCGCCGTCGCGGTCCAGTCCACCGCCGCCCTTGCCGCCGACGAAGCCGAAGACGCCGCCACTGACGACGGGCCCGCTGCCGGCACCCTGATGCTGCGCGGGCAGGGCATTGCCGAGAGCTTGCCCGCCGTTCGCCTCGGCACCGACATGGACGTGACGGTGACTGGCCAAGTGGCCCGCGTGCGCGTGACGCAGGCCTTCCGCAACACCTCGGGCAAGTGGATGGAGGCGCATTACCTCTATCCGCTGCCGCAGGACGGAGCGGTGGACTCGCTGAAGATGGTGGTGGGCCAGCGCGTGATCGTGGGCCATGTCCAGCCGCGCGAGAAGGCGCGTGAGACCTATGAGGCGGCCAAGGCCAGCGGCCGCAAGGCCGGTCTTGTCGAACAGCAGCGGCCCAACATGTTCACTACAATGGTCGCCAATGTCGGCCCCGGCGAGACGGTGCTGATCGCCATCGAATATCAGGCCCCGGTCACGCAGGCGAACGGCACGTTCTCGCTGCGCCTGCCGCTGGTGGTCGGCCCGCGTTACACGCCGCCGCACACGCTGACTTCGGCGCCCGCGGTGGAGGATGCCAATGCCGTGACCGCGGCGCCGGTGCTCGACCCCAAGGTGGGTTCGGGGCTCAATCCCACGTCGATCTCGGTTCGCCTCGCCCCCGGCTTCGATGTCGCCAACCTCATCAGCCGCTATCACAAGGTGAACATCACCGGCCCGTTGGACGACCGCACCGTCCGTCTTGCCGAAAGCGTCCCGGCCGACCGCGACTTCGTGCTGGAATGGCGCTCGGCCTCGGCCGATCCGACGCTGGGGCTCTTCGCCCAGCACACCGACAAGGGCGACTTCGTGATGGCCTCGGTCACGCCGCCCGCCGATCTCTCCAACTTGCCCACGCCCCCGCGCGAGATGGTCTTCGTGATCGACAACAGCGGCTCGATGGGCGGGGACTCGATGGACGAGGCCAAGGCCAGCCTGATCCACGCGCTCGGCACGCTACGCCCACAGGACCACTTCAACGTGATCCGCTTCGACGACACCATGACCCGCCTGTTCGACCACAGCGTGGCCGCCACGCCCGATCAGGTGGCGCTGGCCAAGCGTTTCGCGGAATCGCTGGAGGCACGCGGCGGCACCGAGATGCTGCCCGCGCTCAAGGCCGCGCTGGAGGATGCGGGAACCGGCGGCGGCGCCGATGCGCTGCGCCAGATCGTGTTCCTCACCGATGGCGAGATCTCCAACGAGCGCGAGATGATGGCCGCGATCGGTGCCGACGGCGGGCGCAGCCATGTCTTCATGGTCGGCATCGGCTCGGCGCCGAACGACTATCTGATGGAGCGCATGTCGACCTTCGGCGGCGGCGTCTACACCCATGTCGGCACCCCGGCCGAAGTGGCCGCGAAGATGATGCCACTGATCGACGTGCTCAGCCATCCGGCCATGCGCGACCTGTCGGTGCGGGTCGAGGGCGGGACGCTGGATCTCACGCCTGCGCGCCTTCCCGATGTCTATGCCGGGCGGCCGCTGGTCCTTGTCGGCCGGACCGGGCATCTTGCCGGCACGCTGACGGTGAGCGGCACGATCGGCGGCAAGCGCTGGGAGCGGCGGGTCGATCTGGCCAGCGCGCTGCCCAGTCCCGCGATCGAAAAGCTCTGGGCCCACCGCCGCATCACCGACATCGAGGCGGACCGCGCCCTCGGCCAGATGGAGGACGCGCAGGCCGATGCCGAAGTCGAGCGGATCGGCATGGAGAGCGGGCTGGTCACCAGCCGCACCAGCCTCGTCGCCGTGGACGAGACGCCTTCGCGGCCCGCCGGTGCGCGGCTGACGCGTGAGGAATTGCCGATCAATCTGCCGGCAGGCTGGGATTTCGACACGCTGTTCGGGCACGATGCCGTGCAGTCGCGGGTGGGTTCGGATGACCTTTCCGCCATGCAGGCCCAGGCGCTCGACCTGCCGCAGACCGCCACCGGCTTCGTTGGCATGGTGGGCAAGGGGCTGGCGCTGCTGCTGGCGGGTCTTGCCGGGTTTGCTCTCCTGCTGCGCCGGAGGACGGCATGATCGGGCTCGCACGTGTGAAGGAGGCTGCGCGCGGGCGCGGCCTCCTCGTTTTGCTGCTGGCCGGACTGTGCCTTGCAGGCGCGGCGGAGACCGGGCGGGGACTTTATGTTCCCGCCAAGGCCATGGCCGCGCAAGTCCTGTTGGAGCGGGCTTTCGAGCGCAGCCTTGCCAACCACACGCCGCAGCGGCCCTGGGCCTGGGCGGACATGACCCCGCTCGCCCGGCTCTCGGTACCTCGCCTCGGTGCGGCGCGGGTGGTGCTGGACAGCGGATCGGGGCAGGCCATGGCGTTCGGACCCACCCTGCTTCCGGGCGGCGCGGCCTTCGGGAAGGAGGGAACCGCCGTGGTCGCTGCCCATCGCGACACGCACTTCCGCTTCCTGCGCGATGTCCACAAGGGTGATCTCATCACCGTGCAGACCCGCGAGGGACTGGAGCGTCGTTACCGGGTGACCGGGGCCGATGTGGTGCGGTGGGATCGCTATGCCGTGCCCGATGCAGGCGCGGGCGAGCGGCTGGATCTGGTGACGTGCTATCCCTTCGACGCCGTGCGGCATGGGCCGTGGCGCTATGTGCTTCATGCGGAGCGGATCTCGTCCTGATGGGAAAGCGAAGTCCGCCAACCTCAACCCGTCATCCCCGCGAAGGCGGGGACCCCGCTTTCGCTGTGCAGGACGAGAGGTCGCAAAGAAGCGGGGCCCCCGCCCGCGCGGGGGCGACGAGGTTTGAAACCGGGAACTCATCCCTCGACACTGAGCGCATCCGAGATCGTCCACGTCGTCCGACGTTTAAGTGCTGTCCCCGCTCGGCTCGCGCCGCCGCCCCACCCAGATGGCGCAGGCGAGCAGGACTGCCGCTACCGGTAGCGCCACGAGCGGACCCGGCCGCACAAGCAGGCAGAACGAGACGAACCCCACCGTCATGCCGATCCACGAGGCGATCTTGGCATGACGCGGGATCGCCCGCTCCGCCCGCCAGGCACGCAGCCCGGGGCCGAAGCGGGGATGATTGAGCAGCCAAGCCTCCAGCCGCGGCGACGAGCGCGCGAAGCACGGCAGCGCCAGGATCATAAAGTCTGTGGTCGGCAGCAGCGGGACGAAGATCCCCACCACGCCGATGCCGACCAGCACGAGCCCCAGCACCAGCCAGCCCATGCGCGCGGCCCGGCCCCGGCGGAGCAGGTCCTCGGTGCCGCTGCCGTCCTCAGGCGAGGCGGGCATCGGCCAGCGAACGCACGCGATCGAAAGCCGCTTTCGCCCCCGCGACCGCGCGGGCTTCCTCGTCCGGGCCCAGCCGGGCGGCGTCGAGCCCCGCCGTGAAGGCCCGCCAGTGCGCGGCAGGCCCTTCCGCCGCCGGCGCGAGATGGCGCGCGCCGTGATCGTCGGAGAGGCCAAGCTTGGCCGCCTCCTTGCGCAGCAGCGCCGCGCCCATGTTCGACCCTTCGGCGACATAGAGCCAGCCGAGCGCGGTCGGGACATCGACCGGCTCGCCCGCCGTGAAGGCGGGCGGCATGTCATCGGCGGGCAATGCCTTGCCAAGGTCGGCCAGATCCGCCGCGATCAGGCCGAGGCGCTGCCGCTCGGCAAGGCCCGGCAGAATGTACTGCAAGGCCTCGTGGGCATAGAGCGCCGCGATGTCTCGGTGGAACAGGTACTGCAACTCGGCGAAGCGGGCATAACCCGGCAGGCTGGCGAACGGGTCGGCGGCCATGATCGCCTTGTCCAGGCGTTCATGCATCTCGCGCGTCCCGGCCCGGAGCGATTGTACGAGGCTGGGTGCCAGCGAGTTGTCCGTAGTGGTGTTCATGGTCTGCGGCGTTCCTTTCAGAACGAGATCAGGGCGGTCGCCTTGAAGGTGCGGCCGGGCTGCGAATAGAACAGCTTCGAAAGGCTGCCGCTGTCGGGCAGGTCGAGCGCGTTGTAGTAGGTCTTGTCGAGCAGGTTGTAGACACCGACCTGAATACGCAAGCCCTCTGCGAAGGATGGACGGATCCATGCGCTGGCGTCGATGATGCCGTAGCTCGGCGTCTTGTTGAGATCGGAGGCGGGATTCTCGACCTTGTTCCGCGATGCTGCCGCCGTGCCGGAGAGGTCCGCGCCGAAGTTGCCGTGCGAATAGCCCACGCCCAGAATGGCGCGCAGCGGCGGGATCGAGTTCAGGTGATAGTCGTCCGCAGTGTTCTTGCCGTCGGCGTAAGCGAGCGAGGCCCAGGTCCGCCAGTTCTTCGAAAACTCCCAGTTTCCGCTCGCCTCGATGCCGTAGATCCGTACGCGGTCGAGGTTCATGTACTTGAACACGCCGAAGGGATAGCTGCCGGACAGGCCGGCCTCGGCGGCGGTCGTCGTAACCGTGTCGATAAAGTTGCGGTAGGTGTTGTGGTAATAGGCCACGCGCAAGCCGCGCTTGTCGTCGCCGAAGCGCATGCCGAATTCGTAGCCCTTGCTGGTCTCGGGCTTGAGATCCGGATTGCCGATGCTGACGTAGCTGCCGGTGCCGCCATAAGTCAGATAAAGCTCGGTTGCCGAAGGCGCGCGGAAGGCCTGTGCCCACTGGCCATAGAGCGTGAGTTTTGACAGCACTTCGGCCTCGACCAGCACCTTGGGCGACCAATGCGTGTCGGACGACTTGGCGGGGAGCCCCTCGAACGCGGCGTTCTCGGCATAACTCGGCGTGTCCTGCGGCGAACGGCGATAGTTGTCGTAGCGAATGCCCGGAGTGACATGCAGCCACGCGTTCGTGCCGAAGCCGATGCGGTCCTGCAGGACAAGGCCGATGTCGGTGCCGCGCACGTCGGGCATGTCGGACTGGTTCACGTGAAGGAACGAGCAGGAATAGATCGCGGGCGTGCAGTTGTCCTGCCCGGCGGCGTATTGGCTGGTATTGGTGCGATAGGCCTCGCCCGCCACGGTGATTGCGTGGGAGAGCGGGCCGGTCGTGAAGTCTCCGGTGATCGAACCGTTCAGGCCGAACATCTCCACCTGCAGGTCGCTGTCGCGGGTATAGAGGCCCTTCGGTGCGGTCAGGCGATTGCCCGCCGTATAGGTCTGGAGATTGCTGCGCTGCCAATATGCGGTGAGATGCGCTTCGCGGACTGCCCCGCCATCGCCCTGATAGTCGTAATTGCCCGAAATGCGCTTGCGCTTGGTCGTATTGTCGGTCCGGAAGCTGGAATAGGTCGAGCCGATGCTGGTCAGCGTGTTCTCGTCGTAATCGCGCGAGAAGATTTCGCCGGTCAGGCCAAGGCGGTGGCCGCCGGGCAGGTATTGGTGGACTTTCACCAGCAGGTTGAGCTGGTCGTAGCTGGCGGGATTGGGCTCGGTGCGCGTGGTGCCGGTGCCGCCGGTATCGCCCTGGTTCTTCGTCTCATTGCCGTTCTGGTAGCCGCCCTGGATCAGCATCAGCGTGTCGCCGCTGCGCACGGCGGCGGCCTGATTGAGGAACACGCTGTCGCTGGCGCTGTCGTACGTGACTTTCGAAAGGCCGGCCATGGCCTTGCCGTCGGTCAGCAAGTCCTCGGGATCCAGCGTGCGCAGCGCCAGCGTACCGGAAAGCGCGCCGGTGCCGAAGAAGCTGGAATCCGCGCTGCGAACCACGTCGATGGCGCTGAGCGAGTTGAAGTCGAACGAGGCGACGCCGCCTTGCACGCCGCGCGCGCCGTCATCGAGCCACGGGGTGCGGATGCCGTCGATGGTCGTCAGTACACGGTTGGAATCGAGGCCGCGGATGTTGATCGACATGTTGCGGGGGTTGAAGTTTACACCGGCATCCACGCGGCGGGAGAAGTCCGTGAGGCTATCGACCATGCGGTCGCGCAGGGTTTCTGCGGTCGTGGTGGTGGTAAGGACGCGGGGCTTGCCGGCCGCGCTGCTTTCGGCGTCGGTATCCTCGGCCTTTGCCCTGACCGGGAAGCTGCCGAGCGGAACCGCGCTGTCTGTCGAGGCTGATTGGTCGGCCGATTGAGCCCAGACCGGAGCGCCCGGAAGTGCGAGCGTGAGGGCCACCGCCCAGCCGATCTTGCAGCCGATGCCGGTGCCGATTTGGGCAGCGATGCTTGCCCTGCTCGTTCCTGTCAGCAGACCCATGTTCATCCGTTCATTCCTTTTAACAAATGCGACGCAGTAGCAATAAGAGAGTGAAGGGCGAGCAAAGGGAGGAGGTTCTCCGCCGGTCGTGGTTTTGAGTGTTCCCCCAGGCGCCCCCAAAGTGCCCTTAACCGCCCCTCTACCTTAATGCTATTGATTCGCAATAGATAATGTGAGACGAGCCGCGCACTCGCTTTCGAGGGGATGAATCTCATGACTCTTTTGACCCGATTCCGGCCGGCCATCACGCTGTCAGCCGGTCTCTGCGCCAGTCTCGCCGCGACATCGGCGCTCGCGCATTCGCCTTACCTTCTGCCCAATGGCTTCACGATCGACGGGCAGGACCACGTGACGGTGGAGGCCGCGTTCAGCGAGCACGTCTTCGTACCCGCCATCGCCATGCAATCGGACGGCTTTCAGGTCGTCGCGCCCGACGGCACGGCCTCCGCGCTCAAGCCGGTGATGCTGCGCGACCTCGCCGTGCTCGAAGTGCCCACGCCCGCCGACGGCACGTACCGGATCAGCAGCGGCGAGCGGCAGGGCCGCGTTTCCAAGGCGGCTTTTATCGACGGCCAATGGGAGTTCATCGACCCGCGCCGTCCGCTCCCACCCGGCGTCACGCCGGTCGACATGCAGAGCGTGACCAAGGCCGAGGCCTATGTCAGCCGGGGCACGCCGACCCAGACGGTGCTCGCGCCCACCGGCAAGGGCATCGAATACCGCGCCGTAACGCACCCCGACGCCATCCACGCCGGGAAACCGGCCGAATTCCAGATCCTGTTCGACGGCAAGCCGCTCGCCAATGCCGATGTCGAGGTTGAGGAGGCGCGGCCCGGCGAAGTCGAGAATGTCCGCCTGCCGCTGATGACCAGCGACGCGCAGGGGATCTTCCACGTCACCGCGCCGCGACCGGGTCTCTACCACGCAATGACGCGCCACCGCGTCGCCGCGACGGCTGGGGAGCCCGCCCGCAGCTACACATATGCCCTGACCTATTCCGTAAGCGAATGAGACCGACCATGACCATCAAGACGATCCGAATTGCCCTTGCCGCCGCCGCCTCACTGGCCGCCATCGGCACCGCCCACGCCGCCTCGCATGATCTTGCGACTTTCATCCGCGAGCAGGATCTCGACGGCGACGGAAAGGTCAGCAAGGACGAGTTCCAGCGCGGCCGTGACGCCGAATTCGCGCGGATGGACCGCAATCACGACGGTGTGCTCTCGCACGACGAATATGTCGGCGACTATCGCGAACGCCTTGAAAAGGAGCTGCTGACGGAACCGGCAGCCTCGCGCGAGGAAGAGCGCGTGCGTCAGCTGCGGCAGGCCGATGTGCGCTTCGGCGTTCTCGACAGCGACCACAGCGGCGGCATCACGTCGGCCGAATTCGCTGCGACCGGCTGGGGCATGTTCCTGCACCACGACACCAACCACGACGGCTGGGTTTCGGCCGAGGACGCCGCCACAAAGGCCGATCCAGCGCCCTAAGCCGAGATGCGAGCGGGCGGGGCTTGTCCCGGCCCGGCCCGCTCCGTAATCCGGTACGCATGAGCCCTGTTCTGATCCGCCCCTTCGTCCCGTCGGACGAACAGGGCGTTATCGATGTGATCCTCCCCATCCAGCGGGAGGAATTCGGCATCGCCATTTCCGCCGACGATCAGCCCGATTTACGTGCGATTCCGGCCTGGTATCAGACCGGCGCGGGCGAATTTCTGGTGGCGGAGCACGAAGGGCGGATCGTCGGCACCATCGCCATGAAGGACATTGGCGCAGGGCAGGGCGCGCTGCGCAAGATGTTCGTTGCCGCTGACTATCGCGGCCGGGAATTCGGCACCGCGAACGCATTGCTGGCGCGGCTGCTGGAGATCTCGCGAGCGGCCGGAATCCGCGAGGTCTTTCTTGGCACGACCGACAAGTTCCTTGCCGCGCACCGCTTCTACGAGCGGCATGGCTTTCACCGCGTGGAGCCGCAGGAACTTCCCGAAAGCTTCCCGAGAATGGCGGTGGACACGCGGTTCTACGTGCTGGTGCTGGCTGAAGAATAGAGGCATGATCGGCCCGACATTACGTCACCGCTTGTTCGGTGTTCCGGGGGATGATCGAGATGCCGGAGGAAACGGGCCAAGAATTCGCCGGACGTAATATCGTCGTTTGCTGCGACGGTACCTCAAACCAGTTCTCCCGTGACCGTACCAGCGTCATCAAACTCTTTCACGCACTGGTGAAGGACGAGGAAAGACAGGCCGTCTATTACCACCCCGGCATTGGCACCCGTGCGCCGACCGGGATCGGAACCCGCACCGGACGCTGGCTGGGTGAGCTTGCCGGGCTCGCTTTCGGCTATGGTTTGCAGGACGACATTGCCGACACCTACCGTTACCTTGCCGACACCTATCGGCCCGGAGACCGCGTCTACATCTTCGGGTTCAGCCGCGGCGCCTATACCGCGCGCGTCGTGGCCGCGATGCTCCATTGCTATGGCCTTGCCATGCGCGGAAACGACCCCTTGGTCCCCTATGCGGTGAAGATGCTCTGGACCATGGCCCGGGCGAAACCGGGTGCCGACTATCAGGCCTGCGAGCAGCTCGCCTCCGATTTCAAGGGCACGATTTCGGCGCGCGATTGCCCGGTTCATTTTCTGGGCGTGTGGGACACCGTCAATTCGGTCGGCTGGATCGGCAGCCCGCTCACCATTCCCTACACCCGCGCCAATCCCGATGTCGCTATCGTCCGTCATGCCAAGGCGCTCGACGAGCGGAGGGGGTTCTTTCGGGTCAACTGGTTTGCAGCCGATCCCCGGCGCGACATTCGCGAGGTCTGGTTTCCCGGCACCCACTGCGATGTCGGTGGCGGCTGGCCCGAGGCCGAGAGCGGGATTTCCAAGTACCCGCTGGAGTGGATGGCGCAGGAAGCGGAGAAGGCCGGCCTCTTGCTCGATCCGGACCGGCTGGCGCAAGTCCTTGGCAAGGACGGCGGCCTCTATGCGCCGGAAAGTCCCAATGCCAAAGTGCATTACGGCATGCACCCGTGGTTCTGGGCGCTGGCGGAGTTCGTGCCGAAGAAGCACTGGAATTTCGACTGCAAGCGCTGGGAGTGGCGGATGAACCTGTTCCGCCGCCGCAGCCTGCCGCCTGCGCCGGTGGTGCACGATGTGGCCTGGGAAATTCCCGGTTACGCTTTGCCCGATGGGGCAGTGAAGCTTTCGCAATCCGCGCCTTAGGGTGTGAACGAATGCCCGTTCCGGCGGGTATTGCGCACTGATGTACGCCGCTGGCTTAACCGCCGCCGTCCCCCTCCTACCCCCGCTCATCCTGAGCCTGTCGAAGGATGTGAACCTCGCGCTGCGCCTCCGGGGGCTTCGACAAGCTCAGCCTGAGCGGGTTGGAAGACAATTGGGCAGAGAAGGCAATTGGGCAGAGTGGAAGGTAGCGGTGACTATATATGAAGCGCGCAGCATCCCGATTCAGGCAGAACTGCCATCCCTCTATTTGTGGATTAGGCGCGGGCCGGGCTTGCTGTCTACGACCTGTCTTGCGGGCTTTCCGATAAGCAGGTTTTAATACCAGACCACTGGCAAGCTGCCCTTACAGCGCATAGACTGCGAGAAGCGGAGCGAAGGGGGCGTAAGTTGCGCAGAAAATTTGGCTATTTGATGGTCGGCATCGCGGCAATCGGTGCCGTTATCTTTCCGGCCGACGCAAGCGACTTGGGCCAGATACGGACCAGCGACGTAGCGCTTTTCTACAAGCTATATGATGCGGCCAATGGCACGCCGAGCAGCAGCGTACTGCAGCAGGATTACATCGACGCGGGAAGCGATGGTGTTCGCCAGTTCGTCCCCCATCGGATCATCTCCGGTACGTCGCTGGCACAGACCATCCAACAAAATCGCTCCATCTACGATCAGGCGCGAACGTGCATGGACGTTCTGCCAACGGTTACCCGCAAGTTGGAAGTGGCCTTCCGGAAGCTTTCCGATCTCGATCCTCAGGCGACTTTCCCGCCCGTGACGATCCTGATCGGAAGGAATAACAGTGGAGGCACAACCGGCAAGGCGGGCGTGTTGATTGGCCTTGAGGTCGTGTGCAGATCATCCTGGTTGCAACCCGACCTGTCGGAACGCCTTTTCCATCTGATCTCGCACGAATACGGGCATGTTCAGCAAGCCCCGGAGCTTGACGATGACAACGCTCCAACCACAGTCTTAAGGCAGTCTCTTATCGAGGGCGTTGCCGAACTCGTCGGTGAGCTAATTTCCGGTCAAGTAGGCAACGTGCATCTGCAAAAATGGACGCAGGGACATGTGAAGGAAATAGACGCCAGATTTGTGGCCGATGCCGATAAAGCCGACATATCGGATTGGCTGTATAATGGCGTTGGCACTCCCGACCATCCGGGCGATCTCGGATATTGGGAAGGCTATCGAATTGCCAAAGCATATTACACCAAAGCCAAGGACAAGCGCGCAGCGCTTCGCACGCTATTGGACCTGAAAGACCCAAAAGCCGTGCTGGCCGAGAGCGGTTGGAAGCCGGGGCAGGACAGCTGAACACATGGCAACTGTCGGGATCGCCATGGCAAACGCGTAACGGCGTATTCGGCGGTGGTTCGGGAAAGGCGGCTTCCGGACTGAATCTCTGAAAAGCAGCGATTCAGTCGCGCGAAGGTCCTCGCGCGTCGTCCATCGCCGTTGCGCAGCAATCGGCTCCGCCTAAAACGGCACTTTCATCACGATCACATCCGCGTCCGCCCTGACGACGCCCTGGGCCTGCGCGGGAAGGTCGCTGCGCACCACGTTCATCGCGCGCGGGCCTTTCATCTCGTCGACCAGTCCCTGATAGGGCACGTTCGAATAGGCCTTGGGATCCACCGAAACCATCGCCGGAATGCTCTTTGGCAGCAGTGTGTCGATCAGTGTCACCGGCGAGGCATTGTGGCTGGCGTGGTGGCCCACTTTCAGGAAAGTCGTCTCGCGGATCAGGTCGCACCAGTGCGGATCGGCGAGGATCGATTTCCAGTTGCCCCACTGCGCATCGGCGCAGAACAGCAGCCGCGCGGCGCCCACTTCGATCAGGATGACAAGGCTGGTGTTGTTGATCGCCGCATCGATCTCGGCCGCGAGGCCGACGAGATCCACCCCGTCGGACATGCCCCGGATCGTCGCCATGTCGGCGGCGGAGAGGCGGGCCGAGAGCATCTGGCGCTGGCGCGGTGACAGTGCTTCGGGATCGATCCGGCAGCGCGCGGGGAAGGGCGAGAGTTGGCCGCTTCCGGCGGCATCCTGCGCCATCGCGAGGTGCCGGAACGTCTCGGCGCGCGGTGGGTCCATCACTGCCAGTGCTGCCGCATCGCGCGAGGGCCCCATGACGTGAAAACGCAGGCCGGGAAAACCGGCGAGGCCGAGCGGTACTTGCGGCGCGTCGGCATCGGGCAGGTAGCGGCGAACCGGCTTTCCGGCGAACCCGGAATAGAGCGTGTCCATCGCCGCCTCGTTGCTGAGCGCGAGGGAAAGCATTGCGTCCGCCCCGGCCAATGCCTGCGCGGATCCGTTCGGCGCGGCGGCCAGCGCGGGCGCCAGCGCCATCCGCGCAAGCGCGGCGCTGCGCACCTGCCGCTCGACCATGCCGCGCGCGGCGGGGTCCTGCGGGTTCTCGGTCCATGGCATCCAGACTTCGGCGACCTGCACTTTGTCCCAGCCGCTGGCGGCAAAACCGCTGACATGGTCCTTGTGACGGTGCGTGCCGACGACGAGGTCGATCCGGGCGCTGCCGTCGCTGTCGCCGGCGGCGGCGATCACCCGTTCGGCAAGCTTCTGGTTCTCGTCCGCCCCGCCCTTGTGGCGGCCGCAGTCGAAGAGGATGCGGCACATTTTCTCGGGGAAGGGGATCTCCACCAGAAAGCAGTCGCCGAAGCCGACATTGAACATCGAGATGGTGATATCCGGCATTAGCATCCTCCCCCATGCAGCGCGCGCAGGCTGGCACGGGCGATCATGCGATCGGCCACCCCGCGCGGATCGCGATAGGTGCTCATCGGATCGGCCAGGTCGCACTGCTGGACGAAGGCGGCCACCGCCTCGATGCGCAGCGCGCCCTTGTCCGGCGCCACCGGCGTTCCCGCCGCGCCCGGCTGCGGCGGCATCGGCAGTTGTTTGCCGATGACGTAGCGGATGCGGCCATCGGCGCTGGCGATCACGGTGCAGCCGCCGCGCAGGGGGAGGCCGCCGAAGCGCGGATCCCCGGCAGCGTCGTTGTCCTGCTGTTCGAGCCGGAACACGATCTCGTTGAGGATGCGCCCGTCCTGGCTGACCCGCGCGACGCGGTGGAAGCTGCGCACCGAGACCGTCAGCGTGGGGTGCAGGCCCAGTTCGGCGCGCACCTTGGCGCTGTCTGCATATCGGTGGATCGCCTTGGCCGCGTTGGCCTGCAATTCGTCGTAGCGGGTGTCGCGCTCGTGTTCGGAATCGTCCTCCTGATTCAGCGAGCGCCTGCGGCGCATCGGATCGAGGCTGGAATAGACCGCGTCATAATGGAACCAGTCGAGCGCGTCGGTCAGATCGATCCGGGTCATCGCAGGATCGGCCTCGGGCCATGTCACCGAGCCTTCGGAGAGTGAGAGCACGCCTTCGGGATAGATCGCGCGGGCGCGGAACGCCTCGATCAGCGCGGCGCGCAGGCCGAGCCGGTCATCCGGGGCGACGACGGCATGCGAGGTGACCGTTGCGCGCAGGAAGTCTCCGAAGGTCATGTCCATCGGCGGGGTGTAGTCGAAGGCGCGGACGATCATCGTCAGCGTCTCGTCGGCTATGCGCGAGGCGGCCTTGGACAGTTCGTCGATCAGTTCGGGGTGCAGCTCGCCCGCAGGCAGGATGCCGGAGCCGCCGGTCGCCAGCCGGATCAGCGGTCCGGTCGCATCGATATAGGCGGCCTTGAAGGCATCGAACACGGCGGCGAGCAGGATGCCGCCGCGCGCATGGGGCTCGGCGATATCGGGCGAGAGCTTGATATCGGGCGACCGCATGGCCGATCGCAGGGCATTGCCGGTGCGTGTGGCCTGCCCGAACTGGACGGCGATCTCGTTGAGGATCGACCCGGTGCCGACATCGCCCCGCGCCTGCCGCACCAGCGCGCGCAGCGTGACCGGATAAGTGAAATGCTGGAACAGAGCGACAAGGTCGGCAAAGCCTTCGTGGAAGGCGAGCAGGTCGGGATTGGTCGCTTCCAGAAAGTGCGGGCGCAGGCGGTTGATCAGGGCGTGCGTCACCTCGTGGACGATGATGTCGTGCGATAGACAGGTGAAGATCACCTGATTGGGCAGGTTCGCCCCGGGATCCTGTGGATCGGCGCGGAAATAGCCGAACAGCACGGCATGCAGTGCCGGATCGTAGAAGGCATTGGCGCCGACGAAAGCATGGGGGATCAGCCGCAGCTTGGGGTGGGACTTGTCGCGATAGAGCTTCAGGCGGCGGCCGAGCGCCTTGTCGAACGCGCGCACCGTCCGCATCGCCACGGCATAGACCATCTGCTGGTGGAATTGCGGATTGGACTCGGAATGGGCGATCCCGCCCTGCATCAGCACCGAGGGATCTTCGAGATTGCAGGGCAGATAGGTGCAGTCGTTGCCGCCGTCGTAATCGACCACGACTACCCGGTCTCCCTCCGGGCCGGGGCCGAGCGGTTCGAAATCGACCTCTATCGAGGTTCGGTTGCCGGGAAAGGTGGTGAATTGCGGGTCCAGCGCGAAGATCTTGAGCGGCCGGGCCGCGGGCATGTCCTGATTGGTGGCCATATTGTCCCCCTCTCGGCCCGAAAATCGGACCCGCAGGCAGGTTCCCGGCAAGATGACCACCGCATGACATGCTCATGAAGGCGTATCATGGAAGCCCGGTTTGCCCGCTGTCCTGCCATCAATACTGATCGTATCGTTTTCAGGGAGGCGCGCCCGCGATTCGCTTTGCCGCCCGAGCGCGTTTATACCTTTGCGCGCGGGTCAGTTCGATGGTTTTTTGCGGGAATTGGGGATTAGCCGATGCCCCATTTCAGGCCGTGCGGCGCGCGCAGCAGACCGTTTTCCACTTGGCAGCCATCCGGAATGTCCTCCGCCAGCCAGAGCGGCCCGTCGAGATCGACGAAGCGGCTCTGCGCCGCGAGCGGCCATGCGGCGGCGACCGAGAGCGAGGAGCAGAGCATGCAGCCGGTCATCACCTCCATGCCCGCCTCCCGCGCCGCCTCTGCCAATGCCAGCGCGCCGGTCAGGCCGCCCGCCTTGTCGAGCTTGATCGTCACATGGGAATAGCGCGCGGCGATCTCCGCGATGTCGGCGGCGACATGCACGGATTCGTCGGCCGATATCGGCACGGGCGCGCGCAGTCCCTTCAGCGCGGCGTCGGCACCGGCGGGCAGGGGCTGTTCGAGCAGGGCGATGCGCGCATCGGCCAGTGCGGGCAGGACGCGTTCGAGCAGGGCCATGTCCCAGCTCTCGTTGGCATCGGCGATCAGCGTTGCGCCCGGCGCCGCGTCGCGTACGGCGGCAACACGCGTGGCCACGTCATGCGCGTCCAGCTTGAGCTTGAGCAGCGGCGGCGGATCTTGCACGCCGTGGGCGAGGGCAATGTCCCGCGCCCGCTCCGCCATGGCGCGCGGCGAGGCGATCCCCACCGTGACGGCCGTGACCAGCGCCTCAGGCTGCGGCCCGAAACGCGCGGCCACGGGTACGCCGGAAAGCTTGGCCTCAAGATCCCAGAGCGCGCAGTCGATGGCATTGCGCGCCGCGCCCGAAGACATTGCCGTCAGCAGTTCCTCGCGGCCGATGCCATCGGCGATGAGCGGGGCCATAGCCTCGATCTGTGCGGCCACGGCGGGTGCGAACTCGCCGTAGCGGGCATTGGGCGCGCCTTCGCCGTGGCCGATCCATCCGTCCTGCTCCACCGTCACGCGCACCAGTTCGATTGCCTCACGCGTGCCCCGCGCGATGGCGAAAGGCCGCGCGAGGCGGTGATGCGCGATCCCGACGGAGAGGCGGCGGCTCATGCGGCCGGGAAGCGCGCGAGCAGGCGGTCGACCACGGCATCCATGCCGGTCATGACCGGATCGACGCAGGGCAGGCCGAGTTCGCTCTCGATCCGGGCGATCAGGTCGCGGGCTGCGGCAGGCTCAAGGCCGGAGCCGTTGATCGATATGCCGACGAACTCCGCATGGGGGCTGGTCAGCCGGGCGCAGCGCAGGTTTTCCTCGATACAGGCGGCGATGTCCGGCACCGGCATATGCGGCAATCCGCGCATATGCGGGCGGGCTGGGTCGTGGCACATGACCAGCGCCTGCGGCTGCGCGCCGTGCAGCAGGCCAAGCGAGACGCCCGCGAAAGATGGGTTGAACAGCGATCCCTGCCCCTCGATCACGTCCCAGACATCGTCCTCCCGCGCAGGAGAGAGCGCTTCGGCGGCCCCCGAGATGAAGTCGGCAATCACGCTGTCGATCACCACACCTTCGCCCGCGATCAGCACGCCGGTCTGCCCGGTGGCACGGAACCGCGCGGACACGCCGCTTGCATTGAGGGCATCGGCGAGGTGGATGGAGGTGTACATCTTGCCGACAGCGCAATCGGTGCCGACGGTCAGAACCCTGCGCCCCGCGCGTGGCGCGCCGGTGCCGACCTTGAGGTTTACGGGCGCGGCGCGCACGTCGATCAACTGGCGGCCCAGCGTCTCTGCACGCTCGCGAATGCGCGGCTCGCTGGCGAGATGCTGGTGCAGACCCGAGACCACATCGAGCCCGGCGTCGAGCGCCGCAAGCACTTGCGGGATCATCGCCTCCTCCATTCGCCCGCCGCTGGTGGCAATGCCGAGCACCAGCGATCGCGCGCCTTTCGCCGCCGCCTCGCGCACATCCATGCGCGGCAGGCCGAGAGAGACCGGGCAGTCGGCATCGCGCAGTTCGCCGATGCAGTCCGCGCGGCGGAACGTCGCGAGCCCGCGCGAGGTCTTCACGTCGAGGGGATTACGCTTGTCGCCGATATAGAGAAGGAAGGGGCCGGGGATCATGAAACTCGCTCCGTAGTGGACGAGCCAGCGACTAGCACGGCGAGTCGCCACCCGCGCATATCGAGCCGGGCCCGATCCATAACCCTTACTTATGGCTCTGGAGCACCGTCCGGAGATGATCGAGGAAATCGAGCGCCAGTTGCGAAGGGGGGCGGGCCTCCAGACTGACCGCGTGGATATCGTAGCGTTGCGGCGGGTCGAGCTTGCGCGTCGCCATGCCCGGCGCCTGCATGGCCAAAGCCGTATGGGTATCGACGATGGTCATGCCCAGTCCGGCCCGGGCCATGGCGGCCGCCACGAAAAATGTGCGCGACGCGCCAACCACCTCGGGCTCTATTTCCCGTCGCGCCAGTTCCTCGGAAATCATCCGCCCCTGCGGCCCGCTTTCGAACGTGGCGATCAGCTTGCGGTCTTGCAGGCTTGCGAGCGGCAGCGGCTCGGGTGCATCGGGAAAGTCCGCTTCCTGAAACAGAGCGACCATTTCACCGGTGCCGAGTAGAGTACTCTTCAGCAGGGTATCGCGCGGCGGCGTGTAGCAGATGACCACGTCGGTCTCCCGCCTGGCGAGTTTGGCCGCCACATCGTCATGGTGGATGGTGTGGAGTTCGATCGACACTCCGGAATGGCGCGCCAGATAACCGGCTAGAGCTTCGGGCAGCAATTCCATACCGAGCGAAGGCAGGGTCGAGATACGCAGTGTCTGCCCGCGTCCCCGCCGCATGTTGCGCGCGGTCTCACGCATCTGCTGGACCTGCCCCTGTATCGCGTCCGCCTGCGCGTAAAGGTCGTGCGCGTCGGCCGTGGGCACCAGTCGTCCGCGCGAACGCTCGAACAGGGGAAAGCCGAGCACGCTCTCCGCATGGCGCAGCAGATTGGTCACCGCCGGCTGCGAGACATGGAGCAGCCGCGCCGCCGCGCTGACCGATCCGGTGGTGTAGACCGCGTGAAAGACCTCGATATGGCGCAGGTTCATCGTAGCATGGATCCTAAGGTCCGTTCGAAACGGCGCCAAGGGCTCAATTGGCGACTCCATTGGGGACTGAGTCACAGGAAGGTCGATGGGCGGTGCGACTGCTCGTGGCGGGAGCCTTGCGAATTGCCGATATCTGCCCCCGGAAACGCAGCTAACCGTAGGTAAACTGCCATTTGTCCTGTGAGTGACGATTTTTTGAAAATTGTGTTTGACCGAATCATTGGTGGGACTTAGAGGGCCTCTCACCGCAGCGGACCACCCGGTCTTCTAGTGGTCGCCAGACAGAAACGGGCAACATGCTCTCCGAGATAAAAATCGGGG
>NZ_SLVB01000008.1 GCF_004341845.1 Novosphingobium sp. PhB165 | reverse complement strand
CAGACGCAGGACGGCGTGCTGACGATTACCCCCGCCCCGCTGACGGTAACGGGCGGTCGCTACAGCAAGATCTACGGCGAGATGGACCCGCTGTTCTCCTATGCCGTGGAAGGCCTGCGCAACGGCGATGCCGCGGCAGCTGTGCTGGCGGGGGCGATCAGCCGCACGGCGGGTGAGAACGTGGGCAATTACGCGATCGGACAGGGCACGCTCGGCCTGACATCCGCCAATTACATCCTCCGCTATGTCGACGGAAACCTGGCGATCACACCGGCCCTTCTGCATGTGACCGCGCTGGATGCCACCAAAGTTTACGGCACGTCCGATCCGGCGCTGGGCTTCACGGTGGACGGACTGAAGTTCACGGACACCGCGGCCTCGGTTCTTTCCGGCGCGCTGGCCCGCGATCCGGGTGAGGATGTCGAGACGTACGCCATCCGGCTCGGCTCGCTTGGGCTTATCAGTGCCAATTATACGCTGGGCTTCACCTCGGCCGACTTCACCATCACGCCTGCCCCGTTGCTGGTGACCGGAGGGACGTTCAGCAAAGTCTACGGCACGCCGGATCCCCGGTTCACTTATACGGTGGACGGCCTGCGCAACGGCGACACGGCCGGCGCCGTGCTGAACGGCGCGCTCGACCGCGAGCCGGGCGAGGATGTGGGCAACTATGCCGTGCAGCAGGGCTCGCTAGGGCTGGCGACCCGCAACTATGTGCTGACTTATGTGGACGGCGTGCTGGGAATTACCCGGGCCCGACTGATCGTTACGGCCGATCCCAACGGCAAAGTGGTCGGCGAACCCGATCCGCTGCTGACCTATCGCGTGGATGGCTTGAAAAACGGCGATGGGATCGATGTGGTGACGGGCCAGCTCCTTCGCGATCCCGGCGAGGACATCGGCACGTTCCCGATCCGGCAAGGCAATCTGTCCCTCCTCAGCGGCAATTACGAATTGCAGTTCGTGGAAGGCCTGTTCACGATCGTTCAACGCCCTAGCGGGCTGGATACGTTAACGGCGCAATCCTACGATCCCTGGCGGATCGACTATATCCAGCGCGGCCGTGATCCGGATACGCCGGGAGACGCGGTTTATCGCACCACGCGCTATGAAAATCCCTATATCCCCGATCCGCTGATGCGCAGCTATTCGCTGGGCTATGTAATGATCGAAAAGGGCGCCGCCTCGACCGACTGGCGTGCGGTGGACAACGATCGGACCGGCCAGCATGCCGACCGGCGGCCCGAGGGCGCGCCGCCCTGCGCGGCCGCGTCGCTGACCGACGCCGTGGCCTGCCAGGCCCAAGGTTTCCTCACGGACTATTGGACGACCCGCAGATGATGCCATTTGTCCGCACATGCGGCAGCGCCGCGTTCACGCTGTGCTGTCTGGCGCCCACCGGCGGTGCCTTCGCGCAAGCTCTTCCGGGCGCTGCGCAAGTGCCGCAGGCGCAGCGGCGTTTCGAGCCGCAAACCCCGCCGCAGCGTGACAATGCGCAGGAACTGCCGCCTCCGGTCGCGCCCACGGCCCCGCCGCCCGGCGCCGAGCAGGTGCGCTTCGTGTTGAAGGACGTCTCGTTCCCCGGGATGACTGTTTACACGCAAGAGGACCTGAAACCGCTCTACACGGACCTGATCGGCCGTGAAGTGGCCCTGAGCGACCTCTACGCACTGGCGGAAAAGATCACGGCCCGTTACCGGCGCGACGGCTATCTGCTCGCGCTGGCGGTGGTGGAGCCGCAGGACATTTCCGACGGCCGCATCTCGCTGCGCGTGGTCGAAGGCTTCATCGACAAAGTGGAGTTCAGCGGCACGCCGCCTCGTCCCGAGCGGCTGTCACGCAACCTTGCCGCCAATATTTCCGGCTCGCGCCCGCTGCGTGCGCGGGATCTGGAGCGCAATGTGCTGCTGATCGGCGACATCCCCGGCGTCAACGTCCAGAGTGTCCTGCGTCCGTCGTCCACCACGTTCGGCGCCGCCGACCTCGAAATCGTGACGCAGCAGCTGCCGTTCGAGGGTTTCGTCAGCTTCGACAATCAGGGCTCTCGCTTCCTTGGCCCTTATGCGCTGTCGGCGGGAATCAGCGCATACGATCGGCTTGGCATGGGTGAGCAGATCGACCTTACGGGTGCGGGCGATATCGTCGACCAGACCATGTTCTATGTGCAGGGCGCGCTTACCCTGCCGGTCAATCGCGGCGGCCCTTTCGCCGGCAACACCATCCAGTTCGCCGCGCAGTACAGCCAGTCCGAGCCCGACCTGCCTAAGGAAGTCTTCCCCTTCCACACCCGCAGCGACAATTTCGAAGGCCGGATCACGTTCTTCCAGCCCATCATCCGCTCCCGCACGGACAACCTCTCGGCCCGCATCTCGCTGATCTGGCGCGACCTTGAAAACCGCGTGACCGACCTGCCGGACGACATCCGCAATCCCACGCGCGAACATGTCCGCATGATCCAGCCACGCTTCACCTATGACGTGGTGGACGGCACGGGCGCGGTCACCATGCTGGACGTTCTGTTCAACATGGGGCTGAGCGTTCTGGGATCGAGCGAGCGCGACGATCCGCGACTGGTCCGCGTGAACGCCGATGGCAACTTCTTCTACATCAGCGGCAGCCTTGCGCGCCTGCAACCGGTCTTTGGGCATTTCGCCGTCTTCGGCCAGATGGACTTCCAGTGGAGCAACGATCCGCTGCCCACCACTGAGCGCTTCGGCGTCGGCGGCCCGCGCAACGGCATCGGCTATCCGCCGGGCGCGATCACCGGAGACAGCGGCCTCAGCGTCCGGGGCGAACTGCGTTATGGCCACGAACTCGCCAACAAGTGGCTCACCGGCTTCCAGATCTACGGCCGCTACGACTACGGCTTCGCGTCCGATGTGACGAAGAGCCCCTATGACTGGAACGATCTCTCCACCATCGGCCTGGGGCTGCGCCTCAACCTGCTGAAGGCGCTGAGCTTCAATCCCGAAGTCAGTCACCAGTTGACCGGCGATCCGGCCGACTGCCTCAACTGCCGCCACGATACCCGTTTCCTGTTCAACGTGACCCAGCGATTTTAGGGACCGATCGTAAGATGCCGGGCGGACCGGCATCGGCCATGTCGTATCGTCAATCCATGTGAACGGCGGGCGAACTGCCTGAGGGTTTGGTCGGGCGCATCAGCAGGATCAGCGGCAGCAGCACGAGCCCGGTGATGAAGAGCAGGTGGAACGTATCGATGTTGGACACCATCGATGCCTGCCGGGTGATTTCGGCATTGAGGCGCAAGAGGCTGGTCGCCGAAGAGAAATCCACATCGGGCATCGCCTGCGCCAACTGGGCATTGTCTGGCCGCACGTTTTCGACAAGGCGCGCGTGAACCACCGAAGCGTTGCGGATCGTGATGAACTGAAGCACCGAGATGCCCACGGCCGAGCCGATGCTGCGGATCAGCGTGAACATGGCCGCGCCTTCGTTCCGCATCGCCGGGCTCAGGGTGGCGAAGGCGATCGTCGAGAGCGGCACGAAGATGATGCCGGTCGCCATGCCTTGCAGGAACCCGGAAACGACGATCATCTGCTCGTCCATGGCGAGCGAAAAACCGCTCATCATATGGGTTGACCAGGCTGCCAGCGAAATGCCCACCGCCAGCAGGATACGCGGGTCGACGAAGCGGACGACGGAGCCGATCAGCAGCATCGAGATCATCGAGCCCAGTCCGCGCGGCGCCGTCACCAGCCCGGTGTGGATCACCGGATAGTGCAGGAGCTGCTCCAGCATCGGCGGCAGCAGCGCCAGCACGCCGTAGACAAGCACGCCGATGAAGAAACTGAAGACCAGAGCGGATGCGAAGTTGCGGTCGGCGAACAGGCTCAATTTGATGAACGGTTCGTCGGCGGTGAGCGTGTGGACCAGGAACATGCTGAAGAACACCGCCGCGCCTGTCGCCTCGATGCAGATTTCCGTAGACGAGAACCAGTCGAGTTGCTGGCCGCGATCCAGCATCAGCTGGAAGCAGGTGAGCGTCAGGGCCAGCAGGGTGAAGCCCAGAATGTCCAGCCGCACGCGGCTCGACCGCGTCTCGCCCAGAAAGACGAACAGGCCCGCAAAGGCGATCATGCCGATCGGCAGGTTGATGAAGAATACCCAGCGCCAATCGAAATTGTCGGTCAGCCAGCCGCCCAGAGCAGGGCCGATGATCGGCCCCAGCACGGCGCCCATGGCCCATATCGACATCGCCTGACCATGCCGTTCGGGCGGGTTGATGTCGAGCAGGATGGCCTGGCTCATCGGCACCAGCGCGGCACCGGACAGCCCCTGCAAGAGCCGGAAGGCAACCAGCTCGCCCAGGTTCGAGGCTATGCCGCACAGGCCCGAGGCGATCACGAAACCGGCAAGCGACCACAGCATCAATCGCTTGCGACCGTAGCGGCCCGCAAGCCATCCGGTCAGCGGCGTGCCGATGGCGGCGGCGATGATGTAGGAGGTCAGGACCCAGGTGATCTGATCGCTGGCCGCGCTGAGACTGCCCTGCATATGCGGCAACGCCACATTGGCGATCGTGGAATCCAGCGAATTCATCATCGACGCGACCATCGTCGAGGCGGTGATGAGAATGCGCGTGGTGCTGTCCGGATAGGCCTGACCGGCGTCCGTGCTCATCGCTGGGCGGGGGGGCGCGAGGTGGTATCGGGGCCGAACAGGTGGCGCTCATGGCCGGTGTCGACGGTTACGGTGGCGCTGAGCCCTGCCTGCATCGGCACGTCTTGCGGAACCCGGTCCAGCGCGATCTCCACCGGCAGGCGCTGGACGACTTTCACCCAGTTGCCCGTGGCATTCTCCGCGGGCAGGACCGCGAAGCGGCTTCCCGTTCCCGGGCTGAAGCTGGCGACACGGCCCTTGAGCCGGACGTCGGGAAACGCATCCACGGCAATGATCACGGGCTGCCCCTGACGCATGTAGCGCAGTTGGTCTTCCTTGAAGTTCGCCTCTACCCACAGGCGCGTGGCCGCCAGCGAAAAGACCGGCTTTCCGGCGGTGACGGCGCTACCGGTCTGCAACTGGTCGACCTTTGTCACGACGCCGTCCTGCGCGGCATGAACGGTCGTATAGCGAAGGTTGAGCCGGGCGCGCTCCAGCGCGGCTTCGGCACGGCGGACGGCGGGCTGCGTCTGGTCCGCCGCATCGACCGAGTCCGAGAGCGAGGCCGCAACGGCGGCATTCTGCTGCGTCGCGGTCTGGATCGCCTGTTGGGCGGTCTTGAGCGCCAGCAGCGCCTGATCGTACTGGGCCTGACTGGAAATGCCTTCACCCACCAGGTCGTGCTGACGCTTTGCTTCCCGGTCGGCAAAGAACGCGCGTTGCCGGGCCGTCGCCAGTTCCGACTGGCCCTGCGCATAGTTCGCGCGCAGACGGCGTACCTCGGCCACTTCGCCGGCAAGCTGCGCCTCGGCCTCGGCCACGGCGGTCTGGTAAGGCGCCGGATCGATGCGGAACAGCACGTCACCCTTGTGGACGAACTGGTTGTTGCGAACCGGCACTTCCACCACTTCGCCCGAGACTCTGGGGCTCACCGCCACGAGGCCGGACTGGAGATAGGCGTTCTCCGTTTCCTCATACCGGCCGCCGCCCAGATAGATCATCGCGCCGGCGATCACGGCGGCCAGAGGTATCAGGACCAGCAAGGGCTTGCGCGCGCGCCGCAGCCATCCCCCCTTGACCTGCTCCTGCTGGCCCACCCGTTCTTGCCGAGGTTGCTCCATTTGCGCCTGTCCGGGCGTTGAAACGGTATCGCCGGACCATTCGTCGCCCAGCACATCGTGCCCGTCAGCGGCGATTGATGGCTCGTTTCTCAATCCGTGCTCTTCCATGAAGCATACCTGTCAATCGCCCCCGGCAACTCTCCGGAGCGGTCAGGTAGCGCAGGCCAATTTATTAGCCTAGTGAACATTATTTCTGAACAGTATGAATGGCGCTCATGACGAAGCCCGACCTGAATCTGTTTGCGGTATTCGATGTTCTGTTCGAACTACGCAGCGTGACGCGGACCGCCGACAGGCTGGGCCTGACCCAGTCCGCCGTCAGCCATGCGCTGCGACGCCTTCGGGAATTGCTTGGCGATCCGCTGTTCGTGCGGACCGGCGGCACCTTGCAACCCACGCCGCGCGCCCGCGCCATGGCTCCCGCCATCCGCGAAGGGCTGGCACGGCTGGGCGAGGCTGTCCTGCCCAGCGGTTTCGATGCCCGGACATCGAACCGCACGTTCACCATCGCGGCGTCGACATACTTCTGCGCCTCGCTGATCCCCGGCCTGATCGCGGCAGCCCGCAAGCATGCGCCGGGGGTCACGTTCCGCGCCATGCCCATTCGCACGGACTTGCTCGGCCTGCTGGAGGACAGCACGGTCGACCTTGCGCTGGGGGCCTTCACGCGCCTGCCCGCGCGCATCGCGTCCCGGACCCTGCTTCGGGAGGAACTGGTCTGGATCGCCGCGCAGTCAAATCCGCTGGTTGCGGCGGGGCTCACCCATGCGGAACTCCTCGCCTTGCCGCACATCGGCTTTGACCCGGTCCGGACTTTCGCGCCTGCCCGTTCGGCCGGGGACGACAGTCTGGAGACGCCCTACCTTCCCGAGCAGACAATTCCCGCCGAAATCCACGGCTCGGACCTGACGCCTGCGATTGTCTACGACGTTTTCACGGCGGTTGCCGTCGTGGCGCGATCCGATCTTGTCGCGCTGGTCCCGCGCCAGCTTGCTCTATCCGAACAGAAGCGCGCGGGGATCGCCATTCTGGAATCGGCCGAACCGGGCATCGCCATCGAGATGAGCATGATCGCACGTTCGCAATCGACATCGGATGCGGGTCTGGAGTGGCTGAAAACCCTTGTCGAGCAACTGGCCTGCGAACTGCGAGGCGGCTGACGAAACCGTAGCCCGCCGCCCGATGTGCCGGGGAGGGTTGCAGTTTCGCGGCGCCCGGGAAACAATGTCGGACTTCATGCGTTTGGTGTCGCATGGTCCGCGCTCAGGCGGACGATTTTGATTTGTCGGACGAATGGCCGCTGTTCGCGGCCAATTTTCTGTGATTTCGGGGGTTGGGGAAAATGTCGCCTTCACAGGCGCCCGAGAGGGTGATGCCAAAATCCGGGCCAAAATCCGGTCTCGATGGCCGGGTGTGGCTGGGCCTTGTGGCCGTGGTGCTGTTTTTTCTCATCAGCGGCACGGTGGCCTTCCGTAATATCGAAATGCTGCGCGACGATACGGGCAAGATCGCGCATTCGCACGATGTCATCGCCTCGCTCGACGAACTCCTTTCCGTCATTCAGGATGCCGAAACCGGCCAGCGCGGCTATCTGCTGACGGGCAACGAGGAGTATCTCGCGCCCTATACGGCGGCGGTTACCCGGCTCGGTTCCAAGTTTGATGCCATCGGTGCGCTCACCCGGGACAACCCTTCGCAGCAGGCGAGACTGGCGACGCTTCGCCGTCACACCGATTCCAAGCTGGCGGAGCTGGGCCAGACCATCGACTTGCGCCGCCAGCAGGGCCGCGACGCGGCGCTTGCCGTCGTCTCCACAGATCGCGGCAAGATCGAGATGGATGCGATCCGTGCCCAGCTGGGCGAGATGCAGCAGGAAGAACTGCGGCTGCGCCAGCTCAGGCTCGACGAAATGGACGGCGCCTACAAGAGCGCCTGGACCAGCGGCGTGCTCTCGACCGTGCTGGGCATTGCCCTGACGCTGGTGATCGCGTTCCTGCTTCGTCGCGCGACGATTGCGCGGGACCGGCAGCAATGGCTTCAGGCGGGGCAGGCCCAGCTTGCCGCGGCCATGCTGGGGGACCCTTCGACCGGGCAACTGGGCGAGAACATTCTCACGTTCCTCAGCAAGTTCCTCGATGCACAGGGCGGCGCCATTTATGCGGGCGACGGCGCCCGCTACCAGCGGGTGGCGACGCTGGGCGTGCCTGCCGAGGCCGGCGTGCTGGAGAGTTTCACGATCAAGGACGGCCTGCTCGGCCGCGCCGTCGCCGAGCGCGAACATACGGTGCTGAGCGATATCCCCGACGGCTATCTGACCATCGGATCGGGGCTGGGTCACGACAAGCCGCGCCATCTGGTGATCTCGCCGGTCTGCGCGGACGAGGCGGTCCACGGCGTGATCGAACTTGGCTTCCTGGGCCCTGTCGATGACCTGGCCGTGGCGTTCCTGTCCGAGGCTTCGGCGCCCATCGGCGTCGCCTTGCGCTCCGCAAGGTTCCGCACCGAACTGCGCAACCTGCTGGAGGAGACGCAGCGCCAGTCGGAAACGCTTCAGGTCCAGAGCGAGGAACTGCGCGTCTCCAACGAGGAACTGGAAGAGCAGGGCCGCGCGCTCAAGGAATCGCAGGTCCGGCTCGAACAGCAGCAAGTGGAGCTGGAACAGACCAATGCCCAGCTGGAAGAGCAGGCGCAGCAATTGGAGAGCCAGCGCGACGACCTTGCACGATCCAACACGGCGGTCGAACAGAAGGCCAGCGAACTGGAGCGGGCCAGCCGCTACAAGTCCGATTTCCTTGCGAACATGTCGCACGAACTGCGGACGCCGCTGAATTCGCTGCTGATCCTCTCCAAGCTGCTGGGCGACAATCCGGCGGGCAATCTCACCGAAGAACAGGTGAAATATGCCGTTACCATCCAGTCCTCGGGCAATGACCTGCTGGCGCTGATCAACGATATCCTCGACCTTTCGAAGATCGAGGCCGGTCACGTCCAGGTCCGGCCGGAGACTGTTGCGCTCGACCGGCTGGTGACCGACATGCGGCAGCTGTTCGAGCCGGTGGCGAGTGAGCGCGGGCTGGAATTCGGCATTGCCGTTTCCGCCGATTGTCCCGACACGATCGATACCGATCGCCAGCGGCTGGACCAGATCCTCAAGAATCTGCTGTCCAACGCGTTCAAGTTCACCGAAGCGGGACGGGTCGATCTTTCGATTGCACGCGGCGGCGCGGATCGGCTCGCCATTTCGGTGCGTGACACCGGCATCGGCATCGCCGAGGACCAGCAGCGCGAAGTCTTCGAAGCCTTCCGTCAGGCAGATGGCACGATCAGCCGCCAATATGGCGGGACGGGGCTGGGCCTGTCGATTTCACGGGAATTGGCGCGACTGCTCGGCGGGGCAATCGAACTGGAGAGCAAGCCCGGCGAAGGCAGCCGTTTCACGCTGTCTATCCCGCTGTCGCTCGACCCGGCGGCCGCGCCGCGCAGCGAGGGGCTGGCAATCGCCGCGGGCACGCCTGTGGTCCGCCGCGTGGAACCGCAAGTCCCCAAGGCTCCGGCGCGACTGCCGCGCCGGGTGGAGGACGACCGCGAGCGGCTTGGTGCCGCCGACCGGATCCTGCTGGTGGTCGAGGACGACGGAAGCTTCGCGGGCATCGTGCGCGATCTGTCGCGCGAACTGGGTTTCCAGTGTCTGGTCGCGGGAACCGCAGGCGAAGCGCTCGAACTGGCGCGTCAGTTCAAGCCCAATGCCGTGGTGCTCGATCTGGGCCTGCCGGATCAATCGGGGCTGGTCCTACTGGATCACCTCAAGAGCGATGGGGCCACGCGGCACATCCCGGTCCACGTCGTATCCGCGAGCGACCATGCCCAGACCGCGCTGTCGCTGGGGGCGATCGGCTATCTGGTCAAGCCGGTGAAGCGCGACGAGCTGGTCGAAGTGCTCAAGGCGCTTGCCGCCAAGATGGCGCAGAGCGTGCGCCGCGTCCTCATCGTCGAGGACGATCAGGTGCAGCGCGACGCCGTCGCCAGCCTGCTCGCCACGGCGGGCGTGGAGACGGTGGGCGTGGGCACCGCGGCGGAATGTCTGGAGCGGCTTGAACGCGAGACTTTCGATTGCATGGTGCTCGACCTGAACCTGCCCGATGCATCGGGCTTCGCGCTGCTGGAGACGCTGAAAAAGGAAGGCCGCCACGGCGTCCTGCCGGTGATCGTCTATACCGGGCACGACCTGTCGCCCGACGACGAACAGCGGCTGCGGCGCTATTCGGATTCGATCATCATCAAGGGTGCGCGTTCGCCGGAGCGACTGCTGGACGAGGTGACGCTGTTCCTCCACCAGGTGGTGACCGAGCTGCCGCCC
This sequence comes from Novosphingobium sp. PhB165, assembly GCF_004341845.1. Taxonomy (GTDB): domain Bacteria; phylum Pseudomonadota; class Alphaproteobacteria; order Sphingomonadales; family Sphingomonadaceae; genus Novosphingobium. Next base: position 190,427 of record NZ_SLVB01000008.1, on the reverse strand, counting down.
GAACAGCAGCGCATGATCCAGCAGGCGCGGAGCCGCGACGCCATTCTCGAAGGACGGCGGATTCTCCTTGTCGAGGACGATGTGCGCAACGTCTACTCGCTGACCAACATCCTCGAACCGCGCGGCGCGATCATCGAGGTTGCCAGGAACGGGCGGGACGCGATCGACAAGCTGGAGAAATCGGCCGCTGACGGCGGCACGGCCATCGACCTCGTGCTGATGGACGTGATGATGCCGGTGATGGACGGGCTGACGGCGACGCGGGAGATCCGGACCGATCCGCGCTGGAAGAAGCTGCCGATCATCACGCTGACGGCCAAGGCCATGCCGGACGACCAGCAGCGCTGCATCGAGGCGGGCGCGAACGACTACATGGCCAAGCCGCTCGATGTCGACAAATTGCTGTCACTTGTCCGCGTCTGGATGCCGCGCTAAATGTCGGACGCGGTCGAGGATATCGAGATCCGGTTGCTGCTGGAAGCGCTGTTCCAGCGCTACCACTATGACTTCCGCAAATACTCGCAGGCGTCGCTGCGCCGCCGCCTGCGTCAGGCGCGCGGGCAGCTTGGGTTCGAGACGTTTTCAGGACTTCAGGAAGCCCTGCTGCACGATCCGGCCATGCTGCCCCGGCTGCTGAGCTTTCTGACGGTCCAGGTCAGCGAGATGTTTCGCGACCCGTCGTACTTCAAGGCGATCCGCGAGAAAGTGGTGCCGCATTTGCGCACCTACCCCTCGCTCAAGGTCTGGATCGCCGGGTGCAGCGCGGGGGAGGAACTGCACTCGTTCGCGATCCTGTTCCGCGAGGAAGGGCTGGAGGAACGGACGCTGTTCTACGCGACCGATATCAGCCAGGACGCGCTCGACATGGCCTCGCGCGGGATCTACTCGCTCGACCGGATCAGGACGTTCACCGAAAACCACCGTGCCTCGGGCGGCCGGTCGTCGCTGTCGGACTATTACAGCACGGCCTATGGCAACGCCGTTTTCGACAAGAGCCTGCGGGATCGTGTGGTATTCTCGGACCACAGTCTGGTCACCGATGCCGTATTCTCGGAGATGCACCTGATTTCCTGTCGCAATGTGCTGATCTATTTCGACCGCGAGTTGCAGGACCGTGCCATTGGCCTTTTCCGGGATTCGTTGATCCGCGGCGGCTTCATGGGTCTGGGCGCCAAGGAAAGCATGCGCTTTTCGGCCCATGCCGACGCCTTCAGCGACTTCGTGCGCGAGGAAAAAATCTACAGAAAGCGCGAGGTATGACGGCCGATATTCCCATCCCTCGTCCCCCCATTCCCCGCGCAGTTGTGATCGGCGCCTCGGCTGGCGCCATTCAGGCGCTTTCGGAGGTCCTGCCCGCGCTGCCGCCGACGTTCCCGCTGCCGATCCTGATCGTGGTCCATATCCCGGCGGACGGCGGCAACATGCTGGCGCCGCTGTTCGCCGGCAAATGCCGGATCGCCGTGCGCGAGGCCGAGGACAAGGAGCCGGTGCTGGGCGGTACCGCCTATTTCGCGCCGCCGGATTACCACTTGCTGGTGGAGGCCGGGGGCACGCTGTCGCTGTCGAGCGACGAGGCGGTCCTCCATTCGCGTCCGGCGATTGACGTGCTGTTCGAAAGCGCGGCGGACGCTTATGGCGGTGCGCTTGTCGGGATCGTCCTTACCGGCGCGAACCAGGACGGAGCCGCCGGACTTCGCGCCATTGCCCAAGCGGGAGGCATCGTGCTCGTGGAAGACCCCTCGATTGCCTATGCGGATGCGATGCCGCTGGCGGCGCTGTCCGAATGTCCCGAGGCGCGCGTGCTGTCGCTGGCCGGGATCGCGGACTTTCTCCTGGAAGTCGGGAAGGGTGAGGGCGCATGACTCCCCCGGTTAAATTTCTGCTGGTCGACGATCTTGATGAGAACCTCATCGCGCTTGCGGCGCTGCTGAAGCGAGACGGACTGGTCCTGCTGACCGCCCGCTCGGCGGACGAGGCGCTTGAATTGCTGCTCGAACACGAAGTGGCGCTGGCGTTTCTCGATGTGCAGATGCCCGAAGTCGACGGTTTCGAACTTGCCGAATTCATGCGCGGCAGCGAGCGTACGCGGCATATTCCGATCATCTTCGTCACGGCCGGAAGCGCCGACAAACAGCGCCGATTCCGGGGCTATGAGGCAGGTGCCGTCGATTTCATCCAGAAGCCGATCGAGGCGGACATCCTGCGCAGCAAGGCCAATGTCTTCTTCGAACTCCACCGCCAGCGCCAGCTGGTGGCGGCACAGCGCGACGAACTGAAAGCGGCCTCGCAGGCGCTTCAGGAAGTGGATCGGCGCAAGGACGAGTTCCTGGCGGTGCTGGGGCACGAATTGCGCAACCCGCTGGCGGCGCTCAGTTCCGGCTTGCAACTCCTGCAGCGCCGCTCGGCGGACGAGAGCGTGACGATCCGCGAGAGCATGGAGCTTCAGATATTCCACCTCTCGCGCCTTATCGAGGATCTGCTCGACACCGCGCGTATCAGCGAGGGCAAGATTTCGCTGCAAAAGGAGCGCATCGAACTCCAGACCATCCTGCGTTCTGCCATCCAGGGGTGCCGGAACAATCTGGAAAGTGCCGGGCACCGGTTCACCACCGACATTCCAGCCGAGCCAGTCTGGCTTGAGGCCGACCACACCCGTTTGGCGCAAGTCGTTGCGAACCTGCTCAACAATGCCGCGAAATATACGCCGAAGGGCGGCGAGATTTCGCTACGGGCCCGCGCGGCGGCAGATCACGTGGAGATCGAGGTCGCCGATAACGGCGTGGGCATTCCGGCCGACATGCAGTCGCGGATTTTCCAGATTTTCGTGCAGGTTCCCGATCACCGGCAACACGCGGCGGGCGGGCTTGGGGTCGGCCTCGCTCTGGTGCATCAGCTGCTTGCCCTGCACGGCGGAACGATCACCGTGGCCAGCGGCGGCGTGGGCAAGGGCAGCGTGTTCACCGTCCGGATACCGAGGCGGGCGGACCTTCTCCCCTAGCAATAGCGGGGATCGTCCAGCCCCATCATCCACGCGGGGCACTTGTTTTCGATGTCGCCGCGGAAGGCCTCGCTGTTGAAGGACATGAAGTCAAAAGCGGCATCCCGCGCGGTCATGGATGCCGGAATGCGATAGCTGGCCGCGACGGCATCGCCGCAGGTTGCCGTCCAGCCGGTGATGTCTCTCTCGCGCTGGATCCAGAGTTGCACGAGCCAGAGAAAGTCCTGTCGCTTGTCCTGCATCGTGGGCATCGCTCGATTCCTTCAAGGTAGTCGCTACCCTTCGCCGCGCGACAATTTCTTCGCGCCGCTTCCGGTATTTACACCTCATAGAATCGAAAAATCGTCGCTTGGCGGAGAGCGCTGAAATATTGGCTCCTTTTCGGTTCAATCTGGTTCCGGGCCGGCTGCGCATTGCGGACTTCGTTTCTGTCCTTTTCCTGTGAGTTTGGGCTATGGCCGCCAAAGTTTGGAGAATGTGATGAGCGATCCGGCAAAGGCATGGGATGGGGAACAGGTGCGCAAATGGCTGGCGCGCCGGTTCGAGGCTGCGAAGCTGGATCAGGCCGCCGCAGACAGGCGCGGGTATGAGGCACAGGACGATTACGACAAGGCAGCGGCCGAGGAGTGGGTCTGTCGGTGCCTGAAGGATGCGGACTGCACAAACGATCAGGCCGCTTTCGCCAAGCGTCTGAAGGAACTGATCGGTCAGGACGAATATCGGGTGACGGGCATCTATGACGACGCCCGGTTCGAGCGGCATGTGCGCGGTCAGCTCAGGAAGCTGGCCAAGATGACCAAGGCCAACGAGGGGTTCGAGAAGACGCTGCGCTATCAGTGAGCCCGGCGCGGCGATACGGCGGGGCGCCCGGCAAGACGCTAGCCATCAATTCCCAGCCCCGTCGCCCCCGCGAAGGCGGGGGCCCCGCTTCTTTGCAACCCCGCGTTTCGCGCCAGGAAGCGGGATCCCCGCCTTCGCGGGGATGACGGGCTTTGGGTCGGATGGCGAGCGGGGGACAATTTTGCCGTGACGGCTGATTTGTCCCCCACCCCTCCTAGTGGGCCGGAGCGATATAGACCGGATTGCCGAGCAGGATCAGTCTGCCGGAGCCATCGCGGACTTCCGCGCGGATCCAGTGTCGTTTGCCGTCGCTGCGCCACGTCATTGCGCCGTCCGTGCCATCGATCCTGCGCGTGAGATCGGGGGCCGCCACGCCGTCGACCAGCAGTGCCAGTGTCCCTTGCGCGACGCCTTCCACTTGCGGCGTGAGGCTGACGTCGCCGCCTGCGGCCACTTCAAGCGTTCCGCCCATGTGGACCGTCTTGCCCTGCGCACTGGCGGCAAGATCGAGCATGCGCCCGCCCGTGCCGTCGATGTCGATGAAGACGCGGCCGGAACGGATGCCCGCCAGGAAGGCGGGGACGGAAAGCTCGTTCATGTAGACGACTGTCGTCGGCGTGCCGACCGGGTTGGGCAGCTTGTCCGCTGGCGGAGCGTCGTGGTTGTCGCTGCCGCCGATGCCGGTGACATGCGCCCCGGTGGCAAGGAGTCGGTCCCACAGGCCGATGCCCTGATTGGGACTGTCCGGCCGACCCGTTTCCGCCATCGTTCCCCCATTGACCACTTCCACCGCGCCGATCGCGCTGGGCGGGACGTCGGGAACCCGCCAGCCGCAGCCCATGCAGTTCTCTCCGCTGGGCGATCCTGCGTGATTGAGCGAAACGATGCCGCCCGCCCGGTTCGCCGCCTCTATCCACTTGCGCGCCTCGGCCCAGCTCGGTGCGGTCATGCGCCAGTCCAGCGGGCCGGTGATGCCGAAGACATTGGCATGGCCGTAGAACGTCGTGATCTCGCGGCCGGGCACGAGCAGCAACTGGTCGAAGGCGGGCTGGAGTTCGCGCAGGGCGTCATATTGCGCGGTGGTATTGTGGTCGGTCACTGCAATGAAATCGAGCCCGCGCGCAGCGGCGGCTTCCAGCGTGCGGTAGACCGGGCAGGGCACCCGCTTGCCGCTCTGGGCGCTGCATTTGCCGTCGCTGTTGCCGGTGTGCATGTGCAGGTCGCCGCGATACCAGCCGGGCTTGTCGCTCAGCGGCGCGTCGGCGAACGAGGTCACGGCGGGGCCGCGTTCGACGAAGATCTCGGCTTTCCACGGGGCCTGCGCGCCGACGCGCAAGTTCGGCACGCCCAGCAGGAGATGCCACTTGCCTGCAGGAAGCGGGCCGGGGAGGTAACCCGGCGTCGCGTCGGCTTCGGCCAGCGTCATGGCGCTGCGCGCACCGCCGCTCCAGCCGCGCAGGCGCTGGGGGTCGATCAGCCCCATGTCGATGGCGGCCTTCTGATCCCTGCCTTCGTAGCTGAAGCGGATCGTCAGCCGCGTCACGCCGGCGGGCAGGGTGAAAGGTAGCTCGCGGTAATGCTCGTGATCGGCGCGCGTCATCGTGCCGGTCAGCGTTGCGAAAGGACGAACGGCCGCGTCTGCGCTGGCCTCATCGGGAGTGGCCGTGGCCGGAACCGCTGCTCCCATGACAAGGAGCAGCGGCAGGACGGAGCGAGCAAGGGCTCTCAAGGCCATCAGAACTTGTACAGGACCGAGGCGCGGAAGTTGCGGCCCAGCAGCGGACGGGCGATGAACACGCTGGCCCCGGCCTCGCCGTTCTGGACTTCGCCCGCGCGGGGATTGCCCTCGGTCAGGCCCAGCGAATTGTTCACGTTGTCGACATAGCCATAGACGGTCAGGCGGTCGTTCACCGCGAAGCTCGCGCTCAGGTTGATGGTGGTATAGGCGGGCAGCTTCACCGAATTGGCGGTATCGACGTAGCGCGCGCCTTCGTATTCCACCGATCCCTGAAGGCGCAGGCGGTTATCCAGCAAGTTGAAGCCCGGCACGACCCGAAGGCTGGTGATCGGCACGCGGATCAGGCGCTTGCCGTCGAAATCGTTTAGCGCACCGGTGTTGTCGGTATAGGTCAGGCCCTTGTAGCGCGGATCCTGAAGCGTCGCCGTGCCGGAGATGTCGAACCACGAGGTGGGACGCAGCGTGCCTTCGAGTTCGAGGCCGAAGGTCTGCGTATCGGCGTAGAGCGTCTGGCTCGTGCTCGAGCCGTTGAGGTCGAAGATGTAGTTGGTGAAGCTGACGTTGTTGTAACGCGTCCAGAAGCCGGTCGCGTAGAATTCGACCAGCGGGCTGGCATACTTGAAGCCGGCTTCGCCAAGGCTCATCGTCTGGATATAGGGCGTGGCGGTGGCGTTGGTGACGTAGTTGCCAAGGCTAGGCAGGCGGTTGGCGTAAGTGTAGCGCGCGAAGACGCCGGAACGGTCGTTGAACTGGTAGTTCACGCCCGCCGTCCACGTGGCATGGCTGAAGGTGTCGTCGTAATTGGCATAGACACCGCTGCCGGTCAGGATGTTCGATGTGGCGAAAGTGCCGAGGTTCACGGTGCTCTTCAGCCCGACGGTCCCCCGGGTATTCATCGTTTCCCACCGCACGCCGGCGTCGATGCGCAGGGCAGGCGTGATCTGCCACTCGTCGGTGAGGTAAAGCGCGTTGGTGGTCTGCTGGCCATGCGCGTCTTCCCACTCGTATCCGTAGCGATAGATGCCGTTGTCGGTGATCGGCGAGATCACCTTGCCGGTGCTGTCGAGCCCGACGAGGTCGAGCAGGCGGGCGTTGTCCTGCACGTCGAGCAGCGCGGTCGAGGAATAGCGGCTGAAGCTCTCGTCAAGGTGCGCGTAATAGTAGCCGAAGGTCACGTTGTGTGTCGTTCCGCCCATGTCGAACTTGTGGGCGATGCGCGTGTCGCTCATGAATTCCTTCACCGGCATGGTGATCCCGCGCAGGCCGCCGACGATGACCAGGCCGTTGCCGTTCTGGTTCGCGGTGTCGAACATCTCGCCGCTGGTGGTGTAGCGCAGCCCCAGCGCGCTTGCGCCGGGCACCAGCGACAGCAGCGACGACGAGGAGTCGAGCAGGCTTTGCGCGGTCTGGATGGAGTTGGGATAGACGCCGTTGCGCTGGGTCCAGGTGTCGTTGTAGCGCATCGCCTCGCTGACGCGCCAGCCGTCGGCCGGTTCGAAATCGAACTTGCCCGAGATCTGCGTGCGCTTGACGTGAGTGCCTTCGGTATTGTCGAAAGTATAAGTGCTCCCGTCACCCTGGATCATCTTGATCAGCTGCGTTTCGGGACCGGCAACAGTACCGGTGTGGCCGCTGAAGCCGTTCACCGCGACAATATTGCCGTCGTTGTCGTAAGTCATCGGAATGCCGGTGTAGAAGATGACCTTGTCATCCATCCGCTTGACGTCGAGACTGAAGTGGCCGTTGCTCCAGTCGCGCGAGAGCGTGGCGCGGATCTGGCCGCCCTGATTGCCGGTAAAGCCCGGATCGCGCACGCCGTCCTCGGCCCGGTAGAAGCCGCCGGCGGCCAGTTTCCAGCCGTCGCCGATCGGGGTGCCGACCCAGAAGTCCGCGCGGTAAAGGCTGTCCGCCCCCACCGACAGCTTCACCAGACCTTCGGGCGTATCGCCCACCTGACGCGGAATGTAGTTCACGGCACCGGCCGGTGCGTTGGAGTAGAACAGCGCCGAGGGACCGCCGCGCACCACTTCGACGCGGTCGATCGTTTCATCGAGGCGGAACGCCTGGTCGGCATTAAGATAACCCAGCGCCGGATCGTGCTGGACGGGCATGCCGTCTTCCAGAAGCTGGATCGAGCCGAAGCCATCCACCGGCACGCCGCGTGCGCGCACGTTGCCGCTGGCCTCGCCGCCCGATGCTTCGACCCAGAAACCGGGGACGGACTTGAGCGATTCCGTGACGCTGGTGGGCGCCTGGAGGCGAAGCTTTTCCTCGTCGATATTGGTGACCGAATAGCTGGTCTGCGCCTTGGTCAGTTCGCCGGTACCGGCGCGGCCGGTGACGATGATTTCGTTGTAGCCGCTCTTGTCTGCATCGGCAGCAGGGGCAGGCGCGGGAGCGGCGTCCTGCGCACGGGCAGGGGCGGCAATCGCCAGAGCAACGAGAGAAGATGTCAGCAGTAACGATCGCATGGAATTACCCCTTAACTCACTGAAACAGCGCCATTCGGAAGAAGCCGAATGGGCCCTTGCACGCGTTTGCCCCGCCGCTTCGCAGGTTCGGGCGAAGCGGTTCGCGGCATTCGAGGGGAGGACGTGGAGGGGATCGCTTTCCGCTAGCGGCGGCAAAAAAATATTTCGTCCGGGCCGGGAGCCGAGTGTCAGCCAGATGTCATATCGCCCCGCTACCCGGACCCCCACGGAGCGCATGAGGGAGTGAACGGGAAGCTATGGCGTGGCTGCGCGACATCGACGTGTGGTTCGCCGATCACGTCTTCCTCCATCGTGACCGTCACCGCCGTTATGCGGCCAGCATCGTGCGTAATGCCGACGATGCGGAAGAACTGGTGCAGGAGGCCTACGCCCGCCTGTTCGCGCTGGATAACTGGCGTTCCATCGCCAATCCCCACGCCTTCACCGTCCGCATCATCCGCAATCTGGCAATCGAGAAGGCACGCCGGGCCGACGTGGTGCGGATCGGCGATGCCGCCTTGCTGCACCGGGCAGAGATCGCGGATGAGCAACCGACGCCCGATGTCGTGGCCGCGGATCGCTCCGAGCTTGACCGCGTTGTCTCCGCCATGCAGGAACTGCCGCCGCGCATGCGTGAGGCGCTCTATCTGCGCAGGGTCGAAGGTTTGCCTCCGCCGCAGGTAGCGGAAAAGATGAACATATCCGTCTCCACAGTGGAGACGCACTTGGTCAAGGGCCTGCGGTTGCTGATTCGTCGCCTCGCGGGGCGAGACGGGCAAAACGGGGCGGAGAATTCGGTTCAATGCGAGGCGACGGACAAGACGGATACTATAAGGAATCGTCGCGAGACGACCTGATCGATCAGGCCGCCGCCTGGCTTGTCGCGCTTGACTGCGGCACGGCTGACGAGACGGCCTTCGAAGTCTGGCGCAATGCCGATCCCCGCCATGCCTCCGCCTTCGCACAAGCAGCCGCAACCTGGCGCCGCACGGCCGATCCCCGCGTTCCGGGGCTTCTGGAAACCTCCGGGCAGACGGAGCTGGCGGCGGAACATGCCTACTATGAGGCCGGATCGCGCGGCGCCGCATCCTCGGCGATGTCGCGCCGCACGGCGCTGAGCGCGGGATTGGCTGCGATGCTTGCGGCGGGCGGGGTCACGGCCTGGCTCGCGGTTCCCCAGCGCGCCTATGCCGAAACCATGGTGGGCGAACGCCGCCAGATCATGCTGCCCGACGGCAGCACGGCCACCCTCAACACCAATTCGCGGATCGGCTGGCACTTCGGCAGCGAACGGTCGATCTGGCTTGAGCGCGGGGAAGCGCTGTTCGATGTCCGGGCAGGGGACAGCGCGCTGCGCCTTCACAGCGATGCGATCGGGGCCGAGCTGACGCCCGGCCGGTTCGGCCTGCGGCTTGAGCCGGATACGGCGCGCCTGATGGTGTTGGCGGGCAGTGCGAAAGTGCAGTCCTACACGATTGGCAGCGGCCACGTGGCCGTGGCACGCGGTAGCGGACTGTCGATCGAGCCGCTGGATCCGCAGGTCGCCGCCGATGCCACGGCATGGGAGGGCGGCCGGATCGTGTTCAACGGCATGACGCTGGGTCAGGCCGTTGCCGAATACAATCGCTACCTGCCCTATTCGATCGTGGTGGCTGAGCCCGCCATTGCATCGACGCGGCTGGGCGGCGAATTCCGGATCAGCCAGCCAGACGATTTCCTGCGTTCATTGGAAGACGGCTTCGGCATCCAGCACCGTTGGCACGATGGCAAGATCCAGCTCGTCTCCGCTCCCTCGCCGACTGGCGGTGGATGACATGAAGCTGTCGCAAGGCCGTTGCACCAGCATGCCCGAATAACACGCGAATCGGGGCGCCAGACAGGCGAACGGGCAGGTCATGTACAAGCGAGCAATGCGCCTGCTGGCGGCGGCCCCTTGCGCCGTGACGGCGCTTGCGTGCACGGTCCAGCCGCTTGCGGCGCGGGAGCAGGAGGCCGTGCAGGGGCCGACGCAAGTACGGACTTTCGACATCCCCGCCGGAAATCTTGCCAGCGCGCTGGATGAATTCGGCCATCAGGCCGGGGTGCAGATTCTTTATCCCTATGCTCAGGCGGCGCGTCTGCGCAGTCCGGGCCTTCACGGGCGAATGCGCGCACGCGCCGCGCTGGATGCCTTGCTGCGCGGACAGCCACTGGCCGTAGCGCGGTTCGAGGCGAGCCTTGTCGTGTTGCGTCCCGCTCCAGCGGGCAAGCTGGCGCCTCCTCCCGCGCCGCCCCGGATTACGCCTCCAGCCCCTCGTCCTGCGGCGCCGCCGCCGGTCACGCCGCCCGAGGACATCGTGGTCACTGGCCGCGCCGTGAATGCGCCGCTGCTGCGGTCCGAGCTGAGCTATGCGCTGACAGATATCGACCACGGCACGGTCATGCGCGAAGGCGCGGTCTCCACGGCGGCCTTGTTCCAACAGATCCCCGGCTTCTGGGTAGAGGCCAGCGGCGGCGAGGCCAGCAACAACGTGCGTGCACGGGGCATACCGACCGACGGCTATTCTTCCGTCGCCATTCTCGAAGACGGCCTGCCGGTCCAGTACGATGGCGGGCTGGGCTATCTCAATACCGATCAGGTCTTCCGCACCGATGCCAGCGTGGAACGGGCCGAAGCCGTGCGCGGCGGGCCATCGGCTGTCTTCGTTCCCAATGCGCCGGGCGGAAGCGTCAATTTCCTCACCCGCAATCCTCTGAAGCATCCCGGTGTGGACCTATCCATGACCGGCGGAAGCTTTGGCTATGCCCGTATCGATGGCTATGCGGGCGTGCGACTGGGACCCAACCTCGGCCTCGGGCTTGGAGGTTTCTACCGAACCGACGCGGGCCCGCGCGATCCGGGCTACAACGCGGACCGGGGCGGGCAATTGCGGGCATCGCTCGCCTACGACGACGGCCGCCTGAAAATCGATGCCAACGTCAAGCATCTGGACGACAGGGTTATCCTTTACCTCCCGGTGCCGCTGCAATTCGGCGCCAACGGGCGGGTGGAGCCGATCCACGGTTTCGATCCGCTGCGTGATACGCTGGCAGGGCCGGACAATGTCCACGTCGCGTTCCTGACCCCGCAGGGGCCGCAGGATTTCGACCTGTCACAGGGCACGACCAGCCGCATCACCTTCTATTCGCTCAGTGCGCGCCTCGCCCTTGGCAGTCGCAGTGCGATCGAACTGCGGACGCGGTTGCGGACCGGTACGACGCGGCGCAGCGGCCTCTTTCCCATCGGCCGCCCCACCACGGCAGAGGATTACATCGCCAGCGCCATGGGCAGACTGCGCGCGGCGTGGCCCGACACGACCGCCGCCAGAATCCAGTATGCCGACGATGGCGCGGCTTTCACCAATGCTAGCAACGGCAACGGACTGGTCGTCGGCGCGAACCTGATGGCGGTGCAGATGCCGCTGCGCGAAGGCATGGCGGATGCGCGCTTCACGACCGCCTTCGAACTGGCCGGACACCACGATCTGGCCATCGGCACGACATTCGATGCCATGGACATGAAGTTCGACCGGCAGACGGGTACGGTTCTGCTGGACGTTCGCGGACAGGCGCGGAGGCTTGACGTGCTGGCACTGGATTCTGCCGGACAAGTTCTGGGCGCGCTGACCGACAACGGCTTCGTGCGCTATGGCTCGCTCTACAATTCCGCGACGCTGAATTCGCGGAACGTGGCGATCTATGGGGCGGACGAGTGGAAGCTCGCGCCGGACTGGCGGCTGGATTTCGGCGCGCGGTGGGAGCATGTGCGGATCGGCGGCGGGACGGAGGAAACGACCACCGTGGATCTGGGCGATGCGGCAACGCTGGCAGACGACGCCGTGCTGACCGGAACCGGGGTGATCGATCCGGTGGGCAAATCCTATTCGGGCCTGAGCTGGACACTCGCGGCGAACTATCGGCCCGCACCCGGCGTCGGCACGTTCGCACGCTTTACCCGCACCCTGCGCCTGCCCGCGCCGACCGATTTCACGGACAATGCCCAAGGCACCGATCTCGCACCGGTGCCGATCACGATGGCCGAAGCCGGTCTGACGCTGGAGCGCCGGAGCTGGAACCTGACGGCAGTGGCATTCCGTTCCCACTTCGCGAGATTGCCGTTCACGGACTATCGCTTCGATACCGCGAGCAATGCCTACATTGAGCAGACCTCGATCGCCGATACGACCACCTGGGGGCTGGAACTGAGCGGCCAGGCCCGCCTTGCCGGGCCGCTGCGCCTCGATTGGCAGGCAACGTTGCAGGATCCGCGCTATCACAACTTTCGCTACACGCAGCTGGACGAAAACGGCAATGGCTCGCCGGAAGATGCGGATGGCCATCAACTGATCCGCGTGCCGCGCCTGTCGCTTCGTGCCAGCCCGAGCCTGGACCTGTTTGGCGGAAAGATGACTTTTGCGATGGATTTCCTGCGGTTTTCGCAGCGTTTTTCGGACGTGGTCAACACCCAGCGGCTACCGGCCTACTCCATGATAAACGCCCGCATCCGCGCGGCACTGCCCAATCGTTTCGAACTGAGCGTGCAGTTCAGCAACATCACGAATTCGCTCGGCCTGACCGAAGGAAACCCGCGAGTGGGCTCGTTCGATGCGGGCGGAAGCACGGGATATTTCCTTGCCCGGCCCGAATTCGCCCGCGCGGCGCGCATGACGCTGGCATGGCGCTATTAGGCCGCAAACTCATAAGCGGCGCCATTTGGGCGCCTCAACCGTCGTTCGCACGCATCTGGTCGGCGGCGGCAAAATGCGCGATCTGATCGGCTTTGGCTTTCAGGAAAGCGGGACGGCTGACGATGCGGTCGACATAGGCCTTCGTCGCGGGACGATCGCCATGTGCGCGGACATCGGGCACGCGCAATACGTCCGCCATGATAAGGTCGGCGACGGTGAAGCGACCGGCCGCCAACCAGTCCCGTTCGCTCAATTCCCGCTCGATATGGGCAAGCCTGCGCTCCAGCCATGGCGTCAGGCGGTTTTCGGTTTCGCCCGATATCTTCAGGAACCACCACGGCACGCTGACCATCTCGATCGAATTGAGCGCAGCGATGACCCACTGAAGCGTCTCGCCCTCACTCACGGGATCGCGCGGCATCAATCTGTCGCTTCGACGTGCCAGATGCAGCAGACAGGCGCCGCTCTCGAACAAGCGGACGTCACCGTCGGTCAGGAACGGCACTTGTCCGAAGGGCTGTCGGTCCAGATGATTGGTTTCGCGATTTTCGAAAGGGACGGTGCAAACGTCGTAAGGCAGGCCCGCTTCCTCTGCCGCCCATCGGAGACGCATGTCGCGCACGAACCCGCGCGGGCCGTTGGGTACCCAATCGAATGTCCAGATTACAAGCTTGTCGGACACAGCGCGGACCCCTTGCTGGCGGTTGTACCGGTGTAACGCCGCTGCCTTGCCAAAGTTCGGCCAGATTCTTGAGGAGGCCCGGTGACGGCACGTCACCGGGCCTCGACATCTGAACTAGGCCGGGAGCGGCGCGGCCGGATCCACCAGCGCGGCGGCGCGCAGTTCCTGCCAGAAGTCGGCCGGGACAACCTCTTCCAGCGCGGCGCGATCCTCGGCAATGCGGCCCGGTCGGCTCGCGCCGGGGATCACGGCCGCGACCGCCGGATTGGCAAGCGAGAACTGGAGCCCCGCCGCCTTCATGCTGACGCCGTAGCGGTCGGCAATCGCCTTGATCCGGGCGACCTTGTCGAGGATGGCGGGCGTCGCCGGCGCATATTCGAAATTGGGACCGCCCACGAGCGCGCCCGAGCTGTAGGGGCCGCCCACCACGATCCCCAAACCGCGCTCCGCCACCATCGGCATCACCCGCTGAAGCGCCTGACCGTGATCGAGCAGCGTATAGCGGCCCGCGAGCAGGAAAGCGTCGGGGCGAGGTTCGTTCAGACCGAGCAGCAGCTCGATCGGTTCGACTTTGTTGACGCCCAGACCCCAGGCCTTGATCGTGCCTTCGTCGCGCAGCCGGTCGAGCGCCTTGAAGGCACCGTTTCGCGCTTCCTCGAACTTCTCCAGCCAGGCATCGCCCCAGAAATCCTGGGCGAGGTCGTGGACGAAGGCGATCTCGATATGGTCGGTGCGCAGGCGCTTGAGGCTGCCCTCGATCGAGCGCAGGGTGGCGTCATAGGAATAGTCGTTGACGACGCGGTTGGCGCGGCCATGCGCGAATACCCCGGCCTTTTCGCCCTGTTCGCGCGCGCTGATATCTTCCAGCTCGTCGAGAATGATGCGGCCGACCTTGGTGCTGATCACGTACTGGTCGCGCGGCTTGCCTGCGAGCGCTTCACCCATGCGCAATTCGGCGAGCCCGGCGCCATAGAGCGGCGCGTTGTCGTAATAGCGAATGCCGTCGTTCCAGGCGGCTTCGACCGTGGCGAGGGCTTCGTCCTCGGGAATGTCGCGGAACATGTTGCCCAGCGGGGCGGCGCCGAAGCCGAGCTTGCCGGGAAGAATGTCTTTCAGGGCCATCGTCGGGATTCCTTTGTGTCAGGAGACTGTCAGGGGATCGAGCGTCCATGCCGCGCGCTCGGCGAGATCGTTGATCTGGGAGAGATAGTTCTGGAAATGCGGGCTGGCGCGGTGCGATTCCACTGCCGCCTGGTTGGCATAGAGTTCGTCCAGCAGGAGCCGGTCGGGCTGGGCCTGATCGACCCAGAGATCGTAGCGCAGATTGCCGGGTTCGGCGCGGCTCGGCGCGATCATGCCATCCAGCAGCGCGCGCAGTGCTTCCGCTTTGCCGGGCCTGGCGACAAGGGTCGCCACGATCTTGACGGTATCGGTCATCGGTCTTGTTCCTGTGCTTTCCAGCCATCCGGCGGGGCGCGTGCGAAGCGCCCCGCCGGTCATGCGCGTCCTCATGCATTCGCCCGATCGAGCGCCGCGATCAAGGCTTCCGCAATCGGGTGATCCGAGCTGGGGTTCTGCCCGGTAATCAACTCGCGGTCGACGACGACGTGGGGCGCAAAGTCGATATCGGTCACGATGACCTCGCCGCCGGCATCGTGCAGCGCCTGCGGCATGTCGAAGTACATCTTGGCGTGGAGGATCTGCTCCTCGACATATTTCTCCTCCGATGCGGAGAAGATCGTCATCCGATAGCCGGCATAGGGCCAGTCGGCCGCGATGTCCTTTGCCTTGGCGTCATCACCGGCGATCAGCGCGGCGCGGAAGGCCGGGGCATTCTCCATCGCCGATACGAGGGTAATCGGGCCGTGGCAGAGCAGGGCGGTCGGCTTGGCGGCGGCATGGAAATGGCGCAGGATCGCGCCGGCATCGGCATCCTGCATCAGATCAACGACGGGCGCCTGACCACCGGGCACGAACACGCCGGCAAATTGGTCAAGGCCATCGTCGATCACCGCGCGCAGGGTGCTGACCCGGTTCATCGATGGATCACTGGCATAGAAGGCTTTGGCCCGCTCGTAGGCGGCAACGTCGTTCCCGAAATGCGCCGGGGCATCGGACGCAGGATCGATGGTTGGCTTGGCGCCGGTCGGCGTCGCCAGCACGACCTCGTAACCGGCCGCAATCAAGGCCATCGCGGGCACGACGGTTTCGTTGAGATATTGTCCGGTCGGACCAAAACCGCCTTGAACTTCGATCTGCGTGGCATTGGAGCCGAGCACGAGCACTTTACCCTTGGTCATCTGAACCTCCTTCGGATCGCAGTCGGGCGGTGATCCGCCGACAACCGGAAAATGGCCTATGCGCACTCATTCCAGAACTTTATTTCTTGGATTTAAGATATATCGATGAGATAATATCTGATGCGGTACGATCTCAACCTGTTGCCCATATTCGTCGCACTGATGGAGGAGCGCAGCGTCACCCGTGCCGCCGAGCGACTGGGCATGACCCAGCCCGCACTCTCCAACGCGCTCGGGCGGCTGCGCCTGATGTTACAGGACCAGCTCTTCGTGCGCGAGCGCTACGGCATCCAGCCAACCCCGATTGCGCTCGAACTGGCGCCGGGGATCGCCGATGCGCTCGCGCGGCTTGACGACGCGGTGCTTGGCCAGCAGGATTTCGATCCTGCAAGCGCCGAGCGGCTCTTCACCATCGCCCCGAACGGCTATGTGGAGTTTGCGCTGATGCCCGCCATTGTCGCGAAGCTGGCCGCGGAAGCGCCGGGCATCAGGCTGCGTCTCACGCCCTACGGCAACGACCTGACAGAGACCGGCGTGGTTTCCGGAACGACTGCGATGGTGGTGGGGCGCATTGTCGATCCGCCGGACAATCTGGTGGTGCAGCATCTCATGGACGAGCACCTGGAATGCGTGCTGCGCGCCGACCATCCCGAGATCGGCGACACCATCTCGCGCGAGCAGTTCGAATGCCTGCGCCACGTCAATGTCATGCCGCCGGGCCGCATCCGTGCCGGCGTGTTTCAGGCGCTGGCGCAGCAGCAGCTGAAGCGCGATGTGGCCATCTCCGTCACCAATTTCTTCGCGGTGGCCGAGATGGTTGCCGTCACTGACTATTGCACCACATTGCCCCGGCTGATCTGCCGCCGGCTCGAACATGATCCCCGGCTGAAGGTGCTTCCGGCTCCAACCGATCTCGGCACTTTCCCGGTCGAGATGGCGTGGCATGTGCGCTACCGCCACGATCCCGCGCATCGTTGGCTGCGTGCGCTGGTTGCGGATGTCGTGAGGCAGGTGGGCGCCTGAACCGGACCGGTTCAGGCGATCATTGCAATTCTGCGTCCGGACCGTGCGCGATAAATTCGTCGGACAACTCGCTTATGCGGCCGAGGATCGTCGCTTCCATCTTGCGGTTGAACGAGCCCAGATAGCGCAATCGGCGCAGCGTTTCGCCTTCCGATATCCCGCGGGCGCGTTCTTCGATCAGTCGCCCCAGATCGCCCATCAACGCGGCCTGCGCGGCGATAAAGCCCGAATAGGAAGTGGAGGCGCCGTAGCGGATGCGCTTGCTGCCGGGCTCGCTGTGGCGACGGGCGAGGCCGAACTGTTCCAGCGCGCGGGCGGCGACACTGGCGCTGCTCTTGGCCATGCCGAGCGTCGCCGTGACCGCGTCGAGCGATACCGGCTCGTCGCAGAGCAGCAGGTAGGCATAGAGGTGGGCCACGCTCGGCTGCATCCCCCACGGCACCAACAAGGCCGCGAGGTCCTCGACGAAGCGGCGCTGATCTAGCGAGAGTTCGGTCTTTGACATATTCGGCATTTACCGAATATAGATGCCAGACAGACTCGTGGCAAGGCGAAGCGGGCGGTCATCGAATGGGAGCAGGATATGCTTGAAGCCATATCTATCATTGCCGAAGCCGAGGACTCGGTGGGCATTGCCGACAGCGACCGGGGCGTCCGGGAAAATCTCCAGCGCCTTGTCGCATCGCTGCAAGCCAATTTCCCCATGTCGGCCGAAGGCGAGGCCAAAGTCCGTGCCATGCTGCTGTGCGATTCCGTCAATCGGCTGGAGAGCCTGAAATGGGTTCGCGACTACCCGGAAATCGTTGACGAGGTGATCGAGGCGCCGGTTTTCCTCATGGGCCTGCCGCGATCGGGCACGACCTATTTCCAATATCTGTTCGACCGCGATCCTCGTTTTCGCCTGATCCGCACGTGGGAATCGAGCATGCCTTCGCCGCCGCCGGGGTTCGATCCAGCCTCGGTGGAGAAACGACGCGCGGCATGGCGGGAACTGCAAAAGGCGCATGGCCGGCCGGAGGCCTTTGCCGCGCTGCATCTCTACGATGACGGTGGTTCCGACGAATGCCATGCCTTCCTGGAACAAAGCTATGGCGCGGCGGGATTGCACAACCTCTACCGCGTGCCCGACTATTTCGACTGGCTGATGGACGGGCTCGATCTGGTCGAGACCTATCGCGTCCACAAACGCCAGCTTCAGTGCCTGCAATGGCGCTCCGAAGCCCGGCCATGGGCGCTGAAGTACCCGAACCATGTCATCGCCATGGACGCGATACTGGCAGTCTATCCGGATGCGCGCTTCGTGATGACGCATCGCGACCCGGCGCAAGTGGTCGCCTCCATCGCCAAGATGAGCTGGAACTTGCGCTCCAGTCGCGCGGCGGCGCCTGTCGACAGGCAGGAGGTCGGCCGCGACATGCTGCACTTTATCGAGCGGCATATCGACCGGATCTTGGAGTTCGACCGGGGACCGCATGGCGACCGGGTCGTGCATGTCGATTACTATGCGCTGATTGCGGACCCGGTGGCGGAAATGCGCCGCATCCATGGCGGTCTTGGCATCGACACGCCCGACGATGTCGCCAAGGCGGTAAGGGACTGGCATGCCGCCAATCCCAAGAACGCGCGCGGCGCCAACAACTATAGCCTCGCGCAATATGGTCTGGACGCCGACGTCGTCCGGTCTCGTTTCGATGGCTATGTCGGCCGCTTCGCCATTCCGCGTGAGAGCGAGGGCCTGGCCCGCATCGGCGCGGCGGCATGAGCATGGGCTGGGAAACGCTGAACGCAGCCGTCGAGGATGCTCGTGCCCTGATCGCGGCCGAGGCGCCCGACGCCGAAGTCGCCGCCGAGGGCGAGGCCTATGTCACGAGGATGGTGGCGGCCGGACTGGGCGGCGCGTTGCTCGGACATCTGTTCAGGGAAGGGGGACTGACGCGCGCGCTGCCGGTCCATGGCGGGCCCAATCCCGACTATATCATGCTCCACAGCGGGATCGATGCGGCCGGTCGTTACCGGATCGAAGGGCGGCTGAACGGGTCGGAACGCGTCGGCATCGGCGTCTATACGATCGGGCCGAACGGAGCGCCTTTGATCGCCGGCTATACTGCCTTCGATAGCGGGAACTGCGCCCCTGATGGAGCTTTCGCCCTGACTTTGGCAGCCGATGCCGGTGAGGCAGGCGGTCTCGCCATTCCGCCCGGCGCGCGGATACTGATGGTGCGTATCCTGCACCGCGGCACCAGTGATCCCGCCCGCATCACTCTGACCGGCGGTCACGCCGCCGCCGGGCCGACGCTGATGGGTGGCAGCAATGACGGTGCGCTGGTCCATGTCGCGAAGTTGCTCCGCGCGAATGTGCGCGAATATCTGAAATGGATGGCCGCGGCGCGCGATCTACCCAACCGCCTCGACAACGCGCCGCCCGCGCTTGCGGAAACGGTGCAAGGCGATGCCGATACCCGGTATTTCCTCGGCGGATTCGATCTGGCCGAAGGTGAATGGCTGGAGGTCGTGATGCCGCCCGGCATCACCGGCTATTGGTCGCTCCACGTTTACAATTTCTGGTACGAGCATCTCCAGACGCCGGGTGTTCATGACGGCAATGCCGTTCTCGATGACGACGGCCATGTCCGTATTGCGGTCGGTCCCGCCGTGCCCGCAGGGGCAAGCAATCGCATCGACACGGTGGGCCGCCGCAAGGGGGCATTCGTGTGCAGGATTGTCGGAAATCTCGGCGCAATTGGCCGGCCGGAAACGCGGCTGCATCGCTCGGACGGCACCGTCTTGCCGTGAAAGGGGCCGCCGATTGTTGTTCGGCGGCTCCCCATTGAAACCGCGCAAGTCCGCTTTTTGGTAAGCGGGCCGCTTACAGTTGCGTCAGGTCGATTGCCCCGTTGCGATCGAGCCAGTTGTCCGCCGGCGGCAGGGGATACTTCAAGCCGGTCGCGCAATTGAACAGGACGGCGCGTTCCTCGGCATCCACGATCCCGTCGCGAACGGCCTGATTGTACGCAGCCAGCACCGCGCCGCCTTCCGGACAGAGCAGCAATCCGTCCTTCCGCGCGGCTTCGTCAACTGCTGCGAGGATGGCCGGATCGCCGACGGCCAATGCCCGGCCGCCCGACTCCCGCACCGCGCGCAGGATCAGGAAATCGCCGACTGCCTTGGGCACGCGGATACCTGCCGCAACGGTTGCCGCGTCTTCCCAGCGTTCGGCAAACTCCACGCCGGCATCGAATGCGCGAACGATCGGTGCGCAACCCGCCGCCTGCACTGCATACATGCGCGGCCGCTTGGAGCCGATCCATCCAAGGCGCTCCAGCTCGTCGAAGGCTTTCCACATGCCGATCAGCCCGGTGCCGCCGCCGGTGGGGTAGAAGATCGCATCCGGCAGTTCCCATTCGAGCTGGGCGGCGAGTTCGAGGCCCATCGTCTTCTTGCCCTCGATGCGATAGGGCTCCTTCAGCGTAGAGAAATCGAACCAGAGCCCTTCGGCGGCACCCTTGCCGACGATCGCGCCGCACTCATCGATCTGGCCGTTCACACGCCATACCCGCGCGCCCTGCTGGGCGATTTCGCGGACGTTCACTTCGGGCGTTTCCTCGGGACAGAGCACGACCGTTTCGATACCGCAGCGAGAGGCGTAGGCGGCCAGCGCCGCGCCGGCATTGCCGTTGGTGGGCATCGCGATGCGCGTAACGCCCAGTTCGCGCGCCATCGTCACGGCCATGACCAGACCGCGTGCCTTGAACGAGCCGGTCGGCAGTCGCCCCTCATCCTTGACGAGGACATTGCGCCCGCCCGAGCGCGGGATCGGTATGAGCGGCGTCTCGATCTCGCCCAGAGAAACGATGCTTTGCGTCTTGCGTACGGGAAGCAGCTCGCGCCAGCGCCACAAGTCGGTTTCGCGTGCCTCGATCGTCTGGCGCTGGATCGACTGCTTCAATCCGTCCAGATCGTAGCGCACGAGCAGCGGCCGCCCGGCCCACGACAGGCGGTGAAGCTGGTCTGCCTCATAGCGCTCGCCCGTGAGCGAGCATTCCAGATGGGTGACGAAAGTCTGGCGGTCTTCGCTCAGATTGTGGTTCACAAAGTGATTGCGGTTCATAAGGCCTCGATGTGGAACGCGCGGCACGCGCGGCCACCGAAGTCGGTAACGCGATGGCAGTGTGCAGCGGTGAGAGCGGGAGAATAGAGGGAGTTCGTCAGGCGGCAACTAGGGATTGACCGCCTGGTCGGGGCGGCTTCCGCGCGTGCCTCAACCCGCCCGCAGATGCCGACCGAGATCGCGGCGCGCCCACATATTCAAAAGCGATATGGTGATCTTCAACTGCACGCGCGCGGTTTCATTCGCCGTGAAGATCGGGTCGTAGCGGTCGGCGGCGGCTCCGGGATCGGGGACTTCGCGCAGGATGGCTGGCGGGGCGGTCGTCATATGCAGGGCCGACATCATCACGTGCATTTCCAGATGCCGCGTCAGCTCGCGTTGATCGAGAATGGGTCCTCCGGCGCGCGCATATTCGGCGATGAACAGCGCCAGCAAATCGTCAAGATACCGATCGTGCGTTTCGGGTTCGGCGGCACCGATGCAGCCCCAGATCGATGACGCCACGGACATCTGTCCGACGCTGCCCCAATCGATCAGCCCGGATTTGAGCGTGCCATCCGGTTCCCGCCAGAACCACGCGTTGTCGATGTTCGCGTTCATGTGGCAGAGCGCGATCATATCGGGCTGCGAATAGAGGAACCGCCAAATGTCCTCCTGCTGCTCGGCCGCCAGCAGCGCGTCGGCGCAGAAGCCGTTGAGGAACGCGCGATCGGCGATGTGTGGCGGCACAAGATGCGGATATTGCAGAATGAATTCTGCCAACCGGTTGATCCGCTTGGCAAGCAGCGGCGCCTCGAAGCGCGGTCGGCGTGCGATGAGCATGTCCAGATCGAGCGGGAAATGGCGCGCCACGGCGTCCCCAAGCCGGCCCGATTTATGCGTGCCCGACAGCCGCGCCAGATTGGCGACCAGCGCGCGGTAATGCGCGAGCGGCTCGGGCAGGATCTGGTCCATGCATTTGGGGTAATGCGGCTCGACGGCACCCTGACCGTACGGAATGCGCTCGGTGATGATGATGCCGGTGAGCGTCTCCTGCTGGATGTCC
Source organism: Novosphingobium sp. PhB165 (assembly GCF_004341845.1). Taxonomy (GTDB): domain Bacteria; phylum Pseudomonadota; class Alphaproteobacteria; order Sphingomonadales; family Sphingomonadaceae; genus Novosphingobium. Next base: position 168,516 of record NZ_SLVB01000008.1, on the reverse strand, counting down.
GCATAGAAGCATTTCGGCACGGCGACCGGGAAATCCGGATCTCGGGACAAGTTCGCGAGCCGCACTTCCGGCGGCATGTGATGGCGACCGCTATCGCGTACCTTGTCCTGAAAATTGCGCGAGAACTTCACGAACAGATCGCGCGGCAAGTCCGCGGCGTCATGTTCATAAGCCACCGACAGCAGCGCTTTGATACCGGTCCCGCCCAGCATCCACTCGTCGAGGCGCGTGATATGCGTGACGCTGTTGTCCTTGCCGAGGGCCCCGCTTGCGCGGAAGGCCCGCGTCAGGAACTCGGGCCCACCGAATTTCAGCGCTTCAGGATGCGCGGGAAAGTCCAGGTCGAAGATATCGCCTCGCGCCCAGTCCATGATGGTCATCTCGGTCATGGAGCAGGGCTAGCGCGGGATGCGACGTGGGCGCAAGCGAGGCCGCTCCGAAATCATGCTGTCTGGCGCCTCATCAGATAGACATCCATGATCCAGCCGTTCTGTTGCCGCAAGCGAGGTTTGGCCTCGGCGATCATCGGCCCGGCCTCACTTAGCGGACCGGATATCAGCGCCTCGTTCGCCATGCCCAGATAGGCCCCCCACCAGATATGGATGTCCCGATCCGCCAGAGCCTCGAACGCGCAGCCTTGGTCCAGCATGACCACGAGCGTCTCGGCGCCCTCCGGCCAGCCATGCGCGCGCAGCAGCCGCCCCGTGGTGATGGTCACCGGACGGGCGAGTCCATTCAGCGGGATCCCGTGCGCGGCGGTCAGCGCCTGGATGCTGGTGATGCCCGGTACCACCCGGACGGCGATCTCCAGTCCGCCCAGCCGTAGCCGTTCGGCGATGCGCAGGGTGCTGTCGTAGAGCGACGGATCACCCCAGACGAGCAGAGCCAGCTTGCCGCCATGGGGGAGGTGCACGGCCATCTGGTGCATCCACGCATCGGCAATCGCGTCGTGCCATGCATTGACTGCATCCACATAATCGCCGCCACTATCGCGCGTGGGGAGATCGAATTCGGCCATGCGCGTCTGCCCGGTCAGGACGGCGTCGCAGATGCTCTTGCGCAAGTCGAGCAGGTCGGACTTGTAGCTGCCCTTGCGCGGTAGCAGGATCAGGTCGGCCTCGTTCATCGCCCGTGCCGCCTGCCGCGTCAGGTGGTCGGGATTGCCGGTGCCGATGCCGATAAGGCTCAATTCGATCATGGGCGGCGCGGCCTTATTCGCTCGAATTCGCGTATGGCGAGTCCGCGTTCTGCGGCCGGAAGCGGCGATCGTAGCCCTTCGCGTAAAGGCTGCTTTCGCCGAAACCCTCGGCATCGAGGACGCGGCCCACGAGGATGATCGCGGTGCGTTCCATGCTCCCGGCCACCGCCGCGCCGATCGTGCCGAGCGTGGCCTGTACGATGCGCTGGTCCGGCCAGCTTGCCCGCCAGACCACGGCGACAGGGCAGTCCGCGTCGTAGAACGGGGTGAGGTCTCTCGTCAGCTGGTCGAGGTTGTGGATCGAGAGGTGGATGGCGAGCGTCGCGCCGGTGGCGGCGAAATTGGCGAGGCTTTCCGCCGGAGGCATCGTGCTCGCCCGGCCGGGCGTGCGGGTCAGCACCAGCGACTGCGCCAGCGCCGGCAGTGTCAGTTCCGTCTCAAGGGCGGCGGCGGCGGCGGCGAAAGCCGGTACTCCGGGGGTCACGGTGAAAGGAATATCCAGCGCGCGAAGCCGGCGCAGCTGTTCTCCCATTGCGGACCACACCGACAGGTCGCCGGAATGCAGCCGCGCCACGTCGTGTCCGGCCGAATGGGCGGCGGATATCTCCGCAACGATGGCATCGAGATCCATGGAGGCGGTGTTGACGATCCGCGCGCCCGGCGGACAGTGGCCGAGCACGGCCTGTGGGATCAGCGACCCGGCATAGAGGCATACCGGGCTCGCGGCGATCAGGTCTCGGCCGCGCAGGGTGAGAAGATCGGGCGCGCCGGGCCCGGCACCGATGAAATGAACTGTCATGGCAATGCTCCTTGGGCGATGGCGCAGGTCGCCATGCGATCGCGTGAAATCTGGCGCCGGGTGAGGAGGCGGGGCTGATGCTCCCGCAACGCGGCAAGCGCGCAGGCCTCCGCCACACTACCAAGGCCTCGGGCCACCTGTGAGGCCGCGGAGGCGGTCATCGTGTGCACGCCCACAAGGTGCTCGGGCGCGATGGCGATCACCGGCAGGGACAACAGGTTCGCCAGTTCGGCCAGCCCGTCCGCTTTGTCGGCGAGGGTGGCCAAGTGCGTAATCGGCGGCGCATTTTCACGCGCCAGCTGGTATGCCGAGCACAGCGCGAGGACATTCGCCCCGGATCGGAAACCGAAACCGGCAACGATCACAGCGTCACGCTCCACTGCACGACCGGATAGCGCGACCGCCAGCCCCGCCGACTGCCAAGCGGCACCGCATCGGCGAGTTCGATGCGCAGCAGATCGCCGCCCCGCCGTCCGTGCCATTCTGCCAGCAGGGCTTCGGATTCGAGCGTCACGGCATTGGCCACGAGCCGCGTTCCGGCGGGCAGGCGCGCCGAAAGGGTTTCGAGCAGCGGCCCTGACAATCCGCCGCCGATGAACACGGCGGAAGGCGGCGGACCTTGCGGAAGCGTCTCCGGGGCGCGGCCAAGGACGAGTTGCAATCGGTCGACACCAAGCGCGAGCGCGTTGGCCTTTGCCCGCTCGGCGCGCAGGGCGTCGGCTTCCACGGCGATGGCCTGGTTGGCCGGATGGGCCAGCAGCCATTCGATCGACACCGATCCAGACCCCGCGCCGATATCCCACAGAACTTCCCCCGGTCTGGGGGCCAGCGCGGCCAGTGTCAGCGCGCGCAGCGGGCTCTTGGTGATCTGGCCATCGTGGTCGAACAGAGCGTCGGGCAGGCCGCTGGTCGAGGGCATGGCGCTGGCCTCTCCGCGAACCTCGATGCCCACCGCGACCGGGTGAGCGATGTCGGTGAAGTCCCAGTTTTCGGCCTGTCCGGTCCGAACCCGTTCGCGCGGGCCGCCAAGAGATTCCAGTGCGTGAATGGTGGATGCCCCGAAGCCGAGTTCGCTCAGATAGGTGGCGAGCCGCACCACCGCCGCGCCATCGCGGAGCAAAACCAATACGCGCCCGCCGGACGCCAGATGCGGCCGCAGCCGTTGCAGCGGCGCCGCGTGAAGGCCAAGGCAGGGCGTGCTTTCGATCGCCCACCCGAGCCGCGCGGCGGCCAGCCCGAATGTGGACGGCGCGGGATGCGCTACCCATTCGCCCGGCTGGAGATGGCGCGTCACGCTGGTTCCGGCGCCGAACCAGAATGGATCGCCCGAGGCCAGCATCACGACCTTGCGCCCCCGATGGGCGAGCAATTGCTCCACGCCGTCCGCGAACGGCACTGGCCATTCGATGCGGGCAGCGTTAGGCGCTCCGAGCAGGGCAAGATGGCGGGCCGCACCCATCACAAGGTCGGCTTGATTCAGCGCGGTCCGGCTCGCCGCGCAAAGCCCGTCGATGCCATCTTCGCCGATGCCGACGATGGTCAACCAGGGGGACGAGTTCATGTCAGCCAAGCCGCACGTCCTCCTGCTGGGCGGCACGACCGAGGCGAACGCGCTCGCGCAAGCACTGGCCGAGCATGACATTGACGCCACCTACAGCTACGCGGGCCGCACCGGGAGCCCGCGACCGCAGCCGATTGCCGTACGCGTCGGCGGGTTCGGCGGCGTGGAGGGGCTGGCGGCCTATCTGCGCCGGAATCGCATCACCCATCTTGTCGACGCCACGCATCCGTTCGCGGCGACGATGAGCGCCAACGCAGTGACGGCGGCCGCTCTCGCAGGTGTCGCCCATGCCGCCTTCACCCGCCCCGCGTGGCAGCCCGAAGTTGCGGACCGCTGGACCCGCGTGGCGGATATCGCAGCGGCCGTCGATGCCCTTGCCGGACCGTCCCGACGGGTGATGCTGGCGCTTGGCCGGATGCACGTCGATGCTTTCGCCGACCGGCCGCAACATCACTACCTGCTGCGCTTCGTCGATGCGCCGGATTCGCCGCCGAATTTGCCCCAGTTCAGCCTCGTGGTGGACCGGGGGCCGTTTGGCGTCGATGCGGACCGCGAATTGCTGCGGCACCATGCCATCGACCTCGTCGTCTGCAAGAACGCGGGGGGTACCGGCGCCAGCGCGAAGCTGATCGCGGCGCGGCAATTGGGCCTGCCGGTATTGATGATCGATCGCCCGGTCCTGCCGCACAGGCTCGAATTGCACGGGTCGCAGGATGTCCTTCGGTGGCTCGGTCACGAGGCATCCTCCGGCACCGAGCGCGGGGTGTAGAGGATCGGCGCGCCGGGCCGCTCGATGATGCGGGTGCGGCTGGATCCGACGATCACCATCGTGCGCATATCCGCCATTTCCGCCCGCGCCTCGCCAAGCGGTACGATCCGGAGAGCTTCCTCCGGCGTGGACACCGCGCGGGCGAACAGGATCAGCCGGTCGTCTCCGCAGGCTTCACGCAGGACCGCGAGCGCTTTAGCGAACCCCTCCGGCCGCGCGCGCGAGCGGGGATTGTAGAACGCCATCGCGAAGTCCGCCTCGGCCGCGAGCCGGAGCCTTTTCTCGATGACCGACCACGGCTTGAGATTGTCGGACAGATTGATCGCGCAGAAATCATGGCCGAGCGGCGCTCCGGCGCGGGCTGCTGCCGCCAGCATTGCGGTGATGCCGGGCAGCACCCGGATATCGAGTTCGCGCCAGTGCGCCGGGCCGTCCTCCAGCGCCTCGAACACGGCGGCGGCCATCGCGAAGACTCCCGGATCGCCCGAGGACGCGACCAGCACCCTGCGCCCCTGCGCGGCAAGGTCCAGCGCCATGGCCGCCCGCTCAAGCTCCACGCGGTTGTCGGATGGGTGCAGCACCAGTCCGTCCCGGGGCGCCACCCGCGCCACATAGGGGCCGTAGCCTACCACATCGGTCGCCTCGGCCAGCGCCTGCGTGACTTCGGGCGTGACGAGAGCCTCGTCCCCGGGCCCAAGACCCGCGACAGCGATCCATCCAGTCATGGCCGGCGCCCCTGACCGTGGATGAGCAGAATCGAGAAATAGGGCGCGACGTTCTCGGCATCGACAAGCCGGGTCACCCGCTGCTCGGGCATGGCCGCATATTCGACGAGCCACGCCGCATCCTCGCGCCCGGCGGCGGCCACAGCGCGGCGCAATTTCGGCAGATTGCGGCCGATCTTCATCACCACCAGCGCATCGGTATCGTGGATACGCCGCGCCAATTCCGCTTCGGGCAGAGTCGCCATCGCGACGGTCAGCACATCGTCTCCCCAGGTGATCGGCAGCCCGGTCGCGTTCCAGGCGCCGGCCATGCCGGTGATGCCGGGCACGACTTCCACCGGCACCCGCCCCGAGAGCCGGCTGTGCAGGTGCATGAACGAGCCGTAGAAAAACGGATCCCCCTCGCAAAGCACGACGACGTCCTCGCCGCCGCGCGCAGCCTCCGCCAGCCGCTCCGTGCAATCGGCATAGAAAGCCTGAAGGCAGGCATTGTAAGCGGGATCGTCGAGCGGAATTTCGGTCGTGACCGGGTATTCCATCGCGATTTCGACCGCATCGGTCCGCAGCAGGCTGTCGACGGTACTCCGCGCCCGGCCCGTGTGTCCTTTCTTGCGGAAATAGGCGATCTGCCGCGTGCCCCGCACGAGCCGGTCGGCGCGCACGCTCAGCAGGTCCGCCGCGCCGGGGCCGAGACCGACACCGTGGATGGTTCCTGACGCGCTCATTCCGCGCGGCTCGCCAGTGCGTTGACGGCCGCCACGGTAATGGCGCTGCCACCAAGCCGTCCCTCGACGATGCAGCAGGGAACCGGTGCGGTCAGCCACAAGGCATGCTTGGACTCGGCCGCGCCGACGAAGCCCACCGGGCAACCGATGATGGCCGCCGGGCGAGGGCAGTCGGGATCCTTAAGCATGTTGAGCAGATGAAACAGCGCGGTTGGCGCGTTGCCGATGGCGACGATCGCGCCGCCGAGATGCGGCCGCCACAGTTCCAGCGCCGCCGCCGAGCGGGTGTTGCCGATCCGGTGCGCAAGGTCCGGCACTTCGGCATCGCCAAGGGTGCAGATGACCCCGTTGTAAGCGGGCAGGCGCGCGCGGGTAATGCCTTCGGACACCATCCGTGCATCGCAGAGAACGGGCGCTCCCGCAGCCAGCGCGGCGCGCGCGGCGACTGCAAAATCGGCGGAAAAGCGGATGTGCGCGGCCAGTTCGACCATGCCTGCCGCGTGAATCATGCGAACCGCAACGGGCTCCTCCTCGGCGGAGAAGTGGGCAAGGTCGGCTTCCGCGCGGATGGTGGCAAAGGACTGGCGGTAGATCGCCGCGCCGTCCTTTTCATAATCGTAAGGCATCAAGCGACTCCAAAATGGGCGAAGAGGTCTGCGGCATCCAGACCCGAATGACGGGGCGGAGAACCGGCGCACGCGCTGAAGGAAAGGTCGTAGGCACCCTCGCGCCCGGTCACGACCACGTCGGCGGCTGCGGGATGGGCGCAGCCCTTGGCACAACCCGAAACATGCAAATGCCCGGAGACATGGGGGGCAAGGCGGGCGGCGAGCGTCCGGGTCTCGACACTGGCTTGCGGACAGTCGGGGGCGCCGGGGCAGGCATCGGCGCGCAGCAGCGAATGGTGGGGATCAATCGACAGGCCGTCGTGCTCGATCGGCCCGGCCCCCTCCGCCAGAAGGATGCGCCATGGGGTCGTGCGTAAGCCCGCCACGCCGGAGACCTGCGCCAATCGCAGGAAGGCTTGCGCGCTCACGCGGCCGAACGGCAGGCCATAGGCGGCGCCCATCGCGTGACGGCCGGGGAGGGGCAGGGGCGCGGCGAGCACCGGGGCGGCGGTTCCTGTCGCCCAGTCCGGCAGGGGTGCGGAATGGCGCGCCATGCGGCCCGCGCTTGCTCCGCCGCTTGCCATGAACCAACGCGTCAGATCGATCAGTGCGGTGACTTCCCCGCCCGGCGCCAGTCCTATGCCGGTAGAGCGTCCATCGGCGCGCAGCTGGAGCATGCCGTCGCGTCCGCGCTCGATCCGGAAATCGCCGGGTTCGGCGGACAGCATAGGCACAGGTCCGGCGTCGATGACGAAACCGGCCTTGCCCGGCAGCGCGGGTAATTCGTCGAGCCGTGCGTCCAGTTCGCGCGCGATGCGATAGCTATCGTCGCCCGGGTGCCACGCGGGCGAGACGAGAATATTGCGCCGGGCTTCGCGTGTCGCGTCCGCATCCACGAGGCCGGACGCCAGCAACCGGTCGAGCAGGCGCGGCCAGTCCGCCTCGCTGACGCCGCGAATTTGCAGGTTCGCGCGGCGCGTCAGGTCAAGCGCGCCCGACCCATGCGCAAGCGCCGCTTCGCCCAAAGCGACTGCCTGAGCGGGCGTCAGGCGGCCGAGACGCGGCTTCACGCGGACCAGCAGCCCGTCTCCCGCCATCATCGGACGCCAGGCATCGGGGCACCATCCCCGTACCGTGCCGCCGCTTCGATCCCCTTTCAGCGGACCCAAAATCGCTCTCCGCGCGCCGGGCGAACGAAGGCGGGGCATACCGACATGGCCGGCCGACGCGCGGCGATGGGCAGGCGCGAACTACGCCCACCACCACGCGACCGTGCAGCCCCAGCCACACAGCTTCGTCGCCCAGACGGAGAAGAACCGTGCCATGACCATCCCCTGGGTCAGGGCAAGAGCGACCAGTGCGCCGGCAGGTCTCCTGGCTCGCGGGTCACAGCTTGATGCACGCCTTCCCAGATCGGCAACGCGCCGGTCCAGTGGCTGCCCTTAAAAGGGCGTGTGCATCGCGCTATCCGCTTACAGTTGCAGGGACAGCCGCGGATTTGAGGGTTACACCCCCGCACCACATTCCCGATTAAGCCCCCTTTGGGGCACCGGCACGATCATGTCCGGCAACAGGCATGCCTGTCACCTTGCCGCCGCTCTATCGAATTGGCTCTGCCAAGCCAATAGCCGATCCGTGATCGCCGCGCCCGCGATCACGGCTTATGGTGCGGCTGCAAGGCCGGCGACCGCATCGCGGCTCCAGCCGCCGCCCATCGTCAGATAGAGCGATACCCGGGCCTGCAACGCCGCCGTCCGCGCCTGCACGAGGTTGAGTTCCACATTGAGCAGGCCGCGCTGGGCAACCAGTTGTTCGAGATAGGGCGAATAGCCCTCGCGGAAGCGGTTGGTGGCAAGGCGCAGGCCTTCGGCGTCTGCCGTGCGCTGGGTGGTCAGGATGGTCATGAGTTCGTCCGCTTCCCGGGCCGATCCAAGGGCGTCCTCCACCTCGCGAAAGGCGGTGAGCGCGGCCTTGCGGTAGGCCAGCGCGGCATTGTCCCGCTGGGCGGCGGCGCTTTCGGCTCCCGCGCGCAGCCGTCCGCCTTCGAAAATCGGCGCAAGGATGCTGCCACCCAGAGACCACACTCCGATCGGATCACCCACCAGCAGCGAGGACCATACCAAGGCGCCGGAGCCGGTGAGTTGAAGCTGCGGCAGGAAGCGCTTGCGGGCGGCGGCGAGCGACTTGTCGGCGGCGGCCAGTTGCAGCTCCGCCTGCGTCACGTCGGGTCGGCGCGCCAAGAGCTGGGACGGCAGGCCTTCCGGGATCACCGGCTCTGTTAGCAGGGCGAGCGAAGTGGCGCGCGCGACGGCACCGGGCACGTCTCCTGTGAGCAGGCGCAACGCGTTTTCCTGCCGCGCGGTGGCTTCGCGCAGGGAGGGGATCAGTTGGGCGGTGGCCTGATACTCGGCCTGTGCCTGCGCAAGGTCCAGACGCGGCGAGTAGCCCGCGCCGACCCGGCGCTCTGCGAGTTGCAGTTCCCGGCGCCGCGCGTCCAGCGTCTGTTGGGCAATGGCAAGCTGCGCGTCGAGGCCGAGCAAGGCGATATAGCCGTTTGCCGCCGTCGCCGCGACCGAGAGGCGGATCGAATCCCGCGCTGCCTGGCTGGCCAGCCACCCCGCGCGCGCTGCTGCCTGCTGGTCTGCCAGACGCCCAAAAATATCTGCTTCCCACGCTGCCTGCACGCCCGGCTGCGCGAGCTGCTGCACCTCTGCGACCCCGAAGGCATCGATGCTGCGCGAATCCGATGCCGAGGCAGCGGCATCGACCGTGGGCAGCAACTGCGCATGGGCCAGCCGTTCCTGCGCCCGCGCGTCCCGGATGCGGGCAGCGGCCTGCGCGATGTCGATATTGCGCGCCAGCGCCGCTTCGACGAGCGCGGTAAGCTGCGGGTCGCCGAAGGCCTGCCACCATGCGCGGTCGAGCGGCGCGGTCGGCCCTGTGTCGGTTCGCCACTCTGCGGGCGCGACCACGGGCTCCACGGGCGCGAGGGCGACAGGCGGCCCTGCGCAACCGGCGGTAAGCGCCAGCAGGCTTGCGACGATGGCAAGGCGCCGCATCAGTCCCTCGTCGACACGGTGATTTCCACCGACATGCCCGGACGCAGCCGCTGTGCGAGGGCCTGCCCGGGATCGATCTTGATCCTCACCGGAATGCGCTGCGCCACTTTCACGAAGTTGCCGGTGGCGTTGTCCGCCCGGAGCACCGCGAATTCGGAGCCGGTGGCGGGCGCGATGTCCTGCACATGGCCTGTCAGCCGCGCGCCGCCCAGTGCGTCCACGCGGAAATGGGCGCGCTGTCCGACCCGCATGTCCCGCGTCTGCGCTTCCTTGAAGTTGGCGATGATCCACATGTCGTCCGGCACCAGGAACATGAGCTGCGTGGCCGCCGAGACGTAGGCGCCGTTACGCACGCCGATTTCCGAAAGGCGCCCGTCCACCGGCGCGCGGATCACCGAATTGTCGAGGTCTATCTGCGCCAGATGGAGCTGCGCCTGCGCCGCTTCCACCGCCGCCTGAAGACCGCCCCGGCCGACGATCACAGATCGCACGTCCTGCCCGCCGATCGCGCGCGAGGCGCCGGCCTGTCGCACCGCCGCTTCTGCTGCGAGCAGGGTGGCCAAAGTCTGGTCGCGCTCCCGCTCCGAAATCGAGCCGTCCGCCACCAGTGCATCGGCGCGCTTCATGTCGGCCCGCGCCCGGACGAGCTGCGCTTTGGCGCTGGCGATCCCGGCTTCCTGCCCCAGCAGCGCCGCCTCGCGTGAGCGCTGGCTCTGTTCGGAATTGGATAGCGCAGCGATCTGCCCGGCAAGGTTGGCCTTCGCCTGTTCGACCCGCGCCTGATAGATGCGCCGGTCGATCGTCGCCAGCACCTCTCCCGCCTTCACATGCTGGAAATCGCGCACCGGAACCGAGGTGACATAGCCGTTCACCTGAGGGCTGATGACCGTCACTTTGCCGCGGACATTCGCATTGTCGGTCCGCTGCGACCATCCCGCGAAGGGCGGCAGGTCCCAGGCATAGAGGATGGAGAGCACGCCCAGCACCGCCAGCACGACGATCGCGGCCACCGTCCAGCGGCTCTTGACCGGGGGGCTCCAGCCCGCCGGGGGATTGATCTGGGTATCGACGCCGCTTGCGCCGTTTCCAGCAGTATCGGCCCCAGCCGTATCGCGTTCTCCGCTGCCTTCCACGCCTGCCCTCTGCTTTCTCAATTCCGATCCGCGGGAGGTCCACCGGCGGCCGCTGCCGCCTGCGCCGCGCTGCGCGCCTGCATTTCGCGCTGGAGCAGGATAATCGGCGATTCCTCCCTGCGCCGCCGGATGCCCAGACGAATGGTGATGCCCCACAGGACCGCCGCCACCGCCAGCCAGCCGGAGAGCATGAAAACGTCGTTATAGGCGAGGATATTCGCCTCCCGCGCCACTTGCTGCGACAGCAGCGCCACCCCTTCCGCCGAACGCAGCACCGGATCGCCCACCACGCTGGCAAACGCGCCTCCTCCCGCGCGCAGGCGGTCCGCCACTTGCGGGTTGGTCATGACGATGCTTTGCACCAGTTCGTGCGAATGGTACTTCTCGCGCAGGGTCTGGAACGTGCCCAGCAGCGCGGTTCCGACAAGGCCGCCCACGCTCTGGCTCATGCCGAACAGCACGACGAAGCTCACCATGTTCTTGCCGCCGCCCAGCAACGCCCGCGCAAAACCGATGGCCACCGTCTCGGCCAGGAACAGCATCGCGGCGAAGCCGATCAGCGCCTGACTGAAATAGAGGTTCGCCGGGCGCGTAAGATTGGTGGAATTGGCATCCATGAAGGAGCCGATTGCAATCAGCACCACCGCCATGTTGATGAGGCGACCGGGATGCGCGGGGTTGAACATGGCCAGGGCGAACAACAGCCCGGCGATGGAGGCCAGCACGATCAGGCCGTTCAGGATCACCATCTGGTCGTTGATCATGCCCACCGTGTTCAGCAGGCCCACCGAACCGAACGTCTGTTCGGACAGCAGGATGCGGACGGTGGCCGCCACCGCGAACAGCCGCAGCATCTCCCGCGTGCCGATCCAGCGCGTGTTGATCAGCGGGTTGCTGCGGAAATGTTCGTGGATGAACCCGGCGGAGATCAGCGCCACGCTGGCGGCCAGCGACCAACCCATCCACGCCCGCTCCGTCCACCATTCGATGCGCCCTTCGGAGAGGACGGCGATCAGCAGCCAGAGGCCGGGCGCGAGCATCGTGAACGCCACGAAATCCAGCCGCTCGAATGCCTTGATCCGCTCACTGGGCGGCAGCGGCAGCGTCATGATCGCGGCCAGCGTGACCAGCGCCAGCCCCAGTTCGAAACGGTAGAGCATGTGCCAGTCGCCCGAAATCAGCAGGCCGGGAGACATCATGCGCGCCAGCGGCGTCGTCAGCTGCGATACCGAAAGGCCGATCATCGCGCCCATGCTGCGCTTGGCCGGAGACATGCCCTGCGTAAGATAGAGCGTGGTCAGGGTGGAGAGCCCGGCACCCGCAAGCCCGCTGACCGCGCGGACTGCCACCGAACTCCAGAACCCATGGACCAGCAGGTGCAGCATCGTGGTAACGGCGTAGACCACCATGATGTGGCGGATGAAGGTCTGCAATCCGAACTGCTGGCGGAACTTCACCAGCAGCAGGTTCGCGGTGACGTTGGTCATCAGGTAGGCGGCGGTGAGCCAGGCGCTTTCATTGGTGTCCAGCCCCAGCGTGCCTTGCGCGAAGGCAAGGTTGACGGTGACCAGCGCATTGGCCAACCCGCCGGTGATGCCGACAAGGATGCCGATCAGGAAATAGAGGCGGCGGCGGTTGTCCGGATGATCGGGATTGGCGGGTGAGCCGGCCAGCGTGGGGCGCTCATGTGGTTTGAACTCATAGTCCATCCCGTTCCTTGCCCATTACCCCAGCGGCTTGACGCGAATCCGCGGCTCCGTGCTGAAGCCGCAGACTGGCCTGCTTCGCCCGCAAAGACAAGCAGCTAGGCCCAGGTGCGTCATCCGCAGATCGATTGCATCGCCTGCATGAGAACGCTTTGCCTGCCTTGCCCATTCTCCCGCGTTTGCGCGGCGGCGGCCAGCACGGCAGCGGGGAGGGCGAGGAGCATCGCGCCGCTGCCGATCAGCATCCATTTGGGATAGCCGCGCAGCCGTCGCCAGAATCCGGCGACGGCTGCCGCGATAAGTGCCACGAGGCCGCAGCACAGCATTGTCAGGCGCCTGCTGGGGCGGTCACTCGGGTACGGCCGTCATCGGGGTAACTGTCATGCCGGCGCACCCAGTCGCCAAGATTGCCGCCGTCGCGCTCGTTGCGTCCCTTGGGCACCATGTCCAGCCAGCCATAGGCGGCCACTACGGTCTCGTTCCCGCGCGCATAGCTGGAATAGGTGTGGTAGATCGCGCCATCCTCGTCGCGGAAAAACACGCTGGCGCCGGGAAGGTCGCTGATTTCCGGATCGGGCTGTTGCTGGAAATTGTAGAACACGCCGTTCCGCCGTTCTTCATCGGCGAACGAGACGTGGAAGTCGTGATTGAAGTCATTGCCGCCCGACGAGACCCAGGTGAACTGCCAGCCCATTCGCTGGCGATAGGCCTCCAGCTTCCCGATCGGAGCGCGGGACACGGCGACCCAGCTGACATCGTTATGCTCGAAATGCTGACGCGGGCCGTCGATCTGGTCGGACAGGAACGAGCAGCCGGCGCAGCCTTCTTCCCATTCGGGCGCGAACATGAAGTGGTAGACGATTAACTGGCTGCGTCCGTCGAACAAGTCGGCCAGCGAGACAGGACCGGCCGGCCCTTCGAAGACATAGTCCTTCTCTATTCTCACCCAAGGCAGTGCCCGGCGTTTTGCCGCCAGGCGGTCACGCTCATGCGTCCAGGCTTTTTCTTCGGCGAGCAGAGCGCGCGAGGCTTCGATCCATTCAGCCTGAGAAACGATTTCATGCTTCATCGTCCGTCTCCACGACTTGCGCAAAATGGCGCACCAACTTGTCGAGCGAGCCGCTCCAGCCGTCCGCGTGGCTGGCCCGCGACACCTCGTTCTGCAATCGGGCGTGGGTGAATGTCAGTTCGGTGCCGGTGCCGCTGTTGCTGCCCGCATTGATCTCGATAGGGCGCAGCGCGATCTCGATCCGCGAGACCGCGCCGTTTTCTTCCGGTTCGCCCCCTTCGGTCCAGCGGAAGCTCATGACGAGGCGGTGGGGCGGGTCGACTTCAAGATATTCGCCGTCGCTCTCATGCTCAGTGCCGTCGAGCATGCGGAAGCGGACCCGGCAATGCCCGCCGACGCGCACGTCCGTCTGCGCCATCAGGACTGGCCCGGCGTCCGGCCCCCACCATGCGGCGATGCCGTCCGGGGTGGTCAGCGCGTCAAACACGATCGACGGGCGCGCGGCAATTCGGCGGATGAGGGTCAGCGAGGTCATAGGTCGTTCTTTCCGAGTCCGCCGGTCTCGATTTCGCGGGCTCTGGCCTCCTCGGCCTCGGCATAAGCGGTCAGCCGATCGAGGCGCGCCGACCAGAAGCGCTCATAGCGGCCGAGCCAGTTCATCGCTTCCTCCATGGGCGCGGGCGTGAGCCGGACCGAGACGATGCGCCCCTGCTTCGTCCGCGTGATGAGCCCGGCGTCGCTCAGAACGTCGAGATGCTTCATCACGGCGGGCAGCTTGATCGCGAAGGGATCCGCCAGTTCGCTGATCGACAGGCCGTCATGGCCTTCCAGCCGCGTCAGGATCGCCCTGCGGGTGGGATCGACCAGCGCTGCAAAAGTGCGGTCCAGACTCGGTTCAAAACACTTCACCATGTAGTGAACTATCTGCCTTGCGGGCAGGGCTGTCAAGAACGGGCAGGGCGCCCGTCCGGTTCGTGGCTCTATTGGAAGAAGGTGATGGGAATCCGAAGACCGGTCTGAAGATCGGGCGCATCTTCCGTCACGCCCATTTCCACTGTCCAGTTGACCGTCGTACGCTGGTTGACGCGATAGCTGAGGCCGAACAGGAAGCGCCCGATCTGGAGATCGCGGGTCTTGGTCGTAAGCGGATCGCCGTAGGTTTCGATCCCGTTCTGGATCTCGATCGGGCGGAGGGTGCTCTTGGTGCCGAAAAGCCAGTTGTGGGCATAGGCAAAGCTGATCGACGTACGTTCGTTGAGCGCGAGGCCGACGCCAAGAGTCATGCTCGGTCCCGAACCGGGCTTCACATGATCGATCTGCGCGTCGCTGATCCGCGTGTTCACGTTCTTGCCGAAATTCTGGTTGTAGCCCAGCACGCCGAATATCGTGGCCGGATCGGACGGCATGATGACCGTCACGCTGGGCTGGACGCCCCAGAAGCCGAAGCCAGTTGCGGACTTGGTGGCATTGCCCAGCGCATCGCGGGGAACTCCGTAAGGATCGGAGCCGGTGGGTGCCACGACCTGCAAATTGGCCGTCAGGAACGGCCAGCCGTGCGTTCCGTTGTTGATCTGATACCGGGCCAGCATCTGGATGTCGCCCAGCCCCGATCCGTTTGCGGACGTGTTCACGGTGCCGGTGCCCGATTGCGGCGGGTTCTGTACGAGTGGAACCAGGACGGCCGTGTCATCGCGATAGACCCACGGAACCTGGACGCCCACTTCGATGCGGTTGGTCAGCCCGTAGCGAACGGTGGCGGCGGCAGTGAGCACGTCCTGCCGGCTTTCATTGATGTCGAAGACGCCCACCAGCACGGACTGCGGGATTTCGATACCGCGAAACACGAAGCGGTTGCGGTCGTCACGCGTATATTCGAATGTGGGCTCGATCGTGAGGCGGCCTGCCTTGGTCAGGACGCTGCCTTGCGCCGCCAGCACGGCGACTTCCTGCGGGCGCGGCCGCTCGGTGGGCTTCTCGCCTACGCTGGTCAGGGAGTCGGACGATTGGGCTCCCGGCTGAGTGGCGGGCTGAGCCGCGTCGGATTGCGGGGCCAATGCCAGCGACGATGTCGAGGGAACGGGCGAAGGGCCCTGCCCGAACTGCGGGCCGGGAATGCCCCTTGCGCGCATGGCATCCAGCAAGGAATCCTGAAGCTGGCGAAGCTGCAATTCCTGCGCGTCGAGAGCGTGGCGCTGATCTTCTATCGCGCGGCGCTGAGAGTCTATCTGTGCCTGAAGCTTGGCTAGATCCGGCGCCGTGCGCTTTGCCGCATCGGCTGCGGTGCCATCCGGTTCGGTTTCAGCCAGAGCCGGCCGGGGCAATATTGCGAACAGCACGACGGTGCTTGCCAGAAAGCCTCTCATCAACCCTCCCCACTATCGCGTTCATCTAGCGAATGCCGCGACCCGCTGTATCAAGAGCAATCGAATCCGCCCGCAGCAACGAGTTGCCGACGAGAATTCCGGAGTTGGGCACCGCGACGTTGATCGTGACCACGGTGTCTATGGTTCTGTCGTTGGCTGTATTTGCAACAATACTTCCAGTTAAGCTACCAATCATTTGACGCAATTCAAGCGAATTTCCGTTCAGAATCACTTGCGAACCGCTGTCGTTCTTGACGAGTTGCACCGATCCCGATGGGGTCGATACAGCCGGGCCATTGGGAGTCAGCGAGACCTGCTGTTCCCCTGCTACGGGTTGAATGGTCGTCGTCGCATCGCCGACGTGGACGACGACCCCGCCGGCCGTGCCGGTTCCCGTGCCCGAGGAACTGACGGCGCCGCTGCCATTGCCAACGAATACTACCGGTGTTCCCGTATCGCTATTGAGCACGCTGCGCAGCGCCAGCGTTCCGTTCACCAAAGTCTGGATATCCACGCCGACCACCACGTCCATGCCGTTCGGCAGTTCGAAACCGCCGCGCAATGCATCGAGTTCGCTGTCCGTCAGGGTTGCGGCTGCCCCGAACAGGGGAATCCCCGGATCACGGTCGGCAGACATCGCGCTCTTGCCGGGTTCGGTGAAGGGCGAGATCGGACCCGACCGGGAATCCAGATCTGCCGCGGCGTGGCTCGGGCTGGCGATGCCTGCCGCCAGCAGACCTCCTGCCATCCACCAGCTGCCAGCGCGCCACGATGCCACTGCCACCTCCTACATCACGAACGGATAGGGCTGGGCGCGGGTGAGTTCGAGGGCCTGCAGGCTGGCAGGCTCCATCATCTCCGTCACCCGGCTTCGCGGGGCGAGAGCCCATTCCTCCTTGCGGCCAAAGCTGCTCTTGCCGCGCTCCAGCCCATCGGCGAGCGCGAACAGGATGCCGTTCCACATCGAACTGAATTGCTTCGCGTCGATCAGGCGGATGCCCAGCGAAGGATCGCCGATCAGGACTTTGCCGTCCTCCACGCCCTTCACCACGACGAAATGCTTGTAACCCTTTAGATTGATCAGCGCGATGCCGGGCACTTGCGTCCGCTGGATGTCGGCCAAGGTCACGACATAGCCGTTCGCCTTGATACCGCGCGCGTTGAGGTAGCGCTTCATGTCCAGCAGGGAAAAGCCCAGGCGCTTGATCTGTTCACGGTCCCCTTCGTTCCACATGCCCACGAAGATGCTCTGCTCGTTCTGAAGGTCGCCATAGTGGTATCGCAGCAGGGTCGCGAGCGCCGCCGATCCGCAGCTGAAATCGTACCGTTGGCGCACCACTGTCAGAAAGCGGCGTTCGGCCATGCTCTTGACCGGCAACGCATAGTCGCCCGCGGCAAGGCTGAGGGTGGAACCGGTTGGAGGTATCGGATGACTGGCACAGGCCGTCAGCAGCATGCCGGTTGCCATCACTAGGCAGGCCGCGCCGCGACTGATTCCGTTATTGGCCCCGCTTTTGGCCTCGTTACTGAATCGCGACATTAACATTCATCGCGGAGTTGATGGACACGTTGTTGCCCGTGTTCGTGTTGATCAGCGCCAGCCCGTTGAAGGCGCCGAATGCTCCGCCGTCGAATGATATTGTGCCGGTGGTGGGATCACCGTTGATGATATTCCCGGAAATCGTGCTGATGTTGTTCGCGTTTGCCGTCTGCTCCTGGACCTTGACGTCGGCCATGCCCGTGATGTCGGCCAGCTTGGCCTCATCGACGACAGTGGCGGAGCCAAAGGGTGCGTCGGTTCCGATCTTCGGTTCCGGCAAGGTGAGATCGGGGGCCGCGTTCAGCTGCGCGATCGGGGTATCCGGCGCCGCCGCGTTCGGCTGGCCGGGATCGTCAGAAGCAAATGCGGGTGCAGCATGAAGCAGGCCGGGTACGAAGACTCCGGCAAGGAGAATGTGAGAGCGGGACAAGAGAGCATCTCCTTCGCGTGGAACTGCACCGAGAGATACCGGCCGCCCAGCGGGCGGCCGGTCCCTCATTCACGGCCTACTGGCCCAAGGAGAGCGTACCGATGGTCGCGCCCACATTGATGCTGGCATTTTGCGATGCGAACACGCCGGTATTGACGTTCATCGCGTTCAGACCGGCAAAGTTCGAGAACGCGCCGTTATCGAACGTGGCGTTCCAGGTCATGACCGGCGATCCGCCAGCACCACCTGCACCACCAGTGCCGCCGGCACCGCCGGTGCCACCGTCACCGCCGCCACGGCTGCCGGCGTTTGCATTGCCGCCATCGCCGCGGCCGCCGCCCGAGCCGCCTTCGGAAGGCTGCCAGAAGGTGACTTCGCCGCCGGTCACAGTACCTGCAAGCGACGAATAGGTGGTCTGGGTCGTGTAAGTGCTCGTCGAAGTACCGCCATTGTTGGCAGAGCCGACGCCGCTGGAGTCACTGCCCGCGCCCGAAGCATTTACCGCCAGACTGGCCGTGCCACCGTTGTTGGCCGAACCAAGCCCACTCGAATCGCTGCTGTTGCTTTCGTCATGGGAATCGAGGGCCAGATTGGACGTGCCGCCGTTATTGGCGGAGTTCGCGCCACTGGAGTCGCTTTGGTTGCTCTCGTCGTGCGAGTCCGTCGTCACTGCGGAAGTGCCGCCATTGTTGGCGGAGCCAGGGCCGCTGGAATCGCTGGCGGCGCCGGTGGCATTGACGTCCGTCGTTACCGCGGAAGTGCCACCGTTGTTGGCTGAACCGAGGCCGGCCGAATTGCTGGAATTCGAATTGTCGGTGGGGGTGGAGGTGTTCGTGGAGGTGTTCGTCGAACTGTCGGTGGACGTTGCCGTCGAATTACGGGTGGCATCGGCAAGGCTGCCGCCGCTACCGGCTGTTTGTGCAAGCGCAGGGCCCGCAACCAAGGCGAATGCGCCGACCGAGGCAGTCAATAACAGAGCATATCTCATGGCTATTCCTCTCGCGTTAAACGGCTGCTCAGAGCCTCCAAGACGACACCTTTTCCGCAAGACGCCGCAGTTCGGCGATATAACTCGAAGCGATTGGGCGGCTTAGCCCCAGACAGGTGTTTGCCCTGCCCTCAAATGAGCGAAATCCGTACCCCCATTTGAGGGGGGAGCGGCAAACGGCCTGATATGAACCACGCCGCGAAGGATCATCCGCACGAGGTCGGTCTGGCGGTGGGTATCGGTCTTGGCGAAAATCTGTTTCAGGTAGGCGCGCGCGGTTTGCGGCTGGATGTGCATTTCACGCGCGGCAGCGTCGATGGTCAGCCCTTTGACGAGGCGCATGACCAGTTCGGTTTCCGAAATCGTCAGGCCATGGGCGCGGCACAGCGCCGTCGCAAGCGGCCGGGCATCGACATCGGGATCAAGGACATAAAGGGCGATGGCCGCACTGCCATGCGCAGGTGACGCATCGGGCAACCGCGCCACGACGGCGA
Organism: Novosphingobium sp. PhB165; assembly: GCF_004341845.1. Classification (GTDB taxonomy): domain Bacteria; phylum Pseudomonadota; class Alphaproteobacteria; order Sphingomonadales; family Sphingomonadaceae; genus Novosphingobium. The sequence continues at coordinate 149,409 of NZ_SLVB01000008.1, read as the reverse complement.
CAAGCGGCCGGGCGTTCACGCGCTGGATGAGTATCAGCGACGTTCCGTCGATCTCGGTTGCGGCGCTGTGCTGGCCGTGGGCGAGGTGGTGGATCGCTGTCTGCAATCGCACCGCGTTGTCGAAATCGGTGGCCGTGACCGACTGCCCGGCCCGGCGCAGGCCATTGCCCAGTTCCAGGAAATGCAACGCTCGAACATTGGCGAAAATGATGTTGCCGTCCGCGTCCAGAAGAAAGGTCCCGAAATCAAACAGATCGAGCCCTTCCGCCAGCGCCGCCGCGCGGCCGCGATGCAGTTTCGCTTCCCAGAAAAGTCGGAGATAAGCCTCCACCCAGCTGTGAATTCCCTGCGCGGCCAGGGCCCGCATCGCCCACTCGTCGGTGTCGAAGCGGCAGACCGAAAGGGCGAGGAACGAGGCCGAGTCAACCGGACAGGAGAACGTGATTCTGCGGGCACTCCGGACGCGATCCGGCAAATGCACATTCTCGATGTCAAAATGCCCGCATCGCAGTGTGGTGGATTCGGACCGCCAATCGTCATAGGCGGCGGCCTGCTGGATCGAATGGGCGATCCCATGTGCAAGGCTGTCTGCCATGTGGGAAATGGCAATGACTTCAGGAAGTTCGCTATCGGCTTTATGCTGCGTCAATACCGCCATGGGGCAGTCGACATGCCGGATAACCAAGTCGAACAGGCTGTTCAGGGCCAATTGGTCCCACTGCGTCGTCGAGGATCGCGCCACGGCCTATTTCCTTCCGACTCCCTCAGGAAAAGAAGGCTCCCGCGCATGATGAATGCTGCGACTATTGCGTTCACAACAGTCGAAGTTGCGCAGACAGGACAAATCTTCTCCACCGGACTTTTGCCAATTTCTTGGACTGTTTTCCATATTGTCACTACCGATGTTCATCAATCTAGCGCTATTTGAGTCCATGTTAAGGAAAATACCTATTGAGCATTAATCCTCCCTAATCTCAGTCACCCAAATTTGACATGGTGGAAAATGAGTAGTCAAAAGTCGGAATGGGGGCGGATCGGCAGTTTGCGGGAGGAGTCTTGAGGTTTGGCTTCGGCGGGGCCAGAGGGCCGTAAAAGGCTCGGAAATCCGCCACTTTTCGCCTTGCGCCGATGATGCCCGAGCGAGGTGGATTTCGGGACAGATGGCGTCCGGGCCCCCGTTTGCGATGGGAGCGCAAGGCGTGTCGATTATACGCGCGTCGATGTGGTAAACCGCACTGGAGGGCTTGGTTTACAAGGAGATTTCGGAGCTATCCGGCTGACAATCGCCTCGTCGCATTTTGCGCGGACGACGAGCCGTTCGGCGCTTCAGGCATGGCCGGAGAAGCGGAACTCGGCGAGGGTTTTCACGACCTGACCATTGGTGTCGACAAGGCCGATTCCGACGCCTTCGACCTCTCCCACCGTTTGCGGCTGGGTCTTGTCCGTCTCCGCCATGAATGCCGCCAGCCCGGGATTGGTCTCGTTCGCGAGCAATGTCAGGTGCGGATCGAACTGCATGAACACGTTGGGCGAGCCGTAGCGTTCAAAGGCGGGAAGCTTGGCCGGATACTGGCTCATCCAGCCGGGCGGGGAGACGTTGTGATCGCGATAGGGTTCGGCCGCCAAGGTCACCAAATCCGCCAGTCTTTGCAAGGCGGGGCTCCACTTGACGCGCAGGAACAGCCAGTTGGATGCGGTGCGCTCCTTACCGTCGAGGATCAGGGGGAAGGACTTGTAATCCTTCACGACTTTGGCAATCGCGGCTTCCAGTTGCGGCTCGGCACTGGCCGGATACTGGGTAAGGTACAGGGTGGCATGCACCGCATGACCTTGCGCGTAGAAAGTCGTCATGCCGCGTTTCGCAAGATCCTTGCTGGCCGCTGCCACGGCCTCGACAACCGGTCTGGAAGGGATGGCGTAGATGTCGATGCTCACGGCATCCTGAGCCCGGGCGGGCAGCGCGACGGCCATGGTGGCGGCGAGGGTCGGGATGAAGGCGAGGGCCGGGATGAAATAGCGCGGCATCATGGTGATTTCCCGGCAAACGAGTCAATGAATCAGGGCAATAGGTGGCCCGTGAGCCTACTGGCAATCGTAATCTGACAGCGGCAGCGGCCGGTTCGGCAATAAAGCTGCGTCCCCCACCTGCTGCGGCTGCACCTGTCGACAAGTTGGGGAAAGGCAGTGGATAGCGAGGTGTTCCCATCTGGAATTCCCGCGATAAAATGGCTTAAACGCGCCATTCTCTGGCACGGCTTCAGGTTTTTCGACCGGTCGCTGCCGCATTGCGAGATATCCACGGAGTTTCCTCATGACCGGGGCCGAACTGGCAGTAGCCCGCAAGAATCGCGGTCTGTCCGAGATAGAGTTGGGCAAGGCGATCGGCTACCGCGACCCGGCGCGCGCGGTGCGGCGCCTCGAGGCATCGAGCAAGGTCAACGCGCGGGCATTGAACATGATCAAGGTCATCTTCGGCACGGTCGATCAGGATAACGTGCGCGAGCGGGGATCGCGGCGGCGCTCGGCGCATCCCGATCAACTCTCCTTCGCTTTCTGAGCCTTACCGGCCGCGCTCAGTTACCCTTTTTCGGATCGGGAAGCAGGACTGCGAGCAGGCCGATAGCCGGCAGATAGGCGCAGATCGCGTAGACCGTCTCGATGCCCGCCCGGTCGGCAACCGCGCCGAGCACCGCCGCGCCAAGGCCGCCCATGCCAAACGAAAAGCCGAAGAACAGCCCGGAGATCATGCCGATCTTGCCGGGCACCAGCTCCTGCGCGAACACCACGATCGCGGGGAACGCGGAGGCGAGGATGAGGCCGATCGCCACCGTCAGCGGGCCGGTCCAGAACAGGTTGGCATGCGGCAGCAGCAGCGTGAACGGCAAGGCGCCCAGGATCGAGAACCAGATCACGTATTTGCGGCCGAACTTGTCCCCCAGCGGACCGCCCACGACGGTGCCAACAGCGACGGCGGCGAGGAAGGCAAAGAGGTGGAATTGCGCCGTTTCCACCGAGACGCCAAAGCGATGGATCAGATAGAAAGTGAAGTAGCTGGTGAGGCTGGCCAGATAGACGTACTTTGAGAAGATCATGGCCAAGAGCACGGCGATGCCGCCGAGGGCCTTCTTGCGCGGCAGCGCGGGCATGGCCATCGACTTCTTCTGGCCCGACACGATAAGCGCAAGGCCGTGGTTCTTGTACCACTGCCCGACATTCCACAGGATGGCACAGGACAGCAGCGCGAGCAGCGCGAAGAACGCAAGGCTCGACTGGCCAAAGCGGACCACAACAAGCGCGGCTGCGAGCGGGCCAAGCGCCTGCCCGGCGTTGCCGCCAACCTGGAACAGCGATTGCGCCAGGCCGTGCCGCCCGCCCGCCGCCATGCGCGCCACGCGCGACGATTCCGGATGGAAAACCGAAGATCCCATGCCCAGCATCGAGGCGCCGACCAGCAGCAGCCAGTAAGTGTGCGCGGCCGAGAGGATCATCAGCCCCGCCAGCGAGAACAGGGTTCCGCCGGGCAGCGCATTCGGAGTCGGGCGCTTGTCCGCGTAGAAGCCGACGAGAGGCTGAAGAATTGACGCGGTGATCTGATAGGCCAGCGTTACGAGCCCGATCTGCGAGAACGACAGATGAAGTTCCGTCTTCAGATTGGGATAGATGGCCGGCAGCAGAGACTGCATCATGTCGTTGAGCAGGTGGCAGAAACTGATCGCGAGAATGACGCTGAAGACCGTGATCTCCGGTGCGTCGGATCGTGGGGCGGCTGCAGACGTGCTCATACGTGTGTCTTCTTGTTGTCGGTTGATGTCCCGTAACCTCTGCACAAGTGGCCCGCATTCCTATATGGGTCTTTCACTTTCGCGAGTGGGACATCAAGATTGCCGATCAAGGATCCAGCTTCGGTAGAACACATCCCGCGGCCGATTGTCGGGATCGGTAACGAATATCCGCCTGCTTTCGAACTGGATTGGCACGAACACCGGCGCGGCCAGTTGATCTATGCGGCGCGGGGCGTGGTCGTTGTCAGCACGCCGCACGGCGCATGGGTGGCACCGCCCGAGCGTGCGGTCTGGACGCCCGCCGGATGCCCGCACTCGGTAAAGATGGTCGGCGCGGTGAGCACGCGCAGCGTGCTGATCGAGCCTGATGCGGAAGGTTCGCTGGGTGATCGCAACAAGGTCATCCAGGTGTCGCCGCTGCTGGGCAGTCTTCTCGCTGCGGCGTGCGAAATCGAGCCGGAATATGACGTCGAGAGCCGTGACGGGAAGCTGATGGCGCTGTTGATGGCCGAACTTGCGATCGCGCCCACCGTGCCGCTCGCGGTGCCGTTTCCCAGAACGGCGGCCATTGCGCGCAAGTGTCAGGCTTTCCTCGAACGCCCCACGCCGCACGATACGATTGACGAGTGGGCGGACGATCTGGGCATCGGCCGCCGGGCCTTTACGCGCATGTTCCGCAAGGAAACCGGGCTCAGTCTGGGAGCGTGGCGCCAGCAGGCGTGTATACTTGTGGCTTTGCCCCGGCTCGCGGCAGGGGAAGGGGTCACCACCATTGCCTTCGACCTTGGCTACGACAGCGCTTCGGCCTTCACCACCATGTTCAAGCGGCGCGTGGGCGTGGCGCCGAGCCACTACCATCCGAACGGTCTGATCGGTGAAATGACCGAGGCCTAGGCCGCCGCATTTTCACGGGGGCGAACGGGAGGCAGATTGCCTTTCCGGCATGCCCTGCGCCGTGGGCCGGTATCGGGAGGCGTAGAAAAATTTGCTTGTCCGCCGTGGCCTCATATTGTCTAGTAATTCAGTTGAGATTAGATGGCGTGGCCGATCCGTGCCGGGTGGAATGAATGACGATCAATTATCGAAGCTTCGGATTCCAGGTGCTCGTGGGTATGCTTGCCGGCGGCGCGCTCGGCTTTTTGGCACGCGCGCTGGGGACCGGGGCCGGGGGTGAACTCAACGGGCTTGCCGTCGCGCTGAAGACGACCGGATCGACTTTCGTCGGGCTTCTGAGTGCGACCGTGCCGCCGCTGATCTTCGCTGCCATCGTCACGTCGATCGCGAACTTGCGCAGGCTTGAAAACGCCGCCCGGCTGGCGGGGCAGACGCTTCTCTGGTTCGCGATCACGGCGCTTATCGCGGTATCGATCGGCATCGCCGTCGGCATCATCGTCCAGCCGGGAGTGGGCGTGGATGCCGGGTCACTGGCGAGCCACCGGCCCGCAAACGTCGGGACCTGGCTGGATTTCCTGAAAGGACTGGTCCCGGCGAACAGCCTTGGGCTGAGTGCCAACACCAAGATCGGTGAGAGCGGCGCCCCAAGCACCGCGATTTCGTTCAACACCCTTCAGATCGTCGTCATTTCGCTGGCAATCGGGTTCGCGACGCTGAGTCTCGGAGAAAAGGCGGAGCCGTTTCTGGCCGTCATACGCTCGTTTCTGGCGGTAATGCGCACGATCCTGGGCTGGATCATCAAACTGACGCCGATCGGCTCGGCGGCGCTCATCGGTACGGCCGTCGCGACTTACGGCTGGGACATGCTGCACCAGCTCGGGAGTTTTGCCGCCGCGACCTATCTCGGCCTCGGTATCGTGCTGTTGGTCGTCTACCCCGTACTGCTTCTGCTCAACGGGCTGTCGCCGCTTTCCTTCTTCGCGAAAGCATGGCCGGCGATCCAGCTTGGCTTCGTATCGCGCTCGTCGGTCGGAACGTTGCCGGTTACCGAACTGGTGGTCGAACGAATGGGCGTCGAAAAGGGATATGCCGCATTTGCCGTGCCTTTGGCCGCGACGACCAAGATGGACGGGTGCGCTTCGATCTACCCCGCGCTGGCGGCGATTTTCGTCGCGAATTTCTACGGCATTCCCCTGCATCTTCTCGATTACGTGCTGATCGTCTTCGTTTCCGTCCTTGGATCGGCGGCCACTGCGGGCCTGACCGGCGCGGTCGTGATGCTCACGCTTACGCTTACGACGCTTGGGCTACCGCTGGAAGGTGCCGGTCTCTTGCTGGCGATCGATCCCATCATCGACATGGGGCGAACCGCCGTGAACGTGGCGGGACAAGTGCTCGTGGCAACGGTCGTCGCCAAGCGGGAAGGGCTGCTCGATCAGGCGGCGGCGGGTGATCCGGACACGCTGTCGGCGGCGTGAATCGTTACTTTTCCGAATGCCGCTTCGGTGTCGCCGGGCCGCTGGATCGTGAAGGAAGGAGTGTCAGGCCGAGCGGCGGACTGTCCGTCTTGAGCGGCTTGCCCTCGATCAGGTTCAGCAAGTGGCTGGTCGCCAGTTCCGCCATTTTTCCGAAGGGACGCGAGACGGTCGAGAGGCTGGGGATCAGCATTTCGGCAAGGACGCTGCCGTCGAAACCGACCACGGACAAGTCGTCCGGAACGCGAATTCCCTTTTCGGCGGCAATCTTCAGAACGCCCGCCGCCATGATATCGTTGGCGGCGAAAACCGCCGTCGGAAGCGAGGTGCGGGAGAGAATTTCCTCGGCAGCCGCGCGGCCCGATGCGAGCGTGTAATCGCCTTCGACCTCCATGGCCGGAGTGATCCCGGATGCATCCAGCGCTTCAAGGAAGCCGGACCGGCGTTCCCGGGCCGAGATCATGTCCTGCGGACCATTGATGAGCGCGATATTATCGTGCCCCAGCTCGATCAGGTATTTCGCCACATCGCCGGCGGCCTTGCGTTCGTGAGAAAGGACCACCGCCGGGTAGCCGTCCAGATGAACGGCGGAAACGGCGACGGCGTGGATGTTCTCGGCCTTCAGTGCTTCCGGCAGGCCGATGATCCCGGAAACGGGCGGAAGCACGACGAGGCCATCGATGCGGGTGCGGCGCGCGAAAGCCAGAACGTCCGCAATCGCTTCGTCGCCGCCAAGATCGACCGAGTGGGTGATCAGTTCGTATCCGCGCCGCGTTGCCTCACCGCCGATACCCCGCTGGACGGTGTCCAGAACGAGGGCATTACGGTCATTGTGAAGCATGCCGATCAGCAGCGACCTGCCCATGGCCAAGGCCCGCGCGCGCGGGCTTGGCCGGAAATTGAGCAGGGCAATGGCCCGTTTGACCCGCTCGCGGGTCTCCTCGTTCACTTTGGGCGAATCGTTCAGCACCCGCGAAACCGTCCTGATCGACGTTTTCGCGGCCTCGGCCACATCAGCGATAGTGGGCTCGTTGCCTGACGCGCCCCGTTCCGAAACTTCCATGCTCCGGCTATACCGTGACACGCGATTCCGACGCGACGACTTTTCCAAGCGATTGATCGGTCGGCTTTTTCAGCGGACCATCCAGCTTGTAGGCCTGCTTGGCGAGATTGTAGGTCAGGTCGACGGCCAGTTCGCCCGCTTCCCATTGTTTCAGACGGCCCTCGACGACGAGCCTTGCGAGGAAAGCACAGTCCACGCGGCGGGCGACATCGTGCCGGGCCGGGATGGAGAGGAAGGCCCGGGTATCGTCGTTGAAGCCGACCGTGTTGTAGAATCCGGCTGTTTCGGTGGTCATCTGGCGGAACCGCATCATGCCCTCGGGCGAGTCGTGGAACCACCAAGCCGGGCCGAGCTTCAGGCACGGGTAATGGCCTGCCAGCGGCGCCAGTTCGCGGGCGTAAGTCGACTCGTCCAGCGTGAACAGGATGATCGAAAGGTCCCGTGAATTGCCGAAGCGGTCCAGCAGCGGTTGCAGGCTCGAGACGTAGTCCGTCCGCATCGGGATGTCGGCGCCCTTGTCGCGCCCGAATTCCCGGTGCAGCCACTTGTTGTGGTTGCGGCAGGCGCCCGGATGGATCTGCATCACGAGGCCGTCCTCGATGCTCATCGCTGCCATTTCGGTGAGCATCTGGGCGCGGAACAGTTCGGCTTCCTCGGACGAGACACTGCCGCGCATGACTTTATTGAAAAGCGCTTCGCTCTCTTGCGCCGAGAGATTGGCTGTCCGGGCGGTAGGGTGGCCGTGGTCGGTCGAGGTCGCGCCCATGGAAATGAAGTTCGCCCGGCGGGCGCGATGGCCTTTCAGGTAGCCCTGCCAGGTCCACACGTCCTCGCCGGAAAGCTCTCCGAACGCGGTGAGGGCTTCCTTGAAATCCTCATGCTCGGGATCGACGACGGCGTCGGGCCGATAGGCAGTGACGACGCGGCCGCTCCAGCCCGATTCCCGGATCGCGCGGTGATGCACGAGGTCTTCGTGCGCGCCCTCGGTCGTCGCGATGAGTTCGATATTGAAGCGTTCGAACAGCGCGCGGGGCCGATAGGCGGGCTGGCCGAGCAGTTCGCCTATCCGGTCGAAATAGAAGTCGGCAGTGGCGGCGGAAAGCTCATCCTCGAAGCCGAACACTTCGGAAAAGACATGATCCAGCCACAGGCGCGAGGGCGTGCCCCGGAAAAGATGCTGGTTGCCGGCGAATATCCGCCATGCCTCGCGCCGGTCCGCCGGGCTGGTCTCGCCATGGGCGGGAACGCAAAGCGACTCCATGCTGATGCCCTGACTGTAGAGCATCCGGTAGAGATAGTGATCCGGCGCCAGCAGGAGCGAAGTCGCGTCTTCCCATGGCTGGTTGGTTGCAAACCAGGCCGGATCGGTATGGCCGTGTGGGCTGATGATCGGAAGTCCCGCAATGGAATCATACAGCTCGCGCGCCACGGAACGGGTGGCGGCTTCAGCCGGAAACAGGCGGTTCGGGTCAAGCGACAATTTAGGCAAGGGCGGTCCCCAAAAAATGTTGTGCCAGCGATGGCACAAGTGTTAACGCGGGGCAATCGAGAGAGTGTAACGAGTTTTGTCAGGAGAGCATTTTGGACATCCCCGCCGCCATCCAGATCGATCCGCAGGACCAGGTGGCGGTAGCCTTGCGGCAGCTTGACGCAGGCGAGTCCATCGATCTTGCCAATGGCCGGGTCACGGTGGTCGAACCGATCGAGCGTGGTCACAAGTTCGCCATCGAGCCGATCACGGCGGGCGCGCTGGTATGCCGTTACGGCTGGCCGATCGGGACCGCCACGCAGGACATTCCCGTCGGCGCGCATGTCCACAGCCACAATATCTCCACGAATCTGGTTGCCGAAGAGCCGTACTCTTACGTCCCGGACGAGGGTGGTCTGTCGGCGCCGCCTGCGGACACGTGGCAGTTCGACGGCTATCGCCGCGCGGACGGTTCCGTGGGCACGCGCAATGAAATCTGGGTGATCCCGACCGTCGGCTGCGTGGCCCGAACCGCCGAGCGGATAGCCCGTGAAGCGAATGACCGTCATGCCGGTGAGGTCGACAGCGTCGTCGCCTTTCCCCATCCGCTGGGATGTTCGCAATTGGGTGACGATCTGGGCGCGACGGCCCAGTTGCTGGCTTCGCTGGCCTGCAATCCGAACGCGGGCGGCGTGTTGCTGCTCGGGCTGGGCTGCGAGGAAAACCAGCTTGCCGCCTTGCTGGAGCGTATCCCCGCCGAACGCCGCGAGCGCGTGCGCAGCGTCGGCGCGCAGTTGAGCGAGGACGAGTACGAGGATGCCCATGCGGCAATCGCCGACCTCGTCGCGATGGCAGGGCAGGATCGCCGCGAACCGGTCGATATTTCCGAGCTTCGCCTTGGGCTGAAGTGCGGCGGATCCGACGGCTTGAGCGGCCTGACCGCCAACCCCCTCATCGGCCGGGCCGCCGACCTTGTGACGCAGGCCGGCGGCTATGCGGTGCTCACCGAGATACCTGAAATTTTCGGAGCGGAACGTCTGCTCATGCGCCGCGCCGTCAACCGCGAGGTGTTCGAGGACATCGTTGAGGTCGTGAACGACTTCAAGCGCTACTTCATCGCGCATGGGGAACCGATTTCCGAAAATCCCAGCCCCGGCAATGTCGCGGGCGGGATCACCACGCTGGAAGAGAAATCGCTCGGTGCGGTGCAGAAGGGCGGCCGCGCCCGCGTCAGCAAGGTTCTGCGCTATGGTGCCCGGATTACCGAGCGTGGTCTCACCTTACTGGAGGCGCCGGGGAACGACGCCGTCTCGACGACCGCGCTTGCCGCTGCGGGGGTGACGCTGACGCTGTTTTCGACCGGCCGCGGTACGCCGCTGGGCAGCCCGGTGCCGACGCTCAAGCTCGCCACCAATCACGATCTCGCCCAGCGGAAATCGAAATGGATCGATTTCGACACGGCCGTCGTGCTGGACGACGGTTTCGAGGCGGGGACGAGGGCGATCATGGAAACGATCTGCGCCATCGCTTCGGGGCGACCGGCCCGGAACGAACTCAATGGCGAGCGCGATATCGCGATCTGGAAGCGCGGCGTCACGCTTTAGGCACTTAAGCGGAAAGCGCGTCGTAAACGTCCCGGGGCAGGGCGAAATCATGCCTATTTGATTGTGAAATGGTAGCGCTAACGAAAATCATTGCGCGAGGTCTGGCTTCGCACCATGATCGGGAAAAATAGAGAGGGTCGGCGGAGGCGAAACGGGAGCGGTCACATCCGCCCCGAGCGTCCCGCAATGGAGGGGCGGATGGCTTCAATCGCACGAAAAGTGCCTGTTCTCATGCTGTTGAGCGCCTTCGCGCTGGGCGGAGCGTCCGTCACGGCCGCCGCGCCCGGCGCCACGTATCAAAACCCCATCCTCTATGCCGACTATTCGGACCCGGACGTGCTGCGCGTGGGGGACGATTACTATCTGGTGGCGTCGAGTTTCCATTTCTCGCCCGGGATCCCGATCCTGCACTCGCGCGATCTTGTTCACTGGTCGATCCTCGGTCATGTCCTGCCGCGCCTGCCGTTCGCACCGGAATACGACATGCCGGGGCCGCACACGCTGAACGACGGCATATCGAAGCCGGTAGGCGGCACGCGCTACGCGGGCGGCGTCTGGGCGCCTTCGATCCGGCATCACGGCGGCCTGTTCTATGTCTACTGGGCCACCCCGGACGAAGGCATCTTCATGGCCACCGCCGCGAAGCCGGAAGGGCCGTGGAGCGCGCCGGTCAAAGTGATCGACCAGCCCCTGCTGGAAGATCCCTGTCCTTTCTGGGACGATGACGGTCAGGCCTGGCTGGTCCATTCGCGCCACGGCGCCGGGCCGCTGATCCTCCACCGCATGAGCCCGGACGGCAAGCGCGTGCTGGATACGGGCGAAGTGATCGTCGAGGACAAGCAGAACCTGCCGATCCTCGAAGGGCCCAAGTTCTACAAGCGCAATGGCTGGTACTATATCCTCGCGCCGTTCGGCGGTGTGTCGAAGGGCGCGCAAGTGGCGCTGCGCTCGCGGTCCATTCGCGGGCCTTACGAGGCGAAAGTCGTGCTGGCGCAGGGCAGGAGCGCGCTCGAAGGCCCGCATCAGGGGGGCTGGGTGGAGACGCCTTCGGGGCAGGGCTGGTTCGTCCATTTCAACAGCACGGGCGCCTTTGGCCGCATCACCTATCTGGAACCGCTGAAATGGGTGGATGACTGGCCGGTGATCGGCGATGTCCTGCCCGGCGCGGAGACCGGACAGCCGGTTTCCGAACATGCCGCGCCCGATACCGGATCGTGGACGCCCAATGTGCGTTTGCAGGATTCGGACGCGTTCTCCGCGCCCCGTCTCGGCCCGCAATGGGAATGGAACCACAACCCGGACGACGGCGCGTGGAGCCTGACGGCCCGGCGCGGTTTCCTGCGATTGAATGCGCTGCCCGCCGAGCATCTCGTCACGGCCCGCAACACGCTGACGCAGATCCTGCAAGGCCCCTCCAGCCGGATCACCACGCGGATCGAGATCGACCACATGACCGACGGCCAGCGCGCGGGCCTGACCCTGTTCGGCGTGAAACCAAGCTGGATCGGTGTCGTGCAAGAGGGCGGAAAGGCCCACCTGACACTCGCATCGGCGGGGGTGGAAACCGCCGGTTCGGTTCTGTCCGCACCCGCCGTGGAATTACGCGCGGAGGTCGGTGCGGATCAGACGGTTCGCTATAGCTACAGCCTCGACGGGCGCGCTTTCCGGCCGATGGGCGATCCGATCGCTCTGGCGCCGTTCTCGTGGTGGAAGGGCTCGCGGCCCGGACTGTTCACCTTCACGCACGGCGCGCCCGGCGGATCGATCGATGTGGATTGGTTCCGCGTAGAACATCCCGCGCCCGCCGCACCCTGATCAAGCTGGAAAGACCCGCATGGACCGTCGCTCCTTCCTCATCTCCACGGCCGTTGCCGGTGCCGGCATGGCTTTTCGCGCGCATGCGGAAACGGCGGAGAACGCCCCCCGCTTCGACGCGCCGAGCTTCCGAACCGGCAATGCCCGCTGGCAGGCCGCCTATGACAAGGCGCTCGACGTGCTGGCCGCCAATGTCCAGACGATGCCCTACGTCAGCAAACCGGTGCTGATCGAGGGCGCGGTTTATCAGGGCATCTGGCAGGAATGCGGCCCGCACGAAGCATTGGTCTATCGCAAGTTCCGCCCGGACGTGGCGCGCAACAGCCACATGACCTTCTTCGAATTGCAGCGCGCCGATGGCCAGTTGCCCGCCAACAACAAGCTGGCGGAAACCGGCTTCGGGCAGATCCAGATGGTGGTGCCCATCGCCGCCACCGCATGGGAACTGGCGCGTGCGACGGGTGACGGCGCTCTGCTGGAAGCGGCCTACCGCGCCTGCTCGGCATGGGACGGCTGGCTGATGAGATACCGCAATACGCGCGGAACCGGGCTGGTGGAGGGTTTCTGCACTTACGACACCGGGCATGACAACAGCCCGCGCTGGGCCGGGATGCCCAACCAGTGTCCCAACAAGGATGCGCGCACGCATCATCCCATCGCCACTCTGCCGCGTCTCTGCCCGGACCTTTCTGCAACGGTCTTCGGCGGCAGGCAGGCACTCGCCGAAATGGCGCGCGCGCTGGGCAAGACGGCGGACGCGGATCGCTGGGCGGAGCAGGCCGAGCACATTCGCGGCCTTATCCTCACGAAACTCTACGTGCCGGAGGATGCCGCCTTCTACGATCTGGATGCCAAGGGCGATTTCGTCCGCGTCCGGTCGGACATCCTGTCGCGCGTCTGCGGGGAGCATGTGCCCGATCAGGCGCTGTTTGACACGCTCTGGACGCGGCAGTTGCACAATCCCAAGGCGTTCTGGGCGCCGTTCCCGCTGACCTCGGTGGCGATGGACGATCCCGCTTTCGTCGGCTCTTTCCCCGCCAACAGCTGGGGCGGCGCGACGCAGGCGCTGACCGCGTTGCGGGCGGGCCGGTGGTTCGACCATTACGGCCGCTCTGCCGAGTTCACCGAAATGATGGACCAGTGGTGCGATGCGCTCCAGCGTGACATGACCTTCCGCCAGCAGATGAACCCGCACACGGGCGCGTTCACCCATGAGGAAGCGCCGGGCTATTCCCCGGCCGCGCTGGTCATGGTCGATTACAGCTGGCGGCTGGTCGGCGTCTGTGAGGAGGCTGACGGCCTGCACTGGAACGTTCGCCCGGGCCACGCTGCCGCGCAGGATGCCCGCCTTTCGATGCGGACGGACGGCGGACGAACTGCCGCCATGGTTTACGGCGCGGGCGGTGCCGATCTTACTCTGGACGGCGCGCCGATGGCCCGGATCTCGGGCGGTTCGGCCCGCCTCGTCACCGACGCGCAGGGCATTCCGCGCCATCTCGTGGGCATCGACCCGCGCCCCCAGACCATCAGCCTGCGCCTGGCGGGCCGCAAGCCGCGCAGCCTGACGCTGCGCGCCAACGAACAGGTATCGTTATGACCCAAGGACCCGACGCCATGAAGCTCAGCCGCCGCACCCTGATCGCCGGTGCCGCCGCCATGGCGCTGCCCATGCCCGCCTTCGCGCGAGAGGCGGATTCGCTCGCATCGCTTGGCGCGGCCAAGGGCATTCGGTTCGGCAGCACCGTGGGCAAGAACAACTTCGCGGACCCGCGCTATCGCGCGCTTAATGCTGCGCAATGCGCGCTGGTCGTGCCTGAAAACGAGATGAAATGGGCGGCGACCCGGCCCGATGCGGAGCACTTCGACTTCACTGGCGCCGACCGCATCGTGGACTGGGCGACGGCCAATGGAATGGGCGTGCGCGGGCACACACTGCTTTGGCACAGCGAGCACTGGATGCCCGAATGGGTGTCAAAGCATGACTACGGCGCGAACCCCAAGGCCGAGGCGGAGCGGCTGCTGACCCAGCACGTTTCCACCGTGGCAGGTCGCTATGCGCCGCGCGTGGACAGTTTCGACGTCGTCAACGAAGCGGTCGATTCCGAAACCGGCGAGCTTCGGGAAACCGCGCTGTCGCAGCGTCTGGGCGCGATCGAGACGCTGGATATCGCCTTTCACACCGCGCGGCAGGCCGCGCCCAAGGCCCAGCTTGTCTACAACGACTACATGGGCTGGCGCAGCGATGAGGGCGTGCACCGCGATGGTGTGTTGCGGCTGCTGGAAGAGTTCCGCAAGCGCGGCACGCCGGTCGACGCGCTGGGCGTCCAGAGCCACCTTGGCAGCAAGTATAGCGACACGCCCACCGGGCTCGGCGCGCTGGACGAGACCGCCTGGCGTCGCTTCCTTGATGAAGTGACAGGCATGGGCTTCGACCTGCTGATTACCGAGATGGACATTCACGACAACCCGCTGCCGGGCGCCATCGGTCCGCGCGATGCCGAGGTCGCCGCGCATGCCAAGGCCTATCTCGATCTGATGTTGTCCTATCGGCAGATCGATACCGTGATGTGCTGGGGGCTGTCCGATCGCTATAGCTGGCTGAACGGTCTGCGCCCGCGTCCGGACGGGTTGCCCAAGCGGCCGTGTCCGTATGATGCGGATTTTCGCGCGAAGCCTTTCCATGACGCGATTGCGGCCGCTTTTGCCGCCGCGCCGGTTCGGCGCAAGGCTTAGGCTGGGTTACGGGCAGGCGCTGCGCGGCTGACAAATTTCTCAACTGACAAACGGCGACAAACAACGGATCCAAATCAACCTCGTCATCCCCGCGAAGGCGGGGATCCCGCTTCTGTTGTGCAGGGCGAGACGTCGCCAAGAAGCGGGGCCCCCGCCTTCGCGGGGGCGACGGTGCAGTTAGGCAGGACGGTGCGGCTTGGACCGATTAAGTTTCGGGTCGTGAGTATACTGACGGCACTTGCGCCGCCCGGATACTCGCGCCCGGATCTGCCCTCGCGGTTTAGAACTCGTCCGAAAGCGGCCCATCGGCGCGGCGGTCTTCCATCCCGCGGCCACCGGTGCTGCGAAAGCCGGTTACCCCCTCCAGCGAATAGGTCGGGCGGCCGGGCGCACGGATGTCGATGAAGTCGGCATCTCGCACATCTTCCAGTCGGAACGCCGCGCGGGGGTCGGGAGCGGCCACGGACACCTCGACATTGCTGAAACGCATGTTGCGCGCGTGGCGAACGAAGAAGCCGGTTGCAGGAAGGTCGCCGAACATGGTCGCTTCGGGATAGGCCAGTTCGGCCTCGGGAGGCCGGACGCGGGCCATTTCCGCCGGGGCGCCCCCCACGTGATGGAAATGGCAGTCGGCGATAGTCACATCCTCGATCCGGTGATCGGCAAGGCCCGCGATGACCGAGGGCAGGATAGTGGCGTTGGAACTGACCACGTTCTGGATCAGGATTCGCTTCATCGATCCGATGGGCACGCCTGCCGGTCCGCGCATCCGCTTGCCGATGCGCAGGAACAGCGGCGCATCGATGATGCCGCGCATGGTGATGTTGCTGACCGTCACGTCCTCTACCACCCCGCCGTCCACTGTCTCGAAGGCAAGACCCCGGCTGTCCTCGAAGATGCAGTTGGTGATCGCAATGTTGCGGAAGCCGCCGTTGGATTCGGTGCCGAACTTGATGCGCCCGTGGATCTTCGGCGCAAAGGACGCGGGCATCTTGCGCCAGGTGCCGTCCAGCACCGAGCCGACTTCATAGTTGCCGGTGACGAAGCAATTCGAAATCGTGAGGTTCTCGGTGATCCGGGGATGGCCCAGCGCGTAGCTGCTCTTGGGGCAAATCCCATCATCCCAAGGGGAATTGACCGTGCAGTTGCTGATGCGCACGTTGCGGCAGCAATCGATGTCGAACCCGTCGCGGTTGGTGTCCGCCAACACGTTGTCGATGGTGAGATTGTCGACGCCGGTTGCGAGCAGCGCGAACCAGCCGCCCTCCAGTATGTGCACGTCGCGCAGGATGACGTTGCGACAGTTCTTGAGCGCGATCGCCTTGTTGCCGGTGCCCGGCCCGGTGGGATCGTTCAGCCAGTTGTCCTTGCCGTCGCCCCGGCCCAGCCCCTTGCCCCAGATCAGGCCGGGTCCGAGGATGGCGATATCGTGGAGGTCTTCGCCCCAGATCAGGCTGTTGCGCCAATGGCCATGGCCGAAGTCCTGATAGGCACCCCAGTCGCCGATGGGTTCGGCATGGTCGTAGCCGTGCGTCTCCGTGGGCGCGGCGGCCAGCAGCGTGGCGCCGTCTCCCAGCAGGAGCGTGATGTTGCTCTTGAGGCGGATCGTATAGCTGGCGTAAGTGCCCGCCGGAAAATAGACGGTGCCGCCGCCGAGCGAGGCGGCATGGTCGATCGCCTTGTTGATCGCGCCGCTGTCTATCGTGCGGCCGTCACCCTTGGCGCCGAAGTGGCGGACGTCCACCACGCCGCCGCCCGTTGCCGACATGAGCAGTTTGCCCGGTGCGCCCGCAGCGGCCTGTGTGAGGGAGGCCGCGCCCGCCAGAATTCCGCCCTGGATGAAGGCGCGCCGGTCAAACCCCATGATTATTCTCTCCCCCGTAGCGGGTCTGTTGGACGGGAAGCGGATCCGTCCGCTTCCCGTCCCATTGTATTTTAGAACTTCAGCTGGGCGCCAAGGAAGAACTCCGTCCCGAGCACGTCATACGTGGCCGAGAAGGTATTGGCGTTCGGTCCCTGCGTCGTCACCGGAGGCTTGTTGTTGAACATGTTGTTCGCGCCGCCGAAGATTTCGATCCCGTCCTTGAGCGTATAGTTGAACGACAGATCGAAGTAGTTCTGCGCCTTGAGTACCGGATAGGCGAAGCTGTCCAGTGCCGGCGCATTGGCCGCGCCCTGACGGTCAGGCACGACGAAGCGGTCGGTCGTGACCTTGCCGATATAGCGGTGCCGCAGGCTGAGGCTGAGATCCTCGACATTCCAGGTGATGCGCGTCGTGCCGCGCCAGCGCGGAAGCGGCTGGCCGCACGTCGGGCCGTAGGCTCCGGCGCATTCGTTCTTGATATCGGGCAGGGCGGCGACCGGGACGGAGGTGAATTCGTCCAGATAGGTCATGCTGCTGCTGATATCGAACGAGCTGGTCTCGCCCACGCCCGGCAGGCCGAAGCCCACGTTGAACGAGTAGCGCGCCGCGAAGTCGATGCCGGAGGTCTTGAGCTTGCCGGTATTGGCGTTGCGGATCTGCGCCACGTAAGGGTCGTTGATCTCGCCCGTGTTGGGATTGCGGACAATGGCGCGGCAGAACTCGCTATTGGCGTCCTGAATGACGGTATAGCAGAGGTTCAGCGTGTTCTGGAGACCACCACCCAGCGACGAGATCGCGCCGTCGAGCGAGATGTTGAAGTAATCGACGCTAAGGTAGAGTCGGGGCGCGAAGCTGGGCGTCAGCACTGCACCGAACGTGACCGTGTCGGACTTTTCGGCACCCAGGTTCGGATTGCCGCCGAAGTCGGCCGGCATGATGCTGTTGGGCTGCACCGCGTCGGTGAACACCGCAGCAGTCGGAACGCCGGTGGCGACACAGACGGCGCGCACGGCGGCGGTCTGCTGTGCGGTGGGCGCGCGCGAGGAGCAGGGATCGGTCGCAACGCCGACCACGCGGGTCACGCCGCCGTACAGCTCGCTGACGTTGGGCGCGCGGATGGCGCGCTGGTATTGGCCGCGGAACGCGATGTCCCGGTTGACGCGCCAGTCCAGACCGCCAAGGTAGGTCCATTGGCCGCCCACGCCCGCAAGGCTGTAGTCCGAATAGCGGAAGCCGCCATTGGCAACCAGGCTTTCAACGAACCGTGTATCGTGCACCAGCGGCACGCGAAGCTCGCCGAAGATTTCCTTCACCGAAACGTCGCCCTTGGTCGGAAGGCCGGGGTTGAAGCCCGCGACGTCGCCCGATGCCAGGAAGGAGTCCGGCGTGAAGGTGGCGCTGGACTTGCGCCATTCGGTGCCGAGCGAGAAGCCCACCGGGCCGGCCGGAAGCTTGAACGCGGTGCCGGTGATGCTGCCTTGCGCCACCTGCTGGGTGGCGATGGTGGAGTTGGTGGCACTGATGCGGATTGCGTTCGCGCAGTCTGCCGAGACGTTCTGGCCGAAGATGTTGCAGACCGGGTCTGCACCACCCACCGAGAGCAAAGCGGCCTGCAGGCGGCTGCGCGAGATCGCGTTCTGCAGCAGCAGCGTGTCCTCGCTGCGCGCATAAGTGTAATAGGCGTCGAACTTCAGATCGGTGAAGAAATCTTCGGACAGATCGCCGATCTTGCCCTTCAGGCCCCAGGCGCCGCGGAACACGTTGCGTCGTTCGCTGGCCAGACGCGGGCCGACTTCGCTGTAGCGCCGGCCGGCGGTGAGCACGGCCAGACCGTCGCCCGGCGTGGTCGTGCGCGTGGACGTGCCGCTGGTGACGGTGGTGGTGCCGGTTTCCGCCAGATCGAGCTGGTGCAGTACGTCCTGCAGCTGCGGCGTCAGATAGGGATTGTCGACATCGAACAGCGTCGGCGCGCCGACATTGGTCGGTGCGAGGCGGGCGTTTACTACGTTGTTGCTGTAGTGAAGCTCCATGTAGCCGGTGACGCTGTCGGTGACGTCGTAGTGGCCGAAGCTGTTGATCATCCAGCGCTTTTGCGGCTGGATCAGGTAGTTGTCGGGGCCGAGGTTGAAGTCGTCCTGCGGCGAGATCTGCGGACGCGCGGTGGTTCCCGCGTCATTGAAGGTGAACCCGCGCGAGGTGAGCGAGGAAAGGCCCGCAGCGGCATAGGCCGCGTTCAGCGCCGTGTTCGAACCGCCGAAGGCCGGGATGCCGGAGAAGCGACCGTTGGGAATGTCGCCGCTGCCGCCGGCTACGAAGCCCAGCTGGCCGCCACCGGCGACGCAGCCCTGACCGGACGGCGGTGTGAAGGGCGTTCCCGCACGGCTGCTGCTGCCGCTCCCGGGAACGACGCAGCCGTCCGACAGCGAGTCATAGGCGAAATCGCCGCGCTCGCCGCGCGTGATCGACCCACGGTTGAGATAGTTGCCTGAGACGACGAGATTGCCGCGGCCATCCGCGAAATTGCCGCCCATGGTCAGGTCGAACGTGTAGACGGGCGTGCCTGTCGGACGGTCCATGTTGAGCTGCGCGCGCGCTTCCACACCCTCGAAATCGTCGCGCATGATGAAGTTGACGACGCCGGTGATCGCGTCCGAGCCATAGACTGCCGAAGAGCCGCCGGTCACGATTTCCGTGCGGGCGATCAGGCTGGACGGGATGGTGTTGAGATCGGTGACCTGTTCGGGGCCGTAAATGGCATAGCGCCGTCCATTGACCAGCACCAGGTTACGCGTCGAGCCGAACCCGCGCAGATTGACGTCGGCAAAGCCGCCGGGAACCGTGTTCGAAGTCGCGCTGCCAAGCTGCGAGCCGACCACCTGAGGCAGTTCGGACAGGGTACGCTCGACATTCACATTGCCCGAAAGCTTGATGTCTTCCTGGCTCACCACGCTGACCGGCGTGGAGGCATCGAAGCCGTTGCGCGCGATGCGCGAGCCGGTGACGATGATGTCGGCCGCAGTGGCTTCTTTCTGTGCGGCTTGCGTATCCGAAGGCGGTGCAGCTGCCGGAACGGTGTCTTGTGCCAGCGCTGGCACGCTGTGGCAAAAAATAAGCGCGGCCCCACCCAAGAGATGCGCGCGCAAAGATGGCATGTCCTTCATCATTCCTCCCCTTTTTCAACCGAACTGATCGTCGGAGCGCGGGGCTCCAACTCACGTATTGGCTCTGTAGCGCATTAGGTAGCGCTATCATCTGGATCTACACGTATGCCCCAAACCGGGTCGCGTCAAGCGATGCAACAAACGCGACATATGGTTCGGTCGCTGCTCCGGTCGCAACGGCGAGCTCTACGTGGCTGTTGCATTGCGTTCCGGTTGGCGCTTGGGATGGCTCGATCGGCGCTGGTTTCACAGGAAATTCATGTGGATAGTATGGGCACAAATTTGTGCCCGAGAGGACTTCCTCGGTCCCGCACAAGGCTCGGCAGAGGCGATAATACCGTCAAGATGTGTGGACGATGATCGCCGACGGCAAAGATGCTGTTTGTAGCGTATAAGTGCGTTGCCCAACGAGATAACATTGCGCAACGTACACGCGGCCTTGATCTGACAAAGCGGCAATGCAGACCTATGTTTCGCAATTCAGTGCAAGCACAGGTCATTTCTCGGAAAATTTACTGAAGCAAATTTTTCTCAAAGTCCGTAATGGTATCGTTATTGTCAAAATGAACCGCAGTATTATCCGATTGTATCGATGCTCAGCGAGTACCGTGCTGGCCCTTCTGTGCGTTTAGTGTCATTTTAACCATAGGTGGTTGCGCGTATTGCGCACTTTTGACCATTCGGAAATAAATTTCACAGGGGACATGCTTGCGGGGGCGTTAACCGCTCTATAATGCCAAAATCGTACCAAAGTTGCAGATTTGACGGCGCGCATTGCGCACGAAAGTTCAGGTCGGCGGCGACGGGGTTTGATTTTTTCGGTGGGGTATATGACGGAATCGAAGCAGAAGAATCGCAAGGCCGCGAATGTTGCGGCCGGTGCCGCCTACGCGCCGCAGGTTAACGGAAGCCTTCCGCTCTATCGCGACCCCCGTCCCGTACACAGCGCGACTCACGCCGATGCGGCCGTGATCGTGGCGCCGACCGATTTCGGCTTTGCCGCCGGTGCGCCGATGATCCAGTTGACGGTGGACGAGTTCGAACGGGCCTCGCTCGACTATCCCATCCTGTTCTTCGGCGACGATCGCCAGCCTTACGTCGTCACCGGACTGGAAGCGGAGCGCAATCTGTTCGTTTCGGAAGGCCGCTATCAGGCAGGGGCCTATATTCCCGCCTATTTGCGCCGCTATCCTTTCGTGTTTGCGCGTGATGAAGGCAGCGAACGCCTGATCCTCTGCCTCGATCACGCTTCCGGCCGCGTCGCCGGCAAGGCCGAAGACGGTGCCGTCGCGCTCTTCGACAGCGGTGAAGCCACCGAGCTGACCCTTCAGGCGCTGCGATTCTGCGAGAACTACGAAAGCGCGCAGGCCCGCACGCGTTTGCTGATCGCATTGCTGGAAGAGCTGGAGCTTTTCGAAGTAAAGCGTGTGCACTACACTGCGCCTGATGCAACTGATCCCAGTCTGTTGGTCGAATACAGCACAGTAGATCGCACCCGCTTCGAAGCGCTGCCGAACGAGCAGTTCCTGCGCCTGCGTGAAGCCGGTGCGCTGCCCGCGATCCATGCGCAGATCGCTTCGCAGGCGAAGTGGGACGCGCTGGCGGCAGTTTCCCGCACGACCTGATTTTCCGGCCGTACCAGAGCCGCCCGATCCGCGCTGCATAAGGCAGTGCGGAAAGGGCGGCTTTGACGCATCGCCGCGTCTCAAGACATCGCGAATGATTTTCTAACGCTTTGATAAGCAGGAAATTATTCTGACATTTTCTATGTGTTGTCCCGGATTCCTGCTGATCGCCGCGTGGCGTACAGCAGGGCCATCCCGCTCCTGAGGCGGGCCGGACAACAGGCCGATCAGGCTCCGGGGGGCTTCACCTTGAACATTATTGACACTTTCGCTGGCCGTTCCACCGAGAGCACGGGAGAGACGCGCTCTGCCCGCTCATGGCGCGCGGGAACGTCCGTGGCGACGCTTGCTGCAATGATGGTTCTGGGCGGGGTCGTGCCCTTCGCGGCATCTGCCACCCCCGCACCGACGCCGTCCGCCACGCCGACCCCCACCCCGACCCCCACTCCGGGGCCGATCGTGATGCCGCCTGTCGGGTCGCAGATCGAAAACCCGCTTACCGGCGAGCTGGAAGTCGTCACCACGCAGATGCCGCCGATGCAGGTGCAGACGGCCAGCAACAATGTGATCCTGCTCGCCACCGAAGTGGGGCAGACTTTCGACGTTTCGGGCACGACCTATACCGTCACCGCCGTTACGACCAATACCGGCGGCGCAGTCACTTCGGTGTCGCTGCAAAGCTCTGCCGACAGCACGATCAGCACCACCGATGTCGTGACCTCGGTCGCTCCCGCCACCAATGCGAGCGGGGCCGACAACATCGATCTGCCCTCCGATCCGGGCGATCGCACCTATCGCAACGTCCAGCGCGGCCGCAGCGGCGGCAACGGGCACATCGGCGCGCTGTTCATCTCGGCCGGTAACGGTGGTTCGGGTTCGAATGGTCCGGACATCACCGATTCCATCTCCGGCTCGATTTCGTCGCAGTCCAGCGGCCTTGCCGCCGTCATCGTGCAGAGCATTGGTGGCAACGGTGGCAAGGGCGGCAACGGCTATCTCGGCTCGCACGGGGGCACCGGCGGCACTGCCGGCGTAGGCGGCGATGTCAGTCTGGTCAGCACGGCGAGCGTGGTGACCACGGGCACGAGTGCCTATGGCATCCTCGTCAGCAGCTCGGCCGGCAAGGGCGGCGATGGTGGTTCCGGCTGGCTGTCCAGCGGCGGCTCGGGCGGCGGTTCGCCGGGCGTGGGCGGCAATGCGGCAGTCACCAACGAGGGTTCCGTTGCCACCAGCGGTGCCGGTTCGATCGGCATTCTGGCACAAAGCCTCGGCGGTACGGCGGGCAGCGGCGGCGACAGCTTCGGCCTCGTCGCGTCTAGCGGCGGCGGCAGCTACGGCGGCAAGGGCGGCAATGTCCTCGTCAACCAGAACGGCGTGGTCCAGACTTCCGGCGACGGCGCGCACGGCGTCCTTGCGCAGTCGGTGGGCGGTTCGGGCGGTAGCGGCGGCACCAGTGGCGGCGTATTCGCCGATTCCAGCTCCGGCGGCGCGGGCGGCGCGGGCGGCAACGCCACGATCACTGCGGGCTCCGATTCCTCCACGAAGACGACCGGCGATTATGCCCATGCCTTCTTTGCGCAATCGGTAGGCGGCGGCGGCGGCAACGGTGGCACGACGGTCGGTCTGGTGGCGCTGGGCAGCGCCGGCAGCGAAGGCAGCGATGCCGGAACCGTCAGCATCGCCATCGCCGATGGCGCCTATGTCTCCACGGCGGGCATCGGCTCCTACGGCGTGATGGCGCAGTCGATCGGTGGTGGCGGTGGCAATGCCGGCGTCAGCGGCGGTCTGGCCGCGCTGGGCGGCACGGGCGCGGGCGGCGGCAATGGCGGCACCGTGTACGTGTCTTCGGGCGCGACGATGGTGACGACCGGTGCTTCGGGCAAGGGTATCTTCGCCCAGTCGGTTGGCGGCGGCGGCGGTTCGGCTGCGGGCACCGGCGGTCTTGTCTCGCTCGGCGGTTCGGGCGCGGGCGGCGGCGACGGCGGACTGGTCCAGGTCACGCAGACCTCGGGCGGTTCGATCACCACGTCCGGTTCATGGGCAGATGCGATCTTCGCACAGTCGGTTGGCGGCGGTGGCGGCGCGGGTTCCGGCGCGGTCGGTCTTGTCGGCCTTGGCGGTTCGGGCGCAAGCGGTGGTCTTGGCGGGGCCGTGGTTGTCAACAATCAGGGCGCGCTCAAGACCACTGGCGATTACGCGCGCGGCATTTTCGCGCAATCGGTGGGCGGCGGCGGCGGCGCCGGCGGCAATTCGACCGGCCTTGCCGCGATCGGCGGCAGCGGCTCGGGCACGAGTCCCGGCGGTAATGTCACGGTCACCAACGGCGGTTCGATCCTGACCACGGGCCTGCGCTCCATCGGCATTCAGGCGCAGTCGGTCGGCGGCGGCGGTGGTGACGGCGGCTCCTCGACCGGTCTCATTTCGATCGGCGGTTCGGGTGGCGGCGGCGGTAACGGCGGCGTAGTCACGGTCACCAACAGCGGTATGATCACGACCCAGGGCGACCAGGCTCTGGGTATCATTGCGCAATCGATCGGCGGCGGTGGCGGCAACGGCGGTTCCAGCACCGGCGTGCTCGCGATTGGCGGCGATGGCGGCAACGGCGGCAAGGGCGGCAAGGTCGTCCTCAACGAAACCGGCCTCGTCTCGACTTCGGGCGACGACGCGACCGCGATCTTCGTGCAATCGATTGGCGGCGGCGGCGGCAACGGCGGTTCGGCGGTGGCGGGCGGGCTCTTCGCCAGCGCCGCGTTCGGCGGTTCGGGCGGCGGCGGCGGCGCGGGCGGCGATATCTGCGTCAACACCAACTCCGCCTGCACGACGGCCAGCTCCGACATGGGCGCTGCCTATATCGAGACCTATGGCGACCGTTCGAGCGGCCTGTTCGTCCAGTCGGTCGGCGGCGGCGGCGGCAATGGCGGCTTTGCGCTCTCGGCTTCGGCGGGCATTGGCGCGACGGCGTCGATCGCATTCGGTGGCTCGGGTGGCTCGGGCGGTTCGGGTGGCGCCGTGCGCGTCGGCCTGCAAGGCACGATTGCCACCAAGGGCCAGCTTTCGGACGGCATCTTCGCCAGCTCTGTCGGCGGCGGCGGCGGTAACGGCGGCTTCTCGGTTGCGGCGGGGGCCTCGCTCGGCGGTTCGCTGGCGATGAGCTTCGGCGGCGGCGGCGGCGTGGGCGGCGCAGGTGGCCTCGTCGATGTCGAGAGCGCCACGGACATCACGACCGAGGGCGACCAGTCGCGCGGCATCTTCGCGCAGTCGGTCGGCGGCGGCGGCGGCAATGGCGGTTTCGCGGCCAGCGCGGCGATTGGCATCGGTGCGATCACCTCCACCTTCGGCGGCGTCGGCGGCGCGGGTTCGGACGGATCGACCGTCAAAGTCGTCTCGGTTGGCGATATCTCGACCAAGGGCGACCAGTCGGACGCGATCTTTGCCGAAAGCGTCGGCGGCGGCGGCGGTAATGGCGGCTTCGCGGTGGGCCTTGCGGGCGGTGCGGCGGGCGCGGCCAGCCTGACCTTCGGCGGCGGCGGCGGTAATGGCGGCGCGGGCGACGATGTCACCGTCTCCTCGACGGGCGACCTTTCGACCGAAGGCGTCAGCGCCAACGGTATCTTCGCCCAATCGGTGGGCGGTGGCGGCGGCAATGGCGGCTTTGCGGTTTCCGGATCGGCCGGCGGCATTGGCGCGATGTCGGCAGCCTTCGGCGGCAGCGGCGCGAACGGCGGCAAGGGCGCCAAGGTCACCGTTTCCAGCACCGGCACGATCACCACGGTGGGCGACCTGTCCAACGGCATCCTTGCCCAGTCGGTGGGCGGCGGCGGCGGTAACGGCGGCTTCTCGGCGGCGATTTCTGGCGGCGGCATCGGCGCTGCGGGCCTGTCGATGGGCGGCGCGGGCGCCAACGGCGGCGACGGCGACGAAGTTTCGGTCACCTCCGACGGTGGCATCTGGACGCAGGGCGCGGCTGCGGCCGGCATTCTGGCGCAATCGGTCGGCGGCGGCGGCGGTAACGGCGGTCTGGCGATTTCGGCCAGCGGCGGCTGGGCCGGCGGTGCTTCGCTGGCGTTCGGCGGCGGCGCGGGCAATGGCGGCACCGGCAGCACGGTCACGCTGGTCAGCACCGGCAATATCCTGACCGAGGGCGACAGCTCGCAAGGCCTGTTCGCGCAGTCGGTCGGCGGCGGCGGCGGCAATGGCGGCGGCGCCATCGCGGCTTCGGGCGGCCAGGGCGGCGGCATTTCCGCCTCGTTCGGCGGCAAGGGCGGCGACGGCGGCTCCTCCGGCAATGTCAGCATCGACAGCACCGGCGACATCCAGACGCTGGGCAACAATGCCGACGCCATCTTCGCCCAGTCGCTGGGCGGCGGCGGCGGCAACGGCGGTTTCGCGATCTCGGCGGCAGGCGGCCAGTTCGGCGCGGTCAGCCTCTCGATGGGCGGCACCGGCGGCGTCGGCGGTTCGGCGGGCGACGTTTCGGTCGACTCTGATGGCGACTTGACGACTTCGGGCGACTTCTCGGCCGGCGCGCGCGCGCAGTCCATCGGCGGCGGCGGCGGTAACGGCGGCTTCGCGATCTCTGCATCGGGCGCCCAGTTCGGCGCCGTTTCGCTCTCCTTCGGCGGTAGCGGCGGCACGGGCGGCGCGGCGGGCGACGTCACGCTCACCTCGACCGGCGACATCTGGACCGAGGGCAACTATTCGCAGGGCCTGTTCGCCCAGTCGGTCGGCGGCGGTGGCGGCAACGGCGGCTTCTCCGTCAGCGCGGCGGCTGCACAGTACGGCGCGGCAGCCATTGGCTTCGGCGGCAAGGGCGGCACCGGCGGTGCGGCAGGCGACGCGGACCTGACCAATACCGGCGACATCGTCACGCTGGGCGACTTCAGCGCGGGCGCGCAAGTCCAGTCCATCGGCGGCGGCGGCGGCAACGGCGGCTGGAGCGTCAGCGCGGCGGGCGGCCAGTACGGCGCGGTCGCTATCGGCTTCGGCGGCACCGGCGGTGCGGGCGGCACGGCGGGCGACGTAACGCTCACCTCCACCGGCCAGATCGCAACCACGGGCGACCAGTCGAGCGGCCTTGTCGCGCAGTCCATCGGTGGCGGCGGCGGCAATGGCGGCTTCTCCGCCAGCGTCGCGGGCGCGCAGTACGGCGCGGCGGCACTGTCGTTCGGCGGCACCGGAGGCACCGGCAACGATGCCGGCACCGTCACCCTCGCCAACACGGGCGACATTTACACCGAAGGCACGCTGTCCAACGGCATCTTCGCGCAGTCGGTCGGCGGCGGCGGCGGTAACGGTGGCTTCTCGGTCGCAGTCGCGGGCGCGGAATATGCCTCGGCAGCGCTGGCGCTGGGCGGCAAGGGCGGCTCCGGCGGCAAGGGTGAGGCGGTTTCGGTCGTCTCCGCAGGCAACATCACCACGCTGGGCGATCAGGCGGACGGCATTCTCGCCCAGTCCATCGGTGGCGGCGGCGGTAATGGTGGTTTCGCCGTTTCCGGCACCTTGACGGCCAGCAGCGACGGCATTTCGGCCTCGGTCGCCGTGGGCGGGCAAGGCGGTTCGGGCGGCGAGGCGGGCGACGTCTCGCTGATCAGCACTGGCGATATTTCGACGAGCGGCGCCAGCTCGGTCGGCCTCTTCGCGCAGTCCGTGGGCGGCGGCGGCGGCAATGGCGGTTTCGCCGGCGCGCTCTCGCTCTCGGTCGGCAATGCGGTGGCCGTGGGCATCGGCGGTTCGGGCGGCACCGGCAATACGGCCGGCAACGTCACGCTGGGATCGACCGGCAACGTGTCGACTTCGGGCAACCTCGCGGCCGGCATCCAGGCCCAGTCCATCGGCGGCGGCGGCGGTAACGGCGGCTTCAGCCTGACCGCTTCGGCCACGGTCGAGGGCCAGTCCATCGGCAACAGCAGCGGCGGCACCGGCGGCAGCGGCGGCCTTGCCGGCAATGTCGACGTGACCAGCCTTGGCACCGTGCAGACCACCGGTGAAATTGCCAACGGCATCTTCGCCCAGTCGGTCGGCGGCGGCGGCGGCAATGGCGGCTTCTCGATCTCGGCAAGTCTCTCGGCCAAGGGCGATTCCGATACGCAGAGCGTCGGCGGCAACGGCGGCACCGGTAACGACGCGGGCACGGTCAGCGTCTCGGCCACGGCGGGCGCCAATGCGGGCATCGCGGACTATTCCGTCGTCACATCGGGAACAGGCTCCAACGGCATCCTCGCGCAGTCGATCGGCGGCGGCGGTGGTTCGGGCAGCTTCTCGGTGGGCGGCGCGTTCTCGGGCGAGGGCGATGCGTCCTCCAACCAGGTGGGCGGCAGCGGCGGCGCGGGCGGCAATGCGTCCACGGTCGATGTCGTCAACGTCGGCAAGATCCAGACCACCGGCAATATCGCCAACGGCATCTTCGCGCAGTCGGTCGGCGGCGGCGGCGGTAACGGGGGCTTCTCGGTCGGCGCGGGCGTTTCGATCAAGGGCGATGCGTCTTCGAGCGTCGGCGGCGGCGAAGGCGGCGCGGCAGGCAATTCGGACGACGTCAGCGTCGACACCACCGGCGCGATCTACACCGAAGGCGCTGCGTCCAACGGCGTGCTGGCGCAGTCTGTCGGCGGCGGCGGCGGCACCGGCGGCTTCTCGGTTAGCGCGGGCTTCAGCGCGGAAGGCGATTCCACCAGCGACAGCGTTGGCGGCGGCGGCGGTTCGGGCGGCAACGCCGGCAACGTCACGGTTGTGGCGCGCGAAGGCATCACCACCAAGGGTGACGGCTCCAACGGCGTCTTCGCGCAGTCGGTTGGCGGCGGCGGCGGCTCGGGCGGCTTTGCCGTGGGCCTCGACGTATCGCTGAAGGGCGATGCGGAATCGAACGTCGGCGGCGGCGCGGGTTCGCTGGGCGGAACGGCGGGCGACGTTTCGGTCACCACCGAAGGCACGATCTGGACCGAAGGCGCAGCGGCAGCGGGCATCTTCGCGCAGTCGGTTGGCGGCGGCGGCGGCAACGGCGGCTTCTCGGTCGGCGCGGGCTTCTCCAGCGAGGGCGGCTCGTCCTCCACCAGCGTCGGCGGTGCCGGTGCGGGCGGGGCGATCGCGGGCAATGTCACTGTCCATGCCGACAGCGACATCCAGACCAAGGGCACCGGGTCCAACGGTATCCTCGCGCAGTCGATCGGAGGCGGCGGTGGTAACGGCGGCTTTGCCGTGGGCCTTGGTGTCTCGATCAAGGGCGACGCGGATTCCAAGGTCGGCGGCGGCGGCGGCGGCGACGGTTCCGACGCAGGCGATGTGACCGTGACCGGAACCGGCACGATCGTCACCCTCGGCGATCAGGCCAATGGCGTCTTCGCGCAGTCGGTCGGCGGTGGCGGCGGCAATGGCGGCTTCTCGGTCGGTGCGGGCCTCAGCCTTGACGGCGCGGCGACCAGCGATAGCGTGGGCGGTTCGGGCGGCGGCGGCGGCAATGCCGGCACCGTCACGGTGGACCGCGTGGGCGACATTGGCACCAGCGGCGCGAATTCGAACGGCATCCTGGCCCAATCGGTGGGCGGCGGCGGCGGCAACGGCGGCTTCGCCGTGGGCCTTGGCGCTTCGATGAAGGGCGATGCCACGTCCACGGTCGGCGGCGGCGGCGGTGGCACCGCAGGCGACGGCGCGGATGTGATTGTCTCCGAAACCGGCACCATCGTCACGAGCGGTGCGAATTCGAATGGCATCTTCGCGCAGTCGGTCGGCGGCGGCGGCGGTTCGGGCGGGTTCTCGGTCGGCGCGGGCTTCAGTCTTGAGGGCGGCGCGACCAGCACCAGCGTCGGCGGTTCGGCCGGCGCGGGCGGCAGCGCGGGCAGCGTTTCCGTTTCGCATGACGGCGATATCCAGACCGCGGGCGCATCGGCCAACGGCGTGTTCGCCCAGTCTGTGGGCGGCGGCGGCGGCACTGGCGGCTTCTCGGTCGGCGCGGGCGCGTCGATGGATTCGGACGCCAAGTCCAGTGTCGGCGGCGGCGCCGGCGGTGCAGCCGGTTCCGCTTCGGATGTGACGGTGGTCCAGACCGGAACGGTCATCACCGCAGGCGCGGCAGCCAACGGCGTGCTGGCGCAGTCGGTCGGCGGCGGCGGCGGTGTCGGCGGCTTCTCGGTCTCGGCAGCGCTTTCGTCCTCGGGCGGCGCGGCCTCGGATTCGACCGGCGGCGGCGGCGGTTCCTCCGGCGATGCCGGGAATGTCAGCGTCACGGTTGATGGCGATATCCAGACCGACGGAGCCCAGGCACGCGGCGTTATCGCCCAGTCGGTCGGCGGCGGCGGCGGTTCCGGCGGCTTCGCGGTCGGCGCGGGTGCGTCCATCGAGGGCGATGCGGATTCGGCCATCGGCGGCGGCGCTGGCGGCGCCTCGGGCAATGCGGGCAATGTCAGCGTCGATGTGAACGGCAATGTCGTCACCAAGGGCACGGCCTCGGTGGCGCTGCTGGCGCAGTCGATCGGTGGCGGCGGCGGCGCGGGCGGCTTCGCGGTGGGCGCGGCGCTGTCCTCCAGCGGCGGCGCGACGGCGGATTCGACCGGCGGCGACGGCGGCTCGGCAGGCAATGCGGGTGATGTTTCCGTCACCCACACCGGCGGGATCGAGACGTTCGGCGCGCAATCGGGCGCGATCCTGGCGCAATCCATCGGCGGCGGCGGCGGTTCGGGCGGCTTCTCGGTCGGCGGCGCGCTGAGCGTTGAGGGTGAGGCGAACTCCACCATCGGCGGCGGCGCGGGCGGATCGGCCGGCAATGCCGGCACCGTGGACGTGGCCAATACGGGCGACATCTTCACCCACGGCGCCAATTCCACCGGCATCGTCGCGCAGTCTATCGGCGGCGGCGGCGGTAACGGTGGCTTCTCGGTCTCCGCGGGCCTCGCGCTTTCGGGCGCGGACGCGGTTTCCAGCTCCACCGGCGGTGCAGGCGGATCGTCCGGTTCGGCCGACGATGTGAGCGTGACCTCGATCGGCAACATCAAGGTCGATGGCGATCACAGCCGCGGCATCGTGGCGCAGTCGATCGGCGGCGGTGGCGGCACCGGCGGCTTCTCGGTCTCCGGCGCGATTGCCACCAAGGGCTCGGGCGCGTCCGACAGTGTCGGCGGCGCGGGCGGCGCGGGCAACGCGGCGGGCAATGTCACGGTCGTTTCGGTCGGCCAGATCCTGACTTCGGGCGATGCCACCAATGCAGTGCTGGCCCAGTCCATCGGTGGCGGCGGCGGCGCGGGCGGTTTCTCGGGAAGCCTGGCGGCGGCGCTGGGCGGCGGCGCGGCGGTCAGCTCGGTCGGCGGCGCGGGCGGCATCGGCTCCGACGCGGGCAATGTGGACCTGACGCTGAGTGGCGCACTCGGCACGCTGGGCAACGGCTCGGCGGCGGTGGTTGCCCAGTCGATCGGCGGCGGCGGCGGCGTGGGCGGCTTCTCGCTCGGCCTTGCGGCTGCATCGGACGGTGAGGGCGCCAGCGCCGTCACCGGCGGTTCGGGCGGCGACGGCGGCGTGGGCGGCAATGTCCTCGTCTCCACAAGCGCGCTGATCCAGACCCACGGCGCCCTGTCGGACGGCGTATTGGCGCAGTCCATCGGCGGCG
The DNA here is from genome assembly GCF_004341845.1 of Novosphingobium sp. PhB165. Taxonomy (GTDB): domain Bacteria; phylum Pseudomonadota; class Alphaproteobacteria; order Sphingomonadales; family Sphingomonadaceae; genus Novosphingobium. The sequence continues at coordinate 118,336 of NZ_SLVB01000008.1, read as the reverse complement.
GCGGCGGTTCGGGCGGCTTTGCCGTGGCCGGCACGCTGGCGTTGGGCGAAAAGGCGGCCTCCAGCGCCACGGGCGGCGCGGGCGGTTCGGGCCAGAACGCCGGCACGGTCACCGTGCAGAACACAGGCGATATCTACACCTTCGGCGCGGCATCGAACGGCGTCGTGGCGCAGTCGATCGGCGGCGGCGGCGGCGTGGGCGGCTTCTCCGGCTCGCTCTCGATCTCCTCCACTTCGGAATCCGTGGCCAACAGCCTTGGCGGTTCGGGCGGCGTCGGCGGCGATGCCGCTGGGGTGAAGGTGGTGACCACCGGCAATATCCAGGTGCTGGGCGACCGCTCCGTGGCGATCGTGGCGCAGTCGATTGGCGGCGGCGGCGGTTCGGCTGGCTTCTCGCTGGGCGCATCGGCATCCAAGGCGGCATCGGCCAGCGACGCGGTGGGCGGCAGCGGCGGCGCGGGCGGCGATGGCGGCACGGTGGAAGTGGCCAACGGCTCGACCGGCTCGGTCGTGACCACCGGCAACTTCGGCTACGCCATCCTTGCCCAGTCGATTGGCGGCGGCGGCGGTTCGGGCGGTTTCGCCACGGGCGGCGCGCTTTCGCTGTCCGAAGGCGCGACGTCTTCGGTCGGCGGCGGAGCCGGCGGTGCAGCGGGTGACGGCGGTAATGTCGGCGTCAACAACTACAGCCTGATCCAGACCAGCGGCGACGGCGCCGTGGCGGTCTTCGCGCAGTCCATCGGCGGCGGTGGCGGCAGTGGCGGCTTCGCGGTGGGCGCGGGCCTTGCGGGCGGCAGCGACAGCACCCTTTCCAATGCCATTGGCGGCGGCGCGGGCAGCGGCGGTTCGGCGGGCACGGTCTCGCTCTACAACGATGGCACGATCCTGACGCAAGGCGCCAACGCAACGGCGGTGCTGATGCAGTCGATCGGCGGTGGCGGCGGTAACGGCGCCTTCGCGGTCAGCGGTGCGCTGGCCAAGGGCGGCGCGGCGAACAGCTCCATCGGCGGAGACGGCGGCACGGCGGGTTCGGCGGGCGATGTTACGCTGGTCAACACGGCGAACGCCACGATCGTTACCGAAGGCGCGATGTCTATCGCGATTCAGGCGCAATCGATCGGCGGCGGCGGCGGTAACGGTGGCTTTGCGGCCGGCGCGGGTCTCGCGCTCGAAGGCGATGCCAGCTCCACCGTGGGCGCGGGATCGGGCGGCGCGGGCGGTTCGGCCGGCGTGGTGTCCATCGACAACGCGGGCGACATCGGCACGCGCGGCGATGGCTCGCTGGCAGTGCTGGCGCAGTCCATCGGTGGCGGCGGCGGTTCGGGCGGCTTTGCCGTTTCGGGCGGCCTCAGCGTCAAGGGCGGCGCGGCCAGCAATGCCGTGGGCGGCCAGGGCGCTGGCGGCGGTGACGGCGGCCTCGTTTCGGTTACCAGCAGTGGCACGATCCAGACGCTGGGCGCTAATGCGACCGCGATCCTGGCCCAGTCGGTGGGCGGCGGCGGCGGCGAAGGCGGGTTCTCCGCCGGTGCGGCAGCAGCCAGCGCCGATGCGGCCTCCAACCTCGTCGGCGGCAGCGGCGGCGCGGCAGGGGCGGGCGGTGACGTCACGATCGCCAACAATGGCGGCACGATCACCACCGATGGCGACTTGTCCTATGCAGTCTATGCGCAGTCGGTCGGCGGCGGCGGCGGTTCGGGCGGCTTTGCGGCCGGCGCGGGCCTCAGCCTGGAAGGCGATGCCGAGTCCGGCGTGGGCGGCGGCAGCGGTGGCGGCGGCGGTGCAGGCGGCCTCGTCAGCCTCGACAACACCGGCACGATCGCGACCAAGGGCGCAGGTTCGGTGGCGGTCTTCGCCCAGTCCGTGGGCGGCGGCGGCGGTGCCGGCGGCTTTGCGGTGGGCGCGGGCCTGACCGCGCAAGGCGGCTCGGCTTCGGACAGCGTCGGCGGTTCGGGCGGCGCGGGCGGTGCCGGCGGCGTGGTTTCGATCACGACCGATGGCCTGGTCCAGACCGAAGGGGCCAACGCGACCGCGATCTTCGCGCAGTCGGTCGGCGGCGGCGGCGGCAAGGGCGGCTTTGCCGTGGGTGCCTCCGCATCGAAGGCGGACAGCGCCTCGACCGTGGTCGGCGGTAGCGGCGGCGCGGGCGGTGACGGCGGCGAAGTCTCCGTGGCCAATGGCGCGAACGGCGCCGTTATCACGCTGGGCACGCTGTCCTACGCGGTCTTCGCGCAGTCTGTCGGCGGCGGCGGCGGTCAAGGCGGCTTCTCGGCCGGCGGCGCGCTCAGCCTTGAGGGCGATGCGAATTCGTCGGTCGGCGCGGGTGACGGTGCCGGCGGCGGCATCGGCGGCGTGGTTTCGCTGAGCAATGCCGGCAAGATCGGCACGGCCGGAGACGGCTCGATCGCGATCTTCGCGCAGTCGGTGGGCGGCGGCGGCGGCGCGGGTGGCTTCGCGGCGGGCGGCGGCCTCACTATCGAGGGCGGCGCGGCTTCCAACTCGGTTGGCGGTGCAGGCGGCGCGGGCGGTGCCGGCGGCGTGGTTTCGCTGGTCAACACCGGCTCGATCCGCACCGAAGGCGCCAATGCCACGGCGGTCTATGCCCAGTCTGTGGGCGGCGGCGGCGGTGTCGGCGGCTTCTCGGTCGGCGCCAGCGCCTCGAAGGCGGACAGCGCCTCGAACTCGGTTGGCGGCAGCGGCGGAGCCGGCGGTGACGGCGGCGAAGTCTCCATCGGCAACGGCGCGGGCGGTTCGATCACCACCCTGGGCGACTTCTCCTACGCGGTCTTCGCGCAGTCGGTCGGCGGCGGCGGCGGTTCGGGCGCATTTGCGGCCGGCGGCGCGCTCAGCCTTGAAGGCGACGTGGACTCCAGCGTCGGCGGCGGTTCGGGCAGCGGCGGCGGTATCGGCGGCAATGTCACGCTGAGCAGCCTCGGCGCGATCCAGACGGCGGGCGAGGGCGCGATTGCGGTCTTCGCGCAGTCCATCGGCGGTGGCGGCGGTTCGGGCGGCTTCGCGGCCGGCGGCGGTCTCTCGGCCGAAGGCGGCGTGACCTCCAACACGATCGGCGGTTCGGGCGGCGCAGGCGGTTCGGGCGGCACGATCACGCTGGAGAACGGCGGCTCGATCCTGACGCTGGGCAGCAATGCCACGGCACTCTTCGCGCAGTCGGTAGGCGGTGGCGGCGGTGTCGCCGGCTTCTCGACCGGCGGCGCGGCTTCCAAGGCCGGTGCGGTTTCGCAGACGGTCGGCGGAGACGGCGGCACGGCGGGCGACGGCGGTGACATCACCGTCAGCAACGCGGCCGGCGGCAAGATCGAGACCGATGGCGCCATTTCCTACGGCGTCTTCGCGCAGTCGGTCGGCGGCGGCGGCGGTGCGGGCGGCTTTGCGGCCGGCGGCGCTCTGGCGCTGGCTGACGACGTGGAGAACGGCGTCGGCGGCGGTATCGGCGGTGCAGGTGGCCTTGGCGGCACGATCGCCATCGACAATGCCGGTCAGGTCGTCACGCTGGGCGACGCTTCGATCGCGATCTTCGCGCAGTCGATCGGCGGCGGCGGCGGTGCCGGTGCCTTCGCGGCGGGCGGCGGCCTTTCGGCAGAGGGCGCTTCGGCCAGTTCGTCGGTCGGCGGAGCCGGCGGCGACGGCGGCGCGGGCGGCAATATCACCGTCAGCAACAGCGGCCTCGTGGCGACGGCCGGCGATCAGGCAGTGGCGATCCTTGCCCAGTCGGTCGGCGGTGGCGGCGGTGTCGGCGGCTTTGCCGTCGGCGGCGCGGCGTCGCAGATGGATGCCGTGTCCGACACGATCGGCGGCAGCGGCGGCGCGGGCGGTATCGGCGGTGACATCACCGTGAATACCAGCGGCGCGGTCTACACCGAGGGCGCCTTCGCCTATGGCATTCAGGCGCAGTCGATCGGCGGCGGCGGCGGTAACGGCGGCTTTGCGGCCGGCGCGACCGTGGCACTCACCGGCGATGCGCAGTCGACCATCGGCGGCGGAGCCGGCGGTGGCGGCGGCCTTGGCGGCACGATCACGCTGACCAACAGCGGCACTATCGAAACGCTGGGCGCCGGGGCCGTTGCGGTCTTCGCCCAGTCCATCGGTGGCGGCGGCGGTGCCGGCGGCTTTGCGGGCGGTCTCACCGGATCGGGCCAGGGTGCCTTCGGGTCGACCATCGGCGGTGCCGGTGGCGATGCCAGCCAGGGCGGCGATATTTCCGTCAGCAACAGCGGCCAGATCCATGCGGCCGGTGCCAATGCGGCAGGCGTCTTCGCCCAGTCCGTGGGCGGCGGCGGCGGCCTTGGCGGCTTCTCGTTGGCGGCGAACGGTGCGGTTTCCAGCATTTCCAACACGCTTGGCGGTTCGGGCGGAGCCGGCGGTGACGGCGGCGCGATCAGCGTCACCAATGCCGCGGGCGCGACCATCGTGGTCGATGGCAATCTCTCCTACGGCGTCTTCGCGCAGTCCATCGGCGGCGGCGGCGGTTCCGGCGGCTTCGCGGTCGACGGCACCATCGCCACGGGCGGGGCGGTCAATTCGGCGCTGGGCGCAGGCTCCGGCGGCGGTGGCGGCAATGGCGGCGCGATCATGCTGACCAATGCCGGCAACGTGCTGGCACAGGGTGCGGGCTCGGTTGCGGTCTTCGGCCAGTCGGTCGGCGGCGGTGGCGGTTCGGGCGGCTTTGCGGGCGGGCTTTCCGTCGGCGCGGGCGGCGCGATCAGCCAGTCCATCGGCGGTGCAGGTGCTGGCGGCGGCAATGGCGGCGACATCGCGGTGACCAACAGCGGTGTGATCCAGACGCTGGAAGCCAACTCCATCGGCGTCTTCGCACAGTCGGTCGGCGGTGGCGGCGGCCTTGGCGGCATGTCCATCTCCGGCTCGCTCAGCACTGGCAGCTCCACGACGACGAGCCTCGGCGGCTCGGGCGGCGCTGGCGGTGACGGCGGCACGATCACGGTTAGCAACAGCGGCGTGATCGATGCCAAGGGCGATCTGTCCTACGGCGTCTTCGCGCAGTCCATCGGCGGCGGCGGCGGTACGGCGGGCATGGTCGTTTCCGGCACGCTCAGCACCGGGCTTGGCGGCATGACGTCCGCGCTTGGCGGCAGCGGCGGCGCGGGCGGCAATGGCGGCGACATCACCGTCACCAACACCGGTACGATCCTTGTGGAAGGCGCGGCCTCGGTCGGCATCCTGGCGCAGTCGATCGGCGGCGGCGGCGGTGCGGGCGGCTTCACCGGCTCGCTGGCAGTCACCGGCGGTTCGCTGAACACGCAAGTGGGCGGTACCGGCGGTGCGGGCGGCGACGGCGGCGACGTTACCGTCACTTCCACCGGCAGCATCGTCACCATGGCGGACGATTCCATCGCGGTCCTCGCCCAGTCCATCGCGGGCGGCGGCGGCCAGTCGGCCTATGCCATCGCGGCACAGGCGGGCGCCTTCGACGGCGTGAACCTGACGCTGGGCGCACAGGGCGAAGGGATCAGCGGCAAGCAGGGTAAGGTCGTCGTCAACCTCTCGGGCGGTGTGCTCCAGACGGCGGGCGCGCTTTCCTATGGCTTGCTGGCCCAGGCCATAGGCGCGGGCGGCGGTAACGTCGCGCTTTCCGTGCCCGATCCGCTGGAAGTCGGCTCGAACGGCCTCACCCTGCAACTGGGCAGCACCGGCGGCGTCGCGGGTGACGGCAACGTCATCGACGTGACCAACGCCAACGAAGTCCAGACCAAGGGCGCAGGCGCCATCGGCTTCGCGGCGCAGTCCATCGGCGGCGGCGGCGGTACCGAGGGTGTTACCGGCGACGTGGTGCTGGGCAGCGGCGATGCCGTCTGGTCCACCATTGTCGGCGGCAGCGGGGACTCGGCAGGTTCGGGCGCGGCGGTGACCATCGCCAACAGCGCAACCATCGTTACCGCAGGCGACGGGGCTCTTGGCCTGCTCGCCCAGTCGGTCGGCGGTGGCGGCGGTGTCGGCACCATGGCGCTTGGCCTTGCCGACGGATCACTGGCAGGTGCTTCGCTGAACGTAGGCGGTGCACAGACGACGGTGGGCAACGGTGGGGATATCACCTTCACCAGCTCCACCGGCGCCATCGGCACCTCGGGCAACCTCGCTTCGGCACTGGTCGTCCAGTCCATCGGCGGTGGCGGCGGCGTGGCCACGCTGTCCTCGATGGAAGGCGGCGCGCTGGGCGACATCACCCTTGCGGCCGGATCGACCGGCGGTGCGGGCGGTGACGGCGGCAACATCGTGCTCGACCAGAAGGCGGATGTCGTCACCAGCGGCATCGGCGCCAACGCGGTGCTCGTGCAGTCCATCGGCGGCGGCGGCGGTCTGGCGACCCTCGACAATACCGGCGGCTCCGGCACGGTCACGAATGTCGACCTCGGCGGCGCGGCCAGCGGTTCGGGCGGCAATATCCAGTTCACGCTCGATGGCCGTGTCCAGACCACCGGCGCGGGTGCGGCGGGTGTCGTCGTGCAGAGCATCGGCGGCGGCGGCGGTTACGTCAGCGCCGTGGGTGCCAACGCGGATGGCACGCTGACGCTGGGCGCATCGAACGGCGCGACCGGCAGCGGCGGCGACGTTTCGGTGGCGATCAACCAGACGATCACCACCATCGGCGCGGGATCGACGGCACTCTTGGTGCAGTCGATCGGCGGCGGCGGCGGCGCGGCCTCCGTGGTTGGCGCGGACGGCACGGTCCAGACGCTGGACGTGGTGGACGCCGGTGCAGTCAGCCCGCTCCGGATGGCACGGGTTGCCTCCCTCGCCCAGACTGCGGCGATCACCAACGGTGTCGATGCCGGTGCGGTGGACGTCACTGTCGGCGCGGCGATCCATACCAGTGGCGCCAATGCCAATGGCGTGGTCGTCCAATCGGTGGGCGGCGGCGGCGCGGCCGTGGGTTCGGACACTGGTGTGCTCGGTAGCTCCGGCATCGGCAATGCGGTGAACCTCACCGTGAACGCCGATGTCGTGACCACCGGCACGGGCTCCAGCGCTCTCGTTGCGCAGAGCACCGGCGGTCTTGGCGCCAGTGCGATCACGCTGGACATCGGCAAGGTCAATGTCGTCGGCGGTCTGGGCGGTCATGCCGTCTCGCTGCTGGGCGGCGCGGACAACACGGTGACCAATGCCGGCACGCTCCAGACCATGGACGGGCAGGAAGGCCTGGTGATCTACGCGGAGGGCGGCAACAACACGATCGTCAACTCGGGCACCATCGTCGGCTCGATCGACCTGGGTAACGGCGTCGGCAGCTTCACCAACGTCGACGGCGGCATCTTCCTGGCCGGTTCGCTGGTCAACGTGGGTGCGGGCACGTTCGTCAACTCGGGCATTCTCAATCCGGGTGGCGGCGGCGTGGTATCGCAGCTCGCGGTGAGCGGCGGCCTGACCCTGACGGCGGCGAGCGAGTACAACCTGGATCTCGACCTCAAGGCCAATACGGCTGACCGGGTCGTCGTATCGGGCGCGGCGGTGCTGGCGGGCAAGGTCACCACCAACCTGCTCAATCTGGGCTATGCCCGGACCGGGACGAACGAAGTCGTCATCCTCGATGCGGCGGGTGGGATCACCGGGCAGGACGCGGTTCAGCTCGTTGCGCCGAATTCGGCCGTGGCGACGTTCTCGCTGGCGTATCCTTCGACCAACCAGCAGTCGATCCGCTACGTGGTCGAATATGCCCCGGCCGGACTGACCCAGCGTCAGGCCATGATCGGCGGCGTACTCGATCAAATCCAGAAGACGCCGACCGACGCCTTCGCGCCGACGGCCGCCGCGATCATCTCGATCCCGACGGTCGGCGCGCTGGGCACGGTCTATGACAGCCTGACGGGCGAGGGCGTGACTGCCGCGCAGAGTGCGACGCTGACGGCGGTGGGCAACAACCACGACGGCATCGACAGCCAGATCCTCGGCCGTATCGGCATGTTCGCGCCGGCCTGGGAGAAGGAGAAGCTCGGCAATCTCTGGATGACCGTCCAGGGTGGCCGTCAGCGGCTTGACGGAACCGATGGCGCGCACGACACGCGCACCAGCGGCTATGTCGTGCAGGGCGGCTGGGACTATCGTCTCGATGCGCGGACGCTTGTGGGGGCCAGCTTCGGCTTCGATCCGCAGAGCTTCTCGGTTGCGGGGGCGAGCACGTCGGGCAAGGCCAAGGTCTACACCGTGGGCGCCTACGCGGGCTTCCATCCGGGAGCGTGGACGCTCAGCGCGGACCTGCTCTACAGCGTCTCGAACACCGACTACGTGCGCGACATGTGGCTCTATGCCGACGGCAATGTGCAGTCGCGCGGCGACTTCACCGCGCATGCATGGTCGGGCCGCGCACAAGTGGCGCGTCAGTTCGGCACCGGGAACGTGGTCTTCCAGCCCTTCGGTGCACTGGAAGCCACGCGCCTCCAACTGCCGAGCTTTGTCGAGACGCATGGCGAGGCGCAGCAGAACGCGACGCTCGGCCTGGCCTTCTTCGGGAAGGACTGGACCCGCGCGCGCAGCCTGCTGGGCACCAATGTCGCGGGCCGTATCGACTTGCCGCAGGGCAAGGCGCTCGTCACCACGCTGCGGGCTGCGTGGGTCCACGATTTCGACCCCGACCGTTCGATCACTGCGGCATTCGCCGGGGCTCCGGACTTCCGCTTCACCACCACGGGAGCGCGGGCCGTCAGCAACAGCGGCCGGATCGACCTGCGTTCCACCCTGCAAATGCACAATGTGGATTTGCAGGCCAGCGTCGGGGCCGACCTTGGCAAGGGCTATAATGACGTGACCGCCATGGTCGGTGTCCGGTTCCACATGTGACCGCGGCGCCCGTCATGTCCATCCCGATGCTTCCACACATTTCCACGATTTCGGCCGGATCCTTGCGGATCCGGCCAACAGAACTGCGCTAACAGGAGAATTGCCTTGAAGACCAAGCTCATGGCCGGCGCGTCGGCGCTGACCCTCGTGATACTCGCGCCCGGCGTCGCTCAGGCAGTGCCTTCCGGTGCTTGCGGCGTGCCCGCTACCTCTGCCGATCCCAATGTCGTCTCGTGCATCAGCGACAGCACCGATTTCGCCAATGGTATCAGCTACGACCAGTCGACATATGGCACGCCCGCCAATCTGAGGATTGATATCTACGGCACGGCGGTTGTTAACGCGACCGGAACCCCGACCGCGGTCACCATCAGCGGGTCGGCGAACCACGACGCCTTGATCAGCGCGCTCGGCGGATCGAAGATCACCGGCACCCAGACCGGGCTTGAGGCAACGACGTCGGGCACCGGCAATGCCGTGATCGAGAACCACGGCACGGTCAATACCGGCGGCACGGGCGCGTTCGCAGGCGCACTGGGCACTGGCTCGGCCACCATCACCAACGCCAGCGATGGTACTGTCACTGTGACGCAGCCATCGAGCGGCGGCGTCATCGGGGGCGTGGGCCTTGGCATCACCGGCACCAACGGCAGCATCGTCAATCAGGGCACGGTCACCGTCAATTCGGCCGGATCCGGCCAATTCTTCGGTCTCGGTGCCAGCGGCCTTGGCGGCGGTACGCTGACGGCGACCAACTCCAACCTGGTAAAAGTCACCACCGACGGCGCGGACGCAGTGGGTATCGGCACTGTACCCAGCGCGGGTAACTTCGTGCTGGCCAACAACGCGACGCTCACTGTGTCGTCGAACACCGGCAGCGCCACGGGCCTTGCGGTCAGCGGCAACGGATCGACCGGAACCAGCGCGCTCACGAACACCGGCGCGCTTTCCGTCACTTCCACCAGCGGCAGTGCGACCGGCATGTCGGTCGATCAGGCTACCGACGCGACCATGGCCGCCACCCGCACCAGCGCCGCCAGCACCTTCACGGTCTCCGGCGCCGATGCGACTGGCTTTGCGGTTACCAATGCCACCGGCGCGGTCAGCGTGACGGGTTCGGGCCAGTATGTCGGCGTGACCGGCACCAACTCGGCGACCGGCGTTTCGGTTTCCGGCGGGACCACGCAGACCGTGGCCTTCGCGCCTGCAACTGTCGGCGGCACGGCCTACCCCGGTGATCTGGACGTGCGCGCGGGCAGCGATGCCAGCGGCGTAGTCCTGAACGGCGCGACCGACGCGGTTTCGGTGGGCTTCACCGGTGCCAATCTGACGGTCACCAGCACCGGCGCGGGAGCCAAGGGTATCGATGTGACCGGCGGCAGCTCGGTCGACATTTCGGTCATTCCCGGCAGCGGTAACGGCGCTTCGCTGACGGTTTCGGCGGCGGGCGGCGATGCCAGCGGAATCTCCACTTCCGGCGCGACCGGCGCGCAGAGCGTGACCCTCGGCGATCTGTTCAACGTGACCAACACGGCTGGTTCGGCCGTCGGCATCTCGCTGGAAGACGGCACCGATCAGACCGTGTCGCTTGCCATCGGTGCAACGGTGACGGGTTCGGACGGGGCTAGCGGAGTTGCCCTTGCCGGCGGCACCGGCGCCGTTTCGGTGACCAGTTCGGGTGCGCTTACCGTCGAGGGCGGAACGGGCGACGCTTATGGCGTTGCCATCGCGGACGGCTCCAGCCAGCAGGTTCATCTTGCCGGCGCGCTTGATGTGACCGGTGCCGGCTTAGTCTATGGCGTTTACTCTACCGACAGCACTGGCGCAGTAGCGATCACGGCGGCTGACACGGTCAATGTTACCAGCAGCGATGGCGAAGCGGTTGGCGCTTTCGTTTATGACGGAACCGACGTTGCGGTAAGTTTCGCCAAGGGGCTGAACGTTCAGGGCAGCACTGTCGCTGCAGGCGCGGTTGCCGTCGGCAGCGGCGCTCTCTCGATTGCTTCGATGCAGGACGTTTCCGTCAATGCGGGCGACGGGATCGCATTCGGTACATTCATGGCCGGGGGCACGTCGCAGGTGGCGACTGTCGGCGGCAACCTCAACGTCGCAGGCGGCGTTGGCGGTTTTGGGTCGAGCCAGAGCGGTGCCACCGGCGCGGTTTCGCTGGCAATTGCCGGCGATTTCACCGGCGCCAACTTGTTCGAAGGCCTTGTCCAGCAGGGCGGTACGACCCAGTCGATCGATCTGGGCGGCAACTTCTCGCTCACCTCGACGAGCGGCGATATCCAGGGCGCCGATCTCACGGATTCGACGGAAAGCGCCAGCCTGACGGTTGGCGGCACGTTCGACGTCTCGGCAGCCGCCGGTTCGGCGATCGGCGTCAACCTTTCCGGTAACGACGGATCGGTGTCGCTGGCTCAGGGTATGGCGGTTTCGGCAGCGGGGGCGTCGGCCTTCGGTCTGACCGCTTCCCTCGACGGTGACGCGAACGTCACGCTGGGCGGTGCGCTGTCCGTTACCAACGATGCGTCCTCTCTCGGCGGCACGGCAACCGGTCTTTCGATCGGGAGCCTGGGGGCTCAGACCGTTTCGCTTGCCGGGCCGGTCACGGTTTCGGCGGACGGCACGGCCAGCGGCATCGGCCTCTACGGAGACAGCGGCGCGATCTCGCTGACCACGGCAGGTCTGGTCTCGGTACAGAGCGCCAGCGGTGCCGCGCAGGGCGTTACCGTCGATGGCGGCAGCGACCAGACGGTCACGCTGACAGGGGGCCTCGATGTCAGCGCGGCCGGTGATGTCGGCGGCGTGGAACTGGCGGACGGCACGGGCACTGCCACGCTGCATCTTCCGACGTCGCTTTCCGTCACCAGCACGGACGGTGCGGCCACCGGCATTTTAGCGCATGCGGGCAATAGCCTCGTCGTCGATGGTGGCGGCGCGATCACTGCTACGGGGGCGACGGGTGCCTATGGCGTGCAGACCGCCGACTTCACGGGAACCCAGAACCTTGTGCTGGGCGATGTGTCGGCAACGACGCAAACCGGTGAGGTTTTTGGCGTTGACCTTGCAGGCAGCGGCGCAATTGCACTGGCGGATAGCGGCAGCGTAGTCGTCGCTTCGGGCAGCGGCACTGGTGCGGGCGTCTCACTGGTCGGCACCGGTGCGGACGGTGCGCTCACAGCCTCGCTGGCCGATGTGCAGGCGAGCGGCGACGGCGTGCAGGGCGTGATCCTGTCGCAGACCGGTAACGGTGCTAGCGGCGCGATCACTGCCACGCTCGCCTCGGTCTCCACGACCGGGGCCGATGCCAGCGGTGTGACCGTGCGCGGCGCCGATGCGGGTACGGTTTCGCTCACGTTGGGCGGATCGGTGACCTCGGCGCTGCTGCGCGCGGCGGCTGTCGACCATTCGGGCGGCGTTTCGACGCAAGGTGACAATGCCAATGGCGTGAACTTCATCGTCGGTGACGGTGCAGGCTCGCTCACCAACCTGGGCTCGGTCACCACTGGGGGTGCGAATTCGGACGGTATTGCCGCCACGGCGACCGGCACCGGTTCGATCTCCATCAACAGCTGGAACGTCGCGACCAGCGGCGCCGGTTCCAACGGCATTTCGGTCCAGACCGGCAGCGGCGCGCAGACCCTGACAGTCCAGACCGTGGCCGTTACCGGCGCAGGCGCACGCGGCATTGTCGCCACGTCAGGCAGCGGCGCGATCACGCTGGCCAGCACCGGCGTATCGGCTGCGAGCGGAGATGCCGTCAGCCTGAACTCGGCCACTGGGGACGTCTCGGCGACGCTGGTCGGCGGCGGTAACACCGTCTCGAAGACGGGCGCGGGCCTTGCCATCACCACCGGCGGCAGTGCTGCAGTGACGCAGGGCGCTGCGGCAACGCTCCACGGCGCGACGTATGGTCTCGTCTCGGATGCGGCAGGCGGCCAGACGGTCGTGCTGTCTGGCACGGTCGGCGCGGACAGCAACCACGCCGTCGCGCTTTCGGGCGGTGCGGCAACGCTGACCAACAACGGCACGATCAACGGTTACATGACCTTCGACACGGCCTCGACCACGCTGACCAACGCGGGCACGTGGAACGCGCAGGGCGGCAACAGCACGTTTGCGGGCAATGCCACGGTGATCAACAGCGGTACGCTGAACATCAATGCGGCAGCGACTGCGGCGGCAACGATGAAGCTGACCGGCGTCACCACTTTCCGCAACTCGGGCACGATCAGCCTCGTCAACGGCCACACCGGAGACGTGCTCGATCTCGGCAATGCGGCCTTCGTGGGCAGCGGCAATTCGCGTGTCGTGCTGGAAGCGAACCTTGGCGCCAGCGCCGTGGGCAGCAATCCGGCACAGTCGGCCGACCAGCTCAATGTCGGCGCGGCGTCCGGCACAACGACCATCGTCATCACGGATCTCAGCGGCAGCACGGCAGCCAAGTTCAACTTCGACGGTATCCGTCTGGTGAACGCAGCGTCGGCGACTGCCGGTGCTTTCGTTCTCGATGGCGGCGCGGTCAACAAGGGCTTCGTCGATTATCAGCTGGTCACCGATGCGACGGGCAATGTCGATCTGGTCGGTGTGCCCAGCACGCAGGCCTTCGAACTGGTGCGCACCGGTGCCGAAGTGCGCCACTACTGGCGCCGTTCGGGCGATGCATGGTCCGATCAGATGCGCGGTATTGCGCCGAAGGACGGCACCTCGCTCTGGGGCCAGGTCCTTGGCGGCAGCGAGACCAACCGCTCGCGCCCGCTGTATTCGGAAACCGTGCTGGGCACCGCTAAGACGTTCGCACCTAACCTCGACGTGCGCGACACGTGGTGGGGCGGCCAGTTCGGCTTCGACTGGGGCCATGGCAGCGACCAGAGCGGCGACTGGGGCGTCGGCATGACTGCGGGCTACGTCTCGCAGGAAGGCAAGGTCAAGTCGACCGGCGACCAGATCAAGCTCAACGGCGGCAACGTGGGCCTTTACGCCCGCTATCGCAGCGCAGGCGGCTTCTTCGCCCACGGTCTGGCGAAGCTCGATCGCTATTCGCTGAAGTACGATATGGACAACGGCGCCAGCGCGCCCAAGACCAACGGCACCAGCTATGGCGTCGAGATCGAGGCGGGCTACCACATCCGCACCGGCATGCTGTTCCTCGAACCTTCGGCCAGTGCATCGTGGACCAATGCCGACCTTGACGGCTTTGCCGCGACGCAGGGCGGCGTCGGTGCGAAGTTCAACCATGTCCAGAGCTTCTATGGCCGCGCGGGCCTGCGCGCGGGCGTGGAGACCCACTCGGGCAATTGGGCGATCCAGCCCTATGTCGGCGCGAACTGGGAAGGCGAAATGAACGGCCGCCCCGGTGCCACGCTGTCTTCGGGCGGAGAGGACCTCTACTTCCGCGATGATGCCGAAGGCGGCCGTGCGCGTTGGGAAGTGGGTGTGCAGGGCGCTTCGGACGGTCTCTCCGCCTTCGCCAAGGTGGAAGGCGTTACCGGTTCGGGCAGCAGCGGTGTTGCTGGTCGTGCAGGCGTTGCTTTCCGCTTCTGACGGCAGCGAAAGTACAAAAAAGGGGGGGCGGCGCACTTCGGTGCGTCGCCCCTTTTTCTTGTTCCGGTCATTTCCCCGGTGTTTGAGACCGCAAATAGGCGATCAAGTCCGCGCGCGTGAGCGGGTCTTCCACGCCGGCGAATTGCATCGTCGTGCCCGGCACCATTTTCATCGGGTTGGCGATCCATGCATTGAGCGTGCGCTCATCCCATGTGCCGCCGTGAGACGAAAGCGCGGCCGTGTAGCCATAGCGGGGGCTGTTGCTGGCGATGGGCTTGCCGAAGACGCCGTAAAGGTTGGGACCGCCCCGATCCGAAGCGCCTTCGATGATGCTGTGGCAGGCGGCGCATTGCCGGAATTTCCGGGCACCGACATCGGCATCCGCCACTTTCATCAGGGCATCGAGCGACGGATGGGGGCCCGCTGCCCGCAAGCGTTCTTCGCGATGATCGTCGCCGCAGCCGCCGAGCCCCAGAGCAAGTAGGACGATCGATGCCAGCCGAATGAGGGGGCGCTGAATCACGTCGCGGTCGCCCGACCACCGGGACCCATCACATCACCTTCACTCACGATAGCCTCCGTGCCGATCCATACAAAATTTTGTGCGGCTTTTTGCATGGATATTGAATCCATGCAAATGGTGTTATATATGGCATGTATACTCAAGCAAATCGATTAAGGCTCCGCCCGATGCTGGATCAAGACGCCACTCCCAAAAGCAAAGGCCAATGGATCTTCCGTTGCGGCCTGAAAGGGCTCTGCCCCCGATGCGGCAAGGGGCCCATGTTCCGTAAATGGCTCAAGCTTCAGGATACGTGCCCGACGTGCGGCCTGAACTACAATTTCGCCGCCCCGGACGATGGCCCGGCTTTCTTCTCGCTGTGCATCGTGGCCTTTCCGCTCACCTTTTTTGCGGTCTGGTTGCAGGTTGCCTATGAGCCGCCGTTCTGGGTGCATTTGTTGACATCGTTCCCCTTGCTCGGGATCGGCTGCGTGGTTCCCCTGCAATACATCAAGGGGTGGCTGGTCGCTTCTCAATATGTGAACAAGGCGCAGGAAGCGGGCACCGAAAAGCTTTGGGCGGATCTTCATGCCCGCGCCGAGCGCAAGGGCGATTGATGTGGGCATGCAAACGCTATCCAAAGGGCTCGATCTTGCATCGCGACTGGTTTCGGACCTCTACGAGGCGATCAACCGCCCCGATCTTGCCGGGATGATCCGCGGCGGGGAGGCGGATGATTTTCCCGAAATCGAAGTTGTGGCCGCGCTATTGGCAGATCAGGCGGCAAGAATGGCCCGTTATGAGGCCGCCTTGGTTCAATATGCGGATCCCGGCTTCTGGGATGAAGCGACTCCAGGCGGTGCGCTGGCCAACCACGATGGCGGCGAGATGGCAAGAAACGTCCTTGCCGGGCGGCCGCCTTTCTTTCATCGGGACTGACAAGGCATGCAAACCGCATGCATATTCCGGAAGGCTCCCATGCAAGGCTGGATACCCGATATCAGCGCGGCGCGCGGACCGAAGTACCTGGCGATTGCCGAGGCGCTGTCGCGCGATATCGATGCCGGAACGCTGCGGCCTGGTGAGCGCCTGCTGCCGCAGCGAGCGCTCGCGGAAGCTCTGGCGGTGGACCTGACCACCGTGACCCGTGCTTACGGCGAAGCCCAGCGCCTAGGCCTTATCGAAGGAAGCGGACGGCGCGGCAGTTTCGTGCGTGCCAAGGCGGTTTCCTCGCCCGGCATTTCGCCTGGCGACCCGGGCGATGTGGGTATGAACGCGCCGCCGGAGGCATTCGGTGGGACTTTGGCGGCCGCGTTTCGCGATTGCGCCTCCGCGCTCCTTTCATCGGACAGCATGGCCCTGCCATTCCAGTATCAGCGCAGCGGCGGCGGATCCGGCATACGGCAGGCCGGTGTCGAGCTTCTGGCAGCTCGCAACATTCCGTGCAGCGAAGACAGCGTCCTCGTGGCGGCGGGCGGGCAGAACGCGCTTCACGCCATCTTCAGCGCCGAATTCAGCGCTGGTGACGTGATCGCGGTATGCGCATTCGCCTATCCGGGATTGCTGGCACTGGCCCGCAGGTTTGGTGTCGAACTGATCGCGATCGCTTCCGACGAGGGGGGAATGGACCCGGCCGCGCTTGACGAAGCTTGCGCCGCGCGCCCTATTCGCGGTCTCTACATCGTTCCGACTAACGACAATCCAACGACAGTGACGATGCCGCTTGAGCGGCGGGAGGCCATTGCCGCAATCGTCAACAAGCACGATCTCCTGCTGATCGAAGACGATGCCTATGGTTTCCTGCCAAGGAACCCTGTCAGTCCGATTGCCTCGCTTGCCCCCGACAATACGTGGTACATTGCCAGCGTATCGAAGGCTTTGACGCCGGGACTACGGGTTGCCTGGCTGCGCGCTCCGGATGTGGCGAGGGCATGGCGGCTCGCGGCCGACATGCATGAGACGGCTATCATGGCCCCGCCGCTGAATGCCGCCGTAGTGGCAGAGTGGATCCGCACCGGCACTTTCGAGAAGCTCGTCGGGGAAGTTCGCAGCGAAGCCCGCGCGCGGCAGGCGATTGCGCGCAAATGTCTCCCGAACGAAGCCTTCGGATCGCAGGACGACGGGTATCATCTGTGGGTCGCGGCGGGCGATGGCGCCCATCCGCAGCACATTGCGGACGCTCTGCGCCAGCACGGTCTTTCCGCGATTCCGGGAGATGCTTTCGCGGTCGACCGGGCATCGAACTCGGGAAGCGCCATGCTTCGTGTCTCGATTGGCGGATCGATTTCCAGAGAGAGATTGCAACGAGGCCTGATCTTGTTGGCTGCTCTGATCCGTCCGGAGGCATCCCGAAGGGTCAGTCTGGTTTAATCCGGAACCGCACGGCTGGAAGCGATGTCCCGGAGTGCGTCCTTCATCGCGTGCTTGGCCGTGTTCGCGGCCGGAAAACCGGCATAGGGCACTGCGAGGTAGAGCATTTCCTCAAGCTCTTTTTGCGTGATCCCGAAATCCAGCGCGATCCGCACGTGGTGCTTCAATTCTTCCGTCTGGCGCAGCGCCATGAGCATGCCGATGACGACCGCGCTGCGCATACGGTTTTCCAGACCCTCGCGGGACCAGACGGTGCCGTACGCGAATTCGGCGGCCCAGGCCGCGCATTGCTTGCCGAAATCGTCTGAGTCGATGTGTTCGCGCAGGTCCGCCTCAAGCGGTTCGCCAAGGACGTCACCGAGCAGCCGAACGCCGCGTTCCTGCTTGTCGGAAGGGGTTCCCATCGCTTTCACACCTCACAATTCGTTGCAGCGAACGTGGACTTTGGTCTCGTCATTCGGGCCGCGCAGAGTGGCGAACATCGCGGGAAGGTCGATCAGCGGGATCTCGTTGGTCACGATGGTCTTGGGATCGACGTGGCCCTTGTCCATCTGGCTCGCGATGTATGTGAACTCCTTCATCGAATAGCCCACCGCGAACTGGATCGAGACGCATTTGTACGATGCGATCGCGGGAATAATCGGATCGGGCGCGGTGCAGAAGCCCAGTGAGACGATCCGGCCGAACTGCTCTGCATGCTGGATCGCCTTGGTCAGCATGCCTTCGGCGCCGACGCATTCGAACACGATCTGCGGCGCGCCGCCCAGCGCTTCCGCGACCTCGCCGATCTCGTTGTCGCCATAGGCAACGAAAGCGTCCGCTCCCATCGCCAGCGAGAGATCCTTGCGGCGCGCCGAGCGCGACATGGCGACGATGCGACCGGCGCCCAGTCGCCGTGCCCAGTAGATCGCGTAAAGCGCGACCGTGCCGCCGCCCAGTACGAGCACGCGGTCGCCCGGCCTGATCGACGCGAAATTGACGCCGTAGAGGCTGATGGCGAGGGGCTCGATGAGCGCGCCGTCGGTGAGCGACAAGGTCGAGGGTAGCCGCGTCGCGACGCTCACCGGAATGCTGGCAAACTCCGCGAAACCGACCATCGCCTTGGCCGGGCTCGACCGACACAGCACGTTATTGCCGTGGGCATGGCAGGACTGGCACTGGCCGCAGGCTACCGAGGGCAGCACCGCGATCCGTTCGCCGATCCGGAACCCCTCGACCTCGCGGCCGAGTTCGACGATCTCGCCCGCATATTCGTGGCCGAAGCGGGCGTTCGGGCCGTAGTCCCAGACCCCGCCCTTGGTCATCGACAAGTCGGTTCCGCAGATGCCGCAGCGATGGACGCGGATGAGCACTTCGCCCGGGCCGGGGCGAGGTTCCGCCACTTGCTCGATGACGATGGGCTGGCCGCTGCCGGGATAGATCGCTGCCTTCACTTGGCCTTCTCCACCAGATCGAAGCGCTGGATATAGTCTCCGAACGGCGCACGCGCCTGTTCTTCGGTCATGCCGTAGTCGGCGATCGCATAGCGATGGACGCCGTGCTGCAGCTCTGGCTTTTCCTCGATCCGCCGCGCGAAACCGGCGCGAGTGGTATCGGGAATCTCCATGCCGATGAAATCGTAGATGCGTTCTAGCACGTCCATCGGCTGGCGATGGAAATCGCGGTGCACCACGTCGAGCACTTGTCCCGGATGGCGGCTGCGGACCGCCTCCGCCTTGCGGACCGCGTTTGCCCATTTCGCCACTTCGCGCTCCAGCATGATCGCCGCGCGTTGGTCGGCGCGGTCCTGTTCGATGGTTGGGTGCGAGGCCATCAGCAGCGAGACCAGTGAGGGGATCGCCTTGGCCGGATCGCGGTGCGTCTGGATGACTTTGGCATCGGGAAACACCGCAAACAGCAGGTCGAGATTGTCGATATGGCCGGGGTTCTTGAGGAGCCAGCGCTTGTCGCGGTCGTTCATGCCGATGAGTTGGACGCATTGGCGATAGTAGTCGTAGGCCGGTGCTTCGCTCTGGCATTGCCACCAGGCGTCATAAGTTGCCGCCGACCAGCCGCAGTTCCAGAGGTTCGATACGAACGAATGGCGCAGCAGCATGCAGCATTCGTGGACTTCCTCGGCCGCGACGTGATGCGCGGCGCGCTTCTGCGGCGCCACCGCATAGCGTGCCTCGATGAGGGCGAGGGACTTGCGGAACTCGGGATAGTTCTCCCACTGCTCCACCGGCGGCCGGGGCATCGGCGCGTCGAGCAGCCAGGTCTGCAATCCCTGAAAACGCGGATCGACCGCCATCAGGCGGTGCAGGGCAGTGGTGCCGGTACGAGGGATGCCGGTGATGACGACCGGGCTGGCGATGGCGACCGCATCGAAGCCGGGATTGTCCTTCATTGCGCGGAAGGCCCCGGCGCGGCTGCGCAGGACGCCTACGATCTGGCCCCAGGCGGCCCGGCGGCCCCGTCCGGTGAAGTGCGGGTCGTAGTCCATCGACTGGAGCATGACCTTGAGGCCGGGGAGATAGTCGCCCGGCCCGAAGTCGTCATGACCCAGTTCGGCGGCGACGATCTCATGCGCCCGGTCGCTGGCGGTGCGGAACTGCTCCGGGGGATCGTAACCGAAATCCATGACCTAAACCTCTCTCGATTCCCTGTTTTTCCAGCTGCGCAGGCGTGGTTACCAGCGCCGCCGCCGCTGACAGGCGCGCACGCGCTGGCGCAGTTCCTCGGCGCGTTCCTCGGGTGTCACCACCGGCGTATCGGCAGGCAGATGTGCGCGGAGGTCGGCAAGCTTGACGCGGGTGATCGTTGGAGTGGGCTCGCTGTCGCAGTCGTACCAGCGGCCATAGATGCCACCCTCGGTATAGCCCGCCGGATCGAGCCAGTTCGGCACGCCCGGATCTTCCAGCGCGATCACCGCGCGGTACTTTCCGTCCGTGCCGAGCTTCGCATAGTGCCCGTTGGAGCTGGAAATCCGATAGACGTATTCGAGTGCGTTGAAGTACGGGTCGTTGAGCTGGATGTTCCAGTACGGCGCCCGGGCCGGGATATCGGTCTCGATGATGAGCGCCTCGTCCGGCTCGAACTGGAAGCAGGCGGGCCAATAGACCTGCTTGACCAGCGCGCCCGGCATGCGGATCGGCTCGAAGACATTGAAGCCGACCCGTTCCTTTACGCCGTTCTGCATCGGATAGTAGAGTTTGGTCTTGCGGCCGGGGAATTTCGCCATCTCCCGGATGCGGCGCAGGATTTCCTCGGGCGAAAGGCGCGGCTTGGGCGGGACGGGATCGAGGCACTCGATCGAGAGGCGCGGGTCCACTTCGTTCAGCCAGTCGTAGCTGCGATAGCGCAAGTAGAGATAGCCTGCCTCGGGATCGATCTTCGCCCATTTGCCTTCGTAGCCGGCCGGGCGTTCGGTGCTGAAGATCACCGAGAAATCCTCGCCAAGTTCCAACCCAAGATCGCTGTCGTCCACTTCGTTGTGGCCATTGGGGCGGGGCATTTCGTCGACCGACCCGGACTGCACCTTCTGGCTGGTGAAGGAGAGGATCTTGCAGGTGCCGCGATTGCCGGAGATCCGGTAGGTCAGGTCGCCCCGGATCGGCGACTGGACGTAGATATCGTCCGGATTGGGCTGAAGCGTGTAGACCGGGTTCCAAAGCGGCGCCCAGTCCGGATGTTCGGGCGTGGCGTGAAAATACGCGAAATAGGCGTAGGACAGGCTGGTCATCGTCTGGCGATAGACGTCTGCCCGGTAGGCGGGATCGTCCGGCCGCCATGTCTTGTCCAGATTGACGACCGCGCTTTCAAGATCGGTCAGATAGGCAAGCAGCGTTGGTTCGATTTCCACGACGGTAGCCTCTCCCTGCCGATGCCCGGACCGGCGTCATAAAAGATAGTGATAACTATCTATCTTCGTGAACGCGCTTCCGGCAAGCGATTTTCCGCAGCCGATGCCCGATCTCTCTACGCTGCAGCGATCTTACTTCTTTTGGCTGCCCATCATGAACGAGGGATCGATCGCCCCGGTCATGACGCCGCTGGCGAAGCCCTGATCGGTATAGAGAAACGATCCGGTCACCGCGCCGTTGAGCGGGCTGTTCAGCAGGATGAGCGGCCATGCCTGATCCTCTGCCGTCGCGATCCGGCCGAGCGAGGGGTAGGGCCAGCTATCGAGGAATTCTTGGCTCAGCACGTCGGCGGACTGTTCCATGAACGCCGTCTTGGTGGGGCAGGGGCCGATTGCGTTGAAGCGGATGCGGCGGGAATTGCCCAGTGCAACCGCTGCGTTCTGGACCCAGACGACCAGCATTTCCTTCGACGTGGTGTAGCCATCGCGCAGGCGCTTCGCGGGATCGGCCTCTACCCATGCCAGCGCTTCGTCGGGATCGGAGATGGCCAGCATTTCAAGGCTCTGGGCAAGGTTCTTCTGCCAGCCCATCGCGGCGTCCGAGGAGATCAGCGCTATTCCGGCGCCATCGGCCAGCGAGGGGACGAGCTGCTCCACCAGCAACCGCGTGCCGATGTAATTGACCCGCATGCAATAGAGCGCGCCCTTCACATGGGGCGGCAATCCGGCGCAGGGAAACAGAAAGTCGATGGGCGCCAGCGCCTTGAGCGCCTCGGCCGTAGCGCGGACTTGCGCGAAATCGGACAAGTCGCAGGCGTGGAACCCGGCATGGGGTACCTTGGGCGCCTGGATATCGACAATGTGCACCAGGGCCCCAAGTTCGCCGAGAATGCGGGCGACTGCCTCACCCATGCCGGACGCTCCGCCCGTGACGACCACGGTCTTGCCCCGATATCCCAGCCCATCCAAGCCTTGCACCATGCGCTCACTCCCATCCCGATAGCTGCCGGTTTGGCCACCGGCTTTCGCGTTCCTCATTACGGCGGCGCTATTGGCGATGCAAGATAGATAGCATACACTATCATAATGTGCCGAAGGCAATCGGATAGGGGAGTGTTGCGTCAATGGATTTCAAGCTCGCAAGGCAGGGTGGAACTTTCGATACCGGATCGGGCCTGCTCCGCGCCGAGCATTTCCAGATGGCCTACGCCACCAACGATATCGAGAGCGCGCGGGAGTTCTTTGCCGAAGGTCTGGGTATTCGCGAATTCCGCAGGCTGGAGGGGCCGCTTGCGGCAGGTGGCTACATCAAGGCCGATTTGGCGTGGGTCGGCTCCATCATGTACGAGTTGATCGAGGCGACGGGACCGGGCTCGGCGATCTACATGAGCCGGCAGCCCGCCGGCGAAGGCGTGAAGATCTGGCATCACCACCTCGGCTTTCTTATTCATGACCAGGAGCAATGGGATGGTGTGATGCGACAGGCGGAACTGAATGGCTGGGATATTCCCTATCGCAGCAGCAATCCGTTGCTCGACGCCTGCTTCGTCGATGTGCCGCAACTCGGGCACTATCTGGAATATCTCTTCGCCAATCCCACCGGGATCGCGTTTTTCGAATCCGTGCCCCGGCAATGACCGGGCCCTGTTCGATCTACAGGTTTCCTTCGGGGGACCATCTGGCGTAATCGGCGAATGCCGACACGAACAACTGGAGCCCCCGTGGAATCAACGAAGCCTGCACGCCGCAAACGGCGCACCTCCGAGGAAGTGACCAGCCGAATTCTTCAGGCGGCCGAGGCGGAATTCAGGCAGTGCGGCTATTCCGGCGCCACCACGGCGGCCATCGCGCGCAAGGCGGAAACTACCGAAGCACAGCTTTTCCGGATGTTCTCGTCGAAAGCGGCTTTGTTTCGGGAGGCGGTGTTCCGCCCCCTGAACGACCATCTCGAACGCTTCAGTTCCAGCCATGCGGTCGGCAGCACCAACAAGGGCACCCGGCGCGAGAACGCGGAACTGTACATTACCGAATTGCAGCGCTTCCTTTCGGAGCATTCGCAATTGTTGCTGGCCGTGCTGACCGCCAGCAATTACGGCCAGCAGGATGCGACCGGTTCCGAGGCTATCGACAGCCTCAATGCCTACTTCGAAAAGGGCGCGCAGGTACAGGAGCAGCGCGTGGGGGAAAAGCCGCGCGTCGATCCGCGTCTGATGGTCAGGGTGTCGTTCGGAGCGGTCCTTGCGAGTGTGATGTTCAAGGACGTGCTGTTTCCGAAAGGCTTGGCCGATGATGACGATATCAACGCTGCGATCATCGATTTCGTGCTCGACGGTATCAGCGCCAATTCCGAATAGAGCGCCTTATTTGGAAGGCATCAACGTGCTCCACGCTCGAATGGATCGTGAGCAATCGGTATATCGCTTCGTCGCCCTCGCGAATGCGGGGGCCCCGCTTTCTTGCGACCTCGCGCTATGCAATTAGAAGCGGGATCTCCGCCTTCGCGGGGATGACGGGGTTTGGGGGGCTGCTTTTGTTTTTCGGGGCGGTCGTGGAGCATGGCTCTGAAAAGATGGTGACGCTCCTAAATCCAGTCCCTCCACTTGAACCACAGATAGGGAATGATGGTCGACACAAGGCACAGGACGAGCGCGAAGGGATAACCTAACCGCCAACTCAGTTCGGGCATGACATGAAAATTCATGCCGTAAATGCCAACCACAAGCACCGGCGGAATGCCCACCACGGACGCGACCGTCAGGACTTTCACCACGTCATTCTGCTCGATACTGATAAAGGCCGTCGCGGCGTCCTGCTGAAGCTGGATACGGCCGCCCAGGCTGGTCTCGAACTCGTCGAGCGAGTTGATGTCGTGGCGCAGCGATTCAAGCCTGTCCTGCATCGCCTGATCGAGCTTCGGCGTGCAGCGATCGAGAACGAAGCTCACCATGCGCCCGATACTCAGGAACGCATAACGTGCACGGGACGCGCGATCGCTCGCCTGGCCCATGTTGCGTATGATCTCGCGGATCTTTCGCGTTTCTCTCCGGAGCCCCTGTCTGGTGGTCTCCTCGAAGAACAGCGATTGAGAGGCCTGAGACACGATTTCCGAGGCGTGTTCGAGATGGTCCGCCGCACGGTCGACAATGTCTTCCAGCAATGCCGCAAGCGCGGACGCCGAGGTGAGCTGCGGGGCATGTCGCAACTCGTCGGCAACGGACGCAAATGTCGCCAACTCGGCATAGCGAACCGTGACCAGCACTTCGGGCGTAAAGATGAAGCCGGTTGGCGCCAGTTGCCAATGCCCGGTATCGACCCCCGCAATCAGCGGCGCGCTCATGTAAAGGATGTGGCCGTCGGCGCGGAGGCGGCTCGACGTTTCGATTTCCCGAAGCGCGTCCAGATCCGGGATATGGATGCCATAGCGCTCCCGGACCATGTTCCGCTCGCCCTCATCGGGTGACAGCAGATCGAGCCACTGGGCGTTGCGCTCATCCTGCCCGTTCGGGAACGATCTCAGCATGTTGCTCTCCCGCGGCACGGTACACGGGAACAACAATTGGATCTGGACAACGTTCCAGGTGAGCGGAAGAGTTCCCGCTCAATTCGGCAATCGGCTGGTCGTGCTCCAGAAATTCACCACGTCGTGCAGGGCCTGCGCATATTTGCGACCGTTGAAAGGCTTCACCACATAACAGCTCGCGTGCCGCTCGTAGCATTCGCGGATGTCGGAGGGCGATTCCGAAGAGGTGAACATCACCACTGGAATATGGCGCAGTCGGGAATCCGATTTGACGGCGTCGAGCAGTTCCTTGCCGTCCATCCGGGGCATGTTGATATCCAGCAGAATGAGCTGCGGGATCGGAGGAGACTCCTTGCCATCGGAAGCCGGGCCGGGTTCAAGGCCGAGAAGTTCGAGAGCCTCCACGCCGTCATGGGCGATGGAGAGGGAACAAGGCGGCTCGGCGCTGTTAAGCGCGCGCTGGGTCATCTCCACGTCGCCCTCGTTATCCTCGACGAGCAGTATCTTAAACGGCTTCATGACTGCGGCCTTCCTTGCGCGGGAGCGTGAAATAAAATGTGCTGCCCTGACCGGGCGCCGACGTAAAATCGATTTCGCCGCCGCAAAGCTGGATGAACTTGCGGCAGGTTGAGAGCCCTATTCCGGTGCCGGGATAGTCTTCCTTGCGGTGCAGCCGCTGGAAGATGGTGAAAATGCGCGTGCGAAAGCTTTCGTCGATGCCGATGCCGTTGTCTCTGACCGAAAAGCGCCAGAAACGTCCCTCCGGCGTGGCGGCGACGGTGATCTTGGGCGGGCGACTGCCATTCTGGAATTTGAGCGCATTGCCGATCAGGTTCTGGAACAGGACCCGGATCAGGGTCGAGCTGGTTTCCACGCTGGGCAGGGGATCATAGACAATCTCGGCGTAGCTGCCTTGAATGGCATCCTCGAATTCGGAGAGGATTTCATCCAGAATTGCACCGCAGTCTACTGTTTCCAGAAGAATATCCTCGCGGCCCACGCGGGAGAATGTCAGTATATCGCTGATCATCTTCTGCATACGGCGGGCATTGTCGAGAATGAAGTTGAGATACCGCCTACCCCCTTCGTCAAGCGTCTCTTCCGACGTCTCGGACAACAGGCCCGCAAAGGCATTCATCATGCGCACGGGCTCCTGCATGTCGTGCGAGCAGATATAGGCGAAGCGTTCCAGTTCCTCGTTCGATTGCGACAGTGTGGCGTTCAGATGCAGGATCTGTTCGCGCTGTACGTAGAGATCGAGGTAGACCTTGACCTTGCTCTTCAGAATATCGGGATTGATCGGCTTGAAGATATAGTCGACCGCGCCGATTGCGGCGGCTTGCGAGGCGTATTTGTCTTCCTTGGATATGGCGGTCACGAAGATGATCGGCACGCCCGCCATGCTTTCGTGTTCCTGCATCAGCACGGCGGTTTCGAACCCGTCCATCTCGGGCATCTGCACGTCGAGAAGGACAATGGCGAAATCGTGCCGCAGCACCAGTGAAAGCGCCTCATTACCGGATGAGGCCTTGAAAATGTCGGCTTGCAGCGACTTCAGCACTTTTTCCGTGGCCAGAAGGTTCTCCCAGCGGTCGTCGACCAGCAGGATCTTCGGACGGGCTTCCGCGATGACCGTCGACCCGGCGGCTTTCGGTGCGCTCGCGAGAGTCGCGATGGTCATTTCAGGCCTCCCTTCGCTCCGGCCTTCTTGCTGCCGGTTGTCGGTAATGTTTGACCCTCAAGCGCACCGAGCAGCGGGGCGATTTCGGACAGAGGGACGATGTGATCCACCGGCCCTGCGTCCAGCGCGGCGCGCGGCATGAACCGGGATTCGGCACTCTCCGGGTCCTGCACGATGGCGCACCCACCGCGAGTACGGATGTGCTGCAAGCCGCGCGCGCCGTCCTGATTGGCGCCCGTGAGCACGACGCCGATCAGGGTTGGTCCGAAGGCATTTGCGGCGCTTTCGAACAGCGGATCGATGGCCGGGCGGCAGTAATTCACCTTTTCGTCGACCGACAGGCTCAGGCTGCAATCGGGCTCTATCAGCAGATGATAGCCTGTGGGCGCCAGATAGACCGTTCCGCTCCGGAAATCCGCCTTGTCCTCGGCCTCGGTGACGGCGAGCTTGCAATCTCTGGAAAGTATCTCGGCCAGATAGCTTTTCGCGCTGGCGTCGACATGCTGGACGATCGCTATCGGAAGGCGGAAACTCTCCGGCAGCGCGGACAGCAGTGATTTCAGCGCCTGAAGCCCGCCGGCGGATGCGCCCATCACTACGGCTTCGTAGCGCGGCTCAGCCATGTGCGACGAGCCCCCGTTTCTTGTAGATCCTCTGGCGACTATCCAGCGTCTCATAAAGCGGTTTGACCGCCGAGAAGTTGAGGCTTTCCTTGGCGCCGAGGCACAGATAAGCGCCATGGCGCAGGGAGTCCGTGAACAATCGAAGGACCTGTTCCTGCAATGTCTTGTCGAAATAGATCAGTACATTGCGGCAGGTAATCAGGTTCATCTCGCCAAAGATGCCGTCGGTTACCAGATTGTGGTAGGAAAAGATGATCCGGTCGCGCAAGAAACCTTTCATTCGCGCGAAATCGTAGCTGGAACTGTAGTAGTCCGAGAATTCGCCCCGTCCGCCCGATTGATGGTAGTTCGCGGCATAGGCATCCATGGCGCGCTGGGGATAGATGCCCTTTTCGGCGATATCGAGGGAATCCTTGTTGAAATCCGTCGCGTAAAGGCGGGCGCGTTCAAGAAATCCTTCTTCGTGCAGCAATATGGCCAGCGAATAGACTTCCTCTCCGGTTGCACAGCCTGCGCACCAGATCTTGATGAACGGAAAGGTCTTGAATACCGGGATCAGTCGTTCGCGAACGGTTCGGTAACATTGCGGGTCGCGGAACATTTCCGTCACAGTGACCGACATGTAACGCAGCAACCGATCGAAGAAGCTCTCGTCATGCAGCACGCGGGAAAGAAGGTCGCTGAAGTTTGCGAGCCCGGCGGCCCTGCGCGCCTGATCGAGACGGCGGCGGATCGAGGCATGCGAATAGTGCGTAAAATCATAGCCCCAGCGGCGGCGGATGGCTTCGAGCAGCAGGGACAACTCGATGGATTCGACATCTTCGCGCGGGGCCTGCGGGCCCGCCAGCAGGGCTGACGGTCCCTCGGCAATGGTCCCGAGAGCGGCATCGGCAGGTAGGCTGCGCGGCGCGGAGGCCAGCTTCATGCTGCCTTCTCCTGCCGGAACAGCCAGACCCGCAAGAGCGTCAGGAGCCGGTCGATATCCACCGGCTTCATCATGTAATCGTTGGCGCCGGCCTCCATGCAGCGGTCGACCTCTTCGGGCATGGCGCGTGCGGTCAGCGCGATGATCGGCAGCCCGGCCCAGTCCCGGTTGCGGCGGATTTCGCGCATGGCCTGATAGCCGTCCATCACCGGCATCATGATGTCCATGATGACCAGTTCGATCTGCTTGTTCTCCTTCAGTTTTTCGAGCGCCATCTGCCCATTGTCGGCGATCACGAGATTGAGGTTGTGCTTCTTGAGGACTTTCGAGAGGGCGAAAGTGTTGCGCATGTCGTCATCGACGAGCAGCACGGTGCGGTCCTTCAACGTCCGATCCGGATCGTGATGCATGCGGATCAGCGCTTGCTGGTCCCGCGACAGGCTCGATTCCACGCTGTGCAGGAACAGGGTGACCTCATCGAGCAGCCGCTCCGATGAAGATGCGCCCTTGATCACGATGCTTTCGGTGTAATGGGCGAGATTGCGGTTTTCCTCTTCGGTCAGGTCGCGCGCGGTGTGCACGATCACGGGCGGACGGCCGTCCTCGTCGATCAAACCCTCTGCCAGTTTCAGCCATTCGAAGCCGCTCATGTCCGGTAAGCTGAGGTCGAGGATGACGCAGTCGAAGGTTTGCAACTTCATCTGTTCCAGCGCGTCGGAGCCGGTTCCGGCGACAGTGATTTCGATATTCTTCTGGCTCAACAGGCTGCGGATGGCCGTCTCGGTCGCGCGATCGTCCTCGATCAGCAGCACGCGCTTTATCTCCGCGCGCAGCAGCGCCTCGATGCGGGTGAAGGCAGTGTCGATGTCCTCGTCGGCCACCGGCTTGGCGATGAAGCCCATCGCGCCCTTGCGCATGGGGGTCGTCGCCTCGATACCTTCCGCGCCGGAAATGATATGCACGGGAATGTGACGCGTGTTCAGTGCGTGCTTCAATTGGTCGAGCACGTTCAGTCCGTCGATATCGGGCAAGTGCAGGTCCAGAAGGATGGCGGTGACGGGATGTTCGGCGGCCAGGAGAAGGCCGCTCTTGCCGTCTCCGGCGGCAAGCACCTTGTACCCGCGCTTGTGCGCCGTCTTCATGAGGATGCGGGCGAAGACGGGATCGTCCTCGATGACCAGCAGGACCCGATCACCGGGCGTTATCGCCAGCCTGTCATCATCGATGAAGCGCATGGCAGGCGCGCGCACGGCGGCGTCGGGAGTGGAGAGTTCGACCCCGGCGGGCAGAGTGGCCCCGGAAGCGGGTGATACCGAAGGGGCCTGACCGAGCGGCAGGAAGAGCGTGAAAGTCGATCCCTCGCCCTTGACGCTCTGCACATGGATTTCGCCGCCCAGAACCTGCGCGAACTTGCGGGCGATGGTCAGGCCCAGTCCGGTGCCGCCATAGTGGCGGTCGGTAGAGCCGTCTTCCTGTTGGAAAGCCTCGAAGATATCCTTGAGCTTGCTCTCGCCGATGCCGATGCCGGTGTCCGTCACGCCCAATGCGAGGGTACTGGCCGGATCGAGATCGGCGCGCTGCAATACCTCGTTTTCCTTGGCGCGCCGCACGATCAGCGTCACCGAGCCGCGCGCCGTGAATTTGAAGGCGTTGGACAGCAGGTTTTTCATGATCTGCTCGACGCGCTGGGCATCGGTGTTGATGCGCGCCGGCAAGCCGGGGTCATGCTCGATGTGGAACGCCACGCCCTTGTCGCGCGCCACCGGCTCGAAGCTCTGGCTGAGATGACTGACCATGGCATCGATGGGGGTGTCTTCGGCAATGATGCTGATCTTGCCGGCCTCGACCTTCGACAAGTCGAGAATATCGTTGATGAGACCCAGCAGTTCCAGCCCGCCATTATGGATGACGCGCGCCTCTTCCACCTGTTCGGCCGTCAGATTGCCAGTCTCGTTGGCCGCAAGCCCGCGCGACAGGATCAGCAGGGAATTGAGCGGCGTGCGCAGCTCGTGGCTCATATTGGCGAGGAATTCGGATTTGTATTTCGACGATTGTTCGACCTCGCGGGCCTTTTCCTCGATCAGGCGCTTGGCTTCCTCCAGATCGCGCGACTGGGCGCGGATACGCTCATTCTGCTCCTCCAGCGCGCTGGTCTTTTCCTCAAGCTCCTCGTTCGACGCCTCGATTTCCTCGTTCGAGGCTTTCAGCTCTTCCTGCTGCATCTTGAGCTCTTCCTCGCGCCGTTCCAGCTCCTGCGTGTAAAGCAGCTGCTGGGCCAGCGAGCGGGCACGGCTGCGCTGATAGAGCCAAACGGCAAGGACGATGCAGGCATAGGAGATCAGCGTAACGATCCCCATCAGCCACTTGTTGTGATCGAGGTTGGCGGCGTCGACTTCCTGACGCTGCCGGAGCAGATGTTCCTCTTCCGCGCCCATGATGGTGAGTTGCTCGCGGACGCGCTCCATCAGCGACCGGCCGTGGATCAGCGTCGCTTCCGCCACGGCTGCGGGCTGCTCGGGAGCCTGCGGTCCGCGCGCATTTATCGTTGCGGCCAGATAGTCGAGCAGGGCCCGGCTTCGCACATCCATCTCGTCGAGATTGGCCTGTTGCGAGGGATTGTCGGCCGTCAGGTTGCGCAGCAGCGCCAGTTCCTGCCGGATGGAGCGGTGTTCGGGCGTGCCGCCATCATCGAGAGAGGCGCTTTTGCCGTCTCGCAGGGCATCGTGATAGGCTTGAAGAAAATCGGGATTTCCGGTCAGCAGATAGCCGGGTTGCCCGGTCCCGGCGCTTTCATAGAGATCGCGCAGGAGGGAAATGTGCCTACGGACCAAATAAGTATGATCCACCCAGCCGCGCGCCCGGCCGAGCGCGGCATCCTGGCTCACGAACATGAGCGCAGCGAACAGGTAAACGAGGGTAATCACGCCTATGGCAATCGCCGTGGCATGGCGGGCAAGCAGGTTTTCCCTTGGCGGCGCAGGCGT
This sequence comes from Novosphingobium sp. PhB165, assembly GCF_004341845.1. GTDB lineage: Bacteria > Pseudomonadota > Alphaproteobacteria > Sphingomonadales > Sphingomonadaceae > Novosphingobium. Next base: position 87,539 of record NZ_SLVB01000008.1, on the reverse strand, counting down.
CATGCGAGGCTCCCGGAATGCCGGAGGCCGCGATGGCGTCATCGGGAACCGTCGTGGCCGGCCCCTGTTGATGGATCGAAAGTTCCTTTTATTGCCTAATGATACCTTAGGTTTTGGTACGCATATAAAGCGCGGCCAGAGTCACGTAATCGCCAAGAATCTGTCATTCGGTCGACCGGCAGGCTTGGCCTCTTACGAAACCGAAGCCAGCCCTTATATGCGCTTCGCCATTTCTCCCTGCCCCGAAGGACAGCGCTTTATGCCCCAAGAGACCGTATCGATCCAAACTGCTGACGGCACCTGCACTACCTATGTGCTCACGCCCGAAGGGGAGGGCCCTTGGCCCGCGGTCATCTATTACATGGATGCCTTCGCCATCCGGCCGGCCGTATTCGAAATGGCCAGGAACCTGACCGATGCGGGCTATCTGGTGCTGTTGCCCGACCTGTTCTACCGCCATGGACCCTATGAGGCGCTGGTACCCAAGGACGTGTTCGCCAACAACGCCTTTGCTACGGACGTGGCGCCGCTGATGGCGTCTACGGACAATCACAAGGCCGGTCGCACCGATACCGAGGCGCTGATCGCCTATCTCGACACCCGCAGCGATGTGAAGGGTGACAAGATCGGCACCGTCGGTTTCTGCATGGGCGGCGGCATGGCCATTGCTGCGGCAGGCTTCTTCCCCGATCGCGTGGCGGCAGCGGTCAGCTTCCACGGCGGCAATCTGGCCACCGACAAGGAGGTCAGCCCGCACCTGCTGGCACCGCAGATCAAGGCCGAGCTGCTGGTTCTGGGCGCCGATAATGACCATTCCTATCCGCTCGACATGGCTGAGCGGCTGGAAGCAGCGCTGAATGAAGCGGGCGTGACCAATACCTGCAAGATTTACGAGGGCGTTGCCCATGGGTGGACGAAGCCCGATTTCCCGATTTTCGACGCGGAAGCCACGGAACGCGGCTGGGGTGAAGCGCTGGCACTGTTCGATGCCCACCTGAAGTAAGCGGACGCCATCCGTGCCAAGGCCCGGAATCGGATAAATCTTCGTTGGAGCGTGATCCGAACGCTGAATCGGATCACGCTCTTTATTCTTTGTTCTCCGCATTTTCCGAGTCGCCGGAGGCTGTCTGGAAATTCGCCGAAAGCGAGTTTTCCGGCACCGACCGGCATTTTCCAACAGACTCTCAGGGGCTTAGGCCTGGATTGAAAATGCCCAAAAATTCGTAGCATACGACAGGGTTTTTTCGGAGGGTGAAAACCCGGATTATGTGCTGTCGAGGCTCGAATCACCTCTGTCCGATATGGTCAGACAAGGCCGCCGATCACCGTATTTGCGATGGAATTCGCGGTTTTTCTCATTCGCGATGGCGGCGGCGGATACCGAAATTGGCCGCCTTACGGAATTACTTAGCTATTGATCTTCTGCCGCTGCCATAGGCATAATCGCTTTACAGGTACGCGCTGGGCTTTTTTCCTGCTACTACGTCCTGACGCCCTGCGTGCTGCGTCCACGCGCATGGGTGAATTTTTTTACTGAGCGCAGCGAAGGTACGTTCGTAGTCATGGCATTTGACAGAGGAAATCGCGGGAACGGCCGCGGCAAGCGGGATCGTTTCGGAGAGGGCGATTCGAACCCATTTGGTGGTGATCGTTTCGGCGGTTCCGACCGGTTTGGTGGCGGCGGTGACCGCTTTGGTGGCGGCGGCGATCGCTTTGGCGGCGGCGGCGGTTTCGGCGGCCCGCGCGGCGGCGGTGGTGGCGGCTTCGGCGGCCCGCGCGGCGGCGGTGCCCCCTCGGTAGTCGTTGGCGAAGGCCGCGGCGTTGTGAAGTTCTTCAACTCGGACAAGGGCTTCGGCTTCATCCAGCGCGAAGACGGTGGCGACGATGTGTTCGTGCACATCAGCTCGGTTGAGCGCGCCGGTCTCAGCGGTCTGGCCGAAGGTCAGCAGCTTGAATTCCAGCTCGTCGATCGCGGCGGCAAGATCTCGGCCAGCGAACTGGTGGTCGTGGGCGAAGTGATCGCCGTTGCCAAGCGCGAATCGGCTGCGCCGCAGCGCCAGCTGACCGGCGAAAAGGCCACCGGCACCGTGAAGTTCTTCAACTCCATGAAGGGCTTCGGCTTCATCACGCGTGATGATGGCCAGCCGGACGCCTTCGTGCACATCAGCGCTGTCGAGCGCGCGGGTCTCTCGGGCTTGAACGAAGGCGATCAGCTTGAGTTCGAGATCGAAGTCGACCGCCGTGGCAAGACCTCGGCTGTAAACCTGGCGGCACGCTGAGTTTACACTGACTGCGAGCCGCTCTTGCGAGACGGCTCGGGAGCTTGATGCTCTGATAATGTTCTCGCGGTGGAGCGATTTGGGCGGCTACGTCCGAAGTCTCTCCACCGCGTAGGGCTCGGCTGACTGGCTGCGCGGGCCCAAATTCATCCCCACTCGAATTTCAGCGGACGCGAAGAGACATGTCTTCGCGTGATGCGTTCTGCTGTCCGAATATCCGGATGGTTTGTTCGTCGGACGCTGCCGATCCCTTGGCAACGCGCGCTCAGACCCAGGTCGTCCACGGCCACCACCCGGATCGTTCGCGAAGAAGGCGCCGCCTTTACCGCGTTGTAGCGCAACACGTCCGTCTCAATCGTCGATCCGCAATGGTGGCTTTATTCATCGAGGCCGCTGAATAGATCAACCAGGATGGCGGATCCTCAACGGGCGGCGGCGGCCGCATTCCATTTTCCAGCAGTCGATTTGACGTTCCGTTTTCCCATCGATCCGATTGGGGCGGGCGGGGTGAGGGCTTCATCTGCCTGCCAACAGCACTCTCGTGCACTGGGGAGAGGTCCGTCCCTCGCAGTGCCAAAGTCCGGAAAAGCCGTTTGTTAATGAAAAATAACGAAAAATGAATATACGGGCACCCGAACATGCCGGGTGCCCATTTTGTAATCGAACGATTTGGCCTTCTCGGTGGCGGCATTGCGCATTGGAAGAATTTTTTTGAATCTCGCGAAACAAAATAAAGAATAATAAAATTAAAATAAATATCCAGATAAATAGCATTTTATTTTTTAGAAATTATCATATTCAAAAATATTATTCGACCGAACTCAAATAATTCGTGTTCGGAAGATGTTTTCCAAATATATTCGTGTTGATGGAATAATTTATTGTTTCCAAAAGGAGGACTTCATTGCTTCGGTTTGCTTTAATTTCGTCGGCCGCAATTTTGCTCGCCCCTTCCACTTCGGCGTTGGCTGCACAGCCGACGGGCGCGCAGAAGGCGCAGGTCGCAGCCGAGAATGACGTTCCCCACTGTGAGCGCAAGCTGGGCACCGTATCGGTAGCCGATGGAGACGATCCGTTTGGATGGACCCAATTCAGCCTTGCGCCGCCTTCCAAGCTGCTCAAGGTACTGATCCAGCGGTCGGGCTGCTTCAATCTGGTCGATCGCGGCACAGGCCTTCGCGCGGCCGAACAGGAGCGCAACATCGGCAACGGCCTCGGTTTGCAACGCGGGGCCAATGTCGGCGTGGGTCAGATCAAGGCCGCCGATTATGTCCTTGTGGCCGAGGTTCAGGCCGCGAACCGCAACGCCAGCGGAAGTTCCGTCGGTGGTCTTGTGGGCGGTCTGGTCGGAGGGCGCTTCGGAGCGCTGGCAGGCGGTATCAATAGCCGCAAGATGGAGGCGAACACAGTGTTGTCGCTCACCAACGTGCGGACCACCGAGACTGTACAGACCGCCGAAGGCTATGCGGTCAAGAACAGTCTCTCGTTCGGTGCGGGCGGCGGATCCGGTTTCTTTGGAGGCGGTATCGGCGCGGTCGGCGGCGGGTATGACAATACCGACATCGGCAAGATCGTGACGATGGCCTTCATCCAAGCCTATTCGAAGATGGTGACCGATCTCGGTCTGCTCCAGCCGGGTTCGGCTGCCACGGCCGAGGCTGCCCCGACCAAGACCTTCACGGCGATCGGGCCGGTCGCGATGCACAAGACGGCCGCCGCCGGCGGGGTCATTCGCACCCTGCCATCGGGTGCGATGGTCTACCCGACCGGCAAAAAGAATGGCCTGTGGTGGGAAATCGCCGACGAGAACGACAATGTCGGCTGGGTGCTCAATACCAAGCTCGCGCCGACCCAGTAATTCCCGGCCCAATGGCCCGATAATCGCCTGACGCTGCCGGCCTCATTGAAGAGAGCCGGCAGCGCTCAGTCGGCGCGGCATGCCGCCGCCCGCTGGACTGAGCAGCGACCGGCTATTGAGATGTACGAAGCGACACTTCCTGCATTTATGCATCCGCCGTCGATCGGGACATGGATACCGCGATCGATTTGTAGGCAGGCGTGCCGCTGGCGGGATCGAAATCCTCCAGCGGAACAAGGCAGTTCGCCTCCGGATAGTAAGCCGCCAGCGAACCGCGGGCGATGGCGTGCTTGATTACCGTAAAGCCCTTGAGCGCCCGCCCGGAGGGCGTTGTCACGTCCACCACGTCGCCATGGGCAAGGCCCAGCATGCTGAGGTCCACTTCGTTGGCGAAGATCACGTCGCGCCGCCCGGTCACGCCGCGATAGCGGTCATCGAGGCTGTAGATGGTGGTGTTGTACTGGTCATGGCTGCGGATCGTGGTGAGCAGCAGCGGCCGCGCGCCTTCGTGCGGCACGATGGGATGGGCGATGAACTGCGCCTTGCCGCTGGGCGTGCTCCACACGCGGTTGGTCGGCCCGATGGTCAGGCGAAAGCCGCCGGGCTCTCGCACGCGGATGTTGAAATCGTGGAAGTCGGGATAGACCTGCTCGATGCCCTCGCGAATGCGGTCGTAGTCGGCCACGAGCGCGTCCCAGTCCACCTGTGTATGCGGCATCGCCGCCTTGGCCAAACCCGCGACGATGGCAGGTTCGGACCGGACGTGCGGCCCCGGCGCCTTCAGCTTCCCGCGTGAGGCGTGGACCATGGACATGCTGTCCTCCACGGTTACGAACTGCGGGCCTGCCGCCTGCACGTCCAGTTCCGTCCGGCCGAGGCAGGGCAGCACCAGCGTTTCCTTGGCGATCAGCAGGCAAGTGCGGTTGAACTTGGTGAGGATGTTCACCGAGAGGTCCAGCTTGCGTACAGCCGCGAAGCAGGCCTCGGGATCGGGCATGGCCACGGCAAGGTTGCCGCCCAGCGCGATCAGTGCTTTCGAATGCCCGTCACGCATGGCCTCCAGCGCCTCCACCGCGTTGTGGCCGTGTTTGCGGGGGGTGGCGATCCCGTAGGCGGCGTCTAGCCGTTCGAGCATGGCCTCGGCCGGGATTTCGGTAATGCCCACCGTGCGGTCGCCCTGCACATTGCTATGGCCGCGCAGCGGGCAGATCCCGGCGCCTGCCTTGCCGAAATTGCCGCGCAGCAGCAGGAGGTTGGCGATCGACTGCACGTTCTGCGTGCCGTGGCGGTGCTGAGTAATGCCCATGCCATAGCAGACGATCACCCGCTCGGCGTTCATGTAGACTTTCGCCATCGCTTCGATGGCATCGCGGGTCAGGCCGGACGTGGTCTCGATCCAATCCCACGAGGTCGCGTCGAGATCGGCCCTGAGCGCCTCGATCCCCTCGGTGTGTTCGGCGATGAAGGCATGGTCGAGCGCATCCGCCTCGATCACCAGCTTCATCATGCCCTTCAGCATCGCCATGTCGCCGCCGATCCGCACCTGATGATAGGCGGAGGCCAGCGGCGTCGCGTGGGTGGAGAGCATCTCGGTGGGATGCTGCGGAGACTTGAAGCGCTCAAGCCCGCGTTCGCGCATCGGGTTGGCGACCACGATCGGCACGCCCCGTTTCGATGCTGCGGCCAGCGTGGAGAGCATGCGCGGATGGTTGGTACCGGGATTGTGGCCGATGCAGAAGATGGCGTCGGCGTGGTCGAAGTCTTCCAGCGTCACCGTGCCCTTGCCGATGCCGATGGACTTGGGCAGGCCCACGCTCGTCGCCTCGTGGCACATGTTAGAGCAGTCGGGGAAGTTGTTGGTCCCGAACTCGCGCGCGAAAAGCTGGTAAAGGAATGCCGCCTCGTTGGAGGCGCGGCCCGAGCAGTAGAATTCGCAGGCGTCCGCATGGTCCAGCCCTTGAAGCACCGCTCCGGCGCGCGCGAAGGCCTCGTCCCATGGGATCGGCACGAAATGGTCGGTCTCGGGATCGTAGCGCAGTGGCTCGGTCAGGCGGCCCGCGTCCTCCAGCGCGTGATCGCTCCAAGTCCACAGCTCGCTGACCGTGTGGCGGGCAAAGAAGTCGGGATCGACACGCTTGACGGTCGCTTCCCAAGTCACCGCCTTGGCGCCATTCTCGCAGAATTCGAACGAGGACGTGTGCTTGGGATCGGGCCAGGCGCAGCCGGGACAGTCGAACCCGTCCGGCTGGTTCATCTGCAACAGCGCGCGGGTATCGGGGCTGGCCTTCATCTGCTCACGCACGGTGCGTGCGACGGCGCCCAGCGCTCCCCAGCCGCCGGCTGGGCCTTTATAGTCGCTGATGCCCTCTAGCGTGTCATCGGCGGTTCGATTGTCGGCCATTGCTGGGGTTCCTTCTGGTTATTCTCGATCCCGCTCGTTCGGCGGATTCCAGCTTCGCAGGGATGGTGGATGATTCCGCCAAGGGTTCAAGCACGATGTGACCAAACGCGCTATTGCTGACGGAAACGTGGTAGTGTCGGTGGCGATCCTGCGCCATCGATGTTGCCCCAGCGTCAGTACTCAGGCGGGCTGGCCGCGCCGGTAAGTCCCCTTATAAGTCAGGCACGTCACTGGGCAGCATCGGCGGCTTGTGCTTCCTGCGAGTATCTCTCCTTGAAGAGGTCAAAGGGTTCGTTGCCGGGATTAGCCTCGCGGAACGCCTCGCGGCCGGCGTCCTTGAGATAGTCGGCATAGAGCATTGTCGTGGTGCCGATGCGCCGAACTGAGAGAACGGTGTCCATTTGCTCCATGAATACACCGAGCTTTTCAATTGGCGCGCAGGCGATGACCTGGAGATTGAACTCTCGAAGCAATGCCAGGCAGCTGTTCACGTTTCCGCCGTCGAGCGCGTTGAATGCCTCGTCGAACAGGATGATCCCGAGCCCAAGCCTGTCCCGATTGTCTTCCGACGAGTGGCACACGTTCGACATCGCGCAGGCCATGGCGATGTAGAATGGTACTTGCTTCTCGCCGCCTGAGCCGCTGCCCTGGCGCTTGGCGTAGTCCGAAGTGACGCGCTCGCCGTCGAGCGTGGTGGTTTGCAGATCGAAGTGCAGATAATTGCGATAATCGCTGATCTGCTCGACGTTGTCGCCCTCGTCGATCATCCGCTTGATGCGCTCGACGCCTTTCATCAGACTCGGTTCGATTCCCGAATTTGCATCGTCGAACAGCGTGCTGACATCGATGCTGTTGAGTTGCACCCGGCGTGCAATCTCTACGATCTCGGCAAAGAAGCGATCGGGCTTCACGTCAAACCGATAGAGTTCACCATGGAACGGTCGCATCTGGAGGCTGCGATTGAGACTGCGGATCTGCCGTTTCGCGCCTTCGATGCGGTCATGCAGTTTGACCAGCATGTCCGTTTTGAGCGACGTCTCGATCGACGTACGCGCTTCCTGGGCTTGCTCGCGGTAATCGCTCAACGCGTTGTTGACGATGGCCGCCAGCTGCTTCTCCAGCCATTCCAGCTGGATAGCCGGGAGGGCCTCGCGCTGGAACTGGTCGGCGATGCCCGCTTCGAAGGCGTAAGCGTAAGCTTTCTGCGGCGCCTGCACTGCCAGGTGACTGACGCGGCTGCGCGCTCTGGCGGCATTGTCCTGCGCCGCGATCTGCACGTTTTCGAGCAGCCCGCCCTGCTCGCGCATCAGGTGTTCGAAATCGGCCATGGCCGCGTCGCGCTCGTCGGACGGCAGGATATCGCGGTCGGCGAAAACGCCTTGCGCCTTTTCGAGACCTGCTTCGGCGCCCGACAGCTTTTCCTTCACAATCCCCACCATGGGGCCTGCGACCCGTTCGGCGGCCGCGTCGGCTTCAAGTTGCTGACGCAGATCTTCGAGATCGGATTTCAGCCCTTCGAGGCGTTCCTGAATTTCAACGGGCCGCTCACCTTCCAGAGTTCGGATGTTGTCCCGGATCTGTGCGACCGCTTCAGCGGCATTATGGCGAATGCGTTCCAGCTCTTCGAGGTTGCGACTGCCGCCGACCTCCAGGAATTTCTGGATGCCTTCGATAAGACCCTTCAGCGCTGCGGCGTCAGCCTCGTGACGCGCATAGGCACGCTCCTGCGATTCCAGCAGGTTTTCGAGGAGGGGGATATTCTTGCGGTTGGCGTCCTTGCCGAGCCGGTGAACCCGGGCCGGGCGACGGTTCTCGATCGAGCCGCCCGACGCGACGAGACAGTCGGGCGTGACGGCGCGGTCGAAGCGGAGCAAATCGTGCTCGCTGTCGACCCGGCGCACCGCGTTCAACCGGCGGTTGATGAAGGCCCGCGCATGAACGCTTTCGGTGGCGATGATGTCGGCCAGGCTGCCTGCGGTCGGCGCTTGTCCAATTTCTCCGGTCTTCGTGGTGTTTACGATCTGCGTGCCGGGATAATCCCGGCGTTGCTGGCGCAGCAGGGTAATCGCGCGCTGCGCTTGATCGGGCTCGACCACCAGCGCTTCGCCTGCCGCACCCAGCAGCGTTTCGGCGGCGTCGGTCCAAAGCTCGTCTGTGACCTCGACGAGTTCAGCGATAGGAGTGGCTTCGATGTCGTGCGCGGCCAGATACTGAATGAGCCGCAATGTCGGGTCCGCGATCAGCGCCTTGCCGCCGGAGAGACGCTGCAACTGCTCCCGGTTTTCGCGGATCTGGGATCTGAGCGCGACGAGATTGGTGACGTGGTTGTCCCGTGCGCCCTGAGCTGCGACGGCATAGCGCTCCAGCGGCTTCAGAGTCCGATGAACGATCTGATCGACATCGCGCGCTGCAAGGCTCGTCTCGCCGCCTACTCTGGCGCGCAAGGCCGCCAGTGCATCGCGCGCCTGTTGATATTCGTCCTGCGCATAGACAAGCACCAGTTTGTCGGCGAGGCTGGCCGCGGCCGCGACGGAGGCGAAATAAGCCTGATAAGCTTGCTCGGCATCCGTATGCGCGCGCTCGGCATTCGGCAGGTTGATCTCGCGAAACCCCCGGATCGCCTGCTCCCGGCTATCGTTGTCGAGAGCCCGGGTGATTTCCTTGATCTCGTCCTGCGTCCGGGTGAGCGCCTCGCGGGTTTGCTTCACCCGGCGCTCGGCCAGTTCCCACTCTTCCTGCTTGCGGGCGAGTTGGTCGGTTACCGCCTTGACCCGCTCGGCCAGTCGGTCGCGTTCGGCCTTGCCTGCCACCCAGCGCATGCGGACTTCTTCCGACATGCGGTCGAGCAGTTCGCGGTAGGCTGTTACCGCTTCGGTGACTTGTTGCTTCTGCTTCTCCAGCTCATCGATCTTTTTGAGCAGGCCGCGCCAGGTTGCGACCGACTTTCTCAGCTCCTCGATATTGAGCCCGGCCGGATCGAGCAGGAATTCGCGCACGAACTCGGTCGCCGACTTCATCTCGCGGATGCGCAGACCGTTTTTCAGGGTCTTTAGAAACTTCTCGGCATCCGCATGATGGCCCTTGCCCCCCAACGCCATGAGCACGCGCCGGGTGAAATGGGTCGGGCGATGTCCGAGATTATCGAACCCCGGCACGCGACGGAGCCGCGTTATCAGTTCGTCGTACGGCACGACATAGGGCTTGCCGTCGATGTCCTGAAGGAAATCGGTGTCGCGCAAGGCCTGATCGGGCGCGATGAACGCCCCCAGTACCTCTTCGCTTTGCTGTCCTTCCACGGCGCTCATGCCGACGCCGATCGTCCAGCATTTACCGTCGCGCTCCCGTTCGAACACGAGCGAAACGTAGCTGATGCAATTGCTCCGCAGCGTCTCTCCGGCGACCCTGCCAAGGCAGTAATCGAACACCGAGCGATGTTCGCCGACTTTGCGCGTCTGGCCGGCCGTGACGTTGGCGCTGGCGTTCAGCTGGAAATAATTCCTGTTGTTGCCCGTCAGCACGACCTGGATGGCGTCGAGTATCGACGATTTGCCCGCCCCGTTCGGGCCGATCAACGACGTGCTGCCGCGCACATCGATAGTCAGGCTTTCAAAGGTGTACCAGTTGATCAGATTGATGCGGCTGAGTTTGATCATTGCGCAATTGCCTCGTCCGCGAGGGCGTCTTCGCCCTCGTCCGATGTAAAGGCGGCGTCATCGGCAGGGGCGCCGTCGTCGCCGTCATCTTCTGCGAAGTCGGAGAGCCCTCCGGGGATTTCTGCGGTGTCCTGCCGCGCATGGGTGGCGGCAATCCACTCCGCGATCCGCGCCTGATAGGCCTCGCCGGTGACGCTTCGGATCGCCGGCCGGATGGTGATGGCAACCCCGTTCTCCAGCGGAATATCCTCGCCAAGGTCGATGAAGCGGCGCTTGCGGAATGCCTCAAGGATCTTGCGAACGCGTGGCCATGGCGGTCGGGGCCGTGCGACCCACTGGTCGTAGCGCTCCAGAACTTCCATGGACGTGGTCGCGATAAGGCCGAACTCTTCCTGGCTCATCGAGACGACGCCTTGCTCGAAGGTGGCCCGTAGCGCGAGGAGAATGATCGTCTCGTCGAGCGAGAGCATCGTGCGCGTCAGGCTGTCCTGAGGCCGCAGTTCGATCATCATCTCGTCGGGCTTTATCACGAGGTCGCGTCCGAGTGCATCGAACAGCCCGCCAAAATAGCCTTTGTGGCGCACGATCAGGTCATAGGTTCCCGAGGCATTGTAATCGTCGCGGAAGAGGCACTGTTGCGCCAACAGACGATCTGCCGCTTTGACCATCATCTCCTTGGTGAGATCGCGGTTCTGAGGACGGTCGAGCAGCTCTTCGAGATCGTAGAGCGTTGCGTTAGCCATGATCGATTTCCAGATTTTCGGGAAGATTGCGGAAGACGCTGAAGGCCGAAAACGCCGACCAATCGGTGTCTACCAAGGTGTCGTGATCGTGTGACACGCGGAACCGGCGCAGCAATTCCTTGCTGCCGAACATATCGAGTTGCCGGACCCCTTGCAGAAGCAGGGCATCCTCGGGTGTTTCGACGACAAAATCGCGGGCATGAAGTTCGGCCGCGGATCCGAGGTTGCGCTCGATGTAGCCGGCGATCTTGTCCGGGGTGACGGAGAGACGGACCAGATAGGCCTGTTGCGCCCGGTCGTAGGCGTAGAGCGCGGGGTCGATTTGCGTTTTCTGTACCGAGGTAGGCGTTGCCGTGACGCGCCGCGATGATGGGCTGGCCAGGTTTCCGGGCCCCCAGTGACGCACCGGATCGGCGAGGTCGGAGGGAACGGGAAGCGGGGCGTCCCAATCGAGGTCGGTCGCGCCGACATCGCGCAGCAAATGGGTCAGGCGTACGAGGGTCGAGCCATCTATCTCGTTCATATAGCTGATGGTCCGGGCAATCCGCTGCTCCAGACGGCTGCGGAAGGCGTCGATGTCATCCAGGCGTTCCTCGGCGGCATCGAAGATCCGCTTCACCTGCCCGAGATGCTGACGCACTTTGGAAATCGCGATTTCGTACGAGGAGGCAAGCCCCTGGGCGACATACCCCTCGGCAAAGGCGGCAACGATCTCATTGTCGTGTTCGTAATCGGAAATGATCTGGATGATCCGATTACGATGACGAAACGGATTGTTGGTCGTCTTGATGGCGCGGTAGTCCGAGATCAGCACTTCTTCGACGAATTGAAAGAAGCTTGCCAGGATCCGCGTGGGCTGGGGATCGGCAACGATGCGCTGCTCATGTGCGCGCAAATTGCCGATGATGGCCGACAGGTGCTGCTGGAAACGACGTGCCCGCGCAGCGCTGTCCGCCAGGGATGACGCCTTGTCGAGCGGGTTGTCGCCCAGTCCCTCGATGACGCTTTCGAGCGCGGCGATCGTGCCGCCGAAATGAACTGCCTCGCCCTCTTCGATCGCGCTCAGCGTTTCGAGAAGCATCGAAACCGAGGCTTCAAGATCGACCATCTGCACATATCCGCGGCGATGTTCGACCAGCCAACCGGCCTGCTTCAGGCGGAGATAGACGTTATTCGGGTTCTGGCTTGCATCCGCGTTTGCAGCGTCTGCCGCAAAGTCCTCCACGAGATCGGACAACCTGTCGATCTGCACGGCAATGAAAGCAACAAGCTCGTCCTTGCGAACAGGCTTGGCGTAATTCTCTCCGAAGAACTCGCGATAGATCCACAAGATCAGCCGGGCATAGTCACGCTTGGCAGCGGACGCCAGAATACCAAACAGACTCGGCGGAAGATGCCCAAACAACGTATCTTTTATTGTACCGTCTTGCTCTGATTCGCTTGCTTCGTACATCGTAACCTTGTCGGGTGTGGGCGGCCCATTCGCTGCGCGGCGGTTCTTTCGCAGCGCGGGTTGGGGCGGATAGAGCGCGCCGTTTATGACCGCAACCAAGTCCGATTTTCTATGAACATGTTATAGCATCGCGCAGCGCGGGCGTTCACGCCCGCGCTGCGCGTGAAGGGGATGAACCCATCCTCCGGCGCGCGATAAGGGCCGTATTTGGGCCGCCTTCCCGCGCCGAAGCATGTTCCAGTCAGCGATGCGGGCCGCGGTAGTAGCCGTGATAACCGCCCCGATACCCGTATCCCGGGCGACCGTAGTTATAGTGGCGATAATAAAAGGCGTGATAGGGATAAGGCCGGTAGGTCCAGCGGTTGTCGATGAATATCCACGGACGATACCATTCCGGTGCGGCATAGTAATAAGGCTGGCCATAGCCTTCGTAATAGAAGGCCGGCGCGCCGCCGCGCATGACATAGCCCGGCGGGCAGCCCGGGCTGGTTTCCCCGGTGCTGGCGCTGCCTACAGCCGCCCCGCCTACCGCACCCATGGCGCCGCCGACAACTGCGCCCGTGCCATGGTCATGCCGCCCCGCGACACTGGATCCAAGCAGGGCGCCGAGCAACCCGCCGATCAAGGCGCCCGATCCGGCATTGTTGCCCGAACGCACGCAATAACGCTGAGCCCAATCTTCGGCACGGGCTTCGTAATAGCGATCCTGCTGGATCTGCTGCGCGTAAGCCGGGTCCTGCTGATAGCCCGGCGGCGGCGGGGGCGGTTGCGATCCATCATAGCCGCGCGGCGCCGCAGCGGCATAGCTGTCAGGCGGCGGCGGTGCGTATTGCCCACCGTACTGGCCCCCATACTGGCCCTGATACTGGTTTGGATATTGACCCTGATACTGGCCGTCCGGCGACGGCGGGCTGTATTGCTGGTCGTACTGGCTCTGATTTTGCGCAGGATATTGCCCCGGATCCTGACCATTCGGCGCAGGCGGCGGAGGCGGATAATTGCCGGACGATTCGGGCGGCGGGTAGTCCTGCGCCGAAGCGGAGGCGAGCGGTGTCGCGACCGCGACCAGACCCACCATCATATACGCTCCTGCTTTTTGCAGCCTGCCAGTCATGTCCACTCGTCCTGTCCAATTTCGAGCGGCGAATCTGCCACTCCAAGTGTGAACTGCCGCTGACGCGCAATGTTATGAAATATCTTCAAATGTAACAGGCGCGTCGCAAAGACCCTTCGGTTGCGGTGCCGGGCCGAGATCCGCTGCGCGCATCCTGCGGTCGGGAGAGGGGAGGGAGAAGCAAATCGACGTGATTTCCATCACGCGTGACCTGTCCGGCTTCGCATTATCGGAGAGTCTGGGTGCGACGCGAAAAGACATATGGACTTTGGAATGATCGCAATTGCGGCGCGAATTTTGTGCCACTTCAATCAGCACGGCCGGGGCGAACATGCGCGCTGGAACGGTGTTCGCTGGGAAAGCGATTGCAGCCGGTGCGGCGCGCCCATCGTGCGCATCGCCCATCGGGTCTGGCACCGCCGGCAATAGCCTTCCCCAAGCGGAATTCCGGTCGGATCCGCGGGGTATCGCTTCACGCAAAGGGTGTGGCGAATTCCATCCGGATGCCGCCGGGAATGAACACCAGGAAATGACGCGTCGTTGCCCCCGGCCGGATCGGGCTGGGCGGGACATCGACGATGACCTCCGGATGAGCGCTCACCTTGCGCCATGCCTCTTCCAGCGCATCGTCGTCCGCCACGGCCAGGGAAAGGTGGTGCAGGCCGATATTGGCGCGCCGGTCGAATGCGCGGGCGGTCATCGGGTCTGCGGCGCGCCAAAGGGTCAGCAGCACGGCGCCGTCCGACACGAAGATCGAGGGGTAGTCCGGTACCCCGCCGACTTCATCGAACCCCAGAACGCCGCAGAAGAACGCGCGCGCCTGATCGAGATCCGGGACAGTCAGGCCAACGTGATGGACGCCGTGTGTGAGTGTGCCGGTCATGAGTTCATTCCTTCCAGTTCGGAGACGCGGGCGCGCAGCCGGGCCAGCTCATCGAGCAGGGGTCGGGTGCCCTGCGCGATCTGTGCTTCGGTGAAACGCGGGGTGATGTGCTGGGGGCAGTTCCAGTCGAAACCGACCACGTCGATCACGAAAGCCCGTTCCGGCTCGGCGTCGTAGTCGGGTACCATCAGCGCCGCGATGTCCGCCGGGTCCTCGCTGGCATGCGCATGGCCGATCATCTTGAGCCGGCGGCGGCTTGGATAGTCCATAAGGAACAGTGATACGCGGTCGTCAGCGGCGAGGTTTGCGGCTGACAGATACTGCCGATTGCCCCGATAGTCGGCAAAGCCGATGCGATTGCCCGCGATCTGCCGAAGAAACCCGGCCGGACCGCCGCGATGCTGGATATAGGGCCAGCCGTCTTCGCTGACGCTAGCCATGTAGAAGCTGTCACGGGCGGCGATGAAGTCCAGCTCCCGCTCGGTCAGGATGTCCATTTCGCCCGCGTGGGCTTCCATTCGCGCGTAAGAGCTGCGCGATCCCGCCGCCTCCTGCAAGGCGCGGGACCCGGGGCCGAACATGGTGTGGAGGAAAGTCTGTGCCATGCGACGGAACGTAATGCATTGCCGTTGTCATTATAATCGGTGAAGATTGGCATTCACTATTCCGGTTTGGAGAATAATGGATCGCTTCGAAACTCTGACCGCGTTTGTCGCGGTGGCAGACAAGCGCGGCTTCGCAGCGGCGGCGCGTGCTTTGGACGTCTCGCCTCCGGCCGTGACGCGGGCCGTCGCGGCGCTGGAGCGGCACCTTGGCGTGTCTCTGTTTCACCGCTCTACCCGGGCAGTTTCGCTGACGGACGAAGGCGCGGCCTTTCTCGACCGGGCGCGCCGGATACTGGCCGACTTGCGTGAGGCGGAGCAGGTCGTCATGGGCGGACGGTCGGTGCCGCGCGGGCAACTCTATATCACTGCGCCGGTCATGTTCGGGCGGCTGCACGTGCTGCCGGCGATCGGCGCGCTTCTGGCAAAACATGACGGCTTGAGCGCGCGGATGATGTTGCTCGACCGCAATGTGCGCATCGTGGAGGAAGGGATCGACGTGGCCGTGCGGATCGGAGCGCTTGCAGACAGCGCGCTGCGCGTTGTCGCAATCGGGTCGGTACAGCAGACGATCGTGGCGAGCCCGGCCTATCTCGCAAGTCACGGCGTTCCGGCACTCCCCTCCGACCTGAAAGGCCATAGCTGTATCGTCGGCAGCGGTGTCCGGATCGGCAGCGCCTGGCCGTTCGGGGGCAAGGATGAGCCACCCGTTGAAATCGTGCCCCGCCTCACCGTCAATACGGTCGATGCTGCGATCGAGGCGGCTGAGGCCGGGCTCGGGTTCGCCAATGTGCTGAGCTATCAGTCGGCCGGAGCCATTGCGGCCGGGCGACTGGTCCGGGTGCTGGCGGATCATGCGCCTGCGCCGATGCCGGTGAATTTGCTCTACGATGCCGGTCGCGCGGCGATGCCCTCGGTCCGCGCATTCATCGATGTCATGCGCGAGCGGGCGCGGCAAAGAGCGTGGAGTTAGCGAGCAACCCGAAGTTGAGACATTCACGCAGGCTGTCATTCGGATCACGGACCAGATTTGAGTTGCGCGACCTTGCCGGCTTCGGCAGTCTGAAACTGCGGCGAACAAAGGCAAACTCCATCGGTGAGAATGCGCTCAGCGGCAACGCTGATCGGGCCTGCGGAGATGACCGAAAGGGTGCTGCGCAACGAAGGGAAGGTCCACGCTATGGGTCGTTACCTGCTTTTGGCAATCTCGTTGGTACTGGCATCGCCTGCTTGGGCAAAGTCAGACAGTCAGTCTCTGGGAGTCTGGAAGAATCCTCAGAACAGCGTGCATGTTCGCGCTGAACGGTGCGGCAATCAGATGTGCGGCGTGGTCGTTTGGGCAAACGACAAGGCAAAGGCTGATGCAAAGCGCGGCGGCACCAATAACCTGGTGGGCATGAACCTCTTCCGGGATTTCACGCAGGAGAAGCCCGGCGTGTGGCGTGGCCGGGTGTTCGTGCCTGACATGAATCGCACGTTCTCGGGCAGAGTCACGATGCTCGATCACAACCGGCTGGAAGGGAGAGGCTGCCTTACCGGAAATATCGGCTGCCGATCCCAAACCTGGACGCGGCTGAATTAAAGCAAGGCTGGTTGAGGCTTCGGGGCGAGGTGCGATGGGGCGCATAGTCGTGGCGCTTGGCGGCAATGCACTGCTGAAACGCGGCGAGCCGATGACGGCTGAAAACCAGCGCCGCAATGCACGCGTCGCCGCCGAAGCCTTGGCGGGACTGTGCGAGACCGAGCAAACCGTCATCACGCACGGGAATGGCCCGCAGGTTGGCCTCCTTGCCTTGCAGGAAGTGCTGAACACCGACATCGAGGACTATCCGCTCGACGTGCTCGTCAGCGAGACGATGGGGATGATCGGCTATATGATCGAGCAGGAACTGGGCAATATCCTGCCGTTCGAACATCACATCGTCACGCTGTTGACGATGATCGAGGTCGATCCCGACGATCCTGCCTTCGGCGATCCTGCCAAGTTCATCGGCAAGCTCTATACTGCGGATCAGGCGAAAGCCGCCGCCACCGCGAACGGATGGACCATGAAGGTGGACGGCGCTCACTGGCGGCGCGTCGTTCCCTCACCGAAGCCGAAGCACATCGTTCAGACTCAGGCGATCGAATGGCTGCTCGAAAAGGGGGCCACGGTGATCGCGGCCGGTGGCGGCGGCATTCCGACGATGCATAAGTCCCCCACCGATCACCGGCTGATTGGCGTTGAGGCAGTGATCGACAAGGACCTGGCATCTTGCCTGCTTGCCAAGGTGATCGGCGCCGATTGCCTTGTCATCGCGACGGACACGGATGCGGTCTATCTGGACTGGGGCAAACCCGGACAGCGCGGTATCCGGTCGATCACACCGGATGCGTTGGACAGCTATGAATTTCCGGCGGGCTCGATGGGCCCCAAAGTCGAAGCGGCGCAGGATTTCGCCCGTGCGACGGGCCAGCGCGCGGTAATTTGTGCACTCGGAGATGTTCCGGCAGCGATCCGGCGCGAAAAGGGGACTACGGTCGATATCCACGCGGGGGAAACGACGTTTCATTGATGGCGTTATTTACGGCATCAGCCGGCGGCGTCCTTCCCAGAGATGCCAATGCATCGCCAACGCCGCGCCATCGGCATCCTGCACCCGGATGGCTTCCACGATCACCTCGTGCTCGCGCAGCATGGTGGCAATGACGTCCGGATGCCGGGCGCGCGAGATATCGAGGCCCGCGCGCATGACTTTCTCGATGCCGGATCGGAGCGCGTCGAAGGCGATCAGGAATGCGGGATTGCCCGTTGCACTGGCGATGCGGCGGTGGAGTTCCATGTCCTCGGCATGAGCCGGCGCGCCCGACAGCAGGGCAGAGCGCAGCATGTCCATGCCTTCCTCGACATGGGCCATCTCCGGCGATGTGCGCCGGGTCGCGGCGAGCCGGGCGGCTTCCGCTTCCAGCACGAACCGCACCTCGAAGCTGCCCATCGTCGCGGAAAGCTCGCTCATCGGCATGAACGCCGCCAGTCGCTCCGAAGGACGGCTTTTGACGAACGAGCCCGCCCCGCGGCGGGCTTCGGTGATACCGTCCGATGCTAGCCGGACCAGCGCCTCGCGCACGATTGCGCGCGAGACGCTGAACATCTCGGCAAGTGCCGACTCGGAGGGCAATCGCGCGCCGACTTCGAGGTTCCGCGACTTGATGATCTCGACGATGCCTGCATAGGCGTGATCGGAAAGCCGTGACTGGTTCATCGAAGCTTTTGCCTGTCCTAGAACACACTGCTGGCCAGAAGTACCAGCAATAGCCCGACCACGGCGACGACGGTTTCCATGATCGACCATGTGCGGAAAGTGCCGGGCATGTCGGTGCCGAGATAGCTCTTTACCAGCCAGAAACCCGGATCGTTGACGTGCGAGAAGAACAGCGATCCGGCACCGATGGCCAGCACCATCCACTCGGGTTCGACACCCGAACTGGCGGCCAGACCTTGCATGACCCCCGCCGTGGTGATTGTGGCGACCGTGGCCGAGCCGGTCGCGAGACGGATGCAGACAGACACGCCCCACGCAAGCAGCAGGGGAGAGATCGCGCCGTCACCGGCAAGACGAACCAGCATGTCCGACAGGCCGGCGGTCACCAGAACTTGCTTGAGCGCGCCGCCGGCGCCGATGGCAAGGAGGATGCCGCCTGCAGGGGTCATCGCTTCCAGCCAGATCGCGTCCTGGATGCGGCGCTCACCAAGGCGCCATCCAAACAGCAGCGGCAAGGCGAAGAGGTTGGCGAGCAGCAGGGCGATGACCGGATTGCTTACCCAGCCCAGCCAGGCCAATCGGGCTGCGACGGGGGGCGGGGCGATGGCGACGGCCTGCCCTGCGGCGATCAGCACGACCGGCAGCAGGACGGCAGTCAGCGCGCGGCCGACGGAGGGCGTGTCTATGTCGATCGTCTTGGGCGCGAGCAGGGGCGGGCTGAGTTTGACGCCGCGCACGGTGAAGCGAGCGAGCACAGGTCCGGCGATCACGGCGGTGGGAATGCCCACCAAAAGCCCGTAGGCGAGCGTCAGGCCGAGGTTCGCGCCGAGCGCGTTGACCGCCAGCAGTGGCCCCGGATGCGGCGGCACGAGCGCATGGACCACCGAGAGCCCCGCCAGCGCGGGCAGCATCAGGCGCAGCTTGGATTCGTCATCGTCGAGGCCCTTCGGAAGCGCCGCGGCGGCAGAGGCGATGATCGGCAGCAGCAGGACGAGGCCGGTTTCGAAGAACAGCGGCAGTCCGATCAGCAGTGCGGTGAAAAGGCTGGCCCATGGCGCCCCTTTGACCCCCGACACGCCCAGTGCCGCGCGCGCCAGTCCAGCCGCGCCGTTCGACAGTTGCAGCATGGCACCTAGGCCAAGCCCCAGGGCAACGACCAGTCCGGTACCGCCAAGGATAGTGCCGGCACCTTTCTCCACGGCCTTTGCGGTCTCATCCAGCGGAATTCCGGCGAGTATGCCGACCGTGAAGGCGCCGCAGAGCAGCCCGACGAAGGGGTGGAGGCGGCCGCGTACGATAAGGGTAATCGACAATGCGATGCCCGCCACGGCGGAAAGGATGAGCCTGACGTCTTCAGGGGTCATGACCGGCCCGCTTCGGATGCGTGGAACGCGGCAATCCTTCTCCTGCCGAGCGCTCGTGCCCGGCAAAATGACAGCGCCATTCCTTACCTCTCCCTCTTTTCCCGTTCGGCCGGTGTCATGGTTCGACCCGGATCTGTTGGACAGGCTATAGCCGGGACATCGGCATAATCTACAGAATTTCGCCATTCCGTCAGATTTCATCAAAATCTGTCAGACCAATTATCGTTTGCCCACGGCCAACCCGCTTGGGTTTGGCAAGTCTTCAGAGCCCGGCTGCAAGCGAAGTCGCTCTTTTCGCGCCGATCCAACGCGCCCGGAGGCCCGGTTTCGCGTGGGAACCTTGTTCATTCCGCCTCAATGACATGATTCATATAGCTTCTGCCGATCAGTTGATTTAGCTCTTCGGGTATCGAGCGCTGTGCAGCCTGCTGAATTCAGGGAGCCCAAGCTTATGACGCCAAAGCCGAGCCTTCTTGATCAGGTAGTCTGGCCTGCGGATTTACGCGCATTGCAACCTGAACAGTTGCGGCAATTGGCTGATGAATTGCGGCAGGAAGTCATTTCCGCCGTGGGTGTCACCGGTGGTCATTTGGGATCCGGTCTGGGCGTCGTGGAATTGACCACCGCCATCCATTATGTGTTCGACACGCCAAGCGACAGGCTGGTGTGGGATGTCGGGCATCAATGCTATCCCCACAAGATCCTGACGGGCCGGCGTGACCGTATTCGGACCTTGCGGCAGGGCGGCGGACTGAGCGGTTTCACCAAGCGGGATGAAAGCCCGTACGATCCTTTCGGCGCGGCTCACAGTTCCACCTCGATCAGCGCTGCGCTGGGGTTCGCGGTCGCGAAGAAGCTGAGCGGCGAGCACGGCAAGGCGATTGCGGTCATCGGTGACGGATCGATGTCCGCAGGGATGGCCTATGAGGCGATGAACAATGCGCGTCAGGCGGGTAACCGGCTGATCGTGATCCTCAACGACAACGACATGTCGATTGCCCCGCCTGTCGGCGGATTGTCGGCCTATCTGGCGCGGCTGGCATCGAGCCGCGAATTTCTGGGCCTGCGCGATCTCGCCAAAAAGCTGGCGCGGGGGCTGCCTCGTCCGCTGCACATCGCCGCGCGCAAGACCGAATCCTTCGCGCGCGGCATGGCGATGGGGGGGACCCTGTTCGACGAATTGGGCTTCTACTATGTCGGTCCGATCGACGGTCATAATCTCGACCAGTTGATCCCGGTGCTGGAAAATGTGCGCGATGCGGCAGAGGGGCCGTGCCTTGTCCATGTCGTGACGCAAAAGGGCAAAGGCTATGCCCCGGCCGAGGCGGCGGCGGACAAGTACCATGGCGTGCAGAAGTTCGATGTCGTTACCGGCACACAGGCCAAGGCGCCACCGGGGCCGCCCAGCTACACAAGCGTTTTTGCCCAAGCGCTGATCGCCGAGGCGACACGTGACGAGCGCGTCTGCGCGATTACCGCCGCGATGCCTGCGGGTACCGGGCTCGACAAATTCGCGGAAGCTTTTCCCGATCGCGCTTTCGACGTGGGCATTGCCGAACAGCATGCCGTGACGTTCGCCGCAGGCCTGGCCGCGCAGGGCATGCGCCCGTTTTGCGCGATTTATTCCACCTTCCTGCAACGTGCCTACGATCAGGTGGTGCACGATGTGGCGATCCAGAATCTGCCCGTGCGCTTTGCGATCGACCGTGCGGGACTGGTTGGCGCGGATGGATCGACCCATGCGGGCAGTTTCGACATCACCTATCTGGCGACTTTGCCCAACATGGTGCTGATGGCGGCAGCCGACGAGGTCGAGCTGGTACACATGGTTCACACGTGCGCTGTCCATGATGAAGGCCCCATTGCCGTGCGCTATCCGCGCGGCAATGGCGTGGGCATGGAACTGCCGAAGACGCCTGAGCGGCTGGAGATCGGCAAGGGCCGCGTGGTGCGGGATGGGCGGCAGGTCGCCATCCTGTCGCTCGGCACGAGGCTGGAAGAGGCACTGAAGGCCGCAGAGGCGCTGGAGGCCAAGGGACTGTCCACCACTGTGGCCGACTTGCGCTTTGCGAAGCCGCTGGATGAAGATCTGATCCGAAAGCTGCTGGTCACGCACGAGGTTGCCGTCACCATCGAGGAGGGCTCCATCGGCGGCCTGGGCGCACATGTGCTGACGCTGGCGAGCGACCTTGGCCTGATCGATACCGGTCTGAAGATCCGCACGATGCGTCTGCCCGATATCTTCCAAAGCCAGGACAAGCCCGAGAAACAATATGCCGACGCCGGGCTCGATGCGGGGGCCATTGTTGACATGGTCCTCGGTGCGCTTGGTCAGGATGACTCAGGATTTCAATGGCACCGTGAATCCAACATTCCCTAAGCTGAAAGTCCTTGCGTGCCTTGCGCCCTGTTTGCTGGGAGCATCACCGCCCGCCAGCGACGGTGGCGTCGTGCTTACCGTCGATGTCGGCAATGTTCGCGTCAGTAAGGGCTACGTACGTGTCGCCATTTGCCCTGAGAGCCAGTTTCTGAAGGATGATTGCCCGTTCTCGGGCGAAGCGCCTGCCCGTGTCGGCGTCACCCGCGTCCTCGTTCATTCGCTGCCGCCTGGACGCTATGCCGCACAGGCCTTTCTGGACGAAAACAGCAACGGCAAGGTGGATCGGGCGCTGTTCGGCATTCCGAAGGAAGGAGTTGGGTTTTCCAACGACGCTAAAATCGTGTTGGGCCCACCCAAATTCTCGGAAGCCGCGTTCCACTTCGATGGCGCGGCGCAGATCATACATTTCAATCTGCGTTATTTCATGGGCGCCAAAGGACCGGGCGGACAGTGAAAACCTTGCGTTTCGGGCCCGCATCGCTCGTGATGGCGAGCGTTCGCCGCCCTTGGCTGACCCTTGTGCTGGGGCTCGTCGTCACCGCATTGGCGCTGTGGATCGCAGCCGATCGCATTGCCATGACGACGGATACGTCGGCTCTGATCTCCCCCAAGGTTAGCTGGCGGCAGCAGGAAGAGCGGATGGAATCCGCTTTTCCGCAACTGCGCGACAATATGCTCATCGTCGTCGATGGCGAGACGCCGGAACTGGCCGAGGACGCCGCCGCCCGGCTCTCGGCCGCACTGGGTGCGGACAAGACGCATTTTCGCCTGGTCACGCGGCCCGATGGCGGCGAATTCTTTGCCCGCGAGGGCCTGCTGTTCGGATCCGTCGAAGATGTCCGCAGTGCGACGCGGGCGATGATCGATGCACAGCCGATGCTGGGGCCGCTTGCCGCCGATCCCAGCCTGCGCGGCGTAACGGTCGCGCTTTCGACCATGCTGGACGGCGTTGACGCGGGAGAAATACCGCTCAGTCGCATCGACCGGCCGCTCCACGCACTGAGCACGGCCATCGATGGTTCGCTGAGCGGCAAGAGACCGCATTTCTCTTGGCAAAGGCTGTTTGCGGAAGACGGCAAGGGAGTGAGCCCGCCGACAAGGCGTCTGATCCTGACCCAGCCCGTCCTCGATCATGGCGCACTGATGCCCGGCGAAGCCGCCAGCGCGGCGGTGATCGCCGCCGCCGGAAAACTCTCCATCGATCACGCGCACGGCGTGCGGATCAGCCTCACCGGCGAAGTCCCGCTGGCCGATGAGGAGTTTGCCACGCTTCAGGAGAACATCGGTGTAGTCGGGGCCGTCATGTTGGGCGCGATGTTGCTGACGCTCTGGTTCGCCACCCGTTCGGTGCGGCTGGTGGCGGCGATCATGACGACCATCCTGTCCGGCCTGATTGTCACCGCTGCAATCGGATTGCTGGCGATTGGGCGCTTCAACCTGATCTCGGTGGCCTTCATCCCGCTGTTCGTCGGTCTGGGCGTCGATTTCGGGATTCAGATCTGCGTGCGTTTCAATGCGGACCGGGCAGCTGGGGCCGAACCCAAAGAGGCTTTGCGGCTGGCGGCAATGGCGCTGGGCGCGCCGCTGCTGCTGGCGGCCGGGGCTATTTTCCTCGGCTTCGGGGCGTTCCTTCCCACGGCTTATATCGGCATTGCCGAACTCGGCGTGATCGCCGGGTTGGGCATGATCGTGGCGCTGCTGTTCAGCCTGACGCTGTTGCCCGCGCTGATAATGCTGCTGCGCCCCGGCGCGCCCCGCAGCGATGTCGGCTTCAAGGCTCTCGCCCCCGTAGACAGCTTTCTGGAACGCAAGCGCCGCACCGTTCTTTGGGCTTTCGGCGCGGCGATGGCCGCGGGGATCGCGCTGCTGCCCTGGGCGGTGTTTGACTTCAATCCGCTGGACTTGCGCGACCCGAATGCGCCCGCGATGCGCGCGCTCAAGGACCTGACGCGCGATCCCGACCGCACGCCCAATGTGATCGATGTACTTGCCGCCAATCCGGCCGAAGCGCGTCAATTGTCGCAGCGCCTGGCGGCATTGCCCGAAGTGGCGCAGGTCGTTTCGCTCGACAGTTTCGTTCCGGAGCAACAGGATGAGAAGCTGGCGCGGATTCAGGATGCGTCGCTCCTGCTCGACCTGACGATCAACCCGTTCGACATCGCTCCCCCCCCCACCGACTCCGAATTGCAGCAGGCCATTGCGAGCACGGAAGCGAAGCTGCGAGACGTGATCGCCGCGCACCCCGGCCCCGAAGGGAACGAGGCGCGCCGCCTGGCAACGTCGCTAAATCGGCTGGGCTCGGCTTCGGAAGCCCAACGGGCCGCCGTTAACGACATGCTGTCCCGTCCGCTGGGTGTCATGCTCGATCAGATCAGGCAGGCACTGCAAGCCGGGCCAATCACGCGCGAGACTCTGCCGCCCGATCTCGTCCGCGATTGGGTCACGCCAACTGGTCTGGTCCGCTTGCAGGTGTTCCCGAGCGGCAATGCCAACGACAATGCCGTGATCCGCCAGTTCCGCAATGCCGTGGCCACGGTCACGCCTGCTATTTCCGGGTTGCCGGTGGCGACACAGGCTGCGGCCGGGACTGTCGCAGGTGCTTTCGTGCAGGCCGGCGTTTTGGCCTTCCTGCTGGTCAGCGTCCTATTGTTCCTTGTGCTGCGCGATGTGAAGGAGGTGGCGTTCACACTCGCGCCCGTCGTCCTTTCCATCTTCCTGACGCTGGGGAGCTGCGTGCTGATCGGCCAGCCGATCAACTTTGCCAACATCATTGCCTTTCCCCTGCTGTTCGGCGTGGGCGTGGCGTTCCATATCTATTTCGTGATGGCCTGGCGCGGCGGTGCGACCGGTTTGCTGCAATCCAGTCTGGCGCGTGCGGTCATGTTCAGCGCGCTTGCCACGGGCACTGCCTTCGGCAGCCTGTGGCTCTCCCATCATCCCGGAACCGCCAGCATGGGGAAGATCCTGATGATCTCGCTGATCTGGACGCTGATCTGTGCGCTGATCTTCGAACCCGCGCTACTCGGGCCGCCGCGCAAGAAAGCGCAGAGCGGGCTCTAATTTCGCGCGGGATCGAGTAGCGGGTCGTGCAATTCCGGGGCATCGGACGGCGCGGGCCGTGCGGTGGCGCCCGCCGGATCGTCAAGCGGATCGCCCAGTTCTGCGGGGGCGTTGCCTGCCTTCGGCTTGTGCTTGCCGCGGATCTCCTCGATCTCGGCGGCACGATTTTGGAGATAGACGGAACGCAGTGTCGCGTAAGGGTCGATCGCGTCCGCCAGCAGGGTGCGCAGTTCCGGATCGGCCTCGGCGCGTATCTCCAAACCGTCCGCCACACCGGTCGAAAGCTGATATTCCCAAGTGGAAAACGGCTTGCCGATTGCCAGCGGCAACAGACTGTCATCGGCGGCGTTGCTCAGCGCATCGCGAAGGGTCGTTGGGCCCATGAACGGTATGAACAGATAAGGCCCGGATTTGACGCCGTAAATCGCCAGCGTCGTGCCGAAGCCGTTCGGCCTGTACGGCAGATTGAAGTCCTTCGTTTTCGCCACATCGAACAGTCCGCCGATCCCCAGCGTCGTATTGATCGTGAAGCGGGCGAGGGTTTCCATCGCCTTGCCCGGTTTTGCCTGCAACAGGAAATTCACGAAAACAAAGGGTTCGGTCAGGTTGCTGATGAGGTTATGTATTCCCGAGCGGACGGGCTTGGGCACGATATGTTCGTACCCCATTGCGGCCGGCCGCCATATGGCCTTGTCCATTGCCTCGTAAATCCCGAACATCGTTCGGTTGAAACCTTCGAGCGGGTCTCTTTCGGCCCGGATTTCATCCGCTTCGATGTCGTCAGCGGGTTCCGTTGCCACTTCCTCTGCCGGATCGGGAAGGGCGTCGGTGACCGGAGCCGGATCAGCAGCCGCAGCGTCGGCCGGTATGGCCTCCGGCGCGGGCGGGGGAACCGTAACCGGCGTGTCGTCGGGCGGCGGCGAATCGGCTGGCTGCTCGACTTGAGCCACCGCATCATAGGGCAGGGAAAGATCAGCCGATGCCGCCAGCAGCGCCACCGGCATGATTAGCGGGGTGATCAAAATTTCTCGCCCTTTGCCGCTATGGCATCCATGTGGGCAACCAGCGAAGCCGCTCCGCCCTTTTGCAGCACCGACGCGAAATCGGAACGGCGTGTCGCGATCTGGCTGATCGCATTGCGATAGAACACGTCGATGATCTTCCAGTCGTTCCCGCTCTGCCGCAGGCGATAGCTGATGGCGACGGGCGCCTGTTTGGGCACATTCAGCGTCGTACGCACCAGCTTGTCACCGCCGCGCTGCTGCACTTGCGGGTCCATGGTGAAGCTTTCGCCCGACCAACTGTCGAAATTGCGGGCATATTGGGAAATGGTCATACGCCGGAAACTGCGCGTCAGTGCCTGCTGGTCGGCGGCATTCAGCGACGTCCATGCCGGCCCGACGGCCAGCCGCGTCATCAGCGGCAGGTCGAACGCCCGGTCCAGAGCGGGGCCAAGCGCGGCCGTTCGCGTCTGCACGGTGCCGCCCGCCTTCATCACCCGGATCAGATCGTCGTTCAACTGCTGAACGGTGGCCCGCGCCGGATCGACGGCCTGCGCGCTGGCAATGGAAGGGGTAAGCGACAACAACAGGCCAAGCGTTAATATTGGATGGCGCATGCATTAACTCCATCAATGGCAGCTCGCTATCCCCTCTGCGGGGACCGTGGTGCACCATCATCTGTCTACATGGCAAGAACCAGCTGCATTCCCGTCTCACTTCTTTACTTTTAAATACAATGCCGCTGCCTCTTTCCTCGGCGACGTTTAACCAGTATCAGGGAGGCGATGCCAAGCCCGTCAGGGCCAATCCCATAAGGGAGATGTCGGTGGTAGCGGATAGTCCGAATTCCAACGTAGGCGAACCGTTGCAGATAGTGCTCGCCAACCCGCGCGGCTTTTGCGCGGGTGTTACGCGGGCCATCGAAATCGTCGAACGCGCGCTCGAACGCTACGGCGCGCCGGTCTATGTCCGGCACGAGATCGTCCACAACAAACATGTTGTCGATCAATTGCGGAGCAAGGGCGCGGTTTTCGTGGACGAACTGTCCGAAATCCCGTCCGGTGCCATGACGATCTTCAGCGCGCACGGCGTTGCCCGCACGGTTGAAGATGAGGCGCGGGAACGCAACCTGCCGACCATCGACGCGACGTGTCCATTGGTGACCAAAGTCCATTTTCAGGGCCGCCGTTACGCCAAGGCCGGGCGAACGCTGGTCCTGATCGGCCACCCCGGCCATGCCGAGGTGATTGGCACGATGGGCCAGATCGAGGCGCCGATCCACCTCGTCTCCACGCCCGAAGATGTCATGGCGCTGCCGCTGGGCGAGGATGTTCCGCTGGCTTACGTCACGCAGACCACGCTCAGCATCGACGATACGCGCAGCGTGATTGCCGCGCTGCATGAACGCTTCGTCGATGTGGCCGGGCCCGAGGTCAGCGATATCTGTTATGCCACGCAAAACCGCCAGACGGCGGTGCGCGAACTGGCCTCGATCAGCGACCTGCTGCTGGTTGTCGGCGCGCGCAACAGTTCCAATTCGATGCGGTTGCGGGAAATCGGCACGGAAATGGGCGTGGAAAGCCACCTTATCGACGATGGCAGCGCCATCGATCCGCAATGGCTGGATAATGTGCGGACGGTGGGCATTACCGCCGGCGCATCCGCGCCCGACGAACTGATCGACAGTGTGATCACTGCTCTCAGCGCGCTTCGCCCGGTTGCGGTTTCCGAACTGGAGGGGGTGAAGGAAACCATCCAGTTCCGCCTGCCCCCTGCGCTACGCTACCCGGCCGCCCCGGCCGCGGAATAGGAGACTTTCATGGGCCTGCCCTTGTCTCAGGTGGCGCGCATCGGCGCCTATACGCTCAGCCGGCACATCCGGGGCGGGAAGTATCCGCTGGTGCTGATGCTGGAACCGCTGCTTCGCTGCAACCTCGCCTGCCCCGGTTGCGGCAAGATCGATTATCCCGACGCCATTCTCAATCAGCGCCTCAGCTACGATCAGTGCATGGAGGCGATCGAGGAATGCGGCGCGCCTGCAGTGTCCATCGCGGGCGGCGAACCGCTGCTCCACCGGGACATGCCGCGTATTGTGGAAGGCTTCATTGCACGCAAGAAGCTGGTGATCCTGTGCACCAACGCCCTGTTGCTCAAGAAGAAGATCGGCGATTATCGGCCTTCGCCTTTCTTCACATGGTCGATCCATCTCGATGGCGACAGGCAGATGCACGACGAAGCCGTCGATCTGGACGGCACTTACGACGTCGCGATTGAGGCCATTCACCTCGCGAAATCCAAGGGATTTCGCGTGCAGGTGAACTGCACAGTGTTTGAAGGCGCGGATCCCGCGCGGCTCGCGGCCTTTTTCGACCAGATGGAGACCCTTGGCGTCGAAATCACCGTTTCGCCTGGCTATGCCTATGAACGAGCGGCGGATCAGGAACACTTCCTCAACCGCGAACGCACCAAAAAGTTCTTCCGCAATGTCTTCAGCCGGGGGCAGGGCGGTAAGGCCTGGACGTTCACCAACTCGCCGCTATTCCTCGATTTTCTGGCCGGCAACCAGACCTACGAATGCACTCCCTGGTCGATGCCGCTGCGCACAGTCTTCGGCTGGCAAAAGCCGTGCTATCTGGTGGGCGAAGGCTATGTCGATAGCTTCCGGGAACTGATGGAAGGCACCGATTGGGAGCAATACGGTGTCGGCAAGTACGAAAAATGCGCCAATTGCATGACGCATTGCGGTTTTGAGGGGACGGCCGCCACCGATGCGATCCGCCATCCGCTCAAGATGCTGTCGCTTGCGCGCAAGGGTGTGCGCACGGAAGGGGACATGGCACCCGATATCGACCTTTCGCACCAGAGGCCTGCAGATCAGGTCTATTCGTCCCACGTCGAACGGGAACTGGCGAAGATCAAGGCTGCCGATCCCGCTGCGGCAAAGCATGTCGCGGGCAGGGGCTGAGTCGCCTTACGCCAGATCGAGACGATCGAACCCCGCACGGATAAGCGTGTCAAAAGCGTCCGACAGGCGGCGTAGCGCCTGATCGGTCTGCCGCCCGGTATGAAGAAGCGCTGGTAGTTGGCCGGGGCGGCGCGCAAGCGAAAGCAGCACCGCGCCCAGCGCCAGACCGCCATCGGGACGCATCCCGACTAACGCTGCGGGCGGCAGGTCATCCTCGGCACAATCGGCAATCACGCGGATCGCCGCGAAGGGCAGTTGCCTGCGCATGGCAACCCTCCGGGCGATATGGCTTTCCATGTCGGCGGCAATGGCGCCGCTCTGCCGGGCCAAATCCCGCTTTCCGGCAGCGGTCGCTACAATCGTGTCGCTGCCGCAGATCGCGCCGGAAATCGCGTGGGGCAAGTCTTGCCGCAAGCGATCGACCAGCGTGCTGTCCCCATCGACGATAAGATCGCCCGATCGCAATGCCCGAGACAGTGCGCCCGCAATGCCGCAGGACAGGATGATGCCGGGATGGGTTTCGGCAAGATCGTCCAGTTCCCGCTCCAATCGCGCCGAGTCGCCCCCGCCTGCCACCACGAACACATTGCGGCCGGGCAGGTCGAAAAGGCGCGCCTCGCGCTTCAGTCCGCAGGCGATCAGCAGCGTCACATTCCGGCCGTGACGCGGCGCGCGTTGGAGCGCTTGAGATTGCGGTAGCGGGCCATCGCCAAGAGCGGGAAATACTTGGGATAGCCGTGATAGCGGAGGTAGAACACGCGCGGAAAGCCGCCGCCGGTATAGTGTTCCTGCCCCCAGAGGCCGTCCGCATCCTGATTGTCCATCAGCCATGCCGCCCCGCGTTCGACAGCGTCGCTGTCCACGTCGCCTGCGGCCATCAGGCCCAGCATGGCCCAGGCCGTTTGCGAGGCGGTGGACGGAGCCGGGACGTGCCCCTTGCGGTCCAGCGCATAGCTGTCGCAACTCTCTCCCCACCCGCCGTCCGCGTTCTGGATCCGTTTGAGCCACCGCGCCGCTGTGTCCACGGCCGGATCTGCGGCGTCCAGTCCCGCCGCATTCAGGGCGCAGAGCACCGACCACGTGCCGTAGATATGATTGACGCCCCAGCGGCCGAACCAGCTCCCCTCCGGTTCCTGTTCCCGGCGCAGATAATCCAGCGCGGCGGCCATGCGCGGGCTGTCCAATGGCTCGCCCAGTTGTGCCAGCATCGATACGCAGCGCGCCGATACGTCGGCGGTCGGCGGGTCGAGCAGCGCGCCGTGGTCGGCAAAGGGCAGGTTGTTGAGATAGTCGTAGGCGTTGTCGGCGTCGAAGGCGCCCCAGCCGCCGTTTATCGACTGAAGTCCAACCGTCCATTCGACGCCCCGGTCGATCGGCATGCGATCCGCGACTTGCGCGCGGTCCATGGCCATGACCACGACGGCAGTGTCATCCAAGTCGGGATAGTGGTCATTATTGTACTGGAACGCCCAGCCGCCGGGGCGCACGCCGGGCCGTTCTTCCGCCCAGTCACCGGCGACATCGAGTATCTGGCGTGGTTTCAGCCAGTCGAGCGCGGCTTCCGCCCGCGCAGCATTCGTTTCCCCGCCCGCTTCCATCATCGCATGGCAGGCAAGGGCGGTGTCCCACACCGGCGAGACACAAGGCTGGCAATAGGCCTCCTCCTCACCGATCACGAGCAAGTTTTCTACGGACTTGCGGGCGATGGCGCGATGTGGGTGATCTTCAGCATAGCCCATCAGTTCGAACATCATCACGCCGTTCGCCATGGCCGGATAGATGGCGCCCAGACCATCCTCGCCATTGAGGCGCTCGCTCACCCATGCGACGCAGGTGTCGATGGCGCGCTGCCGCAGTTTATGCGGCCAGAGCCCATCGCCCAGCTTCAGCAATCGGTCCAGCGTATTGAAGCCCGTCGTCCAGAGCCATTTGGGATCGGCGGCCTGCGTCTGCCGCGAGGCGGCCTTGCCGGTGTAGAGTTCGTCGACCTTGATGCCCTTGGCGTTTCGTGCGGCCGGCTTTCGCGCGCAGAGCACCAGTAGCGGGACGACCACGGTCCGCGCCCAATAGGACATCTTGGACAAGTGGATCGGAAACCAGCGCGGCAGCAGGATCAGTTCGGGTGGCAGCGTCGGCACTGCGGACCATGGCCCGGCGTCGAACAGCGCGAGCTGGATGCGGGTGAAGACATTGGCCGCTTCCGCTCCACCCGCCGACAGTATCGCAGCACGGGCGCGGGCCATGTGCGGGGAGTCTACATCGTCCCCGATCATCTTGAGCGCATAATAGGCCTTGATGCTGGCGCTGACGTCGAAGGGTCCGGCATGAAACAGGCCCCAGCCATGATGCTCGCCGGACTGGATGCGGCGCAGATAGCGCGCGATCTTCGCTTCCAGCAGGGTATCGACGGGCTCGCCCAGATAATGTCGCAGCAGCACGTATTCGGCCGGAATCGTGCAGTCCGCCTCCAGTTCGAACACCCAATGCCCGTCCGGCCTCTGCACTTTGGCAAGGGCAGCAGCGGCGCGGTCGACCGCCGCATCGATATCAACCAGCGACGGATGGGATGCGGAAAGCGTCGCCATGGAGGTCTCCTATGCTCCGACCCGTTCGATGACCCGTCGCGCCGCCGTTTCGCCGGAGCGGATGGCGCCCTCTATCGTGGCGGGCAGCCCGGTCTGCGTCCAGTCGCCTGCGAGGAACAGGTTGCGAAAGGCCGTTCTGGCGCCGGGACGGCGGGCATCTTGCTCCGGCGTGGCGGAAAAGGTTGCGCGCTTTTCTTTCACGATCTGCCAGCGCGGCATGGGCGCCGAAGAGCGATAGGCAGACTGGATATCGTCCCAGAACCGCTGGGCCAAGGCGTCGCGCTCCATGTCCACCAGACCATCGGCGGCCGAAACCGTGACGGAAATGCGATCCGGAAAGGCGAAGAGCCACTGTGCCGTGCCGCCCAACACGCCGAGCATCGGCGGAGCGTCGGCAGGCGGTGCCACGGCGAAATGTGCGTTGACGATAGCGTGGAAGGCGTCGGGCACGGTCAGTCCCGGCAGGAGCGTCGCCGCGACGGTCGGCGGCACGGCAAGCACTATCGCTTCATCCTCTTGCACCGCTTCCGGATCCTGCCCCCAGTCCAGTGCCGCGACCCGGTTGCCGTCCACCGCGATACCCCGGAGACGGCGACCCAGCGTGACCGACGCCCCTTGCGAAGCGAGCCAGCCCAGCGCCGGATCGATGAAAGCGGCGGCCAGACTGGGATGGGCAATGCGCGGCAGGCTCGCTCGTCCGCCGCGCAGCAGCGATTCGCGCATGACGGCGGCCGTCAGCTTTGCCGATCCCTTCGCGGCAGGCGTGTTGAGAATGGCCAGCAGCACCGGATCGAGCACTCGGGACCACAGCGTACCGGTGGCGTGGATCCGGTCACTCACGGTTTCTTCACCGTGGCCGGAAAGCAGTTTGCCGAGAGCCAGATAGTCTCTCAGCTCCGTGCCCGGCACGCGTCGGTTGCGGGAGAGAACCCACCAGGGCACGGTGCCGTCATTGATGCGAACCGTCCAGCGCTCGTCACGGGTGAGGTCCACGAAGGGGAAATCCGCATGATCGGGCCCGGACAGTGGCTCGTCGGCGCCCACTCTTTCGCGAAAGCGGCGCACTGCATCGTTTCCGGCCAGCACCAGATGATTGCCGTTGTCGATCGTCAGGCCGATCTGCGGATCGTGATAGGAGCGGCAGCGACCCCCGGCCTGCGCCGCGGCTTCGATCACGCGCACGGTCACGCCCGCTTCGGTCAGCCGAACGGCGGCGGAAAGGCCCGCGAGACCGGCCCCAACAACAATCGCCCGTCCAGCCTTCACCCCGTCACCAACAGCCGCGCCACGGTCAGGATCAGTCGGACCTTGTTGGTGCGCACGCGTGTTCGCGGCGGCGCCCAGCCGGCCAGAAGCATCTGCCTGAGCAGCCGTGCATAGGCGCTCTCCATTAGTCGGGGCGCAAGCAGCAGGCCGCGCGGCCGAGAGGCGAGCAGCCGCCCCGCCTCGTCGAAATGCCGCTGGGCATGGGCCGCCAGCCAGCGGCCGGCCGGATCCATGCGCGGATCGGCTGCGACCTGTTGCGGTGAGGTCGGCACGATCCCCGCTGCCGCCAGCGCCTCGGCCGGAATATAGACGCGGCCGATGGCGGCATCCTCGTCTATGTCGCGCAGGATATTGGTCAGCTGCAACGCCCGGCCCAGGTGGTGGGCCAAGGCGAGGCCCGGTTCCCGCTCCATGCCGAAAATGCGCACGGACAGCCGCCCCACGGCGGAGGCGACGCGGTCGCAATAGAGATCCAGCTCCGCTTCGCTGGGCCAGCATATGTCGCGCTCCACATCCATCGCCATGCCGTCGATCACCGCTTCGAAGTCCCGGCGATCAAGGTCGAAGCGATCCACGCCTGAGGCCAGGAAATTGGCCTGTCCGGCATCGCGCCCGGCATAGAGCGCGTCGAGATCGCGGCGCCATTGGTCCAGCTGGCGTGCTCGTGAAGCGCGGTCGCCGTGCTGGTCGTCGGCAATGTCGTCGACGATCCGGCAGAAGTCGTAGACTGCAAAAATGGCGCTCCGTTCGACTTTGGGCAGCACGCGCATGCCCGCGTAGAATGAGCTGCGCGAGGCGCCGTTCGCCATGGCCGCCTCGCTCATGCGGGCCGCCGCAGCAAAGCGGGGAGGGCGGCCCCGGCGGCCAGGAACAGCGCTTCGACTTTGCCGTGATGCACGCGCTCGCTCAGCGGATCACGGGCTTCCAGACGGTATGTCAGGCTGCGGGCGAGCCGGTGGATCACCGCCACTTCTGCCGTCAGTCGCCGGTCGCGGACATGCGCTGCAAAGTCCGCCGATTGATCGAGCAAGCCGCGCGTCCGGCGGGCCAGATCGGCGATGATGGCGCGCAGGCCTTGGCTTGCCTTGCTCGCGCCCAGTTCAGCCACGTCCAGTCCAGTGTCGAGCGGAATATAGACTCGGTCGAGCATACGATAATCCTTGCCGCAGTCCTGAAGGTGGTTGACGATCTGCAAAGCCGCGCACAGCGCATCGTTCTTGGGCCAGAGCTGCCTGTCCTCGCCATGAACGTCGAGCACGAACCGCCCGACCGGCATTGCCGAATAGCGGCAATAGCCGATAAGATCGTCCCAATCGGCATAGCGCGTTACACTGACGTCGCGGACGAAGGCATCCAGCAGGTCGTGCGCGTGGATCGGATCGAGTCTCCGCGCCGCCATGGCCTCTCGCAATGCCATGGCTTCCGGTGCGCCGTCGCCGTCCAGCCCGGTGCGCATGCGGGCGAGCAGGGCCAGCTTTTCCTCTGGCGCGGCGGAAGGGTGGTCGGCAATATCGTCCGCAGCCCGGGCGAAGCGGTAGAAGGCCATGATCGGCGGGCGATACTCCGCCTTGACCAGCAGGCTGGCGACGGGGAAATTCTCGCCGCGATGGTCCTTGCCGGACGACAACGTGCCCGATGCCTGAATGGCCGCATCCATCAGCTTTTCGCTCCTGCTTGCGCTCGGCCCTTCCACATGCCTCCCCGCCCGCGTGCATGTTGCCAGGCCGAAAGCAAGGTGCATCCCGCATAGAAGGCGGCGATTGCCGGCAAGGCGAGTCCCCAAAGCGGGCTGCGACGATAGAAGCGCAGCACCGGCTGAAAAGACAAGGCCATGGCCATCCACGCTGCCAGTCCCAGCCAGTCCGCCAGCCCATGGCCGAACAGGGCGAGGAGGGGCGGTACGCCGTATACCAGCAGCAATCCCGCCAGCGTAGCGCCCAGCAGCCAGGGCGAATAGCGCAGTTGGGCATAGGCCGAGCGCGAGATCATCGCGGCGACGGAAGCAAAATCCTCATAGGGCCGAATGCTGACGGAACGGTCGGTCAGGCCCAGCCAGACCGGCCCCTGCCGCTTGAGCAGCGTGCCCAGCGTGCAATCGTCGATCAGCGCCCCCCGGATCGCGCCGATGCCGCCCGCCTGCTCCAGCGCCGCGCGCCGCACGAGCATGCAGCCGCCCGCCGCCGCGCCGAGCTTTCCCGGCCGGTTCACCTGACCGAACGGATAGAGCATCTGAAAGAAGAACACGAAGGCAGGCACCAGCATCCGTTCGGCAAAGGTCTCGCAGCGCAGCCGGGCCATCAGGCTGACCAGTGACAGGCGGTTCGCCTCGCCCCGCGTCACCAGCGTGCGCAAGGTGTCCGGAGCATGGGCAATGTCTGCATCGGTGAGCCAGAGCCAGACAGGCGCGGTTCCTGCCTTTTCGATGCCCTGTTGCAAGGCCCAGAGCTTGCCGGTCCACCCCTGCGCCAGCGGTTTGCCGGTCAGCACCTCGACCCGATCCGATCCCAGTGCGCGGGCCACGGCGCCAGTGCCGTCACTGCTGGAATCGTCGACCAGCAGGATGCGGAAACGCCCGGGATAGTCCTGCGCGATAAGGCTGCCGAGGGAGCGGGCCATGACGTCTGCCTCGTCGCGGGCGGGCACGACTGCCGTCACGTCGGGCCACTGCGAGGGTGGAGGCGGCAAGTGCCTGTCGTCCCGCTCCCGCGTCATCCAGAAGCCATCACGGCCCAGCAGCAGGCCCAGCCATATCGCCAGCACAGCGATGCCCAGACCTGTTGCCGGATCGGGGGCGATCATCGGATCATCTCCGCCTGCCGGAACCAGTTCATGGCGTCGCCGATCGCCTGCTGCCAAGGCCGCGCGGAATAGCCCAGCTCGCGCTCGGCCTTGGCCGAACTGAAGAACATCCGGTGCCTGCCCATACGCAGCGAATCCATGGTGAGGAACGGTTCGCCGCCGCCGGACAGCCGCGCAACGCACTCGTTAGCCCAGGCCAGCGGCATCAGCGGCGCGCGCGGCAGACGCACGCGGGGCGGCTTGCGTCCGAGACGGATCGCGATTTCGGCCAGAATGTCGCCCAGCATCACGTCCTGCCCGCCAAGGATATAGCGTTCGCCGATCTTGCCTTTCTCCAGCGCCAGAACATGCCCTTCGGCCACGTCGTCGACATGGGCAAGGTTGAGGCCGGAATCGATATAGGCGGGCATCCTGCCCAGCGCGGCTTCGACAATGATCCTCCCGGTAGGCGTGGGACGGACATCGCGTGGGCCTATGGGGGTGGATGGCTGGACGATCACGGCGGGGAGGCCCTGTTCGGCCACCATCCGTTCCACCAGCCGCTCGGCCACCACTTTGCTGCGCTTGTAGGCGCCGATCGCTTCGGAGGGGGCTGCCACGGCCCGTTCGTCCACCGCACCGCTGTCCGAAGGTTTGAGCGTGGCGACGCTGCTGGTGTAGACGATCCGGGGCACCCCGGCCTTCAGCGCTGCCTGCATGACGCTTTGCGTGCCGGACAGATTGTTGCGGACGATCTCCTCCGGATCGGGCGCCCAAAGCCTGTAGTCTGCCGCGACGTGGAACAGGGTGTCGACGCCCTGCATCGCGCGCTCCATGGCAGCAGCGTCGCGCAGATCGCCTTCGACCAGTTCACCGGGAAAACCAGCGAGGTTCACGCGGGAACTCTCGGCGCGGGCAAGGCCGCGCAGCCGGAATCCACGGCTGGAGAGCGCCCGGGCAACTGCCGAGCCAACGAAGCCTGAAACGCCGGTAACGAGGGTCAATCGATTGGATTCAGACATTTTCCGGCCGAACATCCGAATGGTTGCCGACAGACTATGCTATTCCTATTCCCGTGAAGCGAACTGGCAAGTATCTTCTTTGAGTTTCCGAATGTTTTCATCATGCCGTGCTCGGCTGACGAAGGAAGCGAATGACGGTTCTGACCATCATGATGTCCGCTGTCGGATGGATCCTGCTGCTGATGGCGGGGATCGGCGCGGCCTATTTGGCGGCTGCGACCTTCGCGCTGGACCGGTTCTTGCGGGCTGCGGAAACGCCGGTGCCGGGCAGCGAGGCGGTTACGATCCTGAAGCCGCTCTATGGCCGGGAACCGCGCCTTCTGGAAAACCTCGCGAGCTTCGTCGAACAGGATCACGACGGCAGGATTCAGATCCTGTGCGGCGTGCAGCGGCCCGATGATCCCGCAATTGAAACCGTCAGAGCGCTTCAGGCTCGCTTTCCGGAGGCTCGCATCGACCTTGTCGTGGATGGCACTCGTCACGGGCCCAACGGGAAAATCTCGAACCTCGTGAACATGATGGGCCATGCGGCGCATGATACCCTGGTCCTCAGCGACAGCGACATGGCGGTGGAGCGCGATTATCTGTCCCGGCTGCTCCCGGCTCTCCGTCACCCAGAAACCGGCGCCGTCACCTGCCTCTATCGCGGGCGGGGGGATGGCGGCTTCTGGTCCCGACTGGCCGCTGCGGGAAGCAGCTATCAGTTTCTGCCCAACCTCGTCTTCGCGAAAACCCGTGGCATGGCGGCGCCCTGCATGGGATCGACCATCGCCCTCCGGCGCGAGACGCTGGATGCGATCGGCGGATTTGCCCGCTTCGCCGACGTGCTGGCCGACGATCACGCCATGGGGCAAGCGATCGCGCGGCTTGGCCTTTCGGTAGACGTTCCCCCCATGGTGCTGACCCACGCCTTCACCGATGCCCGGTTTCGCGAGGTGTGGCGGCACGAACTGCGCTGGGCGGCGACGGTGCGCGGCATAGCCCCGGCCGGTTATGCCGGATCGTTCATCACCGTCCCGTTCCCGCTGGCCCTGATGGCGCTGCCCTTTCATCCAGTCCCCGGACTGGTGGCCGTGGTTGGGACGGCCCTTGTGCGGCTCTGCACGAAGCGGGTGGTCGATCGTCACACAGATGCCAGTTCCGCGCCATTCTGGTCCTTGCCGCTGCGTGACATATTGAGTTTCGCGATTTTTCTTGCCAGCTTCTTCGTCCGCTCTGTTGATTGGCGCGGAACGGCGCTTAATATGGTAGGTCAAGGGCGCGTCACGGTTTCTTCGGAGATTGCCAGGACATGAAGTCTACGCTTTTTCTTCAAGCCCCCTCCTTCGACGGGTATGACGGCGGCGCCGGCGCGCGGTACCAGATGAAGCGCGAGGTGAAGTCCTTCTGGTATCCCACCTGGCTGGCGCAGCCCGCCGCGATGGTAGAGGGTTCGAAGCTGATCGATGCCCCCGCGCACGATCTGTCGTGGGACGATATCGCGCATGAGGTGGATGGCCGAGATCTGGTGATCCTGCACACCTCCACCCCCAGCTTCAATCAGGACGTGCGCACCGCCGAACTGATCAAGGCGCGTAATCCCAAGGCGCTGATCGGCATGATCGGCGCCAAGGTGGCAGTCGAAAGCGAAAAGGCGCTGGCCGCCAGCACCGCGATCGATTTCGTCTGCCGCAACGAATTCGACTTCACGATCGTCGATGTCGCGAACGGCATGCCGCTGCGCGAAGTGGACGGGATTTCGTGGCGCGATGCCGATGGGTCTATCGTCCACAACCGGGACCGCAAGGTGCTGGAAGACATGGATTCGCTGCCATTCGTCTCGCCGATCTACAAGCGCGACCTGACGATAGAGAAGTACTTCGGCGGCTATCTGAAGCACCCTTACGTCAGCTTCTACACGGGTCGCGGCTGCAAGAGCCGCTGCACCTTCTGTCTTTGGCCGCAGACCGTGGGCGGGCACAATTACCGCACCCGCTCGATCGCGCATGTGATCGAGGAAGTGAAGTACGTGATGGAGAATATCCCCCAGACCAAGGAGATATTCTTCGACGACGACACGCTGACCGACAACGCCCCTCGCGTGGAGGAATTGGCCGTCGCGCTGGGCAAGCTGGGCTTCGGCAAGCCGGGTTTCCCGATGAGCTGGAGCTGCAACGCCAAGGCCAACGTCCCGCGCAAGACGCTGGAAGTTCTGAAGGCCAACGGGTTGCGCCTGCTGCTGGTCGGCTATGAAAGCGGCAACCAGCAGATCCTGCACAATATCAAGAAGGGCCTGCGCGTCGATGTCGCGCGGCAATTCACCAAAGACTGCCACGAACTGGGCATCGTCATCCACGGCACTTTCATCCTCGGCCTTCCCGGTGAGACGGAGGAAACGATCGAGGAAACGATCAACTACGCCAAGGAGATCGACCCGCACACGATTCAGGTCTCGCTGGCGGCGCCCTATCCGGGCACGTTCCTTTACAAGCAGGCGATGGACAACGGCTGGTTCGACGGCACCGATCACCTGCTGACCGATGGCGGCAACCAGATCGCGCAATTGAGCTACGAGCATCTGCCCGCGCCGGTGATCTTCGACAAGGTG
The DNA here is from genome assembly GCF_004341845.1 of Novosphingobium sp. PhB165. Lineage (GTDB taxonomy): Bacteria > Pseudomonadota > Alphaproteobacteria > Sphingomonadales > Sphingomonadaceae > Novosphingobium. The sequence continues at coordinate 48,303 of NZ_SLVB01000008.1, read as the reverse complement.
GAGGAGTTCTACAAGCGCTTCTACTTCCGCCCGTCCAAGATTGGATCGATCGTGTGGGAAATGGTGCGCGACTGGGACATGATGAAACGCCGTCTGCGCGAAGGCGTTGAATTCTTCGATTTCCTGCGCCGCCGCAAGGTGGTCGCGTGATGCGTAGACCCATCTCAGCCCGCCGGTTCTGAGCCGGATCGTGAAGCGCCTGGTCGTCACTGCCGACGATTTCGGAGCGTCGCTGGAAGTCAACGAAGCGGTCGAGCGCGCGCATCGGGACGGCATTCTGACCGCTGCCAGCCTGATGGTCGGCGGCGCGGCGGTGAACGATGCGGTGGAGCGGGCAAAGCGGCTGCCTTCGCTTGGAGTCGGCTTGCATGTCGTGCTGGTGGATGGGCGGCCCGTGCTGCCCTCGGACCGCGTTCCCGCGCTGGTCGATTCCGAGGGCAAATTCCGTACCGACATGGTTCGTGCGGCCATGCGGATTTTCGCCTCGCCCGCCGCGCGCCGCCAGCTTGCGGCGGAAGTCGAGGCGCAATTCGATGCCTTTGCCGCCACCGGACTGCCGCTCGATCACGTGAACGCGCACAAGCATTTCCATCTGCACCCCACCATTGCCGCCACGCTTGTAAAAGTGGGCAAGGCGCACGGCATGCGGACGGTTCGCGCGCCGGTCGAACCGCGTGCCGTGCTGCGCGCGGTCGAAAGCGACAGCGTACGTTCCGGAGTGGAGGGCATCTGGGCGCAGCAAGTGCAGCGCCTGATGCGTCGCGCCAGTCTGACCACACCGGATCAGGTCTTCGGCCTCGCCTGGTCTGGCGCGATGACCACATCGCGTATCCAGGGCCTGCTGAAGCATCTGCCCGACGGTCTCAGCGAAATCTACGCCCATCCCGCGACCGGCCCCTATGCCGGATCGGCGCCCGGCTACCGCTACGCCGAAGAGCTGGCCGCGCTCACCGACTCACTTGCCAAACAGGCGGTGGCGCGCAATGCCATCGTTCTCGGACGCTTTACGGACTTCATTGAAGGAGAGCGCTCATGACTCTGGCCAGCTCCTGGGGCGACTACGACAAGACGGTTCCGCTCCCGACCGGACGGCTCAAATACGGCAGTCCCGAACACTTGCTGTTGATGAGCCGGACGCTGCTGGATACGCACGATCCCTATCGCCCGGCATTGATCGACTGGCCGAAACTGGACGACGATACGCGAAACAAGATCGTCTCCCTGCCGATCTGGGACATTGCCGTTGCCACCGAAGGCCGAGCCGGCATGAACGTCCGGACTTTTGCCGAAGGCGTGAACGATCCGCTGCTGAAGTCCGCCGTGGAGATGAACGCCTTCGAGGAATCACGCCACAAGCTGGTACTGTCCGACATGGTGCAGGCTTACGGCATCGAACTGGTACCGGAGCCCGCGTATGTGCGGCCCGCCGATCCCGAATTCGCCTTCATGCGTACCGGCTATTCGGAATGCATCGACAGTTTCTTCGGCTTCGGCCTGTTCAAGGTGGCCAAGGATTCGGGCTTCTTTCCGCCCGAACTGGTCGATACCTTCGAGCCCGTGATGCGTGAGGAAGGGCGGCATATCCTGTTCTTCGTGAACTGGGTGGCCTGGTGGCGGCGGAACATGCCGCTGTGGCGACGGCCGTGGTTCGAACTCAAGGTGATCGCGGTCTGGGCGTTCCTGATCTGGGAACGGATCGACATGGCCAAGGGCATGGGCAAGGACAATACCCGCGCGCAGGAGAACAATTTCACGCTCAACGGGTCCAAGGAACTGGGCGTGGAGATCACTTTCCCCGAACTGGCGCGTCTCTGCCTGGCGGAGAACGACCGGCGGCTGTCTGCCTATGATCGGCGCCTGCTGCGCCCGCGTTTCGTGCCGAGCATGATCCGTTTGGCGCTGCGCTTCGTGAAGGGCCCCAAGCCGGGAGAAAGCGGCTGAAACACTGGGCGCGGATCGGCATATTACTGGCGACCGTAGTTGGTCTTGCGGTTGCTGCGTGGACGATCGGCGCCGCCGGACTGCGAGACGTGCTGGCCATTGCCGCGCGCATGGGACTGGCGGGTTTCCTGCTCTATTGCTTCTGGTCGCTTGGCGTCTTCGTCTTGCTCGGGGCGGCGTGGCTCGCGGCGGCGCCCGGTGAGAAGGCGCGCACTCTCCCCCTGTTCGCCTGGGCGCGGATGGTGCGCGAGGCTGCTTCCGACTTGCTGCCGTTTTCCCAGTTGGGCGGAGTCATCGTCAGCGCCCGGACGCTGACAGCCGCCTCGCTGCCGTCCCACCGCGTCCACGGCTCGCTGGTCGTCGACATGACCACCGAAATGGCGAGCCAGTTGGTCTACACCCTGTTCGGCCTGTCGCTGATGGGCTCGCTGCTGATCGGCGACGGCGCGGCGGTTCAATTACGCCCGGCGATCCTCGGCGGAACGTTCGTGATGGTCGCGATCATCCTGCTGTTCTTCGCCATGCAGCGAACCGCGCTGGATTTCGCCACGGCCATTGCCGCTCGCTTCCTGCCGGAATCGACCGCCATGGCCGGTATGCGATCGGAGCTTTCGCGGATCTATGCGCATAGAGACCGGGTGGCGCTTGCCTTCGTCATCAATCTGGCCGCCTGGGTGGCCAGCGGGATCGGTGCGTGGCTCGCTCTGCGATGGATGGGAACGCAGGCGTCGATCTGGGACATTCTCGCACTGGAGAGTCTGATTTTCACGCTGCGCAGCGTTGCCTTCGTCATTCCCGGAGCGCTGGGGGTGCAGGAGGCCGCTTATGCTTTCGCAGGCCCGCTGTTCGGCTTGCCGCCGGAAACGGCTCTCGCCCTGTCTCTTGCCAAACGCGCCCGCGATCTGGCGATTGGCCTGCCCACGCTGCTCATCTGGCAAGTGATCGAATTGCGCGGCGTGACGGCACGACGCGAACAGGCCCTGTAAATGTTATTGCCAAATCGGCTCGCTGCCCAGGTTGACGGTCCAGGCCGAGCTTGAGCCGTGCCCCGTCCCTTACTGCCTCGCGGGGAAGAATACCGGGGCCGCCCCGGGTGACCAAACCGGCACACGCAGCATGATTGCGGCGAACAGCGGCGATGCCAGATAGTCGGACAGCCATCGCTGCACATGGGGAAGCGGCTGACTTTCGAACCACGAGCTGTCCACCGCCGCAAATTGCCGGACGAATGGGATGATGGCAGCGTCCGCGAGACCGCGCGTAGAGCCGCAAAGGAATGGGCTGGTTGCCAGCCTGCTTTCCACTTCACGCAGGAATTCCAGCCCGCTCGCCCTGCGCGCCAAAGCATCGCCATCGTGGCGCTCGGGGTATTTGTAGCGGTCGAGGTCATACTTGAACGGGCCGTCGTTGATCGCGATCAGGGCGGCATCGCCGCGGTCCAGCCAGCTTTCGGGATCGTTCCGCCCCAATGCGGCGTGCATGATGTCGAGGCTCTGTTCGATCGTTTTGCCATCGGCTTGCACCAATACGGGCACCGTGCCTTTCGGGGAGGCGCGTAGCATGTCCGCCGGTTTCGCCGAAAGCTTGATCTCTCGCAGTTCGCAGGTGGTCGCGCTGACGGCCAGAGCCAGCCTTGCCCGCATCGCGTAAGGGCATCGCCTGAAGCTGTAGAGGACCGGCTCAACCATCGTACTTCTCATTGCCAATGCTGCTTGGTCGGCTCCCCTAGCAGCCATCGCCACTCGAAATCACGCGGAAACACATTGGTGGAATCTGACGGGGAACGCCGTTCGAGACGTTCCCCGCGTAGGACCTTACCAGGTGAAGCCGATGGTTCCCTGCACCGTCCGGCGGTTGCCGTACCAGCACCAGCTATAGGCCGCAAAGCAACTGGTCAGGTACTTCTTGTCGAAGATGTTGGTGGCGTTGAGGCCCAGAGTGACGCCTGAAAGGCTGGGGCTCACCTTGGCGAGGTTATAGCGGATCAACCCGTCGAACACGGTGTATGCGGGCGTGTAGATAGTCGTTTCGCCATCGAGGCTGCCCGCATAGACCTTGTCCACATGGCGAACCGCGCCGCCGAGGGAGAGGCCCTGGAACGTGCCTTCCCTTGGCTCCCAGGCAAGGTTTGCGCTGATGCCACCCTTGCCGACGGTTGCGAGGCCCTTGCCGACATTGTCGGGATTGACGTCCTTGAGAACCTTCACGTTCTGGCTGCTGAACGCGAGGCGGAAGTTGAAGTCGTAAGGCAGCGAGCCGCTGGCCTCGACCTCGACCCCGCGTGAACGCACTTCGCCCGACTGGAACGAGGCGAAAGTCACCGGGTTGGAGACGACCACATTGGTCTGGTTGATCTGGAACCAGGCGCCCGTCAGCAGGATGTCCGTGCCGGGGATCACGTACTTGGCACCGGCCTCGATCTGCTTGCCGAGCGAGGGCTTGGCAAGCTCGCCGTTGTCCAGGATGGCAGACTGCGGTTCGAACGAGGTCGAGTAAGTGACATAGGGCGATAGCCCAAGGTCCGTCTTGTAGAGCGCCGCAGCGCGCCAGGTGAACTTCCTGTCGTGCTGGACGGACCCGCTCTGCTCAAGCCGCGCCCAGTCCTGACGGCCGCTCAGCGTAACGTCGAGCTTGCCGACCGAAATGCGATCCTGCGCGTAGACGCCTTGCTGACGCTGCCGGGTGGCGACGTAGGTGGGATCGACAAGACTGTTCGGATCGTAATTGAAGTCCGCGTCAAAGCCGGGAACTTCATAGGGATTCCGCGGCGTCGGCATCGTGCCGTAGACGGGGTTGTAGGCATCGATCGTGTTGGCCGAGCCGAACGCATAGAGTTCGTTCGAATGCGCGACCTGCCGGTCCAGACCGAACAGCACGTTATGCTCCAGCGGACCGGTGCTGAACTTGCCGCTGAGCTGGTTGTCGAAGGTCCAGTTGTTCAGGTTCTCGTTCGTCGCATAGGACGCGCGGTTGTAGACGGTGCCGCCCTCTTCAACCGGCGAGCCCGACGTATAGACGATGCCGAGGCTGCTCTTCACGTACTGGTAGCGGCCGGAGGCGCGGAACGCCCAGTTGTCGCCGAATTCGTGGCGGAAAATGAAGGTTCCGGCAGCCTGTTCGCGCTTGAAGAAGTCGTCCGGCTCGCCGCCGTAGAACTTCGTGGAGATCTTGCCGTTGGGATTGTCGAACAGCGTGCCGCTGGCCGGGAACACGCCGTAGTTGCCGTTGTAGGGATCGTGCGAGTAGGCGCCGAGGACGGTAAACGTGGTCGGAGTGCCTGCCCCAAGCGTCACTGCGCCCGAAACGGTCTGGCGGCGGCGCTTGCCGATGTCCTGCTGGGAGTCTGCGCCATTGACGCTGCCGTTGATGCGCCACAGCACGGTCTCGCCGATTTTCCCGCCGATGTCACCGTCGACACGGTAGAGATTGTAGCTGCCGTAGGACCCCGAGACCGCGCCGTAGAAATCACGATCGATCGGCAGCTTGCTCTGCATGTTGACGAAGCCGCCGGGGCTGGACGAACCGTAAAGTGCTGAGGCCGGGCCCTTCACGACTTCGATGCGATCGAGCCGCGACATGTCGACCTGCGGGGTCGCATAGCCGGTGGCGCTGCCGAACATCTTCAGACCGTCGAGATAGGTCGGCGCATCGAAGCCGCGCAGCTTGAACTGGTCGTAGACTTCGGCCGAGGATCCGCGCGTTTCGGGCGTGACGCCGGCGACGAAACGCAGAGCCTGGTTGAGGTTCTGGATGCCCAGATCGGAGATCGTCCCGGAATCGATCACCGAGATCGACTGCGGAGTCAGGGCAATGGGCGTGTCGCTCTTGGTGCCGGACGAGGCGACGTTCGCAGGCCGATCGCCCTTGACGACGATATCGTCGTTCTCGGCAGCCGCCGCGTGAGCGAAGGCAGGGAGAATGGAAACCGCCATCATGCCGGTGGCCGCTCCCAGAAGAAGCCGTCCGCGGACCGTCGTTCGAAACATTGTGTGCCTTTCGAGAATGAGTCGCAGCTGGCCACTAGTGCTAATGCGAATTGATCGCAATATAATCGGAGCGGCGCGGGATCTTTCCGGGATGCAGGCGCGAACTTGTGGGAAATGAGCAACAGATGCGCGAATTGCGGCTGCTGGGCGATGGCGATCCGTGCGGCAGACCGACCAAAGCGGCACGTGGGAGCAGATCGACTGGGCACGGCGGGTACGCGGGCGCGCGATCTATGCTGGGTAACGCGAACGGGCGGACCGGGCATTGCCGATCGGATCGACCTAAACTGCCGGCAGGCTGCGGTGCTCATTGTGTCGCGTGATGGCCCGGAACGGCTGGCACCTTCCATGCGAAACCAGCGGCGGTACGCTGTCACTGGCCGGAGGCTGGTGCAAACGAGGAGGATTGCGCTGCCCGGATCGCGCGAGTCTATGCTGAAGGCACCGCGTTTTCAGTGACACCGGCTGGCAAGAGCGACGTCATGCGGATCGGCATCATCAATTGGTGAACGTCCGGCGAAGGCGTGGCAGCGGCCATCGGCACCGTCTCGCGCGTACTGTCTGGAATCCGTTCTTGAGAGAGGGCACTCGCAGGAAGCGCCGCGTTTTCGACGCGGCGCTTCCTGCGGCGATTATGGCGTCGCGATCAGGCCGGGCGCATCGGCGATGAATAGGTCGAGCACGCCGTCGGCGATCTTGATCGGTCCTTCGAAGCGGGTCGCGCCGGGGATCGACCGTATCGCTGCGGCTTCGTCCGCCATGCGCTTGGCATCGGCGAAGAACGGCTGTGCCGTGCCGCTGCCTTCGTCGGCGGCGCTCAGGCCCGCAGCCGTCAGTTGCAGGGCGCGGCCCCAGCGCTGCATTGCGTCGAGCCACGGCGCCGATTGGGCAACGAAGCCCTTGTCCGCCACGCCCGCGCGGATGATGTCCGGCGCATTGGCAATATCATCCGCCTGACGCGCGAGATCCTTCAGCGCAGCCTTGCGCGCCGCGGCGTCACCTTGTGCCAGCGCCTCCCGCACATGATCCAGCACGGCCTTCAGCCTAGGCGCTTGCGGTTGCCAGGGCTGGGTGCCGAACGTCGGGGCGAGGTGCTGCGTGTCGAAGAAGGTGAGCAGCGCCGCCGTGGTGCGCGGATCGTCGGACGCGAGTTCCCGCGCTGCCGCGTGCCATGTCAGCTCCGCGTCATAGGCCTTGTCGTTCCACGCAAAGGCGGTGAGCCCCATCACCGCCACGCGGCTGGGCGCTTCCTGATTCATCGGATTGGCGACGATGCCGGTCAGCTCGCTCGAAAGGCCCGCCTCGCGCCGCGCGTAAGGGGCGACCAGCAGCCGGCCCGTCGACTGGGCGTAATCGTTGACCGGATAGTTGTCCCACAGCAGCGTCTTGCGGCCGAACGCCTTGGTCGCGGCCTTGGCGTCGGGGATCGAGATCGCGGGCGGCACAACATCGGTACCGGTCCATTGGACGATAATCCGGGGATCGAGCTTCTCGCGCAGGCCTGCCTTGTAGGGCGATTCCGTGGCGTTGTAATATTCGGTCGGCACCATGATCAGCGACGGTCCGGCCGCGTTACCGGATGCGAGATCGGCCTGGACCGCGTTCAGCAGATAGGCCTGCGCCGCTGCAGCGGCTTTGTCGCTGGCGGGGCCGAACTTTTCCTTGTCGGCATCGCAGTTCCACTTGGTATATTCGATATCGTCGAGCGCTACGTAGAAGGTGCGCACGGACAGGCCCCGGATCGCGTCGAACTTGCGGCGCAGCGCTTGAAGATCGGCCGGGCTGGAATAGCAGACCGACGGGCCGGGCGAGATCGCATAGACGAAATCGATGTGATTGCGCTCTGCCTGATGCACCAGTTCGCCAAGTTGCTTCAGTGTCGCGGCGGGATAATCGTCGCGCCATTTGTCGCGCGCAAAGGGATCGTCCTTGGGGCTGTAGATATAGGTATTGGCCTTTGCGCGGCCGAGAAATGCGAGGTGCGCGCTGCGGTCCTGCATCGTCCACGGGGCGCCGTAGAAGCCCTCGATGGTTCCGCGCACCGGCATCGACGGGAAGTCGTGAATGCGTACGGCGGGGAAGCTGGCGCGCTTCGCCAACTGGCGCAGAGTCTGGGCGGCGTGGAACAGGCCGTCGCCATCGAACCCGGCGAGGACGGTCAGGTTGCCGCCGTCTTCAACCGTGCTGGCGAGAGTGTAGCCTTCCTTTTCCGTGGGCAGGGCGGCTTTCACCCGGCCGACGGCACTGCGCAGGATCGCGGAATTGCCGGCGCCGATGACGATATAGCTCTGGTCGAGCTTCGCGGGGATATGCGTGGCCGTGCGGATGCGGGTGACGCCGGCATTGCTCAGAATTTGCCGTACGAGTTCGACGGTTTCGGCATCAGTCTTCGCCGCTTGCACCAACACGACTGAGGTGCCGAGCGTGACCGTGCCGCCATTCAATTGCATCGAGGTCGGGGTGGGGAAGATGCCCGGCAGCGTTTCCGTCATCGCGCTGGCGTGCGGTGCGGCAGCGGTGGCGGCCAGGATGAGGGGGAGGGCCGCTCTGACGCTTTGATTCAGGCGGCGACGGTAGTGATTCACCCAGACTCTCCGGTATTAGAATGGTGTTATATAGGTCTTGTAAATCAGACGCGTCACCACAATGCAAGCGCTGCGGCCAGCCGATTTATCTTTCACGGGATGCAATGGGTTTGGGAGGTCTGCGTTGGCGACGTGGCCGGAAAGACCCGCCCCCTAAAAGGGGCTGTAGCGCCGGGCGGGGCGCTTCGTCTCGGATATTCGAGACGATCTAACGGCAATGTGCCGGAACCCCGTTTCGGAGGTTCCGGCACATTGCTTTTATCAGAAGTTGACGGTCGCGCCGATCGCCAGCTGGCGGCCGAGCGAGTCGTAACGGGCCGACAGAGTGTTGCTCCGCGACAATGCGTAGCTGTACGAATTGGGGATCAGCGGCGGCAGCTTGTCGAAGATGTTGTTCGCCGACATGCGCAGCGAGAACTGCTCGTTCACGCGGACCGTGAGGGCGAGGTCGAAGTAGTTCTGCGCACCGATGCGATAGAACGTCTCACGCTCGGTGCTTTCGCTCCAGCCGAGTGCCGGGTCGCCCGAGTTCGACACGTTCGTCAGCGGGCCCACATAGCGCCAGTTGAACGATGCGTTGAAGACGCGGTCTTCGGTCGTGTAGGTGGCGCGAAGGCTGTGGGTCCACTTGGGGATCAGCTGGCCGCAAGGACCGCCGAAGTATCCGGCACAATTGTACTTGGCGAGGATCGGCGAGTCCTGGCCGCCGGCCAGGGTCGTGAGCGAACCCGAGAAGTCGAACGCGACGCTGCCGTACTTGCCGAAGCCGAGGTTGTACTGGCCCTGGAAGTCCCAGCCATGCGACTTGCTCTTGTAGTAGTTCGTCGTGCCGCCACGGATGTAGCCGGTGTCCGGGTTCGTGTTGGGGTTGCTCGAAAGCGTACCGTCCGCATTGCGCACGAACATGGAGCAGAAGAACTCGCTACCGGTCTGGAGACAGCCGTTCGAGAAGTAGTCGTAGTCGTTGTAGCCGATCGAGTCGTTGAGATCGATCAGGAAGCGGTCGACCGAGACGGTCAGGCCGCGGATGAACGACGGCTTGAGGACGACGCCGAAGGTCTTGGTATAAGCCGTTTCGGGATCGACGGTGTAGCCGCCGTGACGCACCGTGCAGCCGATGTCGGTCGGGCAGATCAGGGTCGGGCTGCCGTAGAGATTATCGGCGAGACCCGTTGCCTTGCAGACCTCGCGCGAGGCGGCGGGAGCACCGTAGACCGGAACGCGCTGACCGTTGGCACCGGTCGTGTAGCTGACCGTGGGCGCGCAGATGTCGTTATAGGCCGTGTCGATGCGGCCGTAGCTGATGTTGGAGCCCTGATAGGCTTCCACCACCGTTGGGGCGCGCTGGGCGCGGTTGATCGAGCCGCGGAACGTGATGTCCGGGATCGGAGCCCAGATCGCCTCGGCCTTCCAGGTCGAGAAGACGCTGGGGTTCGAGCTGTACTTGGACAGACGATAGGCGCCGTTGAACTGGATCAGGTCGGCGAAGGGCTTGTGCTCGGCAATCGGAACCTGAAGTTCCACGTTGCCTTCCCACGCGTGCTGCGAAAGATTGCTGTCCGATCCGCCGTTCTGTTCGCGCCAGATGTCGTCGGCATAGCTCTGCAGCTTGTCTTCGCGGAACTCGGCGCCGAAGGCCACGGCCACGCCCTGTTCGGCCCACGGCGTCTTGATGCCGTAAGTGCCCAGATCGCCCTGAACCGTGCCGACCACGTTGTAGAGCGAGTTGATCGTGGTGCTGGTGCCGAAGTTGCCCGAGATCAGGTAGTTGTAGAGCGACTGCGTGTTCATTGCCGAGTTGGCGCTGAAGGCGTCGAAGGGAAGGCAGCCGTCGGCCGAACCGCTGGCGCACTGAAGCTGGCCGTTGACGTTGACGACGTTGAGCGCGTTGTTCACGCGGTCATAGTCCGGCTGGCCCCAGGTGATGTCCTGACGGTTGCGCGCATAGACGCCGCCGAGGTCGTAGTTCCACCCTTGCGCGAACTGGCCGCGTACGCCGGCGGTCGCACGCAGGCCGGTGTTGACGTAGACGTCGTCGAGTGGCGCCACGTTGTTGAGGCGATAGCGCAGTTCGATCGGCACGAGTTCGGAAGTGCCTGCAGCCGCACCGCAGACGGTCTGCGCCTGAGAGGCCGACATCAGCGGATTGTTGCAGTTCACATAGTAAGGCGAAGAGCCGTCACCGTAGGCAGTGGGGCTGTAGACGCGCGCCGGGAAGGGGTTCGTCGAACGGTCGCGGAACCACATCACGCTGCCGTAGAGTTCGGCCGCGTCGGAGATCTCGAACGACGTGAAACCGCCCGCGTTCCAGCGCTTGTCGGCGCGCTGGAAGGACTCGCCGTCATAGGGATTGGCGGCCACGGCATCGCTGTAGGGAACGAAAGTCCGCGAGCCGTCGGGATTGTTGACGTACTCCTCGCCATTGGCCGCGCCCGTGCGGGGCGAGATATAGCCGTTGGGCGTATAGGTGGAGACGGTGCAGCCCAGTGGGCCGTCCTTGGAGCTTTCGACCAGCTGGCAGCCGGACGTTTCGCGCGAGGAGAACGGAACGAGCGCGGCCTCGCGGTAGTTGACATAGCCGCTGATGTGGAAGCGGTTGTCGAACAGCTTCTTGCCGAAGGTCACCGATACGTCGGTACGGCCGCCGTCGGTGGTGGTGCCGCTGGCCGGCTGCTGGAAGCCGTACTGGCTGGCGACGTCTGAAATCAGCGTGCGCTTGTTGCTGTGGGCGTAGAAGTTGTAGTTGCCGTTGACCTGAAGGCCTTCGAAATCGTCATCCATGACGAAGTTCACGACACCGGCGATGGCGTCCGAGCCGTAGACTGCCGAAGCGCCGCCGGTTAGCACGTCCACGCGCTTGATCAGCGAGGTGGGGATCATGTTGGCATCGACACCGTTCATGGTGCCCACGCGCTTGCCGTCGATCAGGGTCAGCGTGCGTTCGAAGCCGAGGTTGCGCAGCTTGATGCGCTGGCGGCCGTCCGAATCCTGGTAGTTCTGCTGGCTGTCCGGCGAAATCTGCGGGATGCGGTTGAGAACTTCCTCGATATTGACGGCGGCCTGCGCGCGGATCGCATCGTTGGTGACGGACGTGATCGGCGCGGCCGCCGTGGCATTCGGGCGGTTGATGCGCGAACCGGTAACGACGATGGACCCGGCTGGGGATGCGGGAGTGCCGCCCGCGTTGTCGGCGGCAGCGTCGTCCGGTGCATTGTCCTGGGCCAGTGCCGGGGCGGCGAGACCGGTAATGCAGGTCGTCGCCAGCAGTATCTTCGTGATCTTCCTCATTCGTTGACCCATCTTCTTCCCTGAAATTGATACGACTTTACTGGATGCATTCGTCCCGGCTTCCGGCGCGGGGGCGCCAGGCAGAGCTTCGAATCTGGTAGGTGACTTCAGGCGGTGCGGAGGCTGCCCGCGGGATGTACGACCGTGCGCCCGGTCGCGTCGGTGACGGCGTAAGTGAAGCCCGGCTGGATCGCGAAGGCGCCGACCCGGCCGTCCTTGTCGATGGCGATGAAGGCCACTTGCGCGTCTTTCACCGCGTCTCCCCGCAGTTTGACGATGTGCTCGATCGCTTCCCGGCAGGCCGCCATTGCGGACAGGCCCATGCGCATGGAGCCCACCACGCGCGCTGCGCCGGCAATGCGCGTCACTTCCTCGCCCACGCCCGTTGCCGAGGCGGCGCCGACGCCGGGTTCGACCAGCAGTCCGCAACCGGCCTGGGGAGAGTCGCCCACCCTTCCGCGCAGTTTGAAGGCCATGCCGGACGTGGTGCAGGCCCCGGCAAGGCGCCCGTCCGGGCTGCGTGCAAGGATACCAATGGTGTCATGATCGAGCGCGGAACCGCGCTGGTTCTCGATATTGGCGACCGGCTTGTATTCCGCCTTCTTCAGCCATTCGCGCCATCCGGCCTCGGCTTCGGGCGTCAGCAGGTTTTGCGCTGTGAAACCTTGCTCGCGGGCGAACTGCGCTGCGCCTTCGCCCACCAGCATCGTGTGCGGCGTGCGTTCCATGACCCGGCGGGCGACGGAGATCGCGTGGACATAGCCTTCGAGAGCGGCAACGGCACCGGCATGGCCGCGATCGTCCATGATGATCGCGTCGAGCGTGACGTGACCGTCGCGATCGGGGTAGCCGCCAAGGCCGACCGAATGATTGGTGACGTCGGCTTCCGGCACTCGCGCCCCGGCTTCCACCGCATCGATCAGCGTGCCGCCGGCTTTCCAGGTGCTATAGGCCGCCGCGTTGGCCGCGGCGCCAAAGTCCCATGTCGAAATCACCAGCGCGGGATCGCCGGCGCTCTGCATGGAAGTGCCCTTAACGGCAGGCGCTGCCCGCGCGGTTGCAGCGGCGACCGAGCCGACCAAGGCAAATCCCAAGGTATCGCGACGCGAAATTCCCATGCCCATTTTTCCCCTGCCGACAAGGCCACGCCGGGTCCCTTCCTGGACCGGCATGCCCTTCCCAAAGCGTGTCCTGCAACAAAGCTGTCATAGGGATTAAATCAATTCAATACCAAAATTCGCCGTGGGCTATATTTTTGCAACCAAGGTTGCATATTTGTCGCCAATTGGTCTCACTTGTCAGGGTAATGGAATGACCCACAAGGCCACCTCCCCTCGCGGGGAGGCAGGTTTTCAGCCGAAAAGCGATGAATTCAGACCTGACGCGGCGGGCGGTTGCGCGATTCGCGTCCGAACGAAAGGTCCGGTGTGGTCTGCATGTGGAACGTCAGCTGACCACCCTGCATGATCTCGTCATGGCGGATCCAGCACCGGCTGTACGCCTTGCCATTCCATTCCACGCGGCCGTAATAGGGCCGGTCCGAGCGGTTGCCCGGGGCGCTGACGACAAGTTCGCGGCCGTTGCCCAGCTTCACCCGCGCCTCCTCGAACAGCGGGCTGCCGAAGATATAGATGCCGCTGACCGGATCGACGGGATAGAACCCGAGCGCGGAGAGCACGTACCAGGCGCTCATCTGCCCGCAATCGTCGTTGCCGATCACGCCGCCCGGCCGGGCGCGGTACATCATGGCGAGCAGGCGGCGGGCCATGCCCTGCGTCTTCCAGTGCGAGCCGGTCCATGCATAGAGATAGGCGACGTGATGCGACGGTTCGTTGCCGTGCGCGTACTGGCCGACCATGCCGCTGATGTCCGGCGGCGCGTTCTTCGGCAGCGCCGAGGGCGCGTTGAAGAAGGCGTCCAGCTTGGCTTCCAGCGCGGCGGGGCCGCCCATCGCTTCGGCAAGGCCGTGGACATCGTGCTGGTTGAGGAACGTCGCCTGCCAGCCGTTGCTTTCGGTAAAGTCCCGCCATTTGGCGGAATGGCCAAGTTCAACGGGGTCGTAAGGTTCCGCCCAGGTCCCGTCGTCAAGGCGCGGGCGCGCGAAACCCGTTGCGGTGTCGAACACGTTCTTCCAGTTGCCCGCCCGCGCTTCCAGCCGCCTGGCATCGTCCAGAGCCCCGGCGGCACGCGCGATCCGGGCGGCGGCATAGTCGTCATAGGCATATTCGAGCGTGCGGCTTACGCCCTCGAAAACCTTGTCGGCCGGGACGTAACCCTTGGCGTCATAAAGCGGAATGCCCAGCGCGTTGTCCTGTGCGGGCGTGGCAAAGTCGAACGCGCGCTTGCGAATACCCGGCCAGGCGGCGGCATAGTCGCCCGGAATGCCCTTGGCCATGGCTTCGGCCAGAACCGGCACCGAGTGCCAGCCGATCATGCAGCCGGTTTCCACGCCCTGTAACGGCCAGACCGGAGGCCCATAGGGGCTCTGCTGGGTCTGGCGAATGAGATCGCCGACGAACTGTTCCGCCTGCTTTGGCCGCAGCAGGATCTGCAAGGGGTGAACGGCGCGGTAGGTGTCCCAGAGCGAATAGGCGCTGTAGGCGGTCTGTCCCGGCGCGAGCTGCTGAACCTTGCGGTCTAGCCCCATCGTGCGGCCGTCCACATCGGAAAACAGCGTCGGGCTGATGGCCGCATGATAGAGCGCCGTCGTCATGATCGCGCGCTGGTCGGCGGTGCCGCCGCGCACGGTGATCTGGCCCAGTTCCTCGGCCCAGACGCGGCTCGCGGCCTGCCGGTATGCGTCGAAATCGAAGTGCGTCGCCTCGGCTGCGAGGTTGGCGCGGGCCCCAGCGACATCCACGGCCGAAACGGCGGTGCGCACGATGATCGGGGCGGCCGCAGCGTCATCGAAATGGACTGCGGCCTTCAGGCGGCGGCCTTTGACGCCTTGCGTTCCCGGCGCTTGCGGTGCGTCCGCATCGCCGAAGAATTCGACCCGGCTTGGCGGTCGCGAGAACTGCATCGCGAAGTAGATGTGCCGCCCCTTGGCCCAGCGGAAGACCCGGCGCTGCCCGGTGAGCGTCCCGTCGGCGTCCAGCGCGAGTTCGGCGTCGTCGATCAGCGGGTGAGCTTCCGAGGAATCCGGCACGAGGTGCGAGAGGTCGATCAGCAGATGGCCGGATCCGGCCTCTCCTGCCGGATAGGTATGGCGTTGGATCCCGGTCCGAAGCGTGGCGGTAAGCTCGCTGGCGACGCCGTTTTCCAATTGGACCCGGTAGTAGCCGGGCTCTGCCACCTCATTGGTATAGCGTAGCCGGTAGCCTTCCTCCGGCCGGTCCAGCGGGCCGGGCTGGAGCCGCACGTCGCCCCGGCAGGGCTGCACCAGTACGTCCAGCATGTCACCGATGCCGGTGCCCGAAAGATGCGTGTGCGAAAAGCCCAGCATCGAGGCGTCGCCATGATGGTAGCCCGAGCAGGTGTCCCACCGCGCGGTGTCCGTGTCCGGGCTCAGCTGGACCATGCCGAAGGGCAGGGTGGCGCCCGGGAAAGTGTGGCCGTCGCCGCCGGTGCCGATGAAAGGATCGGCTTTCGCCGGAGCCTCGGGATCGGTCGTTTCGGCTGCCATCGCACGTGTCGCGCCGGCCGAACCCGCGGCAGCGAGCAGCGCAAGGCGGCAGGAACCGGCCATCAGGCGGCGGCGGCTGAAAGCTGTCATGACAAAGATTCCTTAAAAGGACGGCGCCTGCCTATGCGGTCGAAACCGTGAGGCAGGCGCCGGCCCGTGTGCATGCAGATCTCGGGAGGAGGAGAGTGAGACCTGCCGGCTTTGCACGGGACTTAGAAGCTGAACTGGGCAGTCGCCGAGGATTCGGCGTGGCCAAGCGAGCTGACATGTGTTGCCAGCAGCTTGATGCACGCAGGTTTCATCATAATTTCCTCGTAACCCGACCCGGGACGCGCGTTTCGACCGTTTCCGTTTGCGAAATGCGAGCCCGCTGAAATTTTCTTACGGCAATGCCAATATCATGCCAATCTTCGCAGTCAATGTCACCAAAATAGATCCTTGTGTCCACTGGAAATTTTTCCTCGATCCCCGAATGTCGCCGGATCGCTAGGGATTTGGGGGAATTTTTGGAGTCATCGCTCTCCGGCTGCGTTGGGCGGTCTGTTGAACCCGCTGGTCTGGTAAGCCAAAGTATGTCCAATTTGCGATAACGCGAATCACCGGTTGCAAAGCCGGCAGGGCAGTCTGTGGGGGGATAAAATGCTCGAGGTCTGTGTGGAGGATGCTGCCGGCATCGCGGCTGCCGTCATGGGTGGCGGCGACCGAGTGGAGCTGTGCAGTGCGCTGGCGCTGGGCGGTTTGACGCCGCCGCGCTCGCTTGTCCGTTTGGCTGCCGAGGCGCCGATTCCCGTCCACATGTTGTGCCGCCCCCGCGAAGGCGATTTCGTTTATGACGCGTGGGAAGTGGCGCAAGTCCGTGATGATATCGATCTGGCGGCCGAGGCCGGACTGGCCGGAATCGTGATCGGTGCGGGCAGCGCCGCAGGGCTCGACCTGCCGGTGCTGGACGAGTGGCTCGATCATGCCAGGCGCGCCGGTGCTGCACGCGGCGCGCGGCTTTCGCTGACGTTGCACCGGGTGTTCGACTTGCTGGACGACATGGAAAACGGGCTGGAGCAGGCCGTGGCGATGGGCTTCGATCGCATCCTGACCTCCGGTGGTGCCGTGCGGGCGGCCGAGGGCGCGCGGATGCTGGCCTATCTTGGCGAACTGGCGGCCGGGCGCATCGTGATTCTTGCCGGTTCTGGCGTTTCCGCCGAAACGATTCCGGTACTGGGAGCGGCTGGAATCAGGGAATTCCACGGCTCCTGCCGAACGGCGCAAGCGGTACCGGATGGTGGCGAACGCCTTGAGCAACTGGGCTTCCAGAAGGGTGCGCGGATGGTGACGGATGCGCGGGAAGTGGCGCGCGTAAAGGCGGCGATCGAAGCCCGGGCAAGCGGTGCCTGAAAGGAACAGAACCGCACATGAAGTGCACGGACAGCCGCGAATGGGAAGGCCGGCCGCACAAGAAAAATGATCGCCGTGCGCAAAACCAATTGCGCATGGCCTTGAGTTCGTGAATACCAATATAGAACTTATATCGACATTGGTAGGTGGTCGTCCCCGATTGGTGCATAGTCCGCCGATCGGAAGGCGGGCCAGGGAGATTTCACCGTAATGCAGTCCGACGCCGCAAATCCTCCTCTTTCCCTCATGGCCCGCGAGGCCGCAGAGGCACCGCAGGCCGTGCGGGCGTTTCTGGAGGCCAACCGCGCAGCCCTTGCGGCGCTGGCGCGGGACCTGCGCGACAATCCACCGTCGGTCGTGGTTACTTGCGCGCGCGGATCGTCCGACAATGCGGCGACTTATGCCAAGTACCTGATCGAGACCATGGTGGGCCTGCCGGTCTCGTCCTCTGCCCTCAGCGTATCTTCCGTATTCGGCGCCGAGATGCAGCCGGGCCGCGTGCTCGTGCTGGCGATCTCGCAGAGCGGGCGCAGCCCCGACCTGCTGGCCGCCGTCGAGGCGCATCGCCGCGCGGGAGCCCGCGTTGTCGCGCTGGTGAATGACGAGACCGCGCCGCTCGCCGATCTGGCGCAGTGGGTGCTGCCGCTTCATGCCGGGCCGGAAAAGTCGGTTGCGGCCACCAAGTCCTTCATCGCCTCGCTGGCCGGCGTTGCCGCGCTGGTGGCGCACTGGACCGGAGAGACCGAGCCCGGAGCCGCGCTGGGCAAGGCCATGGACGGTCTGCCGAACGCGATGGAAGCGGCCGCGAAGATCGCCCCGTTTGATCTGGTCGAGCGGCTCTCCGATGCCGCCAATCTCTTCGTGATCGCGCGCGGCTATGGCTTTGCCGTGGCACAGGAAGCCGCGCTCAAGCTGAAGGAAACCTGCGCGCTCCATGCCGAGGCCTATAGCGCCGCCGAAGTGCGCCACGGCCCGATGACGATCATCGACGGCGGTTTCCCCATCGTTGCCTTCGCGACGTCCGATGCCAGCGGCGAGAGCGTGCGCGAAGCCGCCAGCGAGTTCGCCGGGCGCGGTGCGCAAGTCTCGCTGCTCGATGCCACGGTTCCGGTCGGCGCGCAGGCTTTCGCCGCGCTGGCGGGCCATCCCGCGCTGGAGCCGCTGCTGATGATCCAGGCCTTCTATCCGCAAGTGAACGCGCTTTCGCTGGCGCGCGGTCTGGATCCCGACAAGCCCGCGCACTTGCGCAAGGTTACCGAG
This sequence comes from Novosphingobium sp. PhB165, assembly GCF_004341845.1. Taxonomy (GTDB): domain Bacteria; phylum Pseudomonadota; class Alphaproteobacteria; order Sphingomonadales; family Sphingomonadaceae; genus Novosphingobium. The sequence goes on along the minus strand of NZ_SLVB01000008.1, from coordinate 30,229 downwards.
ACTCTCTGATGAAAATCGCCTTCGTCAACGGCAACGTCTATCTCGGCCGCGCATGGGCGCGCGATGTCGTGCTGACCGTCGAGCAGGGCCGCATCGCCGCCACCGAGAGCGGCGCGGACGCCGATGAAGTCATCGATCTCGACGGAGGCTGGCTGGTGCCGGGCTTCATCGACGTGCAGGTGAACGGCGGCGGCGGCGTGCTGCTCAACGACAGCCCCACGGTTGCGGGCATCGCGACGATTGCCGCCGCGCACGCGCGCTTCGGCACCACGGCCATGCTGCCCACGCTGATCAGTGCCACGCCGGACGTGATCGCGGCGGGGCTGGACGCGACCGACGATGCCGTGTCCTCGGGCGTGAAGGGCTGCATCGGCATCCACGTCGAAGGGCCGGTACTCAACGCCAAGCGCCGGGGTATCCATTCCGAAGGCAATCTGCGCAAGCTGGACGACAGTCTGGTCGAACTGCTCATCAGGCCCCGCGCGGGCCGCGTGCTCTTCACTATCGCGCCCGAATATCTCGACGCGGATCAGGCGCGCGCGCTGATCGACGCGGGTGTCGTGCTGGCCATGGGCCACTCCGACGCCGATTACGAGACGGCACGTGCCGCTTTCGATATGGGCGTGACCGGCGTGACCCACTTGTTCAACGCCATGTCCGCGCTGCACCATCGCAATCCCGGCATGGTCGGGGCAGCGCTTGAGAACCGGTCGGCGTGGTGCGGGCTGATCGCGGACGGATACCACGTTCACCCCGCCGTGATGCGCGTGGCGCTGGCAAGCCGCCCGATCGACCGCTTCATGCTGGTGACGGACGCCATGCCCTGCGTCGGTTCCGACCTTGCGAGCTTCCAGCTGGACGGGCGCGAGATCACCGTGGCCGAAGGGCGCTGCGTGGGCGCGGACGGCACGTTGGCGGGGGCTTCGCTGAATATGGGCGACGCGGTGCGCAATGTCGTCGACATGGCGGGTGTTTCGCTTGCGCAAGCCGTTGAAATGGCCACCTTGCAGCCTGCCACGTTCCTGGGGCTCGCCTCCGAACGGGGTACCATTGCCGCCGGCCGCACCGCCGACTTCGTCCGCCTCGACCGCACCATGGCGCCGCAGGCGACGTGGATCGGCGGCGAGCGGGTGTTCTGAGATCCGTCTCCAGGAGACAAGCCAGTCCGATGTCTGCCTCCGTTTCCCCTATTTTGAGCGCCACCCGCGCGAACGCGCCTGTCGAACCGCAGAGGATCGCCGTTGCTGCGCCTCTCGACGGGTGGCTGGGTCCGCTTGACGAGATTCCCGATCCGGCCTTCGCGAGCGGCATGGTCGGCGACGGCGTTGCCATCGATCCCACCGGCTCAGTGCTCCATGCGCCTTGCGCGGGCGTGATCGCCGCGATCGCGGCGACGGGCCATGCTGTGACCTTGCGCCTTGAAGGCGGGGCGGAACTGCTGGTCCATCTCGGTGTCGATACCGTGGCGATGGGCGGGCGGGGTTTCATGCCGCTGGTGGCGCAGGACCAGAGCGTTGCGGCAGGCGAGCCGCTGATCCGCTTCGATCTCGATGCAATCGTGACCGGCGCGCCGAGCGCGATGACGCCGGTGCTCCTGCTCTCGGCCGAGGAATGGACGCTGGAATCGAAGCGTGAGCCGGGTCCGGTGACGGTTGGCGACGTGGTGATGACGCTGCGGCACATCGGCGCGGCAGCAGGCGAGGCGTCACAGCCTACCGCGTCCGCTGATGACGAACTGGTGCGCGAGGTTTCCGTGCTGCTGCGTCACGGCATCCACGCGCGCCCGGCGGCACGCCTGCGGCAGGTGGCGACGTCTTTCGATGCGGGCGTGCGGATGGAGATCGCCGGCAAGTCGGCCAGCCTGCGCAGTCCGGTGGGTGTGCTGGCGCTGGGCGTCAAGCTGGGTGACCGCATTTCGCTCCACGCGCGCGGCGCGCAGGCTGCGGACGTGCTGGACGCTCTGGAAGCGCTGATCGCCAGCGGCATGGGCGAACTGGCGCATGCGGATGAAAAGATCGACGAGAAGTCCGGTGTCGAGCCCGCGCGCGTGACCGCGTCGGTGCTCCGCCGGGCGACAGCGATCGCGGCGGACGGCACGCTGGCGGGCGTCGTTGCCGCGCCGGGCGTGGCCGTGGGGCAGGCGGTTCGCTACCGCCTTGGCGAGGTGGAAGTCTCGGCCGGGTCGGGCGATGCCGCCACCGAACGCGCTCTGCTGGACGAAACGCTGGCGCAGTTACGCCTGAAGATTGCGGCGGAAAGCGAAGGCGCTCCGGCGCATGCGGCCTCGATCCTTTCCGCCCATGCGGTGATGCTGGAGGACGAGGACCTGCTCGCCGCCGCGCATGAGGCGATTGCGGGCGGCGCGAGCGCGGGCCAGGGGTGGCGCGTCGCCATTGGCACGCAGGTCGAGCTACTGCTGCGATCCGGCGATGCCCGGCTTGCCGAGCGTGTGGACGACATGCGCGATCTGGAACGGCAGGTTCTCTGCGCGCTGATCGGCGGCGACGCGGCGGGCTTCTCGCTTCCCGAGAATGCCGTGGTCATTGCCGAGGATCTCTTGCCCTCGCAGCTCATGGCGCTCGATCCGCAGCGACTGACGGCGATTTGCCTCGTCAATGGCGGGCCGACTTCGCATGTCGCGATTCTTGCCGCCGGGCTCGGCGTGCCGATGCTGGTGGCGATGGGAACGGCGCTGGACGGGATCGCGGACGGTGCGGTTCTGGTGGTGGACGCCGCGGCTGCGCGGATCGAAACCGACGCTTCGGAAGAGCGCATCGCGCGTGTTCGGCAGCAGCTTGCGGCACTCGCCGCGCGCCGTGCCGCCGCACGCGAGGCCAAGGGGCCGTGCCATACGGCGGACGGCACCCGGATCGAAGTCTTCGCCAATCTCGGCTCGCTGGCCGATGCGCGTCAGGCGATGGAAAACGGCGCCGAGGGCTGCGGCCTGCTGCGCAGCGAGTTCCTGTTCGTCGAACGCCCGCAGGCCCCGAGCGTTGCCGAGCAGGCCGAAACCTATCAGGCCATTGCCGATGCGCTGGAGGGCCGCCCGCTGATCGTGCGTCTGCTCGACATCGGCGGCGACAAGCCCGCGCCGTTCCTGCCGATCCCGGCCGAGGAAAACCCGGCACTGGGCCTGCGCGGCATTCGCGTCTGCCTCGCGCACCCCGAACTGCTGGAACAGCAGGTCGAGGCGATCTTGCGCGTGCGCCCGGCCGGTCAGTGCCGGATCATGGTGCCGATGGTCGCCAGCCTTGCGGAACTGCGCGCGGTGCGGGCGGTAGTCGATAGCGTCGCCCTGCGTCTTGGCCTGACCGAGCCGGTCTCGCTGGGGATCATGGTGGAAACACCCGCTGCCGCCGCGACGGCTGACATTTTCGCGCGCGAAGCCGATTTCCTCTCGATCGGGACGAACGACCTCACGCAATATACGCTTGCCATGGACCGGGGCAATTCGGCGGTGGCGGCGGATATCGACGGGCTCCACCCGGCCGTGCTGCGCCTGATCGGCCTGACGTGCGAGGGCGGTTCGCGCGGCGGCCGCTGGACGGGCGTCTGCGGTTCGCTGGCGTCCGATCCCATGGCCGTGCCGCTGCTGCTGGGCCTCGGCGTGGCGGAGCTTTCGGCGACGCCCGCGCAAGTGCCGGACATCAAGGCGCTGGTCGCCGGGTTGCAGATCGAACGCTGCCGCCAGCTTGCCGCCGATGCGCTGGAATGCGCCTCGGCCGGAGAAGTGCGCGAATTGATGCGGAAATTCTTGGAGGAGCAGGGGGCATGAGGCGCATTCTCGAAGCATTGCAGCCGCTGGGCCGCGCGCTCATGCTGCCGATTGCGGTGCTTCCGGTCGCGGGCTTGCTCCTGCGTCTGGGGCAACCGGACCTGCTCAATATCGCGCTGCTGAGTGCGGCGGGCGATGCGCTGTTCTCGCACCTTGGCCTGCTGTTCTCCATCGGTGTCGCCACCGGCTACGCGCGGGACGGCAACGGCGCGGCGTGCCTTGCGGGCATCGTCTGCTTCCTCGTCGGCACCGAAGGCGCCAAAGTGCTGATGCCGGTGCCGCTGGGCGTCGATCTCAAGCTGTCGGGTGAGGCCCTTGCTGCCGCTGTGGCAGCGGCCAAGAGCCAGGCCATCGGGCGGCTGGACGTACCCATCGGCATCGTCTCGGGTCTTGTCGGCGGCACTTTCTACAATCGTTTTGCGGCGATGAAGCTGCCGGAATACCTCGCTTTCTTCGGCGGCCGGCGGTTCGTGCCGATCGTCTCGGGCGTGGCCGGTCTGGCGATTGCACTGGTGGTGGGCATGGGCTTCCATCCCATCGTGGTCGGTATCGACGGCGTCAGCCACGGCATCACCGACCTTGGCGGCGTGGGGCTGTTCCTGTTCGGGCTGATCAACCGCCTGCTGCTGGTCACCGGCCTGCACCACGTGTTCAACAACCTCTTCTGGTTCGTCTTCGGCGACTACAACGGCGCGCATGGCGACATTCGCCGGTTCTTCGCGGGCGATCCCACGGCCGGAAGCTTCATGACCGGCTTCTTCCCGGTGATGATGTTCGGCCTGCCTGCCGCCTGCCTTGCGATGTACCGCGCGGCCCTGCCGGAGCGGCGCAAGGCAGTGGGCGGCATGCTCTTCAGCCTCGCGCTCACCTCGCTGCTGACCGGCGTGACCGAGCCCATCGAATTCAGCTTCATGTTCCTCGCGCCGGTGCTCTACGCCATCCACGCGGTGCTGACCGGCCTTTCGATGTGGCTGACGGACGCGCTGGGCATGCACCTTGGCTTCGGTTTCTCGGCGGGCCTGTTCGACTACGTGCTGAACTTCGGCAAGGCGACGCGCCCGCTGCTCCTGCTGCCGGTGGGGCTGCTCTACTTCGCGGTCTATTACGGCGTGTTTTCCTTCGCGATCCGCAAGCTGGACCTCAAGACACCCGGCCGCGAGGACGAGGATATGTCTGCCGCTACCCCCGCCGCCGCCGACAGCCCGGCGAGCGAGGGACGCGGGGCCGCCTTCCTCGCGGCACTGGGCGGCAGTGCCAACATCGTGGAAGTCTCCGCCTGCACCACCCGTCTGCGGCTCATCATCGTCGATCATGGCGCGGTGGCAGAGGTGCGGCTCAAGGCGCTGGGCGCGCGCGGGTTGATCCGTCCTTCGGACAAGGCGCTTCAGGTGATCCTGGGCCCGGTGGCCGATATCGTATCCGTGGAGATCCGCGAGGCGATTGCGGCAGGCCCGGCCGTAGAGCGCAAGGTTGCCGTATCAGCTGAGGCCTCGTCGTCGGAGGGTTCGGTCGTGACGATCCCCGGCGTGATGCAGCAGGGGCTCGGCGGCGCGGCGAACGTGCTGGGCGCGCAGCGTTACGGCAATCGCCTGAGGGTGGAGCTACAGGATCCCGCCTTGCTCGACGCGCCCGCGCTGACCGCAGCCGGTGTTCGCGGCGTGGCAGCCGCCGCAGGCCGCACCGTCCACCTGTTGTTCGCGCCCGAAGACCTCGACCGCTTCGCGGCCTGAGGTCAGGGGGCAGCGGGCGAGCGGGCCATCTGATCGACCATCCGCTGGCGCTGGAGGGGCTGGGCCATGTCCGCCCTGACCGCGTAGAACGCGGAAAGGAACGTGCGGTCGGCTGCGGTCAGGCTATTGGGGGCGAGACCATCGCCAGCCGCGCCCGCTTCCGGCGTGAACAGCGTCAGGATGGTCGGTTCCTTGGCCGATCCTTTAAGCTTGGCGCCCGTCAGAGCACGCAGGGCCGCATAATCTGCGATCTGACGCAAGTCTCGATCGGCGGCGGCGTCCCGGTTGATCAGGACGACGGAACTGACGATATCACGGTGGATCGGCATCGAAAGCCGCGTCGACGTGGGGACGTGCAACATTTTCGGGCCGGTATCCGTATGACGCTGAGGGTCGCCGTCGCGGCTTCGGAGATCGACCTCGCTCCACGCCCACACCGGGCCGGGTTCTGCTAGAAGGCGGCGGATATCGGCATGCGACTGGCTCAGCATCGCGCCGGACCCCGCCTGAGACAGGGTGCGCACAGCGTCGCGGCCGTCCTTCACGAAGACCACCATGACATTGGGTGTGCAACCCGGGCGGGCGATCCTAAGTCCGGCCGACGCGGCGACCGCCGTGATCCGGTCAGCCACCACCGCGTCCGCGCTGGGCGGCAGGCCCGTGCTGCCCACGCAGACCGGGTCCGTGAATCTCGCGAGCGGCACATCGTTTGCCGCCGCTATCGCGACTTGCGCGACGAAACGCTGCGCGGCGGGCTCTGACGGAACGTTCCCGGTCACGGTAATGGAGGAGGCGGCGGCCAATAGGCTGCCAAGGACGAGGCTCATTCCGGTTCTCCCTTGCGGAGAGAACCTACTGTGCGCGTTTGATTTTTCCTAGCTGTCCGGACCTGCCGGGCATCAGGGTTATGTTCTTAATCGCGTGACGGAACTCGCCGAAAGCGACGCATCGACTGTAGGGCCGGATTGCCTCTGCGGCGGAACTGCCGAAGCGGAACACGGCCCTACCTCGCAACATCGATCTACTGACCGGGTTTCAACTCGATTTCCACGCGCTCGACTTTGCCGGTCAGCTTGAATGGCAGCTTGTACGTGAAATCGATCGGCGATCCGGTATCCATGCCGATGTCCAGCCCTTCGCCCAGCGAGAATTGAATGGGCACGGTTTGCTCCAGCCGCCCTCCGGCAACTTTGGTGCCATTGGCGGAGATGGTGATCTCGCCGCCCTTGCCCATGCCGCCGCCGTCATATTTGAAATCGACGGCGAGCGTCGTTTTTCCCTTGGGCAGGGGAGCCTCGGCCGCGAATGTGGGCCGGTCGATCGAGAGGAAGTTGTAGACGAAGACGGGCTTGCCCTCGCGCAGATAGAGCCCGTAGCCGCCTTCAAGGCCGCCATGGGTGACGATCATGCCCTCGGCGTGGTCGCTGGGTAGGTCGATCTCGGCGGTAATCGTCCAGCTCTTGTTGAGCATCGGCAGGCAGGCAGCGTCCGGAAGCGCGATCTGCCCTTCATAATAGACGGCCTTGGTCCGCTTGCCGACGAGGCTTGGCCTGCCCATCGCCTCTGCATTCATGCGGATCGTGGCGCGCCAGTCGAGGGGCAGCACGCTATACTTGGCAGCCTCGACCCACCACATGTCCTGCAATTCGCGCAGCTTTTCGGGATGCTGGGCAGCGAGATCCTTCGCCTGCGAGAAGTCCTCGTCGAGCTTGTACAGTTCCCACACTTGTTCATCGGGGCTCCAATCCTCGGATCGGACCGGCTGCCAGGGCACGAACGAGGGGGCCGAAGCCATCCATCCGTCATGGTAGAGCCCGCGATTGACGCCCAGTTCGAAATATTGCGTCTTGCGTTTGCTGGCGACGCCCGCGTCTTCGAAGGTGGCGGCGAAGCTGACGCCCTCGATGGGCTTTTGCTGAACGCCGTTGAGTGTGCCGGGCGCGGTTATTCCGCAGATTTCATAAAGTGTCGGCACGATGTCGATCGTGTGGATGAACTGATCGCGCAGGCCGCCCTTGTCCTTGATGGCGTTGGGCCACGAGATAATCATCGGGTTACGCGTTCCGCCAAAGTGGCTGGCCACTTGTTTGGTCCATTGGAACGGCGTGTTCATGGCGTGCGCCCAGGCGGACGGGAAGTGATTGAAGTGCTTGGGGCCGCCCAGTTCGTCGATCGCCTTGATGTTGTCTTCCCACTTCTCCGGAAAGCCGTTGAAGAACATATTCTCGCACAGCGAGCCTTCAAGGCCGCCCTCGGCGCTCGAACCGTTATCACCGGCGATGTAGAGGATGATCGTGTTGTCCGCGTCGGGCAGTTCCTTGACCGCGTCGATCACCCGGCCCATCGCCACGTCAACTTGCGCACCGTAGCCGGCGAAGACTTCCATCATCCGGGAATAGAGACGCTTCTGGTCGTCGTTGAGCGAATCCCATGCCGGAAGCCCCTTTGACCGGGTGGTCAATTCGGTATCCTGCGGGACCACCCCCAGATCCTTCTGGCGGGCGAGGGTCTGCTCGCGATAGGCGTCCCAGCCCTGATCGAACTGGCCCTTGAATTTGTCGATCCATTCCTTTGACGCATGGTGCGGCGCGTGCGTGGCGCCGGGCGCGACATAGAGGAAGAACGGCTTGTCCGGCGCGATGCTCTTGACCTGACGCAGCCAGGTTATCGCCCGGTCGGCAATGTCCTCGGTCAGGTGATAATCGGGATCTTCCGAGGGCGGGACGAGGTTGTGGTTCTCGTAGAGGATCGGGTTCCAGTGGTTCATGTCACCGGCGTTGAAACCGTAGAAATAGTCGAACCCAAGCCCGTTGGCCCAGCGGTCGAACGGGCCTGCGGCGCTGGTTTCCCACGTCGGCGTATTGTGGTTCTTGCCGATCCAGGCGGTCATGTAGCCGTTCTGGCGCAGGACTTCGCCCACTGTTCCGCAATTCTTCGGCAGGATGCAGCAATAGCCGTCATAGCCGGTCGCGAGTTCGGTGATGCCGGCGAAAGACGCCGAATGGTGATTGCGCCCGGTGATGAGCGCCGCCCGTGTAGGGCTGCACAGCGCCGTCGTGTGGAAGTAGTTGTAGCGCAGGCCCTCCTTGGCGAGCCTGTCCATCGTCGGTGAGGGGACGCCGCCGCCAAAAGTCGAAAACTGGCCGAAACCGACATCGTCGAGCAGGATCAGCACGATGTTCGGCGCGCCCTTGGGCGGCTGCACGGGCTGCGGAAATGTAGCAGGGTCCGAATCCTGATACGTGCGGCCGATTTCGCCGGTGAAATGGAAGTCGGGACGCGGCAGGATGCCGGGCGTTTGAGCAGGACGATCGATGGGCATGTGGGGGCTCCGTGCCGCGAATGTCCCGAAAAAATAGCCGGGCCTTGAGGGCGATCCATCGGGATAAACCCCCAAAAGTGTGCGGCTCGGGCCCGGCGGCAACCGAAGTTCGGCGATCAGCGCGCCTTCCGGAACGTGAGATTGTAGCGTGCTTCGCCCGTGGCGGGATGGTCTCCGGCCTTGAGTTCGCCAACGCCGTGGAAGGTCATGCGCGAAGGGCCGCCCCACACGACGACATCGCCATGGACCACCCGGTGGCGGGCAGGGCGGTCGCTGCGCTGCCGGCCGCCCCACAGGAACGTTGCGGGCAAACCAAGCGAGACCGAGACGATCGGCGCAGAGTGATCCCGCTCGTCCATGTCCTGATGAAGGGACAGCTTTGAACCGGGGACGTAGCGATTGACCAGGCAGGCATCGGGAACGAAGCCATTGAAGCCAAGCGCCTCGGCGGCCCGACCGGCAAGGTCGAGAAACAGCGGCGGGAGCGCAGGCCATGGCCTGTTCGTCTCAGGGTCGATCGCGTCGTAGCGATAGCCCGACCGATCCGACACCCAGCCCAGCGAGCCGCAGTTGAACATGGCGACAGACAAGTGCTTGCCGCTCCGGGTTTCCATGTGGCGGAAGGGTGCCAGCGCGGACATGTGCCGGACGTGGGCGATCAGCGCGTCCGCCACGTCGAGCGCGAAGCCGCCAAGGATGGCCGCGCCCGGTCCGAGTTGCACGTCGCGATGATCGTCTGCGAAAAGGTCAGGCAGCATCGTGGAAGATGATCCCCAGCGTATGCCGCTTGCCCGAACGCACCATGCTGACGCCATGACGCAGGTTGACCCGATAACTGCCGCGCGAGCCCCGCTGCGGGCGGGCATTCACCGCGAAGAGCACGGCATCCCCCTTGCCGAGCGGTACCACCGCGGCGCGAGACTGCATGCGGGGACGCTGTTCGGTCAGAACGAACTCGCCGCCCGTGAAGTCCTTGCCCGGCTCCGAAAGGAGCACGGCGATCTGGAGCGGGAAGACATGATCGCCGTAGAGGTCCTGATGCAGGCAATTGTAGTCGCCCTTGCCATATTCCAGCAGCAGCGGCGTCGGGCGCCTCTGGCCGGCTTCGTGGCAGCGTTCCAGGAATGTGGCATGGTCGGCGGGGAAGCGAATGTCGATACCCATCCGCTCATGCCAGCCATTGGCGAGCGGCGCGATGCGGCGATAGAGTCCGGTGCGCGCCGCCTCGATCAGCGGCGGCAGCGGATAGGCGAAATAGCGATACTCGCCTTTTCCGAAGCCATGGCGGGCCATATGGATGTGGCTGCGAAAGACGGGGGTCGGTCCATAGAGGTCCGCCACCGCGTCGCATTCGGTGTCTTCGAGAAACCCCGGCAGGATCGCCCAGCCTTCCTCATCGAGACTGGCCGCGATTGCACCCCAATCGTAAGCAGCAAGGCGCGCGTCCATGGAACTGTCCTGATGAGGCACCTTTAGAATCCGAAGCCGATCTGGCTGTTCGAGGAAGAGGCAACCCCCTCCAGCGAGAGCATGTGCGCTTTCGTATCGGAGCCGCCCGGGGCCGAAAAGCCTCCGATCTTCCCGCCGGCAGCCGTCACGCGGTGGCATGGCACGATCAGCGGCACGGGATTGCGCGACATCGCCTCGCCCACGGTCCGCGCGGTCTGGGGTTCTTCGCCCAAGGCCTTGGCGACGGCGCCGTAAGTCGTGGTTTCGCCGTAATCCAGCGCACGGACGAAACCATAGATGCGTTCGAACAGCGGTTCCTGTTCGCCCAGGTCGATCTCGACGGCAGAGAAATCCACCCGCTCGCCTTCGAAATAGCGCTGGGCATCACGGATGACGGCCTGCAGGAATGCCGGGGGAGCCGTTCGTATCGACGTGGGAAAACGGCGAAGCAGCGCGCTTTCGGCTGCTTCGGCTGTCCGTGACGGAAGGCGAAAGCACGAGACGCTCGATCCTCGCCAGCCGATGGCGGCAAAGCCGTACGAGGTCTCGAACATAGCGTGTTGCGGCGATCGATCCACACTCGGGTCCTTCAGAATGCCGGACGCCGAGCCTTGCAGGACGGAATGGCCGTCAACGGCGCCTCATGATCGGAGGTATATGGGCGCAACTTGCCGCTGCCGCACTCCGATCCTTGCTTTCAAACCGGTTTTTTCCGCAATTGTCGCGAGGTTTCCGGATGGGTGGAAGGCGGCGTACCATTCCGAAATCGGGCTTATTGGGCGCTGACAACCGTTCGCTGGCGATAGGGGCTCTCATTCATGACGTTCCCCGGCGGATCGTATCGGCACACCAGGTATTCGTACCCTCTCCCTTTCGACAGGGCGCAACCGACCGACGTCGTTCCGGCCCAGATCATCTGCGTATAGTGGCCAACGCGGTGATAATCGTCCTGCCACGAACGCATTCGGCGCAGCGGGATTTTTTCAGCCGCCCAACCCGAGACCATCTCTTCGAGGCGATAGCCGCCGCGGGTCCCCATCCAAAGGTTCTCGCCCTCCAGCCGGTTGGAGGCATCGTGCCGGAACACTGTCGATGATGCCAGCCGGTCTGCCCAGTAACCGGCATCACGCGCCAGCTTGGCGCTCCAGTGCAGCGGCGCCGAGCCTACCGCCGCGCGCTCCCGGTTATGAATGGCGAGCACGATATCCTGAAATTGGGCTTCATTGACAGCCGGCCGAGTGCTGGAGGCGGCAACCGCCGCAGCAGCAAGTACGCCAAACACCATGAAAACTCCCGAATCAGCCACCTTTTGGCCGCGTTACAACCGGAATCCTGTCATTTTGTGGAACAGAGGCAAACCATTCCGGAGTATGATCCGTTCACTCCGAATCCGCCTTGAAAATGCTCTAGAATTCGGACCAGTCCTCGCCCGAGTGCGCGGGACTGATCGCCAGATTCCCACGCACCGGCAGCGACGCGTGGCGCGGCGATGCCGCAGTCAGGGCAGGCGGATCGCGCCGGGACATGAGGCGCACAGGTCCGTTGGAAGCCGAATTCAGCCTGAAGCGCGTGGTCAGTTCGGCAAGCTCCGCCGCTTCGGAGGCGAGGCCGCGCGCGGCGGCGGCGGTCTGCTCCACCATTGCGGCGTTCTGCTGCACCATCTGGTCCATGCTGACGACGCCGCCGCCGATGTCGGTCAAAGCTTCGGACTGCACTTCCGCGCCCCGGGCGATTGCGTCGACCAGCCTGTTGACCTCGGCGATCTTCGTACCGATCCGCTCAAGCATGCGCCCGGTCTGCCCGACCAGATCGACCCCTTCCGCGACTTGCGTGGACGACGTGGTGATAAGGGCGCGAATTTCCCGCGCGGCGTCGGACGATCGCTGCGCCAGCGCCCGCACTTCGTTGGCGACTACGGCGAAACCCCGCCCGGCATCGCCTGCCCGCGCCGCTTCCACGCCCGCGTTCAGGGCCAGAAGATTGGTCTGGAAGGCGATGCCGTCGATCAGGTCGATGATCTGGTTGATCTGCAAGGAACTCTGCTCGATCGCGTCCATTGCGGCGACGGCATTGCGGACGACTTTGGCGCCGTCATCGGCATCGCCGCTGGCCGCACTCACCGCAATGCGGACCTCGCCGGCGCTGCGAGCGGTCACTTCCACCATCCCCGTCACGTTCTTCATGGAGGCAGAGGTGCGCTCCAGCGTTGCCGCCTGACTTGCCGTGCGCTGGGCAAGATCGTCCGACGCCGCGCGGATTTCGGCCGAACCCGTCCGCACGCATTCGGCGGAGGATACGACTTGCGCGATGCTGGCCTCCAGACCGACGACGGTGCGGTTGAAACCGGCGCGCAGGCTCTCGTATTCGTCCGCGAAGGCCGTTTCCAGCTTGATGGTCATGTCGCCGCCTTCCAGCGCGAGCAGACCGCGCTCCAGCGCCTCGACCATCTGCTGGCGGGTGGAATTGAGCTGGACCTGCACGGCATTGTCCCGGAACACGGCCATGGCGTTGGTCATCCGGCCCACGCAGTCACTGTGATCGGTGAACCTGATTGGACTGGCCAGATCGCCTGCCGCCAGCCCTTCCATGCGTACGACTGTCTCGACATAGGGATCGCAGATCAGCTTGCCGCTGATCTTCACGGTGGCCAGCGTCGCCACCAGTGACAGGACCGCCAGCCCGATTCCGGGCGCGGTGAAATTGCGGGCGGCGAGAGCCGTGCCGGCTACGGAGAGCAGGCCCCAGAATCCGTGCAGATAGAACAGGGTGCGGAACTTGACCCGGATGGGGGCATCTTTCTCGAACCAATTGAACATCGTCGGCCTCGCTGAGCATTTTTCCGCGAGGACGGAATGCCTCGGGCGAGACGACGGTTTACCGGGGATTTGCGAAGGATTGGCAGTATCGCCGCTAGGGACTTTCAAGTAGCGAGGCGCGCCACTTGAGGGTGAAATTTGCCCGCATGCCGCACAATCTTGGACCGGCAGCGCTGCCGCTAAGCGCGCATTTCAAGACCGCAGGCAGTCCGGTCGGGGGCTGGCGGTTCCGCAGGCTCGATCCGGTTGCGACCGCCGATTTTGGCCCTGTAGAGCGCGGCGTCGGCGGCCGAGAGGAGATCCGCAAGATCGTTGCCGTCGCGTCCCAGTTCCGCAAGGCCGATGCTGACGGTTGCCGTGACGTCCACGCCATTTTCCCGATCTATCACGATCTCCGCAAAGCCGCTCACCACGCCTTGGGCGATAGCTGCGGCCTCCGCATGGGATTTGCAGGTCAACAATGCGGCGAATTCCTCACCGCCGATTCGCGTGAGAATGGCAGCCGGTCCGACGATGCCTCTGACGAAGCCTGCGAACAGCTTGAGCACCCGATCGCCCGTCGCATGACCAAACCGGTCGTTGATGGCCTTGAAGTGGTCGAGATCGAAAGCGAGCAGAAAGGTACGCGCGTCCGCGTTTGCATTGCGAATGTGGCTGTCGGCTTCCTCGAAGAACCAGCGCCGATTGCCCAGGCCGGTCAGATAGTCCGTGCGCGAGGCTTGCAGCAATTGATCCTGTGTTTCCTCTCGCAGGAGCGCCATCAGCGCCATGGGCAGGCCGACCGAGTAGAGCACGCCTTCGTACATCGTGAAGACGCTGGAGATCCCAAGTAGTCGCGGCCCGAAACCCGGCACCGCCAGAGGCAGGACAAAGGCTCTGCCTATGTAGAAGAGCGAATGCATGGCGGCGAAGGCCAGCGCAACACGCCGGGATCGCAAGAAGCGGAAGCGATCGTTCGTCCACAGTTCCCAGGCTGTCAGGCCGCTGACCAGCGCAATGGGAAATGCGCTGATATAGTTCCAGATAATATCCCGGCAGCATTCGCCCATGGCGATCCAGATCAGGGCCTGGAAAGCGAAAATCGCCAGCGAAATCGCGCCGCGCTTGCGGCCGGCCAGGCGCGCTACGCCCTGAAAAATCAGAAGATACCCGCCCATCATGACCATATTGGCCAAACTTGCGCCAAGCGGACCGGCGAACATCGTTCGCCCCATCGCCAATGCGCAGCCGGCAGCCAGCGCAGAATAGCCGGCGGCGAGTATGCCGAGTTCATTCCTGCGCAAGGGCCGCGCGTGCCGCTCCAAGAGCGTCATGACTGCACTGAGAGCCAAAGTGCCTATGGCAAGGAAATACAAAGTGGAGAGATCAAACCGCATCGCAGGCACCGAAGATTGGCGGTCCTTTACCTGCAATCTGGAAATTTCCCATCACTTAATCGGCCGCGGGCCTCTGGCCCGTAGCTTCGGATGGGTGTCTCTCCGATTTCCTGATAGTGGCTGGAGCGCTGCCGCCGCCCCTACCGGCATTGGGCCGGTAGAGGCGGCGCTGTAGCCAAGGGCGTTTTCTCATCAGGTGGAACCACTTGATGACCCGGAAAACGCCGAAACCGTTTTAGTCCAGGAAGCTGCGCATGATGCGCGACCGGCTCGGGTGCTTGAGCTTGCGCAGCGCCTTTGCCTCGATCTGGCGGATACGTTCGCGGGTCACCGAGAACTGCTGGCCCACTTCCTCAAGCGTATGGTCGGTGTTCATGCCGATGCCGAAGCGCATGCGCAGCACGCGCTCTTCGCGCGGCGTGAGCGAGGCGAGGGTGCGGGTGATCATTTCCTTGAGGTTGGACTCGATGGCCGCATCCACCGGGATGACCGCATTCGAATCCTGAATGAAGTCACCCAGATGGCTGTCTTCCTCGTCACCAACGGGGGTTTCGAGCGAGATCGGCTCCTTGGCGATCTTCAGGACCCGCTTGACCTTTTCGAGCGGCATCGACAGGCGCTCGGCCATTTCTTCCGGCGTGGGCTCGCGGCCATGGTCGTGCAGGAAGCGGCGGTTGGTGCGGACCAGCTTGTTGATCGTCTCGATCATGTGGACCGGGATACGGATCGTGCGGGCCTGATCCGCGATCGAGCGCGTGATCGCCTGACGAATCCACCAGGTGGCATAAGTCGAGAACTTGTAGCCGCGGCGGTACTCGAACTTGTCGACCGCCTTCATCAGGCCGATGTTGCCTTCCTGGATGAGGTCCAGGAACTGCAGGCCGCGGTTCATGTACTTCTTGGCGATCGAGATCACCAGACGCAGGTTCGCCTCGACCATTTCCTTCTTGGCGATGCGCGCCTCGCGCTCACCCTTCTGGACCATGTTGACGATGCGGCGGAACTCGGGAAGCGCCATGCCGGTGGCAGCGGCGATGTCCGAGACTTCGAGGCGGATACGCTCGGCCGGATCGGCTTCGTTGGCCGCGAAAGCCGCCCACTTCTTGTCCTTCGTCGCCATTTCGCCGATCCAGGTGTCGTCCAGTTCGCGGCCGACATAGGTTTCGAGGAAGTCGGCGCGCTTCACCTTGTGGCGCTCTACCAGGCGCAGCATCTGGCCGCCCAGCGTGGTGAGCCGGCGGTTGAACGAGTAGAGATTGTCGACGAGATATTCGATCTTCGCCGCGTGGAATTTCACCGATTCGACTTGCGCGGTCAGGTCTTCGCGCAGCTGCTGGTACTGCTCTTCCTTGGCAACCGGGAAGTCGATGCCCAGCGCCAGCGCGTCGAGACGCTCCGACTGGAGGCGCTCGAAGGCCTGGAACAGCTCGGTGATGAGCGAGAATTTCTCGAGCGCTTCCGGCTTGAGGGCCGCTTCCATCTGCGCAAGGCTGATGGTGTTGTCCTCGTCCTCGTCCTCGGCCGCGCGCTTGGCGATCGGATTGCCGTCTTCGTCCAGCTCGGTGGCGGCTTCCTCTTCCTCGGCCTCGTCGTCTTCCTTGAAGGAGGGGCCGGCGATCTTTTCGCTGATCTCGCCGTCGTCGTCGCCTTCGCCGTCTTCCGACAGGCTTTCGGGCGCAGGCTCCTTGGTCAGCATTGCATCGAGATCGAGGATCTCGCGCAGCTGCATCTCGCCGTTGTTGAGCGCTTCGGACCACTGGATGATGGCGTGGAAGGTCAGCGGGCTCTCGCAGAGGCCCATGATCATCATGTCGCGGCCGGCTTCGATGCGCTTGGCAATCGCCGCTTCGCCCGCACGGGAAAGCATTTCCACCGCGCCCATCTCGCGCAGGTACATGCGCACCGGATCGTCGGTACGGCCGAGAGCGTCGGCTTTCTTGCTGTCCGGCGTGCGGCGCTGGGAGATTTCGCCGTCGTCGCCGGCGTCATCGTCCATATCGCGATCGTCGTCGTTTTGCGAATCGGCCTGAGAATCGGTCTCGTCGCCGTCCTCGCCTTCATCCTCGTTCTCGACGATCTTGATGCCCATCTCCGAGATCGCGGCCATGATGTCCTCGATCTGGTCGGTGGACATCTGATCCTGCGGCAGGGCAGCGTTCAGCTCGCTTACGGTGATGGTACCACGGCTCTTGGCGCGGGCGATAAACCGCGCAACCGCGCCCTTGCCACTCTCAATAAGCGGTGCATCGAAATCCGCCGCGTTCTCGTTCTTGCTCATAGGTATGCCATTGTCTCATTTGCGCGGCCCATGACGGTCACTTCGCCAGGACAAAAAATAGGTATGGGGCCCCTTGCCTGACAAGGGCAGTAAATTCCAGTGGTCTCTCGCCCAAACCCAATTCGATGCCCTTATGGCCTTTATGAAGCGTTTGAAAGGCTGAGGTACGGGGGCCGTGAAGCGGCGTAGCAAGGCCCTGTTGCCATCGCCGTCATTGGCGACGAATGGGCTTCATCGAATCGGGTGTGGGTTACATGTTACAATAGGTCCATGCCGGAGGCGAGAAATCGCGGGTCCGTCAGCTCAAGGCCGGGGCGCGCGGGTGCGGCAGCCGATTGCCGTCAATCAGCAGGAGTAAGTCGATGGTTCCAGGAAGTTCAAGCCCCGCTCACGAGCGGAATACGGCCATTTACGTGGCGGTGATCGATGGCGCGACGTTTGGCGCCCTTGCCGAACGATATGGCATCAGCAGGGTTCGCGTGCAGCAGGTCTATGCCCGCGAGCGGGCAAACGCCTGGGAAGCGCGCAGCCGGGGAGCGACCAGCTACCTCGACCGGCCCATCCCCAAGGATGTCTGACGCTCGCGTTCCATCGCGATGACGCTGCTTTGAGGATGTCCGCACCGTCCATTTGGCGATGCGAACGAGGTTCCGATCCTTCGACGGGCTCAGGATGAGCGGTGGGCGGGAGGAGCGGCGGGATCGCTTTGGGCAGAACATGGTGCGCTTTCAAAACGAGGACGCAGGTGTGGTAATGCTGGCCGCCCCGCTGTAGGCGGGCGGCGCAAGTTCAGACAATTCAGGCAGACGCATGGCCCGCAAGCATTCGAAACATGGCCCCTACGAAGACCTCCATAGCGAGGAGGATGAGGCTCCGGCTCCCGTTGAGCCTTGCTGGCTCTGCGGCCGGCCCACCGGCAAGACCATCGTCTGGCATCATCCGGTACCCAAGAGCCGGGGCGGGCGCGATGTCGTGCCCATGCACTCGATTTGCCAGCAGACGCTGATCGCCAATTTCACCAATTCCGAATTGCAGCGCCACGGAATGGATGTGGAGGGTTTGCTGGCCGATCCGAACGTGCGCAAGTTCGTGGATTGGGTGGCGAACAAGGACCCCGATTTCACCGCGACCATCACCAAGAAGAAACGCTGATCGGGCCGGAATCGCCCGTCTTTATCGCCTGCTTTTCCGGTCTCTCGCGGCCTTCGTGGTCCGGACTGTCACAGCCCGGACCACGTCAGGTCAGATAATCAGTGATTATGCCGGGGCGTCTTGGCGGAAATCTGGCGGTATTTCACGGCCATTTCCAGCACGGCGCCTTCGGCCATCTGCCCGGTCTTCTCGCGGAAGAGTTCCTCCCACGGGGTATGGCTTTCCGGCACCGGCGGAGGCGTCTCGGTCTTGCGGCGGGCGATCTCCGCTTCGTCCACCAGCGCGTTGCAGCTGCCCGCGCGGACGTCGATGCGGATCACGTCGCCGGTGCGCAGCCATGAGAGACCGCCACCCGCCGCGCTTTCCGGAGAGCAGTTGAGGATCGAAGGGCTGTCCGAAGTACCGGACTGGCGCCCGTCGCCCAGCGTCGGCAGCCACTGCACGCCGCTGCGGATTAGCGCATCTGGCGGCTGCATGTTGACGACTTCGGCCGAGCCGGGCCAGCCTAGCGGTCCGGCGCCGCGCATCACGAGGATGCAGTTCTCGTCGATTTCCAGCGAGGGGTCGTTGATCCTGTGGTGGTAGTCGTCACCGCCTTCGAACACGACCGCGCGGCCTTCGAACACACCTTCCGAGCCGGGGCGCGAGAGGTAGCGTTCGTGGAATTCGGCGCTGATGACGGAAGTCTTCATGATGCCGAAGTCGAACAGGTTGCCGGAAAGGACGAGGAAGCCCGCCTTTTCGCGCAGCGGTTCGGCGAAAGGACGGATTACCTCGCGGTCGCGCGCTTCGCGGCCGGTAAGGTTTTCGGCCAGCGTCTCGCCGGTCACCGTCAGGCAGTCGTCCGCGAGCACGCCTGCTTGTTGCAGTTCCCACATGACCGACGGCACGCCGCCCGCGCGGTGGAAGCGCTCGCCGAGGAACCGCCCGGCGGGCTGCATGTCGACGATCAGCGGCAGGTCGTAGCCGTGCTCGGTCCAGTCCGAGGCATGCAGTTCGACACCCGCGTGGCGGGCCATTGCCATGACGTGCGGCTGGGCATTGCTCGATCCGCCGATGGCGCTGACCACCCGGATCGCGTTGAGGAAGCTCTCGCGCGTCAGGATGGCGGAGGGGCGCAAGTCCTCATAGGCCATCTCGACGATGCGGCGGCCGGTTTCGTAGGCGATCTGGCCGCGCTCGCGGTAGGGCGCCGGGATCGCCGCACAGCCGGGGAGCGAGAGCCCCAGCGCCTCTGCCACGGCGTTCATTGTCGAAGCGGTGCCCATGGTGTTGCAGTGCCCGGCCGAAGGGGCGCTGTCGCAGGCGCGCTGGAGGAATTCTTCCTCGTCGATCTGGCCCGCCGCCAGCTTGCGGCGGCTGCGCCAGATCACCGTGCCCGAGCCGACGAGGTCGCCCTCGTGCCAGCCGTCGAGCATCGGCCCGCCCGAGAGGACGATGGCCGGGATGTCCACGGTGGAGGCAGCCATGACCTGCGACGGCGTGGTCTTGTCGCAGCCCGTCGTCAGCACCACGCCGTCGATGGGGTAGCCGTAGAGGATCTCGACGAGGCCCATATAGGCGAGGTTGCGGTCGAGCGCGGCGGTGGGGCGGCGGCAGTTCTCGAAGATCGGGTGGACCGGGAACTCCATCGCGATCCCGCCCGCGTCGCGGATGCCGTCCCGCACGCGCTTCGCCAGATCGATATGGATGCGGTTGCAAGGCGAAAGGTCGCTGCCCGACTGGGCGATGCCGATTATCGGGCGTCCCGACCGCAGTTCTGCGGGCGTGATGCCGTAGTTCATGAAGCGTTCGAGGTAGAGCGCGACCATGTCCGAACGGGCAGGATCGGCGAACCAATCCTGCGAACGGAAGCGGCGCGGTGCCGCAGAGTCGTTGCCCGCAGTGTCGTTATGGTTGTCCATGGTCATCAGCCCAGCTTGAGCACGCCGTCGATGCGGCGCGGTGCGTTCCAGGGATTGCCGTCGCGCAGGCCCTCGGGGAGCAGGGCGGACGGCATGTTCTGATAGCACACCGGGCGCAGGAAGCGATCGATCGCCTTGGCGCCGACCGACGTGGTGCGCCCATCCGAAGTCGAGGGGAACGGCCCACCATGGACCATCGCGTGGCACACTTCGACGCCGGTGGGCCAACCGTTGACGAGGATGCGGCCGACCTTGCGCTCCAGCACGGGGAGCAGTTCGGCAGCGGCATCTTCGTCCTCGGCATCGAGGATCAGCGTGGCGGTGAGCTGGCCTTCGAGCGCGGCGATGACCTGCTTGGCCTCACTCATGTCGGTGACGGTGATGACGAGCGACGAGGAGCCGAAGACTTCCGCGCCCAGTGCCGCGTCGGCCAGGAAATCGGCGGCGCGGGTCTTGAACAGCGCGCCCTGTGCCTGATGCGGTCCGGTCGGCTCGACACCGCGTGCGAGCGTGGTGACGGCGGAATGGCCGGCCAGGGCTTCGACGCCATCGACGTAAGCGGAGTGGATGCCCGGCGTCAGCATGTCCTGCGCGGCGCTGCCGACCATGGCAGCGGCGGCCGAGGCGAGGAAGGTGTCGAGGTCCGGGCCGTCCATGGCGATGACGAGGCCGGGGTTGGTGCAGAACTGGCCTGCGCCCATCGTCAGCGAGCCGACGAAAGCGGCGCCCAGCGCTTCACCGCGTGCGGCGAGAGCGGCGGGGAACAGCACGACGGGGTTGATCGAGCTCATCTCGGCATAGACCGGGATCGGCTCCGGGCGGCTGGCGGCGGTGCGCATCAGCGCCATGCCGCCGCCGCGCGATCCGGTAAAGCCCACGGCCTTGATGCGGTGGTCGGCGACGAGCGCGGTGCCGGCCTCGCGGTTGGCGGGCAGGTAGGAGAACACGCCCTCGGGCAGGTGGCACAGCGCCACCGCACGCTGGATCGCGCGGGCGACCAGTTCGCCGGTGCCGGGGTGGGCCGAGTGACCCTTGACGATCACCGGGCAGCCCGCCGCGAAGGCCGAGGCGGTGTCACCGCCCGCGACCGAGAAGGCGAGGGGGAAGTTGCTCGCGCCGAACACCACGACGGGGCCGAGCGAGACCTTGCGAACGCGCAGGTCCGGGCGGGGCAGCGGCGCGCGTTCGGGCAGGGCCGGATCGATGGTGAGGTCAGCCCAACTGCCTTCGCGCAGGACCTGGGCGAAGAGGCGAAGCTGGCCGGTGGTGCGGCCGCGTTCGCCTTCGAGGCGGGCACGCGGCAGGCCGGTTTCGGCCATGGCGCGCTCGATCAGGTCATCGCCGATGCGCACGATCTCGTCCGCAATGGTTTCCAGGAACACGGCGCGGGTTTCCGGCGCGGCTTCGGCGAAGGCGATAGCCGCAGCATCGGCCAGCGCGCAGGCGCGCTCCACTTCCGGCAGGCCGGCGGTGGTGAAGCTGGGCTCGATGGCGGCGCCCGTGGCCGGGTTTACCGCGGTATAAGTGGTCTCGGTATGCTCTTCGCTGCGGCCGATGAGAATGGCGCCGGTGATCATCGTAACAGTCCTTCCACCCACGGGGATTTGCGGAGGCCGCCGCCAAACAGCGCACAGGTGTCCGGGAGTCGCAGGCACGGGCAAGGCACGTACGGAGCGATCTCGATCACATCGGCATCCTCAACGATTTCGTTTTGGTAGCGCTATCATTTACCCGGTGCGCAGCCGCCGTCAAGGGCAAATGGGAGGGAGGGGCGCGAGCAATCGGGCGATGGGGAACGACGCGCATCGGTCGCTTGGGCCCCGAGAGATCCTCCCGGACCGATAGGCACATCGTCTCCAGTCAAATCGCGGGGGAGGTTTGTTGCTTTTGACGGAATTAAGAGAGTCGCGTGACTTCCGGGTACTTCAAAGGACAGAGCGCCATGACCACATCCGTAAGCAGGATCGCCGCCGAACTCGCCGACCGCGAGGCGATCCGCGAATGCCTTTCGCGCTATGCCCGGGGAGTGGACCGGCTCGATGCCGACATGGTGCGCAGTGCCTACTGGCCCGACTGCGTCGACGAGCACCTGAGCTTCCGGGGCAATGCGGAAGAGTTCATCAACTGGTCGTTCGGCGCCATGGGCACGATGGACCAGACCATGCACTTCGTCTGCAATGTGCTGATGGCCATCGAGAGTAATGTGGCGGATGTGGAATCCTATTTCTACGGCATCCACCGCATCAATACGCCGGACGGCAAGCAGGACGTCATCGGCGCGGGCCGTTATGTCGATCGCTTCGAGAAGCGCGATGACGAATGGCGCATCAAGGAACGGCTCGTTGTCACCGACTGGTTTCGTGAATACTCGGACTCGGCGGATTGGTCGAAGGGCCTCATGGGCATCCCCATCACACCGGGCGGCCGCTACCCTCATGACGAGAGCTACAAGCGCATCGCGCTGGGTCGGTGAACGCGGCCTGCGCGCTCCTGCCTCGCGACAGGAGCGCGCTGATGTGCACCAAGGGCCAACCGCATCTACGCTGTGGTCAGGATTGCCGCCTGCTCCGCGCGCGCTCCGCACTGCCGTGGGCGCGGCGGACCTTGAGCAGGTCGTGACGGCTTAAAATGCCCGAAACGCGGCCGGTCTCAGAATCGACGATAGGAATGCG
The DNA here is from genome assembly GCF_004341845.1 of Novosphingobium sp. PhB165. Lineage (GTDB taxonomy): Bacteria > Pseudomonadota > Alphaproteobacteria > Sphingomonadales > Sphingomonadaceae > Novosphingobium. Next base: position 7,755 of record NZ_SLVB01000008.1, on the reverse strand, counting down.
TCCCACATCGGCCTCCACCATCATGTCGGCGATCCGGCTGATCGGATCGAATTGGCAGCCGAATGGGATGGACGCGTCCGAGGCGACTTCGGCCAAAGTCGCGTCCGCTTCCGCGCCGTGCACTTTCCAGCGCAGGATGTCGGAACGGGAGACCATCCCCGCCAACTTGCCGTGCGCATCGATCACCGGATAGCTGCGGAACTGCGCGTCGGTGCTGAAGAAGGCGATGGCGTCGGCGACGGGCATGGTGCCGGGCAAGGTCTGCGGATCCGGCGTCATGACCTGCCGTGCCTGAAGGAAATCGAACGGATCGACCGTGTATTCCTGAAGGATATGGCGGCCGCGCCGGGCGATCTTTTCGGTCAGGATCGAGCGGCGCATCATGAGGACGCTGACGGTGTAGGCCCCGCCAGCCGCTGCAAGCGTGAGGGGCAGCATGGCGAAATCGCCGGTCAGTTCCACTGCGAAAAGCGTGGCCATCAGCGGCGCTCTCATCGCGCCGCTGAGTATGCCCGCCATGCCGGCCAGCGCCCAGATTGCCGGGCCGCCGGGCAAGTAATGCCCGAGCAGGAAGCCCAGCGCTCCGCCAATCAGCAGCAGCGGCGCAAGAACGCCGCCCGACGTGCCCGAACCCAGGGCGATCAGCCAGACGGTCGCCTTGACCAGAAGCAGCGCCACCGCCACGCGGATCGCCAGCGATCCATCGAGCAGGCCGCGGATGCTCTCGTATCCTGCGCCCAGAACGTGAGCGTCGATCAGGCCGCCGATGCCGACCACCAGACCGCCGAGCGCGGGCCACCACATCCAGTGGATCGGCAAGCGGGCGAACTGGTCCTCCACTTTGTAGAGCAGTGCGGAGAGCAGGCATGCCTGTCCGCCTGCCAGCATGCCGATGGCCAGCGCGATGCCGATCAGGCCGGGCGCAAGCGTCAGTGCATGATGCACGGGGAACAGCGGGCCCGTGCTGACCAGCAATGGCCGCCAGAGCCATGAGACCAGAACCGCCATCACCACGGGCACGAAGCTGCGCGGTTTCCATTCGAACAGCAGCACCTCAATGGCGAGCAGGATTGCCGCAATCGGTGTGCCGAAGATGGCGGTCATGCCGGCGGCGGCGCCGGAGACCAGCAGCGTCTTGCGCTCCGCCGCGCTGAGGCTGAAGAATTGGGCAAACAGCGAACCGATGGCGCCGCCGGTCATGATGATCGGGCCCTCCGCGCCGAACGGGCCTCCGCTGCCGATGGAAATGGCAGAAGACAGCGGCTTCAGCACGGCGACTTTCAGGGACAGGCGGCTCTCGCCGTAAAGGATCGCCTCGATCGCCTCGGGAATGCCGTGGCCGCGGATCTTGTCCGAACCGAAGCGCGCCATCAGGCCGACGATCAGGCTGCCCACGGCGGGCACCGCGACCAGCCATACGCCCAGCGCATTGTCGGTGATGGCCGAAGGCGCGGCGGAAAGGCGGCCGAACCAGAACAGATTGGTGGCGACCGCGATGGCCTTCAGCAGAACCCACGCGCCCAAGGCGCCGCCCGTGCCCACTGGCAGCGCGGCGAGCGCCAGCATGAGCATGCGCCGGTCCGCGCTGTGATCGCCCAACGGGCGCCGGGACGAAGGTAAATCTTGGAATGTCATGGGATGGCGCTCGAATGGAAGGAGTGGATCGCGCGGCACATATATCGTAATGCGATATTTATCAACGATTGACAAAATCGGCCGCGAACAGGGACTGGAAGGCATGAGCCACGAACTGACCGATGCCGATTATGCGGCGCTTGCCGACTTTCGATTCTCGCTGCGGCAGTTCCAGGCCTTCAGCGAGGCGAAGGCGGCGGAGTGCGGATTGACGCCGCAGCAGCATCAGGCCCTGCTGGTTATCCGGGCGGCACCGGCAGAGGCGGCCACTGTCGGCCACGTAGCGGAACGGCTGATCCTGAAGCCGCACAGCGCGACGGGGCTGGTTGATCGGCTGGTTTCGCTCGGCCTTGTCCAGAGAGCGCCGTCGCCGGACGACAAGCGCCGCGCACTGCTTGCATTGACCGAGCAGGCGCACCGCACGCTGGAAACGCTCAGCGCGACGCACCGTGAGGAAATCGGCCGCCTGAAGCCGATGCTGATCGCGTTGTTGGACAAGCTTCAGGTGTGATTGCGTTACTTGCACGTGTGGCGAAATAATCGCGACGCGGGTGGTAATTGAGAATAATTTTCAAATTAACTACTGAGATTATAGTTCTGAATGATATCGATGAGCGGTTTTTGTGGATCGCAAGTAAACGGATTTTGGAATATATTCGGCGTGCTGTCCTAGTCTCATGGAGATGGTCATGCTTGACCGCGACGCCGCGTTGCAGACAATTCGGGATGTCTATGCTGCCCGTGTTTCGGGAGATAAGGAAGCATTGGCAACCTATTGGGCGGATGATGCACGCTTCGATTTTGTCGGAGAGCGATCGCTGTTGGAACCTGTCGGTTTCAGTTCCGAGTCTTCGATGGATCAGATCGGCCAGTTGATCGATCGCTTTCGGTTCAGCGATCTTGAACTTCTGGATGCCGTGGTCGAAGGGGAAAAGATCGCGGCGCGCTGGGAAGTTACCGTTGCGGCCGAAGGAAAAGAGCCGGTTCGTACGCAGCTGTTCGACCTGATCACTTTGGATGAGGAGGGCAAAATCCGGTCCTTCATCCAATTTACCGATACGGCTTTGGTCCGGCACGTGGCGGCCTGAAGACAATTGCGGCTCACAAACGTCTCGCGGCAATTCCGGTAAGGTTTTATGCTGCGGCATGATCTTCGCCCGCACCGTTCTTGCCATGATGCTCGCTTCGGCTGCTGCCGCAGGGTGCCCCATCGCCGCTGCCCAATCGGCGGATGTGGTGGGTGTTTACGACGGCGGGCAAACCGAGATGGCCGTTGGCATCGAACTGCACGCGGACGGCCGTTTCCTTTATGGAATGTCCTATGGCGCGCTTGATGAACAGGCGCAGGGCACTTGGACGTCCGATGGAAGTCAGGTGCTGCTCACCAGCGATCCGGTCGTCCCGCCCCGATTTGTCCTGACCGACCTCCGCGATGCGCCTGCCGGGCAGATCAAGCTGCTGCTGGACCTGCCCGAGGGGATGTCCCGGCAATATTTCAACGCGGAATTCCGGCTCCCGGACGGAAGCGTGATCGACCGCCAACTCAGCGATGAGCCCGAGCCGCTGGAATTCGATGCGCGCGCAATGCCCGTTTCGGTCACTCTGCGGCTTCCCGTCTTCGATCTTCGTGGCGAAACCATCGCATTGCCGCCACCGATGGGCCACGAGATCCATGTCCGTTTCGAGCCGCACGATCTGGGTGTCGTTGCGTTTGCACGGACGCCGCTGCGCCGGGACCATGGGGACTTGATCCTCCAACGATACGATCGCACCATCCGTTTCAGGCGGGTCGCGGCTGCGGAGAGCCCTCGGTAAGAAGCCTATGCGGCAGTTCCGGATTGCAGGAGCCACCCCATTGCCGCCGCAAAAGCGAACAGGGAAAGGCTGGCGGCCGGCCACTGCCGTAACAGGCCGTCGAAATCTTCGACGAGCACGCCGACAAATGCGGCCTTGGCTGGTCGCACGGAAGACGGCCGCTGTGCGAAACCCCAGGCCAAGAGGCAGCCGCCGCCTGTGACGAGGCAGATTGTCAGCAGTTCACTCGGCGCGAGTGGATTTGAGATCAGCCCGCTCGGCAGGCCGATCCCGGGTACGGCTGCCACGAAGCCGAGTAGCAGCGACGCCAGTGCCAGTGCCAGCGCGGTACATTCGGACAACCGCGAGACGCGGGCAATCTCTCGCTCCGGAGCCATGGGACTTGCCAGCAAGCGTCGCAGAACGAGCACCGTATAGCCCGCCGTGAATGCCGCTCCGCCCTGCAAGACTACTGTCCACCACCATTGGCCCTGGTCGGCGGCGGCTGCCAGAAGCAGCTTCTTGGCAAGATAGGCGCCGCTGGGCACCACGCCCATCAGCGCCAGTCCTGCCATGGCGAAAGTCAGCGTGGTGATCGGCAAGGCCCGCGCCGCGCCGCCCAGTTCGGCAATGCGGTCATGCCCGAGCGCTTTGTAGAACAGGCCCGCTGCCATGAACATGCTGGCCTTTGCGGTGGCGTGCGATGCCGCTTGCAGCAGTCCGGCGGTCAACACATTGCCGCCCGACATTGCTCCGGCGCTCGCGTCGAAGGCGAGCGGGAACATCAGGAACAGATAACCGATCTGCGCAACCGTTGAATAGGCGACCAGCAGCTTGAGCCTTTGCTGCCGCAGCGCAACGATGCTGCCGACCACAATCGCCGCAGCCCCCATCGCACCGAGCAGCTGCGCAGTGCCGAACGTGACGACCCCGGGCATGACATCGAACCATAGCCGTACGATCAGGAACCACGATCCCTTGATGACAAGGCCGGAAAGGATCGCGCTCGCCGCCGCCGGGGCCCCGGCATGGGCCGGCGGCAGCCAGATGTGGAGCGGAAACAGCGCCGTCTTGGCAAGCAGTCCGGCCGTCATCAGCGCGAGCACGGTCCGCGTCACAAGGCTCGGCTGGATCACGCGTGACAGCAGTTCGATGTCGAGCGTGCCGTAGACGCCAAAGATCAGCACCGTGCCCAGCAGATAGAGCAGCGAACCCATCAGCGCGAACAGCAGGTAGCGCAGGGCCGCTCGCAAGGTCTCGGCGCGGCCGTCGAGGCAGACCAGCGGGACTCCGGCAAAAGTCAGAAGCTCCAGCCCCACGTAAAGCGTGAACAGATCGCCGCTGACAAAGATGAGATTGAGCGATCCCCACACCGCGAGCAACAGCAGCCAGAAGGCCAGCGGTGCACGGGCTTCCACCAGGCCTTCGGGCACCGCAAAATCGCGGCGCGCGTAGAGCGCGATGGCGGCTACGACGACTGTCACCACCGCCATCATCCCCGCCGCCGGCCCGTCGGCGCGCAGCGCTACGCCCAGCGGCGGTGCCCAACCGCCGAGCTGGTAAACCAACGGAGCGTGGGCAACCTGAAGCCCGATCGCCGCGACTGTCACGACCACGCAGACAATAGTGATGGCGGCAACGCGAGGCGTATTGCGGCCGCCCGCCATCAGCGCCAGCATCATGCCCACGAACGGCAGCAATACGGCCAGAACGATCAGCAGCCCTGCCGGAGTTTCCGTCATGCAGGAGGATCGGCGTCATGGCGGGGCGGCGTTTCGGCCAAAGTGGTCCGGTCGGTCACCGAACGCAGCCGCAGCAGCATCGCGGTCGCCATTGCCGTGGCCGAGAACGCCACGACAATGCCGGTAATCAATATGGCGTGCAGGACGGGATCGCCGCCGAACCCGGCCTCGGCGCCGCGACGGGCGAGAGCTCCCGCCAATAGGAACACGCCGCTTCCCACGATGTTGAAGGCGAGAATCTTGCGCAAAGGGGAGGCGTGGGCGATCAGCCCGAACACACCCAGCCCGATCAATATGGCGGCGGCGAGGCCGTGAAGTGTGGCGCCGGTCATGCTTCGGCCCGTTTCCGCAGCGGGGGCGGGATCAGCAGTGCCAGTATCAAGGTCAGGGTGGGGAGCAAGGCGATCTCGATCGTCACGATCAGCGGCTTGGCATAGGCGGCGGGTAGCCCGAGAAACGCTCCGGTGCTCGCTACGCCATAGGCGCCGACAAGAATGAAGCCGATGGGACCGGCGATCAGTCCCGCACGCAGCCATCTGGAGCTTACCGGCGGCGTCTTGCCGAGCCCGGCGGAGATGATCAGCAACCACATGGCTGCGAGGATCGTCGCTGCCTGGAATTTGCCGCCCGGCTGGTCGGCGCCCGCCCAGAAAATATAGAACCCGATCACCAGTCCGATCGGTGGCAGCACGCGCGCGATATAGGCGAGGATGCCGTTGGGATTGGCGGTTTGCGGTACCCCGATCCGTCCGGGCCACTCGGCATCGGGCGCCAGTGACCAGACGGCGATCAGCGCGAGCAGCAGCACCACGGCTTCGAGCAGGGTATCCATCGACCGAAATGCCAGCAGCACGGCGGTGATGGGATTCTGGACGCCGGTTGCCGCGATATTCCCGGCCACCAGGGACGCCAAACTCGGCGCCGGATTAGGCAGCGCCAGGACGCATGCGGCCAGAATGGCGGCCATGGCGGCACCAACCCCAATAGCGATGACGAGAGTTCCTGCGGTTGCAGGCGCCACCGGCGCCGCCGATTTCAACCGCCGCGCGGCGCCGATCATCAGCGCGCCGGTGAGCCCTCCACCGATTGCGGCCTCGGTCATGGCAACATCGATGCCCTGCAATTCCACCCACACCAGCCCCAGCAGCATCCCGTAGGCAATGAAGCCCGCCACGGCTGCAAACGTGTTCCTGCCCAGTACGACCCATGCCGCCAGCCCGATCAGCAGTATGAGTGCCGCGCTGTCGAGCCACGCGGTCACGGCTTGAAGTCTCCGGATTGGCGGATCAGGTGTGCAACCAGCTGGGCCAGGCATGCTCCGGACAGCATCACCAGCAGCCAGACGAAGATCATCTTGGCGCCGTCCGCAATGCCTGTGAGCCTCGGCAGCAGGCCGATCACCACCAGCCCGAGGCCCAGATTATCGGCTTTCGTAAGTGCATGAAGCCGCGAAAGCGCATCGGGGAAGCGCAGCAGGCCCACGGTTCCGGCAAGAAAGAACACGACGCCCATGCTCACCAGAACGATCGTCCAGAGATCGAGGAGCATGGTCATTCGTCTCCTCCCCCGCTGTTCGGGCTGATGCCTCGCACGAAGGCCAGCCCGGCGAACGCCGAGAGCAGCGCGACGATAAGCGCGACATCGATCACCGCCGGCTGCCGTATCACGGCGCCGAAGATCAACATTACCGCCGTGCTGCCGGTGCCGAGCAATTGCACCGCCATCATGCGATCGGCCTCGCCGGGGCCGCGCAGGAGGCGCACCAGCCCGACCGCGACCACCACCAGGATGGCGCAAGCCGAGCCGAGCAGAAATTCAGTCATGCCTGCGGCCCGCGATCAGCGCCCGCGCCATCAGTCTTTCCTCTGCCCACAACTGCTGGACCACAGGGTTGCGGAGATCGAGGCAGTGATAGGTGAGAACGCCGTCGACCTCGCCGCAAGGCACCGTGCCGGGGATCAGGCTGGTGATGGTGGCGAACGTGTTGCGTGCCAGACCTTCCGGAAAGCCAAGCGGGCAGGCGACGAAGCCGGGCTGGATCGGCAATCTCGGATCAAAGACTCGGCGGGCGATGTCGAAACCGGCCCGCACCGATTGCCAGATGAAATGGGGCATAAGTGCCGCCATGCTGACGAAATGCAGGCAGCCGGTCGCAGGCGGGAATGTGCGCAAGCTGAGCCATGTCGCCGCGATGGCAGCGCCGGCGCCGACCAGCAGGTCGGTAGGCCGGGCGCTGGGCATCATGATGAGCCAGAGTGCAAGATAGCTGATCCCGCGCGCGATCGCGGCCGCCTTGCGTGACGGCAATTTTCCGGTCGATGCCATGCCGCCCGTCATTTCGGGTTTGCCGTTACTCGACGGCATCGCGAATGATGGGGCACGTCATGCAGTGCCCGCCGCCGCGTCCGCGTCCGAGTTCGGCGCCGGAGATGGTGATGACCTCGATCCCGGCCTTGCGCAGCAGGGTGTTGGTATAGACGTTGCGGTCGTAGGCGAGCACCACGCCGGGCGAGACGCAGACGAGGTTCGCGCCCGAATCCCACTGCGTGCGCTCGCGCATGTAGTGGGTGCCGCCGGTCTCCAC
>NZ_SLVB01000007.1 GCF_004341845.1 Novosphingobium sp. PhB165 | reverse complement strand
GGGATGTTGATGACCGCCTGAACGCGGCGCAGATCGTAATTGCCGATCGATCCTTCGACAAAGCCCTCAAGGTTGTCGGTGGGCTTCTGCGGGACCAGAAGGACGGCACCGCCGGTGGTGTTGCGGCCTTGCAGCGTACCCTGCGGGCCCTTCAGGACCTGGACGTTCGAGAGATCGAAGAAGCTGCCCGGGCCGGCACCGTCGCCAACCGGAACGTTGTTCGACGCACCGCGCGGCGCGACGACGTCTGCAAAATAGACGCCGACGGATGGAGCCGTGCCGGTGTCCTGAACGAAACCGCGGATAGCGAACGTGGAGTTCTCATTGCCGAAGTTGGAGTTCGCCGACAGCGACGGCGTGTAACGCGCCAGATCCTGCGAGTTGACAACATTTCGGTCGGCAAGTTGCGACTGATTATAGGCAGTAATCGAGATCGGCACGTCCTGCAGTCGTTCCTCGACGCGGCGTGCGGTGACGATAATGTCGTTGGTGCTGGCTTCCGTATTGTCTGTCGACTGCGCTGCGGCGGGGGATGCGGCGAAGGCAAAGGCAATTGCACTGGCGCCGATCATCATGGAGCACGATTGGAATTTGGTAAGCACGCTGTCCTCTCCGAATTTATTATTATGCCAGGGCATACGAACGGGCGCCGCAAAACGCGGCCTCCGGGCAGGCTTTGTCGACCAAGTTCAGATAAATAGCATGGGACGGCATAGCCCCGCCTTTGGGGCGTCGGCAATTCGGCCTTCCAGTGATCGCTGACGGGATGATGGCAGCTGATACAACTGGCGACTTGTCTTGATCCGACTCGCATTGATCGGGTTTGTGCGAATCGAAATCAGTACAGATCCGACCTTTCGCTCGAACGAGACAGCGCGGACAGCTATGAAACTGAATGTATCACAAATCAAGCATGGCGAATCGTTAGGTCGACCAAGGATAGCGCCTCGTATCTTAATGCCTCGTCTGTTCAACCAGTAGAATAATATTTGTTCAACTGATCGAATGCTGGTGCACGGCTTTACCCGTGAGCGAGAATCCAAGTGCCGGATGGGGCAACAATCGAACCGGGAAATTGATCGATCCAGCAGGCGCAAAACTATGAAAAATCGAAAGAGCCTGTCGCAAAATTTCAAATAAAATCTATAAGACTCAAATCATTATTGTCCGTTTCGCCGCGGCGTTTCGCGACATTTCCGGGCGCCGGCCGATGCGGATTTGAATGGCTCGCAGCGACGATTTTATCCCTCCGCTCGAGCGTAGGCGTGCAAGCTTACCTCATAGCCAAACTAGGACGGCTCAAAGTCGTGGTGGCAACGGGGGGAGGTGAGGCATCGCACTCACCGCATTTTACTCAAGTTTGAGTGGCAAGCGTCTGCAATCGAGTTCGGTAAAGCGAATATTCGCCATCCCTGACGCAAAGCAGTCGAGGGCCGGATATGCGCAGAATTTTTCAGATATAGTGATGATTTTACCGATTTAGGTCGGCGTTGTTCTGCAATTTAACTGCTTAACTCGCCTATGTGCTGCACTTGGCATGATAATAAACTGGCCGAGTTTCGTCCGATCCACGACGGCGAAGATCGGTATTCAACTGTCGAATGTGGCGTCGCGGCATCCCTTTTCTCGGACAGCGCTTCCTTGAGGCGGGCGCGGGGGATGGCCGCGATATCGGAAATTCAATCAATTGGAGCAGGTGGTTGAGATCAACTCGCCTGAATTCCGTTTGTAAGGGGCGACATTCAATGCGGATGGTTCACCGCGTCATTTCACTTATTGCCTGCGTCGTCCTGTTTTATCTCGGCGTGACAGGAAGCTGGATCCAGATCCTTGATATTCGGGAGACTCTCTCTGGAGCCGCCGAGGCAACGCCTGTCATGCAGTCGATCAATGAGGGGCGGTACGGCAACATGGATTTCGCCGTGATGACGCAGCGCGATTACGCCGCGGCGCCGCTGCCCGCAGACCTCGATTTTCATGCAGCCTTCTCAAGGGTCCTAGGGGCGCTCCACCGCAGCCATCCGGGCGAGCTCCCGACGTTTGTCGAACTGCGGATGGCTGACGGAAGGCCGATAGGACAGGCCCGTTTCGGTCAGGAGCCGCGCGATCCGCGCAAGTTCGCTCAAGGGGTTCAGGCCGTCGACGTGGAGAGCCTCAAGTCGGTGCCGACAGCAGACATTATGCCTGTATTTCCGCCGCCTTCTCTGCGCCAAAGCCTCAAGGAATGGCACCGCTTCTGGTCTCGGCACGACGTGCCAGGCGTCTGGTTCGAGCTGCTAGCAGGGGTTGCGATGTGGGTGCTGATCATCACCGGATTGACGATGTACTTCCGGCTGCTGAAGCAACGCCGGAAGATCAATCGCCCGGGACTGTTCTGGATGACGAGCGATCGATGGAGAAGCCTGCATCGAGCAGTGTCGCTGGCCTCGGCCGTCCTGCTTGTCTGGGTGGCATTTACAGGGACATGGCTTGGCTTTGAGAGTGTCTGGCACAGTCTTCAACCGCGTTCTGGCAATCATGAGATCCAGGGGCTGTCGGATGGGCAGGTCCTTCAGATGGTCGACGAGACATTGGCGGGATTGCGCAAGGCCGACGTCCAGGCTCCCATAAGAGTGCTGCGCGTCCGGGATTATTGGGGAATGAAGCAGGGTGTCGTGATCACCGCTGAGCCCGTGACCCGGCAGGTGATCATCAACACGGCGAACGGCAGTCCGGCAGGATTGACCGAGCCCAATTACCCCAAGAGCGGCTTTCCCTTCGGGATAGTGACACATGAATTGATCAAGCACCTTCATTCCGGATTCCTGTTCGGATTGTGGGCCCGCATTTTCGATTTGCTGGCTGGCCTTGCCTTGATCTTTCTCTCGTCGTCGGGGCTCGTGATGTACCTCCAAATGTATGGAATTCGGCTGAAGAGCGGCCGGCGAGCGCTGTTTTGGAAGTAATTAGCAAGTCACTTCCCAAGATGGGTTTGTTCACCCTCTTAACTGATCGGGAATAAAGGGAGTTTCGGCACCGTTCGGAGAATGTGGGCACTATTTTCACCTCTCCAACTGTGCAGTTTTCAGGGCGAGACGGGTTCAAAATATTGGGGAGGGGAGTGGGCACTATGTGCGTCACACGAAGATTTGCGCGGTTTTTGCGTGTCTTTCTTTCATTGCTCGCGGCCGCCTCGCTGATCGGCGAAAGTGCCGCTATTGCTGAGGCCCCGGCGGTATCTGCCCAGAGCGGAGTGTCGCCGGCGGCTTGCGGCGTTGGCGACATCAGAGAGCCTGGAATTCAGGGCGAGGTCCCCAAGGGCGCCACGGCAAACTACAATTGCGGGGTCAAGCTTGTGGGCCAGCTTCCACTGGTCGGAAAGCTTCAGGGCGTAGGCCGCTGCGCCTATATCCGTCCTGACGGCACCAATGAGATTGTCGTAATTGACGTAAGCAATCCAGCGAAGCCTGTTCAGGTGAAATCGGTACCGGTCACCGGAGCATCCGAGACGATGCGCGCTGTGGTCGCCAAGGATCGCGCGATCCTGGTTTCGGGGAATTCAGTCTACGACATCCGGGATTGCCTCAATCCGGTGCATTTGGGCGACGTCAAATGGCCTCCGCTGAACATTGGCGCGAGCGCCGCCGAGGGCACTTACGAAGGGTACGGGCAGCTTCCTCACGACTTGCGCCTCAACCGGGCGGCAACAAAGATCTATGCCTCGCCGGGTTTGTGGGAAGCCGACATCACCAATCTTAAGGATCCCGGCAGTTGGAAGGTGACCGACTACCGCTGCGATCTCACGCCGCAAATTCCCGGTCCGTGGCAGGAATTGCACCGTCAGGCTCTTGCCGGTGGTTACAACCTTTGCGACGACGGGGCCAACCCGAAAGGGGCCAACAACCGCATCGGCGGCAGCCGCATGCAGGCCGGGCTCCTATGGCCGTCGATCGCCCACTCGCTCGATACCAATCTCGATGGAACCAGGCTTTACGTCGGTGACCAGAAGGTCGTTGGAAAGAAGAACCTCGGCGAAACGCCAAAGATCCGCATTATCGATCTGACGCAGCGTCCGCTGAAGATCCTGAGCGTCGGCGACGGTCCGGGACATGGTCTCGACTGGTTCCACGCCGGCGGACGCGATTACGTGCTTCATTCCAATGAATGGGGAACCAGCCAGAAGCAGCCTTACGGCACGCCGGGTGACACCTGCCACCCATACCCACGTCCGACGGCCCTCGGATGGGGCTTCGAAGCCTTCATCAGCGAAGTGACGGGGGATCAGGCACGCGGCGTCTCCATGGTGCATATCGCCATCAATGATCCCCAGTTCTGCGAGGTCAGGAAGGCGTCGGGGCGTGACCCCTGGATCGCCTACCACCTGATCGACAATCCGCTGAACGCCAAGTTCGCCGCCGTCAATTTCGGCGACGCGGGGCTCAGGATTTTCGACATTCGCCAGCCGGAGAAACCGGTGGAGGTAGCCTACTTCAACCACGGGCCGCTCGTGCACGGCGGCATCGGTTATTACGACGCATCGCGCGGCCTTATCTATGCCGCCGGCACCAGCGGTTTCTGGGTGCTGCGCGTCGAACCCCAAGTAAAGGCCCGCTTGGGTCTCTAGGGCCACAGACGGCCCGTTGGGCCGCCCGGAACCCGCACACTGCTCAGTCGCAATTACAACCATCCCTATCCGAATAATCGGAGGGGAAAACCAGGTGAGGACAATCTATGCGCATGTACCGTGCGCTCGCGCTGGCGAGCGTAAGCCTTCTCGCGTCCGCAACATCGGCGATGGCCGAAGAGCAGGCCGCGAGCAACGAAACCATCAGCACCGACGAGATTATCGTCACAGCCCGCAGGCGCGAGGAGCGTTTGCTCGACGTGCCGAAAGCGCTCAACGTCGTGAGTCCCGAGCAATTGTCCCGGAACAACATCACGCGGTTCGAGGACGTTCAGCAGATTGTGCCCGGGCTCAATCTTCAGAACTCGAACAACGGCATGGTCCAGAACACGACCCTTCGCGGGGTCGCATTTGATGTGAATTCGGGGGTTAACGCCACTGTCGAGTTCTACCTCAACGATGCCGGTATCCAGCAGAACTACATCTACCAGTCGATGTATGACCTTGGCCAGATCGAGGTCCTGCGCGGACCACAAGGCACCCTACGCGGCCGCGCTTCGCCTTCCGGTTCGATCACGGTCAGTACCAAGTTGCCAGATCTCGATGACTTCGGCGGGTTCGTCAACGGATCGCTGGGCAGCAAATTCTACGGCAAGAACGCACAGGGCGCCGTGAACATCCCGGTTGTCGAAGGCGTCTTTGCGCTCCGCTTTGCCGGCTCGATCGACGACAACAAGCTCGACGGCGTGCGCAGCGCCTATCCGGACATCTTTCCGGACGGGCCCTATCGGCGTTCCTGGAGCGAACGCGTCAGCGCGCGCTTCCAACCGACCGACACGCTGGAATTCAATGTCGTCTACCAGCACCTCCTGTCGCATCAGCTAAGCTACATGCAGACACAATCGACCTGCCTGTTCGACCCGACCGTCTCCTGCGACGATCCCGGTAACGGCACCTCCTATGTCGGATTGGTCAGTGCCACGGACCGCCTATCAACCGTGAACGGCATTCGCCGTATTCGCCAGACAATGGATATCATCAACGGGCGCGCGGACTGGCACGTTCTTGGTCAGAAGCTGAGCTACGTCGGGCAGTATGCCGTCGCGCACCTTCGCCCTGCCACCCCGCAGGATTTCGGCGGGTACTATACCTCGAGTGCGGCAAGCGGCCTGACCTACGACGGGGTCACGGCCTCGCGTAACGAGTATCAGACGCATGAAGTGCGGCTTTCGTCCGAGCAGCGGATCGCCAAGATTTTCGACTATGTCGTCGGCTATTTCAGGCTCGATACGCCGACCGACAACGCTATCACCAACGCGCCGCAGATCATTCCGGCAGCGACGTTCCCATACGTGCAGCCGATCCTGCCCTTGCTCGGTATCGACGCTGCCACGGACTGCACACTTTTTGCGCCCTTCTACTCGTGCTCATCGGGTTCGAAGACCCTTCAACACGGGAACCGTACAGAATCGGCCTGGTTCGGAAATCTCACGGCACATCCCCTCGATAAGCTCGAGATATCGGGCGGTGCCCGTTACCTGATCGACAAGAATTTCTCGTACTTCCCGAGTTCCGCCATGCTTCCCGTTGACGACCGCCGCGACAGCGCGTGGATCTGGACGGGCTCGGCATCCTACCACTTTACCCCCGATTTCATGGCCTACGTCAACGCCGGATCCTCGTTCCGTCAGGGCACGCAGAGCATTGGGCCGATTGCCGCGGCGCTGGTTTCGGGCTCAACCGTCCCCGATGATGTTTACAACAAGTTCGTCAGCATTAAGCCGGAAACGTCGCAATCCTATGAAGGCGGCATCAAAGTGCAGTTCTGGAATCGTCGCGCCGGCTTTAACCTTAACTATTACCATCAGAACTTCCAGAACTTCCTCTATTCGGTGCCGATCAGCGTCTGGTTCGTTCTTGATAACGGCCTGGTGCGGACGACCAGCGGATTCCTTGCCAACGTCCCAGTCAAGGTCGATGGCCTTGAGGCCGACGGCTATGTGCGCGTGTCACCCGAATTCACTGCCGACTTCTCGCTCAGCTACGCGCACGGCAGGATCAAGAACGGCGTCGTCCCTTGCAACGAAGGGCTCCCCTCCACGCCGACAGCAGCACAGATACAGGCATCCGGAGGCAACATTGTTACTTGCCGGACAAGTGGACCCTCGTCATTCCTGCCTCCATTCACGATTACAGCCAGCGGCACGTACACCCACGATTTCTCAAGCACCGTGACTGGCTATCTGCGTGCACAGGGCACTTTCAACTCGCATAGCCTCTACAACGATCAATCGCCATTCGATTACCAGAACAGCTACGCAATTCTGAACGCGTTCGTAGGTGTACGCAGCCCTGATTCCTCATGGGATGTGTCGCTGTTCGTAAAGAACCTCACCAATACGAAGACGATACTGTCGACGTACGGTGGCAATGTCCCTGCAACGACGACCTTGCCGTCGCTTGCGGGAGGCGCTTCCTACAGCAGCGCCTATTCCTACACGAGCATTACGATGCCGCGCCAGATTGGGGTGACGCTGCGCTATGCATTCGGTTCCCGCTGAACCGCATATCTCGGCTCGGAACTGGCGGTCATTTGTGGCCGCCAGTGCCGAGCGGATCGCTCATTCATGGCCCGGACGAACGGCACCGGTTCGTCAGGTCTGCTCAGTTGCGTGGCCGACAAGGGCATACAATGGACGCGGCCTTCCGTCGTCAGCCGGGGCTTTTGCAGGACAGGGGGTATTAACCGTTGAAGGCAAGGGAAAGGCCAGGCTCATCCCAGCGAAGTCGGGCCAAGCGGCCCGTCCCGGAGAGAGTGACGTAGGCATCGCGCATATCGGCGCCGCCAAATGCGATGTTGGTGACGTAAGTCTCGTCCGGGAAGCAAGTTTTGCTCATCTGACCTTCCGGCGTGAAGGTGCTGATTGCGCCTTCATAGATGGTCGCAACACAGATGTTCCCGGCGGCAGTCACGGCGAGCGAATCGAAACCGACAGGGCCGGGAGCCGTCGCGATGTAATGAGGCTGCTGGGCTTCCGCCCGGTTCTCATAGCGATAGACCCGGGCCTGAAGGGTGTCTGCGACATAGACGTGCGACTGGTCAGGAGAGAGACCGACACCGTTGTAGGCAACCGCGCGCCGATTGACGGCGACAATCGACGAACCGTCACTGCTGGCCGCGAAAAGGCCGCCTGCGGGCCGATGCTCGGCGTAGGGATTGCCGTGCGCAGTGAACCAGAGGCGGCCGCTCGCATCGAAAACCAAATCGTTGGGGGCGTGAAGAGGCTTTCCCTCACAGGCGTCGTAGACGCGCTCGGTACGTCCGGTGCCGAGGTCGATCCGCTCAATCCAACCCTCGCCAAGAGGACTGTCCGCGTCGCGCCCGTTGTTGCAGACCCACAAGGCGCCGTCGGGGCCAATTGCTGCGCCGTTCGGACCGCCTCCGGTTTCGCAGACGGTTTCGGTGCGCCCATTCCAACAGCGTGTGACCCGCCCGGCCATGATCTCAACGACAATGACCGATCCGTCCGACATGACCACCGGACCTTCCGGAAAGACCAAACCTTCCGCCACGATATCCATGAATCCCTCCCTCGTTTTGCGAGAGAATTGCATTGCGAAATGACGCTTTCAATGCCGGAATCGAGATACGTTGTATGGCGGGCACGACGCTCTGGGGCACGGGTAGCTGTGCCCACGGAAGGACGTAGCTCGAATGGTTTGGGCCGTTTTCGAATGTGCGGCGATGGCAGTCTTGCCGCAGAAATTCGCGGTGGATGCGGAGCGCGTCCGGCTGTGCCGGAACTCCGCATTGGAAGGCCTGCGGTAGCCATCGTTTCTTTCATTTCAACGATCACGGGAGCAAGAAATGCAGCGTAAGGCGCGTCTCCTCATTGTGCAGGCTGCGTTGGCTATGGGCGTCTTTAGCGCCAATGCGCACGCAGGAACTTTGCTTGCCGGCACCGGCAAAGTCGAGATTACTCCGGATGCCGGTGATTTCCCCATTACTGCGCCGCGCGAGAAGGATTTCGTGGGCATCCACGATCCGGTCTTTGCGCGTGCGATCGCGCTGGGCGAAGATCAGGATCGTGTTGTCCTCATAAACCTCGAGGTGACCGCTGTGCCCGGCGGCCTCGATACGGTGAAATCCGTTGCTGATGCGCTCGGACTGCCGGTCAGCCACGTGATCCTCTTTGCGTCCCATACGCACAGCAATCCACTCGTGTTCTTTCACGGCGGGACGCCAAGCCCAACGCAGGCGCGCCTTATCGAGCGAACCATCGGCGGTGCCGTTGCGGCCGGCCGATCGGCGCTTGCAGTACTTCAGCCCGCGCGCATCGGCTTCGGCCGCGGGGAAGCCTTCGTAAATACGAACAACGGCGAATTGGCCGGGCAGGGAGGCATCCCCGATCCGCATGGTCCGTCGGACAAGACGCTCAATGTCCTTCGAGTGGAGAGTTTGGACGGCAAACCCCTGGCGCTTCTGGTAAACTATGCGACGCATGCCAAGTGATGTTTCGCAGCGTGACGAAAAAGGGCGGATACGAAGTCAGCGGTGATCTCCCAGGCGCCACTATGCGGTTGCTGGAAAACGCCGGATCAGCGCCGGTAGTTCTCTGGGCGCCTGGCGCTGAGGGCGACCAGCTTCCTCTGTTCAAGTCGCAGCAGCGGGCAGTTGGCAACCTGCCTGCGGTCGATCAGGGCGCTGCCGGCTGGGGGGTGCTTGATGTGCAGGCCCAGCGGCTCGCCCAGGCGGTCAACGATGTGCCGGTTCACATGCGGCCAGCCAAGCGTGACACCATCATCGCCGCCGATACCGGGACCGTCGCCTGTCCGGGACAGACCTGGCCTTACGACCTTGCGACGAACAGTTTCGGGCGGCCTCCCGTCCCGCAAGCCGATGTGACCATACCCCTCACCTGGCTACGTATCGACGACTTCGTTCTTGCCGGTATCGGCGGCGATCTTGGCAGCATGATCGGCAGCAAGGTTCGCAACGCTATGCCTCAAGCTAACTCGATGGTGATGACCCTGACTGCGGGACAAGTCGGCTACATCCTGCCGGACGAGGCTTACGCGAAACCTGGTCACGGCATCTACGCATCCCACCTGAAACCAGGCTGCGCCGCGCCGGCGCTCGTCTCCGCGTTCCGCAAATTCGGCGGTGGGAAATGAACTTGGGGCATTCGGCCCAAGTGCCTGATGGCGCTCGCGCCGATTGGGCGAACCGGGCGGTCCCAAGCAATTCAACTTTTCTTGAACGAAAGCACCTCACGTCATGATGACCTCGATCCTTCGCACGCGGCCCCGGACGGCTGTTCTGGTCGCAGCTCTTACCCTTGGTTCGTCAGGGGTGGGCACGCTCCCGGCGAGCGCCCAGGCCCCGGCTGCAGCAGCGTCGGCATCGCCCAAGGCGACAAAAACGACATTCGTGTCTCTGGGAATGGGGGTGCCGGCGGTCCTGTACGAGCCGGTCAACCCCGGACCGAAGGCGCAGATCGCCTTCTTCGTGATGCATGCGAGCGCTGACTACCTCACTTTTTCTGCCTGCAGCGAACTCTCGAAGCGTGGCTACCGCGTGCTTTGCGCCAACAACTCGACGGATAAGGCGAGCACTTTCAATGACGGGCTTATGGACGACGTCCTGCTGCAGGCGAAGCAAGGCGTAGCCTATCTGCGCAGGCTGCCGGGCGTAAGTAAAGTTGTCCTGTTCGGCCATTCAGGCGGGGCAACGACGATGACCGCCTACCAGGCCATTGCCGAGAATGGACCTGCATTCTGTCAGGACGCTGCGAAGCTTCATAAATGCTCAGATGCGTTGGCCGGATTGCCTCCGGCTGACGGGATAGTGCTGGCCGATGCGAATTGGGGGCAGGCGGCAATGGTGTTGTTCAGCATCGATCCGGCAGTCCGGGACGAGGCCAATGGACAGGATCTCGATCCCCCGCTCGACATGTACAACCTGGCCAACGGGTACAACCCCCAGGGCACGCACTTCAGCCCGGATTTCGTCCATCGCTTCCTCGCGGCGCAGGGCGCGCGTGCAAACGCCATTATCGGCAGGGCCGAGAAGCGGCTCGCTGCGATCGATGCGGGTCAGGGTACGCTTGCCGATGACGAATTGTTCCTCGTTCCTGGCGGGTCGGTCGTCGCAAACAAGCTGTTTCCGGCAGATACGAGCCTGCTGTCACATACCGTCAAGCCCTGGCCGTTGGTGCATTCGGATGGCACCGTCACCACGCAGATCGTCCATTCCGTGCGGGTGCCTTCCGGCGGTCCTATGGGGCTGATGCCTTCGAACACCTATCGCGCCGCGCTGAAGACCACGGTCAAGAATTACCTGTCGAGTTGGGCCATCCGGGTGACCGATGATTACGGATACGGAGAAGACAGCACTATCCACGGCGTCGACTGGCATTCGACCTATGCTGCGCCTCCCGGCAATGTCGAGGGTATTACCGTACCGTTCCTGACGCTGGGCATGACCGGAAACTGGGAAGGGATGGCTGCCGAGACGATCTACGGCCATGCCAAAAGCCGCGACAAGTCGATCGCCTTCATCGAGGGGGCAACCCACATGTATACGACCTGTCGTCGATGCGAGAGCACGCCAGGGCAATTCGGCGATACGCTGAAGACGACCTACGATTTCATCGATGGATGGGCCAGCAAGCCGGGCCGCTTCCAATAAGCCGGCAACATGCCGAGCCCCTGACATGGTTCCGTCCGAGGTGGGTCGCCTTTGTTCCGTGTGCCTTTTCGCACCGGTTCGAAGGCGGCCGGCGCCACGATCGTGGCCGGTCTCAATGATGGAACGGCACTGAAGGTGAGCATCGGGCTCGGTGTTCGGGCTGCAGTGATGAGCTAGAACGTAGATGCCGCAGGCAATGTGCCTCCTCATCGAATATTTGTGTTGCATCGCCCCTCGCGACTGGCCAGCTATCCGCCCCTGAATGGCCCGTCGATTTCCGGATGCCTGCGCCAGAATCGTGCTTGGCTGGGACCAGGCGTCAAGCGTGCACACTTTCGAGCATGGAACGGTGAATAGCGGTTTACTTCAAGTCCTGCTGGAGATGCGACCCGCGCTTGAGCGCTATCTGATGTTGCGGGGCGCGGGCGCGGAGGAGGCAGAAGACGTCTTGCAGGACGTGTCGCTCAAGCTCGCTTCCGCCTCGATCGGCCCGGTATCCGAAATGAAGGCATACCTCTATCGGATGGCGAACAACGAATTCCTGCTAGGGCGGCGGTCGCGGAATCGCAGGACCCGACGGGAAGAAGATTGGGTCGGGATGAACACCGGCGATCCGCCCGAACTCGACGAGCGACCGTCGGTCGAGGCGCAACTGATCGCCGGTGAACAGGTCCAGATCCTTCAATCCGTTCTTGATGGTTTGCCCGAACGAACCGCTTCTGTGTTCCGCCGGTTCAGGGTGGACGGCGAGCCGCAGCGACAGATCGCCGAGGATCTGGGGATCAGCGTAAGTGCAGTCGAAAAGCATCTGGCGCGCGCTTACGAGGCGATCGCGTCGATGCGGCGACGACTTGATGGGGACCATATGCCCGCGCGGCATCTCAGGTCGGGGGCACGACGCGATGGAATCTGAATTGCAGGATGGGATCAACCGGCAGGCCATTGAATGGCACGTGCGCTTGCGACACGGCGATGACGCAGTGTGGGCCGGCTTCGTGGAATGGCTTGCAGAGGATCCGCGCCACCAGGCTGCCTACGACTTCATCGAGCAGATCGATCTTGACCTCGACAAACTGCTGCCTCTTGTCCGCCTTGAAGAGCCCGCGGACAACGTGGAAGTCGGTCCCGTTGGCGGGCCTGCTCGCCGATGGCGCTGGATTTCCGCCGGGATCCTTGCGGCTTCGCTCGTTGGCGTCATGTTCATGTCGATCGGTACGGGCAAAAGCCGGTTCGAAATCGTGACCAGGCCCGGCGAGATACGCCAGTTGGCGATCTCGCCGGGGTCCGAAATCGTGCTGAACGGGAACACCAGGCTGACACTCGATCGCAAGGATCCCCGGTTCGCATCGCTGGCCCAGGGCGAAGCGCTGTTTCGCATCAAGCACGATGCCGCACGCCCCTTCACTCTCGAGGTCGGCGACAACCGCATCCGCGATGTGGGAACGGTGTTCAATGTTGTCCACGATCCGGCCGGCGTGCGCGTGGCCGTTGCGGAAGGCGAGGTTATCTACAATCCCGGCGCCGAAGCTGTGCGCCTCACCGCAGGTCAGGCGCTCGTCGATGCCTCGGCAGACAATTCCGTGCGTGTCAGCGACGTGGCCGCGCCCGCCGTCGGTTCATGGAAGACGGGGCAACTCGTCTATTCCAGCGCTCCGCTCTCGCAAGTGGCAGCGGACCTTGGCCGTTCCCTGGGCATGGAAATTACAGTGGTGCCGCAGATCGCGGACAGGCCTTTCTCTGGCACCCTGATCCTCAGTGGTGATGCTTCCAAGCAACTTCCCATGGAACTTCGGCGCATTGCGCGTGCGCTCGGGGTTGTGATTGAGCCCGCCGGAGGCCACTGGCTCATGAAGCCGCTCTGAAGTGTCGGCCAGCAGATGGGCAAGTCTCGGGGCGGTTTGTGCCGTTGGCGCATTCGCGGCAGGTAGTGCGCAAGCGCAGGATTTCCGCATTGCCCCAGGCCGCCTTGGCGACGTCGCCGCTTCGCTGGGCGCCCAGGCCCGCATCACCGTTGCCGTTCCCGATCCTGAAGTCGCATCGCGGCTCTCGCCTGGGGTGAAGGGCAAGGTTTCGATCCGGACTGCCATCGATCGTATCCTGGAAGGCACCGGAGCAAGGGCTGTCTTCCACGACGCGCGGACGATCAGCATTGTCGCTCAGGCGGTTCCGCGGGCGCCGGTGTCGTCAAGCTCCGAAGGGCCACCTGAAGCGCGCGGCAAGGACATCATCGTTTCCGCCAGCAAGCAGCAGCTCACGGTCGATACTTATCCGGGCTCGGTCGATGTGCTTGAACTTCCTGCACATTGGAGCGCGGCCCGGGCAGCGCAGGGGAGTGCCGCAATCACTGCCCTGGAGCCTTCGCTTGCGGCGACCGACCTTGGCCCGGGGCGCAACAAGCTTTTCATTCGCGGCATTGCCGACAGCAGTTTCAATGGCCAGACCCAGGCGACAGTGGGCGAGTACCTTGGCAATGTCCGCCTCAACTACAACGCGCCCGATCCCGATCTCGATCTCTATGACATCAAGCGGGTCGAGGTGCTGGTGGGACCGCAGGGCGCACTCTACGGGGCGGGATCGCTCGGCGGTATCATCCGTCTCGTGCCCAATGTTCCTGACAGCAGCGCATTTGCCGTAACGGCGGCGGCAAATCTCGGGTTTACCGAACATGGCGGCGTGAGCCGCGACGGGGCCGGAATGCTCAATGTCCCGCTTGCCGACGGGGTCGCCGGGCGGTTCGTGGTTTTTGGCGGGGTCGCCGCCGGCTATATCGACGCCCCTGAACAGGGCCGCAAAAACATAAACAGCGTTCGCCGATACGGGCAGAGGGCGAGTCTGAGGACCGACAATCTCGCTGGCTGGACGCTGGATCTCGGCTTCGTTTTTCAGAACATTACGGGCGACGACGGGCAATATACGCTGCGCGGTGATCCCCCGTTGACGCGGAACGATCCCATCCCCCAGCCATTCGTGAACAATTACCGCCTCGGATACGTCGAGGCACGGCGGATGATCGGATCGCTGGAGCTGAATTCAACGACTTCTCTCGGCTTTCACCAGCTTCGCGCGACCTTTGATGCGACGGGATACGATCGCACCGATACGCCCACCAAATACGATGAGCGCAACGACATCGTTCTCTTCTCGCACGAGACGCGGATCGCGGGAGGCAGCGCGCCGTCGCCGTGGGTCGCGGGCGCCTCGGTGGTGGTCAATTCGAGCGTGCTTTCAAGAGGCCTCTCGTCGGCCGAAGTTTCCTACGATATTCCCGGTGTGGTCAACGAGCAGGCCGAAATGGCGCTGTTTGGGCAAATATCCCGGCCGCTGACCTCAACCTTGACCGGCACCGTCGGCGGACGCCTGACCTTCAGCGACAACAAGGGCTATCTCACGGGTTCAGGCTTCGACGACTTTCCCGAAACACGGCGCCGTGCGGTGCGATTCTCCGGCACTCTGTCGCTCGATTGGCATCCCGACGGCCCGATCTCGGGGTTCTTCCACTATCAGCAGGGCTACAGGGCAGGGGGCCTTGGTTTCGGGCTTGCCGAGAATGGCATCGAGAGCCAGCGCTTCGACGCTGACGATCTCCACATGAACGAACTCGGCGTGCGTGTGGGAGACCCGGCAACTGACCGTCTAACTGTGCGGGCGGCAGTGTTCTTTGCGATTTGGAACAATATTCAGGCGGACCTCGTCGGCACGAGCGGGTTCCTTTACACCGCAAACATGGGGCAGGGGTTCATTCACGGGCTTGATGGCGAGCTCACGTGGCGGCCGCGGCGCGATGTAACGGTGACTGGCTCCGCGTTCCTTAACAACAGCCGCGTCAGCAAGCTCAGCAGCGATATCGTGATTGTCGATGAGAAAGGCGACATCGGCCGTACCTTGCCCAATGTCGCGCGCAGCGGTGCCCGGCTTGCGGCCGAATGGGGCAGCGATCTCGGGCCGCGTACCAGGCTCGAAGTCAGTGGATCGGTGCGATATGTCGGCCGCTCGCAGCTCGGGATCGGGGTACCGCTCGATGTGACGCAAGGCGGCTATGCCGAGGCCGATATCAGCGCACACGTCGCATTCGGGCATTTCGGCGTCACGCTTGGTGTGGACAACCTCACGGATACGCGAGGGAATACCTTCGCGTTCGGTAACCCCTTCGGCTTGTGGCGCCGCGATCAGATCACGCCGCTCCGACCTCGGACGATCCGGCTGGGCATCGACGCAGCGTTTTGATCTCGCCGGGCTCGCTCACTTGCCGCTTCCAGCACCGAATGCCGGTGCTGAAAAGGCGCAGCAAAGAAAGGGGCGGATAAGCGGCAAACTTTTTAGTGAGGGAGCGCTTCAGGGGCGGTGTCTCAGGTCGATGGTGAATAATGCCCCCCAAAATCCAAAGTCTGATCCGATGGACGCTGGACCACGGGCGGCGAGCCTAGCCATCCCTTCATAACCAGGCGCGCCCAGCGGCGCGCATCTCCCCGGAAAGCCGTTCGATGTTCCATGATCTTCCCAAGCGTGCGCGCCGCCTCGCCGGCTGCGCGATACTGGTTTCGGTGCTTTGGGCTCCCGGCGCTCACGCGCAAAGCTCCGTCCGCATGTCTCAGGCCAATACGTCCGATGGCAGCGACGACCATGTCATCATCGGCGCCGGCGTTTCCTACGCTCCGACTTATCAGGGTAGCAATGACTACCGCGTCCTGCCTCTGCCCGCGCTCGACGTCGATCTGGGGCCATTCTACGCCAACCTTCGCAACGGCATCGGCGTGAAAGTGATCAATACCGGCGGCGTGACGATTGGCGGCGGCGTTGCGATCATGCCCGGTTATCGGGCCAAGGACGTGCCGGAGGGCGTTGGCAAGCTGTCCTGGGGTGTCGGAGGCAGAATGTTTGCCAGCGTCGCTCAGGGCGGCGTGGTAGCAACGATCGGGGCCACCAAGGGCTTCTCCGGCGGGACGGAAGGGTTCGTGGCCGACGCGAGCATTTCCTACCCGGTTGCCGTCACGCCGCGTCTCATGGTGATTCCATCCGTCGGCACGACCTGGGCGGACAGCAAGTACAACGACCGCTATTTCGGGATCGACGCAGAGCAGTCGCTCGCGTCGGGACTGGCACAGTACAAGGCGGGCAGCGGGTTCAAGGATGCCTCCGCACTGCTCACGGCGAGCTACCGACTGACCGACCGTATCACGCTTGGCATTTCGGGCGGAGTCACGACGCTCCTAGGCGATGCGAAGGATAGCCCGATCGTCGAAAGCAAGACGCAGCCCACCGGCTTCCTGACCATGGGTTACCGCTTCCGGTAAGCGCGCGTCGGAGGCGCAACAACGATCCGGTTCCCGGAGCTGTTCGATTGGCAACCTCAACCTGCCAGATCAGCTCCGGCGCCCAATCGGGCCGCTGGCTGCTGGGGCTGGGGCTGGGCAAACAATTTCCCCGCGAAACGCGCGATTGCGAATGTGGGCACTATTTTCGCCCCGCAAAAGCGACAGACTAAGGCGGGAAGGGAGCGCGCGAGATGGCGAATCTCGAGCGGGCAAGGTGCTGACGTACAGCATGGCCGCTGCATTCCGCCGTTACGCGCAGCTTGATCGAGGCTGCACATGATTAGAATGATAACATCGGGCGAGTGGCTGATGCACTTGTGGCTGATCGGCACTGTTGCCTCGGCCATTGTGCTCGGCTTCTTTTCGGGCTTTTTCCGCGCGCATAAAATTCAGCCCAGAGGCTTCAAATGGAAGATCCTTGGCTTCGAGCTTGCGGTCGCGGTCTTGGGCGGATTCATCACCGGATTTTTGCTCGGTAACGCCAACCGGCTGCTCACCGCTCATGGCTTCATCCTGTTCCACAGCGAGCCTGTTGCCTGGTGGCGGGTCGCCATCGAATACGTGCTGTACTTCTTCCTGTTCGACACCTGGTTTTACTGGCTCCACCGGTGGATGCACAAGGAGCCGTTCTACTCGCTGATCCACAAGCTGCATCACAAGTCGACTTCTCCGAACCTGCTCACCACTTTGTCGGTCAATCCACTGGAATCGTGCATCAACGGCGGTTTCGTCCCGATCTATCTGACCGCGGCGACCTTGATCCACCTTCCGATCAGCACTGCCGCGGCAGCGCTGATCCTGCCGACAAACATCATCATGGGCCTCTATGTCCACGCCGGGTTCGAATTCTTTCCCAGGTGGTGGAACAAGAGCTGGGCGACAAAGTGGTTCATCACGACGACGTTCCACGATCAGCATCACAAATACTTCAACTGGAACTTCGGTGGCTACACCACGATCTGGGATCGCCTGTGCGGCACCAACCGCGCTAAATTCGAAAGCGATTTCGAAAAGATCTGCGATCGGCGCGGCGATTGGTGGAGGAAGCCATGGCAGCGCAAGCCGAATACGGTCGCGGCGCCGTCACCGGAGGCGTGAGCGCGGGCCGGAAAGGCAATATCACGAATTGATGAGGCGGCGTTGGGCAAAGGTCGGCGACCCTTGCCTCCGGCTGCCAAAACAAGGGTCGCTGGAGAGCGGCTTCGGCGTGCGAACATCTCAAGCCGCAAAAAGCGGCCAGCAGGGGAGGATTAGGATGCAGGTGAAGGCTAAGGCGTTCGCGGCCGCTGTCAGTCGCTTCATGGGAGGAACGGCGGGGATCGCCCTTATTGGCGCCACGTTCGGGATGGTTGAGATCCCGCAGGCGCAAGCGCAGCCGCAATCTCAGGCCACAGGTGTATCGCCCGCCCTTTGCGGGGCCGGCGATGTGCGTGAACCCGGCATCCAGGGCGAAGTTCCGACAGGCCAGACGGCAAGCTACAACTGCGGCGTCAAGGTTCTGGGCTCGCTCCCGGTCGTCGGCAATGTCGCAGGCGTCGGCCAATGCGCTTACGTGCGCACGGGCGGGCAAGGGGGAGCGCCCGGACCGATCGAGATCACGGTCATCGATGTGCGCGACCCGAAGAAGCCCGTTGTGGTCGGCCAGCCGCTTCCGCTTGAACTTCGTTCGGAAACCTTGCGGGTGGTGGCCACAAAAGACCGCGCGATCATGGTTTCCGGAAGTTCGGTTTACGACGTCAGCGACTGTCTGCATCCCAAGCTCGCGGGGCAGATCAAGTGGCCCGATACGACCGTGCCCGGCGTGCGCGCCAGGAACCTGCCGCACGACATTCGGATCAACCGCACGGCCACCAAGGTCTTTGCCTCATTCGGCGTCTGGGAGGCGGACATATCGGACCTGAAGGCCCCTGATACCTGGAAGGTCATCGATCATCGCTGCGAAGTGGCGGCACAGCTGCCCGGACCGTGGCAGGAGGTCCACCGCGCCTCGATCAAGGCCGGACGCAGCCTTTGCGATGACGCTGCAAAGGCCGCGCCGGCGGGCGCCAACTACTCGATGGGAGGCAGCCCATTGCAGGTTTCGATGTTGTGGCCGCAGGTCTCCCATTCTCCCGATTTCAACGCCGACGATACGCGGCTCTATGTCGGCGATCAGGCGGGCGGGAACGGGGCGCTCTGGGCGCCGGTGCCCAAGGTCCGCATCGTCGACATCACCAAGCGGCCATTCGAGGTCATCGGCGAATTGGACGGCGCCGGCCACGGCCTCGACTGGTTCCGCGCCGGAGGACGAGAATACGTAATTCACTCCAACGAGGGCACGAGCGCCATTCCGGGCAAGCCCCATGACGGAGACAGCTGCGCCCCCTATCCGCGACCCTATGCGCTGGGGTGGGCATTCGAAGCCTATATCAGCGATGTGTCGGACCCGGCGCGCGCTCACGACATCTCGATGGTGCAACTTGCGATCAACAAGCCCGAGTTCTGCAACGTTCGTAAGGCTTCCGGCCAAGACCCCTGGATTGCCTATCATCTGATCGACAATCCGATGGATGCCAAGTTCACGGCGGTAAACTTCGGAGATGCGGGCCTTCGGATCTTCGATATCCGCAATCCGGACAAGCCCACCGAGGTCGCCTATTTCAACCACGGCAGGCCCGTCCACGCGCAGGTTGGCTATTACGACGCAGCACGCAAGCTCATCTATTTTTCGGATGGAACCGGTTTCAAGGTGCTGCAGATCGAACCGCAGGTTCGCTCGCGCCTCGGGATTTGATCTCGAAATCCAGTATTTGAGGCATAAGAGAACATAGTTTCCAGGAGAGGAGACGCGCCATGAAGCGGATCATGATGGTGAGCATATTGGCGGCCGTGCTGCCGACGCAGCCGGCGCCGGCGAAGGCCGCACAGGAGAGCCCGCGCGCTGGTTTCTCGCCTGCCCTTTGCGGCTCCGGCGATGTTCGCGAGCCGGATATCCAGGGCAATGTGCCCAAGGGGCAGACCGCAGCCTACAATTGCGGGGTCACGCGGATTGGCGAACTGCCGATTGTCGGGGTGGTTCAGGGCTACGGCATGTGCGCTTACGTGCGCACCGGCAGCGACATGGGTAATAACAGGGGCGGAGAGGTTCACGTTATCGACGTGAGGAATCCCTCCAAGCCAGTGGAAGTCGGCCGGGTACCTGTAAAAATGGCTTCGGAAACCATGCGCGTGATGGTCACGAAGGAGCGGGCGGTCCTGGTCTCGGGCAGCAGTGTCTACGACATCCGGGACTGCATGCATCCCGTCCTGCTGGGTGAAATCAAGTGGCCACCGCTCACGATCGGTGACGGCCCCCCATCGGGCGGCGGCGGCGGGGCCGGCCTGCTGCCACATGATCTGCGGCTGAACCGTACAGGGACCAAAGTCTATGCCTCCCTTGGGTTGTGGGAGGCAGACATTACCGATCTCAAGGATCCGGAAAGCTGGAAGATCACCGATTACCGCTGCGATCTTGCTCCGCAGGTCCCCGGACCGTGGCAGGAAGTGCACCGCCAGGGGCAGAAGGCTGGCATCAATCTGTGCAACGATCTGGCCAACGCAAAGGGAGCCAATAGCCGGGTTGGTGTGAGCCGCATTCAATACGCGCTGGTCTGGCCGACATTGTCGCACTCGCTTGATGTGAATGACGACGGCACGCGCGTCTATCTCGGCGATCAGAAGATCGAAGGCCCGCACAATCTGGGTGAAACACCCAAGATCCGGATTGTCGACATCACCAAGCGGCCGGTGCAGATCGTCGGAGAAACGGATGGACCCGGTCATGGTCTCGATTGGTTCCGCGCCGGTGGGCGGGAGTACATCATCCACTCGAACGAACTGGGAAGCTCGATGGACGCCGCAGCCTCGCCCGGAATTCCCGGCGATACCTGCCGTCCTTATCCGAGGCCCAGCGCCGATGGGTGGGGTTTCGAAGTGTTCGTGAGCGACGTTACAAACGATCAAGCCCGCAATGTCTCGATGCTTCGGATCGCCATCAATGACCCCGAATACTGCGAAGCGCGCAAGGCTTCGGGTCTCGATCCGACGGTTGCCTACCACCTCGTCGACAACCCCGAAAAAGCGACTTTCGCGGCGGTGAACTTCGGCAGTGCCGGATTGCGCATTTTCGACATTCGCAATCCCGTGAAACCAAGCGAGGTGGCATACTTCAACCACGGTCCGATGGTGCACGGCGGTGTGGGCTACTACGATGCAGCGCGAGGTCTCATCTATGCTGCGGGAGGCACCGGCTTTTGGATTTTGAAGCTTGAGCCACAGGTCATCGCTCGGCTTGGGCTCAAGACCTGAGGTTCGCCGGCTTTTGCGCCCGATCGATTGTCGGGTCATAACTGCCGCGAATGGCGGTCCTGGGGAGGATTGGATGACAACGATTTTTTCGCAGTCTCGTCGAGACGTGATCCGGATCGGGTTGGGCGGCACCATGATGCTGACGCTACCCGGCAGCGCGTTCGCAGGCGAGGCCGTGATCGGCAAACCCATCGAGACGATGAGCGGCAAGGTGCGAGGTCGGCGTCGGGACGGGGTTTCCAGTTTCCTCGGCATTCCTTACGGTGACGACACTTCGCAGCGCCGCTTTCTGCCTCCGGTTGTAGCTCCTCCCTGGACCGGAGTGCGCGATTGCCTGGTCCTTGGCCATCAGGCGCCGCAGATGGATCTCGGCGCAACTACGGCGCCAGGCGCCAATCTCACGACGCCGTTCGTGCAGAAGGTGATGGCGGCGGGCGAGCAGGGCATGGAGGTAGGCAACGAGAGCGAGAATTGTCTCGTGCTCAACGTCTATACGCCCGATGCCTCGTCGGCGCGCAAACGACCGGTCATGGTCTGGCTCCACGGCGGCGGATTCGCGATCGGTTCGGCCGGCGATCCGCAGTACGATGGCTCCGCGCTGTGTCGCCGTGGTGATGTGGTGGTGGTGGGCATCAACCATCGCCTCAATGCGCCGGGCTACCTCTATCTCGGCGGGTTCCATTCGGACTTCGTCGACTCCGGCAACTCAGGTCAACTCGACATCGTCCTCGCCCTCAAGTGGGTCCGCGACAATATCGCGCAGTTCGGCGGTGATCCGGGTAACGTCACGATTTTCGGCGAGAGCGGAGGCGGCTCGAAAGTAAGCGTGGTCCTTGCAATGCCTGCAGCGAAAGGCTTGTTCCACAAAGCGATTATCCAGAGTGGCCCGGGCCTGACCATGGTCGAAAAGGCGGTGGCGGAGAAACATGCCGAGGCGACGATAGCGAAGCTCGGAATTGCTCCCGCCGAGGTCCACAAACTGCAAACAATCGATTGGAAGACCCTGATCGCGGCGGCTTCGGCCTCGCAGGCCGGACTTAGCAGGGTGATGGCGCCGCTTGTCGATGGGCGCTCGCTGCCACGTCATCCTTTCGATCCTACGGCTCCAGACGTTTCACGCGATGTGCCAATCATCATCGGCACGACGAAGGACGAGGCAACACTATTCTTTTGTGCCGACGCGCAATTCGGAAAGCTTAGCGAAGAGCAAGTGCGGCAGCGCGCGATGGCGATGGTGGGCGCCAAGGGTAATGTCGCGGTCGACGTGTTCAAGGCTTTGCGGCCTGATTACGCGCCGTTTTACTGGCTCACATCGTTGGCTACGGCTGAGGGCACCTGGATGAATTCGATCCGTCTCGCCGAGCGTAAGCTCGCTCAGAACGCGGCGCCAGTCTTCATGTATCGTCTCGACTGGACCGCGCCATTCGAAGGTGGGGCGCTCAAGAGCCCCCATGGACTCGATACTCCGCTCGTGTTCGACAACCCGCAAACCCGTCCGCTAATGAATGGTCCGGGGCCGGAAGCGGGGAAGGTGGCAGCCGCGATGGCGCAGGCTTGGGTCAACTTCGCGCATAGTGCCAACCCTTCACAGCGAGGGCTGCCCTGGCCGGCGTACGAAGCGCAGGAACGTCGGACGATGATATTCGATGTAGCAAGCCACGTGGCAGGCGATCCGGATCGACAGGCTCGCCTCTTCTTCGGCACCTGAGGCGCAAGAATCTTTGCCCATTTCACTCGACCGGAAGTGGCCGTGAAGCGACCCGCGACTTTCGGACCCAGGCTTAAAGACAGCTGCCGTTCCGCTCTGGTGTCCTAGGATGTCGCTCTGCAATGTAGCTTTAGCCTTGGTGTGGCGCATGTTGGTCGTCCCATCCCTCAGCCTTGCAGATCGCGTCCAACTGAGTGGACAGCTCCGCCAGAGTCACTTCGCCCAACCGGCGCAGCAGTATTGCTTCGGCCTCGCCCGTCGCCTCAGCCAGTGCATGATTGACGACGCGTTCCACACCGCAGGCCGGATCTGAATCGCCGCTGCCCAGCGCGATCACATCAGTCGCCCCGACCGAACGGTGCACATCAAGCAGGGTAATGGTCGTCGGGTCACTCACGAAGCTCCACCCTCCACCCCGTCCGCGCTCCGAGCTTACGAAACCCGCTTCGCGCAGGCCGGCCATGGTGCGGCGCACAACCACAGGGTTGGTACCCAGCATCTTGGCGATCTGTTCGGAGGTGAACGGCGTATTGTGCCGAGCCATGTGTAGCAGCACGTGGAGCATACGCGAAAGCCGACTATCGCCTCTCATATCTTCAGGCCGCCTTCGCCAAACGCAGTTCTTCCACCATCCGCTCAAGCAGATACATTGTGACGACGGGCCCCACCGTGGTGCCTGACGCTGCAGCCTGGGCGAGGTGCGCCCAGGGCTCATCGGCATTCCCGATCGCGAATATACCCGCACGGCTGGTCGCCCCGCCTGCATCGGTCTTCGCGAAGCCAAGTTCGTCCACTTCGCACAACGAAGCAGCAAGGTCCGACGCGGCGCGCGAGTGGAGTGCCACCCAGGTCGCATTGGCAGGGATGGTATCACCGTCAGCCGTGGTGACAGCAACCAATCGATCACCCTCGTGAACGAGCCCAGCGACCTCGTCGTTCCTGATGCGGATGCCAAGCAAGTCCAGCCGCTCTGCCTCGACACCAGTGAAATCATGTCTGCTCACCACTGTCACATCGGATGACCACATCCGTACCCAAGCGGCCATGTGCGCTAGGCGGGCGCCAATACCGAACACCACGAACTTGCCGTTCCGAACTTCATGCCCGTCGAAACAGGGACAGACGCGAAGGTCATCGCCCCACGCTTCGCGCACGCCGGAGATCGGAGGGAGCTCGTCGACGATGCCGGTTGCGAGAACCACAGTCCGAGCGGTCAGCGACCGATCATCCACCTCGATCTTAAAGCGCCCGTCGTCCAGCGGCACGATCCGCTCGACCCGCGCATGTCGGATTACCGCGCCATAGCGGGTCGCTTCCTCGCGCGCGGCGCCCAGGATCTCGGCGGGAGTCATCGCATCGAAGCCGACATACTCGCGCACCTGAGATACCGTCTCGATGCGTGTTGGGCCTCCATCGAAGACGATTGTTGATCGGCCTGCTCGGGCGAGGAACAACGCCGCACTCAATCCGGCAATGCCCGCGCCGACTATCACCGTATCCACCGTGTCACTCATGGTCATTGCTCCACCGGCGGCATCCCGCCTTTTGAATATCGTAACATCGTAAGTTACGAATCTGGAATGTGTCAAGGCAGTCGCATTCGTGTCGGCATCGGCCAACATGGAATGCGTCCCCAAAGGAGGGCCATCGATTATAGACGATAGACTCCCGAAGATTTCTGAGAGGGGGGCATCTGCAGTCCCGTACGCGGAAATACTGAACGAAGCAGTGGAGGCCGTGTCGCTGGCGGGATGCTCGGTTTCCCATTTTGTGGGGCAGCTTGCAGCGGCCAAGGGCTGAAAAACAGCAGAGTCAGGCGATCCAAGATATCGCTTTACTACGCAGTCTGAGTCGTAGGCGCAGCGAGCCAGTTCGCTATTTCCAACCATTCGCCTGATCGCTTTTCGGACTAAGTCGATTGTCAGTCTTCGGGATCGTCAAAAAGTCTGCTGACCATCTGGAATGGGCGCGACGCAGGCAGATAATTTGGAGTTCAAATTAGGGCTATTCAACCACGACAAGTCGTGGCGACTTAAGGGTGTTGCTTCCCGGTGGAGCAGCGAGTGCACGCCCTTGCCGTTGGCGAAATGTCGATGGGCTGGTGCCCACCGCACGGCGAAATGCGAAGGTGAAGCTGGAAGGGGACGCAAAGCCCATCTTGAACGAGATGGATTTGACGCTTTCTCCGTCCATCAGCAGCCGCTTTGCAGCCTCCATTCGTCGTTGCTCGATGTAATCGCCGAGTGAGCAAGCGCGGCTTACGCGAAATCCGCGCGTAAGCTGGCGAACGGAGAGCGAGCATAGGTCGGCAAGCTCCTTGAGTGAGGGGGCTGAAAGGTCCCCGGTCAATCTCTCGTCGATCAGCCTGAGCCGCCAGCCCGCGAGGCCCCCGACCATCGGTCGTCCGGTCAGTTCAAGCCCAAAACGCGCGATTTCGATCGCAAGCTCGCTGCCCAGAAGTTCGATCATACGCTGGGCGGCCAGTCCGGGATACCTGACTTCGGCGGTCATTCTGAACAGAAGCGCGCGGATCTGGGCACCTGCCACGTCGAGTGCGGCGGCAAGATGGCTGTCGTCCCAGTCGAGCTGCCGTCCCGCGATATCGTGGACCAGATCGGCATCGATCGTGCAGATCAGAGAGGCCTGACGACCGCGATCCCCGCGGATGTACAGTGCTTCTCCGGGAGGGATGACGAAGATGTCGCCCAGTCGCTCATATCGATGCGGGCCCCAGCGATCGCGATACCCACCTCGCGATTGCAGGGGGCGAGGGGTCAGGCACATGTCGACATGGTAGCCGTCTGCAACGGCATGGCGTTTATTGGTCGGCTCGGGAATATCGAAACGCACGATCTGTGCATGTATACCGGGCGCAGTCAGTCCGGCGTCCACCGCCATTGTCGGAAGCACGTTTGCCCCGATAGCAGTCATTGCATCTTACTCCCGATGCGCCTGAGGATGAAAAGCTTGGCGGGAAATCCGTCCGGATTTCCAAACTGAGGCCAGATCTCTACTCATTCGCGTGGAAGCGAACAAGCGCCCCGCAACAGCCATCGCACCAACGAAAACCTGACTTGCGGGCCTGGGACCGGCGCCGTGCCCGAATGGCGCGGCGCACTGGAGCGACGGTAGTTGCTCTTGATGCGTGTCACGAACAGGGGGTGTGCGTGCAAAAAATCGGCTTTTCATGCTGCCGGTTGAGCGAAGTCAGCAAGCCCTGTCCGGCGTGCAGATGGTGCTCGGCCTGCGCAGGCAGATCGGCTGCGATTGCCGAAACGACACCGCGCTCGGCTGCGGCGAGGCCGAGGTCGATCGGCTCGTGACACTCAAGGGGAGGGGCCGTTCGAGCGGTGTAGGCGACGATGGCTGAGGCCAGCGTCTTGGTGAGGCGGTCACCTGCGAGTTCGTCGATAGCGTGCTGGAGCGCGACCCACCGGCGTGGTTCGGACAACGGCAGCATCATATCCAGCGTCGATATACACCATTGCTCGCGGCGTTGCGCCGGCGCGGTGCGCAGTTTGGTGAGGGCCAGTCGCAAGATCCCGGCGCGGATGGCGAAAAGCGCTTCCCGGACCTGACCCGGGCTGGTTTGGCGGGAGGCCAGCAAGACGAAAATGCGCCGAACCACGCCCATGAAGCTGGCGGGTTTCAAGATGTACCCACCGCCCCGGCCGCGGCTGACCTGCAGCATGTCGAGATCTTCGAGGATGTTGAGCGCCTGCCGAAAGGTGCGGTGCCCCAGGCCGGTTTCACCGCAGAGTTTCGCTTCGTTGCCGATGCGGACGCCTTCTGCCGGGAGGGGGGAGCCCGCGTTGACGATGATCTCCATCGCAAAGCTTTCGGCGCGATTATCGGATCCGGCGACGATCGACATATCGTCCGACATCATGGCAGCGGCGTGCTTGATCAAGGCCCTGATTGCTTCGCCTGCCGCGGAACGCGGAAGCAGAGGCGCCAGAGTGGCGGCTGCGGCCTCCATCTCCTGCGGGGCGTACCCGTGCGTGCGAAGATAGATGGCAAGAGCTACGGAGGCAGTTTCTACACGAGGTGTCTGCAATTGCAGCCCGCCTCGGCAACCGCGCCGCATTCTCATCGATCCGCGTGCTTCCACAATGCGGATCGCGCCCCGAACTGCGTCGCGACTGGCCTTGAACCGCTCCAGCAGATCCGTCTCGGATCCCAGAGACTTGTTGAGTGGCCATCCGCTTTGCAGCGCAGTGCTTTCGAGCAGCCAGGCGATGTGCGAAGGGCCCTGAATGGGGCCGTCGTCAAATCCGATCGCAAAGGCCTCGATTTCCGGCGAGCTAATGGGCCCGCGAATGTTGGCACTATTTTCCACCCGCAAAACATAACACCTCGGTTCGACAGGTAAAGCGCAAGCCACGAAAGCTGGCGCCCAGAACAGGCGGGAGGGGTGGGATGAGCGATCTGCACATGAGCCGAAGAGAGCTTGTGGCTACAGGTGTCGGCGGCGGATTTCTGCTCGCGCTTCCGGCACGGTCCTGGGCTCAAGTGGCGGTACCCACATCGCCCATCGAAACGCGGCACGGGAGGGTTCGCGGCAGCCAGGTGGGCGGCGTCTCCAGGTTTCTCGGCATACCCTACGGGCAGGACACTCGCGGCACGCGGTTCCAGCCCTCCATCCCCCCGGCTTCGTGGGGCGGCGTTCGGGAATGCACATCCTATGGTCTGCGCGCGCCGCAGAGCGTGACCGGGGCCGCCAGGGCGCTGGATGGTGCCAACCCCGAATACCTTCGCTTCCTTGGCACTCTGTTCGGCGGGAGCACGGGCAAGCCAGAGTCTGATGAGGGCGAAGATTGTCTCGTGCTCAATGTCTGGACGCCGGATGCGTCCTCCCGCCGCAAGCGCCCGGTCATGTTCTATCTCCATGGCGGAGGGTTCACCATGGGCTCCGGGGGCGCTGAAATGTTCGATGGGAGCGCGCTGGTTCGCCGGGGCGATGTTGTAGTTGTGACGATCAACCACCGGGTGAGTGCCATGGGCTACCTCTACCTCGGCGACTTTCACGCCGACTTTGCCGATTCAGGCAATGTCGGTCAGCTCGATATCATCGATGCGCTGAAATGGGTGCGCGACAATATCGAAGCCTTTGGCGGCGATCCGCAGAACGTGACGATCTTCGGGGAGAGCGGCGGTGGCTTCAAGGTCGGCGCTCTGCTCGGAACGCCGTCGGCAAGAGGGCTGTTCCACAAAGCCATTCAGGAAAGCGGGGCGGGCGTCACCATGGTCGACCGCGATGTCGCAGTGGGCGTTGCCGAGCGCACACTGGCATCGCTGGGAATCGCGAAAGCGGATGTGCGCAAGTTGCAATCGATGGATCCCAAGACGATTACCGCTGCCGCCGTCGCGGCACAGGGCCGGGGCGGATCCGGGGATGTCGGCAAGAAGCTGGGTCTCGGGCCGGTCGTCGACGGACGGACCTTGCCCGCACATCCCTTCGAGCCCCAGGCAAATCCCTTCAGCGAGCATGTTCCGGTGCTGATCGGCAGCAACAAGGATGAGCAGACGCTTTTCCTTGCCGCCGATCCCAAGTTCGGCAAATACACCGTAGAGGAGGCGCGGGAGCATTTCGCGGTGGTGGGCGAGCGGGCCGATGCCGCATTCGAACTCTATCGCGGCCTCACGCCGAATGACCCGCCGAGCTACTGGGTAAGCTCGCTGTTGACCGACATCGGGATGCGTGGAAATTCGATCCGGGAGGCCGAGCGCAAGGCGGCGCAGAACGCGGCTCCCGTCTTCATGTATCGGCTCGACTGGGAAACGCCGATCATGGGGGGAATGCTGCGCGCACCGCACGGGCTCGACACGCCGCTGGTGTTCGACAACCCCGAGACGTCGTTGGCACTGCTGGGCAATGGGCCGGATCCGAAGGAACTGGCAACGCGCATGTCGCAGGCGTGGGTCAACTTCGCCCGCACCGGGGATCCGTCCCAGCCGGGGCTTGTCTGGCCGCGTTACGAATTGGCGGATCGCCGGACGATGATTTTCGACATTCCCAGTCATGTGGTGTCCGATCCGGATGGAGCCAGACGGACGTTTTGGTCTGTTTAATGCGGTGGCATTCGTTCGTTGTCACGAAGTAGTATAATATATATTTTACCTGAATACGGGCGGATTTAGAATGGCGTTTATTAGTTAAATGCAATTGTATTACTTATTCACATAAATCGGATTTTATGTTTCTTGAATGTTGCTGCACCGCCCGTGCGATGTTGTTTTAATTCCTGTTATTGTCGTCGAGAGTTGATTCGACTGAACGAACTGCGCGAATTATTATGACTTAGCGCTGCTCATGAGGCGCGTACCCGCCGCGATCCGTGTAATTCGATTTTGGGTTCGTCCTGTCGGAGCGGCAGGCTGAAAGGTCTTGGACCTATGGCCGGCCGCACGTTTCAGTCGCGTGCAAAAATTGGCAGGTTCACGTTCGTGGTTCGAAACACAAATCGGGGGAAATCCGACATTTACTGATCAATACCCAAGGTGCGCAACAACTAGAAAATTGGGGAGGCCATCAAGATGGCAAGAAATGTACGTGCTCTGCTCGTGGCAGCGACGGCGCTTTGCTGCTCGTCCCAAGCATTCGCGCAAAGCCAGCCAAACGTCGATGAAATTGTCGTGACGGCCCGCCGCGTCGAAGAGCGGCTCCAGGACGTTCCGATTTCGATTACCGTCTATAATCAGGACCAACTCAGCAACCGTAACGTCGTTTCGGGCGCGGACCTTGCGACCTACACGCCGTCGCTCTCGACCAATGCTCGCTATGGCGGCGAGACGGCCACTTTCGCCATTCGCGGCTTCACGCAGGAGAGCTTTACGTCGCCTTCGGTGGGCGTTTACTTTGCCGATGTCGTGGGGCCGCGTGCCCAAGGCGGGACGCCGGGCGGCAACGGTGCCGGTGTCGGCATGTTCTTCGATCTCCAGAACGTCCAGGTTCTCAAGGGGCCGCAAGGCACGCTGTTCGGTCGGAACACCACTGGCGGCGCAGTCCTTCTGGTTCCGCAGCGGCCCAAGGACGAATTCGGCGGCTACGCCGAAGGGTCGATCGGCAATTTCGACATGCGGCGGTTCCAGGCCGTGGTCAATGTGCCGCTGGCCGAGACATTCAAGGTTCGCCTTGGGCTCGATCGACAGGTTCGCGACGGCTATCTCAGGAACCGGTCGGGGATCGGGCCGGACGATTTTGGCGATGTGAACTACTGGGCGTTCCGCGGGTCGGTGCTGGCCGAACTGACGCCTGATCTCGAAAACTACACGATCGCGAGCTATACGCGTTCGCGCACCAACGGCACGACCGGCAAGATCGTGGTCGCCAATGCTCCGGGTTGCCGGGACGGCGTTCCCGACCGGTTTGCGGCACCCACGCCGGGATCGACCGCATCGTATCTGGCACCGATGGTGTGTGCAGGAACGCTCGCGCGCGCCTCGGCGCAGGACTACGGATATTGGGACGTCGAGAACGGCCACCCCAATCCGTTCCTGAAGATCGACAGCCTGTCGCTGATCAACACGACGACCTGGCAGGCGAGCGATTCCATTACGCTGAAGAACATCGCAAGCTATCAGGAATTCACCCAGGCACAGGCGTTCAACGTCGGGGCCGACAACCTGACGTATCAAGGATTGCCGTTCACCTGGGTGGGCGTCACGCCGGCGAGAAGCCTTAACAATATCGATCAGTGGACGTTTACCGACGAGTTTCAGCTCCAGGGGCGAACCTCCGACAACAAGCTGACTTATCAGGGCGGCGTCTATTACGAGCGTTCCGGACCGCTCTCCAACTGGCAGGGCACTGTCTCGCAGATCACGACCGTCCTGACGCCGGCCCAGACAGGAATTCCGATCCCTGTCTTCACGACCTCGTCATGTTCCGACGTGGCGAACTATGTCTGCTCCAATCTCAACAGTCTCGGTGCCAAGGCCATTCCGTCGATCCTCCAGAACTCGCTAACGCGCTACTGGTATCGCAACATCGGGCTCTACGCGCAGGCGACCTACAAGCTGATCGATGCACTCTCGCTGACGGGCGGCATCCGATACACCATGGACAGGGTAAGCGGCGAGGGCGGCACGCGGACCGTGCGGATCACCAACGATACGCCGTCCTTCACGTGCGCTGCCTATCCGACGCGGCCCGCTCCGACAGGCGAGGAATGCGTCACGTCGCTCACACAGAAATCGGAAAAGCCGACGTGGCTGATCAGCCTCGACTACAAGGTTACCCCCGATGCCATGCTCTATGCCAAGTACGCGCGCGGCTACCGGCAGGGCAATATCCACGTCTCGAATACCGTGCCTGTGGGCTGGGGCCCCGAGAAGGTCGATGCCTACGAAATCGGCGCCAAGGCAAGCTTCCGCGGTGCCGTATCGGGCTATCTGAACGTTGCCGGCTTCTACAACGATTTTAGCGACCAGCAGCTCTCCGCGAACCTCATTCCCGACGGCACCGTCGCGGGCGCCTCGCCCTCGCAGGTGATCGTCAATGCCGGTAAATCGCGCATCCAGGGTCTTGAGGCGGAAGCTGCGATCAACTGGATGGGCTTTAACCTGACGGGCGGATACACCTGGCTCGATACCAAGCTGGAATCCTATTCGCCGCCGTCAATTCCCGGATATCTGCCTCCCACGACAGGTGCGGCGGTTGGCGGCGAGCTACCGCTTTCTCCGAAGCATCGCATCACGCTCACCGGCACATACACTTTGCCGATCGACGAGAGCGTAGGTCGGGTATCGATCTCGGCGACCTATACCTACACCGCCAAGCAGCTTGCCGCGAACGATAGTCCGATCGGCTGGCTGCCTTCGACCAACCTCTGGAATCTCAACGCGAACTGGAATTCGGTCGCGGGCAGTCCCGTCGATCTCTCCGGCTTCGTCACCAATC
Organism: Novosphingobium sp. PhB165; assembly: GCF_004341845.1. GTDB lineage: Bacteria > Pseudomonadota > Alphaproteobacteria > Sphingomonadales > Sphingomonadaceae > Novosphingobium. The sequence continues at coordinate 203,126 of NZ_SLVB01000007.1, read as the reverse complement.
TGACGAACGAGAAATATCCGGTCTTCGTCGGCAACGCCTGGAATTCGACGGGCTACGATTCGCTGATCCTCGGTCAGCCGCGCATGTATGGCGTAAGGCTGCGGGTCCGCTTCGGCGGGGACGCCAACTAAGCCGCCAAAGCCAGTTGGCCGGGCGCGATGTCGCAATTGCGCCCGGCCAACCGGTCTGGTCGTTGGCCGGGAGTTATGCCCGCCTTACAGTTGGAGCTGCCGGGTAGCCGGAAGGCGACTGGCCGTGGGCTTCCGCACTGGTGAGCGCAGCTGCTGCGCATAGGCGTGCAGTGTATCGTTCAAGTTCTGACACGGAGACGCCGGGCGCAAACCCGCTCAGCGTCAGTTCGAGATCCACATTGCCGCCGGGTCCGAACACGGGCGCGGAGATCTGGAACACCCCGTCCGGCACAGTCTCGGCAAGGTTCTTCATCTGGATTTCAGGCTGCGTGAGCGTTTCGATCAATTTGCCGATTTCGGCCCAGTAAGTCTCGTCGCGTCGGGCGGCAGGCCGCTCTGCGAGCGCACGCAACAGGGCGGACACATGGGGGCCGTTGGCAACGATAGAATAGCCGCGCGCTCGGACCATCTCAAGCGATTGGCGGCAATAGGCGGCGATTTTTGCGCCGGCCTGGACGGGCGCGCCGGCGAGATAGGTATCGAGCGTCGCTTGAGCGGACCAGGCAACATGCGTGAGGCCGAGAGGTGGCACGAAAGGACGGTGTTCGCCAACCCGTCCAAGCCCCGTATGGCTCTGGGCAGCCCCCTCCTTGGCGACAAGCAGCAGTTCTCCATCTGCAATGGCGTAAGCGGAGCACTGCGCCCTGGTGTCCTCGCACAGGCGGGCCATCTCGCGGCGGGCGATGTCGATGCTGCGATGTTGGGCAAGTGCGGCCTGGCCAATCATCACCAGGGCAATACCTAGCGTGTAAGTCTTATGCTTCGGATGGCGCAACAGATAGCCCGCCTGCGTCAAAGTCGTCAGGACGCGATGGGCAGATCCATGACTAAGCCCCAGGTTTTCTGCGATTTCCGAGAGCCTGAATGATTCGGTGGGATGCGTTGCGAGGAAATTGATCACCTCTACCACCCGACCGTTCGACGTATCCGACATTCGCTTCCCTTGATTGACAACCCGAAGCGTTATGCCAATTCTTCCGGAATTAGACAACAAGCGTCCATATTTGGAAAAGTGATTTCGGGCATTTCTCGCGGCGATCGAAAGCGCACGGCACGGGAACCGACCGCCAGAGATTGCCCGGCTTTGCCAATGGACGAAAACGAGGTTGGGTACCGATGGCAAAAGAAGATCTGCTCGATCTGGATGGGCAGTTTGCACTGGTTACAGGCGCCGGGCAGGGCGCGGGGCGCGGGATCGCCCTTGCCTTGGCCAAACACGGAGCGGGCGGCGTTGCCGTGAACGATTTCGTTCTGGAGCGGGCGGAGGCTGTAGCTGGCGAGATCAAAGCACTCGGCGTCAAGGCCGTCGCTGTCCAGGCAGACGTTGGCGATCACCAGTCGGTAACGCGCGCCTTCGCGGAGGCTTCCAGCGCACTCGGACCGATCACCTTGCTGGTCAACAACGCCGGCAATGCAGGCCCCGATGCGACCATGCGCCATTCCCCGCTGTTCTGGGAGACGGCACCGGACGAATGGGATCGCTATTTCCGAACCAATCTGCATGGAGTGATGAACTGCTGCCACGTGGCGCTGCCGGTCATGGTCGAGCAGAAGCGTGGGCGCATCGTTACGGTGGTCTCGGATTCCGGCCGCGTCGGCGAAGCCCGTCTTGCCGCCTACGCCGCCGCCAAGGCGGGCGCTGCCGGTTTCGTGCGTTCAATCGCCAAGGAAGGCGGTCGCTATGGCATTACCTGTAATGCGATTTCGCTCTCCACGCTGGAGCCGCCCATGAGCCCCGAGCAGATGGAGCACTTCATGGCGAGCGATCGGACTAAGGCCCAGCTTTCCCAGTACACCATCCGCCGGTTTGGCACGCCAGACGATGTCGCGGGGATGGCGCTCTTCCTGTGCTCGGATGCGGCCTCGTGGATCACCGGCCAGACCTATCCCGTGAACGGAGGATACAGCTTTGCAGTCTGATGTTGCGCTCACCAAGGAAGCCCCTGCACTGAAGCCGCTGTCCGGCATCAGGGTTCTGGATTTTACGGCGTTCCCCCCCGGCGCTGCCTGCACCGTCATGCTGGCGGATCTTGGGGCGGACGTGATCCGCGTCGAGCCGCCCTCGCAGAAGGGTAAGCCCAGCCTTGTCATCGGCCAGGTTGCCCTGAGCCGCGGTAAGCGATCGATGACGCTCGATATGCGCAACCCTTCGGCAAACGATGTTCTCCTGCGTCTCGTGCGCAGCGTCGATGTCGTGGTCGAAAACGCCAAGCCCGGATCGATGGAGGCGCGCGGTTTCGGATATAGCCAGGCGCGCAGTGCCAATCCCAAGATCATCTGGTGCGCGATGACCGGTTTCGGGCAGTCAGGGCCCTACGCCGAGCACGCCGGCCACGATCTCAGTTATGTCGCCCATTCAGGCCTGCTCAATGCATTGGCACCGGAATTGCCTTGGCATCCCGCCACAATGATTGCCGGACCGGCCGGCGCGCAGGCCGCCGTTATCGCGATCCAGGCCGCATTGCTTGAGTTGGCGCGTACCAAGGAAGGGGCGTTTCTCGATATAAGCCTTTCGGAGGCGACTGGGTGGTTCCTGACGAGCGGAATGAATGCCCTCTCCGACAAACCATACAAGATCTCGGCCAGTCCCGACCGGCGCCTTTATACCTGCGCCGATGGACGGTTCGTGGCCGTCACATCGGCCGAACCGCGGACCTGGCGCGCGCTCTGTGACGGTATGGGCATACCCGAACTCAAAAGTGCCCTGCACCAGCCTGATCCGAACGGAGAGGTGACAGCGCGCCTTGCTGGCATTTTCGCGTCGCGGCCTGCGGCTGAATGGGTCGAACTCCTGGCTCCGGCAGGCGCGGCGGTGGCGATCGTCAATTGTGCGAGCGAGGTGCCGACCGATCCTCATGTACTTGCGCGCGGATCGGTGGCCGAGTGTGCCGGCGTAAAGGTGCCGGCCAGCCCGATCCGTATCGAAGCCGCCTCCGGCGCCCGGAGCGCTACGACAACGGATGCCCCGCACTGCGTCGGAGACGATACGGCCGACATTCTCGGCATGGCCGGGTTTAGCGAAGACGTCGTGCGCACTTTGCTGGAGCAGGGCATTATCTGAGTGTCCCGAAGCGGTGTTCGGGCACTTGCCCAGCGCCGCTTCCAACCGCCAATCCCGCGAGGTCCAGCCTCGGTACCGGCAACTGCGATTTTGATTCTTACTCGGCCTTGTCGGCGCTCGATTGCTTGTGGGCGACGCGATCAAGTACGCCGCGCCTGCGGTTGGCCGGTCGTCGCGCGCCGGATTGATTGCGACACCGGCGCGCTTGATTGCCTCTATCGCTGTTCGTCGGCGGCCCGGATGACGCGGTCGAGCATGACCTGGCAGGCTGCCTGAAGGGCTGTCATCGCGGTATCGTCGGGAGACGAGAGGTCGCGGGCATGAAGCACGTCCTTGGCCAGCAGGTCGTGCATGTCGTCGAGATAGGCTGCATCGGCATTGCCGCGCCAGCCAAGAAGACCTGGAACTGCTTGCAGCGCAAAGCCCTGCGCCGAGCCTAGCATCAGCGCCTGCCGAAGCTGCTCGCGGTCGAAATCGAGCGAAACGCCGAGATCGAGGATCGAGGCCGCCATGCCGTAATAGGCGATCGAGACGAGGTTGTTGAGGAGCTTGCCTTCCAGGCCCCGACCGACCGGGCCGAGGTGGGCGAGGGTACCGATTGCATCGAGGAACGGACGCCCCTTCGCCACATCCGCCTCGTCGCCGCCGACAAAGAGCGAAAGCTTGCCCTCAAGCGCCTTCGGGCCTCCCCCTGAAACGCCCACGTCGATGAAACCGACGCCCTGCTGCGAGGCGCGGCGGGCCAACTCGCGCGCGAGATCCGGCGCGACTGTCGAGTTGAGGATGACGAGTTTGTCCGGTCCGAGTGCCCGGAAGATAGCGTCCTCCCGGCAGAGTGCTTCGAGCTGCGCGTCGGTCCTGACGCAAATACCCAGGATGTCGGCGCCGTGGGCGGTCTCTATCGGATCGGCCTCGCACGTTGTTCCGGGCTCGTCGAATGCCGCCAGCGCTTCGGGCGAAACGTCGCAGCCGGTAACAGCGAAGCCGGAACGGGCGAGGCGTCGCGCGATCGGCGCACCCATGGAACCAAGGCCGATAAAACCGATCTTCATGCAGGATCTCCGGGGCATCAGCCCTGTTTGCGATAGGAACTTGGCGTTTCGCCGCAGGCGCGCCGGAACGCGGCAGAAAAGGCGGACGGATTGCTGAAGCCGACCTTCCGGGCGATCTCGGCAACTGGAAGCATGCTCGAACGCAGCATCTGCCTCGCGCGTTCGAGGCTGACATGCTGGACGTAGTCTCCGACGGTGCGGCCAGTCTCGGCGTGGAAGGCGCGGACCAACTGGCGAAGGCTCAATTGGCACAGGCTCGCCAATTCCGGCAGGCTGGGTGCTGTCTCGCCGTGGCGCACGCGTTCTTCGATTAGCCTCAGATTGCGCGCCGACAGGCCGCCCTTGCGGACACAGCCTTCGTTGGCGCCGCGCAGCGCGCGCGCCGTCTCGACGAGCAGGCTGAGGCATAGACCGTCCAGCAGCAAGGCCGAGGCGAAGCCTGGCGCGGCCACTTCGCGCTCGATCCGCGCGAGGAGGCCGCGAAGGCTTTGCCCTTTGAGGCTGAGGAAATGGGGCAGGCCTTCTGCGATCGCCGTGCCAATCTCGTCGCCCTCCACGAGGCGGGCCGGCTCGATGACGACAGCAAGCGACTTTTGCCGGCCCCGGCCGCCCTGACCGGCATAGTGATAGCCTGCCGGCGCGAACAGGATGGGGCCGACCGGCCGGTCCTCGCCGCCGTCTTCGACAAAGTGGCCGAGCGCGCCCTTGGGACGCCGCCCCAGGGTCATGTCGAAATAATGGAGGTCGCGCGAATACCATGTACCTGCGACCGCATCGCCTCGCTCGTAGTCGACGATCATGGCCGAACTCGCGCTGCCGACAAGGTGGCGTGCCTCGATGACGGTACCTGGAGGATAAACGGCCCCGATCCGTCCCAGATCGGCAGGCGCCGGCTGCCTGCTCCCGCTCTGCGAGGAAATGCCGCCTGCTTCTGCTCCTCTGCGGGTTGCCGCGGGATAGGGTGTGGGACTTGCCATGCTGGATTCCGATCAACGCGGCACGGCCGAAGCCGTCAAGACGGGGAAGCTTGCCCGGCTTTCGCGGATTGGCCAGATTTATCGTGAACGCGCCGTCAAATCGCGCAGGGGCGCTGCCCGCATGGCTTCATATCGATGCAGGTGGCAGGCAGGCCTGAAACGCGGCAAGACTAGAACAAGCTGGCACCGGAAAGGTGCAGACGAGAGGAAATTCTGATGAATCCATCCGACGTGGCGGACCGCTATTTCGAAGTCGTTCGCGCCCGGGATATCGAGGGCCTGATCGCACTTTACGCCGATGACGCAACGATCACGCTGCCCAACGGAAAAGTGATCGAAGGGGCAGATGCGATCCGGGCCTTCCAGACCGATGTCTTCAACCGGGGGGCACCCTATCCGACGCCGGGTTCGCGCGTTGTCGGAGCGCAAGAAGTCTCGGTCGAGATCAAGGCGAAGCTCCCGGATGGCAGCGTGCGCAGCACGGCGAATTTCTTCTATGTGAATGGCGATGGGCGTATCCAGCGCCTCAGCGTCTACGCCCAGGGCGGCTGAGGCGCGCGTTCGCGTCAGGGGCATTCATGTGCGAGCCTTCGATGGCTGACTGGAACCTTGGCACAGGCGGGCTGCGGATCGAATGCGAAGGACCGATCGCCTGGTGCTTCATTGACCGGCCCGAGGCGCGTAACGCGATGACGCCGGCGATGTATCTGGGCCCCAAGCGAGCCGTTCTCGCGGTGAACCGCGATCCCGTTGCAAGGGCGCTCATCATCACCGGCGTCGACGACGTCTTTGCGCCGGACGGAGACATGGGCGGCAAAAAAGTCGCTGGCGACGAGCCGGTTCCGGAAGAGCTTACCCATGAACTCCTGGCGTTTCTGGCCATTCACGATAGCACCGCGCCTTGGGCTCGTCTCACGCTTCGTGCCGCATGAACGGCTGCAGGGGAAGCACGCAAGGCGGCACGGGAAATCCTGCGGACCGCACCCGAGGCACGCGCACACACCAAGCTCATGCTCAACGGGCATTATCGGCCGATCGACTATCAGATGATGTTCTGGTGGTTTCAGAACTCGGCCGAACCGCGAGAAGGGATGCGTGTTTTCATCGAGAAGCGGTCGCCAAGCTGGATTCCCGAGGAAACGGGCGAATAGGTATCGCCACATCGATCTGGTGAATACGCCCGAGAGGGGCGAGCAGGGAGAGCATTCTTTTTATCGCGCCATCCACCGTTCGAGCGGTCATACCATGGCCTTGTAAGAGAAGGCTGAGCGATGCCGGTTACCCGATGGGACGCCGGCATTGTCCAAGGCTCGCGGGGAAGGCAGTGTTCGGCGGACCATGAAAATCTTGCTTGCAGAGGATGATGAGCAGCTGGCTTCGAACCTGGTGCAGCTTTTGCGCCGCGAGGCCTATGCCGTCGATTGGGTGCGCACCGGCGTCGATGCCCAGCATCTGGGCGAGACCGGCTCGTACGATTGCTGCGTCCTCGATCTGGGGCTGCCGGCGCTTGAGGGCCTGGCGGTCCTGCGCGCCTGGCGGGCAAACGGGTGCGAATTTCCCGTCTTGATCCTGACCGCGCGCGATGCCTGGATGGACAAGGCGGAGGGCTTCCAGAGCGGCGCCGACGACTACCTCGTCAAGCCGTTCCTTCCCCAGGAACTGATCCTGCGCGTGCGCGCGCTGGTCCGGCGCTCGCGCGGGCAGGCGGCCGAAGTCGTCCGCTGCGGGGGCCTTGCCTACTATCCGGGAAGCGGCAATTTCCAGCTTTCCGAGAAGCCTCTCTACCTGACCGCTTTCGAAATCCGGATCCTCGCCAAGCTCATCCAGTTCCCTGAAGTTCTGGTCGAGCGCGAGACGCTGTTTGATTGCATCTACGAGTACGAGGCCGAAGTGCCGAACAACTCGCTGGAGGTTCTGATCGGACGGCTTCGGCGCAAGATCGCGCCGGTCCGGATCGTGACGGCGCGCGGGCACGGCTACCGCCTTACCGCCGAGGCTGCATGAAAGCGCCGCTCTCGCTCCACGGGCGGCTCGCGGCGCTGACGATCGCCGTGGTCTGCGTGCCGCTAGGGATAGCAACGCTGGTCATCTACGACCTTGTGACCGTGGTCAGCGACACGATGGATACCGCGCTCGACGTGCAGGTCCGGGTGCTGGATCAGGCCATCGCGCCGGACGGGTCATTTGCGGAAAACCATCTCGCCACGCTGCCCGAACTGGTCCGGCCCCGTCCCGGCTGGGGCTGGCGCGTGAAGACGCCGCGCGGCGAGTGGAGCCGGGCCTTTCCTGCCGGGCGCATCCACTATCCTATCCCCCACGTCCATCCGATTGACGGCATCTACAGCGGCTACGGTGCGGCGAATTCCAGCGAGGCCCTTCATGTCCGGCGGCTCGATCGGCGCCTTATGAACGGCCCGGCCTCGGTGACGGTCATTGCGCCTTCCCGGCTTATCGACCAGCCGATGGAGCGCGTACAGCGCAGTGTCCGGCTGATGCAGGCCTTGGTGCTGGGCGTGCTGGTCTGCGCCATGGCGCTCCAGCTCCATTTCGCGCTTCGGCCCTTGCGCATTCTCGTCAAGGCGGTCGCGCGCGTGCGTTCGGGCGAGGCGCAAAGTCTTTCGCTTCGCCAGCCCGCAGAGCTGGCGCCGCTCGCGGACGAGATCAATTCGCTCATCGAGCGGAACAAGGCGCAGCTCGAAACAGCCCGGCTCAATGCCGCTAACCTCGCCCATGCCGTCAAGACGCCGCTTGCCTCGCTGGTGCTCCAGCTTGAGCAGGAAGGCGCCAGCGCCAGCAGCCGTGCGCTGGTCGAGCAGATTTCCGCGCAAGTTGCGCACCACTTGCGCCGTGCGCGCAGTGCCGGGGGGCTGGGCGGAAGGCCGCAGGCCGATGCACATGCCGTCGTCGAGACGATCCGCCCGGTGCTGGTGCGGCTGCGCCGCGACCGTTCGCTTGAAATCGACAACCAGCTTCCCGCTTCCTGTCTCGTCGCGGTCGATCACGGCGATCTCGGCGAAATGCTCGGCAATCTTCTCGAAAATGCCTGCCGCTATGCGGAACGGCGAGTCCGGCTGCAGGCGGTCGAGGAGGGGGGAGCGGTGACACTTGTCATCGAAGACGACGGCTGCGGCATTCCCGACGATCAGAAGGCCGATGTCCTCCAGCCCGGCGTGCGACTCGACGAGGTCAATGTCGGTTATGGCTTTGGCCTTGCCATCGTGCGCGAGCTTGTCGAGCTCTACGACGGTACGCTGATCCTCGCCGATTCCGCAGAATTGGGCGGCCTTCGCACAATTTTACGCCTTCCCCGTCCGGCCGCTTCCCCCGTTTAGGTTCGGTTTCGAATCGCGCTGCTAGGGTGCGCAAGCGATGAGAACGGGAAGACCGGCGCATTGCAACTGACCGCCTCGGCGGCAGCTCAAGATAGACATTTGCGTGAACCGAGAGACGGGCAGGGGGCACTCCCTTCTGCGCGATAGGCTCGAACGCGCCTGGGGGAGAGATGTTGATGACGAAGCACAAGAGTGCCTCGGCGTGGCTGCTTTGCGGGCTGGGGGCAATCATCGCTCCCGCCATTGCGCCCACGATGGCCAAAGCACAGGCCGCAACCGATGAGCAGGCACCGGCGGCCGCTCAGGACGCAGAGACAGGATCGGCGCAGCCGACACCCGGCGAGATTATCGTGACTGCCTTGCGCCAGTCGCAAACGGTCCTGAAGACCCCAGCGGCGATCACCGCGATTACCGGCGGCGATCTGCTGGCACGCGGCGTCAACAATCTTGCAAACCTTCAGAACGTGGCGCCCAGCGTGAACATCGCAAGCGGGCGCGACGGCCTTCAGATCGCCATTCGCGGCGTCACCACCACGGACACGTCGAGCAAGGGCGAGCAGGACATTGCCTTCAGCGTCGATGGGGTCAATGTCGGCCGCGGCAAGGCACGCGCCGGTGCGTTCTTCGATGTCGACCGCGTGGAGGTGCTGCGCGGCCCGCAGGGCACGCTTTACGGCCGCAGCGCCACCGGCGGCGCGGTCAACGTCATCACCAACAAGCCCAAGCTGGACGAGCTTTCCGGCTACCTCCATGCCGAATATGGCAACTACGACACCAAGCGTGCGGAAGGCGCGCTCAACATCCCGCTTGGCGATACGGTCGCCGTCCGCTTCTCGGGCGCGTTCAACGACCGCGACGGTTACTCGAAGCCGATCGACAGCAGCACAACCTTCGGCGGCACGACGTACAATGTTTCCGCCAATCAGGCGCAGGCGCGCAATGACCAGAAGGATGCGGTCGGGCGGGCATCGCTGCTTTTCGAGCCCGGGCCGGATCTGACGCTGCGGCTGACCGCAACGGTCGGACACCAGGGCGGTGCGGGTAGCGCGCCGGCGCTGGAAACCCAGCTTGAGGCGCACAACGAGACAGGCTCTCCCGCGCTTTCGATCCTCGCCAATCCGGTGAGGGCCTTCCTCGATAACAATTTCCAGCAGTACGACGGCTCGCTCAACTGGAAGTTCGGCGGTCTCCAACTGGACCTGCTCGGCTCCTACCAGCACATGCACTATGTGCAGCAGGGGCCCGGCGTGCAGGATACAGGCGCCAATGGCGGCGGCGTTACCTCGACGACCTTCAGCTTCGATGCGTTCGGTCCGACCTACCAGTTCTTCCTTCAGGACGATCTCTACAAGACCACCCAGTTCGAGGCGCGGATCTCGAATGCCCTGCCGGGACGCGTCGATTTCGTCGCGGGTGCCAATTACTTCCGCGAGAGCGCGGGCGAGAACGGGCAGAACTGGAATGCCCTGCTTGGCAATCCGCTCGATAGCTCTACCTACATCTTCAATGCGGGCCCCGTGAACACTACCGTTCACAAGGCCGTGGGCCTGTTCGGGCAGGCGACTTTCCATGCGACCGACGAACTGAGCTTTGTTGGCGGGCTGCGCTATACCCATGACGAACTCGACCGCGTCGGTACCTTCGGCCTTCCCTTCGACTTCAGCGCGATGCCGCCCACGCCTTATGGCGATGCGGTGACGGGCGCGGCAGTCTGCAGCTATCCGCATGTCTGCGACGGCGGCCCGGACAGCGGCAGCGAGCGGGACAACAAGGTGACCTGGCGGATCGGCGCCAACTGGCAGCTTACACCCAACGATCTGTTCTACGGATCCATCGCTACCGGCTTCAAGGCGGGCGGCTTCAACGACTACGATCCTGCGACCGGCGGGATCGGGCCCTACAAGCCTGAATCGCTGACCGCATACGAGATCGGCTACAAGGGCCGGCCGCTGCCGGGCGTGACGTTTGCAAGTTCGCTCTTCTACTACGATTTCTCGTCAATGCAGATCAATGGCGGGGTCTACGAACCCACCGTGCTGCCGGTCTTCGTGGTCTATACCTTGTCGACCCCGACGAGACTTATGGGCTGGGAGAACGAGGCGAGTTGGCAGGTCGATGCCAATACCACGCTCAGCGGATCGCTGGTCTGGATGCACACCAAGTTCCGCAATCTGCAGACCGGTGAATATGCCCTGCAGGGCAATCCCATCGACTTCAGCGGAAAGCCGATCGACCGCGCGCCGTCCTTCGAGGCCATGTTGTCGGCCAGCCACACCTTCCAGCTGAAGGACGACCAGGCGCTCGTCCTTCACGTCGGCAGCAAGTATTCGTCCGGCTACTACCTCACCGACTACGCCGATGGCGTGCGCTTCCGGCAGCCGCACTATACGCGCTCCGATGCCAGCCTGACTTACGAGTTCGGCGAACAGAAGTACTCGGTTCAGCTCTTCGTCTCGAACATCGAGAACAAAGTGCAGCGCACGAGTATGCTTGGATACAGCACCAACAGCCCGAATATGCCTTATGGTGGAGACAACTTCTCGATCCCGGCCAACATCCCGGCAAATTACCTCGCCTTCTATACGACCGACCCGCGTTTCTATGGAATCCGGGCCAGCGTGAAGTTCTAAGAGCTGTCGATCTCCGGCGGGCCCAGCCGCCGGAGATCGGCTTCGTGTGAGGTTGATCGGAGATCCTATGACGTATCCCGCGCTGCTGCGAACTTTGTTACGCCAGTTCCGGTGTCAGTTCCGTCTTGGGGGATTGGCGCTCGTTGCACTGTACTCCGGCATGCTTGCGCTGCCGGCAGCCGCGGAGGCCCGCACTCCGGCCGATCCTGCGGCCGGTCCTGCCGGTAGAAGCACCTGCGCGCAGCTTGCCCATCTCGCCTTTCCCGATGCCGCGGACGTTCGCGCCGAGGAGGTCGCCGCCGGTTCCTTCAGCGCGCCGGGAGGGGGAGGGCGCCTGTCCTCGATACCGGCAATGCTTCCCTCGGGAACTGCGAAACCGATCGCCAATCCCGCCTTCTGCAGGGTCACCGCCAGCCTCAGACCGAGCGGCGATTCCGACATTCGCGTCGAGGTCTGGCTTCCTGCCCAGGGCTGGAACGGCAAGTTCCTGGCGGTCGGCAGCTTCGGCTGGGGCGGCATGATCATGTACGGGGGCCTGCTTGACGGGCTCGCGCAAGGCTATGCGGTTGCCAACAACGATACCGGGCATCAGGCCACGCTTGGCGCGGCTGGCGCGGGCGGCGAATTCGCGCTCAGCCACCCGGAAAAGCTCATCGACTATGCCTGGCGCGCCAATCACAGCATGGTGGTCTACGCCAAGGCGCTGGTGCGGGCCCGCTACGGCAAAGGCCCGACCAAATCGTACTGGATCGGATGCTCGCTCGGCGGCCTTCAGGGGCTGATCGAGGCCCAGCGCTTCCCGGCCGATTTCGACGGCATTGTCGCGGGCGCGCCGCCAAACCCCATATCGAGCTTCAACGCGAGCCAGATCTGGGCCAGTTGGCTGATCCAGAGCGATCCTGCGCGCGCTATGCCCAAGGCAAAACTCGCTCTCCTTCACGATGCGGTGGTCAAGGAATGCGGCGGCGTCGTCGGCGCCCAGCAGGGGTTCGTCGAGGAGCCCGGCAAATGCACGTTCGATCCCGGCGAATTGCAGTGCAAGGGCGATGACGCGCCGGACTGCCTGACCGCTGCGCAAGTCTTCCTGATGCGCCAGCTCTACGAAGGTCCGCGCAACAGCCGCACCGGAGCCAACATATATCCCGGCCCGGCGCGCGGCAGCGAGCTCACGCTCGACATGTTCACGCAGGCAAAACCGATGCCGGTCGCCTTCGACATGTTCCGGGTCGTTGCTTTCGAAAATCCCCAGTTCACGCTCGCGGAAATGGATTTCGGGGCGAAGTTCGAGGCTGCTGCGGCGAAGATCGATCCGCTGCTTGGCGTCGGCTCGAACCTTGCCCCGTTCTTCAAGCGCGGAGGCAGGCTCCTGTTTTACGTCGGGTGGAACGACTTCCACAATCCGACCGAGCTTGGCTCCTATTACCAGCGCCTTGCACAGGACAGCGGGCGCCTGGCGGGGCCCGGTACGCGGCTCTTCGCGGTTCCCGGCATGAACCACTGCATGGGCGGCGAAGGCTGCGACACCTTCGACAAGCTCGGCGCGATCGATGCCTGGGCCACAACCGGGCGCGCGCCCGAGGAGATGGTCTCGGCCAAGTACGATCCGAAGGGCGAGGCCATCCGCACCCGGCCGATCTGCGCATGGCCCAAGGTCGCGCGCTACCGCGGTACCGGCAACATCGCCGCCGCTGCGAGCTTCGCCTGCGTGGCACCTTGAACGTGGCCCTCCGGACCTTCGCTCCCTGCCAATCGACGATGGGACTTTCCTGAATGACGCTGCTTAAAATTCACCGTTGGATCGCGTTGGTGGCGGTGATCTTCACCCTCTACCTTGCGGTTACCGGCACACTGCTTCAGTTGATCGACCTGACCGGCATCCTTGGCCATGCTTCGCCCTATAACGCGAACATGCAGGCAATGCGCGGCGATCCCAACGGGCCCGGCGACTACGCGATGATCGGCCCGGCCGACTATCTGGCGCCCCGGCTTCCCGCCGATGCCGATGTACCCGCGCTTCTGGCAACGACCGCGCAGGCCGCGCGGGCCGCGGCCGGGGCAACGCCGATCCGTTCGCTCGATCTGCGCATGCGTGACGGCCAGGTGATCGGCATTGCCCAGCTTAACGACCAGCTTCCGCCGCTGCCCGGTAGCGAAGGGCCGCCGATGCCGCGCCACACGATCCTTGTCTTCGACGCAGTCAGCGGCAAGCCGCTGCCGACCGGCGAGATCCCGCAGCACAATGTCGAGCGACAGGATTCGCTGCGCGTCATCGTCAAGTCGCTCCACCGCCTCACGACTTTCGGTAACAATGCCCTGTGGATCAACGTCTTCGTGGGCGTGGGACTTGCCGTTCTTATCGTGACTGGTGTCTGGGTCCACATCAAGCAGTACCGGGCCCGTGCGAAGATGGGACGCAAGGCGTTCCTCTGGAAAGCGCAGGACTGGTGGCGGACATTGCACCGGGCATTCTCGGTGATCTGCGCGCTGTTCCTGACCGTGCTCGTCGCGAGCGGCCTGTGGTTGGCGGTCGAGAGCCTCGTCTTCGGTTACTACATGTCCGACCAGATCGCACAGGCCATGGCGACGCATCGCCCGCCGCCGATGTTTGCCGATCATTTCAGCCCGCTCAAGGATGGCGAGGCCTATGCGCTCGCCAACACTACCATGGGGGCCTATGCCGCCGACCGTCCGGGCATTCCGCCCCGCGCTGTCCGGCTACGCGTCTTTGCAGGCTACACACAGGGTGTGATCGTGAGCGGCGATGCCGGCGATCAGAGCGCGCAGCAATTCGTTTACAACGCCCGCACCGGCGAGACGATGCGCGAGACGGAGCCGGGCTACCCCGAAGTCGGCTTCCCGTTCGGCTGGCAGGCGCACCAGTGGGCGAAGTCCGTCCATAACGGTAGCCTCATCGGCCTGACGGGGCGCGGAATCGGCCTCCTCGCGGGCCTTTGCATGTTCTACCTCTCGATCTCGGGCATCGTCATGTACGTGCGGATGTGGCGTCGGCGCGCGGCGAACGGCAAGCGGCAGTTCTTCTGGTGAGCGCGCGCTTCTCTCTGCTTGCCGCCGCTGCCGCAATCCTCGCGGTATCCGGCGCCGCCTGTGCGCAGACACCTTCGCCTGCCTCCGGTCCGCCTTCAGCGAATGCGCCCGAGCCCGTGCCAAGTCCTGCGCCGGGGGTATCCACGCCTGCAACGGTTTCGGCGGTCCCGATAACCGCTGCGGCGAAGGCGCTTCTGGCTGCCGAGGATCTCCGCTTCGAGGCGGAGCTGAAACATGATGTACCGGCACTTGGGCGCATGACGGCAGACGACGTCGTCTACAGCCACTTCACCGGGCAGCGACAGGACAAGGCCGCGATCCTCCAAGGCGCTGCCCATGCGCCGTTCCAGAGCATCACGCCTTCGGATCGCTATGCGCGCGTCATCGGCGATGTCGGCATCGTGCGCGGCAAAGTGGCCCGGCAGTTGCCCGGTCGCACGCTGACGGATGGATATCTGGCGATCTACGTGCGCCGTGCCGGCCGCTGGCAACTGCTCGAATGGGTCACGGCCTCGCCCCAGAACCCATCAAAACCATGAATGTCGGTCGCGAGAGGAGAGACCTGAAATGAAAACGGCGCTCAATCACTTGATTGCCGGCCTGCTGCCGCTGGCCGTGCTTGCGGCAATGCCGCTGCCCGCGCTGGCGCGGGACGCCGCTGCCCCGGCTGCTGCCAAAACGCGGCAACTGGTCTATTTCGGCACGCACGGATCGGAGCCGGGCAAGGAACTGTTCGGCGCATGGTTCGATCCGCGCAGCGGTATGTTGACGCCGCTCGGCGAAGTCGCGCAAGTCTATCTGCCGACCTGGCTCACCGTGATGCCGGGCAAGCCGGTACTGTTCTCGGTGAGCGAGGCGGGCAATGACGGCAAGAGCGAGGGGCGGCTGTTCAGCTTCAGCGTCGATCGCGCTACCGGCAAGCTGACCCCCATCAACGATGTCAGCGCGGGCGGCGGCGGCACCACCCACCTCGATTACGATCCGCTGTCACATTCGTTGTTCGCGGCCAACTTCGGGAGTGGTTCGGTCACCGTTGCACCGGTCTCCGCCGACGGCAGGTTGGGTGAGGTTACCGGCCGGGGCCAGAACGAAGGCACGGGGCCGCAGCCACGCCAGAAGGGGCCCCACGCACACGGTGCGACGGTCGCACCCGGCGGACAGTATGTGCTGGTGCCCGATCTCGGGGCCGATCGCACGTTCGTCTGGCGCTTCGATCCCAAGGCGCGCACGATCTCTGCGAACGAGCCGCCCTTTGCCCAGTCGGCGCCGGGTACGGGTCCGCGTCATGTTGTCTTCGGGCGCAGCGGCCGCTTCGCTTATCTCAACACCGAACTGACCGCGCAGGTCGTGACGTACGACTGGGATGCGAAGCGGGGCACGCTGACACCGATCCAGACGGTCGACGTCATGCCTGCCAGTATCGAGGGCAGGCGAAGCGGAGGCGAGATCGCCGTGAGCGACGACGGGCGTTTTCTCTACGTCTCGGACCGCGAAGGCGAGAGCGGGGTCGGCGTCTTCGCCATTGACCAGGCCAGCGGCAAACTCACCGAAGTCCAGCATCTCCAGGTAGGCGAGCGCCCTTGGAGCTTTGCGCTGGCGCCGGGGGGGCGCTGGCTGCTGATCGCGGAGGAAGGCGCCAGCAACATCTCGATCTGGGCGCGTGATTCGGCGACCGGCAAGCTCAGTGCGACCGGGCGCGGGCTTGCGATTCCGAAGCCCGTCAGCGTGGCCTTCATGCGATAACGGCCAGAGGCCCGGGGAGATGTCCTCGCCGGGCCCTGCCGTCGTCGCTTTGCTGTCCAGATCCTCGCTGCAAGCGCTTTCCAAGCCCTCCTCAAGTTTTGCTTATCTGAACGAGTTTCGACATGCTTCGAATGATCTATTCCGGCGAATGGTTGATGCATCTGTGGCTGATCGGGTTCGTCGCATCGGCCATCGTCATTGCTTTTTCGACCGGCTTCCTGCGCGCGCACAAGATCCAGCCCAGAGGCTTCAAATGGAAGCAATTGGGCTTCGAGGCTCTGGTCGCCGTCATCGGCGGGTACGTGACCGCCTTCATCTTAGGTAATGCCAACCGGCTCTTGACCAGCTACGGCTTCATCGCCTTCGATAATGCGCCGGTTGCCTGGTGGCGGGCAGCGATCGAATACGCTGCCTACTTCTTCCTGTTCGATACCTGGTTCTACTGGCTCCACCGGGGGATGCACAAGGAGCCGTTCTATTCGCTGATCCACAAGATCCATCACAAGTCGACCTCGCCGAACCTCCTTACCACGGTGTCGGTCAATCCGCTGGAATCGGTGATCAACGGCGGGTTTGTGCCGATCTTTCTGACGGTAATGACGCTGGTGGGCCATCCGGTCGGCGCGGTGGCCGCAGCGCTGATCCTGCCTACGAACATTGTCATGGGCCTCTACGTCCACGCGGGCTTCGAATTCCTCCCGCGCTGGTGGCACAAAAGTTGGGCCACCAAGTGGTTCATCACCTCGACGTTCCACGACCAGCACCACAAGTTCTTCAACTGGAACTTCGGCGGCTACACAACGATCTGGGATCGCATTTGCGGAACCACCCGCGCCAAGTTCGAAACCGATTACGACAAGATCTGCGATCGCCGTGCCGAATGGTGGCGAAAGCTTTTTGCCCGCAAACCGTCGTCCGCGCTCTCACCCGTGAATGCGATCGCCGACGCGGAAGCAATGTAGAGCGCGCTTCTCGGAATGTGGGCACTATTTTTCGCTGGCCGGACCGAACAATCCAGATCACTCGGCATCGCGAGATTGCAGAATGTGGGTCCTGGCGAAGCGAATGGGAAAGCCGGCCGACCGAACGATCGAGTGCAAGCCTCTGGCTCTTTGCGGGACGTCCGTGAGTGCCAGTCCAATACCATAATGGAAGGACACAAGATGAAGACGAATTCCCTGATCGTGGCACTCGCCGTGGCCGTATCGCCGCTGGCAGTCTCGCCCGCTTTCGCTCAGGCCCCGGCAGCAGCGCCCGCCGCGACCAGCTACACCACGGCGAAGACAGACCTCGGCACGCTGCTCGACAATCCCGCAACGAAGGCCGTGCTCCAGAAGTACATCCCGAACCTGATCGCAAATCCTCAGATAGATCAGGCCCGGGGCATGACGCTGAAGGAAGTCCAGTCCTATGCGGCCGACCAACTGACCGACGATACGCTTGCCAAGATCGACGCCGATCTCGCCAAGATCCCGGCCAAGAAGTGACACCGGTGTGGTTCGGGGAGGCATCATAGCGTCAGGCGCGCTTCTCCGAACCGCAGCGTTGGGGGCCTACGCGGCAATATGCGCAGGATCGTATCGTCATGCGCGAAAACGCGATTCCGCCTGCGCGTTGGAGAACGCTTGCGACAAGCGCGCATGGAACTTCCGATGAAGGGCACGCCAGACTTTTGCGGTCGCATAATGAAGACAGATCGGCGCGCGAACGCGAACGCGATCGGGAAGGAGAAGCAGTGACCTATCTGGCGGAGTTGAAATCGAATTGGCGTCCATTGCTGGCAGCGACCATCGGTGTCGGTACGGGCATGTCGCTGGCAGGGACAATCACCAGCGCGATCGCGCCCAGCATGATTGCCGCCAACGGCTGGTCGAAAGCCGATTTCGCTCTGGTCGGAAGCCTCGGGATCGTCAGTTCACTCGCGTTTCCGTTCGTCGGGCGCATCGCCGATGTGCTGGGTGTCAGGCTCACCGCCCTGATCGGTCAGGTGGCCCTGCCGCTGGTTTATCTGGCCTATAGCCTGATGAGCGGCTCGCTGCGCAGTTACATCGTCATTTTCCTTGTCCAGAGCGTGATCTGCCTGACCACGACCGCGACCGTCTACTCGCGGCTTCCCGTCCAGTGCATCTCGGTTGCGCGAGGGGCCGCCCTTGCCATCGTCGCCTCGGGGCCCGCGCTGGTCAGCGCGATCGGCGGACCGATCCTCAATGATTACGTCGAAGCCCATGGCTGGCGGGCTGCCTATCAGATGCTCGCGATCTTCGCGGCGATGGCGGGAACCATCACTTTCCTGCTCATCCCGCCTGAAGTCGACCGTGAGGCCATCGTCGGCGCACCGCGCCGGCGCGCGCGAGAGGACTATCCGATCATCTTCAATGCTCCGGCGTTCTGGATTTTGCTGGCGGCGATGCTCCTTTGCAATCTCCCGCAAGTAATCATGCTGACCCAGCTCAAGCTGGTGCTGCTCGACAATGGGGTGACCGGGCGCGGCGCATCGGTAATGATCAGTGCGTTGTCGATCGGTATGTTGACCGGCCGGCTTCTGACCGGCCTCGCCCTCGATCGCTTCAATCCTTTCGTTATTTCCTTCATAACGCTAGCCTTACCGAGCCTTGGGTTGTTCATAATCGCGTCGAGTTTCGATGCGCCTGCGGTCCTGACGACTGCCGTGTTCTTCCTTGGTTTCGCGTTCGGTGCCGAAGGTGACATCATCGCGTTCCTGGTGGCTCTGTGCTTCCCGATGAGAATCTACGGCTCGGTCATGGGGCTGATGACCGCGGTAATGTCTGCTTCGGCGGCCTTGGGCGCAGCCTTGCTCAGCCTTACCCTGGCCAGGACCGGGGGATTCAACATGTTCCTGGTAATCTCGGGAACGGCGGTCCTCGCAGGCGCGACGCTTCTGATGACTTTGTCGCGGGCCCCGCGCCCGCTCGAACGGGAGGCCTGCGCACTATAGCAGGATCGCGGCGGATGGCGTGCCGGGGGCGGCGGCGTGCATTTTGGCGCGACGTTTGCCTTGGTGAAACCGGCGCACCGCGCGTGGTCTCGAAGCTTCGGTGCGGTCAATGAGGGCAATGTGCTGGGGCGTGAGACAGTGGGCGCATCCTGACCAGCCGTCGCGTTCCAGAGACACGTGCACTGCGCAGACGGCAAGGATGAAAAGAGATGCCACCGGGAAAGCAGTTCCTCACTTAATAAATTTGTTGCCTAAAGCGTCGAATTCGGAACATTTTGCTGCACGCGCTTTGCTCGCGTCGAGCCCTTTGGGTCGCAGCTGAAAGGCTTCAGCAAGCAGATCGCGTGTCTGTTGGTGCCGCATTGAATCGGCACTTGCAAAGTAACTTGCGGACGCAGCATTGCCGGGACCATGCCCCCGTTTGGGCCGGTAATGCTGCGTCTCTGCGGCCATGCGATCGAGAGCACCCATCGCGCTCATGTTCGTCTCATCGACGAGTGCGGGCCGCTGCGACGGGGAGGAAATCTGCGTCCGGGAATTTTCCGCAAAGGGTAGGGATAGTGGCCGCTCGTGGTCAGTCCGCAGCATAGATCGCGTGGCTGCGCTCGATCGGAGGAGCGTCTACAAGGCACTGGCGCATCACGGTGCCGACGGTCTTGATGATCTCGCTCGAGCTTGTCGGTTCGTTCTGGCCGTAGATAAGATTGAGTGCCATCGGTCTGTCGTCGGGCTGCCGCGGCATCAGTGTCGAAAAGCCCCAGGCGTTGCTACCAAACCCGATTGGCCCGACTAGATAACGCCGCGCACCGGCAGCCTGGATTTCTGCGAGCACTTCGGCAACCTGGAACTTCCTGTCATCAGGCGCCTCGGCATTGAGGCGGCGCACAATGCCTTCCCGGCGCTGCATCGGAATTGTCGAGAGCATGAGCAATCCCGCAGCGCTCTGCTGAGCCTGTTCCTTGACCCCGCTGGCCAATTCGCGCGTCGACGCCATGGCCTGCGGGCCGTGGCGCCAATGAACGATCTGGCTATCGAGACCCACCAGCGTGGTCAGCGATACCGACAGGCCCGTCTTCTCGACGAGCCTGTCGATCAGGCGGACAATGCTGCCGTCGCGGACGAACTGGTGCTGACCGGCAGTGCCGATGAGCGCAGTGCGCGGCGTAGGCTTGTAGGCCCGGGTAACATGGTCCTTTTGAAGCAGGCCGAGTTCGACCATCGACATCATCAATTCCGACGTGCTCGACTGCGGACGGTCGTAGCGCCGCACGAGATCCATCACAGTAGCTTCCGGGTGGGCTTCGTCGAAATACTCGAGCACCTCGACAACCCGGCGAGCAATCTTCGCCTTGTTGGAGGCTGGTAAAGGCGTGGCTGGCTTGGCCATCTGGCTGATCCTCTCATAGAACTAGGTCGCTCGATCCGGGTCTTGTGCCATCAAGGGAGAGCGACTCGCTATTTACTAAGGATGGTTAGCATTGCGTCCGATAGGGCTTCAAGTGCTAATAGCCCTTGGTCCCGCATTAGCGAGGCAAGGGACGGCGGCGGCACAAGGGTTGATAGAGCCTGCCGTCGTTGCTGAATCGGGTCGCGCCTCCCACTCCGGTTCTTCCTTCACGGAAGACGGTCACCATGAACAAGCAGAACTGGCCGGCAACCATCAAAACGGATTAGCGCTCGGGATCGAAGCTACAGGTCCAGCGACCATGTTTCGCTTCCGATGTCCTGTCCGAAGTGGCGCTCGCGTTTGGTTTCCCGCCGCTTGAAGCCCGCGCGCTCGTAGAGCCGACGCGCGGCCGCCAGTTGACTATCGGTCCACAGATCCAGTCTCGCGTAACCCACGGCACGGGAGCGGTCGACGCAGGCCTCGATCAATCGTCCGCCTACGCCCGTTCCGCGAGCCTCGGGCTCGACATAGAGCAGGCGAAGTTTGGCAACGCCTGGCTCAGCGGTGCGAACGAGGAAAATCGATCCAGCTATCCCCAAAGTTCACATCGCTGTTTGAGCAGATAAGGCTGAAGCTCCCTAGCCGGATTGTCCGCTGAGTCGGCGGCTCCGAACAGGCAGCTAACAGGTTAAAATCTTGAAAAGCCGCCCTTCGGCTGAACGACCGACCGCTCCTGGCACCCGAAGCAAGCGCCGCCAAAGTCGGAAAAGTTGGGGCAACCGGACGTCAACGCGCAGATCCAACTCTGGAGCAAGCTGCAGCGTTCAATACATAACTATTGAACCAAACACTCCCTTTGCCGCGCCCCACCTCGTGATCCCGGAGAGCACAATGGCTGTACCCACGTGCGGTCATGTACCTGTCGATCAGAGGTTCATCAAACGTTGAATCCGCAGTGAATCCGCCAGCGATGATAGAGAAAATGAATATGAATTGCGGCCCCTTTTTTGTGATGTCGGCCTTCAATGCCATTCCGATGCTGGCGATCACGAAGGCACATCCTACCATGAATACTGTTCTCAGGCCGGCGATATCAATATCGATGGCCGGAACTTGAGCATTTGCTGATCGGATACCGGACATGAGCAATATGATCCCGCCGCCATTAATCTGGCCCACTAGGTCATTTATAAAGAGGAAGACTCCTACAATCCCTACGGCCGTGTAGAGAATTGTGCGCCGTTCCCTTCCGCCTACGTATCGATCTTTTTCATGCTCCATAAAGGCATTGGTGCATTATCGGCAGGGCTTCGAAAAGACGGCCTCTGAAGTTGTCCAGATTCCGCTTAGTTGGCGTGTCCGGAACGGCATCTGTGGATGGCTCCCGCGTTGCAAGCACATTTTGAGGATCTGGCTTTTGGACGGGTGCAGTCAGCTAGGGACTGCTGGCCCTGATGGGGTTCGCGAACGAGGTTCCTATCAGCTTAGCAGGCTATATACGCCTTAGCCGTTCCATGGATTGTCCTCGCTCCGGTCCGCCCGGTTTCGCCATCACTTCTCTTTGCACTCAAAACGTCATTGGGCCGATCGCCTCAGCCCGATCTCCATGTCATGCCGCCAATGCCGGCAGGTGACGAGCGTGGTAGACCTCGCCACGTGTCATGATAGCCCAGGCGATCCGCGCGATTTTATTGGCCAGAGCGATACTCGCCAGCTTCGCAGGCTTTCTCGCCAGAAGAGCGATCAGGCGCGGATCGACCGCATCGGGTTTGTCTTTGGCGCGCCGGATCATCGAAGTCGCGCCGATCACCAGCAATTGCCGTAGGTATTTGTCGCCCATCTTGGTGATGCTCCCCAAGCGCTCCTTGCCGCCGCTCGATTTCTGGCGTGGGGTCAGCCCAAGCCACGCCGCAAACTGCCGGCCCGAACGGAACTGGTGCGGGTCAGCAACCGTCGCGGCCAGCGCAGTTGCACCGACAGGGCCAATTCCCGGGATCGTTGACAGACGACGCGCCACGTCATCGCTACGTTGGATGGCCCCTATACGCAGATCGATTTCGCGAAGTCGCGCATGGATCTCCAATGCTTGCCTAGCAAGCAGGGCGATGATTTCACTCGCAGGGTCGGGTAGGTCAAACGCTACCTCATCATCAACAAGCTGCCGCGCCTTGGTCAGAGCCTGCCCTAGTCCCGTCGGGATTGCGAGGCCGAACTCGCCAAGCTGGCTTCGCATCAAATTGACCAGTTGCGTGCGCTGCCTGATCAGAAGGCTGCGCACTCGGTGCAACGACAGGCCAGCTTGTTGTTCGCGCGACTTAACCGGTACGAACCGCATCGTCGGGCGCGTCACCGCCTCACAGATTGCCTCCGCATCGACGGCGTCATTCTTCCCCGCTTTACATATGGTTTGACGTAAGCTGGCGGCATCAGCCGGACCTCGTGACCGAGCCTTGTCAGCTCCCGGGACCAATGATGCGACGTGCCGCACGCTTCGATGCCGATTAGGCAAGGCGGGAGCTTCTGGAAGAATGATAGCATCTGAGAGCGTCGCAATGACTTGCCGACAACTGCCTTGCCCTGCGTATCAACACCGTGAATCTGGAAAACGTTCTTGGCCAAGTCGAGGCCGATCGTGCTAATCTCCATCTGGGTGGCTCCCATCTGCTCGTGAATGCCTGATAGCCTTCACACTTTGGCACCTAGATGCCGTGAGCGGGAGCCATCCACCTCATCTGCTTCGCAGAGGCGAAAGGGGAAGCCGACATACAATTGCCTTGGTACCAGCTTCCGTGACCGATCCCACTGGAATGCAGATCGGAGTGCCAGACAACGGGCACGTCCGTCCTGCATTAAAAGTTCGCCGCTCTCCGTCCGCTCGATGATGTGGGTGCCGCCGTCAAGCCAGGAATACTGCCATGCTGTTCCTGTTTTGGTACTTGCCGTTACCTCGCCGGCTATCCGTCGAAATTTCTTTGCCCTTCATCCTCCACCGCTTCGAACACTGAGCCGTTCCATGGCTTACCGAAACAAGACGCACTCGAGCCGGATAATCGTGTTGCGACTGACTTCTCGCCAGCTGTCACGATACGAGGTCATGGGCGTCACTCCCAGCGCCTTCCACGCCCTGATGATGAACTGCAAAGGTCAGAAAGTCGATGATACCTAGGCGGATCGCGTCTAGGGACGTGGCGCAACGATGTAGATCGGGTTTCCGATCAGGAGACGCTTGCCTGACTGGTCGCGGATATCGGCCCTGAACCAGCGCGCCCTGGCGGACGCCGGAAGGCGAAACTGTAGCGCGGCCTGGCCGCTCGCCAGACTTTCGCCGCCGCTGAGCGTTTGATGGCGGCCATCGACAATGAGATCGACCCTGTTGCCCTTCATGCCGTCGACCGTGATGAGCGCGTCGACCGAGCCGCCGGGCCGGCGTTCCAGCGTTCCGCCCATCACGGCCTCGCTCTTGCCGCTGGTGGCGGACATGTCGAGCAGGGCTCCGCGATGCGATCCGTCCACGTCGATGAAGACCCGACCGGACTGGATGCCCTTGAGGATATCGGGCTGCGAAAGCGACTGTGCATGGACCACTGTGGTCGGTGTCCCGATGGGCGATTGTCCGCCCACCGGCGAACTGCCGCGATGCCCGTCGACGGGATCGTGGTTGTCGCTGCCGCCGACGCCGGTGAGGTGGAAGCCCTTGGAGAGCAGGTCTTCCCAATAGGCCGTGCCGGAGCCCTTGCCGTCATCGAAGGCGCCGTTGTTGTCAGCCGCGATGCCGCCATTGGCGACTTCCATCGATGTGACGCGGCTGTAATCGGTGTTCGGCGCGCTCCAGCCGCAGCCGAGGCAATCCTCGCCCGTGGGAATCTCGGGATGGTTCACCGAAATCAGCGCGCCGGTCTCGGCCGAGGCATCGAACAGCGCATTGATATCGGCGGCGCCGGGCGCGCCAAGCCGGAAGTCCACGAAATCGGTGATGCCGAGCAGGTTGTAATGGCCGTACTGGGTCGTCATTTCCCGGCCGGGGATCACCAGCATCCTGTCGAAATAGGGAGCCAGTTCCGCGAGGAAGGGGACCTGCGAATTCACGTTGTGATCGGTCACCACCACGAAATCGAGGGCGCGATCGGATGCCTGCCTGAGCGAGAAATAGACCGGGCAGGGGATGGCCCGGCCGCTCTGGCTGCGGCACGCGGCGTCGCTTTGGCCGGTGTGCACATGCAGGTCGCCGCGATACCAGCCGGGAGCGGCATTGACCGGGACCGGCGAGATGACTTGCGCGGCAGGGCCGCGATCGTAGTGCACCGTCATCTTATAGTGCGAGGTCTGACCCGGGCGGATGCTTGCGACCGAGAGGCTCAGTCGCCACCGGCCCGCGCGAATGGGGCCGGGCAGGTAGGACGAACTGGCGAAAGTGTTGGCCACCACGATGTGCGGCTTGATGCCCCCGCCCCAGCCCCGCAGGCGCTCGGGATCGTAGAGCCCCGTCACCAGGATCGTGCCGTTCTCGCGCCCTTCCCAGGCGATATCGACGGTGATCTTGCTGGTTCCTTCAGGCACGTCGAACGGCAGCTCGCGGTAGCTGCCGAGGTCGCCGCGCTCCAGCACGCCGGAGAGCACCGTGTCGGGAAGGTCGGTCGCCGCATGCGCGGGCGCGGCAAAGGCGAAAGTGGCGAGTGCGATAGAGGGCCAGGCGGCGTGCTTCATTGAAAATTCCAAACTCGCATCTGACGAAAAACGGCGGGGCCGGAAGATCCCGGCCCCGCCCCTGGAGTGAAGGTTCGTTAGAAGTTCAGCGATGCCGAAAGGTTGAAGAAGCGCCCGGTGGCCACATAGGAGCCGTTGCCGCCTCCGTCCTGCGTGCCGAGGTATTGCTTCGACTTGCCCAGCGTCTTGTAGAACAGCACGTTGTTGGTGAGGTTCTGGACCGAGCCGCTGATGCTCACGTTGCCGAAGGTATAGCCGACACTAAGGTCCAGCGTCTTCGAGGGTTGCAGATAAGTGTCGAGGTTGTTGCTGGTCAGGCCGAGCAGCTGCAGCCCCTGATACTGGTAGGCAAGGTTGGCGTGAACGCCATGCGCGTCGTAGAACAGGTCGAGATTGTAGATGGTCTCCGGCGCGCGCGGCAGCCAGGTCTTGCGGCCGTAATGATCGGTCCGACCGCTGTCCGCGCTCGAGCGCTGGAGCGTGAGCGTGCCGCCCACGCCGAAGCCGCTCAGGAAGCCCGGCAGGTCGCGCAGGTAATGGCGGGCATTGAGCTCGATGCCGTAGAGATCGGCGTCCTTGCCGTTCTCGGGGATCGAGGTGGTGACACCGCCGTTGTTGCTGGTGGCATTACTTGCCGACGGCAGCGCGCCGGTGGAACTGGCGGAGTAGATGAAGTCGTTGATCGTCTTGTAATAGCCGGCAACGGAAAGGACGGTGTCATGCGCGCCGTACCATTCGGCGGACAGGTCGTAGTTGTTGGCGGTCGAGGCCTTGAGGTCCGGGTTGCCCGCGCTGATGCCGGAGATATCGCCGGTGATGTCGTTGCGGGAAATGACGACCGGGCTGGCGAGCAGGCCGAAAGCCGGGCGGGTGAACGAACGGCGCGCCGCGCCGCGCAGCACCAGTTCGGCGTTCGGGCGGTACGAAAGGATCAGGCTCGGCAGCAGTTCGCCGTAGTTGTTGCCTGATTTCTGGAAAGCGCCGGTATCGCCGTCCACCGACCACTGGCTGCTGCTGAAGTGCGTGTATTCGTAGCGCAGGCCGGCGGCGGCGGTCAGGTCGCCGATCTTGAAGTTCGCGGCGGCATAGGCGGCGTAGATGTCCTCCTGCCCCTTTACAGTATAGCGGTTGTAGTCGTTCACCGTATAGGCGCCGGGGTTGCCCACTACATTGCCATCGGCGTCGAGCGCGTATTGATCGGTGTAGATATAAGGCAGGACGCCGTTCTCGAAGGTCGAACGGTCATAGACGCGGAACGTGCCGGCGTAGTTGCCGAGTATCGAGGACAGGTTACGGCCTGGCAGCGCCGAGGAAACCGGCCCGGCGGGATTGTCGAACGGGCGCTTGACCCCGTTGCTGTCGACGATGACGAAATTGTCGCCATTGTCGCCGAAGAACTGGTGCTGATACTGGTTACGGTCGGTGGCGCTGACCTTAAAGCCCGCGACCAGCGTGTCGAGGATGCCGCTCTTCACGTCATAGGTCGCATCGAAGCGGCCGGTGTACATGTTGGCCGCGCTGCTGCTGTCCGAACCCTGGAATTTCCAGAGGCTGACGCCGTCGGGGTTCAGCGCGTAGTCGCGCGTGGCATCGGAATCGTAGCTGACCTTGGTGTTCGCCGGATTGCTGAGATCGATGCCGGTCGCATAGCCGGTGGTGTTGACCGTGCCGTAGAGACTGCCCTCGATATAGTTCGGCCGGGCCGTGGTGCTGCGCCCGAACGAGCCTTCGTAGGCGAGGTGAAGCTTGCCGAGGTCGGTCGTGCCCTTGGCCTTTACCGTGATCATCTGCTCGGTCTGGTCGCGCAGCTGGAAATAGCCGCCGGGCATGATGCCGACCGGGCTGTAGGTGGTACCGTTGGAATAGAGGCTCTTCTGGCCGTTGAGGATGCTGTGCTGCGTCTCCTCGCCGGTCATCTTGTAGCGGGCATAGGACCCTTGCAGGCTGAACGTCTGCGTGGCGCCGCGATAGTCGAGCGAGGCGTTGCCGCCGAACCGCTTGATGTTGCTGACGTAGTAGTCATAGCGCACGCCCGTGGCGGTCAGCCCGCTGATGTCGCGATAGTTGGTGTCGCTGGCTTCCGAAGCGAGATCGGGCGCATAGCCGGTGGCCTCGACCGTCTGGCCGGCGGTGTTCTTCTCGTCGTAGAAGGCGGTGGCGTAGATACCCCATGCGCCATTGCCGAACCGGCGTGCGAACTCGGCGGAAGCACCGCCGCCGCCCCAGTCGGCACCGCTCCTGCGGGCGAGCTGGGCGCCATGACCCTGCACGTTGATGCCGATGTGCGGGCCGTCGTAATCGAACGCGGTCGGCGTGCGGATGTCGATGATGCCGCCGATGGCGTCCCCATCCATGTCGACGCTCGGGGTCTTCGATACGACGACCGACTGGATGCCGTTGGGCGGCAGCATCTTCAGCGACAGCGCGCGGGAATTGGGATCGGCCTGCGGCAAGCGCACGCCGTTCATCGTATAGGCATTGTAGGAGGAATCGATGCCGCGGATCGAGACGAATTCCTGCTCGCCGGTCGCCGCCTGGCCAAGTCCCATGTCGCTGGAGCCCGAAAGGCCGGGCAGGTGCGAGATCACATCGACGACGGTCGCGCCCGCGCGCACTTTCAGTTCGTCGCGCGACATGACTTCGCTCACGCCGATGGCATCGCGCTTGGCGGCAATGGCGTCGCTGGCGCGGGTGCCGGAGACGAGAATGCTGGAGTCCGACGCTGCCGATTCCAGTGCGTCGCCCGAATTCCCGGCCGATGCGGCGTCGTCTGCCGTAGCGTCAGCGCCGCGGGCCATCGCCGGCGTTGCCAGCGCTATCGACAATGCGAACAGACTGGCGATGCCGGGAGCCGTCCGGCGAGTTAGATCAAATGACATGTTTTCCCCAACGAGAGCGTTTCATGGGTCCGCCGGTTTGGACGGACCTCGCTGGGGGAAACGGAGCCGCCCGGGCGACCCTCAAAACTTAAATAAAACTGCAACAAAAAACTTTGGAGGGGCCTCAATCAGCGAGGGCGACGATCTCGATGCCATCGGGCGCCTGCTCGACTTTCACCGGAAGCGTCGCTTCGAACGCGGCCGACCAATCGCCGGGCATGTCCCAGCGCAGCACGCCGGAAAACCGCAGCTTGCCTGCCGCCGGGCTGCGGATGCCGACGCGGCGTCCGCTGTAGTAGGACAGTTTCGCGGCCACTTCGCTCAGCGGCATGTCGTTGAACACGAGGCGGCCGGACCGCCAATCGGCCGCTGCCGGATTTGCCGCCTCGATCCGGGGATGCGCGCCGCCGACGAAGCGTTGTCCCGCGGTCAGGAAGACCGGCTGGTCGCCGGGGCGGTCGGTCTCGATGCGCAGGCGGCCTTCCAGCAGGTCGATCTGCGTTCCGGTGGGGTCGGGAGAAACATTGAAGCGCGTTCCCAGCGCCGTCACGCGGTAGCCGGACGTTTCCACGGTGAAGGGCCGGGTGTGGTCCTTGGCCACCTCGTAATAGGCTTCGCCCCCGATCTGCTGCAGCACCCGCCGATGCTCCTCCATCCGCACCAGCACTTTGCCGTCGCGCGAGAGCGAAACCCGCGAACCGTCCTGCAAGGTCGTGGTCATCGGCGCATCGGTCGCGGCGATCAGCACGGGCTGCACGGCTTGCGATCGCAGCATGTGAACCGCAAGACCGCCGCCAACCGCTAGAACCACGACAGCGGCGACCAGGCCGACGATGCGGCGGCGCCAGCCATGGCCGCGTTCTTCGGTTTCCGGCACGGCCGCGTATTCCTCGGTCACCGGCACGTCGAGATCGGACGTGGCCGGCGTGCCGCGCGGGTCTCCGGCAATGCCGGCGAGCGTCCAGCGGTCCACAAGCTCTTCGGCAAAGCACCCGCCGTTCGGCGTCGTCTCGATCAGGCGGTCGAGTTCGGCGGAATCCTCCGCGCTCAGCGGACCGGCAAGGCCGCGCGTGACGAGTTCGGCAATGGCATCGAAGGCGGGATCGCGAGCCCCGGCCTGCCTTTCGTCATTCGTCATCGGATCCGGCCATCGGGTAACCCAATTTCTCCAGCGCTGCGGCTATGTATTTTTCTACAGAACTTACGGACACGTTCATTCGCCGGGATATCTCAGCCTGGGATAACTGGTCGAAACGATGAAGAATGAACGCACGCGAAAGCTTTGATGGCAAGGCAAGAATTCTCTTGCGTATAACGCGCAGATTTTCCCGATCCTCAACAATGCGATCCTGAAGCGGCGCGTCGCATGCCAAATTCTCGTCGAGCGCGGTAGCCAGCGCGCCGATCGGCCTGACCGAAAGGCTGCGGCGATGATCGATGAAGACGCTCGCCGCCGCGGAGAAGACATAGCCGTCCGGCACGTCGGCGTTTTCCGTCTTCATCTTGTCCAGCAGCTTGAGGAAGACGCATTGCGTCAGGTCCTCGGCTTCCTCATGCGTGGCGCCGCGCCGCCGGAAATAGCGTTCGAGCGGCATGCGGTGCCGCTGCACGAAAGCGTCGAACGCACGCGCTTCCTCCAACCGCCGGCTGAACGACAAGGGACCATGCTGACCGTCTGGCATCAGGGGTTCAACTTCCAGGTAGCGGAAAGGACAAAGCGGCGCCCGAAGATATTGACCTCCTTGGGCTGGCTGGCATCGATGCCGTAGAGATATTTCCGGGCGTCGGTAACGTTGGTTGCGCCGAAACTGAAGACGAGATTGCGGGGTCCTGCCCAGCTTATCTGTGCATCCAGCGTGCCCAGCGGCGCGACGTACTCTTCGCCCACGGTGCTGCTGCCGTAGGAATTGAGGTAGCGGTTCCGCCAGAAATAGCCGAGATTGAGGCTCCAGCGATCCCGCGTGTAATGCGCCCGCGCGGTCAGGCTCAAGCGGGACAGGCCCACGAGTTCGTTGCGGATGACGCGGTCCCCGGCATCGAAACTGGCGCGCACGCCGTTGAGCGTGACCGATCCGTCCAGTGCCAGCCGTCCGCCCAGCGGATGGGGCAGATCGACAGGCACGGACCAATCGGCCTCGATCCCCGAAACCACCGCGGCATTGCCGTTCACGGTAATGCTTTCGATCAGCGTGCCATAAATCGGCACGTCCACCGGCTTGTTCTGCGATGTCAGATAATTGTCCAGATAGCGCTGGAACAGCGTGAGCGTCGCCGAACTGGTGCCCGGCCCGTAGTAGCTCAGCGCGATATCCACGTTTGTGCCGGTGAAGGGTTTGAGGTCCGGATTGCCGCCCGAGGCGGTGCGGTTCTCCAGCGAGGTGGTGAAACGCGGAGCGATATCGGTGAGATTGGGCCGCGTGAAACTGCGCGCGGCGGCCAGACGGAGCACCCACGACGGACCGAGATCCAGCCTGGCCGCCACGCTGGGTAAAGCGACGACATAGCGCCGCGAATAGGAGACCGGATAGGCCGTCTCGCCGATTTCCTGATAGCCGCTGGAGCGCTGCCGGGTATCGCTGACCCGCAGCGCTGCCGTGGCCGTAAGCGGCAGATCGCCCAGATTGCTCGCGAAGTCGGCGGCGAGATAGCCCGCCCGCACGTTCTCGACGATGTCGTACGTGGCGGCAAGATCGTCGGCGGTGAGCGGCTGGCTCAGCACACCGGGCGTCAGCAGCATATCGGCAATGGCGCCCGCTTTCGGGACCAGCCATTCGTGGGGAATCCCGCCCTCGCCGGAAAACGCATCGCTCACCGGCATCGTGACGATGGAACCTGCGGGCAAGTCGCTCAGCGGCGTGCCGACCAGATCGTTCACGAAGTAATCCCGGCGCCAATATCGCCTTGTCCTGCGCTCGAACGTGATCCCCGCGCGAAGCGTGGTGGCCACGGACGAGAGGCTGCGCACCACGTCCACCCGCCCCGAGGCATCGGTATCGCGCGAATCCTTGGGCGCGTAATTGTAGATCCAGCCCTGATAGGTCGCGGGGTCGAGCAGGTTCACATTCGTCGCAAGGCTGGCGATCTTCTTGTAACCGCCGGAAAAATCGAAGGTCAGCGGCGCAAGAAACGCGATGCGCTCGCGCGAGGTGCCTTGTCCGTCCGGGTGATAGCTGTGGGCATTCGAATAGGCGATATCCGCGCTCCACTGCCATGCCGCTGCCGCCCCGGTGTACTTCAGGCCCGTGACCAGAAGATCGTGGCGGTTGAGGCTCGTCTCCTGCGAGCCCATCCAGCGGACATTGTCGATAGTGCCGGCAACCACGGTATTGCCGACCAGTTTCGCCGTGCCCGGAACGAATTCGGGATCGTTGTAGGTCGGATCGTCGGGATAGATGTCGAGGCCGAACTCGTCGTAGTGAACATCCAGCCGAGTGCGCAGCGCCGTGAGTTCCAGCTGATGCCCCGGGGCGGGTTGCCATTGCAGCGCGACGAAAGCGGATTTCTGCCGCCGATCCTCAAGCTCGATAGTGGGCCGCACCCGGCCGGGCGTGTAGGTCCCCGCCGGGAACAGGTCCGGCCAACGGTCCTTCGTCCATTCGAACTCCATCAGGCGGTCGTTGCGCAGATGGAGGTTCCGGCTCGCCAGAACGCCCAGAATGCCGAAATTGCCCGCCTCGTTGACCCAGCTCGCCAGCCCGGAAATCGCGTTCGCAGGCTCAGGGCGCAGTTCGCTGCGCGTCTGTTGCACGGCCAGCACCAACTGGCGTCCAGTGGTGAAAGGGCGGGGTGTCTTCACATCGGCCGTCACGCCGATGGTGGGATCCATGTCGCCGGTCGCATTGGTCTTGGTGACCGCGATCGTGTCGATCAGCTCCGGAGGCAGCATCTCGAAGCGGAAACTGCGCCCCATCGGCGTGCCGTTCTCGATGAGATCGTTGATCGCCACCGTCCGCCCATCCAGTTTTGCCAGATGGAACGAGGAATCGAGGCCGCGCGCGAACAGGTAGACCTGCACGCCGCGCTGGTTGTCGAATTGCAGGCCCGGGACGAGCCGCAGCGCATCGGCGGCGCTGGTGGCGGGGAGCCGCCGCATCGTGTCTCCGCTGACCATGTCCGTCGGCGCCGTCGCCAGCCGGGAAACCATGCTCGCCGCCGCTTCGTCGTCGCGCCGCGCCATTACGACGATGCTGTCTTCGGGCGCGGCGATGGTCTTGGGCGCGGCCGGTGCCTTTGCCGGGCCGCGCGCCGGTTGCCGGTCATTTTCCCGCGCGGCAGGGAGCAGCGCATAGAGATTGGGACGAAGCGTGACGAGGCGCAGGTTCGCCTGTCTGGCAAGGTCTGCCAGTGCCTTCATCGCGTCCCTCTGATCGGGCCGGGAGACGCATCGATTGGGAACGCGCGCTGCGTTGAAGGCCAGTGTGATGCCCGACTTCTGCCCCAGTTCCACCAGCGCCTGAGACAGTGAGATGCCGGTGCAGCGATCTCGGCTCATCGCCGGCGTGGGTAGACAAACGGCTCCCGCCACCAGGGAGAGGGCCCATGGCGTCAAACGTCGATAAGGATTACTTCTGCACTGGATAGCGACCACGGCAAGCCGGCGGTTATGAGCCAATTGTTGCAATCTGACGTAATGGGACGCTCAACCGAGCTTTTGCTGCCCATGCGCCCGGGCCGCCTTTAACTCACACCTGACCAAGGTTTTTGGGAGGAGTTCCCGGGCGCTGCGTGTCGGCTGCGGAGGCGGGCTAGGAAATCTCACTCGATCGACAGGGAAACGACGTCGAGTCAGCCCCCGCCACTACGCTTCGGGAGCGGATGATCGAGGACATGAAGGTCCACCGTCTTTGCCGGACCACGCAGCGCAACTACTTGCGCGATGTTGAACGGTTCGCGATCTGGCTTGGACGGCCGCCTGACACGGCGACCGATGGAGATTTGCGCGGAGATGGGGGGAGGCGCCCCGGCCATGAACACCGCGGTATCGGCGCTCCGGTTCTTTTACATATGAACGCTCGATCGCCCTGACTTGACCTGACCCGCAAGCTCCACCGGGGTGACGCATCCCCCCGGGTTGCCGACCGTACTCAGCCGCGATGAAATGGGCCGGATGCTGAATGCCACGACCAGCATAAAGCACCAGGCGATCCAGTCCGTTGCCTATGGAGCCGGCCTGCACGCGGGGGAAGTGTCCCGCCTCAAGGTTCGGGACATCGACAGCGAACGCATGTTGCTCCGGGGCGAGTGCGGTAAAGGCGGCCGGGATCGCAATGCCGTGCTCGCCCATGACTTGCTCGTCCTCTTGCGGGAATGGTGGAAGATCGGGCGCAAAGAGGGCCCGGAAGAGCGGATCATGTTTGACCATGACTACGGCCTTGAAATCAGGCAGTAGATCATCTGATGTCCCAGGAATGACATTGGCTTGACGATGACATGACCAGACTATCAAGATGGGGTTCTTGATTGTCCGGCAATGGCGCGGTTGAGATGACCCGACCTGAGAACGACACGGCGATTTCGATAGAGTCGGCAAAGCGCATTCTCGATTCCGAAGCGCACGGAGCCGAGGTGGAAGCTTACATCAACCGTGTGGGGTTAGGTTGGACGCGGATCGTCGGGATTAATTTCGAAGCGGATCACATCTACTGCAGCTACCGCCTCGCCCTTGACGATTTCTGGATTGATGGGATGATCCTTTGCGCGCCCGCTGACATCCTCGCGGTAAGGGTGGTGCCATGATCCCTCATTGCTGCAGCGCGCCCCGATCGGTGTCTGTTAGAGCTTAGCGCAAGGCGCGTAGCTGCGCATCAGGCATACGGCGGCTTCTTGAGGATCCCGCAGTCGGTCCGCGTTGCCGCGGATAATTGGAACGGACATGGAAATCAGACTGGCTCAGCCCAACGAATACAAAACTATCGCTGCCATTTGGTATGAAAGCGCTAGCCTGATGGATGGAGGTGCACCTGCCCTCGATGATCCACGCACTTTGCTGGACCGCATTAGCATCGAAAATGGCTGGTGTTTGAATGTTGCTGTGGTTGACGGTCATATCGTCGGGCTGCTTGCGACCATCCCTGAGCAAGGCATTCTCGATCAGCTTTTCGTCGCGCCAGACGCTCAACGCCAAGGCATTGGCGCTGCGCTGCTCGATGAAGCGAAGCGGCAGCTTGCAACAGGCTTCACACT
The DNA here is from genome assembly GCF_004341845.1 of Novosphingobium sp. PhB165. Taxonomy (GTDB): domain Bacteria; phylum Pseudomonadota; class Alphaproteobacteria; order Sphingomonadales; family Sphingomonadaceae; genus Novosphingobium. The sequence continues at coordinate 168,986 of NZ_SLVB01000007.1, read as the reverse complement.
TCGGACGCCCGTGACCAATGCCGCCGGGCACCGCTTCTATGAGCGACACGGTCTACGGGTTGTGGAGGATACAGCCCACCCGATTACTGGAGCGGCAGTCCGCTGCTTTGGATGGAAGCAATAGCCACGACCCATTGGCAATAGAATATGTCGCACGTACCAAACGTTGTCGCTCTTGCGGAGACGGATGCACGATCAATCCCGTTGAATCGGCAAAGTGTCGGCAGCCCAGTCAGCTGAAGTTCTCCAACATCAGATCGCGGCAGCAGCCTTAATCCTTGACCTTGGGCCGGAAAATTCTGGTCCATCACCCTGGCTCCATCTCCAGCAGCGTGAGCGCGCCGTCCACGAGCCGTATGATCTGCCGCTCGGTCAATGTCGTGCGCAGTACCGCGACGTGGAAGATGATCGTGCCGATCAGCGTGTTGAACGCGAAGTCGCGCACCTGTTCGGACGTACCGGGACGGGCGCGTTCGAACTCGCGCAAGTAGAAGGTCTGCTCGTTCATGCCGTGGCGGGCGATGGCGGCGGCCAGTTCGGCATGGTGCTCGGCGCTGAACGACATCATCAGCGTTGCCGGGCCGCGCGGACCTGCCATGTAGGTGCAGAGCGCGCGGGCATGCGCGATCAGCACTTCGCGCGGGCTCATCGAATCGTCGATCCTCGGCTCGATCCGGCGCGAGGTCTGGCCCAGCGTCGCCTCGACCAGTTCGGCCTTGTTGGCGAAGCGGCGATAGAGCGTCGAGCGGCTGCATCCCACCAGTTCCGCCACGCTTTCGAACGTGAGCGCTTCATAGCCTTTCTCCGCCAGAAGCCGCCATGTGGCCTCGGCGATGGCCGCGTCCTTTTCCTCGTCGCGCGGGCGGCCACGGCCCCGTGCGGGCGTCGATACCGGCTCCAGTGCTTTGCTTCCTTCCGTCATTCCCGTCCCCCGTAAACCTCTAACGTCTCACAATTCTGTCATAAAATAACGATACACGCTCGTCTCGTAAATCGCAATCGAAGTAGGGATTCGGGTCGTGATCAAGAAACTTGCGTTGTTTTCGAGTGTCCTCGCGCTGAGCGTCGGACAAGCCTATGCGGAGGAGGCTCCGGCGCAACCCGCAGATGCGGACGGCGGCTCGCAGGCCGACATCGTCGTCACCGCGCGCAAGACGCGCGAGCGGATCGGCGACGTGCCGCTGGCGATCACCGCGATCGGCGGAGACGACCTGCGCCGTAACGATCACATCCGTCTGGAGGACCTGAACCAGCTCGTCCCCAGCACCAATGTCGTCGTCACCAATGGTCACCAGACCAGTATCTCGATCCGCGGCATCGGCAACAATCCGGGCAGCGACGGGCTGGAGAACAGTGCTGGCGTCTTCGTCGACGGCGTCTATCTCGGCCGCCCGGGCATGGCTGCGTCCGACCTGATCGACATTGCGCAGATCGAAGTGCTGCGCGGTCCGCAGGGCACGCTGTTCGGCAAGAACACCACCGCGGGCGCCGTCAACATCACCACCGAACTGCCGCAATTCGACTGGAGTGGCCGCGCGGCGGTGACGTACGGCCGCTTCAACTACCAGCAGTATCAGGGCACTCTGACCGGCCCGATCACCGACAACCTTGCCTTCCGCCTGACGGGTTACGACACCACGCGCGACGGGATCGTGAAGGACATCGCGAACGGCAAGAAGGTCAGCGACCTGGGCCGTCGCGGCGCGCGGCTCCAACTGCTCTACAAGCCTTCCAACGATCTCAGCGTGCGCCTGATCGGCGAATATGCGCGGGAGCAGCAAAGCTCCGGCGCGGTTACCGTGATCCCCAGCTGGGGTCTCACGCCGGCCGCGATCCAGACCAAGCTCGATGCCACCGGCGCGATCCTGGCGGTCGATCCCGACGGCCTGACGACGGCTGCGGGCGGGCCTTACAGCACGGGCACCCGGCAGGGCGCGGGCTCGGCCGAAGTCAACTGGACCTTCGGCGACGGCTTCACGCTCACCTCGCTGACGGCCTATCGCTACTGGCAGTACGATTCCGCGTCGGACACCGAGGGCAGCAGCGCCGATGCCCTGTACGGCGGCTACCACATCAAGGATCGCCAGTTCACGCAGGAAGTACGTCTCGCGCTTCCGCGCATGGGCAACTTCGATGCGGTCGGCGGCCTCTACTACTTCCACCAGAAGGTCGATACGACGCAGTACGTTTCCTACGGGGACCAGGCTGCCGCGTGGCTTGCCGGCATGCCGACCGCGACGCTCAAGGCCTATGCGCCCTATTCGCCCGCACTGGCGACCCTGCTGGCCTATAACGGCACCCGTTGGGACACCAAGGCCGCGCCCGAGACCAACAGCATTGCCGCTTTCGGTCAGGTCAACTGGCACGTCACCCCGCAGTGGAACGTGACCGGCGGCCTTCGCGTGACGTATGAGACCAAGGAAGAAGACGTCACCCGCCCGGTCCCGGTCAGCAATGCCACCGGCGATCCGGTCGCCGCGCTTGCCTCGCAGGCGGCAGGCCCGATCCACGCGCGCATCAGCAATACCGCGCCGTCGTTCCTGATCAGCACCGACTACCGCTTCAATCCGCAAGTCATGGCCTATGCCCTGATTTCGCGCGGGCAGAAGGCGGGCGGCCTCAACACCACGCTGCCGCCGGCCGGGCTCGATGCCGAGGCGCTCAAGGTCCTGCCCGAGACGGCGACCAACTATGAAGTCGGCATCAAGGGCGACTTCCTGAGCCATGCGCTGACCCTCAACCTCAGCGTGTTCAATACCGACATCCGCAATTATCAGGCCAACGTGCTGATGGAGGTCAACAACCAGGTCGTGCAGCTGCTGACCAATGCCGGCAGCGCGCGCACGCGGGGTGTCGAGTTTGAAGGCACGGTGCGTCCGGTGAACGGCCTCTCGATCCATGGTTTCGTGGCCTACAACGACGCCAAGTACCGCGAATATTCCGCAGGTCCGTGCCCCATCGAAGTGACGGGGCAGGCTACTTGCGACCTTTCGGGCCGTCCGATCGCCGGCGCGCCGAAGTGGACCACGGGCATCAACGGCGACTACCAGCATGAACTGACCTCCGGGCTGGTGGGCTATGCCAGCGCGGAATACTCGTTCCGCTCGAAGTATTACGGCTCGCTCGACGATTCCGAACTGACCAAGACCGGCGGCTACGGCCTGCTCAACTTGCGCGTCGGCCTGAAGCTTGACGACCGTTGGGACCTGTCGGTCTGGGGCCGCAACGTCACCGACAAGAAGTACGCCAGCAACTACTTCAACTACGGCTCGGTGCTTCCCGGCACCTACGTCGCCTTCTTCGGCGATCCGGCGACCTACGGCGCGACCCTGCGCTTCTCGTTCTGACCCTTTTCCTGAGACCCTTCGGAGTTAAGCCCATGAAAACGCTTTCCCGCCTTCTCGTCGCCTGCACCTGCCTTACCGGCATCGCTCTTGCTGCTGCGCCCGCCCAGGCCAAGGACGACAGCTTCACTATCGCGGTGATCCCCGACACGCAGAACTACGTCGATTACACGCACCAGACGGCCGAGGGCTTCACGTTTGACGCCAGCAAGCTGTTCCTTGACCAGATGGCCTTCGTTGCCGCCAACCTGAAGAGCGCCGGCGGCGACATCGCCTTCGTCGACGGGCTGGGCGACAACTGGCAGCACCAGTCTATGATGATCGATCCGGCGCATGCCGCGCGCGGTTTCAAGCGCGCGCCCAACCCGATGATGGAGGCGCACTTCGCGCCCACCGAAAAGGTCCATACGGTCGAAATGCCGACCGTTGGGCAGGGCTGGGACATGCTCGTGGGCAAGGTGCCGTTCTCGGTCGTGCCGGGCAATCACGACTACGACGCGATGTGGACGGATTCGAACCATCCGCCTGCCGCGCAAGTCCGCAGCGCGGCGGACGTGGGCATGCTGCATTCGGGCGGGCTTTCCAACTGGAAGAAGGTGTTCTCGGACCAGTCGAAGTACTTCAAGGGCCAGTCCTGGTACGTCGCCAGCCATGACGACGGTGCCGACAGTGCCCAGATCTTCACGGCGGGCGGCTATCGCTTCCTCCACATCGGCCTGCAGTTCGATGCGCCGAACGATTCGCTGAAGTGGGCGGCGGAAATCATCAAGCGCTATCCCGGCCTGCCGACGATCGTGTCCATGCATGACTTCCTCGACACGGCGGGCAACCGCCTGCCGAACCCGATGATCGACAATGCCGCCGTCGATCCGGAGGACAACAGCCCGCAGATGATCTGGGACAAGTTCATCAGCCAGAACGACCAGATCTTCATGGTCCTTTGCGGCCACGAGCATGCGCAGGCCTTCCGCACCGACAGCAACCGCTTCGGCCACCCGGTCTATCAGGTCCTCGCCGACTATCAGGACCGCGCGCAGACCGCCAAGGATGCCGGCGCGAAGCTGGAGCCCGGCATGGGCATCGGCGATGGCTGGTTGCGCCTGATGACGTTCGACATGGCGCCCAGGGTACCGCAAGTGAAAGTCCGGACCTATTCGACGCATTATAAGGTCAACAGCGTCGAAGCGCCCAAGTATGCCGAATGGTACAAGGCCGGTGAGAAGCCCCAGCTTTCCGACGCCGACTATATGAAGGCGGACGATTTCACCATCGACCTGACAGACTTCCGCGCGCGCTTCGACAAGGTGGGCAAGATCGCCGCGAAGTAGCTATCGCTTCGAGCTTGTTTGGAAATTCACTGAATGCGAATTTCGCGGCTCCGCTCCTCTTCTGTACCCTGTGGTGTTCGGATGGGGAGGGGCGGAGCTGCGCCGAAAATGTCTGGATGGGCATTTTCCAAACAGACTATAACAGGGAGCCTGCCAAAGAGACTCTAATATGAGCTGCATATCAAACATTTATGCTTTTAGAATACTTGCTGTCAACGGCCCTCAGTGTCCTCTTCTCGTTGGCGCCGACATATCTGAAGGCGCGCCAGCGCAACCGACCGACCTACGTCATCGTGACGGTCGCGGGATTTGGGCAGTTGCTATTGCTACTGACCCTGGTTCCGCGCTTTGGTGCCACCGGTGCGGCGCTTGCCCATGCGCTTGCAACGTGCGGCCTATATGGCGTGTCTGCCCTGACGGCCCATCGCGAACTGATAGAAGTGCGGAAGAATCGTACTACACGTAGCCAGTCCAAAACGGGCGCGTAACTCCCACACATCGTTGGAAGCAGGATGGTCGACGGCAATCTCGCGCTCGAACAGAGATCGCATGCCGACAAATTTTGATTGGGCACTTCTGGATAGATCAGCCCCTGATTTTCACACGACCATGTGACAGTTTTTTGAAGTAGCGCCGTGGCCGTAGATAGCTTGCGGCCACGGTTTGCTATTCAGCAGCGATCCCCAGCATCCACGTCGTAAGGGCGGTCAAGCCCACCAGTCATAAGCAGCTTTTTGCAGGCGCCGCGAGACAACCTTGGCGCAAGGCGTACGGTTAGAAGGAACGCGGCAAAGCCCACAATTATTGCGGGGATGGATGCTTCTGGGCCAAATGCCCCGCCCGTAAACAGATCAGCGGATCCCAGGCTCGGCATACTGACAAGCAAACTTCCTTCGCTCGTCATGCCCGAGACACGCGCTCCGAAAAGCCCGCCAAGCAAGAAATTCCAGCCCGCGTGGATTCCAGCGGACATCCAGATACGCCCGGTGAGGAAGTAGAAGCCCGCGAAGAGAAGCCCCGCTTCAATCGCGATTGCAAATGCGGCGAGCGGGGAGGAATTCTGGTTGGCCAGATGCGCGGCGCCGAATGCCGACGCCGAAACAAGGAAGCCGGCAGGCACCCCGAAAGCCCGAGCGAGCAGGCGGAAGAGGATCAGGCGGGCAAGTAGTTCCTCGAGCAGACCTGTGCCGATCGCTTCGCGAAGGTCATGCCCCCAGTCCGACCAGTTGCCTCGGGTGATGTCGTACTGCCCCGCCAGCCAGAGCAATCCGATCACCGTAGTTATGATCGCTGCGCCGACGAGAAATCCAGCGAAATACTCGCGCAACAGTGGACGGACAGCCAACTCACTTGGTCGGCGACGTTCGCCGTAATGCACCATTGCAAAATAAGCTGCATAGGCGAGAAAGGTACAGACGAAGGCCATGGCAAGGGTAACGGAATCGTTGCTGATCAACGATTTTACGATCGATTGTAGGGACAGGATGGCGCCCACAACGACAAGCATCGCCACCATCCAGCCCAGACTTCGTGCCCTGGTCCATTTGCCATTCCGAAGAATACCTTCGTTGCCAAGCACGATGCTGCCTTGTCTGCCCCATGCGGCGCCACGAACTTCAGCCTTCATTGTTGCTTGGTACTCCATTTCCATGTGGTTGAGCGGTTCGCGATGGACCGTTTGGCTTGACCTCGAACGACCGGCGTTATCCCCGATTTTGGGGCAGCATTTGGGCTGCTTGGCGATATGCTGACCTCACGAAGTCATCAGAACGATGCCCGTTTTGCCGGGCCATTCGACGTGCGAGGCTGCATCGCTGGCATTCGCGAGATCGTAGCACGCAGACACAGGGAACAGTTCGGGATGGCGCCGGGCAAGGTCGATCGCAAACTGCAAATCTTCCGCTCGCTGCGCGGCGGGCAACTGTGCCCATGTACCCACGGTCACACCGAAAATGCGGATGTCGCGCGTAGAGAACGCCAGCGCGGATAGCGAGATAGGCTCGCCTGAAAGGTCGCCGTAGGAAATCAATGAACCGCCGTTGGTCAGAAGGTTCGCCAATTCGCTGGCCAATGCGCCCCCCACTGGATCGAGCACCGCTTTGATGGGGCTGGAGCCAATAGTGTCCGCAAGCTTTTCCTTCCAATGCGGATTGGCCGTCGAATGCACGGGCAGCCAAGGCATCCGGCCACGAAGTTCCTGTGCGCCCCGGTCGCTGCGCACGAGGCCGACTACCGCGATGTCGGCTGCGGCGAGGGCAGTGATTGCCAATCGTGCGACGGCCGAACCGGCGGCGGTAAGAACGACGACGTCTCTGCCTGGCACTATTCCGGCTCTATCGACGGCTCGTCGTAGTAGAGCGGCGGTGAGGGGATTTACGTGCAATTGGGCGCCGACTTCGTCAGGCACGTCGTCGGGAAGCGGCGTAACGAATTCGGCTGCCACCGTGGCGTATTCGCTCCAGGCGCCGCGACCTGGGAAGAACGCAACACGCGTTCCGGGCTGTAGGTCGACACCTTCTCCAACGAATGCGATCTCGCCCAGACCTTCGAAGCCGACCCGATTGCCCTCAGGCGGCACGGACAAGTCGCCACCGCTGCGATAACGGCCTGCTATACCGAGCAGATCGCCATAGTGAACCGGGCGCATGCGAACACGCACGACAACGTGACCTGGCGGTGGAGGAGGCAGGGCGGGGACCTCCACCGTTTCCAGCACTTCGGAGGGAACGCCATGTCGGTAGTAGAGGACGGAACGCATGGAGCTTCTTTCCTGAAAGCGGTTTGACGCCCGGTTGCCGTGCGGAGGGGGGAAGCGACCGGGCGCCTGGCGGCTTGGCTCAGGATCAGACCTGTGCCTGTCCGCCGTCAGCAAACAGCTCCGCGCCGTTTACGAAGCTGGCATCGTCGCTGGCGAGGAACAGGACGGCCTTGCCGATCTCTTCCGCCTCCCCGACGCGGCCCAGCGGAATGCGCGAGGCGAGGTAATCGAGCAGACCTTGCTGCGCTGCTTCATCCTCGCCTGCCAGTTCCACGAGGCCGGGCGTGCGCGTCGCGCCGGGGCTCACTACGTTCACGCGGATACCGCTGTCCTTGAGATCGAGAGCCCAGCTGCGCGCAAGGTTGCGCACGGCGGCCTTGGATGCGGAGTAGACGCTGAAGGCGGCGGTGCCTTCGGTTCCGGCAGTCGAGCCGGTGAGGATGATCGAGCCGCCCTTGCCCATCAGCGGGAGCGCCTTTTGCACAGTGAAGATCACGCCCTTGACGTTGCGGTCGAAGGTGTCGTCGACCTGCTCCTCGGTGATCTGGCCGAGCGGGAGCATGCTGCCGCCGCCTGCGGCGGTGTAGAGGACGTCGATCCGCCCGGCTTCGGTCTTTACTTGCGCGAAGAGGGCGTCGAGATCGGCCATGCTGGCGGAATCCGCGCGGATGCCGATCACATCGCCGTCAATCTCGGCGACAGCCTTGTCGAGGACATCCTGTCGGCGCCCGGTAATGAAGACTTTCGCGCCTTCGGTCGCAAAGACCTTTGCGGTGGCAAGGCCGATGCCGCTGGTGGCGCCGGTGATGAGGGCGATCTTGCCGCCGAGACGTTGGGTCATGGTCAGGTTTCCTGTCTATCGATGGGGAGTGTTAAGGCGTCAGGCCTGGCGCATCGTGCGGAAGGCGCGGCGCATCTCTTCGGAGAAAAGCTGGGGCTGTTCGAATGCGGCGAAGTGTCCGCCGCGATCGACCTCGTTCCAATAGAACATGTTCGGCCAGCGGGCCTCGGCCCAGGCCTTGGGCGCTCGGTAGATCTCCCGTGGGAAGATCGTGGCGGCCATTGGCAGTTCGATCGTGCCGGCATCGAAGCCGCCGCCGTTCCTCGTGTTCTCCCAGTAGATCCGGGCCGAGGATGCGGCGCTGTTCGTGAACCAGTAGAGCGATATGTCGTCGAGCATCTGGTCAAGGCTCAGGGCGTCCTCGGGATTGCCGCGATTGTCCGTCCAGGCCTGGAACTTCTCGTAGATCCAGCTCGCCTGACCGATGGGCGAATCCGCGAGCGCATAGCCGACGGTCTGGGGCCGCGTGCCCTGTTCCTTGAAGTAGCCGAACTGACCGTTCAGGAATGCGGCGATGGCTGTCATGCAGGCCTGTTCGTCGGGCGCGAGCGTGGCGGGAGGTTGGGCCGGGATAACCAGCGGCCAGTTCACATGGGCGGCGATCAGGCCGGCAGGCCGGACATGGCCGAGCGCGTGAGTAACGCCTGCGCCCCAATCTCCGCCTTGTGCGACCCAGCGATCGTAGCCCAGCTGCTGCATCAGCGTGCCCCAGGCCTTGGCCGTGCGAACGACGTCCCAGCCAGTCGCCGCGGGCTTGTCCGAAAACCCGAAGCCGGGCTGGGAGGGGATCACGACGTCGAAGGCATCCTCCACCTTGCCGCCGTGCGCGGTGGGATCGGTCAGCGGGCCGATGACATCGAGGAATTCCACGACGGAACCCGGCCAACCATGCGTGAGGATGATCGGTAGAGCGCCGGGATGGCGCGAGCGGACATGGATGAAGTGGATGCCCAGTCCGTCGATCTCGGTACGGAACTGCGGGTAGGAATTGATCCTGCGTTCGAACCGGCGCCAGTCGTAATGGTCACGCCAGTAGGCGATCAGCGCCTGGGCCCTGGCAAGTGGTACGCCCTGCGACCAGTCGCCGACAGTCTCGCGTTCGGGCAGGCGGGTCAGGCGCAGGCGCAGCTTTAGATCGTCGATCGCCACTTGCGGCACTTCCACGCGGAAGGGCGTGATCGCGGGTGAGACCGGAGCGAGGCGCAGTCCTTGCGCTTCGGCAATTGCCGGGGCCGCCGTCGCCGCTACGGCAGCGAGCGTTGCGCCTTTGCCGAGTTCGACAAAGGCCTGGCGGCGGGAGTGACCGGATGTCATGCAGTTCGTCCTTTTCGGCGGAAGTGATCGTTCCTCCAGCTAGGATATCGGCGTGGCCGCGACGATCAGACGCGCAGGTCTGCCCGTCGAACTCCAGGTGTCATGAACTCATACGCAGGTATGACTGGGGCGCTTGCGGGCGTGATTGGGATTGGCGAAACGGATCCCTAGTTGGGATCGCTGGCCGTTCACGCTCTGCCCGGGCGGTGGCCGCTCGATAATTCAACAGATCAAGAGGAGGCCGCGATGGCCGACCATGACAAGACGCTTTCCACCGAAGTCACCGTCAGCGCCTATTACCGGGTCCATCCGGAGGATCGGCGGGCCTTCATCGATGCGGTCATTCCCGAAATGACGGCGGCGCAGAAGATGCCGGGCTGCGTCTACTACGCCTTTGCCCAGGACCTGACCGATCCGAACACCTTCCACCTGCTCGAAGGCTGGGCCGATCAGGACGCCTATGAAAACCATGAAGAAGCCGAGAGCTTCCTCTCGGCGCTGTCGACGGTCGTGAAAACCGTGCGCATTCTCCACCGGGAAGGTGTGCGCTACGATATTGCGCGGATGCATATCGACGATCCGCGCGGCAAGGTCTCGTGACAGGGTGAGGAGCGCCCCAGGTGCTCGTCACTGACTTGCGGTAAAGACGAGTTCGATCTGCGAACCCCAGGGGGTGAGGAAATAGAACCAGCGCGAACCGTCGGACAGTGTCACGGGTTCGTTCAGGACAGGCAGGCCCATCGCCTTGACCATCGCCACCGCGCGGGCAGGATCGTGGGCCTTGAGTGCGATATGGGTCGCGCCGGCATCGTCTTCGTGCGGTTGCCGCCGTGAGGCATGGGGCGAGGCATATTCGAAAAGCTCGATCTTGGAGCCGTCTTCGGTCTCGATCATCGTGAGGCGGCGCAACCGGGCACCTGCGCGCCAGCGAAAGCGGCGCTTCCACTGCCGATCGACCGGGGCGGGGCGCCAGTCGGACACGACGCGCGTGCCGATCAGGTCATGGAAGAACGCGGCGGCCTTTCCCGCATCCGGCACGTTGATGCCGACATGATCAATCCCGCTGACTTCGAGGGCGGGTGTCGAAGCGTCATCGAAGCGGCTTGTCTCTTGCGCACATGCGGCGGCAACTGGAGTTGCCGCCGCAAGCAGGATCGCGAGTGGAATACCGCGTTTTACCACAGCGTTGGGGCGGCGCGGCGCAGTTCCTCGGTAAAGATCTCGGGCTGCTCGAACGCCGCGAAGTGTCCGCCGTGGGGCGCCTCGTTCCAGTAGGTCAGCTTCGAATAGACCCGTTCGCCCCAGACCTTCAGCGGGCGGAAGATCTCGCCGGGGAACACGCTGACCGCGACCGGAATGTCCAGTTTCTGAGGTGAGAAGTCGGTCGTGAAACTTTCGGCATAGAGCCTTGCCGACGAGGCGGCGCTGTCCGTCAGCCAGTAGAGCATGATGTTGTCCAGCATGCGATCCCGGCCGATTTCCTGTTCCGGGTGGTGGCCGGAATCGCTCCAGGCTGCCAGCTTTTCGTAGATCCAGGCGGCCTGTCCGGCAGGCGAATCCGCAAGCGCATAGCCGATTGTCTGCGGCCGGGTGCCCTGCAGGAGCGCGTAGCCGGATTCGTCGGTGCTGTACGCCACGAGCTGCGCAATCGAGGCTTGTTCCTCGGCCGTGGGGGCGCCTGCCAGCGGCGGCGGAAACAGGATCGGCAAGTTGAGATGCACGCCGGCCAGTCCGGGGACGTGCTGCTTCGCCATCCAGGTCGTGACACCGGCACCCCAGTCCCCGCCCTGCGCCAGGTAGCGGTCGTAACCGAGGCGGTTCATCAACGTACCCCAGGCGCGGGCGATGCGTGGCAGGCCCCAGCCGCGCTCGGTCGGCTTGTCGGAGAACCCGAAACCGGGAAGCGAAGGAATGACGACATGAAAGGCATCCTCGGCCTTGCCGCCATGGGCGGTAGGGTCCGTCATCGGGCCGATGACCTCAAGGAATTCGACTATCGATCCCGGCCAGCCGTGCGTCAGGATGATCGGTCGGGCCTGCGGATGGCGCGAGCGCACATGAATGAAGTGAATGCCCAGTCCGTCAATTCGGGTGCGGAATTGGGGCAGGGCGTTGAGCTGCCTTGCCAGTCGTGTCGGATCGTAGCCGGTGCGCCAGTAGTCCACCAGCGCACGGGTAGCGTTGAGCGGAGCGCCTTGCGTCCAGTCGTTGACGGTTTCCGGTTCGGGCCAGCGAGTAAGCGCGAGACGCTGGCGTAGCTGTCTGAGTTCCGTGTCTTCGACCTCGACGCGGAATGGGGTGACGACATCGCTCGCGGCCGGCAGCAAAGGCTGCGAGTGGCCGTCAGCCAAGCGAGCCTGCGTTACGCCGGGGAGGACCACGGCCGCGCCTGCGGCCGTGAGTGCGCCGCCCAGAAAATGCCGACGATCGGCTTCGATATCGCCGGGCGGAGAGGACATGAGAGTCATGAGAGGATCCTCGCTGAGAAGCCGCGGCTCAATGTTCCAGCGCTGCTTCGAGGTTTCCGAATACGCCGAGTTGAGCGAGGAGGACGGTGGCCGCTGTATAGCAGTGGAACGAGGCTACCTTGCCGTCCTGCAAGTGGAACACGTCGCAGCAGGGGGCGTGAATTTCGTTGCCGGTGGCCCTGATCGTTCCTGCCGGAAGGCGCAGATCACCGCGATGCGTGCCGTTGAGGCTGAGTTCGACAACGACGATATCGCCGTGGACGATGAACTTCTCCAGCTTGCGATGCATGTCCGGAAAGGCCTCGGCATAGATGTCGACGGTATCGCCGATATCCTTGCCGTAGTACTTCTGCCCGGCGGCGACATCCCAGAAGTAACCGTCCTCGGTGAACAGGGAAACGAACTGCACAGTGTTCCTGCCGCTGCCCTCGGCGCTGGCGTAGAGCGAACGGATCACGTCTTCGTTGGTCGGCATTTCGATGGTCCTTTCCAAGGAGGAAGCCCCGTCTCCTTCGGCATCCGGCTACGCCGGGCGAAGGAGACGGGGGAACATCACGATGATAGGAAAGGAGCGTCGGCAGTGCGTTCAGGCGCGCGTATCGGTGGCTGATACACGCGGGCTAGGATATCATACGCGGGTATGACCGGCCGCATGCATAGCCGCAGGGCGCGCGGCCATCTTCTTTACAGAATATCTTTCACAGCTTCTGCCATCTTCACGAAGTCCGCCAGATTCCTGGCGCCCATCTTGCGCATGGCATTGCCGCGATGGATCTTGACGGTGATTTCGCTGAGTTCGAGATCCCAGGCGATCTGCTTGTTCATCCGGCCCTGGGCGACGAAGCCCATGACCTCGCGCTCGCGCGGCGAGAGTTGGACATAGCGCTCTCGCAGTTCCTGGGAACCCTGCTGCTCAGCGCGCTGCCGGGCATCGCGGGCAAGTGCGGTGGTGACGGCGTCCAGCATGTCCTGTTCGCGAAACGGCTTGGGGAGGAAGTCCACCGCACCAGCCTTCATCCCGCGCACGCTCATCGGGATATCGCCGTGGCCGGTCATCAGGATGACCGGCATCTGCACGCCGGCTTCGGCAAGCTGGACCTGAAAGTCCAGCCCGCTGATGCCGGGCAGCCGCACATCAAGGATCACGCACCCCGCGGCCTGAGCGGATCCGGAAGCCATGAATTCCGAAGCACTGGCAAACGTGCGAACCGTGTAGCCGACCGACCGGAACAAACCGTCGAGCGCGACGCGGATCGAAGGGTCGTCATCGACGACGTGGATCGTTTGAGCTTCATCGGGGCCGGTCATGATGGGCAAGCTCATGTCACGCCTGCGCCATCGGCGTCCAGCGCGGCGTGACGGGGTGCGATTTCGGATTGTCCATCGTCACTCGCCGTTGCCGTCGAGGAAGACGATAAGAGTGGCGATCCGGCCGTTACTGGCGATCACGACGTCCCACCCGGTATAACGGGGAGGTTCGCCAACGGGACCTGAACCCCAGGCAAGCCGGCCTGCATCGTGCAGGATTTGCGGCTCGCCAAGCGGCGTATAGACGAAATCGGGATGCGCGATGCGAAGCTGGCCGGCGAAGGCATCGATCGCCTCGCGGCCCCGGATGACGCCGGGCGGAACATGCAGCGTACAATCCTCGGTCCAGAGTTCGTTCAGTGCCGCTCGCCGGCGGTCCGGATCGTTTTCGCCGAACACTTCGCGCAGATTGCGCTCAAGCAACTCTTTCATGCGCGCCGAAGACATCGGCAGTTCGGCACGGCTAACGGCAGGCTGATTCACGCGTTCAATCCTCTGCTGTGCGGCGTACCGCATGACGTGGGTCAATGTGGCTCATCCCGGCGCCTTGCGAACATCATACACAGGTATGAGCGCTGCGATACGCAATGGCGTCAGCATGCGCATCCCCCCGTTCGGGGGGGCAATCCTTCCCCTCGGACGCGCGATTGTTGCTCTCGCAAGCGGTCAATATCATCGCGTCGGATACCGCTCTCCGGTTCCGGGCCGCTTGGTGCCGGTCGCCGCGGCTGCAAAGTAACGACGCGAGGCACGCCGGAATGTTGGACACAAGAGCAGAGCCCCGGGCCGCCGACTACGGTGTATCGACGGCCGATGCGGTTCCGGCGCTGATCTCGTTCTTCGATGCCGCGCATGTCTGCCGTTTCGCCAACGATCACCATATCCATTGGTACGGGCGGACGCCGGAGCAACTTGTCGGCAACCATATGCGCGACTTTCTCGGTGATGCTCTCTATGCCCAGCGGCGCCCCTATCTGGAGCGGGTTGCCGGCGGTGAGACGGTCTCGTTCGAGGCCGATGTCCCGCATTGCAGTGGCGGTTCGCGCGAGGCGGCGATCCGCTACGTTCCGAGGATTGCCGAGGGAGAGTTCGAGGGGTTCCACATCCTCGTGTTCGATCTCTCGCGCGAGCAGAACCGGTTTCGCAGCGTGTTCGACGGCACGATCGTCGGCTTCGTGGAGATCGATCTTCGCGGCGTTCGCCGGGTCATGGCGGAACTGGAAAGCGAGGTGGGGGATGTTGCCGCTCACATTGCGTCCGACATCACTGTCGTCAGGCGCGTGCTCGATCGCACGCCGATTGTCGGCCTCAACGAGAAGGCCTGCCAGATGCTCGGCGTGGTGCCGACCGAGGCGGTGGGCAACCCGCTTGGCATGTGGTGCCCGGACGAGACAATGGCGGTGTGGAACCGTGTCTTCCTCGATTACATCGCCCGAAAGGTCAGCCATGAGGCGGAAACGGTGATCCGCCGGAAGGATGGCTCCAACCTCGACGTTATCCTGAGCGCCGCCTATCCGAAGCGGCCGGAAGAGCAGGTCTTCGTTGTCGTGGGCCTCGTCGACATCAGTGAGCGGATCGCCCGGGAAAAGGCGCTTGCCCGCGCGCAGCTGGATCTTGCTCATGCGGGACGCGTCTCGATCCTCGGGGAACTGGCAGCATCCATCACCCACGAAATCAATCAACCGCTGAGCGCGATCATGACGAACGGCCATGCTGCGCTGCGCTGGCTGAACAGGCCGGTGGCCGATCTCGACGAGGCACGCGTGGCCATCGGTCACATGATCCTGGAAGGGGAGCGCGCGTCCCGGATCATCGCGCGTACTCGCGCCATGGCGATGAAGGGCAGCGGTGAGCGCACTGTCTTCGAGCTGAAGCCGACTCTGGCGGAAGCGATCGAGATCACGCGGCGCCAGATCGGTATCCTGGGCGCTTCCTGCACGCTGGCCGGCGGCGACGCCCCGATCCGGATCCTGGGCGACCGGGTGCAACTGCAGCAGGTCATCATCAACCTCATCGTCAATGCGGCGCAGGCCATGTCCGAAGGCGGCAGTCAGAAAAGGGTGGTCGAAGTCGAATTCCAGGCGGATGGCCAGCGCGCAATCATCCGCGTTGTCGATACCGGGCCGGGGCTGGATGCCGTCGCCGCAGCGCGATTGTTCGAGGCGTTCTTCACCACCAAGGCCGATGGCATGGGGATGGGCCTGTCCGTTTCCAAAGGAATCGTCGAGGCCCATGGCGGCACGATCGTCGCTTGCAACAACGCTGGCCCTGGATGCACGTTTACGATCGATATCCCGATCGCGACGGCAGATGAGCGAGACCTCTATGATGGATCGGCGACACTACGGCTTGCGTGATGCAACAAGGGCACCTGTGAGGGCGAGCCCACTGCCGATCATCCAGGCCTTTCCGACTCCGCCGTGATCGATGCTCAGCCCTCCGACAAGGGCACCGATCGCCACGGAAGACTGGAAAACCGTGTTGGTAAGCGCGGAGCTTGCCTCGAAATTGCGTGGTGCGGCGCGAAGCGTCCAGACCTGCAGGCAGAGCGGAAGCGCGCCGAAGGCAGCTCCCCAGGCAAGAATGGTGGCCGCCGCCATGGCAGGCTGGGCTTCCGCCGACAGGGCGGTGGCGATCGCGAGGCCTATGACCAGCATGGCGCCTGCAAGCGCCCAGCGCGGGCTGACGCTGCTCGCCCATGTTCCCAGCCAGACGCCGATCAATCCGGCCAGCCCGTAGCCGGCCAGCAACCATGCCATCATTGCGCCGGAAACCCCTCGTGCCGCCAGAAATGGTTCCAGATAGGCATAGGCGCTGAAGTGCCCGGCAACGACGAGCGCCGTAGCAAGAAAGCCGATACGAATAGCCGGGATGCCCAGCACCCCCGTCATGGACTTCATAGTGAGGCGTTCGCTTGCTTCGAGCGGTGGGATGATCATTGCCTGCAGCACAAATGCGATCAGGGCGAGCAGGGCCACGCAGTCGAAGGCCGCACGCCAACCCATGAGCCCGCCGGCCATAGTTCCGAGCGGTACGCCGAGTACCGTGCCGACGGATATGCCGCCCATGATGATTGCGGCCGCGCGGTTGCCATCGTCCTGCGACACCAGTCTGCGCCCGATTGCGGCGGCGAAAGTCCATACTCCGCCGAGGGCCAGACCCAGCAGCACGCGTCCGGCCAAAGCCATCCACAGGTGAACCGAATGGGCCACCACCAGATCGGAGAGCGCAATGCTGAGGGTCAGGCCTGACAGCACCATGCGCCTGTCGAGGCGGCCGGCAAAGATGGCGAAGGCAGGCGCGCTGATTGCGGCGACGAGGCCGGGTACGGATAGCAAAAGGCCGGTTCGGCCTTCCGAAGCGCCAACGTCTTGCGCGATCGATCCGAGCAGGCCGACCGGCAGGAACTCGCTCGTCACCATGACGAAAGTCCCAAGGGCAATGGCGCACACGGCAGTCCAGCGACGGGAGAAGGATTCTGCAGGCGGGGCAATGGAATTGGACATGGCGTTTCCGTTCCCCGGAGTTTCCGAGCGCGCCGGATGGTCGGCGGGGATGGAACCCTAAGAGCGAAAGCGCTGCGTCCTGTCGATCATGCCTGCGTATGACCGGCTAACCTCCATCGGCGATGCTACGTGCCTGCCGCAGTTGCGTTCAGTCTGCGCGAGGCAGGGTGAACTGGAAGCTCGCGCCGCCTTGCGGCGAGGTGTCGACCCGGATCGTGCCGCCATGCGCTTCGACGATCGTGCGGGTTATCGAGAGGCCCATGCCCATCCCGTCGGGCCGGGTGGTATAGAAGGCGTTGAAGACCTGTTGGCCCGCCGTCTCGGGAATGCCCGGACCTTCGTCATCGACATGGATTGTGACGAATGTGCCGCTCGGGCGAGCGGAAAGGCCTATCCGGCGCGGCGCGGGGATGGTGGCCATGGCCTGCGCGGCGTTGACCAGCAGGTTGATGAGTACCTGTTGGATCTGCACTTTGTCCGCGTGCACCTTGTCGACATTCGCAGCGATGGTCACGTCGATTTCCGCGCCGAGGCTTGCCAGTTGCCAGCGGGTTATCGTCAGTGCTTCCTCGACAATCGTCGCGAAGTCATGAGGCGCGCGCATGCCGTCGCCCTTGGTCGCCATGCGGCGGGTACGGGCGAGCACTTCGCTGGCGCGGGTCCCGTCCTCGACGATGCGCGAAATGGCCTCGATCGCTTCCTCGAGGTCGGGCGTTGGTCGCCTGAGCCAGCGCATGGCCGCATTCCCATTCGCGACGAGTGCCGTCAGCGGCTGGTTGACTTCATGGGCGATGGAAGCGGCCAGTTCGCCCAGAGTGGCGACGCGGGCCGCCCTGATCAGCTCGGTATTGAGCCTTGCCAGTGCTTCCTCGCGCTCGATGCGATCGCTGATGTCCATGACGGCGAAGGTGCCTGCCGGTGGAGACACCGGTTCCTGTGGAAACGCCGTGCTGACATGGACGGGGAACAGCGAGCCGTCCGCCCGCATCATCAGCGCCTCGCCCTCGTAACCTGCTTCGCCGGTCAGATAGGCCATGAGGTTGTCGAACAGCATCGTCTCCGCCTGGGGCGGGCACCAATGCCCGAAAGGCGTTGCCAGTGCGGTTTCGCGGTCGACTCCGAAAAGCACCTGCGCCCGTGTGTTGAGATCGAGAACGCGGCAGGTGTCGATCGATTGGCGGATGAAGCCGGGATTGGCCCGGACATAGTCGGCCGGTTCCAGTCCGCTTTCCCGGCACCTTTCGGCCAGCATGGCCTGCATGTCGGCCAGATCGATTTCCCAGAACGCGACAACCGTGGCTTCGAAGATGCGGTGATAGCGGTGAGCTTGGGTACCGGGGTCGGATTCTGGAAACTCGGGTGCCGAAGTCATTCGCCCGCCTTGGGTTGCGGTACCGGAAACTCCGGGGCACCGGGATCATCGGCGGGTGCGAATACGTCGAAGTCAGAAATTTCACTATCGGCTTGCGGAGGTTCCGAAGGGCTTGGCGGCGTTCCCACCGTCATGCTGCGCAGCACGCCGTCCTTGCGGATCAGGCCATGGAACAATGCGGCGCAGAGGTGGGCGAGGATCAGCGCGAAGAACAGCACCGCGATCACCGTATGCGCCTGCCGCAGCCACGCGTAGAGCCACAAGTCGTGTGGAGCGATCGGCGGCAGTATCAGGCCGGAGAACAATTTCACGGGATAGCCGCCGGCGGCCAGCATGGCCCATCCGATCAGCGGCATTGCCGCCATGCTGGCATAGAGCAGCACGTGCGAGCCCTTGGCCGCCAGCACCTGCATGGGCGGCAGGTCAAGGGGCAGAGGCGGGGATCCCGTGACGAGGCGCAGGGGAAGGCGCAGCAACACCAGAATCAGGATTGCGATGCCGACCGGTCGGTGCAGTTCCAGCAGGGTAAGATAGGCGGGACCGGTGGTGGAGACCATGCCGACACCGATGAACAGCATGGCGAGGACCATGGCCGCCATGAGCCAGTGAACCACGCGCAGCAGCGGATGGAAATCATGAGGAGGGCGGTTCATCGCGCAGCCTCCTTGTAAGCAGGGTCTTTGGCAAGGTCTTCGGCAAGATCGCCCCCCACCGCGCTCGGATGCGGCCCTTCGCCGGCGCGGCGCTGGAAGGAGGAGGAATAGACCTTCGATCGTGCCGCCAGCAGCGGGTCGTCGGACAGGCCGATGCCGGCCGGCAGGATCGTGGGATCGAAGTTGAGATCGCGGCAGGCGCCGACCTCCTCGGGCATGACCTTGTCGACGGTGAGCACACCGGCGTCGATGGTCCGGTGCGGACCTGACCAGGCCACGGTGGCACTGTCGGTACGGTCACCGGGGTTCGCGATCGTCAGGATCAGGTGCCAGCGCGATGGCTCCCTGGCCGTCCGATCGATCATTTCGCGAAAGAGCGCATCGCGCGGCAAAGTGTCCAGATGGGCCTTGTCGAGCCCGCTGAGCGGTGCCTCCGGCGTGAACTGCCAGCGCACGAAGCGTGCGTTGCCGGTGCTGTCGGTCAAGGTGAAGGCATTGATCGAGTAATAGGTCGCATTGGCGAAGCTGCTCGGAAGCACCGCTTTGGTGAGATAGTCCTGGAAGGCCTTTACCGAAGGATACTCGGCGATCAGGGCCTTCATTTTGGCCGGATCGGGTTTGCCTGTCGCCGGGTCGGGCCGCGTGGCGCGTTGCAGGGCAATGAAACCTGCCGCGCTCGGTACCGGGAAGATCGGCGTATGATCCATCGCCATGCGCCACTCCTGGCCGTCGGGCGTGTTCAGGAGCAAGGCCATGGAATGGAAGACATTGCGCCCATCGGTGGCAAGCGGATTGCCGCCTGCGACCGAGAAGCGGCCGATCACGGGATACGTCCCGGGTTCAAATGCCTTGGCTGTGGAGACCGCGCTTCCGGCGCCGTTGGCCGTGAAATTGCCCGACAGGCAGAGGCCCTTGGCATGGGCGCGGCGGAACCCGGGCTGCTTCTTGCCGGTATTGTACTCCAGCGCGCGGGTGACATCACCGCCGTTGATGCGCTTGGGGCCGATCCATCCGGCCGCCCACAGAAAGGGAAGCACGAGCAGGGCGGCGATACCGCCGATGACAAGGAGGGGGCCGGCAGGAACCGGTTTTCTGGTGGACATGAAATCTCCGTGCCGCCGTTGGCGTTGGGCGTGGGATCGGACGGGCTTATGCCATGGTTACGGGAAATGCTTTTATACGCGGGGATGATCGAGATCACCTGCGCATCTGGTACGGCGACGAATGCTTATTCCTCATCGCAGGCACGAGGAAGTTCGAGTTCGATATCGATGCCCGTTCCCTCACCGTTGCGGGTAACTCGGATGGAGCCGCCATGGAACTGCGCGATGGCGCGGCAAAGACTGAGCCCTCCGGCTGAAAGATGGGCGGGTTGTCTATCCGAAACCCAGGGCACCGCCGGTTCCGTGAAAGCGCTACAGGTGATGTTAAGTCGTACATACGAGCCATCGGCAGATGTCGCGATCCTTATCGCCCTTTGCTCTTCGGGGCAGTGCGAGGCATTCAGTCCGCCGCCAATCAGGCTGGAGACGAGACGCTCCAGCAGCTGAACCTCGCCCAGTATGTACTCGTTGCCATCTCCAAGCGTCAGGTCGAACGAGGTTGTCGGGTGCCGCGTTCGGATAGCCTCGGCCGCGCGCCGGATGAGAGGGGCGAAAGGCACGAGCGACCTTTCCAGACGGCCCCGTTCCACCACTTCATGGACCTGGGCAATGACCTGAGTGGCATCCTCTCCGGCATGTTGTGCTTGTGCAATGACCCGGCGCGCTTCGGCGAGATCCGGGGGGCGCCTGTCGAGCCAGCGCCGGGCGGCGGCGAGATAGGCGTTGATCGAGGATAGCGGTTGGCTGACCTCGTGCGAAATCGACGTGGAGAGGCCGCCGATGATCGCGCGGTGCAGCGCCTCGTCCCGTTCGAGCCGCGCAGCTTCCAGGTTCTTTTCCATGCGCTTGCGCTCGGTAAGATCGAGCACGCTGCCACAGACGCGATCATAGCCGTTGCCATCGGTCGGCAGACGCATCGCAATGAAGATGGGTATGAGCTCGCCTTGGGCCCCGCGGACCAGGCATTCGGTCTCGAACGTCGGGCTGCGCCGGCCGAGGGCGAGCAGGCCTTCCACGAAACTCTTATCCTCTTCGGGTAGAAAGTCGGAAAGGTGCTCGAAGAATCCTGCCTTTCCCGTCCTACCCAACAGCCGCATCGCCGCATCATTGGCATGCGTGATCCTCACCAGGCCGCACAAGTGCGCGACCTGACCGGGATTGTCTCGCAGATGGGCTTCCAGATCATCGACGCCGCTTGCCTTGAGAGCGTTCAGTTCGGCCATGACCTGCGTGAAATCATGCTCCCAGATGGCAAGAGCAAGCGAATTGAAGATTGTTTCGTAACGGAGGTCGCTGGCCCGGACCTTCTCACGCAGTCGCCGGTTCCGGGCAAGGAGCAGGGCAGCAATGGTGACGGCGGCAAGGCTGGCCACGAGGCGCAGCATTTCGTCCGTATCGGCGCCGCCACCGTGATTGATGAGAAAGCTGATTACGGCAAGGACGGCGCAGGGATAGGCCCAGCGAGAGGGACGCAGCCGTGAAGTCCCGTCGTCGGCTATCAGCAGCACCAGCGCATAGAGCACCGCGACGGCGCTCTGCAGGCGCGTGAACGTATCGATGACGAAGACGGCTGCCGCTGTCAGCGCCGCGAGAGAAACTCTCGTACGGTCCGTGAAGGGCGTGACCATGGTCAGGCTTGTCCGGCCCCGCCCAGCAGACCTTCGATCATGGCAATGACGGCATCGGCATCCAGGGGTTTGGCAAGGAAGCGGTACGCGCCCTTTTCAAGAGCGCGCTGGCGCCACTCGGCATCGGGGAAGGCGGTCATCAGGGCTACCGGAAGATCGGGCGCTATCGAATGGATGCGGTCCAGCAGCTCGATTCCCGAAAGTCCGGGCATTTGAATATCGCTCAGGACAAGGGTGAAATGGCTTAAATCGTGTTCGAGAAGACGGAGGCCGCTTTCGAACAGGTCCGAATGCACGTCGACCGACCGCAACAGACCGGCAAGGGCCGTACGGACGCATTCCTCGTCGTCGACGATCGCCACGCATGGGTAAGGGGGTGATGTGCGGTTCATTGAAAAGCCTTCCGATCGTCCGTTCCTAGGCCCGATGCTTCCCCCCGAGCAATTATACGCGGGTGTGAACGGGCCGGGGGCGAAGGTTCGATCTTCGTGCCGCCACCTCATACCGGCGCATGAGTGCATCACCGTCGGCTCGGTGCTAGGGGCGAACAGGCCGTGCTGCGTCGCCACGCGGGGTTAAGGAGAAACGCGTGGTGTTGAACGCAGTGGGGCGGCCGGGCCGAGCAGGATTGTTGCGGCAGCGGAAAAGGCTGTCCCGCATTGCCTTGCTGATTGCGTCCAGCCTGATGTGCGCGACAAGCGGCGGCGCCGGGGCCGGAACTCAGCCACTGTCCTCCCTCGAAATGCAAGGTTGGCAGCATAGCTTCACGGGGCCGCGGGAGGGCGCTCCGGCCGGAGTTCGGTCTCTGGCGCAGACGCCCGACGGGATCCTGTGGATTGGCGCCAGTGATGGCCTCTACAGGTACGACGGCCGGAGTTTCGCGCGGCTACCGCCTTCCAGCGCGAAGCCGATCCAAGCCGATACGATCGGGCCGCTGTTGGCAACTGCCGATGGCGATCTGTGGGTAGGTCACGATTACGGCGGACTCTCGCTCGTGCGTTCGGGTCGGCATGTCGCTCTGACCGGTCTGCGAATGAGTACTGTCTGGGCCTTGCCAGCGAACCGCGCCGGCATGGCGTGGGCGGTGGGCAGCGACAGCAGGCAAGTCTACATCGCCCGTCTGGTCAATCGCAAATGGGTGTCGTGGACCGAGTTCAAGTCCGATCTGTTCTATGGCAGCGCCATCGGCGGCGATGGAACGCTGTGGCTGCTGGTGGGCGACCGGCTCATCGCCATCTCCGCAAGCGATCATCGTGTGCGGATCGTTGCGCGCGGGATCCGTTCCTCCAGCCTTGCGGACGGTCCTGACGGCCGTGTCTGGCTGGTCGGGAAAAACCGCCTCACCGAACTGGGGGCGACCGAGGGCGCTGATGGCAAGGCCTTTGTGATCGAAGGGTTCAGCCGGAAGGGGGACGCACCCGTCCGGTTCGAGGATGCCCGTCATTTCTGGATCATTCAAAGCGACAACGTGCTGGAGCGCTACGAAATCGGAGCGTCCGGGCGTGCAGTGCGTATTGCCGCATGGCCCAGCGGCTATGCACTGACCGCATCCGTATTGCCGCTGAGCGCGCTGCCGTCGATGATCGATCGCGAACAGGCGCTCTGGATAGGGACGAGCCAGGGGCTGGAACGCTTCAGTCGCAGTTCCTTCGTGTCGGTGCTGGCAGGCGCCAACAACACGGTCGAAAACCGCTCTCCCGCATTCGCTGCCGCTGACGGGCTCGGCACCGTTTGGGCCTGGAGGCATGATCGCCTGTTTCGGTCGGGCCTTGGCAGAGGCTTCACCTCCTGGCCGGGAACACGCCCAAGCGGGGTCGCGCCATGCGCGGCCAGGTCCGGAGGCGTCTGGGTGTTCAACGGGACGGACGGTTTCACACGCATCGGCGGACCTTCACCGGCGTCGCTCCCTCTCGGTCAGGAAGGGGCAAGGCTTGCCAAAGAGCTGGGCTTCAATGGATGCCTTGAAGATGCGCGGGGCCGCCTGTGGGGAGCTGCCGATCGCGGCCTTGCTCTGCTGGGATCAGGGCGCTCCGCCGCGGTCGCTCTGGGTGAAGATTCCGGCTATTCGATCGGCACGTATTCCGCGTGGCGCGACGGGTGGGTGCTTGCCTATATCGGCAACGGCAATCTGTGGCTGACCGATGGCGAGCATTCCCGTATCGTATGGCGCCATGACGACAATACGCTGGGCTTTATCGAAGCCCAGTATCGCAGCGGAAATGCGACACTGCTGGGCGGCGACCGCGGCCTTGGCCGGTTCGACGGCCGGTCGGTCAAAGTGGTGTCGAGTGCCCGCTTCCCCTGGCTCAATTTCGTCGCCGGAATCGTGCAGACGCCGCGCGGCGAGACGTGGCTGCAGACCAGCAGCGGGATCGTCCGACTGCGGACGGTCGATCTCGATCGCACCTTTGTCGATCCGCATTTCCAGCCCGATGTGCGTATTTTCCGCGCTGCAGACGGCGTGCCCGGTCCGCCGACTTATGCGAACATTTCGGGTCTGGCCGCCGACGGCAGCGGACGTGTCTGGGTTTCGACGAGCAACGGGATCGCTGTATTCGATCCGGCCACTGCGCCTGCGGACGGGCCGCCACCGCCCGTGCTCGTCACGGCAATCGAAGCCGATGATCGGGTCATGCCGGTGGGCCCCAGACTGGAACTGGCGTCCGGCACCGGCCGGCTGCGGATACAGCTTGCCGTCGTCGATTTCGACAATCCCATGGCGACGCGCCTGCGCTACAGGCTGAAGGGCATGGACCCTGAGTGGGTCGACGCCAGCGAGCAGCGCGCGGCAATGTTCACGCAGTTGCCTCCTGGACATTATCGCCTCGAAGTCATGGGCGCCAATTCTCACGGCGTCTGGAATTACAAGGGGCAAACCATCGAGATCGATGTGGCGCCGCACTTCTGGCAGACTTGGTGGTTTGCAGTATCCGCAGGGCTGGTCCTGTTGCTTGGTCTCTGGCTTGCCGTGCGTTGGCGTATCGCACAGGTCGCGCGGCGATTGCGCAGCCAGGCAGCCGAACGCGCAAATGAGCGTGAGCGCATCGCTCGCGACATTCACGACACCCTGCTGCAAGGCATGCAGGGGCTGGTCATGCGCATTCAGGCGATTACGTCCAGGATGCAGATTCCCGACCCCAATCGACAGGAATTGGAGCAAAGCCTCGACCGCGCGGATGCACTCATTGCCGAGGGTAAACTGCGTGTTCACAACCTGCATCTGGAGGACAGCCCCGCCGACCTCCATGCCATGCTGCAGCAGGTCATGATGGAGATGCCGTTTGCAGCGGACGTAGAGCGGTCCGTTTCGGCAAATGGACAAGCGCGATCGGTCGATGTCGTGGTTATTCGCGAAGTTCGCGAGATCGTGGCGGAGGCGTTGTTCAACGCGGCGCGCCATGCGCGGGCGCAGAGCGTTTCGGTTTACCTGACGTTCGGTTCGCGCGCTCTGGAGGTTCTCGTGGCCGACAATGGGTCGGGGTTTGAGAACAGCATGGATGCCGCCTCCGGCTATGGCCTGGTCGGGATGCAAAAGCGTGCAGAGAGCATCGGGGCCAGACTGACGGTCGAAACCCGGCCGGGGGAGGGCACTTCCGTCCACATGAGAGTTCCGGGACGCAGGGCATATCCGGTTCGCATGGATTTGCCGGCTTGGCTGACGAGATAGTTCTCGGGCCGATCAGATCGTCAGCATGCCTCGCCGCAGCGCCTCGGTAACCGCGTGGGTGCGATCGGAGACATTGAGCTTCGTGAAGGCGCTCTTGAAGTAATCCTTCACGGTTTCCTCGGAAATACTCAGGATCTTTGCAATCTCGCGGTTGCCGTTGCCTCTTGCCGCCTGTGCCAGCACCTGCGTTTCGCGCGCGGTCAACGGCCGATCGCCGACATGGATGGCGATTTCCGAAGCGACCGACGCATCGATGTAGCGCTTGCCGGCGTGAACATCGCGGATCGCCTGCGCTATGACCTTGCGGGCATTGCTCTTGAGCATGTAACCGGCCGCGCCGATCTTTAGAGCGCGCGCCGCCGACGCATCTCCGGCATATGTCGACAAGACAATGATCCTTGCCGAAGGCGCGTCCGCCAGAATGGTCGCGATGGCTTCAGCGCCGCTCGCTGTGGGCATCTGCATGTCCATCAAGGTGACGTCGGGTCGGAGCGCCGAGAACTGATGTACGGCTTCGATCCCGTCGCCGGCAGTGCCGACGATCGTCAGATCCCCCTCGCTTTCGATGATTGCGCTCAGGCCCTCACAAACAACGGGGTGATCGTCGACCACCAGTACACGGATCATCGCTGTATCTCTCAGGTGTCAGGAAGGGTCAGGAAGTGATCCTAGACGCGCACTGCATGGAGGGACAACCGGATTTCCACTTCGGACGGGTTTCGGCGTCGAGGTTCGTGGGACACCGTGATCTGTTCGATCGGTGTCCGGCGAGAAACGGGCATGGGCCAATTGCCCCCGGGATGCCGATGGGCCATCCCGGGGGCTATGGTTCAGCCCTGCACGAAAGCGAGCAGGTCGGGATTGATGGTATCGGCGTTGACGGTGAGCATGCCGTGCGAGAAGCCTTCGTAGATCTTGAGCGTCGCATTCGGCAGGATCTCGGCCTGAAGCACGCCGGCGTTCTTGTAGGGCACGACCTGATCGTCATCGCCATGGAGCACGAGCGTGGGCACGGTGATCGCCTTCAGATCTTCGGTCTGGTCGGTTTCCGAGAAGGCCTTGATACCCTCGTAATGGGCCTTGGCGCTCCCCATCATGCCCTGACGCCACCAGTTGTCGATCACGGCGGGCAGCACGTTCGCGCCTTCACGGTTGAAGCCGTAGAACGGCCCGGCAGCAACATCGCGGAAGAACTGCGAGCGATTGGCGGCAAGCCCGGCGCGCAGGCCATCGAACACTTCGATCGGCAGGCCGCCCGGATAAGCTTCCGTCTTGAGCATGATCGGCGGCACGGCGCTGACCAGCACGGCCTTGGCGACGCGGCCCTGAGGAATGCCATAACGGGCGACGTAGGCCGCGACTTCACCGCCGCCGGTCGAGTGGCCGATATGAACGGCGTTCTTGAGGTCGAGGTGTTCCATCACCGCCGCGGCATCGGCAGCGTAATGGTCCATGTCGTGACCTTCGCTCACCTGCTGCGAGCGACCATGGCCACGGCGGTCATGGGCGACGACGCGGTAACCCTTGGAGAGGAAGTACAGCATCTGGGTATCCCAGTCGTCCGACGAGAGCGGCCAGCCGTGGTGGAACACGATCGGTTGGGCATCTTTCGGGCCCCAATCCTTGTAGAAGATTTCGACGCCGTCCTTGGTGGTCACATAAGCCATGATGCTGGTCCTTGGTTGTATTGGGTCAGGCAGATAAGGGGCGAAGCCGTTCCTCTTCAGCCGGTGAGGTGACCTCTGGCGAAGATCGAGATTTCGGAAAAGTCAGATAAAATCACATCGTTATTTCGATATATTGGAACAATTGGATTGCCCGCTAGGTTTGCCTTGGCTGGATTTCACCAGAACAACGTTCAATCCGAAATCATCCCTGAGTATGCCTGACGTAACATCTGAGGAGGAGGCGCTGGGGGTTTGGCTGCGGGCACCGTCGCGCGAATGGTGCTGGCAGTCGGTCGATGATGGTGCTGATGAAAGCGTGAACCCCTCGCCATGTGTTCGGCATCATGCGAGCGTTCTGGCGGATGCAATCATTGCCGGACAGTCTGCGAAGAGATCGTCCACGAGGGTGACCATGCGAAACGCGGATCTCCGTGCGGAGCATCGCAGGCCTTCAATCATCGTTCCTCTTGTGGAACGCTGAGTCACAATTTTGCTGTCTACAGCCAATATCGTTCCGGACGCATTCGTTCTCCAGCGGCAGGGAAACGGTTCCCGCCAAATGCACGAATGGAGAATGACATGGCTGACAAGTTCGAAAACAAGGTTGTCGTAGTCACCGGTGGTACGACCGGAATTGGTCTTGCGACGGCAAAGGCCTTCGCGGATGAAGGTGCGTCGGTGTTCATCACCGGACGGCGGCAGGAAGCTCTCGACGCGGCGGTCAAGGCGATCGGCGGCAAGGTCACCGGCGTACGCGGCGACATGAGCAAGCTGGTAGATGTCGACCGTCTCTACGACGCGGTCCAGCAGCAGCACCCTGCGATCGACGTAATCTTCGCCAATGCCGGAGGCGGCGAATTCGCACCGTTGGGTGCGATCACCGAGGAGCATTACGAAAAAACCTTCGACACCAACGTAAAGGGCGTGCTGTTCACCGTGCAGAAGGCCCTGCCGCTGCTGCGTGACGGCGCCTCTGTCGTCCTGACCGCCTCGACCGTCAGCATTTCGGGAACGCCTGCGCTGAGCGTCTACAGTGCCAGCAAGGCGGCCGTGCGCAACTTTGCGCGTAACTGGATCCTCGATTTGAAGGATCGCCGCATCCGCGTGAACGCTGTCAGCCCAGGCGTCACCGATACTCCGGGTGTCGACGAACTGTTCGGCGGCGGCGAAAATGCCGAGAACACCAAGGCCTATCTTGCAGGGCTGATCCCGGCCGGTCGTATCGGCCAGCCCTCGGAAATCGCCAAGGCCGTGCTGTTCCTGAGTTCGGATGAGGCAAGCTTCATCAACGGCGTCGAACTGTTCGTCGATGGTGGGCAGGTCCAGATCTGAGCAGGGTTCCTGCGGTCCTCAAGCGCCCGTCCGCCGGCACCGGCGGCGGGCGCTAACCACAAGCAACTCATACCCAGGAATGAGCGAAGCAGCCGCATGGACGAGGTTGGCGCCCACGCGTCTGGCAGCGCGCATGGTGCGCTGCGCTATTCGAATAAAGGACCGACGCCGCAGCCGTTCAGGCTCAAGGAGCAGCATAACATGATCCGGAACTTCACTTTGCGAATTGCACTCATGGTGCTTTCGGCCAGCCCCGTAATGGCGGCAGGCTCGGCCCTGGCAGCTTCGCGCAGCGTAACCATGACGGCCGCGACATCCGATGAAGCGTTGCTCAGGCATTTGCCCGGCTTTCGCCAGGGTTTCGTGGAAGTCGACGGGGTGCGTCTTCATTACGTCGAAGGAGGCACGGCAAACAGCGCAAACCCTCCGTTGATATTGCTGCCGGGGTGGCCTCAGACTTGGTGGTCGTATCACAAGGTCATGCCGGCGCTTGTGCGAGATCGACGGGTGATCGCGGTCGATCTGCGCGGGATGGGCACCTCTGACAAGCCTGCCGGCGGTTACGACAAGAAAACCATGGCTGCGGATATCGCAGGTCTAGTGCGTCAGCTTCACCTCGGTAAGGTCGATATAGTCGGCCACGACATCGGTTCGATGGTAGCCTACAGCTTTGCGGCCAATCATCCAGAACTGACCAGCAAGCTGGTACTTCTCGACGTCGCTCCGCCGGATGCCGGACTTGCGACCTGGCCCATGCTGCCGGCGCTGGGCACGTTTGGCGACAAGGTCGGAGACGGTTCACATGCCTATGTCTGGTGGTTCGCTTATCACCAGGTTCCCGAATTGCATGAAAAGATGGCGGGCGATGGGCGTATCCGGATGGAGCAGGACTGGTTCTTCCATTACTTGACCAAGGACGAACGTTCGATCGACGCGCTTGACAGGAAGGTTTATGCTGCGGCGTACACATCAGGGGACGCCATCCGGGCGGGTGATGGTTGGTATCAGGCCTTTCCTCAGGACATCGTCGACAACGATGGCTATGCGCCGCTTACGATGCCGGTGCTGGCACTTGGTGGGCCGGGTTATGCGTGGCTGAAAGGCGTCCTTGCAACCAAGGCACCCGGCGCCGAAGTGGTCAGGGTCGATAGCGGGCACTTCATACCTGACGAAATTCCTGAAACGCTGGTTGAGAAGATCGAGGGCTTTATCCGACAATGATGGACTCCAAGCCGGACCAATGCCGACATTCGGCTTTCCGTCAGTGCCATCAAGGCGGACGCAACGGATTTCCTGCCCCGCCCTTTCGATGAGCTCAACTTGCTCGATGCCGTCGAGCACGCGCGGGCGATCGACCTTGAAGGTTGTTCCAACGTTCAACGTCAGCGGGCTGTTGCCCAGCGTTTCGACGGGCTGACCGAGCGTGAGCGGCAGGCGATGGAAGGCGTCGTGCGCGGGCTGATGAAGAAGCAGATCGCCTGGGAATTGAAGATCAGCGAGATAAACGCGAAGCTTCATCGCTCCAGCCTGATGCGCAAGATGGGCCTACGACCCGTACCTGTTCTCGGTTTAAGGGCGTCCTTGCCCCTTTCGCCGCAATCCGTTCGGCTCCAATCCGCAATCGAGACGCGATCCCATGCGCCATCTCAAGGTGACACATGGGATCGTTCAGCCTCTTTGGCGGGAAGATCAGTCCGCCGTCTCAGGCACGGGCGACAGTGCGGGATTGACGTTCATCCGCAAAGCCTTTGCAACGCCTTCGCCGTAAGCCGGATGGCAGCGCGTGCAGTTGTCGATGTGCCGTTGCTTGATGAAATCGGGCGCATCGCCCATCGCGCGGGTCGTGTTGGCGAAGAGCCGCTCTTTCTCATCCGCGCTGTAGAGTTCGAACAGGGCGCGGGGCTGGCTGTAATAGTCGTGGTCATCCTCGCGGAAGTCCCAGAAGTCCGCATTCCCGTCGATCTTCATGGGCGGCTCACGATATTCGGGCTGCCCCTGCCACTGACCGAACGAGTTCGGGTGAAAATGCGGAAGGCCGCCGTAATTGCCGTCCACCCGGCCTTGGCCGTCGCGGTGGTTGGTGAAAACGGGACAGCGCGCGGCGTTCACCGGGATCTGGTGATGGTTCACGCCAAGGCGATAGCGCTGCGCGTCCGAATAAGCGAAGAGGCGCGCCTGCAGCATCTTGTCGGGCGAGACGCCGATGCCGGGGACGAGGTTGGAGGGCGCGAAGGCGCTTTGCTCGACATCGGCGAAGAAGTTCTCCGGATTGCGGTTCAGTTCCATCACGCCGATCTCGATCAGGGGATAGTCGGCATGCGGCCAGACCTTGGTGAGATCGAAGGGATGAAAACCGCAGGTGGCGGCTTCGACTTCGGGCATGATCTGGACCTGTACCGTCCACTTCGGGAATTCACCGCGCTCGATGGCATCGTAGAGATCGCGCTGGTTGGATTCGCGGTCCTTGGCGACGACTTCGGCCGCTTCACCATCGGTCAGGAACTCTACGCCCTGCCGGGTCTTGAAGTGGACCTTCACCCAGAAGCGCTCACCTTCCTCGTTCCAGAACGAGTAGGTGTGGCTGGAATAGCCGTTCATGTGGCGATAGCTTTTGGGAATGCCGCGATCGCCCATGACGTAGGTGATCTGATGGAAGGCTTCGGGCAGCAGGGTCCAGAAATCCCAGTTGTTGGTGGCGCTGCGCATGTTGGTGCGCGGATCGCGCTTCACGGCCTTGTTGAGGTCGGCGAATTTGCGCGGATCGCGCACGAAGAACACTGGCGTGTTGTTGCCGACCATGTCCCAGTTGCCTTCCTCGGTATAGAATTTCACCGCAAAGCCGCGAATGTCGCGCTCGGCATCGGCCGCGCCACGCTCACCGGCGACGGTAGTGAAACGGGCAAAGAGTTCGGTCTGCTTGCCCACTTCGCCAAGGAATTTGGCACGGGTATATTTCGAGACGTCACCGGTGACCGTGAACGTGCCGAATGCGCCGGAACCCTTCGCATGCATGCGCCGTTCGGGGATCACTTCGCGATTGAGGTTGGCCAGCTTTTCCAGCAGCCACACATCCTGCATCAGCAGCGGGCCGCGCGGGCCCGCGGTCATCGAATTTGAGTTGTCGACAACAGGCGCACCGAACGCGGTGGTGAGCGGAGTGGCACCAGAGACGGCACCATGGCCGAACGGGCATTTTCCGCCGCTGGGGTTCGATTCGGTCATTGCTTCACTCCTTGAATCTGTCGGTCTTGTAAAGGGTTACGAGACCGGTCTAGCGGAGCGGGAGTGATTGCCTAAACTATACCATGATATGATTGTGATCGACTGAAGCGATTAATCGGCGCGCTGCCGGAGTTGTTCCTGGAACTGCTCGACCGCGCCGGAAAGCCTTGCCGCTCCGACGTCGAACACCCAGCGCTGCAGGAGTGGCTTTCCAGCAAGGCCCAAGTCGACGAGCTTCGACCTGGCGCGAAGGGCTGCGGCAAGGCCGTCGATCATGGGAGCGCTGGCGCCGACGGTAGCGCCTGGCGTAATGCCGCTGTCGAGCATACCTGGAGCGAACGCTGCGCTATGGGCGCCGATAGCGAGGGCGAATTCGGCGGCGGCGCGGACGGTGTCTCGCAATCTGTTCACCGACCAGTCGGCCGGGTCTCCCATCCCGACTAGCAGCAGGCTTTTCGCCTTGATGCTGCCGGGCGGGCAGGGGAGGAGCAGGCACTCACCCGCCGCAGCCGTGAAGATACCTTGCTCGCGTAGTTCGAGAAGATGGCCATCGAGAGCGGCATTCAGGTGAGCAAGGCCACCGGTGATCAGAGCTCCATCCGCCTCCCTAATGAACATGGCCGCACAGGAAAGCTCGACATTGGCGCCGGCTGCGTCCCACGCCGCCACTTCTATCGATATGCCGAAAGCGGATCCAACTTTAGTCATGGAAATGTCCCTTGCCAGCATTGTAGTACCATTGAGTACGGGAGAGATGCGGGTTCCTCCCAGCACCGTGTCCGGCGGCACTTTCCATGGCGATTTCACTATATTCGAAGGCGGTGAAGTGGATGACATCCAGATCTTTGATTGCCGCGCCTCCTTAGCCCAGTCTTATCCTGGTCACATCAATTTTGTATGAAACCAATCTGAAGTTCCGAGAGCTGCTTGGGAGTTCCAGGTTTCTGTGACGGCGAAAGCTGAACATCGGCAGCGGGATAATCACATCGAGCCAGGAACGGTCGGCCGCATTAATGTAGGGCAGGTTTCAGGGAGCGCGCTTGCCCCGTCCATGTCTGTTATGTTGGCGGCTAAAGCCCGTTAGGCGCTCAATCGGCGGTAATGATCGAATATTCAAGCCGAACATCGTCGAGCAATCGCTCGATTGCAGCGCGCTGCGCATCGGTGCCACCAAGCCTGACATCCCAATTGCAATGGGCATGCGTCGCCATATCGCGCACGACGAGCTTGCCAAGCGCCCGCCGCCATGTCTGGGACGTGCCGCCTCTCTCCCGCATGAGGCGCGCAATGAGCAGAAGTTCGAGGTCGGAAGCAGTCATACACACCGCTTAGTCGTTGTCGGCGGCTAAGCAAGCAGAGCTTCGCTCGCAAGCTTGAAGGATCAACGGCAGGTTTCGAGAATCAGTCGCGGAGCCGCCGACGTCGGCTCTGTCGGCGGTGCTCGAGAGGTCCCGTTTGCGCCGAGGCCGATTTCCTCGCCATGTCTTTTGCGCCTATCGCAATCCGCTTGATCACCGTGCTTCGAGTGGCGCTTCGGCTTTGACACCGACTTGGCCTGAGGAGCGCTCAGTCGATCTCAGACCGCTTCCCGTCTCTCCAAAGGCGCCTATTCGCTCCAGCGGGAGCATGGAAAAGCGGAGATGACTATGAGCACCTGTTCACCGGAGCGCCGAGATCACGATATTCCCCTGACTGATGAGGCCGTTCTCCATAAGGATGTTCGTCTCGGACTGCAGATCTGCCGAGCCAACAGTCTATCGCTCACGCGGCTTCAGCTTGCGCTGAGAAAGGGCGACAGGCGCTGCGTGCTGGAAGCGATCGACCGGCTGCATGACCTGGATGCCCAGATCGGCCGTCTGCTCGAACGACCGCCCATATCCGCCAACGATGATCCGGAAACCCAAGCGATCTGCAAATATATCGACGAGCAAAGGATGGCGGTCGCGTTTGAAAGGCTTGCGCTTGTAAGTCAGGTAAGCGGTCCGGATATGCTATCGCCCACCGGCCACTGGAGCGTCCCAAATCAGTCGAGAACATCCGACGGGCGTTCTACCGAACAAGCTGGTTCACCGATCACAACGCTCCGGCAGTTCTCGCCCAAGACACTTGGCTTCGTACTAGCGCTTTTGGTGTTTGCGGCTGCAGTCAGTGTGATCTTTTTTACTTCAGTCGTTTAGGGCAACATTGCAAGAGTGGGGAGTTCGTGACCCAATTGTCGCCGTCCTGGCCCGGCACCTTAAATGGCTGCTCTCGCTGAAGTCGGCCGTTCGCCTCCTGTAGACCCGCTCAGCGCCGTGAACTGCGGCCTTGTTAGCGTTATTGTCGGCTTGGGCGTGGGCCGGCCGCTTTAAACAGTAAATTCTGCTTCAGTGTCCGTAGTTTCTTGAATCAATCTCTTCATTCGGTCGGCGGTTTCCGCCGTCGCCGGATTGTAGACCATCATGGTGAGATCGGGGCGTCCCTCCACTGCGAAAGTCGAGAATTCCAGCTCGATGGGCCCGATCCTGTGATGGGAAAGACGCTTTACGCCGTCGCCGTGGCCCACGACTTCATTGTCGCGCCAGAGCGCCGCGAATTCGGGGCTCTGGCGCGAAAGTTCCTCCACCAGTTGCGCGATCTCCGCGCCCGCGCCGGCGCGGGCGGCATCGGCCCGAAACGCGCCAACGACGTATCGGGCCACCGTTCGCCAGTCGTCCTGCGCGGCCTGAATGCGTTCGTTCGAGAACATCAACCGCAGGATATTCCTTCCTTCGCGCGGGAGCGTGGAATAGTCTGTCAGCACGGCTGCCGCCGCCACGTTCCAGGCGAGCACGTCCCAGGTCGCGGTGCGGATGATCGCCGGACTGAAAGGGAAAGCATCGAGCACGCGTTGCAGGCGCGGAGTAATCCCCTCCGACTGGCGGTAGCGGGCTTCGGGTGGGTGGCCGAAAGCAAGGATGAAGAGGTGTTCGCGCTCCGGCTCCGTCAACATCATGCCGGCGGCGAGGCGGTCAAGGACATCCGGGGAAGGCGCGCCGCCGCGCCCCTGTTCCAGCCAAGTGTACCAGGTGGCGCTGATGTTGGAGCGCTGTGCCACTTCCTCGCGCCGCAAGCCCGGCGTGCGGCGACGTTCGGCAGGGAAGCCGAAAGTCGTGGGATCGAGGCGCATCCGGCGATCGCGCAGGAAAGTCCCGAGAGCGTTGTCTTTAGCGCTGGCGGACTTTTGCGGCACAGGCGATCCTGTTGATGGTTATACCATGATAAGATCACTACTTTAACAGGAAGACGCGAAGGCCGAAAGAGCAACTCCCCAATCGGAGTTTCCACACATGCGCGTATTCCTGACAGGCGCCACGGGTTTCATCGGCTCCCGCATCGTGCCCGAACTGCTGGCCGCCGGACATCAAGTCGTCGGCCTCACGCGGTCCGACGCGGGTGCTGCTTCCCTGCTGGCTGCAGGTGCCGAAGTGCATCGCGGATCGTTGGAGGATCCGGAGCACCTTGCCGCCGGCGCGACCGATGCTGACGCAGTGATCCACACCGCTTTCGACCACGACTTTTCCAATTTCGTTGCCAATTGCGAAAAGGACGGTCGGGTAATCACGGCGCTCGGCGCCGTGCTGAAAGGATCGGACCGTCCGCTGGTGATCACCTCCGGCACAGGCATGGGCACGCCTGCGGATGGTGGGCTGGCGCGGGAGGACGTGTTGAATCTGGACCACCCCAATCCCCGCACGATATCGGAACGGACCGGGCAGGATCTGCTCGACGCCGGCCTGAATTTATCGGTCATGCGGCTGCCGCAGGTCCATGACACGGTGCGACAGGGACTGATCTCCCCCTATATCGACATCGCTCGCGAAAAGGGCGTCGTCGCTTATGTAGGGGAGGGTGCGAACCGCTGGCCGGCGGCACATGTGCTGGACGTGGCGAAGCTTTATGTTTCGGCTGTGGAGAGCGGCGAGTCCGGCGCTCGCTATCATGCCGTGGCCGAGGAAGGCATCTCCGCACGGTCGATTGCCGAAGTGGTCGCGACGGGGCTGGACTTGCCGCTCGTCGGGCTGAAGTCGGAGGATGCGGCTGCGCACTTCGGCTGGTTCGCGATGTTCGCCAGCCTCGACATGCCGGCTTCGAGCGCGTGGACGCGCCAAGCGCTTCGCTGGTTGCCAACGGGGCCAGATCTCCTCAGTGACTTGCGAGCCATGGATTATGTCCTCGATCTCCATGCCGGGGCCGGCAAAGCGCAAATCCAATAGCCTGCAAAACTATCATAAATTAGAAGGTTGAGAGCCTCTCCCGCTGATTCACGACAAGGAGCTCCCATGGCCTTTCATTCTCGCGTCATTGCTCTCGCCGCACTCCTTGCGATGGCCGTGCCTTCCGCCTCAGGCGCACAGTCGACAGGGCTGGAAGATATGGTCGGAGCCCGAGCCGGCCAAGCCGAAGCAGAGCTTCATCGGAGGGGCTATCGCAATGTTGGTGGAGAGAAGGGCGACGATCGCAGCTACACCTATTGGTGGAACGAGGATCGCCATCAATGCGTGTCAATCTCAACCATGAATGGCCACTACGAAACGGTGACGCAAACCCCGCCACCGGACTGCCACAGGAATGCGAGCGGGAATGATCGTCGCTCCTATGAAGCCGACCGCCATGGCTCGCAGGCGCACGGTTATGTCGCTGGGGACGATCTGTCTCGGACCTGCCGAAACGAAGCAAGTGCGCGGTTTGATCGCCGGCCGAGCGAAGTGACTGCGAATGCCCCGATCCAGCAGCGGAGCGGTTACATTGTCCAGGGATGGTATGATCCCCGTGACGGCAGCAAGGGGACCAAGTTCTTCAATTGCCGCTTTGACGAAGATGGCCGCTTCCTCAGCGTGAATTAACGGGAAACGCCGGTTCGGGAGAGGGCGCTCAGCGCAGTGAACGGCGGCTATGTCGGCGGATCTCGCGAGGGGACTATTACTTCATGAATGCCAACGAAGCGTTATCTAGCTGATTGGTCGACGTGTTTTTACGAGCCAAGAAGCATCGAAGGCACGAAAGAACGAAGGGACCGAACATGATGAAAGCTCGCGCTTTATATGGACCATCGTTGATGCGTGGTCTCATTCCGCGCGACATCGCATCTCATCAGTATAGATCGAGACCCGTGCTAATACGTGTAGCGCAGTTCTGCGTTTTCGCCTGGTGCCAGTGTCTGAGACCATGTCGCGACGCCATCAACTTTAAGCAGCGTCTCATTGTCTGCGACG
Organism: Novosphingobium sp. PhB165; assembly: GCF_004341845.1. Lineage (GTDB taxonomy): Bacteria > Pseudomonadota > Alphaproteobacteria > Sphingomonadales > Sphingomonadaceae > Novosphingobium. The sequence continues at coordinate 132,241 of NZ_SLVB01000007.1, read as the reverse complement.
ATTTTCTGACCGGCTGAGCCAATGGGGATATCCACACTGACCGGGAACGCGTTGGCGTTAGTGACGCTAAGTACCCTGCCCCTGTTCCCCGCCGATTTTTGACTGACCATGACCTGCGTGCTTTTGCCGGCAGACAGGCGGAAAGTCTCTCCTTCCGCTCGATCGGTCAGCGTGCCCAAGCCGAGAAGCTGACGGCCTCGCGGACCTTCCGCATAAAGCGCCGTGGTGCCCTGCGGCAGCGCAAGGCCTAGCCCCGCCGCGCTTTCATTGTGGAGGACCAGCACGACTGCCGTCGGCGCGGCATCCAGCGTCTGCCAGGGAGAAACCTCACGGCGGTAGCGGCGCTCGAACTGCACCTTGTCACGGGAAAGGAGCGCTACCTGCTTCTGTGCGTGCGGGGCCACGGTCACGCGTTCCGGCACCCGATACAGCTTGAGATCGCCCAAATCCTCCGGCGGAGGGGGCGGCGGCGGTGCTGGCGGAGCAGCCGGCATGGCCATGCTCAGCGGCACTGGTACCCCCCCGAACCGGCGGCTCGCGGTCACCATGATTTCCTGCTCTGGCGCCTCGCGTGACTTCAGGTCGGAGGTCGTGGTTCCAAGCGGATAGCAGGCGAGGGTAAGCTTGGAGATTGCAGCCAGTAATTGCGGGGTCTCGACGCGGTTGAGGCGGCCGGCCACGGCATTGACTTCAGCCTGGGGGAAGGTTTCGCCATTGCCATTCGCCAGCGTAAGCCAGGCGAACAGGTTGAGCGTGCGTCCGTCCGCTGCTTGGGTCGCGACGTAGCTGGCGCGCCAGTCGAAGCCCGAGGCAAGGTAGCTGAGCCGCACGGTGACCGTGCGCGCGGCGGGACTGTCGGTCGTCACGCTCAGCACCGGCTTGCTGGACAGGCCGGAGGGGATGGAATCGAACGCGAGCCTTTCCGGCAGGCCCGAGCAGTGGAGTGTCTCGATCCCGGACGGCGTGCGCAGGACGACGCCGGCCCGCGGCCCGGCAATAATTGTAGCCTCCTCACTCACCTTGCGACCGGCGGCCTTCTCGATGCGGGTAATTGTTACCTCGCGGCCCAGTGTTCCGTCGATCAGAGAGGCCGGCGAGAGCAGGCGCGCGTCGCGGTTCTTCTCGATCGTGCCGCCCGGTAATCCCTCGATCACCGCGCTGACCGGGATGATGCCCCCCGCCACTCCTTCAAAGCGTAGTTCGGCGCGGCCGCGCGGCAGCCGCACCTTGCGCGTTTCCGTGACCATCGCGAAGCCCTGCGGATTTGCGCGGTCGATCTCGCCATTGCCATAGCCTTCGCGATAGACGGTCAGGGCCACGCGCTCCGGCGCAGCAGAAATGACCGTGCGCGTCTCCTGCGCGGCAAGCATCGACGGCACCACCGCCACTGTCAGCAGGACCGCGAGACGGAGCCAGGACATCAGTAGCGGGTGTCGAATGTCGCGGTGACGATCGCTTCTCCGTTCGCTGGCACAGGCACCTGCCAAACGGCGGTGCCTGCATCGCGGCGTTCGCTCTTGCGGTTTTCTTCGGTGATCCGGGTGTCGGTCCAGTCCAGCCCGCCTTGCACCAGCTCAACTGTCACGCCGCGTGAGCGCGCATTGGTGAGGCGATAGCGCATCTGCGTTTGCCAGCGATTGGCATTGATCCGGGTGCGCGAGACCACGACGGGCTGCACCTTCACGTCGAAGGCATCGCCGGTCGGTAGCGCGATGGTCGAGCCTTGCGGCGTGTGGTCTATGGAGTTTTCACCGATGAACTGCGGCTGGCCGCGTGCGTCGCGGATATAGACGCGCACGGTGCCGGCGGGCAGGGCGTCGCCCAGGCCGCCGGCACCTGAATTGGCGAAACTCAGCACGCTTTGCGCGCTTCGGGCATTTTCCGAACTGTTGAGCCAGCTGTTCTCGAAACGAAAACCCGAACTGGCGGCCGCGCCCTTGACGTCGAGGAAACTGACCTGCTTGGTTTGCCTGTCGGCGATCGTCGTGCGCTCAGCCAGGGGGTAGAGGTAGAAGTCTCCCAGTTGCTCGCGATCGGTGCTTTCAGAGCCGGGACGGATGTGCGTGGCGCGACGCGGCTGCGGCATGTAGCCATTGTTGTCGTTCGTACTGCCAACATCTCCGGCCACGAGGAGCGTCCGGGCATTGGTGAATGTCGTGCCGCTGTTGTTTTGCAGCGTTACCCAACCCTGCACGTCGATCTTGCCGTTGTTTTCGTCGAACAGGGCAACGTAATCTGCGTTCCAGCGCAGTCCGCCGCTCAGGTACGAGAGCGTTGCCGGACGCGATCCCGACCGTGTGCTGGCGAGCGTGACCGAAAGCGTTGGCCGCGCGCGGAGCGATTGCGGCACTCGGTCGAACACCGCCCGGACCGGCAGGCCATCGTCGCGAAGCACCTCGATCCGTCCGCCGATGTCGAGCACGACGCCCCCGTTGACCGCCAGCACGCGCGATCGCTCGCGCGTCTCGGCCCCGGTGGCGGGATTGGTGCGGACGAGGGTGATCTCCTCTCCCAGCGATTTTTCCATCAGGCTGGAGGGGGAGAGCAGGTCATAGTCGAAATTCTGTTCAACGATCACCGCGTCGGGCACCGTAGGCGATACCGTCGCGGGACGAATCTGGGCGCTGACATCGGGGAAATCCTGCCGAACGCGCCCGTTGCCGAGGCTCAGAGTGCGGACGTCCTGCACGAGCGCGACATCGTTGTTGTAAATCGTGACCGAAAGATCACCCTGTGCCGATGGCGCTCCGGGGACGGATGCCTCCTGCGCGGTCAGCGGGGCCGAGGCTGAGGCGAGGAGCGCTGCCCAACCGAAGAACCTCTGGCGCATTGAATTTCCCCCGTTGAACTCAGCATTGTTCGCGCCGGCACCATGTCGAGGCGCGACGCTGAAGGCCAGCATAATTCAGATATTTGGAAAAATCTTTGCAGGATATCGTGGTATTTACGTTCGGCAGGCGCACTTCGAGCAACTTGGGCGATTGTAACCCCATTGCGTATCGGCACCGGCACGCAAGCGACGATCGTTGTCGGAACCGTTTTTTTTGGGCAACCTTGTAGGCAGCAGGAATGTCCTACGAAGCGCCGGATGGATGACAGGCCGCTTTTGTGATTTAAGAAAACTGGCCTCCGGCAATCTCGGTGCGGTTCACTTCGCGGCCATGATGATGAATTTAGACCATCCCGTGATGGGACAAACACCTGTTATTGCTGCCAGTCTCGCGTCTGAGTCGAGGGAAGAGCAACTTATCGAGATCGCGTTGCGACCAAGTATGATCAACTTCTCGTCGCCCTTCAAGCCCTACAATTGACTGCACATCGCCATCCTGAAGAGTAGTGAATAGAGGCAGGCGTAAAACTTGCCGCTTCGACGGCACTCGTAATAAGTTCGTAGATCTTACAAGTAATATATGCCTGTGTCGTGTTTTCTGCTCCTCTAAAGCATTGAGGAGATCTCCGCAGCCTTGGCGAATGCATCCGTCGCAAGCTCGCGCAGCCATTTCTCTCCACGTCGGTGGGCCTCGGCAATCAACGGCGCGCTCAAGGACAAGCGCAGGGCGCCTTCGCCGTGCGCCATGGCGACGGGCTGGCCCAGTTCGAAACGCCGCCGCAAGTGCCGCGACGTGCCCGCCGGAACGGGCATTTGGCGGTACACCTGCCGCGCCTGTTCCATCGTGGCACGGCGCTGCCCGGTGCCGGTCCGCCGTACCAGGTAGAACGGAAAAATCGTCCGCAGGTCTTCGCCGAAGCCGTCGCCGAGCGCACGGGGGTCGACATGATCCAGCACCGGTTCGATCGCCGGGTTGCTCTCCATGGCTGCCAGCACGGCCTGGCCGAAGCTCATGGCGATGGCGCGCGTGGCCTGCTCGTCGATCTTGCCGTAGGGGCGCATCTCGGCCAGCGCCGCTTCCCACCGCAAGAGCAGGCCGGTGTTCGCGGGGGCGCTCAGCGTTTCGGCTGCCCGCCATGCCTCGTCCCAATCGCACTGCGCAGAATAGCCCGCCAACGCCGGCGGCATCGGCAGGGCGCGAAGCCTTGTCCCCACGGTCGAGGGCAGCAGCAGCGCGCCGGAAAAGATCGGGCCGCCCATGAACTTTGAGCCGGTTATCGCCAGGGCACAGCCGCTGTTGAGATAGCGGTTCAACCGCTCCGGCGAGAGGCGGAATTGGCAGGCATCGACCAGCACCTCCACCGCGTCGCCATGCGCAGCTCTTACTGCCAGCACGCAACCCGGGCTAGGCGCGACGATGCCCGTCTTTGAAACATCGATCGCAACGAGCAGGACGCGGCGCCCCGCCGCCACTGCCTCGACAATCGCGGCGGTAATCTCGGCATCGATTTCCGCCAGATTGCGCGCCGATCCGTCTGGTTCGCGCAGCGCATAGCGCCGTGTTTCGATCGGTGCGCACGGCGATACCAGCGCGCCCTTCGTGACATCGTTGCCCATGGCCGCATGGTCGGCAAAATGCCTGCCGGCGAGCGCGCCGGGCACGCCGCTGCCGGATTCGGCCGGCTCGGGCATCAGCACCAGCCAGGGAGCGCCGGGGCGATGCAGTGTCATCTGGGTGAAGATCAGGTGCGCATCGGTGCCCGACGCGGCGAGAATGGCCTCAACCCCCGAGTTTCGCTCCACCCCGGCGAGATCGAGAATGCCGCGCCGGATGCGGGCGGCGGCGGCCGCCGCGATCCCCCGGCGGAACCCGCCACGGGTGTCGAGCCCGAGACGTTCGAGCAACTCCTCGGCGGCGGCAAAGCCTGCGGAACCAATCGTGGAAGCCGTGGAGGAGCCGAGCCGCACCAGATCGGGATCCGGTTCGGCGATGCAGCCATAGCTGTTGCGGGCGGTCACCGGGTCCAGCGTGATGCGCTGGTCTCCACCCTGGGCAAGCGCATCGGCCAGGCAGGCCCTAGCGGGAGGAAAGGCCTCGCAAAGATGGGCCGGGACCCGGCTGACCGCTGTCATTATCGAAACTCCATCGGGAAGAACCACGCGGGCATCACCCCGGCGGAGGTCGCAGCGCACGCGTTGCCAACGCATTCTCCATCATAGCGCGGCGGCAGATCGGGCGGCGCCTGGACGCGCCCAATTTTTGGCGGGCGCTGTGCGGAAAGGATCCGCCGAAATATGCGCCGGTTAACCAAGCCATTCAGTGGGCGCCTATAATGGGGTGCATGAACGCGTTCTCTGCTACCCCTGTTCCGGCCGATATCCCGCGATCGCATCCGCCCGCTGGGCATCCTGGCGCGGTGGCTGCCGTGGAAGGGGTGTCGCTCGATCCAGAGGACTGGACGACGCTGCGGGCGCAGGGTCACAAGATGCTCGACGATCTTCTCGACGCGATGGAAACCGTGGGCGAGCGTCCCCTATGGCAACCCATTCCGGAACCGGCGCGCGTACGCATGCAGCGGCCCTTGCCCGCGCAGCCGACGCCGCTGGAAGTGGTACATGAGGACTTCCTCCACGATATCCTGCCATATGGCAGCGGCAATGCGCATCCCGGCTTCCTGGGATGGGTGCAGGGCGGAGGAACCCCGGTGGGCATGCTCGCCGAAATGCTCGCAGCCGGCCTGAATGCAAATCTCGGCGGGCGCGAGCACATGCCGATCCATGTCGAGCGCCAGATCACGGCGTGGATGGCGGAACTGTTCGGCTTTCCCGCGGATGCCAGCGGCCTTTTCGTGACCGGGACGTCGATCGCAAACTTCATGGCCGTGCTGATCGCGCGGACGCGGGCGCTCGGCACCGGATCGCGACACACCGGCATCGCGGCAGCGGGGCGGACGCTGACCGGCTACACGTCCCGGGTGGCACATGGGTGCGTCGGCCAGGCGTTCGAAATGGCGGGGCTTGGTTCGGAATCCCTCCGCGCCATCGGCGTCGACGATCAGCACCGGATGGATGTCGCGGCCCTGCGGGCGGCGATCGCTGCCGATCGCGCGGCCGGGCTGACCCCCTTTCTGATCGTCGGGACCGCGGGATCGGTCGATATCGGCGCAACCGACGACCTGGCCGCGCTGGCCGAGGTGGCGCGCGACGAGAATCTGTGGCTGCACATCGACGGCGCCTTTGGGGCGCTAGCGATCCTGGCGCCCGAACTCGCCCCGCGCCTGGCCGGCATCGAGCAGGCGGACAGCCTGGCGTTCGATTTTCACAAATGGGGGCAGGTTCCCTACGATGCGGGCTTCCTGCTGTGCCGCGACCCGGCCATCCACCGCGCTACCTTCGCCGCAGACGCGCCCTATCTCCAGCGGGCGACGGACGGCATGGCGAGCGGCACGCACTGGCCCTGCGACTATGGCCCGGATCTTTCCCGCGGCTTTCGCGCGCTGAAGACCTGGTTCACGCTCCGTACCTACGGTTTGGCCGCGATCGGCGAGTCCATCGCGCGGTCATGTGATCTTGCGCGGCGGCTGGAACAGCGGATCGCCGCTGCCGAGGGGCTGAGCCTGATGGCGCCGGTCCAGCTCAACATCGTCTGTTTCGGCTTCACTGGCCCGGATGCCGACCGCCGCAATGAAGCTGCCGTCGCGCGGTTGCAGGCAGGCGGGCGCGTCGCGCCGTCGCTGACCCGGATCCACGGGCACCCTGCGATCCGCGCCGCCTTCGTCAATCACCGCACCAGCGAAGCCGATGTCGACGCGCTTGTCGACCTGCTCCTTGCCATGCCCGCCTGACCATTCGGAGGAATCCCGTGATCCATTCCGCCATCGCCCGCGCCCTGCCTACCACGCTCGGGCCCGCGCGCCTGGGCCGCATGTTCGAAAACAAGCAGGATCTCTCCGAGCTCGTCGACACGATGATCGGGCGGATCTCATCAGAGACGATCGATGCCGGCGCGATGCTGGACCTTTCGTTTCTTATCCAGTTCATCGGCAATCGCGAGGAAGGTCTTTCGCTTCAGGCGCAGGCGATCGCGCAGCAGCGCATCTTCGAAAACGTCTATGGTGACGGATCGGACATCCGGGTGCTGGCGCTGCTCGCTCCTGGCGATCTGACCGCAAATACGCCGCTCGATTTCCTGCTCGAACATTCGAACGTTACGCTGATCACGGCCTACCTCGATCTCGAGGCGGACAATCCGCTCGACCTGCCGTTCCCCGAGCATGACATTGCGATCATCGCGGCGGGTGAAGCACCGGAGAGCCAGGCGCTGCTGCGCCGGATCGACGGTCTGACCGCGCAATGGCCGCGTCCGATCCTCAACGGGCGCGCTATCAATATCGCCAACCTGACGCGCGACGGCGTGGCTAACGCGCTTGCCGACGTGCCGGAGATCCTGGCTCCTGCCACGCGATCCCGGACGCGCGCGGACATCGCGCTGGACCCGCCGCGCTTTCCCAGCACGATCCGGCCAGCCGGCACGCAGGCCGGGATCGGCCTGGAAAAAGTGGAGAACCCGGAACAGCTCGCCGACTATCTGGCGCGCCATCCCGAGGGGCAATTCTACGTTGCCGACTTCATCGACTATAGCGGCCCCGACGGCTTGTTCTGCAAGCAGCGGATCGTGTTCATCGACCGCGTGCCCTACATCAGCCATCTCGCGGTCTCGGACCATTGGATTGTCCACTATATGAGCGCCGGGATGGCCGAGAATGCGGGGCGCCGTGACGAGGAAGCGGCATTCATGGCAGCGTTTGATCAGGACTTCGCCGCGCGCCACGCGCGCGCCTTCGACAGTCTCTGCGACCGGATTGGACTGGACTATTTCGGCATCGATTGCGGTGAAACGCCCGACGGCCGCCTGCTGCTGTTCGAGGCCGACGTCGCGATGATTGTCCATTCGATGGAGGACGCACCCGAGTTCGCATACAAGAAGGTGCCTATGACCAGACTGTTCGACGCATTCATCGCGTTTCTCCGTAAAATGAGTCACGGTCAGTAACTTTGCGCGAACGATGTGAATGCGAGGGCGTGATATATTTACGCCCTACGATCCGGAATTCCAAAAATCTTTGAAGGTCCGCTTCCACCAGGAGCTGACCTTCGCCATCAAGCTTGCGAACGGCGGTTTCGTCCTATTCTTGGCCAGGTCAAAATCAAGAACGCCACATCGCTTACAGATTGACAAGAGTATTACTGCTAATCAAATGGTCAGCAATGCTAAGTAATTGGTCAGCATAGGTCCAGACGCCGGCGACCGAGGAGAGAGCGTGACCGCGAGCATCCACGAACTGTCGCTGACGAACCTGCCGATCGAGGATCGCGCGTTCGGTGCCGATCCCGAGCCGTGGTTCGCCCTAGCGCGCGAGCAGCATCCGTGGCTCGCGAAGTTCACGCACGGCTACATCGTTCACGGGCACCGCGAGATCCGCGACCTCATGCAGATGGACGACCAGCTGCATATCGCCACCGACGACGTTGTGGAGATCATGGGCGCCACCGACACACCGTGGGGCGACTTCATGAAGGCGCTGCTCATCGCCCGCCACGGCGCCGACCACAAGCGCATGCGCGATGCGCTCAAGCCTTTCTTTAAGCCGCGCCGGATCGCCGATCACGTCGATCTCATCCGCGAGGTGGTGACGACGCTGCTTGATGACTGGGCGCTCAAGGGAGAGTTCGATTTCACTGAATTCGCCTCTAACTTTCCGGTGGCGGTGATGTTCGGCCTGATCGGTGCCGACCTTGCCGATCTTCCCAAGATCAAGTGGGCGTTGGAGGTGCAAGGGCTCAGCTATAGTCTCGATCGCTCGCTGCTGCCCGAGATGGAAAAGGCCCATGCCATGATGATGGCATTCAATTCCGATCTGGTGGCAAAGCGCCGCGCCAGCGGCGAGCTTCGCGATGACCTCTTGCAGGAACTGATCCGGGCCGAGGATGCCGGCGTGCTGTCGCACCAGGAGGTCTGCGAGCAGCTCTTCTTCCTATTCGCGGCGGGTTACGACACTTCCAAGAACCAGCTAGGCATGACCGCGCTCCTTCTGTTCCAGCAACCCGGTCTCTGGGAGCGCTGCGCGCGTGACCGGGACTTCTGCACGCTCGCAATTGAGGAGGGGCTGCGCCATTCGAGCCCCAGCAGTCCGCCTCGGATCGCGCTCGAGGACATCGTCTACCAGGATGTGCTGATCCCCAAGGGCACGCACCTGATGTTCCTGCTCAATATCTCGGGACGCGATCCGCGGGCCTTCGACCACCCGATGCAATACCGCCCGGGGCGCGAAGCGGCAAAGCATCACCTCGCCTTCGGCAAGGGTGCGCACATCTGCCTGGGCCTTCATCTCGCGCGGTTCCAGCTGGAAGAAGGCCTTCACCTGATCGCCCAGCGGCTCAAGAATCCGCAGCTGGCGGGCGAGCCGACTTGGCGGCGTTTTCCCGGAGTATGGGGGCTGGAGACGCTGCCGATCCGCTTCACCCCGGCCACAGCCGACACCGGCCTCGACCCTGAATCGCGCTGACGCTGTTCCAGCTCTGCCTCTGGCAGGATCGGCGCCAGAGCGCTGGGGATCGGCCGCGGCAAGACGTTCACATTTTGGATCAGGCGCAAAGGGCCAATCCTCGCTTTTCCGCTCACAAGGCCGAAGTGCTGATAGGCCGTATGATGAAACGGTATTGCAAATAGCGGGAACTTTAGTACCCAGTCGACAGGAGAGTGTCAGGAGAGGAAACGCGGGTGCGCAAGAGAGGCATCAAGTCGATATTCTATGCGCTTGCAGCAACCCTGGCATCGATCGGCGTGGCCGAGGCCGCTCCTCGTGAGATTACGCCGCTACCGGACGGCTGGCGTTTCATCCAGTCAGATCCTGAGGGCGCCGAAACGCCCACACTGGACGATGCAGCCTGGCAGGTTGTCTCCGTTCCGCATGACTGGGCCATTGCCGGCCCATTCGACCCCAATGCCAAGGCCGCAGGAGAGAATGGCTTTCTGCCCAGCGGAGTTGCCTGGTATCGCAAGAGGCTGGACCTGACGCCGCAGCCGGGACGGCGCTATTTCATCGAATTTGACGGCATCATGGAGCGCAGTGGCGTCTGGGTGAACGGCCATCATATCGGCTATCGCCCGATGGGCTATGTCAGCCAGCGCTATGACATGACGCGCCATCTGCGCGCGGACGGCCACAATGTGATCGCGGTCCGCGCCGATACCTCTGCCGCGCCCTCATCACGCTGGTACACCGGGTCGGGCATCTATCGACACGTCCGCCTGATCGAGACGGACGACGTCCATATCCCGCAGGGCGGCGCTTATGTGCGGGCGACAGCGATCAGCGACGATCAAGCGACAATCGCGGTCACCACGGATGTGCAAAATGACACCGCCGCCGCGACCGAAGTGAAGATCGAGCTCCGGTTGACCGATCCCGATGGGCGTGAAGTCGCGCGCACCGTGTCGTCGGCCACCAGCATCGCGGCCGGACGGACCACGATCCTGCCGGTCGAAGTTGCATTGCCTCGCCCGCGCCGCTGGGATGTAAACGACCCGGCGCTCTATCGTGCCTCCGTCCGCGTGCTGGCCGCCAACGGCACGCTGCTCGACAATGAGGATGTCCGCTTCGGCGTGCGCGAAGCCCGGTTCGATCCGGCGACCGGCTTCTGGCTGAACGGCCGCAACTTCAAGCTGAAGGGCGTGGCGCTTCATCACGATGGCGGCGCGGTGGGAGCCGCCGTCCCGCTGGCCGTCTGGCGCCAGCGGCTGAGCACGCTCAAGGCGCAAGGCGTCAACGCAATCCGCACCGCGCACAATGTCCCCAGCCCCGAATTTCTCGACCTGGCCGACGAACTGGGGCTGATCGTAATGGACGAACTGTTCGACCAATGGAATGTCGCCAAGACGCCGGAAGATTATCATCTCTTCTTCGGCGATTGGCACAAGCGCGACACGCTGGACATGGTGCGCAGAGACCGCAACCATCCAAGCATAGTGTTGTGGAGCGCGGGCAACGAAATCCATGACACCGCCTATCCGGTCCAGGCCAAGGCCGCGCTGCGCAGCATCCTGGACATCGTCCATGCCGCCGATCCATCACGGCCGGTAACGATGGCGCTGTTCCGGCCGAACGTGACCAAGGATTACGACAACGGGCTGGCCGACATGTTGGACGTGGTCGGCCAGAATTACCGCGAGAATGAACTGATCGCGGCGAGCAAGCAAAACCCGAAACGCAGCATCATCGGAACCGAAAATGCGCTTAACCGCAGCAACTGGGTGCCGGTGCGCGACTATGCGCCCTTCTCGGGCATGTTCCTGTGGACCGGCGTCGATTATCTGGGCGAGGCGAACCGATCCGGCTGGCCCAATATCCAGAATCCGGCCGGGCTGCTCGATCGCACCGGCCGCCAGAAGATCAGCGGGATGGAGCGCGAAAGCTGGTGGTCGGATCGACCCGTGGTCCATGTCGTGCGCAATGCCGATCCTGCGGCGGCCGGCCCATCGACCGACGGCGCGGGCGGTCCGAACCAGCCCGTCCTGCCAACCATGATCGCCGTAGCAACGCCCAAGCCCAAGATTGCCTTGTTCGACGACTGGACGCCGCAAGACCGCAGTCCACACGACGAGACGATCGAGGTCTACAGCAATTGCCGACAGGTCGAGGCCTTCCTCAATGGTCGCTCGCTGGGTACGCTGCCGATCAATGCGGATGCCTCTCCTCGGCGCTGGGCCGTGCGTTATGTGCCGGGGGAGGTGCGCGCCACCTGCCGCGACCCCGGTAGCGAGACCGTTTCAGACAGCCTGCGAACGGCGGGAAAACCCGTCGGCATCGAATTGAAGCCGGATATGCCGACCGTCGGCTCCGCATTCGACGACATGGTCTACGTCCGCGCGCGGGTGGTCGATGCGAACGGTGTCACCGTGCCTTCCGCGAACAATCGCCTGCATTTCGCGATCAAGGGCACCGGGCAGTTGATCGCGACCGACAATGGATCCTCGGTCGATCATACCCCTTTCCCTTCGCCCGACCGCGCAGCGCAGGACGGTCTCGCCGTCGCCCTGGTCCGGGGAAAGGGCAAGGGCCATTTCACAGTCACCGCCACGGCCGAGGGACTGAAGGGAGGCACCGTGGATCTGAGAGCGACAAAGTGACAGCGCGTGTTCGCACGGCGGAGCGGGTGTTCGGCGGCTATGGCCGGACCAATTGGACGGTCAGCCTTGCGGAGATTTAACCCAGAACCGCTTTGGCGGCGTGCGCCGCTGTTGCGGACATGGCGTGGTGCGATACGTTATCGGCCATGCAGATACGCCAATTGGGACTTGTTGGGTTGGGCCCACCCGCTCTTGCCGTAGCCTTATTCGTTGCCTCTTATGCGGTATATCCCGGCACGGGCGGAAGTGACGTTCAGCCAATGCCGCAACGCGGCAAGTCAAGCATCCTTCATCTCGTCAACAAAGGCTCAAGCCTCCGCTTCCATGATCGGTTCGGATTAACCCTCGAACAGAAAGTTGAGCCTGGAACAGGTGTCGGCATGCCAGATCGGCCGTCGATTCACTGCAATTTTCAGGTAGAGATTATCGGTAATTCGGGCAGACGCTCCGTTGTGACCTTTGATCGCCTCCGCCATGCCGGAGAAGATGACGCCGATCATACCGCGTTCTTTGTGTCCGATTTATTCTATGTTCCAGCTGGCCATAGCACGGCCATGGTTTCGAATTTGGGTTGCAGTCCCGGCATTCCTGATCCCAAGGGGCTGCTTTCAATTGAACCGGTGGGCGAACACCTGATGTTGCCGATTGCGGCAGACCTACTCCGTGACCTTGGCTGGGCGACTGCCGTTTGGGCGCTGTTCTTGGCTGCAAAGCGGTTTGCGGTAAGGCGGAAAATAGCACTGCAATAACCGCTCTCCCGCCAGAACGCCCGCTTCCAAGCGTGACCAAAAATTCGATCGGGCGGCGACAAAGAGGTGAATAGCTGCATGGCGGCGGATTGCCTCGCGGCGTCTGACCTGCCGGGCGAGCGGTCTGTCTGGAAGCAGTTGCAAGCCAGTTGCGCTCGGCTACTTTCGAAAACTAACCAAGGAAGAGCACGATGACGCTGACCAATCGCGAAATGCGGAGCCGTATCGATCAGGATGGAACCTTGACGCTTTCGCTGGAAAGTGTCGCTCTCGGCGAGCCGGGAGATGACGAAGTGATCGTACGGATAGAAGCGGCTCCCATCAATCCCAGCGATCTCGGCCTTCTGCTCGGCCCGGCCGATATCACCACCTTGGAGACCGCAGATGGCGGCAGCCTTCGTTTTCAAGTGCCGGAGAGCCGCCTTCCCGGCGTGAGCGGAAGGATCGGTCAGTCGTTGCCGATAGGTAACGAGGGCGCTGGAACAGTGATCGCCGCCGGCCGTAATGCCAAGGCTCTGCAAGGAAAGCTTGTCGGCATGATCGGCGGGGGAATGTACGCCGACTATCGCCGGATCGCCGCGCGCGATGTCGTCGTGCTTCCGGAAGGTGCCAGCGCCGCTGACGGCGCGGCTATGTTCGTGAACCCGCTGACGGCTCTCGGCTTTGTCGAGACGGCCCACCGGGAAGGCCACAAGGCCATCGTCCACACTGCCGCCGCCTCGAACCTTGGCCAAATGCTCCAGAAGATCTGCCTTGCGGACGGAATTGCGCTCGTCAATGTGGTGCGCTCGCCCGAGCAGGCACAGATCCTGCGCGACATCGGTGCGCAGCATGTGGTCAATAGCCGGGACGAGGACTTCACCGCGCAGCTCACCGCTGCGATCCGGGAAACCGGCGCAACGATCGCCTTCGATGCCATTGGCGGCGGCGCATTGGGCAGCGACATCCTGAGCGCGATGGAGCGAGCCGCAGTGGATAATTCGAGCAGCTATAGCCGTTACGGCTCGGACACGTTCAAGCAGCTCTACATCTATGGCGCGCTCGACCTTGCGCCCACGACGCTCAACCGCATGACGTTCGGCTTTCAGTGGTCTGCCGGCGGCTGGCTGCTCTTTCCGTTCCTGCAAAAGGCGGGAGCGGACGTCGCTGCCCGGCTGCGAGCGCGCGTATTGGCCGAACTCACGACGACGTTCGCCAGCCGGTATACCCAGGTCGTCGGCCTGGCGCAGGCGTTGCAACCGGACGTCCTGCGCGGCTACGAGCGCAAGGCCACTGGAGAAAAGTTCCTTATAGATCCACGGCTTGGGTGAAGGGGAACTTCGCGCTCCGGAACGGAAGCTTCGTCCACTTTTCGTCTGATGCTGTCCAGCAGAGAGCCCACAATTCTAGCCACACCGGGAACGTCGTGCCGCTGACCGCCAGACAGACGCTTGCCAGCTAGGCGAACGGCTAAACGACTAAATTGCGTACGCATCGTAATGCGCAGCTTGGAACTGCAGCAGACTGAGAATCCGCTGTGGCGCAATATCAGGTCGGAATTGCATTTGCGACTTCCTTTGGCTCGGGCGGACGCATGCTTTTCAGTCTGCAAAGACCGGGGGAATACCGTCAGACGGGTAGAGCATGAGGCACGAGGGGTGATCCTGCGTATGCAGGATTTCGACGTCGTTTGCGGCCATCTGCGTAGCTGTCGCGAGAGGTTCGCCCGTGCCACAGTTGCGCGCATAGCGCGGGAAACAGGCGCTGGTGACGTAGATCCGCAAGCGGGCGCCTGCAGGTAACAACCATGCGGTCGGCCAGCACCGAACGGTGACCTTGCGCACGCCATCTGCGTCCGCGGGTGAAACATGCTCGTCCAGGCGAACGTAACCGTCGCAGATATGGATGGCCGAACCGTTTTCGTGCACTTGGCAAAATGCGACGTAGAAGTCCGTCCAAGGCCTGCTCGTGCGGACATAAAGTTCGGCGTCCACCGCGCCGATGATCTCGAAATCCTTCCGGAGCGACGGCGAGGTGAATTTCGCCCGGTCACTGCACATGTCATAAGCGGATAAGTCGCGCGATTTTGCCGGGACCGTGACGGGACCGTAGAGCGAAGGCGTAGGATCGGAGGGATCGTACCTGTAGTGCGTCGACCCCTCGTGCGCGTCAGCGGCATTGTGTGAAAGACCGCCGTCTGCATGAAGATGCATTCGAAGCGGCGCGCCTGAATGGGGTGGCCATTGCTCGTATTCCTGCCACTCGCCAGCGCCCTGGACGTAAAGCCTTACCGGTGCCCGCTCTAGCGGGTTTGCGGATGTTCCTCGTGCAAGGCTGGTCAGGAATTCGATTGACTGACGTTGCCCCTCGAACAATCCGGATGGCCCGCCATGCTCCCAAGGGCCGATCGTGATCCAGGTTGGCAGGCCGGCGGATTGGCGTGCCGCAAAGTCGTCGAGTTGGTATGGCAGGAACAGATCCTGCCAACCAGCGACAAGCAGGACGGGCGCATCGAGACGTGTCACGCCGCTTGAGAAGTCCATCGCTTCCCACCAACGGTCATCGGGATCATGTACAATCCAGTCCTGCCACCAGCGGTTCGTGACCTGAAACGCGTTCTTGTCGATCGAACCCAGTGGCAGGTGCGAAAAGGCTGAAGGGGCAAGCATCTTGCCGCCGAAGAAGGGGGACTTGCCCGTACTGATGCTGTCATGCATCTGTCTGGTCCAGCTGAGCGCGGTGAAGAGTGCGAGCCCGCCTCCTTCGCGCAGTGCTTGCGCAAAGTTAGAGGAGGTCACGGTGAGCGCCGCACCGTCCACGAGGTCGGGGCGTTCGCTTGCAAGGGCCCAGGCAACGAAGCCGAGGTAACTGCCACCAAAAAGGTAAAGCTTGCCCCCGAACCACGGCTGGTCTCGAACCCAGAGTGCTGTGTCGACGCCGTCATCGCGTTCCTGACGGACCGGATCGAATTCTCCACCCGATCCGTCAGTGGCCCGAACACTCTGGACGACAACATTGAGCCCCCGTTCGGCGAGCAGGGCTGCCGAAAATCCGATGATGAAGCCGCGCCCGTAGGGGCTCCTCATGAGGACTGTCGCGCGGGCTTTCCCTTTGGCCGGAAAATAGCGGTCGGCTACCAGCGTCGTGCCATCGCGCATGGGGATCCCTAACGCCTTCTCCCTTCGGATGGTGTTCGTTCTGGGAGGCAGCTTGAGCAGGCGGCCTGCGATGCCGCGCAGGACATATTGCACAATCATGCCAAGGTCTCGCGGGTGCGAATGCGACTGGCGTTCCAGAAGGGCGAAGCAACCATCCGTCTACTCCCAAAAGCAGCATCTTGCCTGCCGCGATTGATCTACTGAACGGTTGGTAACTTTGCCCTGGATTTTTGCAAGCCTTCCTGCGTCAGGCTCGGGCCTCCTTGATCACAGCCAGAAGAGCGCGGTGCTGCCCTCCGTCCTTCCGATCAGTCGCCCGAGATCCACTCTCGGCCGCCGTTTGGTTGGGAATGCCGCATCGATGCGGCATTCCAACTATCTCAGAGCTTGGGCGGGGGAATTCCCGCAGGGCGGCGCGCTGGATCGAGCTGCAAATTTTGCCGCAGTGATCAGGTGGCCGACAAACAGGTCAGGTTCTTACTTCCGCTCTGCCAGTTTCCGTGCGTACAGCGCCGCCCCATATCCTGGCGCGAACCGAGGCTCGCTGGCTGAAAACCCCCGTTCGTGGACGATACGCAAAAACTCGTCCCGGACCCGGGCTTCCCGGCTCAACACACCGCCCGACCACGAAAGCGGAACTGCCTCGCCTTCGGGGAAACGCAGTTCCGTGCGAAGCGCCGTCGCCATGTCGGCCAGTTCACATGCCGCCTTGTCGAGGATGGCCCGCGCCGCATGGTCGCCGGCGGCAGCCGCCTCGGAGACCAGCCCCGCAAGACCGGCGATTTCACTGCGACCCATCCCTTCGGGTCCCATGATCCGTCCGCAAAGGTCCAAATCGTCTTCAAGCGAGAGCGCCGCGACGATCCTCTCGTGCAGCGGGCCGCGAGGGGTGCGCCCGTCGCTCATGCGAGTGAACAGCGAAAGACCCTGAATGGCGATCCAGTAGGCCGATCCCTCGTCGCTGAATACTTCGCCCCAACCGCCGACCCGGGCGGTTCGGCCCCGACGCTCGCCATATCCGATCGAGCCGGTTCCGGCGACGATGTTGATACCGTCCTCGCCGCCGAACGAACCGGCCCAGCCGCAGATCATGTCGTTGCCGACCACATAGCGGCTATGGCCGAGCACTTCTCCGCATGCCGCATGAAGGCGCGGGTCGATGGCGCGATCCTCGCCATAGGCTGGCAGCCCAAAGAAGGCATGGCCGATGGCCTCGCGCGGCGTGCCGATCGCTGTGCAGACCTGCGAGAGGCCGGATTCCAGACGCCGCACCACTTCATCGAAGCCGACCTGCAGATGATAGGTCGTCCCCGTCAATGCGGTGGCAAGGACTTGTCCTGCTGCATCGATGCAGACGAACTCGGTCTTGGTCCCACCGCCGTCGACGCCAAGGAAAAGGCTCTGGCTCATGCGGGCTGCGCGTGAATCCGCACGCCCTGTACCACGCGATTGACGGTGCCGCTGGCGTTCGGGCGATCCGGCGTCAGTCCCAGCTCCAGCGAAACTGCCAGCCCGAACAATTGTGCGGGGATGATGAACGGGAACAGCAAGTCCGCGTCCACTGCCCGGGCCAGACCGGGCACTGCGACCTCTGCAGCGTCGTCCGGATTGGCGGAAACCACCATGACTGCACCGCTGCGGCCGTCCGCGCGCAGTTCGGCGATGATGTCGAGATCGTAGAGGCGTGTAAGCGGGTCGTTCGAGACGAAGACCACCACCAGCGTCTGCGCATCGATGATCGTCTTCGGGCCGTGTCGGAAGCCGAGCGCGGTGTCGAACGCGGTCACCACTGCGCCGTCGCTCAGTTCCATCAGCTTTAGTGCGGCTTCGCGCGCCAGCCCCTTGAACGGCCCGCTGCCGAGATAGACCACGCGGCGGAAGCCGCGCGCGGCCAGATCTGTGACCACCGGCAGGCTCCGGGCGTGCGTTTCGGCCACGGCGGATGCGATGGCATCGATACGGCCGTCCAGCATATCGATACCGCTCAGGATCGAAAGCGCAGCGAACATCATCGCGCTGAAGCTCGACGTCATCGCGAAACCGCGATCGTGCGTCGCCTCGGGCAGCACGACGACGTGCATGTTGCTTCCAACGCGGCGCGCCAGTTCACCTTCGGCGTTGCAGGTGATGACGAGGTGGTAGGCATCATCGACATGCGCGTCGACCAGATCGGCAGCGGCCACGCTTTCCGGGCTGCTGCCCGAACGGCCGAACGAGACCAGCAGCGTTGGCTCGTGGCGGCGCAAGTACAGCGCGGGCGAACTGACGATGTCGGTCGTCGCGATCGCTTCCACCGATCGGCCCAGCAGGCCCGAGAGCCACGGCGCGAGGCACTCGCCGATGAAGGCCGAAGTGCCCGCACCGGTCAGCACGATCCTGACACCGGATTTGGCGAGGAGCGGCGCAACGAAGGCCTCGATTGCGGCTTTTTCGGCGTTCAGGATCGCCTGCGTGGCGCGCAGCGTTTCCGGCTGCTGCGCGATCTCGCGGCGAGTCCAGGGTTCGGCGTTGTGACCCGGCATTTCGGGAGCCAGCGGTGCGTCAGGCATTGGGGTGACAAGCTCCATGATAGGCATCGAGAGTGGCGGCTATATGCGCCAGAACAAGGTCGGCTGGGTCGAGTGTGGCGTCGCCGCTGCGCACGGCCGCGTAAGCGAGCGGCAGGTGCTGACTGACCAAGGGCAGGGAAGGCGGCGTAGCGCGCAAGTTGGCGAACAGCTGTTCTTGCGCGGCAAGGATCTGTTCGTCCGGCCAGTAGTAGCGAATGCGGTCCGAGAGGCTGTACTGCAATTGCAGGTTCAGCGCCGCGCCTTCTGCATGGTAATACTTGCGCCAGTTGCCGGGCTCTGCATGCATGCGATCGAGCGCGACTTCGCGCAAGGCGGCGCGGCCGGACGCGGGGATCGTTTCCGCCTCGATGGCATCGAGCGCCCAGAGCGCTTCGCGCAGCGCGAAGGTCACGCCGGGGCCGACCTTGAGCACCGCGAAATGATCGCGCACCAGCGCCGAGAGCGCATCGGCGGTCTGATAATCGGTTGAGTGCGCCTCGTAGACGAGCCCGGCAATCGGCTCGATCGCGCGGCTGAGGTTGGCGGCCCGCTCGGGCCGATAGTCGACCACCTTGTCGTGATCGAATTCGACCCCGGGCTGGACGACGGTGGCGATCACGCGGTCCCACGCGGCGGACAGGCCGGCTTCCGCGAACATGTCGCGGTGCATCTCGACGGTGGCGATGGCGTCTGCCGGATCGGTGACGGCCAGTTCCTCAAGATCCTCGGCAGCGCCGCCCGGGACGGGAACTTCGGTGCCGATGACATAGACCGGCGCGTCGTCCGCCCCGCTCTCGCTGTCGGGCTGGAAGGCGTCTTCCGCTGCGCGGCACAGACGTGCGGCGCGCTCGGCGATAGTGCGTTCGGGCAGCGGCACGGGATCGTCCGCGCAGCTCATCGAGCAGTCGAGATGGATCTTGCCGAACCCGGCACGGACGTAAGCCGCAACCATGACCTCGGCACGCTCCATGGCCTCGGCAGCGGGAAGCGCCGTCCAGGGGTTGGGGCCGAGGTGGTCGCCGCCCAGTGCCAGACGGTCAAGCGGGAAACCCACGCGCCGGGCGATTTCGCGCACGAAGTCGCGGTAATCGGCGGGGGTCATTCCGGTGTAGCCGCCTTCCTGGTTCACCTGGTTGCAGGTCGCCTCGACGAGGAGGACTTCCTGACCGGTTCCCAGCGCGTGACGGAGCGCCGCCTCGATCGCCAGCGGATGCGCGCAACATACCGAAGTCACGCCGATGCGTTCGCCCGCCTTGTGCCGCAGCACGATATCTCGAATCGCTTTCACATCGCTTCCTTTCGCAATCAGGGCTAGCGTAGCGAAATCTAAAACGCAACTAATCGAAACTAATCGAAACCATCATTCCGCAGGAATGGCGTCTTCGTCTTCGGCGTCGGGTTCGATGGCGAGAAGCAGCGAGGCGAGCAGCGCGAGGCCGATGCCCAGGCTCTTGAGCGGGCCGGGCATGACGCCCAGCACGGCGAGCGAAAGCAATGCTGTGGCCAGCGGCGCGCCCGCATTCGAGAGCGGCGCGACGATGATCGCCTTGCCGTAGCGGAAGGCGAAAACCAGCGTGAGCGCGCCGACTGCGTTGAGGACCTGAATCACGGCGGCCAGACCCGGACCGTCCCAGCCCCAGTTCACCGGGTGCGTGAAATCGGTCATCGCCCAGGCTGCGGGCATGAGTACGAGGGCGGAAATCGTCATGTAGACGAAGATGCTTTCTGCCGACATCACGTTGTTGGCGGCCTTCATGAAGTAGGCCTGCACGCCCCAGCATAGCATCACTACCATCGCCGGGATCAGCCACGCTGCAGAAGCGGCGCCGCTGCCGCCGGGCGCGAAGTCGAACGTGGGCAGCGCCAGCAGGGCCAGCACGATGCCCAGCGCGCCCAGCTTGCCGGTCCTCTCGCGCATCAGCACGAAGGACAGCGCGATGGTCACCACCGGAGAGAGCGAGATGATCGGGAAGATCAGATAGGCTGGCCCGCGCGCGACGGCGTAGAACAGCACCATCTGTCCGCCGGCCCCCAGCAGGCCCACCGCAAGCCCATAGGCAATGGCGCGCGGCGTAACGTCCAGCGCCCAGCGCACCTGCGCCAAAACTACCAGGGCGGGCGGGATCATCGTCAGCGCCCAGACGCAATAGACCAGCGTTTCGGGAAACCCGTGCTGGGGAGAAAGGCCGGAGAATGCCCCCCAGATACCCCAGAGCACCACGGTGACGAGGGCGTTGACCAGCCAGGCCCGGTTCGACGGTGCGGTAAGAGCGTTCATGCCTTGGCTTCCTTGGCCGGAGTGGCGCGGACGAGCAGGAACCGCTCGAACTTGGCGGGGATCGTATTCTGCTTTGCCGTGGCACTGCCCAGCGGCTGCCCCGTGAAGCCGTCGGTCAGGCTGTATCGTCCCGATTCCAGCCCGCGCAGGCTTATCGGTCCGTCCCACTTTTCGGCATAAAAGGCGTAGTGCAGTTCGCCGTTCTTCGCGATCGCGTGGGCCTCGGGCTTGTCGAAGCCGATGTCGTACAGCCCGCCAAGGTAGGTGCCCTTGGCCAGCATGTTTTCACGGTAGAGGTCGATCCACTTGCGCCAGAGTTTTTCCTTCTCGGCCGTAAGCTTGAACCCGCCGGGTGGCAGCGGTTCGGACGGTGTAGGCGTGTCCTCCGGCCAGGTGAACTTGGTCGAGGGGATAGCGCCGATGCCGTAGGTCGAGGCGAAATCGTTGCCCGTCTCGGTCAGTTCGACATGGTCGCCGGAATAGGGTGCGGATGGCCCCATCAGCGCCTTGAAGGTCTTGCCCTTCGATCGCACCTGCCAGGAAGAGGTCGGGTCCGAGGCGGGCGTGTTGTTCATCGCCGGGATATTGTGGAAGGCAAAACTGTCTCCGCAGGGGCAGATCTCGACGACGGCCTGCGGGTTGATCGCCATGACCTCGTCGTAGATCGCTTTCCAGAAATCCTGCAGCTTCTCGTACGATTCCTCGGGCCGCGCGTGGTTGTGGGCCGGGTTGTGGCAGGGCGCGACGCCGTTGAGGTGCTGGCCGTCGAGCTTGAGCCCCTCAAAGCCCCATTCGCCGATGATCGTGCGGACAACACCGCGGAAATAGTCGATTGTGGGCTGGTAGGCCGGGCACAGCGTAAAGGCGTTCCACCAGGTCACGTTCTGCGCGGCGCCGTCGCGGTCAAGCAGCAGCATGTCTGAATGGTCGCGCAGCAACGGAGTGCCGGGATCGGCCGCCAGCGGCGCCAGCCAGAGGCGGGGGCGCATACCGTCGGCCTTGATGCGATCGGCGAAGGCCTTCATGTCGGCGTCGCCGCGCGGGAAGCGGGTGCGATCGACGCGCCAGTCGCCATCCGCGACCTGCCAGCCGTCGTCGATCACCGCCCACTCGAAGCCGATTTCCTTCGCCTTGGGCAGCGCACCATAGATCTGTTCGGGCGTGAATTTGCGCTCATAGCCCCAGGCGCACCAGATTGGGCCGTAGCTTGATTCCGGGATCGCCGGTGCCTTCAGGCCGCGATCGGCCATCAGCTGGCGATAGGCGTCAAGCGGGCGGAAATGGTCGCCTTCATGCGCCATCACGAAGGCGCTCGGCAGCGCCAGTGAGGCGCCGGGGGACAGGACCTCCCGCGCGTCACCGGTCATGCCGATGCGCGTGCCGCCGGGCTGCGCCGAAACGGGCAGGGCGACGAGGCGGGGCACGGTTTCGAGATGTCCCACCGCCAGCCCGACATCACGCCGCCAAGCGACCGCAACCGGCGTCCCGCCGCCATAGTCGGAGCCATTCATGCCCATGAAGTTGCGCTGTTCGAAGCCGGGGCCGACTTTCTGCACCCAGTCGCGGCGATCGGGATAGGATGCGCCCGCAAAGCTCCAGGCGCCATCGGGGTGATTGTGCAGATCGTGCATGGCCAGACGCCAAGCGGACAAGGGCAGGGGCTTGTCGCCGGTGTTGCGGTAGCGCACGTCATAGATCGCAAGGCCGGGGAAGCGATCGATGAACGTGATCGCGATCTCCTGCTCCAGCGTGCCGCCCGCCGTAGCGCGCAGGACATGGCGGCGGCCTCCGGGAACAGCGGCTTCGCTTTGGTCGAGCCGCACGAAGCGGTCGAAAGCGGCGCCTTCCAGCGGGAAAAGTGCATCGGCGGCCGCCCAGGGCGCAATCTCACGGTCACGATACAGCAGGCGCGAACGCATGGCCGCGTCGAACTCGGTGGTCAGGGTGCCGTCGGTCAGCTTCACGGTGGAGGCAGTCGCCGCCCAGACTTGCCCCGACAGCATCGGCCCGCTCGCGGCGGCAAACGTGGCGCCGGCCATCAGCCGGGCAAGGGCCGCGCGGCGGGTAACGGGGCTCAACTGCATATCCTCTCTCTCCTGATGGTGCGCACGTCCGGTTCGAGCCGGAACCGCCCCTCGAGAAAAAGCTTGCACCAGCGCAACCCCGCATGCAAACCAAAAACGCAATTTATGAATGCGTTTTCTTTCGTTTTCGTGTGAAAAGGGCTCAATCTTGCATAAAATGGTCAAATGGGCGCTTCTTGCCGGCATAGCGCTGGCAAGCGAAGGCGCCGCATCTGCTGCGGCCGAACGGCACTACAGCGAGGCCGACTTTGCGCGGGTCGCCAAGTTCGACGCGCATGTCCACGCCAATGTCGACGATCCGCGTTTCATCGACCTCGCGCGCCGCGATCGTTTCGAGGTGTTGTCGATCAATGTCGACTATCCCGATTTCCCGCCGCTGCTTCTGCAGGCTTCGATTTCCGGGGCGATGCGCAAGGAAGATCCGAAGGTTTTCCATTTCGCCACGACATTTCCGATGGAGGGCTTCGGAACGCCGGGTTGGACCGAGCGTACCAATGCCCTGATCGATGCGGCCGTGGCGCGCGGGGCCTTGGCGGTGAAGGTCTGGAAGAACATCGGCATGGTTGCCCGCGATGCCGAAGGCAAGCGGGTATTCCTGGACGATCCGCGCTTCGATGGGGTCATCGCGCATCTGGAAGAGCGCGGAATTCCGCTGATTGCACATCAGGCTGAGCCCAAGAACTGCTGGCTTCCGCTCGATCAGATGACCACCGACAACGACCGCAGCTACTTCCGTGAGCACCCCGAGTACTACATGTACCTCCATCCCGAGGAGCCGAGCTACGAGGCGCTGATGGCGGCGCGCGACCGGTTCGTGACGCGGCATCCGAAGCTGGCGTTCGACGGGGCGCACATGGCCAGCCTGGAATGGAGCATCGATGAGCTTGCGCGGTTCTTCGATGCCCATCCCAAGGCAGTGGTGGATCTGGCGGCGCGGCTGTCCAATTTGCAGGTCCAGTCCAACGCCGATGTCGCCAAAGTCCGGGCCTTTTTCATCAAGTACCAGGACCGCATCCTCTATGGAACGGACCTGACCGACAGCCCGCCAGACCCGGCGGCGCGCGCCCAGAATCCGCCCGCAACCGATGATTTTCCGGGCGAGGCTGACAAGGTGTGGCGGGCCGACTGGCGCTATCTGGCAACCCCGCTCAGCCAGCGCGTCGATGCGATCAACGCTGATGCAGTGGGTCTCAATCTGCCCAGCGACGTGATCGACAAGATCTACTGGAAGAACGCCAGAAAGTTCTTCCAGATCAAGGCGTAACGGCCGCAGACAGCAACGCCGCCCCGTCATTGCGAGGGGGCGGCGTTGATGGCACCTAACGGTACCTAAGCGTACCCTAACGCTACCTGAAGTGCACCAAAGCCGTCAGGCGCGGTGGAGGCGGAAGCCCAGCCGGTCGGCGGCGGACTGAACCGCGTCTTCCTCTGTCGCGTCGGTGACGAGGTCGTCGATCTCCTCCACATTGAGGATGCGGTGCAGGCAGACCTTGCCGAATTTCGAACGGTCGGTAACCGCGATGACCTGTTGCGCCGCTTTCGCCATCTTTCGGTTCAGCATCGCTTCGGGTTCGTAATGCGTGGTGATGCCGCGCTCGAAATCGAAACCGTCGACGCCGAGGAACAGCTTGTCCACGTGCAGATCGCTGAGCGCGCTTTCGGTCTGCGCGCCGTAGAAGGCGCGGTTGCGCCGCCGCAGCGCGCCACCCAGCATGACCACGCGGATGTGCTCCTTGCGGGCCAGTGCGCAGAGGATGTCGAGATCGTTGGTGAGGACGGTAATTTCCTCGTCATCCGGCAGATGATGCGCGATTTGCAGCGTCGTCGTGCCGGAATCGAGCACCACTGAATCCCCCGGCCTGACCATGGCCGCCGCCAGCGCACCGATGCGTGCCTTGGCGTCCGGATTGGCCGCGCGCTTGGTTTCCAGCGGCGGTTCGGCAACGACGTTGACGGCGTCGGCCGAGATGGCGCCGCCGTAGGAGCGTTCGGCCACGCCCTTCTTCGCAAGGAAATGAAGGTCCTTGCGAATCGTCTGCATCGAAACGCCATAGCGTTCGGACAGGTCCGTGACCTGCACACTGCCGCGTTCACGCACGAGCGTGCTGATTTCCTGCCGTCTGCGGCTCGTGTCCCGGGTGATGACCATCAGATTCTCCTGCGAAGCACTGCATTATCAGCGCCGACGCGCTGCGACAAACATTAAGCGATGTTTCGTTTCGTTTCTGTTTGACAGATATCGGACATCCAAGTTACCAAAACGAAATATAGTACGCCATGGCGACGGGAATCACGCGAAATCCCGCAACGGACTACGGCGACGTGACAAGGGGTATGGAAACATGACGGGACGTATCACCTGGCGCCACGCAGCGCTTGCCGGGGCCAGCACCATGGCGCTGCTCGCCGCTTCTCAGGCCCAGGCCGCGCAGGATAACGGCCCGAATGCTGCCACCGCCCCCGCCTCCGCCGATGCCGTTGCCGCCGATACGACGGTTTCCGCCGACAGCGCGCAGACCGCCGCCGACGCCGCCACTGCCGAAGCCATCGTCGTACGCGGTGTGCGCGGCAGTCTGTTGCGCTCGATCCAGGCCAAGCGCAGCGCCGACACGATCGTCGACGCGATTTCGTCCGAAGAACTGGGCAAGTTTCCCAATCGCAACGTTGCCGAGGCGCTTGCCAACATCCCCGGCGTCACCGTCGGCCGCGACGGGCGCGGCGAGGGGCGCTCGATCACCATTCGCGGCCTTGGCGAGAATTTCGCGATCACCACCCTCAACGGTCGAATCCTCCCGACCGACGGGCCGGACCGCTCTTTTGCCTTCGACGTTCTTCCCTCCGAGATCATCTCGGGCGCCGAAGTGCAAAAGGCGGTCCGCGCGTCCGAACTGGAAGGCAGCATCGGTGGCAATGTCGATCTGCGCACCGCGCGCCCGCTCGATCGTCCCGGCCTTCACGCCTCGGGCGCGGTCGAAGGCCAGTACAACGATCTGGCGGACAAGGGCGGCTACAAGGTCAGCGGCGTCGTCAGCACCACGTTCGCTGACGACACGATGGGCCTGATGCTGGGCGTCAGCTATAACAAGTACAAGTTCCGCACCGACAATCTGGGCGAATACTCGCTGGCGGACGGCACCGAGGCGGCATACGGCATCGACTTCAACCGCGACGGCCGCGTCGATCCCGATGAGAACGGCCCCGCCTACATCTGGCCGGACTACTACAGCGTCGGCACCGTGGTCGGCCAGCGTGAGCGCATCGGCTCGGCCGGATCGTTCCAGTGGAAGCCGTCGAGCGCGTTCGAACTGACCATCGACGGTCTCTACAGCCGTTTCGACGTCAAGCAGCATAACTATCGCTCGTCGAACTACCTCAACCCGCTGGGCGACGATGGTTCGCCGCGCTGGGATCCGGACTCGATCAGTGTCGATGCCAACCACGTCGTCACCGGCTTCTCCATCAACGACTATACTGCCGAAGTTCTCACCACCGACGAGCCGCGCAAGAGCCAGACCTGGCAGATCGGCGGCCACATCGACTGGAAGGCGAGCGACCGCCTGAAATTCGGCTTCGATGGCTACGTCGGCGAGGCGCGCGACAATACTGGCGGCCAGAACCGCTTCGTGGTGGCGGGCATCACCGGTGCCTCGGCTGATTTCGCGACGCGAAATGGCGGATTGCCGGATCTCGACATCACCATCCCCGGCGGCCGCACGCTGGACGAGGCCACGAACGACGATTTCCGCGCCCACTATATCGGTATTCAGGGCCAGAACATCTCCGACCGCACGCAGGGCCTGAAGGGCGACGGCACCTATGACGTCGACAACGGCGTGTTCAAGTCGATCCAGTTCGGCGTTGCCTATACCAATCGCAAGAAGACCGTCGCCACGATCGACAACCAGTATACCAGCTCGTGCAACTTCTGCGGTTACCCCTTCACGTTCGGGCAACTGGGCGCGGACGTCGTGCAGCCGGGCAGTGGCTCGATCCTTGGCAAGCTGGAGGGCGATTTCCCGCGCAACTTCCCGCGCTTCGATATCGACACCTACCTCTCGGCGCTGTCCCGTGCCGAGAACAACCCGGCGATCCTCAATCCCAACAGCTGCCTTGACGATACCGGCGCGACCATCCCGGGCTGCACGCTTTCCCAATATCCTTCGGGTTATTCGACGCAGGTCATCGAGGAAGACCTGCCCGCCTCTTATCGCATCAAGGAGCGGACCTGGGCGGGCTACGTGATGTTCAACCTTGAGGGCGATCGCTGGCGCGCCGACATCGGCGCGCGTCTGGTGGCCACCAAGGTGTCCTCGGTCGGCTACGGTGCCAGCATCGCCAGCATCATCCCGCGCGCCGGTACGCAGGACAACGCGGTGACGTTCAACCCGGTCGAGCCCATCGAGGGCGGCGGCGACTATATGCGCCTGCTGCCGGCGGCGAACTTCTCCTATGATCTGGCCGATGGGCTGCGTCTGCGCCTTGCCGCCTCGCAGGCGATCTCGCGCCCCAGCTTCGGCGAGCTTTCGCCCGCCAAGGACGCGACTTCGGCGCAGTCCGGCACTTACATCATCTATGATGCCGGCAACCCGAACCTCAAGCCGACCGAGGCCAACCAGCTCGACATCAGCCTGGAATATTATCCGACCAACCGTCTCGCACTTACGGCGGCGGCCTTCTACAAGCATATCACCAACTTCGTCTCGACAGTGCCGGTGGATGTGCAGATCACGCCGACCAACCAGCCCGCCAACCAGCCGCAGGGCTACTCGTTCGTCGAATATCAGGTGATGAACGGCGACAGTGCGAACGTCTACGGCCTCGAAGTGGGGGGGCAATACTTCCTTGATAACGGGTTCGGTCTTCAGGCGAACCTTACCTACAATCGCTCGCGCGCGAAGACCGGCGGCATTACCACCGATCTTCCGGGTGCGATTCCCTTCTCCGCCAATGCCAAGCTGTTCTACGAGAACCACGGCATCAGCGCGCAGGTTTCGTATAGCTATCAGTCGCGCTTCACGTATGCCCAGGCGGGCAGCCTTGCCTACCTGCCCGTGAAGGAAGAGCCGTATCACGAGATGTCGGCGAGCCTGTCCTACGACCTGACCGATAATTTCTCGGTCTATGTGCAGGGCTCGAACTTGCTGGGTTCGGCAATCAAGCGGTTCAACGATTATCGTAATCTGCCCAATTTCTACGAATATTCGGGCCGTTCGTTCTTCTTCGGGGTCCGCGCTCGTCTCTGACGGGGTAAAGGGACCGATCATTTTGGTCGCATGCTGCATCTCGCCCTCGGCTCGGGGGCGGGATGCAGCCCGTCAGTTTGAAATGATCGTCCGGTCCCTTCACTGAACAGAGGCCAAATTACCTGCGTAGAGCGCACATCGGATTGAGTGTTCTACAGAAAATACCCGTCGGAAGGCGCGTCAATAAATGCCTGTTATCGGAGGGCAGTTCGACCAACGGCAGCCAAGACGACGCCGGGGAAGTTGGCCGGGGTCAACACATGAATTGGCCAGTGAAGGTTTGATAATGACGTCATCCTCACCAAGCCGAAGCCCATTTTCACCCGTTTGACGGTCGCCATCCGCAGCAAAACACAATCCGCCTTGTTTTGCCCAGCTTCAGGCAGCCGCGGCTCTTCATTTCGCCGCAGCCGGTAGCTATCGCAGTGCCGGAGGGGGCGTTCAACAATGGATTCGATCAAAAGCACGCTGTCGGATCGGCAGGCAGTCTGGGCTTTCATCCTCGGTTGTGTTGCTGTCACTCTCGGCGTCTGTGCCCACCTCCCCATGTTCGCGATGGCCCGTTCGATGCAATATCGTCTGGCGGGCATGCCGATGGACGGCATGATGCTGGGCGGAATGGCGCTGATCATCGTCGGGACAATGGTTGCCGCTTACGGCCTGCTCCCGCGTAATATCGGGGCGCAGCGCACCGCCGCATCCGAAATCGTGGTCGCGGCACCCGAGGATGCGCCGCTCGGGCCTGCGCACTGGGGGCTGATGGCGGTGCTGGTCATCGCGCTGGTCATCGACGTCATGAAGCCTGCTTCGCTCGGCTTTACCGTACCTGGCATGATCAGCGAATATGGCGTTCCGAAGAGGACGGTCTCGCTGGTGCCCTTCTTCGCTCTGGCCGGTACCGTGACGGGATCGGTCTTATGGGGATGGATTGCCGACGTCTATGGGCGCAAGGCTTCGATCCTTTTGTCGGCGGTCATGTTCGTCGGGACATCAATCTGCGGTGCCATGCCCAGCCTCGCGTGGAATATCGCGATGTGCTTCATGATGGGCGCAGCCGCGGGAGGCATGCTGCCGGTCACTTATGCACTGCTGGCCGAGATGATGCCGAGCCGGCACCGTGGTTGGAGTCTCGTTCTGGTCGGCGGATTGGGCGCGGTCGGCGGCTATTTCGCAGCGAGCGGCCTTTCTGCAATTCTGCAGCCGGTTTTCGGCTGGCGGATATTGTGGCTCGCCAACTTGCCGACCGGCCTTACGCTGGTGGTGCTTGGCGCGTTTATCCCCGAATCCGCGAAGTTTCTGCTCGCGCGCGGGCGGGTCTCGGAGGCGGAGGCGGTGATGCGCCGTTTCGGTGCGCGGGCGACACGGGCGAGTTCGGGAAGGCTCGCAGAGGGGCGTACATCACACGCGCTGACCGGGATCGGCCTCTACGGCAAGCTGGCGGCATTGAGCATTTGTGCGCTGTCCTGGGGCCTCATCAATTTTGGTTTGTTGCTCTGGCTACCCGCCGATCTGGTCGCGAAGGGGTACTCGGTGGGCATCTCGAGCCGCCTGCTGGCCGAAAGCGCGCTGATAGCCTTTCCCACCGTTTTCGTCGCTGCGCTGATGTACAGCCGATGGAGTACCAAATGGTCGCTCGCGACGATGATCGCACTGACCCTCGCGGGATTGCTACTCGTGCTCCGCCTGGAACTGGCGGGCAGCGGCAGTCCGGTGCTTCCGGTTGCTTTGCTGATTGTCGGCACGAATGGCATTATCGCTATCGTTCTCCCCTATACGGCCGAGAGTTTTCCGCTGCGCGTTCGCGGTCGTGCAACGGGCTGGGTCGCGGCCTGTACCAAGGGGGGTGGGCTGCTGGCTCAGGGACTGACGATCAGCGGGATTGTCCTGTCCATGGGTCTGTCGTCAGCGCTGGTGATGCTGCCGACCACATTGGCCCTGGTACTGGTGGCGTGGTTCGGACGGGAAACCCGTGGCCGCGACCTGCGGGATCTGGATGCGGAGAATGGCCAGATCGGTCATTAGCGGCGAAACGAATGATCCCGCGAAGCACGGGCGGGATCGACAGCGGCTCATAATATTTTGGGCGAAGGCCTTGGGAACGCGGCCGCCACGTTGATTTGGCGCTGACTTTCGTCAAGATAAGTGAGATCCAACTTAAGGCGCTGGCTGCTTCAAGGTCTGAAGCTGCGGGTGCTTGCGGTTGCCACCCAAATGCGGAACGTGAACAAGGGTTGTTGCAGTGCGAATAGCCTGTCCGTCTGGAATCCCAAGGTAACTGTTGCATCATGGCAAAGAAGCCCGCCCCTAGCCGCCGGCCACCTACTCTTCAAAACGTTGCGACCCTTGCAGGCGTATCGTTGATGACTGCCTCGCGTGTCGTGAACAGGAGCGCCTACGTCAGCGAAGCTGCAACCAGTGCGGTCGAGAAGGCGGTCCAGGAACTGGGGTACGTCCTGAACAGCACCGCGCAGTTGCTGGCTGGCGGGGGAACGCGAACAATCGCCCTGGTGCACAGCGACAGCATGACTTCCGCATATCTCGGAGAACTCCTGCTGGGCGCCTTGGCGGAGGCTGCAGCGCGTCACATCCACCTGACCGTGGAGCAATATGTTCAGGGCCGTCCCTCGGCCTGGCTTGTCAACCAGATAGTCGACGGGCGCGCCGCTGGTGTAATCCTTCCTCCTCCGCTGTGCGATTGGCAGGAATTGGTCGAGGGTCTTTTGGCGGAAAATATTGCCGTCGTAGCCATCACCCCTGATCGGTACACAGACGGGGTGACGGCTGTCTCTGTCGATGACCGGCAGGCATCCTACGAGATTACCAAACACCTCGTGGATATGGGCCATCGCAGGATCGGCTTCATTCAAGGTAATCTGCAACACCGCGGCAGTAGCCGGCGCCTGGAAGGATTTCTGCAAGGGCTAAGCGAAAATGGAATTCATCCTGGAGAGGAATTGATCGTTCCAGGAGACTTTTCCTATCGCTCCGGACTCCTCGCCGCGGAACGCCTGCTGAGCTTGCCGACGGTTCCCACAGCGATCCTGGCGTGCAACGACGATATGGCGGCAGCGGCGGTCACGATCGCGCACCAGCGAAAAATCGACGTCCCTGGCGAACTTTCGATTTGTGGCTTCGATGATGCGCCTCTGGCGAGCTCTATTTGGCCCGCACTCACAACGATCCGGCTTCCCGTGCGGGAAATGTCCACCAAGGCCATCAGAGCTTTGTGTCAGGAACTTGAGCAAGGCGGCAAAGCAAGCGAGTCCAATTCCAGGCACGTCAGCCTGCAACTCGATTACCGGCTCATCCGCAGACAATCGGATGCGAGACCTCCAAAGCGTTGAACTTGCGGCTGATCCATAGAAGCAAGGACTTTCCTGTGCCTTTTGTGCGGATCATGGCGCGCGCACTCACGCGGCCGGGGTGTAGTGGTAGAGACCAAAGATCGTGCCGACGAAACCGCCCGCCTTTTTGGTACTGAGCAGCGTCGCGTCAAGCCCGTCTTTCAGGATCTGCGTCTGGCCATCGACTTCAAAGTCGAAGCCCATCGTTGCGCCGTGCGTGCGGATAGTGAGTGTGACTGGCCCGGCGGCCGAGACCGGCGCGGAGGCGATCAGCGTGTCGGCATCGGCAGCGTCGCGGGTGTAGAGCGCGATCACGGTGTTGCCGGCAATCCGGGTCAGGCCGAAGAAGAGGTTGCTTCGGTCGCTCTGCACGGCTGCCAGGCCTGCGCGGTCGCCATCCCTGACGGGGGCATAGCGGATCGTTGTGGAGACGGTGGCATTGGCATGCTGTTGCCGCCGGCCGATGAAGGCAGGAGCACCGTTGAGGTCGCCGATAGGGCGTGCGCTATCCAGTTCCAGCGCGCCGCCCTTGAGATGGTAGAAGGGCTTTTGCGGCGTTCGGATGCCGATCCACTGTATGGGCAACGTCTTGCCGTCGAATTCCTCGACATATTCGAAGTTGCCGCTTGTCGGAATTGGCGATTTGGGCTGGGCAGGCAGGTCTGGCGCATTCAGGGCGTGCGGGATTGCCTGCCCGCGCGGCAGGATGATCGGCCAGCCATCCTTCCATGTGACGGGCAGAAGGAATGTTTCGCGGCCGGTATTATAATAATCGTCAGCATAGGGCCGCACAGCGAGGAAGGTCGCCCACCAGTCTCCGTTCTGGGTCTGGACCAGTTCGGCATGGCCGGCCGATCCGATCGGATCAGGCCTTGCCGGATCGAGATCACGCTGGGTCAGGATCGGGTTATCCGCGAATGGCACATAGGGACCGAGCAGATCCTTGGAGCGGAACACGACCTGCGAATGGTTGACGCTCGTGCCGCCTTCTGCGGCGGTTAGATAATAGTAGCCGTCCTTGCGGAAGATATGCGGCCCTTCGATCCAGACCGGCTTCTTGCCGATGTCGACGCCGCCGTTGATGAGTTGGGTACTTTTTCCCACCATCTTGCCCGCGCGCCAGTCGTATTCCTGGATCCAGATTGCGCGGTGGCCTTCATAGCGGGGGGGCTCGTCGGGGGCGCGGTTGTTGACGATGTAGGCCTTGTCTCCTTCCCAGTAGAGAGAAGGATCGATACCTTCAAAGGGCAGCCAGATCGGGTTGGACCAGGGGCCGGCCGGATCCTTGGCAGTGATAATGAAATTGCCCCTGCATTCGACGCAAGTGTTGACGATGTAGAAGGTGCCATCGTGCCAGCTGATGTCTGGTGCAAAGACGGCCTGCGATGTGCGGCGGCCCTTGAAGTCGAGTTGCCCGGGACGGTCGATCGCATTGCCGATCTGGGTCCAGTGCACCAGGTCCTTGGATTTGAAGACAGGCAGTCCCGGGTAGTGAGCGAAGGAGCTGTTGACCAGATAATAGTCATCGGCGACCCGCATGACAGAGGGGTCCGGGTAATAGCCTGTCAGGATCGGATTGCGATATTCACCGGGCTTGATGGCGATCTCTTCGGTCGAATACCCCTTGTATGTGAAACGATCGAACCGAGCCGGCGCGGCATAGGCGGCAGTATTGGCCTGCAAGAGTGCGGAAAGCGACAGCAGCGCAATGGGCAGGGCGGTAAAGCGCGAGGTCCGGTGCGTCACGATTCCATCTCTCCTTTTGTTGCCACACTTATGCTGCGCGGCTGGAGAATTGGTAACGCTAACAATACGGGGTGTCGAGCGCCGTTTCAGTCCCGTCCATGCCGTGTCGGCTCTTGGCCAGGCGTACCGGACGCCATTGCGGCTGCGCTGGCGATGAGCAGGGAGAACGGGTTCATCGCGCGGGACCCAGAAACCAGACAATCAAGCTCAGAGGCACGGCCGCGCCGATCAGCAAGGCCCAGGCCCGCATGGGACTGGCGGCGTGGAATACCGCCATCGCCACGACCGCGAATACCGCATAGCTCGCCAGCGTTGCGGCGGTGACCGCCTCGGAGCGGGTCACGCCGAGTGCGGCGAGGACCAGCGACACAGCCACGGTACCAAGCGCAGTCACTGCATAGGCACCGAGCGTTCCGGCAATAGTGCGCGAGGCGACCGACCAGCGATGGCGGGTTTTCTCCCGAGGGGAGAAGATGGCGGAAAGCGGCTTGATCATGCGCGGAGTTCTCGGGGTTTTCATCGACGCAGGCGGGCGAGGATGCGTTCGCGGTTGGTTTGGGCGGTAAGCGTAAGGGCAGCCCCAAAGGACAGCCAGCCGAACCAGGCGACGGCACCGTAGGCCCAGCCGAAACCTGCGCATGCAACGGCGAACGCGCCGGTCAGAATGCCCAAGCCGCCCAGGCGCAGCCAGCGGCTGATGCGGGCCGGTAGCTTGCGGCGGAGCCAGTCCTGCTGGTGGCGGGTCATCGCCATGAGCAGGAGCGCGAAGCCGGCGATCGTCATGACGGCGACGATGGAATGGATCATGCCGTCGCCTCCCCGCCGCTGCGGCGTTTGCGCGCGGGTATTTGTCGCGGTTTGTGGCGGGCAAGCGTCCAGCCTGTAAAGGCAAAGCCGGCTGCCAGCGCCAGCATCACAAGGTCGAAGCTGGCGAAAGTCCAGTCGCCCGCCATCAGGCTGGGGGCAAGGCCGCGCGGGGTGGTGGCTGCATTGATCAGCGGGATCGCGGCGTAAAGCGTGGCGGCTGCCGTCAGCGTTTCCAGCCATGCCCGGCGCGGCTGGCGCAGGAAGGCCCAGACCAGCGTGCCGCCCCAGGCAATGAACAGCGCGTTGATCTCCCAGTCCGCATGGCGGGCCATGGCAACGGGGAGCAGCCGGTTGGCGAGGAAATAGATCGCGATCCCGATCGGCGCGCCGGTGATGAAGCCGATGTTGAGCCGTTCCACCAGACGGAAGCCGAAATGCGGGCGGCTGGGATCGGGCAGCTTAAGGCGCCGCTTTACGCACCACAGGCAGAGCCCGGTCGCGGCCATGGCCACGCCGCCAAGGCCGGAGAGGAAGTAAAGCCAGCGCAGGCCATAGCCGGCGAACCATGCCGTGTGCAGGTCCACCATCACCCGGTGTGTCGCGGTGGCGCGACCGGGCGTTGCAGGTGTGGACGGCAGCAGCGCTGCGTTCGTGGCATCGAGGTAGACCGTGTCTGACCGGCCATTCCCCCATTCCGACTTGGCGGTGTAGAGCGTGGCCATGGCGGCCTTGTCGCCGGGGTTCTCGATCGAGAGATAGGTGGGCATGGCGCCGCCCCATTGGCCCTGGGCCTTGGCGATCATTTGCCCGATCGGGGCGACGGGTGTGGCCTCTCCGCTGGCCTCGCGCTCGGGCCCTTGCGGATAGGTGGTGGCGTAAAAGGCCTGCCGGTCCGGGAAGTTTGCCGAAATCGCCCAGGGCATCAGCGTGAACAGCAGCGTCGCCAAACCGGTGTAGGTGATCATCAGATGGAAGGGCAGCGCCAGCACGGCCGTCACGTTGTGCGCGTCCAGCCAGCTGCGCTGCCCCTTGCGGAAGCGCAGCATGAAGAAGTCGGTGAAGATCTTCTTGTGCGTCACCACGCCGGACAGGATCGCGACGAGCATGGCCATGGCTGCCACACAGACCAGATAGCGCGCCCACATGACCGAGATGAAATGGAGGTCGAAGTGGAAGCGGTAGAGGAAGAAGCCGCCCCGCGTCTCGCGCACCGGGATTTCGGCGCCGGTCGCGGGATCCAGCGTGATCCGCGTTGCTTCGCGGCGGCCTTGGCCGGGCATCTGCCACGATACGTCCAGCGCGCTGCCGCCGCGCGCATCGGGCAGCGAGACGGACCAGCTCTCCGCCCCCGCCGCCCGGGCCCGCAGCACGGCATCGGCAGAGGCGAAGGCGCGCGGGGATACGCGCGTTTCGGAAGGCAGCTCGGGCCGCATCCAGGCGTCGATCTCGTGCTGGAAGAACGCCGCCGATCCGAACACGAAGATGACGTAGAGCACCCAGCCCGGCACCAGCCCGGCCCAGGTGTGCAGCCATGCCATCGATTGGCGCAGGCTTTGCTTCATGACGCGGCCACCGCGCATCGATCCCGTTCCGTCATCGCTCAGAACCCGTACTTGACCGCAAAGGCCACGTTGCGGGGGCCGCCGAGCTGGGACGAGGTCGCCCAGTAATCGAGGCCGCCCAGATTGGCGACGTTGAGGTCGAAGCGGATCGGGTGGCCGTCGATCTCGGTCTTGTAGTGCATGCCAAGGTCGACGATCGTGTAGCCGTCGATCTTCTGGAGATTGGCGCTGTCCTTGTACATTTTGCCGGCGTGGTAGACGCCGCCGCTGATGGAGAAGCCGTCCAGCCCCGGAATCTCGTAATCGGCGTAGACTTTCGCCAGCATGTCGCTGACGCCGGTGGGCTTCTTGCCGAGCAGCGAGGCCGTGCTGGTCTTGGTGACTTTCAGGTCCATCACGGTGCCGCCCAGCATCACGTTGAGCCGGGGCGTGACATGGCCGGTCACCGTCAGCTCCACGCCCTGGTGGACCTCCACGCCGTCCTGCGTGCGGGTGATCTTGCCGTTTACCGTCTCGTCGTAGGAATTGGCCTTCTCGATCCGGTAGAGCGCGCCGGTGATCATGAGCGCGTCGATCGGAGCGTACTTGGCGCCCACTTCGTACTGCTTGGAGACGTAGGGCTTCATGATCTCGCCCGAATTGTTGTAGAGCGCGGCGTCGTCGGGGACGGTCGAGCCCTGCTCAAGCCCTTCCATGTACGTCGCATACGTCGTCACCCGCGCCGCCGGCTTGAACACCAGCGAGACCGTGGGCGTATAGGCGCTTTCGTTATAGCTGGAGGTGCGCGCGCCGGTCGCCCCGAAGTTGCGGGCCTTCACGGTGCTGCGGTTCACGCCCAGCATTGCGCTGAGCTGCTCGGTGAACTGGATGTCGTCGCCCAGGATCACGTTGGTGTTCTGCGACTGGCTGGACTTGTAGAGCGCGCCCCACGAATAGGTGTTCAGCGTATCGGGCATGGCCCAATTGTTCATGTCGTTCGGGTCGGTGAAGGCCGGCGAGAAACCGGCGCTGACCGAGTTGGTGACGTGCCGCTTCACCCGCAGGATGTCACCCGAAGCGCCCAGGGTCAGGCGGTGCTTGATGCCCAGCGTCTCGAACTCGCTGTCAAGATAGGCATAGGCGCCCTGCGCAATGTTGTAGGACGGCGCGCTGCGCGAGGCCCAGCCGACTTTCCAGCCCACATCCTCGAAATAGGCGGGATAGACGTTGATCGATTCCTGCGCATCGCGCTTGTAGAGGTAGGCGGCGCGCAGGCTGAAAGTGTCGTTCAGCTTCCACTTGGCATTGGTGCCGATGCGGTCGGTCTTGATCTGGAGATAGGTCCAGTCCGGCGTCCAGGTCTTGCTGGCGTCCAGCGGTTCGATCCAGTGATCGATCGCCGCGTAACTGGTATCGGCATAGGCGTAGAAGCGGGAATCGATGCCATCGACCCGGTAATAGGTATGCGCCGCTTCCACTTGCAGCAACAGGTCCGGCGTCACGTTCCAGTCCACCGCGCCGCTGAACAGGCTGCGGGCGATGTTCTGGTTCTTCTTCGCGGTCTCACCGTCCTGATAGGAGAGGTTCAGCCGGTAGGCGAACACACCGTCCCGGTCGATCTTGCCGCCCAGATCGGCATGGACGAAGAACTGCCGGTTGCCATAGTCGCCCACGGTGATGTCACGCGTGGGCGTGTAGGTCGGCCGCTTCAGCACGTAGTTGGTCACACCGCCCGGATTGCCGACGCCGTATAGGAAGCCGGACAGGCCGTTCATGATCTCGACATTGGCGAGTTCTTCCATGGAAATGCCGGTCAGCGTGGAGGAGAGCCGCACGCCGTCCACCACGCCCTTCTGGGAATCGAAGCCGCGGATGGTGACATAGGGCGTGCCGTAGACGGTCGATGGGGCGGAGTTCTGGACCACCGGGTTCATCTTGAACATCTGGTCCATGTCCCCGGCGACGACGCTTTCGATCAGGTCCTGCGACAGGACGCTGATCGCATAGGGCGTGTTGATGACGAGCTTGTCACCCCAGGGGCCCGAGGCTGAGCGGGTGTCGATCTTGTCGTTGTGGCCCGTGACCACGATGGAATCGCCACGCCGCGCGTCATACGCTGGGTCGAACCGATCCTCATCGCTGAGCATGGCTGTCGTGGAAGGCTCTGCGCTGGCCGAGACGAGCAGTGTATCGAGCGTCATTGCCCCGGTGGTGGCACGCGCAATGGTCACGGCCGCCGGGCCATTGGCACGCGCCACAAGGCCGGTGCCCGACAGCAGCCGCGCCAGTGCGTCACGCCACGGCAGCTTTGCGTTGAGGCCCGCCGAATGACGTCCTTGCGTGAGCGAGGCGTCGTAGTTCAGCTGCAATCCGCTCTGCTGCGCAAAGTTGTTCAACGCGTCGCTCAGCGAGCCAGCGGGAATGGCATAGGCGTTCACGCTGCCGTTCTCTTGCGCCATCGCGCTGGAAGCGAACGCAGTCATGCCCCCGGTCATGGTGGTGCCGGCTAGCAGTGCTGCTACCAGCAGGCGTGCGCCGCCATGACCCATTTTCTCGTACATCGAATTGACCCCCACATGGTTGCGAGATGGCGCAATCACGATGTTGCGACGCATTCTCAATAATGGAGACGGGGCGGGGCGGGAAAAGACGACCAAGGGCTGCAAATTTTTTGCGGTTCAGCGGTGGAGCACGATCAGGCGATCCGAAAACCGGAAAGACTTGAGATTCAGGCTGCGCTCGATGCTGTCGACGGCCTCAAGCGGGTGGTCGAGATCGTAGACGCCGCTGACCTTCACTTCCGCCGCTGTTCCCGTGACGGAAAGATAGCCGTGTCGATAGCGCGCGATTTCGGCGACGACTTCGCGCAAGGGGCGGTTGACCACGACGAGCCGGCCTCGCGTCCAGGCGGTGGCCCCATTGCCGGCGGCTTCGACAGCGCCCAGTGTCTCGGCATCGAAATCGACGCGCCGGCCTTCGTCGACGATTGCAGAGCGACCACCGCCGATAACCCGGACCCGATGTTGGGTCACCACGAGTTCGGCGATCCCGTCCCGCTCGCGCACGGCGAAAGCCGTGCCAAGAGCGGTGGCGCTTCCTCCCGCGGCTTCGACGGTGAACGGGCGGCTGCGGTCCGGCGCCACTTCGAACAGCGCGCTTCCTTCTAGCAGGCGTATCTGGCGGCGGGTGCCGGAAAAGTCGTGAACGATGGCCGAACTGCTGCCCAGCGTCACGCGTGAGCCGTCTTCCAGCGTCAGCAAACGGCGTTCGCCTACCCCAGTGGCATAATCCGCGCGCAGGCGGGTCGGCCAGTCGCCGAACGAGGCGAATGCCGCCAGCGCTACCGATGCGGCGACTGCCGCTCCGGCCCATCGTCGCGGCTTGCGGGCGGGAGGGGGGAAGGAACTGCGGTTGCGGCCGAATATACTCCGGCGTTTGAGCGCGATTGGCGGCAAACCGGGTTGGCTAGCAACGGGTGCTGGATCGCTGTCGATCAGGCACCAAAGCTCTTCCAGTCGTTCAAGGGCGCGGCGATGGGCCGGCTCGGACAACCATTCCTGAAAGGACCGCTCATCGTCAGCCGACAATTTTCCTCCGTCCCGGCGGACGATCCAGTCTGCGGCGGTTTCGGCAATGGCGGCCGAAATGATGGCGCGAGGTGCGTTTTCGGTCACGGTTCCGTCCCTTCGGTCGGCTTTCTCATCAACCATGACGGAATTGTACCGCCAAACACGACGCGGCCAGACGAGATGCCGTCAGGCAAAGCTGGGCGACTGTTGCGGAGCGCACTGGCCATCACGCCTCCCCCTCGATCTCGCCGAGGCGGGTGGCCAGCGTCAGCAGGGCGATCCGTAATTGCTTTTCGACCGCGCCCCGGGTGATGCCGAGCCGGTCGGCGATGACGGCTTGGTCGAGGCCATCGAACTTGCGCAAAGTGAAGATTTCCCGGCATCGGGGGGGTAGATCTTCCACCAGTTCGCGCACCATGCGCAGGCGATCTGCCGCGAAGACTTGCCGCTCGGCATCCGGGCTTTCATCGGCGACGGTGATGCCGGCCTCTTCGTCTGCCAGCCAGGGCCGCCACTTGCCGCTGTCCCGCGCCCTGTCGTTCACCAGATTGCGGGCCACGCGGTAGAGAAAGGCGCGGGGGTTCTCCACCCGGCCCGCACGAAGCGACGGAATGGCCCGGGCCCAGGTTTCCTGCACGATATCGGCGGCAACCGGCGGCGAATCCACGAGCGAACGGACATAGGCGAACAGCGCGGCCTGATGGGAACCGACGATGGCGGCATCGCCCCCGTTCACGGTGTGGCTGCCGACGTCGCCCCGTCATCGATCAGGAAGACGATGGGTAGGGAAACGGCAAGTTCGTCCGGAAGCCCGCTCGGGATCGGGGGGAAAGGGGCGGCCCTTGAGACGATGGCCAGCGCGGCTTGATCGAGGGCGGAATGTCCCGTGCTGGAAACGATCACCGCATCCAGCAAATACCCGTCGCGATCGATGCGGAAGAGCAGGGAGCCTGTCCCTTGCGCGTGGTGTTGAAGCGATCCCGCTGGATAGCGGCGCTGGCTTTCCAGCCGCGCGATCAGGGCCCGGCGATAGGATAGCGCGAGGTCCGGCAGATTGTCCGACAGGCCGCTGGTGGCAGCAGCGGCGGCCTGTTCAGGGGCGTTTGTCGCGAGTACTGCTGCGGTGCGAACGGGCAGGGGCGTCGCGACATGGGGCGGGGCCGATGCCGGGATATGCCGCGGACGCACCGCTTGGGCGTTCGGCTTGTCGTGCACGGGTGCGGGGGAATGGACGTTGAACGTCACCAGCGTGGCAGGTGCCGCGTGATCCGGCGCGCCTGCCTGCAGCCAGCCGAACGTGATGGCGGCAATGGCGGCTGCCGCCACGTGAACCCCGGCCGTAATGGCAACGGCGGCCGCGCGCACCGATGCGCCGTTTCCACCCTTTTGGTTGGAACGGCGCAAGCGGCAGAGGAAAGGCGGCGGATTCACGCGCGGCGAAGGGTGAGGGGGTGCTTGCTTACGGCCTGGTTCTCACAGCGTGCCGCGAAGCGTCAATGTGAAGGCGCGAGGCGTCGCGAAGCGTGCGCTGCCGATATAGAGGCCCGAGTAGTACGTCTTGTCGAAGACGTTATCGAGGTGCGCGGTAAGCGAGAAGTGTTCCGAGAAGCGGTAGTTGGCCAGAAGGTCCAGCGTCGCAAGGCTGCCCTGCGTGTAGATTTCGCCATTGGGGCCGGTGCCGTCGGCAGTGGTCTTGCTCTGCCACTTGAGGTTTCCGCCCACCATCAAGGCGTCGAGCGCGCCGGGCAGCCGGTAGGTGGTGAACATCTTGAAGGTGTTCTTGGGGATCTGCGGAAGCTGGCGAACGCCATCGCGATCTTCGGCCCGGGCGTTGGCGAAGCCACCCGCCACGCGCCATCCGGGCAGGACTTCGCCGTTGACTTCAAGTTCGAAGCCCGATGATTTCATGCCCGATACCGCGTGATAGGCGGAGCTGCCGTCCGGCGCGAAGATGCCGGGGCCGTCTGCCAGGGCATAGTTGTTCTGCTTCATCCGGAAGACCGCCGCGCTGGCGCTCAGCTTGCCGTTGAGGAAATCCGCCTTCAGGCCTGCTTCGTACGTGTCACCTTCAAGCGGAGCAATCGTATCGCCATCCACGGTGCGTTCCGTCTGCGGGTCGAAGACGCTGGCGTAGCTGATATAGGCCGAGATGGCCTTGCTGAAATCGAGGACGATGCCCGCGTAGGGCGTGAATACGGCTTTCTCGTCGGTTACCGATGACCATGTGCGCACGCCGCCAGCCGGCTGCGAATAGCTGTCCTGCTTCCACCATGTCAGGCGTCCACCGGCGATCACCGACAAGGGGCTGATGGGCTTGAGGCGCGCCACGCCGGCGATCCCGCTCGTTTCGACGCGATTGCCGCCGAGATCGCCCGTTGCCGTCAAATCGGGTTTGGGCGTGTCGCCATTCGGGAAGAATGCGTAAGCATTGATCGGTTTCGCGTAATCGCTGCCCGACCACCAGCCGGGGTAAAGCGTCTGGTCATCGTCGGACCGGGCGTGGCTAAGCGTCAGGGCGATGTGCTGCTCCTGGCCCAGAACTTCGAAGGTCCCGCGCAAGTTGGCATAAACGGCATTGAGCGTGAGGTCCGAGGCCCAGCGCGTCGAATAAAGAGTGCCGCCATCCCCGGTATCCTTGTCTATCGCGCTTCCGAAAAAATAGCCGATAGTTTCGTCATAGGAACCGGACTTGTGCTCGGCGTCGATCTGCAAGTGCCAGTTCTTGTCGAAATCGTGCACCAGTGACGCGAAGATGTTGACGCTTTCGCGCTTGAAATCGGACCAGTTCGCGCCGCCGTTGGTCGATCGTGCAAAATCAGTCGTGGTTCCGTCTGTGAAAAACAGCGGTACGCCGCCGCGCGAGGCACCCTTGTTGCCGAAGTTCTGGTATTCGACGCCGACCGTCAGCAAAGTGGACGGCGCCAGATCAGCCTCGACGATGCCGTAGAGCGCCTGGCGCTTGACGTGCTCGCGATCGATGAAAGTGTCATTGTCCTGCCAGGCGCCAGAGACGCGGGCGCGGATGTGGCCGTCGGCCGTTACGGCTCCGCCCACGTCACCTTCCATGCGGTACATATCCCAGGAACCGACGGTGGCGGCCGCGGTGGCCGTGAGATCCGTGCCGGGACGCTTGCGGATCATGTTGATTGCCGCGGAG
Source organism: Novosphingobium sp. PhB165 (assembly GCF_004341845.1). Classification (GTDB taxonomy): domain Bacteria; phylum Pseudomonadota; class Alphaproteobacteria; order Sphingomonadales; family Sphingomonadaceae; genus Novosphingobium. The sequence goes on along the minus strand of NZ_SLVB01000007.1, from coordinate 90,017 downwards.
GGCTGGCCGGTGCCCGTCATCATACCGGCCGATCCCCGGATGACTTCGATCCGATCATAGGCGATCATGTCCGCCGTATCTTCGGTGAAGCCGTAGATCTTGGTCGGCCGGGCGATGCCGTCGACGAGGTAGTTTTCGATCGCGAAGCCGCGGGCCGTGTAGTTTGTGCCGTCGGTCCCGAGTGCGCTGGATTGATTGGACTGTATGCCGACGATTTGCGCCATCACGCCGGAGATGTCGTAAAGCCCCTGTTCCTGCATACGCACGCTATCCAGGACGGTTACCGATTGTGGAGTCTCGCGCGATGAGAGGCTGAGGCCGGTTGCTCCTGTCTCACCCGTGACCACGATCGGGTTCTCCTCCGGATCCTCAATCGCGGGTTCGGCGTGGGCGCTGCCAAAGTTCATCCACCCGATAGCCAATGCGGATGCGACGCAATAGCGTATTCGACTTCTTGTTCTCATTGTCATTGTGGGCCCCCTGATGCAGCGCACCGGAGAAACCGGCGTCCTTATGCCGGCTGGCGTCTAATGCGAATGATTTGCAAATGCAATAAGACAAAAACGTCTACGTTCACTGTTCGATATGCCAGGCACACACGACACCCTGACCCGCGTGGAACCCGTGAAAGTCTATGGGGCGGGAGCTATGGTCGCCGCCAACCCGGGCGGCGCGTGCGTGGAACTGACGGCGCAACTCGAACCTGGTTGCGCACCGAGCGTTGCAGGTCGGTGGCGGTTCGGTCTACCTGGATCTTGGTATAAGACGGCGAGCACGGCCCCCTTTGGAGAGCGACATGGCTGACAACGATCCCCCCATCACGGTCTCTCCACTTTCCCGGATGGTCAGCGAGGATGGCATCACGGTTCGAGTGGAGATATTCAAACTCGAAGCGGACGAAGGCTGGACGTTGGAGGTGATCAACGAAGCCGGCACTTCAACAGTCTGGGAGGACCCGTTCGATAGCGATGCGTCAGCCTTCGAGGCGTTCAAGCGCGCGGTGGAGATCGAGGGGATAGGTACTTTTCTCGACGATGATGGCGAAGGTTGGACCACCATTCATTGATACCAATCCTGATTGGGCCGCCCGGCATCGTCTGCGGCGTCATCCAGGCGGCTGCGGGCTGGCTTTCGCGACCCTGAGCCGCCGCCATCCCTTAAATCAGTCGTCTTACTGCGCCCGCATTGCCGCACGAACCGCTCAAACTGTCGGCAATGGGTTGGCTTATCCCGCCGTTCACGTCACATTGCTGCAATGCAGTATTCCTCCAAAGCGCTTCTTGCCATCGGGCCCCCGGTCCTGTTTGCGCTTTGCGGCGCTGCTGGCCGTTACACTTTCCAGTTGGTGGAGACGCGCTACCAGATCCTGACATTCTGGATGATCGCGGCTGCATTGGGGCTGTGGCGCCATGCTGAAGAACCGCAAGCTGGAAGCTGGAGGGCCGTCGCAAATGCCGCCGCCGCCACTGCCGCAATCATTGCTATGAAATGGCATATCGAGGGTGTCTCGCCGCTGCTCCTTCCCCTCATGGTTTAGCCCAGGGCGCAGTCCAGCGCTGCAATTGGCGAACTTTGCAGATCTGCTGTTCCAGCAGGACAAGGAAGGAACGGGTCGTTCCGCCACCGTTCTTCCATGGGACTTCGGAGCAGCGCCGAGTTCGGATAACCTGTAAATACTTTAGCGTAACTCAGATGATGAGGAGATGAATGTCCCGTTTCATGCCTCATTTTCAGCGGACGAACTCGTGTCGCGCTCCAAAGAAGTCCTCAGGATCAATCGCAAAGCCGGACGAAATGCACGCAGATTTCGTCATTCGCAGGTTGCGCTTCTCAAAATGATCGCGCGCAGTTTCCTCGTCCTTCACCCGCCAAACCAGCGCGTAAATGCCGTTCTGTGGCTTGTTGAGGAAGGCTCCGAGCGGGCCTTGTTCGGTGTCGTCAGGTTGGATGAAGGCAACCTGGATGTCGCCAACGCTCAGCAGCACGCGGCGGCCATCTTGGGGGAGTGCGGTCGCTCCGTCCTCGATGACGCGGCCATCCAGGACCGACGTGAAGAAGTGAATCGCCTTTTCGATTTCGCTGGTCACGCATGCGATATGGTCAAGCTGCAGCACTGACGACGCATGCCCGGTTCCGACGGAAGGGCCCCAGCCTCCCGGACGATCGTACGGGTCGTTCGGCATCGTGGAGGAGCAAACCTCCAGCAGAACACCGCCCGTGGATTCCGGCTTTACGAAGAAAAAGAAACCATAGTCGCTTGCAACTACGCCGCCGGCGTCCCGAATGGCCTGGCTGGCTGCCGGACCATCCTCGACCTTGAGCTCGAACGAATGAAAACTCTCGCCAATTTTGCTCGTCATCCGGGCAAACCCCTTGCTCATGTCATCGCGCGTTCGCGGTGCCATGGGTTCGATCGAATGATTGGTGACGTAAAGGAGTGCACAGTCCCGATCTTCTGCTGGAAAGTAGTTTTCGGCAAATACGAGGCCGCCCAAAGCGTCCTGATAGAGGAGACGGCATGCATGAAGATCGTAAGTGGCGTGAATGGTATGAATGACGCGCTGAACGGCGATTTGTGCATGCCCGGCCACGAAAATCTCCACATCGAAGTCGTTTCGTGTTTGGGTATTTTGCCTCGCCGAGTGGAGCAAGCGTGCAGACAAACTCATCGTCAGGGTGAAGTAGTCGCGATTTGCGCAAGAGCTCACCGCTGCAATCCGGGAGACCGGCGCGACGATCGCCTTCGATGCCATTGGCGGCGGCGCATTGGGCAGCGACATCCTGAGCGCAATCACCATCACTCCCGGAGCCGCGGCACTATCCGGTGAGGCGGAAGCTTCGGCGGACATGGGCCGGTCCTAAGCGAACCGGCCTCCTTTTTCATTTCGGAATTACTTCGATGCCCGAGACGATTGCGGGACCGTTGATCGGCTGAAACACCAGATCGAGTGTGCCGTCCGCGACATTGACCGCGATTTCGCGGGTCAGCGCTGTCCTGGCGGCCTTCGCTTCACGGCGAACGTCGATGCGGGCCGCCTCGCGGCCTTCTGCCAGAACCTGGAACTGCCGCGTACCAACGCCTGCCTTCTCGTCCGGTTCGAAGAAGTGCATGCGGACCGTATAGCGCCCGTTCGGCACCGGGATCGCATAACGGAAATCGCCCTCCCGCCAGCTGCCATAGGGCGCCTGGTTCCGTGTGCCCAGCACCGGCCGCACCGGGCCCGGCTCTCCCCCGCGCGACATCGAGGGACGGTCGCGGAAATGCGCCTCCCCGCCTTTTGAAAACACATCCGATCCCCAAAGCACACCATCGGGTGCGCGCTGCTCCTCCAGAGTGCCCGCCCGGATATGATAGAGGCCGGGCCTTCCCTCGAAAGTCCAGGTAATGGCGTCCGAAATCCGCTTCCCGTCGCGCATTCCGGTTGCCTCCAGCCGGTTCTCGCCCGGGTCCAGAGTAACCTCGGGCCAACGGCAAATTCCGACCTCGCAGCGCGCCTCCCCCAGCGAGCGGCCGTTGAGGCTCAGCTGAGCCGTTTCGGTATTCGCATAGGCTTTCACCTCGACCACCGGATAGGGACGCGAGCTGTGGCGCCGTTCGGCCAGATAGAGGGTTGGCTCCTGCGACCAGTTCGCCTTGTAGAAATAGAAAGCATCCTTGCGGGTCTTGCGGTCGAACGTGACCAGGCCCTTGTCATTGGTATCGGTAAGATCGCCTTCGAGCCTCAGCTCGTTCGAGAAATCGAACATGTTCCATACCCAGCTCGCCCAGACATAAGGCCGCGCGGCGATCTGCTTCCAGCTGTCCTCCAGCAGGTGGCTCTGGAACTCCTCGGGATGAGGGCGCCCGAAAGCCGCGATCGGGCCGCCAAGCGGATCGTCCGTATGCTGGGTCAGCGCGCCGCCTGCACCGTACTCGCTGATCGAAATGGGCTGATGCGCAAAACGGCCATGCAGCCGGTCGAGATCGCGACCCAGGAAATCGACGGTATTTCCGTACCAGCCGTGATAGCGATTATAGCCGATCACGTCGGTGATCCCCGCGACGCTGTCGAGCCCCGGCTTGTTCTCTTCCGCGATGGTGCCGCAGCAATCCGCCAGCGTGGCAGGGCGCAAGGGATCTTCCGCATGGACAACGGCCTGCAAACGCTCAAGCAGAGGCCTGGCATTCGAAGCGCCCCGCCCCTTGGCCGCCTCCAGGTTGACCTCGTTGGCGATCGACCAGACCGCGATCGAGGGATGGTTGTATTCCTGCCGGATCAGTTCGCGCAGTTGCTGCTCGGCATTGGCGGCGAAGGCTTCGGTCGTCGTCTCCGAATACCAGGACGCCGAGCGATCGACGAGCGGGATCTCCGCCCAGACGACCATGCCTGCCTCATCCATTTGCCGATAGGTCTCGTTGGCATGCTGGTAGTGCGCAAGGCGAACCGTATTGGCCCCGATTTCCCGGATCATCGCCGTATCCTGCGCGATATCGTCCGGTGTGATCGCCCAGCCTTTCCCCGGCCTGTCCTGATGCCGGGAGACACCGTGCAGCGCGATATGCCGGCCATTGAGCCAGAATCCGCTCTGCGGATCGATCCGCATGGTGCGAATACCGAGCGGTTGCTCCACTTCATCCACCACGCGCCCAGCATGATCGAGCAGGCGGACGTTTACGCGATAGAGGTAAGGGTCGCGCAGTCCGTCCCACAAGTGCGGACTGGCAAGGACGAGTTCGCTTGCGACCTCGCTGCGGCCCGCCCGCTCGCCCGCGGCCGCAGTGCGATACGGCACGAATGACGCCGCAGCGACCCTGCCATCCCGGTCGAGCACGCGGATCTGGAGCTTGCCTGCAGCCGCTTTCTTGGTGCCGTTCTCAAGCCGTGTAAGAACGCGCAGGCCTGCCTTGCCGTTCTCCAGTGCGGTCGTGCTCGCATAGATCCCTGGCCCACCGAAGTCCTCCATCGCAATGCGCAAGGGGGCGGTCACAATCAGCGACGCCGGCCGATAGAGGCCGCCGTACATCGGCCAATCGCCGTTCATCGGGATCACATCGGCCGTCGGCGATCCCTTCTCCCGCGGAGAACTGTTGTCGACCCGAACGACCAGCACGTTCTCGCCGCTCGGCCTGAGAGCGGGCGTCGCATCGAACCGAAAGCCTGCAAAAGCGCCAGCATGGCGGCCGAGGTGCACGCCGTTGACCCAGACATCGGCAACGACACTGGCCGCATCGAATTGCACCCAGACGCGCCTGTTCCCGAGTTTGTCCGGCGTTGGGAAACCGCGCCTGTACCAGCCGCTACCCTTGACGTTCTGGTAGTCTTCCCGCCGCTTCGCAGTCCCGCCCATCCGGTTCCAGTTGTGCGGCAGCGAAACCTTGTCCCATGCGGAAACATCGAAATCTGCACTCTCCGCGCCGGCAGGAAGATCGCCGAGGTGGAAGGACCAATCCGAACCGAGCGGAACGACCTCGCGCGCTGCCAACGGCACGAAAGCGCCGGGAACGCACAAAGAGCACATCGCAAGCAGGGCCGCACGCCTGGTGTGGCTAGGAAACGACATCTTCTTCTCCCCGAAAATTGGTCAGGCCTCTTTTGGTGCCAATATCGCTGCCAAGCGGACTTCTTTTGATCTATCGCCCATTATGTGAAGTAGGCAACCACAAATTGGTACAAACGATTGGCCAGGACGCATGCTTCCTCCACCAAACGGCGCGGCAGTCGCAACGCCACGCTCCCGCTCGGGCGGCCTGCTTCGGCAGCTGAGCGCCCAGAGCTGCCGTCAGGATCATCCTACGCCAATCTTAAAACCCGCCGTTCGATTTTGGTTCGGGCGGAATTATGTTTGGCATTTTGGGGGCGATCCGCCGGCGTCGGATTGTCGCACAACCTCGCGTTGGTTTCGCCTGTCGCATGGCCGTTCACAAAGGCACGGACTTACGCGTTGTCGAAATAGCCCCGGCCAATCGGCACATCACCGCGGGGGGCAAGCTGCCCATAGTTTATTCCTATGGTTGTGTAAAAAATACATATTTTACATGATGCTTCGGATAGATGACAGCACTGGAGAAAATAAGCAGGAGAGGTGCATTGCCCCATATTATGGGTCGTCGAAAATTCGTCGGGTCAACGGTGGCGCTCATAGGTGCTTTGGCGGTGCCCCTCACTGCTTTAGGCAAACAGCCTGCCTTGGCACGAGTGATCCTCGACAACGACTTCGCCGGCGATCCGGATGGGTTGTTCCAGCTTGCTCACCACGTGCTGTGCTCATCGGTAAAGATTCCGCTTATCGTCGGATCGCACCTTCCCGCCAAATTCGGCAGCGGGCACGATGCCCAGGATGCGGCATCGCGGGTTGGCGAAGTTCTCGAAATCCTGAATCTTGCTGGCAAGTACAACGTGATGGCCGGTTCCGAAACGCCGATCCAGTCGCGCACGTCCTGGAAACCCAGTACGGCATCGGCAGCCATCGTCCGCGAGGCCATGCGGGACGACGTTACGGAACCGTTGATCTATGCAGCCGGTGCAGGGCTGACCGATCTCGCGCTCGCCTGGCTGTCTGAGCCGCGTATCGGTCGGCGCATAAAATTGATCTGGATCGGCGGGAATACTCACGCCGGCTTTGGAAATCCCGCGGCCAAGCCGGGCGAGCCTGAATTCAATTTCTCGATCGATCCGGTAGCGGCGCAAGTGCTGTTCAACGAATCCGATATCGAGATCTGGCAGGTGCCGTCAGACGCCTATAGCCAGATGTTGTTCAGTACGGCCGAACTTGAAGAGTTAGGGGCGCAGAGCCGTCTCGGCGCCTATCTCAAGGCTAAGGTCGATGCGATACCAGAGATGTTCGCCAAGATACCGGGCGTTCCGCCGGTGGCCATGACAGATGCCTACGTCCTGGGTGACAGCCCGCTGGTTACGTTGACCGCGCTGGTTCCTCCAATGCAACCAGACCCCACCTCGAGCCGGTACAAGCTGCTGCCAACTCCAAGGCTGCTCGACAACGGAAACTATGCAGAGCGTCCGGGTGGGCGCCCTATGCGAGTTTACACTTATCTCGATGCGGGGCTGACATTCAGGGACATGATGGCGCGTTTCAGGCTTCATTCGGCCGCATAAGCTCCGGAACAAATGCCTGTCTGATTTCACGGCTGGGCATGCCCGCCCGCCTTTTCACCAAGGACTCCCGATGATCGACCGACGTTCAATCATTGCCGGCGCTGCCGCGTTCGCCGCAGCGCCCATGCTTGCCGGAAAGGCGGTCGCCGCTTCTGCGCAGAAGCGATCCTCGCCAGTATCGGATAGTTTCCCTTCCGGCTTCCTGTGGGGCGCCGCCACCGCCGGCCACCAGATCGAGGGTAACAACACGAATTCCGACCAATGGCTTCTCGAAAACGTGCAGCCCACCATCACCGGCGCGCCGTCCGGAGACGCAGTCAACAGCTTCGAACTCTGGCGAGACGATCTCGACCTCGTGAAGAGTATGGGGCTGAATGCCTTTCGCTTCAGCCTTGAATGGCCGCGCATCGAGCCGGAGCCGGGAATGTTCTCGCGCGCCATGCTCGATCATTACAAGGCCATCATCGATGGCTGCCGGGAGCGCGGTATTGCGCCGGTCGTTTCCTTCAACCACTATACGACCCCGCGCTGGTTTGCGGCCCAGGGCGGATGGTTGCATCCCGACGCAAGCGACCTGTTCACCCGCTTCTGCGATCGGGCGGCCAAGCATCTGGCAGCGGGGATCGCAATCGCGACGACTTTGAACGAACCGAACCTGCCCCGGCTTCTGCCCTTCGTGTTGCCCCCGCAGTTCATGGGAGGACTGCGCGCCAATTTGGGGGCGGCCGCAAAGGCGGCGGGCGTGCCGCGCTATGTCGTGGCCAATACCGTATTACCCGAGGATGTCCCCGCACTGACCGCTGCAATGATCAAGGGCCACAAAGGCGCGCGCGCCGCGATCAAGGCAGTGCGCCCCGATCTACCTGTCGGCTTCACGCTGTCGATCGCCGATGACCAGGCCGTCGGTTTGAACTCTATCCGTGATCGGATGCGAGCCGAATTGTACGGAGATTGGCTGGCAGTGGCGCGCGACGACGATTTCGTCGCCATCCAGAACTATGAACGAATTCTGTGGGGCAAGGACGGACGCCTGCCTGCGCCCGCAGGTACGCCGCGCAATTTCCGCGGCGCCGAAGTATATGCCTCGTCCCTGGCCGGAGCGGCACGATACGCCCATCAGGCGACTGGCAAGCCCGTCCTGGTTACCGAGCATGGTGTCGGAACCGACGACGACACGATCCGCGCCAACCTTATCCGCGACGGGTTGCGAGAGCTTCACCATGCGATGGCCGAAGGTGTTCCTGTACAGGGCTATATCCATTGGACGCTGATGGATAATTACGAATGGGGCGCTGGTATCGGCCACGGCGCATTTGGCCTTGCCAGCGTCGATCCGATCACGTTCAAACGGTCTCCCAAGCCAAGCGCCCAGGTTTTGAAGGCAATCGCTCAGTCAAATTCAATATGAGCGGCTTGAGGTGACAGCAGCCGGTCTCGATCACATGTGCACGGGAAGGCGGGCAACTCGGTTTCGCCTTCTCGCGCTTGCTGCCCAAAACGACAGAGGTACTCGATCGCATTGGTAGGGCGGCAACGCGCCCATTCGAAACCTTCGGCGCTGGGCAAAGCCGTATCGTCGATGATCAGTCAGGCCTTGTTGCCGCCGATCAGTTCATCTGCCTGCCAGTTCTCTTCCATCGCCCGCCTCCTTAAAAGCCGGTTCTCCATGAATCACGCATGCAACGCCGAGGGAATTCCGAAAATCAAAACTCTGCCAAAATAATTCTAGCATTCGCTGATGAAATCAATTTGTATCGCGTTGCCCTCAAGTACGGTCTTGCCAGTGAACACGGCGCAGTCCAGCGCTTCCATTGGCGAACTCTCCAGATCCTGCGGTTCCAGCAGGACAAGGAAGGAAGCGCTTGAGCTTGCCATGACTGTGCCTGGACCCCGGCGGGCCATCTTTACGGTACACCCGCCGCGCCGGGTCATGGCATTGAGATCGAGCACCGGACCGCCCGCAGGTTCTCCATATATCTGTGCGCCGCCATCGAAGGGAAAGGGTGCGCTCTGCGGATCAAGCCGGATATCCACTCCGTCGCCTTCAAGGTGCAAGGTGCCTTCCAACACCGCAAGTGTCCTATCGATCCCGAGGAACGTCGAGAAGGCGCCACCATGCTCCACTCTTGCCATGCTGAGCCGCCAGAGGAAGTCGTCCATGCCGGCGCCGGGCGGAAAGACTGCGATTTCTCGGGTCGTTCCGCCACCGTTCTTCCATGGCATTTCGGGGCAGTCCCGAGTTCGTATGATCTGAACGATGCTCATAGCCTGCTGCTAGCGGAAAAAGACGACGTCACCTACCGCAAGTTCCGTGGCTTGATCGATGCCCTCAGTTGGTTGCCCGGGAATGTGCGCCATAGGGTTCAAGGATCGGATAACGCACCGTGTTCTCGATGTTATTGTGGCCGAGAAGGATCTGCACCGCTCGCAGGTTTCCGGTGGCCTTGTAAATGAGCGAGACCTTTGTACGTCGCATCGAGTGCGTGCCGTATTCCCGCTTGTCCAGGCCGACCGTAGTAACCCATTCATCGATGGCGTGCGTACTGTCGCGTGTTTAGGTGACTGAGATAATCGACACGGCTCGGGAAAACAAAGTTGTCTACGTTCCAACCGCGCCTGTCGAGCCAGGCCGTCAAGCTCTTTCGGGCCTCCATCATGATCTCGAACTGGACGGGTCTTCCGGTCTTTTGCTGGATGACGGTTGAGCGGTTGCGGATGCTACCGCGACTGACAACATCACCGATCTTTTAACATGCCCTTCTATCATCCGACCGTCGAGGAAGGGTCGAAAAAGGCGCTGCGTACCATCTGATCTGCTACCCCATCGCCCTCCCGTCCGATCGGGACGGGGCACGCCGGCCGGTGCGTAACGACTTGCCTATCGATGCTCAGGACAACGAAGTGTGAAAGTTCACGCTCCTTGCCGCAGTCTGCCTTCGCAGTGTCTCCCGGAACATAGGGACAGCCCGGAAGTTCTAGAACAGAGCTGGTCGAAAAAGTCGACGCAGCCTTTGTATAAAGGAGAGCCCTCATGTTTCGCTGGGCCATAATTTTTGCAGTTGTTGCACTGATCGCGGCACTTCTGGGCTTTGGCGGCGTAGCAGGCCTTTCCGCCAGCCTTGCCAAGCTCTTTCTGCTGGTCGCGGTGGTCATACTGGTTCTCGGCTACTTCTTTGGTCGAGGCAGAAGGGTACCTTGAAGCATTGATCGGGCTGCACATTCTGGCGATTGCGTTCTTTGCGGTTGTGGGGAAGCGCATTCCGGTGCGGCCCGTGATCTCCAACACGAAGGCGGGCCGCTTGCTGCGCAGCCCGTGTACAATTTGGCTGCATGACTCCGAGCGACATGCAAAATCGAACGGGTCAGTCGGAAGTCGAAATGACCTCCGACTGACGCCGAGATCGCGTTTCACTTCGGATAACAGCTGGCCGCAAATTGATAGTCGAGCTTATCGATATCGACACCACCGAGAATTGGCTGGCCTGATTTCGTGAGGCCGCCCGGAATCTGGTAGCACATGATCGAGTTCGTGTCGGAGCGCGGCGTGCCCAATATGGAACCGTCCTCGATCGGCGTCAGGACTTGTGCGATCACCTCCTGCTCGCTCCAACCCTGGGTTGCCATGTAGAAGCGTATCGCCTTTTGCCGGTCGATGAGATCGACGAGATCGGATCGCATATGCTCGTGAGGGAATCCGAGCGTATGTCCAGTTTCGTGCCGCACAACGCGAACGAATTCGGATTCCGGTGTGTTCATGGTGAAACCTTCCAGGTTCATGGTAGGTTTGTCGCGGTCGATCAGCAGAATATCGGTCCCGAGATAGGACCAGTATCCGCCATCGAGTCCACCTGCCCGGGTGATCCGAACATCGGCCTCGCCATTCGTCTCGGTAAAGCAGACGTTGGCAGTCGCCGACCAGGCATTCATGTGTTCGACGATGCGTTTGCGCAGATCGGCCGGTGGGCTGTCGAGAAATCCGACAGTCAGTTTGACGCCATGGGTCTGCCACTTACGGGCCGTCAGAATGGAAAGGGATGCGCGGTTCAAGGCACGGCCCGGCATCAGGCGGCGCGCGGCAGCCACGGGCGCATGGTTGAGCGGGTTGGTCTCAACGGCAGTGGCGATGGCTTGTTCGATCGATGCCGTCGGCAGGCGCTTTGGCGTACAGGTTCTGACGCACATGGGAAGGTTCCTTTCTCGATTGAAGGTGCAGGCGGCGGCGCGTGCGAGCGCCGCCGGCCGCTCAATCCATCACCCGGCGTTGACAATATCGGCGATTTCCTTCGCCAGCGTTGAGAGCCGGTGGGTATGCTTGTGTTCGACCAGCGCTCCTCGCGTCTGCGACTTTTTGGCCGTGAGTACGACGACGACCTCGTCAGCGGTGATCAAGTCGATGAACGCATTGGTCTTCCGGAACTTTGAGCCGTACTCGAACAGAGTCCCCAATGCTTCGATGAACTCGCGCGCCATGCCCCCAAGGCCTGAGCCTGGAATGAAGCCGGTGAGCCTCAGGCCGAAATTCGTAACCAGGCTGGTAAATGTGTAGGTTTTGTCGGGCTTGAAAGCATAGGCATAATAATCGACCCGGACGATATCCTCTTTCTCGGTAACGAAGGTGATCTGGTCGTCGCCGCCGCCGTATTCGGATGCGACGAACTTTTCCTGGACCATCCCTTCGTAAATCCCGCAACGTACAAGGACGTCGTCCATCGTGCCCATGAGAGCGATGATCTCGCCGAAGGCGTGCTTTCCCTTGCCGCGAAAGACGATGTCCTTGCCGATGAGATTGTGTTTGAAGCCCCGAGTAAGAGGGCCGCTACGCTGACGGCCCTTGAGCCAGTTGGGGCCGAATGACATGCCGCCGATCACGGCGGCTTGGTCCACGATGACCCATCCTGCAGTTACTTCGGTCATTGCAAATCTCCTTTCAGAAGCGAGCCGGCAGGGGATGCCCACGATGCCCACACCGCCGGCATTGGCCGTTTGGCCGCTTGGTTGTGGAAGGGCAGAAGTGCGGAAAAATCCGCATTGGAGGGCATCCGGACACGTCCGGTTCTGGCCCCGGTGAGGCGCTGTGACGGCCACTCACGCTTATGCGTCGTGTGATCCGCTTCGCCTCAAGCGTCCTATAGCGCGCAGAAATAGGGCTCGTTGCTAAGCGGCGTTTCGGTACCGAAGATCGATTGCAGCTGCTGCTTGTTCGCCGGTGTTCCGATATTGATGGTGCCGTCCGTTCGCGTGACGCTGCCGCCTGGCACGTCGAGGAACGCAAGGCTCAGATTGATGAGACTGGCGGTTCCCGTCACAGCAAGGCTGTTGAGGGAAGAGGGGGGCACCGCGCCGCCTGAAATCCACTTTGCCAACTTGTCCTGGGCCGTGGGTATGTCGCTCACGACGCCGACACCGAGGCACAAGGCGGCGAGAGTTGCCGGCTTTGCCCCGGAAATCGAGGATGTGCCGGAGGCTGTGACACTGAGCAGCGGAATACTGTTGAAGGCCTGGCTCCACCAGTCTGGGGCAAGCACGCCGCGACCTTGGGGCGGCTCGGCAATGCGCCGGGCGAGCATGGCACAGATCTGCGAGGCCAGCGACGGCACGCCAAGGTTGCCTGGTAGCCCTGCAAAGACCCCCGCCTGCACGCTGATATAGGGATTGATCATCCGATCCTCCTTAAGTGGACAGGGCCGGCGGGCGCGTTGAGGGCGCCCGCCGGGATTGGGTCAGACGCTTGGCTTGATCTGCGACTGCGGTGTGCCGCCGCCGTTGAAGAAGTTGTTGGCGTTCGCGAACTGGGCAGTCGCGTCGGCGTTCACCAGACCCTGGAAGAGGTTGTAGTCGGGACCGCCCTGGCGAATGCGGCGTGACTGCACGAGCGTTGTCACCTCCGAGTACTTCATGTCGATGTTGACGTATTCCGCAGAGGCGCAGCTCGACTTCAGTTGGGTGAAGTATTCAAGGAAGTTGATCTGCCGCAGCACGATTGCCGAGTAGTCGTAGTAGCCGCCCATCTGATCGGAAACCAAGTAATTCTGGTAGGTGCAGGTGACGACGTTGTAGGATTCCTTGGTGTTGCTGGCGCTGAACACCACGTTGCCGATCGAATTGAGATAGGACGTGAAATCGGTGAGCAGCGAAGCGCCGTCGGTGATGATTGCCTTGGCGATCATGCTCAGGAAATCGCCCGATACCGAGGCTCCAACGAGGCGGTTGGTGTAGGTTTTCTCGACTTGCTGGCCGATGGCAAGATCGGGCAGGTTCTTGACGACATTCACCCAGGTGCCGATGTCCATCGTCTGCAGATTGATGGAAGGATAGCTCTTCTTCATGTAGCCATAGATCAGCCCGCCCATCGCCAGGAGATTGTCGGCGTTCTCCTGCATGATGTCCGAATACTTCGGATCGTCAGGCTTTTGGCCGATGAGATGGAACTGGACGCTGCCCTGATCGGTCGCAACCGAAGGATCGGTACCCGGTGTCGTCGGCGCGGTGGGGGCGTTGGCCGGCGCCGGAGCACCCGGCATTGCCAATGCCGTTACCGGCGCAATGATCGGTGTCGCATGGAAAAAGTCGTGTGCGCGGGCAAATTTAGCCTCGGAGGCTGCGCCTTCCTGCACGGCTCCGGCATTGTATCGTGCTACTGTCGCCATCGGTCTTCTCCTCATTGATCAAGGTTCGGCTGGTGGCGATCGTGAAATCTTGCCCCTCGAAAACACCACCGAAACAGACAAGATTCCGGATTGACCGCGCCTGAGGCGTGTAATGAAACGACAGCCATAAATTGCGGCTCGTTTCGTGATACGCTCGCAGTTGCGCCAAATATCCGTAAATCAAATTAGCCAACAAATCTGCTTCACAGTCATATTGGAGCAGCCGGCTGATGCCTGGCAGTGAAACGTTTTGCACTAATAACGAGATCCGATCATTTTAACTTTCAATTCGGATATTATTGATATCTTAACCATCGATCTATCTTTAGATTCGGGTTCTATTCTGATTCACATTCAAAACATTACAGGATTATTGCGGCATTATGGCTGCGAATTGCCATGGAATGCCGCCTCGGCCTGCCCCGGTGTCGGTCGCATTAGGGCGCAGACAGCCTCGATCGAGGCCTTGATTGCCTCAAGGAGAGAGCGAACTTCAGGGGCGCACGAAGAGGCTGGCCGACGCGATCTTGGCAGACCCGCGCTTCGATGTGGCGATTGAGACGTTTTGCGGGGGCATGTCGCGCTGGTTTCGCGCAGATCCACTACGCCTCCTCGTTTTTGGAGATCTGGGTCAAATGAGCGTCGTTGCCACCGGCTTTGCTCGGCAAGGTGAGGGCGGAATAACGCTTGCCAGGATCATCAAGCTGGTGACAGGCAGCGCTATCGCGTCCTCGCGGCGTGTCAGGGCGCTCTGCGACAATCTAGACCGTATGGAGATTATCTCGCCCTTGCCGGATTGCGGGGGCCGGCGCGAGAAGCCGCTTCGGTTTGGCGGATGGCTGCAACCCGCTTTGATCGCTTGGCTTGAAGTCTTCGTCCAGGCGGTTTTGCCATGGGTGACCGGACCGGTGTTGCCGGACAATGGATCGCTCTTGCGCCTGCTAACGTGGCATTTGAGGGTTGTTGAGGCATGTGGCCTTGCGGTGTTGGAGCCTTGGCCGGAAGTTCGCTTTTTCCTCGAACGTGTCGCCGGATTTCCGTTCCTGATGGAACTGATTGCCGCCGATCCGGCCAAGGCTCTGCTTTCGCGCAAAGGCGCAGCACTCGCCTATGGCGTCAGTCGGCGGCACATTGCCATTCTGGTCTCGCACGCAGAAAAGCAGGAATGGATCGAGGTCGAACAAGGTGGCTGGTCGATTTCGCTTTCCGCAACGAGTCGCAACCGTTTGCGCAAATGGATTGCGAAAGAGTTTGCCATTGCGGTCCTCGCGCTTGATCCGAAGAGAAGGGTTTGAAGAACGGAACCGGTTCGCAGGGGTATCGATGAACCGAGCGTCATTTTATGCGCGGCGGAACATAGGGCGCGGTGTTGCTACGGATAACCGCCCACTCTTCATTTGAAAGCGGAAGCCGGGGGTATCTCTGGTTGTAGTATGTCGCCAAATCGGATGAGAAGGGCCAGTCAGAGGCGGGGAGGAACTGCTTGATGCCAATGCGACGTATCAAGACGACCAGCTTCTCCATGTCCGTCTCGCTGCTGTCTTGATCCCAGACTTCTGCCAGATCGAAGTACAGGTGCTTGCGAAGTGACGGCCGGGCATCCAGCGCATCGGCAAAGGCGCCGAGCGCGCTGAGCGTATTGGCGTCTATCCCTCCCCAGCCTGCGGCATGGGCAATCTGCACGGTCGTATTTCCGGCGGCAGGCAGCACGTCGCGCAAGAATGTCTGGACATCCTGCGCCCCATAGTCCGTGCGTTCAGATCGCATGTGGATGACGATGGCGAAATGGTTGGCCGCAGCGGCTCGGAATACCTCGGCTAACTTGCGCACATGATCTGGATTGCGGAGATCCACGCCGCTGTTGGTCAGATGCAGTTTGACGCCCGTGACAAAGGGATCGCCTTTCCACCGCGCCAGCTCGGGCAGTGCCGTCGGCGTTATCGGATTAACGCTGATGAAGGCCATCAGTCGGTCCGGATGCGCCCGCGCTGCTGCTTCGGTGAAAGCGTTTCCTGCATGAAGAATGGAGGCGTGATCGGGATCGACAGGATCGGCAAATGCGGTCTCAGCCAGATAGGCGGTAGAGAGAAGCGAACCGCCGCGAATATGGGCCGCGTCGAGCTGCGCCAGCAGGTCCTCTACCGTGTTCGCTTTGACAAATTCCGGGCTGCACCCCTCGGGCATTTGCGGGCTGTTGCACATATGCGGCAGGAATTTGACGATTTCCGGCGCATGGACATGGAGGTGATGATCGATCGCGATCGGCGCGATCGACATGTTGGAAACGACGGTTGGTTCAGCGGCGCCGATCGTCGTCAAAAGCACCGCTGCAGCGGCGAAGATGCTGCCAAAACGCATTCTTGTTGGATGCAACCTTGTCATGGATATCCCGCCGTCGTTGAACGAATTCCGCAGTGCCTGTCTTCGAAAGTGGGTCGCCTCAGTTTCCCAAAGCGACCGGGTCGAGATCGTCGTCGCCAGGCTCCGCCGCATCCAGTAGGCGGATCGCAACCTGGTTGCGCCCGCCGCGCTTGGCCTCGTACAGCGCCTCATCAGCGAGACGATAGAGCGTGCGGAAATCGGCGCGCGTGCTGGATTTCGCAATGCCAATACTCACCGTAACCTTGCGGTTGTCGATGGCATTGCCGTGTTCGAAGCCGCTTATCTTCTGCCGAAGGGTGTCTGCAAAGCGCATCAGTTCGAAATCCTCAAGGCCAGCGACTGTCACCGCGAATTCCTCGCCGCCGAGGCGGGCGACAGTGCAGGACGGGCTTTCGTAAGGTGCGATGCAGCGGGCGATTGCCGCCAACACGACATCGCCTGCTTCGTGACCGTAAAAGTCGTTGATCGTCTTGAACCAGTCCACGTCGATCAGGAGCAGGGCCACGGCTTCGCCTCTGCCGTGCGAAGTATCGAGGACGGTGCCGACCCGTTCGATGAAGCCGCGCCGATTGGGCAGCCCGGTCAGTGAATCGCGGCGCGCCAGTTCCTGCGCCTGGGCTTCGGCTTGACGCGCCATGTCGCGCTCCACGCGCAAGCGGGCATGCGAGCGCGAGGCCGCGACGGAGAGCCAGAGCGTCTGCCAGGCCGCCGCAAAGAGCACGAGGATCTGCGATCCACCGCCCCAGAACATCGCGTCCGTATCGAT
Organism: Novosphingobium sp. PhB165; assembly: GCF_004341845.1. Lineage (GTDB taxonomy): Bacteria > Pseudomonadota > Alphaproteobacteria > Sphingomonadales > Sphingomonadaceae > Novosphingobium. Next base: position 73,128 of record NZ_SLVB01000007.1, on the reverse strand, counting down.
GAAGTTGGTGGAGGCCAGGACGATCATCGGCACCGCCCAGGCTCCGGTAAAACTACGCGCCTCGCTGCTCCCGCGCCGCCAGGCCTGCCCAATGCAAAATGCGACCGCGACCAGGTTGGCGAGAATCAGGATGCCCAGAATGCTGCCAAGCATGTCGATCGGCCCGGACCGCATCAGCGAAAGCGGGATGCCGAGCGCGAATACGCTGCTCGTCAGCCACAGCGCGGTTCTTCGCAGCCAGCGGCTGACGCAGCGCTCTTCAAGCGCGGTGACAGCGCTCAGAGTGGCGAGCGAAATGGCCAGACATGACAGACCCGTGCAGATTTGCGCGGAGATCGCGCCCGCCATGGCGGGAAAGAAGAACAGATGGAGCTGCGACCAGCACGCGCCCCATACGAACATGCAGGCAGCCCAAGCCGCTTGCCAGGCCGAGAACTGTTTGCGCACGGCAAACGCCAGCGAGGCATTGTAGATCGCGCCCGCCAACAGCAGCACGAGTGCCGCGCCGATCGAGGTGGCCAATCCCGTCGTCTGCGTACCTTCCTCGCCTCGCCCGACGAGCCTCATTCGCAGCAGGCGTGCACTAGCCACTTTGTCGAACCGCATGGTCACGCCGACCAGCGGCCTGTCACGATGCGGTGCGCGGAAGGCGAGTTGGCCGCCTGCCCGCCAATGCGAACCGAAATCGCCGCTGCGCACCTCCTGGCGTTCCACGGCCCCGTCGGCGTAGGAGAACATGACGATCAGACGATCGAACCGTGAACTATGGACGATCAGCGAAAGATCGTCGCGCTCGTCCGCTTCCGGCGGCAGCATTGCATGGAGCCATAGCGTTCCCCGCTGATAGCCTTCGGGCTCGCCGCTGCAGGCGAAAGTCGGGAGTCCGCCGTCATCTTCCGCAACCGTCGGGCTGACCGCATGACACAGCGGGCGACCGATCCGCAGCACGTCGGCAGATGCGGGCGCCGACCAGCCGAGCCCCATGCACGCAATCATGCAAGAGGCGATCAGGACCTTTAGAAAGAGGCGCAGGACGGACGATTCGCAAACCATTGCGGCGCGACCTATGGCATAAACGTAATTATATCATAGATGATGAATTGAATTCATCCGTCGCTCGTCCCTTTTGCGTGTCGAGGCAGTCTCGACGACTGGCCATCCGTCACAGAAAACCGGCACAAGTGGTTGCCGACCGAGCCTTGAGCGGTCGCCCCTGATCATCCCCGCCCACCTGCCGTCTCCGCATGCCGGTTAGGTGGGGAAGGGTGACGAGGGCCTGCGGTTCGAGACCTTCGATCAGGCCTAGCATGGGGTCTCCCTATGGTCTTTCAGAGACGATAGGGAGCGCTGCTCTGGTCAGGAGGGGATGCGGCCGCCGTTCACGCCGATCGTCTGGCCCGTGACATAGCCGGTGGCTTCAAGGCATAGCCAGGAACAGGCCTTGCCGATCCCGGATGCTCCGCCGGTTACCAGTGCCGTCTTGCTGCTCAAGTCTTTCTCACCTTTTCCATGGATCAGCCCCTTCCGAGAAAGGACCCGGCCGGCGATGATCGCCGACCGGGCAAGGAGGGACCGTAAACTTCGTTGTGCCTGAAATTCCTTCTGGATGCCGACCTCGCGTCGCGGAAGTCACGGAACGATTACAAGGAGTTGAGGGCTGCGCTCAGCCCGCCATCGACCAAGAGGTCGGTGCCGCTGATGAAGGAGGCCCGGTCCGAAACGAGATATTCCACGGCATCGGCGATTTCGTGCATCGCGCCCTCGCGGCCGAGCGGGAAAGCGGCCCGGACACGATGCCCTCGGCGAAGCGTTGATTGGCGGCAAACTCGTATCCGGTGCGCAGCCGCGCATCGAATGTGGAGCCGGGATCGGCGGAGATCAGCGAGATGATGCCGCCGGGGCTGTTCTTGCCGTAGAACAGCGCCTGTGGACCTTTGAGGACTTCGACCCGTTGCAGATCGAATTGCCCCAGCCTTACGGCGTTACCGTAGCTGATGGGAATGCCGTCTATGTTCAGCGTCACGGCTTGCTCGGTCGACGGGTTCGCAAGGCCCGCGCCGATCCCGCGAAGGTTGATCGAGCCCCCGGTCTGGTTGGTGGACTCGCCTATCACCAGCTGCGGAATGCGCTCGCTGATGGCCGTGAGCGAATTCGTTGCATAGCGTTCGAGATCGGCGCCCGACAGGGCCGAGATCGCCACGGGAACATCGACGGCCCGCTCATCACGCTTGCGCGCCGTGACGATGATTTCAGAGACGCCCTTTTCCGTGACCGGCTCGGCGGGCGCGTTTCCCACCGGTTCCGCCTGTTCGGTTGCGCCTGCCTGTACAAGGTAGGCGCCTTGCGGGGTGCGGCGCGCAATCAATCCGGTGCCTTGCAGCACGAGCGAGAGCGCCTGTTCGGTCGAGTAGCTGCCACGTAGTGCCTGCCCCTGACGGCTGCGCACATCCGATGCGGTAAAGATGATTTCCGCGCTCGTCGCCCGTCCGATCTGGGTCAAGGAGGCGGCGAGGGGCTGTACGGGAATGTTGATCGAGACCATCTGCACGCCGCGTGCTGTGGCAGTACCGGTTGTGGCAGTCGTCAAGACCGCTGCGCCAAGCAGCAGTCCCGCCTGGGCGCAGATACGCTTTGAAGCCTTGATAGCCATGTTTCCCCTCTCCCTACGGCGCTGGTTCTCTCCAGTCGCATTACACTGTAGAACGCTGGTGCTTGGGAAACCCGCATCGAAAACTTCAAATCAACCGGCGGCTTTTGCAATACTCAGCGTGAGGCGGGCGTTTTTCGAACGAGTTCGATGCTGCCGTCCGCAAGTTCTCGCGATTGGAGTGGAAGCATTTCGCCGAGAATTTCGGCAAAGTGTTCGGGATTTCCCGTCCTGAAGATACCGCTGACCCGCATGCCGGTGATGCCTTCGCGATTGGCGATCAGCTGCGTGGCCGAATAACGGTTCATCTCGGCGAGTGCTTCCGACAGAGGCACGTCATCGAACTCGACGAAGCCGTCCCGCCAGCGAAGCTGCTGCTCGACATCGACTTTGGACAGAGTTGGGGCCGCGCCGTCCGAAGCGACCAGCTCGTGGCCGGGAGTGAGCAAGGTCGGCACGATCCGGGAGCCCGACGATGCGCTTCCTCTTGCGCCATCAACGACGACTTTGCCTTCCGCAAGCGTCACCTGCATCCGGTTTGTGTCGAGACGAACCTCGAACACCGTGCCGACAGCGGTGACTTGCCGCCGGCCCGCCTGCACGACGAAGGGGCGGCCCGGTCGCTTCGCCACCTCGAACAGGGCTTCGCCGCGCAGCAGGGTGATCAGCCGCCGCTTCGGTTCGAATGCGACCCGCAGTGCGCTGTCGGTGTTTAACGTCACTGTGCTGCCGTCAGCGAGGGCGATCCGGCGCTGTTCACCCTTCGCCGTAATGTAATCGCGCGGTTCTGCGCCTGGCGTCGCCAATATCGGCGGCGTTGCCGAGGGCGCTCCCTGGAGGTTCACCGAGGGCTGCCGCCAGATTGCCGTGCCAAGTGCCCCGAATGCGGCCATCACCAGCAAAGACGCGGCTATGCCGGCGCCGATGCCAAGCCACAGAGACCGACGAGGCTCGGGACCTGCCGCCAACGCGAATTCGCGCAGCGCGTCGAGATGGGGATCCCCTGCCGCGTGGTCGAAAACGTCCCACATCTCACGCGCGCGGGCGTATGCCTCGGCATTGCTTCGGTTCTGCGCGTACCATGCGTCAAACTCCGCCTGCGCAGGAGCGTCGAGAGCGCCGCCATCCATCTGGACAAGCCAGTAGGAGGCTGCCTCATCCGGCGTCAGTCCCGCAGGAAGGCGAGGGGAAAGGGAAGTCCTCATTCCGGATCCCGCCTGCGTATCATGTGTGCGATAGCGCGCTGCATATGCTTTTCGACCGCGCTCACCGAGATGCCGAGGCGCGAGGCGATGTCCTGAAAGCGCATTCCCTCAAGCCGGCGCAACACGAAGATGACGCGAGTCCGTTCGGGTAGTTCCAGAAGCGCTGCCGTTGCCCGGGCCAGCCGTTCCTTACCTAGGAGGACATCTTCGGGCGAAAAATCGACGTTCGCATGGAGATCGGCATCGAACGGCTCGTGAGCGGTCTCATGCCTGGTCCGCATTCGTCTGAGCCGGTCGTTGAGCACGCTGCTCGCAGTTTCGAACACGTAAGCTTGCAAGTTTTCCAGACTGGCGACACCGCCGCGGCGGATCAGGCGGACGAAGACCTCCTGAACCATGTCTTCAAGTTCACAGGTTTCGGAAAATCGCCGTCCGAAGTGGCGCAGAAGCGATTGTCGGAACCGCTTGTCCAGCGCAGAAATCGTTTCCAGCTCTGCAGCCGCCAAAGGTGTGCCATTCAGGCTCACCTTCAGCCTGCGCGGCTCATCTGGTGGGTAGGGGCCGCCGAATATCCTGCGGCCCTGCGCAACGCCGAAAACGCAGCGCAGTTTGACCGAAGCCGATCGCGGCCGATATTTCTTGCGTTGCAAGGCACTTGCAATCCCCTCGGTTCCACCACTTTCGGGGGCGGAGCTGGTGTCCTCCCATTTCCATAAACGCTGAGGCGGCCAGAACCCACACCGGGAATTGGAATGCCTTCAGATCACGACCGAGCGCAAGACGATGTCATCACCCTGGTCGCGCATGGCGCAAGCCGGATCTCTCTCGAAGCATAGCAGGTTTGCGATGTTGGCCCAGATGCTGCTGGCGACTTCAGCCTCGCAGGCACAGGCTGGCTTGCGGATGAAAGCAACGCCATTCTGCAAGATAGGCGGCGACTGACCATGCAATCGTTGCGCATATGTTGCCCATCCGCAGGCTTATGCGAAAAAAATCCGGACTCCAAAGTCCGTATGCGCGCAGTTTCCTCTAAAATTTAGGAGGCTGCCCCCCGCGCCGACACGGTCGCACTCATGGGCGAAATCCGCGAGGACCCTATGCGCCAGGTCGTAACAGTTTCGAATACAGTAACGGTGCGATCTGCACATCTATTCTCGGAAAATCTGCTCGACTTGTTCTCTGCTGAGCAAGATGTCGATCTGGACTTGTCGGAACTTGTCGAAGTCGATCTTGCGTTTGTGGAGATTGTCTATTCCGCGCGAGAGCAATGGGCGCGCGCGGGTCGCGACTTGCGCCTGGCGCAGCCTGCCGAAGGGGCCGTTGCCGCGCTGCTCGGCCGCGCAGGCTTCCTGACGAACCTCACCCCCCGGGACCTTGAATTCTGGTTCCATGGAGAACTGCCGCAATGACTGCCTCTATCCTTACCGTCGACGATTCCCCCAGCCTGCGCATGGCGATCCGCATCGCGCTGACCGGCGCGGGCTACGACGTCACCGAGGCGGGCGACGGCGTCGAGGGGCTTGCCGCAGCGGCTGCCAAGCGGTTCGATCTTATCATCACCGATCTCAACATGCCCAATATGGACGGGCTGACGATGATCCGTGAACTGCGACAAGCGCCCGAACAGGCCGGTGTGCCGATCATCTTCCTTACCACCGAAAGTGACGATGCCATGAAGCAGCAGGCCAAGGCTGCCGGCGCCACCGGCTGGCTGGTGAAGCCCTTCGTGCCCGAACAGCTGATCAAGGTTTCGCGCAAGGTGCTGGGCCGGTGAGCACGCAAGACCCGGTCGCGGCGTTCCGCGTCGAGGCGGGCGAACTGCTGGACCAGATCGAGCACGGGCTGCTCGATCTCGGGCATCGGCTGGATGACCGCGCGCTGATCGATGAAGTGTTCCGGGGGCTGCACACGCTCAAGGGCTCCGGCGCGATGTTCGGTTTCGACGCGCTGGCCGAATTCACGCACCACTGCGAGACCGCGTTCGACCGCGTGCGCAAGGGGCTGGCGCCGGCGACACAGGAACTGGTGGCAGTGATCCTTTCCGCTCGCGACCACATGCGCGCGCTGCTCGAGGGGGACGGTACCGGGCTGGAAGCCACGGGTGCGGCGATCCTGGAGCAGCTTCAGGCTGCGATCGACGGCTGTGCGGGCGAGGCCTCCGGCTCTTCTGCTTCTCCCGTACCGACTTCCCCGGCAGGACAAGCCGCGCGCGGCGGCTGGCGCCTGTTCTTCCGCCTTCCCGCAGATGCCATGGCCAATGGCACCAACCCGTTGATGCTGCTGGACGAACTGCGCGAACTGGGTGACTGCCGGATCGTCGCGCGAACCGACACGGTTCCGCCGCTGGCCGATCTGGTGCCGACGGAATGCCACATCGGCTGGGACGTCGAACTGCGCGGCGATATCTCGCGCGACGATATCGATGATGTCTTCATCTTCGTGATGGACGACATGGAACTGACTATCGAGCCGCTTGGCGATGCGATTGCGCAGGCTCCCCCCGAGACTATTGAGGAAGTTCCGGTCGTAGAGGTTCCTGCCACCGCGCAGGACGTTTCCGTCAATCGCGTCCCTGCCAATGCAGGTGCCAAGACGAACGCGACGCCCGGTGAAAGCGTGCGCGTTCCCGCCGAGCGGCTCGACGAGCTGATGGACCGCGTTGGCGAACTCGTGATCGTGCAGAGCCGCCTGTCGCAGCTTGCCAGCGGCCATGGCTCGGCCGTGGGCAACGAGCTGGCGCTGCGCTCGATTTCCGAGGAAATCGAACGTCTTGCAGGCGAACTGCGCGATACCATGATGGTGCTGCGCATGGTGCCGGTGGCCAGCCTGTTCAGCCGGTTCCGCCGCCTGGTCCACGACCTTGCGCGTGAGACCGGCAAGACCATCGAGCTTTCGACCGAGGGCGAGACCACCGAAGTCGACAAGACCATGATCGAGCGTCTGGCCGATCCGATGGTCCATCTGATCCGCAACGCCTGCGACCACGGGTTGGAAACGCCCGAGGATCGCCTTGCCACCGGCAAGGCGGCTGCCGGGCAAGTCCATCTTTCCGCGCATCAGGCGGGCGGCGAGGTGCTGATCACCATCCGCGACGACGGGCGCGGAATCGACCGCGCCCGGGTACGGGCCAAGGCGGAATCGCAAGGGTTGATCCAGCCCGGCCAACAGGTTTCCGATCACGACCTGCTCCAGATGATCTTCCATCCGGGCTTCTCCACGGCGGCGCAGGTCACCAACCTGTCGGGTCGCGGCGTCGGCATGGACGTGGTCAAGCGCACGATCGAAAGCCTGCGCGGCGCCATCGACATCACTTCGGTGCCCGGCGAGGGCTCTACCGTCGTGCTGCGCATCCCGTTGACGCTGGCTATCATCGACGGTCTGCTCGTGCGCGTGGGCGAGGGGCGCTACGTGATCCCGCTGGGCGCGGTGGAGGAATGCCTCGAACTCAGTCTTGAGGAAGACCTGCGCTCACGTGGACGCAGCTTCATCACGCTACGCGACCGGCTGGTGCCGTTCCTGCGTCTGCGCGAGATCTTCGACACCGGCACGCGGCCCGATCCGCACCAGAAGATCGTGGTCATCGCCACCGGCAGCGAGCGCGTGGGACTGGTGGTGGACCAGATCATCGGCAGCCACCAGACGGTCATCAAGTCGATGTCCCCGCTGCACCGTGACGTGGCGACGTTTGCGGGCGCGACGATCCTGGGCGACGGTGGTGTCGCGCTGATCCTCGATGTCGCGCAACTCGTCATGCTCGGCCAGAACCAGGAGGAGCGGCTTCGCGCCGCCGGATAAGCCCATGAGCGACCTGATCCCCGAAAAGACGGCGACCCAGTGGGACGCCGCCGGCAATCTCGAAGTGCTGACCTTCAATCTGGGCGAGGAGACTTTCGCGCTGGAAGCCACGCTGGTGCGCGAAATCCTGGACCTGCTGCCCGAAACCCGCGTGCCCGGCGCGGCGCCGCTGCTGGGCAGCGTGGTCAACTTTCGCGGCAAGATCATCCCGATTGCGGACCTGCGGCTGGCCTTCGCCATGCCTGCGGCCGAAGCGACCGTGGACAGCCGTATCGTCGTGATCGAGACGGAAGCTGAAGGCGAGACGGTCCAGATCGGCATCCGCACCGACAAGGTGCACGAAGTGGCGACCTTGCAACGCGCCGCCAGCGAGGAACCGCCCGCCGTCGGCATGCGCTGGCGCCGCGATTTCGTTCGCGAACTGGTTCGCCGGCAGGACGGCGTGGTCGTCCTGCCCGATCTGGCCGCGATCTTCCATTCTCTGGTTGGCAGCGCGGATTCCGCCGCCGCCCAGCCATCCACACTTCACTGAGCCGGGGCAACATGCGCGCGACCATCAAGCTGAAGCTGGGGGGCACTTTCGTGCTCCTCCTGATCATCATGACCGCAACGATCCTGGTCGGGATTTCCCGCCTTACGATCCTGAACGACGCCATCGGCGATCTCGTCACCGGCCCTGCCAAGCAATTGGACCGCGCCCGCAGCATCGACGGCGGTGTCAGCATGATGGTGCGCGCGGAAAAGAATCTCACGCTGACCGACGATCCTGCCACGCGTCGCGATCTCGACGCGGAGATCGAGACCTGGCGCAACAAGGTTGAGCAGACTGTCGAGCAGGGCAATGCCGGCGCATCGGCTGAAACGCGTGCGGCGTGGTCGCAACTGCGCGACCAGTGGAACGCGTTCAAGCCGGCGAACGCGCAAGTCGCGGCGCTCAGCAGGACCGACCATTCCGCCGCCGTGGCGCTGACCATGGGTGAATCGCGCGACCGTGCCCACGCCGTGACCGCGAAGGTCGAGGAGCTGGTGCAGGTCGAACAGCAGACCATGGCCAAGGCGGACGACGATACCGAAGTCACCTACAATTCGGCGCGCACGCTGATGATCGCCATGGGCGTGACGGCGTTCCTGATCACGGCCGCAGCCGCTGCCTATCTGGCACTGCTGATATCGCGCGGATTGAAGACCGCCGGCGATGCGATGAGCCGGGTGGCCGATGGCGACCTGACGCGCACGGTGGAAATCCGCTCCGATGACGAGATCGGCGACCTGCTGGGCCACGTGAACACGATGATCGAGCGCTTGCGCGGTGTCGTGGGCGATGCCGGCGTTGCGGCCGAGAACGTGTCCAGCGGCAGCCAGGAACTCTCGGCCAATTCCGAACAGGTCTCGCAAGGCGCGACCGAACAGGCGGCTGCAGCCGAGCAGGCCTCCGCCTCGATGGAAGAGATGGCCGCCAACATCAAGCAGAACGCCGACAATGCGGCGCAGACCGAAAAGATCGCGCGCCAGTCCTCCAAGGACGCGGAATCGAGCGGCGTTGCCGTGAACCGGGCAGTCGGCGCGATGCGCACGATTGCCGAGAAGATCGGCATCGTTCAGGAAATCGCTCGCCAGACCGACCTGCTTGCGCTCAACGCGGCAGTGGAAGCCGCGCGTGCCGGGGAACATGGGCGCGGTTTCGCGGTCGTCGCCTCCGAAGTGCGCAAGCTGGCGGAACGCAGCCAGCAGGCATCCGCCGAAATCAGCGCGGTTTCCGGCGAAACGGTGCAGGCCGCCGCAGAAGCGGGCGAGATGCTGTCGAAACTGGTGCCGGACATTCGCCGTACCGCCGAACTCGTCTCCGAAATCAGCGTCGCCTGCCGCGAACAGGACATCGGCGCGTCGCAGATCAACGAGGCGATCCAGCAGCTCGATCAGGTGACCCAGCAGAACGCCGGCGCCTCCGAGCAGATTTCGACGACGTCCGAAGAACTCGCCGCGCAGGCGGAGGAGCTTCAGGCCTCCATCGCCTACTTCCGCGTCACCGATGCGCCGGTCCGCCGCAAGGTGCCGCCGATGGCGGTCCGCCCGGCGACGACTCCGGCGCGCAAGGCCGTGCAGCCGGCACGTTCCACACGTTCCCTTTCCGTCTCCGACCAGCAGGCCCGTGCCCGTGGTTTCGCGCTCGATCTCTCTACCGGCGGTCCGGATAGCGAGGACGAGGCCTTCAGCACCCACGCCGCCTGATCCGAACGGTTCCCGTCTTTCACCCCAAATCTGGGTTTCCAAGGCTACATTTCCCCATGCGTGCAACCATCAAAATGAAGCTGGGCGTCACGTTCGGCATAATCCTGCTCCTGCTGGCCGTGCTTGTCGGCGTCAGCCTCAGCCGTCTCAGCACTCTGAACACGGCGATTACCGACCTCATTTCCGGCCCCGCCGCGCGTCTCGACCGTGCGCAGAAGGTGCAGGTCGTGTTCGGCACGCTGTCGCGCAATGAGCGCAGCATGACGATGACGAACGACCCGTCCCAGCTGAAGGAGTTCGACGACAAGGTTTCTCGCGCGTTCGTCGAGTTCGATCGTCTGGTGGAAGAGGGTGAGGCAGCGTCGACGCCCGATACGCGTCAGACCTGGCTGGACATGCGGACCGCGCTCGACAACTTCAAGCCGATGGACACGCGCATCCGCGAACTGGCGCGCGCGAACCAGAACGACGAGGCAGCACGCCTGGCGCTTGGCCCGGCACGCGCCGTGCTGGACCGCGTCAACAAGCAGGCCGACGCCCTTGTCGATCGCGCCCGTGACGACATGAAGCAGGTCGATACGGATACCGACGCGCTCTACGCCTCGGCCCGCTATACGCTGCTGACCGTGGCCGCCATCGCCATCCTTGGCGCTCTGGCCGGTGGTGTCTGGATCTCGCTGATCGTCTCGCGCGGTCTGGGCCGTGTCAGCACCGTGATCAACGCGGTCGCCATCGGCGATCTCGATCAGGACGTCGAAGTCACCTCGAACGACGAGATCAAGGATCTGGTCGATACCGTGAACAAGATGACCGCCAACTTGCGCGTCAGCGCAAGCCTTGCCGACAAAATCGCCGACGGCGACCTGACCGTGACGCACAAGCCGCTGTCCGATGAGGACAAGCTGGGCCATGCGCTGGTTCGCATGATCGAGCGTCTGCGCGGCGTCGTCGGCGATGCCACCGTGGCCGCCAACAACGTGGCCAGCGGCAGTCAGGAACTGTCCTCGACTTCCGAACAGGTCTCGCAAGGCGCCACCGAGCAGGCGGCTGCGGCCGAGCAGGCATCGGCGTCGATGGAAGAGATGTCCGCCAACATCAAGCAGAACGCAGAGAACGCGGCGCAGACCGAGAAGATCGCCCGCCAGTCGGCACAGGATGCCGAAGCCAGCGGCATCGCGGTCGACCGCGCTGTGGGTGCGATGCGCACGATTGCCGAGAAGATCGGCATCGTGCAGGAAATCGCCCGCCAGACCGATCTGCTGGCGTTGAACGCGGCGGTCGAGGCCGCCCGTGCGGGCGAGCATGGTCGCGGCTTTGCGGTCGTCGCGTCCGAAGTGCGCAAGCTGGCCGAACGCAGCCAGGGTGCCGCTGCGGAAATCAGTGCGGTTTCGTCCAATACCGTCGATGCCGCCACCGAAGCGGGCGAGATGCTGTCGCGCCTCGTGCCCGACATTCGCCGCACTGCCGAACTGATCTCCGAAATCAGCGCCGCCTGCCGCGAACAGGACATCGGTGCCGGCCAGATCAATCAGGCGATCCAGCAGCTTGACCAAGTGACCCAGCAGAACGCCGGCGCGTCCGAGGAAATCTCGGCCACCTCGGAAGAACTCGCCGCACAGGCCGAGGAGCTTCAGGCAAGCATGGCCTACTTCCAGGTGGACGACGCCGGCAAGCAGGGCCGTTCGGTCGGCAACGCGCGCTCCGCTCCGGCCCAGCGCAAGCCGGCGCCGGCGAAGGTGGCGGCAAAGGCTCCGGTCAGGGCCCCGATCAAGAGCGCTGCCAAGCGCCCGGCCACCAATGGCCACGCCCGTCCCAATGGCTTCGCGCTCGATCTCACCATGGGCGGCGCGGACGACCACGACGACGCCTTCGGGATGCAGAACGCATGACGAGCGCGCAGGAAATCCAGGCCGTAACCTTCGGGCTTGGGGCAGAGATCTTCGCGGTGCCGGTGACACTGGTCCGCGAGATCCTGGACTATCGGGAAACCTTCCGCATTCCGGGCGGCCCGGATTACCTGCTTGGCCTGACGGACATGCGCGGGGAGGGCGTCACCACGATCGACTTTCGCCTGCGGCTTGGCCTGCCGGCGGCGGAGCCGACCCCGGCGACCCGCATTCTGGTGGTCGATATCCCGCTGGAGGACCGTGTGCTGGTGCTGGGGCTGGTGGTTGACCGCGTGATCGAGGTCACCAGCTTCCGCGCCGACCAGATGAGCGCGGCACCCGATGTGGGCGTGCGCTGGCCGTCCGACTATATCGGCGGCGTGGTGAAGCGCGAGGAAGGCTTCACGGTGCTGGTGGACATGGCGCGCATCTTCACGACCGAGGATGTCGCCCAGCTCTCTGCCCCCATGGCGATCCCGGCCGCGCAGCCCGCCTGATTTTCCCTGCGAAACGGGCGCCCGCTCGCGGGCGCCCACCCTTCTTTTATCCCGAAAGCCGCCACGATGTCCGCAGCCGCCCTTGCCACACGCAGTTCGTCCGCCGTGCAGCCGCTTGGCGATCACATGAGCAAGCGCAACTTCGCGCGGCTGGCGGCCTATATCTACGAAGAGTCGGGCATCAAGATGCCCGAAAGCAAGAAGACCATGCTGGAAGGCCGCTTGCGTCGGCGCCAGCGGGCAACCGGTTCGACAACGCTCGATGCCTATTGCGACCTGCTGTTCACGGCCGAGAATTTGCCCTCCGAAGGGCTGGCGCTGATCAACGCGGTGACCACCAACAAGACCGATTTCTTTCGCGAGCCCGGCCATTTCGATTATCTGAGCAATGTGATCCTGCCCGAAATGGCGGCGCGCGGCGTGCGCAGCATCCGCGCGTGGAGCGCGGCCTGCTCGACCGGTCCTGAACCTTACACACTGGCCATGGTGCTGGACGATCATGCCGAAACCAGCGGCGGCCCGAGCTATGGCATTCTGGCTACCGATCTCGATACCGATGTGCTGGATACCGCGCGCGCAGGCATCTACCCTGCGGAACTGGTGGAGCCGGTTCCGCCCGCCCTTCAGCGTAAATACGTGATGTTTTCGCGCGATCCGAAGCGGCGCGACGTGCGCATGGTGCCTGCGCTGCGCAGCGCGATCGGTTTTGCCCGGCTCAACCTGATGGACGATCACTATCCGGTGGGTGAGCCGATGCACCTGATCTTCTGCCGCAACGTGCTGATCTATTTCGACAAGCCCACGCAGCGCAAAGTCGTGGCGCAACTGGTCGATTGCCTGAAGCCGGGGGGCCATCTGTTCCTGGGCCATTCGGAATCGATCACCGGGCATGACCTGCCGCTGACGCAGGTGGCCAACACCGTGTTCCGGAAGGGCTGAGGCGATGCTGACGGGCAAGAAGATCCGCGTCCTCGTCATCGACGATTCCGCCAGCGTCCGCCAGGCGATGACCGCTATCCTTCAGGAAGATCCGGAGATCGAAGTGATCGGCGCCGCCCCCGATCCGTTCAGCGCCGCGCGCCGGATTCAGGAGGAAGTGCCCGACGTCATCACGCTGGACGTGGAAATGCCGCGCATGGATGGCATCACCTTCCTGCGCAAGCTGATGTCGCAGTGCCCCGTGCCCGTGGTCATGTGCTCGTCGCTGACCGAAGAGGGCTCCGAAACGCTGCTTCAGGCGATGGAAGCGGGCGCCGTGGATGTGATCCTGAAGCCCCGCATCGGCGTGGCCGATCATCTGGCCGAGCACAATCTCCAGATCCGCGACGTTGTGAAGGGCGCCTCCCGCGCGCGCGTTCGCGGCCGTCCGCCGGTGCGTGAGAGCAGGCCGGAGGGCCCGCCGAAGAAACTGACCGCCGATGCCGTGCTGCCCCCGCCCAGCGGCCGTGCGATGAGCCGCACGACCGAGATGGTGGTCTGCCTTGGCGCCTCCACCGGCGGGACGGAAGCACTGCGCGAAGTGCTGGAGGCACTCCCCGCCAACGCGCCGGGCGTCGTCGTCGTCCAGCACATGCCGGAGAATTTCACCCGCGCCTTTGCCAAGCGGCTCAACGGTCTGTGCGAAGTGGACGTGAAGGAAGCGGCGGACGGCGATCCGGTGCTGCGCGGCCATGTGCTGATCGCTCCGGGCGGCAAGCACCTGATGCTGGAACGGCAAGGTGCGCGCTATTGCGTGGCGGTGAAGGACGGCCCGCTGGTTTCGCGTCATCGCCCCTCGGTGGACGTGCTGTTCCGCTCTGCCGCGCGTTCCGCAGGATCGAACGCGGTGGGCGTGATCATGACCGGCATGGGTGACGATGGCGCGCGCGGGCTGCTGGAAATGAAGCAGGCCGGCGCGCGAACCTTTGCGCAGGATGAGGCGACGTCGATCGTGTTCGGCATGCCCAAGGAAGCGATTGCGCGCGGGGCAGCGGATCGGGTGATCCCGCTCGGCTCCATTGCCCGTGAAGTGCTGACGGCCACTGCTCGATGACTACCATCTGTTTTCCCGAGCCCGTCTCGGACGATCCGGCAACGACCGGTCTGGAGGATGCATTGTTTCTCGCCACCATCTCCGAGGATTCCCTTGAGGCCGCGCCTGCGCGTATGGAGCTTCGCGACGCGCTTGCCACCGTGGCGAGCGGGCTGGATGCGCGCTTCGTTGCCGCCGGAACGGCGCTTGCCCGCGCCTATGAGATCGTCGAAGCCCTGATCGGCGCGCTGGAGAGCGTCACCAACGCCTTCGAGCGCGATGCGGCAGAGGCGGCGGTAGACAACATGCGCGGCACCGCCGACCGGTTGATGCGCCTGCCCGTGATCCAGTCTTCGCGGCGCAAGGCGCTGATCTCGATCGAGCAGGCAAGTGCGGCGCTTTCGGGGCAGATCGATCAGGTCAACCGTACGCTGAGCTTCCTGCGTATCTGCGGCCTCAACATCAAGGTCGCGGCCGCCGGTTCCGGCGATTTCTCCGGCTTTGCGGACATGATGTTCGCCAAGATCGACCTTGGCGAAGAGGAAATGGCAAGCATCTCGCGAGAGATCGGCTGGCTGGCCGAGGCCGTGCCGGGCATGTTCGAGGTTGAGGATCAGCTTGCGGCCGAATGTGCGCTGGTGGTTCCGCAGGTGCCGTGCAAGCTGGCGGACGATGCGCTTGCCTTGCAGGATCATCAGGTGGACCTTGCCGAACGTGCGGTGCAGATTTCCGACGTTGCGCGGCGCATCCGCAGCCAGGTCGGAACCGCGCTGGGCGCGCTGCAAGTGGGCGATATTACCCGGCAGCGACTGGAGCATGTGGCCGATGGTTTGCTTGACCTCGACACGTTTCTGGAAGCGCCGTCGGACCTGACGCCGGACGTTCTGGAGATCATTGCCGGCCACGCAACGGCGCTGCTGGCGGCCCAGGCGGCGGACACGCTGGACATTTTCCGGAACGAGGCGCGCCTGCTGACAAGCAGTCTGCGCGGCATCGGCCCGAACGCGGCGGCACTGCTGGAACTGCGCGTGAGCGAGAATGCGGACGAGCCGGACGGCGAGGGTGTGTTCCTGCAAATGCTGGAAACCAGCGTTGCCGAAGTGGCCAGCGTGACCGAGCGGCTGCGGGAGGCGGATGCGCGCTCGAACCGGCTCAGCAACGTAGCCTCCACCACGGCGCGCAACCTCGCGAAGCGATTGGCGACGGTCCATCGCATCACTAGCGATGTGCAGCAGATGGCGTGGAACACCGATCTGCGCTGCTATCGCATGGGCACGGAAGGGCGCGGACTGGCGGTGGTGGCCGCCGAGATCCGCGGATTTGCCGCCACCCTGGCGACGATCGCATCGGCCATCGCGCAATCGTTCGACGGGCTGACTGCTGCTGCCGCGACGATTGGCGGCACCGAAGAGGACGAGCCGGTGGACGCCGGGCAGGCACTGAAGGAGTCGCTGGATTGCATCCGTGACGGTGGCCAGCGCATGCGTCGCGGGCTGTCCGAACTGGACCATGGCGCGTCGGCGGTGGCGGAAATCCTTCAGGAAACGACTGACAGGATCGATTGCGAGGCCGAAGTCGGCGACCCCTTGCTGGAAATTGCCGATCGCCTGGCGGTGCTCGGCCAGGAATGTGCCGATGTGCCCGAAGAGGCCGTGGCCGCGCTCGGCGACCTGCTGGGCACGATCGCCGCGCGCTATACGATGGCCCGCGAACGCGAAGTGCACCGCGCTTTCATGCCGAACGCCAGCGAGGATGCCGCACCGACAGTCGACATGTTCGACGATGATGATGACGATTTCGACGACGGCCTGTTCTGACCGGCGTCGAGGCTGACCTGCATCGGTACCGTGCGGTGGGCCCGGCCGCGGGCGTTTGGCAGGAGGTCGGTATCGTTGCGGTTTGTCCCCCTCCAATTGCTGACCTGAGGAAGGGGGCATCCACCCGATCAGTTCGGTCCATCATTCAACTGATGGCAGTACTCGATGAATTTTTCGGCCGACAGCGCCGGTGAGTAGAGCCAGCCTTGCGCAAATTCCACCCCCGCCGAGCGTAGGTATGCTTCTTGGGAAGGCGACTCGACACCCTCGGCGACTATGGTGAGATTGAGGCTGTGCGCCATATCGATCAGGTGCGGCGTGACGACGCTGGTCGCGGCGCTCCGGCCTATCGTATCGACGAATGATTTGTCGATCTTGATCGTGTCGACCGGGAGCGCTTCGAGCAATGACAGGCTCGAATAGCCGGTACCAAAATCGTCGATCGAAACCGCATGCCCTGCGGCGCGGGCGCGCTCGATAGTGGCGCACGCCAGTTCGGGCTTGATGAAGCCACGCTCCGTCGCCTCGAGCCAGATGTGGCTTGCCGGTATACCCCACCGCTGCAACGCCGCATGCAGGTTGGGCAGGAAACGCCCGCTTTCCATATCATTTGCGCTAATGTTGATGGCTACATGTACATCGAGCCCAGCGCCGAGCATCCGTGCGAGATCCTCTGCAACGCATTCTATCATCAGGTCGGTAATGGCTTCGATCAGGCCCGTTCTTTCCGCGAGAGGGATCAGCAGATCGGGTGGCATGCGGTCGGGACCGGGGCGCCTCCAGCGGACCAGCGCTTCCGCGCCAATGCATCGTCCACTCTGCAACTCTATGAGGGGTTGATAGTGGGCAATCAGCTTGCGGTGCCGAATGGCGAAATCCAGCTCATTCTCAGGCGAAAGCCGCTGGCGGGAGACCCAGGCAATGGTCCCGATGAGAATTGCCGACACAATCAGTCCGGTCGGCACAAGCAGCAACCACTCCCGGCGCAGGCGTCGCTCAAACTCTTCGCGGTCGGAGACGGCAAAGGCCATCAAGCCAGCCCCGCTCGTTGATACGAACATATTGCGATCGTCCATGCCGGACCCGGTATGGTGCGCCATCGCAGATATAAGGCTGTTATCCACGTGGCCTGAAATAGCGATCGGCCGGCCATCGGCAGTGGCAACCCCCAGCGCCATTTCACCATCGCGAAGTACGTCAACCAGCCGCTGAGGATTGATCAACACTCTATGATCGCCAAGAACCAGCCCGATCACGGGGTGACCTTGGCTGACCAGGGGATTGACCTGTAGCTGCAGGGCAAAACCGCCAGGAAGCGGATGTTCCGGTGCCTGTTCGGGAACCGAGTGAGACACCGTCCCCCAGCTCGTGCAGGCAAGTTTTCCATCGTTGAAATAGCCAACCTGGTCGATAAATCGATTATCGAAGGCAAGTTGCCGCATGCGGGCGATGTGCGCGGGTGAACAGCCAACCCAACCTTCCTGCTCCAGCTGCTTCAACGTAGCTTGGGCGTTGCTCAGCGTGAGGGTTGCGCGCTCAAGGGTCCAGCCAGCGTATTGCGCCAGATGTGCGCGCTCGGCTTTGTGCGCGCGCTCTCGTGAGAGCAGCGAAACGCAGATCAAAGGCAAAATAGCCGCGCTCAACGCAAGAAGCGTTGCAGCATACAATATAGAGCGACGACGCCTAGCAATCATCCTAGGCTCCTCAAATTGACCGCCAAAGTTACGGTTACGCCGCGAATTTATATTCCAAATCGAGAGCAATTCCATTTTGTAATTAAGGCAGCCGGCACGGTTTTTGGAGTGTGCCTGACTGCGTAATCCAGTGTGGATTTTCCGGGCCGGATGCTTCAAACAGCTAGGCAGCCTTTCGTCCGGGGAGATAAAGAATTCAACGCCGTAGCTCCCGACGATCTGAAATCAGTTCAAGCACGGCATGATGACCTCGGCAGGGACTGGCGCCCCATCCATCCTCGATTTTGACAGCCCGATTGCGGCAAGTTGCCGAGCCTCAGGCCGGCAAGCGCCGCTAGAACACACCGTCAGGGAGCACATTTCTATGCGTAAGATTATTTCGGCAGTCGCCGTGAGCTTGGCGCTTTGCGCGACGACCACGGCGCAGGCGGCCGATACGGCAAGCTGCATTACCCAGCAGGAAATGGACGGGATCATCACCTACTTTCTGCCCAAGGTGTTCGACCAGGTCGCGCAGAAGTGCAGTTCCGTTTTGCCTGCCGACAGCTACGTTCGCACCTCACTGCCCAGCCTGGCGACGCAGTTTGAGAACCGTAAGATTGCGGCGTGGCCTATGGCGAAATCAGCGTTTCTCAAACTGGGTCAATCGGAAGGCAAGGAGATCGCCGGCGTGTCGGATGACGTGTTGCGCCCATTGATCGACGAGGCGTTATCCGCCCGAATGTCCATTCCGATCAAGCCTTCGACCTGCGGCGACGTGAACGACATCATGGAAGCACTGTCACCTCTTTCACCCGAGCAAACAGTGCATCTCGCCTCTGCGATCATCACGGTGGCGACCCGCGATGGGAAGGCAATCCTTCCTTGCCCAAGGCGCGCGGACTAATCCGAACGTCGAACTAGGGGCAATCGAACCGCAACCCGGGCCTATCGTGGCTGCAAAGCTCCGGGGCCCCTGGGATAGCGCGCGTTGCAGTAAGGTGTTTTCCGCCACAAGATCTCGTGGCGCAGATGTCGGCGGCCCATGAAGAGGACGGCACGGCGCTGGTGGCGGCGTGCCGTCCCATTTTTAAAGTGCTGGCTTAGCCGTTCAACTTGTCCTTGACGGCCTTAGCTGGGGCGAACGTCAGCTTCTTCGAGGCTGCGATCTGGATGGTCTCGCCGGTCGAAGGGTTGCGGCCTTCGCGAGCCGGAGAGTCCTTTACTTTGAACTTTCCAAAGCCGTTCAGCGAAATTTCGTCGCCCGCAGCCGCCGCTTCGGCGATCGCTACGAAGACCGCATCCACGGCCTTCTTGGCATCAGCCTTCGTGACGCCAGTTTCAGCAGCCAGCTTCTCGGCGAGATCGGAATTGTTCATTGTCGTATTCTCCTGCAGTTATGACTGAATTCTGCCGAGAGGATTATAGCCGACGACGCAGGTCAGCAATGTCATCCCGCCAACGCCTGTGCACAGTTCACCCGGGCCCCTCGGATTTCATCCAGCCCCCTGTCCGATTACCCCGGTCGGCAAGCCGGGTGGGGCATGCATGGTCAGCATCTCTGACTGGTCGGTCGGCGTCGCGATCCACGGCGGGCCTGCGCCCTATGACGGAGTGTTCGGCCCACGGCTCAACATCGCTGCGATCTCGCGTTCTGCATCCGTCGCGTCACTAATGAGCAGGCGCAATGCCTTCGCAGTGTCTTCCAAGAGGCCGGCGCCAATAGGCCGCTCGCCATTTATGAAACGTCGGATAGCCCGCTCATCTATGTTGAGGCGCCGCGAGAAAGCAGTGGTGCCTCCAAAGAGTTGGACGCAATAGGCAAAATGCTCGCGTTGCTCGTCGCTTGAAGAAATCGTCATTCTCTCTGCCTGTTGGTTGGTTTTCGCAGTTATAAGTTATCTTGCGAATGACGTAAAACGGGGCGTGTCGGAGGGGGCGCAGCCGTTCAACCATGCATGTAACTGCCTTCAAGTTTCGGGATACCCGTTCTTCGGTGGCGCTCCAGTTATCTCGAAATCAGCTCGCTATCCCATGGTTTGACGGAACGGACGCCGCCCTCATCTGATCCGCTGCGGCAGCCATTGCCTAGTTGCCGTCTGCATCGACCGTGAAAACCATGGGCTTGCCCCGAGAATCGGGTTCCCACCCAGCCAGCAACGCTGCCCGGATTCCCCGAGAGACAATCGCGTCGCCGATTTGAAGGCGCCCTCGTTGCATTCCTTTTAGCAAACGCTTCGGCGGGGGAAACTCCAGCAAAGCGCCGCGCTGGGTGTGTTTGCGGAGCAATGCAACTGTCATGCCTCTCCAGCCATCGAAGTCACTCCACTGCGGCTCGCTCCGGAGCTCCCATTCATATTGAAGTCCATCGACCTCGACGATACCGGCTAGCTTGTTGGTCATGGCAACACGCCTAGCAGGTCTCTGCTCGCAAACCACCCGTCGATCCTCAAAGTAGCCAGATGGGCGGGACCGCTGTTTATGGGCGCGGAAGGGCGCTCTACAACGGCGTATCCCATCTCCTTCAGGAGGTGCTGGGGAAAGCGGCCGATACTCTCGTGATCTTTCAGGAGGACTGGGGACGAAGTGGCCTCTCCGTCCCCGCCTATGCGCCACTCCTACGAGCCCTGATTGATCAGGGCTGGGTCGGGTCCGATCGTCAGAACGCCTCGGCCGGACAATAGGACCTGATGAAGTCCGGATGGGTCGGCATCTTCGCGGCGATTTTGGAAATTTCAGATCGCATCCGATCCAGATGGCCTCGCAGCTCAGCGTCCGGCATCATCTCGGCAAGTCGATGATAGCCAAGAGGGGCGAGGCGCTGGCCCAGCAGGACTGACGTCCAGCTGTCGACGCGGAAAAGCTCGTCCTCCAGCTTGAAGGCGCGCGCATCTTCGCGCCACAGGTCCAGCCGTTCCTTCAGGGAATCGGGAATGTCCATGGTCCGGCAACGGCGCCAGAAGGCGGAATCGTCCCGCTCGGTGACGTGATAATGCAGAATGATGAAATCGCGGATGGATTCGAATTCCAGGCGCGATTTCTCGTTGAAATGGTCGATCAGCGCTTCGTTGCAGCCGTTGAACGGGAAGTCCTGGATCAGCCGGGTGACGGCCGCCATCATCAGGTGGATGCTGGTCGATTCCAGGGGCTCGATGAAGCCGCCGGCAAGGCCCAGGCCCACGCAATTGCGGAACCAGCTCTTCACGCGCATGCCGGTCTTGAAGCGCAGGAGCCAGGGCTCGATCGTCGGCTCGCCGTCGATCTCGGCCAACAGCTTTGCCCGGGCTTCGTCATCCGACATGAATTCGTTGCAGAAGACGATGCCGTTGCCTTCACGGTGCTGCAGTGGGATCTTCCAGCGCCAGCCCGCCTCGTGCGCGTAAGCGCCGGTATAAGGCTGGGGCGGATTGGACGATCGCGACTGGACGGCGACGGCGCTGTTCGTGGTGATCCAGCGCCCCCAATCCTCGAATTCGACGCCGAGAGCCTGCCCCAGAAGAAGGGAGCGGAAACCGGTGCAATCGACGAAAAGGTCGCCTTCGACCCGCTCTCCCGATTCCAGCGTCAGCGCATCGATGAAGCCGCTTTCGGGATGGAGATCGACATTGCGGATCTTGCCTTCGATCCGTTTGACGCCCGCCGGCTCGGCAATGGCGCGCAGGAAGCGGGCGTAGCGCGTGGCATCGACATGATAGGCATAACCCATGTTCGGTGCCGCGTTCACCGACATGCGGTTGGCCTCTCCGGCTACCCATTCCAGGCAATATTCGCCCAGTTCGCCGCCAAATCCGCGCGATTTTGCATGCAGCCAGAAGTGGTGGAATTCCGCCATCCACGAAACGCGCGTGCCGATCGTGCCGAAGGGGTGGATGTAGCGATCGCCAACCCGGCCCCAATTCCTGAACTCGATCCCCAGTTTGAAGGTCGCCTGTGCGGCGGCCATGAACTGGTCCTCCTTGATCCCCATCAGGTCATGGAAGCTCTTGAAAGTCGGCACGGTGGATTCGCCGACACCGACGGTCGAGATCTCTTCCGATTCGATCAGGGTCACATCGATCAGCCGCCCCAGATGACGCGCGAGCGCCGTGGCGGTTACCCAGCCAGCGGTGCCGCCTCCTGCGACTACGACGCGTTTCACCACACGGTCCGACGAAGGATCCTGCTGCATTTCCACTTCCCATGATGGCGGCATCGAGGCCGCATTGTACGATATTCGAACGACTGTGTCCGGCTGAGCGGACGGTTCAGATGGCCGGGACGGTCGGACGTTCCGCCGCTTCGTCCGCATCCTCGTTCAGTGAGCCCAATGCGCCGCTGGCCCGGGCGCGTCGGCCATAGACGAGTTCGAACAGGGGGGAGGCCATCAGCGTCGTCACCAGTGCCATGACGACGAGCATCGAGAACAGTGCCGGGCCGATGATGCCCTTCTGCAGCCCGATGTTGATGATGATCAGTTCCATCAATCCGCGCGCGTTCATCAACGCGCCAACGGCCAGCGCGGTCGGATTGTCCTGCCCGGTTAGCCGAGCCGCCGCCCAGCAGGCCGCGCCCTTGGCAAGGATGGAGCCGATCAGGATAACCAGCGCGATGCCGACGAGTGCGATGCTGTTTACCAGCGTCAGCTGCGTGTTGAGGCCGGAGAAGGTGAAGAACATCGGCACCAGCAGCGCCAGCGTGAAGGGTTCCAGCTGGTTTTTCAGTTCACGGCTGAGCAGCCCGCGCGGCATCGCCACGCCCAGCAGGAAGCCGCCGAACACCGAATGGAGACCGGCCGTATCCATGGCCCAGGCGCTGAGCATGAACAGCGCCACGATGGTCGCCAGCAGTGGCGGCACAATGCGTCCCTCGCGCTCTGCCCAGCGCGCCAGCGGCGCCAGCAGGTGGGGGCCGGCGGTGAGCATGAACAGCGCGAACAGTCCCCCGCCCGCCACGGCCTTGATCGCCACGGCCGGGCCGCCGCCGAAACTGGCAAGGACTATCGCCAGCACCGTCCAGGCGCCCACGTCGTCGATCGCGCCGGCCGATAGCGACAGCGATCCCAGCGGCGTACGCGCGAGCCCGCGCTCCTGAATGATGCGGGCAAGGACGGGGAAGGCGGTGATCGAGATGGCTGCTCCCATGAACAGCGTCGCCTGGAACGTGCTGACCTGTGGTCCGAACAGGTTCAAGCCGAACAGCCAGGGGGTCATCGCCACGGCAACCAGGAAAGGTGCTGCCATGCCGGACAGGGACACGGCAAAGGCGCTGCGGGCGTTCACGCGGAAATGGTCGGTCCTGAAGCCAAGGCCAACGAGAAACATGTAAAGCCCCACGCCCAGTTGGGCGCCGACGTAGAGGACGGATTTCGTTTCCTTGGGAAACAGGAAATGCTGGATGTCCGGGGAAAGCAGCCCGAGCAGCGATGGGCCGAGCAGAATGCCGGCGATCATTTCTCCGATGACCTGCGGCTGATCGAAGAAGCGCTTCATGGCCCAGCCGGTCGCGCGGCATGCGGCGATGATCACGAACATCTGCAAGAAGAACGCGACGCTCAGTTCCGCGGGACTCATGCATCTCTCTCCAATAGCCCAGCTGCCGCGCTTGGGTTGCGCGGTCATTCAGGCGAGGGAAGTGAGCCGGGCTTGCCTCTTCGCGCAAGCGGTTTTCCCTGGCGGCAGTGTCCCTGGGAACCGATTTTCAAAGGTGAGGCGCGGTTTGTTGCCGAAGTGCCACAAGTGCCGGAAATTGGGCATTGATTGCGATGTCATAGCGCCCCGGAAACACATCCGCACCATGCCCATCCGGTTAATGACGTGATCAGCCTCCCACATGGTGAAGAATGGTCAATGCTCGCGTCTCGCCGGGTTTCCAAGGCAGCCGCGCCACCGCCGACAGATGATGCCCCGTGTTGCAGAATCGGCACGTCCATTCGGGCAGCCCCAGCGCTATCAGGGCAAAGCGTAAGCTTCTGGTATAGCTCAGGCAGCGCGGCCCGCCGGACGCTTCCGCTCGAACCGCTTTTGCATCACCCGAAAGGAAGCCTGTCTCCAACAAAGTGAGGTCAGAATCTGACCTCAAATCTCCCAAAAAGCTCGCGCTAGGAACGAGATCATGCCCATCGGCTCAGATCCCGTCGCGGAAATGCCCGGCAGGGCGTTCCGGCCCTGACATCTGCTTGCTGGCACAATGCCGCTCGGTCCCACCAAGACAGATCTGGCAGCCACGACTTGTGGCGATACCGTTAGAAAGCTGCGCAAACATTCGCAGCGCCTGCTGGCTTGTCAGCGCATCGTGCAGATTGTCGAAGTCCGACAGAGAGCCAAAAGTCGCGGTGCTGTTGAGATCGAGACAGCAGATGCCGAGCCGGCCCGTGGCAAAAATCGCCAGCGAAGGAACCTTGGTAAAGCCGCAACTCCGCCCGGTCACCAGCTTGCGATCGACAGCCCAGCGCGGATCGTATTCGAGCAGCAGATTGGCATAAGTGCCAACCGGCCGTGCCGACATGAAGGCACTCTGCCTTCCGCCGTTCACATCCACCCAACTCAGGATCGGCATATGGTCGTGATCGCCATGGCTGGCCTTGAGAAAAGCGCGGTAAATGTCCTCCTGGCTACTGCTGAGCGCTATGACCTGTGCCTCCGGCGGCGCAGCGGCAGCGATATCCGCAGCGATAGCCTCCCATTTGCGGACATGTTTAAGCATCCGTTCCGGCGTTTCAGGGAAGGCACTGCGGGTAACTTCATCGACGCGGAGATCTACAGCTCCGTTCGAAACCATCTGATAGAGGCGAAGGTGTGATGGCGCCTGTTCGTAGGCCATCTGCCGCAGCAGCCCGGAAACGCGTGTGACCAGCGTCTCGTAATCGCCGATCTTGTGGCTGCGGGTCGCCTCGTAGGATTCCTGGCTGTCGTTATGGAGCGAGATCGCGATACCGGCGGGATAGTTTCCGGAAAGCTGCTTCAGCTTCTTCTCAACCAACGTCATCCCGTGGGACGTGAAGAAGGTGGGAAACGGTAGCTTGCGCTCACGAATATAAGCCAGGATCTCTGAAATATTCGGATGCAGCAGGGGTTCGCCATAAGCGTTCAGCTGCATCGATCCCACGCTGAGCGTATCTGCCAGCTGGTCGATCAGATCCTTCACTTGCTGAAGCGGCAGCCAGGAACGCGCATCCTCGCGGAACATATCCGGGCAGAAAGTACACTTCTGATTACAGTGGTTCGTGATCTCCAACCACACAGTGTCGACGTGGGGCTTCCCCCCACGCATCGGATAGCCGGTCACCGCCGGGTTTGCGCCAGGTGCCACGAAACTGCGCAACATGGCCGCAGCACTTTCCGCCTCGGCGGTGTCAAGGAACGGGAAGTTGCCGCCGGCCATCTGCGCCTCAAGAATGGCAGCCGCAGCAGACGTTACCTTCGGCGCCGCAGCGAAAGCCCAACGCATTTGGTCGGCTTGTAGACTGGCTTCATCGCCACATGCAGCCTGAACCGCAACGAGCAGCGCGAGATCCGCAGCCAGTTCCATCTTGTCCTCGTCCCCCACTGGCAGCGCCAGGGCAGCGCCGGCGAGGGAGCGGGTCTTCGCAAGATCACCGGCGGCCAGCGCGAAGCGAATTCCCGCCCGGTGTGCGGCAAGGTTGATTGGGGATACGTCGATTTCAGCCCGCGCCGCCTCGGCATCAGCAAAAGCAATAGCCGCATCGGCCAAGTAGTCGCCTATCGATGATGCACAGCTGGCCCAACGGCACCGCGCCACCCAGGCAGAGTGGTTAAGGCCCGGACCAGTGCGCTGCTTGCGGGCATCGGCGAGCAAAAGCGCAGCCTGCTCGTGTGCACCGGCGCAGGAAAGCAGGCCGACAAGCGCCAACAAACTCTCCTCGTTCAGCACACTCACATCTCTGGGACCGCTCCCGAAAGTGCATTCCAGCATCAGGTCAAACATCAATCCGGCCAGTTGTGGCGGAATGGCCAGGAGTGCATCATAGACGGCAGGCGCCCGGGCATCGGTGCGAAACGCTTCGATCAGCAGACGAACGCTGAGGGCGAGGACCGAGTTGATCCCCGGCATCTGCTCTTGCGTTACGCCTTCCAGCGGGGCGAGCGCATCACCGATGCCGGTCAGACCGTCGCGTTCGATTAGACGCTGTGCCTGTTCCACCACGTCGACCGGCGCGATAGGACGCGCTTCAGGATGGATGATGGATTCAAACATAATGGACTGCTCCAGCTGAGCGCATCCGGCCTTCTGCCGTCGCGTTAAGGTGTGGCACCGAATGCCCGGTTTATTATAGGCGCTGCTGGCGCACTGTCGGTCGCATGCGGCGCGACTTTCAGCCTATGGTCGAGGTGGTAGGCATAGGGAGCCGCCCTGTGTCTGGACTGGGGGCGCTCAGCTGCCGAAGCTTCTGCGGTGGCGACGGCCGCTACCCAACGGGTTCTCGGTTAAACATTTGAAAGTCTCGCGGTCCGCTTGGGCGGAGTGGGCAACTTCCACATGCCGCGGTTACCCTTCAAGCTCCCTCGGGCGGGCAGGGAGCGAGGCGCGAAGCCTGCGGCGGAACGCACCTCCGTCAAGGCCAGACGACGCTGCGTGGGCCGCTGTTTTGATTGAGCTGTTGGTCGACGAATTTTCGAGGAGGATTTGGGCTTCCTGTTCGTTCCTTCGTCACGATGATGAAACCCGAATCCTCCTCAATTTATGACCCAAATGCTTACCTCAACGGTGATGGGTTAGAGATGTCGTCATGACCTGATGAACGAAAGCAGGTCAGGATTGAGGACATCTGCATGTGTGGTCAGCATGCCATGGGGATAGCCGGGATAGATTTTCAGCGAACCATTCTCAAGCAGTTCGACCGCGCGTGGCACTGAACTTGCGAACGGGACGACTTGATCCGCTTCGCCGTGCATCACCAGTACCGGCACGGTGATCTTCTTGAGGTCTTCGGTATAATCTTCGAGCCAAGAGTCGACAGTCGCGTGGTGAGCGAGAGCACCGCCGGCCATCCCTTGGCGCCACCAGTTGGCAATGACAGCCTCCGAAGGCTCGGCCCCATCGAGGTTGTAGCCGTAGAACGGATTCTCAGGCACAAAACGGAAGAACTCCGACCGGTTGCCCAGCACACCTGCCCGTATCGCTTCGAACCATTCCGGCGGTTGCCCGGACGGGTTGTCCTCGCTGCGGTACATGTTCGGCGTCAGTGAAGCGACCAGCACGGCCTTCGCGACGCGCTCCTGATGGCGAGCGACATAGCGAGCCACCTCACCGCCACCTGTCGAGTGTCCGATATGGATCGCGTCGCGCAGGTCGAGGTGTTCAGTCAGGGCCGCTAGATCGGCAACCCAGTGATCCATGTCGTTGCCGGTGCCGGGCTGGTCGGACCGGCCATGGCCGCGCCGGTCGTGGGCAATCACCCGATACCCGTGATGAAGGAAGAACATCATCTGTGCATCCCAGTCATCCGCCGTCAGCGGCCAACCGTGACTGAAAACGATCGGCTGACCTGCCCCCCAATCCTTGTAGAAGATCTTTACGCCGTCTGTGGTTGTAATCGTAGACATTGTTCAGCTCCTTCACAATGTGCCGCGGATGACAGTCATTGTTCGCTGGCGCGGCGCTCCAGCGATGATCCGGAAAATAAATGACCCGTCGGCTATTAATTGGTCAAAATGTTCAGCTCAGCAGGGAAGGCAAAGCAAAGCGCTCGAAGCTGTCGAAGGGCGACCGGCTACATTCGATTGGCTCGCATGACCGCTCCTTCATCAATCGGCGCGACGGCAAGCTGTCCTGGATTCTTTCCAGCCGACAATTCCCCATCCTCCTGCGCTTCACGCAAGCATGAGACAAGCGCAACCGACCACTCGCGATAGATTCGAGCTTGATCCGCACGTCCTCGCCCGTCGGCGTGACCTCCATCGCCTCCCAATATTGGGGCATTACCGCGACGGCAAAGGCCCGGAGTGCTGATGAGGTCTTCCCCTCACTGCATTGCGGTCACGCGAATGTACGGATCCAGCTCCAATCATTTGCCGAAAAACTGGGCGAGTTTGAGGTCGACGCGAACGCCCAGAACGACCGCGTTGGGTATGTCGGTCTTGCGGCTCGTCGCGTAGATGGGGTCCGGATTGATGGCGTATTGCACATTCGGCATGATCCGCAGACCCGGCAGCGCGGCAAAGCCATAATTGAGTTCGGCAATGATCTCGTTCGATCCCGGGGATCCGGTACCTCCGGCCTTGGCCCGCAGGTCGCGCAAGTACGCAATCTGCTGGGCGCTGAAATGGGTGTCGGAGACAATGAAGCCGATGGTGTCGTCGTCGCGCCCTTTGAAGGTGCCTGTCTTCACCAGTCCCGCCGAGGCAAACCAGTCAAGCTGCTGGGTGTTACCCGCATTCACGAAGAGGCGGCCGAATGCCGCAAGGCTGCGCTTGCTCTTTCCCGGTGCACGCGCAATCGTCTGGTCGACCATCGCGTAGATCCCGAGCCGGTTGCCGCCCAGCGCAGCCCGGGCAAGACCGCTCTGCGCCGCGCTGGCGCCATGGATATCGTAATAGGGGCTCTGGCCGCCGTCGGTGTTGAGGTAAAAGCCCAGCTTGTAGAGTCCGGGCAACCGGCTGGTCGCAGGATCGCTTTCATAGCCGACTTCGCCAGCGATGAGCGCGCCCGTGCCTTTACCGAGCGATAGATCGACGCCGCCTTTTCCTTTGAGATTGAGATCGTTGTTGTAGTCGAAAACGCCGAGCTGCACGTAGGCCCGCTTGCTGAGGGAATATTGCGCCTTCGCTGCCCAGGACGAGTTCGGGAATGCGGTGATGCCGATATCGCTGATGCCGCCGTACGCGGTGAGGCAGGCGGTATTGCTCATGAACACGCAGTTGAGCGGCGAGTTGTTGAAGTAGCTGTTCACGGCGGCGCGCCCGACCATCAGATTGAGACGGCCGAAATCGTGCTCGATGTTGAACTGGGTCAGGCGTGGTCCGGGCACCGGGCGCCAGGTCTGCTGAAAGCTGATCGAGTTGCCGATATAGTCCCGGCCAAGGCTGTCTCCGCTGAACCAGGCGCCCTGGACGTGAAGGCGGGTGTCAGACCAGCCGAGCACCTTTTCAAGATCGACATTGGCCGCAGCGCTGACCCAGTGAGATTCGGCA
Source organism: Novosphingobium sp. PhB165 (assembly GCF_004341845.1). Taxonomy (GTDB): domain Bacteria; phylum Pseudomonadota; class Alphaproteobacteria; order Sphingomonadales; family Sphingomonadaceae; genus Novosphingobium. The sequence continues at coordinate 44,239 of NZ_SLVB01000007.1, read as the reverse complement.
AAGCCTTTGCGATTGCCGCCGATCGGGTTGCCGGCAATGTTGCCGACGACATCGAGCGAGAGGTCCACGCCATCCTTCTTGAGCGAGCGGAGCTCTTTGCCGATCACATTTTCTTGCTGAAAACGCGCGAAACCGGAAAGCGGAGTGGCCGTCGGCGCGGCGCCGGCCGACTGGTCGCCGACAGCAGCCGGCGCGGCCGCAGGTTCTTCGACCGGTGCAGCAGGCACTTCTTGATCCTGCGCGAAGGCGGCTGCGGGCAGGACCTGCGAGGCCATGAGCACGGCCAGGACGCGGGTTACGGACATGAATCTCTCCTCTTCCGGCCGCGCCGTGGCGCGACCGGGCTATTGTCTTCGGGGATTGGGGACGCCGTTTAGGCGGCGATGCCCAGTCGGCGGCGCGCCGCGTCAGTGCCGACGGCAGCTGCCAGGGTTCGCTCGTCGAGCTTGCCTTCCCACTTGGCGATGACGATCGTTGCCACCGTGTTGCCGACAAGGTTCACGAATGTGAGGCCTTCGGCGAGGATGCGGTGGATCCCGAGGATCAGCGCGATCGAGGCGACGGGAATAGTGCCGGTCGTATTGAGCGTGGCCGCCAGGACGACGAAAGCCGCGCCCGCGACACCCGCCGCGCCTTTGGACGTCAGCAGCAGGACGGCAATCAGACCGAGTTCGTGCCAGAATGTCAGATGGGTATTGGTCGCCTGCGCCAGGAATACCGCAACGGTGGTGAGATAGAGGCAGGTGCCGTCCAGATTGAACGAATAGCCCGCAGGCACGACGAAGCCGACGACGCTTTCCTCGCAGCCGAGCGCCCGCAGCTTCTCGATCAGGCGCGGCAGGACCGTCTCCGTCGACGTGGTCGCCGCGACAATCACGATCTCGTCCCAGATATACCCGAGCAACCTGAGAAGGTTGACGCCGCACCACCAGGAGATGCTGCCCATGACGATCGCGGTGAAGGCTGCGCAGATGACGAAGAATTCGAGTATCAGTTCGCCGAGCGAGAGCAATGATGCCGTGCCGAACTGGCCGACCGTGAATGCGATCGCGCCGAAGGCGCCTAGTGGCGCGAAATACATGATGTATCCGATGATCCGGAACAGGCCTTGCGAGGCGCTGTCGATCACGTTCATCATCGGCTTTGAACGCTCCCCGCCCGCCGCCATGGCAATGCCGAACAGGACTGCGATCAGCAGGACCTGGAGGACATGGCCTTCGGTCAGCGCGCCCGGGAATGTGTCGGGGATGATGGCCATGAGATAGCCGGAGATCGACTGGTCATGGGCGCTGGCGACGTAGCCCTGGATCGAAGCGGTGTCGATCGAGGCCGCATCGATGTTCATTCCCGCGCCCGGCTGCCAGAGAGCTACTCCGATCAGGCCAAAGATCAGCGCGAGAATGGTGATGACTTCAAAGTAGACGATCGACTTCAGCGCAACGCGCCCGACGCTTTTCATGTCGTTCATGCCGCCGATGCCGTGCACCACCGTCACGAAGACGATCGGTCCGATCATCATCTTGATCAGCTTGATGAAGGCATCGCCCAGCGGCTTCATGGCCACCGCAGCATGCGGCACGAAATGGCCGAGCAGGATGCCGATCAATGTCGCTGCGAGCACCTGAAACCACAACTGCCCGAATATGCCGAAACGCCCGGCAGGCTTCTTCTCTTCCAACGCTTTCATAACTCAGCTTCTTGTTTCGTTTTTGGCGACCCATCGGATTGAAGCTGTGCCGTTCGCGAACAACGGCTGTTTAGCGGCGAATGAGTTGGGCTCGGCAAATCCGGAATGGCCGGGACGATCCGTGTCTGCCTGCGCAAGTCGGCTCGCCGCGCACAGGCAACAATTCACCGTTCCGTTCATTCGTGACCATAAGCTCAAGCATTCGCTCGATTGTATCCTCAACCCGTGTGTTGTCCTATCTACACGGCAGTGAGCGCATTCCGGCAACGTCGAAATGCAACCCATCCATAAGCAAAGCTGAAGTCCCAATGATCGACCCGATGCGCCTGAACCTCCGCCACCTCGACGCGCTGGCTGTTGCTGCGCGGCTGGGCTCCATCAGCGGGGCATCCAAGGAACTGCACCTTTCCCAGCCCGCCGTGACGCAAGCGGTGGCTAGCCTGGAAAGCCAGCTCGGCTATGTTCTGCTGGACCGTCAGCCCTCCGGGGTGCAGCCGACCGAGGCCGGGCGCCGCATGACCGCGCGTATCGAGCGTGCGCTGTCCTATCTTGAGCGCGGCGGCCGGGTCCTTCGGCGCAGCGCCCGCCTGCCCGTGCTCCCCAATATCGAACGGCGCATCACGCTCGGGCAGCTTCGGACGCTTATGGCGGTGGACGAAGCCGGCAGTTTCGCACTGGCTTCGGAGCGTGCCCAGCTATCGCAGCCTGCGCTCCATCGCTCGGCCCGCGAGCTGGAAGAACACCTGGGCGTGCCCCTGCTGGAGCGGCAGGGCAGGACCGTGGTCTCGACTCCGACGGCGGCGCGTTTCCTGCGCTTTGTCCGGCTCGTCCGCGCCGAGCTTGAGGCGGGTATCGACGAACTCAGTGCGCTCCATTCACAAGGTGGCGGACGTGTCAGGATAGGGACGATGCCTGTGGCCAAGGCAGTCCTCCTGCCGCAATCGCTTGCCCGTTTCGCACATATCTATGCCGATGCTCAGGTAAGCGTCGTCGAGGGGCCCTATCCTGAACTCCTCAACAGCCTGCGCCACGGCGAACTGGACATTCTGGTGGGTGCGCTGCGCGATCCGCTGCCCGTGGCCGATGTCACCCAGGAAGGACTGTTCTCCGACGATCCCGTCATTGTCGCGCGGTCCGGACATCCGCTCGCCGGGCGAAAATTTGAATTCGAGATGCTGCTGGAATTTCCATGGGTCATTTCGGCCGGCGGAACGCCCGGACGAAAGCGCTGGGAAGAGATGTTCACGTCGCGCGGTCTCGCGCCTCCCAAGCTGCGGATCGAATGCGGATCTTTGCTGGTCATCCGGGGCCTGATGCTGGAAGGCGATTGGCTGACACTGCTCTCACCGGATCAATTCCTGTTCGAGGCGCGCGCAGGATTGCTGACACGCATATTTGGCGGCGGTTTGACGTTGCAGCGCCGGATCGGAATCACAACCCGTACAGACTGGCAACCCACCAAGTTACAGGCCGCTTTTGTGGAAACCTTTCGACAAGTTTGTGACGCATGGGAAACCGGGAAAACGGGCGAGGCCGAACCGTTCCGGTTTGGCTAGAATCCTCGCCGCTCGTCATGGTCGATAGCGAGCGGGATGTGGTAGCAGCCGGTTTCGGGGAGGGCGCTTTCGGCGGCGAACGGCCGAATAGTTGGCGAGATCGAGCCAACGCTGCTGTGCTGCGCAGTCGATCCCGGACCGCCGTTCAGCCAGGTCAAAACCACGCAGCCTGAACATATCTCACGCAAGAGGCGGACGATTGGTTGCCGGCGAAACCTGGAGGGGTGAGCGATCGGAGCGGTGCGCGATTGAAGAAAGTAAAGCGTCTCGGCGCACTCACTTCTTCAAAGTTCATATCAGGGCTTGCGAATCGGATAAGTGTAGGCTTATGTGTTGGCATGATCGAGAACGACATCTTCAAAGCTCTGGCCGATCCGACCCGCTGCGCAATCTTCGAGAAGTTGGCGGCGGGGCGCATGAATGCCAGCGCTTTGCGCAATGGCATGACGATCAGCCAACCGGCGATGTCGCAGCATCTATCGGTTCTGCGGAATGCCAAGCTAGTCCGAGAAGAACGACAGGGCCGCTTTGTCAACTACGAGGTGGATCCGGACGGTCTTGCCGCGCTTGCCGGGTGGCTCGCGAAATATCGCGTTTACTGGCCGGAACGGGTCGATGCCCTCAAATCCTTGCTGAAGGATATGGAACCATGACCGAGAGAAACACCGACGATCAAGGCAAAACCCTCTCGTTCATCTATGACATTGATGAGCCGCCTCACAAGGTCTGGCGCGCGATCACCAATCCCGACTTTCGTGCACATTGGCTGCCAGCCAAGGACTTGGCCGATCCGCGAGCGGCGGCCATGATACTGGGAGAGTCAGTCAGCTACCGGATGCGGGAAAGTACGCCGCCATATCTGGAAAGTCTCGTCACCTTCCGGATTGCGGCCAACGACGACGGCGGAACGAGCCTGCGGATCATTCACGAGCTTGCGGATGCGCGGATCGATCGGATGATCAAGGCTGCTGCCAACACCAACGGCTCGCCCGTCATGCTTGCAGCCTGACCGGACACGACTCCCACACACATCACGGAAGTCAGGAGTTCGCCAAATGCGCGAAGCGATGCAACTCGTCCCCATGGTCATCGAGCAATCCAGCCGGGGAGAGCGGTCTTTCGACATCTACTCCCGATTGCTACGAGAGCGGATAATCTTCCTCAACGGTGAGGTGAACGACACCGTATCTGCGCTTGTCTGTGCGCAGTTATTGTTCCTGGAGGCCGAAAATCCCGGGAAACCCATCAGCCTCTACATTAATTCGCCGGGCGGCGTCATCACCAGCGGCCTCGCCATGTATGACACCATCCAGTATATTCGCGCGCCGGTGCACACGTTGTGCATGGGCACGGCCTATTCGATGGGCTCCTTTCTCTTGATGGCCGGCGCACCCGGCGAGCGGGCTGCGCTCCCCAATGCGAGCATCCTCATTCATCAGCCGTCCGGCGGCGCGCAGGGCAAGGTGTCCGACATTCTCATCCACGCCGAGGAAATTCAGCGGACCAAGAACCGGGTCACCAGTCTCTATGCCAAGCATTGCAGTCGCAGCTACGAAGAGTTTGAGCGCGCCATGGACCGCGATCACTTTATGACCGCCCAGGAAGCAGTTGAATGGGGTCTGATCGACCGGATAGTGGAAAGTCGGGCGGAGCCTGGGGATCTGCCTAGCGCAACAGCTTGATCCAGCTCGGCGTCGGACAGGCGCGGAGATCAACTTGATGAATGAATGGGGTATCAGGACGGCCAGAAGCCCCAATTTCAGCGGCCAGCGTCGAGGTAAGCCGAGTGGCTGCCTTCAATCGTTTATTTCCAAATGTGCCGGGGCCCCCGCGCCCCACAGTTCCATCCATCGCACGTCGACCTTGTTGCCGATCTCTTGCGGACGGATATAGTCGTGGTTCTGATCGGCCACAGCGCCTCGCCAGAGGCCGATCGGGGCCGAAGTCTTGCGGTCAACGTAGCTTTCGTGCGGCGCGCGTCCGTACTATTCCACCGTATCCAGATTGGAGGGGCAGGGCCAAGGCGCATAGGGAAACGAGCTTTGTGAAAACGACAATCGCTTCTACGCTGCGGAAATGACAGGTAAAGCTAGCTCTTCCGCTCTTATAATGGCCCTGCAATCCCTGCTGCTGGTATGCGGAACGGCGTCTCCGCTCGCCGCCGCCGATATGCGATACGACCCGCCTCGATTTTCCAAATGGATTGATGGCACATCCGCGAATGAGCCCGAGACGCAGGTGCAACGCATCGACGCAGATACCTTCGTGATCCGCCATCCGTGCAAACCAACTTCGAGGCGCCTTTCCTCTATTTGCTGTTCGGTCGCGACCGGGCGCTCCTTCTCGACAGCGGCGCCGGGGGGCTGCGGATCCGGCCTACGGTGGATCGCCTGATCGGCGAATGGCAGCGCAGGAATGGCAACCGCCCGGTTCACCTGACTGTGGCCCATTCTCATGGCCATGGTGATCACGTCAGCGGTGACGGCGAATTCCGGGACAGGCCAGATACGGAGGTAGTTGGTCATACACCCGCGCAAGTTTCGGCCTATTTCCGGATGGCGGACTGGCCCCGTGACATCGGCCACTTCGATCTTGGCGGCCGGGTCCTGGATATAATTCCGACGCCCGGACACGAGCCGGCGCACATCATGGTCTATGACCCCGGAACCCGGCTGCTTTTTTCCGGCGACATGCTCTACCCTGGCAGGCTTTATGTTCCGATCGATCATTTCGACGAGTTTCGCGAGAGTGTGGAACGGCTTGCCGCCTTCTCCAAAAGTCACCCGATCCGCGCATTGCTCGGAGCCCATATCGAAATGACGTCCGTCTCGGGGCAGGACTACCCGATGCGCGCGCCCGCGCATCCCGCCGAGCATCCGCTACCGTTGCCTCCCTCTGCCATCTACGAACTTCAGCGCGCTGTTGAACACGCAGATGTTCCGCCGGTGATCGATCGGCATGCCGATTTCATCCTCTACCCCCGCCCGGCCCATCCTTCATAACGAATCCGAAAGCGGCCGGGACGTCATCCTTGCCTTTTCATTTCCCAGGCTGGTGGACATAGTCGAGACGATGGATCAAGGCGCGGATCGGACAGAAATGCCACCTTCCAATCTCTTTGTCGTAGAGCAAGGGTTCGAGGCGGACGAGCGGTTCGAGGACCTGCTGCGGCGGCCCGGTATTCGAATCGAACGGATCGTCTCGCATGGTCATGTGACGCCTCCGGAACAGCCTTACCAACAGGACTGGGACGAGTGGGTTCTCGTGCTCGAAGGCGCTGCCGAACTCATGCTGAACGGTCTTGAGCGGCATGCACTCGCGGTTGGAGAGCACTTGCTGATTCCCGCCGGTACGCCGCACCTCGTAACCTATACTGCTTCACCGACGATCTGGCTGGCCATCCACATCGGCGAGAGTTGAATCGGCAATACATGCTGGGGAGGACGTCAGTCTGGCGCTGCTGACCTGCGCTCAAATCGAGCTTCGGACGCCTTCTTGCGAAAACGCCGGATCAGGTTCGGGCAGATGCCAGTTCACATGATGGACGCCGGATTGTCATTGCCATGATCGCAAGGCCTAACGTCACGGCAAGGCACACCCACGCAAAGGCGTCTCCGACCCGGGCGTAGAGTGTTTCGCCGCCCCTGCCAGCAACGGGCAAGTCACCAATGGCGACGGTCAATCCCTCTCGAACCGGCTGCTTCACCAACACTCGGCCGTAACGGTCATTCAGTGTGAGCAGCCCATCCCGCGCGCTGCGCGCAAGAGGCGTGCCGGTCTCGATCGAGCGTAGTATTGCGGGTCTGGCATGTGCCCAGGCATCGCGTCCGAAATCCCATGCGGGCACCGCAAACATCATCGGATGGTTCGCCGCTGCATCCTTCCGGATCGTCGCCTGAAAATCCATGTCCTTGCAGATTTCCGGCATCACGCCGCCCGGCAGCGTCAGCGAAGTGGTACCGGGCGTGAAATCGGGGGTTTCCAAGCCGACCACCAGGTGCCGCTTGGCGTAAGTCGCATTGCGCGCGTCTGCGCCCACCGCAGTAACAAGATTGCGCCGCGCGCCGGCGAAATCGCCGTTGTAGCCGACCAGCGCAATGGCGCCGATTTCACGCGCAGCGGCATCCACGGGCGCAAGTGCCGCCTGCGCCCATTCCGGCCCCAGACGGGTACTGTTTTCCGGTAGCAAGACGACCGCCACGTGCTTTCCGGCAAGAGCGCGGATCGCCTTGGCGTATGCCGCAAAGATCTGCCCTGTTCGCGCCTCGTCCAGCGCGTCGGTGTTAGCGGCGAGGTTGTTGCTCCCCATCAGCGCCACGCGTACCGAGCCCTGACTCTGCCCCGTCATGCGCCACGCGCCCAGACCGGCGTTTGCGGTGAAGATCGCGGTCGCTGCGAGGAGCCAGGCAAGGCTGCGTCGGCGCGCGCCTTCGGCAAGAGCAGCGGCGACCAATCCGATCAGGAAAGTCACCGCCGCAAATCCGCCCAAGGCAGCGGACTGCGCCATGATCGGCACGTCGATCTGAGAATTGGCGGGCGAACTTACTGCCCCGCCAGCAGGGGCGAAGGAGATAAGGAAATCCGTTGCCGCGAACCCTGCGGCAAAGGCGAGGACGCCCGCTATCGCCCCGAGCCTTAGGTGAACCTTTCGCGAAAGCATCACCGTCAGCCCGAAAATCAGTGCGGGGCCAAATAGTATCTGCGCAAGCACGGCTACGGGCATCACCGAGCCATAGGCAATCAGCAGGTTGCTTGCTCCAAGTGCGTAACTGACGAAGGCGGCAAGGAAACTCGAAGCCGCGCGCTTGCCCGAAAAGGCGTACCACAGCACCGGAACTGGCGCGATCCAGGCGAGGTACCAGTGCGTGCCAAGACCCAGAGAGAGGAAGAATCCCGCTCCGGAAAGGAGCGTCGCAGCCAGCCAGACGATCATGCCTTGTCCTCCCTGATCTGACTTTCGATAAAGCGGCGCATCGTGGTGCGGTAGAAGGTCCTGAAGTTCTCGACATCGCCGGTAACGCGTCCCGCCCGGTGAAGCGAAACGAGGCCCTGACCCAGCGCAGCGATTGCAACCATGATTTCGCCCGCGCGCTCGGGGCCCGCAAATTCCGCGATCAGCTGCATTTGCAGCGATACCGCTGGCGATCCGCCAGCCAGATAATCATCCGGATACTTCAGGGCCTTGTCGGAATAGACAAGAAATGCGGCGTCGAAGCGTGCGGGAGCCTCGAGCGCATAGGCAAGGTATGCGTCACCGATTGCTTCCAGCCATGCCCGCGCGGGGCGGCTGCTGATCGCGTCCACTCTCTTGCGCCACTCGGCTATGCCCTCGGCGACCAAGGCATCGATGAGCGCCTGCCTGTTTTCGAAGTGGCGATAGATCGCCATGGGCGTGATGCCTACCGCACCGGCAACCTTGCGCAGCGAGAGGCCTGCCTCGCCATTGACCTCAAATTGCTGCCAGGCGGCGGCAAGGATGCTCGCTCTCGTATCCATGTATACAGTGTATACTCGGGCGTTTCGCGTGGCAAACGTATTTTAATGCACTGCTCCGGTCTTCCGTTTCCAAATGCCGTAGGCTCCGGCGTGCGGATATGGCTCTTTGGGAAATTGGTCGCGTCTTAGGACGCTGCAGGCGAGGGAGCGATTTCGGCGCTATGCGAGGGGCGGGACTGATCTATGTCCGAACGCCTGGCCTTACGGTCCAACCAGCTGCGCAAGCGAGCGCGGATGGGCTCGTCCCACCAGATCAACGACAGCCACGCCACCAGAACGAGGAACGGCACCAGCGCCGTGCCGGACTGCGCCTGCGTGGGTTGCTCGTTCGCCACGAAGTTCATCCAGATGTAGAGGAACGGGAAGTGCGTAACGTAGAGCGGATAGGAAATCCGCCCGCTGACCTTGCAGAGCCGGTTCATTCTCTGTCCGGCATTGGAATGGCTGCCGGTCACGATGATCAGCGGAAACAGCACGATTACGCATGCGGCTTCATAGATGCCGTTGAGCTTGATGCCGCCAACCTCGGGCAGGATCGGGCAGGCAATCGCCACGATCAGGACGGCCGAGAGGAACAGAAGTCCGAGGCGAATGCGCGGGAGGCGGCCGCGCACCCGATAGAGCCATAGCCCGATCAGGAACGGGTAGCAGAGACGGAGCGGTGCGGCCCACCAATGATCCCATCCCGAGCCAAGATCGAGTGAGCCGAAATGCAGGCCGCACATGGTCAGCATGATCGCGCCCACCGCAGCGAGCGCCGCGAGGCTCCAACTGGGCAGATGGCGCAGTACGAACGCATAGGCGAGGTTGCCGATATACTCCTGAAATAGCGACCAGCACGGACCGTTCAGCGGGTGCGTGTCTCCGAACCGGTTTGGCAGACCCCACGCCGGCAGCACGAGGAGGCTCATGACCAGCGCAAGCAGCAGGGCGCCCCACGATGCGGACTGGGCTGTGCCGGCAAAGGGATCGACCAGATAGCTGACGAAACCGAGAAGCACGCCGATGATGACCATCGGCTGCAGCCGGATCAGACGCAGCGCGAGGAAGCGGCCGGTGGTGAGTCGGTTCCAGCGATCGTCGTAGGCATAGGCGATCACGAAACCCGAAAGCGCGAAGAAGAAATCGACGGCGAGAGGGGCGTGATGGAGGAAGACTTTCGCGCCCTCCCAGTTCACCGTGATGCCCTGGATGTGGAACAGAACGACGAGCATCGCCGCCGTGCCGCGCAGACCGTCGAGAACTTCGAAATGTTCCTTGCCGTTAGCCGTCCCGTCCGCGGCGCCGCTATCATGCGAGGCCGCTTCGCCTGGGGGCGATGTTCGAACAAGGTCCATTGGTCTCTCCGCTGTTTTGGCGGAGGGCATTGCTGGATTTAACGATAAACCTCAAGCGTGAATTTATCAGCTCGATCCACGTTCGATGACCTTGAACGGCAGCACGACATCGCGCGCAGCGCCATAGGTTTCCGGATCGCGGGCGGCTTGGACAACAAGGTCCAAAGCCTGTGCTGCCATCTCGAGGATCGGCTGATGGACCGTGGTTAGCAGGGGCCAGACACGCGTCGCGATGAGCGTGTCGTCAAAGCCGGTTACTGCGAGTTCTGCCGGCACTCTCACGCCCTGCCGGTGCGCCTGCCACAAGACGCCTGCGGCCATGTCGTCGTTGGCAGTGACGATGGCATCGGGACGACCGGGGAGGGCCAGAAGCTTCTCCGCGGCCTCAAGGCCCGACAGGAAAGTGAAGTCGCCCGAGATGCACAGTGCGGGGGCGAATGACAGGCCGTGGTCGCGCAGCGCATCGATGTGGCCCTCCAGTCTGGCCACGCTGTCCGAATGGTTTGCCGGGCCCGTCACTACGGCGATGCGGCGGCGTCCACCCGCGACGAGATGGCTCGTGACTGCGTGCGCCGCTGCATGATTGTCGATGCGCACCGTAGTGATGTCGGCGAGCGCAGACGCAGTCGAGATCGCTGCCACCGGAACGCCGAGGCTGGGTGACGCAGCACTCTCCGCCATGCTTTCGGCGAACGGCGGGATGAGGAGAAGCGCTTGCGCGCCCGATCGCACCAGCCCGTTCGCGAGGGCTATCGTTGCCGCCGGCGATGAAACCTTGGCTGCCCGGATGATCAGCTGAAGCCCTTTTTCGGCGGCCGCGATCGAGACTGCCGCGATCATGGCGTTGATGAACATGCTGTCTCGGTCGGCATGGATCAGGCCGAGCCTTGCGACAGCGGATCCTGTCAACCGGCGGGCAGCGAGGTTCGGCACATAGCCAAGCTCTTCGATGACGGCCATGACCCGGGCTCTCGTCTCGGCGCCCACTTTGCCCGTTCGGTTGAACACGTTCGAAACGGTCATCGTGGAGACGCCGGCACGCTCGGCCACGGACTGGATGGTCACTCGATCGCTATACTTTCGGGGGCGTCCCATTTACCTGCCAGATTGTCTCGTGCCGTGTCGCGTGGATGGACCATTGGCGGGGGCAGGGCAATGGCCTCGCCATGCACGATTGGACGGGCGCCGGTCTCGGACGGCGCGCGTGAGCCATGAATTCGGCGTCAATTGCCAGCTGACTGCCGCAGACTGATCCGCAAGGGCGAAAGCGGATCGGCGGAACCCTGTGGGGAACTGGGGGTTTTATTCCCCGAAAGGGTTTCTCATGATCGGTAAAATCATCTCGGCTGTCGTCGGCAGCAAGATCGCCCAGGATACACCGGGGCTCAGTGGCCCGGGCGGCGCGGCGCTTGGCGTTGTCGCGATATCGGTGTTCCGTCGCCTCGGACCGCTCGGTATGGCCGCAGCGGCAGGTGGGTGGCTCGCCTCGCGCGAACTCGACAAGCGGGCGCGGCGCAAGGCCGCTGTGCCCGGCAACTGACAGCACTCAACGCTGATCAAGATCCACCAAGGCTTGGGTCGATAGGACCCGGATGCCTTCGCTGCCAACGGAGCGAAGTCCTATGGTCGCAAAATCGAAGAAGAAACCCCTTACCCCCGCAGAAGCCAAGGCTAAGGCGGTCGCCAAGGCCAAGGTTATTGCCCCTGATGTGCCTGCGCGCATCGGGCAGACTCCTGAAAATGACCTTCGCGGATTGCCAGACGTGTTCGGCCGCCTTGTCGAGGATCATGACCGTCACCGGGCACTCCTTGCGATGATCGAGGCAACGAATGGCGCGGACGAAGAACGCCATGCGCTGTTCGAGGAACTCGTGCGCGAGTTGAAGTCCCACGCGGCAGCCGAAGAGCAGGCGCTCTGGTCGACCGTGTTGCGCAATCCCGAAACGACCGAATTTGCACGGCACGCGGTTGCCGAGCACAAGCAAATCGACAAGATGCTCGACGACCTGGCCGCGCGCGACATGGGCAAGCGTAAGTGGATGGAACGCTTTGGCGACCTCAAGGAGGAATATCTCCATCATATCCGCGAGGAAGAGCAGGAGCAGTTCGTCGAAAGCGCGAAGATCCTCTCCGATGCCGACCGTCAGCACATGCGCGCAGTGTTCGAGCGGCGGAAGAAGGAAGAGAAGGCTGCCGCTGAAATGACGCCGAAGCTGAAGATCAAGGCGATAGCTTGACCGCTGGAAATACGGGATGTTTGGCGCCTTCGGCGCTTCTTGGATTTCGCGTTCCGCGGCAAGCAAGCGAACCTCGTGCTGGCAATGATTCGGTCGCGGCCTGATGACATTGGATCGGAGGCGGAAGATTCCGCTTCCGGTCGATCTTCCTGAAAAGGGGGGGATTTCTGCGGCGGGGCCGCGCCCTGAAAGGCGCGGCCCCGCCGCTAACACTCAAAGTTCGTTGCCCTGATCTGCCCGACACACCACCGGTTCGCGAACGCGAAAACATGCCAAAGACACCACGAAAACAGGGCCGTGACCGAACTTCATTCCATCGAAAAGTTCGTCATCCGGCTCTCTCCCGAGCCGGTCTGCGACGACTGCATCACCCAGACGCTTGGCCTTTCACCGCTCGAAAACGCCGATCATGCGGCGCGCGAGCTGGCAGGTTCGAACGGCTTCGAACGCAGGAAAGACACATGCAGCCTGTGCGGAGAAATTCGCCTCGTCACAAAGCGTCATTGAGCCGTCGTCACAGGACCGCTCTTCGCAACGAATAGTGTTATGGGCCCGCGTCTCAGGCCAGGCCGGGACCGTTCCCTAGCCGGTCGCGATGCCAGCGTGTCCTGCTGACACGGCGAATAGCTGACCGGCAATCTTCGCATCGTCCGACATAGCATAGGCCATCCCAGAAGACCTGTCCGGCCTTGGGTCGATGCCGGTCGAACCGGCAGCGCAGCGCTCGGAGAATGATCGATTTCATGTGGGAATGCTCCTTCGATCTGCGTCGCGTCCCGCATGGCCTATCGAGAGCATTTCTCCTGAACGGTTCCTGTCGGAAAGGGCACAAATCGGCGGCCGATACATTGTCGTGTATCGCGACAATTATTGCGTGGAATGGGGCACAGGTTTGGCTGCGCGAATGTGGGCACTCCTGTCAATCAGGGGCGCTTCGGTCCGCTTTTGCCGTCTGCCGCCGCCTTCACCGAGACGGCCCAGGCGCGCAAGTAATGCCCGCGCTTGTGGTATTCCTCGCCGGCCTTGAGATGCACCATGGCGGCGTGGCCGAGCGATTGGGAAATTTCGGTCGCAGTGCAGACGCCTTTTTCCTCCAGCAGTCCTGCGATGGCGGCAAGCGCATTGCCGAATGCGAACACGGCATCTTCATCCATCGTCGTTTCTCCCGGTCCTGATTGTCGCTCGCTCGATCCTGCACTGTGCCGAGAGCCCATGCCAGTGCGCATGAGGAGCGAGGAGCATCTCATCGTGCTCGCCGCGCACTCTGCCGAATCCGTGCTGGCCCGCCGCGTGAAGCGCGCTCTCGCGGTTCGGTGCCCCTTAAAAATCCGGGTCGCGACAACCCTACGGAAAAGGACCGCCCCAATGCCTTCCGGAGCGGTCCTTTTCATGTCCCGATATCGCGTAGATCCTGCCTATCAGGCAATCTGTGACCTTGAAGAGCCGCGATAGTCGTCTCCGCCGTTCACTCCGTGCCGAATGGTGCAGAGCTTGCGTGCTCCCTGCCAGAGTTCGGCTGCCCGTCCGGTTCTGACGCCGGAGGCCTTGCGGTGCGCCGTGACCAGCGCATCGGCAGCGTCTTCCGCGTCGAAATCGAGACGCAGCGCGCCCACGTTCCCGTCGTCCGGGAACTTCAGCGTGTAGATGTTCATTCAGGCTCCTCCAATCGTGCAGGTCGTTTGAACGCCCTTGTCGCGATGTGGCTCCGTAGCATTGTCTTGGGTCAATTTCGAGACAATCGGATACCGGCGGCCGATCACGCGGCGGTCGGCGACCCTATACGCATGGGTAGCGTCCGCGCGGATGGCATTCCCCGCGAGCCTTGAGATGGACCATCGCGGCGCGACTAAGTGACGGGAGCGCCCCACATTGGGTTCATCATCAATTTACGCGCCTCCGGCGCCACCAAAAATCGTAGAGCGGTTGATCCGACCGCATCGGATCAACCGCTCTACGATTTTGGTTTGCCTTGTTTTCTGAATTATCAGGTAGTTATACCTGATTGGAGAACGCGCTTATTGTTCAGCCGAAAGGCCGCAAAGTCAGTCTGATCCACAATTCGCGACCCGGGTCCATATAACACAGCATCTCGTCGACGCCCGCCGGTCCGGCAGCATTGCCGCCGGTGATCTGGCCGCCGAGCAGACCATTCTGGAAGTTCGACGGTGAACAGTTGCTCGCCGTATATTGCTTCGTCAGATTTTTGCCAATCAAGGCCACTTCCCAGCGGTCGTCCGGACCCTGCAAGGTCAGGCCGGCATCGACTTTCGCATAGCCACTCTGGTAAAAATCTTTGCGCTTGCCGGGGCCGGTGAGGAATTTCGAGGTCAGATAATTGTTATTGGAAACGATCAGCTTCCAGTCGCCGATCGGTATCTCGTAGTCGAAGCCGACGTTCCCGCTCCAATCAGGTGCGCGCAAGAATGGGGAGCCGGAAAGGTCTTGGGCGAAATAGAAGCCCTGCTGACCGTTGACCGTCACTGCGCCGGCGCCGGGGTTCGCCTGGTCGGGCGAAGGTACAAATTCCTGGTTGCAGCCGTTTGAGATTGTCTGGCCACCGTAGCACGGCACGTTGTTGAGCGTCTTGAACCGGGCGTGGGTGTAATTTACCGCCGCATTGAGCGTCAATCCTTCCAGCGCGGCGGGTCGGAAGTGAGCTTCTGCCTCAGCGCCGTAGCTGCGGCCGCTACCGGCGTTGACCGTCCGAATGACGGGTATCGATCCGACCGTGGGTTCGATGCCGCCAACCTGCAGGCCGGTATACTTATAGTCGAACCCTGCAAGTGTGAAGCTCAGTTGGTTGTTGAAGGTACGGCCCTTGATCCCGCCTTCGAAGCCGGTGACTTTCTCGTCGCCGAAAGAGTTGTCCAGCCAGCCATTGGCGTTGAGCGTCTGAGGCGTCGCGATACTGAAGGAGCCCGATTTGTAGGCTACCTTGTATGAGGCAAAGATGTTGAGGTCTTGCGTGGGCTTGTACGTGATCGTCACTTCCGGGGATGACCGGGTGGAATTCACGCGAGGCGTCGCTACCGGGACAATGTAAGGCGTGGTGGGCGTCACCGGCAGTCCGGCGCCGAGATTGGTGAGTGAATAGTAAAGCAGGGGATCCTGTTCCCGCTTTTCATTGGTCACGCGCACGCCGCCCGCCAGTTCGAGTTCGGGCGTTATCTTGTACCGCAGCTGGCCAAAGGCAGAGTACGTCTCGATGTCAAATTGGTTGAGCCCGTCCTGCAGGGGAATGCCGCTCGCGGCTGCCGGGACGAAGAATTTATTGGCGTATAGTGTCACCCGATCGGAAACTTTGCCGTCCTGGTAGAAACCGCCAAGCGTGAAGTTGAAGGGGCCGGCAAAGTTGCTGTTGAAGCGCACTTCTTCAGTGAAGTCTCTGCGCCGGAAACGCGGGTTCGTGACGGCAAGCAGCGGACCGGAAAACCCTGAAAGCGACGGGTTCAGGGCGCTGTCCGAATGCAGGTTGTAATAGCCTGTCACGGACGTGGCGGTGACATCGTCAGTCAGGTTATAGTTCAGTTCCAGCACACCGTAGCGCTGTGTAGTTTCAATATAGGAAGTCTCTTTATTTAGACCAACAAAGTTCGCGGGATTCATGTCAACGATGTAGCCGACGCGATCGAGCTTGCAATTGTCGTTGGGGTTGATGAACGGTGCGTTGCCGTAGGCCGGTACTCCGCCAACGCCATCGGGGCAGGACTTCAGCTGGCCATTTTCGGCATCGTAGCTCTTGTCATGGACAAGATTGACCTTGAGCTTGGCGTTGAACCGCCAGCTTGGATCCCAGATCACCGTGCCGCGAACCTGATAGCTGTCGCCGCGGCCGGTTCGGCTGAAGCGAGGGGACAGGCCGCCGAGCGCCGATACGGGGAGCGACACGCCCGGCGCCGGTGAGAAGGTGGCCGTCGCTGGTATGTCCGCGTCGTTGAAATAGTACCCGTCCGTCTTCGAGTAGACGCCGGCGATGCGCGCCTTCAACGTATCGCTCAAAGGCCCCGAGACGACGCCTTCAAAACGCATGGCATGCGCCTCTGCCTCATAGCCGGCGGTACCCTTGACTTCGAGCTCGTCGGTTGGATCAGCGGTGTGGATCGCGATCACGCCGCCGGGGCTGCTCTTGCCGTAGAATAGGGACTGCGGCCCCTTCAGCACTTCGACCTGGCCGACGTCGAACATGCCGCTGGTGAAGGCGAGGCCTTGTCCAAGCGAAAGGCCATCGATGTTGAGCGAAACCGACTGGTCGATTCCCGGATCGAACGAACTGGTGCCCACGCCGCGCAGAGTCACCTGCTGGCCGATCGACAGCACCGCCGTTCCGATCATCAGCCCGGGCGTGAGTTTGGTGAGATCCTTGAGATCGAGGGTCTGCTGGCGGGAGAGGGTCTCGGCCGACACGACCTGTTCGATCACCGGGACATCGAGTTGGGTTTCCTGGCGTTTGCGCGCCGTAACGATGATGTCGCCTGGTGCGACGCTGACAGCGGCTCTGCCTTGCTGGTCAGGCTGTTTGGCAGGCTGTTCGTCGGCAAGGGCCGGATTGGCAGTGGCAAGTGCGACGACAATGGCCGTCATGCTAGAGAACATCGTGCACGTCCTGGACATAGCTCTCTCCCCGATATTATTTCTGGCTGGCTACAGCGGTTAATTTTTATTTCGGTATTACTAAATTGTTACTATGAGTTTCCGGATATTGAAAACAATGTAATGTCGTGAGAACGGCGGCGCGCCCTTTGATCGCTGTGGCGATTGGTGGGAAATGACTGAATAATTGGATTAATATTTCAAATGCCTTTAATCATAGGGTGCATTGGCCGTCGCCATCAGCTCATCCTCTTCACGGAAGTAAAGTCTTGAACCGGTACTTCGTCGGTGCGGCCAAAGAACCTGTCGAGATCGCTGGTGGTCGCGGCTGTCATGGTCGTTGCGGAGGGGGCGGCGAATTCCTCCACGATCCGCGCCTTGGCGCGCCTGACGGCAGGGCGGTAGGCGATTGCCTCCCGCCATCGCCTCATCGCCGGATAGCTGTCGATCGAAAGGCCATGACGTTCGAGGTACTCGGCCCAAGGGAAAGTGGCGATGTCGGCGATCGAATAGGCGTCACTGGCGATCCATTCGCGGTCCGCCACCCTGTCGTCGATGAGTTGGTAGAACCGCTTTGCCATCACGGCGTAGCGGCCCAAGGCGTAGGGCTCGCTACCTTCGGGGAGCAAACGGAAATGGGTATACTGGCCAAGCATCGGTCCGATTCCGGCCATCTGCACCATCAGCCACTGGAGCACTTCGTAGCGATCGGCCGATCGGGCCGGAAGAAATTTTCCGTGCTGTTCGGCCAGCCAGATCAGGATCGCGCCAGACTCGGCAAGCGGCCTGCCAAGCGCCGGATCCTCGATGACCGGAACTTTGCCCACGGGATTGAGCGCAAGGAACTCGGGCGTGAATTGCTCGCCCTTGAACAGGGCGACATGCTTGAGGACATAGGGCAATTCCAGTTCCTCAAGCATGATCGCCACTTTGACGACATTGGGGCTCATCACGCCGTGGAGGATGATCGGTTTCTGTTCACTCATCTGATCAACCTTTGGCAAAGAGCCGGCCGATGGAGCCGCCAAGCGGAGCAGGCATGAACCCATCGTCAGGCCAATCGATCCAGCCGCCGCCCGCGCTCGTGCCGCCGTCGATATGCAGTGTCGTCCCGGTGATGGACCGCGAGAGGTCGCTCGCCAGAAACAGCACGCCGTTGGCAAGATCCTCGACCGTCGGATCGCGCTTCATCGGGACATATATCTTCGACGCTTCGGCAAGGGTTTCGGGCCCGAGCTTCTCGATCCTGGCAAAGTCTTCCGGATAGAGCGACCCATTCGACGTCTTCGCCGGTGAGGTATCCGGCGCGATGAGGTTGACGCGGATCTGGTCCGCGCCCAATTCCACCGCGAGCGCCTTGCTGAAGTTCGTGGTCGCCGCCTTGGCTCCGGCGTAAACCGCGAAAGTTGCGGCGCCGCGATGCGCCTCGATCGTCGTGAAATTGATGATGCTGCCGCCGCCGCTCTTGCGCAGCAGCGGGATCGCGCGCCGACAACTGTCGATGATATATCCGTAGTTCATGCGGATATCTTGCGCATTGTCTTCGCGCGTGGAGTCTTCGAATCGGGAGCGCTTGCAGCGGGTGGGCACGTTGACCACGATATCGACCTGGCCGAAGACCTGCTCGACGCGATCGTAGAAGGCGTCAAGCGCTGCCGGATCGGCGACATCGGCATGATAGGCCAGAATGCGTACACCCAGCGCTTCGACTTCGGGCACGATCGAGGCCACCTCGTCCTCGTGATTGTCGCAGGCAGCGATATGGATCCCGGCTTTGGCCAGAGCTAGTGTATAGGCCCGCCCCTGGATTTCTCCGCAGCCGCCGACGACCACGGCAACTTTACCCTTCAGTGCGGCATGAGCTTCGAGGAGCCCCATTTCCTTGATCCTCTCGTGGTGTTCGTGATCGCTTGTCAGACGGGCAACTCGAATTCGATGACGGGCATTCGCTCAGCCTGTTCGATGCCAGCTTTCGTAACTCGGATGATCTGATCTTGGCACTGCCGGTGAGGACCAGTTCCTCCTCACGCAAGAAAAGGATCTCTCGTGGTATCTTGTAGCTCGCGAGTGACTGCCTGGCGAAATTCCGAACCGCCATGGCATCGAGAATCACGCCGTCCTCCGGGACGATGCAGCCGATCACGATTTCGCCCAAGGTGTCGTGCGGGACTCCGATGGTCCGGGCAACTTTGACGCCGGGACATTTCTCCAGCACCGCGTCGATTTCGAGCGGCGATACGTTGGCGCCTCCGGTCTTGATGATGTCCGAGAGGCGGCCGTCCCACTGGAGCCGCCCCAATTCGTCGAGATAGCCGCCGTCACCCGTGTGGAAGAAGCCGTCGGCATCGAAGGTGTCGGCAGGGTCGATGCCGAGATAGCCGAGCATCAGCGTCGGCCCCTTTACCGCAATCTCTCCCCGGCTTCCGCGCGGCAGGGTCTTTCCGGTCTGCGGGTCGACGATCTTCATTGCGTTCCCGGCCAGTACCTCGCCCCAACTTCGGCCACGGACATTCTCGGGCGAGGAATTTGGAAAGCAGGTGGTGACCGTGAACGTCTCGGTGCTGCCGTAATTGCAGACCGGTTCCGACCATGTGCTGCGAATGGTCGGATGCTGGGCAAGTGGCAGAGCGAAGTCGACATATTTCATGGCAGAGAGGTCGACCGTGTCCCAGTTCGGCGCCTCCCGCATTTGCTTGGCCTGATGGGGCCAAACGACAGGATAGTTGACGCGCTCCTTCTCAAGAAGTTCGAGCGAGGCGACCGGGTCGAACGTCGATTGCAGGACGAGGCAGCCGCCCGACGAAAGCGTGGCCCCCAATACGGTCGCAAAATTTCCCGACCAGAAGAAACCGTTCGGCGCCCAACTTCGGACGTCTTCGGCCAACCCGAACATCCGCGGCCAACGCCAGAAGTGGATGCACATGCCGCGATGCGTATTGAGGATGCCTTTGGGCAGTGCCGTGGAGCCCGACGAATAGAGGATGGCCCCCAGTTCGTGCGGCTGAACCGCCGCCGCCATTTCCTCGATCACGGCTTCCGGTATCGATGCCGCACTCGCGAGAAGCGCGTCCCACGGTTCGATCGCTCCGCTTGGCAAAGTGGCGCCCACCCTGAAAAGGCGGCGCAGGAACGGATAGTTCTGCGAAACCAGTTTGCCGGGAGCGCACTGCATGATTGCTGGCTCCAATTCGGCCAGCATCTCGCAGAAGTCTTTCTTGAGGACTTTTCCTTCGAACAAAAGGATCGACACGGCCGAACTGCGCAGCAGGTAGTCAAGTTCCGTGGATGTCGAAAAAGTGCTGAGCGTCACGGCGACGCCGCCGGAAAGAGCCACGCCGAAGACGCCGGCGAGCCATTCCGGACGATTGGTCATCATGACGCCCACGCGGCTGTCCTTGCCGACGCCATGCGCGCGCAGTCCGCGCGCGACCTGCATCGCGCGGTCCCAAAGGTCAGCATAGGACCAGCGGATCTCGCCGCCATTCTCGTGCATGACGAGTGCCTCGCGCTCTGCGAAGCGTGCAGTAACCTCACGCAAATAGCCGCCCAAGGTCAAAGCGCCGAGATCAGGCTCTTCGGACAGCGCCGGCCCGTAGACAATCGGAGGGAGGGCAGATCCGCCGTTTGACTTGGCCATCGTACTTCCTCCCTGACAATCTCTGAGCCAAGCCACGCCGGGCCCGTTATCGTCGCTATTTCACGTGCGCCATCAGCGGGTCTGCCATCAGGCTTGTCGCGAAAGGCTTGAGCTGATCGAATGCGCTGGCCCGCACGAGTTTGGGCCAGTCGGGTTCGGCGATCATCGCGCGGCCGACCGCAACGAGATCGAAATCGCCGCGATCGAACCGGCGCATCAAATCGTCCAGTCGCTCCAGGTTGAGCGGCGCGACCGTGTCGGCGCTGAGGCTGGCGAGGAAATCCATGTCGAGCCCGATCGAACCGATGGTGCAACTTGGCACACCGGTTACTTTCTTGACCCAGCCAGCCAGGTTCAGATCGCTGCCGTCAGCGAAAGTCGGCTCCCAAAAACGGCGCTGCGAACAATCGAACAGATCGACGCCTGCTTCGACCAGCGGGGCGAGCAGATCTTCAAGTTCTTGCGGCGTTTCGGCGAGGCGGGCATTGAAATCGGCCATCTTCCAGAACGACATCCGCATGATGATCGGCATGCCGGGTTCAAGCTCGGCCCGGCAGGCGCGGATCACTTCCGCGGCGAATTGACCGCGGGCTTTCGGGCTGCCGCCGTAGCGGTCGGTGCGATGGTTCAGTTCCTTCCAGAGAAACTGGTCGATGATATAGCCGTGGGCGCCATGCAGTTCGATGCCGTCGAAGCCAAGCTCTACGGCCTTGGCAGTGCTGCGAGCATAAGCGGCTATCACTTCGTCGATCTGCGCATGGGACATGCCTTCGGCCACCTTCTGGCCCGGTGCAATATAGCCCGAGGGGCTGACCTGGCCCAGTTCCGGACGGTAAACTATGCCCTTGCCCGCGAGCAGATCCGGACCGCTGGGGATCAACCCGACATGCCATAGTTCGGGCACGCAGAGGCCGCCTTCGCGGTGAACCTTGGTGGCCACATTGCGCCATGCATCCCACGAGTCCTCGCCGCGGATCCGGCCCAGCATCGGATTGTCGCCCGAGGAGGGGTGGTCGATGTAGGCCCCTTCGGTGATTACCAGGCTGGCGCCGCCTTGCGCGCGCCGGGCGTAGTATTCGGCCGAGTCATCGCCGGGGATGCCATTCTTGCAGACTTCGAGCCCCATCGGCGGAAAGACGAAACGATTGGGCAGGGTGAACTTGCCGAGCTGGAACGGCGTGAACAGCCCCTCGAAATCCACTGGCCCCATGACATCTCGTCCTCATGGCGCGGAACTTGAGCCCGCTGCCCGGATGTCTCCTATAGAAATTAAAGCACTCGCTCAATATTTTTGTAGGGCGTATCATGCGAACGGATAAATTGTACTCGGAAGGGCGCACCGATCAGCCGGAAGTGGCAGTGTCGGGCGATCGGCCATTTGACGCCCCGTTACGGGGCTGAAGCCGGTTCCAGCTTGTTGAGCAGGCTCTCGAGAAACGCGTGAACGGCATCATGGGCCAGCGACGTTCCCAAGGCTTCTTCCGTCCCGAGTGTTCGGCTGATGGCGGCAATGAGAAAGGCCACGACTTCCGGAGCCGGCGCGCTTTGTATGTTGGCACGCTCCAAAGCGCCTGCGATGATCATGCTATGGATGTTTCTGGTCGTTTCATTCGCCCGCCGGACTTCGTTGCCAATAGCCTCGGAATGGCGTGCAAGAGCGATAAATTCGATGGTGAGGCGGGCGTCGGCCTGCTGGAGAGACTCCTCCCAAAGGCTGCGCAGCGGGCTCGTCGATGTGAGTGAACGGACTTGGCGGGCCAGATAATCCTCTTCCGCGCGGCGAAACAGGGCGAGCATCAGATTGTCCATCGTACCGAAGTGATAATGGACGAGCTGGGACTTCAGGCCGGCCACTTCGGCCACTCGTCGTGAGCTGACGGCGGCATAGCCCTCATTGCACATTATCTGCTGAGTGGCGTCCAGGATGGCCTTCTTGGTTCCGGCGCTTTCGTCACTCTTTCGCTTCCTGGTCATGGTCAAGTTCGGTGCTCCCAATCCATCGCAATACCTCTGTGGCATAAAATAAGCGACTGCTTAAAAAATCTTGTTGAGCCGCCGCGCTTTGGGTAGAGATCGGGCCGCGAACGCTCCTGCCATATCTTGATAGGGCACTTCAAATCCGGGGCCGTTCGGAAAGGGACATCCCTGCCAACCGCGAGCCCGCCGTCAAAGCCAGAATGGCATCGATCACCGTGGACATCGCGCAAGACGCGCCATAGGTCAGCCGTTGCATCTGCGTGATGCGATGGGGGAAGATTCGTGAGTCTGATGCTTTTTCTTGCGGCCGCTTCGGCCGCTGCCGCACCTGTGGCGCCAACGACGCTTCAGGAAAAGTTCGATGCGGCCAGCGCTCTGCAAAACAGCGGCCAATGCAAGGAAGCGATCGCGCAGTTCGAGGCGCTGGAAAAGGATCCTCACCTCAAGCCGGGCTCGTTCCCCGCTTCGGCGGTGGCGGTTCGCAAGGGCATCTGCCTGGTCCGCCAGATCCGCCGCGATGAAGGGGAGCGCGCGATCGCGCTGGGTCTGCCCGCACTGGTTGCCGCCGGGCCGGACTTCGCCTCCGACGTATCGGAAGCGCGGATGGCATTGGGCGATGTGCGCATGGCCCTTTCCGATCGCACGGGCGCCGCGGCCTACTACCGGTTGGCGCTGGAAGGCCGCACCGGCGCCTTCCGGCTCGACCCGCTGCTGCGTCTGGCCCGTGCGACCGCATTCGACGGAACCGAAGAAGCGCTTGCCCCGGCGCGTGAAGCGCTGGCGATCATGGACTCGCTTCCGGAGATGAATAAAAAGAACGCCATCGCCTATCGCACGCTCTACGCGCGCACTTTGCTCAATCAGGGCCGGGCGGAAGAAGCCTACAAGGAGCTGAAGCAGGCACTGGCACTCAGCGGCGGGCTGACCCTGCGCACGACGGTTGACGAGGTTTCCTTGCGCGGGGACCTGGCGATGGCAGCCATGTTGATCGGGCGCCGCGACGATGCCCGACTCTATCTGGCCTATACCGGTGCCGGACGCCTTTCCGGCAAGCCGTTCGTCCATGCGGAATCGATGGATCCGCCGCTGTGCGGTGAGGAGACCGGCCTGCGCCCGGATGACGTGGCCGTGGTGGAGTTCGGTATCAATGACGATGGCACCGTGGCTTACGCGCAGACCGTCTATTCGCGGGGTGGTCCGCAAGTGGCGGCCGCCTTCGAACAGGCCGTGCATGATTGGTATTGGGGGCCGGACAGTGCCGCAGCCATTCCCGCCTTCTATCGCGTCGCCGCGCGCGTGGAAGTGCGCTGCAGCAATCGGCTGGGCAAGGCTCCTGGCCTATGGGCACCTATGAACGCGCGCTTTGCCAACTGGGCCGCGACGGTCCTGCCGGCGGATACTCTGGAGGGCGATCGTATCGCCGTGCTCGCCCGGCTGCACCGGCTGGGAGAAGACGAAACCGGCGCCGCCAACGCAGCGGTACGCGTCGCAGCGCTGGGCATGATCCTGGATCTCGATCCTTATGCCCCGTCCGCGTTGGCCGACAAGGCCGTTCAAATCGCCACGCAGGCTTCTCTTCCGGCAGAACTCACGAACTCGCTGCGCGTAGAGCAACTGGTGCATCGCGATCCGGACAGCAAGCAGAGGGCACGGGATCGCAGCCGGGCGAGGGCTGCGCTGGCGGCGGAGCCGGCGATCGCCGCCGACGCACTGGCCGCAGACACGCTCCTGCTCGATGCCGCGGGAGAGCGGACGACGCGGCGCGATCCGCAGACCGACGCCTGGGTGGCGCAAGTGGCGCAAGATACGCGGCTGCCCGAAACCCATCCGCTGCGGCAGCTCGCTTGGCTGGAGCAAGCCAATCGCGCCGCAGCAGCGGGCAATCTGAAGCAAGCCCAGACCTATTACGACAAGACTGGACTGACCGATGAACAGTGCGCTCTGCTCAGCCTGCCCCCGGCGCTCCGGCGTACCAATGTGACTGGCGGCGACTATCCCTTGTCAGCCATGCAAATGGGCTTCGAAGGCTGGGTCAATCTGGAATACGACATCAACGCCAATGGCTCGACGGCGAACGTGCGCCCGCTCGTTTCCTATCCGCCGTTGATCTTCGGAAAGGCGGCGACCGAAGTTGGCAAAGGCGTGCAGTACGACATGAGCTATCGCCCGGGGGCCTCCACCGCCTGTACCGCGAACACCAACACGATCGCCTTCGCCATGCGCCCCTGATACCCGTGGCAGCGTCGAGCGTGTGCGGCTTCCTCAGGACTTGCCGTGCCGCTCGCATGCCGTGACGGAGATGAACGCCGGTTCGCCGAACCCGCGGTAAACCTCGTTCGTCAGCCAGAGCTTCTCGTCATCATGATCGGTCGCGGAGATTTCCTTTGACCAGAACCGGAGCGCTGCATTCCAGCGATAGCCCCTGGCCTTGAGCAGATCCTTGGATTCAAACGGGGCGTCGATCGCATTGACGCGGTAGCTTGGCTGTTCCGACGCGGCGAGCAATTTGGCAAGGATCGTCACGCCGTCTGGCAGGTCGTGCGCGAGAAGGTAGATCAGCGCCAGAATGTCGTTTTCGGCGCGGTGCCCCTCATAGAACCAGCCGCACTGCGAGACGAGATGGGCCAGCGCCTTGCCGTCGAAGCCCAGTTCAAGCCAATCCGGTTCGGCCATCGAACACGCCCACGGCTTGCCCGCGATAGCCGGCAGCCGCTTGTCGACGAAGGGGCGGTCGAAGCGCGCGTTATGGGCGATTATGAGGTCGGCGGAGGACAGGATCTCGATCGCGAGTGCCTCGTCGATTTTCTGGTTTTCGAGAACCTCGTTGGTGAGACCCGTCAGTTTCGTAATTCGGGGATCAAGCGGCACGCCGGGATCCTCGCGCCATACCCTTGGTTGTCCGACCTGGACGATGCGGCCGGTGTCATCGAAGCGGAAACGCTGGATGGCGAGTTCGATGATCTTGTCCGTCTCGTGGTCAAGGCCGGTCGTCTCGACATCGATGGCAACGCCGATCCTGCTGGTGCCACCTGGCCTGGGCGCATGAAATCGCGAGACCGGCTGAAGACGGCGCAGCACGCGGAAATCGGGGCTGGGATCCAGGAACGCCGCGGCGCGGTACAGGGCATCGGGTGAGGAGCGGGACATGGCTGCGGCTTGATAGAGGTGTGGCCGGAAAAGGCGGGGCCGGAGCCTTACCGTCGGCCAGTCGTTTTGTCATCGGGCAGTCGCTATCGCGTCGTCTCGATTTCAGGCAGGATCGCCTTATGGCTGCGCTGAACATTCCCGGTCCCGCTTCCGCCGTGCGCGGCCTGCTCGTGCGGCAGGTGCGCGGCGTTTTCAATGACCGCGAGAAGGGCGAGACGCCGGTCGTTCCTTCGAACGAGGCATTGTTCGAGGTTGATAGCCCGATCCGCATGGTTCACGCCGATGTCGTGGCCATGATGGTGGGCGGCATGCGGGCGCTGCTGTTGCAGATGCTCCATCCGGCGGCGTTGCAGGGCGTGCTGGATCATTCCGATTTTCGCGAGGATGTGCAGGGGCGGCTGCGCCGAACCGCGCGGTTCATTGCATTGACCACTTACGGCCATCGCGATGAGGCCCGGAAAGCCATCGACAGGGTCAATGCCATTCACGCGCGCGTCACCGGGACAATGCCGGATGGCCGGACGTATTCGGCGACCGAACCTCGGGTCCTTGCATGGGTACATCTTGCGGAGGCGACGAGCTTTCTGGAGGCCTATCTGGCTTATGGTGATCCCGGCATGCCACCGGCCGCGCAGGATCGCTATTTCGAACAAAGCGCGGTCGTGGCCGAGATGCTGGGGGCTTCGCCGCTTCCGCGCAATCGCCTGGAAGCCCAGTCGCTGATGGCTGACATGCGAGGTGAGCTCGAAGGCAGTCTTGCGGCGCGCGAGGTGGCCTCGTTCCTGTTGAATGGCGAGCGGGAGCGGCGCTCCGGCGCGGTGGCGAGAACCCTTGCGGTCGCGGCGGTGGATCTCCTGCCACCGTTCGCGCGGATCTTGCTGGGATTGAAGCGGCCGGGGGCTTCGGCGTGGCCGCAAATGATCGGCACGCGGGCCATGGCGGAGGCGGTGCGATGGGCCTTTGCCGGGACGCGGTGAACGGTTTTCGAGGTTCGCACGGGCAGGGCGCGGATGCCGGCTATTGCAAGGCGGTCGGCGCATCGACTTTCACTGCGGGCGCGCTGGCTGCGACGATCTTGGGCGCGGTTACCTTGCGCAGGCACTCGGTGGGATCGTTACGGGGAAAGAGCTTGCAATCCCACGCGGTCATCTCGCGGTGGCTGGCCTGATCGCGCAAATAGAGAAAGGCCATGGACCGCCGCGCGCTAGTCGGGATCGGATAGCTTCGGGGAATGTCCGCGCTGTCGACCCAGCCCGTCACCTCGCAGAAACTGCGCCCGCGACAGAGATCGAGCGCGAGCGATCCGAAGGAGCCGGGGGCGGTGCGCGGCAAAAGCAGGCCGAAGGCATCGCCCGACGGTTTCAATAGTTTCAGCCGGGCGCCCCGCAGGTCCACACCGATCACATCCGGAGACGTGGGATCGGGCGGGTCGGCCAAAGCCGTCGCTACGGCCGGAATAAGGTCGGCCCCGGTCCCGGCCGCAAGCGGATCCGGTTCCTGGCCGGTTGCAAGCGCTGTTAGAGGCGCAATCGTCGACTCTCCGGGATCGACACGCTGGCGAAAGGCCGCCGGACTGCCCCAGCCGCCACGCCAGCGAAAGAACAGGTGCGGTCCCACGCGCGCGATCTTGTCGAGTTCGCCGCTCCAGGGCGGGGCTACCCAATCCGTATGATAATGCGTGGCATGTCCAACCGGCGCGAACACGGCGCCATTGAGTGCGCTTGCCGCGATCGCGCGGGCCTTGTCCCAAAGCCAGGGCATCGGCCGCCTTGCCATGGCACCGTCGCACGTGAAGGTGAATTGGCAACCGGTCGCGCGCTCGGCGCCCTGGAACACGACGCCGCAGGCACTGGCGGGGAAGGCGGGATGGCGCATCCGGTTCAGCACGACCTGCGCGACCGCCCGCTGCCCGTCGAGATCGCCGCCGGCTTCGTAGTACTCGGCGCTGGCGATGCAGTCGATCGCGCGAAGTCGGTCCTCCTGCGATCCGACGAAGCGGAACGGCGCGGCCGGCGTCTCGCGTCCGCTGGCAAAAGGAATGGAGGCATTGATCCGCCTGGCCGCCTCGCGCGCGGCATCGTCCGGCATACCGGGGGGAACCACCTCGGGAAGAGCGGGCAGGGGAGTGGAGGGCAAGGGGAGGGCGAAGGCCTGCAAGCCTGTCGCTACACCGGGGATCATGCGCGTGACCGGGCCGATCTCTCCCGTGACGCCCCCGCCTAATGCCGAGGCCCCGGGCAGCAATCCGAGCAGCAGCGGAGCCATCAGTCCCCCGGCCCGGAGCTGTGGGTTTGCTGAAAGCTCCGCCATTGGCGCGCATATACCGCGCCTTTGGCGAAGCGCGGAAGACCCATACCGGCCGAACCGTGGTGATTGCGCGCCTGTCTGCGTTACTTGGCCGCTTATTCCCGGGACTCTGCCGACCGTTTCTCCATTCTTTGGACAAAGGCCAAAAAATGGGGCTGATCGTTCAGGCGATGAGTATTTGTGTCCAAACCGGGCTTGTGGCTGGTCTCCGGCGTCATTGCTATATGCCCGATCGGCTATCAGCCAAACATAGACCGTGAACATTCCGGCGACGCCAGAGGAGAGACCATGAACGACACGCCCCACGCGTTTGAGGAGCATGATTTCTTCCGCAGCGACCGGTTCGTCAACGACCCGTACCCCTATTTCGACTATCTGAGAGACCAGTCTCCGGTAGTGCGTGAGCCGCATCAGGGCATCATCATGGTCACCGGCTATGACGAAGCCCTTGAGGTCTATAACGATCCCGCTCGCTTCTCTTCCTGCATGTCGACGACTGGACCGTTCGCAGGCTGCCCCATTCCGTTCGAGGGGCATGAAAACGAAGATGTTTCCGAACTGATCGAAGCCTATCGCGATCAGACGCCGTTCAGCGATCAGCTTCCGACGATGGATCCGCCGGTGCACACCATGCACCGGTCGCTGCTGATGTCGCTCATCACGCCGAAGCGCCTCAGGGAAAATGAGGAGTTCATGTGGAAGCTGGCGGACGAGCAGATCGACACCTTCCTTGCGCGCGGCGAGTGCGAGTTCATGGATGCCTTCGCGCAGCCCTTCGCCGTGCTTGTCGTATCGGACCTGCTCGGCGTGCCGCCTGAGGATCGGGTCGAGTTCCGCAAGCACCTCATTCGCGTGGAGCAGGAGAGTGGCGGCGCCGTGGTCGGCGGCACCGACGGAGGCGTTCATCACTCGCCGTTGCAGTGGCTGTACGATACGTTCTCGGCCTATATCGCGGACCGCAGGACCAATCCCAAGGAGGATATCCTGACCGGCCTCGCCAAGGCGACATTCCCCGGCGGCGAGGTGCCGGAACCGATCGACGTCGCCCGCATTGCGGCCAACTTGTTCGCCGCCGGGCAGGAAACCACGGTGCGGTTGCTCAGCTACGCTTTCCAGGTGATCGGCGAGCGGCCGGACCTCCAGCAGCGCCTTCGCGAAGACCGCAGCCTCATCCCCAATTTCGTCGAGGAATGCCTGCGCATCGAGGGCCCGGTCAAAGGCGACTTCCGACTGGCCAAGAAGCCGACGACCCTTGGCGGGGTCGATATCGCCGCCGGCAGCTTCCTCTATATCTCGAACAGCGCGGCCAACCGGGATTCCCGCAAGTTCGAAAACCCCGGCGAATTCGACATGGCCCGCAAGAATGCCCGGCTCCACGTGGCATTCGGTGCCGGTCGTCATGCCTGCCCCGGCGCTCCGCTGGCGCGGGCGGAGGCGGTCGTCAGCCTCAACCGCATGTTCGATCGGACCAGCGACATTCGCATTTCCGAGAAAGTTCACGGCCCGCGCGACGCACGCCGCTACAGCTATCTGCCAACCTTCATTCTGCGCGGACTGACGCACATCAATCTGGAGTTTGACCCGGTGGAGGCTGTTGCGCGATGAAAGTCCGTGTCGATCCGGATCTATGCGCCGGTTTCGGGATCTGCGTGGGGCTTTGTCCCGAAGCGTTCGAGTTGCACGACGACGGCTATGCTACCGTGCTGGTCGGTGAGGTGCCTGCGGAATTCGAGGATATGGTGCATCGGGCGGTCGACCGCTGCCCTGCGCGGGCGATTTTCCTCGTTGACGACTCTTCCGTTGACTAGGGCGTAAACTCATAAACGGCGCCATCGAGGCGCCCAAATGGCGAACATCTCGGGCCGAAGGGGCCGCCGGGCGGGCTGGTTGCCCGTCCGAGGCCGCTTTGGTTCGAGATGGAAGCCATTTGGGCGTCCCTTCGGGATTTGGCCAAAATGGTCCATCGCTGCGTCAGGAAGACTTGAAATATCGACATATTCCTTCGTCTTCCTTCCTGGCGCTGAACCATTTTGCCTCAAACCTCGATGGCGCCGTTTATGAGTTTACGCCCTAGGGCATAAACTGAAACGCTGAACCACAAGCCAATCTATCATGACGAGAGAGAGAATAGCGCTCGATTAAAAGGTCGGTTACGCTCCGATAGGGCATCCGGAACGATCGGAACCTCGGCAGGAGACTGGCATGAGCACGATCTCGAGTCGCGAATACCAGATGTTCCCGGTGCTTGGCGCTGCCGAAGTGGCCGCCGCGCGGCGTTTCGCGAGTGGGCCGGAGCGCGTTTTCGCCCCCGGCGATGCGGTTTATTCCATTGGCGACCGGGATTCGCCCACCTGGCTGGTGCTCGCGGGGCATATCGAGGTCCAGCGCCGCGACGGGTTGAGCCGGGAAGCCCATGTCACCACCCATGGTCCCGGCCAATTCACGGGCGAGATCAATCAATTGGCCGGTCGCCCCTCGATCGCGGGCGGGCGGGCCGGACCGGATGGTTGCACGGCGATCCCGATCGATGCCGCGCATTTGCGGGCGCTGATGATCGGCTCGGCTGAACTGGGCGAGACGGTCATGCGGGCCCTGATCCTGCGCCGCGTGGGGCTTATCGAGGAGGGCGGCGCCGGCACGGTTCTGATTGGCGTACCGGGCAGCCCGGATGTGGTCAGGCTGGGCGAATTCCTGCGTCGCAGCGGTTACCCCTATCTCGTCCTCGACGTGAGCGAGGACGGCGAGGGCAAGGCGATGGTCGAGCGGCTGGGCGTGGATCCCGCGGAATATCCGCTGGTCGTCTGCCCGACCGGCCCGATCCTGCGCCGCCCGCGCGAGACCGATCTGGCGGCTTGCCTTGGCCTTTCCGCGCAGATCGATCCCGATGTAGTAAACGATGTGATGATCGTCGGCGCCGGTCCGGCGGGCCTTGCCGCAGCGGTCTATGCCGCTTCGGAAGGACTATCTGTGGTCGTGCTCGATGCGCGTAGCATGGGCGGACAGGCGGGTGCCTCGGCGCGGATCGAGAATTACCTCGGCTTCCCCACCGGCATTTCCGGGCACGCGCTGGCGGGGCGGGCCTTCAACCAGGCGCTCAAATTCGGCGCGCAGATGGCGATTCCGGCCGAAGTGGAAGATCTGAAGCGGAACGGCGACCATCTGTCTCTGCAACTCGCAGGTGGGCATGGCGTGCAGGCGCGCGCTGTGGTGGTCGCCTCGGGCGCACGCTATCGGCGCCTTGCGATCGAGGGGCTGGAACGCTTCGAAGGGGCGGGCGTATCCTACTGGGTCTCACCCATCGAGGCGCGGCTCTGCGCGGGCGAGGAGATTGCCCTGGTCGGCGGCGGCAACTCGGCAGGGCAGGCCGTGGTCTTTCTCGCGCCGCAGGTGAAGAAGCTGCACATGATCGTGCGGCGCGATCTTGCCGATACGATGTCACGCTACCTGATCGACCGGATAGCCCAGTTGCCCAATGTCGAACTGCATGTCGGCGCCGAAGTGGTGGCGCTGGAGGGTGACGTCGTTGGCGGACTGGCGGGTGCGACTATCCGGTACAATGCGGATGGTACGCTTCACCAGCAGGCCCTGCGTCACATGTTCCTGTTCATCGGTGCCGATCCCAATTCGGGCTGGCTGCCGCCGGGACTGGAAAGGGATAACCACGGCTTCGTCGTGACCGGGCATGGCCATCTGCCGCTCGAAACGACGATGCCCGGCGTCTTCGCCATCGGCGACGTTCGGGCCGGTTCGACAAAGCGGGTCGCCGCCGCCGTTGGAGAGGGCGCGGCGGTGGTTTCCCAGATCCATACGATGTTCGCCACCAATCGGAAGGACGCGCCATGACGGGATGTTCGCACAGCATGACCATCAACGAAGTCACTCCCAGCGCCAAGGGCTGCGAAGAGTGCCTGAAGATCGGCAGCCCGTGGGTCCATTTGCGCCTGTGCCGCAGCTGCGGCCATGTCGGCTGCTGCGACGAATCCCCTCACCGCCACGCCCGCGCCCATTTCCGCGAGACGCACCATCCCATCATCGAAGGCTATGATCCGCCCGAGGGATGGGGCTGGTGCTGGGTGGACGAAGTCGAGGTCGATTTACCTGATCGGACCCCGCAATGGGGTCCGATACCGCGCTTCTACTGACCTCTCGGCCCTTCGAAACAGCCGCTGCTTCACCCGCGCAGCAGGGCGTCCTTGGGTATGCCACCGGCGTTCACCCTGCCCCGATAGGTGCTCAGGAACACACGCACCTTGCGATCGACCCAGTGGTACGAGTGGGCAAAGACAATGCCGAACCCGATGGCGACGTAAAAGGCAATCCACGGCCTCGGTCCATGAAACAGCCGGATGACTATCGACCGGACTTGTGCGTGGCTGAGATATATGAACATCGACGAGCCGGCGATCTCGGATACTATCGACTTTACCACCGAGGGCACCTTGATCGCGGTGCCAAAGAGCAACAGCGCCGCGCCGCCGATGATGTAGGCGCTGGCCGAGGTGTAGCCGTGATGGATCAAAACCGCGGTGCTCACGATCACCATGGCCACGACCCGGTTTTGACGATCCCGTGCGCAGCCCATCAACATGCCTGCGGCGACCGTCCACAGGTACCAGATAGGCGTACGATGGTAGAGATAGTTCGTATCCCAGACCCGCTCGACCATCCAGCTTGCAATAGTCGCAATAACCACAAAGGCGGTGCAGAAAACCATGGGGCTATTCGTAATGGCCGTACGAATTTTCGAGAACGAAAGCATCACAGCCACTACGAGTATCAGCTGAATGTATATTTCCGCAAAATAGTAGTACGCGATATGATATTGGCTGGGATCGAACCAGTTCGAGATCAGCAGCAAAGGCTTCAGTTCGAACGTTCTGGCCCAACTCTGCATAAAGGCGACGACCAGGATCGTCGGAATGGCGACGTTGAGCACGGTTCCGAAGATCGTATCGACTTTGCCGGTTCTGCTGATTTCCGGCCATTGGAAGCGGATGATGCTGTAACCGCCCAGCATGAACAGGAAATAGGCAGCGCCCCAATTCTTGCTGTAGATGAATGTATCGAGATGCTCGGCAACAATGCACAACATGAAGAATGCGCGCGTCAACGTGGAGGCGTCCAGCTTGCGCCATCCTCCTCGTTCGCTGGTCCCCGCGCGCTTTTCCAGTTGTTCAATGGTCATCGATTCCCACCCGTCGGGCAGAGCGCCGAAGCGCTCCTCAAGTCCGAGCGAAAACTGGATGTAGCTGAGGGAGTCTCCTCCCATGGTCTCGAAGCTGTCATTCGGCCCGATGCGTCGACCGGGGAAGAATTGCCGGAAGAAGCCCAGTACGTCGCAAGGCTCTGCTTCAACCGCCTGAGCTGAAACGGGAGCCGCGGCGGCGACTTTGCCTGCCTCCACAAATTCATCGGCCAGAAGGCGGCGCAAGGGCTTGCCCGTCGCTGTCCGCGGAAGGGCGGACACGATCCTTACGTGCAAGGCATCGCCTGCAACAATTCCAAGCTCTTTCAGAGCCTCTGCCGAAGCAAAGTGGAGTTGATCGGTGGTAATGTCAGGCGTCTCTGCCGCCACCAGAATACCTTCGCCGCGAAGTGCGTCAGGCACCTTGGTCACGATGATCTTGCCGCCTTGCCTCAGATTTTGACCAATCCGTGCCTCAAGTGTATCCGGGTTGATCTTTATACCGCCGACGTTGATCAGATCATCTGCCCTGCCGTCGTAATAAAGTTGGCCGTCTTTGATGTGCCCCAGGTCGTTGGTTTCCAGCCAGCCATCGGGGCCGCAAAGGTCCAGCAAGGCTTCGGAATCCAGGCGCCAGCGGGCAACGTGAGGACCACGAATACGGATGCGCCCCTCTTCGGATATGGCCACCTCGGTCGCGCCGACGGCCGTACCGACCGATTCCAGCAATTCGTCCGGAACTTCCGAGATCCGCAGGAAAGTGCTGCGGGACGCTTCGGTGAGGCCGTAGTGCTGAACGATCCGGGCATTGGGAAAGAGTTCACGAATCTCGCGCTTTTCAGCCGCGGACATGTATTGCGAACCGATTTCCATCCAGCGCAGCTTCTTGCCGGCGTCACCGATCACGGCCTTCGCCTGAAGCAATATCCGCAGAAGCGTGGGAACCGCAGACAGGGCGTTGACTTCGCCTGACTTGAGCATTCGCGATAGTTCGAGGGGATCGAAACCGCGTGGCGGCAGATAGGCCTGGCCGCCCACCGCGCTGACGGCGCGTATGCGCGCAAAACCGAAACTGTAGTTAACCGGCACGCCCACATACTCACGCACGTCAGACGTCAACTCCATCTGGTTTATTATGCGTTCCGAGGCATCCGCGAGATTGGCATAGGTCAGGACAATACCCTTGGGTTTGCCCTCCGTACCCGAAGTATAGGTAACCTGAGCCGGAAGATCGGCCCGGATCAGAGGATGACTTGCAACAAACCAGCCACCGCCTTCTTCGGGGGTGATGCAGCGTTCGATGTCCAATCCGGTCAAGGCATGGGCAAACGATTCGTCGGGAACGTTGACGATAAGCTGACGAGCTTCATTAAGCGAAAATACGCTTTCAATATAGGAGAGAGAATTTCGCGTAATGAGCGCTACGGCTGTCAGCTTCTGGTGTTGCACTGTGGACCCCTCTCCGCTGATCTTCGGGCAATTTCAGTGAATGCATCACGAAATGTTCACGGCATCTGTCCATAAAATATGGCGACCCGCAGATTAAATCCGCCAATATTTTCACGCAAGTAGTGAGAAATGCCAACCGAGAAGCTTGGTCGGTGGATCGGGGTTCATTGATTGACCCGGAAGGATCTACGTCTTGCAAACCGCCCGGAAGCGCGAGTCTCGGAAGATCATCGGCCAGTTGCGCCAAAGGATGCGGAATGATGGCCCCGTTCTTCATTGAGGGCCTTGGCTTTGTAGGAGTGCTGCCGTTGCCGGCTTCTCAAAAGAGTGCTGCTAGGCTTCGTTCCAGGCAGGCAGCCGCGTTGCATGGGCTGCGCGGGTAAGAAGAGGGGGGTGAAGGCGCGCCAGCCAATATGCGGCGAAGCGGAGCGCCGATGATTCCAGCCCGTTCTGAAGGACCATTGCACGGGTAATCTGGCGGCGTGTCTGGGCCGCAAGCCGGCGATGATAGGATGCGGCATCCGCTTCCGAAAGGACGCATTGCGCCGCGAGAAAGGCGCTGCGCAGGGCTATGGCCATGCCGTCGCCAGTAAGCGAGGGCGTCATCGCCCAGCGGTCGCCCAGGCTCAGCGCCGGTCCTTCGGCGTGGTCGCGGGACGGCAGGCCGTAAGTCAGGTTGGCGACCGCCACCGGCTTTTCGAACAGGGCATCGCCATCTGCCAGTATCCGTTGCAGCACGGGATTGCTTTCGAACCATCCGCGCACCGCCGTCCAGTCCCCGCCCAGCTGCGAGAACGTCTTGCGGCGCAGTATGAGGCAGAGGTTGGCCCGCTCATCCTCCACGAGCTGAAGGCCCGCGTAGCCGCCGTCGAACAGTGCCAGCACGATCGTTCCCGCCAGTTGCCGCGCGGCTGCCGGCGTGAGGCGGTAGTGCATCTTGAAGCCGACGAAGCCGTCTTCGGCGCGGCCGGAAAGGACCACGCCCTGTTCGCGAACGGGTAGCTTACCGGTGGCGAGCAGGACGCGGCGGCCTTCGCGCTCCCCCCGCGTCGTGCGCGCGGTACGTCCGCTTAGCTCCAGTACCCGCACGCCGCGTTCGACGTGGGCGCCATACGTCTCGGCTTTGGCGATCAGTGCCTCGTCGAGCGTGAAACGGCTGAGGCCAAGCGCCGTGAAGGGCAGGGCGGCCTCCACGTCATGGTGCCCTTGCACGACGCGGATCCGCTCAATCGGCACGGCGCCGAGCGCAAGAGGATCGACACCCAGCTGGTGCAGATGGCCGACCGCCTCGATCGACAGGAATTCGCCGCAGACCTTGTGATGCGGGCCGGTCTCGCGTTCCAGCAGGCTCACATGTTTGCCGTCGCGCGCGATCAGGCACGCGGCGGCGCTGCCCGCAAGGCCTCCGCCCAGAATGAGGGCATCGGCCACCTCAATCCTCGATGGTGAAGCGGAAGCTTTCCGCCGCCATGCCCGGGCCGAAGGCCAGCGCCATGCCCGGACCTCGCGCCTCGTCCGCCAGCATCTTGGCCAGAATGAACATCAGCGTCGCGGACGACATGTTGCCCCGGTCGCGCAGGATGGACCGGGAGGGGGCAAGCGCCTCGGGCCCAAGGGCGAACCCGTGCTCCACCGCGTCGAGGATGGTCCGTCCCCCCGCATGGACCGCCCATAGCGCGAAGTCCTCGGGCGATTGCCCGCGCAGCAGGCCATGCCCGTCGTTACGCATGGCATCTGCGGCGAGCGCGGCGGCAATGCGGGCGGGAACTTCGCCGCCAAGGTGCATGTCGAAGCCCTGATCGCGAATGTTCCAGGTGATCGCATCGGCGGTTCCCGGTATCGTCGCGGCCCGGAAGTCGTGCAGGGCGATCCCCCCGGGCTCGGCGGTGACCAGCGCCGCAGCCGCACCGTCTCCGAACAGGAGCATCGCGAGCAGGCTGGGCAGATCGTGGTTGCGTTGGAAATGGATGCTGCACAGCTCGATCGTCACCACCAGCACGCGCGCAGCGGGCTCGGAGCGGACGATATGATGCGCCAGCCGCAGCGAATTGACCGCCGCATAACAGCCCATGAAGCCCACGACAGTACGCTCCACGCCGGGATCGAGGCCGGCCTCGGCCATGATGACCTGGTCCAGCCCGGGGGCCATGAATCCGGTGCAAGAGGCGACGATGAGGTGGGTAATGCCTGCCTTGCCGATATCCCCGTCAAGTGCGGCAATCGCCTCCAGCGCGAGGCGGGGTGCGTCGCGCTCGTAGCGTTTCATGCGGGTGCCGGTCGAAGGCCAGGGGCCGTTGCCGTAGAACCCGCCGGTCTCCACGACTGTACCGTCTTCCTGCACCACTGGCTGGAGGAAGGAAAAGCGCCGCTCGATCCCGGAACGCGCGGCCATGCGCTCGAACACATGACGGGTGCGTTCGTCGGGCAGTTCCGAAGCGACGAAGCGAAGGAACGCGTCGTGGACCTCGAACGGCGGATTGGCCGTTCCGATGCGGTTGATGCGGGCCACGGTGGATGTCATGCGCGCCGCCCCACCAGAACCGAATTGAGCCCGCCGAAGGCGAAGCTGTTGGATACGAGAATCTCCGGCTCGAAGACTTCGGGTTCGAGTACCAGCGGCAGGTCGCACTCGGGATCGGGGCCGAGGTAGTTGAGCACGGCAGGGGCGGTATTTTCGCCAAGCGCCATCATGCCGATCAGGAACTCGATTGCGCCGGTCGCACCGATCATGTGTCCATGTGCGGATTTCGTCGCGATCGCCCGGTGGCGTGCGAGCGCGGAGCCGTAGACCCGGTGCATGGCGGCCGTTTCGGCCGGATCATTGAGTCCGGTGCCGGTGCCATGCGTCGATATGAGTGCCGTGGCCTCACCGGGAATGCCGGCATCGTCGTGCGCCGCGCGGATCGCGGCGGCAATCCCGTCGACATCGGGCGCGGTCATATGGGCGGCGTCGCTCGATGTGCCGTAGCCGGCCAGTTCGCCGTGGATGGTCGCGCCGCGAGCCAGGGCATGGCGTTCGCTTTCCAGCACCAGCACGGCGGCCCCTTCGCCGAGGACCATTCCGCGGCGATCGCGTGAGAACGGGCGGCAGGTGTCAGGCGCCAGCACGCCGAGCGATTGCCAACCGGCGAGCGAACCGCGCGTGAGGCATGCCTCCGCCCCGCCCGCGATCACGATATCGGCGCGTCCGGCGCGGATCATGTGCATGCCTTCGCCCAGTGCCTGGGCGGACGAGGCACAGGCGCCGGATAAAGTCAGGGTAGGGCCGTGGACGCCCAGCAGCATGGACAGATGGGCGGCGGGCGCTGCGATCATCGAACTGGGAATGGTCTGGGGATGGGCCTTGGGCTGGCCTTGGCCGAAGAGCCGCTCGTAGGCGATTTCGACCGTGGTGTTGCCGCCGCTGCCGCAGCCCAGCACGATTGCGGTTCGCTGCGCCAGTGACGGATGCTGCGCCAGCCCGGCATTGGCAACGGCTTCCAGCCCGGCTTCGAGTGCGAATTCGGAAAGCCTGTCGAGCCGCCCCAGTCGGCGCAGGCGTTCCGGCTCCACGCCCTTGAGCAACGGCGCTTCTACTGCCGCATCGTCAACCCACGCCGCTATGCCCGGCGGCGCCGATGGCGCGAGCGGACGGATTGCGCTGCGGCCCTCGCGCACGGATTGCCAGTTCGCGGCAACGCCGTAGCCGAGCCCGCTTACACAGCCCATGCCGGTGATGAGGACGCGTTCGCTCATTGCGGCACGGCAACCCCGATGCGTTCGAACAGTTGGCGCAAGGTCATCTCGCGCGTGAGTTCCTCGGGCTGAAGTTCGATCCCGTATTGGTCCTCAAGCTCGAACAGCATGCTGACCAGATCGATGGACGAAATGTCGAGCGTGGCGAGCGTGATATCCGGCTGGAGCTTTTCGATCGGAAGTCCCGTTTCCTTGGCCATCAGGGCCAGGATATCTTCATAGGTCATCCGTGTTTCTCCTTGAACCGGGTCCAGTGTTTGGTGCGGCAGGCGAAGAGGAGGCAGCCGGTCACGTCGAGCCTGCCGTCCTGCGCCAGATGGATGGAAGCACGGTACGTGCGGCCTGCCTTCGGGTCATAAGCCTGACCGCCGCTCCACCCGTCCCCGCTTCGCACGAGGCCGGTCAGAATGGAAACGCCCACAAGCGGAAGGGCGCGGCGCGCGGGGTCCGGATTGTTGATGTCGTGCGCGGGGGCCTTGGGATCGAGCACGGCTACCAGTTTGCCGCAAAGCGCGCTGCCGCATGGGGCGATTTCAACCACGCCAGCCCCGTCATCGGTGAGCCACCGGCCATAGACGCCCGTTTGTGCCGCAACCGTTTGCGGGGAGCCGAAAATTGCGAGTGCACACGCCATCGCCATGCATATGCCCTTCATCGCTACGCTCCCACGCGATACATTTCGGAGACTGCGCGCTTTCTCCGGTTCCGGCAAGCCCCGCGAAGGGGCAGATAGCGCTTCAACGCATGACCGAATGGTGAGATACCTTTGCTGGCCCCGGCCGGAAAGAGGGCCGGGAAAAGTTTGTGCGGTCAAAAGGATGCAGGAGTTTGGCACATGATTGTTCGTGATGGGATCGCCATCGGCGTATTGATGCTTGCTGCCGCACCGGCTGCCGCGCAAAGTCCGCCGGGCCCGCCGGACTGGTCCCACGCCGAGGTCGTCTCCGTAGAGCTTTCCAACTTCAAGTTCACGCCCGACAAGATTACGCTGAAGGCCGGGCAGGCCTATGATCTGCGCCTGCAAAACCGGGCGTCGGGCGGGCATGATTTCGCGGCGCAGGAATTCTTCGCGGCGGCGAAGGTCATGGATGCGGACCGTGCGAAAGTCTCGGGCGGCAAGATTGCGCTGGATGCGGGGCAGAGTGTCGATGTCCATTTCGTCACGCCGCACGCGGGAACCTACAAGCTGCGCTGCACGCATTTCATGCACAGCTCCTTCGGCATGACCGGCGAGATCGTGGTGCAGTGAAAAGCCTGTCCGTCCGGTCCCGCCTGGAAGAGCAGATGGATGCTCTGGACCTTGACCCGCGTGTCTATGGCAAGGTCTTGCGCGATCTGGGGCGGGTCAATCGCTGGACTTTCACGGCGCATTCGACAACCGCCTTCCTGGCGCGCGCGCTTGGCGAGGGCAGGTCGTTCAGCCTGCTGGACGTCGGCTTCGGTTATGGCGACCAGTTGCGCACGGTGGCGAAGTGGGCGGCGAAGCGGAACATCGCCGCAAGGCTGATGGGGGTCGATCTCAACCCCGCCAGCGAGGGTCTGGCCCGGGCGGCGACACCGGCGAGCCTCAACATCGATTACCGCACCGGAGACTATGCCGAGCAACCCGAACGCTTCGATTTCATCGTCAGCAGCCAGGTTGCCCATCACATGAGCGACGATCAACTGGAGCGCTTCGTGCGTTTCATGGAAGCCGAGGCCTGCAAGGGATGGCTGATCTGCGACTTGCATCGCCATTTTTTCGCCTACCACGGATTTCCATGGCTGGCCCGCGCCATGGGCGTGCACCGCATCGTGCGCGAGGATGGGCAGCTCTCGATCGCGCGCTCGATGCGTCCGGGCGAATGGCCTCCCGTTCTGGCCAATGCCGGGATCGATCCGGAGGTTGTGCGGGTGGTCCGCCGCGCTCCTTTTCGCATTGCCGTTGAACGCGTGTTCCAACGCGCAGACCTATAGCGGGACGTTCCACGCAGAGTTGCTGAAGGCGATGCCTCGGGCGGATTGTGTCTCCGTTTCCGGCCATGCTTCGCATCTTTGAGCGCTTGAGCTGGATGGAAACGCCATCCGGTTTCAAGAATAGACGAAAACAGCGAAAATAGGAACGTTCGAGAAAGGGTGTGCAGTTTGTCTGTTTCGCTCAATAATGACGGGTTTCGGGCGCTCATAACAAGTTTGCATCGAATATTATGACACTTCTGCGGCGAGTTAATCCGTTAGCTATATGACTATAGGGTAGACTCTCTCCAGATTTCATGTGCATACATGGAACTGATTTTGCTTACCGCACAATGTATCCTGGTTCAGGGTTTTCACTGATTTCGGGCGCGATCATTCTTTATCGTTTGCGCGGCCGGAAGCGATGGAGGCAGGTGCCCGATGACGCAGATGCTTCGCGCAAGGCAAGTGCTCCTTCTGGGGTGTTCGGTTTTCGCAGGATGCTTCAGCCTCGCTGCCCACGCCGCATCAGCAGGACCCGCAGGGGCCGTCTACGATTCGTCCACCATGGCCGTCAGCCGCAGCGGCACAGTGACGACCGTTACCCAATCCGCCCCGCGCGGCGTGGTGGACTGGGCGAGTTTCGATGTGGCCAGGCAGGAATCGGTCGTCTTCGCGCAGCCTGACGCGCAGTCGGCCACGCTCAACCGCGTCCATTCCGCCACCGCGAGTGCGATCGACGGCGCCATTAGCGCCAATGGCCGCGTCATCATCCAGAACGGCAACGGCGTGGTGTTCGGCAGCAATGCCCGCATCGATGTCGGTTCGCTGGTCGCCACTACGCTCAATGTCGACGAACGGAGCTTTCTCGATAGCGGGCGGCTGGTGCTGACCGGTTCGGGCGATTCCTCCGCACAAGTGCGCAATTCGGGCCGGATAAAAGTTGCGGACGGGGGTTTCGTTGCGCTGCTGGGCGGGAGCGTCGCCAATGACGGGCTGATTCAGGCCCGCCTCGGCTCGGTCACGCTGGGTGCGGGATCGGCGGCGACCATCGACTTTACCGGCGACGGGATGGTGCAGGTGGCGATCACCGATCCGGTGACTCATAAGGCCACGGAGGCCGGTGCGCTCGTGGCCAACAGCGGGATCATTTCGGCGGACGGCGGCAGCGTGGTGCTCACTGCCCGGACCGCGCGGGACGTGATGGCCCTTGCGATCAATCTCGACGGCGTGGTGGAAGCCCGGAGCATTGGGACAAGCGCCGGGAAAGTGTCCCTGCTGGCGGAAGGCGGACAAGTGCAACTGGGCGCTGCCAGTCGGATCGATGCGAGCGGCATTGGCGGCGCAAGCGGCGGGCAAGTGGCGATCACCGGCACATCGGTAAACCTTGCCGGTGGCGCGCGCATCGACGCTCATGGTGAGGGGGCCGGCGGGACGATCCTTGTCGGCGGCGACTATCGCGGGCAGGGAACGCTGGCCCATGCGCATGACGTAACGGTCGCTTCCGGGGCATTGCTCGATGTGTCCGGTGTCGGGGGCGGCGGAAAGGTCGTCGTCTGGTCGGATGGGGCGACTCATTTCGATGGTCAGGTGCTGGCTGGGGCCACGGGCAAGAATGCCGCC
Organism: Novosphingobium sp. PhB165; assembly: GCF_004341845.1. Lineage (GTDB taxonomy): Bacteria > Pseudomonadota > Alphaproteobacteria > Sphingomonadales > Sphingomonadaceae > Novosphingobium. The sequence goes on along the minus strand of NZ_SLVB01000007.1, from coordinate 2,341 downwards.
GGCGGCCTTGTCGAAACCTCCAGTTCGGGCCTGCTCGACATCGGCGCCAATGCCGCGGTCTCGACTTATAGCGCGCTTGGCAGAACGGGCACATGGCTGCTCGATCCGACCAGCCTTGCCATCGTGGCGAGCGGCGGCTCCGCGTCCTCGCCGGGCGAGGCCAATGGTGCGACCGGGCCTTCCTCGATCAATGCCTCCACGGTCGTTTCCGCGCTGGCGTCGAACAGCGTGCAGCTGGTCGCTGACAACCTTATCACCGTCGATGCGCCGATCGTCGCGACCACTCTGGCCGGATCGCCCAACGGCCTGGAGCTGATCACCACCGGGCCGGACAGCGAGATCCACGTCAACGCGCCCATCCTGTTGCAGAACGGCAATCTGGCCTTGCGCGCCGAAGGCAATATCCTGCTAGGCACCGTGGGATCGACCGAGACGGACTTTACCCGGCGGGCCATCATCGCCACCGGTAGCGGCACGCTGTGGATGCAGACCCGCTCGACCGGCAGCATCATCCAGGCCGACAACAGCGCGATCCTGGCCGAGAATATCGGGGCGATCGGCGGCACGGTGAGTCTGGGCAGTTGGGACAATTTCACGCTGAACCTGGCCGGTTCGGCGCGGAGCGGCACGTTCCTGTTCCGCGAGACCAATGCCTCCAACACCAGCCCGGTCGGCACCGTGGTCGATCCCTTCACGCTCCAGACCCTGAGCGGCGTGGAGCAGACCACCACCGATCTGTTGCAAACGCAGGAGTTCACTTCGACGACCGCCCCAACTGGGCCGGTGGACGAGGTGCTAAATCTGGCGCTTACCGGGGCGCAGGCCGGGCAGACGTTCGACACGCTGGTCTTCTCCGCCTTGCCCTATCAACCCCTGCCGGGGAACAGCAACCAGCCCGATCCGTCGCTCACCGATTCTTCCGACTACGGTGTGCGCTCGCTGACTTATTCGATCGGCGGCAGTGCTTACACGGTTGCGCCTGAAACGACTGCCGCCAACCGCCCGGCTGGCTTCGCACTCGCGGCGGCGGGCGGTTCGGTGGTGACCTGGACCAACCCCGTCTACACCACGGCCGCATGGGGCGTTGAGGGCTTTTCCGGCGTTGGCGGGACGGATCCCGAGGAAATCGGCTATCACCCCCAGCAGAGCATTTCCGAAAACCTGATCGCCTCGCTCGGCGGGGCTACCAGCAGCGTGACGGCCGCGCTCCGCTTGTTCTTCGCGCCCGATTTCGGTGTCCAGTTCGCCGAAGCCGCGCAAGTCCAGTTCTATCGCACGACGACTACGCCCGGCACGGTGCAGATCCGGCAGGTCTCGCTCAGCGGCACCCCCAACCCGGTTTCGCGCGAATATGGCGATGCCAATCCGGCGTTCTCCTTCCAGGGAAGCGGCCCAACCTTCCTCGGCGTCGATCAATACGTCGCCAGCCAGATCAGCGGCTATGAGCTGCCGCTCCCGACAATCTCCACCAGCGCGACGCCGACGTCCCCGGTGGGCGACTATCCGCTGGTGGTGACACCGCCGCCGACATCCGGGTTCGTGTATGATCGGTACACGTACGATTTCAGCAACGGCACGCTGACCGTCATCCCCGCACCGCTGTCGATTGTCTCGGACAATTTCCTGAAGACCTATGGAGACGCCGATCCCGAACTGACTTTCGGCGTCACCGGCCTCAAGAACGGGGAGAGCGCCGCCACAGTGCTCAGCGGGGCGCAGGGGCGGACGGCGGGCGAAAACGTCGGCCATTACCCCACCAATATCGGCTCGCTGGCAGTCAACACCAACTACACCATCGTCTCTTACACGCCCGGCAATCTGGAGATCGTCCCCCGTCCGCTGACCCTGCTCGCCGATAGCGACAGCCGGGTCTATGGCGACACCAATCCCGGTTGGATCGCTGCCGGCCAGAACAGTCACTTCACGCTCACCGGATTCGTCAACAACGATCAGACCAGGACAAACCTGAGTTCGGTGGACTTCGCCACGACGGCCAACGTGCTCTCATCTGTGGGCGCCTATGCGATCACGCCGTCGAACGGCGTGCTGACCGGCGCGGCGGCGGGCAACTATGTTCTCACCTATGCCGATGGTTCGCTGTTAATCGATCCGGCGCAGTTGACGGTTGCGGCCAACAACCAGAGCCGCCTCTTCGGCGAAGCCAACCCCACGCTCACCGCGACGACGACCGGCTGGAAGAACGGCGATCAGGTGTCCAACACGATGGTCGCTGCGCTCTCCACGCAGGCCACCGAACTGTCCAATGTCGGGACTTATGCCATCACGGTGGACAGCGCCGCGATCAGCGGTCCCGCCGCCGGCAACTACGTCATCGTCCGGC
>NZ_SLVB01000006.1:312070-513964 GCF_004341845.1 Novosphingobium sp. PhB165 | reverse complement strand
TCTAAGTCCGCCCAATGATTCGGTCAACTCTCCAATTTCAAAAAAGTGACTTTTTTCCAAAATTGGCCGATTTGCGCCAGGTTCGCGGGAGGGGCCCTGATGGGAAGCGCTGCGGCACTCGAAGCGGGAAACGCGGCACGGTCCGAAGACGGCGCATTTCCTCGGTCGGTCAGCGCCGTATCTGCAACCGTTTGTTTACCACGCAGGCTTAAGGCCGGAGCAAGGAACCGCGCACTCTTCGCCCCTCGCGCAGGAACGGAAATTCATCTTCATGCCGACACCGGCGATCAGCGTTGCCATGAGCGTCTACAACAGCGAGCGATACCTCGCCGACGCCATAGAAAGCGTGCTTGTCCAAAGCTTTGGCGATTTCGAGTTCCTGATCATCGACGACGGGTCGCATGACCGGACCCCCGCGATCATCCGCGAATATGCGTCTCGCGATTCCCGTATCCGTCCTGTCATCCGTGAAAATCGCGGGCTTATCGCCAGTCTCAACGAGATGCTTGAAGCCGCCCGTGCCCCGCTCGTTGCGCGGATGGACGCCGATGATATCTGCCGTCCCGACCGCTTCGAAAAGCAGATCGCCTTTCTCGCCGGCCATCCCGACTACGGTGTAGTAGGCAGCTGGAGCGAGGATATCGGCGAACATGGCGAGCAACTGACGCGCGGCGGGGAGGACCACCCCCTCACCCATGACGACATACTTGCCGCAATCGAGACGGGCGGCCAGTTGATCTGCCACCCCGCAGCCATGTTCCGGCGCGACATCGTGCTCGCGGTCGGCGGCTATCACGCCGCTTTCCGTCACTGCGAGGACCTCGACCTCTGGCTGCGGCTCGCCAGCGTCACCCGGATGGGCAATATCCCCGAGCGGCTTGTACGATATCGGCGCTATCCGGGACAGGTTTCCTCCCGCCATGCGACCGAACAGCAGATCGGCACCGCCATAGCCCGCCTGGCCTGGCAGGAGCGGCAGGCCGGGCATGGTGACCCCACCGCCCTGCTCGATCGGTTGCCTTCGATCGACGATCTCGATGCCCTGTTCGATCGCCCCGGCACCGCGCGCGCGGTTCGTGAGCAGGTCGCCCTCGGCCTGCTCTATTCCTCCGCCGCGCTGCGCGACGAGGGTTTCGAACTGCTGATGACCCACTTACGCGAAGGCGGCCGGCGCGAGGGCATGTGGCGCACGGTGGCAAGGCTGGTGCGCTTCGGTGAGCCGATGCGGGCGCTGCGCCTTGCCGCGACGCTCACCAGGACAATGGCGACATGAAAACGGCGACGCCTACCTCATCCGGGCCCGAAAGCGGACGTGGCAGCGGAAGCGTGAAATCGGCAGCGCTATGGGCTGCGGCGAGCCAGTATTCGCAGTTCGCACTTCAGTTCATCACTTCGGTTCTGGTCTCCCGCTTTTTCCTGAAACCCGAAGAAATCGGCATGTTTTCCGTCGCACTGGCGACGGCGATGATCCTTTCGGTGATTCAGGATTTCGGCCTGACGCGCTATCTCGGCCGCCATCCGACCGCCGACGACGAGACGGTCCGCCATTGCACCGTGATCGCGGTGGCCTTCTCGTTCCTGCTGGCCGCGCTGATCCTCGCGCTCGCATGGCCGGTTGCACGCTTCTATGGCGAGCCGCGACTGTTCCCCATTCTCGCGCTGATCGCCGCTTCCTACCTGCTCAATCCGTGGAGTGTGGTGCCGGTGGCCTTGCTGTCACGCCGGCTCGACTTTCGGGGGACGTTCCTCGTAAACGCTTCCGGTGCGATCGCCAGCAGCGGCTGCGCGCTAACGCTTGCGGCACTTGGCTTTTCAGCGGAATCGCTGGCCTGGGCCATGATCGCGCAGGCGGCGGTCAGGGCGATCATGGCACAGATCCTGCGCCCGACCCGGCCCGGGCTGGGCCTCAATCCCGCGCGTCTGAAGGAAATCATCACGTTCGGCTCGGGCAGCGCGCTGCTCTACCTCTCAGGCGGGATCGGGATGCGCACGCCGGACCTCATCGTCGGCCGCTTACAGGGCATGGCCGCGACCGGGCTGTTCAGCCGGGGCGTGGCGCTGGCATCGCAGCTCCATTACCTCGTCGCCGGCGCGGTCGGCTCGATCTACTATCCCACGTTCGCGCGGCTGCGTGACGAAGGGCGCGAACTGGGCCCTTACTACGAGCGGGTGGTGGCCGCGCATGGCGCCATCGTCTGGCCGGCCATGGCCCTGCTGGCCGTGCTTTCCCAGCCGGTGATCCTGCTGCTCTATGGCCCGGGCTGGGCCGGCGCCGCGCCGCTGCTGGCCTATGTCGCCATTGCCGAGTGCTGTTTCGTCGCCCTGCCCTTGCACATGGACCTGCCGATCCTGCTTGGGCACTTGCGCCGCCTGTTCTGGTTCAACCTTGCCGATACCGCGCTTTCGGTGGGCACGCTGATGGCCGGCGCGGCCATCGGGGTGGAAGCGGCGGCGGCCTCGCGCATTGTGTATGGCCTGGGTTGGCTGTGCATCTACGCCGGTTGGATGCAAAGGCTGGTCGGCTTCAGTTGGCGAGCGATACTGCGCACTTATGCGGCCAGTCTGAGTGTTGCACTGGTGACCGCCCTGCCCGCGCTTTGGGCGGTCACGTTCTGGCGAAGCCCGGCCACGCTTGGCTTCACCGGGCTGGTCGCGAGCGGCGCGCTGGGCGGGATTGCCTGGGTTCTGGCGATCGCGCTGCTGCGCCATCCCGCGCGCGCCGATCTGGCCGGAATGGCGCTCCATCTCATCCATCCGGTCATGTCCCGAATTCCCGCCTTCAAGCGACGGCAAAACGTGGTGAATTCGCCCGACTCGTGATATCATCGCTACCCGACAACAATCCGACGAAGCTCAAGCTTCGCGGGGAGGATGACATGATTGGCGGCGCACTTGCGCTGACGCTTTTGGTCGCCACACCGGCGATCTCAGGCGCCGCGTCCTCACCTGTAACGCCGGTGCCCGAAGTTCCCGGGACGATGGCGGACGACGACGATACAACCGGCCAGACTCTCCGGACCGGAACCGATCGAGACGAGCGTATGACCGTGGCCGTCGCGGTGCAGGGACAAGGGCCCTACCACTTCATGATCGACACCGGATCGCAGCAAACCGTGGTTTCGAGCGCGCTGGCCACCACTCTTGGGCTCACGCTGGGTCCGGCAGTGACGGTGGTGGGCATGGCAGGCTCCAGCGACGTAGCGACGGCGCGGTTGGAAACTTTCGCCATTGGCAACCGCGCCTTCCATGATCTGACCGTCCCGCTGCTGGAAGGGCAGAACATCGGCGCGGACGGCATCGTCGGTACAGACAGCCTGCAAGGCCAGCGCGTCACCCTGGACTTCGATCAGGGCACCATCGCGATCGCCCCGGCCCAGGAGACGCAGAACAACGGCTATGAGATCGTGGTCCACGCCCGCAAGCGCCTGGGCCGCCTCATCATGACCAATGCCATGATCGACGGCATCCGCGCCGATGTCGTCATCGACACCGGAGCGACCAGCGCGGTGGGCAACCTTGCCTTGCAGAAGGCCATGAGCAAGCAATTGGTGGGCACCGTCCGCCTTTCCAGCGTGACCGGAGAAGAGCTTGCCGCCGAACTGGTGATCGCCCACCGGCTCAAGATCGAGGATCTTTCGCTGACCAACGTGTCGATCGCCTTCGCGGATTCGCCGGCATTCAAGGAACTGGGGCTTGAGCGACGGCCGGCGATCTTCCTCGGCATGCGCGAGCTGCGCGTGTTCAAGCGCATTGCCATCGATTTCTCGACCCGCAAGGTCCTGTTCGACCTGCCGGCCAATGTCGAACGGCCTGACGATTTCCTGAGAAAGATTGCCTCCCGCGACCTTCGCACTAAATAGCGCGGATGCCGCCAGACACTTCCGTTAACTCCCCCGCCGCCCGCCATGATGGCTGGCGCACCCTCTTGCGCTTCATGCCGTACCTTTGGCCTGTCGGGAATCCGGCGTTGCGCTGGCGGATCGTCTGGGCCTGCCTGTTCATCCTGTTGTCCACCGCGACGCAGCTCGCCCTGCCCTATCTGATGAAATGGGCGGTCGACCTGATGGGCGCGACCGGCCCGAAGCTGGTGCAACTGGCGATGCTGACCGTGCTTGGCTATTCGGCCGGGCGGTTGTTGCAGGCGATCTTCGACAACGTGCGCAACATCGTGTTCGAGCGCGTGGGGCAGGACGCGACGCGCGAACTGGCCGAAAACGTCTTCGCCCAGCTCCACCGCCTGTCGCTGCGCTTCCACCTCGCCCGTCGGACCGGCGAGGTAACCAAGACCATCGAACGCGGGACCAAGAGCATCGACACGATGCTCTACTTCATGCTGTTCAACATCGCGCCCACCGTTCTGCAACTCGTGGCCGTCGCGGTGATCTTCTACGTGAATTTCGGGCCGGGGCTCGTCATCGCCACCGCCGTCGCCATCGCGGCCTATATCTGGGTGACGCGCACGATTACCGAATGGCGCACCAAGCTGCGCGAACAGATGAACCGGCTGGACGGGCAAGCGCTCGCCCGCGCGGTGGATTCCCTGCTCAATTACGAGACGGTGAAGTATTTCTCGGCGGAGCACCGCGAGGAAGCCCGCTATGCGCAGGCCACCCGCGCTTATGCCGAGGCGGCGGTAAAGAGCGAGAACTCGCTTGGCCTGCTCAACATCGCACAGGGAGTGGTGGTGAACCTGCTGATGGCAGGCGCCCTCGCCTATACGGTCTGGCAATGGTACCGGGGGCAGGCGACCGCTGGCGAACTCGTCTTCGTACAGACCTACCTGACCCAGCTGTTCCGCCCGCTCGACATGCTCGGCATGGTCTATCGCACGATCCGGCAGGGCCTGATCGACATGGCGGAGATGTTCCGCCTGCTCGACGAGCCGCAGGAAGTCTCGGACAGGCCCGGCGCCCCGGCTCTGGTGATCCATCGCCCCTCAATCACATTCGAGAACGTCGTGTTCGGCTACGAACCCGATCGCGGCATCCTCAAGGGCCTGTCGTTCGACGTGCCCGCCGGACAGAACTTCGCCATCGTCGGCCCCTCCGGCGCGGGCAAGTCGACCATCGCGCGGCTGCTGTTCCGTTTCTACGATCCGCAGCAGGGCCGCATCCTGATCGACGGGCAGGACATCGCCGAAGTCTCGCAGGCCAGCCTGCGCGCCGCCATCGGCATCGTCCCGCAGGATTCGGTGCTGTTCAACGACACCATCGGCTACAACATCGCCTATGGCCGCGACGATGCGACGCAGGACGATGTCGAGAATGCCGCGCGCGGCGCTGCGCTGTTGGGGCTGATCGACCGCCTGCCGCAGGGCTACGACACTGAAGTCGGCGAGCGCGGCCTCAAGCTTTCGGGCGGTGAGAAGCAGCGCGTGGCGATTGCCCGTACGCTGGTGAAGAACCCGCCGATCCTGCTGCTGGACGAAGCCACCTCGGCACTGGATACGCGGACCGAGCAGGACATCCTCGCCACGCTCCACCGCGTGTCGGAAAACCGCACTAGCCTTTCCATCGCGCACCGCCTTTCGACGATTGCCGATGCCGACCGGATCCTCGTGCTGAACGACGGGCAACTGGCCGAGAGCGGTACTCATGCGCAATTGCTGCGGCTCGACGGGCTCTACGCCGAAATGTGGGCGCGTCAGGCCGCCGAAGCGGAGGCGATGATCGAAGCGGCCGAGTGATCGGCGTGAGGGAATTGATTTAATTCGCTTCTGCCGAGGAGCTGACTTAATCCAGCGGCATGGCCGTCAAGGAAGCTCCTCTCCGCCCCGCCCGCTTCATCATCGAAGGCGGGGTTCGCCAGCCGGAAATCCGGATTCCGGCACGCAAGTTCTGGTTTGGGCTGGTGTTCCTGTGTTTCTGGCTGACGCTGTGGACGTCTGGCGGCATCGCGGCGATCACCTCGCTGCTTGTTTCCCCTGAGCCCTTCCTTGTGGTCTGGCTCATTTTCTGGGCCTTGGGCTGGATCTTCGCCGCCGGTTCGATCCTCTGGCAATTCAGCGGCTCGGAAGTGATCCGCGTGGATTCCGGGCGTCTTGTCCATGGCTGGCGGATGTTCGGCTTCAGCCGGGAACGCGCCTATCCAATCAGCCAGTTGCGCCACATGAGGATTAATGGCGCGATGCCATTCGCCTTCAATTTCAATCGAGGACTGGGCGGTCCGCTGCTGTCCCGACGCGCGGGATGCATATCGTTCGACTACGGCGCGTCGACCATCCGCATGGGGCAGAGCATCGACGAGGCGGAGGGACGCCTGATCATCGAGCGACTGGCACCGCTGCTGCCCGAAGGCGCCGTGGACCACTGATCCACGGCGCGCTTTCTCACTTCACCACATCAGCCTCGTGCCAGACCACGGCCTGGGCGGCCTTCATGCAGTTTTCGGCCGTATCCCATGAAAGCGAGGGCGAGCCGTAGAGCCGCCAACCCTGCGCCAACGCCTCGGACACGCGCTCGCAAAAGGCGCGGTCGTCCGCTCCAGTGAGCAGGCGGTAGATCGGGCGGTCTTCGGGCGTCTGGTACATCGGCATCCTCTCAGGTTCGAATGCTCAGATGCCTAACCACTCCAATGGGGCTGGCAAGTCCCCGGCGGCATAATCCACCTGAAGCACCCGCCGCCTGCGACCGGGCCGTGCCGCGTTCGAGGCGTGGAGGATCGGCGTGCGATAGACCCAGACATCGCCGGCTTGTGCCAGACACACGTGAATCGGCGATTGCTCGACCACATTCTCCACTTCGCCCACCGATATACGGCCAAGGCGATGCGAGCCCGTCGCAATCAGCAGCGGCGCATTTTCCGTGTCCACCGAATCAAGGTGAATTCGAACCGTCAGCATGTCGTCTATCACCGCGAAGGGGGGCTCGACATGGTGAATGCCCTGTTTGACCGACCACGGGCCAAAGCCGGAAACCTCCGCACGCGCCCGCACGGCGACAGTGCGATCCTGATGCCAGCCAAGCGACCAGTCGGTGCGCTCGTTCTTGTCAAACAGCACTGCTCGCACCGGACGCACGGCACGGCCATTCGCCAAGGCCACCAGTGCGCCGATAGGCTCTTCCGCTCCCAGCATGCGTGCCAGGTCCGGATCGCCAGTTATTCGAACGCCTGCATGACCGTCGGGCCACTTTGCGAGAATCACCATGAGATTGCCAAGGATCGACGCCGCCAACCCCGGATGATGGCAGGCTCCATCGCGATCGAGATTCAACGCGGCAGCGTCAGCTGCCACGGGGAAGGCCGAATCACCCACCCGGATAGCGCTCGAATTCCGGCACGCCGGTCGTATCCGTCATCCACGAAATGCGTTCGGCCACCTGAATATGCGCGCCCGGCGGCAGCGCCTCCGGATCGTCGAGCGTGGCGATCTGGATGTCGACCAGACCCGGAAGATATGCCTCGTTCGTGTACCACAGGCCCGTGCCGCAACGCGGGCAGAAGTGCCGCATGGCCGAGCCGCTGGAGTTGTACACCGCCACCTCGCCGCGTAGGACTTCGAAGTCCGACGACTTGAACGCAGCCCATGCCACCACCGGCGCACCGGCGGACTTACGGCAGTCCTCACAATGGCAGAACGCCGCGTGGAGCGGCTCACCCTCGACGCGGTAGCGCACGTCGCCGCACTGGCATCCACCTTCGAGCTTCATGACGATTCTCCCTATCTAAAGCGAAGCTAACCGATCGCAGGGAACATTCAAGGAACAAAAAAGGGCGCGGAGTTTCCCCCGCGCCCTTTGTCTGTCGCTGAAGCTTCCGCTTACAGGATGTACTTCGAAAGGTCCGCGTTGCCCGCCAGGCCTTCCAGCTTGTCGCGCACGTAGGCCTCGTCGATCGTCACGGTCTCGCCCTTGCGGTCCTCGGCCTCGAAGCTGAGTTCCTCCAGCAGCTTTTCCATCACGGTCTGGAGACGGCGGGCACCGATGTTCTCGACGCTCTCGTTCACCAGCGCGGCGATGCGGGCGATCTCGCTGACCGCACCCGGCGTAATCTCCACCGCAACTTCCTCGGTGGCGAGCAGCGCCTTGTACTGCGTGACCAGATTCGCGCGCGTTTCCGAAAGGATGCGCACGAAGTCCTTCTCGGTCAGCGCTTTCAGCTCGACCCGGATCGGCAGGCGGCCCTGAAGTTCGGGCAGCATGTCGCTCGGCTTGGCGACGTGGAACGCGCCCGAGGCGATGAAGAGCACGTGGTCGGTCTTCATCGGCCCGTACTTGGTGGCCACGGTCGTACCCTCGATCAGCGGCAGCAGATCGCGCTGCACGCCTTCTCGGCTTACCGAGCCGCCGCGCACGTCCGAGACGGCGATCTTGTCGATCTCGTCGAGGAAGACGATGCCGTTGGTCTCCGCATTCGCCAGCGCGGTGCGGGCGACGTCGTCCTGGTCCATGCGCTTTTCCGACTCTTCGTCGACCAGCTTGTCCCAGGCGTCGGGCACTTTCATCTTGCGACGCGTGAGCTTCTGGCCGCCGAACGCCTTGCCCATGATGTCCGACAGGTTGATCATGCCAACCGAGCCGCCCATGCCGGGGATCTCCATCGGCGCCGAGGGCGTATCCTCGACCTCGATCTCGACTTCGGTCTCGTTCATCGCGTTTTCGGTGATGCGCTGGTGGAACGAGGCGCGCGTCGCTTCCGAGGCATTTTCGCCGACAAGCGCATTGAGCAGGCGCTCCATCGCCGCCTTGCTGGCCGCTTCGCGCACCGAATCGCGGCGGCGTTCCTTCTCCAGCCGGATCGCTTCCTCAACAAGGTCGCGCGCGATCTGCTCCACGTCGCGGCCGACGTAGCCGACTTCGGTGAACTTGGTGGCTTCCACCTTCACGAAAGGCGCATCGGCCAGCTTGGCAAGGCGGCGGCTGATCTCGGTCTTGCCGCAGCCCGTCGGGCCGATCATGAGGATGTTCTTGGGCGTCACCTCGTCGCGCAGTTCAAGCGACAGGCGCTGGCGGCGCCAACGGTTGCGCAGCGCAACGGCGACGGCCTTCTTGGCCTCGCTCTGGCCGACGATATGCTCGTCGAGCGCGCGGACGATGGCCTTGGGGGTCAGGTTGTCTTTCATGATGTCCCGAAAACTCAGATGGTCTCGACCGTGACACGGTCGTTGGTGAAGACGCAGATATCGGCGGCGACGGCCATGGCGCGGCGGGCGATCCGCTCGGCGTCCTCCTCGTATTCGTCCAGCGCGCGCGCGGCGGCCAGCGCATAGTTGCCGCCCGAACCGATCGCGGTGATCCCGCCCTCGGGCTCCAGCACATCGCCATTGCCGGTGAGGACCAGCAGGGTCTCCTCGTCGGCGACGATCATCAGGGCTTCGAGATTGCGCAGGAACTTGTCGGTCCGCCAGTCCTTCGCGAGTTCGACGGCGGCGCGCATCAGCTGGCCGCGATGCTGCTCCAGCTTGCGCTCAAGCCGCTCGAAAAGCGTGAAGGCATCGGCCGTGGCGCCTGCGAAACCGGCGATGACGCTGCCGCCCTCGCCGATGCGGCGCACCTTGCGCGCATTGGGCTTCATGACCGTGTTGCCCATGGAGACTTGTCCGTCACCGGCAATGACGGTCTTGCCGCCCTTTTTCACGCCGATGATGGTTGTTCCGTGCCACTGGATCAGGCCGTGGCTCGCCCCGCTATTGTCCATGGGGGCGGATATATGGTGGCGCGCCCCGCGTTCAAGCGGTCGGGCGCTGTCCGTAAACGAAAATGCCCGCGGAATCGCCGTACGACCCCGCGGGCATTTCAAGTCGATCCCGATAAAGGACCGCGCCGGAATCAGCTGCCGTTCGGGCCCGGGCCCTGGGGCTGCTGCGGGCCGCCCATGCCGGCGGCACCGACCGTGCCGATATTGCCGAACAGATCTTCGAGCAGGCCGCGATGGCGGCCGAGCGTGGGCGTCTTGTCGCCATCGGGGCTGATCCGCGCCACGTCTTCCATGCCCGCCTTGTCGACGCCGAGGACATTGCCCGCCGCATCGAAGCGGACGCGCAGGATCGTTTCCTGCGCGGTGCGCGGACGGCCGAACGGCGGCGTCTTCACCACCTGCGAGACGTAATAGTAGTCCTTCTCGCCGAACTGGCTCACGAAAGTCGGGCGGCCGAGGGTTTTTTCCACAGACTGCCGGTTATCGATCCCCGGAGAGACCGAATCGAGCAGCGTCTGGTCGATCAGGTAACCGCGATGGTCCCTGATGGACGTGCAGCCCCCCGTCAGCGCCGCAAGCGCCAGAACGACACCTGCCGCCTTGGCTTTACGGCGAGAGCCGTGACCAGAACCGCGCATTTTCCCACTCCAATTCACGGGGCCGGTCCGCTCCGGCCATTGCCTGCCGGTGCGAGAGCCATATATCGACCCGAAATAACGGTACCGAGCCTTAGGGCCCAGCGGCTTGTCGCGCAATGGGCGTTGGGGCAGCTTGATTGAATTGCCCATGAACGATGCCTGCATGCACAAGCGGGCGACGAGGGGCGCCGAGGAAAGGCCCGAATATAGTGACGCTGCTCTCCCGCCTGATCGGCAAACACCCCGATGCAACGCAAGTGCGCCGCGATGCCGTTCGCCCGCTGTGGCACCGCGTGGTCGAGATTGCCCGCGAAAAACCGTGGTATGCGGAATATGGCGTGGCCGATTCCGTCGGCGGCCGCTTCGACGCGGTAACGCTGGTGCTGGCGATCGTCATCCTGCGCATGGAGCGGGACGACGCCCTGATCGATCCCGCCGCGCGCCTGACCGAACTGTTCGTCAGCGACATGGACGGACAGCTTCGCCAGTCCGGCGTGGGCGATCTAGTGGTCGGCAAGCACATGGGCAAGCTGATGAGCGCGCTCGGCGGCCGAATCGGTGCGCTGCGCGAAGCGTTTCCCGAAGGCGATGCCGCACTGGCCCAAGTGCTGGAACGCAATGTAACCCTGCGCGAGGGCGCCGATGCTGCCGTGCTGGTGGCTCCGATCAAGGCGCTTGCCGCCGGGATCGACGCGCTTTCGGCCGAAGACCTGCTTGCCGCAAGGATCCCAAGATGAGCGAACACCACCCCACTCCCGCCGAATTCACCCCCGAATTCTCCCGCCGTCTCGATATCCGGCAGGCCGAAGGCAAGGACGCCCACCTCGAAGCGAGCGAAGCCGAGCGCGACGCGCTGTCGCAGCGTTTCGGCCTTGTCCGGATCGACAGTCTTTCGGCCGATCTCGAACTCACCCGCAAGGACCGCAAGGTGGAGGCGCGCGGCACTATCCGCGCCGAATTCATCCAGTCCTGCGCGGTCTCGGCCGAGGATCTGAACGTCTCGGTAAACGAGCCGCTGTTCTTCCGCTTCGTCCCTGAGGCGAACGGCCACACGCCTGACGAGGAAATCGAACTCGACGCCAGCGATTGCGACGAGATCGAATATGCTGGCTCGCATATCGACCTTGGCGAAGCCGTGGCGCAGAGCCTCGCGCTCGCCATCGACCCGTTCCTCACTGGCCCCGATGCCGACGCCGCGCGCAAGGCGGCCGGGATCGGCACGCCCGAGGACAGCGGGCCCTTCGCGGCGCTCAAGGCGCTGAAGCGGGACGACTGATCCAGGGCCCTCCGGGTAGGCGCCGGGCCGAGAGGTTGCCAAGAAGCGGGGCCCCCGCCTTCGCGGGGGCGACGAAGTGGTGAGGCTGACGGCGGCCCACGATATCGGGCGCGGCAGCTATGCCCCTGAAGCGGCGCGGTCATTCGACTGCGAATTCATTCGGGCATGAGCCGTCAGTCTTGCTCACCCGTCGCCCCCGCGAAGGCGGGGGCGACGCTTCTTGGCAACCTCACGGTCCGGAAACGAAATCGGCCCTACCTGCCTGCCAATTCGGTACCCCGCCTAAGCACTTGAAGAAAACCTCGATTGCATTGAAAAGGAACAGGCTGGGGTACCTTGGAGGTTCGCATGCGCGCTGACAGACTTTTCTTTCTCGTGCCGTCCTTGCTGCTCATCTCCGCTGCCGCCCAAGGGCAACCGGCCACGCCGCATCCGGCGCAAGTTCAGCATCCCCCCGCCCCTCCGCCCGTGGGTGAGATCATCATCTACCGGGATCGCAATTTCAGCGGCCCGGCCGTCAGCATCACGCAGGACAAGCCGAATCTCGGCCTCAAGTGGACGGTCGGTTCGGCGCGGGTGCGCGGCGGCACCTGGGAACTCTGTGAGCGGCCGAACCATCAAGGCGCCTGCCTCACGCTGTCCGCCGACAACGGCAACCTCGGGCAACGCCGGGTGCAGAGCGTAGTGGGAACCCGCGCGAACGCATGGCGCGAGCTTGGCGGCGCCGATATCACCCGCACCGGCTCGTCCCGCACGGTCATCCGCGCGCGCGGCTATCCAAGGCTCTGGGCGGTCCGTCTCTGCGCCGGCCAGACCCCGGTCCGGTTCAGCGGTGCACGGGCGTTCTTCACGAATGGCCGGTACGAGGCGCTCAAGGTGCCTCCCCAGCTTGCCGGCAATGCCTGCACGGGAGCGCTGGCCTTCGCGGCGCGGCGGAACCTGTCTTATGTGGAAGTGACGGCGTCCACCGCGAATGTCACGGCCCGGGCGCATATCCGACTAGAAGGCCGCTGAGGCCGCCTCTCTGGGCGAGGCGGCCGGCCATGTCGTTTCAGCTCACGTCCATCGCATAGCCCGCTGCACGCACGGTGCGGATCGGGTCGGTGTCGTTGGCGCGGTTGATCGCCTTGCGCAGGCGGCGGATGTGAACGTCCACGGTGCGCTCGTCGATGTCCGAGTCCATGCCCCAGACGCCGTCGAGGATCTGCTGGCGCGAGACGACGCGGTTCGGGCGTTCCATGAAATAGCGCAGCAGGCGGAACTCGGTGGGACCAAGGTGCAGCGCTTCCCCGCCGCGGCGAACGCGGTGGCTGGTGACATCGAGTTCGATGTCGCCCCACTGGAGCACGCTGCCCGCCAGTGACGGGCGTGCGCGGCGCAGCAGCGCCTCGATACGGGCAAGCAGCTCGCGCGGGGAAAACGGCTTGGTGACGTAATCGTCCGCGCCGGTCTTGAAGCCGCGGATCATGTCCTCTTCCTCACCGCGCGCGGTGAGCATGAGGATCGGGATCTGCGCGGTTTCCTTGTCCTTGCGGAGCTGGCGGCAGACTTCGATGCCGGGCACGTGCTCGATCATCCAGTCGAGGATGATCGCGTCAGGGTGCTGTTCCTGCACCATCAGCAGCGCTTCCTCGCCATCGCCGGTGCTGCGCACCTGATAGCCTTCGGCGCTGAGGTTCCAGGTGAGCAGTTCACAAAGCGCGCGGTCGTCCTCGACCACCAGTACGGATGGGTTCACGGCAGGTCCCTCGTATCGTCGGTCTGGCTCTCGCGCTCGGCATAGTATTCGCCGGTGGCGGCGTAATAGACCATCTCGGCCACATTGGTGGCATGGTCACCGATGCGCTCAAGGTTGCGGGCGATGAACAGCAATTGCGCGGCGCTGGTGATCGTTGCCGGGTTTTCCATCATGTGGGTCAGCAGCGAGCGGAACAGCGTGTTGTAGAACTGGTCCAGCTTGGCATCGCGGCGGATCACTTCCTGCGCCAGCGCGGCATCGCGCGAACCGTAGGCGTTGAGCACGTCGCGGACCATGCTTTCGGCGATCTCCGCCATCATCGGCACCAGCGAGATCGGCTCGATCTTGCCGCGTCCTTCGACGGCGTTGACGCGCTTGGCGATGTTCTTGGCATAGTCGCCGATGCGCTCGATCACGCCGGAGATCTTGAGCGCGGCGATCACGTCGCGCAGATCGTCGGCCATCGGCGCGCGCAAGGCAATCGTGCGCACGGCAAGGCGGTCCACTTCGGCTTCCAGCGCATCGAGGCGGGCGTCGGCAGCGACGACTTGCGCGGCCAGATCCTCGTCATGCTGGGTCAGCGCGATGATCGCATCGCGGATCGCGACTTCGGCGAGGCCGCCCATTTCGGCAACGAGGCCGCGAAGCTGCCCGATCTCGCTGTCGAAGGCCTTTACGGTGTGGTCAACCATGGATCTTGTCCTGTTCCCTGTCTTCGCCGTCAGCCGTAGCGACCGGTGATGTAGTCCTTGGTCTTCTCTTCACGCGGGGTGGTGAAGATCTGACTGGTGTCCCCGTATTCCACCAGGTTGCCGAGGTGGAAGAACGCCGTGCGCTGCGAAACGCGGGCGGCCTGCTGCATCGAGTGGGTGACGATGACGATGGCGTAAGTGTCCTTCAGCTCGTCGATCAGTTCCTCGATACGCGCGGTGGCGATCGGGTCGAGCGCGGAGCACGGCTCGTCCATCAGGATCACTTCGGGGCTGACGGCAATGGCGCGGGCGATGCACAGGCGCTGCTGCTGGCCGCCCGACAGCGCGGTGCCGGGCTCCTGCAGGCGGTCCTTCACTTCGTCCCACAGGCCCGCCTTGGCGAGCGAGCTTTCGACGATCCCGTCCATGTCCGCCTTCGACGGGGCAAGTCCGTGGATGCGCGGGCCGTAAGCGACGTTCTCGTAGATCGACTTCGGGAACGGGTTCGGCTTCTGGAACACCATGCCGACGCGGGCGCGAAGGGCCACCGGATCCATCGTCGGCGCGTAGATATCCTCGCCGTCGAGCAGGATCTCGCCGGTGACGCGGGCATCGGCGATGGTGTCGTTCATGCGGTTGAGCGAGCGCAGGAAGGTCGACTTGCCGCAGCCCGAGGGGCCGATGAAAGCGGTGACGATGCCGTTGTCGATAGCGATCGAAACGTCATTGATGGCCTTCTTGGCCCCGTAATAGACGTCGACGTTGCGGGCGGTGAGTTTGGTTTCGGTCATGTCCCTACCAGCGAACTTCGAACTTGTTTCGAAGGTAAATAGCCAGGCCGTTCATCGCCAGCAGGAAGACCAGCAGGACGATGATGGCCGCGGAAGTGTTCCGGATGAAACCGGAATTGATCTCGTCGGACCACAGGAAGATCTGCATCGGCAGCACGCTGGCCGGATCGGTGATCCCGCCCGGCGGGGTGACGACGAAGGCGCGCATGCCGATCATCAGCAGCGGCGCGGTTTCACCCAGCGCGCGGGCCATGCCGATGATGGTGCCGGTAAGGATACCCGGCAGCGCCAGCGGCAGGACATGGTGGAACACCGTCTGCACCTTGCTGGCGCCCACTGCCAGCGCGGCGTCGCGGATCGAGGGCGGTACCGCCTTGATGGCATTGCGGCCGGAAATGACGATGACCGGCATCGTCATCAGCGCCAGCGTCAACCCGCCGACCAGCGGCGAACTGCGCGGCATGCCGATCGTGTTGATGAACACCGCAAGGCCAAGCAGACCGAAGATGATCGACGGCACGGCGGCAAGGTTGTTAATCGATACCTCGATCCACTCGATCCAGCGGGCGCGCGGGGCGAACTCTTCCAGATAAACGGCGGCCAGCACGCCCATCGGGAACGAGAGCAGCAGCGTGACGAGCATCGTCAGCAGCGAGCCCTTGGTCGCGCCCCAGACACCGGCGACGCTGGGGTCGGTGGAATCCGAGCCGGTAAGGAAGGTCCAGCTCAGCCCGCTGAGGCCGTTCTTGAGCATGATGACCAGCAGCAGCGCCAGGAAGGCAAGGCTGAGGGCGATCGCGCCAAGGCCGATCAGCTTGAAGCGGCGTTCGGCGGCGTTGCGGCGAGCGATACGCCGCGCGGCCTCCGGCGTTTGCCAGCGTGCGTTACTCATAAGCTTCCCGGAAGCGCTTCACGACCCTGAGGGCGATGATGTTGAGGACGAGGGTAACGATGAACAGCACCAGACCCAGCGCGAAGGCGGAAAGCGTCTTGGGGCTGTTGAACTCCTGATCGCCGGTCAGCATCTGGACGATCTGATAGGTGACCGTGGTCATCGAGGCGAAGGGGTTCAGCGAGAGATTGGCGGCGGCACCCGCGGCCATGACCACGATCATGGTCTCACCGATGGCGCGGCTGATTGCCAGCATCACGCCCGCGACGATGCCGGGCAGCGCGGCGGGCAGCAGCACTTTCTTGATCGTTTCGGACTTGGTGGCGCCCAGCGCCAGCGAACCGTCGCTCATCGCGCGGGGCACGGCGGCAAGCGCGTCGTCCGCCATCGAGGAGACGAAGGGAATGATCATCACGCCCATCACCACACCGGCGGCCAGCGCACTCTCGGTCGAGGGGTTGGCCATGCCGATCGCGGCGGCGAAATCGCGGAAGATCGGCGCCACGGTGAGCGCGGCGAAGTAGCCGTAAACCACCGTCGGGATGCCCGCGAGGATCTCCAGCATCGGCTTCAGCCACTTGCGCACGTTGGACGTGGCATATTGCGTGAGATAGATCGCGCTCATCAGGCCGAGCGGGATGGCAACGATCATCGCGATGATCGCGCCGATGTAGATCGTGCCCCAGAACAGCGGCACCGCGCCGAAGCTGTCCTGAAGGTTGGCGCCGCGCGCGTTGCCGGGCGCCCAGTGGGTGCCGGTGAGGAACGCGATCGGCGAGACGTCCTTGAAGAACAGCCCGGCCTCGAACACCAGCGAGCCGACGATGCCGAACGTGGTCAGGATCGCCATCAGCGAGGCGAGCAGCAGCACCACCATGACCGCGCGCTCCACCCGGCTGCGCGCCGGGAAGTTGGCGCGGACCTTGGTGAAGGCCCAGCCGCCGCCCGCAAAGGCGACGATCAGCACCAGCACCGCACCGATCAGGCCAAAGCGCTGGTGCGCGGCGCGGACCGGCTCGGACAGGGACTGCGACAGCGGGTTGAACGCCGCCTGCCCCGGATTGTCCGCCAGTGCCTTGGCTTCCGCCAGAATGGAGGCGCGGCTCATCGAATCGGCCGGGAGCTGCGCGGCGGCAGGATCGGCCATGACCGCGCCATCGACGAGGCCCGGCATGATCGCCATCCACGCGCCCCAGGCGATCAGCGCCGGAACGAGAATCCACAGCAGCATGTGCCAGCCGTGGTAAACCGGCATCGATTGCAGCGAGCCGCGCCCTGTGTGAAGCAGCCGGGCCCGGCCTCGCGCGGCAAACCAGCCGACGAGACCGAGGCCGAGAACGGCCAGAAGCACTCCAGTGAGTATCATGAGGCCGTTCCGGCGCCTTTCCTGTCGTGCGGAATTACTTGAGGTCCGCGGGGTTGAGCGGGGTCATGTTGGCGACGATGGCCGCGCTCTTGGTGCGCACGTCCTCGGGCGAGATAACCATGCCCTTCGGCTTCAGGTAGCCGTCCGGACCCCAGGCCTTGGTCCACTCGGTGATGTAGCCCTGAAGACCCTTGATCGGGGCGAGGTGCTGCTTCTTGATGTAGATGAACAGCGGACGCGCACCCGGATAGGTGAAGTTCGCGATCGTGTCGTAGGTCGGCTCGATGCCGGACATCGGGATGCCGCGGATGGTCTTGGCGTTCTCTTCCAGGAACGAGTAACCGAAGATGCCGATCGCCTTGGGATTCTGCGAGATCTTCTGGACGATCAGGTTGTCGTTCTCACCGGCGTCGACATAAGGGCCATCCTCGCGGATGTCGTGGCAGGCCGCCTCGAACTTGTCCTTGTCGGTGTCCTTGAGCGCGACCATCGCGGGATCGGTCTTGCAGCCGGCCTCAAGGATCAGTTCCTTCAGCGCGTCACGCGTGCCCGAAGTCGAGGGCGGACCGTAGACGAGGATCGGCTCGTTCGGGAGCGACGGGTTCACGTCCTTCCAGGTCTTGGCGGTGTTGGGCTTGCCGAACGGATTGGCGGCCAGCGCCTTGTAGATGTCCGTGGGCGTGAGCTTCATGCCCGGGCCGTTCTGCGATTCGGCGAAGGCGATGCCGTCGATGCCGACCTGGACTTCGACGATGTCGGTCACGCCGTTCTTCTGGCACTCGTCATATTCGGACTTCTTCATCCGGCGCGAGGCGTTTTCGATATCGGGGTGCTGGGCACCGACGCCGGCGCAGAACAGCTTCATGCCCGCGCCCGTGCCGGTCGATTCGATGACCGGCGACTTGCCGCCGGCCTTGGCGAACTGCTCGGCCACGGCCGTCGCGAAGGGATAGACGGTCGAGGAACCGACCGCGCGCACGAAGTCGCGCGAGCCGGACGAGGAGCCGCCCGAACCGCCGCAACCGGCAAGAGCCATGGCGGAGGCCGCAACGATGAGGAAGGTCTTAGTGGAACGCATGATGTCACCCCTTGGGCTTCAAGTGTGGCTTGCCCACTATTGGGCTACAATGACACTTCCATGACAAAAAAGTGACATTGTTCTCGGCTCGGCGAAATTGCTGGAAAACCGGGCGTTTTTCCCGGGGTCTGTCAGAATAAATACGGCCGGTTGAACGGCTGTCCGGCGATTGCGATGGCACCCGAGGGGGCGGCACGCCGAACGCGCGCGCCCCGGAGGAAGCTCAGAAATCGAACTGGGCGCGCATGCCGAACGAATCGACCCCGTAATCGCTGTCCGTCCCGTTCACGAGCACGGGCGAATCCTTCACCCAGATATGACCGTAATTGAGGATGAAGCGCACATAGTCGGTCGGGATCCACAGCGCCGAGATCCCGGCGGTCTGTTCGCGGCCGCCAACGATCCCGGCGTCGTTCAGGTTCAGCCAGTCGTACCGGACATTGAGCTGCACGGCGCCCAGTCCGCCCTTGTCGAAGCCGTCATGCGGACGGATCCGTTCGAAGACGCCGGCCTTGTAGGGAGTGTCGTCATGCGTGAGCATATAGCCCACTTCCGCGTAACCGCCGTTGAAGGTGGGATCGGCAAAGCCGACGCGGCGCACTTTCTGCCAGTAGGTTTCGCTCGTCGCATGGAACCGGCCCTTGATCCACGCGGCTTCGAGCCCGAGGCCCAGTTCGTTGCGCGCATCGCTGACCGGGGCGCTGAGCAGCCGCAAGTCGGTGGTGTGGATGAACGGACGGCTCTGGTACGTCACCGAAGGAATCGAATCGTTGAGCGTGCGCCAGTGGACCGACCCGCCCAGGTGGAGCGTGCCGCCCGCGACTTGCGGCATCGCCACGACGCGGCCGTCCATGCTCCAGGACTTGTCGTAATCGTTGTTGAGCGAATTGGGATCGTCGCTGAACACGCCGCCCTGCACCAGCACGGTCTTGCCGAGGTACTGGGCATTGAGGCCCACCCGGCGCTCGAAGCCGAAGGCACCGACGAAGCTGGCCCGCTCCATGAAACTGGTGAACAGGTCCGAGGTCATGTCCTCCAGCCCGGTGTTGGGCTTCTGGTTGCCGAGCGCCAAGGTGACGTTCTTGCCTGCCTTGTAGGTCAGGTACATGTCATTGATGACGACGCTGGAATTGGCGAGATCGACCTCGAAGCGGTAGCCGAAGCCGCCCGGCATCGTGCCGTCGAAGCCGAGATAGGCGCGGCGCAGTTCGGTGCTGACGCCCAGATGGTTGCTGGCGGCCGGGTCCAGCCCCGAAGGCGCGTTGACCGCTCCGACATCGACCTGAAGACGGCCGCGCGGCTTGAAGCTCCAGCCGTTGTCGCTGCGGAATTCCGGGGCGCCCTTCCAGACGACCTGAATCGGCGACTGGCTCGATGACGGATTTCCTGCCGGTGCGGGCGGCGTGGCGCTGGCGGCCTTGGCGGCGGTTTCCTTCGCGGCGGCGGCCACGCTGGCCGATTCGGCCGCGCTTTGCTCTGCGTTGCGGGCCGCCTGCGTGGCGGCATCGGCGCGCGCATTGGCGGCGCCGAGCTGGCCTTCGAGCGTTTCGATCCGGCCTTCCATGGCCTTCATCTGCGCCCGCATGGCGGCAAGCTCACGCTGGATTTCGGCTGAATCCTGCGCGTGAGCGGGCGAAGGAATCGCCCAGCCCATCGCGACAGCTATCGCAAGCGTAGAAATTGTCCCGCTTTTCTGCACCTGCGGCATCCTTTCGTGAACCTTGAATTGCACTTTCCCGACGCTCGTATGACGAAGAGATTACAGTTCAATGACACTGGCTTGATGACAGGGGAGGACAGCCGGCAAAACCGGTGCCTTTGGAGATTTCTGAAACGCCCGAATGGATAGATCACTGTCACATGACAGGCATGAGTTCGCCCATACCCCCACAAGCCCCGTTTCGGTGAAACGAGTGCCGCAAAGGCCAGAATGAAGGACGGAATGTGCGTGGCAGCCTGATCCGGCGCCCGGAGAGGCAAGCGCGGCGGCCCCGTGGCCGCCGCGCGGAAATCAGCCCGCGTTTTCCTCGCGCCGAAGCGGCAGCATGAGCGAGGCGACAGTGCCCTGACCAGGGCGGCTGTCGATGTCGAAGCGGCCGCGATGGCGCTCGACGATATGCTTGACGATCGAGAGGCCCAGCCCGGTGCCGCCTACCGCGCGGCTGCGACTGGCGTCGGCGCGGTAGAAGCGCTCGGTGACGCGCGGCAGGTGTTCGGGCGAAATGCCCTCGCCCTCGTCACTGACGGTCACGAGCACCCAGCCGGTGCTGGTGGCCTCCAGCGCGACATCGACCTTGCCGCCCTGCTTGCCGTACTTGAGCGAGTTGTCGATCAGGTTACGCAGCACTTGGGCAAGCTGCCCCCGGTCGCCCGTGACCACGGCGGTTTCACAATTGGCGTGGACCATGACATTCGATCCCGGCTTCGATTCGCCCGCCATTTCCTGCGCCAGCGCCACCATCTCGATACGGTCGGAGGGCACTTCATGCTTCACCGCCTCGATCCGCGAGAGGCTCATGAGGTCCAGGATCAGCGCCTGCATGCGGTGCGCCTCATGCCGGATGGTGTCGAGGAAGCGGTTGCGCAGGGCCTCGTCGCCGCCCGCCTTTGGATTCATCAGCGTCTCGACATAGCCCAGAACGTTGGCCAGCGGCGTGCGCAGTTCGTGGCTGGCATTGGCGACGAAATCGGCGTGCGACTTGGCGACGCTGACCCGTTCGGACAGATCGTAGAGGCTCACCAGCCGATCGGCGGGAGAGACCGCGCGGCAATCGACTTCCCAGACGCTGCCGCCGGTCGAAAGCCCGGTAACGCGGGCAATGCCGCCGCCCTCGCTGAGGATCGCGGCCACCGCGCGCGGTTCGCGAATGGCGATGCGCACGTCCTGCCCGACGATATGCGCGCCCAGCAGGGCCTTGGCCGCGCTGTTGGCGAAGCGGACTTGCCCGCGCGAGACCATCATTGCCGGGGTCTGAAGATGTTCGAGAAGCTGGACGCCGTCACCGGCCATGAATTTCGCCTTCATTATCGCTGACCCACTTCCATGCCCGCGTCCAAAGACAGGACAAAGACGTACCGGCAACGAACTTGCGGAAAATTGCGTCCGAAACGGCCCCCGATAAGGTATGCACACTGTTGTCGTGTTCAATCCGTGCAAACGAGGTTGAGGTTTCGCCCGCTCTCGCCTAGCACTTCGCACGCAGTCCATGCTATGCTGCAACCGCGAAGAACAGACGTCCTGCCTGACACCCCGATCGTGACATCCTGACCTCAATCCCAGGATCGACGCAATCACATGGCCGACCCCTTTTCGACACGGTGCGCATAGCTGGAATGCGGGAGGAGGAGCCCGCCGGTCTCCGGCGGAAATGACCGTAAAGGTGAACAACCTTCAGAAGGTGGACCGCGCTCAGTGACCAATTCCATTTCGGCCCAATTCACGTCAGACCGTCTGCTCCTGTTCGGCGCCACGGGCGATCTTTCGCGCCGCATGCTGCTTCCCTCGCTCTGTGCCCTCGATGCGGAGGGTCTGCTGGACCCGAAGATCGAGATCATCGGCACGGCCCGTTCGGATCACGACGATCAGGAATTCCGCAACTTCGCGCGGCAATCGGTGGAGCAGTTCCTGCCTGCCGACCGGCGCGGCGGCATGGCGCGGTTCCTCAACCGGCTGTCCTACCAGACGCTGGACGCCAACCAGATGGACGGCTTCAATGCGCTGGCGGCCAAAGTCGGCCAGCCGCAGGACGGCCTCTCGATCTTCCTTTCCACCGCGCCCAGCCTGTTCGAGCCGACCATTCGCGGCCTTCAGGCCAGCGGTCTGGCGGGTGACAACGTGCGCATCGGGCTGGAAAAGCCGCTCGGCGTGGACCTTGCCTCCAGCAAGATCATCAACGACGCAGTCGCGCGGGCCTTCCCGGAAGACCGGATCTTCCGCATCGATCACTATCTGGGCAAGGAAACCGTCCAGAACCTGCTGGCGCTACGCTTCGCCAACCTGATGTTCGAGCCGCTGTGGAATGCCGCGCATATCGATCACGTGCAGATCACCGTGGCCGAGACCGTCGGCCTTGAATCGCGCGTGGCCTACTATGACGATTCCGGCGCGCTGCGCGACATGGTGCAGAACCACATGCTCCAGCTTCTCGCGCTGGTCGCGATGGAGCCGCCGGTCAGCTACGACGCCACCAGCGTGCGCGACGAGAAGGTCAAGATCCTGCGCAGCCTGCGCAAGGTTGCGGTGAACGAGACCGTCACCGGCCAGTACCGCGCAGGCGCCATCGGCGGCCAGGCCGTGCCCGGCTACGACGACGAACTCGGCAAGGATTCGAACACCGAGACCTTCGTCGCGATCAAGGCGCATATCGATAACTGGCGCTGGCAGGGCGTGCCCTTCTACTTGCGCACCGGCAAGCGCCTGCCCAAGCGCACGACCGAGATCGTCGTGCAGTTCCGCGATGTGCCGCACTCGATCTTCCACGGTCGCGGCGCGCGCACGGTGCCTAACCGCCTCGTCATCGGCATCCAGCCGAGCGAGAACATCACCCTTTCGCTGATGGCCAAGGTGCCGGGCCTCGATCGCAACGGCTTCGGCCTGCGCTCGATCCCGCTCGACATCTCGATGCCAGACGCTTTCGCGGGCCCGCAGCGCCGCATCGCTTACGAGCGCCTGCTGCTGGACCTGATCGAGGGCGAGCAGACGCTGTTCGTCCGCCGCGACGAAGTGGAAGCGCAGTGGGAGTGGATCGACGCGATCCGCGCGGAATGGGAGGAACAGGCGCAGGAGCCCAAGACCTACACCGCCGGAAGCTGGGGCCCCTCCGCCGCCATCGCCCTCGCCGAGCGCGACGGCGTGACGTGGCACGAGTAAGGCAGGCCTGACGGGCATGAGCGCACCACGCACCCTATATTCGGGAGTGCGTGGGCGGTCTCCCGTGTGCGGCGCCTTATCCGGCTCCGTGTCCGGCATCAGGGCCGCCCCTGCGGGCGGTTCCGTAAAAGGTCGGCCTGAATTCCCCGCAAACCGGTGGAAGATAGACATTGACACCGGTTACCAAAATGCCTTCAAGCCTCGCACGGGAAGACCTGTTGCGACGGCTTCGGAAGGCTGAGACAAAAAGACAGACGGAAAGTGCAGGAGTAACCCCATGAGCAACCTCAGCCCGGTGGTCGCCCGCGTGACAGATCGCATTATCGAGCGATCGAAGCCCAGCCGCGCACGCTATCTCGCCATGGTCGACCGCGAAGCCGGCCGCCATTCGGACCGCTCGTTCCTTTCGTGCTCCAACCTTGCGCATGGCTTTGCCGCCAGCGGCGAGGACAAGCCCGCCATTGCCACCGGCAAGGCGATCAACGTCGGCATCGTCACCGCCTATAACGACATGCTTTCGGCGCATCAGCCCTATGGCCGCTATCCGGAACAGATGAAGCTCTACGCCCGCGAAGTGGGCGCGACGGCGCAGGTCGCGGGCGGCGTGCCCGCCATGTGCGACGGCGTGACGCAGGGCTTCGACGGCATGGAACTCTCGCTGTTCAGCCGCGACACCATTGCGCTGTCCACCGCCGTCTCGCTGAGCCACGCGATGTATGACGGCATGACCCTGCTGGGCATCTGCGACAAGATCGTGCCCGGCCTCGTCATGGGCGCGCTGCGCTTCGGCCACCTGCCCGCCGTGTTCATCCCTTCGGGCCCGATGCCCAG
This sequence comes from Novosphingobium sp. PhB165, assembly GCF_004341845.1. Lineage (GTDB taxonomy): Bacteria > Pseudomonadota > Alphaproteobacteria > Sphingomonadales > Sphingomonadaceae > Novosphingobium. Next base: position 490,156 of record NZ_SLVB01000006.1, on the reverse strand, counting down.
CGGCATCTCCAACAAGGAGAAGCAGAAGGTCCGCCAGCTCTATGCAGAGGGCAAGGTGGGCCGTGAGGAGCTGCTCGCCAGCGAAAGCGCCAGCTATCACTCGGCCGGCACCTGCACGTTCTACGGCACCGCCAACTCCAACCAGATGATGATGGAGATGATGGGCCTGCATATCCCCGGCGCCGCTTTCGTGCCGCCGAACACGCCGCTGCGTCAGGCCGTGACCCGCGCCGCTGTCCACCGCGTGACCGAAATGACCCGCAAGGGCGACGACTTCCGCCCGATGGCGCATGTCGTGGACGAAAAGGCGATCGTGAACGCCATCGTCGGCCTGCTGGCCACCGGCGGATCGACCAACCACGCGATCCATCTGCCCGCCATGGCCCGCAGCGCCGGGATCGTGATCGACTGGGAAGACTTCGACGAGCTTTCGGGCGCAGTGCCGCTGATCACGCGCGTCTATCCCAACGGTTCGGGCGACGTGAACCACTTCCATGCCGCCGGCGGCATGGGCTGGGTGGTCCGCGAACTGCTCGACGCAGGTCTGGCACATGAGGACATCCTCACTGTCTCGAAGGACGGCATGCGCGCCTATGCCACCGAGCCGACGCTCAATGACGGCGAACTCACGTGGAAGCCCGCCCCTACCGTCAGCGGGGACGACGCCATGCTGAGCACGGTGGCAAAGCCGTTCCTGCCCGACGGCGGCATGCGCCTTGTCTCGGGCAATGTCGGCCGCGCCACTTTCAAGACCAGCGCGGTCGATCAGGGGCGCTGGACCATCGAGGCGCCCTGCCGCGTGTTCGAGACGCAGGAAGCCGTCATCAACGCCTTCAAGGCGGGCGAGCTTGACCGCGATGTCGTGGTGGTCGTGCGCCATCAGGGCCCACGCGCCAACGGCATGCCGGAGCTGCACAAGCTGACCCCGCCGCTCGGCGTGCTGCAGGATCGCGGCTTCAAGGTGGCGCTCGTCACCGACGGCCGCATGTCGGGCGCTTCGGGCAAGGTGCCCGCCGCGATCCACGTCACCCCGGAAGCGCTGGCGGACGGCCCCATCGCCTATCTTCAGGACGGCGACGTGGTGCGTCTTTGCGCGGTCGACGGCACGCTTTCGACCACGGCCGACCTTTCCGGTCGCTCGCCCGCCCCGCTTCCCGCTCCGGCGGAAGGCATGGGCCGCGAACTCTTCGCGATGTTCCGCATGAACGCGGGCGGCGCCGAACAGGGTGGTTCATCGATGCTGGAGGTTGCCGGGCTATGAGCAAGGGAAAGAGCACCGAACTCGTTGCCGTCGATATCGGCGGCACCCACGCCCGCTTCGCGCTGGCCTCGGTGGACGAGCACGGCCAGATCACACTGGACGAGCCGGTAACGCTTCACACCAGCGACCACGGCAGCTTCCAGCTTGCCTGGCAGGCCTTCCGGGAGCGCAATGGCGGGACCCTGCCCCCGGCAGTCTCGATCGCGATTGCCGGGCCGGTCGGCGGGGAAGTCATCCGCTTCACCAACAACCCGTGGATCATTCGCCCCGCGCTGATCAATGAGATGCTGGGCGTAGAGCGCTACACCGTCGTCAACGATTTCGCGGCGGTGGCCTATGCGGTGGCGCTCGCGCCGGAAGACCAATTCCTGCACCTTGCGGGCCCGGACGTGCCGCTGCCGGCCGCCGGCACGATCAGCGTGCTCGGGCCCGGCACCGGGCTTGGCGTCGCGCATCTGTGGCGCAGCGGCCAGCCGCGCAGCCAGGGCGGGTACTACCATGTGCAGGCCACCGAGGGCGGCCACGTCGACTATGCCCCGCTCGACCTGATCGAGGACGGCATTCTCGCGCGCCTGCGCAAGCGGCACAATCGCGTCTCGGTGGAGCGTGTCGTCTCCGGCCCGGCCATCGTCGATATCTACCAGGCGCTCGCCGCCATGGAGGGCCGTGCGGTGCACGATCTGACCGACGTGGCGATCTGGCAGGCGGGCACCAGCCATCAGGACAGTCTGGCCGTTGCCGCCGTAGACCGCTTCTGCCTCTCGCTGGGCAGCGCGGCGGGCGACTATGCGCTGGCGCATGGCGCTGTCGGCGTCGTCATTGCCGGCGGCCTTGGCTACCGCATTCGCGAAACCATTCTTTCCTCGGGCTTTTCGGAGCGCTTCCGCGCCAAGGGGCGGTTCGCCTCGATGATGGCGCAGATCCCCGTCAAGCTCATCACCCATCCGCAGCCCGGCCTGTTCGGCGCGGCTGCCGCCTACGTCAGGGAACACGCCGAATGACCACCCAGATCAATTCCATGTCCGCCGCGGTCGAGAAGGTCATGCGCCTTGCCCCGGTGATCCCGGTGCTGGTGATCGAGGATATCGAACACGCCCTGCCGATCGCCGAAGCGCTGGTCGCGGGCGGCCTGCCCGCACTGGAAGTGACGCTGCGCACCGAATGCGCGATCGAAGCGATCAAGGTGATGAAGCAGGTTCCGGGCGCCGTGGTCGGCGCGGGCACGGTGCTCTCGCCCGACGATCTCAAGCGCTCGATCGACGCGGGCGCCGAGTTCATCGTCTCGCCCGGCCTCACCCCGCTGCTGGCCGAAGCCGCCTACAAGGCGCAGGTTCCCTTCCTGCCCGGCACCGCCAATGCCAGCGACGTGATGTTCGCGCTGGAATGCGGGTTCGAACGGCTGAAGTTCTTCCCCGCCATGGCGGCAGGCGGCCCCCCCGCGCTCAAGGCGATCTCCGCCCCGCTGTTCAAGGCGAAGTTCTGCCCGACCGGCGGCGTGACGCCGGAAAATGCGCCGGAATGGCTGGCTCTGGACTCGGTGCTCTGCGTGGGCGGAAGCTGGATGGTCCCCAAGGGCAAGCCGGACGTCGCCAAGATCGAGGCAGCGGCCCGCGCCGCAGCGGGGCTCGCACGATGACTGCGCTGGCGCTGACCACCGTCGAGGACCTCGACGCCCGGCTCCAGGAGCTTCACGTCCTCACGGCTCAGACGCCGCTCTACAACCCGGTCTTCCAGCTGGGCCTCGAACTGTCGAGGAAGCTGGAGACCGGCGAGATGAGCCTCGACCAGATCGAGGCTCTCGTCGCCGAGATGGACTGCGAGGGCCTGCGCGCCCGCGCCGCCCGGCTCGACCGGCTGCTCGCCCCGGTGGGCCTTGCCGACAACGACGCCCGCATCGATGCGGCGGCGGATGCGGCCGGCAAGGGCGATGATTTCACGGCTTTCGCGGTGCGCTGGCAGCGCCCGGCCGCGCATGTCGTCTTCACCGCGCACCCCACGTTCCTGCTGTCCTCGGCCCAGACCGAGGCGGTGACCCATTCCGCCTCCAATGGCGATTTCAGTGTCGCCTCGGTCTGCGTGGCCTCGCCGGAACGCGACCACATCACACTCGATTACGAGCACGACAAGGCGCTCGAAGCGATCGCGCGCGGCCAGAAGGCCCGCGACCGCATCAATGCCCGCCTGTTCGACATTGCCGCCGCCCGCTGGCCCAAGCGCTGGAAGAGCCTGCACCCGATGCCGGTGCGCTTCGCCTCGTGGGTGGGTTACGACATGGACGGCCGCACCGATATCGGCTGGTCCACCTCGATCCGCTACCGCTTGCAGGAAAAGGCGCAGCGCCTTGCCAGCTATGCGGACATGCTCGCCCAGGCCGCGCCGCAGATTTCCGCACGGCTCGCCCGCGCCGGTGCGCTGGCTGCCGAGATGGCGGCGCATTTTGCCGAGGACCTGTCCTCGCCGGAAGCGCTGTCGCACGCGGCCAACGCCCTCACCGCCGAGCATCCGGACAAGCTGACCAGCCTCGAAAGCGTGATCGACGATCTCGAGAACGAGGCGCGCCACGCCGATCAGGAGCAGGCCCGCGCGCTTCTCGTCGCCGCTGCCGCCATGCGCGCGGACGGCCTTGGCATGGGCTGGATTCACTTCCGCGTGAACTCCTCGCAGCTCCAGAACGCGATCCGCCTGCGCATCGATCCGCAGGGCAAGCTGAACCTCGCCAGTCAGGCCGCGCTGGTGCGCATGCGCGAACTGCTGGCCGAAGTCACGCCGCTCCGCTCCAACTTCGCCGCCCTCGCCATCGAGAATTCCACCGCCGTACGCCAGTTCCTGGCCATGGCGCAGATCCTCGCGCATGTGGACGCCGACGCGCCGATCCGCATGCTGGTGGCCGAGTGCGAGGAACCGACCACGATCCTTGCCGCGCTCTATTTCGCGCGGATGTTCGGGATCGACGAGAAGGTCGACGTCTCGCCGCTGTTCGAGACCGAGAGTGCGCTCGAACACGGCGGCCGCTTCCTCGACGCCGTGCTGGCCGAGCCTGCCTACCGCGAATATGCCCACAAGCGCGGCCGCGTCTCGATCCAGACCGGCTTTTCGGATGCGGGCCGCTTCGTCGGACAAATCCCCGCCGCGCTCGCCATCGAGCGTTTGCAGGGCCGCCTGTCCGAAGCGATGGTCGCCAATGGCCTGACCGACGTTTCCGCACTGATCTTCAACACCCACGGCGAATCGATGGGCCGCGGCGCGCATCCCTCCAGCCTGAAGGACCGGTTCGACTGGCCGATGTCGCCCTGGTCCCGCCGCCGCTTCCTGCGCGCGGGGATCCGGCTGGAGCCTGAAGTCTCGTTCCAGGGCGGCGACGGCTACCTCTGGTTCGGATCGGACGAACTGGCGCTCGCCACGCTCACCCGCATGGCCGAAATGCCGCTCTGGGGCGCCGACGCCGATGCGCCGACCGACTTGTTCTATCGCCGCACCGACCTCAGCCTGGACTTCTACCGCGCCATCCGTGCCGTCCAGCACGAGCACCTCGAAAGCTCGACCTACAGCCGCGCGATCACCGCTTTCGGGCTGGGCTTGCTGAACGATACCGGCAGCCGCAAGTCGCGCCGCCAGTCGGACCTCAGCGCCGACCGTTCGATGAGCCTGCGCCAGATCCGCGCGATCCCGCACAATGCCATCCTCCAGCAGCTTGGCTACCCGGTGAACGTGATCGCCGGCATCGGCACCGCGTCCGACGGCAACCGCGAGGAAATCGCCGCGCTGCTGCGCGAAAGCGAGCGCGGGCAGCAGTTGATGCGGATGGCGCGCGCCGCCGATGCGCTGGGCTCGATCAAGACGGTGGCGGCTTATGGCGAGCTGTTCAATTCGGCCTATTGGGCCAGCCGTCCCTATCGCGGCGACGAGCAGCACATCGCCGATGCCTGCCTGAAACTGGCCGAATACCTCACCAAGGATGACCGGACGGGCGTGTTCCGCCGCCTCGCCTCGCGCCTGCGAGTCGATGCGATGAAGCTGCACTTCCTGCTCGACCTGCTGCCGAACGAGGAACCGCTGCCGGACCGCGAGCATACCCGCCGCAGCCTCGGCGTGCTGCAATCGCTGCGCATCGCGCTGTTCAAGCACATGTTCCTGCGCGTGGTCATGGTGCCGCCGTTCAGCCGCGCCAACGACATCAGCCGTGATGACGTGCTGGAGATGTTCTTCACCCTGCGCGTCGAGGACGGCCTCGGCCAGCTGCGCCGCGCGTTCCCGACGAGTTTCCCCTCGATCGACGACTTCACGGTGGACACGCCGAGCGACTATCCGGACTCAAGCGCGACCGGCTACACCCGGATCCACCGCGAGTTCATCGATCCGATCGCGCGGTGTTATGCGCTGTCATTGCGGATCACCACGGCGCTGGCAAACGAGTTCGGCGCGCACGGGTGATCTGTGCCGTTTCCCGCATGGCGATGGTCATGCGGGAACGGTGGTGCACTTCGCCTCGGCGGAAGCGCGATTCTCATGCGTCGCCCCCGCGAAGGCGGGGGCGACGCTTCTTGGCGACCTCCCGCCCTGCCCAGCAGAAGCGGGATCCCCGCCTTCGCGGGGATGACGGGTGTGGGTTGGTAGGATGAAAGTTCCTCACCTTCGCTCAACCACCCTTCACTCCACTTCCACCAACTCCGCTCATCCTGAGCTTGTCGAAGGATGGCAACCTCGCGCCCCGCCCGCAGGGGCTTCGACAAGCTCAGCCTGAGCGGGTTGGGAGGTGGCTGGTGGCTGGTGGTAGTGGGAAATCGGTACATCCGCGAAAGAGGGTCGCCCGGTGTCTTGCAACCTCTCGACCTTGCAACGAAGGCGGGAGGACGGGTTACGGGGTGCACCGTGAAGCTCACTCCACTCATCCGCCCCTTCAACCCCACTCTTCTCCCTCCCCCGCTCATCCTGAGCTTGTCGAAGGATGGCAGCCTCGCGCCACGCCCGCAGGGGGCTTCGACAAGCTCAGCCTGAGCGGGATTGGAGAAAAGGCCGGGATGGACCCGGTGGCGGCCCGGCAAAAAACGGAGGTTCAACCGCTCTATTGCCGCCCAAGCGTGACGTGCATTGCCAGCTCCGTCGCAGTCGATTCCACCACACGATAACCCAGAGCTGGAAGATCCAGCCCCTCGAACATCGCCTCGCCCTGTCCCAGCAGGACGGGCGAAAGCGCAAAGTGCAGGTCGTCGATCAGCCCCGCCGCCAGATATTGCCGAACCGTCGAAACGCCCCCGCCGATCTTCACATCAAGCCCGCCCGCAGCAGCCCGGGCACGCTCAAGTGCCACGTGGATCCCCTCCGTGACGAAGTGGAAGGTGGTGCCGCCCTCCATGACGATCGGATCGCGGGCATGGTGGGTGAGGATGAACGTCGGCGCGTGGTAGGGCGGATTATCCCCCCACCAGCCCTTCCAATCGAAGTCCCGCCATTCCCCGCGCTCGGCACCGAACATGTTTCGCCCAAGGATGAAGGCACCGAAGCCGTCCATCGAGCGCTGAGCGAAAGCCTCGTCCGCGCCCTCCGAGCCGCCCTCTCCACCGATCATGGTCTTGAAGAATTTGGTTCCGACCAACCAGCCGTGGAGTTCCTGCCCCCGCTTGCCCAGCGGATCCTGAAGACTCTGCTCAGGTCCCGCTCCGAATCCATCAAGAGACAGGGAAAACCCTGCCGCTCTGACACGCCCCGTCATCCACCCCTCCTTGCAACGCGCCTGCCGGCCGTTACGCCATCAGCCCCATCAGTGCGGAAATCTCGCACGTGGCGAAGCCTACCGTACTATCGGAAATGCCGTAAGGGATCAGCAGCCGCTCCCCCACTTTCAGCACGCCGCACGTGTAGACCACGTTGGGCACATAGCCCGAACGGTCCGCGTTCTCTGCGGTCAGCACCGGCTCCACCGTGCGGGCGAGGACTTTCGACGGGTCCTTGAGGTCCAGCAGCGCGCAGCCCAGCGCGTACTTGCGCATTGCGCCGACGCCGTGGGTGAACAGCAGCCAACCGTGCTCGGTCCGGACCGGGCTGCCGCAATTGCCGATCTGGATGAACTCCCAGGGATATTCGGGCTCCATCAGCAGCTCGCCCTCGTCGTCCCAGTTCTCCAGCGCGTCGGACTTGAGGAGGTAGAGGTTCATGCCGTCCTGACGGCCGACCATCACGTACTTTCCGTCGATCTTCTCCGGAAACAGCGCCATGCCCTTGTTGCGCCCGGCGCGGCCGTGGATCGGCTCCAGCTCGAACGCCCGGAAATCGCGCGTGCGCAAAAGTTCGGAGCGGATCGAGCTGCCCGAATAGGCCGTATAGGTGCCGATCCACTCGTAATCGCCGTCGCCATGATCGAAACGGACGAGGCGCAAGTCTTCCAGCCCGCCGCGCTGCTGCTCGGTGATCGGGAAGATCACCGTGTTGGACAGGCTCGATTCGGGATGGCGATGGACGAAGACGTTCGTGTCCTCGGCATCGATCTGCTCCTCGTCGTCGAGTTCCACCGATGTCGCGAAGGAGGCCTGCGGCCAGAGGCTGAACGTGCCGTCTTCCTCGGCAATGCCTTCACGGAAGGCGATCGAGCTGATGTGCCCTTCCCCCACCGCGCGCAGGCTCATGATGAAGCGCACCGAACCGTCCTGCATGCCCGACTGGTCGGGCGCGGGCACGATAGAGGGGTTCATCAGCGCCGCCGCCGCGAATGTGTATTCGTGGCAGAAATAGGCCCCGATCAACCGCTGACGCGCCTCGGAAAAGCGCGAGGGATCGAGATCGAGATTCGCGGCCACCTCAGCAAACCGTTCGGCGAAGATGTTCTCGGTTTGCCAGTGCCGCTCCTTGAAGTCGCGCAGCACGCGCTCGTATTCGGCATCGGCGCGCTCTTCGGTGAGCGCGGCGATATCCTCCACGAGGTTCATCGCCCGCGTACTGGGCGCGTTTTTCGCCTGCCACCCGAGGTGGAACGGTCGCAGTACCACGCGCGACGGATCGGCGTGGAGGCGCGTTTCGAAAATATGCAGCGGTTCAGACCAGGCTGTCTCGGGCCGGTTCAAGCCAACCTCCTCCGGATGCCAGCGGACCCGTTGATGCCAATGGGCCCAACTCGGCGAGTTCCGCCATAGCATAGTGTGAAAGTTGGAAAGCGAGAACGGATTCCGCACCGCAATTGCCGTTTACCCCACGCGGCGTCACGCCGTCGCGGCAGCGCCCGGACACGAGATCGGCCAGAACCACCCCGCGATCGTTGCCGCCAAAGAACCAGCGCCACGCCGCCAGGGCATGTTCGCGCCAGAACGCGCCGTGCGTGGCGCGCCAGGCAGTGCGCGATGCCTCGATGGCGGCTTGCGCTTCCAGCGGCTGCTGGTCGAACGGCAAGTAGCTGTAGGGCTTGTGGAAACTCTCGGAACCGATGGGCCGGAACTGCCCCCGCGCCGACACCTGCTGGTGGCAGATCCATTCGAGCGTGGCGAGCCCGTCGCCGATCCAGTCCTCGCGGCCCAGAGCCATGCCGGCCTCGATCAGGGCCTGCGGCAGGCGCGGGTTGTCATAGCCGAGCACGGCTTCGAACCAGGCCCAATCGGGACGGCGGCCATGGCCGAGCAGCTTCATCAGGAAATCGCCGCCCGACTCCACCCGCGCGCGCGCGGCGGCATGGGAGGGATCGCGCCGCAGCACCGCGCAGGCGCCGAGCATGGCAAAGGCCACCGCGCGCGGCGATCCGGCCTCGTCCACCGCGCCCAGCGCCTGTTCGAACAGGTCGAGCGCCCATTCGCCCAGCGAGTGGTCCGGCACGCATTCGCGCGTCTGGCCCAGCGCCCAGAGCGCGCGGCCGTTGGAATCCTCCGATCCCTCGTCCTCGCACCATGACCGGTCATAGCGCATGAAGTTGCGGAAACGGCCGAGATCGGCGTTCCAGGCATATTGCACGAAGCCCGCATAGGCGAGGCTCCACTTCATCCGCTCTGCGGCGGGAAGGCCCTCTGCCACGTTCATCAGCATCAGCGCGCGGGCGTTGTCGTCCAGGCAATAGCCATGGCGGCGGTCCGGCACCACGCCGATGCTGTGCTGGAGCATGCCGGTGGCATCGCTCATCGCGAACACCGCGGAGAGCCCCGGCGTGGCCGTAACCGGCGACATGGCGGGGCGCGGCGCGCGGGCATGGGCAATCAGCCGCGCCGAGCTTTCCGCGAAACGCGGCCAGATCATCTCGCGCCCGCGCGCCCAGGCGCGGCGCTGCATGGCGGCAAGCTCCTCCTCATCGCCCAGCAGCGCGGTAACCGCATCGGCAATGGCGGTGCTGGATCCCGGCTCGATCAGCATGCCCACGCTGTTTCCCAGCAGTTCGCGGGCATGGACGTAAGGAGTGGAAACCAGCGCCTTGCCCAGCGCCACCGCATAGCTCAGCGTGCCCGATGTGGATTGCTGAAGCCCCGGATAGGGCGTCATGTAGATATCGCAGGCCTCCAACTGGTCGAGCAGTTCACTCGTTTCCAGAAAGCGGTTGTCCCAGGCGATGTGATCCGAAACGCCAAGCTCGGCCGCCAGCGCCTCCAGCTTCTCGCGATAGGCCTCGCCCTCGGTCGCCACCAGATTGGGGTGCGTGGCCCCGACGATCCGGTAGAGCACTTCGGGATGCTCGGCGACGATGGCCGGAAGCGCGGCGATGGCATGTTCCAGCCCCTTGTCGGGGCAGAGCAGGCCGAAACTCATCAGCACCTTGCGACCGGTGAGGCCAAGTTGCGCCTTGAAATGCTCCTGGCGGCCGAACGGCCGGTCCGGCGCGCCGTGCTCGATCACTTCGATCACCCCGGCCGGCACGTTGTATTCGCGCTGGAGCAGGTCTCGCGAATAGCGCGACATCACCATGATCCGCGAGGCGCGCGCGGCCAGATGCTCAAGGATCACGCGCTGGTGAACAGTGGGTGCCAGCAACACGGTGTGCAGTGTCACGATCAGCGGCGCGGCCAGCCGGTCGACGAAATGGCACACCATCTCGCCATCCTCGCCGCCGAAGATGCCATATTCGTGCTGGAGCCAGACCGCATCCACGCCGCTCTCGTTGATCTGCCGCGCGGCGCGGGCATAATCCTCGGGATCGTTGCAGGCGATAGTGCCGGCGATGCCCTGATAGGCCAGCGGATACGCCGGATCGTCCAGCGCATGAACATCCACCGTGATTTCCGGATGATGATCGCGCAATTGCTCGAAAATATCGGTGGTGAAGGTAGCGATACCGCACTTGCGAGGGGAAAAATTGCCGACGAGGGCAATATGCGCAGGTTCCACCCGCTTGTCGGCTTCGGTTTCGTTGGCGGCGTCAAAAATCGAACGCACTTTATCCGAACCCGATTTCCAACCGGGTTCGCCATCACGGGACAACCAGTTCATGCGCGCTCCTTGGGGGGCAGGAGGGTGATCGAGTCCTCAAAGCGCGAGCATGGCACGAGTTTCCCGCTGCACTGCAAAAAAAGTGCAATGACGAGCCGAAGCGGTGCCGGACGGCGATCTGCCGAGCGGGAATGACATGTTTCGGCCGCGCCATCGCCGGGGCGCGAAACACGGCGCCGCTATCGATTGGCCGCTCCGGCCGCGCGATTCGGAGCTATGCCCGGCAGGAACAGGGCAATGACCGGGAGAGACAAGGATGAACGAGAGCCAAAGTGCCGCGTCAAGTGCTGCCGTGGCCGCCCTCATCGACCGTGAGGCGATCCGCGCCTGCCTCGCCCGCCTGGCGCGCGGCGAGGACCGACGCGATGCCGCGCTGATCGAGGGCTGCTGGTGGAGCGACGCCACATTCGATTACGGCGTCTACAAGGGGGACTTTCCCGCTTATCTCGCCTGGGTCGTCCCCGGCGCCGACGCCATCCGCAACACCCAGCACGTGCTGGGGCAGAGCCATATCGAACTCGGCAGCGAAGTGGCGCGGGTGGAGACGCACGTGATCTCCTACCACCGCGTCGACATGGGTGCCGGAGCCGAAAAATCCGGCGAACGCGATACCTGCATCGGCGGGCGTTATCTCGACCGTTTCGAGAAACGCGACGGCGAATGGCGCATCGCCGCGCGCACCATGCTCTATGACTGGGAACAGGACTGGGGCAGCGCGGCCGACTGGTCGACCGGGGTGATGGGCTATCCCTTCCATGCCGCGTACTTCGGCGGCACCGCGAAAGGCGATTTCAGCGAGGCTTTCTTCGCATGAGCGCGCCCCTCGCCGGAAAAGTCGCCGTCATCACCGGCGCCAGCCGCGGCATCGGCAAGGGCATCGCGCTTGTGCTCGCCGAGCAAGGCGCCACCGTCTACGTCACCGGCCGCAGCGTGCAGGAGGGCGACTATTACCTGCCCGGCACCGTGGGCGAGACCGCCGCCCAATGCACCGAACGGGGACAATGCACCGAGCGCGGACAGGCGAGCGGAGGAAAGGGCATCGCCGTCGCCTGCAACCATGCCGACGACAAGGCCGTGGCCATGTTGTTCGAGCGGGTTGCCGTGGAACAGGGTCGGCTCGACATCCTTGTCAACAATGCCTTCCAGCTTTCCGACGACCTGCTGGAGCCCAAGGGTTTCTGGGAAAAGCCGCTCTCGAACCTCGAAATGTGGGACGTGGGCGTCAGGTCCAACTTCGTCGCCGCCTGGCATGCCGCCGGGATCATGGCGCCGCAGGGTTCGGGGCTGATCGTCGCGATCTCCGGCTATACCGGCGTGACCTATACCTACGGCACCGTGTTCGGCACGTCCAAGTCGGCGGTGGACCGCATGTCGCGCGACATGGCGATCGAGCTGGAGCCGCACGGCGTCGCCTCGATCTGCCTGTGGCAGGGGCTTACGCTCACCGAAAAGGCGAAGGACAACCTTGCCAAAATGGCGGGCAAGATGACCGGCTCGATCACCGGACAGGCGGGCAGCACGGTCGAGCATCCGGGCCGCGTGATCGCCGCCATGGCCGCCGATCCGGCGATCATGGAGCGCAGCGGCGCCACCTACATCACCGCCGAACTCGCCCGTGAATATGGCGTGACCGACGTGGACGGACGCGAAATCGAATCCATGCGCGCAAAGCGCGGCAGCCCGCTCTGGGGCCCAATCCGGGAGAATGACTATCATGGCCACTGAAGGCACGACCACTGACCGTAACGCGCGGATCGACCTGCTGCTGGACAAGCAGGACATCCGCGAATGCCTCGAACGCTTCTCGCGCGGGATGGACCGGTTCGACCGGGCCACCTACCTCTCCGCGTTCTGGGACGACGCCGAAATGGCGGCCGGACCGTTCGTCGGCTCGGCGTCCGCCTGCTGGGACTGGGCGGTGCCGATGCATGAGGCCGGGCAGATCTTGACCCATCACGCCCTGCTCCAGTCGAACATCGACGTGGATGGCGATACCGCCCATTCGGAGACTTATTACCAGTTCGTCGGCCGCAACCGCGACGAAAGCATCTGGATCGCCGGCGGCCGCTATGTCGACCGGCTGGAGCGGCGCGGCGGCGAATGGCGGATCGCCCTGCGCACCAATGTGATCGAATGGTGTCACCAGCCGGTGCCGCTGCCCGTGCCTTTCGCGGACGTCCCCGACATCGCGCTGAACGGCGTCACTGCGCGGTCGAACGAAGATCCCAGCTACCAGCGTCCGCTGGTCAATCGGAGGGCGCCCACCAACCTCTGATCCCGCGCCCAATTACGTATAGACAAAAAAGCGCATCAAGGCCCCGCGCGCCATGGACTTGGCCCGGGGCCTTTCCTATGTCTGGCTCACGCGAAACAACAGGACCGACGGGAAACGATGCCCTCCGCCCCCCAATCTCACGCGAATCCGGACCAGACGCTCTTCCGCCTGCTCGCCGCCACTGTCGGCGCCGACAAGGCCGCGCTGGCGCTCACCACGCTGACCATCGACCCGGCGCTTGCGGGCACGGGTGACACCGTCAGCCGCGCCCAAGTGGCCATGGCGCTCAACGCCGCGCTCTTCGCGGACCTGCTGGACCGCGTGCCGACCGCGCAGCGCTATATCGACACCGTGCGCGCCGCTGGCGAGACCATCGTCTTCGACCACGGCGCCCTGCGCACGATCGACGGCGAGACCGGCGACCTGCCGAGCGGCCACATGGCGTTCGGCCGCTTCCTCGCCCCGCTGGGTTACGAGGTCGGCGGCCTCTATCCGCTGCCCAAGCTGAAGATGACCGGCCGCGCCTATGTCCAGCGCGACCTGCCGGAAACGATCCCGCAGTTCTTCGTCTCCGAACTTCATGTCGACCAGCTTCCCGAAGCCGCCCAAGGCGCGTGCACCAATGTCTTCGGCACCTCGAAGGACCCGCTGGGCAAGGACGAATGGGCCGCGCTCGACACCATCGCCAGCGACGGAGTCTGCACTTTCGACACGGCGGTGACCGCGCTCAAGGGCGCGCTCGCCTGCTTCGAGCGCCAGCATGAAACGCCCGCGCTGGCCGATTACGAACTGCTGCTGCCGGAAACCAAGGAAGGCGCCTGGATCGCGACCGAAGGCAATGCCTTCAACCACGCGACCACCCGAACCGCCGATGTGCTGGCCCTGTCCGATACGCTGAAGGACGCGGGCTATCCGATGAAGGCAGCGGTCGAGATCTCCCAGAACGGCCGCGTCCGCCAGACCGCGATCCTGGCGGACAAAGTCGTGCGCCCATTCCGCGAGGCCGACGGCAGCGACGTGCCGCTGCCGGTGCCGGGATCGTTCTACGAATTCATCACCCGCGACATCGATCCGGAGACCGGCAAGCTCGATCTCACCTTCGATTCGGGCAATGCCACCGGCATCTTCGCCGTGACGAGGAACGCATGAGCCAGCTCCAGTCCTTCGATCCGGCCAGCGGCGCGCTCGTCTGGGAAGGCGAAATTGCCGATGCCGAAGCGGTGAACGCCGCGCTCGCCCGCGCCCACGCGGCGTTTCCGGCATGGGCAGCCCTGCCCGTCGCCGCGCGTGTCGAGGCGGCGCAGCGGTTCAAGGCCGTGCTCGAAAGCCGCAAGGACGCGATCGCCGAGGTCATCTCGCGCGAAACCGGCAAACCGCTCTGGGAAACGCGCACCGAACTGGCGTCGATGATCGGCAAAGTCGGCATCTCGATCGCTTCGCAGGCCGAACGCGCGGGCGAAAAGCGTCAGGACATGCCGTTCGGTGCTGCCGTGCTGCGTCACCGTCCGCACGGCGTAATGGCCGTGCTGGGGCCGTTCAACTTCCCCGGCCACTTGCCCAACGGCCACATCGTTCCCGCCCTGCTGGCGGGCAACACCGTGGTGTTCAAGCCGTCCGAAATGACCCCGGCGACCGGGCAGGCGATGGCCGATGCCTGGGCCGAAGCCGGTCTTCCAGACGGCGTGTTCCAGATCGTCCACGGCGCCCGCGCCACTGGCGAGGCGCTGGTGGCGGCCCATATCGACGGGCTGCTGTTCACCGGCTCTGCGGGCGCGGGCGCGCATTTCCGGCGGATCTTCGCGGACCGGCCCGACGTGATCCTCGCGCTCGAACTTGGCGGCAACAATCCGCTGGTGGTTTGGGACGGCGATCTCGACGAGGCCGCCTCGGTGGTCGTGCAGTCCAGCTTCATCACCACCGGCCAGCGCTGTTCCTGCGCGCGGCGCTTGATCGTGCCGGACACCGATTTCGGCACCGCGCTGGTCGATGCCGTCGCCGCACTGGCCGACCGCGTGACCATTGGCGAATGGCACGAGACGCCCGAACCGTGGTTCGGCCCGCTGATCTCGGTTCAAGCCGCCGAGGCCGCCAAGGCCCGCTTTGCCGAACTGGTCGAGCGCGGCGCCACGGTGATCCGCGCCTTCGAGGGCGTTCAAGGCCGCAGCGGCGCTTTCGTCACCCCCGGCATTCTCGACGTGACCGGCGTGGACGTGCCCGACGAGGAGATCTTCGCTCCCATCGTCCAAGTGACCCGCGTGCCCGACTTCGATGCCGCCATGGCCGCCGCCAATGCCACGCGCTTCGGCCTTTCGGCGGGCCTTGTCAGCGGCGACGATGCGCTGTGGGACCGCTTCGTGCTGGAAAGCCGCGCGGGCGTGGTCAACCGCAACCGACCGACCACCGGCGCCGCCGGATCGATGCCCTTCGGCGGCCTTGGCGACAGCGGCAACCACCGCCCCAGCGCCTATTACGCCGCCGATTACTGCGCCTATCCGGTCGCCAGTTTCGAGGCGGAAACGGTCGCGGGCAACAGCGGCGCGCTAACCGGCAAGCTAAGCGGATGACGGGGGCATGACGGGCTTGGCCGGAGCGGAACGGGATCTTCTCGCCCCGGTCGAACGGGCCCCGATCCTTGCGCACACGCTGGACTGGGCCGCGATCAACAGCGGCACCGCCAATGTCGAGGGGCTCGCGGCGATGGCCGCGCGCCTTGCCGATGCCTTCGCGGCGCTGCCCGGCGATCTGCGGCTGGTCGATCCCGCCCCGGTCGAGAAAGTGGACGGTCAGGGCCAGACCCGCGAGATCGTCCACGGCCGCCATCTCGTGCTGTCGGTGCGGCCCGAGGCCGAGCGCCGGGTGATCCTCACCGGCCACATGGACACCGTCTACCCGCGCGAGCATCCCTTCCAGACTTGCGACTGGCTGGACGAGGATACGCTCCACGGCCCCGGCACCGCCGACATGAAAGGCGGCCTTGCGCTGATGCTCGCCGGCCTTGGTGCCTATGAGCGATCCGGCCCGAAGCTCGGTTACGATGTCCTCATCAACAGCGACGAGGAAACCGGCTCGCTCTCCTCCGCCGCGCTGATCGCCGAACTGGCGCGCGGCAAAGTGGCAGCGCTGACGTATGAACCCGCGCTCCCCGGCGGCCAGATGGCGCGCGCAAGGCCCGGTTCGGGCAATTATGCCGTCGTCGTTCACGGCCGCTCCGCCCATGCCGGGCGAAATCCCGAGGACGGGCGCAATGCGGTGGTCGCCGCCAGCGACCTCGCCCTGCGCCTTGCCGCGATGCGCCGCCCGGGCCTTTCGGTGAACCCCGCCAAGATCGAAGGCGGCGCGCCCAACAACACGGTGCCCGATCTCGCGATCCTGCATTTCAACATGCGCCCGGCCACGCCCGAACTCGCAGGCGAGGCGCAGGCGTACATCGAGACTGCCGTGGCCGAAGTCTCGGCCGCGCATGACGTCCACATCCACATCCACGGCCATGTCTCGCGCCCGCCCAAGGCGATCTCGGACAAGACCGAGGCGCTCTACGGCCTCGTCAGCAAGGCCGCCACCGACCTTGGCCAGCCGATGAGCTGGAAGGACACCGGCGGCGTCTGCGACGGCAACAACATCGCCGCCTGCGGGGTCCCGGTGCTCGACACCATGGGCGCGCTGGGCGGGTCGATCCATTCGCCGGACGAATTCCTGCTGGCCGGCTCGCTCGACGCCCGCGCCCGCCTGACTGCCCTCGTGATGCACCGCCTGGAGCATTTTCAAATCGGGTAACCCGCCCGAACCTCAAGAAAATGATCTAAAATCAATAATAGAGCCACGGAGTACCTGCCGCATGACTTTCCTCCTGCGCACCGCACAGGAAAAGGACCTCGAAGCGCTCTACCGCATGGCCAAGGGCACCGGGGGCGGCTTCACCAACCTGCCGCCGGACAAGCCGACGCTGAAGGCCAAGCTGTCCCGCACGGCGCGGAGCTTCGCCCGCGCCGGCGACGAGATCGCCAACGACCTTTTCGTGTTCATCCTCGAGGACACCGCCACCGGCAAAGTGCGCGGCACCTGCCAGGCGTTCTCGCAAGTCGGCACCGAGTTTCCGTTCTATTCCTACCGCATTGGCCGCATCACCCAGCACTCGCGCGAGCTGGACCGCACGTTCCGCGCCGAAATGCTGACGCTCTGCACCGATCTCGACGGCGCCAGCGAAGTGGGCGGGCTCTACCTTGACGCCACCGAGCGGTCGGCGGGCGTCGGCAAGCTGCTCGCGCGCAGCCGCTACCTGTTCATTAAGACCCACCGCGAGCGGTTCGGCGATACCACGCTGGCCGAACTGCGCGGCGCCATCGACGATGCCGGCAACTCGCCGTTCTGGGACGGCCTTGCGGGCCGCTTCTTCGACATGAGCTTCCGCGATGCCGACGAGTTCAACGCCAAGCACGGCAACCAGTTCATTGCCGACCTCATGCCCAAGCACCCGATCTATTGCGCGCTGCTGTCCGAAGCGGCGCGGCAGGTGATGGGCCAGCCGCACTATTCCGGCCGCCCGGCGATGCGCATGCTGGAAAACGAGAACTTCGCGTTTCAGAACTATATCGACATCTTCGATGGCGGCCCGACCATGATCGCCCGGACCGACCAGATCCGCACCGTGCAGGAAGCGCGCACCGCCGAAGTCACCGCGATCACCCCGGCGGACGAGGAAGAGGCCAGCCATCTCGTGGCCACGGGGCGGCTCGCCGCATTTCGGGCATGCCTCGGCAAAGTGGACACCGCAGATGGCGGCGTAACGCTTGATGCCGCCGCCGCCGCTCTGCTAGGCGTCCAGCGGGGCGACAGTATCACTTACGCTGGAGCGTAATCCATTCGTTCCGAACCGGATTACGCTCTGTTTATCGTTTGTTTTTCGCATTTTCCGAGTCGTCAGGTGTTTCCACCTGACTTGAAAATGCTCTAACGCCTGAGACAGACCCCCATGCTCACCGAGATCAATTTCGACGGTATCGTCGGCCCCAGCCACAACTATGCGGGGCTCAGCCTTGGCAACCTCGCCTCGACGAGGAACTTCGGCAAGGTCTCGGCCCCGCGCTCCGCGGCGTTGCAAGGGCTCGCCAAGATGCGCGCCAATCTGGAATTGGGCCTGTCGCAAGGCTTCTTCCTGCCCCAGCGCCGCCCTGCGGCAGGCTGGCTGGCGCGGCTCGGCACCGAAGTCGAAACCGCCGACCCGCGCCTGCGCGCCACGGCCATGTCGGCCTCCTCGATGTGGGCGGCCAATGCCGCCACCGTCTCGCCCGCACCGGACACGGCCGACGGGCGCTGCCACCTCACCGTCGCCAATCTGGTGACGATGCCGCACCGCAGCTACGAATGGCGCGAGTCGCTGGTGCAGTTGCAAATCGCTTTCGCCGATAGCGCCCACTTCGCGGTGCACAGCCCGATCCCTCCACCGTTCGGAGACGAAGGCGCGGCCAACCACATGCGCCTCTGCGCAAGCCATGATGCGCCGGGGATCGAGGTCTTCGTCTACGGCGAGGCAGGCGGCCCCTACCCCGCCCGCCAGCACCGCGAGGCCAGCGCCGCCGTCGCGCGGCTGCACGGGCTCGATCCCGAACGCACGATCCTGGCGCAGCAGTCCGAGGAAGCGATTGCCGCCGGGGCTTTCCACAACGATGTCGTCGCCGTCGCCAACGAGCGCGTGCTGTTCACCCACGAACACGCCTTCGCCGAACGCGACAAGCTTTACGCCGAACTGCGCGCCAAACTGCCGGATATCGAGATCGTCGAAGTGCCGGCCAGCGAAGTCAGCCTGTTCGACGCGATCCAGTCCTACCTCTTCAATGCCCAATTGCTGACCTTGCCCTCGGGCGAGGCGGCGCTGGTGCTGCCGAGCGAGGCGCAGGCGGCGGCGCCCGTGTGGAACTGGTTGGAACGCCACGTTTCCGGAAACGGCCCGATCCGCCACCTCTTCGTCCACGACTTGCGCGAATCGATGGCCAACGGCGGCGGCCCCGCCTGCCTGCGCCTGCGCGTGGTTGCCGATCCGGCTACCGTCGATCCGCGCTTCCTTGCCACGGCCGACAAGCTCGACCGCATCGAGGCGCTGGTGGACCGCCTCTGGCCCGAACGGATCGCGGTGGAGGACTTGTCCGAACCGGCGCTCTGGCAGCAATGCATCGCCGCCCGCTCGGCGCTGTGCAAGGAACTGGGGCTGGAAGAGCTGGATCGCGAGCTGTTCTAGAGCGGCCTTCCGCAAGCATCAGCCGTTGCAGTCATACCGCCGATACGGATGTCAAAACCTTCGTCATCCTGAACTTGTTTCAGGATCCATTTCGCGGCCCATTCCGAACGGTGGCGCGAACGACGCGACGCTAGAGGGCTGCCGATTGGAGCACCGGGCAGGTGGTAAAATGGATCCTGAAACAAGTTCAGGATGACGAAGGCGGGAGGGGCGTCTCATTTCCCCCCATTCCCACCGTCTCAGGATGGCGTGGGTCGGAGGGCACGGCCCCATTTTCTCCCTCCCTCCCGACCCCGCTCAGGCTGAGCTTGTCGAAGCCCCCGGCGGCGAGGCGTGAGGCCTGACATCCTTCGACAAGCTCAGGATGAGCGGAGCATGCGGGATGGAAATCCGGACCGCTCAGCGCTTTTCGCAAGCATGGTTTCACGATTTGCAATGGTTCCGCCACGCTGAGCCTTCATATTGCAGACATGGCTACATCGATGCTCATCACCGCCCCGCGCGTGCTTCCCGATCCGATCCGCGCCGCGATCTTCGACATGGACGGAACGCTGCTCGATACGGAGGCCGGCCATCGCCGCGCCTTTGCGGAAGTCGGCCGCGCCATGGGCGTGTCGGTTCCCGACGAACTGCTGGCATCGATGGTAGGGGTCTATCGCGAGGGCAGCCGCCGCCTGGTGGCAGACGCCATGGGCCCCGACTTCCCGCTCGACCGGTTCTTCGATGAAAGCGACGTGCTGTTCGAGGCCATGGTCGATGCCGGTATCCCGCTGCGCCCCGGCGCGGAGCTGATCCTCGATCACTTCGCCGATGCCGGCGTGCCCATGGCCATCGCCACCTCTACCGAGGCGCCCTATGCCGCGCAGCGGCTGGAGAAGGCCGGGCTGCTGTCCTATTTCGACGTGGTGATTACCCGCAGCGATGTCCGGAACGCGAAGCCGCATCCGGAACCCTACCTGCTGGCCGCGAGCCGCCTCGGCGTCGATCCGATGGACTGCATCGCCGTCGAGGACAGCCCGGCCGGTCTGCGCTCTGCGACAGCAGCGGGGATCGCCACGATCGTCGTGCCGGACCTGCTGCCCGCAACCGAAGAAATGACGCTCGCGGCTGCGCGCGTGCTGCCCAGCCTTTCGGCGCTGCGCGACTTGTTGCTGGCGCCGGTCGAGGCGCGCTGACAACGGTTTCACGCGGAGGCGCGGAGACGCGGAGGGACGTTGTTTGAGCGGCAAAGCCGCTCTTCACCCTTCACCTTCGCGTCTGCCTCCACGATGGATAGACAAGGCGGCTACGCCGCAAGCGCGACCTTCCTCCGCGTCTCCGCGCCTCCGCGCGAAAACCCCGATCAGGCCTGCCCCAGATCCAGCCACCAACGCATCAGCACATGCGCAATGGCATGCGGCGGCGGGGCTCCAAAGGCCTTGCCGCTCTCGCCCCGCCCGATGGCTTCCATCGCCTCGGCCACTTCCGCGCGGGTGAACCAGCGGGCATCTTCCAGTTCGGTAGTATCGATGGTGAGCCCGTCGCTTTCTGCCACCGCATGGCAGCCGATCATCAGCGAAGACGGGAACGGCCAGGGCTGGCTGGCGACATAGCGCACATCCCGCACCCGCACGCCCGCTTCCTCGAAGACTTCGCGGGCCACGGCTTCCTCCACGGTCTCGCCCGGCTCCACGAAGCCCGCGAGAGTCGAGTAGCGTCCTTGGGGAAAGCGCGGCTGGCGACCCAGCAAGGCACGCCCCTCGTGCTCGACCAGCATGATGGTGACCGGATCGACGCGCGGGAAATGCTCGGAGCGGCATTCCGCATTGGTGCAGGTGCGCTGCCAGCCGCCCTTGGCAAGCACGGTGGGTGAGCCGCAGACGGCGCAGAAACGGTGGCGGCCATGCCAGCTCACCAGACTGCGCGCGGTGCCGTAAGCCGCCAGCTCGTGCGGCGGCAGCACCGCCATCACGTGCCAGTTGACCGGCGTGGCATGCGGGCCGCTCAGCGGCTGGGCGGCCGGGACTTCGGCGAAACAGGCGGCCTCTCCGTCCAGCCCGAGGAAGATCAGCTCGCTGTCCGGCGCGGCGCGGTCAATCCCGTCCCACAGCAGCGCCCCGCTACCGGCCAGCACCGCATCGAGGCCGTCCAGCCGCAACAACCGCGCGGAGCCATTGCGGGCGGCAGCGAGCGCCTGAGGATCGTTGCGCAAGTGGTCGGCGCGGTCGAGGTGGGCGCCGGAAAAGGCAATCGGCAAGATCAAGGGCGGGTCTCCATCAGGGCCATGACATCGGCCTTCAGTGCGGTCTGGAATTCGGGCAGGAGCGGCAATGCGTCGGACGGCATGAACTGGACGAACAGTTGCGAGCGCAGGCCGTGGGTCATGTCGACCATGCCCACCGTGCCCGCCGCGCCGGACCAGCCGAAGATTCCGGCCTCCGCGCCCTGCCCCACGCGTCCGCCCGCGCCGAAGCCGGAAGGGCCCGCGATCATGTGCGAGCGGTCCACGCCCGGCGGCAACAGGTCGGACGTGCCCAGCGCCACCGCCCGCTCGGACAGCACGCGCCGCCCGTCGATCATGCCGCCTTGCGCGAGCAGGCGCAGAAAGCGGTCATAGTCGCGCGGGCTGCTGACAAGGCCCGAACCGCCGAAAGGAAAGGCGGGAGGATCGAGGTAGACCGAGCTTTCCGGCGGATCGATCGGCACCAGCACCCCGCCCAGCGCGCCGTAATTGGTCGTAAGCCTGCGCACATCGCCGGGCCCCACGCGGAACTCGGTGCTGGTCATCCCGGCCGGGCCGAACAGCGCCTCGGCCAAATAGGCGTCGAAACGCTTGCCGGTGACCACCTCGATCACCCGGCCCATGACATCGAGCCCCATCGAATAGGACCACCGCGTGCCCGGATCGGCGACCAGCGGCAGCGTCGCCAGCCGGTCGGCGAAATGGTCCAGCCCGTGGATCGGCGCGCCGTAAGTGAGGCCTGGCACCTCGATCCGGCTCACCTGCCCCGGCACCAGCCCCTGCTTCACATAGGCATCGCGGATCGGGCCGGTCTGCACGATCGAATAGCCGATGCCCGAGGTATGCGTCAGCAAGTGGCGCATGGTGATCGGCCGGGGCGCGGCGTGGAGTCTGTCGAGCGGGCCGTCGTAGCGATCCTGCACGCGCATGTCGCGCCAGGCGGGCAGCACATCGGCCAGCGGCTGATCGAGCGCGAGGCGGCCTTCCTCGATCAGTTGCATTGCCATCATGCCGGTGACCGGCTTGGTCATCGAATAGATGCGAAAGAGGCTGTCCGGCCCCATCGCGGTGCCATCGTCGAACCCCTGCGCGCCGCGCGCCACGAACTGCGCCTCGCGTCCGGGCAGGCCGAGCGAGGCGACCATGCCGGGGAACTTGCCGGTGCCCACCCAGCGGTCGACCAGCGCAGTCACCTTGGGCAGCGCGACGGGCTGCTCCACCGCCCATGCCAGTCGCGGCAGGAGCGCTGCTCCCAGTCCTGCCCCAAGTCCCGCTGCAACACCAAGGCGCAAGGCCATGCGCCGGTCCAGCAGGACGGAGAGGCCTTCGCTCACGCCGCCTCGGCCAATGCGAGCCTTGCGGCCTTGGCGAAGAGCGTGGGCAGCCCCGCCTCGTCGATCCGGTCGAGCGGCCACCATTCGCCCTCGCCCTCCGGCTGGGCGGACGCGCCGAGATGGACCGCCAGCGATAGCTCCAGCGCGAAATGCGTGAAGACATGCGCGACCCGGCCGGCATTGTCCCAGGGCCCTGCCACCGGACCTTCGCCGCTGCCATCGCCGCGGGCCGACCAGCCGTCGTCCGGCAGCGCCCGCATGCCGCCCAGCATGCCCTTGCCCGGCCGGCGCACCAGCCAGACGTGATCGTCGCGCTCGATCCAGAAAGCCCGGCCCTTGCGCGTGGGCTTGGCCTTTTTCGCAGCCTTGACCGGCAGGCGCTCTGGTTCGCCCTGCGCGCGGGCCTTGCAGGGCTCGGCCAGCGGGCAAAGCAGGCAGCGCGGCGCGCGGGACGTGCAGACTGTGGCGCCAAGGTCCATCATGGCCTGTGCGAAGTCACCCGCCCGCGCGTCCGGCGTGATCGTATCGGCCAGCGCGCGGATCGTCGGGCGGGAGCCCGGCAGCGGCTCCTCCAGCGCGAAAAGGCGCGAGACCACGCGCTCGACATTGGCGTCCACCACCACCGCGCGGCGCCCGAAGGCAATCGCGGCGACGGCGGCGGCAGTATAGGCGCCCAGCCCGGGAAGCGCCCGCAGTTCGTCCTCGCTGTCCGGAAAAGTGCCGCCCCGCGCCGCCACCGCACGGGCGCAGGCCAGCAGGTTGCGGGCGCGAGCGTAGTAACCAAGCCCCGCCCATGCCGCCATGACCTCTTCATCGGCGGCGGCGGCAAGGTCGGTCACTTTCGGCCATCTTGCGGTAAACGCGGCGAAGTAGTCCTTCACCGCCGCCACCGTGGTCTGCTGGAGCATCACTTCGGACAGCCACACCCGGTAAGGCTCGGGAGCGGCAGTCCCCGGCGGCGCCCGCCACGGCAGGGCGCGGGCATGACGGTCGTACCAGCCCAGAAGCAGTTCGGAGATCGTATCGCGGCTGGCGTCCATGCCAGCCCTATGGCATTGGAGCGCCGACAATGGAACGGGATCCCCACAAGAACACTGGCAAGGGTAAGGGCACGGGCCTGGTCACGGGCTCCGGCAAGAGTTCCGCGAAGAACTCTGCCAAAGCAGCCGGCACCGAAACCGCCAAGACGCCGCGCCGCTTCGAGCGTGCGCGCGGCGGGCAGGCCCGCGCCATTGCCGATCTCATGCCCGAAGTGGGCCGCACGGCCTTTCGCCGCTTCGGCTTCGTGCAATCGAGCGTGGTGACGCGCTGGCCGGAGATCGTCGGTGCCCGCCATGCCCGCGTCTGTTCGCCCGAATCGATCCGCTTCCCGCCCGGCGAAAAGAGCGAAGGCGTGCTCCAGCTGGTGGTCGCCCCCGCCCATGCGCCGATGATCCAGCACGTGGTGCCCGAGATCATCGAGCGGGTGAACCGCTTCTTCGGCTACAAGGCCGTGGCGAAAGCGAAAATCCGGCAAGGCGAGGTTAAGCCGCCGCCTGCTTCAAAGCCGCAGACTGCCGCGCCGACGCTGAAACCGGTGCCGCTCGAACTGGGGGAATCGCTGCGCGACGTCGGCGATCCGGAGCTTCGCGCGGTGCTCGAATCGCTGGCGCGCAGTCTTGCCGCCAAGGACGAAGCATCCAGAGACGAAACACCCAGGGAAAACGGGGGGAATTGATGAAATTTTCAAAGTCGGGGATCGCTGCGCGCATCGGCATGCTCGCCGCCGCCACCCTGCTCGCCACCGGCGCCGCGCCGGTGCACAAGGCCGCCGCACCGGCCAAACCGGCCACGAAACCTGCACCCCGGCCCGCAGGTCCGGCCAACTGGGGCACGCTGGTCACGGTCACGGCCGACGGCAGCCACATGCTGGGCAATCCCCGGGCGGCGACGCAAGTTGTCGAATTCGTCAGCTACACCTGCCCGCACTGCGCGCACTTCACGCGCGATTCCGACGTGCCGCTGCGCCAGACCATGGTGCCCAAGGGGCAAGTCGCGGTGACGGTGACCAACCTGCTGCGCAATCCGATCGACCTCACCATCGCGATGCTGACCACGTGCGGCGATCCCAAGCGCTTCTTCGTGCGCCACAATGCGTTCCTCGCCACGCAGGATATCTGGATGGCGAAGCTCAACACCATCGGGCAGGACCGCCAGCAGGCCTGGTATCAGGGCGATATCCAGACCCGCATGCGCGCCATCGCGGCGGACTTCGACTTCTATTCGATGGTCGCACCGTGGGGCGTCAGCCACGCGCAGGCAGACCAGTGCATCAACGACAAGGCCGCCTTCGCCAAGCTGGAACAGCAGCAGAAGACGGTTGAGGCAGTGGGCGCCAACAGCACCCCCAGCTTCGTGCTCGACGGCAAGCTGCTGGACGTGCACGACTGGCCGGGCCTCTCGAAGGCGCTTGCCGCCAAGCAGGCAGGCCTGCGCCAAGGCACTGTCTGAGCGGAAAAACCCCGGCTCCTATAGGCCGGATTCCTGTGGGAAAGCCGCCGTATGGGCGGCTTCCCACGCTTTGAACACCGCGAGGCTTGAGCTAGCTTTCGCACTTCCATTCGAGGATTCGCATCGATGACCCGTCCCGCCTTCCGTAAGATCGTTCTCGGCCTTGCCGTCGTCCCGCTCGCGCTGGGCCTCGCGGCATGCGGAAAGAAGGCCACCGATGCGACGTCGACCGACGCGCCCACCTCCAGCACGGCACTGGCCAATGTCGCCCCGCCCGCCGGCAAGAGCTGGAGCGACGTGGTCGAGAAGACCCCCGAGGGCGGCTTCCGCATCGGCAATCCCGAAGCCCCGATCAAGCTGGTCGAATATGGCGCGCTGTCGTGCTCGCACTGCGCCAAGTTCGCCACCACCGGGTTCGAGAAGCTGCGTGGCACTTACGTCAACAGCGGCCGCGTGAGCTACGAACTGCGCTTCTTCATGCTCAATGCCTATGACTTCCCGGCCACCCTGCTCGCCACCTGCGGTTCGACCGAGGCCGTGCTGCCGCTGGCCGAGCAGTTCTGGGCCTGGCAGCCCAACATGTTCGAAAAGCTTCAGGCGGCGGACAAGGCCAAGCTCGAAGCGATCCAGAGCATGCCGAAGGAACAGCAGCTTCCCGCCATCGCCGAAGTCAGCGGCATGACCGAATTCTTCGCCTCGCGCGGGATCTCGCATGATCAGGCCGCAAGCTGCCTTGCCGATACCGCCCGCGCCAAGGCGCTGGCGGATCAGACCGAGACGGCGACCAAGGACTTCAACGTCACCGGCACGCCGACTTTCCTGATCAACGGCAATTCGGTCGGTTCGATGGAATTCGAAGAGCTCGAAGCCAAGCTCCAGCAGGCCGGCGCGCGCTGATGCGCGCTCCCGGTCTCTGATCACGATCCGATGCGCATAAAGCGGCTCAAGCTCAGCGGTTTCAAGAGCTTCGTAGAGCCTGCCGAACTGCGCATCGAACCGGGGCTGACGGGCGTCGTCGGCCCCAACGGTTGCGGCAAGTCCAACCTCCTCGAAGCGATCCGCTGGGTCATGGGCGAAAGCTCGGCCAAGTCGATGCGCGGCGGCGGGATGGAGGACGTGATCTTCGCGGGCACCGCCAATCGGCCGCCCCGCGCCTTCGCCGAAGTCGTCCTCCACGCCGAAACCTCTCCCGATGCCGACGGCGTGCGCGACGAACTGGAAGTCGTCCGCCGGATCGAGCGCGGCGCGGGCAGCGCCTATCGCGTCAACGGCCGCGACGTGCGCGCCAAGGACGTCTCGCTGATCTTCGCCGATGCCGCCACCGGCGCGCATAGCCCGGCGCTTGTCTCGCAAGGCCGCATCGCCGCGGTCATCGCCGCCAAGCCCGCCGAACGCCGCGCCATGCTGGAAGAGGCGGCGGGCATCGCCGGCCTCCACGTCCGCCGCAAGGACGCCGAAACCAAGCTCCGCGCGACCGAGGCGAACCTCGCCCGGCTTGAAGACATCATGGCCGGGCTGGACAAGCAGGTCGGTTCGCTGCGCCGTCAGGCCAAGGCGGCCGAGCGCTACAAGGCGCTGAGCGACCAGATCCGCCTTGCCGAAGCCCGCGTCGTCTATGCCCGCTGGCGCGATGCCGCCGCCGCTGCAGATGCCGCCAAGCGCGAGGCGCAGGCCGCCGAAACCCGCGTCGCCGCCGCGCAGGAACTGGCGGGCGAAGCGCAAAAGCAGCAAGCCAAGGCCGCCGAAGCGCTGATCGCCGCCCGCGATGAACTGGCGGACCGCCGCGACGATGCCAATGCGCAGGGCCACCGCATGGCCACACTCACCAGCCAGCTGGAAGCCGCCGAGCAGCGCCTCAAGGACCTCGACCGCCAGAAGACCCGGCTGGAAGAGGATCGCGGCGATGCCGACCGGCTGACGCGCGATGCCGCCGAAGCGCTGGCGCGTCTCGAACGCGAACTGGCGGAGGGCCGCAAGCAGCTTGAAGCGGACGAGGCCGCACGTCCGCGCGTCGCCAATGCGCTCGAAGGGGCGGAACGCGCCGCACGGGCCGCCGAACTGGATCTCGCGCAGGCGACCGCCGCGCAGGCCGGGGTCGAGGCCGAATGGCGCATTGCCGATTCCGAACTGACACAGGCCCGCAACCGGCTCGACCGCCTTGCCGCCGAAGCGAGCAGGCTCGCCGCGCAAGTCGAGGCGCTGGCGCAGGCGGGCGATCTCGACGCCGCCGTTGCCGAGGCGCGGGCCCGGGCCGAGGCCGCTCACACCGCGCTGGCCGCCGCGCGTGAAGGGCTGGACGCACAGCAAGCACGCAAGGCCGAGCTTCAGGCCGAACGCGACAGTGCCGCTTCGGCGCTCGCCGCCGCCCGCGCCGACCTTACCGGCATCGAGCGTGAACACGCCGCGCTCACCAAGGACCGCGAGGCCCGCGCCAAGGGCGCCAAGGCCGCGCATGGCCTGCCCGTCGCCATCGACGCGGTGCGCGTGGCGCCGGGTTATGAGCGCGCGCTCGCCGCCGTGCTGGGCCGCGATGCCCGCGCGCCGCTGGGCGAAGCGGGCGGGTCCGACGGGCGCTTCTGGACTGGTGCCGACGCCCCTGCCCCCGTCAAGGACAGCCTTTCCGCCCACGTCACCCAGTGCCCGCCGGAACTCGCGGCCCGCCTCGCGCTGGTCCACGTCACCGAAACGGACGATGGACGCGCGCTCGCGCCGGGCGAATGGCTGGTCACCCGCGCGGGCGTGCTGCGCCGCTGGGACGGCTTCGTCGCGCGCGGCGAAGGCGCCGCCGAAGCCGCGCGGCTCGAAGCCGAGAACCGCTTCGCCGAACTCGACGCGCAATTGCCGCCGCTGCGCGAGGCGGTCGTGGGGGCCGAGGCCCGGCAGGCGGAAATCCAGCAGCAGCTTGCGGCCCTGTCCTCGGCGGTTGTCGCCGCCGAACGGGCCATCGCCGATGCCGCCAATGCCGAACGCACCGCCCTGCGCGCGGTCGATCAGGCCGAGGATGCGCGTCAGCGCCACGCCGCGCGCCGTGCCGAGATCGCCCGTGCCGAAACCGAACTTTCTGACCAGCGGCAAGGCGCCGAACAGGAAGTCGCCGCCGCCGAGGGCAAGCGCGCCGGCTTGCCCGATCCCGAGGCCGGACGCGCGGCGCTCGACGCGGCAAGGCTCCGGAACGACACCGCCCGCACCGCGCTCCAGTCAGCCACGGCGGCGCTGGCGGTGCACGATCAGGCGCTGGCCGTTGCGCGCGAGCGCACCGGCTCGCAGGCGGGCGATATGCGTAGCTGGCAGGCCCGCGCCGGCGACGCCACCAACCGCCTTGCGCAGATGGCCGGGCGGCTGGAAGAGATCGAGACCGAGCGCGCGGTGATCGCCGCCAAGCCCGGCGCGCTGATGGAGCAAATCGAACAGGCCGAAGCGATCCGCCTCCGCCTCGCCGAGGAACTGGGCAACGCCGATGCCGCCGTGTCCGCGCTCACCGAAGCCGGGCGCAAGGCCGATACCGCGCTTGCCGCCTCGCAGGAGGCGCTCGCCAGCGCCCGCGAATACCGCGCCGGCGCCGCCGCCCGGGCCGAGAACGAGGACGCCCGCCGGATCGAGACCACGCGCCTCTCCGGCGAGCGCTTCCAGTGCCCGCCCCCGGTTCTGGCCGAACGCTTTGCCTTCGCGCCTACCGAAGTGGGCCGTGCCGAGGACGAAGCCGCCGCGATGGACCGCCTTGTCGCGGACCGTGAGCGGATCGGCCCGGTCAACCTCGTCGCCGCGGACGAACTGGCCGAAGCCGAATCGCAGCTCGACATCAGCCTCTCCGAAAAGGCCGAACTGGCCGAAGCGGTGAACCGCCTGCGCGGCTCGATCGCCAAGCTCAACCGCGAAGGCCGCGAACGCCTCCGCACCGCGTTCGAGGCGGTCGACGGCCACTTCCGCCGCCTGTTCACGCGGCTGTTCCAGGGCGGTCAGGCCCACTTAGCGCTGATCGATTCGGACGATCCGCTGGAGGCCGGGCTGGAAATCTATGCCCAGCCTCCCGGCAAGCGGCTGCAATCGCTGACGCTGCTGTCGGGCGGCGAACAGGCGCTGACCGCCGTGGCGCTGATCTTCGGCCTGTTCCTCACCAATCCCGCGCCGATCTGCGTGCTCGACGAAGTCGACGCGCCGCTCGACGACGCCAATATCGAACGCTTCTGCGACTTGCTGGAAGCGATGACCAAGGAAACCGACACGCGCTACCTCGTCGTCACCCACAATGCCGTGACGATGAGCCGCATGCACCGCCTGTTCGGCGTGACCATGGTCGAAAAGGGCATCTCCCGGCTGGTCAGCGTGGACCTTGTCGGTGCCGAGGAATTGCTGGCGGCGGAATAGCAACCTGATGGCCCTCATCGACGACTACCTGCCGCAGTTCCAGTTTTCAGAGACGCATGCCGCCACTGTGAAGGCAGGGGCTGACGCCATCCTCGATGCCGTTGCGGCCTATCGCCCGGAAAGTGATCCTTTCTTCCGCGCCATGATCGCCCTGCGCGAATTGCCTGCGCGGCTCACCGGCAAGCGGCGGCCCGAACCCTTCGGCATGGCGAACTTCACACTGCTGGAACGCACGCCAAGCGGCTTGGTCTACGGCCTGGTCGGCCAGTTCTGGCAGGCCGATTACGGCCTTCACCCTGTGGCAGATGGACCCGCGTTCAAGACTTTCGACGAGGCTGGCGTCCCCAAATTGGCGCTCGGCTTCGATGTCCACCAGACGCATCCTCGGCGCCGTACGCAAGACCGCAGAGCGCGGCTGAATCACTTCAGCACGAAGCGCGGCCCCGGTCCCAACGCGCCCGCCTCGTCGTCGCGGTTGTAGAGGCGGCACTTCGCCAGACTGAGGCAACCGCAGCCGATGCATTCGTCCAGCTTGCGGCGGGTCAGTTCCAGCAGCGCGATCTTGGTGTCGATCGCCTCCCGCATCGACAGGCTGATGCGTTCCCAGTCCTCCATCGTCGGCGTGCGGCCCTGCGGCAACGACGAGAGTTCGCGCTCGATCTCGGCAAGGCCCAGCCCCAGTTTCTGCGCGATCAGCACGAAGCTCACGCGGCGAATGTCCGAACGCAGGAAGCGCCGCTGGTTGCCGCTCGACCGCAGCGCGGTGAGCAGGCCCTTCTCCTCGTAGAAGCGAATGGCGGAAACCGCGACGCCGGTGCGCCGGGCCAGATAGCCGATGGAGATGAACCGATCTTCGACCATCCGCCTCTTCTGCCGCCTTTTCCATTTGACCTCAAGTTAACTTGAGGTTGCATCAAGGCCAAGCCGGCGATTCGACCGGCGAACAGCAGGAGACATTCCGATGGCCCAGGGCCGCCTCGAACATGCGAATATTACCGTGAGCGATATCGATCGCTCGTCCGCGCTGTTGCAGGATCTGCTCGGCTGGCACGAACGCTGGCGCGGCCCCGCGATCAACGGCGGCGAGACGATCCATGTCGGCGGGGATTTCAGCTACATCGCGGTCTATACCGACCGCAAGGAACACGAGCGTTTCGCCAAGGGCGCCCCGCTCAACCATGTCGGACTGGTGGTGGACGATCTCGACGAGGCCGAGCGCCGGGTGATCGCGGCGGGCCTCGTCCCGTTCAACCACGCCGATTACGAGCCCGGCCGCCGGTTCTACTTCTTCGATTGGGACGGCATCGAGTTCGAGCTGGTCAGCTACGCCTGAACCTTCGCAGCGCCGGGTCGATCACAGGATCCCGGCGTTGCCCACCACCCAGCAGGCCAGCGCCATGACAAGGCCGAGATCGCGGTTCGAGCGGAAGCGGGCCAGTGCATTGTCGCCGTCCTCGGGATCGAGCGTGGCAACCTGAAACGCCAAGTGCAGCGCCACCGGGCCAAGGCCGATCAGTGCAACCCAGTCATGCCGCAGCATCCAGAAGGCGAGCGCCCAGAACGCCACTGCCAAAGTGTAGAATCCGGCAACACCCGCGCGCACATGACCGCCGAGCCGACGGGCCGAGGAACGGATGCCGACCAGCGCGTCATCCTCGCGGTCCTGTATCGCGTAGATCGTGTCGTACCCGATGCACCAGGCGATCGACCCGAAGTAGAGCGCGGCAAGGACCTCAAGGTGATCGGGCCGGATCTCCACCCAGCCGACCAGCGCGCCCCAGGTGAAGACCATGCCCAGCCACGCCTGCGGCCACCAGGTGATGCGCTTCATGAAGGGATAGGCGGCCACCAGCACCACGCTGCCCACGGCCACGAGCTGCGCCCGGGGGCGAAGCTGGAACAGCACCACCAGCCCTACCGCGCAGAGCGCCAGCAGCCAGATCCATGCCGCCTTGGGGCTGACCAGTCCGCTCGCCACCGGACGTGCAGCGGTGCGCGCCACCTTGCGGTCGAGATCGGCGTCGACGATGTCGTTGTAGACACAGCCCGCGCCGCGCATCGCGATGGCACCGGCCAGGAACCAGAGGATGAGGCCCCAGCGCTCTTCTCCGCCCGCCAGCAGCACGCCCCAGGCGCAAGGCCAGAACAGCAGCCACCAGCCGATCGGCCGGTCGAAGCGGGCCAGCATGGCGAAGGCGCGCGGCATCGGCGGCAGGGCGGAAACGAGCCCGCGGTGTTCGGTATCCGGGACGAGTAGAGAGTCGTTCACGGCGGATGGGGTAATGCAAAAGGCCATGATTGTCATGCCCGAACGTGCCGAATCGACGCACTCGGCTGCCAGACGAATCCTTCGGCCGCGCCATGAGGGCGGCTCGTCGCTTCCGGGGGAACCAATCGACGATGGGTAAAATGAGGTCCGCCTTTTCCGCAGCGCGCCCGATTCTCTCCGGCGCCTCAGGTTCCAAGGCCCGGAGCGGCGTTTTGCACCGGTCAACGAACGCCGGCCGCTCGCCGCGCTGGACCCGGGCGTAAAACAATGGGAAGCGCTGCGCACATCGCTGTCGCAACAAGGGAGCAAGCATAACGATGGGTGCCACTCCGGCCTGGCCGCCGCGCTCGGCCCCGCGCCTCTTCGTGACCGGACCGCTCGCCGAGAGCGCCCCGGTCACTATCGAGGGCGGGCAGGCGCATTATCTCGGCAAAGTCATGCGTATCGCCCCCGGCGACGCGGTGATCCTGTGCGACGACGAGACCGGCGAATGGGCGGCCGAAGTCGTCTCCGCCGGCAAGCGCGATGTCGTGCTTGCGGTGCGTGAGCGGCTGCGCGAGCGCGAGGCGGTGCCGGACTTCTGGCTCTGTGCGGCGCTGCTCAAGAAGCCGAACTTCGACCTCGTGCTTGAAAAGGCAACCGAACTGGGCGTCGCGCATGTGCAACCGCTGATCACGCGCCGCTGCGTGGCGGACAAGCTCAATCCCGAGCGCGCGCTGACCATCGTCACCGAAGCCGCCGAGCAGTGTGCCCGGACCGCGCTGCCCGGGATCGCCGAGCCGGTGAAGCTCGACGCCCTGCTGCGCGACTGGCCCGAAGGCCGCACGCTGTTCTTCGCCGACGAGACCGGCGGGGCGCCGGCCGCCGCGCAATTCGCCGCGCATCCGGGCCCGGCGGCGCTGCTGGTGGGCCCCGAGGGCGGTTTCGACGACGAGGAACGCGCGCTTATCCGCGCACATCCGATGGCGCGGGCGATCACGCTCGGCCCGCGCATCTTGCGCGGGGAGACGGCGAGCATCGGCGCGACCGCGCTATGGATGGCCATCTCCGGCGATTGGTGAACGCCGAACTCAAGACCAAACAAACCTCGTCATCCCCGCGAAGGCGGGGATCCCGCTTCCCTTGGCGTATAACGCAAGGCAGCGGGGCCCCCGCCTTCGCGAGGGCGACGGCGTGATAGGGGCCGAATCTCGCCCCAACATCTCATAAACCAAGACCCACGTCCGACCGCGTTAACCTCCTCAATCGCCCCAAAAACGCCCGAAAACCGCGCCTCTCGAACAAAAGAAACCGGTCGGTACAAAAAGTTGTGGCATCCGGCTCGAAGGCATTCTACCTCCCCCGCCATGAGCACCCGTGAGGTTTCGGATCGCGACGATCCGGTGGTCGAAAGCCTGGATCAACTCGCCGCGCCGATGGCTGCGGGCGAAAAGCCGTGCGAGGCGTGGCGGATCGGCACCGAGCACGAGAAATTCGTCTACGACACCGCCGATCACCATGCCCCGTCTTACGACGAAAAGGGCGGAATTCGCGATCTTCTCAATGATTTGACCCAGTTCGGCTGGGAGCCGATCATCGAGGAAGGCCCCAACGGCGCGAACGTCATCGCCATGAAGGGCAGCGACGGCACCGTCAGCTTGGAACCGGCGGGCCAGCTTGAACTTTCGGGCGCGCCGCTGGAAAACCTGCACCAGACTTGCGCGGAAACCGGGCGTCACCTCGCCCAGGTGAAGACCATCGGCGATCACATCGGCAAGGCCTTCCTCGGCCTTGGCATGTGGCCCGACAAGACCCGCGCCGAACTCCCGATCATGCCCAAGGGCCGCTACGACATCATGCTGCGGCACATGCCGCGGGTGGGGACGATGGGCCTCGACATGATGCTGCGCACCTGTACCATCCAGGTCAACCTCGACTATTCGAGCGAGGCGGACATGGTGAAGAAGTTCCGCACCTCGCTGGCGCTGCAACCGCTGGCGACCGCGCTCTTCGCCAACTCGCCTTTCACCGAGGGCAAGCCCAACGGCTACCTCTCGTACCGCAGCCATATCTGGTCGGACACCGATCCCGCGCGCACCGGCATGCTGCCTTTCGTGTTCGAGGATGGCTTCGGGTACGA
This sequence comes from Novosphingobium sp. PhB165, assembly GCF_004341845.1. GTDB lineage: Bacteria > Pseudomonadota > Alphaproteobacteria > Sphingomonadales > Sphingomonadaceae > Novosphingobium. Next base: position 456,200 of record NZ_SLVB01000006.1, on the reverse strand, counting down.
GCGCTATGTCGACTATATGCTCGACGTGCCGATGTACTTCGTGTTCCGCGAAGGCCGTTATATCGACGCCGCCGGGCTGTCGTTCCGCGACTTCCTGAAGGGCGAGCTTTCGGTGCTCCCCGGCGAGCTTCCGCGCCTGTCGGACTGGACGGACCACCTTTCCACCGCCTTCCCCGAAGTGCGGCTCAAGTCCTTCCTCGAAATGCGCGGCGCCGATGGCGGTCCGTGGGGCCGCATCTGCGCCCTGCCCGCGTTCTGGGTAGGCCTGCTCTATGACCAGACCGCGCTCGACGCGGCGTGGGATCTGGTCAAGGACTGGGACATGGAAGGGCGCGAGGAACTGCGTAATTCCGTGCCCAAGCTGGGCCTCGACGCCCCGCTTCCGGGCGGCGGCACGCTGCGCGACATCGCCGGCGAAGTGCTGAACATCTCGCGCTCGGGCCTTGCTGCGCGTAACCGCCTCAACGCGGGCGGCGACAATGAGACCGGCTATCTGGAACCGCTGGCCGAGATCGTCGCCAGCGGCAAGGTGCCGGCGCAGCGCCTGCTCGACCTCTACAATGGCGAGTGGGGCGGGGATCTCTCGAAGATCTACGCGCTGAAGAGCTTCTGAGGGTTGAGGGATAGCCTCATCTGAGGCCTTCCCTCCCGCTCAGGCTGAGCCTGTCGAAGCCCCCTGAGGCGGGGCGCTGTGGCTCACATCCTTCGACAAGCTCAGGATGAACGGTGGGAAGGGCAAGCCCCTTACTCCGCCGCCTGCGGCTCCCGCGCACTCGGCCGCAGCCTGTCTCCCAGCTTCGCCAACGTCCGCGTAATCAGCGCGTTCTCCGCCATCCACGCGTGATAGGCGCGGTACTTGGCATCCTCGGCGAGCAGGTGCGCTTCCTCGGTCCGCGCGCGCCAGTAGTAGATCCCGCTCACCACGCCCAGCAGCACGGTGTTGCGCACCATGTCGGTCAGGGCATGGCTGGTCACGAGGAACGGCAGCGTCGAGCACCACCAGAACAGGTTCTTCGACAGATAGGCCGGGTGCCGCGTGAACCGATAGGGCCCGTTGGTCAGCACGCCGCGATAGGTGAGGTTGGAGAAGCGCAGGCCGAACGCGAAAGTCGCCCAGGCATAGATCGCCGTCAGCGTGACCAGCAGCCCCGCCCAGAGCCACAGCAGCAGGGTATGGCCCTGCAACCAGAACGCCCAGCCCGGCGTGTTCACTTCGTAACCCAGCACGTCGGCCCGGCCCATCGTGCCCCAGACGAAGGGCGGATAGCACATCAGCGCCGCCACCCAGCCCGCCAGCAGCGGATTGCCGCTGCGGATATGCGCGTCCAGCGGGCGGAAGGTGAAGATGTAGCCCACCGTGCCGATCTGCACGTCGATCAGGAACAGTAGTGCGATCAGCGTCGAGCCCAAGGCCACCGGATCGCCCGCCATGACGCCGAAATCGGCGGTCACCACTTGCGCGAAGCCGCCCGGCAGGATGGAGATCATGAAAGCGCCGAAGAAGGCCTTGATCGCCCAGGCCCGGCCATGCCGCTTCACCTGCTCCCCGTCCCACGCCTCGCGCCCGATCAGCAGCGCGCCGAAGTGCCACGCGGCATCGCGCGGCTCCAGCAGATGACGGTCGAGCCAGAACACGTAAGGCACCGAAAGCACCATCAACGGCAGTGCCGCCGCGCCGATCACCTCCATGGCGAAAAGGTACTGCCCATCCCAGTACCAGCGGCCGATGCAGTAATAGCCCGCGATCAGCGCCCACGTGGCCCAGAGCCCGGCGAGCTTGGTGATCGATATCTCTGTCGTTTCCGCCAGCCGGCGCGCGCGGCGCCAGTCGATCCCGGTCGAGGGACGGCGGTGCACTTTGTCCACCAGCAGCGACCAGAGGCTCATGGCAAGGCCGGTGACGAACAGCGTGGCGACGGCGGCATAGGGCCCGCTCATCGGCGCATGCGGCCCCGGCAGCGCCAGAGCATCGGCCACGGCGGCCCACTTGCGGCAGAGCAACAACCAGCCGAGCAGCGCGGCGAGCCCGGTCAGGCCCACGCCTGCCGAAACGTCGCTGGTCGGTCTGGAAATGCCGCTGTTCATGCCGAGCGGCCTAGCGGCAATTGGTTAAGGAAAACGGCCGCCGGTGCGCGGGGCGCTGCCGGCGGCGGAATTCCTGCGGATCAGCGGAAGGCGCTGATCGTGCCCGAATCGTCGAGCACGTAGAGCGTCTGGTTGGCGACGATGGGCGCCAGCGAGATCGGGGACTTGAGTTCGTGGGCCAGCGTGAAAGTGCCGTTCGTCGGATCGACGGTGCCCAGTTCGCCGCGCGAATTGCCGATCCACAGCTTGTTGCCGGCCAGGATCGGGCCGACCCAGAAGATCGGGCCTTTGCGCTTCTTCGCGTTCTGGTAGCGCTGAAGCTGCGTCAGCCAGCGGACCTTGCCGCTGGTGCGGGCGATGGCCAGGATCTCGGCATGGTCGTCCAGCGTGAAGACCCAGTCCCCCACCACGGCGGGCGTCGAAATGCCCGCGAGGCTGAGTTCCCAGATGCGCTGGCCGGTGACCAGTTCGTAAGCCGCCATACGGCCGCCCTGACCCAGCGCGTAGACGCGGCCACGGTCGATGATCGGATCGGCGTCAAGGTCGGTCAGGCTGCCCACTTCGGTCGCGATCGAGGTGCGGGCAAGCGCGTCCGACCAGAGCTGGCGGCCGTTCTCGTAGCGATAGGCAACCAGTTCGCCCGACGCGTAACCGGCGATCACCGTGCCCTGCCCGGCCGCGGGCGTCGCCACGCCGAACACGCCCGACTGGGTGAGCGAGGCCGATTCGTTCCACAGCACCGCACCATCGGCCGCGTTGAGCGCGATGATCTGGTTGTCCTGCGTCATCACGTAGACGGCGTTGAAGCTGACCGTGGGGGCGCCGCGCAGCGGGCCGCCGGGCTTCTTGCTCCAGACCTGGCTGCCGTCGTTGGCGTTCAGCACGGCCACTTCGCCAAGGCCGGTGGTGACGTAGAGCTTGCCCGAATCGAAGCTGACGCCGCCGCCGAAGATCGCCTGGTTGTTACCGCCCGAAACCGCGAAGTTCTTGGTCCACAGATGCGTCCCCTTCTCGGCATCGAAGGCATGGACCACACCGTCGGTGTCCATCACGAACATCTTGCCGTCCCCGATCACCGGTGCGGCGGCAAGGCGCTGGCGGGTGGTGGAACCGGCGATCTGGGCCGTCCACACGCGCTGCGGATTCTCGGCAAGTGCCAGATGGCCGTAGGACTTGCCGGCATTGCCGCCGCCCTGCGCCCATTCGGTGTTGGCCGTGGCGGGCGGCAGGATCACTGCCACCGATTCGAGCGAGGGATCGACCTTGGCGCCGCTTTCGATGCGCGAGAGGATCGGCACGCGATCGCCCACGGTCGGCGTCTTGGGGTGCTTGCCGGTGGACTTGCAGCCCGAAAGCCCCGCCACCAGCGCCAGCGCGATCAGCGATGCCACGCGCATCTGCCTGCGGGCCGAGGGGCGAGCGGAGGTGCGCGACTTCGAAGCGGCACCGTTCATGGGCATATTCTCACCAAGCATTATCATTCTCCGGCAGGCGCGGCGGCGGCATCGGCCGCCGGCTGCCCGTTCTTTGTCTTGCCCAGCGGCTCGCCGCGCTCATCGACGACGTCGTCGACGGCATCGACGCCGAGCACTGCGGCAAGCTGGCGTGCGCGGCTGCGCAGACCGTCCTCGACCTGATCGTCCTTCGCAATGGCAGCGAAGAGCGGACCGGCCTGATCGGTTTTGTTCATCTTGATATAGGCCATGCCGACAAGCTCACCGGCCGCGCCGAACCACGGGTTGCCGGGGGCGGCATAGGGCTTGAGCTTGGCCACCACGTCTTCGGGCTTCATCGCATCGAAGTTGGCGCCCACGCCGCGGATCACGGCAAGGTCGCGCAGCGGCTGCGGCGCCTTGGCGTCGTTCGCCACGGTGTCGAACAGCTTGAGCGCATCGGCCTTGCGGTTCTGTTCGAGGGCAATGCCCGCAAGCAGGATCTTGGCCGACGTGGCGCTGCCGTCCGAACCGCTGTCGGCAATCGGCTTCAGCTTGTCCTTCGCCCCGTCAAGGTTCTGGGTCTTCAGCGAGTCGATCGCCTGGATGAACGCCTCGGAATTGGCCTCGCGCGCCTTTTCCCTCTGGTGCTGCCAGAACAGGTAGCCACCGAAGGCGGCCAGCCCGACCAGAATCGCGGCCAGCAGCGGCACACCGAAGCGCTTGAAGAAGCCTTCCACCTGATCGTGGCGCAGCGCGTCATCGACTTCGCGCAGGAAGACATCCTGCTGCGCGGCGAGTCGCTTGGCGGACACGGGATTGGAAGTCGAACTATCGGAAGGAGGCAGAGCCAATTTTCGGGCGCTTTCTGCGGAAATCGGGATGGTTGCCGGGCTGTTTAGCGAATGGTGGCGGCTTTTCAACGATGATCTGGATTGACGGTGCGGGCGTGAAGCGCGGCTGAACGGTCAACGGAGGCGGCAAAAGCCAGCTCCGGACGGCCGGATGCGCCGCTGTAGACCGCGCGATAGGCCGCGATCATGGCCGCTTCGTCATATTCGGCTTGCGCTTTCGCGCGGTTGGCGGCGCCCACCCGGGCGCGCAGCGAAGGCGCACCGGCGAGTTGGGCGAGAGCCGAGGCCAGCGTCGTCCCCGCTTCCCTCTCATCCGCCGGGACGATGAAGGCACGGTTCTCCGCCGCGACCATGTCGGCCACGTCGCCCACCGCAGGGGCCGCCACCGGCAGGCCGGCGGCCATGGCCTCCACCACCGAGATCGGGAACTGCTCGCTGCGGGAGGAGAGCGCGAAAATATCGAACAGCCCCACCGCGCGCGAGGGATCGGCCACGAAGCCCGGCAGATGGACGCGCCCCGACACGCCAAGGCGCTCTGCCTCAGCCAGAATCGCGCCGCGTTCCGGGCCTTCGCCAAGGATCACCAGCTTCCACGCCTGCGGCAATCCGGCGAAGGCGCGCACCAGCCGGGGCAAGTCCTTGACCGGGCGCAGCCCCGCCAGAGTGCCGACCCAGCGGTCGCCCTCATGCTTGACCACGCCGGGCAGCACGTCCGGCCGGGGCTTGTCGATGAAGGCAGCGCAATCGATGCCATTGGGAATGAAATGCAGGCGCCGGGACGGTTGCCGCCATGCATCGCGGGCAATGCCCTCCAGCCGGCGCGAGGGCACCACCAGCGCGGCCGCCCCCGCCAGCGCCAGGCGGCGGAACATGTTGCGCGAGGCCTTGAGGCCGTTCGCCTCATCCTCGTTGAAGCCGTCCTCGTGATGGACCAGCGCGGGAAGCTGGAGCAGCCCGGCGTAGAGCCGATGCGCCAGAACCGCGTCCATGGCCCCCCAGTTGTAGGTGAGCACGAGATCATAATCCCGCATGGCCTTGGCGATGCGCCAGAGCCGGGGCGGCGTGGGCCGCCCCTGAAGGCTGGGGAAATCCGTCGGAAAGCCGACCTCCAGCGCCGGATCGAGCACGACCGCCGCGCCGAGCTCGCCCACCTGCGCCGACACCACGTCATGCGCCACGCCGGGACCGAACGCGTTCATCAACCGCGCCGCGCGCAGTTCCTTGCCGCCCGCCGCAAAGCTCGAATGGAGGTGAAGGATGCGCAAGATCGCCCGCTCTTCCGCGCTCAGTCCGCGCGGTCCAGCAGTGCCTCGATCACGGCCACCGCTTCCGGCTCGTCCAGCGTGGGTGCGTGGCCGAGATCGGGCAGTGTCAGCGCCTCCGCGCCGGGCACGCGGCGCAGCATCTTCGCCAGCGTCGCCTCCGAAAGCAGGTCCGAATGCTCGCCGCGCAGCACCAGCAGGGGCCTCCCACCCGGCACTTCCGACCCCAGCGCTTCCCATGCAGGCCAGAGATCGGGCTGGGCATCGACATCGTAAGCCGCGAAAGGCTCGGCGATCTTCATGTCGTAGTCGAAGACCATGCGGCCATTGCCCGAAAGCGTCATCAGCCGCTTGGCCATGCCGATCCAGAAATCCAGCGTGTGGCCGGGATGGGCGTCGCCCAAGGTGCTCTCGATCCCGCGCGCGGCATGGACCCAGGTGGGGAAACTGCGCCCCTGCCCGACATAGTCCTGGATCCGCTCCATGCCCTCGGGTTCGAGAACGGGGCCGACATCGTTGATCACCGCTCCGGCGATGCGCTCCGGCATCAGCGTCGCCAGACCCATGATCATCAGCCCGCCCAGCGAAGTGCCGATGGCGACGAACCGGTCGATGTCCTCCTGCTCCAGCAGGGCCAGCAGGTCCTCGCCATATTGAATCGGGGTATAAGTTGCCGACTCGCGGGCATATTCGCTGTCTCCGCGCCCGCGCATGTCGGGGCAGATCACCCGGCGGCGCGCAGCAAGGCGCGGTGCCAGCCGCTCGAAATCGCGGGCATTGCGTGTGAGCCCCGGCAGGCAAATCACCGGCAGACGGCCGGATTCGCCCGATTCCCCCTCGATGGCGGCATAATCGCGGAAGTGCAGCTTCAACCCGTCGCGGCTCGACCAGAACCGATCTTCATAACCCGTCATCTGAGAAGCTTGCGACCTCCTGATACCCGGCTTGATCGGCGGGCCCTCAAGCGCCACTATCGCCCGATGCGAAGCGAACCGCAAGCAAGTGCCTACCGTCCGGCCCCGCGTATCGAGGCGATTTCCGACTGGATTGCAAGTCCCGTGCAGGCGGCGGAATTTCCGCGCCACGTCCTGCGCTTCCGCAATCAGAGGTGGGCCCGCGCGGTGGGGCTCGACGGATTGGACGACCAGAGCTGGATCGCCCATTTCGGACGGTTCGAACCGTTGGACGGCAACCTCCCCCGGCCGCTGGCGCTGCGCTATCACGGCCACCAGTTCCGCGTGTACAATCCGGACATCGGCGACGGGCGCGGCTTCCTGTTCGCGCAGATGCTCGATGGCGAAGGGCGCGTGCTGGATCTCGGCACCAAGGGATCGGGCCAGACACCGCACAGCCGAGACGGCGACGGCAGACTGACGCTGAAGGGCGCGGTCCGCGAGATCCTCGCCACCGAAATGCTGGAGGCGCTGGGCGTAAACACCAGCAAGACCTTCTCGGTGGTCGAGACCGGAGAGGCGCTCTGGCGGGGGGACGAGCCCTCGCCCACGCGTTCGGCGGTTCTGGTGCGGCTCAGTCACGGCCATGTGCGGATAGGTAGCTTTCAGCGCCTGCTGGCGATGGACGATCGCGCGCATATGGAAGCGCTGGTCGATTACTGCCTCAAGACTTTCCCCGGCCCGCTGCCGCCCGAGGATATGCCCGGCCGCGACGAGCCTGCGGTGATCCTACTGCATCAGGTGGTGGAGCGCATGGCCGATACCGCCGCCGGCTGGATGGTCGCCGGATTCGTCCACGGCGTGCTCAACAGCGACAATATCAATATCTCGGGCGAGAGTTTCGATTACGGCCCGTGGCGCTGGCTGCCGCGCTGGGATCCGGCCTTTACGGCCGCCTATTTCGACCACTCCGGCCTCTACGCCTTCGGCCGCCAGCCGGAGGCGGTGCTGTGGGACTGCGGCCAGCTTGCCGTGGCGCTGCGACTGCTGGCCGAAACCGAGCCCTTGGTCGCCGCGCTGGACCGCTTCGCGCCGCTGTACCAGCAGGCGATGTACCGCCGCTTCTGCTGGCGGCTCGGCGTCGAACAGCAGGACGACGCAGCCGATCTCGCACTGATCCAGGCCGCCGAAAAGGCCATGGTCGCCAGCGGAGAAGCGCCGGAAACCTTCTATTTCCGCCACCGCGCCGGCCGCGCGGCGGGCGATGACGGCTTCGGCGAACTCCTGCGCCAGCGCCGCCCCAGCGCCGCAGCGGACGATGCCTTCTGGCAGCAGGACGCCCCGCCCGGCGTGCTGATCGACGAAGTGGAGCGCATCTGGTCCGCCATCGACGAGCGTGACGATTGGGATCCGCTTCACGAAAAGGTCGCCGCGATCCGCGAACTCGGGCGCCAGCTGGGCCCCGCGCCCGTTCCCGCCGGGCACAGCCGTTAGGCTCTCATTAGGGATAACCGTGCCATAGCGGTCGTCTCATTCCGACCTTCCAACGGACAGACCCCGTCATGCACGGTGCAGCCAGCACAAAGGCCCCACTCCCCGCCGTTTCGGCCAAAGACAATCGAGGACTCGCCAAGATCGTGAGCGCCGAGACCGCCAGTACCGAAGCCGCCAGCGACGCACAGATCGTCTCGTGCGAACCGGCAACGGGCGCGGAGATCTGGCGGGGCGCGGTCTGCTCGGTTGACGATGTGGTCGAACGCGCCCGCCGGGCATGGCCCGGCTGGGCCGCGCAGCCGCTGTCCACCCGCATGGAACTCGTCCGCCGCTTCGCCAACGAAGTGCGCAAGGAAGCCGAGCCGCTCGCCGAACTGATCGCGCGCGAAGTGGGCAAACCCTTGTGGGAAGCCCGCGCCGAGGTCGAGGCCGTGGTCGCCAAAGTCGAAGTCTCGATCCGCGCTTATGCGGAGCGGACCAGCCAGCGAAAGCTCGACAGCGCGCTACAGGGCACGATGGCGCTGCGCCACAAGCCGCACGGCGTGATGCTGGTGCTGGGGCCTTACAATTTCCCCGCGCACTTGCCCAATGCCCATATCGTGCCGGCGCTGATCGCGGGCAACGTGGTGATCTTCAAGCCGAGCGAGAAAGCGCCCGCCACCGGCGAGCTGCTGGCACGCTGTTTCCACCGCGCGGGCATTTCGACCGGCGTCGTCCAGCTTGCCATCGGCGGACCGCTGGAAGGGCAGGATCTCGTCGCCCACAATGGCGTGGACGGCGTGCTGTTCACCGGCTCCGCCAATACCGGCATCTCGATCAACCGCCGCCTCGCGACCCGGCCCGACAAAGTCGTGGCGCTGGAAATGGGCGGCAACAACCCGATCGTGCTCTGGGACACGCCCAAGGTAACCGACGCCGCCGCGCTGGTGGTCCAGTCTGCCTTCGCCAGCGCCGGGCAGCGCTGCACGGCGGCGCGCCGGCTGATCGTCAAGGCCTCCCTCCACGATGCGATGATGGCCGAGATCAAGACTTTGGCCGACCGCATCATCGTCGGCGCGCCGTTCGACGATCCGGCCCCGTTCATGGGTCCGGTGATCGACAATGCCGCCGCAGACGGTCTGGCCGAGAGCTTCCTCTACCTGCTGAGCAATGGCGGCAAGGCAATCAAGCACCTGATTCGTCAGGACGAAAACCTGCCCTTCCTCAGCCCGGCGATCATTGACACCACCGCGTTGAAGGACCGGCCCGATGTCGAACTGTTCGGCCCGATCCTGCAAGTGATCCGCGTCGATGACTTCGACGAGGCGATTGCCGAGGCCAACAACACCCGCTTCGGCCTTGCCGCCTCGCTGATCGGCGGCAGCCCGCAGGACTACAACCGCTTCTGGGCCCATGTCCGCGCGGGCATCATCAACTGGAACCGCACGACCACCGGCCCCAGCCATTCGGCGCCGATGGGCGGCATCGGCCTTTCCGGGAACCACCGGCCGAGCGGCTACTATGCCGCCGATTACTGCGCCTATCCGGTCGCCTCGGGCGAAATGGAACAGCCGCGCGCGATGATCGGGGTTGGCCTCAGGTAGCGCGCCCCGCTCAGTGGCCAGAGGTGGCGAGATCCACTTCCGTCACCCCGTTCGCCTGTTTGCGCGCATAGACCACATAGGCGCGCCCGGCCTTGTCACCGCCCAGCACACTGTCGCTGCCATCAAGGCGGTATTCGGCGGTGTAGCCCGCCTTGAGCGCCATCGCGCGGTAGAATCCGATCACGTCCCCGGCCCCGACCGGAGTGCCGAAGCTCACCACGCGCAGCGCGCAACCATCGGCGTCGGTGCCGGCTGCTTCCTGCACGGCAGCGCGCGGATAGAGCGGAAGTTCGGCGGGCAACCGGGTGCCCCAGGCAGCGGCATACTGCACCTTGCCCGCGCAGTCGGTCTTGGCGGCCCTGGCTGCGGGGGAGACTTGCGCGGTCGCCGCCACCCGCTGGGCAAGGGCCGAGGCGCTTCCCCGCGTCGGCGTGGGCAGCGGCTGAAGTCCGCCGGCAAGCTCGGCAGCGCTCTGGCGCGCGGCCTCTACAGACTCGGGCGAACGGCTGGCAGGCGAAAGCGTGATGCCGCTCTCCGGCGCCGCTGAGGTGCTTTCGCCCGTCATCGCCGGATCGACCACGATGCGGTCGCCGAGCGTGGCTTCGGTCTTGTCCACGGCGGGCTTGTCCGATTTCGCATGGCACCCGGCGATTGCGGCGGCGAGCATCAGGCCCACGACACTTGCGGCAGCTCTTGTCATCCCATCACCTTTCCGGCCGCAGCGGCGGGAAAATCGCGACCCGCGCCCGTTCTGCCTTGCCGATCCGCGAAAATCCTTCCTGCGCGCGGCGCGAAAGACAAGGGCGCGGAGGCGCCGATCGTGGCGGTGTCCCAAAACGAGATGGCCCGGCCGCGAATGCTTGCGCGCATAAGTACGCCGGCGCCGGACATGGTCGAGGGCGTCCACGGACACGCCGTGAACGCCCTCTCCGCCTGCGCCCGATCGGCCGCGAGGCGGACTCCCCCCGCGAGTCGCCGTCCGCGCGGGGAAATCCTTATGTTTCGGGTTTTAACGGCAGTAGGAGTCGCCGCGGTCGATCTCGCGGCCCACCAGCGCACCGCCCACCGCGCCCAGCACGGTGCCCAGCGTGCGATCACCGCGCTGGTCGATCTGGCGGCCGAGCAAGGCCCCCGCCGCGCCGCCGATCAGCAGGCCGGTGGTGCCGTTCTGGCGGCGGCAATAATAGCGCCCGCCGTCACCGCGCCAGACGCGCGTGTCGCGATAGACCGGCTCGCCGCGATAGCTGCTGCGGTAGCCATAGCCGCGCCGGTAATCGTCCCTCGAATAACGCTCGCGGCTATGGGCATAGCTCTCCTGCCCCGGTGCCACGAAACTGGTCGCCGGAACGAAAGCCGGAGCCGCCGAAGCCGGCAGGGCACCCGCCAGCGAGACGGTGGCGACAGCAAGGGCTGTGGCCTTGGTCAGTGCGCGCATTGTCAATCTCCTCAGTCTGGCGGCGGGCAGTCGCAAAACCCGATCTCCGCTTCACACATTCATGTTTAAGCAGAGAAACCTGAACGCTGTGCAACGCGGCTGTCAGAAACGCGGATATCGACGAGGCGAATGCGGAGATGCGACGAACCGCTTGCCGGGCTCCGTCATGCTCCCTATCGCACGCGCTCAATCTGCCCTGGATATCCTGTCATGCCGCATACTCTCCCGCGCCGCTCCGGCGGTCTGGCGCAAGCGCTGGGCGCCTATTTCGTCTGGTGCCTGTTCCCGATCTACTTCGCGGCGCTCCACACGGTTTCGGCTTTCGAGGTGGTGGCCTGGCGGATCCTGTTCACGCTGCCGTTCTGCCTGCTGATGATCGTGATTCTGAAGCAGGGGGCCGAACTGCGCGCCGCGCTGACCAATCCGCGCATTCTGGGCGCTCTGGCGCTGAGCGGCGTGCTGATCGGCACCAACTGGTCGATCTACGTGATCGCGGTGATGACCGGCCATGTCATCGCGGCGAGCCTGGGCTATTACATCAACCCGCTGGTCAACGTGCTGGCCGCCACGATCTTCCTGCGCGAAAAGCTGTCACGCCTGCAATGGGTGGCCGTGGCGCTGGCCGCCATCGGCGTCGCCATGCTGGCGCGCGGAGCCGTGGACACGCTGTGGATCAGCATCGGCCTTGCGCTCAGCTTCGCGGGCTATGGCCTGACGCGCAAGTTGGCCCCGGTGACCGCGCTGCCCGGCCTGACGGTGGAGACGATGGTGCTGATGGTGCCCGCGCTGGGGCTGTTGGCTTGGCAGGCGATGAGCCCGGCCGGACTGTCGATGGGCTCTTCGCCGCGGATTGACCTGCTGCTGGCGTTTGCCGGTCCGGTGACCGGCGTTCCGCTGCTGATGTTTGCCAGCGCGGCGCGCAAACTGGACTTCTCGCTACTGGGCTTCATCCAGTTCGTGACGCCGACGGGCGTGTTCTTCGTCGGCCTGATCGCCTTCCATGAGCCGCTGAAATCCTCGCAACTGGTGTGCTTCCTGTTCATCTGGACCGCGATCGCGGTCTTCTGCTGGGACCTGCTGAAGCGCCGCCGCGCGGCTGCCTTGGCCTCATAAGAGAGAAGGATTTCGCGCGGAGGCGCGGAGACGCGGAGGGAGGTTGCGTGGGCGGCAAAGCCGCCCTGCCTTTGTCCTGCCGCGACGATGAACGGATAAAGCGGCTTCGCCGCAAGCGCGAGTTCACTCCGCGTCTCCGCGCCTCCGCGCGAAACCTTCCTCTCAGCCTCGCGCAGCGCCACGCTTCAACAAGGCCTGCACGAACGCGTCGAGATCGTCGGCATCGACGTCCAGCGTCTCATCCCATTCGGCCAGCAGCGCGTCGATATCCTCGCGCTTATAGGGTTCGCCGGGCTGGTGCTTGACCGGCGTCGCGTGGTGCGGCCAGGGATGGTCGGTGGCGTTGTTGTAAATCCAGCCCACAAAGCAGAGCGCGCCGACGTTGAACACGAACGGGACAAGATGCTCCCAGCCCCACGCCGGCGTGCCGGTCGCGCCCAGCGCACAAAGCAGCGCACAGGCGCCGCCGGGCGGGTGGAGGCTGCGCGTCATTGTCATCACCGCGATGGCGAGCGCCACGGCCACGCTGCCCGCCAGCCAGGGGTCGCCGATCAGCCTGCCTACGGACAGGCCGACGGCAGCCGACAGCACGTTGCCGCCAAACACCGACCACGGCTGCGCCAGCGGGCTCGCCGGTACCGCGAAGACCAGCACGGCCGAAGCGCCCAGCGGCGCGACAAGGAAAGGCAGTGCGGGATCGTAACCGCTCTCCAGCAGGCGCGTCAGCGCGCCCGCGACGGCGATACCGAAAAGCGCGCCCAGCACCGCGCGAAAGGGGCCAAGGCGGCGCTTGCCGCCCACCTGGGTTGGGATGATGCTGTTCAGCGCCACGGCCGCGCGAGCCTCCTCGTAGAAACCGGAGCGGCGCCTATGAAGCAATCGCGGCCCGCGCGCCATGCGAGAGATGCTTGTCGGCGGCCAAGCCAGACTGCGCGCCGCCGACTTACGACACCCTTGCCGTAAATTGGCCATGATCGCGTGATTGCCTGTGCGCCTGATACCAGCGACTTGCAGGAGTGCGCCCCATATGCCCCCCGCCGATTCCCCCACGGCCTCACCTCCTGCCGTCGAACAGTCGCTCGGCGCGTTCGACCTTGCCCGTCTGCGCGGCGACGACGGCAACGCCATCACTCTCGTCCGAAAACGCTGCCCTGAAGGGAAGCCCGGCGAAATCGTGGTCTGCGCACCGGACCCGGAGGCGAACCGCCTGCGTGCCCTGCCCGATACATACCAAGTGACCGAAGGCCTCGGCCGCGCCGAACGGCAAATCGCGCCCGGCGTCGTTGCGGACGTGCACATGGACTCGGTGACCATGCCTGGCGGCGTCGTCAGCAACCGCGTCATGGCCGGCGTGAAGATCGCCTTCTAAGCCCGAAAAAAGAGCCCGGTCCGCCAGAGGAGGCGAACCGGGCTCGTCAGGCGCCCCTCGGGAGGGAGGAGCAGGGGCGCCATCAGCCTGATCGGAGGGGAATCAGGCGAACTTTCCAGCCTTGGCGATCTCGGCCACCGGCTTGCGGTTGCTGGCCACTTCGCGCTCCTGAAGGAATTCGGGCAGCGTGCCCTTGTCGCCCATCTTGCCCAGCGCGAAGGCGGCTTCGAGACGGTGGTCGGCCGGGATGCCCAGTGCGGCCTCGGCCTCACCGAACTTCAGGCCGGTCATGCCGTGGGTGTGGTAGCCCAGCGCCTGTGCCTGCAAGGCGGCCAGCGCCCACGCCGCACCGGCGTCGAAGCTGTGGCTGTGGTTGTTCGAATTGCCCTTGTCCGAGCGCATCTGGCTGTCCGAAACCACGAAGACCAGCGCCGAAGCGTCCTTGGCCCACCCCTGGTTGAATTCGATCAGCTGCGACAGGAACAGGTCCCAGTTCGCATCGCCCTTCTTCGCATAGAGGAAAGTCCAGGGCTGCACGTTGTAGGCCGAAGGGGCCCAGCCACCGGCTTCGAAGATCACGTCGAGGTCTTCCTGCGGGATCTCGCTGCCATCGAAAGCGCGCGGCGACCAGCGATCGACGATGAGCTTTTCGACCTTGGGGTGGGCAATGCGTCCGGTCATCTCGGGTATCCTTGGGAAGAGGTGGATGGGAGTGTTGAAAGTGCAGATAGCCCGTCCCGCGCCATCGGGGAATCGGGATAATTTCGACGGAACTGTTCCAGTAATCAGAAAAGACGTGTGCGCCGTGATGAACAGGCCCTTTGATCCGGTCTTGATCCTCCGCGCCTTTTCCGCGCGCCTTCGCGCTCTTCCACAGGAGCGCCGCTTTTTTGCCGAATCCAGTGTCTTGCGCGCCGGGGCGGCGTGCCCCACTTATCGCCCATGACTGCCAGCCGCTTGTTCGACCGCGCCGTGATCCGGCTCTCCCCCCGTGAAGGTTCCCAAGAAGACGTCGCCGATTTCCTGCAAGGGCTGGTGACGGCCGATGTGCGGAAGCTGCCGACCTGGGCGGGGCTGCTCACGCCGCAGGGCAAGGCGCTGTTCGACTTCATCGTCTGGCCTTCCGGGCACGACCTGCTGATCGACTGCGAGGCCGATGTCGCCCCCGCCTTGATCAAGCGGCTCTCCATGTACCGCCTGCGCCGCGCGATCGATATTGCGCGCGACGATTCGCTCGCGGTCCACTGGCGTCCGCATCTGGGCGACGGCGCCGCGCCGGATCCGCGCCTTCCGGCGCTGGGCGAGCGCTGGATCGCCGCCATCGACCAGACCGATCCGGCCGAACAGGAGACCGGCGCCGATGCCGAGTGGCGCGCGCACCGCTTGCGCATGGGCGTGACCGAGGGCCGCGCCGAACTGGGCGATGGCGAGACGCTCTGGCTTGAATGCAATGCCGTGGAACTGAACGGCGTCAGCTTCACCAAGGGCTGCTACGTGGGCCAGGAAAACACGGCGCGAATGAACTGGCGGCAGAAGGTCAACCGCCGCCTGATCGTGGTGCCGTTTGCCCGGTCGGACGAGAAACGCCGCCGCACCGCCTATGAAGACCTTGGCTTTGCCGTAGACCACCTGCGGGTAGAGGCCATCGATCCGGCAGTCCGGCCCGCCTGGCTGCCGCCCGAGGAAGAAGCCTGACAGCGATCAGCCCGGGCAGGCCGCTCCCGTCGCCTCCTGGATCGGATGCCCGACATCGCACCGGTCGAGTTCGACCGCGAAGATCCGGGCCCTGAGCGGCGCGCCGCGCGCGTGGCTGAAGCGTTCGCGATATTCGCCGCTGTCGATGAAGCCGGTGGCATCGAGCACGCGGCGCATGGCCACGCTATTCTCGAAATAGCTGGCGACCACCCGGCGGTGCCCCAGTGCCCGCGCCTGATCGAGCAGCGCGCGAACCGCCTCACGGGCATAGCCCATGCCGCGATATCCGGGCGCGATCCAATAGCCCATCTCCACGTCGTCCTCGAACCGGCCAAGCCCGATGCCGCCAACCAACCGGGGACCACCGGGTGAACGCAAGTACATGAAGAAATGCGGCAGGCGCGGATCGCGGTCCAGCGACAGATAATCGTGCATCGCCTGCGCCGTGCGCGGCAAGGCGCTCACGCCGACATTGCGCTGAATGGCCTCGTCCGAAATGGCATCAACCAGTTCGTCGACATCCTCGGGCCAACCGGGCCTGAGGAACAACCTCTCCGTGCGGACGAACATGTCACGGCTCTCCGTTGTTTTTGTCCCGCATCCGCATCATGCACGATGCGCGTTGCCGATGCACGGATTTTGCGGCGCGCCGTCGCTCCGGCGCTGCCAAATTCGCGCCCGATGCGGATCGATCCCTGCTCCGGGCCGGGCTGCGGGGCGGTCTCGGTGGAGAACCGCCCCGGGGCAATGTCGCATCGAATCAGCGGGAAGCGCAGCCCTCAGGCCGCGCGGCGGCGCGGGGCCTGTCGCGCCGGGGACATTCGGGCAGGCGATACGCCGCGATTGTCCGAATCGCTGTCGCAATCGCTCGGCGCGTCGAATTCCAGCGCATATTCGCGCGCGGGATAGGTCATCTCGCGGCCGGTGCTGAAGCGCTCGACAATGCGGCCGGTGCGGGCAAATCCCGCCTTTTCGAGCACGCGGCCCGAAGCCGGATTGTCGATAAAGTGGTTGGCGACGATCCGCCGGTGGCCGATCGCACGCGCCATCGACAGCATGGCCCGAGCAGCCTCGCTGGCAAAGCCCTGACCCCAATGGTCGCGGGCGATCCAGTAGCCGAGGTTCACTTCGCCGTGCATTTCGGAAAGACCGATGCAGCCGAGCAGGCGCGCGCCGGCGGCGCCGGGCTGGGTGACCAGCAGACGCGGCAGCAGCAGGTCCTGCGGCAGATCCAGAAAGCGCCGGGCATCGTCGGCAGTATAGGGCCAGGGCGCCCGGGAGAGATTGCGCACGACGGACTCGTCGGCGATCAGGGCCAGAAACTCTTCCCTGTCCTCAGGCCAGCCGGGCCGCAGGAACAGGCGTTCGCTGCGAATGAACATACTATGTCTCCACTCTTCAGCCCCGCTTCCTTCATAAGAAGGAGTCGTGACATTGCGATTACGCGCGCGGCCAATTGGCGGAAATCAGGCACATTTTACGGAAAAATGCGCGAGATTCGGGCCAGCTCGAAACGCGGGCGACGAGTGAGGGAGACACGAAAAGAGGGAGACGGGCTGGCCCCTCTCCCTCGTTCAGCCGATCACGAAGATCGGCAGGGCCATCCCGTCAGGATGGCCCTTTTATCGACCATCCGAATTATTCGGCGGCTTGCGCCATTACGTCTACGGAGACGTATTTACGGCCCTGCTTGCCATCGTGGAAACGCACGCGACCTTCGGCGGTGGCGAACAGGGTGTGATCCTTGCCCATGCCAACGTTCACGCCGGGGTACACGCGAGTGCCGCGCTGACGGATGATGATGTTGCCGCCGATCACTTCCTGACCGCCGAACTTCTTAACGCCAAGACGGCGGCCCGCAGAGTCGCGACCGTTGCGCGACGAACCGCCTGCTTTCTTATGTGCCATTGCTCAGTTCCTTCCGCGTTTGGCTCAGGCGACCGACACGATGCGCAGCAGAGTCATCTGCTGGCGGTGGCCGTTCTTGCGACGATAGTTGTGGCGGCGGCGCTTCTTGAACACCACGACCTTTTCGCTCTTGGCCTGAGCGATGATTTCGGCCGAAACCGAAACCTTCGAGGCGTCGAGGACTTCGCCGTCCTTGCCGGCGAGCAGGATGTCGCCGAGAGTGATGGTCTCACCGGCTTCACCAGCCAGCTTTTCAACCGCGATCTTGTCTCCGGCGGCAACCCGGTACTGCTTGCCGCCCGTGCGCACAACTGCGAACATGGTGCCCTTACCTAATCTCTAATGTGTGCCCGTAACGAGCCGAAACAAACCTGCCCCGGCCGCTCGGGTCCAATGAAGAACCTTGGAGCCTTGCGGGCGACGCGCCGTTACCCCGCCTACGGACGAGGTACCGGAAAGAGTGGGTGCCGTTAGTGCAACGCCCGATTCGTGTCAACCAATGACTTGGCAGACTTTGGCCGAAACCTTGACGCGGGCCGCTGAAATGCGACTCCCACATGTCGACAACGCGCATAGCGACTCGTTTGCCGCTCGCGATTGCCGTCGCGCGTGCTATGGCACATTCATGATCCGCGCAAAAGCCCGCCTGCTGCCGCTTTTCCTCGCTACAGGTCTCGCCGCCTGCTCGTCCGCCGGCACTTATCCCTCGCTTGCCATCCGTCCGGTGGAGCGCGCGACGCCTGTCGTGCAGAATCCTTCGGCCACGCCCGTCCCCCTGCCGCCGCCCAGTGCGGATACCGTAACGCGAATCAACGGCCTGCTCGCCTCCGCCCGTGAGGCGGACAGCCAGTTTGCCGCGCGGCGCACCGCTGCCGAACGCGCGGTTTCTGCCGCCGGGTCTTCGACAGGCAGCGATTCCTGGCTTTCCGCGCAAGTCGCGGTCTCCGCCTTGCAGGCAAGCCGCGATCCCTCGATCGCGGCACTGGCCGAACTCGACACGATGTTCGCAACCGCCCGCGACGCCTCGCCCAACGAAGAATCGCCCACCACCAAGAGCATCGCCGCGGCTCGCGACGAAGTGCAGGCGTCGGTAACCGCGCAGGACGAAGTGGTCTCGCGACTCAACGCGCGACTTGGCACCTGAGATCAAGCTCCTGCCCGCCGGTCACCCCCAGCGGGCAATATCCTCGAAATCCTGCTCGCGCGGCTCGATCCAGTGCCATTGGCCGTCGCGCCGCTCGCGCTTCCAGAACCACGATTCGCTCTTGAGGTGGTCCATCGCGTAATCCGCCGCGGCGAAAGCGTCGCGGCGGTGGCGCGCTGCGGCGGCGACCAGCACGATCGGCTCGCCCGGCATCATCGTCCCGCTGCGGTGGACGATCAGCAGCCCGTCGAGATCCCAGCGCCCGCGTACGCGTTTGGCAAGATCGCACATCGCCGGCAGCGTCAGCGGTTCGTAGTGCCGCAGTTCCAGCGCCTCCACCCCTTCGCCGGCGCGTACTTGCCCTAGAAAGCTGACCACGCCGCCGGCGTGCGGCAGCTCCGCCGTGAAGGCGCCGAGCAGGGCTGCGGGATCGAAAGCGGCGGCGAGCAGGCGAACGTCGTTGCCCACCTCAGCCTCCGGAAACGGGGGGCAGAAATGCAAGTTCATCGCCATCGGCCAGAACAAGTTCGTACTTGTCCGCCACAAGCGCGCCGTTGATTGCCACCCTCACCTTTTCGCTGACGACCGCATCGGCCAGTTCGGGAGGAAAATGCCCGCCCAGCCAGCCGATCACATCGTACCAATCGAGCGGCGCACTGGCGGCGATATCCTCACCCGCGCGCCCCGCCACGTCCTCCAGACGGCCAAGAAACACCAGCTTGGCCCGCATCCTCAGCCCCCGGTCATCGACATGTGGCGTGCCAGGGCGGGCGCGGCGCCATGCCCCTCGATAGCGAAATGGTGCCGCTCGGGCTTGATGCGCATCGCCATGTCGAGCCCGGCGTCGAGCGCGGCTTCCGGGTTCTCACCCCGCAGCGCCGCGCGCAGATCGACGCGCTCGTTGCCGCCGAGGCAGGCGTAGAGCTGGCCCGTGGCGGTCACGCGGATGCGGTTGCAATCTTCGCAGAAATTCTCGGTAAGCGGGGTTATCAGCCCCAGCCGTCCGCCCGTCTCCGCCACATCGAAATAGCGGGCCGGGCCGCCGGTACGGTGCGCGCTGGGCGTCAGCGTCCAGCGCCGTTCCAGATCCGCGCGCACTTGGGGGAGCGGCAGGTAGTGGTCGAAGCGGTCTTCCTCCACCTCGCCGAGCGGCATGACCTCGATCAGCGTGGAATCGAAGCCTTGCGCGTGGGCCCAAGCCACGATTTCGGGAAGCTCATGCTCATTCACCCCCCGCAGGGCGACGGTGTTGAGCTTGACCGCCAGCCCGGCCGCTTTCGCCGCGGCCAGCCCTTCCAGCACATCGGGCAGCGAATCGCGGTGGGTGATACGCGTGAAAGTCGCGCGGTCGAGCGTATCGAGCGAGACGTTGATCCGGCGCACCCCGGCATCGGCGAGATCGTCCGCAAACCGCGCGAGGTGCGTGCCGTTGGTGGTGAGCGTCAGTTCCTCCAGCCCGTCCCCAAGCTTGCGACCGACAGCGCGGACCAGTTCGATCATATCGCGCCGAACCAGCGGTTCGCCGCCGGTCAGGCGCAGCTTGGTCACGCCCCGGGCAATGAAGCCGAGCGCCAATTTGTGAAGCTCGTCGAGCGTCAGCACATCCTTCCGGGGCAGGAAGGTCATGCGCTCCGGCATGCAGTAGGCACAACGGAGGTCGCACCTGTCGGTCACCGAAAGCCGCAAGTAGGTAATGCGGCGGCGGAACTGATCGACTAGGGGCGTTCGCGCGCTCATGCCCTTGCTATAGCATTGCCCCGGCGCCGGTTCCATCCAGCTGCAACAATTGGCCGGTTATGCCTTCCGCCGCAGACAAATAGGCCGCGGCGGCGGCAATTGCGACGTCCTCGTCGCTTTCCAGTGCATTGACCCGCAGCGGCGCATGATCGCGGGACAGTCCCTGCACCGCCGCCAGCCGCCAACCGCGATGGGTGTGATCGGCAGGTGCGAAGACCAGAGTGAGTGCCGAGCCCGCCGCAAGCATGGCGCGCGCCCGGGGCAGAACATCGGCATGGAACTGCGCGGCGGCATCGAGCGGGTTTTCCGCCAGTGGACCGACACGCAGGATCATGGCTCAGCGGCGCTGCCGGGTGAGCGTGATGCCGATCTTCTCGCCCGCTTCGGCGATGGCAAGCTTGACGATCTTCACCGTCACCGCCTCGATCCGCGCGTCCTGCAGGAACAGCGTTTCGCAGACGTGATCGGCCACGGCCTCGATCAGCTTGAAATGGACGCCCTGCGGCAGCGCATCGCTGGCCGCGAACTTTAGGTCCATGTAGTTCTTGCTCTCGGTGAGCGGTGTATCGGGCGTGTAGCGGTCGATCGGCTTCATCGAGACCTGGATGGTGAAGCGCAGCGGCTGCGGCTTCCCGGTCTCTTCCGAGTAGATCCCGGTGAGAACGTCGTGTTCGAAATCGGCGACTTCGAGGATGAGCGAATCGGTGATGGGGGTCATGGCGGCGGGCTTTAGCCGTTATTCCGCCAGCGTGCGAAGATTGCTGTCGGCAGCAGGCGGCCTTCCCGCTCATCCTGAGCCTGTCGAAGGATGTCTTCACGCACCAAAAGGTCGCCATGTTCGATGGTTCCGGGCAGATCACGGAACAGTTCTTCCATCAGTCCGGCCAGCGCGAGCGACGACATGCGCACCGCGTAGACGGTGAGGAACAGGAACTTGCTTTCGCCATCCAGAAGCTGGCGGCAATCGGCAAGCAGGCCGGGCAGGTTCTCTTCCAGACGCCACGTTTCGCCAGTCGGCCCGCGACCGAACTTCGGCGGATCGAGGATGATGCCGTCATACCGCTTGCCCCGGCGTACTTCGCGCGCGGTGAACTTGGCGGCATCGTCGATCAGCCAGCGGACCGGGCGATCCTCCAGCCCCGCCAGCGCCGCGTTCTCACGCGCCTGACCGACCGATTTCTTCGAGGCATCGACATGCGTCACCGGACCATGCGCCGAAAGCGCAAGCGTGCCGACGCCGGTATAGCCGAACAGGTTCAGCGTATTGGCATCGTCCCGGCCGGCGAGCATTTCGCGCATCCAGTCCCACACCGGCGCCATGTCCGGGAAGAAGCCGAGATGGCGGAACGGCGTGCACTGCGCGGTGAAGCTGACCTCGTTCCAAGCCAAGGGCCAGCCATCGCGCGGCACCGGCTTGTCGAACTGCCAGCGGCCGCCACCATCTTCGTCCGAGCCGGGCACGAATTCACCGTGCGCGTCCCAGTTTTCAAGGCGCGGGGTCCACATCGCCTGCGGTTCGGGGCGCACGAAGCGGTAGTCGCCGTAGCGTTCCAGCTTGCGGCCGTGGCCCGAATCGACAAGGCCGTAATCGTCCCAGCCCTCTCCGGCGAGGATAACGGGTTGGGTTTCCAGACGTGCCATCAGATCTTCGGGCTCGCGTGCTGGGCCACGAAATCGGCGATCGAATCGTAGTCACCGGTCAGGTCGACGCACTTCTCTTCACGCTCGAACAAGTCGCCGACGCGCGCGGGCAGGCCTGAGCGCTGGCCGGTGGCGCGTTCGACCGCGTCGGGGAACTTGGCGGGATGCGCGGTTGCCAGCGTAACCACCGGAACACTGGCATCGATACCGGCATTGCGGGCAGCGAAAAGACCGCAAGCAGTGTGCGGATCGATCAGTTCGCCGCAGTTCTCCCAGGCCCAGCGGATGGCCTGCGCCATTTCGTCGGCATCGGTGCGGGCGGACGAGAACAGCGCGGCTGCGCCTTCACGCTGCGCATTGGTCAGTTGCATGGCCTTGGTCGCTTCGAACCCGGCCATCTGCTCGGCCAGCGCCTTGCCGTCGCGACCGTTCAGATCGAACAGCAGGCGTTCGAAGTTCGACGAGACCTGAATGTCCATCGAGGGGGCGGCGGTCGGCGTGACGGTGCCTTGCGAGTAGTCGCCCTCTGCCAGTGCGCGGTGGAGGATGTCGTTGACGTTGGTGGCGACGATGAGCTTCTCGACCGGCAGGCCCATCTGCGCGGCGACATAGCCGGCGAAAACGTCGCCAAAGTTGCCGGTCGGCACCGAGAAGGCGACCTTGCGGTGCGGCGCGCCCAGCTGGAGCCCGGCGGCGAAGTAATAGACCACCTGCGCCATCAGGCGCGCCCAATTGATCGAGTTCACGGCGCCGATGGCGAAGCGGTCGGTCATCGCCTTGTCGTTGAACATGCGCTTCACGGTGGCCTGCGCGTCGTCGAACGAGCCTTCGATGGCAATGTTGTGGACGTTGGGCGCCAGCACCGTGGTCATCTGGCGGCGCTGCACGTCGGACACGCGGCCCTTGGGGTGTAGCATGAAGATGTCGACTTTGGCGCGGCCGGCCACCGCGTCGATCGCGGCCGAGCCGGTGTCGCCCGAAGTCGCGCCGACGATGGTCAGGTTGCGCTCCGAACGGCCGAGGAATTCCTCGAACAGCAGACCCAGCAATTGCAGCGCCACGTCCTTGAACGCCAGCGTCGGGCCGTGGAACAGTTCCAGCACCCACTGCTGCTCGTCCAGCTGCTTCAGCGGCGTTACCGCCTTGTGCGCGAAACGACCGTAAGCCTGCGTGGTCAGTTCCAGCAGGCGGTCATAGGTCAGGCTGCCCTCGACGAAGGGGAACATGATCTTCGCGGCCAGCTCGGCATAGGGCAGCCCCGCCATCGCGGCGATCTCGCCTTCCGAAAAGCGCGGCCACTCGCGCGGCACGTAGAGGCCGCCGTCCGAAGCGAGACCGGCGAGCGTGGCGCCTTCGAAGTCGAGCGCCGGTGCGCTGCCGCGGGTGCTGATATAATCCATGGGGCGCGGTTAGCCGGAGGGGGGCGAAATGAAAAGCCTGTCGTTGGGCTGACGCGCGAACAATTCCTAAAGGGGGGCGTAGTTCGGCGGTTAGTCGAATGGAGCAAAGACTCAAACGGGACGCGCGGAACTGTGCCTCAAGCACTTCTTCGCTCCCGCGAAGGCGGCGGCCCCGCTTCCTTCTCGCAACGCCAGCAAAGAAAAGCGGGATCCCCGCCTTCGCGGGGATGACGAAGAGAGACGTTAGAGGCCGCGAACTTTGACGCGCTTACTTCCGCCCCCGCTTCATCAAGGCCAGCGCGTAGATCACCAGCGCCGTCGCCGCGAAGAAGAACCACTGCACGGCATAGGCGAAGTGGTTGTTGGGAATTTCGGAAGGGTCCGGAATGGCATTGGCCTCCAGCCCCGCAACCGGCGGCGCGGCCACCAGACGCGGGCCCGGGGCGATCACGCCGTGGAGAGCGCCGCCCGACCAGTCCCCCCCCGCCATTGGCAGGCGCGACCAGCCCAGCACGACAAGCGCCTTCGAACCATCGGCCAGCGTGCATTCGGCGGTCTGCGCCATGCCCGATTCGCCATTGGCATTGCGACCGGCCATGCTGGAGCGATTGGCGGCGCTCACGCAGTCGATGCGGGCGCGGCGGTAGAGCCGGTCTTTCTGCCCTGCCGCATCGCGCGGCCACGACACTTCGGCAGTCATCGTCTGCGCCGCGGCATAGTGCGCGAGCAGCGATTCCTTCTCGTCGAGACGGCGGAGCTGCCAGAACCCAAGCCAGATCATCAGCGCGACGGCAGCGGCGACGACCAGCGTCGGCAGGATCGGAATGCGAGGCAAGTCAGTCTTCCTTGATGCGACCCTCGCCGGCCCGGCAGCGGAATCCGGCGCCGGACAGTCCGGCTATGGCAATGCACAAACCGGCGATTACGAGCATCGCCCACCCCTGTCTCCGTCCCGCATGGAGAGCAGAGACCGAAAAGGGCAGCCGAAGCGGTGTCCGGCTGCCCTTGAGGATTCGGTCACGGGGCCGCGACCCCGTGCGAAATCGATTGATCGCCTGCGGCCATCAGTGCGTCGGGTGGCCCCAATTGCCCCAGACGTAGATCGCGACGAAAAGAAACAGCCACACGACGTCGACGAAGTGCCAGTACCAGGCCGCCGCCTCGAAGCCGAAGTGCTGACGCGGGGTGAAGTCCCCCTTGTACGAGCGCACGAGGCACACGATCAGCATGATGGTGCCGACGATGACGTGGAAGCCGTGGAACCCGGTGGCCATGTAGAACACCGAGCCATAGGTGTTCTGACCGAAGGCGAACGGCGCGTGGATATACTCGTAAGCCTGGATCGAGGTGAACAGCAGGCCGAGCAGCACGGTGGCCCAGAGGCCCTTCTTCAGCCCGTCCCGGTCGCCGTGGATCAGCGCGTGGTGCGCCCAGGTGACCGTGGTGCCCGAGCAGAGCAGGATCAGCGTATTGAGCAGCGGCAGGTCGAACGGATCCATCACCGCTTCGATCGCCTTGGGCGGCCACTGGCCGCCGACCACCTCGGCAATCGTCGAGGGGAACAGCGAGAAGTTGAAGAAGGCCCAGAACCAGCCGACGAAGAACATCACTTCCGAAGCGATGAACAGGATCATGCCGTAGCGCTGGTGAAGCTGCACGACCGGCGTGTGATCGCCGGCGTGGGCCTCGTTGACGATCTTGGAGAACCACGAGAACATCGAGGCCAGCAGGATCGCAAGACCCAACCACGGCACGAAAGCGCCGCCGGGCATCTTGTGCATGAACAGCACCATGCCCGAAGTGAAGGTGAGTGCACCGATCGTGGTAGCCAGCGGCGCGATGTCCGGCGGAAGAATGTGGTAATCGTGGTTCTTGGTACCGGCCATGGCGCCTTCGTCCCCGTTGCTCGAATCTGCCTGTTCGAATCTGTCCGGGGACTTGTGTCGTCCCCGTCATTTATTGTTCGTTGAAGGCCTTAACCGCCCGTCTGCTTGCGGTCCAGTGCCTTTGCATCGCTCCCCGCGTCGGCAACGCCGGTCACATGGAAGGTGTAACTGAGCGTGATCTGCTGTACGTCCTTGTTGTCGGGATCCTTCAGGATTCCCGGATCGACGTAATAGATCACCGGCATCTTCACGCCCTCCCCGGGCTGAAGCCTCTGTTCGGTGAAGCAGAAGCACTGAATCTTGTTGAAGTACCGCGCCGCCTGCTCGGGCTCCACATTGAAGCTGGCAGTGCCGGTTATGACCTTGTTGGAATTGTTTTTGGCCCAGAAAAGCGCCATATCGCGCTCTCCGATGGTCACCGTGTCGGTGCGCTGGAGCGGCCTGAAATCCCAGGGCATGCCGCGCTCGACATTGGCGTCGAAGCGGATCGACATGGTCTTGTCGGTCACCTGGACCAGCGCCGCCTGGGCCTCGTCCACGCGGCGGGTGGTGCCGTCATACCCGGTCACCTGACAGAAGATCCGGTAGAGCGGTACCGAGGCGAACCCCAGCCCCAGCATCCCCACAGCCATCGACAGGGCGATAAACGCGATGCGACGGTTGCTGCGCGTCGCGGTTGCCGCCTGACCGGATGCCGTGTCGGTGCCCATCAGCCCATCTTCGCGATGGAAATGAAGAACACCAGTACCACGAAGGCCGCAAGACCGAGACCCAGCACCCGGTTGCGGCTCTTGCGGATTTGCTCCGGCGTGCGCGCTTCAGCCTCCTTCGTATCGGAAAGGCTGGTCTTCGAGTCCGGCTGGGTCGATTCTGTCATGCGGGATCTTTCACAGGGCGATGAAGCGATCGACCACCAGCGCCGCGAAGAGCGCGAAGAGGTAGAGCACCGAATAGGCGAAAAGCTGCTTCTCAGGCTTCATCGTATCCTCGGCGCCGCTGCGTTCGCGCAGGCCGACCCGGATCGAGAGCGCAAGGAACAGGCTGGAAAGCACAAGGGCCGAGATGCCGTAGATCGCGTGCGTGCCGCCGATCCACCAGGGCAGCACGGAAAGCGGCAGCAGCAGGGCTGCATAGAGCAGGATCTGGCGGCGCGTGGCCTTCTCGCCCGCGACCACCGGCATCATCGGGATGCCGACTTTGGCGTAGTCGCTCTTCACGAAGAGCGCGAGCGCCCAGAAGTGCGGCGGCGTCCAGAAGAAGATGATGGCAAAGAGCAGCACCGGCATCAGCGTGACGTGGCCAGTCACCGCCACCCAACCGATCAGCGGCGGGAAAGCACCGGCGCCGCCGCCGATAACGATGTTCTGCGGCGTGCGCGGCTTCAGCCAGATCGTGTAGACGACGGCATAGTAGAAGATCGAGATGGCCAGGATCGCGGCGGGCAGCCAGCCGACCGCAAAGCCCATCAGGAACACGGATGCGGCGCAAAGCACGCCCGCGAAATCGCGCGCCGTGGTGCGGTCGAGCCGGCCTTGCGGCAGCGGGCGCTTGGCGGTGCGCTTCATCCCGGCGTCAAGGTCCGCCTCCCACCACTGGTTGAGCGCGGCGGCACCGCCGGCGCCCATGGCGATGCAGAGGATCGCGGTGAAGGCGATGACGGGGTGAATGCGCTCAGGCGCGGCAAGCAGCCCGCAGAGGCCGGTGAAGATCACAAGGCTCATGACCCGCGGCTTAGTCAGCGCGATAAGATCGCGCCAATCGGCGGGGAGCGGCTTTTCGATGGTCGAATTGGGACTCGTGGTAGTCATGATTTCTGGCCCATACACCCGCAAGCGCCGCAAAAGCGAGGCCCTGCAAAAGCCGCCGCCCGCAGGCGTCGTCCCGGACCGGGTCCGGGACGACAGGGATCAGATCAGTGGTGCACCGTATCGCCGATGACGGGAAGCGTCTCGAACTGGTGGTACGGCGGCGGGCTGGTGAGCGTCCACTCAAGCGTGGTCGCACCTTCGCCCCAGTAGTTGTCTTCGGCCTTCTTGCCGGCGACGAAGGCATAGATGATGTTCACGAACCAGACGCCGATGCTGACCGCCATCACCATGTAGCCGATCGTGGCAACGTGGTTCCAGTGCGCATAAGCCTCTGCATAGTCAGGATAACGGCGCGGCATGCCCTGGAGACCCAGGAAGTGCATCGGGAAGAAGATCATGTTCACGCCGACGAAGAAGATCCAGAAATGGACGTGGGCGAGGAACTCGGAATGCATCCGCCCGCTCATCTTCGGGAACCAGTAGTAGAACCCGGCGAAGAGCGCGGTGACGGCACCCAGCGACAGCACGTAGTGGAAGTGGGCGACCACGTAATACGTGTCATGCAGCACGTCATCGACGCCGCCGTTCGCCAGGACCACGCCGGTCACGCCGCCGACGGTGAAGAGGAAGATGAAGCCGATCGCCCAGACCATCGGGCTCTTGAACTCGACCGAACCGCCCCACATCGTCGCGATCCAAGAGAAGATCTTGATGCCGGTGGGCACCGCGATGACCATGGTCGCCGCCGTGAAGTACATCTTCGTGTTCACCGACATGCCGGTGGCGTACATGTGGTGGGCCCAGACGATGAAGCCGACCACGCCGATCGCGACCATGGCATAGGCCATGCCGAGATAGCCGAACACCGGCTTCTTCGAGAAGGTCGAGACGATCTGCGAGATGATGCCGAAGCCCGGCAGGATCATGATGTAGACTTCGGGGTGACCGAAGAACCAGAACAGGTGCTGATAGAGCACCGGATCACCGCCGCCGGCCGGATCGAAGAAGGTGGTGCCAAAGTTGCGGTCGGTCAGGAGCATGGTGATAGCGGCGGCGAGCACTGGCAGCGCCAGCAGCAGCAGGAACGCGGTGACCAGCACCGACCATACGAACAGCGGCATCTTGTGCATGGTCATGCCCGGGGCACGCATGTTGAAGATGGTGGTGATGAAGTTGATCGCGCCCATGATCGAGCCGGCACCGGCAAGGTGCAGCGCGAAAATGCCGAAGTCGACGGCGGGCCCGACCGAACCGGACGTGGAGAGCGGCGCATAGACCGTCCAGCCAGTGCCCGCGCCCATGCCCGTGCCGCCCGGCACGAAGGCCGAGAACATCAGCGAGCAGAAGCCCGCCACGGTCAGCCAGAACGAGATGTTGTTCATGCGCGGGAAGGCCATGTCCGGCGCGCCGATCATCAGCGGCACGAACCAGTTGCCGAAACCGCCGATCATCGCCGGCATGACCATGAAGAACACCATGATCAGGCCGTGGGCGGTGATCAGCACGTTCCACATGTGCAGCGTGGCGTTGAAGTCCGAAGGATTGTCACCCACCAGCTTGGCGAAGAAGCCAAGGTACTGGATGCCCGGCTGAGCCAGCTCGGCACGCATGATGCCCGAGACGGCACCACCGATGACCCCCGCGAAGATCGCGAAGATCAGGTACATCGTGCCGATGTCCTTGTGGTTGGTGGACATGAACCAGCGCGCGAAGAACGCCGGTTTGTGATCGTGATCCGCGTGGCCGTGCTCGTCGCCGTGGGCCTGGAAATGTTCTGCGGTGGTTGCCATGTTCGGGACCCTGTCCTTCAATTCGCTCTTATTCGGCAGCTGCGGTGGCGGTTTCGGTGGCGGCGGGCGCCTCCGAGGCCTCTGCCGTGGCGGCA
The DNA here is from genome assembly GCF_004341845.1 of Novosphingobium sp. PhB165. Taxonomy (GTDB): domain Bacteria; phylum Pseudomonadota; class Alphaproteobacteria; order Sphingomonadales; family Sphingomonadaceae; genus Novosphingobium. The sequence goes on along the minus strand of NZ_SLVB01000006.1, from coordinate 427,575 downwards.
GGAGCAGGCGTTGCGGCGGCCGCGGCAGCAGATGCGGCGGCCGGCTTCGCCTGGCCATCGATCACGCCGCCGGCGTGCGTGAGGACCCAGGCATCGTATTGCGGGCGGGGCAGCGCCTCTACCGCGATCGGCATGTAGCCGTGCTTGGCACCGCACAGTTCGGAGCACTGGCCGTAGTACACGCCGGGCTTCTCGACGAAGAGAACCTTCTCGTTGATGCGGCCCGGAACGGCGTCAAGCTTGAACCAGAGCGAGGGAACCGCGAACGAGTGGATCACGTCGGCCGCCGTGATCTGGAGACGAATCGGTTCGCCCACCGGCACCACCATGCGATTGTCGACCTCAAGGTGCGAGGGGCCGTCCCAGGGCTTGGAACCGACTTCGCGCACGCCGTTGTTGATGGTCGGCTGGCCGGGGATGTTGAGCATGTCCGAAACGACTTCGAAATCGCCGTTATCGGGATAGCCGTAAGTCCAGAACCACTGGTTGCCGGTGATCTTGACAGTCAGCGCACCCTTGGGGGCCGGCTTGTACTGCTTGGCGATGAGATCGATCGAGGGGACCGCGATGCCGATCAGGATCAGCACCGGGAACAGCGTCCACACCACTTCGAGAATGGTGTTGTGGCTGGTTTTCGAAGGCACGGGATTGGCGCGGCGGTTGAAGCGCACGGCAATGATCAGCAGCAGAAGCAGCACGAAAATGGTGATCACGGTGATGATCGGCATCAGCACGATGTCGTGCATCCACGCGCCATATTCGCCAAGCTTCGAGAACTGCGGCTGAAGCCCGATGGCGCCGGGAACCGGCATGCCGATACCCGGAGTCGGCTTCATCGGCGTGTAACCCGCGACGGGGGCCGCAGCTTCCGCCGCAAGCGCGGGAATGCTGGCTGCCACACAAAATGCCGCGGCAGATGCCGAAAATGCCAGTTTCAGTGCCTTTGCAGCCTCTCCCCGATTACGAACGGTGCCCCAATTACGAACGGTCTTGCCCAATGTCATGGATTCAGCGCTTTCCCGTTTCTTATTCGCGCCAGAGACTCGTCTCAGTGAGTCGCCTCCCAAGCGCGCACCCCTGTTGCGGAGGCTTTTTGCCCCCCTTCTGCGGGGGCTATACGCGCGCTTGCCGCGTGTCTCAAGCGCCTCTAGGGGATTTTCGCTCCCGTATGGCGCGATATCGCGCATGAACATTGCAAATTGCACCAAAGGATTACGCCCCGATGCAGGAAGAAGAAGTCCTCGCCGAGTTCCGCGCCAGCAAGGCCTTGCTTGAGGGGCATTTCCTGCTTTCCTCGGGCCGTCACAGTGCGCATTACCTCCAGTGCGCGCGCGTTCTGATGAACCCCGACCGGGCGGCGCGACTCGCCGTCGCCCTTGCCGCAAAACTCCCCCACGATATTCGCAGGGCGATCAACAAAGTGGTTTCGCCGGCCATGGGCGGCGTCATCATCGGCCAGGAAATGGGCCGCGCGCTTCAGGTCGATGCGATGTTCGTCGAGCGTCCGACCGGCACTTTCGAGCTTCGCCGCGGCTTTTCGCTCGAACCGGGCGACAAGGTGCTGATGGTCGAGGACGTGGTGACCACCGGCCTTTCCAGCCGCGAAGCGATCAAGGCAATCGAGGAAGCCGGCGGCGAAGTGCTCGCGGCAGTGTCCCTGGTCGACCGTTCGGGCGGCTCGGTGGACCTTGGCGTGCCTTACTTCCCGCTCGTCGCGCTCAATTTCCCGACTTACGCGCCTGATGAACTGCCGCCCGAACTGGCCGCCACGCAGGCCGTCAAGCCCGGCAGCCGCGCCCAGCCCTGACCGTCTGTTCCGTGGCCCGGACGAAGGACCGTCCCGGCGCATTTTTCGGCATCGATCGTGCTGCCTGTCGGACCGCCATCGCCCCTGCGATTTCGGTCCGACAGGCCACGGAACCGGAATCGACGCAGCGAAACGCAAGGATGTGTTGCCCGCACCGGCCATCCCAATTATCTGCTGCCATGCACCGCGCGCGGCAATCCTGCTCTCGCGCCACCGTCCCGCAAATATCGCGATCCCGGATATCCCGGGGGCTTGCCGATTGACGTGTTTTCCATGGTGAACTGCCGATGACTTCCGTGCTCAATCCCTCCCGCCTGCGTCTCGGCGTCAATATCGACCATGTGGCCACCATCCGTAACGCACGCGGCGGCTTCCACCCCGATCCGGCCCGCGCGGCCGAGATCGTCGCGGCGGCCGGCGGCGACGGCATCACCGTCCACTTGCGCGAGGATCGTCGCCACATCCGTGACGAGGACCTGGTCCGCGTCGCTGCCGCCACCGGGCTGCCGATCAACCTCGAAATGGCCGCGACCGACGAGATGCTGGAAATCGCGCTGCGCCACCGCCCGCACGCCGCCTGCATCGTGCCCGAACGGCGCGAGGAGCGCACGACCGAGGGCGGGCTGGACGCGGCCGGGCAGCACAACCGCCTCGCCCCGATCGTTGCGCGCCTTGCCGACGCGGGCGTGCGCGTCAGCCTTTTCATCGCGCCCGAGCCCCGCCAGATCGAGGCCGCCATGAAGCTCGGCGCCCCGGTGGTGGAGTTTCACACCGGCGAATACGCCCATGCCGAGGGCGAACAGGTCGCGGTCGAACTGCGCCGCATCGTCGACATGGCCGCGCTGGCCGCCAAGAACGGTATCGAGCCGCATGCCGGGCACGGCCTCACTTACGACAACGTCCAGCCCATCGCCGCGATTCCGCAACTCGCAGAACTCAACATCGGTCACTATCTCATCGGTGAAGCCATTTTCTGCGGACTGGAGGCGAGTGTGAAGAAGATGCGCGCCCTGATGGACGAAGTGCGGTGATCGTCGGCCTCGGCTCCGACCTCTGCAACATCGAGCGGATCCAGAATTCGCTCGACCGCTACGGCGAACGCTTCCTGAATCGCGTCTTCACCGATGTCGAGCGCGCCAAGGCCGCCCGACGGCCGCACACCGTGGCGGGCACGCTGGCCAAGCGCTTCGCGGCCAAAGAAGCGTTTTCCAAGGCGGTCGGCACCGGTTTCAAGGCCGGGGTCTTCATGAAGGACATCGGCGTCGTGAACGCGCCCTCGGGCGCGCCCACGCTGGCCTTGACGGGCGGCGCGAAAGCGCGGCTCGACGGGATGGTGCCGGCAGGCTACGAGGCCGTCATTCACCTCACACTCACCGATGACCACCCATGGGCCCAGGCCTTCGTCATCATCGAAGCCCGCCCCCTCCCCCAATCCTGATTCGAGTTCTGCGCCCTGGACATGGCCGAAGACTTTCCCGAAACTTCCGCACCCGAACACGCACCCGCTCCACAGAGACCGGCCGACAGGGAAAGGGTGAACTGGCTGCACGAGCTGCGCGGGCTCGCGCTCATGCTGCTGGGCGTGCTGGCGTTCCATTCGCTGATCGCCAAGCCGTTCTACATCCCCTCGATCTCGATGATGCCCAACCTGCTGGTGGGTGACCGGCTGGTCGTGTCCAAGTATCCCTATGGGTGGAACTGGTCCTCGATCAGCTTCCACCTGCTGCCGCGCGGCACCTGGCACTTGTTCGAGCGCACGCCCGAATATGGGGACATCGTCATCGTCGTGCCCGGCAACCGCAAGGCCGACCTCATCAAGCGTGTGGTCGCCCTGCCCGGAGACCGGATCGCGGTGATCGACGGGCGCATTCGCATCAACGGCAAGTTCGTGCCCCGCGAAGTGGAACCGCCGGTGCGCATTCCCGCCGACGATGCGCTGCGCTGCGAAGGCGATGCCGAGCCCGGCCACTGCTATGACGGCTTCGAGCACTTCCGCACCCGCCTGCCCAGCGGCAAGGAAGTTTACGAAATGCCAACCTACCGTGAAACCTTGCCGAACGGTGCCCGTTACGATGTAATCGATTATATCGATCAGGAACTGGACAACTATCCGGAGATCAAGGTGCCCGCAGGCCATGTCTTCCTCATGGGTGACGACCGCGACCGCTCGGCGGACAGCCGCGCACCGTTCGAAACCGATATCTTCGGCCAGCCCGGCGGCGGTCTGGGCGGGCCTGTTCCGCTGACCGACATCGGCGGCCGCGCTGAATTCATCACCTTCTCGCTCGACGGCACACAGACCTGGAACCCGCTGACCTGGTGGAAGGCCCTGCGCGAGGGCCGCAACTTCTCCAGCCTGCGTCCGCCGATCGACCCAAGCAAGGCCTGGAAATGAGCGGTTCCGGGGGCAGCGACGATCCGACAGGGCATGAGAACCGTGCCGGCCCCACTGATATCGCCGATCCCCTGATCCGCACCGAAGCGCGCAAGGCCTTCGTCTGGATCGGCATGACCGCGTTGTTCGCGCTGGTGGTGTTCCTCTCGCAATCGCTGCTGGTGATCTTCGGCGGCGTTGTCGTCGCCGCCCTGATCGATGGCGGCGCGCGGCTCATCGGCAAAGTGCTCAAGATCCCGCGCGGATGGCGGGTGGGCCTGGTCCTGGTGCTGACACTGGCGTTCGCGATCTGGATGGTCCATTTCGCGGGCAGCCAGATCGCCGCGCAGGCCGCCGAACTGCCTGCCACGATCGAGAGCCAGTTCCATCGCGGCCTGCTCTGGCTGCAACGGCATGGCCTGATGCTGCGCGTGACCGATGTGCGCTCGATCGCGCAAGAAGCGATCAGCGGCGTCGGCGGCGGCATCGGACAGGTTACCCGCATGGTCGGCGGCCTCATCGGCGGGTTGACCACTCTGTTCCTGATCCTCGTGCTCGGCATCTACTTCGCGCTGGAGCCCCGGCTCTACCGCCGCGGGGTGGGCTGGATGCTCCCGCAGGAGCGGCGCGGCCATTTCGAGGCGACCGCCGAAGTCATGGGTCAGGCCCTGCGCCGCCTGCTGTTCGGCCGCATGATCGGCATGACCGTCGAGGGGCTGTTCACCTTTTGCATGCTGGAAATCTACGGCGTGCCGATGGCCACACTGCTCGGCCTCATCACTGGCCTGCTGGCCTTCATGCCCAACATCGGTGCGCTGATCTCGGGCCTGCTGATGATCCTGGTGGGCTTCTCGGGCAGCTATGAGATGGGGCTCTACACGATCTTCGTGTACCTGATGATCCACCTGATCGACGGCTACCTGATCGTGCCGCTGATCGCGCGCAAGACCGTGGACCTGCCGCCCGCGCTGGTCCTCGCTGCGCAGCTCATCATGGGCGTGCTGTTCGGCCTGCTGGGCCTTGTGCTGGCCGATCCGCTGGTGGCGATGATCAAGATCTGGCTCGAAAGACAGGCCGCCCGCAACGACGACCTTACCCCCGCTTCCCCAGAGCAGCCGCCCTCACTATGAGGGGGCCGATTTCGCGAAAGGGACTGCCATAATGGCAACAGGGACAGTCATCACCACCGGCGCGCTCGAATTCCGGGACGCGCTGCCGGCGACGGGCGGCGGGCTGCTCGGGCTCGACCTTGGCACCCAGACCATCGGCACCGCCTTCTGCGACGCCGGATGGCGCATCGCCTCTCCCGGCAAGACGCTGAAGCGCGGCAAGTTCGGCGCCGACAAGGCCCTGATGGAAGCACTCATCGTCGAGCGCTCAATCAAGGGCATCGTCATCGGCCTGCCGCTCAACATGGACGGATCGGAAGGGCCCCGTGCCCAGTCCAGCCGTGCTTATGCCCGCAATCTTGCCGTGCTCGGCCTGCCAATCCTGCTGTGGGACGAGCGCTGGTCGACCACCAGCGCCGAACGCGGGCTGATCGATCAGGACATGAGCCGCGCCAAGCGCGCCACGCGCATCGATTCGGCAGCGGCCGCCGTGATCCTGCAAGGCGCGATCGACGCGCTTTCGGGCGGGATGTTCTGACGCGTCAGCGGCGTTTCGGTGCCGTATCGAAGCGCGCTTCGCCGGTGCGTCCTTTGTTGCGATAAGCGAACCATCCGGCCGCCGTGCTCAGCAGCAGCGTTGCGGTACTCGTGCCCACCGCTGTCGGGACCCGTTCGGGCCAGCCGCTCAGCCACACCATCGCCGTGCATGCGATTCCGCAGAGCATTATGACCAGCGCGCCGCTCCAGTCGATGGATGGCGCTGGGGTCGGGGGACGATCGCCCTTCTCCGCATAGCAGGCAATCGCTCCGGCAAATATGAACAAAGAGGCGCCATCCCGATAGGGCTGCAAGATCGGGACAAGCTCCGGCAGGCGCCAGCCGATGAAGCCGAGCATGAGCCAGGCTCCAAACCCCATCGACCCGACAACCTCGCCCGTCTTGCGGACGCCGCCCCTTGCTCGCTCTAACATCATGACCCCACGCCTCGCTCGCCCTGTTGGCGCTGCGCCTTAGCGACTTGCGCGACCAGTCGGCTGCCCGAGCGCTCCGCCGCCTGCCAGACGCTATCGCGCGCGGCCTGATCGCTCGCTTGGGCCGCCAGCGCCTGCCACGCGACAAGGCGCATGCGTTCGCTCGGGTGGCTGGCGCCGAAGCGCGTGGCAAGCTCGCTCGCCGCCTCGCCGCCGAGCGCCACGGCAATGCGCAAGAAACTCTCCGAGGGACCGTGGCCAAGCAGATCGGTGATCTCGCCGCGCGCCACGTCGAACGTGTGGTGGCTGCCCCAGCCTTGCGCGGGATCGGTGTGGACGAGATCGATGGAGACCGACAGCGTCTCGGGCGCATCGCGCAGAAGAACGTCGCGGCACGCACGGTAATGGATCAGGCGCCCTTCATCGAGCGGGCCCCGCCCCACCAGCCTCAGCGCGATCTGCTCGCCGACGTGGCCGATCACCGCCTCGGGATCGTATTCGTAATCCTCGCCAAGGTAACCCGGCCCGAAATAGCCGAGCGACAGCACGTCGCTCGCAAAATCCTGCGCTTCGCCATATCCGCAGGCGGCAGGCCCGCTGGCGCGATACGCAGCCTCGCGCGGAGACGGCCAGATGCGCGCCCGGATCGAGAAATCGCCCCGGCCCGGCGGCACCAGCATCACCGCCTGCGGCCCGGCGCCGACGAGCCCTTCGGCATCGGCGGGAACCGGCGCCAGCCCCGCGAGCAGGTCCACCAGCACATCGCCCAGAAATTGCCGGTCGTTGCCGAGCCGCTGCAACCAGTTCGCGGCATGCGAGAGGTTGATGTCGTCTTCCGGATCGAAGCCCCAGACCGCCAGCGCTTCCGCGCATTCCGCAAGCGAGGCCGCCGTCGGGTCCCGCCGCGTCATTACCCGCGCCATTGCGCCACCTTCTCCAGTTCCGGCCATTCGTCGATCAGATCGCGCTGAAGCCCCCGGGCAGCCGCGCCCAGCACCTCGTCCTCACCGCCGGCAAGCTCGCCCAGCAGCACCAGTCCGGCGCGGGTATCTAGCCCCAGCACCGCACGCAGCGCCGACCAGCGCAAGGATACAGGCGCCGAACCGGTAACGATCCGCGCCAGCGCCGGCACCGCATCGCGCCGCCCCTGCGCCACCAGCACGGCAATCGCCAGTTCCAGCCGGCTGTCCTCTGACCGCGCCGCCGCCCGGTGGAGCAGGGCACCATCTTCGAGCCGGAATTCGTGCACCGTATCGGGCACGCGAAGCTGCCGCTGGAGGCGCAGGACTACCAGCGCGCCATCCACCGCCCGCATCTGCAAACCCTCACACCAGCCGTCTCGCTTGAGCATCACGCCCGGGCGCAGATCGACTTCGGCGCGTTGCAGGGGAGCGAGATATTCGGTGTCACGCGTCACGCGCTCCGCTGTGCCCGTGCCGGCAAGAACCCGCACCCAGGTTTCGATGGGCGCAAATTCGGCGCTGTGCGGGGTGGGCTGCGCGGCCAGCGCAACGCCGTCATAGACCGTGATCGCGAGACTTGCGGTGCCATCCCGTGCCAGCAACAGCGTATGCGATGTTTTCCGGCGCGCGTGGCGAAGGGGAAGCTGCCCCAGCGGGCTCCGGGCAAGCCCGTTCACCACGCCGTCCACCAGACCGCCGATCACATCGCCGGCAATCGCCGCATCACCGCCGAACAATCCGGCCAGCGGGCGGCAGTCGCCCATTGCCGCGCCCCGCGCAAATTCGCCCAGCGCGGCGAGCACTGGCACCGCCGCCTCGCTCGATCGCCATTGCACCAGCACAGCCGACAGCTGTCGCTGACCGCTTTCCCAGTCCGTATCTTCCGTTGTGAAACCTGACATGACCGTACAGAATCGCCCCGCGTCGTCGCGCTCAGGCGCCGGGGTGGAACTCGTAGAGGCAGGCCAGCAGTTCCGCCTGATTGTCGTCCAGCGAATGCAGCCGCGACGCATCGGCGAGTGAGCCGAACAGGCCCGTCAATCGATCAAGCTCGGGAATCCGGGAAATGTCGATGTGCGGCAAGGTCGTTCCCGCCGTCGTGATGCCCCGTGATGTGGTCTGCTGCAAGTTGTCCCCCTTGGCGTGATGGCTTGGGCATTAACTGGACAAAGGTGCCGCACTCAGACGCGCAACGTGAATTAATTCCCTGCAATTGTAAAAGGATAATTGCCAAAGCGCCGCCGCGTAACCGCTGATCGGCGCAAATCCGCGCGAAGCATGGTTAAGGCTGAATATGTATCAGTGCGGGGCCCGCAAGATGACAACAAGGCCAGCGTGATCGCCGCCTTCCTCACCCGATTCGAGCGGGCGGCGTGCCGCGTCGGCACGGGCGCGGGCGAGGACGGCATCGCCGACGCCCTCTTCGTAAAGCAGGAGATCGGCGGAGCCCAGCAACCGCGCCTCGCGCAGCGTCAGGTCTTCGGGATCGTGGCTGCGCAAGCGCACTTCCACCCGGCCGCCCGCGCCCGCCGCCGCGCTCGCCAGCCATCCTTCCACGCGAGCGGCGGCGCCGTCTGCCAGCGGATCGAGCGCACCGCCCTGCCCAAACGCGGCATCGAGCGCGCGGCGGCGGTCACCGGCATCGGGAAAACGCGCACGCAAAGTGCCGCGCGCAGCATGCAGAGCGTCGGCAAGCTGCCCCAGCGAACCGGGCAGCAGTGCCTCGAACCGCAGCCGGAGTTGCTTGGCAAGCCCTGCCGAAGCACCGCCGGTGCCGATCGCCACCAGCACGGGCGAACGATCGAGCACCGCAGGCGCCGTGAAGTCGCAAAGCGCGGGTCGGTCGACGACATTGACGAGCATCCCCGCCTGCCGCGCCCGCAGCGCATCCGCCTCGGCCGCGGCGTCGTCCTCATGGGCTATGAAAGCGAGCCGGGCACCGGCGTCACGGCCATGGGCGAGGTCGTCGAAAACCACGCCGCCCGCGCGCTCGACCAGCCGCCGCTTGGCCTCGGCCGCCTCGCCCACGCCGAGCACGACGACCGGGCGGCCGCCAACGCGGTGAAACAGGGGCAGGCTCGCGATCATGCCCGTGATCCTACCGCCCGGCGGCCGGTTTGTCGAAATGCGCGCTTACTTGAGCCACTCCGGCACGGTTTCGGCGGCCAGGATCGTGGCGGGTTCGATGCGGCTGGCCACCACGGCCCACTTGTCGCCGTCGACCATGACCTCGGGCACCAGCGCACGGCTGTTGTAGGTGTTCGCCATCGTCGCGCCATAGGCACCGGCAGTGCGGAAGATCGCCAGATCACCGGCGACCACTTCGTCGATCTCGCGGCCCATCGCGAACGTGTCCGAACTCTCGCAGATGGGGCCGACGATATTGGCGGTGATCGTCTTGCCGCTGGGCTTCACCGCCGCAAAATCGTGCCAGGCGTCGTACATGGCGGGACGGGCAAGGTCGTTCATCGCCGCATCGACCACCACGAACGGGTTCACGGTGCCCTGCTTGACGCGCACCACTTCGGTGACGAGCACGCCGGAATTGCCGGTAATCACGCGGCCCGGCTCGAACATCAGGGTGACGCCCCAGTCCTTCGCGACTGAGGCGACCATCGCGCCATAGTCCTCAGGCGTGGGCAGCACATCGCTCGCCTTGTAGGGCACGCCCAGGCCGCCGCCGAGATCCATGTGCGTAACCGCATGGCCCGACGCGCGGATCTCTTCCATCAGCGCGCCCATCTTGATGAAGGCCTGCCGCGACGGTTCGAGATCGGAGATCTGGCTGCCGATATGCACCGCAAGGCCGCGCATATCGAGGCCCGGCAGAACTGCGAGCCGGGCATAGATGCCTGCCGCGCTGTCATAGGAAACGCCGAACTTGTTCTCGGCCTTGCCGGTCGAGATCTTGGCGTGGGTACGCGCGTCGACATCCGGGTTCACGCGGAGCGCGCAGGCGGCGGTAAGGCCCAACTCGGCGGCGACGGCGGCAAGCTCTACGCCCTCTTCCTCGCTTTCGAGGTTGAACTGGCCGATGCCCGCCTTGACCGCGGCGACCAGTTCGCGCCGCGTCTTGCCGACGCCCGAGAACACCACGTCAGCGGCCGGAATACCGGCGGCCAGCGCGCGGTTCATCTCGCCTTCGGAGACGACGTCGGCGCCGTAGCCCTCGTTCGCCAACAGGCGCAGCACCGCAAGGTTGGGGTTGGACTTGACCGCGAAAGCGATGTGCACGCTCGGCAGCGCCGAAAGCGCCTCGCGGAACACGCGGGCATGGCGGCTGAGCGTCGCGCGCGAATAGACGTAGACGGGCGTGCCGACTTCGCCGGCGATAGCGGCCAGCGGCACGTTTTCGGCGAAGAGTTCGCCGGCGTTCAGAGCAAAATGGTCCATGGGATCTCGGTGTCAGTGGCTCATTCGGGCGGCGGGAGATCGTAAGGATCGTCCCCTCGCGTCTCGGAGCGTGTGCGCAGCTCGACGCTGCGTTCGGGAATGGCGAGCGTGGGCGGAGTCAGCAGTTCCGCCGGTTTGGGCTGGACCGCGCGGCCGAAGGGCGCGGGCGGCAACTGCTCGCCCTGTTTCACCGCCAGCGCCGCGCGCTGCCCGCAGCCCGCAAGGGCGGCAAGCGGCGCGAGAAGCAGGATGAGGGCGGCAGTCTTGCGCATCACGTTCACTCCAGACCGAGCGCCGACCGGGCTTCGGCCACACGCAGACGTACCTGATCGGGCGCGGTGCCGCCATGCGACTTGCGCGCGGCGACCGAAGCCTCGACCGAGAGCGCCTTGAATACGCGCTCGTCGATGCGGCTGTCGATGGCCTTGAGGTCCTCCAGCGGCAATTGATCGAGCGCGACGCCGCGCTGCTCGGCCAGCTTCACGGCCGAACCGGTGATGTGGTGCGCCTCGCGGAACGGAATATTGCCTTCACGCACCAGCCAGTCGGCCAGATCGGTGGCGGTGGCGAAGCCCAGTTCGGCCGCGCCGCGCATGCGATCGGTGCGGAAGCGGGTTTCGGCGACCATGCCGGTCATCGCCGCGATGGAGAGCGCCAGCAGGCTGGCCGCCTCGAACACCGGCGGCTTGTCGTCCTGCATGTCCTTCGAATAGGCCAGCGGCAGGCCCTTCATGGTGATCATCAGGCTGGTCAGGCAACCGACGATCCGGCCCGAATGGCCACGCACCAGCTCGGCCGCGTCCGGGTTCTTCTTCTGCGGCATGATCGAGCTGCCGGTGGACAGCGAATCGGGCAGTGCCACGAAGCCGAAGGGCTGGCTGGCCCAGATGATGAACTCTTCGGCCAGGCGCGAGAGGTGCAGCGAGCACTGGCTGGCCGCCATCAGGTAATCGAGCGCGAAATCGCGGTCCGAAACCGAATCGAGGCTGTTGTCGGTCGGCGCGTCGAAGCCGAGCGCCTGCGCGGTCATGAAGCGATCGATCGGGAAGCCGGTACCGGCCAGCGCCGCCGCGCCCAGCGGGCTGCGGTTCATACGCTTGCGCGCGTCGGCAAAGCGCGAACGGTCGCGGCCGATCATCTCGTAATAGGCCATCAGGTGATGGCCCAGCGTCACCGGCTGCGCGGTCTGAAGATGGGTGAAGCCCGGCATGATCGAATCGGCATGCTCACCGGCGCGGGTAACGAGCGCCTTTTGCAACGCTTCCAGCCCGGCATCGGCCTGATCCATCGCATCGCGCACCCAGAGGCGAAAATCGGTGGCCACCTGATCGTTGCGCGAACGGGCCGTGTGCAGGCGGCCGGCGACCGGGCCGATCAGTTCGGCAAGGCGGCCCTCGGTGGTCATGTGAATGTCCTCAAGGTCCCAGTTTTCCGGGACTCCCGAGACTTCGTACTCGGCCGCGACCGCATCCAGTCCGTCGCGGATCGCCAGTGCATCCGCGTCGGTCACCACGCCGCAGGCCGCCAGCATCGCGACGTGTGCCTTGCTGGCCGCGATGTCCTGCCGCCACAGCGCCTTGTCGAAGGGGATCGAGGCATTTATCTCGCGCATGATTGCCGACGGTCCTTCCGCGAACCGTCCGCCCCACATCTGGTTGGAGCTCCCTGCCTTGCTGTCTTCCAAATCGCTCAAGTCGCTTGTCCTGTATTCGATCGCGGGGGCCGGCGCGCTCCTCGCCGCGGGCTGCGATAGGCAAAGCGGGAAGGAGGCGCAACCGCAGGCTAGCGAAACCGCCGCCCAAGCGCCCGCCTCCCCCGACAAGACCGCCGACAAGCTCGACCGTTCGCACAAGGGCACGCCGATTCCGGCCGTGACCGTGGTCGACAATACCGGCGAGAGTCTGGATCTGACCTCGCTCAAGGGCAAGCCCGTACTCATCAACCTCTGGGCAACCTGGTGCGCGCCCTGCATCGCCGAGATGCCGACGCTCAACGAACTCGCCGGCAAGTCCGATTCGCCCTTGCAGATCCTGCCGATCTCCGAGGACACGGCGGATATCGGCAAAGTCGTGGAGATCCTGCATCGCCGCAAGCTCGACCACATCGAGCCCTGGCATGACGAGCACGGCGATCTTGGCTTCCAGTATGGCGGCAACCTGCCCGTCTCGATCCTGTTCGACAGCCAGGGCAAGGAAGTCTGGCGCTTTACGGGCGGCAACGACTGGACCAGCCCCGAAGCGCAGAAGCTGCTCGCCGAAGCGAAGTAAGGCGCCGCCGACGCCGAGAAGGCGCTGCGCGGAGTGCACGGAACGGGGTGTGAAAGCCCTGTCGCCGTGTGTACCGGCAGCGTCTTTCACGGCATGATTGCCGTCGGCACAGCCGGAAAACCCGCGCGCCTTCTTCGCAGGCGCCGCAAAAAATGCCTTCCGTTCGCGGCATTGCAGCATATCCGTTGCAGGAACGCGCAGGCCCTGCGATAGGCCCCGGCCCCTTCAGCTTGAACATCGAGGATTCCCCTATGTCGACCGGCACGGCCGCCGCCCGCTCTGTCGGCATCGACTTCGGCACCACCAATTCGGTCATCGCACTGTCGGACCGCGATGGAGAGGCCGATCTCGTCGAATTCGCCGCGCCCGGAGGCGTCAGCTCGGTGTTCCGCTCGGCGCTGTGCTTCTGGCAGGAAGAAGGCGTGCGCGGCGGGCTGGCGCACGAGGCGGGGCCTTGGGCCATTTCCGAATTCCTTGAATTCCCGCAAGGCTCGCGCTTCCTCCAGTCCTTCAAGTCGGTCGCCGCCAATCCCGCCTTCGAGCATGCCAGCCTGTTCGAGAAGCGGCTGCGCTTCGAGGAACTGGGGCAAGTCTTCCTGACCCACTTGCGCGACCATGCTGGCAATGCCCTGCGCGATCTGCCCGACAGCGTGGTGATCGGACGTCCGGTCCGCTACGTCGGCGCGCGGCCCGATGCCGCACTGGCGCGCACCCGCTACGATGCGATGTTCGCCATGCTGGGGCGGCAGGTCCACTACGTTTACGAGCCGATCGGCGCGGCATTCAGCTTCGCCTCGCGGCTGACCGAACCGGCGACGCTGCTGGTGGCGGACTTTGGCGGCGGTACCAGCGACTTTTCCATCGTCCGGGTCGAGGCGCCCGGCGCCGCGAAGCGCTGCGTGCCGCTGGGCTCGGCCGGTATCGGCATCGCCGGCGACCGCTTCGACTATCGCATCATGGACCACCTCGTCCTGCCGCTGCTGGGCAAGGGCGGCACCTATCGCTCGTTCGACAAGGTGCTGGAGATCCCGCCGGGCCATTTTGCCGACTTCGGAGACTGGTCGCGGCTGGCGCTGATGCGCAACCGCCGCACGCTGGAGCAACTCGCGAAGCTGAAGCACGGCGCCACCGATCCGGCCGCCATCGCCCGCATGATCGCGGTGGTCGAACATGAACTGGGCTTTGGCCTCTACGAGGCGGTCGGCCAGCTCAAGCGCGCGCTTTCCAGCGACGAACACGGCGCGCTGCGCTTCCATAGCGACAACCTCAATATCGAATCCGAAGTCAGCCGCGCCGATTTCGAAAGCTGGATCGCCCCCGATCTCCAGCGCATCGGCGAAACCGTGGACAGCGCGCTCGCCAAGTCGGGGCTGGAGGCGAATCAGATCGACCACGTGTTCCTGACCGGCGGCTCCTCGCTGATCCCGGCCGTCCGCCGCCTGTTCGAAGAGCGTTTTGGCGACAGCCGGATCGCCAGCGGCAACGAACTGACCTCGATCGCCCACGGCCTCGCCCTGATCGGGCAATCTCCGGACCTGTCGGAATGGATCGCTTCGGACGAGGATGAGGGCTGAGACCTCGGCGCGGGTTGGAACGCGGAGAAGAAGCGGGGCCCCCGCCTTCGCGGGGGCGACGGTGGTTTTGGTGCGGTTGCGGTTAGTACGGCGGCGGTTTGGTATGGTGGCTGTTTAAGGCGGCGATTGGAGCGTTGACGGTTGGACGCCGTGACGCTGGCGCGCGGTCTGCGTCGTACTCACGCAAGTCCCAGGCAGCGGTAAATCGCCGGATCAGGCCGCCGCGATCAAGGCGCCGAGCCGGGACCCGACTTTCGGGTAATTCGGAGGCGTCACGTCGGTAAACCAGATCGTCCGTCCATGCGCGGCCTCGGGCGCGATGGCGAAGCGGTCTGCCCGATCACCGATCAGCGGCAGGCCTTTGCCTTCCAGATACTGCGCCGTGGCGGCCGCATCGCGGACCTTGAAGACGAGATGGCAGATGCCCTTCACGTCCCGCGCATGATCGGCGATGGCCGAACCTTCCGGCCCTTCCAGCGCCTCCAGCACGGTGTCGCCCATGGCGAAAGCCGCGCAGCGCGCATCAGGCAAGTCGCGCGTGCCGAGTTCCGGCCAGCGAAGCTTTTCGGCGAAGACCGCGCGTGCCTCGGCCAGCGAGGGCGCCGAAAGGCCGATGGCCTGCAAGCCCTCGATCCCGAGCGGATGATCCATCGCGGGGCGCCACCCCGGATCGCGGCGCGGATCGCCGGGCATATCCTGCGTCACGATCTCCAGCCGCATGCCCAGCGCCTGCCCGCGCGGGACGAGAAAGTAATAGGCCTCCATCCCCGGATCGTAGTGCCGCTTGAACCCGCGCTCCGCGAACCATGCGTCCGCCTGCGCAAGGTCCGTCACCTTGAGCGCCACGCCGATCCAGCGATTGGCCGCGGCCGAGCGGCGCAGCATGTCACCCAGCGGATGGCCATCCTGCGCGCCGCGACCGGCTGGGGCGATGGGGATCAGCATGGTATCGCCGATCATGAGGAGACTCTCCTCCCGGTCGAGGCCCATCTTCTCGGTTTCAGGCGTAATCAGGATTTCGTGCGCGGTTTCGGCGCCGAACACCTCTCGGAAGAAGGCGTCGCAGGCTGGGCGCAGGCCATTGTCGACCAGCGCCCAGCTTACGTGGACGAGCGGCATTCCCTCCACCGCGCGGAACCGCTCAGTAGGTTTCGGGCGAGCCGGTGCCCATGAACCGGGCAAGGTTCATGTGCAGCGAAGCGACTGACCGCTCCATGTAGGGATTGGGCTGTGCGCCCCGGAAACCGACGTTTTTCATGCCCTGCTGGACCGCCGCCATATTGGCGAAGTCCTGCTGGAGCACCGGCGGCCAGTCGTTCGGCTGGGTATATTCCCATTCGGTTTCAGGCGCCTGACCCTCGGGCCAGAGTTCGTAGACGGCGGCCTCGAAGATGCACTTGTCCGGGTCGGTGCCATAAGGCCGCGCCTGGTAGCAGAGCATGTTGTTGACCGCGTGGCCGATCTGGAAGTTCGGGAAGATCTGCCATGCCGTGCCCGCCTGCGCGGTGTGCTGCGGATCGACTTGCGCCCAGACCACGCCGCGCTCCGCATCTTCCTTACGGGCGGTGCCGATCCAGTAGGCCGAGACTTCCGCCGCCGGAGTCCCTTCGGGCAGTTCGTCCTTCAGGCGATTGGCCACGCCGACGAGCGTCATCGTCGTGTTGGTATTGGCATTTGCCCAGGTGAAGTTCTGCATTTCCGCCGTGGTCACGCGCGGATCCTCACCGGCGCCGAGGCGCAGCTTGCCGGAGTCTTCCTCCTGCCCCTTGGGCGCATCGTAACCGATGTTGGAGTGCAAGCCCTGATTGCGCGCCCAGCCCCGGAACTGGCCGAATTCCATGAATTCCGGGTGCGTGGTGGAGACGTGGTAGGTCTCGCAGAAGGCCTCCATCGCGACCTTCCAGTTGCATTCGAACACCACCCACTTGCGCCAGCGCGGGCGCATGTTCTGGAGGCCATAGGGATCGAGCATACCCGCCGCCGGGTGCAGATACTCGGCCAGCGACATGGATTCGGGGTCGAGATTGATCCAGATCCAGCCGCCCCAAGTATCGACCTTGACGACACCTAAGTCCGCCTGGCCGCCACAGAGATGGCCCTGCCAGTCTTCCTGATGCTCCATATAAGTGTTCGCGCCGTCGAGCCCGAAGGTCCAGCCGTGATAGCCGCAGATGAAGTTGCGACGGGTGCCGCGCGCGTTGCGCATGCCGGCCGGAGTATCCACCAGCTTGCGGCCGCGATGCGGGCAGACGTTGTGGAAAGCGCGAATCTCGGTTTCGGAGGCGCGGACCACGATCACCGAATCGTCGAGGATGTCGAAGGTGATGAAATCGCCCACTTCGGGGATGTCTTCCATCCGCCCAGCCTGAAGCCAGACCTTGCGCCACAGCTTGTCGCGCTCTGCCTTGGCGTATTCCGGCGAGATATAGGCCTCGGCCGGAACGCGAACGGGGACGGTCAGGTCCTCGGGAGCCTGCACGATCCTGCCAATTTCACCCATGCCGTTCTCTTCCCATCTTCATCATTCGTATTGGCGTTCATTATCCCATTATTCGCACGCCAGGCCAATCGCCATGGCGCTACCGCCGTCAGGTGGGCGCGAAAACGAGGGTGCGGCGCGGCAGGCTGCCGATGGCAAGGCTGCTGGCGGCCATCATGCCGATGGCGAGCCAGAGGAAGCTTTCGTAGCTGCCCGTCCGGTCGTGAATCAGCGCCGCCACCAGCGGGCCGACCGCCGTGCCGATGGAGAGCGCCGCCAGCACGCCGCCGTAGAGCCCGCCGAAATTCCTGAGCCCGAAGTGCCGGGTGATCAGATAGACCACCACGTCGATCTCCGCCCCCAGGGTCAGCCCGATCAGCCCCGAGGCAAGCGCCAGCGCCAGCAGCGACGTCCCCGAACCGAGCAGCAGCAGGCACCCGGCCACCGGCAGCAGGAACACCGCCGCGCCCACCAGCGAGGCCGGGTAGCGATCGAGCATGACGCCCGTGCCCAGCCTTCCCGCCAGCGAGAACCAGCCGACGAACGAGGCAATCGCCGCCGCCGTCATCGGGTCCGCGCCCCGGTCTCCCAGGATCGACACGAAGTGCACGACGATGGCGATGATCGTGAAGGTGAACAGCAGGCTGGCCACGAACAGGCGGTGATAGACGCTGGAGCGCAGCCCCTCGCCCAGCGAGACGCCGGGCAAGTCGCGCTTGGCAGGCGCCGGTTCGTTGCGGCGCCCGCGGTCGTGCGCGCCGCGGAAGAACAGGAAGATCATCGGAAACGCCAGCAGGAACCACAGCCCGCCGTGCACCGCGAAGGCCATGCGCCAGCCGAAGGTCTTGATCGCCCACGTGCCCAGCAGCGGGAACAGCCCCGCCGCAATGGATGCGCCGCAGAGCGTCACCGCCAGCGCCAGCCCGCGCGACATCTCGAATCGCGAGGCGACCGCGCTGGTCCAGACCGAGGCCTGCACCGGCAGCGAGACCATCGCGATCAGCCCCCAGAGCGCATACCAGTGCCCGATGCTCGCCCCCGTGGTGCCGAGCAGCGCAAAGGCCGCCGTCAGCAGCACAAGGCCGATCACGCCGAAGCGGCGCGGGCCGAAGCGGTCCACCGCAAGGCCGACGAAAATGCCGCCCACCGCCTGCACCAGAGTCGCGATGGTGAGCCCGAAGGTCACTTCGGTACGGCTCCAGCCCATCGCTTCGGCCACCGGGCCGATATAGGGCCCGATGCCGTAGATGTGGATCACGCTGGTCGCATAGCCGAGCCCAGCCGCCACCGGGACGAGGCCGTAGCGCGACCATTCCTGCCGCGAAGAGAGGGCCTCAGTCACCGTAGCGCAATTCGACAGAGGTCGCCTCGCCGTTGGGCCCCATCGGCGAATCGTATTCGATGCAGGTGCAGACCGGGTTGGCGTGGCTGGCGAAGAGTTTCTCCTCGTCCGCCTTGATCATCGGCTGGCGCGCGGGATCGCTGATGATCGCCTGCGAGCGTTCGAAATCCTCGCGGCTGTTCCACCAGATTTCCATCACGCAGTCGAAGCCGGGATCGTGGATCTCGCCGGTGATCGGGTTCTTTTCCGGCACCAGATAGCGCCGCACGTAGCGAACCGCGCCGGGAATGGCCGGCTGCGCGCCCATCTTCTTCGAGAGCTGCGAGTGCTGGTTCTCGTAGTAGTCCATGAACGCGTCCATGGTCATGTCCGGCCGCTTGCGGAAAAAGCAGAGCTGCTTGAGCATGATTACGCCCTCCTGAGCGCCAGCACGGTGCCTTCGAGATCGCCGCAGATCCACACGGTGCCGTCCGGCCCGACGTCGAGCCCGGTCATGTTGCCCATCGGCCCGCACATATGGCCCACGCCGCCCAGCGGCTTGGGATCGGTGCCTTCCGGCGCGCCGACCGGCAGGCCCTGCGCGATCACTTCGCGCGCGCCGCCGGACAGGTCCGACTGCACGACTTCGCGGCGCTTCACGTCGAGCACGGTGATCCGGCCCTCGCGGATCGCCAGACCCTCGGGCCGGACCAGATCCTCGATCACCGCTTCCGCGCGTCCGCCGACCAGCTTGACCACCCGGCCCGCACCGCTTTCCGCGACATAGACCGTGCCGTCCCCGGCCACTGCGACGCCCTTGGGACGGTCGAGCCCGGAAGCCAGCTCCTCCACTTTGCCGCCCTGGACCGAATGGACCTTGCCGGTGCCATATTCGGCGAAGACCACCGCGCCCGAAGGGGCAATCGCCACACCCATCAACTGGTCGAACCCGCTGGCCAGCACTTCCATCGAGGGGCCGGCGGGGTGGAACTTCGCGACTTCGCCATTGGCGGTGGTCACGATCATCTCGCCCGCGCCCGCCGCGGCAACACCGCGCGAATATCCGGGGAAGTTCGGGCTGAACAGCATGCCTTCCAGCTTCACCGCCTCTCCCGCGCGCAGCGAGAAGACGAAGCCGCCGTCGGCGATCCACAGCACGCCGTCCGGGCCCATCGACACGTCGAGCGGCCATTGCAGGCCCTTCTCGATCAGCGGCTTCACCAGCCCGCCCGCCGCCTTGGGCGTGGTGATCTCATGGATCGAGCCGAGAATGTGGGAGATGAACAGCCGGTCGCCCACGAAGGTGCAGTTGTCCAGACCCGCGCCGATATCGGCCAGCACCGTCTTGGCGCCCGTGCGCGGATCGATACGCAGCACTTGTCCGCTGGCGACCTGCGTGGAAACGATCATGCCCTCGGCATCGAACTTTACCGAATCGGGCACGCCGAGATCGCCGCAGACCACTTCAGGCTCGCCGCTGCCGTCCAGATTGACGCGCCAGATCGCGTTGGCGCCCATGACCGGCATGTAGAGCTTGCCGTCCGGGCCGACCTCGAAGGCGTTGGGCATCGGCACATTGTCCGCGATCACGCGCGGCGCGCCGCCGTTGCGATCGAGTTCGAGCACGCGGGCGCCCATTTCGCACCCGCCCGCGATCAGGCGGCCCTGCGAATAAGTGATCGGGTTGGCGACCGGCAGGTCGCCGTAGACGACCGCACTGGTGCCGTTCGGGCGCAGCACCGAAACGCGGCCTTCGGTGATTTCGGTGGCGTAGAGGTTGCCCTCTTCGTCGAAGGCAAGATCGTCAGGCGCGGTGATGCCGCCGCCCATCGGGCTGATCACTTCCACCGCGCCGCTGTCGGGATCGACTGCGCTGATCTGGCTGCCGCCCACTTGGGCCACGTAGATGCGGCCGTCCGCCCCGGTGCGCAGGCCATTGGCGCTGTAGAGGCGCGTCGGCGGCGTCATACGGTGGAGCATCCAGCCTTCGGCGGGGCGGGCGGAGACGACGCCGTGGTTGCGTCCTGCGGGTTCGAGCATCGTGGAAATATCCTCTCGTCCGGCACGTTTGGCGCCGCTCTTTTCCCTTCGAGCCTATCCAGCGCATCCGATGCAGGCAACGCGATGACCGGCACGCAGCGTTTGCACGGGCGCACTATCGCCACGGCGACGTTGCGGCGGCTTTGTTCGATTGCCCCGCCTCCCCTCGTGCGCATATTCGATCGTCAGACCGAAAAGAGACTGCTCGACCGAGCGCGGGCAACCGGAGAGATTTCATGGAAGAGATGCGCTTTGACGGCCGAGTTGCCGTAATCACCGGAGCCGGACGCGGGCTTGGCCGGGCTTATGCCCTGCTGTTGGCCGCGCGCGGGGCGAAAGTGGTGGTCAACGACCTCGGCGGCGCGATCCGCGGCGATCTCGACGCGCCGGGCGCCGACGTGAGCGTGGCGCAGAGCGTGGTGAACGAGATCGTGGCGGCGGGCGGAGAGGCCATCGCCAACACCGATTCCGTCGGCACGCCCGAAGGCGGCAAGGCCATCGTGCAGGCCGCGCTCGACACCTGGGGCCGGATCGACGTGCTGGTCCACAATGCCGGGAACGTGCGCTACGGATCGATCCGCGACCTTTCGGCCGGTGACCTGCACGCCGTGCTCGACGTGCATCTGCTCGGCGCTTTCCACGTGGTGCAGGCCGCATTCGGGCCGATGTGCGATGCCGGATACGGGCGCATCGTGCTGACCAGTTCGGTGGGCGGGCTCTACGGCAATCTCAACTGCGTGAACTACGGCATGTCGAAGTCGGCCATGCTCGGGCTCAACAACATCACCGCGCTCGAGGGCGAGGCGCACAACGTGAAGTGCAACGTGATCGTGCCCGGCGCGGTAACGCGCATGGCCGAAGGGATCGACATCTCGCAGTACCCGCCGATGGACCCCGAACTGGTGGCCCCGGTGGTCGGCTGGCTCTCGCACGAGCAATGCCCGGTGACCGGCGAGATGTTCGCATCCATGGCGGGCCGCGTGGCGCGCATGTTCGTGGCGGAAACGCAGGGCGTCTACCGTCCGGAGTGGAGCATCGAGGACGTGGCTGCCGCTTCCGACGCGTTCCGCGACAAGACCGATGTGCTCGATTTCGGGTTGCACGGCCACGTCGATCATATCGGTTACAGCTTCAAGATGGCGACCGCCGGAGCCGATGCTTGATCGCCGCTTAATGAACAACACTGTTGACAACTAACTGCCTGCTGCGTCAGATTCAGCGGTAACGGGCGACCGGAGCAGAGTCGCCGCCAAGAGGATGCCCATTCGATGGAAATGACCTGCCTCAAGTCAGACGTGCCCTCGCCCGAGGAACTCGATATCCCGGCGCTGAAGGCCAAGTATCGTCAGGAGCGCGACAAGCGCATGCGGCGCGAGGGCGGCGAGCAGTACGTGCGCCCGACCGACGACTTTTCCGACAACTACGCCCACGATCCGTTCACCCCGGTCGCCGAGCGCGAGCCGCTGGTTGAGGATATCGACGTCGCCATTCTGGGCGCCGGGTTCTCGGGCATTCTGGCCGGCTATCACCTGCACAAGCAGGGCGTTTCCAATGTGCGCAACATCGATCACGCCGGCGGCTTCGGCGGCGTGTGGTACTGGAACCGCTATCCCGGCGTGCAGTGCGACAACGATGCCTACTGCTATCTGCCGCTGCTGGAAGAAACGGGCTTCATGCCCAGCAAGAAGTTCTCGGACGGCTGGGAAATCCAGCAGTACTGCCAGGACATGGCCGAGCGCTTCGACCTTGCCGACAAGGCGCTGTTCCACACGCTGGTCACCGGCATTCGCTGGGATGAAAGCATCAAGCGTTGGCATGTAACCACCAATCGCGGCGACGACATCCGCGCGCGCTTCGTGGTGATGGCGGGCGGCGTGATGAACATGCCCAAGCTGCCCGGCATCCCCGGCATCCATGACTTCAAGGGCAAGATGTTCCACACCAGCCGGTGGGAGCATGACTATACCGGCGGTTCGTGGACCGCGCCGGAGCTGGAAAAGCTGCGCGACAAGCGCGTGGCCATCGTCGGCACCGGGGCAACCTCGGTCCAGGCGGTGCCTCATCTCGCCAAGTATGCGAAGCACCTCTACGTGCTGCAGCGCACGCCTTCGAACATCGACGAGCGGCCCAATCCGCCGACGAATCCCGAGTGGGCGGCCTCGCTCCAGCCCGGCTGGCAGCAGGAGCGCATGGCGAACTTCCACCGCGCCGCGCAGCAGTTCTTCATCCCCGGCGAGCCCGACCTGATCTGCGACATCTGGACCGAGATCAGCCGCAACCTGGCCATCGAACTGGGCGAGGAAGGCTGGCCCGCGCTCGATCCGCTGGAATTCATGGACCGCCGCGAAGTGGTGGACTTCCAGGTGATGGAACGCCTGCGCCGCCGCGTGGACTCGATCGTAGAGGACAAGGACACGGCGGAGAAGCTCAAGCCCTACTTCCGCTTCATGTGCAAGCGGCCGCTGTCCAACAACGACTACTACCCCGCGTTCAACCAGCCCAACGTCACGCTGATCGACGTGTCCGGCACGCAGGGCGTGGAGCGGATGACCGAGAAGGGCTTCATCGCCGACGGCGTGGAGCACGAAGTCGATCTGATGATCTTCGCCTCCGGCTTCGAAGTAACCAGCGACCTGAAGCGCCGCTGGGGCATCGACACGGTGGAAGGTCGCGGCGGCAAGTCGATCTACGACCACTGGACCAACGGCGCGAGCACGTTCCACGGCGTCATCACCGACGAGTTCCCGGCGATGTTCTACATGGGCTACATCCAGGGCGCGACGAACTCCTCCACCACCGAGCAGTTCGGGCGTCAGGCCGAGCACATCGCCTTCATGATCGGCGAGACCAAGCGCCGGGGCGCCGGCACCGTCGCCGCCACGAAGCAGGGCGTCGAAGGCTATTGCGCGCACTGCAAGGAAAACGAAGTCGATATGTCCGGCTTCCAGAACGATTGCACGCCCAGCTACTTCAACAACGAAGGCGACAAGGAACTGAAGTGGGCCCTGTTCCGCGGCTATCTGCCCGGCTGGGACGCCTTCCGCGACATGCTGGGCGACTGGCGCAAGAGCGAGAAGCTCGAAGGCGTGAAGTTCGAAGACTAAGCGCACAAATCTCAGGGCGGGAACAAACCGCGTTCCCGCCCGCTACTCCCGCAGAAGAAGACTTCTCGGGAGAGCAGAGATGTCCAAGATCGCCGCCATCATCGGGCGCTTCCTGATCGCCCTCATCTTCATCGTGTCCGGCGCGTCCAAGCTGATGGACGTTTCCGCCACCGAAACCGCGATCGTCGCGGTCGGCCTGCCCGGCGGGCTGGCCATTCCCACCGGACTGTTCGAGCTGATCACCGGGCTCTGCCTTGCGGCGGGCTTCATGGTGCGGCTGGTCTCGGTGCTGCTGATCGGGTTCGTGGCCCTGACGATCCTGTTCTTCCACCACCAGTTCACCGATCCGCTGCAACAGATCATGGCGCTGAAGAACATCGCCATCATCGGCGGGCTGTGCCTGGCCTTCGCGCATAGCCAGATGTGGAGCCACTATTACGCCATCGCCCGCGAGCGGCGCGGCGAACTTGCGGCCCGCGATGCCGATGCCCGCGTGCGCGACGCCGAACTGCGCGCGGCCCGCGCCGAGGCCCGCGCCGACGTGCTGGCCGAAGGCCATGTGACCACCGACCCGGTCCCCGCCGCCGCGCTTTCGGACTACGATCGCGGCGCCATCCCCGTGACCCGTCGGCGCCGTTGGTTCGATTGGTAAAATCGCTTGACGCGCCCCTTCCGCCGAGGAACTTTCAACCTAACGACAATCGGCGGGAGAGGCCGGGAATGACCCACGAAGACGTGCTGGCGCGCGAAGGGATTCGCGATGTGATCGCCCGCTATAACATCGCCGGAGACCGGCTGCGGATCGACGATTTCACGGCCTGTTTCACCCACGACGCCATACTGGAAAGCGACCGCGTACCGGCCGATCGGGCCTTCCGCTTCGTCGGCCGGGAAGCGATCCGCGAATGGCAGACCCAATGGCTGGACCGCGCTGCGTCCGGCACGCCGGTCCACGAAGCCGACTTCGTCCGCCACCACCTCACCACCCAGCAGATCGATCTGGTAACACGCGACGACGCCACCGCCCGCACCTACTGGCAGGCCTGGACCCGTATCGGCCCCGACCACGCCGGCTATTATCTGGACGAGTTGCGCCGCGTGAACGGCCACTGGCTGATCGCGCACCGCCGCGTGCGGATGGACTGGGAATCGGAAGCAAGCCTGTTCAAACCCGCGATCGAGCGAAGCACCGGACTGCGCGGCGCGGTATAGGCCTGCCTGACCCAACCTCCAAACCAGACCCGCACCCGCTGCTCATGGGCCAACGGCGATCCGCTGATGGAGGCCTACCACGACGCCGAATGGGGCGTGCCCGTGCACGATTCGCGAGAGCTTTGGGAAATGCTGGTGCTGGAGAGCTTTCAGGCCGGGCTGTCGTGGCGCACCATTCTCCACCGCCGCGAGGGATTCCGCCGGGCCTTCGAAGGCTTCGATCCCGCCGTGATCGCCGGGTACGGGCCGGACAAAGTCGAGCAACTGATGCAGGATGAAGGCATTATCCGCGCCCGCGCCAAGATCGAGGCGACCATCGGCAATGCCCGCGCCTATCTCCGCATGAAGGCCGAGGGCCGCGATTTCTCGGAATTCGTCTGGTCGTTCGTCGGCGGATCGACTGTCGTCAACGACGGCCTTGTGCTGCCGGCGCAGACGGAAGTGTCTCAGGCACTTTCGAAAGCCCTCAAGGCAGAGGGCTTCAAGTTCGTCGGGCCGACGATCGTCTACGCCTTCATGCAGGCCGTCGGCATGGTCGACGATCACCATCCCGACTGTTTTCGCCGCGCAGACGCCTCGGCCTGAGCCCCCCGCGTTCAGTTCCCCTTGGGCGGCGTAGCCCCCGCCGCCGGTGCCGGAGGCGGTTGGCTGCCCAGCCGCTGGCCATTGATCTCCAGCCCCTTCTGGTCAAGCTTCACTTCCAGCGGCACGCCGTTGATCTGCCCGTTGAGCGTCGCCGCGTCGTTGCCGACATGGACATCGCCGATATTGACGTCCGGCGAGGGAAGCGCGGTCGGCAGTACCGCCGGAATGTCGCCCACATCCGGCACGTCGAGCGGCTGGATCGGCCCGCTCGGGTTCGGGCTGGGCTTCGAGCTGGGTGCCGGAATGCCGCCCTCGCGCAGTGCCTCGCGCATGAAACCGCGCCAGATCTTTGCGGGAATCGAGCCGCCCGAAACCCCCTTGAGCGGGGAGTTGTCGTCATTGCCGACCCAGACGCCGACGACATAGTCGCCCGCATAACCGACGAAGAGCGCATCACGGTTTTCCTGGCTGGTGCCGGTCTTGCCGAAGTTGGCCGCGCGCAGCTTGGCCCCGCGGCCGGTGCCGTGGTTGACCACTGCACGCAGCAGCGTCTCGATACCCTCGTGCTCGCTGCTCGACATTGAATGGCGGCCATCGAACAGCCAGTCGAACCAGCCCTCCTCGGGCACCGGGAAAGCGCGCGGTTCGACCGGGAAGCGGTTGGCGGCAACACCGGCATAGGCGGCAGTCAGCTCCATCAGCGTCATCGTCGACGTGCCGAGCGCCAGGCTGGGATCGCCCTGCGGCATTGGCGAAGTCACGCCGAGCCGGTGCGCCGTGTCGATCACCGCCGTATCGCCCACTTTCTGGAACAGGCGCACGGCGGCCACATTGCTGGACCGGGCGAAGGCGTCCTCCAGCGTGATCGTCTGCGAATAGTTCCCGCCGGCGTTCTGCGGGCGGTAATAGCCGGTCTCGATCGGGGTGTTCTCGATCGTGTCCTCGGGCTTCCAGCCCTTGCCCAGCGCGGCGAGGTAGACGAACAGCTTGAACGTCGAACCCGGCTGGCGGCGCGCCTGCGTCACGCGGTTGAACGGCGACTTGGCATAGTCGGTCCCGCCCACCATCGCGACGACTTCGCCGTTCTTGCGCATCGCCACCAGCGCCACTTGCGCCGAGCCAAGGCCCGAACTCTCGATGGCGCGGCGGGCCGCTGCCTGAAGCCGCGAATCGAGCGTGGTGCGGTAGGTCTGCGGCGCGTAGCTCGCCTCGTCGATCATGCGCGCCTGCGGCAGTGCCCAGTCGGCGAAATAAGTGCCGGTGGGCAGTTCGTTCTGCACCCGCACGTCAAGCCGGGGCGGGCGGATCGCCTTGGCCTGCGCGGGCGTGAGGAAACCGGCCTCGACCATGGCCTGCACCACCACGCGCATGCGGTCCTGCGCGCCTTCGTAATTGCTGGTGGGGGCGAGACGCGAGGGCGCCTTCATCAGCCCGGCCAGCATCGCCGCCTGCGCAGGGGTCAGGTTCTCCGGCTTGCGGTGGAAATAGTGCATCGCGGCGGCGCGAAGGCCGTAAGTATTGTCGCCGAAATAGGCGTTGGACAGGTAGCGTTCGAGGATCTGGTCCTTGCTCAGCCACGCCTCCAGCCAGAATGCGATCAGCATCTCGCGCGCCTTGCGCGTCAGGCTGCGTTCCGGACTCAGGAAAGTGAACTTGGCAAGCTGTTGGGTGATCGTGCTGCCGCCCTGCGTGCTGCCGCCGGTCACATTGCTCCACATGGCGCGGGCGATGCCGCGCGGGTCGATGCCCCAATGCGTGTAGAAGCGGCGGTCCTCGATGGCGATGAAGGCCTGCGGCACGTGGATCGGCAGGTTCTTGATCTCCACCGGCGCGGCGACGATCGCGCCGTTGCGCGCAATCGGGGTGCCATCGGCAGCCAGCAGGGTGATCTGCGGCGGCGAGATCGGCTGGAGCGACTTGGACAGCGGCGCAGTAATCGCCAGCCAGCCGATCAGCAGGAAAAACGCCAACAGCAGCGCGGCGATCCCGCGCGTAATCCACCACAGGCGCGAACGGCGCCGGGGCGGCACCCGCGAATCCTGCGGCGCGCCAAGGGGCGCTCCCGCAGCGGGAACGGGCTGAAAAGGCAGGGCTTCCGGGGCCGTGGCGGCGGAAGGCAAAGGCTGAAGGTTATCCATCGTCGGGGCGTCGCTATACTTCCTGCAGGCTTCCACGCAAAGCGCCCACCGCACGACTGGCCGCAAGCGCTGAGTTTCGCACCCTTCGGCGCATGCCCAGGCGGCGATGCAGCTGAAATATAATAATTAGTTAACCGGATTGCCGGAAATCAACGAAAAGCATATCCACCTGCGTCGCCTAGTGCGCACAACAGGGGATGAGGAAACATGGATCCGCTCAACAAGGGCGGCGCGAGCTGCGCCGAAGACAGCCGTCAAAAGGGCGACCGCGACCTGTTCGTGCTGATCGGGGGCAGTGCATTCCTGTGGGCGATCGTCATCGCCGCCGTCCTTGCCTGCTGCGATGTGTCATCCTGGCTCTACTGAGTGAAAAACACCGCCGCGATGGCTCCAGTTGCTATACGATAAGGCCTGATTACCACCACTACGACGGTTAATTTTCTGTTATCGCAGAGGGCGATAGCGTTACGGAATGCGTCAATCAGCGGTGGGGAAATCAAATGTTGAAGGGTTTTGTCGGGCAGGTTCTCTGCAACGTCGATCGTCACAAGCGTGCCCGAAGCGCCTATTGGAACGGCGTGGAATTCGAAAGCCATTGTGATCGTTGCGGGCACAAGATCCGGCGCGTGCGGCGCAAAGTCTGGCGCCGCGTACGGTCCTGACAACAGACCACGGCACAGCCCTGCCCCGGTGCGCATCAGTTCCTCTCGCCCGCCAAGGGCGATTTCCGGGGCGAGAATTAGCCAAAATTAGCCGAAACTCCGGTATCGATCTGTTTCACACAGGCCTGCTTTGCTCTGGCCAACGTCGGTGTTGACGCAGCCGGAAAATCGCTTATTGGGCGGGCTCTGCGGCGCTTTTGGCGCCTGCGGGCGATTAGCTCAGTTGGTAGAGCATCTCGTTTACACCGAGAGGGTCAGCGGTTCGAGCCCGTTATCGCCCACCATTCCCAAACCCACGAATTCCGAGTGTTTCACCCCTTCCGGGGGGTGAGGATTTTGTTGTTGTCATCGGTGATGGTCAGCAAATGGTCAGCACGCCACTTGACCGCCTCCCGCTCCACCATCTTCCAGAACTTGGTCAGCGCCCTCACCGTCGCCGCCATCTTAAGCGGGTCCACGTGGGCATAGATCTCGCTCGTGGCTTCAAGCGTGTCGTCCTTGTCCTTGTGACCGAGCAGGTGGCTGATCTGTTCGCCGGGCACGCCGCTGTTGCGGAGGTGGCTCGCGACGGTGTGACGAATCGTCTTCGGGATCACCTTCTCAGGCAGGCCCAGCTTGGAGCGCATGGTGCGCCACCAAATCTTGCGCGACTTCACCTTGGGGCCATCCGGCCACGCCTTCAGTACCGCCTGTAGCGGCTCAATCACCGGGATGATCGGATTGCGCTTGTTCGTGATCGGCGCGCCCACGGGGTGCATGTCCGCGATCGCGCCACGCCACTGCGCGGCTGGATCGAAAGCAAGGCCCGCGTCCGGGCGGACGGCCGTGCCGATCATCAGCCGTATCCACGCCTGCACATCGGGCTCGTGATCGGCATAGGCGACGATGGCCCCGATCTGCATCGGGGTCAGCACCAGCCTGCGCGGTTTCGAGCGCAGCTTCTTGTCGACCGAAGGGATTTTCGGCGCCGCGTCGATTCGGTTCTCGCCAGCCGCGTGATTGAGGGCGGCGCGCAGATCCTCGATGTTCCGCTGCACGGCCTCGCCGGACACGCCCTTGCTGTTGTGCTCATAGAGCTTGCCGCCCCATTCCACCTTCCAGCCGTGCGGGCTCATGCGCCACCGGCGGAAGCGAGCGATCACACCCTTGGTCATCTCCGCAACCCGGACGCCGGTGGTCACCTCGTCCTGCTGGAAGAAGCCGATCCATGCGCGGAAGGAGGACTTCACCGTGTCGATGCGGTGGATGTCGGGACCATGCTCGCGCAGGTAGTGGAACAGGTGCGGCACCAGTTCCGCCTGGTCGTTGCCCTGCTTCTGCTTCGAGCGGCTGGCGGCCTCATGTTCGCGCAGCTTGTCGCCGGCAAAGCCGTCGCCCGGCTGGCCTACATCCCGGCACTTAGTGCTGCGATAGACAATGGTGCGGCCACTCGCGGTGGCGATCTGCCAGATATCGGGCGATTTGCCGTCCCTCCGCTTGTCGAGCCAGAAGTCTCCGACGATGAGAGGGCTTGTTTCACGCGACATAGTTCTTCCGTTTCGATCTTGGACACGAGGTCGAGCGCGCCGAAAGCGGCAAGCTCCTGAAGTTGGGCGAGGGTAAAGTTGGCGCCCGTGCCATTGCGCAGTGCGCGGCGGAATTTGTCGGCTATCGCGTGGGCGGACATGCTGCATTCTCCTTCCTTGCGCGCCGCGCCTCTTCCCACTCCCGGCCGACCGTGCCCATGTTCGGGACATCCTCGGGGAATATGCCCTGGTGGCAATGGGGGCAGGCGGGGACATACTTCCTACTGCGGAAGTGCTGGTCCATCTGGCGTGCTGCGATACGGGTGATGTTGTGGGCGACAGCCTCATCGACCTGCTGCTGGCGCCTCTTGATATCCGCGACGGCATGATCGATCTGCTCACAGATCAGCAGGAAGGCATCGAAAGGCTCGACGTCCGTCTCGCAATCCTTGCACCAGATGCGGCGCTCATTTCGGTCATAGACCATTGGCCGATGCTTGCAGGCCGAGACCGGCCGCCGCGACATACCGCGCGCGACGCGCAGGTCGCCGATGTCGATGATCTTAAGGCCGGAGAGATATTCCTGCTCGACGACGGGCGGGGTTTTGTCGGTCATACTGCGAACCTCCAGTAATCGTGGCGATTCCGCTCGCAGCCTTCCAGCGAGATCCCCAGCCGACCAGCGGCGGCCGGGTGACTGGCAACCAACCACGCCTGCTCAATCGGTTCCCCGTCCATGGCTTCAAACAGCCAGCAGTAATCCTCGCTGCAACCGAAAGCCTTACCCCAGTCGCCGCGCAGCTTGTTCCACGCGGCCTCTGCTTCGCGGCACTCAGGATGCGAATACCAGCCGTAAAAGCTGCCGTCCTGAACGGACGAAGCATAGGTCGCGGCTTGCCGCGGCTGGATGATGACCCCGCACGATTCGCATTTATGCGGCTTGCGCACTGCGCGAATGAGGCGATCCCCGAGATGCTCGTAGCTCATGCCTGCACCTGATCGATGTTGCCCCGGTGGACATCGAAGCTGACAGCCACGATCCACGGGTTGTCAGCCCAGCGCTCACCTTCGGCGGTGTGAAGGCTGTTCCACAGGGTGGCATAGCTGCGCTTGGCAGGGTCGGCGGGGTCGGTCGTGCTGAACCCTGAGCCGCCGCCGTAGTCGCGCCAAGCCTGCCCGCCGATGCATGCGAATCCCTCGATGCCCTCGGCCTTGGCATCTGCCTCGCTGCATTCCTGCAGGCGTTGCACGCGCACGTCGGTGACAAGCAGCCACAGGCGAGAGGTCGAGCGCGGCGCGTGGATTGCTGGCACCCAAGGACCTGCAAACGTAAGATCGTCTCCGCAGGTGGCGAAGTTCTTACGTCCGCGCTTGCCGCGACTATAGACGGACAGGTCCCCCCAGCCCCCGGCGTTTGGCTCGTCCGGTACGCTTTCAGCGTCGTCGTCTTCCCAATCGAGGGTCGCGCGATACTGGAACTGGTCCCAGCCGGATGTCCGCTCGATCGCCCGGCATGTCTCTCGCACATAGAGCCGATCGCCTGCGGTGTAGCGCATGCCGATTGTCGTCCCGGTCGTCTGGTTCCAGATCGCGGCGCGCTTGGGGACCGACACGCGCTGGCCTTTGACGATCGCAAACACGCCCTCCCCGCCGGTCGTGGTGGCGGCCCAACCTCCCATGTCGGGGCGGCTGTATTCCTTCCGCAGCTTGATCAGCCGCCGCGTCTGCGTCTTCTGGCCCACGAGAAGCGCGCGCACCATGGGTGCGGCGAAGATTATTCCCTTGTCGCTCATTGACGCACCATTTCTTCAGCGTTGAGGTCGAAGCGGGCGCACAGTTCCCAAGCGACACTGCTGCCGACGGCGAACGTGTCCATGACGGCGACCCAGCGCGGCTGGAAACCGCGCGAGTTTCGGGGCTTGGCGATCTTCACGGCATGCCGCAGCAGCGCCTCATCGGTGGGGCGGCTCATGCCCGCCCCCTATTGACACTACGGTCAATAGTATTCCGTATTAAATTTCCTTCTGTTATGCTCCCCATGAGAAGGAGAAACGGGTCATGAAGTACATTGATGATGCTTACCTCGCTCGCCATGAGAAAATTTACGCTCTGATCGGCGAATGTGCTCTGAGAAATCACGCATCCCAAGCCGCTGGCAACATCACGAGGGCTGTGCACTACGCAGTCCGGTACACTCGACTGTCGAGATTGGCCGACAGCCACTGCATGCAAGCGATCGCCGCTTATCAAGAGTAACAACATGTTCATGCGGCCTGCGCCTCCCGCTCCGCGATCGCGTCAGCCATGTTCGCGCGGACCAGCGCCTCGGAGAGCGGGGGACATACGCTATTGCCGCACTTGGCCACCTGCGCCGTCTTGGTAATGGGCTTGCCATGGGCGTCGAATTCGATCTGGTAATCTGCCGGGAAGCCCTGCGCGTTGAACAGCTCGCGCGGCGAGAGCATGCGCATGCCGATATCGACGATGACGTATTCTTCGCCCTCGATCATCACGGTGACCAGGCCAAAGCGGTCCTGCACAGTCACAGTGCCGAGCGGGCTTTCGAGGCCGTGGCCATCCTGCTCGTTACCGTAATACTTGATCAGAAAGGGCCGGACTTCGCCCATGTGGGTGCCGCCCGCACTGACGGTGTGTAGCGGCTCCTCCACGCTCTGGCCGTCACGGCAGGTGCCGCGAAGCTTCACGAGGTTGGAGGTGACGAGGCGCTGCTGGCTTCCCGCCGTGGCGACGGTCGACAGCGGCACGTCTGCCGCGCGCCCGGCAAGGTTCTCGTTGTTCGGGCCGCCGTTGGCCTGTTCGATATGGGCGCAGACGACGGCATGCCGTGGCGCGCCAGCCATGACGGTGTGGAGCGGATCGGCAGGTTCGTAGCCCTGCCCGTTCTGGGCGAACTTCTGCATGAAGGCGGTCACGGCATGATGCTTGATCCCACCAGCGACGACGGTGCCAAGCGGCGCCTGTACGTCCATCGCGCGCGGCGCCTGACCCTGACGCTCGCCGTTGCCGACATGGACGAGGTGCGCGGCCGCAACGCAATTCTGATCTTTGTTCGAAGCCGTGACCGTGTGGTGCGGATCTTCAAGTGAGCGGTTTGCCCCGCCCTGCTGCGCATAGGTGGCGAAAGGCGCCGCCGCGACTTCGACCACGCCAAGCGGTACGCTGCCGCCAGGGCGCTTGATGAAGCTGTTCGCCGTCACCGTGTGGAGCGGTTCGTCGATCCGATGGCCGATTGCACCGGATCGGAATTTTGTGACGTGGGGCATCACAATGGCATGTTCGCCCCTGTTCGCGCCCGTCACCGTCGCCATAGGCTGATCAATAGAAGCGCCGCGCGCACCCGCCTGATGGTGGGTCAGCGGCACGATGAACGGCGCAGGGTTGTTGACCACGAACTTCATGATGCCGTGCGCGATGCGGCGGAGCGTCTTCTCAGCCAGCGGCTTCTTGCGCTCGAAGATTGACGGGCACGGAATCGACCAGTCGATGATTGAGGCCGCCGTGCGCCACGGCTTGCGCTTGCCGCTCAAGACCTCGGGCGAGCCGGGCTTGCCGTGCGTCGGCTCGGGCCAGACGATCGGCTTGCCGTCGCAGCGGGCGATCATAAAGAACCGCTTGCGGATCGTCGGCGCGCCGTAGTCGCAGGCGCGCAGTTCCTTCCACTGGATCTTGTATCCAGCCTTGCGCAGCTCGCGCTGCCATTTCTCGAAGGTCTCGCCCGCGCGTTCCTTGATCGGGAAGCCCTTATCGCAGAGCGGGCCCCATGTGCGGAACTCCTCCACGTTCTCCAGCAGGATCACGTCGGGGCGGACTCGCTTGGCCCACAGAACTACAACCCATGCGAGGTCGCGGATCGATTTCTCGCGCGGCTTACCGCCCTTGGCCTTGCTGAAGTGCTTGCAGTCGGGGGAGAACCACGCGAGCATGACGCGAGCGAGCCGCGTAATCGGATTGATCTCGATCCGCCGCGCCGGGTTATCGCTGGCGACCTTCGCGTAGAGGTCGCGGACGACCTGCTCGGGATCAATCTGCCAGACGTTGTTCTGAATGTGCATTGTGCCAGGGTGGTTGGCCTCATGCATTCGGATTGCATCGGCGTCATGGTTCAGGGCCATATCGACCGCCCGGTGAAGGGCTTCTTCGATGCCGGTAGACGCGCCACCGCCACCGGCGAAATTGTCGACGACCAAGCCGGGAAGGCCGGCGAGAACAGCGCTCATGCGAACACCTCGCGCGGCTGGCCCGGATGGGTCACCGGCGACAGCTCGCCATGCTCGCCGCAGCCGCGCCCAGTGGTCCGGCCGTCCGGACTGGTGAAGTCCTCCCAGTGGACCCAGCCGTGTTCACACTGGAATCCCCACTCACGGACCTTGGGCCCGGTCATGAACAGCGAGATGGCCTGCTCGCCCGGGATCACCTCAAGGCGGTGCAGCGCATTGGCGGCGCGCTGGATCGTCTCACCGGCCATGCGCACGAAGCTGCCTTCCGGCGTGTGCTCGATGTAGCTGCCGAAGACCAGGAAGCTGGTGTTCGCCCACGGGTGATCGTGCATTGCCCGATCGTCGTCGCTCTTGAGGATCTCGTGCAGGTAGACGTTCACGTGCTCGTTGCGCGGGATGACCCACCAGCGGCGCAGGTAGTCGTCGCCGATCACGTAATCCGGCTGGCGCTGCATGATGCCCGTGGCCCATGCCTGCATCTCGGGCAGGGTTGCGTAGCTGAGCGCGGTCATCAGTAGGGTAGCTCCTCTTCGGGAATGAAGCCGATCGGCAGGCGAGAGTTAGGGGGCGTCCCCGCGCGGCCCCCGGCGCGCCCTGAAACCGCACTATTGCGGATGGGGTGACGCGCAGCCGGGGGACCCAGTCTCCTTTCCGGGTGGGCTGGCGTCGTGAAATTGCGGGTCATGCGAAGGGCTCCGTTATCGAGCTGAATGTGACGGTGAGTTCGCTGAACACGCGATCATCGGCGGCCTCGCTGGCGAGTTTGTGGGCTTTCTCCTTCGCCTCGTCCTCGTCTTCGGCCTCGATGTCCTCGCTGAAGGTGCCGGAGAGTTCCCAGTCGACCACCACGCGGAAGACGCGCGTGCCTTCCGGCGCCCGCTTGCCCCAGTCGGGGTCATAGTGCTTGCGCATGGCCTCCTGGCACGCAGTCATCGGCATGGCCGCGATCTCGTGCAGAGTGGGCTTCCGGCGTTCAGCCACGGCCGCCCTCCTCCCGAGCCGCGACCACGGCGCGGGACTTGCGCAGCGTGCGCGTCACAAGTTCGGTCACAGCCGAAAGCGCCGGCGCCTCGCGCTGGCCGGTCGCGCCGGTCCAGACCGAGATCAGATCGGCGGCGACCATCTCCATTTCTGGAACAGACAGATGGAGCGTTGCGAGATCGTGCTGCATGGCGCGCCCTTTCGGCTGGATGCTCGCGGCGGCACCGGCACCGCGAGCGTGTTGGGCAAACCGGCCTGCGGCGGAACTCGCAGGGGGGTGTCCGGTCGGTGCTGCTTTGATGGAGGCTGCGGTCATATGGCGCTCCACGCCGGGGCCAGACCGATGGCGGCCAGCAGGCAGAGAGCGACGACGATCGCCAGAATCTGGAACAGTTCCCTAAGGGGCGAGCGAGGGGGCATTATTCGCCCTCCCCGCTCGCCGTGCGACCCGTCGGGCGGGGAAACAGGACGTAGGCCAGCCAGGCGAACGCGAGCATCGCTGCGGCGAGCGCGCCGAGGATCACGGTCACGGTGAAGGCCGGCGTCAGCGCGAAGTCGCGTACAGCGGCGTTGCTGTCCGTGATCGTGCCGATCCAATGATCGAGGGCGAGATAGCCGGAGGACCCAGCCGCCATTAGCATGGTGATGATGAGGCGGCCCTTCACAGCTCACCTCGCTTCGTCATCCGCTCGATCATGTAGTCGAACAGGTCGATGAAGTTGTCGAACAGGTCGATGAAGTTGTCGAACTTGACCACCGGGCCGGTGGAGAGGTGCAGGCGGATCATGCCAACGCCTCGGACGCTGCATTCCGCATGTGCGGGAACACGGCGCCCAGCGCCGCCCAGCTAAGGCCGACGCCGCGCCAGCCTGTTACTCTCAAATGGAAGTAGTCGGGGTGGCCCATGACGATCTCCAATCAGGCATCGTTGCCTGTTGAAGATGACATATTGCGTGTAATTACCCGCGTCAAGCATAATGTGCGTGTAGTTACCCGCCAGCCACTGTGTCAGGCGGTGCTACAGGCACGGAGAATACGAAGCCGTCAGTCGTTCGACGTCTCGCGGCTTGAAGGTAGCCACGGATCGGTATGTAATTGTGCGCACCTCGCCGGTGTCCTCGATCTCGGTCAGCCCTGTCACGGTAGGAAGCCCTGCCACGGCCATCGAGTCGGCCAACGTCACGCCTCTTTCGGTTTGTATGGTGCGTATCATCGCACCTCGTGGGGCGGACAACACGCCCGACAGGCACATTGCGAGCTCAGACACCGCCTTGTGGCTTTGGAACGTTGCCGCAACAGGCTTGGCGTGAATATCTCCAACGCTCGCGCACCCGACCCCCAAAAACACCGCTAAAATGATCGCTTGCCGCATAGCTCCGCCCCCCGGGAACATTTGTGTAGGAAAATTCCTAGACTTGTTGGATTTCACCCGCTTAAATTGGAACAAATGGTGAACAGGTGAATCGAATGGAACGGATCAAGCTCGATGCTCCGCAGTGCTCAAGCGGCTGCGCGGATTGCAACGTGCATTGTGCTGGCCTGCTCATGCTGGTGGTTGATCTTCGCCGACATCAGGAGTTTCTTCGCCGCGCAAATGCTCTAGATCCGCAGCCGTCTGTGCGTGCAGATCTTCTATCCGTTTCAGAGCACCTGGAAACTGCGCAGCGAGCTTTTGAGCGCGCCCGTCCTCGAACGGATCTATACCCAATGAATCGAGCAACATCGCAAAGGTCGAAGTCAGCACAGCTGCATTAGGAGGCCTGTACGGCGTGGTGGCCCCGCGAATGTAGTAGTCAGCTGATTTTCCCAGCGCGTGAACGATGCCAGCATAGACCTCAGCGCTCATGCGCTTGTCCTGCCCGTTGTTTGCGAAGTTGCGGTAGAAATCTGGATTCCGGCCCGCCGTAGCGGCCAGCGAGAATTTCCTCGCCGATGTCCGCTCGACGCAGTCTGCCATGTCAGCCTTGAGCCGGGCAAAGTCTATCAGCATGTCATCCATGGCTGCTGGTATCGGCTCGCGGGCAATCACCCGCAATTTCGTGTAAAGACCCGCATTCTTGGTTGACCTGCGTGTAATTACCCGCGATAAATGCGGGCCATGACACACCAACCGCTCCTGGCTGAGATCGAGGCCTTCGTCGCCCATCATGAAATGGCCGAAAGTACGTTTGGACGGGAGGCGCTGGGAGACTGGCGCTTGATCCAGGAACTCAGAGGCTCAGGCAGGCGCCGTCCTCGTCGGCTCTGGCCTGAGACGGAAGCAAAGGTACGCGAATTCATGGCCTCGTACCGTGCCGCCCGCCGGGAGCGGGTAGCGTGAACGCGCGTTGCCCACATTGCGGCGGGAACACCGCGGCAGGCGCCGCCGTCACGCGTGGCAAGTGGTGGATGGGCCCGGTGATCACCTATTACGACGGTGACCAGCTCGACCTGCCCCGCAATCTCTCGCGCACGCTCTACGCCATTGCCCGCGCTGACGGTGAGCCGATCACGCATCGCGATCTGCCCAACATGACTCATCAGACGCTGGTCAATCATGTCAGCGCCCTCCGCCGTCAGCTCGGTGTCCGCATGCCCGTGCGCGGCATCCCGCACCGTGGGTTTGTATGGGACGACCGGACATGATGGCCGCCCAGCGCCGAAGCGCGGGTTCGCGCCGCGACACCACTGACCATGCCGCGTACCGGCTGATCCTCGAGGCTGCCTCCAATCGCCAGCCGTGCCCGTCGAACGATGCCCTTGCGGCCGCGCTGGGCGCGCGCGGCGCAGCATCTGGCGCGGCAGCACTCACCCGGCTGGAGCGCAGCGGGCAAATCTCGGTCGAGCGCAACGGCGCC
Source organism: Novosphingobium sp. PhB165 (assembly GCF_004341845.1). GTDB lineage: Bacteria > Pseudomonadota > Alphaproteobacteria > Sphingomonadales > Sphingomonadaceae > Novosphingobium. Next base: position 390,016 of record NZ_SLVB01000006.1, on the reverse strand, counting down.
ATTCGCATCGTGACAGTCACGCAGTTCGGCCTGCGCGCGGAAGGAATGGACGCATGAAGAAATGCCCCGCCTCCACGCCAACCGCGCCCACTGCCCGTTGCGCCGTGTGCGGCCGCGCCTGCTGCACGCACAGTGATCCGGAATACGCCGGAATGGTGCCGCCCGTGCAGGGAGGCCGCCGTGATTGAGCAAACCCTACCCACCATCAGGAGATCGTCATGTCGAAACAGAACGAACAGCCCTACGCGGCAAGTGACGCTCGCAGGCAAGCGCTTCGTGAATTTGCCCGCTCCGCAGCCCAGAACGCTTGCGAGGCGGCGACTCACGCCGTCCGCCTCGCAAGCGAGGCTGCCGCTAGGCGGCGCGGCTCTTGAGGTCAGGCACGATGCCTTTGCAGAGCGCTTCCGCCGCAAAGATGGCCTGTTCCCGAATGAGATCGCCGCTGGCCCCTCCGAACGGGCCGGGCTGTATGCTGTAGAGAGCGGTGATAAGTTCTTGCGAGAGGCGATCAAACGCCTCCGCGCCATCCGGAAGTCGACTGTAAAGGTCGGCGATGACCATGGCGAGCAGCGTTTGGCTAGCGATCCGGTAACCCTGAAGCGCGCCCACGTCCCGGGCGTTTCCGTCGTCCATGCAATTCTCCGTGCGTGTGTAAGAACTTGCACGTTGGCCGAAGCGGCTGGAGCGTCAAGCTCCAGCCGTGGAGGGCGCCCGGCATGATCGCACTCACGGCCCGGCAGCAAGGGCTGTTGGACTTTATCAGGACCTACATGGCCGAGCACAGCGGCATGGCGCCGTCCGTTCGCGACATGGTCGCAGGAACGGGTGCCGCCAATCCGGGCGGCGTTCACGGACTGCTGACACGGCTGGAGCAGCGCGGCGCTATTCGCCGTGTGCCGAACCGCCCACGCGCGATCGAAATCGCCGCCGCCAACGAACTCCATCACGTGCCCACCGCCGCGCTGCTCGCCGAGCTGGCGCGTCGCGGAGTGGCCCTGCCCGAGCGGGCATCCCCCCTTCAGTGCCACTCGGGCAATCCTTTCAACGACTTCGGTCATAGCCGTGAGGTAATCGACCAGTGACCCGACAATCCACGCCGCGCCGCAGTATCTTTTCCGCTTCGGCTGTCCTCGATGCCGTCGCCGCCGAACTGAGCATCATCAAGGCCGAGGATGGCCTGACCGATGCCGACATCGGCCGTGTGCTGGGCAAGAGTGAAGACCAGGCCGCCAAGTACCGCACCGGCACCGCCGAAATGGGCGTGGTCGCCTTCGCTGCCGCCAAGCGCGAATGGAACGGGCGCTTCACTGGCGCGCTCGACCGCCTGTGCGTCGCCAGCCGCCCGGGTGGCGTGCTGATGCATGACCGCAAGGCACAGTCGGCCGTGCTGGAAGCCGCTCTCTCGTTGTCCCAGGCATTGGAAGACGACGACGCGATCAGCCCGGACGAGGTGCGCGACTGCCGCGCCACGCTGGAACGCGCCCGCGCCGCTATCGACGCACAACTGGCCAAGCTAGCCCCGACCCCGGCGCGGACTGCCTGATGGCGGGCGACGAACGTCTGGACGAGATCATACCAACGCCGCCCACGCTGGAGCGGCTGGAAGAGATCGTCTCGCTCGCGGAGCAGCGCTGTAAACGCGCCAAGCACAAGCTCGACCTTGCCGCCGGAGAGATCATCGATGCGGACACCGCCCTTGAGCGCGCGAAGGCCGCGCGCACCGATTGGATCGCGAACAATCCCGATCCGCAACTCATGATGCTTTGAGGCGAAAATGGCCACAGCACTTTCCCGCACATACGCCCCCGGTGCCGAATGGTTCGGCCGCAGCGGCTTTCCAGACATCGTTCCATCCGGCGCGAACGCATACGCTAAGCGGCTGGTGCAGTACATTTCGGACCCATCAACGGTTCGCGCCCGCACCATGGACGAATACGGCAAGGCGCCGTCGTTGGAGAACATTCGCCGGTGGCGCGCCGACTGGGTCAACGAGATCGCCGAACGTCGCGCCGCGCGCGCTCCGGTGGACGATCACCACGACGACGACAACGAGGTCAACGGCATTTGCACGGCGATTGCAGAGCGGCTGGTCGCCGCTTCCGCTGCCCATGTACTGCCTGGCGGTGGAGTGATTGCTGGCACGCTCTCCGGCGCGGCAAACGATGCGGAAGAGCATTTCGAAGGCGACACGCGCGAACAGGCCGTCACCTACATGGAGGTTATTCAGGCCTGCGCGGCGCGCTGCGGCGAGACGGTGGAGGATTTACTCGGCCCTTCGCGTTCAAGGTCGATCGTGCGCGCCCGGCAGTTCACCGCGACGGTCCTGCGATCCCGCGGAAATAGCTATCCCAGCGTGGGCCGTTTCATGGGCAACCGCGACCACTCCACGATCATGCATTCGGTGGGCGTGTTCTTCGCCGTCGGCATGAGGGATCCATTCTTCGTCCGGGCATGGATGGCGGAAGCGCCCTGCGCAACGAAGATGGCGCGCACCGCTGCCGAACTGGATATGCTTTCGGTGGTGCGCCGGTGATCCGCGTCACTCTGCCCTACCCGCACAAGCTGCTCTGGCCGAACGGCCGCACCCGATCCCATATGGCCAAGGCCGCGCAGGTGAAGGAGCATCGCCGCTGGGGCTATATCGGTGCCGCCGAAGTCACCAGCCCCAGACGCCCCTCCTTCGCGGCGGATCTGCAGATCCCGGTGCACATCACTGTGAGCCGGAAGCGTGGCGGCCCCTTCCCCGACAAGGACAACGTCGTTGCGGCGGCCAAGTCCTACCTCGACGGGATCGCAGAGCGGCTGGGCGTCAACGACCGCTTGTTCGACACGCCCACTGTGGAGTTCATCCAGCCGTGCACGGCGCTGTTCGTCATCCAGATCGGAGCCCAGTCATGAGGCGGCCTCACACACACGTGGCTCCGGGTCGGTACCATCTGGATGCAGAGGGCGTCCTGCGCCCCGCCACCATCGGCATGCGGTTCCGGCAAGCGCCCATCGTCGCCGCCGTCGTCATCATTCCCCGCGGCCAGCCGACCCGGCGCCAACTCGCGGAGCAGGCCGAACTCCAATCGAGAGCGGTAACCGTCAACACGCCGATCAGCTCTGATGAATCGTGGACCAAAGCTTCGTTCGAGACACTCAAGCCAGAAGGCGCCCCGCTGTGCATCGGCGTGGACCTCTCGGCCAAGACGGATACCTCTTGTGCTGTTTGGATGCCCGATGGGGTTCTGGTCCCGCGAAAGTTCCACGTCGCGGAACGCGCGCTTCGGACTGGGCGCTCGGCACAGGATGCTGCGGCAACCACCCTGCCAGCAAAGACCCCTACCGTCGACGCTGCCCGGCTGGCCGCTGCCTATCGCGAGAAGTCCAGCGCCAGCCGCGCCGCGCGCAATATCGCAACCAAGGTGCCTACACGCCGCGCACTCGACACCGGCCCTTGCCGTTGCTGCGGTGCATCCGGACGGAACGGCTGCGAGCACTTCCTGCCCTACGCACCGGAGACTGAACGTTGAGCACCCTTCCCGAACCTCCGGTGCCGGCGGATGCCGACTTGCAGGACTTCCCCTTCATGCCGCTGCACGTCGCACGTCTTCGCGACAGTGACTTGGCGGCGGAGGAAGAGCCTGAGGCCTGCTGGTACGCCGTCCTGCTCTGGGCCGCCTCGTGGCACCAGCTTCCGGCTGGCAGCCTGCCCGACAACGACACCGTGCTGATGCGCCTGGTCGGCCTCGGCCGTGACAAGAAAACGTGGCAGCGCAACAGGTCCGGTGCGCTTCGCGGCTTCGTGCAGTGCAGTGACGGTCGCTTCTATCATCCGGTGGTGTGTGAGCAGGTGAATGAGGCATGGGACAGCAAGGTCCGCCAGCGCCACCGCACGTTCTGCGCTGCCGTGCGGAAGCACAATGAGCGCAAGCCCAAGCATCGGTTAGAAACTCCGGCATTTGACCAGTGGATCGAACTCGGGCGTCCGCAGCGACTGGACGAGGTTGTCACGCGTCTGCCCACTGCGACAGCCGACGATGTCACGCGTGACAATCGCGAACGTCACGCACCTGTCGAATGTGAAACACCATCCAAGAGACAGGGACAGGGACAGGGACAGGGACAGGGATATACTTATAGTTCCGTAGGTACTGGCGTACCTACGGGCGCCGAAGCGCCGGAAGGACCTGGCCGGGTTGTGCCCGATGGACCTACCGCGACTGCCGTGGATCTGACCAAGGCCGTCTTCGACATCGGTCTCGCCATCCTCCGGCCCGTCACGCCCAACGAGCCCAAGGCCCGTAAGATCCTCGGCAGCTGGCGGCAGAAGTTTGGCGACGGCGCCGTCGTGGCCGTGCTCGCTCGCTGCGAGATTGAGCGGCCCTCCGATCCCATCGGCTGGATTACCGCCGCACTGAAATCCGAACAACGAAAGGCCGCGAGCAATGGCTCAGCAACTGTCGCAAGCGTTTACCGCCTACCAGCCGCCGATGCAGGAAATCTTGCTGCCGGATTCCAGCGCCGAGCTGCTGAAGCTCGATCTCGCGAGCCTGCCGGACCGGCTGGACGACCTGGCCCTGGCGAAGCTGACGCGCCTCGCCAACTCCCCGTTGCCCCAGCCCGCGCCCTGCCCTGAGCACAAGTTCATGGACGTGATGACCACGCTTCAGTCCTGCCTGCCAAGCCAGCAGCGCAATGCCATCTCGATCGAGGTGCAGGCCGAGGCCTACTGGCAGACACTCAGGCGGAATAGCCTTGCAGCGATCAAGCATCTGGAGGTGCAGGCGCTCAACCGATGTGAATGGTTTCCGACCATCGCGGAGTGTCAGTGCATTCTGAGCGAGTTTACCGGCGATAGCCACCTCCCGAACAAGCGGGCGTCCGTGCGGCGTCGGGTACAGGACGAGCGGCAGGCCCGCCTCGACGAAGCTATGGGCCGCCTCTCCACCGGCGAAGCATCACAAGCCGAGATCGATGCGCTGCCGGAGAAGTGGAAATCCATCGCCGAGACCCGCAGCCTGCTCTGGCGCGGTGACGACGGCTCATACACTCTTCGCGAGAGGAAATTCTGATGGCCCGCAGGGGAAGGCCGAGCAAGGCAGGGAAGCGCCATTCGAACGGGCGCCGCGTGCACGAGCCCAGTTTCGACAAGGGATCGGATTGGGTGCAGGCGCGCCGCGAGCGATATGGCACCCACTATAGCACCGCGCTTGGCCGCGCTTTCGCGGCTGGCCTGCTGGCCGACGACGCCGAGCTGGCGTTGGACCGGTACCAGGGCGGGAAGCGGTTCGCCCGCGTCTATAACCGCATCGTCGGCGGCGAGACCTATCGCTGCCCCCTGGATCGATCCCCGCGCGGCATGGCTGGTGAGATGGTCGAGCCCGAGCGGCTTGAGTTCGAAGCGCGCGATCAGGATTGGCTGTTCGCCGCGATGGCAAGCCTCGATGCGGCTGGGTGCCGGCCGTACTTGGACCAGCTTGTCACCTCCGCGCATACCGATCATGGGCCCGCCTGGCTGGACCGCATGCTCGCCGGCGGTGCGGACCCTTGCGACCGGATGCTGTTGGGCGCAGCGCTTTGCGCGCTCGACATTCTTGCGCCGCCAAGGAAGCCAGCGCGAATCTTGGTGGCGACTTACGGTGACGCGGCTTGAACAGAGGAGCGCCACGTACTGGTCGAACGACCGCGCAATTGGCCGCATTGCCTGATGGCGCAGTTTATCTAGTCGCCCACCAAGCCCAGGCTGAGTACTGCAGACGGATTGTTATGGCTGATCGGTCCGTTATGTGGTTGCGCCATGAGCCATCGACTTGGCTGCTAGTGAGCCAGGCTCGGACGCGATCATGCGCTCAATCCCTACCGGGTCCTTCTCTATCAGAGAAAGAAGCACGCGCGCGGGGGCGTCCGGTTGGCGCCGAGCCTGTTCCCAATCGCGCACAGTTCCCACAGGGATATGATATGCGGTCGCGAACTCCATCTGCGTCTTGTGAGCAGATTTCCGAATAGCCTTCACATCGATGTTAGCGATGACCCGGCCGCGCGATTCGTCACCATTTGCGAAGGCGATCGCATCTTCCAAGCCGGCCGCGATCTTATCGAAAGCGCCCATAGTATGTCTCCGTCCGGTTTTCAGTTCATGGCGCCCCTTAAGGCGCGGTTGATATCAAAGCGTCTGCTAGTACCTTAGTGAGCAGGGCGAGCTTGTTCCGCTCATCTTTCGTCAGGTTCGCCTTCTCGTTTTTTCCGAATACCGTGATCATGAACGTAGGTACGTCGTCACCGGCGAAATACGTTATAACACGGTAGCCGCCCGATTTGCCCTTACCGGGCTTCGCTACACGCAGCTTCCGGGCACCACCGCATCCCGGCATGATATCGCCAGCCTTCGGATTCTGGGCGATCAAGGTAACAACAGCAGCCATCTCCTCCGCAGTCATACCAGCATCCTTAGCGGCAGCGAGGTAAGCGTTAGTTTCGATGACCGTGTGCATGCACCGCAAGTACGGCATTGCCGGACACGGCGCAAGTGCAAAAGTACGGCAATGCCGGATTCGAATACTCACGGTGCGCGTGATGGCGAGTACATGCACGTGATGCCCATCGTGATCGTTGGGGATAGGACATCCCCCGCCTTGACTTCCAGTTCATGATCTGTTCTCTAGCGTAAATCGTAATCAGAATTGCGCCCGCAGCCAACGCTTGCGGGCGCTGCTGTATCGGGGCCAGCCGCATGACCGCAGCCCCAACCTATCGCGACATCACCAAGCCTTGGTATGGCACAGCCCAATGGAAGCGCAGGCGCAAAGAACAGCTGGCACGAGAGCCGCTGTGCTGGATGTGCCAACGCGATGGCAAGATCGTCGCCGCCACCGTGGCCGACCACGACCCGCCGCATCGCGGTGACCGCAACGCCTTCTTCACCGGCCCCCTCAAGTCCCTCTGCAAGCGTCACCACGACAGCGACAAGGCGCTGATTGAGAACGGACGGGGAACGAAGCACATCGGCTCCGATGGCTGGCCGCTCGAAGAGCAATGATATTGCGCGGCAACGCATCAAATCCATCAAAAGTCCGGCCCGACCCCTCGATCCGTTCAGGATAGGGGGGGTGTTCATGAATAATGGGGCGGGAGGGCGTCTGGCGCACGTGGGCCTAAATTCTCACAAAGCCAGATTGATTGTCGGAGTTGCTCAATATGGCCACCCGGGGCGCGAAGCCGAAGCCGGCCAAGCTCCGGCTGGTTGACGGCACGCACCGCAACACGCGGCATGGCGACGACGGCGCAGCGCGTGAGGAGGCCGAGGCCATCGCTGCGCGGTTTGGCCCGCTGAAAAAGCCGGCCCATCTCAAGGGTGAGGCAGCCAAGGCCTGGAAGAATTTCATTGAGCCAGCCGGCTGGCTGGATGGGTCGCGCGAGCCTGCGGCGATCGCCTTCTGCGAGCTGTGGAAGGAATTTCTGTTCAACCCCACCGGGTTCCCGGCGTCGAAGCACGGCCAGATGCGCGCCTACATGAGCGAGCTGGGTCTGACCGACGAACGTAATCGGGGAGACCATGGCGGCAAAGAGGAGGAAGACGAGTTCTTCGGAGCCGGCTGATCGCTGCACCCAGTACGCACGCGATGTGCTTGCCGGGAAGTTCATCGCCGGCCCGCATGTCCGTAACGCTTGCCGCCGCCATCTTGACGATCTGCAATCAGGTCATGCTCGCGGTCTGACCTACTCGGTTGAGAAGGCTGAACGGGTCTTCCGGTTTTACGAGCAGAAACTGCGCCTCAATGGCGGCCAGTTCGAGGGCAGGCCCTTCCTGCTCCACCCATCCCAGGCGTTCAAGCTGGGTAACCTGTTTGGTTGGCTTCGCGCGGACGGCACCCGCCGTTTCCGCCGCGCTTACATCGAAGAGGGCAAAGGCAACGGCAAGTCGCCCTTTGCGGGCGGTATCGGCCTCTACGGCATGATGGCCGATGATGAGCCCGGCGCCGAAATCTACGCGGTGGCGGCGCACCGTGACCAGGCGAAGATCCTTTTCAATGACGCGGTCGCAATGGTCGACCAGTCGCCGGACCTCGCCAAGCGGATCACGCAGAGCGGCGGCCCGGGGCGCGTGTTCAATCTGGCCTGGCTGGCCAAGGGATCATTTTTCCGGCCGCTAAGCCGCAGCGCGGGCAAGTCCGGCTCCGGCCTGCGCCCGCATATCGGTCTGGCCGACGAGCTGCACGAGCATCCGAACCGCGACGCGGTGGAGATGATCGAGCGCGGCTTCAAATTCCGCCGGCAGCCATTGCTGCTGATGATCACCAATAGCGGCTCAGACCGTAATTCGATCTGCTACGAGGAGCACGAGCACGCGGTCAGGGTGGCCGCCGGTACGATGACGCCGGGCGAAGACTTCGCCTATGTGGGCGAGGCCATCGACGACTCGACATTTTCGTTCGTCTGCTCGCTCGACCCGGGTGACGATCCGCTGAAGGATCCGAAGTGTTGGGCGAAGGCGAACCCACTGCTGGGGACGATCCTTTCGTACGAGTATCTGGAAGGCGTGGTCGCCCAGGCAAAGGCCATTCCAGGAAAGCTGAACGGAATCCTGCGGCTCCACTTCTGCGTCTGGACCGACGCTGAGGCCGCATGGATGTCGCGCGCGGTGCTGGAGCCGTGCATCGCCGATTTCGATCCGGCGGAGCACCACAGCAAACGCGTTTCCATCGGGCTCGATCTTTCGCAGAGCCGCGACATCACGGCCAAGGCAAACGTGGTGCAAACCGGCACCATGGACGTGGAAGTTGAGGTAGATGGCGAAAAGCGTTTCGTCGCCAAGCCCACGTACGACGCATGGATCGAAGCTTGGACGCCGGGCGATACGCTCGACGCCCGCGCCTCCCGCGACAAGACGCCCTATGACGTCTGGGCCCGGCAGGGCCATATTTACGCACCGCTGGGCCAGAGCATCCGCTTCGACCACGTCGCTCAGGCCCTGGCCGATGACGATCGACACTTCGAAATCGCTGCCGTCGGATATGACCGGTACGCGTTTCGGCAGTTCGAAAACGAGTGCAATCAGCTCGGGCTGAGCATCCCGTTCGTGGAGCACCCTCAGGGTGGCACGAAAAAGGGAAAGCCCACCGACGACATGATCGCGGAGGCCAAGTCTCGCGGGGTGGAACCAGAAGGCCTCTGGATGCCGAAATCGCTGCGCGAATTGGAGGATGCTCTCCTGGAGGGCCGCATCCGCCTGCGCCGCAACCCCGTGCTGATCTCGGCGATGATGAGCGCCGTTACGGATTCCGACCGCTGGGAAAACAGGTGGCTCGCAAAGGAGCGGGCCACGAACAAGATCGACGCCGCTGTGGCGCTCTGCATGGCAATCGGCGTGGCCGGTGCTTTCGCAGAACTCGCCGGCCCCTCTTACGAAATGCTCATCATTTAGGAGCCGCCCATGCAGAACCGGGCCTATTCATTCATCCAGATCAAGTCTCTGGATGAAGAAAAGCGCGTCATCTCCGGCATCGCCAGCACACCCCGCCCGGACCGAGTCGGCGATATCGTCCAGCCCATGGGCGCCAAGTTCAAGCTACCCCTGCCCTTCCTGTGGCAGCACAATCACGATCAGCCGATCGGGCACGTTACTGAGGCATCTATCACCCCGCAGGGTATCGCCTTCAAAGCCGAGATCGCCAGCACCGATGAGCCGGGCAAGCTCAAGGATTTGCTCGATTTCGCTTGGCAATGCCTGAAGATGAAGCTGGTCGCTGCCGTGTCGATCGGCTTCCGGCCGCTCAAGTACGCATTCATCGCCGACGGCGGCATCGAGTTCGAGGAGTGGGACTGGTTCGAGCTTAGCGCCGTCACCATCCCCGCTCAGGCCGACGCTACGATTACGGCCGTAAAGTCGATCGATGCGGGCCTGCGCAAGGCGGCAGGTGTCGCCGAACCCGAAATTCCGCGACCCGACAAGCCTGCCGCGACCGGCAAGGGGCGTGTCGTGAAGCTGGATGCGCCTGCCCGCGACCGGGCGGAACCCTTCGTCATCCGCAGCATCAAGCGGACGGCATAGCACTCTAACTTCGGGAAAACCCCATGCCGACTATCGCAGAACAGATTACTGCGTTCGAAACGAAGCGTGCTTCGCTCGTCGCCGCCAACGAAACCATCATGACCAAGGCCGCCGGCGAAGGCACGACCCTCGACGCCGAGCAGGAAGAATCGTTCGACGGCAATCAGGCCGATATCGAAGCGATCGACAAGCATCTTGTGCGCCTGCGCGCGATGGAGAAGACCGTCGTGTCCAAGGCGGTGCCAGCCAACGGCAAAACTGGCGCGGAAGGCACTGCGTCGCGCGGCGGCCACACGATCCACATCAAGTCGACCGAGGCCGAAGAGAAGTTCGAAGGCCAGAACTACACCCGTATGGTGATCGCCAAGACGCTCGCGCGCCTCGATGGCATCTCCGCGGAAGGCATCGCCAATCAGCGTTGGGGCAAGAGCAACCCGATGCTCGCTCAGGTCATCAAGGCCGCGGTCGCAGGCGGCGGCACGGAAACCGGTGAATGGGGCGCTGAGCTCGCGCAGGCGGACACACGCTACACCGGCGACTTCATCGACTTCCTCTACGGGCAGACCGTATTCGACAATCTGCCGCTGCGCGAAGTTCCTGCCAACGTGCACATCAAGGGTCAGGACGGCGCCGCAAACGCGTACTGGGTGGGCCAATCCAAGTCGATCCCGGTCACCACTGCGGACTTCCTGGACGTCCAGTTGGCAGCCCAAAAGGTCGCGGCGATTGCCGTCGTGTCGAAAGAACTGCTGCGCGATAGCTCGCCTTCGGCCGAGCTTCTTGTCCGCGATGCTCTGGTGCAGGCGTCGGCCCAGCGTATCGACCAAACGTTCCTTTCGGCCGACGCCGCAGTGCCCAACGTCTCGCCGGCAGGCATCCTTTTCGGTCTCACGGCCCTGAACAGCGCGGGCAACGACGTCGACGGTGTTATCGCCGACGTGAAGGCCCTTTACGCGCCGTTCCTCGCCGCGAAGAACGCAAGCGGCTTGCAGATGGTCGCCAATGAATCGCTCTCGAAGTCGATTGGCCTCATGCAGAACGTGATGGGCAATTGGGCCTTCCCGGGCATCACGGCGGCCGGTGGTTCCCTGCTTGGCGACCCTCTGGTGTCTGGCAGCAACGTCGGTGCGAGCGACCTCATCCTGCTCAAGCCCTCCGATATCTACAAGATCGGCGATCGCGGCGTGGAAGTCTCGCTCTCGACCGAGGCAGCGATCCAAATGGACAGCGCGCCGAACGGCGCCAGCGACACCCCGACCGCGCAAACCGGCGTGGTCTCGATGTTCCAGACGGAATCGGTCGCAATCAAGGTTGTGCGCCCGCTGAACTACGCCAAGCGCCGCGCCTCGGCGGTCTCGTACATCGGCGATGCCGACTACGGCACCCCGGTCACACCGTAACCATGTACGGGCGGGCGGCGCGCGCCGCCCGCCAACCTCAGGGAGTATGGCGACATGCCCGATCTGATCGCAATCAAGCCGATGTCCTATGCGACCCGCCGCTTGGCGGCCGGCGCCCGTTTCACCGCTCGCTCTGCGTCACACGCCCGTGCACTGGTTGCGATTGGCAAGGCGCGGCTGGCCGACACGGATAGCGACGCTCTGCCTGCTCCGAAGGTCGATCTTGATGCCCTTCGGGAAGAATATGTGATCGTGCTCGGGAAGAAGCCGTACCATGGCTGGACCGCTGAGGCGCTCGCCGAGAAGATCGCGGAAGCCAAGGCCGCCTGATGCGCCTCTTCGGCTTCGAGATCTCCAGGGCCGGGCGCGCTCTGTCGTCGCCATCCAGCGGAGGCGGCTGGACGCGCATCCTCGAACCGTTTGTCGGCGCCTGGCAGAAGAACGTCGAAGTCAATCCGGCGGCGGTGCTGGCGTTCCATGCAGTGTTTTCATGCATGACACTGATCGCGAGCGATATCGCGAAGCTGCGGGTGAAGTTGGTCGAGTTGTCCGAAGGTGTGTGGACGGAAACTACCAACCCGTCATATTCGCCGGTACTTCGCAAGCCGAACGGCTTCCAAACGCGCAATCAGTTCTGGGAGAACTGGTTCCTCTCAAAATTGTCGAAGGGCAACACGTACGTCCTCAAGGACCGTGATGGCAGGGGCGTTGTCACCGCCCTGTACATCCTCGACCCTGATCGCGTTGAACCGCTCGTCTCCGAAGACGGCGGGGTCTACTACCGCCTGCAGACCGACTACCTCTCCGGCATCACCGAAGAGGCAATTACGGTCCCGGCGAACGAGATCATCCACGACCGGTTCAACTGCCTGTTTCATCCGCTCGTCGGGCTGTCTCCGATTTACGCATCCGGTCTCGCGGCCACGCAGGGCCTGCAGATCCAGAACACGAGTGCGCGGTTCTTCGGCAACGGCTCAAAACCCGGCGGCCTGCTGGTAGCGCCCGGGAAGATCGACCAAGCCAACGCCGATCGCCTGAAGGAATACTGGAACAAGAACTTCACCGGGGAGAATGCGGGCAAGATCGCGGTCCTGGGCGACGGTCTCAAATACGAGGCTCTCACGGTCAACGCCAAGGATGCCGAGCTCATCCAGCAGCTGAAATGGACGGCAGAGGTGGTGTGCTCGACTTTTCACGTCCCGCCCTACAAGATCGGCGTGGGCACCCTCCCCAGCTACAACAATGTACAGGCGCTCAACGTCGAATATTTCAGCCAGTGCCTACAATCGCTGATCGAGGCGGCCGAAACATGCATGGATGAAGGCCTCAAGACCGGCGAGAAGCTGGGCACCGAGTTCGATACCGAAAACCTCCTGCGCATGGACAGCGTCACACAGATGCAAGTGCTCAAGGAAGGGGCGGGCATTCTCAAGGTCGACGAGATGCGTGCGAAGCTCGACAAGAAGCCGACAGAGGGCGGCGATGCGGTTTACCTGCAGCAACAGAATTACAGCTTGGCCGCGCTCGCCAAGCGCGACGCCCAGGACGACCCGTTCGGCAAGAGTCCACCGACCGCCGACACTGCGCCTGCAAACGACAACAGCGAGGCGCAGCGGGCCGCCAGCAAGGCATTGCTCGAAAAGCGAGTGCGGGAGCGCCTGAATGCTTGATATCGACGATATCGCCGACGTCGTCGCGAGCGCTGTGCGCGCCGCGACAGTCCCCCTCCTTGCGCGAATTGAGGAGCTGGAGCGCCGTGAGTTGCCCAAGACGATCAAGGGCGATCCTGGCGAAATCGATATGGCCGCCGTCGCAGCGCTGGTGGAGGATGCCGCCGTGCGCGCAGCCGCCGCGCTGCCGCCGGTCGCGCCCGCCGAAGTCGATATGGCCTCCGTCGCAGCGCTGGTGGAGGACGCCGCCGCCCGCGCAGCCGCCGCGCTGCCGCCGGTCGCGCCCGCCGAAGTCGATATGGCCGCCGTCGCAGCGCTGGTGGAGGACGCCGCCGCGCGCGCAGCCGCCGCGCTGCCGCCGGTCGCGCCCGCCGAAGTCGATATGGCCGCCGTCGCAGCGCTGGTGGAGGATGCCGCCGTGCGCGCAGCCGCCGCGCTGCCGCCGGTCGCGCCCGCCGAAGTCGATATGGCCGCCGTCGCAGCACTGGTAGAGGAGGCCGCCACGCGCGCCGCCGCCGCGCTGCCGCCGGTCACGCCCGCCGAAGTCGATATGGCCGCCGTCGCAGCGCTGGTAGAAGACGCTGCCAAGCGCGCAGCCGCCGCGCTGCCGCCGGCGAAAGACGGTGTCGGCTTGGCAGATGCCCTGATTGGAAAGGATGGTCAGCTCATCCTGACAATGACCGACGGCCGCATCAAGGATCTGGGAGTCGTCATCGGCAGCGACGGCGAGACCTTCACGCTCGACGATTTCGACATCGTTCCTCTCGAGGACGAGCGCTCCTTCGAGTTCTCGTTCACGCGCGGCGTGGTGAAGCACAGCTTCGAATTCTCGTTCCCGGTGATGATTGATCGCGGCGTCTATTCGATCGAGCGGGAATATGTCCGCGGCGACACCGTCAGCTGGGGCGGCTCGCTCTGGATCGCCCAGAAGGACAGCCCCGGCAAGCCCGACACCGCCGATAGCGGCTGGCGTTTGGCGGTGAAGAAGGGCCGCGACGGGAGGGACGCGAAATGATCCGATACCTGCGCTCTCTCTTCGCCTGGCGAGAATTCCGCGACAACGGTGTCTGGGTGTACTTCGAGAATGCCGTGTCCGGCTGCCGAAAGGCGATCAGGGTCGGTGGCTGCTACCAACCACTGGATTTCGAGTGGCTGGCTGGCGGCGCGCGCGACGGTTGGGCCTATGACCACGGCCGCCGGATACGGATCAAGCGCGGCTCCATCGTTCGGTCGCTTGGCACCCCGCCGAGGCCGTCGCGATGAGCGGGCTGACGCTCGACCAAGTCAAGGGCTGGCTCCGCTACGACACCGACGACAACGACGTCGCGTTGACCATCATGCTCAAGGCAGGCGTCCAGTGGATCGAACGCTACACAGGGCACCTGTTCACCCAGCGCGCCGTCACGGAATCGCTGCGCGCCAGCCAATCCTATTTCGATCTGCGCTGGAAACCGTTCCAGGCGGGCAGCTTGAGCGTTAGCTTTATAGATTGCGCGTTCGCCGAGCAGGAATTCGATAGCGCCTCGATATTCCCGATTGGCGATACCTACCGCGTCCAGGCAGCGAGCTGGCCGCGTGGCGCACAGACGATCAACCTGACCTACATGGCCGGCTACGCCACCTCCGACGAGATCCCTGACGTGTTCGCAATGGCGCTCGCACTGTGGTCTGGCATGACCGACGCCGATCGCGCTTCCCTCAGCGAAGACGGGAAATCGGCGATGCACTTCCTGCTCGAAGACTACCACCTTCCGGTGCTGGCATGAACGCTGGCAAGCTCGATCGCCGGATCGACATCATGCGCGCAGGCTCCCAGGTCGACAACGGGTTCAATTCGGTCCCCGGTGCACCTGCGGTGCTCGCCACACGGTGGGCATCGTGGAAGCCGGCCAACGGTCGCGAGGCGTTCGAAAACATGGGTGTCGAGGCAAAGGCCGGCGGCACGTTCTGGGTGCGCTGGGACAGCGTCACCAGCACGATCACTACTACCGATACCGTCGCATATGGTGGCCGAGACTGGAACATCGTCGGCGTACAGGAAATCGGGCGCCGCGAGGGCGTCGAGCTGATCGTCGCAGCGGGGGACTGACATTGGCGAGCGAGATGATGAAACTCACCGGCTTTGCGGAGCTGGAGAGGGAACTCGCCTCGCTCGCCAATGCCGCGACCATGCGGCGCGTCGCGACCCGGGCCCTCCAAGTGGCGGCCGAGCCGATCCGCGACGAGGCGAAGCGGCTGGCGCCGGATGATCCGGCCACCGGCGAAGGCAAGTATCTCGTCGAGGCGATCAAGATCGGACGTGCGGCCGGCGCGTCCCAAAAACTCGGGAACAGCGGGTCTCAGGTGTCGACATTTGTCGGCATCGACGGTTCGGTCAAACCGGCGAAGCCGTCGACCCGCCGCAAGACCAAGAAGGGCACGGGCAAGCCCGGCGGCGGCGTGGCCGCCTACTCGATCATGATGGAACAGGGCACCACCACCCACCAGGGCGTTCATTACATGGCGCGCGGTTTCGAAGCGATGAAGGAAGTCGCTGTCGAGCGCGCGGCGGATGCGCTCCGCGAAGACATTATTGCGACGCAGGGCCGCGCAGCGCGCAAAGCGGCGAGGAATGCTGAGTGAGCTTCGAAACCGCCCTCCGCAGCCGGATGAAGGGCGATCCTGCCTTTGCTGGCGCCTCGGTTGAATGGGATGAGCGGCCGCAAGGGAAGATCACGCAGTCGATCGTGATCGAGACCATCGCCGGCGAGAGAGAGCAGACTTTCAAGGGTCCGCAGAAAACCAACCGGGACCGCCTCCAGTTCAACGTCTTCGCCATGGACAAGGCGACTGCAGTCGCGCTGCGCGAAGCCATCATCGCCATCGTCTTCGCACCAGCCACCGTCGATGGCATCGAATTCCAGCGCGGCTCGCTCGTGATGCATCGGTCAGACACCGACAGCACCGAGAACGGCACCGTGCGCATCGAAATCGTGGATGCCTACCTCTGGCATTCCACCGTGTGACGGCCGCTGGCCCGGTAGCCAGCACATTCTAGGCGCAAGCCTATCCATACATGGAGAGACGACATGACCACCGACGCCCGGACTGGCTCGGGTGCGCGCTTCTGGCTTGCCAATGCCACGGGTGTGCTGACCGAATGCGATGAGATGATCACCATCCCCGACATCGACCAGCAGGACGATGAAATCGACGCCACTCACTTCAAGTCGGAAGGTTTCAAGGAATACATCAACGGCCTGACCGACAGCGGCACCGGTGATTTTGGCTTTAACCTGGTACCTGGTGGTCCCACGGACGTTTTGATCGCCGAAGCAAAGGCCTCGAAAGAGGCCCGCGAGTGGAGGCTTGTCATCCCGGACGGCGATTTCGGCTATGCCTTCACTGGCAAGTTGATCGTGCGCGGCTACAAGCGCACGGTCCCCATCAACGACCGCATGACCGCGACCCTGACGGCGCGCTTCAGCGGCAAGATCGCCGAGGCCAAGCTCACCGAAGAGCCCGATGACGGAGCCGGTGCCTGATGGTCGCTCCCGTCGATAGCAAGGCGGACCTGACGGTGGGGGACGAAACTTTCGTCCTCCGCCTCAACTTCCGGACCTTGTCGCTGCTCGAAAAAGCCGGGCTGGATCCGTTCTCGCCGGATGGCATCGTGTTTACGGTATCGAAGATGGCTATGATGTGCATCGCACTCTCCATCGACGACCACCCTGACATGACCGATCAGGAGGGGCTCGCCATCGTCGTTCGCAACGGTCCGGGATTCCGCGACGCGTATCGTGAACTGATGACAAACTTCGGCGGCGCACCGGATGGCGACGAAGATCTGGGAAACGGACAGACGACGAAGATTCGGAGCGGCGCACCAGCGTCGACGACTTCTTCGTCACGTGGATCGAAGCCGGCTTCCCGCCGGAAACCTTCTGGAGCCAAACGCCGCGCCACTACCAGTTGATCATGCGCGGCGTACGCCGCCGCATGAAAGCCGAGGCTGAGAACCGTACCGCCCAAGCTTGGCAAACCGGTGCGTTTACCGGCTCGACCCAATCGAAGGGCGGCCTGAAGCCGCTCAACCACTATCTCAAGCAGCCGCCGCGCCGGATGAGCAACAAGGAAATGCTCGCCAACATGCGCGTCCTGGTGGCCCGGGCCAATCGCGCGAACGCGTGACCGTGCTCGAATAGCGCCGGGCGCCCTACCGACGGCCCACAGTGCCGCAGTTTCCCAATGAGGTGACACCATGGCCGAAGCCCTGCTCGGCTCCCTGCTGATTCAACTCGGCATGGACTCGGCCCAGTTCGAACGCGCGACCCAGCGTGCGCAATCGAGCGTCCAGAAGATGTCGCAGTCGATCGGGGCGCAGGCCAAGGATGTGGTCGACGCATCGAACCGCATGGGAATTTCGATCACCGCATTCGCCAGTCGCGTCGGACAGCTTCAGGCGCAGTTGAACCCCGGGCAAGCGGCGCTCGCCAATTACCGAAAGGAAGCGGACCTCCTTAAAGAGGCTTTCCGCATCGGCGCCATCAGCCAAGATCAGTTCACCACCAGCCTGCGCACGGCGATTCAGGGCTACAAGAGCATCGGGGCTGGCGCCGCGCAGGCAGACAAGGCGTTGACGAGCAGCGGTGGCTCCTCGCGCATGGTTGCAGCACAATTCTCCCAGATGGGCCAGCAGATCATGGCTGGTACCGGCCCCATTCAAGCATTCGCCATGCAGTTGCCAGATATCGCCTTGGTCATGGGCCAAGCCGGCAAGGAAGCCAGCGGCTTTGCGAGCATCTTGGGCGGCACGTGGGGCATTGCGATCACAACCGGCATAGCACTCCTCGCAAATTTCATTCCTGCACTGATGTCCTCTGGGGACGAGGCCGAAAAGGCGGCTAAAGCTCACGAGACACTGGCCGATAAATTGGACATGTCTCGGCACAGCTATGATGAGGTGATCGCTGCTGCGCGCGAATACAACGCCGAGCAGTCGAAGGCGAACCAGACCACGCTTGATGCCGTGGGGAGGACTGCAGCAAAGACGGCTGAGGACATCAAGGCCGCCATCGCGATCCGCGAGAAGACAAAGGCGATGCTCGATGCCGCGTACGCGGAGATGGACAACCCCCGCAACGCACAGGAAGGTGCTGGTGCGTCGGTAGAGGTGTCGGCACTGCAATCACGCATTGCGGACGAAGATGCAAAGCTTGGAGTTCTCCGAGAAACCGCACGAAATGCTGTGGCAGATGTCGCGGACGCTTTGGCGAAGATCGACACGGATCCTGTCGCTCGTATCCGCAGCGGCTTTGATGAACTGCGCAAGCAGGCAAAAGCCACTATCACCGATGTTGGCGCTCTTCGCCAACGCCTGGCGACGCTCAATACTGAAGAGCAGAAGCAGGTCGATATAGCGGAGAAGGCGAAACGGGCGGCGAACTCGTCCGGCAGTGCTGCCTCCGACAATAGCATGGGCAGCATGAAAGCCCTGCTCCAGAGCATGGGCATGCGCATCACGTCGACCACCGGCGGCGTGCACACGGCCAACAGCGACCATTACAAGGGCAATGCGATCGACTTCGTGCCCTCCGGCGGCATGGGGCAATACAGCAAGGCCCAGATGCGGCAGATGCTGGAAGACGCCGGCGTGAACATTCGCCGCAATGCCGGCGGCGTGGAGCAGTTCTTCGGCCCCGGCGACAAGGGCCATAGCGACCATTTCCATGTCGCGTGGACCGGTACCGCTTCGCCCGAGGAGGCGCAGCGGCGCCAGGCGGCGGCGGCAGCCAAAGTTCAAGCTCAAGCCGATACCGCCGCCCGCAACCAGCAGGCCTACGAGAACGAAAAAGCCCGGCTCAGCCAGCAGTTGCTGGATGCGCAGCAGCAGTCCCTCACCGATACTGACGCGATCGCCGAAAGCCAGCGGCAACAGGTCCAGACCGAGAAGGACCGTGAGGACGCATCGATCGAGACTGCGCTCAACACGCGCAAGTACACGGCCGCGCAGGCAGAGGAACTCAAGGAACTCAATGCCAGCGCCGCCGCCGCCAAAGTCGCGCGGATCAATCGGCAGCAGCAGATCGACCAGATCAACCGGTCGACCGAGCTTCAGTCCGGCCTGCTCAGCAATGAAGTCCAGTCGCTCCAGTTGCAGGAGGATGCGGCCAAAACGAACGCGGAACGCCGCCGCATCGCGCTCCAGATCCTCGATTACGAGACCGAGGAAGCCCGGCTCAAATATCAGCAGACGATCGACCTCGGCAAACTCGGCGAGGCTACGGCCGAGCAAGTGAAGATCGCGCAGGATGGCCTCACCAAGCTCGACGCCAACTATGCGCTCCAGCGGAATTCGACGCTACGCCAGACCGCTGGCCCAATGGAATCATACAAGGCACAGTTACAGGATTCCGTGGCCGACATGAATTCGGCCATGGAAGGCATTGAGGTCGGTGCAATCCAGAACCTGACCGATGGCCTCGCCGGCGCCGTCGCGGGCACCCAGAAGCTGGGTAACGTTTTCAAAAACGTGGCACAGCAAATCGTTGCCGACTTGATCAAGATCCAGATCCAGAAGGCTATCGTGGGCGCGCTGGACAATGTGTTCGGCGGCCTGGGCGGGACGACGTCGCTCAGCAGCAACTCGGTCGTGGCAAGTGCAGCCGCGGGGTACGACTTCACTTCATTCGGGAATATCAGCCTCGCCGGAGCCAAGGCCACGGGCGGCCCGATCATTGGCGGCCTTCCCTATTTGGTCGGAGAGCGCGGCCCCGAAATCGTAGTGCCGGGATCTTCGAGCCAGGTCATTCCTAACCACGAACTCGCCGGGCTGGGCGGCGGAGGCGGTACAGTGAACAATTTCTACGGCCCCGGCGCCGACGCATTCTGGGGCGAGGTGAGCGGCGTTGCGGGCAAAGTCGCCGCACCAATGGCCGTCGCATCCGGACTTCAGGCGCGCAGCGCGGCTGGATCGGACGTTTCACGCGCGGCCCGCCGCAAGATCCCCGGGAGATAAGTCTTGGCCGCCATTACGCTACCCGACACCGCAATCCCCAACGACGCGACAGTGCTATTGCGTGATTTCGGCACCGTGCTGACGCCTTTCCTCGGCGGTCCGGAGCAGAGAATCAATCGACCCGGCACTCGGTTCGCGATGTCGGTTGTGTTGCCGAACAAGCGCACCCAGGATGATGCCCTCAAGATCCAAAGCCGCTTGCTTCGCGCCCGCGAAGATCGGTTGTTGATGGAGTTCTGGCAGCCCGGCTTCGACCCCGGCGATCCCGGCGCACCTGTCGTGTCAGCCGCGGTCAACAGCGGGTCCAGCCTGCCGCTGTCAGGTCTCCGCGCAGGGTATGTAATAAAGGAAGGCCAGTTCGCTTCCATCATCCACGCCGGGCGCCGCTACGTCTACATGTTCGCCGCAGACTTCGTTGCGGGCGCGGGCGGCGCTGTACTGGCGACGATCTGGCCCATGCTTCGCACTCCGCTGTCGGCGGGCGATGTGGTCGAGATCAAGAAGCCCATGATTGAGGGCCTCGTGAATCCCGGCGACGAGTTAAGCTGGCAAATTTCAGTCGACTGCATGCGCGCATTCAACTTCAAGATTTCCGAAGGAGCGTGATATGCCCGACGTAATGAACACCGAAATGACTACCGCCCAGCGCGCTGAAGCCGAATTTGATCTGCAATTTGCTCGCGAAGAGATCCGCGAACGCCTGCGCTACCAAATGACCTTCGCAGAAAAGGGCCTGGCAGCAATGATGCTGGCAAATGGTGGCGCGCTGATCGCGCTCTTCACGTTCATCGGCAACACCGTTGGAAAGGCAGAATCCGCGCTGAAGTTGGACACGCCGCTGCTGTGGGGGGCATTCGCAGTGTTTGCCTTCGGAGTAGCCCTCGTCCTTCTTGCGCACCTTTTCGCGTTTTTCAGCCAGCACACCTATTACATCCAGACCGCGCTCGAAATGTGGCGGCATCAACGAAGCCTCAATACTGGCATAGTCGATCGCGAAGTCGCGAAGGAAGCTGCGCTTAACCGGCGGGGCAATTTCTATCTTTACGGCGGCCTTGGTTCGCTCGGCACATCGTTGTTGTGCTTTATCGCGGGTGCCGGCCTGGCGCTGGCTGGCGTACTGCCTGCCTAGCCTCGACCGACAATTAACTTGTACATGGGCTGCCCTCGGGCGGCCCTTTTTTTTGAGGTCACCGTGGACGCAGCCCTTAAAAATGCGCTCGCGCAGCCAACCGTACTACTGTTCGGCGCGCTCAAGATCGAACTCCCCGATTACAACTTGTGCCTTCTAGACGGATCGGCGAGCATCGTGATTGCTGGCGAGACCTACACAGGTCAGGATCCGACGTTCGGCACGCTGTCCGATATCTCTGAGCTGTCGGAGGAAGACGGCGATGACGCGCCCGAGATCACCGTCACGCTATATCCTCCAAGTCTGAGCGCGACCGCGGTCCTGGCCAACCCCAGCATGCAAGGCTGCACGGCGACCTTGATGGTCGGCGCCGCCGACCCCCTCACCGGCATGGCCATCGGCACTCCGGAAATCCTGTTCCTTGGGGAGATTGACGTGCCGACTGTCGGGACCGACGGCACCGGCGCGCGGACGCTGTCCTTCACGATCGTCAGCGTCTTCGAGCGACTGTTCGAGGTGGAAGAAGGCCAGCGCGCCACAAACGGCTGGCACCAGTCCATCTGGCCGGGCGAACTGGGGCTCGACTTCATGACCGGCACCGATCTCAATCTCTATTGGGGGACCAAGCCGCCAAAGAGCAGCGCGACCGCGAAGAGCGCCCCCGTATGGACGCTCCAGACCGCAGCCAGGGCGGTATTCTGATGACCCCGCTCGAAAAACGCCACGCAGCGATCGAGGCCACCATGTCCCGCTATCGCCAGCTGCCATTTGAATGGGGCAAGGTCGATTGCGCGAAGGTTGCAGCATTCCATCTCCGGCAAATCGGCCTCAAGCTGTCGCTTTCGAAAGCCGGGCGCTATTCGTCGCCTCTGGGCGCCGCGCGCGCGCTGAAGCGCCTAGGTTATTCCACCCTCGCCGAGATGGCGGATGGGATCGGCCTTTGCCCGATTCCCCCCGCCTACCTGATGCTGGGCGATATTGCCGAGATCGAGGGAGACAGCCCTATCGGCACCATCTGTCTGTACGCAGGCAACGGCAACCTGTTCGGATTCCATGAGAATCATCCCGGCCTCGTGACCATGACGCCGAAGAACATCCTACGCGCCTGGAGTATCCTGTAATGGCCAAGGCTCTGAAAACGGCCGCGCTGGTGGTGGGTGCCGTGGCACTCGTCGCCACTGGGGTTGGCGCGCTTGCCGGTGCTGGTGTCCTCGGCGCGGCTGCGATGGGTACGACGGGCGTAGTAGCCGGGATCTCGGTAGGGACGATTACGACCATAGGCGCCTTCGCAGGTCTGGCGGCCGCCGCACTGAGTTTCGCTGCCGCCAAGATGGCGCCGGGCATCTCGGCTCAGGGCGACCCCACCAAATTCACCACGAATCCGCAGAGCGGCCTTCCCTACGCTATGGGTCGAACGCGCATGTCGGGCCTGCGGATCTTCGCCGCGACCAGTGAGCGCCCGGGATACACAAAGTTCAACGACCTGCTCTGGTTCGGCGCTCTGCTCAGCATCGGCGGCCAGATTGGTGGAATCGAGCAGTTCACGGCCGATAACGAAGCCATCACGTTCAGTGCCACCACGGGCAATGCCGTCGGTACCTACTACGACTACATGGCGCAGAAGGTACATCTGGGTGACAGCCCGCAAGCCAGCGCCCTTGCCCTCTCCCTCGGCGGTGGAACTGCACCCGGATGGACCAGCGCCCATAAACTGTCCGGCATTACCCATGCCATGTGGTGCCTGCGCTACAACAAAGAAGGCGACATGTTCGGGGCCGGCGCCCCGGAGCCCGCGTGGATCGGCAAGTGGGTTAAGGTCTACGATCCACGAAAGGACAGCACCTATCCTGGTGGGTCCGGATCGCACCGCGCGCTGAACGAGAGCACTTACGAGTGGTCGGACAATCCCGGCCTTCATGCGCTCACCTGGGCGCTCGGCCGCTGGGAAAACGGTAAGCGGACATGCGGCATCGGCGCGCCCGTTTCTACCATCCGTGTTGTCGAGTTCGTCGAATGCGCCAACATCTGCGACGCCAACGCCTGGAAAATGGGCGGCGTTGAATGGACCACGGACAGCAAATGGGACACGCTGAAGCGGATCCTTCAGGCCGGCGGCGCAATGCCGACGCAAACCGGCGCGATGATCGGCTGCCGCGTCAACACCCCGCGCACAGCTATCGCGACGATCGAGAGCCGTCACCTGTTGGACGGCCTTTCGCTGGCCATGACAAAGAGCCGGCGTGATCGCTTCAACACGGTCATTCCACGCTACGTCGACGAAGCCAGCGACTGGTCGGTCATTTCCGGCACCGCCATCACCGTCGACGAGTATGTCACCGCAGACAAGGGCCAGCGCACCAAGGAAATCGACTATCCATTGGTGCAGGTGTTCTCCGGCGACCAGGCAAAGCAGCCCGGACAGCTGGCCGCCTATGACATCGTCAACAGCCGTGAGGCCGGGCCGTTCACCTTCACGACCGGTCCGGAATGGATCGGTCTCAAGACTGGCGACGTGGTCTATCTCGACGTTCCCGAGGAAGGTCTCGATAACCAGCCTGTCCTGATCACGAAGCGCGCGATCGATCCGTCCACGGGCAAGGTCTCCTTTGCGGCGGTCACTGAGACCTACTCGAAGCACGCGTTCGCCCTCGGCCAGTCCACAACACCGCCGTCGCCTTTCTCGCTCTCCGCTGCAGCCCTGAAGCCACCGGCGCCCGCTGAGACGGAATGGGCTGTGACCGGCACGACCTCAGGCGAAGGCTTCCCGGCCCTGATGGTCTCCGGCGTAAGCCAGATGCCTTCGGCGGATGCGGTGGTCATCGACTACCGCCTGCACAATGCAGACGCTTGGACGAACTCCGCTATCCTTTCGACTGTCGATCCCGTGCTGCACGTCATCTCGCCGTTGGAGAGCGAGACGCGGTACGATGTTCGGATCGGCTATCGGGTGGGTACGATCACCGGCGATTTTACGATCTTCTCCAACGTCGCCACCGGCACCGGCAAGATCACGACGATCGAAAGCAAAGTCGACGATCTGAGCGTGACAGCGAAGGTAACTGCCTACCTCACGGTGCCGGCCGTAAACCTGTTCGCCTATGCCAACGGCAACGTCATCGACTACTCGACCGCGACGGGGCAATTCCGCGTGATGCGCGGGACGACTGACGTCAGCTCCCAATTCACGATCGAGCTGGTCGACAACCCGAATGTTCTTACAGCCACGCTCAGCGGCAACACCTATTCCGTTACAGGTGGGCTGGTAGAGGATACCGCAACGCTCGCCATGCGTGCGACCGGATCGGATGATTACGCGGGGCTGATTTTCGACCAGGTCTTCACGCTGTCGCGCGTCAAAGCCGGATACGAAATCGTCTCAGACTTGCCGACGACGGACAACTTCGAAGGCCGTGCCGTCTACTTCGGTGGCAAGCTCTACACCTTCACCGACGGCGCCTGGAAGACGGGCGTGGATGGCGCCGATATTTCCGGCGAGATCGCGACCGCGCAACTCGCCGCGGATTTCGTAAGCACCGTCCATACCAGCGCCGACAACATCAACGAGCTGATCGAGACTTACGGCTCTACCGCCAGCGCGGCGGACAGCGCAGCGGCTGCGGATGCTTCCAAAACGGCCGCATCCAACTATGCGACAGCGGCCGGGGCGGCAAAGGACGCCTCGCAAGCTGCGCAGACGCTCGCCGACGCCTCGAAGGCCGCTGCCGCGACCTCGGCAACTGCCGCAGCGACGGCCAAAACGGGCGCAGATACCGCAGCGACCAACGCGGCGACCGCGAAAACGCAGGCGGAGACCGCTGCCGCCAACGCGAAGACGAGCGAGACCAACGCCGCTTCATCGGCTGGCGCCGCCTCGACCAGTGCGGGACAGGCGAGCACCTCGGCGACCAACGCGGGAACTTCGGCGAGCCAAGCGAGTGGATACGCCACAACGGCGTCTACTGCCGCGACCAACGCAGGAAATAGCGCGACGGCCGCCTCGACTGCTGCCACCACAGCGACGACCAAGGCCAGCGACGCGGCAACCAGCGCCACGACGGCCAGCACTGCCGCGACCACAGCCTCGACCAAGGCCGGTGATGCGCAGACCTACGCCAATAACGCGGCGAGCAGCGCGACCAGCGCCAGCGGGTCGGCCACGACCGCGACCACGCAGGCAGGCGTTGCCACCACGCAGGCGGGCAATGCGGGCTCCTCGGCATCGGCGGCGGCGGCATCGGCCGCAACCGCGACCACGAAGGCAAGCGACGCCAGCACGTCGGCTACTACCGCCACGAACCAAGCGACCATCGCCACCACGAAGGCGGGTGATGCGAGCACCTACGCGAACAACGCTGCGACTTCGGCCACGGGCGCGGCGGGTTCTGCGACGACTGCTACAACGCAGGCAGGCGTTGCCGCCACGCAGGCGAGTTACGCGCAGAACTACGCGCAGCAGAACCTGCTCTCGAAGGGCACGTTCGACGACAATAGCGTAGGCCAGTGGCTCAACGCGACCGTCACGGCAGACGCGGGTCCGACTGGTATGGGCCACACCAAAGTCCTGTTGCAGGGCAACGGCAACGACGTGCGCGATGGCGCCTATCGTTCGGGCAATTGGTCGTCCCGCAAAATCCGCTGCCGGGGCTGGGTTAAGAACCCGAACGGCGCGGCGAACGTCGGCGTCGGCATCCTCGGCACCAGCAGTACGGACGGCAGTTCCCTCAACACCAAGCTCACCATCACGACCACCACGGGCTGGACGCCATTCGACGTGACGATCAGCACGCCGGGTAACTTCGCCACGGCTGCCCCGTTCGTTCGGTCGGACACGCCGTACGGTGTCATGTGGTCCGATCTCATTTGGACCGACATCACCGAAAGCTATGCCGCAGACGCATCGGCCACCGCTGCCGCGACCTCGGCAAGCACGGCATCGACCAAGGCGACCGATGCGGGGAACAGCGCGACTGCGGCTGCGGCCAGCGCCACCACGGCGACGACGCAGGCCGGTAATGCGCAGACCTACGCGAACAACGCCAGCACCTCCGCGACCGGCGCGGCTGGCTCCGCGACGACGGCGACCACGCAGGCGGGCGTCGCAGCATCCAGCGCTGCCGCTGCTTCCAAAAGCGCCGCAACGACGATCCCAAGCACCTTCGAGAATAGTGGGGAGTTCTTCGACTTCGAAGGTCTGCCAGCCAGCGGAGTTACGTGGAGCACCACGGACGGTGGCGCCACCGTAAGCACGGGCGCGTCCACCAACTACGCCCTGCTCCGGACCAAGAACGGCCTCCCAATCATTCCGGGCCACCGGTACCGGGCGACCGCCAAGGTTCGGAACGGCACGGCTGACGCGACCCATCGTCCGTTCGTCCGTCTCGCTGGCTTTGACAGCAGCAACGCACGTACGGCCTATACCAGCGTGTACTCGTCTGGTGGCACGACGTGGCAGACGATTGTTGCAGAGATCGACGCGTCCGCCGTCGCGGGCACCATCGTAACTATCAAGGCGGAGGTTGCCCTCGGCTACCCTGCTGGCGTCGCGAACAATTCCCAGTGCTGCCAGCTTTTACTCGAAGATATCACCGCGGCTTATAACGCGAACGCCAGCGCGAACGCTGCGGCGACCAGCGCCACGACGGCCAGCACGCAATCGACCGCCGCAGGGGCCTCGGCTACTGCCGCTTCCGCCAGTGCGCTCACGGCGTCCACTCAGGCTGCCGCTGCGCAGCAGATGACGAGTGGCAACCTGATCGGTCAGCCAGTCCTTACGTCCAACTCGGTCGGGTTGTGGTCCAGCGCGTCGGTCGTGGCGGGAGACAGCCCGCCGTCCCCGGCACGATCCTACGTGCTCAGCAACACCAGCTTCAACATGTACTACGGGACCGAGTACGCGGGGTCGTTCAACGGTCGCACCTTCAAGGTCTCCGGTTGGGTCAAGGTGCCTTCGACCTCGGGCAGCGGCGGCATTGGTTTCGGCTTCTTCGGTACCAAGAACACCGGGGGCACCATTACGAACCCCAGCAGCTATGTGACCGTAGGTGCTTGGGTTGCCGATACGTGGTCCTTCGTCACGGGCGTGCTGACCGTCCCGGCGGGCACCTTCGACACCGCGCGTCCGTTCGTGCGCTCGAACTCGCCGTTCGGCGTGCTCTGGACCGATCTTGTCATCGAAGACATCACGGATGCAGTCAACGCGGGCAACGTCGTCGCGGGCACGTTCCCGGAGCGGATGACCATCGCGGACGACGCCTACAACTTCGTCAATGCCGTAACCGCTCAGGCGGCCCCTGCGGCGGTCGCCCGTATTGATCCCGCGCAGGTCGTAGCGGCGGCTGGTTACGGGTTGGTCTATCAGGGTCTCCCGATTTCAGCATCTCTCACGTACGTGGACTTTGGTCCGCGCGCGTTGCTTCCCGCCACGCCCGGCAAAATCTACAAGGTCGAGGCGGAGGCGCAGTGCACCGTCTTCGCGTCGGGCGACGTGCCGCAGCTTTCCCTGCAAATCCGCAAGTTTGACGGGAGCTACGCCAGCAACGCCGGGGTTACCTACGCCAACCAGACTGTTGCCGACACCGCTACCGTCTACAAACTGACCGGGTATTTCAGCGACGTGGCTATTGCGGCGGCCAATGGTCAGCCCGCCGTGGTCGCGTGGGGCAATGACAGCACGGGCGCCGCCCCGGTATGGCTGCGCCCCTATTTGCGCCACCAGCGTGCGTCCGGTTCTGTCGTCGGTTCGCAGGTCCAGTTCCGCCGTATCACCATCACCGACGTCACCAGCAGCTACGCCGCCGCAACCAACGCGAGCGTCGCCACCACTCAGGCGGCGAGCGCGACTGCCAGCGCCGCGAGCGCGACGACCAGTGCAACTGTTGCAGCGACGGTCGCGGTTGGCGGCCTGAACACGAACCCGTCCTTCAACGACTGGCCCACAAGTGGTCTCCCTACCGGATGGGCTAACTGGGCTGGCACCGCGCCCACGAAGCAGGCCACGGGTCGCAACTCGGCCTACTATGCGCAGTTCGTGGCCACAGCGGCCAACACCGGCCTCCAGCAGATTTACCCCGCTGGCACCGGTCTCGCGAAGATCAGCGAGGGCTATTACGTCATCGAAGCAGACGTGGAACTCGTAAGCGGGGACTTCTCCGCTGCGGGCGTATTGTTCCGAGGCAACGACGCATCCAACGCTGTCACCGACGACCTGACGATGAAGTTCTCGGACTTCGTTCCGTCCCCGGTAGTCGGCAAAGTATATCCCATCCGCAAGATGGTGCGGATCACCAACACCGCCACCGTGAAGGCGTCGTTGTTCCTCATGGCCAACTGGAGTTCCATGGGAACGCTGACGGCCAAGACGATCAACGTGTACCGCTGTTCGGTGCGGCCTGCATCGGACGCGGAAATCAGCACGGGCCAGATCGCTACGCTGAGCGCCAGCGTGACCACTCAGGCCGGGGCGATCACGACGCTGCAAGGCAAGACCTCGGCTTACTGGCAGACCGTCGCGGGCGCGGGCACGTCTACCGCCGTCATCGCAGCCAAAACGGACGGCACCACGGCAATCGTGAGCCTCGCGGGTTCCAAGATCCAACTCGCGAACACCGATGGCTCGGCTTACTACGACGCGCTCGTGATCGAGAACGGCAACGCCACGCTCGCGGGCAAGCTCCGAGCCGGCGCGGTCCAGGCGCAGAACATGGCCGTGACGAACAAGGGTCTCAACCTTGACCCGACGTTCCTCGGCGGCGCCACCATGTGGGCGGGCTGGCTCAGCCGGTCTCCGGCTTCGACAGCGAACGCGTGGCCCTGCACCTATGGCGCCTCGTTCGGTGCCCGCGACAACGTCTGGAACGGACGCATCACCTGCAAGGCGGGCGAACAGTACAAAATCAGCGGCTGGACGTGGATCGACACGGGCAACACCCCTACCGGGGGCGTCGGCTTCTGCTTTTACTGGTATGACGTCACGGGCGCGGTCATCACCGGGCAGGTTGCGGCCAATAACACCGTTGCGGGGTGGAAGTACCAGACAGCGACCGTCACGGTGCCTGCGGGAGCGACCTCGTTTACCTACGGCTTCTGGGTCGACCGTGGCAAATCGGACGGCACGCAGAACGTCGTCGGCAGCACCTTCTGCGGCGACATGGAGCTTGAAAAGCTCGCCGACGCCTCGCTGATCGTTGATGGGACGATCACCACGCAGAAGCTCCTCGTCGGAACGACCGGCTCCAACCTCGTGACCAACGGCAAGGCTCTGGAGGGCGTTGGCGGCTGGGTGACGGATGAGGGTTCGAACAACGGACAGCTCGTCGGTGGGTTCGGCTGGGGCGATGCCGGGCGATCCGGCTTCTGGTACACCAAGCCCACCACCGCCGCGACGGTCAGCGCGCTGAACAAGGCATTCCCAGTCGTCCCCGGCCGGACGTATTCTGTGCGCGCCACCGTGGGCGGAAGCGCCGTGACGACGAACGGCCTTTACATGCGCATGTGCTACACGGCGACGCAGCCTGCTGACGGATATGTGCGGGTGAGCAGTCGCGCAGGTTTCACGGAACTTGTCGCTGGTAATGGTCCAATCGTTGCCGGGTTTACCGACTATGCCATGACGTGGACGTGCCCCGCAGGCATGTATTGGGCCTCATTCGCGATCTACAACTGGGCGAATGGCCCGGTGCAGCTTTTCTTCTCGGACGTGGAAATCACCGAGCAGACCGGCGGTACCAAGATCGCGAACGGCGTCATCACGACGGATAAGCTCGCCGTCGGCGCGGTCACTGCGGCCAACATCGCGGTCACGTCGCTCGATGCCATCGCCGCCAACGTCGGCACCCTGACAGCGGGCACGATCAAGAATGCCGGCGGCACCTACTCGATGGACATCACGAACGGCCGGACGGTCGTGCAGAGCGGCGGCTACATGAAGGTCACCGGCGCGCCGTTCGGTTCGTCGAACCAGTTCATCGAATGGTATGGGCCGTATCAGTCGAACCTGTCCGCATGCAACGAGGCCAACGCGGTCCAGTACCTCCGGACGGACGGTCAGGCATATTTCGGCGGCGCCATCACGACCGGCAGCTTCAGGAACAGCATTACGGGCACGACCAACATGGACCCGAGCTCGGAAACGATCCTCGGGCCGTTCAGCACTAACGGCGGTACCAAGACCGTTGCCGTCAGTGCGGTGTTCAACATGTCGCGAAGCTTCTCCAGCGGGCCGACCATGACGACCACCACGACGCCGACGTTCCGCGTCACGCTCTACCGCAGCCGAGACGGCACGAACTGGACCCAGCTTGCCCAGAATACCTACAATGGCAGCTACTCATTCACCCCCGCAGCGGGCGGCGATCCGGGCTCTCTGAGCATGAATATCGCCGGAAACTTCACCTTCACGGACAACGGCGCGACCGGCACGACCGCCTGTTACTACCGGGTCCTCATCGATAACCGCGCCTTCCCCACATACACCGGCACCGGCAACGGCGCGGGCAGCAACACCCAGCGCGCAACCATCATCAGCACCGAAGGATAACCCCATGGAATTATGGATTCTTGTCGCCCTCGCTCTCGCGGGGGCTCTGTTCGGCCTCGGCTTCTTGCTGGGCCGCGCTCGCGCCCGGGCGGGAAGCAAGGCGACTACGCCAGGTCTGACCTCGGCCGCCACGTCGGCGACGAACGCGGCGGGATCCGCCACCGCCGCCGCCAACTTCGCCATCAACGGCGCCATTACCGCCAGCCGCGCAGGGAAGCCGGAACTGGACGACCGCTGAGCATCAACACCGGCCCATCAGGAGCAATTTCATGTACATTTTCACGACCGACGCGGACGACGTGCCCACGATCTACGATATCGGCAGCGTCACGCTTGGGGACGACGACACGACCACCACCGTGGCCGTCGCAACCCGGGGCATCGCCGGCGTCACCATCGCGCCGATCGGCATGGGAAGCGACAGCTTCGTCAACTGGACCAGCATCAACCTGCCTCCGGATGCCGTTCCCCGCGATCAGCTCTCCCTACTCTCGGTTGTCCAGTGGCTCGCGAGCGACGCCGGGCCCTATGCAGGCGGCAAGATCGTGTCCAAGACCGATTTCCCGCTCGCCTGCCAGCAGGCCACGCTGCGCTACTTCGCCCGCCTCCAGCGCAACGCGGTGCAGGCGGGCGGCTGCACCGTGCAAATCGGCGAGGAAACCAAGCGGATCGATACCGATCTGGCCAGCCGCGTGAATCTGGTCGGCGCAGTGGCCCTCGCCACGATGACGACGTCTGATTTCTCGATGGACTGGCGCCTGTCGGATAACTCGATCGTCACGCTCGATGCCGCGACCATGGTTGCCGTCGGCTCGACGGTGGCACGCTTCATCAGCGCCGCGCAGCTCCGCAAGAACGCGATCGATGCAGAGGTCGACGCCAGGACCGAGGCTATGTCCGATGAGGAGTTCGCCGCCGCAAAGGCCGGGATCGCGGAAGGCTGGCCCTCATGATCCGCCGGCTGCGCCAGTCGCTGGGGGCTCTGCTCCGGGCCTTCGACATCCTGCTCTGCGCCGTCTGGCTCTCTGCCCTCTATCCGCTTGGCCTCGCGGATCGGCCGTACGGCCGCGAGACGATCAGCGCCTACGTGGGCCTCGCCCAGCATAATGGGATGGCGTGGGGTATCCGCGCCGCTGCCGTCGTGGACTGGCTCGCCCAGCGGGTCGGCGAAGGCCCCGGCCACTGCCACCGCGCGTATGAATTCTACCAGATGGCGATGCTGATGGAGGGGTGATGCCCCTCCATCCAAACCAACCCCAACGCTGACAGACCAGATTCCGCGCCGACAGATCGCCGCGGCCAGCTGTGCCGCGCTCAACTTCCATTCCCGGGGCATTTCATGAAACTCGACGATTTCATTCTGTGGCTGCTTTCCCTGTTCGGCGGCCTCGCGCTCTGCGGCGCGCGGCTCGGCTGGATGCTATTCGGGATGGCTCCCGACATGCCTTCCGATCCGGTGGCCCTCGACCTCTGGGAACGGAAACGCCGTTGGATGGTGTTCTCGGAGCTTTCCGCCCTTCCAGCCTTCGCTACCCTGTCCGTCG
Source organism: Novosphingobium sp. PhB165 (assembly GCF_004341845.1). GTDB lineage: Bacteria > Pseudomonadota > Alphaproteobacteria > Sphingomonadales > Sphingomonadaceae > Novosphingobium. Next base: position 357,708 of record NZ_SLVB01000006.1, on the reverse strand, counting down.
TCATCGGCAAGCTGCGCGATTGGCCCGTGGAGGCTGTGGTGCTGTTCTCCATGGTGCTCGGCGCCCTCGGCTTCGCGTTCTTCCTCGATGCTCTCCAAACGATCGTGCGCAAGCGGATCGGCATGGACAGCGACATGAAGGACAGCGCGCCGTGAACGAAACGCTCGCCCTGGTGCTGCTGATCTCGGTCGGCCTGTCGGCATTCTGTCACTGGCGAGCTTGGCGGCTGGATCGCCTGCTTCTGGAAGTCGACCCGTTCGCACGCCGCATCATCACCCACCTTCTCGACTACGTGTCGCATCGAAAGGAATGAACGATGGACGTTCGTGCCCTGCAAACCGCCGTCGGCGCCAAGCCTGATGGCGTCTTCGGCCCCGTATCATTCGCTGCCCTGTTCCAGCGCTGCGGCGCCTCCGCCGACCGCGCCGCCGCCCTCGCTGCCACCGCCGCGCGATACTTCGCGCCTTACGGCATCATGGATAGCCCGCTGCGGCTTGCGCACTTCCTCGGGCAGGTCATCCACGAAAGCGGCGGCTTCCACTACATGGAGGAGATCTGGGGCCCCACCCCGGCGCAGCAGCGTTACGAAGGTCGCGCGGATCTCGGCAACAGCCAGCCGGGGGACGGCAAGCGCTACAAAGGGCGCGGCCCGATCCAGATCACCGGGCGATCGAACTACCGAGCCTATGGCCAGCGCCTCGGGATCGACCTGGAAGGCAATCCGGCCCTCGCCGCCGATCCGGCCATCGGCCTGAGGATCGCTCTCGAATTCTGGAAGATGAACGGCCTCAACGCCCTCGCCGACAAGGACGATGTCGAGGGCATCACGCACCGCATCAACGGCGGGGTCAATGGCCTTGCCGACCGGAAAGCCCAGCTCGCCAAGCTCAAGGGGTGGATGCGATGAGTTGGGCGTTGGCAATCCTTCGCATCGGCTGGTCCGGGCTGTCGTGGCTACGGGATACCGCCAAGCGCTACCCTTGGCAGGTTGCTCTCATCGTCGCGCTGGCTCTCTGCTGGTGGCTGTGGAGCGGCAAGACCGATGCGCTCAACCAGCGCGACGCCGCGAAGACCGAACTGGCCGGCGCGCGAGCGGACTGGGCCAAGCAGGTCGCCGCCGCCAAGGCCGCCACCGCATCGGCCGAGCACAAATCACAGGAGATCGCCCAAGATGCCCAGACCACGCATGATGCGCTGCTGGCCGATAATGCTGGCCTGCGGTATTACATCGCTGCTCACCGCGTGCGGCAGTCCGCCGGAACCTCTGCCGCCGCCCCCGCCGAAGGTGACGGTGCCGAAGTTCATGCTGAAAGCGCCGACGCCGCCCTCGTGGCGGTCTCCGAAGCCGACCTCACCGCCTGCGACGCCAGCTACGTCTATGCCCGCAGTGCCCACGAATGGGCCCAAGGGCTAATCGCGCAGGATCTGGCCCAAGCGGCCAAGTAGCATCTCACCACCCCGCCGGCGGGGTCCCATGCTGCTTTCCGGCATCGCGGATCGCATCGTAATACGAGGTTGCGTAGTGCATCCCTTGGTCGAGGGCTTCCTGTTCGGTATCCCCTCTCCCGACCCAGCTGCACCCCGGGGAGCCTTGGTGTCCAAGCGTCACTTCTGCCTTCCAGCGCCCTTGGTCCGGGAACGTGCGCCACTTGAAGTTCATGCCGCGCGCTACGGCGTAATCTCGGATCCACGAATCATTTGGTTTAGAATTTGCCATTCTACCCCGCGAAGCCGCGAAACGGGATTGTTCTGCCGTCATTCCATGGCGACCTGATACGGAACCCTTCCCAGCATGCCATCTCGTGTTCGCCCTTATGCCCCTTGGACAGCAGGCACAGCGATTTGCGGTCTTCGCTCGGTGCGCCGCAATGGCCGGGCCCGAGAAGGAAACCGTCAGACGGGAACTCCCGAACATCGGCAGTCACAGCGAAAGCCAGTCCAGCTCCGCGTCGTCGATCGCCGCGAACATGTTCCCGTCCGCTCCGCACGTACGAAGCCGGTCGCGCACTGCCTCGGGATCGCCATCCAACGGAAATTTCGGATCGGCATTCGCCGCGCTCACCAGGCGCGCCAACAACCCCTTTGCGGCTTGTTGCCGCACGAGCCACCGGCCGAACGGTCCGCGCTCGGCGGGGCTCTCCACCCTCCCCATCTGCCGTAACCGGCTGTCGGCCGGCACCAGTTCCTCGTTGCGGATCCCGCCGTAGCCGCTGCATTGTAGGTTCAGCTCCCGAATGAGGTCGTCCGTCAATTTCGTTTTGTCCTTCATCGGTTCCTCCTTCATCGAACGCTTCTCACTGCTTCCTTCCACCGACGCTCGTCCGGCCAAGGCAACTCGAAGTCGCCCTCCTTCCAGTTCACGGGCTCCAGCTTCACGGGATGCACCTTCTTCCGCTCCTTCGACCGGCACACGCGGCACCAGAACCGCTTGCGTGCCGGGCCAAAGCGGTCGTCCCAACCTCGCCGCGTGAAGTGCCACCACACACCATGCGATTCGAACCGCGCGCTATGCCCGCACCGGCAGACGACCTGCACCGAGTGATGCAGGGTCGCGGCCTCGAATATGCACGTCGGCTCCATCAGTCCGTCTTTCGACCAGCGCATCAGGCGTTCCGATTCGTCATCTTGGATTCGAACATATAGAGAACATACCGGCATGGGGAGTCGGATTGACTCTGTTCGTCGCACGGCCATCATGCGGGCATGTGCAATCTCTACCGGATGACGTCGCCGGCCGACGCGGTCGCCAAGCTGTTCTCGGCCATGCCCGCTGTCGGGGCGAATTTCGCGTCCGAGGTCTACCCGAAATACACGGGGCTGGTGATCGCCGAGGGCGCGGTGCGCACGATGACGTGGGGCTTTCCACGGCACGCAGTGAGCAAGAAGACCGGCAAGGCCCTGAAACCCACCGCCACGAATAACGCGCGCGACGACAAGCTTCGCGGCAATCCGATGTGGCGCGACAGCTTCCGGGACCGGCGCTGCCTGATCCCGGTCACCGCGTGGGCAGAGGCCGAGGGCGAAGCGGGCCGGATGACCCGCACCTGGTATTCGCTGCCGGGCGGCGAGCCATTCATTGTCGCCGGCATCTGGACCCCGACGATCGAGTGGGGCGATGCCTATTCGATGGTCATGGTTCCGGGCAGCGAACAGATGTCCGACGTGCACGACCGGATGCCGACTATCCTCCCGTCCGAAGACCGGGCGCGATGGACTGACGGCACTCCGGACGAAGCATTCTCCCTGCTGCGGACGTGGGAATTACCGCTGGTGGTTGATCGAACCGACGTGCCGTGGATCCAGCGATCGGCGCCGGCCACATCGAAGCCACCGATCCTTCTCTGAGGTCGTGGCGCCGCAGCCCGGCCCGGCGTGAACGGGTATCGGGTGAACCGGCCGTCGTGATGTTGGAACCCGGCAGACTTGTAGACGTTCTGTCACGGGTCGCAGCTCGGTTGATCCCTGCCCTCGGGTGCCGGGCGACATCGCAGGGGGGCCGGCACACCTTACTGGCGGTGGCGGCCCCTTCCGACTGGATTACAGCCACAAAGCGCTCAACTCTTCCGGGTGAGCATCTTGTCTAACCACAGGCTCCCACCGTACGTCAGCGACTGGCCCACGCCTCTGAACGGGAATGGGCCGGAGGGCGGCCGCACTCCGAGTGCGATGCGCGCCGCCCTCCTTCGCTCCGCAGCCCGTTCAGGCCCCGTGAGAGCAGATGCCATGGGCCGTCCGGTCTCGGCGTCGACTAGTGGTCGACATCGCACGCTTGGTACCCGCCGAAGAAACGGCAGAAACCGCCCAATTGCGGACGTTCGGCAACCTGCTTCCCGGTGGCATCCGGGCACTCGCGTTACGTCCAAAGCCGGAGGGGTTTTGACAGCAAATAGGCGCCCGGCGGCCGGGCTTCCCCTCCGAAATGAATTTGTCCGGCACAGAGCCGTGCGAAGCGCCCTAGGAAGGGAATAGTCAACTTTCCAACATAGTCGCGCGAGGGTAAGCGAACACGCTCGTGATATGATTCGTCGATGGGGCATTCGGCATGGCGGAAGACTACTTCGATCAGCTTTTAGAGTTGGCGGCAGAAATCGTCTCTTTGGTGGACGCTGAAAGTACTCTGGACAAAAGTCAGTGGAAGGAAGCCAAGACCCGCCACGATGCCGCAGTCGCCCGCTTCAACGAAGTTAGAGGCAAGTACGTCGATGCTCTGCTGAAGACCGCCGATGGTCGGGAAAATGGTCCGACTATTGTGGAACAGCAAATCGCGGAGATAAAGGGCAGTTGCGATCCGTCTTGGGTGCCCGCGCTAGACTATATTTCGGAGCATTTCACGCCGTATTTCCGCAAGCAAGAGGCCCGGCATCCGAAGGTGCGTTCAGCTATCAAAGCAATGCCATACGCCTTGGGGGGCGTGGCGCTGCTTGCTTACTTCGTAATCCGTTTTGTCTGTGCCACACCAATCACAGATAAATTGGAAAGCAAATCGGGCATTCAGCAACGCGCCGCTGCTGTCGAAAAGGTCATCCGCTATGACGAATGGATGGCCACCCACGTGCGAAAGGGTGGCTGGCTGAAAGGCCTCCTCTTATGGCCAATTGAGCCTACCGAAGACGAGATTAAGGGCGCCGCCGAATATGCAGGGTCGGCCTTCGAAGCACAGAAGATCAGCGTTGAACAGTTCGGATGTTCCGTCATTCCCAGGGGCTACGGCGAAGCGCCATCTAAGGAGGAGATCAAATATCTTAGCGCGTCGGCGGAATATCTTCGAAATCCTGCGACGCGCTGGGACAAGAGTGCTCCGCTAACGACCGTGCAAGCAGCCCGAGCAATCGGGCACTGCTAAGGGCCAGAGGTGGAGATCACACGCTTGGCACCCGCCGGGGAAACGGCAGCGAGCGCCCCAAAGCGGACGAAGCGGCCGTCAACAGCTACCCGACCGCGCTTTTCAGTTCTTCCGGCCACCTTCCTCTAGCGCCTGCAATGCCTTTTCCACGCTGAGGGAGCCGGAAATCTGGCTCGGCGGATAGTCTTTGAAGGTGGCGAGGAACTTGCCCATGATCATCGTCGCGGGCATCATGACCCACAGCTTCTTCCCCCACCATTCGCCATATGACGTCGACTCTGTTTGATATCTCTCCCACGGATCGACGCGCAGGTTGGTGACGATCGGGACGTTTGTCGTGTCCTCCTTGCCGCTGAAGAGGTTGCCCACGATTGTCTTGAAGGTAATCTTCCACTCATCGAAGCGGAGTGCCATGAGGTCAGCGTTGTCGCTGAAGTAGAAAAACTCGCGGCGCGGACTTTCGGAAACCTCACCTTCGAAAAACGGCATGAAGTTGTACCCGTCGAGATGGGTCCTGAACGTCTTCCCGCCCGCCTCGTAGCCGTCCAGCAGCTTCTCTTTCAGACCGGAATCGCCGCCGGCGGCCGCAACGAGTGTCGGCAGCCAGTCTTCGGCCGACATGACCTCGTTGATGATCGCGCCTGGCTCGATGACGCCTGGCCACTTCGCAAGCATCGGCACCCGGAACCCGCCTTCGTATACCGTTCCTTTTTCGCCTCGGAAGGGATGGTTGCCGCCGTCAGGCCAGCTGAACACCTCCGCACCATTGTCGCTCGTGAACAGCACAATGGTGTCGTCTGCGATCCCAAGCTCATCAAGCTTAGCGAGCAGTTCGCCCACGATCCAGTCGAGCTCGGCCATGGCGTCAGCAAATAGGCCGTACCCCGTCTTTCCGTCCCATTCCTGGGAGAGGTGCGTCCACGAGTGACAACGGGTGGAGTTGTGCCAGAGGAAGAACGGCTGGCCTGCTTTAAACGAGCGGTCGATGAAATCGCACGATCGCTTCACCAGGTCCGCGTCGATGTCCTCCATATTGACCTTCGCGGCCGGGTCCATACCGGGACGGGGCGGCAGCGGGCCAGCGTCGGTGATCTTCTGCTTGCCCACCCGGCCCCAGCGCGGATCTTCGGTCGGGTCATCCACGTCAGTCGCGACGCTGCTGATGATGTTGCGCGGGCCGAACCTGGCGAGGAACTCATCGGACTTGGGATAATCCGGGTAGTAAGGCTCCTCCATCGCGTTCAGGTGGTAGAGTATCCCGTGGAACTCGTCGAAGCCGTGCACCGTGGGCAGGTACTCGTTCCGGTCACCCAGATGGTTCTTGCCAATCTGCGCGGTCGCATAGCCGAGCGGTTTGAGAAATTCGGCGATGGTGGGGTCGGAATCCTGTAGGCCCTGTCTTGCCGCCGGAAGGCCGACTTTAAGCAGGCCCGTGCGGAAGGGCGTCTGTCCGGTGATGAATGCGGCCCGTCCCGCCGTACATGACTGTTGGCCGTAGTAGTCGGTGAACAGCGCACCCTCGCTCGCGAGACGGTCGATGTTGGGGGTGCTGCCGCCCATCATTCCGCGATGGTAGGCGCTGACGTTCCAGATTCCTACGTCATCGGCCATTATCATGACGATGTTTGGCTTGGTGGCAGCGGTCATAGCACCCTCCAGAGGATCGCGGCCCAACGCCCGCAAGGCCATTAGGTATACCGGCGCACGGACCGGTGCTGCCATCAGGGTTTCTATGCACGGAGCACTCGGCTTCTATGGAGCAGGTCGTTTCACGAACGCTCGGGCACCCTCGGCTGGTATGTAAGCGTCCGCTATCCACCACTTCCGGGCTTAGGAGGTGCTCAGCCAGGCTCCCGAAACCGGAATGGCAGGGTTGCAGGATTTTAATCCGAAACCGGTCTGGCAGAAACCGCCCCCTTGCGGACATTTGCGACACGGGGCGGATTCCCTGAAACCCGCCGTTCCCTCGTTCCCGGTTTATGACGGTGGCTGGCCGATTCCGGACTTGCGGATTTCGACCGAAACGTCGCCTAATTGCCCTTTGCAGCTTTCCCCACCGAAACGGTTTCCCGTTGCCGCAAGCCAACCCGCGAGCCTGACCGGGATTCCGACTTTCTCCGACAGTGATCTGGGCGCCAGCACGCGTGCAACATAGGGTAAACCCCAATTGGCGCGCCACAGCCACGAGGGAATAACCGATAGAAGTCTGCTGCCGCGGCACCTCCCGAGTGCCTGCAGGAGGCGCAATGGCAGTGTGAAAGCACTCGCGGTGCGGACGAGATATCTCGTCCAGGCTATCAGCAGGAGATCCTAATGTCAGACAAGCGCAAGCCAAACATCGTTCTGATCCTGTCCGACGATTTCGGATATGGTGATGCGGGTTGCTACGGGGGCGGCGAAAATCGCGGAATGCCTACTCCCAACCTTGATCGCATCGCGGCTGAAGGCATGCAGTTCCTGTCGTTCTACGCGCAGCCCAGTTGCACTCCAGGTCGCGCGGCCGTCCTGACGGGACGTATCCCCAACCGTAGCGGCATGACGACGGTGGCTTTTCAGGGTGACGGCGGCGGTCTTCCTGCGGCCGAGTGGACGTTGGGCTCAGTGCTCAAGGAAGCCGGCTACAAGACCTACTTCACCGGCAAGTGGCACCTGGGCGAGTCCGACTATGCGATGCCCACCGCCCATGGTTACGACCGCATGGAATATGTCGGCCTCTATCACCTGAACGCCTACACTTATGCAGACCCCGAGTGGTTCCCTGACATGGACGAGGAACTGCGCACGATGTTCGAAAAGGTGACCAAGGGGGCCCTTTCCGGAAACGCCGGAGAGGAGCCGAAGGAAGTGTTCAAAGTCAACGGGCAGTACGTTGACGACCCGGACAATGGTATAGTCGGCATCCCCTACTACGATTCGTATGTTGAAAAGGCTTCGCTCGACTATCTTGACAGCGTCAAGGATTCCAAAGAGCCATTTTTCATGCACATCAACTTCATGAAGATGCATCAGCCCAGCATGCCCCACCCCGATTTCAAGGGTAAGTCACTGTCGAAATCCAAGTATTCGGATTCGCTTGTCGAGAATGACGCGCGCATCGGGGCGATCATGGACAAGCTCCGCGAGCTGGGCCTTGATGACAACACTTACGTCTTCTGGACCACCGACAACGGCGCATGGCAGGATGTCTATCCCGATGCCGGCTATACGCCCTATCGCGGGACCAAGGGCACAATCCGCGAAGGCGGCAATCGCGTACCTTCGCTGGCATGGGGCCCCGGCATTGAGGGGGGCACGAGGAACGCCGACATCGTGGGCGGCCTCGACTACATGGCAACATTCGCCTCCTTGGCCGGCATCAAGCTACCAGAGAAGGATCGTGAAGGCGAACCGATCATCTTCGACAGCTATGACATGTCACCGGTCCTCTTCGGCAAAGGTAAGTCGGAACGCGACAGCTGGTTTTATTTCACCGAAGACGAACTCACCCCCGGTGCCGCGCGTGTGGGGAACTACAAGGCATGCTTTAACGTACGTGGCGACAACGGGGCGGCCACGGGCGGTCTTGCCGTCGATACTAACTTGGGATGGAAAGGCCCCAATGCCTATGTCGCGACGGTGCCCCAGGTGTTCGATCTCTGGCAGGACCCGCAGGAACGCTACGACATCTTCATGAACAACTACACCGAGCACACCTGGACGCTGGTGACGATCAACAAGGCGATCAAGGAACTCATGAAGACTTATCTCGAATACCCGCCTCGCAAGATGCAGGGTGAGGGTTATTCGGGGCCGATCACGCTCACTCAATACGAGCGTTTCAAGCACATCAAGGACCAGCTCGCCAGTGAAGGTTTCCGGATCGGAATGCCGACGGGGAACTGACGAGAGGTTCAAGAAGGCGCGTCGATCGCTGATCGATGCGCCTTCCGCGTAGGTTGGTGGGTAGCCGTCACCGCTAAAGCGGAATAGGGCACGGTGCCGATCTCCAATCCGAGCCGTTCGAATCAGCGCGCCAATTTGTCGTTCGCTGCCGTGCACGTGGCCGCTGCCCAGATAACGCCCACCGTCCGCTGTCGGGATCGCCACGACGGCCTCTTTGTGTCTGAATTGGGCGCGTTGCTGCCTCGGCGGCGCGCTCCACGGACGGCAGCTGTAGCCGCGCCTCGGACCAGAATGGGAACGGCAGCTTCCCACCACTTCGCGCCCTTCCGGGACGATTTTGCGAGAATGGCAGCATCCGCCCCATTGCAGACATTCGCCGCGTGAAGCATAAGAGGGGATGACAGAGTTCGAAAGCTTGGATGGCGAAGACGGCTGGAGCGATGAGTTTGCCAATGACCTCATCGGCTCAACGGTTCTTGTCGGCATTACGTATGTCGATCACGATGATCAGTTGATACGGCGTGAGCAGGTTTACGGAACGGTCACGTCAGCCGATCAGGTGTCCGGCATCGTCATTCAACAAGACACTGGCGAAGATTTCGTCATCGCTCCCATTCTCGATGCTATCGAGTATGCACAACCTGGCATCTACCAATTGGCTGACGAGGATGCAGCGGTGGAGAACCCGGACTTCACTGCGCTTCTTACCGTTCGGTCACCTCTCCGGAGCTAACGGTCGAAGTACGCAATCCACCAACCTCGGCCATTGCCGAACCAGGCCGGACGGTTAACAAGCGTCAGATTTTGACCACTCTAGATAGAAGTAGTCGTCCGGAATCATGACGGCCGCCCTATCCGAAAGTTCATGCCACGCCAGCCTCCAGGTGAGCTACCTTCCGTTCATCATCTGTGGAGGGAGAACACGATGCTCATGATCGAACGCGCAGCACGAGCCTTGGCCGAGTCAGAGAGCGGACACGACGATTGGGACGGCCTCGACAAGGACTTGCAGGAGGAACTCAAGGAAAACGCCCGCGCCGTGATCCAGGCGATCCGGCTGCCATCGCGCGCGGTGAGCGGCGAAGGCGAGAAGTGCCTTGGCCATGAGGCCCGCCACGGCATCGATTGGCATGACATGGAGTGGGCATGGACCAGAATGGTTGATGCCCTGCTCGCTGAGGCTCGCGCCGGTGGAGAGGAGGAGACGGAAAGCTGAGCACCCCGCGCCACATTGCAGACCGGGCTGGAGCTGCCTACACGATCGATCCGGTCGCGCTTCTAAGTCGGAACGACTAGAGGGCGGCGGCGCAAAAGCCCTTGACCTCAAGACCCAGAATGCAAATATTTTGGGCGGCGGAATCACCGCCAATGCGAGGAGAGTTGGAAGAAAGGAGGCAACGCAATGTCCCTCTCCAAATTTCATCATCCATTCGAGTTCATGGAACGACCCCAGCTAGAGCCGGAAGTTAAACGCGCAATCTTGGCGTCCTGGGCTTCCGACGCCCGTGCAGTCGAAGATCGTCCCGATCTGAGGCAACCGCCTGGCGCGTCCGAACCAGTCCGTCTCGTCGACATAATGTCTGCCATGCGCAGCCTTGATGCCCGGGAGCCATGACCATGCAGGAAAGGCTGTTCACCTTGCTGCGCCAAGAGCGCAATCGCTTGGAACTGGCGATAGCGAAAGCAGAAGCCGAAAAGGCGCATCCATCGGAAGTGAAGCGTCTGAAGGTGCTACATCGGATCGTGAATGAGCAGATCCACTGTTGGATGCGAGACCTTTACGGCGACGATCCACAGCAGTTGATGCGAGCCGCATAAGCCAAGGATGAGCCGGAGCCTGTGCCTCCGGCTCATCCTTCATCTCCCGTGTGTGGCTCGGGAGGCGCGGAGGGCAGCAGCTTCACGACGCGTTGCTGTGGAGCATCGACGATAGCTTGTGCTCCGACGTGCCGGGGATGTGGTGCGCTGCGATCTTCATACCGCCGCCTCCGAAACATCGATCGCGAAGACCGCGACCGGATCTGCGCCGAAGTGCTCATGCTGGATGGTCCGCCGGTCGAAGCCGCGCCACACCCGCGTTAGACGGGTCTCGCCCTCCACACCGCCACCCTTCGGATAGCCGCGCGTCATCACCACATGGCGATAGGTCCGGCCATCGAGCCGCTTGGTCCACCGCTCGTCCTGCGAGCGGAACTCATGAGACTTCGTGCCGGCGGCGATCTGGTCGAAGTAGATGCCCTTCACGGGGATGATGAGGTCGCGAAAAGTGGTCAGCAAATGGTCAGCGGATGCCCATATGTTCGACATTGATTCACGCTCCGTTCTACGGCAAGGGAACGGAAATCGTGGATTTTAGGTGGCGAACTCTCGTTTACACCGAGAGGGTCGGCGGTTCGAGCCCGTCATCGCCCACCATTCCCAAACCTGCGGAATCCAGCCCCTTCGCCATCTTCCGGCGGGCCGGAATCCGTGGTTTGCCATCGGTGACGGTCCGTCAATGGCCAGCCGACTGCGCCGCCATTCCCCCCATTACGAATGTGAAATCCGGTCGGCGAAAGCCGCATCACGATTGCATTCCGAGGCGCGTTGGTGTCCGCTGGCAATCTCCACTGGGCATGGATGGTGCGATGACATTTCTCGAACGGACCGCGCGGGCTTTGGCGGCATCTCTGGATGGCCGCGAATGGGAGGCGTTGGACGCCTCGCGTCAAAGGCAGTTCAACACGGCCGCACGCGCCGTGCTTGAAACGCTGCATGAACCCGACGAATTCATGATGGAAGCGGGTGCCGAGATCGTTCGCCATGTCGGGCCGGACGAATCGGACGCGGCCTATCGCAACGATGCGGCCAATATCTGGCGCCTCATGGCTTCCGCCACGCTGGCCCAAAACGGGCACGCCTGAAGCATCGCGAAACGGTGAGAAGTCGCGAGAACCGGGAACTCAGAACGTCGGCAACGTCGGGCCCCTCACCCCAAACTGCCCGTCATCCCCGCGTAGGCGGGGATCCCGCTTGTTCTTTGTGGGGTCACGCACCTCGCAAAGAGACCGCATGCCCCAAAAAAAGCGGGTCCCCCGCATTCGCGGGGGCGACGGCACACTTGGCGATTCAAGTGTGCCGCCAGTTCCCTTGCGGTTGACCTGATGGCTCAGGCGGCGTTCCAGCCGACCACCGACTTCACTTCGAGATATTCGGCGAAGCCATGTTCGCCCCACTCGCGGCCGTTGCCGGAGCGCTTGTAGCCACCGAACGGTGCGTGGAAGTCGAAACCGCCGTTGACCCAGATCGCGCCGGTGCGCATCCGGCGGGAAACGGCGCGGGCGGTGTCGAGGTCTTCGCCCGAGACATAGCCGCCAAGGCCGAAGTTGGAATCGTTGGCGATGGCGACGGCGTGGTCCACATCGTCGTAGCCGATGATGACGAGGACGGGGCCGAAGATTTCCTCCCGCGCGATCACCATGTCGTTGGTGCCGACGAAGACGGTGGGCTTGACGTAGTAGCCCTTGTCCAGCCCTTCGGGCTTGCCCGGGCCGCCGGCGATGAGCTTGGCGCCTTCCTCGATGCCCTTCTCGATATAGCCCTGAATGATCTCGTACTGGCTCTTCGAGACGACCGGGCCCATCGCGAAGTTGCCCTTGGGATCGCCCACGGTCACGCCGTTCGCGGCCTCGGTGGCGGCGGCGATGGCGTCGTCCATGCGCGCGTTGGGCACCAGCAGGCGCGAACCGGCCGAGCAGGTCTGGCCGGAATTGCCCATCATGCCCCCGGTGGCGGCGGCGACGTTAGCGGCGAGCGAGGCGTCGTCGAGCACGATCCATGCCGACTTGCCGCCGAGTTCGAGACCCACGCGCTTGACCGTATCGGCGGCGTCCTTCTGAATCTGAACGCCCACCGGCTCCGACCCGGTGAAGGAGATCATGTCCACGTCCTCATGCGTGGAGAGCGCGGTGCCGATCTCGCTGCCCTTGCCCTGCACCATGTTGAACACGCCCGCCGGAACGCCCGCGTCATGCAGGATTTCGGCCAGGATCTGGGCCGAATACGGCGCCAGTTGCGGCGGCTTGAGGATCATCGTGCAACCGGCGGCGAGGGCCGGGAAGATCTTCACGCACGTCTGGTTCATCGGCCAGTTCCACGGCGTGATCATGCCGCAGACGCCGATGGGCTCCTTGCGGATCAGGGTGACGCCGCGCTGTTCCTCGAACTTGAATTCCTTCAGGACCTCGATCGCGGTGGAGAGATGTCCCTTGCCGAGCAGCGTGTGGAACCCGCAGGCGAGCGACATCGGCGCGCCCATTTCCTCGCTGACGGCCTCGCCCAGCTCGGCTTCGCGCTTCAGGTATTCGGCCAGGATCGCTTCGAGCAGATCGAGGCGTTCCTTGGCGCTGGTCTCGCCGAACGTGGCGAAGGCGCGGCGGGCGGCGGCGACGGCTTTGTCGACATCGGCGGCGGTGCCGAGCGAGATCGTGCCGGAAACTTCCTCGGTCGCCGGATTGACGACTTGTGCGGTGCGCGGCGCGATGGGATCGACCCACTGCCCGTCGATATAGAACTGGGTGTAATTGCGCATCGTTCTCTCCCGTTCCTAAAGCAAAACCGCCCCACACTCGGATCGAGAGGGAGCGATTTCGCTTCAGGTCTGCATTGGTTTTCCGGTGTCCGGCTTACTGGGTGCCCTCAGCGTACCAGGTGCGGAATTCCGAGTAGTTCGGCATTTCTTCCGAGTTCGCGGCCGGGTCGATCGGCACGTGGATCACGGTGCAGCCGCCACGCTCGTAAGCGCGCTTGATGGCCGGGCCGATATCCGCCGCCTTCTCGACATATTCGCCCGCCGCGCCGAAGCCTTCGGCGATCTTGTCAAAGCGGACCTTGTCGGACCAGTGCACGCCGGTTTCCTTGGTGCCCTTGCCGAAGGTGCGCTTGTAGACGCCCACTTCGAGACCCCACTGGAAGTCGACGCCAACCACGATCACCAGCGGCAGGTTCTTGCGCACGGCGACTTCGAGTTCGCCGACGTGGAACAGGAACGACGAGTCCGAGGTGAGCAGCATGCCCGGACGGACCTTGCCGGTTTCGGCCTGGTCGGCGAGCATGGCGCCGGTGGCATAGGGCAGGCCGGTGCCGATGTGGCCGTAGTTCTGGTTCCAGATCACGTCATGCGGCTTGGCCTGCGAGTAGGTCCACTGGAAGATCACCGTGGCGCCGCCGTCGCGGATCAGGATGCCATCCTTCGGGAAGGCCTTTGTCGCTTCGGTGACGAACTGGCTAGTGTGCATCTTCGCAGTCGAACCGTCGGGCTTGGACGCGGCGTCCTCGGCCAGTTCGACAAGCTGCTGGGCGTCACGCTCGATATACTCGGCCAGCGAGGGAGCAGCCTTGCGCGGCGTGTCCTTCAGCGCGCGGACGAGCTGCGGAACCACGGCGCGGACGTCACCCACCAGCGGCACGTCGATCGGACGGTTGACGCCAACGGCGGTCGGGTCCTGCTGGACGTAGATCCACTTGCGGTTGGCTTCGTTGTCCACCCAGTGGCGCCAGCGGCCATAGTGGCTCGGCTCGCCCAGTTCGGTGGCCAGCGCCACGCAGCAGTCGCTTTCGACAACGGCGTCGATCGAGGCTTCCGAGAAGCCGTAGGGGAAGGTGCGATCCTCAAGGCCTTCGATGAACGAAGTGCCGCCCGAGGTCTGGATCACCGGGCACTGCATCAGTTCGGCGAGTTCGCGAACCGCCGCGCCCGACTTCGAGGTGTGGACGCCGTGGCCGACCAGCAGCACCGGGTTCTTGGCGTTGCGGATGATCTCGGCCGCTTCGGCGATGCGATCACCGTCGGCGCCCTGGTTGGTCAGGCGGTAGCGGTGCGGCGGCAGAACCGGCGGCAGATCAAGCTCTTCGAGAATGATATGCGCGGGATATTCGATATAGGCCGGTCCCGGCGTGCCCGACATGGCGACGCGGATCGCCTCGCGGACGATTTCGTCGGTCTGGTCGGCATATTCGATCGAGCTGGAGAACTTGACCGAATCCTCGATCATCGGCTCCTGGCGGACGAACTGGATGCGGCCGCGGCGCACGCGGCGCTCGGTGATGCGGGCGCGCTGGCCGCCCATGAAGATCACCGGATCGTTCTCGACCTTGGCGCACTGGATCGCGGGCATCATGTTCGCCATGCCCGGCCCGAGCGTGCCGATGCAGAGTGCCGGCTTGCCGGTGATGCGGGCAGCGGCAGCGGCCATGTGGCCGGCAGACGCTTCGTGGTGCGGCGAAACGACGGTCCAGCCGCGCGTCTCGGCCTCAAGGAAGAGGTGGACGAAGTTGGGATCGGGAATGCCGAACAGGGTCTTGATGCCCTCGGCCTCGAACAGGTCGAGAATGCGCTTGTAAACCGGGGTGCCCTTTTGGGCCTTGGCCGGCGCTTCGGCTTGCGGCTGGTCGTCGTACATGGTGGTGCCTTTCTTCTCGATCCCAATTTTCGGTGCCGGCAGTTCTCAGGGAACCTGCCTTTCGCAGCGCCCGGCTTGAACAGGTGGTTAGCGCAAGCCTCGGGACGCTGTCAGGTGAAATCAACAGTACTGTTTACTTCGAATCGACTGCTATCGCCCCGGCGACGCTTTCGAGTTCGGACAGGACGCTTTCATTGTCCTGCCCGAGCATCGGCGCGGGGCCGCGCACTTTGCCGGGCGTGGCGGAAAACCACGTCGGTACGCCGGGGAAGCGCACCGGGCCTTGCTCGGTCTCGACCTCTTCGAAGAAGCCGATGGCGTTCAGGTGCTCGTTGTCGAACAGATCGTCGGTGGAGCGCAGGCGCGCGCAGGGAATGTGGAGCGCCTGCAAGGTATCCAGCCATTCCTGCGTGGTGCGGGTGAGGAACGTCTCGCCCAGCAAGCCGTAGACCCGGCCGATCTGGCGCGCGCGCTTTTCCAGAGTGGAGAACTCGTCAGACGCCCATTCCGGCTGCACCGATTCGATGAACGCGTTCCAGTGCTTGTCGTTGTAGACCAGCGCGGCGACATAGCCGTCCTTGGTCTTGTAGGGCCGCCGGTTGGGCTCGACCGCGCGGTGGTAGTGCGCGGGCGTGGTCGGCGGCGTGAACATCGCGCCGTTGGCGTGCTCCACCAACATGAACGAGGTCATCGCCTCGAACATGGTGACTTCGACTTCCTGCCCCTCTCCGGTACGCTCGCGGTGATAGAGCGCCATCATCGTTGCGTAGAGCGCGTGGAGGCCCGCCACCTTGTCCGCCATGATCGTGGCGACATAGCCGGGCTCGCCGTTCATCAGGCCCTGCACATGCGGAATGCCGCATTCGGCCTGGATGGTATCGTCATAGGCGGGCTTGTCGCCCTCCGGCCCGCGACGCGAATAGCCGTAGCAATTGGTGTAGACGATGTCCGGCCGGATCGCGCGTACCGCCTCGTAATCGAAGCCGAGCTTGCGGATCGCGCTGCCGCGCATCGAGTGGATGAAGACATCCGCCGTGGCGATCAGGCGGCGCAGCGATTCGCGATCCTGCTCCTGCCGCAGATCGAGCATCATACCGCGCTTGCCGCGATTCACATTGACGTAGATGCCGCCCATGCCGGGCACCGGGCCCTTGGTGATCCAGCGGGTGTTGTCGCCTTCGGGCGGCTCCACCTTGATCACCTCGGCGCCCATATCCGCCATGATTTGCGTGGCATAGGGCCCGAAGACCACGCTGGTGAGGTCCACCACGCGCAGGCCCGCCAATGGCCCCGTTCCCTTGTTTTCCTTGCTCGCGGTCAAGGCCCTCTCCTTCTTGTCATGCCATGGGTAACTCACCGCCGGAGCGAAAACCATTCGTATTTGCGTTTGGTGGGCGCATATCGGCACGATGATGGTTGTGAGCGATGGGCCGCGCTGCTACTTCGATCAGCGGGAAGACAAGAGGATTGCCATGGATTTCGCCTTTACCGACGACCAGCAGAACATCCGCGAGGCGGTTCTCAAGCACTGTTCGCAGTTCTCTGACGAGTACTGGCTGGAAAAGGATCGCAGCGGCGAATTCCCGTTCGAGTTCCACAAGTCGATGGCCGATGCCGGATGGCTCGGCGTCGCCATGCCTGAAAGCGTCGGCGGCGCGGGCCTCGGCATCACCGAAGCGGCGGTGATGATGCAGGCAGTGGCCGAAAGCGGCGGCGGCATGACGGCCGCCTCGGCGATCCACGGCCCCGTCTTCGGGCTCGAACCCGTCATCCTCTTCGGCACCGAGGAACAGCAGCAGCGCATGATCCCGCCGATCCTTTCGGGCGAGGAGAAGATGTGCTTCGCGGTTACCGAGCCGAACACCGGGCTCGACACCACCAGCCTCAAGACCCGTGCAGAGCGCGTGCCCGGCGGCTACCGCGTCACCGGCGAGAAGATCTGGATCACCAACGCCCACGTCGCCGACCGCATGCTGCTGATCGCGCGCACCACGCCGCTGGAAGAGGTCAAGAAGAAGACCGACGGCCTGACGCTCTTCTATTGCAAGCTTGACCGCGAGAAGATCGAGACGCGCCTCATCCCCAAGATGGGCCGCCACGCGGTGGGCTCGAACATGATGTTCATCACCGACTTCTTCATTCCCGAGGAAGATCGCATCGGCGAGGAGGGACAGGGCTTCCGCATCCTGCTGAAGGGTCTCAATCCCGAACGCGTGCTGCTGGGCGCCGAGGCCACCGGCCTGGGCCGCGTCGCCATCGAGCGCGCTTCGCGCTACGCCCGCGAGCGTGTGGTGTTCGGACGACCGATCGGCCAGAATCAGGGGATCCAGCACCCGCTCGCCAAGGCGTGGATGCAAGTGGAAGCGGCCAGCCTGATGGTGTTCAAGGCGGCGACCCTGTTCGACAAGGGTCTCGACTGCGGCGTCGAGGCAAACAGCGCCAAGTACCTCGCCGCCGAGGCCGGCTACGAGGCCTGCCAGACCGCGATGATGAGCATGGGCGGCATGGGCTATGCGCAGGAATACCATGTCGAGCGCTACTTCCGCGAAGTGATGATCCCGCGCATCGCCCCGGTCAGCCCGCACCAGATCATGAACTTCATCGCCGAGAGGGTTTTGGAACTGCCCAAGTCCTATTGAGGAAACGGGCTATTCAATCCTTCGTGAACCCTGCGTAATCACATCACGTCGTCCCCGCGCAGGCGGGACCCCGCTTCCTCGCGGCGGGTAAGAAGGTAGCGGGGCCCTCGCCTGCGCGGGGGCGACGAGGGAAAAGGATCCAAGACTTGCCGTTCCAGCACGAACCGATCGCCGCCCGCTCCTGGCTCTTCGCGCCGGGCGACAGCGAAAAGAAGATGACCAAGGCGATGGAGGGTGAGGCCGATATCGTCCTCATCGACCTCGAAGACGCCGTCGCACCGGACTCCAAGGCCGCCGCGCGTCCGATGGTGCATGACTTCATCAAGGCCAACCCCGAGCAGCGCGGCCGCCTGTGGGTCCGGATCAACCCGCTCGACGGGCCGCATACGCTGGACGATCTCGTGGCGGTGATGCCCGCGCGTCCCGGTGGGATCATGCTGCCCAAGGTCTATGGCCGGCAGGACGTGGAGACGCTGGACCGCTATCTCGAAGCGCTGGAAGTGGCCAACGGCATCGAACAGGGATCGACCCCGGTGATCGTGCTGATCACCGAAACGGCCGAGGCAATGTTCCACACCGGCAACTACAAGGGCGCGCCGCGCGTGGTGGCGCTGACCTGGGGCGCGGAAGACTTGGCCGATTCCATCGGCGCATCGTCCAACCGCAATGCGGACGGATCGTACTCCTTCACGTACGAACTGGCGCGCAGCCTGACCGTGCTGGGCGCGGCGACCGCTGGCGTCACCGCGATCGAGACGATCAGCGCCGACTTCAAGGATCTGGAAGCGCTCAAGGCCCGCGCCGAGAAGGTCCGCCGCGACGGCTATCGCGGGATGATGGCGATCCACCCGGCGCAGGTGCCGGTGATCAACGAGGCCTTCACGCCGACCGAGGCGGAGATCGCCGAGGCGCAGGAAATCGTCGACATCTTCGCCGCCAATCCGGGCGTCGGCGCCATCGGCTGGAAGGGCGGCATGCTTGACCGCCCCTACCTCGCCCGCGCCGAACGGCTGCTGCGGCAGGCGGGGAAGCTGTGAGCACGCAATGAACCTCATACGCCCAACTCCGCTCGCCCTGAGCCTGTCGAAGGGCGCTGGCGCTGCGCTGCGAACCATCCTTCGACAAGCTCAGGATGAGCGGAGTGGGGTTGGAGAGGTAGTGTCATGACCCTCAAACTCACCCCCGAAACGCTCGACCTTTCGCGGTTCCTGAAACCGGGCGACCGCATCGTGTTCGGCCAGGCCTGCGGCGAGCCGACCACGCTGGTCGAAGCGCTGATCGAACAGGGCGAGGCTGTCGGCGGCCTCCACGCCTTCATCGCCACCAGCTTCTCCGGCCTGTTCACGCCCGACAGCGCGCGCGCCTTCCGCCTCTCCAGCATGGGCGCGATCGGCGCACTGCGGAGCATGACCAAGGCGAATGCGCTGGACGTGATCCCCGTCCACGTCAGCCAGGTCGCCTGCCTGATCGAGGCCGGGATCATGCCCTGCGACGTCGCGATGATTCAGGTCAGCCCGGCGGATGCGCAGGGTAATCACAGCTGCGGCCTGATCTCCGACTACGTGCGCGCGGCGGTGGACAAGGCGCGCTTCGTGATCGCCGAAGTCAACGAGCAGGTGCCCTACGTTCCGGGCGAGACGATCCCCGGTGACCTGATCGACGTGGCCGTCCACGTCAGCCGCGCGCCCGTGGAAGTGGCCCCCGCGAAGATCGGCCCCACCGACGAAGCCATCGCCCGCCATTGTGCCGAATTCATCGGCGACGGCGCGGTGCTGCAGACCGGCGTCGGCGCGGTGCCCGACGCGATCCTGCGCCTGCTGCACGACCGCCGCGACCTTGGCGTCCATTCGGGCATGCTGGGCGACGGACTGGTCGACCTTGCCGAAGCCGGCGTGCTGACCAATGCCCGCAAGGAAATCGACAAGGGTATCTCGATCAACGGCGCCCTGATCGGCACGCGGCGGCTCTATGACTGGGCCGCGAACAACCCCGCGATCCGCATGACGCCCACCAGCTACACCCACGATGCGGGGACGCTGTCGCGGCTCTCGCGCCTCGTCACGATCAATTCGGCGCTGGAAGTGGACCTCACCGGACAGGTCAATGCCGAGCAATCCGGCGCGAGCTATCTCGGCGGCACCGGCGGGCAAGTGGACTTCGTGCGCGCCGGCGCGCGCTCGCCGGGCGGTGCCTCGCTGATGGTGCTGGCCTCCACCGCCAAGGGCGGCACGGTTAGCAAGATCGTCACCGCCCTCTCCGGGCCGGTCACCTCTGCGCGGACCGAAGTGGACGTGATCGTCACCGAATACGGCGCTGCGCAGCTCAAGGGCCAGACCCTGGCCGAACGCGCTAAACGGCTCGTCGCCATCGCCCATCCCGACTTCCGCGAGGCGCTCGACCGCGAGGCATTCGAGATCGCGCGGCGAGGCTTCTGACGGTGGGCCCGCTCCTCCACAACGATTTCGCGCGGAGGCGCGGAGAGGCGGAGAAGCTGACCCGCGCCGAAGACTCATTCACTGAAACGCCAGCGTACAATGCAAGGTTCGGAAGCGGGATAGTGCCTACGGCACCCCACGTTTTCTCCGCGTCTCCGCGCCTCCGCGCGAAACCCCTTGTCTTCCAATCCCAAGAAAGCCTGAAGCGATGACCCAAGCCGTTATTTACGACGCACATGAAGACGGCATCGCGGTCATCACCATCAACCGCCCCGAACAGCGCAATTGCCTCAGCCGCGAAGTGCGCGAAGGACTGCGCGAGGCGTGGGCGACGTTCGAAGCCGACGCCTCGGCCCGCATCGCCATTCTCACCGGCAGCGGCGACAAAGCCTTCTGCGCGGGCGGCGATCTCAAGGAAATGGTCGAAACCGGCATGGCCGTGCCGCCGCGCGATCTCTACGCGCTGCCTTACGACACCATCGAACTGACCAAGCCGACCATCGCCGCCGTCAACGGCCACGCCTTCGCCGGCGGCTGGATGATCGCGCAGGCCTGCGACCTCTGCGTCGCCAGCACCAATGCCAAGTTCGCGATTACCGAGGTGAAGGTCGGGCGCGGCAGCCCCTGGGCCTCGCCGCTGATCCACATGATCCCGCAGCGGATCATGATGGAGATCATGCTGACCGGAAAGCCGATCACCGCCCAGCGCGCTTACGAGATCGGCCTCGTCAACCGCCTGGCCGAGCCCGGCGCGGTGCTGGACGCGGCCATCGAACTGGCGCTGGAAGTGCTGGAAGGCGCGCCGCTGTCGGTAAAGGCCGCGCGCGAGACGGTGATGCTGTCGACCGAAATGGGCCGCTCCGCCGCGCTACAAGCCGCGCGTGCCGCGCACGAACACACCTACAACAGCGAGGACGCTCAGGAAGGCCCGCGTGCTTTCGCGGAAAAGCGCAAGCCGGTGTGGTCGGGTAAGTAATCGGGCGAAGAAGCGCGCTAACCCCGGCTCGCCCAAAATCACTCCGTCGCCCCCGCGAAGGCGGGGGCCCGCTTCCTTCTCGCCGCGCCCGCAAAGAACAAGCGGGATCCCCGCCTTCGCGGGGATGACGAGGGTTGTTTTGCGAAGGAGGCTCTGAAGCGAGGACCAGCCGTGAGCCCTCAAAGCTTCGGCAGCGTCACCCCGCGCTGGCCCATGTACTTGCCCGCACGGTCGGCATAGCTGGTCTCGCAAGGCTCATTGCCCTTGAGGAACAGGAACTGGCACGCGCCTTCGTTGGCATAGATCTTGGCCGGCAGCGGCGTGGTGTTGGAGAACTCCAGCGTCACATGCCCTTCCCAGCCCGGTTCGAGCGGCGTGACGTTCACGATGATGCCGCAGCGCGCATACGTGCTCTTGCCAAGGCAGATCACCAGCACATCACGCGGCACGCGGAAATATTCGACCGTGCGCGCCAGCGCGAAGGAATTGGGCGGAATCACGCAGACATCGGTGTGCCGGTCCACGAAGGAATTGCTGTCGAAATCCTTCGGATCCACCACCGCCGAATCGACATTGGTGAAGATCTTGAACTCCGGCGCGACGCGGGCGTCGTAGCCGTAGGACGAGAGGCCGTAAGAGATGCACCCGTCGCGCCGCTGGGCCTCGACGAAGGGCTCGATCATTCCGTGTTCGAGCGCCTGCTCGCGGATCCACTTGTCGCTCAGGATAGACATGCCGCAGTCATTCCCGATGGCGCGGGGTGGGGCAATAGCCCCGGCGGGTTTGTCCACGGAGCCCTCCATCCGCGCCAATAAAGCACCGCCGCCAGCTTGCGCGGATTTAACTTCGTACCCGCCTCATGACCGGACATTATCCAGCCTTTCCAGCGAGTCAGCCAAGGTGCGTCCGCAATGATTCTCGAATCGTTATGCCTGTTCGCCCTGCTGACTCTGGCCACCGCGCCGCGAACCAGTCTACGTGGGCGGATCTGGCATGACGGACTGGTGATCCCCCTCGCCCGGCGCCTGTCGCGGGTAACGCGCGGGCACGTGCTGCTGGTGCTGACGCTTGCCGGGTTCGTCGGCCTGGTGTCCTGGCTGCTCGGCGGCGAGGGTCTGCACCTCTCGTCGATGGCGCTGCCGGAATTGACCTCCTGGGCGATGACGTTCGAGATATCGACGCTGATCGATGCGATAACCGCCGTTGCGCTCGTGGCGGCAAGCGTGCGGATCAAGGCCCTCGGCACGTTCCTTTCCGCCCTCCTGCGCGCGCCCCGGCGCCACACCCGCAAACGCGTGGCCGGAACGCGCAGGCGTCCACGTACCCGGCCATCGTCCTCCAACGACGATGACCCGCATCCCGCCCTGCTGGCCGCATGAGCCGCTTTATCCAAGCTTAATACTAACCTGATAGGCCCGCGGCATGACCAAGCCTGCCCCTGTTTCTCCGGCCCGCATCCTCCTTGTCTTCGGCACCCGGCCAGAGGCGATCAAGCTCTTCCCGCTGGTCCATGCGCTGAAAGCCGATCCGCGTTTCGAATGCGTGGTCTGCGTTTCCGCGCAGCACCGCCAGATGCTCGATCAGGTGCTGGAGATTGCCGGAATCGTGCCGGATCACGATCTGGACGTGATGCGGCCCGACCAGACGCTGGATGCACTGACCGCCAACCTGCTGACCGGGCTCGGCAAAGTCATGAACGAAGTCAGGCCCGACCGGGTGATCGTGCAGGGAGACACGGCCACGGCCATGGCCGGCGCGCTTGCCGCCTATTACCGCAAACTGCCGGTCGATCACGTCGAGGCGGGGCTGCGGTCGGGCAATATCCATCACCCCTGGCCCGAGGAAGTGAACCGCAAGATCATCGGCGGCATGGCCAGCCTCCACTTCGCGCCGACCGGCACCAGCGAGGCCGCACTGCTGCGTGAGAACATCGCCCCGGACCGGGTCCACGTCACCGGCAACACCGTGATCGACGCGCTGCATTGGGTTACCGCTGAAATCGAGCGCCAGCCCGCGCTCGCTTCGGACCTTGCCGAGCTTGAAGCGCGCTTCGCGGGCAAGCGGATCATCGGCGTCACCAGCCACCGGCGCGAGAACTTCGGCGAGGGCATGGAGCAGATCGCCACGGCCATCCGTGAAATCGCGGCGCGGCCCGACGTGGCGGTGATCTTCCCCGTCCACCTCAACCCCAACGTGCGCAAGGTGATGAACGAGCGCCTCTCCGGGCTGGACAATGTCGCCCTGATCGAACCGCTCGACTATCCGCACTTCGCCCGTCTGATCTCCATCGCCGAGATCATGCTGACCGATTCGGGCGGCGTGCAGGAGGAAGCCCCCGCGCTGGGCAAGCCGGTTCTGGTCATGCGCGAGACCACCGAAAGGCCCGAGGGCGTGGCGGCCGGGACCGCGAAATTGGTCGGAACTTCGGCCGAGACGATCGTTACCGAAATCTCAACACTGCTCGACGATAGAGAAGCTTACGAATCCATGGCGCGTGCCCACAACCCGTTCGGGGATGGGCAGACATCGCGCCGAATCGTGGAGCTGCTTGCGAATGAAATCGGAAACCAAGCCTGACGTCTGCGTTGTCGGCCTCGGCTACATCGGCCTTCCCACCGCCGCCGTGATCGCCCGCGCCGGGTGCAAGGTACTCGGCCTCGACGTCTCGCAGGTGGTGGTCGACACCATCAACCGGGGCGAGATTCATATCGAGGAAGTCGATCTCGACGGCCTTGTGCAGGGCGTGGTTGCGCGCGGGCTGCTTTCGGCCTCGACGCAGATCGCGCCTGCAGACGTGTTCGTGATCGCGGTGCCGACGCCGTTCGACAAGGACCACGCGCCGGACATTTCCTATGTCCTTGCCGCCGGTCGCTCGGTCGCGCCGGTGCTGAAGGCGGGCGATGTGGTGATCCTCGAATCGACCTCGCCGGTCGGCACCACCGAACAGCTGCGCGACCTGATCGCCGAACTGCGGCCGGACCTGAAGATTCCCTGTAGTGATAAGGGGGGCCTCACGCGCGACACCCCCGATGTCTCGATTGCGTACTGCCCCGAACGCGTGCTGCCCGGCCGCATCCTTGAGGAACTGACCAACAACGACCGTTCGATCGGCGGCATCACCCCGCGCTGCGCGCGCAAGGCGCTGGCCTTCTACAAGCGCTTCGTGCGCGGCGAATGCGTGACCACCGACGCGCGCTCGGCCGAGATGACCAAGCTGGTCGAGAACGCCTATCGCGACGTCAACATCGCCTTTGCCAACGAACTGTCGATGGTGGCCGACCGCATGGGGCTGGACGTGTGGGAGGTGATCCGCCTCGCCAACCGCCACCCGCGCGTGAACATCCTGACGCCCGGCCCCGGCGTCGGCGGCCACTGCATCGCCGTCGACCCGTGGTTCATCGTCCACGGCGCGCCCGAGGAAACCCCGCTGATCCGCACCGCGCGCGGCGTCAACGATCACAAGATGCACCACGTGATCGCCAAGGCCGAAGCGCTGGTTGAGGCCAATCCGGAGGCGAAAGTCGCCTGCCTCGGCCTCGCCTTCAAGGCCAACATCGACGACTTCCGCGAGAGCCCGGCGCGCTTCGTTACCAGCCGCCTCGCCCGCAAGTTCGGCAGCCGGATTCACGTGGTGGAGCCCTATGCGGCGCAGCTTCCCATCGAATTCACCGATACCGGCGCGGTGCAGATCGACATCGACGATGCGTTGGAGACCTGCGAGATCCTGATCGTCCTCGTCGACCACGACGTGTTCCGCGTGGTGCCGCTGGCCGAGCGTGCGGACAAGCTGGTCTACGATACGCGCGGGATCTGGCCGGATCAGCCGCGCGTGGTGCGCGAAGAAGCCGCGAAGCTGGCTTTAGCGGGGTAACCCGCGGCCCCAGCTTCGGCCCCGGCCCGCCGCCAACTACCCCAAATCACTTCGTCGCCCCCGCGGAGGCGGGGGCCCCGCTTTTTTGGTTCACACAGAGAGGCCGAGCGGTTCTGCACCCTCTGCGTCTCCGCGTCTCTGCGTGCTTTAAAAGAACAAGCGGGATCCCCGCCTGCGCGGGGATGACGGGTTATGGTTGGGGAGGTTGATTGCCAGCGGAGGGTACCTCCACCCGAAATCAGAGCAGAACGGCCTTCACACCGTCGATCACATACTGCGCCGCCAATGCTGCCAGCAGCACGCCCAGCAGACGCGTAATCACCGCCTCCACCTTGTCGCCCAGCACCCGCATCAACGGTCCGGCAGCGGCCAACGCGGCAAAGCTCAGCACCATCACCGATACCATCGCCGCAAGGATCGCCAGCTTCTGCTCCACGCCCTGCGCGCGCGAGGTGAGCAGCATGATCGTCGCGATCGAGCCCGGTCCCGCCAGCATCGGCATCGCCATCGGGAACACCGAAACGTCATCCACCTGAGGCGTTTCCGCATTGTGGGCGATGATCTTCTCGGCCCGCTCCTCGCGGCGCTGGGTGCGCTTTTCGAAGACCATGTCGATGGCGATCATGAACAGCATGATGCCGCCGGCGATGCGGAAGGCGTTGAGTTCGATGTGCAGCGCGCCCAGCAACTGGGCGCCGAACAGCGCGAAAACCACAAGGATGGCGGTGGCGATCAGGCAGGCGCGGCCGGCCATGGAGATCGCCTGGGAGCGGTTCGCCTCGGCCGAAAGGCCGGCATAGATCGGCGCGCAGCCGGGCGGGTCGATCACGACGAAGAGCGTAACGAACGCGCTGAGGAAGAGTTCGTACATGCGGTTTACGGGGCCTTGGGCGCGGCGACGTCGCTGCGCATCACTTCGGTCATGGTGCCGTTCTTCATCAGCGAGACGACGAGCGAGCGGGACTGGTCGGCAGCGACGCGGTAGGACCATGTCAGCGTACCGTCGTCCGAACGGCCTTCCCCGGTCATGCCGGGAGGGCCCTTGGCGGGTTCGGGACGCTGCACATCGGGGCGCGGGCCTCCGCTCGGGCAATCCGCCACGGACGCCGAGAGCATGTCGCTATTCGGCAAAGGCTGCGCCAGCGTGTCGCCCTGATCGAGCACCCAGCGGTAATCGGTCTTCTTCCAGCGCTTCTGCCAGATCGTCGTGAAGTAGCCGACCGAACCGTCCGGCCGCTGCCAGGCGCCCTTGGTGACGCCCAAGGTGCCGTCGCAGCTCATCCAGACTTGCGCGGGCTGCCACTGCACGGCGGCGGGCGGGTCCTTGCGGCCACTGAGCCATTGCTGCGCGCGGACCGGCTCCGGCACGAACATCACCGCGTCTTCGGCGGCGGTTTCGCGAAAGGCGGTCCACTGCCCCTTCTCGCGCGCCATGCGGGCGAAGGCGATCTCCGCCGCGATCAGCGCGCTAGGGTTGGCAGTGCCCACGCCGGGCGCTCGATCTGGGCGACGGGCCAGCGCCGGTGTTGTCACCAATGCCAGCGCCGCCACGCCGGCGAGAGCCCGGCCGAGGCTCAAAGGGCGCCCTCGTCGAATTCCAGACCGGCGTTGCGGTGGGCGGCGACGAGGGTGTTGCGCAGCAGGACGGCGATGGTCATCGGGCCGACCCCGCCCGGAACCGGCGTGATCGCACCGGCAACTTCGGCGGCGGAGGCGAAATCGACATCGCCCACAAGTTTCGTCTTGCCTTCCTCGGCACCCGGGACGCGGTTGATGCCCACGTCGATCACGGTAGCGCCGGGCTTGAGCCAGTGGCCCTTGACCATTTCCGGACGGCCGACGGCAGCCACCACGATATCGGCGCGGCGGACCACTTCGGGCAGGTCCTTGGTGCGGCTGTGCGCGACCGTGACCGTGCAGCTTTCGGCGATCAGCAACTGCGCCATCGGCTTGCCGACGATGTTCGAGCGGCCGATCACCACGGCATCAAGGCCGGAAAGCGAGCCCAGCTTGTCCTTCAGCAGCATCACGCAGCCCAGCGGCGTGCAAGGCACGAAGCCCGGCAACCCGGTGGCAAGGCGCCCGACATTGACGACATGGAAACCGTCCACGTCCTTGTCGGGGTTGATCGTGGCGATGACCTTCTGCTCGTTCATGTGCGCAGGCAGCGGCAGTTGGACGAGGATGCCGTCGACGCGCGGGTCTTCGTTCAGTTCGCGCACCAGCGCCAGCAGGTCTTCCTCGCTGGTTTCGGCGGGCAGCTTGTGCTCGAAGCTCGCCATGCCAGCGGCCAGCGTCTGCTTGCCCTTGTTGCGGACATAGACCTGGCTGGCCGGGTCCTCGCCCACCAGCACCACGGCAAGGCCGGGCTTGCGGCCGGTGCGGGCCTCGAAGCCCACGGAGGCGGTGCCGACACGTGCGCGCAGGCCTTCGGCAAAAGCCTTGCCGTCGATGATATACGCCTGCGCCATCAGTAGTAAGCCCTTGCCAGATTGCCGAGAATGATTTGCAGGATCTTCAGGCCGATGATGAGCGCCATCGGCGAGAAGTCGATCGCGCCGGTGTTCGGCATGATCCGCCGGATCGGCCGGAGCATCGGTTCCAGGATCGCGTTGAGCGCGGTCCAGATCGCCGAAACGAACTGGTTGTGCCGGTTGACCACGTTGAACGCGAGCAGCAGGCCGAGGACGAACTGCACGATCACCACGAAGACGATGATGCTGATCAGGTAGTCGATGATCTGGTAGAGGGTGAGGAACAGCAACGCCGGCTCCTTGAATGCTTGGGGGTCATGCCTGTCCTGCCCGCGAAATGCGGACTTTCCAGCATATTCTCAGGCGCTGATAGCCGAGTAGGCCGCGCCGGGGCAAGGGCGCGTCCACCACGGTGGGACGCGGATCGACCAATACCGGTTTCGCTCCGGGCCGCGATGGGCCCGGCAGCGCGTTCTTGCAGGTCAGGGTAGCGTCGAAGTGCGCTCGATCCGCCAGTTGAGCTGTTCCTCGCTCGCCCCCGGCACGTCGTTGACGCGGCGCAGGACGATGGTGCCCCGGCGCGAGGGACGGCCGTCGGCAAAGTCGATCACCAGCGGTGCTTCGTAATAGAGCGAACCGGCGGCGCCTTCGACGTCGCCCTTGCCCACAGCGATCTTCGGGCTGGCATCGCCGCCGAATTCCTTGGCGAGCTTCTCCGGCGTCATCTGCGCATCCAGGCTCCAGGCGCGGGCGGCAGAAGCCCAGTCACCGGCGCGCAGGGCATTGGTGTAGAAGCGCAGCAGACGCTCGGGATCGCGGCGCTCGTTCAGCGCATCCGCGTCGAGCTTGATCGCGGGGCTGCCCGCGGCCGCGGCCGTGGCATCGTCACCGGGCGTGTCCTCGACGACGGCGGCCTCGCTCGTATCCAGACTTGCCCCCCCGCTCGGTTCGGCGGCCGGCTGCTGGTTGCAGGCTGCAAGCAGGAGCATGAAGGCCGGAACGGCACTGGTGAGAACGAATCTGGTACGCATCTTGATAGAATGGGCCTTTCTGCCGGAGGTTCCCCTGCTGCGGGAAGAGCTAGCCGGCCCGGATCAACGTACCGGCGCCTTCCTGCGTGAATATTTCCAGCAACATGGCATGCGAAACCCGCCCGTCAAGCACGACGGCCGCCTCGCACCCGGCCTCGACCGCGTGGACGCAGGTCTCCAGCTTGGGGATCATGCCGCCGGAGATCGTGCCGTCTTCCTGAAGCACCTTGATATCGGCGGGCCGGAGGTCGGTCAGCAGTTCGCCCTGCTTGTCGAGCACGCCGTGCACGTCGGTCAGCAGGAACAGCCGCGCGGCACCGAGGGCAGCGGCGATGGCACCGGCCATGGTGTCTGCATTGATATTGTAGGTCTGGCCGTCTTCGCCCGGCGCGATCGGGGCGATCACCGGGATCATCCCGGCAGCCGAGATCGTCTCGATCACGCCGATGTCGATCCGCGCAGGCTCACCCACGAAGCCGAGATCGACGACGCGTTCGATATTGCTGTCCGGATCCTTGGCAGTGCGCTGGACCTTGGAAGCGGTAACGAGGCCGCCGTCCTTGCCGGAAATGCCCATGGCCTTGCCACCGGCTTCGGCGATCCAGCCGACGATTTCCTTGTTGATGACGCCCGAGAGCACCATTTCGGCAACCTTGGCGGTCTCCTTGTCGGTGACGCGAAGCCCGTCCACGAAGCGCGATTCGACGCCCATGGTCTTGAGCATGGCACCGATCTGCGGGCCGCCGCCGTGGACGACCACGGGGTTGATGCCGACGGCCTTGAGCAGGACCACGTCTTCCGCGAAATCTCGCGCCAGTTCAGGATCGCCCATGGCATGGCCGCCGTATTTCACGACGAACGTGCGACCGGCATAACGCTGCATGTAGGGCAGCGCATCGACGAGCGTCTCGGCCTTCGAGAGCATGGCGGGATCGTGCGGATTCGGCATGGAGGCGCTTTAGACCCCTTGCACAGAATTAAAACCCGTTTCCGGCCCCGAAAGACCGATTATTTCACCGCAATCTTATACACCATCCAGCTTGCGGCCAAGCTTCACGAAGAGCCAGATGAACGGCGGCACCATGATCGTGGACAGCAGCACCTTGGAGATGATCTGCCCTTCCATGATCGACCACAGCGGCAGCACGCCCGCGAACGAGATCGTGATGAAGATCAGCGTATCGACCACTTGCGACAACAGGCTGGCAATCCACGCGCGCAGCATCAGCATGCTGCCCTCGCGCCCGGCGGCAAGGCGCGCGAACACGGTGACGTTGAGGGTCTGCGACACGCCGTAGGAAACCAGCCCCGCAAACTGCATCCGCGCGCCCTGTCCCAGCAGGCGGGCATAGGCGTCCTGATCGCTCCAGAACGGGGCGGGCGGAACCACGTGGATCACCAGGGTCAGCAGGCTCATCGAAACGATCAGCGGGATAAAACCGAAGCGCACCAGTCGGGTGGCGACAACCGTGCCGTGCAGTTCGGCCACCGCGCTGGACAGCACCACCAGCAACAGGAACGCGAAGATCCCCGATTCCACCGCCAGATTGCCGACCACCGGCCAGTGGCCCAGCGAGGCGATCTTGATCCCCAGAACCCCCGCGAGCACGACCAGCCCGCCATAGAGCGGCATGTACACGAACATCGAACGGGGGATCGTCACAGCGCGGGATTGCGCGCTTACTGGGGCTTGCGGTTCCATGACGATGCTCTAACGGGCGCGAAACAATTGCACTAGCCGTCACGAAAGTGCGCCTTTAGGTTTGCGCACAGATTCAGCACATTTTTCGGAGAAATGGGGACGATGCACGTCGCCTACAGCCTGCTTGGCATCGTTCTCATCATGGCCGCCGCCTTTCTTCTTTCCACCAACCGCCAGGCAATCCGCCTGCGCGTAGTGGGTGCGGCGTTCGCCTTGCAGGCGGGGCTCGCCGCGTTCGTGCTCTACATTCCGTTCGGCAAGGACATGCTGGGCGGCGCGGCGTCCGGCGTCCAGAGCCTGCTCGGCTTCGCGCATGCGGGCGTCGATTTCCTGTTCGGCCCGCTCGCCAGCCCGGAGATCGGCGGCCACAGCTTCGCGATCTCGGCACTGCCGGTGATCATCTTCTTCGCCTCGCTGATCTCGATCCTCTACTACCTGAAGATCATGCCGCTGGTGGTCCGCTGGATCGGCGGCGCGCTGGAGAAGGTGACGGGGATCAGCAAGGTGGAAAGCCTTTGCGCCGCCTCCAACATCTTCGTGGGCCAGAGCGAGGCCCCGCTGGTGATCCGCCCCTACCTTGCCTCGCTCAATCCCTCGCAGCTGTTCTGCGTGATGAGCGTGGGTCTTGCCGGTGTGGCGGGCACGATCCTGGCGGCCTATGCCTCGATGGGCATCCGCATCGACTTCCTCGTCGCCGCCGCATTCATGTCGGCGCCGGGGGGCATCTTCATGGCCAAGATGATCATGCCCGATCCGCGCCCGGTCGGGGACGAGGCGGACGTGCATGAAAGCACCCTGCCGCCTGCCGGTGCCGCCGCCGCCGCGCTCAACCGCGCCGATGTGACTCACCTGCCCGGCGTCCACATCGACGAGCCCGAAGCCGTCGAGCATGACGAGGAAAAGCCCGCCAACATCATCATGGCCGCCTCGCAAGGCGCGCAGACCGGCGTGAAGCTGGCTGTCGCCGTGGGCGCCATGGTCCTGGCCTTCGTCGCGCTGATCGCGCTGGCCAACGGCATCGTCGGCTGGGTCGGCGGGTTGTTCGGCTTTGCCGACGTGACGTTCCAGGGCCTGCTCGGCTATGTCTTCGCGCCGATCTTCTACCTGCTCGCCACGCCCGACTGGCATGAAGCGTTGCAGGCGGGCAGCCTGTTCGGCAGCAAGATCGTGCTCAACGAGTTCGTCGCCTTCATCGATCTTGGCCACATGACCGCGCTTTCGGCGCGCACGGTTGCCGTGGTGACGTTCGCGCTCTGCGGCTTTGCGAACTTCTCGTCGATCGCGATCCAGATGGCGGTGACCGGCGGCCTTGCGCCCAACCAGCGGCCGATCATCGCCCGCCTTGGCGTGCGGGCGCTCTGCGCGGGCAGCCTTTCGAACCTGATGAGCGCGGCGCTGGCCGGGCTGTTCCTTGGACTGAACTGATAGGCGCCCAAGTGGCTGAGGCGACCCTCTTCTAACGCACTCCGTCGCCCCCGCGAAGGCGGGGGCCCCGCTGCTTTTTCGCCACGCCGCCGGAACAAGCGGGATCCCCGCCTTCGCGGGGATGACGAGGCTCTGTGGGGAAAATGGTGAGGCTCTGTCGCCCTACTTCCCCCGCCCCGGCTCCACATCCCGCCCGGCCCAGACCGCATAGCGTTCCGCCTCCGGGTTGGCCTCGAAACGGTCGGCAAGGTCATAGATCCGCACCTTGCGCGCCGTCTCCTCATAGCGCGGCCACATGTCGCCCGGATCGCCGTGCCGCACGAAATGCGCCACATGCGAACGCATCCGCCGCCCCAGCTCGGCCCGGCGGCCACTGTCCGGACCGCCCCGAACCAGCGCCATCTTGAGCCCGCGGAAAGGCCAGAACACCGTGAGATCGAGCCCGTGCGTGGGGCCGACCAGCGGATGCGAATAGTCGAACCGGTAGAACCACGTCGGGCTGTGCCGGGCATGCCGCTCTGCGAAGTGGCGGGTGGGCATCATGAACGTCAGGTCAGACCCCAGCGCGATCCGCCCTTTGCGGCTACGCGGATAGGCAGCGAGAATACGCGCAGCCTGTTCGGGCCCGAACTGATCGTGCAACAAGGCTTCAAGATCCGGCCATTTGGTGGGCAGGATGTCCCCCGGCATCACGTCGAACAGCCGCACTTCATCGCGCGTGGCGCCGGCCAGCAGCGGAACCGGCGCGGCCGGGGTCGCAAGCGCGGCTTCGAACGAGGCAGGCAAGACATCCCCGTCGTACCAGGGCGCGGCGGGAATGGCGTTCTTCAACTGCTTGCCGACGGCCGTCTGCCCTTCCATCAGTTCGGCAATATCCATGGTCCTGAGGCGTTGCAGGCTCGACTGGTCCAACCCCAGAACTTCGGCAAAGCGCCGCGCGTCCCGGATCGACCGGTCGCGATCATGGATCAGGCTGACCGCGCCGGACTGCATCACGGCACTGTGAAACAGCCCGCGCGCCAGCGGCGAAAGCAGGAGCAGCGAGACCGACATCGATCCCGCGGACTGGCCACAGATCGTCACTTTGCCCGGATCGCCGCCGAAATCGGCGATATTGTCGCGCACCCATTCCAGCGCCGCGATCTGGTCGCGCAGACCGAGATTGGACGGGATCGCCGGGATTCCCAGCGCATCGCCGAAGTTCACGAAGCCCAGCACGCCGATCCGGTAATTGATGGTGACGACCACGATGTCGCCCTCCCGCGCAAGCCGGGAAGCGTCATAGGAATTGGCCCCGCCCGCAAGGAAAGCGCCGCCGTGGATCCAGACCATGACCGGTTTCGGGCCCCCTACACCGCCTTCTGGTGCCCCGCCCTCGGGACAATAGACATTGAGGTAGAGGCAATCCTCGCCATAGACCTCGCTCTCCAGCACATCGCGGCGGACTTTGCCGCCGAACTGCTGCGGGCATTGCCGCCCGAAGCGATCGGCCGCACGCACGCCCTGCCATGGCGGAACCGGGCCCGGCACCTCGAAGCGTCCCGCCTTCGCATAAGGAATGCCCAGAAAGCGCGTCAGCCCCGGCTGCCCAACGCCGGACACGGCTCCGCTGCGCATCTCGATCACGATCTCGGTCACGGCCTCTCTCCCCCTCGTTTCCGGCCGCGCTTCCGTGCCCTGACGTGGCGGCCGTGCGACGCCTGTGGTAACCCGGACCTGCCGCAAGACCAGCACCGAAATGCCGGTGCCCTTAGTGATCGCTCCGGTGACAGGCCCTATATCCCTTTGAGAAACATCACTTGCGCCGGGTTGGCAATAGAGGCAGCATTCCGCCTTGGGCCATCATGCCCGGACCATACAGGGAGAGCATCATGGACGATCTCGACCGCAGCACCTCGGGTTCCGGTTTCGAATTCAACCACCCGACCATCATCGCCCTGCTCTATCTGGCCTCTTGCGTGACCGGGGTTACCGCCATCGTCGGCATCGTGCTCGCCTATGTCTGGCGGGGCGAGGCGACGGGGGACGGAGACTGGCAGGCTTCGCATTATCAGTACCTCATCAACACGTTCTGGATCGGCCTGATCGGCTCGATCATCGGCGGCCTGCTGCTGATCGTGGTGATCGGCCTGCTGGTGCTGGCGGCCGTGGGCGTGCTGGTGATCGTGCGCTGCGTGATGAGCCTGCTCAACGCGCAGAAGCATCTGCCCATGCCCAATCCCGGCACCTGGACGGTCTGAGCGAAAGCCGCCACCGGGAGCGTTAGCGATGGGCCACGGCGCCGCATCAAGCGAGGTCTTCCTGCACGTTCGCGTGCTGGTGGGCGTCGTCCTCGGTCTGGCGCTTACCCGTCTGCTGTCCGGCATTTCGGGCATCGTCCAGCACCCTCGGCGGCGTCCGCTCTATCCCGCGCACCTGGCATGGGTGGCGGTAATTCTGGTGATGACCGTCCACTTCTGGTGGTGGGAGTTCGCACTGGACCGCATCACCGTCTGGCGCTTCGAACTGTTCACCTTCGTCCTCGGCTACGCCTTCCTGCATTACCTGCTGGCCAGCCTGCTGTTTCCCGAGTGGATGGACGATTACGCCGGCTACGAGGATTACTTCCTGTCCCGGCGCGTCTGGTTCTTCGGCCTGCTGGTGGCCGTCTGCGCGGCCGACTGGATCGACACCTGGATCAAGGGACCGGCCTATCTCAAGGCGTTGGGCCCCGAATACCCGATCCGGCTGACCGTCTGCGCCGCCTTGTTCCTGCTGGCCGCGTGGACGTCCAACCGGCGCTTCCACATCGTGCTGCCGTTGGCGTTCCTGGCTTATCTGTTGAGCTGGATCGGCCGTATTTATGAGATTCTGGGCTGATAAATTCAATCTTATTGCCGCATCAAGCAAGTCGCGGTAACCAATTGGTAATCATAGAGGATCACGCTCGATTCGGAGCAATAAAGTTCGAGTCAGGATCGGAAGACCGGGGGGCGCCGCCTGTGAGAGTGTTGAGATACAGCGCCCATCAGCGCTTCGCCGTACGCCGAAAGGCAACAATCCATCACGAAGGCCGCCGCATCGGCAGCGGCCTGCTTGTCGAACTTTCGCAGGAGGGCTGCCGCATCGGCTGCCTGTCCGATGCGGGCCAGAGCAATGTCCTCGCGCTCGAAATTTCGGATCAGGTGGTCATCAAGATCGACGGCGCACCGCCGATCGAGGGGCGCGTGCGCTGGACCGAGGGCGGCATACTGGGTGTCCGGCTGACACACGCCTTCCACCGCGCCGAGCTGGACAGCCTGATCCGCACTTGCCGGGGCGAATTTGACGAAACCGAAGCGCGCGAATACGGGACCTGACCCAGCCCTCATTGCCGCGTGAATCATGTTTTTTCGCCGCCGTTCCAATGTGATCCCCATAGCCGGGGCCCGCGATCCGCAGCAGGGCTACACGCGCCCGAAAGCGCCTCCAAGGTCGCGCCGTTTGCGTTTGTCACCGATCTGGATCGTCGCCCCGCTCGCCATTGCGGCGGGCGTGTTCTTCTGGCCCGGCGCACCGTCCGTCCGGCTTCCCTTCGCCGCCACCGTGCATGATACCGACGCCGCCCACTTCGCGCATTGCCACGGCCGCGCGCGCCGTACCTGCGTCGTCGATGGCGACACCATCTGGTACGAGGGCAAGAAGATCCGCATCGCGGACATCAACGCGCCCGAGACGAGCACGCCGTCCTGCCCGCAGGAAGCCGCACTCGGCGCGCGGGCCACGGCGCGGATGACCGAGTTGCTCAATCAGGGGCCCTTCTCGCTCGAACCCTGGAACGACGGCCGCGATACCGACCGCTATGGCCGTCAACTGCGCGTCATCACGCGCGGCGGGCACAGTCTTGGTCTGGTGCTGGTGGACGAGGGATTGGCCGAGCGCTGGATAGGCTATCGCCGCAACTGGTGCTGAGGAATCGGAAAAGCAAAACCCCGCATGCCTGAGGGGCGATGCGGGGTTTCAGGACCGGCAACGCCCCTACATGCAGAGCCGACCGCAGCGAGGTCCGGCTGGGTGGCCAAATCCCTCAGCTAAGATGCTTCGAAGCAGACCCCAAAACCCGTCATCCCCGCGAAGGCGGGGATCCCGCTTTTCTTGTGCAGAGCCGAGATCTCCACAAGA
Source organism: Novosphingobium sp. PhB165 (assembly GCF_004341845.1). Classification (GTDB taxonomy): domain Bacteria; phylum Pseudomonadota; class Alphaproteobacteria; order Sphingomonadales; family Sphingomonadaceae; genus Novosphingobium. Next base: position 321,850 of record NZ_SLVB01000006.1, on the reverse strand, counting down.
AGCGGGGCCCCCGCCTTCGCGGGGGCGACGAAGTCGTGGAACTGATAATTCGTCAACAATATCAGGCCGGTGCCCCGCCAAAAACGGCGCGGTTATTCGGCCCCACGCTCGTCAGGCCGAAACCTTATTCGGCCGCCTGCGTACCGCCGAACATGTCGGGTTCCGAGTGCTCCTCGACCACATCGACATCGTTGGCCTTCACCTTGCGGCGCGAATCGAAGTTCGACCACACGGTGTTCCAGTCGCCGCGGGTGGCGCCCTTCGAGTATTCCGTCGCGCGGGTCTCGAAGAAGTTGGCGTGCTCCACACCGTTGAGCAGCGGCTGGAGCCAGGGCAGCGGGTGCTCGTCGATCAGGTAGATCGGCTTCAGGCCCAGCTGGCCAAGGCGCCAGTCGGCAATGTAGCGGATGTACTTCTTGATGTCCTTCGGCGTCATGCCCGGAACCGGGCCGAGTTCGAAGGCGAGGTCGATGAAGTTGTCTTCCAGACGGATCGTGGTCTGGCACTGGTCGGCAATGTCGTCCTTCACCGCCTTGGTCAGGCAGTTCCGCTCCGCGCAGAAGGCGTGGAACAGCTTGATGATGCCTTCGCAGTGCAGTGATTCGTCACGCACCGACCACGAGACGATCTGGCCCATGCCCTTCATCTTGTTGAAGCGTGGGAAGTTCATCAGCATCGCGAAGCTGGCGAAGAGCTGCACGCCCTCGGTAAAGCCGCCGAACATGGCCAGCGTGCGGGCAATGTCCTCGTCGTTGTCGACGCCGAATTTCTGCAGATAGTCGTGCTTGGCCTTCAGTTCCTCGTACTCAAGGAACATGCCGTATTCGCTCTCGGGCATGCCGATGGTGTCGAGCAGGTGCGAATAGGCGGCGATGTGCACCGTCTCCATGTTGGAGAAGGCGGTGAGCATCATCTTGATCTCGGTGGGCTTGAAGACGCGCGCGTACTTCTCGTGGTAGCAATCCTGCACTTCCACGTCGGCCTGCGTGAAGAAGCGGAAGATCTGGGTGAGCAGGTTGCGCTCATGCTCCGAGATGTTCTGCGCCCAGTCGCGGCAATCCTCGCCCAGCGGCACTTCTTCGGGCAGCCAGTGGATCTGCTGCTGCGTCTTCCAGAAGTCATAGGCCCATGGATATTCGAAGGGCTTGTAGGTCTTGCGGGCTTCGAGAAGGGACATGGGCGGACAACTCCGGTGCGCGATTCACATGGCGGCCCGGAACGATTCGCCAAGCGCCGATGGCGGCGCGGCGCGGGTTCCGGGACGAAAACACTTCGCTTGCAGCACGATGGCCGAAGCAAGATCGCCAGATAACCAAAAAACACCTGACCTGTGGAGGCGCTCCGGCGAGTTACCAACAGCCGTGTGCGCACATATTGCGCCTCCGCCAATATGGGGACGCTAGCACTGGTAGACCAGAGGTGATTGCGCGACTCGCCGGATCGCGCGAGATTGCGGGCCTTGCAAGCCGGTATGACGGCCTTTGGAGGAAAGATGATGAGCGATGACGGACAAACCTCCTGGCCCACCGAATCCGGTTTCGTGCGCAAGGGCATGACCGTGATCGATGCCGAAGGCGCCGTGCTCGGCGTGGTCGATCGGGTGGACGGTCAGGAAGTCCTGCTGGCCGAAGCCGGGCACCCCTTCATCACGGTGAGCGAGATCGACGGCATCGATGGCGAGCGGATCTTGCTCGCGCCGCGCGGGGACGCCACTTTCGGGCTGGGCGCGGAACCCTGAGATGAAAAGAGCGCCGGAATCGCTTCCGGCGCTCCTTCAAGCAGACCTGTGACCGATCACTTCCAGAACCAGCGCGGCGCCAGTTCCCGCCGGTTCCGGAAGCGCCACATCTGCACGTAGAGCCAGATCCCCGAGAACGAGAAGAACATCAGCGCCAGCCCCGAAAGCACCGAGATCAGCGTGCCGATCGGGCCGAACGTCTCGCCCGAATGCAGGTGGTGGAACAGCCCCACCATCGAGCGCAGGCCGCCTTCCGGACGCGGCGGCATGCAGCGCCAGCCTTCAGGGCAGACGAAGCCCGGCGGCGGCGTGGCGGCCGCTTTCGCCTCGGCCGCCGTCTGTCCGGTGGGCCAGAGCGCCGCGACCTGACTCAGCACGCCGGTGACCGCGATCCAGAGAATGAAGATGCCGAAAAAGATCGAAAGCCAGCGATGCCATTTGCGCATGGTCGAATATGTCCCCGTCTCTGTGGATTGGTCGCACCGGAAAGAAGCGCGGATAAAAAGCGCGGGCGCCGCGCCTTCTCAAGCCGCAAATTGTCGCAGGGCCGACTGTTTGGAAATTCGCTGAAGGCGAATTTCGCGGCACCGCCGCTTGGACTCCACGAACCGTGGCCCCGCTCGGACCAGTGACGGAACGAAGGCCCAAGCCCACCCGTTCTTCCTGCATCACACGCAAAAATTCGGGAGAACGTCTCATGTTCGAGAAGCTTCGCATTCGTGAGCATATGGAAGTCGCCGATGCCGGCGGCCAACATGTCGGCACTATCGACGAGGTGAAGGATGACCAGATCAAGCTGACCCGGTCCGATAGTTCCGACGGCGCCCACCATTTCATCGCCTTCGACAATGTCGATCGGATCGAGGACAATCGCGTCTATCTGAAGGAAGGCACCCCCATCCCCATGGGCACTGGCACCCGCTGAATCCCCTGGGTGTCTGATGCCCGAGGGCCCCGGTTTTCCATGCGAAACATTCGCGCGGAGGGTCGGGGCCTTTCGCGTGGGCGATGAAGGACCTCAAGATATGATACACTCAGTATAGCAACTCTTCCCAAGGCGGCGCGCGGCTGATAGCCCTTGTCCCGAAAAGACAAAGACAATCCGGGGAAGAAGCCTTGAACGCACGTCCCGTTACCGCCGCGCTGCGCCTTGCCCTTGCGGTGCTGACGCCTCTGGCGCTGTCAGCCTGCCACAAACCCGCGCAGACCATCGAACAAGGGATGATCGCCGATCCCGACGAATGGCCGAGCTGGGGCCGCACGCCGGGCGAAACGCACTATTCCCCGCTGGACGAGATCAACACCGACACGGTCGGCAATCTCAAGCTGGCGTGGCATGCCGATCTGGAGCCGGGCTACACCGCCAGCACCCCGCTGATGGCCGAGGGCAAGGTCTTCCTCACCAGCGGGCATTCGCATATCCGCGCGCTCGACGCGGTGACCGGCAAGCAGCTGTGGGAATACGACGGCGGCACGCGTGAGCGCGCGAAGTCGGCCTTGCAGATGAACTGGGGCAACAAGGGCATCGCCTATGACGCGGGCCATGTCTTCCTGGTCACCACCGACGGCTATGTGATCTCGCTCGACGCCAAGACCGGCAAGGAAGCCTGGAAGACCTACGACTATCCCGATCAGGCCCCGCGCAACTCCAACGGCGCGCCGCGCGTGTTCGGGGGCAAGGTCATCGTCGGTTTCGGCGGCGCGGACATCAGCCCCGCGCGCGGCTTCGTCTCGGCCTATGACGAGAAGAGCGGCAAGCTTGCCTGGCGGTTCTACACCACCCCCGGAGACGAGGTTTCGCCGGTCAATCAGAAGGCCGAGGCGGTCATGCGCAAGACATGGCCGAGCGGTTGGAAGAACCCCGACGGCACCCGGCGCGGCGGCGGCGGCACCGCGTGGAACGCCTTCAGCTACGACCACGAGCTAAACATGATCTACCTCGGCATCGGCAACGGCTTCCCCTACAACCAGAACTTGCGCAGCCCCGGTGGCGGCGACAACCTGTTCCTTGCCTCGATCGTCGCGGTCGATGCGAATACCGGCGAATACAAGTGGCACTATCAGGTCTGTCCCGCCGAGCAGTGGGACTGCACCGCCACCACCGACATGTCGCTGGCCACGCTGAAGATCGACGGCAAGGACCGCAAGGTGCTGATGCAGGCACCGAAGAACGGCTTCTTCTACGTGATCGACCGCAAGACCGGCGAATTCATCTCCGCCGAGAAGATCGCCAAGGTCAGCTGGGCGGACCATATCGACAAGAAGACCGGCCGCCCGGTCGAAAACCCCGGTATCCGCTATGCGGGCAAGCCCGGCATGTTCGAGATGTGGCCCGGGCCGACCGGTGCGCATTCATGGATGCCGCAGGCTTACAGCCCGCAGACCGGGCTGGTCTATATCCCGGTGCTGGAGATGGGCGCGCTGATCGGTGACGGTCAGAACGGCGGCGGCGAAATCAGCAAGGGCATGGGCGTCACGCTGATCCCCGAAGTCGAACTGCCCGGCGGCCACAAGAGCTTCCTGCGCGCCTGGAACCCGGTAACGCAGACGCTGGCCTGGGAAGTCGAACTGCCCGGCACATGGCCCGGCGGCGTGATGGCCAGCGGCGGCGGGCTGGTGTTCGAAGGGCAAGTGGACGGCAAGTTCGTCGCCCGCGATGCCAAGACCGGCAAGGAACTCTGGTCGTTCAAGACCGAGAGCCCGATCGTCGGCGCGCCGATCACCTATCGCATGAACGGCAAGCAGTACGTCACCGTCATCACCGGCGCGGGCGGTCAGGGTGCGGGCATGCAGTCGCTGGGCAACGCGGCCTATCGCACCGACTATCGCTTGCCGCGCCGGGTGCTGACGTTCGCGCTCAATGGCACGGACACGATCCCGCCCTACACCTATGTCGAACCGACCCCGCCGCAGGATCCCACTTTCAAGCCTGACCTCGCCAAGGCGCAGGCAGGGGCGATGCTGTTCGGGACCCGGGCCTGCATCGTTTGCCACGGCTGGAATGCCGTCGGCGGCGGCGCGGCGCCCGACCTGCGTTACTCGCCGATCATCACCGACGCCGCGACGTTCCGGCAGGTCGTGAAGGAAGGCGGATTGAAGATGAACGGCATGCCGCCCTTCGCGGATATCTCGGACAGCGATCTGGAGACGATCCGCTTCTACCTGCGGGCCCGCGCCCAAGCGGCTCCGGCCGAGAAGCAGGCCCTGCTGGACAAGGCCAAGGCGGCCGCCGCCAGCACGGCGAAACCGCAGGACTTCGTGGGCAAGTGGAACATCGTGATCCAGACCCCGGTCGGCCCGCAAAAGGCGGTGATGGACCTGATGGTGAACGGCAACGTGGTGACCGGCAAAGTCAGCGCCGAGCAGGGCACCGTCAACGTCGCCGGCGGCATCAAGGACGGCCGTGCCAAGTTCGAGGGCAAGGCCTCGATGCCGATGCCGATCACCGTCAGTTACGACGTGACGGTAAAGGACGGCCGGATGACCGGGGACAATGCCAACGGCCCCTTCGGCACATTCCCGCTGACCGGCGCACGCCCCTGACAGCCGAATGAAAAGGGCGCCGGCAGCACATGCTGTCGGCGCCTTTTTGCTGTCCGCCCGCCGCTTCAGCCAAATACTCCGGCGCGATCCGGCACCGCAGCGATCACCTGAAACCCCTCCCCCTCCCAAGACCCCCGTCGCCCCCGCGAAGGCGGGGGCCCCGCTATTCTGGATTCACGCGGAGATGACGGCGCAACACGATCCCTCTGCGTCTCCGCGTCTCTGCGTGCTAAAAGGGGCACAAGCGGCAGGACCGGTGGGCTCCAGCGCATCCGGAACCGCGCCGCATGGGAACGGATGCGGATAAAGGACAGCCGGCATGCATGAGCAGTTGGCGGACGCAGAGCGAATCGAACGCTCCTTTACCGGTATGCTCGGCCGCAGCACCAAAGCTTATCGCCTCAACCGCGCGCTCCACGCGTTGGTGGCCCCCGCCGCCCGAGCCGCCTTCCAGACCTACGAGCAGGCCGCCCTCACCACCTCCAAACTTACCAAGGAAGAACAGGATCTTGCCCGCCGCCGCGATCGGCGGGGGCCGATTCACCACGGCGCAATCTTGCTCGCACCGGAGGAACTGGTCGCAGTTTCGAGGCTATCCAATCTGCGCATTTGTGCCTCAATGCGTAGAGAGACGCTTGAGGACTCCATGAAGACCCGCGACCAGCAGCGCACATATTCGGTGGCGGCACCGGCCCGTGACGGCTGAACCGCCCTGAGACAACAAATACGACCGCGCCTGAAGAGCAAGACAAGCGGCAGCGGAACTACAGGAGAAGTGCATGGAAGACCCCCGCGCCATAATTGCGCGCGAACCGATGCATTACCGGCAAGTCATTGCCGTCGGCATCGCAACCGCGCTCAACGCCCTCGACGGCTTCGATGTTCTGTCGATCAGCTTTGCCGCGCCCGGCATTTCCAAGGATTGGGGTATCGATCGTGCCGCACTGGGCCTGGTGCTGTCGATGGAACTGTTCGGCATGGGCATCGGCGCATTCGTGTTGGGCAGCCTTGCCGACCGCGTCGGCCGCCGCCCCATGCTGCTCGCCTGCCTCGTCATCATGAGCATCGGCATGTTCATGGCATCCACCGCCAATAGCGTGCCCGTCCTTTCGGTCTATCGCCTGTTCACCGGCCTTGGCATCGGCGGCATGCTCGCTGCGACCAATGCGGTCGTCGCCGAATGCTCCAACGCACGCCGCCGCAACCTCACCGTCGCGATCATGGCGGGCGGCTATCCGATGGGCGCCATTGTCGGCGGCTCGGTCGCCGCCGGGCTACTCGCCGCGACCGGCCGCTGGCAATCGGTCTTCGAATTCGGCGCGATCGTGACCGCCTGCTTCATCCCGCTGGTCCTCTGGCTGGTGCCCGAGACGATGGCCTTCCTGCTGCTCAAGCGCCCCGCCGGCGCGCTCAAGAAGATCAACCGCACGCTGGTCCTTCAGAACCGCCAGCCGCTGGACACGTTGCCGCCCGCCGATCCTGTCAAGGAACGCACCAGCGTTGCCGCGCTCTTCGCGCCGGGCCTTGCCAGCGTGACGATCATGCTGACCGCCGTCTGCTTCTTCCACATGATGACCTTCTACTTCCTGGTGAAGTGGATTCCGAAGATCGTCGTCGACCTCGGCTTCGCGCCGGCATCGGCAGGCGGCGTGCTGGTCTGGGCCAATGTGGGCGGCGCCATCGGCTCGGTCACGGTCAGCCTGCTCAGCCAGAAGATCGGCATTCGCCCGCTGGTGGTCTGCTCCATGGTCCTCGGCGCGATTGCCGTCGCCATGTTTGGACAGGGCTTCACGACGCTTGGCGGCCTTTCGCTGATAGCCTGCATCGCCTGCTTCTTCACCAATGCGGCCATCGCGGGTTTCTATGCCGTGATCGCCCAGAGCTACCCTGCCGCCTTGCGCGGCGGCGGTACCGGACTGGTGATCGGCGTCGGCCGTGCGGGCGCGGCGTTCGGCCCGATTGCGGCAGGCCTGCTGTTCAATGCAGGCTGGGGCCTCGCGCCCGTCGCCATGACGCTGGCCTGCGGTACGCTGGTTGCCGGTGTCATTCTTTCGATGGTCCGTTACCGCGAGAATGCAGTCGCCTGACGGCCCGAAACCAAAAGAATGGGAACGGTCGGCCCCCTGCCGGCCGTCACCCATCTAAATTAGAAGCATGCTCCAGAGAGGATTTTTCACCATGCGCCCCCGCGCCCTGACCCTGCTTGCCTGCGGCACTGCCGCTGCGGCGACTTTCGCTTTCGATCCCGCGCTGGCCCAGTCGGTTCCGCCCGACACTGCCAAGACCGGAGAGAGCGGCACCCTTTCGACCCAGGCCCCTCCGGGCATCCGCCCCGCCAAGTCGCAGTCGCGCCCGGCCGAGGCCGTCCCCGGTGGCCGTCCCGGCCCCGCAGGCCTGCCGCAGAACATCCGCTGGACCGAGGACTGGTCCAAGCGGCCCGACGCCAACGCGCCGCTGCTGGAAAAGATCAAGCACATCCCGATCGCCAATGACGACGTCTACCTGACGCTCGGCGGCGAAGCCCGGGTCTATTATACCGACTGGAATCACTCGTCGCTCGGCCTCAAGCCGAACGACAACAATGATCCCGTCCAGTCGCGCCTGCGCCTGCTGGCGGACCTGCATGTCGGCCCGAACCTGCGCGCCTACCTCGAACTGGGCGACAACCGCGAGTTCGGCGAGCAGTTCCCCACCGTGCCCAACCGCGACAAGGTGGATATCTACCAGGCCTTCGTCGACGTGACGGTGCCGCTGGGCAAGGCCGGCAAGATCACCTTCCGCCCCGGCCGCTTCGAAATGCCGCTGGGCAATGGCAAGCTGGTGGGCGTGCGCGAAGGCCTGAACATGCGCTTCACCTATCAGGGCATACGCGCCACCTACATCCTGCCGGGCAAGGTCTCGGTCGACATGTTCGCGGTGAAGCCGATCCAGATCGATCCGGGCACCTTCGACGACGGCCCGAACCACGCGATCGACTTCCACGGCGTCTACATCAGCGCCCCGAACCGCATCGCCGGCTTCGGCACCGATATCTACTGGTACGAGATGGACCGCGAGCGGGCGACGCTGGCCGCAGGCGTCGGCCGTGACGACCGCAACAACTGGGGCGGCCGCCTGTGGAAGCGCGGTCCGCACTGGGACCTCGATCTTGAGAGCACCTACCAGAGCGGCACTTTCATCGGCAAGGACATCAAGGCCTTCGGCACGATGTTCGAAGGCGGCTACACCTTCGGCGAGACGGCGATGAAGCCGCGCGTCGGCCTGCGCGCCAACTACTTCAGCGGCGACAAGGACCTGACCGACAACAAGGTGGGCACGTTCGTCCCCGCCGCCGCTCGCCTGCCGCTGATCAGCGAGGCTGCGTTCTTCACCTTCTCCAACCTGATGGACCTCTACCCCTCGGTCACCATCAAGCCGACTCCGGCGATCACCGTGATGGCGGGCCCGGACTTCCTGTGGCGCGCGCGTGAGGGAGACGGCATTTACATCGGCCCCTCGGGCGCCAGCTTCGCGCCTTACGCGGGCAGCCGCACGATCGGTACCGACCTCAACCTCGAAGCCTCGTGGCAGGTCACCGACCGGATGGCCTTCCGCCTTTGGGAAACCTACTTCGCCGCCAGCAACTCGTTCCAGCAAAACGGCGGCAAGAACGGCAACTACTTCGGGCTGATGGCGAACTACAAGTTCTGAGCCGGACGCCGGATTTCGAGGAAAGGCAGGGGAGCACGCGCTTCCCTGCCTTTTTTGATTCCAATGACTGCCGAGCGCGACTTCGTGCCAAAACCCGCCGGTTCGGACACGCCAACCAAGCTGCCACTCCATGAAAAATCATTCATGCTAATACTGGCCATTTCCAAACGGCTTTTGGGAAAGCATTGTTGCGCCTTATCACTGACAGGCAGTGCTGCGAGCGAGGGCGGCGATGACACACATGATTGAAGTCCGCTCGATCCAAAAATGGTTGGGCTGCCTATACCTATTGGCTAGTTGCATTGCCATTTTGCGATCTGAAATTTTTGTTGTCACGGCATCGTCGCTATCTATAATATTGCTATCATATTCAACAGCCACAACCGTTCCTAATTTTCAAGTTCGGCACGACCAAATTCTCAAAGTATGCGGCGTCGGCATGGTAGTTCTTTTTATCGGCACTATTGTTGATCTATTCGGTGACCCTCATGCTTTAGGATGGGCCGCGATCGTAATGGCTTATTGCGCAGGGAATAGATTGCGAGCCGCTGGTGTTGGTCTTGCTGGCTAACGGCAGCTATGCGTTCCTGCTGCCAAATCGGCTCTTCGCCTTCTAGCACTGTTGCCGTTGGCCCTATCGGCTGACTCCCCCAACACATCAGCCATTCGGCGCATGCCGCCATGCCACAAAAGCGGGCGCCGTCTCCTTCCGCTCGTTTCAACCGTCGGTTCGATCCCGCTCAGGCTGAGCTTGTCGAAGCCCCCGGCGGGCGTGGCGCTGGCCCCACATCCTTCGACAGGCTCAGGAT
>NZ_SLVB01000006.1:0-312060 GCF_004341845.1 Novosphingobium sp. PhB165 | reverse complement strand
CGTTTCAACCGTCGGTTCGATCCCGCTCAGGCTGAGCTTGTCGAAGCCCCCGGCGGGCGTGGCGCTGGCCCCACATCCTTCGACAGGCTCAGGATGAGCGGAGTGGGAGGGCTTGGGACGGCTAACCCGCAACATCAGCCATTCGGCGCCCCCCATGCCGCAAAAGCAGGCGCCGTCTCCTTCCGCCCGTTTCAACCGTCGGTTCGATCCCGCTCAGGCTGAGCTTGTCGAAGCCCCCGGCGGGCGTGGCGCTGGCCCCACATCCTTCGACAGGCTCAGGATGAGCGGAGTGGGAGGGGATGATGCAGACAACCCGGCTTCGCAGCCACCCCGGCGTCCTGAGGCGCGTGCCGGAACCGGAAAGCCATTCGGGATGGCACCGCCTTCGTATCAGCCCCGCCCGTCCACCGCCTGACGGCCGATCGCCGGATCGTCGGTGAAGAACGAGTCGATCCCCAGCGCCAGATAGCGACGGATTTCCGCAATGGAGCCCGCCGGATTGCGCGCGGTCGGCCCGGCCGCATTCCGCAGGTCGGTGGGCAGGAAATAATTCTCCGGACGGAACGTCCAGGTCGAAACCAGCAGCCCGGCGGCATGAGCGCGCTCGACAAGCCCGGTCCCCTGCGGCAGCAGCTTCCCGTCCTTGTCCCGCCCCAGCAGCGCGATGTTGTAGGGCGAAACCCAGTCCGCATACGTCGCCATCTCGGCCAGACCGGCATCGCTGTGCATCTCGTCGAACGTGGGGCCCGAACCCTTGGCCACGCCATCGGCTGGACGCATCGTGCCCGGCATCGTCAATTGCAGAAGCTGGACATTGCCCAGCCCGTCCAGACGCGGCCGCAGCCACTTGAGATTGGCGATCTCGAAGCTCTGCACGATCACCGGCGCGGACTGGAGATAGGCGCTGGCATGAATCCGGTCGAGAAAGCGCTGCTCCAGCGGCAGCCCGATCCCGGCAAAATAGGTCGAGTGCTTGAGTTCGGGAATCACCCCGATCACCCGCCCGCGCGCGGCGGACTCGGCGGCGACGAAATCGGCGATCTCCTCGAACGTCACGACCTGAAACTTGCCGTCGAAGGACCGGCTTTCCGGCCGCAGCGGGCCCAGCCGCTCCTTCGCGCGCAGGGTCTTGATCTCCGCCAGCGTGAAATCCTCGGTGAACCAGCCGGTCACCTGCTCGCCATCGACAGTCTTGGTCGCCTTGCGCGCGGCGAACTCGGGCCGCGCGGATACGTCGGTGGTCTCGGCTATGTTGTTCTCATGCCGGGCGATCAGCACACCGTCCCTGGTGCTGACCAGATCGGGCTCGATGAAGTCCGCCCCGTCGGCAATCGCCTTGGCATAAGAACCCAGCGTATGCTCGGGCCGCCATGCCGAAGCGCCGCGGTGCCCGATCACCAACGCCTTGGCCGGACGCCCTTTCACGGGCGCCGCCAGAACGTCCGGCGCGAAGCCCGCGGCCAGCCCGACGCCCAATCCGGTACCGACCAGCGAACGGCGAGACATGCGGCTGTCGATCATCGGCGAGTGTCCTTGGCTAGCGTTTCCCGAGGCCGGGCTAGGCCTTGGGAATGACAAATTTAGGTCAGAAGGGGTTGGAAGAAGAAGAAAAAGGAAGTCCTGGGGGATGATCCCCCAGACCCGCATCGTGTCCACGTCGCGCGCGCAGAACTGTCGTCCGCCCCCTGCTGCCGAAGGCCATACATGTCTCCCGACGCCGCCATGGGCGCGCAACGCTGTCGGTCCGCGTGACCTAGACGGTAATGGGGGTGCAGGGGGGCCATGCTCCCCTGCTTTTCTTCTTGTTCTTCCAAAAGGAAAACGGCCCTCCAGCACAAAGCCGGAGAGCCGTCTCTCGGTGATCCTGTCAGCCTACCTTACTGGCAGGCAAGGCACTCGTCGTAGTCCGTCGTCTCGCCGATCTCGAACTTGGGTGCTTCGGGCGTATTGTCCGCCTCGACGCCGCCCGAGCCTGCGAAGCCCGCGCGCTGCACCGACTTCGAGCGCAGGTAGTAGAGCGACTTGATGCCCTTCTCCCACGCCTGGAAGTGCAGCATCATCAGGTCCCACTTGTCCACGTCCGCCGGGATGAACAGGTTCAGCGACTGTGCCTGATCGATATAGGGCGTACGGTCGGCCGCGAATTCGAGCAGCCAGCGCTGGTCGATTTCGAAGCTGGTCTTGTAGATCGCCTTTTCCTCGGGGCTGAGGAAGTCGAGCTGCTGGACCGAGCCGCCGTGTTCGAGAATCGAGTTCCACACATTGGTGGAGTCCTTCGACTTCGAGGCCAGCAGCTTCTGCAGGTAAGGGTTCTTCACCACGAAGCTGCCCGAGAGCGTCTTGTGGGTGTAGATGTTCGCCGGGATCGGCTCGATGCAGGCCGAAGTGCCGCCGCAGATGATCGAGATCGACGCGGTGGGCGCGATCGCCATCTTGCAGCTGAAGCGCTGCATCACGCCCATGTCGGCAGCATCCGGGCAGGCGCCGCGTTCTTGGGCCAGCAGCAGCGAGGCTTCGTCCGCCTTGGCGGCGATGTGCTGGAACATCTGCATGTTCAGCGCCTTGGCCATCGCGCTTTCGAAGGCGATGCCGCGCTTCTGGAGGTACGAGTGGAAGCCCATCACGCCCATGCCGACCGAACGCTCACGCGCGGCGGAGTAGCGGGCACGGGCCATCTCGTCCGGCGCGCGGTCGATGTAGTCCTGCAGCACGTTGTCGAGGAAGCGCAGCACGTCTTCGACGAAGCGCTTCTCGCCCTTCCACTCTTCCCAGGTTTCGAGGTTGAGCGAGGAGAGGCAGCACACGGCCGTACGGTCGTTGCCGAGGTGGTCGCGGCCGGTGGGCAGCGTGATTTCCGAGCAGAGGTTCGAGGTCGAAACCTTGAGGCCGAGATCGCGGTGATGCTTGGGCATCGTGCGGTTCACGGTGTCGGAGAACACCAGATAGGGCTCACCGGTGGCGAGGCGGACCTCCACCAGCTTCTGGAACAGCGAGCGGGCGTGGACAGTGCCGCGCACCGAACCGTCCTTGGGGCTGCGCAGATCGAAGTCCGTGCCGTCGCGGACGGCTTCCATGAACTCGTCGGTCAGCAGCACGCCGTGGTGCAGGTTCAGCGCCTTGCGGTTGAAGTCGCCCGAAGTCTTGCGGATTTCGAGGAACTCCTCGATCTCCGGGTGCGAAACGTCGAGATAGCAGGCGGCCGAACCTCGGCGCAGCGAACCCTGCGAGATCGCGAGGGTCAGCGAGTCCATCACGCGCACGAAGGGAATGATGCCGCTGGTCTTGCCGTTGAGGCCGACCGGCTCACCGATGCCGCGCACGTTGCCCCAGTAAGTGCCGATGCCGCCGCCGCGCGAGGCGAGCCAGACGTTCTCGGTCCAGGTGGCCAGAATGCCTTCGAGGCTATCGTCCACCGAGTTCAGGTAGCACGAGATGGGCAGGCCGCGGCCGGTGCCGCCGTTCGAGAGAACGGGGGTGGCGGGCATGAACCACAGCTTCGAGATGTAGTCGTAGATGCGCTGGGCGTGATCCTGATCGTCCGAATAGGCATCGGCCACGCGGGCGAACAGGTCCTGATACTTCTCACCCGGCAGCAGGTAGCGATCGTCCAGCGTTTCCTTGCCGAAATCGGTCAGCAGCGCATCGCGCGCATCGTCGGTGACGATGGTGAAGCGGCGCGCGTTGATCGTCTTCGAATCGCTGACGCGCGGCGCGGCGACGGCCGTGGTGGCCGCTGCGAGGAGAGCGTCGGCCACCAGTGCTGCCGAAGCGGTATCGGTCTTATCCATGGCGATTGCCGGGCTCACGCCCGCCTCCTTTTCGTGTTTCGTGACCCTGTTCGCTTTTGGCGTCTTCGGGGCAGTCTTATTGGCAGCAGCCTTGTTGGCGGCAGTCTGGGCGGGTGCCTTTCCGGCACTGCCGCCCGTCATATCGAAACTGGTCAATTCAAAGCCGGGCATTTCCACCTGGCCGTCTTGCATCACATCGGAGCTGTTCACTTCAGCGTCGCTTCCGTTCCTGAAATCCACGTTTGCCCCCCGGTTGCTTCAAAATCGGCGTCATCGAAGCGCCATATGGCGCGTTCACAAATTCACATCGGAGCCGACCGCATCATCCGTGCGAGTCGCCGGGACGAGGGATCGAACCGGCTAGCACGGGCAGCACAAAAAGAGAACAAAATTCCCTGACCGACCCCGGCGCGAATAGTCCTGAAAACGTTGCACCGGGCCTGGAATCATTCCAACCGACCCCCCGCCGGTCCAGGAACGATATACCTAGGTCTAGATGCCCCGCGACCGACGCGCCACAACCCATAGTGCCCTTTCTGGTTTCCAACGCAAGTGGGGGGTTCGGTGCCCAAGGTCAATTGCGGAGCGGGGGTTTACATCGCGCTAGCCATCGCGACGCGTGGGAACTCCTTCATCGGCCATTCCCGCAAGGGTCAATCGGGCCCGTGGACACAAAAATTTTTCCACATAAAACGGCGACGAAGCGAATCGCATTTGCGACGAAATGAAGGCCCGCAAAACGGCTTTTCCAGACTGTCTAGGGACTTGGCGCGGGTTTTCCCCGTCTACTCGGTCCGCTCTGACTCGCGGGCTTCCCGCCGCCCCTCTCGCTGCGCTTCGACGGTGCCGGATCGCACTTTGCCGAATGACGGCTTGCAACCGCTCTGCCATCGGACATTCCTACGCTTTGGAAATCGCGATTCTTCGAGGACATTCAATTTCATGATCAACCTGATCGGCGCCATCTTCAGCGGCTTTATCATCGGCGTGCTGGCGCGCTGGCTCTACCCCGGCTTTGTGGACATGAGCTGGGTCGCGACGATTCTGCTCGGTATCGGGGGTTCTTTCGCCGCCGGGCTCATCACCACGCGCGGCGAACCCGGCTTCCAGCGCGCCGGCTGCCTGGCCTCGGTACTGGGCGCGATGGCGCTGATCTACATCGGCCGCGCGCTGCATATCGGGATGTGAGGAGGGCGCCCCTAGCCCCGACCTGTCCAAATGGAAATCCGTCGCCCCCGCGAAGGCGGGGGCCCCGCTTCCTTTTCGCCACGCCGCCAGAACAAGCGGGATCCCCGCCTTCGCGGGGATGACGGGTCAGTATGGAAGGTTTGCTTTCAGGCGCACGGCCTCACGGCACCAGCACGGTGTCATGCGGCGCCTCTTTCGTCACCGGATAATCCAGCGTGAAGTGCAGCCCCCGGCTCTCGTGCCGGTGCAGCGCCGAACGCACGATCAGTTCCGCCGTCTGAAGCAGGTTGCGCAGCTCGATCAGGTCGGTCGCGACGCGGAAGTGGCGGTAGTATTCCTCCACCTCGCCATTGAGCATCTGGATGCGGTGCATGGCGCGTTCCAGCCGCTTGGTGGTGCGCACGATGCCCACGTAGTTCCACATGAAGCGGCGGATCTCGGTCCAGTTCTGCTTGATGACGACTTCCTCGTCCGAGTCGGTCACGCGGCTTTCGTCCCATGGCCGAACCGGCGGCGGCGCGTCGAACGCGTCCCAGTGGTCAAGGATATGCGCCGCGCAGGATTCGCCGAAAACGAAGCATTCGAGCAGCGAGTTCGAGGCAAGCCGATTGGCCCCATGCAGCCCGCTCTCGGTGCATTCGCCCGCCGCATAGAGGCCGGGCAGATCGGTCTTGCCGTCCAGATCGATGAGAATGCCGCCGCAGGTATAGTGCTGCGCGGGCACCACCGGGATCGGCTCGCGCGTCATGTCGATGCCAAGGCCCAGCAGCTTCTCGTAGATGTTCGGGAAGTGCTCCTTCACGAACGCCTCGGGCTGGTGGCTGATATCGAGATGGACGTAATCGAGGCCGAAGCGCTTGATCTCCGAGTCGATGGCGCGGGCAACGATGTCGCGCGGGGCCAGTTCGAGCCGCTCCGGATCGTAGTATTCCATGAAGCGCTTGCCGGTGCGCGGGTTGATCAGCCGCCCGCCCTCACCGCGCACGGCCTCAGTGATGAGGAAGTTCTTGACGTCGAGGTTGTAGAGGCAGGTCGGGTGGAACTGCATCATCTCCATGTTGGAGACGCGCGCGCCCGCCCGCCAGGCCATCGCGATGCCGTCCCCCGTGGCGCCGCTGGGCGCGGTCGAGAACTGGTAGACGCGGCCCGCGCCGCCGGTGGCGAGGATCGTGGCACGCGCGGTATGCGCCTCCACCCGGCCGGTCTTCTCATCGAGCGCGTAGACGCCCCAGACCCGGCCCGATCCCGAATAGCGCAGCTCGTGCCGCCCGGTGATGAGGTCGATGCACGACTGGCCGGGCAGCAGGGTGATGTTGGGATTGTCCTCCGCCGCCTTCAGCAGCGCGCTCTGCACCGCCCAGCCGGTGGCATCGGCGACATGGACGATACGGCGGTGCGAGTGACCACCCTCGCGCGTCAGATGAAGCGCGTTGCCCTCCATGTTGAACGGCACGCCCAGTTCGATCAGCCGCTCGATCGCGTGGGGTGCGCGCTCGATCACGAATTCCACGGTCTCGCCCCGGTTCAAACCGGCGCCCGCGATCATGGTGTCGCGCACATGCTCCTCGAACGTGTCGCCGGCGTCGAGAACGGCGGCAATGCCGCCTTGCGCCCACGCGGTCGACCCGCCGGTAAGGCTGCCCTTGGCAAGGACGAGAACCTTCAGCTTTTCGGCCAGCGCCAGCGCGGCGGTCAGGCCGGCGGCGCCGGATCCGACGACGATGACGTCATAAGCAGGAGCGGCGACAGAATCCGTGGTCATGCCGGCTCCATGCCGAGACTATGCAGTATGCGCAATAATTAGCTTTGCATTCGTGCTTGCCCGGCAATCATGTTGCAGTGCAGCACGAAACGGCGCGATCAGGCCGCCTGCGTGGAACTCGTCAGGCTGACGAAGACGTCCTCAAGGTCCGCCTCGCGCGTGGTCACGTCGACGATGGTGAAGCCCTGCGCCTGCACGGCCGAGAGTATCTCACCGGCATTGGCGCGGTCCTTGTCGTAGGTGATCTGGAGCACGCGCTCGCCCGCCTTCTCGCACTTCACGAAGCCGGGGTGGCTGGGCAGTTCGGTCATGTCGCGGTCGAGCGTGAGCACGATGATCTTCTCGCGCGCCATGCCGACCAGTTCGCGCGTCGGCTTGTTGGCGATCAGTTCGCCGTGGTTGATGATGGCGATGCGGTCGCACAGTTCCTCGGCCTCTTCGAGGTAGTGCGTGGTCAGCACAATGGTCGCACCTTCGTGGTTGAGCTCGGTGACGAGTTCCCAGAGCTGGCGACGAAGCTCCACGTCCACGCCCGCGGTCGGCTCGTCCAGCACCAGCACCGGCGGCTGATGGACCAATGCCTTGGCGATCAGCAGGCGGCGCTTCATGCCGCCAGACAGGGTGCGGGCATAGGCATCGCGCTTGTCCATCAGGTGGACGGCGCGCAGCAGGTCCTCGCTGCGGCGCAGGGCCTTGGCGACGCCGTAGAGCCCGGCCTGATTCTCCAGCACTTCGAACGGCGTGAAGAAGGGATCGAAGACGATCTCCTGCGGCACGATGCCGATCGAGCGCTTGGCATTGCGCTGGTGCTTGTCGATGTCGAAGCCCCAGATATCGATGGTGCCCGAAGTCTTGCGGACCAGCCCGGCCATGATGTTGATCAGCGTGGACTTGCCCGCGCCATTGGGGCCCAGCAGGCCGAAGATGCCGCCCTCAGGCACATCGAACGACACGCCTTTCAGCGCCAGCTTGCCCTCTCCGCTGCCGGCGGGGGCGTAACGCTTCTTGAGATCGCGGATGGAGATGGCGGCGCTGCTGCTGCTGGTCATGCGCAGCATGTGGGACAGGATCGCCTGCCAGTAAAGGGCGCGCAGACGCCTCTCCGATCCAATTGCGCGACAATTGCCCGATTGACCTGCACGCTCCGGACAAATACGATCCAATGTATATCACAAATGCAGACGACTCCGATCTGCACCGCGACAGGAGAGCGAAGCCATGGCCACGGCAACTCTGGACACCGAACCCGACTATTTCACCGACCACGCGGTGCTGCTGGACCCTTACGACTATTTCGAACGCCTGCGCGCCCACGGCCCGGTCTGCCGCATGCCGGGCCGTGATATCCTGCTTGTCACCGGTTTTGCCGAGGCGCTCGAAGTGCTGCTGGACGCACGCGATTTCTCCTCCTGGCTCAATCCCGATCCGCTGACGCCGCTGCCCTTCCCGGTCGAGAGCGAAGATATCGCGGCCCAGCTGGCCAGCCATCCCAGCACCGAGATGGAATTGCTGGTGTCCTACGACGGTGACCGCCATGCCGCCGCGCGGGCCCTGCTCAATCCGCTGTTCGTGCCGTCGCGCCTCAAGGCGAACGCCGCCTTCATGCGCAGCTATGCGCAGGACATGGTGCAGGAGATCCTGGCTCGCGGAAGCTGCGAACTGGTGGGCGAAGTGGCCACGCCCTTCGTCACCATGGTCATTGCCGACCTGCTGGGCGTGCCCGCCGAAGATCGCGAGGCGTTCCGCGCCCTGATCGACGCCGCACCGCCGCCGGGCAACATGGATGCCGGCAATGACGGCCAGTCGATCCATCCCCTGCTGGCGATGGCGGGCTATTTCGCCCGCTACGTGGCCGAACGCCGCGCCCAGCCGCGCGACGACGTGATGACCGAGATGGCGCTGGCCACTTACCCCGACGGCTCGACGCCGGAAGCCATGGAAGTGGTCAAGTCCGCGATGTTCCTGTTCGCGGCCGGGCAGGATACGAGCGCGAAACTGATCGGCAATGCACTGCGGCGGCTTGCCGAGGACCAGCCGCTCCAGCAGCTCCTGCGCGAGGATCCCGCGGAGATCGGGCCGTTTCTGGAAGAAGTGCTGCGCCTCGAAGGTTCGACCAAGGCGACCTTCCGCATCGCCGCCCGCCGCACCAAGATCGGCGACGTGGACGTGGCGCCCGGCCAGCGCATCGTCGTGTCGCTATCGGCCGCCAACCGCGATCCGCGCCGCTGGGAAGATCCCACCGCTTTCGTGATCGGCCGCCCGCGCATCAAGGAACACCTCGCCTTCGGACGCGGCGCGCATACTTGCGCCGGGGCGCAGCTTGCCCGCGCGGAAGTGGCGGTCCTGCTCGAATGCCTGCTCGCCGCGACGCAGGCGATCACGCTGGATGAGGCCCACCACGGCCCCGCCGACGCACGCCGGGTGGAATACGAGCCGAGCTACATCATTCGCGGGCTGGCCGATCTACATCTGAAATTGGCGTAAGGGGGATGGGGCCGGGTGTCGTTTCATCCGGCCTCATCCCGGCCAGACGACGTCGCCCCATAAAGCTTCGTCGCCCCCGCGAAGGCGGGGGCCCCGCTGCCTTGCGTCCAGCCCGAAGATAAGCGGGGTCCCCGCCTTCGCGGGGACGACGAGGGTTGGTGATGCGAACGTGGAGGATGTGAAGGAAGGGCTGTCGCAGCTTCGGAAGCCTGCCCTTTCGTCATTGCGAGCGTAGCGAAGCAATGACGAAGATGAAGAGGCGCCCCTTCAAACCCCGTCGGTGCGGCTATCGTAGAACGCGCGACTCGCCTCGATCGACGGGCGATTGGAAACCGCCCAGGCCCCCAGCGCCTTGACCGGATCCGCCAGCGAGCGGCCGAGATCGCTCAGCGCATATTCGACGCGCACCGGAACGCTGGCGTGGACGGTCCGCACCACCAGCCCGTCACGCTCCAGCGCCCGCAGGGTGCGAGAGAGCATCTGCTGCGAAATGCCCTCGATCCCGCGCTTCAGCTCGTTGAAATGGCGATTGCCCTCCAGCAGCGTCATCACCACGAGCATCGACCACTTGTCGCCGACACGCGCGAGAATGTCGCCGACCATGCGGCAACTGCGGGCCGAATGGACGGCTTCGACGACAGGCTCGATTGCCTCGGCGGGCTCAAGGGTAGTCAGCTTCACGTTACCTGGTCCTGAAAAAATGCGCTCTTGGCGGGCGTCGCAGTGCAACATAGCTATACCCAGTCATTTTTCCAGACCGCCTATCCCAACTGAGGTACTCCCCCATGAAGCTTCTCCATCTCGATTCCAGCATCCTTGGCGAAAATTCGGTCAGCCGCGCCGTCTCCGCCGCCATCGTCGCCACGCTCACGCAGGCCGATTCCTCGCTGGAGGTCAGCTATCACGACCTCGCCGCAGAGGCGCTGCCGCACCTGACGCTCGACGTGCTCGGCAATCCCGACGGCACGCCCGAACTGGCCGAGTTCCTGGCCGCCGACGTGATCGTGATCGGCGCCGGCATGTACAACTTCACCATCCCCAGCCAGCTCAAGGCCTGGTTCGACCGCGTGCTCGTGGCCGGCAAGACCTTCCAGTACACCGCCGAGGGTCCGCAGGGTCTGGCCGGCGACAAGAAGGTCTACGTGGCCCTGTCGCGCGGCGGTTTCTACGGTGAAGGCCAGCCCGGCGCCGCTGTCGAGCATGCCGAAAGCTACCTGCGCGCCGTGCTCGGTTTCGTGGGCATCACCAACCCCGTGTTCGTGCTGGCCGAAGGCATCGCCGTTGACGCCGAAACCCGCGAAAAGGCGGTTGCGGGCGCCCTCGCCGAAGCCGGTGCGCTGGCCGTTCCGGCCTGATAGCTGAACTTCATGCCACCGGGCGCGCGGTTTCCCGCATGCCCGGTGCGCATTTGACCGCTGGAAATTCTTCCAGAGGCTTGGTAATCGGCCGGTCCATGAGCACGCAGCCCGAAACCGTCATCACCGATTCCCACCGCGTTTCCTGCGACGGGGCCACCGACATCCGCTCGAACGGGACCTACAAGGCCTCCGCGCTGGGCCATCCGCGCGTCTGGCTGGAGATCGACGAGAAGGGCTATGTCGAATGCGGCTATTGCGATCGCCGCTTCGTCCTGAAGGACGGCCCGGCCGACCAGCAGGCCGCCTGACCGTTTCGTTTTACCGGGTCGGACAATGGGTCCGCCCGGTACCTTTCCCCGTTTCCTGACCCCGCCTCTTTCGTCTCTTTCATTGCCTCCTGCCGGGCGCACCCTATATCCCGGTGCATGACCGGCCTCGACCCACGTTCGCTCCTCTACCGCCAGCTTTCGCCCGAAGAGGCCCAGGCACTCGCCCGCGAGACCCTGCAACGCTGCGAGGACGGCGAACTCTACATGCAGTTCATGGCGACCGAGGCCTTCGGCTTCGATGACGGACGCCTCAAGACCGCCGACTATTCGCGCGATGCCGGCTTCGGCCTGCGCGGGGTGACGGGCGAGATGACCGGCTTCGCCCATGCCAACGAGATTTCCGCCGCCGCCATCCGCCGCGCCGGCGAGACGCTGCAATTGCTCGATCCCGCCACCGGCCAGCGCCCCGGCCCGCCGCCGCGCAGCAACCGCCACCTCTATACCGATGCCTCGCCGCTCGACCTCGTGCCGTTCGAGGACAAAGTGCGCCTGCTGGAACAGATCGACGCCGCCGCCCGCGCGCGCGATCCGCGCGTCTCGCAAGTCAGCGCCAGCCTGACCGGCCAGTGGTCGGTGATCGAGATCGTGCGGCCCGACGGCTTCATCGCCACCGATGTACGCCCGCTGGTCCGCCTCTCGGTCTCGATCGTCGCGGAAAGCAACGGTCGGCGCGAGACCGGCTCATTCGGCATGGGCGGCCGCCACCTTTACGACACGCTGTTCGATCCCGCGAACTGGAACCGCGCCATCGACATCGCGCTGGGGCAGGCGCTGGTGAACCTGGAAAGCATCGATGCCCCGGCGGGCGAGATGACCGTTCTGCTCGCGCCCGGCTGGCCCGGCGTGATCCTGCACGAAGCCGTCGGCCACGGCCTTGAGGGCGATTTCAACCGCAAGGGCACCTCCGCCTTCTCCGGCCGCATCGGTGAGCGCGTGGCGGCGCCGGGCGTAACGGTAATCGACGATGGTTCCATCGCCGACCGGCGCGGCTCGCTCTCGATCGACGACGAGGGCACGCCCACGCAGGAAACCGTGCTGATCGAGGACGGCATCCTCAAGGGCTACATGCAGGACCGCATGAACGCGCGGCTCATGGGCACCACCTCCACCGGCAACGGCCGGCGCGAGAACTATGCCTATGCCCCGCAAGTCCGCATGACCAACACCTTCATGAAATCCGGCAACGACGATCCCGCCGAACTGCTGGCGCGAATGAAGAACGGCATCTTCGTGAAGTCGATGGGCGGCGGCCAGGTCGATATCGTCTCGGGCAAGTTCGTGTTCTCGTGCAACGAGGCCTACAAGGTGGAGAACGGCAAGCTGGGCGCCGCGATCAAGGGCGCCACGCTGATCGGAGACGGCCCCACCGTGCTCACCCGCGTCACCGGCATCGGCAACGACCTTGAACTCGATCGCGGCGTGGGCATCTGCGGCAAGGGCGGTCAGAGCGTTCCGGCGGGCGTGGGCCAGCCGACACTGCTGGTCGAAGGCATCACCGTGGGCGGCACGGCCTGACGGCGAACCGCCCCCTACGTACGACGGTCATTGAGGGTTAAGCCTGTCCGTGGCATTGTTTTCACAAGGGCGGGCTATGTGGAAGGTAAGACCATGACATTGAAACATGTCGTTGCAGCCGCGTTGATGACGGCCACCCTCGTTGGCGCACCTGCCGCCGTTTCCGCCCGGCCGAAGCTGACCGGCGAGGAACAGCTCGCCAAGGCCCTCACCGGGCGCGAGGCGGGCAAGCCGGTGACCTGCATTCCGCTGAACCAGTCGAACGACACTCAGGTGATCGACAAGACCGCGATCGTCTACCGCATCGGCGGCACGCTCTATGTCAATCGGCCGACCAACGCCGACAAGCTCGATTCGGACAATATCCTCGTCACCCGGCTGTCTTCCAGCCAGCTCTGCCGGCTCGACACGATCCAGCTTCGCGACCGCACGAGCGGCATGTGGAACGGTTTCGTGGGGCTGCAGGACTTCGTACCCTATACCCGCGTCAAGCAGCCGGCGCCGGCCCCCGCCCCCGCCCCGGCGACCAACTGAGCGATTACCAGCGTCCCCTGAGGAAGGCGGCCGGGACTTCGATCTTCGGTCGCCTTCTGCGTTGCGGGCCGGTTGGCTTCACGCGCCGTCCAGTCGGCGCCCCAGCGTGACCACGTCCTGCGCGGCATAGCCGATAGCGTCGTAGAAACCGAGCGCTGCCCGGTTGTCACCCCTGACCATGAGTTGAACCTTCGGGCATCCCCGCGCGATGAGCCAGGCCTCGCAAGCCGCCATCAGCGCCCGCGCCACGCCCTGCCCGCGCCATTCCTCGCGCACGCCGAGATAGTAGACCCAGCCGCGATGCCCGTCGAAACCGACCATGACGGTGCCCGCCAGTTCGCCCTCGCCGTCGCGCGCCAGCAGGATCGCGCTCGTTTCCCCCCGGCAGGCCAGATTGAAGTCCGCATCCGGATCGTTCCACGGCCGGGTCAGCCCGACGGCGTGCCAGAGCGCCACGACGGCCTCGCGATCGGCGGCACCGGCCTCGACGATGCGTCCGCTCACCCCCGCACTCCCCATTGTTCGATAGTCATGACCCCAAGCGTGCCGCCAAAATCCCGGAAAGCAAGGAAATCCCGCGCCGCCCGCGAAGAAGCCCTTCCCCTTCGCCGATGCCTGCCTATCTTCGCCATACCCGATGGAGACCCCGCAATGCCGCTGTACCGTACACCGATGCCCTCGCCGGTCGGCGAACTCACGCTGGTTGCCAGCGATGGGGGACTCGTGGCGGTACTCTGGGAAAACGACGATCCCCGCCGCGTCCCGCTGGATGGCCTCGTCGACGGCGCCGGACACCCCGTCCTGACGCAGACCGAAGCCCAGCTCGGCGACTATTTCGCGGGGCGCCGCACGGTGTTCGACCTGCCGCTGGACTTTCGCGGCACCGATTTCCAGAAAAGCGTGTGGCACGCGCTGCTGACGATCCCCTTCGGTGAAACCCGCAGCTACCGCGAAATCGCCGAGGCCATCGGCCGCCCCACCGCCAGCCGCGCGGTGGGCGCCGCGAACGGGCGCAATCCGGTATCGATCATCGCCCCCTGCCACCGCGTCATCGGCAGCAGCGGCAAGCTCACCGGCTTTGCCGGCGGACTGGAAGCCAAGGCCTTCCTGCTGGAGCTGGAGGGCCCGGCCCTCCTGCTCTGAAAAAGCGAAGAGCCGGGCGTAAACGCGTCAACGGATGCGTTTGACCTGCGGCAGAAGATAGCTGCCGTCGAGTATGGCCTGGGTCGGCACATAGGCGCGCAGCAGCAAGGCGAACTGGTCATCGGGGGCGGGAAGCCAATTCGCCTTGCCCTCGGCATCGGCGGGCTCCTCGTGAGAGAGTACCAGCGTCAACGACCCGTCGGCGCCGAACGCCAATTCGTTTGCGTCGAGATTCACCGTACCGATGTTGTGCCGGCCATTGGGGCTGGTGGGCATCATGAAATAGTCGCGATCGTACATGGTCAGGGACCAGAAGCCGCCTTTGGCCGTGTCGATCGGCGGCAATTGTCCTTTCTCGAAGCGCACCGTGTAGCGGTAGCGGCCTTGCAGCAATGCCCCATCGGCATCCGTCCCGCGGATCAGGTAGATCGCTTCGCGGTAGTGATTGACATAGATGTAGATCACCGCCGCCAGCGCCCGCCCGTACCAGTCGGTGCCCCAGTCGCCGCCATTTTCCTGCCGCTGCCAGCCATTGCCGGCATCGGTGCCCACCTGATCGTAGCGCGCGCCTTCGTAAAGCTCGGCATCGGCGGCCAGCGCGGCCCGGTCCAGCAGCGCTTTCCAGCGCGGATCGCTCTTGCGCAGGCCCAGCAGGGTCCGTGCCTGATCCGCCATGGCCGCATCGTTCACGCCCGCCTTCGGATTGGCGTTCAGGGCCTTTTCCAGATCGTCCCAGAATCGCTCGCCGTGAACCGGCCGGATGCGCAGCAGATCCGGATCGGCGGCCAGCATCTCGGCAGTCAGCCCGGCGGGATAGACCTTGTTACGCGCGCTTGCCTCGCAATCGAACTGGCGCCGACCCGGCGCATCCGCGCTCAACGGATAGGCCCCCATCTGGTTGAGCACGGCCCGCGCCCTGGCCTTGCCCTCCGGCGTGCGTGCGGCAAAGCTGCGCGCCATGGCCACGCCGATGTTCGTGGGGGAGCGCAGCACGTCCACGAACCCTTCGGGTGTGCTGCCCTGCCAATCGGGCCCCACCCACAAGTACTTGCCCGCCGGCGTCGCCGATGCGGAGCCGAGTTGGTGCGTCACCGTGGTGAAGGCATCGACGATCTGGATCGTCCAGTAGTGGCCTTGGGGAACATCGTCCGGCGTCTGGATGACCACCGGCTCATCGCCCAGATCGGCGAAACAGGCACCGTAGATCGTGTCGTTGTTGGGCGTCACAACCTTGCGCTGGCTGGCGGGCAGATAGTCGTCGACATAGCCCATCCAGTTCTTGGGACTGCCGGGAAAAAGCCCCATCGCCATTCCGGGCCCGTGCCCTTCCATGAGCGCCCAGGTGCTGCTCCGCCCCACGGTGTTCACCAGGGGATGGCCCCAGACATAGACCACGCGGGCCAGCGCCTCGACATAGTGCTCACTGGTCAGGCTGGCGGGAACGCCGCCGCCGTTGGCCAGCCCCGGATTGGCCGGCGTGAACTGGCGGATGAGATAGGGTACCTTTGAAGGCAGTGGCGGCGTGTCGACCATGACGGCAATCTCCTGGCAATCGCTTGCCGGAGCCTATCGGCCTTCGTTGAAGGCAATCATTGGGAGGAACCCGCAAAACACGGCGTACTATCCCCATCGGTAACAGGCCAAAGCCGCGCTATCGGGAGCCCTCTCCGGAGGGCCGGGGGTTTCACCCGATGTTTTTGGCTTTGGCCGCGAGGGAAACAGGGCAGAACGCAGGAGAATGTGATGGCCACTGATTCCACCCGACCGAACATCGTCGCGATCATGATCGATGACATGGCGCCCATGGACCTATCCGCCTACCACCGCGGCCTTGGCGCGGTGAGCACGCCCAACATGGACCGTCTGGCCCGAGAGGGCATGATGGTTTCCGACTACTACGCGCAGCCCAGTTGCACGGCCGGGCGCGCCGCGTTCCTGACGGGGCAGTACCCGATCCGCACCGGCCTCACCTCGGTCGGCCAGCCCGGCGCCAAAGTCGGCCTTCAGGACGGAGACGTGACGCTGGCCGCGCTGCTCAAGGATCTGGGCTATGCCACGGCGCTGTTCGGCAAGAGCCATGTGGGCGACCGCAACGAGTTCCTGCCGACCGTCCACGGTTTCGACGAGTTTCGCGGCTTTCTCTATCATCTCAACATGATGGAGATGCCCGAACAGCCCGATTTCCCCACAGACCCGAATTTCGCCGGCCGTCCGCGCAATATGATCCACGCCCGCGCGAGCGACAAAGACGATCCGACGGAAGATCCGCGTTGGGGTCGTGTTGGCAAGCAGACGATCGAGGACCTCGGCCCGCTGACCACCGAACGGATGGGCACGATCGACGATGAGTTCACGGACGCTTCGATCGAATACATCAAAGCGCAGAAGGCTGCCGGAAAGCCTTTCTTCCTGTGGCACTGCCCTTCGCGCATGCACCAACAGATCCACGTGTCCCCCGAATGGCTCGGCAAGAGCGGGCACACGCCCTATTTCGATGCGGTGCTGCAACTCGACGGCCTGATCGGCAAGCTGCTCGATACGCTGGACGAGGAAGGCCTGACGGACAACACCATCGTACTGCTGACTTCGGACAACGGCATCAATCTGGCGCATTGGCCAATGGCGGGAACGGCATCGTTCCGCGGCGAGAAGGGAACCACGTGGGACGGCGGCTTCCGCGTTCCCATGCTGATCCGCTGGCCGGGCAAGATCGCCGCGAACAGCTGGACCGGCGAGTTCATGACCAGCGAGGATTGGGTGCCGACCTTGCTGGCCGCCGTGGGCGAGCCGGATGTGAAAGAGCAACTCGTCGCGGGCAAGACCATCGGCGGGACCGACTACAAGGTCCATCTGGATGGCTACAACCAGATCGACATGCTCACCAAGCCCGATGGCAAATCGCAGCGCCGCGAATTCTTCTTCTTCGCGGAAACGGAGCCAACCGCCCTGCGCGTCGATAACTGGAAGGTCCATATCGCAATCAAGGACAAGTGGCTCGATGCGGCGACCAAGATTCCGGGCGGTCTGGTGATCGACATCAAGGCCGATCCGTTCGAGCGCAGCCCCGACACCGGTGGCCAGTTCCTCTGGATGAAGGAGAAGAGCTGGATCATGCCCGAACTGACCGAGCCGATCGCGCGCTTCGTGCAGAGCCTGCATGACTTCCCGCCCTCGCAGAAGGGAACCGGCATCGGCATGGCCGCGGTTCTTGCGGGAATGAAGGACCACACGCCTAGCGACTGAAGGCGCGCATGAGCGGGGCTTTGGCCAAGGCCAAGCCCCGCTGTCAGGTCAGGTCGAAATCCAAAAAGCAAAGCGTGGTCCGTTCATCCTGAACCGGACCACGCTTTGCTTTGGTCGTCGCGGAGGGCTCCGGCGAACTTGAGCGGGCGCTAAACCTCGCTCTTGTGGAGGCGCTTGAGGAACGGGATCGCGATCAGCGTATTGACCACCGCCGCCAGAATGATCGCGGCGGGTGCCAGCTTTGCGTCCGGAAAGCTTGTCGTCGCGATGCCGATCGCGACACCGGGGTGACGGGCAGCGGACGCCAATGCCAGCACGGCCCGGTTGTGCCGATCGTCTCCGGCCAGAAACCAGCCCGCGGCCAGACCGACCAGACTCATCGCGACCAGCGCCACGATCGTCCCGTCCCCCAGCAATTTGCCGACGGCCGGCGCCAGCGCGACCAGCAGGGACAGCACGCTGACCGCAAACAGGACGTTGGCCACTTTGCTAAGCGGGCCCGAGACCGCCCCGGCCCTTGCGTCACCCAGCACGCGCTGGCCCAGCACGCCCAGCGCCAGCGGCAGAGCGATCGTCAGCCCCAGCGTCGTCGCCATACCGGCGCGCGACACCTGCATTTCCAGGCCAAAGATCTCGCCTATCAGCGAAAGGCCGATCGGCGCCAGCACCAGCGAGGCCAGCGCCGCGGCGACCAGAAGACCGGAGATGTACGATGCCTCGCCCCCGGCCTTGGCCTGTTTGCGGGGCAAGAGAGGCGGCACCGGCGAAAAGGCCAGCGCCACCAGCGCAACTTTCACCGGGCCCTTCAGGTCGAAGACATCCGCCATGATAATCGCAACTATCGGCACGATGACGAACATCGCGATCACCGCGCGCAGGCCCAGCCGCCATTCGCGGAACAGGTAGAAGAAATCCCCCGCTCTTGCCCGCAAGGCAAGGGAAAGAACGGTGAGCATCACGCTCAGCAAAACGAGCAGCTTCATGGCCTGCACGAGAGTCATGTCGGTCTCCGATCCGGTCAGAAGTCGCGTGCGCCGGGCGATCGGCATGGTTCGCCCGGCGCCGCGATGATGGGCTTTGCCTGTTCCCGAAAGTTCACTCGATATGCTGGGCGAACGCCAGGTAGCGCTCGTGCAGTTCGTCTTCCTCGCTCTGGCTGAGGTTGCGGGCGGCCAGCTTGATGTCCACACGCTCGATCTTGCCGCCCTTGAAGGCGAACGGCGGCTTGTAGGCATCCGACACCGGCGATCCGCTGTCCGCGCCGACCCCGAAAGTATCGATGCCGAACCGGCCCGCGACCGTCTGTTCGATACGGCCCCGGCCGACTTCCTCGCCATTGAGCAGCAGCACGGCCTCGCCGCCCTTGCCCAGCCCGCCGCCGTCATAGGCGAAGGCGACTTCGAGCGTGGACTTGCCCTTGGGCAGCGGCTTGCTGGACACGACGTTCAGCCGCACCTTTTCGAAGAAGTTGTAGTGGTACACCGGCTTGCCATCGAGAATGTAGATCGCATACCCGGCCGAACCTCCGCCTGCTGCGAGCA
Organism: Novosphingobium sp. PhB165; assembly: GCF_004341845.1. Lineage (GTDB taxonomy): Bacteria > Pseudomonadota > Alphaproteobacteria > Sphingomonadales > Sphingomonadaceae > Novosphingobium. Next base: position 293,175 of record NZ_SLVB01000006.1, on the reverse strand, counting down.
GCACGCCTTCGGCTTTGCCGGAGTCGTTATCCACGGCTACCTTGATCGAGTGCGAGCGGTTCTTGGTATTGGGCGATGCCGTTTCCGGCAGCCGCGCCGCGCCTTCGAAATAGGTGAATTCGGTACGGTTCGGATCCGCGCCGCCGGGTGACGGCTTGGGTTCGGCGAGACGACCGGCGCCGCGATCGTCGAGCGGGTAGACGTTGTATTTCTCCGCTTCCTCGTCGAAGATCCGCTTCAGTTCCTCCACCTTTTCCGGGTGCTTGGCGGCCAGATTCTTGGCCTCGCTGAAGTCCTCGTCGATGTTGTAGAGTTCCCAGGTGTCGTTTTCCCAGTGGCCCGGCGCGAAGTCCTGCCGCCACGGGAACGTGTGCTGGGCGCAGGCGATCCAGCCCTTGTCGTAGATCGCCCGGTTGGAGAAGACCTCGAAATACTGCCGTTCGCGCACGGCATGGGCATCGGCGCTGGCGAATGTCGACTGGATGGAAACGCCGTCCATCGGCTTCTGTTCGACGCCGTTGACGTAATCCGGCGCGGGAATGCCCGCAGCGTCCAGCAGAGTCGGCACGATATCGATCAGGTGGCAGAACTGCGGCCGCATCCCGCCCTTGTCCTTGATCTTGTCCGGCCACGAAATCACCATCGGATTGCGCGATCCGCCGAAGTGGGAGGCGACCTGCTTCACCCACTGGAACGGCGCGTTGCCGCACCAGGCCCAGCCCAGCGGATAGTGCGGCTCGGTATCCGGGCCGCCGATCTCGTCATAGGCGGCCAGATTGTCCTCGATCGACGAGGGGATGCCGTTGAGGTTCATCACCTCGTTCACGGTCCCGGTCATGCCGCCTTCGGAACTCGCGCCGTTATCGCCGACGATATAGATGATGATCGTATTGTCCGCGTCCGGCAGACCCTGCACGGCGTCGATCAGACGGCCGCATTCGTGATCGGCGAAGGACAGATAGCCGGCGAAGTTCTCCATGAACCGCGCAAACAGCTTCTTCTCGTCGGCCGAGAGGCTGTCCCAGTCCTGCACCCAGTCCGGCTTCGCCGTCAGTTCGGTGTCCGGCGGGATGATGCCGGCGGCGAGCTGCCGCTGATAGGTTTCCTCGCGGACCTTTTCCCAGCCCTGATCGAACTGGCCCTTGAACTTGTCCCGCCACTCGGCCGGGGCATGATGCGGCGCATGGGCGGCGCCCGGCGCGAAGTAGCAGAAATAGGGCTTATCGGGCGCCACCGACTTCGAATAGCGGATCCAGTTGATCGCGCGGTCGGTCATGTCGGTCTGGAAATGGTAGCCTTCCTCGGGCGACTTGTCGGGCTCCACGGCGACGGTGTTCTCGAAGAGGACCGGGTAGTACTGGTGGGTTTCCCCGGCGATGAAGCCATAGAAATAGTCGAAACCCATGCCGGTGGGCCAGCGGTCGAACGGCCCGGCGACGCTGCTCTCCCAGTCCGGCGTATTGTGGTTCTTGCCGAACCAGCTGGTGGCGTAGCCGTTTTCCTTCAGGATGCGCCCGACCGTAGAGGTCGATTGCGGGATCATGTTGTTGTAGCTGGGGAATCCGGTTGCCCATTCCGACAGGAACCCGGTGCCGCAATTGTGGTGATTGCGCCCGGTAATCAGCGCCGCGCGCGACGGGCCGCAGATCGCCGTCGTGTGAAACCGCGTGTAGCGCAGCCCGGTGCCCGCCAACTTGTCCAGAACCGGCGTCGGCACCGGCCCGCCGAACGTGCTCGCCTGGCCGAAGCCCACGTCATCCAGCAATATGAGAACGACATTCGGCGCCCCCTTGGGCGGCTTGGGCAATTCCGGCCACTGGCTTTCCGACTCCTGATAGGTCTTGCCGATCTTGCCGGTGAACGGCGGCCGGGGAAGCGGGAGGTGGCTACGATCGATGTCGGACATGGACTCACTCACATCATGGGAGGTGAGCCGCCATCCTGACGGGTTAGGCAATCGCAGGTATCGGGGATGTCCCTAGCCACGCGAAGGGTAACACCTGAAGCGGCACAGCCGGCTACCGAACTGAACGGGCGCGAAACCTGCGGATGGAACGTCGAGAGCCGAGACCCGATCACTCTCACCCGGCGAGCGATGAAACGCCTTTGCCGAACATCATGGCCCCCACGATCAACAGCAGCACGGCCATGACCGCCGCGTTATGCTGGGTGAGCCAGTCACGCATCTCGTCGAGCCAAGGCCGCACCCGCTCCCGAGCGACGAAATAGCCAATCACCGGCACGACCACGGTGCTCGCAGCAATCAGCACATAGACCAGACAAACGAGCGCAGCCTGGCCTGGCGGAAGCCGGGTTTGACCGAAGGCCACGCCCGCCGCGATGCCGACGGTCAGATTCTTGGGATTGGCCGCATAGATCCCGAACCCCAGGCCGCCTGCCGCGAACGGGCCCATCCTCTCTACGGCCTCAAGCCAGTGGGGTAGTTGCGCGGTCTCGCCGCGTCGCGGCCGCGCCCGCCACTCCATCAAGGCAAGCAGCAGCAGGCCCGCTCCGAGAGCCATCTTCACCGCCGCGACAATCCCGCCGCTTCCGCCTTTTCCGAAACCCAGCCCGGCCAGACTGCCGAACAGGATCAGCGCGGCTGCAATGGCGATCATCCAGCCCAGCATGAACGCCGGCGCCGATATCGGCGCTTTGGGCGACATCAAAAGCACGATCATCGCGATGATGGGCAGCGGGCTGATCGATAAGCCCACGGCCAGGGGCAGCAATTCACCTATGGCTTCCAGCAAGTGCGCCCCCTCCTCGAGCCGGTGCGCGCCGGGCCTGCGACAACGCGCCGCCCGGTGCGGGTTTTGCTACTCGTGCCCCTTGCTCATGAACTGCTCGACCACGTTGGACATGTCGAAGCTCTTGCCGCCCTGCACCGGGGGATACTTCGCCAGCGTCATGAGATGGTCCTTCATCAATTCGCCCAGCGGTCCGGTCTGCCACGAAACCTTCTGGATCAGATGGCCGTAGGAGTCGGAATTGTCGTAGCTTTCGAAGGGATCCATGCGGATGTTGAACACCAGCGGCTTGGAACGGCCGACCATGTTTCCGTAGTAATCCTCGTTGGTCGAGAAGTGCCACTTCCACGGCCCCATCCGCATCGCCGTCAGCTTGGATTCGTTATAGTGGAACACGTGATTGCGAGAGGATTCCTCGGCCTTGCCCAGCCAGTAATCGAGGTTGTCGACGCCATCGATGTACTGCTTCTTCTCGGCCAGCACCTTGTCCTGCACATTCTCCACCCCGGCGGCCTTGGCGAGCGTGGTGAACATGTCCTGATGGCATTGAATGCCGTTCTTGAGCTGCAGCGGCGCGATCACGCCGGGCCAGCGCAGCATCGAGATGACACGTACGCCGCCTTCGTAAGTGGTCATCTTCTCGCCGCGCCACGGCGTTGTCGCGCCGTGCGGCCATGACGAGTGCTCCGGCCCGTTGTCGGTCGAATACCAGACGATAGTGTCCTCTTCGAGGCCGTTCTCCTTCAGCCAATCGAGGACGATGCCCACGTCGTGATCGTGCTGCAGCATGCCCGAACCGTGAAGATCGGCTTCCGAGGTATATTTCTCGGCGGCATAACGCCACTTGTCGTTGAGGCGCGTGTAGAGGTGCATGCGACTGGTGTTCAGCCAGACGAAGAACGGTTCGTCCGCATCCTTGGCGTTCTTCATGAATTCGAGCGCGGGCGGAATGAATTCCTTCTCGTCCACCTCGTGCATGCGCTCCTGGTGAAGCGGGCCGGTATCGACGATCTTCTGCTTGCCGACCTTGCCGAAACGCGGATCCTCGGTTGGATCGTCAACGTCCGTCGCCCAGCTGTGGATCACGCCGCGCGCGCCGAACTTCTCCTCGTAGGCCTCAAGACTTCCGGCATAGGCCTTGGCGAAGTTCTGATAGTCCCGCTGTTCGTCCTCTTCGGACACGTTGAGGTGATAGAGGTTGCCGAAAAACTCGTCGAAGCCGTGGTTGGTCGGCAAGTGCTCGTTGCGGTCTCCGAGATGGCTCTTGCCGAAATGACCGGTGCGATAGCCTGCTTCCTTCAGGACTTCGGCAAGGCAGGGCGATTCCTTTTGCAAGCCCAATGCATCGCCGGGCTGACCAACCGTGACCATGCCGGAGCGGATCGGATATTGGCCGGTGATGAAAGCGGCGCGGCCGGCCGTGCAGCTCTGCTGGGCATAGTGATCGGTGAAGCGGATCCCTTCATAGCCGACGCGATCGATATTGGGCGTGGTATAGCCCATCGTGCCCAGGCCGTAGGCGCTGACGTTCTGCCAGCCGATATCATCACCCCAGATTACGAGAATATTGGGCCGCTTCGCCATCGTCCGCTCCGGCTGCAAACTTGAAAGAATGCCGCAGGGATAGTCCGGACCGCTTCAGGCAGGGCATCGGGGAAAGTCAGGAGATGGGCGGGACATTACCCCGAGGAAACTAACGGCACGAAACCATGCCGCCCCGGATGGGGGGGCATGGTTTCGATCTTACGCCTGGGTCAATCGCTCAAAGCATCCTTGGCCATGGCCAAGCGCTTAAAAAGCTTTTGATTTATATGCTTATTTTCAAGTGACGGGTGGGAAAGATCATTCCCACTCGATCGTGCCCGGCGGCTTCGAGGTGTAGTCGTAGACCACGCGGTTGATGCCCTTCACCTCGTTGATGATGCGGGTGGCCACGCGTGACAGGAACGCGGCGTCGAAGGGATAGATATCCGCCGTCATGCCGTCGGTCGAGGTCACGGCGCGCAGGGCGCAGACGTTGTCGTAGGTGCGGCCATCGCCCATCACGCCGACAGTCTTGACCGGCAGCAGCACCGCGAAGGCCTGCCAGATCGCGTCGTAGAGACCCGCATTGCGGATTTCCTCAAGGTAGATCGCGTCGGCCTTGCGCAGGATGTCGCAGCGCTCGCGCGTCACTTCGCCGGGGATGCGGATCGCCAGGCCCGGTCCGGGGAACGGGTGGCGGCCCACGAAGATCTCGGGCAGGCCCAGTTCGCGGCCCAGTTCGCGGACTTCGTCCTTGAACAGTTCGCGCAGCGGCTCGACGAGCTTCATGTTCATGCGCTCGGGCAGGCCGCCGACGTTGTGGTGGCTCTTGATCGTCACCGAGGGACCGCCGGTGAACGAGACCGATTCGATCACGTCCGGGTAGAGCGTGCCCTGCGCCAGGAACTCGGCGCCGCCGATCTTCTTCGCCTCGTCCTCGAAGACGTCGATGAAGGTCTTGCCGATGAACTTGCGCTTGGCCTCGGGGTCGGTGACGCCGGCAAGGCCGTTGAGGAACAGCGTCGATGCGTCGACGTGGACCAGCGGGATGTTGTAGTGGCCGCGGAACAGGCTGACGACCTGTTCGGCCTCGCCCATGCGCAGGATGCCGCCGTCGACGAAGACGCACGTGAGCTGGTCGCCGATCGCTTCATGGATCAGCAGCGCGGCCACCGCGGAATCGACGCCGCCCGACAGGCCGCAAATCACGCGGCCTTCGCCGACCTGGGCGCGGATCTCGTCGATCTTGGTCTTGCGGAACTCGGCCATGGTCCAGTCGCCGGCAAGGCCGCAGACGTGGCGCACGAAGTTCTTCAGCAGCTTGCCGCCGTCGGGCGTGTGCACGACTTCGGGGTGGAACTGCATCGCGTAGATGCGCTTCTCGTCATTGGCGATCACCGCGAAAGGCGCGCCTTCGCTCGATGCAACGGGACGGAAACCGGGGGCAAGGCTGGTCACCTTGTCGCCATGGCTCATCCAGACCTGATGGCGCTCGCCCTTGGCCCAGAGGCCGTCGAACAGCGCGCAATCGTCGCCGATTTCGATGAAGGCGCGGCCGAATTCGCCCGAATCGCCCGCCAGCACTTCACCGCCAAGCTGGTGCATCAGCGATTGCTGGCCATAACAGATGCCGAGCACCGGCAGGCCGCTATCAAGGATTTCGGCGGGAATGCGCGGGCCATTCTCGTCCAGCACCGATGCGGGCGATCCCGAGAGGATCACGCCGGCCGGATTCATGCGGGCGAAGGCTTCCTTCGCGGCGTTGAACGGGGCGATCTCGGAATAGACGCCGGCCTCGCGCACGCGGCGTGCGATAAGCTGGGTCACCTGGCTGCCGAAGTCGACGATCAGGATAGAATCGGAACTGTGGCCCGGAGTCCGGGCGGGAGTCTGGTCAGTCATGGCCGGCCACTATAGGCAGAGGCCGCAGGTGTCCAGTGGAGGCGCGCATTCCCGCGAGGATTTGCGGTTAACCCGCCCCCGGCGCTCTCTCCTGCGAGCAACGTTGCAAAACATGCACGTAATTTTGTTGCTTTGTAATTTGCAAAAATTCCCCACCGGCGTAATTGGGATTCATGACCGGGCGACGTGACCGCACGGTTAGCGATAAGCCAAAAAACGTAAGTTTGCAGGACAAGCCATAAATTCGCGGATGCCCCTCCCGGCATTCGCTGCTGCCGTGGGCGCTGGGTGTGTGCCCTGCGGCGGAAGTTCATGCACCCTCCCGGCATGGGCGAACCACACATGGCGAAGGGCGGCTCCCCAAGGGGCCGCCCTTTTTGCATCCGTTTCGGCGTCATCGCGGGCGGCAAAACAGCCCGGCGGCGATCATGCCCGCGCGTCTGTCCCAGTCTTGTGGAAAAGCCCGCCCCCTCAGCCGGTTTTGCTTGGGTTCCTCGCCCCCAAACCCTATATGCTCGATATGGCTAGCTCCGACGACACCCGACCCGACAACGCCCGGCCCGACAACGGCAAGAACCAGAACAGCTACGGCGCGGATTCGATCAAGGTCCTGAAGGGCCTTGACGCGGTCCGCAAGCGTCCGGGCATGTACATTGGCGACACCGACGACGGCTCCGGTCTTCACCACATGGTGTTCGAAGTCTCGGACAACGCGATTGACGAGGCACTGGCAGGTCACTGCGACCTCGTGCTGATCGAACTCAATCCCGATGGCTCGGTCTCGGTCGAGGACAACGGACGCGGCATTCCCACCGGCCTCCATTCCGAGGAAGGCGTCTCGGCGGCCGAGGTCATCATGACCCAGCTCCATGCCGGCGGCAAATTCGAGAACACTTCGGACGACAACGCCTACAAGGTGTCCGGCGGCCTCCACGGCGTGGGCGTCTCGGTGGTGAACGCGCTTTCCGAGTGGCTCGAACTCACCATCTGGCGCGACGGCAAGGAGCACTGGATGAAGTTCGCCAACGGCGATGCCGTGGCGCCGCTCAAGATCGTCGGCGATGCGCCGAAGGTCAGCCAGAATCCGGACGACAACGGCTTCAAGAAGGGCACCCGCGTGACCTTCCTCGCCTCGACCGAGACGTTCAAGAACGTCACCGAGTTCGACTTCGACAAGCTGGAACACCGCTACCGCGAACTGGCCTTCCTGAACTCCGGCGTGCGCATTCTCCTGCGCGACAAGCGCCATGAGGAGGTCAAGGAACACGATCTCTATTACGAAGGCGGCATCGGCGCTTTCGTGAAGTACCTCGACCGCAACAAGCAGCCGCTCATGCCCGAACCGATCTCGATCGGCGCCGACAAGGACGGCATCGGCATGGAAGTGGCGCTCGAGTGGAACGATTCGTACTACGAGAACGTCCTGTGCTTCACCAACAACATCCCGCAGCGTGACGGCGGCACCCACCTTGCCGCGTTCCGCGCCGCGCTGACGCGCACGCTCAACGGCTATGCCGAGCGTTCGGGCCTGCTCAAGAAGGAGAAGGTCTCGCTTTCGGGCGACGACATGCGCGAAGGGCTCACCGCGATCGTCTCGGTCAAGCTGCCCGATCCCAAGTTCTCGTCGCAGACCAAGGACAAGCTGGTCTCCTCCGAAGTGCGCCAGCCGCTCGAAGCGCTGATGGCGGACAAGATGAGCGACTGGCTGGAGGAAAACCCCGGCCACGCCAAGACCATCATCCTGAAGGTGATCGACGCCGCCGCCGCGCGTGAAGCCGCACGCCGCGCCCGCGAATTGACCCGCCGCAAGGGCGCGATGGACATTGCCTCGCTGCCGGGCAAGCTGGCCGACTGCCAGGAGCGCGATCCCAGCAAGTGCGAACTGTTCCTGGTCGAGGGTGACTCCGCAGGCGGCTCGGCCAAGTCCGGGCGTGACCGCAAGACGCAGGCGATCCTGCCGCTCAAGGGCAAGATCCTCAACGTCGAGCGCGCGCGGTTTGACCGCATCATCTCTTCAAAGGAAGTGGGCACGCTGATCCAGGCCATGGGCACGGGGATCCGCGACGACTTCAATCTTGAGAAGCTGCGCTACCACAAGATCGTCATCATGACCGACGCCGACGTCGACGGCGCCCACATCCGCACGCTGCTGCTGACGTTCTTCCACCGCCAGATGCCGGACATCATCCGCGCCGGGCACCTCTTCATCGCGCAGCCGCCGCTCTACAAGGTCGCCAAGGGCCGCAGCGAGGTCTACCTCAAGGACAACGCCGCGCTCGACCGCTATCTGGTCGAGGCCGGGACGGCCGGCCGCGTGCTCGAAACCTCGGGCGGCGCGCGCATGGGCCCCGACCTTGCCATCCTGGTCGAACACGCGATCCGCTTCCGCAATCTGATGGCCTTCGTGCCGCGCCGCTTCGATCCCACCATTATCGAGGCACTGGCACTTTCCGGCGCGTTCGAGCCCGATCTCTCCCCCGCCGACCGCAACGCCGCGCTGGAACGCACGGCCAAGTGGCTCGATCGCGGCGATCTTGAGGCCCGCTGGTCCGCGCGCATGACCGAGGAAGGCAATCTGGAAATCGAGCGCCTGTGGCGCGGCGTCACCGATCACCACAAGATCGAAGGCGCGTTCCTGGCCAGTGCCGAGGCCCGCAAGCTTGCCCGCCTTTCGGCCGAAAATACCGACGTCTACGCCGGTGCCGCCCGCTTCACCCGCGCCAGCGCCGTGGTCGAGAGCGAAGCGACCGAGACCGAAGACGAAGCGGCCGCCACCCGTCCGGTGCTGGGCGCCGATGCAATCACCCGCCCGCTGCAATTGCTGGACGCGGTGCTCGCCGCGGGCCGCAAGGGCCTCTCGATCCAGCGCTACAAGGGCCTTGGCGAGATGAATGCCGATCAGCTCTGGGAAACCACGCTCGATCCGGAAAACCGCGCCCTGCTTCAGGTCAAGGTGGAAGACGCCGACGTCACCGACGAGATCTTCACCCGCCTGATGGGCGACGTGGTCGAACCGCGCCGCGAATTCATTCAGGAAAACGCTCTCAACGTCGCCAATCTCGACGTCTGAGCCACTGGCTCATCTGGTTCCGCAACGCATCGACCGATGCGTTGCGGAACCGGCCTTGAAGGGTCAGTCCGTCTGCGCCCCGCCGTCCACTGCGGACGGGTCCATCCACATCACCTCCCAGACATAGCCGTCGGGATCTTCGACATGGCGGTTGTACATGAAGCCGAGGTCCTGCACCGGATCGGGATCGGCGGTGCCGCCTGCCGCCGCCGCGCGGTTCACGATTGAATCGACATCGTCCCGGCTCTCGGCGGACAGTGCGATCAGTGCCTGACTGCTGGTCCGCGCATCGCCGATCGGGCGCTTGGTAAATCCGCCGTAGTAGGCATGGGTCAGCAGCATGACGCCGATGGCGTCCGAAAACATCACGCAGACGGCATCTTCATTCGAGAACTGCGGATTCACCGTCCCGCCCAAAGCGACGTAGAAAGCCGAGGAGGCCGTCAGATCGCGCACGGGCAGGTTCACGAAGATCATCTTGGGCATGGTCCACACCTCCGCCTTTCAGGGAATGGTCCCGGCCGGGCCGGAACCGCGACATTTGCTAACATCGCGGCACGAAGCTGTCTCGGCATATCCATCGGGGATGGCCGCATTTTTCGCCGCCCCGCCTGCTGACAAGCGCGCGGCGGCCTCCTAGCATCGCTCCCCTGAAACGGGGGAAATCATGACGAAACTGGGTCGAAGCGCATTCGTTCTGGCGCTTCTGGGCGGAACCGCGCTGCTTGCCGCAGGCGCGCAGGCACGCGACATCGGCGAAACCGTGGCGAAGACACTGCCGCGCCTGCAATCGACGATGAACGGCAATGACTGCAACGGCGCGCTCAAGCTGGTTTCGCCGATCCTCGCCCGCAAGGACTTCACCACGCTCGAACCCAAGCAGCAGGCGCCGGTCCTGCTGGCGGCAACGCTGTGCGAGGGCGACACCAACAAGCTGGAGCCGGCGCTGGTCCATGCCCGGATGCTCACCGCCCTGCCCGGCGCGCCCGATGTCGCCTGGCGCATCCGCTACGGCGTCGAGATCGACACCGGCCGCAACGAGGATGCCGTGACCACGCTGGAAGCGGTGATGAAAAAGCCTTCAGCGGCGGCGACGTTCGAGAACGAATGGATTTTCGCGCTGGCCCGCAAGCTCGCCGCGACGCCCGACGATCCGGCCTATGGCCGCCTGACCGCATTGGTGAGCGCCGACGATTTCGCACCGGCACAGTATGAATTCGGCTTCGACGGAATGCGTCTGGCCCACGCCCGCCAGCTCGCGAAGGACGGCAAGCCGGACCAGGCCAAGGCGATGCTGGGCAAATTGCGCCTCGGCTCCGCCATGCGCGATGCCAGCCTCGATCCGGTGCTGCGCGGCCTGCTACCGGCCGACTTCAAGCTGAGCGATGCCTATCGGCACGAAGTTTCGGTGCTGGAGAAGATGAGCCTCGAGCGGCCCGGCCTCCTGGCCCTGCCGATCGATCTTGCCGCGACCCAGCGCGCGCTGGGGCAGGGCGACAAGGCGCTGGCCACGCTCGAAGCCGCGCGACCGGATGGCGCGCTGGCCAAGCAGTTCTCGGACCGCAAGGACCGGATCAACTGGTGGTGGGACGGCATGGCGCGGACTTACGAACAGCTCGGTCGCTACGACAAGGCGGTGGAGGCCTATCAAGCCGCCATCGCACTGGGCGAATACGGTAAGCCCAATTTCAGCCAGACGATCAACCTTGCCTATCTCCACATTCGGTTCGGCCATCAGCAGGACGCGATGACGGTGCTTGCGCCGTTTGCCGATCAGCCCGTCGCCATAGCCAGCCCTTACGGCATGATGGAATTCCACCTCGCCCATGGCTGCGCCGCGCAGGCACTGGGGCAGACCGACGCCGCGAATGCCGACCTCGCCTACGCCGTGGCCCATGCGAAAGATCATCCCGAAGCCTTCACCGACCTGCAACTCTGCCTGGGACGGATCGACACGGCAGCGGCGGCGATGATTGCCCGGCTGAACGATCCCACGCTCCGCATCGATGCTCTTGCCCAGCTCAGCGACTATCGTGCGCTTCCCGCCGGAGTCCCACCGGGGCCGTTCGATGCCGGAATGCAAGTGCTGCGCGGCCGCGCCGATGTGCAAGCGGCTATCGCGCGCGCCGGCGGCACGCGGCATTTCGACATCTATCCGTCGTCGCTCTAAGCATTTTCAAGTCAGGTGGGATCACCTGACGACCCGGAAAATGCGGCACACAAAGAATGGCTAGGGCGTGATCCGATTCAGCATGATCGGATCACGCCCTAGCTGCGCTTGCGCCTACGCATGGGCGCGGCCATAATCCGCGCCCATGCGTATCCTTCTTGCTGCCGCGCTGCTTGCCGGCTCCGCTTCCGTCGCCATCTCGCCCGCAATGGCCCAAAATACCTCGAATTCCGGTCCCGCCCCGATCCTGACCACGCCCGAGGCGAAAGACGTCTGGACTCACGCCGAGCCGCAAGTGGCGCGCGTCACCCATGTCGCGCTCGACCTCGATGTCGATTTCGCCACGAAGACGCTGTCCGGCAGCGCCGTGCTCGACATTCTTGCCGCGCCCGGCGCCACGCAAGTCGTGCTCGACGTCAACGACATCGCCATTTCCGCCGTCACCGACATGGCGACAGGCAACCCGCTCAAGTGGACGGTCGGCCCCAAGGACGCGAAGAATGCGGACATTGGCTCCGCGCTGACGGTCGAACTGGCGGGCGCCAAGCAGGTCAGGATCACCTACCGCACCAAGCCCGGCGCGTCCGCGCTGCAATGGCTGCCGCCGGAAATGACGTTCGGCAAGAAGCAGCCGTTCCTGTTCAGCCAGGGCGAATCGATCCTCAACCGCTCGTGGATCCCGACGCAGGACAGCCCCGGCATCCGCCAGACCTGGGACGCCACCTTTCGCGTGCCGGGCAATCTGGTCGCGGTGATGAGCGCGGAAAAGCTCTCGGGAGACAAGGGCGAGGCGCTGCCCGACGGCCGCCGCCAGTTCCGCTTCCGCATGGACAAGCCGGTGCCGCCCTACCTGATCGCCTTTGCGGTGGGCGACCTGAAGTTCCGCTCGCTCGGCCCCCGCTCGGGCGTCTGGGCCGAGGCGCCGATGCTGGACAAGGCGGCGAAGGAATTCGTCGATGTCGAGAAGATGATCGACGCCGCCAGCAAGCTCTACGGACCCTATCGCTGGGGCCGCTACGACATGCTCGTGCTGCCGCCCGCCTTCCCCTACGGCGGCATGGAAAACCCGATGCTGACCTTCCTGACGCCGACCATCGTCACGGGCGACCGCTCGAACACCGATGTCGTCGCGCATGAACTGGCGCATTCGTGGTCGGGCAATCTCGTCACCAATGCCACATGGTCGGATTCGTGGCTGAACGAGGGCTTCACCACCTACTTCGAGAACCGCATCATGGAGGCGCTCTACGGCAAGGAGCAGGCCGCGACTTATGCCGATCTCGACTGGGACGTGATGCAGCGCGAGATCGCCGACGGCGGCGGCCAGACCGGCGCCGTCACGCGCCTGCACGGCGATCCGGGCGCGGGCGAGGTGGATTACACCAAGGGCTCCAACTTCCTGCGCATGATCGAATATACGGTCGGCCGCGAGAAGTGGGACGCCTATCTCACCTCCTACTTCGACCGTCACGCCTTCCAGCCGCAGACCACCGCCGGGTTCCTTGCGGACCTGCGCGAACGCCTGCTGAAGGACCAGCCGGAACTGGAACTGAAGCTCCAGCTCGACCGCTGGTCTTATGGCGCGGGCCTGCCCGACAATGCCGTGCGCGTGCACAGCGCGACGCTGGCCAAGATCGATACCAAGCTGGCCGCCTTCAACGCCGGTGGGCCTGCCAGCGCGGTGCAGCCCACGGGCTGGACCACGCAGGAATGGCTGCGCTTCCTCAACGGCATTGACCGCCAGCAGACGCCCGCGCGCCTTAAGGAACTGGACGAGACGCTGGGCCTTTCCGCATCGAGCAATGCCTATATCCAGTCGGCATGGTTCGAACTGGCCATCGCCAACCGCTACGATCCGGCAGTGCCCTATCTGCGTAGCTATCTCTCGCGGATCGGGCGCGGGCTGCTGGTCTATCCGCTCTACAAGGGGCTGATGAAGCAGGGCGACTGGGGCCAGCCCAAGGCGCGGGACTTCTTCGCCGAGGCCAAGCCCACCTACCACCCCTCCACCGCCGCCGGGATCGAGCGTATCGTCGCCGGACAGGAGTAACCGCATGAGTCAGCGCTTCGGAAACGCCCCCGGCCCCGCCGAATTCGAGGCTCTCGCCCACGCCGCCTTCGCACGCATTCCCGAGCCGTTCGCGCAGCACCTCGACGGGATCACCGTCCACATCGAGGAGTTCGCGGACGAGGAGACGCTGCGGGCACTGGGGATCGAGGATCCCTGGGAACTGTCCGGCCTTTACCACGGCCGCCCGCTGGACGAGGAATCGGTGTGGGTTTCGGGCGAGTTCCGCCCGCGCATCACGCTCTACCGCCAGCCGCTGCTGGCGGAGTGGTGCGAGACCGATGTGTCGCTGGAAGACCTTGTGACGCATGTGGTGGTGCATGAGGTGGGGCACCACTTCGGCCTGTCGGACGACGACATGCACGCACTGGAAGACGACGCGGATTAAGAAGTCCTCCCCTGCAAGGGGAGGTGGCAGCGCGAAGCGCTGACGGAGGGGTGTAACCGGCCCAGTCACGCGCGACCGAGAGGCTGACACCCCTCCACCACCCTTCCTTCGACAAGCTCAGGATGAGCGGGGGGCGGTCCCCCTCCCCTTGCAGGGGAGGATCCGCCTATCAAAGACCAGCCCCTCACAACCAAACCCCGTCGCCCCCGCGAAGGCGGGGGCCCCGCTTCCTTTCTGCCACGCCGCCAGAAGAAGCGGGATCCCCGCCTTCGCGGGGATGACGGGAGTGTGGGGTACAAACGCTCGGGTTTAAATCAACTCGTGAACAGCGCCTTGCGGATCACCGCGTGCACCCCGTAATTCCCGTTGACGATCTGCGACACGCCGAAGTCCACGCCCACCGAAAGCAGCGAGATCGCCTCATCCTCGGTCAATTGCTTGGCCGTCATCAGGAACCGCCGCGCCTTGCGGAAGGCATCGCGCATGGCGGCATCGATCGAGCTTTGCTTGTAGACCTCGCTCTGCGCATCCGGCCCCAGTTCCTTGAGGTAATCGGGGTGCGAGAAGCCCATGATGACCCACTCGGTCTCGGTCTCGATCAGCGGGTAATCGACGTCTTTCAACTGCTCCATCACGCCCGCGCCCTTGTGGTGGACGATCTGGATCAGCCCGGTCATCGAACATTCGATGGCGGTGCCGCAAAGCTCGCTGTCCCCCTGCGAGGCATGGGGATCGCCCAGCGAAAGCAGCGCGCCGGGCACCTGCACCGGCAGGAACACCCGCGCGCCGGGGCCGGTGCGCCAGTTGTCGAGATTGCCGCCGAAGCTGGCAGGCGGCACGGAATCGACCAGCCCGTTATGGTTCGGCGCCACCGCGATCACGCCGAAATGCGGGCGGATCGGGATCTCGACGTTTTGCAGGATGTCGTAATTGCGCTCGATGGTCTCCGGATCGACTGGCACCCCCGGATAGTCGTAACGCGAATGAGTCACCCCCGAGGGATCGACCTGCGGCGTCCAGCGGTAGGAATAGACCGCGTGCGCTGTGGGCAGCCGCCCGCCCGCCGCTTCCACTTCGTAGATCGTCACGACCTCGCGGTTCTTCGGCTCGGTCAGCAGATCGTTGTAATGGAAGCCCCAATACGTCGCGGCGTTGGAGCCGAAGCTCTTGCCGGCAAAGCGCGAATTGCCGCTCGGGCGCGGTTTCAGATCGAGGATGCGCACTTCGATCAGGTCGCCCGGCATGGCGCCTTCGATGTGGATCGGCCCGGTGCAGATATGCACACCAAAGCCCTCACCCGGCCCGCGCCCGAAAGCGCTGGCGTCCATCGGCCCCGCGCCGCGCCGCTCGACCGTCTTGCCGCAGTGGTCCCAGTGGTACACGCTCTCCACCCCGGCATCGCCTTCGACCATGCGCTCCGGATCGTCGTTGGCGTGATGAGTCAGCGCCTCGATCGTCACGAAGTCGCCCGACCGCACGCGCAGCGCCGGTTTCAGGTCCTTGCTGAGATAGCCCCAGTGGATCGTCTCGGGCGTGGCGGGCAGGTGATGATGGCGCGAGGTGCCGGTGTCGCCCATGTAGGCGGGCACTTGCGGGGCCTCGTCGGCCGGTTCTTCCAACTGCTCGTCGAGAACTTCCTCGACCTCGACCGCCTCTTCGACTTTGGCAATACGCTCCTTGCGGGCCGGACGACCGCGACGCAGCAATTCCACCGCCGCCTGCTCCTGCGGCGGCGCCTTGCGGTATTCGCGGGGGCTGATGCCGTACTGCTCGCGAAAGGCGCGGCTGAACGAGGCGCTGTCGTTGAAGCCCCATTCGAACAGGATGTCCGAAATCGACTTCTGCACGTGAAGCGGACTGCGAAGATCGAGCCTACAGCGTTCGAGGCGGCGCACTTTCACATAGTGGCCGAAGCTGTCGTCGATCGATTCGAACAGCTTCTGGAGATAGCGGGGCGAGATGCCGTGCTCGGCAGCGACTTGCTGGTAATTGAGGTCCGGATCGGAAAGGCGAATCTCGATGGTCTGGAAGATGCGTTCCAGCAGCGCCGCGCGCATGCCCGCCGCGCCGCCCAGCGCCTTGGCCGGGGCATTGTCGAGCAAGGCGGTGACGAGGAATTCCGGGAAAGCCAGCTCGACCGGCCGCGCCTGATCGGTGGTGATATCGGTCAGCGTATCGGCCAGCGAACGCAGCATGCCCGCGAAAATGCGCGCCGATCCGCCGTCCGTGCCGATCTTGCGCGGCGGGCCGCTGATCGGGGTCTTCAGGCGCTGGCTGAGTTCGCTGTGCGGCACTTGCACGATCAGGCTGCGATTATCGCCCGCGAAGGCGAGGTTCACCGGAGAATCGCCGCGCCCGCAGATGATATCCCCATCGGCAAGGCGCAGTTCCTGCCCGGCATCGCGCATGGTGGCGCTGCCGTCGAGGATCATCGCCAGCCAGTAGGTGGCGGGCTGGTCACGGAAGTCGATGGTCCACGATTGGGCGGTGCCGGTGACGCGGATGAAGTCGATATGGGTGCTGGATCGGAAATGGATCAGCTCGCCATAGAGCGTCGCCTCATCCGCCTCGTCGAGCGTCAGCGACAGGCGTTTGAGCGCGAACCGCCAGGCGTCACGGCGTTGTTCCTTGGGGTAGACATTCGTCGTGATGCGCAAGCGAGAACCACCCTGATAGACCGGTGGCACCCTTCCCGAACGGGCGTCCTTTAGTACTTTGGCAATTTCGTACTTTGGCGACCTTATGACGAAGGTCTAT
This sequence comes from Novosphingobium sp. PhB165, assembly GCF_004341845.1. Lineage (GTDB taxonomy): Bacteria > Pseudomonadota > Alphaproteobacteria > Sphingomonadales > Sphingomonadaceae > Novosphingobium. The sequence continues at coordinate 276,546 of NZ_SLVB01000006.1, read as the reverse complement.
CGAGCCTCCGTCAACTCGGCAAGAGCGGCGTATACCTTAGTCGAAAGGCGTCTCGTTGCCGTACACACTGGTTCCCACCTGCTCGACCGGCGCCTCGCCCCGGCCGCAGACGGCAAGCATCGTCAGGGCGTAGACCAGCGCGCTGGAGGCCATGTCTGCGCCGGTCGGTCGCCAGCGCGGCATGCCGGTGGTGACGGCGGGCACGCGGTGCATGTTGAACACGTTATGATCGCGCCACATGCTGGAATAGACCGGGTGCGCCGGCTCCACCCCCGCGCCGCGCGCCAGCCGGGTGGCGGCATCGACCGCGCCGACCAGCGGCGCCACTTCGGATGGACGCGCCTCGAAACCGTGGCGCACGACCACCGGCTCGACGTCGAAAGCCTCCACATCCACGCCGCGCATGGCCTCCATGATGCCGTGATAGGCATCGGCGGCCTTCTGGCGCGGGTTCAGCGAGACGTCGATATAGAGCGCGCAGACCTCCGTCCCCGCGCCGAAATCGATCGGCATGCCGCCGCGTACCGAGGCGATCTGGACTTTGGGATGGATCGCGCCGCTGGCAGTTTCCATGATCGAATCGCGCTCGAACTTCAGGCCCCAGGCGTGGAGCGCATCGATAACCGGGCCAAGGCGGTAGATCGGGTTCGGGTGGCGTCGCGGATCGGTGGGCGCCTCGAGGATCGGCGAGAACACGCCCTGCCCGAAGATCCGCACGCGGTAGAGCGCATAGCCGCAGCCCTGCCATGTCAGGCCGAAGTCGGTGCCCTCGGCCGCGATCGCGTAATCTGGCGCGACGCCGCCGTGGTGGAACAGGTAATGCGCGCCGATATCCTTGCCATTCCAGCCGATGCCGGAGAATTCCTCGATCGGTTCGGGGCCGATCTCGCCCGGGCAGGCGGTGAGCCAGGTCTTGCCGGACAGGCCGATGCCCGCCTTGCGCAACGCCTTGGCGGCGATCAGGAAGCATGACATCGGCCCCCGATCGTTGCTGACCGGGTAGCCGCGCAGGCGGCCTTCCTCGTCCAGCCAGCACTGGGTCCATTCGGGATCGGCCAGCGTGGAATCGCGATAGCGGAACTTGTCATGCTCGCGCATGCCGCTGGGGCTTTCGGTGTCGAGATGCGCGGTGAACAGCAGGTTCGCGCCGCGTCCGGTTCCGCCGTATTCGCCGATCACATTGGGCCGTTCCGGCGTGGCACCGACCTTGCGCGGCTTGAAGCCTTCCTTGGCCATCCAGTCGTGGACGAATTCGGCCGCCGCCAGTTCCTCGCGCGAGCGGCTGGGGATGTTGCCCAGCGTCAGCGCCAGTTCGACCAGTTCGTCGGTATCGATGGCGGCGGCGATGGCGGCGCGCTCGTCCTCCGACACGGCATAAGGTGCCTTGGCGGGATCGGCGAAAGCGGGGACGGGATCGGGCATATCGGCCAAAGTCAGGCTCCGTTTGAAATCAGTGACCGGCAGCGAAGAGTGCTTCACCCTCCGCCTCGCGGCCATAACGCGGCAGCAGCATGAGCAGCAGCGCGCCTGCCAGCAGCGCCGCGCCGACGCCGACCAGCGCCGGGCGATAGGAGTGGCGCGCATCGAATACGAGGTCGAGCAGGATCGGTGTCGTCCCCTGCGCGGCGATCACCGCCGAATACATGGCGCCGATCACCGATCCGAAATGCCGCGTGCCGAAGTAGCGGGCGATGAAATAGGGCAGCGCGCCGAACTGGCCGCCGAGGCCGATGCCCAGCAGCGCCCCGCCAACGATCAGCAGCGGCATGCCCTGCGCGGTTTCCAGCAGCACGAGGCCGACCACTGCCATCAGGTACATCGGCACTGCCACGCGCGGGGTCTGGATCTTGTCCATGATGCGGCCCGTGGCGATCTGCCAGCCGGAGGTGACGAGCGCGAAGACGCTGACCACGGCCGTGCCGGTCGTTACCGAAAAGCCCCGGTCGGACAGAATCGGCACGACATGGCTGAACACCGCCGTAGTGCCGCCCGCGCCCGCCGCCAGCGCGATCAGGATCAGCCAGAACATCGGCGTCTGCGCCGCTTCGCCCAAGGTCATGCCGTCGCGCTCGACGGCCGCCTCGGCACCGGCCACGGCGGCACGGTCGCGCAGCAAGAGGACCAGCAGCGGCAGCGCGATCACCAGCATGAAGGCGCTGATACCCAGATAGCCCGCGCGCCAGCCCCAGGTCTGCACCAGCACCGCGGCCAGCACCGGCAGCACGACCGAGCCGATGCCACAACCGCCGCCCGCGCTGATCCCCAGCGCCGTGCCGCGATTCTCGTCGAACCAGTCGGCGATCACTTTCTGGAAGATCGGCGTGCCCGCCATCGCCCCGAACACCGCGAGCACGGTGAAAGTCGCATAGAACTGCACGAGGCTGCCGCTGTTGAGCGCCAGCGCCGCGATCGAGAGCGAGAGGCCGAACACACCGATCAGCAACGTCTTGCGCGCCCCTGCCTTGTCCACGTAGCGGCCGATCAGCGGGTATGTGATCGCGCCCACCAGCGCCAGAATGCCCAGCACGCCCGAAACGCTGGCGCGGCTCCAGCCGAAAGCCTCGGTCAGCAATACCAGAAACAGCCCGAAAACGGCATGGACGGCGGGCGTCACGCTCACCGAATTGCCCAGCGTGCAGGCGAACAGCACGCCCCCTTTCGAGCCTTTCAAAGCACCGGCCAAGCTCAAGCGCTCCAGGCCTTCAGCGCCGCATCGGTCGTGGTCAGCAGGACGCAGTTCTTCTCCATCGCCGAAAGCGAGCTTTCGTGCAGCCCCGGCTCGTAAGCGGCGCTGGCGTCGGAAACGAGGAACACGTCGTAATCGTGATGGAAGGCAGAGCGCGCCGTCTGGTCCACGCAGCAATCGGTGGAGAGGCCGCAGATCACCAGAGTCTGGATCCCGCGCGCGCGCAACTGCGCGTCGAAATCGGTGCCGTGGAAGCTGTCGTAAAGCAGCTTGGCGATCTCAATATCGCCCGCCTCGGGAAAGATGCGGTAGTAATCCGCGCCGCCATCCGCGACGCGGCAGATCGCCTCGCCCCCCGGCTGCCCGCGCCGGACCATCAGGGTCTTCAGCGCGCGCGAGTCGGTTTCGGGGCTGGTGACGACGCGCATCAGCGCCACTGTGGCCCCGACGCCGCGCGCCGCCGCCACCAGCTTCTCGCAATTGTCGATCGCCGCCTCGGCGGGCGAGAGATCGACCCCATAGCGGCCCAACAGACCCTGCGGCGCGGCGAAATCGACCTGAATGTCGACGACCACCAACGCGGTCGTCTTGGGATCGATCATGCCCGCAAGGGCGGCGGCATCCACATGAGGCAGATCTTCGGCGCGCAGCGGCATCGGATCAGCCCTCCACCGCGGCGGCAACCTTGTCGGGGAAGCGCTCGCGCAGGGCGGGCAGGATCTCCGCGCCGAAGATCGGCAGGCTCTTGATGTAATCGTCGAAGATCAGCATCAGCCCGTCGGTGCCGGAGGCTTCGAGCAAGTCACCCACCTGATCGGTCACGCTCTTCGCGCTGCCGACGATCTGGGCCGACATGAACGAACTGCGCGCCTTGCGGGTGAAGTCGTTCTCCTTGCCGATTTCCGCGTCCAGAAAACCGTAAGCGCGCATCATGCCCGCCAGCGCCTCTTCGTCCAGCCCGGCGGCATAGTGCTGCGCGGTGGCCTTCGCCGCATCGTCGCTGTCGCCGATCACCAGCGTCATCATCGAATAAGTACGGATATTGCGGCCATATTCGGCGGCGATGGTCTTGGCGCGGTCGCTGTTCTTGGAAAGCTCCGCCCCGGTGCCGCCCGAAAGGAAGATCGCGTCCATTTCCTCGGAGGTCAGGCGCATGCCGATCTCGGACGATCCGGCGCAGACGAGGAACGGGCGCTGTTCCGGCTTGGGCCAGGATTCGCAATCGTCCAAGGTCACGTAATCGCCGTGCATGGTGACGGATTCGTCGCTCCACAGCGCCTTCACCGCGCGGACCCATTCGTAGGCAAGGTCATAGCGCTGATCGTGATTCACATGCTCGGGCCAGGCGCCCATCTGCGCGAACTCGCCCTTGTAGGAACCGGTCACGACGTTCAGGCCCGCACGGCCACCGCTCACCTGCTGCAGCGTCGCCATCATCTTGGCCGCCACCGCCGGGTTCTGCAGCAGCGTGTGCAGGGTGGTGACGATGCGCGTCTTCTTCGTCACTTCGGACAGCGCCGCCATCAGCACGATCGGATCGAGCGAGGAATCCCAGTGCTTCGTCTCGCCGCCGTAGCCCCGGAACTTCGACATGGACATGATGAAGTCCATGCCCGCCTGTTCGGCCAGCAGCGCGCACTGGCGGTTGTAGGCGTAAGAGCCGTCCAGCTCCGGCTTGTTCTTCGACAGGATCCAGCCGCCGTTGGCGACCGGCAGGAACAGACCAAGGTCCTTGCCGCCGTTGTCGGAGGGAAGGCCAAAGGGTGTCAGCGGATGCGGGTTCATCTCAGTCCTCTGCAAATTCTTGTTCGGTGCTGTCCTGAGATCAGCCTAAGGCAACGCCCGCCCGGTTCTTGATCGGCGGCGCATGTTCTGTTGCCGCCCCCGACAGCAGATCGGCCACCGCCGCGCGCATCGGCATGGATGGGGCCGCGCCCTGCCCCAGGGTGCAAAGCGCCGCCGCCGCGCTGGCCCAGGGCAGCGCTTCGGCAAGGCTGCGCCCTTCGTCCAGCAGCGCCGCCAGCGCACCACAGAAACTGTCTCCCGCGCCCACGGTATCGACCGGAATTACCGGCACGGCAGGGACGTGGATGTCCCAGTCCTTCTTCACCGCCACCGATCCGCGCGCGCCCAGCGTGACGACCACCGCCTGATCGGCGTGCCGGATCAGACTGCGCGCCTCCCGCACCACGGCGGGCAGCGCGTCGACCGGCCCGCAGCAGGCGAAAGCAGCGAGCTCGGTCTGGTTGACCACCAGCACATCGACATGGTCGAGCAGCACATCCGCCGCCTGCACCGCCGGCGCCGCATTGAGGATGCGGATGCACGTCGAATTGCGGAACACCGGCAGCAGCGCGCCAACCGGCACTTCCAGTTGAGCCAGCAGCACGCCCTCGTTTACCGGAGCGGGAGACGTGAGCCGCGCATTCGCCCCGCTGACGACGACGATCTGGTTCTCCCCCTCGGCATCGACGGCGATATAGGCGGTGCCGGTCTCCACGCCGGGCAAGGCGATCACGCCGGACACCGCGATCCCGTCGCGCGCCAGCCGGTCGCGCATCCAGCGCCCGGCATCGTCTTCTCCCACCGCGCCGACCATGCGCGTTTTCGCGCCCATGCGCGCGGCGGCGACCGCCTGATTGGCACCCTTTCCGCCGGGCAATCGGGCCGTCGCCTTGGCCATGACCGTCTCGCCGGGCACAGGCAGGTGATCGAGCGAGGTGATGATATCAAGATTGATCGAACCGACGATGTGAACTGCCAAGACTGTCGCTCCGCTGAGGCCGAACCGCCCCCGAAAAGGGCTGCGTTTTGCAAGTGCAACATCGGGTGCAGCATGGCGCGTCGGGCGGGGTCAAGCGTGCGCAAGCGCTGTGCGTCCCCGCACAATAATTGCGGGTTCCAGCGCCAAGAGCCTTCGCGCGCGTGCGATCTACCTTTGGCGCACACTCTATGCCTTGGCCTTTCGGGAGACACGCGAATTATGACCACCTGGCTCATCACCGGCATCGGCGGAGGCCTTGGCCGCGCTCTTGCCGAAGCCGCGCTCGCACGCGGGGACACCGTCGTCGGCACTACCCGCAAGGATAGCGACCCTGAGTTCGAGGCGATCGCCCCCGGCCGCGCCCATGCGCTCTCGGTCGATCTGACCGACGAAGCCTCGGTCAAGGCCGCTGTCGCCAAGGCGGAAGAGATCACCGGCGGCATCGACCGGCTGGTCAACAATGCCGGTTACGGGCTGATCGGCGCGATCGAGGAAGTCTCCATCGAAGAGGCCAAGGCGCTGTTCGACGTGAACCTCTTCGCCCCGCTGCGCATGCTGCGCGCGGTGCTGCCCTATATGCGCGCGCGGCGGGCGGGGCATGTCGTCAACATCACTTCGGTCAGCGGCCATGCGCCCTGGGCGGGCACGGCGCTTTACGGCGCCAGCAAGTATGCGATGGAGTGCGTGGGCCAGACTCTGGCGCAGGAAGTGGCGCCGATGAACATCCGCGTCACCAATGTCGCCCCCGGCGGCTTCCGCACCGGTTTTGCGGCGGCGGGCCTGAAGATCGCGGAGGCCGATATCGCCGACTACGAGGACGTCGCCCACTTCGCGCGCCGCAGCCTTACCGAAGGGGCGGGCAAGGAAAAGGGCGATCCGGCGCGCGGGGCTGCCGCGATCCTGACCGCGCTCGACGCCGCCGAGCCGCCGCTGCACCTGTTCCTCGGCGAAGACGCGCTGCATTATGCGGGCGATCAACTCGAATTCGTGGGCAAGCAGATGCGTGCGTGGGAAGCCCTGTCGCTCTCCACCGCCTTCGAACCGGCCTGATGCACAAGACCGTGCTGCCCGACTGGGCGGTGGCGCGGGGGCAGGGTTACAACGCCTTCCCCTCGCTCGATCCCCTCAGCACCGCGCTGGTGGTGATCGACATGCAGGCGGCCTTCGTGGGCGAGGGCGAAGTCTTCGGCAATGCCCATGCCCGCGACGCCATCGCGCCGTGCAACGCCCTTGCCACGGCGATGCGACAGGCGGGCGGCACGGTGATCTGGATGCGCCAGACCACCAGCGACGTGCCGCCGCTAGCCATGCCGCAGTGGCAGTACGACCGTTCCGATCCCTTCGTGGCGCGTGCGATTGCGGCGCTGCGACCCGAGGCAGCTTCGCACGATCTTGACCCGGCAATGGCGCGCGAGGCTGGCGATCTGGTGCTCGACAAGTACCGCTACAGTGCCTTTTCCTGTCCGGAACGGGCTCTGGAAAAGGCCCTGCGGGAGTTGCGGATCGAAACGCTGGTGCTGACCGGCACACTCACCAATGTCTGCGTCGAATCTACCGCGCGCGAAGCGAACATGCGCGGCTGGAAAGTGATCGTCGTCAGCGACGCCTGCGCGGCGGTGACCGACGAGGAACACAATGCCGCGCTGATGAACCTGCGGCTGAACTTCGCCGATGTGCGCGGTTCGGATGAGGTGCTGGAGATGCTTTCAGCGGAAGCCCCGGCTTAGGCCGGCTCGCTTCGACCCAATCCCCTCACCAAAACACCCCGTCGCCCCGGCGAAGGCGGGGGCCCCGCTGCCTTGCGTCATACGCCAAGAAAAGCGGGGTCCCCGCCTTCGCGGGGACGACGGGGGTTTGTTTCATGGGGGCGTGTTGAATCGGACCAAGCAGAGGGCTGTCATGCGCGCCGCCATCGCCACCCTCTCGTCATGGCGAGCGCAGCGAAGCAATCCAGAGCAGCGTAAACCGCCCCTGGATTGCTTCGCTGCGCTCGCAATGACGAAGGTTGGGTTAGGGCGTGTGGCTTTGAGCCCAGCCCCAACCCTCAACTCATCAAACGCGGCACCGAAACCGAGAACACATCGAAATGCGCATCCGGATGCTCGGCCTGCCCGTCGCGCGGAGCCTGACGCACTTGCACCACGCCGTTCTTGCCGAACCCGTCCACCACCGGACGCCCGGCATCACGGCTCAACCACAACCGCAGCAAGTGCCGCTTGCGCTGCGGCTCGGGCCAGTCCCAGAACGTGGTGCGGGCATGAAGCGCGGCGTAGTTGGAAAGCCATTGGATGTCGCCGGGGCGGAAATCCATCTCGATCGCCATGCCCTCTTCGTAAGTGATCGTATCGAAGAGTTCGAGCACCTCGATCTGCTCGGGGCTCAGCTTCGGCACGCCTTCGTATTCTTGCGCAGTCAAAATGTAGAGCGAACCCGCGTACATCGAGAACACCCCGTCAACGAGGCTGACGATGGGCGAGGTATAAGTATCCGCCGGCGCATTATGATCCTGCCGGCGCCAGTCCCAGTGGAACGGCTCCAGCAGCAGCGGCGCCAGATCCGGACGGCGACGCAGGATCTCGTTGTAGATCTCCGCGCCCGAGACGAGGCAAGAAAGCCCGCCCTCCTTGGCCGGACGCAGGCACATCAGCGCCACGATGTCCGAACTGTCCGAGTGATAGACCAGCTTGTCACGCACCTTGGAGGATAGCGCGGTGGGATCGTCCATGGTCTTGTCGCTGGTGGCATAGACGTGGTCGATCAGGTCGCCCATCTCGTTCTGGCGGATCGGATCGCCCATGTGCAGGCCGAGCACGTAGTAGATCGCGTTCGACAGCGCATCCGAATAGAGCTGCGTGCGCAGGCCGCGCACCAGCACGAAACCGCGCCCGTAATCGACATCCTCGCCCCACGATTTCACCGCATCGGCGCAGGCGACCAGCGGATATTCCTCGGCCGTGACCGTACGCAGATCCGGGTTTTCGGCCAGAAAGCGCGTGCCGAGCACTTCCAGTTCGGCAACTTGCGCGTCGGACAGCATGTAGATCCACTCGTCGCTCCCGGCGAGCCGATCCCCGCGCCAGGCGGCGGCGGTGGTGACGGGCGGGACAACCTCGCCCGCGTTGGGAGCAGAGGTGGTGGCGGAGCTGGCCATGCTTTCAGGTCCTTCGTTGAACGGCATCGGGTACAGGCCCGTTCTAGGTCCTCAAGCCGCCCGCGACTTGTCGCGCCATGTCCGAAAGCTTTTCGGTCCGCGAACCGGGGCGACCGGCCGCACCGAAATTTTCTTTCGGTTCAGTGTTTCCAAGGAACAAGCGCACTTGCCCGCCCCGGCCTCCCCGCCGTAGACTGCCGCTCCGATAGAGGAGCATGCCCATGAAGCGGATACCCCTTCTTTCCTGTGCTGCGCTGGCGACGGTTCTGGTTCTTGGCGGTTGCCAGACTTCTTCCTCCTCCGACACGACGGCTTCCCCGCCCGCCGCCGCGACGACCGCAGGGCTGGCTTCGACCAAGTGGCAACTCGTCGGCTTCCAGTCGATGGATGATGCGCAGGGCACCACGAAGCCGGGCGAAGGGCGCGTCTACACACTCGAATTCGGCGCCGACGGCGCGCTCGCCATGCAGCTTGACTGCAATCGCGGCCGCACCAGCTGGACCACCCGCGACAGCGGGCCGGAGGGCGGAACGCTGGTGATCGGCCCGATCGCCACCACCCGCGCCATGTGCGAGCAGCCCGATATCGGGCAGATGATGTCCGCGCGCCTGTCCGAAGTCGCCAGTTATACGCTGCGGAATGGGCATCTTTTCCTTGCGCTCAAGATGGATAGCGGCATCTTCGAATTCGCCCCGCTCCAACCCTGAGGCGGAGCATTCCGGGGGAACGACTTGAACCTGAACACGCCGACGAGGGCAGACCGGTGATGGCGCATCGCGGCCCTTGGCGATATGCCGCGCTGGCATTGCTCGCGCTGATCGCGGTGCTGACTGCCGGCGTTTCGGGAGGCCCCGCGCGGGCGGCGATGCGCCCGCTGGCGCTTCCCTTTCAGGCCGCCAGCCCCTCTCCCACCGCGTCACCTGAGCCTGCCGCCTCTCCCACCCCCGCTCCGGCGGCGCTCCCGGCCGACCACCCGCCGCTCGTCGATCCCGAAACGCTGGCCAACTTCAACGCCGCCGCCGCCGAGGCGGAAGTCGCGCTGGGCAAGCCGCTGGGACACTACGATTACGAGGAGGTTCACCGGCTCGGCAAACTGCGCGACCGCCTCGCGGCCGACCGGGACCGGGCCCGCCAGATCGCCGACGCCAGCAATCTCGACGCGCGCATCATCCAGGCCCAGATTACCGCGCTCGGCCCCGCCCCGGCCGAGGGCAAGACCGAACCGACCGCCATCACCGCACGCCGCAAGGAGCTGGACGGCCAGCTCTCGGTCAAGCTTGCCCCGGTGCTCGATGCCCGTGAGGCGCAGGCACGCGCCGCGACGCTGGTCTCCGAACTCGATGAGCGGATCGCCACGATGGAGCGGGACCGGCGGCGCGAACGCACCCAATCGATCCTCGATCCGCGCTTGTGGGTCGATGTTGCCGGCGACGTGCGCAAGGGGATCGACATCGCCGCGCGTGAGGGCGCGAAAGGGATCGCCCAGGATACGCCGGGTCACTTCGCGATGCGGCTGCTGGCAGTGGCGGGGCTGGTGCTGCTGGGGCCGTTTGCCTCGATCCGGCTGCTGCGCATCTTCCGCCTCCGCTTCGCGCAAAGGCAGCACGCCACGCAGCAGGCAACGCGGCGGCTGATCCTGATCGTGTTCGAGGACGTGATCGCCGCCATCGTCCTGTTCTTCGCCATCGGCTGCTCGGTCGTGGCCTTTGCCGTGCTCATGCGCCCGTTCGTGGATGACGAGACGCTGGCCGCGCTCAGCGTGCTGTTGCTGCTGGCCGCGCTGGTAGTGGCGATTGCGCAGTGGCTGGCGAAAAGCACGCTGCAATCGCCGTTCCAAGAGTTGCGACTGGTCCGCCTGCGCCCCGAACTGGTGGACCGGGCGGTGGGCACGGTCCGGCTGCTCGGCATTGTCCTTGCCCTTGAAGTGATAATCGAGGGGATCGAGGACCACGGCTTCTTCGCGATCACGGTGATCGAATTTCTCTCCGCGCTCCTGCTGATCTGCGGCGGCGCGCTGGTCTGGCGGTTCGCGCTCCTGATCGACAAGGGACGGGACCGGGAGCCTGACGACGAAGGCCAGGGCCACGAGGCGCGGGTCCATCACACCGGCCCCCGCCGCCCGATGGGCGACCCGCTCGACTTCACCGCGCCGCTCGGCAAGATCCTGATGCTGCTGGCGGCCGGTTGCGCGCTGGCGGCGGTCATCGGCTACATCGTGCTGGCGCGTGAGATCTTCTCCGACCTTGTGGTCTCGGTGGCGATCATCGCCATTGCCATCTTCCTCCACCGGCTGGTCTCGCTGATCGTCGGCCTGCTCGCGGAAGGCGGGCTCAGGCACTACCGCGCCAGCATCCACTTCGTGCCGATGCTGGCCGGCATCGCGCTGACCATTTCGGTCCTGCCGCTGCTGGCGATCACCTGGGGCTACAACAGCCGCGAGATCGGCGACGCCCTCGTCACGCTGCGTACCGGCGTGACCTTCGGCAACGTCAATGTCTCGGCCGGAGACATCCTGACGTTCGCCGCCGTCTTCTTCGGCGGCTACATCGCCACGCGCTGGATCCAGCGCATCGTCAACCTCACGATCCTGCCGCAGTTCGAGATCGATCGCGGCTCACAGGCCTCGATCGTGACGATCATCGGCTATGTCGGCGTGGTCGCGGCGGCAGCCATCGCCGTGGCCAGCACCGGGCTGGACCTCACCAGCCTGGCCTTCATTGCCACCGCGCTTTCGGTCGGCCTCGGCTTCGGCCTGCAATCGACGGTCGAGAACTTCACCAGCGGCGTGATCCTGCTGGTCGAGCGCCCGATCCGCGAGGGCGACTGGATCGAGGTGGGGACGTACTCAGGCATCGTGCGCAAGGTCTCCGTCCGCTCGACGCATCTTGAAAGCTTCGACCGGCACCAGATCATCATCCCGAACTCCCAGCTCATCACCGGCAGCGTGAAGAACCTCAGCCTTGGCGAGCGGCTGGCGCGCGTGGTGGTGCCGATCAATGTGGCTTACGGGTCGGATCTGGAAAAGGTGCGCCGCGTGCTGATCGAGATCGCCAAGGCGCAAGAGGGCGTGCTGATCTATCCCGAGCCGAGCGTCACGCTCGACGCCTTTGCCGAAAACGCGATGCAGATGCGCCTGCTGGTCTTCGTGCGCGACGCCACCGACGGTTCGGGCACGGCATCGACGATCCGCTTCGACATCGCCCGCCGGTTCGCGGAAGAGGGGATCGAGATCCCGTTCCCGCAGATGGATGTGCACGTCCATGGCGAGCTTCGCCCGGCCGAACCCACTCCGGACGAAGCTCCCAAAACCGACGACTGACGAAATCAGTCGCCCGCCACGATCATCCCGTCGATCCGCAGCGTCGGCACGTTGATCGCGCGATCCTGCACAAGATCGTTGGCGGGAATGAGCGCCGCGAACATGGCGAGCAGGTTGCCCGCCACGGTGAATTCGGCAACCGGGCCCGCGATCTCGCCATTGACGATCCGGAAGCCCGAAGCACCCCGGCTGTAATCGCCGGTCACGCCATTGACGCCCTGCCCGATCAGCTCGGTCACATAGACCCCGTCGCGAATGTCGGCCATGAGTTCGGCGGGCGAGAGCGTGCCCGGCAGCATGTCGAGATTGCCGACCGAAACGCCCGGCGCGCCGTTGCCGCCCCGCGCCGCGTGGCCGGTGGGCTCAAGGCCAAGCTGGCGGGCAGAGGCGCTTTCCAGCAGCCAGCCGGTCAGCCGCCCATCCTCGACAAGATTGCGCGCACAAGTGGCAAGGCCCTCGCCGTCGAAGGGCCGCGAACGCAGACCGCGCCGCCGCAGCGGATCCTCGGCAATGGTCACGCCGGAGGCGAAGATCGCCTCTCCCAGCCGGTCGAGCAGGAAGCTGGAGCGGCGGGCAATCGCACTGCCGGACATCGCGCCGATCAGATGGCCGACCAGCGTGCCGCCGACGCGCGGGTCCAGCACCACCGGCATCGGCCCGCTGTGCAGCTTCCCCGGAGCAAGCCGCGCCACCGCGCGTTCGCCGGCAACGGTGCCGATCGAAGCCGGTCCCGGCAGGTCGGACAAGTGATGCGCCGCGCGCCAGTCGCTGTCGCGCTGCTTGCCCGCGCCCTCACCGGCGACGACCGAGACGCTGACCGAATGGCTGGTCGAGGCATAGGCCCCGCCGAAACCATGGCTGGTGGCCAGCGCGATCACGCCGCCGCCCGAGCTGGCGGTGGCGCCGTCCGAATTGGTGACCCCGGTCACGGCGCGGGCGGCCTCCTCGGCCTCCTCTGCCATGGCGCGCAAGTCCTGCGGGCCGGGTTCGTGCGTGTCGACAAGGTCAAGGTCCGGCCAGGGCGCGGACGACAGCCGGTCCGACGGCGCCAGCCCGGCATAGGCATCCTCGGGGGCGCTGCGCGCCATTGCCAGCGCGCGCGTCGCCAGTTCGTCCAGCGCTTGCGGCGAAAGATCGCTCGATCCGATGCTGGCCGAGCGGCGGCCGACGAAGAGCCGCAGCGAGATATGCTCGCTCTCCGACCGCTCGACATCTTCCAGCTTGCCGAGGCGAACCTGAATCCCCTCCGACGAACTGGCGCCATAGGCCGCATCGGCGGCATCGGCACCGGCACGGCGTGCGCGCTCGACAAGCGCCTGCGCGCGGTCGAGCGCTTCATCGGGGGTGAGCATCCGCTTCGATCTCCATGGGCCCGGCGCGCAGAACGAGCGCGCGGCATTCAATGCCGACCTAGTCGCACCTGTGACGAAGGGCAAACGCCGGTCTGAAAAGTCCGGCAACGGCCCTTGCCGGACGGTCGCCGCCGTGGTGGGATCGGCGCATGGAAAAGGTCTTCTTCATCAGCGTGTTGATCGCCATGGTGGCAGTGCCTGCGGCAATTCTTACCGCAATCGGCGCCGGCATCGCACGATTGTCTTCCCCGGTCATGGCGAAGCAAACCCTGTCCATTGCGGCGATTGGATCGGTCCTGCCGCTCGCCATGTTTGCCTATGGACTGGGTGACTTGTCAGCCTCCGGACAGGGGCCCGTGGACGATACGATCTCGCTCGGCTTCTGGTACCTCATGGCCGCCGCGCCAAGCTGGATCGTCTGCCTGCTGGTGGCTTGGGCGATTATCCGAAGGCCTGCACGGCGTTGAATCTAGCGCGCCAGAACCAGCGCCAGTCCCTTGAACACCGCGGTCAGCGCGAAAGGCAGGCCGATTGCCAGCGCCCAGAGCCGGATGAGATCGCGCCGATACCACGGCTGAAGCCCCGGATCGCGGGCCTGTTCGTCGGTCAACCGGTTCCAGCGGGCCTCGAAACGGCGGCAGGCGGGAATGATCGCGATGACAAGGATGACCAGCGCCAGATAGGGCAGCAGCGATTCGCCGCCCGCTTTCAGCGCGCCGATGGTCACGAAAATCTGGAGCGCGGTATAGACCAGCAGGGCATAGGCGATGTGATCGCTCATCTTGCGCCGCCAATCGAGCTGCTTTTTCAAGCTCGCATGGCCGATGTCAGGCCGGATATCGGGCGGCGTGAGGTGGACGTCCGGCTTTCCGAGTTCGGCATCGCGGCCGAATCTGTCGGATATGTCCTGTCTGCCGGTCTTGGCCATCAAAGCCCAACCTTTCTGTTTCGAGTGCGACCTTTATATGTCTCTCCCACGATCACTAGATCACGCCGGGACCGGATTGGCAAGCGCATGCCCCCGAAGGCGAAATATTCTTTCCCAGCGTTAAGGAGGGCCGAATGCACCAATCGTTCGACGCCCCGCGTTGGCGGCTACGGATTTGTCCTGAGGGTTAATAGGTAGCCTTCGTCCCAACCTTCGCCCGCCCCGGCATGCGAAGATCCCCCCGGCGAGAAATGGCCGCTTGCGGTGCGCGGATGGGCTGCGTAAACGGCGGTGAAGATGACCGAAACGAGCGAACGCATGCAGGAAACCTCGGCCCCCGCGGTAAGCGTGGCGCAGAATGGTGGGCTCGAGGTCATCTCGATCGCCAAGAGCTATGACAAGCGCGCGGTTCTGAGCGATATCTCGCTGTCCGTCGCCAAGGGCGAAGTGCTCGGCCTGCTGGGCCCCAACGGCGCCGGCAAGACCACCTGTTTCTATTCGATCATGGGCCTGGTGCGCCCCGACTCGGGCCGTATCCTGATGGACGGCGTCGATGTCACGCGCCTGCCGATGTATCGCCGCGCGATCCTCGGCTTGGGTTACCTGCCGCAGGAGACTTCGATCTTCCGCGGCATGACGGTGGAGCAGAACATCAGCGCGGTGCTCGAACTCAACGAGCCCGACCGCGATGTGCGCGCGTCCGAGCTGGAGCGCCTGCTCGATGAATTCGGCCTCGCCCGCCTGCGGTCTAGCGCGGCCATGGCGCTTTCGGGCGGTGAACGCCGCCGCTGCGAGATCGCCCGCGCGCTGGCGGCCAAGCCCTCTATCATGCTGCTGGACGAACCGTTCGCCGGTATCGACCCACTGTCCATCGCCGACATCCGCGAACTCGTGCGCGATCTCAAGAATCGCGGCATCGGCGTGCTGATTACCGACCACAACGTGCGCGAGACGCTCGACATCGTTGACCGCGCCTGCATCATCTACGGCGGCCAGGTGCTGTTCGCGGGCAGTCCCGAGGCGCTTGTCGCCGACGAGAACGTGCGCCGCCTCTACCTGGGTGAAGGCTTCACGCTGTGAGGGGGGCTCACGGCGTGAAGGGGGTGGCAGGAATGAGGCAGCCCCCCTCGGGAGCCTGAGCCATGGCGCTGGGGCCGAGGCTGGATCTTCGGCAAAGCCAGTCGCTGGTCATGACGCCGCAGCTCCAGCAGGCGATCAAGCTGCTGGCCCTGTCCAATCTCGAAATCGAAAGCTTCATCGGCGATGCGCTGGAAGCCAATCCGCTGCTCGACATCGGCAGCACCGGCGAAAGCGACGCGCCGTGGGGCGAACAAGCCGATCCCTCCTCCGACACCCGCCGGACCACGCTGGAAGATTCGCCGGTAGACCGCCTGATCGGCGAAGGCCGCGCGCAGGACGACCGCCCGCTCGACATCGACATCCCGGCCGGCGAGCGCGAGCGCGACACCGGTGACGGCAGCGAGCGCGGCGCGGTCGAAAGCGCCCCGCGTGAACGCGGCGACAGCGACTGGAGCAGCGAACAGCGCCTCGGCGGCGGCGAAGACGGCCCCGGCATCGACGACCACGGCAACGGCGCGGCCTCGCTTGTCGAACACCTGAGCGCGCAGCTCGGCCCCGCCTCCGCCGACCCGGTGCTGACCGCCGTGGCGCGCTACCTGATCGGCCTGCTGGACGAGGCGGGCTACCTGCCGGTGCCGCTCCCCGAAGTCGCGCAGGACCTTGGCATCGACATCGCGGCGGCAGAGGCCGCGCTCGCCCTGCTCCAGTCGCTCGATCCCACCGGCGTCGGCGCGCGCACGCTGGCCGAATGCATCGCGCTGCAGGCGAAGGAAGCGGACCGCTACGACCCCTGCATGGCGAAGCTGATCGACAATCTGGACCTTGTCGCGCGCGGGGACCTGCCGCGCCTCAAGCGGATCTGCGCCGCCGACGACGAGGACATGGCCGACATGCTCGGCGAGCTGCGCGGCTATGACCCCAAGCCGGGTCTGCGCTTCGGCGGCGAACCCGGCGCTGCGGTGGTGCCCGATATCCTCGTGACCCCGGCCAAGCCGGTCAAGAACGAGCAGCCGGGCTGGGACATCGCGCTGAACGAAGCGACGCTGCCGCGCCTGATCGTCAATCGCGGCTATTTCGTGGAACTGCGGCGCGGCTGCACCGACAAGGCCTCGCGCAACTGGCTGTCGGAGAAGCTCACCGATGCCAACTGGCTGATCAAGGCGCTGGACCAGCGGCAGAAGACCATTCTCAAGGTCGCCGCCGAACTGGTGCGCCAGCAGGACGGCTTTTTCCGCCACGGCGTCTCGCACCTCAAGCCGCTGACGCTGCGCACGGTGGCAGAGGCCATCGGCATGCACGAATCGACGGTCAGCCGCGTCACCTCCAACAAGTACGTCAATTGCCCGCGCGGGACGTTCGAACTGAAGTATTTCTTCACCTCGGGCGTGGCGGCGACGGGCGGCGAAGGCGGCGCTTCGGCAGAGGCGGTGAAAGCCGCGATCCGCCAGCTCATCGATGCCGAGGATGCCAAGGCGATCCTGTCCGACGACACGCTGGTGGACCTGCTGAAGGACAAGGGCTTCGAACTCGCGCGGCGCACCGTGGCCAAGTATCGCGAAGCCATCGGCCTGGGCAGTTCAGTACAGCGGCGCCGACAAAAAGCGATTGCTGCGGCGCGGTAAGTGATAAGCAGGCAGATAGTCAGCAAGTACAGTTAAATGCTTGTTTTGCTTAGTATTATTTTATTTGAATAGATAGGATTCGTGGTAGCTTCCAGCCATGAAGTGCACCGGGCTTGCGGCGGGCTGCAAGAATACGGGCACGCATGGAGAGAATGCCGATGTCCTATGCCGACCGGAATTCCAATCCCAACCAGAAGATCCTGACCGGCGGGATCGTCGCACTGATCCAGGGCGGCGTTGCGCTGGCCCTGATCAACGGCTTTGCCGTCACCATATTCAGAACCGACCCGCCGCCGCATCTCCAGGGCCAGCAGATCCAGCTCGAACCGCTGCCGAAGCCCACCGAGACGCCCAGCCCCAAGCACGATACGCCCCGGCTCTCCGATCCGGTCATTACCGCCCCGATCCCGCAGATTGCCGTACCGACGGCAAAGGATTTCCCGGTCCCCACCCAGACCGAAACGCTGCCGCTCTCCAGCGGCACGCCCGACGGCATCCGCATCGACCCGGCGCCCACGGCCACGCCCTCCCCGCGTTTCCAGCCGCGCGGCGCGCTGCCGCGCAACGATACGTCAAGCTGGGTCACCACGCTGGACTACCCCACCGCCGACTTGCGCGCCGAGCATCAGGGCACGGTGCGCTTCCAGCTCGACGTCGATGCCCGCGGGCGCGTCAGCCAGTGCAGCATCGTGAGTTCCAGCGGCTATTCCGGCCTTGACGAGGCCACCTGCAAGTTCGTGAGCCGGCGCGCCCGTTTCGAGGCCGCCACCAATGCCGACGGCGATGCGGTCGCCGGTACGTACATGGGGACGATCCGCTGGATCATCCCGCGGGACTGACCCGCATACCCCTTGGGCCAGCCCGCCCGGAGCGGCACGTATCCGCACTACGTGTGCCGCTCCGGCACGTTTTGGGTCCTGTCCCCTAGGGCCGGGCGCTTCCCCGTACCCGGCCCATGGTTCCGCCCTCGCGGTGTTTACCCCTCACCGCGGGGGCGGGCCTCCCGACCCGATGGCCCCCGATCTTTTGGTGCACGCATAGTCCCGGATACCCCCGTTCGGCCTTTGCCAACCCTGCCGCCCTAGGTCTCGCATAAGCACAGGCGGCGGGGCGGACCGGCGATGATTCCCAGAACATTCCACTTCATCTGGGTCGGCGACGAAAGCCGCCGCCCCGACAACTGCATAGAGACCTGGCGCGCCGCCCATCCGGACTGGACCTTCCGCCTCTGGGGCAATGCCGAACTGGACGGGCACGACTGGATCAACGCGCGCCACATGGCCGAGATGCGGCAGCAGGAATGGAACGGCGTGGCCGACATGATGCGCTGGGAAATCCTGCTCGCGCATGGCGGCATCGTCTTCGACGCCGATTCGGTCTGCGCCCGCCCGCTCGACCCCGCGCTGCTCGACTGCGAGGCCTTTGCCTGCTGGGAGAACGAGATCGTCCGCCCCGGCCTGATCGCGGCGGGCTATTTCGGCTGCAAGGCGGAAAATCCGTTCGTAAGGCAGATCGTCGAGGACATCGTCGCCTCTCCCTCGGTGGTGGGCGAAATGGCGTGGAAGACGGTGGGCCCCCAGCGCCTGACCGAGTGCTACCGCAAGTTCGCCTATACCCCCTTGCGCATCTACCCCAGCTACTACTTCATCCCGCGCCACTTCACCGGGGTAACGTACGAGGGCAGCGACCCGGTCTACGCCCACCAGCTCTGGGGCTCGACCAGCCAGTCCTACGACCGGATCCACAAGGCGGATGTCGGGGCAATGACGGCGCCGGCTGCGCTGCCCCCCGAGCCCGAGCCCGCCGACACCTCGCCGCTGGAAAAGATCCACGCCCCCTATTTCCTCCAGCGCGTGCCGATCAGTTCCGAACTCGCCGCGCTCGGCCGGATGGAGGTCTTCGCCAGCCTGCTGGCGGGGCAGCGCGTGCTCCACGTCGGCTGCGCGGACTGGCCGATCACCGATCCGCGCACCTCGCTCCACGTCCGGCTGGAGGCGCACTGCGCCCACCTCGACGGCGTCGATCCGCATGGCGAGGCGCTCGAACAACTGCGCCCTTACGTGACCGGCAACCTGTTCACCGATCTGGCCCAGGCGACCGGCCGCTACGATGTGGTGCTGGTGCCCGAAGTGATGGAGCACGTGCCCGATGTCGCCGGTTTCCTCGCGCAGATCGAGGCAGTGGATGCCGCACTGTTCCTCATCACCGTGCCAGACGCCTTCCAGTGCCGCGCCCGCCACTTCGACTATCAGGCCGAGACCGGAACCTTCCTCGAAGGCGTCCACCCGGACCACAACGTCTGGTATACGCCCTACACCTTCGCCAACACGCTGCGGAAATACAGCGGCCTGGAACTGCAACGGATGTGGTTCTTCAACGGCATCTCGCTGCTGGCGCTGCTGAGCAAGCCGGCCATGGCGCAAGCGGCATAGAGAGATTCGCGCAGAGACGCAGAGATATCGCGCCGCGCCGCATCCTCGCCTGTTCATTCAGCGATGCGGATCGCAGTCTTGGAGCGAAACGGCCCAACCGGGAGAGCAGCTAACCGCCTTCCGCCCCCCTTCCCCCCACCGCTCATCCTGAGCCTGTCGAAGGA
This sequence comes from Novosphingobium sp. PhB165, assembly GCF_004341845.1. Taxonomy (GTDB): domain Bacteria; phylum Pseudomonadota; class Alphaproteobacteria; order Sphingomonadales; family Sphingomonadaceae; genus Novosphingobium. Next base: position 257,048 of record NZ_SLVB01000006.1, on the reverse strand, counting down.
TGTGACCCACAGCGCCACACCCGCCGGGGGCTTCGACAAGCTCAGCCTGAGCGGGATTGAAACGACGGTTGAAACGAGTGGAGAGCGCCAGTCAGCTTTTGGCGAATAGGTTCGCAGGCTCGGATGGCCGGGGAAGCGGCTCGTCTGCTTTAGAACTGGCGGAACGGCTGTGCGCTGATACGGTGTGGTATGCGTCCGATGCCACCCATCGCCGAGTTGCAACCGCTGATTGGCGAGGAGGTCGGGCAAATATGCCTCGATCCATTTAGCTTGCAGTTTCGGTTTGATCGTTGGGGTATGACGGTCGAATTCAAAATTGAGCATGTCGAGCCGGATGGCACGCGATACATATACAATTGTCAGGAACAGAACAGACCTGCGATAATGCTGCATCGACTATTGCAAAAAGTTGTGGTGTCTGTCGAACGCAAGGAATTGGCTTTTTCGCTAAACTTCGATGATGGCTCCACGCTTACAGTCCACACGCAGATCGGGCCTTACGAGTGTGGACAGCTCTATCGAATGGCTGATCGGGCTAATATGTTTATTTTCTGAACATTGGCTCTTGGTCGATCATCATAGAGTCAACGGCGAACATAGCTATTGGGCGCAAATGGATCGAAGGTAGCGGATCACGTAAGAGTCGATGTCCGTCACTCTCTTTTCAAGACCATCCACTTCGGCGCATCGCAAGTCGTACGCAGCGAACTGCGCGATCTGTTTGACGCGTTTGTCAGTGGCATGCTCATTCAGCATGATCCATGAACGTCGTGGCTGTTGTATGCCGGAAACTGGCCCGCCAATGAGTGCGCCTCGCCCATGCACTGCTAAGACCTCGAAGCCATCGGGCAGCCGTTGCACGGCCGTTCCATTTGACGAGTTCGATCGATCGCTGAACTCAACCTTTTGTAAGTCGGCCCAAGCAGGCTTGTCGGCCAATTCTCCACCACAACCGGTGCATGCAACCAACCATATTAAGGCGAATCGAGCTTTCATCTGCATTTAGCGGCATTACGCGGCGCTACCGAACGACCGCAATGGCGGCGCTTCCAGAACGGCTGCTTGCAGCCGGCACCCAAAATCCGCGAGCTAATCCACGTCGAAGTGCTCCGGATTCAGCCCGGCCTGCCTGCGCCGGTGCATCTCTACGAAAGCGCTTTCCAGGCGCCGGGTATAGTCCGCCGTGCGGAAAAGCGGAGCGGTCAGGCGGTTCTTCGCAAGCCTTGTCCGCAGCGCCGCCAGCCGCCGGGGATCGCGCGCCAGCGCAAGCGCGGTCGCTTCATATGTCTCGACATCCGTCACCGCCATTTCCGGCAGGCCCACTGCATGCACGAGACTCGTCGCCACGCGCGCGGCGAATTGCTTTCCGGTCAGCGTCAGCACCGGCAGGCCCGCCCACAGCGCATCGGACGCCGTGGTGTGCGCATTGACGTTGAAAGTATCGAGGAACAGGTCGGCATGCGCGAGGCGGCCGAGATGTTCACCATGCGGGACGCCCTTGCTGAACACCAGCCGTGCCGGGTCGATCCCGCGCGCGGCGGCCTCTCGGCGCAAGTTGGCCTCCGCCCACGGGTTGGAGCGGAGCAGCCAGAGCACGCTGCCCTCCACCGCCTCCAGCAGCCGCATCCAGACGGCGAATGCGTCGGGGCCGATCTTGTAGGTGTGGTTGAAGCAGCAGAACACGAAGCCCTGCTCCGGCAGCCCCCAATCGGCCCGGCCGCGGGTGTCGGGAATGATCGCGCGGCGATCGTCGTTGGCCTGATAGCAACCGGCCAGGCGGACGATCTTTTCGGTGAACCAGCGCTCGTCACCGGGCGGCAGCGCCACGGCGTCGGCGATGAAGTAATCCATCGCCGGATGGCCCAGCGTGCCCGGATAGCCCATGTAGCTCACTTGCACGGGTGCAAGGCGCAGCCCGAACATGGCGCTGCGCGTGCCGCGCGTATAGCCCTTGAGATCGATGGCAAGATCGAGCCCGTCCGCACGGGCGCGGTGCGCGGCCTGTGCGTCGGTGAGGTGTCCGATCTCGGTAAAGCCATCGACGTGGCGGCGCAGTTCGACGCGCGAGGCATCGCTTTCGCAAGGCGGGCCATAGCTGTAGAGGCGCACATCGAAGCGGGTGCGGTCATGCTCGCGGAACAGGCCGCTCATCAGGTACATCGTGGCATGGTCGTGGAAGTCGGCCGAGAAATAGCCGATGCGGATGCGGTCGTCGCCAGGGAGCCGGGAAGCGGGATCAGGGTCGGGCAAGCTTGCCGGGGCAAGGCCGAACTTCACCGCCGCGCAGGCCAGAGAGCGGCGGTATTGGTGTTCGGGATCGTCAACGAACGGCAGCGTCGCGAATGGCTGGACGGCGGCGGCCGAAGGGCCCTCGGTCAGCGCATATTCGGCGCGGTGGCTCCAGTCGCAGATGTGCGCTTCCTCGAACAGCGCCTGAAGCAGGGCCGAGCGGTCGGCCGGGTCGATCTCGAAAGCCTTGCGGAAGGCGGCAATCGCCTCGGGAAGCGCCCCTTTCAGCACCAGCGCCTTGCCGCGGTTGACGATGGCCTGGGTATTGCCGGGATCGGCCTCCAGCGCGCGGGCATAGGCCTCCAGCGCCTCGTCGATCCGGTCGAGCAGCAGGAGTTCGCCGCCCATGTTGTTGTGCGCATTGCTATGCCCGGGCTTGAGCGCCACGGCCTTGCGATAACACGCCACCGCCGCCGCGCGGGCGCCGCGCTTGGCTCGCAAGTTGCCAAGGTTGTAATGCGCCTCGACATAAGCGGGATCGATTTCGATGGTCGCCGCGAACTCGGCCTCGGCCTCCTCGGCCCGGTCTGCATGGTCGAGCAGGTTGCCAAGGTTGTAGCGCGCATCGGCATAGCGCGGGTGGCGTGCGATCACCTCGCGGTAGACCGCTTCGGCTTCCCATGTGCGGTTCTGTCGCCGCAAGGTAATGGCCAGGTTGTTGTAACAGGCGGCCGCATCGGGATCGGCGGCAATGGCGCGGCGGAAGGCCGCTTCGGCAGCGGGCAGCACCCCCAGCGCCAGCAATGCCGCGCCTTGCAGGTTGTGAACGGCGAAACTCTGCGGAAAATCCTCTGCCAGCGTCGCGCCTTGCCGCACGGCCTCGTCCATTGCGCCGGAGCGGTAGGCGGCGATCATCGATTCGAGCCGGTCTGGCGGCGGATCGGCATTGGCGGCCTCCAGCGCAGCCAACGCCGCCCGGGCCCGCGGATTGCGCGGGAATCGGTCCAGAACCTGCCGATAAAGCGCCCGCGCGGCCTCGGTCTCACCCCGCCGGACGGCGCCGTTGGCCTTGATCATCAGCCCTTCCAGTCCGCCCACCGCCGCCTCCCGTCCGCACGAATGCTCGGCTTTTGCGATAGGCGAACAGGGTTCACGAGCAATGAGCCCCGCTCTCCGTGAACTCCCGCAGAAATCCGGCCGCTCCGGCGTTTTACGCAGGGTTAACCATTCCTGCCGGATAGAGCGAAAGACGCCACAAGGCAGCGCGGGGGAATTGCAAGATCATGAAGATGGAGCCGATCGCTTCGCAACTTGCGACCGCCCCGCCGCGGCTCTCCGTCGTGGTGCCGTGCTATAACGAGGAGGCCGTGCTCGACATGCTCGAAGCGCGCCTCTCCGCCGCCTGCGCCGCGCAAATGGGCGACGATTTCGAGATCGTGCTGGTCAACGACGGCTCGAAGGACGCCACCTGGGCGAAAATCTCCGCGCTCGCCGCCCGCAATCCCCACGTGCTCGGCGTCGACCTCTCGCGCAACCATGGCCACCAGCTTGCGGTGACCGCCGGTCTTCAGGTCTGTCGCGGCGATCTGGTGATGATTATCGATGCCGATCTTCAGGATCCGCCCGAACTGCTGGGCGACATGCTTGCGAAGATCGATGAGGGCTACGACGTGGTCTATGGCAAGCGCCGCGAGCGCCTTGGCGAAAGCCGCTTCAAGCGCGCCACCGCGGCGATGTTCTACAAGCTGCTCAACCGCATGGCCGATCACGAAATCCCGCTCGATACCGGCGATTTCCGCCTGATGACGCGCCGCGTGGTGGACCAGCTCAATGCCATGCCCGAACGCTTCCGCTTCATTCGCGGCATGGTGAGCTGGATCGGTTTCGAGCAGGTTCCCGTCGAATACGACCGCGATCCGCGCGCGGCGGGGGAGAGCCACTATCCGCTCCACAAGATGATCCGCCTGGCACTCGATGCGATCACCAGCTTTTCCACGCTGCCGCTGCGGATCGCCTCGCATCTGGGGGTGATGATGGGCCTGATCGGCTTCCTCATGCTGGGCTGGGCGCTCGTGCGCTGGATGGCGGACGGCACCATCATCGGCTGGACCAGCCTGATCGCCGTGGTGCTGATCATGGGCAGCGTGCAACTGCTGATCCTCGGCGTTTTCGGCGATTATCTCGGCCGCCTCTACCTTGAAAACAAGCGCCGCCCGCTGTTCATCGTGCGCGAGATCCGCTCCCAGCGCCCGCCGGCCGCACGCGCCGTCGCGCCGGAGCCGTTCGAGCCGCTTGCCGTCGTGCCCACGTGGATCCCCGCAGGCCAGCGCGACTGATTGCCATGCTGCGCTCCGCCCTGCGTTTCGGGCTTGTCGGCGTGGTCAACACGCTTGTCGGCTTCGCCATGATCGCCCTGTTGCTCCATCTCGGCGCGGGTGACTGGCTGGCCAATGCAGCCAGCTATGCCGTGGGGCTTTGCGTTTCCTTCACCCTTAACCGGCGCTGGACTTTCGGCGTGCGCGGTGCCGTCGCCACGCAGGAAGTCACGCGCTTCCTGACGGTCTTCGCACTGTCTTATGCGGTTAACGTCGCGGTACTCGGCACAATGCGGAGTCTGGGTTTCGCCGAGAACCTGATCGGACAGGGCACCGCGATGGTCGCCTATTCGGCCATATTCTTCCTGCTGTCGCGCCGTTTCGTCTTCTCCGCCGGAGCGAGCCGGTGAGAGGGCTGACACCGCAGGAGCGAGAGCCCGTCACCGCGCTCGACTGGCGCGAAGGCAACGTTCCGCGGGTCTGGTTCGCCGTCCTGGTGTTGCTTGCCTGCCTGCCGCTTATCGTGCCGCACGTGCCGCCACTGACCGACCTGCCCGCGCATATGTCGCGGTTCATGGTGCAGCAGGACGCAGGCCGCTCCGCCGACATCGCACGCTGGTTCCATTTCGAATGGAACCTCATTCCCAATCTCGGCACCGATCTTGTCGCCTTCGCACTCGAACCGCTGATCGGCCTGACGCTGACGATGAAAGCGATCGCGGTGCTGATCGTCGCATTGCAGACGGCCGGATACCTGCTGCTCTCGCGTGCGGCGCATGGACGGGTAGTGGCCACCGCGCTCTTCGCGCTGCCACTCGCCTACGGCAACCCGTTCGAATACGGGTTCCTCAACTTCACATTCGCCACCGCGCTTTCAACGCTGGCGCTGGCGCTCTGGATCAGCCCATGGGCCCAGGCACAACCGAGGCGGCGCTGGCTGGTCTTCGCGGCGATTGCCAGCGTGATCTGGATAAGCCACCTCGCGGCCTGGGCCATGCTTTGCGTGATGGTGGGATGCTGCGAGCTTACGGCACGGTGGCAACGCACAGAGCGATTCTGGCACGCGCTGCTTACCGGATTTCTCGCGTGCACCTGCTTGCTGACACCGCAGGCGCTGAGCCTGCTCTGGCCACATACCCCCGCGCATCTGCCGTCCAACGATCTCTTCAACTGGACAAACAAGCTCTACTTCATGGCGAGCGTGCTGGCCGATCGGTGGAACCAGTTCGATACGTTTTGCGCGCTCGGCCTGCTGATCGTTGCAGTGCTGATGGCAATCGCCCGCCCCTTTGCGCTGCACCGGGGACTGGCCCTTGCAGCACTTATGCTGACGGCGATATTCTGCCTGATGCCCGGCCGGGTCTACGGATCGTACTATGCCGATATGCGCATGGTGCCGACGATCTTCGCACTGGCATTGATCGCTGCGCGTCCGGCACAGCCTTCCCGCGACTTTGCATGGCTGACGCTTGCCGGGCTTGCCTTCTTCGGCCTGCGCCTCATCGGCACGACCACGAGCATGGCCTTGTGGGATCGCCAGATCCGGCAGGAGACCGAAGTGCTGAACGCCCTCCCACGCGGCAGCCAACTCGTTACTTTCACGGCGCTCCCCTGCCGTACGTTCGTGCTGCAAGGGCATGAGCGCAACATGCACATCGCCAGCTACGCGCTGCTGCGCCGCCATGCTTTCGCCAACGATCAGTTCGCGATGTCGGGCGGGCAACTGCTCTCGATCGACAATCCGGCTGCCGCGCCGTTCGACCGCGATCCTTCCGCAATCGAAATCGGCGAGACATGTCAGGGGGAAGTTCCGGTTCTGACCAGCGCGGCAAAAGTGGCCGCCGCGATACCCAATTTGTGGATCGTCTGGCAAAGCACGCAGCCCTTGCCCGTGCCCGGCTGGGTGCCGGTTGCGCGCTCGGGCGAGCATGGTCACTCGATCCTCTATAGGCGCGCTGCCGAATAATCCTCGCGCATCGGCACGGGCGGTGTAACGTCACGGCGCATTCCCGCGAACTTCTCTGGATATGCTGATGCGCACCGGCGAGTCCGAACTCAGGGACTGGATGATCCTCGCCCTGAACGGCGATGCGAAGGCCTATGCCCGGTTGCTGGAGGCGCTCGTGCCGCGTCTGCGCGCCTTTTTCCGCCGCCGCATGGCCGGGCAGGACGACGATATCGAGGATCTCTTGCAGGAAACGCTGATCGCCTTGCACACCCGCCGGATGACTTATGATCCGACGCGCAGCTTCACCGGCTGGCTCTACGCGATCGCCCGCTACAAGATGATCGACCACTTCCGCCGCCGGGGCCGCACCGTGCCGATCGAAGGGCTGGAAGACAGCTTTTCCATCGACAGTTTCGAGGACGAAGTCGGCGCCGGGCTCGACACCGATGCCTTGCTGGCGACGATCCCCGACAAGCAGGCCCGCGCCATCCGCGCCACCCGGATAGACGGGCTCTCCACTGCCGAGGCCGCCCGGCGCGAGGGCATGGGCGAATCGGACGTGAAAGTTTCCACCCATCGGGGCCTCAAGGCGCTGGCCGCGCGCGTGCGGGAGGCGATGAAGTGAGCCGCGACAAGGTTTCCTGCGATCACCTCGTCGCCGCGCTCAGCGCCAATCTCTGCGCGGTGCCGCGCCACGGTCCGGCACGGCGGCTGGTGATCGGGCTGGTGATCGGCGGGGCGGTGACGCTGGCCGCGCTGGCGCTGGGGCTCGGCATCCGCCGGGATCTGGCCGATGCGATGCAGAGCAGCGGGTTCTGGATGAAGGCGCTTTATGCCGCCACGCTCGCCATGTTCGCCTGTGCGGCAACGCTGCGGCTGGCGCGGCCCGACTGCGGGCGGATGCGCGGCCTTTGGGCCATGGCGGTGCCGATTGCCCTGCTCGCGCTGGCCGCGCTGCTCGAACTGGCGCGGACGCCGGGTTCGCAGTGGCTCACGATGTGGCTGGGCCATAGCTGGAAGGTCTGCGCGGCCAATGTCTTCCTGCTTGCCCTGCCGATTCTTGCCGGGCTGCTCTGGGCGCTGCGCCGCCTCGCCCCGACGCGCCTGCGCCTTGCTGGTGCGACGGCGGGCCTTGCCGCCGGAGCATGGGCGGCCTGTCTCTATTGCCTGCACTGCTCCGAGACTTCGGCGCTTTTCGTGCTGACCTGGTATTCGCTGGGAATCGTGCTCGTCGCCGGTCTGGGCGCGCTGCTGGGCCCGCGGGTGCTGCGCTGGTAGCGCCTCGAGCAAGGCCAGACATCAAGGCGCAATCGCTTGCGCCGCCGTTTTTTCATCGATGTTGGATTGGAATGTCGGAGCGGGCGAAGGGATTCGAACCACAAGCGAAGCGGCTTGCCGCGTAGCGCTCGAAAAGAGAGGGTTCGTTTTCGCTGATAGTCGAACTGGAGCGGGCGAAGGGATTCGAACCCTCGACCCCAACCTTGGCAAGGTTGTGCTCTACCCCTGAGCTACGCCCGCTCTGGCGTTCGAGATATTCCGGCGGAACCGGAATTCCCGTATATGAACTGGAGCGGGCGAAGGGATTCGAACCCTCGACCCCAACCTTGGCAAGGTTGTGCTCTACCCCTGAGCTACGCCCGCTCTGACGTTCAAGACCTGCTGGATTAACCGGCAGGTCCGGGGTGGAGGCGGCCCACTAGCAGTGCTTTTTGGGGTCGGCAAGAGCTAAATTGAAAGAATCGTACGAAGCCCTGCAACAAGCCCATAAACCCTTCACAAATCGGTCGCGAAGGCCGATCTAGGGCCTTCAAGCGCATTCGCGCACGCATTCACGGGAGCAAGAATCTTGGCCAGCATGGGTCTCAACCTCGACGAACAGAAGGCGGTCGACCGCTTCCGCCAGACGGTTGCCGAACCGTCCATGACGCAGTTGGTGATCCTCGATTTCTGGGCGGAATGGTGCGGTCCCTGCAAGGCGCTGACGCCGGTTCTGGAGAAAGTCGCCGCCGAATATGCCGACAAGGGCGTGGTGCTCGCCAAGCTCAACGTCGATGAGGAACAGTTCATCGCCGGGCAGTTCCAGGTCCGCTCGATCCCCACGGTCTATGCGATCTTCCAGGGCCAGCCTGTCGCCGACCTGACCAGCGCGCGCACCGAATCGCAGCTGAAGCAGATGCTGGACCAGCTGCTCGAAAAGCTGCCGATCCAGCCGGGCGGCGCCGCGCCGCAGCAGGATGTCGCCCCGCTGATCGCGATGGGCGAGGAAGCGCTGGCCGAAGGCGACGGCGAACGCGCCGCATCGATCTTCATGCAGATCCTCGATATCGCGCCGGACAATGCACAAGTGCTCTCGGGCCTGGTGCGCGGACTGGTTGCCGCCGGCCGCGTCGATGAGGCCGAAGGGCTGTTGGGCAGCATCGAGCCGGAGCTGGCCGCCGACCCGCATCTCGAACGCGCGCGCGCCGCGCTCACGCTAGCCAAGGACAAGCCCGACGACAGCGAACTCGCCGCCCTGCGCGCCGCCGCTGCCGAACGTCCGGCCGACATGGACGCCCAGCTCGCCTTCGCCAATGCCGCCTTCGCGGCGGGTGAGCGCGACGAGGCTGCCGCCACGCTGCTGCGCATGGTCGCTGCCGACCGCGAGTGGAACGAAGGCGCCGCACGCGCCAAGCTGCTCCAGATCTTCGAGGCCGTCGGACTGGAAGATCCGTGGGTCTCGGCCACGCGCCGCAAGCTCTCCACCGTTCTGTTCGGTTGATGGGGCTCGGCGCCGTGCGGATCACCATCTTCCCCCTGCCCGGCGCCGTCCTCTATCCGGGGCTGCAATTGCCGCTCCACATCTTCGAGCCGCGTTACCGCGCGATGGTGAGCGACGCCCTCGCGCGTGACCGGCGAATCGGCATGATCCAGCCGCAGCGCCCGGTGGAAGGCGCGCCGCTCTTCGCGGTGGGCTGCCTTGGCCGCATCGGCGATGTCGAGGCGCTGGAGGATGGGCGGTTCAACATCCTGCTCGAAGGCGAAGCGCGCTTCCGCACCTTGCGCGAACTCAATGTCTCCACGCCGTTCCGCCAGATCGAGGCGGAATTGCTGGTCGATAGCGACGACGAGACACTGGCCGCAGTGGAACGCGCGAGTTTCGAGCGCGAGGCACGGCGTTTCGCCGATGCGCAGGGCTATGCGGTGGACTGGGATCAGGTGGCGCGGCTGGATGACCGTTCGCTGATCAACGGCGTCTCGCAGATCGCGCCGTTCGATGCGGCGGCCAAGCAGGCCTTGCTGGAAGCGTCGAGCCTGCCGGAGCGGTGCGAGTTGCTGGTGCAGCTCATGCAGTTCTTCGGCCGCCGTGCAGATGATGACGACGACGGTGCAGCGACGTTGCAGTAGAAGCGCGTCTCGGCAGTCGGATCTTCAATCCGTTGCCAAATGAACTGCCAGCCAAACCGTACCTCGTCGCCCCTGCGAAGGCGGGGGCCCCGCTTTCTTTGCACCACGGCTCAAGAACAAGCGGGATCCCCGCCTGCGCGGGGATGACGGGAGGTTTTTGGGGTAAGTCGGTGCGTGCTTATTCGAAAGCGCTCAGCACGCCACGACGTTGATCGCCAGCCCGCCCTGACTCGTTTCCTTGTACTTGCTCGACATATCGAGCCCGGTCTGGCGCATCGTCTCGATCACCTGATCGAGCGAGACGCGCGGCGTCTCGCCGGCATGCAAGGCCAGCTTCGCCGCGTTCACCGCTTTCACCGCCGCGATGGCGTTGCGTTCGATACAGGGGATCTGCACCAGCCCGCCGACCGGATCGCACGTGAGGCCAAGGTTGTGCTCCATGCCGATCTCGGCCGCCGCGCAGACCTGGACCGGGGTGCCGCCCCAGACCGCCGCGAGCCCTGCAGCGGCCATCGAGCATGCCACGCCCACTTCGCCCTGACAGCCCATTTCCGCGCCCGAGATCGAGGCACGCTGCTTGTAGAGCAGGCCGATCCCGGCGGCAGTGAGCAGGTAGCGGCGCGCCTTCACGGGAATCGCGACATTCCCGTCGCTGCAATACTGGCGCAGCAGCGAAGGGACGATGCCCGCCGCGCCATTGGTGGGCGCAGTGACGACGCGGCCGCCGCTGGCATTTTCCTCGTTCACCGCCATGGCGTAGAGGTTGAGCCAGTCCATCAGCGTTTCGGCCTGATTGTCCTGCGGGCGGGCGATCAGCTTCTGGTGGATGGCGCGGGCGCGGCGGCGGACCTTGAGCGGGCCGGGCAAGTGCCCTTCCTTGGTCAGCCCCTGATCGATGCACAGATTCATGGCATCGGCGATCACGTCCAGCCCGGCGAACGTCTCTTCCTGAGGGCGACGCGCAGCCTCGTTGGCCAGCATGACTTCGGCGATGTCGAGACCGCTCTCGGCGCAGATGGCCAGCAATTCTGCGCCGGACGTGAAGGGGTGGGCCACCGGGGGGCCGTTGACCACCTGATCGTCGGGCGCGGGCTGTTCGAGTTGATGGCGGCTGGAATAGAAGCCGCCGCCGGTCGAGAAATACTCGCCGCGCGCCAGTTCCTCTCCCGCGGCGTCCCATGCCGTCAGCACCATGCCGTTGGGGTGGAGGTCGGGGATATGATCGAAATCGAGGATCAGGTCGCTCTTGCAGTCGAAGGCGATCTCGTGCTGGCCCAGCAGCGCGATCCGGCCGCTGGCCCGCACTTCGGCGGCGGCGGCGTGGGCTTCGGCAGGCTCGGCGGTTTCGGGTTCGAAGCCGATCAGGCCCATCAGGCAGGCATCGGGGGTACCGTGGCCTTCGCCGGTCAGGGCCAGCGATCCTTGCAGGTCCACGCGCACGCGGGCGATCGCTTCAAACTGCCCGGCAGCTTCGATGCCCTGAAGGAAGCGCATGGCGATGCGCATCGGGCCGACGGTGTGCGAACTGGACGGGCCAAGGCCGATACGGAACAGGTCGAGCGCGGAAATCACGGCTGAAACTCGCGGAAATCATGGAAAGTCACGGGGGGGCACGCTCTCACGATATTTTTTCGAAACCGCGTGGATAGGCCAGATGCGGCGGGAAGCAATGGGCCAGTCGACTAAATCCCGGCATACCATGCGTAGCGGCCGTTATCCTCCCAATACCCGCCCTTGCCGCCATAGATCCCGTCCAGCGCGGCCACCGCCTCGATCCGGGTGACGAACTTGGCGTGCTTGTAGCCGAGTTGCCGCTCCACCCGCAGGCGCAGCGGCGCGCCGTGCTGCTCTTCCAGCGGACGACCGTTCATGGCCCAGGCGAGAATCGTCTGCGGGTGGAGCGCGTCCACAAGGTCGATCGATTCGTAATAGGGCCGCCCGCCGTAGAGATCGGCGCAATGGAACACGAGATAGCGCGCCTCCGGCTGCAGCCGCGCGAGATCGAGCAGGGTGGCCACACGCGGGCCGGTCCACTTGCCGATCGCGCTCCAGCCCTCGACGCAATCGTGGCGGGTGATCTGGGTGCGCTGGGGGAACTGCTTGAGCGCGGTGAGCGGCAGCATGAGCGGCCGCTCCACCATACCGTCCAGCCGCAGCGCCCATTGCGAAAAGCCCTGCGCGAAGTGGGCGCGATAGACCGGATCGGCCACGGCAAGGCTGCCGTTGGCGCGGAAAGTGGGAGACATCTGCGATTCGGCGAACTCGCGCGCCAAGGCATCGCCCGCCAGTCCGCGCTGGGTCACGCGGTGGAGATTCTCCGCCTCCCCCAGAAAATCGAGTACTTTGGGATCGCGCGTCAGCCGGTCGCAGCCGGAGAGCAGCAGCCCGCCCGCGCCTACTACTCCCGCCTGAATCAGCCGCCGCCGCGAGAGGATCAGCTTGCTCAACGGTCGCGCTCCTTCGGCAAGCGATACCAGCCTGTCACCATCGAGCGCAGTTCGTTGAACGGCCCCGCCAGCACGACCATGGCGATATGAACGACAAAGAAGCCCACCAGTGCAAAGGCGCAGAGGAAGTGGATCGAGCGCGCGGTCTGCCGCCCGCCGAATATCTCCGTCACCGGTAGCCAGGCATCGGTGCCGGGCGAGAGGGCAAGGCCGGTCAGGATCATCAGCGGCAGCAGGCCGAACAGCACCATGGCATAGGCGATCTTCTGAAGCGTATTGTAACGCAGCGCCGCCGCGCCGGTGGGCAACCGCAGCCGGGCGTGGTCCTTCACTTCCTGCCACACATGCCGCAGCCGCCATTCGCGCCGCGTTATGTGGATGTCACGCTGGATATGCCGGTTGATGAGCGACCAGATCAGATAAGTCGCCAGTCCGAGCGAGAGCACCCAGGCGAAAGCCAGATGCCATGTCCGTGCATCGGCCAGACTGTAGGCCGAAGGAATCGTCGCCCAATAAGGAAACGCGCGGCGGTGCGGGGTCCCGTCGGGGTCTTTCCAGTAACCGAGCAGCCCGGTCGTCTCGACCCGGTGGCCGGCCACTTGCAGATAGCCATATTCATGCGTGCCGATCCGGGCGGACCCGATCTTCAGCCACGGACTATCGAAGTTTGCACCATATTCGCCCCAGTAGAGCCGGGCATGGGCGTTGAAGATCATCAGCCCGCTCATCAGCATAATCAGCAGCGTGACCGCGTTCGTCCAATGCCAGAGCCGCGTCGAAAGCCGGTGCCGCTTCACCAGATCACCGCCATGCGGAGGAGCCAGCGGGACGAGAGGCGATTCGGCAGGCGGGGCGATGTCGCTCATGATCCCAGTTCGCCTCGCGCCCTCAGGCGGTTACAGATGCCGCCGGTTACAGATTGAATCTACGCGCCGAACAGGTGGAGCGCCACCTCCCTTTGATGCGGCATGCGGCGGTGCTCGGCCAGATAGATGCCCTGCCACGTCCCCAGCGACATTTGCCCGCCGATCACCGGAATCGACAGGTTCACGCCGGTCAGCGTGGCCTTGAGGTGCGCGGGCATATCGTCCGGCCCTTCATCGTCGTGATCGTAATAGGCGCCTTCCGGGGCGACGCGGTCCAGCCAGGCGACCAGATCGCTGCGCACCTCGCGCGCGGCATTCTCCTGAATCAGCAGCGAGGCGGAGGTGTGGCGACACAAAAGCGTCAGCAGGCCTTCGCCAATGCCGATCTCCCGCTGCCACACCGCAATCGCCCGCGTGATATCGGTAAGGCCCCGGCCGGGGGTGTCGAAAGTGAGGATCGTGGTCGCCTGTCTCATGGTGCGGCCATCCTGATCGCAGGACTTCCCCCGATCAAGCCGTGGCATGAAGGGTGAATATGTCTCATTTCAGCAACAGGAGGGGTGTAGAAAGACCGAAAATTTCTTGCTTGACGTATTGGGAAGGTGATGGAAGACAGCGAAGTTTGAGGGCTTCCATGTAACTTTACAGAGGCAGCGTCAGGACCATGGAAATCGAGGATTCCTGCGGCCTTAGCCCTTATGCTTCATGGACCCCGGTGCCCCGATCTGGCACTTTTTGTCCCAGCATCCTCGCGCAGGCGATTGATCTACCCATATCTGCCGCGTATTGCCGCGCTCGGCGACGGGCCGGCAGACCGGCACGGTGTCTGTCGTCCGCAAGGATCGTTCGGTCGCAGGATCTGCCGGAATTCGGCGTTTCCATACGGCTTCCGGACGGCCGCGAGATGAGCCCGGAAAATCACCGGGCCGCTCGGGTCTCACGCAAGGGTTGGTCATGAGTTGGCTTAGCAAAGTACGCAATTCCCTAGGGAACCTGAAGAAGCGGGACACGCCCGACAACCTGTGGACCAAGTGTCCCGGTTGCGGCGAGATGCTCTTCACCAAGGAGTTCGAGGACAACCTCTCGGTCTGTCCGCGCTGCCAATATCATGGCCGCATCGGTGCGCAGCAGCGCTTCGACCAGTTGCTCGATGCCGGTTACGGCGTTCTCGCCGCCCCGCGCGTGCCGGAGAACCCGCTCAATTTCCGCGATTCCAAGAAGTATTCGGATCGCCTCAAGGCCGCTCGCGCCGCCAATGTGTTCCCCGATGCGCTGACCAATGCGCTGGGCGCGATCGAGGGCCGCAAGGTCGTCCTCGGCGTGCAGGACTTCGCGTTCATGGGCGGGTCGATGGGCATGGCCGTGGGCGAAGCCTTCGTCGAAGCTGCCGAGCGCGCCATTGCCGAGAATTGCGGCTATGTCATTTTCACCGCCGCGGGCGGCGCACGCATGCAGGAGGGTATCCTCTCGCTCATGCAGATGCCCAAGGCGACCGTCGCGATCCGCCGCCTTGCGCGCGCGGGTCTGCCCTATATCGTCGTCCTGACGGATCCCACCACCGGCGGCGTCACCGCCAGCTACGCGATGCTGGGCGATATCCACATTGCAGAGCCCGGCGCCCTTATCGGCTTCGCCGGCCAGCGCGTGATCCAGGACACGATCCGCGAGAAACTCCCCGACGGCTTCCAGCGCGCCGAGTACCTCCATGCCCACGGCATGGTGGACATGGTGGTCCACCGCAAGGACCTCAAAGGCACGCTGGCCTCGCTGCTCGGTTATCTTGAACGAAAGGAAGTTGCGTGAACATCGACAGCGCGCTGGTACGCGAGCTCGCCGAGCTCCTGGCTGAAACCGGCCTGACCGAAATCCAGGTCGAGGACGGCGAACGCAAGATCAAGGTCACGCGCCAGGTTGCGCAGCAGGTCTTCGCTGCTGCCGCCCCGGCCATGCCTTACGCCGCCCCCGCCGCTGCGCCGGCTGCCGCCGCTCCGGTTGCCGAAGTGGCTCCGGCCGCTCCGGTCGATGCGGTGAAGTCGCCGATGGTCGGCACCGCCTACCTCGCACCGGAGCCCAGCGCCCCGAACTTCATCAGCGTGGGTCAGCAGGTCAAGGCCGGCGACATCCTCCTGATCGTCGAAGCCATGAAGGTGATGAACCAGATCGTCGCGCCCAAGGGCGGCACGATCACGGCGATCCTCATCGAGAACCAGCAGCCGGTCGAATTCGACCAGCCGCTCGTCGTGATCGCCTGAGGACAATAATCTGATGGCCATCAAGCGCCTCCTGATTGCCAACCGCGGCGAGATCGCGCTGCGCATCCACCGCGCCGCGCGCGAGATGGGCATCGAAACCGTCGCGGTCCACTCGACCGCCGATGCCGAAGCCATGCACGTGCGCCTTGCCGACCATGCGGTCTGCATCGGCCCGCCGGCGGCGAAGGATTCGTACCTCAATGTCGCGGCGATCATCGCTGCGGCCGAGATCACCCATGCCGACGCGATCCACCCCGGCTACGGCTTCCTTTCGGAGAACGCCCAGTTCGCCGAGATCGTCGAGGCGCATGGCCTGATCTGGGTCGGCCCCAAGCCCGAGCACATCCGCACGATGGGCGACAAGGTGCAGGCCAAGCGCACCGCTGGCGCCCTCGGCCTGCCGCTGGTTCCGGGTTCGGACGGCGCGATCGAGGATTTCGCCGTCGCGCGCGATCTGGCCGAGACGATCGGTTACCCGGTCATCATCAAGGCCGCTTCGGGCGGCGGTGGCCGCGGCATGAAGGTCGTGAACTCGGCCGAGGAACTCGAAAGCCAGATGGGCCAGGCCCGTTCGGAGGCGAAGGCCGCCTTCGGCGATGCCACCGTCTACATGGAAAAGTACCTCGGCAACCCGCGCCACATCGAATTCCAGATCTTCGGGGACGGCAAGGGCGAGGCGGTGCATCTGGGTGAGCGCGACTGCTCGCTGCAGCGCCGCCACCAGAAGGTGCTGGAAGAAGCGCCTTCGCCGGTCATCACCCCCGAAGAGCGCGACCGCATGGGCGGCATCGTCGCCAAGGCCATGGCCGACATGGCCTATCGCGGCGCCGGCACCATCGAGTTCCTGTGGGAAAACGGTGAGTTCTACTTCATCGAGATGAACACCCGCCTGCAGGTGGAGCATCCGGTGACCGAAGCCATCACCGGCGTCGACCTCGTGCGCGAACAGATCCGCGTGGCCGAGGGCAACCCGCTTTCGTTCCGTCAGGAAGAGATCGAGTTCAAGGGCCACGCCATCGAGTGCCGCATCAACGCGGAAGACCCGTGGAACTTCACGCCTTCACCGGGTCAGGTCACCGCCTACCACGCGGCGGGCGGCATGAACGTGCGCGTCGATTCGGGGCTCTATGCGGGTTACCGCATCCCGCCCTACTACGATTCGATGATCGGCAAGCTCATCGTCTCGGGCCGTACCCGCAAGGGCGCGATCATGCGCCTGAAGCGTGCGCTGGATGAAATGGTGATCGACGGTGTGAAGACCTCGATCCCGCTGCATCAGGCGCTGCTGGACGATCCCGAGTTCCAGAGCGGCGACTATACCATCAAGTGGCTGGAAGAGTGGCTGGCGAAGCGCGCCGGTTGAGGCGCGCTGCAACAGACCTGAACGGATAGAGCATGATCTCGTTTCTTGAATTCGAAAAGCCGATCGCCGAACTGGAAGCGCGCATTGCCGAACTGCGCGCGACTGCCAGCGGCAGCGATCTCGACATCGCGTCCGAGATCGGCCGTCTGGAAAAGAAGAGCGCGGCGCTGCTGAGCGGTACTTACGCCAAGCTCTCGCCCTGGCAGAAGACGCAAGTGGCGCGCCATCCGCAGCGTCCCCACTTCGTGGACTACCTCGCGCTCGGCTTTACCGAGTTCGTGCCGTTGGGCGGTGACCGTCTCTATGGCGAAGATCAGGCGATCATCGGCGGTCTGGCCAAGCTCAACGGCCGCAAGGTCATGCTGATCGGCCACGAGAAGGGTTCCGACACCACTTCGCGCATCCGCCACAACTTCGGCATGGCCAAGCCCGAAGGCTATCGCAAGGCGATCCGCCTGATGGAAATGGCCGGCAAGTTCGGCCTTCCGGTGATCACGCTGGTCGATACCGCCGGTGCCTTCCCCGGCGTCGAGGCCGAGGAACGCGGTCAGGCGGAAGCGATTGCCCGTTCGATCGAGGCCTGCCTTGGCGTGCCGGTGCCGATGGTTTCGGCCATCGTCGGCGAGGGCGGCTCGGGCGGCGCGGTGGCGCTGGCTGCGGCCGACCGCGTGCTGATGCTCGAACACTCGATCTACTCGGTGATCTCGCCCGAGGGCGCTTCGTCGATCCTCTGGCGCACGCCGGACAAGGCCTCCGACGCGGCCGAGGCGATGAAGGTGACGGCGCAGGATCTGCTTGCGCTCGGCGTGATCGAGCGCGTGGTGCCCGAGCCGACCGGCGGCGCGCACCGCGATGCCGGCAAGGCCGCGCAGGCGCTGCTTGGCGCCATCGAGCAGGAACTGGACGCACTCCGCGCCCTGCCGACCAGCGAACTGCTGGCCCGCCGCGAGGAACGCTTCCTGGCGATCGGCCGCGCCTGACGTAGGGCTACGATCCAAGACTTCGCACGGCGCGGAAAGGGCAAGGCTCTTTCCGCGCCGTTTGCGTTTGGGTCTGCGGATTTATTTCGCCCAACCTTTCCCGACCTCTCCCCGACCCAACCTCCCCAACCTCCCCAACCTCCCCGACCTCCCCATCTCCGCTCGTCCTGAGCTTGTCGAAGGACCACAGCGCAGCGCCAGCGTCCTTCGACAAGCTCAGGACGAGCGGAGGAGGGGCTAGGGTCGCCGGGTAGCTAGTGGTCTGGCCCAAGGCTCGCCCCAAGGCTCGGCAAACACCCTCCAGAACCAACCAACCCCCCATTCTCCGCAGCCGATTATATAAAAACATTTGGCTTTTGCCTCGGCTACGTGTTTGGTGCGGCCGAAGCCCGAAGACCGGGCAAGCGACACGTGAAAGGGATGAGGATGAGCAACGGGGCGAAACTGCGCGCGCGCACGGCATGGATGAGCGCCTGCGCAATGGCGGTCATCGCGACATCGCAGGCGGCAACTGCACAAGTCGCCGGACCTTTCGATCTCGCCGTGATCCCCGCCTCCCCGGTCTGGTCGCAAGACATCACCATGCCCGCCGGCGACTGGACCCTCTCTTTCTGGGCCTCGCTGGACAGCAATGAGGGTGGCACGCTGGCGACCCTTGCCGGCAAGGATAGCAATACCACGCTGGCCTCGATCGCGGTGACCGGCAGCACGCCGGTACTGAACGCGAACGGCCAGACCGCAAGCGGCGCAGCCCTGCGCGGCGGCCAGTGGCACCACTTCGCGCTGGTCAACACGGCCAAGGGCCTGACGCTCCTGGTCGACGGCAAGCCCGGCGCCACGCTCGCGCAGTCCCTCACCACCCAGCCCGCGCGCCTACTGGTCGGCGTCGCACCGGCCCCGGCCGCTCACCTCGCCGGTCTGCGCCTCGATCTGGGCGCGACCTCGCCCGGCGACTTGCGCCATGCCGCCGCAACGCCGCCCAATCCCGCGCTGATGCAGTTCGCCGAAACCAGCCCGCGCTGGCCGCTGCAAGTGCGCCAGATGCAGGGGCAGGTCACCCCGCAGCCGGTCTCGACACTGCCGCGCGGCGCCGCGCCGGACAAGCCGGTCGCCAAGCCGGTGCCGCAAGTCACCCCGCTCGCCGAAAACGGTGCGGGCAAGTGGACGCTCCAGAAGTGGACGCTCGCCGCCGCGCCCGACGTGAACGGCGATGCCGCCACGATCTCGCGCCCAGGCTTCGGCGATGCCCGGTGGTATGCGGCCACCGTCCCCGGCACCGTGCTGACCACCTTGGTCGATCGCGGCGTCTATCCCGACCCGGCGCACGGCCTCAACAACCTCGCCATCCCTGAGAAGCTGGCGCATCAGGACTACTGGTACCGCACCGAGTTCGACCTGCCCGCCGGCGCCTCCGGCCGCCACCTCGAACTCCTGCTGAACGGCGTCAACTACGCCTCGCAGATCTGGGTCAACGGCACCGAAGTCGGCACGACCAAGGGCGCCTTCGTGCGCGGCAAGTTCGACGTTTCGCCGCTGCTGAAACCCGGCCGCAATGCCATTGCCGTGCGCGTCTCGCCCCCACCTCGCCCCGGCATTGCCCATGAGGAATCGCTGACGTCCGGCGTCGGCGAAAATGGCGGCATGATGATGCTCGACGGGCCCACCTTCGGCGCGGCGGAAGGCTGGGACTGGATCCCGACCATCCGCGATCGCCAGACCGGGCTCTGGCAGGACGTCCAGCTCCTCGCCACCGGAGACGCGCGCATCGGCGACCCGCAAGTCGTCACCACGCTGCCCAAGGCGGACAACAGCGTGGCCAATATCGAGATCACCGTGCCGGTCGCCAACCTTTCGGACCGCGCCGTCACCGCCACCGTGCGCGCCGCGTTCGACGACGTGGCCGTGGAGCGCAGCGTGACCGTGCCCGCGCGCCAGTCGGTGGACGTGCGCTTCTCGCCCGAGACCGATGCCGCGCTGGCCGTGAACAATCCGAAGCTGTGGTGGCCCAACGGCTATGGCGATCCGGCCCTGCACACCGCCCACATCTCGACCGCGATCGACGGCCAGCAGTCGGACAGCAAGGACGTGCGCTTCGGCATGCGTCAGGTGACCTACGAGATTTCGCTGGTGGACCAGAGCGGCCATCTCGACCGCGTTGCACTGGACATGGAAAAGGCGCGCAGCCTTGGCCAGCGGATCGTCGACCAGCGTCATGACGCGATCCGGCAAGTGCCGGGCGGCTGGGCCTATTCCTTCGCGCCGGGTGCCGAAAAGTCGCCCGCCGTCACCCCGATTGCCGGGGATCAGGGGCTTTCGCCCTTCCTCGTGATCCGCGTCAACGGCGTGCGCATCGCCGCGCGCGGTGGCTCGGTGGGCATGGACGACTTCATGAAGCGCGTCGATCGCGCGCATCTGGAGCCGTTCTTCAAGCTGCACCAGGACGCCCACGTCAATATCATCCGCAACTGGATGGGCCAGAACACGCAGGCGAGCTTCTTCGACCTTGCCGACGAATATGGCCTGATGGTCATGAGCGATTTCTGGGAATCGACGCAGGACTACAACATCGAGTCGCAGGACCCGACGCTGTTCCTCGACAATGCGAAGGACGTGGTTGCCCGCTTCCGCAACCATCCCTCGATCGTGGTGTGGTTCGGCCGCAACGAGGGCGTGCCGCAGCCGATCCTCAACGAAGGGCTGGAAAACCTGCTGCGCACGCAGGACGGCACGCGGCTCTACATGCCCTCTTCCAACCGCATCAACCTGCACGATTCCGGGCCCTACAACTGGCGTGAGCCGGAGAAGTACTTCACCGAATATTCGAAGGGCTTCGCGGTGGAAGTCGGTACGCCCTCGTTCCCGACGCTGGAATCGTGGGAGCGCGTGATCCCGGCCAGCGAGCGCTGGCCGGTCAGCGACACCTGGGCCTATCACGACTGGCATCAGAGCGGGAACGGCGCGGTGAAGAGCTTCACCGATGCCATGGACCGCGAATTCGGCAAGCCCACCAGCCTGCCCGACTTCGAGCGCAAGGCGCAGATGCTGGAATACGAAAGCTACCGCGCGATCTTCGAAGGCATGAATGCGGGGCTCTGGACCGAGAATTCGGGCCGCATGCTGTGGATGACGCAGCCGGCATGGCCCAGCTCGGCATGGCAGGTGTTCTCGTCCGACTATGACACCCACGGTGCGTTCTACGGCATGAAGAAGGCTTCCGAGCCGGTCCACGTGCAGATGAACCTGCCCGATCACAAGGTGATCCTCGTCAACAACCGCACGGCGGCGCTGCCCGGCGTGACGGTGCGGGCGACCGTGCAGGCGCTCGACGGGCGGACGCTTGCCACCCGCGATGCCAAGGTGGACGCAGTGGCGGGCAAGGTGAACGATGCCTTCACGCTCGACCTTGCGCCGCTGATGGCCTCGGGTCCGGTGCTGGTCCGCCTGGAAGCGCAGGACAGCGCGGGCGCGCGCCTTTCGGACAACTTCTACTGGCAGGCCGCCAGCGACGAGGCACTTCAGGGGCTGAGCGCCATGGCGCAAGTGCCGCTGACCGGCGCGGCCAAGGTCAGCACCGAAGGCAGCGATACCAGGATCGATGTCACCCTCACCAATCCCGGCAAGACCGCCGCGATCCAGACCAAGCTCACGCTGTTCGATGCCAAGGGCAAGCAAGTGCTTCCCGCCTACTACTCGGACAACTATGTCTCGCTGCTGCCGGGTGAGACCCGCACCGTGACGGTCACCGCGCCGAGCGCGCTCGCGGGCGGTTCACCGTCGGTCAAGCTGCGCGGCTGGAACGTCGCGGCCCAGACCATTGCCGTGAGGAATTGATCTTGAAGCGTAATCTTGCCTGCGTTGCCCTTTCCGCGATCCTGCTGCCGGCTTCGGCCATGGCGCAGCCGGCCGCCACGGCCCCTGCCGCCGTCAATCCCGGCGCGCAGGCGGCGGAGGACCGGCTCCATACCGACTGGGCGTGGACTGCGCGCTACCGCGACGCCAATGCCGTGGACGCCGCCAAGGCGCCGCGTCCGCGCATCGTGCTGATGGGCGATTCGATCACGCAGGGCTGGTACGATCTTGACCGCGCCTTCTTCACGCCGGGCCGGATCGGGCGCGGCATCGGCGGGCAGACGACCTCGCAGATGCTGCTGCGCTTCCGGCAGGACGTGATCGACCTCAAGCCCGATGTCGTCCAGATCATGGCGGGCACCAACGACATCGCCAGCAACACCGGCCCGATGACCGACGACCAGATCCAGGGCAATTACCGCTCGATGGTGGAACTCGCGCAGGCGCACGGCATCCGTGTGATCCTCGCCTCGATCCCGCCGGCGGACCAGTTCCCGTGGCGCCCGGGTCTCGAAACCGGCATGCGCATCGTCCGGCTCAACACCTGGCTCAAGAGCTATGCGGCGAAGACCGGGTCGGTCTATGCCGACTACTGGACGGCGATGAAGGGCTCCGGCCTCGGCGCGCGCGATGGGCTGACGTCCGACCATGTGCACCCCACCGTCGCCGGCTACGAAGTGATGAACAAGGTAGCCGAAGCGGCGTTCAAGGCGGCGCTGGCCAAGCCTGCCGCCCGGCCGATTCCCGCCGCGCTGATCCCGTGAGCGCTGCCCTCGCGGCACTGCTGCTGGCGTCTTCGGCGCCCGCAGCCGGTGCGCCTCCGGTCGTCACTGTCGATACCGGGACGATCCGGGGCGAGACCGGCGCGGACGGCCGCGCGGTGTTCCGGGGCATTCCTTTCGCGGCGGCGCCGGTGGGCGACTTGCGCTGGCGCGCGCCGCAGCCGGTGAAGCACTGGCAGGGCATCCGCGAGACCGTCAGGTCCGCGCCCGCCTGCCTCCAGATCGACTACGGCTGGAACCGCGAGGCAGCGGCAAACCAGTCGGAAGACTGCCTCTATCTCGATGTCGCCACGCCCGCGCTGCATCCGGCCAAGCCGCTGCCGGTGATGGTGTGGATCCACGGCGGCGGCAACCGCGCCGGAGGGGGCCCCGGCCCCGGAGATTCGCCGGTCGTCGCGCGCGGCGTGGTGTTGGTGAGTGCGCAATACCGCCTTTCGGCACTGGGCTTCCTGTCGCATCCGGCGCTCGGCGCGCATTCGGGCAATTACGGGCTGATGGACCAGCAGGCGGCGCTGCGCTGGGTCCAGGCCAATGTGGCGCGCTTCGGCGGCGATCCTGCCAATGTCACGATCTTCGGCGAATCCGCCGGCGCGCAGGACGTGGGCCTGCAATTGCTGTCTCCGGGCGGCAAGGGCCTGTTCCGCAAGGCGATCGAGGAGAGCGGCACGCCCGGCTTCGGCCTTCCCCCGCGCTCGTTGGCGGACAACGAGGCGCTGGGCGAGATCATCGCCACGGCCGCCGGTGCCCCGCCCCATGCCAGCGCCGCGCAGCTGCGCGCGCTGCCGGGCAAGGCGCTGATCGAGGCGAGCGAGCACGCCGATGTCCCGAACCTCGACGATGACAGCTTCATCTGGCTTCAGGCCGTGGTCGACGGAGTGGTGCTGACCGAAACCCCGGCCACCTCGCTGGCGCGCGGCGTCGGCAAGGACGTGCCGCTGATCCTGGGCAACAACTTCCACGAACTGGGCCTCTACGGCGCGCCCGAACGCGCCATCGCGCAGGGCTTCGGCAGCAATGCCAAGGCCGCACTGACGGCTTACGGCCTTGCGCCGGGCGGCACGCCGCCTGCCGACCTTGCCCTGCAACTTGCCAACGACCTGACCTTCCGCTGCCCCGCGCTCCATGTCGCGGCCGAGCGCACGCGGGCAGGCGCGGCGACATGGCACTATCAGTTCGATATCGATGGACCCGGCGACAAGCCGGTGACTCACGGCTCGGAAATCCGCTTCGTGCTGGGCGAGGACGGCGCCGCATCGGACGCCGCCGCACCGCTTGCAGCCTATTGGGTGAACTTCGCGCAGACCGGCGATCCGAACGGTGCCGGGCTGCCCGAATGGCCGCGTTTCGGGCCGCGCGGGACCAGTCTTGAACTGGCCGCCAGTGGGGCTCGACAGGTGGAGGGGCTGGCCGCCCGGACCTGCGCCTTGCGCGCTGTGCCCTGACAGTCTCGTTGCGCTGCCGAGCTAAGGGCGTTTCTCAATCAGTAGGATTCGCGCAAAGGCGCAAAGGCGCGAAGAGGTCGCTTTAGCGGCGAAGCCGCATTTTTCCGTCTGACCTCGGCCGAAATCGCCACGTCAGACGGAAAAGAGATGCCTGCGGCGCCTCACAACCTCTTTGCGCCTTCGCGCCTTTGCGCGAAAATATTCAAACTTCGGCCGCAGCCGCTTCCTCGACATCCCAGAGCAACGCCGCGCCGCGCACGCCGGAGCTGTCACCCCAGCGGGCCTGCACCACGTCTCCGGACCATGCACCCGAGAAGCTGAGCGCGCGGATGGCCTCGCCCAGCCCGTCATAGATCGGCGCGACGTTCGACATGCCTCCGCCCAGCACGATGGCGTCGGGATCGAACAGGTTCGCAACCACGGCCAGCCCGCGCGCCAGACGGTCGCGGTAGCGTTCGAGCGCAGTCGCGGCCGCTTCGTCACCCGCCAGCGCCGCCTGCACGATGGCCGGCGAATCGAGATCGCGCCCGGTCTCCGCCACGAAAGCGCGCCGGAAGCCGGTGCCCGAAACCCACGATTCGAAGCATCCGCGCAGGCCGCACCAGCATTGCGGCGTGGGCAATTCGTCCGGCTCCGGATTGGGCAAGGGCATGTGGCCCACTTCGCCCGCCAGCCCGTGCGCGCCATTGACGACGCGGCGGTCGATCACCAGTCCGCCGCCGCACCCGGTGCCGATAATCAGCCCGAAGACCGAAGCCTTGCCGGCGGCGGCACCGTCGATCGCCTCGGACAGAGCGAAGCAATTGGCGTCATTGGCAAGCCGCACTTCGCGGCCGAGCGCCTGCCTCAGGTCCGCGCGGAAAGGTCTGCCGTTGAGGTAGACCGAGTTGGCGTTGCGCATCAGCCCGGTCGCCTGCACTTCCGAACCCGGCGCGCCGATGCCGACGCAGGCCCGGCGGCCGAGTTGGCCTTCCACCGAAGCGACAAGGTCGCGCAGCGTGGTCAGCGCCTGTTCGTAATGCGCGGGCGTTTCGGTGCGCAGGCGTTGAACCACCTGCCCCTGCTCGTCCAGAGCGGCCGCCTCGATCTTGGTGCCGCCGAAATCGATGCCAATTCGCAGCGTCACAGTGCTGCCCGCGCGATGTGCGCCATGCGTTGCATAGACCCTCTCCAGTCGCGTCCGCGCTTCCCGCAAGGGGCGCGGCGCCTGATGTTACCAGGATCGTATAATGGCAGGTCGATTGATTAAGACAAATTCTTTTTTTTAGATTTCGAGCGTGCGCCCCGCCTGCATGAGGATCGTATCGGAAGGCAGGAGCTGGTCGAGGAGCGGCAGGATTGCCGCGCCGATGGCCGGGGCATCGCTCGCCATCTGTGCGGGCTGGACCGGTACCCGGTTGGGCATCGGCACTTGCCCCAGCGCCGCCTCGATCCGCGCGGAGAGGCGCTGGATCAGAGGCAGCGGCAGGCGCCCACCGATCAGAATGGCATCGGGATCGAGCAGGCACGAAACCGCCACCAGCGGCACCGTGAGCGCGCGGGTGGCATCGGCGATCCACTGGTCGATCGTGGTCGCCATGACCGGATCGAGCGCCAGCAGGTCCTCCAGCCGTTCCAGCTTGCGCCCGGCCAGTTCCAGACGCTCTTCGATGGCCGAAAGCGAGACGGTGTCCTGCACCAGCGCGCCCGGCTCCGCGCCGCCCGGATCGGGCAGAAGGCCGATCTCGCCGCTGCGCAGGCGTGCGCCGCGGTAATAGCTGCCGTCGATCACCGGGCCGCCGCCAAGACCCGCGCTGATCAGCAGGTAGAAGAAGCTTGGCCGGTCCTGCCCGCCAACGCCCTGCGCCTCGCCCAGAGCGGCCGCCGCCGCGTCATTGTCGACGTGGATCGGCCAGGGCAGCACGTCCTTCAAAAGATCGCAGAAATCGACCTTGCTCCAGCTTTCGTAGCCGGCTGGTTTGTGCGGCAGGGCAATGCCGCCAAGGTCGTCGGGACGTGCCACGCCGACGCCGAGAATGCGGTCCCGGTCCACGCCGCCGTCCGCCAGCAGCCTATCAAGGTCGGCGGCGATGATCGTCACCACGTCGGCCGGCATCGCGAAGCGCACCTCGCGCGTGATCCGGCTGCGCACTTCCCCCGCCAGATCGAGCGTGACCAGCGTGATATGGTCGCGGTCGACATTGAGGCCGATCGCGAAGGCGCCGTCGGGATTGATCGCCAGCCGCAGCGCCGGTTGACCGCGCCCCCCGTGCTTGCGCCCCACTTGCGCGACAAGGCCCATATCCTCCAGTCGCGTGGTGATGTTGGCGATGGTCGGCGGGGTCAGCCCGGTCTGGTTGGCGAGCGCAATGCGTGTCGTCTCCCCCGCGAGGCGGACCGCCTGGAGCACGATGCGCTGGTTGTAGTCGCTCGCCCGCGCCAGATTGGTGCCGGACAGCGAGACGGCCAGCCGCCGCCCCGGTTGGGGCCGGGTACCTTCTCCGGACGCCGCGTCGGCGATGCCGCCTTCCGCAGTGGTTTCAGCAGCAACCGGAGCGGCCTTTTTTCCGGCCTGCTTCGCGGTCTTTCGGGTGCGATCCTCTTTTTTCATGGTGTGTGATTACAACCACTCTGTCACGCAAACTAACAAAAAAGAAAAAATTTAAGTTGACGCATTTGGGGGTTTGGGCTGATGCTTAAATCAACACGAGTCACAAGAACCCTCGTGGGAAATGCGGACGCGGTACGAACACAATCGACCGGCCCTTTTCCGAAGAATGGGAACCACGCCAACTGCGCGTGTGAGGAGAGGAGTTTTGGGGGTATGATTCAGCCTGGTTTTCTGAATCGTGGCGTTCTGCTGACAGCCACGTCGATCGTTGCACTGGGTGCAGCACATTCCGCATTCGCGCAGGAAGCAGCGCCCGTCATCACCGGTGCCGCCACCCGCCTTGCTGTTGCCGACACCACGTCCGGCGCCCCTCAGACCGCCCCGTCCAGCACGCCCAACGGCGGCGGTGACGAAATCGTCATCACCGGTATCCGCGGCTCGCAGGAGCGTTCCGTCGCCCTGAAGCGCGATGCTACCTCGGTGGTCGATTCGATCTCCGCGCAGGACATCGGCAAGCTGCCCGACGTCACCATTTCGGACTCGCTCCAGCGCATCCCCGGCGTGCAGATCCTGCGCAGCGCCGGCGAAGGCTCGACGATCAACATCCGCGGCCTGCCGCAGGTGACCACGCTGCTCAATGGCGAGACTTACCTCGGCGCGCAGTCGATCACCACGACGCAGCCGAACTTCGACGATATCCCCTCGCAGCTCTTCGCCGGCGCCGACGTCATCAAGTCGACCACCGCGAGCCTGCTGAACTCGGGCATCACCGGCACCGTCAATCTGCGCACGCGCCGTCCGTTCGACCTCAAGGAAGGCTTCACGTTCGCAGCCGCCGCCGAAGGTTCCTACGGCGACAAGACCAAGCACAAGTTCGACCCGAACTTCAACGGCCTGATCTCCTGGCACAACGACCGCTTCGGCGTGATGGTGTCGGCCGCCTATTCGGACGTGCGCCTGTTCAACTCGCACAACGGCATCCAGGAAGGCTACGGCGCCGCGCTTCATAACGAAGGCACGCTCGACGCCACCTCCAACGGCGGCTTCTCGCCCTCGTTCCGCCCGCGCGGTACCCCCGTGGCCGGCGGCGTGGACGTCAACGACAACGGCACCGCCACCGATGCCTTCATCGTTCCGCAGGGCTTCACCGGCTGGAACAAGATCAACGAGCGCCAGCGCCTGGGCATCAACGGTTCGTTCCAGTGGATGGTCAACGACGCGCTGACGCTGACCGGCGACGGCTTCTTCACCAAGCAGGACGAGCACGACCGCATCGCCGGCTTCCAGATGCAGAACGTCAACTGGCAGGCGGCGGAGTTCGTCCCCGGCCAGTCGCGCGATACCGGTGCGACGTATGTCGACCCGAACGACCACAAGACCTACAACATCAACACCACGCAGGTGTACAACTACGATCTGGGTAACTTCGATTCCTACTCCCAGAACGATCGCTATCAGTCGCAGTCGCAGAACTACAACCTTGAGCTGAAGTTCGACAATGGCGGCCCGTTCAAGGCCACCCTGCGCGGCGTCTATGGCAAGGCGCACCAGTACTACGACCAGAGCTACCTGCAGTTCAGCATGTCCAACGGCCTGCAGTGGCAGCCGGGCGGCATCGGCCACTATCCGGCCTCGCTGGGCGGCGACCGCGCGTTCAACCCGAACGGCTTCACGGTCAACACGATCGCCGGCCTGAACTCGCTGCCCGCCACGGTGGACTTCACCGGCAGCAAGCCGAGCATCAGCCTGCCTTCGCAGCTGGTGAGCGAACTG
Source organism: Novosphingobium sp. PhB165 (assembly GCF_004341845.1). Taxonomy (GTDB): domain Bacteria; phylum Pseudomonadota; class Alphaproteobacteria; order Sphingomonadales; family Sphingomonadaceae; genus Novosphingobium. The sequence continues at coordinate 228,828 of NZ_SLVB01000006.1, read as the reverse complement.
GGCGACGTCAACGACTACGCGCTCAAGACCATGTCGTCCGAGGGTAACTACCGCCGCAACGGCGACCTCAAGGTCATCCGCGCCGATGGTTCCTACGAAGCCTCGCCCGACCTGACGCTGAGCTTCGGCGCGCGCTATTCGGATCGTTCGGTTTCCGACTACGAATTCGACCGCGCGGCACCGCTCTACGCCGGCAATGGCGCCAGCGATCCGAACGGCTGCCTCGTCAAGTGGAAGGCGTTCGACGTGCCGATGAGCGACAAGTCGTGCAGCGCGGGCGATGCCTCCGGTTACTTCACCGCCGGCCTCACCCGCCCCGCCAGCGACCCGACGCTGGCCAGCAACGTCAAGCTGTTCAACCCCGGTGTCGCCGGCGTGCCCAGCATGTACGTTCTCGATCCCAAGACGATGGACAACGCACTGGCCTTCCAGAACGGGTTCTATCCGGGCAATGTCGAGGTCATGAACCCCGGCGCGTCGTACTCGGTCGGCGTCAAGCAGATCTCCGGCTACTTCCAGATGGACTTCCACGGCGATCTGTTCGGCCTGCCGTTCAGCGGCAACGGCGGCGTCAAGGTCATCAACACCAAGCTGGACATCACCCAGTACGGCAGCGCCGGTCCGCAGCCTTATGGCATGGCCAACGCAGTGGGCGCCGCAATCGAGACCAAGCGCGACTTCACCGACATCCTGCCGGCCTTCAACGTCGCCTTCGATCTCCAGCAGAACCTCAAGCTGCGCTTTGCCTTCTCGCGCACGATGACGCTGCTCGATCTCAACCAGTGGGGCGGCGGTCTGACGCCGGGCTACGCGATCGACACCAGCATCCCCGGAACTCCGGTGTTCCGCGTGACCGGCGGCAACCAGAGCGGCAACCCGCTGCTCGATCCCTGGCGCGCGACCAACGTCGAAACCTCGCTTGAATACTACATCGGGCGCGGCAGCCTGCTGAGCCTCGGCGCGTTCCACATCAACGTCGAGAGCTTCATCCAGAGCGGCAACACTGTCCGCAACGACCTGCCCGACAACGACGGCGTGGTGCGCAACCGCACGGTCTCGATCACCATTCCGGTGCAGGGCGAGGGCGGCACGCTTCAGGGTATCGAAGCCGGCGCCAAGCTTTCGTTCCTGGATCTTGGGTTCATGCCCAACTTCCTGCGGAACTTCGGCGTCGACACCAACTTCACCTATTCGCCTTCGGACACCGGCCAGAAGGATCTTGCCGGCAACAAGGTGCCGTTCCAGGACAACTCGGAAATCCAGACCAACGTCGCCGTGTTCTACCAGGACTCGCGCTTCCAGGCCCGTGTCGCCTGGAACTACCGCTCGAAGCGCGCGGTGCAGTCCGACTTCGGCGGTATCTCCGGCCTCGAACTCTACCAGGCGCCGACCAACTACGTCGACGCTTCGGTCAGCTACGATGTCACGCCGAACGTGACCCTCTATGCGCAGGGTTCGAACCTGACCGGCGAGTACGAGAAGTACTACCTGACCTGGACCGACGAGAAGGCCTACAACAACATCTTCGAGCGTCGTTACACGGCTGGCGTTCGCGTCAAGTTCTAACCCGCTCCTCCCCCTTCCCCCCGCCCACTCCTCCTCCGGGCGGGGGGATCCCCTTTTCAGGGCGCTTGCGCTAGCAATCGCTCGGGGAGACAAATCCATGGCAAACGAACCGATTCGTTCCATCCTGATCGTCGGTGGCGGCACCGCCGGATGGATGGCCGCCAACCTGCTGGCGACGCGCCTGCGCCGCCTTCCCATCGAAATCACCCTGGTCGAAAGCCCCGATATCCGCACGGTCGGCGTGGGCGAGGCGACCGTTCCCGCGATCCGCGATTACTTCAGGGCCATCGGCGTGACCGAGGCCGAAGTCATGCGCGCGTCGCAGGGCACCGTGAAGCTGGGCATCGAATTCCGTGACTGGCGCGCGCCGGGCACCAGCTTCTTCCATCCCTTCGGCCGCTACGGCGTGGACGCCTTCTCGGTGCCGTTCCACCAGTACTGGCTCAAGCGCCGCATGGCGGGCGACGAGACGCCGCTTTCCGCCTATTGCCTGCCGACGCAGGCGGCGATGCGCAACCTGATGCTGCTGCCGCCCGAACAGCCCGCCAACGATCTTGGCGTGTTCGACTGGGCGATCCATTTCGACGCCGGCCTCTTCGCCCGCTTCCTGTCGCAGCGCGCGCAGGACGATCTGGGCGTGCGGCATGTCGAAGGCACGATCTCCGGCGCCAAACGGGACACCGAGAACGGCCGCATTGCATCGGTCTCGCTGAGCGACGGACGCACGCTGGACGCCGATCTTTTCATCGACTGCTCGGGCTTCCGCAGCCTCCTGCTGGGCCAGACGCTCGAAGTCCCTTATGAGGACTGGACGCATCTGCTGCCGTGCGACCGCGCGGTAGCCATGCCCTGCACACATGGCGACGAACTGACGCCCTATACCCGCAGCACTGCGCTTCCCGCAGGCTGGCAGTGGCGCATCCCGCTCCAGCACCGTGTCGGCAATGGCTACGTCTATTCCAGCCGCCACATCTCCGACGACGAGGCGACCGCCACGCTCATCACCAACCTTGAGGGCGAGGCACTGGCCGAGCCCAACATGCTGCGCTTCCGCACCGGGCACCGCACGCGTGTATGGGAGAAGAACTGCGTCGCGCTCGGCCTTGCGGCGGGCTTCCTCGAACCGCTGGAATCGACCTCGATCGTGCTGATCCAGAGCGGGATCGAGCGCCTGCTCGCCCACTTCCCCGATCGCGATTTCGATCCCACGCTGGCGGACGAGTTCAACCGTATCACCGCGCTCGAATACGCGCGCATCCGCGACTTCCTTTTGCTGCACTATTGGGGCGGGCAACGGAACGAGCCGATGTGGCGGGAATGCCGCGCGCTCGACCTGCCGGAAACGCTGGCGCAGCGCATCCGCACCTTCAAGGGCTCCGGCAAGCTGCCGCGCTTCGAATGGGATTCGTTCCAGCCGCCAAGCTGGCTGTCGATGTTCGCCGGTTTCGATATCTGGCCGCCGCGCCACGATCCACTGGCCGACCAGTTCTCCACTGAGGAACTGGCCGGGACTTTCGGGCAAATACGCGAAGCCATCGGCCGTGCGGTGGCGCTCGCCAGCCCTCACGCAGACTTCATTGCGGACACATGCGCCGCCCCCTCTTCGCCGCAGCCTGCGGCCGTGCCCGTCTAGAACATGATCCGTTCATACTGAATCGGATCCTGCGCTATTTAACCTTTGTTTGCCGCATTTTCTGAATCGCTCGGTGATCCCACCCGACTTGAAAATGCTCTAGGAAGACCAGATGCGACTGACGCTTTCCTCCCTCCTCGCCCTGTCCTGCGCGGCTGTGCCGATGGCTGCCGCGCTCGCGGACGCGCCGCTGCCGGCTGCCGCCACCGCGCACCCCGAACTCTGGCCGCAGGGCAAGAGCGTGGGCCTCGTCGATCCGGAGACCGAGGCGAAGATCACCAAGATGATGGCCGAAATGTCGGTGCGCGAGAAAGTCGGGCAGATGATTCAGCCCAGCATCGCCTCGATGAAGCCGGAAGAACTGCGCGAATATCCGGTCGGCTCGATCCTTGGCGGTGGCAACGATCCGCCGCTCTCGGGCAATGACCGTGGCCCCGTGGGCGACTGGATCGCCACGGCCGAAGCCTTCCGTCAGGTCTCGATCGAGAAGCGCCCCGGCCACGTGCCGATTCCGGTGATCTTCGGCATGGATTCGGTCCACGGCAATTCGAACGTCTTCGGCGCCACGATCTTCCCGCACAATGTCGGCCTCGGCGCGATGCGCGATCCGGCGCTGATGGAGAAGATCGGCGAAGTAACCGCCGCCGAAAGCGCCGCCTCGGGCTTCGACTGGGCCTTCGGTCCCACTGTCACCGTGCCGCAGGATGACCGCTGGGGCCGCAGCTACGAAGGCTATTCGGAGCGCCCCGAGATCACCCGCGAATATTCCGCCGCGATGGTGCGCGGGCTTCAGGGCGTGCCCGGCAAGGCCCGCATCCAGAACGGCAATGTCGCCGCCTCGATCAAGCACTTCCTCGCCGACGGCGGCACCCACGGCGGCATCGACCAGGGCGACGCGCAGATCTCCGAAAAGGACCTGATCGCCATCCACTCGCCCGGCTATGTCAGCGGCATCGATGCCGGCGCGATGACGGTCATGGCCAGCTTCTCGTCGTGGAACGGCGTCAAGAACCACGGCAACAAGTCGCTGCTGACCGACGTGCTGAAGGGCCGCCTCGGCTTCGAGGGCTTCGTGGTGGGCGACTGGAACGCGCATGGCCAGATCCCCGGCTGCACCAACGGCAATTGCCCGCAGACCTTCAATGCCGGTCTCGACATGGCGATGGTGCCGGGAGACTGGAAGGACCTGTTCAACAACACCCTGAAGCAAGTTCAGGACGGCACGATCCCGATGGCCCGCGTGGACGACGCGGTGCGCCGCATCCTGCGCGTGAAGTTCAAGCTGAACCTGTTCGATCCCGCGCGCCCCTTTGAGCAGAAGCAGATGCTCGGCATTCCCGAGCACCGCGCCGTCGCGCGGCAGGCAGTTTCGGAATCGCTGGTGCTGCTCAAGAACAACGGCGCGCTGCTGCCGATCAAGCCGGGCCAGAAAGTGCTCGTCACCGGCACCCATGCCGATGACGTGGGCCTGCAATCGGGCGGCTGGACGCTCTCGTGGCAGGGCACCGGCAACACCAATGCCGATTTCCCCGGCGCAACCACGATCTGGGCGGGCCTCAAGTCCGCGATCGAGGCAGCGGGCGGCAGTGCCACGCTCAGCGCGGACGGCAAGGTCACCGGCCCCAAGCCCGACGTTGCCGTCGTCGTGTTCGGCGAGACGCCCTATGCCGAAATGGTGGGCGATATCTCCACGCTGGAATTCCAGCCGGGCGACAAGCAGGCGCTGGCACAGCTCAAGGCGCTGAAGGCGCAGGGCATTCCGGTGGTCACCGTGTTCCTCTCCGGCCGCGCGCTCTGGGTAAATCCCGAGATCAACCAGTCCGACGCATTCGTCGCAGCCTTCCTGCCCGGCTCCGAAGGCGCCGGCATTGCCGATGTGCTCGTCGCGAAGAAGGACGGCACGCCCAACAAGGACTTCCGCGGCAAGCTCAGCTACTCGTGGCCGAAGAACGCGGGCCAGTTCGCCAACAATGTCGGCCAACCGGGCTACGACCCGCAGTTCGCCTATGGCTACGGCCTCACTTACAAGGACCACACCGCGGTCCCGCAGTTGAGCGAAGTGGCCGGGCTCGACGCCTCGCTGTCGAACGTCTCGGTCTACTTCCTGCCCGGCCGCATCCTGCCGCCATGGAAGCTCGCGACCGGCGGCGCCGTGGCAATGAAGAACGTCGACGGCGGCGGCACCCAGGAAGGCGCGCGCCAGCTTGCCTTCTCCGGCCCCGGCGAAGTGCGCATCGAAGGCCCGCAAGTGGACCTCAGCCGCCAGAGCAACGCCATGCTCAGCCTGCGCATCGATTATCGCATCGATGCCAAGGGCGCGAGTGCGCCGAAGCTCGGCATGGGCACCACGTTCGTGGACGGCGGCAAAGTCTTCACCGCCGCGCCCGGCCAATGGTCCAGCGTCAAGGTCTCGCTCTCGTGCTTCGCGGCGGCGGGCGCCAACATGAACGCCATTGCCCGTCCCTTCGTGCTGCAAGGCGATGCCGGGCTCACGCTGTCGATCGCCACGGTCAAGCTCGACGCCGATCCCACCGGCGCGATCTGCCCCAAGTAAGCGCGAAGAGAGAACGCTCACCATGTCGCGTTTCGCGAAATTCGTCGCGCTCGCCCTGAGCCTTGCCCCTCTGGCGCTCACCCGTCCGGCGCTGGCGGAGGAAGTGGACCAGAACCGCCTGCCCCCCTCGCAGGACCCGGCGCGCGTGGCCAACGGCCTCGCGCAGACGCCGCCGATGGGGTGGAACAGCTGGAACAAGTTCGCCTGCAACATCTCGGAAAAGACGATCCGCGAAACGGCGGATGCCATCGTCTCCACCGGCATGCGGGATGCGGGATACAATTACCTCGTCATCGACGATTGCTGGCACGGCGAGCGTGACGCCAAGGGCTTCATCACCGCCAATGCCAAGGCCTTCCCCTCGGGGATCAAGGCACTGGCGGACTATGTCCATGCCAAGGGCCTGAAGTTCGGCATCTATTCGGACGCCGGCACCAAGACCTGCGGCGGCCGCCCGGGCAGCCAGGGCCACGAGTATCAGGACGCGATCACCTATGCCTCGTGGGGCGTCGATTACCTCAAGTACGACTGGTGCAGCACCGGCACCCGCAATGCCGAGGAAGCCTATGCGCTGATGTCAGACGCCTTGAAGGCCAGCGGCCGTGACGTGCTGCTTTCGCTCTGCGAATGGGGCACCAACAAGCCGTGGCTCTGGGCCTCGAAGATCGGCAATATCTGGCGCACCACGGGCGACATCACCGACAAGTGGTCCGGCAAGCACGGCTATGCGCTGGGCATGCTCGATATCGTCGACCTCAACGAGCCGCTCTGGCCCTTCGCCGCGCCGGGGCACTGGAACGATCCGGACATGCTGGAAGTCGGCAACGGCGGCATGACGACGGCCGAATACCGCAGCCACTTCTCGCTCTGGGCGATGATGGCCTCGCCGCTGATCGCCGGCAACGACGTGTCGAACATGAGCGCCGACACCGCCTCAATCCTGCTCAACAAGGACGTCATTGCGGTCGATCAGGACAAGCTGGGCCGCCAAGGCCGCCGCGTCGCGAAAGACGGCAACAGCGAAGTCTGGGTCCGCACCCTCGCCGATGGCCGCCGCGCCGCACTGCTGTTCAATCGCGGGGAGACGCCGGTCTCGCTGACGGTGAACTGGACACAGCTCGACTATCCGGCCAGCCAGTCGCTCAAGCTGCGGGACCTTTGGGCTCACCGCGATCTCGGCGCATTCAAGGGCGCCTATTCGGCGCAAGTCGAACCCCACGGCGTGGCCATGGTGACTTTGACGCCCTGACCGGCCCGGGCGCTCGCCCTCACATATCGGAATCCACCCTTGCCCGGCTCAATCCCTTTGAGCCGGGCTTTTTGTTGGCGCCGTTTCGGGCCTGCAGATCAAATTGATGCGGCGGGCCATATTGACGGACCGCCCGTCCCCGTGGCAATGGCTCGCCTCTGGCCAAGCGCCGGCGTGCGGGTGTAGCTCAATGGTAGAGCAGCAGCTTCCCAAGCTGAATACGAGGGTTCGATTCCCTTCACCCGCTCCACCGCAAAAATCCGAAATTCAAGCGACCTCCAACGTTGGTCGCGTGGCGGCCTCACGCGAAGAAAATGAGCCCGCCCAGTCCCAGCACCACGGCAAGGCTGATCAGCAGGAATTTCATATCGGAACGGATTTCGCGGTCGACGTCCGATCTCGCCCGACGCTGCTCGGTTGAGCTGGGGTTGCGGATCTCGTCGAGTTCGTCGTCGAAGTGCGGTCTGGCCATGTCTCATCCTACCGGCCCGGATGGTACCACTTCGGACACGTCATGGCGAGGCTGAGAGCAATCAACGCCGCGCTGCGAACCAGTCCGCCATGCGTTCGATGGCCTGCTCGATAAGCGGCGTCGAAACCGCGAAGCTCATGCGGAAATAGCGGTGGCCGTCGACGGGGTCGAAGTCGATCCCCGGCGCCGTCGCGACGCCGGTGTCGTTCAGGAGCTGGCGGCAGAACGCCAGGCTGTCGTTGGTCAGGTGGCCGATATCCGCGTAGATGTAGAAAGCCCCGTCGGGCGGGGCGATCTCGCTGAGGCCAAGGCGCGGCAGTGCAGCGAGCAGGCGTTCGCGGTTGCGCGCGTACGTGTGCAGGTGCCCTTCCAGCTCCTCCGTCGCGTCGAAGGCGATCAGGCCGGCGTGCTGCGCCAGCACCGAAGGCGTCAGGAACAGGTTGTTCATCCGCGCCCGCGCCGGGGCCACCAAGTGTGGCGGCACGACCAGCCAGCCGAGCCGCCAGCCCGCCATCGAATAGTATTTCGAGAAGCTATTGACGATCACCGCTTCGGGCAGATGCTGCAGCGTTGACTGCGCAGCATCGCCGTACGTCAGGCCGTGATAGATCTCGTCCGAAACCACGCGGATGTTCTTGCGGCGGCAGACTTCGGCGATCGCGGCGAGTTCCCCGGGCGCGATCACGGTGCCGGTGGGGTTGGCGGGGCTGGCAAGGATCAGCCCGTCCGGCACCGGATCGAGCGCGTCGAGCGCGGCGGCGGTGACCTGATAGCGCTCGGCCGGACCGCAGGGCATCTCCACGGGTTCGAGGTAGAGCGTCTTCAGCGTGTTGCGATAGGCGACGTAGCCGGGCCGGGCCAGCGCCACGCGCGCGCCGGGTACGAACAGGCTGGAGAGCGCCAGCACGAAGGCCGGCGACGCGCCGCACGTGAGGATCACCTGCTCGCGGTCGACCGCGACGCCGTAGGCCTCTTCGTAATGGCGCGCGATGCGTTCGAGCAGCGCCGTGCTTTCCCAGTAGCCGCCCGGGTCGCTGTCCAGCACCGCATGCGCGGCGGCAATCGCAGCGGCAGGCGCGCCGGTCGAGGGCTGGCCATATTCCATGTGAATGACATCGCGGCCCTCGGCGGCAAGGTCATAGGCAAGGCGGCCAATCGCCATGGCGTGAAAGGGATCGACTTCGGCGATCTGCTGCGGAACGGTCATGGTCGCGTGCTAGAGCATTTTCACATCCGGTGGAAACACCTGATGGCTTAGGCAATCCCGCTTGCCCTTGGCCGCAGGCGCGGCTCGGTAATGTGGCCGGGAGCAGAAGCACGCGGCACAAGGCCGACAAAGGAGACAACATTTTGCCCACCCAGCTCGATCACTACCGCCTGCTCGGCCGCTCGGGGCTGCGCGTCTCCCCGCTCTGTCTTGGCACGATGACTTTCGGCGTGGGGCCGGGCGCATGGGGCTCCACCGACGAGGAAGCCGCGCGGATGCTCGACATCTATGTCGAGCGCGGCGGCAATTTCGTCGATACCGCCGATTTCTACGGCCAGATGGGCGGCTCCGAGCGACTGCTGGGCCAGATCGTCGGCGACCGGCGCGAACGGCTGGTGATCTCCACCAAGTATTCGATCACCACCAGCCCCGGCGATCCCAATGCGGCGGGCAATTCGCGGCGCAACATGGTGCGCTCGGTCGAAGCCTCGCTAAAGCGGATGAAGACCGACTGGATCGACCTGCTCTACCTGCACATGTGGGATTTCCGTACGCCCGTGGACGAGATCCTGCGCGCCTTCGACGACCTCGTGAGCGCAGGCAAAGTGCTCTACACCGGCCTGTCGGACACCCCGGCATGGCAGGCGAGCCGGATGCAGGCCATTGCCGAAGTGCGCGGATGGACGCAGTTCTGCGCGCTTCAGATCCAGCACAACCTGATCGAGCGCACGGTCGAGCGCGAACTGATCCCGATGGCCCGCGAGATGGGCTTCGGTGTCTGCCCGTGGTCGCCGCTGGGCGGCGGCGTGCTGACCGGCAAGTACACCAGCGCAGACCTCTCCGCTTCCGCCGGCGAGATGATGAGTTCGCGCAAGGCGATCAATGTGGCGACCGGGCGGCTCACCGAGCAGAACCTGGCCATCGCGCAAGTCACCGCCGATGTGGCGAAGGAGATCGGCTGCACCCCCGCGCAAGTCGCGCTCGCATGGCTGCTGGCGCATCCCGACGTCGATTCCCCGGTGCTGGGCGCGCGCACGCCGGCGCAGTTGGAGGACAATCTCGGCGCGCTGGAGGTAACGCTTTCGGACGACCATCTCGCCCGGCTCGATGCGGCCAGCGCGGTGCCCAAGGTCTTCCCGATGGACATGCTGAGCGGCGCGGCCGAGACCATCATGACCGGCGGCGTAACCGTGGAGAAGCGCGCCTGACGGCAGCGGCGCAGGCCCGATCTGCGTGAAATTGGGGGCGTGATCTTGCTCACGCTTTCCGCGCGCGCAAAGTGCCATAAGCTTGGGCATCCGGAACGGGCACTGTGAACCGTTCGTTCCGGGTGCTGCCCGAAGCGCTGGAGCTGACATCCGGCACCGCGCTCGGCCAGCCACTCGCGTTTTGATGGCGACGATGCATGCGCGGACCGGGGCGGTTCGTGGCGGGGGTCGTCGTCTGGCCGGGCCACCGGCCATCCGGCACTGCCGGAACGTGGCGCCGACCCGCTCCGCCTCTGCGGATCCGCGACGAATACCGGGGGGGATTCGTCGCTCCAGAGGCCCTTTTCGCTTGGGGGGAAATTTGGCCGACGGGCCGAGTGAAAAGGTGGGTCGGCGCCGCGCTTAATCGCCCGCGCAAGCGGAGGGCAAGCTCGGCGCCGAACTGAAGTTCAGCCGGGATTGGCGCTGGCGATACCGGGGCGCTCGGCGCCCATGCCGGAAAAGCCGACGCAGTAGCCGCCGTCCACCGGCAGCACCACACCCGTCACGTAAGCCGCTTCGTCACTGGCAAGGTAAAGTGCGGCCAGCGCGATATCCTTTGCCAGCCCCCAACGGCCCATCGGAACCCCCGCCAGCACCGGGAAGTCCGCAGGCGGCTCGGCATGGGTGCGGGAGGCTTCGACAAGGCCGGTCCACATCGTGCCCGGGGCAATCGCGTTCACGCGGATGCCCTGGTCCGAATAGTCCAGCGCCGCTACCTTGGTCAGCTGGTTCACACCCGCCTTGGCCGCGCCGTAGACGCCGTGATGCTTCCAGCCGATCACTGCCGAAGCCGAGCTGGTGTTGACGATCGCCCCACCGCCCGTCTTCAGCATGGAGGTGATCCCGTACTTCATGCCCAGGAACGCGCCGCGCAAGTTGGTGGCGTGGACCCGGTCCCAGGTCTCCAGCGACTGCGTGTGCAGCGGCGCCATCGGACCACCGAACCCGGCATTGTTGCACAGCACGTCCAGCCGTCCGAAGCGGTCTTCCGCAGTGGCAATCATCGCCTGCACTTGTGCTTCGTCCGAAACATCGCACTGCACGCCCACGGCGTCGCTGCCCAGCGCGGCGGCCACTTCGTCCTGCTTGCCCGAAATGTCCGCCAGCACGAGCTTCGCGCCTTCCGCGTGGAACAGTTCGGCCATTGCCCTGCCCATGCCCGACGCGGCGCCGGTGATGACACAGACTTTATCCTGAAGCCTTCCGGCCATGTTCTCTCTCCCTCTCAGACTCTGGTTTGGTCAGGCACTCGTGTCGATGGTCGGACGGATCGAAATTTCCGAAATATTGGTGCGGCGCGGCATGGCCAGAATGAAGACCAGAGCCTCGCCGATGTCGCGCGGCTTCACGGCGCCTTCCTTGGTGACATGCGCCTTGATCGCGGTCCGCCACTGCGGGTCGGAAATCGAATCCGCCACTTCGGTCTCGGTCGCGCCCGGCATCAGCGTGGTGACGCGGATGTTCTTGCCGCCCAGTTCCTGGCGCATGCCGTCGGTCATCATGTTGACCGCGTGCTTGCTGGCCGAATAGGCGCTCGTCATCGGGCCGCCCTTGCGCCCCGCGAGCGAGGAGATGGTGATGATATCACCCACGCCCTGCGCCAGCATATGCGGCACCGCGGCGGCGCTGGTGTATACAGTGCCCATCAGGTTGATGTCGATCACGCGGCGATAGATCGCGGTGTCGCAGTTCTCGATACCGCCCGCTTCCATGATCCCGGCCGAGTTGATGAGAATGTCGATCCGGCCGAACGCGTCGACCGTCTTCTCCACCGCGCCGCGTGCATCGTCTTCCACGGTCATGTCGCCGGGGATCGCCAGCGCCTTGCCGCCGGCCGCCTCGATCTGCGCGACCAGGCCCGCGAGGCGCTCCACGCGGCGGGCGCAGACCACCACGGTCGCCCCCGCTTCGGCAAGGCAGAGCGCCGCCGCTTCACCAATTCCCGACGACGCCCCGGTGATGAGCGCGACCTTACCTGCAAGCTGGCCCGACATGCCTTCTCCACTTTTCACGCGGCATCTTTGCTGCCGCTTTCGTATTCATTGGCTGGCCGGGGCCGAAGGCAAAGTCAACGAAAAATGCTGAACATATGTTCAAATCGCTCGCGCGGAATGAGAGAAATGTATCCATCCTTGCCGGGATCAAGGGGCGATTAAAATGGGTTCACGCGGAGGCGCGGAGACGCGGAGAAGAAAAGGGAAGGAAGGGAAGATCGCGCAAAGGCGCGAAGACGCAAAGATGTCGGCGGCGCCGCAGGCATTCCCTGAACGTTTTGCGGTGCGCCATGGGCCCAATTCGAAGGCGGCTTCGCCGCAGGCGCAACCCCTTTGCGCCTTTGCGCCTTTGCGCGATCTTCCCTTTTCTTCTCCGCGTCTCCGCGCCTCCGCGTGAAACAACTTCCTCACGCAATCGCCAACACACTGCGATGGATGAACCGCACAAGATCCGCCTGCCCCCGCGCCCCGGTCTTGGCGTAGATCCGCTTCGAATAGGTCCGCGCCGATTCCACCGTCAGCCCCACTTCCGGCCCGGCCTCGGCGATGGACAGCCCCCGGCTTAGCGCCAGAGCCAGCCGCGCCTCGCTGGCGGTCAGGTCGAACAGTTGCGCCAGTTGTCCGCAGCGATCGGCCGAGGACCAGTGGTCGGCATGAAGGTAGCAAAGGATCGCCGGCGCCGCGCGGGTGGTGCCCATGCGGCGGCCGGAGGGGACAAGCAGCAGGTCCAGCCACGGCTCGCGGCTAAGCACCATCGCGCGCGGGCGGGCCTCGGGATCGCGGGCCAGTTCGCCGATAGCCTCGCGCAATTGCCGCCGCAGCCCCGGATCGGCCGCGCTCAACCTGCCGTCGCGAGAGCGGGTGAGCCCGCCCGGGCCCTGCAACATCTGCGCGCCGAGGCGGTCTGCATCGAGCACCTTGCCCTCACCGTCCAGCGTCACCCAGCCGTAGTTCATCCGCCGCACCGCCTCGCGCTCGATTTCGGCGCCCATGCGCTCGCGCTCCAGCGCCACGAAACTGCCGAGCGCAGCCCGCAGGCACGGCGAGAGGTCTTCCAGCAAACCGTCGACATCCGCCGCGAACTCGCCCACGCGCCGGGTGATCGTGATCCAGCCGCTGACCCCGCCGGGCTCGGTGAAGCGGATCATCCGCATGTGGTTCATGCCCGAAGGCGCCAGCAACTGGTCGAGATAGGCGTCATGGCGCGGATCGCCGAGCGTCAGCAGTTCACCGAGCGCATAAGTGCGCCCCTCCTGCATGGCATGATACGGCATGGGATCGCGCAGATAGAGGCTCTCGCGATAGAGCTGCGAGATCGGCGGCGGCGAAGGCTGGCCGGAATAGAGATGGATCACCCGCGCCTCTGGCGTGCCCATCGGCAGGGGCCGGAACACCAGGCTGGCATAGTCCGCCGCGACGCGCGTGCGCAGGGCATCGAGGAAGCGCCGCCAGGGCGGATCTTCCACCAGTCCCTCCATCAGCGGCACCAATAGCGCCGCGTCTTCGCCTTGCAGCATTTTCGCGATCCCCAAATGGGAATTTTCGTGAGCCAAGGGCTAACCCACAAGCGGGGGCAGAGACAACGAGCGGCGCCGAACCATCACCCCTGCGGTGAAGGGCGGACGCCGCCTGAGAGGATACCGCAATGCCAGAGGTGACCAAAGTGCAGCCCGCAGCCTTCCTGCGAACCACCCTGCCGCTCGGCATCGACATGGCGCAGGAATACGATTCGGGGCGCTATCACTCGATCTGGCTGCCCGACCACATGGTCAGCTTCTGGCCCGATTCGATCTGGACGCCCGAATTCACCGACCTTGCGAAAGCCTCGCCCAGCCCGCACCGCCATCTCGACGGGCTGGCCGTGGCCGCCGCGACGGCCGTGCTGACCAGGAACACCCCGCTGGCGACCACGGTGGTGGATACCGTGCGCCGCCATCCCTCGCTGCTGGCGCAGACCGCGCTGACGATCAGCCACTTGTCGAAGGGCCGCTTCATCCTTGGCCTCGGTTCGGGCGAACTGGAAAACACGGTCCCTTACGGATTCGATTTCGACAAGCCGGTCGGCCGTCTGGAAGAGGCGATCAAAGTCATCAAGCTGCTCTGGCACACGGATGGGCCGGTCGATTTCGAGGGGCAGTTCTTCCACCTCCACCACGCGCGGATGGATACCGAGTTCTACGAAGGCAAAGCCCCGCCGATCTGGCTGGGCGCGGCGGGACCAAGGATGCTCTCGATCACCGGGCGCGAGGCGGATGGCTGGTGGCCGGCGGGATCGTGGACGCCTGAGGACTATGCAGCAAAGCTCAAGGTCATCCTCGACGCGGGCGATGCCGCCGGGCGTGACATGAGCCACTTCACGCCTGCGATCACCCAGATCTGCCTGATCGGCGAGCCCGATGAGATCGACGAAATGCTGCGCGCGCCGATGGTGAAGTCGATCATCCTGATGATGACCGCCAAGGACCTTGCCCAGTTCGGTTACGAGCACCCGATGGGTCCCGACTGGCGCGGCATCATGGACTTCGATCCCGTGCGCCTCAGCCGCGAGAAGATGCTGAAATTCTGTGACGAGATGAACCCGCAGGCGATCCGCGACGTGCTGCCCGTCGGCACGCCGAAGGAAGTCGCGCTCAAGATCAAGGGCTTCGCGGATGCCGGCATGCGCGTCTACAAGCTCATGGAATATGGCGCGATGGGCGGCATGAAGTTCTCCGCCACCAGCGCCGCCAAAGTCCGCGAGACCGAAGACGAAATCGCCCGTCTGGTGGAGGCGTGATCATGGCCGACCTGAACGCACAGCAATTGCTGCAGGAAGCCCAGCAGCGCACCGGCCTTTCCGATTGGGCAGATGACGGCTTCCCCGAACGCTTCGCCCTCGCAGTGGAGCACATCAACGGCATCGCCATGGACGCGGCCGGCCGCGCGGCGGCGGCGGAGAACATTCTCTGGCTGCTGACCGATCGCCTGCGCTTCTTCGAGGATCGCAAGCGCTATCCGCTGGCCGAGGAAGTGATCGACCGTCCGATGTTCGTCAGCGGCGAACCCCGCTCGGGTACCACGCTGATGCACGCCCTCCTCGCCGTCGATCCCGGCGCGCGGGCGCTGCGGTTCTGGGAGGTCATGCACCCCTCGCCCCCGCCGGGCACGGTTCAAGGCACCGATCCCCGCATCGCCGCCGCCGATGCCGAATGGCGCGAGATCAACGCGAAAATGCCGCGCTGGCTGCACTGCCACCCCTACAACGACATGCTCGGCGAAGGCCTGCCCGAAGACGAGCGCACCTGGGCCTTCGACTTCCGGGTGATGACGCCCACCGCGTGGTGGCGCGTGCCGATGCAGAACCTCTCGTTCGGCCTGCCCACCGATCCGCCCGCGCAATACTGCATCCACAAGGCCATGCTGCAAGCGCTGCAATTTGGCCGACCGAACCGGCACTGGGCGCTCAAGGGCTTCCACACGACCCGGCTCGATGCCTTCTTCGATACCTATCCGGATGCCTCGCTGGTCTGGCTGCACCGCGATCCGGTGATGGTCGCGGCCAGTTCGACGATGATGATGGCGGACATCATGGACGGCATCGTCGGCAAGATCGATCTGGTGAAGGAAGCCCGCGCCCATCTGGAGCGCGTGCGCTGGTCGATCGGCAATACGATGGCCCACCCCCTGGCGAACGATCCGCGCATCCATCACGTGCGCTACCGCGACTTCGTGGCCGATCCCATCGCCACCATCCGCGATTACTATGCTTTCGCCGGACGCCCCTTCACCCCCGAAGCGGAAAGCGCGATGCGCGGCTATCTGGCGGACAACAGGGGAGATCGCCACGGCAAGTTCCACTACTCGACGCAAGTGCTGGTCGATGCCGGATACGATATCGACGCGCTGAACGAGGAGTTCGCCCCCTTCCGCGAGCGCTTCGGCGTCGAGATCGAGAAGCGCCACTGATGCACCCTCGTGTCAGCCTGCACCAGGTCGCGATGGTGGACCGGGAAACCGGCCCCTTCCTCGACTTTTGCAGCGAGATCGGGGTGCAGCATGTCACGCTTGTGTCCCCCCGCCTGCTTCATGCGAGCGAGCTTCATGCTGCACGCGAAGCCGTGCAGCATGGCCGGGTGCGCATCGGCTGCATCAACCACCCCTTCGCGCTCCAGCCGGACCTCGAACGCCACGCGGAAAGCGCCACCGGCGACCTGATCCGCGTGATCGACATGGCCGCGGACCTCGGCGCGCCGTCGATCTATCTGATCACCGGCGGACGCGGCGCACTGCTGTGGGAGCAGGCCGCCGAACGCTTCGTCGAACTGCTCGCACCGTGCCGCGACCATGCCGCCGCCCGTAACGTCGCGCTGCTGGTGGAGAACGCCTCACCGCTGACGGTGGACATCCACATCGCACACACCCTGCCCGATGCGCTGCGGCTCGCCCGGCTCGCCGGGATCGGCCTCTGCGTCGACCTCCACGCTTGCTGGGTCGAGGCCCACTTGCGCGAAAAGCTGGCCGAGGCTCTTCCCCTCGCCGGCCTCGTGCAAGTAAGCGACCACGTCCCCGGCGACCGCACCACGCCCTGCCGCGCGGTGCCGGGAGACGGCGCCGTGCCGCTCGAAACAATCCTGCGCGACGTGCTGGACCTTGGCTACACCGGCCTGTTCGATCTCGAACTGGTCGGCCCGCGCATAGAAGCGGAAGGCCCCGCCGAAGCCTGCACCCGCGCGGCGCACGCGCTTTCCAACATTCTCACCCGGCTAGGAGCCTGACACGATGGCATTCGGCGATGGAACCGACGACGCAGCGCTCAAAACGGCTTGGGACGCCTTCTGCGACCACTTGAAGCAGGCGGGCCAATACGCCTTCAAGGACGCCAATCCCACCAACCCGCTCCAGCGCGCGGACGCCTTCCGGTTCCTGACGCAAAACCTCGGCCAGGCCTTCGACCTTGCCCTCGAAACGCGCGATCCGGCTTTCCCGCAGATCCACCCCTTCACCACGCCGACGATGAAGCTGGGCGGCGATCTGGCGGACTTCACGTATCGGCAGGCGTGGATTTCGGGCGATCACGTCTACCGCCTCTCGGGCCGACGCGGCACCGCGCGCTGGCTCAACGTCACGGTGCAAGGCCCGCGCCCGGACAAGATCCCCGGCACCGACTGGCCCAGCCTGCACGAACCCTTCGGTGACATTCCCGATGCCAACCTGTTCGGCCACCAGATCGAAGCCGACGCCGAAGGCCGCTTCGAAGTGACCATCGGCGGCCCGGCTCAGGAAAAGAACTGGCTCCCCACCACGCCGGGCACGCGCAAGCTGTTCATCCGCGAAGCCTTCGACGCTTTCGGTGAAACGCCGACTACGCTCACCATCGAACGAATCGGCATGGCCACGCCCCGCCCGCTGCCCTCGCCCGCGCAGATGACCGAAGCGATGGACTGGGCCGGTCAGTTCGTCACCGGTCTGATGCATGACTGGCCCGAGCACGCCTGGCTCACCTCGCGCGGGGTCTGCGATCCGGCCAGCCTCAACGCCTTCCCGGCGGACAAGGCCGCCAACGACACCAGCGACGCCAAGCGCGGACGCATGGCCGCCCACATGGTCTGGCGCCTCCAGCCTGGCGAAGCGCTGATCGTCGAAATGGACTGGCACGAAGGTTTCTGGCTGTTCGGCATGGGCGGCGCCATGATGGGCTCGATGGATTTCCTCCATCGCCCGATCAGCTACACCCCGGCGCGCACGAAAGTGGATGGCGACGGCATCGTGCGCCTGATTCTCGCGCACGAGGACCCGGGCCTCCACAACTGGCTCGACACGCAGGGCTTCAGCGACGGCAACCTCACCTACCGCAACCTGATGAGCCAGCAGCCCGCCACGTTCCGCACCCGCCTCGTCAAAGCGGCGGACCTGTCGCAGCATCTCCCGCCGGACACCACGCGAACCACCGCCGAACAGCGCGCCGAAATGCTCCGCGAACGCTACCGCGCCATCAAACTGCGCTACGGAATCTAGTTTCGCACGAGGGCGCCGCGCCGTCTCGCGGCGTCCCGACGGGCAACGAGAAACAGGCCACGGCCCGGGGATTTACGGCCTGCGCAAATCAGATCGCGATATGGACAAGAAAGCCCCTTGCACGAGTCCCCACTCCCCGGTAAAGGCGCCCCCTGTCCTGCGGCCCGGCTTACCGGTCCGCATCAGACATGCCGCTTTAGCTCAGTTGGTAGAGCACATCATTCGTAATGATGGGGTCACGTGTTCGAGTCACGTAAGCGGCACCACCTTCTTAAAGGTGCTTTCACAAGGACATCGACGGCTTCCCACGAGAGGCTCTCCAGTTTGGGCTAATTCGGATGCGCGACCCGCGGCAAACCCGTGAGGCAGTGTCAGAGCAGCGCAAGCTGTTGAGTTTTATCGGCGCGCTCCAGCACTTCGATGGGGATTCCCAACGCTTCGGGTACCTGCTGATAGGCCGATCCCAGGGGTGCCCCGGACGGAGGCTCGCTCTATCGCATCAACGGTTTACACGCCTTCCGCTTCGACGGAACAATTCCTCCAAGACTACCTATCCTGGCCGTGACGGTTTAGCGCAAGCGTAGCTCGGGCTTTTAGGCGATTTCAGCAACAGCGCTGGTGGCGTCGCGCCGGGCATAACGACCAATGAAGTCGCCCTTGGTCTCGTCTATGGCGCCGACGCGCGAAAGGTCCAGCCGCCAGTCAGGTCTTGGCTCCCGTCGAAACAGCCTGCCGTTGACGCGGCAGTAGATAGCCTTTGAAGCGGCGACGACCGTCCACTTGCATTGACTATCATTGACGTACATCTGCGCAAAGTTACTACGATTGATGGGCACTCAAGGGGGAAATATGCGTAAATTTATCTTGCCGATCATGGCTGCAACGCTTGCGCTCAGCGCCTGCAATAACGCGAAGAGCACCCTTATTCCGACCGATCCGGAAAAGTGGGGGGAAATCAGCGAACAGGTGAAGAGGCTTAACGATGCCGATCGCGAGGCCGTGACCAAATACATGATGCGAATGACATTGGGCGCAGCCTTCTCGGGTGGGAAGGCCGGAATTCCTCCCGGCACAACGATCGGTGATGCGATTGAACAGCAGCACAAGTGGCAGCAGAAGCAGCAGCAGGAAGAGGCTGAGGCTGCGGCCCTCAAGGCCAAGGTCGAGGCTCAGAAGGCCGCCGATGCGGCAAAAATCAAGCAAGCTGCAACCGTCGCCATCACAGACGTCAGCATTCTTCCTCAAAACGTGATGGCAGGTCGTTACAGTGATCGCCTGAATATGGAAATCGCTGTCCAGAACAAAACAGCCAAGCAAATAAGTGGCATCAAGGGCACTGTGAATTTTGACGACCAGTTCGGTTCACGAATCTCCAGCTTGAACGTGTCGCTCGACGAGGACGTCAAACCCAACGAGTCACGAAATATCACTGGGTATGGCCGCGATCTTAACCAGTTCGAGGATTCGGATAAGAAACTGACCTCGATCCCGTTTACCAAGATGAAGGTGACTTTTGTCCCGGGGATGATCGTGTTTGCCGATGGCTCGAAAATCGGGAAGGTTGCTGACGACGAGAGCTAACCTTCGATCGCCCCGCAGAAAAAAGCCGGGTCCGGCACGGGTCACTTTTCCGGAATCGTTCCTACCAAAGTGTCTTCCATAGGAAACGCCCCCGACCGGGCCATGGCGCGACTTGGGATGGGCATGGGGTAAACCCGAAAATGCCCTCCCAATTACCCAGAATTCCGCACAAACCCTCACATTCCGGCCGCCTTATCCTTGCTTTCGTGATGATGGGGTCACGTGTTCGAGACCCGTATGCGCACCACTCTCCCACTCGATCAGACAGCAATAGCCGCCCTCAGCGCTCACGCAGTGCTTCGCGGGCCTTGTTGATCGGCTTCATCAGGTATTCGAGCACGGTCTTGCGGCCAGTGCGGATCTCCACCGTGGCGACCATGCCCGGCATGATGCCGTGTTCGCGGCCGTCGCGGGTTCTCAGGCTCGATCGCGCGGTGCGTACGTAGACGCGGTAGTAGACCTGATCGCGGTGCACTTCGTCCTGCAAGGTGTCGGGCGAGATGCGGTCCACCGTCCCCGCCAGCGTTCCATAGATCGAGGGGTCGTAGGCCGTGATCTTCACGGTCGCGCTCTGGCCGGGGCGGATGAAGGCAATGTCGCGCGGGGACATGCGGGCTTCTATCAGAAGCTGCTTTTCCAGCGGTACGATCTCCATCAGCGAGCCGCCGGGCTGGACGACGCCGCCGATCGTGGTGATCTCCAGGTTCTTGACGATGCCGCGCACGGGCGAGGTGAGCACCGTGCGGTCAAGCTGATCCCGCCGCCCGCCGATCACCTGCACAACCTGATCCAGTTCGGCGCGGGTCTTGGCGTAATCGGCGCTGGCGTCGATCACATACTGGTTGCGCAGCGAATCGAGCTTAGCCTGAATCTCGTTCTCCTGACGGCGAAGCTGGATGATCTCCACCTGATTGGCGGCGCCGAGATCGACCAATGGCTCGGTCATCGCCAGTTGCCGCCGGGTAAGCGCCAGCGACTGGCCGAGGCTGGCCGTGGCCACTTGCAGGTTGCGGCGACGCGAATGCATCAGTTCCATTTCGCGCGCGACAAGGCCCGGTGTGTCCTTTACCTCTTGCGGGAATTGCGGTTCGCCGCCGCCGATCTCGGCCTCCAATCGGGCGGATGCGGCTTCCAGCGAGCGGGCCTTGGCCTGCGCCTCTCCCAGCATCGAACTGAACCGCGCCCGGTCTAGCGTCGCCAGTTTCTCCCCGGGGCGCACGATATCGCCTTCGTGGACGAATATGCCGTCGACGATGCCGCCTTCAAGGCTCTGGATCACTTGCGAGCGCGAGGGCGGCGTCACTTTGCCGGGGCCGACCGCGACTTCGTCCAGCACCCCGAAATAGGCCCAGACGAGGAAGGCCAGCACGCCCGCCGACAGCACCGGGATGATGCGCAGCCGTTCGATCGCCCGCAGCCACGTGCTTTCGCCTTCGCTGCCGAGTCCTCCCAAGGGACCGCCCAGCGAGCCTCCCGTTGCCACACCGGTCATGCCCGCTTCTCCTGATCTGCGGACCGCCCGGCAAGCACCGGCAGGACCATCGCCTTGGGCCCGTCCAGCGTGACGCGGCCATTGTCCATCAGCACAACCCGGTCGACCAGATCGAGCAGGCCCGGCCGGTTGGTGGTGACGATCAGAGTGCGGCCGCGCAGCCATTGGCCGAGGTTGGCGACAAGGTTGCGCTCGCTGATCTCGTCCAGCGCGGCGGATGGTTCGTCGAGCAGCAGCACGTTACTCCTGCGCAGCAGGACGCGGGTGAGCAGCAGGGTCTGGCGCTGGCCGCCCGAAAGCCCCGCGCCGCCTTCCTGCAAGAGCAGGTCGAGCCCCTGCGGCTGGTTCTGCACGAGGCCGATGCCGCCCGTTACCGCCAGCGTCCGCAGGATCTCCTCATCGGTGACGCCGGGTGCGCCGATCACCAGGTTTTCGCGGATCGTGCCGAGAAACAGCTGCGCATTCTGCCCGAGATAGGCGGTGTCGCGGCGGATATCGGCCGGGCTGATCTGCGCCATGCCGGTACCGTCGAGCAGAGCCTCGCCGCTAGTCGGCAAGGCGAGCCCCGCCAGCAGCCGCAGCAGCGTGGACTTGCCCGCGCCGATCCGGCCGAGCAGCGCCACGCGCTCGCCGGCGGCAATCGACAGCCGCTCGATCTTCAGCGCGACCGGCGCTTCCGGATCATAGGCATACGTGAGGTCCTTCAGCTCGTAGTGCCCGCGCAGCGAAGGGCGGCGCAGCAGCCCGCGTTCGGGGTCATGGTCCACCGGCCTTGCGAAAAGTTCCTCCAGACCGGCAAGCGCGATCTTGGCGTGCTGCCAGCGGGCGAAAACCTGCCCGAACGGCACGAACAGCACCAGCGCGCGGCTGGTGAGGATCGAGCAGGCAATCAGCGCGCCCATCGTCATCCGGCCGTCCATCACCCGGAACGAGCCGGCAACGATCACCACCGTATAGGCCAGTTGCTGCAAGGTCTGGGTCCAGTTGACGAACAGCGCGGAAAGGAAGCGTTGCTCCGCCCCGACGCGCGTGCCGGTGAGCGTCAGCCGCTCCCACAGCGACTGGAACCGGGGCTCGGCCTGCGCGGACTTGATCTCGTCGATGCGTTCGATCGATTCGACGAGGATGGCGTTGCGCAGCGCCGCCTCGCGCATGCCTTCGCGTGCCAGCCGCGCCAGTGGGCGTTGCAGCAGCAGGCCGGGCAGCACGATCAGCAGCGCGGCGCCGACCAGCACGAATGTCAGCGGCCCCGCCAGCAAGGCGAAGAGGATCAGGAACATCACAATGAACGGCAGGTCGATCAGCGCCGATATCGTGGTGGAGGTCAGCATCTCACGCAGTTGCTCGATGTCGCGCAGCTGCGCGATCAGGGCGCCGGTCGAGCGCGGCCGCGCGTCGTTCCGGATGTCCAGCGCGCGGGCGAACACGCGCGAGGAGATCGCAAGGTCCGCGCGCCGGCCGATGCGGTCGACCAATTGCACCCGCGCACTGCGCAGCGTGAGTTCCAGCAGCAACGCCATCGCCGTGCCCAGCGCCAGCACCCAGAGCGTCGGGATCGACTGCGCGGGAATCACCCGGTCCCACACCTGCATGGCGAAGAGCGAGGTGGCGAACGTCAGCAGGTTGCCCGAGAACGACGCCATCATGACTTCGCCATAGCCGCGCCGGTCGGCCATGATGATATCGCGCAGCCAGGAGCCGGCGGGGCGCCGCAGGAACTCGTCAAGGCGGGCGTCGCGCGAGCGGGCGGACAGCGGCTCCACGAAGCCGACGCGGCCGGTCGCCTGTGCGCGCAAGCTGTCGAGCGTAAGTTCGACTGGGGCATTGCCGCCGGAGGACGGCAATGTGGCCTGCACATGGTCGGCATGGCGGCTGTGGACGATGGCCGCGCCATTGTCTTGCAGTTCGAATATCGCGGGCAGCAGCATCGGCGGAACATCGTCGATCCCGGTCCGCAGAATCTCGAAATGGAGGCCGGAAAGCCGCGCGGCGTGGGCCAGCGTTGCCTCGCTGCCCTGCCCGTCGCTCCAGTAGAGGCGGCTGACCAGTTCGGGCTCGCCCACCGGCACGCCTTTCAATCGGCCGAGCGCCGCGATGGCGGCAATCCAGGACTTGTTCGCAATCGCGGGGCCGTCAGCCATGCATGTCCTCTTCGTCGCTCAGGCGGGCGGGCAGACCGAGCGAGGGCCGCAAGGTGCCGCACAAGTTCTCGAACCGGACGCGCGCTTCCATGATGTCGTGTTCGGCGGCGATCCGTGCGCTGGAGGCGCGGTAGACTTCGAGCTGGGTGTTCAGCAGCTCGGTCAGGGTGCGCTTGCCCAGCTTGTATTCCTCCAGGAAGATCCGGGTGGCCGTGACGGCCTGCTCCTCCTGCCGGGAATAGGCGCCGATCCGGGCGCTGCCCGCGCGGATTTCCTGCTGGGCGGACAGCGCGCGGCCGCGTGCCTCGATCACGGTGCTGTCGCGCGCGGCCTCGGCGGCGCGGCGGTCTTCCTCGGCCGCCTCGATCAGGTAGTGGTCGCTGCGGCGATAGAGATTGCCCGTCACCGTCATCACCGCGGTCAGGGCATTGTCGCGCGTGTTGTAGGTATAGTTGTTGCGCGTGTAGCCCAGTTGCACGCCCAGCCGGGGATAGCGCTCTGCCTTGGTCTCGCCGATCTTGGCGGCGGCGGCATCGGCAGCCTCCCCGGCAGCGGCGACGGCGGGCAGCTTGTCATAGTCCGGCTCCTCGTCGGCCGGTTCGAAGCGCGAGATCAGCGGGCCGGCGTCGGCCAGATCCTGCGGCATGCCGCCGATCAGGTTGGCCAGCGCGGCGCGCGCCATCGCTGCCGACGTCTCCGCCTGAATGGCATCGCCCCGGGCGCTTTCCACGCGCACGTCGGCCAGCATGAGGTCGGACTTGTCGGAAATCCCGGCATGGACGCGCATTCCGATCAGCTCGCGGAGGTGCCCGAGGTCTTCGAGCTGGGTCCGCGCGGCACCCGCCAGCATCTCGAACCGCCGCACTTCGAGGAAGGCCAGGGCGCTCTGTTCGGCAAGCTGGTCGGCGGTGGCCTCGCGCTCGTACCAGCGCTGGCCGGTGGTGGAGCGGGCGGCACCGATTTCACCTTTCGAGCGGCCAAAATCCCAGACTTGCTGCTGAAGATAGACGGTGGGCCCGGACATGTTCTCGTTGACGCCCGAACTGTTGGTATCGGACAGCATGTGCGGCCCCAGATTGGCCTGATAGGACAATTGCGGCGTCCATACCGAGCGCGCCGCGCCCAGATCCGCCTGCCCGCGCGCAAGAGCGGCATTGGCGCGCGCGATTTCCGGATGCCGCCCGAGCGTCAGGGCGACCGCCGTCGGCAGATCGAGCTGGCGGGGGATTTTCGGGTCCGCTTCATCCGGCGGCGGCGGATCGTTTTGCGGCGCCTCCACTGGGCTCAATTCGCCCTGCGCGCCCTGCTCCGGGGCCGCGCCCGCCCGCTCCGCCACGATCACCAGACCCAGAAAAGCACTCACTACGGCAATCGTGCGGAACGTCAGGATCATGCGTCCTCTTCATCCTTGGCAAACCCCCTCCCCTATCGCTCGCTAGACCGCCACCAGCACCGCGTGCTCGACGAAGATGTCGGTCGTCCCCAGCGTGTAATGGTTGAAAGCCTCGCCATTGATCTGGGTCTGGCCGGTCAGCACCGCCCCGGTCATCGTGACCGAATCGTTGCCGTCGCCCAGGATCGTCAGCGTGTGGTTGCTGTCGGTCGCGCGCAGCACGCCCGCCTCGGTCAGCGTGACCTGCCGCCCGGCATCGCCGGTGCCCAGATCGATCCGCTCGATATTGCGGATGTTGGTGGCGGTGTTCAGGTTCAGCACCGGGCCGGTGCCAGAATTGATGAGCAGCGTGTCGGTGCCCGCCCCGCCGTCGATCAGGGTGTCGGCCGGGTCATAGACCAGCGTATCGTCGCCATTGCCGCCGTTCAGCGTGTCCGCCCCGGCCCCGCCGCGCAGGAGGTCGTTGCCGTCGCCGCCGTTCAGTACGTCGTTCCCGGCATAGCCGTAGAGCCGGTCGTTGCCCGTGGTGCCGGTCAGCACATTGGCAGTGGCATCGCCCTCGAAGATATTGGCGGGCCCGGCGGAATTGATCAGGCTGAGATCGAGCAACGAGCCTACGGCAGTAGTGCTGGAAAGGCTGGTCGTATCGGTTGCGGTGATCGTCGTCGCGCTCAGCACGTCGAGGCTCAGCAGGCTGAGGTTCTGCTGGAAATGAACGGTGGCGAGCAGTTCGTTCACCGCCAGATTATCCATCGCCCCGCCGCTGGTGGAGGTGATCGTCAGCGTCGACGACGGCGCGATCAGGCCGAGGATGCCCGCCGAGTTGCTGATGTCGATATGCAGCCCCAGCTCCGCCGCCAACGCCGACGATGCCGTGAGCGTATAGGCGCCAAGGCTCAGTGACAGCACCGGGGCATAGCGCACCTGCACGTTCTTCAGGTTGTCGTTCACATCCACCGCCGTCAGCGACTGGCCGCTGAGGTCGATGAGGTTCAGCGCCTCCACCCCGATCAGGCCGAGCAGCGACGAACTGGTCGCCTGCACGACCGGCGCCTGCGCAGTCACCGCCGCGATGGTGAAGGTCTGCGAGGTGCCGTTGCCGATATTGCCCGCCGCATCGACGATGCGCGCGGCGATGGTGTGCGATCCGATGGGGAGCGTGCCCGGCCCATAGAACCAGCTCGTCCCCGCCGACACCGCGTTGACCCATGTGCCGCTGTCGAGCTGGACCTGAACTTGCTCGCCCACGCCCAGCGCGGCGCTGAGCGTGCCGCTGATTGTCGGGCTGTTGTCCTGCGTGCTCCAGTCGCCGACGGTGCCGGTATCGACCGAGAGCGTGGTCACCGCGATGGTCGCGGTAGGAGGCACGCGGTCGAGTATCATTGCATAGGCATTGGAAGCCGCGCTGGCATTGCCTGCGGTATCGACCGCCACTGCCGTGAAGCTGTGCGTGCCGTCGGCAAGCGTGGACGGCGCGGTGAACGACCAGGCGCCCGATCCGTTCGCCGTAGTGCTGCCCAGCGCCGTGGCCCCGTCATAGATCACGACGGTCGTATTGGCAGTGGCGGTGCCGTTCAGTTGCGGCGACGGGTCGTTGCTGATGCCGCCATTGGCGATGGCGCCGATGATCGGCGCCACATCATCGACAAGCCCGGTAATCGCGGGCGCAGTCGGCGCGGCGGTGTCGACCGTCACCGTGAAGCTGCTCGAACCGATCCCCTGATTGCCCGCCGCGTCGGTGGCCCTTGCCGTGAAAGCGTAAGTGCCGTCCGACAAGGCCGATGACGGACTGAAGCTCCAGTTGCCACCGACATCGGCCTGCGCCGTGCCCAGCGCTGTGCCGTTGCCATAGACCGTGACGGTCGCCCCCGCCTCCGCCGTGCCGCGCAGCAGCGGTATCGTGTCGTTGGTCACGCCGCCCGGCGCCACCGGGCCCTGCACGGTGCCGACATCGTCGGTCACGCTGGTAATCGTCGGCGCCGAGGGGGGCGTAGTGTCGACCCGCACCACGAAGGGAGACGACGCCGGGCCCTGATTGCCCGTGGCATCGGTAGCCCGCGCGGTCAGGCTGTGATCGCCTTGCAGCAGGGCAACGGGAGGCGTGAAGCTCCACACGCCGAGCCCGTTGGCCGTGGTCGTCCCGATCTGCGCGCCATTGTCGTAGATCGTGATCGCCGCCCCGATCTCCGCCGTGCCGGAAAGCGCGGGCAGTGTGTCGTCCGTCGTCGCGCCATTGGCCAGCGCGCCGGTCAGAGGCCCGGCATCGTCGATGACGCTGACGACCACCGGCGCGGCCGGTGCCGTGGTATCGACCGTGATCGCGTAAGCCGATGATGCGGCGCTGACGTTGCCCGCTGCATCGTGCGCGATGGCGGTCAGGGCATGGATCCCGTCGGCAAGCTGGCTGGGCGGCGTGAATGTCCATGCCCCGCCGCCGTTCGCCGATGCCGTGCCCAGCAATGCACCGTTGTCATAGATGTAGACAATCGCATTCGCTTCCGCGCTGCCAGTCAGCAGCGGCGCGGCATCGTCGGTGCTGCCGCCGTTGGCCACGCCGCCCTGAATCGAGCCGACATCGTCGGCAGCGGAGAGGATGGTCGGCGTGGCGGGGGCGCCGGTATCGATGGTCAGGTTGAAGGCGGCGGTCGGCGTGCCTTCGTTGCCGACGCTGTCGGTGGCCGTCACGGTCAGCGCATGAGGGCCGGTGATGAGGCTGGTGGAAGGCGTGAAGCTCCAGACGCCAAGGCCGTTCGCGGTGGTCGAGCCCAGCAGGGCTCCGCCGTCGTAGACCGATATCGTCACCCCGGCCTCGGCAATGCCGGACAGCGTGGGGTGCGTATCGTCAGTGACGGCGCCGCTGGCGAGCACGCCCTGCACCGTGCCGACATCGTCGGTGACCGAGAGCAACAGCGGCGTCGCGGGAGGCGTGGTGTCGACCGTCAGGCTCCAACCGGGGGAGGCGACGCCGGTATTCCCGGCGGCATCGGTGGCAACGGCGGTGAACGTGTGAAGCCCGCCTCCCAGCGGCGTGGGCGGCGTGAACGACCATGCGCCCAGCCCGTTCGACGTGGTCGAGCCGAGCAAAGTGGCGCCTTCGTAGATAGCGACCGTGACATTGGCCGCCGCCGTGCCGGTAAGCGTGGGCGTGGTGTCGTTGGTCACGCCGCCACTGGCAATGGGCCCCTGGATCGTGCCGAAATCGTCGCTCGCCCCGACAATCACCGGGGCACCCGGCGCGGTGAGATCCACCGTGACGGTATAGGCGGCGGACGGCAGGCTTACATTGCCCAGCGTATCGGTGGCGGTAATCGTGAAGCTGTGGCCCCCTTCGATCAGCACGGTCGGCGGCGTGAAGTTCCACGCACCCAGCCCGTCCGCCGTGGCCGTGCCCAGCAGAGTGATGCCGTCGTAGACGGAGACCGTGGCGCCCGGCTCGGTCGTTCCCGAAAGCGTGGGCGTGGTGTCGTCGGTCACGCCGCCGCTGAGGACCAGCCCCTGAATCGCCCCGACATTGTCGCCAAGGCCGGCAATCGCGGGGGTGGCGGGGGGCGCCCGATCCACGACCGTCACCCCCGGCAGCGAGACGTTTCCGACCAGGTCTACCGCCGTCGCCACGACCAGCGTTCCATCCGCCAGCGGAACGCCCGGGGTGTACGTCCAGACGCCCGATCCATTGGCGTGAACCGTCGCATCGGTGATGCCATCGCCCGTGAAGTCGAGATTCACCGTGGCGCCCGCTTCGGCGGTGCCCGTAAGGCTCGAACCGTTGCTGGCGTTCACGATCGGCGGCGGCGGGGCCTGCGTATCGATAGTGAAGCTGACCGGCGTGCTGTTGAGGCTCTGCAACCCGTTCGCGGTCGCCGTCGCGGTGATGCTGTGTGGGCCGTCCAGCAGGCCGACCGCAAATGTCCAATGGCCGGAAGAGTCGGCAGTCGTCGTGCCGAGCACGTTGCCGTTGTCGTAAACGGTGACCTGCACATTGAAATCGGCGGTACCGGAAATCAGCGGCAGCGCATCGTCCGTAACGCCGCCGTTGGCGACTGGCCCCGTCGTGGTCCCCACGTCGTCGGTGATCGTCGGGATCGAGGGAACGGCGGGCGGCGTGGTGGGGATCAGGCTGTCGACAATCGCGAAGGCCGGGCCGGTCGTATTGCCCGCCGCGTCCACGGCGGTGGCGATCACCAGCGTTCCGTCGATCAGCGCGGGCGAGAAGGAGACGCTCCACTGCCCAAAGCCATCGACCGTGGCCGTCGCATCCGCCGTGCCGTCACCATTGGTGTCGATCTGGATGGTCGTGCCCGCTTCTCCGGTGCCGGAGACCGTGGTGCCATCGGTCAGGTTCAGGGAGAGCGAAGTCGGCGGCAGTGTATCCACCGTGATCGCAAAGGCGGCGGAGGGCGCGCTGACGTTCCCGGCTGGGTCGGTCGCCGTCACGGTCAGGCTATAGCTGCCGTCGATCAGGAAGGGGGCAAGGGTCCAGTGCCCGCCCCCGTCGGCAACGGTCGTCACGGGCTGCGCCACGCCGTCGATGTGGAGCGTTACTGTCGCCCCCGCCTCGGCCGTGCCGGAGATCACCGGCTGGATATCGTTGGTAGCGCCGCCGTTGGCGATCGCGCCGATCTGGGGCAGCACATCGTCCTGCGCGCCGGTTATGACGGGCGTGGCAGGTGCGCTGGTATCGACATCGAAGCCAAAGGCCGCCGAGAAGCCGCCGGTATTGCCCGCCTGATCTGTGGCCGTCAGCGTGATGCTGTGCGGCCCGGTTCCCAGCGGCGCGGCCGGGGTGAAGTTCCAGATGCCCGCCGCATCCGCGACCGCCGAGCCCAGCAGTACGCCGTTGTCGTAGACCGAGACCGTGGCGTGGCCCTCGGTCAGGCCGCTCAGCACCGGCGCGGTATCGTCGGTCACGCCGCCAAGCGTGACCGCGCCTGTCACAAGGCCCTGATCGTCCACCACCGACAGCAGCGTCGGCGGGACGGGAGCGGTCGTGTCGATCGTCACGCTGGTAGGGGCGGAAAGGTTTCCGGCCGCATCGCTCGCGGTGACGGCAACGGCGGTGCCGGAGCCCGGATTGCTGCCGAAAGTATAAGTCCAGACGCCCGAGCCATTGGCCTGCACTTGCGCGTCGACAGATCCGTTGGCGCCGATATCGATGCCGATGGTGGCATTGGCTTCGGCCGTGCCGGACAGCGTCAGGCCGTTGGACGGGGAGACCGCCGGGGCCGCAGGCGCGGTTGCGTCTATCGTGAAAGTGAAGGGGGCGGACACCGCGCTGCTGTTGCCCGCGGCATTGGCGGCGCTGACAGTGATGCTCTGCGCGCCTTCGGCCAGCGTGGGCGTATAGCTCCACGCCCCGCCGCTGTCGGCCGTGGCGGTGCCGAGCAGCGTTCCGTTGTTGAAGATCGAAACGAGCGCACCCGCCTGCGCCATGCCGGTGATGGCGGGCGTGATATCGTTGGTCAGCCCGCCGTCGGTCACCGCTCCGGTGAACGCCGTGACATTGTCGATCACCGAGCTGATCTGCGGTGTCGTGGGCGTGCTGGTGTCCAGCGTGACGCCGTAGCTGTTCGATACCGGCCCGGAATTGCCCGCGCCATTGGTGGCGATGGCCGTGAAGACATGGCTGCTGCCGGTGAGCGCGCTGGACGGCGTGAAGCTCCAGTTGCCGGCGCCATCGGCCACCGTGCTGCCCAGGACGGAGCCGTTGTCGGAAATCGTGACCGTGGCGCCAATCGGCGCGGTGCCGCCGATGGCGGGCAGAGTGTCGTCGGTCGTGCCGCCCGCCGCAACGGTGCCGTGAACCGCGCCCACATCGTCGGTTACCGACGTGATGACCGGCGCGGCGGGCGTGCCGGTGTCCACCGTAACCGTATAAGCCGCCGAGGCCGGTCCCACATTGCCGCTGGGATCGATCGCAAGGGCCGTGAAGGCATGCGGTCCGTCCGGAAGCGCCGCGCCGATCGGGATCGTCCAGACCCCGGTGCTGGCGGCGGTCACCTGCCCGACCACCCCGCCGTTGTCGTAGACGATGACCGAGGCGCCGGGTTCGGCGGTGCCGGAGATGACCGGCTGGGTATCGTCGGTCACGCCGCCGTTGGCCACTTGCCCGGTCTGCGCGCCGAAATCGTCCGCCACGCCCAAGATCACCGGGGCCACCGGCGCGGTCCGGTCGATCGTGAGGCTGGTTGCGGCGGAGGTGTTGCCCGCCGGGTCGCGCGCTGCGACCAGCACCGTGGCCCCGTCGGCCAGCGGGATGCCGGGAACGTAGAGCCACGTGCCGAGGCCATCGGCCACGACCGAAGCATCCGGGGCGCCGTTGCCGTCAAGATCGATCAGGACCGTCGCCCCGGCCTCGGCCGAGCCGGTCAGGATCACGCCATTGCTGGGCGCGATCGTGGGCGCCGCGGGCGCGGTCACGTCGATGGTGAGCGCGAAGGCCGCCGAAGCGGTGCCGACATTGCCCGCGACATCGGTCGCGATAGCGGTGAAACTGTGCGCGCCCGAGGCCAGCGCGGTGGTGGGCGTGAAACTCCACTCGCCCAGGCCATCCGCCGCGACCCGGCCGATCTCGGTACCGTTATCGAGAATCGCGACCGTCGCGCCGGCCTCGGTGATGCCGGAAAGCGTGGGCAGGATGTCGTCCGTCACCGACACCCCGCCGAACAGCGGGCCCTGGTAGACCCCGGCATCGTCCAGCGCCTCCAGAATGATGGGCGGGAGCGGGCCCGCCGTGTCCACGTCGATCACGAAGTCCGACGAAAGCGCGCTTTGCGTGCCGGCGGCATTGGTGGCGAAGGCCGTGAGAGTGTGCGGGCCGCCCCCAAGCGCCGTCGTTGGCGCATAAGTCCAGTTGCCCAGCGCATCGGCGGTCACAGTGGCGACCACGAACCCGTCCTGCACAATCGTGACTTCCACGCCCGCCTGCGCGGTACCGGCGAATAGCGGCAGCGTATCGTCGGTGACCCCGCCACTGGCGACCAGCCCCTGAATCGCACCATGATCGTCGGCCGCGCTGACAATCGAGGGAACGGCCGGGACGCTGATATCGACAGTAATCGTCCAGCCGCTCGAATCCGCGCTGACATTGCCCGCCGCGTCGGTCGCGGTGGCCACGAAGTTGTGGCTGCCGGGCGTCAGTGCCGCGCCCGGCAGGAACACCCAGTCGCCCGATCCATTGGCCGAGGTCGTGCCGAGCAGCGCGCCGTTGTCATAGAGCGTGACCAGCGCGCCGGCTTCGGCAGTGCCCTCGAGCAGCGGGACGGTATCGTCGGTAACTCCGCCTTGTCCCACCGGGCCCTGGATCAGACCGGCATCGTCGCTCACGGCGGTAATCGCGGGCGCGACGGGTGCGATCGTGTCGATCACCAACTGGAATACCGGCGACGTGACACTGACATTCCCGGCAGCATCGATCGAGACCGCCGTGACGGAATGAGTCCCCGAATTCAGCGGCACCGACGGGGTAAACGTCCAGACCCCGCCCCCATCGGTGACGGTCGTGCCCAGCAGCGTGGTGCCGTCATAGACCTGAACGGTGGAACCGACCTCGGCAATGCCGGTCAGCTGCGGCTGGGTATCATCCGTGGCAGTGCCGCCGAGCACGATGCCCTGCGAAGGGCCGACATCGTCCTCACCAAAGACGATGAGCGGCGGGAACGGTGCAAGGGCGTCAACGACCGCCGAAGTCTGGGCCGAAACATTGCCCGCCGCGTCGGTGGCCGTGACAAGCACCGTGCTGCCGTCCGCCAGCGGCAGACCCGGCGTATAGCTCCACGCGCCCGACACATCGGCCTGAACATGGACGTCGACCGAGCCGTTGCCGTCCAGATCGAGATTGACCGTTGCCCCCGCCTCGGCCGTGCCCATGAGGACGGTACCGTTCGTGGGTTCGACAACGGGTGCGGCCGGGGCGAGCGTGTCCAGTGTCACGTCGAACGCGACCGAGGGCAGGCTCTCGTTGCCAATGCTGTCGGTGGTCGTGGCGGTCAGGCTGTGCGGACCTTCGGTCAGCGTGACCGCGACGTTCCAGTTGCCCAGGCCATCGGCATGCGTGGTCGCCGCCAGGACATTGTCGACATAGACCGAGACCAGTACGCCGGCCTCGGCCGTGCCGCTCAGCACCGGCCCGGGGTCGTCGGTCACCGCCCCGCTGGCGAGCGGCCCCTGCACCGTGCCGACATCGTCCGCGGCGGCAAGGATCACCGGCACCGGCGGCGGCGTGCTGTCGATCGTGTTGTCGACGGCTTCGGTCGCCGCGGCGGACGTATTCCCCGATGCGTCGGTGGCCGTCACGCTGACTTCGGTGCCATGGGCGAGCGTGGGTGAGAACGTCACGCTCCAGCGCCCGCTGTCGTTCGCGATGGCCGTGGCGTCCGGCGTTCCATCGCCATTGATGTCCACCGAGACTACCGCCCCCGCTTCGGCCGTGCCGGACAGCGTGGCGCCGTCGCTCGGATCCAGCAGCGGCGCGGCAGGCGCGGTGAGATCGATGGTGACTGCATAGCCGGTGGAGGGGCCGCGCGTATCGCCGTCCAGGCTCGATGTCGCGGCGAAACTGTGCGGCCCCTCGGCCAACGGCGGGGAAGCCAGCGTCCATGCCCCCGCACCATCGGCCGTGACAGTGCCGAGCAGCACGCCGTTGTCAAAGACGCGCACGGTCGATCCCGCTTCGGCGGTGCCGGTGATGAGCGGCGCCGCGTCGTTGCTGCTGCCGCCGCTGGGGATCGTGCCCGTCAGCGCCGCAACATCGTCGATCACCGCCGTGATGACCGGAGCGATAACCAGCCCGGAATGGACCACCACGGTCGATGCCGCAGACGTGTTTCCGGCAGCGTCGGTGGCCGTCACGCTGATCGTGGTACCGTCGGGAATCGCCGTGGGCGGCACATAGGCCCAGTTGCCCCCGTCCCCGACCCGCGTCGTGGCATCGACAGTGCCGTCACCGTTCACGTCGATGCTGATAAGCGCCCCGCGCTCGCCCGTGCCGCTGAGGCCGTCTCCGCTTGTCGGCGCAACGCCGGGAGCGGCCGGGGCCGTGGTGTCGACGGTGATATCGAACGGTCCGGCGGCGGCGCTCTCGTGGCCTGCGGGATCGGTTGCCGTGAACGTCACGGCATGCGCGCCCTCGCCAAGCGGCGCGCCGGGCGTGAATGTCCAGTGCCCGCTGCCGTCGACCGTGGTGGTGCCGATCGGCGTGCCGTCCGCATAGACCGTGATGATCGTTCCCGGCGCGGCGTCGGTCCCGGTGAAGCGGAGCGTGGGGTCGTCGGTCGTCCCGCCGCTGGCAATATCGCCCTGGATCGAGCCGACATCGTCGTTCGCCGGGCCGACAGCCGGCGCGGCGGGCGCCACGTCGACCGTGACCGTACCATCGGCCGAGCGGTTGCCCGCAGCGTCGATGGCGACGGCGCTCACCAATGTACCATCGGCCAGCGGCGTGCCGAGGGTGACGCTCCAATGCCCGTCCCCATCGGCCACGGTCGTCACGTCCGCCGTGCCATCGCCATTGGTATCGACGGCCACGGTCGAACCCGCCTCGGCCGTCCCGGAAACGGTCTGGCCATCGGTGGGCGCAAGCAGAGGCGCGGCGGGGGCGGTGGTATCGACCGTCACCACGTAAGGCGCGGACGCGGCACTGACATTGCCGACCGCATCGGTCGCGGTGACGGTAAAGCTGTGCGCACCGTCCGCCAGAGCCGTGGCAGGCGTGAAGCTCCATTGACCGTCGGCGGCCGCTACGGTGGTGCCCAGAAGCGTGCCGTTGTCGTAGACCGAAACCGTGGCCCCGCCTTCGGTGGTGCCGCTCAGCGTCGGCTGGCTGTCGTCCGTTGCGCCTCCGCTCGCGAGAGTGCCCTGCACCGGCCCGACATCGTCGGTGACGACGCCAACCGAGGGCGTGGCAGGGGCCGCGCCGTCCGTCGTTTCCGAAGCGGGGGCGCTGGCGTTCCCGGCCGCGTCGATGGCGACGGCGCTTATTGGCGTACCGTCGGCCAGCGGCGTGGCGGGGGTGACGCTCCAGTGACCGTCGCTGCCGGCAACCGTGGTGATATCCGCCGTGCCGTCGCCATTGGTATCGATCGCCACGGTCGCGCCGGCTTCGGCGGTTCCGGAAATGGTCTGCCCATTGCTCGGCGCGAGGACCGGCGCGGCGGGCGCCAGGGTATCGACCGTCACCACATAGGGCGCGGAGGCCGCACTGACATTGCCGAGCGCATCGGCGGCGGTGACGGTGAAACTGTGCCCGCCGTCGGCGAGAGCGCCGGTGGGCGTGAAGCTCCACGTCCCGTTGGCGGCCGCGGTGACCGTGCCGAGAAGCGTGCCGTTGTCGTAGATCGAGACCGTGGCCCCGCCTTCGGTCGTGCCGCTCAGCGTCGGGCGGGTATCGTCCGTTGCCCCGCCATTGGCGACGGTGCCCTGCACCGCACCGGTATCGTCGACGACCGCGCCGACCGAGGGCGTGGCAGGCGGCGCGCGGTCGATCGTGACCGTGGTGGGCGTGCTGACATTCCCGGCGGCGTCGGTGGCCGTGACTTTGACCGTGGTACCGTCGGTTAGCGGCGTGCCCGGCGTATATGTCCAATGCCCGCTGGCATCGGTGGTGACGGTACCCTCGACAGTGCCGTCTCCGTTCACATCGACCCTCACGGTCGAGCCGGGTTCGGCGGTGCCGTGGAGCGTGCTGCCGTTGCTGGGATCGACCACCGGCGCGTTCGGCGCCGTGGTATCGGCGGGGGGCGTCGTGCCGCTGCTCTTCTTGCCGCCACCGCCGCCACTGGCGGCCACCGCGATGCCGCCCGCCAGACCGGCCACGCCCAGCCCGATCAGCAGGGGATTGCCGATCCCTCCCCCGGCCGCGGCGGCGCTCGCCGCAGCGGGAGCGGCATCGAGCGGCGACAGACTGTATTCCAGCGCCTCGGTGGTCGTGTCCGCCGGAGCGAAACAGGCCGCCTCGCTCAGATGGACGAGCCATTGCCCGGCACTGGCGGGATCCGCGAAGGAGAGTTGCCCGATGTCCTCTGCCGGGCAGGCGAAATAACCATCCAGGCGAATGCTCGAACCGTCTTCGAAGCTGATGATGAGATCGTTGCCCTCGCGGCCCATCGATGCGACCGTCTTGGGCGAGGCGAAGACCTTGACGCTGGCGCCGGGCTGGACGGCCACGGTGGTCCTGCCGGAATGCGCGACCGCGCTGCTGACAGCCTTGGTGGCACGATTGGTGACATCGACGCGCGTATCCATCGCATGGTCTCCCACTGGTTTGCCATCGCCGGGCAGGCAGTCGTCATCGGCCTCCGCTCAGGAGGTCGGCTCGTTCAGGGCAATTCGTTCCAGTCAGTGACGCACGCCCCGTCCGACGCGATCGGTCAGGCGGATGCGGGCAGCACATGCGGCACGAGAATTCACGGTACGAAACGCAGCGGCTGAGGCGCGCTGGCGCCCCAAAGTCAGGCAGGCCCGGCCGATCACGATAATATCACGCTGATCGCGATGACATCACGCGGGGCAGCCGGTTCACTTCCCCCGGATGAGATAATTCGCCTTATTATTCGAAGAGATAGATTCGCGGGCGGGCAACGAACAGCGCTTTTGGCTCCAGTTTGGAGGCAAGCCTGCGAATGTCGCATAGTGCGCAGATGGCCGAAAAGGCAGCATTTCCGCCGCGCGAGGGGCATTGCGGAACCGATTTTCCCGGACCGCGCACGGCCGCCTTTTCATCGGCAGGGAAAGACTTTGCCGGTGAAGCCCGAGCCGCCCGCTTCCCACACCCCGCAACCGCGCGGTAATCCGCGGTTCCGCAGGCAATCCGGCAAAACACTCCGATTTGGACCGAACTCTCCCGTCGAGCATCAGCCCTAACCCGGGCCCGAGCCCATGGCCGTCACATCGTCAATGACGCGGACAGGAAGATCGTGGTCGGCCCTTGCGGCGTATATTGCGCCATCGTGCGATAGCGCAGGGCATTGCCGAAGGCGAAGACGTTGCCCTTGTCGCCCAGCAGGTTCTGCGCGGTGAGCGCCACCTGCCATTGCCCGTGCGCCACATGAAGCTCGAAATTGCTCTCGATATAGTCGCCCATGTCGCGGTCGAGCGCGGGATCGAAGCTCATGCGCGCGGGGCCCACATAGCGCCCGCCCAGCTGCGCCCAGACGGCGAGCGCGCCCAGCGTGAAGTCATGCCGCAGCGCCAGCCGCGCGGTATATTCGGGCACCACCGGCAAGCGGCTGTCCTCCAGCCGATAGCCCAGCGCATTGCGGGTGAGGCGCGCATCGGTGTAGTTCGCCCCCGCCTGCGCCCGCCAGCCGCGCAGGATCGGCAGGTCCAGACTGCCCTCCACGCCCAGGATGCGGGCATCGCCGGCGGTGGTGGTGGTGATGAGGCCATTGTCCTCCAGCACGTCGGACTGGACATCGTCCCAGTGCGAATACCACCCGCCCAGATCCAGTTGCCCGCCGCCCGCCAGTGTCTCACGCCAGCCCGCCTCGACCGAGGACAGCTCGTCGCCCTTGAGCGTCTGGACCGTGCCGTCCTGCCCGATCATCGTCCCGCCCTGCCGGAATGCCGACCCGTAGCGCACATAGATCAGCCGCCCGTCATGGGGCTGCCACGCCAGCGCGAGGCTGGGCGTTACGCCCGACTTGTCCTGCTCTTCCGCAACTTTCCCGCTGTCGAGCTGGCGCGTGTCCCGGATCGAGGAGACGAACAGCCGCGCCCCGCCATCGAGCGAAAGATGCGTCAGAAGCGGCACCGTCACATCGAAATAGGCGGCGGTATCGTGGCTGTCGCGATGATCCGCGTCCACCACCAGCGACTCCCCGGCCATGCCTTGCAGCGTGGTATCGAGCGATTGCCGGGCATCGAGGTGCGAAAGCCCCGCCAGCCAGCCGATCCCGCCGAGATGCCCGCGCAGGCGCAGTTCGCTGTCCCAGGTGCGATAGTCCCGCTTGTCGATCAGCAGCTTGGGATCGGCGATGCCGAAATCGTCGGCGCCGATCGTCGCGTCCAGCGTATCGCCCACGTCGTGCCAGGTCATGGCGGTGGCGAGCATTACGTCGATATCGCCCAGTTTGCCGGTCAGTCGCCCGGCCAGATGGGTAAGGTCGTTATCGTGCGGCTCGGGAAGCTGGGCGGGGCGGGAATAGCTGTGCTCATCATAGACATAGCGGCTGTCGCGTGAGGCGATCCACTGGCCCAGCCCGGTCACGTCGATCCGCCAGCCCGAAACCGGCTCGATCCCCAGCAGCCCCCGCAGGCCGGTGACTTGCGTGGTATTGCCGTTCGTGCGCGTGCCGGTATCCACCCAGCCCGGCTCCTGCGCCATGTAGCCCACCAGCCGCAACCCGGCGGTTCCCGGCAGGAGCGGCACATTCGCCACGGCCGAGCCCGAATAGCCGTTTTCGCCATGCGCGGCCATGCTGCCGCCGCCGGTCAGCGTCAGGCTGCTCTCGTCCAGATCGGCCTGGTGCGAGACCATGTGGTAGATCCCGCCCAGCGCGCCGGTGCCGTAAAGCGAACCCTGCGGCCCCTTGAGCACTTCCACCCGCTGGATATCGACCAGCCGCAAGTCCGGATCGGGCGCGGCATAGGTCAGGCGCGCTTCATCCAGCACCACCGCGACGGTCGACTGGCTCTCGCCGCCGAATGCGCTGTCCGCCACGCCGCGCAGGAACATGCGGTTGCGTCCGGGGCCCAGTGCGGTAAGCGCCAGCCCGTCCACCTGCCCCGCCACCGCCGCGCTGGAGCGGCGCGGATCGTCGTGCCCGATGCCGAAGGCCGAAACCACCGAGACCGCCGCCGGCAGCACCGAGAGTTCGAGCGGCTGCTTGGTGGCGGTAACGATGATCGGCGGGCCGAATGCAGTCTCGGGCGGCGCCACGTGTTCCACCGGACGCGGCTCGGAGGGGACCGGCGCTTGCGGCGCAGGCACATGCTCGATCCGCCACGCCGTCTCGCCCACTTGCCGCGCCCGATAGCCGCTGCCCGCAAGCAGCCGCGCCAGCGCATCACCAACGGTCAGGACGCCGTGCAGCGGACGGGTGGGGATCGCAGGCAGCGGACCATCGGTACCGATCGAGACATGCGCCTCACGCGAGAGTTCGGCAATGGCGTCGGGCAGCCGGGTCGCGGTAACGTCTATATGTGCGCCCGCAGCCTCGCGGGCACAGACCTCAGGGCTGCTCCAGACGCCAAGCGCCAGCGTGGCCACTGAGGCGCAGGCCCATGAGCTGGACCAGATCGCGCAACGCCGCATCGCCATTGTCGACAATCAGGGTCCCCGAAAACCGTCGGTCCCGCAAAGCGGGGGGTACGTCTACCGTAATCCCCGCATAGCGATGCAGATCGCTCGCGACCAGTACCAGCCGCGCATTGTCGTACGTGAGCCGTCCATCTTTCCACGACCCGACATCCTGCGTATTGACCGCGGCAACCGTGGCCGTGCCCGCCCGGCTGTCGAACGCCAGCCCCTTGCCCGCCGGCACTTGCACTGGCCCTGCCATCGCCTGCGCGCTGACTTGCACCTGGCCTTCCACCACTGCGACGCGCACGGCATCGTCCTGTGCCTGCACATCGAAGCGCGTGCCGATATCGTTGATCGAGACATCGCCCGCGGTGATCTGCAATTGCCGGTCGGGATCGTGGCGAATGTCGAACCACGCGCCGCCGGTCAGCCCGATGTGGTCCTGCCCGCGCCCGTCCACCGTGAGCTTGCTGCGCGGCGCCAGCAGAATGGTCGAGCCATCGGCCAACGCGATCCGCTCCGGCGCGCCTTCGGTGGCATAGACTTCGGAGGCGGTATCCATGAACTGCGGCACCGCAATCGCCGCCGCGAGCGAGGCGGCCACCGCCATGCCCGCCCATTGCCAGACGCGCCGGTGCAGGAGCGGACGCACGGGCGCACGGCCGCCACCGGCCGCGAGGGCTTCCGCCTCATCCTCCGCATCGTTTGCGGCGTGGTCGCTATCGCCCTGTTCGGCCAGTGCCGCGCGGATTTCGGGGCGATGCTCGGTCAGCAGGGCATCGGTCAGCGCCACTTCGTCGAACGCGCGGCGGTGGCGGGGATCGTGCTCCAGCCAGAGCGTGAAGGCGTCCCAGTCCATGGCATCGTCATCGCTGGCAAGGTGCCAGCGCGCGGCCTCGGAAAGGATATCGTCCGGCAAGGCCCGTTCGGACAGGATAGGATCGATGTCGCGGTTCATTGTCCCTGTTCCCTTTGCGCCGATTCACTCCGCACTTCTGCCCCGTACAAGGAAGACGTCGCACCGCCGAAACATCCACAGTCCGCCAGTGCCTGACGCAGACGTTTCATCGCCAGCGCCAGATGTTTTTCCACGCCGCTCCGGCTGATTCCCATGACCCGCGCGATCTCGCTCTGGCCAAGCCCCTCGAAGCGGTAGAGCCGCAGCGCCTTGCCCGCGCCTTCCGGCAGAGCGGCAATGGCGCCGCGCAGGATCTCTGCCTCCTGCCGCCGGGCTATCGCCTCGTCGGCCGGTTCGCCGGGATCGGCGCGGTCCTCGGGCGCGGTGGCGCTGCCGCCGCTCTCGGTGTCCAGCCAGACCCGTTCGCGGCGCATCGCCCGCTGCTGCCCCCGCACCCGGTCGAGTACGAGGTTGTTGGCCATGCGGAACAGATAAGCGCGCGGGGATGCTACCGGCCCGGTCGCCTGCGCGCCCACTTTGATCCACAAGTCCTGCAACAGGTCCTGCGCCTCATCGACGGACCCGCAGCGGGCCGCCAGAAATTGCAGGAGCGCGCGGCGATTTTCCTCCAGTACGAGCGCGAGCCCGGAGGCACGCGGCGGCTGCGGCGAGGGCGTCATTTCTATCTCCGCCTGAACCATGCTCAGTACCAGCCCCGGACCGGCAGGCCTCTGGCCCAGCACATCGCCGCCACTTCATGCACTTCGACGCACTCCCTTGCAAATCCTGTCGGAGAAACGCGGCCCAGACGCCGGGGGGACGCCGGGATTACCCCCTGCGAGCGTCGTGGATCAGGACTAGACGTCGCCGCGAGGAGGCATCCGCAGGTGCGGGGTGAAATAAATTTGGATTTCCCTTCTTCCCCTCAAGGGGAGGGGGGCCGCGCCGCTCATCCTGAGCTTGTCGAAGGGAGGGTGGTGGAGGGGTGTCCAGCTCTCGGCAGCGTGCCACGCCGAGAGCTGGACACCCCTCCGTCAGTGCTTCGCACTGCCACCTCCCCTTGCAGGGGAGGAACTGAAACTGCACCCATCACTCGTCGCCCCCGCGAAGGCGGGGGCCCCGCTTCCTTCTTTCCTGGGCGCAAGAGAAGCGGGATCCCCGCCTTCGCGGGGATGACGGGGGTTTGGGGGCTGAATTTTGAGCCGTTGGTCAGGAGGTGGAGCAGCCTTGGCCGTCAGTCCTGACTCACCAGCCGATAACCGATACCCGGCTCGTTGCGCAGCAGCGCCGGGTGAGCGGGATCGTCCTCCACCTTGCGGCGAATGCCGCGCGCGGCGACGCGCAGGTATTCCACGTCGCTCTCATGTCCCGGCCCCCAGACCGCGCGCAGCAATTGCGCATGGGTAATCACCCGTCCCGGATTGCGCGCGAGTTCGGCAAGGAAGCCGTATTCCTTCGGCGTCAGGTGCACTTCCTGCCCGCCCTTGCGCACCAGCCGCGCGGCAAGGTCGATCTCGACATCGCCGCGCCGCACCGGGCGCTCGGCGGCTTCCGCCGGCAGGCGGTGGCGCAGCGCGGTACGGATGCGGGCGAGCACTTCCTCGCTGTCGAAGGGCTTGGCCACGTAATCGTCGGCCCCCAGATCGAGCGCGGCCACTTTCTGGTCGGTCGCCTCGCGCGCGGAGACGACGATGATCGCCGCCTGCGTGCGCATCAGCGGGATCAGTTCCAGCCCGTCGCGGTCCGGCAGGCCAAGGTCGAGCAGCACGACTTCCGGCTTGTCGATATCGAGGGCGTTCAGCGCCTCGCGCGCGGTGCCGGCCTCCACCACGGCATAGCCGGCGCGGGCGAGCCCCGCGTGGAACAGGCGGCGGATGGCGGGCTCGTCGTCAACGACGAGGATGGTGATGCTTTGAGTCATGAATCGGGCCATTCCCTGAGGTGGGACGTGTCGAAATGGATCGCGAAGCGGGCGCCATGCCCGTCCTCGCGGTTGGCGGCGGTCACGGTGAGGCCCATGGCCGTGGCGAAACCCTTGACGATAGCAAGGCCAAGGCCGGTGCCGCCCTTGCGGTCAGACCCCTCGATCCGCGTGAACGTCTCGAAAATTCGCTCTTCCTCGCCCGCCGGAATACCGGGGCCGCGATCGCTGACGGCAAGGACAAGCCCCGCCTCCCGGCGCACGGCGCTCACCACGATCGGCGCGTCGGGATCGCCGTACTTGGCGGCATTCTCGATCAGGTTGGTCAGGCAGTGGTGGAACAAGTGCGGGTCCACCAGCACCATCGGCACGTCCGCATCGATCGCCGTTTCCACCGCATGGCCCGCCAGCAGCGCGCGCAATTCGTGGAGTGCCTCGCCCACCGCCTCGTCCAGGTCGACCGGCTCGATCTTGCCGTGGAGCGCGCCCGCTTCGATCCGCGCCATGTCCAGCAGGTTGGTGACGAAGCGGTGCAGTCGCTCCGCCTCGCCCCGTGCGGCGGCGATAGGGGCGGACTGTAGCGGCTCGCTCGCCTCGATCTCCGCCAGCGTGCCCATGATCGTGGTCAGCGGCGTGCGCAGATCGTGGCTGACCGAGGAGAGCAGCGCATGGCGCAGCCGGTCCCGCTCGCGCGCCTGCGACAGTTCCACCATCTGCCCTTCCAGCGCCATGCGCTCCAGCGCCAGCCCCGCCTGATCGAGCAGGCTGAGCAGCAGCGGCAACTGGTCCGGCCGCACCGGCGCGCGGGCATCGCTGCGCGCCAGCCCGAACACGCCCATGACCGTGCCGCGCGCGGCCAGCGGATGGAACAGCCATTCCGACGCGGTCAGCGTGTCGGACCCGCGCCCGGCCGGGGCATTGTTCTCGAAAGCCCAGTTCGCGGCGGCAAGGTCCAGCGTTTCGAGGCGCGGCTCCTTCGGCCAACTCCAGCGCCGCGACAGGCCCTCGTCCCCCGGCATCAGCAGCACCGTATTGCCGTCGAGCAGCCCGCCGACTTCCCCGCAGACCACCTGCGCCAGCTCGTCGATCGTGCTGATCCCGGTAAGCTGGCGCGCGAAACCGGCCAGCGCGCTGTTCTGCGTGGCGCTCGCCTGGGCCAGCAGCGCCTGTTCGCGCACCCGCGCGGCCATCTGGCTGCTGACGATGGCAACTGCCAGCAGCACCAGCACCGTGATGATGTTGCGCGGATCCTCGATGGTCAGCGTATGCGTGGGCGGCAGGAAGAAGAAATTGTACCCGAGCGAGGAGGCCAGCCCCGCCGCGATCCCGGTCCGCAAGCCGTAGCGCGTCGCCGCGAACATGACCGGCAGCAGGTAGAGCAGGCCAAGATCGGTGATATTGCCGCTGGACAGGATGCCGGTGCCGATCAGCGTGACCGCCGCCGTCAGCACCAGCGCGACAAGGTAGCCCGACAGCGAGCCCCACTGCCCCGCCGGTCGGCGCTCGCCCCGGTCGGCAATCGGCGTCGTCGGCAGGACCTGGATGGCAAGGCCCGGCATCTCGCGCACCAGCCGGTCCACCACCGAACCGTGCCGCAGTTCGAACCAGCGCGAGCGCAGCGACTTGCCGACGATCAATTGCGTGGCGCGGGCCTGCACGGTGAAGCTCTTGAGTCCGTCGAACACGGTCTCCGCAGGCAGAGTCGCCACTTGCCCGCCCAGTTGCGTGGCCAGATGAAGCGCATCGGCCAGCCGGGTATTCTCGCCGTCGCTGAACGTGGCCGCGCGCGGCGTTTCGATATGGACCGCCGTCCACGAGGCGCGCAGGGCATCGGCCAGGCGCTTGGCCGCGCGCACCAGTTCGAGCGATCCCGCCTGCTCGCTCACCGCGACGACAAGCCGGTCGCTCGCCGCCCAGTTGCCCTCCATCGCATGGGCCCGGACATATTCGAGCATCTGCGCGTCGACCGCCTGCGCCGCGAAGCGCAGCGCCAGCTCGCGCAAGGCGGAAAGGTTGGACTTGGAAAAGAAGTTGCCGAGCGCGCGCGTCGCCTCGTCCGGCACATAAACCTTGCCCTGCCGCAGCCGCTCGATCAGCTCGTCGGGCGGGATATCGACGACCTCGATCTCGGCGTCTTCCAGCGCTTTGTCCGGCAGCGTCTCGCGCACGCGGACCTTGGTGAAGGAGGCGACG
Organism: Novosphingobium sp. PhB165; assembly: GCF_004341845.1. Lineage (GTDB taxonomy): Bacteria > Pseudomonadota > Alphaproteobacteria > Sphingomonadales > Sphingomonadaceae > Novosphingobium. The sequence goes on along the minus strand of NZ_SLVB01000006.1, from coordinate 185,054 downwards.
ATGTCGTTCAGGCTCTCGATATGCTGGATATTGAGCGTGGAGCACACGTCGATCCCGGCATCGAGCAGTTCCTCGACATCCTGCCAGCGCTTGTCGTGGCGGCTGCCCGGGGCATTGGTGTGCGCCAGTTCGTCCACCAGCACCAGCGCCGGGCGGCGTTCGAGAATGGCGTCGATGTCCATCTCGTCCAGCACGTGGCCCTGATAGGTCACATGATGGCGCGGCACCGTTTCCAGCCCGCGCAGCTTCGCCGCCGTCTCCTCGCGCCCGTGGGTCTCGGCAACGCCCACCACCACGTCCACCCCGGCATCGCGGCGCGCGGCGCCCTCGCCCAACATTTCATAGGTCTTGCCAACGCCCGGAGCCGCCCCAAGGAAAACCTTGAGGCGGCCGCGACGCTCTCGCGCGGCGGCGCGGAGCAGGGCTTCGGGATCGGGACGCGGCTCGTTCACGGATGCGCTTGTGCGCCGCCGCCCGCCATGCTGTCGAGAGCCAGATTGAGTGCGAGCACGTTGACGCGCGGCTCGCCCAGGAAGCCCAGCAAAGGCCGCTCGGTATTGTCGATCACCAGCGTCTTGACCCGCGCGACATCCAGTCCGCGTGCCTTGGCGACGCGCTCCGCCTGGAAAAGAGCCGCCTCGGGGCTGAGATGAGGGTCAAGCCCCGAGGCGGAAGTGGTCACCAGGTCGACAGGAACAGGGGAACCTGGGGATTTCCGGAAAGCGGCGACGTCGGTCGTCACGCGGTCGGCAAGGGCGCGGCTGGTCGGGCCGAAGTTGGAGCCCGATGACGCCATGGCGTCGTATCCCTTCCCGGCGGCCGAGGGGCGGCCGTGGAAGTAGCGGTCCTGCGTGAACATCTGGCCGATCAGGGCCGAGCCGATCACGTGGCCGTCCCGCTCGATCAGGCTGCCGTTGGCCTGTCGGGGGAACACGACCTGCGCGATCCCGGTCAGCGCGAGCGGATAGGCCAGCCCCAGCAGCAGCGCGAACAGCAGGGTAAGCACGAGCGCGGGGCGCGCGGCGGTGGAAAGGTCCTTGAGCATGGAACAGGTCCTCAGACGAGGTGGAGCCCGGCGACCGCAAGGTCGATGAGCTTGATGCCGGCGAAAGGCGCGATCAGGCCGCCAAGGCCGTAGACCGCAAGGTTGCGGGCCAGCAGCGGGCCCGCCGCCATCGGCCGGTAGGTCACGCCCTTGAGCGCGAGCGGCACGAGCGCGGGAATGATCAGCGCGTTGAACACGATGGCCGAAAGGATCGCGCTTTGCGGCGAGGCCAGCCGCATCACGTTGAGCACGCCAAGGCCGGGATAGAGCACCACGAACATGGCCGGGATGATCGCGAAGTACTTGGCGACATCGTTGGCGACCGAGAACGTGGTCAGCGCGCCGCGCGTCATCAGCAATTGCTTGCCGAGGCCGACGATCTCGATGAGCTTGGTGGGGTCACTGTCGAGGTCGACCATGTTGCCCGCCTCGCGCGCGGCCTGCGTGCCGGTGTTCATGGCCACGCCCACGTCCGCCTGCGCCAGTGCCGGGGCGTCATTGGTGCCGTCTCCGCACATGGCCACCAGCTTGCCGCCCTGCTGTTCCTTGCGGATCAGCGCCAGCTTGTCCTCCGGCGTGGCTTCGGCAAGGAAGTCGTCCACGCCCGCCTCGGCGGCGATGGCGGCGGCAGTGAGCGGGTTGTCGCCGGTGATCATCACCGTGCGGATGCCCATGCGGCGCAGTTCGGCGAAGCGTTCGCGCACCCCGGCCTTGATCACGTCCTTGAGCGCGATCACGCCGAGCAGGCGGCCGTCGCGAGCCACTGCCAGCGGGGTCTGGCCGGAGCGGGCGATCTCTTCCGAAATGCGGCGCAGTTCGGCGGCCTGCGGGCTGTTCACCGCCTCCGGATTGGCGCGCAGGATCGCATCGACCGCGCCCTTCTGGACCAGCCCGGTCTCGCTTTTCAGGCCGGAAATACGAGTCTGGGCCGTGAACGGGATCACTTCGGCACCCACCGGCAAGGCGCCGAGGGCCAAGCCGTGATGCTCGCGCGCCAGGACCACGATCGAGCGACCTTCGGGCGTTTCGTCCGCAAGGCTGGCCAGCAGCGCGGCTTCGGCAAGCAGGCGTGCGTCAGTGCCGGAAACCGGGCGGAATTCGGCGGCCTGACGGTCACCCACGGTGATCGTGCCGGTCTTGTCGAGCAGCAGCACGTCGATATCGCCCGCCGCCTCGACCGCGCGGCCCGACTTGGCAAGCACGTTGAAGCGCACGAGGCGGTCCATCCCGGCGATGCCTATGGCCGAAAGCAGCGCGGCGATGGTCGTCGGGATCAGGGTGATGAGCAGCGCCGCCAGCACCGCCACCGGGATCGCGCCGCCCGCATAGTGGGCAAAGGCGGGAATGGTGGAAACGGCGATCAGGAAGATGATCGTCAGGCCCACCAGCAGGATGGTCAGGGCGATCTCGTTCGGTGTCTTCTGCCGCTCGGCGCCTTCGACAAGGGCGATCATGCGGTCGAGGAAGCCCTGCCCGGGCTCCTGCGTGACGCGGACGCGGATCTGGTCGGAGATGACGCGGGTGCCGGCGGTCACCGCCGAACGGTCGCCGCCCGCCTCGCGGATCACCGGCGCGCTCTCGCCGGTGATGGCGGCTTCGTTGACCGAGGCGACGCCTTCGATCACTTCGCCGTCGGCCGGGATGAGGTCTCCGGTCATGACCACCACCACGCTACCCTTCTTGAGCTGCGAGGCGGGGATCACACGCCCGTCGGGCAGGCGCGCGGTAAGGTCGGACTTGGCGGCGCGCAGCGAGGCGGCCTGCGCCCGCCCGCGCCCTTCGGCCAGCGCCTCGGCAAAGGTGCCGAACAGCACAGTCAGCCAGAGCCAGCCGATCAGCTGGATCTGGAAGCCCACCGGCATCGGCTCACCGCCGACGGCCAGCAGCACGGTGAGCAGAAGCGCGACCACGGCGGTCGTGAAGAGCACGGGGTTCTTCACCAGTTCGCGCGGGTTCAGCTTGCGGAAGGCATCGCCGATCGCGGGAACGACCAGTCTGGCCGAGAACATCGAGGTGGGAGTCGTCATGGAAGTGTGTGACGTCATGACTGGCGCTTTCAAAACAGCTGGCCCGAGATCATCGCGAGATGATCGGCGATGGGCCCGAGGGCGAGGCTCGGCAGGAACGTGAGACCGCCGACGATCAGGATCACGGCGATCAGCAAGCCGATCCACAGCGGTCCGGTGGTGGGGAAAGAGCCTGCGGTCTCCGGCGTGTGCTTCTTGGCGGCAAGGTTTCCGGCCACGGCCAGCACCGGCACGATGATGAAGAAGCGGCCGACCCACATCGCCACCGAGAGCAGCCCGTTGTAGAACGGCGTCCCGGCGCTCAGGCCCGCGAAGGCGGAGCCGTTGTTGCCGGTGCCCGATGCGAAGGCATAGAGGATCTCGGTAAAGCCGTGCGGGCCCTTGTTGAGCGGCCCGGCAAGACCGTCCGGCAGGACCGCCGAAAGCGCGGTGAGGCCAAGGATGGAGAGCGGCAGCACGGCAATGGCCAGAACCGCCAGCTTGACCTCGCGCGCCTCGATCTTCTTGCCGAGGTACTCGGGCGTGCGGCCGACCATCAGGCCCGCCACGAAGACCGCGAGCAGCGCGAACAGCAGGAAGCCGTAGATCCCCGCGCCAACACCGCCGACGACCACTTCGCCAAGCTGCATGTTGATGAGCGGCACCATGCCGCCCAGCGCGGTGAAGCTGTCATGCATGGCATTGACCGCGCCGCACGAAGCTGCCGTCGTCACCACCGAGAACAGGGCGCTGGCGGCAATGCCGAAGCGGACTTCCTTGCCCTCCATGTTGCCGCCGATGGCGCCGAGGTGGTGGAGCACCGGATTGCCCGCCGCTTCCTGCCAGTAGGTCACGCCCGCGCCGATCAGGAACAGCGTCAGCATCGCGGTCAGGATCGCCCAGCCCTGCCGGGTATTGCCCACGGCCTTGCCGAAGCACCAGGTCAGCCCCGCGCCGATGGCGAAGATCGAAAGCATCTGCGCAAGGTTGGTCAGCGCCGTCGGGTTCTCGAACGGATGCGCGGAATTGGCATTGAAGAAGCCGCCGCCATTGGTGCCGAGCATCTTGATCGCCTCCTGCGAGGCGACGGGGCCGAGCGCGATGGACTGGCGCAGCCCTTCCAGAGAGGTGGTGTCGACCAGGCTCGACAGCGTCTGCGGGACGCCGCTGGCGATGAGGAACAGCGCGTAGACCACGCAGATCGGCAGCAGCAGGTAGAGCGTGACGCGCGTGCAGTCCGCCCAGAAATTGCCTACCGTCTTCGCCTCGCGCCGCGCGAAACCGCGGAACAGCGCGAAAGCTACGGCGATACCGGTGGCGGCGGAGAGGAAGTTATGGATGGTGAGGCCCAGCATCTGGCTGAGGTTCGAAACCGTGGCCTCGCCCGCATACCACTGCCAGTTGGTGTTGGTGGTGAAGCTCACCGCCGTGTTCATCGCCCCGTCCGCGCCCATCGCGGCAAGCCCGCGCGGGTTCAGCGGCAGCACGTCCTGAAGCCGCAGCACCGCGTAAGTGAACAGCAGCAGGACAAGATTGAACACCAGCATGTGCAGCGCGTAGCGGCGCCAGCCCTGCTCCGCCTCGGGATCGATCCCGGAGAGGCGGTAGAAGCCGTTCTCGACGGGGCCGAGCACGCGGTGGAGCGGCGTGCGCCGCCCTTCGTACAGAGCGAAAAGCCAGACCCCGACGGGCTTGGCCAAGGCCGCGACAAGCGCGGTGAAAAAGAGGATCAGGGTCCAGCCCTGGAAGGTCATTCCCGTGGTCATGGCATGCCCTTCGTCAGAAACGTTCGGGCCGCAGCAGCGCGGCAACGAGATAGATCAGCAGGCCAAGCGCGGTCAGCCCGGCGAGTACCAGCGGAAGAGTGTGCGTGTCGGTCATGGCGGCGCCTCCTCAGGCCTTTTCGCAAAGCCGCGCGAAGGCGAGCGTCAGGAGGAACAGGCCGGCGAGTACCGCGAGCCAGGCAAAGTCGGTCATTGTCTTGGGTCCGTTGCCAGAGTCAGAAATTGCGTGAAATCGCGTCAAAAGTGGCCGGGCAGCTCGATCGTGCGAAACAGCCGCGGCCCCCACAGGCTCAGCGTCAGGCCAAGGCTGAGCAGCACGATGAAGACGGCGCAGAGCGCAAGGTCGGTCACGGTCGGCGCGTGGAGGACCGGGGTGATCGCCATCCGGCGCTCGGCCAGGATCACGCGCTCGGCCACAAACAGGCTCAGCAGCCCGGCGGCGCGCATCGCGATTTCGACAGGCCACCAGCGCACGCCGGCATGCAGCGCGGCCAGCCTTTCGGCCGAAACGTATCGGGCGGGTGAAGGAAATCGGGACATGGCACGAGGGCTCCCGTCAATGGGTGACGGAATGCGAGATGGCCCCGGGAGCCGTTAAGGTTCCACGGGGAATTGCCCGTTACGCATAAAGATCGCATAAAGCCCGTGGCGCTTTCGCGCGCGCGAGACTAGGCGCCGAAATTATGAGCGAGTCTTCCGGGCACCACGCCCCCAATGAAAGCCTTACGGCGCTGGCAGTCGGCGCAATCGGGGTCGTTTTCGGCGATATCGGCACATCGCCGCTCTATGCCCTCAAGGAAAGCTTCATCGGCCACCACCCGCTGGTGGTGGACCGCATGCACATCTTCGGGGTGATCTCGCTGATGTTCTGGACGATGATGCTGATCGTCACCGTCAAATACGTCTTCATCATCCTGCGGGCAGACAACAACGGCGAAGGCGGCAGCCTGGCGCTGCTGGCGCTGATCGGGCGCAAGCTGGGCAAGTCGCGCTGGACCGGGCTGATCGCGATGCTGGGCGTCATCGCCACCGCACTGTTCTATGGCGATGCCATCATCACCCCGGCCGTCTCGGTGCTCTCGGCGGTCGAGGGGCTGACCGTGGTGAACGAGGGCTTTGCCGAATTCGTGCTGCCGATTGCGGTGGTGATCCTGATCGGGCTGTTCTCGATCCAGTCCCACGGCACCGCGACGATGGGCAAGCTGTTCGGGCCGGTGATGATCGTCTATTTCCTGGTCTTGGCCGGGCTCGGGCTGTCCTCGATCGTCAAGGCACCCGAAGTGGTCTGGGCGCTCAGCCCATACCATGCGATCGAATTCTTCGTCATCAATCCCAAGCTGGCGTTTCTGGCGCTGGGCTCGGTGGTGCTGGCAGTGACCGGCGCGGAAGCGCTCTATGCCGACATGGGCCACTTCGGCCGCAAGGCGATCACGATCTCGTGGCTCTACATCGCCTTCCCCTGCCTGCTGCTCAACTATCTGGGGCAGGCTTCGCTGGTGCTGCGCAATCCCGACGCGATCCAGAACCCGTTCTTCTTCATGGCGCCCGACTGGGCCCGCCTGCCGCTGGTCCTGCTGGCGACGCTGGCGACGATCATCGCCAGCCAGGCGGTGATCTCCGGCGCCTTCTCGGTATCGCAGCAGGCCGTGCAGCTCGGCTTCCTGCCGCGCCTCAAGATCATGCACACCAGCGCGACGGCGGCGGGACAGATCTATGTCCCGCTCGTCAACTGGGGCCTGCTGGTCATGGTCGTGCTGCTGGTGTTCGGCTTCCGCACCTCGGGCAATCTGGCCGCGGCTTACGGTATCGCCGTGACCGGCACGATGCTGATCACCGCCTGCCTGCTGGGCGTGCTGACTTATGCCGTGTGGAAATGGCACCCGGTGGTCTCGATCGGCGTCACCGCAGGCTTCCTGTTCATCGACGGGCTCTACTTCGCGTCGAACGTCACCAAGATCCCGGACGGCGGCTGGTTCCCGCTGCTGGTGGCGGCGGTGGTATTCACCCTGCTGACCACCTGGGCGAACGGACGCCGCCTGATGCGCGAACGCCTGCGCGAGGATTCGATCCCCTTCGCCACTTTCATCCGCTCGGTCGGTGAGCGCGTGCGCCGGGTTCAGGGCACCTCGATCTTCCTCGCCTCCTCGAACGACGGCGTGCCGCCGGGGCTGCTGCACAACCTCAAGCACAACCACATCCTCCACGAACGCGTGGTGATCCTGACCGTGGCCGGACAAGGCGTGCCGCACGTTGCCCCCGAAAACCGCGCGGAAGTGGAAGCGCTGGGACAGGGCTTCTACCGCGTGGTGCTGCGCTACGGCTTCATGGACGATATCGACATCCCGGCCGCGCTTGCCGACGAAGACCGCGCCGGCGGCCCGTTCAAGCCGGTGGAGACCAGCTACTTCCTCTCCCGCCAGACCCTGATCCCGTCGAGCCGTCCGGGCATGGCGATCTGGCGCGAGAAGCTCTTCGCGATCATGGTCCGCAACGCCCAGAGCGCGATGGAATTCTTCAAGCTCCCCACCAACCGCGTGATCGAACTGGGTAGCCAGTTGGAGATCTGAGGCGGGAGGTCCTTTCAGGTGGACGCACCCCAACCCCAACCTCACCCCGTCCTCACGCGATACTCTTCGTCGCCCCCGCGCAGGCGGGGGCCCCGCTTTCTTCTGCGACCTCTCGTGTTGGGCAAGAGAAGCGGGATCCCCGCCTTCGCGGGGATGACGGAATTGGGAGCGCGAGGTGTTCTCACCTCGCCTCACTTCACCTCACCTCACCTCCCCCCTCCGGCCCGACCTCCCATCCCGCTCAGGCTGAGCTTGTCGAAGCCCCCGCGGGCGTGGCGCAAGGCCTCCATCCTTCGACAGGCTCAGGATGAGCGGAGTGGAGGGGGCGGGAGTGGAGGAGGCCAACCTACTCGGCCGCCACCGGATCCCCCTCGGCCTCGGCCTGCGCCGCCATCCGCCGCGCCAGCACCGCACAGACCATCAACTGGATCTGATGGAAGAACATCAGCGGCAGGATGATCGCCCCCACCTGAGCAGGCGGAAACAGTACCCCTGCCAGCGGCACGCCGGTCGCCAGACTCTTCTTCGAACCGCAGAACAGGATCACGATCCGGTCCGCGTGGTTGAAGCCCAGCACCCGCCCGAGCACATTGCCCACCACCATCACGACCGCCAGAATCCCCAGCGACAGCGCCGCGATCAGCCCGAGTTCGGCCAAAGTCACCTTCTGCCACAGCCCTTCGAGCACGGCCGCCCCGAACGCCGTGTAGACCACCAGCAGGATCGAACCGCGGTCGGTATAGCCCACCAGCTTCTTGTGCTTCTGCACGAAGCCGCCGATCCACGGCCGCAGCAGATGCCCGGCCACGAACGGCAGCAGCAACTGGACGGCGATGGCGATGATCGGAACGGTCGAGAAGCCCTGCGTCTTGCCGGTGATGAACACTGCCGTCAGCACCGGGGTCAGGAAAATCCCCGCAAGGTTGGAGAACGAGGCACTGCACACTGCCGCTGCCACATTGCCCCCGGCAATCGCGGTAAAGGCAATCGATGACTGCACCGTCGAGGGCAGCAGCGTCAGGTAGAGCACGCCCATCGCCAGCGACGGCTCCAGCCCCGGTATCGCGCTGACGCCCAGCCCGATCAGCGGGAAGATCCCGAAAGTCAGGCTGGCCACGGTCAGGTGCAACTTCCACGCCCGCGCCCCGTCGAGGATCGCCTGGCGCGAGAGCTTGGCGCCGTGGAGGAAGAACAGCAGCGCGATGCCTGCGTCCGCCGCGCCGCCCGCGATCCCCGCCCACATGCCGCGCGCCGGAAGCACCGAGGCAAGACCCACGGTCGAAACCAGCAGCAAGAGATAGGGATCGATGTTCAGGCGGGCGAGAAGGCGAAGCATAGGCAGTCCTGATCGAATGGGGAAACGAAGGTAAAATCAGTCGGGAACGGGGCCGGACCCCGCACCGGAATCGCGAATGGCGGCAGCGATCCCGGCGCGGTCCTCGTCGGTGAGGGCAAGGTTCGCCCCTGCCACCCAACCATCGACTTGCGCCGGGCTGCGCGCGCCGACGATCGCCCCGGTCACGCCCGGGACCGCCAGCACCCAGGCCACCGCGACCGCCGCCTGCGAAACGCCGTGGCGCTCGGCCACCGGCTTCATCGCCGCTGCCACGGCCAGATTGCGCGTCAGGTTCTCGCCGGTGAAATCGGCATGGCGCGAGCGCCAGTCGTCGGCGGCAAGCCCCGCCACGCGCTCGGCCGAGAACGCGCCGGAGAGCAGGCCCGACTGCATCGGGCTATAGACGATCACGCCGGTATCATGCGCCAGACACCACGGCAGTTCGCGCGCGATGGCATCCCGCTTCAGCGCCGAAAGCGGCGGTTGCAGCGTATCGACATGCCCCAAGGCCTCGGCCGCCGAAAGTTGATCGGCATTGTGGTTGGACAGGCCGACCGCGCGCACTTTGCCCGCCGCTTTCAGATCGAGCAGCGCGCCCCAATATTCGTCGAGCGCGGTGCCGTCCTCGGCGGGCCAGTGCATCTGGAGCAGGTCGATCTGCTCAACCCGCAGGCGGCGCAGCGAATCCTCGCACTCGGCCACGATCGATTCCCGCCGCCCAACGCGCAGCTTCGACTGGCGATCGTTCGGATCCCAGACCTGCCCGCACTTGGTGAAGACATAGGGCCGCTCAGCCTCCGGCATTTCGGCCAGAGCCTTGGCGACCACTTCTTCGGAATGGCCGAGACCGTAGATCGCGGCCGTGTCGATCCAGTTCACCCCGCGTTCGACCGCATGGCGGATCGCCCGGATCGAATCGGCATCGTCCTGCGCACCCCAGCCGACGGCCCAGTCCGGCCCGCCGATGGCCCAGGCACCGAAGCCGACGCGGCTGATCGCCATGCCGGTCTGGCCTAGCGGGCGGGTTGCAGGCGATACGTTCAGGACCGTGGCAGTCATGACAGGGCATCCTTTTCGGGGCCGGTTGCCCCTCCCCTGCCCCATGGCAGGCGCGGGCGGCACGGTCTTGTCGCTGAGACCGCCATCGGCTTGACGCGAGACGCCATGGACCAGTGATGAACGGCGGCGAGCGCTGCAACGCAAAAAACGCAAGCCAGTTCCCGATTACCCGAACCCACCCCAAAACGGCGCATTTGCGCGCATCCCGTTCCTCTCGCCGGAAGGGTCCGGGTTGCAGCGGTCAACTACTTATTCGCAACTGCACAAGACCGCACTGTCATCGAACCGCCAAGTTCCCCCTCAAGCGGCCAACCCAGCAGCAAGCATGAGCCGCAGCCCGGGAATCGAATGACGACCTGTTCGGGGAGCTGACATGAGAACCAAGTCCACTTTCGCCTACGCCCTGGCATCGGGCATCTCTTTGCTTGCATTTACCTCGGCCGCGCACGCCGCCGAAACCGCTCCGGCCGCCGCTGCTGCCGAGCCCGCACCCGATCCTGCTGGCGACGGCCAGTCGGGCCTGACGGATATCGTCGTCACCGCGGAACGCCGCAATGTGAGCCTCCAGCAGGCGCCGCTTTCGGTAAGCGCGATCACGTCCGACACGCTCCGCGCGGGAAATGTGACCGACATCACCGGGCTCAACGGCACTGTCCCCGGCCTCGTCATCGCCAAGAGCGGCGGCGGTGAGCGCGTGATCTCGATCCGCGGCATCGGTTCGGAAACGCCGGAGAACACCAACACCCAGCCGGGCGTGTCCTACCACATCGACGGCGTCTACATCTTCAACTCGATCGCCGCGAGCGCCGCCTTCATCGACGTCGCGCAAGTCGAAGTGCTGCGCGGACCTCAGGGCACGCTGTTCGGCCAGGGATCGACCGGCGGCACCATCAACGTCGTCTCGATCGAGCCGAGCACCGATGCGCTGAAGGGTAATGTCAACGCGGGCTTCGGCAACTACAACTACATGGAAGGCTCCGCCGCGCTGAACGTGCCGGTGACCGACACGCTCGCCATTCGCGGCGCCTTCCAGTTCACCAAGCATGACGGCTATGCCCACGCCACCGAAGTGCCCGGCTTCAAGAAGTACGATCTCGACGATCAGGACGAGACCGGCTGGCGCCTTGGCGCCAAGTGGCAGCCGCTGTCCAACCTGTCGATCACGCTGAACACGATCCAGTTCAGTTCGAACACCAATGGCCCGGCCCAGAAGAACATCCTCGACCCCGAGCCCGACCCGCGCATCCTGACGCAGGACTTCCCCGGCCGCTCGGTAGTGAAGACCCAGCTCTATACCGGCGTAATCAAGTGGGACACCGCGTTCGCCACGATCAAGTCGATCACCGGCTACCAGAAGCTCCATTCCGAGCAGGCCTGGGATGCCGACGGCCTCGACACCACGCTGTTCTACCAGAACACCTACAACCCGGTCAGCTACACCGGCGTCAGCTACGACCACGTGCCGCTCTGGGCCTCGGACACCAAGAGCTGGAGCCAGGAACTGAACCTTACCTCGAACGGCAACGGCCCGTTCCAGTGGGTGCTCGGCGGCGTATACCTGCATTCGGAGAACAGCCAGTACGTCAACGAATACCGCAGCGACGACGACAACTTCCTGCAGCAGGCCCTGCCGGAAGACACCGCGTGGAACGATCCGCTGGTCGGCAACCTGACCTATGCCGAACTCTCCTCGATCAAGCGTGAGCTTTACGCGGTCTTCGCGCAGGGCACTTATGCGCTGACCGACAGCCTGAAGCTGACCGCCGGCGCCCGCTACAACCATGACAAGTCATCGGGCATGTACGATTCGATGTCCGGCGGCGTGTCCGACCAGACCTCAGGCGCCTATCTCCAGCCCGCCTCCACGGGATCGCGCAGCGACCACGCCTGGACCGGCAAAGTGGCGCTCGATTATCAGATCACGCCCAGCAACATGGTCTACATAAGCTACACGCGCGGCTTCAAGCCGGGCGGCATCAACAGCGCCTCGTCCGCTTGCGGCGGCGCCTACTGCATCTTCGGCTGGGAAGATTCGATCAAGCCCACCTACAAGAAGGAAACCGTCGATTCCTTCGAGATCGGCAGCAAGAACCGCTTCCTCGACGATACGCTGCAAGTGAATGCCTCGGCCTTCCTGTACAATTACAAGAACATGCAGTTCCTTGAGGAAGACCCCGTTCTCTATGGCGAGGGTATCAGCAACGCGCCCAAGGCGCGGGTCTACGGCCTCGAACTGGAAAGCACGTACGCGCCGACGGACCATCTGCGCTTCGACGCGTCGATGTCGTGGCTGGAGGGTGAGTTCACCTCGCACTACTACGCGCTGGACCCGAACAATGCAGCCAGCGCCCAGAACGCCGCCGGTTTCCCGGACTACCTGTTCTGGACCAACTTCTACGCCGCCTCCCTCGCCCGCGACGCCGCGCGCGAGGATATCAAGGGCAACCGCATTCCCAAGCTGCCGCGCTGGCAGGGTAATATCGCGGCCACCTGGAACGGCGAAGTCGGCCCGGGCAAGCTGACCGCCCGTGCTCAGCTGATCTATCGCGGCAAGTACCAGTACCGCCTGTTCAACGAAGGCGCGGTGGACCTCACGCCCTCGTACACGCAGGTCAACACGATGCTGAAGTACGAGCCGGAAGGCACCAATGCGGACATCACCCTGCGCGTGATCAACCTGTTCGACAAGAACGGCATCAACTCGCGCTTCTCGGACCCTTACGGTTCGGCGCAGGTGATGGACACGTACATCCCGCCGCGTCAGCTTATCCTCTCGGTGGGGTACAAGTTCTAAGAGGGAGCCAATCGGGTCGCACCATTGGTTTTTTGGGGGGATGCGTCGGCTGCAAGGCCGGCGCGTTCTTCTGTTTGCGATGGCGAATGCAGCGAGTCCGTCCCAAACTCCCCGTCGCCCCCGCGAAGGCGGGGGTCCCGCTTTTCTTGGCCACCTCCCGCCCCGCACAAAAGAAGAAGCGGGATCCCCGCCTTCGCGGGGATGACGAAGAGAAAGCGACTGAGTTTGCCTCCCCCACCCCTCTCATCCTGAGCTTCCCACCCCTCTCATTCTGAGCCTCCCACCCCTCGCATCCTGAGCCTCCCACCCCTCTCATTCTGAGCCTCCCACCCCGCTCATCCTGAGCTTGTCGAAGGATGTTGGATCAGCGCTACGCCTCCGGGGCTTCGACAAGCTCAGCCTGAGCGGGCTTGTCGGAATGACGGCGCGCAAGCTCCGGCAAGTGACATGCCGCAAGCGATCGCCTAGACTTAGCAAGCCGACGAGGATGATCGGAGGAAGCGATGGCATTTGCGGGAATGCTTGAGGACCGCTTGGCGATCCGGGAATTGTACGGCGCTTATAGTGCCGCGGCGATGAGCGAGGACCGCGATCTCTATCTTTCCTTTTGGGCCGAAGATGGTGTGCGTCTGTCCCGTGATGCAGAAGCCTGCGGAAAGGCGGCGATCGCGGAGCAATGGGACGGTATCTGGTCGATTGTCGGCCAGATGGGGTTCTTTACCGAAATCGCCGCGATCACCGTTGAAGGGACCACAGCCTCCGCGCAGGTCTATTGCCGTGAAATCGTGGTGCTGAAAGATGGCCGCGTGTGGAAGCTGATCGGCAGATACGACGACACGCTTGAAAAGCAGGCGGGCGAGTGGCGCTTCAAACGGCGCGTTTACGAGATCGTTCTGAACGAAAGTGCTGCGGAAACAAACACGTCCATCTCGTAAGTGCGGAAACGGGGCGGCGACACGCTCGACACATGAGGGGGAGAGTGTGGCGTCTCAACAAAAAACCTCGTCGTGGCAACCTCTCGCCCTGCACAACGGAAGAAGCGGGATCCCCGCCTTCGCGGGGATGACGAAGAGAAAGCGGCTGAATTACTTCCCCATCCCGCTCATTTTGAGCCTCCCCCCCTCCCCCGCTCACACCGCTCACACCGCTCATCCCCCTCACACCGCTCATCCCCCTCACACCGCTCATCCTGAGCTTGTCGAAGGATGTTGGATCAGCGCTACGCCGCAAGGGGCTTCGACAAGCTCAGCCCGAGCGGACTTGAAGGGCCGGATTCGGGAAGGTGGGAAACTTCCTCCTCCCCCTCCTCCACGTCATCCTGAACTTGTTTCAGGACGACGATTTGCGGATAACTACCGTTTCTCCATCGTCATTTCGGCTTCCGCAATGTCGAAGAGAACGGAAAGGCGGCTTTCGGCGCGCGACCAGCATCCCCATCCCCCAATCAACTATTGAGTCGCGCACCATCAAGAGTGTGCAGGTGCAGCATGTAAGCCTGCAGGGCATGATGGTCCGGCGATTCCGCGGACCGTGAGCCCGCAGGAGTTGTCATGTCGTCCGGACTGTCCGCGCCCAAAAGCATATCGCGCAGCGCCTTGGTCATGTTCGCCGCCTCGCTCGGCTTCTTCTTCGTGACCGCCACCACCTTCACCTCGCTTGGCTACGTGCTCTATACGATGGTGGCCGAACTCGGCTGGTCGAAGGCCGCTGCCGGGCTCAGCTTCTCGCTGCTCGGCATGGCCTGCGGCATGGCCAGCCCACTGCCGCCGATGCTGATGAAGGGGATCGGCACGCGGCTGACGGTCTTCGCGGGTTGTCTGGTGCTGGCCATCGGCTTCCTGATCGCCTCGCAGATCCATCACCTCGAACTGTTCTTCGTGGCGACGACGCTGATGGGCGTGGGCTTCTCGCTCGTCGCCCCCTCGCCCGCCGTCTATCTGCTGGCGACGTGGTTCCCGCGTACCTCTTCGCGGATGATCGGCTTCTACTTCATGACCGGCGCGGCGGGCGGCATTGCCGGGCCGCTGATCGTCGGCACCATCGTCGGCCTTACCGGCAACTGGCGCCTGCACTGGATGGTCATGGCCGCCAGCGCGCTGGTGCTGGGCGTGATCTCGCTCCTCTGCATTCGCGACGCGGTGAAAGTGGAGAGCATCGATCAGGTGAAGGGCGCGGGCCACGAAAGCGACGGTCCCGCTGCCAGCCCGTGGACGGTGAAGCAGGCGCTGATGACGCCCAGCTTCATTATTCTCGCCCTCGCCATGACCGTGGTGCAGACCGTGGTCACCACCACCCACTCGATCCTTGTCGCGCATATCGCCCAGCTCGGCCAGGGCGCGGCGCCGGGCGCCATCGCGATGAGCCTGCTGGCTTTCGCCGGCACCGGCGCCAAAGGCGTGACCGGCACCTTGTGCGAGCGCGTCGATCCGCGCCGCATCTTCATCGCCGGGCTGGCCGTGCAGGCATTGGCCATGGCGCTGCTGTGGACGGCCAGCCACGTGCTGGTGGCAACGGTCGCCGCCGCACTGTTCGGCATGGGCTGGGGCATGGCCTGGCTTTCCGCGCATATCCTGCTGCTGCGCTACTTCGGCGCGGGCATCGCCGGAGAAATGACCGCGATGGCCACCACCGTCACCACGCTTGCCGTGTTCGGCCCGATCGGCGCCGGCCGCATTGCCGACGTGACCGGCGGCTACGGCCCGGCGCTGCTTGTCCTCGCGCTGATGCTGGCAGGCGCGACGGCCATGTCGATGCTGTTCCTGCGGGCCCCCGCTTCGGGGCCGCGCCGCGCCGGGGAACCGGAACTGGCGGAAGCGACCGAACTGGTCCCGGCCGAATAGGGACTCGCCAAAAGTCCCTGCGCCCACCGCCAAGAACCTCCGGCCAAGGCCCGCTAGCGTCCTTCAGGCGCAAGAGGCCATCACACGGAAATGCCAGCAATGACCATTCTCACCGACAAGTTCATCGACAGTCTGGAAAGCTCGACGCTGGACACGCTGGAAGCCGAGACGCTGCCGGCGGAATGCTATGTCGACGAGGAATTCTACCGGTTCGAGAAAGCCGCGCTGTTCGAGCATGAATGGCTCTGCGTCGGCCGCGCCGAATGGCTGGAGAACCCGGGCGACTTCTTCACCGTCACCCGCGCGGACGAGCCGATGGTGATCTGCAAGACGCGCGACGGTTCGATCAAGGCGCTGTCCTCGGTCTGCCAGCACCGCGCGATGCTGGTCGCCGAAGGCCACGGCAATGCCCGCGCCTTCGTGTGCCCCTATCACCACTGGACCTACGACCTCGACGGCACCCTCGTCGGCGCGCCGGCGATGAACCGCACCTGCAATTTCGACAGGAAGGCCGCCAGCCTGCCGGTCATCCGGCACGAGATCTGGCACGGCTTCATCTTCGTCAACTTCGATGCCGATGCCGCCCCGCTGACCCCGCGCCTTGCCGGGCTGGAAGAGGTCGTCGCCAACTACGATTTCGCCAACCTGCGCGGCCCCCGTCCCGAGGAACCGACCGTGTTCCCATGGAACTGGAAGGTCATGCTGGAGAATAACAACGACGGCTACCACGCCAGCCGCCTACACGCCGGGCCGCTGCACGACTTCATCCCCAGCGGCCTTGCCAGCTTCCCCGAAGTGCCTGCCGATTCCGCCGGCTACTACCGGCTGAACGGCACGCTCCACAAGAACGCCGCCTTCAACGCCACGCAGAAGGCGGTCTTCCCGGTCTTCCCGAAGCTGACCGAGGAAGAGCAGAACCGCCTGCTGTTCGTGAACCTGCCGCCCAGCCTCTCGCTGGTGGTGCTGAACGACACCGTGCTCTACCTGATCATGGACCCGCGCGGACCAGAGAGCCACGCGCTGACCATCGGCACGCTGATGGTGCCCGAAGCAATGGACGATCCGCTCTACGAGCTGAAGATGAAGATGAACGACACCGCGGTCGAGGAGATCGTAGGTCAGGATTTCCACGTCGACGAACTGGTGCAGCAGGGCCTGCGCTCCAAGTTCGCGCCGCGTGGTCGCTATTCCTGGCAAGAGGGCGCCCAGCGGTTGCTCAATGTCTGGCTGGTGGACCGCTACCGCGCCGAGTGGGATCGCCGTCGCGGTCCTTCTGCTCCGGTCACGCGGATACGCGCCTGATTTCACAAGTTCCGTCACTCATTCCCGACGGCTGCGGCGTCCGACCCAAGTCGGGCGCCGCCTTTTTTTATGTGCGTGCGGTTAGGTGCCGTTCGGGTGCGTTTAGGTGCACTTGTGGAGGGACGCTGGAAATCAAGGATTCGTGCGCCTCGTGCCGCGCATGCAAACTCCCGCCAGCTACGCCTTGGTCAACCACCAAGGGAGCCTTTCGCAATGACCAACACGCTCATCTTCGTCGATTTCGCGACCGACGATCCCGCCAAAGCCGGCGAATTCTACGCCGAAGTCTTCGGCTGGGAGAACGATGCGCGCCCGCACGGGATCTACCACCGCATGGTTCCCGGCGGCTTCTTCCAGAACAAGGACGGCACCGACAGCCAGATCGGCAACCTCCACTTCGGCGTGTTCGACGCGAACAACGCCCGACCCCATCCGAACCCCGAAGGCGTAGAACCGCGCACGCTGGCGACCGAGGGCCGCAAGGCCCGCATCTGGGTACTTGTCTCGGACGACGACAGCCACGAACGCATCCTCTCCACCGCCGAGAAACTGGGCGGCAAGGTGCTCTGGCGCGACCACTACTGGAAGGAGTTCAACGGCTACAACCACGCCTTCGCCGATCCGTGGGGCAATGAGATCCTCCTGTGGGGCAAAGCCGGTGAGAATCCCGAGATTCCAGCGAGCTACACCAAGGAATAAATCGGCTTTCCGGGGCTGCCGAACCCACGACGCCCCGGAAACCGCAAACGTATCATCACCAAACCTCGTCGTCCCCGCGCAGGCGGGGACCCCGCTTTTCTTGAGATGTAGCAAAAGGGAGCGGGGCCCCCGCCTTCGCGGGGGCGACGGAGTGTTTTGAGGCAGGCGAAGCGCGCCCCACCAACAAGTTCTTGTGCGCTTTCCCGCAAGACCATCCGCCCCCGCTCTCCCTAGCCTTGGGTCTCAGAGCAACGGAGCAATACGCGAATGAGCCGTCTTCCGATCGTCTTCTACGGTCACGGCAGCCCGATGGTGGCGCTGGAAAAGAGCGACGTGACCAGGAGCTGGAACGCGATCGCCGGCCGCATCGGCAAGCCGCGCGCGATCCTGTGCATCTCTGCCCACTGGCAGACGCACGGCACCGCCGTCACCGCCATGGCCCAGCCGCGCACGATCCATGACTTCGGCGCATTCCCGCAGGCCCTGTTCGACGTGCAGTACCCCGCCCCCGGCGACCCCGAACTGGCCGAGCGCGTGCGCGAACTGCTGGAACCGATGCCGGTGAAGCTGGACGCCAACTGGGGGCTGGACCACGGCACCTGGTCGGTGCTCGTCCACGCCTATCCGGAGGCCGACGTGCCGGTCATCCAGCTTGGCATGGATCTGGGCAAGAGCCCTGCCGAACACTGGCTGGTCGGCCGGATGCTGCGCCCGCTGCGCGACGAAGGCGTGCTGATCATGGGCACCGGCAACATCGTGCACAACCTGCCGGCGATGGACTGGGCCAACCCGCTCGCCACGCCCTATCCCTGGGCCGAGCACTTCAATTCCACCATGTGCAAGGCCATCGCCGAGGACGATCCCAAAGTGGTGATCGATTACGCGGCGCTGGGCGATGCCGCGCGGCTTTCGGTTCCGAGCGAAGACCATTTCCTGCCGCTGCTCTACGTGCTGGGCGCGCGCCATGAGGGCGAGCCAGCCGAGTTCGCGCCCCACTTCATCCAGCACAAGTCGCTCAGCATGACGAGCGTGCTCATCGGCGCCGAATAAGCGCGCCTTTTCCCCGATTTCCCTGCGTAACAGGAGTTTCGATGGCACTGATCAGCCTTAAGCCCGCGCTAGAAAAGGACACCGTCCAACCCGGCGCGCTGCACCACTTGAGGGCCACGCCCGAGACGGTGCACTGGGGCTATTTCTCGCCCGAGATCAAGCCGGCGCTCACCGTGAAGAGCGGCGACCTGATCATGGCGCAGGCGGTCACCCACCACGCGGGCGACGATCCGGACCTGATGTTCGACGACGAGATCCGCCGCATCTTTACCGAGATCGATCCGGCCACCCGCGCGCCGGGTTGTCATATCATGACCGGGCCGATCTACGTCGAGGGCGCCGAGCCGGGCGACATGCTGGAAGTGCGCTATTTCCAGATGAAGCCGCGCTTCAACTACGGGTCCAACCTCGCGGCCAACTGGGGCCATCTCTACGAGGAATTCGGCCAGACCGAGCGTGTGACGATCTACAAGCTCGATCCCACCGCCAACACCGCCGCCGCGCTCTATGCCTATGACGTGGAGGAAAAATACGTCGTGCCCGGCCGCATCACGCACTGCCCGGAATGCGACCGATCCACCGCGCTGCCCGGCATCACCATCCCGGCGCGTCCGCACTTAGGCACTGCTGGCGTGGCGCCCGCCGTCAACGATCCGGTGAGCACGATCCCGCCCGGCCTCCACGGCGGCAATATCGACAACTGGCGCATCGGTGCCGGCGCGACGATGTATTACCCGGTGCAGGTCAAGGGCGGCCTGTTCTCGATCGGCGATCCCCACGTTTCGCAGGGCGACGGTGAGATCAGCGGCACCGCGATCGAAGCCTCGCTCGACGTGCTGTTCCAGATCGTGCTGCGCAAGGATTTCTCGTTCCCCTCGCCGCTGCTGGAAACGCCGGACTGCTGGATCGTCCACGGTTTTGGCGAGAATCTGGACAAGGCGATGAAGTCGGCATCGATGGACATGCTGCACCTCCTGACCGAGCATCAGGGCCTGTCGCGCAACGACGGCTATTCGCTGATGAGCGTCGCCGCCGACTTCGGCGTGACGCAAGTGGTGGACGGCACGCAGGGCATCCACTGCCGCATCGAACGCCGCATCTTCCCGCACAAGGGCAGCGTGGCCGATCCCGTCGCGAAAGACTGAACAGGACGTTCGTGTCGGGCGGGCCCGTCCGGCACGAACCATATGAAGCGTTACACTGGAGCCGCCGTAAATGGGCTATGAACTGATCGACGTGCGCCCGATGACCAAGCGCATCGGCGCGGAAATCTTCGGGGTGGACCTGACCAAGCCGCTGGGCAATCAGGCCTTTGCCGAGATTCACGACGCGCTGATGAAGCATCAGGTGGTGTTCTTCCGCGACCAGCCCATGGACCATGACGCGCACAAGGCGCTGGGCCGCGCCTTCGGGCAACTCGCCATCCATTCAGGCGTCGCGGGCCTCCCCGATCATCCCGAGATCGTGGCCATCCATGCCGATGAAAAGTCGAAGTTCGTCGCGGGCGAGAACTGGCATTCGGACCTTTCCGCCGATGCCGAGCCGCCGATGGGATCGATCCTGACGCTGCACACCCTGCCCGAAGACGGCGGCGATACGCTGTTCGCCAGCATGTACGCGGCGTACGACGCGCTTTCGCCGGCGATGAAGGCCTTCCTCGATCCGCTGACCGCCGTTCACGACGCCAATCCCGTCTACAAGGCGATCTTCCCGGATTCGACCAAGACCTATCCCTGCAACGCGCACCCGGTGATCCGCACCCATCCGGTGACCGGGCGCAAGCTGCTGTTCGTGAACTCGTCCTACACGACGAAAATCAACGGGCTGTCGGGACCCGAAAGCAAGGCCGTGCTCGATTTCCTGTTCGACCATGTGAAGGACGCGAACTTCCACGTCCGCTTCCGCTGGGAAAAGCACTCGGTGGCGTTCTGGGACAACCGCTGCACCCAGCACTTCGCGGTGTGGGACTACTTCCCCGAAGTGCGATCCGGCTTCCGCGTCACCGTCGCGGGTGACAAGCCCTATTGATGCGCCCGTTATCCAATTGCCGCCACGGTGCTTGCCCTCACGAGCCCGGCGGCGGCAACCGCGCCTGTGTCGCCTCCCAGAAAGGCGGCACAGGCGCTCCCGCCCGAAGCGGGCATGATGGTTCGCCAATCTTCTTCGCAAATGCAAAAACGTCCTTGGCGCGTCATCTGGCGATCCGATAGAGCCGAGCCATGACCATGCCCCGCATCCCGCGCGTCACGCCGCTTGTCGCCGCCCTTCTCGTTTCCGCCTGCGCCACGCCGCAGGCCCACCATCAGGCTGTCGCGCCCACGACCAAGGGCCCGATCGAAATCGGCGTGATCGCCATCAACGACTTCCACGGCGCCCTCGAACCGCCGAAGCAGACGGTCGAGGCGCCCGATGCCAAGGGCAATCAGGTCTCGGTTCCCGCAGGCGGCGCGGCATGGCTCGCCTCGGCAGTGGACGCGCTCAAGGCCGAGCATCCGGAGAACGTGGTGGTCGCGGCGGGCGACCTTACCAGCGCCTCGCAGCTTGCCTCCTCGCTCTATCTGGACGAGCCTTCGGTCGGCGTGATGAACCGCATCGGGCTGGAATTCAACGCGGTGGGCAACCACGAGTTCGACCGGGGGTGGCAGGAACTGCTGCGCCTGCAAAACGGCGGCTGCGCGAAGAACACCCGCCTCCAACCCTGCCAGCTCGAACAGTTCGAGGGCGCGCATTACAAGTACCTCGCCGCCAGCACGATAATGCCGGACGGCACGACGCTGTTCCCCGGCACCGGCCTCAAGACCTTCGGCAGCGGCGACCGCAAGATCACCATCGGCTTCATCGGCCTTTCGCTGCATTCGATTCCCACGCTGGTCGCGCCGGACCGCGTGGCCGGCCTCCGGTTCGAGGACGAGGCCGATACCATCAACCGCGCCGTGCCCGCGCTGAAGGCGGCCGGTGCCGATGCCGTGGTCGTGCTGATCCATCAGGGCCTGCGCACCACGGGCGCGCCCGATCCCAACGGCTGCAACGGGGCGGCCGGCGATATCCAGCCGATCCTCGACCGGCTCAAGCCCGGTGTGGACGTGGTCGTCTCCGGCCACACCCACTGGGCCTATATCTGCAACTATACCGCCAACGCGGCCGCCGGCCCGATCCTGCTGACCAGCGCGGGCGTCTACGGAAAGCTCGTTACCGACATCACGCTCGATTTCGATCCCGCCACGCACAAGCTGATGAACCGGCAGGCGCACAACGTGATCGTCCAGTCCGAAGCCTATACCTCGGGCAAGGGACCGGTGCCGACCACCGTGGCATTCCCCCAGTTCCAGCCGCGCGCGGACATCTCTGCCTATGTGAAGCGCTACAAGGACGCCTCCCTGCAACTGGTCGAGCGGCCGATGGGCCATGTCTCCGGCCCGATGGAGAAGGAGAGCGAAGGCGGTGTCGGCATCGGCGGTGCGCTGGGCGCAATGATCGCCGATTCCCAGCTTGCCGCCACGCGCAAATCGGGCGCGCAGATCGCTTTCGTCAATCCCTTCGGCATCCGCACCTCGCTGATTCCGGCCGCCGACGGCACGGTGACCTTCGGCCAGCTTTACGCCGTCACGCCGTTCAACAACCAGGTGGTGACGATGACCCTGACCGGCGCGCAGATCCGCGCCACTCTCGAACAGGGGCTGGACGATACCGGCGACAAGCAGATCCTCTCGCCCAGCCAGGGCATGCGGATCATGTTCGACATGCGCCGCCCCTCCGGCGCGCGCGTCACCGCGATCACGCTTGACGGCAAGCCGCTCGATCCGGCGACGCGCTACCGCGTTTCGGTGGTGAACTTCCTTGCCGAGGGCGGCGACGGCTTTGCCGGCTTCAAGGACGGCACCGACCGCGTCAACGGCCCGATCGATATCGAAGCGTTCGAGGATTGGATCTCGGCCGTGCCGGTGCGTCAGGTCCCCGCAGAGGACCGGACGCCGCAGGCGAAATAAACGATGTCCTGATGGTCCGGGCGGCGGTCAGGCCCCGAACAGCCAGTGCCCGAGCAGTCGCCCGAAGGGGAACGTGAAGAACCCTGCCACCAGCAGCGCACCGATAATCAGCCCGCGCACGGTACGGCGGTGGCGGCCGACGCGGTGGCTGCGCGCGGCCAGCACCAGCACCGGCACCATGACGAGTACGAAGACCGAGAGCACGTGGATCACGCTGAAGTGGCCGTTGTTACCGCGAATGAACAGGCTGTCGATCGCGGTCGCCATCATCGCGGCGCTCCAGACATAGCCCAGCACCCGGTGCCGCGCGTCGCCCCGCCGCCGCCAGAGCAGCACCGGCGTCAGTGCCAGCGCGGTCAGCATCGTGGCAAGGTGGAACCACACGATGGCGGCAATCCGCGCCCATTCCTCCCTGCCGCGGAAAACGGCGGTGACGATCACCGCCAGCATGACCAGCGAAAGAAAGCCCAGCGTCCGTTCAAGCCGGTCCGGCCCCTTCAGATCCTGCGCGGTTACGCCCTTAACCTTGTCGTGCACGATGCCCCCCGTACCCATTCATAAAGTAGCCGTTCGTCAGAACCCGGCGCCTTCAGGCCAGCCGGGGCCGGCAAGGCCCATCACCTTGAACAGACTGCCCATCTGTTCGTCGGAGACCAGCCGGTCCAACGCCGCCTTGATAGCATCGCCTTGCTGCGGTGCGGAAGAGGCAAGGCGCTCGGCCCGCATCTCGATGCCGAGCGTGCGCAGAAAGGCGCCCTGGGTGATCGTGCCCAGCCATGTGGCGCCGCTCGCCTGCGCCACTTCGGCGGCGGTGGCGAAATCGACGAGACAAGTGAGGTCCGCCTCGCCCGGCGCGGCGAAAGGATCGACCTTGCGATGCTCACGCAAGGCCTGAAGCGTCGATCCGGTCTGCTTTTGGGCGAAACCATAATCGATCAGCAGCGCGGTACCGCCTTGCGCCGCAAGACGGTGGCCGATCTCCTGCACGACCGCAGCGGCACCCGGGCAGACTTCGAGGATCGTGCTTTCGGCCGCATCCTGCCATTCGTCCGGCACGGCGGCGTCCATCGGCCTGTCCCCGGCAACCGGACGGAAGCGATCCTCGGCCCAATCGACCATGCGTTCGCGCCAGCCGCTTTCGGTCTTCACCAGTTGGCGCACCGGCAGTGCATCGAGGAACTCGTTGCCCACCAGCAGCAGCGGCGCGTCGGTGGGCAGCGTGGCGAGATCGTCGTGGAACTGCACCTGCGGCACCGCCTCGCGCTGCAAGGCGCGCAGAGCCGTGGAACCTTCGACGAAATGAACTTCGGGCGAGAGACCGAACCGGGCCATAGTCCGCAGCGCGTCGCGCGCCAGGGTGCCGCGTCCGGGGCCGAGTTCAACGTAGTGGACTTTCGGGCTGCCCGCGCGGCTCCACACGTCGGCCAGCCATAGGCCGATCATCTCGCCGAACATCTGGCTGATTTCGGGCGCGGTGATGAAGTCCCCGGCGCTGCCGAGCGGGTCCTTGCCCGCATAGTAGCGCGCGTTGGACTCGCCCATGTAGTGCAGCAGGGAAATCGGGCCGTAACTTTGAATCAGCCGCTTGAAAATCTCGGTCAGCGGCTCGGAACGGCCTTCGGTCATGGTTGGATCACGCCGGAACGGGACGGCCGCTGGCCAGTGCCGGACGCGCCAGCGAGCGGGCGATCAGGATCAGGCCCAGCACGATCAGCGGAATCGTAAGCCACTGGCCCATCGACAGGCCGGTGCGCATCGCGAAATCCTGAAGCTGGGCGTCGGGCTCGCGGAAGAACTCGACCGTGAAACGCGCACAGGCGATGCCGGTGGTGAACACGCCGACGAGCATGCCCGGACGGAAGCGAGCGCGGGTCTTCCAGAACAGGGTGAGCATGATGACGATCATCAGCAGCCCCTCAAGACCGGCTTCGTAAAGCTGGCTGGGATGGCGCGGCAGCGGGCCGGCATCGGGGAAGACCATCGCCCAGGGCAGGTTCGGGTTCGTCACCACGCGGCCCCACAGCTCTCCGTTCACGAAGTTGGCAAGGCGGCCGAACATCATGCCGAACGGCACGCAGACCGCGATATAGTCCGCCACCCGCAGGAAATCGAGCTTGCCCCGCCACGAGACCCAGCCCATCGCCAGCAGCACGCCGATCAGGCCGCCGTGGAAGCTCATGCCGCCGTGCCAGAGCGACAGCAGCGCCTTGGGATCGGACCAGAGGCTGGGAATGCCGGTATCGCCGCCCGTGTAGAACGTGGCGTAACCAAGCCGCCCGCCCAGAATGATGCCCAGCGTGCAATAGAAGAACAGATCGTCGGCATGGCGCTGCGCCAGCGGCGCGCCGGGTGCCTTGATCATGCGCGAGAGGTGCCAGTAACCCAGCATGATACCCGCGAGATAGGCCAGCGAGTACCAGCGCAGCTCGAAACTGCCGATCCGGAACAGATAGTTCTTGAGCCCGAGATTGGCCCAGTAGATCGGCTCATGCGCCTGTACGACGGCGCTTGCGGCAAGTGCGGTGAGGGACAAGTGGTTCGACCTCGTATCCATGGGATCCGTGCCGGAGCGGCGCGGCAAATGTGTTTTGCGGCCTTCTGGCATAGCCTTGGGAGCGATGGTAGGCTCGTTTTAGGAACTTGCAGGCAAAATCAACGCAGGCACAGTCTCCGCGCGCCTTTCCCTACCCTCTGCGAAGGATTAGATACCGCCTGACATGAGCGTGATCCGCATCCCTTCGCCCCGTTCCGTGATCGACCGCCGCGCGCTGGTCGAGGCCATCGAAGCCGTTGTCGCCCGCGAAAGCGCCGCCAAGGGCCGCAAGCAGATCGTCGACCTGCTGCGCGCCGCGCTGGAGGACGGCCGGGCGGAAATCGCCCGCCGACTGGTCGCCAAGCCTTCGGCCGGGCACGAAGTGGCAGAAGCGCAGGCCTATCTGGTCGATCAGCTTGTGCGGGTGATTCACGATCACGTCTCCACCCATGTCTATCCGGCGATGAACCGTTCCACCGGAGAGCGGCTGACGATCATTGCCGTCGGCGGCTACGGACGCGGCGAAATGGCGCCGCATTCGGACGTGGACATCGCGTTCGTCACCCCGATCAAGCAGACCGCCTGGTGTGAACAGGTGATCGAGGCGATGCTCTATTTCCTCTGGGATCTGAGTTTGAAGATCGGCCATTCCAGCCGTTCCGTGGATGACATGGTGCGCATGAGCCGGTCGGACCTCACCATCCGCACCGCCATGCTGGAAGGCCGCTACGTCTGGGGCGATCAGCACCTTTACGAGGACGTGCGCGCGCGCTTCTGGAAGGATGTCGTCGCCGGGACCGAGCGGCAGTTCGTGGTCGAGAAGCTGGCCGAGCGCGAGGAACGCCACAAGCGAATGGGCGACAGCCGCTATGTGGTCGAGCCGAACGTAAAAGAGGGCAAGGGCGGGTTGCGCGACCTGCACACGCTCTACTGGATCGGCAAGTACATCCACAAGGTGCGCGATCCCAGCGAACTGGTGGACGTGGGCCTGCTCACCCAGAAGGAATACCGCGCGTTCCGCCGGGCGGAGAACTTCTTCTGGGCGGTGCGCTGCCACCTCCACACGATCACCCGCCGCGCCGAGGACCGGCTGACTTTCGACCTGCAACGCGAAGTGGCGATGCGGATGAACTATGCCGACCGCCCCGGCAAAAGCGCGGTCGAGCGGTTCATGCAAATGTTCTTCCTGCAGGCGAAGATGGTCGGCACCCTGACCGGCGTGTTCCTCGCCCAGCTGGACGACCAGATCGCCAAGAAGCAGCCGCGCGGGCTGCTGGCGGGCTTCCGCGCCCGTTCGCGCATGGTCAAGGGCTACAAGGTGTTCGGCGGCCGCATCATGGCCCCGTCCGACAACTGGTTCGAGGCCGATCCGGTCCGCCTGATCGAAATCTTCGTGCTGGCGGACCGCGAGGGGCTGGAAATCCACCCCGAAACCATGCGCCTGGTCTCCCGCGATTCCGCGCTGATCCGCGAGGACGTGCGCCGCGATCCGCGCGCCAACGAGTTGTTCATGGAACTGCTCACCAGCCGCAACAACCCGGAAACGGCGCTGCGCTCGTTCAACGAAGCGGGCGTGTTCGGCCGTTTTGTCACCGAATTCGGACGCGTCAACGCGCAGATGCAGTTCGACATGTACCACCACTACACGGTGGACGAGCACACGATCCGCGCCATCGGCCTGCTCGCGCGCATCGAGAAGGGTGAGCTGAAGCAGGACCATCCGCTCAGCCACGAGATCATCCACAAGGTCCGCTCGCGCCGCGCGCTCTATACTGCCGTGCTACTGCACGACATCGCCAAGGGGCGCGGCGGCGACCATTCGGAACTGGGCGCGGAGATCGCGCTGCGGCTCTGCCCGCGCTTCGGGCTGGACGAGGAGGAGACCGAGCTGGTCTCCTGGCTGGTGCTCCAGCACCTGCTGCTCTCAGCCACCGCATTCAAGCGCGACTTGTCGGACGCCAAGACGATCACCGACTTTGTCGCCGTGGTGCAGTCGGTCGATCGCCTGCGCCAGCTGACGATCCTCACCATCGTCGATATCCGCGCGGTGGGGCCGGGCACGTGGAACTCGTGGAAGCGCCAGCTCATCAGCGAGCTTTATGGCGCCGCCGAGGAACGCCTGCGGCTGGGCCACGTGGAATACGGGCGCGAGAAGCGCGTCGCCGCCAAGAAAAAAGCGGTCATCGCGCACGATCCCGGCAACGAAGCGCTGGTCGAGGAACTGGGCGGCCAGTTCGCCGATGCCTACTGGATCGCCGAGCCGGACGACGTCATCGGCAAGAATCTGGCGCAGTTCCACGCCTCGCGCGATGAACCGCTGTCGATCCTCAGCGAATATTACCCGGCACGCGGGGCCACGCTGGTCACGGTGATCGCCTCGGACCATCCGGGCCTGTTCTACCGCATCGCCGGCGGCATCCATCTTGCGGGCGGCAACATCATCGACGCGCGCATCCACACCACCCGCACCGGCCGCGCGGTCGACAACTTCCTGATTCAGGATCCGCTGGGCCGCCCGTTCCGCGAGGAATCGCAGCTTGCCCGGCTCAGCGCCTCAATCGAGAACGCGCTGGCCAACCGCATCAAGATCCTGCCCCAGCTCGTCGCCCGGCCCGATGCCCGGCCCCGCGCCGACGCGTTCGAAGTGCGCCCGCGCGTGCTGGTGGACAACAAGGCCTCGAACCGGCTCACCGTGGTCGAAGTCAATGCCCGCGATCGTCCGGCGCTGCTCAACCGGCTGGCCCACGCGCTGTTCGAATCGAAGCTGATGGTCCATTCCGCCCATATCGACACCTATGGCGAGCGCGCGGCCGACACGTTCTACGTGACCGACCTGCTGGGCGAGAAGCTGACGTCCGCCACCCGCATCAAAGCGCTGGAACGCCGCCTTCTGGAAGCGGCGAGCGAAGGGAGCCTGACCGAAGCGGTCGCCTGAACGCGCGGAAGAATTTTCAGCTTGAAAGGAACCGCACAGGCGCCCACTTGTTGCACCGCAACATCCCCATGCGCAGGACCCTGCCCATGAACGCCCGCAAAGCTGCAAGTTCTTCTGACGATCTCGGCCGCCATCAGTCGGTGCTCGTGCTACAGGGCGGAGGGGCGCTGGGCGCCTATCAGGCCGGGGTTTACGAGGCGCTGGCGGATGCGGGCCACGCGCCCGACTGGATCGCCGGGATCTCGATCGGTGCGATCAATGCCGCGATCATCGCGGGCAACCCGCCCGAAGACCGGATCCGGCAGCTCCGTGCCTTCTGGAACGGCGTAAGCCACGAGCTTCTCTACAAGCTCGATGTCGGCAACGGCTTCGCGCGGCGCGCTTTCAACGAGACGTCCGCAGGCTGGGCCGCCGCCTTCGGCATCCCCGGTTTCTTCGCCCCGCGCCTGCCCACGCCCCTGCCCGAGTGGCCCAGCGATATCGGGCGGCTCAGCTACTATGACACCACGCCCTTGCGGCAAACCCTGCTCGATCTGGTCGATTTCGAGCGCATCAATCACGGCGAAACGCGCTTCGCGGTGGGTGCGGTCAATGTGCTGACGGGCAATTTCGCTTATTTCGACAATGCCAGCGACCGCACGATCGGCCCCGAACACGTGATGGCCAGCGGCGCCCTGCCCCCCGGTTTTCCGCCGGTGGAGATCGACGGCGAGTGGTATTGGGACGGCGGCCTCGTCTCCAACACCCCGCTGCAATACGTGCTCGACAACCGGTCCCCCTGCGAGATGACGGTGTTTCAGGTGGACCTTTTCCCCTCGCGCGGGGGCGTGCCCAAGACCATGGCCGACATCGCCCAGCGCGAGAAGGACATCCGCTACTCCAGCCGCACGCGCATGAACACGGACTTGTCCAAGCAGCTCCAGAAGATGCGCGCCGCCGCGCAGCGCCTGGCCCACAAGCTGCCCGAGGAACTGCGCGACGATCCGGACCTGCACCACCTGCTCGGCTGCCGCCCGGCGGGAGCGGTGGCCATCATGCACCTCATCAACCGCCCGCGCGGCTATGAGACGATGTCCAAGGACTACGAATTTTCACGCATGACGGTGACCGAGCACTGGGAGGCCGGCAAGGCCGATGCACTCTGGTCGCTGGAAAAGGCAGACTGGACCGGGCGCAACCTGAAGCCCGACGAGATCATGACGTTCGACCTCGCGGCCGACCGCCCCCTTAACGGACACTAATAGCCCATTCCCAGGAGAGACGTTCCATGAAGCTGAAGGACAAGTCCTGCATCGTCACCGGCGCCGCCAGCGGCATCGGCAATGCCATCGCCCACAAATATGCCTCGGAAGGCGGCAAGGTCGCGATTGCCGATCTCAACCTCGAGGCATCGCAGAAAGCCGCTGACGAGATCAAGGCCAAGTACGGCACCGATGCCCTGGCCGTCGCCATGGACGTGACCAGCGAGGATCAAGTCAATGCCGGCGTCGCCAAGGTGGTCGAGGCCTGGGGCACGGTGGACGTGCTGGTTTCCAACGCGGGTATCCAGATCGTCAACCCGGTCGACCAGTTCGCCTTTTCCGACTGGAAGAAGATGCTGGCGATCCATCTCGACGGCGCCTTCCTCACCTCCAAGGCGGTGCTGCCGCACATGTATGCGCAGAATTCGGGCTCGATCATCTTCATGGGCTCGGTCCATTCGAAGGAGGCCAGCCCGCTCAAGAGCGCCTATGTCACTGCCAAGCACGGCCTCCTCGGCCTTGCCCGCGTGATCGCCAAGGAAGGCGGCAAGAAGGGCGTGCGCTCGAACGTGATCTGCCCCGGCTTCGTCCGCACCCCGCTGGTGGACAAGCAGATCCCCGAACAGGCCAAGGAACTGGGCATTTCCGAAGCAGACGTGGTGAGCAAGGTCATGCTGGGCCAGACCGTGGACGGCGAATTCACCACCGTGGAAGATATTGCAGAAGTCGCGCTGTTCTTCGCGGGCTTCCAGACCAATGCGCTGACCGGGCAGTCGCTGGTGGCGAGCCACGGCTGGTTCATGGAGTAACGCTCCAGCCGTCGGTTTTTCGAAACCAAACCTGTTCCGTCGCCCCCGCGCAGGCGGGGGCCCCGCTTTTCTTTTGCGAGGTTGGCAAAGAAGCGGGATCCCCGCCTTCGCGGGGATGACGGGGTTTATTTGGCGAGTTTAGGTCGGGTCAGACTGGCCGCGCTGGATTTGGTCAGGCTGCCGCGCGCAACCGCTCCAGCGCCGCATCCTTGCCGATCAACGGCAGCAGGGCGCCCATATCCGGCCCATGCTCCATCGCCGTCAGCGCCAGACGCAGCGGCAGGAACAGCGCCTTGCCCTTGCGCCCGGTGGCATCCTTCAGCGCGCCGGTCAGTGCCTTCCACACAGCCTGATCCCATTCGAGCCCGGCCAGCACATCGGCGGCCTGCACAAGATAGGCACGGTCCTGGTCGCCCAGTTCCGGCACCGCGACCGGCCCGGTGACGACGCTCCACCAGTCCGCCGCCTCGTGAACATGGGTGAGATTCGGGCGCACCGCGTCCCAGCCCGCCGCATCCATGCCCTCTGGCAGGCGCGCGGCAACCGCCTCGAACGACAGGGCATGAACCACCGCAGCATTGACGCGCTCCAGTTCCGCCTCGTCGAAACGGGCCGGCGCGCGGCCGAAGTGCGAGAGATCGAACGCCGCCGCCAGCGCCTCGGCATCGAGCGAGGGATCGACCGGATCGCTCGTCCCCAGCCGTCCCAGCAGCGCCACGACTGCCTGCGGCTCGATGCCGATCTCGCGGAAATGCGCAACGCCCAGCGAGCCCAGTCGCTTGGACAGCTTGCCCTCGGTCCCCACCAGCAGCGCTTCATGCGCGAATGCCGGAACCGGCGCGCCGAGCGCGGTGAACATCTGCACTTGCGCGGCGGTGTTGGACACATGGTCCTCACCGCGCAGGATCTGCGTCACGCCCATGTCCACATCGTCGATGGCCGAAGGCAACATGTAGAGCCACGAGCCATCGGCGCGGCGGATCACCGGATCGCTGATCTGCGCGGGATCGAACTTCTGGGGTCCGCGAATGCCGTCTTCCCAGGTGATCGGCTCGTCATGGTCCAGCAGGAAGCGCCAGTGCGGCAGGTCTCCGGCGGCGATCTTCGCGGCCTTCTCGTCCTCGGTCAGGTTGAGCGCGCCGCGATCGTAGATCGGCGGCAGCCCGCGCCCGAGCAGCACCTTGCGCTTGAGGTCCAGTTCCTGCGGCGTCTCCCAGCAGGGATAGACGCGCCCGGCGGCCTTCAGGCGCTCGAACTCGCGCTCATAGAGGGCGAAGCGGGCCGACTGGCGTTCCTCGCCCGCCCATTCGATGCCGAGCCAGGACAGGTCGGCACGGATGCCGTCGACATATTCCTCTTGCGAGCGCGCCGCGTCGGTATCGTCGATGCGCAGCAGGAAGCGTCCGCCTGCCTGTTTCGCAAGCAGCCAGTTGTGCAGCGCCGTGCGGATATTGCCGACGTGGAGGTGCCCGGTGGGCGACGGAGCGAAACGCGTGACGGTCATGCCCGCGCGATTACGGCGCGCGCGGCGAGAGGTCAATTTCCCGGCGATGGAGAGGACAGCGGATACCGAGGCGGGCTGTCAAAGATGTATAACATATCCCCTTGCCCGACAGGACTGATGCATTACCAATGCATGCCGGTTCGCACCCGCCAAAATCAAAGGATTACCCCATGCGGCTTCCCGCAAAGCTGGCCTTCGCCTCGCTTCTCTCCCTCGCTTTCGCCCAGCCCGTTTTCGCCCAGAAGGCCGATGCGCCCGATGCGGAAAAGCAGCACGCCGCCAAGACCGCCGAAGCCGTCGCCGCCGGTTGGGCCAGCGCGCCCGTCGATGAAGCGGTCAAGACTTCGAACGGTTCGGTCACGGTCGACGGCAAATCGACTTCTTATACCGCCACGGCGGGCACGCTGACGATTCGCGACGCGCAGGGCAAGCCGACCGCGAGCGTGTTCTACACCGCCTATACCGCGCCGGATAAGCATCGCCCGCTGACGTTCTTCTACAACGGTGGCCCCGGCTCCGCGAGCCTGTGGCTGCGCATGGGCAGCTTCGGCCCCGAGCGCGTGCGCACCACCGATCCCACCGCCGTCGCCCCTGCGCCCTTCGATGTCGGCCCCAATCCGGACAGCCTGATCGGCAGCACCGACATGGTCTTCATCGATGCGGTCGGCGCCGGTTACTCGCGCCCGCTGGGCGATGCCAAGCCCGCCGATTTCTACGGCGTCGACCAGGACGTGGACGCCTTTGCCAAGGCGATCTTCCGCTACGTCTCGAAGAACGGCCGCTGGGGCGATCCCAAGTACATCTTCGGCGAAAGCTACGGCACCACCCGCTCGGGCGCGCTCGCCTATCAGCTTGAAGAACGCGGCATGGCGCTCAACGGCGTGGTCCTGCTGTCCTCGATCATGAACTACGGCGTGCGCCAGTCGGGCTACGATCAGGTCTATGTCGGCTACCTGCCGACTTATGCCGCCGTCGCCTGGTATCACAACCGCGTTGCCGACCGCCCGGCCACGGTTGCCGAATTCGTCGAGCAGGCGCGCCAGTTCGCCAATGGCCCCTATGCCAGCGCGCTGGCCAAGGGGCAGGACATCGCTCCGGCCGAAGCCGACGCAGTGGCCCAGCAGATCAGCCGCTTCACCGGCATTTCAGTGGACTACATCAAGCAGGCCAACTTGCGGATCGACCTCAACCGCTTCCGCAAGGAACTGCTGCGCGGCGAGCGGGAGACGATCGGCCGCTTCGACGGACGCTACCTTGGCGTCGACGCCGATTCCGCCGGCGAAGGCCCCGAGTACGATGCCTCGGACACGGCGATCAGCGGCCTCTACATCGCCAGCTTCCTCGACGTTCTGGGCAACAAGCTGGGTTACAAGACCGATCTCGACTACCGCCTCAGCGCCAGCGAGGGCGGCCCGTTCAAGTGGGACTGGTCGCACGATGCGCCGGGCAACGGCTATGGCCGCCACCAGAACGTCGCCGACGTGACCGTGGACCTGTCGAGCGCGATGCGCACCAACCCGCATCTGCGCGTGCTCTCGCTCAACGGCTATTTCGACATGGCGACGCCGTTCTTCTCGACCGAGCGGGACCTCAAGCACATGATGCTGCCCGCCCCGCTCCAGCAGAACCTGCAGTTCCACTACTATCCGGCGGGCCACATGGTCTACCTGAACCCCGAAGCGCTTCACCAGATGCGCCTCGACATGCAGCGCTTCTATGCCGAGGGCGCGCACTGAAAATAACCGGGCCAAGTGTGGGGACGGTGCGATTGCGCCGCCCTTTTCCTCATCCGCTGCGGAAGGCGTGGGTGATCGGATAGCGACGGTCGCGCCCGAAATTGCGCGCCGTCAGCTTCACGCCGGGCGAGGCCTGCCGGCGCTTGTATTCGGCCAGATGCAGCAATCGCTCCACGTGCTGGACGGTCGCACGCTCGAACCCTTCGTTGACCAGTTGCTCGACGCTCTTGTCGTTTTCGACAAGGCCGAGAAGGATCGGATCGAGCATATCGTAAGGCGGCAGCGTATCCGAATCGCGCTGATCGTCCCGCAGTTCGGCGCTGGGATCGCGCAGCAGGGTCGATTCGGGAATCACCAAGCCGGAAGGGCCGAGCCCGATTCGCGGGACATGGCGGTTTCGCCAGCCGGCAATGGCGAAAACGGTCGACTTGTAGGCGTCCTTCAGCGGATTGTAGCCGCCCGCCATGTCGCCATAGATCGTCGCGTAGCCGACGCTCATCTCGCTCTTGTTGCCGGTGGTCATCAGCATCGGCCCGAACTTGTTGGACAGCGCCATCAGCGCGGTGCCGCGAATCCGCGATTGCAGGTTTTCCTCGGCGATATCGCGGTTGGTGCCCTCGAAACTCTCGCCCAGCATCGAATCGAGCCCGTCCACCGCCGCGCCGATCGGCATGACCGAGTAGCGAATCCCCAGCGCCTCGGCACAGGCGGCGGCATCGTCGAGGCTCTGCCGGCTGGTGAAGCGCGAGGGCATCATCACCCCCCAGACCCGCTCCGGCCCTAGTGCGTCCACGGCAAGGGCCGCGCACGTTGCCGAATCGATCCCGCCCGATAATCCGAGCACGACTCCGGGAAAACCGTTGCGATTCACATAGTCGCGCAGCGCCAGAACCATCGCGCAGTAGATATCTTCGGGGTGCGTCGCCAGCGATTCGAGCTTTCCGCGATCGCAGCGCCAGCCTTGCGCGGTCTTGGTCCAGCGCGTCTCGACGACCTGTTCCTGCCAATCCGCAAGCTGCACGGCGAGGCCGCCATCGCCGTTGACCACGAAGCTGGCGCCATCGAACACCAGTTCATCCTGCCCGCCGACGCGGTTGAGATAGGCCAGCGGAAGCCCGGTATCGACCGCGCGGCGCTTGGCCACACCCTCGATACGCAGCGCGTCCTTGTTGATTTCGTAGGGGCTGCCATTGATGCAGATCAGGATTTCGGCGCCGAAATCGGCAAGGTGGCGGCAGACTTCGGGACGCCAGATATCCTCGCAGATCGGCACGCCGATCAGGGTGCCGCGCAGAATCACCGGTTCGGGCAGCGGGCCGGGCTGGAACAGGCGCATTTCGTCGAACGTGCCGTAGTTCGGCAGCTCATGCTTGAGCCGCACCGCCATGACTTTGCCCTGGTCGAGCAGGGCAACCCCGTTGTGCAGCGCACCATCGAGCACGAAGGCGGAGCCCACGAGCATGGCCGGTCCGTTAGACGCGCTCGCCTCGGCCAGCGTCTGCAACCGCGCGGCGGCGCGCTCGATCAGCGCGGGTTTGAGAATCAGGTCTTCGGGCGGGTAGCCGACCAGGTGCAGCTCCGGAAAGACGACGAGATCCGCGTCTTTCGCCTGTGCGCGGGCGGCCAGCACGCTTTCGGCATTGCCGTCGAGATCGCCAACGGATTGGTTGAGCTGCGCCAGCGTGATCTTGAGCGTATCCGGCATCAAAGGCTTGATGCCCCGGCACCGGGCTTGCTGCAACAGGAGATGCCTGTAGCGCAGGCAATAAAAAACCCTCCCGGTAAGGAGGGCTTTTCCCGTCTGTAGACGGACTTTCCACTGATTCCTTCGACACTTGGCAGTCTTGCGACTGATTCGGGTCTGGGGTGGGAAAGTACTGGGGGCCGGCACTTCACCTGACGATTGAACGTCGGGCGATTGTCGTGCCCCCGGCCGAATTACTCGGCAGCCGCGGTAGCAGCGTCGGTCGCACCGTCGGTGGTAGCGGCCATGGTCTCTTCGGGAACGGTCTCAACCGATTCCGAAGTGGCGTCAGCGGCGGGCTTGGTGCCACCGCAAGCAGCGAGCGACAGAGCGGCAGCCGACGCGAACGCGGCAAAAGCAATCTTCTTCATGCGAATCCCCTTGCATTGTTTGGCGCACAGGCCAACGCTTGCAGGCAAGCCTGCGGTGCCATTCTTTAGACGAGACGTTTGTGCAACGCAAATGGGAAGTAAGGGGGCCAAAACTGGCGGAATCCCTCGGGCTTGCACACATATAAAGATATCTTTATATGCGGTCTCATGAAAATCGACCCCCTCCTGAGGGCTCTTTCCGAGCCGACGCGGCTGCGCATCATGCGTCTGCTGGCGCACATGGAACTGGCGGTCGGAGAGCTCGCCCAGGTACTCGGGCAGAGCCAGCCGCGCGTCTCCCGCCACATCCGAATCCTCTGCGAAGCGGGTCTGGCAACGCGCCGCAAGGAAGGCAGCTGGGTGTTCCTGGGGAGCGCCGTAAAGGAAAACGGCGAGCCGCCGATGGGGGCTGCTGCCGCCCGCCTTCTGGCCATTGCCGAGCGTGACGATCCCACGTTTTCCGCGCGCTGCGCCGAGGATCGCCGCCAGCTTGCAGCCATTCGCGACGCGCGCGAGGCAAGCGCGCAAGCCTACTTCGCGCGCCACGCGGAAGAGTGGGACACGCTGCGCCAGCTCCATGGTGCCGACGGTCCGGTCGAGACGGCCCTGCTCACCGCACTGGGACGCGGCAAGCTGGGTGCGCTGCTCGATGTCGGCACCGGCACCGGCCGCATGGCCGAGCTGCTGGCAGGCAAGTCGAGTCACGTCACCGCGCTCGACAAGAGTCCGGATATGTTGCGTATTGCGCGGGCACGCTTGCAATCTTTGCCACCCGAGCGGCTTTCGCTGGTGCAAGGCGACTTCCTCGGCCTGCCTTTTGCCGAGGGCGATTTCGACACCGTACTGTTCCACCAGGTGCTTCATTATGCACAGGAACCTGGCGCGGTGTTGGCCGAAGCCGCGCGCGTCACCCGCAAGGACGGGCGAATCGCCGTGGTCGATCTTGCCGCGCACGAGCGGGAAGACTTGCGTGAGCGCCATGCCCACGCACGCCTCGGTTTCGCGGATGAGCAGATGGCGAGCCTGCTGAAGGACGCGGGCTTCGCGCCCGATGCTCCGGTCACGCTGCCCGGCGATCCGCTCACCGTGAAGATCTGGACCGCGCGGCGGCTTGACCAGTCGCCGCCTGCCGCGTCCCTCGCCCAAGACACCGAATCCAACGACAGAAAGACCGCGACCTCATGACGTCCGTTCAACGACCGGCAGGCCAACGGCCCAACCTCGCCCCCGCCTTCGGGTGCCTGCCGGGCGACATTTCCGTCTCGTTCGAATTCTTCCCGCCCAAGACCGAGAAGATGGACGAACAGCTGTGGGACGCGATCACCCAGCTCGCCCCGCTGACGCCCAGCTTCGTCTCGGTGACTTACGGCGCCGGCGGCTCCACGCGTGAGCGCACCCATGCCACTGTCGCCCGTCTCGTCCGCGAAACCAGCCTCGTGCCCGCCGCGCACCTCACCTGCGTGGGCGCGAGCAAGGGCAAGATCGACGAGATCGCCGATCAGTACTGGGAAGCGGGCGTGCGCCACATCGTCGCCCTGCGCGGCGATCCGCCGCCCAGCCAGGGCGGCGTATTCACCCCGCACCCTGAAGGCTATGCCAGCGCCGCCGACCTGGTGGCCGGCCTCAAGGCGCGCCACGATTTCGACATCTCGGTGGCCGCCTATCCCGAAGTCCATCCGGAGGCGACAAGCGCCCAGA
The DNA here is from genome assembly GCF_004341845.1 of Novosphingobium sp. PhB165. Taxonomy (GTDB): domain Bacteria; phylum Pseudomonadota; class Alphaproteobacteria; order Sphingomonadales; family Sphingomonadaceae; genus Novosphingobium. The sequence goes on along the minus strand of NZ_SLVB01000006.1, from coordinate 148,015 downwards.
GCGACCTCGACAACCTGAAGCGCAAGATCGATGCCGGTGCGAACCGCGCGATCACCCAGTTCTTCTTCTCGGCCGATGCCTATTTCCGCTTTCTCGACAAGACGCAGGCTGCCGGAATCGATGCACCGATCCTGCCCGGCATCATGCCGGTGACCAGCTTCGCCGCGATCCGCCGCATGTCCGGCAACACCGAGATTCCGGTCTGGCTGGAAGCGATGTTCGAAGGCCTTGACGAGCGCCCCGGTCCGCGCGCACTGGTCGCCGCCGTCGCCGCCGCCGACTTGTGCCGCGGCCTTTACGAAGGCGGCGTCCGCGATTTCCATTTCTACACCCTCAACCGCGCCGAGCAGACTTACGCCATCTGCCAGTTGCTCGGCCTGAGGCCCCAGTCCTAAGAGTTAGGGAGTGCGCATGATGAGCGCCCGTGACAAATTTCTCGCCGAAGCTGCCAAGCGCATCCTCGTCACCGATGGTGCTTTCGGCACCGAGATCCAGAACTGGAAGCTCGCGGAAGCCGACTATGCCGGCAACCTTGGCCTCAGCCATGAGCAGAAGGGCAACAACGACATTCTCGCACTGACCAAGCCCGAGGTGCCGGAAGCGATCCACCGCGCCTATTTCGAGGCCGGTGCGGACATTGCCGAGACCAACACCTTCTCGGCCAACCGCATCAGCCAGGCCGACTACGGTGCCGAGCATCTCGTGCGCGAGATCAATGTCGAATCGGCCAAGCTTGCCCGCCGCCTGGCGGACGAGTTCGAGGCCAAGGATGGACGTCCCCGCTTCGTCGCCGGCGCGATCGGGCCGACCAACAAGACGCTCTCGCTCAGCCCCGACGTCAACGATCCGGGCTATCGCGAGATCGACTGGGACACGCTGGTCGATGTCTACAAGGAGCAGGCCGCTGCCCTCGTCGAAGGCGGCGCCGACTTCATCCTGATCGAAACGGTGTTCGACACGCTCAATGCCAAGGCCGGCATCATGGCCGTGCGCAAGCTTGAGGACGAACTGGGCCGCGAAGTGCCGATCATGCTGTCGATGACGCTGACCGACCTTTCCGGCCGCAACCTCTCGGGCCACACGGTCGAGGCGTTCTGGTACGCCGTGCGCCACGCGCGGCCGCTGACCATCGGGCTCAACTGCTCGTTCGGCGCGACCCAGCTGCGTCCTCATGTGAAGTCGCTGTCGGAAATCGCCGACACGCTGATCATGATCTATCCCAACGCCGGGCTCCCCAACGAACTCGGCGAATATGACGAGATGCCCGACACCACTGCCGGCTTCGTCGGCGAATGGGCCGTGGCCGGGCAGGTCAACGCGCTGGGCGGCTGCTGCGGCTCGACGCCCGCGCATATCGCTGCCATCGCCCGCAAGATCAGCGGCATGGCCCCGCGCGCGATCCCGGCGCTGAAGCCGGAAACGCGTCTGGCCGGTCTCGAACCTTTCGCGATCGCGGCTGAGTGAGGCGAGACGGCAGGTCATGAACGATATCCCCCTCTGGCGCATCCGTCAGGCCGGTCCCGACGATGCCGACGCGCTCGCGCTGGTCGGCGCAGCGACGTTTCTCGAAGCCTTTGCCGGTGCCGTCGATGGCGCCGGCATCATCGAGCATTGCCGCGTCGCCCACTCGGCCGAGACCTACCGCGCCTACTTCGCCAAGGGCGCCAAGGCCTGGCTGGCCGAGGTGAAGCCCGGCGATGCGCCGGTGGGATATGCAATGATCTGCGCGCCCGAACTCGAACAGGCCGAGGAAGGCGATATCGAGCTGAAGCGCATCTACCTGCTCTCACGCTTTCAGGGCTCGCTGATGAGCGGCACCCTGATGCGCACGGTGGTCGAGGCCGCAGAGGGGCACAAGCGCCTGCTGCTCGGCGTCAAGGACGACAATCTGCGCGCCCTCGCCTTCTACGCCAAGCACGGCTTCGAACAGATCGGCACCCGCCGCTTCGATGTCGGCGGCAAGACTTATGACGACCTTGTACTGGCACGCCCGCTCGTGTCCGTGCAGGCCCACTGATCCAACGGGAACCTCCATGACCTCCACACCTTCCGGCGCCCGTTTCGTCAATATCGGCGAGCGCACCAATGTCACCGGCTCGGCCAAGTTCAAGAAGCTGATCATGGCCGGCGACTATCCCGCCGCCGTCGAAGTCGCCCGCCAGCAGGTGGAAAACGGCGCGCAAGTGATCGACGTCAACATGGACGAAGGTCTGCTCGACGCGCTTGAGGCGATGACCACCTTCCTCAAGCTGATCGCCGCCGAGCCCGATATCGCGCGCGTGCCGGTCATGGTCGACTCCTCGAAGTGGGACGTGATCGAGGCGGGCCTCAAGTGCGTGTCGGGCAAGCCGATCGTCAATTCCATCTCGATGAAGGAAGGCGTCGAGCCGTTCCTCGCGCAGGCGAAGAAGTGCATGGACTACGGCGCCGCCGTGGTCGTCATGGCCTTCGACGAGACCGGGCAGGCAGACACCAAGGAGCGCAAGATCGAGATCTGCGCGCGCGCCTACGATCTGCTCACCGGCATCGGCTTCCCGCCCGAGGATATCATCTTCGACCCCAACGTCTTCGCGGTTGCCACCGGCATCGAGGAGCATGACCGCTACGGGCTGGACTTCATCGAGGCGGTGGCGGAAATCCGCCAGCGCTGCCCGCATGTCCACTTCTCCGGCGGCCTGTCCAACCTCTCGTTCTCGTTCCGCGGCAACGAGACGGTGCGGCGCGCGATGCATTCGATCTTCCTCTATCACGCGATCCCCGCCGGGCTCGACATGGCGATCGTCAACGCCGGCCAGCTCGACGTCTACGACCAGATCGACCCCGCCCTGCGCGAGGCTTGCGAAGACGTCATCATGATGCGCCGTCCCGGCGTGGGCGAGGACGGCAAGACTTCCACCGAACGCCTGATCGACCTTGCCGAAAGCTTCAAGGGCAAGGACGCCGTTGCCGAGAAGGCCGCCGAGGAATGGCGCGGCTGGGATGTGGTCAAGCGGCTGGAGCACGCGCTGGTCAAGGGCATCGACGCCTATGTCGTCGAGGATACCGAGGAAGCCCGCGCCGCGATCTTCGCGCGCGGCGGCCGTCCGATCGAAGTGATCGAAGGCCCGCTGATGGGCGGCATGAACGTGGTGGGTGACCTGTTCGGCAGCGGCAAGATGTTCCTGCCGCAAGTCGTGAAGTCCGCGCGCGTGATGAAGAAGGCCGTGGCCCACCTGATCCCCTTCATCGAGGCGGAGAAGGAAGCCGGCGCCAAGGCCAAGGGCCGCATCATCATGGCCACCGTCAAGGGCGACGTCCATGACATCGGCAAGAACATCGTCGGCGTCGTGCTTCAGTGCAATGGCTACGAGGTGATCGACCTTGGCGTCATGGTGCCGTGGTCGAAGATCCTCGAATCCGCCAACGAGAACGATGCCGACATCATCGGCCTCTCCGGCCTCATCACCCCCTCGCTCGACGAGATGGTGACCGTGGCCGAGGAAATGCAGCGTGCGGAGATGACCATCCCGCTGCTGATCGGCGGCGCCACGACCTCCAAGGTCCATACCGCGCTGCGCATCGATCCGGCCTACAAGGGCCCGGTGATCCACGTGCTCGACGCCAGCCGCGCGGTCGGCGTCGCCTCGCAGCTATTGTCCGATACGCAGGCCGAAGGCTTCGTCACCACTGTCGCCGACGAATACGAAAAGGTCCGCGTCGCCCGCGCCGGCAAGGGGCAGAGCGAACTGCTCCCCATCGCCGACGCCCGCGCCAATGGCTTCAAGCCGGACTTCGCGCTCAAGCCCGGTGCGCCGGTCCAGCCGGGTCTCCACACGTTCGAGGAATGGGACCTTGCCGACCTTGCCGCGACGTTCGACTGGACGCCGTTCTTCCGCGCCTGGGAACTGGCGGGCAACTACCCGGCGATCCTGAACGACGAAGTGGTGGGCGAAAGCGCCCGCAACCTCTTCGCGGATGCGCAGGCGATGCTCACGAAGATCATCGACGAGAAGTGGCTGACCGCCAAGGGCGTCTGCGCCTTCTGGCCCGCCCACCGCGACGGTGACGACGTACTTCTCGAAGACGGCACCCGCCTGCCGATGCTGCGCCAGCAAGTGAAGAAGTCGCGCGATCGCGCCAACTTCTGCCTTGCCGACTTCATCGACACGCAGGACGACTGGCTGGGCGGTTTCGCCGTGGGCATCCACGGCATCGAGCCGCACCTCGCCCGCTTCCAGGCCGCGCATGACGACTATTCGGACATCCTGCTGAAGGCCCTTGCCGACCGCTTCGCCGAAGCCTTTGCCGAGCGCCTGCACCAGCACGTCCGCACCAAACTGTGGGGCTATGCACCGGACGAGCAGTTCACCAACGAAGCGCTGATCCGCGAGGAATATCGCGGCATCCGCCCCGCGCCCGGCTACCCGGCTTGCCCGGACCACTCGCTCAAGCCGATCCTGTTCGACCTGCTGAAGGCGCAGGACAATGCCGGGATCGTGCTGACCGAGAGCCAGGCCATGCTGCCGACGGCCGCCGTCTCGGGCTTCTACTTCGCCCACCCGGACAGCCAGTACTTCGGCGTCGCCCGCATCGGCCGCGACCAGCTGGAAGACTATGCCGGGCGGCGCGGAATCGACCTGCCGACCGCCGAGCGCTGGCTGCGCCCGAATCTCGACTGAATCCAAGCTCCGGTCAGTGCGCCTTGCGGCGTGCTGACCGGCCGTCGCGCCAGCGGGCATAATGGCACAGACAGGCTTCGCTCAGGCCGATAGCCTGCGCGCCCGCCAGCACGTCGAGCGCGGCTTCCAGCCCATGCCGGGCCAGCCGCTCGACCACCATGCCCTCGTCCTGCCCCATCTCGCGCGCCAGCATCTTGAGCATGCGTGCGGTTTCGATGAATTCCAGCTCGCTCAGCATGGCCTCCCGGCACTCGTTCGCGCTGGCGCCCAGCGTGGCCTCAAGACGCGCCGACGCATCGTACAAGTAACGTCCCATAGCAGGGTCTCCCCAAGGGTCAGGACCTATTAATCACACCTGCGAGGTTTGAAGCAAAATGGCTCAGCGCGAGGAAGGAAGGCGCAGGAATATGTCCATATTTCAAGGCTTCCTGACGCTGCGCTGGGCCATTTTGATCAAATCCCTTCGGGACACTTGAATGGCGTGATTAATAGGTCCTGACCCTTAGGCATGGCGGGCGTGAAATCGTTTGTGCCCGCCGTCTGCCTTCGATTACCAGCCGCCGTCCCGCCCAGCCGCTAAGGCCGTTCCGCGTAGAAATCCGGGGAACGTAATTGCCTGCCGTGCACGAATTTTCACGCCGACCGCGCAGTGCCTTGAAAAGACTTCCACAAGTCCCGCTCCGGACGCTTCCGCCGCCCATTGCGCAACTATCGCCCGCACGTCATGCATTGGCCCAAAGAACAAGGGGGACGATGGGCACAATGGGCCTGACTGAAATCTATCTGATTGCACTGACGGTAATACTGGGCGCGCCGTACCTGATCTGGCGGCTCTTCCGTACCGATCACTGGGCGCCGCTGGTGGTCGTCCAGATCATTGGCGGTATCCTGCTGGGGCCGGGCGTGCTGGGCCGCATCGCGCCGGACTTCCACACATTCGTCTTCAACCCGCAAGTGATGACCGCGCTCAATGGCGTGGCATGGTGGGCGGTGATGATGTTCGTCTTCGTGGCGGGCGTGGAACTGGACCTGTCGGACGCGTGGAAGCATCGCGGCGAAACGACGTTGACCGCCGCCTGCGCCCTACTCACGCCGCTGCTGCTTGGCTCGGTCGCCGCCGCCCTGCTGCTCAAGACCCCCGGCTGGATCGGGCCCGAGGGCACTTATCCGCAAGCCGTACTCGGCATCGGCATGGCCTGCGCGGTTACCGCGCTGCCGATCCTGGTACTGTTGATGGAAAAGCTGGGCATCTTCCGCGAGCCGCTCGGCCAGCGCCTGCTGCGCTATGCCAGCCTGGACGACATTGCGATCTGGGGTGTGCTGGCCCTCATCCTCGTCGACTGGGAGCGCGTTGGCCGTCAGGGCCTGTTCCTCGTCGCCTTCGCCGTCGCCTCCCTCATCGTCCGCGCCCTGTTCAAGCGCATCCGCGAGGAAGACCGCTGGTATGTCTCGCTGATCTGGCTGGCCTTGGTGGGCTTCGCGGCAGACTGGTCCGGCCTGCACTTCATGGTCGGCGCGTTCCTGGCGGGCGTGGTACTCGATGCCCACTGGTTCACGCGCGAGAAGCTCGATGGTTTCCGCGAATTCCTGCTGCTCACGGTGATGCCGGTGTTCTTCCTCAGCACCGGCCTGCGCACGAACTGGGGAATGGGCGGCGTGATGGTGATCGGCGCGGCGCTGCTGTTCCTTGTCGCCTCGGTGGTCGGCAAGCTGGGCGGCATTCACCTCGCCGGAAAGCTGCTCGGCTGGAAGAAGGGCGAAGCCTCGATCATCGGCTGGATGCTCCAGACCAAGGCGCTGATCATGATCATCTTCGTCAACGTACTGCTCGACAAGAAGATCATCACGGCGGAGACCTTCACCGCTGCTGCTGATGGCGGTGATGAGCACGATGCTCACCGTGCCGATCGTCAAGCCGCGCCTTGTGCGGCTCGGCTTGATAAAGGGCTGAAACAAAAAGGCCGGGACAACCATCCCGGCCTTTCCGTTTTCAGACTCCGGGCCTTCCCGCCAGCGCCTCTGCCGCTTGCCAGAACGCCTCGACAAAGGCCGGGTCTTCCACCAGCGGGTTCGGCTTGCGCGGCGCCCGCTCGTACCAATAGCCGCCGCTGGAACGACCCGGCTCCTCGGCCGAAGCCAGCCAGATCACCGTATCCGCGCCCTGCTCGGACGAAAGCTTGGGCGCATCGCCGTAAGCGGCCTGCACGCTGTCCGGCGTGTGCGAGAAGAAGTTGCTCCCCACCGTACCCGGATGAACCGAATGGGCGACGATGCCGTCATCCGCCAGGCGCGGCGCCAGCGCGCGGGCGTGGAGCACATTGGCCAGCTTGCCGCTGCAATAGGCGGCGCCGGGGCTCCAGTTGCCAAGGTTCTGGAGATCGCCAAGGTTGATGGCGGGGATCATCTCGCTGCCGTCGGACGCCGTGTTGACGATCCGCACGCTGCCTGCCGGCGCATCCGTCGCCGCCTTGCGCAGCAGTGGCAGCAGCCTTGCCGTCAACGCATAGGGGCCCAGGAAATTGCTGGCATAATTGGCCTCGAAACCCTCCGACGTCGTGATTGGCTCGCGCGCCATGCCGCCGGCATTGTTCACCAGCACGTCGATGCGGTCCACCTTGGCGGCAATCTCGTCCGCCAGCCGGTCCGCTTCCGCCAGCAGCGACAGATCGCCGCGCAGCATCTCCACGCCCGAGCCCAGTTCCGCCTGCGCCGCCGCGCAGCGCCCGGCATCGCGGCCCACGCCGAGCACGCGGAAACCCTGTGCGGCCAGCGCCCGCGCCGTTTCCAGCCCAATGCCGGAACTTGCCCCGGTCACCACTGCCACTCGCTGCGCCATGTTTGCCTCTCCTAGAATCTTGAAACTTGCCGTTTTGTAACTCGAACTCGACTACCCCCACGGCAAAATCGCAAGGGATTGAGGCGGAATCGGAGGAAATCATCGGCCAAGCGGTTTCAGCAGCCCCCTGCCTCTGCCATAAGCCCGGCCGTGCCTGACGCCGATCTTCTGCCCGATGCCCGTGATGCCCTTCACGCGACTTTCGGCTTTTCCGCCTTTCGCGGTGTGCAGGAAGATGTCGTCGCCCGTGTGCTCGAAGGCCGATCCACCCTCGCGGTGATGCCGACCGGCGCGGGCAAATCGCTGACCTATCAATTGCCCGCCGTCATGCAGGAAGGGACCTGCGTGGTCGTCTCCCCGCTGATCGCGCTGATGCACGACCAGCTGCGCTCGGCCACCGCCAACGGCATCCGCGCCGCCACGCTGACCAGCGCCGACGCCGATCGCGGCCTCACCATGGACCGCTTCCGCGCGGGCGAGCTGGACTTGCTCTACGTCGCCCCGGAACGCGCCAGCCAGTCCTATTTCCGGGAATTGCTGGAGCAGGCCCGGGTCTCGCTGTTCGCCATCGACGAAGCGCATTGCGTTTCCGAATGGGGGCATGATTTCCGGCCAGACTACCGGCTGCTGAAGCCGCTGCTGGATGCCTTCCCCACCGTCCCGCGCCTCGCGCTGACGGCCACGGCGGACCATCACACCCGCTCCGACATCCTGGCCCAGCTCGGCATCCCGGCCGACGGGCTGATCGTCGCCGGGTTCGACCGTCCCAACATCCGCTACGCCATCCGCCCGCGCGAGAATGCGATGCGGCAGATCAAGGCGGTGATCGACGAGAATCCGGGCCCGGGCATCGTCTATGCCCCCACCCGCGCCCGCGTGGAGCAGCTGGCCGAAACGCTCGCCGCCGCCACCGGACGGCGCGTGCTGCCCTATCACGCCGGGCTCGATCCCGATGTGCGCGCCCGCAATCAGGCGGCCTTCGTCGCTTCCGAAGACATGGTGATGGTGGCCACGGTCGCCTTCGGCATGGGCATCGACAAGCCCGACGTGCGCTTCGTCGCCCATGCCGGGATCCCCAAGTCGATCGAGGCCTATTATCAGGAAACCGGCCGCGCCGGGCGTGACGGTGACCCTTCCGTCGCCGTGATGTTCTGGGGCGCGGACGACTTCGCACGCGCCCGCCAGCGCCTGTCCGAGATCGAGCCGCACCGCCTGCAAAGCGAACGCCAACGGCTCGACGCCCTTGCCGGCCTTGTCGAGACCGCCGAATGCCGCCGCGCCGTGCTGCTGCGCCACTTCGGCGAGACGCCCGCGCAGACGTGCGGCAATTGCGACAACTGCCTGGAACCGGCGGGCGTGATCGACGTGACCGAACTGGCGCGCAAGCTACTCTCGACGGTCTATCGCACCGGGCAGAGCTATGGCCTTGGCCATCTGGAAAAGGTGCTCTGCGGCATCAGCGACGACCGCGTGCTCCAGCGTGCGCATGACCAGCTTTCGGTGTTCGGCATCCTGACCGAGGATGAGAAGCCGCTGCTGAAGCCGCTCGCCCGCGCGCTTCAGGCCCGCGGCAGCCTGCTGCCGACCGAGCACGGCGGCCTCGCCCTCGGCGGCGATGCGCGCGCGATCCTCAAGGGCGAAGTGCCGGTGGCCATCGTCGTGCCGCCCAAGCGCGAGCGCAAGCGGCGGGGTGGCGGCGATACCGGCGCCAACCCGGTCGGCAACCCGCTGTTCGAGGCCCTGCGCGCGCTCCGCCGCGATCTTGCCCAGCAGGCCGGCGTGCCGCCTTATGTCATCTTCCACGATGCCACCTTGCGCGAAATGGCCACGGTCCACCCCAACTCGCTTTCCGAACTCGGCGCGATCGGCGGCGTGGGCGCGCGCAAGCTCGAAGCCTATGGCGAGGAATTCCTGAGCGTTATTCGCCAGCATTGAGCGCTCGGCGCGGGGCACGCGTAATGCCTGCTCCCTCCCCCGCCTCCCCCACCCCGCTCAGCCTGAGCGGGATTGATCAGCCTGAGCGGGATTGATCAGCCTGAGCGGCATTGATCAGCCGGAGCCGGATCGAAGGGCAGCGAAAACGGAAAGAAGGCCTCCGCCTCGCAAACCGTCATCCTGAACTTGTTTCAGGATCCATTCGTCCGCAAGCGCGATGTTTGGGCTCCATGCGCAATCGCCGCACATTGCTTCCGTATCCGAGCAAGCCGCCCGATGGATCCTGAAGCAAGCTCAGGATGACGTCGGTTCTTGGGAGATGAGCGGCCCACCAGACATGCAGCGGCCTTCGCATTCAACCACACATCCCGGATCGACGCGCCTATTCCACCTCCACCCTGATCCGAGTGATGCGCGTGGCCTTGATCAACCAGACCCCATCCACCCGCACATAGTCCTCGTGATAGAACCCATAGCCCGTGAGACGCGAAAACGCGCCGCCGGCCGGGAAGAACATGCGGTCCGTAAAACTCCAGATTCCCCGGGCGCTATCCGGCCCCGTCACCTCTATTTCCGACTGATGCCCCTGATGCACGCTGACGATGCCGAAGCGCGCCATGCCGTCCGGCACCCACGCATCCCGGCCGCGCAAGGTGAGGTTCATCGCGGGAAGATGGTCCACGCCCGATTGGGGATCGGTACAGCAGCCGTGATAATCCAGCTCGCAATCCTCGGCGAGGACCGAGCGGACCAGATCGCCGTCTCCCAGGTCGACACCGCGCCAGTAGCGCGCCTTGGCCTGCCGGATGGCCTCGATGGCGGCGAGGCGTTCGGTTTCGGTCATTCCCTTCTCCCCTTTGCGATATCTGTCGCAGGCCGGCCGCCATCTGCAAAGCCGCGTCCATGCCCATTCGCCATTTGCCCGCCCCGGCGTTATGGAGCGGCATGATCCGCATATTGATCGATGCCGACGCCTGCCCGGTGAAGGACGAAACCTACAGAGTCGCCGCCCGCCACAAAGTGCCGGTGGTGGTCGTCAGCAACAGCCCCATCCGCGTTCCGCAGGATCCGCTGATCACGCGCAAGGTGGTGAGCGATGCCTTCGATGCCGCCGACGACTGGATCGTGGAGAACACGGCGCCCGGCACCGTGGTCATCACCGCCGATATCCTGCTGGCCGATCGCTGCCTCAAGCTTGGCGCCGAGGTGGTCGCGCCCAATGGCAAGCCATTCACCCTCTCCTCGATCGGCAGCGCCATCGCCACACGGGCGATCATGGCCGATCTGCGCGCCGGTGGCGACGTGATCGGCGGCCCGCCGCCGTTCAGCAAGACGGATCGTTCGCGGTTCCTCTCCAGCCTTGACGAAGTGCTGGTGAAACTGCGGCGGCGCATGTGAAGGCCGCTTCCTAGCCCAGTCGATACGGGGTGGGGTCTCCGCGCTCCCGGATCAGCGCCTGGCGGGCTTCCTTGCGCAGGCGGTGGCAAAGGGCATCGCGCGTCTCCTCGCCCAGCATTTCGGGAAAGCCGAGAAGCGCCGTTTCGAAGCCGTGCTCGATCAGGGCCTCCAGAATCGCCGCCTCGTCGGCCGCGAAGGCACGCGCCATCAGTTTGAGCGTGCGAACGGTCTCGCGGAATTCGAAGTCAGTAAGGCGCCCCGATTCGAACTCTTCCTTGCGCAGCAAGGCCCGCCGCAAATCCCAGACCATCGTCGCACTCCTGCCAATGGGCAGGGAAGAATTAGCTCTCGCGCGTGTCGAAAGAAACCGGGACGGCCAGCCGGAACGGAAGGTCGGGAGAGGCGATGCGCGATTCGGTGCCGTTGTCGTGGATCAGCACCGCACGGCCGACGCCCGGGGTGGCGACCACGGCGACGACGCTGTCCACCCATTCGTGCAGCAGCACCTTGGCGCGGGCCAGTTCAGCCTCCGCGCGCGTGGTGGTGCCCGAGGCTTCGAGTTCGGCTTCGAGTTCGACGATCCGGGCGGTCGCCCCGCCAATGCGGTCGGTGTTCTCGCTCATGATCGGTATCCCTGGGCAGTCATCGTTCGCCTAGGTGGGCACCCGTGACGGGTGAGGCAAGCCCCGAATTCCGGCAATCGCCAGCGCGTTAAGGTTGCGGCGGGTCGCTTCGCCATTCACCGGCATTTCGTCAAGTCGGACGATGAGGAGGCAGGCCCGGACTCATGCGAGCCCGGGCCTTGTCCCTTAAAGTGGGTTGTCCAGCTTGATGACTTCTTCCTCGCTCGCGCGCTGGGTGGTCTTGAGCTGACGCGGGGCGGCGAAGCTGTCGAGCACCGGCTTGTCGCGGCCGTAGATGTCGTTGAAGGCCGTAAGCTGGCCGTCGATCGCGCGCGCGAAAGTGAAATAAGCGACGTAGACCGGGAACGTCCGCGTCATTTCCACCTTGGTATACTGGCCGGAGCGCGAGATTTCCGCCGCTTCGGTCGCGCTCTTCTGCGCGCCGAGGATGGCCATGGTCATGCCCAGCTCCACCGCGCGTTCGGTGCGGATGCAGCCATGGCTGAAGGCGCGCACGTCGGCATTGAAGTACTGCTTGGACGGCGTGTCATGCAGGTAGATCGCGTGCGGGTTGGGCATGTCGATCTTCATCAGGCCCAGCGAATTGCTGGCGCCCGGCTGCTGGACGACCGTGATCGTGCCGTCCGCGCTCTTGGTCGCCTTGTAGCCGGCCGACTTCGCCCAGGCGGGGTTGTTCAGCACCTTGGCGCCAAGCCCCTCACCCTTCACGATCGACTGCGGCACCGTCCAGGTGGGGTTGAAGACCACCGCCGTCACCGTTTCAGCCAGCTGCGGCGTCGCAGTGCGGCCGGGCTTGCCGACCACGGTCTTGTAGGTGCGGATGATCTTGTTGCGGACCACGAGGCGGAGCTGGAACTCCGGCACGTTGGTCATCAGGTATACGTCGCCAAGGTCGCGGGCGAACCAGCGCCAGCGGTCCATGTTCGCCTGAATCAGCGCGCGCTTGGCCTTGTTGGCGACCGGCGTGGCATTGTACTCGGCCTTGAGCAGGGCATAGTCCGGATTGGTGGGCGCAAGCTTGTCGACGACGCCGGCCACGTTGTGGTCGGAAAGCGCCTGCGCCATGATCTGCGCGGTGGGCATCACGTCCTGATCGGGATCGACCGCGAACCACTGGACGCGCGCGGGCATCGGCGTGCGGCCGTCGCGCAGATCCTCGATCAGCCAGCCGAACACATGGCTGGCCAGCGTGTCGAGATCGTCGCCCTCGCCCTTGGCGATCGCCGCCCTGAGCGCGGCGGGCTGGTAGTCCGCCGGGATCAGGCCTTCCTTGCCGATATACTCGATGGTCTGGAGCAGCGCCTTGGCGTCGGACAGCGACCACGACATCACCGGTTCGGCCAGCAAGGTATCGTGCTGGCCCGGCTGCGCCGTCGCGGCGGCAGCGGTGGGGGCGCCGGTCGGCGTTCCAGTCGGCGTTCCCGAAGGCACCCCGGTCGGCGTCGCAGTCGGAACGCCCGAAGGCGTGGCCTTGGGCTGGGCCGTCGACGTCGGCACCGGCTTCGGCGCCGCCGTCGATTGGGAAACCGGCAGGATCGACGTCGGCGTCGACAAAGCCTTGGGCTTTGGCGGTTTCACGGGCTTTGCGGCCTGCGTGCCATCAACCTTCTGGGCCAGCACCGGCTGTGCCACGAGCCCCGTTGCCGCGACAACCGCCAGCACGCTGCAACCGAACCGCATCAAACTCGCCATCTTGTCCTGAACCTGCCCGTCATCATGCACGGAAAAAACGCGGCGCGCAGAGCACGCACCGCCGGAATTCCGCTTTGCATCCATATAATGTCATGTTCAAGGATTTCGCCTGTCGCTGCGATGAATTGCTTGCGCGTTTCCTTGCGTAAAGCGAACTGGCCCTTGCGCAAAGCGCCGGCCGGGACGAGAGGCTGAGCATCATGTCCGCATCCGTCCCCGCCGTTTCCGACGCTCGTCCGTCCGCCATGCCGGTCATGGCCGTGACCGCCGGAATCGCGACGTTCAGCATGATGGACGCAACGATCAAAGACGCTTCACTGGCCGTGGGCGTGTTTACCGCGCTGCTGTTGCGCAATCTCTTCGGCACATTGCTGACCCTGCCGCTCTGGCTGGCGGCGGGCCGTCCCAAGCCCTCTCGCCATGTGCTGGTGGTCCACGCGCAGCGCGCAGCGATCACCTCGGCGATGGCCGCACTCTTTTTCTATGGCCTTGCACGAATTCCTATGGCCGAGGGAATCGCGCTTTCCTTCGTCTCGCCGATCATCGCGCTCTACTTCGCAGCGCTGCTGCTGGGCGAGAAAATCCGGCCTCAGGCCGTGGTGGCATCGCTTTTCGGCGTGGCCGGCGTGGTGGTCATTCTGGCCGGACGGCTGGGCGCGGGCGCCTATTCGGACCGGGCGATCGAGGGGACCGTAGCGGTCCTGCTTTCCTCGGTGTTCTACGCGGTCAATCTGGTGCTCCAGCGCAAGCAGGCGCTGCTGGCCAAACCGGTGGAAGTCGCGATGTTCCAGAACCTTGGCGTGGCGTTGATTTTCCTTGCTTTTTCTCCGTGGCTTACGGTCATCCCGGACCTCCACAGCCTTGGCTTCATCCTTGCCGGTGCGGCATTGGCGACGGCCGCCCTGCTGTTTCTTTCATGGGGTTACGCGCGGGCAGAAACGCAAGTGCTGCTGCCGATCGAATATACCGGCTTCCTTTGGGCCGCGCTGCTCGGCTGGCTGATGTTCGGCGAGCAACTGGGCCTCGCCACGATCGCCGGCACGGTGCTGATCGTCGTGGGCTGCTGGATAGGTGCAAGAAACGCAAACGCGTGATCGAGGTCGGCAGCCGCCCCCCCCTTGACCTGAGGGCCGCAAGCGCGCATCGGCGGGGCCGCAGACTCCGCTTTGTCGCGATGCAGCACGGCGATCCTTTTCGGGACCTGGCCAGTTCGGTTCCGACGAGGGGGCCGCGCTTTTGGCGACAGGCTCCATACAGAAGGGGATAATACCCAAATGACCCAGGTCGGACAGGATACGCTCGGTACCCGCAGCACCATGACCGTCGGCGGCAAGCAGGTCGCCTACTACTCTCTCCAGAAAGCCTCCGAAACGATCGGCGACGTCAGCCGCCTGCCGTTCTCGATGAAAGTGCTGCTGGAAAACCTGCTGCGCTTCGAAGACGGCGGTTTCACCGTCTCGACCAAGGACATTCAGGCGATTGCCGACTGGCAGAAGAACCCGACCACGGGTGACGAAATCCAGTATCGCCCGGCCCGCGTTCTGCTTCAGGACTTCACCGGCGTTCCCTGCGTGGTTGACCTTGCCGCCATGCGCGATGCCATCGCCACGCTCGGCGGCGACACCAGCAAGATCAATCCGCTGGTCCCCGTGAACCTCGTCATCGACCACTCGGTGATGGTGGACGAATTCGGTCACCCCAAGGCGTTCGAAGAGAACGTAGAGATCGAATACCAGCGCAACATGGAGCGTTACGACTTCCTCAAGTGGGGTTCCAAGTCGCTCGCCAACTTCTACGCGGTTCCCCCGGGCACCGGCATCTGCCACCAGGTCAACCTTGAGAACATCGCCAAGACGGTGTGGTCGAGCGAAGACCAGAACGGCAATCTGGTCGCCTATCCCGACACCTGCGTCGGCACCGACAGCCACACCACCATGGTCAACGGCCTGGGCGTGCTGGGCTGGGGCGTCGGCGGCATCGAGGCGGAAGCCGCGATGCTTGGCCAGCCGGTCTCGATGCTGATCCCCGAAGTCGTCGGCTTCAAGCTGACCGGCGAACTGAAGGAAGGCGTCACCGCCACCGACCTCGTGCTCACCTGCACCGCCATGCTGCGCAAGCACGGCGTGGTCGGCCGCTTCGTCGAATACTTCGGCCCCGGCCTTGCGTCGCTGTCGCTGGCCGACCGCGCGACGCTCGCCAACATGGCCCCTGAATACGGCGCCACTTGCGGCTTCTTCGGCATCGACGACAAGACCATCGAATACCTGCGCCTCACCGGCCGCGAGGAAGAGCAGATCGCCCTCGT
This sequence comes from Novosphingobium sp. PhB165, assembly GCF_004341845.1. Lineage (GTDB taxonomy): Bacteria > Pseudomonadota > Alphaproteobacteria > Sphingomonadales > Sphingomonadaceae > Novosphingobium. The sequence continues at coordinate 132,547 of NZ_SLVB01000006.1, read as the reverse complement.
CGAAGCCTATGCCAAGGAACAGGGCTTCTGGATCGACCCGGCCGCTGCCGACCCGATCTTCTCCTCGACCCTCGAACTCGACATGTCGACCGTCGTGCCCTCGCTGGCCGGCCCGAAGCGTCCGCAGGACTGGGTCGCGCTTCCCGACGTGGACGACGTGTTCAACAAGGACATGGCCGACACCTACAAGAAGGCCGCGCAGCGCGTTCCGGTCGAAGGCAAGGACTTCGACATCGGTGACGGCGACGTCATGATCGCCGCCATCACCAGCTGCACCAACACCTCGAACCCGAGCGTGCTGGTCGCCGCCGGTCTCGTCGCCAAGAAGGCCGACGAGCTGGGCCTGAAGCCCAAGCCCTGGGTCAAGACCTCGCTCGCTCCCGGTTCGCAGGTCGTCACCGACTACCTCGAAAAGGCCGGTCTCCAGTCGCACCTCGACAACATCGGCTTCAACCTCGTCGGTTACGGCTGCACCACCTGCATCGGCAACTCGGGCCCGCTCGCAGAGCCGATCTCGAAGGCGATCAACGAGAACGGCCTGGTCGCCTCGGCGGTCATCTCGGGCAACCGCAACTTCGAAGGCCGCGTCTCGCCGGACGTGCGCGCGAACTTCCTGGCCTCGCCGCCGCTGGTCGTCGCCTACGCCCTGAAGGGCACTGTGGTGGAAGACTTCACCACCACCCCGATCGGCGTGAGCAAGGACGGCGTGGACGTCTACCTCAAGGACATCTGGCCGACCAACCTCGAAGTCAGCTCGACGATGAATGCCTGCGTTGACCGTGGCATGTTCCAGGCCCGCTATGCCGACGTCTACAAGGGCGACAAGCACTGGCAGGCGATCAACGTGGTCGGTTCGGACACGTACTCGTGGCGCGCCGGTTCGACCTATGTCGCCAACCCGCCGTACTTCGAGGGCATGGAAATGACCCCGGCGCCCGTGAACGACATCATCGAGGCGAAGCCGCTGCTGATCCTCGGCGATTCGATCACCACCGACCACATCTCGCCGGCCGGCTCGATCAAGGCCGACAGCCCGGCAGGCCAGTGGCTGATGGAGCACCAGGTCGCCAAGGCGGACTTCAACTCCTACGGTTCGCGCCGTGGCCACCACGAAGTGATGATGCGCGGCACTTTCGCCAACATCCGCATCCGCAACGAGATGGTTCCGGGCATCGAAGGCGGCATGAGCCGCTTCGGCGAAGAGGTTCTGCCGGTCTACGACGTCGCGCAGAAGTACAAGGAGCAGGGCACGCCGATGGTGGTCGTGGCCGGCAAGGAGTACGGCACGGGTTCGTCGCGTGACTGGGCGGCCAAGGGCACCAACCTGCTGGGCGTCCGCGCCGTGATCGTCGAGAGCTTCGAGCGTATCCACCGTTCGAACCTGGTCGGCATGGGCGTGCTGCCGCTTCAGTTCAAGGACGGCGACACCCGCCAGTCGCTGGGCCTGACCGGTGACGACGCCTTCACGATCAAGGGCGTTGCCAGCCTCAAGCCGCGCCAGGACGTGGAAGTCGAAGTGACCCGCACGGACGGCTCGACCTTCACCTTCACCGCGCTGTGCCGCATCGATACCGCCAACGAAGTGGAATACTTCAACAACGGCGGCATCCTGCAGTACGTGCTGCGCAAGCTGGCCGCCTAAGCGACAGCCCGCAGCCTTACCGGCTCAAGAAGAAGCCCCGTCCCGCCTTGTGCGGGGCGGGGTTTTTCTTTGGGTGGTGGAGGTGATGGTGGGGCGGTGCAGAGCAGCCTCCCCCTCCAACCACCTCGTCATCCTGAACTTGTTTCAGGATCCATCGGGCCGCCGGCGCTGTGCCTCGATCGGTAAATCGCGATCGCCGCGCTCTTCACGCGGCCGTTCGGGATAGGCTGAGAAATGGATCCTGAAACAAGTTCAGGATGACGATGCCTTCGCAGCAGACCGAGAGTCCGGCACGGAGCGTGCCTCCAACCTCCCCGCTCGTCGCCCCCGCGAAGGCGGGGGCCCCGCTTGTTCTTCCCCACAACCCCAGACACGAAAAGGGGTGAGCGCCCCCCGACGCCCACCCCCCTCGCCAGGCATCCGCGGTGGCGCGGACCGCCCGGTCAGGCCGTTTTTCTACCCGCCAGCCGCTGGCGGCCGACAATGGCCGCCGCAGCGGCCCCGAACAGGATCAGCATCGGCGGCGCCGGAACGTCGTGCGGCGGCCGACCGCCGGACGACGAACTGGTGTGGCCCCCGGAGGACGAGGAACTGGTACTCGACGAGGTCGACGAAGAGGTCGAACTGGACGAGGACGTGGAGGAAGACGTCGAAGAGGACGACGAGGTACTCGACGAGACGTTACCCGAACTCGACGTGCTCGTGCTGGTCGAGACATTACCCGAGCTGGACGTCGTCGACGTGACACCGCCCGTGGAGCTGGTGGTGGTCGAGGTCAGCCCGCCCGTCGATGTCGACGACGAGGTGGAACCACCGCTGGTGCTGGAACTGGAGCTGGACCCGCCCGAGGACGACGATGTCGATCCCCCGCTGGAGGTGGAACTGATGACGACGCTGCCGCCGCCCGAACCGCCGCCGCCGAAGAAGCCTCCGAAGAAACCGCCGCCAAAGCCGCCACTCGAACCGCCGCCGCCGACCACCACCGGCACGGCGCCGCTGCCCCCGGCCACCATCGGCGCCGCCACGGGGGCGGGCGGAACGTAAACCGGCGGCATCGCGGTTGCCATGACAGGCTCGGTCGGCCGGGGAATCTCGCGGCGCGCATGGGCCGGGGCGCGGGGCGGAATGACGCGGCGGGCGGGCTTGGTCACTTTCGCGACTTTGGCCTGCTTCAGCTTGTGATACTCCACGCCGCTTGCCTGCGTCTCCGCGACGTGGACCGCGCCCCCGCCGATGATAGCGCAGCCCGCCGCGCAGGCAGACAGTTTCGCCAAGGCCATCCGAACCGACATACCGTCTCTCTTTTCGCTCCTTCGGACCTCCGGGGGCAGCGGCCACTGCCGCATGAGACCGACTTGTCACTAACAAGCGCAGAGACCGGTTAAAGGAACAATGCCATTAACCGGGATTCAGAGGCCCGAGGGCGTTAAATCGCGTTAGTTTTAGCAGTTGACTGCAAGACTGTGCCGATGCGGGACTGTTGTGCCGTCCGAATGTAAATCCCGCCGACAGTTTTCCGGAAAAATCCCGCCCCGTTCTCAATCGACCTGCGAATCGAAAAGGCCGCCCTGTGGCCCCTGCGGGCTTTGCGGCGGGGTCATGCCAAGGTGCGTCCAGCCGCGATCGTTCAGGCAACGCCCGCGTGCCGTGCGCGCGATGAGGCCCAACTGGATGAGGTAGGGCTCGATCACTTCCTCGATCGTGTCGCGCGGTTCGGACAGCCCCGCCGCCAGCGTCTCGACGCCGACCGGGCCGCCCTTGTAGATATCCGCGATCATTCGGAGATATCGCCGGTCCTGCGCGTCGAGGCCGATGGAATCGACTTCCAGCCGCGTCAGCGCATCGTCGGCGATCTCAAGCGTGATCACGTCCGATCCGGCGACATGCGCGAAATCGCGCACGCGGCGCATCAGGCGCCCCGCCACGCGCGGCGTACCGCGCGCGCGCCGGGCGATCTCGGTCGCTCCGCCCTTGTCCATGCCGATCCCGAGCAGGCTGGCCCCGCGCGTGACGACTTTCTCCAGTTCCTCGACCGTATAGAACTGCAAGCGCACCGGGATGCCGAAACGGTCGCGCAGCGGGGTCTGGAGCAGGCCCTGCCGCGTCGTCGCGCCGACCAGTGTGAACGGCGGCAGATCGATCCGCACCGAGCGCGCCGACGGCCCCTCGCCGATGATAAGATCGAGCGCGCGGTCCTCCATCGCCGGGTAGAGCACTTCCTCGACCACGGGATTGAGGCGGTGGATCTCGTCGATGAACAGCACGTCGCCATGTTCGAGATTGGTCAGCAGCGCGGCAAGATCGCCCGCCTTGGCGATCACCGGGCCGCTGGTGGCGCGGAACCCCACGCCCAGTTCACGTGCGACGATCTGCGCCAGCGTCGTCTTGCCGAGCCCGGGGGGGCCGAAGAACAACGTATGGTCCATCGCCTCGCGCCGCGACTTGGCGCTTTCGATGAAGACACGAAGATTGTCCTTCGCCGCCGCCTGCCCGACGAATTCGGCAAGCGTCTTCGGCCTTAGCGCCGCGTCGGCGTCCTCAGGCTGGCGGGCGGAGGTGAGTATGGGGTTATCGGTCATGAACTCGGCGCCTGCCGCGAAATGGACCCTGAAACACGTTCAGGGTGACGATGCGTATATTGGCAAGGAAAGGGTGAAATCTCTGCAATCCCGTCATGCTGAACTTGTTTCAGCATCCATCGGGCCGCAAACCCGGCGCCATGCGGGACGAGCGCCAGCCTTGCGTCTATATCCTTGCGAGCGGGCACTACGGCACGCTCTACATCGGCGTCACCTCGAACCTCATCCGCCGCCTGTGGCAGCATCGAAACGACGCTTTGCCGGGCTTCACCGCGCGATATGCCGTTCACCGGCTCGTCCATTTCGAACTGCTGGGCGACATGGAGCGCGCGATTGCCCGCGAGAAGCAGCTCAAGCGCTGGCACCGGCAGTGGAAGATCAATCTCGTCAATGCCGAGAACCCGGCGTGGCGCGATCTGGCGGTGAGTCTGGGTTTGCCGCCGATAGTTCCGGGTAATGCGAAGAATGGATCCTGAAACGAGTTCAGGATGACGTTGGGTACAAGTGTGAGTGCCCGTCACCCCGCAGCCCTCTTCAGCGCCACGCGCACGAGGTCGTTCAGGCCCGCCTCCTCGCCCAGTTCCTCCACCGCCTTGCCTACCGCCATCGAAGCGATCGCAGGCTTGAAGCCAAGGTTCTGAAGCGCCGAAACCGCATCCGCGCTGGAATTGCCCACGGGCGTCGCCACGGCCGAGAGACCGGGCATGCCCGGCACCGTTGGCATCCCGCCGGCCTTGTCCTTCAACTCGTTGACGATGCGGCTGGCCAGCTTCGGCCCCACGCCATTGGCGCGCGCGACCATGGCGCTATCGCCGCCCGCGCAGGCACGCTGCAATTCCTCGGTCGTCAGCGCCGACAGGATCGCCAGCGCCACTTTGGAGCCGACGCCCTGCACCGCCGTCAGCAGACGGAACCAGTTGCGCTCGGCCCCGCTGGTGAAACCGATCAGGCGCTGGTCGGTCTCGGAAACCTGCATCTCGGTATGGACGACGACCTTGTCCCCCCGGATGCCGAGATGGTCGAGCGTGCGCGCCGAACAATGGACGAGATAACCGACGCCGTTCACGTCGATGATCGCCCAGTCGGGGCCGGTGTCGTCGAGCAGACCTGTAAGCTTGGCGATCATGGTTTGTTCCTATGGCAGGAACGGAATCGCGAGGCTAGCCCCAATCCTCGACGGTCAGCCTCAATCGTTGGCCTGCCGGTCCTCCGGCACGTGATCCCACGGCCGGTAGTAGAGCGCCGCGCAGTCCGCCGCGAGTACGCCGGCGGTCAGGCTGAGATCGTCCTTCCAGGCGTCCGCGACGAAATCGAAGGTCGAAAGGTGCCGCGCCTCGAAATACATCGGGTGCACGTCCGCGCGGCCGGCGCCGTAGACGATGCGGCTCACGCCGGCCCAGACCGCCGCCATCGTGCACATGCCGCAAGGCTGGAGCGTGGAGTAGAGCGTCGCGCCTTCCATCCGCATCCGGCCGAGCGCCTTGCCTGCGGCGCGGAAGGCCTCGATCTCGGCATGGGCGGTGGCGTCGCAGCATTCGGCGGTACGGTTAACGCCCGAGGCGACCAGTTTGCCGTCCAGCACCACCAGCGCGGCGATCGGCGTATTGGCGGGGTCGGTGCCCTTGCGGTCCATGGCGAGGGCCAGCGCCTCGCGCATCCAGCTTGCGTCGGTCCGGGTCTTGTCAATCTTGTCCATCATGGGGCAACGGAGCTGCCCCGGGCCGGTTCCGTTACCGGTGACTGCCCAGCATGTTGGCGTGGGTGATGGCGACGGCCAGCGCGTCCGAGGCGTCCTCGCCCGCCAGCTTCACGCCGGGCAGCAGCACCTTGAGCATGTGCTGGATCTGCTTCTTGTCGGCGCCGCCGGTGCCGACCAGCGCCTTCTTGATGACCTTGGTGGAATATTCCGCCACCGGCATCCCCGCCCGCGCGAGGCTGAGCATGGCAACGCCGCGCGCCTGCCCCAGCTTCAGCGTCGACTGCGGGTTCACGTTGACGAAGACCTCCTCCACCGCGCCCGAATCGGGGCGGTGATGGAGGATCACGTCGGTGAGCGCGGCGTCGAGTTCGACCAGACGCTCGGCCATCGACAGCTTGGTGTCGGTACGGATCTGCCCATTGCCCACGTGGCTGAGGCGGCTGCCGCTCTTGGCCACGATGCCCCAGCCGGTGCAGGTGAGGCCCGGATCGAGGCCGATGATAATCATGATGTCAGACCTTGAGGCCGAGGCGCGGGCCGAAATGCACCATCAGCAGATAGAGCGCGACGGTCAGCGCGCAGCCGGCCAGCAGCGCCAGCCAGAACCCCACGCCATGCCGCAGCAGAGCCGGGATCAGCAGGAACATCGGCAGCGAGGGCAGGACGTACCAGAAGGTCGCCCCGGCATGGACCGCCATGTTCTCGGCATCGGGCCGGGCATGCCACAGCAGGATCATGCCCAGCACCGAAACCAGAGGAAGCGAGGCGACAAGCGCGGCCATCGCGGGCAAGCGCTTGCCGATCTCGGCGATCGCCACGATCATCGCGCCGGATATCAGCGCACGGGCGATCAGGGCCAGCACTTCAGGCTAGGCCTTAGGCCAACTTGGCCATGACCTCGTCGGAGATCTCGTAGTTGCCCCAGACGGTCTGGACGTCGTCGTCGTCTTCCAGCGTATCGACCAGCTTCATCAGCGTGCCGGCCGAATCGGCATCGACATCGACGCTGAGGTTGGGCTTCCACGCCAGCTTCACGCCCTCGGCTTCGCCAAGGACCTTTTCCAGCTCACGGGCAACTTCGTGCAGCGAATCGATCGAGACCCAGATCTGGTGGCTGCCCGGATTTTCGTCGCCATCGCCCATATCGCTTTCGACATCGTCGGCGCCGGCTTCGATGGCGGCTTCGAGAACCTTGTCCTCGTCACCCACGCTGGCGGGGTACTCGATCAGGCCGAGACGCTCAAACCCGTGCGAAACCGCGCCCGAAGCGCCGAGATTGCCGCCGTTCTTGGCAAACGCGGTGCGCACGTTGGTGGCAGTGCGGTTGCGGTTGTCGGTCAGAGCCTCGACGATGATGGCGACGCCGCCAGGGCCGTAGCCCTCGTAGCGCACTTCCTCGTAGTTCTCGCTGTCACCCTTGCTGGCCTTGTCGATGGCGCGCTGGATGTTGTCCTTGGGCATCGACTGCGCCTTGGCCGCGTTGACGGCGGCGCGCAGGCGCGGGTTCATGTCCGGATCGGGCATGCCCATCTTCGCGGCGACAGTGATTTCGCGGCTGAGCTTGCTGAACTGCGCCGAGCGCTTCTTGTCCTGCGCACCCTTGCGATGCATGATGTTCTTGAATTTGGAATGGCCTGCCATGGGTCCGCTCTTGCTTCGCTCGTTTGCCTGCCCACGGATCGTTCCGCGAGGCCCGGTGAATGAGGTCCGGTGAATGATGTGTCGGGCGCCTTACAACAGCCCGGCACCCAAGGGCAACCGCCCGTTCCGGCAAGTCGGCCCGCACGGGAGCCTGCCCGATAGGATGTGCGGCATCGCACAACGAATTGGCAAGGAAGCCCGGAGTAACAGTCCATCACATGGCCACCCGGATCGACATCCCCGCCCCGTCCCGCATGCCCGGCGTGCTGCGCGAACTTCCGACATTCCTGAAGCGACCGGCGCTGCTGACGCCGATCGGCCTGCGCACGCGCGAGGGGTGGACGGCGCTCGGTACGATGGAGATTCTCCACGTCGCCGGGCTCTTTCTGGTGGTGCTGCCGCTGTTGAGCCTGTGGCAGCAGGCGATGCACCTGCCCTCGCCCGACGCTTTCGACAAGTTGCCTTCGGGCTGGCTGCTACCCTTCGCCGTCGCCGTCGCGCCGATGGTGGAAGAATCGATCTTCCGAGGCTGGCAGACCGGACGGCCGCGCGCGCTGTGGCTGCTGGCCTGCGCGGTGCTCTTCGCGATTCTGGCGGTCTATGCGAAAGCCGTGGGCCCGGTGGCGCTGATAGCCCTGCTGCTGGTGCTGGCGGTGGCCGCGCTGGGAGGATGGATTCGCCTGCGCAAGCGGCGCGAACCTCCGGCGGGCTATGTTGCCGCCTATCCGGCGATATTCTGGATCGTGGCGCTGCTGTTCGCGGGCGTCCACCTGATGAACTACCCCAGCGTCTCGATGCTGTCGCTGCCGATGGTGCTGCCGCAGCTCTGGGCGGCGCTGATGCTGGGCTTCACGCGCCAGCGCATCGGCCTGCCTGCCGCGATGCTCCAGCACGCCGGCGCCAATGCGGCGACCTTGGTACTGGTGCATTTCGGCGTTTGATTTTGCGGCACCGGCCCTCTCCCCCTCCCGATCTCCCCTACCGGGGTAGAATTTTGGGAGGTCGGGTGGGGGAGAGGGCCGGTGCCGCTTCCGGGCCTAGGCCCGAACAAGATCAGTCGATGCCGAGAGCGGCCTTGTAGGTATCGAGGATCATGTCCATTTCGCGGCGATCGTCGGGCTTCATCTTACGGATGCGGACGATCTGGCGCATGATCTTGACGTCATAGCCCACGGCCTTGGCTTCGTTGTAGACGTCGCGAATGTCGTCGCCGATGCCCTTCTTTTCTTCTTCGAGGCGCTCGATACGCTCGATGAGGAGGCGCAGGCGATCGTCGGTGGTTTCGGCCATCGGGTAAAACTCCGGAAAATATCGTGATGAATCTGGGTAGGCGGGCGCTGATAGCGGCTGCGTGAGATTTGGGCAAAGCGGGGGGCTGTGGAAATCCTGTGCGTAGTGCGGGATAAGTCCTCGGCCCATCTCCCGCCGCTCCTCGCCGTTGCCTTCCCGGCCCGGCTCGCCTATCTGGCCGGGACGGTGACCACGTTCCCGTTTCGCGCGTCCTTGCGGTTGCGCGAAGTCTCAAGACCGGGACGGCCCGGCAACCTGTTCATTTGAATGGCCCTCCGTCCGGACGGCCGTCCGCTGGAATTGAAGGTTGCCCCGAATGCCCGGAACCCTGCCCTGGATCGTCCTCGTCATCGCCGGTCTGTTCGAAGTCGTCTGGGCTTCGGCGATGAAGCAGTCCGAGGGATTCAGCCGCCTCTGGCCCAGCGTGATCACGATCACCGCGATGTTCGCCAGCTTCGGCCTGCTGGCATGGGCGATGCGCACGCTGCCGCTCGGCACTGCCTACATGGTCTGGACGGGGATCGGCGCGCTGGGGGCCTTCGTGGTGGGAATCGCGGTGCTCGGAGAGGCGGCCAGCCCGCTGCGGCTTGCCGCCGCCGGGCTGATCCTGATCGGGCTGGTGCTGATGAAGCTCGCCAGTTCCTGACGCCGCCTGCTCCGATGTTGTCGGACTAGTCTCTACACCGATTTCAGTGCGATCCGCCGTTCTTCTTCAGGCTCTCTTCCATCCGCGCGAGCTGCTCGGGCGTCGCTTCGGACTGATAGGCGGCTTTCCATTCGTCGAACGGCATGCCGTGGATCACTTCGCGCGCCGCCGCCTTGTCGCCCGGGAAGCCGGCGTCGCGGATCCAGTCGGCCAGGCAATTGCGGCAGAATCCAGCCAATCCCATCAGATCGACGTTCTCGGCATCGTGGCGCGTCTGCAAGTGCCTGACCAGGCGGCGGAAGGCCGCTGCCGCCACGGCGTCATCAAGATCGTCTATAGAGTTGTTTTCGTGCATGGCGCGTCGCTTGGTCCTTGGTTTGTCAGACAGGCTTTGCCATAGGTCGCACCAATACAGGAAGAGGCACACTGACCTTGGCAACCACTCCCCCGTTTCGCCGTTCGCCCCATCATCGCGGCATCAAGCGCCAGCGCAAGGTCAAGATCCTTGCCACGCTGGGCCCCGCCAGCCGCGACAAGGAGACCATCGCCAAGCTGCTCAAGGCCGGTGCCGACGCGTTCCGCGTCAACATGAGCCATGGCGACCATGACACCCACCGCGAGACGATCGCCAATATCCGCTGGGTCGAGAAGGACCTGATGCGGCCGGTGGCGATCCTGTGCGACCTGCAAGGCCCCAAGCTGCGCGTCGGCACGTTTGCGGAAGGCAAAGTGTTCCTGCGCCACGGCGCCCACTTCACGCTGGACCGCGATCCCACGCCGGGTGACGAAAACCGCGTCTGCCTGCCGCATCCCGAACTGTTCGGCATTCTCGAAAAGGGCCAGCGCCTGCTGATCGACGATGGCAAGCTGCGCCTTGTCGTCATCAAGCCCGAAGCCGATTCGATCCTCTGCACCGCCGAAGTCGGCGGCATGATTTCGGACCGCAAGGGCGTGAACGTGCCCGATACCATCGTGCCGGTGCCCGCGCTGACCGACAAGGATCGCCGCGACCTTTCCTTCGCGGTGGAACAGGGCGCCGACTGGATCGGCCTCTCCTTCGTCCAGCGTCCCGAGGACGTGGCCGAAGCGCGCCGCCTGATCGGCGGCCACTGCGCGCTGATGTCGAAGATCGAGAAGCCCGCCGCGGTCCAGTCGATCGACGGCATCATCGAACTGTCGGACGGCATCATGGTCGCCCGCGGCGATCTCGGCGTCGAACTGCTGCCCGAGGAAGTGCCGCCGATCCAGAAGCACATCATCGCCAAGACCCGCGCGGTCGGCAAGCCGGTGGTGGTGGCCACGCAGATGCTGGAATCGATGATCACCAGCCCCTCGCCCACCCGCGCCGAAGTGTCCGATGTGGCCAATGCGGTCTACGACGGCGCCGATACGGTCATGCTCTCGGCCGAGACGGCGGCGGGCCAGTGGCCGGTCGAGGCCGTGACGATCATGGACCGCATCGCCGTTACGGTGGAAGCCGATTCCACCTATCGCGAACGCATCCACCTTGCCCAGACCCCGCCCGACGCGACCACGGCGGACGCGCTTTCGGCCTCTTGCGCAACGATTGCCGATACCCTGCCGATCGAGGGCATCATCGTCTTCACCGGTTCGGGCGGTTCCGCCCGCCGCGTGGCGCGCGAGCGTCCCGCCGCGCCGATGCTGGTGCTGACGCCTTCGCCCAAGACCGCGCGCCGCCTTGCCCTGCTGTGGGGCGCGCATGCCGTCACCACCAAGGACATCGGCAGCTTCGAGGAGATGATCGCCAAGGGCAAGCGCATGGCGCTGCGCCACGGCTTCGGCGCCGCCGGCACCCGCCTTGTCGCGCTGGCCGGCGTGCCGTTCGGCGTGCCCGGCTCCACCAACCTGCTCCATGTCGTCACCCTGACCGGCAACGAGCTGGACACGCCCAACTAAGGAACCTCGATGGCGCTTCACACCCTCTGGATCTACGCGGTCGCGGTCTTCCTGCTGAGCGCGACGCCGGGCCCGAACATGCTCCACGTGCTTTCGCGCAGCGTGGAACTGGGCGTGAAGCGCACCATCGCAACAATGGCGGGCTGCCTGCTGGGTCTCGTTACCCTGCTGACAGCCTCCGCCGTCGGCCTTGGCGCGCTGCTTCATGCGCTGCCGGGCACGTTTACGGCTTTGCGCCTTGTCGGTGCCGGTTATCTGCTGTTCCTTGCCGTCAAGGCATGGCGCGCGCCGGTTTCCGAAGATGACGACGTTGCCCAGACGGTGCGGCCGGAGGTTTCATGGCTGGCGCTGCTGCGCGGCGGCTATGCGATCTCGATCAGCAATCCCAAGGCCATCGTCTTCGCGGCGGCCTTCCTGCCGCAGTTCATCGACCCGGCCCGCCCGCAGGCGACGCAGTTCGCCATTCTGGTGGCCGTCTTCGCGGTGATCGAGGCGTTCTGGTACTCGGTTTACGCGTTCAGCGGCCGTGCGCTGTCCCACCACCTCGGCCGTGCAGGCGTGAAGCGCGCTTTCAACCGGCTGACCGGCGGGTTGTTCGCAGGCTTCGGGCTGTCGCTGCTGGCGTTTCGGATGGCTTGATTGGCCCACAGCCCTCCCCTGCAAGGGGAGGGGGACCGCCCGAAGGGTGGTGGAGGGGTGTCAGCCTCTCGGTCGAACACCAAGGAACCGGTTACACCCCTCCGTCAGCACTTCGTGCTGCCACCTCCCCTTGCAGGGGAGGAAAATAGAAGTTCAGCCCCGCGCCCCAAACAGCGCACTGCCCACACGCACATGCGTCGCGCCGAGCATGATCGCGGTCTCGAAGTCCTCGCTCATCCCCATCGACAGGCCGGAAACGCCATTATCCCGGCCGATCTTGGCGAGCAGCGCAAAGAACGGCGCCGCCTCGATCCCGGCCGGCGGCACGCACATCAGACCGGCAAGCGGGATCTGCGCCTCGCGCGCCAAAGCCAGCAGGGCAGGCACTTCGGCAATCGGGCAGCCGCCCTTCTGCTCTTCCGCGCCGATATTCACCTGCACGAAGCAGGGAACCTGACGCCCGGACTTGTCCATCGCCTTGCCCAGCGCCGAGACCAGCGAAGGCCGGTCGAGCGAGTGAATGCAATCGAACAGCGCCACGGCCTCATCCGCCTTGTTCGACTGAAGCTGGCCGACAAGGTGAAGCGCGATATCGGGATGCGCCGCGCGCAGTTCCGGCCACTTGGCCTCGGCTTCCTGCACGCGGTTCTCGCCGAACACGCGCTGGCCCTCGGCAATAAGCGGCAGAATGGCTTCGGCCGGATGGGTCTTGGAAATGGCGACGAGTTCGATGGCCTCAGGCTGGCGGCCGGCGATGCCGGCGGCATGAGCGATCTGGGCGCGAACGGCCTGAAGAGGAGAAGCTGGCTGATCCATGGCGCGCTGCTATAGCGTCCCCGTGCCGAACCGCCAGCCACCACATCCAGACTTTTGGCCCGACATCTGGCTCATCAGCGACGCCCGGAACGACGCGGCGCTGGAAAAAGCGCTCGCGCGGCTGCCGCGCGGATCGGGGCTGGTATTCCGGCACTACCACCTGCCGCCCGCCGAACGCCGTGCCCGTTTCGAGGCGCTCCGGCGCGCGGCGCGCCGCTTCGGCCACTGGATCGTGCTGTCAGGCACGCCCCGCGAGGCCCGACAATGGCGCGCCGACGGCGTCTACGGCGCCCAGGAGCGGCTGGCGAGCGGCCCCGCGACGCTGCGGCTCGTCACGGTCCATTCGCTGCACGAACTCGCCAAAGCCCACCGCGCAAGGGCGGACATCGTGCTGATTTCGCCGGTTTTCACCACCCGCTCGCACCCCGGCGCAGCGACCCTCGGCCCCACGCGGTTCCACTTGCTCGCCGCCCATGCGCGGGTCCCAGTCATCGCGCTTGGCGGCATGACGTCACGCCGTGCCCGCACCCTGCCCAACCGCAAATGGGCCGCCATCGCCGCGTTCGGCTAGGCGCCATCATCCCCCGCCCGGGCGCGCAAAAGCAAACACCCACAGGCTTGTTCCCGGTCCATTCTTGACGGCGAGTCCCCCGCCGACGCAATATTGCGGGCCGAAATCAAGGGAAATTCCAATGGCGACACGGCCCATCGCACCCGGACGGCGAATCGCCAAACCGGACTGGCGCGCAGTGCTCAAGCGGTCTCTGCGCCGTGCGACCGAACTGGGCGGCGCACTGCTGCTCTTCGCGGCGATGGTGTTCCTTGCCGTGGCGCTGCTGAGCTACCACCAGACCGACCCCTCCGCCTCCACCGCCGCCGGCGGCCCGGCAGAGAACTGGGCGGGCCCGGCGGGCGCCTGGGTGGCGGAGCGCGTGCTGCTGCTGTTCGGCCCGGTTTCGGCGTTGTTCGTGCCGCTGCTCTACGTCTTCGCGCGCAAGCTCTGGCTGCTGGTGGAAGAGGAAGACAGCGAGGTCGAGCATTCGAATCAGCGCTGGTGGCGCCCGGTCTTCGTGCTGGCGCTGGCCATGATGCTGATCGCCACGGTGCTGAGCCTTGCCTTCCCGCAAGCCGGCGCGACCTCTTCGGTGCTGGGCCTGACCTTCGTCCAGCCGGGCGGCACCCTGCCCGCATCGATGGGCGGGATTTCCGGCCTGCTCGGGGCCTGGGCGATCACCTCGCTGGCCGCGCTGCTGCCGGGCATGTTCGCCGGATGGCTGACTTTCGCGATCGCCGTGGTCTGCCTTGGCGCCGGGCTGATGCTCGCGGGCAGCGTCTTCGCCTGGGACTGGGGCCGCCTGCTCACCCTGCCCGGCCGCATCGGCCGCCTGCCCGCGCGGGACGAGGTATCGCCGCGCAGCGCCGAAACGGAAAAGGTCCGCGAGAAGTCGCGCGAAAAGGCCCCGAAAGCGCAGTCTGCCCCGTTCATGGACGATGATTTCGGCGATGAGCCAGCCGCAGCGGGCGCCCGCGAACCGGCCGCCAAGCCGCGCAAGGCGCCCGAGATCAGCGATCCCAAGGCCCCCGCCTCGCCCGCGCAGCTCAACATCGGCAATCGCCAGAAGGACATGTTCGACAAGTTCGCGCTGCCCGGCCTTGAACTGCTCAACGATCCGCTGCCGAACTCGCAGCCCAAGATCGACAAGCTCAGCCTCGAACGCAACGCGCGCCTGCTGGAAACCGTGCTCGACGACTTCAATGTGAAGGGCGAGATTACCGCGGTGCGCACCGGCCCGGTCGTCACCATGTACGAACTGGAGCCCGCGCCCGGCATCAAGGCCAGCCGCGTGATCGGTCTGGCCGACGATATCGCCCGCAACATGTCCGCGATCTCGGCCCGCGTCTCGTCGATCCCCGGCCGCACCGTCATGGGCATCGAACTGCCGAACGCGGACCGCCAGATGGTCTCGTTCAAGGAAATGGTCGCCTCCGAGGCCTTCGCCAATCACAAGGGCATGCTGCCGATCATCCTCGGCAAGGACATCGCCGGCGAGCCAGTGGTGGCGGACCTTGCAACGATGCCGCACTTGCTGGTCGCCGGTACCACGGGCTCCGGTAAGTCGGTCGGCCTCAACACCATCCTGCTCTCGCTGCTCTACCGCCTGACGCCGGCGCAGTGCCGTCTGATCCTGGTCGATCCCAAGGTGCTGGAACTCAAGAGCTACGACGACATTCCGCACTTGCTCTCGCCAGTGGTGACCGAGCCGCCCAAGGCCGTGCGCGCGCTCAAGTGGGCGGTCGAGGAAATGGAGCGCCGCTATCGCCAGATGAGCGAGATCAGCGTCCGCAACCTCGCCAGCTTCAACGAGAAGGTCCGCGCCGCCGCCGCCAAGGGCAAGCCGCTCGGCCGCCGCATCCAGATCGGCTTCGACCCGGAGACGGGCGAGGAACTCTACGAAGACCGCCAGCTCGATTACGAGACGCTGCCGCAGATCGTCCTCATCGTCGACGAATTGGCCGACCTCATGGTCACCGTCGGCAAGGAAATCGAAGTGCTGATCCAGCGCCTCTCGCAAAAGAGCCGCGCGGCGGGCATCCACCTGATCATGGCGACGCAGCGCCCCTCGGTCGACGTCATCACCGGCGTCATCAAGGCCAACCTGCCTACCCGCGTGTCCTTCGCCGTCACCAGCCGCATCGACAGCCGCACCATCCTGGGCGAACAGGGCGCCGAGCAGCTGCTGGGCAAGGGCGACATGCTCTACAAGCCCAGCTCCGACCCGGTGAAGCGCGTCCACGGCCCCTTCGTGTCGGACGAGGAAGTCGAGCATGTCGCCGATCACTGGCGCGCGCAGGGCAAGCCCGACTACGTCGATGCCGTCACCAACGAGCCGGAAGAAGGCTCGTTCGGCTTCGACGACCTCGACGCCACTGCCTCCGACGCGCCGGAAGAGCGCAAGTACCGTCAGGTGTGCCAGCTGGTGTTCGAGAACCAGAAGGTCTCCGTCTCGTGGCTGCAGCGCCAGATGGGTGTGGGCTACAACACCGCCGCCAAATGGGTGGAGCGCATGGAGCAGGACGGCTACGTCGGCCCGGCGAACCATGTCGGGCGGCGCGATATCTATCGGGATGAGAACGGCAGCCCGCTTTAACGCGGGTTGTGGCGGGAGCGTTTAGGCCTCCCGCCCTTCATCGCCGTTTGCGCGAGAGCACCCCGTCATCCCCGCGAAGGCGGGGATCCCGCTTCTTCTTTTTCAGCACGCGGAGGCGCAGAGGGAACGGCGGATGACCGCACGGTCTCTCGGCGCCTCCGCGTCTCTGCGTGAACTCAAGAAAAGCGGGGCCCCCGCCTTCGCGGGGGCGACGGGATTTTTATCCGTGGGGATTGCCCGTCGGACCGAAGTTTGAATGGGCGGCGAAGGGGTATCCACTCTGGCGCGGACACCCCTTCGTCAGTCCTGCGGACTGCCACCTCCCCTTGCAGGGGAGGAAGCCCCAGCCCCCTTACTGCGCGTTGGGATCCTTCACCACGAACGGATCGGGCTTGCTAGGCCGCGTCGGCAGCGGCGGACGGGGCAGTTCGGTATCCGAATTCGCCGCCTGCCAGAGCATGCCCGCCATGATCGTCGCCGCCTGACGGATATCGTCGGCCTTCATGTGATCAACCGTGTCGATGCTCGAATGGTGGACGCGGCTGCCGTAGTCGAGCGGATCCTGAAGGAACTGGTACGCGGGCAGCCCGATCGCCTGCATGTACTGGTGATCGGTGCCCCCGGTCCGCCCGGCGACGACGCTGTCTGCGCCCATCGAGGCGAAGGGCTTCAGCCACTTCTGGAGCGTCGGGATCGCGGCGATATTGCCCTCGCCATAGATGCCCCGGATCTTGCCCGAGCCGTTGTCGAGGTTGAAATAGGCCTTCATTTCCGAATAGCCGGGCTTGGTCGCGATCGGCCAGGCCGTGGTCCAGCGCTGCATGCGCTCCAGACCCAGGACGTTGGGATCGAGCCCGCGCGTCGCCATGTGCTGTTCGATATAGGCGATCGAGCCGAGCAGGCCCTGCTCCTCGCCTGTCCACAGCGCGAAGCGGATGGTGCGGCGGGGCTTGGGCATCTTGGCCAGGATACGCGCCGCCTCCATCACCACGACAGTACCCGCGCCGTTGTCGCTGGCGCCGTCACCGGCGATCCAGCTATCGAAGTGGCCACCCGCCATGACGTAGCCCGCCTTGGGATCGCGGCCGGGAATGTCGGCGATCACGTTGGCATCGTCGAGGTTGCTGCGGTCGAACCGCGCGGCGATCGCCATTTCCATCGTGGGTGCCGTCCCGGTCCCTTGGCCGGTCACTTCCAGCCTTGCGAGACGGCGATAGTCCTCGGCCGCCAGCTCCATGAAGGGCAGCGCCAGCCCGTGATCGGGCGCCAGGTTATAGCCTTCGCCGTGGACCAGCCCGCCATCGCGCACGCTCATGCGCACCATGCCCACCGCGCCTTCGGACTTGAGGAATTCCGACAGTTCGCCCGCGAACATCACGCGCTTGATGAAGCGGGCGTCATCCTCGTCCTCACCCGTCGGCAGGTCGAAGTGGTCGTTCTTGGCGATATCGCCGGCCTCAAGGCGGCGGAAGGCAGGCTTGTCGGGCTCGCTGCCGGTTCCGGGCAGACTGACCATGACGATCTTGCCCGCCAGCTTGCCGCGCCATGCGTCGAAGTTCTCCTTGCGCGTCATCGGCGCGAGGATCACCGGCGCGCGCAGCGTGCCGGCGGTGGCGGGAGACCACGCCACGGGGATCGCCCGCATCACCAGAGGACGCGGCGAAACCATCGCTGCCGACCACGAATCGAGGTTCCAGCCCATGCCGAAGCGGTAAGGCTCCTTGTGGACGTTGGAGAGGCCATAAGCGGCGAACTTGGCCACGGCCCAGTCCCGCGCGCGCTCGATGTTCTCCGAATGGGTGAGGCGCGGGCCGATGCCGTCCATCAGTTCGGAGGCACTCGCCATCGCCTGACTGTGGCTCAGCCCCTCGTCGATGACCTTGTCGATCTGTGCCGAGGCCTGAGCCTCGCCGGACTGTGCGCCCGCCGTGGACAGCGGTGCCGTCACCAGAGCCATGGCGGCCCCGGCCAGTAGAAGTGCTCGCATCGGATATGCCCCTTTGAATGCGCCCGACCGCTCGATGGCCCTTCGTTCGGCCCGGCAGTCTTGATTCCCGACGAAAAGCGGGATTGCCGCGCAAGGTCAAGCAGGGACATACGAGCGGCGACGGCCGCGAAGCCAGCCTTGGTATTTGCGGCGGAAACCCCTAACCTGCGGCCGGGCCGGATCACGCCGTGCCCCCCCATTGCCGATACAGCGTGCCTGCCCCCGAAAGGACCCGATGCAAGATCATTCCCAGGCATTCCTGCTGCGCGACGGCTTTCTGCTGCTCGGCACCGCGCTTGCCTTCGTCCTGCTGTTCCGCCGCCTCGGCCTGGGTGCCACGCTGGGTTACCTGCTGGCGGGCGCTGTCCTTGGGCCTTTCATCCTCAATCTGGTCGGCGATCCCGAGAACAAGCTGGGCATCGCCGAACTGGGCATCACGTTCCTGCTGTTCATCGTCGGCCTCGAACTCGCGCCCCGGCGGCTCTGGCGGCTGCGGAACGAGATCTTCGGGCTCGGCCTGCTGCAAGTGGCGCTCTGCGGGCTGGCGATCTCGGCGGTGATCTATTTCTGCACCGGCTTCAGTGTCGCGGCCTCGCTGGCGCTGGGCCTGCCGCTGGGCCTGTCCTCCACTGCGCAGGTGCTGCCGCTGCTGCAAAGCCAGGGCCGCCTGCATACGCCCTTCGGTGAGCGGTCCTTCGCGATCCTGCTGTTCCAGGACCTCTCGATCATCCCGCTGATCACGATCACGGCGGCCATGAACCGCAACCCGAACCTGCCCGCGGGCACGCCGGGCTGGGAACTGGCACTCATCACGCTGGCGGCCATCGCCGGACTGATCGCCGCCGGACGCTTCGTGATCCGCCCGCTGTTCCGCCTGATCGGCAATCTGGGCGAGCGCGAGATGTTCGTCTTCGCCGCGCTGTTCACGGTGATCGCCTCGGCCGCGCTGATGCAGGCGCTGGGCCTCTCGACCGCGCTGGGCGCTTTCGTCGCCGGCGTCATGCTGGCCGATACGCCCTACCGCCACGAGCTGGAGGCCGATGTCGAGCCGTTCCGCACGCTGCTACTGGGCCTATTCTTCATGTCCGTGGGCATGATGCTGGACCTTTCCGCCATCGCCGAAAGGCCGCTGTTCGTCGCCACCATGGCCTTGGCGCTGATCGCGGTGAAGAGCGGAGTGATCTTCCTGATCGCTCTGGCCTTCCGGATGAACTGGCGCAGCGCGCTGGCACTGGGCCTCCTGCTCAGCCAGGGCGGTGAATTCGGCTTCGTGCTCTTCGCGCAGGCCAAGGATGCGTGGCTGATCGACCCCAGCGCCGCCAGCCTGTTCAGCGCGATCATCACGCTTTCGATGGTCACCACCCCGTTCCTGATGATGGCCACCGCGCGCATCCGCGAGATGCCTACCAGCAAGGAAACCCGCGAAGGCCCGCGCCTGGACGGCGCCAGCACGCTCGTCGTCGGCTATGGCCGCTTCGGGCAGACCGTGGCGCAAGTGCTGATCGCCGCCGAGATCGCCGTCACTCTGATCGATACCGATATCGAGATGATCGACGTGGCCAGCGGCTTCGGCGCCAAAGTCTGGTTCGGTGACGGCACGCGTATCGACCTGCTGCGGCAGGCGGGCGCGGGCGAGGCGCAGATGCTGGTGTTCTGCATTGATGGCGACCAGCTTACCGAAAGCTTCCTGCTGGGCGTGCACGAGGCGTTCCCCAATGCCCGCATCATGGCCCGCGTCTTCGACCGGCGCACGATGATCCGGCTGATGGATGCCCCGGTCACCTTCATGGTGCGCGAAGTGATGGAATCGGCCGTCTTGATGGCGCGCGAGGCTCTGGAAGACCTCGGCCTATCGGGCGAGCAGATCGACAATGCCGAAAGCATGTACCGCGCCAGCGACAAGGAACGGCTGTCGATCCAGTACGAAACGGGCGATATCCGCGCGGCACGGGATCGGATCATCACGCAGGATCTGCGGGATGCGCATTGAGGCGATGCGCTAGGCGGGTTCCTCCCCTGCGTAAGGGGAGGAACCAGCCTCAAGGCACTGCATACCCCTCGAACCGCTTGATCCGCCGCAGCGAAAAGCTCGTCCGCATCGACGAAACCCCCGGCAACCGCGCCAGACAATTGCGGTGGATCCGGTCGTAATGATCGAGATCCACGGCCGCCACGCGTAGCTGGTAATCCGCCGCGCCCGACATCAGGTGGCATTCGAGGATGTCGTCGAAATCGCCCACCGCGCGTTCGAAGCGTTCCATGGCTTCCCGG
Source organism: Novosphingobium sp. PhB165 (assembly GCF_004341845.1). Lineage (GTDB taxonomy): Bacteria > Pseudomonadota > Alphaproteobacteria > Sphingomonadales > Sphingomonadaceae > Novosphingobium. The sequence goes on along the minus strand of NZ_SLVB01000006.1, from coordinate 112,271 downwards.
CTCTGGCTGGTCAGCGTGATCTCCACGAAGACTTCCACCGAGAGCCCCAGCCGCCGGGGATCGACGCGTGCCGCATAGCCAAGGATCATCCCCTGCTCCTCCAGCACCCGGATCCGGCGGTGGCAGGCGGAGGACGAGAGATTCACCAGCACGGCCAGATCCGCGATCGAGCGGGAGGAGTCAGCCTGCAACGCTTCAAGGAGTGCGCGGTCTGCCCGGTCCATGGGAAAATCTCTTGTCGTTTGTTTCAAGAGAGGGAAATATTCCTGTTCTCGCTTGAAGCAAAGCCCAATTCGGTGAAACTTTGCGCGGAGGCGGGTGTATTTCGGTCGGCAGGAAAGTTTTGCGGAGTCGAAATCATGCGCGTCGGTACCGTCCGGGAAATCAAGAATCACGAATATCGCGTCGGCCTCACGCCGGAGAGCGTGTGCGAACTGGTCGCCCATGGCCACGAGGTCTGGGTCGAACAGGGCGCCGGCCTTGGCATCGGCGCCAGCGATGAGGCCTATGCCCGGCAGGGTGCGAAGCTCGTCGCCACGGCCCGCGAGGTCTTCGAAGGCTGCGAGATGATCGTGAAGGTCAAGGAGCCGCAGGCCGCCGAGCGCGCCATGCTGCGCGAAGGCCAGATCCTCTATACCTACCTGCACCTCGCGCCCGATCCGGAGCAGACGGCGGACCTCGTGAAGTCCGGCGTCACCGCCATCGCCTATGAGACGGTGACCGGCCCCGGCGGCCAGTTGCCGCTGCTCAAGCCGATGAGCCAGGTGGCGGGCCGCATGTCGATCCAGGCGGGTGCGACCGCGCTGGAGAAGGCCCACGGCGGGCGCGGCGTGCTGTTGGGCGGCGTGCCGGGCGTGATGCCGGGCAAAGTCGCGGTGATCGGCGGCGGCGTGGTCGGCTTCAATGCCGCGCAGATGGCGGTCGGCCTCGGCGCCGACGTGACCATTCTGGACCGCAGCCCCGACGTGCTCGAACGTCTGGGCATCTACTTCGAAGCACGCGCCAAGACGCGCTTCTCCAGCACCGCCAACTTGGCCGAGAGCGTGGCCGATGCGGATCTGGTGATCGGCGCGGTGCTGATCCCGGGCGCCGCCGCGCCCAAGCTGGTATCGCGCGCGATGCTCTCCACCATGAAGCCCGGCGCGGTGCTGGTGGACGTGGCCATCGACCAGGGCGGCTGCTTCGAGACCAGCCACCCCACCACCCATGCCGAGCCTACGTTCGTGGTGGACGGGATCGTTCACTACTGCGTCGCCAACATGCCCGGCGCGGTGGCCCGCACCAGCACTTACGCGCTGAACAACGTAACGCTGCCGCATGCGCTGGCGATCGCCAACCTTGGCTGGAAGGCCGCACTCAAGGCCGATCCGCACCTTGCCGAGGGCCTGAACGTCCATGCCGGCAAAGTCACCTTCGAAGCCGTGGCCAGCGAACTCGGCTACGAATATGTGCCCACAGCAAGTCTGCTCGGGTAATTTTTGCCTACCTGTTAACCACATTTTGAGCGCCGTGCTCTACAGGGCGAATATGTTCTGGCGGGCACGGCACTTTCTCATCGGCTTGGCGGCGGCGATCTTCGCGCTGCTTGCGGTCGCTGCTCCAGCCGACGCGTCTGCCGGGGTTTCTGGCGGCACCACTTTCGCCCCCGGCTCGGTCTGCACCACACTGGCCCCGGAATCCGCGTCCGGAGCCGCGCTGGCCCGCGATCCCGCGCGGTGGGACTGCCGGCGCAGCGCCTGGCCGATAGACGGCAGCCAGGCCAGTTTCGTGCGGCTCGACATGGCGGGCAGCACCCCGGTCCCCGGCGAAGTGCTGATCACGCGCCTCACCCGATTCGCCGCCATGCGGCTGACCGTGATCGGCACCGACGGCAGTAGCGTCACGCGTGAGATCCGGCCCGAGGACCTCAGCTTCTCCTCCACCTCGTGGACGATGCGCATGCCGCTTCCCCGCCTTTCCGGCGCGAGCCACAAGCCGGTGGCCGCCTATGTCCTTGAAGTGACCGGCCCGCGCCACAAGGGCCTGCTCTCCGACGCGCGGATCATGCCGCCCCCCAGCGAGGCGGCGGTGAGCCGGGACGAACTGGTGCTGGCCGCGCTCTGCGGCCTGATGTTCATGCCGCTGGCGCTCAATTTCGCGATCTACCGCGTGCTGCGCCAGCCTTTCGCGCTGTGGCACGCGCTCGGCGTCTTCGCGATGCTGCTTCAGACGGCGGTCGCCAGCGGCATCGTCAACCGCTTCGCGTCGCTGTCGCTCAACCAGCTCTGCCTGTTGTCCTCGCTGAGCTGGAGCCTGATTATCATCGGCGGCGCCCGCTTCTTCGACAACCTGCTGGAACCCGGCATGCTGGGCAAGCGGCAGAAAATGCTGCTGACGGCGACGATCCCCTGGGTGCTGTTCTGGGCGGTCTACTACAATGTCGCCAGCGGCGTGCTGCTGCCCAGCGTCGCCACGGTCTACTACGCCTCGTTCCTGCCCTTCATCTTCCTGCTCGGCTGGACGATGGCGACGGCGGCCTTGCGCGGCAGCCGCACGGTCTGGTTCCAGATCGTCGGCTGGGCGCCGCTTATGACGATGGGCGTGGTGCGCATCACCTCTATGCTGGGCGCGACCAATACGCCGATGGGGCTGATGGGCATCCAGCACTTCTCCATCGCGTTCGAAGTGCTCGTCACCACGCTGGGCGCGGCGGACCGCTTCATGGCGATCAAGGACCAGCGCGACCGCGCCATCACCCAGGCCCGCATCCTCGAAAGCCTGGCCGAGCGCGATCCGCTGACCGGGCTCTACAACCGTCGCGGGTTCGAGGAGCGCTATACCCGCCTCGTGCTCGACGGGTTCGATACCATGGCGGTGCTGGACCTCGACCATTTCAAGCAGATCAACGACACGCGCGGCCATGCCACCGGCGATACCGTGCTGCGCGCGGTGGCGGTCGCACTGATGCCCGACGAGGATACCGTGGCGGTCCGTCTCGGCGGCGAGGAATTCCTGCTGCTGCTGCGCGGCCGCAACGGGGCCGAGCGGGCGGAGCGGCGGCGGCAGGCGATCCCGACCCGGATCGCTGCCGAAGTGCCGATGCTGGACCGGCCGGTCACCGCCAGCATGGGCATGGTCACCGCCGCGCCGCCGATGCGCTTCACCGATCTTTACCGCACTTGCGACCGCCTGCTTTACGAAGCCAAGGCGGCCGGGCGGAACCGCACCGAGAGCACCACGTTCGCGGCGCCTGCTTCGCTTGCGTCAGATCCCGAGCCGGCCCCGGATCCCACGGTCGTCAACCTGCACTGAAGCGCACGGCGACTTCCGGCGGGACGCGCATGATCCGCCCGGTTTGCCTGTCGATCATCGCCCAGGTCGTTTTCGCCGCAACGATCACCTTGCCGGCACCGTTGCGAAACTCGACACGCCGGTCGAACCGCGCGCCGGTGGGCCCTTCGGGAATGAAAGTCTCCGCCGTGACCGTCTCACCCTCGGCGATATTGCCGCGATAGTCGATCTCGTGCCGGGTCACGACCCAGACGTAGCGTTCGACCTGCTCGGGCGTGGCATCGGCCTCCCAGTGGGCGACGGCGATGGCCTCCATCCACTGCACCCAGACCGCATTGTTGACGTGGCCCATGACGTCGATGTCATGGGCCCGCGCCGTAAAGGTGGTCGAGAACCGGTCGCTCAAGGCGCCCTCAGCCTTCGATGCCAAGCTGCCAGAGGATGAAGGCGAATTCCTCCGCCGTTTCCTTCAGGCTTTCGAAGCGGCCGGACTTGCCGCCGTGGCCCGCGCCCATGTTGGTCTTGAGGATCAGCTCGTTGCGGTCGGTCTTCACCTCACGCAGCTTCGCCACCCACTTGGCCGGTTCCCAATAGGTCACGCGCGGGTCGTTAAGGCCCGCCGTCACCATCAGCGGCGGATAGGCCTGCGCCTTGACCTGATCGTAAGGCGAATAGCTGAGGATCAGCTCGAAAGCGGCCTTGTCCTCGATCGGATTGCCCCACTCCGGCCACTCGCCCGGAGTCAGCGGCAGGGTATCGTCGAGCATCGTGTTGAGCACGTCCACGAAGGGCACATGCGCCACTACCGCGCCGAACAGATCGGGATCGGAGTTGATCACCGCGCCCATCAGCTCGCCGCCCGCCGATCCGCCGGAGATCGAGATCTTGCCCGGCGCAGTAAAGCCGCGTTCGACAAGGCCCTTGGCCACGTCCACGAAGTCATTGAACGTATTGGTGCGCTTTTCGAGCTTGCCCGCCTTGTACCAGGCCCGGCCCATGTCGTCGCCGCCCCGGATATGCGCGATGGCATAAGCGAAGCCGCGATCGACAAGGCTGAGCCGCGTGGTCGAGAAGCCCGGATCGATGGAGATGCCGTAAGCGCCGTAACCGTAGAGATGCAGCGGCCCGGCCCCGACGCGATCGCGGCGATAGACCACCGAAACCGGCACCGGCGTACCATCGCGCGCGACGATCTCCAGCCGTTCGGTAGCATAGAGCGCGGCGTCGTAGCCCGAGGGGATTTCCTGCACCTTGAGCACGTCCAACGTGCGCGCGGCCACGTCATAATCATAGACCGTCGAGGGGCTGACCATCGATTCGTAGGTCAGACGCAGCGTCGTCACATGCCATTCGGGATTGTTGGCGAGACCGGCCGAATAGCTCGCCTCGGGGAACGAGATCGGCTCCACGCGGGCGGGATCGTCGTAGTAACGCACCTCGATCCGGTCGAGCCCGGCCCCGGCCCCCACCGTCTTGCGGCCCTCGACCACGTAGAAGTCGCGGAACAGGTCGGTGCCGGTCAGGTAGAACGCGTCGGTGCCTTCGATCAGCGTGGTCCATTCGCCGGGATTGGCGAGCGGCGCGGTGGCAAGGCGGAAGTTCTCGTGCGTGTCGTTGGTGTGGATGTAGAGCACGCCCTCGCGCTCATCGACATCGTACTCCACACCCTTCCGGCGCGGCTTGACGAGGATCTGTTCGCCCAGCGGATCGGCGGCGGACACGAGGCGGGTTTCGCTGGTTTCGTGATCGCTGCTGCCGATCAGCAGCCACTTCTCGTTGGCCGAGAGCGAGGAGCCGACGCGGAAGCCCTCGTCATCCTCGTGGTACAGCTCGACATCGCTTTCCAGCGGCTGGCCCAGCCAGTGCAGGCGGGCATTGTCGGTGCGCCACTGCTCGTTGGCGAGCGAGTAGACGAGGCCCTTGTCGTCCGCGACCCAGACGAGCGCGGACAGCGTGCCCGGAATCTCGTCCGCCAGCAGTTCGCCGGTGACAAGGTCCTTGATATGGACGGTGAAGCGCTCGGAGCCGTTGTCGTCCACCGAATAGGCCAGCAGCTTGCCGTTGGCACTGGTGGAGATGGCGCCAAGGTTGAAGTAGTCCTTGCCCTCGGCCAGCGCCACTTCGTCAAGGATCAGCTCGTCGGCGGAACCGTCATCCCTGGCGCCGACCGGCCGGCGCCACCACTTCTTGTACTCGGCGGCTTCCTCGAACTCGATCCAGTAGAGGTAATCGCCGTCCTTCTGCGGCACCGACTTGTCGGCTTCCTTGATCCGCGCGCGCATTTCCTTGAACAGCGCGTCGATCTTGCCCTGCTGGCCGGCCATGCGGCCTTCGAACCACTGGTTCTCGGCCTCAAGATGCGCGAGCACTTCCTTGTCGGTGACTTCCGGATAGCCGGCATCGCGCAGCCATGCGTAATCGTCCTCGACGGTCACGCCGTGACGGGTGAAGCTCTGCGGCTTCTTCGCCGCCTGTGGAGGACCTGCAAGGGTCTGGGTGGAATCTGCCATGGGCACGATCTAGGGCCTGCCTCGCGAAAGGGAAAGTGTCGCGCTTGTCGATAACGGAGCCTTGGCCGCCATCAACCACCCAGCCTCCCAAACCAATCCCGTCGCGGGGGCCCCGCTTCCTTCTCGCCACGCCCGCCAAGAAAGCGGGGTCCCCGCCTTCGCGGGGACGACGAAGGAGTGGATGCAGGCATTTCACCACGTGTTCGTGCCCACTTTCTGCGCAGCAATTGCCAGCCCCGATGCTTTCCCTTCCGCAGCACGGGCCCTATGTTGGCCCCATGACCCCCGCAAGCCGGATACCGAATCCATGTTGATGAATACCCATGAGGCGCGGCTCGATGCCCTGCGCCAGGAACTCAAGTCGCGCGGCCTCGATGGCTTCGTGATTCCGATCAGCGACGAGCACATGAGCGAATATGTCGGCGCCTATGCGCAGCGGCTCGCCTGGCTCACCGGCTTCGGCGGCTCCGCCGGGACCGCCGTGGTGCTGACCGATTCGCGGCTCTCTCCGAGCGCCGCGATGTTCGTCGACGGCCGCTACACGCTGCAAGTGCGCGAACAGGTCGACGGCAAGTTCTATGCCTATGAAAGCGTGCCACAAACCAGCCCCGCGCGCTGGCTGGGCGAGCATGCCCCCAAGGGTGCGAAGATCGGCTACGACGCCTGGCTCCACGGCTCGAAGTGGGCCGAAGCCGCGCAGGCCGCGCTCGCCGCGAAGGGCGCCACGCTCGTCCCCGTGAACGGCAATCCGATCGACGCAGTGTGGCAGGACCAGCCGCTGCCCTCGCCCGCGCCCGCGATTGTCCATGACGACGGCCTTGCCGGCCGGTCGAGCAAGGCCAAGCGCGCCGAAGTGTCCGAATGGCTCACCGCGCGCGGGCTCGACGCCACGGTCATCTCCGCGCTCGATTCGGTGGCATGGCTGCTCAACATTCGCGGCACCGACGTGGATCACACGCCGGTAGCGCTGTCCTACGTCGTCGCGCACGCAAACGGCACCGCCGATCTCTACATCGCCGACGAGAAGGTCACGCCCGAACTGCGCCGCCATCTCGGCAATGCGGTGACGGTGCTGCCGCGCGATGCCTTCATCGCCGGGCTGGAGAAGCTTTCCGGCAAGCGCGTCGCGGTCGATCCCGACAATGCCGTGGCCGCGATCTTCGAGACGCTGCGCAAGGCGGGCGCCACCGTGATCGAGGAACGCGATCCGACGATCCTGCCCAAGGCCGTGAAGAACGCGGTCGAGCAGCAGGGCCAGCGCGAGGCGCAGGCGATCGACGGCGTGGCCGTGGCACGCTTCCTCCACTGGCTCGCGGTCGAAGGGCCGAAGGGCGAGATCACCGAGATGAGCGCGGCCGCCAAGCTGCTCGAATTCCGCCAGCGCTGCGGCGACTTGCGCGATCTCTCGTTCGACACGATCTCCGCTGCGGGGCCGAACGGCGCCAGCCCGCACTACCGCGTCACCGAGGAATCGAGCCTGACGCTGGAGCCGGAGAGCGTCTACCTCGTCGATTCGGGCGGCCAGTATCCCTGCGGCACCACCGACATCACCCGCACCGTGTGGATCGGCACCGGCGAACCTCTCGCCGAAGTGAAGGACCGCTTCACCCGCGTACTCAAGGGCAATATCGCCATCGACCGCGCGGTCTTCCCCAAGGGCACCAACGGCAGCCAGCTCGACGTGCTGGCGCGCCAGTTCCTGTGGTCGGTCGGGCTCGACTATGCCCATGGCACCGGCCACGGCGTCGGCAGCTTCCTCTCGGTCCACGAAGGCCCGCAGCGCATCGCCAAGGCGGCGGGCGGTCAGGCCGGCACCGCGCAGGAACTGATCCCCGGCATGATCCTCAGCGACGAGCCGGGCTATTACAAGGCCGGCGAATACGGCATCCGCATCGAGAACCTGGTGCTGGTCGAAACGCGCGAATTCGCGGGTGCGGACGGCGAGTACTACGGCTTCGAGACGCTGACGCTTGCGCCGATCGAGCGCCGCCTTGTCGACACCGCGCTGCTCTCGTCCGAGGAAACCGCGTGGTGGAACGCCTACCACGCCCGCGTGCGCGACGTGATCGCCCCGCAGCTTGCGGGCGCGGACGATGCAGCGACTTTGGCCTGGCTCGAAGAGCAGTGCGCCCCGCTCTGAGCTTGTAGCGGAGCATTCACGGCAGTAGCCTCCTTCCGGCAAGCGCATTGCCGGAAGGAGCGCGCCACATGACCGACGAGTCGCCGCAAACCGGGGCCCTCAGCCTCGAAACCTATCCCGTCCACCTTGGCCTCGGTGCCCGTGCCGAGGCGCAACCTGCCTTCACCGGCATGGAATGGTACGCCGACTACGCGGCCCGCACCGAGGCCGACGGCGCCGAGGGACGGCTCGTCTCGATGTACGAATTCACCGAAAGCTGGACCTCGTGGGAAATGCACCCTGCGGGCGACGAGCTGGTGGTCTGCCTGACCGGGACGATCACGCTCCATCAGGAACTGGCGGACGGCGACAAGCGGACCGTCACGATCTCCGCCGGGCAATATGCGATCAATCCTCCCGGAGCGTGGCACACCGCTGACATCTCCGCCCCTGCCAGCGCGCTGTTCGTGACGGCCGGGATGGGCACCGAGAACCGGCCGCGCTGAGAGTCTGTTTGAATCCGGCCATGGCCGGATTTGGGGGAGTGGCCTCTGTTTCCTTGCGTCCGCATGAACCCGGTGCCAGACTTGTGACAATTAACGACAATAATCGGGCGGACCGGCACAACTGCGCGACAAGCGAGGCTTAAAAAACAAGGCTGAAAGCTGCGGGGCAGTTCTTCCCCTCCCTTCCCCCGCCCCGCGGCTTTCGCTGTATTTTCGCGCCGTATTCCTGACGGGAACAGACGAGAACCGATATGACGAATCGCCTGACCAAGCTTGCCATCGGCCTCTCCGCCGCCGCGCTGACGATCAGCGGCGTGGCCGTTGCCCAGACGCCCCAGAGTGCCGGTCGCCCCGGACACGATTTCAAGGCCGACGCCAATGGCGACGGCACCGTCACCCGCGCCGAAGCGCAGGCCGCTGCCGAAGCGGCGTTCGCCCGGCTCGACGTCAACAAGGACGGCAAGATCGATCAGGCCGACCGCGACGCCCGCCGCGCGCAAATGCGCGAAGAGCAGTTCAAGCGCCTCGACACCAATGGTGACGGCTCGATCTCGAAGGCCGAATTCATGGCCGATCGGGGGCCCGGAAACGGTGCCCCCGGTAACTGGGGCCCGGGCAAGCGTGGCCCCGGCGATCACGGCGGGCGCGGACCGGGCGGCGACCGCGGCCCCGGCGGTTTCGGCGGGCGCGGTGACATGGCCGGCATGGCCGGCGCCAACAAGGACGGCTCCGTGACCAAGGCCGAATTCGTGGCCGCCGCCATGAACCGCTTCGACAAGATGGACACCAACAAGGACGGTCAGGTCACCCGCGAAGAGCGGCAGGCCGCGCGCCAGCAGATGCGGGCCCAGCACCCGGACTGGCATCGTGGAGGCAACCGCCCCGCTCCTTCAGCCCCGGCTCCGGCCACCACGCCGGGCAATTGACCGGCTAAATCCGTGACTGGATGCAGATGAACGATACCGCGCCCGCCCGCCTGCTGCTCGTTGACGACGAGGCGGCGCTTCGTGAGCCCCTGGCCGAGTACCTCTCGCGCCAGGGGTTTGCCGTCAGTCAGGCCCGCAGCGCGGCGGAGGCCCGCAGCCTGCTCCGCGACGAAAAGCCCGATCTCGTCCTGCTCGACATCATGATGCCCGGCGAGGACGGCCTGTCGCTCTGCCGCCACCTTGTGGAGGCGCAGGACGTGCCGGTGATCTTCCTCACCGCGCGCGGCGAGGCGACCGACCGCATCGTCGGCCTCGAAATCGGCGCCGACGACTACGTGGTGAAACCCTTCGAGCCGCGCGAACTGGTCGCCCGCATCCGCAGCGTCCTGCGCCGCGCCGCCCGCACCGCCGCGCCCGCGCCGGAGAACGAGGTCTTCGCCTTCGAAGGCTGGCAGCTCGATCCGCTCAAGCGCCGCCTGACCGATACCGAAGGCGCCGTCGTGGTGATCTCCTCGGTCGAATTCCGCCTGCTCATGGCCTTCCTCGAACACCCCCGCCAGGTGCTCAACCGCGACCGCCTGCTCGACATGGTGCAGGGCCGCGAGGCGCATCTGTTCGACCGCGCGGTGGACAATCAGGTCAGCCGCCTGCGCCGCAAGATCGAGGTTGATTCGCGCAATCCGCAGCTGATCCAGACGGTCTGGGGCGGCGGCTACATGCTGGCCGCCGATGTCCGCCGCATGGCCGTGCCGGCGGATTGAGCCCGAACCGATGACCGCTTTTTCCCTTTTCGCCCGGAAATGACCTTGAACCGCTTGCGCCTGCCGCGCCCCCACAGCCTGATGGGCCAAATGCTGCTCGCCGTGGCGGCAGCGCTGCTGCTGGTGCAGGGACTGGGCGCCTTCCTCGTCTACCGCGCCCAGCGCGAGGGCTATGAGGCAGGCATGCTCAATGCCGCCGTGTTCCGGCTGATCATGGAAACGCGCGGCCCGCGCGGGCTCGTCCGGCACCAGAACGGCCGCCCGAACGACACGCCGGGGCCGCTCTCCGGCCCGCCGCCCAAGGGTTACCACCTCGAATACAGCACCAGCTCGCCCGCCATGCCCGGCGAGGCCCGCGATGCCGAAGCCGAAGCCGATCTCGCGAAAATCCTGGCCGAGCAGGACTTCGCCGTCCGCGAAGTCGTCGTCGTCCACCGGGCGGCCGGGAGCGACCGCTATGCCCGGCGCGGCCTGCTGCGCCGTGCCGCCAGCTACGGCCTCTCGCACGACGAGACATCGGGCCTGATGCGCTCCAACCTCATGGTCGTGGGCGTGCGCACCAGCGACGAGGGCAGCTGGATCGTCGCCCGCGTGCGCGCGCCGCGCCCCGAAAACGTGCTGCTGGGGCCGATCCTGATCCAGACGATCAGCATCTACATCGTGCTGATGGCGGCGGTGGCGCTGATCCTGCGGCGCATCACCCGCCCGCTCGCCGCGCTGACCCGCCGCCTCGAACGCTTCGCGGAAACGCAGGACCTTGATGGCCAGCTTCCGCCCTCGGGGCCCGAGGACATGCAGCGCCTGATCGTGGCGCACAACGCCATGGAATCGCGCATCGCCGCCCTGCTCGACGAGAAGGACGTGATGCTCGGCGCCATCGGCCACGATCTCAAGACCCCGCTGGCGGCGCTGCGCGTGCGCATCGAATCGGTGACCGACGACGTCGAACGCGGCCGCATGGCCACGACCATCGAGGACATCGTCCGCACGCTCGACGACATCCTTTCGCTCGCCCGCGTCGGCCGCCCGAGCGACCCGCGCGAACGCACCGAACTGTCCGCGCTGATCTTCTCGGTGATCGAGGAGTACGAGGACATGGGCGAGCCGGTCGAAGTGGGCGAGACCGAGCGCGTGGCGCTGGAACTGCGCCCGACGTGGATCCGCCGCGCGCTGCGCAACCTGATCGGCAATGCCCTGCGCTACGGCGAGCGCGCCCGCGTTTCACTAACCCGCGAGGATTCGCGCGAGGGCCGCCACGCCGTGATCGTGATCGACGACGACGGCCCGGGCATCGCCGAGGATTCGATCGAGGCGATGATGAACCCCTTCACGCGCGGCGACCCGTCGCGCAACAGCGCCACCGGCGGCGCCGGCCTCGGCCTCGCCCTCGCCCGCGCCATTGCCGAACAGCACGGCGGCGCGCTGACCCTGTCGAACCGGCTCGCGGCGGACGGTACCGTGCAGGGCCTGCGAGCAAAGCTGGAACTGCCGGTGGGGTGAGGCCGAAGGCCGGTTTCCAGTCCGCCCAAAGCCTTTCTATCCCCCCGTCGTCCCCGTGAAGGCGGGGATCCCGATCTTCTTCTCATCCGCCGCGCATGAGGGCTTCGACAAGCTCAGCCTGAGCGGGATCGGACGTACGCCGAAACGCCGAAGGAACTGCGCGGAATTGCAGTTCTGAGCCCGATGGCTCCCACCGCCCACTCCCCGTCATCCTGAACTTGTTTCAGGATCCATTTCTCCGTTCAGACGGCGGTTCGATCGGCGCGATGGATCCTGAAACAAGTTCAGGATGACGCTGGTTTAGGGGGAAGGCAGGACGAGAAGCAGACGCCACCCCTACTTCATAGTCACGAAATCCCCGTCGATCTGCGCGCCCACAAGGTCGTCCAGCAATCCGCAGTTGCGCACCCGCTCGCTCGCCCGCGCGAGTTCCAGCGCGCCCGGCGTGCCCGCCAGACTCGGCCCGAAATCGCGCGTGATCTGCGCCGCCTTGTCGACCGAGCAGTAGCGTCCCAGCATCTGCGGCAGGCGCGTCGCGAAGAACTGGCCCCCGCTCGCGGTGACAAGGTCGTCCAGATGCGTCACCGCCCACTGGTAACCGATGTCGCGCGTGGCGCTGCGGGCCATCACGCCGTCGAGGAAGCTCAGCCGCTCGCCCTCGCGCAGGCGCGGGTCCTGAAGATCGAGCAGCCATGCCGCCAGCTTGGTATCGCCCGTCCGCGCCGCCGCCGCCAGCGCGGCAGGCCGGAACACCGGGTCTTCGGAGGTCAGCGCTTTCTCCACCAGCGTCCGCGCGGCCGGGGCGCCTTGCTGGAACAGGTAGACATCGAGCGCGTGATCCATCCACGCCGGGTCGAGCGCGGCGCTATCGCCGCCGAGATAAGCTTCCATCGCTTGCGCCAACTGGTCGCGAAGCTTGCCGCCGCGGCTGGTCGCGAGCAATGCCTCGACCACCTGCACGCGTCGCTGGCTGTGCGCCGGCGCTTCTCCGGCATAGACGCCCGCGCGCGGATCGAAGCCGAATTCCTTGAGCAGCGGCACATAGAGCCGCTCACGCACGACGTTGAAGCCCTGCCGCCCGCGCGCGCTGACAAGGCCCTGCATCACATAGCCCGAGAGCGCCTCGAACGGCGCATCGGCGGCGTGCGGATCGGGATGGCGGATCAGCGCATGCGCAAGCTGGGCCATCTCGCCCACATTGCCGCGCCCCGCCCGGATCGAGGCATCGAGCGAATCGACCAGCGCCAGCGCCTCTCCAGCGGGCAGGCTGCCGGCCCCGGCGATCAGCGATTGCCAGTGCTGGCCGGTCAGTTCGAAGCGGTAATATCCGGCCCCGCCGGCATTCGGGAAGACCGGGCCGTTGCCCGGCACCACGAACGTCTGGGTCGGCCGGTCCATGATCGTGCACATACGTTCCGCCCCAGCCCGGCGCAGGCAGATCGGGATGATCCAGCGGCCCTCGGGCGGGGCGATCCCGGCGGTGGTGTAGCGCAGCTGGGTGATCGCCACGCGGTCCCCCTGCTGTTTCATCGCCAGGAGCGGGACGCCCTGCTGCTCAACGAAGCTGCGCATGGCCGGGACCAGCCGTGGGTCGCCCGCCACTTCGGCCAGCGCCGCGAAGAAGTCGGCGCTGGTGGCGGTGCCCTGCCGATGCGCGGCGATGTAGCGACGCACGCCTTCGCGGAAGCGATCCTCGCCCAGCCAGTCGGCGATCATGCCCACCACCCGGCCGCCCTTGCCATACGTGATCGAATCGAAGGCCGAATCGATCTGGTCGCTGGTCTCGATCGGCTGGCGGATCGGGCGGCCGGCCAGCAGCCCATCGATATCCATGGCTTGATAGCCCACGCCGAGCGCGTCCCCGGCGATGCCGAGATCGGGCCGCCACTCCTGCCCGGAACGGTAGCCGATCCAGTTGGCAAAGCTCTCGTTGAGCCAAAGATCGTCCCACCAGTCGGGCGTGACGAGGTCTCCGAACCACTGGTGGCCCAGCTCATGGCCGACGATCATGCCGAACTGGCGCTGCTGCTGGACCGGCGCATTGGCGTCCATCACCAGAATGTCGTCGCGGTAGAGGTCGGCCCCAGCATTTTCCATGGCGCCGGGCAGGATCGGGCTGGTGATCTGGTCCAGCTTGGGGAACGGGAAGCGCTCGCCGAAGTAGCTTTCCAACTGGGTGACGATGCGCTTGCTGCCCTCCAGCGCAAAGGCAAGCCGGTCGGCATTCTGGCGGGTGGAGACGATGCGCAGCGGCAGCGGCTCGGCGCGCTGCGGGGTGGGCGGAACTTCGCCCGAAAGCACCGCGAAAGGCCCGACCATGACGGCAACGAGATAAGTCGGCAGCGGCGGCACCGGCGCGAAGCGGTGGACGGCAAGCCCGCCCTCGACAGCAGGCGTGCCGATCTCGGGCCCGTTGCTGATCGCGACGAGCCCAGGCGGGGTGCGCAAGGTGACGGCGAAGGGAGTCTTGAAGCCGGGCTGATCGAAACCGGGAAAGGCCGCGCGCGCGTCGATCGACTGGAACTGGCTCCAGGCATACCAGGCGCCCTCCACTTCGACGCGGAACAGGCCGGAAGGGCCTTGTCCGAAGGCCGCCGTGTAATCGAAAGCGAGGGTGACGGGTCCGGCGGGCAGGTCCCGGTCGAACAGGACCTGGGCAAGGCCGTTGGAATCGAGCTGCCGCCATTGGCCGACCAGCGTCTGGCCGCCGACATGGGCCTCGACTTTCGCCACATCGAGGTCGCGTCCGTGCAGGAACACTTTAGGTGCACTTCGGGTCATGTTCACGTCGATCTCGACATGGCCCGAAAAGCGCGGTTTCGCGGGGTCTACGGTCAGGTCCAACCGGTAGGCCAGCGGCCGGACCGAATCGCCCAGACGGCCGAAGGGAAGGTCCGGCTTTTCCTGTGCGACGACCGGAGCGGCCTCCTTTTCCGCCACTTGTGCCAAAGCCCCGCCCGGCGCCGAAAGCAGCGCCAGAAACAGGACCAGACAACCGATAATCCGCATCAAGTCAGCGCATCAAGCCGCCGATAAGGTTGCGCGCGAAGCGGCCAAGCCCCGGAAAACCGATCGCTTTTCCAAAGGCATCGCCCACTGTCCCGGCCGCCGCGCTGGCAGCCGAAGCCTGGGGATTCGCGCGGCTTTTCCGGCCCTGCATCGACTGCGCGAGGATCGAACCGGCGCTCGCCGCCGCCGCGCCCGCCGCTGCCTTGGCAACCTTGCCGCCCAGCCCGTCCCACAGGCTGGGGCTCTTGCGTTCCTGCTTGCCGACCTCGGCCGCGCCCTTATCCGCCACTTCCTGCGCGGTGGCGGCGGCGTCGGCAGCCTTGGCGGCCAGCACTTCCTCCGCACTTTCGCGGTTTACCGGGGTGTCGTACTTGCCCACATAGGGGCTGATCGACTGGATGATCGCCCGCTCCTTGGGCTCGACCGGCCCCAGCCGCGAACGCGGCGGCGCGATCAGCGTGCGCTGGACGATCGTCGGCGCGCCCTCGCCATCGAGCGTGGAGACGAGCGCCTCGCCGACCTTCAGTTCGGTAATCACTTCAGCGACATTGAGCGCCGGATTGATGCGGAAGGTGTCCGCCGCCGCCTTGATCGCCTTCTGGTCGCGGGGGGTGAAAGCCCGCAGCGCATGCTGCACGCGGTTGCCGAGCTGGCCCGCGATCTGCTCGGGAATATCGATGGGATTCTGCGAGATGAAGTAGACGCCCACACCCTTCGAACGGACAAGACGGACGACCTGCTCGACTTTGTCCTGAAGCGCCTTGGGCGCATCGTCGAACAGCAGGTGGGCCTCGTCGAAGAAGAACACGAGCTTGGGCTTCTCCGGATCGCCGACCTCGGGCAGCACCTCGAACAGCTCGGACAGCAGCCACAGCAGGAACGTGGCGTAAAGCTTGGGGCTGCGCATCAGCTTGTCGGCCGCGAGCACGTTGATGTAGCCGCGCCCCTTATCGTCGCAGCGGATGAAATCGGCGATTTCC
This sequence comes from Novosphingobium sp. PhB165, assembly GCF_004341845.1. Classification (GTDB taxonomy): domain Bacteria; phylum Pseudomonadota; class Alphaproteobacteria; order Sphingomonadales; family Sphingomonadaceae; genus Novosphingobium. The sequence continues at coordinate 96,690 of NZ_SLVB01000006.1, read as the reverse complement.
AGCGCCGGTTCGCCAAAGAACTGCGCCGCGCCCTGGCTGTCGAGCGTGAGAAGCTGGCGCTGGATGGTACCGACGCTGGCCTTGGTGATATTGCCGTACTTGGCCGAAAGCGCGGCCGCATTCTCGGCCGCATAGGCCAGCATGGCCTGCAAATCGGCAAGGTCCAGCAGCAGCAGGCCCTGCTCGTCGGCATAGCGAAAAACGACGTTGAGCACGCCTTCCTGCGTATCGTTGAGGTCCATCAGCCGGGACAGCAGCAGCGGCCCCATCTCCGAGATCGTGGTGCGGACGGGATGGCCCTGCTCACCGTAAATGTCCCAGAAAATCGCCGGATTGTCGGAATAGGCATATTCGGTCATGCCGATTTCCCTGGCCCGCGCTTCCAGCACGGCGGCATTCTTGAACTGCGGGCTACCCGACATGGAAATGCCCGAGAGATCGCCCTTCACGTCGGCAAGGAAAACCGGGACCCCGGCGGCGGAGAACTGTTCGGCGATGGTCTGGAGCGTGACTGTCTTGCCGGTGCCGGTCGCCCCGGCGACAAGGCCGTGGCGGTTGGCGCGGCTCAGCTGGAGGACTTGCCGTTCACCGTTGGAGCCGAGTCCCAGGAAAATCTCGTCCATTCATGCCTCCTTGCGCCCTTCGAAGGTGATAGTGCGCAGCTTGGGCAAGGGCGAGAGGGATTCTGCCCGGGCACGGACTTGATCGCCCGGAGGCAATGTTTCAGCCAATGTTTCGAGTAGGCCGGGCCTGCGCAGCGGACTGGTGCCGCCGGGCATCGGGCGCTAAAGGCAGCAACGCGAACATGCCCAAACCATTCATACTCCTTGATGACGCGCGCCACGAAGACGCCGCCGATGCGCGGATCTACCGCGATCCGGTGGAAATCGTCGTGGCCCGCACCGAGAGCGAAGTGCAGCCCGCACTCGCCCGGATCGAGGCACTGGTGGCCGAGGGCTTCCACCTTGCCGGCTACCTCGCCTACGAAGCGGGACTGGCGCTCGAACCCCGGCTTTCCGGCCTGCGTAAGGTGGAAGGGCCGTTGGTCTGGTTCGCCGCGTTCAAGGATTTCGAAACGATCCCCGCCGCTGAGGTTCCGCAGTGGCTTGCCCGGCAGGCCACACCGGGGCCCGTCGGCATCGGCCCGCTTGAACCGGACGTCTCGATCGGGGACTACACGCGCGCTTTCGACGCGGTCCATGCCGCCATCGAGGCAGGCGACATCTATCAGGTCAACCTGACCTACCCACTCGCCGGGCCCTGGCACGGCGATCCGCTGGCGCTCTACGCCGCGATCCGCCCGGCCGCCGCTGCCGGCTATGGCGCGGTGATCTGCGACGGCAGCGAATGGTTGCTGAGTTTCTCGCCCGAACTGTTCTTCGCGCTCGACAGCGGCACGGTCACCGTCCGCCCGATGAAAGGCACCCGCCCGCGCGGCCGCGACGCGGAGGAGGACGCCCGCCTGCGCGAGGAACTGGCCGCCAGCCCCAAGGATCGGGCCGAAAACCTCATGATCCTCGACCTCATGCGCAACGACCTGTCGCGCGTGGCCGAGGCCGGCAGCGTGGACGTGAAAGCGCCTTTCGCGATCGAGAGCTATCCCACGGTACACCAGATGGTCTCGACCGTCCGCGCGCGCCTCATGCCGGACAAGGGCGCGGTGGACTTGCTGCGGGCGCTGTTCCCCTGCGGTTCGATCACCGGCGCCCCGAAAATCCGGGCGATGGAACTGATCGCCGAAGTCGAGCGCGACGCGCGCGGGCCCTATTGCGGTTCAATCGGTTTCATCGAACCCTCTGGCGATGCCGCGTTCAATGTGGCAATCCGCACTTTACGGCTGACGGGGCGCCCGACAGGCGGCGATGGGGCGGCTGGCAACGTGACGACAGGACGCGCGGTTCTGGGTGTCGGTTCGGCGGTGGTCGCGGATTCACAAGCGCTTCCCGAATGGCGGGAATGCCTGGTCAAAGGGGGTTTCGTGCGAGATTCGGCAGGGGTAACCTCGCCCGCCAGTTTCGACCTGATCGAAACGATGCGTTTTACGCCCGAACAGGGCATCCCGCTGCTCGAACTGCATCTTGAGCGGGTCCGCACCAGCGCCGAGACGCTGGGCTTCAGCTTCGATCGCCACGCCGTGCGCAACGCTATCCAGGCGCTCTGCTTCGATGCCGATGCACCCGCGAAGCTGCGTCTCGTCGCCTCGCGCACGGGGGCCTACGCGCTCGAACTGGCGGAAATTCCGGCCTCGCGCGCCGAACCCATGGTGGTCGGCGTGCTGCCGCTGCCGGTCGACAGCGGCGATTGGCGGCTGCGCCACAAGACCAGCGACCGCGGCTTTTACGAAGCGGGCCTTGCCGTGGCGAAGGCCGCCGGCGCGCAGGAAGTGTTGTTCCTGCGCGATGACGGGCTCATCACCGAAGGCAGCTTCACCAGCGTTTTCGTGGAGCGCGAAGGCATGCTGCTGACGCCGCCCATCGCGCTGGGCCTGCTGCCCGGCGTGCTACGCCGCTCGCTGATCGAGCAGGGCCGTGCTGTCGAAGCGGAGCTAACGCTGGACGATCTCGCCGATGGCTTCCTGATCGGCAATTCTCTGCGCGGCCTTATGCCTGCCCAACTCCTCAAGTGATGCTGCCCGCCTGATGCATACATCCGCTGCCCTTTCCCGCATCGCCCCGTCCGGGACGACCGCGATGACCGACCGCGCCATCGAACTGCGCGAATCCGGGATCGACGTGATCTCGCTCTCGGTCGGCGAGCCCGATTTCCCGACGCCCCCGCACGTGATCGAAGCCGCCAAGGCCGCGCTCGACGGCGGGCAGACCCGCTACACGGCGGTCGGCGGCACATCGCAGCTCAAGCAGGCCGCCGCGCTGCACTTCGCCCGCGATCTCGGCATCGAGGTTCCGACTTCGCAAGTGACGGTGAGCGCGGGCGGCAAGCAGGCGATCTTCCACGCCATGCTGGCGACGGTAAGCGAAGGCGACGAAGTGATCGTACCCTCGCCGTGGTGGGTCAGCTACCCCGAGATCATTCGCTTCGCGGGCGGCAAGGTCGTGCCACTGCTGACCGCCGCCAAGGACAACTTCCGCTTCACGCCCGCAGATCTGGAAGCGCAGATCGGCCCGCGCACGCTCTGGGTGCTGCTCAACAGCCCCGGCAACCCGACCGGCGCCTACTATCCTGAGGACATGCTGCGCGGCATCGGCGAAGTGCTGCGCCGCCACCCGCGCGTGATGGTGCTGTCCGACGATATCTACGCGCCGATCAACTATACCGGCCGCCCGCACGCGACGCTCGCCAACCTCTGCCCGGACCTTGCCGACCGCATCCTGACGGTCTCCGGCGTGTCCAAGAGTCACGCGATGACCGGCTTCCGCATCGGCGTCGCCGCCGGGCCACAATGGCTGATCAAGGCGATGGAAAAGCTCCAGTCGCATTCCTCGGGCAATCCCTGCTCGATCAGCCAGGCCGCCGCCGTTGCCGCTTTCGCGGGACCGCAGGATTTTCTGGCCGACTGGCGCGAGCGTTTCCGAGTTCGGCGTGATAAGGTCGTCGCGGCGATCAACGCGATTCCCGGTCTGTCGACACCCACGCCCGATGGCGCCTTCTACTGCATGATCGACGCTTCGCCGCTGATGGACCGCTTCGGCGGCGACGACATGAAGCTGGCGCTGCATTTGCTGGAACACGGCGTGGCGCTGGTCCCGGCTTCGGCCTTCGGCGGCCGCGACGGCTTCCGCATCAGTTTCGCCGCAGACGACGCGCGGCTCGAAGAAGCGCTACGGCGCATAGAGAAAGCATTGACGTAACATGGAACTGGAAATCCTCTTCGAGGACGGCGAGGCGCTGGTCATCGACAAGCCCGGCGGCCTTCCGCTCGACCGCCCGCGCGCCGGCGGTCCCAGCCTCGAAGACCGGCTCGATGAGCTGACGCTCGGCTTCCAGCGCCTGCCGATGCCGGTGCACCGGCTTGACCGCGATACCTCGGGCTGCCTCCTGCTGGCCCGCAATCCCAAGGCGCTGAAGCGCTTCTCCGCCGCGTTCGAGGAGAAGACGGTCAAGAAGCGCTACCTCGGGATCATTGCCGGGACGCTTAGCGAAGAGGAAGGCACGATCGCGCTCAACCTCTCCAAGGTGAGCACGGCCAAGGACGGCTGGCGCATGATCCCGGCCAAAAAGGGCAAGCCTGCCGTCACCCACTGGCGCAAGCTGGACGAGCGGAACGGCCTCACGCTGGTCGAATTCCGCCCCGAGACCGGCCGCACGCACCAGATCCGCGTCCATGCCGCTTCGGGCCTTGGCCACCCGCTGCTGGGCGATCCGGTTTACGGTTCCAGCAAGGGCGCGCCGCGCACCATGCTCCACGCGGCAGGCCTCACCGTGCCGCGCGGCGACAAGGAACCGGTCGTGGCCGTGGCACCGCTGCCGGCGGACTTCGCCGCGCTCGGCTTCAGCGATGAATGAGCGAGGTTGAAGAGACCGTCGGTCGCGCGCAGGCCTTGGCGAGCGAGAGCTTCATCGCCGCCTCCGGGCCGGGCGGCCAGAACGTCAACAAAGTGGCGACGGCGGTTCAGTTGCGGCTCAACGTCTACGCGCTGCGTCTGGCTCCGCCGGTGTTCGCGCGGCTGAAGGAACTGGCGGGTAGCCGGATGACCTCGGGCGGGGAACTGATGTTCACCGCCCGCCGCTTCCGCACGCAGGAAGCCAACCGCGCCGACGCGCGCGAGCGGCTCGCCGAAATGCTGCGCGATGCGCACAAACTGCCCGAAAAGCGCGCCAAGAGCCGCCTCAACCGCGTGGGCAAGGAGCAGCGCCTGAAGGGCAAGAAGCTGCGCGGATCGGTCAAGGCCGGGCGCGGCAAAGTCAGCTTCGACTAGGCGCTTCGCCATTTCCCCATCCCCCGCTCATCCTGAGCTTGTCGAAGGATAGGCAACCTCGCGCCGCATGGGGCTTCGACAGGCTCAGCCTGAGCGGGAGGAGAATGTCGACGGAAGCGATTGCGGCACTTCGCTGAGGCAGGTGTCTGGTCGCCCATTTCCCCGCCCCCGCTCATCCTGAGCTTGTCGAAGGATAGCAACCTCGCACCTCGCCACATGTGGCTTCGACGGGCTCAGCCTGAGGGGGAGGCGAAAGTCAGCGGGATTGAGGTCAAAGCGGCACGCTTAAGGCTCGGCCGTCGCAGCCGCTTCCGAAGGCGCTTCGGACGGCCGCGAATCCAGCATTTCCGCCGCCTGATCCAGAGCGCGCGCCTCATCCGAAGTGACCGGTGCGGGAACGGGGGCCGAGGACCCACACGCCGCCAGCGGCAACACCAGTGCCGGCAACCAGAGCGGGACTCTCGTCACCCCTCGATCACTTGCGCATGCGGATGATTCTTCGCGATATGCTTGCGGATGAGCTTCAGGTTGCGGCTGTTCGAGCGGAACACGAAGTCGAACAGGTCGCCCGCCACGGGAATCGCCCCGAGCAGTGCGTCAATGCCGACGTTGGCGCTCATGCGCGCAAGCTGCCATTTCGACATGCCGAGATTGCGTCCCTCCCAGACGATATACATGCCCAGCAGCGCGGAAACGACGTCTCCAGCCACGGGCACAAGCCCCATGACCGCATCAAGACCGACCTTGCGGCGAATGCCGGGAAGCGTGAACGCGCCTTCGAGCACGCGCTCCATCATCTCCACGCGGCGGCTGATCGAAACCGGATCGGACCCCAGCGGAAGGTCCATATCCATGCGGCGGGCAGAAGCCTGTCCAGTCGCCAAAGTCGCCAATCTCCTCGAACGGCACGATTGCCGTCCTGCTTATTTGGGCAGCCAGGAGAGCGGCATCAAGGGGTGCCAACCCCAGGTGTTGGGCGCGAAGCCATCGACGCTGCCGCGCACCAGGGACCAGCGGATCGGCGTGCCGAAGGGAATGAACACATTCGCGGCGGTCAGTTCGGCCTCCGCTTCGGCCAGCAGCGCCGCGCGGTCCTGCGGGCTTTGGGCAACCGCCGCCTCGGCCGCGCGCGCGTCCGCATCGGCCGAGCAAAGGCCCCGCCGGGCATGGCACGACAGACGATTGAGGAACCACGCGGCGCGCGGATAACGCGCGACATCGTCAACCAGCGCGAGGTCGGCCGAAGCCTGATCGCCCACGCGCACCAGACGAATGCCGATCGTGGCCATGTCTCCGGCAAGCTTGTCGAACAGCGTGTCCGCGCCCTGACCCACGGGGAGCCAGATCGCAAGACGCGGCGCCTGTTCGGCAAGATCGGCCGGCGTCGGAGCCTTGGGCGCATGCTGGAAGATCTTGCGCGCCGACCGCGACGGTTCCGCCGGGGCCGGTGCGATTACCGGCGAGCTGGCTTCCCCCGAGCTGGATTCCCAATGCCGGACCCTGCCCGCCGCCACAGCGCGACGTTCGTCGATCGACTGATTGCCCCAGCGCTCGCCAATAGTGCCAAGGTCGCCGTCGAGGCTGGGCGTGACCATGCGGGTCGTTGCGGTCCAGCCGCCAAGCCCGAACGGCGCGATCAGGGCGTCGCGGTCGATCGCCATGGCAATCGCCTCGCGGTTGGACGGATCGGCCAGAAATCCGCGATCGTTCATCACCTGAAGCCCGAACAGGCCGACGACGGGATCGAGCTGGATCGTCCCACGCAGGATCCCGACCGAGCGGGTGAGCGGGAAATCCTGAACTTCCCCGCCCATGACGATGTCGACATCGCCGTCGTTGAAGGCGGTGACCGCGCCCGGTCCATCCAGCGCCCGCAAGTTGACATGGCGCGTGCGCCGCGCCCAGTTCTCGATGGCCGGCAGGCCAAGGTGCGAAGGATCGATGGGGACCATCCGCGCGAGGAACTGCTCGCGCTCCAGCCGCATCGGGCCCGCCCCGCGCTCCTTGTGCACAAGGCCGAGTTCGGGCTGGGCAAGAAGCTGCAACAGGTACGGCATCGGCCGGGCCAGCCGGATTTCGATGACTCGCCCCGCCATCGCCCGCGTTTCGTCGATGGCCGACAGATCGAGCGCGAGCGGCGTATCCTTGAGCGCCTCCAGCGCCGAATCGAGCGCGTGCTTGGCCGATGCGGCGGAAAGCGGGTCGCCGGTCAGCCAATTGCCGTCACGCAGGCGGAAAATGTAGCTCAGGCCGTCATCGGTCACGATCCAGCGGTCGGCCAGCGCCGGGATGACGCGGCCTTTCTCGTCGAACGAGACCAGACCTTCGGTGGTCGATGCACGGGTGAGCTGGCCGGCGAGGGGAAGCTGCAAGCCGGTCTCGAAGGGATCGCCCGGTTTGCCGACGACCGCCACGTTCAGCGCTGAATTGCTCGACGATCCGCAACCGGCAAGCGCCAGCGCAGCCAGAAGGCCGAACGCGGGGAAGCCTTTGCGCGAAACGCTCATGGGGTTCGGACTAGTCGATTTCGGCAGGGTCGCAAATGGCTGCTGCGCCCTTGCCCGGGAAAAAGCACGCCCCGAGGGACATCCGCCCTGCTTCCCGCAGCAACGATGCGGGCCGAACGGCTCAGATCTTGCGCATGGCGGCGGTATCGGGGGAGTAGAGTGCCTCATGCGTGCGCACGAAGCGCGGCGTGGCATCCTCGGCCGCGCCGACCGTTACGCGCGCCAGCTTGGGATCGATCTCGGTGCCGAAAGCAACGCCGAAACGGTTGTCCTGAACCCAGGCGATCGCGCCGGGAACCCAGCCGATATTGCGGATATTGACCTTGACTGCCGAACCGCGAACGACGCGAACCGCGCCTTCGCCCATCATGCCCCCGGCAGAGAGATTGCGAACCTTGATCCGGCATTCGCCGTCCAGTCCGTCGACGCGCAGGTCAGCCATCAGGAACAGGCTGTCGCGTGCGATCTGTCGATTCTCACCTTCGCTCATGTACTCTCGTCCGGAATTCGAGGCGTCCGTCGGGCCGTGCACGGCAGGACGGGCGCAAATACCCGACAAACCTAACACGATTGCCCCTGGGTTCTAGGGGGCAGTCACCAAGAAAGCCTTAATGCCCCCATCCATATGGCCGCTGCCGCGCCGGAGCACGGTTAAAATGTGGACATGGGTCGATGGGAACAGCGACGAGAAACGGCGCGACCAAGCAGATAAACAGGTGGCCCGCTGCGCCGGACGCGCATCGGGCCGCCCGATTTGGCGCATCAATCGTCGCGCGAAACTTTCTCGCGGCGCTCGTGTGCCTCTTGCGCTTCAACCGTCATCGTGGCGATCGGGCGTGCTTCAAGGCGTCCGAGGCCAATCGGTTCGCCCGTCACTTCGCAATAACCGTATTCACCTTCCTCGATCCGGCGCAGTGCCGAATCGATCTTGGCGATCAGCTTGCGCTGGCGATCGCGGGTGCGCAGCTCGATTCCCCAATCGGTCTCGCTCGATGCGCGATCGTTGAGGTCGGGCTCCCGGATCGGACCGTCCTGAAGCTGGGCCAGCGTACCGGCAGAAGCATCAAGGATCGATTTTTTCCAGGCCAGCAGCAATCGCCGGAAGTAATCCTGCTGAGCCTCGCACATGTAAGGCTCGTTCTCAGCGGGAACATAAGAACCGCCAAGCAAGCGCTTGGCCTTGGCGAGGACATCAATTTCGTCAGCTAGGGCCGTTGCCATCCAGAGAATCTCCGCACGAATCCCCCCGGCTCGCCTACGCCCTGCGGCCCCGGATTTTTCCAGTGACCTCCCGGCAAACCGTGGTGCGGGGCCTATAGGGCCGCCCATCGGCCTACACAAGGTCATAACCAAGACCGTCCACAAAAAGTACGGAACGCCCGTTCGGCATCCCTGCGAATTGGGCGACGAATTGGCGGCACGCCGCGCCAGTCAAGATTTTCGATTTATCGTTAACGCTTTGTTGACCACGAATACGTCAGCTTGCGTCTATCGAAAGGTCACTGAAACGATCGGACGTCAGGGGCCTGACAATTGGGGGGAAGCAGACGATGGAAACGGTCTGGATCAATGTTCAGGGCATCACCGCGTGTGAGGCCGACATCAATGCCGAAGGCCTGCTGATGGCCGATCGCCTTGCCGCTGCGGCGCAGGGGGACTTTTCCGCTTACTTCGATCTCGGCGTCGCCTACTCGACCGGCAGCCAGGGCATTCCCTGCGATCTGATCGAGGCGCATAAGTGGTTCAACCTCGCCGCCGTTGCCGGCCACGAGGACGCCTCCGGATGCCGCGCCGAAATCGCCGATGAGATGACCGCACGCGAAATCGCCGAAGCCCAGCGCCGCGCCCGGCAGTGGCTGGCCGCCAGCACGCGCAAGGCGGCCTGAACGGCAAGTTCTTGTGACTGAGAGGGAATTTTCCTCTCAGGTTTTGCGGAACGGGGTGCGGTCGCCCAGCCAGATCTGGTCCTGCGCGATTCCCGCCCGCTCCTGTTCGAGATAGTCGGCAATCGCCTCGCGTAGCCCGGCATGCACGATGTAGTGCGCCGACACCGTGCGCACCGGCTCATAGCCGCGCGCGAGCTTGTGGCCGCCCTGCGCCCCGGCCTCGACGCGGGACAGGCCCAGCGCGATAGCCGCGTCGATGGCCTGATAGTAACACAGCTCGAAGTGCAGGAAGGGCTTGTCGACCAGCGCGCCCCAATAGCGCCCATAGAGCGCCTCGCTGCCGATGAAATTGAGCGCGCCGGCAATCGGCCGCCCGTCGGCATAGGCCAGGACCAGCAGGATCCGGTCCGCCATGGTCTGGCCCAGCAGCGAAAACGCCTCACGCGTGAGATAGGGGTGCCCCCACTTGCGGGCGCCGGTGTCCTGGTAGAAGCCCCAGAAGGCGTCCCAGTGCTCCTCGCCCAGATCGGCGCCGGTGAGCGCGCGGATCTCGACGCCCTCCTGCGCTTTCTCGCGCTCCTTGCGGATATCCTTGCGCTTACGCGAGGACAACGCGCCGAGGAATTCGTCGAAGCTTGTGTAGTCGCGGTTTTCCCAGTGAAACTGGATATCCTCGCGCAGCAGCCATCCGGCAGCCTCGAACACGGGGACCTGCGCGGGTTCGATGAACGTCGCGTGGGCGGAGGACAGGCCGTTCTCACGGCACAGCGTTTCGGCCGCGCGCAGCAGCGGCAGCATCAGTTCGGGATGCGGCGTCAGCAGGCGCGGGCCGGTCGCGGGTGTGAACGGGACCGAAATCTGGAGCTTGGGATAATAGGCCCCGCCCGCGTGGTGCCAGGCATCGGCCCAGGCATGGTCGAACACATATTCGCCCTGGCTATGCTCCTTGAGATAGGCCGGGAGCGCCGCCGCCAGCCGCCCGTCAGGGCCCTCGATGGTGATCGGCACCGGCGTCCAGCCGCTATGCCCGCCGACACTGCCCGAAGCCTCCATCGCGGCCAGAAACGCATGGCTGACGAAGGGATTGCCGTGGTGACCCAGCGCATCCCATTCGGCGGCGGGCAGCGTGTCCACGCCGCCGTTGATCCGGGCCGTGAATTCGCCTTCGCTCATGCCGCCGGCTCACCATCCTGTTCGAAGATCGCGGCATCGGCGTGGAGCCGTACGCGTTCCTGCTGCTGGTCGGTGCGGATCGTCCAGCTCGCCACGGGCAGCCCGCGCTCGCGCTGGCCGCGTGCGAAGCGACTGGGCAAGTCGCGCACGTCGTAGGCGAGAAAGTCCGGCCGCCCCTTCCACAGCGAGAGGTGACGGCGAATCGTGCCGGGCAAGGCGCGATCCTCGCCCTCGCTGACGACCAGCCCGCGCACCGTGTGCGGCGAGTGAACGCGGAACCAGTGCAGGACGCGCGGATCGAAGCTCATCACCGCATGATCGCCAGCATAGCCTTCGAGCACGCGGCGCACCGCCAGGCACAGCGCGGTAACCCGCGTCCCCAGCCCCGACTTCACCTCGATCAGCACCGGCACGCGCCCGGCGACAGTGTCGAGCACGCGGCGCAGGCTGGGAATCGTCTGTTCGCTGCCGGTCAGGCGAATCGTCGCCAGTTGCGCGGCGCTGCGCCGGGAAACCGGGCCGCTCTCCCCGGTCAGGCGGTCGAGAACGTCGTCATGGAACACCACCGCGGTTCCGTCGCTCGCCCGCTGCACATCGAGTTCGATGCCGAAACCGCCGCGCAGGGCAGCCTCGAAAGCGGCAAGCGAATTCTCCGGGACACCCGCGTCATGCAGGCCCCGGTGCGCAAAGTCATGCGCGCCGACCCACCCGACCCGCTTGGGGTCGGGGGGCGGCGCCAGCCATCGATCAATCGAGGCGAGCAGCACGAAGAGACACGATCGCGTCGACTTCGACGGCAGCGCCCAGCGGCAGAACCGGCACGCCGACCGCGCTGCGGGCATGCCTACCGGCCTCGCCGAAGACTGCGACCATCAGTTCCGAAGCGCCATTGGCAACCTTGGGCTGATCGGTGAAGTCGCCGGTCGAATTGATGAAGGCGCCCAGCTTGACCACGCGCTCGATCCGGTCGAGCGAGCCGAGCGCGGCCTTGAGCTGGGCCAGGATCATCACCGCACAGGCCTGCGCCGCCTCGATACCGTCTTCAAGGGTGACGTCCTCTCCCAGACGGCCGGTGACGAGCTTGCCCTCGACGAAAGGAAGCTGGCCCGAGACATGGGCAAGGCCGCCTGCGATCACCACCGGCACATAGGCCGCAACGGGGGCGGCAGGCTCGGGCAGGATCAGGCCCAGGTCGGCAAGACGGGTTTCGATCTCGGTCATCGTGAAGCAGTTCCCTGTCGGTTTGATGGGGCGTGGTTTTGGTTGTGGTCGGTGTCGGGCCGGGTAAGCCAGTCGAGCAGCCAGGGCGCGGCACGCTGCCAGTCGTCGATACGGGCGTGCGCGTGCCCGGCCGCATGGGCGCAGGCGATATGCGGCGCCAGCAGCGGCTCGGCGCAAAGGTGGAGGCGGCCGATTCCCGGCGTCACTTCGGCGGCCGAGCCATGGTGCTGGGCCAGATCGTCCACGAAGACCGCGCGGCTGGGCGCATATTCCTCAAGGATCGCCTTGAGCGCCGGCCCCTTCGGCCCCTGGTTGGTAAAGACCCTGAGGTCGATGCCGTGATCGGCCAACTGGCGCTGGCGTGCCTCCTGCCGGAAATCCATGAGGTTGGTGAGCACGACGACGTCGGCCTGTTCGGAAATCGCCCGAATCGCCTCGACCGCGCCCTCTACCGCCGTCTGGCGATGCATCTGGCCGTCGAAGAACTTGTTGAGCAGCGACCACATCTCGGCCTGCGCCAGCACTTCGCCATCGACGGTGCGGCGCATCGCGCTGGAAAAATCACCACGCGACATGTCGAACGACACGCCTTCGTCCTCGGCCAGCCAGTCGCGGAAGTGCGAGACCATGTAGAGCAGCACTTCGTCGCAATCGGTGATGAGCAGCGGGCGGGTCATCGGCCGATCCTTTCGCGCGCGGCTGCCAGTTCCTCGGGCCTTACATCCAGCGCTTCGGCCGCCGCGACAAGATCCCGCTCATGCGCGCACAGAAAATCGAGCACCGCCGTCAGCGTGCCGATCTCCCCCAGCGAGGCGCGCAGATGATCGGGCGTCAGCCCCGTCAATGCAAGGAAACGCGAGGCGCGGTCGCCATCGGTCAGGACCCAGCCGAGCGCGGTCAGCGCCAGCGCCTGTGGGTCCTGCGGTGAGGAAGGTGAACTTCCGAGAATTGTCAGCCTCGCTTGCCTGTCCTAGAGCGGTACGCATCTTGGAGCGGTACTCTGCCGCAAGATGGGGTTCAGGCGCGGAATGGCAAAGCGAATCCTTGTTGTCGAGGACAACGACCTCAACCGGAAGCTCTTTTGCGACGTGCTTCGGAGTCAGGGCTATTCCGTGGAACCCGTGGCAGACGGGCTGGACGCGCTCGAACGGGCGCGGGAATTCGTGCCGAACCTCGTCATCATGGATATTCAGCTGCCCAATGTCTCCGGGCTCGACCTGATCGAGGCCGCCAAGAAGGATACCGTGCTGCGGACAATCCCGGTGCTTGCCGTCACTGCCTATGCCGGCAAGGGCGACGAGGAACGCATCCGCGAGGCCGGGGCCGAAGGATATCTCGCCAAGCCGGTGTCGATCGGCCCGTTCATGCAGGCCGTGCGGGCGCTGGTGTGATGCAAGTCCGCCACACTGCCAGTCCCGCCAAGCTTGACTTTACCCCCCGGCGCCGCTTTTGCGCCGCAATTGTCGGCCAGAGCGCCGCCCGAAATTACCGGAGTTGAAATGACCATGGACCGCGCAGAGACCTCGGCCCGCATCGCCGCGCTGATCGAACCCTTCAACAAGAAGGGCGTCGAGATCGCCGACGCGACCCGCTTCACCGACGACCTCGAGTTCGACAGCCTGACCGTCATGGACTTCGTCGCCGCGATCGAGGACGAATTCGACATCATCATCTCGATGAACCAGCAGGCCGAGATCGAAAACTACGGCCAGCTCGTCGACGCCGTGGTCAAGCTTAACGGCTGAAGGATTCCGCGATGACCGACATGCTCAGTGAAAACGAAACGCAGGCGCACACCGACCTGTTCAGCAAGTTCGATCCCCTGATCGAGATGCGCCAGGGCCTGCTCTCCACCGGCGTGACCGATCCCTTCGGCCTCGTCATGGAAAAGGTGATCTCGCCCACCGTCGCCTTGTGCAACGGTCGCGAGACGATCCTGCTCGGCACCTACAACTACATGGGCATGACCTTCGATCCGGACGTGATCGCGGCCGGCAAGCAGGCGCTGGACGACTTCGGCGCCGGCACCACCGGCAGCCGAGTCCTCAACGGGACTTACGCCGGGCACAAGGCGGTCGAGGAAGCGCTATGCGATTTCTACGGCATGAAGCACGCCATGGTGTTCTCGACCGGGTATCAGGCCAACCTCGGCATCATCTCGACCATCGCCGGCAAGGGCGATTACATCGTCCTCGACATCGACAGCCACGCCTCGATCTGGGACGGCTGCAAGATGGGCGATGCCGAAGTCGTGCCGTTCAAGCACAACGATATCGAGGCCATGGAAAAGCGCCTGCGCCGCATCCCCGAGGGCGCGGGCAAGCTGGTCGTGTTGGAAGGCGTCTACTCGATGCTGGGCGATATCGCCCCGCTCAAGGAGATGATCGCGGTCGCCAAGAAGTACGGCGCCATGGTGCTGGTGGACGAAGCGCACTCGATGGGCTTCATCGGGCCCAACGGGCGCGGCGTGGCCGAGGATCAGGGCTGCCTTGACGACGTGGACTTCGTGATCGGCACGTTCTCCAAGTCGGTCGGCACCGTCGGCGGCTTCTGCGTTTCGAACCACTCGAAGTTCGAGATCATGCGCCTGGTCTGCCGTCCCTACGTCTTCACCGCCAGCCTGCCGCCCAGCGTCGTCGCCACCGCCGCGACTTCGGTGCGCAAGCTGATGCACGCGGCCGACAAGCGCGCGCACCTTTGGGAAAACTCCAAGGTCCTGCACAAGGGCCTGACCGATGCCGGCTTCCAGCTCGGCACCGAGGAGCCGCAGAGCGCGATCATCGCGGTCATCATGCCCGACCTCGAACGCGGCGCGATGATGTGGGAAGCGCTGCTGCACGAGGGCCTCTACGTGAACCTCGCGCGTCCGCCGGCAACCCCTGCCAACATGACGCTGCTGCGCTGCTCGCTCTGCGCCGAACACTCGGCCGAGCAGGTCCAGCAGATCATCGGCATGTTCACCCGCGCGGGCAAGACGGCCGGCATTCTCGGCTGACACGCTCCTGAGCAAGTCGGGCTAGGGCCCGGGCATGGCGCGGCGTTTTGCTTCGCTGTGCCCGGGCTTTTCTTTGTCCTCAAAAGGCTGCATCCGAGGCCGCGCGTTAAAATTCTGACATGTCGTGCTTCCACTTGCCTTGGATTCGCAAAAGCTTAGTCATCCTGCGATGCGACTTGGGGAATGACGACAATGCGCTTTCAAACTGGTTTCGGCTGGGCGGGCCGAAGCGCTGCAACGGCAATTGCGCTCACTTTGATGCTGAGTGCCTGCGGTGGCGGCAGCGATAGTGGGGGCAGCAGCGGCGGCAGTGCCACCACGAACACCGCGCCGACATTCACGTCGGCCGGTACTGCCAGCGTCGTCGAAAACACCGCCGGAACCGCTTATACGGCCAGCGCCAACGACGCCCAAGGCGACAGCGTAACCTATTCCATCGCAGGCGGCGCCGATGCGGCCGCCTTCACGCTCGGGGCGGGTGGCGCGCTGTCCTTCGTCCAGCCGCCCAACTATGACCTTCCGGGCGACGCCAATGGCGACAATGTCTACGAAGTGACGCTCAAGGCCAGCGACGGCAAGCTGGACAGCACGCTCGCCCTCGCGATCACCGTGACCAACGACCGTGAAGGTATCACGGTCAAACGCGTCGCCACGGGCCTTGTCGATCCGGTCGGCATCGCAAGCCTCGGTTCGGGCTCCGATATCGCCGTCGCCCTGAAAGCAAACGAGATCCTGAAGATCAACGGCACCACTGGTGCCGCGTCTCAATATTACGTCTTCAAGAACAGCGTCAGCGCTCCGGTTCCGGGATTGACGCTGCTTGGATTGACGCGCGCGGCTGCATCCGGAGCCAGCAAGTCGCTCTATGCTCTCACTGCGCAATCGGGCCGCGCGTCGGTGGCCTGTGTAAGCTGCTGGTATTCACCGTCCTATGGCGATCTCGCCGATATTTCCAACGGCACGAGTGTAGCCATCGGAACAGGTCCGGATGGTGCGGCCTTCGTGGCCATCGGCGATCCGGCCGGCACTCTGGCCCAGTCCTCTTCCTCGAACGCGGGCAAGCTTATCCGCTTCGTGGTAAACCCCGATCCCTATGCCGGGGCGAGCGTTCCCCCGGATCTGTATTTGCGCAATACCGTTGGCAACGGCCTGCACGCCCCTTCGGGAGTGACAACGCTGCCCGACGGGAGACTTGCCGTCTCCGATCGCGGCGGCAGCGTGTTCGACGAACTCTCGCTCACCGCCTCGCTTACAAGCCTGAACTTCGGCTGGCCCTTCTATGAGGGCACGCAGGAAGTGAATGCGGGCGGCGCTGCATTATCGGGACTTGTCATGCCTTCGCTGTCAATCCCGCTTGGTTCGGATAAGCGGCAGAGTCGCGGCATTGTCGGCGGAATTGCCTACACGGGCTCGATCCCCGGAATCGCCAATCAGTACGTCTTCGCCGATGCGGACGGTCGGATCTGGTCGATCCCGCTGGCAAAGTTCGTCGCCGGAACCACCGTCCAGTCCAGCGCGCTTGAAGTGCGAAACGAAGACTTCAAGCCCGATGTGGGCACCATCGATCACCCGATCGGCTTCGCGCTGGATGCCGAAGGGACGCTCTATATTCTCGACAGCGATGGAGACCTGTTCCGGGTGAGCGCGGCCTGACGGGGCACTCACCCGAAGGGATCGTCAGTCCTTGTGGCGATCCACCAGCTTGAGGAATGCTTCAAGCCAGCTACTCACGAAGCCTGCGGACTGTTCGCCGATCGTGCCGTCCGCCGTCACGAGGCCGTCCTTCCACTGGATGAAGGCCTCGGGCGCGCCGAGGGTGGGCATGTCGAGGTAGGCGAGCACATTGCGCAAGTGCTGTTGCGCCAGCGCCGAGCCGATCGCGCCGATCGAAACGCCGATCACGCCCGCCGGCTTTCCGGCCCAGGCGTTCTGGCCATAAGGGCGCGAGGCGTTGTCGATGGCGTTCTTGAGCACGCCGGGGATCGAGCGGTTATATTCCGGCGTCACGAAGATCACGCCGTCCGAGCCCTTGATCAGTGCCTTCAGCGCCTTGACCGATTCGGCCTGATCGCCGTCGTGGTCCTGATCGTAGAGCGGCAGCGAGCCGATATCCGCAAACGTAAATTCATGGCCGGCGCCTGCCGGCAGGCGGACCAGCGCCTTGGCAAACTGGCGGTTGAAGGATTCGGCTCGCAGGCTTCCGACGACAACGGCGATCTTCGACATGACGACTCCTTACGGCTGTTAGCTGCCGGCAGTGAGTATCGATGCAAAAGGAGTCACTTTGAAGTCCCTGCAAACATAGGGCTTGAGAGTTTCGCGCGGAGGCGCGGAGACGCGGAGAAGAAAAGTGAGATGGTGCACGCAGAGACGCAGAGATGTCTGCCTGCGCCGCAGGCATATTTCTGTCACCCCGACCCCCAGCAAGTGGCGAGGTCGATAGAAAAAGCGGCTTCGCCGCAGACACGACATCTCTGCGCCTCTGCGTCTCTGCGTGATCCTGATCTTGTTCTTCTCCGCGTCTCCGCGCCTCCGCGCGAAATCTTCCATCACCCGGCAGGACGGCGCGGAACCGGCGGCCGGTGATAGCTCACATCGTTCCGGTCCCGACGGGCCTGACACGGCGCCTCGGCGGTATAGGCGCTCGCCGGGTCGGGTGCGAAGGCCGCGCGGGGCACGTCGTAGACGCCTTCGACGATGGTCACCCGATTGGCGATCCGCCATTCGCCGTCCCGCTTCCGGAAATGATCGACATAGCGCCCGGTCGACATGAAATGCGGCCCATCCGCCGCGACGCCGGAGAAGTGGTAGTAGGTCTCGCAAAAGGCCTCGTCGCCCTGCAAGTCGCAAAAATGGTTGAGGATCGCGTGCTGCGTCGCCGCGAAGCGCAGGGTGGTGCCGTCGGCCCAGGGAATGAAATCGCCCGGCGTGCCAACGAAATGGCCGTGATCCTCGATCGCGTCGTCCCAGTAGCACGAGCGGACCAGCGCGTTGTCGAGCCGGTCCAGCCCGCGCGCATAGCGCAGCATGACCTGATGGATGTCATGACGATCGACCAGTTCGGTCAACCGTGAAGCAGGGTCGGTCACGGCGTTTCTCCCTCGCGCAGGCCTTAGTTCCGCGCGAGGTTAGCCGAGAATCCCGAACCCGATAAAGCCGATCAGGCCTTGTTCGCAGCCGCGATCATGTCGCACTTCTGGCTGGTCTGCTTGCTGCCGCCGCCGAGGAACGAGACCGCGAGGAAACCGGCGACCACCGCCACTACGAAAGCCGCCGTCACTTTGCCGAGATGCTTGTCGATCACCGCCTTGATCGGCGCGCCGAACAGGCGGAACAGCACGCCCACGATCAGGAAGCTGATCGAGCGCGAGATTACCGAGGCGCCGAGGAAGACCAGCAGGTTCATGCCGATGAAGCCCGCCGTGATCGTCAGCAGCTTGAACGGGATCGGCGTGGCGCCCTTTACGATGATGATCTCTGCGCCATATTCGCGCAGATAGCAGGCCGCCTTGGGGAAGCTGGCCGCAAGGCCCAACGCGCGCAGCAGCGTTTCGCCGAAGGCTGCATAGGCGAAGTGGCCGATGGCATAGCCGAGCAAGCCGCCCGCGACCGAGCCCACCGTGGCGATCAGCGCGAAGCGAATCGCCTTCTTCGGTTCGGCCAGGCACATCAGGCCCAGCAGCGGATGCGGCGGCACCGGGAAGAAACTGGCTTCCATGAAGGCGAACAGCGCCAGCCACCATTCGGCGTGGCGGTGCGCGGCCTTGGCCATGGTCCAGTCGTAAAGGCGGCGCAGCATCGAATTCTCCGGCAAATCGTGCCGCGTGCTTAGTGGGGGTGCCGTCATGCGGCAAGCGATAACCTATTTGGTTATTTCTTATTGACAGCGTTACGCCAGATTGGTACATATCAGGAACATCGCAAAGTTTCGAGTCGCCAGGGCGACAACGGAACGCGCGATTTTCCGTCAACAGCAGGGATGTCCCAGATGGTCGAGCCGACAAGGGCTGCGTCCGGTGCTGCCTTGGGCAAGCGCCGGACGAAGATCAGCGCCGCCCTCGCCAAGGGTGAGGACAAGTCCAACCGCCACTGGCGCGCCGAATTTCTCGCCGCGCTGGCCGAAACCTCGAATGTCAGTGCCGCGGCCGCCACGGCCGGTGTCCACCCCAGCCGTCCTTACAAGGTGCGCAGGCTGGAACCCGATTTTGCCCGCGAATGGCGCGGTGCGCTGCTCGAAGGCTATGAAAACCTTGAGCTTGAACTGCTCCACCGCCTGCGCTTCGGCGAGCCGAAGGACGGCGAAGTGAAGTTCGACAATGCCAATGCCCTGCGCCTGCTCGGCCTCCATCGCGAGACCGTGGCGCGCGAAAGGGCCATGCGCGAGGATGAGGATCTGGGCGCGGTGCGGGCCTCGATCCAGGCCAAGCTGACGCAACTGCGCGAGCAAGTCACCGCGCGCCGCAGTGCCGAACAGGAGGGCGCGGACAATGGCTGAGGCCGATCCGCTGCAATGGCTGGCCGAAGCCGGGGACGACGAGATCGAGGGCTTCATGGCCCGGCTCGACCGGTCCGAGCGCCGCGAATGGCGCTGGGACTGGGCGGTCTGGGCACGTCCCTCGCAACTTGCCCCGGCAGGCGACTGGCGGGTCTGGCTGGTCATGGCCGGGCGCGGCTTCGGCAAGACCCGCTGCGGCGCCGAATGGGTGCGCAGCATTGCCGAGGCGGATCCCGGCGCGCAGATCGCGCTCGTCGCCGCCAATCTGGGCGAGGCGCGCGCGGTCATGGTCGAAGGCGAGAGCGGGCTGCTCTCGGTGGGCGCGCCATGGCGGCGGCCCCGGTTCGAGCCTTCGCTGCGGCGGCTGACATGGCCGAACGGGGCGCAGGCCACGCTCTATTCGGCGGCCGAGCCCGAATCGCTGCGCGGCCCGCAGCATAGCCACGCCTGGTGCGACGAGATCGCCAAGTGGGACAATGCGGCGCAGCGGGCCCTTTCGAGTTGGGACAACCTGCTCATGGGCCTGCGTTTGGGCCGCGATCCGCGTGTGGTTGCCACGACCACGCCGCGCAGCATGCCGCTGGTCATGCGGCTCATGGCCGAAGCGGCATCTGGCGATGTGATCGTGACGCGGGGGAGCACGTTCGACAATGCCGCCAACTTGCCCGCGCGTTTCCTTGCCGCGATGCGCCGGTCGTTCGGGCAGAGCCTGCTCGGGCGGCAGGAGATCGACGGCGAACTGATCGCCGACATCGAGGGCGCGCTCTGGAGCCGCGCGCTGCTGGAGCAATGCCGCGAGGATTCCGCGCCGGAATGCGGGCGGGTGGTTGTCGGCGTCGATCCGCCGGCTTCAGCGGGCGGCGATGCCTGCGGGATCGTTGTCGTCGGGCTTTCCGGCGAGGGTATCGCGCATGTGCTTGCCGACGCCTCGGTCGAAAAGGCCGGACCCGAGCGCTGGGCCCGCGCCGTGGCGCAAGCGGCGGCGGCCTGGCGTGCCGACCGGGTGGTGGCGGAAGCCAATCAGGGTGGGGCCATGGTCGCCTCGGTCCTGCGGGCGGCGGAGATTTCACTGCCGCTGCGGCTGGTTCACGCCAGCCGGGGCAAAGTCGCCCGCGCCGAGCCGGTCGCCGCGCTCTACGAGGCCGGGCGGGTGCGTCATGCCGGGCTGTTTCCGGCGCTGGAGGACGAGATGTGCGGTCTTGTTTCCGGTGGTTCGTACCAAGGTCCGGGGCGCTCGCCTGACCGTGCCGATGCGCTGGTCTGGGCTTTGCACGAGCTGATGCTGGGCAAGGCGTCGGACCCGCAAGTCAGGTTGCCCTGAAGAGATCGGTTCGCGCGGAGGCGCGGAGACGCGGAGAAGAACAAACAGAGAGTTCGCGCAAAGGCGCGAAGGCGCAAAGGTGTCGCGTTTGCGGCGAAGCCGCTTTCATTTGTTTACCGTGCGATTGCCGCAGCATTTCCGGGATACGGGCGCCTGCGGCGCAGAACGACACCTTTGCGCCTTCGCGCCTTTGCGCGCCAAATCTCACTTCTCTTCTCCGCGTCTCCGCGCCTCCGCCTGACCCCATTCAGCGGCCTCAACCGCTCCACCAGACACCCATTGAAAGGAACCCCTAGTGTCCTTCATCGAAACGCTCGTCGCCGCCTTCAAGGGCGAGAGTACCCGCGTGCCCCTGGCGCGAGGGCCGGCTTCGCCATGGTTCTTCGCCGACTGCGGCGGCGGGCGTGCTCCTTTCGAATACAGTTCGGCCGTGCGCCGCGCCTATCTCGAAAACCCCGTGGCCCAGCGCGCCGTGCGTCTTGTGGCCGAGGGGATCGGCGGCGCGCCGCTCAAGCTGGCTGACCCGAAGCTGCTCGCCCTCGTGAGCGAGACCAGCGCCGGCCAGTCGCTGCTGGAAACGCTGGCCTGCCACCTGCTGCTCCACGGCAATGCCTATGTGCAGGTGCTCAAGGACGCGCGCGGTCGGCCCGTCGAACTGTTCGCCCTGCGGCCCGAGCGCGTGACGATTGTCGCCGGCGAGGACGGCTGGCCCTCCGCATACGCCTATGACGTCGCCGGACAGCGTCTCGCCATCCCGCTGCTGGACGAGGACGCCGCGCCCAATGTGATTCACATCCGCCATTTCCACCCGGCGGACGACCATTACGGCGCCGGTTGCCTCGCCGCCGCCGACGAGGCGATTGCCACGCACAATGCCGCCGCGCAGTGGAACCGCCAGCTTCTGGAAAACGCCGCCCGCCCCTCCGGCGCGCTGGTCTACGAGGCGGAGGGCGGCAACACGCTGACCACCGAGCAGTTCGACCGCCTCAGGACCGAACTGACCCACGCTTATGCCGGCGCGACCAATGCCGGGCGGCCGATGCTGCTGGAAGGCGGACTGAAGTGGCAGGCCATCGCGCTGACACCCGCCGACATGGACTTCGCCACGCTCAAGGCCGCCGCCGCGCGCGACGTGGCGCTGGCCTTCGGCGTGCCGCCGATGCTGCTCGGCCTGCCCGGCGACGCCACTTACGCCAATTACCGCGAGGCCAACCGCGCGCTCTGGCGACTGACGCTGCTGCCGCTGGCGAGCAAGATCTTTGCCGCGCTTTGCGAGGGTCTCTCGCCGTGGTTCCCCGATGCCGCGCTCGCCATCGACCTCGACCGGGTGCCCGCGCTGTCAGAGGACCGTGAGCGGCTCTGGGCGCAAGTCAGCGCCGCCGATTTCCTCGACGACGCCGAGAAGCGCGCCCTGCTCGGCCTGCCCGAGCGCACATCCACGTCCCAGGATCAGGAGAACAAATCATGAACCAAAAGGACATGCTGGCCGGTCTGCTGGCGCAGGCGGCCGCCGAAGGCAGCGAGTTGGTGACTTTGCGCGCCATCGTCGAGGAAGCGAGCGAGGTCGGCGCGCGCCGCATGCTCATGCGCATCGGCCTCGATGACGCCACCGCGCCGGGAGACCTCTCCGAACTGCGCGAACTGCTGCAGGCCTGGCGCGACGCCAAGGCCAGCGCGCAGGCTGCCGCGATCGGCTGGATGGTGCGCGCAGTGCTGGCCGCGCTGCTGCTTGGTCTTGCCGTGCGCTGCGGCACGACGGGGCTGCTGCGATGATCCTTCGACAAGCTCAGGATGAACGGCTTCGACAAGCTCAGGATGAGCGGCTTCGACAAGCTCAGGATGAGCGGGTCCAGCAACCTCGCCTTCCCCTCCGTTTCGCAGGCTACGCCGCACTGTTCGACACCCGCGACGCCGGGCGCGACATGATCCGGCCCGGCGCTTTCGCCCGCACGCTGGCGGAGCGCCGCGATCCGCTTCCACTCTATTGGCAGCACCGGTCGGACTTGCGCGTGGGCTGGGTCGAGACCGCCGCCGAGGATGCACGCGGCCTGCGCGTCATCGCGGCGATCGACAATCCCGACGGCGCGGCGGGCCTCGCACTCCGGCGCGGCAGCGTGACTGGTCTGTCGTTCGGCTATCGCGCGCTTTCCAGCCGCACGGGGGCCGAAGGCCGCGACCTGCTCGACCTCGAACTGTTCGAAGTCAGCCTTGTCACTCACCCGATGCAGCACGGCGCGCGGGTCCATCTCGTTTCCTGACCTTCCCCAATTTCTCCTGCTTTCCGCCGCCGCACCGGCGGCACCATCGCGAAAGGTGAATGCCCCATGGAATCCACTTCCCCGGTTGAAGCACTCGACTCCTCGTTCGATCTCGTCGCCCGTCAGGACGCCACCGATGCCGCCGTCGACGCCCTGCGCGGCGATGTCGAGGATGTGAAATCTCGGCTCGACCGCGTCAGCCGCGCCGCTGCCCGCCCGCTGATCGCAGGGGCAACCAGCACCGCCAGCATCGAAGTGAAGGGCTTCGTCGACGGCTACTTGCGTATGGGCCGCGAGACCGAACTCAAGTCGATGTCGGGCATGGTCGCCTCGGACGGCGGCTATGCGGTCCCGCGCGAGATCGATGCGCTGATCGCCAGCCGCCTCAAGAATATCAGCCCGATCCGCTCGATCGCGCAAGTCGTCCAGACCGGCACGGCAGGCTATCGCAAGCTCATCAACACCGGGGGCACCGCCTCGGGCTGGGTCAGCGAGACCGCCACGCGCCCCGAAACCGCCACGCCGAGCCTTGCCGAAATCGCCCCGCCCACCGGCGAACTCTATGCCAATCCGGCCGCCAGCCAGGCCATGCTCGACGATGCCATGTTCGACATCCAGTCGTGGCTGGCGGACGAGATCGCGATGGAATTCGCCCGTGCCGAAGGCGCTGCCTTCATCAACGGCACCGGCACCAACCAGCCCAAGGGCTTCCTTGCCGCGCCGAGCGCCGCCACCACCGATGCGGTGCGCCCGTTCGGCACCTTGCAGTTCATGGTTTCGGGCAATGCCACCGGCTTCGACACCGCGCCCGAACTCAAGCTGATCGACCTTGTCCATTCGCTCAAGGGCGGTCACCGGCAGGGCGCAAGCTGGGTGATGAACTCGGCCACGCTGGCGGTGGTGTGCAAGCTGAAGGCGGCGGACGGCTCGTTCCTCTGGCAGCCGGGCCTGATGGACGGCCAGCCGAACCGCCTGCTCGGCTATCCGGTCGTCGAAGCCGAGGACATGCCCGATGTGGCGGCCGGTGCCTTCCCCATCGCCTTCGGGAACTTCCGCGCGGGCTATCTGATCGCGGAACGCAGCACCACCTCGATCCTGCGCGATCCCTATACCAACAAGCCCTTCGTCAACTTCTACGCGACGAAGCGGATCGGCGGGCAGGTGCTCGATTCGGACGCGATCAAGCTGCTCAAGATCTCGGCCTGACGAAGGCGGCCTCATGAAAGCGGACTTTGTCGGGGGAGCCCCTCCCTGGCGCGCCGCTTTCTCGCAGGAGGCGGCAGCGCGCCGCCTCCTGCACCCCATTCCATCCTGATCGGAGTAGCCCATGAACCGGGTCATCCTTACGCCGGCCGTGCTGCCCTCCTCGGCGCTTGCCGAGCTCAAGCAGTGGCTCGGCGTGACCACCGCGCGCGACGACGCACCGCTTTCGGGCCTGCTCGCCAGCGCGCTCGACATCTTCGAGGCTTTTACCGCACAGCTACCCTTCACCGCGCAGTGCGAGGAAGTGCTGCCCGCCCGTCCGGGCTGGAACACGCTTGCGACCCGTCCGGTGCAGGCGATCACCGCAGTCGATAGCATCGACGCCGATGGCACTCGCTTTGCGCTGCCGGCCGGAACCTACGAAGTCGACCTCTGCGCCGATGGCAGCGGCTGCGTACGCCTGCCGATACTTTCGGGCGCGACGCGGGTGGCCGTGCGCTTCACCGCCGGGCTCGCCGCCGATTGGGACGGCCTGCCCAACGCGCTGCGCCACGGGATCATCCGCTTCGCCGCGCATCAGCATCGCGAGCGCGAGAGTGCAGGCGCGGCACCCTTGCCGCCCGCCTCCGTCGCCGCACTGTGGCGGCCATGGCGCCGGATGCGGCTGGCATGAGCACGCCGATGATCGCGGCCGACGCCGACAAGGCCTTCGACGACCTCGCCCAGCGCCTCACCGCCCGCGCCGCCGCTCTGGCCGCCGCACACGCCGAAACGCAGGAGTTCACCGCACGCGAGGATGAGAGCCGCTGGCGCCGGGCCGATCTCGTCTGGCCGCTTTTCGCGAAAGGATAGCCCATGGAAATCGCCCTGCGCGCCGCGCTGATCGACTGGCTTGCCGCAGATCCCGTGCTCGGCGCCGAACTCAACGCCGTGGTGGAGGAGGCGCCCTCGCGCACCAGTCTGCCCTGGCTGGCCATCGCTTCCAGCGCCAGCACTGACTGGAGTTGCAAGACCACGCCGGGCCGCGAGGTTCGCGTGGCGCTCGAACTGCAATGTCGGGGCGACACGCCGGATACGGCGGCCAGCCTTGTCGCGGGCATCGAGGCGCGGGTGGAAAGCCTGCCGCGCGATCAGCCGGACTTCGAGGTCGTCAGCATCGTGTTCCTGCGCGCCCGTGCCGAACAGCGTGGTGAAAGTCGCCGGGCGATCCTGCTCGAATATCGTTTTCGCCTGTTGGCGGGCTGACTCTTTTCGACAGCTTGGGGGTGATCCTTCGACAAGCTCAGGATGAGCGGAGTCAGTGGGCCCCTCCATGAACGAGGCAGGAAGCGCCCCTCCCCGTCCGCTCAGGCTGAGCCTGTCTAAGCCCTCTCCCGCCCCGCTCAGGCTGAGCTTGTCGAAGCCCCCCGTAACACCGCCCCACCACAAGGAGCCACACCATGCCCGCCCAGAACGGCAGCGCTTTCCTGCTCAAGATCTCCGATGGCGCCACCCCCGCCGCCTATCAAACCGTCGCCGGCCTGCGCACCACGCAGATGTCGGTCACCGGCGACACCGTCGTCATCACCAGCAAGGACAGCGGAGGCTGGCGCGAGCTGCTCTCGGGTGCCGGTGCCCGCTCGGTTTCGGTGAGCGCCGCGGGGATCTTCCTCGGCAGCGCCGCCGAGGCCAAAATCCGCGCCAATGCCCTGGCCGGCACGCTCGACGATTACGAATTGAGCTTCGAGGACGGCGACCGCCTGCGCGGCAAGTTCCTCGTCCAGCGGCTCGACTATGCCGGCGATTTCAATGGCGAGCGCAATTACACCATCCAGCTCGAAAGCTCGGGCTCGGTCATCCCGGCATGACTCAGGTCAACCCGCTGCGCGGCGAGGCCACGTTGGAGATCGGCGGCACCGCGCATCTCCTGCGCCCCACGTTCACCGCGCTGGTCGCGGCCGAGGACGAACTCGGCCCGCTCTTCGCCCTCGTCGAGCGGGCGGGCGCCGGCCAGCTTCGCCTTGCCGAACTGGCCGCTCTGTTCTGGCACTGCCTCGCCCGCCGCGAAGGGCTGACTCGCAATATGGTGGGTGAGGCCGTGGTGACGCAGGGCCTCGCCGCCTGCGCCGCGCCGCTGCGCATGCTGCTCGGGCAGATCCTCAAGGGCACCGCGTGAACTGCGATTTTGCGAATGCCGCGCTGGCGCTCTGTGCTCTCGCGGCGCGGACGCTGGGGTGGCGACCGCCGGAATTCTGGGATGCCACTCCCGCCGAACTCGCCGCCGCACTCGGCCTGTCCGGCGGTGACCAACCCGCCGGAATCGACCGGGCCTTGCTCGAAACCCTGATGGAGCGCGATCATGAGCGATGAAATCGATAGCCTGCTGGTGAACGTACGAGCCAGTACCGATGGCTTCACCCGCGATATCGCCACGATGCGATCGAGCATCGACGGCAATCTCGTCGGCGGCTTCACCCAGGCCGGACAGGCGCTGGAAAAGGGCCTGACCAGCGCGATCCAGCGCGGCAACCTTGGCTTCGACGATCTCAAGCGAGTGGCGACAAGCGCCCTTTCGGGCATCGCCGCCCAATCGATGCAGGGGCTGTTCGGCTCGCTCGGCGGCGGCACGTCCACGGGTTCCGGCACCACGTCAGGCCTGTCGGGGCTGTTCTCCGGCCTGCTCGGCCTACCGGGCCGCGCCACCGGCGGCAATGTCTCGCCGGGGCGCGGCTACGTGGTGGGCGAACGCGGACCCGAGATGTTCGTGCCGACCTCGGCCGGGCGGATCGAGACCGGCACCGGCGCCTCAAGCAATCGCGACGTCAAAGTCGCCATCAACCTCACCGGACCGCGTGGAAGCAGCGTGCCGCAGTCGCTCCGGCGCTCCTCGCGCCAGGTCGCCAGCGCGGTGCGCCGCGCGATCTCCACCCGCTGATCCGCATCGAAGGACCCGACATGGCATTCTGGCTCGCGAAGACCCGCGAGGGGCAGGCAAGCGACTGGATCCAGCGCTTCGACCCGCGCTTCTGGACCGTCAATTTCCCACGCCCGATGATGGCCGCCGTCGTCTCCACCGGCCCGGATTCGCTGCGCGTGGACGCCTCGTTCCTGCGCAAGGGCGACCTCGGCGGGCTGATCTGGGAGAGCGCGGACAAGTACGATCATCCGCTGCTGTCCTACCGGACCGACCGCGACTATTCGCACACCTCGCTGAGCTTCCGCTGGCGCTCCTCGGGCGTGTTGCCACTCAGCGACGTCTACGGCCCGACGCTGACCGTCGAGGGCCGCGATCAGGCGGGCAATGCGCGCACCTGGTACGTGCGCCTCTGGAACTACGCCAAGGGCAGCGGCGACGATGCGATCGTTACCTTGCGGTTCTCCGCGCTGGACGGCGGCTTCATGCTACCGTCAGAGGCCGATCCGGTCTGGCCGCGCGATATCGACCGGATGTTCATTTCGTTCGCCCCTCCCGGCTACGATGGCAGCGCCGATCCGCTGGCCGCCGAAGCCGAGGGCTGGTTCGAACTCAGCGAAATCCGCGCCGACGGCGCCCGCGCCATGCTGGAGATCGGCGATGTGATCGTGCCCCCGCACGGCCTCGCCATCGCCACGGGCTTCGATGACGAGGGCGTGCAGACGCCCGCCCGGCTGGTGCGCAGCGCGATCCAGCTCGGCTATCGGGGTTCCATTGTCCACTATGTCGGGATGAGCCACTACTTCCGGCTCGCATACACCGGGGGCGGCTACTTCGTCGGCGGCGCGGGAGATCCGCTCAATACGCCGACCCGCGCATGGCACCGTGCGTTCTTCGCCGAATGCATCGCCCGAGGGCTCAGCCCTGTCGCCTCGCTCTCCTACGAAGTGCTCGACCAGCACGCACCGGAAAGCTGGAAACAGCGCGACCTCAACGGGAATCCCGCCCGCACCGGCTGGGACCCGCCTTCGACGCTGCTGTCACCCGCCTGCGCACCGGCCATGAGCTGGCTCCAGTCCGTCGGCGCGGCCTTTGTCGGGCTGATGACCGGGGCCGGTGCGCCGGTCCGTTTTCAGGTTGGCGAACCCTGGTGGTGGACATTCGCGGATGGGAGGATCTGCCTCTATGACAGTGCCGCCCGCGCCGCATTCGGGGGATCGCCACCGGCCATCACCGATATGCGCGGCTCCCTCGACGCGGCGCAACAGGGGCTGCTCGATGCGGCGGGCGCGTTGTTGGCGAAATCGACGGCCGATCTTGTCGCTGCCGTCCGCACTGCCGCGGCCGGCAAGCCGGCCGAGGCGCTGGCACTGGTATTCACGCCAACGCTACTCGATCCCGCCATGCCCGAACTCCGGCGTGCCAACCTGCCGCTGGGCTGGGCCGCTCCCGCCTTCGACCGGCTTCAGGTCGAGGATTACGACTGGCTGACCGCAGGGGCCGATGCCGCGCGCCGGAACGCCTATGAAACCATCGACCAGCGCCTCGGCTACCCACCCGAAGCGCAGGACTATCTCGCCGGTTTCGTGCCCGATGCCGCAAGCGCCGATCAATGGCGCCGCATCGACGCCGGGATCGACGAGGCGCTGGGCCGCAAGCCCCACGAAATCGTGGTCTGGGCGCTGCCGCAAGTCTGTCGCGACGGCTTCGTCCGCCTGCCGCCCATTCCGACCGACAGTTCAGGAGCCGACGCCATGCAGGCCTTCGACGATGTGCCCTACCCCATCGCTCTGGGCCGGGATGCCACCGTAATTCCCGAGTTCTCGACCACGATCTCGGTCACCGCCTCGGGCTTCGAACGCCGCAACAGCCTGTGGTCGAACGCGCGGCTGCGCTTCGATGTCGGGCCCGGCGTCCGCTCCGATGCCGAACTGGGCGTGCTGATCGCCTTCTTCCGCGCCCGCAGAGGCCCCGCGCGGGGCTTTCGCTTGCGCGATCCGAGCGATTTCAGCTCGAACGGCATGATCGGCATGCGCACGGCGGCGGATCAGGAACTGGGAACCGGCGACGGCCTCCAATCCGATTTCCCGCTGGTGAAACGCTACGGCAGCGACGAGGCCGCGCAAGTCCGGCGCATCACGCGCCCCGATTTCGAAACCCTGCTCGTTTCCGTCGACGGGGTCTTGCAGGCGGGCAACTGGACGCTCGGCGACCTTGGCGTGGTCCGCTTCAACACGGCGCCACGGGCAGGGGCGGTCGTGAAGGCAGGCTTCGAATTCGACGTGCCGGTCCGCTTCGCGGAGGACAGCCTTGAAATCGCCGGCGCCGCCTTCGCGGCGGGCGAAGCACCCAGCGTGCCGGTGGTCGAGATCCGGGAGGCATCATGACGCGAACCTGGTTTTCATCCGACCTTGAAACCGTCGCGACTTTCTGGCGCCTGCTGCGCCGCGATGGCGTGACGCTCGGCTTCACTGCGCACGACGCCGACTTGTGGTTCGACGGCGTGCTCCACCTTGCCTCGCCGGGGATGGTCCCCTCCTCGATCCGTAAGTCGGCAGGCTTCGAAGCCGACAGCGCCGAAGTGCAGGGCGCACTCACGCACGAGGCGATCTCCGCCGCCGATCTGACCGCCGGACGCTTTGACGGCGCCACCGTGCGGATCGGCCTGATCGACTGGGAAACCGGTGAATCGCTGCTGCTCTATGCCGGGACACTCGGCTCGATCAGCACCGAAGATGGTCAGTTCTCGGCCGAACTCGTCTCGCGCAAGGCCGAACTGCAACGCGATCCGGTACCACGCACAAGCCCGGCCTGCCGTGCCGCGTTCTGCGGTCCGGGCTGCAATCTCGGCGCAGCGGGGTTCACCGATGAAATGCGCGTGGCGAGCCTCGATATCGCCGTAAATGCAGTTCGCGTCGATGCGGCGACCTCTCCGGCACGCCATTCCGGCGGGACACTGCGCTGGCTCGACGGGCCCATGGCGGGCGAGGCCATGGGGATCATGGCGGTCGAGGGCGATGGTGCGCTGGTGCTCGACACGCCGCTCGATAGCGGAATCCCGGTCGGCGCGCGCGCGCTCGTCCGTGAAGGCTGTGACCACACGCTGGACACGTGCGCCGCTCGCTTCGGCAATGCCGCCAACTTTCGCGGCGAGCCCTACCTTCCGGGCAACGACCTGCTCACCAGTTATCCCACGCCAGCTTCGTGACCGGCGCGGAACTGGCGGACGCCGCCCGCAGTCTGGTCGGGGTGCCGTTTCGGCTTCACGGACGCGATCCCCGGCTGGGCCTCGACTGTCTGGGCGTTCTCGCAGCCGCGCTGGGAGAGTCCGTACGGCTGCCGAACGGCTATCCGATGCGGGGTGGTGACGCCGACGCAATTGCGGGAATCGCTGTCGCGGCGGGCCTTCATCCGGCGCGGGGTCAAACCGAACCCGGCGATATCCTGCTGCTTCGCCCCGGCCCCTACCAGCATCACATCGCCATTGCGACCGGTAGCGACACCATCGTCCATGCCCATGCCGGGCTGCGCCGTGTCGTCCATGGCCCCTTGCCGCCCGAATGGCCGACCCTCGGCCATTGGCGCCTTCATCCTTGAGGAATCGACATGGCAACCCTCGTTTTCAGTGCAGTCGGAACCATGGTCGGCGGGCCGATCGGCGGCGCGGTGGGCTCGCTGGTCGGCAGCCAGGTCGATGCCGCGCTGTTCGGATCGCCCAACCGGCAAGGCGCGCGGCTCAAGGAGCTGGACGTCACCACATCGAGCTATGGCCAACCGATCGCCCGCCACTTCGGGCGCATGCGCGTTGCCGGGCAGATGATCTGGGCCGCCGACCTTGTCGAGCACAGCGAAGTGCTGGGGGGCGGCAAGGGCGCAGCATCGGTCACCAACTATAGCTATACCGCCAGTTTCGCGGTCGCGCTGTCTAGCCGGCCGATCCTCGATCTTGGCCGGATCTGGGCCGATGGCAAGCTTCTCCGGGGCGAGGCGGGAGATCTCAAGACCACCGGAACCCTGCGCATCCACACCGGCGCGGGCGATCAGGATCCCGATCCGCTGCTGCTCACCGCCGAAGGAAGCCGCTGCCCGGCACACCGCGACCTTGCCTATGTGGTGTTCGAGGACCTCGACCTGTCGGACTTCTACAATCACATCCCCTCGCTGACGTTTGAAGTGATCGCCGACGAAGGGTTCGATCTGGCAGCGATCCTGGGCGAGGTGATCGACGATACGGATGCCGCTGTCCCGCTGGACGGCTTCCTAGGCTTCTCGAACGAGGGACCGCTGGTCGATGCGCTTTCGGCGCTCGATCCGGTCTATCCGCTCGATGTCGATTGCGCGGGAACGACCATCGTGATCGGCCGCGATCGATTGCAATCATCCCCCATCGCGCTGGGCGAAGCGACGACGGCGGTGGAGGACGGTGAATTCGGCGCCGCCACCGGGTTCTCCCGCAGCCGCGCGCCCGTCACCGAGCAGCCGCTGGCCGCGCTGCGCTACTACGAACCGGCGCGCGACTATCTGCCCGGGATCCAGTACGCCACCGGGCGGCCGTCGCCGGGAGAGCCGCGCGTGATCGAGCTTCCCGCCGCGCTTGAGGCTGCCGATGCCCGGGCTCTGGTCGAGCGGACCTCGCGACGGCTCGACTGGAGCCGCGACACCCTCTCCTGGCGCACCGGCGAACTCGACGCGGCGGTCGCGCCCGGCTCCCTTGTCACCCTCCCCGGCATCGCGGGGACCTGGCGTGTGCGCGAATGGGAGTGGCGGGACACCGGCGTCGAGATCGCCGCCGAACGCGTTGCCCCATCGGGAACGGCAATGGTTCCCGCGCTCGCCACCGATCCGGGCCGGAGCCATCCGCAAGCCGACCTGCCGCTGGCCGAGACCCTCCTCACCGCTTTCGAACTGCCTTACGATCCGGCCTCGGGTACTGCCGGCATTGCCCGCCCCTTCGCCGCCCTTTCCTCGGCACAGGCGAATTGGACCGGAGCAGCGCTTTACGCCGACCGGGGCGACGGCCAGTTGCAGTCGATGGGGCCAAGCGGACGCACCCGCAGCGCCATTGGCACGACGCTGACCGCGCTGGGAGCCCAGAGCCCGCTCATCTTCGATCGCACGTCACGGCTGGTCGTCAGGATGGCCGATCCCGCGATGCAGCTTGCCTCCGTCAATGCGCGCCAACTGGCCGAGGGCGCCAATCTCGCGCTGGTAGGCGGGGAGTTGATCCAGTTCGCGCAGGCGACATCGCTGGGAGACGGTTCATGGCAGCTCGAAGGCTTCGCGCGCGGCTGCGGCGGCACGGAAGACGGGATCGCCGGTCATGCGCTGGGCGAGGGTTTCTTGCTGGTGGACGGCCGCGCCGTCGCGCTCGATCCGGCGTTGCTGGGAACGGCCGCCGCGCGCAGCGTCGTCGCAATCGGCCGGGGCGATGCCGATGGGGTGCGCGCGCCGATTGCGCTGTCCGGTCTCACTCTCCGTCCGCTCGCGCCGGTCCATCCTCGCCGGACCGTGCTTGCGGATGGGAGCTGGCGGCTGGAATGGACACGCCGCGCGCGCGGCATCCAGCTCTGGCAAGACGGCGTCGACGTTCCGCTGGTCGAAGAGGCGGAGAGCTATCTGGTCACATTCGGTCCCGTCGATGCGCCGCTCGCAATGTGGACAACCAGCGCGCCGTCGACCGACCTCGCTCCCGATATGCGCGCCGGGCTGGCGGCGCAGTCTCCCGGACAATGGCTCCGCGTCGCCCAGGTGGGCACTTATGCGCGGTCCGCCAGCCTGGACCTGTGCGTGCTGAACTGACCCTGCGCGCGACTATCTTCCATCCACCAGTGCGGAAAATCAGCTCATGACCGACCCCATCGCATTCGACAGCACCACGCCGCGATTCGCCCTGCCGCTGCTTTATACGGCCCAGACCCGCAAGGAGACTTTCGTCAACGAGGCCTTTGTTCGCACCGATGTGCTTCTGCACTGCGCCATTGGCGGCGAAAGCGTCTCGCCGCCGAAAAATCCGACCGATGGCGATACCTGGATCGTCGCCAGCAAGGCCTCGGGCGATTGGGCCGGTAACGACGGCATGCTGGCCAGTTATCAGAGCGGCGGATGGACCTTCATAACGCCGCGTGACGGAATGCGTGTATTCGACCGCTCCACCGGGCAGGATCGGCTGTTTTCGGGCTCCTGGAGAAAAGCTTCTCCGCCCACGGAACCAGTTGGTGGCTCAACAGTTGATGGGGAGGCTCGGGCTGCCATCGCCAATCTGGTGGCGTCCCTGCAAGCCGTGGGTATCCTGCCTTCGGTGTGACCAGCGCCAATGCAATAAGGGTCAATTCGATGCCGTCGATTTCGAAGAACGGAGTCACAAGACGGCACCAAGGCCCCGAAAACGCGACATTCTTGCAACACATGTCGTCATTGTGCGCTTGCACGCTGTTTGTTGAGGGGGTAGACACTTACGGCACTCGGTGGCTCCAAATCTCTTAGTAGGGGAAACGTATGAGGAAACTCGTCATCGGACTGGCGCTGGCTTCGACAGCTATCGCCACGCCCGCGTTCGCGCGCGACGACGCTTGGTATCTGGAACTCGACTTCGGCGGCATGATCGTCGAAGACGCTAACGCGACGATCAATGGCGTCAGCCACGCTGGCGATTACGACTTCAAGACCGGCTTCGACGGTGGTGGCGTGATCGGCTATGACTTCGGTGCTTTCCGTCTGGAAACCGAAGCCAGCTATCGCCAGGCCAAGATCGGCACCTACACGGACGCAGCTGGTCCGCTCAAGGGTACCGGTAACGCCAGCAACCTGTCGTTCATGGTCAACGGCCTGCTCGACTTCGGCAAGGATGATGGCCTTCAGGGCTTCGTCGGCGGCGGTGCGGGCGTTGCTCGCGTCGATCTCGACAATGTCGACGATTCCGACACCGGTTTCGCCTGGCAGGCACTGGCAGGCATCCGCGCTCCGCTCAGCCGGAATGTGGACATCGGCCTGAAGTATCGCTTCATGAACGTCGACAAGGTCAAGGTTGTCACCACTGCTGGCGACGATCTCAAGACCCGTTGGCGCTCGCACTCGCTGATGGCGACGCTGGCTTACAACTTCGGCGAACCGGCTGCTCCGCCGCCGCCGCCCCCGCCGCCGCCGCCGCCCCCGCCGCCCCCGCCCCCGCCCCCGCCGCCGCCTGTGGTGTGCAACAAGGGCCCGTACATCGTGTTCTTCGACTGGGATAAGGCCGACATCACGCCTGAGGCCGGCACCATTCTGGACAGCGCGATCACGGCTTACGGCAACTGCAACAGCGTGCCGATCATGCTGGCCGGTCACACCGACCGTTCGGGTAGCGCCAAGTACAACATGGGCCTCTCGGCTCGTCGTAACGACTCGGTCCGCGCCTACCTCACCAGCCACGGCATCCCCGACGGCGCAATCTCGAGCCAGGCCTTCGGTGAAACGCAACCGCGCGTTCCCACCGCAGACGGTGTTCGCGAACTGCAGAACCGTCGCGTCGAAATCACTTACGGTCCGGGTTCGGGCATGTAAGCGATCCGGCAACGGACAAGATTGGGGGGTCGGAGCAATCCGGCCCCCTTTTCTTTTGCCCGCACTTCATCTGCGGACACTTTCCCGCTGGATGACAGGGCAAAAAGAAACGCCCCACTCAAGCGAGCGGGGCGTTTCTTTTTTCTAAAACCGAGGGCGGAAATCAGGCCGCGTAAAGTGTCGTATCGATAAGCCCTGCATCCGCGAACCCTGCCTTGCGGAGACGGCAGCTGTCGCATAGCCCGCAAGCCCTGCCATCGGGCTGCGGATCGTAGCACGACCAGCTCATCCCGGCCTCAAGGCCAAGACGGTCCGCCTCGCGGGCAATGTCCGCCTTGCCCAGGAACTGGAGCGGCGCGTGGATCTTGAACTTCGTGCCTTCATCGCCGTCCTTCGTCGCCAGAGTGGCGATGTTTTCGAAAGCCGAAATGAATTCTGGGCGACAGTCGGGATAGCCGGAATAGTCCAGCGCATTCACACCGATGAAGATGTCCGCTGCACCGATCGCCTCGGCCCAGGCCAAAGTCAGCGACAGGAACACCAGATTGCGAGCCGGGACGTAGGTGACCGGAATGCCCGGTTCCAGCCCTTCTTTGGGAACCGTTATATCGTCCGTCAGCGCCGAACCGCCGAACTGGCGCAGATCAAGCGGCAGGATGACGTGACGCTCGGCTCCCAGCGTTTCCGCGATCTGCCGTGCAGCGTCGATTTCCCGGCGATGGCGCTGATTATAGTCGATCGTCAGGGCATTGAGCGCGAATCCAGCCTCACGGGCAAGAGCTGCGGAAACCATCGAATCGAGGCCTCCGGAGAGAAGGACAACCGCCTTGCGCGCCGACGGATTTGGGGAAGAGTCTTGCATGGTCTCCGCGCTAAGCCTTCGCAGGCGCGATGACAACCGTCAGCCGCCGCAGTCGCCCACCCGGCGGGCTTCCGTCACGAAGGCAAATGGCTGACCGTTGGCGATGCCCTGACTGTCTATCTGGACCAAGGCATTGGTTTCGCGTCGAACATGCGTGCGCCCAAAGCCCCGACCTGTACATGTGTATTGGACGGTGACTTCGTTGGCCCTGTCGTCAACCACCACGGTATGGCAATCCTCACCGGGATGGCGCAGCTGGATAAGGTCCCGCCCGTTGCGCACGCAAAGCTTTCTCGCACCGTCTCTGAGGCCGCGAAACTCCCAGGTTCCCCGTTCGAGCTGGTCGAGCATCGCCAATGGTTTCTTCTGCGCCGCGGCCGGCAACGACACGGCTGCCAGACCGATGCACGCCAATCCGATAAGACCTGCCTTGGCCACCCTTTTCAGGTTGGAAGCAGCATGTTTCTCCGACATCGGGCCGTCCGTTTTGTCCATGGGGTAAGCCTTAGAACATCCCGATCGGCTTTCACAACCAGCGAGTATGAGTCGATCAGGCCGGGATATGCAGGATTTTCGAACAAAAAGCGCAATCTACCGGGATCTGGCCGGTCTCGTCGCGCATATCGACACGCTCGCTCTCGGGGAAGCGCGAGAGGATTTCCCGGTAGTACTCCACGGTGCAGCGGCACCCGCGCTGGAGCAGGAGCAGCGGCTCGACCCGAACCTCGTCCTCCTCATGGAAAAGGCGCCAGACAAGCTGCTCCAGATTGAGCACCGGATCGACCAGTTCCTCGCTCCGCACGCTTCCCGCCATGACCGCGACATGCTCCCAATCGGGATGCTGGTCCTTGGCATGCAGGCGTTCCTTGCCCTCTTCCCCATCCGGAAGATGTTGGACAAGAAGCCCGCCCGCCACGCAGCGCGGTCCATTGGAACGCACTGAGATACGGATCAGGGTGGGCACCTGTTCGGATTGCGCGAAGTAGCTCTCACAGGCGTGGGCCAGCGAAGCGCCTTCAAGCGGGACGACGCCCTGATAGCGCGTGCCGGAAACTGCAAGGTCGAAGGTGATTGCCAGGAAGCCCTTTCCGAAGATGGCCTCCAGCGAGCAGTCCTCGTCAAGGCGTTCGGCCAGATCCGGGTCGTGGCGCAGATAGCCGCGCACCTCGCCATTGCGGTAATCGCAGACCAGCAAGTCCACGGCTCCGCCTTCGGCTTGCGCCTGAAACGTCAGCTGCGCATCCTCATCCTTGAGCAACGAACCCATCAGCGCCGTCAGGACGAGTGCTTCGGCAAGGACGTGCTTGACCACCTTGGGATAGGCGTGTGCCGAAAGCACCGTCTCCAGCACCGGGCCAAGCCTCAAGACCCGCCCACGCGCATTGCGCGAGGGGACAGTGAAAGCCAGTGCCCGGTCGAAGCCGGTATCGTCGGTTCGGATGAGGATGTCTTCGTTCACAGCTTGCCCAGCGCCCAAAGCAGGACCGACTTCTGCGCGTGGATGCGGTTCTCCGCCTCGTCCCACACGACCGAATTCGGCCCGTCGATCACTTCGTTCGTCACTTCCTCACCGCGATGCGCGGGAAGGCAGTGCAGGAACTTCGCTCCCGGCGCAGCCTTGGCCATGAGCGCGGCATTGACCTGATAGGGCTGCATGGCGGCAATGTGCTTCTCACCGCCGGCCTGTCCCATCGAGACCCAGGTATCGGTGACCACGACTTGCGCGCCTGCGACGGCCTCTTCGGCATCGCTGGTCAGAATGACCTCGCCGCCGGCGGCACGTGCGCGGGCAACGAAGGCTTCGTCGGGCTCGTAGCCCGCCGGACCGCCGATGCGGATGGTGAACTTCATCAGTCCGGCCGCCTCGATCAGCGAGTTGGCGACATTGTTGCCATCGCCCAGCCAGGCCATCTGAAGGCCCGGCAACGAGGCCCCATGTTCGACGATGGTCAGGAGGTCCGCGACGATCTGACAGGGATGCGAAAGGTCGGTCAGGCCATTGATGACCGGAACATCGGCGTAATGGGCCAGTTCCTCGATCTTCGCGTGATCGTCGGTGCGGATCATGATCGCATCGACCATGCGGCTGAGCACGCGTGCGGTGTCGGCAATCGTTTCGCCACGGCCGATCTGGGTGCTCCCTGCCTCCATGATCAGCGCGCTGCCACCGAGTTGGCGCATGGCCATGTCAAACGAAACGCGGGTACGCGTCGAATTCTTCTCGAAGATCATGGCCAGCACATGACCTGCCAGAGGGGCATCGGCATCCGGGCGGCCCTTGGGCCAGCCCTTGCGCGCCGCCTTGCGGTCAATCGCATCATTGATCATCGCGGCGACCATGTCGCCGCCCGCATCGCCGAGGCCGAGGAAATCGCGTGCCATTACGCAACCTCTTCCGGCTGGTAGCTTGCCGCAGCGGCAGAAAGCTTCTCCATGAATTCGTCCATGTGGCTGTCATCGATGACCAGCGGCGGTAGGATGCGCACCACGTTGTCTCCGGCAGAGACCGTCAGCAACTGGTGATTGTCGCGCATGTGGGCGACGAAAGCGCGCGGCTCGACCTTGAGCTTGAGGCCGATGAACAGCCCCCGGCCGCGAACCGAATCGAACAGCTCCGGATAGTTGCCGATGAACTGCTCAAGGCGCGCCATCAGCCGCTCGCCCTTGCTGCGAACCTCGGCGAGGAAATCTTCGTTGGCGACAGCATCCAGCACCGCGCCGATTGCCGCCATGGCGAAGGGATTGCCACCGTAGGTCGAGCCGTGGGCGCCGATGACCATGCCGCGCGCGGCCTTTTCCGTTGCCAGGCAAGCGCCAACGGGGAACCCGCCGCCAATGCCCTTGGCAGTAGACAGAACGTCGGGAACGATGCCGTACTGCTCATAGGCATAAAGCGTACCTGCGCGACCGACGCCGCTCTGCACTTCGTCCAGAATCAGGATCAGGTCATGTTCGTCGCACAGCGCGCGCAAGCCCTGGAGGAATTCGGGCGACGCGATACGGATACCGCCTTCACCCTGGATCGGTTCGACCAGGAAACCTGCGGTATTGGGGCCAATCGCGGCCTTGGCAGCCTCAAGATCATCGAATTCGACGTACTTGAAGCCGGGCAGCAGGGGCAGGAAGCCCTTGTGCATCTTTTCCTGGTTGGAAGCGCTGATCGTCGCCATCGTCCGCCCGTGGAAGGCGTTGTTGAACGTGATCAGCTCGTACTTCTCATCGTTGCCGACATGCTGGTGGTAAGCCCGCGCCGTCTTGATCGCGCACTCGACGGCTTCCGCACCCGAATTGGTGAAGAACACGGTGTCGGCAAAGGTCAGATCGACAAGACGCTTGGCGATCGCATCACCCTGCGGGCTACCGTAGAGATTGGAAACGTGCATCAGTGTCTCGGCCTGCTTCTGAATCGCGCCGACGAGGCCGGGGTGCGAATGACCGAGCAGATTGACCGCAATGCCGCTTGCGAAATCGAGGAATCGGCGACCGTCTTCACTGATGAGATGGCAGTGTTCGCCGCGAACGGGCCGAACGCCGCACCGGGGGTACACAGGCATCAGCGGAGTGATCGACATGACGTTATTCCTCGAAATAAATCAGTGAAGCGAAAAATATCTGGAATCGGCAAACGACAAATGGCGGCCCTATGCGGACCGCCATTTGAGCGCTGCGATACTTGTGCAGTCCTCCGATTAACCCACCGGAGGATTTGCAGGCTTGATCAGCCCTGGAGCGCCGCCAGGTTGACCGCCGAGTACTTGCCTCGTCGATCGACCTCGATGTCGAACTCCACGCGATCACCTTCGTTGAGGCCCGACAGGCCCGAACGCTCAACCGCGCTGATGTGCACAAAGGCATCAGGCTGGCCATCGTCGCGAGTGATGAAGCCGAAGCCCTTCATGGAGTTGAAGAACTTGACAGTGCCGCTGGCCTTCTCGCCGGTCAGCTGACGCTGCGGCGCGGGCTCGCGCTTCTCAACCGCAATCACGTCGCCAATGACCACGAGATCGCTTGCCGAGATCTTGCCACCGCGATCCACAAGCTGGAATTCCAGCTGCTGACCTTCAGCAAGACCTTCAAGGCCCGCGCGTTCGACTGCGCTGATGTGCACGAACACATCGTCGCCGCCTTCGTCGCGCTGGATGAAGCCGAAGCCCTTGGCTCCGTTGAAGAACTTGACGACGCCCTTGCCCTGGCCAACGACCTGAGCCGGCATACCGCCGCCGCCGCGGGGACCACCGAAGCCACCACCGCCGCCGCCACGCGGGCCGCCGAAGCCGCCACCACGGGGACCACCACCAGCGTTATCACCGCCACCGAAACGGTCACCACCGCCGAAGCGATCGCCGCCGCCGCCGAAACGGTCACCGCCACCGAAACGATCTTGTCCGGCAAAGAACGGGTCGAACTCGTCCTCTCCAAACCGATCCCGCTTGTCGCGTCCCCTTCCGCGACGACCTCTGTCAAAACCCATGTCTACGAACGTACCTTCGCTGCGCCACAAAAAGCATTCAGCCGGGCACGTGGACGAACCGTACCGGCTGCCAGACGAGTGGAAGAGACGCAACTCTCCCTACACCCTGCAATGTCGGGTCATACACGAGTCGTATGCCCATGGCGAACACAATTACGCGCGAATTTGCCGACGTGTAACCGAAAGGCCGCATTTCGATTGTCGGCGCTTCGTATCTTGCCCGAAAGTATGTTCTTGACGCCGGGGAATTTCGGGCTCACCCGCCTCCCGATCGCCGTCGCGAGGGAGAGTTCATGATGTTCCGCCAGGTCTCCGAAACCGTCTTTGCCAGCCCGCAAATCGGGATCGAAGCCATTGCCGAGGCCAAGGCCCTCGGAATCGTGCGAATCATCAACAATCGCCCCGAAGGCGAAAGCGACGATCAGGTTCCGGGGCCCGATATCGAAGCTGCTGCGCGGGACGCCGGCATCGACTACGTGGCGATCCCGGTGACGCATGCCGGCTTCAGCCAGGCGCAAGTCGACGCCATGATCGAAGCGCTGGATGGCGTGGACGGTCCGGTACTGGCTTATTGTCGTTCGGGCACCCGCTCGACCCTGCTGTGGGCTCTGGCCCGGGCAAAGGCGGGCGACAATCCTGCCGTAATCGCGTCGAAAGCCGCGGCCGCCGGCTACGATGTCACGCCCGTTCGCCAATTGATCGAAATGTTCGCCGCCGGCAGCTGACCCGCTTCCTGCCGGTCGTGTCTACAGGGCGATATCGCCCTGCTCTCCTGTGCGCACGCGCAGGACCTCGGCCAGATCGAACACGAAGATCTTGCCATCGCCGATCTCGTCGGTGCTCGCGCACTTGCCGATGATCTCGACGACCGAATCGGCGAAAGCATCCGACACCGCAATCTCCAGCTTGATCTTGGGCACCAGGCTGGAGGAATACTCCGCGCCGCGATAGATCTCGGTCTGGCCCTTCTGCCGGCCGAAACCGCTCACCTCCGATACTGTCAGTCCAGAGACTCCGGCACTGGCCAGAGCGTCCTTCACTTCGGTGAACTTGAACGGCTTGATGATCGCGATGATGTATTTCACGTCCATCTCCCTGGCCGGGTGCATGCTGTGCGCACCATCACACAAAGCCATCCCGACGACAAAGAAAAATGGGCCGGAGCGGCTGGCTCCGGCCCTTGAGTTTGTGTTCGCAGGAGGAACACCGGGAGGCGGCAACGGGGAGGAGGAGAGAGGAGAGTTCCCGCTGCCGCCAAACTCTGAACTTAGTTGTAGGCGCGCTCGCCATGCTCGCCGATGTCGAGACCTTCCTGTTCGACTTCGGGGCTGACGCGCAGGCCGGTGACTGCCTTGGCGATGGTGATCGCGATCGCAGTGCCGATGGCGGCGACAACGATCGTGGTGCCGACGGTTTCAAGCTGGACGATGACCTGGTGAACCATGTCGAAGTCCGGCTTGCCGGGGCCGCCAAGAGCGGGCGAGTAGACGATGCCGGTGCCGATCGCACCGATCATGCCGCCAATGCCGTGCACACCGAAAGCGTCGAGGGCGTCGTCATAGCCAAGCGCGGGCTTGAGCTTGCTCACGGCGAAGAAGCAGACGACCGAAGCGACGGCGCCGAGCACGATCGCGCCGAACGGGCCCGAGTTGCCGGCTGCCGGTGTGACCGCGACGAGACCGGCGACGATGCCCGAGCAGAAGCCGAGGGCCGAACCCTTGTGGCCGCTGAGACGCTCGGCAAGCATCCAGAACAGGGCGGCAGAAGCGGTGGCGACGAAGGTGTTGATCATGGCCAGGGCGGCCGAACCGTTGGCTTCAAGCGCCGAACCGGCGTTGAACCCGAACCAGCCCACCCACAGCAGACCGGTACCGATCATGGTGAGGGTCAGCGAGTGCGGCGGCATCGGCTCGGTGGGATAGCCCTTGCGCTTGCCCAGGATCAGAGCCGCAACGAGAGCCGAAACACCGGCGTTGATGTGAACGACGGTACCGCCCGCAAAGTCGAGAGCGCCCTTGGCGAAGAAGTAGCCATTGCTGCCCCAGACCATGTGCGCGATCGGGAAGTAGACGATCGTCAGCCAGATGGCGCCGAACACCATCACGGCCGAGAACTTGATGCGCTCCACGGTCGAACCGAGCACGAGCGCGACCGTGATTGCCGCGAAGGTCATCTGGAAGCAGATGAACACGTATTCGGGAATTGCGACGCCGGCGGTGAAGGTTGCCGACACGCTGTCAGGCGTGACACCGGCGAGGAAAAGCTTGCCGAAGCCCGCGATGAAGGCATTGCCGCCATCGCCGAAGGCCATCGTGTAGCCCCAGATCACCCAGATCAGCATGGCAAGGCTGGCCACGGCGCCGATCTGCGTCATGGTCGAAAGCATGTTCTTCGAGCGGGTCAGACCGCCGTAGAACAGGGCAAGGCCCGGCACGATCATCATCAGAACGAGCAGGGTCGAGGTCATCATCCAGGCGGTGTCGCCCTTGTTGACGGTCGGTGCCGCGGCAGCGGCAGCAGCCTGGGCCCAGGCAGGCATGGCGGCGAACAGCGACGCTCCCAGAGCGCCGGCGCCGCACAGAATCTTGCGGTTCATCGTGGAATCCCTCCTGTCGGAAGCGCCGGTCAAAGCGCGGTGTCGCCGGATTCGCCGGTGCGGATACGCACCGCCGAAGCGAGATCGAGGACGAAAATCTTGCCGTCGCCAATGGCTTCGGTGCTGGCGACTTGCTGGATCGTTTCCACGATCTTCGGCGCCAGATCGTCCGGCGCGGCGACCTCGATCTTCACCTTCGGGAGCATGTTGGTCGAATACTCGGCCCCACGATAGATTTCCGTCTGGCCCTTCTGACGGCCGAAGCCCTTGACCTCGGTAACGGTCATGCCCGCGACGCCGATCGCGCCAAGCGCTTCCCGAACTTCGTCGAGCTTGAAGGGCTTGATGATGGCTATGACGAACTTCATGCCTATCCCCTGCTTGCCACCGGCCCCAGCACCGGCTGCCAATTAGCAAAGCAAGGGGTGTGCCAATTTACTCAAGGGCGGGAATCGGTGCGATTTTTAGCTATCGCTCGCAACCGCAGCATTGTGCACCGCCCGATTCCCGAGCAGCTGCCTATTTTTTAGGCAATCTCAGCGTGGCAAAGACCGGCAGATGGTCAGATCCTGTCGCCGAGAGCGGGCTGTGATGGACGTTTGTTCCCAGAACTGCCCATTCGCTGGACACGATGATGCGGTCCAGCTGCGCCAGCGGCCGCCGCGAGGGGAAACTCCGGCCCGGTGAGAGAACGTGCCAGGGCCGCGCGAATTCGCGGAAACAGCCGCCGTGCATCGACCATTCGTTGAAATCGCCCATGAGCACGGTGGGGACATGCCCGTCGCACCCGCCGACATGCGCCAGCACGCTGCGCACCTGAAGCCGGCGTCGCAGCCCGGACAAGTCGAGGTGCATG
The DNA here is from genome assembly GCF_004341845.1 of Novosphingobium sp. PhB165. GTDB lineage: Bacteria > Pseudomonadota > Alphaproteobacteria > Sphingomonadales > Sphingomonadaceae > Novosphingobium. Next base: position 53,537 of record NZ_SLVB01000006.1, on the reverse strand, counting down.
CCGACCACGCGGAAGCGATGCCCCTCAAGCTCCAGATCGGCCCGAATTGCGCCGCGCGGTTCCAATACCGGCAGCGGTACCGGCGCAGCCTCACGCAGTTCGATTCCCTTGCGCACGAGAATCGCATTGCCGTGCCACCCGAGGCTGTCCGGCTTCATCGACAGCGGAACGGGCACATAGTCGGTCGCAGCGTGGATGGCTTCAAGCGGCAGCGCCGCCATGCGCCGGCCAAAACGGCGGTCCACTTCCTGCAGCGCCACGACATCGGCATCGATTTCGCGCAGGACCGTCAGGATGCGCTCGGGATCGCGCCGTCGGTCCAGACCGACAGCCTTGTGAATGTTGTAGCTGGCGAATGTGATCTGCAAGGAACGGGCCCCACGGGTCTTCGAACGACTAGCTTACGCCGCCCACCTCGCCAAAGCCAAGGTGGCCAAAGACGAGGCTGGCGGAATAACCAATCCGCAGGACCCGGGAGTTGTTCCCCCCTTAGCGCTCCTTGGTGGCGCTGAAGGTCAGTTCCGGATTGCGCTCCTGCTGGTAACCCACGTCCCAGGCCGAACGCGCCATGAACACCGGATCGCCGTCACGGTCCTTCGCAAGATTCATCATGTTGAAATCGGCGAACTCGCGCAGCGCCTGGTCGCTGCCCTTGATCCAGCGCGCCGTATCGAAGGGCGAAGGTTCCAGCATCGCCTCGACCTTGTATTCGGCCTCAAGCCGGCTGATCAGCACGTCAAGCTGGAGCTGGCCGACCACGCCGACGATCCATTGCGAGCCGATCTCCGGATAGAAGACCTGGATCACGCCCTCTTCCGAAAGGTCGTCCAGCGCCTTGCGCAACTGCTTGGTTTTGGTCGGATCCTTGAGCGCGACGCGGCGCAGGATTTCCGGCGCGAAGTTGGGCAGGCCGGTAAAGCGCACCACGTTCTTCTCGGACAGCGTATCGCCCACGCGCAAGGTGCCGTGATTCGGAATGCCGATGATGTCGCCGGGCTCGGCGCTGTCGGCAATCTCGCGGTCCTGCGCGAAGAACAGGATCGGCGAGTGCACCGCGATCGGCTTGCCGAGGCCCGAGGGCGTCAGCTTCATGCCGCGCTTGAAGGTGCCCGAAACCAGCCGCATGAAGGCGATGCGGTCGCGGTGCATCGGGTCCATGTTGGCCTGCACCTTGAAGATGAAGCCGGTGACTTCCTTGTTCTCCGGCTCGATCGTGCCGGCTTCCGAAGGCTGCGGGCGCGGCGGGGGCGCGAACTTCGCAATTGCGTCGATCAGCTCGGCAACGCCGAAGTTCTTGAGCGCCGAGCCAAAGTAGACCGGCGTCAGGTCGCCGCCACGATAGGCGTCGATATCGAATTCGGGATAGCCGGCCTGCGCCAGTTCCAGCTCTTCGGCCACCGCCTCGGGCAGGGTCGCGCCTTCGTCGACATGGCCGAGGAATTCCTTGCTCGGCCCCTGCGGGCGGCTGATCCGGCCGCTGGCAATGTCGAGAATACCCTCGAACAGACCGCCCATGCCGACCGGCCAGGACATCGGGCAGACGTCCAGCGCGAGCATGTCGGCCACTTCGTCAAGCAGGTCGAAACAGGGACGGCCCTCGCGGTCGACCTTGTTGATGAAGGTGATGATCGGCACCGACCGCAGGCGGCAGACTTCGAACAGCTTGCGTGTCTGCGGCTCGATACCCTTTGCCGCGTCGATGACCATGATCGCCGAATCGACCGCCGTCAGCGTGCGGTAGGTGTCTTCGGAGAAGTCTTCGTGGCCCGGCGTGTCGAGCAGGTTGAAGGTAATGACACTGCCGTCAGGACTCGTCTTCTCGAACGTCATCACCGAGCTGGTGACCGAGATGCCGCGCTGTTGCTCGATTTTCATCCAGTCCGACCGCGCACGGCGCGCCTGGCCGCGCGCCTTCACTTCGCCGGCAAGGTGAATGGCGCCGCCCTGCAACAGCAGCTTTTCGGTCAGCGTGGTCTTACCGGCGTCCGGGTGCGAGATGATCGCGAAAGTACGCCGGGAGGAACTGGGAGAATTGGTCATCGGCGCGCTTTAGTGGCGCACGCGGCTGCCCGCAACTCCCGTGGGACCGAACCCGCGTTCCCTCACTTGCGTCGATAGCGGAAATACCAGACTTCATGGCCGTAAACTGCACGCGCCTTGGCTTCGTAGCGGGTCTCCGGCCAGCCGCTGGGGCGGTTCTGGAAGTCTGCGGGCTTGTCGCAGAGCCATTCGAACTGGTCGGTGTGGCGCTCCATCACCATCAGCGCATGGCGCAGATAGACCGCGTGGTCGGTGCCGAAGCGAAACTCGCCGCCCGGCTTGAGCTTGGCCGCGAACATGTCCACCGGGCCGTCGTTCATCATGCGCCGCTTGGCGTGGCGCGCCTTGGGCCAGGGGTCCGGGTGCAGCAGATAGAGGAACGAGAGCGAGCCGTCCGGAATGCGCGCCAGCACTTCCAGCGCGTCGCCGTGGTGGATGCGCACATTGCCGATCGGCGGATGCGCGCCATTGTCACCAGCGACATGCGTAAGTGCCTGGGCGACACCGTTGACGAAGGGTTCGCAGCCGATGAAGCCGTGATCGGGCAGCATGTCGGCGCGCTGCGCCATGTGCTCGCCGCCGCCGAAGCCGATCTCGAAATGCAGCGCGCAATCGCGCCCGAACAGGCCCTCGGCCGTGACCGGGCCTTCGAGCGGGACCGCGATCCGCGGCAGCAGGTTGTCGACCAGCGCCTGCTGACCCGCGCGCAGGGGTTTGCCCTTGGCGCGGCCATAGAGGCGGTTGAGCGTGGTCGGATCGCCGGATTTGTGAGCCGTCATGGCGCGGCGCAGTGGCACCAACGCCGCGGAAGGTCAACGCTCGGCTTGGATGACCCGGCCGGTTCCCACGATCGCCGCAGCCCGTTTCGCCTGCGCCTTGCGCGCCGCCACGCGCGACTGGCGCTTCTTCCACCAGACATAAACGCCGGTCACGCATAGCCCTGCCGTTGCCAGTCCCGAAAGGAAGACCAGCAGGATCGTCAGATTGCCGCCGATGCGCCCGCTGTGAAGCGGGTAGAGCAGGCGATAACCGGCCAGTTCGCTATCGCCGTGATAGGGATCGAGCGTCTTGACCAGCGCGCCGCTCTTCCGGTCGAAGTAGTAATAGATCGGGCCGAGCCCGTGGTAATTGAGCCGGCCATCGTCGGTCATGGTCACGCCGACGGTACCCTCCTTCGGATCGGTCAGCACCGTCGCGGGCTGCCAGCTTACATTCGTACGCGCGGCTTCGGCGCGAGCGGCGGTGACGGCATCGGCGAATGTCATGGGCGCCGTGCCCGTCCCCTGCGGCAGCGTCTTGGCTGCATCGGGCTTGTCTTTCGCGAAGAGCGCCTCCACCGCCGGAGCATAGGCTTCCGAGAAGAAATTGAAGCCAATCGACGTCAGCGCCAGCACGGTAAGCGGCACGAAAAGCCAGAGCGCGCTCGCCTGATGCCAGTCATGCATGAACTTGGGCAGCAGCGACCGGAAGCTGACTTTCCAGCTTTTCTTCCAGCCTTTCCAGAACGGCTTCCTGAGCGGAAACGACAGATAGAAGCCGATCAGATGGCCCACGAGCCACGCAATCGCCACCAGTCCCATCAGCCAGCGCCCCCCGGTTCCCAGCACCAGCTTCGAATGGAAGGCGACCAGCCATTCGGCCATGCCGCGCCGATTGAAGGCTGCCTCGGTCGAGCGGCCACCGGCAATCGCCCCTGTCGCGCGATCAAGGAAGATCTGGTCCACCGCAGGCCCTTCCCGGCCCACCGCGCGGTCCACTTTCACCGGAATCCGCAAATCGCCCGGCACCGCAATCGGAAATCCGCGCACGATCCATTCCGGATGCGCTTGCACAAAGCGGTCCATCATCCCCACCACCTCAGTCGGGTGCGCAACCGCAACCGGCTGGCGAAACAGGTCTGCGTTGAGCCAGGCGTCGATCGGACGGACGAAGCACAGCACCGAACCGGTAATGGCCGCGATGAACAGGAACGGGATCGCCGCCAATCCCAGATAGCGGTGCAGGACGATCCAGGGCGAGCGCGGAACGGACTTCATGACGGACCTATAACCTTCCTGTCGGCACGGTCACCGATTTCCGACGGGAATTGGTCCTTTGAAAACGTCCAGAATTTCTCGAATCATGGGTCCAATTTCGCGGGGCGCCAAGACGACGAAAAACGGCCTGCCCCAAGAGGCAGGCCGTTTTCACTCATGCGAGGGGAACTCGCGTCACAGCCCGACAGGATCGGGCCGGATAGGATCAGGCGACTTCGGCCAGTTCGTCCGGATCGCGCAGCACATAGCCACGGCCCCAGACGGTTTCGATGTAGTTGGCGCCGCCGCAGGCATGGGCAAGCTTCTTGCGGAGCTTGCAGATGAAGACGTCGATGATCTTCAGCTCGGGCTCGTCCATGCCGCCGTAAAGGTGGTTGAGGAACATTTCCTTGGTCAGCGTGGTGCCCTTACGCAGCGAGAGCAGCTCCAGCATCGCATATTCCTTGCCGGTCAGGTGCACGCGGGCGCCATCGACCTCAACGGTCTTGGCGTCGAGGTTCACGACCAGCTTGCCGGTACGGATGACCGACTGCGAATGGCCCTTCGAGCGGCGAACCACGGCGTGGATACGCGCAATCAGTTCTTCGCGGTGGAACGGCTTGGTCACATAGTCGTCAGCGCCGAAGCCGAACGAGCGAACCTTGGAATCCATCTCAGAAATGCCCGAGAGGATCAGGACCGGCGTCTGCACCTTGGCGACGCGCAGCTTCTTCAGCACATCGTACCCGTGCATGTCGGGCAGGTTCAGGTCGAGCAGGATGATGTCGTAATCGTAGAGCTTGCCGAGATCCAGGCCTTCTTCGCCCAGGTCGGTAGAGTAAACGTTGAACCCTTCGGCCGTGAGCATAAGCTCGATCGCCCGCGCCGTAGTTGGTTCATCCTCGATCAACAGCACTCGCATTGGGTTGCCCCCCTTTTGCCCCATATCCGCCGACGCTAACCCCGTCTAAACGGACATTGCCGTGTATTAACCATATGAGCAATGAAGGTTAAAGGTTAATTTGCCGTAAAAGACGAACCATGCTTCGATCCGCAATGGATCATAGGGATTTCGCCATATCGGAGGGGTGCGTAACCGGATTCGCAAGCCCGGTCCGGCCCGACTTTGCGGCCCGTATCGTTACTTTGTCCTGCCGCATCGTCGGGGCGCTCCGTTCGATCCGGCGCAAGTAGCTCCACAGCCCGCATTGCAGGCCCACCAGCATGAGAATGAAGGGCTGGAAAGCGATGCCCACGAACAGCGATCCGATCAGATAGACGATCTGGGAGAGCTGCAGCGCCACGGCCAGCGGCGCAGCCCATGCCTCTTCGGGGTTCTTGCGGGGCTTCCAGCGACGGCGAATCAGTTCCATCTGCACAAGGCCGGTCAATTGGAGCAGGATCCACAGCGCGAAGCCGGGGAAGCCCTGCTCGCCCAGCATCTCGAAGTAGCTGGAATGGAATGCGCGGCCTTCCTCCACCACGCGCGTACGCGTGATAGTGGTATTGCCGCCGTCGGTGTTGGCCGCGATCGTGTCGTAGGCCACCTTGCTGGCGATGTTGACCACGAAGCCGCCGCCCATCGGATGCTGCTTCACATAGTCCCAGGTCCATTTCCACACACCGATTCGCGTGCTGGCGGACTGGTCGGCCTGGTGATTCTCGATCGTCCCCATCCGCGCGAGGAACGAGGATGGCAGGAACGGCACCGCCAGCGTGACGGCCAGTGCCATTCCTCCTGCAATCAACACCTTGTGTTTCGCCGTCCGCAGATAGAACAAGCACAGCACGCCGAGGCAGACGAGGCCGGTACGCGCCTGCGTGCCCACCGGAATCAGCGCGCAGGCAAAGATCAGCGCGGCGGCGAACAGCTTCACGCGCCAGTCGGACGGGAAGATCGTGCCGTGCTTCGCCAGCCACAGAATCAGCGGGATGATCGCGATGGCCACGCTCGACAGGATCGAGCCTTCGAACAGACCCGTGTTGCTCTCCACGAAGATGCGCAGGGAGCCATAGCCGCCGCCGCCCATCGCAGTTTTGATGCCGCCGTCGATGATCAGCGCGCTCGCCGAAAGCACCATGACCAGCGCCACCGCCTCGATCCGGAGCCGCGTGCGCAGGGTAAACGGCAGGAAGATCGCGAAGACCAGCGCCTTCCACACCCAGGCCCACTTCTCCTGCGCCGCCTCGGGATAGACCGCCGTCAACGTGCTGACCGCGCAGTAGATCAGCAGCGCCGTCAGCAGGCCTTGCCGGAAGGTAAAACGCGTGTCGCGCTTGTCGTCGAACAGCAGCCAGCCGCCGAACGCCGCCGCGAAAGCCATGAGCGAGATCGGAATGTGCGAAAGGATACCCCAGGAAATGAGCTGGGGCGCGACGATGTCGACATAGAGATAGCACAGCACCCAGAGGAACGGCCGCCGGAAGCCAAGCGCCAGGAAACAGGCCAGAAATGCCGTGAGGCCGAGGTCAAGCATCGCCGTCCGTCTCTCCGGGGCGGCGATGCCAGACCATTCCGCGCCGCACCGGACGGGCACCATCCTGCTTGCCGCTGTCGCGCTTCGCCGGCCGCTCAGCCGGCCCCGCCTCGACATCGAGGTCTGGACGCAGCAGCAGGCGCCAAGCGACCAGCGCCAGCAAGCCATGGCTCAGGGCAAGGGCGAAAATGTCGACCATGAACCGAAAGCGCTAGCAGCGCGGGGTTGACGGCGCGTTAAGCGTTCTTCGTTAGGCATTCCGGTCATGACCCGGGTTCTCCACGTCCTCGACCACTCGCTGCCGCTGCACAGTGGCTACACCTTCCGCACCCGCGCGATCCTGAAAGCGCAGGAAGCGATGGGATGGGAAGTGCGCGGGGTGACCGGCCCGCGCTACCACGCCGGCGCAGAGGCCTGCGAGCGGTTCGACGATCTCACTTTCCACCGCAGTCCCGGCACGGCGAGCGGGCCGCCGCTCTGGCGCGAATGGCGCGAAATCGCGCTGTTCGAGCGCGGGATCGAGGCTGCCGTGCACGAATGGCGGCCCGACGTCATCCATGCCCACTCACCCGCGCTCTGCGGAACTGCCGCGCTGCGCGTGGCGCGCCGCCATGGGATTCGCTGCGTCTACGAGATCCGCGCCTTCTGGGAAGATGCGGCCGTGGGCAACGGCACCGGCACCGAGGGCTCGCTCAAGTACCGCCTGATTCGCGCGCTGGAGAACCGCGTCGTCGCCAGGGCCGATGCCGTGGTGACGATCTGCGAGGGACTGCGCGCCGATCTTGTCACGCGCGGGACGCCGCCCGGGAAAATCACGGTGGTACCCAACGGAGTCGACCTCACGCTGTTCGGCGAACCGGCAGTGCGCGACGGGTCGCTGGCCCGCGAACTGGGTTTCGAGGTGGATGGTCGCCCCTGCCCGGTGATCGGCTTCATCGGCAGCTTCTACGATTACGAGGGGCTCGACGACCTGATCGTCGCCATGCCGCTGCTGCTCGAACGCCAACCCGATGCGCGGCTGCTGCTGGTCGGCGGCGGCCCCCGCGAGGCGGCACTACGCGAACAGGCGGAGGCTTCCAGCGCCGCGCATGCAATCCGCTTCATCGGCCGCGTCCCGCACGATGAGGTCGAGCGGTACTATGCGCTCTGTGACGTCATGGCCTATCCCCGCAAACGCAGCCGACTCACCGATCTCGTCACGCCGCTGAAGCCACTGGAGGCCATGTCGCAGGACAAACTTGTGGCGGCGAGCAGTGTCGGCGGACACCGGGAACTGGTGGAGCACGGCGTGACCGGCACGCTCTTCCCGCCCGATGATCCGGCCGCCTGCGCCGAAGCGCTGGCCGACTTGCTTGCCGATCGCGAGGGCTGGGAACGCCTGCGCGCCGCCGGGCACGACCATGTCGGCGCCCGGCATGATTGGGCGCGCAATGTGCTCCGTTATCAAGACGTTTACCAAATACTGCCAGTCGATAAGGTTCAAAACGGACTCGATGCCGCCGCCTGACCGGGCAGCGGCGTTCGACCGGGATCAGCAGAGGTGAAGAAGGTGGCGAAACAGGAACGCGGCCCGCAGCGGGACGGAAATGGCATGCAGCCGATCACGCGCCATCCGCTTTTCCCGGCGATTGTTGCCTTGTGGTTCGCGGCGCTGTGCGGGCTTGGCAGCATGGCGCTGGGCACGGCCGCAATCGAGCGGCTGGTGGAGGCCACCGGCCTTGCCAAGGCAATCCCGATGGCCGCACCGCCGCTTGGCGTGACCGCCCGGCTGCTGGTTGCCCTGGGAATGACCGGAATCGGCGGCCTTGTCGGCGCTGTGCTCGGACGGCGCCTTGCCGCACCCAAGGCCGCCCAGAGTGAGCCGATGCACGATCTGACCGGCGCGTTCGAGGAAACCGCCGAGGAAACACCTGCCGCCGCACGCCTTCCCGGCCGTCGCCGCAGCTTCGTCGCACCTGTCGAAGTGCCCGAGGAACCCGAACCGGTCACCGCCGCGACGGCCATCCTCCAACTCTCCGATCTCGACGACTATGCGCCGCCCGCCCCCGTCGCGGCACCGGCCGAGCCTGAAGCGATCGCCCATCCGGCTGACGAACACGAAAGCGCCGCGCAGGAGCACGACGATTTTGCATCCCGTCTGGCGGTTTACGCCGCCGAGACAGCCACGCCGCCCTGCGCGGACGAGGAAGAAGCCCAGGCCTTTCCGCACCTTGCCGATGCGTTCTCGCCGGCAGCATGGGCCGATCCCGAACATGCACAGGATGAGGACGACGAAGAGGACACGGAAGCGGAAGCTCCCGCAGCCAGCCTCTTCGAGGCCTATGCCCGCGCACGCGAATCGTTTGCGCCTTCGGCATACGAAACCGAAACCCCGCAACAATCCGCCCCGATCGATGTCGCCGTCCAGGACGACATCGAGGAAGCACCGCTGGCAGCCGAGGCAGCCCCTGCCCCCGTCTCGGCAAGCGCCGACCGCATCATTGCCGCTCCTCTGGACGATCTCTCGCACGTAGAGTTGCTGGAGCGCCTCGCGCTGGCCATGGAAGAGCAGCGCCGCAAACGCGCGCTTGTCCAGGCGGCACCGCTTTCGGTCGTGCCCTCCCCCGCCACGCAGGCTCCCGTGCAGGATGAGCCGGAAACCGCGTTCGAGGACCCGACGCCCCCTGCGGCGCCCATGCTCCCGCGCTTCGCGTCGCTTGCCTCGGCAGCCCAGTTCGCGCCGACCCCGCCTTTCGCACCGGCGCCCTTCGCTCCGCCGCCCTACGGCGTGCGCGCCGACTATGCAGCGGCGGCCGGGGCCGATGATGAACCGGTCCAGCCGATCGAGGACCTTTCCCCGCGCGATCTCGATGAATCGGAAAGCCCCTTCGGCACCGGTCACTGGGCTCACGCCAATGCGGCGCAAGTCCCCGAGCCGGCGGTCGTCGAACCCGAGGCTTCCGAGCCCAAGGCCTTCGCGCCCACACCGATCCCCGCGGCACTGCGTCCCGTTGGCATCACGGCTTTCGACGAGGATGACGCCGTGCCGGGCTATATCCCGCCGCGTCACATCGTCATGCCCGCCGCCCCCGAGGGGGCTGCTGACGAGAACCCGTCCGACCGCCCGATGGCCCGCCTCGCCGGCGGCCACGACTTCCTCCCCGGGACCGACGACGGCGACGAAGAGGACGAAGTCTGCGCGAACCTTGCCGAAGACGACGATTTCGCCGACGATGGCGCCGACATGGTCGAGGAAGGCGTCCTGGATGAAGGCTATTCCTCGCTCCTGAGCCTCCAGCGCCGGGCCGCGCCCCGCGAAGCGCTCATCAGCCTTGAAGACGAAAGCGCCGCCCTTTTGGATGGCGATCTTGCGGACGACGGAACGACCTTCGCCCGCTTCGATGAACACGAGGCCGCCGTGCTTTCCGAGGCACCCATCGTGGAGGATGGCTTCGCTGCCTCCCATGATCCCGCGCCCTATGATGCCGCGACGGCATTCGCTGCGCCGCAGCTCCCCGGCGCCCGCCTGTTCGATCCCCCCGGCCGCCCCGATCCCGCCGAGACCGAAAAGGCCCTGCGCGCCGCACTCGCCACGCTGCAACGCATGAGCGGGGCCGCCTGACGGGGCCTATTCCCGTTCGCCTCGACCCACGCGGGGCGCTCTGACAGCGCCCTGCCGATTTTGAACATTACCCGCAAGGCGGCCCCCTTCCCGGCGACGGAAGGGTTATCCGGGGCCGGATTCGTCCTCGAACCCCGGGCAAGCATGCGCATTCACGGCCATCGCAGTGCAGCGCAAAGACCTGCCCGACGCCCAAAAAGTCTTCTCGGCGATCATTTCCCGCGATCGGCGCGACATCGCACGCCCGTTTCCGCCTTCTGCGCATCCGAAACGGACAACAAAATTCCCATTTTTACCGTGTCAACGCACTAAATCTTCGCAGACTTGCGCCTTCGCGGTTGCAAATCGAGGCCGTAATCGTCATGGGGGCGCTAGGGGACACCATGGCGGATTTTGGCCGCGTGCGATTCGCGCGCGCCAGAGCGAGGCGCATGGTGCGAACCCCGGACAACGACAGGATGGGTTTTATCGATGGGATTTCCTAAGCCCCAGGGCCTTTATGATGCGCGTAATGAACACGATGCTTGTGGTGTGGGCTTTGTCGCTCATATCAAAGGTAACAAAAGCCACGCCATTATTACCCAGGCACTGGAAATCCTTAAAAATATTGACCACCGCGGTGCGGTGGGCGCCGACCCCTTGCTGGGTGACGGCGCGGGAATCCTGACTCAGCTTCCCGATGGACTGTTCCGCAGCTGGGCGAAGAGCGCCGGCGTCGAACTGCCGCAGCCGGGCGACTATGCCGTTGCCATGTGCTTCCTGCCGCAGGACACCGCCTGCCGTGACCTGATCACGCAGACCTTCGAAAAGTTCGTGGCCAAGGAAGGCCAGTCGCTGATCGGCTGGCGCGACGTGCCGGTGACTCTCGACGGCCTTGGCAAGACCGTGCTCGAATCGATGCCGGTGATCCGCCAGTGCTTCGTCGGCCGCGGTGAGAACTGCGCCGATCAGGACGCGTTCGAGCGCAAGATCCTGGCGATCCGCAAGCAGACCCAGAACCCGCTGACGGCAATGGCCGAAAAGCACAACATGCCGGGGCTCACCGAGCTCTACATGCCCAGCTTCTCGACCCGCACGATCGTCTACAAGGGCCTGCTGCTCGCGACCCAGGTCGGCTCGTTCTACGACGATCTGCGCAATCCCGAGTTCGTCTCGGCGCTCGGCCTCGTCCACCAGCGGTTCTCGACCAACACTTTCCCGAGCTGGAAGCTGGCGCACCCGTTCCGCTTCATGGCGCACAACGGTGAGATCAACACGGTTCGCGGCAACGTGAACTGGATGAACGCCCGCCGCCGCACCATGGAATCGGAGCTGCTGGGCGCCGATCTCGACAAGATGTGGCCGCTGATCCCGCACGGCCAGTCGGACACCGCGTGCCTCGACAACGCGCTGGAACTGCTGCTGGCCGGCGGCTACTCGCTGAGCCACGCGATGATGATGCTCATCCCCGAGGCGTGGGCGGGCAACCCGCTGATGACCCCGGAACGCCGCGCGTTCTACGAGTATCACGCCGCGCTGATGGAACCGTGGGACGGCCCGGCCGCCGTGGCCTTCACCGATGGCCGCCAGATCGGCGCCACGCTGGACCGCAATGGCCTGCGCCCCGCACGCTTCCTCGTCACCGACGACGATCTCTGCGTCATGGCGTCGGAATCGGGCGTGCTTCCGATCAAGGAAGACAACATCGTCCGCAAGTGGCGCCTCCAGCCCGGCCGCATGCTGCTGATCGACTTCGAGGAAGGTCGCATCATCGAGGACGAGGAAATCAAGAACCAGCTCGCAGGCGAAGAGCCTTACGAGAAGTGGCTTGAGATGGCGCAGTACAACCTCGCCGACCTCGACGTGATCGAACCCGAACTGGCGCAGCTTCCGGAACCGACCGGCACGCTGCTCGATCGCCAGCAGGCCTTCGGCTACACGCAGGAAGACACCTCGCGCTTCCTCGAACCGATGGCCGTGGACGCGGACGATCCGCTCGGCTCGATGGGCACCGACACGCCGATTCCGGTGCTGTCGAACCGTTCGCGCCTGCTCTACGACTACTTCAAGCAGAACTTCGCGCAGGTCACCAACCCGCCGATCGACCCGATCCGCGAGGAACTGGTCATGAGCCTCGTCTCGATGATCGGTCCGCGCCCGAACCTGCTGGGTCATGACGCCGGTTCGCACAAGCGCCTCGAAGTCAGCCAGCCGATCCTCACCGACGAGGATCTGGCCAAGATCCGCTCGGTCGAAGCCGCGCTCGACGGCGCCTTCCGCACCGAGACCATCGACATGACCTGGGACGCCTCTGCCGGCGCCACCGGTCTGGAGATGGCGATCAAGGAAATGTGCTGGGCGGCCACCGAGGCCGTGCTGGCGGACAAGAACATCCTGATCCTGTCCGACCGTGCACAGGGTCCGGACCGCATCCCGATGCCGGCGCTGCTGGCGACGGCTGCCGTCCACCACCACCTCGTCCGCCAGGGCCTGCGCATGCAGACCGGTCTTGTCGTGGAAACCGGCGAAGCGCGTGAAGTGCATCACTTCTGCGTGCTGGCAGGCTTCGGCGCGGAAGCGATCAATCCTTACGTCGCCTTCGAGACGATCGAGGAAATCCGCGCCCGCAAGAACCTGCCGGTAGCTGCCGAAAAGGCGCGCAAGAACTACATCTACGCGATCGGCAAGGGTATCCGTAAGGTCATGTCCAAGATGGGCATCTCGACCTACCAGTCGTACTGCGGCGCGCAGATCTTCGACGCGGTCGGCCTGTCGACCGCCTTCGTGGACAAGTACTTCACCGGCACCGCCACCACCATCGAAGGCGCCGGCCTGACCGAGATCGCGGAAGAGACCGTCCGCCGCCATGCCACGGCCTATGGCGACGATCCGATCTACGCGAACATGCTCGACGTGGGCGGCATCTACGGTTCGCGCGTGCGCGGTGAGGAACACGCCTGGTCTTCCGAGAACATCGGCGCGCTCCAGCACGCGGTGCGCGGCAATGTGCCCGAAAAGTACCGCGAGTTCGCGCAGTCGATCAACGACCAGTCCAGCCGCCTGCTGACCATCCGCGGGCTGATGGACTTCGTGCCCGGTGCTTCGGTGCCGCTCGAAGAGGTCGAATCGGCGGCCGATATCGTCAAGCGTTTCGCCACCGGCGCGATGAGCTACGGCTCGATTTCGTGGGAGGCGCATACCACGCTGGCGCTCGCCATGAACCGCATCGGCGGCAAGTCGAACACCGGTGAAGGCGGCGAGGATCCCAGCCGCTTCAAGCCGCTGCCGAACGGCGATTCGATGCGTTCGTCGATCAAGCAGGTTGCCTCGGGCCGCTTCGGCGTCACCACCGAGTACCTCGTCAACGCCGACGACATCCAGATCAAGATGGCCCAGGGCGCCAAGCCCGGCGAAGGCGGCCAGCTGCCCGGCGACAAGGTCGACAAGACGATCGGCGCAACGCGTCACTCGACGCCGGGCGTCGGCCTGATCTCGCCGCCGCCGCACCACGACATCTACTCGATCGAGGACATCGCGCAGCTCATCCACGACCTCAAGAACGTGAACCCCACGTCGCGAGTCTCGGTGAAGCTGGTGTCCGAGGTAGGTGTCGGCACGGTGGCTGCAGGTGTCTCCAAGGCACGCGCAGACCACATCACGATCTCGGGCTACGAAGGCGGCACCGGCGCTTCGCCGCTGACCTCGCTGACGCACGCGGGTTCGCCTTGGGAAATCGGCCTGGCCGAAACCCAGCAGACGCTGCTGCTCAACAACCTGCGCAGCCGCGTGGTGGTTCAGGCCGACGGCGGCCTGCGCACCGGACGTGACGTGGCCATCGCGGCGCTGCTCGGCGCCGACGAGTTCGGCTTCGCCACCGCCCCGCTGATCGCGGCCGGCTGCATCATGATGCGCAAGTGCCACCTGAACACCTGCCCGGTCGGCGTTGCCACCCAGAACCCGGTGCTGCGCGCGCGCTTCACCGGCCAGCCGGAACACGTGATCAACTACTTCTTCTTCGTGGCCGAAGAGCTGCGCGCGATCATGGCGGAACTGGGCTTCCGCACGATCGCGGAGATGGTCGGCCGCGTCGACCGTCTCGACATGAAGAAGGCGATCACCCACTGGAAGGCCAAGGGCGTCGACCTGTCCAAGGTGCTCTATCAGGCGCCGCTGGGCGACAGCCCGTCGCTCAACTGGAGCCAGACGCAGGACCACGGTCTGGAGCACGCGCTGGACAACGTGCTGATCGAAGCCGCCGCCGACGCGCTGGAGAAGCGTGAGCCGGTGCGGATCGAAAAGCCGGTGATCAACGTCAACCGCACCGTCGGAGCCATGCTTTCGGGCGAAGTCGCCCGTCGCTACGGCCATGCCGGCCTGCCGGACAACACGATCAACGTGAAGCTCACCGGCGTTGCCGGCCAGAGCTTCGGCGCCTGGCTTGCCCACGGCGTCACGCTCGACCTGACCGGCGACGGTAACGACTATGTCGGCAAGGGTCTGTCGGGCGGCCGCGTGATCGTCCGCCAGCCGGGCCACGTGAACCGCGATCCGCTGCAGAACATCATCGTCGGCAACACCGTGCTCTACGGCGCGATCTCGGGCGAGGCGTTCTTCAACGGCGTCGCCGGCGAACGCTTCGCGGTGCGCAACTCGGGCGCCGTCACGGTGGTCGAAGGCTGCGGCGATCATGGCTGCGAATACATGACCGGCGGCGTGGTGACCGTGCTCGGCAAGACCGGCCGCAACTTCGCGGCGGGCATGTCGGGCGGCGTTGCCTACGTCTATGACGAGGACGGCCAGTTCGAAAAGCTGTGCAATCCCGCCATGGTCGATCTCGTGAAGTTCTCGGCCGAAGCCGACGAGGAAGACGGTGCCGGCCGTCCGCAGCAGCGGACCAATGGCGTCACCGACCTCGGCATGGGCGACATGCTGCGCCACGACGCGGAACGCCTGCGCGTACTGCTCGAACGGCACCACCTGCACACCGGCTCCAAGCGGGCCCGTGCGCTGCTCGACGACTGGGCGACGACCGTCTCCAAGTTCGTCAAGGTGATGCCGCGCGACTACGCCAAGGCACTCCGCCAACTCGAGGCCGAGCGGCTTGAAGCCGCTTCGGTGGCCGCAGAATAATTCGAAGGTAATAGAAATGGGCAAGGAAACCGGCTTCCTCGAACTGGACCGCCAGGACCGCACGTACGGCGACAAGGCCGAGCGACTGAAGAACTACAAGGAGTTCGTCGTTCCGCTCCCGGCCGAGACGCTGAAGGCTCAGGCATCGCGCTGCATGAACTGCGGCGTGCCGCACTGCCACACCGGCTGTCCGGTCAACAACATCATCCCGGACTGGAACCACCTGGTCTACGAGGATGACTTCCGCAATGCGCTGGAAGTCCTCCACTCGACCAACAACTTCCCCGAGTTCACCGGCCGCATCTGCCCCGCCCCGTGCGAGGCGGCCTGCACGCTGAACATCATCGACCAGCCGGTCACCATCAAGTCGATCGAATGCGCGATCGTCGACAAGGGCTGGGCGGAAGGCTGGATCACGCCGAAGGTCGCCGCCAAGCGCACCGGCAAGTCGGTGGCGGTTGTGGGTTCGGGCCCGGCAGGTCTGGCCGCTGCCCAGCAGTTGGCCCGCGCCGGCCACTCGGTGACGGTGTTCGAGAAGAACGACCGCGTCGGCGGGCTGATGCGGTACGGCATCCCCGACTTCAAGATGGAGAAGCACCTTATCAACCGCCGCATGGTGCAGATGATGGCCGAAGGCGTGGAATTCCGCACCTCGGTCGAAGTCGGCGTGACGGTTTCGGTGGCTTCGCTGAAGGAAAACTTCGACGCCGTGGTCTTCGCCGGCGGCGCCGAGGATCCCCGTCCGCTGAACATCCCCGGCTTCGAACTGCCCGGCGTGCGCTTCGCGATGGAGTTCCTGACCCAGCAGAACAAGCGCAACGCGGGTGACGACGAACTGCGCGCGGCCCCGCGCGGCACGCTCTCGGCCACCGGCAAGCACGTCATCGTCATCGGCGGCGGCGATACCGGTTCGGACTGCGTCGGCACCTCCAACCGCCAGGGCGCGGCTTCGGTCACGCAGCTGGAAATCATGCCCAAGCCGCCGGTTCACGAGAACAAGGCGATGTCCTGGCCGAACTGGCCGCTCAAGCTGCGCACCTCGTCCAGCCACGAGGAAGGCTGCGAGCGTGACTGGGCCGTGCTGACCAAGCGCGTCGTCGGCGAGAACGACGTCACCGGCCTCGAATGCGTCCGCGTCGAGTGGAAGGACGGCAAGATGCAGGAAGTGGAAGGCAGCGAGTTCACGCTCCAGGCCGACCTGATCTTCCTCGCCATGGGCTTCGTCGGCCCGCGCAAGGCCGGCATGCTCGATCAGTCGGGCGTCGAACTGGACGCGCGCGGCAACGTCAAGGCGACCATGACCGACTACCGCACCAGCGACCCGGCCATCTGGTCCTGCGGCGACATGCGTCGCGGTCAGTCGCTGGTGGTCTGGGCCATCCGCGAAGGCCGCCAGTGCGCCCGCGCGGTGGACGAAGCGCTGATGGGCGTTTCCGACCTGCCGCGCTAAGCGGACGCGGCATCGCAATCAGGAAAGGGCGCCCCTCACCGGGCGCCCTTTTCGTATCTGCGATCCGCAGGAAGCCGTCCGGGCGATAGGCCCATGCTTGACCCCCACGACGCCGGGGCCGAAATTCCCCGTGACTACGGGAGAGATAACATGTTGCTGGAAATCGCCGAAATCGACGTTCGCCCCGGAGCGGAAGATACCTTCGCCAAGGCCATGCGCGAAACCGGCGTTCCCGAACTCGCGGCCTGCGAAGGCGTGGTGTCCATTCGCTTCGGGCGCGGCGTGGAAAATCCCTCGCGCTTCACTTTCAATGTCGTCTGGACTTCGATGGATGCGCATATCGCCGCGCGCAAGCTGGACAGTTTTGGCCGCTTCCGCGCCGCTTTCGGCGATGTGACCACCGGCGGCTCCATGCACCATTACGAGATGGATGAGGCGGTCGCCGGCCTATCCGCCTGACCATCCCCCACCCATCAGCGTTTACCAGTCGATCCGCCCACGCCCCTGGGCTTCGAGGAATTCATTGGCGCGGCTGAAGTGGCGGCAGCCGAAGAAGCCGGCATAGGCGGACAGCGGGCTCGGGTGCGGGGCTGTCAGCACCAGATGGTGGCTGGAGGATAACCCCGGCACGCGCATCGCCTTCTTCTTGGCGTGGCTGCCCCAGAGCAGGAACACGCACGGTTCCGACTTGGCGGCAACGGCCGCCACCGCCGCATCCGTGATCGCCTCCCAGCCACGATTCTGGTGCGAACCGGCCTGCGCGGCTTCGACCGTCAGCGCATTGTTGAGCAGCAACACGCCCTGCCGCGCCCAATGCTCCAGATTGCCATGGCCCGGCGCCGTGACGCCGCAGTCGGTCGCCAGTTCCTTGTAGATATTCACCAGCGAGGGCGGCACTTTCACGCCCTCCATCACTGAAAACGCCAGTCCATGCGCCTGACCCGGGCCGTGATAAGGGTCCTGCCCCAGGATCACCACGCGCACTTCGTCCAGTGGCGTCAGTTCCAGCGCGCGCAGACGTGATCCGCGCGGGGGATAGATGATTTTGCCCGCCGTTTCCTCGGCTTTCAGCCAGCCGCCCAGCCGCCGCGACTCGGGCGTCTCCAGCACCGGCGTGAGCGCGGCTTGCCAGGATGGGGGCACGCCCTGCATGGCTTCTGCTGCTTCCATCGCTGCGCTACTCCCGAATTGTTCGCTATCGGGGCCCGCAAGGGCATCCGACCATTGCGAAAACCTGGCCCAGTCCCTAAGCATTTCCGGACCATGGCTGTCTATCTCCACGAAGAAGATCTCCCCGAAGGCGTGCTTGCGCCGGGACCCGTTGCCGTCGACACCGAGACGATGGGCTTGATCACCCCGCGCGACCGCCTTTGCGTGGTCCAGATTTCCGACGGCAAGGGAGACGAGCACCTCGTCCGCTTTGCGCCGGGCAGCGCCTTTGACGCGCCGAATCTGAAAGCGGTGCTAGCCGATCCGGCCCGGCTCAAGCTCTATCACTTCGCGCGATTCGATCTTGCCGCGATCGAGCACTACCTCGGCGTGACTGCCGCGCCGGTGTTCTGTACCAAGATCGCCAGCAAGCTGACCCGCACTTACACCGATCGCCACGGCCTCAAGGACCTCGTGCGCGAACTGCTGGGCAAGGAAGTCTCCAAGCAGCAGCAGTCGAGCGACTGGGGCGCGGCCGAACTGACCGACGCGCAGAAGGACTATGCCGCGTCGGACGTGCGCTATCTCCACGCCATGCACGAGATTCTCGTCGTGCGTCTTGCGCGGGAGAACCGCACCGAAATCGCGCAGGCCTGCTTCGACTTCCTGCCCGCCCGCGCGCGGCTCGATCTTGCCGGGTGGCCCGATCACGACATCTTCAGCCACGAAGCCGCCTGACCTTTAAGCCGGAGAGCACGCGCGCATGTCCGAAGAAGCCATCCAGATCCTCAATCGCCGCCGGCACTTCGCCGCGCCCGGCGGTTCGCATGATCGCCTGGTTGGCTTCCTCGCCAAGGCGCTGCCCACCGGCATCGGCGTCGTCGCGGCCGTGATGATCCTGGTGCCGCTCTCGCCGCGCGGCGAGATCAGCTTCCTGCTGGACCGCAACAAGGTCGCAGTGACCACCCAGCGCATCGCCGTGGCCAATGCCGCCTATCGCGGACAGGATAATGCGGGCCGGGAATTTCTCGTCACGGCGGGCACCGCCGTGCAACATTCACCCGATGTCCCGGTTGTCGAAATGCTCGACCTTAATGCGAAGATGAACATGAAGGACGGGCCGGCCACGATCGCTGCACCGCGCGGGGCCTACAATTTCGAAGAAGACACCATGAAAGTCTCCGGCCCGGTGAACTTCAACGGCGCCGGCGGCTACAACATGACCACCAAGCAGGTGGACATCGACATCAAGCAGAAGACCGCAGTCGCCTCGGGCGGCGTTTCCGGTGCCGGTCCCAGCGGCACCTTCAGCGCCAATTCGATGCATGCCGATCTGGACAACCGTACCGTAACGCTCGAAGGCAATGCGCGCATGCGAATCACGCCCGGCCAGCTGAGGATCCCCCAATGACCGTTCGCCCCGGCCTCCTGCGTACCGCCGTCGCCTTGCCCGTCGTCGGCCTCGCCATCTTTGCCGCTTCCCAGCAGCTTGGTGCGCAGTCCCTGACCGGCGGGCACGACAGCAACGCGCCGGTCAATTTCGGTGCCGACCGCATCGAGATGCAGGACCGGCAGAACCGCGTCGTCCTCACCGGCAATGTCGACATTACCCAGACGGACCTGCGCATTCGCTCGGCCCGTACGGTGATCGATCTGGCCAATGCCAGCCAGATGAAGGTCAATCGCATGACTGCCAGCGGCAACGTCATCGTTACCCGGCAGGACCAGACCGCAACAGGCGACACCGCGATCTACGACGTCAACCAGCGCATCATCACCATGGTCGGCAATGCCACGCTCAAGCGCGGCACGGGCGACACCCTGCGCAGCGGACGCTTCGTGATCGACCTCAACAGCGGCGTGTCCTCAGCGTCAGGCGGCCGGGTTACCGGCACCTTCAACGTGCCGAGACAGCAGAACTAAGCCCCTAACACAGGGATTATCCTGCCGAACACGCGGCCCTGCCGGCCGCGTGTTCCCTTGTCGTGTCAGAATGATTTCCAGCAGCACGCCGACGTGGCGGGGGGGGCGATCAGAATGCCCGGTCGTGGACCAGAACGCGCAAGGTCAGGAATACGATCTGGATGTCGCGCATGATCGTCCAGCCTTCGAGATATTCGAGGTCGGACTGAAGCCTGTTCACCAGATCGGATTCGCAGTCGGTAGCGCCGCGATAGCCGCGTACCTGAGCAAGACCCGAAAGGCCGGGTTTAAGCGAATGGCGCTGCCAGTAGCGCAGGTCGACTTCCCAGAACAGCTTGTTTCCGGCGAGCGAACCCGTCGCATGCGGACGCGGCCCGACGATGCTCATATCTCCCAGCAGCACATTGAAGAGCTGCGGCAGTTCATCGATGCTGGTCCCGCGGATGAAGCGGCCGACCGCAGTGATGCGCTGGTCATCCTTGGATGCAGACTGGTTGCCGTCCACATCGCACAGCGCCTGCGTCATCGACCGGAACTTGTACATGTTGAAGAAGCGGTTTCCGCGTCCCATACGGCGCTGGGCAAAGAAGACCGGACCGCCGTCCTGAAGCTTCACGGCCACGGCCACGGCGATCATCAGCGGCGTCAGCGCAACGATCGCAACCCCCGCGAACATCACATCGAACAGCCGCTTTATGGCCCGCTCGCGCAAGCCAAGCGGACCAGCCGAGACCAACAGCAGACCGTGATTGGCGATTACGCGGGCACCTTGTGCACCCAGCCGCGCGACCTCGTCATCAAGCACTTCACCGTCGACGTTGGCCCCTTTGAGGATCATCGCCCAACTCATCCGGCGATCTGCCGGACAGCTGATGACGACACGATCGATGTTGCGCAGAACAAGGCCAAGCCTGTCGAGCGAATGGGGATCCGTCAGATCCGGATGCAGCCCCATCGCGGCGGCCGACACGCGGATCGCACCGGGCAGACGAAGCTGCGGCCCGCCATCGTCAATGACAAGCTCGTTGATCACATTGGCACCGCAGCGCCAGTACACGAAACTGCGCAACTGCAACCGGGCCCAGCCCATCAGAGCCATGGCCAGCAGAACACCGCCACTGAAGGCCCCGCGCGAGGATTCGCTGGATGACTTCATCAGGAACTGGACGAAGACAACCACGGCCACGGCCACGATGATCGCCGCCTGCGCGCGCAACACGCCGCGCCACCCCTGCCGCAGCGAACACGTGGAATAAGAGCCGTTGTAGAGGGCAAGCGTCAGGAAAATCGGCAAAAGAACCTGAGCATAGACCAGCGAGCGCGCAGCCCCGTCCGCGATGTCGTAAAGCCATCCCGCGATGGCGAACCCAGCCAGCAGTGCAACGATATCGCCCAGAATGAGCACGAGATAGCATTGGAGACGGCGGCGCTCCAGCGACGGAGCGACCAGAAGCTCGTCGGCTTCGGCTTTCTGTCGTGCCTGTTGTGATATCGCGAATGGTGCGTTCACTCGCTCAACACTCCCCATTGCCGAACTCACGTTAATACCGGTGTTGTCCAGACTGGTCGCAACTCCCAGCACCGGATTCATGCTGCGTTGCGAATACATATACAACTCTATGGACGTAGCAGATAATGGGGAAAGGGGTTAGGGGTAACCCGTTCTATTTGTCCGATGTTCAACATCGAGACATGCAGTTCGCGCAATTTCCAGCAAGCCCTGGGATAATAACAGTTCCGAATCCTGACTATTGCCAAGCAACGATTGATGCATTGCAACAAGGCGTGCCACCAGACGTTCGAGTCGAGGGCCTCGCCAGATGCGGAGCTGGGCAGACAGTGCCGGCTTGTCCTTCCAGAAAACACGGCGGGCTGCCGCTTCTGCTTCCAACAGTGCGCCGACATCACCGCCGCGCCCCAGCCGCGCGTTCAACGCGGCCAGTTGCGCAGCGCGGCGCTCGAAAGCCAGCAGGAGGCCAACCGGATTGATCCCGAGATCGCGCAGGCGTTTCAGCTCCGGGCCGATCTGCGGCCGCTTCCCACCCAGAACGGCATCCACCAGTGGTGCGAAGTCGTCGTCCTCGGTCGAGGCACCAATGGCGTCGAGATCGGCAGCCGAAACCGGGCGCGGCGTTTCGGGCGTGGCATCGAGATAGAGCGCCAGCTTGCTGACTTCCGAGCGCGCCAGCCGCGTATCGAGCCCGGCCGCGCGGGCAATACGCTCGGCCAGTTCGCTGCCGAGTTTCAGCCCGGCGCCGTTGGCCAAAGTGCGCACGGCCCCGGTAACGGTGCCAAGATCCGGCGGATGGAACATCGCCACAAGCGCATCGCTTCGCGTCGCCAGTAGCTTGGCCGTACGAGACTTGTCGGTGGCGCCGGTGGCCACGATCAGCACCGGGCACGAATCGACCGGATTCTCGATCAGGATCTGCACGGCGTCGTGCGCCTCGTCGCCCTGCGCGCGCACCCAGATATGGCGCGCCGTGCCGCCGAACAGCGAGTTCGAGCGCGCCTCGTCGCCCAGTCGGACCGGGTCCTTGCGCAAGTCGCCGCCCGCCATCTCGACCCGCTCGCCCGGCTCAGTGAGCAGCGAGACGATCTTCTCGGCGGCGTCGGTGCAACCGGCCTCGTCAGGTCCGCAGAAGAAGAAGACCCGGGCCTGCTGCGCGGCGCGCGCGGCTGTGCCCGCAAAATCCTTGCGCGTTGCCTTCACGGATTCCGGGCCATTGTCCGCGCGTTACCGGCGCACGTCACTGGTGCGTATCGCCCCGCAGCCGCAGCGCGACCCCGGTGACGATGCGCGAGGCGACATCCTTGGAGAGGTTTTCGAGCGCAGTCTGCTCGGCCGCGAGCGTCGCATAGTCCGAAGAGACGACGTCGATGCCCGCATCCGATCCGGCGGTGGCGTCGAGGACGATCTCACCGCTCGAAATGTCCACAAGCTGGTAGCGCGC
The DNA here is from genome assembly GCF_004341845.1 of Novosphingobium sp. PhB165. Classification (GTDB taxonomy): domain Bacteria; phylum Pseudomonadota; class Alphaproteobacteria; order Sphingomonadales; family Sphingomonadaceae; genus Novosphingobium. Next base: position 30,819 of record NZ_SLVB01000006.1, on the reverse strand, counting down.
GCGCAAGGTGCGGCGCTCACGTGCGATCGTATCGTCGGACAGCAGCGCCAGGCCTTCAAGCTTGTCGTCGAGGCGGATATCGAGCCGATACTTCGGCGCGACGCCCGCCTTGCCCGAGCCGATCTGATCGACGATGGCATTGCGCACCAGCCAGCCGGCGCGTCCTTCGATCGTCGAGACCTGCACATCGGCAAGCCCGCGCGCGACAGCGCCGTTGCCTCCCCCCGCATACATCGGGGTGAGGCCGCAGCCAGAGAGCAGCACGGCTCCGAGAAGGACGCTCAGGCGCTTCACGCGACGAGATTCACCAGTCGGTCGGGAACGACGATCACTTTTCTCACCTCGGCGCCATCCAGTGCACGCTGCACTTTCTCGCTGGCAAGGGCAAGCGCTTCAAGCTCTTCCTTCGAAGTGCCCTTGGCGACGGTCAGCGTATCGCGCAGCTTTCCCTTCACCTGAACGGCCACGGTCACCTCATCCTCGACCAGCAGTGCCGGATCGACTTCGGGCCATGCCGCCTGTGCGACGAGGCCTTCGCCGAACGTGGCGAACGCTTCTTCGGCCAAGTGCGGCATCATCGGCGAGACGAGCAGCAGAACCGTGCGGATCGCGTTCGAGCGGCTGGCCGAAGGGGCCGCCTTCTCGACCGCGCCGGTCAGTTCGTAGATGCGCGCCACGGCCTTGTTGAAGCCCAGCGATTCGATATCCGAAGCGACAGCGGCCACCGTCTGGTGCGCCTTGCGGTCGATCGCCTTGTCCTCGCCCTCTGCCGCAGCATCGTACTGGGCGAACAGACGCCACAGGCGCTGGACGAAGCGGCCGCAGCCTTCGATACCGGCTTCCGACCAAGGCAGGTCGCGTTCCGGCGGGCTGTCGGACAGCATGAACCAACGGATCGCGTCGGCGCCGTAGGTCGCGACGATCTCGTCGGGGTCCACGACGTTCTTCTTCGACTTCGACATCTTGATGACGCGGCCGATCTCGACCGGGGCGCCATCGGCCTTGAGCCGGGCGCTTTCGGCACCGCGCTCGATCTCGCCGGGCGAGAAGTAGACCGGCTGACCGTTGGCATCGTTGATGCGGAAATAGGTCTCGTGCGTGACCATGCCCTGCGTAAACAGGCTGGCGAAGGGCTCCTTCACCTCGACCTTGCCGATGCGGGCCAGCGCACGCGTCCAGAAGCGGGCGTAGAGCAAGTGCAGGATCGCATGCTCGATGCCGCCGATGTACTGTTCCACCGGCAGCCATTCGGCGATCTTGGCCGGATCGAACGGGCGATCCTCGGGCTGGCTGGCGAAGCGCAGGAAGTACCACGAAGAGTCGACGAAAGTGTCGAGCGTGTCGGTCTCGCGACGCGCGGGGTGGCCGCACTGCGGGCAATCGACGTGCTTCCAGGTCGGGTGACGAACCAGCGGGTTGCCGGGGGTCGAGAAATCGACGTCCTCGGGCAGCGTGACCGGCAGGTGCTTCTTGGACACCGGCACCACGCCGCAAACCTCGCAGTGGATGAACGGGATCGGCGTGCCCCAATAGCGCTGGCGCGAAACGCCCCAGTCGCGCAGGCGCCACACGGTCTTGCCTTCGCCCCAACCTTCGGCCTCGGCCCGCGCAATGACGGCGGCCTTGGCGTCCTTCACGGCCATGCCGTTGAGGAAGTCGGAATGGACGCAAACGCCGTCACCGGCCTCCGACTCACCGTCGAACGGCTTGTCGGCATCGGCCTCGCTCGCCGCGACGACGCGCAGGATCGGCAACTGGTACTTGGTGGCGAATTCGAAGTCGCGCTGGTCGTGGCCCGGAACGGCCATGACCGCACCGGTGCCGTAATCCATCAGCACGAAGTTGGCGATGTAGACCGGCAGGTCGGCGCCCGTGAACGGATGCTTCGCCTTGATGCCGGTATCGAAGCCGAGCTTCTCCGCGGTTTCCAGTTCCGCCGCGGTGGTGCCGCCCTGCTTGCACAGCGCGATGAATTCCTCGACCTCGGGACGGCCGACGGCAGCGGCCTGCGCGATCGGGTGATCGGCGGCAACGGCCACGAAGCTGGCGCCGAAGATCGTGTCGGGACGAGTGGAGTAGACTTCCACCGAACCGATGCCGCCGATTTCAGCGGTCAGGTCGAACTTGAACTGCAGGCCCTGCGACTTGCCGATCCAGTTCTCCTGCATCGTGCGGACCTTCTCAGGCCACTTGTCGAGCGTGGAGAGGCCTTCCAGCAGTTCGTCGGCGAAGTCGGTGATCTTGAGGAACCACTGGGAGAGCTTGCGCTTCTCCACCAGCGCCCCCGAGCGCCAGCCGCGCCCGTCGATCACCTGCTCGTTGGCGAGCACGGTCTGGTCGACCGGGTCCCAGTTGACCGCCGATTCCTTGCGGTAGACGAGGCCGTTCTCATAGAGATCGATGAACAGCGCCTGCTCATGACCGTAATATTCCGGCTCGCACGTGGCGATCTCGCGGCTCCAGTCGAGCGCGAAGCCCAGGCGCTTCAGCTGCGCCTTCATGTTCGCGATGTTCTCACGCGTCCAGCCGCCGGGGTGGACGCCCTTTTCCATCGCCGCGTTCTCGGCCGGCATGCCAAATGCGTCCCAGCCCATCGGGTGGAGCACTTCGTGCCCGGTCATGCGCTTGTACCGCGCCAGCACGTCGCCCATCGTGTAGTTGCGCACGTGGCCGATATGGATGCGTCCCGAGGGATAGGGGAACATCTCAAGCACGAAGCTGCGGGGCTTCGACGAAGTATCGTCAGCCTTGAAGCACTGTGCGTCGTCCCACGCAGCCTGCCAGCGCGTGTCCGCCTGAGCCGGATCGAACCGCTCGGTCATCTTAATCGAGTCTCCTGCGGGCACACGATCGCCCGCGAAATTGGGTCTGCGGACACATATTCGCCCGCAGACGGGGATCAGTTGCCCATCGAGTTGCGGCGAAGGTCGCGGGCGCGGGTGAGGATGATGTCCTCAAGCTTCTGCACCGTCGCGGCCTGCACCGGCGCCGCCGTCCAGCCGCCGTTCGCGGCCACTTCGCGCTGCGCGGTAACGCGCAGGGCATCGGCGCGCAGATCCTTGTCGAGGATCATCACGGTAACCTTGACGCGCTCGGTCGGGCTCTTGGGATTGGTATACCAGTCGGTGACGATCACGCCACCGGCGCTGTCCGACTGGAGAAGCGGCATGAACGACAGCGAATCGAGGCTTGCGCGCCACAGGTAGCTGTTGACGCCGATCGTGGTCACCATCGAAGGTGCCACGGCTGCCGACTTCACCTGCTTTTCCTTACGGCCGCCACCGCAGCCTGCCAGCGCAAGCGCCGCAACGGCACAAAAACCCGCAGTTGCCAGCGATCGAGCGGAGAAGAGGCCCTTGTCGGTGCTGCCTGTCATGTCGTTTCCAGTTCCTGTCTCGGCGTCGATCCGCCGGAACATCCGGTGGTAGCCATCCATCGCCTCTATAACCGCCGTTGCCCGGGCGGCAAGTGCGCCCGCGTCGGCAAGCCGGCTAAACGGCAAGAGTGCTAAACGCCACATGAACGCGTTGCTTATCCGGGATCTGCGCTTATCCGATATCTGCCATGTCTCGCGCCGATGACCTCTCCCGCGCGCAATCATCCTGTGTTAAGGTGCCGGAGCGAGGATGGCCGCGCATGCCGACCGGGCCGAAGCTGGCCCAGCGGCAAAAACAGGGTGGAAGGACCTTCAGGGACGTTACGATGGAAAAGGACCGCGCACGCACGTCGAAAGGCGGCATGAAGGCGAGCCTGATGCTTGCCGGCTGCGTGACCGTGCTCGCCCTGCCGAGCGCCGTACTCGCCTTTTCGACCAGCTTGCGTGCGGTACAGCCGCATGCGGACTCGGCCGTCGATTCGCTCGATCCCGACACCACGAACGAGAACCTGCTGCGCGTGATCGCGATGCGCTCGCTGAGCAAGGGCCAGCCGTTTCCATTCACTCCGGCCGGTACCCCCAATCGTCCGGATCGCGCCTTGACCGTGGCTGTCCGTGTCGATTCAGAGGCGGCCAAGTCGATCATCGTCGTCCACAATCGCATTCAGGTCGCGCGTGACGATACCAATGTCGGCACGCTGCGCATCGCCCCGGCGGCCTTCAACCTGGGCGTTGCGCGCGGGTACCAGAACTTCTCGCCCGACACAGCGGCGGCGCAACCGGCACCAACCGCCCACACGCTGACCGACGCGCCCGAACTGCGCAAGTTCAGCCTTACCGCAGGCACCGCCGAACCGGCCGAATCGCGCTTTGCCCCGCGCATCTCTATCGACGAGAAGCGCCCGTCGGGCCGCGCGCCGCATACGTTTGCGGGCGAATCCGGTGAAGTCGACGTGGGCGGTGCTTATCGCCTGACCAAGAACCTCGATGTCACGGCGGGCGTGCGCTATTCGCAAGACCGTGAGCGCCTGATGCCGCTGACCGACGGCAAGCTGGATTCGCAGGCAATCTACCTGGGCACCCAGTTCCGCTTCTGACGGGTCCGCCATGGCAGGCGGCAGTTTACATCCATGCAATTCTGATTGCGCTTGTCGCAATCATTTCGGCGCAAAATTGCTGGCTCCGGAATGGGGTTGCGCTTGCCCTCCTCCCGCGCATTTCCTAGCCTGCCTGCCGGTGGATGTGCACTGAAGCGAAAGGCTTGATATGGCGCGTGTTGCGATCGTTACCGGCGGAACCAGGGGCATTGGCGAGGCTATCTCGCTGGCGCTCAAGGAACGCGGTCATACCGTTGTTGCAAATTACGCAGGCAATGAGGAGAAGGCACGGGCCTTCACCGAAAAGACCGGCATCCCCGCTGTCCGGTGGGATGTGGGCGACCATGAAGCCACGCTCAAGGGCGTTGCCGATGTGGTCGAGAAGTTCGGACAGGTCGATATCGTCATCAACAACGCCGGCATCACCCGCGACGGCGTGCTGCACAAGATGACGTTCGATGACTGGAACGATGTCATGCGCATCAACCTGGGCGGCTGTTTCAACATGGCCAAGGCAACCTTCCAGGGCATGCGCGATCGCGGTTGGGGCCGTATCGTCAATATCGGCTCGATCAACGGTCAGGCCGGACAGTACGGGCAGGTCAACTATGCCGCCGCCAAGTCCGGCATCCATGGCTTCACCAAGGCACTGGCGCAGGAAGGCGCCAAGTTCGGCGTCACCGTCAACGCCATCGCGCCGGGCTATATCGATACCGACATGGTGGCCGCAGTGCCGCCCCCGGTGCTGGAAAAGATCGTCGCCAAGATCCCCGTCGGCCGCCTTGGCAGCGCTTACGAGATCGCGCGCGGGTGCGCTTTCCTCTGCTCGGAGAATGCCGCGTTCGTCACCGGATCGACCCTGTCGATCAATGGCGGGCAGCACATGTACTAAAATTTCGGATCACCCGCTTTCCTCACGGGAAGCGGGTGATCGCTTTTGTAGCCCGTCAGGCGCGATGCGGGCCCAACAAGATCGCCGCCGCGCCGGCAAGACACAAGGCCGCACCGCCCAGATCCCAGCGATCGGGCCTGACGCCCTCCACAGCCCACAGCCACAGAAGCGCGGACGTGATGTAGATCCCGCCATAGGCCGCATAGGCGCGCCCGGCATTGTCGCTATCGACGAGCGTCAGCAATCCCGCGAAAGTGGCCAGAAGCAGCCCACCGGGGACCAGCCATAGCGTTGACTTGCCCAGTCGCAGCCATGCCCAGAAAGCGTAGCAGCCCCCGATTTCCGCCAGAGCCGCGCCGAAATAGACGACGAAGGACTTCACGCGGACGGGTTGAAATAGCCCTTGAGCCACGCGACGAGCGCCGCAAGGTCTTCCCCTTCCAGAGCGACCGCATGACCCAGATCGGGCACTTTGGGCCAGCCGCAATCGACGAATTCGCGCCCCTGCCATTCACGCGTGCCCTCATAGCGGGGGATCACGTGGAAATGGACATGAGGGTCCACCATCATCAACATCAGGTAATTGAGCTTGGCATAGTCGACCGCTCCGGCCAGCGCCGCTTCGATGGCGGCGCTCGCCTGCTTGAGTTCGGCATGGGCCTCGGTGGGAAGATCGCCGAAGGCCGTGGCCTCGCTCTTCGCCGCCAGCACCAGCGAGCCCAGCGTCGGCTGCGCCGGACGCGCAAGCACGACCCAATGGTCGAATTCAGCGACAAGGCTCGCCGGAAAGCCGAATTTTTCCATCGTCGCGTTCATCGCCAATTCTCCTTCGGCAAGTTGCTCAGGCGTCCGCCAGCCAGGACGTGATCTTGCCGCCCTTCGCGCGCACGGTCCACGCCTGCACCAGCCGCACCGCGTGGACGAGGCAGGAAATCGCGGTCCACCAGGCCACGGCGATGAGGCCAAGGTCCGGGCGCGAAAACAGCATCGAGACGAACAGGATCACCATGTTCGGATTGCGGCGCGCCGTGATCAGGCGGAACCGGCTGTCGAACGGGCGCCACACGTGGATGTGCATCATGCCGTTCTGACGCATGAACACGCCCTCGATCAGGCGCTGCACAAGGTAGCCGCCCTGAATCACGGCCTGCACCAGCCAGAACGTCGTGCTGTCGTAGCCGAGGCCCCAATAGGCAAGGCCGGTCGCCCAGAACCACCACCAGAAAGGCGGGTGGACGAGATCCATGCCGTGATCGAAGACATTGCCCCAGGCCGACGAGGTGATCGTGCAGCGGGCCAGCTTGCCGTCCACGGTATCGAGCACCATGAACACGAGGCCCAGCGCCATGCCCAGCCAATAGTGGCCAAAGGCGAACAGCACCGTGGCGATCACGCAGAACACCGCGCCCACAGTCGTGACCATGTTCGGCGTGATGTGCAGCTTGGCGCAAATGCGTGTCAGCACCAGCGCCCATTCGGGCCACAGGTACTTGGTCAGCAGGTCGGTGACGCCCTTGTAGGCGCCGAAGTAGCTGGCCCGCTCAATCGGCCGCACGCTCTCGCGCGTCAGCGTCATCAGGAACGGGGTTTCGCGCTTGCGGAGCTGCTTGTTCTCGATCGTCGGCCCGCTCTCGTAGGCGACAACATCCATTCCGGACGAATCGGTGAGCGGCGCACCGGCCTTCATGGCCTGGGCGATTCGCGCCGATTGGGCGGAATCGGCAGCATGGGCGAGCGCGGGAACGCCGCCCAGCGTCAGCACCATGCCCGGCCGCTCTGCAACATAGCGAAACCATGCCGGATCCCATGCAAAAGCCGCGTTCGAGAGGATCGCGGCGCCTGCGCCGGGGGATTCGCCGTTCTCGCAGCCATTCGCCCGCGCAATCCGCGCGGTGCGTTGGGTCATTGTAAGACCCCATAGTTTCATGGGGTTATCGCCAATGGTGACGACGACAGGACGGGATTGGGGGGAGTTTTCCGTATCGGCCATGGCCTTGGCCGTAATCTGTCGGGACCGATTTGGAAATCCGGCAAAGCGACCATCATTCCGGCAGGTTGCGCCGCGTTCATTTTCAGCTTGCAGTAAATGCGCAATTTGTTGCCGGAATTTCAACGCCCGAAAAACCGCCATAGAACTGTAACTTGAATGTGTCAGGGAATGTTTCTTGGTGATTTCCGGGGCGGGTGCCATTACATAGACGCCCGTGTACGGAACCATTTACGAATTCGAAACGCTGCCGACCATCGGTGAGCAGGCCCCTCAACGGGTCGCGCGTCCGGCGCGCCAAGCGCGTCGTGGCCGTGCGGTTCCGCTCGTCGGCATCATTCGCAATCCGCGCAGCCATCGCAACAAGGGCAATGCGCCCGAGATGGCCGATTGCTCCAACATCCTGACGGAAACGCCGCGTACCCGCACCGATCTCTATCGCGTGCTGGAAGGCTTTGCGCAACGCGGGATCGACTATCTTGTGGTCGACGGCGGCGACGGCACCGTGCGCGATGTACTGACTTGCGGCGCCGATGTGTTCGGCGATCAGTGGCCGACGTTCATGGTCCTGCCCAAGGGCAAGACCAATGCACTGGCGATCGACCTTGGCCTGCCGACCCACTGGTCGCTGGCCGAAGCGCTCGCGGCGGCGCATCGCGGCAACACGCTGGTCCGCAGCCCGCTGCGCGTCTCTTCGAAGGACGGCAGCGCGGGCTGCATCCAGGGCTTCATCCTGGGCACCGGCGCTTTCGCGCTGGCGACCGAGGCCGGCCAGGAAGCACACCGTCGCGGTGCCTTCAACAGCTTCGCCGTGGGCCTGACCGTGCTCTGGGGCATCATCCAGACGCTGTTCGGCCGCGCCGGCAATCCCTGGCGCTCCAGCACGCCGACGCGCCTGATCGACCATCGCAGTGGGCGTGACCTGCCGTATGACGGCCGGGGCAATCCCGACGAGCGCTTCATGGCGGTCGCCACCACGTTCGAAAAGTTCCCGCTGGGCGCGAAGCCGTTCGGCCGCAATGTCGCAGCCGGCATGAAGCTGGCGGTGATCGACTGGCCGGTGCGCTGGATCGTCGCGCTGTTGCCGCTGATCATGATGTTCGGCCTTGGCGGCAAGTTCCTCGACCGTCGCGGCGCCCACCGCTTCGCGACCCGGGCGATCGACCTCGACATCGGCGGGTCGTTCATCCTCGATGGCGAGGTTTTCCCGGCCGGCGACTACGTGCTTGAAGAAGGCCCGCAAATCACGTTCGTGGTGCCCTGAACCCGCCAAAGCGCCGGCCTCGATACCGTCCGATTTGCGGTGCTTGGTTTCGGGGCAGGCATGCCCGAGAGCATGACGTCATGACTGAAGCCTACGGCCAGCCCCTTGAAGCGCGGGTGCGGACGGCGCTGGACCGCCCCGTGGTGGCGGAAGTGCGCGCCTTTGCCGAGCGGCTGGCACGCGCCACGCCGGGAACGGCGGCAGTGCTGTTCTATGGATCCAATCTGCGCACCGGCTCGCTTGAAGGCGTACTCGATTTCTATGTGCTGACCGAAGGTCCGCAGGTCGAGAAGATCTGGCCGCGCGTCAGCTATCATGAATGGGAGCGCGAGGGGGTAACCCTGCGCGCCAAAGTCGCGACAATGGCGCTGGAGACGTTCCGCGCCGCTGCGGCGGGCGAACTGGTCGATACCACGATCTGGGCCCGCTTCGTCCAGCCCAGCGGCCTTGCCTGGCAGCGTGACGCAAATGCCGCCCTGCTTGTCGCCCACGCGGTATCGGGCGCGGCGCGCACGGCCAGCCGTCTTGCGGTGGCGCTCGGGCCCACGAAAGGCACCGCAGAGGATTACTGGCGCGCCTTGTTCCGCGCGACTTACGCGGCCGAATTCCGCGTCGAGAAGGCGGGCCGCGAGGATTCGATCCTCTCGGTGAATCGCGAACATTTCGACGGACTTCTGCCGCTCGCACTGGCGGCGGACGGAATCGCTTTCACCCGCGAATCCGAGGGTACGATCTGCCCGCAACTCTCTGAAAACGAGCGGCAGAAGATGCTCGGCTGGTGGGCGCGCCGCCGCCGGCTCGGCAAGCCGTATAACGTGCTCCGCCTGCTCAAGGCCTCGACCACGTTCGAAGGAGCCGCACGCTATGCCGCCTGGAAAATCGAGCGCCACACCGGGATTCCCGTGCGCCTGACGCCTTGGCGGGAACGCCATCCGGTGCTCGCGGCGCCGGGCGTGCTGTGGCAGGTCTGGCGCGCGAAGAAGGCGCGCGAGCGCAGCGCCGCATGACTCCGGAGCATCCCCCCCACGCCGCGCTCGTGCTGGCCGGATCGCGCCCCGGCGCCCCCGATCCCGTCGCCGCAAGCGAAGGCACGAGTCACAAGGCGCTGGTCGAAATCGCCGGCAAACCGATGCTTGCGCATGTCGTGGATGCCCTCAAGGGGAGCCGGGTCGAGCGCATTGCCGTGGTCGCCAACGACCCAGCCGTGGTTGCCCTGGCGCAGCAACTGGGCTGCGAAGTCATTCCTGCCGAAGCGGGGCCCAGCGCCAGCGTTGCCGCCGGTCTGGCCCGGCTCGGCGCGCCGATGCTGGTGACGACATCGGACCATGCCCTTTTGCGCAGCGAGTGGGTCGACGATTTCATTGCCGACACCCCGGAAGACGCCGATGTCGCGGTATTGCTGGCCCGGCGCGAGGCGATCGAGCTTGCCATGCCGGGATCGAAGCGCACCTATCTGCGCTTTGCCGACGGCCACTGGTCCGGCTGCAACCTGTTCCTGCTGAACACCCCCCGCGCCGAAACGGCGATCGACACCTGGAAGCTTGTCGAGGCCGATCGCAAGCGCCCCTGGCGCATTGCCGCGCGGCTGGGGGCCGGCATCCTGATCGGCTATGCGCTGGGCCGCCTGACGCTGGCCTCGGCACTGGCGCGGCTGGGCAGCAAGATCGGCGTGACCGCGCGGCTCGTGGCCGCGCGCGACGGATTGGCGGCGGTCGATGTCGACAAACCGTCGGATCTGGCCGATGCCCGCGCGATCCTTTCAGAGCGACCCGAACGGCACTGAACCATACATGGGCCGGTCCTTAACGGCACCGGCCCGAAAAATCACATGTAGCGCATCTGGATGCGGATCGACTTCACCTCGTTCCCCACCTGCACCCCGACCTTCGAGTAGCTCGGCTTGCCGAGATTGAAGATGTTGATCGACGGGTTGTTCGACATCGCGCCGCCGTCGGTGCCGATGTCGGTCTTGCCATTGCCGTCGACATCATGGCGGACGGCGATGCCGAACGTTCCGGTTGCCGGGAGCGGCACGCAGAAGGTCATCGATCCGGCCCGCGCCGGAGTCTCGATGCGCGAGATCCACCGGCCCGCCTGCAACCAGTCGTCGGGCGTGGCGCGGTAGCTCTGGACCCGGATCGTGCCCGAGGAGGACTTGATGCCGTCCACCGTCACCATCAGCGCCGGCCCGCGGTCGGCCCGGCACTGGCTGAGGTCGTTGCGGATTTCCTCATGGCCGCGCACGGCGGCACCGGCCGAAGCCGCGAGTCCCAGCATGCCCAGCCCCGCCAGAACGGCAACCGTGCGCCGGGCGCCACGCGAATGATGCGAAAGTGTCGTCTTCATCGGTCCTGTGACCTCGTCCATCTAACCCAATCGGCGTTCGCAGACCTTGGAAACCGCCTGCGCGCGCTTTCATTTCAGGGGGGCGAATTGGCAGCAAGGCCGTGAATGCACTCTGAATTGACAATTCACAATGGGACATCCCCGCGCGACCACGGCATAGGGCGCGCCGCGCCATATCGCGTGTGGAAAAGACCGGGGTGCCGCTTGTCCCCACTACATATGGTGTCTTATTCTTGCACATGAGGAGTATCGAATTTCCATGACCGTCCCCCTGATCTCGCCGTCGATCCTTTCCGCCGACTTTGCCCGTTTGGGCGAGGAAGTGCGCGCGGTCGATGAAGCGGGTGCCGACTGGATCCATGTCGACGTGATGGACGGCCACTTCGTTCCCAACATCACCATCGGCCCCGCCGTGGTGAAAGCGCTGCGCCCGCATTCGGCCAAGGTGTTTGACGTGCACCTGATGATCTCCCCGGTCGATTCCTTCCTTGAGGATTTCGCCGCTGCCGGGGCCGACATCATCACCGTGCACCCCGAAGCCGGCCCGCACGTCCACCGCACCGTCCAGAAGATCAAGTCGCTGGGCAAGAAGGCGGGCATCTCGCTGAACCCGGCCACTCCCGCCAAGATGCTGGACTACCTGATCGACGAGATCGACCTTGTCCTCATCATGAGCGTCAACCCCGGCTTCGGCGGCCAGAGCTTCATCTCCAGCCAGCTTCGCAAGATCGAGGCGGTGCGCAAGATGATCGACAAGTCCGGCCGCGAGATCCTGATCGAGGTCGATGGCGGCGTCGACGCCAAGACCGCGCCGCTCTGCGTTTCTGCCGGTGCCGACGTGTTGGTGGCGGGTTCCGCCACGTTCCGGGGCGGCCCGTCGCAATATGCCGCCAATATCCGGGCACTCAAGGGACTGGACTGAGACTTTGGCCACAACCGCCCATCCGCGCTTCAGAACCGGCTATCCGGTCGCGGATCGGGCGGGCAACCCGGGCCCGCTGACGGCCGCCGAGGAGAGTGCGTTGCACGGTGCATTGGAACAGGGCCTGACCACAGAGCCCGACATCACCGAATTCTCCCCGGAGGCGCGGCCGGATCGTCATAACGATCTCTCGCCCGGTCTTTCAGGCGATCCCCAGATCGACGTGCGGATCGAAACCGGCCGCAACCTGGCGCTTGCCGATTTCTCGCCGCCCGCCACCGGCGCGGCGGATCGCTTCATCCGTTTCGCCTATCGCCTGGGCATTCCGGCAACGATGCTGACGTCGCCGCTGGGCCGCAAGCCGCGCACGCGCCTGCTTGCCACCGTCAACAATACCCTGCCCGGCAATGGCGCCGCCGGCACCGCGCTGCGCGCCGGGCACTTCCTTGTCCACGGCGCCAGGACGCCGATCGCGCAAGTCGACTATGCGGGCGCGGCGCGCGTCACGCCGCCGCTCGAACGCGTGGTGCACAGCTTCTCGTGGCTGACCGACCTCGAAGTCTGCGCCCCGCGTGAGCAGTGCATCCCGGTTGCCGAGCGCCTGCTCACCTCCTGGCTTCAGGCCAATCCGGTGCCGCCGTCCAAGCCCGGCAAGGGGCCAGCCTGGTCGGTCGGCCACACCGGCATGCGGCTGATGAACTGGCTGGCCCATGCCCCGCTGATCCTGTCCGGCGACAAGGCGCTGCGCAACCGCACGCTGGCGCATATCGCCGCGACCGCGCGCTGGCTGGACCGCCGCGTCCACAATGCCGAGGATGGGCTGGCCGAAGTGGCCGGATGGTGCGCGATCATCGCCGCCGGCCTGCTGCTGCCCGATGGCCGCCCGCGCCGCCTTTACGGCGAAGCCGGTCTGATCAAGGCGCTGGGCGACCTGATGGGTGACGATGGCGGCCTGCTTTCGCGCAGCCCGCTGGCGCAGATGGAAGCCATCGCGCTGCTCGTCCGCCTGCGCAATTGCTATCAGGCCACCCGCCGCGATGCGCCGCAGACGATCGAGCGCGTGATCGAGATGCTGGTGCCGCCGCTGCTGGCGCTGACTCACAGCGACGGATCGCTGGGTTCGTGGCAGGGCGCATGGGCCGTCAGCGCCCCCGATCTCGACCAGCTCATCAAGGCCAGCGGCGTGCGCACCCGCCCGCTGCGCGAAGTGCGTCAATGGGGATACCAGCGCGTGGTCGCGCAGAAGTCGATCCTTCAGTTCGACACCGCGCCGCCGCCGTTGCCCGCCCATGCGCGCTATGGCTGCGCCTCGACGCTGGCGTTCGAACTGTCGCACGGCAAGCACCGGCTGATCGTCAATTGCGGCGGCGCCGCCAGCGGCGGCGGGCTTGTTCCGGTCCGGCTGGAGCAGGCCCTGCGCGCAACGGCCGCCCATTCGACGATGACGCTGGACGATGCCAATTCCACCGCCGTACTGATCAACGGTGCGATCGGTTCGGGCGTCAGCGAAGTCGATGTCGATCGCAAGACGCTGGCGCAGGAAAACGGCGGCCAGGCCACCCGGCTGGAGGCCAGCCACAACGGCTATGCCGCGCGCCACGGCCTCACTCACCGCCGCATTCTGATCCTGCGCGATGACGGCACCGAGCTGCGCGGCGAAGACCTGCTGCTGCCGTCCGGCCGCAAGGGCAAGCGCGGCAAAGTCGGCTTCGCGATCCGCTTCCACCTTGGCCCCGACGTCGAAGTCTCGCCCACCGTGGACGGTCAGGGCGCGGGCCTTGCCCTGCCCGATGGCAGCTATTGGCAGTTCCGCAGCGCCGCCGGTGAAGTGACGCTGGAGGATTCGCTCTGGGTCGACGGACTCGGCCGCCCGCAGGCCACGCAGCAGCTGGTGATTCAGGGCATGGTTTCGCGCGGCGGCGGAAACTTCGGCTGGCTTCTCAAGAAAATGGGGTGATTTGGGCTGAGGTACGCCACCGGTTGTGCCTTACCCGACTTGCAGCCTTGGCCTTGCCGACTTAGGGGGGCCGACTTAGGGGGCCGACGTAACACGGCGCAACTCCCTGCCCGATCCCATTTGCAAGAGGCCCCTCATGACCGACATCGTCCCGATCCGCCGCGCATTGCTTTCGGTTTCCGACAAGACCGGCCTTGCCGATCTGGGCAAGGCGCTGGCCGCGCGCGGTGTCGAGCTGGTCTCCACCGGCGGTACCGCCAAGGCGCTGCGCGATGCCGGTCTTGAGGTGAAGGACATTTCGGACCTCACCAATTTCCCCGAAATGATGGACGGCCGCGTCAAGACGCTGCACCCCAAGGTTCACGGCGGGTTGCTGGCCGTGCGCGACAATCCGGAACACGCCAAGGCCATGGCCGATCACGAGATCGGCGCGATCGACCTCGTCGTCGTCAATCTCTACCCCTTCGAAGCGACCGTCGCCAAGGGCGCCGACCGTGACGAGATCATCGAGAACATCGACATCGGCGGCCCGTCGATGGTGCGTTCGGCCGCGAAGAACCATGCCTTCGTTGCCATCGTCACCGATCCCAAGGACTATGCCGGCCTGCTGACCGAGCTGGAAACCACCGACGGCGGCACCACCCTGTCGTTCCGCAAGCTGCTGGCCGCGCGCGCCTATGCGCAGACCGCCGCTTACGATTCGATGATCTCGCAGTGGTTCGCCTTCGCCGATCAGGGCCTTGAGTTCCCCGAGATGCTCAGCGTCAACGGTCGCCTCGCCACCACGCTGCGCTATGGCGAGAACCCGCACCAGAAGGCCGCGCTCTATACGCCGGTCGGCCCGTTCACCAAGGGCCTGGCCCAGGGCGAGCAGGTGCAGGGCAAGGAACTGTCCTACAACAACTACAACGACGCTGACGCCGCCTTCGAACTCGCTGCCGAGTTCAAGGGGCAGGATCCGGCCGTGGTTATCGTCAAGCACGCCAACCCTTGCGGCGTGGCGCAGGGCTCCAGCCTGCTGGAAGCCTGGCAGGGCGCGCTGGCCTGTGACGACGTTTCGGCCTTCGGCGGCATCGTTGCCGTGAACACCACGCTCGACGGTCCGACCGCCGAAGCGATCTGCCAGATCTTCACCGAAGTCGTCGTCGCTCCCGACGCCGACGAGGAAGCCCGCGCCTTCTTCGCCAAGAAGAAGAACCTGCGCCTGCTGCTGACCGGCGGCCTGCCCGATCCGCGCCGCCCCGGCCTGACCGTGAAGCCGATCACGGGCGGCCTGCTCGTTCAGGGCCGCGATGCCGGCGCCATCGGTCTTGACGATCTCAAGGTCGTGACCAAGCGCGCGCCGACCGAGCAGGAACTGAAGGACTGCCTGTTCGCCTGGACCGTGGCCCGCCACGTCAAGTCCAACGCGATCGTCTATGCCAAGGACGGCGTCACCGCCGGTATCGGCGCCGGCCAGATGAACCGCCGCGATTCCTCGCGCATCGCCGCGATGAAGGCAGCGGAAGCGGCCGAGAAGTTCGGCTGGGCGCAGGCGCGCACAGTCGGCTCGGCGGTCGCGTCTGACGCGTTCTTCCCCTTCGCCGACGGTCTGCTGGCCGCCGCCGAGGCGGGCGCGACGGCGGTGATCCAGCCGGGCGGCTCGATCCGTGACGACGAAGTGATCGCCGCCGCCGACGAGGCCGGTCTGGCGATGGTCTTCACCGGCATGCGCCACTTCAAGCACTGAGGATACGGGGAGGAAGGCGCTTATGAGGGTAGACTGGCTCGGACCGCTGGTCGCCCTTGCCTTCCTTGTCGGCATGGCCGCATCGGCAGTGCTGGTGCGGCTGGGCCGGATCCGGCACCCCGGTACCATTGCCGGTGCGCTTGCCCTGCCCTTCGGCTGCGCCGTGGTTCCGCTGGCGCTGCTGGTGCTGGCATCGCTTGCCCATGGCGCACTGGGCTCGCTCTTCCCTTAGGCGAATCGGCCGCATTCGCCCATTTGCATGACGGTCGCGCGACTGTTCCCGCCATTCATCGCGCCATCTTAACCATTCATCGCATAACCGGCGCGGATTACCCCACGTTCACTGGACGGCAAGGCGAATCGGCTCAAGGGGGCCGCACGCAAATTCGTGAACCACTGGACAGCTGCACCGATCATGGGACTCTTCAAGGCCGACTTCTACCGCTTCTTCGCCCTCGGCTTCGGCGGCGGTGCATTGCTGGTGTTCGGCGTGATGGGCCTTGGCCATCACACGCTGTCCGAAAACATCGTGCCGCCCGCGCACGCTGCATCGGTCCAGCGCTGAGAGACCTTCGGGCCGAGCGTTCGGCCCGACCTTTGGATTGCGCCTGCGCCGCCAAGCCCCCATATGGGGAGCATGGCTAGTGCGCACCATCATCACGAACATTCCGGCAAAGGCTTGATCGAAGCCGCTCGCGCCGCGCTTCTCGAAGCGGGCGAACAGTGGACCGAAATGCGCGCGGACGTGTTCGGCGCGCTGGTCGAACGGGAACGCCCCGCCTCCGCCTATGACCTTGCCGAAAGCGTTTCGGCGCTGCGCGGCAAGCGGGTCGCACCGAACAGCGTCTATCGCATCCTCGACCTTTTCGTGCGCACCAACCTTGCCCGCCGCGTCGAAAGCGCGAACGCCTATCTGGCCAACAGCCACCCCGGCTGCCAGCACGACTGCATCTTCCTGATCTGCGACGTCTGCGGCCAGGCCGTGCACATCGATGACGACAAGCTGACCGGCGCGCTGGTCGCAGCCGCCCGGCAGGCCGGTTTCGCCGACGTCCGTCCGGTGGTGGAACTGCGCGGCACTTGCGCCGCCTGTAGCTGAGCTAAATAGCCTTGCGCATCCGGGCCAGCGGCACCGGAGCGCCGCCGGTGGAATCCTCGATCCGCTCGATCACTTCATAGCCCGCCACCCGGTAGAGCGGCTCGCCCGAGCGCGTGCCCATCAGTTCGCAGGTGGTGAATCCCTCGGCACGGGCGCGTTCCTCGCAGTGCGACAGCAGCGCCCGACCGACACCGCGCCGCGCGAAACCCGGATGCGTGTACATCGCCCGCACCCGCGCCGCCTCACTGGCGGGATCGAGCAGGCGCGGCTCACGCAGGCCGGCGCTGTGATCGCCGCCGTAGAGCGTCGCGCGCCGGCTCCAGCCGCCACATCCGGCGATCTCGCTATCGATTTCCGCCACGAAATAAGTCCCGTCTTCGACCAGCTGGCGGTCGAGCCCCATCACCGCGCGGCTTGATGCGATCTGCTCGGGATCGAGGAAACCCTGCTGCAATTCGCCGATGGCGGCGTCCATCACGGTGGAAAGCTGCGGAAGATCGTCAACGGTGGCGGGACGGATGGAAAGCGACAAGGATAGCTCCTCGGTTGGGGGGAGCCGGTTCATGTCACGATCGCGCCGGCCACACCAGCCCCGCCCAGCTCAAAACTGCGTGAGACTCAGCACGTTACCGTCGGGATCGGGAAACCAGCAGACGCGCGCGCCGCCCGGCGCCTGCCAGATACCGTCGGCATCCTGCCCCAAGCCTTCGTAGACATTGAAAGTCACGCCCTTGCCCCGAAGCGCGGCGACCGCGCCGCGCACATCGTCCACCGCCCAGCCGAGCACCGTGTGCGGCAGCGGCTGGTGGCCGGGAACGGCCGTCAGCCGCATGGTCGTGCCCCCTTCTCCCATCCGGAACGTCACGGCGAAATCGTCCTCCGCCAGCACCGGAAGCCCCAGCGTCTCGGCATAGAAAGCCCGCGCACGATCGCGGTCGGCGGTGGCCACGAAAGCGATGGGATTCGATCGGCTCAGCGGATTCGAAGGGAGATTCATCGGGACCTCCTGCGGGAATCTCTGTATCTTGGACTATTCGCGGCCTATGCGCAGCGGAAAATTCGACACCAGACCAACTCGTGTGTAAACCAAGACCATGACAGCCAATCCGGCAACTCCGCTTCTCGATACCGTCGATACGCCTGACGACCTGCGCAAGCTCAAGCCCGCGCAGCTGCGCCAGTTGGCCGACGAGCTTCGCGCCGAAATGATTTCCGCCGTCGGCCAGACGGGCGGACATCTCGGCTCCGGTCTGGGCGTGGTCGAACTGACCGTGGCCATCCACTACGTGTTCGACACGCCGGTGGACCGTCTGATCTGGGACGTGGGCCACCAGGCCTATCCGCACAAGATCCTGACCGGCCGCCGCGACCGCATCCGCACGCTGCGCCAGGGTGGCGGCCTTTCGGGCTTCACCAAGCGTTCGGAAAGCGAATACGATCCGTTCGGCACCGCGCACAGCTCCACCTCGATCTCGGCCGCGCTCGGCTTTGCCGTCGCCAACAAGATTCAGGGCAGGCCCGGCCGCGGCATCGCCGTGATCGGCGACGGTGCGATGAGCGCGGGCATGGCCTATGAGGCGATGAACAACGCCGAACAGGCCGGCAATCGTCTGGTCGTGATCCTGAACGACAACGACATGTCGATCGCGCCGCCGGTCGGCGGGCTCTCGGCCTATCTGGCGCGCCTCGTCTCCTCGGGCCGGTTCCTCGGCCTGCGCGAACTGGCGCGCAAGTTCGCCCGCCGCCTGCCGCGTCCGCTGCATCTGGCCGCGAAGAAGACCGACGAATTCGCCCGCGGCATGGCCATGGGCGGCACCCTGTTCGAGGAACTCGGCTTCTACTACGTCGGCCCGATCGACGGGCATGACCTCGACGCGCTGATTCCGGTTCTGGAAAACGTGCGCGACGCGGGCGAAGGCCCGATCCTCGTCCATGTCGTGACGCAGAAGGGCAAGGGCTACGCCCCGGCCGAGGAAGCAGCCGACAAGTACCACGGCGTGCAGAAGTTCAACGTCGTCACCGGCGAACAGGCCAAGTCGCCCGCCGGTCCGCCCAGCTATACCGGCATCTTCGCCAAGGCGCTGGTCGCCGAGGCCGAGCGCGACCCGACGATCTGCGCGATCACCGCCGCCATGCCCTCGGGCACCGGGCTCGACAAGTTCGTGCAGCAGTTCCCGGACCGCAGCTTCGATGTCGGCATTGCCGAACAGCACGCAGTGACGTTCGCCGCCGGGCTCGCCGCCGAAGGCATGCGCCCGTTCTGCGCGATCTATTCGACCTTCCTGCAACGCGCCTTCGATCAGGTCGTGCACGATGTCGCCATCCAGAACCTGCCGGTGCGCTTCGCGATCGACCGCGCAGGTCTGGTCGGTGCCGACGGCGCCACCCACGCAGGCTCGTTCGACATTACCTATCTGGCGACGCTGCCGAACATGGTGGTCATGGCCGCCGCCGACGAGGCGGAGCTGGTCCACATGACGCACACTGCCGCGCTCCACGATTCCGGCCCGATTGCCTTCCGCTATCCGCGCGGCAATGGCGAAGGCGTGGCGCTGCCCGACGTTCCGCAGCAGCTTGAAATCGGCAAGGGCCGGATCGTGCGCGAGGGGTCGAAGGTTGCCCTGCTCTCGCTCGGCACCCGCCTTGGCGAGGCGCTCAAGGCTGCCGACCTGCTGGAGGCCAAGGGGCTTTCCGCCACGGTTGCCGACCTTCGCTTTGCCAAGCCGCTCGACACCGAACTGATCCGCAAGCTGATGCTGAGCCACGAAGTGGTGGTGACGGTGGAGGAAGGCTCCATCGGCGGCCTCGGCGCGCATGTGCTGACCATGGCGAGCGACGAAGGGCTGACCGATGCGGGCCTGAAGATCCGCACCATGCGCCTGCCCGACATTTTCCAGGATCAGGACAAGCCCGAGGCGCAGTATGACGAGGCGGGCCTCAATGCCCCGCAGATCGTCGATACCGTGCTGAAGGCGCTGCGGCACAACAGTGCCGGCGTGAACGAAGCGCGCGCCTGACGGTGGATGCCGTCGCTGCGGACTCCCCGGTAAAGCCGGGCAGCATCAGCGACGCGGTGCGGTTGCGCGCGATCCTTGCCGGATCGGCGGGCAACCTCATCGAATGGTACGATTTTTACATCTACGCCTTCACCGCGCTCTACTTCTCGCCCGCCTTCTTCCCGAAGAGCGACCAGCTGGTGCAGTTGATGGCGACCAGCGCGATCTTCGCAGTGGGTTTCCTGCTCAGGCCCATCGGCGGCTGGTACTTCGGCCGCTATGCCGACCGCCATGGGCGGCAGAGCGCCATGGTGCTCTCGGTCATGATGATGGGCGGCGGCGCGCTGCTGATCGCGGTGCTGCCGACATTCGCGCAAGTGGGCATCATCGCGCCGCTGCTGCTGCTGATCGGCCGCATGGTGCAGGGTTTTTCCACCGGCGGGCAATACGGCACGGCCGCCACTTACCTCAGCGAGATCGCAGGACGGCGGCGGCGCGGCTTCTGGTCCTCGTTCCAATACGTCACCTTGGTCGGCGGGCAGCTCTGCGCGACGCTGGTGATCGTGCTGCTCCAGCAAGTGTTGACCGAGGCCGAATTTGCCGCATGGGGCTGGCGCGTGGGCTTCCTGATCGGCGCGGCGGGTGCGCTCGGCATCGTGTTGTTCCGCCATCACATGCACGAGACTTCCAGCGCCGAGGACCGCGCCGGTGAGGCGGCGGGCAGCCTTGCCGAACTGTTCCGCGTGGCGACACGCCCGTTCCTGATCGTCGTTGCCCTGACGGCGGGCGGCAGCCTCTCGTTCTACGCCTTCACGACCTATATGCAGAAGTACCTCGTGCTCACCGTCGGCCTGAGCAAGGAAACGGCGACCATGCTGATGCTGGGCGAACTGACGCTGTTCATGCTGCTCCAGCCGCTGATGGGGCTGCTGTCCGACCGGATCGGGCGGCGCAACAACATCATCCTGTTCGCCGCGCTGGCGACGGTGTTCACCGTGCCGATCTTCACCGCGCTGGCCGGAGCCAAGGCCATCGGCCCCGCTTTCGCGCTGGTGCTGGCGGGGCTGGTCATCAACAGCCTCTACACCTCGATCAGCGGCCTGTTCAAAGCCGAGATGTTCCCGACGCATGTGCGCGCGCTGGGCGTTGGCCTTGCCTATGGCGTCGGCAATGCGCTGTTCGGCGGGACCGCCGAAAACGTCGCGCTAGCATTCAAGGCGGCCGGGCACGAGAGCGGGTTTTACTGGTATGTCTCGGCGCTCTGCGCGGTCTCGCTGGTGGCGGCCTTGCTGCTCAAGGACACCCGGCGCGACAACGTGCTCGACCGGTTGGCCGTGTGAGACGGCTGCTGCTGACGGCGATCGTCGCCATCGGCGGCTTCTATCTCGCCGCCGTGCTGCTGCTGTTTCTGACCCAGCGCTCCATCGTCTATCCAGCCCATCCCCACCCCGCGCCTACCCCCTCCGGTTTCGAGCGGGTCACGCTCCACACCGATGACGGACTGGCGCTCACGGCGGCATGGCGCCCGGCGGCGCCCGGCAAGCGCACCGTGCTGTTCTTTCACGGCAATGGCGACAATCTGCCCGGCGCGGCCAAGGCCACGCAGCGGCTGGCCGACGCCGGATATGGCGTGCTGCTCGCCGATTATCGCGGCTATTCCGGCAACCCCGGCAAACCGACCGAGACCGGCCTGATCCGCGACGGAGAGGCAGCGCGCGCGTTTCTGGAAACGAAAGGCGTGACGGCCCCGAGCCTGATCCTGATGGGCGCGTCACTGGGCACCGGCGTCGCCACGAGGCTGGCGCACGACCATGCGCCCGCGGCACTGGTTCTCGTCTCGCCCTTCACCAGCTTGCCCGATGTGGCCGCCAGGATGTTCCGATGGCTTCCTGTGCGCATGCTGCTGCTCGACCGCTTCGAGAGTCTGACAGTCATGCCGGGCGTTGCGGCGCCGGTCCTCGTGCTACATGCCCGCGACGACCGGTTGATCCCTTTCGCGCAGGGCGAGGCTCTGGCGAAAGCGGCGCGCGATGGCCACTTCGTGGCCTTCGACCGTTTCGGCCACCAACTCCAGTTCGCGCCCGAGGCGCAGGATGCCATCGTCGCCTGGCTCAAAGAGCGGGGCTTCTAGGCGGCGCGTTGAGCTTCCCGGCGGCGCAATTCCTCGAACGCGGTGCCCGGCCCTTCGGCCAGTCGCGCCTCGATCGCGGCGCAGACCTCTTCCGGGGACTGGACCGAAGTGTCGATGACCAGATCGGACACCGTGTTCCGGTAGACTTCCTCGAAGAACCACGGGCGCAG
Source organism: Novosphingobium sp. PhB165 (assembly GCF_004341845.1). Taxonomy (GTDB): domain Bacteria; phylum Pseudomonadota; class Alphaproteobacteria; order Sphingomonadales; family Sphingomonadaceae; genus Novosphingobium. Next base: position 8,853 of record NZ_SLVB01000006.1, on the reverse strand, counting down.
GCGCGAGAGGCGGTCGACGATCTTGTTCACCGCATCCTCGCCCAGCAGATCGGTGGGCATACGCTTGGTCATGGCCCGCTCGGCCACGCGGCGTTCGAGCACTTCGAACGGGGGCTTCAGAGTCACCAGCAGCACCGGCAGTCCCTCGGTCCGGCGGACAAGGTCTTGCAGGACCGGCGGATCGCTCATCAGCAAGTGGTCGAAGATCACGTTGACGCCCTGCCGCGAAGTCGCCGCCATCCATTCATGCATTGCGGAAAAGGCGGCCATCGCCTGCGGGGCGAAGCGCCAGCGCAGCGGGCCCTGCGGATCGGCGGGATCGATCGGCACCGCCTCGATTCCTTCGGCCGCGCGTGGTCCGTGGTGGCCAAACTGCGCGGGCAGGGTCTGGGCCATGAAATGATCGATTCCGTAGAGCAGCCAGTAGTCCTGCCGGCGCTTCTGGAATAGCTCGCAGGCGGTCGACTTGCCCGACCCCGAAGTGCCGTTGACGACGATGATCTGGCCCGGGGTGATAGCGCTCATGCCGGATCTCCCGGTGCGATTTCACCGCGCGCGATGGCGCGGAAGCGGGCGGCGGGGCAGAACTCCTGATTGTCTCCCCAAAGTTCCACGCCGTCCCAGTCCCAGCGGGTCAGCGACCAGACGACGGTGTGGTCGGTATAGCCGGTGAAGATCAGGCCCGGGTCGATCTCGGCATGGGCGCGCAGGGTGCGGCCGAGCCCGTCGGTCGCCTCGAACAGCGCGCGCGCGGGGCCGTGTTCGCCCCATTCGAGCACCTCGCGGCGCCCCGAGACAAGGCTGGAGAGCCGGCCGTCCTTCCAGATGAACCCGCCGATGGAGCGGCCCTCGGTCCCCTCCCCCATGGCGATGGCGTGGAAGGCGCGGTCCTCGGCAATACCCCAGAAATAGCCGCCGCAGGCCAGCGATTCGTAGTCGCGCTTTCCGTAAGAGCAATCGCGCATGGAGAGGCAATCGACCGCGAATTCCTCGGCGCCGCAGCGCAGGGTCCCGGTCATCCGGCCCGGCTGTTCGATATGGAATCCGGCCGTCGCGCTCTGGCCCGCATCGCCCGTTTTCAGCTGGTGGACGGGGCCGATCGCGGTCCAGGTGAGGTCGAGGAACAGCCCGTCCTTGTCATAGTCGAGCTTGTACTTCGCCAGCGGCTCGATCATCCGGCAGGACAGCGAATTGCGCGCCGTCATGTCGAACTTGGCGGCTTCCGAAGGCGCGGCCTGCAAGTGCGCCCAATCGTAGTGGAGGCAGTTCCACTGGAACCGTCCGCTCGGATCCCACAGCACCGGGCCGCCGTTGAGCATGCCCATGTTCGGCCGGAAATAGTACTGGATGAGGCCGTGGATGTGCCGGGACGGCACCGAGAGCGAGAACCACACGCTCTCGTTCCAGTAGGGGTTGCCGTCGCGCTGTGCGGCGAAGAAATCGGCGAATGCCAGATCGGTTTCCAGGTCCATGATCATGGTGGCTCTCCTTGCCGCCTAGGCAGCAAGGAGCCGGTGTCATGGCAATGACCGCAGCGGCAATGCCGCCTGCCCGAAGGCCTTTTAGCTGAAGCCGCGCGCCAACCAGCCCTGCGCAAGGCCGGCCAGGAAGGCCGATCCGCGCGGCAGCACCGATTCGTCGACCATCATCCGCGTCGAGTGGATGCCGCAGCAATGGGCCCAGTCCGCCCCCTCCGGCGCCACGCCGAGGAAGAACATCGCGCCGGGCACTTTCTCCAGCACATAGGCGAAGTCTTCCGCGCCCATGATCGGGTCCGGCAGGCGGCGGAAGGCCTCCTGTCCGAACAGGTCCCGAGCCACGCCTTCCCCGAAAGCAACCGCGCGCGGATCGCAGACGGTTACCGGGAAGCCTTCGAGGATCGTCACTTCGCCGGTCAACCCGTGGGCCCCGGCGATTCCGGCGACCATCCTCGGCAGTTCGTCCTTCAGGCGCGCGCGGTTCTCGGCCGAAAGCGTGCGCATCGTGCCGGTCAGCTTTGCCGCATCGGGAATCACATTGTGGGCGCTGCCCGCCTCGACCTTGGCGATGGTGACGACCACCGGATCGAACACGCTGAAGCGCCGCGCGACCATGGTCTGGATGGCCATGACGATCTCGCAGGCGACCGGCACCGGATCGACCGTGTCATGCGGCATCGAGGCATGACCGCCGCGCCCGGTGACCGTGATGCGCAGTTCGTCCGCCGCCGCCATCAGCGGCCCGGCGCGCCCGCCGATGACGCCGTGCGGGGCATTGGGCATGATGTGGAGCGCGAACGCGGCATCGGGCAGCGGCCGGTCGAAGCCTTCGCCCCCCAGCAGTCCGTCATCGAGCATGAAGCGGGCGCCGTGATGGCCCTCCTCGCCCGGTTGGAACATGAAGCGCACTTCGCCCTTCAACTTGTCCGCCTGACCCGCCAGAATCTCCGCCGCGCCCGCCAGCATGGCGACATGGGTGTCGTGCCCGCAGGCATGCATGACGCCGGGAATGGTCGAGGCGAAATCCAGCCCGGTCTCCTCGGGCATCGGCAGGGCATCGGTATCGCCGCGCAGCAATACGCAGCCACCGTCCCCGGCGCCGCCTTTCAAGGTCGCCATCAGCCCGGTGGTCGACGGCCCTTCGCGCCATTCCAGCGGCAGGTGGGCCAGCGCGGCGCGGATCTTGTCGCGCGTTTTCGGATTGTGCAGGCCGATCTCGGGCTCGGCGTGGACCGCGCGTCGCAAGGCGACAATGCGGTCGGAAAGGCGGGCGGCTTCGCGGGTCAGCAGGTCTTTGGACATGCCCCCATGATACCGACCGTCACTCGACTGTCGAGCCGGGTTCGTCCGGTTCCGGCTCGGCGTCGATCACGCGGATCGCATCGCTTTCGATCAGCGAGAGCGTGCGCCAGGCCATCGCTCCCATCGCCAGATAGGACACGGCGCCGGCCAGCGCGACCGCCCAGGCTGCGCCGCTGGGGCCCATCGGGATGAAATAGAACATGCCCACGGCCAGCGCGACCACCGAGATCAGGCGCGCCACCAGCGAATGCTGCGCGCGCCCGGTCGAGTGGAGCACTGGCTCGAACGCGACACTGGCAAGGTCGAAGCAGGCCGCGACCGTGAGCGGCACGAGAATCGCCTCGCCGCTCTCGAACGCGTCGCCGCCGATCAGGGCCAGCAGTTCCTTACCCAGCAGGATCGCCACGGTAACCACGACGATGCCGCCAATCCCGGCAATCTTGCTGGTCTGGAACGCCAGCTTGCGGAACTCCGCCGCTTGCGAGGTCACGCGCACGCGCGCCACTTCGGCATAGACCGAGCGCGTCAGCAGCGAGGACAGCTTGGTGAGCGCCTGCGAAAGCTGCGAGGCAAGGCGGTAGAGACCCGCCGCCTTGGTGCCGACCCAGGCGCCGACCACCAGCAGCGGGCCGTTCTTCACCGCGGCATCGAGCGTGGAGCCCACGTAGGTCACCATGAAGAAGCGCGTGACGCCGGGATTCTCGGCAATGGCCTGACGCCATTCGAAGAAGTGCTTCAAGCGCACCGCCGTTGGCGCAAGCCGGCGCGCCATGATCCAGTAGAGCGTCGCTTCGATGATATCGATGGCGGCCCAGGCGAACAGGAAGCGGCCCACCGAAGGCCCCGTCAGCCAGATCGCCACCGCCGCGACAAGGCGGCCAATGGGCACCACGGCCTCGACATAGACCGCCATGTCGAACCGGTGCAGTGCGCGCACAATGCCGGTGGGCGCCGAAACCAGCGCCCAGAGCGAGGCGCAGCAAAACCAGAACGCCACGTTCATGTACTGCGGATTGAGTTCCAGCTTATGGGCGAAACCGTAGATCAGGACGGCGGCGATGCCGCAGCCCATGATCGCGCCCACCGCGTCCAGCACGCCGCAGAGCATGCCGAGGCGGCCGAACTTGCTCCAGTCCTTGTTGTGCACGTGTTCGCTGCCATAGCGCACGACCACACGCCAGGTCTGGAACCCGGCGATGGCGACAAGCGCCTGCGCCGTGCCGAAAATCAGCGAAAAGTGCCCGAAATCCTTGAGCCCCAGCGTGCGCGTGAGGATCGCGAGGTAGCCGATCCCGCAAACCGCGCCCACGCCCTTGCCGCCCAGCAGCCAGGCGGTGTTCTGGAGAATCCGGCCCAGCGGAGACTGGCTCTCTTGACGGTAGCGTTTGGGGGACATCAAATCTGCATGTGAACGAGGGGAGCACGAGTTGCAAGCCAGTCGCGAAATCGCGATTGCCGCAGCGTGAACGGCGCCGCATTTGCAGGCTCCATTGCGGCCTCCTTATCGCGCCGCACCTTTTCCTTTTACGCCGCAATCCCTAGATGCGAACCATCCCCCCCGCGAACATGAATGTGAAACCCATGATCGAACACGCCATTCTTCTCAGTGCCGGCCAGGGCTCACGCCTCCTTCCTCTCACGGCCGAGCGTCCCAAGTGCATGATCGACTTTTCCGGCCGGTCGCTGATCGAATGGCAAATCGAGATGCTGGCGCGCGGCGGCGTCAAACGGATCGACGTGGTCACCGGTTTCATGACCGACATGCTGGAAGAGCACCTTCAGTCGATCAAGGATCCCCGCGTCGACGTGACGGTGCGCTTCAACCCGTTCTTCAAGGTGGCGGACAATCTGGGCTCGTGCTGGATCGTGCGGGAAACGATGCGCGACGACTTCCTGATCCTCAACGGCGACACGTTGGTTTCGGAGGAGATCGTCCACAAGGTGCAGCAGGGCGCGACCGACAAGGACGGCAATCTCTGGCCGATCACCGTCACCGTCGACGTCAAGCAGGACGGCTATGACAGCGACGACATGAAAGTGGAGCGCACGGCCGACGGGCGCCTCGTCCACATCGGCAAGACGCTGACCGCGGCCCAGTCGAACGCCGAATCGATCGGCTTCCTCGCCTTCCGGGGCGAAGGCGCCGACTTGTTCCGCGAGACCGTGCGGCAGGCCATGCGCACGCCCGAAGGCGTGCAGCACTGGTACCTCAAGGTGATCGATTCGATCGCGCCCACCGGCAAAGTCGGCACCAATTCGATCGAAGGCCTGAACTGGGCCGAAGTCGACTTCCTCAACGACATCGAAATCGCCACCAAGCTGACCGATACCTGGGGCTGAGCACGGGTTTCGCCGGTCTAAAAAGGGCGGTCCCGAGGGGCCGCCCTTTGAGTTGGGGGAGAAGCGGTTTCACCGACCGCGAGTGGAGCGGCGATGAGAGACCGGCGGACATGTCTTCGCAGAGAGGGGTGCTGTTGCCATTGATCCGGCTCAAAACCGGATAGCCGCGATTAACTTTTCCCGATTGCGGCCGTTCTCCCGCCGATATGGACGCGCACCGCTTCAAGCCCACGCCTACCCCCCGCGAACGCCGCCGTGCGCACCTGGCCCATTTCGTGCTCACCGATGCGGCGGGCAGATCGATCGAGATCATGATCCGCGACATATCCTCGCACGGCCTCAGCGCCGCCGCCGTGGGTGAGCCGCCGGCGCTTAACGAAGCGGTGCGGGCAAGGCTGGACGATGGGCGCGAAGTCTGGGGACTCGTGCGCTGGACCGAGGGGAAACTGTTCGGGGTGGAGTTCGAGGCAGGAGGGTGAAAAGCGTCACACCGCCGAACTGAACCGCCGCAGAGAATCCTTGCGATAGGGATCGAAGCGCGCGGCAATCGAACGGGCATAGGGCAGACCGCCCGGCGCGATGACGAGATACTCGCCGTCCGCCTCGCACAGTCCGGCGGCGAAGTAGGGCTGGAGCAAGGGCCAACCCTCCTCCCGCAAGTCCGCGTCGATCGCGGCGCGGCTCCGGCACAACAGGTCCTCGATCACTTTTCCGCGCCTGCGATCGTCGGCCGAGCGCACGATGCCGCGCCCGGCGGCGAGTTGCTCCTGCGCCAGTATCGCGCGGTAACGCCCGGTGTTCTTCTCGTTCTGCACGAGCAGCGAGGGAAAACGGCAGATCGCCGAAGCACCCAGCCCGATCAGAACCGGCGCGTGGTCCTCGGTGAAGCCCTGAAAATTGCGACGCAGCCGCCCGGTCTCTACCGCCTGCGCCAGACTGTCCTCCGGTCTGGCGAAGTGGTCGAACCCGATCGGCGCATAGCCTTCGGCCACAAGGAACGCGTGACCGAAAGCCGCCATGGCAAAGCGCGCCTCGGCATCGGGCAGCGCGGCGGCGTCGATTTTCCGCTGCCGCGCGATGAGGTGCGGTACGTGGGCATAACCGAACAGCGCGATGCGATCGGCCCCAAGTGCGACCGTCCGTGCCAGCGAATCGCGCAAGTCATCCAGCGTCTGTCCGGGCAGGCCGTACATGAGGTCGAAGTTGAGCGAGGTCACGCCCGCGCGGCGCAGCCTTTCGGTGGTCTCTGCAATCATCCGCGTCGGCTGGACGCGGCCGATGGCCTTCTGCAACGCGGGCGAGAACGTCTGCACGCCAAGGCTGGCGCGGCTTATGCCGACCGAGGCAATCACAGCGGCCCAGTCTGCTCTGAACGTCCGCGGATCGAGTTCGATCGACATGATCGGGCTGGACGCGGCGAAATGCAGTGTCAGCCTGTCGACAAGCCGCACGAAGTCGACCGGTGAAATGCCGTTCGGGCTGCCACCGCCGAAAGCAATCCGCGCGATCCGCGCGGTCGAGGGCACGCGCTCGGCAACCAGCACGATCTCGCGGCAGATTGCGTCGAGATAGCCCGCCACGCGATCGGTGCGGTTGGCGACGCTGGTGTTGCAGCCGCAGTACCAGCAGATCTTCTCGCAAAAGGGGATGTGGACATAGAGCGAAACCTCGCCCCGCGTTTCCTCCAGCGCGGTGACGAAGTCGGGTGCGCCCACGTCTTCGCCGAACTCCGCCGCAGTGGGGAAGCTGGTGTAGCGCGGCACGGGGACCGCCAGAAGCTTGGGATGATAGGTCCACATCGGCCAGAGAATCGTCCGAGATGGGCCGCGCGTCATTGCGCTCGATCAAGCGCGTTCGCGAGCCTCCACCATCCGATTTTCCGCGAAATTGCGCCGCATCAATTCAACCGCGCGCCAGATGATCCACAGGCGAGGCCGTCGCCGCTCAAGAGGGGGGATCGCACCGTGCGGCCCCGGCGGCGACGGAAAGACACAAGACATGCGCAGACTGACCCTGCTTGCGGCGCTCGCGGCCGCCACTGCAATCGCCACGCCGGCACTGGCCGGCAGCCCCGACGGCGCGTGGCAGGTCAAGGTGCTCGGCACCGCCGTCCTTCCCGACGGCAAGATCGATAAGATCACCGCGATCGACACGGGCACGACCCTCGGCGGCACGCTGGCGGCGCTCGATACCGTGGGCACCAAGGCCAATGACAATGTGGTGCCGACCGTCGCGGTGGAATACTTCTTCAACAAGACCTTCTCGGTCGAGACGATCTGCTGCCTCACCCAGCACCACGTCAGCGGAACGGGCGATATCGCCGGTGCCGGCCTTGTCGATCACGTGTTGATCCTGCCCGCCACGGTCACGCTGAAAGCCCACCTCGATACGGGCACGCCGATCAAGCCTTACTTCGGCGCCGGCCCCTCGATCTTCTTCGTGATCGACGAAAAGCCGGGTGACACCGCCAAGGCACTCGGCGTCGACAAAGTCAGGATGTCGAATGCCTTGGGCTTCGCCCTGCAGGGCGGCCTGGACATCGCGCTGAACGATCGAGGGCTGGGCCTTTCGCTGGATGCCAAGAAGTACTGGGTCCGGCCGACCGCCTCGTTCTACGAAGACGGCACCCTTGCGCTCAAGACCCGGCACGATCTCGATCCCTGGGTGCTGAGCGCTGGCGTCGCTTATCGCTTCTGAAGCGGTACATCCGCCTCAAACGCAAAAAGGGGGAGCCCATCGGCTCCCCCTTTTCGTGTTCACAGCATCAACGCAGGTCAACCGGCCTCCGCCGTCAACGCCGCAAAATCAAGTATCGTTACATCGCGGCGTGAGGGCAGATCGATCACGCCATCCTGCTTGAGGCGGGTGAACTGGCGGCTCACCGTCTCGATCGTCAGACCGAGCACATCGGCAATCTGTTGGCGCGAGAAAGGCAGAGTCAGGCGGCGCTGGTTCGGCTTATCGAAATCGACTGCGCAGCCTTGCCCTTCAAGCCGCTCCGCCATTTCGAGCAGGAAGCTCGCCAATCGCTCCGAAGCCGACTTGCGGCCGAGCAACAGCATCCAGCGCCGCGTGCGATCCAGCTCACCCAGCGTGCGCTCCAGCAGCTTGTGTTCAAGCGCCGGGTGTTCGCGCGCGAAGGCGTCGAAGTCGCGTCGCGAAAAGACGCAGACCTTGGCCTCGGTCAGCGCGGTCACGCCGTGGCCGGTGGTGCCGCCGAACGGACGGCCTATGAAGTCGGAGGGATAGACGACGCCAACGATCTGCTCGCGCCCATCCTCGGTATTGGTGGAAAGCTTGAGCACACCCTCGATGACATTGGCGACAAGGACCGAATCCTCGCCCTCCCAGATCAGCGATTCACCTGGCACGATGCTCCGCGTCCGCCCGATCGCATTCAGCGCTTCGAGTTCCTTCGCGTCGAGCGCCGCGCAAATGGCGTGGTTCCGGATGACGCAAAGGTCGCAATTGGACATGATTGGGGGCACCTGCGACCTGCTCTGCATGGGAGCCCCGCCGATACCGCAAAGCAGCCAAACTGGAAAGGCCAGCATCCGAGATACGGCAGCGTGCACCGCGCGGACCTGGGAGATCCGCTGTGTCACAGCTTAGGAGTGGATGGGTTTTTTTTTTGAGACATGGTTGCGGGGGCAGGATTTGAACCTGCGACCTTCAGGTTATGAGCCTGACGAGCTACCGGGCTGCTCCACCCCGCGTCACCGTGTGTTGCGTC
>NZ_SLVB01000005.1 GCF_004341845.1 Novosphingobium sp. PhB165 | reverse complement strand
ACGGTGAACCCGCTCTACTGGCCCGCGCGCAAGGACGAGACCTTGCTGACCACGGCGATCTACAAGTTCCACCCCGACTTCGCGGGCAAGACCAAAATCTGGCACGGCAACCCCGAAGAGGATCACGGCCTGGCCACGATCGAGGGCGGCGACGTGATGCCGGCGGGCAACCGCACCTTGCTGATCGGCATGTCCGAGCGCACCTCGCGCCAGGGCATCGCCCTGCTCGCGCGCTCGCTGTTCCAGCAGGACGTGGTGGACCAGATCCTGGTGGCGGGCATGCCCCGGCTGCGCGCGGCGATGCACCTCGACACGATCTTCACCTTTGCCGACCGCGACTGCGTGCTGATCTATCCCGACATCGTCGACACCATCACCCCCTACATGATCCGGCCCGGCGCCAACGGCGGCTTCGACGTGCGGCGCGAGGAAGGCGGCTGGGTGGCGGCAGTCGCCCGCGCGCTCAAGGTCGACAACATGCGCGTGGTGGAGACCGGCGGCACCCACTACATGCGCGAGCGCACGCAGTGGGATTCGGGCGCGAACCTCGTCTGCGTCTCGCCCGGCGTGGTGCTCGCCTATGACCGCAACGTCTATACCAACACCCTGCTGCGCAAGGCCGGGATCGAGGTCATCACCATCTCCGGCGCCGAACTCGGACGCGGACGCGGCGGCGGACACTGCATGACATGCCCCATCATTCGCGATGCCGCCGAGTAGAACGAGTCCGACAGTTCGCCCAAACTCGTCATCCCCGCGAAGGCGGGGGCGACGAACGAATGAAACTGACGGTTCGACATCACGTGAAACGCGTTGGGGCGCCGAATTCGTCCGCGATGCTGAAATGACAGACGGCACGGAGATATCACCCGTGCCGTCCGTCATTTCGCGAATGAAGTGACTACGGCCGCTGGCTCAGCGGCAGGGCCGCCACCTGCTCCGGCGTCAAGCCGGTGATCGATTGCACCGTGCAACGCTGCTGGCCGCTTGGCCCTCTGGTCACGATCGAGACGCCCAGCCCCAGGCCCGTGCAAACGGTCGAACTGCCGGTCGTCGCCAGCCGCATGTGGCTGGTCCAGTTCAGATCCCGGCACATTCCCACCGTATCGATACGGTAGACATCGCGGCCGATCCGCAGGTTGACCGTGCGGGAATTTACCGCCCTGAAGTGCCGGGCGGAGCTGGCCTGGAAACATTGCGGCGGTTGCCGCTGCATGTTGTTCTGCTGGGATGGCGGCGTATCGTTGACGCAACCGGCCACGGCGACACAGGCGATCACCGCGACCCAGGCTGAAGATCTCGACATCGGTCTCTTCCCTCCAGTGTTCATTCCAACAATGACGCGCATCACCATCGCGAAGACGCCCCTCAACAGAGCGCTTTGCGCAAAATAGCATCACAGGAAGGGCTGCCGGGGTAGCGGCAGCCAAGCTTGACCTGCAAAGTAGTGGATCGAATTGTGGTAGAGCCGTAGCCCGGAATTGACTGTATTTGCGCTATTTCAACAAATACCAACGCTATGCAGTAATTCCGAAGCTACACTCCAATGCCCCAAGGGAACGCCCTGTTCCGAGGCATCCTGCCCCGGACCAGGCAGAGTATCCCGATCAGTGCGTTACGCGGGTGTTCTGCGCCGTGCCGCTGACGCGTACGCGGTCACCCACGCGGAAATCGCGCATTTCGCCGGGTTGGACGACCGCGATGGTTTCACCCGAATCCAGTTTGAGAGTGAACTCGACCCCCGTGGTCCGGCTGGAACCCTGAAGGGCCGAGCCGATCGCCCCGCCAACCACGGCACCGGCGACACCGCCTGCCACGTTGGCCGCCGTGCTGCTGCCGATCTGGCTGCCGCCGATAGCGCCGAGCGCGCCGCCCGCGACGGTCCCGACGTTCGTTTGACCGGGGCGAATCTCCACCTCGCGAAGCGATATGATCTCGGCGAACTGGACGGGCACGGCCTGACCCACTTCATTCCGGGAGAACGAGGATGGCCCAGGCTGAGGCGTGCAGGCACCAAGCAATGCAAAGGACGCCACGGAAGAGGCCAGAATATATGTAGGGAGCTTCATAAAATTCTCCTCGTTCGAATGACGCGGATTTTACGAGCTGTTCTAGCCCTGAGATGTCAGGGCCGCGGGTAATCGCGCCAAGATCACTCAATTTCAGATAATGACTTATCAATGACGATTGTTGAGTCGCCCAATCGCATCATACCGCATTACCTTACCCATTCAAGTCCTTCAAAATTATCCTTAAGGTGAGGATGCCATTTGAGCTTGGAGTCGATTTCATGTTATCTATACAAGTCGCATCGATTCACGGACACCACTCAACGATCCTGACAAGATAGCTAGACCAGCCTTCAAGGCAATTTCAAACCGACCTCACAAGCGTGGGCCGATACGGCGCTTTGCGCAAATTCCAGTCAATCGAACAGGAGATTTCAGATGGATCTACCGGGTTTCTGGACTTTCCTCCTGGACGTGGCGGTCATCTTCGTATTCGTCATGTGGTTCTGGCTACTTATTACCGTGCTGCGCGATCTGTTTCGCCGTGACGACGCGGGTGGATTCAAGAAGATACTCTGGGTCATCCTGCTGATCGTCGCACCTTTTCTGGGCGTTTTCCTATACTTGCTCCTCCAGTCAAAGGGGATGGCGATCCGCAACGGGCAGGAAGTGGCCAGAACGCGTGAGCAACTGCGTGAATTCATCGGCCAAAGCCCCGCGCAGGAACTGGAAAAGCTCGAAGCGCTGAAAGCCTCGGGCGCCATCACCAGCGAAGAACACGCCAAGCTCAGAGCCCGTGTCATAGGCTGAACAGGCACCACCGATGCCTCCACCGGCGGACCAGAACGCTGCCAGAGCCCCCGCGGCCAGCCCGGTCGCAAGGCTCTGGAGCGTCCGGCGCATTCGTTTCCATATTGCCCGCAGATCGTTGCTCGGACTGGTTCTGGGCACGATTTTCCTAGCCGCGTCACTCACGCCCAGCCTTGCCCCGCGCCCTCCGGTGCTGCTCGGCCTGCTGGGCGGCACGAGCTTCGCGATGGGCTATCTGCTCAGCCTGGCCCTGATCCACGTCTGGCACTACATGGGCCTGCCGGTCCGCCGCGTGCCACCTCGGGCGACGCAGGTAATCCTAATTCTCTGCGCCATACTGGCAGCGGCTTACCTCTGGCTTTCCATCAACTGGCAGAATGACGTGCGCGTCGTGCTGCACATGCAGCCCTTGTCGCACTGGCAGCTTATCAGCACCTGCATCGTCGCCCTCGTCTCCTTTGCCGTGCTCTTTGCACTCGGCCTCCTGGCGAGAACGCTTTTCCGCCGACTGACCTTGTGGCTCGACCGCTACCTGCCCCGGCGCGTTGCCATTCCGCTGGGCGTCCTGATCGTCGCCCTGCTGTTCTGGAGCATGATTACCGGCATCGTGTTCAAGGCCGGCCTCCACCTTGCCGATGCATCGTTCAGCGAACTGGACTCCCTGATCGAACCCGACCTCGCGCCGCCGACCGCCCCCCTTCAGGTCGGAAGCGCGGATTCCCTCATCACATGGGAAGAACTCGGCCGACAGGGTCGCCAGTATATCGCGTCCGGCCCCTCGCAAAACCAGATCGCCCTGTTCACCGGCGCCCCCGCGTCGCAGCCGATAAGGGTCTATGCCGGGCTGAATTCGGCGCGCAATGTCGACGAACGCGCCAACCTTGCCCTTGCCGAATTGAAGCGCGTGGGCGGCTTCAACAAGTCGATACTCGTGGTGATAGCGCCGACAGGAACCGGCTGGATCGATTCCGCCGCGATCGACAGCCTCGAATATCTCCAGCACGGCGATGTCGCCAGCGTGGCGATCCAGTATTCGTACCTTGCCAGTTGGCTGTCACTGCTGGTCGAACCGAACTACGGCTCGGACAGCGCAAGGGCCATGTTCCGGAAAGTCTATGACTACTGGAAGACCTTGCCCAGAGAGCACCGCCCGCGCCTCTATCTCTACGGCCTGAGCCTTGGCGCGCTAAGCTCCGAAAGCTCGCTGGATCTGTTCGACATGATAAACGATCCGATTCAGGGCGCGCTCTGGGCCGGGCCGCCGTTTCCCAGCCCGCTCTGGCAGTCGACAACGCGGAACCGGCAACCCGATTCGCCCTCCTGGCTCCCCCGGTTTCGCGACAGTTCGGTGGTCCGGTTCACAAACCAGCAGGATCACCTGACCATTCCCGGTGCCTCATGGAGCCGGATGCGGATCGTCTATCTGCAATATGGCAGTGATCCGATCACGTTCTTCACGCCCAGCTCGTTCTACAGACAGCCCGAATGGATGATCGGCAAACGCGCGCCCGATGTCTCTCCCACGTTTCGATGGGTGCCCGGCGTCACGTTTCTGCAATTGAGCGTGGACATGATTACCGGGATGGAGACACCTCCCGGCTTCGGGCACGTTTTCGCGGCGGACGATTACGTCAACGCCTGGGTTGCCGTGACGCAGCCCGCTGGCTGGAACGAAGCCTCGCTTCAGCGGCTATCGCAAGACCTGAACGCGAGACAGCGGCCGGACCAGACGCAGGCACAGCCATGATGGACCGAGGCCCTTTCATTCGTCCCGTCCATAGAGTTAACGCGACTTAAATTATACTAACAAAGTTATTTCGCAACTGCAGCAAACAACGCCACAAAGGTTGCTCCATCTTGTCTATCCTTTAGAAATAGTGCTACATTAATTTTCCCTCACCAAGAAGGAAAAGGCCAATGAACTTCAATCGTGTCACACTTTCCTGTGCCGCCTTGATTGCAGTCAATCTTGCGGCACTCCCTACTCCGTCTCTGGCACAACCGGCAGCCACACCCACGGCATTTGAACGCGCCATGCTGAGCGTGCTGGATGCCCCCACCCGCGCACAGGTCGAAAAGCGGGCCGTCCATGGCAACACCGTTTCCGGCGTCATCGGCACGATCCTGCTCAATAACTACTATGGTGCGGGCGCAAGAAACCCGGGGCAGGCCCTCTCGGTCGCAGCGGTCGATTTCGGGCGCGGCACGGTCATCTTCCGGCGCGCGCCCAATGTGCTCGAATTGCAGCGGTTCGATCCGCATACGCTTCGCATGATCCGGTAACGCCTCGGCAGCCATCAAGAACAACGCGGCCCGGTGCCCTTCCCGGCATTGGAGCGGTGATCGAGCCGGCGATAGTCGTGGCAAGACTTCGACTATCGTCGACTGCGGCACAGGCTAACCCATAGACGTGCCGCCTGATCGCGCACCTAGGCGACCTCACCTTCAGATCGATCAGAAAAGCCTGACGTCGTATACTGCGACATCGGCTTGGAAACACCCGCCGCCGGAACGCCTACACAGCGATTCCCACAAGTGGACTCCGGAAACAGTTCAATCCTTTTTACTCGACGAAAGGTATTACCATGGCCCTTCGATCAAGTCTGGCGATGTTGGGCATCGCTACCTGCCTTATTGGAACTTCGATCGCGCTCGAAGCCGCCGCGCCCGCCACGCAAAAAGCCGAAGTCGTTGAACGCGACAGCCGTGGACGGGCAACGTCCGTCCAGATCGACGGCACCGTCTACAAGGTCTGCACCGCCCAGATCACGGACAGCTGCATCAACCCGCGCCAAGCCGGGCTGAACTTCGGCAATCAACCCCTTGGCCACTGGCCGGACGAACCCACCGGCGGGAAGCCGGCGAAGAAGTAACACCTCTCGCCAACAAGACTGCCGCCGGGGCGGGAGCGTGGCACAAGCCGGTTCCGCCTCGCGGCAGGCCCCTGAGCCATACGACGCTGCCTGAGGTGGCCGACACACGCTCGATGCCCTCGCGGTTTGAGCATGTGCTCGGCCATCCGCACATGGCGCCCCGCCACGGCAAACTCACGCATACAGGATCGCCAGCAAAACCGCGAAAGCTCGACGACCGCACGCCGCATTGGGGCGCATCCGCCCCCACCAACCCCGGATCCACGATAACAGATATATGCGAGTGGATTGGATGGTGAGCCCTGCTGGGTTCGTCACCACTTGAAAAATTCGCTCGTAAATCCAATATCCCTTGCTTTTCAGCGGATTTGATGACCGTAGTGCGAGACAAACTGTGAGACAATCTAAGGCAAGGGAAGAGGAATTGGCGGCTGCGGTAAGGTATGTGCGAAAGCGCAACGATGTCTTCCAGTACGAGCGCCGGGTTCCCGAACGAGTGAAGCGTGATGCCGGACAGTTCGCCATGCACTTTGGCTCCAAACCTCTGTTCCGCCGCTCTCTTCGGACAACCAGCCTTGCGGAAATGCATGCAGCTTGCATTCCTGTTCATCTTGAATTTGAGCAAAAGGTTGCCGCTGCTACGGGGCAAGTCTCTGTCGCCCCCGTCACCGCAATCACTATTGCTCCCGGAGCTTCGCGGAACGTCACCCAGACTGATCTGGACGAACTTGCGGACCTTTATCGTCGGCTGGTGATCGAACCTCTTGAGCGCGCTCACATTCACGCTGACGCCAATCCGGCCTGTGCCGAAGAGTATGAGCGACTCATCTACGATCTTGAGCTGGACGCCGAGGACGATGCCAAAGCGCTCCACATACGGGGCCCCGGGGACGGTCAACGTGAAACGCCAGCCGACAATGCCGCTTGGGTAATCGCTAACCGTGGTTGGAATGCGCCTATCGGTTCGCGTGAATTCGGGGCAGTGGTAGGAGCCATTCGCGCAGGCACCCTACAGGGCCGCAACGAGGCTCAAGCACTTATCTTGGGTGAGACAGCCCCTCGACTCGGGAATACCGTGTCATCCGAAACACAATCTGTCCAAACCCTCCGAGAAGCCGTAGAAGCTTATCTCAAGCAAAGAGACCTTCCAGCAAGGACCGTCACTGAGGTGCAATCCTCGCTCCGATTGTTTGAAGGCTTGATAGGCAATAAGCGGCTGGATGACCTGACCCGGGCAGACTTTCAAACCTACGCTGAACACCTCGCTTCACAGACCATTGGCGGCAAAACCGCTGGCAGCGTCACCAGACCAGCCAGCCCCGCTACTTTGCGGAAACGGATCGGGCTGCTTCGAGCCGTAATCAATCATGCCATCGACACTGATAAATTTACGGGCAAAAATCCTGCCAGCGGCATAAAAGTGGATCGCTATGCAGCCCCCCCGAACAAGGCAATGATGCCTGAGAAGCGGCGCTTCACAACCCACGAAATGAACCTGATTTTCAAACATCCTTGGTTTACAGGGTGCAAATCCGCAACACCGTCGCAGTCACATCAGTCAGGCACCCATCGCCTAATGGGTTCGGAATACTGGGTGCCGGTAGTTGCCGCATATACGGGATGTCGAGCGAGTGAATTGGGAGGCATGATGCTAACCGAGGTCGTACTCGACAGCGAGACTCCCCATTTCGTCATTCGCGATAATAAATGGCGCCGAACCAAGAAAGGTGAGGCACGCAAGGTGCCCCTTCTGGACGCCCTCGTCGAACTTGGATTTCCAGCATACGTTGATCGCATTCGCAAATCCGGTGCAGAGCGACTTTTTCCTGATTGGGCACCTCCAAACGGCAAAAACACCGATCGCAATGACGACAAGCAATGGTCGAATGGAAGGGTGATCCGGTCCTTCAATCGCACCGTGATACGCCAAATGCTTGGCGACAGCCTTCCTTCAAATGCGAGGCAAGAAGTGACCTTTCACGGGTTTCGCGGAGCGTTCAAGGCCATGCTGAACCATAAGGATTACGGGCTGCACCCCAACTACATTAATGAGGTTGCCGGGCATGAAAAGGATGGAATGGACACGGCCTATATTGGAGAAATAGGTATTGAAGACACTTATCCCGCGATGCGGGCGTGCCGACACAATGGCCTCGTAATACCCAAATTAGAAAATCAAAAATTTGGTTAAGGGTATTTTCGATTTTAAGCCCCATACAGCTCGATTTTATAAATTTGGCACTCATGGCGCATTTTTCCCACATTTGCGCCGTATGAGCTTTAAAATGGAAAATAGCGGGTACTGGAAGTTCAAAAAGCCCCCTGCACCGCCCGAGAAGGAAATTTACTCGTTTGTTGTGCATTATCCAATTTTCTGAGCGATCCGATTGCAATGTGTCTTTCAAACCGTTGCAGTATCGCCATAAACTCCCATTGCATCATATTTTTATAATTTTGAATTGTTAAAAATCAATTTGATATTAACGCAATAATGCCAATATAAACTTGTTAATGAAGTTATATTGTAAATTTAAATAAACATTAATAAATACCTCGGAATTAAAATACTCATTACGTCGCACAACAATAGCGGTTGCGATCTGCGATAACCTTGCCATCCTACACAGACGGATGCGCAATTTGCCCATCCCCGCTTACGAACAGCACAATGCACCGCCATTATGGCGCATAACCCCTGCCCGCCCGGCTAAGGGGCGAATTCACGCACCCTCCGGCTTCGAAAGCGTTCCACGTATGTATATATAGAAATAATTCTTCTTATGATTTCCTTACCCACCCCCTCCTTCCCTCTTTCCTTTAATAAAAGATGTTTTTCTATTGAGTCCCTTAATCTCTTACAATTTCTTTCAGAACAATCAAATCCTTGCTCTGGTCGACGAAGGAAGGTCTCAAAGGAATTTATTCAAGCTTTAGATTTCACAGTATCAGCCCTTCTTTTACAATCCAGCGTAGACAAGAATGTCTTCCTATTTCGATCCATGGGAAGAAGTAACTTTAAAGAAAATTGGATGACCGAACAGAAAGTAGGCTACCGACCTTTCAAATCGGTCGTTGAAGGACTTTCTAAAGCCGGATACCTTGAAGTCATCAAAGGCTATAAAGAAACATTCAATATCCACGAAAAAGGAATCGCGACACGATTTCGTGCTACCGAGGCCCTAATTTCTCTTGCCAGCGATCACGGGATACGACTGTCGGATTGGTCGTCCCATTTCGAACTTCTACCGAGGCCAAAAACGGTCGAAGCCCCAGTTCAACTGCGGGCAAATAATTGGAAGAACCGGCAAGGAATCAAGTGTTCTGGCGGCTCAATGCCCGTCGATCTTGAAGACCCAGCCGTAATTGGTTTTGCCAACCAAGTTAATGAAATTAATGCATTCATGGCGGAGCAGGATATTCAACCCGCTGAATGGCACTTCGCCTTTTCCCGCATCTTTGGTCAGGGCGATTTACCGGATTTCAATTGGAACAAGGGCGCCCGCCTGTATTCCTACGGCTACGGGGAGAGCTACCAACAGGTGAAGAAGGCAGAGCGGAAACGCCTATCGATCAACGGCGAACCGATTGCCGAAGTAGATATTCAAGCAAGCTACCTTACTATCCTGCATCATCTGCTGGGAGCGCCCCCGCCGGAAGCAGACCCATATGATATTCCCGGCATCCCCAGAGGGGTCGTGAAAATTTGGGTGACGATAACGCTTGGCAATAACGGATTTCACCACCGCTGGCCCAAGGAATCCAAACAGCGCTACGCCGAGCAGAGTAAAAGCGAGCAGGCCGATCTAGAAAGGGATCACCCCTTCAAATCCACACAGGCGACGATTCTTGAGCATCTGCCATTGCTGAAAGACTGGCCCAACTGTGCGGTTAGATGGGGCGACCTGCAATTCCTCGAAAGCTGCGCCGTGATCGACGCCACGCACCGCCTAGCGATGGAATACGGGATACCGGCACTCCCTTTGCACGATGCTTTGCTTGTGCCGGTATCGAAGGCCAATATCGCGAAGGAAGTTCTATCGGAATGCTTTTACCAAAAGGTCGGCATTCGACCAAAGATCGCCATCAAATAGACGGCGACGCGGACGCCGATTTAGTGGCGCACCGGTGTGAGCTTTCCGAAACTTTCGGCTCGGAACTGGAAACCCAACGGTAACGAAGCTGGAACGCCCTTCTATGACTTCGGGTGTGCGTTGCGGGGTTCAATTAAGAACCCCGTCAATCATCCAAGTCTATATACAGCCTTCGATAATCTCGCGAAGATTACCGTCTTCTCTCGGATTAGCAACGTACATTATTTTCCTATCATGCCCTCTATCGTAAATACGAACACCAGACTGGACAATATAGGAGTCAATTTCAACCAAACCCTCACCATGTATTATTAGCGGACTTTCGATCTTACTACCTATGCAATATTCAAGATTAAGCTGACTTTTCTTTGAATCATACTCACCCCTCACATCTCTTTCCCAACGTTTTTCAGGAACGACCGCACTCAAGGGAGAGCATATGGCAGTAATTGAAGAAATTACTATGATATGTCGTATTAGACCCAACTTCATGAAGCCCCCTCCACTGTTCCACCAATTCTTAAACAGGCTACTCGCCCAAAGCATAATCGCTGATGATTTTCGACTTAAATCCGTCGAAATCTGCGTCGAACGCCTTCATATATCGAATTTTTGTGGGGAGGGGATCAATACTTAGCCCAGCCGGAACCGCCGCATCTAATGCGGCAGAGTAAGCCTGCCTTGCCGCATCGACCTCGGCAGAACAGGCACCATCCATTACTAGCTTGAGAGTATCGGGGCTGACTTTTTTGGTTTTGGCTTTAGCCACTGCATTCTTAATACAATTGTTCCGCGCAGTTCTTGCTTGCTCAGCTACATCGTCTGCACTCTGCGCCATTGCTGTAGACGGAAAAAGAACAACGGCGACCATCGCCACGAGAAGCGAACGCATAATTTTCCCCCATGTTCACCGCACCGTCCCGCCAGCCGGGACGGTTAGTCGCGCGTGAACACAGGGAACCGCGCCCTGCGTATTCCCCGAAGGTATTTTATTCAGCAGGCCGCCCGACCTGAATTGGCCGAGTACCTGTGTTCACCGCGCGAATGCGGGCCAGCCCTCACGACTAAGATCGGACCAGCAACAATCCTTTAGATGCTGGGAGCCCTTGAGTCTACGGTGCTTTCCATCCGACAACCACCGCTCAACGCCTTATCTCTCAACACAAAGCCCGCGCCGTTTAGATGAGGGTCAAAACTTGTACCTAGTGTGCCCCCTTCTAATCGGCTTGCTGTTAGGGTTAGAAGATAGCGTCTTGCATTATGATCTATAGCTCATAATAAAAGTGTATCTTGTGAGCGATTCGAAGGCGCATCTATGAGCAGGCTGGCATACTATCGGGTATCGACTGGCGATCAGTCTATTGAAGCACAGCGTTCGTCATTGACCGGCCCTTTTGACAAAGAGTTCGTTGACGAAGGCGTATCCGGCGCAATCCCAGCCGAAAGCCGTCCTGGCTTCGCTGCCATGCTGGACTACGTTCGCGAAGGTGATGTCATTCACGTTGCCGCGATTGATCGGCTGGGCCGTGACGCCCTTAACGTCCAAGCCACCGTCCGAAAGTTGATCGAAAAGGGTGTTACCGTTGAAGTGCTTGGCCTTGGCGCTATCGCCAAGGGTGTGGGTGAACTCATTGTCGCCGTGCTTGCTCAGATTGCGGATATGGAGCGCAACCGCATCAAAGAGCGCTGCGATGCAGGTCGAGAAGCCGCTAGGGCATCGCTAGAGGCAACAGGGAAGACACACAGAGGGAAGGTAAGCCTTGGTCGTCCCTTTGCCGCTGACGCGGCGCATGTGGCTCAATGGCGGAGGGATAATAGCGCCAGCATCAAGACGACCGCTCAATATTTTGGAGTCTCAGTCGCAACTGTAAAGCGCTATTGCGCTGAAACATACGCTCCCACCTGTGCGACCGATTTCCAGTAAAACTCTCCCCTATCCCACAAAAATTGGGCCATCTAATTTTGCCATCAGACACTATGCGCTACGAAATACAATAATTCAAATCACTGGTCCCGCGCTACGTAAATTTGCATCCTTGTCTATTTCAAGAAGAAATTCACGAGCAAAAGCGGAATATTCTGTCGATCCTCCAATCTCGTTCTCAAACAGATCATCAACGATAACGCGGCGGACATTTTCATCCGTCGTTTTTGAAATTATGTGCACTATGTTTGATATAGCTGCGAGACGCTCAACTCTCTTTTTAACAAGATCATCTCTATTCAGTTTCAGCTTCTTTTCTGTAACAACCGCCTTAGGACTTTCAGGCTTAGCATAGAGCATTGGACCGAAGAATTTGAAATGCTCAACGGGATCGTCGCTGTATGGATCGATAACGTTAGTTTCGGCGCTTTTATATGTATTACACATATCACAGGCCAAAGTTAGGTTATCCCAGCGATAGATGTCATCTATGTTAGCGGATTTAGGATGTATATGTTCAACATCACCAAAGCTAATATGCCTAAGAAAGCTTTCACAATAAGCACATTTTCCATTGGTTTCTACAATCAGAGATGCCTTTATGTCTGCGTGACGATATTTTGATTTATCGCCATCAGTTGGTATCTCACCCGAAGAAATTTTATCTTTAATCACATCGAGCCAATTTTGAGCATTTTCTTTGAGCACTGCCGGCTCATCCACCTTTTCCAGCTTGATCATTGATCACCAACCAACCGAGACAGCGCCTCTGGATAAAATTCAGAAAACCCAGCAGAATTGAGATCAGCCCTCAACCGCGATAACGTCTCTCTGCTCACGCTCTCAGCTTCATAGCGCTTTACGATATCTTCAAAACGCCCCTGCGCCCAAGGCGGAATACCCGCATTTACGCCAAGGACCTCATCGAGAATTTCACTCGCTGTTCCTGCCTTACGGCTCTGATCCAGAGCAATTGACCGAACGCGACGAACTGTACTCGATGGGAACCCATTCTCCGTCGCCGGATCAGTGTATTTGAGGGCATAGACATTAGAGTCTTCAACCGCAGACACAATAAATGGGCTATGAGTAGCAACAATAAATTGCGCTTTAGGAAATGCCGAAATCAAATTCGCCAAAAGACTGCGCTGCATTGACGGGTGAAGATGATTTTCAGGTTCATCGATGGTAATAACAAATGTCTCGTTTGACAGTGAGAACAAATATATTTGCCAAGCAATTTCAATGATTGCTGAAACACCACCCGACGATGAATCAAGAATAAATTCACCAGTCCTACTCTTAATTACCACATCAGGCGGTCGAACCGACATTTTCTGAAAGCCAATTTCCTTCGGAAGAACCTTCCGAAGGATACTATTGAACCCCTCAAATGCAGTTAGAAGCGCAGGATTCGGCTCTAAATGGCTATTACCCTCCCCAAAGGCCGCCATGGCAATGAGCGTTTCTTTCATTCTATAAAACGGTGTATATTGGGTGTGCCCTCCGTTTAATCGATTATATATCTCTCCTACATATTGATTATACGCATTGGATAATCCAGCCGATTGGAATGACAAAGCCTGCACAGGCTGGTAATGCGAAACCACCCTGTGAGAAGTAATAGGGACGCCTAGAACATTTTGTTGATTATTAATCGCAATATCAAATTGGTTAACCTGCTGTTCGTGAAACCCCAAAGAACCACTAACACCATTATTGTAGTTTATCTTACCGATTTCAACAAATTGACCGTTCGTTGGCGCCGCAATATGGGCCGCAAATGATAATGGATCACCGGAACGAACGAATTTGGGCAGGTATTCATCAAACTCATCGCCGCCGCCACGGTCAAACTCACCATCATCCAAATAGAATGGTGGATCAGAGTAGTTGTAACCTAAATCGTATGATATACCGGATTTAGTTTTTCTTGGAGTAGAGAGAAATGGCCTAGAGTATCCAAAATGTTTTGAAAACATATTTAAGATACTACTCTTACCAGCACCATTAGACCCTGTTATGATTGTAAGCTTTGGGTGGACATCGATGGAAACATGCTCAAATTGACGCCAATTTCGGAGGGAAATATTCTTAAACAGTATACTCATACCCACCATCACCCACTCTTCGAGCCAATGTCCTTAAATAGATCGGACTATGCGCTCATGAGGACACAATCCCATGACAACGCATCAGGCAGCAACTCTCCGCACCTCGGCCAGCGATGATCATCGGTCAAGCACTCTTCGCCCGAAGCCCGACTGATGTTCGAAAATTTAACCTCTCCCGGAAAACTTGGGCACTGCTTTCTGAAACGGAAGCCGGATCGCCACGGCATTTTAGCCCGTTGGCCCCTCAATCCTGCTGACTGACGACTTTCAAATGGGCCCGTCAAAAGTCCACTGCGCCCGCGTTGGCAGCTACTATAAGGTGCTCACGCCGCCCCATCGCTACCACTTGATCAGCCCGGCCGATATTAAACCGAGCACCCCCTCGGGTGAAGCCAACCGAATTGTCAGGAAGCTGGGTCAGCGAGACATAATCTACCCATAGCCGAGGATCGCTCGAAAGCATCGATATGGCGTGACCGGCTTCGTGCACAGCAACGTAGGCGGTGGGCGTTTCATGCAGTCTCGATGGCGAGTTTCTTGTCGGCAATCCAGCCCATTTTGGGGCGCTTCGACGTGCGAGACAAATTGCGAGACAATCGCCCCTAAAAACCACCTAAGTCATTGATTTTTCATAGGTGGTGAGCCCTGCTGGGTTCGAACCAGCGACCTACTGATTAAAAGTCAGTTGCTCTACCGACTGAGCTAAGGGCCCCCGTTTCCGGGCGCCGCCGTGAACGGCGGCGGAAGGGGTCACCTAAGGGCAGGTCGCGCCTTGGTCAAGCGGGCATGAAGCTGGTTTATCGTCAGGCCTGTCAAAGGATCGCGCCAGCCCCCCGCAATCCGCCGCGCGGGGCCCAGCACGAAGTCCCTTTCGCGGAACGCCGGGTGCGGGATTACAAGGCTTTCATCGCCCTCTCCCGCCGCCCATGGGCCGCCATTCCACAACACGATATCGAGGTCCAGCACGCGCGAACCCCAGGCCGCGCCCATGCGGCGGCGGCCGAACTTGTGTTCGATCTTGTGCAGTTTGTGCAGCACTTCGTCGGGCTCACGCTTGCTGCGCACAAGCGCCACGCCATTGGCATAGCGACGGCGCGAGGGGCCAAGCGGCGCGCTCTCGATCACCGGCGAGGCCGCCAGCACTTCCATCTTGCCGTGATCCAGCGCCTCAAGCGCGGCGGCGAGCACCTGTCGCGGTCCGCCGTAACGCGGGTGACGCATGTTGGAGCCGAGCGCGACCAGATACCTGTGTTTTGCCAAACTGCCCGGCTCCCTTTTTGCGATTTCAGATGTCTTGCGCGATGCGCGTGTAGAGCTGCGGCCGGCGATCCCGGAAGAAGCCCATGCCCGCGCGGTGCTTGGCGGCGCGCGCGAGGTCCAGCGTGGAGACCAGCACGCCGGTCTCCTCCTTGCCGAACTCCGCGACATAATCGCCCCATTCGTCGGTGATGAACGAGTGGCCGTAGAAAGTCTGCTCCGTTCCGCATTCCGATTCGACGCCGATGCGGTTGGCGGCAATCACCGGCATACAGTTCGATACCGAGTGGCCCACCATCGCCCGGCGCCACATGCGGCTGGTGTCCAGCGTGGCGTCGTAGGGCTCGGAGCCGATGGCGGTGGGGTAGAACAGCAGTTCCGCGCCCATCAGCGCCATCACGCGCGCGCATTCCGGGTACCACTGGTCCCAGCAGACGCCCACGCCGACCTTGGTGCCGAGAACGTCCCACACCTTGAACCCGTCATTGCCGGGGCGGAAATAGTACTTCTCCTCGTAACCGGGGCCGTCGGGGATGTGGCTCTTGCGATAGGTGCCGATGATTTCGCCATCGGTGCCGATCATAGCCAACGTGTTGTAGTAGTGGTGGCCGTCGCGTTCGAAGAAGCTGGTGGGGATCACCACCTTCAGCTTCGCCGCCAGCGCCTTCATCGCGATCACCGAGGGATGCTCGGCCGTGGGGCGGGCGATCGCGAAGAGTTCCTCTTCCTCGGTCTTGCAGAAGTAGGGGCCGGAGAACAGCTCGGGCGGCAGCACGATCTGCGCGCCCCTGGCGGCGGCTTCCTCGACCAGCGTGGAGACGGCGGCGATGTTCTCGCCCTCGTCGGCGGAATTGAGCGCGAGCTGGAGCGCGGCAACGGTGATCTGGGTCATGAGCGAGCCCCTATCAGCCTCGCTTGCGGAACAGAAGCGTCATCCGGTCGCTCTCGCCGATGGCGAGGTACTTGTCGCGGTCCTGATCCTTGAGCTGGAGCGTGGGCGGCAGGGTCCAGACGCCGTCAGGCCAGTTCGCACTGTCCTTCGGATTGGCGCTGACTTCCGACTGGCCGACAAGATCGAAGCCCTGCGCCTGCATGAACTTGATGACATCAGCCTGCCGCAGATAGCCCTTCGAACCGTCCGCATAGGCATCGGGCGCATCCGGCTTGGCGCGGTGCTGCTCGATTCCGATCAACCCGCCGGGCTTCAGCAAGTCACGCATCGCCGCCACTTCGCTGGTCGCGATGTTCCAGCGCAGCATGTTGTGGAGCATGCGCGGGATGATGATGACGTCGAACGTGCCCTTCTCGCCCGCCGGGATCGCGCCCAGCGTATAGGCGGCAAAGCGATCCGCCGGCAGGCCGGTAAACTGGGCGACATGGGCCGGATAGCTGGCCGCGCCCTTGCGGATGCCGTCCTGAGTCTCGGGCTTGAAGGCCGGGCTGTCCGGATTGAAGTAGAGCCCCACCAGATGCCCCTGCGACCCGAGGTAGAGCCCCAGCAGGCGCGAGTACCACTCACCGCCCGGCGCATATTCGCCCACCTTCGCCGTCGGCGAAACGCGGAAGAAGCTCAGCGTCTCCACCGGGTGGCGGTACTTGTCGCGCGCACGGTCCGCATCGCGCAGCGGGTTGGCGGCGGCCAGTTCCAGCAGCGCCTCGCACCCCTTGCAGGCGGCCGGCACTTCCTTTGAATCGGGGTCGGCGGCCATGGCGGGCACGGGCGCCGCAAGAATGCCAAGGAACGTCGAAAGGGCGATCAGGGCGCGGCGCATGGGCAAGTCTCCCGTGGAATGTCGGTCGAAGCGCGAAGGTAGTTGTCTCGCCGCCAATGACAAGCCGCACTTGTGTACCTATCTAGCGACAAACTCCCCCTCATGAGGATCTGGAATACAATGGAAACGGCAATCGTTGCAGGCGGATGCTTCTGGTGCACCGAAGCAGTGTTCCGCGATGTGATCGGCGTGGATTCGGTCGAGAGCGGCTATATCGGCGGCACTGTCGCCAACCCCACCTACAAGCAGGTCTGCGCCGGCGACACCGGCCATGCCGAGGCGATCAAGGTGAACTACGACCCCTCGGTGCTGTCCTACGGAGACCTGCTGGACGTGTTCATGGGCACGCATGACCCGACGCAGCTGAACCGCCAGGGCAATGACGTGGGCACGCAGTACCGCTCGGCGATCTTCCCGCTGAACGATGCGCAGGCCGCCGAGGCCGACGCTGCCCTCGCCCGCGCCAATACCGAGCTTTCGGGCAAGGTCGTCACCACCATCGAAGGCTTCGCCGACGGCGCGCAGCAGGACGCATGGTACCCGGCCGAGGACTACCATCAGGAATACTGGGACGGCGAAGGCCAACGCAATCCCTACTGCCTCGCGGTGATCCCGCCCAAGCTGATGAAGCTGCGCAAGAGCTTCCAGAACAAGGTCAAGGGCTGAGCTCTTTCCCGCCGGTTGCGCTGTTGTGGCGTGACTGGCGGGGACGGTCTTCCGGCTACGTACAGCCAAACTTGTTGGAGGGCGGTAGCCGTGAAGAGACCGGCAGGTTCCGAGCATCCGACAGCGAACAGGAGCGCTAAGTCGCGGCGGGGAGAATCCCCATCGCGCGCTTAAATGCTATCCCGCGAGTTTCCATTACCCCTGCCGAAACCTCAAAGCGCATTTGCTTTCCGTCCATCGCATACTGTCGCGTGGCAGCATCGCCCGGCATGATCTCTTGGATGTCGGCGGCATAGCGCCATTCCACATCGCCGGGGATGCGGTAGAGACAGTACACCATCAGGAAGAGGGTGCCTGATTGGGAGATTTCTCCTCGAAATTCGACGATCAGCTGCGTTGCTTCGGGTGCCTTTGGGAAGATGTTAGAGCGTGGATGATCTCGACGCGGCGAGAACTTCGAAAGCTCTCTTTGCGCGTTGGAAAGCGAAATCACATCGAATGATAGTATGCCATCCGCCCAGACTTCCAAGGCAGGTGAATTCCCAAAATTATCTATGGACACATCGCAGAAGACCGAGAGGTAATCACTTTCAACGTGCAGTCTGCCCGCTTCTTCTATTTCCATTCTCAGCCACGGGCGATTGGCTTCCTTGGCGGCATCGGCGGATCGCTTAGCTTCGACTGCGCCAGCCTTGGTGTATTCAGCGGCACGCTTGGCCCAGAACGCGGCAATGGCTGCTGCAATCAACGTGCCGAAACCGATGCATAGTCCGAATAGACCAAGCCAGACAGTCCAGAGCGTCCAATTCGCTGACGCCTGCGCAGCATCGGCGGCCTTCCATTGCGCGCACAAATCGCTGCGCCGGTCTTCGGTGGCGACAGCACAGCCGAGGTCGACCCCGTTTGCGTTCGATGGCGCAGGTGCAGTCGAATTGCCTAGCATGGCACGTGCTTGCTGTTCGGTTCGATGCGGTTCAGGCACGGCATGGGCAACGGTCGCGAATGCTAAGCCGAGAACGAATAGCATTGGGCCAGATAAATGGCGTCGAATCATGAATTTGGGCCGCTGCTGATTGTTATGAAACGGCTTTGTTTCGAAATTTCGGCGCGAAGTCTATTGGGAGCTAGGCGTTATTCACGCTTCGCGACGCCCACCTGACGGCCATTTGTTACTACTTTAGCGGTTGCGGAATTACCGCGTCACAGCGAGAAATGGTGTCTGATTACACGACAAACACGTGTTTTCGACGCGGCGGGCTGTAGGCATTCTGATCTGGCTGAGGAACGACCGGCATGGGCGCGTTGCCGACGTTACGAACGATGATCGCCATATCAACTCGAACTGACGAAATCGCTCGCCCCGCCCCTTCAATCCCTGCGCCACACCTTGTGCTTTTCCCGGCGCACGTCGAGGCCGCAATGGCGGCAGTTGCCGCTGAAACCGGCGCCATCCCATGTGACGTTCTCGCGCTCGGGATCGTGGCGATCCAGCAGGCACAGGATGGCCTGTGGGATTAAACGTACCATCGCGATTACTCCCTTCGAGAGTTTCCGACAGTCCGCCTGACATTCGGCAGTGCGGCGCAATGCTCTTCAGGCTCACCCTTCGCCCAAGAATGCCAGAGCCTTACGAGTCGCGCCACCGCATCGCTGCGCAGCGCGTCTCATGGATGGGGCGGTTGGCTGCATTCATCCATATGGATTACCCCAATGGATGAGCGGCCGTGCCGATATCGCGCCGCCCCTCACTCGCTCCCTCAGTTTCGGCGCCAGCGCGCCACGAAGAACCCGTCGAGGCCGCCCTCGCCCGCCAGCATCGCCGGATCGGTGCGCAGCCAGCCTTCGGCCGTCGGGGCCAGCCCCTCGGGCAGTTCCGCCGCGCCGATCGGGACCGGGGCGAGTGCCACTTTCCCGGCCTGCTCCTCGCCCTCTTCGGGTTCCAGTGAGCAGACCGCGTAGACCAGCGTGCCACCCGGCGCGAGCCATGCGGCGGCGCGTTCGAGCATGGCGGACTGGAGTTCCACCATCTCGCCGATCTGGCGCTCGCCGATGCGGTGGAGCACGTCGGGATGGCGGCGGCAGGTGCCGGTCGCGGTGCACGGCGCGTCGAGCAGGATGGCGTCGAAGCGCGTCTCGGTTTCCCAGGTCAGCGCGTCGGCTTGCACGATCTCGGCCTCAAGCCCGGTGCGCTTGAGATTGTCGCCCAGGCGCTCAAGGCGGCGCTTCGAGGAATCGAGCGCAGTCACCTGCCAGCCGGCAGCCGCCAGTTGCATCGTCTTGCCGCCGGGCGCGGCGCAGAGATCGAGCACTTTGCGCCCCTCACCCGCGCCGAGCAGCCGCGCGGGCAGGCTGGCGGCAAGGTCCTGCACCCACCAGGCGCCCTCGCGGAAGCCTTCGAGCAATTCGATGGCCGTGCCGCGCGGCAGGCGGACGTGGCCGGGCATGAGCGACTTGCCGCCCAGACGTTCGGCCCACTCGGCCGTCTCGTCCGCGTTGCGCAGGGCAAGGTCCAGCGGCGGCAGGTCGGTCAGCCCGGCGGCGATGGCGCCGATGCGGTCCCCCCAACGCTCGCCCCAGCGCTCGGTCACGTCCTCGGGAAGCGTGGGCACTTCGGGAAGCTTCGCCTCGGCCTTGGTCAGGGTGGAGAACACGCCGTGCGCAAGGCGGCGCGGGCCGCCCATCAGCAGCGGCAGACCGGTGGCGATCACGGCATGGGCCGGGGTCTCCAGCCGCAGCACCTGCACCAGCATGATCTCCAGCACGGCGCGCGCCTTGGCATCGTCGGCCAGCGGCAGGCGGGTGGCAGAATCGATCAACGCATCAAGGTCGGTGCGCCAGCGCAGCACCTCTCCGGCAATGGCGCGGGCGAGCGCCCGGTCGGCGTCGCCCCGCACCCGCGCGAGCGCAGTGCCCGCCGCCTGGTCGAGCGTTTCGCCCCGCCGCAGCACGGCATCGATAAGGTTGAGCGCGGCACGGCGCGCCGGAAGGCCGGGAATGTCCATTTGCGGCCCCTATAGCGGATTGCCTTTTTGCGCCAGTCACACCACATGGGCCGAATGACCGAACGCGCCACCAAACGTCCCGAAGGCTTCACCAAGCCCGCCCACTGGACGAACGAACCCGCGCCCCAGCCCTCGCCTGCCGAGGCAGCCAAGGCGGATGAGGAGGATCCGGACGGGATCTCCCCCACCCGTTATGGCGATTGGGTACGCAACGGGATCGCCGTCGATTTCTGAAGTGGGCTGAAAGCCGGACGGATTCCCGCGCGATTCTACCAGTCGCGCGCCATGGCGGGCAGCCGCTTTGCCAGAAAGTCGATCCACGCCCGCGTCTTGGCCGCCGGGCGGCGCGTGCGATGGGTGACTGCGTGAACCGCGCCAAGATCGATCAGTTCGGCGCCGAGGTCGAGTTCGACCAGCCGCCCCTCGGCAATCGCGCGGTCGACGAAGAAACGCGGGCCATAGACGAGGCCCATCCCCGCCATCGCCGCCTGCGCCAGAACCTGCCCGTTATTGGCATGAAGCGAGCCGCGCACCGCCACCGGGCGGCTGCCGTCGGCGCCGAAGCCCCAACGGGTTGTGCCGGTTTCCCCGCTCAGCGTGTAGCCGAGGCAGTCGTGGCCGGGCAGGTCGTCGATCGATAACGGCGTGCCGCGCCGCGCAAGGTAGGACGGCGCGGCGCAGATCGCCATCCGCACGGGCGCGAGCTTGCGGGCGACGAGATTGCTGTCCGCCAGCCGGCCGATGCGCACGGCAACGTCCCAGCGCTCCTCCAGCAGGTCCACCACACGGTCGTTGAGGCCGAGTTCGATGGTCACTTGCGGATAGAGCGCGTGAAATTCGGTGACGAGTTCGGCCAGATAGGCGCTGCCGAAAGCGGCCGGTCCGGAGACGCGCAACAACCCCTCCACCGAGGCGGAGCGGGCGGTCGCCTTGGCATCCGCTTCCTCCAGTTCGGCCAATACCCGCTCGGCAGTATCGAGGTAGGCCGCCCCCGCCTCGGTGAGCGCGAGGCGGCGGGTGGTGCGGTTGACCAATGTCACGCCAAGGCGCTGTTCAAGGGCGTTCAGGTGCTTGGCCGCCATCGCCGGAGACATCGAAAGCTCGCGCGCGGCGGCGGAAAGCCCGCCGAGGCGGATGGCCCGCACGAAAACCTCGATGCCTTTCAGACGGTCCATTCGACACCCACGGTATAAAGTCATTCAACAAATGACGATATTATCACCTCAAGAGCAAAGGTCCACATAGGCTGGCGAAAGGACATATCCCGCCATGCCCACGACTTACGCACCGTCATTTCCCGAGACTTCCGCACGCTACGGCGCACTTGTCCTGCGCGTCGCACTCGGCGCGCTGTTCCTGGCGCATTGCGCGCTCAAGCTCTTCGTCTTCACGCCCGCCGGAACCGCCGCGTTCTTCGGCAGCCTCGGCCTTCCCCCCGCCCTCGCCTACCTGACCATGGCCGCCGAATTGCTGGGCGGACTGGCCCTCATCGCCGGTTTCAAGGCGCGCATCGTCGCGCTGGCCTTGATCCCGCTGCTGCTCGGCACGATCTTCACCGTGCACGGTGCCAACGGTTTCTTCTTCGATTCCAAGGGCGGCGGCTGGGAATATCCGGCCTTCTGGTCGATCGCCCTCCTTGTGCAGGCCCTGATCGGCGACGGCGCTTTCGCGCTCTCGCCGACGCGCCGCCATCTCTGAAAGGACCCTACCTCATGACCCGCCAACCCACCTTCTTCATCCCCCACGGCGGCGGCCCCTGCTTCTTCATGGACGACCCCAAGGGCAACTGGACGACGATGGCCGAATTCCTCGATTCGCTGCCCGCGCGCCTGCCGGAACCGCCCAAGGCCATCCTTGTCGTCTCGGGCCACTGGGAAACCGACGGCTTCGCCTTCACCGGCGCCGAGCACCCAACGCTGCTGTTCGATTACTACGGCTTCCCGCAGCACACCTATGAACTGCGCTTCGATGCCCCCGGCGCGCCGGGGCTGGCTGCGCGCGCGGCCGGACTGCTGCAAAGCGCGGGCTTCACCGCCGCCGTCGATCCGCAGCGTGGCTACGACCACGGCGTGTTCATCCCGCTCAAGGTCGCCTGGCCCAATGCCGATGTGCCGGTGGTGGAGATGTCGCTGGACCGCTCGCTCGATCCCGCCATGCACCTTGCCGCCGGCAAGGCGCTCGCTCCGCTGCGCGACGAAGGCGTGCTGATCCTGGGTTCGGGCATGAGCTTCCACAACATGCGCGGCTACGGCAACCCGCAAGCCACCGCGCCTTCGCAAGCCTTCGATCAATGGCTGGGCGCAGCGGCCACGGCCCCTGCGGAATCCCGCGCCGAGGCGCTCACGCACTGGGCCGAGGCTCCGGGCGGCCGCTTCTCCCACCCGCGCGAGGAGCACCTGCTGCCGCTGATGGTCGCGGCAGGCGCCTCCGAGGCGGCGGGCGAGACAGTCTGGTCCGATCTCGTACTCAGCACCGCGATTTCGGCCTATCGGTTCGATTGACGGACAGGGGCGGTACGGGCCGCCCCTTTCCCTATCTCAGTGCAGCAGTTCGCATCGGTTCCGCCCGCCGCGCTTGGCCGTGTAGAGCGGGCCATCGGCTGCGGCGATCCACTCCTCCACCGTGACGATCCTGTCGGTCAGTGGCGCGATGCCGATGCTGACAGTGACATGGATCACCCCGCCGCCCGGCAGCGGGATCGCCAGACCGGCCAGCCCCTCACGAAAACGCTCGACCGCGACCAGCGCATCCGAAGGTTCCGTTTCAGGCAGGAGCAAGGCGAATTCCTCTCCGCCAAGCCGCCCCAGCAAGTCCACCGGACGCGAGGAACCGACCACGCTCGCCACCATCTCGCGCAGCACGGCATCGCCGGCCGGATGGCCATATGTGTCGTTGACCGCCTTGAAGTGGTCGATATCGAGAAGCGCAAGGCAGCAGGGCCTGCCGTAGCGACGGAACCGCGCGATCTCCTGTCCGGCCTTCTCGATGAAGCCCCGACGAGTCAGCGCGCCGGTCAGCTGGTCGCGCTCGGCAATGCGGCGCAGCAACAGTTCGTTTGTCACGATCCGCGCGAAGTTGGAGAGCATCTCCACCTCGCTTGTCGTGAAGGTGCGCACCTTGTCGTCGATCGCGCAGAGCACGCCCACGTTGTAGCCCTCAGGGGTCAGCAGCGGCACGCCCGCATAGCTGCGCACATTGGGATCGCCGGTTACGTAAGGATTTTCGGCAAAGCGCGAATCGAGCCGTGCGTCGTTGACAAGCATGGGTTCCGACTGGCGGATCGCATAAGTGCAGAACGAGACGTTGCGCGGTGTCTCGCTCACGCCGAGCCCGCTGCGCGCCTTGAACCACTGGCGATCCTCGTCGATCAGGGTGACTGCCGCCATCGGCACACCCAGCACGGTGCGCACCAGCGCAACGATGTTCTCAAAAGGCTCCTCGGGGGGCGTATCGAGCACTTCAAGACTGCGCAGCGCCGCCAGCCGGCCCGGCTCGTCGTTCAATTTCACATCTTGCAACATCGCGCGGTCCCGACCCGACTCCACAGGGAACTCCGGCCCTAGGCAAAAACCCTAGCCCATGATTAAAATCCTGAAAACCTCCCGAATAACGAATGGCAGCCGCCGGGGTGATTTCGCCCGAAAGCGGGCGCGGATCGGGAAATCAGGGCAGGATTTCAATCGGCGTGCCATCGCCCACCGACTGCCACAAGGCTTCGATTTCCGCATCGGAGACGGCAATGCAGCCATCGGTCCAGTCGCCGCTTGCGCGCGTGGCGATGCCGCTCG
This sequence comes from Novosphingobium sp. PhB165, assembly GCF_004341845.1. Lineage (GTDB taxonomy): Bacteria > Pseudomonadota > Alphaproteobacteria > Sphingomonadales > Sphingomonadaceae > Novosphingobium. The sequence continues at coordinate 548,009 of NZ_SLVB01000005.1, read as the reverse complement.
GTTGGCCGTGAATCATGATCATGCCGCCCGGCGTGCGACCGCGCGCGGCGGCATAGGCGCTGTCATCCATGTTCGGATAGGAGATGTGGAGCGCGAGGTGATAGGCGCTGTCCGGGTTGCCCCAGTCGATCTCGTAACGTCCCTCGGGCGTGCGCCCGTCGCCTTCGAAGTGCTTGGGGCCCAGCGGCTGGCCGCCTAGCTGGACATGCTCGATAACGCGGACGATCCGCCCGCCGGACCACAATTCCATGCGCCGGTCGGACTTGATGACGCGGATCAGGTCGATCGGCGCCAACTCAGCGGAAGGTTGTTCGGAAGGTGGCCCGGCATGGGCGCTGCCGATGCCGAGCAAAAACAAAAGCGGCGCGAGTGGTAGCCCGCGCCGCATTGCCATCAATCCAGGAAAGGATCGCGCACGAGGATGGTGTCCTCGCGCTCGGGGCTGGTCGAAACCAGCGCCACCGGGGTCTCGATCAGTTCCTGCACGCGCTGGATGTACTTGATCGCCTGAGCGGGCAGATCGGCCCACGAGCGGGCACCGGCAGTGGTACCCTGCCAGCCGTCCATTTCCTCGTAGATCGGCTCGACATTGGCCTGATCGGCGGCGTGGCTGGGGAAGTAGTCCAGCACTTTGCCGTGCAGGCGATAGCCGGTGCAGATCTTCACGTTCTCGAAGCCGTCGAGCACGTCGAGCTTGGTCAGCGCAATGCCGGTCACGCCCGAGATTGCGCAGGACTGGCGCGTCAGCACGGCATCGAACCAGCCGCAGCGGCGCTTGCGGCCGGTGACGGTGCCGAATTCATGGCCACGTTCGCCAAGGCGCTGGCCGGTCTCGTCCTCCAGCTCGGTCGGGAACGGGCCCGAGCCGACGCGGGTGGTGTAGGCCTTGACGATGCCCAGCACGAAGCCGGTGGCCGAGGGGCCGAGGCCCGAACCCGAAGCCGCCGTGCCCGAAACCGTGTTCGAGCTGGTGACGAAGGGATAGGTACCGTGATCGACGTCGAGCAGCACGCCCTGCGCGCCTTCGAACAGGATGCGCGCGCCGGCCTTGCGGACCTTGTTCAGGCGCTTCCACACCGGCTGCGAGAACTGGAGCACGAAGGGCGCGATCTCGCGCAGTTCGTTGATGAGCGCCTCGCGGTCGACCGGCGGCTGGCCGAAGCCGGCGCGCAGCGCGTCGTGGTGGGCGCAGAGGCGATCAAGCTGCGAATCGAGCGCGTCGAGGTGCGCCAGATCGCAGACGCGGATGGCGCGGCGGCCGACCTTGTCTTCGTAAGCCGGGCCGATGCCGCGGCCGGTGGTGCCGATCTTGCCCGAACCGGCAGCCGTCTCGCGCAGACCGTCGAGGTCGCGGTGAAGCGGCAGGATCAGCGGGCAATTGTCCGCGATCGCGAAGTTCTCGGGATTGATCTCCACGCCCTGCCCGCGCAGCTTCTCGACCTCGGACTTGAGGTGCCAGGGATCGAGCACGACGCCGTTGCCGATGATCGACAGCGTGCCGGTGACGATGCCCGAAGGCAGGAGGCTAAGCTTGTAGACCTGCTCGCCGACGACGAGCGTGTGGCCGGCATTGTGGCCGCCCTGGAAACGGACGACGGCGTCGGCGCGGCTTGCCAGCCAGTCGACGATCTTGCCCTTGCCCTCATCGCCCCACTGGGCGCCGATCACGGTTACATTGGCCATGGATATACTCCTCCACCCTGCCACGGTGGATCCAATAACGCCCTTCGACAGGACTCGGCGATATGGATTTTCATGGGACGGAAGCGCCCCGGCTTTTCGTGCGCGCCCTAGTGGCAAGGCGCATGGCTAGTCAAGTCCGCGCTCAGACCAGTGGTCAGGTGAGCGCGACCGCCTCGCCGCCTTCCAGCCGGTGCGAGCAACCGAGCGCAATCGGATCGTCGCTGTCCGACAGGGCAGCCACCGTCACCCAGCCCACCGCGCGCTGGCGCGCGGCAAGCGCCGCATCGTGGCCCATCGGCAGGAACAGGCGCTGCGGCGCCTCGGCCTTGGCAGCCAGCAGGTCCACCAGCGTATCGGGATAGAGCGAGAAGCCGGTCGCCGATTCGGGATGATGGCCGGTCTGGCCGAGAATGCGATAGGTGCCGCCACGGCCAAGGCCGCCGGCAATGCCCTCGGCATAGATCGTGAAGCCGAACCAGGACTGGTATTCAAAGCCATGACGTTCCGAGGGGTCCAGCGTGATCCGCGCCTTGCCGGAAACGCGCGCGGCGATCTCGCGCAGACCGGCGATACGGCTGGCCAGAGCGCCGCCGGCATCGAAGGCGGCAAGACGCTCGATCGCGCTCTCGAACGGACCGACGGCGTAGAGCAGCGGCAGATATGCCTCGCCGCCCACATCCACCAGGCCGCCCGCATCCTTGGCGTCCAGCATCTGGCGCACCGCCTCGATATTGGCGGCGGGCAGCGGCAGGGCTTCGGCCGCCAGCGTGTCGACCAGATCGGGCAACGTGAAGTCGACCGAGATGCCGGTGGCTCCGGCGGCGGTCAGCGTCTCGATGGCGAGTTCGACGATCTCGGCAGCGGCGGCGACCGAATCGGTACCAATCAGCTCGGCGCCAAGCTGAAGCCGCTCGCGGCGCGGATCGAGCCCGTCGCCCTTGATGGTGCAGACTTGCCCCGAATAGGACAGGCGCAGCGGGCGCGGCGCTTCGGCAAGGCCGGTGGCGGCGATGCGCGCGATCTGCGCGGTCATGTCCGAACGCAGCGCCAGCAGGCGCAGCGAGATCGGATCGACGAAGCGGAACATCCGCCGCACCTGCACGCCCGCCATGCGATGCGCGAGCGCCTTCTCGAACTCGATAAAGGGCGTTTCGACCCGCTCATAGCCGTGGCTCGACAGCACGTCGTGCGCGGCACGGCGCACGGTCTGCGAGGCCCAGGCCTGCTGCGGGAGACGGTCGCCCAGTCCTTCGGGCAAGAGATCGCGGTCGTTGTCCTGCATAGCGAGGGCGCCCTTAGCCGGAAGGAAGGGCAATGTCGAATGCGCGCTGCGATTGTGGCGCGAACAAGAATGCCTGCGACAATTTGCGTGAAATTTTCTGTCAACAATCGCGGTGCATCGCGGTATCTCACAGCCCGTCGTCTGGCGGGACGAACGTTCGAATTGATAGCCCATTCCCTGCGGGGGCCGGATCGTCAGGCGTGAGCGCGGCTCCCAAGCGGGGCCTGCCCGCCTTGCGCCCTGTCCCGGCGAACACCGGTCGAGGTCGATGCGCAAGATTTCCCTGATCCTCCTGCCCCTGCTGCTGTTGCAGACTCCTGCCCACGCCCAGATGGGCGGCGACATGGGAGGCATGGGTGGAATGGGCGGCATGGGCGGCGGAATGGGAGGCGAAGGCGGCGGCGGCGGCGGTGGTCGGCACCACGGCGGCATGGGCGGTGAAGGCCATGGCGGCGGTGGCGGCGGCGGTCCGCCGCACATGCCCAAGCCCATCTCGCGCGAGCACTACAACAAAATAGTCACCGCGATGTTCAAGGAGGCCGACACCGACCGCAACGGTCTGGTGACACTCGACGAATTCCACAACTATATCAACGCGCGCCGCGAAGCCGCGATCAAGGCCCGCTTCACCAAGGTCGACACGAACGGCGACGGGAACATCTCGATGGCGGAATTCACGGCCTGGCAAAAGCAGATGGGCTCGGTGGCCAGCAACGAGAACGGCGCTTTCGGCGAAGGCAGAGACCAGATCGCCGATGCGATCATGCCCGATTTCGGCAAGGACGATGACGACCGCATGCTGGCGGGCCTTATCGAGCCGATCACGGGGACCGTCATCGCCAAGGCCAACACGAATTACGATGCGGGCGTCTCGCTGGATGAGCTTCTGGCCTATGAAGGCGCGAAGTTCGATGCGGCGGACACCGATCATGACGGCTTCTTGTCGATGCAGGAACTGCATCCCCGTGGTCCGCGCGGTGGGCCGGGTGGTATGCCTCCGCGTGGCGGGATGCCGCCGCGGGATGAGGCCGGGCCGGTTGCGTCTTCTGCGGCGGCTCAGCAGTAGGGATTGTCGCGGCTTTTGGGGTTGAGGACGGCGAGCTGGTCCTGATCTGATGACGGATGCCGGCCTTGCGCCCCGTCTCCGGGGCCTTCGACAAGCTCAGGCTGAGCGGGTTGGGGGCTTATTGGGAACGATCTGACAGGCCGGGTGCACGGGCATGCAGGCGTGGGCAACGCGCGGCAATTGTTCGAGCCTGGCGCCGGAATTGCGCGAACAAGACCCGCGATTGTGAAAGTTTAACCCAATCCCGCTCAGCCTGAGCTTGTCGAAGGCCTGCCACCCACGCCAGAACATCGCGCATGGCCTTCCACGCCTACATCCTACGCTGCCGCGACGGCTCTTACTATGTCGGCCATACGGACGACCTTGAGCACCGCGTTGCCCAACACCAGACGGGCGCACTCGGCGGATACACCGCGACGCGACGGCCGCTAGCGCTCATCTGGGCGGATTCATTCCAGACGCGCGAAGACGCCTTTGCCGTTGAGCGCAAGCTCAAGGGTTGGAGCCGCGCGAAGAAGGAAGCCATGATGGCCGGAGACTGGGTGCTGGTAAGCGAATTGGCGCGGTGTCGGTCCGCAGTCTGACGTGGTGTGTGGTCTCGACACCCTTCGACAAGCTCAGGGTGAGCGGGGATTGGTAGGCGAAGCGGCACGCGTGAGGAAGCGGCCGGGGTAAATGCGCACCGGTCGAGTGAGCACGCAATATCTCCATCGTTCCCGCGCGAGGCTTACCCCCACCCCGATCATCCTGAGCCTGTCGAAGGATGCCAACCCACCGCCCTCCCCAAAACCGAAAAGAGGCCGACATCCGAAGATGCCGACCCCTTCCGTTGAGAGCTCTTTGAAAGCTGGATCAGACGAACTTGAGCGCCTTCACCGTCTTCACGCCCGGAAGCGCCGTGGCGCCCTTGAGGACGTCCTCCGGAACCGCGCTGTCGACCGAGAGCAGCAGCACCGCTTCGCCACCGGCATCGCGGCGACCGAGGTTGAAGGTGCCGATGTTGATCGCGTTCTCGCCCAGCAGAGTGCCGATGCGGCCGATGAAGCCCGGGGCGTCTTCGTTGACGATGTACATCATGTCGCCGGCCAGTTCGGCTTCGACCTTGATGCCGAACAGTTCGACCAGACGCGGCTCAACGTTGTTGAACAGCGTGCCTGCCACCGAACGCTCGCCCGCTTCGGTCTTCACCGAGACGCGGATCAGCGTGTGGTAATCGCCTTCGCGCTCGGTCTTCACTTCGCGCACTTCAAGGCCGCGTTCCTTGGCGAGGAACGGCGCGTTGACCATGTTCACGGTGTCCGACTGGACGCGCATGAAACCGGCCAGAACGGCGGCGGTGATCGGCTTCTGGTTCAGCTCGGCAGCCGCGCCCTCGACATGGATCGAGATGCGGGGAACCGAATCGCGGGTCAGCTGGCCGACCATCGAACCCAGCATTTCTGCCAGCTTCATGTAGGGCTTCAGCTTCGGCGCTTCCTCGGCCGAGAGCGAAGGCATGTTCAGCGCGTTGGTGACGCCGCCGTTGACCAGGAAGTCAGCCAGCTGCTCGGCAACCTGAAGCGCCACGTTCACCTGTGCTTCGGTCGTCGAGGCGCCGAGGTGCGGGGTGCAGATGAAGTTCGGCGTGCCGAACAGCGGCGAGTCCTTGGCGGGCTCGGTCTGGAACACGTCGAGCGCGGCACCGGCGACGTGGCCGTTGTCGAGCATGGTCTTCAGCGCGGCTTCGTCGATCAGGCCGCCACGCGCGCAGTTGACGATGCGCACGCCCTTCTTGGTCTTGGCCAGGTTCTCGGCCGAGAGGATGTTGCGGGTCTGGTCGGTCAGCGGCGTGTGCAGCGTGATGAAGTCCGCCTTCTCGAGCAGGGTCTCGAGATCGGCCTTCTCCACGCCCATTTCGACAGCGCGTTCGGGGGTGAGGAACGGGTCGAACGCAACGACCTTCATCTTCAGACCCAGCGCGCGGCTGGCGACGATCGAGCCGATGTTGCCGGCACCGATCAGGCCGAGCGTCTTGCCGGTGACTTCAACGCCCATGAAGCCGTTCTTCGGCCACAGGCCCTGCTGGGTCTGGGCGTTGGCTTCCGGGATCTGGCGGGCCAGAGCGAAGATCATGGCGATGGCGTGTTCGGCAGTGGTGATCGAGTTGCCGAACGGGGTGTTCATCACGACGACGCCCTGGGCCGAAGCGGCCGGGATATCGACGTTGTCGACGCCGATACCGGCGCGGCCGATCACCTTCAGGTTCTTCGCGGCGGCGAGGATTTCCTTGGTGACCTTGGTCGACGAACGGATCGCGAGGCCGTCATAATCGCCGATGCGGGCGATCAGCTGCTCGGGCGTTTCGCCGGTGATGACGTCTACGTCGCAGCCACGGATCTCGAAGATACGGGCGGCGTTGGGGTCCATCTTGTCCGAAATGAGGACGCGGGGCTTGGTCATGTTGAATTCTCTTTCGCTACAACGTCCGCTCGGGCTGAGCCTATGGAAGCCTTAGCCTCTCGAAGCCCTTCGCCCGCGCGGTCCGGTTGCCAGTGCCCTTCGACAAGCTCAGGGCGAGCGGGAATGGTGTTTAGCCGGCCTTGACGGTGGCGTAGGCCCAGTCGAGCCACGGTCCCAGCGCCTCGATGTCGGCCGTGTCTACGGTCGCGCCGCACCAGATGCGCAGGCCCGGAGGGGCATCGCGATATCCGGCGACGTCGTAAGCCGCGCCCTCCTTTTCGAGCAGGCCGGCAAACTTCTTGATGAAGTCGGCATCGGCACCCTCGACGGAGAGGCAGACCGAGGTCTTGGAGCGCGTGCCGCTATCGACCGCGAGGTGCGAAAGCCAGTCACGCTCGGCAACGATCTTGTCCAGCGCGTGGGCATTGGCGTTCGAACGGGCCTTCAGCCCTTCGAGACCGCCCAGACCCTTGGCCCATTCCAGAGCGAAGATGGCGTCCTCGACGGCAAGCATCGAGGGGGTGTTGATGGTTTCGCCCTTGAACACGCCCTCTGCCAGCTTGCCCTTCGACACAAGGCGGAACACCTTGGGAAGCGGCCAGCTGGGGGTGTAGTTCTCAAGACGCTCGACCGCGCGGGGGCCGAGGATCAGCACGCCGTGGCCGCCCTCGCCGCCCAGAACCTTCTGCCAGGAGAAGGTGGCAACGTCGATCTTGGACCAGTCGATGTCGTAGGCGAAAACCGCCGAAGTGGCGTCTGCGAAGGACAGGCCTTCACGGTCTGCCGGGATCCAGTTGGCATCCGGAACGCGCACGCCCGAAGTGGTGCCGTTCCAGGTGAAGAGCACGTCGTCGGACCAGTCGATCTTGTCGAGGTCGGGCAGCTGGCCGTAGTCGGCGCGGAACACGGTGGGTTCCAGCTTGAGCTGCTTGACGGCGTCGGTAACCCAGCCCTCACCGAAGCTTTCCCAGGCCAGCGCGGTCACGCCGCGGGCGCCGAGCATGGTCCACATGGCCATCTCGAAGGCGCCGGTGTCCGAACCGGGGACGATACCGATGCGATGCGTGTCGGGCAGCTGCAGAACTTCGCGCATCAGATCGATGCAGTACGCAAGGCGCGTCTTGCCGATCTTGGCGCGGTGCGAGCGGCCGAGAGCTTCGGTGTTCAGTTTTTCGGGGGCATATCCGGGCGGCTTGGCGCAAGGACCGGAAGAGAAGTGCGGACGCGCAGGTTTGCGCGCGGGAACGCTAATAATATCAGTCATTTCTGACTCTCCTTACAGAGAGCTCGCGCGGCGTTGGGACCGCGTGGCCCGGAGCCGCGTCTAAAGACAGCAGGAAATTTGTCAAACGATTCTCCGGCCGATTGCGCCAGATCGTTACGCCGGGGCGATCCCGCGCGAATTTCCGCCACTCAAGGGCTGCAATGGCCGGTGGAAAACTCGACTCCCCCGATACCAGAGGCATCCATCGCAAGGCTAATCTGGGGTTCACCAAAGGATCGGATATTAGGCGGGACCATGAAAGCCCTCCCAAAACTGATACTTACGCTGCCGCTGATCACCGTGATCGCCGGCTGCGTCGGCTCGTCCGACCAGCCGGAGCGGCGTGGATCGCGCCCCCAACAGACGTCGCTGCCGGCTACGCCGATGCCCTCCCCCGAAGCGCGGCAGTGCATGGCCATGCTGGGCAGCCAGCACGCGGTGTTCTCGCCGGTGACGGATCGCTATTACGGCAGCGGCTGTTCGACGGTGGGCACGGTGAAGCTTTCCGCGCTCAACACCGATAGCTCGACCGTCACCGTGACCAACCTCGGCCCGGTAACCTGCACGACGGCAACGCCTTTCGCCGCATGGGCCCGCTTCGGCGTGGACCGGGCGGCGCAGCAAATTCTGGGCAGCCGGATCATCAGCATCGAGACGTACGGCAGCTATAACTGCCGCAACATCGCCGGAACCGCGCGCCGTTCGGGCCATGCCACCGCCAATGCCATCGACGTATCGGGATTCGTGCTGGCTGACGGCCGCCGCGTCACCGTGCTGGAAGACTGGAACGGCGGCACCCCTGCCGAGCGCCGCTTCCTGCGCGTTGTGCATGACAGCGCCTGCAAGCGCTTCGGCACGACGCTGGGGCCGGACTATAACGCGGCCCACGCCAATCACTTCCATCTGGAAGGCGATGGCAAGAGTTTCTGCCGTTAAGCCGGACTGTCGGGCTGGTTGTCCGGATGGGCGGCGGCAAACGCCGGGACATCGGAGCAGGCATTGTCGATGCGCACAAGGCCGGGATAGGGCGACAGGTCCAGATCGAAACGCCGCGCGTTGTAGAACTGCGGCACCAGCACGCATTCGAACAGCCCCGGCGCATCGAACAGGAAGTCCCCTGCCCCGCGCTGCGCGAGGCGCGCTTCGAGTCCCTCCAGCGTACGGGCCAGCCAGTGGCGGTACCACGTGTCCACCTCGTCCTGCGAATGGCCGAGATCGTGCTTGAGATAGCGCAGCACCGGCAGGTTGAGCGGAGCATGCAGTTCGGTCGCCACCGCCATGGCCAGTTCGCGCGCGGCAAACCGGTCCTCGACATCGCGGGGGAGCAGCGGACGATCCGGAAACCGCTCGTCGAGCCATTCCAGAATCGCCATCGACTGCGCATAGGTGCGCCCGTCGACCTCCAGCAGGGGAACACCGCCGAAGGGGTTCAGACGGCGATATTCCCCGGAGCGCTGCTCCGCGCTGAGCAGGTTCACGGGAACCTGCCCGTATTCCAGGCCCTTGAGATTGAGGGCGATACGCAGGCGATAGCTGGTGGAACTGCGCCAATAGCCGTGAAGGCGCATTCCCTGCCCCACTACCTCAGGATTCCGCCGCGATCTTCTCGTGCAGCCACGCGGCGTGGCGCGGGGCTTTGCGCGTGCGCGACCACTCTTCCAGCATGTCGTCGGCCACCGACTTGAGGTTCGCCATCTGGTCAGCCGTGCCGAATTGCCATGCCAGTTCGAGGCGGTGGCCGTTGGGGTCGAAGAAGTAGATCGATTTGAACACGCCGTGATGCGTCGGCCCGATCACATCGAGCCCGCGCGCCTTTACCCGCGCCTTGGCGGCGAGCAGGCCTTCCTCGCTATCCACCTTGAAGGCGATGTGCTGCACCCATGCGGGCGTTGCCTCGTCGCGGCCCATCTCGGGGGAATTGGGCAGCTCGAAGAAGGCCAGTACATTGCCCCCGCCGCAATCGAGGAAGACGTGCATGTACGGATCGGGCGCGCCGGTGGAGGGCACCTGATCTTCCGCGATGGCCAGCATGAAATCCATGCCGAGCACGTCGCGGTAGAAATCCACCGTCTCCTTGGCGTCGCGGCAGCGGTAGGCCACGTGGTGAACGCCGCCGAGCTTGGGGGCCACTTCAGACATCTCTATTCTCCCGTATTCCCGAGGTGGTGTGCCGCTCGTGCTTCGACAAGCCGGCATGATCCTTCCGCAGGTCGAGGGTGATCCTTCGACAAGCTCAGGATGGGCGGAGGGAGGCTTATTCCCTCTTTTTCTCCGCCCTTTCTCTTCCACCCCAATAAACCAAAACCCGCTCACCCTGAGCCTGTCGAAGGGTCATGCGCGACCTTCCGACACAACAACTTACTCCGCCGGTTCCTCAACCTTCAGCACGCCGCGCCGGATCTGATCCCGCTCCATGCTTTCGAACAGCGCCTTGAAGTTCCCGTTCCCGAAACCGTCGTCGCCCTTGCGCTGGATGAATTCGAAGAACACCGGCCCGACACGCGCCTCGGCGAAGATCTGGAGCAGCAGGCGCGGCTGCCCGCCGTCCGTCGTCCCATCGAGCAGGATACCGCGCATCTTGAGCTGGTCCGCAGGCTCGCCGTGGTTCGGCAGACGCTCGTCGAGCATCTCGTAATAAGTTTCCGGCGGCGCCGTCATGAACGGCACGCCCAGCGCCTTGAGCTTGTCCCATGCCGCGATCAGATCGTCGCAGATCAGCGCGATGTGCTGGATCCCCTCGCCATTGAAAGCGCGCAGGAACTCGTCGATCTGGCCCTTTCCGCCCTCGGCCTCTTCGTTGAGCGGGATGCGGATCTTGCCGTCCGGGGCGGTGAGCGCCTTGGAGGTGAGGCCGGTATATTCGCCCTTGATGTCGAAGAAGCGGATCTCGCGGAAGTTGAACAGCTTCTCGTAGTAATCCGCCCAATAGGCCATGCGGCCGCCGTAGACGTTGTGGGTCAGGTGATCGATCAGGTCGAAGCCCGCGCCCACCGGATGGCGATCGACGCCCGGCAGGTACTCGAAGTCGATGTCGTAGATGGTGAGCGCACCGTCACCGTCCCGCTCATAACGGTCGATCAGGTAGATGATCGAATTGCCGATGCCGCGAATGCCGGGAAGGTGCAATTCCATCGGGCCGGTCGCGACCTGAATCGGCTCGGCCGAGCGCGCGAGCAGTTCCTCGTAAGCCTTGCGCGCATCCTTCACGCGGAAACCCATGCCGCAGGCCGAGGGGCCGTGCTCGCGGCTGAAGAACCAGGCCGGGCTCTGCGGCTCATAATTGGTGATGAAGTTGATCTGGCCTTGCCGCCACAGCTCCACGTCCTTCGAACGGTGACGCGCGACTTTGGTGAAGCCCATCGTCTCGAACACCGGTTCGAGAATGCCCTTTTCCGGTGCCGAGAATTCGACGAACTCGAACCCGTCGAGGCCGATGGGGTTTTCGAACAGGTCGGTCATGCGATCGTTTCTCCGAAGGGGATTTCGCCGGTGAGCAAGGTTCCGGCGGGGATCGGCGCCTCATGGCGCCAGCGTTCGTAGACCGGGCCGAAATCCAGCCCGACAAGGTCCTCGATCAGTTGGGGCAGACTTTCGAGAACGAAATAGCCCTTCTGGAAGCTGTCGATCGTATAGCCCGTGCGCATCACCCGCACCGGATCGAACGGCAGGCGCAGGACCTCGCGGTCTTCCAGCGAGAACTGCGTCTCGCCCGAGGAGGAGATGATTCCCGCCCCGAACACGCGCAGTCCCTCGGTCTCGCGGACGAGGCCGAATTCGATGGTGTACCAGTAGATCCGCGCCAGCATCGGCAGCGCGTCCATCGCCATGGCCCGCGCCCCGGCCTTGCCGTAGAGTTCGAGGAAATCGGCGATAGTGGGATCGAGCAGCATCGGCACGTGGCCGAAGAAATCGTGGAACACGTCGGGCTCGACCAGATAGTCCAGCTCATGCTCCTCGCGCAGCCAGCGGGTGACCGGGAAGCGGCGGTGGGCGAGATGGTCGAAGAACACCGCGTCGGGAATGAAACCGGGCACGCCGACGAGTTGCCAGCCGGTCGCCGGGCCCAGCACGGCATTGGCATCCTCGAAACGCGGGATGCCGTCGGCACAGTCCAGCCGGGCCAGACCTTCGCGGAATGCCGCGCAGGCGTGGGTCTCGACAAGCGCCGACTGGCGCGCGTGGAGGCGGCGCCAGCGGTCGTGCATTTCGGGGGTATAGGCGTGCCAGTGCTGGCCGACCGTGTAGTCGTCAGCCGCGCCTTCGTACTCTCCGCGAAGGCCGCTTGTGGTTGTCTCGGTGCACGGCGTCTTCATGTCCGGCGAGGATAACACAAGCATGGCAAGAGATGCGTGCGATTGCACCCGCCATTCGAGGTGGTATTGGTGACTTCAACCAAAAATAGCGCCACAGACAGGTGATTCATGCAGCTCGACGAATTCGATCGCAAGATCATCGCATCGCTTCAGGAAGACGCGCGCATGCCTGTCGCCCAGGTGGCCGAACGCGCCGCGCTCTCCGCCACGCCGGTCAGCCGCCGCATCAAGCGGCTGGAGGACGAAGGCGTGATCCGAGGCTATGCGCCGGTGCTGGACTTGCGCAAGCTGGGTTTCGAGCTGGAGGCCTATGTGCTCATCAACCTCAACGCCCATGTCGACGAGATCATCCGCCGTTTCGAACAGGCGATCCGCGAGCACCCCTACGTGATCGCATGCAATGCAGTGACGGGGGACATGGACTATCTCGTCCACGTCGTGGCGCGCAATGTGGACCATCTTTCGCAGATCACGCTGAAAACACTGCTGCGCATTCCCGGCGTGCGCGACGTGAAGTCGATCATCGTGCTGGAGGCGGTCAAGGAAGCGCGGGCGCTGCCATTGGAATGAAGCAGAATTCGCGGAATGCAGGGCCGCATGCGGTCTATTCACTTGCGCGAATGAAAGCACATTCATAGCCGGATCCACACCACGCGAGCCCGCCACCGATGCCCCAGATCGACATCCAGCATTTTCCTGCTCCGCTGCGCTGGTCCTTGCTGATCGCGCTTTCCGTGCTGGCTGCGGCCGTGTTGGAGATGATGGGGCTGCCCGCCGGGCAGTTGCTGGGGCCGATGCTGGTGGCGATCGTGTTCGCGCTGATCGGTTCGCCGCTGTCCACGCCTCCGGTCATGTTCAGTGCCTCTCAGGCGCTGATCGGGTGCCTTATCGCCTCCTCGCTGGGGCCGGACATGCTGCCGCAGGTTCTGCGGGAATGGCCGATCTTCGTATTTGTCTCGGTCGCCACGCTGGTCGTTGCCTTCGGGACCGGGCTGCTGCTGGCCCGGCTGAAGATCCTGCCCGGCGCGGTGGCGATCTGGGGTTCGGCACCGGGACTGGCCACGGCCATGGTGCTGATGGCCCGCGATTATGGCGAGGATTACCGACTCGTCGCCTTCATGACCTATTTGCGCGTGCTGATGGTGGCCATCGGCGCCTCGACGCTGGCAATGGTCTTCGCGACCGGCAGCGGCCACACCGCCGATGTCCGGCCGGACTGGCTGGCGCCGGTCAATCTTGCCGGTCTGGCGATGACGCTGGCGGTGGCGGCAGTCGGCGCCGTGGGCGGCAGACTGGTGCGCCTGCCCGCGCCCAACATGCTCGGCCCGATGATCGTGGGCACCGTGCTGCAAATGTCGGGACTGATGGCCGGCTTCGAGCTGCCGCGCCTGCTTCTGGCGACGGCCTATGTGATCGTCGGCTGGGGCATCGGCATGCGCTTCACCCGCGAAACCGTGGACCGCGCTCGCAAGGCCTTTCCCGCCGTGATCATCTCGATCGCGGCGATGATGACGGCGTGTTTCCTGCTTGGGCTGCTGCTCACCCGGATCGCCCATGTCAGCATCGCCACCGCCTATCTCGCGACGAGCCCGGGCGGGATGGACTCGATTGCCATTATCGCCGCCAACTCGCCGGTGGACATGGGCTTCGTGATGGCCATGCAGACGATGCGGATGTTCGCGATCCTGCTGCTGGGGCCGACGATTGCGCGCACCGTGGCGCGCCGGGTGGCGCCGCCGCAGGATTGAAAGGCCAGGCTTCCGCCAGAACACCACACCCCGCTCATCCTGAGCTTGTCGAAGGATGCCTGACGGAGAGGAGCCACGCCGATAGCATGACACCCCTCCGTCAGCGCTACGCGCTGTCACCTCCCCTTGCAGGGGAGGAGTTTACCGCCTCACCTGCCCAACAGGTTACGCGCCTGACTGGCGATCTGTGCCAGCATTGCCGGGGTCAGCGGCACGGTATTCTCCGCGCGGTGCACCATGCCCCGGAACGTGCGGATCGCCGCGGTGTGCGTACGCCCCCATTCCTCCGCAGCGGCGGCAGGATCGGCCCTGCCGGTTTCGGTGCGCGCCAGCGTCTTGAGGAAGTCCAGCCGCATCTGCTGGAAGTCCCGTGCAAGGCCCGCGACCAGCAAGCGCTCCCACGGATCGGACGGGTTCATCGTCGCCGCGTTCGACTGCGCCCAGTCGAGCCCCAGCCCCGCGCCCACGCGCGAGAAGGCCCCGACAAGCCGGCGCGGGTCTAGCCCGGTTTCCGCCGCGAGATCGGCAATCCCGACAGCACCATCAAGGTCGTAGAGATTGGCGACCATCGCCGCCTCTTCCTCGGGCGCGCCGAGTTCCAGCAGACCCCGGCGCAACTTCTGCGAATGCTGCGCCACGCGTTCGCCCAGCAGTTCCTCGATATCGACCGACAGCGCCGCTACCTGCCCGCCGATCCGCGCGATCACTTCGGAAGGCGCGCTGCGTCCGGCACCCGCACGCAGCAGGTCGGCCATGTGGCTGCGCACCGCACCCGCCGCCTTGTCGAACAGGGCAAGGCGCGCGTTCTCGCTCATCGGCGCGTTTTCGAGCCAATCCCACAGCGTGTCGAGATCGAACAGTTGCACGGCCAGCGCGAAGGCGGCCGCGACTTGCGCCAGTTCCGCGCCTTCCTCTTCGGCCAGTTCGAAGGGATGGACGATGCCAAGCCGGTTGACGATGCGGTTCGCCAGCTTGGTGGCAATGATCTGCGGCGCCAGCCGGTGGCCCTCGATGCAGCCGGCAAAGCGCGCCTGCATCGGCTGCGGGAACGAGGCGAGCAGCAACGGCTGAAGGCTGGGATCGGCGGCAAGGTCGCTCTTCTCGATGGCGTCCTGCAGGACCAGCTTGCCGCTGGAGAGCAGCACGGCCAGTTCGGGCCGGGTCAACCCTCGCCCGTCCTGTGCCCGCCGGGCAAGCGCCTCGTTGTCGGCAAGGCCTTCGGTCCGGCGATCCAGATTGCCGCCCTCTTCCAACGTCTCGATCAAGCGGACCTGTGCCGGAATGGCCGCCGCGCCCCCACGTTCGGCAATCGAAAGCGCCAGAGCCTGAAGGCGGTTGTCCTCCAGCACCAGTTCGGCAACCTCGTCGGTCATCTGGCGCAGCAGTTCGACGCGGCCTTCCTCGGTCAGCTTGTCGGCGCGCTTGGCGGCGGCAAGCGCGATCTTGATGTTGACCTCGTTGTCCGAGCAGTCGACGCCCGCCGAATTGTCGATGAAGTCGGCATTGATACGCCCGCCACGCGCGGCGAACTCAATACGCGCGGCCTGCGTGACGCCCAGATTGGCGCCCTCGCCGATCACCCGCACGCGCAGTTCGTTTGCACTGACACGCAGCGAATCGTTGGTGGGATCGCCCACCTGCACGTTGTTCTCGCTTGACGCCTTCACATACGTGCCGATGCCGCCGAACCACAGCAGGTCAACCGGCGCTCCGAGAATGGCGGAAATCAGCGAGTCCGGATCGATCTCGCTGGCTTCGATGCCCAGCACGGCCCGCACTTCGGGCGTGAGCGGGATCGACTTGGACTTGCGCGAGAATACCCCGCCGCCCTTGGAAATCAGCGCCTTGTCGTAATCGTCCCAGCTCGAATGCGGCAGGTCGAACATGCGCTTGCGCTCGGCCCAGCTCTTGCCCGCATCGGGATCGGGATCGAGGAAGATGTGGCGGTGGTCGAAGGCCGCCACCAGCTTCAGCGCCTGCGACAGCAGCATGCCGTTGCCGAACACGTCGCCCGACATGTCCCCGCAGCCGACCACGCGCACTGGATCGCTCTGCACGTCCACGCCCATTTCTAGGAAGTGGCGCTGGACGGAGAGCCATGCGCCCTTCGCCGTGATGCCCATCGCTTTGTGGTCGTAGCCATTCGAACCGCCGCTGGCGAAAGCATCGTCGAGCCAGAAATCGTGGGATTCGGCAATGCCGTTGGCAACGTCAGAGAACTTGGCGGTGCCCTTGTCGGCGGCGACCACGAAGTACGGATCCTCGCCGTCAAGGATCACCACGTCGTGCGGATGGACGACCGAAGTGCCGACGATGTTGTCGGTGATCGAGAGCAGCGTGGCGATGAAGATCTCGTAGCTCGCCTGCCCCTCGGCCGCCCAGCCGTTGCGGTCCAGCGCGGGATCGGGAAGCTGCTTGGGATAGAAGCCGCCCTTGGCGCCGGTCGGCACGATCACCGCGTTCTTCACGCGCTGCGCCTTCATCAGGCCAAGGATTTCGGTGCGATAGTCGTCGCGGCGGTCGGACCAGCGCAACCCGCCGCGCGCAACCGGGCCGGCGCGCAAGTGGATGCCCTCAACCCGGCGCGAATAGACGAAGATCTCGCGCCACGGCAGCGGCTTGGGCAGGCCGGGCACCTGGGCGGAATCGAACTTGAACGCGAGTGCCAACTGGCCCGCCGGCGCGAAGGCATTGGTGCGCAGCATGGCGCTCACAAGGTCGCGATAGGCGCGCAGCAGGCGGTCGTCGTTGATCGCGCTGACCCCGGCCAGACCGGCACGGATGGCGTCCTGCGCAGCGGCCCGAGCGACGGCGCGGTCTCCGGCGAAGGCCGGATCGTGGATCGCGCGGAACAGGTCGATCAGGCCCAGCGTCACTTGCGGCGCGGTCTGCAAGGCATCGACCACCGTGGTAATGCCGAAGTTGGAGCCCGCCTGACGCAGATAGCGATACCAGGCGCGCAGCCAGTTCGCCTCGCGCTTGGAGAGGCCAAGGCAGGGAACGAGGCGGTTGAACGGATCGTCCTCTCCAAGCCCGTTGAGCACGCCGCCCAGCGCATCCTCGATCATCGCCGAGAGCGCCAGCACCTGATGGGCTTCGCGCCCGGCGGGCAACGCCAGCGTGAAATCGTGGATCGTGCCGATCCGGCCCTTCTCCAGCGGCGTCGGCATTTCCGAGATCACGCGGAAGCCGAAGTTTTCCAGCGCGGGCACGGCGTCGGAGAGTTGGAGGCTGCCCTCAGCCTGATAGATCTTGAGCCGGAGATTCCCGTCGCCGTCGCCCTCATGCGCATAGAGGCGCACATCGCGGTGGCCCTGGAAGCGCTCGCCCTCGGCCGCTTCGCCGATGACGATGCGGCGCATGTGAGCGATGTCGATTGCGGCTTCGGCGGGGCCGTAGTCGCTGCGATAGGCGAGCGGGAAGGCATCGGCATAGCGCGCGGCAATCGCAGCGGCACGGGCCGGTTCCAGCGTCTGGCTCAGCGCGGCCTCCACCGCCTCGCCCCAGCCGCGCAGCATGACTTGCAGGCGGTTGTCGAGCGCGGCCTCGTCCAGTTCCTGCGCGCCGTCGCGAATGTCGAGCGTGTAGCGCATCATCACCAGATTGCCGGCTTCGACCGTCAGCGCCCAATCGAGCGTCGGCGCCTGTGCGGCCTCTTCGATCAGTGTCTGGATACGCTTGCGCATCTGCGTGGAAAGCGTGTCGCGAGTGATCCACACGAAGGCGAAAAGATGGCGCGAGAGCGGCGCGCTGGTGACGATCAGGCGCGGGCGCGGACGGTCGACAAGGCCGCCCATCGTCGTTGCCAGCCGCTCGACGTCATCCTCGGCAAGCCCGAGCACGAGGTCATGCGGCAGGCTGGTGAGCGCATGGGCCAGCGCCTTGCCGGTGTGCCCATTGGGATCGAGCCCGAGTTTGGAACCGAGCCCTGCCAGCAGCGTGCGTAGGCGCGGCACCCGGTCGGGCGTGGCGGCAAGCGAGGCGCTCGTCCAGATCCCGGCGTGGACCGAAAGCGCGGAAACCTTGCCGTCCTCGATCACCGGCACCAGGAACAGGTCCATCGGCACGCGGCGGTGGACGGTCGCGATGCGGTTGGCCTTGATGACCATCGGCGCGCGCACGTCGTTGTCGGCAAGCTGGCGGTCGAAATCCTCGAACGCGCGCTGGTAGCTGGCTTCGGACAGCAAGTCGGGCTGGCCCCGGCGGCAGACGCCGAGCAGGTCGGAATCGGTGCCATCGCGGCGGTGCGTCACATGGCCGAGCTGGGTCAGCATGCCGCCCGCGAACCAGCGCAGCAGCTCGGCGCCTTCGGCATCGCTCACCTGCACGGAATCGGCGGTCATCGTCGCCACCATCTGCGGCCAGTCGGTGACCGCAGCGCGCACGTCTTCCAGCGTTTCCGCAAGCTGACGATGGAGTTCGCCGCGCTGGCGGGCATCGACGCGCTCGGTCTCGATATAGATCATCGATTCGCGCGAAAAGCCTTCGATTCCGGGCTCGGGCAGCGCGATCAGGCTGCCCTCCTCGTCACGCTCGACCAGCACCACCGGGTGGGCAAGACGGTCGATCACCAGCCCCGCGTCGGCAATCGCGGAGGCGACCGAGTCGACCAGGAACGGCATGTCGTCGTTGATGAGCGCGATGCGTAAATAGCGTCGATCGTCGCTGGTGGAGGCCAGTTCGATCACCGCCGTGCCGGGCTTGCGCCGGGCGGCGGTGGCCAGAAGGACGCCTGCGGCGCCGTCGATCCATTCCAGATCCTGTTCCGCAGCCTCGATAGGCAGCAGCGAGTCGCGAATGCGCGAGACGATCGCCGCTTGAAGCGCCGCTCCCCCCGGTCCTTCGTCCGACCGGGCTTTTGCTGCGACCTTCACTCCGTCTGCGCTCATGACTCACTCCCGCAATCCAAAAGGCTTGCAGCGCTTGCGCCCGATGAGGCGCGCAGCGCCTGCCTTCGACAATATAGGGCCGGTCATGAGTTCCGGCATCCACCTTCCTTCCGGAATTTCCTCCGGAGAAAGGTCGAGCCATTTCAACGATGCAATGCACCATCGCGCGCCACGGACGACCGGCTCGAGCCCGTGAACGTGACTCAGGGTTGTAACGAGGTTTCGTTGACGCGCAACAATCGTTTAACGAGACGAAATTGCATAATTTGCACTGCGGGGCATTTGGCCGCCCTCTGAATACGGTTTCGGCGGATTAGAGCCTTCCTGCGCCAACCACCAGCGCCCCCATCGGCCCGGCATCGTCGCCCAGTACCGGCGGAACGCAGATCCGCGTCAGGGCCTCGGGCGTGCAGTCGCGCAAGTAACCGCCGAGCAGGTCCGGCATCCGCGCAATCGCGGCGGGCAGGAGATGCGGCTGCCGGTTGGAGACGCCGCCGCCCACCACGATCCGCTGAGCCGAAAGTGTCAGCAGCAACATGGCGAGCAGTTCCGCAAGGTCGCGAGCGACGGGATCCCACGCCGGATCGCCGGGCGCCACCGTGGCCGGATGGCGGCCGAAGCGCGCCGCCAGCGCCGGGCCGCTGAGCAACCCCTCGATGCAGTCACCGTGGAACGGGCAGGCTCCGGCGAAATGGTCGCCCGCCGCGCGGCGCAGGCGCACGTGGCCGACTTCGGGGTGCATGAGGCCGTGCACCGCCGCCCCGTTCACCACCACGCCGACGCCAACGCCCGTACCGACAGTGATATAGGCCGAAGTCGGGCAGTCGCGCGCCGCGCCGAAGCGGTGCTCTGCCAGCGCAGCAGCGTTGACGTCGGTATCGAGGCCAAGCGGGAGGTCCAGCGCCGCCGCCAGCGTACCGGCAACATCCGCCCCGGCCCAGCCGGGCTTGGGCGTATCGAGCATGATCCCGAAATCGGCCGCCGTCCGTTCAACACGGATCGGCCCGAAACTGGCCACGCCGATGGCGTCCATCGGCGCCGAGTCCCGCCAACCACGGATCGTCGCGATGGCCCGCGAGAGCGTTTCCTCCGGCGTGGTGGTCGGGAATTCCTCACGCGCCGCAATGGCGCCGGGACGTCCGCGCACGACCACGGTCTTGGTACCGCCCAGTTCGATGCCCGCAATGCTGTTCATGCCCGCGTCCCTGCCACTCGCTCGCCCCTGCCGCAAGCGTGCGTGCCCCCCTGAAACGGCGCGGGTGCCGATGCCGGGTTGCGGAGCCGGCATGTCGATTTCGTTCCATCGGCGCCGCCGAAGACTTAACTCGCAGCTTTTCAATATTTTAATCGCAACGCCGATGCCGCGCTGGAGTTCAACGCCGCCCTTCGCCTCTGGAGCGGGGCCGGTCGGCAATTCGCAAAATGCCCTGAACAGGGCCGGATCCGGGCCTTCGTCAGGGGCCGGGACGACGTTTCCGCCTGCCACAAATCTGCCGGAAGACACCCCGGATCGCCGGGCCGCAGTTCCCCACAAGCCGCTTCCGCGTGGCGTTTCATACTGTTAATGCCGCGACGACGGACGGGGGGGCCATGACCGGAAAACGCAACCACGAAAAGCTACGGGCGGAAGCCGGAATTGCGGCGGGCGAAGTACGCACGCTCGCCGATATCGCGCGCCTTGCCGGAGTCTCCGCAGGCACCGTCTCACGCGCGCTGGCCGGCAAATCTTTGGTTAACGCCGAGACGCGCGAGCGCATCCGCGCCATTGCCCGTCAACATGGTTTCCGGCCCAACCAGATGGCCAGCCGCCTCCGCTCGCGGCGTACCGGGGTGATCGGCGTGGTCATCCCGCTCGGCCATGAGAAACGGCAACATGTTTCCGACCCCTTCTTCCTCACCCTGCTCGGCTATCTGGCCGACGAGCTGACCGAAGGCGGCTATGACCTCATGCTCAGCCGCGCGATCCCCGACGGGACAAGCGACTGGCTGGAACGCATGACAAGCTCCGGCATGGTCGATGGCGTTATCGTGATCGGCCAGTCCGACCAGTTCGCCGTGATCGAGCAGGTTGCCGCGAACTACCGTCCGCTGGTGGTGTGGGGCCACCAGCGTCCCGGCCAGACGCACTGTGTGGTCGGCACCGATAACGAGGCGGGAGGCCGGATGGCCGCGCGCCACCTGATCGACGCCGGCGCGCGCAGGCTCGTGTTCCTCGGCGACACATCCGGGATGGAGATCGCCATGCGCTTTCGCGGCGCCGCCGCCGAGGCCGAGGCTGCCGGTATCCCGCTCTCGCACCTTTCCGCCGGGCTGGCGGGAGAGGACATGGGCTCGCAGATCCGGAGCGTTCTGGCGGAAATGGACATGGCGGTCGACGGAATCGTTGCCGCTACCGACCTCGTTGCCATGTCGGCTCTGCGCGCGCTTCACGAAATCGGCCGCGCGGTTCCGGGCGACATGCAGGTGATCGGCTACGACAACCTGCCGCTCGCCGCGCAGACGATGCCGCCGCTGACCACGATCCGACAGGAAATCGCGGCCGGTGCCCGCGCCATGGTCGAACGGCTGAAGGCCCGGATAGAGGGCGAGAATGCGCCCGGCCTCGTCATGGCGCCCGCGCTTGTCCGCCGCGCCAGCACGTTGACCAGTACATTGGATTAAGGGACCTGCCACAAGGCATCCGTGGCCAAAAGGATCCATGCCCGAACGGATCCGCACATCACGCCACTTCGCGCTTTCGATCATCCTTCCTTGCCGTTAAGCACCGCTTCGAAGGCCGGCGATGCCGGGTGCGGCTTGGCGGCCGCTTTCGACGAACAGATGCGTTTTTGACGAATGAATACGGGGGAAGGACGGGCGTGACTCGGGACCTTGGCGGCGAGGCACAATGCTGATCGGCATCGATCTCGGGACGACCAACAGTGCAGTGGCGATCTGGCGGGACGGCGCGGCTGGACTCGTGCCCAATGCGCTGGGCGATCTGCTCACACCCTCGGCGGTCAGCATCGCGCGCGACGGTCGCGTCTGGATCGGCCGCGCCGCGCTCGACCGTCTGGCGACTCATCCGGAAGATACCGCCACCAGCTTCAAACGCCGCATGGGCACGGCCGCCAATGCCAAGCTCGGCGGCAAGGAATACGGGGCCGAGGACCTCTCGGCGCTGGTACTGGAAGCGCTGGTCAAGGATGTCGAGGCACTGACCGGCGAGAGGCCGACCGAGGCGGTCATCACGGTCCCCGCGTACTTCAACGACCGGCAGCGCAAGGCCACGCGCCGCGCGGGCGAACTGGCGGGCCTCTCAGTGCGCCGCCTGATCAACGAACCCACCGCCGCCGCGCTCGCGTTCGGCTTGCAGGACAAGGGCGATCGCGAGGCTTTCCTGGTGTTCGATCTGGGCGGCGGCACTTTCGACGTCTCGGTCGTGGAGATGTTCGAGGGCATCGTCGAAGTCCGCGCCTCGGCAGGCGATAACCGGCTGGGCGGCGACGATTTCGACGATGCGCTGGCCGCCCTGATGTCGCCCCGGATCGATCCCGAGGGGAAGCTCTCCGCCCTCCCCGCCGAGCGCCGCGAAGCCCTGCTGAAGCGCGCCGCCGAAACCTGCCGCCGCGCGCTTTCCGCTGCTTCGGAAGCCGAATTCGCCGTGGTGATCGACGAGACACGCCTGGCCGCGACCGTCTCCGAAACCGAATTCGAAGCCGCTTGCGAACCGCTGCTGCGGCGCTTGCGCGAACCTGTAGTGCGGGCCCTGCGGGATTGCGCCATCGATGCCGCCGAGCTTTCCGACGTGGTGCTGGTGGGCGGCGCCACGCGCATGCCGGTGGTGCGCCGCGCGATCACGCGGCTGTTCGGTCGCTTCCCTAATTCCTCGGTCCATCCCGACCATGCGGTGGCGCTCGGCGCCGCGATTCAGGCCGGGCTCGCCGGTCGCGATGCCGCGCTGGACGAGATCCGCATCACCGATGTCTGCCCTTTCACGCTGGGCATCGAAGTGGCCGAGCGTGACGGTTACGGCGGGCTCCAGCGCGGTCTGTTCTCGCCGATCATCGAGCGCAACACGGCCGTTCCGGTCTCCCGCGTGAACACCTATTCAACGCTGTCCGACAACCAGAAGAAGCTGGAATTCGGAATCTATCAGGGTGAGGCCCGCGAAGTGCGCGGCAACGTCAAGCTGGGCGACATGACGGTGCCGGTACCGCCCCGCGCGGCGGGCGAAATCTCGGTGGAGGTGCGCTTTTCCTACGACAGTTCGGGCCTGCTGGAGATCGACGTCCACGTTCCCGAGAACGGCGCTTCACGCAATCTCGTGATCGTCGACGAGGAAGATCGGCCGGACCGCAAGGAGCTGGACCAGCGCCGCGCCGCGCTGGCCCGGCTCAAGCACCATCCGCGCGAGGAGGCGCTCCACGTCGCGCTGATGGCCCGCGCCGAGCGCTGCTATGAGGACCATATCGGCGACCTCCGCCAGATGATCGGCCACTGGATCACCCAGTTCGCCGGCGCGCTCGACAGTCAGGATCCGCGCCGGATCACCGACGCCCGTACCATGCTGGCGACCCGGCTCGACGAGATCGAAAGCGTGGGTCCGTTATGAGCGACGCGTCATCGCAGGGCCGCCATCCCTGGTCGCTGCTGGGCATCGAGCCTACCGCAGAGGCCTCTGTCATCCGCAAGGCCTATGCCGAGCGGCTCAAGGCCATGGATGTCGATAACGACGTGTCCGGCTATGCCCAGTTGCGGCAGGCCCGCGACCTTGCCTTGCGCCTTGCCCGTGTCATGGGTGAGACGCCGGACAGCGATGTTCCGAACGGCACCGAGGATGTCCCGAACGCCACCGAGCGTCCCGAACCTGCCCCCCCGCGCTGGACCTTCGCCGCGCCCGCGCTGCCCGGCGCATGGGATGAGTTCGCCGACCCCGCCGCCCGTCCTCTCGCCACCCAATCGCTGTCGACCAAGCCCGGTGAGCTTGACGCTTCGACCATGCTCGAACGCATGGCCTGGGCCGCGGCCGCCGCGCGCGATACCGAGCAAGGCGGTGTCACCGGCGCGGGCATTCCGCTGACCACCATCGACCCCTTCACGGCCCCGCTGCTCTCGGGCAGCTTCGTCGGCGACGACGCCCTTGGCCTGCGCCCCGGCGAAACCCCGGCCGAGCGGCTGACCATCCTGCTCGATCCCGAGCGGGACAATTCCGGCGAGCCGCTGTCCGAAACCGAAACCCGGCAGGCGACCCGTGCTCTGCGTGCGATCCTTGACGAAGCGACGCAGGCGCACGTCTCGCGCCAGCAGCAGATCGAGGACTGGCTGGCCGAGATCCTCGCACGCGGCTGGCCGCGCTCCGCGCCATTGCTGGAAGATGCCAATCAGGCCTTCGGTTGGGAACGCGAATGGAGCGCCCACGATGCGCGCCCGGCGGTCCAGTTCCTTGGCGCGCGCCTGCGCGGCTATCGTTTCCAGCAGAACGTGCTCCAGCCCGACCACCGCTTCCACAAGGCGTGGAACGAGCTTGTAAAGCCCGGCAAGGCAGGCCCCTTCCGCATGTTGGGCGGCCCGGCGCAAAGCGATGTCGATGCCCTGCTGCGCGGCGTGCGCAAGCATTTCCCGGAACTGGAATCGCACTTCGCGCCCGAACGCGTCGCCTCGTGGGAGAGCGGCAATCGTTTGCTGACGGGGCTGCTGGTGCTGCTGGGCATCCTGGCCTTCGCCATCGTCGTCGCCATCGCCGACAGCTCCAACCCGTCCCCGCATCCGACTCATGATGCCCCCGCCAGCGAGATGCAGGCACCGCAGAGCGGCGAAGTCTCTGACGTGGTCCAGGCCTCGGTCGTCGAGGCATTCGGGCAAGGCCGCGATGCCAGCTGGCTGTGGAAGAACCAGCCCGATCTGGCCCAGACACTCACCTCCAACACGCTGATGGGCGTGCACGCGGGCACCGATCGCGGCGCGATGATCGACAAGGCCGTGACCCTCGTGCGGATGCGCAGCTACCTCAACGGCCGCAAACTTTCAGGCGAGCTGTTCGAAACGGCAATGCAGCTGCGCCTCGTCCAGTTGCAGGCCGCCCGCGAGCAGAGCGCTCACGCCTGCAGGCAAATGAGCGATTCCGGCTGGCTGGACGGCGCCCTGCCGCTTTCGCCCGAGCAGCGCGCGAAGGAGCGGGCCTTCGCCGCGCGTCTGGTTGAGCAGCACGCGCTCGGCATGCCCAAGCCGGACGGACAGCACAGCGCGATGATTCCGGGTGAGCTGATCGGCAAGATCCTCAAGTCAACGAAACTGGGCCAGAACGACGTGATCGCCGCGCTCAACGGCAAGGGCAGCGATGCCCACCGCTGCGCCGTGACGATTGCTCTGCTCGAAGCCACGCTGGACTGGACCGGCAGCAATCGCCGGGACATCCTGATGACGCTCTGAAAATTTATGTAACCGCACTTATGTAACCGCTGGGCGGCCCGCGACGAACTCCCGACAACGAGTGACACGGGAGTTGCCGCGATGCCGATCCGTCCTGTCCCCCTGGCCATCATGGTCGCGGCCGGAATTGCCGGAACCGCGCTTACCCTGACGCTGCCGCGCTCCGAGTCCGCGCAAGCCGCCGCCCTACCCGCGCCGCCGCCGGAAGCCGTCAAGCCCACGGGCCGGCAGGTGGCCGTGCTTGCGGGCGGGTGCTTCTGGGGCATGGAAGGCGTTTTCGAGCACGTGCGCGGGGTCGTCTCGGTGACTTCGGGCTATGCCGGCGGAGACCGCGCCAAGGCCAATTACGATGCGGTTTCCTCCGAAACCACCGGCCATGCCGAGGCAGTGCGGATCGTCTACGACCCGGCCAAAGTCACCTACGGCCAACTCTTGCAGGTCTATTTCGGCGTGGCGCACGATCCCACGCAAGTAAACGGCCAATACCCCGATCGCGGTCCCAGCTACCGCTCGGCGATCTTCCCGCAAAACGACGCCCAGCGCCAACTCGCCGCCGCCTATATTGCCGCGCTTGGCAAGGCCCATAGCTTCGACAAGCCGATCGCGACGAAGATCGAGAACGGGACCTTCTTTCCCGCCGAATCCTGGCATCAGGACTTCATGCGCCGCAATCCCGGCAACGGCTATATCCAGCGCTGGGATGCGCCCAAAGTGGCGGCTTTGAAAACGCGGTTTCCGCAGTTTTATGTGGGTTAGCGCGGGTTTTCGGGCGAATCTTTGGTTTCACTCACCCCGCTCATCCTGAGCTTGTCGAAGGATGGAAGCCTCGCGCCACGCCGCCGGGGGCTTCGACAGGCTCAGCCTAAGCGGGATTGAGGGAGTTAGGTTGAGCCGAGTGCGCCCGGTGGCAGACACGAGACCTCATCCCGCTCCGCGTCATCCTGAACTTGTTTCAGGATCCATTTGGCGGTCTGCCTCGGACGGCAGCGCGAAGAGCGCGGCGATTACAAGTTGCTGATCGAAGCACAGCGTAGACGGCAAGATGGATCCTGAAACAAGTTCAGGATGACGCGTGTTTTTTTACCGGCCCCGCCCCGGCCAGCCCCAATTACACCTCAGCCGAAATCGCCAGTCCCGCCGCCCGCGCGCTCGCCCAGGCCCATTGGAAGTTGTAGCCGCCCAGCCAGCCGGTCACATCGACCGCCTCGCCGATGGCATAGAGACCCGGCATCTTGCGCGCCTCCATGGTCTTGGACGAAAGCGCCCCGGTGTCGATGCCGCCCGCCGTCACTTCGGCCTTGGCGAAGCCTTCCGAACCGTCGGGCACGAACGGCCAGCGCGCCAGCTTCGTCTCCGCCGCCGAAAGCGCCTTGTCGGACATCATGCCGAGTTCTCCGGACAGTCCCAGCCTTTCGCACAGCACTTCAGCCAGACGTTCGGGCAGGCCCTCGCCCAGAACCTTGCGCAAAGTGGTGCGCGGGCGCTCACGCTTGGCGTCCTTGAGCCAGCCTTCGGCGCGATCAGGCAGGAACTGCGTCGTTACCGTCTGCCCGCGCTGCCAGTAGCTGGAAATCTGGAGGATCGCCGGGCCGGACAGCCCGCGATGGGTAAACAGCGCCGCCTCGCGGAAAGCCGCCTTGCCGCCGGCCTTGCCCTCTATGCGGGTAATCACTTCGGTCGACACGCCCGAAAGGTCGCGGAACAGCGCCTCGTCGCCCGGCAGTGTCAGCGGCACCAGCGCCGGGCGCGGCTGCACGATCTTGAGGCCGAACTTGCGCGCAAGGTCGTAGGCGAAGCTGGTCGCGCCCATTTTCGGGATAGACGGCCCGCCGGTGGCGATCACCAGCGCGGGAGCCGTGGCGATGCGGTTGCCGTAGGCGACGCGGTAGAGGCCGTCGGCGTGGTCGATCTCGCCCAGCGCATCGCCGCAGTTCAGCGTGACGCCGCCCTTGGCGCATTCATCCAGCAGCATCGCCACGATCTGCTTGGCCGATCCGTCGCAGAACAGCTGGCCCAGGGTCTTTTCGTGCCAGGCGATGTCGTAGGATTCCACCAGCGCGAGGAAATCGGCGGCGGTGTAGCGGCTCAGCGCCGACTTGGCGAAGTGCGGATTGCCGGAAAGGTAGCGATCGGGCGCGGTATCGACGTTGGTGAAGTTGCAGCGTCCGCCGCCGGAGATCAGGATCTTCTTGCCCGGCTGGTCGGCGTGGTCGAGCAGCAGCACGCGCTTGCCGCGCTGTCCGGCGGTGGCGGCGCAGAACAGTCCTGCGGCACCGGCGCCGAGGACGATGGCGTCGTAAGCGTCGCTCAAGGCATCCGTCCTTCGACAAGCTCAGGACGAGCGGCGTGTACGATGCAGGGCACAATTCCCCGCTCATGCTGAGCTTGTCGAAGCATCCCCGCCACGTCCGAACCGGCAAGCTCAGGGCGTGCAATGTGAAGGACGCGGGGCGCAATCCCCCGCTCATGCCGAATATTTGGAAACATCACTGCGAGACCGGCGCCAGTTCCAGCGCCAGCGCTTCCGCCACGCGAATGCCGTCGACCGCCGCCGAGAGAATGCCGCCGGCATAGCCCGCGCCCTCGCCCGCCGGGTAGAGGCCGCGCGTGTTGAGGCTTTGCAGATCCTTGCCGCGCGTGATGCGCACGGGCGAAGAGGTGCGCGTCTCCACCCCGGTCATCACCACGTCGGGATGGTCGTAGCCCGGCACCTGACGGCCGAACACCGGCAGCGCCTCGCGGATTGCGTCGACCACGAAATCGGGCAGGCACTGCTTGAGTTCGGTCAGGTGGACGCCCGGCTGGTAGCTGGGGGTCACTTCGCCGAATTCGGTGGAGGGCCTGTCCGCCAGGAAATCGCCCAGCTTCTGGCCCGGCGCCTTGTAGTTCGAGCCGCCCGCCTTGAAGGCCAGTTCCTCGAACTTGCGCTGGAAGGCCACGCCCGCCAGCGGGTCGCCGGGGTAGTCCTTGTCCGGATCGATATCGACGACGAGGCCCGAGTTGGCGTTGAATTCGGCGCGCGAATACTGGCTCATGCCGTTGGTGACGACGCGGCCTTCCTCGCTGGCCGCCGCCACCACCCGGCCGCCGGGGCACATGCAGAAGCTGTAGACCGTACGGCCGTTGGAGGCCTTATGCGCGATCGAATAAGCCGCCGCGCCGAGGATCTTGTTGCCCGCGTTGTCGCCATAGCGCGCAGTGTCGATCCAGCTTTGCGGATGCTCGATACGCACGCCGATGGCGAAGGGCTTGGCCTCCATGTAGACGCCGCGATTGTGCAGCACCTCGAAGGTGTCGCGCGCCGAGTGGCCCACCGCCATGATGACATGGCTGGCGGGCAGGAACTCTCCGTTCGAAAGGTGCAGGCCGGTGATGCGGCGGGTGCCGTCGGTATCCTCGGCGATCTCGAAATCGTCGACGCGGGTGCCGAAGCGGTATTCGCCGCCGAGTTGCTCGATCGTCTCGCGCATCGACATCACCATGGTGACGAGGCGGAACGTGCCGATGTGCGGGTGCGCTTCGGTGAGGATGTCGTCCGGCGCGCCGGCCTTGACGAATTCGGTCAGCACCTTGCGGCCGAAATGGCGCGGGTCCTTGATGCGGCTGTAGAGCTTGCCATCGGAGAACGTGCCAGCCCCGCCCTCGCCGAACTGCACGTTGCTTTCGGGGTCGAGCACCGAGCGGCGCCAGAGGCCCCAGGTGTCCTTGGTACGTTCGCGCACGGCTTTGCCGCGTTCGACGATGATCGGCTTGAAGCCCATCTGCGCCAGGATAAGCGCGGCGAGCAGCCCACAAGGGCCGGTGCCGATCACCACCGGGCGCTGGCCGGACCAACCCTCCGGCGCGTGGGTGACGAACTTGTAGCTGGTGTCGGGCGTGGGCCGCACGTGCTGGTCGTCGTGGAAGCGGGCGAGCAGCGCGGCCTCGTCCTTCACCACGAGATCGAGCGTGTAGACAAGCTTGATCGCGCTCTTGCGGCGCGCATCGTTGCCCCGGCGCACCACGGTCATGCGTTCGAGATCGGCAGGCGTGATACCGAGGCGCGTGCAAACGGCAGCCTCAAGGTCGGCCGGAGCGTGGTCCAGCGGCAAGGTAAGGTCGGAAAGGCGGATCATCCGCGCGCCCTTATACCCGATCGCTGCCGGGCGCCACGGCTTTGCGGGCTATTCCGAGAGGAGGCCTGCAAGCCACTGCGAAGCCTCGGCAATCGCGCGGTCCGCCAGCTTGGCTACGGCCATCGCCTCAAGGAAGCTGTGCGTGGCGCCGGGATAGACGCGCAGTTCCGCCTGCGGCAGGCGCGCGGCCATCGCCCGGTTCTCGTCCAGCAGCACGTCGCATTCGGCCACGCAGAGCCATGCCGGCGGCAGGCCGGAAAGGTCCGCCAGCAAGGGGCGCGCCAGCGGATCGGAGATGGGGTCCGGCCCGAGATAGGTCGCCCAGAACTCGTCCATTTCGGGGCCGGTGAGCATGTAGCGGTCCCCGTCGCCGTAGCGGGTGTAGCTTTCGGTCCAGCTGCCGTCCCAGGCGCCATAATTGAGCAGCAGGCCGCGCGGTAGCGCCTTGCCCTGCCCACGCCGGACGAGCGTTGCCGCTACCGCCAGATTGGCTCCGGCGCTGTCTCCGCCGATGACCTGACGCGATGGGTCCAGTCCGTGCGTGGCGCCTTCGCCGTCCAGCCAGTCGAGCACGTCACCGATGGCATGGATCGCGGCCGGGAACGGATGCTCGGGCGCGAGCGGATAGTCGATGCCGAGTACCGCGCAGCCGCTGCGGCCCGCATATTCGCGCATCAGGCGGTCATGCGTGTCGATGCTGAACAGCGTCCAGCCGCCGCCATGGAGATAGACAAGGACGGGCAGATCAGGCCTGTCGGAGGGCCGATGGATGCGGATCCGTGTGCCGGAGGGGCCTACCGCGAGATCTTCGCTGGAATGCATCGCCGGGCCGCCGCGCGTCCATGGCGCGCGCTGACGCTCGGCAATCGCGCGCCGCTCGGGCGCGGAAAGGCCGGGCCGCGATCCCAGCGCGGCGGAGGCGGCGAACATCCGATCCAGCCAGGCGCGGATTTCGGGATCGACATCGTCGTTGTCGTTCTGGCTTTCGGGGATCGTAATCATGATCTGAGAATAGATCGCGGCCCGGCGCGAGGGAATCGCCGGGCCGCGAAGTGTGTCAGAAGTCAGCCGAGAGCGAGACCTTGAACGTGCGCGGCTGGCCCTGAAGGATCGAGGTCGCGAACGTATCGAAGGCCGAGGCCCAGTAGCGCTTGTTGGCCACGTTATCGACGTTGAAGCGCACAGTGACAGGCACGTCACCGGCGGCCAGAACGTAGCGGGCACCAAGGTTGAACACCGCCCAGTCCGGCAGGCGGATGGTGTTGGCCGCATCGACCCACTGCTTGCCGGTGTAGGTCACACGGCCGGTCAGCGTCAGGCCCGGGAGCATCGGCGTGTCCCATTCGAGGTTGGCGTTGGCGGTCCAGTCCGGCACGCCCTTGGCGTCCTTGCCCTCGGTCGAGGGAAGGCTGGTGCGCAGCTGCTTGGCATCGTTGACGGCAAGACCGGTGATCAGGCGCAGGCCGTGCGCAAGCTCGCCATTGACCGTGAATTCCACGCCGCGGTTCCGCTGGAGACCAAACACGCCAAAGGTCAACAGGTTCAGGCCGTCATCGGGCGTGAGGTCGATCGCATAGGAGTTGGGCAGCTTGATCTGGTAAAGCGCCAGACCCACGAACATCGGGCCCACCTTGGCCTTGCCGCCGAACTCGTACTGCGTGCTCTTGTAGGGCGAGAAGACTTCGTTCTGGTTGGTCGTGCCCAGCGGCGCGATCGAGCCGGGCTGAAGCGCCTCGATGCGGTTGGCATAGAGCGAAACCCCGTCCACCGGCTTGACCACAAGGCCGATCACCGGCGTCACCGCACTGGATTCGTAGACCGAATCGAGCAGGCCGCCATTGTAGGCATTGTAGCTCTTGGTCTCGATCGATTGCAGGCGCAGACCGGCGGTCAGCAGGATGTGATCGTTCCAGAAGCCGATCGTATCGGATGCGAAGACGCTCCACAGCTTGTTGCGCGTGATCGGGAACGGATCGTCAAGGTTGCCGCCGACGAATACCGACGCGGGCAGGTCGATCTGGACCGGATTGTAGAAGTTATTGGGAACGCCGTTGAAATCGGTGCCATAGCGGAAGTCGAAGGCGTTGCGGTTGACCTGCCAGTTGAGCGAGCCGCCGATGTTGAATTCTTGCGTGATCTCGCTGCCCAGCTTGATGCGCGTACCGAACTCAAGAGCTTCGTTGTTGTCGGTGCGCGGCACGTAGAGCGCGGTAACGTAGCCGTCGCCGGTCACCGCGTCGTTGACCGAGATGCCGCCATAGATGCCCCGCTCCGAACCGTCGCGCGCGCCGGCCTTGGCATAGAGCAGCACGTTGTCGGCCAGATCATACTCGACATTGAGCATGCCGAAGATGTCGCGCAGCTTGGAGTAGGTATAGTCTTGCGCGTAATTGGCATCGGCCTTGGGCACGCGCGGCAGGGTGGTGGAAAAGATCGTCACTTTCGGGCGCAGGTTGTCCACGCGGACCTGCTGGTAGGCCAGGTCGAGCGAAACGCGCAGCTTGTCACCGCTATAGTCGATACCGGCCCCGAGCACGCGGGTACGGCGGTCCTCACCCTTGATGCCGAGATTGCCGTCCTGATAGCTGCCGTTGACGCGCACGCCCCAGCGACCGTCGGCCGAACGGCGGGCCACGTCGAAGCTGCCCAGCCAGTGGGAATCCGAAGTGAAGCCTGCCGTCACGCGCGTGAGCGGATCGTTGCCCGCGCGCTTCAGCAGCAGATTGACGCTGCCGCCAACGCCCGAGCCGCCCGGCGCCGCGCCGTTGAGGAAGGCCGAGGCGCCGTTCAGCACCTGCACGCTCTCGAACAGTTCGGGCGCGATCAGCTGGCGCGGCGTAATGCCGTAAAGGCCATTGAGGCCGATATCATCGCCGAACAGTTCGAAGCCGCGGATCACGAAGGTTTCGGCGGCATTGCCGTAACCGTACGTCGTGCGGACGGTGGGATCGTTGTCGAGCACTTCACCCAGCGAGCGCGGCTGCTGGTTGAGGATCAGCGTCTCGTCGAAGCTGCGCAAGTTGAACGGCACGTTCTCCGCCGCCTGGTTACCCAGCACGCCTGCGCCGCCGCCGTTTTCGACATGCGTGGCGTTCACCCGCTGCGCGCGGACGATGATGTCGTCAGAGCTGCCGGACGAAGCCGGTGCTGCGGCCGATGCCGGTGCTGCTGCCGCCTCAGCCTCATCGGCCATGGCCTGGCCCGAGAAGCCGCAAAGCGCGGCGGCAATGACAAGCCCGCTGGCGTGCAGACGTGCGGTTTTGGTGATCTTCGCGACACTCGACATAGCGATATTCGACATACTGGCCCTCATGTATTCGCGACGTTCGTTGCGCTGTTGCGCTAATGCGAATTGGTCGCATTTAGACGGTCTTCCCTGCGACCGCCAGCGTGAAAATTATAAGTGCGTTAGTCCCTTGCAGAGATCCAACCGATATCGCCCAGGTGGTCCAACCGTGCTCATCCGTAGACCTTGGTCCCGCCAAGGTGCGTGGAGACCACTTGCGCCTTGTCGATGGTTTCCGGGTCGATCGCGGTAAGGTCCCGGTCCCACACGACAAAATCGGCAAGGCGGCCGGGAGCAAGGGTTCCGGTATCCGCTTCCGACCGCCCGGCAAAGGCGGCGCCGCGGGTGTAGCAGAGCATTGCATCGTGGATCTCGACACGCTGCTCGGGATACCAGCCCTTGGGATTGGCCCCGTCGAGCGTTTCGCGCAGGACCGCTGCCTTGAGGCCGGTGAGCGGATCAATGGGGGCCACTGGCCAGTCCGATCCGAAGCTGACATGGGCGCCGCTTTTGATCAGCGATTCAAAGGCATATGTGGTCTTGAGGCGCTCCGGGCCGATGCGGCGCACGGCCCAGCGGCCATCGTCGACCGCGTGGAACGGCTGGACCGATGCGATCACGCCCTGCTCGGCAAAGCGGCCGATGCTGGCGGGATTGAGGTGCTGGGCATGCTCGATGCGGCCGCGCCGGTCGCGCGGGCCGTTGATCCGTGCGACTTCCTCCCACATGTCGAGCACCATGTCGTTGGCCCGGTCGCCGATGGAATGGGTGGCGATCTGGAAGCCCGCCGCATCGGCCTCTCGCATCAGCCCGCGCATTTCCTCGGGGTCCGTCACGGTGATGCCGCGCGTCTTGGGATCGTCGAGATAAGGCTCGTAGAACAAGGCCGTACGCGAACCGAGCGAGCCGTCGAACACGACCTTGCAGCCGCCCCAGCGCACGAATTCGTCGCCGCGCCCTTCGGCTTTCACGATTTCCGCCAGCTTCTTCCAGTCCTTGAGCGGGATCATCGCGTAGAAGCGGAAAGGCAGCTCTCCCGAAGCGCGCATGCGGCGGGCGGATTCGAAAGTGTTCCAGTCGATCCCGGTCTCGTGGACTTGCGTCACGCCCTTCGATAGCGCCAGAGCGATGCCGCGCCGGTTGGTGGCATCGCGCTGCGCGGCGGTCGGTTCGGGAATGCGGCCGAGCACCATGTCCTTGGCCGCGTCCTTGAACACGCCGGTGAGCCGCCCCTTGGCGTCGCGCACGATCACGCCGCCAGGCACCTCGGGCGTATCGTCGCCAAGGCCGAGCATTTTCAGGCCGAGCGAGTTCACCACCACCATGTGCAGGTCGTAGCGGACCACCGCGACCGGGGTCTGCGGCGTCACCGCGTCGATCCAGTCGCGATTGGGCAGTTCGCCGCCCCAGGAATCGTTGTCCCAGTTGCCGCCTTGCAGCCACTGCCCGGCGGGCATCGTCCTTGCCGCTTCCGCCACCGCGCGGACGAAGGCCTCGCGGCTATTGGCCTGCCGCAGCGAGGGCTGGCCGATGGTCGCCGATCCCATCGTGAAGTGGACGTGGCAGTCGGTGAAGCCCGGCGTGACGAAGGCCCCGCCAAGATCGATCACCCGCGTCGCCTTGCCTGCCAGACTGCGCGTGGCTTCATGGCCCAGCGCGACGACGCGCGAGCCGACCAGGCCGATCGCATCGGTGAAGACATCGCGGCCCTCGCCTGTCCAGATCCGGCCATTGGTGTAGATGGTGTCGACCGGCGTGGCGCCTGCCCATGCCGCCTGGCTGTAGAGGAACGTGCCCGCCGCCACGCCGCCCGCGCGATTGAGGAAAGTGCGGCGGTCGAAACGTGTCATGATGCGGTCCCGTCAGGCTATCTGTCTGAAAGGAACTTGCGGTGGCGGATTGGAACCCGAAACGGCCAAGTTGCAAATTTATGAGGGGTCCAACCCGACTTCGCTTATCGCGTCGCTTCGGCAAGTGCGGCGATGGCGCGCGCCGCCTCGCCATCGTTGAGGCTGGCAAAGCCCAGCCGCAGTCCCTTGTCCGCCGTGTCACGCGTCATGAAAGAGTGGTGGCTGGCGAAGCGCAGGCCCTGCGCGCGGGCGCGTTCCTCGATGGCCTCAAGATCGCCGCGGAACTTCACCCAGAAGGCGAGCCCGCCGTCCGGTACCGCGAAGGCGATGCGGTCTCCCAGATGCGCGTCGAGCAGCGCCGCGAAGGACTGGCGGCGCTCGGCATAGACGCGCCAGGCCTTGCGCGAGTGGCGGCGCAATTCGCCATTGGCGATCAGTTCGGCGGCGGCTTCCTCGGTCACCGTGTTGCCCATGCCGTCGGTCAGCGAGACGCGGTGTGCAAGGGCGTCGATCACGTGCTCCGGCGCAGCGAGATAGCCGATGCGCAGCGCCGGCAGCAGCAGCTTCGACATCGAGCCAAGGTAGAGCACCTGCCCCGGCGCATAGGCCGCCATCGGCAGCAACGGCTGCGACTGGAAGTGGAATTCGTGGTCGTAATCGTCCTCGATCACTGCGACGCCGAACTGGCGCGCGATCTCCAGAAGCTGGAGCCGCCGCTCGGGCCGCATGGCGATGGTGGTGGGGAACTGGTGGTGCGGCGTCACGAAGATCGCGCGCACGGCATGGCGGCGGCACATCGCCTCGACTTCGGCCACGTCGATGCCTTCCTCGTCAAGGCCGACGGGAACCACCCGGCCGCCCAGCGCGCGGATTGCCGCCACGGCAGGCTCGTACGTCAGTTCCTCGACGATCACCGCGTCGCCCGGCTCGATCAGCACCTGAAGCGCCAGGAACAGCCCGTTCTGGCTGCCGCGCGTGATGCAGATATTGGCCGCCGTCACCGCCAGGCCGCGCTGGCTGCGCAGCATGTCCGCCACTTGCTCACGCAGGCTCTGGGCGCCGCGCGGGTCGCGGTATTGCAGGCGATTGGCGCGCGAGGCGCGGCTGATCGCGGAACGATAGGCGCGGGCGAGCTGGTCGGCGGGGAACAGGCGGCCATCGGGCGCGCCTTCGTCGAGCTTGATGCCGCGTCCGGCGGGCAGCGCCAGCGACCGCGCGGGCGGCTCGGCGAAGCGATAGTGGATCTGCCCGGTGCGCGGCTCGGGCTCCGGCGAGGCGGCCTGCCGCGATGGCTCCTGCGCCGAGGCGCCGACTGGCAGCGAGGGCGAGACCCCAACGGGCAGCGCCCGCGATATCATTGTCCCGCGCGTGCCCTCGGTCGAAAGCCAGCCCTGCGCGATCAGGTCCTCGTAAGCGAGCACCACGGTCTTGCGATTGACGCCCAGTGCGTTAGCCAGTTCACGGCTGCTCGGCAGGTAAGTGCCCGATGCCAGCCGACCGGTTTCGATATCGCGGATCAGGGCGCGGATGATCTGCATGTAGATCGGCGTCCCGCGCTCGGGATCGATACGTTCGCTCAGGGTGACCTGCCAGGGACGCAGCATGCTTCGACTCCGTTCGGGGTTCTTGTTCTCGGGCGATCCAGCAGGCTTGCTAGCAGCGGGACTCTGCTTGGACCATCGAAATATTCGGTATTGGACATTGCCCGGGGGCCAGTTCCCCAAGATCAGCAAGGGCGCCGTCCTGCGCCACGAACCACCCGGAACCAGACCATGACCGCCTCCTTCTTCCTCTCCACCTTGCCAGAGGCCCGCCCGCAATGATGGATCCGCGCTTCCGCCAGTTCGGCGCCGACGATGTGCAGCGGCTGATCGCCGAATATCCGCTCGCCTGGGTGCTCTCTCCCGGCGCCCCGGCCGCCTCTGCCAGCCTCCTGCCGATGCTGGGTACTTATGACGCGGACGGCATGCTGACCGGCCTTGTCGGCCACATGTCGCGCGGGAACCCGCTCTGCGCACTGTTCGCGGCCGATCCGGCAGCGCAGTTCCTGTTCACCGGCCCACAGGGGTATGTCTCGCCCGAACATGCCGGGCGGCGGCGCTGGGGCCCGACATGGAACTACGCCGCGCTGCGGATCGAGGCCGAAGTGCGCGTGGATGCAGACCTGACGGCCGAAGCGCTGGACCGCCTTGTCGAGGCTTGCGAACGCGGCCGCGCGCAGCCATGGACGGTCGCGGAATTGCAGGAGCGATATACCGGAATGCTGGGGGCAATCATTGGCTTCGAGGCCCGCGTCACGGCGCTGGACGGCACTTTCAAGCTGGCGCAGGACGAAGATGGCGAGGTGCTGGACCGCCTGCTTGAAGTCCATCCCGATGCGCCCCTGCGCGCATGGATGGAGCGCATGAACAAGACGCGCCTCACGTGATCCGCAGGTTCGTTCCCGCGCTGCTGCTCGCCAGCGCGCTCGCCCTTCCCGCCATGGCGCAATCGGGCCTTCCAATGCCGCCCGCCCGGGTGCTGACGCTCCATCCCGAACGGACGACATGGACTTCCGTGTCGGTCTCGCCCGATGGCAGGACGCTGGTCTTCGACGTGCTGGGCGATCTCTTCACCATGCCCGCAAGCGGCGGCAAGGCCCGGCAAATCAGCGAGGGCCTTGCCTTCGATTCCCAGCCGGTGTTCTCGCCGGACGGCCAGTGGATCGCCTTTGTCAGCGACCGCAGCGGCGCCGAAAACGTCTGGATCGCCCGGCCCGACGGCAAGCAGGCACGGCAGATCACGCGGTTCGACGACGATACCGCCCTCGCCTCTCCGATCTGGAGCGCGGATGGCCGGTCGATCATGGCCAGCCGCTTCCGGCCGGACCTCAACAACTACGAATTTTGGCAATTCCCGCTCTCGGGCGAGGCGCGCCTGCTGGTTCCGGTCAAGCCCAAGGACGGCGCCCCGCGCGCCGAATGGCGCTCGACACTGGGCGCCACCGCCACGCCGGACGGCAAGGCGGTCTACTACGCGCGCCGTACCGACGGCCTTGAATTCGACATGCCCACGCGCTGGACGATCCTGCGCCGCGATCTCGCCACGGGAACCGAGACCGAGGTGATTGCCGGAACCGGCGCGCGCGGCACCAAGGAAGAGACGTTCTTCGCCCCGCTGCTCTCGCCCGATGGCCGCTGGCTGGCCTATGTCACCCGGCGTGAGGGGCTGAGCCGCCTGCGCGTGCGCGACCTGACCACCGGCGAAGACAAGGCGCTGGGCGATACCGAACTGGACGCCATGCAGGCCTCCTCGTGGATGGGCATGGTGCCGTCGATGGCGTTCACGCCGGACAGCGCAGCGGTGATCCTCAGCCACGGCGGCCGCTTCGAACGGCGCGAGATCGCCACAGGCCGGAGCACGACCATCGACCGCGCGATCACCGCGCGCGTGGCGGTCGGCGCCTCCACCCGCTTCGCCATGCGCGAGGAAACCGGCCCGGTCGAGGCGAAGCTCGCGATGGGCCCCGCGCCCTCGCCCGACGGCAAGCATGTGGCTTTCGCCGCGCTCGACGGGATCTGGGTGCAGGACCTCGGCACCGACAAGGCCCGCCGTCTTTCGCTTGGTGAAGGCATTGAAGCCCCCGCGCAGCCAAGCTGGTCGCCGGACGGCAAGACGCTGGTCTTCGTGACATGGAGCGAGCGCGCCGGTTCGGCGATCTGGACCGCACCCGCCGATGGCAGCGCGCCGGCAACGCGCGTGGCCGCAATGCCCGCCTATTACCGCTTCCCGGCCTTCACGCCGGATGGGGCGACGATCCTCGTCCTGCGTTCGGCGCTGGAGGAGCGGCGGCAGACGAACTTCGAATTCGGCCCGCTGCGCCGGGGCCAGCTCGTCGCGATGGCGCGCGACGGCAGCGGCGCGCGCGTGCTCACCGAGGGCACGCTGGGGGGCAAGCCGCACTTCGCGGCCAGTGCACCGGGCAGCGTATTCCTGCTCAACGACGCGGGCCTCGCGCGGGTCGACATAGCCTCAGGCAAGCTCTCGCCCGTCGCCCATGTCACCGGCCCGGGCTGGTACTTTGCCGAGGGCAACGCCGATGCCGACGACTTGCGGATCAGCCCGGACGGCCGCACCGTTGCCGCCGCCATTGCCGACCGCGTCTACGTTATGTCCACGCCTGCCGATCCCGCGAAGGAGATCGACGTGCTGGCGCCCGGCACGCCCGCGAAAGTCCTGCCCGGCATGGGCGCGGACTGGTTTGAATGGAGCGCAGCGGGCACGCTCGACACCGTGAACGGCACGCTGTTCTCCCGCCGAAACGTGGCGGACGGGCAGGAACTGGCCGCCATGCGCCTTGAAGCCACCGCCCCGCGCGTGGCGCCGCAAGGCTCGCTGCTGCTGCGCGGCGCCCGGGTCCTGACCATGGCCGATGGTGACCGGGTGATCGACAACGCCGACGTGCTCGTCACCGGAGACCGCATTGCCGCCGTGGGCCCGCGCGGCACGCTTACGGTGCCCGATGGCGCGCAAGTGCGCGACGTGACCGGCAAGACCATCCTGCCCGGCTTCATCGACGATCACGATCATGTGGGCGAGATCCGCCGCAACAATCCGTCCAACGAGCTGTGGGGCATGCGCGCGCGGCTGGCCTATGGCGTGACCACCAGCTTCGATCCCTCGACGCTGTCGCCCGATCATCTGGCCTATCAGGGCCTTGTCGATGCGGGATATGTACTGGGGCCGCGCATGCGTTCTACCGGGACGGCGGTGTTCTCCAAGCAGCGCATCACCTCGCTCGACGACGCGCGGCGCGTGCTTTCGCGCTATTCCGAAGGCTATCGCACCAGCAATCTCAAGGAATACCGCACCGGCAGCCGCGCCGTGCGGCAATGGGTTTCCATGGCCGCGCGCGAGCAGCACTTGCTGCCCACGACCGAGGGTGCGCTCTCGCTCAAGCTGGACCTGACGCAGATCCTCGACGGCTATGCGGGCAACGAGCATGCCCTGCCCGCCCCCGTGTTGGGCGACGACGTGATCGCGCTGATGAAGGCGATGCGCACCAGCTATGTCACCACGCTCAGCATCACCAATTCCGGCTCGCCCGCGACCGACTGGTTCGTCGCCCATGACGATCCGGTGGTGGACGACAAGCTGCGCCGCTTCTGGCCCGCTCCGGCGATCCGCCAGAAGATCGCCCTCGGCCGCGATTTCCACCCGCTTGAGGAGACGCGTTTCCCGCAGATCGCACGCGATGCGGGGACTTTCGCGCAGGCGGGCGGCCTGCTCGGCATGGGAGCGCACGGCGAAGTGCCGGGCATCGGCTATCACTGGGAAATGGAAGCGCATCAGGTGGGCGGCATGACGCCGCTGGCCGTGCTCCACGCCGCCACGGCGGGCGCGGCGGAGACGATCGGCCGCCTTGCGGACCTTGGCACGATCGAACCCGGGAAGCTCGCCGACATGGTGATCCTCGACACCGATCCGCGCGGAGACGTGCGGGCCGCGCGCGAAATCGCCTCGGTGATGCGCGGCGGCTTCCTCTATGAAGCGGCCACGCTGCGGGAACTCTGGCCGGTCGCGGGCGATGCGCCGAAGGCCTGGTTCGAGGGGATGAGCGACGAACAATGGCTGCCGCTGGTGGATTCCCGGCGCCCGGACGAACCGGAACATTGACCGAACCGATGCCGTCTCGATCCGGTACGGCATCGGTTTCGAATTGATTGTATTAAAAGGCCGATCCCTCCGTCCCGGCACAAATACACGTTGCCTGCCCCAATCATTGCACGCTAGAATTGGTATTATCCCAGGGGGGATTTCAAATAGACGTGCCCGATTCATTCGCCGTGGAAATCCATGGCGAACCATTTCGGCATCGGGGGGAAATCGACGTGGCGGGCAGGTGCGGTCTTGCGGCAATCCTCTGGGGATTGGGCGCATTGACATGGTGTGCAGGAATAGTGGGCGCGCAGGCGGCACCTGTGCCTTCCCGTTCCTCCCCCGCGCGCCCATCTTCGGCGGAAAGCTTTTCGATCGGCGGCGCCGGTCCGGCCTGCGAGGTGCAGGGCGTGGAAATGGGCGCGGCCCGCGCTTCGGTGTTCGATCGGAAATGGGCGATCCTCTGCGCCGACGTCACCCGTCCGGTAGGCAGCGCATGGCAATTGCGGGGCGAGACGGACGCCGCTGCCCGGCTTGAGGGCACGCGCGACGAAGCCTTGGCCTGCCTCGATCCCGCCGCCGCCTTTTCCGCCGATGGCGCTACCTGCACCGGAAGCCGCACCGGCCTTTCGTGGCGCGTCTACAGACGGCGCACGGCTGACGGCATCGTCGCGGTGGAAGGACTGGCGGCCTATGATCCGGCGCTGCGCCTCGCGCTGGCCTCGCTGGTCGAGGACCGCGTCGCCAGCGGTTCGGTCGCCATTGCCAACCTCGGCGGCGCCGACGCGCTGAGCCTTGCTAAGGCCCGCGCCGCCAATGGCGACGCCGCGCAATTGCTGGGTCAGGGCTATCGCGGCAACAGCGCCGGGTCCTATGCCGAAGCGGCCGAGTTCTTCGCCGCCGCCCCGGCCTTGCTGGCCCAGATGCAAGGCGGCGACAGTGCGCAGCAACCCGCCCGGCGGCACGAAGCGCTGATCAATTACGCGCTCCAGCTTTCCAATCTCGGCGACTTCACGCAGGCCCGCATCCGCTTTGCCGAGGCCGAGGCGATGAAGCTGGCCGATCCCGTGCAGGCCCGCCTCGCTCGCAATTACAGCGCGATCGACGCCATCAACCGCGGCGCACTGGACGAGGCTCTGGCGGCGCTTGACCGCCCAGTGCCGCAGTTCGTGCCCGCCGTTTCGGCCGAGGGCGCGCTTACCATTGACCGCCGCACCGCCGACGGGCTCAATGCCGGTTCGGCAGCGCAGCTCACCGGGCTGCTGGGCCAGCCGGGCACACTCTCGCCGCAGGACCGCGCCGCACTGATCGATGCGCAGGCGCTCCAGCTTCGCGGCACCGTCCTGCGGCTTCAGGGCCGCCCGGACGATGCCCGCACCGCGCTGGAAGCCGCCCAGCGCCAGACGCTGCAAGTGCAGGACGGCCGCATCGTCTCGGCCACCCGCATGCGCGCGCAGATCCTCTCCGAAATCGCGCTGGTGGACGAGGCGCAGGGCCGCTTCGGCGCCGCCGAAAGCAGCCTGCGCGCGGCCCTTGATCTGGTCGACAGCCGCTATCCGGACAGCGCCTCGGTCAATGTCGTCCGCGCGCGGCTCGCCGGTTTCCTCGCCCGTCGCGGGGAGCGTGAACCGGCGCTCGCGCTCTACCGCGCGGTCGTGGCCGACACGGTGGCCAGCCACGGCGCGCTGGTGGGCATGGAAAACCTCATGCGCCCCTACTTCGACCTGCTTTCGGGCGGCGAAGCGGGCACCCATGACCGCGATGCCGTGGCTGCCTTGTTCGAGGCGGCGCAACTGCTCGAATCCTCGGGCGCGGCAGATACGCTGAGCCAGCTTTCGCGCCAGCTTGCCGGCGGATCGGACGATGCCGCCACGCTCTATCGCCGCTCGCTCGGGCTGAGCCGCGAACTGGAACGCACCCGTATCGAGATCGCCCGCCTCGGCCAGCCGGACCCGAGCGGCCAGCAGACCGCCACCGCCGCGCTCGACGCACTGCGCACGCGGCAGGCCCAGCTCGAACAGGCGCAGCTTGAGGCGATGCAGGCGCTTGCCGCCTATCCCCGCTACCGCGCGGTGGCCCAGCGCACTGTGCCGCTGGCCGAGATGCGCGGCGGGCTCGAACCCGGCGAGGGCTATCTCAAGCTCGCCCAGCTCGCGGGCGGCATCTACGCGATCTATTTCGACGCCGGCACCGATCAGGTCCTCGCGTGGAAAACCGCCATGGACGCGGCGCAGACCGAGCAGGCGGTGAACACCCTGCGCGATTCGATCTCGCTGACGATCAACGGCGTGCAGTCCACCTATCCTTTCGACGTGGACACCGCCGTCACGCTGGACAAGGCCCTGCTCAGCCCTGCACGCGAACGGATCGCAGGCCTCTCGCACCTGATCTTCGAGCCCGACGGCGCGCTGAAGCGCCTGCCGATCAACCTGCTGACCGACGACGGCAAGGGCGTTGCCGCCTATCACGCGCGGGTCAAGGCCGGCGGCGACGAGTACGATTTCACCGGCATCGGCTGGCTTGGCCGCAACCTTGCGGTCTCCACCGCGCTCTCGGCTGCCAGCTTCCGCGACGCGCGCGCGGCACCGGCCTCGAAGGCCCAGCGCGCCTATCTCGGCCTTGGCAACAATGTCCCGCTCGGGCCGGTGGCGGAGCACGCGATGCTGCGTTCGGGCGGCGAAACCGCCATCGACAGCGACTGTTCCTGGCCGGTTTCGACGTGGAACCAGCCGATCTCGCCGCTCGAACTCCAGCAGGCCGCCGGGCTCTTCGGAAATCGCGGCACCGCGCTGATGACCGGCGCGGCTTTCACCGACACCGCCATCGAGGCGCGCGGAGACCTTGCGACGTTCCGCGTGGTCCACTTCGCAACC
Organism: Novosphingobium sp. PhB165; assembly: GCF_004341845.1. Lineage (GTDB taxonomy): Bacteria > Pseudomonadota > Alphaproteobacteria > Sphingomonadales > Sphingomonadaceae > Novosphingobium. Next base: position 505,153 of record NZ_SLVB01000005.1, on the reverse strand, counting down.
CACGGCCTCGTCACCGCGCCGCACACCGGCTGCCCGGTACGCCCTGCCCTGCTGACCTCGTTCGGCGGCGCCGGTTCGGACGGGTTGCTCTCGTTCGGCGAGATCTTCGACCTGCACCTCGATGCCGACCTCGTCGTGCTCTCGGCCTGCGACACTGCCTCCGGGGCCAGCCTCGACGCCACGCGCGAAGCGGGCCTGTCGAGCGGCGGCGGGCAGGCGCTGGACGGTCTGGTGCGCGCCTTCATCGCCGCCGGGGGCCGTCAGGTGATCGCCAGCCACTGGCCCGCGCCGGACGATTACAACGCCACCGAGCGGCTGTTCAACGGCTTCTACCAGTCCGGCCAGGCCACATCGATCGGTGCCGCTTTCACGGCCTCGCAGCGCCGCCTGATGGACGATCCGGCAACCTCGCATCCTTATTACTGGGCGGGTTTCGCGATCATCGGCGATGCCGCCCGCCCGGTGCCGGGGCGCTGAGACACAGGCCTTGACCGAACTTTCGACCTCCTCCAACCGCACCGGCTGGCGCGGCCTGCTCCGCAAAGGCTGGCGCAACGTGCGCGCGGCCAGCGGACGGCAGCTTGCGGCGACCGCGCTGATGCTGGTAGCCGCGCTGCTGATCACGCGCTTCAGCTGGGACTTGCCGGTGGTGGGCAATGCAGAGGACGCGCTCTACGACTTGCGCAGCTTCGTCACCGCGCCCGTAGTCGATCAGGACCCGCGCATCCAGATCGTCGCCTATACCGACCAGACGCTGATCGCCGCCAAGAAGCGCTCTCCACTGGACCGGGGCCTGCTCGCCCGCGCGCTGCAAAAGCTTGACGGCATGGGCGCGAAAGCCATCGGCATCGACGTCCTGTTCGACCAGCCGCAGGACGAGGACGAGGCGCTCGTCGGCCAGCTTCGCGCCATGCGCACGCCGACCTTCGTCGCCTATGCCGACACCGCGACCAACAAGGACGATATCAATTACGAGCAGCAGCAGTACCTCAAGGGCCTGCTCGCCCGGCTCCATGGCACGCAGGCGCACCCCGCCTCGATCCGCCTGTCCAACTATCAGGGCGCCACGCGCGTCTGGCCCAGCATCGAGCCCGGCCTGCCTCCGCTGATCGGCCGCGCCATGGTCGGAGCCGGGCCTGACGCGGAGCGGGCGCGGGCGTTCGAAGGCTATGCCGGATCGATCCGTTATCGCCGCGCCGCCACCGATGCGCCGGTGTTCTCGATGCTGCCGATCGACCTCTTCGCGGCGCTGGACGATCCTGAAATGGCCGCCGCCCTCGCCGCGCAGATCAAGGACCGCTACGTCCTGATCGGCGGCGAGATCATCGATACCGATCAGGTGACCACCTCGCTCACCGCCTATACCGGATCGACGGTGCCGGGGATCGAGGTCCATGCCGCCACCATCGCCCAGATGCTGGACGGCGCGCGGATGACTCCAGTGGCGCCGTGGCAGCGTTGGGCCGTGGCTCTTCTGGTGATCCTTGCCGCCATGCTGACCGCACTCGTCGACGCGCGGGTCTGGCGCATGGCGCCGTTCCTTGCCGCGCAGCTTGTCGTGATCGGCGGCCTGCCGTTCCTGCTCCAGTGGCGCGGGGTCGAGACATACGGCACCCCGGCTTTCGGCTGGGTGGCGGGCTGGATCCTTGCCTTTACCGCCGTGTCCAGCGCCGTGCGCGCATCGGGCGCGGTGGAGCGGCGTTTCGCGCAGGATGCGCTCGGCAAGTACCTCCCACGCGACATCGCGCAGGAAATCATCGACAATCCCGAACGGCTCACGCTCTCGGGCAGCAAGCGCGAACTCTACATCCTGTTCAGCGATCTGGAGGGCTTCACCACGCTCTCGCACCAGCTTGAACCGGAAGTGGTGGCGCGGCTGCTCAACGACTATCTCGACCGGCTGACGCGCGTGGTGCTCGACCATGGCGGGCTGGTGGACAAATACGTCGGCGATGCCGTGGTCGCCTTCTGGGGCGCCCCGATCCCCCGGCCGGACGATGGCGAGAAAGCCGCCCGCTGCGCGCTCGCCATGTGGCAGGCGGGCGAGGATTTCCGGCGCTCCGTCGATCCCGCGCTGCCCCCCATCGGCCGCACCCGCGTCGGCGCCCATTACGGCGAGGCCGTGGTCGGCAACTTCGGCGGCGAGCGGCGCATCCAGTACACCGCGCTGGGCGATGCGATGAACACCGCGTCCCGGCTGGAATCGGCCAACAAGTCGCTCGGTACCTCGGTAGTAGTGAGCCGCGAGTTCGCCGAAAGATCCGGGCTGGACTGGTGGCGCCCGCTTGGCCGCGTGGTGCTGCGCGGACGCGCGCGCCCGGTCGATATCCTCGAACCCATGCCGGACATGCCTGCCGACGAACGCGAGGCGCTCGAAGCCGCCGTAGCGCTGATCGACAGCAATCCCGCCGCCGCCGCCGAGCGGCTGGCCCTGCTCGCCGCTGCCCGGCCCGATGACAAGCCGATTGCCTGCCTGCTCGAACGAACCCGTAAACTCCAAGGGGAGAAAGCCTATGTTCTGGCTTGACCGCCGCCCGCTGGCGCTGGGCGCCGCACTGATCGTTGCCGCACTTCCGGCCGTCGCCATGGCGGGTATCGTCGTCGCCTCCAGCGGCCCATCGGCCAAGGACTATCCGCCCGGCCGCAAGTTGCCGGACACCGCTTCCGTCACGCTCAAACCCTCGGACAGCGTCACCATTCTCGACGCCAAGGGCACGCGCGTACTCAAGGGCGCGGGCACCTACACGGTCGGCGCGCCTGCCGGTGCCAGCCGCAGCAGCACGTTCGTCGCCCTCACCCAGCAGCGCGACGCCAGCCGCGTGCGCACCGGAGCCGTGCGCGGCGCCGGGCCCAATGGCCAGCCGCTGCGTCCGAACTTGTGGTACGTCGACGTGACGGTGCCGGGCCCGGTCTGCGTGATTGCCGGTGTCCCGATCCGCGCCTGGCGACCGGAGATGGAGGGCGCGGTCAGCTACAGCACGGCTGCCGTCGTGAACCACAAGCCCGCCGGAAAACGCGCCGCACTGGCCTTTGCCGACAAGTCCACAGTCGCCGCCTGGGACGAGACTGCCGCCCCGGCCGAGGACGGCGCTTCCTACGAGGTGTCGGACGGATCCGCGCCGCCCGTGGACCTGACTTTCTCGGTCATTGCCCAGGCCCCGCGCGATCCCGAACAGCTGGCCGGCCAATTGATGGGGCGCGGCTGCAACGGGCAGCTCGCGGTACTGACCCATGCTCTGGCGCTTCCCAGCGACGGGCCGCACGAGGGCGCGATCGGCGAGCCGACCGGAGGGCCGAGCGATGGCGCCACAGACGGCGCCACCGACGGGGCCACGCTACCGCCGCAATGAATTGACGATCGGCCGGACAGGGGAAGTCCGGCGAGGGGGAATGTGAAATGAAACCGAATGCCTCGCATCGGGAATGGCTGCGAGTTTCCGGCATCGGCGGGGCGCTCTCCGCGCTGCTGGCGCCGGGGATGGCGCTTGCCCAGGTGGCGGCTCCGCTTCCGCTGCCCACTCCGCAGACGCGCGAGGAACTGAAGGCCGGGCAGGAAACCCCGCCGGCTACGCCCGCTCGCCCCCGCCTGACCATCGACGACGATATCGAGCGCGGCCCCTGCCCCCTTGCCGCGCCCGGTTTTGCCGCAACCCGCGTGCGGTTCTCCCGGGTCGAGTTCGGCGGATTGAAGGCCGTCGATCCGGCGATCCTCGACGATACCTGGCGGGACATGGCGGGCAAGGACCTGCCGGTTTCCGCGCTCTGCGAAGTGCGCGACCGCGCGGCGACGGCGCTGCGCGCGCTCGGCTACCTCGCCGCCGTGCAGATCCCGCCACAGCGGATCGAGAAGGACGGCACCGTCCATTTCGACGTGATGGTCGCCCACCTTGTCGAAGTGCAGGTGCGCGGCAGGCCGGGCCCGGCCGAGAAGCAGATCGCCGCCTATCTGAACCGGCTGACGCATGAGTCCTGGTTCAACACCCATCAGGCCGAGCGCCAGTTGCTGCTGCTGGGCGACATGCCGGGCTACGAAGTGCGCCTGACCTTGCGCCCCGCCAAGGGCAAGCCGGGCGACGTGGTGGGAGACCTGCTGGTTCACCGCCGCCCGTTCGAACTGGGCATCGGCCTCCAGAACCTCGGCTCCAGCAGCACCGGGCCCACGGGCGTCTTCGTGCAGGCCGCGCTCAACGGGCTGACCGGGCTGGCCGACCGCACCAGCTTCAGCCTGTTCAACACGCTCGATTTCGATGAGCAGACCGTGCTTCAGGCCGGCCACGAATTCGCCATCGGCACCAGCGGGCTGCGGCTTGGCGGCAATATCCTGTGGGGCCGTTCGGAGCCCTCCGGCCCGCTACGCTTCAAGACCGAGACGGTGGTGGGGGACGTGGGCCTAACCTATCCCGTGATCCGCCGCCGCGCGATGTCGCTGCGCGCCGGGGCCGGGCTGGAAGTGGTCGATCAGGACCTCAATTATGCAGGCGCACCGTTCACACGCGACCGACTGCGCGTGCTCTACGGCCGCCTTGCCTTCGACACCATCGACCATGACAGCCTGCTCGGGCGCGGGCGCTTTTCGCTGGGCGAGCCGCGCTGGCGACTGGGCGGGCTGGCCGAACTGCGGCAGGGGCTGCGCGGGCTTGGCGCCAGCGACGATTGCTCGCCGATCACCCAGTGTCTCGCACCGCATGTGCCGATCAGCAACCAGCTTGCCGATCCCAGCGCCTTCGTGATGCGCGCGCAAGTGAACGCGGAGTTCCGGCCCGTGCCGGGCATTACCCTCGCCCTCTCCCCCCGCGCGCAATATTCGCCGGACACGCTGCTGTCCTACGAGCAGTTCAGCCTGGGCAATTACACGATCGGACGCGGGCTTGATCCCGGCACGGTCGCGGGAGACAGCGGCATCGGCGCCGCGTTCGAGGTGCGCTACGGACGGCTTTCCGGACGGCGCAGCGGCGGCCTCGTGGTTCAGCCCTATGCCTTCGTCGATGCTGGCTGGGCATGGCGCCATCGGCCCGGCGCGCTTGAAAATCCGGACGAGGCATGGACCGCCGGCGGCGGCCTGCGCGGCCGCTGGAACGACCGTTTCGACGGCAATCTCTCGCTCGCCGTTCCGCTTAACCGCACCGGCCTTCAGGCCGAACGCGGCGACGTGCGCGTACTCTTCACCATCAGGGCACGGCTGCTGCCGTGGGATGCGTCATGATCCAGAACCGCATTTCAATGGCGCTTGCCGGTGCCAGCATTCCCGCGCTGGTGCTCGCCGCCCTGCTCCCGCGCGCGGCCACGGCGCAGTCGTTCCAGGGCACCGGAACCGTCACCACCGGCAACGCCACGATCAACACCGGCACCGGCACCACGCAAGTGCAGGTCAGCTCGAACCAGACGGTGATCGACTGGGTGGCGCCCGATTCCGGCGGCGGGCCGGTCAACTTCCAGCCCGCCGGCACCACCGCCAGCTTCACCACCGGCAGCGGTTTTTCGGGCACGGACTACACCGTGCTCAACCGCATCGTCACGCAGGACACGCTGGGCGCGCCGACCAATTCGGCCGTCCAGTTCAACGGCACCGTGCAGAGCGACCTGCTGGGCGGAACCGGCGGCAACGTGTGGTTCTATTCGCCCAACGGCATCATCGTCGGGGCCTCCGCGCAGTTTTCGGTCGGCGGGCTGGTGCTCACCACCGATCCCATCGACACGACGGGCGGACTTTACGGCCCGAACGGGGAGATCCGCTTCACCGCGCCGTCGAACGGGGCCTCGCTGGTCAGTATCGCCGGCGGCGCGCAGATCACCGCCAGCCTCAACCCGCAGGCGCCGAACAACGGATCCTACATCGCCATCGTCTCCCCCCGCATCGAGCAGGGCGGCACCGTGCGCGCGGACGGGCCCATCGCCTATGTCGCCGCCAATGCCGCCGACATCACGATGAACGCGGGCATGTTCGACATCGCCGTCTCCTCCGGCACCGACGATCCCAATGGCATCGTCCATACCGGATCGACCGGCGGCAGCAGCTCGGCCGGGGCCGCCGATCCGCGCGTGATCCGCATGGTGGCGGTCAGCAAGAACGATGGCCTGACCATGCTTCTTTCGGGCAGCATCGGCTACGACGCGGCGGCCTCCGCCACCGATGACAGCAATGCCGTGATCTTGACCGCCGGTCACGGGATCGACGGCGTCGATGCCGCTGCCGTCACGGCCGATCCCTCCAACATCACCGTCGGCGATGCCCACTTCACTTCGGCGATGACGGCGAATGTCACCGGCAGCATCCACGTGACCCCCACGATCCAGACGGTGTTCGACAATTCCGTACAGTTGAACGCCATCGATACGATCCAGCTCGACGCGCTGGGCGGTGCCTCGATCATCGACAACAACCCGACGACTTCCAGCGCATTCTCGGCCTATGCCGGCTATGCCGAGCGGGGCGGCACCATTGCGATCAACGTCGGCACCGGCAGCACATTCTCGATTGGCGGCGCTCTTCAGCTCTCGGCCCGGGGCGATTTCGACAATGCCCTTTCGACCAGCGGCGATGCCGTCGGCGGCACCATATCGCTGACGAACAGCGGCGGTAGCCTCTCTGCCCTTTATGGAGATTTCAACGTCAGTGCCGTTGGCGGGCTGAATGCGATCGACGGCGGCAGCGCAACGGCCGGCACGATCACCATCGCCAGCGACGGCCCGATGAACATGCAATCCCTGGCCCTCACCGCCAGTGCCTTTGGCGCGGATAGCGATTATCCCGGCAGCGCGGGCGGCCTTGCCAGAGGCGGCACGATCCAGCTTTCACTGACCGGCAATGGCAGCCTGACCAGCGGCTACCTGCAAGTTTACGCCACAGGCGAAGGCGGCAGGGGGGCTGTCGCGGGCGGAGACGCATACGGCGGTTCCGTCACCATTTCGACAGGCGCAAACACCGCGTGGAATGCCAGCAACTTTTACAACGGCGATGTCCGCATCGATGCCACCGCCAGAGGCGGCGATGGCGGGGACGGCATCGGCGGGAATGGGTACGGCGGGCGGGCCGAGCTTGTCAGCAGCGGCGGCGTGCTCGATTTCGGCTATGTCTCGCTGGGCGCAGACGGCCATGGCGGCGACTCCAGCGCCCAGTCCGGCAATGGTTTTGGCGGCACTGCGGGCATCTCGCTAACCGGCGGCACTTACGACTGGGACGGCATCACTCTTAACGCAAACGCCGCTGCGGGCGGGGTCGATAGCGGCTCCGGCATCGGCGGCAACGCTACCGGCAGCCTGACCGGCGGCGCCAATCTGGCGCTGAACGGCGCGACCGTCACGCTGACCGGCGAACTCTATGTAACGGCCGATGCCAGCGGTGCGACGAACGGGCAGCCCGGCGCCTTTGCTTCGGCGGGCCACGCCGGCGTCGCGCTGAGCGGCGGCTCCTCGCTCACGATGGAAGGCTCTGCCACGGTCAGCGCCCTGGCGACGATGAACCTGGAAGGCCTCGGTTCCGTTCCCTTGAACAGCCCGTCGCTGACCGGCGGCGAGGCAGTGCTCTCGATCGACGGCTCCAACTTCGATTCCAGTGACGTGTCCGTCCTCGCCAATGTCTCAGGCGTCGGCGCCTTGCAGGATGCCGGAACGATGACCGGCGGAACCGCGCGGCTGAGCGTGGCGAACGGCGGCACCCTGCAAGTGCGCGCCAATTCCAGCTACGGCTATGCCGGCGTGCTCTCGGTCGATGCCAGCGCTTCGGGTAATTTCCAGGGCTATATCGACGGGGTTTACGGCACGGTCGACACAGGCGCAGGCGCCAGCGCCATCGGCGGCACCGCGCAGATCGGCCTCGCGGGCGGCACGATCGCGGTGGACAGCACCGGCACCGTCAATGCCAGCGGCAACGGCGGGCCCGCCGGGAACGCCGCCAGTGGCAGCGGCACCGGCGGCACCGCCTCCCTCACGATCACCGGCGGCACGATGTCGCTGAACGGCGCGCTCACCGTGATGGCGGAGGGGACCAGCGGCGATAACGGCGGCGGCTTCGGCACCGGCAATGCGGCGGGCGGCCTTGCCTCCATCGACGTCACGGGCGGCGCGCTCAATGTCTACGCCAACATGCTGACGGTTTCGGCCAATGCGCTGGCTGGCGACACCGCCCCCGATACCACCGCCACGGCGGGCAACGCCATCGGCGGTACGGCGCGGTTGCAGGCCTCCGGCGGCGGGGTCTTTGCCGAGGGTCAGGCGCTCGTCAGCGCCAACGGCAGCGGCGGTCTCTCGAACGATGCGACCGGGGGCTCCGGCACGGGCGGTTCCGCGATGATCGCCAACAGCGGTAGCGGCACGATGGGGCTGGTCGGCCCGGTGACGGTGCTGGCTATCGGCACGGGCGGAAACGGCAATGGCGCGACGGGTCTGGGCGGAGACGCCCGTGGCGGCAGCGCCTTGGTCGACCAGTCGGGAGCGGGCGGAACGCTCGTCATCAGCGGAGACCTCACGGTCGGCGCCGGCGCGACCGCCGGTTACAGCGGCGCCGACAGCGCCGCGCTCGGCACGGCCACCGGCGGTACCGCCGCGCTGCTTTCGCGCGCGGGCGACGCGCGGATCGGCGGCAACGTCTCGCTCGATGCTTCGGCACTCCCGGGCGGCAGCGCGCTGCTTCCCCCGCCGCCGACAGTGGCGGGACTTGTCCAACTCGGCAGCGCGAATGCGGCTTCGGGGGGCTACCTGACGATCGGCGGAAACCTGACTGCCCGCGCGGAAGGAGACGCCGCCCGCAGCGATGGACTCGGGTTCAGCGGCGCAGCGGCGGGCGCACCGATCACCGTCTTCGGCCAGACCGCCATTACCGCGACCGGCAACATCGATCTTGCCATGACGGGCGCCGTCGGAAGCCTCAACAGCACCGGTTCGATCGTGGTTTCCTCGACACAGGGCGCGGTCACGGGTACCGGCGCGCTTTCCAGCATCGGCGCCGTCTCGATCTCGGCGCCAGGCGGCATCGCCCTCTCCCAGATCACGTCCAACGGGGATATCCTGCTGCAATCGGCGCTCGGCGCGGTTTCGATCACCGACATGCTTTTGAACGGGGTGGTCACCGTTTCCGGCCGTTCGGTCGACATCAGTTCGGCCGGCGCCCTGACATTTGCAGACGCCGACGCGACGGGCGGCGCGCTCTCGCTGACGGCGAGCGGCGAACTCGTCGTTAATACCGTCGATGCCACGGGCGCGGTCACTCTCACCAGCGGCTTGCAGGTCGTGTCCAACGGCGCAGTGAACGGCAGTTCGGTCACATACTCGGCCGGTACCGACATCACCACTGCCGCTCCGGTCACGGCATCGGGTGACCTGACGATGACCGCGCTCGGCGGCATCTCCGCCGGCGCATTGAGCGGCGGCGGGAATGTTTCGCTCATTGCGGGCGATGGCGGCGTGGTGCTCGGCGATGTCGTGCAGGCCGGTGGCCTGCTCGCCGTCTCCAGCGGAGCGGACATAACCACGCTTGCCGCCGTGAGCGGCAATTCGATCACCTTCTCGGCCGGGGGCGATATCGCGAATTCCGCGCCTGTCACTGCGTTCGGCGATATCACCATGCAAGCCGTGGGGAACCTGTCCGCAGGCATGCTGAATGGCGGCGGGAACGTCTCGCTTACGGCCACCAACGGCGACGTGACGCTTGGTGATACGGTGCAGGCCGGTCGGTCACTCGTCATTTCCAGTGGGGCGAATGTCACCATGCCGGCTGCATTGTCCGCTGGCGCGGACATGAGGATTACCGCCGGGCATGATCTCACCGCGGATGGCGACCTTACCGCTGGTGGGGGAATTGATCTTGCTGCAGGCAATCTCGCGACGCTTGGCGGGGCAGTTGCGGGGGCAACGATCTCGGTCGCCTCTGCAGACATCGCCATCGGGCGCCGTGCGCAAGTCGGCCGACGCGGCACGACGCAGACGGTCCGTTTCACCAACTCGTCCGGCGACACCACGACGTGGCTCGGCGGAACCGCCCAGACCGGCGGTTACAGTCTCGACGCTGCGGAATTCGCGCAGGTCTTCGCCGACCAGTCGATTGCCGTCGCGGCCGGGCAGTCGAGCCAGCCGGGCGACATGGTGGTGGACGCCCTTTCCCTGAGCTTCGGTGCATCGGGGCAGATCGGCACCGGTGGATCTCTGCTGCTATCCTCGCCCGGCCGGATCGCCGTGACCGGGCCGCTTGCCCTGCAAACGTCCTCGGCCAGCGACAGTCTCGGGATCGACGCCGGCAGTCTCGAAGTGGTGACCGACGCCGGCGGCATTGCGCTGGCGGACAGTGCGGGCGCACGACAAGGCCGCCTCAACGTCAATGCCGATCGCTTCGTGGTCGCCAGCAGCGCCGCCATTACCGCGCTCGATCAGGCCACCGGGATCGCCGCCATCAATGCGGCGATGGACACGCCCCCTGCCACCAGCGGGACCGGCGGCGTCAGTGCCGGAGCGATCACCGCCACGGTGCGGGACGGGATCTATGTGCAGAACACGGGCGCCTCGACCGCCTATGCCGATCGGCGCGGGTTCAATGTGGGAGCCCTCACCATCGCCACCGGATCGCGGGCCACGCGGATCGTCATCAACGGCGTGACCTACGATGCCAATGGCCAGATCGTTACCGGGCTCGACACCGTGGGCACTATCGCCATCAACGGATCCTATGCGGCTGGTTCGACGGTCAACGGTTGCGCCATCGGCGGCAATTGCGGCCTGATCGTGCAGCCCGCAATCGTGGCCCCGGTCCTGACCAAGGGCGACCTTCAGGGCGCTCTCGATCCTGATGACACGCCCACCACGCCGCTCGCGCAGATCACCGTGTCGCCCATCACGGTCGACGTGCCCGAATTCCAGCCGGGCGAGAACCTGCCGTTGGTCGACGATCCCGTCACCGGCATCGGCAACGAAGACCTCTGGGAGGCTGGTTGCTCTTCCGGCGCGCAAGGTTGCGCGGGAGACAGCAGCAAGTGATTGCGAAGAAACGGAAGTCCCTGCTGGCCCGGCTGCTGGTCATCGCGCTTGCCTGCCTGACTGCGGCAACGATGGCACAGGCGGCCAACTACCTCGGTGTCGCCAGTTGCGCGGGATCGACCTGCCACGGGCGCGGCGAAGGCGATGGCAAAGTCGTGCGGCAGGACGAACTGCGGTTGTGGCAAGACCCGTCCAGCCCCGCCGGTGCCCACTCGCGCGCGGCGGCGGTACTTTCCGGAACGCGCGGCCAGAGGATCGCGGCGGCGCTGGGGCTTGGCAGCGCGGCTTCGGCGCCGGCGTGCCTTGGCTGCCATGCTACCAATGCGCCCGCCGCCGCGCGGGGCGAACGCTATCAGGCGTCCGACGGGGTGGGCTGCGAATCCTGCCACGGCGCGGCTTCGGGCTGGATTTCCAGCCACTATGCCATGCCCGCCAGCCATGCCGGCAATCTGGCCGCCGGGATGACCGCGCTAGACAAGCCGCAAGTGCGCGCCCGCGTTTGCCTCGATTGCCATTACGGCAGCGACAAGCCGGGGCAGTTCGTCACCCATGCGATGATGGCCGCCGGGCACCCGCGCGTTTCCTTCGAACTGGACCTGTTCTCCGCGCTGCAGGCGCATTACGACCTCGACGGCGACTATGCGAAGCGCAAGGGCCGGCTGGACAGCGTGCAGCTTTGGGCCGTCGGGCAGGCTGAGGCGATCCGCCGCCAGACGCGGCTTTTCGCCGATCCCGCGCTGGCGAACGAGGGCCTGTTCCCGCAGTTCACCTTCTTCGACTGCCATTCGTGCCACCGCCCGATCAGCGACGATCCGGGCGCGGTCCGCAAGTTCGAGGTCAATCCCGGCCGGCCGATCCCCTTCGGCAATCCCCCCTTCAATGACGAGAACATGATCATGCTGTCGGCCGTTGCCGCCACGCTCGCCCCGGCGGAAGCCGCGCGTTTCGATGCCGCCGCGCGCGGCTTCCATGCCGCCATGGCCAAGGGCCGCCCGCAGAGCGTGGCCGCCGCGCAAGCACTGGGCACAGCCGCAGCAACTCTTTCAGACACTCTGGCCGCACGCACTTATTCGGGCGACACCGCCTTTTCGGTGATCGCCGCGATTTCGGGCAAGACCACGACCGCGCGCTTCACCGACTATACCGGATCGGCGCAGGCGGTGATGGCAGTGGACACCCTGCTGAACGCGCTGGTGCGCGACGGCCGCGTCACCGTGGGCGCCGCTGCCGGTATCCGGGGCGAAATCAACCGCGCCTATGCCGCCACCGCCGCGCCCGAGCGTTTCGATCCCCCCGCCTTCCGCGCCGCGCTGGGCCAGGCCACCCGCGCGATCGGAGCGTTGCACTGATGCGCCTGCGATCGATAATCGCCATTGCCGCCTTCGCTCTGCTCGCCGCCTGCGGGGGGAGTGACGGGTCTTCCGGCGGAACTTCCGGAAGCGGTTCGGGCGGCAGCAGTTCCGGCGGCAGTTCTTCGGGTGGAGGCACGGGCACCGTACTGGGCGAATATACCGCGCCCGCGCAGCTTGCGCTGACATCGGCCCAAGTGGGCAAAGTCGTCGCGCAGGCCGCCGCGCAGGCCAGCCAATCGGGCCATCCCGGCACGATCGCGGTGGTGGACCGGGTGGGCAACGTGCTGGCCGTGTTCCGGATGAACGGCGCGCCGGCCACGGCAAAAATCCCCGATGCGCCGAACGGCCAGAACATCGACATTCAGGGCCTTTCGGTCCCGTCCGAAGCTGCCGCCATCGCCAAGGCCGTGACCGGGGCGTACTTGTCCAGCGGTGGCAATGCCTTCTCCACGCGCACCGCCAGCATGATCGTGCAGCAGCACTTCCCGCCCGCGCCAAGCACTGTGGGGCTGGAGAGCGGGCCGCTGTTCGGCGTGCAGTTCAGCCAGCTTCCCTGCTCCGATTTCGCGCAGCGTTTTCAGGCGTCCGGCAATGCCGCGATGATCGGGCCCAAGCGTTCTCCGCTGGGGCTTTCGGCCGATCCGGGGGGCTTTCCGCTCTATATCGACGGCGTGCTGGTCGGCGGCGTGGGCGTCAGTGCGGACGGGGCCTATTCGCTCGATACCAATGTGCTCGACACCGATACCGACATCGACGAGCAAATCGCGCTGGCGGGCACAGTGGGCTTCGAGGCTCCTGCCAGCATTCAGGCCGACCGCATTTATGTGGACGGCACACAGCTGCGCTATTCGGACGCGGTCTACACCGGCCTGTTCGACGTTTCCGCCGCTACATACGCGCAGACCGCGCCCGCGCTGGGCAGCCTCGTCACCGTGCGCGGCTACTTCGAGACCGCCACTTTGCGCGCAGGCACCGCCTATGGCTCCGAAAGCTCCGGCATTCGCGCCTCCACCAGCGCCGAGTTTTCCGACCGTGACGCCTTCGTGCTGACCGACGGCAGCGGCGCCAATCGCTTCCCGATCCGCGCCGCCACCGATGGCGGAGACGTGGCCCAGCCGCTCACTGCCGACGAAGTGCGCACGGTGCTGGAACAGGCCTTCGCGATCATGACCCGCGCCCGCGCCCAGATCCGTCAACCGCTGGACAGCCGCGCGCAAGTGACGATCTCCATGGTCGATACGCATGGCGCGGTGCTGGGCATTGTCCGCGCACCCGATGCGCCGATCTTCGGCGCGGACGTTTCGCTTCAGAAGGCGCGCACCGCCGCGTTCTTCTCTGGCAGCCACGCGGGTAGCGATCTCCTGGCCGATCCCAGCGCCGATGTGCAGGGCTTCGTCGGCAAAGTGCGCACGTTCCTGAACGATGCCAATGCGCTGACCGGCACTTACGCCTTTGCCGATCGTTCGGGCGGCAACCTGTCACGCCCCTATTTCCCCGATGGCGAAGTGGGCAATCCGAACGGGCCGCTCTCACGCCCGATCGCGCAGTGGAACCCGTTCTCCACCGGGCTGCAATCGGCACTGGTGCTGACCAACCTTGCCCAGCACCTGAACTATGTGACCGGGGCCAGCGCGGCCGATACGCAGGCGCGCTGCACGTATCTGCCCGATGCGGCCAGCGGCCAGAATCGTTTGCAGAACGGCATCCAGATCTTTCCCGGATCGGTGCCGATCTATCGCGGCAATGTGCTGGTGGGCGCCATCGGCGTGTCGGGCGACGGCATCGATCAGGACGACATGATCTCGTTCCTCGGCACCAACAATGCCGGGGTCAAGCTGGGCACGCTGGGCAATGCCCCGGCGGCGATCCGGGCGGACCAGATCGTGGTGAACGTGAACGGCAGCGGCGTACGGCTGCGCTATATCAATTGCCCGTTCGCGCCGTTCCTGGACACCAGCGACCAGAACGTCTGCCAGGGACTATGACGTGCTGAGCGCCCTTCTCGTCCCCCTGATAGTCGCGCAGGCGGCGCCGCCCGCTGCTGAGCCGCCGGTGCTGGATGCACCGGGCAGCGAAGCCCCGCCAGAGGATGTCGATAACGGCGTGATCCCCGGCCGCCGCCGTCCCGGCTATCAGGCGCCGCTGCCCGACCGCGTCACGCAGGACAATCCCGGCGCCGTGCGCGCGCCCCCGCCTGAGGCTTTTCCCACCGACCAGATCCCGGTGCCGGACCGCTGGCGCCTGATCGAAACGCTGGGCGTGGTGAAGGAACGCTGGTTCGATCCCTATCACCAGAACACCCTGAAGGGCGATCGCCCGATCGACCGCGCCAAAGTGAAATGGCTGCCGATCACGGGGGACGACTGGTTCTTCTCGCTCTCCGCGATATCGGACACGGTGTTCGAACCGCGCACTTTCCCCATTCCCGTGGGCGTGCAGACTACCGAGCGGCCGGGCAGTCTGGATGTGTTCGGCAAGGATGCCAGCCTCGTCTTCTCGCAGACCTTCATCCTCGGCGCCGGGCTGACCAAGGGCAACACGGCGTTCAAGCCGCCGGAGATCGAGTACCGCGTCGCCCTCGCGTTCAACTACAACTACGTGAACGTGCCCGAAAAGCGCGTGCTGCATGTCGAGCCCAGCAAGCCCTCGCACCGCGCTGACCAGTTCCTGGGCGTGCAGGAACTGTTCGTGGACTATCACCTGCGCAACGTGTCCGACCGGTACGATTTCGATTCCATCCGCGTCGGCATCCAGCCGTTTCAGGCCGATTTTCGGGGCTTCCTGTTCAACGACCAGCAGCTTGGCATCCGCCTGTTCGGCAACCGCGACGGCAATCGCTTCCAATACAACCTCGCCGCGTTCTGGCGGCTGGAGAAGGACACCAATTCCGGCCTCAATTCGGTGGTCCAGCGCCCGCGCGACGATCTGCTGTTCATTGCCAACGTCTACCGGCAGGATTTCCTGATCCCCGCCCTCACCAGCCAGATCACCCTTGCCTACAACCGCAATCGCGAAGCGGGCCGGATCGAGATCGACGATAACGGCTTTCCCGTCCGCCCGGCGCTGATCGGCAATCTGCGCGGGCGCGATTATGACGTCTATTACCTTGGCTACAATGCCGATGGGCATGTCGGTCGCCTGAACCTCACCGCATCGGCCTATGCCGCGCTGGGGCAGGATCGGGACAGCATTTTCACCGGACGCCCCGCGAACATCCGCGCCTTCTTCGCCGCCGGCGAACTGAGCTACGATCATAACTGGATGCGCTTCCGTCTGTCCGGCCTCTGGGCCAGCGGCGATCATGATCCGTACGACAATACGGAAACCGGCTTCGATGCGGTGTTCGAAAACCCGGTCTTCGCAGGCGCGGACACCAGTTACTGGATCCGCCAGTCGATCCCGTTCGCGGGCGGCGGCCGGGTGATCTCCATCAACGGGCGCAACGGCATTCTCAATTCGCTGCGCTCGTCGAAGGAACAGGGCCAGTCGAACTTCAACAACCCCGGCACCATGCTGGCCGGCGCGGGCGCGGACTTCGACCTGACGCCTGAGCTGCGCCTGTCAGGCAATGCCAACCACTTGTGGTTCGAGAATACCACCGTGCTGCAAACGCTGCGCAACGAAGGTTCGATCCCGGGCGATATCGGCTGGGACCTGTCGATGGCGGCGGTCTGGCGGCCGAAAGCGACGCAGAACATCGTGATGCGCCTCAGCGCCGCGACGCTGGTGGCGGGCAAGGGCTTCCGCGACCTGTTCGACAACAATCAGGGCAACCGCAGCTATTACTCGGTGCTCGCCAATGTGATCGTGAGTTACTGATGCGCTTGAGCCGCCTCGTCTTCCTTCTGGCGCTGCTGACCGCCTTTGCCATTCCGGCGGCGCGGCTCACGGCGAGCAGCGAGGAACGACCCGTCACGCGCGATTATTCACTGGTCCGCGCGCCGGCCGCCCCGGCGCGGCAGAGCGCGGCGGATGTGCTCTCGAAATCCGCAGGGTGCCTCACCTGCCATACCGATTCCGATGCGCCTTCGATGCATGCCAGTCCGGCCGTGCAACTGGGCTGCGTGGACTGCCACGGCGGCAATCCCGCCGTGCGCGGCCGCCCGGAACTGGGTTTCGACCATCCCGACTATGTGGCCGCGCGGAACAAGGCGCATGTGCTGCCGCGCTATCCGCACGGCTGGAACTGGCCGAGTTCCGCCAATCCGGAACGCAGCTATACCCTGCTGAACAAGGAAGCGCCCGAATACATCCGCTTCGTCAATCCCGGCGACTACCGCGTGGCGCGTGATTCCTGCGGCAATTGCCACATGCCCGCGATCGAGGCGGCGGAACGTTCGCTGATGGCGACCGGCGCCATGCTCTGGGGCGGCGCGGCGTACAACAACGGCATCGCGCCGTTCAAGAACTACATCTTCGGGGAGGCCTACACCGCCAAGGGAGAGCCTGCGAAGCTGCTCTCCCCCGGCACCCCGCCCGGCACGGTAACGCCCGCGCAGGAAGCACGCGGCGCGCTGGCGGCGCTCTATCCGTTGCCGACCTGGAACGTCATGCCCCCTGCCGACGTGTTCCGCGTGTTCGAACAAGGTGGACGCACCAATGGGTCGGGCTTTGCGGAAGTGGGCCTGCCGAACCTGTCCGGATCAATCCAGCGGCTGGAGGAGCCGGGCCGGCCGGACCTGAAGCAGTCCAACCGTGGCCCCGGCACCGGCCTTCGCGTGGCCATTCCGGTGCTCAACATCCACAAGACGCGCCTCAACGATCCCTATACCTGGTTCATGGGCACGAACGACCAGCCGGGCGACTATCGCTCCTCCGGCTGTACGGCCTGCCACGTGATCTATGCCAACGACCGGGAACCGCGCCACTCGCTGATCTATGCCAGCCTCGGTCGTGACGGGCAGAGCATCACCCGCGATCCCACCATCGCCGCCCTCACCCAGCGGGGCGCGCATGGCGCTCTCAAGGACGGGCATGACGCCGAAAGTGGACAGGGGGCGGACAAGCGCGAACGCGGCCACCCGCTCCAGCATGTGTTCACCCGCGCCATTCCCACCGCGCAGTGCATGAACTGCCACATGCACCAGCCCAACATCTTCCTGAATTCCTACCTCGGCTACACGATGTGGGATTACGAGGCGGATGCGCCGATGATGTGGCCGGAAAAGCAGAAGTACCCCACCGCCGCCGAAGTGCGCGCGGTGAACGATCGCAATCCCGAAGGCGCCGCCCCGCGCGGCAAGTGGGGCGATATCGACTTCCTGCGCAACCTCTACGATCTCAATCCCGAACTGAAGGACACCCAGTTCGCCGATTACCACGGCCACGGCTGGGCCTTCCGCGCGATCTTCAAGCGGGACCGCGCGGGCAACCTGCTCGATGCCGGGGGCAACATGGCCACCTGGGGCACCGACAAGGCGCACATCATCTCTCCCGACGATCCGGAAAAGTGGCGCCGCGCCGGGGAAGGCAAATTCGTGAAGCCCGGCGTCAATCCCGGCAAGGCCGTCCACATGATGGACATCCACGCCGAAAAGGGCATGCAGTGCGCCGATTGCCACTTCGCGCAGGATGCCCACGGCAACGGGCTGATCCAGGGCGAAGTCGCCAACGCGGTGGAGATCGGCTGCAAGGACTGCCACGGCACGGCGGACGCGCTGCCCACCCTGCTCACCTCCGGCCCGGCCGCGCCGCCCAAGGGCACCGACCTTTCGCTGCTGCGCAATGCCGACGGCCAGCGCCGCTTCGAATGGCGCACCGATGTTGGCGGCAGGCGGCACCTGACGCAGCGATCGGTGGTGGATCCCAACCTTTCGTGGGACGTGAAGCTGGTGGTCAACGCGGTCGATCCCGCCTCTCCCGAATTCAACGCCAAGGCCGCGCGCGCCAAGCTGATGAGCCGTTCGGGCGCGGATGACGGTTCGTTCCGCTTCGGCCCCGGCGTGCCCATGGCCGACCGCGCGCACAAGACGGAAGAGATGGCCTGCTTCACCTGCCACCTTTCGTGGACCACCAGTTGCGGCGGCTGCCATCTGCCGGTCGAGGCGAACTGGAAAACATCCTCCCACCACTTCGAAGGGGAGGAGACGCGCAACTTCGCGACCTATAACCCGCAAGTCGCGCGGGACGACATGTTCCAGCTTGGCAAGCACATGACCACCAAGGGCGCGGAAGTGGCGCCGGTGCGCTCCACATCGGCGCTGGTGCTATCCTCCACCAATGCCAATCGGGAACGGATCTATATCCAGCAGCCGCCGATCAGCGCGGCGGGCTTCTCCAGCCAGGCCTTCGCGCCGCATTTCCCGCATACGGTCCGCCTTTCCGAGACGAAGACCTGTTCGGACTGCCACTTGTCCGAAAAGGACGACAACAACGCGATTCTGGCGCAGACGCTGCTGCTGGGCACCAATTTCGTGAATTTCGTAGGCCTCAATTCATGGGTCGGGCTCGAAGCCGGATTCGAGGCCGTGCGTGTTACCGAATGGGATGAACCGCAGGCGGTGATCGGGTCCTACCTCCAGCGCTATGCCTATCCCGATTACTGGCGCCTGCATGTCGAACAGAACGGGCGCGAGTTGAAGAACTGGACCCGCGGCAGTACGTTCGATGCCAAGCTCTCGGGTGAGACGCGTCCGCTGGAACAGTTCCGCAATGTCACGCAGGGCACGCGCGATCAGGTCGGCTGCCTGCAATTGCGCGGCGAATACATGTTCGTTGCCGAAGGGCGCGGCGGCTTCAAGGTCTATGACGTCGCCTCGGTGGCGAACAAGGGCGTGTCCGACGCAGTGATTTCCGCGCCGTTCTCACCCTTGGGTCAGGATACCGGGGTCAAGAGCAAGAACGCCACTTGCATGGCGATCGCCACCACCCAGCCGATCGCCCCCACCCGCAACCGCCAGATGGCCGCAACCATGCTGGCCGATGCCAAAGGCCAGCCGCTGCACAAGGCGGACGGCACTCCGATGAGCCTGCGCGATGCCAATCAGGAACAGGCGTTCGAGCCGATCTATTCCTACGCCGTCGTTACCGATAGCGAGGAAGGCCTGATCCTGGTCGATATCGACACGCTGGCGGACGGCGAATTCCGCAACAACCGCCTGACCCGCGCGCTGACGTGGAACCCGGATCACGTGCTGGACGGCGCACGCCATGTGACGCTGGCGGGCGAAGTGGCCTATATCACCGCCAAGGTCGGCCTCGTCGCAGTGGACCTGCACGATCCGCTCCACCCGAAAGTCACTGCCGTTCGCCCGCTGGAAGACGCGCGGGCCAGCGCGGTGCAGTTCCGCTATCTCTGGGTGACGGACCGCGAGGGGCTGAAGCTATTCGACGTGACCGACTTGCGCAATCCGGTCGCCGTGGCGTCGGGCACGGTGCACCTCACCGACGCGCGCCGCCTCTATGTGGCGCGCACATATGCCTATGTCGCGGGCGGGCCGGAGGGTCTGGTGATCGTGGACGTGCTGCGCCCGCCGTTCCCGCAGATCTACCGCAAGGAGACATTCGGCGGGCAGATGAACGACGTGTCCGACGTGGTGGTGGGCAGCACCAATGCCTCGCTCTTCGCCTATGTGGCGGACGGGGTGAACGGGCTGAAGGTAGTGCAACTGACCTCCCCCTCCAGCCAGCCGAACTTCTACGGCTTCTCGCCCGCGCCGATGCCCGAACTGATCGCCTGGGCCCGCACGCCCAGCGCGGCGCGCGCGCTGTCCAAGGGGCTGGATCGCGACCGCGCGGTAGACGAAACCGGCGGCCAGATCGCGGTGTTCGGCCGCCTCGGCTCCCGGCCCTTCACGCGGGCGGAGATGGAGGCGCTGTTCCTCAACCGGCGCGGCGTGCCGTTCAAGGTTTCGGACGAGGTAGACATGCGCGTGTGGGTGCCGCGGCAGTAACCGCCCACCCGTCGTCATTGCGAGGAGGCGAAGCCGACGCGGCAACCCAGAGCGGCGCAAACCGCCTCTGGATTGCTTCGCTACGCTCGCAATGACGAAGGTTTGGGGGCGCAGGGGTTTGGAGGCGCCGCAGCGCCCCAAGGCGGATCGCCTTTTACCCACCCTCGCGCGGGTACACACCTTCCAGCACTTTATCGAAATGATTACGCACTTGCGCGTTGCACGAACAGGCCTTGTCGCTCAGCCCCGTCCGATCGAGGATGGTGATGCCGCCGCGCCGCGTGCGCAGCAGCCCCTCGCGCTTGAAGCGCTGGAGCACGCGGCTGGCATAGCTGCGACCGATGCCCATCATCGCCGCCAGTTGCTCCTGCGTCATCGTCACATCGTCACGCCCGATGCGGTCCACCGCCGCGCCCAGCCAGCGCGCCGCGCGCTGTTCTATGGTGTGGACGGCGTTGCACGCGATCGACTGGAACACTTGCGCCATCACGCAGTCCGCATAGCGCGCGAACAAGTTGGCGATGGCGGGAGACCGGTCCTTGATCTCCTCAAGCTGCCGGCTGGGAATGCGCCAAAACCGCCCCGCGTGAAGCACCCCGGACCGCGCAAACGCCGGCAGATGGCCCATGCTGACCACCCCGCCCAGCGCCCCTTCGCGGCCGACCAGAATGGTTTCCACCTCGATGCCGCTATCCATTTCCACGAAGTAGGAGCAGACCGCCGCACCGCGGGGCAGATAACAGAATTCCACCAGATCGCCCGGTCGATAGATCACCTCACCCGCCCGCAGCCGTACGTCGACGAGATAAGGGTCGAGCAGCGCCCGGTCTCCGGGACGCAGCGCCCCGAGAAGATCGCTGTCCTCTTGAACGGTCTGTACGTCCATGTCGAATTCCTGAACTCGCTCGCTAACGTGCTGCACCGGGCCGGGTTTCCCGGGCACGGCACCACTCTTCGGCCGGACAGATCCAGCCGCCGTGAGCCAGACAACCCGGCAAACGGAGCAAGGTTCCGTGCACTTGTGGACAGACGGAACCGGTTCGGATGGGTAAGACGCTACGGAGCGGTAGCGCCCTCCAGTGCTCCCGCACGATCCGCGCAGCGGGAAGGAGAAACACTCCGACGATACGGAATTGTCAGACCTTTCCGTCAGGGAGCCAATAGGCCAGAGTGCGCAGGCCCAGAGCGAGTAGCAGATGCAAACCGACCACAAGACCACCCGGAGTACCGCCGCCCTGAATACCGCCGCCCCGGATACAGCCGGAGGTATCGGTAACGATGGCTGACGGCGCGCCGACGGTCGATCTCAACACATGCGATCTGGAGCCGATCCACGTAATCGGCCGCATCCAGAGCTTCGGCTGGCTCGTCTCGTTTTCAAGCGACTGGATCATCAACCACGCCTCGCTCAATTGTGAAGCGTTGTTCGGCCTCGATCCGCATGCGCTGATCGGCCTGCCGGCCGCGCAGTTCCTCTCGCCCGACGCGCTGCACGATGTACGCTCGCGGCTTCAGATCCTGGGCGGCGGATCGAGCGTGGAGCGCATCTTCGAAATCGATCTGATGGGCGATGGCCGCCTGTTCGACATGGCGCTGCATATCTCCGGCCGTTCCTATGTGCTTGAAATCGAACCGCGCGAGAGTGGGCGGCGGCGCGATTTCGTCAGCTATGTCCGGCCGATGATCGAGCGGCTGCGCGAGGCTCCGTCGCTCGATCAGCTCTGCGCCAATGCCGCCCGGCACATGCGCGCGCTCACCGGGTTCGACCGCGTGATGATCTACCGCTTCGAGGCCGACGGCGCCGGCGAAGTGATCGCCGAAAGCCTGAACGGCATGGTGGACAGCTTCCGGGGCATGCACTTCCCCGCATCCGACATTCCCGCACAGGCGCGCCGGCTCTATGCGCGCAACCTGCTGCGCATCATTTCCGACATCGACGATCCCACCGTGCCGATCTACCCGGCGACCGGGCCCAGCGGCGATCCGCTGGACCTTTCGATGTCGGGCCTGCGCGCGGTTTCGCCGATCCATGTCGAATACTTGCGCAACATGGGCGTGAAGGCATCGATGTCGGTTTCGATCATGCGTCGGGGCAAGCTCTGGGGGCTGATGGCCTGCCACCACTATTCCCCGCTCACGCTGTCCTACTCGGCGCGGACCGCCAGCGAGCTGTTCGGCGAATTCTTCGCTTATCTGCTGGAGCAGAAGGAAACCGATTTCGCGCTCGCCCGCCGCTCCGCCTCGACGCGGCTGCATGACGAGATCATGGCCCGCGTCGCCGGGGGCGGCTCGCTGCTGGAAGCTTTCGAGGACTTCGGCGAGGCGATCGGTCGCGTCATCCCCTTCGACGGCGCGGTCGGCTGGGTCGACGGGCGCTTCGTCAGCCGCGGCGCGACTCCAGACGAGGCGCAGTTCGCCGAACTTGCGCGCTTCCTCAACACCGCGGGCGCCAGCACGGTCTGGTCGACCGACGCCATCGCCCGCATTTTCGAGCCCGCGGGCGAATGGGCGGACAAGGCGGCGGGCCTGCTCGCCCTTCCCGTCAGCCGCACGCCGCGCGATTACATCGTGCTGTTCCGCCGCGAGCAGCTGCGCGAGGTGAACTGGGCCGGTAATCCGGAAAAGACCATTGAACTCGGCCCCAACGGCCCGCGCCTCACCCCGCGCAAGAGCTTCGAGATCTGGAAGGAAGAGCGTCGGGGCCAGTCCCACTCCTGGAGCGAGGACGAGATCCAGGCGGCGGATTCGCTTCGAGTCACTTTGCTCGAAGTGGTGCTGCGGCTGGCCGATTCCGCCCATGCCGAACGCGAGCAGGCGAACCGCCAGCAGGACATGTTGATCGCGGAACTCAACCACCGCGTGCGCAATATCCTCAACCTGATCCGCGCGCTGGTGACGCAGAGCAAGGAAGGCGCACGCACCATCGACGAGTTCGCGGAGATTGTCGGCAGCCGCATCCACGCGCTCGCCCGCGCGCACGATCAGGTCACGCAGAAGGACTGGACGCCCTCTTCGCTCTACACTCTGATCCGGACCGAGGCGGCCGCCTATGCCGGACACAGCGCCGACCGTGTGCGCATCCTCGGCCCCGACGCGCTGATCGCGCCCGGCGCATTCACCACGCTGGCGCTGGTGTTCCACGAGCTGACGACCAATTCGGTCAAGTATGGCGCTCTGTCCGACACGCACGGCTGCGTGACAGTAGCGCTGGCCCGCGTTGCCGACGGAGCGCTGGAGGTCGACTGGCGCGAAAGTGATGGCCCGCCAGTCTGCCCGCCGACCCGGCGGGGCTTCGGATCGACGATCATCGAACGCACCATCCCGCACGAATTGGGGGGAACGGCCTCGGTCGACTTCCCCGTGCAGGGATTGCACGCCCGGTTCCTGCTGCCGGCCGAGCATATCGCGGCCTTCGAGACGCCGGCGGTGCCGCTTGCCGAACCGCGCTCCGATCCGGCACAGGAAAGCGGGCTCTCCGCCGCCAGCATCGGCGCAGCCCTGGTGGTGGAGGACAATGTCATCATCGCTATGGAAGCGGAGGACGTGCTGCGCGATCTGGGCTTCGAGGATTGCCGCGTTGCCGGCGCCGTCGCCGATGCGCTGGACATGGTCCATTCCGGAGAGATTGCCTTTGCGATGCTCGACGTCAATCTGGGCAAGGACACCAGCGAGGACGTCGCCCACGCGCTGACGGAGCGCGGCATTCCGTTCATCTTCGCCAGCGGTTACGGTGAACGCTCGATGCTCGCGGAGGTTTTCCGCAACGTTCCTATCGTGACCAAGCCTTATGGCCTGCGCGATGTGAAGGCGGCGCTGGCGCAGCTTGCGAAGAGGTGATGGGGCGTGATCTGATGCCCTACTGCCCCCTCCCCTCCTCCCGCACACGCTCATCCTGAGCCTGTCGAAGGATGGGGAGCCTCGCGCCCCGTCTCGGGGGGCTTCGACAAGCTAAGCCTGAGCGGGGCTTGGAGAGGAGGTCAATTGAGAAGCGCCGGTTGCCCTTGCGGTGCGCTCAATCGCCAGAATTTGGTCAATCGAGACCTCGTCCCCAACCCCGTCATCCTGAACTTGTTTCAGGATCCATTTTGCCACCTGCGCCGTGCTTCTATCGGCAACTCGCACCGCCGCGCCATTCACGCAGCCGTCCGGGATAGGCCGTGAAATGGATCCTGAAACAAGTTCAGGATGACGTGGAACGAAGCGATGACGGGGAATTGGGCGATGGCGCGGGACGAGGCGATGCCGTTTACCCCCAACTCGCCGCCGGCGGCGCCGCTTCCAGAAAAGCGATTAGCCCCCGCTCCTCGCGCGTGAGCCACTGCGTGCGGCGCGGCAGCCGGGCGGGCAGTTCCGGCATCGGGTCAGCCTTGCGCACGAACGCGATCAGCGCTGGGTGGACATAGGACTTGCGCGCGATGGCGGGCGTGTTGCCCAGCCGCTCCGCCACTTCCTCCAGCATCGTTTTCAGGCTCGTACCCGGCTCCTCCCAGAGCCGCGCAAACGCGATGGTGCTGGCAGCGAATGTACGAAAGTCCTTGGCCGAAAAGTCCTCGCCCATGGTTTCGTGGAGGTAATCGTTGACGTCTTGCGAACCCACCGGAACCGCGCAGCCCTCGTCATCGAGATACTGGAACAAGTGCTGCCCCGGCAGGTCCTGCATCCGCCGCACACACGAAACCAGTGCACGGTCGGCGCTCACCACTTCGCGCAGTTTTCCATGCTTGCCGCGAAAACGCAGGCGCAACTTGCGCCCCTGAAGCTTTGCATGGCGCATGCGCAGTGTGGTCGCACCGAAGCTCTTGTTGGTGGCGGCGTAGCGTTCGTTGCCGATCCGGATCGCTTCCGCATCGAGCAGCGCGACAATCGAGGCCACCGCCCGCTCCCGGCACAGCCCGGCGCCCGCCAGATCCCGCGCCACCCGCTCGCGCAGGATCGGCAGGGCCTGACCGAAAGGAGCGCAACGATCGAACTTGCGCGCATCGCGGCCCGCGCGCCACTCGGGGTGATAACGGTACTGCTTGCGCCCGCGCGCATCGAAGCCGGTGGCCAGCAGGTGAACTTCGGCCTCGGGCGAGAACCAGCAGTCCACATAGGCGGGCGGCAGGGCAATGCGGTTGAGCCGGTCGATCTCGTCGCGCTCGATGATGCGCGTGCCGTCCGCGCCGTAATAGGCCCACTTCCCAGCGCGCGTGCGGCTGCGGGTGATGCCGGGGGCATCGGGATCGGCGAAAGTCAGGCGCGGCATCGGGCAATGGTCCTGCTTTGAACGGCTTGTCCTGTGCAAACGCACCAGTGGCCGCGAGGTTGTCCGGAATGCGGCAACGCCCCGCGAACGGATGACCATGAAGTGCCGGGCAACACCCGAGAATAGAAAAAGAATGGATCGGCGTAATTCAACCTCGCCGCCGCCATAATATCCGTATCTTACCCAGATACTCATGTTGCGAGCGCGTCTTCCACGCAAACGCCCTTTTCCTGTATTCTTGCCGTACGGGAGGCAATCCGGGAACGTCCGTAGCCATCACAGCGTTTGACTTTGTGCAAATGAGAGGAGGATCGTCATGGATTCCAATGTGCGCGAGACGTTCTGGAAAGCCTTCGCCGTCAGCCCGATCACCATGATAAAGCTGGATAATTCGCACGGCCATGCCGAGCCCATGACGGCAATCCTGGACAAAGAAGCCCATCACGCCGTCTGGTTCGTTTGTCGAAAGGACAACCGCATCGGCAAGGGCGGCCGAGCGATGGCGCAAGTCGCGACGCTCGACCATGAAGTCTTCGCCTGCGCCGCCGGGACCCTGATCGAGGAAACCGACCCCGCCGTGCGCAACGCGCACTGGAACAAGGCTGTCGAAAGCTGGTTCCCCGGCGGGCGCGACGATCCCGCCGTAGTCATGCTGCGCTTCGAGGTCGACGATGCCGAAGTCTGGACGGTGGACACCAGCCTGAAGGGCGTGTTCCGTCTTGCCACCGGCGGCTCGATCGACCCGGCCCGCATTGGCGAGCACGAAACCGGGTTAATTTGAAGCGCAAACGCGCTTTCAGATTAACCCGGGCAGTTCTTCAGAGCATCGAGCGCGATTGCTTGAGAACCATGCCGCAGACCTTCTTGCGAACCGACGGCGGTGCCTGATCGAGCGAGAAGCTGGAACCGCTGCCGGACTGTATCGTCCCTGACGTCCCGGACGTGTATCCGCTGTCTTGCTGTGACACGTCTGGCTTCTGGGTCAGCTTGGAAACGACGGAATTACCCTCGACCGAGTCGACCAATTGGTTCTTCGCGCAGTAGCTGAGCACGCCGGCCGCGTTGCTGCCGCCCATCGTCGAGAGATCGGGAAGTGCCGAAGAGGCGCCGGGCAACGAAGGTGTGCCGGGAAGAGAGGGCGTGCTCGGCAAAGATGGCGTGCCGGGCAGCGAGGGCGTGCCAGGCAGCGACGGTGTACTTGGCATCGAGGATGTACTCGGCATCGAAGGAACGCCCGGGATCTGGGCACCTGCGTTGGCTGCCGCCAGTGCGATAACGGATGCGGGCACCAGCATCAGCTTGCGGGAAACCCGAAAAGGCTTGGTGAAGAAAAGAGTCATGGGCTGCCTCCCAAAAACGGAAGTGAAATGCCCCCACACTATGCCGCCACCCCGCTGCTCGCGCAGTGCCGGTATCCCTTTTCAGGCCGCGTTTCGGGCCGTGTTCAGGTGTTCCAGTTCACGCGGCCGCCCGACCGGGGGACACCCCGCGAGCGCATAGGCCACCGCCGAAAGGATCGCCTCGCGCGAGAACGGCTTCTGGACCACTCCTACCGCCGTCGTCGCGGGCAAGTCGATCTGGCCGGGATTGGCGGTGACGTAGATCACCCGCGATCCGAACTTGATCGCAATCTCGCGCGCGATGGCAGGGCCGGTGAGCCCGTCCCGCAAGTTGAGGTCGACCAGCGCCACGTCGGGCGCCTCTCCGAGCATCGCCACGGATGCCGCATCGGGGAAACTTCCCAGCACCGCGTGCCCACCGTCGGACAGAATGTCCTCCAGTTGGAGCGCGACCAGGAACTCGTCCTCGACAATGAGGACCTTTGCTCCCCCAGCGGCTTCCAGCGAAGCCCCCCCTGTTAAGATCTGGCCCAAGACACGGTAATCCTTGTCATGCGGCGAGTTCGGCTTTCTCGTCGGCGTTGGCGATCCTGACCAGCTCTTCGAAGAATGCGTCGATGGCATCTCCGGTCAGAACGAAATTGTGGCGGAAGTCCGGGAGCTGGCCGGATTCGAGAACTTTTGCCAGCATGGCGCGAGCGCGGCAGATCCGGCTCTTCACTGTGCCCAGCGCAATCCCGCAGATCCGGGCGATCTCCTCGTAGGAAAGATTGCCGGCGGCCACCAGAATCAGCGCCTCGCGATAGGTTTCGGGAATGGTGGTCAGCGCACGAAGCACGTCGGTCAGTTCGACACTGCTTTCCTGGCTCGCTTCGGCGCAGAGGATACGCTCGGCGGCAACCTCGTCATAATCGCCATGGAAACGGGCGCGGCGCGCTTCGCTGTAGAAGTGGTTGCGCAGGATCGTGAAGGTCCACGCCTTGAAATTGGTGCCGGCCGCATAACGGTCCCGCGCCGCCCAGGCGCGCAGCATCGTTTCCTGCGCCAGATCGTCCGCCCGGTCGCGGCAGCCGCACAGGCCGCGCGCAAAGGCGCGCAGATGCGGTGCCACATGGGCAAGGGCATTCTTGAATTCGCGGTCGTCGAGCCGGGCCACGACTCCGGTCATGGCCACAGCCGCTCCGTGCGTCGCTGCTTCGGCACTTGCTTCGGCCCCTGCTTCGGTTGTTACAGCCATTGCGAAACCCTCCATGTCCGTCGCCCGCTTGGGATCAGTGACGAGAAAACGCCGCCAACTCGCGGAAAGTTCCCGGAAACCATCCGGCCCCGTCCCGATCCATCGCATGGACCACTCGGGCGGGCGCAATGCCGGCGAATCGGGATACGCGAAAAATTGCACAGAGGGTGGGAACCTTGGGCCCCCAGAACGATTGAGGCCTCCGTTCACTTCTTGCGGTGAACGGAGGCCTTCGGATCGGGTCACCACCGGTTTGCGGGGGGGTGGGGGAGCCAGTGGTGATGCCGGAGGAACGTGCAAGGACTGTGTCGGTTCCCGGCAAAGTCGACCCACGGGAAAAAATTTTGAGGTTGCCCTGCCCCGTCGCCATCGCCAGACACTGGAGACAGGTAGGGGGAAGATGGATCGGGGCGGGAAAAGGCCGGGTTCACCGGATGAAGACAACGGGAAGCAATTTCCCAGGAGCCGAGGAATATCGATGTCCGTCTCTGACCAGATTGCAGCCCAGCTGCCTTACCTGCGTCGCTATGCCCGCGCGCTGACCGGATCGCAGCATTCGGGCGACGCCTATGTCCGCGCCACGCTGGAAGCCGCGCTGGCCGACAACACCCTGCGCGACGAGATCGCCCGCAGCCGCGCGGCGCTCTACGCCGGTTTCACCCGCATCTGGGCGACCGGCCACGTGGACGAACCCGCGCCGATGCTGGACGTGGACGGCGCCGAACAGGCCGCGCAGACGCGGCTGGCCAAAGTGGCCCCCACGCATCGCCAGGCGTTGCTGCTCACCACTGTCGAGGAATTCTCGCGCGAGGATACGGCCCGGATCCTGGGCGTCTCCCCGACGGATGTCGACGCGCTGGTCATGCAGGCGGTGATCGAGATTGAGAGCGAAAGCACGACCGAGGTGCTCATCATCGAGGATGAGCCGCTGATCTCGATGCAGCTTGAAGGACTGGTGACCGAACTGGGCCACACTGTCGTCGGCACGGCGGCCACGCATGCGCAGGCGGTGGAGATTTTCGCACGCAGCCCCGCCGGGCTGGTGCTGGCCGATATCCAGCTGGCCGACGGCAGCTCGGGCATCGAGGCGGTGGAAGACCTGCTGCGCTTCGGCGACGTGCCGGTGATCTTCATCACCGCCTATCCGGAACGCCTGCTGACCGGCGAGCGGCCCGAACCGACTTATCTGGTGACCAAGCCGTTCCAGGAAGCCACCGTGCGCGCGGCGATCAGCCAGGCGCTGTTCTTCGCCCCGGGCCGATCGATCGCTTGAGCCGCTTACTGGGCAGCGGCCGGAAGGCGCTGCCCAGTGAAAATCCGGGGCCCAGTGAAAATCCGGGGCCCAGTGAAAATCCGGGGTTCAGTAAAGAACCGGGCGCTCGCCCGCGTCGATCGGGGGCAGCACGCGCCCAAACCGGTCACGCGGGGCTTGCGCCTCAAAATCGATTTCGGGCGGATTGAAGCCGAGATGGCGAACGATGGCTTCGTGGAGCGGCGTATCGAAACGCACGCCCGCGCAGCCGTCGTGTGCCCAGACGACCAGCCCGTTCGCCCTCTGGATACCGCCGAGAGACACTTCAACCACGTCGCCTACCGCGACCGGCAGCTGCGCGACATCCAGCATGCCACCGCCAACCGAGAGGTTGTAGAGGAAAACGCTGCCGGATTGCTCGCCTATGCGGCACTCGACCTTCTTTTCCACGATATGCCGATCCCAGGCACGCGAATCCATGACTTACCCCCTGAAATGCACTTTCAGAGCCGGGTTACATTCCGTTCACTTAAATAAGAGTGAAATAATCCGAAAGAACGAGCCCCGTGAAACTCCGCGCAATTGCGTGAACAGGCGTTCCGAACCTTCTCCGTCGCGCCGAAGGGTGAACGAATTCGGCACTGAATATGCGACCTCAGGGTCCGACTAATCCCTCAATATCGAGATGGGCTATCAGACCCCACTCCGTCGCCCCCGCGAAGGCGGGGGCCCCGCTTTCTTGGCGACCTCTCGCCCTGCACGGCAGAAGCGGGATCCCCGCCTTCGCGGGGATGACGGGTTTAGAGATGACGGGTTGTACGGTGGATTGCAGTTTGCCGGTTCGCCAGCGCCCTAACGACGCTCACTCCGCAGCGCGAACTCGCGATTGAAACGCACCGGCACCTTGAGCCGGCACTCCACGCCCTCGGGCAGGAACTGGAGCTGGACTTCCGCCTTCAGCTCATGCGCCACGATCTTCTCGATCAGGTCCCGCCCGAAGCCGCGCTTGGCAGGCTCGGCGACCGGCGGACCGCCCTCCTCGCGCCAATGGACTTCCGCCAGTTCAGACGAAAGGATGGACCAGTGCACGTGGATACGGCCCTCCGCCCGCGTCAACGCGCCGTACTTGGCGGCATTAGTGGCCAGTTCGTGGATCGCCAGCCCCAGCGACATCGCATCGTTCGGCGCCAGCTTGATATCGGGCCCGGACATTTCGACATGCCCCTCGCTGCCCTCCATGTAAGGCGCCAGTTCCGATCGCACGACATCGCCCAGCGCCGCATGGCGCCAGTCCGACTGCGAGAGCAAGTCATGCGTCGCCGAAAGCGCGCGGATACGGGCAGTGAGGCTGTCGGTGAAGTCCTCGATATCGGTGGCGCGGCGGCGGGTCAGCGCGGCGATCGAGAGCACGTTGGCGAGCGTATTCTTCACGCGGTGATTCAGCTCGCGCGTCAGTGAATTGCGGATCGCCGCCTGCCCCTGAAGCCATTCCAGCACGCGCCGATCCTCGGCCGCGCGGCGGGTGATGAAGCGCCCGATAGCCATGACCATCAGCGAGGTCAGCGCGCCGAAGAACAGCGTGATGCGTGAGGCGGTGGAGAGCAGCCCGACCTTGCGGTCGCTGATGACCACGACCCAGGTGTGGCTGCCCACGTCGATCTGCCGCTCCATCGTCGGGCCGGTGACCCCGTCGCTCTGCCGTTCGGCCAGCAGGTTTTCGGGCGCGACCGAGCCATCGTAGACGGCGACGTCGATCTGGTCGTTACGGTAGAGTTCGGCGGCGGACGTGAGGAAAGTCTCCGCGCGGAATGGACTGTAGACGAAGCCCTTGACCTGCCGGTGCTCGCCGCTGCCGACGATCACCGGCATGTAGATGAGAAAGCCCGCCGCGTCCGGATTGTCGGCATCCTGCACCAGATGCACTTTGCCCGAAGCCACCGGCTTGCCGAGCTTCATCGCCCGCTCCATCGCCGCGCGCCGCACCGGGTCCGAGAACATGTCGTAGGCCAGAACCTGGCGGCTCTCCGGGTCCTGCGGTTCGATGTAGACGATCGGGGTCACATACTCCTGCCCGACATCGGGCCGGGGATGGACCAGCCATTCGGGATCGCGGCTTTCCTGAATCGCCACTTCCACTTCGGAGAGGTGGTCCACACCGATCAGCGGGGCCCAGCCCATTCCCAGCGAGCCGTAGAGATCGCCCTTGCCCTGCAAGTCTTCGGCGAAAGCGCGGAACTGGTCCTCGCTGACGTCCTCCTGGCTGGCGAAGAGCGCCCCGCCGGCCCGCAGCAGCGCGATGTTCTCGGTAACGCGGCGTTCCAGCGCCGAGGCGATCTCGGTCAGGTTGCGGTCCAGCTCGACCCGGCGGGTCTGCCGGTCGGCGCGTTCGATGGCCATGACCGACACCGCCGTCGTGATCGAGGCGATCACGAAAAGCAGGAATGGCCAGCCGCGCGGATACTTGTGGAACCAAGCCTGCTTCTGGACCCTGTCGAGCAGAGCCTGATCAATCACCCGGTAATTCCCGCAAGTTCACGTTCGGCTCCGCGATAGGCATCCCGGTGACTAAGGACAATTCGGAAAAAGGGCGAGCCGGAAAGGCGCGGGGCGGGGCACATGTGGCAGGTCATCGCATGCGAGGGAACCATGAGCGAGCCGGATTGTTCCAATGAAAACGATGCTTGCCTATCACGACCCCACCAAGACGCCCGGGCATCCGAAAGCGAACTCCCATTCGGGCCCGACGCAAACAGCGGAGGGCCCGAATGGGGCTCGGCGGACGAGCCCGATCGACGGTCCAACGATGGTTAGCCCACGTGACCGATTTGTAATGCGCGGCTGGCGCCGCGCCGGCCTTGACCGCGTCCCGGTCAGCCCGCAAGTGAGCAGCTCGAAAGGGAGTTCGCATTGAATCAGCCTCCAGCACAAGGCGAGCCGGAACACCCCGGGCGGGATCCTTCCGGCATGCCTCCGGAAGCCCGAACCCATGCGCCCGCCGAAGGCGAGCCGGGCTGGGCCACGGGGTTGAGGAAGCTGTACAACTCCGTGGTCGACGAACCGCTTCCGGACAGCTTCAGGGACCTCCTCAAGAAGCTCGACGGAAGCGACGATGACTGATCGCGTCCGCCCCCACCCCGCCGAAGAGGCCTTCCGCGAGGAATTGCTCGGCGTGCTGCCGCACTTGCGCGCCTTCGCCCGCGGTCTTTCGGGTCGGCCCGACTTTGCCGACGATCTTGTGCAGGAGGCCCTCATCAAGGCCTGGACCGCGCGCGAGCGCTACACGCCCGGCACCAACATGCGGGCATGGACTTTCGCGATCCTGCGCAACCATTACTTGTCCGAACTGCGCAAGAGCCGCCGCCAGACCGATCTCGACGAGAGCACGGTGGAGCGCATGCTGGTGATGGAAGCGGATCAGGAAAGCCCGCTTCACCTCGGCGACATGGAAAACGCCTTGCAGAAGCTGGCGCCCGAGCGGCGCGAGGCGGTGCTGCTGGTGGGTGCCTCGGGCTTCAGCTACGAGGAAGCCGCCGATATCGCCGGCTGCCCGATCGGCACGATGAAAAGCCGCGTCGCCCGCGCCCGTGCGGATCTGAACCGGCTGCTGGAGGGCGATCCGGACCTTGTGGTCCCCAAGCCGAACCCTCACGGCTGAAAGCCTGCGCCGCAGGCCATCTCCACTTCGGCAACTCGACGGCAGAAACGACGTCTCCGGCACACGCGCCTTCGCGGCGCCCACATCCTCTTGGCGCCTTTGCGCCTTTGCGCGATTTCTTTCTTTTCTTCTCCGCGTCTCCGCGCCTCCGCGTGAATCCATTTAGCGCGCGATGCCGTCCCAGAAAACGGTTCGCGCGGAGGCGCGGACACGCGGAGGGGGAGAAAAGTAAGATTCGCGCAAAGGCGCAAAGATGTTGCTCTTCGGGGCAGCCTCCCGCGCTTCGGGGACCTTGCGGCTGGGGTAATGTTGCCGGAGACGGCGGCTTCGCCGCAAATGTCTGTTCCGGCGATGTGAAACGCGACCTGCCGGGCATCCGACAGGCCGCTTTTCGCGAGACGGGCCGTCAGCCCTTTGCAGTCGAGATCGTATGTTCGGCCATCGCCGCCCAGTCGCGCGCGGCGTAGCCGGCATCGACAGTCTCGCCCATGCGCGCGTAGACCGCGTCGAGCATCGGCAACTGGCCTTGCGTGCCCGTCGCCGTCTCGGCCGCCAGTTCCTTCGCCAGCCTCAAGTCCTTGAGGCCCAGAACCGCCTTGAAGCCCGGCTCGTAGACGCTCTCGGCAATGGCGCCCGAATAGTTCTGGTAGATGCGGCAGCCGAACAGCGTGCCCAGCATAAGTTCGAAGAAGTCCTCACGCGGGATGCCGAGGCCCTCGGTCAGGACGACCGCCTCAGCCATGCCCTCGATGGCCATGGTGATCATCATGTTGCAGGCGATCTTGGCGGCATTCGCGCGCGCAGCATCCTCGCCCATGTCCCAGACTTTGCCGGCAATCGCCGCGAAGACCGGATCGAGCGCCGCGCGGTATGCCGAAGGTCCGCCCAGAATCACGTTGAGCTGGCCTGCCGCCGCCACATCGGGGCGTCCGAGCACCGGGGCCGAAAGATAGCCCACGCCCGCCGCCTCGTGCCGTTCCACCAGTTCGCGGGCGAAGGCGACCGAAATCGTGGAGCAGACGAGATGCGTGACACTCTTCGGCGCACTGTCCAGCACGCCGCTGTCCAGCAGTACGTCGCGGATCGCGCCGTCTTCCGAGAGCATGGTCAGCACCACATCGCCCGCGAAAGCCTCGGCCGGAGTGGCGACCATTTCCACACCCTCGACCGCGCCGCCCGAGCGGTTCCACGCACGCACGCGGTGCCCGGCCTTCGCCAGGTTGTGTGCCATCGCGCTGCCCATCGCGCCGAGACCGATGAATCCGATGTCCATTTGAAAAGTCCTTGTTCGGGGGGAGTAAGTGTTCGGGAATTATGTGCCGGACTGGCGTGCGAAGGGCCGGACCGCCCTCAAGGCGATCCGGCCCCCGTAAAACCTGCCGTCAGGCCGGTCGGCTTACGCCGGGTAGGTCCAGGCCGTGCCGCGGGCGAAGTTCTCGCTGGCGAAGTCCCAGTTGATCAGGTTCTCAAGCACGGCCTTCACATAGGCCGGGCGCTTGTTCATCTGGTCGATGTAGTAGGCATGCTCCCACACGTCGATGGTGAGCAGCGGCACCGCAGCGGTGGTGATCGGGCAGCCGGCGTCGTGGGTCGAGATGACCTTGAGCGCGCCACCTTCGACCACGAGCCAGGCCCAGCCCGAAGCGAAGTGGTTGACCGCTTCGTTCGAGAGCGCTTCAAGCAGCGCGTCGACCGAACCGAAATCCTTGGTGATGGCAGCGGCCAGCGCTTCGCTCGGCGCGGTCTTGCTGGGGCTCATCGAGTGCCAGTAGAAACCGTGATTCCAGATCTGCGCGGCGTTGTTGAACATCGGGCCCGATGCCGACTTGGTGATTTCTTCCACCGACTTGTCGGCGTTCGGCGTGCCTTCGATCGCGGCGTTCAGCTTGTCCACGTACGTCTTGTGGTGTGCGCCGTGGTGGATCTCAAGCGTCTTGGCCGAGATGTGCGGTTCGAGCGCATCCTGCGCGTAGGGCAGCGGCATCAGGGCAATGGTCATGGCTGTCTTCCTGTTTCGGGTTATCAAGAACGTGGACTTCGAAGCGCCTGGACGTACCGCGCGTTCCGGGGACCGGCGGCAACGCATCGAGAAGGTCGGTGGGCTATGTCTGTCTTATTGCCAGACACTTCAAGCCCGGATTGGTCAAGCCCCGGCAGTGAAGCACATTTTGTCGACATTTCGAAGACAAGGCCTTCATTGCCAACATTAAGAACGCGCAAGGGACGGCAGACATGCCGCCATCCCTCACGCTGCCGTCCCCGAAACTGAATGTCCGGCAGGGGCCGGATGTCAGTGCGGGTTCTGCGCAGCCTGCTCGTCGGCCTTCTGGTCGAGCGCGGCGGCCGTGGCCTTGCCCTCATGTTCGACCGCTTCGGCCTTCTGGTCCATGGCGTCGGCAGCAGCGCCGGTCATCTGGTCGGCCTGATCGTGCATGGCATCGGCAGCGTTGTCCGAGGCCTGCTCGACTGCATCGGCCTGCTTCTCCGTGGCATCGTCGGCATGGCTGTTGCACGCGGCAAGGCCCAGCGAGGCGGCGGCGACTGCGGCGGCAAGGCCGAGGCGCGAGCCCGAGCGGATGATGGTGATCGAGGTCATGGTCTTGGCATCCTTTCCCATTTTCTGGTGTCTGCTCCGGGGGGCTTGGAGCCCCCCGGTCGCCGTCATGCTCAGCGGATCGAGCCGCGGCGGAACAGGTTGACGATCGCCAGCAAGATCACCGCGCCCAGGAACGAGGCGAACAGCGACAGAATATCGAAGTTACCGCTGGTGATCGGCGCCCCGCCGATCAGCGGCGTCACGAGGAAGCCCGCGATCAGCGCACCGACGACGCCGACGACGATGTTGAGGAAAATCCCCTGCTGCGCATCGGTGCGCATCAGGATCGAAGCGAGCCAGCCGATGACGCCACCGACCACGAGGATAAGAAGAAGTGTCATTGTCAGATCTCCGTAATGGGTCGAAGTACCAACATAACGGGCCGCTACGATGCGAGTTCCTGCGCCGCAGCAACATTTCGTCGTATTCCAACCGACTTGGCCGCATGGCGAATCGGGCGAAACCAATTGCTCCTGCAACTTGTTCCCATGAGCATGAAGCGATGGGACATCATTCGGGACGACCATTCACGGAGTGCATTGGCGGCACTGGCCTCGGCAATTGTCGTCGCGACAGGGTTCGCGGCGCTGGTGCTGGGGCTCGATCTGCGGCAGCCGCCTCCGGGCCCGCGCCTTGCGCTGGTGGCGATTCTGCCAGCGCGCGAAGTGGTGCCGCCTCCCCCGCCGCCGCCGCCTCCTCCTATGCCCCGCCCGAAGCATGATGCGGCCAACCGCGCACCTGCCTCCGAGGGGCGCAAGGCGCCGCCGCTCGCCATTCCGCTGCCGCCGCTGGTGCTGGCCTCTCCCCTCCCGGTATCGATGGCAGGCACCGGCACGGGCGATGCGGGTTCAGGAACCGGCGCGGGCGGAAATGGCAACGGAACGGGCGGCGGCGGAAATGGCGGGAGCGGCGGAAATCTCAATTCCGGCGTCGCCACGCTGCCGCGCCAGACTGCCGGCCGAATGCTCTATTCCGACTTGCCCGAAGATTTGCGCAAGGCCCGCGCGGGCGGCGAACTCACGGTGCGCTACCGCATCGGCACCGACGGACTGGTCAGCGGCTGCACGGTGCTCACCTCCAGCGGACGGCCCGATCTTGACGCCGCCACCTGCGACCACATCACCCGCCGCTTCCGTTTTCGCCCGGCACGCGATGCTTCGGGACAAGCCGTGCCTTTCGTCATGACCGAGACTCATGGCTGGGATAATTCCGCAGGTACCGAGTGAGGGCCCCCGTGACCTTGCGCCGCAGGGGCGCTAGGAAGCCGCCCAAGAACCGAATTTTGAGAGGAGCACCCATGCCGACGATCGACGCAACCCACGCGCCCACGCTGCGCTCCTGGGTCGAAAGCGCCAATGGGCACCGGGACTTTCCGATCCAGAACCTGCCGCTCGGGGTGTTTTCGCGCGGGGATGAGCGGCCGCGTGGCGGTATCGCCATCGGCGACATGATCCTCGACCTTGCGGCGCTCGCGGGCTCGGGCCTGGTCGAAGGTGCCGCGCTCGACGCCGCCCGCGCGGCCTCGGCCGACAGTCTCAATCCCTTGCTGGCACTGGGCGCGGGCCCGCGCGCCGCGCTGCGCCGCCGGGTCTCGGCACTGCTGACCGAAGGCGGGGCCGAGCAAGCCGGTGCCGGCCGCTCCGAAGTCGAGCCGCTGCTGGTGCCGATGGCCGAAGCCACGCTCCACTTGCCCGCACGGATCGGGGACTACACCGACTTCTACGTGGGCATCCACCATGCCACCAATATCGGCACGCTGTTCCGACCGGACAATCCGCTGCTGCCCAACTACAAGCACGTCCCCATCGGCTACCACGGCCGCGCTTCCACCGTGCGTCCCAGCGGCGCGCCGGTGATCCGCCCGCAGGGCCAGACCAAGGCGCCCGATGCCGAGGCGCCCTCTTTCGGCCCGATCAAGCGGCTCGATTACGAGCTGGAACTGGGCGTGTGGATGGGCACCGGCAACGCGCTGGGCCAGCCGATCCCCATCGGCGAGGCGCTGGACCATGTTGCCGGGCTGACCCTGCTCAACGACTGGTCGGCCCGCGACGTACAGGCCTGGGAATATCAGCCGCTCGGCCCGTTCCTCTCCAAGAACTTCCTCACCACGGTCTCGCCCTGGCTGGTGACGATGGAAGCGCTGGCGCCATTCCGGATCGCCCAGCCACCGCGTCCGGAGGGCGATCCCCGGCCCCTGCCCTATCTGTGGGACGAGGCTGATCAGGCTGGCGGCGCGCTGTCGCTGGAGCTGGAAGTCTTCCTCTCCACCGCGAAGATGCGCGCGGCGGGCATCGCGCCGGTGCGGCTCAGCCATGGTCCGGCCGCGAACATGTATTGGACGGTCGCGCAGATGGTCGCCCACCATGCCTCCAACGGCTGCGAGATGAACACCGGAGACCTGCTGGGCACCGGCACCATCTCGGGCCCCGACGACGGCACGCAGGGCAGCCTGATGGAGATCACCCGCTCGGGCCGTCAGCCGATCACGTTGCCCACCGGCGAGACGCGCACGTTCCTTGAGGACGGCGACGAACTGGCCCTTGCAGGCCGCTTCGTGACCGACGGCGCAGTGTCGATCGGCTTCGGCGGCTGCACGGGCACGGTGCAGGGATAGCGCGCGCTATTCCTTGAGCCACCCCTGCGCGCGATACCACTCGGCGGTCGCGCGCAGGCCGTCGGTGGTAGCTATGCGCGGCTCCCAGATTGCGGGCGGAACGCGTCCGGCGGCGCCCACCACCCAGTCCGGGTGGCTGAAATAGGCGGCGCGGTCTTGCGTCATCTTGGCATTGGCGCCGCGCAGGAAATTGTCCCCCTTCGCCGCCATCATCAGCGCCCGGGGCGAAAGGCCCAGCACGCGCACGCGCTTGCCGACCGCGAAGCCGATCGCCCGCGCCATCTCTTCGTGAGACCAGCCTTCGGTCCGGCCGTCGTCGGGTTCGAAGATGCGCCCCGTCACCGGCTCGCCGCCGGGAACCAGCGCCACCAGCAACCGCGCGAGATCCTCGACATGGATCATCGAGGCGCGCCCTTGCTTCGGCACCGGAACCACGCCCCAGCGGGCAGAGCGGAACAGCTCGAACATTTCCTTGTCGCGCGGACCGTAGATCGCGGGAGGACGCACGATGGTCCATTCGAGCGGGCTGGCCATGACCAGCTTCTCCGCCCGCGCCTTGGACGCGCCATAGGCCGAAAGCTGCGGCTCGCGCGCCGAAAGCGAGGAGACATGGATGAACCGGGCGATGCCCTTGATCACTGCCGTCTCGATCAGGTTGAGCGTGCCGGTGACGTTCCCCGCCTCGAACCCGGCGGCATCGGGGGCGTTGACCACGCCCGCCACATGCACCACCGCCTCGGCCCCGCGCGTGAGCAGGGAGAGCGACGCGGTATCGCGCAGTTCCCCGCGCACCCAGGTGACATGGGGATCGAGCAAGGGATTCGCCGGCTGC
The DNA here is from genome assembly GCF_004341845.1 of Novosphingobium sp. PhB165. Taxonomy (GTDB): domain Bacteria; phylum Pseudomonadota; class Alphaproteobacteria; order Sphingomonadales; family Sphingomonadaceae; genus Novosphingobium. Next base: position 466,176 of record NZ_SLVB01000005.1, on the reverse strand, counting down.
TCGCGCCGGGTCAGCGCGCGCACGTGATAGCCCGCCCGCACCGCCTCTTCGAGCACGGACTGGCCAACGAAGCCGGTGGCGCCGGTTAGCGCGATGACGGGACGGTCGCTCTGGTTCATGGTCTTTGCACGGCTCATGCCTTTTCCGGTCGCGCCTTCAGCACCATCTGGTCGCGGTGGACGACCGAGGAGCGCGGCGCGTAGCCGAGCACGGCGGCCTGATCGCTGGAATGCAGGCCCTGGATCGCCGCGCATTCGCCGGCGGCATATTCGGAAAGCCCATGGGCGATGACGTGGCCCGCCATGTCCGCCACCGCGACCGCGTCGCCGCGCTCGAAAGTGCCGTCCACGCCGGTAACGCCCTTGGCGAGCAGGCTGGAGCCGCGCAGCAAGGCAGCGGCAGCGCCGTCGTCGACGCGGATCGTGCCGGTCAGCCGCAGTCGTCCGCCCAGCCATGCCTTGCGCGCGCCGGACTTGCCGCGCGGCATGAACAGCGTGCCGATCCCGTCGCCTGCAATGCGGCGGATCGGGCTTTCGTATTGGCCATTGCCGATCACCATGGCGATCCCGGCCAGTTCGGCGATTTCGGCCGCCTGAAGCTTGGAGATCATGCCGCCCGAACCCATGCCCGAATTCGATTCGGCGCTGGCCATGGCGCGCACCTCGGCGGTGACGCCCTCGACTACCGGGATCATCGCCGCGCCCGGTTCCTTCGGGTGACGGTCGTAGAGGCCGTCGATATCGGAGAGCAGCAGCACTGCGCTTGCCTGCGCGGCCTGCGCCACGCGGGCGGCAAGACGGTCGTTGTCGCCAAAGCGGATCTCTTCGGTCGCCACCGAATCGTTCTCGTTGATCACCGGCACCGCGCCCGCATCCAGCAGGCGGCCGAGCGTGGCGGTGACATTGAGATAGCGGCGGCGCTCCTCAAGGTCTTCCAGCGTCAGCAGCATCTGCGCGGCCGTGAGGCCATGCGCGCCCAGCAATTCGGCCCAGAGGCCCGATAGTGCGATCTGGCCGACCGCCGCGCTCGCCTGCGCATCGGCCAGCGAGCCGCGCCCACCCTTGTCCAATCCCAGCGTGGCCGCACCCAGCGCGATTGCGCCCGAGGAGACGACGATCACCTGCTGCCCGCGCGCACGCGCCTCGGCGATTTCGGCGACCAGCGCGGTCAGCCATGCGCGGCGAACACCCTCGCCGCCGACAAGCAATGCCGAGCCCACCTTGACGACAAGGCGGGGGCAGAGCTTCGGATCGAAAAGGTCAGGAAGACGGGCGATGGACATGTGCCGCCAGCCTCTAGGTGAAATGCCGCGCGCTGAAAAGCGCCCGCTTGCGAAACAATCGGCGCCCTGTCCCACTGCCGCAACGCCGGAAGGTGGCGCGTGGCTGCGACGGGATCAGTTCAGTGCGGCACGACGTGCCTGCCGGGCGCGGAACATCTCGTGTCCGCTGACCAGCAGGATACCGGCGATGACCATCAGCGCTCCGGCGATGAAGGCCGGTTCGAGTCGCTCGCCCAGCAGCGCCACGCCGAACGCGACGCCGAACAGAGGCGTCATGAACGACAGGACGCCAAGGCGGGAGGCCAGATAGACCCGCAGCATCCCGAACCAGACGAGCAGGCTCACCAGCGAAACGCCGATGGTCTGGAATGCAAAACTGAGGCCCAGCAGCGGCGTGACGGTCACTTGCGTCTGCCCGGTCGCCAGCGCCAGCAGGCCGAGCAGCACGAAGGCGCCCAGCAACTGGTAGAGCGTGGTGACCGTACTCGGCGCGTGGGAAAGGCGGGAGAAGCGCAGCGTCAGCGTCGTCGCGCCCCACGACGCACCGGCGCCGATGCCCATGAGGTCGCCTATCCACGCCGAATCATGTCCGGGTCCGCCGTGGGCGCCGCCCAGGAACGAGACCGCGACACCGGCAAAGGCCGTGACGATCCCCAGCCATTGCAACGGGCTCAGCCGCTCCTCGGGCAAACGGAAATGGAGCCCCAGCGCCGTGAAGATCGGCGCGGTGTAAAGGAAGATCCCCATGTGCGAGGCGCTGGTGAACCGCAGCCCCTCCCCCATAAACAAGTATTCGAGCGCGAAGAGTACGCCGATGGCGAGCCCCGGTTTCCAGGTACCCCCGCGCAGTGCATGGCCCTCGCCACGCACGAAAACGAGCGCCGCGATCACCACCGCAGCAAGGCCGGAACGCAGCGAGATTTGCAGCACCGGCGCCATGTCCGGCCCGGCCGCCTTGAGCGCCGTCTGCTGCATGCCCCAGATCGCGCAGAGGCCAACCATCATCAGAGCCGCGCGCCCGTCCACGGGCCTGCGCTGGTTCACATTCGAATCCATCATGGCGGGTGCCTTAATGGCTCCCCGGTCCGCGAGAAAGCACCATCAGTTCGTCAGGCGCTCGGATCTGTAGAAACGATTCAGATCGCCTGGTTTGGCCAGAACCGCCATCGGCAGCGCAATATCGGCCAGCAGTTCGCGGTAGCGCCTGCGATTGCGCGGCGTGACCACGGCGATGTGATGAAGCATCTGCCATTTCAGGCTGTCCCTGCCCCCTGCCAGCCCGCCGATGCGGTCATGCTCGAACCAGCAACGGCGAACATAACGCCAGAGGCTTGTCAGAGTGGACGTTTCGAGCAGGATCATCCCCGTGGCACGCGCAAGGCGTTGCGGCAGGCAGCGGGAATAATTGCCTTCGATCACCCAGCGCTCACCCGTAATCGCGGCGTCGTGCAAGGCCGTGAATTCTGCGTAAGGCCGCGGAACCCAGTCGGTCTGCGGTTTATGGTGCAACTGATCGAGATGGATCGCCGGAAGCCCCCGCGAGGCTTCTATGGCCGCCGCCAGCGTGGACTTGCCACTGCCCGACGGCCCCATGATGCAGATGCGCGGCCCCAGATCGTCAAGCGAAACGGCCGCGCTCTTGCATGTCAGATCGGCGACCACGGCTTGTCGTCAGCCTCTTCGCGCTCGCCGTCGGGGCGTTCGGTGACGGTTGCGGCGGGAAGGTAGTCGATCACCGCGTCGAGCAGCTTCGACATGCCCTTGCCGGTAGCGCCGGAGATCGGGAACACCTCGTCGGCACCGGCCTTGAGCAGTTCCTTGGCGTATTCCTCCGCCAGCGCATCGTCGACGAGGTCGATCTTGTTGAGCGCGACAAGGCGCGGCTTGTCCTCAAGCTCGCCGCCATAGGCCTCAAGCTCTTCCTCGACGATGCGCATCGCCTCGACCGGGTCGGTGTTCGAGATGTCGATCAGGTGGACGAGCACGCGGCAGCGCTCGATATGGCCCAGGAAGCGGTCGCCGATGCCCGCACCATCGGCAGCGCCGGCGATCAGGCCCGGGATGTCGGCCAGCACGAACTCGCGGTTCTTGTGCATGACGACGCCCAGCTGCGGACGCAGCGTGGTGAAGGCATAGTCGCCCACCTTGGCCTTCGCGTTCGAGAGCTTGTTGATGAAAGTGGACTTGCCCGCGTTCGGCATGCCGACAAGGCCAACGTCAGCCAGCAGCTTCAACCGCAGCCAGACCCATTGCTCCTGCGCCGGGATGCCGGGCTGGTGCTGGCGCGGGGCGCGGTTGGTGGAAGTCTTGTAGCTGGCATTGCCGCGCCCGCCCATGCCGCCTTCGAGCAGCGTCACGCGCTGGCCCGCTTCGGTCAGGTCGGCCAGAACGGTCTCGCGATCCTCGTCGTCGACGATCTGCGTGCCCACCGGCACCTTGATGACAAGGTCCTTGCCCGCCGCGCCATTGCGGTTCTTGCCCATGCCATGGCCGCCGCGCGGGGCCTTGAAGTGCTGGGTGTAGCGGAAGTCGATCAGCGTGTTGAGGCCGGCGACGGCCTCAAAGATGATGTCGGCGCCCTTGCCGCCATTGCCGCCGTCGGGGCCGCCGTATTCCACGTACTTTTCGCGACGGAACGAGACCGCGCCGGGGCCACCGCCGCCTGAACGGATGTAGATTTTCGCCTGGTCAAGAAAGTGCATGGGTACGGTCCAGCGGGTTCAAAGACGGCCATGGGCGATCGAACGCCTCAACGCCAGATAAACAAAAAACCCGACCTTGTCGCGCATCCGCGCCTCGGGCCGGGGTAGAACCGGTTCATCCGGCTCAGATCAGATTTGAGCGAACTGGTGGAGCCGAGGGGGATCGAACCCCTGACCTCGTCATTGCGAACGACGCGCTCTCCCAGCTGAGCTACGGCCCCGTTCCAGTTCTGCCCCGAAGCGACGCAGCGCACCGGGAGCGCCCCCTTAGCGAAGAGATCCGCGCGTTGAAAGAGCAAAAATCGCAGGCCGGGAATTTTCGCGCCGCCAGAACGGCTTGCAAGACCGCCCTCCCTGCACCACCGGAAACGAACAAGCCGCCAGCCCGCATTACACGGGGCTGGCGGCTCGCATTATCACGGCACTATCGCGCCGCCAGATTGCCGACAGATTACTGGGCAAACGCCTGCTGCTGCGACTTGTTGGCCGGAACCGACGCCACCGGAGTGGTCGGCACCGGTGCCGCCAGCTGCGGAGCGGCCGAACCCGCGCCGTAACGGGATTCCCATGCAGCCAGATCGGCGCGATACTGATCGTAGCTGTTGAAGAACTCCATGTACGGAGCCTCCGCCTTGGCAAGGTCAGCCGCCGCAACGCTGTCCAGCTGGTTCGCCGGAACCGTCTGAAGCTCGGCAGCAAGACCGATCATGGTGTTGCAAAGCGCCGGCACGACCGGCGGCAGCGCGAAGAAGTTGTAGACCTGCGTCTGATAAGTCTCGCGCGTCTTGGCGCCCATTTTCGCGCCGTAACGGGTCACGTATTCCTTATCGAGCGCCTTGTTCGTCGCCGTCAGCGACTTGGCATGGCGAATCAGGAAATCCTTGTATCCCGCCAGGATCGGCCCGTGATCAGGCCCCATGCAGTTGAGCGCCGCCACGTTGTAGGCCGAACGCAGGTTCCACAGCGCCTGCGCGGGCGAGATGCCCGAATTGACCGTCGCGCGCATGCCGTTCGCGGCAAGCGCCGGGATCGGCATGTTGTTCTGTGCGCCTGCCGGCGGCATCGGCCGCGGCGGAATCACGACGGCCTGCGGCGGCGGCGGCGGCGCAACGGCCACCTTTTGCGGCCCACAGCCCGACAATGCGACGGCCAGAGAACCTGCCGTCAGCGAAAGGCCCCATGCCAGGCCGCGTTTGCTCAGGTTTACCACCCCGTTCACTCCAATGTCCTCGATCTTTATTAACTACCGTGCCGCGCCGCTAAAGAAAATGCCCGGTGCGACGAATCGAACCGGGCATGACAACAGCCATATGCAGAAAACGGTGGATTACCTGCGGTCGCCCAGGAAGCTCAGCAGGAACTGGAACATGTTGATGAAGTCCAGATAGAGGCGCAGCGCGCCCATCACCACCGCCTTGCCGACGAACTCGGTGCCGCGCAGGCTGTAGTACTGGTTCTTCAGCATCTGCGTATCGTAGGCCGTGAGGCCGGCGAAAATCAGCACGCCGAGGATCGAGATGCCAAGCTGCAGCGCGGTCGAATGCACGAAGATGCCGATCAGCATCGCGATCAGGATGCCGAACAGGCCCATGATCAGGAACGTGCCGAAGCCCGACAGGTCCTTCTTCGTGGTATAACCCACCAGGCTGAGGCCTGCGAAAGCCGCCGCCGTCGCGAAGAACGTCGTTGCGATCGAGGTTGCCGTGAAGACCATGAAGATGGTGGACATCGACAGGCCCATGACCAGACAGAAGCCCCAGTAGAGCATCTGCAACGTCGAAGTCTGCATGCGCTGGGCGCCGAAGCTCATCGCCATCACGAAGCCCATGGGCGCCAGCATGACCAGCCACTTCAGCGGCGAGAACATCATCTGCTCGGCATAGCCGGAACTTGCAAAGCCGAGAGCCACGATGCCCGAGAGCAACACGCCCGAGGCCATGTAGTTATAGATCGACAGCATGTAGCGACGCAGGCCGGTATCATACGCGACCTTGCCGCCTGTCCTGCCGTCAAGGCTCGGAGACGCACCGAAGCCCGTACGGGGCTGGGGGTCGTTCCAATTCGCCATGTCACACTCCCTTAGACGGGTACTCCGCCAAACGCGGAAACCCGGACAAGGCGAATATCGCCTCCGCCCGCCTTCATTTCAAGGAAAACCGGCTGTCCCACTATGTGTCAAAGTGTAAACAGACGCCGACGCCGCCTCGAAAATCCGGTCAGGTCCGAATTTCATGGTCTGCATCAGCCCTGTTTCCGGCCCGATCGAAGGCCGCCTTATCCCTGACGGGCTTCGGCGGCCATCTCGGCATTGCGGTCGTTGGAGGCCTGCATGGTGGCCGCGATCAGCTTCATCATGGCAGCATCGGCATCAAGCACGTTGAGGCCCGCGCGGGTCGAACCGCCGGGGCTTGCCACCTTGTCGGCCAGTTCGCCCGGCGAAAACGGCGAAGAGGCCGCCAGTTGCGCGGCACCCTCTACCATGGCCACGGCAAGGCGCCGGGCCTGGGAGGCTTCGATGCCCAGCGCCACGCCGCCCGAGGCCAGCGCATCGATGAAGCGGTAGACGAATGCCGGTCCGCAGCCGGTCAGCGCGGTGACGGCGCTGAACTGGCTTTCGTCATCGAGCCACTCCGGCGTGCCGAGCGGCGCCATCAGCGTGGTCACCATCGCCCGGCCGATCTCGTCAAGCCCGCGCGAATCGAGCGCGACAGGCGCCTTGCCGATGGCCACGGCGAGATTCGGCATGATGCGCAAGATCGCACCGGCATCGGGGAAGCGCGCGGCAAGGCTGTCGAATTCGACACCGGCGAGAATCGAGAACAGCACCGTCTCGGCGCCCACCAGCGGCGCGATGGCCGGGGCGGCGGCATCCAGCCCCTGCGGCTTGATGCCGAGCATGACGGCATCGAAACGTCCTTCCGCCGGAAGATCCTTCAGCAGGGTCACGCCTTCAGGCACTTCGGCGCGATTGGGGTCCACCACCGTGAAGCGGGACGCGGGGATACCGCTCTTCAGCCAGCCTTCGAGCATGGCGCCGGCCATATTGCCGCAGCCGACGAGCAGAATGTTCTGAAAGCGGTCCATATCATTTCCTTGGATCTTGGCGCGGGATCGCCGCCCCTGCGACAGGCGCGCCACTTAGGACAGCGCCGGATGCGTGCCAAGACCCAAGCACACGGAAGCGGGCCGGACCAGACCGGCCGCCCGCCCCGTAAATACGCTCAGGCCTCGCCCGCAGCGTCGATCATGGCAGCGGCCAGTGCCTCGGCGGGCGTCTTGTCACCCCAGAGGATGAACTGGAACACCGGGTAGAAGCGGTCGCATTCCTCGATCGCGGCCTCGACGACGGTCTGGGCCTGACCGGGCCCGAGGAGGCCATCCTCGCCCAGCATCAGGCCGTGACGATAGAGAACCACCCCGCCGTTCGACCAGACATCGAAATGCCCAACCCAGAGCTGTTCGTTGATGAGCGCCAGCGCTTCGTACATCGCGGCGCGCTTGGCGTCGGAGATGCGCACGTCGGGCAGACAGAGCAACTGCAACACCCTGTCCTCGGGGCGCCAGATCGCCTGGAACTGATAGGTCGCCCAGGCGCCCTTCACCTCACCGGAAATCTCGTCCTCGCTGGCAAGCTCGAAGGGCCAGTCACGCGCCTCGAAAAGGGCTGCCAGCATCTCCACGGGAGCGCTGTCCTCTTCGCGGTCGATATCGTCCTGAACCGTTCTCATGATCTCCGACATTCCGACCTCCGCAACGCTTGGCCGCTTGGATGCTTCGCCTTGCCCCTGCTGCACAATCCAGTGAATGCGATCGCCTGCGCAAAACTGCACTAGGCTGTTAACAGCGTGTGGATAAGGCCTTTCGCGCAAGAGACCAGAGCATTCGCCAGCACACCCCGAGGTTTGTCCACAGGGCACGCTGATCGGCGGCTACTTGGCCTGAAGCGGATCCACGACCTGCCCCGCCGGGCTGGTCCAAGGCAGTGCATCGGCAAAGCCCTGCTTCTTCGCCTCGGCCAAGAAGGCATTGGCAGCCTTCTGCGTCTCGAACGGACCGATCAACACGCGGTTGGTCCGCCCCATGTCGGTCACATAAGGCTCATGCCCCTTGAACAACGACGGAGCCTGCTTGAGGTTGCGCCGCCAGTCGAAGGCGATCGCATCCTTGTTGCGGCCAACACCGATCTGCACCCACATACGGCTGGGATGCGTTGGCGCCGCGGGCTTCTTGCCCTTGGCCGGCGTATCGCCTTTCGCATCGCCCTTCGTTCCGGGCTTCGCATCGGCTTTGGCGCCTGCCTTCGTATCGCCCTTGGCTCCGGGCTTTGTATCGCCCTTGGCGCCGGCTTTCGTGTCGCCCTTGGCTCCCGGCTTCGTGTCCGCTTTGGCGTCGGGCTTGTCGGTTGCCTTGGCATCGGGCTTTGCCTCGGCCTTGGCGTCCGGCTTACCCGTTGCCTTTGCCTCAGGCTTCGCGTCCGGTTTGGTCTCGGGCTTTGCCGGGACCTTGGGCGCGGGAATCGGCTCCGGTTGGGTCGGTTTGATCTGCCGGATGTCGACCGCGCCGTCGGCAGGCGTGTCCTGCATCGTCGGCTTGCCAAGGTCGGCAAAGATTTCGGTCAGCGAGAGCTGGTGCGCATTCGGCTCCGGCGGCGATTCGCTGCCGGCGAGCTTTGTGGGCGTAGGCGTGGGTGTGGGCACCGGAGCGGCAGAGACCGGGGCCGACGCCCCCTGCCCGCGCGCAAGGTCGAAGCCCGGCGTCGGGGTCTTGTTCACCGCAGGAACGGAGGAGACTGGCGGAGGCGGCGCCGTGCGCACGGGCGCCGGGCTCAATGGCGCACGCGATGGCGCGAGGGCAGCCGGCGCCGGAGAAGCCGCAGCGGCTCTGCCCGGCGTCACCGGCAGCAATTCACCCGAAGCATCGCGCTCGATCGTCGGCATGGGCTCGGGCGGAGCGACCCGCGCGGAATCCGGCACAGTGTGCACCGGAGGCGACGTGCGGGGTGGAGTCGTCGAGGATGAGAGCCCGACACGCGCGGGCGTTGTCGACGGCGGAACGGGGCCGACCGGTGAGGCACCGGGCGTCAAAGCAGTGCGCGCAGCCGCCAGCGGAGTAGCAGCCTTGCGCCCGCTCCGACTGCTCGCCCGGGTCGAGGCGGTCTGGTTCGCCGCCAGAGCCGTGCGCGGCGCCATCGCCGCCTCGGTGGCCGCGAGTTGCACCGCATACGCAGAGATACGGGGATCGTCGTGGCCGATCTCGGACGCACGCGGGAACTTGCCGAGATTCGCCGCCGAGGCCTGCTGCGCGCGGGTGAGGCGCGGCATGTACCGCAAATAGGGTGCTATGCTCTGCGCCAATTGCGGCGGCAGAATCGAATTGGACACATCAACCGCTTGCTGCGTCTCACCGGCAATGGCCAGCGCGAAGGCGCGCGTGCGCCAGCCCGGTTTGTCCTGCTTCTGGAGCAGCGGCATCAGCGTGGTCTGCGCCGACGCATTATCGCCGGCGATCGCCTGACTGATCGCCAGCCGCATGCGCACTTCTTCGTCCGCAGCGCTGCCGAGCGCTGTGGCGTAATAGTGCTGTGCGGTCGCATTGGCGCCGACAAGATCGTAAGCGAGGCCGCGATCCGCCGCGATCTGCGACGGGGCCGCCCCGGCCTTTTCGGCCTCCGCAAACAGCGGAATGGCGGAAACCGGGTCTCCGTTCATGGCCAGCGAGGCGGCCAGCCCCGCCTTGACGCGCGCATTTCCGGGCGTGATTTCGTCGGCACGGCGATAGAAACCGATGGCCGCATCGAAGTCGTTGAGGGCTCTGGCGGCATCGGCCGCCTCCATCAGCGCCGCCGCATCACGCGGATTGCGACCGAGACGGGCAAGCGCGGCACTGAGGCGCTGCGATTCGGCGCCGGGAATGGCCTGAACCACCGGCCGCGCCACCACCGGCGCGCTCTGCGCAGATGCCGCCTGCGGCAAGACCAGCGCGATCGGCGCAAGCATTGGAAAAGCAAGCGCCGCGCGGACGTTCTTGCCGGACCACACCCTGCCCGATGGCTTCTGCCTCACCCGCAAGTTTCGCGATACCTTTGCTGCGACAGAGCGGGGCCCTGGGCCGCCGCGCGCCGGTTGATCTCTTCCGGGGCGGGCCTATGCCGCCCGTTACCTGAACCTCGCGCTAACACGTAAGGAACCGGTCCGCCAGAAACGACGATACAAGAAACGACAACGGGGCGGACGGCTCAAAAGCCGCCCGCCCCGCATCAATGTCGATTACTGGTTGTTCTGGCGTCCGAGGAAGCGCGGGATCGAGATCGATGCCGAATCTTCGTCGTCGGCCGAAGGCTCTGCTGCCGCCGCCTTGGGACGCGAAAGGCTGGTCATACGCTCGAACAGCGTGCTGCCGCCACCGGTCGGACGTGCGGGCGCCGAAACCGGGGCAGGCGCCGGAGCAGCCTCGGCCGCCGGACGACGCTGACGCAGCGGCGAAGCGGGCACCGACTGTCCGCCGTCGAGCAGAAGCTCATCCTGCGGCACCGTGGGCGCGGGCACTTCGATTCCGCCCGAAAGGTCAAGCGGCGCAGCGCGCTGGCCGTTGAAGCCCGAGAGGCTGGCGTAACCGTCCGCGGCGACTTCGCCGTGAACCTCACCCAGTTCCTCGCCAGCGCCCAGTTCCAGGCCGTCAAACTCTTCGGGTTCGGGAGCAGGTGCCGGTGCCGGCGCCGGCGCCGGCGTTGACAGGTTCAGCGGAGCCGCAGCCGGCGTATAGGCCGAAGGCGTCTGGATGGCCGGACGCACGGGTGCCGCAGCTTCCATCGGAGCCGGACGCGAAACCATCGGGCGGACCAGACCACGGCTGGCGCCCAGCGACATCGGACGCGAGGCGATCTCGGCCTGTTCGGCGCTTTGCTCTATACCGGTGGCGACCACCGAAACGCGGATCTTGCCCTGAAGGTCAGGGTTGAACGCCGAGCCCCAGATGATGTTCGCATCGGGATCAACCAGTTCGCGAATGTGGTTCGCGGCTTCGTCGACTTCGAGCAGCTTCATGTCGTCGCCGCCGATGATCGAGATGATCACGCCCTTGGCGCCCTGCATCGACACGCCATCGAGCAGCGGGTTCGCTATGGCGCGTTCGGCCGCTTCGAGTGCGCGGTTCGGGCCTTCGCCCTCGCCCGTGCCCATCATCGCCTTGCCCATTTCGCCCATGACCGAGCGGACGTCCGCAAAGTCGAGGTTGATGAGGCCCGGCATGATCATCAGGTCGGTGATCGAGCGTACGCCCTGCTGGAGCACTTCGTCGGCAAGCTCGAACGCTTCCTTGAAAGTGGTTTCCGCCTTGGCGACCAGGAACAGGTTCTGGTTCGGAATGACGATCAGCGTATCGACGTGCTTTTGCAGCTCTTCGATACCGGCGTCGGCAGAGCGCATGCGGCGCGTGCCTTCGAACATGAACGGCTTGGAGACCACGCCCACGGTCAGCACGCCCTTGGCGCGCGCGGCCTGCGCGATGATCGGCGCGGCGCCGGTGCCGGTGCCGCCGCCCATCCCGGCCGCGATGAAGACCATGTGCACGCCATCGAGCAGACGCTCGATGTCAGGCAGGGTTTCCTCCGCCGCCGCACGGCCCACTTCCGGACGCGCACCGGCACCGAGGCCCTGCGTGATGTCCGGCCCAAGCTGTATACGGGTTTCGGCGATCGAATTATTGAGCGCCTGCGCGTCAGTATTGGCGACGACGAAGTCGACGCCCTCTATCTGCGCCTGAATCATGTTGGCGATAGCGTTCCCGCCCGCGCCACCGACACCGATGACGACAATGCGCGGACGAAGCTCCTCGATAGCCGGCGGTCCGATGTTGATGCTCATTTCGATCTCCTGGCAGGCCCGTGCGCGAAGACATTTACCTTGACTAGCCTGATTGCACGCTTCGTTTCATCGAGGCAAAGCTTGACGACCCTTTGTCCACAGCAGAAGCCGCCGATTGCGGCCAATCGTGCCGGACTGGCCACGGTCTGGTGACAACGGGTCAGAAGTATTCCCTCAGCGCTCTATAGACGCGATTCACCACGCCCAGACCGGAATAACTTATTGTCTGCTGGCGGTTCTTTCCGAAACTGCGGATGTCCACCGGGTCCGCACCGGCGTAGAGCACCAGCCCGGCAAGCGTGGAAAAGCCCGGTTTTACATGGGCTTCCGCCAATCCGGTCAGGTGCGGCACACTGCCCACCCGCACCGGCTTGCCCAGCGCCGCCTGCGCATAATCGGCCAGCCCCACAAGTTCCGCGCCGCCGCCGGTGAAGACCACCTGCTTGCCGCGCTGCGCATTGAAGCGCATCACCTTGAGCGCCTTGTTGACTTCTTCCATCAGCACACCGAGTTGACCGGTGATGACGCCGATCAGTTCGGCGCGCGGAATACGGTTCTTGTCGTCCGCATGGCGGGCGATCGGGCCGGCATGTTCCTCGCCCGGCGCGTTGACCGGGATCATCTCGCGGTGGTCGTGCGGGCTCGCGATGGCCGATCCGTTCACGCATTTCAGGCGTTCGGCCTGGAAGCGGCGGATGCCGAAAGCCGAAGCGATCGCGTCGGTGATATCGGCGGATCCCATCGGGATCGAGATCATGTCGATCAGCAGCCCGTGCGAATAGACCGCCACATTGGTCACTTCCGCACCGAATTCGACGAGCGCGACTCCCAGATCGCGTTCCTCGGGCGAGAGGCAGGCATAGCCCGCCGCGATCGGCGAACCGACAACGGCCTCAACCTCAAGGTGCGCGCTCTGCACTGCCTCGGTCAGATTGCGGATCGGCGCGCCGTCGGCCAGCATGATGTGGATGTCCACGCCCAGACGCTCGGCATGGAGCCCCTTGGGATTGCCAACGCCGTGCGCGCCATCGAGGCGGTACTGCGCAGGCTGCGCGTGCAGCACCATGCGCCCGTCCGGCTGAATCACCTCGCGCGCGGAAACGAGCAGCTGGTCGATATCCTCCTGCTCGATGCGGCGGCCGCCGATTTCGGCATCGAACTGGTCGATCCGGCTGGCGAGCCCTGCCCCCGAACAGCCGATCCAGACTTTCGAGACACTGGTGTCGGCCATCTTCTCGGCGCGGTCGATGGCGTCGCGCACCGCATACGTCGCGGCGGCAATATCGGTGACGTAGCCGCGCTTGATGCCCTGGCTGGCGCGGTGGCCGGAACCGAGCACGATCATGTCGCCCATCTCGGACATGCCCGCGACAATCGCGGAAATGCGGAAGGAGCCGATATTGACCGCGCCGAATACGCGGGTGATCCGGGGGCCTGCCATCACTGCTCCTCCGCTACGGCCGGGATTTCGGTTTTCGGGCTGCTCTGGGCACTTGGGGGCACGGCACCCGTGGCCTGATCTCCGGTGTGGGGGACGGCACCGGCGCTTGCGGCGATTTGCTGCCCCTCGCCATCGGGCACACGCATATAGATGCGGTCCGGCGCACGCATGTCGAAGGCCATGACTTTGCCGCCCAGCAGGCGGTTGGTGCCGTCAAGCCGCGCGAAAGTGACGAGCGCGCCCGCCGCTTCCTTGTCGCCTTCGGGCAGCGCGAGCACTTGCCCGGTGCGGAATGTCAGGTTCCAGCGGCGATTGCCGATCCACTCGGCCTCCTGCACGCCGGGCTGGAGCGCGGGAGCCGCCTCCAGCAGCTTCGCAAGCTCCGTCACCTGCTCGCCCGCGCCGGGGCCCGAGACGATCAGCTTGCCGCCGGTATCCTTGCGGCTGACCTGCTCCAGTTCGTGCCCGGTCTCGTCGATCAGCACGTACTGGTCGTCCTTGCGCAACACCGCGTGGGCCTCGCGCTCGACGATGTCGATCACCAGCGTATCGGGCAACTGGCGCGAGACGCGCGCGTCCTTGACCCATGACAGGCCCAGCAATTCCCCGCGCAGCGCGTCGAGATCAACTTCGGTCATCGCCCGGTTGCGTTCGGCCAGTGCCTTTTCGTAGACCTTCAGCTCATTGAGATGCTTCACACCGCGCACTTCCACGCGCTTCACCTCGAAGCCCGCATTGGCGGAAACGTGCGCGAACTGGTCGGCCGCCAGCATCGGCACCCCCGCCGCATTGGCAACGACAGCGGCAAGCCCCACCGCACCGCCAAGGATGGCGATGAGGAAGATCTTGTGAAGCTGCTCTTCAGTGAAAGGCAGCCACGACATCGCTGCGTCGAGCGTCGATCCCGTGGTCGCCTTGGCCTTGCGGACCTTGGCCTTGGTGCCCTGACGGGCGGCGACTTTCCTTGCGCTCTTCGGCTTGCGCCGGATCGTCTGGCTCATCCGCCCTCCTTGGCCGCCTTGCGGGCGCGCGCGTCTTCGAGCGCTTCAGCGATGATCTCTTCGACCAGATCGGGATATTCCATGCCGCAGGCGCGGGCCTGTTCAGGCACGAGGCTGAGCGGGGTCATGCCCGGCTGGGTGTTCACTTCCAGCAGGAACAGCCCTTCGACGCCCTGCGTGTCATCCCAGCGGAAATCCGAGCGACTGGTACCCTTGCAGCCCAGCAACTGGTGCGCGCGCAGGGCCAGATCCTTGCACGCCGCCGTGATCTCGTCAGGGATCTCGGCCGGGCAGATGTGCTGGGTCATACCGTCGGTGTACTTGGAATCGAAGTCGTAGAAGCCCGACTTGGGCCTCAGTTCGGTCACCAGCAGCGCGCGGTCGCCGATCACCGCGGTGGTCAGTTCAAGGCCGCGAATATAGGGCTCGGCCAGCAGGCGGTCGAAGTGTTGCCAGGGGCCCTCACTGTCGCGGCCGATGGGATTGCCGTAATTCCCCTCTGCCGTGACGATGGCGACGCCGACCGACGAACCTTCGTTTACCGGCTTCAGCACATAGGGACGCGGCAGCGGATCGCGCTCGAAAATCTCGGCGCTCTCGACGATGCGGCCGCCGGGCATCGGGATGCCGTGCGGGACCAGCGCCTGCTTGGTCAGTTCCTTGTCGATAGCGATCACCGACGTGGCGAGGCCCGAATGGGTGTAGGTGAGGCCCATCAGGTCCATCATGCCCTGCACCGTGCCGTCCTCGCCCGGCGCGCCGTGGAGCGCGTTGAACACGACATCCGGCTTCGCTTCCGCAAGGCGCAGCGCGACATCGCGGTCCATGTCGATGCGGGTGACCTTGTAGCCCTTGGACTCGAGCGCCTTGGCCACGCCCTCGCCGCTCATCAGCGAGACCGGCCGCTCGTTCGACCAACCGCCCATCAGGACTGCGACGTGGAGTTTGGGAAGGGACATCAATGAATACTCGTTTGGTAAAGAGCAGGTTGTTGGGAGATAACGTAATCGTCGCAGCCATCATCCCATGGGAAAAGGCCTTGCTGCGCGCCGGGCCAAACGATCTGATATGCTTCTTTAACGGCTTCGCCATGCTGGCTGCGGTGATACCAGATGGCCCAACCGAGATGCTCCTTGATCGCCACAGGATCCGTCACATGGCGCAGGACGCATTCGAAACTTTCCAGCAACCCGCTGACAGCGACCCCGTCGCCAAGCACAAGACCATCGGCACATTGCCGACGCATCTCGTTGACCATAGAGTGCATCAGATCACGCCGAAGGCCATATACGATGACCTCTGGCTGACCGACCGACACCGGGAAGCCGATCGAATACGTAAAATCAGGCGCTTCACCATCAGGATCAAACACGAATTGCGACTGGCAACCATGGTCGCGCACATTATCGAGAACCGCTTGCTCCTGCAGGTCAAGTTCGCGCTTTCCGCCCGGAAATTTTCCGAAAAACCCATTCACGGCCGGCCCACCCGCTGGATTTCCCATTCGAGCGTGACGCCCGACTTTTCCTTGACCCGGCGGCGCACTTCCTCGCCCAGGGCCTCGATATCACTACTGGTGGCGTCGGCCACGTTGAGCAGGAAGTTGGTGTGCTTCTCGCTCACTTGCGCGCCGCCGATGGTCAGGCCGCGGCAACCGGCTTCGTCCACCAGAGCCCAGGCCTTGTGGCCTTCGGGGTTCTTGAAGGTCGATCCGCCGGTCTTGCTGCGCAGCGGCTGGCTGGCCTCGCGGCTGGCGGAAATGCGGTCCATTTCGGCCTGGATCGCCTCTGGCTCGCCGGGCTGGCCCTTGAAGCGGGCGGAAACGACCACCGCGCCCTCGGGCAGTTCCGAATGGCGGTAGGTGTAGCCAAGGTCGGCATTGACCAGCGTGACCAGTTCGCCGGAACGCAGGACGACATCGCAATCGACCAGCACGTCCTTGACCTCACCGCCATAGGCGCCGCCGTTCATCCGCACGAAGCCGCCGACAGTGCCGGGAATGGAGCGCAGGAATTCGACGCCGGCAATGCCGCTGTCGCGCGCGGTCGAGGAGACGAGGATGCCGCTGGCGCCGCCGCCGCATTCCAGCGTCACGTCGTCCACTTTCGCCACTTTGGCGAAAGGCTTGCCGAGGCGGATCACGACGCCGGGAACGCCGCCGTCGCGCACGATCATGTTGGAGCCAAGGCCCAGCGCCATGACCGGAACGGCGGGATCGAGTTCACGCAGGAACGCCTGCAGGTCGGCCAGATCCTTCGGCTCGAACAGCCACTCGGCCGCGCCGCCGGACTTGAACCAGACGAGCGGGGCCAGCGGCGCGTCTGCCGTCAGCTTGCCCCGCGTTTCAGGAAGGAGCGGTTGCGCCACGTCCATCATCCTTCGACAGGCTCAGGATGAGCGGAGTGGGTTACCAGAAGACCATGAAATGCCGCTCGTGCTGAGCTTGTCGAAGCACATGGGCGAGGCGCGAGGTGGCCGATCACGCAGCCCTCCGCTTGACCACGGCATCGGCCAGACCAGCCGCCCACTTGGTGATATCGCCCGCACCAAGGCAGACGACCATGTCACCCGGCTGGATCGACGTCGCCAGCACATCCGCCAGCGCATCCGGCCCGGCGATGACTTGCGCGGAACGGTGCCCGCGCGCCTTCATGCCGGAGACCATGTGATCGGAATCGACGCCTTCGATCGGCTGTTCGCCCGCTGCGTAGACCGGGGCTGCATAGACCACGTCGGCATCGTTGAACGCGCCTTCGAAGTCTTCCATGTGATCGCGCAGACGGGTGAACCGATGCGGCTGCACCACGGCGATGACGCGGCCCTTCACGCCCTCGCGCGCAGCAGCGAGCACGGCGCGGATCTCGACCGGGTGATGGCCGTAATCGTCGATCACGGTGACGGCACCGCCGTCGACTGCGATCTCGCCGACTTTAGTGAAGCGGCGCTTCACGCCGCCGAACTTGGAGAAGCCGGTCTGGATGCAGGCATCCGAGCAGCCCATCTCCACCGCGACGCCGATGGCGGCAAGTGCGTTCTGGACGTTGTGGCGGCCCGGCATCGGCAGTTCGATGCCCTCGATCCGGCGGAACGAGCCGTCGCGCTGGCGCAGCGCCACGTCGAAACGGTTCCCGCCCGGAACCGGCGTCACGTTCTCACCGCGAATGTCCGCCTGTGCGGAGAAGCCGTAAGTCACCACGCGGCGGTCACGCACCTTGGGGATCACCGCCTGCACTTCGGGGTGATCGATGCAGAGCAGCGCGCAGCCGTAGAACGGCACGTTCTCGATGAATTCGACGAAGGAGTCCTTCACCTTGTCGAACGAGCCGTAGTGATCGAGATGCTCGGGATCGATGTTGGTAACGACGGCGATGGTGCCGTCGAGGCGCAGGAACGAGCCGTCGCTTTCGTCGGCTTCCACGACCATCCAGTCGCTCTCGCCAAGGCGGGCGTTGGACCCGTAGGCATTGATGATGCCGCCGTTGATGACGGTGGGATCGACCCCGCCTGCATCGAGAAGCGCAGCCACCATCGAAGTGGTGGTGGTCTTCCCGTGGGTGCCGGCCACCGCAACGGTGTTCTTCAGGCGCATCAGTTCCGCCAGCATCTCGGCGCGCCGCACCACGGGGATGCGGTGTTCGAGCGCGTAGACGACTTCCGGATTCTCACGCTTCACGGCGGTCGAAGTGACGACCACGGCCGCGCCTTCGACGTTCTCCGCCGCGTGGCCGATCGAGACCTTGATGCCGCGCTTGCGCAGGCCTTCGACCACGTAACCTTCGGCAATGTCGGAGCCCTGCACCGCGTAGCCAAGGTTGTGCATCACTTCGGCAATGCCGGACATGCCGATGCCGCCAATGCCGACGAAGTGGATCGTGCCAATGTCGGTGCCGACGCCCTTCATGCGGCAGTCCCCTTGCGCGCGAGGGCTTCGCCGCCCTTGGCGGGCACGGTCTTGTCCATTCGAATTACGTCCATGATCGGGCTGGCGCCGAAGCTTTCTACAAGATCGGCGAGGTCGCTGGCGGCATTGGGATAACCGCAGTTCCATGAGGCATGCGCGGCATTGGCCAGCGTTTCCGGATGAAGCGCCATGGCCTGAATCTGCTTGGCCAGCGTAGTCGCGGTGAAGCTTTCCTGACGGATCGCGCGGGCGCCACCGGCGGCCACGATCTCGCGCGTGTTGGCAGCCTGATGGTCGTCCGTAGCGATGGGCAGCGGGATCAGGATCGCCGGGCGGCCCACGTCGGTCAGCTCGGCAATCGTCGAGGCGCCGGAGCGGCCGATGAACAAGTGCGCGCCAGCCAAACGCTCGGCCATGTCCTCGAAATAAGTCGCCAGTTCAGCCGGGATGCCGTGGCCGGCGTAACGCGCGCGGACGGCTTCGATGTCCTCGGCGCGGCACTGCTGGATCACTTGGAGGCGCGAGCGCAGTGCCGGGGGCAGCATGGCAAGGCCATCGGGCACCACTTCGGAAAGCACGCGCGCGCCCTGGCTGCCGCCGGTGACGAGAATGCGCAGCAGGCTGTCCTCGCCGAATTCGGGGAACGGCTTGTCACGCAGCGCAAGGACCTCGTCACGGACCGGATTGCCGACCAGCGTGACCTTGGTGGCCAGCTTGGGATCGAGCCGGTCCACCTGCTCGAAAGCCGTGGCGATGGCATCCACTTTGCCTGCAAAGTAGCGGTTTACGCGCCCCAGCACCGAGTTCTGCTCATGCAGGATCGTCGGAATGCGGGCCGAGCGCGCGGCCAGCATCGTCGGCAGTGCGGGATAGCCGCCGAAACCGATCACGGCGGTCGGCTGGAAGCTTTCGAACAGGCGCAGCGCCATGCGCTTGCCTTCGAGGATACCGAGCAGGCCCTTGAGCCAGTTCAGCGGGTTCTTCCCCGCGATACGGCCCTGCGGCAGCACATGTGCGGTCAGGTAATCGGGCTTGCCCGGAATCGCGGCGCCGCGCTCATCGGTGATGAGCGCGACGTGATGGCCCCGGCGCTCCAGCTCGGCAGCGAGCGCGAAGGCGGGGATGAGGTGTCCGCCCGTCCCGCCCGCGGCGAGAACGTAGTGGCGGCTGACCAGACTCATGAAGGAATGTCTCCGATGGCGCGCAGCGAGAAGCCCTCGCGCTTGATGAAGGGATTGCGCCGCGTGATTGCCAGCAGAAGCCCGACCGTCAAGCACATCGCGACAGTCGACGAGCCACCGTAGCTGATCAGCGGCAGGGTCATGCCCTTCGAGGGGAAGAGTTGCAGGTTGACGAGGATATTGATGAACGCCTGCCCGCCGAACTGGGAAGCGATACCGGCGGCGGCGAGCACGGTGAAAAGGTCTTCCTCATCCACCAGTCGCAGCATTACCCGCACCAGTAACGTCAGGTAGAGGCACACGATCACCATGCAGGCGATCAGGCCGAATTCCTCGCCGATGACCGAGAAGATATAGTCGGTGTGCGCCTCGGGCAGCGCCATCTTGCGGATGCCCATCCAGAAGCCCTGCCCGAACCAGCCACCGTTCAGCAGTGTACGCTGGGCAAGGTCCACCTGATCGAAGGCATTGCCGCCCGAGAGGAACGAATCGATGCGGTTCCGGCCGTTGGCGTACGTGAAATACATCACGACGATGCCGACGATGCCGATCCCGAAAAACATGCCGATGCGCTTGAGCGGGATACCCGCCAGCAGAATCATCACGAAGAACGTGCCCGAAAACAGCATGGTCGAGCCGAAGTCCGGCTGCGCCATCAGCAGCGCGCCCAGCAGGCCCATCAGGCAGAAGCAGATGGCCACGACCGGAATGTTCGGATCGCGCGCGCGCCACGAAAGGATCCATGCGAGCAGGATCGGAAAGCCGGTGCCGAGGAACTGCGAGGGCTGGATAGAGATGCCGAAGTGCAGCCAGCGCTTGGCGCCGTTCACTTCGGACCCCACCACCGGCACCAGCAGCAGCCCGAACAGCATGAGCCCGGCAATCAGGATGCCAAGTCGCCGCGCGCTGTCTTTCGAGAGGCTAGAAGCCCAGAACATCGCGCAGAGCCCCACGAACTGCCAGCGCAAGTGGAGCCAGAAGAAGTAGAGCGACGGCAAGTGTTCCTGCGTCGTCGAAAGGCGCCGCGCGCTGGCCGGGGACCCCGCCGCAACCGCCACCGCGCCGATCCCCATCAGGATCAGCACGAGCGCGAGAACGGTACGGTCGATCTCCTGCCACCAGATCGCAAACTGGCCGCGACGGTTGCGGTTGTAGCGGGTATTGGCGGGAGCAGCCCCGGGCGCGATGGTTGCCATGCTACTGCTTCTCCCCTGCGGCCGCCGTACCCTGCATTTCCAGCAGGGCCTCGACGATCTGGCGGAAGGCCAGCCCGCGCGCTTCGTAATCGCGGAACTGGTCGAAGCTGGCGCAAGCGGGCGAAAGCATGACGACATCGCCGGGAACGGCTTCAGCCATGGCTTCGCGGATGGCTTCGGCCATCATCTCGCTGCGGTGGACGCGCGTGTAGGGCGCGAGGATCTCGGCAAAGCGCGGGCCGGCGTCGCCGATGGTATAGGCGGCGGCGATATTGCCGAAATAGGGCGCGCACTCGTCGAGGTCGTCGCCCTTGGGCAGGCCGCCCAGGATCCAGTGGATGCGCGGCTTGGGGTCGGGCGGGAAAGCCGCCAGCGCAGGCGCCGCAGAGGCCGGGTTGGTGGCCTTGGAATCGTTGATGTAGAGCACGCCGTTCGCTTCGGCCACGCGCTCCATGCGGTGCGGCAGGCCCCGGAACTTGCGCAGCGCCGGCTTCCATTTGGCGGCCGGAATGCCCAGCGCCTCGACAATGGCGACGGCGACGGCGGCATTCTGGAGGTTGTGCGGACCTTGCAGCGAGGGCCAGTTCTTCTGGAGCGCGGTGATATCGTGGCCGTCCACCTCACGCACGAGGCCGGGTTCGCGGCGGGCGGTCTCGACTGCGGCAATGTCCGCCGTCTCGGTATCGCCGGTGCCGAACACGGCGGGGCGGTCCGCATCCTGCATCGCGAAGAGGCGCGCCTTGGCCGCAGCATAGGCGGCAAAGCTCTCGTAACGGTCGAGATGGTCGGGCGTGATGTTGAGCAGCGCGGCGACATCGCAGTCGAGGCTGCGCGTCAGGTCGATCTGGTAGCTCGACAGTTCGAGCACATAGACCCCGCCCTCCGGCAGCGGATCGGCGGAAAGCACGGGCACGCCGATATTGCCGCCCACGCGCGAATCGACACCCGCCGACTTGAGCAGGTGCTGGACGAGCGACGTGGTGGTCGACTTGCCGTTGGTGCCGGTGATCCCGATCACGCGGTGCGCGGGCAGGCTGGCCCGGGCGAGCGCGAACAATTCGATATCGCCGATCACCGGCACGCCGTAGCGGCGCGCGGCTTCGGCGATGGGATGCGTGTTGAGCGGCACGCCGGGTGAAACGATCACCCCGTCATAGCCGGTAAGATCCGCCGTGACGGGATCGGCCAGCTCCGCGCGGCCGGCGATCAACTGGCGCGGCTCGTCGCGGGCGTCCCAGGCCATGACATGCGCGCCACTGGCCAGCAGCGTCTCGACCACGGCAAGGCCGGATCGGGCAAGGCCGAGGACCGCATAACGCTTTCCGGCGAAGGCGGGAGATACGATCACGCGCTTATCGCAGCTTGAGCGTGGACAGCCCGATCACCGCAAGGACGATCGAGATAATCCAGAAACGGATGACGACGGTCGATTCCTTCCAGCCCTTCTGTTCGAAGTGGTGGTGGATGGGTGCCATGCGGAACACGCGGCGGCCGGTGCGCTTGAACCAGACAACCTGGATGATGACCGAAACGGCCTCCAGCACGAACAGCCCGCCGACGACGGCGAGCACGATCTCATGATGCGCGGAAACGGCAATGGCGCCGAGCGCGCCACCAAGTGCAAGGCTGCCGGTATCGCCCATGAACACGGCGGCGGGCGGCGCATTGAACCACAGGAAGGCCAGGCAGGCGCCAATGATCCCCGCGCAGAACACCGCCAGTTCGCCCGCACCCGGCACGTGCGGAATGCCGAGGTAGGTCGCATAGTCGACGCGGCCGGCGAGGTAGCAGATGATCGCGAACGTACCAGCGGCGATGATCACCGGCATGGTCGCAAGGCCATCGAGCCCGTCGGTCAGATTCACCGCGTTGCCCGCGCCCACGATCACGAAAGCGGCGAAGACGTAGTAGAACGGCCCCAGTGGAATGTACCGGCCCGAAAGGAACGGCACGTAGAGGTTGGTATTGAGCTGGCGAACGATGATGTAGGCGGCAATGCCCGCCACCACGAACTCAAGGCCAAGGCGCAGCTTGCTGGAAAGCCCGGCGGTGCTGCGTTTGGCGACTTTATCGTAATCGTCGAGGAAACCGATGATTCCGAAACCGACCGTCACGGCCAAGCAGGCCCAGATGAACGGGTTCGACATGTCCATGAACAGGATCATCGCGCTGACCAGCGCGGTCAGGATCATCAAGCCGCCCATGGTCGGCGTGCCGCGCTTGGCAAGGTGGCTCTGCGGGCCGTCCTCGCGGATCGGCTGGCCTTTGCCCTGACGCACGCGCAGCATGTTGATGAAGCGCGGGCCGATCAGCAGGCCGATGCCCAGCGCCGTCATCAGCGCCGCGCCCGAGCGGAAGGACTGGTAGCGGAAGAGGTTGGCTAGTCCCTCGAAGTGGAACCACTCTGCGATGAGATAAAGCATCTTCTGGGGGAACCCCCCTACCCTTCCTGTTTACCGAGGTCCGTCACCAGAGAAGCCAGCCCAACCGAGTTCGAGCCTTTGACCAGGATCACATCGCCCTGCTCCAGCCCGAACGCCCGCAGCGCATCGACGGCTTCCCGCACGCTCAGGCAATGCGCGAAGGGCACGCGCTTGCCAAGCGGAACGCGGCCCGTTTTCCCCGATTCCGCAGATTCGTCCGCGCCAAGAACCTCGGCAAGCGCACCCATCTCGTCGCCGACCAGCACGGCGTAGTCGATCCCGGCAGCGGCAAGCGGTTCGGCCAGTTCGGCGTGGAAGGCCGGGCCATGCGCGCCCAGTTCCTTCATCGAACCCAGGACCGCGATTCGGCGCGTGGCGGGCGTGCGGCCAAGCTGCTCCAGCGTTGCCCGCATGGAGGCGGGGTTGGCATTGTAGCTTTCGTCGATAAGCAAAGCGCGGCGGCGGCCCTCGGCGTCGGGCTCCCCACCCGGAACGTCGATCTGGAGCCGCGCGCCGCGCCCCGGCAACCCGCCCATTTCGGCGAGCGCCACGCCGGCGGCGCCGAGGTCACCCTTGACCGCGCGCACCGCGGCCATGACCGCGAGAGAGTTGATCACATGGTGTTCGCCCGGCGTCGCCACCGTGTAGCAGACGCGCCGGTCGCGCATGTCCACCGTCACCAGCGAGCCGCCGCCGATGGCCGGCACGGTGTCCAGCAAGCGAACGCCCGCATCGGCCGCCTTGCCGAACGAGACGATCTGGACGCCCAGAGCTTCGGCCGCTTCCTTGAGGCGATGGAAATAGGGGCTGTCCGCCGGAATCACGGCAACGCCGCCCGGTTCGAGGCCTTCGAAGATCTCCGCCTTGGCATCGGCAATGGCCTCCATCGAGCCCAGCATCTCGATATGGGCGGGCGCGATGGTGGTGATGACGGCGACGTTCGGGCGCACCTGGCGGGTCAGCGCGGCGATCTCGCCCGCGTGGTTCATGCCCATCTCGAAAATGCCGAACCGCGCGCGCGCCGGCATGCGTGCAAGGCTGAGCGGCACGCCGACATGGTTGTTATAGCTCTTGACCGAACGGTGCGCGTCCCCCCGGCTCGCACGATCCAGCGCGTCGAAGATCGCTTCCTTGACGCCGGTCTTGCCGACCGAGCCGGTCACGCCGATCACCGGCCCGCGCGCACGGGCCCGCGATGCCGCGCCGAGCCGTTCGAGCGCCTCGGTCGTGTCCTCGACAAGGATATGCGGACCATCGACCGGGCGGTCCACGACCACGGCGCCCGCGCCCTTGGCGAAAGCGCCTTCGACGAAGCGGTGGCCGTCCATCGTCTCGCCCTTCAGGGCAAAGAACAAGTCGCCGGGTTGGACGTCGCGGCTGTCGATCTCGACGCCGGAGACGGTGAAGTCCCCACTCGCCTCGCCCTTCATCACCCGCGCGAGTGTGGCCGAATCCCACAGTGCTTGGGTCAAGTCCTCGGCGCCCTCGGCGGGCCATTCGAGAATCCGGGCGTGCGCGTTCATGGCATTCCTACCTTCCAACCGTACCGGCCATTTCCCTGGCTACGGTGACGTCGTCGAATGGCAGCACGCGAACACTGTCGCCGCTGCCGATGATCTGCCCCTGTTCGTGCCCCTTGCCGGCAACGAGAACGATGTCCCCCTGCCGGGCTTCGGCAACGGCCGCGCGGATCGCCTCGCGCCGGTCGCCGATTTCGCGTCCCTTTCCGTCCATGCCGGCAAGCACCATGGCGCGGATCGCGGCAGGGTCTTCGCCGCGCGGGTTGTCGTCGGTGACGATGGCGAGGTCTGCCCCCTCTGCCGCCACTTTGCCCATTTCGGGGCGCTTGCCCTGATCACGGTCGCCGCCGGCGCCGAAGACCACGATCAAACGACCGTTCACATGCGGCCGAAGCGCGGCAATTGCCGCCTCCAGCGCATCGGGCGTATGCGCATAGTCGACATAGACCGGCGCGCCAACCGAAGAGATCGCCGCCCGCTCAAGCCGCCCGCGCACAGTGACGAGGCGCTTCATCGCATCGAAAGTCGTATGCGGATCGCCGCCGGTCGCCAGCACCAACCCCGCTGCGACAAGGGCGTTCGCCGCCTGATAGGCCCCGATAAGCGGCAGCTCGAGCACGCGGGATTTCCCGTCATGCTCGAGCTCCAGCTTCTGGCCGAGTCCGCCCGGCGTGCGACCCGAGAGGCGGATGCTGGTGCCCTTGGCACCCACGGTGAAACACTTGATCCCGCGCTTTTCGGCGTGGGCAATGGCCTTGTCCGACCACTCGTCATCGGCCCAGATCACGGCTGTGCCGCCTTCGACGACGACTTCGTCGAACAGGCGCATCTTCGCCGCGAAATAGTCGTCCATATCGGCGTGGTAATCGAGGTGATCGCGCGACAGGTTGGTGAAAGCACCCGCCGCCACGTGCGGCCCTTCGATGCGGAACTGCGAAAGACCGTGGCTCGACGCTTCGTAAGCGACGTGCGTTACGCCCTCACGCGCCAGACCGGTCAGATTGGCGAGGAACGTGACGATGTCAGGCGTGGTCAGTCCGGTCGAGACCGTCTCATCGCTGGTGGTGACGCCCAGCGTCCCGATCGAGGCCGCGCGCTGTCCTGCCATGCGCCAGAGCTGGCGGGTCAGCTCCACCGTCGAAGTCTTGCCGTTGGTGCCGGTGACGGCCACCAGCGTTTCCGGCACCGGCTGGAAGAACGATGCGGCCAGCGCGGCGAACAGGCGGCGCGGTTCCGGATCGGCGAAATGGATCGCGCCTTCCACCTTCGCCTCGGGGCGAGCAACAATGGCAACCGCACCAGCCTCGATGGCGGCGGCGATGTAGTCCTCGCCATTGAACTTCGCACCTCTGAAGGCACCGAAGACGGTTCCGGGCGCCACCTTGCGATGGTCGATCGCAAATCCGGTCACATTCACGTCCGCGCCTGCGGGAGCCGCGATACCGGCTCCATCATTCACAACAGCGCAGAGGGCACTCAACTTCATTCTTTGTCGCTCCCCGCCGGAACCAGCGGCTTGAGGTCGGAAATATCGATGTCGCGGGTTTCGTCCGGCATGATGCCCAGCAGCGGCCCGATACGCGGAATGACGCGGGAAATCACCGGCGCCGCGTTGAAGGCCGCCGTGCGCTGGAACGAGGTGGCTTCGGTGCCCTGCGGCTCGTCCATCATGGCGATGACCACGTAGCGCGGGCGGTCCATCGGGAAGGCCGAGGCGAATGTGGCGATCAGCGAGTGGTGGCGATAACCGCCGGCGCCGGGCTTTTCGGCCGAGCCGGTCTTGCCGCCGACGCGGAAGCCGGGAGCGTCCGCCTTGCGGCCGGTGCCGTAAGCCACGATCATGCGCAGCAACTGGCGGATGCGGGCGCTGGTGGCGGCGGTAAACACGCGGCGGCCTTGCGGCACTTGCGAGGCATCCAGCTTCTTCAGCGTCGCCGGACGCCAGATGCCGCCATTGACTAGCGCCGCATAGGCCGAGGCAAGATGGAGCGGCGTCACCGCGATGCCGTGGCCGTAAGCCACCGTCATCGTCCGCAGGCGCGGCCATACGCCACGTGGCCAGAGCGGGAAACCGCGCGCCGGCAGTTCGATCTGGGGACGCTCGTTCATGCCGAGCGATTCCATCGTTTGCTTCAACTTCACCCCGCCCAATTCGTCCGCGATCTGCGCGGTGACGACGTTGGACGAGTGGATCAGCGTCTCCGGCACGTTCAGCGAGGCGCCGAAGTTATGGCTGTCGTGAATGGTGAAACCCGCCACGTGGAGCGGCGTGGCCGGCCAGCGGCGGCCGAGATTGGTGATCGTGCCGGCGTCGAGCGCGGCGGCGATCGTGATCGGCTTGAAGGTCGAACCCAGTTCGTAGACCTGGTTGGTCACGCGGTTGAAACCGTGCGGCACATCGCCCTGCGCGGCCTGCTCCGGCGTGATCATCATGTCCGAAGGCTGTACGTGGTTGGGATCGAACGAGGGCAGTGAGGCCAGCGCCAGAACTTCGCCGGTATCGACATCGAGCACCACGCCCGCCGCGCCCTTGGCCTTGCTGAGGCCCATGCCGCGTGCCAGCTCGTCCTCCAGCGCGCTCTGCACGCGGAAGTCGATCGAGATCTGCGCCGGTTGGGCACGGCCTTCGGGGCTGGTGAGCTGCTTGTCGAACGCCTCTTCCATGCCGACCTGGCCCTTGCCATAGCTATCGACATAGCCAAGCACCGATGCGGCCATCGATCCCTGCGGATAGAAACGCGTCGCCTCTAGCGGATATTCCAGCGCGGGCTCGCCCAGCGCGTGGACCTTGTTCGCGTCCTCGGGAAGGATCGACTTGCGCAGATAGCCGGGCTTGCCCGACGACAGCTTGGAGATCAGGTCCTTGCGGTCAAGATCGGGGAAAATGCGGATCAGGCCGTCCGCCACTTGCTCCGGCGTGTGGATCAGCGCCGAGCCTTCGCTCATCGCCTTGGGATTGAACCACAGCGAATAAGTACTGAACTCGCGCGCCAGCGGCACGCCGTTGCGATCGACGATCTCACCGCGCTGGGGCACCAGAAGGCTCGAAAGATCGCCGTCACGCCCGCCGGGGCCCGTCACGCCGAGCCAGCAGATACGCGTCAACGCCAGAACCCCCACCAGCGCGAAAACCCCCAGGATCCACAGCGTGCGCAGCTTGGCGACGAGCAGCGAGCGCTGCCGTACGTTCACCAGCTTGCGCCGCCCGGTGGATACCGTGGTGGGGATCGCGCCCATGGGGAAGGCGGGAGCGTTCACTGCTGGGCAGCCTCCGCCACTTCGATGCGTGCCAGGCGCTTGCCGAGGCCGGCGGCGTCACGCAGCATTTCCTCGCGCTCGGGATCGCGGCTCTTCGAACCGACGCCCACCGCGCGCGCCGCCGAGGCTTGCGACGGCGTCGCCGCATGCGCGGGATCGACCGGCGAGACCATCGCCAGCAGGCCAGTGCCTTCCTTCGCGCCGCTCTCCGCCGGAGCTGCCTGTTCGGCGTTGGCATAGCGGATCGGCTGCGGTGCGCCCGGACCCATCGGCTTGCCCAGCGCGGCAAGCTGGCGCTCGCCCTCGATGTACTGGCCGGCCGAAGGCGCCTTGTAGCCGAACTCCAGATCGTTGAGCTGGTTCAGCGCCTGCTGGTTGGAGCGGGTCTGGAACTCGGTCTCAAGGAAGTTGATCGACTGCTGCACGCGCACGATGTGGTTCTCGGTCGAATGGACCTCGCTTTTCATGGCGTTGACACGGAGAGTGAGCGCAATGGTTGCCGCGCCGCAGACCAGCAGCACGGAAATCCACCCGATCGAATGGACGCGGTCGCGCGTGAGGTTCATGCTGCACTCCTGTCTTTGGGCCGGTGCTTGGTCGTTGTGGGGGCTTGGGTCCGCACGGCACTGCGCAGCGTGGCCGAACGGGAGCGGGGGTTGGCTTCGAGTTCGGCTTCGCCCGGGCGCACGGCCTTGGCGACTTTCTCGAACGTGGGCTCCGCACCGCCGCTGACTTGCGGCAGGTGGCGCGAGGTGGTTCCGCCCTGCCCCGCCGCGTCGCGCAGGAAGCGCTTCACCTTGCGGTCCTCAAGGCTGTGGAACGTGACGACGGCAAGCCGTCCGCCCGCGCGCAGCACGGTTTCGGCGCCGGCAAGACCTTCGTCCAATTCGTCCAGTTCGCCGTTCACGTGGATGCGGATTGCCTGGAAAGTGCGGATCGCCGGGTCCTTCGGCGGTGCGCCCTTGCCACCCTTGTAGGCCGGATTGTAGCCGAGCGATTTGCGCACGACGCGGGCCAGTTCCGCGGTCGTTTCCAGCGGCCGGGCCGCGACGATGGCGCGGGCGACGCGGCGCGACTGGCGCTCCTCGCCATACTGGAACAGCACGTCGGCGATCTCCGCCTCGTCACCCTCGTTGACGAAGTCGGCAGCCGAGCGGCCGTCCTGGCTCATCCGCATGTCGAGCGGGCCGTCGGAACCGAACGAGAAGCCGCGCTCCGCCTGATCGAGCTGCATCGAGGACACGCCGATGTCCATCACGACGCCGTCCACCTCTGCCACGCCGACTTCATCGAGGCCCGCGACGATCTCTGAAAAGCGGCGCGCGTGCAGCACCAGACGCGGCGGGCTGGCATCCAGCTCCGGCCACTTGGTACGGTTTTCCTCGATCGCGGCAATCGCGTCGGGATCGCGGTCGAAGGCATGGACCGTCGCGCCTGCATCGAGCAGGCGCCGCGTATAGCCACCCGCACCCAGCGTGCAGTCGACAATGACGTCGCCGCCCCGGGGGTTCAGGGCGGCGACGACCTCCTCCAGGAGGACGGGCACGTGGGGTACTCCCACGGGAATAGTGCGTGATGCGGTCATTTGCGGCCCACCTTGGCCAGATCCTTGGCGGCGAGGCTGCGGCAGGCGGTCTGTGCCGCCTTCCATCCTTCATCCATTTCGTAGAGGCTCTCGGGCGACCAGACGGTGAAGAACCGCCCGTTGCCACGGAAGTAGAGCTGGTCGGTCACGCCCGCGAGCGCGGAGAGGTCTTCCGGCAGGACGAAGCGGCCCGAACCGTCGAAGGGAACCTCGTAAGAGGCGTAAATGTCGCTTGCCCGCTTGTCGGCATCGAATTCCTTGCCGGCGCGGATGGCCATGTCCTGCTGTTCCTTGAGCTCTTCCTCGAACTCGTCGATGCGCGAGAGGCCGAAGCCGACAAGGCAGGGCCAGCGGTCATGCGTGGTCAGGCAGAGCAGGTCTTTCCCGCTCGATTCGCGCACGGTGGGGCGGAATGCGTTGGGCAGCACGAACCGGTTCTTGTCGCGCAGAAGCGAGAAGCCTTGTCCGTTGTATATGTATGGCCGCCCCGCCATGACGATGCCGCCCGCCCTTTCCTGCCCTGTTCCGGTCGATGTGTTTCGGCCGGTTCGCCCGGCACGGCCGGGTCCGCCTCGACATGACCGATCCGCCCCCGCCGCCGCCAATGCAGCAAGGTCCGGCTCCCTTGCAGGAGCACGGCAAGACTCAGCCATTCCGATTGACCGCCTTTGTATAACGGGAGGACGGGGGATAAAAGGGAAATTTGGGGATCAATGGGAACAATTCCCCGATTTCTCTCCGAATTGGAGCTGGCGCACATCCGCGAAAACCCGGCAATTAACCCAGAATTAACACCATAAGTGATTGATTTTATGTGATTGATACTCCGGTAAAATACCTATCCCGGACTGTCCCCGAAACACCCCGTTCCATCCCCACTTTTCAGACTGGAAAGCGAAGCATCCAATGCCTTGCGGCGCACCGGGACGGCGCGGCAGGGCGGGACTCCTCGAACAGGGGCCGCTCCGGCTAATGCGGAATCGGGCTCGCCGCACTGTAGACCGTGGAAGAATTCTGCGGGTTCGAGAGAATAGCGTCCCCGGATTTCCCCGAAGCGGCCCGGACCGGCGCCATCCCGCTATTTCCCCAAGCCCCAATCCCTTCCCCGGAAATCCCCAATATCGGCAAGCGGCCCTGCTGCGCTCTCGCCGAGCGGAATCAGCCGCTCACGAGCGACTTCTCGGGATGGAACTCCGGCTTGAGGTTTCGAGTGCGCGAATATCTACCGAGGCGTGGCCAATGCTTTCAGGCCGGGGCGTCATTCGCCGATGAAGCGAATTGCCGGTGCTCAGCAACCCGCAGGGATATCACTTTGATTGAAAGGCTGGTGCAGATGCCGACGCGCCGCATGGCCGCGCGCACATCTGGCGCTTACTGCGCGTCCAGCGGGGCGTTCCCGGCATTGTCCGCCCCGGTGCCCGTCGCGCTCGGCGTCGGCGAGGGATCGGAGGCCGGCACCACGCCGATGTCGGCCAGCGGATCGGCCACCTGCCGCTTGGGCTTGGCATCGACCGCGACCACCGCGCGGATCGGATCTTCGGCATCGACGAGCCGCGCGCGGTCCATGATGATGTTGGCCAGACCGACGATCAGCAGCATCGCGCAAAGGCCGAAAAGGCCCACTTGCAGGCGGTGCACGGCCTGCGCGCGCAGTTCGCGCGCGGACGGCGGCGCGAAGTGCTGCACGGTCACGACCGGTTCGACCAGACTGGGCGGAATGTTTCCTGCCATCGGCAGGCCGTTTACCTCAGCTTGCCAGCCAAGGGAAGACCGGCAAGCCCTTCGCCTCCAGCCATTCGCGATTATAGAGCGAGGAAAGGTAGCGGAAGCCGGTGTCGCACAGGATCGTGGCCACCCGCACGTCGCGTTTTCCGGAGGCCACGAGGTCGCGCCCGAGCGCAATCGCGCCCGCCACATTGATGCCCGAGGACAACCCCAGGCACAGCCCTTCTTCCGAGAGCAGACGGCGCACCCATTCGAGACCTTCCTCGTCGGAAATGCGGTACTGCGTATCGATCGGCGCGCCTTCGAGATTGGCGGTGATTCGGCCCTGACCGATACCCTCGGCCACCGAATTGCCTTCCGCCTTCAACTCGCCGTGCGCGTAGTAGTTGAACAGCGCGGCGCCGTGCGGATCGGTAAGTGCGATCGTCACGGTCTCGTCAAAGGCCTTGAGGCCAAGGCCGGTGCCCGCGATGGTGCCGCCGGTGCCCGCTGCGCAGGTAAAACCGTCGATGCGGCCGTCCATCTGCTCCCAGATCTCGGGCGCAGTGCTTTCGATATGGGCCTTGCGGTTGGCGATATTGTCGAACTGGTTGGCCCAGATCGCGCCCGGCGTCTCTTCGGCGAGGCGACGCGAGGTATGTACGAAGTGCCCGGGGTTCGAGAACGGCGCGGCCGGCACGAGAACCAGTTCAGCCCCGAGCGCACGCAAGGTGTCCATCTTCTCGCGCGACTGGGTTTCGGGCATGACGATGATCGTCTTGTAGCCGAGCGCATTGGCGACAAGCGCAATGCCGATGCCGGTATTGCCCGCCGTGCCCTCGACAATCGTGCCGCCGGGCTGGAGCAGCCCTTTCGCTTCGGCGTCGCGCACGATCCACAGCGCCGCGCGGTCCTTCACCGAGGCGCCGGGATTGGCGAATTCGCACTTGCCCCATATCTCGCAGCCGGCAGCTTCGCTGGGGCCCTTGAGCAGAACGAGCGGCGTGTTGCCGATGAGGTCGAGAGTGGAGCGCTGAGGTACGGGAGCAGTCATGTCCGCACACCTAGGAACGCGAAGGCCAAGGCGCAAATGAATTGCGCTTTAGGCACATAAAGCGTGGATCGTTTTCCGGTGCCGATACCCGAAGCGGCGCCTGTCCGGCATCGCTTCGGGCCTGGAACCACGGCTCAGTCTTCCTGAGCGATCGTGACCTTGCAGCCTTCGAGCGCGTCGGTGATCGGCACCTGGCACGACAGGCGCGAGTATTCGTTGCGGTGATCGGAGCTGTCGAGCAGGTCGTTCTCGTCCTCGCTCATCGCGGGAAGCTTGTCCGCGAAAGCCGGGTCGATGTGAACGTGGCAGGTCGCGCAGGAGCAGCAGCCGCCGCACAGCGCCAGCAGTTCATCGAAACCACTGTCACGAATGGTCTCCATCAGCGTGCGGCCAACACTTGCTTCAACGGCCGACTCTTCACCCGACTGATTGATGACGATGATCTGCGGCATTCTCGTCCATCCTTTTCTGATACAGCATGTATCATAACATGCCCATTCCGGCCTTTGCCCGTGGCTGCTAAAGGCTGCAACCCCCTTTGGCAAGAAAGACGCAGAATGGGCTTGAGCGCTGACGCACTGAAATTTGGACTGGACGAAATCGCCGCACGCGAACCGGCCATGGCCCTTGCGCTCGAACGCGCGGGCTATCCGGAACCGCGAATCCGCGCGACAGGCTATGCCACGCTGCTGCGCACGATCGTTGGCCAGCAGGTATCGGTCGCCGCCGCGGCCTCGGTATGGAACAAGCTGGAGATCCTTTTGGGCGAAGGCATCGCACCGGAGATGCTTCTGGCTGCCGAGTTCGACGCGCTGCGGGCCTGTGGCCTCTCCCGCCAGAAGCAGGGTTATGCGCGGTCACTGTGCGAATTGGTGATGGCGGGCGCGCTCGACCTCGACAACCTGCCCAGGGATGACGAGGAGGCCATTGAACAACTCGTCAGGATCAAGGGCATCGGGCGCTGGTCGGCCGAGATCTACCTGCTCTTCGCGGAAGGACGGCCCGACATCTGGCCTGCCGGCGACCTTGCGGTGCAAGCCGGGCTGCACAAGATCCTCGGCCTCGATGCCCGGCCCAGCGAGAAGGAAGCGCGCGAACTGGCAGAGCAATGGCGGCCGCACCGGGGCGCGGCGGCGATCTTCACCTGGCACTGCTATAACAACCCGGCGCTTTAAGCTTTCACGGCATCCGGTGCCGGCGCGAACATCCGCGCCTCCATCCAGCGGCGGATGCGCGGGGACTGACGCTCGGTCAGCAGCGAGATCAGCGCGCAGGCGGCCACCACCACCGCCAGCAGCGCGGCAAAGGCCATCGGACTGCGCCCGGCCACCAGCCCATGCGAACGCGCCAGTTGCAGCAGCGGCCAGTGGAACAGGTAGAGCGTGAAGGAAAACCCCGCGAGCAGCGCCGCCGGCTCCTTCATGCGCATGACCGTCCCCGCGAAACGCTCCGCCACGGGCCGCAGCGAAACAAGGGCCATGACCATGATGAGCCCCATCGCGAAATCGGCCAGCGCCCACTCCGACCACTGCACTTCGCCCGGCCACCAAGCCTTGAGCAGCGGATTGAGCACCGCACGGTCGACCTCGAACAAGGCGAGCGCAAGACAGAGGCTCACCGCCATCGCGACCGGCGCAATCGGCAGCGGCAACCGCCTCGCGGCCGGTGTATGCGTCAGCACGACGCCGAGCAGCCAGACCGGCATCAGCAAGAGGATGGCCCCGCCCGCGCTGAAGCAGCCGATGATGATGGTCGCCACCCGAGCCCAGCCGCGCAGGAACACCGCCATTGCAAAGATCGCGTAGAACCACACCTCGTAGCAGAGCGACCAGTAAGGCGGGTTCCACACCGGCGCGGGCATGCCCGGCCAGGCGCTGACGAAGGCCATCGGCGGCAGCAGGCGACTGGCCACCGCGATAGGATCGTTCGGGCTGTTATCAATGGCCACGGGCAGCGTCCCTGCCAGCACATAAGCGGCCAGCACTGCGAAAAGCAGCGCTGGAATCGCCACCGGCAGAATGCGCGAGATGCGGGCGACGAAATAGCGCGGCAGGCTGGACCTGCCGCCCAGCACCGAGCTGCTGATGACCAGCCCCGAAAGCACGAAGAACACGATCACGCAGTAATGCTGCATGCGCAGGCCGAACGGGAACGGCCCCCGATAGATCCCGAGCTGCACGGCGTGGCCCACCGCCACCAGCAGCGCCGCGCCGAAGCGCACGAAATCGAGCAGGACCGAAAGCGGTCGGGTCAGAAAGCGTGCGTCGGCTTCCGCCGATGCGGGGTTGGGTATGGGCTCCGGCACGGCCTCAGGCCGGCGGGGCAATGCCGTCGATAAAGCCGGCCAGCGCCACATCGCGCTCGCTCAGCCCTCCGGCGTCGTGCGTGGTCAGCGTGATTTCCACCCGGTTGTAGACGTTGAACCACTCCGGATGGTGATCGCGCTTCTCGGCCTCGATGGCGACGCGGGTCATGAACCCGAAAGCCGCGTTGAAATCCTTGAATTTCAGCGTGCGGACGATGGCCATACCATCATCGCGCAGTGTCCAGCCGGGAAGCGTTTCCAGCGCCTGCGCGCGCTCGGCATCGGTGAGACGGGCGATCGACATGGAATCCTCCTCTGCCACCGGTAGTTATGGCACACCTTGGCCCGTTGGGCTCTGCTTGGCAGCCCCGCGCCTTTCTACTATCGCAGGGTCGCATGCAAGGGGCATCCATAGCAATCGAAGATCTCGCGTGTCGGCGTGGGGACAGGGTCCTGTTCCGCCGACTCTCGCTGCGTCTTGCTGCCGGAGAGGCGCTTCACGTCACCGGGGCCAACGGCGTGGGCAAGTCCAGCCTGCTGCGCATCGTCGCCGGGCTCGCCCCGGCCTTTGGCGGACGCGTGGAAACCAGCGGCACGATCGGCCTTGTCGACGAGCGCCACGCGCTTGATCCCGCCCTTCCGCTCGGCCGGGCGCTGGCCTTCTGGCGGGGGCTGGATGGCGCGGGCGATCACGCGCTGGAGCGGCTTGGCCTTCCTGCCCTACTCGACGTTCCCGTCCGCTATCTCTCCACCGGCCAGAAGAAGCGCGCTGCCCTTGCCCGCCTGATCGGGCAGAACGCGGCGATCTGGCTGCTGGATGAGCCGCTCAACGGGCTCGACGGCGATGCGGCAGCCTTGGCCGAGACACTGGTTGCCGAGCATTGCGCCGGTGGAGGAATTGCCCTGATCGCCTCGCACCAGCCCTTCGCCCTTGCCCACAAGCGCACGCTGGCCCTTGGCGAGCACACGACATGAGCGGAC
Source organism: Novosphingobium sp. PhB165 (assembly GCF_004341845.1). Taxonomy (GTDB): domain Bacteria; phylum Pseudomonadota; class Alphaproteobacteria; order Sphingomonadales; family Sphingomonadaceae; genus Novosphingobium. Next base: position 430,780 of record NZ_SLVB01000005.1, on the reverse strand, counting down.
GTTTCGCCCCCCTGCTCAAGCGCGACCTTGCGCGCCTGCTGCTGAGCGGACGCGGCGGCGGGGCGATGATGCCGGTGCTGTTCTTCCTCTCGGTCGCCATGCTCTACCCCTTCGCGGTCGGCCCGGACGTACCACTGCTGGCGCGCACCGGCGGCGGCGTGATCTGGGTAGCTGCGCTGCTCGCCGCGATCCTGCCGCTCGACCGCCTTGTCGAACCCGATATCGAGGCCGGCATGTTCGACCAGTGGGCGCTGCGCGGCATTTCCGAGGAAATGGTCATCGCCGTGCGCGTGCTGGCCCATTGGCTGAGCTTCGGACCGCCGCTGATGCTCGCGGCCCTGCCGGCTGCCGCACTGCTGGGAATCGCGGGCCGGACGCTCGCCATCGTCGAGCTTGGCCTGCTGGCGGGAACGCCCGGCCTTGCCGCGCTGGGCGTCACCGTCGCCGCGCTCACCGCCGGGCTGCGCGGAGGCGCCGCGCTCGCAGGGCTGCTGGTGATCCCGCTAGCGGTGCCGGTGCTGATTTTCGGGGCGGGAAGCCTCGGAACCGGCGGGACCAGCGGCCTTGCCCTGACGGCAGCGGCCAGCCTCGTGCTGCTCGCCATCGCACCGTTCGCAGGGGCCGCGGCGGTGCGAACCGCGCGCGGCTGAAGCGGCGCCTTCATCGCCCCAGCGGTTGGCACCCGCCGCTCCGGCCACGCATAGTCTTCCCGTAACGATCCGGCCCAAGCCGGACGCCGGGAGAATGCGATGCTGGGCCATCAGGAACTGATCGACGAGGCGAAACGCCAGACCGGCCTGAGCGATTTCGGCGCCGACACGTTTCGCGAAGGGCTGGAGATTCTGGTCTCCTCGCTTCAGAGCGAGGCCCGTCTCAATGCGGCGGGCGAGCAGGCTCTGACCGAGCGGATCGTGCTGCACCTTCGCCAGCGCCTGCTGATCGAGGACTGGTACCGCCGCCATCCCGAAATCGACGAGGAGCAAATCGTCGCCCCGCTGTTCGGCGTCAGTCTGCCGCGCACGGGGTCCTCGGCGCTGTCGTTCCTGCTCTCCAGCGACCCGGAAATCCGTTACTTGCGGGTCTGGGAAAGTTCGCAGCCGTGCCCTCCTCCCGCGACAGTCACGGGACCAGATCCCCGTCGCGGCGTCGCGGCGACCAGCGGCGATGCCCTGCTCAAGGGCGGCAAGCGCACACCTTCGGGGATCGACGGCGCCATGGAGTGCCAGGACCTCATGGCGCTCGATTTCCGGAGCCAGATCTTCCAGGCCTTCGCGCAAGTGCCGACTTATTCGGACTGGCTGCTCAATGCCGATCTTTCCAGCACTTACGCTTATGAAAAGCGCGTACTCAAGCTGCTGCAATGGGGCGCGCCGGCGCGGCCGTGGCGGCTGAAGGCGCCTACGCACATGCTCTACCTCGATGCGCTGATCTCGGCTTTCCCCGACGCGCGCTTCGTTATGACACACCGCGATCCGGCCGAAGTCATCCTCTCGGTGGCGACCGTCTATGCCGACATCATCGGCAAGTTCACCAACAATCTCGACCTCGAATACCTCGGCGCGCTCAACTTGCGCTGCTGGTCCGAGGCCATGAACCGCGCCATCGCCTTTCGCGAGAAGGGCAACGACCACCGTTTCCACGACATCCACTTCCGCGCCATGCACAAGGACCCGCTGGGCGAGGTGCGTGCGCTCTACGCCTGGCTGGGCGAGGACGTCTCGCCCGCATTCGCGCAGGCCATGGCTGACTGGTGGAACAGCAACGCCAGCGCCGAGCGCATGACGAAGCCCGATCCGGCCCATTTCGGGCTCGACCTCGCCGCCGTGCGCCAGCGCTTCACTCCCTATCTTGAGCGCATGGAGCGCTGGGCGCCGTTCGACGCGGCGGCATGATCCTTCCATCCACACACAGGTGACCAGACAATGAGTAAGGCGAACAGCGGCCGGGTGAATTTCGATGAGGCCGCACGGATGGCGCAGACGGTGGAAGGCGGGCCGCGCTACGCGCCGCTGCGCCTTGAGGATGTCAGCCCCGAGGGGCAGGAGCAGGTCGACGCGATCCGGGCCGCCTTCCACATTCCCGAAAGCCGCCCCTTCCCCGATGTCAGTCTGATCACGCTGCGCCATCCCGGCATGTTCAAGGGCCAGATGGTGCTGGGCATCGAACTGGCGGCGCGTGGCACGATTCCCGGCCGTGAGCGCGAGCTGATGGTCCTGCGCCTGGCCCGAATCGCCGGTGCGCCGTTCGAATGGTGCGAGCATGTCGATATCGGCAAGGCGTTCGGCATCACCGCCGAAGATCTCGACCGCGTTCTGGAGGGTTCTTCCGCCCCGGGCTGGAGCGAACACGAAGCTGCGATACTGCGGGCGGTGGAAGAACTCGTGGCCGATCACTGCATGGCCGATTCGACCTGGGACACGCTGGCAAAGACCTGGGACGAGAAGCAGATGCTTGAAGCACCGATGCTGGTCGGCTCCTATCTGATGACGGCGCTTCAGCAGAACACGCTGAAAATCCAGCCGAAGGGCGGTTTCGACTACCGCTAATTCACCGGCGCCGACGGCGCCGTCTTCACTCGATAGCAAAATGAAGCGCGCGCTGCCCCATGGGCGGCGCGCGTTGACATGTCTGTGGACAAGTCCGGTACTATCCCGGGATATGCGGAGGACAGACGGTGTATCATTTGTGGATGCCACGGGGAGAACCCTGTGGACGGTCCGGAGGAAAAGCCCGGCACAACCCCGGGAAAAGCCGGTAAAAAATGGGCCGGGGCGGTTCCGCAAGAAACGAAATCCGGCCCGGCCCAGTTGGACAGGAAGGGCAGTCTCGGCGCCCCATGACAAGCGCCGAACCTGGGTCCTCGGGTGCAGGCTTGACGGCCAGGACAAGCTGCGTATCAATGGCTAATGATAATCATTCGCAATTGCAAGCATGATCTCGTATAGCCCGTTTCGCAACCTGGAGAGCCCGCCATGTACCAATACGTCGATCGCCCCCTGAGCACACTCGACGAGGGCTGCCGCTTCCTCGTCTGGTCGATGCGCGCGTGGGTCACGACCCTTGCCCAGCGCCGCTGCCCGGCCGAAGCGCTGGCCCCCGCCTTCGCCCGCTGGCGGATGATCGGCGGGCTCCAGCCGTTCCACCGTGCCATGCTGATCTTCAACCGCGACGCGCTGGAAACTTTCGCTTTTTGCCCGATGGCTTGCGACCACGTGTCCGAACATGAGGCCGTGATCCTCGAACTCGTCACCTCGCTGCGCGATCGCGGTGCGCAGGAGACGCGCGGAACGCTGGAACTGGTCGTGCAGGAAGACGCCGTGGGCGACGTGCTCGAAACGCTCTCCAAGCTGGGCGCGGCGCTGGCGATCGCCGGGATCTTCCCGGGACAGCCAGTCGAAGCACGCGGGGTTCAGGGTCGCGGCTGAACCGATTCGCGCCGGACAGACGGGAGTCGGGCGTTCAGAAGACGCCCGCTGCCCCGCCCCACTTGGCCGCGAGAACCGCCAGCCCGACCACTCCCGCGCATTGCAGGACAACGATCGTCTTCAGGTAATTCACGAAGGGCTGCTTGCGCGTCTTGTGGCGGAACAGGCGCCTTGCCAGCAGCGCCCCCGGCGATCCGCCCAAAGCAGACAGGGTGAGCAGATGCTTCTCCGGAACGCGCCCGCCGCCCCGCCGCGACTGCGCCTTGTCGTAGCCGAACACCGCAAAAGTCCAGAGGTTGAGGCCGCAAAGACCGGCGGCAACAAGCAGAGGCGCATTCATGCGGCAGCGCCTAGTCAATCCAGCGGCGCAACGTCCACCGAGAAGATCATGGTCTGCTGCGAAGAGCCGCGAAACGTCCCGTCCAGCGGAGCCACGTCAGTATAGTCGCGCCCCATACCGATGAAGATGTGGTCGGTATCGGCCAGGATATTGTTGGTGGGATCGAAGCCGATCCAGCCGAGATCGTCCCCGCACCACAAGTTCACCCATGCATGCATGGCGTCGGCACCGACCAGCCGCTCCTTCCCCGGCGGCGGCAGTGTCCGCAGATAGCCGCTGACATAGGCCGCCGGAATGCCGTGCGCGCGCGCGGCGATGATCATGATGTGGCTGAAGTCCTGACACACGCCGTGGCGCGCGCGGAATGCCTCGATCGGCGGCGTATCGGCCACGGTCGCGCCCGATTCGTAGGCGAACTGCTGGTGGATCGCCGCCATCAATGCCCTTCCCGCTTCCACCACCGGCATCGATTCGCTGAGGAACCCGCTCGACCACATGGCGATGTCGCGCTCCGGCACCGCGATGGGCGAGGCGAAACTGTACGAGGCCGGGCCCAGCGCCGACAGGTCCGGCTTCTGCATCGCCCGTTCCCGCAAGTCGGCAAGGCCGGGGCCGGCGGAATCGGTCACGAAGAAAGGCAGCGGCTCTTTCTCGACCGTGAAGCGGCTTTCGATCTGAAGTTCCGAAATGGGATCGTGCAGCGAAAAGCGCGCCTCGTTGATGTAATAGCCGCCTTCCCGCTCCAGCACTTGCGCCGGTTGTGGATCGACGGTGAGCAGATAGTCGCCCAGCGTCTGCCCCGGCCATGCCGCCGGGCGCAGCCGTGCGTTGAACTGCGCAAGGCGCACCGGGGCGGCATATTGCAGCGTGGTGATATGGCTGACCGAATAACGCATCACAAAAGCAAGGTCCGTCGTTCGGCCTGCTCGGGGTCGAACTGGAGGAAGTACCGCGCCGAAAGCGCGTCCGAGAGGTCGTAGAGTTCGTGCTCGATCCTTTCGAGCATCTCACCGGTCATGTCCTGCGCGGTGGCGGCCTGAAGCCTGCCCAGCAGCGCGCGGGCGGCGCGCATCGGCGGTTCGGGCAAGTTGTCGTCCCGCCCGCTCGGCAATGCAGCCAGATGCTCGACGATCCCGGCGATCTGGAACACCAGTGCGCGCGGGTTGTCCGGATCAAGCAGGACCAGATCGCGCACCGGCCCCGCCATCGGCCCGGTCAAATAGCGCGTGCGATAGATGATCTGGCTGTCGCACAAGTCGAGCAGCACGCCCAGCGCGCCTCCTGTTTCCTTGGGGTCCGCCCCCTCCGCAACGGTATCTCCCAGCTGGCGGACCATGCGGCAGATCCCCTGTGCGCGTTCGAGCCGCTGGCCGATCTCCAGAAAGCGCCATGCGGCCGAACGCACCATGTTTTCCGAGACGAGCCCGGCGAGCGCACTGAAATGCTCGGTCAGGCGCCGTACCGCCCCCAGCAGTGTTGCCGGTCGGTGCACGTCCACTTGCGGCACGCCCTGACTTACCAGCCGCCAGAAGTCCCGCGCGAAGCGTTCGCGCAGCGAGAGGCCAACGGCCTGACGGCGGCGCATCAGCGTGGTCACCCCGCCCGGCAGCCCCGCTTCGGCCAGCACGGCGGCAGCGATGGCCTGAACATCGGGCGTTCCTGTCGGTTGCTCGATGCTGCCCGCCTCGACCAGCAGCGCCACCAGCGCGCCAACCACGCCGCCCTGTTCCTCGGGCGCGCCGTCGATCTCTACCGAACCGTCGAGCAGCGCGCGCAGCACACGGGTAACGAGCTGGGCTCGCTCGTTGTAGCGCCCGAACCAGTAGAGATTGTCCGCCGCCTGACTGGCAAGAATGCCGCCCCCGCGCGAAATCGGCGGCTCGGGGATCGCGCGGCCGGCCAACTGGGCCGGGTTCGGCACTTCGTCCACCACCCAGACATCGGCGGAAATCTCGCCCTCGCCCATCAGCGAGGTCGGTAGCGCCTGACTCGCGGCAAGGCGGGCGAAACCGCCGGGCATGACCGTCCAAACCCCATCGGCATCGCGCGCGACGAAGGCGCGGACCGTGAAGGGGCGCGGCACGATCTCGCCATCGATGATGGCGGGCACGGTGGAGAGGTGGACGATCTCCTGCCCGCAATAGTCCATCGGCCGCCGCGCCAGCGCATCCAGCAAGGCCGAGCGCTGCGCGCCGTCGAGATCGGCCCCGGCCACCGGCTCGCGACGTTCAAGTCCTTCGACCGGCTGGCCGAAGGCGGGGAGCACTGCCAGTTCATCAAGCCGCGCGGCAACAGTGGCGCTTTCGGCCGCCTGTCCGCACCACCACGTCGCGATGTTGGGCAGGATCGGGGCCTCACCCAGCAGGACCTGACAGAGACGCGGCATGAAGGCGGCGAAAGCAGGGCTCTCCAGCACTTCGGTACCCGGCCAGTTGATCATGCCGACCCCCCCGCCTGCCCATGCCTCGAAGAGATTGGCCACGCCAAGCTGCGAGCGGGCATCGAAAGCCAGCGGATCGAGCGAGGTGGTGTTGATCCAGCGCCAGATCGAATCCACGCGCTTGGGCCCGGCGATCGTGCCGACCCAGAGCCGGTCGTCCACCACCGAAAGATCGCGCCCTTCCACCAGCGGAAAGCCCAGATAGCGCGCAAGGTGGGCCTGTTCGGCATAAGTCTGGTTGAAGCGGCCGGGCGTGAGCAGCGCGACGCGCGGGGCCTCCCGCCCGCAGGCGGCGATCATGCCTTCGCGCATGAGCCCGAAGAAATCGACAATGCGCCGCACTTGCTGATCGGCCAGCAAGTGACCGGCCAGCCGCGTCATCGCGAGGCGGTTTTCAAGCGCGTAGCCGATACCGTTGGCGATCCGCACACGATCTTGCAGTACCCGCCACTGTCCGCGCGGCCCGCGCGCGAGATCGGCCGAATAGACCTGAATGAAGCGGGCCTTCCCCGGCCCCTCACCCAGCCGCCCCGCCCGACCGAGCATCTTGCGCGCGAAGAAGGGATTTCCGGCAATCGCCGCCGCTGGCAGATGCCCCTCGCGGACCATCCGCTGCGGTCCGTAGATATCGGCGGCAAGGTGTTCGAGCAGTTCGGCGCGCTGGATCAGCCCGCGCTCGATGACCTCCCATTCCCCCGCGCCGATCACCACCGGCATGGCATTGAGCGGCCAAGCGCGCTCCTCTTCCTCGCCGGTGACGCGGAATGTCAGGCCAAGATCGGCGGCATTGCGCGCGGCGTTTTCCTGCAAGGCAACGGGATCGCCTTCGGACAGCGCGGAAAGGCCCGCAGCCACGGCCTTCCAGCGTGCCGCCACCGGCTCGGCGGCATCGCCGAAAAGGTCTCCGCCCGAAACCTCGACCGGATAGGAATCCAGCCAGCCCGGTGCACTTTCGGTCAGCGTGGAATCCGGTCCGGAAGGCGGGGCGGCGGCCATGGTTTCAGATCCCCCGCGCCGGGCGGCGCAAGTCGAGCGAATGCGGGAACTCGCCGGGATTTTCCTCCGGCGGGGTCTGCATGGTCCCCGGTGAGTGGCCGTGCGGCTGGAAACGTGCCTTGCGCCTTGCTTCGGCCTCATAGCCGTTGACCGGCACGTCATCGTAATGGCGCCCGCCCGGATGCGCCACGTGGTAGACGCAGCCGCCCAGCGAACGGCTGTTCCACAAGTCGTAGATATCGAAGGTCAGCGGCGCATTGGCTGGCAGCATCGGATGGAGGCACTCAGCTGGGGCCCATGCCTTGTAACGCACGCCGCCGACGCCTTCGTCGGGCCCGATCATCGTCAGCGGCACCCGCCGCCCGTTGCACGAGATCACATGGCGGCCGGGAACGAGGCCGGAAGCGCGGACTTGCAGGCGCTCCGTGGAGCTATCGACATAACGCACGGTGCCGCCGATCGCGCCGGTTTCGCCCAGCACGTTCCACGGTTCGAGCGCATGGCTGATCTCAAGGCTGACGCCGCCGCCCTCGACCTCGCCGTGGACCGGGAAGCGGAACATGCGCTGGGCCTCGAACCACGCCGGATCGAAGCTGTATCCGGCGCGGCCAAGGTCATCGAGCACGTCGAGGAAATCGGCCCAGACGAAGTGGCCGAGCATGAACTTGTCATGCAACTGCGTGCCCCAGCGCACCAGCCCGCCGCCCTGCGGTTCCTTCCAGAACCACGCGGTGAGCGCGCGCAGGAGAAGTTGCTGGGCCAAGCTCATCCGGGCATCCGGCGGCATCTCGAAACCGCGAAACTCGACGAGGCCGAGGCGGCCGGTCGGCCCGTCGGGGCTGAACAGCTTGTCGATGCAGATTTCGGTGCGGTGAGTATTGCCGGTCACGTCCACCAGCAAGTTGCGGAACAGCCGGTCGACTACCCATGGCGCCGGTTGCTGGTGTTCGGGGCCCGGAACTTGTGCGAGGGCAATTTCCAGCTCGTAAAGCGCATCGTGCCGCGCCTCGTCGATGCGCGGGGCCTGACTGGTCGGGCCGATGAACAGGCCCGAGAACAGATAGCTCAGCGAAGGATGACGCTGCCAGTACGTGACGAAGCTCTTGAGCAGGTCCGGGCGGCGCATGAACGGGCTTTCGAGCAGGCTTGGCCCGCCGAGCACGATGTGATTACCGCCGCCGGTGCCGATCGAGCGGCCGTCGACCATGAACTTGTCGGCCGTGAGCCCCACTTCGCGCGCGGCGTCGTAGAGCGTCTCGGTGATCTCCACCGTCTCGCGCCATGAGGCCGAGGGGTGGATGTTGACCTCGATCACGCCGGGATCGGGCGTGACCTTGAGCACTTGCAGGCGCGGGTCGGGCGGCGGCGGATAGCCCTCGATCCGGATCGGCATGCGATGCGTTTCGGCCACCACTTCAACCGCGGCCACGAGTTCGAGATAGTCCTCCAGCCGCTCGGTGGGCGGGATGAACACCGCGAGGTAATCGCCGCGTGGCTCGACCGTGAGCGCGGTGCGCACCGCGCCTTCGATGATATGCTGCTCGACCACGTCCTGCGCGGGGTGGCCGCCCTCCGCCTGTTCCACTTGCTGCAGGCGCTGGCCGTGCCGTTCCGCCCCGGCCACGCGCGCTTCGCTGCCGCGCTCGATCACCTGTTCGCGAAAATCGGCCATCGGCTCGCGCGGCTCGGCCGTGTCGCGAGGATGGATGTAGGGATAGTCGGACGGCGGCACGAACGGCAGCGAACCCAGCGGCAGCCGGTAGCCAAGCGCGGAATCGCCCGGCACCGCCGTCAGCACTTCCTTGCGCACGCGCCAGCGCTCGCTTTTCCAGCGCGGCACCGAGAGATCGGCGGCGTTCCAGCGCTGCACCGGCAGCACGTAACCCACGGCCTTGTCGAGCCCGCGCCGGTAAGTCCGCACGAAGCGGCGCGCCAGTTCCTCGTCATCGACCTTGGGATCGAGCGGGGTGACATTGAGCGGAAGCTCCGCCTCCTTCTCCGCCCATTCGCCCCTGTCCTCGTAGACCGGCTGGACGAAACCATCCTCGACGCCCAGCCCCCGCGCGGTTTCGCGCAGGAGGATCTCCGCCACGGCGACATCCACGGTAGGCACCGGCTCCGCCTCGGCATCCTTGGCGCGCGGCTTTTCACCCGCGATCAGCGCGGGGTCTCGCCAGATCGGCGTGCCATCCTTGCGCCAGTAGATCGAGAAGCCCCAGCGCGGCAGGCTCTCCCCCGGATACCACTTGCCCTGCCCGTAATGGAGCAGCGAACCCGGCGCGAACTTCTCGCGCAGCAGGCGGATCAGCTTGTCGGCATAGGCCGCCTTGGTCGGGCCGACGGCAGCGCCGTTCCACTCGGCCGCCTCGAAATCGCTGTCGGCGATGAAAGTCGGCTCGCCGCCCATCGTCAGGTTGGCCCCGGCGGCATCCAGTTCCGCGTCCACCTTGTCGCCAAGGTCCAGCAGGGCCTGCCAGCGCTCTTCGGTGAAGGGCTTGGTGATGCGCACCGCCTCGGCAATGCGGCTGATGCCCATCTCGAACTGGAACTGCACTTCGGCAGGTTCCGCCATGCCCTCAATCGGGGTGGCGGAGCGATAGTGCGGCGCGGCGCAGAGCGGGATATGCCCCTCTCCCGCGAACATGCCCGATGTGGCGTCGAGCGCGATCCAGCCCGCGCCGGGCACATAGGCCTCGGCCCAGGCATGAAGGTCGACCACGTCGTCCTGCACGCCCTTGGGGCCTTCCTTGGGGATCACGTCGGCAACCAGCTGGATCGAATAGCCCGAGACGAACCGCGCCGCAAAACCCAGCCGCCGCAGCAGTTGCACCAGCAGCCACGCCGAATCGCGGCACGACCCGATGCCCACGCCCAGCGTCTCTTCCGGGGTCATCACCCCCGGCTCCATGCGAATCACATAGCCGATGCGCTGCTGGAGCTGGCGGTTCACCTCGACAAGGAAATCGACCGTCCGCCCCGCATAGCCGGTATGGCTGGCAACCAGTTCCTCGAACAGCGGCCCCTGCGGTTCCACTTCGAAATAGGCCGCAAGGTCCGCTGCCATCGCTTCCGAATAAGCGAAGGGGTAATTCTCGGCCTCAGGCTCAACGAAAAAGTCGAACGGGTTGATTACCGCCAGTTCGGCCAGCAAATCCACCTCGATCGAGAAATGGTCGATCGGATCGGGGAACACCACCCGCGCCTGCCAGTTGCCGTGCGGATCCTGCTGCCAATTCAGGAAATGCTCGGGCGGGCTGATCTTCAGCGAATAGTTCGGCACCGCCGTCCGACTGTGCGGCGCCGGACGCAGCCGTATAACCTGGGGACCGAGGCGCACCCGCCGTGAATAACGGTAGCGCGTGAGATGGTGGAGGGCCGCCTTGATCATCGCGTGCGACTTTGCTTGAAACAATGCTGCACTGCAATGATCTTCCATTGGTCTGGCGCCCGGAACTTGTTAGATTGCGCAAATGACCTCCCCGATTGCAGCAAAACTGTCATCGTGGCATGCAAGGGGGTCCACGGGTGCTCCATTGCGGGCTCTCCCCGCGCGGGGACAATTCCCGCCTACAAGCTCGGATGAAAACGAAGGACATGCTGGACATTCACGAAGCTCAGCCCGCCGGCGAAAGCAGCCCGGTGACGGACGTCACCACGCTGCCCGCGCGCTACTTCAACCGCGAGCAGAGCTGGCTGGCCTTCAACGAGCGCGTGCTCGCCGAAGCGACCAATCCGAACTATCCCTTGCTCGAACGCCTGCGCTTCCTCTCGATTTCGGGCAGCAATATCGACGAGTTCCTGATGGTGCGCGTCGCCGGCATCGCCGGGCAGGTCCGCCGCCAGATCGAGGAGATCTCGATCGACGGGCTCACCCCGACGCAGGCTATGGCCACCACGCACGAGAAAGTCCTCGAACTGGAGGCGATCCAGCAGGAAACCTGGGCCGGGCTGAAAGTCCAGCTGGCCGAGGAAGGCATCCGCGTCGTGGCCGAGGAAACGCTCGATCCGGAGCGCGAGGCGTGGCTGCGCACCTATTTCCTCGACCTCGTCATGCCGGTGATCACGCCGCAGGCGATCGACCCCGCGCACCCGTTCCCCTTCGTGGCCAATCAGGGCATCGGCATCCTGTTCTCGCTGACCCGCATGGCCGACGACGCGCCGGTCATGGAAATGGTGCTGATCCCCGCCCCGCTGCCCCGCTTCGTGCGCATTCCGGGTGAGGAGGCGGCATGGATCTCGATCGAGGATCTGATCTACCGCAACGCGGGTGAACTGTTCCCCGGCTTCACGCTCCACGGTCACGGCGTATTCCGCATCCTGCGCGACAGCGACATCGAGATCGAGGAAGATGCCGAAGATCTGGTGCGCTATTACCGCACCGCGATCCAGCGCCGCCGCCGCGGTCTGGTCATCGTGCTACAGCTTCAGGGCAAGTTCGATCCGGCGGCCGAGGAGCTGCTGCGCAACCAGCTGGGCCTCGACAAGGCGCTTATCATGAAGACCGAGGGGCTGATCGGCTTCTCCGGCCTTTCGGCGATCTGCGACGAGGACCGGCCCGAACTGAAGTTCGAACCCTATTCCCCCCGCTATCCCGAGCGTATTCTGGAGCATGACGGAGACATTTTCGCGGCCATCCGCGAGAAGGACATCGTCATCCAGCACCCCTACGAAAGCTTCGAGGTGGTGATCGACTTCCTGCGGCAGGCCGCCCGCGATCCGGACGTGATCGCGATCAAGCAGACGCTCTACCGCGCCGGCAAGCAGTCGGGGATCATCTCCGCGCTCATCGCCGCGGCCGAACAGGGCAAGTCGGTGACGGCGGTGGTCGAACTGAAAGCCCGCTTCGACGAGGAGCAGAACCTGCTCTGGGCCAGCCAGCTCGAACGCGCGGGCGTTCAGGTGATCTACGGCTTCGTGGACTGGAAAACCCACGCCAAGACATCGATGATCGTGCGCCGCGAAGGCGAAGGGTATCGCACCTACTGCCACTTCGGCACCGGCAACTATCACCCGATCACCGCGCGCATCTATACCGACTTGTCGTACTTCACCGCCGATCCGGCGATGGGGCGCGATGTCGGCCGCCTGTTCAACTTCATCACCGGCTATGTCGAACCCAAGGGCACCGAGTGCCTGTCGATCTCGCCGATCTCGCTGCGCTCGACGCTCTATACGAACATCGATGGCGAGATCGCCAATGCCCGCGCCGGAAAGCCCGCGCAGATCTGGGCCAAGATGAACTCGCTGACCGACCCGGACCTGATCGACAAGCTCTATGCCGCCAGCGAGGCGGGCGTGGACATCGAACTGGTGGTGCGCGGCATCTGCTGTCTGCGCCCCGGCATCACCGGGCTTTCGGAAAACATCACCGTGAAGTCGGTGATCGGCCGCTTCCTCGAACACTGCCGCATCTGGGCCTTCGCGAACGGCGCCGAACTGCCCAACCGCAAAGCCAAGGTCTACATCACCTCGGCCGACGCCATGAGCCGCAATCTGGACCGCCGGGTGGAGGTGATGGTGCCGATTACCAACAAGACCGTGCACGATCAGGTGCTCGATCAGGTCATGTTGGCCAATCTGCTCGATACCGAACAGTCCTGGGTGCTCCATCCGGACGGCAGTTACGATCGGGTGGGAGAAGTGGACATGCCCTTCAATATCCACCGCTATTTCATGACCAACCCGTCGCTTTCCGGGCGCGGTGCGTCGCTTGCCAGTGGACGGAAGGTGCCAAAGCTCTCGCTAAGACGCGGCAACATCTGACATAAGGGGGGCGTCCGCCCGTAATGGGCTCAAAGGCGATTCGTCCAAAGCCCCCCTATGATCGGCATCAGCCTGGCCTTCCTATGATCGGCATAAGCCTCAAAAGCGAAAAGCGGGCGATCATCGATATCGGTTCCAATACCGTGCGCATGGTCGTCTACAACGGGCCGCCGCGTGCGCCCGTTGTCGTCCTCAATGAAAAAGTCAGCGCCCGCCTCGGCCGCGACCTCGGCAAGACCGGGGCGATCTCGGACAAGGCGATGCGCAGCGCGCTCACCACGCTGGCGCGCTTCGCCGGCTTGCTGCGCCTGCTCGACGTCCGCAACGTGGAATGCGTGGCCACCGCTGCCGCGCGCGATGCCAGCAATGGGCCCGCGTTCCTCGACGCCGTGCGTGCGCTTGGCCTGTTCCCGCGCCTGCTTTCGGGCGAGGAGGAAGCCCGCGCCAGCGCCACCGGCGTGATCGCGGCGTTCCCGGGCGCGCGCGGCGTCGCGGCCGACCTTGGCGGCGGCAGCCTCGAACTCGTCGAGATTGCCGAGGGCGAAAGCTGGCACGGCATCACCCTGCCCTTCGGCACTCTGCGCCTGCCGGACTTGCGCACCGAAGGTCCCGCGAAGTTCTCCGAAACCGTACACAACGGCCTTCACAACGCGGGCTGGGAGCAGGGACGCGGGCTGCCGCTCTACATCGTCGGCGGATCGTGGCGCGCGCTGGCGCTTCAGGCCATGCGGGTGCTCGACTGGCCGGTGGACGATCCGCACGGCTTCGAACTTCCCGCCTCCGAAGCGCTGCATCTGGCGCGCGATTTCGCCAGAGGCAAACTGGGCGAGGTCGATCCGCGCATCTCCAGTTCGCGCCTTGCCTCGCTTCCCGACGCGGCGGCGCTGATGGTGGAAGTGATCACCCGCATCAAGCCTTCGAAGCTGGTGTTCTCGTCATGGGGCTTGCGCGAAGGCCTGCTCCACGCACAGCTCGATGCGGAAGTTCAGGCCGAGGATCCGATGCTGGCCAGCGTCGCCGGCTTCTCCGCCAGCGCCCGCGTCACCGCCGACGATGCGGTCGAAGTCGCGAAGTGGACCGCGCCGGTCTGCCGCGAGGAACCGCAGGACCGCCAGCTACGCCAAGCCTCCGGCTTGCTGGCACTGGCCGCGATGCGCACCGAGCCGAACTTGCGCACCGAAGAGGCCATGACCTGGGCACTCCGCAAACGCTGGATCGGCCTAGACATGCACGGCCGCGCGATGATGGCGATGACCGTCTTCGCTAATTCCGGCCAGACCGACGTGCATGAAGCGTTCGGCCGCCTCGCCTGCAAGGAAGACCTCGATCGGGCGATTGGCTGGGGCCTTGCCGTGCGCCTGTGCCGCCGCCTGACGGGCTGCTCCGAAGCCGGTCTCTCGCAGACCTCGATCCGGATCGCGGACGGGGCGCTTGTGCTGACATTGTCCGAGGCGATGCGCCCGCTTTACAGCCCCGGCGTCGCCAAGGACCACAAGGCGCTGGCCGATTGGCTTGGGCTGGCATGCGAAGTTCACGATCCAGCGGGACTGGCGATCGTCGATTGAGCCCCCTCATTCCTCCCCTGCAAGCGGAGGGGGACCGCCCCCGCTCATCCTGAGCTTGTCGAAGGAAGGGTGGTGGAGGGGTATCAGCCCCTCGGCCGGGCGCCACGTCGAGAGCGTTACACCTCTCCGTCAGCCCTGACGGACTGCCACCTCTCCTTGCAGGGGAGGAACGTCAGCTCAGCAGGCTCGCGCTTTCGGCGATCTGACTGATTCCGCGCTTTCCGTCCTGCCGATCCAGCTGAACGACGATATCGATCACCGAGGCTGCATATTCCAGCGTCTCGGCACGGGTGAGGCCAATGCCGGTCTGCATCGACATCAGCGCGATCTGCTCCAGCGCGCCGCGCGGCGTGTTCGCGTGAACCGTCGAGAACGAGCCCGGATGCCCGGTATTGATCGCGCGCAGGAACGAGACCGTCTCGGTGCCCCGCAACTCACCCAGCACGATGCGATCCGGACGCAGACGGAGCGCCGCTTGCAGGAGATCGTTGGCCGAAACTTTCGCCTCGCCCAGTTCGCCCTTCACCGCGATCAGGCCCACGCCATTCGCGCCAGGCAGATGCAGTTCGGCGGTATCCTCGACCAGCACAACACGCTCATGCGCGGGAATTTCGCCGAGCATGGCATTGAGGAACGTGGTCTTGCCGGTGGAGGTGCCGCCGGAGATCAGGATCGTCCGGCGCCTGCGAATGGCATCGCGCAGGAAAGCGATGGGCTCGGCCATCGGATCGGGCGTCGGCTCTTCGACCGGAGGCGTGATCGGACCGCGATCGTAAGCATCCAGCGGCAGTTCGAGCAAACGATGGCGGCGGATCGCCATGGCCCAGTTCGCCCGCGTCGCCGGCGGGCCGACTAGCTGGATACGCGCACCGGACTGGCCGCCGTACCCCGGCAGCGTCGCCGAGAGCAGCGGATGCTCGCGGTTGATGCCCTGATGGCTGATGCGCGCCACCTGTTCGGCCAGGCGCTGGAGCAGGCGGTCGTCCATCTCAGGCAGAAGCACGCGCTGCATGCCCGAGTGCTCGGCATCCTCGATCCAGATCTCGCCGGGGCGGTTGATCAGGATCTCGGTCACCGTCTCCCGGTCGAGCCAGGGCCGCAGCGGCGCGAGATAGGCGTCAAGATAGACGCTGCGCGGCGCGGCCTGATGCGGCGACGCGCCCTCAGTCACGGTCGGGCCCGTCGGCGCCTGTGCGCCCTGAAGCGAAAGAACGTCCGCCATGGTCGATCACTGGGCCTGACTGAAATCGAGGTCCTTGGCAGTAAACACGCGAATCGGTTCCCCCTGACGCACGCGAATGGTCGGCCCGACGCTGCCGGTCTGCTGGATGGCCGCAGCCGCCGCCGACTGGCCGCCGCCGACCACCACACTCGCCCCACTCGACGCGATGGTGGACAGGCCGCCAACGACCGAAAGCAGCATCGCCGAACCGAACCGCTCGAAGAAATGCGAATTGACCTTGCCCGGCAGGCCGGTCTCGCCGCCGAAGGCAATGGCCGGCGAGCCGAGATTGACCGAGACGCCGTCCGGGCGGATCAACCGGCTCCAGATCACATAGGCGCGCTTCTGCCCCGCCGTGAGGCCGCTCTTGTATTGCCCGATCAGGCGCGAGGAACGGGGGATCAGCACACGCTTGCCGTCGAAGCTGCGCACGTCGGTCGAGACGATGGCGCGGACATAGCCCGGAACATCGGTGTCGATCGCGGTCTCCAACACGGCCGGAATCAGCGTGCCCTGCGTGACCGTGGTGGCAGGGTCGAACGTGCGCGAGGCCGTCGCCGTGGAGCCCGAGCCGCCGATGCGCGCGGCGAAATCGTCATTGGCATTGCCGCCGGACTTGCCCTCACCGGCCGGCCCCGCAAGCTGCGGAACTCCGGTGCCGCTACCGACGTCGAAGACCACGGTCGGCGTCGCATAGGGATTGGCGGCGGCCGCCGTGGCAGCGCCGGGCGCGGCGGCAAGAACAGGTGCCGGGGCCGGGGCGGGAAGCGGTGACGGAGTCGCCTGAGGCTGGGGCACCGGCTGCGGTGCCGCGATTGCGGGGGTCACAGCGGGCTGCGGCCCGACGGCGGCCTGCGGCGCGGAAGTCGAAGCCGGCGCCTTGCGCACCGAGTCCATCGACCACAGCGTCAGTCCGCCCAAAGCCATGACGAACACGACACCGGCAGCCAGACCCAGCCCGTCCGCCTTCTTGCGCTGGGTGACGCGCGGCAGGACGTTGCGGCTGGTGAGATCGATGACCTCTGCCCCCTGCCCGTCACGCGGATCGGTGGCGGTGGTGGGCGCGATCCGTTCGCGTAACGAGGATTTGGGCGAGGAATTGGGCGCCATGTGTCAGTTCCCCAGAGACGAAGCGGCAGAAGGAGTAGCGACGGTCGTATTGGCCGCAACTGCGGCGGCCGCCGGAACAGGAGCCGCAGCAGGCATGGCCGCGCGGTTGTTTTCCAGCGTCGCGCTGGACTTGCCGGAACGCAGGATGATCAGCCGGGGCACTTCACCGATAACGATGGTCTGGCCGCGCACGGCATAGTTCACCGGGCCTTCGTCACCCTTCTCGTCCTGCACGAGGATCGCCGGGACAGCCGTGTTCGCCGGCCAGAGCAGATACGTCGACAATCCGTCGTCGTAGACGCGGGCGGGCAGCAGCTTGGCGACACCGGCCGACTTCCATGCGAAGTTCAGCGCCGCCGCATCCGAAGGCATTGCCAGCGGATCGCCTTCCGCAATCGCCCGCTCCGACGAATCGAGCGAAGCCAGCGCGGCAGGCACGGGCGCCGCCGTCTCGACCGGCTCGTCCTTGTACGTGAAGCGCAGCATGTAGAGCGGCCGCGACTTGGGCGAGGCGACGAGGTCGAAGAAATAGGTGTGGCGGTTGGTCACCACCGTCATGTTGGTGCGCGCGGCAGGTTCCAGCGGCTTCACGAACAGCAGGTCGGCGCGCTTGTTGGGCGTGATCTGCCAGGTCTGGGAATTGCCGACCGCCACGTTCTCGATCGCCTCGTTCTTGCCGAAAGCGATGGTCGCCTGCACGCCGGTCCGTCCGTCGATGCGCACCACCTCGTTATCGGCGTAGGCGTGGCTCACGAGGCGCTCGTCCGCCAGAGCGGGGGCCGCCAGGGCAAGAAGCACCGGGGCTGCGGTCGCGGCGAGGGCATGGGCCTTGCGGCGGATCATCACGACTTCTCCTTCGCCGGCCCGGGGCCGGTATTTCCTGCGGCCTTGCGGCCGATGTCCCTCGACGTATCGTTGGAGGCGTTGCGGAACCGGCTGCCGATGCCGCGCGCGCGCGCCGCCGCGCCTTGCGCCAGCGGCTCGATCCCACCCCCCGAAACTTGTGTGATCACGGTGCGCCGATCGCTTGCATGCGTGGCCGAACCGCCCTCACCGCCCGAAGCCGTCACCATGGCCGCCGCGCTGGCAGCGGAAATCGCCGGGGCCCGTCCCTGCGCCGAAGCGGGTGCGAAAGGCTGAACCTGAACCGAGGGCATGGGCGCCGAAGCCGATTGTGCGGCGCTGTCGCTCCGGCCCCTTGCCTGCTCATTGTCGGCCAAGCCGAACACCCGCCAACCGGAAACCAGCGTGCCCGCGACCTTCAGCACCATGCCCATGAGCGCGAGATGGACAGCGGCGACGACGAACAGAGCCATGGCCGCGCGCCCATCGATCTCGCCCATTTCCGCGCCTTTCACCAGCGACGAGACGATCGGCACCAGCAGTTCGAGCGTGATTCCGCCGCCCAGCACGACGAAGAGCGGGGTCATCGCCGTCAGCGCAACGCCGCGCAGCCAACCGGCCGTCAGTCCGCGCGTACCGCCGAACAGGCCCAGGACCACGAAAATCGGCCCAAGCGCGACCAGCACGCCCAGCGCGATCCGCGCCGTCAGCAGCACGCCTACAGTGCCGAGCAGCAGCAGAAGCGCGCCCATCCACATGACGCTATCGGGCGAGAACAGGCCTGCTCCTCCAGCAGCCGCTGCGGTCTTGGCAGCGCCTGCACCCGCAGCGGCGGCGCCTTGGGCCGCACCCTGAGCCGCTTCACCGCCGCTCTGGGTCGCGGCCTGCGAGGCCTCGGCAATGGCATTGAAGACGATATCGATGCGATCGCCGAAGATCTGCGTCGCGGATCCCTTTGCGTCCATCAGCACGCCCGCGATCCAGTCCGGCCCACCGATGGCAAGGTTCCAGACCACGCTCTGGTAGGCGATCCAACTCGTCGCAAACGTCAGCACGAAGCCGATCGTCAGCATGCGCGGCGTCAGCGCCGAGACGCTGAGGCTGGACCGGCCCGAAAGCAGCGAAAAGCCGAGAAACGCGATATAGAGCGTCAAGACAAGGATCAGCACCGGGGCCATCGCCCCATTGGCGCCAAACAGGCGGCCGAAGGCGGCCGCCGCCATCTCGTTGGACACGCAATCGACCGCGCGGAGCGCCGGGGCGACGCCCTGAGAGGCCAGTTCGGTGAGTTGCTCGCAGGCGGCGCTCATCCGCCTTACTCCGCCGCCTGGCCCCAGGCGGCATCGTGCTCGCCTTCCTCGAATTCTCCGGGCCATTGGAAGCCGGTCAGCAGCGGATACCAAGCCGAGGGTTCGTCACCGTAGCGTTCGCGCAGCTGGTCCAGTTTGCGCACCGTGCTCTCGCGGCCCGAAAGCACCGTCAGCACTTCGGGCATGCCCGAGAGATCAAGGCGCACCACCACCGAGGCATCCGACTGGCGGATCAGGAAGCAGCGCGAATGCGCGGGCAGCGTCTTGATGACGTCCAGTTCGTGCTGCGAGAGGCCGAAGCCCTCGCAATAATCCTCGTAGCGCGCGCGGGCGTTGGGCATGAACATCATCGTCGCGGTCTGTTCGACCAGTGCCGTCGCGATCTTGCTGTCCAGCGCGTCTCGCGCCGACTGGGTGGCGAAACCGACCAATGCGTTGCGCTTGCGCAGCGTCTTCAGCCAGTCGCGGATGCGCGCGGCGAAGACTTCGTCGTCGAGCGCCTTCCAGCCCTCGTCGATGAGGATCATCGTCGGCTCACCGTCGAGACGCTCGTCGATGCGGTGGAACAGATACATCATGACCGGCGTGCGCAGGCGCGGGCTTTCCAGCAGCGCGGTCATGTCGAAGCCCAGCACGCGGGCGGACAGATCCAGCCGGTCATGCTGGTTGTCGAACAGCCAGCCATGTTCGCCGCCCTGAATCCACGCATCGAGGCGCGACCCAAGGTCGCCCGGTTCGGGACGGCGCGCGCCCGCCAGCAGTTCGCGGAAGTGCGAGAGGCGGCGCAGCGAGGGATCGTTGTGATAGGCCGCGTCGACCGCACCGGCGATCATCGCCAGCTCTTCGGGGCCCTTGGCTTCCAGCAGCACGCCGAGCCAATCACGCAGGAAAGCGCGGTTGGCGGCGGTGTCAGGCAGCGAGAGCGGATTGAAGCCGGTCGGATGTCCGGCAGCAACGCGGCTGTACGTGCCGCCAATGCCGCGCAGGAACACTTCAGCGCCGCGATCCTTGTCGAACAGCACGGTGCGGGGGCTGAACTTCTGCGCCTGCGCGGCCAGGAAGTTCATAACCACCGTCTTGCCGGAGCCCGACGGACCGATAACGGTGAAGTTGCCGAGATCGCCTTGGTGGAAATTGAAGAAGAACGGCGTCGCGCTGGTGGTGGCCAGCAGCGTGACCGCATCGCCCCAATGGTTGCCGCCTGCCTGCCCCATCGCGAAACCGTGGAGCGAGCCAAAGCAGGCCATGTTGGCGCTGGAAATCAGAGCGCGGCGCACGATCATCGCCTCGTTACCGGGAAACTGGCCCCAAAAGCCGGGCTCCATGTTCACATCCTCGCGCACCGCGACAGCACCGGCATCGGCCAGCGCGGCGGCGCAGGAGGCCGTGACGTCATCCAGCCCTTCCAGCGACTGCGCGCGCACCAGAACCGAGAGGTGATGGTCACCGAAACCGACCGCGCCAGTGCCGAGCGCATCGCGCGCGGCGGACATCTCGCGCCGTTCGGCCATGGCTTCCTCGTCCGCCGAGCGCAGGCGGCGGATCGCAAGGTCAATGCGTTCGCGGGCGATCTGGCGGTCGCACGGCGCATATGTCTCGGTCAGGACCAGTTCGGTGGGCAGACGCAGCAGGGCATCGGTCAGGCCCGGCGAAGTCGAGTCCGGATAGTCCTTCAGGCTCACCAGCGAGGCGAAGCCCGAGCCTTCGGCGCCGCGCAGTTCCAGCGCGTCCATCCCGAAGCTCACGCGGCGATAGGGCAGCATGTGGCCAAGGTCGGTGCCCTCAACCGGGCGGCGCACCGGGCGCATTTCGCCATTGTAGAGCGCCGAGAGCAGTTCGAGAACTTCGGAACAGTTGCCTGCGCCGCCCTCGTAATCGCCAAGGATGCGCGCGCCGTAGGAGCCGAGCGAGGCGACCATCGCCGTCGCCGCCGAACGCAGCGCGCGCACATCGGCCACATCGGCTTCGGCGGGCGCCTTCCCGTTGTTCTTCATGAAGCGGGAAAGCTTGTCCGCCCAGCCCGCCTTGCCGCGCGCGGGACGGCGGACCAGCGTGATGAACTGGTCGTTGACGAACAGCGCGCCGGAGCCCGTGCGCGACTTCCAGCGGGCGTCGATATGGGCGGCGAGCGGATCGTCGAACTGGCCGCCCATGGCGATCTCGACGCGGCGGCGGATCACGTGGTGGTACAGCACGAAGCGGGCATCGAGCGACGAGCGCAACAGCACTTCGCGTGTGGCGACGTGGGCGTTCAGTTCCTCGCTGTCGGCGGTCTCGAACGCGAGGCCCGGCACCACCAGCGAGAGCATGACCGAACCGTCGCGCAGAAGCACCACGTTCTCGTCCACGAACGACTGGTAAGGCAGCCGGTCACCGACCAGCATCTCCTTCGCGCCCCAGCCTTTCAGGCCCGATTTCCTCTTCCCCGACATCGTACCGCTTCCCCGCGTCACGCGCTCAGGGCGCGTAACTGTTGCAGCCCCAGCGCTGCCAGTTCGGCACGCGCGGGCACTTGCTGACTTTGGCAAGCCAGAGATCGAAAATCCGCGGCTCGCGAAGACAGGCGACGTAACCGACGCCATGAATCGCCAGCGCCGCTGGCAGAGCCCAGAAGCTCTTGGTGATGAGGAATATCTCCGTCGTCACCAGGCCGTTGATGATGAAGAACGTGAACGTCACCCCCGCGAACATCTGCGGGCGGGTGAGTGCCCGATGGACCGGGAAGCGCGCCAGGCTCATCAAACGCTCCTTACCCTGCCGCCGACTGGATGCCGGAAACGATCGCCCCGGCGCCGAACAGCACGAAGCAGCCGATGATGACCGTCGCGCCGAAGCGCCAGTTCATGCGGCCGGTCAGCATCATGAAGCCCACGGCAGCAACGGCCATGACCGCGACGGCGGTGGCGACATTGCCCAGCAACGTGCCTTGCAACCATCCAAGAGCTGCCACAATCGGGCCGGAACCGGCCGGATCGGCGCGCGTTACCTGCTGCGCCTGTGCAGCGGTGGCGGCAAAAGTGCCGAACGCACCGGCAAAAACCGAAAGAACACCGCGCAACGCACGGACCTGAACCTGAACGAGTCGAATCACCATTGCCCTCCGTATGAGGGCCCAGTGCGCCGTCCAGATGACAAGAGTGTGACGAGAAAACGACCCTGCCCGGGTTCAGATCTCGATCCACCTCCCGCCAGAGGTACCCTGTCATCAGCCTTTGCACGGGGCCGTCGCGCTCCGCGCAGCGTCAGGAAGTATGCAGATTTCCCCCGACCCCACCCGCACGGGCGAACGAACTATACGTCAGGGCACGCGTTCCGCCTACACCCGATCCTGCACCGTCCACAGTGCACGATCCGGGGCCCGGCCCGCCAGACAGAATGCAAGAAAACGGCGCTTTTCAGGCCTCAGCGCGCGGCTTGTGCATTGGCGCGAAGCATCTGTTGCATCGCCATGCGAGCCGCCGCACGCGAGTCCACCCAGGTCCCGTCGGCCAGTTGCAAGTCATACCGCTGGGGGCTGACGATGGCCGCGCGGTAGCTGATCAGGGCCTTGTCGGTGCGCCCCGTGGCCGCATAGGCGGCGGCGAGGTTGATCAGCGTGGCCGGATCGTCCGAATGGGCGGCGCCATTGGCCTCCAGCTTGCGCAGCGCGGCGTCGGCACGGCCCTGCGAGAGGTCCTGGTAAGCGACATCCACAGTGTCGTGCGTGGGCAGGTCCGTAGCCAGCGCAGCGGGGCTCTGAGCCAGCAGAACCGAAGCAAATGCAGCGACGAGCGACATGATTCTTCTCCCGGACGGATATGTTGATTGAGAGCAACATCCGCCGCAATTCGGCACTCCGCAAGAAAATGACGTAAGTGTCATAAAACTGCAATTAACGCGTGAAGCGACCAGACAATCGCGAGTCGCCGCCACTTCGAGGCCGCTGCGCGCCTGCATCGCACAGCAATTGTCATATCACGGTCATCAATCGGTATATTTCTGTCACCGTGACGCCAACAAAGTGTCACTTCATCAACCTACACGCCCCTGACAACGAAAACGGACTCGCCGTTTCGTACCGACCTGTCCAAGGGGGGAAATTCACGTGAAGACTATTCATGGCATGCTGCTTGGGTGCAGCGCTCTTGCTCTCGCCGGTTGCGGTGCCGACGACATCTCCTCGCCGGGCGCAGGCAGCATCGTGATCAACAATCCGACGCCAACCCCCTCGCCCACGCCGACACCGACGCCGGGCACCGTCGTTGCGGCGGCAAGCTGCCCCAGCTTCAACGCCACCGGCGGCCTGACCGACAGCGGCGTCCTCACCGTCCCGCAGGGCAGCTGGCGCGTCTGCACGCTGCCGGCGCTGGTTGACGTCAACGCCACGCTTCCCAAGGTTACCGGCGTAATCTACCGCCTCAATGGTCGCGTCGACGTCGGCTGCGATGGCGGCTTTGCGGCGCCGACGGCCTCCGCGACGTTCACGACCACCACCGCCAGCTGCAAGAGCAAGGTCCTGTCGGCGGATACCAACGTCACCTTGACGATTGATCCGGGCGTGATCGTTTACGGCGAAAACTCTGCCGAGCCGGCCTGGCTCGCCGTCAACCGCGGCAACAAGATCAACGCTGTCGGCACCGCCACCAAGCCGATCATCTTCACCAGCCGCGACAATGTCGTCGGCACGAACGACGATTCCTCGCAGGGCCAGTGGGGCGGCGTCGTGC
Source organism: Novosphingobium sp. PhB165 (assembly GCF_004341845.1). Classification (GTDB taxonomy): domain Bacteria; phylum Pseudomonadota; class Alphaproteobacteria; order Sphingomonadales; family Sphingomonadaceae; genus Novosphingobium. Next base: position 407,060 of record NZ_SLVB01000005.1, on the reverse strand, counting down.
TGCTTGGCCGCGGCAAGGTGACGGACTGCAACTACGGCGCGGCCGCCACCACCCCGACCGGCAACGGCACCTGCGAACGCGACACCGAAGGCTCGGCCAACAAGGCCGTCTTCGGCGGCAGCGACAACACCTACAGCGCCGGTGCCATGAAGTACGTGCAGATCCGCTACTCGGGCTTCATCCTGGGCAACGGCAAGGAACTCCAGTCGCTGACCGCCGAAGGCGTCGGCACCGGTACCACGCTCGATTACTTCCAGTCGGTCAACAGTTCGGACGACGGCGCCGAGTTCTTCGGCGGCGCGGTGAACTTCAAGCACTACATCTCGGTCAACGCCGACGATGACAGCCTTGATATCGACACCGGCCTTCAGGGTGCCTTCCAGTACGTCCTGCTGCTCCAGCGCAATGGCGGCGGCGACGCCTTGGTCGAAGCCGACTCCGACGGCTTCGAAGCGCAGTTCCCCCGCCAGAAGACGACCATCGCGAACTTCACGATGATCCAGCCTTCGGCCAGCTCGAACAACGACAGCAATGACAAGGCCTCGCTGCTGATCCGCGGCAACGCCGACATCGCGCTCGTCAACGGCATCATCTACACGCCGAACAACGAGTGCATCCGCGTCAACGGCTCGGGCGCGAATCCTGCGGATCAGGCGACGTTCACCGCCAATTCGGTGGTCATGACCTGCAACGCGACGAAGTATCTGGACACCGGCACTTATGCCGCCGGCACCGCCCAGTCCATGTTCGCCGCAGGCACCAACAACAGCGACACCTTCACCTCGACGCTGACGAGCACCTTCGTCAACGGCGCGAACGAGAGTGCACGCACCGCTTACGCCAACCTCACCACGCTCTCCAGCTTCTTCGACAATGTCGCCTATATCGGCGCCGTCGCGAACGCTTCGGACACCTGGTACAAGGGTTGGACCTGCGACAACTCGACCGCCAACTTCGGTTCGAACGCCAGCTGCACCTCGCTGCCGACGACCTGAACGGGCCACCCGTGACTTCGGGGGGTGGTCCATCGCGGGCCGCCCCCTTTGTCACACTCCAAAGCCTCAACGACATCCTACGCGTTCCAGGGGGACCAGACATGACCAAGCCGCGGCTCGCCTCGTTGCTGCTGCTTTCCACCACGATCCTCACGCCGTCGCTGGCGTGGGCACAGGACAGCAGCACACCTCCCGCTCCCGAGAGCCCCGCCCCGCCCTCCGCATCGGTTGAAACCGAGGCCGAAGCGGAAGGCCAGGCTCCCGAAATCTCGGTGCCCGGCGGCGCCATCATCGTCACCGGCCAGCGCAGCCGCAACGCGATGCGCACCGCGCCGCAGGTGATCTCGGTCCTTTCCACCGAGGAAATCGCCCGCACCGGCGAAGGCGACATTGCCGGCGCGCTCGGCCGCGTCACCGGCCTGTCGGTGGTGGGCAACGGCTATGTCTATGTGCGCGGCCTTGGCGACCGGTATTCGCTGGCCTTGCTCAACGGCTCCCCCCTGCCGAGCCCCGAACCGCTCAAGCGCGTGGTGCCGCTCGACCTCTTCCCGACCAGCATCGTGGCGTCCTCGCTCGTGCAGAAGAGCTATTCGGCGAACTTCCCCGGTGAATTCGGCGGCGGCGTGATCAACCTCACCACCAAGGCGATTCCGGACAAGAACTTCCTGGAAATCGGCGGCGGCATCGGCTGGGACACCGAGACGACCAACCAGCTGAGCTACACGTATTACGGCTCGAAGACCGACTGGACGGGCTGGGACAACGGCAACCGTTCGATCCCCTCGGCCCTGCAGGACTATTTCAACAGCGATCAGGTCATCAATCCCACCAGCGACTTGGCCCAGCAACTGGGCGGATTGCTGGTCAACGGCCGCAACGCGGTGATCCAGCGGGTCGACCACACCCAGCCGAACTGGTCCGCCGACCTGTCGGCCGGCGCCAAGTTCGATCTCGGCTGGGGTACTCTCGGCGTGATCGGCGCGGCCGGGTACTCGAACAAGACGCAGACCAAGCAGATCACCCAGCAGCGCGCGCAGGGCCTGACGTCCCAGCAGCTGTTCGAGGATTTCACCGCAGTGAACACCGACAACCGCATTGTCGGCAATGCCCTGCTGGGCCTCGGTCTGGAATGGGGTGAGAACTCGATCCGCTGGACCAACGTGTACATTCACGACACCGACAAGCACACGGGCCTGCGCATCGGTCACCGCGAAAACAACGCGCAGGCCGATTACATGAACCAGACCACGGCCTGGTACGAACGCCAGTTGATCGACACCCAGTTCGTCGGTGAATTCAAACCGGCCGACAACACCACGATCGACGTGCGCGCCGGCTACGCCAACTCCAAGCGCCTCGCCCCGTTCGAAATCACCGCCGAATACTTGCGCACCAATACCGACACCGACCAGTTCGGTGCCGATTTCGTCAACCGGCTGGGCAATGGCAATCAGGAGCCGACGACCATCACCTTCTCGCGCCTGAACGAGAACGTGTGGTCCGCCGGGGCCGACCTGAGCCACATGTTCGTGCCGGGCTGGACGGGTACGGTGGGCTATTCCTACCAGATCAACTCGCGCACCAATTCCCGCCGTTCGCTGGGCGTCTATGCCTATGGCGACCAGAACCAGATCTCGAACTTCGGCCTGCTACGCCTTGACGTGCTGCTCCAGCCGGGCACCTGGTACCTGATCGACAACGGCGTGAACTACGGCCTCGAACTGCGCGAGCCCGATGCGGCGACTTCGGTGTTCGATTCGCGGCTGCTCAACCACGCCTTCTACGGAAAGCTGGACGGCGAGATCACCGACGCGCTGAGTTTCGACCTTGGCGTGCGCTGGGAATACGCCAAGCTTTCGACGATCCTGCGCCCGGTCGGCCAGGCGGCTTCGCAGCCCACCGACCTCAAGAACGAGTACTTCCTGCCCGCGCTGACGCTGACTTACGAAGTCCAGCCCGGCATGCAGGTCCGCGCCAGCGCGTCCAAGACCATCGCCCGCCCGCAGTTCCGCGAGCTGCTCTATCAACCGTACTTCGATCCCGACACCAACCGCACCTATCAAGGCAACCCGTTCCTCGTGGACAGCCAGCTCTATAATGCCGAGGCCCGGTGGGAATGGTACTTCGCGCCCGAACAGCGCGTGTCGCTTGGCGGCTTCTTCAAGCGCATCAACAAGCCGATCGAATCGTTCCTGACCGGTTCGGAAAGCTTCATCACCTCTTACGGTAACGCGCCCAAGGCCAACCTCTACGGCGTCGAACTGGAAGCGCAGAAGTACGTGCGCCTCGAAAGCATGGGCAAGTTCTTCGAGACGCGCCGCTTGCTGCTGCTCGGCAACTACACCTTCACCAAGTCGGAACTGAAGGTCTCCGATACCGATACCGTGCGGATCTACGGCGCCGGTACCGCCACCTCGCTCGCCACCGACTACTTCATGAACGGCGCCCCGCTGACCGGCCAGTCGAAGCATATCGGCAACGTGCAGATCGGGCTGGAGGACACCGACCACCTCTCGCAGCAGACGCTGCTGTTCAACTACGCCAGCAAGCGCGCGGTCAGCCGCGGTCTGGCCAACTCCGGCCAGCCGGACGTGGTCGAGAATCCGGGCCTCACCATCGATCTGGTGGTGCGGCAGGGCATCAGGCTCTCCGAGAACAAGGAAATCGAGCTGAAGTTCGAAGGCCGCAACCTCACCGGTCGCGGTCATCAGGAATACCAGCAAATGGAAGACGGCCGGGTGGACTACAACACGTACGACCTTGGCCGCGTCTTCACGATCTCGGCCTCGGCCAAGTTCTGATCGCTTCTCTCACCCGGAGGACCCTGACCCTCCGGACTATCCTTGAAGGGCCCGGCCGCGACCATCGCGACCGGGCCCTCTTTTTCCCGCCGTCTTTTTTCTTTTGCCTCCACGCCCGCCCCCGGGTAAGGGCGTGGCGTCATCTGGGGAGTAGCCGCCCGCGTTTCCCGCGCGGGACCTGTCGTCAACATACTTGGTCGAGAGACCGTGGCGCACAGGAGGACGGAAAAGACCGTCCGGGCGAGACCAATGGCGTTGCAGCTCCGTCCGGCCGGGCGGGTTCTGCCGCGCTATTGTCTTGTCTGTCGCCCGGCCCGGAGAATTCGCCTTGGAAGCCCTGCTTACGTCGACCGCCGTCGTCGCCCTCGCCGAGATCGGCGACAAGACCCAGCTGCTCGCCATCCTCCTTGCCACGCGTTTCAAGCGGCCCTGGCCGATTGTCGGCGGCATTTTCGTGGCGACGCTGGCCAATCACTTCCTGGCCGCACTGGTCGGCGAACAGGCCGCTGCCTTCCTTGAGGGCCACTGGTTCCGCTACCTGATTGCCTTCAGCTTCATCGCCATGGCCGCCTGGACGCTGGTTCCCGACAAGTTCGATGATGACGAAGCGCCCAAGCCCAGCCGCTTCGGCCCCTTCCTGACGACCGCGATCGCCTTCTTCCTGGTCGAAATGGGCGACAAGACGCAGATCGCCACGATTGCGCTGGGCGCCCGCTTCCAGAGCGTTCTGCCGGTCATGGCCGGCACCACGCTGGGCATGATGATCGCCAATGTGCCCGCCGTGTTCCTTGGCGATGCGCTTATCAAGCGGGTTCCGCTGGGCATGGTCCGCACGGTGGCCGCGCTGCTGTTCCTGGTGATCGGCCTCTGGCTGCTGGCCCAGACTTCCGGCCTGCTGGGCGGCTGATAGGTCCACCCGCGCCGTGAGGTGCAAGCAGAGCATGATCCGTTCAAACGGAAGCGGATCATGCTCTGTCTATCATTCGATGGCCGCATTTTCCGCGCCGTCGGATGCCATCGCCGCAGAGCGGTTATTGACGGGCTCTCCATTTGCCTCAAGTGTTTGCACCTTGGCTGGAGAGACTCGCGCATGAAACCCAGATACCTGGCCTGCATCGCCGCCGTGGTGCCTTTCGGGCTGATCCCCGTGGCCGCCGATGCGGGGTTTTACAGCGGCAACGAACTCTACGACGTCTGCACCGCCGAAAAGGGCGACAAGGGCTATGTCGAGAGCGCCTATCAGTGCCTCGCCTATATCACCGGCGCGGTCGATGCCTTCAACACCACGCGGGAAGCCGCCAAGCTCAAGAGCTGCATCCCGCCGGACGTGACGATCAGCCAGCTCAAGGATGTCACGGTCGCCTACTTGCGCGACAATCCGGAGACCCGCAACGCCTCCGCCTCCTCGCAAGTCTATGCAGCAACGCGCAAGGCATGGGCCTGCCCCGGCGCGAAACCGGCAGCTGCGGCAACGACGAAAAAGAAGAAGTAAAAAAGCCGCCTATTGAGCGCCGTCTTCCGGCCATTCGATATCGAGCCGCAGCCGCGTCAGGCTCAAGGTCGCGATGCGCCACGCACCGTCTTCGTGGCGGTAGGTCTCGTGATAATGGCCGCGCCCCAGGATGCTCTTCCAGCCCTGCCGGGGATGGCGATCTTCCCATTCGATCACGTCCTGCATCGCCCAGATCGCACGGGCATTCGCCGCATCGACGATCTCGATCTCGGCCGTCAGCCCCTGATGGCACGACACTGCATGCTCCAGACTGTGCCGAAGACTGGCGGCATAGTTCGCCCCGCCTTCCGAATAGATGTCCCCCGCCGGGGTCACGACGGTCATGTCGCGGGTGAAAACAGAGGGCAGCTCGTCCCACAGCTTGCAGTCCATGCACCGGAAGTATTTCGCCTTGAGGGCGCGGATGTCCTCGATGGCTTCCAGCCTTGCTATTCTGTCCAAGATTGCCTCCGTCCTCACGGGATCCGCAGTACGAACGCGCCTTCCGGCAGGTCGAGCCCGATCCGGCCGCGCTGCACGCATGGTCAAGACAGCCTTCCCGGGCATGCGTTCGCCTGACCGGCCAATGCGCGCAGAGAGTTCCGGCTCGCTTTCGAGACCGGAGAATGTGACAGGTGACCGAACTTCCCGCCGCAGACCGCTTCAGCGACGGCGCTGACGACAATCCCTACTGGAACGAGAACAGCTGGTTCTCCGTCTCGATCCCGGAACGCGGCATTCACGGCCTGATCCAGCATTTCTTCCGGCCCAACATGGGCCTGCTGAACGGCGGCCCGGTGCTGTGGGATCGTACCGGAACCACGCAGTGGAACTGCCTCTATTACAACTGGAGCCACTTGCAGGCGATCCCGGATGGTGCCGGGAAGTTCGAGGTAACGGCCCGCAATTCGCTCTCCGTCAAGGTTGTGGAGCCGCTGCGGCGGTACAAGATCGACTACGACCGGGACGGGTTCCGCATGGATCTCCTCTGGGAGGCCGTGGGCCCGCATCACCGGATGGAAACCGGCGATCCCGATCAGGCAAAGACCGCCGCCTATCATATCGAGCAGCCAGGCCGGATGACCGGCACGATCCGGCGCGGCAGCGAACTCTATCCAATTGACTGTTGGTCCATGCGGGACTGTTCGTCCGGCCCCTACGACACCGAGCACTGGCCGACCGGTGGCTATTTCTGGGGCATCGGCGAGAGCGGCAGCTTCCTGACGCTATGTATTGGCAAGGCCCGCGAAGTGCAGACGATGGGCGGCTTCCTGATGCGGGACGGCGTCATGGCGTCACTCGCATCGGGCAAGCGCACGGTGCTCGAATACGGCCACTTCGGACCCAGCCGCGTGGTCTTCGAAGGCACCGACACCATGGGCCGGCAGATCACCGCGACCGGGATCATCGAGCCCGGGCTGGTGTTCACCGGCTACACCGATCACACCGTGGTCTGGTCGCTCGAAAAATGGGATGTCGCCGGCGAAACCTACTGGGGCGACAATCAGGAGTTCTACCCGGCCGAGGTCTTCCGCCGGATAGCCAGAGGAAAGATCAAGCTGGGCGCGTGAGCCCCGCTCATACCGTGTCGAAAACGTACCCCAACGAGCGCACGGTGCGCAGCGGATTGCCCGCCCCCACACCCTTGAGCGCGCGGCGCAGGCGGCCGATCCAGACGTCCACGGTGCGCTCGTCCACCGCCGGTTCCTGCTTGCCGAGCGCGGCGATCAGCTGGGTGCGGGTGAACACGCGGCCGGGATGCTCGATGAAATAGCGCAGCAAGCGCAGTTCGTTGGGCATCAGCGAGATCGGCTTGCCTTGCCAGCGGGCCTGAAACGCGGCCACGTCCACCGTCAGTTCGCCTTGCGCCAGCACGCGCAGACCGGTGCTTTCCTGTTCGCCGATACTGGCGCCCAGCACGCGATCCAGCAGCGTCGCGCGGGTCAGCGGGCCGACGATATAGTCGTCCGCGCCCATACGCAGCGCGCGCTTGCGATCCTCCTGGTTGTCTTCCTCCAGCACCATGGTCACGTGCGCGGTCTGCGTCAGCGGATCGGCGCGCAGGCGGCGGCACAGTTCAAGGCCCGACATTTCCGGCAGCACCCAGTCGATAAAGAGCCAGAGCGCGCCTTCCAGCAGCGGAAGCTCGGCAAAGTCGCTCCAGCGGTGCAGCACGACATCGAAGTCGTCATGCCGGAAGGCGGCGAGCCCCCCGGAGAGTTCGCTGGTCAGGAAGATGTCGATCCGCTGCATGGCCCCCGCGCCTTTTTGCCCCGATGTTCAGGGGCACGCGCGGCTAATTGCCCGGTGACTGTGACGATCACGTGACAATTCGGACAATACTGCCGTCAAAACAGAAGCCTGCCGGCAGTTGGCACAGAGACACAAATTTCCTGTCATCGAATTGACCCGCAACCGTCACGCCCGCGCAACGCGAAGATGCCAAATATGACACAGCGAAACGGGGGTTTTGGAACGATGCGCAACGACGTGCAGGCACTCTTCGAACGCACCACGGGCCTTGCTGTCGGCAACGACAGCGGCGGCGAACCCGGCGGCAAGATTCCCGCCTGGCTCGATTTGCCCGATCCCAAGGGCTTCCGCCCCAAGCGCAAGTACGACACCGTGTGGATCTCCGACGTCCACCTCGGCACACGCGGCTGCAATGCCGAGATGCTGGTCGATTTCCTGCGCTCCATTGAATGCAAGACGCTCTACCTCGTTGGCGACATTGTCGACGGCTGGCGCCTGCGCAAGGGCTGGTACTGGCCCGACGCCCACAACGAAGTGATCCGCCGCATCCTCAAGATGGCCCATCGCGGTACCCGCGTGGTCTTCGTCGCGGGCAACCATGACGAGATGCTGCGCGACTATGCGGGCCTCACTTTCGGCGGCGTGGAACTGGTGCTGGAAGCGGTCCACGAAACCAAGGACGGCCGCCGCCTGCTGGTCACCCACGGCGATGCTTTCGACGGCGTGGTGCTCTATGCCCGCTGGCTCGCGTTTCTGGGCGACAAGGCATACGGCATGCTGCTGCGCGCCAACATCGTGTTCAACGCGGTGCGCCGCCGCCTGAAGCTGCCGTACTGGTCGCTCTCGGCCTACATGAAGAAGAAGGTCAAGAACGCCGTCCAGTACGTGTGCAGCTACGAGGAAGCTGTCGCGAACGAGGCGATCTCGCGCGGGTTCGACGGGGTGGTCTGCGGCCACATCCACTGTGCCGAGATCCGCCAGTTCGGCGGCATCACTTACTATAACGACGGCGACTGGGTGGAAAGCTGCACCGCGCTGGTCGAAGATGCCAGCGGCCATATCTCGATCATCGACTGGATCGCCGAAACAGGAGGCCACACCGTTTCAGCCGATGCGCTGGCGGAGGCCGCCGAGTGAAGCTGACGCTGGCGACCGACGCCTGGCTTCCCCAAGTCAACGGCGTCGTCCGCTCGCTCTCGGCCACGCTGGATGAACTGGTCCGGCGCGGTCATCAGGTCGAAACGCTGACGCCCGAGCAGTTCCTGACCGTGCCGATGCCCGGCTATCCCTCGATCCGGCTGGCCATGGCCCCGCGCTTCGGGGTGCGCCGGATGCTTGACCGGACGCGGCCGGACATCGTCCATATCGCCACCGAAGGCCCGATCGGCTGGGCTGCGCGCGGCTGGTGCCTCGCCCGCGGGGTGCCGTTCACTTCGGCCTTCCATACCCGCTTTCCAGAATATGCCGCCGTGCGCACCGGGATCAGCGCCGAACGCTTCTGGCCGATCATGCAGCGCTTCCACGCGCCGAGCCAGGCCGTCCTGGTCTCCACCGCCAGCCTTGCCAAGGAACTGAGCGAGCGCGGCATCGGCCATACCCGGCGCTGGAGCCGGGGCATCGACCACGGCCAATTCCGCCCCCACGGCCCGCGCCATCCGGCGATGACCGCCCTGCCCGGCCCGGTCCTGCTCAATGTCGGCCGCGTCGCGCCCGAGAAGAACCTTGAGGCCTTCCTCGACGCGGACGTGCCCGGCAGCAAGGTTGTGGTGGGAGACGGCCCCGCGCTCGAAAGCCTGCGCCGCCGCTATCCGCACGTGCTGTTCCTCGGCGCGCTGGGCGGCGAGGTTCTGGCCAGCGCCTATCGCACCGCCGACTGCTTCGTGTTTCCCAGCCTGACCGATACCTTCGGCCTCGTGGTGATCGAGGCGCTGGCCTGCGGCACGCCGGTCGCCGCCTTCCCGGTGACGGGCCCGGTCGACATCCTCGGCCATCATGGCTGCGGCGTCGACGAGCCGCTGGATCGGCCCGCCGGAGCGGTGGACGATGATCTTGCCGTCGCGATCCGCAAGGCGCTGCGGATCGACCGGGCAGACGCAGCGGCTTTAGGCGCACAGTTCTCATGGGAACGCGCGACCGACCAGTTCCTCGCGGCGCTGACGGCGGCGCTGGAAGGCGATCGCGGGCTGCTCAGCGCAGCTTGACGGAGCGGATCAGGACTTTCCGATCATTACTCCGTCGCCCCCGCGAAGGCGGGGGCCCCGCTATCTTTTCGGCTCGCTCGCCAAGAAAAGCGGGGTCCCCGCCTTCGGGGGACGACGAGGTTAGAGCTGATTTCGCCCGACCGTACCGCTGATGCGCTATCGGAACCCCAGACTGCGCGAGATCAGCGCCGCTTCCGCCACCACCATCTGCGCCAGTTCGGAAAGCCGATCCCGTGCCCGCGCGGTCGGTGCGGCGATCACCAGCGCCCCAACGACCTGCCCCGCCGCATCGCGGATCACGGCCGCCGTGCCGGTGACGCCCTCGGCCGCCTGATCGACGGTCTGCGCAAAGCCCTGCTCCCGCGCGATGCCGATCTCTGCCCTGAGCGCCGCCCGGTCGACCTGCGTGGTCGGCGCCAGCCGCTGGGCGACCAGCCGCTTGAGATAGCTGTCCACTGCCTCGGGCGAACACGTGGCCAAGAGCGCCCGCCCGCCCGCCGTGGCGTAGAACGGCCTACGGTCGCCGATGCTGACAAGATAACGCACGACATGGCTGCTCTCGACAAGGTCGACATAGGTCATGCTGTCGCCCTGCGGCTCACCGACGCCGAGCAGCACCGTCTCGCCGCTGGCACGGCTGAGGCGCCGCATGCCGTCGCGGATGAGGTCGGAACTTTGCAGCCGTCGCCGCGCCTCGGTCAGCGCGCTGCCCAGCCCGAAGGCGCCCGGCCCGAGCCGCCACGCACCGTCCAGTCCAGTCACGAACCCTTCGTCAGCAAGCCCCCGCAGCAACGCCGCCAGACTGCTCTTGGGCGTGGCGAGACGGCGGCTGAGATCGGCCAGCGAGACCGGCTCGCTGCTGGCGCAAAGCACTTCGAGCAGGCGGATCACCCGCGTCACCGACTGCGGCGATGCCGCCCGTCGCTCTCCCTCCTGCACCGTGTCGTTCATCTGGTCCTACCGAAACGCGGGAATGACGTCGTCCGCGAAGACTTTCGCATAGGCAAGGAAGCGCTCGGCAGGAAGCCCGGGCGGCATCATCATCGTAGCATGTTCGACCGGCGCAGCTTCGCGCAGCCCGCGAAAATGATCGATCGCCTCGTCGGGAGTGAGGATGCGCAGCGTACCGCTGGCCTTGAAAGCATCGAGCGTCAACGGCTTGAACACCGGATCGTCGATGCCGATCGCCCCGTCCTCGGCCATCCATGCGGCGTAGGAATTGGCGACATGAAGGAAATGCGGGGCCAGTTCGTCCATCGCCGCCGCCTTGTCATGGGCGACCACCAGCATCAGTTCCTGCACCCAAACGTTCGCCTCGGCCGGATCCTTGCCCTGCGCCTCCAGCTTCTGGCGATAGAGCGGCCAGACATCGGCATTGCCGAAGTAGCCGTCCCCATACTTCGCCACGCGCTCCATCGCCTTGGGCGCGAAGCCGCCGATGTAGAGCGGCACCTGCCCCCGGCTTGAGAGCGCGGCAACCCGCGCGCCTTCCAGCCGGAAGTGATCGCCCGCGAAATCGACCGTCTCGCCCGCCCAGAGACGGCGCACCACGTGCAGGAACTCATCGAACCGCGCGCCGCGCTTGCGGAAGTCGAGCCCGTGCGCCGCATATTCGCGCGCCCGGTACCCGATGGCGAGGCCCATCCGGAGCCGTCCGCCGGAAATCGCATCGAGCACCGCGCAGTCTTCTGCAAAGCGCAACGGCTCGTAAAGCGGGCCGAGTGCGATCCCTGCCCCCAGCGCCATCCGCTTCGTGCGCGCGGCAATCGCCGCCAGCATGACCATCGGCGAGGTCATGTAGCCGTCCTCGGCAAGGTGATGCTCAGGCACCCACGCACCATCGAAGCCAAGCGCCTCGGTTTCGGCAACCACGTCGAGCACTTCAGCATGAAGCGCCTCGGGCGAGCGGCGCCAGGGTGCCGGGTTGCGCATGTCGTAGAGATAACCGAAGCCCAATTCGCGCACTGATACTCTCCTGTAATCGGGGAGAGCCTAGCGTGCGGCGAGCGGACGGAACATCAGGCGCCGGGGCGCCGGGGCGATGATGCTTTTCGGGAGGGAGCAACGGCAGGACGAGCGGGCTGTTGCGGTAGGTGCGAGGCGGATTGGATTATGTCCGGGATGCGGACTTTCTGCCGGATAACTGCTGTTCCGGATCCGCCAACAACGCCGACATTCGTTGTGGAATATCGGCAGTTTTGATACCGTATCTGAAGTATTTGAGGGGAAGCGATTTATGGATTGGAATCCAGTCGTCTATGTCCTTGATGAACTAAGAGACGGGCCACGATCCCTGTTCGAAATTGACGCGACAATCTCGCGGTTTGAACGCGGCTCCTTTGTTCAGAGCTTGTTCTATCTGGCTGAACGGGAGCTTATTGAATTATCAGCAGTTCGACATCCGTTCGAACCCATTCCTAAAACAGAATGGCAAAGACGGTTGCGCGAAGCCTTGGAAGGCAGTCGGCCTGATCCTATCGCGATGACCGGAACATCTATCGATCTGAGTCAAAAGGGCATTCACGTCCTTCAACTACTCGGCATCGGCTACTCATAGCAAAGTAGATTGGCCGAATCCCCAACACATCAGCCCTTCGGCACGGTGCCGCAATGCTTCAAAAAACGGACATCACTGCTTTCCTCTCCTCCCGACCATCGTTTCGATCCCGCTCAGGCTGAGCTTGTCGAAGCCCTCTGCGGCGTGGCGCTGTGGCCCCTATCCTTCGACAAGCTCAGGATGAGCGGTGCGTGAGAAAGTGAGGCAGTTTCCTCTGTTCATCGAACACTGCGCAAAAGAAAAATGGGTTCACGCAGAGGCGCAGAGTCGCAAAGGTGTAGCGCTTCGGGAGAAGTCGTTTCCCGCTCCAAGGCAGCGGTTGCCGCAGTGTCGGATGAAGAAGGCGAGATCGCGGCCCCGAGCGACATCTCTGCGCCTCCGCGTCTCCGCGTGATCCGATTTGCTTTTTCCGACCTGCCCCCAATCCCGCTCAGGCTGAGCTTGTCGAAGCCCTCTGCGGCGTGGCGCTGAGGCTCCTATCCTTCGACAAGCTCAGGATGAGCGGTGTGTGGGCGGGAGGTCACGCTGGAAAGGTCGTGCATTTCCTGAAACTTCCCGGGCAAACCACGCAAGGTAATCACACCCCTGCCCCCATGCGAAAGCCCGCCCGGGAAGTTCCCCTCGATCAGTCGAGGTACATCGCGCGCAGCTTGTCGATCTGCGCCTGATCCATGCCCATCTCGTCCTTGAAGTAGCCCATGGCGCCGCCCGGGTGCGCGTCGAGCTGGCTGAGCGCGGCCTCGATATAGCTGCGGTCCGCCTTCATGAACGCCGACTGCACGGCAGGCGGCAGCGACAGGAAGGCCTGTCCGGTAGCGGCATTCGGCGAAGTCTTCGCCTTGGCCATCGCCGCTGGGAGGTACTGGTTAGTGAGCAGGTAGTCCTGGATCACCGTCTCACGCGGCACACCCAGCGCGGTGAGCAGCAGCGCGGCGGAAACGCCGGTGCGGTCCTTGCCGGCCGAGCAGTTGAAGGCCAGCGGCGCCTGTCCCGCCAGCAACTGCGCAAACATGCGCTTGTACTGCGGCCCGAAAGTCTTGAGCATCATCGGATAGCTCTTGGCCATCATCCCGGTCGCGCCTTCCGGCGTGATCTTGGCCATGTCCTTGGGCATCAGGCCGATCGCCATGCCGTCATAGTCGTCGGCGAAGATGGTCGGGCCGGTTCCGGCCGCCCACGGCATCGGCTCGGCCTTGCGCTCGTTCTTGTCGCGGTAGTCGCAGACGGTCTTGAGGCCCAGCTTGTTGAGGTAGGCAAGATCGCCCGCCGTCAGATCCACCATCGAGCCCGAGCGGAACAACAGGCCCCACTTCACGGTGTGGCCGTCGGCAGTGCGATAGCCGCCAAGGTCACGGAAGTTGCGGCCGCCTTCAAGCGGCAGCAGGCGCTGGTGCGCAGCAGGAGCGCCTGCGGTGACGGGTGCTTCACCGGCGGCCTGGGCGGCGAAGAAAGCCGGGGTGGACAGCGCGACAAGCGCTGCCCCGAGGATGGCAATCTGACGGATCTTCATTGTTTTTCCTTATGTTCTCTCAGGCTCAGTATTGGATGGTCGCCTGCACGCCGAAGGTGCGCGGGTCGTTGAAGATGCCGTAGTAGCCGAGCGACGCACCGCCGTTGGCCTTCACGAAAGTATGCTGTTCGTTGAAGAGATTGCGGGCCCAGACCGCCAGTTCCAGCTTGGCGCCGGTGCCGGGCATTTCCATGTCGCCCAGCGCGATGCGGCCGTTGACGACGAACGAGGAACCGGTCTTCGTCGGATCGTTGGCCATCGAGTACTGACCCGAGGAATAGTTGCCGTCGAGGTGGAAGTGCAGCGAGGCGTTGTCCACCGGCAGCTGGTAATCGACGGCGCCGCTGGCGGCATGGTCGGGCGTGTAGACCGCGTAGACCGGGGTCAACACGTTGCCCATAAACGGGTTCGGCGCGGGCGGCAGGTGCACGTCGGTATAGGCATAGGAGCCGCTCAGCGTCAGCCCTTCCAGCGGCGTGACGGTCAGATCGGCTTCGATGCCCTTGATGCGGCCGTTGCCATCGGCATTGGTGGTCTCGATCGTGCCGCGCGTGGTGTTGGCGACCGGCGCGTTGAAGTCGATCTGCATATCCTTGTAGGCCGAGGTATAGGCAGCGATGTTAAAGCGGGCGTGGTTGTCGAGGAACTCGGTCTTCGCGCCGATTTCGAAGGTCGCAACCGATTCCGGGTTGAAGGCGCGATAAGTAAGCGAGCGGCTGTTGGCGCCGCCGGCCTTATAGCCGGTGCTGTATTTGCCGTAGACGTGCACGTCCGGCGCCACGTCGACCGCAAGGTTCACCATCGGGTCGAAATGATCCCACGACTTGTCGAGCGTGTAGTCGGTGGCCACGCCGTTCACTTCGTCCAGACCGCCGGTCTTGGCGTCATGCGTATAGCGGCCGCCGGCAGTGAGGTGGACGATCTCGTTCAGCATCTCGGGCGTCCAGGTCGCCTGACCGAACACGCCGACGCTTTCCGTCTTCGCATGGCTGGCGCGGTCGGGGAACGGGATCGAAGAGGTCGGCGTGGCGAGAATGGTATAGGCCGTGCCGTCCGCGTTCCACTGGTTGGTGTAAGGCGTCCAGGCGTTGTCGTTGACCTTCTCATGGTAATAGAAGGCGCCGGTCACGAAGGTCAGCTCCTTCAGCGTACCGATCAGCTGGAGTTCCTGGCTGTACTGCTTCTGCCAGGTATCGGCGAGGCTGAAGCGGCTGAACGCGGTGTTGTTGCTGTAGCCCTTGATGAAGACGCCAAGGTTGCTCGAACCGTTGTCGTTCTGGGTCTGGCTGAGCTGGCGGTAGGAGCTGATCGACTTCACTTCCAGTTCGGGCGAAATCGTCCAGTCCAGCGTCAGCAGGTGGCCGTGCGTCTTGCCGAGCGCCCAGGGCTGCGGCACGCCGATGTTGGCGGTATCGGCGCGTTCGTCCTGCATCTGCAGCAGCGGGCCGGTGGTCTTGCTCAGCAGCTGGAGGTAGTACGGCGTGGTCTCGTCGCGCGAAATGTCGAACGAATAGAGCGCGTTGAAGTTGCTGCTGGGTTCCCAGTAAACAGCCGCGTGCGCGCCCTTCTTGTTGTAGGCGTTGAAATCGCGCGCGCTGGCGAGCGGGTTGTCCACCGTGCCGCCGCGCGTGTTGATCACGCCGTCCAGCTTGACGGAGATATTGGCGAAGCTGGGCAGATCGACGTGCAGGCTGGCTTCACGCGAATCGTAGTTGCCCACGCCGACGCTGCCGCGCGCCGCGAATTCGCCGCTGGGCTTCTTGGTGACGATGCTGATCGCGCCGCCTTCGGTGTTGCGGCCGAACAGGGTGCCCTGCGGGCCCTTGAGCACTTCGATGCGCTCGACGTCGTAGAGCGCCGAGCCCAGGCCCTGCGCACGGCCCTGGAACACGCCGTCGATGTAGACGCCCACGCCCTGGTCACGGGCGGGCTGGTTGGCATCGCCCAGCGTGCCGACGCCGCGCATGCCCACGGTCAGGGCCGAGCTGCGCGAGAACATCGGCGCGATGCGCAGCGAGGGGATCGAGCCATCGCCCAGCGATTCGAGCGAGACGACATGGCGGTTCTGAAGATCCTGCGAATTGACGACAGAGATCGAGATCGGCGTGGTCTGGAGGTTCGTCTGGCGCTTCTGCGCGGTAACGACGATGTCGGTAAGGCCCGAACCGCCTTCACCGTCGGCGCCCTCAGCTGCGGGTGCGGCATCGGCTGCGGCAGGAGCGGCAGCATCGGCCGGAACGTCCGCAGCATGCGCGGCGCCGCCGAGAAGGAGTGCCGAAAGCGCGGTACCGGCAAGCGCGGCGGAACGGAAGGAATGCGGAATACGAACGGACATGTGCAAGCCCCTGAGCTGTTGTCGAGGGGGCCTCTAGAACGCCTGTATGGCGCTGCCGTTACACTTGTATTGAGGTTTGAAGACACCCTGTCGGTTACGGTTGTCGCACGGCTGTCACCTATGGCATGGTACACCCTGTAGCGCCGATACAGGCCGCGCATGAAAGAGACGACGAGCCACTTCACGTCATGGATGCTGTTTTCCAAGATTTTTCGACGCAGGAGCGCCTGATCGGGACGGTCCTTGATATGTGGGCCACGCAAGGTCATGCCGCGATTTCCGCGCGCAACTTGTCCCGTGCAACCGGGCTGCCGACTTCCAGCATCTACCATCACTTCGGATCAATGGAACACTTGTTCCACTCCGCGCAAGACCATGCCCTGAAGGCCGCGCGCAACTGGTGTTCACATCGCCTCGACGATCTGGCCCGCTGGCCCGAAGGTGGCGGGCCAGAGGCGCTGGCGGCCATGATGGCCTTGCTCATCGACGATTGGGCGCGCGATTCGCGCCCGCTCGCCTTCGCCTGGGCGCAGTGTCACCTGCTCGCTTATGACGATGCCGCCTATCTGCCCCCGCTCGAAGGATGGCGCGATATCTGGAGCCATTTCTGGCGCGAGATCTGCCATCGCGCCGGGCTTGGGGCGTTTGGCGCGGTCACCGGCCACATGTTCGAAGGCACCGCGCAGCTCCACCTGATCCGCTGGCATCCGACCATCGACCGTGCCGCGCTTGGCGAACTGTGCCACGGCTGGGGCCACTGGCTGAACGGAAAACTGACCGCCGAAACGCCGTGGCGCCGCCTCGCGCGCGAAACCGCTGCCGAAGCCACGCCTGCGGCGCCGAGCCGCAGCGCCACTGCCGCCGCCATTGCCCGGGCCGCCGCCGCGGTTGTCGAGGATGGCGGAGTGTCCGCCCTCACCCATCGGGCCGTTGCCGCACGCGCGGGGGTGACGCTGGGCGTTGTCTCGTACAATTTCCGCACCAGTTCCGATCTGGCGGAAGCGGCCTTCGAAACCATCTACCTCGGCATCACCGAGGTCGTGCGCGAAAGCGTGCACCCGGCACCCGCGCGCGACGAAATCATTGCGTCATGGCGCGATTTTCCCTCGCAGCCGCGCGGGATTTTCGCGATCGAGGAACTGACGCTGGCCGTCGCGCGCGATCCCGCGCTGATCGCTTTCGGGCCGCAGCTGCGCTACTTGCGCGGCCGTACCAGCGGCCTGCAACTGGCAGCCCGGCTTGGCGCGATGGGCGATCAGCTATCACCGCTCGACACCGCGATCTACTCAAGCCTGATAAGCGGACAGCGCCGCGCGCTGATCGGGCGCAGCGTTGCCGAAATCGACGCCAGCCTGGACGAGATCGAGCGCCTTATCAGGGAACTGCACGCCCCTTCCTGACGTTTCACGCGCGGGAAACCCCGCAGCGGCAGTTCAGGAAGCCGAAAGCCGGCGGGGGGCACCGTCTGCCGCACGACGGGTGCGGCCGAAGGAGAGCAGCTATGATTCGCAAGATATTCGCGATCGCCGTTGTTGCAGGACTGTTGGGCGCATCCCCGGCGATGGCCGCCAGCAGTTGCCGGGATGCCCATGGCAAGTTCGTCAAGTGTCCGACTGCCTCCGCCCAAAAGGCGCCGCCCGCCGCCGCAACGGCCAAGGGCAAGGACGGCAAGTGCCGTTACACCTCCGGCCCAAACAAGGGCAAGTTCGCCAAGTGCCCCTGACGCGGCAATAACCCGTCACCGATAGCAGCACGGGCAGTGAAAAGGCCCGCATTCTTGCGAATGCGGGCCTTTTTCATGTCTGCAATGCAGGGCGATCTCAGAACGGGATATCGTCGTCGAGATCGTCGCCGAAGCCACCGCCCGACGAGGAGGGCGTGCGGCCCCAATCGTCGCCCCCGCCAGACGAACCGCCCGCAGCACCGCCGGTGGAACCGCCCGAACGGCCCCAGTCGTCACCGCCGCCGCTGCGCGCGCCGCCGCCCGAGCGGCCGCCGCCGAAGCCGCCCGACGCGCCGCCGCTGCTGCCGCCTTCGTTCCAGCCGCCACCGCCGCTGCGAGCGCCGCCGCCACCGGCACCGCCCTGGGCGCCGTCCAGCATGGTCAGCACGCCGCCGACGCCGCCGACCGAGACTTCGGTGGTGTAGCGGTCGTTACCGTTCTGGTCCTGCCACTTGCGGGTGCGCAGCTGGCCTTCGATGTAGATCTTCGAGCCCTTGCGCAGGAACCGCTCGACCACGCCGACGAGACCTTCGCTCTGGATCACGACGGAGTGCCACTCGGTGCGCTCCTTGCGTTCGCCGGTTGCACGGTCTTTCCAGTTTTCGGAGGTCGCGATGCGCAGGTTGGCGATGCGGCCGCCGTTCTGGAACGACTTCACCTCGGGATCGGCACCCAGGTTGCCGATCAGAATGACCTTGTTGACACTGCCTGCCATGATGGAATCGCTTTCTTCTGAATCTTGGCGAATGGGGTAGCGAATGGGGCGCCCGGGCGCGAGTCTGATGCGCCGCGTTTCCCCAATCGAAAATGGATTTCACGCGGAGGCGCGGAGACGCGGAGGAATGTCGCGCCGCGTGGCGGCCTTCCGTCCTGTTCTAGATAGGAGCAGCTGCGGCAAGGTTGGAGGGCAAAATGCGGCAGCGTCCGGCTAGAATTTCTCCGCGTCTCCGCGCCTCCGCGCGAAACTGGAAAATAGATTTCGCGCAAAGGCACAAAGGCGCGAAGATGAAGCGCTCGCGGCGCAGCCGCGCTTCCCTCGTAAGTGGCATCGGTCGAATGGCCGGTTGGAGAGAGCCTGCGGCGCGGTTCGGCATCTTTGCGCCTTCGCGCCTTTGCGCGATTCCCCTGCTCTCTTTCAGCTCACCGACTCGAAGCCGGGAAACGCTAAAGCCCCGCGCCCACGGCAATCCAGTAAGTCGCCCCCGCCGCCACGTAAGCAAGACCGAACAGGTACGCGAGCATGAAGGCCGGCCACTTCCAGCCATTGGTCTCGCGCCGGGTCACGGCGATGGTCGACATGCACTGCGGCGCGAAGACGAACCATGCCAGGAACGCCAACGCCATCGGCAGCGTCCAGCGGCCCTTCAGCCGGTCACCCAGTTCGACGGCCTGCGCATTCTCGTCATCGCCCGCGTCGACCGCGTACGTCGTCGCCAGCGAAGAAACGGCCACTTCGCGCGCGGCCATCGCCGGGATCAGTGCCAGCGCCATGTCGCGGTTGAAGCCGATCGGCTCCACCACCACGGCAAGGCCATTGGCGATCTTGCCCGCGATCGAGACGTCCACCTGGCTCTCGCCCGGCTTGGCTTGCGGGAAGTTGAGCAGGACCCAGAGCACCACGGTGACCGTGAAGATGATCGTGCCCGCCCGGCGCAGGAAGATCCACGCGCGCTGCCACAGGCCGATCGCCATGTCCTTGATCCGGGGCATCTGGTACTTCGGCAGCTCCATGATGAAGCCCGAAGCGGCGCCCTTGGTGATCGAGCGGCGCAGGATCAGCGCCACCGCGATCGCGCCGACAATGCCGGCGATGAACAGGCCGAACAGCACCAGCCCGCGCAGCCCGATCCCCAGCCCCACATCGACATTCGGGATGAAGGCCCCGATGATCACCGTGTAGACCGGCATGCGCGCCGAGCAGGTCATCATCGGCGCGATCAGGATCGTGGTCAGGCGGTCCTTGGGATCGGTGATCGAGCGGGTCGCCATGATGCCGGGAATGGCGCAGGCGAAGCTGGACAGCAGCGGAATGAAGCTGCGCCCGGACAGTCCGACCATGGCCATCAGCCGGTCCATCAGGAAGGCGGCGCGGGCCATGTAGCCCGAGGCTTCCAGCGCCAGAATGAAGGCGAAGAGAATGACGATCTGCGGCAGGAACACCACCACCGCGCCGACGCCGGAGATCACGCCGTCGGTCACCAGACCGCGCAGCAGGCTGGGCGCCATGGCGCCCTTCACGGTGTCGTGCAGCCATCCCGCCGCGGCTTCCAGCGCGTCCGCGAACGGCGTTGCCCAGGCGAAGACCGCCTGGAACATGACGAAGAACACCACCAGCATGATCGCGAAACCGATCCACGGATGGAGCAGCACGCGGTCCAGCCGCGCGTGAAGGCGGTGGCGCTTCGATTCGGAAAGGATCGCGGCATCGGCCATGGCATGGGCGGCAACGCGGCGCTCGGTGGCACCGAGCGCGGTCAGGCCCGGGCCCGGATGGCGGGTTTCGGCGGAGGCAATCGCCTCGCCCAGTTCGGCAAGGCCCCTGCGGCGCACGGCCACGGTGGGGACCACGCGCACGCCCAGTTCTTCCTCCAGCACGGCGGGATCGAGCACCAGCCCGTCCCGCTCGGCAAGGTCCACCATGTTGAGCGCAACCACGGTCGGCTTGCCCAGCGCGAGAATTTCCTGCGCGAAGACGAGATGCTGCTCAAGGTTGGAGGCGTCGAGCACCACCACCAGCACATCGGGCGCGGCCTCTCCGGGGAAATGGCCGGCGATGACCTTGGCGGTGACTTCCTCGTCCGGGCTGGTCGCATCGAGGCCGTAGGCGCCCGGCAGGTCGGTCATTTCGACCGGCTCGCCGGTCGGCAGCACCATGCGGCCCGACTTGCGCTCCACGGTGACGCCCGGATAGTTCGCGATCTTCTGGCGCGCGCCGGTCAGCGCGTTGAACAGCGCGCTCTTGCCCGCATTGGGATTGCCGACGAGGGCGATCTTGCGCTGGCGGCTCACGCGGCGTTCCTCCCGCTGGGCTGGGTGTTCTGGCTGCTGGGCTCGCCATTTTGAGCGTCGCCGGAGTCGGCGCGCGGCGTTTCCACCTCGCTCGCAGTGGCGCGGGCAGCGCTCTTATCGATCGGAATGACAGTCATCGCCGCGGCGTGGGCCCGGCGCACCGCCACGGTCATGCGGCCGATGGCGATGGCGATCGGATCGCGCCCGCCGAACACCCCGCGATGCGCAAGCGCGACCTTGGCCCCCTCCTCTAGCCCGAGCGCACGCAAGCGGCGCGCTTCCTCGGAAACGAGAGCGTTCCAGTCCACCGCGACGATGCGTGCGTCCTGGCCAATGGGTAGCTGATCGAGAGTCATGAGGCTGCGCTGCCAGATAAGCGATTCAATTGCAACTTGTTCGCAATAGCCCGGAAAGCAGCGCGTGTCCGCAGTTAATCGACCGCGCGCAAAGGGGCGCTGAAAATGCACCGAAAGCATATCCGCGGCACCGGCCCGCTCCCCCTCCCGATCTCCCCTACAGGGTAGAATTTGGGAGGTCGGGAGGGGGAGCGGGCTGGTGCCGCAAGTTCGTCACGGATGTGACGAACGCACCCAACCATCACCTCGCCGGATAGCGCAGTCGGCCCATCAGTCGCACCAGACTGATTCGTTCCTCGGTCGGGCGGAGGAACTGCGCCTTGGTCTTTTCGAAGCGGATGATCCCCTCGATCCGGCGGTCGAGGAAGGCGCGGGTCTCGGCCTTGGGGCCCACCGCATCCTCGCTGGTGTCGCTGGCAAAGACCTTGAGCGTGGCGGCATAGATGGTGCCGAGGATCGCGCGCTTGGTATAGTGGTTGTAATCGGTCGCAGTGTCGCCCGCGAGCCGCCACATGGCATCCGCACTGCGCCAGCCGAGCCGCGTGGCGGCCAGAACGTTGCGCGGCAGCGCCATCACGGCGAGCGCCCGGCTGAGCGCCTCTTCACGGCCCGCCACGGCATCGAGCCGGGCCATGACAAGACGGCGGATCCGCTCACGGATCGGCAGGCCCGCCAGCGAAGCGGCCGTGCGCAGCATCTCGGCATCGACATGGTCGATCCACGCCTCGATCATCGCCATTTGCGACAAGTGCGAGGATTCGCCGCGAAACGCGAAGCGGGCCAGTTCGGGATCGACACCGGCAAGCTGCGCGGCCTCGTCCACCGCCTTGGCGCTCCAGCCGTCGAAGGCGGCGGCGGCGGCAATCGCGGGCGCGAGCTGGCGGCGCAATTCCTCAAGCGTCCGGGGTTCTTCCATGACTTGTCCCTTCGCCGCCAAACCCATGTCCTCTTACAATACCGGCCCGTAGACCGCCTTGGCCTTGCCGCCCTTGACGCCGTACTGCTCCACCACTTGCGCAAGCTGGCTGCCCTTGCCGCCTTCGACATTGGCATAATCGCGCGCGCTGCGGCCGGAATTGTCGGCACGGTCGGCATTGGCGCCTGCCTGAAGCAGCGCCTTGACCATGTCCACGTCCTTGCGGTGCACGGCGAAGATCAGCGGCGTTTCACCGGCGTCGTTGGAGGATTCGGTGGAAGCCTTGGCATCAAGCAGGATTTCCACGCCTTCGCGCCAGCCCAGATTGACGGCCAGTTCCAGCGGCGTGCGGCCGTGATCGTCGGCCAGATTGACGTTGGCGCCCTTGCCGATGAGGAAGTTCAGCCAGGTGGCATCGCGGCGCTGGGTAACGACGTGGAGTGCGGTCTCCCCGGTCGTCACGTCCTTGGCGTTTACGATCTGGCTGTTGTCCATCAACTGCTTCTCGACCTTGTCGCCTTCCTTTTTCTTGACCGATTCGAGGAACTTGTAGCCCTCGGAATAATCGGCGTGCGCGGGCGAGGCGATCATCATTCCGGCTGCAAGAGCGGCCAGCCCCGACGCGAGGATGCGGCGCGAAAGCCTGGAGACATTCCCGGACACGGTGTTCGACACGTAGACATTCCTTCCAGACTTGACCCGCACGAGGGTCTGCGGGGCCTGGTGGCCGGCCCCGTCCGACTCCGGCGCCTAACCCCGGCGCCCTGACATCGCACCCTTGCACGGCCGCCTCTAGCAGAGCATGAAGCCTCGCGCCATGACCTACCGTTTCCCGTTTCGCCGGCTTGTTGCCGTTTCCGCAATCGCGCTTGCCTGCGCTCTGCCGCTTGCCTCCTGCGGCCAGTCCCACGAGGCGCCGCCGTTGGAAGGCGCCGAGATCGGCGGGCCGTTCACGCTGTTCGACAAGGACGGCAAGCCGCACACCTGGGACTCGTTCAAGGGCCAGTGGCGCATCGTCTATTTCGGCTACACGTTCTGCCCCGATGCCTGCCCGATGGACGTTCAGGCGATGATGCGCGGCTTCACCCTGTTCGAGAAGCAGAACGCGGACGCGGCGGCCAAAGTCCAGCCGATCTTCATCACTATCGACCCCGCGCGCGATACGCCCGCGATCGTCGGCCAGTGGACCGCCGCCTTCGGGCCGCGCCTGCTGGGCCTCACCGGCAATGCCGCGCAAGTGAAGCAGGCGGCGGATGCCTTTGCAGTCTACTACAAGAAGGGGGATAATACCCCCGGCGGCTATCTGATGGACCACAGCCGCATCGCGTTCCTGATGGACCCCGACGGCAAGCCGATCGCCATGTTGCCGGTGGACAAGGGGCCCGAGGCCGTGGCCGCCGAGCTTGGAAAGTGGGTAGACTGAAGACACCGTGAGGAAGGCCAAACCGTGACCTGGGCCAAACCATGACTGGGGAAACCCCCTTCTGGGAGCGTCCGCTCCACACCCTGAACCGCAAGGAGTGGGAAGCCCTCTGCGACGGTTGCGGGCAGTGCTGCCTGCACAAGGTGGAAGATGCCGATACCGGCGAGATCTATCACACCAATGTCGCCTGCAAGCTGCTCAACCTGAAGACCGCGCAGTGCAGCGACTATCCCAATCGCCGCAAGTTCGTGCCCGATTGCCTGAAGCTGACCCCGGCTTCGGCGGGCAACCTTTCGTGGCTGCCGCCCAGCTGCGCCTATCGCCTGCGCGCCGATGGCGATCCGCTGCCGGAGTGGCATTATCTCGTCTGCGGTGACCGCAATGCGGTGCACGAAGCGGGCATGTCGGTGGCCGGCAAGGCCGTCAGCGAGACGGTCGCCGGACCGCTGGAGAACCATATCGTCTGGCCTTATGGCCAGGACGACGAGGATTACGAGGAACTGGAACCCGAAGGCCCCGCCCCCTGGGATAACCGGTAAAACGTGCTCGACTGGCTGCGCCGCGCTCCTGACGAAGACCCGGTGATAGAGATCGCCGGACGGCAGGTGCCGGTCCTGATCCGCCGCCTCTCCAATGCGCGCCGCATGACCATGCGCCTTGCGCCCGATGGCAGCGAGATCCGCATCTCCGTCCCGCGCTGGACCCGCACCGAGGATGCTCTCGCCTTCGCGCGCGCCAAGCGGTCATGGCTGGCGATCCAGATCGAGGCGCTGCCCGAAGCCCACCCGCTGGCCGACGGCACCACGATCGCCTTCCGGGGCGACGCGCTGATCCTGCGCCACGATGCCGCCTATCCCCGCCGCCCGGTGCCCGACGACGGCCTGTTGTTGGTCGGCGGGCCCGAATCCTCACTCCCGGCGCGGCTTAAGCGCTGGCTGGAGACCGAGGGGCGCACGCTGCTGGAGCAGGACCTTGCGCATTATTGCGCCGTCGCCGGGCAGCCGGTGCCGCCGCTGGCGCTGTCCAGCGCGAAGCGGCGCTGGGGTTCCTGCGCGCCGGACGGGTCGATCCGGATCAACTGGCGGCTGATCATGGCGCCCGATTCGGTGCGCCGCTCGGTCGTCGCGCACGAGGTGGTCCACCTTGTCCACTTCGATCACTCGCCCGCCTTCCATGCCTTTCTGGCCGAGATCTTCGAGGACAGCGTGCCTGCCGCCAATCGCTGGCTGAAGGAAAAAGGCCGCACGCTGTATCTGCCGTTCGGTTAAGCCGTTCGGACAGGATTTTGCCCGCCGCCACGGGCACATGCGCCGCCGCGCCGCAGAAATGCATGCGCTGCGGATTTCCAAAACGCCAAATCACGCCTACATAGCGCCACATGTCTCTGTTCAAGCGCTCCGGATACTGGAAAGACGTCAGCCCGACCGGCATGCTCGCGGATTTCCGCGCCGTGTGGAAGGAAGCTGGCCAAAACCGCTGGCGCATCGCCGCGGTTTCGGCGGCCTGTACGTTCGGCGTGTTCTACATGATGGCAATGCAGGAGGGCAAAGGCCCGCACCCGCCGCCAAAGGTGACGTGGATCTCGGTCCTGCCCGAGCACCAGACGGATGCGGAAATCCTCGCCTCGAACGTCGCCAACCAGAAGCGCAAGGAAGCCTGGGCCGCCGAAATGGCCCAGCGCGACAAGGACGTGCGCGAGATGTACAAGGTGATCGGCCGCTACTCCGGCATGGACGTGGACAAGATCGCCCGCGAGGCCGAGGCCGACGAAGCCGCCCAGAAGGCCGCCGAGGCCAAGCGCATCGGCACGCCGCGCCTGCCCGATGGCGTATCGCTGCCGAAGTATGACGAGCAGGCCGCCGCGCCGAAGGCCACGCCCCCCGGCACTTCGGCACAGTCCCAGACACAACAGCAGCAGTGAGCGACGCCCGCTGGCTTTCGGCGGCGGCGGCGCTGGCCGCGCGGGCACGCCCGCTCAGCCGCCCCAATCCCGGCGTCGGCTCGATTCTGGTGAAGCACGGAAAGGTGATCGCGCGCGGCTGGACCCAGCCCGGCGGTCGCCCTCACGCCGAAGCCGTGGCGCTGGCCGCAGCCGGTGACGCTGCGCGCGGTGCCACGCTTTACGTTACTTTGGAGCCCTGCGCGCACCAGTCCGCGCGCGGGCCCGCCTGCGCCGACCTCGTCTGCGCCTCCGGCGTGGCGCGCGTGGTGATCGGCTGCATGGACCCCGATCCGCGCACCTCCGGCGAAGGATTGGCCCGGATTCGCGCAGCGGGGATCGCAGCGGAATACCTGCCCTCGTCCGCCTGCGAACGCAGCCTGTCCGGCTATCTCATCTCAAAGCGCCTCGGCCGTCCCGAAGTGACGCTGAAACTCGCCCTCTCGCTCGATGGCTGCATGGCCATGGCGAATGGCGAGAGCCAGTGGATCACCGGTCCGCAGGCCCGCGCCCACACCCACGCGATGCGTGCCAAGGCGGATGCTATCCTTGTCGGCGGCGGCACGCTGCGCGCGGACAACCCGCGCCTCGACGTGCGCCTGCCCGGCCTTGCCGAGCGCAGCCCCGAACGCTGGGTGCTGACACATGGCACAGCCCCCGAAGGCTGGCGCGCCCTGCCCTCGCCCGACGCGATCTCCTCGATGGAAGGCGTGCAGTACCTCTTCGTCGAAGGCGGCGCGGTCACGGCCACGGCCTTTCTTGCCGCCGGGCTGATCGACCGTCTGCTGCTCTACCGCGCGCCGATCCTTGTCGGTGGCCGTCCGGCTTTGGGCGATTACGGGCTTGCCCAGCTTGCCGATGCCCACAACCGCTGGTCCCTGACCGAGCGGCGCCAGCTTGGCAGCGACACGCTCGAAGTCTACGAGGCCCAAAATTCCAACGGGAAATAAGCCATGTTTACCGGAATAGTCACCGCCGTCGGCGAAATCCGCGAAGCCCATCAGTCGGGCGACTTGCGCGCCGTCATCACCTGCCCCTGGGACCCCGCCGGGATCGCCATGGGTGCCTCGATCGCCTGCTCGGGCGTGTGCCTGACCGTCGTCGACAAGGGCGGCGTAGCGGGCGACGCATGGTTCGCGGTCGACATTTCGGCCGAATCGGTCTCGCGCACCGTCTCCGGCCGCTGGGCCGAGGGTACGCCGCTCAATCTGGAGCAGGCGCTCAAGCTGGGCGACGAACTGGGCGGGCACATCGTCACCGGCCATGTCGACGGCGTCGGCACCGTGGTCAGCATCACGCCCGAGGGCGATTCGCTGCGCTTCGTGATCGCCGCCCCGGCGGAACTGGCCCCCTACCTCGCCCCCAAGGGATCGATCACGGTGGACGGCGTCTCGCTGACCGTGAACGACGTGGCCGACCAGAGCGACGGCACCTGCCACTTCATGCTCAACATCATCCCCCACACCGCCGAAGTGACGACCATCGGGGCGCTCAAGGCTGGGTCTGGGGTCAACCTCGAAATCGACGTGCTGGCGCGGTATCTGCAGCGGATGCAGTCGCTGCGAGGTTGATCGTTCGCGCAAAGGCGCAGAGGCGCAAAGGGGTCGCGTCAGGCCGCCCCGGCGCGCTCAAACTGCCACCCTTGCACCGTCAAACTCGTCGCCCCCGCGAAGGCGGGGGCCCCGCTTTCTTCTGCCACGCCCGCAAGAACAAGCGGGATCCCCGCCTACGCGGGGATGACGGTGTTTTGAGGTGACGGGTTGGAGGTAACCGGTAGCGGCAGATCGGTACCGGGCCGATTACGCGCCCCCTTTGCGCCTTCGCGCCTTTGCGTGAACCTTTATCCCGCCGCCAAAGGCCCAGCCGCGAAGCTCTCGCGCGTAATCTCGAACAGCACATGCGGCACGATCACGCCGCACATCACCCGCTCGAAGGTGCGGTCGGTCAATCGCCCGCCGATATGCCCCATCGCCTTGCGCGAGATCACGTTGTTCGCGCCGACCATGAAGACCACCCGCTCGAAATGCGCCAGCGCGTAGGCCAGCATCAGGCGCTTCATCTCGGCATTGAAACCGCTGCCCCAGTAAGCCCGGGCAAGAAACGTCCAGCCGATCTCGATCTCATCGCCCTCAGGCGGCCCGAAGCGGCTAGAGCCGATCACGGCCCCGCTCGACTTGTCGATGATGGCAAAGGCGCCGCCGCCATCCAGAGCGTCGGCAAAGAACTGGCGGAACACGGGCTCCTGCCAGCGATCGTGGGCGGGGTGAACCGCCCAGATCTCGCGGTCTGAAGCGACCGCGTAGAGCGCGTCCCAATCGTCTGCGCGAAGGGGACGGAGGACCAGCCGGTCCCCTTCGAGGACCGGCTGGCGATCCATAATCAGGCAGTCACGTCCGCAACGGCAGCGATGAACTTGTCGATGTTGCCCATCGTCAGGCCCGCGACGTTGATGCGGCCCGAACCGGCCATGTAGACGCCGTGCTTGGTGCGCATGGCAAGGACCTGATCCTTGTTCAGCGGCACGATCGAGAACAGGCCGTTCTGCCCGCCCATCGGCGTCAGGTCGGCCGAACCGGCGGTGCCGGCCTCGGCCAGCTTGGCGCGCACTTCGCGCATACGGTCGCGCATCTCGTCCAGCTCGGCGAGCCAGTCGGCGGTCAGCTTCTCGTCTTCAAGGACGAGGCGAACAGCGGCACCGCCGTGGTCTGGCGGCTGCGACCAGTTGGCGCGGGCCAGGTTGTGGCCGTTCGACATGACCTTGGCGAGGTCGGCCGGATCGGCAACCATCGCGTAGAGCGCGCCGACGCGGTCACGGTAGAGACCGAAGTTCTTGTCGCACGAATAGCAGATCAGCGCTTCCGGCACGGCGGCGAGCACGCGGCGCAGGCCATAGGCGTCTTCTTCCATGCCCTTGCCCAGGCCCTGGTAGGCGAGGTCGAGGATGGGGAGGACCTTCGATGCGGCGATCAGGCCGGCAATCTCGTCCCACTCCGCGTTGCTGTAATCGATGCCGGTGGGGTTGTGGCAGCAGCCGTGCAGCAGGATGGCGTCGCCTTCCTGGGCATTGGCGATGGCGCCGCGCAGCGCGTCCATGTCGGTGGTGCCCGAAGCGAGCGCGTGGTTGAATTCAACAACTTCAAGGCCGAGGTCGGCGCATATCTGGGCGTGGTTGGGCCAGCTGGGAACGCCGACGATGATGCGCTTGTAACCCGCGCGCTTCACCATGGCGAGCGCGAGGCGCAGCGAGCCGGTGCCGCCGGGGGTCTGCATGCCTTCGATGCGGCCGCCCATGCTGGGGTCGGCCTTGCCGAACACGTAGGGCATCAGCGCTTCGACGAAGCCCATGTCGCCCTCGGGCCCGAGGTAGGCTTTCGAATCCTGCTCCGCGACGAGTTTGGCCTCTGCGGCCTTGATCGAACGGAACACCGGAGTGTCGCCCTCACCGGTGCGGTACACGCCGACACCAAGGTCGATCTTGTCCGCGCGCGGATCGTCGTTGTGGAGCTTGATCAGCGCAAGAAGCGCGTCGGCGGGCTGTTGCTGAAGGTTCGTAAGCATGGCGGGCGGGCCTTACTCCGGGCCGCTGCGACGCGCAACCGGGATTGACAGGGAATTACCGCAAGTGGCGCACGGAGTGTTGCAACGGCCACAAAACCTATGCGGTGAAGCAACTTTCTTGGCGCGATGTGGGGGTGTCGGCGCGTCCGTCGCGCCGGAAGTCGAATGAAGCAACAAACCCGCCCCAATCCCACCCGCCATCCCCGCGAAGGCGGGGATCCCGCTTTTCTTGCGGCAAACGAGAGGTTGCAAAAGAAAGCGGGGCCCCCGCCTACGCGGGGGCGACGAAGATCGAAGCGAGTCCCTGAAGGCGAACGCCTACGTCCTCAGAACGGCAACCAGTTCTGCTTGTGCGAAAACTTCATGTAACCGATATTCGCACCAAGCCGCAGACCGGCACCCGCACGAACCGGGATCAGCACCACATTGCCGCGCCGCAGGTAGCTGACGGTGAAACCGCCGACGAGATAGGCCTGCCCCTCGCCCGCGCCGAAGCGGTGGTAGAGGTCCTCGCTGTCATAGAGGTTGTAGACCAGCACGAAGGCATTGCCCGCATTGGCACCGGCGTCGAAGCCCAGCGACGGGCCGGTCCAATAGACCGGCTGTTCGCCCTCCACCTTGTGGAAGAGCGTGCCCGAACCGTAACGCAGGCCCACGGCAAATGCCCCGCCCGCCTCGCGGCCGATGATGTAGCCGTTGGGCTCGCCCTGCTTCTTGAGCAGCCCCTCGATCAGTTCGGCCAGACCCTTGGCACCCTTGCCGAACACGCCCTCGGCCGCGCCGATCAGGTCGTCCTGATGATAGGTGTCGGACGAGGACGGGCTTCTGGGCGGGATCGGTGCGGCGGCGGGAGGCGGCGCAACGCGCCCCTGGCCCTGATCGACCGGCATGCCGTTGTCCTGCGGCTCGACCGGTTGCTGCTCCGGCGCTTGCTGGACGGGGGCAGCGTTCTGCGGCGGCCTGCCGATGTCCGAATCGATTGCTGCATCGGGATCGACCGTTGTCACTTGCGCCATGGCAGGGGCGAGCGGCGCGGCAAGGCCTGCCGCCATCATGGCCACACTCACGGCGACCCGCATGCGGCGCGCCCTGTTCGGCGTTTCCGCGCTTGACGTCTCGGCTGGCATTTCTCTCGCTCCCCTGGCGTAATCTGAACTGTGCGAACCCGCATCGCATACGCCGGGAGAGGCGCATTGCGGCATTCCACTAGAGAATCCACCACGCCTGACCCTGCAATGAACGGTCGACGGTGCGAGTCCAATTCGCGACAGACCGAATCGGCCAGAACCCGGCCTCAAACAATCGGCAGGGGAAAACAGTCCACAGGCATTTGCCCAAGCAATTCGACAAATGCGCAAATCTGTAAAACGACCCCCTTGCCCGACCCGAAACCCCTCGTTATAGCGCGCCTCCTAGGCCGCATCCGGAGACGTGGGTGAGTGGCTGAAACCAGCGGTTTGCTAAACCGTCGTACCCTTAAGGGGGTACCGAGGGTTCGAATCCCTCCGTCTCCGCCAGCGGGCGCAGAGCTTTCTGCGCTTACAAGGCCTAGGTTTCAGCCCAAATCCAAACGATAGTACCCAGACGGTCGCCTCGAAAGAGACGACCTGACAGGGGACTATCGGCGGATGGGCCTGCTGCCCTCCCCCTCCTCATCGCTCATTCGGCGCATCGGCCCCCGCGCAAGTCTATTGCCGCGACGTGTCCGATGATTTCGCGGCAGCAACACTTCGTTACAGGCACGTACGAAGCAGGACACGAAGCTGCACCATTTTCAGGGTCATCGCAGTCTTTGGAGACCTGAAAGTGGCCAAGTTCCCCGTTCTTTCTACCACCCTTTTGACATCGCTTGCCGCAGCGGCGCTTGCCCTGCCCGGCGCGACGATGGCCAATGAAACCGTCGCCCATCTCAAGGGCAACCTCGCCGTCGCCGCGCCGAAAGCCCAGAACAACGCATCGGCCCGCACGGCCTGCCATCCGGACCCCGCCAAGGGCCGCGACTGTCGCCACCGCGCCATGCAGCGCGAAACGGAAGCTCACAAAGCGTTTGCCCAGAATCGGGCCGAGACGGTCGCCATCAACGAGGTCGCCATCAACGAGGGTGGCCGGTGAACATGCTCGGCGCGGGCATGGTCGGGCTTCTGGCAGTGCCCGCGCTCCTGCTTTCCGGCACAGCGCAGGCGCGTGAGGATCTCCCCCGCGCTCTCGCCACGCTGACCCCGCAGGACTTCGCCGCGCGCGCCGAAGTGGTGGACGATCCCGCCGAGCCGCACGTCGTGGCCAGCACCCGCAAGGCGTGGCCGCGCGGATATGGCCGGTCGCCATCGGGCGGCGTGGAGATCGGCGATGTGCACTTGCGCGCGCTGGTCGACCGCGAGAGCGGCGCGGTACGCTGGCAGCTGTGGCAGGAACTGACGCATGTTGGCGCGCCCAGCGCGCTCACCGGCCTTGGCTTCCATGACGGGACCGAACCGGTCGAAGCCGCACTGGCCCGCGCCGAGCGGCGCCCCGAACGCTGCCCCGCGCAGGACGCCCTGCACACGTCCTGCACGGTCCGCGTACACTACATGTTCGATCTCCCGGCCGAGGCGATGACGCGCGTCGCTGAAAGCTACGCCCCCGGCAGCCGCACCCCCTTGCGCCTTGCCTTCAGCGACGCCGCCGGACGCACGCACGAAGTGGCGCTCGCCCCGGCCGAAGTGGCGGGCCTTGCCGCCGTGGTCGGGTCCCTGCGCCCGGTGACGGAAAGCACGCGCTCCACCCGCTGACCGAAATCCCGGCCGATCCACGCGCGCCGTTTGCCATTCGCCGCCCCTCCCCCTACATTCAGCCGACGACGAGACCATGAACCAGAGTGTCGCCCCGATTTACCGCCACCTCGACGAAGCACCCATGTCCACCCCCACGATCCTGCTCGTCGAGGACGACGGCCCCCTCCGCACCCTCACCGCCCGCGCCTTGCGGCAGAGCGGCTTCAACGTGCTCACTGCCGCCACCGGCGCGGAGATGTGGGTGACGCTGCGCGAAGGGCCGGTCAGCCTTGTCGTGCTGGACGTCATGCTGCCGGGCACCAGCGGATTCGACCTGTTCCGCCGCCTGCGCCGCGAAAGCGACGTGCCGGTGATCTTCGTCAGCGCGCGCGGCAGCGAGGAAGACCGCGTGCTCGGCCTGGAACTGGGCGCCGACGACTATCTCGCCAAGCCGTTCAGCACCCGCGAACTGGCCGCCCGCGTCAGCGCCGTGCTGCGGCGCGGCGGTAACACGGCCGCTCCCGACACGACGGCCGGCGAAGGCGTGGCCGATGGCCGCATGCCCGAATCGATTCACTTCGAAGGCTGGAGCCTGTCGATGGCACGGCGCGAATTGCGCTCGCCCACCGGGGCGATGATCGACCTGACCGGCGCCGAATTCGACCTGCTCGCCACGTTTCTGGCCTATCCGCAGCGCGTGCTGGGGCGCGAGCGGCTGATCGAATTGTCGCGCGCGCGGCTAGGCGACAGTTCCGACCGCAGCGTGGACGTGCTGGTCAGCCGCCTGCGCCGCAAGCTTCAGGGCGAAGGCGCCGAACCGCCGATCGTGACCGTGCGCGGCGTCGGCTACATGTTCAAGGCCGAGGTCACGCGCATCTGATGGAGACCCGCCGGTTCCGCCTGTTCCGGCGCTTCGGCCTGATCGAGCGGCTGATCGCGGTCCTGCTGCTCGTCATCCTGATCGATTTCATCGCCAATACCGTGCTGTTCGAGCGGGCCAGTTCGTTCGAGCTGCGCCGCGACGATGCCGAACGCATTGCCGAGAATCTCATACTCGCCAGCCGGGCCATCGAACGCGCCCCGCTGGCCGACCGGCCGGGCGTGACCGCCGCGCTCTCCACGCCGCGCTTCGTGCTTGAATGGTCGCCGCCCTCGCAGCGGCGGCGCGGTTCGATCGGCCTTGCCAACTTGCGCGCGCAAGTGGTCCAGATCCAGCCCGAGCTGGCCCATGCCGATCTGGAACTTCATCTCGAATCGATCCCCGCGCGCGGCAATATTGGCGGTTCGCTGCGCCTTGCCGACGATTCGGTGCTCGACTTCCGCACCCATGCCCGCGCGGCATGGTCGCTGACCGCCGGGCGCGTGGCGAGCCTGCTGGTCCCCGCGCTGCTGCTGGTCTCGCTGGCATGGCTGCTGCTGCGCGCCGCGCTCGATCCGCTGCGCTCGCTGGTGCGCGCGACGCGCAATCTCGGCGCCGGACCGCCCCGGCTCGTGCCCGAGCATGGCCCCGAGGAAATGCGCGAGCTGATCCGGGCCATGAACGAGATGCAGGAGCGCATTCACCAGTCGCTGCAAGACCGCACGCATACGATGCTGGCCATCGGGCATGACCTCAAAACGCCGCTCGCCCGCATGCGCCTGCGGCTCGATGACGGCGGCGTCGATCCCGAAGTGCGGGACGGGCTGGACCATGACATCGAGGAGATGCGGCTGCTGCTCGATTCGATTCAGGCCTATGTCGATACCGGCGGCACCAATATTCCGGCCGAACGCATCGACCTTGCAGTGATGGCCGAAACGCTGGTCGACACCGCCGCCGATCGCGGCGCGGATGCGACCTATTCAGGCCTGCCCAGCCTTGAGATCATGGCTCGCCCGGTTTCGATCCGCCGCGCGCTTTCCAACCTGATCGAGAACGCGCTCCACTATGGCGGCAATGTCCGTGTGCAGGTCCGCCGCGATGGCGCAGAGGCCGAGATCACCGTGGAGGATGACGGCCCCGGCATTCCCGAACACCGTATTGCCGACGCACTGCAACCTTTCGTCCGCCTCGACACAGCGCGTGCGCGCGATACGGCGGGGATGGGGCTTGGCCTGCCGATCGTGCGCAAGGCCGTGCTGCTGGAAGGCGGGACACTGGATTTGCGCAATCGGCCTGACGGCGGGTTGCGGGCTACGATCCGGCTGCCATTGGAAGCGGGTTAGGGTAAGGGCATCACGCCCCACATCACACAACCTTTCCCTCCTCACCCCGCTCATCCTGAGCTTGTCGAAGGATGGGAGCCACAGCGCCTCGCCGCAGGGGGCTTCGACAAGCTCAGCCTGAGCGGGTTGAGAGGCTCGTGTGCGGCGAGAGGGTTGAGAGGGCCGAGCGGGTCAAGCGGTTGAGAGCCCAGACGAGAGCCCCAAAAACCCCGTCGCACCCGCGAAGGCGGGGGCCCCGCTGCCTTTTCGCTACGCTCGCCAAGAAAAGCGGGGTCCCCGCCTTCGCGGGGACGACGAGGTTTAAGTTCGATGGGTTCAGGTTAGGCTTGAACTCACCAAACTCACCGAACTCCCCGTCCAACACACCAAGCCCACCAACCCTCCAAACACGACCAACCCACCCCCTGCTGCACCGCAGCAACATTTCCTGACAAACCCGCACGACGGCCGAAAACGAGGGGCCATACCTTACCAACAAGCCCCGCGCCGTACGTTCCCCACCCCTGACGTGCGCGGGGCGACCTGTTTGGAAAGGTTACGAAAGTGAACGAGCTGATCGGACGCGTCTTCCATTTCGAGAAGACCATTTTCCCCGCCAGCAGCGAGCTGTTCGGCAAACTGACGAGCGAGGGGCAGGAGCCCAAGGCGCTGATGATCTCCTGCGCCGATTCGCGAATCGTGCCCGAGCAGATTATGCAGGCCCAACCCGGCGACCTGTTCGTATGCCGCAACGCCGGCAACATTGTGCCGCCCTATTCGACGCTGAACGGCGGCGTCACCTCGACGGTCGAATATGCCGTCGCCGCGCTCGGCGTGCGGGACATCATCGTCTGCGGCCATTCGGATTGCGGCGCGATGAAGGCGCTCAGCAATCCCGCCGGTCTGGAAACGATGCCCAATGTCGCGGCATGGCTGAAGCACGGCGCCGCCGCCGAGCACATCGTCACCACCTGCCACGGCGAGCTTGAGGGCAAGGAGCGCGTGCGCGCGATCAGCCTTGAGAACATCATCGCCCAGATCGCCCACTTGCGCACGCACCCCGCCGTCGCCGCCAAGATCGCGCGCGGCGAGATGACGCTGCATGGCTGGTTCGTGGACATCCACGCCGGTCAGGTCCTCGGCCTCGACGGCGATACCGGCCAGTTCGAGCCGCTGCGCGAAAATGCGCCGCTGCCGGTCGCGCTCCATGCCCGGACGCGCATCGCCACCGAATATGCAGAGGCCGCCGAATGACGACCGTCACCGAAACCCGGAGTGGGCCTTTCGCCCACTTCGCTCGGGACTTCACGGCCTCGATCGTGGTGTTCCTGGTGGCGATGCCGCTCTGCATGGGCATCGCCATCGCCTCCGGCGTGCCGCCCGAAAAAGGCCTCGTCACCGGCATTATCGGCGGTCTGGTCGTGGGCCTGCTGGCGGGATCGCCGCTTCAGGTGAGCGGCCCGGCGGCAGGTCTTGCCGTGATCGTCTTCGAATTCGTGCGCGAGCATGGGCTTGAGGCGCTCGGCCCGGTGTTGCTGCTGGCGGGCGTGTTCCAGCTTATTGCCGGGGCCTTGCGCCTTGGCGGCCTGTTCCGCGCGATCAGCCCGGCGGTGGTCCACGGCATGCTGGCGGGTATCGGTGCACTGATCGTGATCGGTCAGTTCCACATCCTGTTCGACCAGAAACCGATGTCCAGCGGGCTGCAAAACATCGCGATGATGCCCGCGCGCATCCTCGGGCTCGATCCCGGCAACATGGCCTCCACCGAAATGGCGGTGATGCTGGGCGTGCTGACGATGGCGGTGATGGTCGGCTGGGAGAAGCTGCGCCCGAAGAACCTCGGCCTCGTCCCCGGCGCGCTGCTGGGCGTAATGGCGGCCACGCTGGTCGCATGGACGATGGGCCTCGACGTGGCGCGTATTGCCGTGCCCGAATCGATCGGCGCCGCTTTCGCGCTGCCGACCAGCACGGGCTGGTTCGCCCCGCTCGCCCAGCCGGCGCTGATCGTCGCCGCGCTGGCTATCGCCTTCATCGCCAGTGCTGAAACGCTGCTTTCGGCCGCCGCTGTGGACCGCATGCATGACGGCGTGCGCACCCATTACGACAAGGAACTGCGCGCGCAGGGTATCGGTAACTTGCTCTGCGGCGTGTTCGGCGCCCTGCCGATGACCGGCGTGATCGTGCGCAGCTCCGCCAACGTGCAGGCCGGCGCCAAGACCCGTCTCTCGACGATCCTGCACGGCGTCTGGATCCTGGCCTTTATCGCGCTGCTGCCCTGGTTGCTGCGTGAAGTACCGATGGCGGCGCTGGGCGGCGTGCTGGTGGTGACCGGGTGGAAGCTGGTGAACCTCAGCCATGTGCGGCACCTGTTCCATGCCTATGGCGCATTCCCGGCGGTGATCTGGGCGGTGACGTTCGTGCTGGTGGTGACCACCGACCTGCTGACCGGCGTGCTGGTGGGTCTGGCGCTGACCATGGTCGAACTGCTGCCCCATGCGAAGAACCTGCGCCTCAAGGTGCAGGAGCATGACAACGACGAGCATACGCGCCTCGAACTGGGCGGCGGCGCGACGTTCCTGGGCCTTACCCGCCTGAACGCGGTGCTGGAGAAGCAGCCCGACCACAAGCCGGTCCACCTCGACCTGCATCAGGTCAAGGTGATGGACCACACGACGGCGGAAACCATCCGCGAATGGCTCGGCCGCCGTCGCCAGAGCGGCCAGACCGATAGGGTCACCGGCCCCGAGGCGATCCTGCGTCCGCTGCCGCAAATGGCCTGAACGGACAACATATAGACGGCGGGCTCCTCACGCACCGCCTTCCCTTGCCGGGCGGCCTTTCCCATTCGGGCCGCCCGGTCTTTTCTTTGTCCGGCGCCCTCGTCAGGTTTTCTGGGAAACACTTTGTCACGCAGCGGCAAGCGAGCGGACAAGGCCGGCCGGTAAGCAGAGAGTTCCGGCACGAAACGGCCCCGCCACGCATGCGGCGGCCGGCTGCCGGACGCAGGCAGGAACGCGAATAATCAATCGAAACATGAGGGCGTTCCGATCATGAATTACCGTCTTGCCAAGGGCCTGCTGGGCCCCGCTTCGCTGTTGGCCGCCGCGATGTGTGCTGCTCCGGCCATGGCGCAGGAGGAAGCACCCGGCGCGATCACCGTTTCGGGAAGCGCCGCGCTCGTCACCGATTACCGCTTTCGCGGCGTCTCGCAGACCGACAAGGAAATGGCCGTTCAGGCCGGCGCCACCGTCACCCATCGCAGCGGGTTCTACGTCGGCACCTGGGGTTCGAACCTCTCCGGCTGGGGCACTTTCGGCGGCTCCAACATGGAGCTGGACCTAATCGGCGGCTACTCCACCGAAGTCATGAGCGGCGTGAAGCTGGACGTCGGCCTCACCTGGTACATGTATCCGGGCGGCGCCAGCGATACCGACTTTGCCGAACCTTACGTGAAGCTCTCGGGCGATCTCGGCCCGGCCACCGTGCTGGTCGGCGTGGCCTATGCGCCGAAGCAGCAGGCGCTGGGCAAAGTCTACGCCAGCGGGGCGGACTATGCAGACGGCATCGGCCGCCCCGGCGCCAAGTCGGACAACTTCTACATGTGGGCGGACGCCGGCGCCGGGATACCGGGCACGCCGCTGACGGTGAAGGCCCACCTCGGCTATTCGAACGGCAATTCCGGCCTCGGCCCCAACGGCACGAGCGTGGCGCCCACCGGCGAATATCTGGACTGGCTGATCGGCGCGGACGCGGTGTTCGGCCCGGTCACGTTAGGTGTCGCCTATGTCGATACCAACATCTCGAAGTCGGAAAGCGCCTATCTGCTTCCCAACTTCTCCTCGACCAAGAACGGCTCCTCGATCGCCGGGTCGACCGTGTTGTTCTCCGCCACTGCGGCGTTCTGAGCCGGAGGTCCGCACCGGGCCAGCCATGCCGCGAAACCGGCATGGCAGCGCTCGGCGCCGAAATGCTCTGCGACCGCGCACCGCGCCGCCTCCCCCAGCGCGCGGCGCGCCTCGCGGTCGGCATCGAGAGCGATGATGGCGTCCGCGAAATGCCCGGCCTCTGCGGCGACGCGCACAGCGCCCGAGCAGATCGCCTCCACACCCTCCACGGTGATCGGGGTGGCAACCACGGCCTTTCCGCTCGCCATCGCTTCGACTAGCTTGATTTTCAGCCCCGACCCGAACGTCAAGGGCGAGATCACCACCGAAGCGCGGGCGTAGAGCGGGGCCAGATCGTCGACCAGCCCGAGCGGGCGCACTCCAGGCCGCTCGCCCGC
This sequence comes from Novosphingobium sp. PhB165, assembly GCF_004341845.1. GTDB lineage: Bacteria > Pseudomonadota > Alphaproteobacteria > Sphingomonadales > Sphingomonadaceae > Novosphingobium. The sequence continues at coordinate 368,776 of NZ_SLVB01000005.1, read as the reverse complement.
TGAAAGCCCGCGCGCCACCGTGCCGGCCACGTCGAGTACGACGCCCGGCCGCGCCGCCCGCACGAGCGGCCAGACCTCTTCGCAGAACCATTCCAGCCCGACGACATTGGGTGCGGTATTGCTGCCCACGAACAGCAGCCGCCCCTCCTCCCCAGGTATCGCTGCCGCGACCGGCTGTGCCGCCATCGGCGTAAGGATGGCCTCCACACCCGGCACCTCGCGCACGAGGAAGTCCGCCTCGGCCGCCTGAATGGCCAGCACCGCATCGGCGCGCGCAAGCATCGCCACTTCGGCGTCGCGATCGACCAGGGCGACCGAGTCCGCGCTCCCCCCTGCCCGCACGTGAAACAGGTCATGCATGACGATGGCCGTTGGCACGCCGGGGACATCGGCAAACCCTTCGGTGCAGAACATGTAGTCGGCGATGGCCACATCGGGCCTGACTTTCGCGGCGGCAATGCGCAGCCACGCGTGATCGGCATCGCTCCAACGCCCGGCAACGGCATAAGGCATCGGCCGGTCGCGAACCCACGCACCGCGCATGCCCAACTTGCGCGCCAATCCTCGCAACCCGGCCATGGCAATGGCACAATAGACGCGCGGGTCCAGCACCAGATAATGCCGCCCCAGCCGCAGGAGTCCGCGAATACGATGGCTCGCAAAGACGGCCATTTCCGGCCGCATCGACAGCACCGGCCAGCGCCCCGCCACCTCTGGAGAGGGCTGGACCAGATGCGGCACCATGCCTGCCCGGCGTACCGCTGCGGCCAGATCGAGCAAATAGGTCGAACTGCCGTTGGTCGCCCCGACGATGCGCTGGCGACTGATGAAAAGAACGTGCTTGGCCGGCATTCGGGTAAGTCCGCTAGAAGCCGCCGCGCATGGGAAACGGGCGGCCGGATGCCCGACTTTGGCGAAGATCGGCGGCGGCGCACTGCGCAATGCATCGATTTCGGTGACTTTCCCGTCGCCCTCTCGTGGGCTTCATGAGCCATTCCTCCTCACGCATCCCCGCATCGCTCGGCTCCCATCGCAAATTCCCGGCCGATACGGATCCAATCCGCCCCAACGCCCGGTTCCCGCCGCCTATCATCACGCCTCCAAAGCGACCGAGGCCGACGACGATGAAACACTCCGCCTTCGAAGCGCCCCGCGTCCCAACGGCCGCCGAACCGGCGCAGAACGGCGTCCCGGACGGAGCCGCGCCGGTCGCGGTGGCTTATCTTGTCCACGATCTTGCCGATGCCGCCGTCTGCCGCCGCATCGATCTGCTGCATTCGGCCGGTGCCCGTATCGCCCTTGCCGGATTCCACAGAAGCGAGCCTGCCCCTGTCGAAGTTGGCGGCGTGACCGCCCAGTCGCTCGGCCGCACGCGCGATGGCGCGCTGCTCGCCCGCGCGGGCAGCGTCCTGCGCCAGTGGCTCGCCCCCCGCCGATTGCGAGAAGCAACCGCGCAGGCCGACGTGCTGATGGCGCGCAATCTTGAAGCCCTTGTGCTCGCCGCGCGGATCCGGCGATCCGGCCAGCGGCTGGTTTACGAGTGCCTCGACATTCACCGCCTGCTGCTTGGCGAGGGCCTGCCCTCCCGCCTCATCCGTGCGGTGGAAGCATGGGCCATGCGCGATGTGGACCTTGTCGTGGTCAGCGCGCCCGCCTTCCGAGATCGCTATTTTCGCGAACTACGCGGATGGAAAGGCGAGATCGCGCTGGTCGAGAACCTTGCCCCGGTCCCCGTGCCCATAACCGCTCCGGCGACTCCCGCCCCGCCGCATCCGCCATGGCGGATCGGCTGGTTCGGGATGCTGCGCTGCCGTCGCTCGTTGACGATGCTGCGCGGACTTGCCGAGAGCAGCCGGGGCAAAGTTGAAGTGCTCCTTGCCGGGCGTCCCTCGCCGGATATCTTCCCCGACTTCGCGGCAGAGATCGCAGGCGTACCGGGCCTGCGTTTCGCCGGAAGCTATGCGCCCGAAGACCTCGCGGGGCTCTACCGCCAAGTCCACTTCGCCTGGTCCATCGACTATTTCGAGGACGGATTGAACTCCGCGTGGCTGCTGCCCAACCGGCTTTACGAGGGCCTTGCCCATGGCGCCGTGCCCATCGCCCTGCCCCAGGTGGCCACCGGCGAATGGCTCGCCCGGCACGGCGCCGGCCTGCTTACCAAGCAGCCGGAACGCGAGTTACCCGACCTGTTTCGTACGCTCTCGCCGGAATCCTTCAACCGGATCCGCGCGGCCGCCAGCCGTGTTCCGCGCGATGCAATCGTCATGGATGCCAGGAGCGCGCGCCACATCGGCCGAACCGTGCTGGGCCTGTCATGAACGGCGTCCTGATCGTCGTGCCCTGCCTGAACGAGGAACGGCACCTGCCCGGCCTGCTCGACTGGCTGATCCGCGAAAATGGCGATGCCACCATCGTCGTCGCCGATGGCGGCAGCACCGATGCCAGCCGATCGATCGTGTCTCGCCGCGCCGCGCACCATGCCAACCTGATCCTGCTGGACAACCCCGCCCGCCTGCAAAGCGCCGGGATCAACCTTGCCGTCCGCCGCCATTCCGCCGGGCACCATTGGCTGGTGCGGGTCGATGCGCATTGCGATTACCCTTCGGGCTATGTCGGCGGCCTTGTCGAAGCCGCTCGCAGGCACCGGGCCGCGTCGGTCGTGGTGCCCATGGTCACGTATGGCCGGGGATGCTTCCAGAAAAGCGCGGCAGCGGCGCAGAATTCGCGGCTGGGCAACGGCGGCTCCGCGCATCGCCGGATCGTTTCCGGCCGGTTCGTCGATCACGGCCATCATGCGCTGTTCGACCTTGCGCTGTTTCGGCAAGTGGGCGGCTATGACGAAAGCTTCTCGCACAACGAGGATGCCGAATTCGACTTGCGCCTCGCTGCGGCGGGCGGCCGCATCTGGCTCGAACCCGCGCTACCGCTGGGGTACTGGCCGCGAGACAGGCCCGGCGCGCTGTTCCGTCAATACCGCGGATATGGCCGAGGCCGCGCGATGACGCTGGCCCGCCACGCCGCGCCGATCAAGCTGCGACAGGCCATTCCGGTTGCCATAGCGCCGCTCGTGCTGATGGCGCTTGTCGGTTTCTGTCTGGCCCCGATCGTGCCACGTGCCTCGCTATTGGCCCTGCCGGCGCTGGGCTGGGCCACGCTTTGCCTTGGCTACGGGCTGGTGCTGGGAGTGCGGAACCGCTCTCGCTGCATGGCCGGGGCCGGAATGGCCGCGATGGTCATGCATCTGGCATGGTCGCTCGGCTTCATCGGCCAGAAGCTGATCGGCCCCCGGCCCGGACTTCCTCCGCGCGCTATCGAGGCCTTGGCATAACCCCCGTCAGGGCTGCGGCGGCATCGGCATGGTCGCCGGGAGCGCCGCCTGCGCGGCTGCATCGCGCAGAGCCCGATCCCTTCGCAAGTCACCGTTGGTGAAGGAATCGAGGCCTGCAAGGATCGGCGTGATCAGCGGAACATCTCCCGCATCGTGCACCCGTTCGAAGTGCGCGTCAGCATCGTAGGGATCGATCCCGGCGACCAACTTGGGCCCTTCCAGCAAGCCCGCCGCTGCCAGAAGATTGGCGCGCGCGATCAGTTCGTCGGCCTGCGTGGCGTTGTAGCTGGTGCGCAGCGTCAGCAGATCGCGCGCGAGGTCCAGCACATCCAGCGTGTTCAGGTCCCCCGTCTTCTGCTGGACCAGCGCGCCCTGATAGGCCCCCTCCGCCGCCGTGATCGCCAATTGGTATTTCACCAGAGCCGAGCGCAGCGACGCCAGTTGGTCCCACGAAGAACCGATTGCCTCGCGCGTGTCGCGATAGGCGGAATCGACCAGGCGCCAATCGGCCTGATTCGATTCCTGCGCCGCGCGGGTGCGGGCATGGCGCAGGCCGCTGTCGAACAGGGTCTGGCGCACCACGACTTGTCCGATAACCTCGGTAGAGCGCAGATTGTCATTGAACGGCGATAGCGAGGCATATTCAAACGAACCCTCGACGGCGACGGTGGGCCCATATTCCGCCCTTTCCGCCACGGCCTGCGCGCGCGAGATCCGCTCTTTCGCGCGCGCCGCGCCCACTACGCCGCTGTTGACCTCCGCATAGGCATAGGCGTCCTCCAGCGAGGCGAAGCGGATGTCCAGAACGTCGGGCGGCGTCAGTTCGCCCGGCGGCGCGCCGACGTATTGAAGGAACTGCTTCTGCGACAAGCCCAACTGGCCTTCCGCCTGAAGCAGCTGCGCACGTCCGAGTTCAAGGCGCGTACGCGTCTGGTCCAATTCGGTCAGGGTCAGGTCACGCACGCCGAAACGGGTGTTGTTCTCCTCAAGCTGCTGTTCGAGAAGTTTGAGGTTCTCCCGCGCAATCGTCACCGCCTGCGCATCGCGCCGCACCGACACGTAAGCGGAAACGACGTTGCCGATCACTTGCGCCTCGGTGACGCGCAGCGCCGCGCGGCGATATTGCGACGTGGCGAGAGCCGCCTCCTGCCCTGCCGCGAGCCGCCCCGAATTCCAGATCGGCTGCGACAGCACCAGATCGGCGCCGCTGGCCCAGCCCTGCGCGCCGATGAAGGGCCCGTTGGCCGTTTCCTGACGGATGCGCGTGAAGGCGTAGTTTGCCGAAGCGGTTAAGGTCGGACCGAACGCCGAGCGTGCCTGCGCATAGCCATAGTCGGACGAGCGCGCCTCTGCCCGGGCGGAAAGTAGCTGGGGATTCGTTGCATAGGCCAGCGCAATCGCCGCGCCGAGCGACGTGATCTGTGCGGGCACCGCAGAAGCCGCCCTGCCATCCGGACGGAAGGTGGGCGCGGGATAAGCGCCGCCTGTAGTTGGTGCCGGGATGGTCGCGGCTTCCACCGCCATCGAGGCGGGCACAAGCGGCGGCCGGGCGGCGGAAGCGGCCATCGCTTCCCGCACGGCATCGGGCATCGCCTCGCCGGGCTTGATATCGGTCGAGCGAGGGACGCGCGCGGGGTTCGGCTGCGCGCTCAGAGGCGTAATCGCCCAGCACGACGCCAGCCCAACCGTGCAGGCCAGCAGGATGGACCTCATGGCCATGATCGTCACTTCCCCCTCGAAAGTCACACGGCTGGACGCGAGCCGTGGGCATGACTCCGCGAGGGCGGGAACTACCCGTACCCGTGGCACATGCCCGGCCGCTCAATCCGGAGAAAATATCGAATGAAGATCGCTCTTTGCGATCCACTGGTGGGATGCATCAGCCATCCCGGCAGGTTCGGCAAGAAACGTTCGCTTCAAAACCGATCAATCAGTTGATCGTTTCATAGGCTATGCTTGAGGAAGACGCAGAACGATTGCCATCCATGCCCATGATCCAGCGGGGTGTGCTTTTCCGCAGATCAGCGGTTCGCATCGCGCCGCCGGGGTCTGGCGTGGTTTGGGCGACGGCCGCTCCTGAATTATCGAGGACAGGTCGCGCATCGAGCGCGGTTTCCGGCCCGGCAGCCGGACCGCCCACGTCCGCCAGCGTTGTCGCCATGCCGAAGGCGACTTGAGGCTCATGTTCCTCGTAACGGGAGACGAAAGCCGGGGGGCGCCCGTAACCATCGGGCATCCTGTAGAATGTCTGCTGGCCGACCACGGCGGTCTTCACCATCACGCCGGCCCAATAGGGCACGACATAGTTGGCGTGATAGTGCGTGGACAGGCCCACATCGGCGAACACGAAACCCGAAAGCGCCTGAGCCGCCACCGCACGCGCGCGCGCCCAGACTGCCGGAACCGGCGCACGCATCAGCGAGCCGTCGCACGTGAATGTGAACTGGCATCCGCTGGACCGTTCCGCGCCCTGAAATACCACGCCGCAGACCGAATGAGGATAGAGCGAGTGGCGAAGCCGATTGAGCACCACTTGCGCCACAGCGCGCTGGCCGTCGACCGGCTCGTAAGCGGCTTCATAATAGATCGCCGCCGTCATGCAGGCCAGCGCGCGGGGATAATCGGGCGAGCGGTCCGACACGAGTACGAACGCCGGGGCCGCGGGATTCGGCAGTGCAGAGATCGGCCGAGCGGCATTCTCGGCCAGAGCCTGAGCCCGCGTCAGCGCCTCCACTTGCGCGGGATCGGCGGCGATCAGACGCTCGGGATCGAACCGCTGGACGGGCGCGGACACGGTGCTTGCTACAGGTTTCGGAGTGGATGCCGCGGGTGTTTCGGTCCAACCGGTCCTGACAAGCATCGCCAGAACCAGCGCGGCGGCCAGCGACAGGACCGCCAGTATAGCGGTGACGCGCGATCCACGGGGGCGCTCCCCACGCAAAGAGCCGTCCCCGCTCGCGGCAATCAATGGCCCGGCGTCGTACACGGCCATGCCTCCTTCAGCGCTACCACCGCCACCGAGGACGCCAGCCCGTCACGATATTGGGGATGCGCCGCCACGAAGGCCATGAATGCGTTGCTGAGATCGCGCTGCTTGACGTCGCGCGGGGCGCAAAACTCGCGCTGGTCGAGCCACTGTTCGTATGCGCGGATGGAATCGTGCACGCCGGCAAGGAAAGCGAGGCAATAGGTGACCGAAAACGGCGTGCCTTCCCGGCATTGCTCCGCCAGTTGGCCTGCGGTCATGAAGCCGATGGAGGCACCGTTCCCGGCTGATACATCCGCTGCTTTGAGCGGATCGGCCATAGCGGGTGAAATCCAAAGGGCTCCGGCAAGAGCGCCTGTCAAAGCTGCGATCAGGATGCGCGAACCGATCATGGCGTCACGCCGAAAGCCTTGCCGGCGATCACGATCGAGCCCCTTCGCCTGCCAGGATTCCGGTTACATCCCGTCTCCATGTCGAATGCAGACTCCCCTATCCGATGGCTCTAAAGTGAGGTGCTCACCGCCATCACCCGCCGGCTTATCGGCCGATCACGACATCCCGACAACTCCATAACTCGTTCAAATCAGAGAGTTTTCAATCCGTTCTGGATCAATTGCCTGCAGCTTGGCGGGCGAGCTCGCCATGGATGGATACGGAAAGATGCGTTTCCGATCCTTCAACTGTAACCGCCCGCCGAACCAGCGCTTATGCACCGCCGCAGGGGGACCGCGCAGCGCCGAAGGCGAACGCGGACCGTGGGCGGCCCGTGCGGCCTGATGGTGATCGGAACGACTGATGACGCAACGGCGCTGGCTGGGTATCTTCGCGCTTCTGGTGCCCGCATCCCCGGCATTCGCGCAAACCGTTGCCGTGGCGGAAGGCACCGGCGTCTCAGACCGGCCTCGTCCCGAATATGCGCCCATCGGCGGGCGGATCGGCTCTTTCTTCGTCTACCCGGAATTCGGCCTTGCCGCCGAGGCGACCGACAACGTGCTTGCCACGCCCGATCACCGCCGCTCCGACATCGACGCCGGGGTCTCGGCCAAAGTCTCGTTGCAATCCGCCTTTTCGCGCCACGCCTTCGACCTTGCGGCGCATTACGACCGCTCCTTTCACGCCCGCGAGACGTCCGAGAATGCCTCGCGCTACGGCGCGCGGTTCGACGGACGTTATGACATCGCCGCCAATACATGGATCGCCGCCACTGCCACTGCTGACCGCGAGGTCGAACCGCGCACCAGTTTCAACAGCCCGGTCGGCGCCGCAGAGCCCTCGCGGTTCAATGGTTACGGCTTTACGCTGACCGCGCAGCGCACCGTGGGTCGCGTGACGCTGGGTGCGGGTGGTGCGGTTTCGGCGCGGCGCTTCGCCGATGTGCCGATGACCGACGGCGCGACCCTCTCGCAGCGCTACCGCGACAATAACGGTGTCTCCGGCAATGTTCTGATCGGCTACGAGTTCCGGCCCGGCATTCGCGCGATTGCGCGGGCCGTGTTCGATCGCATCGATTACACCCTCCCTGCCAATGACCCACGCCAACCCTCCCCGATCGACCGCGATTCGCACGGCTTGCGCGTGGAGGGCGGCCTGCGTTTCGAATTGACCAGCCTGCTGATCGGAGAGGCGCGCGTCGGGTACTTGCGGCGGACTTACGTGTCTTCGCAGTTGCGCAACACTTCGGGGCCCTCGTTTGCGGCCGACTTGTTGTGGAATGTCACCCCGCTCACCTCGCTGCGCTTCAGCGCCGACAAGCGCGTGGACGAAGCCGCCTCGACCACGATTGCGGGCAACCGCGTCACCGAGTTCGGCCTGGGGGTGGATCACGAATATCGCCGCAATCTGATCCTCTCGGCCGGGGCGCGGCATATGACTATCGCGCCACTCGGCCCCTCGCCATCCAACCGCGAAATTCAGGCCGAGGCCGGGGCCCGGCTCCTTTTGAGCAGGCGCGTCTCATTCCGTCTGCAATACCGTTTTGCAGACCGCAGCTCCGATTCTCCGGATCACACCTATCGCGAGAACCGGGTCAGCTTCGGAACGCTGCTGACGTTCTGACAGCGCCTTACGCCGCCTCCTGCCGATAGGCGCGGCGCCAACGGCGATCTTCGCGATGCGGCAGTGCTACCGCCTCGCTCGTACCGAAGAGCGCGAAGGCAATCAGCACCACGACGATCGTGCCATAGGCGTAGAAAGGCTGGAAAAACGTCTCGCCAAACGAGCGCACGACCAGACTGAACAGTGAGCCCGCCACAAACATGTTGGGCACATCGCACAAGCGCACTGCGCGGTAGAGCGCCGCTGCCAGCCCCGTCCCCAGCATGCCGATCACAATCGCCAGACCCATTGCGCCAAGGGTCCAGCCAGGCTTCCAGATAGGTCTGGTGAAGGCTGAAGGTGCGCGCGTCGGCAATGCGCTGGGAGCGCAGCAGTCCGATCGAATCCGCTGTCTCACTCATCCAGAAGGCCTTGTATCCGTACCCCTGCCATGGCCGCTCCGCGATCTTCCCCTGCGCGATCGTCCAGAGATATGTCCGGCCGGTGAGCCCCTTGTCCTTGTTGAAGCTCTGGAGCGTGTAGTCCTCCGCCGTCTCCGCCACTTTCCCGGCGACCGAGGCGCCTGCCAGCGTGGCGAACAGCAGACTGGCCGCCAGAAACGGCCGGATTTTCACCGGGCATCCGCTCAACATTCGGATCGCGATGCAGAGCAGAGGCGCCGCCAGCGTCAGGATCTTGATCGTCGCGGCCTGCGTGATCGCCACGATCCATCCGCCCAGCGGCAAGGCGGCGGCCCCGGCCAGTCTCCAGCCCACCGGCTGGCGGGCATCGAGAGCCAGCGCCACGCCGCAGAACAGCACGCATTGCCCCGCCGCCGCCATCGCGTTCTTGCTGCCGGTGATCCCCACCAGCACGGGGCCCGTTGCCGAAGGGCCGGTCTGCCCTCCGGCGATGGACACCAGACAGATCGCCAGCGAGGCCGCGAAAAGCTGCCGGACAAATGCGCGCGTATCTCCTGCCAGCCAGACCGCCACTGCGCCCAGCAGCGATATGGTAAGCTGGGACGCGTAGTAGAACGTCATGCCGGGCATGTCCGACCACAAGGTGGACGCAAGCGCGAGTGCCGGAAATGCCAGCAACCAGCCGCCACGCAGAGCACGGCCATCCACGCGATTGCGAAGCAGCATGAGGATGGTCAGCGACGCGCCGAGCGTCACCTCCGGAACCATCTGCCCCAGCGCACTGCCAAGGTGCACGAAGAGGATAAGTGCCGCCAGAATGGAGGATATGGCCTTGGCGGTCGCGGCGTCTTCGCGGCTAACCTCTGTGCGGGGATCGGGGCGATGAAGTGCGCTCATGGTCGTCCGGGTGAATGGGCTGCGCCACCAATGCGGCGCTGCTCCACCTCGTACAGCACCGATAGTGAGCCAGGGATTCGGAATGGACCGTAACGGAGCCAATGACAGCAGCCGGAATCACGGCATCGACCTGATGCGCGCGGTGCTCGTGCTGGGCGTCATGGCGTTCCACTACACGATCCGCTGGGCCCCGCCCGATTTCCCCTACGACATCCTGCATTACGACGCCGCCTACTCGCGCCATTGGGCCATCGGCGGTTTCGGGGTGCACATGTTTTTCATGATCTCCGGCTACGTCATCACCTTGAGCGTGCTGCGCGCCGGGTCCGCGTTCCGGTTCGCCATGAGCCGGTTCCTGCGCATCTATCCGGCCTTCCTGATCGCCGCGATCGGCGCCTGCGCGATCCCGCGCCTGTTCGGCCCATGGCAACTCCATTCCACGCCCATGGACCTGCTGACGACGCTGTTACTCGTCCCGACCGAGCTAGGTGCGCATTACACGGATGGTGCGTTCTGGACGCTGACCGTGGAGGCCAAGTTCTATGCCTTCGTCTTCGCCGGCTACATCGCCGCGAAGGAGCGCTTCTGGGTCTTGCTGGCGGCGCTAGGCGTAGCGGGTCCGCTGGTGTTTGAGGTCATTCCGGGGGTGGGGGACAAACTGCTGATCTCCCACTACCTCGGCTTTTTCCTGATCGGGATGTCGGCTTGGTACGCGATGAATGCGCGTGAGCCGGGACCGGCGTCGGCGCTGGGCGCGAGCGGCATTTTCGCCTGCGTGATGAGCTTCGATACCATCGCCTATGATGGCGCGGTCTCTTACGTCTCGCTGGGGCTGCTGGCGCTGGGGGCGGTGGCAATCTTCCTGCTGGCACGCTTCAATCCCCGGCTCAGGCTGCCGCCGTTCGGGTTTCTCGGCGGGATTTCCTATGAGCTTTATCTTGTGCATCAGGTGGCAGGGCTCAGCCTGATCGCCCGGCTCAAGACGCTGACCGCCCTGCCCGACGTAGCCTGCATGGTGCTGAGCGCGCTCGCCATGTTCGCACTGGCCACCTTGCTCCAGCGCGGGGCAAGCCCGCCCCTGCGACGTGCGTTCCGGTCCGGACTGGATCGGGTCGCCGCGTTATCCGCGCCCTGGTCTTTCCCGCTCAGGCGGCGGGCCGCGCTGCCGCCCGATCTTTCCTGAGGCTAGACCCGGTCGGCGATCCCGTAGCGCTCCAGCAACCGGGAAGGTGCCAGCCTTTCCCACTGGTGCCTGAACTCGCTCAGGATATCCGTGCACATTGTCGAGCGCGAGCCTGCCCGGCCGATGCTCAGCCCTTCCTGCGAATCGCGACCATATGTCGCCGCCAGCGCCTGCTTCTGCGCCTCGGACAGGTCCTGCCCGGCAGCCACCGCCCGCAGAAGCACCGAGAGATCGCGCAGCATATCCTCGTACCACACCAGTTCCGGCCGATGCCCCTCCCGTGCCAGCGCGTGGAAGACCTTGATGGCCTTTGCATAGCGCCATGCCAGTTCATCGGGCCGGTTGTCCGGCCATTTGCCAAAGGCGCGATAGGTCGACATCGCCCACGGTTCCAGCGCGCGCAGGATCATCACGCAGCGGCCCTGCGTGGCACGGGCAATCTCCTGCGCCGCCAGCGTACATTGCGAGCGCAGCTTCACCACCAAGGGTTCGCCCAGGAAGCCCGACAGTGCCCGGGTCGTCGCCCGCAGGACTATGGCGCGGTCGCTTCGGTTCAACCACGCCATCCGGCGCCCGGCCACGAACTGCTCATAAACGCCGGGCTCGGACGCGCTTGCCATGTCGACCGCATCCAGCAGATCCGCCGCCAGCGTCGAACCGCAGCGACCGATCGAGAATAGGAAAGTCGGCCGAACACCCGAGTCCGGAAACAGGCCGGGAAGCGCATCGAATGACAGCAGCACGCCGCGCTTCGCCTGCTCGCGCTGCGCCTGATAGAGAAAGGCATGGCCGTGCGCGAAATCCCTTGCCGGGTGGGCCGTGAAGAGAAGCTGCCGCCTTTTCCAGTCCACAGCATAGGGAACCAGATCATTCCGGCAGTGCACGATCCTTGGATCGTCGCTTGCGCACGTCGTTGATCCGGACGTGCTGAAATCGTCCATGGCCACGAACGCATAGGGATCCACGTCCGGGCGAAGGACCAGATCAACAAGTTCGGCCGGAACGGGATGTCTCGCCATTGGGAAGCCCTCAAAGTCGGTTCGAAGCGCACGAATCAGCGCGATTATCGGGGGGAAGCCTATGGCAAAAACGGGGCGCCGCAATGCAGCCGCCGCCTCCTTCGCCCATGCACAGCGTCCGAAATGGTACCTTTGTACAATAAGCCCGGCGCGCGCTTGCCTTGGGGCGGCGGCCGTTCGCCCCAATCGCGGTGGACTGCGCCGGATCGTTTGCGAAAGCCCATGTTTCCAAGCTCTTCCCGCGATCCGTCAGCCTGCCACATGGCTGCCGCGCGGCTAATCGGGATTCGGGCCATCACAGTGCCGCAAATGCGCAAGCCATGTGTTTTCGGGCGCGCGAATGCCTTTACCGCTCACAAATACAAACAATCAAAACAATAACTTACGGAAATAATATCGAAATAATACTTATAAATAAAGAAACACATTATTATCGTTTTCATCAGGTTAAAATTGTTACCGAGGCAGAAACCAAGTCGATTGCGAGTTCAATTAAGCGGCCTCGCTATTTTCCAGATCACACCGAGCCACTGGCTCTTCGATCGGGAAATTATCATGGCTATTCAGACCTCTTATGTGAACGCCTTCGGAGTGACTATTGGCACGCAGGCTGCCAGCAACGCCTCGATCTATGGCACCACCGGCGCCGACGTTCTGACCGGTTCGATCAAGAACGACTGGTTCTTCGGCAACGACGGCAGCGACACGATGGCCGGCGGGCTCGGCGACGACACCTATCAGGTCTACAACAAGACCAGCACCGTGACCGAACTTGCGAATGGCGGCACCGACATGGTCCGGTCGACGGTGAGCTACGTGCTGCCCGACAATGTCGAGATCCTGTCGCTCTCGCTCACCAACACCACCGGCATCGGCAACTCGCTCGACAACGTGCTGATCGGCCAGGCCGGGCACCAGACGCTGAACGGCATGGGCGGCAATGACGTGTTGGTCGGCGGCGATGGCGACGACGTTTTCGTCATGGCCAAGGGCGGCGGCACCGATGTCATCACCGATTTCCAGAACGGCGTGGACACCGTGCGTCTCGACGGTTTCGGCCTCACCTCATTCTCGCAGGTCAAGTCCCTGCTCACCCAGGTCGGCAGTGACGTGAAGCTCTCGCTGGCCAGCGGCGAAGGCCTGATCTTCCGCAACCACTCGGTCAGCGACTTCACGGCCAACGACTTCCAGTTGCAGATCGATACCAGCAAGATGAAGATGACCTTCGACGACGAGTTCAACAATCTTTCGCTGAAGTCGGCCGGTGGATTGTGGAGCACCAGCTTCAGCTATTCGGGTCTGGCCAAGTATACGCTGACCTCGAACGGCGAAAAGCAGCTCTATGTCGATCCGGACTTCAAGGGCACCAGCAGCACTTCGCTCGGGCTCAATCCCTTCAATGTGCACAACGGCGTGCTCGACATCACGGCGGCGCCGGTGACCGATGCACAGTCCAATTCGATGTGGGGTTACGACTGGTCTTCGGGACTGCTGACCACGCACGACAGTTTTTCGCAGCTTTATGGTTATTTTGAAGTAAACGCCAAGCTCCCCGCCGGGCAAGGACTGTGGCCCGCGTTCTGGCTGCTGCCCGAAGACGGTTCGTGGCCGCCCGAGCTTGACGTGTTCGAACAGCTGGGCCGCGACCCCACGTCGCTGTGGATGAGCTCTGTCTCCAAGGCCACCGGCAGCACGACCTATACGCACGACGTCATTGAGGTTCCCACTGCCACCACCGACTTCCACAAGTACGGCGTGCTGTGGGACAAGGACCACCTGACGTTCTATATCGACGGTGTGGAAGTGGGCCAGGAGGCCACCCCCGCCGACATGAACAAGCCGATGTACATGCTGCTCAACCTGGCAGTGGGCGGCAGCTGGGCCGGCGCTCCGACAGCGGGCATGACCGGCACTTATTCGATCGACTATGTCCATGCCTATTCGCTCGATCAGGCGGCCGGTGCGATCGTCAGCGCCGGTGCCGGTACGACCTCGGGCACGACCTCGGGCACCGTTACCGACACGTCGGCCGCAACGCCCACCGCCACCCTGAAGATGGGCACCGACGGCGCGGACTCGCTGACCGGCGTGGGCGGCGAATTCAAGCTCGTCGGCGGGCTGGGCAACGATTACTACCGCGTCGACAGCGCCGGAGACGTGGTGGTCGAGCAGCTCAACGAAGGCACCGACACGGTCTGCGCCAGCATCAACTACACGCTGACCGCCAATGTCGAGAACCTCTCGCTGGCGGGCACGACCAATATCAACGGCACCGGCAACGAACTGGCCAACACCCTGACCGGCAACGCCGGCAACAACGTGCTCTACGGCCTCGACGGCAATGACAGCCTCAACGGCGGCGCCGGTGACGACGTGCTGGTCGGCGGCAAGGGCAACGACTTCATGCGCGGCGATGCCGGCAACGACACTTTCCTGATCGACGCCAACGATGTCGACGCCGGCAACAAGGGCGTGGACCGGGTCTACGATTTCGAAGGGGCCGGCGTGGCAGGCGGCGACATGCTGCGCTTCGAAGGCTTCGGCGCGGGATCGACGCTGACGCTGGATGCCAGCACCTACAAGAACGGCACCTACCTCGACGGCAGCGGCCATAACGTGTTCGTCTACAAGCTCTATGACGCGGCGACGCAGCACTTCGAAACGCTGCACATCGCCTCGATGTCGGGCGCACCGCTCGCTGCCGGCGACTACACTTTCGCCGACCGCCCGGTGGTCGCCGCGGCCGCCGCGCCGACCACGATGCTCAGCCATATCGGCACCGACGGGGCGGACTCGCTCAGCGGCGTGGGCGGCGAGTACAAGCTCGTCGGCGGGCTCGGCAACGATTACTACCGCGTCGACAGCGCCGGGGACGTGGTGGTCGAGCAGCTCAACGAAGGCACCGACACGGTCTGCGCCAGCATCAACTACACGCTGACCGCCAATGTCGAGAACCTCTCGCTGGCAGGCACGGCCAATATCAATGCCACCGGCAACGAACTGGCCAACACCATTACCGGCGGCACCGGCAACAATGTGCTTTCCGGCCTCGACGGCAACGACAGCCTCAGCGGCGGCGCGGGCGATGACGTGCTGATCGGCGGCAAGGGCAACGACTTCATGCGCGGCGATGCCGGCAACGACACTTTCCTGATCGCCGCCTCGGACATCGACGCCGGCAACAAGGGCAGCGACAAGATCTACGATTTCGAAGGCGCCGGTCAGGCCGGTGGCGACACGCTGCACTTCGAAGGCTTCGGCGCGGGATCGACCTTCTCGCTCGATACCAGCACCTACAAGAACGGCACGTACCTCGACGGCAGCGGCCACAACGTGTTCGTCTACAAGCTCTTCGATACCGCCACCCAGCACTTCGAGACCGTGCATGTAACTTCCATGTCCGGATTGGCGCTTTCTTCGGATGACTTCGGCTTCTTCGGCTGATCCAAGGCAAACACGACAACGCGGGGCTCCCTGACGGGGGCCCCGCACCCGTTTGGCGAAACGCCGCAGCAGGAGCCGGTCCGGTCGCGCCCATGATAACAACTTCGTCCCGCAACCGCCCGCCGCAGGTCTCGATGCTGATCGTCGCGCGCAATACTGCCCCGTTCATCGGCGCAGCGCTGCGCTCTGCCCGCGCGCAGACGTTCGAGGACATCGAAATCCTCGTGGTGGACGATGGCTCGACCGACGGCACCCGGCAGATCGCCATGGCAGAGGCCGCGCTGGACCCGCGCATTCGCGTGATCGATGGCCCCCGTCGCGGCCTTGCAGCGGTGCGCAACACGAGTCTGGCCGCCGCGCGCGGGCGCTGGGCAGCAATTCTGGACAGCGACGACCTGATCCACCCCGACCATGTTGCGCGGCTGGTGGCGGAGGCCCGCGCCACTGGCGCCGAGATCATCGCGGCCAACATGATCGCCTTCGCCATCGAACAAGGCCGGTGCCGAACCGCGCTTTTCGCCGCGCGCGAACCGTGGCGCCGCCCGCGCCGGATCGGCCTTGCCGAATATGTGCGCTGCAACAGCGCGTTCGGCGACCCGGCCTGCGTCGGTTACCTCAAGCCCTTGCTGGACCTCGATTTCCTGCGCCATCACAACCTGGAGTACGATCCGCGCTTGCGCATTTCCGAGGACTACGACCTCGTCGCCCGCATGATCGCGCGCGGGGGGCGGTTCTCCTACCTGCCCCGCCCGACGTACTTCTATCGCCGCCATCGAAATTCGACCTCGTACCGCCAGAGCGAGGCCGATCTGACAGCGATGCTGGCCGCAGCCGAATCCGTGATCGCGGCTGGCAGCCCCCGCGACGTGCGCATGGCGGTCGCGCGGCGGAAGGCCGGAATTCGCACCGTGCTGCGCCACACCCGCGCCATCGAGGCTCTGAAGAGGCAGGGCATCGGCGCTGCCCACGCCGCGCTGGGCACCGATCTGCGGGCGTGGTCCCTCTTGGCGAAGTCGGCGTTCGAGGGGACAGGCCGCAGGCTCGGATCCTTGCGGCATTCGCGTCCCACGCCGCCACCGGTCGCACTGGTGATCGGCACGCCGCAGCAGGGTTCGGCGCTGGAGGCGCAGATTGCGGAAATCGCCGCTTCGGGATTGAGCATCGTCACGCGGCCCCTCCCGATCGACGACCACGCCCGCGCCACACTGATCGATGGTTTGCCGCCGCTGATGGCCACATTCGTGGCACCGCCAGGCACGGCCGACGACGCGGGATATGCCATTGTTCACGCCGGAATCGACCTGATCGCACAGCAAGCCCCCTGCCCAACGTCGATGCAGGCCCAGCCGCCGTTGCTCACGCCTGAGACGGTGTGACGGCCTTCCGCTCCGTTTCCGAAGTTCAGGCACCAGTGACACAGCCGCGCCCGCCCTTGTCGCAACGCGCACTCGCTGCCGCCGCGCGCCATCCGCGACTGTTGCATCTCGGGAGCGGGTTGCTGCTGGGTCTGTCCGTCTTCGCCGTACTGCTGGCCGTAGCGCCGGACATGCCGACCCTCGCCCATAACCACGCCCCCGCGCCCGAGATCGCGACCCCGGGGCCGTTCGACCGCCAACACCCCACCTTCGCAGAAGATTTCAACCAGCTACGCCTGCAAGCACAAGGCGGCCCCTGGCGTACCAGCTTCGACTATGCGGGCATCGCCGCCTACACCCTGACCACCAATGGCGAGAGGCAGATCTACGTAGACCGCGACTTTCGAGGCACAAGTCCTACCCCGCTCGGACTCAATCCGTTCACCGTGGCCGACGGGACGTTGACGATCACGGCTGCACCCGTTTCGGAGGCACTCTCGAGCCGGATGTGGGGCTATCGTTATGCCTCGGGCCTGCTCTCCACCAAGCACGCCTTTGCGCAGCGCTATGGCTATTTCGAGATCCGCGCGCGGCTTACCGCAACGCCGTCGCTCTGGCCCGCCTTCTGGCTGCTGCCCGCCGACGGATCATGGCCGCCGGAAATCGACCTGTTTGAACAGCTCGGCCGGGAGCCCGCGAAAATCTACATGAGCACTGTCTCGAAACCCGCCGAGGCCGGAAAACCCTTCGCCTATACCCACGCCGTCGCCACGGTGCCGACCGCCGCCAGCGCATTCCATACGTACGGCCTGCTGTGGGACCCGCACCAGCTTACCTACTCCATCGACGGCAAGGAGATCGCCCGCGTACCGACTCCGGCCGACATGCACCGCCCGATGTATCTCGTGGTGAACCTGGCCGTGGGCGGCCCGTGGGCGCACGATCCCGACCCGAAACAACCTGCGCGCGGAAGCATGACCATCGACTACATCCGCGCCTACGCGCTGCGGGATGCCTCTTCTCCGCCCTAAACCGCAAGGGCGTGGACCGCTTCGCCACGCCGCCGCAAACCTGCTCGACATCGGACGGGGTTATACTTTTCCGCGCGCACCGCGAGGACTATCCGCATGTCTCGACCAAGGCGTTAACCGTCACGGTTTACCGCGACGCGCCGGCCTTGCTCTGTGAGGGCTCTTGAGTGATGGGCGATCTGGGGACGAACCTGCGATCCGGCGAATTCACAGCGCTTGCGCCAGAAATAGGCGTGCTTGCGCCGGAAATGGGCGTGCTTGGGCGTCGGGATGCGCACAGCATGCTCGCCGCAGTCGCGCACACGGCGGACGCCGACAATGTTTCGATGTCCGCCCACCAGTTCCCCCAGCTGGCCGCCACGCCGGGCAGTCTGTCAGAACGGCGGAAGCAATGCGACCGGGATGCGGGGGCACGCCCGGAAGACCAGCGCTACTGGAACAGGCCCGCAGCGTGAAAATGCAGATGCGACCCCGCATCCGCATGAATAGAGATTGATCGGGTCACGTCACAAGAACAGATAATGACCATCGCCTCGATCATTATTCAACCAATTATCGCGCGTATCTTGCGCGCTCAATACGCATTCTCGCCAATAATAATTCTCATAAAATCCTAATTTAACATCCATAGTAAATGGATATTAGGAAATTACCAAACCATGATCGCGAGCGACCTGAACGGGGGGTCTGAACGATTACTTTCAGAGGGAGCTTTCAATGGCAGACAATATCTACAGCGATGGCAGCGCGTTCTACACCCCGGGCACCACCGGAAACGACGTGCTTGTCGCATTGACCGGGGGCACGCAGCTCGATGCCGGTGCCGGCAGGGACAATCTGAACGGCAGTTCCGGCAATGATGTGCTGACCGGCGGCAAGGGTGACGATTTCATGTGGGGCGGTGCCGGCGACGACACCTTCCTCTGGCATTCCGCCGACCTCGGCACCGATGGAACGACTGTCGACCGGGTCTATGACTTCGAGGGTGCGGGCAACATCCACGGCGACAATCTGGTGTTCTACGGGTTCGGCGTGGGATCGTCCCTCACCGTGGCGGGCACGCAGTCACTCGCGGGCGGCGCTGTGATCTACAAGTATATCCTGAACGATACCGCGACGGGCCACTCCGAAACGCTCTACGTCACTTCGGTAAACGGCGCCGCGCTGACGACGGACGATTACCACTTCTACAGCTCGGTGCCCGCAAGCATTTGAGCCTGCTGCATCCATATCGGGGAGAGCGCACGGCGGTGATGCTCTCCCCTTTCCTCGGTCCGGATGGCTCAGCGGCGATCATCCATCGCGGCAATCAGGCCAACGACGCCTCCGAAGCAGAGGAATACCGCTCCGATGCCGCCCAGCCCCACGCCGAACACGACGTCCAGCTTGGCACGGTGCATCAGTATCCAGTCCGTAGGCCCCACGTCGTCGGCGAAAGCCCAGCCGACGAACAATCCCCCCAGAACAAGCATCGCCAATCCGGAGAGGATGAAAATCCCGCCCAATCTGCGCGCTTCGCGCGACCTGCGCTGTTTGCCGGTGCGCCCCGCATGCTCTGCCATGGTCCCCTCCTCATTGCGTTGAGGGAGGATGGCTCTTCACGCCGCGTCAGGCAATCGGTGCGATCCAAAGCGGTGCAATCCCTTTGCAGGGACAGAGGTTCACGCCGACTGGAGCAGCAGCTTTGCCAGCATGTAGACCAGCGCCCAGGACGCGATGGCGCCGGAAAGCAGCAGTGCAACACGAACCGAACCGGGCCATTTGGCAAGGTCCGGATCCGGTGCCGGCCCGGCGAACTTTCCGCGCGTGATTTTAGCCTGCGTAAAGGCCTTGGCCATGCGGTCGCGCGTCAGCGGAGTCAGGAATTCGCATCCATAAATGGGCCCGCTGCGCCAGACCACGGCCGCCTTTTGCGAACCGGCACCGTCCAGCCCCACACAGACCACGGTACCTACCTCCAGTTCGCAATCCGGCGAATTGAAACGGAAGCCCCGTGACGAGAAATTCTCGACCTTGACGGCGATCGGCGCGCCGTCCTCCGCGCGCAGCGTGCTGATCTGATCCACGGCAATCCGCGTATCACAAGGATCGCGGCGCTCGCCTTCACCCGGATCGTGATAAACTTTGATAGTCGCATTGAGCATGGCTGTTCTCCAGTCGAGTCACGCTTAAGCCAGCCAAAGTATAAAAGTTGTTAGACTTCCCTCGCGATTGGAGAGAATTGTACTAAAGGATAGTATCCTGCCAGAGGCCCGCCCCACGGCGGTCGGGTGCGGCACCTCTTCATCGGGCCCAATGCCCCTGCGGATCGTGCCGCAATCCCGACAAATTCCATGAATATAAATGCCTTAGCGGGAACCCTGTTACCACATTCGAGACCGCCGGGGCCGAACCTCGAACAATCCGAAACGTCGAGGATAGGATGACCCAGCCGCCGAATGCCGTTGTCGCATAAAGAACAGACGGCAACAATAGGCCCCTTCGGGCAATAACACGGTCCGGTATGGATGTATTTCTCGGCCAGTCCTGGACGGTGGGCTTACGCGATCTGCACTCGCACGGTGGGCACAAGGAAGACGGACCTGTTGAGCGCCAGCGCGGCAAGCACGCCCCCGGCGGCGCAAATGGCCCCGGCGACGACCACCGCGATGCCCGTTCGCGCAAACAGGTGCTCGAAAACCGCGAGTGCCGCCATCGCCATTGCGGCCGAAAAAATCGCCAGAACCCACGCGGTGCCATATTGCCGCAGCGGCAAGGGAAGCACGTCCCGCACCGAAAGGATCATCACCGGCCCGCAGGCCAGATAGGCAAGGCCGATGCCGGCTGCGATGCCCAGCGCGCCGAACGCCGCGCCTCCGGCTGCGAACGCTGTCCAGGTCAGCGTCAGACCTACGATCAGGCGCAGTTGCCGATCCGGTCGGCCCAGCGCGACAAGGCAGGGCATCATCAGGAACACCACCGCCTGTATCGCGGCACCGGGCACCAGAGCGGCATAGATATATCCGGCAGGCCGCCATTTCTGCGAAAGCATGACCGTGAAGATCTCAGGCGCGATCATGGCGGCGCAGGCGGTTGCCGGAAAAATCACGGAGGCCATCACGGCGGAAACTCTGGCCAGCATCGCGCCGATCCGCTCCGGGCTGTCCTTGATCCGCACCAGATGGGAGAGGAACACCCCGTGGAACGGGCCCAGGATCACATTGGCGGGCAGGCGGGCAACCTGAAGCGCCATCGCATAGAGCCCGACTTCGGCGCTGCCCCGGAACAGGCCCAGCAGGAACACGTCAAGCGAACGCGTCGCAAAATTGATGAGGTTCACTTTCAGCACCGACCAGCCGAAGACCAGATCCTGCGCAATGAGCTGAAAATCGTAGCACCACTGCGGACGCCAGCGGGACCGCAGGGTGACTCCGGCGATCCGCAGCACCCAATAGGCAAGCTGTTGCGCCACCAGCGACCATGCCCCTGCCCCGCGCAGGGCCATGACCAACAAGGCTGCCATGCCGCCCAGCGTCGCACCGATCTCAACAAGGCTGAGGCTGAGGAAATCCTGCGCCTTCTGGAGCCGCGCCGCCGGAACCGCGCCGAGGCCCTGCATCGCCAGCGTGCAGGCCAGCGCCGTCACCACCGGCGCCAGTTGCGGCTCCCGGCAGATCCACGCCAGCGGATAGGCGGCCAGCACCACCAGCAGCGCCAGAACCACGCCGCTGGCGCAGATCGACCAATGTGCGGTCGACCAGACACGTTCGTCGTCCTCGGTCCGGCGGATGAGCGGCGCCGGAAGGCCGCCGTCGCAGAGGATCATCGAGAGGATCACAATGGGCATGGCCAGTGCAACAAGGCCATAATCGTGCGGCCCCAGAATGCGCGCGAGAATGGGCAGCACCAATGTCTGCAAGGCCACGCGGACAATGCCGGCCAGCGACATCGCCGCCGCTCCGCCCAGCAAGTGCCGCTCCTTCATGCGCCGGAACCGATCTGGGGCTGCAGATAGTATCCAAAGCTGCCGGTCGGCGGCGAGAGATGCGCCAGAACCGCGTGAAGCTTGTCCATGGCGATGGCCCCGACCATATCGAACTGGTCGCGCGGAGAAAGAAACAGCGCCTCGGCCAGCGCGAGCGCCACGCCCTCCTGACGGCGCCGGGCGAGCGTTTGCATATGATTGACCTTGCAGCGCGTTTCGCGGATCCGCTTGGCAAAGGCGCGCCTTGCGCCACCGTCCAACGGGCACTGCCGGAACAATTGCTCTTCGGCCTCCAGAAGTTCCGCAAGCTCGGCCAGTCCATGACGCGCGCTCAGCGAGTCCGACCGTTCGACCGCGACGTAGCCGCATCGGCGGGTAAACCGAAACCGCGCGCCCGCGAGCAACAGGCCCAGCACCAGCACGAAATCCTCGCCCAGCCGAAGCCCCTCGTCATAGCGTGCTCCGCAGGCGCGGAAGAACGCCGTATCGAAGACCGGCTTGCAGAAGCCCAGTTGATGCCGTCGCCGCCGGAAATTGGAGAGATTGCCGAGCAGGAAGCGCTCGATATCGATGGGCTCGGCGCCGTCGCTCTCCACCGCCGGCACCGCGAAGCGCGCCGCCCGATCGGGCGTATTGGTGAAGAGGATGTTGTCGGCCCAGATGTCGAAGTCGCCAGCCGGGGGCATGGCGTCGAACCGCCCCGGCAGGAAGAAATCGTCACTGTCGAGGATCGCGAACCACGGTGCCTGCACATGCTCTATCGCGCGATTGCGGGCTGCCGCCGGTCCGGCGTTGCAGGCCGCGCGCAGCACCGTGACCCTGCTTGGGTAACGGCTTTCGACAAGATCGGGCGTGCCGTCCTGAGAGGCATCGTCCGCCACGATCACGCAGCGCACTTGCGGAGCGGCGAGCGCGGAATCGAGGGCACGGATGATCGTGGTGGACGCATTGTGGCATGCGACGATGACGTCGATGGCCCCCGGCGCGGCAACCATGGCTCAGAAGAACCTTTCGGGCACGGTGACAGTGTCTCCGGGTTCGATCGCCAGCCCGCCAATGTCCTTGATGTCCACCATCTCGTCCTGCGGTGCGCCATCGTGGCGGACCCTCACTTTCGACTTGCGCGCCCGGTAGGTGTAGCCGCCCGCCGTGGCGACCGCCTGCCCCAGCGTCAGCCCGGCCGTGAACGGGTAGGCGCCGGGCCGGTTGACCTCGCCCAGGATGAAGAACGTGCGGTATTCCAGCAGGTCGATCGCGACGCGCGGATCGTTCAGGTAGCCCTTGAGCAAACGCCCCCGGATGGCCTGCGCCACTTCGTCCAGCGTATGCCCTTTCGCCTCCACCCCGCCGATCAGGGGGAACGAGATTTCTCCGTTGGGCGCGACGGCATAGTCTCCCGTCATCGCGGCTTCTCCGAAGACGGTGATCCGCACTTTGTCTCCGGCGCCCAGTTTGTAGCGATCGTCGCGCGCGGCGACGGCCATCGCGGCGCCGTTCGGCGATGCACTGTCGAGCGGGACGGTGCTCAGGCCCGCAGCCGATCCCGCTTGCCCCGGCAGGGCCCATGCACTGCCCGGCCCCGCCGCCGCAAACGTGGCCGCGAGTGCCAGTGCCACACGGGTCGCCAGCCTGATCGACATTCGGCAATTCGCAATCATCGTTCGATCCTTTGCGCCCGTTAACGGCGCGTTTTCGCAAGGATATGCATCAGCAGCCGGACGGGCTGAGAAGATCGGAGGCTAGCACGTATTCGCCCCGCGTCGCGGCATCCCCCCGTTTCGGAGCTATCTTCCGGGCGCCTCCACCGCGCTCAATCCGCCGAGGCCGACGTGACGATCCCCCGCTTCGCGAAGGTAACGGTGAGCGGTCTTTGCGCGATGCCGAAATTGCAGCCCTCGATGGGCATACCGCCCGTGGCGACAGTGGACGCTCCGGTCAGTCGCCGCGACAGCAGTTCCCCAAGCCGCCGGGAAACCGCCGCCGCGCCTTGCGAATTGAGGTGATGGACATCGTGCCAGTACTCGCGATGGGCAAGCAGGTCGTTGAGCGAGAGCATCGTCCGCCCGCCGTAATAGCTCATGTCATAGGGTCGATCGGGCTTGCCGTATCCGGGCAGGTACAGCAGGTAGACCGGCACGCCCTGCCGGTCGGCAAGGTCCAGAATGGCGCCAACATAGCGGCGGGGCATGGCGTATTCGTAGCCCGCCATGGCTTTCGGCAGGTAATTGAGGCGCTTGTCCTCACGCAGGGCGGCGGCATCGCGCTCCAGCGCCCGCGGGTCCATCACCGTGCCGAGGCTTGGCGTAAGGGCCTTGCCGTTGACGTTGACGACGCGGGTATTGTCGACGGTCGAGCCATCGTAGTTGGCGAAATCGAACCGTGCCTTCAGCCCGAACGCCTCGGGCGAGACGCTCTCCGCCGCCAGCACCAGCTGCCGGTACGGCAATCGCACGAGGTCCGCGAAGTAGTTCACATTACCGATGCGCGGCGCGTCGATCAGGTCCGCTACGCTCGCCACGTGCGAGTAGACCGGGTGCGCCTTGCGCGTCTCGTTCTCCAGCACCTCCAATACAATCGCGCGCGGCTTGCGGGCGGAGAGCAGTTCGCGGGTCAGGAGATAATGGAGATTGCGGCCATAGGACGGGATCGCGAGGTTGGTCACCGTCAGGCAGCGGCCGCCCGCGCCGCGCACACCCATCGCGGCCATGGTCTGCGCTACCGCCAGCCCGTCTATCCCGTTCATGGTGTGCGAAGTGCCGATCAGGGCGATGTCGATCGGCGCCGGATCGTCGTGAATGCGCTCGTATGTCCAGCCCAGCCGCGCGTAAGCCTCGGTCTGCATGGACTGCCAGCGGATATAGGTCTGGTGGGGCAAGGCCACGAGCAGCGCCAACGTGGCAACGAACGTGGCCACGCCGATGGAAAACAGCATGCCCGTCGATGGGCCGCGCGGCGCCTGGGGCGCGGCTGCGCCGGTTGCGTCGGATCCGGTCATCTCGCCAAGGCTCCGCAGGCTAGAAGTTGAAATAGAGGAACACGCCCGGATCGGGCAGCCGCGCGAAGGCGAGTGCTGCGACGACGCCGAGAGCCGCTGCGGCCGCAGTTGCCGCCGCTCGCGGGCGGGCCGAGCGGCGGATTGGGACAATGCCGTCATGCTCGATCGGCAGGCCCGGCGTGGACTGCGGATAGCGCGCCAGTTCCAGCACGCTGGGAAGCCGAGTGACGACGATCCATCCGGCCACGACGGCCGTCCATCCCAGCGGCCTTGCGAAGAGGAAGCCCTCGACAGTCCCCGGCCCGTTCCATGCGCCGCCATGCCAGCCTGCCATGCTCAGCAGGATCGAGGCCGCACTCGTGAAGCTCTCCGCGCGGAACAGCACCCAGGCGACGATCACCGCCAGCATTGTCAGCAACCAGCCTGCCCCACGCTCCGCTGGACCGGCCGGTTTCCGGGGACCGAGAGCATTCCACGCGTGATTGACGACCAGATAGAGGCCGTGCAGCGTGCCCCAGAGCACGAAAGTCCAGTTCGCTCCGTGCCAGAGCCCGCCAAGCGCCATCGTTACCATCAGATTGGCGTAGCGCCGCACCGTGCCGTGCCGGTTGCCGCCGAGCGAGATGTAGAGATAATTGCGCAGGAACCGCGAGAGCGAGATGTGCCAGCGCCGCCAGAACTCGACCACGCTGGTGGACTTGTAGGGCGAGGCGAAATTGACCGGCAGCAGGATCCCGAACATCAGGCCCAGCCCGATCGCCATGTCCGAATAGCCGGAGAAGTCGAAATAGAGCTGAAGCGTGTAGGCCAGCGCGCCCAACCAGGCATCGGCCATGCCGAGGACAGCACCATCGCGCACGGCATTGAAGGCGGGATCGGCCAGCAGCGCGAAACCGTCTGCCAGCAGCACTTTTTTGGCGAGGCCAAGGACGAAGATCGCGGTTCCGATGCGCACGTAGGATGCGGGCAACCGTCCACTCCCTGCCGCCGCGAACTGGGGCAGCATCTCCTTGTGGTGGGTGATGGGCCCCGCGATAAGGTGCGGAAAGAACAGGACGAACAGCGCGTAATCGACGAAGCTTTCCGCCGCTTTGCCGTCCCGCCGGCTTTCGACGAGATAGGCGATCTGCTGGAACGTGTAGAAGCTGATCGCCAGCGGCAGCACGATCCGCCCCACCTGCCAGTCCAGCCCGGTCAGCGTATCGACGCTGTGCACGAAGAAGTTGGCGTACTTGTAATAGCCCAGCAGCAGCAGGTTTCCGGCAACGCCTGCGCCGAGCATCCAGCGCGCCTGCGGGCGGCGCTCCATCAGCCGGCTCCACTGGAAGTTGGCAGCGATGGAAGTCCCGACCAGCAATAGGTAACGCCAGTCCCACCAGCCATAGAAGACCAGCGAACAGGCGACCATCCAGCCCTTGGCGGCAGCCTGACGCCCCGACAGACGCAGGCCATGGTAACCGGCGAGCGCCACGGGCAGGAACGCGAATATGAAGACGAGCGATCCGAACAGCATCGCGCTTAGTCACTCCTAGGGATGGGACGGGCTGTCGCCGCTCAATGCTCGCGCCCGCTGCGCCACAGCACCTGGTTGAGAGGTTCGACGAGGTATTGCAGCAGAGTGCGCTTCTTCAGCGGCACCAGCACTTGCACGGGCAGACCCGGCTTGATGCCGTCCTGCCTGCCCTTGACCTCGCGCAGCACGCGCAGGGCGTCTACCGGCACGGTGACTTCGCCGGTGTAGTAGCGGGCACCGGTATGCTCATCGGTGAAGCTGTCCGCCGAGAAGCGCGTGATCGTGCCCTCGAACACGGGCAAGTCGCGCTCGTGCATGGTGATGAAGCGGATCTCGGCCTTCTGGCCGACATGGACATCGTCGGCATCGTTGGGGCTGAACCGCGCCTCGATCACCAGCGGCGCCGCATCGGGCACCACTTCCATCAGGCTCTGCCCGGCGGCGATCACCCCGCCGACAGTGAAGACCTTGAGCCCCACCACTTGCCCGGTCGCCGGGGCACGGATCAGCATCTGATCGCGCTGGCGGCGGAGCGCCTGCCACTTGGGCAGGGCCTCGCCCAGTTGCTGCTCGTTCTCGCGCAGTGACTGCGAGACGTCCTGCAATGTTTTGGCATCAATGGAGAGCGCCTGCATGTGCAGTTCGCCAATTTGCTCGCGCGCCGCCGCGCCGGACGAGGAAAGGCTGGCCCTGTCGCTGGCGACATTGGCGCGGGCGCGTTCCAGTTCGCGGACCCGGTTGATGCTGGCGTAGCCCTTCTCGACCAAGAGATTCATGCCCTCCAGCTGCTCGTCGAACAGCACGCGCTGCTTCTGGTTCTCGGCCAATTGATTGCCGATGCCGGAAATCCGTTCGCGCAATTGCGCCGCCTGCTGGCCCAGCACATCCTTCTGCGCGACCACGGAGCTGCGCTGACTGCCCAGCAGACCGGCCTGCAACCGCATGGCCTCGTCCGCCAGCACCCTGTCATCATCCGATAGAGCGCGGAATTCGATGGGCTCGACCACTGTGCCCGCTCCGGCACGCTGGGCCAGAAGGCGCGCGCGCTCGGCTTGGAGGTTGATGACTTGCGCCGCCGCCGCACGCTCGTTGGCGTAGACCTCGCCCCCAGCGAGTTCGATCAGGACATCACCCGCCTTCACGTGCTGCCCCTCATGGACATGGAGCGCGGCCACGACACCTCCGTCCCTGTGCTGCACGGCCTGCCGGCTTCCCGCCACGCTTACCGTGGCCTCGGCATAAGCGGCGGCATCGAGCCGGATCACGGTGGAGAACCCCAGAAAGACGCCGAAGAACAGCAGGACCACGATCCAGCCGAGACGGCTATCGCCCTTTTCGCTGTCTTCGAGCGCTTCGTCAAAAGGCCCCGGGATCCAGCGCGCCGGAACCCCATCGGCGGTCGCGATCTGACTAGCCATGTCCAATGCCCTCCGGCTCGACCGTCCGGGTCTGGCCGGCTTCGGTGCTCTCGTCGGCAGATGCCGGAGCGGGCGGCGCAGCGATCGGCCGCGTTGTGTCCGCAGGGGGCGGCGGAGCATTATCGCCATCACCGGTGGGCATCTTCGGCGCATTGAGCCGCGCCACCACCTCGCTGCGCTCGCCGAACATCTCGACCCGCCCGCCGCGCAGCACCAGTAGCTTGTCTGCCGTTTGCAGGATCCCGGCGCGGTGAGCGATCACGACCAGCGTCACGCCCTTGCGCCTCAGGCTGTCCAGTGCCGCGCCGAGACGCATCTCCCCTTCGGCATCCAGCGAGGCATTGGGCTCGTCCAGCACCACCACGACCGGATCGCCGTAGAGTGCCCGCGCCAGCGCGATGCGCTGCGCCTGCCCCATCGACAGTCCGCCCCCGGCCCAGCCCAGTTCGGTGTCGTACCCCTGCGGCAGCCGGACGATGAAGTCGTGCGCACCGCATAGCTGCGCGGCCTGCACAACCTTTTCGTCCAGCGTGCCTTCGGCCGCGTTCTCCGTCTCGAACCGGGCGATGTTTTCTTTGATCGTTCCGCGAAACAGCACAGGTTCCTGCGGGACATAGCCAATCGCCTGCCCCAGTTGCTGCGGCGGCCAGTTCCGGAGGTCCGATCCGTCCAGCCGCACCGTGCCCTGCGCGGGTTCGAGAATGCCCACCAATGCCTTCGCAAGCGTGGACTTGCCCGCGCCGCTGGGGCCGATGACGCCCAGCAGCTCCCCCGGCTCCAGCGCGAAACCGACGCCGCCGACCAGCAGGCGATCCCGGCTCGGCGCCGCCACGCCGAGATTCTCTACCGCGATCGCCCCGCGCGGAGACGGCAGCGCCGTGACCGCCGGGCTTTCGCCGCGCAGGCTGAACAGCTCGACGATATGGGCATATGCCGCTCCCGCCTGAAGCAGGTTCTTCCACGCTCCATTGATCAGCTCGATCGGCTGGAGCGCCCGCGCGATCAGCAGCGAGGACGCGAAGATCGCGCCGCCCGAAATCTGCTGTTCGATGGCCAGCAACGCGCCCAGCCCGAGCGCCAGCGATTGCAGCAAGAGACGCGCGGCCTTGATCGCCGAATTGTAGCGCGTGGCCTTGAGCCCGGCGCGGTTGACCATGCCGGTGGCATCCAGCCGCTCGCGCAAATGGCGGCGCACCATCGCCTCGCGCATGCCCAGCGCCCCGATCACGCCGGCCGCGCCAAGCGAGAGTTCGAGACTGGAATAGGCGTACTGTTCCCGCCGGATCGCTTCCTTCATGGCCCGGCTGCTGCTCCGCTCGCTAAGCCAGCTCAGCAGCGAAAGAACAACCGCGCCGCCGATACAGAGCGCGCCGATTGCGGGATGAATGAGGAAGCAGACGAAGATGTAGATCGGCGCCCAGGGCGCATCGAACAGCGCCAGCACGCCCACCCCGGTGATCGTCTGGCGCAGCAGGTCGAACTCGCGCAGGGTTGCCGCATTGACCTGCCCAACGCGCGTGGCGGACATTTCCAGCAGGGCTTCCATGATCGGGCCCGCCAGCAACTGGTCCAGCCTCGCGCCCGCGCGCAGCAGCAGCCGGTTGCGCACGAGATCGAGCAGTCCCACCGACAGGATGGCGACGATGAAGATCAGCGTCAGCCCAATCAGCGTGGGAACGCCGCGCGTCGGCACCACCCGGTCGTAGACCTGCAACATGTAGACCGATGGCGCGAGGTAGAGGACGTTGAGAAAGGCGCTGAACAGGCCGGCATTGAGGAAGTGCCGCCGGCACCGGCCGATGGCCTGCCGGATCGGCCTTGCCGCCGCGCTGTCGGGAAAGACGCTCATGACAATACTCCCACCGACATGTCGCATCAGCTCACGTAGTAGCCGGCGAACTTCTTCTGATAGCCATAGACATCGTTCTGTCCGGCGCTGGCGTATTGGCGAATGTTCACTTGCGAGAGGCCCACCGCGAGCATGCGGACACCGGCCTGATCCAAAATGTCGATCGCTGCCTGCGCCGCTCGGATCGCGGTCTTGCGCCATCGACAGACCATCATCGTGGCGTCGGCATGGGCGGACAGCGTGCGCGTATCGACAATGCCCAGAACCGGCGCAGTATCGACGATCACTACCTCGAACCGCTCGCGTAGCGCGGCGTAGAGCGCCTTGACGCGCTCGTCGGTGAGATAGTCCTCGGTACCGCGCGGGCCGGCGGTAGGCAGGATCATCATGTCCACCAGCGGATCGCGCACAAGGGCCTGATCGATCGGCAAGCGGCCTTCGAGAACGGCCAGCAGGCGCTCGTCCGCGCCCTGTTCGGGCAGCAGGGTCGAACTCACCGAATGGCGCCGCAAATCGCCATCGACCAGCACGACGCTCCGCCCTCCCGCCGCCAGAATGCGCGCGAGGCAGATCGAGAAGGTCGTCTTGCCCTCGCGCGGCAATGCGGACGTTACCGCGATCACTTGCGCGCCGCGTCCTCTGGGGCGCAGCACGGTGGCGCCCGCCGCACGCACCGCCTCGGCAAAGACCGAGAACGGCCGCTCCATGATATAGAGGTAGGGCGCGGTATGGCGGTGCTCGCGTCCGGCCGATACGCGCAGGTCCGGCAGCGCCCCGGCATATGTCGCGCCCAGTTCGCCTTCCACCTGATCGCGCGTGGCGATGCTGCCGTCGAGATATTCCGCCAGCCCCACCGCGAGCAATCCGCAGACCACCGCGCCGACCAGGCCGAATGCCATGCCAAGGTGGTAGTTCGGCCAGACCGGCGCATCCGGCAGCCGTGCGAGCGAGGAAATGCTGGCATCGGCCTGCGGCAGGTTGGCGGCGGCCGCAGTTTCCTTGGCGCGTTGCAGGAAGGCCGAATAGATCGTGCGGCTGGCCTCCGCCTTGCGCTGGAGTTCGAGCAGGCCGACTTGCGCCGTGCCGTTCGAAGCCAGCGCCGTGCGCGCATGCACGCGGCTGGCCTGAAGCGAATCGAGCCCGCTTTGCGCAACCTGCACATTGGCCTGAAGCGTGGAAATGATGCGCTGCTGTTCGGCGGCGAGCTGCTCGCGAACGTCCGCAAGGTTCTGGCGGGCGCGCTGCATCTCCGGATGACTTTCACCGTAGTGCGACGCCAGCGAGGCGACTTCGGCGCTGGCCGTCGCTTCCTGCGCGCGCAGGGCGCGGATCGTTTCCGATGCCAGAACCGCGCCGATATCCGATCCCCCACCTCGGCTGAGCTGTGCCCGCGCCGCCGCCAGCTTGCCGCGTTCCTGCGCCAGCGTGGCCTGCGCCTGGGTGATCTGCTGGTTGAGCTGCGAGGCCTCCTGCTCGGCCATCGTCGCGCCCTCCGCACTCATCAGATTATGCGCGATCATGTAGTTCTGGACCGCGGCATCGTCCGTGACCGCTTGTTGGCGCAGTTCCTCTGCCCGGTGGGAAACGAACTGCGCGGCCTGTTCGGTAACACCCGCGCGGTGGTCGGCCTGCATCGCGATATATTGCGCGGCAAAGGCATTGGCGATCTCGGTGGCGCGGCGCGGATCGCTCGACTTGGCAGCGATGTCGATCACATAGGTGAGCCCCTGCCGCCGGACGGTAACCAGACCCTGAAGGATCGTGGCCGCCCGGCGTTCGGCGGTACTCATCGACCGGTCCGGATCGGCGGCAAGAGCATCCGGCTGTCTGGCCGAGCGCGCCGACGACGTACCACGCAGCGCCGCATCGCCGACGAAATCCGCCTCACGATCGAGATGAAGCTGCCGCACCACTGCCAGCGACGTGGCGGGCGAGGCGATGATCTGCGTCTGCGTATCGACGACATTGGTATCCGCCGGCAGGCCCTGCACCACGGACTGAAGGTCGATCGTGTCCGACTTGCGCGGCTCTATCAGGACGCTGGCGGTGGCGACATAGACGGGCTTGGCAAGCAGCACGGCGGCCACCACGGCCGAGAACACCAGGCACGCGATGACCCCGAAAAGCCACTGCCGTCGGCGGAACACCATCCACACATGGCGCGGATCGGGCAACAGGCGTACCCGCCGCGCCTCTCCCTTGGACGAGACAAATCCTACACCGTCACCGGATGCGATGCTGTCATCAGATGCGATGCTCGCCATCGAAAGCCCCTTCACAATTCGCCGGGTGGTTCGGCATGCGGCACGACCGCGCCGTAACAAACGATCGCGTCGTGCGAATACGGCTGCCTCATCCCCCGTGATTGCTTTGCAGCAAGTAATGAGAGGGTGGTCAATCTATGTACTATCCCGATTTCGGTGCTTTTGTATTCATTCACAGCCATATTGGATCAATAATTCGCGAAACGTGTTCGAACTCATCGAAACCGTGAAAAATCGAGATCCGAAACGGAGCACGACAAAAGGCGCTTTCCGGCCCTTATAATTCAGACCCTCCGAATAGATCCGCCCCGGGCGAACGAAATTCGCCATGGCTTCGGCGCGCTCGCCCACAAGACATGTTGGCAACGCGATTCATCCCCTTACCGAGAGAGGGCCGCCCCTAATTAAACCAAAATCCACCAAATCGTCAGGCTTATTGGTCCGAATGCGATGAATTACGCATTGAACGATCCGCACCGGATAGAAAAATAAATCCGATGAACCCGCAAAACCCGCCAATTACCAAACAAACACCACCATCGAGCGCGCCACTCACACTCCAAACCAGATCATTTAGAATCTTCGCACCGCAGCATAGCCGTATTGACGCGAACATTACTTCAATTACGATGCGGGAAATCCTAAAAACAATCGGTCGCGTCCGAACAACACCTCTTGTTCAGTTGGATAGATCGATGGACGCAATGACTTCTCGCATCAAAGTTTCGCCCTCTCATCTACCGCCGGGAGGCAGTCCTCTGCGGACACCGTTCGGCGATGTGGTATCGGGCAATATCCCTCTGGTCGCGCCTCCGGGCCGATGGCCCGCCAACCCGGAAATGCCGGAGGCGGTGCTGATACGCCCCCTCCCCCTTCCGCGCCCGTCCGCTTCAACCACAAACGGCGCCGCGGCCTCCACGCCCGAGCCGCCGCCGTGGGATGAAACCGGGTACCCCGACGCAACGGTCGGCCCCACGCGGCTGGGCCGAGCTTTCGACATCGTGATCGCCTCGCTGGCGATCCTGGCCCTGCTGCCGCTGATCCTGCTGACCGCGCTCGCTATCCGCGCCTCAAGCAATGGCCCGGTGCTGTTCGTCCAGCAACGCGTCGGGCATGGCGGGCGGCCTTTTCCCTGCTTCAAGTTCCGCAGCATGGTCCGCAATGCGCAGGACGTGCTCGAACGGCTGCTCGTCGAGTCGGAAGAGGCGCGAAACGAATGGGCCATGGACCAGAAGCTGCGCCGCGATCCGCGCATCACGCCGGTGGGCCGGTTTCTGCGCAAGAGCAGCCTCGACGAACTGCCACAGCTGTTCAATGTCCTTGCCGGGCATATGAGCATCGTCGGCCCCCGCCCGATCATCGCCTCGGAAATCCCGCGCTATGGCCATCGCTTCGATGCCTATTGCTCGGTCAAGCCGGGGCTGACCGGGCTATGGCAGGTGAGCGGGCGCAACGCGGTTTCCTACGAGGCCCGGGTCCGCCTCGATGCGCGTTACGCCATGCGCAAGTCGCTGACCTATGACCTGACGATCTGCCTTCGCACCGTGCCCGCCGTACTCGCGTCTCGCGGCTGTTACTGAGCAGCTTCGATAAAGCAACCGACGTGGATCCGTCGTGCCTGCGAAGGCGTGGATCCTGCTTCTGTATTGCGGCACGAGAGGTCGCCAGGAAGCGGGGCCTCCGCCTACGCGGGGGCGACGATGCAATAGTTTTTGCTGCTCAATCCACGCCGCTCAGGTCCGCCGGTCCATGACGCTGCGGGCATCGCGGTCGATCGTAAGTGATCGGTGCGTGCCTTCCGGCCCCACGGGCGAATGCCAGCCGAGCCAGCCTTCGCCGGGCCGTTCCCAGTCCGCCACGGTCATGCTTTCGCCGCTCCGCGTCTGCCATGTCCCGAGATCGTCAAAGCGCTGGAACGATTCCAGGTTCTCCGCTCGCGCGGCAGCAAGCGCGGCCACGTAATCCTCCAGCTCGCGGTCGCGCCGTTCCCAATCGACCCAGCCGATGGCGTTGTCCTGACAATAGGCGTTGTTGTTGCCTTGCTGGCTCCGCCCGAATTCGTCGCCCGCCGTCAGCATGATCGTGCCGGTCGAGGCGAACAGTGTGCCAAGCATCGCCATGATGTCCGCCTTGCGCGCGGCGAGGATTTGGGCGTTCTCTGTCACACCCTCCGCGCCATGGTTCCAGCTGAAATTCTCGCCGTGCCCGTCGCGGTTCTGCTCGCCATTGGCCCAGTTGTGGCGGGCTTCGTAAGACACCGTGTCGGCCAGCGTGAAACCATCGTGCGCGGCCAGAAAGTTGACCGAGCGGCAGACCGCGTCTGGCCCCACGGGCCCGAATATATCCGACGATCCCGCCAGCCGTGTCGCCAGCGTGCCAATGCCACCGTCGCCGCGCCAGAAGCGGCGCACATCGTCGCGATAACGGTCATTCCATTCGAGCCAGTCCGCCGGGAATTTGCCGAGTTGATAGCCGCCGGGGCCAACGTCCCAGGGCTCCGCGATCATGACGCGGGTGGAAAGCACCGGATCGGCGGCGATCTCGGCGAAGATCGGCGCGGCGGGATCGAAGCCCGGCCCGCGCGCGAGGACCGGTGCCAGATCGAAGCGAAAGCCATCGACACCGCAGGCCGTGACGAAGTGCCGCATCGCATCGAGCACCAATCGCCGCACCTCGGGATGGGCGAAATCGAGCGTGTTGCCGCACCCCGTGTCATTGATGAGCGCACCATCCGGGGCATGCGCATAGGCCGCATTGTCGAGCCCCCGCAACGAGATCACGCCGCCCGCCACATCGCTTTCGCCGGTGTGGTTGAATACCACGTCCAGCAATACGCCGATCCCTTCGGCATGAAGTGCGGCGACCGTATCGCGCAGTTCGGCAATGCCGCCCGGGCAGAGCCCGGGGTCGAGCGCCATCATCGCCACCGGATTATACCCCCAGGCATTGACGAGCCCGAGCGGCGGCAAGTGGCGCTCGTCGATCCAGGCAACCACCGGCATGAGTTCCACGGCCGTGACATGCAGCTTCTTCACATGCGCCAATACCGCCGGATGCGCGAGCGCGGCGACAGTGCCGCGAACGGGCTCCGGAACATCGGGATGCAGCTTCGTGAAAGCGCGGACATTGACCTCGTAGACAAGGCCGCCGGGCGTGAAATGCACCGGCTCGGGCGTGACTGGCGGCCGCAGCGAGGGCACCACGGCGCGGGGCACGATATCGGCGGTGTCCTCGCCAAAGATCGTCAGCCGGGGATCCTGCACGAAGCGCCGGTCCAGTTCGACCGCGCGCGGATCGACCAGCAGCTTGGCCGGATCGAACCATAGCCCGCGCGCAGGTGCCCATTCACCCGCGGCGCGGTAGCCATAGTGGAGGCCCGTGCAATCGCCCGGCAGTTCAATCGTCCAGTCCGGCCCCTGCCGGGTCATTGCATGGCGCTTTTCGTCCGGCCCATCGAAGCAACAGAGCCAGACGCTTTCGGCCAGCGGCGAGCGGACCGTGAAGCGGGTTACGCCCTGTCCGACTGCGGCCCCGCTCATCCGGCCAGCTTGTGATAGAGCCTTGCGTAAGCCGCCCCGCTCGCGCTCCACGAGAAGTCCGCCTTCATAGCATTGCGCTGGAGCATGCTCCAGCTTTCGGGCTCGTGCCAGAGTTCGAGCACACGGGTCAGCGCGGCAGCCATGGCGTCATAATGCACCCCGTCGAACTGTACGCCGGTGGCGACGCCTGCCGCCAGCGCGGCCGGGTTGGCATCGATCACGGTATCGGCAAGACCCCCGGTGCGCGCCACCACGGGGATGCAGCCATAGGCGAGGCCGTAAAGCTGCGTCAGCCCGCAGGGTTCGAAGCGGGAGGGGATCAGGATCGCATCGCCGCCGCCCTGCATGCGGTGCGACAGGTCCTCGTCATAGCCGAAGCGCAGGCCGATCCGCCCCGGATGGCGGGCCGCGCCTTCGCGGAGCTGGCGCTCGATGGAACGGTCTCCGGCGCCCAGCAGTGCCAGCCTGCCGCCAATGCCGACAAGGTGGTCCAGCACTTCGGGCAGCACGTCCATGCCTTTCTGCCAGGTGAGACGGCTGACGGCGATAAACAGCGGGCCGTCATCCTCGTCCAAACCGAATTCCACTTCCAGCGCGCGCTTGTTGGCCTTGCGCTTGTCCAGCGTGCGCGCCGTGTAACGCGCGGCGAGTACCGGGTCCGTCGCGGGGTTCCACAGTTCGGTATCGATGCCGTTGAGAATGCCGCTGACGGCATTGCCACGCGCGATCACCAGCCCTTCCAACCCCATGCCGAAATTCGAGGAGCGGATTTCGCGCGCATAAGTAGGGCTGACGGTGGTGACGGCATCGGCGCAGGCCAG
This sequence comes from Novosphingobium sp. PhB165, assembly GCF_004341845.1. Classification (GTDB taxonomy): domain Bacteria; phylum Pseudomonadota; class Alphaproteobacteria; order Sphingomonadales; family Sphingomonadaceae; genus Novosphingobium. The sequence continues at coordinate 332,714 of NZ_SLVB01000005.1, read as the reverse complement.
CCCCGCCTTCAACATGCCGAGGCCGCCGTGGTATTCCACGCCGTCCATCGTCCACGCCGCTGCGGGCAGGCCGACGCTGGGGAATATCTCGGCGCCGAACCAGCCCTGAAACGCCATGTTGTGCACCGTAACCACAGAGGGCACCCGGCCGCTTTCGCCGCCCAGCGGCGCGAAGCGCAGATAGGCGCAGGCCATCGCCGCCTGCCAGTCATGCGCATGGAGCACATCATAGCGCTGAGGCTTACCCTTGCTGACCACCGCCCCGCCCGCGATATCGGCAGCGGCACGGCCGAAGGCGGAAAAGCGCCGCCAGTTGTCACCCCAATCGCGCCCGGCTCCGTCGGTATAGGGCGCGCCGTCGCGGGTGAAGAGCGCCGGGGCATCGAGCACCAGCAGCGGATAACCGTCGATCTTCGCCGAAAGCAGCCGCGCCGGGACGCCCAGCAGCGATTCCCACGCGTGCACCGCCTTGGCCCGGCCGATCGCCTTCAGCACCGAGGGATAGCCCGGCAGCAGCGTGGTCACTTCCACGCCGCTGGGCGCGAGCGCGGCAGGCAGAGCCCCGGCAACATCGGCCAGACCGCCAGTCTTGATAAGGGGAACCGCTTCGGATGCGACCGACAGAACCTTCAACTATCTATCCTTCTTCGGCCGATCAGAGTTCCAAACGCTCGATCATGCGCTTGGTGATCAGACATACGCCATTGTCGGTGCGGCGAAAACGCTGCCCGTCCAGAACGGGATCTTCTCCCACCACCAGTCCTTCGGGGATGCGCACGCCGGAATCGATGATCACCCGGCTCAGCCGCGCGTGACGACCGATGTTGCAGTAAGGCAGGATCACCGCTTCGTTGACGGAGGAGTAACTGCCCATCTTCACGCCGGTAAACAGCAGCGAGCGCCGCGCCAGCGATCCGGAGACGATGCAGTCCTGACTGATCAGCGAGGAGATCGCCTCGCCCCTGCGCCCTTCCTCGTCATGCACGAACTTGGCTGGCGCGGCGACGACGGTGTCGGTCCAGATCGGCCAGTCGCGATCGTACATGTTGAGTTTGGGCACGGTGTCGGTGAGGTCGAGGTTGGCGTCGAAATAGGCGTCCACCGTGCCGACATCGCGCCAGTATTCGCCGATTTCCTCGGCCGCGCGTATGCAGGAATTGGTGAAGCGGTGGGCCTGCGCCTTCCCGTGCTTCACGATGTAGGGGATGATGTCCCCCCCGAAATCGCGCTTGGAATCGGGTTCGGCGGCATCGCGGCGGAGTTGTTCGAACAGGAACTCCGTATCGAAGACGTAGATGCCCATGGAGGCCAGGCAATTGTCCGGATCGCCGGGGATCGTCGGCGGATCCTTCGGCTTTTCCAGGAACGAGGTGATGACGTCGTCCTTATCGACATGCATCACGCCGAACGCGGTCGCCTCCTTCTTCGGCACGACCAGACAGCCCACGGTAACATTCGCGCCGGAGTTGACGTGCTGTTGCAGCATCAACTCGTAGTCCATCTTGTAAATGTGGTCGCCCGCCAGGATCACCATGTACTTGGGGCTGTAGGAGGCGATGATATCGATGTTCTGGAACACCGCGTCCGCCGTACCTTCGTACCACAGCATTTCGGAAATGCGCTGGCTGGCTGGCAGGATGTCGAAGCTTTCGTTGCGCTCCGGCCGCATGAAGTTCCACGCGCGGTTCATGTGGCGGATCAGGCTATGCGCCTTGTACTGCGTCGCCACGCCGATGCGGCGGATGCCCGAATTGATCGCATTGGACAGCGCGAAATCGATGATGCGGCTCATGCCCCCGAAATAGACCGCAGGCTTGGCACGATTGTCGGTCAATTCGGCAAGACGACTGCCCCTTCCCCCCGCGAGCACATAGGCCATGGCGTCGCGTGCAAGCGGCGATCCGGAGGTACGCATCTCAATCACTCTCCCTTGCAGACAGCGGGCCCGACGGTGGGCCGCATCCTCAGTCTTCGAATTCCAGCATGATGGTCGACAGCGGCGGCAGCGTGACGGTGGCATGGCCATCGGCGGCCTTGACGGCGCCCAGATTGCCCTTGCCGCTGCCGCCGTAAGTCAGCGCATCGGTGTTCAGCACTTCGTTCCAAGTGCCCGCCAGCGGCAGTGGCAGGCGATAGCCGGTCAGCAGCGCCGGGGTCATGTTGGAGATCACCGCGATGGGCTTCGCATCGGGCGTTTTGCGCAGCCACGCGAAGACCGAATTCTCGGCATCGTCCACCACCAGCCATTCGAACCCGTTACCATCGCAATCGCCGGCGTGGAGCGCGGGTTTGGTGCGGTAGAGCGCGTTCAGGTCCTTCACCAGATTGCGCACGCCTTCGTGCGCCGGGGCATCGCGCAGCTCCCAATCGAGCGCGCGTTCCTCGCTCCATTCGCGGCGCTGGGCGAATTCCTGCCCCATGAACAGCAGCTTCTTGCCCGGATAGCCCCACATCATGCCGTAATAGGCGCGCAAGTTGGCGAACTGCTGCCAATCGTCGCCGCTCATCTTGCCGAGCAGCGAACCCTTGCCGTGGACCACCTCGTCATGGCTGAGCGGCAGCACGTAGTTCTCGCTGAAGGCGTAGGTCAGCCCGAACGTGATGTCGTTATGGTGATAGCGACGATGCACCGGATCGCGGCCCATGTAGCGCAGCGTATCGTGCATGAAGCCCATGTTCCACTTGAAGCCGAAGCCCAGCGCACTGGCGCGCTTCCCATCGTCCACTTCGTAAGCGGGTTGCGTCACCCCCGGCCATGCGGTCGATTCCTCGGCAATCGTGATGACGCCGGGATGCTGGCCGTAAAGCGCGCGGTTGACGGCGCGCAGGAAGTCCACCGCCTCCCAGTTCTCACGCCCGCCCTGCGCATTGGGGATCCACTCGCCTTCCTTGCGCGAATAGTCGCGGTAGAGCATCGAGGCGACGGCATCCACGCGCAGCCCGTCCACGTGATAGCGGTCCGCCCAGAACAGCGCATTGTTGACCAGGAAGCTCACCACCTCGCGCCGGCCGAAGTTGTAGATCAGCGTGTTCCAGTCCGGCTGGAAACCCATGCGCGGATCGGCATGTTCGTAAAGCGCCGTGCCGTCGAAGCGGACGAGGCCGTGCTGATCGGTGGGGAAATGCGCGGGCACCCAATCCAGGATCACGCCAATCCCGGCCCGGTGCGCGCCATCGACGAAGCGCGCAAAGCCCGCCGGTTCGCCGAAGCGGGCGCTGGGCGCATAGAGCCCGGTGGTCTGGTATCCCCATGACGGATCGTAGGGATGCTCGCTGATCGGCAGGAATTCGATATGGGTGAAGCCCATCTCCACCACATAGGGGATCAGCCGGTCGGCCAGATCGTCCCAGTTGAGGAACCAGTTGAACCGGTCACGCTGCCACGAACCGGCGTGAACCTCGTAGATCGAGACCGGCACCTTGCGCGGATCGACTTTGGCCCAATGCGCGCGGTGCGCCTCGTCCCCCCAATCCAGCTTGGCCGGGTGCGCGGTCATCGAGGCAGTGGCCGGGCGGATTTCCGACATGAAGGCGAAAGGATCGGCCTTCAGCGGCTGCTCAGCGCCGTCCGCACCGATGATGTGGTACTTGTAGGCGCGGTAATCGGCGATGTCGGGGATGAAGATCTCCCACACGCCGATGTCCTTGCGATCGCGCATGACATGGCGGCGCGGATCCCAGTCGTTGAAATCGCCGACGACACTGACCAGCCGGGCATTGGGCGCCCAAACCGCGAAGTGGACGCCGCCCGCGCCCTCATGGGTGATGATATGCGCGCCCAGCTTGTCGAACAGGCGGAAATGCGTACCCTGCGCGATCAGCAGATCGTCGAGCGGCCCCAGCACCGGCCCGAAGGTATAGGGATCGGTAACCAACCATTGATGCTGGCCGTCCGAACAGCGGTAGCGGATCGGCTGCGGCTTAGCGATCAGGCGGCCTTCGAACAGGCCGCGATCGTCCACTTTGCCCAGCATACCCAGCCGCCGCCCGTCCAGGCTGAACGCCTCGACATCCTCGGCCCCGGGCAGGATCGCGCGGACGAAGGTGCCGTCAGGTCCGGGCAGCACGCCCAGAAGCGAAAACGGGTCGACATGAACGCCTTGAAGGAGAGCTTCTATCGCACTTTCCGGTGGTTTCAGACTGTCCCTTGGCGTCACAGAACCTTCCAGATCTCTCTCGCATATTCGGCGATTGTCCGGTCGGACGAAAACCACCCGACATTGGCAATATTGCGTATCGTTGCCGCGCGCCAGCGTGAAGTATCTTCCCACCAGGCATCAACCGAACGCTGCGCGGCGGCATAACCGTCGAAGTCGGCTGCGCACATGAACCAGTCATGGTCATAGATGCCGCCGATCAGATCCTTGTATCGATCGGGATCATCGGGAGAGAATACGCCCGAGGATATGGCGGTCAGCGCCTGACTCAACTCACGTGATCCGTCGATGACTTCGCGGGGATTGTAACCGCTGGCGCGCTTCTGGGCCACTTGATCGGCAGTCAGGCCGAAGATGACGATATTGTCGTCCCCCACATGGTCCTTGATCTCGACATTGGCGCCATCGAGCGTGCCGATGGTCAGTGCACCGTTCAACGCGAACTTCATGTTGCCGGTTCCGGAGGCCTCCATGCCTGCGGTCGAAATCTGTTCGGACAAGTCCGCCGCCGGGAAGATCCGCTCACCCAGACTGACGTTGTAGTTGGGCACGAAGACCACCTTCAGCAGCCCGCCCACCGAAGGATCGGCATTGACGCGCCGGGCGATGTCATTCGCCAGTTTGATGACCAGCTTGGCGTTGTGATAGCTGGGCGCCGCCTTGCCCGCGAAGATCTTCACGCGCGGCACCCAGTCCCGCTCCGGATGGCTGCGGATCTGGTCGTAGAGCGCCACCGTCTCGATCAGATTGAGCAGCTGGCGCTTGTATTCGTGGATGCGCTTGATCTGCACGTCGAACAGCGCATCGGGATCGAGCCGCACGCCCATGGTCTTCTTGATGTAGTCCGCCAGCGCCACCTTGTTGGCGCGCTTCACTTCCGCCACGCGCTCGCCCAGTTGCTTGTCGTCGGCATGGGCGTTGAGGTCGGACAGCTTCTCCGCGTCATCCAGGAAGCCGTCACCGATGGCATCGCGGATCACGCGGGTCAGGCCCGGATTGCACTGCTGCAGCCAGCGGCGCGGGGTGACGCCGTTGGTCTTGTTGTTGATCCGCGTGGGATAGAGCCGGTGGAGATCGGCGAAGACCGTCTCCTTCATCAGTTCCGTGTGCAGCGCGGCCACGCCGTTCACCGAATGCGATCCCACGAAAGCGAGGTTCGCCATGCGCACGCGCCGCTCGCCGCCCTCATCGATCAGCGAGATCGCCGCGATCTGCGCATCGTCGCAGCCCGCCTTGCGCGCCTCTCGCAGCACGCGGCTGTTGATCGCGTAGATGATCTGCATGTGGCGCGGCAGCATCCGCTCGAACAGCGGCAGCGGCCAGGACTCCAGCGCCTCGGGCAGCAGGGTGTGATTGGTGTAGGACACCGTCTGACGGCAAATGTCCCACGCCTCGTTGAACTCAAGGCCGTTTTCGTCGACCAGCAGCCGCATCAGCTCCGCCACCGCGACCGAAGGGTGCGTGTCATTCAGCTGGATCGCCACCTTCTCCGGCAGCGTGCGGATATCGCCTTCGTACTGGACGTGGCGGCGTACGATGTCCTGAATGGAAGCGGCGGTGAAGAAATACTCCTGCCGCAGCCGCAGTTCCTGCCCGGCGGGACTGGAATCGGCGGGGTAGAGCACGCGCACCAGACTATCCGCCCGCACCTGCTCCGCCAGCGCGCCGAAATGGTCGCCGGCGTTGAAGGCATCGAGCTTGATCGGATCGAGCGGGCTGGCCGTCCACAGCCGCAGCGTGTTCACCCGCTTACCGCGCCAGCCGACGATCGGGGTGTCGATCGCGGTCGCCTCGACCTGTTCGGCCGGGTGCCAGAACACGCCCTCGCCCTCTGCCACCACTTCGCCGCCGAAGCCGATGCGGTACGTGCTTTCCACCCGCTCGAACTCCCACGGATTGCCGTGGGCGAGCCATGTCTCGGGCAGTTCGACCTGCCAGCCATCGTCAACGCGCTGGCGGAACATGCCGTTCTTGTAGCGGATGCCATAGCCGTAGGCCGGAATGTCCAGCGTGGCGAGGCTCTCCATGAAGCAGGCCGCCAGACGTCCGAGGCCGCCGTTGCCGAGCGCCGCATCGGGCTCAAGCTCTTCCAGTGCGGCAAGGTCCAGCCCGTGCGCGGCCAGCGCCTTCTCGAACTCGCGCGTCATGCCCATGTTCGAAAGCGCGTCGCGCAGCAGGCGACCGATCAGGAACTCCATCGACAGGTAATAGACCCGCTTGCCGCCGGTATCGTACGTGCGCCGCGTGGATTCGAACCACCTGTCGATGATCTTGTCGCGCAGGGCCAGGATCGATGCGGTGTACCAGTCGTACTGCTTGGCCGCGCGCTCATCCTTGCCGACGCGGTTGCGCAGCACGCTGACGATGTGCTTGTCCATCTCGGACGGGGTTTGCACGGACGCCAGAGGGCCCGCATCGGAGACGGAACCGGAAGTGTCTGACACAGGATCGGTAGCCACGGGCACACTCCTGAACGGGCCGACCGCCGGACAGAAAATCGCCAGACGGCAGCAGTTTACGTCATCGTCAGGATGCCTGGCTGCGCCAGCATCCCTATCCCTTCCCGACTTCCTCCCCCATGGCTAGCACAGCGTTGCAGAGCGGCAAGAGCCATTGTGCGCTGCCGCAAAAAATTCGCCAGCCCGCCGCACCGATGCTATAGCGGCACGCTCCGCCAGCCTTCGCGAAAGGTGCGCATGACCCTGGACCATACCCCTGCGGATACCCCTCTGGGCGAGCCTGCCGAAACATCGCCTGACTCGTCCGCCCGCCCATGGTGGCAGGGCGCGGCGATCTATCAGATCTATCCCCGTAGCTTTCAGGACAGCAATGGAGACGGCGTGGGCGATCTGGCCGGGATCACCCGCCGGCTGGACTATGTGGCGGCGCTGGGCGTCGATGCGATCTGGATATCGCCCTTCTTCACATCCCCGATGCGCGATTTTGGCTACGATGTGGCCGATTACTGCGGGATCGATCCGGTGTTCGGTACCATGGCCGATTTCGACGCGCTGGTCGCCCGCGCGCACGAACTGGGCCTGAAAGTCCTGATCGATCAGGTCTACGCCCACACTTCGGACCTGCACGCATGGTTCGCGGACAGCCGCCAGAACCGCGATAATCCGAAAGCCGACTGGTACGTCTGGCAGGATCCGAACGAGGACGGCACCCCGCCCAACAACTGGCAATCCGTGTTCGGCGGCCCGGCATGGACCTGGGACGCGCGGCGGCGGCAATATTACATGCACACGTTCCTCAAGGAGCAGCCGCAACTCAACATGCACAACCCGGAGGTGCAGGACGCGGTGCTGGCCGTCGCACGGTTCTGGCTGGAGCGCGGAGTGGACGGCTTCCGGCTCGACGCGCTGAACCACGCGATGCACGATCCGGAACTGCGGAACAATCCGCCCGCCCCCGAGGACGGCCGCGCGCGCAGCCGACCTTTTGACTACCAGATCAAGAAGTACAGCCAGTCGCACCCCGGCATGGTCGCAGTGGTCGAAAAACTGCGCGCGGTCTGCGACGAATTTCCCGGCGTCCACACTGTCGCCGAGATCGGCGGCGATCATCCGCAAGCTGACCGGCGCGCCTATACGGCAGGCGATCACCGGCTCAACAGCGCCTATGGCTTCGACTTCCTCTATGCCCCCGCCCTGACGGCCGGGTTCGTGGCCGAGACGCTGGCGCGCTGGGAACTCGCTCCCGGAGAAACCGGCGGCTGGCCGAGCTGGGCTTTCGAGAACCACGACGCTCCCCGCGCCGTCTCGCGCTGGTGTACGCCCGAGGATCGCCCCGCTTTCGCTCGCGTAAAGATGGCGCTGCTCACGGCGCTGCGCGGCAATGTGATCGTCTATCAGGGCGAGGAACTGGGGCTGGTTCAGGACGAGATTCCTTTCGAGCAATTGCAGGACCCGGAAGCCATCGCCAACTGGCCGCTCACTCTCTCCCGCGACGGCGTGCGCACGCCGTTCCCGTGGGAAGAGACCGCATCGGGCGGCTTCACCACCGGCGCGCCGTGGCTGCCGATGTCCGGCGAGAACCTCGCGCGCGCCGCTGCGGTGCAGGAAGCCGATTCGGAATCGTTGCTACACTTCACGCGCCATCTCCTGTCTCTGCGAAAGGCGATCCCCGCGCTCCACCACGGCAGCCTGATCGACTGCACGGCCGACGGTTCGCTGCTGACTTTCGAACGCGACGCGGGGACCGCGCGGGTGCGCTGCCTGTTCAACCTCTCGGCGGAACCGATAGACCTGCCCGAACCGGCCGAGGGCATGATCGTGCTCTCGGTAAACGGCGCCGATCACGATCGCTTGCCCGCGTACGGCGCGCTCTGGCTGGGGATCGCCTGAGGCCTGCGCTCAGGAAATCGGATTTGCCGCGCGATCCTGCCCGCGGGCGGCAAATTCTCTCTATAATAAGTATACTTACTGATCCCACCGCGAACGTCGAGACAGCCTTGCGCGCGTTATCGCGGGGGTCGGCACCACATCGCGGGTTTGGCATGGTTCTCAAGCGCATATCGCCGTCGCAAGTCGAATTGGGGATGTACATCCAGTCCTTCCACGGCAACTGGCTGCGCCACCCGTTCTGGCGCGCGCAGTTTCTGGTGGAGGATGAGGAACGACTGGAAACCGTCCGGAACAGCGAACTCGACGCCGTCATCATCGACACCGATCGCGGCGCCGACGTTCCCGCCGAAGACCCGCCCGCCCCCGCGCCGACCGTGCCGTTCCACATGCGTCCGGTGCAGCGCCGCATGGCCTCTGTCCCGCCGCCCCGGGGTGCGATCATCGCCAACGGCGCCTCGCTGCGCTCCGGTCCGATCCCGATCAGCCGCGAATTCGGCAATGCCCGGCTGGTGGCCGGCAAAGCCCGCAAGACGGTTTCCAAAGTCTTCCTCGCAGCCCGTCTGGGCAAGGCGCCGCGCGTGATCGAAGTCGCCCCGGTGGTCGATGACATCCATGCCTCGATCGAGCGCAATCCTTTCGCTTTCTCCGGCTTGATGCGCTGCAAGTCCGACAGCGAGCCGGTCTATCGCCACATGCTGGCGACCAGCGCGCTGATGGTCTCGCTGGCGCGGCAGATGCGGTTGCCCCCGGGCGAATCGCGGCTCGCCGGGATGGCCGGGCTGCTGCTCGACATCGGCGTGGCCCGGCTCGACGTGGAGATCGGCGAAGAGGCTGGCGGCATCGCCCGGCTCGATCCCCGGCTCTGGGAGCGCCACACCCTGATCGGCCGCGACCTGCTGGAAGCCGCCGGCGACATGCCCGATGCAGTACTGCACGCGGTGGGCCGTCATCACGAACACCTTGACGGCAGCGGCCGCCCGCTTGCGCTGGTCGACCTGGACCTCGACCTGTTCTCGCGCATGGCGGCGATTTGCGATTTCTACGACCTCGCCTGCTGCGGCGCCCTGACCGGCACGGTGGAAGACCCGTCGCACGTGCTGGCCCACATGAGCGAGCGGCCGAACCTCTACGACGCCGAGATCGTCGCCCGCTTCATCGAGGCGGTGGGCGTCTATCCGATCGGCTCGTTCGTGACCTTGCGCTCGGGCCGCATCGCCATGGTCGTCGATCAGGACCCCGAGGCGCCGGAATTGCCGACCGTCCACGCGTTCTATTCGGCTGAGACCGGGCGTCACGTCGGCGGGCACACCATCGCGCTGGCCCATTGCTATGGCGAGGATGCGATCATGGGTGTGGCCCGGCTGGAAAACTACGCCCTGCCCCCGGCCAGTACGCTGCGCGAGCGGATCTCGGCGCAGATCCAGCGGATGGTTTAGTTCGCGCGGAATGGTGGGTGACCAGCGGGGATTCTGATCCAAGACTTACCTTTCCGGATGCGCCAAAATTGCGGAAGCTGGGATGACGATGGAGAAATGGCAGTTCCCCGCGCATCGTCATCCTGAACTTGTTTCAGGATCCATCTTGCGACCCGTGCCGCGTTTTGATCGGCAATGCGCGCTCACCACGCTCTTCCCCACCCGTTCGGAACAGGTCGCGGAATGGATCCTGAAACAAGTTCAGGATGACGTGAAGGGGGAGGAAGTTTCGCATCTTCCCAAATCTGGCTATTCTGCGCGATCCGCCGCCAAAACAACCACCCCCACTTTCCAATTGATTGACTGACTGACCTGACCTCCCAACCCGCTCAGGCTGAGCTTGTCGAAGCCCCGGGCGGCGTAGCGCTGATCCAGCATCCTTCGACAAGCTCAGGATGAGCGGGATGAGGGAGAGCCAGCCCTAGACAAGCTAAGCAAAACACCCCCGTCGCCCCCGCGCAGGCGGGGGCCCCGCTTTCTTGCGGCATGGAGCGGAGAAGCGGGGTCCCCGCCTTCGCGGGGACGACGAGTGAGGCTCAATCCAAAGAACGTGCGAGCAATCCGCCCCTCACCCCGGCTGCTGCGTCCACTCCACCCGATACAGGTCGAACCGCCGGTCCTTCAGGTTCTGCACCGCGCCCGCCTGACGCGCCGTCAGCAGTGCGTCCAGACTGAGGTCGGCAATCGCGATCGTCTCCGTATTGGGCGCGGTATCGGCCGCCACGCCGTCGCGCGCGAAGGGGAAGTCCGAAGGCGTCAGGATCGCGCTTTCGGCATAGTGCACGTCCATGTTCTCCACGTTCGGCAGGTTCCCCACCACGCCCGAGGTGACGACATAGCACTGGTTCTCCACCGCCCGCGCCTGACAGCAGTAACGAACCCGCAGGAACCCGCGCCGCTCGTCGGTGCAGAACGGCACGAACAGCATCAGCGCGCCCTGGTTGACGAGGTGGCGGGCCAGTTCCGGGAACTCGCTGTCGTAGCAGACCATCACCCCGATCGGCCCGCAGTCGGTGGGGATCACATTGGCGCCATAACCGCCCTTGATGTTCCACCACTTGCGCTCGGACGGTGTGGGATGGAGCTTCTGCGTCTCATGCACCGCTCCGTCGCGCAGGAAGGTATAGGCGATGTTGCGGATCTCGCTCTTGCTGCCGCCCAGCTTCACGCGGGTGGGATGCGATCCGCCGACGATGTTGATGTTGTAGCTCACCGCCATGCGCTGCATGAATTCGACGAAGCGCTCGGTATAGGTCGCGATCTTTTCGATGGCCTGCGCCGGTTCCAGCTTGGTTTCCTCGATCGAGAGCAGTTCCAGCGTGAACAATTCGGGGAAGACCACGAAGTCGCTCTCGTAATCGGCGGCGACGTCGATCCAGTATTCGACTTGTTCCTCGAACTGGTCGATGGTCTCGATCTTGCGCATCATGAACTGGACGGTGGCGACGCGCACGCTGGACGGCACGCGCTCCTTGAAGCCCGGGATCGCCTTGCCGGTGTCGCGCGGGGCGAGCGGGTTGGTCCAGTACATGATCACGGCGTTACCGCCGCTCTCGCGGTCATTGGGCAGATAGTCCGGCAGGATCCCGCGCGGCTCGTAGCCCTCGTTCATCTGGAAATTGATGACCTGATCGCGCAGCTTCTTGTTCTTCACCGCTTCCAGATAGTCCGCCGGGTTCGGGTACTGGCGCTTGCGGCGCGAATAGCCGGGCATGCGGCCGGCGAAGGCAATGCCTTTCAGCTCGAAATACTGGCAGACTTCCTTGCGCTTGCGATAGAGCCGCTGGCCGATGCGCAGGCGCCGGTAGTCCGGATCGACGCAGACCTCGAAGCCATAGAGCACGTCGCCCCCATCGGCGGGCGGGCGGCCGTAGCCGCCGTTGCTGATCTCTTCCCAGGTATGCGGGCGAAAAGCCTGATCGGCGGTGACGATCATAGTCGCGCAGTGGCCGACCACTTTGCCTTCGTACTCGGCGACGAACTGGCCTTCGGGAAAATTGATCACCTGCCCGCGAATTTCGGCGCGGGTGAAGCCGTCCGGCTTGCCGTAGACCTTGGTGGAAAGCCGGGCGATGGCGGGCGCATCGGCAACCGTCGCGGGGCGGATGATGAGCTTGGCTTTGATCTGATCCATGAGCCAAGGTTTACGCGCGGGAGGGCCAGCGGTTCCAGCCCCGAAAGCGAGTCTTTTTCGTTGCGTGGCGGGATATTTCCGGCCCGCCGATGGTTCTATCGGGCAAAGGAGAAAGATCATGAGCGCCGCCCTCATCGCCCTTGCCCTGTTCGGCTGTAGCGACGACGGGTCCGCTTGCGAGCGCCTCCCCATTCCCGTCCAGACTTACGAGACTCGTGCCGCTTGCGCTGCGCGGCTGGACGATGCGCTGGCCACGCAGGACGCCCTGCGCGCCGATGCGCCTACCGTCTATGCCCAGTGCCTGACGACGCGCCAGCTTGCCGCGCTCGGCAAGGGCACGGTCGATCTGACGCGGTTCAACGATGTGCGGTTTGCCGCCCGATAGGAATGGCAAGATAGAGAACGCAACCCGGCGCGGACTTCCGGGGAAACGGCGCAAGCCGTCTGGAGGGAAAGCTCGGGGATACGGGGGCGCCGGATCGGCCCGGGGCCCCCGTTTCATTTGTGAAGAGGTTTGGAAGTTCCTCCCCTGCAAGGGGAGGTGGCAGCGCGAAGCGCTGACGGAGGGGTATCACCGCCAGCGTGGGACACCCCTCCACCACCCTTCGGGTGGTCCCCCTCCCCTTAGAGGGGAGGATACAGAAACAAATCAGCCCCGGCCGCGATAACCCGGCACGCCCTGATCGGGCACCCACAGACCTTCCGGCGCCGCGCCGGACTGCCAGAACACGTCGATGGGAATGCCGCCGCGCGGGTACCAATAGCCGCCGATGCGTAGCCAGCGAGGCTTCATCTCGTCGAACAGGCGCTGGCCGATGCCGACGGTCACATCCTCGTGGAAGCCGTTGTGATTGCGGAATGCGCCAAGGAACAGCTTGAGGCTCTTCGATTCGACGATGGTCGCCTCCGGCGCGTAGTCGATCACGAGATGCGCGAAATCGGGCTGGCCGGTCACCGGGCAGAGCGAGGTGAACTCCGGCGCGGCGAAACGCACCAGATAGAGGCTGCCCTGACGCGGGTTGGGCACATAGTCGAGCACGGCTTCCTCGGGCGATGCGGGCAGATGGCTCGCCTGGCCGAGGTGCAGCGGGGTCATGGGGGTTTCGGTCATGCCGCCTTGATAGGTTCGCGCGCGGACTCGTTCAAGGCGCGCGCTATATCCGTACAAACTCGTTCGGCGGATTTGTCCGCAGCCACCGGTTCGGCTATGATGGCTCTCGTCTCGTCGCGGCGGCACCATACATTAACACAAGGTTCAGCGCCTGCCCGCTTCCGCGCTGGAGGGATGATGCGGGGCAAAATGACAAGAACTGGTACTCTTTCGGTAAATGCGGCGCTGGCGGGCGCCCTGATCGTGGCCGGCTACGCCGTGCCCGCGTCGGCGCAGGCCACCTGGAGCCTGCCGCCCGGACCCAACGCCACCGATACACCGCGCCCGCAGGGCCCGGTCGATGCGCAGGCCCCGGTCGTGCGCCCAAGCGACGCGCCTTCCGAAGCGCCGCGCCCGGCACCGAGCCCGCCCGTCCTAGTCGCCGCGCCGCCGCCCCCGGCGTCCGCCAAGCAGGCACAGACGCCTGCTCCGGCTCGTCCGGAACCGCGCGCCACCGCTACACCGGCACCGCAGAAGGCACCCCAAGTGGCAATGCCCGCACCGGCCGCCGCCAGCCCGCAACCTGCGGCGACGCCGGAAAGCACCTCGTCCTTCGTCCCGGCACCCGCCGCCAGCGAGACCCCCGCGCCTGCGCCCTCCGTGGCCGCACCGGCAGAAACCGCGCCTGCTGCAACGGCAGAGCACTGGCCCGACTGGTGGTGGGCGATCCCGATCGCGCTGCTGCTGGCGGCTGGCGGCATCGTCGCCCTGCTGCGCCGCCGCACCGCGCCGGCCACCGCATGGGCCGAAGCCGGCCTTGAACCGGAAGGCGAAGAAGAGGACGCTCCCAAGCTGGCGGAAGCTCCGAAGCCAGCGCCTGCCCCCGTTACGCCTGCCCCCATCACTGCTGCCCCGCGTCCGGCGCCCGTCGTGCCGCCCGCGCCAAAGCCGCTGACGTCCGCCATCGTTTCGCCTTTGCCGAAGGCCGCTCCCTTGGCGCGTGCCGAATGGGCGCTCGAACCCGTGCTGCTGCGCCAGTCGCTGGTCTATGCGACGTTGCAGTACCGGCTTGCGCTGACCGCGCCCGCCTCGGGGCTGGCCGAGGGCGCGTCTGTCGCGGCCGACATGATCGCCGCCCATGCCTCGCTCTCGCAGACCGAACAGCTTGCACCCGATCCGGCCTCGGTACCGCTGCGCCACCGCTTCGGGGCGCTCGAACCCGGTGAGACGCGCGAAGTGAAGGGCGAGATCCAGTTGCCGCTCAACGCCATCCGCGCGGTGCGGCAGGGCGATGCCGCGCTCTTCGTGCCGCTTGTGCGCCTGTTCCTGACGCTGCCCGACGGTACGATCGAGCGTCGGGTGTTCTCGCTCGGCCAGCCGGGTACGGGCGCGGGCCTTGCGCCGCTGCGCGTGGACACCGGCCCGCGCGACCATGCGCCGATCCTCGCCCGCGAGATCGAGGGCGCTCGATCGATCGGCGGCGCTGCGCCTTCCGGGGTTCCGGAAGCGGCGGAATAGGCCATCGGCCCTCTCGACCCCCGCTGATGCCCGGACTAGGGTTTCCCGCCGAGCTGCGGAGATTCCCTTGAGCGACTTCGAAAATATCGACGACCTGTCCCCCGCCACCAAGCTGGTCGCGGGCGGCCGCCGCAAGGACTGGACGGGGGCGGTCGTCAATCCGCCGGTCTGGCGGGCGAGCACGCATCTTTACGAGAACACTGCCGCGCTGGCCGAAGGGCCGCGCCATAACGAGGACGGCCGCTTCTTCTACGGCCGCCGCGGCGCGCCGACGCAGTGGGCGCTCTGCGATGCCCTCACCCAGCTTGAGCCCGGCGCGGCGGGCACCGTGATCTATCCTTCCGGCGTCGCCGCCATTGTCGGCGTCATGCTCACCCTGCTGCGCCCCGGCGACGAATTGCTCATCACCGACAATGCCTATGACCCCACCCGCTCGATGGGGCTCGGCCTGCTGACCGACTTCGGCGTGACCACGCGGTTCTTCGATCCGCTCGACCTTGCCGCTTACGAGGCCGCCTTCACGGAGCGCACCCGCGCGGTGATGCTGGAAGTGCCCGGCAGCCTGTCGATGGAAGTCTGCGACGTGCCCGCGCTGACCCGCATCGCCCGTGAAAAAGGCGCGATCTCGGTGCTCGACAATACCTGGGCCAGTTCGCTCGGCTTCCAGGGCCTGCGCAAGGGCGCCGATATCACGGTGATGGCGCTGACCAAGCATGTCGGCGGCCATTCGGACCTGATGATGGGCTCTGCCAGTGCCGGGCCGGAGCTTTACGCCAAGCTGCGCAATCGCGCGCAGCAGCTGGGCAACGTGGTCTCTCCCGACGACGCGGCGCTGGCCCTGCGCGGGCTGCGCACGCTGGGCGTGCGGTTGAAGCAGGGCGCCGAGACAGCGCTGAAGATCGCCCGGTTCCTCGCCGACCGATCCGAAGTGGCGCAAGTTCTCTGCCCGATGCTTCCCGACGCATCGGGCCATGACCTGTGGCTGCGCGATTTCACCGGCGGGTGCGGCCTCTTCAGCGTAGTGTTCAAGGATGTGAGCATGGCCCAGCGCAATCGCTTCGTCGACGCGCTGCGGCTGTTCGGGATCGGCTATTCGTGGGGCGGCTTCGAAAGCCTCTGCATCCCCATCGCGCCGGCCGGCTATCGCTCGATCATGCCCTGGCCGCCCGAGACGGAAAACCCGGAGGACCGCCCCAGAAATTCACAGGGCGTGCGCTTCTCGATCGGCCTTGAGGACGCGGGCGACCTGATCGCCGATATCGAACAGGCTCTGGAGGCGATGAAAGCCACCTAGGTCTCACCGCCGTTTTTGGCGGGCATGCATTCGAATTTGATGACGAGCCGCCAGATCCATCACTTCGTCGCCCCCGCGAAGGCGGGGGCCCCGCTTTCTTCTGCAACCTCTCGTATGCCGCAAGAAAAGCGGGATCCCCGCCTTCGCGGGGATGACGGGTTTTGGGGCTGGCGTTCGGACTGGGAACAGGCGTTCCGCCAGAACTAACCCGGTCGTCACGCCGCCACGCGGCGCGGCTTCTCCATTTCCAGACGGTTGCGGCCCTTGGCCTTGGCGCAGAACAGCGCCAGTTCCGCACGCTCGATAGTGCTGTCCAAACTCTCTGCGATCTGGGCGACACTGCCGCTGGCGGTGATCGCCATGCGGCTTTCGCCCACGGTCTGGCGAAGATCCGCCAGCGTCGCCACCACGCGGCTGCAGATCGCCTGCGCCTGTGAGGGACTCGTGCGCGGCAACAGCACCGCAAAGCGCTCCGATCCGATGCGCGAGATCAGATCGTCGCTCCGCAGCATCTCGCGTAGGAGGTCGGCGAAGACGCGCAGCACATCGTCGCCGGTGTGCTGACCGTACTTCATGTTGATAGTGCGGAAGAAATCGATCGAGAACATCGCCAGACAGCCGTCCATCCCGGCATCGACCATGTGTTCGAGCATCGAGATGAAAGCCGCGCGATTGGTCAGGCGCGTGAGCGGATCGGTGTAAGTCGCCGCGAAAAGCTGGTCCTTGAGCACCCGCTTCTCGTCGATGCTGCGCATGACCGCCAGCGCGCCGTACACCGTGCCTTGATCGTCGCGCAGCGCGCGGGCCTGCAATTCGAACCAGGTGTCGCGGTCATCGTTCGAGACGGCGGGAAATTCGACCCAGCGCTCCGTCTGTTGCCCGGCCAGTGCCGCATCGAGTTCGCGCGCCACCGCCGCCCGGGCGCTGTCGGCCACGAGATCGAGCACATGCGGCCCGATCCGGTCCGCCTGCAAGCGCACGCCAAGCCGCTCTATCCCCGGCGAGGCATGGACGATGAAACCGTCACTATTGGTCTTGAGTATGACGTCCGACGTGGCCTCCGCAAGAAGACCGTACAGCGTCCAAGATTCCTGGAATGTGAATTCCATTCCCATGCATAGTGCCCCGGTGCCGATGGATCGCAAAACGATCGCAAGGAACAAACGGCCTCCCGAAGCGAGCAGTTAGCAGACGCGCACCCATGGAAATGAGTAAAACTGACTACCAATCGAACGACTTCGAGCGACCCAAACAACGCCTCAAGCGCAAATTACGTTAGCCCTGTTATCTAACACACTTTGTCTTAAGTAATTGTTATTCCTATATTTACCATTGGGTAACTGAGTCGCAAAGGCGTTTCTCGGAAAAGACACGCCTCTTTTCAGCCCGAATCAGGACAAGATCACAATTCGATCATGATCTTGATCTTGTCGGGCGTGGTCTCCACCGCGGCAGCGATCTGTTCGCGGCAGCGGGCAATGAGTTCGGGAAGCCCGGCGACAGTACGCCCCGGACGCAGTTCGGACGTGCCCACACCCAGCTCGCGGGCGATCGCATCGAGCCGCTCCTCGATCGGACGGGCACGGCCCTGCTCCCAGGCCCAGACGGTGGGCTTGCTGACTCCCAGCCGCATGGCGAGTTCGCCCTGCGTCAGCCCGCGCTCCTTGCGCAGCCGATGCAGACGCTCCCCAAGGCTTTCCCCGCCGATGGCCGCCGGGGCATTGCCGCCGGTCCCACCAGTGGAGACATCCGGGAAGCCATTCGTGGGAAGCTCGAAGCCGGGCTGGACCGCACTGCGCAATTGCGCCGCGCTCAGCGCCGCCCTTGGCAGCACGCGGTCGAACGCGCAGCCGTAGAGCTTGCCACTGGACCAGACCACGCGTGCGGGCGTGAGCCCCACCTCGGGCAAGTCCAGCTCGATCGTCTCGCCGGGTGCGAGCACGGAATCGCTTTCAAGAAGCAGCCCCGTCTCGGAAAAATTGTGAACCAATACGGGCATATCCCTGGCAGTGGCACTCGATCCTTGCGTTTCGAGCATCAGCTTGCGGCGGGGTGCACGTATGCGGTCGCCGTCGGTCATGACAGCTGCGGGGTTAACTTCGAAATGTGCCTCAATGGGCATTGCGCGATCTCCAGGAGGCGCAAGGCTCTCCTCCCTGGGTTAAGATTCCGTTAGCGCACCGGCTAATCATCACCGGAACACGGCTAACCACTTACCCACCCTATCCACCTGCGATCGCAGTCTTAGAACCCACAGTTCACTTGTAGACAGAAGGAGGTAAGCCTGGACAGCATCTTGCGACCACCCGCACCAGATCTGCGCCAGATCAATTGAAGATCAATTGACAATTATCCGCGACGTTCCTTATCTATTTTTACTAATGCATATTCACCATAACTCGAAATTTTCCAGCCACATCAAAAGCTTGATAGAGTTCGACATGCATTCGCCGCACTCGGGACGTCGAGTCCTGTGCATTAAACACGTTTTATCGTAGAGCACAGTTCGGAAAAACCGAGAGTGCACCCGTAAAATATTCCGGAGCAGAGCCGGAATGCGGCGGGGATCGTTGCAACCGAAAACATTTTCCAGAGCCCCTAAAGCCGCTCTTGCCCCCTGCAAAGCCATTCTGGCTGGCATCGGCCTCATGGGGGGACCATGTGCGCCACCATGCAACCGAATCCCGCTTCCATTGGCCGAGTCTTTCTGGTCGGCGCCGGCCCCGGCGATCCGGACCTTCTGACCCTGCGCGCCGCGCGGCTGGTGATGAATGCCGCGCTGATCGTGCATGACGGGCTGGTCGATCCGGCGATCCTGTCGATGGCGCGCCCTTCCGCCCGTCTGATCTCGGTGGCCAAGGCCCGTTCGCGCCACACCATGAAGCAGGAGGAGATCAACGCCCTCCTCGTGCGCGAGGCGCTGGCCGGTAGCGACGTCGTGCGCCTGAAGGGCGGCGATCCCTTCGTGTTCGGCCGCGGCGGCGAGGAAGCCGAAGCCTGCCGCGCCGCCGGAGTTCCGGTGGAGGTCGTGCCCGGCATCTCGTCCGCGTTGGGCGCTGCCGCCGCCGCGCAGATCCCGCTGACGCACCGCGACCATGCCTCGATCGTCAGCTTCGTGGCGGGCCAGTGCAAGGGCCTGACCGATCAGGACTGGTCCGGCCTTGCCGGCAAGGGCCGGACGCTGGTGATCTTCATGGGCCTTGCGACCGCCGCCCAGATCACCGAAAAGCTGATCGCGGACGGCCTGACGCCCGACGTTCCCGTCGCGGTGATCGAAAAGGCCACGCGGGGCGACATGCGCGTGCTGCGCGCGTCGCTTGCGGGCCTTGCAGACCTTGTTGAGCGGGAACGGGTGGCCAGCCCCGCGCTCATCGTCATCGGCGCTGTCACCGCGCAGCCCGATACCATCGTAAGCGCAACAGCGCTGGAGGCAGTACAACAGTGAAGATCCTGACGGGCAACGACCTCAAGACCGGGGCGGTCATCTGGTGGACCGGCGTAAGCTGGTCGCTGGATGTCAACGATTCCGCCGACGTGGGCGAGCATGGCGCCGCCCTTGTCGCGCGTGAGGAAGGGGCCCGCAATGTCGTCGGCGCCTATATCGTCGATGGCGCGAAGACCGATGAAGGCGTGCGCCCAGCCCATATCAAGGAGCGTATCCGCGCTCTCGGGCCGACCGTTCGCCCCGATCTGACGCTCAAGCCGTCCGACCCCGAAGCCGTGAACTGGGTGATCTGATGTACAAGTATGACGAATACGACCAGCAGATGGTCGACACGCGCGTCGCGGAATTCCGCGATCAGGTGCGCCGCCGCCTTGCCGGTGACCTTACCGAGGACCAGTTCAAGCCGCTGCGCCTGCAGAACGGCCTCTACCTCCAGCTGCACGCCTACATGCTGCGCGTCGCGGTGCCCTACGGCACGCTGAATTCCGCGCAGATGACGCTGCTGGGCGATATCGCGGACAAGTACGACCGCGGTTACGGCCACTTCACCACCCGCCAGAACATCCAGTACAACTGGATCAAGCTGGAAGACACGCCCGACATTCTGGCCGAACTCGCCAAGGTGGAGATGCATGCCATCCAGACCAGCGGCAACTGCATCCGCAACATCTCGTCCGATCAGTATGCGGGCGCGGCTGCGGAAGAAATCGTCGATCCGCGTCCTTACGCCGAACTGCTGCGCCAGTGGTCCAGCTTCCACCCGGAATTCCTGGTACTGCCGCGCAAGTTCAAGATCGCCGTCATCGCGTCGGAAACCGACCGTGCGGCGATGCGTCTGCACGACATCGGCATCAAGATGGTGAAGAACGACGCGGGTGAGATCGGCGCCCAGTTCTACGCCGGCGGCGGCATGGGCCGCACCCCGATGATCGCCCCGCTGATCCGCGAATTCGTGCCGCTGGACCAGCTGATCACCTATTCGGAAGCGTGCCTGCGCGTCTACAACCGCTATGGCCGCCGCGACAACAAGTACAAGGCGCGCATCAAGATCCTCGTCCACGAACTGGGCCGCGACGAATATGTCCGCCAGGTGGAGGAAGAGTTCGCGCACCTGCTGACCCAGCCGATCGAGCCCCCGCTGGCCGAGCTGGAGCGGATCAAGACCCACTTCGTCGATCCCGGCTTCGAGGCCGGCGCCTCGGACGATCTGGACCTGACCGATCCCGACTTCCGCCTCTGGGTGGAGCGCAACACGCACGCCCACAAGCAGGCGGGCTATGTGATCGCCACGGTTTCGCTGAAGCCTGTGGGCGGTATCCCCGGTGACGCCACCGGCGAACAGATCCGCCTGATGGCCCAGTTGGCCAAGGACTACAGCTTCGACGAACTGCGCGTGACCCACGCTCAGAACATCGTCTTCCCGCACGTGAAGAAGGCCGACCTCTACACCGTGTGGCAGGCGCTGGACGCGGCCGGCCTGTCGACCGCTAATCTCGACACCGTGGGCGACATCATCGCCTGCCCCGGCCTCGACTATTGCGCTCTGGCCAATGCCCGTTCGATCCCGGTGGCGCAGAAGATCTCCGAACGCTTCGGCAGCGCCGAACGTCAGGCCGAACTGGGCGAGCTGAAGCTGAAGATCTCCGGCTGCATCAATGCCTGCGGCCACCATCACGCGGGCCACATCGGCATCCTCGGCGTCGACAAGAAGGGGCTGGAAAACTACCAGCTCCTGCTGGGCGGCAGCGAGGGCGCGGACACCTCGCTCGGCCAGATCACCGGCCCCGGTTTCACCGAGGACGGCGTGGTCGATGCCATCGAAAAGGCCACTGAAGTCTATCTCGCCAACAAGCAGGGCGAGGAACGCTTCCTCGACACCTATCGCCGTATCGGCATGGCCCCGTTCAAGGAAGCGATCTATGGTTGATTCCGCCACCACCGCTTGTGCTGAGCTTGTCGAAGCACGCTGCAATCCGTTCACCCTTCGACAGGCTCAGGATGAGCGGGGGCTCCATGGTTGATGTGCAATTCCGCTTTCGTGAAGACGAAGCGGTCAACGATCCGGCAGTGACCGTCGATTCCTTCGGCGAGCAGTCCAACGCCACCGCCGTCCGCATCGAGCCCGGCGACGACGCGCGCGACTTGCTGCCGCATCTGAACCGTCTCTCGCTGGTGGAAGTGAGCTTCCCCGCCTGGACCGACGGCCGTGGCTACTCCTCGGCCCGTATCCTGCGCGAAGCGGGCTATGCGGGCGAACTGCGTGCCGTGGGCGATCTCGTGATCGACATGCTCTCGCACCTCAAGCGCTGCGGCTTCGACGCCTTCGCGCCCGACAAGGCCCTCAACGAGCAGGACGCGCAGAATGCGTTCGACCGTTGGGAGAACGTCTACCAGGCCACCGGCGTCGATGGCCGCCAGGCGATCTGGGCCAAGCGCCACGGCTGATTTCCACCTCAATAACCGGAAAATCGCCGTCAAAAGGGACCACCCGATGACCCGTACCGAAGTGACTCGCATTCGCGACCTGATCGACACCGGCCCTCGTTTCGACGAGGCCGATGCCGTGCGCCTGAACCGCCTGTTCCGCGGCACCGACACGAACGAAATGCTCGAAACGGTTCTCAAGGAAGGCATGGCCGGCGATATCGCGATCGTGTCCAGCTTCGGTGCGGAATCGGCGGTGCTGCTGCATCTCGTCGCCTCGGTCGATCCTTCGGTGGCGGTGCTGTTCCTGGAAACGGGCAAGCACTTCCCCGAAACGCTGGCCTACCGCGACCAACTGGTCGATCGGCTGGGCCTGACCAACCTGATCAACCTGCTGCCCGACGCGGAAGAACTGGCGAAGAAGGACGAGAGCGGGCTGCGCTGGTCCTACGACCCGGACGGCTGCTGCGAGATCCGCAAGGTGAAGCCGCTGGAAAAGGCGCTGCTGAACTACGACGCCTCCTTCACCGGCCGCAAGGCGTTCCAGAATTCGACCCGCGCCACGCTGCCGCGCTTCGAGATCGACACGACCGACGCGCAGGGGCGCCTGAAGGTTAACCCGCTGATCGACTGGAACCCGGACCGCATCGCCGCCTATATCGCCGAGCACGACCTGCCCCCGCATCCGCTGGTGGCGCAGGGCTATCCGTCGATCGGCTGCATGCCCTGCACCAGCAAGGTGGCGGCAGGCGAAGACCCCCGCTCGGGCCGCTGGCGCGGGTGGGACAAGACCGAATGCGGCATCCATGTCGCCCATCCCACGACGGACCACACCGACCAGAACGCGCCGGAGTTCGGTCTGGATCTGTGAAGCCGGTTCGGGAGTTCGCTTGAAACGGACGTCCGGACACGAATCCCGTTAGGGCTGCGTCTGCAACAGACGCAGCCCGTCCTCCGTGACGACAAGGCAGGTCAGACATCCCGATTGATAGGCGCCGGTGTCAATGCCGATACGGTCGGCGCGAAAGACGGGCTCGTCCACAATGACATGGCCATGGACCACTCTGAAACCCCAGTCGTGGTCGGACGAGAGAAACGGCTCCCTGATCCACATCAAGTCATGCGGCATTTGCGCCGTCGTCGGACGTTCCGGGTCGAGGCCGGCATGGACAAACAGATAATCACGCCAACGGAACCCCAAATCCAGCGCCGTCAGGAAGCTGTGATGTTCCGGAGGCAAAGCGTCACGAAGCGCCTCCCGCAAATAGGCCCATTCCGATTCTTCCGGTTGCTCCGAGACCGTCAGACCATAACTCTCCAACGCCTCCCGACCGCCGAACTTTAGCCACGAAGGCCCGTTTTTCGCGGGATCGTCGAGAAAGTCGAGCATTCGGTCCTCATGGTTTCCCTTGAGGAAAACGCGGTCGATGCCGTCGGTGAAGTCCCCGCTTAGCCGATCGATGACCTGCGCTGATTGGGGACCACGGTCTATATAGTCACCCAGATAGCATATCAGCGGATGTATCGGCTGATGCTGCGTGATATCCGATGCAATCAGGGCCTCCATCCGGTCGAGCAAATCGAGCCGGCCATGAATATCGCCAACCGCATAGACGGCCGTGAATTGCTCCGATCCGCCGACCGGCAAGCTGTTCACATCTATCATTCCGAGCCTCCCCAGCGACATCAAGTCATCCGGCAGGAGTGAAATCCGCAAGAAATACTTGTTTCGATACTCTCCTTATCGCCCGCGCGCTTGAACGACTTCGCGACGAAGTACCGGCGCTTAAAAGCGATCCTGCATCCACCACTTCGGCAGATAAGGCCGCTCGACCAGTTTCTCGGCGGCGTAGGGCCACCAGCCCGGGCCGAAGGGCCAGTAAAGCCGCACCGGCACGCCTAGTTCGCCTGCCACCCTGCTGCTGCGCTTCATGGGTAGGCCGCGCAACTGTTCCAGTTCGCAGGGGGTGCCCGAGGCTTTCAGGATCTCCAGCGCCGCGCGGGCGAGCGCCGGATCGTGCGTGGCTACGCCCACCGGCGCGGATCGTCCGGCGAGCAGGTGCACCAGTTCAAGGAACGCCGCCGAAAGGTCGCCCGCGTCGCTATCCGGATCGGCCCACTCGCCCTTGACCAGACGGATGCGCACCGGCGCGTCGCGCAAGCGTTCGGCGTCGGCCGCGCTGCGCTGCCAGCGGGCGGGGAGCGCGGTGCCGCTTGTGCCGTATTCGCCGGCCAGCCACTCGACCAGATCGAGCGTCGGCCCCGCCTGCGCGTGGGTCAGCGCGTCGAACACCACGGTCATGCCCACCGCGCTGGCCGGAGTGGCGACGGCGCGCAGCAGGTCCTTGTCGAAATGCAGTGGAGACGCCTTGATAGCGAGGCACGTGCCCGGAACCGTACCGTTCAAGGCGCGAGACAGGGCCCCGCAGGCGGTCACGATCCCGTCCGGTACGCCATCCCACGCCGGAAAGTAGCTGAGCGTCGCCGCTATACCCCCTCCGTGCAAGGAAACCGCCGCCCGCGCTGCTGCCGCCGCGTCGGGCGCGGGGGCCACCGCCTCTACCGTGCGCGAGAAGGCCACGCGCAATTTCGTGCCGATGCCTGCGCTCATCGGCGGCCCGGTCGCCGCTGCCACAGCCAGTTGGCCGCCTCCACCGCCAGCGCGGCAAGGCCATGGAGGTTGAACGGGTAGGTCTGGAGCCGCACGCAGGCCATCGCCTCGCGCGTCCAGACATCCATGATCCACGGCTCCACTTCGCCCAGCAACTCGATGCCAAGCAGCCCCCGCCCGGTGGCGTCGGCCAGCGCATGAAGCATCAGCAGATTGCCGGGAGACACGCGCGAGAAGGCGGTGTCGAACCCGATCTTGAACAGCCAGTAACGGCGCTGGAATTCCACCGCGAGTTGCATCGCCACGGCCTTGCCGCCGATCCGCATGAAGGCCACGCGGCAGGCGCCCTCCCCACTCGCGCGGCTCAGAAAATCGCGGAAGAACGCGGCCTTGACCGGATCGCATCCCAAAGCCGTACCCGCATCGCCCTTCCAGCCGCTCCGTTCGATCTCCACCGCCTCGTCGAACAGGGCGTCGAACGTGGCGCGGCTGGGCGCGTGCATTTCAAAAGTGACTTCGCCTTCGGCCTCAGCCCGGCGGCGGGCACGGCGGAAATCGGAGCGGCGGCCCGCGTTGAAGCGCGCCTCGGGATCGGGCGCGGCGGAGTCTATGGCAATCGTCGGGCATCCCGTGGCGGGGCGGACGACCAGCAGGCCCCGTCCCTTCATCGCCGTGCCGAGCGCCGCCACCAGGGGCGAATCCGTCGGTACCCGCTCCAACCGCAAGGGACGCCGGAGCCACGCCAGTTCCTGCCCCAGTGCAGCGGCGGCCGCATCATCGCGGCACAGCGCATCGACCGGTTCATAGACCTGTCGCTCACCCGCCACATGCCAGCGCCCGAACCAGCCCGGCCGGCGGCACAGCGGCAGCAGTGCGATGGGCCGGCCGCTCTCACGGATCGCCACCACACGTCGCACGCAGCCCGCCAGCATGGTGGCGACAAGCGCTTCGTAGAACGCGAGCATCTGCGATGGCAGCCGGGCGCTTGCCTCCAAGCGCCGCCAATCTTCCTGCGGAACGTCGCCGGATGAGCCGCGCGGGACACGCAGGCGCGCCTTCAGCCCGGACCTTTCCGGTCCGGCCCTCCGTTCGGCCTCTGGTGTTTCATGGCGCACGCCGCAATTCCCTTCGCGACATGTTGGTCGCCCCCGCGAAAGCGATAGCGAGAATCTGCTTATCCTAAGTTAAAGCGCGTCTGCGTCCGATCGCTTCGGTTGCGACAGCCGAACTTTGACATGCAGAAAACGCACCTCCGAATCGTATTGGCTTTGCGCCGGGTTGCAGTAAGGCCCAAATGCCCCCAATATTGCAGTGCAACATGACCGATCGAAACGCCCCTCATACCCACCCCGCACTCGTCACGCTCGCGCTGGCGATGGGCGCTTTCGCGATCGGAACGACCGAATTCGCGGCCATGAGCCTCGTGCCCTATTTCGCCCGCGATTTGCATCTGACTGAGCCGCAAGCGGGTCATGCGATCAGCGCCTATGCACTGGGCGTGTTCGTAGGCGCGCCGGTGATCGCGGTACTGGCGGCACGACTGGGGCGGCGGACGTTGCTGATCGGGCTGATGGCTCTGTTCGCGCTGGGCAACGGGCTTTCGGCCATGGCGCCGAGCTATCCGCTGCTGATCCTGTTCCGCTTCCTCTCCGGCCTGCCGCACGGCGCCTATTTCGGCGTGGCAGCGCTGGTGGCAGCCTCCATGGTGCCGGAAAACCGCCGCGCGCAGGCCGTGGCCATGGTCATGTCGGGCCTGACAGTGGCCACCGTCATCGGTGTTCCCGCCGCCAACTGGCTGGGGCAGGCTCTGGGCTGGCGTGCGGGCTTTGCCGTCGTTTCGGTGCTGGCGCTGATTACCGTGGCTCTCGTCGCACTGTTCGCGCCGCACCAGCGGCCTTCGGAAGGCGCGAGCCCGATGCGGGAACTGGGTGCATTGCGCCGTCCGCAAGTTCTGCTGACGCTGCTGACCGGCGCGATCGGCTTCGGCGGACTCTTCGCGGTCTATACCTACATTGCCTCGACCATGATCGAAGTGACGAAAGTGCCCGAAACCATGGTGCCGCTGGTGCTGGCGGTGTTCGGCGTGGGCATGACCGTGGGCAACCTGTTCTGGGCCTGGGCGGCCGACCGCGCACAGAGCCGCGCGGCAATCGGCGCGCTGCTGTTCAGCGCCTTCTCGCTGGCGCTGTTCCCCTTTGCGGCGGGCAATATCTGGACGCTGGTGCCGGTGATCCTGATGGTGGGCTTCTCGGGCGGGCTCGGCACGATCCTGCAGACGCGCCTGATGGACGTTGCGGGCGAGGCGCAGGCACTGGCCGCCGCCGCGCACCACAGCGCCTTCAACTTCGCCAATGCGCTGGGCCCGTGGCTGGGCGGTCTGGCCATCTCGGCCGGCTGGGGGCTGACCTCCACCGGCTGGATCGGCGCGGGGCTGTCGCTGGGCGGTCTGGCGGTGTTCCTGCTGACCTTGGCGCACCACAAGCGCGGCGTGGAACTGGAAGCGGTTCCGGCCTGCGCCTGAGGCGCTCAATACACTACCTTCGCCCTTCCGCTCCGTCGTCCCCGCGCAGGCGGGGATCCCGCTTGCTTTTTAGCACGCAGAGACGCGGAGACGCAGAGGGGGCGTGCCGAAACTGCCCCCTCTGCGTCTCCGCGTCTCTGCGTGAGCCCCAAAAAGCGGGGCCCCCGCCTTCGCGGGGGTGACGAAGTGGTTATTGATGAGGTGAGGCAGGCCGCGCCGGCCTAATTCTGGTCTCGCCGCTCCAGCCGCATGTGGACGGCGCTGGGCGTGTTCTCCATCTCGGACACGAAATAGTCCTCGAAGGGCATATCTTCATCGAACAGCGGCGCGCCCCTGCCCAGCGCGCGGGACATTACGCGCAGCCAGATCTCGTCCGCCTTGCCGGTGCTGAGCGCGGCGCTGACCGTTCGCGCTCCGCCGATCACCAGCACCGCCCTCTCGCCCGCCACGTTCTGGGCCGCCGCGAAAGTGGAGGCGAAATCGGCGTGAAAGTGGAAGTGCAGCCGCGCATTCTCCCGCGGCGCGGGAACGGGGGCATGGTCGGTAACGACGAAGATCGGCACCTGAAGCTCGTAATTGTCGGCATACCAGTCCGGATCTCCGCCCGCCGCGAAGGCATGGGCGCTCATCACCACGGCACCGCAAGTATCCGCCAGCCGCGCAACCATCTTGGCGCGCCGCGCGTCGTCGACCGGGAAAACGGTCACGCCATCGGCATCGGTCCAATATCCGTCGATGCTCGTGGCAGCCTCTACGATCATCCTGCCCATGGGTGTTTCTCCACCTGATATCCTACACCTGTGACGGTCGGTCGCAAAGATGTGAAGAATGCCGGGCCGCGCGGGTTGCCGGAAAGCGGACGAGACGGGCCTCAGCCGGGCTGCGGCGACTGTTTCCGGCGTGTTTCGTTTTCCTACAAGCGTGCGATTTGAGACTCTTGCGCCATGCGACGCGGCACGACTCGAATTGCGGGCAGGATCAGCGGCTTGCCCTCTGGCGGCTGCCACAAGGTGACACCGGCGAGATTTTCTCTGGACCGTGTCAACTGTGTCAACCGGAGTGTCACCTTGCGCAAACGACAACGGACCGCCCCCACGAAGGGAGCGGCCCGTCCGAGTCGCAGCGATGAAAGCGGATCAGCCGATCATCATCAGGCTGGCATTGCCGCCCGCCGCGGTGGTGTTGATCGAGGTGGAGACCTCTTCCAGCAACCAGGCACCATTGGGTCCCGCGCTGACGTGCACCGGCACGATCGGGCCGGACATCGCCGCCACGGCCTCGCAGGCGGCGCGCACGGCGGCGGCATCACCCTCCACAAGGCAGGCCGCGAAGGCTTCGCCCGCGACGGGGTGGAACCGCGCCTCGATCTCGGCGGGCAGGCCGCCGGGGACGTCCATGCCCTCCACGGCAGCGGTGTTGCCGGTGGCCAGCACGGCCGCCATCTGCGCGAAGAGACCGGCGCGGGTGGCCGGGCGGAGCAGCACGCGGCCGCGCGGGTGCAGCGCGTAGAGGTTGCGTTCGCCCACCGGGCCGGTCAGTTCCATCTCGGTGCCAAGGGCGGATGCCACCCCGATCTTGCGCGCCTGGGCAGCGGCGCTCGCCTCGCCCACGCTCTCCAGCCATGCGGCGAAGGCTTCCACCAGCGGTGTGCCATGCCCTGCCGGACCGAGCACTTCGGGTGCCTTGGTGACCAGACGGCCGAGGTAGAGCGGCCCGCCTGCCTTGGGGCCGGTGCCCGAAAGCCCGCGCCCGCCGAACGGCTGCACGCCGACGACCGCGCCGATGGTGTTGCGGTTGACGTAGAGGTTGCCCGCCTTCACCGCCGAAGTGACGCGCTCCACCGTGGCGTCGAGGCGGGTGTGCAGGCCGAAGGTCAGGCCATAGCCGGTGCCGTTGATCGCATCGATCAGGCCCGGCAGATCGTCGCGGCGGAAGCGAACGACATGGAGCACGGGGCCGAAGACCTCGCGGCCAAGCTGGGCGATGCTGTCGATCTCGACGATGGTGGGGGCAACGAACGTACCACGCACGCAGTCGGCTGGGATCGCCACTTGCTCGACCTTGCAGCCGCGCGCCTTCATCGTCTCGATATGCGCGGCGATATTGGTCTGCGCCTCTGCGGTGATGACCGGGCCGATGTCGGTTGCCAGCGTCTGGGTGTTGCCGACGGAGAGTTCGGCCAGAGCGCCCTTCAGCATCTTCAGCGTCCGGTCGGCCACGTCTTCCTGAAGGCACAGCACACGCAACGCCGAGCAGCGCTGACCGGCGGAATCGAAAGCCGAGGCAATGACGTCCGCCACCACCTGCTCTGCCAGCGCGGAGGAATCGACGATCATCGCGTTCTGGCCGCCGGTCTCGGCAATCAGGGGAATGGCGCGGCCATCCGCCGAGGTGCGGCCCGCAAGCTGCTTCTGGATCAGGCGTGCGACTTCGGTGGAGCCCGTGAACATGACCGCGGCCACTTGCGGCGCGGCGACAAGCGCGGCGCCGACCTTGCCGTCGCCCGGCACCAGTTGCAGCGCATCGGCCGGAACGCCGGCCTCATGCAGGATGCGCACGGCTTCGGCGGCAATCAGCGGGGTCTCTTCGGCCGGCTTGGCCAGCACGGTGTTGCCGGCAACGAGCGCGGCGGCGACTTGCCCGGCGAAGATCGCCAGCGGGAAGTTCCACGGGCTGATGCAGACCACCGGGCCGAGGGCGACTTGCTCCGCACCGAAGGTCGCGCGGGCCTGCTGCGCGTAATAGCGCAGGAAGTCGATCGCCTCGCGCACTTCGGCAATGGCATTGGCGGCGGACTTGCCGGCTTCGCGGATGACCAGCCCCATCAGCTCGCCGATCCGCGCCTGCATCATGTCGGCGGCAGCATCGAGCATGGCGGCGCGATCGGCTACCGGCGTACCGCCCCAGCGGCTGATCGCGGCGCGCGCGACCATGACGGCGGCGGCTTCGGGCGCCACTTCCATCACCTTGCCCACCACGTCGCGGTGGTCGGCGGGGTTCAGCACGTCGCGCACCTTGCCCTGCGCATTGGCGGGCATGGCGAACCATTCGCGCGTCACGGAGGCCTGAAGCGCGGCGGTGAGCGCGGTCAGCGCGGTCTCGTCGGCCAGATCGATACCGGCCGAGTTGCGGCGCCCGGTGTAGAGGCCGGCAGGTGCGGCGATCTCGCTGTGGCGCGCGCCGGGGTGCGGCATGGCGCGGACGATGTCGACCGGATCGGCAACCATCTCGTCCACCGGTACCGCCGGATCGGCGATGCGGTTCACGAACGAGGAGTTCGCGCCGTTTTCCAGCAGGCGGCGCACAAGGTAGGCCAGCAGCGTCTCATGCGTGCCGACCGGCGCGTAGATGCGGCAGGGACGGTCCAGCTTGTCCTTGCCGACGACCTGCGAATAGAGCGGTTCGCCCATGCCGTGCAGGCACTGGAACTCATACTTGCCGATGGCGAAGTCCGGGCCGGCAAGCTGGTAGATCGTCGCCAGCGTCTGCGCGTTGTGGGTGGCGAACTGCGGGAACACCGCATCCGGCGCGGCCAGCAGCTTCTGCGCGCAGGCGACGTAGGACACGTCGGTATGCACCTTGCGGGTGAACACCGGGAAGTCGGCCAGTCCATCGACTTGCGCGCGCTTGATTTCGGCATCCCAGTAGGCGCCCTTGACCAGACGCACCATCATGCGGCGGCCGGCGCGGCGGGCCAGATCGATGATCCAGTCGAGCACATAGGGGCAGCGCTTGCCATAGGCTTGCACCACGAAGCCAAGGCCGTCCCAGCCCGCCAGATCGGGATCGAGCGCCAGACTCTCCAGCAGATCGAGCGAGAGTTCGAGACGGTCTGCTTCCTCGGCATCGATGTTGAGGCCGATGTCGTAGCTCTTGGCGATCACTGCGAGCGCCTTCACGCGCGGCAGCAGTTCGTTCATCACCCGGTCCGCCTGCGCGCGGACATAGCGCGGGTGGAGGGCTGAAAGCTTGATCGAAATGCCGGGCCCGCCATAGACGCCGCGCCCGGCGCTGGCCTTGCCGATGGCGTGGATGGCGTTGACGTAGTCGGTGTTGTAGCGGTCTGCATCGGCGGCCGTCGTCGCCGCCTCGCCCAGCATGTCGTAGCTGTACTGGAAGCCTTGCGCTTCCAGCTCGCGGGCGCGCTTCACCGCTTCGTCGATGGTTTCGCCGGTGACGAACTGTTCGCCCATCAGGCGCATCGCCATGTCGACGCCGCGACGGATTACCGGTTCACCGGCGCGCGCGACAAGGCGCGTCAGCGCGGCGCCAAGGCCCTTGTCATCGACGCTGCCGACCAGCTTGCCGGTGACAACAAGGCCCCAGGTGGCGGCATTGACGAACAGCGACTTGCCGTTGCCCAGGTGCGCGCCCCAGTCGCCGCCGGCGATCTTGTCGCGGATGAGCGCATCGCGGGTGGCATCGTCGGGAATGCGCAGCAGCGCCTCGGCCAGACACATGAGCGCGACGCCCTCCTCGCTCGACAGCGAGTATTCCTGCACCAGACCCTCGACGCCGGTGCCCTTATGGTTGACGCGCAGCGTGGTGACGAGGTTGCTGGCGGTGGCACGGACGGCGGCGCGGGTCGCATCGGGCAGCGTCGCTGCGGCCAGCAGCGGAGCCATGCATTCGGCCTCGTCGCGGCGGAAGGCATCGGTGATGGCGCTGCGGAGCGCGGTTGGCGCGCTGACGGCGGGAGCGAAAGCGGCGAATGGCGGGGTCTGGGTCATGCGCGCACAATATCGCGGGTGCACGTGGCAATCCGCCTTTTCACGCGGCTTAAACAGGCCATATGGACTTATGTTCAAGCCATACCTAGTCTATCAGGATGGCCAAACCGATCAAATCAGTCGATCTGGATGAACACGACCGCAAGATCGTCGCAACGCTCAGAAACGATGGGCGGATCAGCGTCACCGAACTCGCGCGCGTGGTCGGGCTGTCCAAGACGCCCTGTCAGGTTCGGCTGAAGCGACTGATCGATTCGGGGGTGATCCGGGGCTTTCACGCGGCAGTCGATCCGGCCGCGCTGGGGCTCGACCACGTGGCCTTCACCGAAGTGAAACTGTCCGACACGCGCGAACAGGCGCTGAAGGAATTCAACGCGGCGGTGCGGCGCATTCCCGAAGTGGAGGAGTGCCACATGCTGGCCAGCCACTTCGACTATCTGCTGAAAGTCCGCACCCGCGACATCCGCCGCTATCGCGAGGTGCTAGGGGAGAAGCTGTCCAATCTGCCCCACGTTTCCAGCACATCGACTTACGTCGCGATGGAGACGGTGAAGGATACCGGGAACGTGTGAGGTCGGGTTTGGGCCAATCGACACCCCACCCTGCCAAAAAACACCCCGTCGTTCCCGCGAAGGCGGGAACCCCGCTTTTCTTGAGGCGTAGCGCGAAGGAAGCGGGGCCCCCGCCTTCGCGGGGGCGACGGAGTGTTTGATTGGTCGGTCTGCGGATGATCGAGAGGCCGGTCGGTAATCCTAGCCTGAAGCGAATCCTCAGGCCGCGCGAAGGCCCGGCTTGCGTCCTTCCTCGATCTGAAACAGCCCCGCCTGCACGGCCAGCGCAGTGGCATCGGACGAGAGCGACCGGGTCGCCGCCGACGTCTCTTCTACCATCGCCGCGTTCTGCTGGGTCGAACGATCCATCATGCCAACAGTCGCGTTAATCTCGCTGATGGCGATGGCCTGCGCGTCGTTATCGCGTGCCATGGAGGCGACCAGCTTGTGCACGCGGTCCACCTCGCCGGCGATCCGCTCCAGCTCCAGATCGACACGGGTGACGGCCGAAGCCGCTTCCTCGATCTCGTTGCGGGTGGCCGAAAGACCGTCGCGCGCGCGGCGCGCCTCTTCCTCGGACCGCATGGCCAGCGAACTGACGAGATCGGCCACGACCGCGAAACCGCGACCTGCCTCACCCGCGCGCCCGGCTTCCACCGCCGCATTCATCGCCAGAACCCGCGTCTGGAAGGCAATCTTGTCGAGGCCCTCGATCACGCCGTCGATCCCGCGCGCGCTCTCCAGCACGGTGCGCATGGCCTGCACGGCATCCACCGCCACGCCACGCCCCTGCCCAACGGCGTTGAGTGCTTCGCCCGCGATCTCCAGCGTTTCCTGTGCCCCGCCGGCGGTGACCTTCACGCGGTCCTCCACCTGCTGCAGCGTCGCCGCCGCCTGCTCAAGACTGGCGGCATTGCTCTCGGTACGGCGGGCCAGATCCTCGGAAGCACGCGCGATCTCGCCCGCGCCGCCCTGGATGGCGCTGGAGGTCTCCACCACCGAACCGATCGTGCCGCGCAAGTTGGCAAGGCTCTTGTTGTAGGACTGGGTGAGCGAGAGATAGGTCCGCGGCAGATCGTCGATGTCATGCACCAGATCGCCATCGGCCAGGCGCGACATCGCCCGGTCCAGCGCCGTGATGGCCTGCGTGCGCTCCGCCTCCGCCTCCCGGAAATAGATCGAGATGGACAGGTCCATGTCCAGCATCGCCGCCTTCACCAGCGCGCGATTGACCTTGCCGGCATCGCTACCGGGGCGGAACAGGCGGCGCCATGGGCTGGCGGTGCGCTCCACGGCCGCCATGATCTCCTCAAGGATCATCGCATAGCCGCCAATGTACCAGCGCGGCTCCAGCCCGATGGTCGCATGGACTTTGCCGATCCGCGAAACGGCGTCGTAGTAATCCTGATCGAACTTGCCGGTGGCGATGCGCATCCAGTGGCCCACCTGCGCGGACTTGGCGGAATCGATATGGCTGTCCCCCCGGAACATGCGCACCATTTCAGGCGTCGCGCGGACACGGGCGTAGAAACGGTCGAGAGCGGGGCCGATACACTTGCGCAGGAGCGGCTCGGCAGATGCGAGCACACGCCGCTGCGCAGCATTGAACTCAAGGAACGTGAGCCGTTCCTCGATGGTCTTGATGGTCAACTTCGTCTCCTATGCCGCCGGCTACGCCGAGCGATGATGAAAGCCCCCACACGGAGGCTATGATAGGAGAAAAGAAAGACAATCCGGGCTCTCCGCCTAGGAATTTTGGCCGCTCACGCGCCCCCGCCGCTCGCAATTCGGCCATGGCAGAACCGGGATCGCTGTGTTAGGCGAAGCCTTCTCGCGCAAGGCGCTCCTCTGTTCTGACTGTTTCGGAGAAGGGCAAACGTCGGAAAGGACAAGGCGTCATCGATCGATCGCCAACTGATCTCGCTATCCCGACCGGGCCTCTTGCGGCCGTTGCCACCGCACATCGTACATTGTCGTCGGGCTGCACCTTCTGGGCGAGCCACGCCGCGCCGTTCTCCCCACCCACGGCGAAGGGCGTGACCGCGCTCATCCGCATGAACGGGAATCGGCTGAAGGAACTGGACCGCTTCCTGTTCAACCTGCTCGACGCCATTCTGCTCGCGAGCGGCCAGCGTATCCGCGAATATGGCGAAAATCCGCCTGCCGATGCGGCCATTCGCAAACTTTCGGCGGTGCAGTCGCTGCTGGGCATGGACTTTCATGCCCTGGCCCGGCTGCGCGCGCTGATGCGGATCGCATCGGCGCTGGGCCGCCAGCCCGGCGAAGAGGCCGCTCGCCAGCTTCGCGCCGACATCCGCATCGCCTCGGGCCAAAAGGATATCGGGAAGGCCATCGATCCCAGACTTTTTTCGGAATCGGCAATCCTCGGGATATGCGAATTCTACCAGACGCTTGGCGACAATCTGGTTGCCGCTCTTCCCGCCCCGGGCGCGATTCGGGCGCATTCCGCGCCTCGGAAATCGAGATTCGCCTAGGCACTCCCTCTACCCGGTGTTAGCCTCCAAAAATCGGGCGCGGAGTTCTCTCGGCCCGATCAGGGAACGCATCGTTCCCGCGAACGAGGAGAATGCCGTGGGAGCCGATCTCCTTACCCTTGAGGCCGTAATCACCGGCACGACGATTCTGGCCACATCCGTCGGCTGGCAAGCCTTCGCGATCCAGCGGAGATCCTTCCGCCGGGCTGATACGAAGAAGAAATACTGACGTCCTCAGGAATGCCGCCACCCAAGGGTTCCTCAGTCACCGATATGCAAAACTGACTCGGCGATTATTGATTTTGTTCCGCGAGCACCTATCTGGATAGGGGCCATGGCCGTTTCTTTGACTTGAAATTGGCCGCGTCATTCCCTATCTGGCGGGTGCTGCGTCGCTCAATGACGCGATTTTGCGCCTGAATGGCTGCGACCTCGCTTTCCTCTTCGGCTTCCTGGCATTCACTCCTGGCTTTGCATCCGTGCACTGGCAGGGCAAAACGCATATCCGAGGACCGTTAGATTGGCGAAAGAAGAATTGCTGACGATGGAAGGCTTCATTGAGGAAGTGCTTCCCGATGGACGTTTCGCCGTCCTGCTCGACAACGGGCACCGCATCATCGCCTATACGGCGGGCAAGATGCGCAAGTTCCGTATCCGCACGGTTGTCGGTGACCGCGTCCACGTCGAAATGACACCTTATGACCTGAGCAAGGGCCGCATCGTATTCCGCGAACGCACCCCCGGCCAGGCTGGACCCGGCGCACGACGCAGCGGTTTCAGACGATAAAAAAGCGGCCGAGGGCCGCGAATTTAGGACTACATGATCAATAAAATTACCGACGCCTTCAAGCGTCCCTACGATAAATCTTCCCGCGGCAGCCTGCCGTCGCCTTTCGGTCAAGCACTGGATGCGACGCGCGCCGCACTCTCCCCCGAAGAACTTCGCGTTCTTGTCGCCGCAATGGTGGACTGAACCGGTGCTGCCCACGCCACGGTGTGGGTGACGCATCCGGAGGGAGAGACATTCCGCCGCAGGATGAAGGCAAGGCCCCCATCCTGCGGCGACAGGTATCGCGGATCCGATCCGCTACTGCAATTTCCCGGAACGATCGCCTTCGGCCCCGTCATCCTTGACGGAGGCCTCGACGCGTTCCCGCTCCTTCATTTCGCGCGCTTGCTCGGTCTTGAGGATGCGTTCCGACATGGCTTGCCATGCGGAAGCGGACCTCAGTTCGCGATCCCGCACGTTGGTCAAAGTTGCCTGAGCAGCCGCCTGGTTAGCCAGGCGAGCCATCTCGTCGCAATAACTCCGGCTCATGCTCATGTCGAAATTCCTGACAGTCGGCAGCGGCGTTCGATCGGCTGGCAGGGCTGGCGGGGCCGCCCTGCGCAGTCACGATCAAACCGAGCGGAGATTGACTGCCGAAGCCTTGCCGTTGCGGGCAACTTCGATCTCATACGAGACGCGCTGGTCACGCTCGAGCGTCTGCATGCCGGAATTCTGAACGGCCGAAATGTGCACGAAGCTGTCCTGGCCGCCGTCTTCAGGCGAGATGAAACCAAAACCCTTATCGACGTTGAAGAATTTAACGGTTCCGACTGGCATTTTGCGTCTCCTTTCAAGAAACGATTATTGTGCGCACGAATATCGTGCGACTTTTGGGCGTCAAATCATCGAATGAAAGGAAATCGTCGCAAGAGGAAATTGAGCCGAGAAAACCTCCACTCAAAATGCCAATATTGCCGAGACCCGTCGCAAATTCGACGTCAGCATTTTCGAAATAGCACATATGGATCGAAACCACCAGTCGCAGTTCCGGCGCTCACCCCGGGAATTGGGCGCAAAGCCGCCACATAGCGGGCCAAGTCAGGCCGTTTCGACCGCAGCAAACGCCCGGCCAAGGACCGGGCACGCAAACGGCTCTACTACGAGACATCGCGCTATCGGCAGGGCAAGAACGGCGAAGTCCATCTGGAGCCGACCGGGGCCGAGCGTTTTGGGTAGAGCGTGCACGGGCAAACAGGAAACATCCCCGGCCCGCATGTCTGAAATTGCATTTTCCGCAAATGCAGCCTATGGCTGTCCGTGCTGACGTCGCGTGCGACGGACTATCGGGCAGCCTTTGGCTTCCCCCTTTGTCCCTTACGAGCCTCATGAAGCCGGAATGCGCCGCGACGGCGCATGCGCGCCGCGTCGGCCAAAGGATATTCCATATGACTACCGGAACCGTAAAATTCTTCAATGCCGACAAGGGCTATGGCTTCATCGCGCCCGAAACCGGCGGCAATGATGCCTTCGTGCACATCTCTGCCGTGGAGCGTGCAGGCATGGGTACGCTGACCAAGGATCAGCGCGTTTCCTACGATCTGGAAACCGACAACCGCGGCAAGACCTCGGCTGTCAATCTTCAGCCGGCCTGAAGGGCGTTCGTGCGGGTGGCTCAGGCCATCCGCACCGCTTTTCCTGGCCTTAGAGGCCTACCGTTGAACGGGAATTGAACATGTCCGATCCGAGCTCACGCCCTTTCCTTATCAATAAGGACGCGGACGGAAACTTTCGCCTGACCGTAAGAACCACACGGTACAATTCGCAAGGTTATCCGCTCGTCACGTCTTCCCTTCAGGAAGAGTTCTTCAAGACAGCCAATGCCGCCCGCGCTTTCGCAGTGGCAAACTTCAACGCCAAGCCCGGCGAATACACAACGAAGTAAGGGTTTGGACGCGGTGTGTCGGTATGCGAAAGGCGCGTACCAGCACGCTTGCGATGTCGGCTTCGAATTGCCGCCTAATCCCTGAGGATCCGCGCGAGGCCGCCAATTCTCGGCAGGAAGAAACAAGCACCGCCCACCACTACCACGAACCGCGCAGTCCTGAGGCAAGGCGGGAATTGCCCGCCGCATCGTGGTGCGCGAAGGCATCTGTCGGCAGCCCTCCCTTCACCGGATAGCGATTGTCGAGTTTGGGGAACAAACTACCATGCGGGCGCACATTGACTCCTGCCAGCGCGCTCCCATCTTTCAGAAATGAGCAACATTTACCGCATGACCAAGCCAGTCGACGCGGTCACTGGCCTATTCCACGCCCCCGCAGGGGATTTGCCGCGCTTTGCGGCAGAGGTGCATCCGGGCAACCTCGGCCTTGTTATCGCAGACGGAACGGTTCACGCCATGCGCTGGGGCTTTCCGGTCGCGCCCAAGAACATGATCGCGGCGCTGCCCTTGAGACCCAACCCGGTCACCAGCGTCCGTGACGGCGAGTTGGAAACCGGCATGTGGGCGGACAGCTTCCACCATCGTCGCTGCCTGATCCCCATGACAGCCTGGGCCGAGCCGGAAGGTGCCGAAGGCGCCATGACGCGCACGTGGTATTCGCCGCTGGAGGAATCGCTCTTCGCCGTTGCCGGAATCTGGCGCCCCACCGTCGAATGGGGCGATGCCTTTTCCGTGGTGATGGTTGGCGGTCCCGACGCACACGTCGGCGGGCAAAATCACATGCCGGTGATCCTTGCTCCGGAAGATTGGGAACAGTGGACGCATGGCACCCCTGACGACGCCATCGAGCTTTGCCGGGTATACGGCGACGCGCTGATCGTCGACCGCACGGACGAGCCATGGTTCAAGCTCACGGACCTCACGGGATCGACTGCGGCGCCTCTTTCCTGAGGTACGCCAAAGCACCTGACCGCCGCCAAGTGTGCATTGCTTCGTTCGTCACTAAACGACTTTGCGCAAGGATTTCTCGATTTCCCCGCCGCAATAGGCATCGCCATAAGCATGCCTGGAATCCTGCGCGAGGCGGGCCAATTGTGGCAATTCGCGGGTCCTGCGCACCAAGCCCGCGACGCGAGGCGCCACCTCGTCCAGCAAGGACGCAATTGAGTCGAAGCGCTCGGCCATCGTCGACCACAGGACCGAGGTGACAATGTCGGCGACACCAAACGCTTCCGTTCCGAGCAATGTGCCCGCCTGTGCTTCGAGCCCATGCGCTCGTCCCGTGGCTTCCCAGATTTCCATCCACCGCGTCAGGCGCGGAACGAATTCGTGCCACTTACGCACCGTCCACATCTCGCGCCCGCCATCGAGAGTGATTTCATCGAGCACATCGTTGGCGTCGTTGACGACTTTCAGCGAAGAGGCGCGACCTTCCCGAGTGGACGGCAAGAGTTCCAGCCGTTCTCCAAGATAGAAGGCAATCGCGGGCATTTCCGCGATGGCAAAGCCGCTCGCATTGTCGATCAGGAGCGGCGGACCCATGAACGGCGCCGGCTGATCGGCGGGCGTACGGCTCATGAGTTCGGCGATCTCACCGCTGTCATGCTCAGTCCAACTCTTGCCCGCGAAAGCGAGAATGCCCCGGATGAACTGCCCGCGGAACGGGACCGGCCAATAATAGAGTTCGAAGTCGGACATCACACGGCCTCCTCAGCGGGGTCGCGAGTTCAAAGCGCCGGACGGGCCGTCGTTCCCTGAAAAGGCTTCAGACTGACCTGCCAGGTTACCAATGGCGTGAAGGCGCCGGCCCCATTGGCCCTCGTTTACGCCGCACCATCGCGGCATCGATTCGATGCAAGGATCGCGTGCGACCGGCTCCGATCGAAGCGCCGTTAAAACCATCAAATTTCTGTGGGTTTCGTCAATCCCAGCGCTGTACTGGGGCCCCGACGGAGGGGCTCTTGGCGGAGAGGGTGGGATTCGAACCCACGGTACGGTTTCCCGTACACTGCATTTCGAGTGCAGCGCATTCGACCACTCTGCCACCTCTCCGCTAGAGATGCGATAGCGATGGAAGGTCTCCATCGGGTCGGGAAGCGCGCCACTAGCCGGTGTTATCGGACTTGCCAAGCCCTCTTTTTACGAATTGTGGGGAACAATCCACAGGCAAGCTTGCCCGCCCTCCCCCGGAAACCTATATTCGGCCCATGAACAGGGCTTCGTTCTTTTCACCCCAGGCCGGCCGCGTCATCGATGCGCCCCGCCAGACCAGGGCCCGCTTCGCCATCGGCGATGTTGTCCGTCATCGTAATCACGACTTCCGCGGCGTCGTTTTCGACATCGACCCGGTCTTCGCCAACAGTGAGGAATGGTACGAATCGATCCCGGTCGATGTCCGCCCCAAGCGTGACCAGCCTTATTACCACCTCCTCGCCGAGAACGAGGATTCAAGCTATGTCGCCTATGTCAGCCAGCAGAACCTGATGGACGATGCAGAGGGCGGTCCGGTGGATCATCCTTCCGTCCCCCAGTTGTTCGACGCTTTCAACAACGGGCACTACCGGCTGCGGCGCGGCCTCGCGCACTGATCCATCCGATCAGCAAACAAACAAGAACGCCGGCGTGACAGGGTCACGCCGGCGTTCTTGTTTGTATCGAGGTGCGGAGCGGCTCAGCCCTTGAGCTTCCAGCCCGAACGCAGCACCCAATAGACCACCAGCGCGAAGGCGGCATTGAGCACGCCCAACCCGATCGCGCTGTGCAGCACGGCAAGGTTGGAATTGCCGATGTCGCTTTGCCCCAGGAAGCCGAAGCGGAAGCCCGAGATCACATAGAAGAACGGGTTGAAGCGGCTCACCGTCTGGAACGCCGGCGCAAGGTTGTCGATCACATAGAACGTGCCCGACAGCAGCGATAGCGGCGCGATCACGAAGTTGGTGACGGCGGCGTTATGGTCGAACTTCTCGGCCCAGATCGACGAGAGCAGGCCAAGCAGCGCCAGGAACACCGAACCGTTCAGTCCGAACCAGACGACCGCCCAAGGATGATGGAGAGTAAGGTCCACGCCTGGCCAGAGCAGCATGGCCCCGCCCAGCGCCAGTCCGACGAGCACCGCGCGGGTCACCGCCGCGCCGATCATCGCCAGCATCAATTCGCCCTCGCTCAGCGGCGGCATCAGATAGTCGATGATGGTGCCCTGGATCTTGCCCGCCAGGAAAGAGAAGCTGGAATTGGCGAAAGCGTTCTGCATCATCCCCATGACGATGAGGCCCGGCGCCACGAACGTCGCGAAGTTAACGCCCAGAACCTCGCGCCCGCCGCGACCCAGCGCGACAGTGAAGATCACCAGAAACAGCATCGTCGTGATCGCCGGTGCCCAGATCGTCTGGGTCTGGACCTTGAAGAAGCGCTTCACCTCCTTCATATAAAGGGTCTTGAGCCCCAACCAGTTTACCTGGTGTATCAGGGGCTCTCCCTTTGCCGGGAAGTGGCGGGGCTGCACAATCCCCTCGGGGGTCTGCAGAGCGGTCGAATTCGTTTGATCGGCCATGCCCCCGCGAGTATCGGCTGCGGCTTTCCAAGGCAAGCCGTGCGACGGAATTTCGGGGCGATTCTCCTGTATCGCTCCCCTGTAGAGATGGAAATGGAATGAGCTGGACGGACGAGCGGATCGAGAAGCTGACCAAGATGTGGGAGGGCGGTGCCACTGCCAGCCAGATCGCGGACGAGCTTGGCGGTGTCAGCCGCAACGCGGTGATCGGCAAGGCCCACCGCCTCGGCCTCAAGGCACGCCCTTCCCCGGTCAAGGCCAATGAGAAGCCTGCGCGCCCGGCGCCCGCCCCCAAGAAGGCGAAGCCCGCGGCCGAAGCGCAACCTGCCGCGCCCGAGCCCAAGGCGGAGCCCGTGATTGCACGCGCCGCGCCGCAGGCCCCGGCTGCACCGGCCCCGCGCGCAGCCGAACCGGTTGCACCGCAGGCTGCCACCCCGGCGGCCGACGATGCCGTCGTGAAGCCGAGCGGCCCGCGCGTCGTTTCGGTCGGCCCCGGCGGCTTCCTACGTCAGGGCCCCGGCGATCAGCAGCAGCCGATCCCGCCGGCCCCGCCGCGCCGCCTTGTGCCCGCGAAGCCGAGCGCCGAGATTTCGGGCAAGACCAGCCTGCTCGATCTCAACGATCGCGTTTGCCGCTGGCCGATGGGTCACCCGGGTGAGCCGGACTTCCACTTCTGCGGCGCGGCCGTGAACCCCGGCTTCCCCTACTGCGTCGAGCATTGCGGCCGGGCCTATCAGGCACAGCTGCCGCGCGGCGCGCGCCGTCCCCCTCCGCCGCTGCCCTTCGGCGGCCCGCGGGTTCGCTGATCCCATGTCAGCGCCAGAGTCGATGATGGCACGATGGAACCGGCGCCTTGCCGTGCCCGTCCTTGCCGGCGCGGCTCTGGCACTGATGGCGGCACCGGCGATGGCGCAGCAGGCGCCCGCCGCTGCTGCGACCGCTCCGGCTCCGGCCGCGACTCCGGTGGAATATGCCTACGTGGCCATGGTCACGAGCGAGGGCACGATCGTACTCGCGCTCGACAAGACGCATGCGCCGCTCACCACCGCGAACTTCCTCAAGTACGTCGACGGCAAGAAGTTCGACGGAACGACATTCTACCGCTCGATGCATCTCGACTGGGGCGATACCCCGGCCGGACTGGTTCAGGGCGGCTTGCAAGGCATCAAGGTCCTGCCCCCGGTCGCGCATGAGCCGACCAGCCAGACGGGCCTGCACCACACTTCGGGCACGATTTCGATGGCGCGCTATGCGCCGGGCACGGCCACGGCCGACTTCACGATCATGGTCGGCGACGTCGTCACGCTGGACGCCAATCCCTCGTCGGACAATCCCGAGTTCAAGGCCGGATTCGCGGCTTTCGGCCATGTCGTTTCGGGCATGGACGTGGTCCACAAGATCTGGGACGCACCGCGCTCGGCCACCAAGGGCGAAGGCGTGATGCGTGGGCAGATGCTGGATCCGCCGGTGAAGATCGTCAGCGCGCGCCGGGTCCCGGCCCCGCCGACACCGGCTCAATAAGCACCCTGTAAAACCCTCCGCGCAGGCGCGCGCCTTGTTGGCAAGGCTGCCCCGCCCCCTCCAGATCTCGCGCGAAAAAGGCGTTGGATGCCGAACGCCGCTGCGCGCTCACCGCCCGCCCGAATGACCATTCGGGCCGCGACACTTGCCCCTTCGCAATGCACCCAATGGTTAACAACAGAATTCGCAAAACTCCTGCCGAATGCCTGCTGTTATGTTTTTGGAATCGCAAATCGCGGACTTGAAGGGTTACCGTTTATTAGAGATTCCTACCTAGGCTCTTTTTAAATCGAATCTGGGTGCGAAGCGGTGCAGCAGGAAAGTATACTGTCGCCAAACGAAACGGTCACTTCTGTCCGTCGGTTTGCGGTGCATGCGATTCAGGCGACCTGCACCATCTGCGCCTTGGCCGCCCTGTTCGTCGACGGACCGCTCGGCCACTCGCTCGCCACCGTGGCCGCTGCCTGTGCGCTCTTCACGCTCTTCGTCGGCGTCGTGTTCGGGCGCCGCGCGGTCGCCGAGCTGGACGATCATCTTCGCCTCATCGACGAGGCTCGCGACGCCCGCAATCAGGTCGAAGAGCTTTTCGCCATGACCGACATGCTTCAGGCCGCCGAGGATCATGACGATGCCGGCGCGGTGCTGATGGCAACTGCCGTGCGGCTGCTCCCCGGCTTCGGCGGCGCGCTCTACGTCTTCAACAATTCGCGCGACCGGCTGGATCTGGCCAAGTCATGGGGCCTTTCGGACAGGTTCGAACCGGCTGCGGCCCTGGTGCCCAGCAACTGCTGGGCGCTCAAGCGCGGCAAACCCCATATCAACGACCCCGCCGGTGGCACGCTGTGCTGCATGCACCAGATCGGCACCGGAGCGACCGTGGAAGTGCCGATGATGGCGCGCGGGCAGGTCTTCGGGCTGCTGCTGCTCGCCAGCGATGCGCCGGATGCGCTGGAGCGGTTCAACGATATCCGCCGCGTGGCGCGGGCGCTTGCCGATTCGATGTCACTCGCCCTCTCCAACATCGCGCTGCGCGAAAAGCTGCGCACCCAATCGCTGCGCGACCCGCTGACGGGCCTCTACAACCGCCGCTACATGGAAGATGCGCTCGAACGCTATGTCAGTCTTGGCGAGCGGACCGGCACCGCCACTTCGGTGCTGATGATCGATCTCGACAACTTCAAGCGCGTCAACGACGAGTTCGGCCATGCCAAGGGCGATGCCGTGCTGCGCGACGTGGCAGCGCAGCTTGTCGGCGCGCTACGGCCTTCGGACGTGGTAGCCCGCTACGGCGGCGAGGAACTCGTGGTGATCATGCCCAAGTGCACGCTGGAGGATGCCGCCGACAAGGCCGAGATCCTGCGCAAGCGCATCGAAGGCCTCTCTGAAGCGCACGGCGCCGCAATCAGCGCCTCATTCGGCGTTGCCACCGTCCCCGAAACCGCGACCAATGCCTCCGACGTGGTCCCTTGCGCGGACAGCGCGCTCTATGCCGCCAAGCAGAGCGGCAAGAATCGCGTCAACCTCTCCGAGCGCCGCGCCAAGCGTGACGATGTTCCGGCACCTCGCCTCGCCGTTACGAGCTGACCGATTTCGGCAGCGCGGGCAGGAATAACGCCTCCCCTTACCTGCGCGCTACGAATATCCGACTTACGCGTCCAAAGCCGCGCGAAGTTTAGGTCCCACAGCCAATACCACACCATCTCGTCGCCCCCGCGAAGGCGGGGGTCCCGCTGCCTTCTCTCCGCGTCCGCAAAACAAAGCGGGGTCCCCGCCTTCGCGGGGACGACGGGGCTTTGATTATCGCGATAGAATTGGCCTCATCGGTAGAATTGGCCCCACTGGTAGAATTGGCTGTGCTGGCGGGAATCCGCGAGCGCCGTTCGCTTCGCGCAAAGAAAAAGGGGCCGCATTGCTGCGGCCCCTTCGTCATTTCAGCTCATGCGAGCCCTGAAGGATTAGTCTTCCTTCAGGCCACTGATCGCTTGGCGATCAGTCTTCCTTCAGGAACGCCGGCATGTGGTCGGGATCGCCGCCACCGTCGCGAGGACCGCGGGGACCGCGATCGCCGCGGGGACCACGGTCGTTGCCGCCACGGCCACCGTCACGGCGCGGACCACGACGGTCACCGCCGCGATCGTCGCGGGGGCCACGGTCGCCGCGCGGTTCGCGCGGTT
The DNA here is from genome assembly GCF_004341845.1 of Novosphingobium sp. PhB165. GTDB lineage: Bacteria > Pseudomonadota > Alphaproteobacteria > Sphingomonadales > Sphingomonadaceae > Novosphingobium. The sequence goes on along the minus strand of NZ_SLVB01000005.1, from coordinate 287,964 downwards.
CGCGGGCAGGACGGGTGTCTTCCAGCTCGGCGCCGGTTTCCTGGTCGACGACGCGCATCGACAGGCGAACCTTGCCGCGCGGATCGATCTCGAGGACCTTGACCTTAACTTCCTGGCCTTCCTTGACGACATCGGTCGGCTTTTCGACGCGCTCGTTCTTCATTTCGGAGACGTGGACGAGGCCATCCTTGCCACCCATGAAGTTCACGAAGGCACCGAAGTCGACGATGTTGACGACCTTGCCGTTGTAGATCTTGCCGACTTCCGCTTCCTCGACGATGCCGAGGATCCACTTCTTGGCGGCTTCGATCTGGGCGATGTCGGACGACGAGATCTTGATCACGCCTTCGTCGTCGATGTCGACCTTGGCGCCGGTTTCGGCCACGATCTCGCGGATCACCTTGCCGCCGGTGCCGATGACGTCACGGATCTTCGACTTGTCGATCTGGATCGTCTCGATGCGCGGTGCGTGGGCCGACAGTTCGGTGCGAGCCGAGCCGAGAGCCTTGTTCATCTCACCCAGGATGTGCGCGCGGCCGGCCTTCGCCTGCTCCAGCGCCTTACCCATGATTTCCTTGGTGATGCCGGCGATCTTGATGTCCATCTGCATCGTGGTGATGCCGAGTTCGGTGCCAGCCACCTTGAAGTCCATGTCGCCGAGGTGATCCTCGTCGCCCAGGATGTCCGAGAGGACCGCGAACTCGTCGCCTTCCAGGATCAGACCCATGGCGATGCCCGAAACCGGACGAGCCAGCGGCACGCCGGCGTCCATCATCGAAAGGCAGCCGCCGCAGATCGTCGCCATCGAGGACGAGCCGTTGGACTCGGTGATGTCCGACAGGATGCGGATGGTGTAGGGGAAGTCTTCCTTGGCGGGCAGCACCGGGTGCAGCGCGCGCCATGCCAGCTTGCCGTGGCCGATCTCGCGACGGCCCGGAGCGCCGAAGCGGCCCACTTCGCCGACCGAGTAGGGCGGGAAGTTGTAGTGCAGCATGAACGACGAGTACGACAGGCCTTCCAGGCCGTCGATCATTTGCTCGGCGTCCTTGGTGCCCAGCGTGGTGGTGCAGATCGCCTGCGTTTCACCGCGGGTGAACAGCGCCGAACCGTGGGTGCGCGGCAGGAAGCCGACCATCGATTCGATCGGGCGAACCTGATCGAGCTTGCGGCCGTCGATGCGCTTGCCGTCCTTGAGGATGGCGCCGCGAACGATTTCCGCTTCCAGCTTCTTCATGGTCTTGATGGCGACCATCTGCAGCTGCGGCGTTTCACCGGCGAAAGCTTCCTTGGCCTTGGCGCGAGCGGCGTTCAGCGCGTTCGAGCGGGCCGACTTGTCGGTCAGCTTGTAGGCAGCGGTAACGTCCTTGCCGACGGCCTTCTTGAGCTTCGCCTTAACGTCGGCCGTGTTGTCCGACAGGTCGATTTCCCAAGGTTCCTTGGCAGCCTTTTCGGCCAGGTCGATCACGAGGTTGACGACCTTGCGGCATTCGTCATGCGCGAACATGACGGCGCCGAGCATCTCTTCCTCGGTCAGTTCCTTGGCTTCCGATTCCACCATCATCACGGCATCGCCGGTGGCGGCGACGACGAGATCGAGGCGGCCATCGGCCAGCGCGGCGGTCTGCTTCGGGTTCAGCGTGTATTCGCCATCGACGAAGCCGACGCGGCAGGCGCCGATCGGGCCCATGAAGGGCACGCCCGAGATGGTCAGCGCGGCCGAAGCGGCGATCATCGCAACGATGTCGGCCTCGGTCTCGCCGTCAAAGCTCAGAACCTGGGCGATGACGTTGATTTCGTTGTAGAAACCTTCGGGGAACAGCGGACGGACCGGACGGTCGATCAGGCGGCTGGTCAGCGTTTCCTTTTCGGTGGCGCCGCGTTCACGCTTGAAGAAGCCACCCGGGATGCGTCCTGCGGACGAAAACTTTTCCTGGTAGTGCACGGTCAGCGGGAAGAAGTCCTGGCCTTCCTTCACCGACTTGGCGGCGGTAACCGCGCAGAGCACAACCGTTTCGCCATAGGTGGCAAGGACGGCGCCGTCGGCCTGACGGGCCACGCGGCCGGTTTCCAGAGTGAGCGTCTTGCCGCCCCACTCCATGCTTACGGTTTTGACGTCGAACATAAGAGGTTTTCCTCAGCCCACCGGCCCTATTGCGCGGCGGGGTTTACTGCCGGGTATGCCGTCCCGGTCCGGTGTGAGGCCGCTTTGGGGCCCCCGGGTCTGCCGCCGAATTGCGGACGGACCCCTGATGCAAGAAGCGGCCCGCTGAGGGGCCGCTTCCCGTTAGTTCTTACTTACGCAGACCCAGCTTCTGGATCAGCGAGTTGTACCGCGCGACGTCCTTCTTCTTAAGGTAGTCGAGCAGCGAGCGGCGCTTGTTGACCATGGCCAGCAGACCGCGACGCGAGTGGTTGTCCTTGTGGTGAGCCTTGAAGTGCTCGGTCAGGTTGCGGATGCGCTCGGTGAGGATCGCGACCTGAACTTCCGGGCTGCCCGTGTCGCCAGCGACGCGTGCGTTGTCCGAAATGATGTCCTGCTTCTTTTCAGCGGTAACCGACATAGTACTTTACTCCGCGACATCTGATAGGTTGAATCCCCTGACGACGCGGGCTTCTCCGCCCGAAAGCTCCATCAGCGCGACGGGAATGGTTCCCTCTCGCGCCCAGTAGAGCCCGTCTTCATGGGGCAGTTCGGTCAGAACGCGGCCCTGTCGGACCGCTCTTGCCTGCTCCGAACCGAGGTCGATGGCCGGGATGTCGTCCAGCCCCACCTCTAGTGGCAAGAGTATCTGTTCAAGCGGTGCGCCCTTGCCGATTTCGTTCAATTTGTCCAGCGAAATCGCCCGGGACAGGTCGAACGGACCGGCCTTGATACGGCGTAGCATGGTGACATGGCCCACCGTTCCGAGAGCAATCGCGATGTCGCGCGCGAGGCTGCGAATGTACGTTCCCTTGGAAACTTTTACCCGCAACGTAGCGTATTGCTCGCTCGCATCCCATTCGCCGACGAACCCCTCGGCGACGTACTCCCATTCGAAAATCGTCACCCTGCGGGACTTGAGCTGAACCTCTTCCCCAGCCCTCGCCAGGTCATAGGCCCGCTCGCCATCCACCTTGATCGCCGAGTACACCGGAGGGATCTGGTCAATTTCACCGGTGAAGCGCTCTTGCACGATCGATTCGACCGCGCCGAAGCCCGGCTGAAAGTCGCTCGTGGCTACTACCTCACCCTCAAGATCCAACGTATCGGTTTGTCGGCCAAACTGAATGGTGAACTCATAAATCTTGCTGGCATCGAGCATACGGCCGGCCAGCTTGGTCGCCTCGCCCAGCGCAACCGGTAACACACCGGTCGCCAACGGATCGAGCGTGCCGCCGTGGCCGACCTTAACCTTCTTGCCGTAGCCCGCCTCGCGCAAGTTGCGCTTCACGGCGGCGACGGCCTGCGTCGAGCCCAGCCCGAGCGGCTTGTCGAGGATGATCCAGCCATGAGGGGCGGGGCGGGTTGCGGGAGAGGAAGTCATGCCCTCCCCCAAGTCCCGCCGGGTCGGTTTGTCAACTTTGGTGCGGCTTTCGCGCCGTCAAATGCCGGCGACGGCGTGGGCCAGCGCGTAGTAATGGTCGGTCATCCAGATCACCGGCGGCAGGACGAGGTGACGGACCAGCGCCCACTGCGGGTAGAAGTAGGGCACCACGATCAGGAGCAGGATCAACAGCGGAAACCCGTAAGGCCGCAACCGCGCATAGCTCGCTGCCAAGCGATCCGGCAGCAGCCCCTCGACGATGTGCGAACCGTCGAACGGCGGGATCGGCAGCAGGTTGAACAGCGCCAGGAACACGTTGATCATGATGAAGTTGTTGAAATTCATCGCGATGAACTGGAGTGCCGCGCTCTCGGAAGACCCGGCCACGCGCACCAGAAGCCCCAGCAACACCGCGCCGATGGCCGCCAGCACAAGGTTGCTGCCCGGACCGGCTGCGGCCACCACCATCATCCCGCGCCGGGGATCGCGTAACCGCCAGCGGTTGACCGGCACCGGCTTGGCCCAGCCGAACACCGGCGCCCCCGCCAGTGCGAGCGAGCCCGGAAGCAGCACCGTGCCGATGGGATCGACATGCCGCAGCGGATTGAGCGAAAGCCGCCGCTGCTCCAGCGCGGTGGGATCGCCAAGCGCCAGCGCGGTCCAGCCATGGGCAACCTCGTGGAAGACGATCGCAAGGATAAGGGGAACGATGAGCGCCGCGGCTTGCAGCAGGGTATTGTCCATGCCGCCGATCTAGGGTGCCGGGGCGCTCATCGCAATGGGCCCTCGGACTTACTCCAGATAGAGCTTGCGAAGCTGGGCGATGTCTTCCTTGTGCAGGCCGATGCCCTGATCGAGGAAGGCGTCAACCGATCCCCACTTCGCCTCGATCGCCTGGAAGGCGGCGGCGATGAAGGGCACGCCGTCCGCGCCGGTCAGCGGAAACGGCTTCGCAAAGGCGGGTTCGCTCTGCATGGCCGCCCACATCGCCGCTGCCGGATGCTCCTTGACGGTCGCGTCCGAGATCGGCGGCATTTCCCAGTGAGGATTACGGGACTTCGTGGTCAGGACGTAATCGGCATAGATCTGGTCGCGCGGCACGCCCAGCGCGGAGAGCACCAGCGCGCTCACGATGCCGGTCCGGTCCTGCCCCGCCGTACAGTTCCAGACGAGCGGCCCCTGATGGTCCAGCATCGTGCGGAACACCATGCGGATCTGCGGCGTGATCATCTCCGGCATCGTGCGATAGGCCGCCATCAGGCCGACGCCGGGATTTTCCTTCATTTTCTGAAGCTGATCGGGGCCGATGTTGATCGCGTTCATCGAATAGCCCATCGCCTGATAGCGAATGCCGTCCAGACGCGTGGGCGCGAGCACGCGCTCGTCGTTCGAGCGAAGGTCGATGAGATTGACGATGCCAAGACCCTTGATCTCGCGCACGTCGTCATCGGTCAGCATAGCCTGACCGCCCGAGCGGTAAAGCATGCCCCAGCGGACATGCTTGCCGTCGGCACCCGTGTAGCCGCCGAGATCGCGGAAGTTGGTGCCCTGCTCCAGTTGCAGAACGCGCTCGGCGACATGGACTGTCTGGCCCGTGCGCGTGTCGCGAAGCAGGTAGATCGGCCGCTCGTGCTGGCCGGGGTGTGCCTCGAACCGGCCGCCCGCATCCTTGGATGCGAGCAGGCTGGCAGCGCTGTCCGGCGTGTCGAAGCCCTTCGCGGCCAAGACGTCGACGGGATCGCCGCCGTTCCAGCGCACCGCGACCGTATCGGGCGAAAGGCGCTCCACGACCGGAGCGTCGATCGTTGCGGCCAGCACCGGAGAGGCCGCCAGGCTGGTAGCAGCCGCCAGCGTCGCCAGAAGGATTGCACGTGTCATAGTCATGTTCCCCGTTTCAGAGCGCCATGGCGGGCCTGCCGCCACGATTACCGAACTCCTCTGGAACGGTTGTGTGTAGGGTTTATGACGCACACGATAGCTTAATCGTCATCGTTTCCACATTATGAAACGATTGTATTCACAGCCCAACACGCGCCTAGACCGGGTAGCCCAGCTCTTCCAGCGGCAGATCGCGCAGGGCCATGAGGCGCCGGTTGCTGTCCGGGTAGTGACCGGCAATGCGCTCACGCAGGCGCGGGGCTATGCGGGCGGGGCGCGCGTTGATCGCCGGCATGCGGCCGCACAGCCACTTGGCACCGTGGCGCAGTATCTGCCCGCCCGGCAGGTCGACGATGTGATCCTTGTTCACCACCGACTGCCGCGTGAAAAGGTTGACGCCGCGCATCACCGCCAGCCCGGCCGCCCCCAACGAGGTATTCGCACGCGATCCCTCCGGCGGCATGTCCTCGATAGACAGCCCCAGATCCTGCTGCATCCGTTCGATCAGGGCGTTGCGGTCGCACAGCCACTCGTAGGGATAAACGTGGACATGCTCGCGCCCGAACAGGTCGTCGTAATAGGCGACAAGGCGGTCGTACTCGAAATGCTCGAATTCGAAGACCGGCGCCTTCCACGGCCGCGTCAGCGCGCCGCGCACCATGCGCGCAGTCTCGAAATAGCGGCGCTGACCCCATGTCCCGCCGCCCGAGACATACTGCGCATAGCTTGCGCGGCAGATCTCGAACTGGTTGCGGATGAAGATCACGATATGCGCATCGGGCAGGACCGCCTTGATGCGCCGCGCCACTTCGGGCGCCACGAAACCGTGCAGGCCGCCGTTATGGATATAGCCGGAGAGGTTTTCCTCGCTCAGCAACACCGGCCGGTTGCGCCCGCGCAGTGAGAGTACCTCGCTGGCCTGCCGGGGGCAGAAGTGCATGCCGGCAGGCTTAAGAAAGGCCTCCTGAACGGCCTGTCGCGGAAGGAAATCGTGGCTGGTCGCATTGGGAAACAGCTGCTTCTGCAGCCATGTGGTGGCCGTCTTGTGATATCCCAGATGGACTATTGCATGCTGCATCAAGACCCGTCGCCTGCACCCGTTGTCGCACTCCGAACGAGAGAAAGAGACAATCGTTGCCTGCCGATTTCGCCCAGATTGCCACCGGGGGACAGGCCGCAGCGGGGAGTCGCCCGACTAACGGGACGGCTTGAGCCAGCAGCGCCGAGGCCGCCCTCGAATTCAGCGCTGAATTGAAGCCGTTTTCAGTGCGCGACCAAACGCGCTCAAAATCGAGGCCGAGCCACCGACCCAAACCTCTTCACCCCCTGTCAAAAGCTCGTCGCCCCCGCGAAGGCGGGGGCCCCGCTTCCTTTTGCCACGCCCGCCAAGAATAGCGGGATCCCCGCCTTCGCGGGGATGACGGGTTGGGTTGGGCGTCTTCTTCCGTTCTGAATTGGTCGTTCGCCTAGAGCCCCAGCGATTCCCCGAAATGACGGCGGCACAGCGCAACATAGCGATCGTTCCCACCAATCTCGGTCTGCGCGCCCTCGCGCACGCCCGCCCCGGAGGCATCAACCCGCAGGTTCATCGTCGCCTTGCGGCCGCAATGGCAGACCGCCTTCAACTCCACGAGGGAATCGGCAATCCCCAGCAGCACAGCGGAGCCTGGAAACAGTTCTCCGCGAAAATCGGTCCGCAGCCCGTAGCAGAGCACCGGGATGCCCGAACGGTCGGCAATCCGCGCGCATTGCCAGACCTGTTCGGGGGTGAGGAACTGCGCCTCGTCGATCAGCACGCAGGCCAGCGGCTCCACCGCGTGGACGGCGCCGACCCGTGCGGCCAGGTCGGTCTCGGGCGTGAAGCGGTGGGCGGCGGCATGGAGGCCGATGCGGCTTTCGATGGCGTGCTCGTCACCGCTTTCGCCGCTGCCGCGGTCGTCCAGCGCGGCCGTCCAGAGCATCGTGCGCATGCCGCGTTCGTGGTAATTGAAGTTCGCCTGAAGCAAGGTCGCCGACTTCCCGGCATTCATGCTGGCATAGTAAAAATAGAGTTTAGCCATCTAACTGGGGATAACATGCCCACTTGCCCTCCGCACGGGCATGAACTGCATTTGTCCCCGCTTGAATGGAAGCCAGCAAGGTTCTCTAAGACACTATGGCGACAACTCGAAGCTGACGGTGGCCGAGGCTGAGTTGGCCCTTGCTGGAGGTGGTGATGAGGAGATGGATCGCCGTCTTCGCGGTCTTCACGCTGACCGCGATCGTAGCTGCATATGTCGCGCTGTTCCCGCTCGCACCATTGGGTCCCCCCGCTGCGCGACCTGCTCTCGAAACGCTTGACCAGACCGCCGCACGCGCCTCCGCGCTGTCCGGGCGAGACGCCGCCGTGATCGCGCCGCTCGCGACCGGTATGGTGCTGGCGCTGCTGCTGGCCGTGGTAGGGCGTGGCAGCGGGCGCACAGCGCTGGTCCCGATGTCGGACGTCGAACCGTCGAGATCGCGGCAGGGGCGTCGGCGCAAGCTGGTCCATCCCGATCCCGAACTGGTCTGGCGGCCTGAACCCGATCCGGTCGAACCCGAAATGGACCGCGTGCCCGGCCTCCTGCGGGATGAGGGCTACGAAGAAGTAGCAGATATCGTCGGCGAGGCCATTCCGGCCGAGTCCGAATATCCCCCGGTGCCCGATCCCGAACCCGTGGCGGTGGAGCCGCGACGGGCCGGCACAGTTCCGGCGCTTTCGCTCACCCCCATCGTGCTCTCCCGCCGCCCCCGCGAACGCGACATCGACGAGCAGACATGGTTCGACAGTACCAGCTGGCTGGGCGGCCTGCCCCGGCTCGGCGCACTGTCATGGCCGCGCGACGAACACGGCGCCCTGCCCTTCGCCGCGCAGATAGACCTTGCCGAATTGGCCGCCGCCTGCCCCGAAAGCCCGCTGCCGTGCTCCGGAGCGCTGGCGTTTTTCCTAGGCACCGGCGCGGTGATCGAGGTGCCCAGCGGCGATCACGTCTTCACCGAACCTCCCGCCGATCTCCCGCCCGCTTTCGACGAGGGCGGCTATCCGCTCCCCGAGCATGTTTCGCGGCTGTCCCGGCCCTACTTCCCGTTCTGGCCCGTGGAGCCGATGGTCGCGGAACGGCCTGCCGGTGTGCTGGCTCCGGTCGGCGGTGACTTGGCGGACGAGGACTACGAGCACCCGGTCGCGGAAGAGCTTGCGGGAGATGCAGGCGAAACCGCCTGGCTCACCGCCCGCGTGGCAACGCGCGAGAGCGCCTATACGGTGCGCGAACCGGTGCAGCGGCTGTGGTGGCACGGCGTCATGTATCTGGCCGACTGCCTGCACGCCGCCATGGATGGCGCCGCGCGGGAAATGGCAATGGAGCAGGAGCGCCTGACCCACGCCGAGGCCCGTCTCGCCACCCTGCAAGCAACGCCGACAGCCGCGCGCGGCGATCTCGACGAAGCGCGCGCCGCACTCGCTGCGAGCGAAGCGGAGCTACCCGCGCTTCAGGCCGAGCGTGCCAGCCTCGCGCGGATGATCGCCGCCATGGATGGCTTCATCGCCGGACGCGATGCGTGGAGCCCGCTCGATCCCGACGAGATGGATGTGATCGAGGAAGTGCTCGCGCAGGTCCATCACGACTGCGCGCGATTGGTGCGCTTCTGCGTGCCCCAGACGCTGGGTGATCTGGCGACGGTCTCGCTGCGCGCCATGGTCACCGGCGATGATGGCGCCTTTGCCCAAGTGCCCGACGAGGAACTGGCGCGGATCAATTCCGGCCATCTGCTGGCGATCCGCCACCAGCACCAGTTGTTCGGCGCCGGTGTAGCGGGCTCGCTGGTCCACCCCGGTCAGGTGCTGCTGCTTCAGCTCGGCTGCGACGATATGATCGAGTGGAACTGGGGAGATACGGGGCTGTTCCAGTTCTGGATCACGCCCGAGGACCTCGCCGCCGCGCGCTGGGACCGCGTCACGCTGACATTCGCGCCGGGCTGACCCGGCGCAGGAGTATTGGGGGACGGAGGGCCCAGACGGCCCTCCCGCGCCTCACTCTTCCTCGTCGATCGGATCGCTTCCGGCCGCATCGAGATCGCGCTTCACGCGCGGATCGCTGAGCAACGCATCGATGCGGCTCGCTTCCTCGAACGTCTCATCCTGACGGAAGCGGATCTTGGCCGCCGACCGCAGCTTCAGCCGCTGGGCGACTTCGCGCTGGAAGAAGGCGGTGTTGGTACGCAGCGCCTTGAGCACTTCTTCCTCGTCCACACCGAGCAGCGGCTTCACGAAAACGGTCGCCTGCCGCAGATCGGGTGTCATCCGCACTTCGGTAACGGAAACGAGATGCCCGCTCAGCGTCTGGTCGTGGACCTGCTGGCGCGAGAGAATCTCGGAAATGATGTGACGCACTTGCTCACCCACCTTGAGAAGGCGGACGGAGTGCTGTTCGGGCGTGATCTGCTGGCGGGCCATGGAAGTCTCCATGTGGGCGGCCGGCGACAATTTGCAACAATTGTTTCTGACACCATTCGCCGTTCCTGTGGTTAAGACACCGTCCCCCCACGCTTCAAGGAGCTGACAAAATGCGAAAGTTCACCGCCACCCTGCTCGTCGCCGCGCTTGCGATGCCCGGCCTCGCAGCACCCGCGATGGCGGCGCCCGACTATCATGGCCAGCAGGGCCATGGTCCGCAGGGCCACTCCGAGCCCCACAAGCAGGCCCCCGCGCCGCACCGTTTCCAGAAGGGCGAGCGGTTCGACCGCAATCGTGCGACCAACTACCAGGTCGTCGACTATCGCCACTACCACAACGTGAAGGCCCCGCCGAAGGGCTACCACTACGTCCGTTCGGGCAATGACATGCTGCTCGTGGGCATCACCAGCGGAGTCATTGCCGCTGTGACCATGAACATGTTCCACTGATCTCCGATCACGGAACCGAATAGGAAGGGCGGTGCGCATCTGGCGCGCCGCCCTTTTTCATGCCCGGCGCGGATGCGCCGGAGGCTCACATCTTGGCCACGATACGCGCCAGCGAGCGGACATTGCGGGCAGTGCCCCGGCAGCCCAGCTTGCGCTCGATGAAGGCCGAGGTCAGCCGGCTCTCGGCCACTCCGTGGACGAAATCGACGTAGAGGCTGCGCGGCCCCAATGCGAGCGTCTCATCCCCGCGCCCGGCGTAATCGGCCACCAGCTTGTCGAACTGCGCCTGGGTGGGCTGACGTTCGAGCAGGAAGGTATGGACGAACTTGTCCTCGCTCCCGCCGACGAAGGGATTTTGCTCGACTGCCGCCAACACTTCGGCGCGATTGCGGACGGCGGCGAAGGTCTGCATGTCGAAGCGTTCGCGCATCACGTATTCGAACAGCTCTTCCAAGCCTTCGGTCGGGCGGTCGTCGTAGTCGAACAGGACATTGCCGCTGGCGATGACGGTTTCGACATTGGCGATATCCTCGCGCTCAAGCGCATAGCGCAAGTCGGCCATGGTCAGGCGGTTTCCGCCGACATTGATCGAGGCGAAGAAGGCACAGTAACGGGTCATCGGTCCACCATCATAACCAGAGGTTCCGGCACTTAATCCGGCTGCCGGAAGATACAAACTGCTGCGGGTCCGGGAAGCCCCAACGGCGGACGGCCACCGCCGGGCTGTTCGCCCGACGATGGCCGTCTGTTCGCGCTGAGCTTTCGCCCGCGTGAGACCGGCAGGCCTTAGCCGACCGTACGCTCGCGGTGGCTGACCTCGAAGACTTCGAGGTGGTCGCCCGGCTTGATGTCGTTGGTATCCGCCAGCACGACACCGCATTCCAGACCGGCGCGCACTTCGTCCACGTCGTCCTTGAAGCGGCGCAGCGAGGAGATCGTCGTTGCCGAAACGATGACGTCGTTGCGGGTAAGACGGGCGCTGAGACCCTTGCGGATGAAGCCTTCGACCACCAGCAGACCAGCGGCCTTGTCGCGCTTGCCGGCCGGGAAGACCTGCTTGACTTCGGCGCGGCCGACGACGGTTTCGATGCGTTCCGGACCCCAGATGCCGGCCATCTGCTTCGCGACCTCTGCGGTCAGCTCGTAGATGACGTCGTAGTACATCATCGGCGTCTTGGTCTTCTCGATCTGCTCGCGCGACTTGGCGTTCGGGCGGACGTTGAAGCCGACGATCGGCGCACCCGAGGCCGAAGCCAGGGCCACGTCGGTCTCGGTGATGGCACCGACGCCCGAGTGCAGGATGCGGACCTTGATCTCGTCGTTCGACAGGGCGTGAAGCGCCGAGTTGATCGCTTCGACCGAACCCTGCACGTCTGCCTTGACCACCACCGGATACTCGATGACGTTCTGCTTGGCAGCAAGCGCCGAGAACATCGTGTCGATGCTGGCGGGCGCTGTCGCGGTGCGCTTGGCAGTCGCTTGTTCCTGACGGTAGGCCGAGACTTCGCGGGCACGCTGCTCGCTTTCGACCACGGTCAGCTTGTCACCGGCCATCGGCACGCCGCCGATACCGAGGACTTCGACCGGCATCGAAGGCGGTGCGGCCTTCACCTGGCGGCCCTTGTCGTCGAGCATGGCGCGCACGCGGCCGCTCTCGGTACCGACGACGAGGATGTCGCCGACCTTCAGGGTACCACGGTTGACCAGCACGGTCGCGAGCGGACCCTTGCCCTTGTCGAGCTTGGCTTCGATCACGGTCGCCTCGGCCTCACGGTCCGGGTTAGCCTTCAGTTCCATCAGTTCGGCCTGAAGCAGGATCTTCTCGATCAGCTCGTCGAGACCGGCGCCGGACTTGGCCGAGACTTCCACGTCCTGCACTTCACCCGACATCGCCTCGACGACGATCTCGTGCTCAAGCAGACGTTCGCGGACGCGCTGCGGGTTGGCCTCGTGCTTGTCCATCTTGTTGATGGCCACGATCATCGGCACGCCGGCGGCGCGGGTGTGATTGATGGCCTCGATCGTCTGCGGCATGATGCCGTCGTCGGCAGCGACCACCAGGATCACGATGTCGGTCACGTTGGCACCGCGCATACGCATCTGCGTGAAGGCGGCGTGGCCCGGCGTGTCGAGGAAGGTGATCAGCTCACCGCCCTTGGTCTTGATCTGGTAGGCGCCCATGTGCTGGGTGATGCCGCCGGCTTCGCCCTTCACCACGTCGGTACCGCGCAGGGCATCGAGCAGCGAGGTCTTGCCGTGGTCGACGTGGCCCATGATCGCGACGACCGGCGGACGCGGCTTCAGCGTCTCGGTCGCATCGACGTCGGTCGAGCTGTCGATGTCGACATCGCTTTCCGACACGCGCTGGATGTTGTGGCCGAATTCGGTCACGAGCAGTTCAGCGGTGTCCTGATCGATCGTCTGGTTGACGGTGACCATCATGCCCATCTTGAAGAGCGACTTGACGAGGTCGGCGCCCTTCTCGGCCATGCGGTTCGCCAGTTCCTGAACGGTGATCGCCTCGGGGACGACCACGTCGCGGACCTGCTTCTCGCGCTGCTGGTTGTAGCCCGAGAAGTGCGCACGGCGCTCCTTCTCACGGGCACGCTTCAGCGCGGCGAGCGAACGGGCGCGGGCGCCCTCGTCGTCGTTCAGAGCGCGGTTGACGGTCAGCTTGCCCGACTGGCGGCGATCGCCACCCTTGCGGTCACGCTCGGGCGTGCTGCGCGGCGGCGGCGGAGCGCCCTTCTTGGGTGCGGCCGGACCACGGGGAGCAGCGCTGCCCGCGTTCGCGGTTGCGGCAGGTGCCGAAGCCGTAGCCTGCGCGGCGGGCGCGGGAGCAGCAGCCGGAGCGGCAGCAGCGGGCTCGGCAGCAGCCGGAGCAGGCTCGGGACGACGCACCGGCTCGGGGCGCTTCACCGGGGTGAAACGACGCGGCGCGGGAGCCGGAGCGGGCGTTGCAGCAACAGGCGCGGCAGGCTGCGGAGCAGCCTTGGCTTCGACAGGCGCTTCAGCGGAAACCTCGGCAGGTGTTTCAACCGGAGCAGCGGCTTCGGCAGCCGGAGCGGCGACTGCTTCAGGCGCAGCCGATTCGGCAGCAACGGCTTCCGGGGCAGCAGGCTCGGCGGCCTGTTCGGTCTCCACCGGTGCGGCAGCCTCGCTCTGGGCGGCGCGGGCGGCTTCCTCTTCGGCGCGGCGGTTATCTTCCGCGCGGCGCTTTTCATCCTCAAGCGCGCGCAGCTTCTCTTCCTGCTCGCGGCGATTGGCTTCTTCGAGCGCGGCAAAGCGATCGGCCTCAGCCTCGCGCTGGAGGCGGGCAACGCGCTCCTGCGGGGTCTCGCCCGGAATGATCGTGGGACGCGGGGCCGGCGGCGGCGTCGGCGCGGGGCGCTGCTGCACGGGCGCGGCGGCCTGCGGCGCAGGCGCCGGAGCGGCCTCTACTGCGCCTTCGGACCCGGGCTTGCCGATCAGCTTCTTACGCTTCACCTCGACCACCACCTTGTTGGTGCGGCCGTGGCTGAAGGTCTGCTTGACCTCACCCGCTTCCACCGAGCGCTTAAGCCCAAGCGGCTTGCGGCCCAGGGTCGGTTTGTTGTCGGTCTCGCTCATATCTCTCGTCTTGCCCTTCGGTCTCAATTCGTCGTCGCGGATGCAGCAGCCTGTGCCGTATCCGTGCCACTAGCCATATCGCCCCCGTGCTCATCGGCGGTTTCGCCGGCACGGGGCTGCCCCTGGAAATGCAGGAGGCGCTGCAACTGCGCCGCGACTCGGTTGGCCGAGCCGCGATCGTTGAGCGCCAGGTGAACGACGTTGTCGCGGCCCAATGCCACAGACAGCGTCTCCCGGTCCAGTGGCAAGCGTGTGCCCTTGAGACCGCTTCCTTCCGCCTCGCTCCCGACTCTCCAGGCCTGGTCGAGCTTTCGCGAGCCATCTTCGCTCGCATCGGCGGCATGGGCGAGCCACTCCACCCGGCCCTCACGCGCGTTCTGCGCGATACGGTCCGAGCCCATGAGCAACTTGCCCGATTTCAGTTCGAGGCCCAGCCGGTCGGTCAGTGCGCGGATCAGCGCCTGTTCGATCCTGTCTGCCAGGTCTTCGGGGATGGTGAGTTGGGCGCCTTTATAGGCGCGCGCCATCGCTCCCTTTAGTTTGCCCTTCTTGAGGGCATTTTCAAGGGTCTCGCGCGAAACGCCAAGCCACGCGCCGCGCCCCGGGGCACGCGCGTGGACGTCGGGAAGCACCAGTCCGTCAGGCGAAATCGCCAGACGGACGAACGCTTCACGCGCACCGGTCTGGCCGGAGAGGATGCAAGTCCTCTCCGGGCCGGAACCGTCGATGTCGGAGCTTACGCGCTCATTGCGAGGATTCCGCATCGGCGGCCTCCTCGGTAGCCGGTTCGTCTTCGAACCAGTGGGCACGGGCAGCCATGATGATCTCGTTGCCCTGTTCTTCGTTCAGGCCGTACTCGCCGAGCACGCCGCCCTTGTCTTCGTCGCGGGCGCGCTTGTTCACGGAACCGTCGCGACGACGCTGTTCGGTGCGCTTCTTGGCGATCAGCTCGTCGGTGGCGAGATCCGCCAGATCGTCGAGCGTCTTGATCCCGGCCTTGCCGAGAACCACCAGCATCGCCTCGGTGAGGTACGGCAGTTCGGCCAGCGCGTCTTCGACGCCCAGACCGCGACGTTCCTCACGGCTCGCTTCTTCGCGGCGCTCAAGTGCTTCCTGCGCGCGGCTCTGAAGTTCCTCGGCGAGTTCTTCGTCGAAGCCTTCGATTCCGGCCAGTTCGGCAACCTCGATATAGGCCACTTCTTCCAGCTCGCTGAAGCCTTCGGCCACCAGCAGCTGCGAAAGGGTTTCGTCGACGTCGA
This sequence comes from Novosphingobium sp. PhB165, assembly GCF_004341845.1. Classification (GTDB taxonomy): domain Bacteria; phylum Pseudomonadota; class Alphaproteobacteria; order Sphingomonadales; family Sphingomonadaceae; genus Novosphingobium. The sequence goes on along the minus strand of NZ_SLVB01000005.1, from coordinate 272,774 downwards.
GCTCTTCCTCGAACATCTTCGAGCGCTCGGTGAATTCCTTCTGGCGCTTCTCCGAAGCCTCCGCCTCGGTCATGATGTCGATCTGCGAGCCGGTCAGCTGCGAGGCCAGACGCACGTTCTGACCGCGGCGGCCGATTGCCAGCGAGAGCTGGTCATCGGGCACGACGACTTCGATGCGGCTTTCTTCCTCGTCGATGACGACGCGGCTGACAGTCGCGGGCTGAAGCGCGTTGACCACGAAGGTCGCGGTGTCTTCGCTCCAGGGGATGATGTCGATCTTCTCGCCCTGCAGTTCCTGCACGACGGCCTGCACGCGGCTGCCCTTCATGCCGACGCAGGCGCCGACCGGGTCGATCGAGTGATCGTGGCTGATCACGCCGATCTTGGCGCGCGAGCCCGGGTCGCGGGCAGCGGCCTTGATCTCGATGATGTTGTCGTAGATCTCGGGCACTTCCTGCGCGAAGAGCTTCTTCATGAAGTCCGGGTGCGCACGGCTGAGGAAGATCTGCGGACCGCGGTTCTGACGCTCGACGCGCATCACCAGCGCGCGGACGCGCTCGCCGACGCGGGCGGCTTCGCGCGGGATCTGCTGATCGCGGCGGATCACGCCCTCGGCGCGGCCGAGGTTCACGATCACGTGGCCGAATTCGACCGACTTGATCACGCCGGTGATGATCTCACCCACGCGGTCCTTGAATTCTTCGTACTGACGGTCACGCTCGGCATCGCGGACCTTCTGGAAGATCACCTGCTTGGCCGACTGCGCGTCGATACGGCCGAGGTCCACCGGCGGCAGCGGATCGACGATGAAGTCGCCGAGCTGCGCGCCCTTCTGGAGCTTTTCGGCCTGCTTGAGGTCAACCTGCTTGAAGTAGTCCTCGACGTGCTCGACCACCTCGACGACGCGCCACAGGCGCAGGTCGCCGGTCCGCGGATCGAGCTTGGCGCGAATGTCGTTCTCGGCGCCGTAACGGTTACGGGCCGACTTCTGGATAGCTTCCTCCATCGCCTCGATGACGATCGACTTGTCGATCATCTTCTCCGAAGCGACGGAATTCGCGATTGCAAGCAGCTCGGCGCGGTTGGCGGAAATCGCACTGGCCATTGGCTTAGTCTTCCTGTTCCTCGACGATCTCGTCGGCCCCGCTGACATCCAGCGGGCGGGTTGCGGCGATCAGCTTGTCCGTGAGGACCAGCCTTGCGGAATGAATATCGCCGAGCGGGAAAGTCACCCGGCCAGACTTGCGCTCGTCGAGCGTCACGACATCGCCTTCGATCCCGACCAGATCGCCTTGCAGCGTCTTGCGGTTACCTTCGATGGCAACGGTGAGAGTGATCTTGGCTTCCTGCCCTGCCCAATTGGCAAAGTCCTTCGGGCGGGTCAGCGGACGGTCGATACCGGGCGAGCTGACTTCGAGGCGGTAAGCCTCCTCGATCAGCACTTCACCGGCCTCCTCAAGCGCGTCCATACGGTCGGAAATGCGGTGGGACAGCTTCACGCAGTCCTCGATCACGAGCTGGCCGGTTTCCGGATTCTCAGCCATGATCTGGAGCGCGATTTCATCGTCACCCACTTCGCTCTTGCCGAAGATCCGCACGCGCACGAGATCGAAGCCGAGAGCGGTAACTTCCGGTTCGATGACTTCAGTAATGCGCGCGATGTCGGCCAAGCCGTGTTCTCCGGATCGATTCGTTGAGTCTGCAAACTGGACATTCGGTACAACGCGGTTTCGCGCCGGCCCCTTCCGGCGCCAGCCCGAACCTTGTTTCACCAATGTCGGGATGAGGCGCAGATAATCCCATTGCCGCAAAAAGGCAAGGCCGGAAAACGCCGCCGACACGCTCTCTATACAGCCCCGCAATCTTCGCGACAGAGCTCGTTTGAAAATACTCCGAGGCGCATTTTGAATGCGGCACCGGCCCGCTCCGGGGCCCGGAATTTCGGAAAAAAGAGCAGGCCGGGCGGATGTTGTGGGTGGGGGGTGGGGCCCGCCCGGCCTGCGTCCGGCGACGGAGGGATTGTCGCCGAACCTTGTCGTCGGTCATCGGGTGGGCCGTTGGGACGGACAGATCGGGAGTGGATCAGGCCGATTGCGCCTGCGCCGTCCCCACGATCAGTCCAGCCTGGCGCATGCTTGCAACGCAGCGCCCGCCAATCACCAGATGGTCGAACAATTCCAGATCCACAGCCCGGCACACCGCCGCCAACTGGCGCGTCGCGGCAACATCGGCACGGCTTGGCCGATGACTGCCCGAGGGGTGGTTATGCGCAAGCACGATACCCGCCGCGTCACGCTCCAGCGCGCGATGGACAAGCATCCGATAACTGCCGCTGATCGAGTCGACACCTCCGGCGATGCACAAGGCCTCACCGACCAGCCGCCCCTCGCGGTCGTATGGCAATTCCACCAGTATCTCCCGGCCCAGGCAGCCGAGCTGGATCACCAGTGTTTCGAGTAACTGGCGCGATAGGGGTCTGACCCGGCAGTATCCGGGGACCAGTCCTGCCAGGAGCGATCGCTGCCATCGCGACGCAGGCGCCGCAGGTGCAGTATCGTCCCGAAGATCAACGCCAGCAACGCGAAGGCCGTCGGCGTCCCACGCATCACCGCATAGACCAGGGGCGGAATGCCCAGGTCCGCCCACCGCGCGAAGTGCGCGCTCAGGCTCAGCAGTTGCAGGGAGGTAGCCCATAGCGGCCAAATCCTCAGTGCCTGGATGGCAAGCCAGCCGAAGCCGACAGTGCCCACCAGATCGGTCAGCAGGGAGAACGGATCGACTCGCCGGAACCCGCTGGGGAGGACGACCTCCGCCAGGGCTTCAATGCCGACCATGGCGAGGATCACGACGGCGCCCCATCTCTCGGGGGCACCACCCTTCCACAACGCCAGCCCGACCGAGCCGATAAGGAGCAGGAAAAACACCACCTGTTCGGTATTGATCACGCCTGCCCCTCCTCCGGGCTCAAGCGGCGATTGCCGCCTCCATCGTCGCGGGCTCATCCGCGACACGTGCCTGATCGGGGCAACGGATCGGAATGTCCATGGTCTCTGCAACCTTGGTCAGGTCACGGTGTGCCTTCACGAGTTCGAGACGCGCGTCCATCAGGCTCTTCTGCATGCTGGCAACGCGGGCCATCGGCTGGTGAACCAGACGGGCGGCTTCCTCGGTGGCAACGCGGGCGCGGGCGATCTCGGCCAGCAGTTCACCTGCCTTGGCGAGCAGCTCGTCCATGTCGTCTTCTACCGAACGGATGCTGCGGGTAATGCGCAGGCTGGCAATTTCCGGTGTCATCGCTTCGATTCCTCGATGGCGCTCATGCGCCGAGTAAAGACCGAAGGCTTTGCGGGAAGATCCGCCAGACCGGCGCGCCGCTAGATCAGGCGTCCCAGTGTGGCCGCGATGGACAGTGCTGCAGCAAGTGTCAGCGCCATCATCAAGGCCAGGACGATCACAGCGGCAAGGCGCCCGGCACGGCCGAACCTTGCATCAAAAGCCTCCAGGCCCGCCAACCCCGATGGCTGCATCCCCGTCCAGTCCGGATGCCGCGTCAGAGGGCGGGCATCTGAAAGAACGAAGACCGGATCGACCGGCAGGTCCTGATCCGTCTCATCCGCTTGCTCGTCCCCGTCGTCGACACGGGAAAACTCATATGGGGGTTTGCCACATAGCTCCACCAGCCGGCCGTAGAGGCGGGCGGTGTCCTTGCGGTTGATCGTGCCCCATTTGTCGCGGACGGCGGTGATGCGCTGGTCCACGGTATTGGGAGCGATCGTCAGCTCGCGCGCGATTTCCTTGGTCGTGCGGTGCAGCACCAGACGGTCGAGAACCTCGACCTGCTTGCCAGTCAGGCTGTCGAGCATGGCCCTGGCCTGCGCAATGTCGGTCACGTCGTACACGCCGGCCCTCAAAACAACACCTCGCACGGACTATAACAGAGCGCGCCGCTTAGCGAGCAGCCCCTTAAGCAAAATTTCCTACAGAATTGAAGCTAGGCACGTGATTCTGTCGACAATCACGGCATTTGCGGGCCCGCATTTTCGGGACGATACTTTCCGCCACCCCGAAAAGGTTGATCGAGCAATCGATTGTACACCCGATTCGCATCACACCCGCTCGCGAATCGAAGGCTCGGCCGAGAGCCGGTGCCGCTTCATCGCGTGACGAAGCTGATCGTAGCTGAGGCCGAGCGCGGCGGCGACACGGCGCTGATTCCAGCGATGCGCTTCCAGCGCCTCCACCAGCAGCCGGCGCTCGAATCCATCGACCGCCGCGCGCAGGCTGCCGCCGCCAAGGGCATCCTTCAGATCCTCGCGCGGCGGAGTAGTCGGGGCTGCCGGACGTTCCACCGGAGTCGCCGTCGTGGAAACAGTCACGGCACGTGCCTCGATTCGCCGCCAGGGATAGTCGAAGGGATCGAAGACGATTCGCCCGATCGCCTCGCCGCCGAAGCCCCAGCGATAGACCGCCCGCTCGACGACATTGCGCAACTCGCGCACATTACCCGGCCAGTCATAGGCCTCAAGCGTCGCCATCGCCTCGGGCGAGAAGCCCGGCCAACCCTCCCACTCCAGTTCCGACGCCATGCGCCGCCCGTAATAGTCGGCCAGTTCGTGGACATCGCCTTCGCGCGCGCGCAGCGGCGGCAGGTTGATGACCTCGAAACTCAGCCGGTCGAGCAAGTCGGCCCGAAAAGTGCCCTCGTCCACCATGCGGGGCAGGTCGGCATTGGTGGCGCCGACGATCCGCACATCGACCTGCACCGGGCGCGAGGCACCGATTCGCGACACCTCGCCATATTCGATCGCGCGCAGCAGCCGCTCCTGCGCCGCCATCGACAGCGTGCCCAGCTCGTCGAGGAACAGCGTCCCGCGATCCGCCTCCTCGAAGCGCCCTGCCCGCGCCCGCACCGCGCCGGTGAAGGCCCCCGCCTCGTGCCCGAACAGTTCGGCCTCGATCAATGTCTCAGGCAGCGCCGCGCAGTTGAGCGTGATCAGCGGCTCCCCCCAGCGCGGTGAGAGGTGATGAAGCCGCTGGGCGATCAGTTCCTTGCCGGTCCCCCGCTCGCCGATCACCAGCACCGGACGGCGCACCGCAGCGGCGCGACTGGCCCGCTCGACCGCGTCGAGAAAAGCAGTGGATTGACCGATGAACTGGACTTCGCGCTCCATTCCCAACTTTTAGCGAATTTCACCATTCATTGGCAATTCATATTTCGAGCCCTGCCGACGCAACACGCTGGAATCGAGGGATTCCGCCACTCACGCAATTTGGCACGCCCTTTGCGATAAGGCCCGCAACCCCCTTGGGGAATTTCACCGATCCAATCGAAGGACCGAAGCCATGCCGTTCCACGAAGCCCCTGCCGCCAGCCGCGCCGCTCCCCGCGCTCCGGTCCGCAGCAAGCTCGACTGGGCCATCATCGCCAGCATCCTGGCGATGGGCACGCTCAACCTGATCGTGATGAGCGACCAGTTCGCGACCAAGGCTTACGCCGCGGCCCCGATCTGCACTTCGGCCCACCTGCAATGAGCAGGCTCGACGCGGAGATCGAAATTCTCCAGACTTCGGCCAACGGCGCCAACGGCTCTTCCGGGCGGGCGCGCCCCTTCAACCCGGCATCGCTGGGTTTCGAGGATACGGCGCGCGCTCCCCGGTTCAGCAGCTATGGTTCGGCCCATACCAAAGGAATTGCCACGATGGGTATCTTCTCCCGCACCCGCGACATCATCGCCGCCAACTTCAACGACATGCTCGACAAGGCCGAAGACCCGGCCAAGATGATCCGCCTGATCATCCTCGAGATGGAAGAGACGCTGGTCGAAGTGCGCACCAGCAGCGCGCGCACCATTGCGGATCAGAAGGAACTGCGCCGCCACGTCGCCAAGCTGGACAAGCTGCAGGCCGACTGGGGCGAGAAGGCCCAGCTCGCGCTCAGCAAGAATCGTGAGGATCTGGCCCGCGCCGCGCTTCTGGAAAAGAAGAAGGCCGGCGACATGGCCGAGCAGCTCAATGCCGAGGTCTTCGTGCTCGATGACGCCCTGCGCGCTTACGAGGAAGATATCGAGAAGCTCCAGAGCCGCCTGCGCGAAGCCCGCAGCCGCCAGTCGTCGATTGCCGCGCGCTTGCAGAGCGCCGAGAATCGCGTCAAACTGCGGACCTTGCTGTCGAGCGAGCGCGTGGATGAGGCGCTGGTGCGCTTCGAGCAGCTCGAACGCCGCGTCGACTATGCGGAAGGCCGCGCCGAGGCGATGAGCCTGGCCGACAAGCGCCAGCCCTCACTCGCCGAGGAAATCGCCGCACTCGCCGATGGCGACACGATCGAGGCCGAACTGGCCGAGATGAAGCGCGCGATGGGCACTCCGGCGAAAGCCCCCGAAAAGGCGGCTGACGAGGAAGCCTGACCCAAACCGGCGCCTGCCCGGCATCCCGGCGAGCAGGCACCGCCCACCCGACCGGGAGCGGGGGCCCAGCCTCCACCAGTGTCTTTCAGGGAAGGGAAAACACAGTGTCACGCGGACATTTCTATATCGACAAGTCGAACGCCAAAGTGGCGGGGGTATGCTCGGGAATTGCCGAATATACCGGGGTAGACACGTTCTGGGTTCGGCTCGGCGCCGTGCTGCTCACGCTCTTCGGCTTCTACCTGACGATCCCGATCTACATCGCGCTCGCCCTGCTGGCCGACAAGAAGCCGATGTACCTCTATTCGGACGAGGAAGAAGAGCGCCTGCTGCGCCGCATGGAACGCCGCCGCGTGCGCCAGAGCCGCGGGCTTGACCGGGGGCTTAGCTTGGGCGGCGGCCGCTCCAGCCGCCTACGCTCGGACATTTCGGACATCGACCGCCGCGTCGCCGAGATGGAAGAGCACTACGCCGGTACCAACGCGCGCCTTGCCGCCGAAATCGACAGCCTGCGCTGAACCTCACGACGTCGGGAAACGACGTCGTGAAATTGGGACACGACCACATGGATACCGCAAACCTCGCCCTCATGATCCCGCTGGCACCGTTCATCATCGGCGGCATCGCGATCTGGACGCGGCACCAGCACAAGATGGCCGAGCTTCAGCTCAAGGCCACCGCCGAAAAGGCCGCGCAATACGCCTCGGGCTCGCGCGAGCTGGAAGAGCGGGTCCGCGTGCTCGAACGCATCATCACCGACGGCGGCTATGACACCGCGCTCCAGATCGAGGCCCTGCGCGATGTTCGCCAGAGCGAGGGGCGCGTGGCCGAGGAAACCGCGCCTGAAAAGGAAACCCGCCAGTGAGCTTCGGAGATGTCATGGGCCTGGCGGCCGTGGTGGGCGGCATGATCGCCATCGCCGCCATCCTCGCCGGGGTCTACAAGCGCCGCCTTGCCTATCTCGAACGCAAGCTAGAGCTGACCGCCGGACAGGCCGCCGAAAAGGCCGCCCAGTACGCCACCCATAATGCCGAGATCGAGAACCGCCTGCGCTCGCTGGAAACCATCGTCACCGACGGCGCCTGGGACACCGCGCGCCAGATCGAGACGCTGCGCGACGGCGAGCCCCGCACCAACTGAGCTTGAGGACACATCGCACATGGCTTTCGATACTCACGTTCTCGAATTGCTCTCGCCCGTGGTCGTGGTCGTCACTGCGGTGGTGATCGGCGGCTGGATCTTCAACAACTGGCTGCGCATGCGCCACGGCTATCCGCTGGAGAATTCTTGGGGCCGGGCGATCTATCCGAAGGACGACGGGCAGGCGCAGGCCCGCGTGCAATTGCTGACGCAGGAAAACGCCCAGCTTCGCGCCGAGATCGGCTCGATCAAGGACCGTCTGGCCAGCGTCGAGCGGATTGTCACCGACCAGGGTTATGATGTAGCCCGCCAGATCGAAAGCCTGCGCGATGCGCGACATGAGGTGACGCAACAATGAGCTTCTGGAATGCCGTCGTCGTTCTCTTCGCGATTGCCTGCGTGACCTGGCTGCGCGCCCAGAAGCTGCGCGGCGAGAAGCTGGGCTTCCACTTCGGCTCGGACGACCACAGCGCGCGCGAGCACGAGCTGGAAAAAGAAGTCGAGAACTTGCGCAAGCGCATCGCCGTTCTCGAACGCATCGCCACCGACGACAAGCGCGGCAGCGACCTCGCCCGGCAGATCGAGTCCCTCAGGGATTGAGGAAATCAGGCAGCGACGGGAACAAGGTGCTGCGCATCGGCATCGTAACGACACAACGTCAGGCTAGCATCCGTACCGATTACCGCCAGCGGAGCGGAATGGATGCGCGCCTCTCCGGAAGCGATGCGACGGTCCGCCGTGCTGATGACATTGGCGATATCCGTGAAATCGGCACCTTCCAGGGCGGTCAGGCCGTAATTCCACCATTGCAGGCGCAGCAGTTCGCCGACCACCTCGGGCTCGAACCGATAGCGGATGATGCGCGCAGGGGAACCGCCGACGATGGCATAAGGCGGCACATCTCGGGTCACGACGGCGCGCGCGGCAATCACCGCACCATCTCCGATGGTAACCCCGCGCCGGATGAAGGCCCCCTCCCCGATCCAGACGTCATTGCCGATGCGGACTTTGTCGGCGCGGTCGCCCAGAGCCGAGGCCAGCTTGCGCCCCGCTAGGGCGATGCCCTCTTGGTTGCGCGCCTTGAATTCGTCGACATCCCGCCCCTTCATCGGGAAGCCTACGAATATCGGACTGGCCGAAACGAAATCGGTAGGATGCTCCGACGCGCCGCACAGGACGTTGGCCGCGATGGAGCAGAAACGGCCGATCGAATCGATATGCGTCATGAACGTGTGCGAACCGTCGATGCCGATATAGCTGAACGCGCCCATGAAACCGAACTTGTAGGTGCCTAGCTCCAGCCGGCCGGGGCTTTCGATGATCGTCTCGGTCGTGTCGTGATGCGAGAAGACGAATTTCGTGTTGTCCCGAACCGCGATGTCCACGGCGTCCAGCATGGCGATCTGGTCATCGGAAAGCGCGGAAATCATCGGGGAACCTTAAGTTGTTGCGGTATTATTATAGGCCGCCCGCCACGATCCGCGTCCCGGAGCGCTTTTCCATTTTCCTACATGAGGGTCCGTCCATACCCTCGGCGACATGATATCGCCGCCAGCCTTCCGGCACGCCTCAGCCCGCTGTCACCTTGCGCCGGCACAAGGTGACAGGTCATGGCATAAGGTGACACTTTCCGGTCTTGAAGTGTCACCTTGGACCCGCAAGGTGACAGGTTTTTCGCCTGGACCGTGTCAACTGTGTCAACCGCCGCTTCAGCGGATGGGCACCCTCGCTTCCAGTTCGGCCAGCCACACCGCTGCGCTGGCATCGGACGGCGCGCGCCAGTCGCCGCGCGGGCTGAGGGCGCCGCCGGAGGAGACCTTCGGCCCATTCGGCACGGCCGAGCGCTTGAACTGGCTGAAGGCGAAGAAGCGCCGCAGGAACTTCTCCAGCCACGAACGGATCGTGGCGAGGTCGTACTCGTTCTTGCGATCCTCCGGGAAGCCCGCCGGCCATGCCCCCGCCGCGGCATCGCGCCAGGCATGGAGCGCAAGGAAAGCGACTTTCGACGGCTTCTGCCCGAAGCGCATGACGTGATGGAGGAAGAAGTCGTTGAGCTCGTATGGCCCGATCTTGGCCTCGGTGCTCTGGATCGCGCCGTCCGCGCCGGCGGGCACGAGTTCGGGCGAGATCTCGGTGCCGAGGATGGCGAGCAACACTTCCTCGGTCTCGGCGCCGAACTGGTCGGTCGTGGCACACCAGCGGATCAGGTACTGGATCAGCGTCTTGGGCACGCCCGCGTTGACCGTATAGTGGCTCATCTGGTCGCCGACGCCGTAAGTACACCAGCCGAGCGCGAGTTCGGACAAGTCGCCGGTGCCGATCACGAAGCCGTCGTGCTGGTTGGCAAGGCGGAACAGGTAATCGGTGCGCAGGCCCGCCTGCACGTTCTCGAACGTCACGTCGTAAACGGGCTCTCCGTTCGAGAAGGCGTGGCCGATGTTATGCAGCATCGTCGTGGCCGTGGGGCGGATGTCGATCTCCTCGGCGGTGATGCCGACGGCGTTCATCAGCTTCCAGGCATTGGACTTGGTGCCGTCGCTGGTGGCGAAGCCGGGCATCGTATAGCCGCGAATGAACGTGCGCGGCAGGCCCAGCCGATCGCAGGCACGGGCGGCGACGATCAGCGCGTGGGTCGAATCAAGCCCGCCCGAAATGCCGATCACCATCGACTTCGCCCCGGTCGCCTCAATGCGGCGCATCAGGCCATCGACCTGGATGTTGAAAGCCTCGTAGCAGTCCGCGTCCAGCTTGTCGGCGCGCGAGGGCACGAAGGGGAAGCGCGAGACCGGGCGGATCAGGCCGATGTCGCCGCCCGCCGGGGCATGGCGGAAGCGCACGGTGCGGAAGTTCTCGTCGGGATTGCCCGCCACTTCGGCCGCGTCGTTGAAGGTGGGCACACGCATCCGGTCGTTGACGATGCGGTCCACATCGACGTCGGCGATGCAGAGTTCCGCCTCCAGCGAGAAGCGCTCGCTCTCCGCCAGCAGGTCGCCCAGTTCGTAGACGATGCCCTGCCCGTCCCAGGCAAGGTCGGTCGTGCTCTCGCCATGCCCGGCGGCGGAGTAGACGTAGGCCGCCGTGGCGCGGGCCGACTGCGAGCGGCAGAGCAAGTGCCGTTCGTCCGACTTGCCGATGACGATGTTGGAGGCGGAAAGGTTGCACAGGATCGTCGCCCCGGCGAGCGCGCCGTGCGAGCTGGGCGGGGTGGCGGCCCAGATATCCTCGCAGATCTCGATGAAGAAGCGGAAGTTCGGCAGCACTTCGGAGGCGAAGACCAGATCGACGCCGAAGGGCACATCCTGCCCGTTCACGCGGATGGTCTGACCCTTCAGCGTCTTGCCGCTGGCGAACCAGCGCTTTTCGTAGAACTCGCGGTAGTTGGGCAGGTAGGACTTGGGCACCACGCCCAGCAGCCGCCCATGTGCGATGGCGAGCGCGCAATTGTAGAGCCGCCCCTTGTGCGGCAGCGCCGCACCCACGAGCAGCACGGGCGAGAGATCGGCGCTGGCGTGGACGATTTCCGCCACGGCCGCTTCCACCGCCTCGATCATCGCCGCCTGCAAGTGCAGATCGTCGATCGCGTAGGAAGAGAGGCACAGTTCGGGGAAGACCAGCAGGTCCACATGCGCCTCATGCGCGCGCTGCGCCTCTGCCAGCACGGCGTCGCGATTGAAGGCGACATCGGCAGTACGGACCTTGGGCGTGGAAGTGGCGACGCGCACGAAGCCGTGTTCGTGCATGGAGAAAAAGGGATGTGCACTCATGGGCGAATCCCTGACAGGATCGGACGCCAGAGGCAACTTCCCCTTGCCCTCCCCCGCGTCGCGCTTAAATGGCAGGTCATGCGCAGCCTCGACGACATCCGCGAAGAATACGAGTTTTCCGAAGGCGATGAACGCTATCGCCTCCTGATCGGCCTCGGTTCCGAACTCGATCCCATGCCCGACGCGTTGAAGACGGACGCGACCAAAGTGCGCGGCTGCTCGGCCAGCGTCTGGGTCTATCCCATGGCCCGCGAGGACGGCACGCTGCACTTCCTGGCGGACAGCAATGCGGCGATCACCAAGGGCATTGTCTCGCTCGTGATCTCCGCCGTGCAGGACCGGCCGGCCGCCGAAGTGGCGGAAACCGACATCGCCGCCGCGCTGGAGCCGTTCGACCTGAAGAACCAGCTCTCGTCCAACCGGACGCAGGGTGTGCCGAACATGATCGCGCTGATCCGCGAGACCGCCGCGCGCTACGCGAGCACTACATGAAGCACGTCAGCCGCCACGCATGGATGGCGGCGGGGCTGTTCTTCGTGGCCCTTGGCACGATCGGCATCTTCCTTCCGGTGATGCCGACGGTGGTGTTCTATCTGCTGGCGGCATGGTGCTTCGGCAAGAGCCACCCGGAATGGGCCGAGCGGCTCTACAACCACCCGCATTACGGTCACAACTTGCGCGAATGGAGAGATCGGCGCGCGGTCAGCCGCAAGGGCAAGGTCTCCGCAATCCTGGCGATGAGCGCCTCGATCCCGTTCACCTGGTTTACGGTGGGCTGGCCCTGGGTTCTGATCCCGGCGGGCGTGCTGGCGGTAATCGGCCCGTGGATCTGGACGCGGGCGGAGTAGCGTCAGACGGCGTCGCGTAGGACTGCAATGCCATTCTTGCGCTGTTCGCGCAGTTCGCGCCTGAGCGCCGCAGGGTCACGCGCGATCAGGAAACCGAAGCTCACGCCGCCCTCGCGGCCCAAAGTCGCATGGTGCAACCGATGCGCCTGCACCAGCCGTTTCGCATAGCCCCGCTTCGGCACCCAGACGAAGTACCGCTGGTGGACAAGGCCATCGTGCACCAGCGTATATATAATGCCGTAGATCAGCACGCCGAGGCCCATCCAGGTACCCGGCTCCCACGCGCTCGGCCCCATCAGCATCGGCGAACCCACCGCGAAAAGCGCAATGCTGAGCGCTGCGCCGAACAGGGCGAAGCGGTCGTTCCGTTCGAGGCGATTGTCGTGCGGCTCATGATGATCGCGGTGCCAGCCCCACGCAAAGCCGTGCATGATGTACTTGTGGCTGGCCCAAGCCACCCCCTCCATCGCAGCGACGGTGGCAAGCACGATAAGGGCAGCAAGCAACGTGGACATACCACAAGTCTAGACGCCGCGAGCCCACTTGTCAGCGCCATCGCGCAGACCCCACATTTCCGCAGCGGTTGCGGCCAAAAAAAAGGCCGGTCACAAGGACCGGCCTGGAATAGTTTTGGGAGAGGATGCCTGAAAGGCCCGATCCTTTTGCGTCATGTTGCGCCGCAGCAAAAATGAATAGGGCGAACCCGGTGTTGCAAATCATGCAACATTCTCGCTCGCGCTTCTTGCAACCGCCTTCCGCTGCGTGCTGCGACTCGAACATCTTCCAGAAAAGAGCCTTCAGCGACAATTGGTTACAAAAGCCGACAGGACTGTGACGTTTCAGTCGTCTGGCGTTCAGGTTCACTCTTCTAAGTCTGAATGGACGGGAGCAAGTCCCGGAAGAGAAAACCAAAAAAGGAACGCTTCATGCGCAAGACCGCCCGCTTCATCGTCCCCGCCCTGGTCGCCGCTCTGGGCATCTCGGCCATTGCCCCGGGCATTGCTGAAGCTGCCGCCCCCCGCCACGAGGCTGCCCGCATCACCCCCAACCGCGAAGCCTCGATCCGCGCCGATATCGCCGGCCTGCGCGGCCAGATCGACCGTGCCGCCGCCCACCGCACGATCAGCCCGCGCGAAGCCGACGGCCTGCGCCGCGATGCAGCGGATATCCAGCGCCTCCACGCCTCTTACGCCCGTGGCGGCCTGAACGCCCGCGAGATGCAGACGCTCCAGACCCGCATCGACAAGGTTCACTTCGCCCTGCGTGCGGAACGCGGCGATCGCAACGGCCATCGCGGCTAAGCGCCAACCTCGATTGACCCCATAACGAATAAAGTTGCGCGAAAAGGCGTGCCCGTCCCCCTTGAATTGCCGGGCAGGCACGCCTAATCGCCCTTTCATCATGACCAACACGCCGCGCACCCTTTACCAGAAGATCTGGGACGCCCACGTCGTCGACACGCGCGATGACGGCACCAGTCTCGTCTACATCGACCGTCACCTCGTTCACGAAGTGACCAGCCCGCAGGCCTTCGAGAGCCTTCGCGTGGCCGGACGCCCGGTGCGCCGCCCCGACCTTACGCTCGCGGTGCCCGACCACAACCTGCCGACCACGGCCCGCAAGGACGCGGAAGGCCACGTGCTGCCCATCGCGGATCCCGAGAGCGCGCAGCAACTGGCCACGCTCAAGAAGAACGCGCCCGAATTCGGCATTCGCTATATCGATTCGACCGATGCCGAACAGGGCATCGTCCATGTCGTCGGCCCCGAGCAGGGCTTCTCGCTGCCTGGAGCCACGATCGTCTGCGGTGACAGCCACACTGCCTGCCACGGCGGCATCGGCGCCCTCGCCTTCGGTATCGGCACCAGCGAGGTGGAGCACGTGCTCGCCACGCAGACGCTGCTGCTCAAGCGCTCGAAGAGCTTCGAAGTCCGCGTCGAGGGCACGCTGGGCGCCGGCGTCACCCCCAAGGACGTGATCCTGCACGTGATCGGCGTGATCGGCACGGCCGGCGGCACCGGCTACGTGATCGAGTATCGCGGCAACGTCTTCGAGGAAATGTCCGTCGAAGGCCGCCTGACCGTCTGCAACATGTCGATCGAGGGCGGCGCCCGCGCCGGCCTGATCGCGCCGGACGACATCACGTTCGAATATCTGAAAGGCCGCCCCTACACGCCCGTGGGCGAGGACTGGGACAAGGCCGTCACCTGGTGGAAGAGCCTGGCGACCGACGAAGGCGCGACGTTCGACAAGTCCGTCTTCATCCGTGCCGAGGAAATCCAGCCCACCGTGACCTGGGGCACCAGCCCCGAGGATACGTCCGCCATCGGCGGCATCGTCCCGGCCCCGGAAGACTTCGCCGATGCCTCCAAGCGCGACGCGGTGAAGGTCAGCCTCGATTACATGGGCCTGACGCCGGGCACCCGGCTGACCGACGTCGAAGTGCAGAACGTCTTCATCGGCTCCTGCACCAACAGCCGCATCGAAGATATTCGCGCCGCCGCCGAAGTGCTCAAGGGTCGCCACAAGGCCGATAACGTGAAGTGGGCGATCGTCGTCCCCGGATCGGGCCTCGTGAAGGCGCAGGCCGAAGCCGAAGGCCTCGACAAGATCATCATCGACGCGGGTCTGGAATGGCGCGAACCCGGCTGCTCGGCCTGCCTCGCCATGAACCCGGACAAGGTTCCGGCGGGCGAACGCTGCGCCTCAACCAGCAACCGCAACTTCACTGGCCGCCAGGGCCCCGGCAGCCGTACCCACCTGATGAGCCCCGCCATGGCCGCCGCCGCGGCCGTGACCGGCAAGCTCACCGATGTGCGCGAACTGATGGGATAAAGCACGATATGTCCGACGAAACCAAGAACGACCTCGCCGGCAAGGCCGCGATCGCCGCCGGCGCCGCCATCGGTTCGGCCGCCATCGCCGCCGCCCTGCTCTTCGTGAAGCGCCGCAAGGCGCGCGCCGAAAAGCCGCTTCACCCCGAGAAGGCACCAGAGACCGATTGATGCAGCCGATCTCCCATGTCGCCGGACGGGCCATCCCGTTCGGGCGCAAGAACGTCGATACCGACGTCATCATCCCCGCCCATTGGCTCAAGACGATCACCCGCGAAGGCCTTGGCCGAGGCGCGTTCGAGGCTGTCAAGAAAGAGCCGGGCAACGTCTTCACTGATCCCGACTATGCGGGCGCGCCGATCCTGATCGCGGGTGACAACTTCGGCTGTGGATCGAGCCGCGAGCATGCCGCCTGGGCCCTGCTCGACATGGGCGTAACCTGCGTGATCGCGCCCAGCTTCTCGGACATCTTCTCGGGCAATGCCTTCAAGAACGGCATCCTGACCGTGGCACTGCCGCAGGACGCGATCGACCGCCTGATGGAAGTCGCGCCCGAACAGCCGATCGACATCGATCTGGAGACCCAGTCGGTAACGACACCGTTCCAGGACCGCTGGACGTTCGAAATCGACGCCTTCCGCAAGCACTGCCTGCTCTTAGGGCTGGACGAAGTCGGCCTGACGATGGCGCAAGGCAAGCAGATTTCCGGTTACGAGGCGAAGGCCAAGGCGGACCTGCCGTTCCTCGCCCGCACGCCGGCGACAGCGTAAGATAAAGACACCTTTCGCGGCACCGGCCCGAGTCTTTTTGGGGTGCGCCATTCGCATCCGCGAATGGCTTGCGGCACCAGCCCGCTCCCGTCCCGAAGGACACGAAAAAGGTCCGGGGGACCTTTTCGCTGAGGGGGCCGACCTCCCAGATTCTACCCCGTAGGGGAGGTCGGGTGGAGGAGCGGGCTGGTGCCGCAGAGATCTCGCGCCAATCAGCGTCGTGTCGCTTTTGCGACTCATTCTGCGAAACAGGATTGAACGCAATCCGTCCTCGCCCTATCGGCACGTGCTAATCCTACCGTGGCAGTGTATTACCAAAGGGTGCCTGATGACGAGTTTCCAGGATCGCGAGCGGGCAGAGGAGGCCAAGTTCGTGCATGATGCCGACATCCAGTTCCGCATTCAGGCCCGCCGCAACCGCCTGCTGGGCGAATGGGCGGCCGAGCGCATGGCGCTTTCCCACGCCGAGACCGAGGCTTACGCCAAGGCCGTAGTCCAGGCCGATTTCGAGGAAGCCGGTGACGAAGACGTGATCCGCAAGCTCATCGGCGACCTTACCGCCGCCGGCGTGGACACCAGCGAAGCCGAAGTGCGCACCGCGCTTGAGACCAAGCAGGTCGAAGCCCGCCGCGCTTTCCTCGGCTGAAGGAACCTCGCCATGGCCATGTCCGCAACCGAGATCGAGGCGCTCATCCGTGAGGCCCTGCCCGACGCTCAGGTCGAAATCACCGATCTCGCCGGCGACGGCGATCACTACGCCGCGCGCGTAACCAGCGCCGCTTTCGTCGGCAAACCGCGTGTAGCCCAGCACAAGATGGTCTACGAAGCACTGGGCGGCCGCATGGGCGGCGTGCTCCATGCCTTGCAACTTACCACCGCCGTTCCCAACTGACGTCGGTACGTTTCTGAAGGTTTCGAACAATGTCCGACGTCAACGCCCGCATCGGCGAGATTGTAAACAATAACGACATCGTCCTTTTCATGAAGGGCACCCCGCTGTTCCCGCAGTGCGGCTTCTCCAGCCGCGCGATCGCGATCCTCGATCACCTCGGCGCCACGTATGAGAGCGTCGACGTGTTGCAGGACATGGAAATCCGCCAGGGCATCAAGGCCTTCTCGGATTGGCCGACGATCCCCCAGCTTTACGTGAAGGGCGAATTCGTCGGCGGCAGCGACATCATGATGGAGATGTACGAAGCTGGCGAACTGCATCAGCTCTTCATCGACGCCGGGCTTGCCACGCAGGGTTGATCCCCGCCACAAGCCAGTATCGCATTCACGAACGCCCGGGAGGAAACTTCCGGGCGTTTTTGTATGCACGCGGCAGGACGACGCCCCGCCAGAGGCCCGGTTTCAGCGATTTCAGGAGGGGAGAGGCTCGGGGAGACGGGGCCGGGAGACTTTCGGCCCCGTCTCAGTCGAGACTACTCGGGGGTACGAAAGTATATAAGCACAAGGCGTGCCAAGTTCAAAAATCGGCCAAATTCAGCCATTTTCATACTTCTCCCCATCCTCGGCGGATCTGCTGTTGTAAAAATCACCGACAATGGTTGCCGGATATGGTTGCCGCCGTGGCGACGAATTGCCGCCCTGCCGACCCCGGCGGACAATTCGGCTTGCCAGCCTCGCGCGCGCGCGCGAGGCTGCGGCCATGGATACATCACCGCCCAGCGATCAACCGATGCCGCCAGACGGCCCGAAAGTGATACCCGCCTCCACGCTCGTCATCTTTCGAACTTCGGCTGAAGGACCGCCCGAACTCCTGATGGTCCAGCGCGCCAAGGAAATGCGCTTCGCCGGCGGCGCGGCGGTGTTCCCCGGCGGCCGGGTCGACGACGCTGACCGCGAACTGGCCCGCGCCATTCTGCCCGACGAACCCATCGAGATCGCCGCCGGACGCATCGCCGCCATTCGCGAGACCTTGGAAGAAACGGGGTTGATGGTGGCCACACATGCACCCGTCACCGCTGCAGAAGCGGCCGAGGCACGGCGCATGCTGCTTGAAGACGGGAGACTGGCGCCCGTGCTCGATCATTTCGGATGGCAGCTCGCGCCCGAGCGGCTCGCCTTCTTCGCGCATTGGTGCCCGCCATGGGAAGGCGCTTTCGACACCCGCTTCTTCGTGATCGACCTTGGCACCGGCGCGGTCGATGTGCAGGTGGACGCCACCGAGAACACCCGCCTGTTCTGGGCCAGCGCAGCCGAAGCGCTCGCCATGGCCGACCGGGGCGAAATCTCCGTGATCTTCCCGACCCGCCGCAATCTCGAACGCCTGGCCGGCTTCGCCTGCCACGCCGAGGCCCTCAGCGATATCGCGAGCCACCCGGTCCGCCGCATTCATCCCCGGATCGAGATCCGTGACGGGGCCGAGTGGCTGACGATCCCGGCCGACCGCGGCTACCCGGTGGACGGGCAGCCGAGAGCGACCGCACAACGCGGTTGAGCGCGCGCCGTCAGGCCGGCGCGACTTCCACTGCCGGGCGGGCGATACGCCCCCCGGCGGCATAAAGACCCAGCACCATGGCCACCGCGAAGAAGCCGGCCATCGCCATGATCGCGCCGTCGTAGCTGCCGCTCGCCGTGAAGACCTTGGCCGAGCCGATCACCGAGAATGCGATGAACGGCAAGCCGATCAGCGTGTTGAGTCCGAAACCACGGCTGTAGCTCGCCTGCCCGAAGGCATCCGAAAGGCCGCGCCCAAGCGTCGGGATCGCCCCTGCCCCGTGCAGGCCGATCAGGCCGATCACGATGGCCGTAACCGCGAAGGGCGGGTGCAGCAGCAGCAGACCCCACAGCAGCGCACAGTCGAAGCCGATCAGCGCCAGCGAACGGCCGCCACCGAGCCGGTCCGCGATCCAGCCGAACAGGATCGAACCGGCGATCCCCACAAGCGACATCAGCGACTGAAGCAGCGCCGATTCGGCGCGGGTGAAGCCCCAGGACTGACCCATCGGCACCAGCAGCGAGCCAAGCATGACCGAGCTGGCCATGCTGGCGATGGCCGCGAGGCACATCGCCCAGAAACGCGGGCGGCCGAGCAACTGGCCAACGCTGAGCGAGCCATCCGACGTCCGCTTGCCGGCCGCCACCGGGGCGACCGTCTCGCCGCCCGGAGGATGGTCGATCGCGAAGAGACTGGCAGGAACCAGCACCAGCGCGATGGCAGCGGCGATCGCAAAGTAGATCGTTTGCGCGTCGAAGACCCGCAGCCCGCGCTCCGCCAGCCAGGGGGTGATCGCGATCACCACCGGCAAGTGCACAAGGCCAAGCGCCAAGCCCCGGTTGCGGCCGAACCAGCGCGTCACTAGCGTTGCCGGAGCGATCGAGCCGGCAAGGCTCATCGCCGGGCCCAGCAACAGCCCGTAAGCCACGAGATAGAGCACATAACTATGCGTCAGCCCCAGCAGCGCGAAGCCGCAGGCTGCCAGCAGCGCACCGATCAGCATGATCAGCCGAAGCGAAACCTTGGCGATCAACACCCCGACGAACGGCGCCAGAATCGAAGAACCGACCAGCACCAGCGGAATGCCGGCAGCTGCCGCCTCCGCGCTGATGCCGAGGCGCTGCTC
This sequence comes from Novosphingobium sp. PhB165, assembly GCF_004341845.1. Lineage (GTDB taxonomy): Bacteria > Pseudomonadota > Alphaproteobacteria > Sphingomonadales > Sphingomonadaceae > Novosphingobium. The sequence goes on along the minus strand of NZ_SLVB01000005.1, from coordinate 253,445 downwards.
GGCGGGCGCCAGCATGATGCTGAAGGCACCCATGATCGTGCCGATCACGAAGTTATGCGATAGTCCCGCAATCACACCCATGCGCTTTGCCAGCGGATGGTTGGGGGATGCGTCCGCGAGCATGCCCCCGGCGTTGTCGGCATCCAGTGCCATTACTCTCTCCCGACTCGCCGGCCTCTTGCCGGGCTGCTTGCCTTTGGAAGAGGGGAGCCTAGGCGCTCACCGCCGCGTGGCGAGCGTGTTCACCAGCGGTGCGGCAAATACCGCCGCAGCGAAGCGCCGTGTACTGGGAAGGTGATGTCGCCCGGACGGAGTCTACGTCCTAAAGCCACTCGACCGTGGCAAGTCCGTGCTGGCGCAACAGATGATCGACGACCGGCTGATAGATGGCGCGGTCGAACTCGATTCCGGCAAAATCGCGATCTGCCCAACGCACTATGCCGGTCAGGCCTTCAAGCCCCTGCGGGCGGATCACCACGCGGGTACCCACGCGAAACAGCAGCCCGCGTACGCGCACGCAGCACCCTTGAGCGGAAATGTCGGAAATCTCACCCTGATCGCGCAGCCCGTTCTGCGTCCGACACTGTGCTGTCAGCGAAATGGCCCGACGATACGCCTGCCGAGGGAGATCCGAGGAAGACATGTCGGAAAGCTAACATGCCCACAGTTTAACAAGTGTTAATCGTCGGACAGACCCGAGTATTGCCAACCATCTCTTCGGGAAATTCAGACAACAATTTGATATTGAAATAAACTTTTAGACGATCGTTACTCGACCTCAAGCGAGCGGCGCGCACTCCAGCCGAACAGCGCAATCACCGCATAGCACAGCGCCGGCAGGGCCAGAGCAAGCGAGAGGCTGCCGCTGCTGTCGGCAAGGAGCCCGGTCAGCGGCGGGATCACCGCGCCGCCCACCACCATCGTGCAGATCACGCCGGAGCCCTCCGGCGTGCGCTCTCCCAACCCTTCGCAGGCAAGGCTGAAGATCGTTGGGAACATAATCGCGTTCGTCAGGCCCGTGGCAAGGAACGCCACGCCCGCAACGGTGCCGGTGGAACCCACCGCGATCGCGAGCAGCACCACGGCGCCGATCGCGACGGTCGCCAGCGCCTTGCCGGCACTGACGAAGCGCAGCGCCCATGAACCCACGAAGCGCCCGATCAGCGCCCCGCCCCAGTACCAGGGTAGCAGCGTGCCGGCCGTCTGCGGATCGAGCGAAAGTACCTGCGACTGCCCCATCCAGCTCACCACCAGCGAGGCAATGGCGTTCTCGACGCCGACGTAGAGGAAGATGCAGATTGCGCCGAAAGCGAAACGCGGGCGCAGCAGGAGGTTGAAGCTCCGGAAAATCGGCCCGCCCTCACGCTTCTCACCCGGGATGCGGTTGCGGTTGAACCATACGGCTGCGGTGATGACCGCAAGGGCGGCGGCCACCATCAGGTAGCCGTGGGCGATGGCCTGCGTCGCGGCCGAGCGATAGGCCTCCAGTTCCGCGCCCGAAAGCGCGGTCTCGTTCACGGAAGCCAGGCCGCCCAGCATCAGCACCGCGCCGAAATGCGGGAAGACCGTGGCGCCGAGGGCATTGAATCCTTGCGCGAAATTCAGCCGCGACGATGCCGTGCGCGATGGCCCCAGGAGCGAGATCAGCGGATTAGCGACGACCTGAATCAGGGTAACTCCGCTCGCCAGCACGAACAGCGCGAGGAGGAAGAGCGCGAAAGTCGCTCCGGTGGCGGCAGGTACGAAAAGCAGGCACCCGGCCAGCATCGCCAACAGCCCCAGCGCTGCGCCGCGCATGTAGCCGATGCGTTTGACCAGTCCGGCACCGGGCACGCTCAACACGGCATAGGCTGCAAAGAAGGCGGTATTGACGAGCATCGCCTCGGTATAGTCGAGTACGAAGATCGCCTTGAGCTTCGGCATCAGCACGCCGTTAAGCGCGGTTACGCCGCCGAATATGAAGAACAGCGCGAAGACGAAAACCTGAAGTCCCGGAGCATTGATATGGCCGGAACTGGTGAGTTCAGCTCCCGGATCGGCTTCAGGGTCAGTGCTGGTCGGAGCGAAATCCTTCAGGGCCATGGACGCCTGCCTCGAATTGGAGGGATTCGTTTCTGGACTCCTGTCTGCGCATTTAGCGGTCGGCGGGCAAGTCTTTGTTGCCGGGGCGTTCTTTTGCGGTGCGCTGGCGGGCTACTCACCTGACCTCACCTCACCCCTATCCCATCCCGCTCAGGCTGAGCTTGTCGAAGCCCCTGCGAGCGTGGCGCAAGGCCTCCATCCTTCGACAGGCTCAGGATGAGCGGAGTGGAATGGACGGGAGTGGAGGCCAACCTACTCAGCCGCCACCGGATCCCCCTCAGCCTCAGCCTGCGCCGCCATCCGCCGCGCCAGCACCGCACAGACCATCAACTGGATCTGATGGAAGAACATCAGCGGCAGGATGATTGCCCCCACCTGAGCAGGCGGAAACAGTACCCCTGCCAGCGGCACGCCGGTCGCCAAACTCTTCTTCGAACCGCAGAACAGGATCACGATCCGGTCCGCGTGGTTGAAGCCCAGCACCCGCCCGAGCACATTGCCCACCACCATCACAACCGCCAGAATCCCCAGCGACAGCGCCGCAATCAGCCCGAGTTCGGCCAGAGTCACCTTCTGCCACAGCCCTTCGAGCACGGCCGCACCGAACGCCGTGTAGACCACCAGCAGGATCGAACCGCGATCGGTGTAGCCCACCAGCTTCTTGTGCTTCTGCACGAAGCCGCCGATCCACGGCCGCAGCAGATGCCCGGCGACGAACGGCAGCAGCAGTTGGACGGCGATGGCGATGATCGGATCGGTCGAGAAGCCCTGCGTCTTGCCGGTGATGAACACTGCCGTCAGCACCGGGGTCACGAAAATCCCCGCAAGGTTGGAGAACGAAGCACTGCACACCGCCGCCGCCACATTGCCTCCGGCAATCGCGGTGAAGGCAATCGATGACTGCACCGTCGAGGGCAGCAGCGTCAGATAGAGCACGCCCATCGCCAGCGACGGCTCCAGCCCCGGTATCGCGCTGACGCCCAGCCCGATCAACGGGAAGATCCCGAAAGTCAGGCTGGCCACGGTCAGGTGCAGCTTCCACGCCCGCGCGCCGTCGAGGATCGCCTGCCGCGACAGCTTGGCGCCGTGGAGGAAGAACAGCAGCGCGATGCCTGCATCCGCCGCGCCGCCCGCGATCCCCGCCCACATGCCGCGCGCCGGAAGCACCGAGGCAAGCCCCACGGTCGAGACCAGCAGCAAGAGATAGGGATCGATGTTCAGGCGGGCGAGAAGGCGGTTCATACCCGCCCCTCTAGGACTTCGCGGCGCGCTGCAAAAGCCCTTGCTTTCCGGCCTTTGCATGCCGAGCCTTGCCATGTATCCTGCATAACACCGCCCATCCCCCCGATGGCGGCCTCCTCACGGACGTGCGACCGGGAGAACAATATGCAGCCCAAGGCTCGACTGGACAAACTGTCCGCCATCCGATTTCCCGGAGCCGGAGACGAGCCCGGTTAGTGCCCCGGTCCCGGACCGGCATGCGACTGTTGCACGCCGCCTTACTGAATGCTGGGGGTGGTCTTCGCCGCCTCGCCGGTCGGGCGCGGCCGGATGCCTCCGAACAGCAGCGCGGCACCGCGCGCATAGGAGACGTCTTCCGGCACCACGCTTTTCGAACCGCGCGCCATGCTGAGCATCTCGATAGCCAGCTTGAGATCCTCGACACCGAGGTCCGAATGGACCTGATCCAGAGCCTTGGCCGTTTCCAGAACCATGGCAATGATGCGATCGAACGTCGGGCCAACCGATTCGACGAAAGCCGCCAATCGCCCCTCGTCGAAGTTCATGAAGACCGGCATGTGGACGGCGAAAGCCCGGCTCTGGCTTTCGAGGAAATCCTCGAAAAGCGCGGGATCACCCTTGCGGGTCTCCACTTCGGCCAAAGTGCGGAACACCTCGAATTCGATAACCGCCATGATCAGCGCCTCGCGATCCGCGAAGTGGCGGTAGAGCGTGCCTCGGCCCAACCCAGCCACCGCCAGAACGTCCTGCAAAGGCGCGGTAGGGCCCTTCGCGGCAAAAACGAGCGCGGCCGCCTCGATCAGATCCTGTCGATGTTTTCTCGCGTCGGCGCGCATGATTCTCCGTCCCCACGCCCATTCTCACCCTGGTGGTCCCATACCATGCCGTCACAATTTGGCAACGCAAGCGGACACCCCTTGTCCGCTTACCGCAACTGCGATATGGACGCCGCTCAGAGCCTCCCGAAACCAGCTCATGGTGAAAATTTGTCTTCCAAAATCAGCAGGCTGCGCCACGTTGCGCTCCTGAGTGCCTTCGTCCTCACTGCGTGCGGTGGCGAACAAAAGCAGGGCGAAGCGCCCCCGGTTGCTGTGGAATCGATGGTGATCCGGGCTCAGCCCGTCCCCAATATCGTCGAACTGCCCGGCCGCATCGAAGCCGTGCGTTCTGCCGAAGTGCGCGCGCGGACCGACGGTATCGTGCTGCGCCGCCTCTATGACGAAGGCGCCTTCGTCAACGCCGGCACGCCGCTGTTTCAAATCGATCCGCGCGATTACCAGGCGCAGGTCAAGTCCGCCTCTGCCTCGCTCCAGCGCTCGATTGCGGCGGAGCAGAACGCCCGCTCGATCGTGCTGCGCTATGGCCCGCTGATCGACGAACGCGCCGTTTCCGCGCAGGAATACGATCAGGCACAGTCCGATCTCCGCCAGGCTTCCGCGCAAGTCGCCGAGGCCCGCGCCGCGCTGGACCGGGCCAAGCTGCAATTGGGCTACACCACGGTCGATGCGCCGATCTCGGGCCGGGTTTCCGCCGCCGAAGTGACCGAGGGCGCGCTTGTCAGCGGCACTTCGGGCACGCTGATGACGCGCGTGGACCAGACCAGCCCGGTCTATGCGGTATTCTCCGCCTCAAATGCCTCGATCCTCGACCTGCTCGCCAAAGTGCGCAGCGGCGAGCTGAACTTGCCCGCGCTCGAAACGATCGAGGTCAAGCTGGTGCTGGAAAACGGGCAGGAATACGGCCCGGTCGGTCACCTCAACTTCACCAGCCCGGTGGTTGCGCCCGAAACCGGCAGCCAGACCGTGCGCGCCATTTTCGTCAATAATTCGCAGGGTCTGCTGTTCCCCGGCCAGTTCGTGCGTGGCCGCCTCAAGCTCGGCACACTCGAAGGCGGCATTCTCGTGCCTGCCCGCGCCATCCAGTTCAGGGGCGACGACGCCCAGGTCTCGGTCATGGGCAAGGACGGCACGGTGACGGCGCGGACGATCCGGCTCGGCACCCTGCTCGGCAAGGAATGGATCGTCATGTCGGGCCTCAGGGCCGGCGAGCGTATCATCGTCGACGGCTGGGCCAAACTGCGCCCGGGCCAGAAGGCAGTGGACGCGGCACAAGCGCAGAAGGCCGCCCCGCAGCAGCCCCAGCAGGGGCACTGAGGCATGAACCGCTTCTTCGTATACCGGCCGGTCTTCGGCTGGGTCATCGCCGCATTCATCGCGCTGGGCGGCCTGATCGCGCTGCTCAACCTGCCGATCGAACAGTATCCCTCGGTTGCCCCGCCGGCGCTTAACCTGTCCTACACGTACACCGGCGCCGATTCCGAAACGCTCGACAAGAACGTCACTTCGGTGATCGAGCGTGAGATGAACGGCATCGACGGCTTCCTCTACATGAGCTCGGCCAGCCGTTCGAACGGCACCGGGCAGATCACCCTCACCTTCAAGTCGGGCACCGATCTAAACGCTGCCCGCGTCGAAGTGCAGGACCGCCTCAACCGCGCGGAATCCCGCCTTCCGGCTGAAGTGCGCGCACTGGGCATTCAGGTGACCGACAACACATCGGGCTTCCTGATGGTGCTGGGCGTCTCGTCGGACGACAATTCGCTGACCCCGCTGGAGATCGGCAACTACACGAACAACAACATCGTCAACGAGATCCGGCGCGTGCCGGGCGTGGGCGACGTGCAACTGTTCGGATCGCAATATGCGATGCGGATCTGGCTCGATCCGGTCAAGCTCACGTCCTTTTCGCTGACCCCCGGCGAAGTTCTGAGCGCCGTGCAGGAGCAGAACAGCCAGGTCGCAGGCGGCGGCATCGGCGAGCAGCCGGTCACGCAGGAGACCGAGTTCACCGCCAAGATCGTGACGCGCGGCCGCTTCTCGACACCGGCACAGTTCCAGGAAATCATCGTCAAGTCGAACCAGGACGGCTCGACCGTGCGGCTGGGCGACGTTGCCCGTGTCGAGCTGGGCGCCGAGAACTACACGTTCAAGGCCCGCCTCAACGGCAAGGAAATCGCCGGCATGGGCGTACAGCTCGCCTCGGGCGCCAATGCCGTGGCGACCGCCACGGCGGTGCGCGCACGCATGGCGCAGCTTCAGGAGAACTTCCCGCCGGGCATGGAATGGCACGTCGCGTTCGATTCGACGCCGTTCATCAATGCCTCGATCGAATCGGTGATCCACACCCTGGTCGAAGCCATGGTGCTGGTGTTCCTGGTGATGTACCTGTTCCTGCAATCCTGGCGGGCGACGATCATTCCGGCCGTGGTGGTGCCGATCGCGCTGCTCGGCGCCTGTCTTGGCCTGCTGCTGTTCGGATTCTCCATCAACACGCTATCGCTATTCGCCATGGTGGTGGCGATCGGCATCCTCGTCGATGACGCCATCGTGGTGGTCGAGAATGTCGAGCGCATCATGACCGAGGAGAACCTCCCGCCCCGCCTCGCCACGATCAAGGCAATGGGCCAGATTCGCGGCGCGATCATCGGCATCACGCTGGTGCTGATCGCGGTGTTCATCCCGATGGCCTTCTTCCCCGGCTCAACCGGCGGCATCTATCGCCAGTTCTCGGTCACGCTGGCCGTCTCGATCTTCTGTTCGGCGCTGCTGGCGCTCACCTTTACGCCCGCGCTTTGCGCCACCCTCCTCAAGCATCACCCGGACGCGGAGCACAAGGCCGAGCCCCCGGCGGGCTGGCGCGGAGTGCTGCCGCGCTTCTTCCGCTGGTTCAACGAACGCTTCGGCCGCGCGACCGACAAGTACACCCATCAAGTCGACGGCATGATGCGCGCGCCGGTCCGCTGGCTGGCGGTCTTCGCGGTGATGGCGGTCATGACCGGGCTGCTGTTCACGCGCCTGCCCGGCGGCTTCCTGCCCGACGAGGATCAGGGCTACTTCATGATCAACTTCGACGCCCCTGTCGGCGCCACCATGCAGCGTACGCAGGCCGTGGTGGAGCAGACCGAGGCGTTCCTCAAGAAGCAGCCACAAGTGCGCGGCGTGGTCTCGCTGATCGGCTTCAACTTCTACGGCCAGAGCCAGAGCGCGGCGCTGTCCTTCGTCGATCTCCAGCCGTGGGAAGACCGTAAGCACTCCGACGACAAGGTCACGTCCCTGATCGGCAAGACGCAGAAGTTCGTTTCCGGCCTCACCGGCGCCACGGTCTTCGCCCTCAATCCGCCGGCGATTCAGGCACTCGGCAACGCCACCGGCTTCTCGATGAAGATCGAGGACCGCTCTGGCACCGACCGCGCAGGACTTGTCGCCGCGCGCGATGCGATCATCGCGGAAGCCTCACAGAACCCGGTGCTCGCGCAAGTTCGTCCTGACGGACAGGGCGATGCGCCTGAGCTTTACGTGGACATCGACCGGGTCAAGGCGCGCGCCATGGGCCTGTCGATCAACGACGTGAACCAGACGCTGGCGATCAGCTTCGGCTCCTACTACGCCAACGACTTCACCCGCGACGGCAACACCCTGCGCGTCTACCTTCAGGCCGATGCCAATGCCCGCATGACGCCTGACGACATCATGGCGTTGCAAGTGCGCGGCAGTAACGGGCAAATGGTCCCGTTCAGCGCCTTCGCCCGCGCGCAGTGGGAATCCGGTCCGATCCAAGTGGAACGCTACAACGGCTACCCCTCGCTGACGATCTCGGGCACGGCCGCCCCTGGCCAGTCCTCGGGCAAGGCGCTGGAGATCATGGAAGAGATCGCGAACCGTCACCTTTCGGGCAATTTCAGCTTCGAATGGACCGGCACCGCTTTCGAGGAAAAGCAGGCCGGCGGACAAGTCGGCGCGCTGCTGGGCCTCTCCGTGATCGTCGTGTTCCTGCTGCTGGCGGCGCTCTACAACTCGTGGGGGATCCCGATCTCGGTGCTGATGGTGGTGCCGTTCGGTATCCTCGGCGCCGTGGCCTTCACGCTGCTGCGAGGGCTATCCGCCGACGTCTACTTCAACATCGGCCTCATCACGATCATCGGCCTTGCCGCGAAGAACGCGATCCTGATCGTCGAATTCGCGATCGAGGACGAGGATGCAGGCAGTTCCCCCGACGACGCCACCGTGGAAGCGGCCCGGCAACGCCTGCGGCCGATCCTGATGACCAGCCTTGCCTTCATCCTCGGCATGGTGCCGCTGGTGATCGCAAGCGGCGCGGGCGCGGCCAGCCGTCAGGCTGTCGGCACCGGCGTCATGGGCGGCATGATCGCGGCCACCCTGCTCGGCGTGTTCTTCACGCCGGTGTTCTACAACTTCGCGCGCAAGCACCTCAGCAAGCGCCGCGACCCCGAAGGGGAAGATGCCATCTGGCTTGAACAGCGCGAGCGCGAGGGAGGCGAACATGCGTAAGCACGCCCTCCTCATCTCCGCAGCTTTGGCCACGGTCCTGTCGGGGTGCAATTTCGCCCCGCAGTATCGCCAGCCGGTCGCGCCGGTTTCGGATGCCTTCCCCAATGCCCCTTCGCGCGAAGAACTCACGCCTCTCGCCACCGAGCTCGGCTGGCGCGAGTTCTTCCGCGATCCGCGTCTCCAGACGCTGATCGCCACCGCCCTCGAACGCAACCGCGACCTCGCGCAGTCCTACGCCCGCATCGATCAGGCGCGGGCGCAGTACCGCATCCAGGCTGCCGACCGCCTTCCCGCAGTCGGCGTCAACGGCACCGGCACCCGCCAGCGCACGCCGATGTCGATTTTGGGCGCGACCGGGCAAGCCGGCGGAACGGACTTGCCCAACGGGATCAACTACTCGGAATTCAACGCCAAAGTCGGCGTGACCTCGTTCGAGCTGGATCTCTGGGGCCGGGTGCGCAATCTCAGCGAAGCGCAGCGCCAGTCGTGGTTGGCCTCGGTCGAGGGTGCGCGCGCCTTCCGCATCTCGCTGATCGCGCAAGTCGCCGCCACCTACTTCGACATCCGCAGCGGCGAAGACCGCATCGAACTCGCTCGCCGCAGCATCGACGTGCGGCGCGAAGGCGTGCGCATCGCCAAGCTGCGGCTGGATGCGGGCGTCACCTCCACGGTCGATTACGATCAGGCGGTGCTGCTCCAGACGCAGGCCGAAAGCGAACTGGCCGACCTCCAGCGCACGACCGAGCAGGCACGCAACCTGCTGGACGTGCTGGTCGGCGGCCCGGTCACCACGACGTTGCCCAGCGGTCTTGGTCTGTCTGACCAGCTCCTGCCGATCGCACCGGGCCTGCCCTCGGACCTGCTGATCAACCGGCCGGACGTGCAACAGGCCGAGCACAACTTGCGCGGGGCCAATGCCAATATCGGCGCGGCGCGGGCGGCATTCTTCCCGACGATCTCGCTCACCGCCGCCTTCGGCTTCGCCTCCACCGGACTGTCGAACTTGTTTACGGGTGCGAACCAGAGCTGGAACTACGGCGGATCGGTAGATCTGCCGATCTTCAACTGGGGCAAGCGCGAGGCGGAACTCAAGCTCAGCAAAGCGCAGGCGAAAGAGCTTACCGCCGCCTACCAGAAGACGGTGCAGACCGCCTTCCGCGAAGTCTCCGACGGGCTCGTGGCTCGCCAGCACTATGCCGAGCAGATCGAGATCCAGCAGCGTACGGTAGAGGCCCAGCAACGCCTCGCCCATGCAGCTCGCCTGCGTTACGACAACGGCATCTCGATCTACCTCGAAGTGCTGGATGCCGAGCGCAGCCTGTTTTCGGCCAACCAGACACTGATCCAGCTGCGCGCCACCGAATTGCAGAACGCCGTCAGCCTCTACGCCGCGCTGGGCGGCGGGCAGGAGGAAATTGCGCAAAAGCCAGCGGGCGAGCAGCCGGAGCAATAGCTCTGTAGCTCAGGTCCGGATCACCCTGTTCCGCCGGGCTTCGTTCGACCTGACAGATCCCGCGTGGACCCGCCCTATGCTGGTTCGGGCCGCGCGAATACCATTGGGGCGCAGGGATCATCCATCCCTGCGCCCTATTCATTTCGCCCCGTCATGGGTGCCGAATGCCTCCTGACCGGCAGGGTATCCGGCGTTGATGCAACTTGCCAGACCAAGGAGCGCCTGGCTGTCGAGGGGCGCTCACGCCCGCGCGAAGCGGTGTTAAATCGCGAATCGTCATTCTCGGAGTGATAGCGGTATCGCAACCGCCCCTCAGGCCACGCTATCCATCATAAATATCTGTAAAATATCGATTTAACGCTACACCAAAAAGCCACAATGCCCGGCCCCGTTGACTTTCATGTCCGACAAATATAATTATCTTATAAATAAGACAGCAGTCTATCGGGAGGGATACGTGTACCTGCATCTTCGCAACGCCTTGCGTGCGTCCAGCGCGCTCGCCATCGCGCTTTTTGCCCAAACCACTTTCATCGAGCCTGCCCTTGCGCAGTCGACCAATTCCGGGGCGGCCGACGCGGCAGCTGACCAGAATTCGGGCCAGGACTCGAGCAGCGACGCCATCGTCGTCACCGGCCTGCGCGCTTCGCTGCGCGACGCCATCAACGCCAAGCGCAACGCCACCGTCGTCACCGAAACGATCAGCGCGAAGGACATCGGCGTCCTGCCCGACGTTACCATCGCGGATTCGCTGGCCCGCCTGCCGGGCGTGACGGCCACGCGCGATCGCGGCAATGCCAGCCAGGCAGCCGTGCGCGGCCTTGGTCCGCGCCTCGTGCTCGGCCTCATCAACGGCCGCGAGGTTGCCTCGTCCGAGCCCGATCGCAACGTCCGCTGGGAAATCTATCCGTCCGAAATCGTCTCGGGTGTGACCGTCTACAAGTCGCAGCAGGCTGACCTGATCGCCGGCGGCGTCGCCGCCACGATCGACATCCGCACCGTGCGCCCGCTCGACTATTCGGGGCCCGCGCTCACCGTACGCGCCGGCGCGCTCTACAACGACGGCGGCAAGGACATTCCGGACTATTCGGGCTGGGGCTCGCGCGGCAGCGCGCAGTATGTCGGCCGCCTGACCGACAACCTCGCCGTGGTCGTCGGCGGCACCTTCCAGCGCCAGAAGAACGGCTTCAACTCGTTCCAGGGCTGGGGCTACAACACGGTCGACACCGGCAGCCCGCCGACCCTCAATGGCGAGCCGATCAACGCTCCCTGGGGCGCGCAGACCGAGGTCAACGGCCTCAAGGAAACCCGCTGGTCGACCACCGGCGCGTTGCAGTGGAAGCCGACCACCGAGTGGGACATCAACCTCGATGTCCTCTATTCCAAGGTGAAGATCGACGAGAACCAGGCTCAGCAGTGGTACGGCAATTCGAACGGCTGGGGCGACTGGGGCGGCACCATCGGCGGCCCGGACGATATCTATCAGGACGGCAACTACACGCTGTCCGGCAACACGATCACCGGCGCGACGCTGAACAACTTCTCGTCGGTCACCAACGCGATCGCCAAGTACACCGAGGACAAGAACCTCTTCGTCACCGGCTTCAACGCCAAGTACGACGATGGCGACTGGACCGCGAAGTTCGACGCGTCCTATTCGCGTGCACGCCGTGACAACACCTGGGGCGCGATTTACACCGAGTCCTACCCCGACACGACGACGTTCTCGACGGGCCGCAACGTGGTACCGACGGTCTCCGTCAGCAATAACCCGGGCGACGTCACCAACCAGACGGTGCCGAGCTACTTCGCCGGCCAGTTCGACGGCCCGCAGCGCCTTCAGGACGACCTCGGCGCCGCGCAGTTCGACGCCTATCGCCACCTCGACAACGGCTTCTTCACCGGCTTCGGCGTGGGCATGCGCTATTCGAACCGCGTAAAGAGCTACCACGCCTCGACGGCTGCGGTTTCGACCAACACCGGCGGCGATCTCTCGATCGATCCCGCGCAGCTCACCGAGTTCTCGGTCGGCACCTTCAACGTGCCCAACCTCATCTGGGGCAACTACAAGGATCTGGCGGCCGCATATCTCACGCTCGCCGATCCGGTTGAGGACCAGTCCCAGTACTGGCGCGTGAAGGAAGACAACTTCGAAGGCTACGTGATGACGGACTTCAAGGGTTCGTTCTTCACCGGCAACCTCGGCGTGCGCTTCGTCAACGTCTCGACCCATTCGGACGCGATCTCATCCGTCACCTCGTGGGACGATGCTCTCCAGGAGAACGTCACCACGACCGCGCCGATCCGCGAGAACAACACCTACTTCCGCGCGCTGCCGAGCCTCAACCTCAACTTCGACCTGACCGACACGCTCAAGCTGCGCGCCGGCATTGCCCGCGTGATGTCGCGTCCGCCGCTTGACGAGCTGCGCGCCAACCTCGCGCTGAGCTACTTCCCGCCGACCAACACCGGCTCGGGCGGTAATCCGCAGCTCAAGCCATTCATGGCGAACCAGGCGGACCTCTCGCTTGAGTGGTACTTCCACAAGGATTCGCTCTTCGCGCTGGCGGGCTACTACAAGGATGTGTCGAGCAACATCGGCTACACCCAGACGCAGCAGATCATCGGCGGCAACAGCTACCAGATCACCGCGCCGGCCAACGGCAAGGGCGGCCACATCGCCGGCATCGAAGGCACGATCCAGACCCCGTTCTACTTCATCGGGCTCAACAACTTCGGCATCTACGCCAACGCCAGCTACGTCGATTCGAACATCAAGGAACTGGCACCCGCCAGCAATCCGTTCCCCGGCGTCGGCCTGACCAAGTTCACCAGCGAGGTCGATCTCTGGTACTCGGCGCACGGCATCGATGCCCGCGTGGCGCTCAAGCATCACAGCCCGTACACCGTGATCTACGGCTGGGATTCCTCGCAGCTGACCCGCCTCGAATCCGAGACGACGCTGGGCGCGAGCATCTCCTATGCGATCAACAAGAGCATCTCGGTCCGCCTCCAGGCCAACAACCTGACCAACCAGGCGGCGCGGTTCTACTGGAACAACGACCCCGACCAGATCGCCCGTTACGAGAAGTACGGCCGCAGCTACCTCGCGGACGTCACCTTCAAGTACTGACACCGATCACGGTTTGGGCCCCGCCTCCATCGGGGCCCGATACCCGGCCTGCCCAAGCGGGCCCAACCTCGAAAAGGGGCGCCACTCCTCCCGGCGCCCCTTTTTTCGTGGCCCTTTCCCGGCCCGCGTCGGCCCGCACAAGGTGACACAGTTGACACTGTTGACACGGTCCTGGCCCAAAACCGTCACCTTGCGCCGCGCCTGTCACCTTGCATCGAAACTGTCACCTTGCGGGCCGCGCCGAGGCGCAGGCCCTCGTCCCACACATCGGCGAACTCTTTCCCCAATCGCGCGCGCAGCCGATAGGCGGACTGGCGGCTCATGCCGACATGCCGCGCCGCCGCAGCGACCGAGGTCGTGCGCGCCAGCGCATGCAGAAAAGTAAGAATCTTCGCCCGGGTCCACCGATAGTCGGCATTGGAGCGGCGGGACTTCGGAGCGGCGCTGTCTGTCGGGATCATGTCCGCGAAATTATCGCAGCGGCCTGCCTGTAGGAAAACGGAATATGCGGATCGCAGAACGCGCGCCGGGTGCCCCGAAGAGCCACCCGGCGACGTTGGCCTTCACCCCGCGGCAGCCACGGAGGTTGGAGCCCCTGCCCTGTCACGCCGCGCCATAGCGAATTGCATGCGCTCGTAGAAACCGATCAGAGCCAGCGAAACCACCGCCACAACCGCGCCCAGCAGCATGTCGATCAGATAATGCGTGCCCTCTACCGGCGTGGACAGCAGCATCGCGACATTGAGCGCCACGATCGGCCAGCGCATCGACGGCATGCGCCACGCCGCAACGATGTAGAGCACCGCCGCCGCCGTGTGGAAGCTGGGCGCCGACACGATACCGCGCAGCTTCGCCAGATCGACGATATGCACGCTGTGCGCCCGCAGCGCGGGGATCAGGCCGGACTGCCAAAGCTCGCTCTCAGGCATGTAGGGGATCGCGCCATGCCACAGGTGGGAGAACGGCCCGACCGCCGGCATCAGGCTGAACACGGCCAGGGTAATAACCGCCGCCAGCCAGAACCCGGCAATGAACCGGTAGGCCTCTGCATGCTGCCCGGCCCGTGCCTTGGCCCATAGCAACAGCGCGGGCGTGACATAGATGCTGCGATAGGCTGCCGTCCCCAACAGTTGGAGTACGGGATGGGCGGCCACCGTGCGGTACCAGCCCAGCCAGTTGAACCCCAGAGCCTCATCCACGCGCTGCAAGGCGACATCCGCATAGCCGTGCGTCAGCGCCGCCACCGGATAGCTCGCGGTGGCGCCCATCAGCGAAATCAGCGTGAACAGCCCGGCATATTCGCAGAAGCGCGCAACCGGCACCGCGTGCCGCCACGCCGTGCGCGGCAATCCGAAGCGCAGCGACAGCAGTACCGCCCCGGCCGCATAGTACGGCAGATTACCCGCACGCCAGGGGTCGATGTGCAGCCCGGCGGCATGCATCAAGGCAGAGAGCGCGAACAGGCTGAGCAAAAGCGCGGTCAGGAAATGCCGCGTGATGGACGGCCCGGCCTCCCTCACGGCCGCCAGCGCGGGCGTAACAAGCTCATCGGCCATTGCTGAATCCACGCCTGCGGTGGAGGGCACGGGCCAGGACGGCTGCATCAAAGTCATTACGGTATGTCCAGGGCAGGTATGAGGGCAGACGGCGACGTGGGTGGCGACCAGCCCGAGTCACGCTTAAGGATGGATGAACCGGATACTCGAAGGCGCTCGAAACCGGCAGCTGAAATGTATGTTGGGGGAAACCGGGCGCTTCGGCAAGACCGTGTTGCAGTTCGTCCGGCGCATCGGCGCAACGGCATTCGATTGCCTCGCCGCCGCCATCCCGCTCCCGAATTTTATCGGCGGCCAATCTGGCTAATCAGGGTTCTGGGCATGCCGCTGACCGCACCGTTCCTAATGCATTAAGGTGCCTCCTAGCCGCCCATAACGTGGATTTAACCCATCACATCCATCGTTTACCTCTCGATTAGGAGGGGACGATCATGCACCGGTTGGCATTGGGATTGATACTGGCAACGGCAGTCGCTGCGCCCGCATGGGCTGAGGCTCCGGGAGCCAGGCAGCTCACTCCGGACCAGAAAGGCTATATCGTCTACGACCAGTGCATGATGCATGCCGCGATCAGGGCCTCGCACACCGACGCCAAAGATGATGAAATTTTCGACATGTCCAAAGCCGCCTGCGCTTCGACCCGCGCGGCAGTGATTTTGGGGCAAGAGAACAATGCGGAGTTCCTCGCCGCGCTCGATGCCGCAGATGCGGATAAATCGGCCCGATTCCCCGCGTGGATCAAGGGCGTACGGGCGCGCCGAGCGGTCTATGATGCGCGACCGGCGACCCCGGCAGCGACTCCTCCCCGCTAGGACGATTCGCTGAGCGCATCATTCCGCGCCTCCAAGCCCTCTCCATCCTCGTCATCCCCGCGAAGGCGGGGATCCCGCTCTTTTAAAAGCACGCAGAGACGCGGAGACGCAGAGGGATCGTGCTTGCACTGAAATCTCTACGTCTCCGCGTCTCTGCGTGCCCAAATAAAGCGGGGCCCCCGCCTTCGCGGGGGCGACGGTGGTGTTAGGCCGCTCGCTCGTCACCATTATCCAGCGCATTGGCGCCGAGGCTTTGGCGCCCTACTTCGCGGACTTCGTGTAAGTCTTCGAAAGGAAGTCCATCACCGGCAGCACTTCGTGCCGCTTGAGATCGAACCACGCGGCGTTTTCCCAGTTGGAGCCGGTGCCCCAGCGCGTCTTGCACTGGGTCGAGACCCAGTCGGGTGCCCAGTAGACGACGCCGTTGCCGCCCGCGTCGACCACCGTCTGCGTCAGGTCTTCCAGATACTTGAGCTGGCCCTGCGGGGTCGCCGGATAGCCCGGAACCAGCGAGTCCGTGCCCAGCAGGTTGGGCGAGGCGTCGGCGCTCTCCTCGGTAAAGGGATAGGCCGTCTCTACCACCATGACATCGGCGCCGTAGCGCTGGTGCGCGGCGGTGATCACTTTGCTCAGACCGGCGAAGTTATATTTCGACCACTTCGAATAGTAGCTGATGCCGATGATGTCGTAATCGAGCACGCCCGCTGCCGTGGCATCGTCGAACCACGGTAGGACGTTTTCGGGCTGGGCGATGTGGAGCATCACCTTGATCGGCTTGCCCGCCGCCTTCGATGCCTCGCGCACGGCGGCGACACCGGCATTGATGAGGCGCGCGTTGCGCTTCCAGTCGATCGGCTTGTCCTTGGTGCCGCCCATGACTTCGGGGTTGGTCTCGTTGCCGACCTGCACCAGTTCGGGCAGTTCGCCCGCAGCGTTCAACTTCGCGAGGACATCGCGCGTATAATCATGGACCGCGCGGACCTGATCGTCCGTGCTCAGCCCGGCCCAGGCCTTGGGGGCGATCTGCTTGTCACCGTCGGCCCAGTCGTCCGAGTAATGGAAGTCCAGCAGGACCTGCAGGCCCGCCGCATGGGCACGGCGAATGGTCTTCAACACGTCTTCATAGTTCGAATAGTGCGTCCAATCCGGATTGTTCCAGATACGCACGCGCATGATGTTGCCGCCCTTCTGCTTGAGCAGCACGAAAGGATCGACCGGCTTGCCGTTCTGGCGGAACACCGCGCCGCAGTCCGCCATCTCGTTGGCGAAGGAAAGGTCGGCGCCAAGGTAGAGCGTGCGGCCCGCTTCCGCGGCATGGGCCTGTGCGGCGGTCAACAGCGCGGCAAATGCCAGCACGGGGCGAAGGGACTTCATGGAACCGGTGTCCTTCAGGAGTGGAAGCTGAGATCGATCGATGCGGGCGCCAGCCCGGCGCCGGAGACAGTGACGCGTACCGCGCCACTTTGCCCCGTGCCTTGCACGATCGCTTGCGCAAGGCCGTTGAAGGCCTTGCGCGTGGTGCCCTTGTCAGGCTCCGTCGACGTCGGATTGCCGTTGCCGAGGCCGATGATCCGGCCCGGTCCGGAAACCGCGAAGCTGAGGGCATCGTCGGCGGTGGGGACGGGGTTGCCCGCCCGGTCGAGTACTTCGATGCGCAGCACGGCCGCATCCGCAATGGCCGCCGTGTAGCGCTTGCGGTCGGCGGTGAGACGCAGCTTTGCAGGGGCTCCGGCCGTCATCCGCGTGTCGCTGGCCGCCAGACGGCCGCCGTTGTAGCCGCGCGCCTCCAGTTTGCCGGGGGCGTAAGGTACCTGCCATTCGAGATGGCCGTTACGCGGCATCGGCTTGCGGCCAAGGCTCTTGCCGTTGAGGAGAAGCTCGATCTCCTCGCAGTTGCCGTGCGCCCAGACCGGGATCGCCTGCCCGTCTCGCCCCGCCCAGTTCCAGTGCGGCAGCAAGTGGACCAGCGGCTGGTCCGGCCGCCACCACGCGCGGTAGTAGAAGTAGTTGTCCTTGGCGAAACCGCACAAGTCCATCGCGCCGAAGTAGCTGGAAACGCTGGGGAACGCCGGATAGGGCGTGGGCTCACCGCGATAGTCGAACCCGGTCCAGATGAAGCCACCGGCGATGTAGGGGGCATTGGCAACGATGGTCCACCACTCCTCGGCGGTGGAGGCCCACCAGGGGTGTTCGGTGTCGTAGGCCTTCACGATATGGCGCGCGGCATCGTTTTCGTAAGCGCCGCGAGTGGACACGGTGCTGCCGGTCTCGGTGCCGATCACCGGCTTGTTCGGGTGGCGTTCGTGCCAGGCGGGGATCTTGTCGGTACGGTAATTGAAGCCGACCACATCCACCGCATCGGCCGCGCCGCTGTCCCAGCCCTGGTCCATCGCCTGCGTGGTGAGGCGCGTGGAATCGAGCACCTTGCAGCGTGCGACCAGTTCCGCCGAAATGCGACGGCCGCGCTCGGTGCCCTGATGGCCTTCCTCGTTGCCCACCGACCACAGGATCACCGAAGGGTGGTTGCGCGAGGAGAGGATCATCCGCTCCAGCTCGTCCATCGCTTCGGGATTAGTGGTGTTGAGCCGCGTTTCGGCCAGCATCATCATGCCCTTGCGGTCACACAAGTCGAGCAGCGCCTGCGCGGGCGGGTTGTGGGCGCTGCGCCAGGCGTTGACGCCCATCTCGATCGAGCGGTCCACCCGCCATTCGTGCAGCGCATCGGGGATCGCGGTGCCGACGCCCGCATGGTCCTGATGGTTGCAGACGCCCATCAGCTTCACGTTGCGGCCGTTGATGGTGAAGCCCTTCACCGCGTCGAAAGTGACGGTGCGCACGCCGAAGGTGGTTTCATAGCGGTCCACCGCCGCGCCATCGCGCAGTACTTCGGTGACGAGCGTGTAGAGGTTGGGCGAAGCGGGCGACCAGAGTTGCGGCGCGCGGATGTGCAGGTCCTGCCCGATCTCGGTGCTGGCAAGCGGTTCCAGCGCGACCTGCCGGTCGTCCGCCCGTGCGACTTCCCGTCCGGCGCCATCGCGGATGCTCTGGCGCAGCGTGACGGCGGACTTGCCCTCCCCGGCATTGGCCAGCGTGGTCAGCAGCGACACTCCGGCACCGGCCGCATCGATGGCGGTGCGCACGCAAGTGCCCCACTGCGGCACGTGGGCCGCATCGGCGCTGACGAGGCGGACATTGCGGTAGATCCCCGCGCCTTCGTAGAACCAGCCCTCCCCCAGCGAGGCGTCCACGCGCAGGGCAAGCTGGTTAGGGCCCCCGTCATAGTCGAGGAAATCGGCGATATTGACGCGGAACGGCGCATAGCCGCTCTCGCTGCCCCCCGCCTCGAAGCCGTTGACGAAGACCTTGCTGGCGCGGAACACGCCGTCGAACTCAAGCCAGACCGCGCGGCCCTTATCTGCGGCGCCGACCGGCAGGCGCAGGCGGTACCAACCGACGCTGTTCTGCGGGAAAGCACGGCCAATCGCCTTGAACCCGTGCGCGGCTACGGCATCGGCCTTGTCCTCGGGCGCGGGCGTCGCGGGAGGCGCATAGGGCAAGTCCACCGCCCAGTCGTGCGGAACCGAGACTTCCGCCCAGCCGTTCTCGTCGAAGTCGGCCACGGCGGCCGGCGAGGTGACGAGGCCGGGCTTGGCGTAAGTCCGCTGGTTGATCCCCCAGTCGAAGTCCTTGCTCATGTCCGCCGCATGGCCGGGATGGAAGCGCCAGCCGCGATCGAGCAGCCATGTGCGGCGCGGGCTCGGCACGGCGACAGGCGTATTCTCGGGAAGAGCCAGAGCGGTCTGCGGCAGGCTGGCAGCGGCCACGCCCGCTACGCCCAACACCATGGCATGGCGACGGTCGGTACGCATTCCAGCGACTTCTACGGGGGGAATTCCGGGGACTTCGGTCATTGCTTGGAGGGGCTCTCGTAGCTGTTTCCGGCGCGAATGGGGAGTCCACCCCGTCGCGCACGGGCCGGACTCATCGCCGCTCTGCCATTTTTTCGGATTTATATGATATATACGCTCAATGGGTCAATCCGGCGCGATACCGGCCTCGATCAGACCCGATTGGCGGCGCTTTCGTTGTGGTCGATGGCGACAAGAGCCTCAACGATGATACGCTCCATCCGCTCGCGCGCGCGCTGCGGATCGCGGGCGAGGATCGCCTCCATCACCCCCTCGTGCGCATCAAGGTCACCACTGCGGCCGACGATCCGGTTGGTATAGCGGATCGAGGTCTTGAGCGCAGTAGAGACGACATCGCGGAACTGGCCGAAGAACGGATTGCCCGAGGCCTTGAGGATGGCGACATGGAACGCCACGTCGGCTTCCAACACGTCATCACGCCCGGCCTCGGCCGCCTGCATCCGCGCGAAGCCCGCCTCGATCAGCGCCCGGCCATCGTCGTCGGCGGCCTGTGCGGCCAACGCGGCGGCGGCGGGCTCGATCGCCACGCGAAGCTGGCTGAACTGCTTGAGCAGATCGATGGAAAAGCTGCGGTCGAGCATCCAGCGCAGCACATCGGTGTCGAACAGGTTCCATTGGCTGACCGGCTGGATCATCGTCCCCTGACGCGGCCGCGCGGTGACAAGGCCCTTGGCCGTGAGCATCTTGACCGCCTCCCGCGTGACCGAGCGGCTTACGCCGTGCTGCTGCGACAATTCGGCCTCGGTGGGAAAGGAGCGCCCCTCGTAAGCGTGGCCCACGATCTGCGACCCCAGCCGGTCCAGCAGTCCGTAAGTCAGATTGCGCCCGAGCGCCTCGCGATTTTCATGCGGATCGATGGGCATGCGTAGTCCCGGCACCTCTCAGTCTATTTAATCATATAAATAGGCAAAGACCGGGGATGGGCAAGCGGAAACACCCTTGGATACGCCAAGGAAATCGGATCGTTTGCGTCACCACAAGTATTTGATGCGGCAGCCATTTGAACGCCGGAATAGCGAAGGCCCGGCGCGAGACGGTTCGCGCCGGGCCCTCTCCTGTCGGGACATTACTGCCGTGCTGGCCCGAGCCCCCACGGGCCGGCACGGCAGGTGGTATCCGCGATCAGGCCATCAGGATCTTGTCGAGCGCGAGGCGGAACTTCTGCATGTCCTCTGCCGACCCCACCGTGACGCGCGACATGCTGGGGTAAGCGCTCCAGCCACGGCCGATCTGCACGCCTTGCGCAAGGAAGGCGGCCATCATCTCCTTGGGCGTCTTGCCGTTCCAGTCGACCATGAACATGTTCGCGTGGCTGCCGGGCAGAACCTTGAGGCCGCGTCGCTCGATATGGGCGATGGTCTCCTCGCGCGCGGCGATCATCTGGTCGCGGCGGGCCTTGATCTGGTCGGCCAGCGGCAGCGAGGCGGTTCCGCAGGCGACCGCCGTCATCGGCAGCATCGAGGTGACCTGACCGCCATCGTAGCGCATCATCTTCTCGTGCAGGGACTTCGCGCCGAGCGTCAGGCCAAGGCGCATGCCCGCCATGCCGAACAGCTTGGAGAACGTGCGCATCACCAGCACATCGTCGCGCGAGGCGGCCAGTTTGGCGGCGTTTTCGGTGCCTGCGAAGTGGATATAGGCCTCGTCCACCAGCAGGATCGCGTCCTTGGGCTTGTTCTCGGCCAGCCAGGTGATGTCCGCGATGGGCGTCAGCGTGCCGGTCGGGTTGTTGGGCGAGCAGATGTAGTAGAGCCCGGCGTTGGGATCGGCCGCCAGCATGGCTTTCACGTCATGGCGATAGTCCGAGGTGAGCGGCACTTTGGTCACTTTGGCGCCGATCCATGCGCCGGTGCGCCAGATCGCCTCGTAGGTCGGGTCCGCCGTGACGATCCCGCGCGAGGGCGAGGCGAACGTGATCGCGGTGCGGCTGAGCGGATCGCTCGATCCCGGCCAGGCGACCACATGGTCCTGCGGGATGCCCTCCACTTGCGCGACGGTGGCAAAGAGCTTGGCGTGCTCGTCATTGGGTTCGTAGCGGTTGCCCTGCATGACGATGGCCATGGCGGCCTGCGCGCCGGCAGGCAACGGGCCGGTCCAGCACTCGTTGGCGCCGATCCGCACCGCGCCGGCCACGGCCTTGGCGGCCTGCTGCGCGGAAGCGGGCATGGCTTGCGCCACGGCCAGGCCGCCGCCCAGCAGTGCCGCGATCTTGCCTATGTTGCGGCGTGAATAGCCGCGCTCCAGAAGGTCTTGCGTGACCTCTTCGCCGCCGATCCGTTCGGCCAGCATGTCTTTCTCAAGCTGCATCCTTCGAACTCCTTCCAGCCAATTTACGTCAGATTTTCAGTGCATTGTGGAACATGACCATGGAGATCACGATCAGGTAGATGCCGAACACGCGCTTCAGCATGCGCGGCTCCAGCCAGTGGGCGGCCGCCACGCCCAGCGGCGCGGTCAGGAGCGACATCGAGGCGATGGCCAGCGTCGCAGGCATGTTGACGAAGCCGAGCGAACCCCACGGCAGGCCCTTCTCGTGCATGCCGATGATGGCGAAGCCGATGGCGCTGGGAATGGCGATCAGCGTGCCCACCCCCGATGCCGTGCCGACCGCGCGGTGGATCGAGCGGCCGCAGAGCGTCATCACCATGATCGCGATGGTGCCGCCGCCGATGCCCAGCAGCGAGGAAAAGGTGCCCAGCCCGCCCGCGATGCCGACGCGCAGGATGCCCGAGGGCATCTGGTCAGTGATGACCTTGTCCCCCACGCGCGGGACCAGGAAGTTGAGGCTCATGAGCAGCACGCCCGAGGCGAAGACCATGGTCAGCACTTTGCCGTCCACATGGCTCGCCAGCACCACGCCCACGCCGTCTCCCAGCACCACCCAGGGCGCCCATGACTTGAGGATCTCGAAATCGACCGACCCGCGCTTGGAATGGCTCATGACCGAGCGGATCGAGGTGACGATGATCGTCGCCGCCGATGTGCCGATGGCAACGTGTGCATACTGTGCGTGATCGCCGCCGAGCAGCGGCAGCATCAGCAGAAGCGCGGGGACGACGATGAAGCCGCCGCCGATCCCGAAGACGCCCCCTGCGAAGCCGGCGACGAGACCGGCTGCCAGCAGACCGAGCGCCGGGACCAACCAACTCAAGTCAGATACCATCACTATCGCAACTCCCTGAATGATCCTGGTTGTGGACTCTGCCCCCGGACGAACCGGGAGCAGTGCCAATGCAAACACTATTCATCAGAACTTCACCGAAACCCGGCCGTAGTAATAACCGCCATTGATTCCGTAAGGTGAAATGGTGGGGTAAATATTGGACGCGTACGTACTCGAACCCGACGCCAACTGTGCGGCACGAATATTTTCGTAGGAACGATTGGTCGGATACTTGTTGAACAGGTTGTTCGCGCCGATCGAAAGCTTGATGTTCTCGGTTGCCTTGAAGCCCAGTTCGAGATCGGTGATGAAGGCGGACTTGACCGGAACCTCAAGGTCCTGCCCGGCGATCGGGCTGCCGCCCGGCGCGGTTTCGAGGGCGAAGACCTTCGAATAGTAGCTTTCGCGCAAGTTCACCGAGAACCGGCTCGATTCCCAGAAGGCCCCCAGCGTCGCGCGGACCTTGGGCGTGCTGTGCTCCAGCGTGACGACGTTGTACTTGCTGATGAGCGCCGATTTCGAGGGATCGACCGTGCTGGTGTAGAGCGCGTCGGGCAGGTCGGCGATCTTCTTGACCTTGTTGTCGTTGTAGTTGGCGGAGAAGGTCCAGTTGATCTCGCCGATGCCGGTCGGCATGTCGTAGCTGGCCATGAAGTCCACGCCGCGCGTGCGCATATCGGCACCGTTGACGAAGGACTGGACCGAAACCGTGCCGCTGGTGTTGCGATAGCCGTTGACGTCGGTCAGCACGTAGCTCGGGATTTCGCCGCCCAGCGCCGAGGCCACTGCATCGAACACCGCCTGCTGGTTGTAGAGATTGTAGTTGTCGGTGGTGTAGGGCACGCAACTGGCGGCATTGGAACCGGCATAGCCCGCCGGGCAGTACTGGCCGTTGAAGCCGTAGAACGAGCTGGAGATCATGATGCGATCGCGGATCTCGATCCAGTAGGCATCGAGCGTGATGCTGACCCGCGAGTCCGGGGTGAAGACCACACCGGCGCTGAAGTTGGTCGATTTCTCAGGCTTGAGGCCGCCGAACCCGAGCGAGGCTGCTGCGGCAGAGTTGGCAGGCAACACGCCCGAAACCGAGCTTGGGCCGACGTTGATGCCCGAATAAAAGCCTTCCGCCAAAGTCGGCGCGCGGAAGCCGGTTGATACGGTGCCGCGCACCGCGAAGGCGTCGGAGATGTCGTAGCGCGAGGTCAGCTTGAACACGGTGGTCGAGCCGAAGTCGCTGTAGTGCTCGTGGCGGACCGCGCCGTCGACCAGCCACCCCGGCACCGGTTTGAGCGAAATATCGAGGTATTGCGAGAAGTTGGTGCGGTTGTAATTGCCCGCATCGTTCGGGCTGTAGCCGAAGAACGACTGGGCGCCGCTGCCGTAGTAGGACGCCGGATCGCCCGCGACGATACCGTACGTCTCGCGCCGCCATTCAAGGCCGCCGGCAATGTTCATCGGTTCGGACAGGCCGATGTCGAGCGGGTAGGTCAGGTCGAGCGTGTTGCTCCACTGCGATGCCTTGAAATCGCCGTTGTGGAACTCGGTCGGCGTGAAGCCGGTGTTCTTGTAGAGCGAGGCGTTGGCCGAATTCTCGACATAGACGCCCACGAAATCGTCGCCGTACGTGGAGGAGAGATCGAAATCGAGATCGCCGAACTTGCCCTTGAGGCCCCCTGCCACCGAGTAATCGGTCTCGCGAATGGCCTCGAACGGGGCAAAGCCGGTCGGGAACAGCGGAACCCCGGCGGCCGACACGACGATGCCCGGCGTGCGATAGTTCTCATAGGCGCGGGCATATTTGTGGCCGTAGCTGCCGAAGCTGTAGAGTTCGAAATCGCCCGAGGTCCAGCCGGCGTTGTACATCGCGGTGGTCTGTTCGATCTGCGGATCGCCGGCGATGCGGTTGACGTATGGGTAGTACTTCTGGTCCACCAGATCGGGGAACTTGGTCAGGTTGCCCTGCGCCACCGCGTTGTCGCCATAGACGCGCGGGTCGATGTCGCCCCGGAAGCTGAAGCCTTTCTTCTTTTTCTGGACGGTCAGGCTGACATAGGAATTCTCGATCGGCGCGAAACCGACGTTACCCGAAACGCTGTAGGTATCGCCGCCCTGGTCCATGTATTGGCCAAGAGTGCCGTTCAGCACGCCGCCGTGGTCGTTGTCCTTGAGGATGATGTTGATGACGCCGGCGATGGCATCGGTGCCGTACTGCGCGGCCGCGCCGTCCTGAAGCACCTCGATATGGGCGATGGCATCGTTCGGAATGAAGCTCATGTCTGGCGCGGCGCTGCCGCCGAAGGGGCCTCCCGCGACCGAGACGTTGGCGGTGCCGTGGCGACGCTTGCCGTTGATGAGGATCAGCGTGTGGTTGGGGCTCAGCCCGCGCAGCTTCATTTGCAGGTTGTGCGCCTGGAGATCGCTGCCAAAGGCTTGCGCCTGGATCGATGGCAGGTTCTGCGAAAGGCTCTGGATCAGGTCCGGCTGGCCGGTGCGGGCGAGCGCTTCGCTGGTCATGATCTGGATCGGCGCCGGGCTCTCGGTCGCCTTCATGCCGATGGTGCGCGTGCCGGTGACGATGATCGCGCCGCCCGAAGCGTCCGCAGTGGAAGCCTCCGGTGCGGGCTCGGCCGGTTCTTCGGCCAAGGCCGGTGTTGCCCCGAATAGAAGCGCTGCCGCCAGCGCCGTTGCCGATACGGATACCCTGTCTGTCATCTAGGCCCCCTTGCCTGGTTTTGCTCCACGGTTGCGGCCTCTCCCTGTTTTCCCGCGGTCATCGCCGCCCCTGCACCTGCCAGACGCACGCCTTCCCCCTCGGGCCCGACGAATGGGCCAGAGGCCGGTCAACGGCCTGAAGCCGTCCGGAAATGACGTGCGCGCGAATGCCCCCGGCCCGCCCCCCGGGGACCGGAACTGACTGTGCCCGGGCGAACGTGCCGCGAGTTCAGCGCGTTTTTGGAAACGGTGCGACCCGATGGCGGCCCCTCGAAGCAGTTCGAGTGGGCGGCGATACGGCGATCACGTCATGGCATGAGTCCCGATCCCGGCTGACGCCGTCAATCGCTGCGGCCGGGCAAACGCGCCCTGCCGCACGGACACGCTTAGCGTGACCACGTTCCCAGAATTAAATTCGGATAATCAGAAAGCCCCAAGAAACGATTTCTGCGATTCGTTCTTAAAATCAGCACAGGTACGCGAATTCATGACGAACATTGACCAGCCCCCTCATAAGTTGGTCCAGCGCGTTCCTATCTGACATCGACCCCGAGAAATTTTATTTCATTTCTGTTTCACGACCGTATGTGAAATTGGCTGCATGTCAACGGCATCTCGCGCCATCAAGATTATGTGCGCGACGCGTCAATTTTGCCTCTCGCGCACGGTTCCGACAGAGGTGACGCAAATCCGCCAAAACTGCGTTTTAAGCTGGCAAGATCGTCCCATGAATGAAACATTCGGAGCCGGTGCCGGACTCGCGCACAATTGCATAGCGCCCGTGCCGACCTCAGGTTCAGCTATCGAGATGAACCGGGCGGCAGAGCAATGCGGCCGGATTCGTTCCGGTCAAAAGGCCGGCGGAGAGGACGAAAACAATGGCCAGCGACAGGCTCAATCACAGCGACCGGGTCATGGATACCGTGAAGCGGGGCAATGCCGCGGCGACATCGTCGCTGGCCGCGTCGTGGTGTCGGTCTGCCCTGCACCATGGGCTTGACCCCGCCGCGTCGCGCACGCGTGAGCGGATCGGCGGCAACATGCTGGCGGGCCTGCGCGACAGCAATGGAGAACTGCTCGCCGCCGCAACCCCGGTGCTGGACCAGCTGTTCGGCAACGTGGGGCGGACCGGCTGCTGCGTGGTGCTGTCCGATATCGACGGCGTCGTCCTCGAAGCGCGTACGGGTGCGGGCGATTCGCCGCTGTTCGACGCCATCGGCCTTGTCCCCGGCGGGCTCTGGGGCGAAGCGGCCGAAGGCACCAACGGGATCGGCACCTGCCTGGTCGAGCAGCGCCCGGTGACGATCCTGCGCCATGAGCACTTCGCCAGCCGCAACATCGGCGTAAGCTGCATGGACGCCCCTGTCTTCGATCCCGAGGGCCATCTTGTCGCCGCGCTCGACGTATCGAGCGCCCGCGCCGAACATGGCGAGGCGACAGCGGCACTGGTCGCCGCGCTGGTGCAGGACGCCGCCCGGCAGATCGAGCGGGACTTCTTCTGCATGCGCTACGCCGCGGCGCGGATCGTCTACAGCCCGGACAGGAACGGCAATGGTGGGCGCGGTCTGGCACTGCTGGCGGTCGACCGTGACGATCTGGTCATCGGCGCCACGCGCGCCGCGCGCCTGACTCTCGGCCTTGGCAACCGGCCTTTCGAACGGCCGAGGCCGCTGGCCGATGTCATGGGCGATGCATCCAGCGGCTTCGACGACAGCGAGCGCGCGGTGCTGCGTCAGGCGCTTGCGCGATCGGGCGGCAATGTCACCCGCGCCGCGCGCGAACTGCGGATCGGCCGCGCCACGATGTACCGGCGCATGGAGCGGGTGGGGGTCTCGCCCAATCAATAGGCGAAGCCAATAACGGGGGCAAAAACGGGCGGATCCCCGTGTCTCACCGGCGATACACCGGGGAGCGCGGCTTTCGCCCTCCCCCTGTCGCGCCGGTACGACCAGCGGCAGGTTAGTACCCAAGGCCGGGCACCCGCGCCGACCCGTAACGAGAGGATCCAGTCATGGCAGATATTCAGGTTACCGAGAGGCCCCCGGTATTCGCCGCGCCCTTCGCGGCGAGCTACGACAACTTCATCGGCGGCGCATGGGTGCCACCCGTGGCCGGCCGCTATTTCGACAATGTCAGCCCGATCACCGGCAAGCCGGTCTGCCGCGTCGCCCGCTCGGACAGCGACGATATTGAATTGGCGCTCGACGCCGCCCATGCCGCCAAGGACGGCTGGGGCCGCACGCCGCCTGCCGAACGCTCGCTGATCCTGTTGCGCATCGCCGACCGCATGGAACAGAACCTCGCCAGGCTGGCCACTGCCGAGACATGGGACAACGGCAAGCCGATCCGCGAGACCACCGCCGCCGACATTCCGCTCGCCATCGATCACTTCCGCTACTTCGCGGGCTGCATCCGCGCGCAGGAAGGCTCCATCGGCGAGATCGACGACGACACCATGGCCTATCACTTCCACGAACCGCTGGGCGTGGTCGGCCAGATCATCCCGTGGAACTTCCCGATCCTGATGGCGGCGTGGAAGCTGGCCCCCGCTCTGGCGGCGGGCAATTGCGTGGTGCTCAAGCCTGCCGAGCAGACCCCGGCCTCGATCCTCGTGCTGGCCGAACTGATCGCGGACCTGCTGCCACCGGGCGTGCTCAACATCGTCAACGGCTTCGGGATCGAGGCGGGCAAGCCGCTCGCCAGTTCCACGCGCATCGCCAAGATCGCCTTCACTGGCGAGACCTCCACCGGGCGCCTCATCATGCAGTACGCCAGCGCGAACCTGATCCCCGTCTCGCTGGAACTGGGCGGCAAGAGCCCCAACATCTTCTTCGCCGATGTCTGCGCCGAGGATGACGACTTCCTCGACAAGGCGATCGAGGGCTTCGTGATGTTCGCGCTCAATCAGGGCGAAGTCTGTACGTGCCCGAGCCGCGCGCTGATCCAGGAATCGATCTACGACAAGTTCATGGAAAAGGCGCTGAAGCGCGTCGCCGCGATCCGGCAGGGCAGCCCGCTGGAGATGGAAACGATGATCGGCGCGCAGGCCTCGCAAGAGCAGCAGGAGAAGATCCTGCGCTATCTGGACATCGGCCGCGAGGAAGGCGCGCAAGTGCTGATCGGCGGCGATGCGGCCCATCTGGGCGGGGACCTGTCCGGCGGCTTCTATATCCAGCCGACCGTGTTCAAGGGCCACAACAAGATGCGGATATTCCAGGAGGAAATCTTCGGCCCGGTGGTCTCCACCACCACCTTCCGCGACGCCGAACAGGCGCTGGAGATCGCTAACGACACGATGTTCGGCCTCGGCGCCGGCGTGTGGAGCCGTGACATCAACACCTGCTACCGCTTCGGCCGCGCCATTCAGGCCGGGCGCGTCTGGACCAACTGCTATCACGCCTATCCTGCCCACGCGGCGTTCGGCGGCTACAAGCAGTCCGGCATCGGGCGTGAAAATCACAAGATGATGCTGGAGCACTACCAACAGACCAAGAACCTGCTGGTCAGCTACAGCCCCAAGAAGCTCGGCTTTTTCTGAAGGGCCAGTTGCCCGGTGCGGCCATGCTCCGCGCCGGGCAACTCAGGCCGGGGGGGCGTCGGGCAGCGGCCTTGTCGGCAGGATCAGCGGCTCCGGAGCGGGCCGCGACCGAATGGCGCGTGCTAGACGGTGCGAGGGACGCTCGATCGCGTGATAGAGCAGCACGGCGGCGGTGATGCTCGCGGCCAGAATGAGCACGAGGCAGATAAGATCGGCCGCCATCCCGTGTCCGAACAGCCGGTGCACTATCGAATCCACCGCCTGCATCAGCGGCACGTGGACGAGATAGAGGCTGTAGGAAATCGCGCCCAGAAACTGCAGCCAGCGCCAGTTGAGGCCGGTCTCGGCCCAACCCGTCCACGCCGAGACGAACAGCAGCAAAGCAACCAGCGCCGGCATCCGCTCGAACCCGGAACCGCACAGCAGCGCCACGACCAGCAGCGCAAGGCCCACCCGCGCAATCTGCGAATCCAGCGCGCGCCGGGCAATGACGCCCACATAGAACACCGCCCAGTGCTCGACGAAGAAGCCGTGCCAATGCGTGCCGACCAGACCGAGCGCCGAAAGCATCGCCAGCGCCCAGGTTCCGCCCTCCATCCATCTGGACCGGATCGTCAGCGAAAGCGCGAAGATCAGATAGAACTGGAACTCGTACGTCAGCGTCCAGTAGACGATGTTGATCTCCGGAATGCCGAGCATCTCTTGCAGGTAGAATACGTGGGCGAGCAGTTCGCCGATCGTCGGCAGATGGAAAATCCGGCCGTGAACGATTGCAGCCAGCAAGACGAAGGCGATGGCCACCAGCATCGAGGCCCAATAGGCGGGGTCCAGACGAATGGACCGGCCCAGCATGAACCTGCCGACCATGGCCGGCGTCATGTTCACACCGGCAAGGCCATGCGCCGTAACGAAGCCGCTCAACGTGAAGAACACGGAGACGGCGAAGAAATCGTTGATCAGCGAAAACGGTAATGCGGCCAATATGCTTGGCACATGCCCGCCCTGAATGGCGTGGAACAAGAGCACTGCAATCGAGGCAAATCCCCGCAGTCCCTGAACGATGGTGTAGTTAACCCGCTTTGTCGCCATCCGGTCATCATGACAGTGTGCCGGTGGGGTGTTCAATTTACCGGACCGTGAACAGGGATCGCGGACCTAAAAAATAAGCATGCCTCCCAATACCTCCCCGACAAGCAGCTTTTCGCCGCCCTTTTCAGCCGGTCGACCGGTCGATGGCGCAACCGCGCCGCATGCCGCGATGCGGTCGTGCAGGCCAGCGACCTTGACGAGTTCATCCGTCGGGATTGATGAAGGTGGCCAAGCCGGCAGATGTCCCCGCCAGCCAAACTATGCGGCCAAAGGCAAAAGTGGCGCGCCCGGCAGGGTTCGAACCTGCGACCCCAAGCTTAGAAGGCTCGTGCTCTATCCAGCTGAGCTACGGGCGCGCGTCGCGCTCCCCATAGCGTGGTTCGTCGCGCACGCAAACTGCACATCGGATCGAACTCCACACAACTTGTGCTTTGCCGAACGATCCCGGCAGGTTACGCATGCAGCCGATGAGCAACGCACCCCTTTCCCGTATCGACGGCATGACCGGCGCCCGGCGCCATTTCCGCTATTTCGATTTCGTGATGGTCGCCTTCGTGGTGATCCTGTTGCTCTCCAACCTGATCGGCGCGGCCAAGCAGGCGCAAGTCGATTTTCCGCTGGTCGGCTCGGTCACTTTCGGCGCGGGCGTGCTGTTTTTCCCGGTGTCCTACATCATCGGCGACGTGCTGACCGAGGTCTACGGCTATGCCAACGCGCGCCGCTGCATCTGGGCGGGCTTCTTCGCGCTGCTGTTCATGGTGCTGATGAGCGTGGTGGTCGTTGAAATCCCCGCCAACCCCGAATGGGCGCTCGCCTCGGCAACATATGTGATCGACGGCAAGCAGGTGACCGCACCGAATCAGGCCGCCTATTATTCGATCTTCGGACAGACGCCGCGCATCGTCTTCGCCTCGGTCTGTGCGTTCTGGGCGGGCGAGTTCGTCAATTCCTTCGTGCTCGCGCGGATGAAGGTGATGACGCAGGGCAAGCACTTGTGGACCCGCACTATCGGATCGACGATCTTCGGCGAAGGCGTGGACAGCGCGCTGTTCTACCCCCTTGCCTTCCTGGGCGTGGCCGGCTTCACGCCGCACTCGATCGCGCTGCTGGCGCTGACCCAGTGGGTGATCAAGACCGGCTGGGAAGTCCTGCTTACCCCCGTGACTTACGTGGTCGTCGGCTGGCTCAAGCGCCGCGAGGGCGTGGACGTGTTCGACAACAACGTGAACTTCTCGCCCTTCGCCAAGGCCCGCAAGGCGGCAGCCCTCCCCGATTAACCTGCGCCCGAAGCTTGGCATGACCCGCCCACCCCGGTAGGTCCGCCAGCGATCATGCTCGACCGCATCCTCCTGTCCCGTTTCCGCAACCACCGTGAGACCGCGGTGGAAGGCACGGCGCAGTTCAACCTGCTCGTCGGCGAAAACGGCGCGGGCAAGACCAATGTGCTGGAGGCGATCTCGCTGCTCTCGCCGGGGCGAGGCCTCAGGCGAGCGAGCCTTGCCGACATGCCGGGGCAGGAATTCGACGGCGGCTTCGCGGTCAGCGCCGCGCTGATGGTGCCGGGGGCCGAACCCGTCCGCCTTGGCACCGGCGTCACGGCAGAGCGGCCGGGACGGCGGCTGGTGCAGGTCAACGGTGCCGAGGCGCCGGCGGTGCGCCTTGCCGAATGGCTCTCGATCGGTTGGCTGACTCCGGCGATGGACCGCCTGTTCGTGGAAGGCGCAGGCGCGCGGCGGCGCTTTCTCGACCGGCTGGTGCTCGCCGTTCGCCCGGACCATGCCAGCCACGCCACGCGTCTGGAAAATGCCCTGCGCGAACGCAACCGCCTGCTTTCGGACGAGCGGGTGCCCGATCCGCGCTGGCTCGACGCTATCGAGACGCAATTGGCCGAGGCGGGCGCCATGGTCGCCAGTGCGCGCGCCGAACTGGTCGAGCGACTGGAACAGACGCTTGCCAACCTGCCGGATTCGCCCTTTGCGCGCCCTTCGCTCGCCTATCAGCCGGGCGGACCGATCGCTGCCGAGGCGCTCGCCCGCGCCTTGCGCGACGGCCGTGCCCGCGAGCGCGCGGCGCAGCGCACGCTCACCGGGCCGCACCGCGACGAGCTTCTCGTCACCATGGCGGGCAAGGGCCAGCCCGCAGCCGATTGCTCGACCGGCGAGCAGAAGGCGATGCTGATCGCGATCACGCTTGCCCATTCGCAACTGCTCGAACAGGGCACCGAACAGCGCCCGCGCCTGCTGCTGCTCGATGAAGTGGCCGCGCATCTCGATCCTGTCCGCCGCGAAGCCCTGTTCGACCGCCTGCGGGCCGGTTCCGCGCAAGTCTGGCTGACCGGCACTGAGCTGGCCCCGTTCGAGGCGATTGTCGGAGAAGCGGCGGTATGGGAAGTCACTGCGGGCTCAGTGCGGCGACTGGGGCAGCATTAAGCGCACCGCAAACCTCCGCCAAATTCTTCAAATCGCACCATCACCAAACACCCCGTCGCCCCCGCGAAGGCGGGGGCCCCGCTTCCTTTTACCTCGCCGCAAGAACAAGCGGGGTCCCCGCCTTCGCGGGGACGACGAGGGTCAGTTTGAATGAGATCCCGGCACTTTCGGCAGTGCATCGGCCACATCGTCAACCGTCGCGGTGACGATTTCCTCGACGCCAATGGCCGTCGGATGGACATGATCCGGTTGAAGCAGGTCCGGCTTGTCGATCACCGGCTGAAGGAAGAACGGCACCAGCACTGCGCCATATTCCTGCGCAAGCTGCGGATAGATCGGGTTGAACTGAGCGGCAAAATCCTTGCCGAGATTGGGCGCCGCCATCATCCCGAGCAGGACGACGCGGATATTCTCCTGCTTGAACCGCTTCAGGATCGCCTCAAGGTTTTGCCGCGTCTGCTCGGGCGGAAGGCTGCGCAGCATGTCATTGCCCCCCAGGCTGACAATAACGAGTTCGGGCTTTTCGCTCTGGCTCTTGAGCGTGAAATCCAGCCGTTCGAGCCCCGCCGCCGTGGTGTCCCCCGAAACTCCGGCATTAGTGATCCGCGCATTGATCCCGCGTGCGCGCAAGGCATTCTCCAGCCGCGCCGGATAGCTCTCGCCGTCTTCCAGGCCATAGCCCGCCAGCAGCGAATCGCCGAAGGCCAGGATCCGCCGCTCGGGCCCCATGACCGGGATCGCCGGCGGCGCGTCGAGCGCGCCGGTGCTCTGCTCGGGCGCGGGCGGCGCGCCTTTCTGGCACCCCGCAAGCACCAGCGGAATGAACAGCACGGGGGCGAGAACGGCAATCGCTTTGGCGCGCAAGGCTTTGTCCTTGTGAAACGACGGGTTGCGCACCCATATGGGGCACGTGAGCGATCCTTCCCAGCCCCCCGCCCTTTCGATTCATGCGCAGGACCTGCGCCTCACTCTCGGCAGCGGCGAAAGCGCGGTTGAGATCCTGAAAGGCATCGACCTTGCGGTGCCGCAAGGCCAGACGCTGGCCCTGCTCGGCCCCTCGGGCTCGGGCAAGAGTTCGCTGATGGCCGTGCTCTCGGGGCTGGAACGCGCGTCATCGGGCGCGCTGCACGTGGCCGGGCAGGACTTTTCGGCGATGGACGAGGACGCGCTGGCCCGCGCGCGGCGCGGCCGGATCGGCGTGGTGCTTCAGGCCTTCCACCTGCTGCCGACGATGACGGCGCTGGAAAACGTGATGACGCCGCTCGAACTCGCCGGGATCGGCGGCGCGCGCGAACGGGCTGAGGCGGAACTGGTCGCCGTCGGGCTCGGCCACCGCCTTTCCCACTATCCGGCGCAGCTTTCGGGCGGCGAACAGCAGCGCGTGGCGATTGCCCGCGCCCTCGCGCCGCGCCCCGCGCTGGTCTTCGCCGACGAGCCGACCGGCAATCTCGACGCCGCAACCGGCGCCACCATCATCGACTTGCTCTTCGCCCGCCGCGAGGAAGCGGGCGCGACGCTGCTCATCATCACCCACGACGAAAGCCTCGCCACGCACTGCGAGCGCGTAGTGTCGCTGGCCGACGGCCGCATCGCGAGCGACACGCTTGGCTGAGCCCGCGGCGCCACCCACCTTAGCCTGGCGCACCGCCTGGACGCTGGCCCGACGCGACCTCTCGGCGCGGTTTCGGGGGCTGCGGCTGCTGCTCGTCTGCCTGTTCCTCGGGGTCGGCGCGCTGGCCGCAATCGGCAGCCTGACCGGGTCGATCGAGCACGAACTGGTCGCGCGCGGGCGGCAAGTGCTGGGCGGCGATGTCGAACTCAGGGCGTGGCAGCGCAAGCCCTCCGACGCCGAACTGAAGGCGCTGGCAAGCTACGGCACGGTCTCGCAGGGGCTTCGTCTGCAAGCCATCGTGCGCAAGGGCGATCTCACCGCGCCGGTCGCGCTCAAGGCCGTGGACGCGCGTTGGCCGCTCTTCGGAAGGCTTGCGCTGAAGGACGGCCGCACCGTCGGCGCACCGCCCACCGGCACGATCTGGCTGGCCGAAGGCACTGCCGCGCGGCTGGGTGTGACGGCCGGCAGTACCGTGACCGTGGGCGACGTGCCGCAGCGCGTGGGCGGGATCATCGCGTCCGATCCCGAAACGCTGTCCGAAGGTTTCTCCTTCGGCGACACCGCTATCTCGGGGCTCGACTTGCCCGAACGCGCGGGGCTGACCGCACCCGGCGCCATGTTCCGCAGCGCCGTGCGCGTGAAGTTCACGCAAAGCGAGCGCGATCCGGACGCCGTGATCGACGCGCTCAAGAAGAAATTCGGCGACAGCGCCTTCGACACCCGCACCCGCAACGCCGCCTCGCCCTCAACGCAGCGCTTCGTCAGCCGCATGGGCCAGTTCCTGTCGCTGGTCGGCCTTGCCGCGCTGGTGATTGCCGGGATCGGCATCGGCGGCGGCGTATCGTCCTACCTAGAGGCACGGCGGACCAGCATTGCCACGCTCAAGGTGCTCGGGGCCACGAGCGGCGACATCGCCCGGGTCTATGTGTTGCAAGTGGGATCGGCGGCGCTGGCGGGGAGCCTTGCCGGGCTTTGCGCGGGCGTGCTGGTCACACCGCTGCTGCCCCGCGCGCTCGGCACGCTGCTGCCGGTCCAGACCGGGTTCACGCTCTCGCCCGCGGCGCTGTTCACGGCGGCCGCTTACGGCCTGCTGGTCGCGCTCGTCTTCGCCGCCCCTCCCCTTGCCCGGGCGCGCGGTTTTCCGGCCATGGCGCTAATGCGCGCGCGGGTGAGCCCACTGGCAGCGCGACGACGTGCTTGGGCCCTACCGGTCGGCCTGGGCCTTGCCGCCATGGCCGGGCTCGCCATGGTCAATGCCGCGCAGCCGCTGGTGACGGCAGGATTCCTGGGCGGTGCAGCGGTCATGCTGGGCCTGCTGGCGCTGCTCGGCACCGGCATCCGCCGGCTTGCCGCACGCCTGCCGCGTCCGCGCGATCCGGTGCTCCGTGCCGGGCTTGCCAATCTCCACCGCCCCGGCGCGCAAACCGGCGCGCTGGTGACGGCGCTGGGCTTCGGGCTCTCCGCCTTCGTGCTGATCGCCGGGGTCCAGACCAGCCTCGACGCCAATATCCGCAAGACCGTGCCCGACCGCGCGCCCGACTACTTCGTGCTCGATATCCCGCAGGACGGCGCCCAGTCCTTCAACGACCTTGTCACGCGCCAGATCCCCGGCGCCACCGTGCACGTCGTCCCCAACTTGCGTGGGCGCATCCTTGCCTTCGGGCCCAAGGACCAGATGACCCGCGTCGCCGATCTCAAGAACCTGCCCGACGATGCCTGGGCGCTGCAAGGCGAGCGCGGCCTGACTTATTCGGCCAATATACCCGAGGGCAGCACGATCACCTCCGGCGCATGGTGGCCGCCCCTCTGGCGCGGCGAGCCGCTCGTCTCGCTGGACGAGAAGCTGGCGCAGGCGGTGGGCATCAAGGTGGGCGACTATATCACCGTCAGCCTGCTCGGCGTCGAGCGGACCGCACGGGTGGCGGCGCTGCGGCGGATCGACTGGGATACGATGGGCCTGAACTTCGTGCTGGTGTTCTCGCCCAACACACTGGCCGACGCCCCGCACAAGCTGGCCGCGACGATTCAGGCGCCCCCGGGCACGCCGACGACCGCACTGCTGCCGCGCCTTGCCCGCGCTTTCCCGTCAAGCTCGGTGATCGAGACCGGCACCGTGCTGGGCCAGGCGCGCGACCTGCTCGACCAGATGAGCATGGCGATTCTGGCGGCCGCCTCTGTCGCGGTGCTGGCGGGGCTTGCAGTATTGCTGGGCGCCATTGCCGCCGCGCGGGCGAGCCGGACCTATGACAATGTGATCCTGCGCGTGCTGGGCGCCAGCCGGGGCCAACTCCTGCTGCTCCAGCTTGTCGAGTATGGCGTCTTGTCGCTGGTGCTGGCGCTTGTCGCGCTGGTGCTGGGCAGCACGATGGCCTGGGCTGTCACCGTGAAGCTGTTCGAATTCGACTGGCTGCCCGACTGGCCGCGCGTTCTGGCCGTGCTGGGCGCCGGCCTCGTCCTCGTGATCGCCTTCGCGCTGGCCGGTTCGCTGCCGCTGTTGCGGGCGAAACCGGCGCGTGCGCTGAGGGAGCTTTAGGCGAAGACGCCCTCATCGATGTGCCGGGCTTCACGCGGGTCGCGTGTCTTGTAGACGAGCGTGCTGGCGATAATATCGTGCAGGCCCTGCTTGCGCTCCGTAAACCCGACCATGGCGTAGCCGATAAGCAGGATCAGGCTCGACAGGATCTTCGCGAAATAGCGTCCGGTCGCGCGCAGGAAGCTGATCCGGTTGCCATTCAGGTCGGTAACCACCAGACCGATGGCAAGCTTGCCGATAGTGCCTTGCAACGGCGAGCTTTCGAGCACCGCGAAGTAAAGCCAGTTCAGGATCAGCGACACGATGGAGTTGATAATGATCAATCCGATCATCGCTGACGGATCCGCTTGAAGGTTCGCCATCGATGACATCATGCCGATGCCGAAAACCATCCCGACGATCATCATCGCGATGTAAAGGATCACGGCATCAATGAAATAGGCCAGAACCCGCCACCAGAAGCCCCCGTACGGTACCACGTTGCATTCCCCCTTGAAAAAGTCAGGGCACAATAGCGCCCGGTGTGGGGACCGCAAGTTCGACGAAGACACGGATAAAAACAGGAAAATGGGGCGCGCATTGCTGCGCGCCCCTTACCAGTCTGCGATCCTTCGCGTCTCCTCCCAGCCGCGTCGGGACCGCTTTCACGCTCCGACTTTGAGCCGGTAACGCGCCGCCGCGTCCGAAAACGCGGCTGGTTCCTCCTGATTCCACAAAGTCTGAAGAAATTCCCGTTTCGGGGAACCCCAGTCTTCCTCTCGACCGGCGCCCGGGATTTTTTCGCTTCCCGATCCGCCAAAATCTATGCCTTGGAGGCTAAGCGGATTGCGTAGCAGTTACAATGACTCGAAAGTCGCAAAAGACGACATTTCGTCATCTGTGACGGGAATGTCACAATCCGTACCATGCGCGTGGTGCTTGCCGAAAAGCATGGTTTCAGGTAAGGGCGCCCAAATTTTGCGGTGCAGCATGCGCCGCTGGCAACTCCTCGAACCGATAGGCACTGCATGTCAGCCCCGCTTCCCCTGCGCAATATTGCGATTATTGCGCACGTCGACCACGGTAAGACCACGCTCGTCGACCAGCTTTTCCGCCAGTCCGGCACCTTCCGTGACAACCAGCGCGTCGAAGAACGCGCGATGGACTCCAACGACCTCGAAAAGGAACGCGGGATCACCATCCTTGCGAAGCCGACTTCGATCGAGTGGAACGGCTACCGCATCAACATCGTCGACACGCCCGGCCACGCCGACTTCGGCGCCGAAGTGGAACGCATCCTCTCGATGGTCGACGGCGTTGTGCTGCTGGTCGACAGCTCGGAAGGCGCGATGCCGCAGACGAAGTTCGTCACCGGCAAGGCGCTCGGCCTCGGCCTGAAGCCGATCGTCGTCGTCAACAAGATCGACCGTCCCGACGGCCGTCACGCCGAAGTGCTGGACGAAGTGTTCGACCTGTTCGTCAGCCTCGACGCCAATGACGAGCAGCTGGACTTCCCCGTGCTCTACGCTTCGGGCCGTAACGGTTACGCCAGCTACGATCCCGATCTGCGCGAAGGCACGCTGACCCCGCTGTTCGAAAAGATCGTCGAGCACGTGCCCGCGCCCGACCTCGACGTCGACGCGCCGTTCTCGTTCCTCGCCACCCTGCTCGACCGCGACAACTTCATGGGCCGCGTCCTCACCGGCCGCGTCCAGTCGGGCACGCTGAAGGTCAACGATCCGATCCGCGCCATCGACATGGACGGCAAGGTGATCGAAGTGGGCCGCGCCACCAAGGTGCTGTCGTTCCGTGGCCTCGAGCGCGTTCCCGTGGAAGAAGCCCGCGCCGGTGACATCATCGCGCTGGCCGGCCTCGAAAAGGCCACCGTGTCGAACACCATCGCCGACCCGCAGGTCACCGAGCCGATCCAGGCCCAGCCGATCGATCCGCCGACCCTGGCGATGCGCTTTGCCGTCAACGACTCGCCGCTCGCGGGCCGTGAAGGCGACAAGGTCACCAGCCGCATGATCCGTGACCGCCTGATGCGCGAAGCGGAAACCAACGTTGCCATCCGCGTTACCGAATCGGCCGAGAAGGACAGCTTCGAAGTCGCCGGTCGTGGTGAACTTCAGCTGGGCGTCGTGATCGAAACGATGCGCCGCGAAGGCTTCGAACTGGGCATCAGCCGTCCGCGCGTGCTGTTCGGCACCGACGAGAAGGGTGGCCGCACCGAACCGTACGAAACCGTCGTGATCGACGTGGACGACGAATATTCGGGCACCGTCGTCGAGAAGATGCAGCGCCGCAAGGCCGAGCTTACCGACATGCGTCCTTCGGGCGCCGGCAAGACCCGCATCACCTTCTCGGCCCCGTCGCGCGGCCTGATCGGCTACCATGGCGAGTTCCTTTCGGACACGCGCGGTACCGGCATCATGAACCGCCTGTTCGAGAAGTACGACAGCCACAAGGGTCCGATCGAAGGCCGCCAGAACGGCGTGCTGATTTCGAACGGCACCGGTGAAGCGGTCGGCTACGCGCTGAACAGCCTCGAAGATCGCGGCATCCTGTTCGTGAAGCCGCAGGAAAAGATCTACGAGGGCATGATCATCGGCGAAAACGCCAAGCCCGACGATCTCGAAGTGAACCCGATGAAGTCGAAGCAGCTGACGAACTTCCGTTCGACCGGCAAGGACGACGCCATCCGCCTCACCCCGCCCAAGATCATGACGCTGGAACAGGCGATCGCCTACATCGACGACGATGAAATGGTCGAAGTGACCCCGCAGTCGATCCGTCTGCGCAAGGCCTACCTGGACCCGAACGAGCGCAAGAAGCAGAGCCGCAAGAAGGAATCTGCCTGATCTTGAAAACCCCGCCGCAGCAATGCGGCGGGGTTTTTCATATGTGAGGTTTTGAAAGACTGCGTCTGCGGCGCCTTACAGCCGCGTCTTGCCCCGCACCCAGCTCTGCGCCACTTCGCGCACCAGATCGCGGTCGGCAGGCAGATGTGCCTTGTCGTCAAGGTCGCGGGTGGCGATCAGCGTAGCCGTCGGGATCATGTCGAAGAAGGCGATCCCGCAATACTGGCCCCGGCACCAGACCACTTCTCCAAAGGCTTCGAAGCGGCCCCATTCCAGTACCACTTCGGCACCGGGCTTCAGTTCGGCCTCGGTTGCGATGCGGGCCCCGGTGAGCGAAAGATCGGCCAGAACGGCGGGCTTGGTCTGCGTGCGCGTTATCACCCGGGCCGTCAGCCTGACCCGCAGGCGGCTGCGCCCGCGCCGGCCGTGATCGGCGCCTTGCGCTGCCATCGATGGACGTTCCGAACCGGAAGGACCGTTGCTCATCTCGCTTCCTTGCCATCAGGCCAGCCCACCACGCGTTTACAGGGGCCTGGTGGATTTCCCCTGCCGACCGCTGGCGCCGCGCCCGTCCGGGGGGAAATGCGTCAGGGACCGCGCGGTTTCGTCCCCGGTCGATCGGCAGTTCATTATAGGGGCCGGGTTGTGAGTGTGGTCGCGCGCGGCAGGGAAAATCGAGCCTTGGCTGCCCTTTGCGAGCATCTGCGAAGGCGGGAGACCCGCCGCCTTTGGGACCTCTCGTTATGCGCAAGAGAAGTGGGGTTCTCCGATCAGGCGATGGCCATGATCGACTTCTTCAACCCATAGACCCGTTCGAACTCGATCCCGGCATTCGGGAACAACGCGCGCATCTGATCAGCGTTGAGGAGGCAATTGGCCTGAATCTGCTGCATCGCATCGTCCAGCGTCACCTTGCGGTCGCCAAATCCCCTAGGGCGGCGCATCATCATTTTGGCGCGCGTGATCTCCGGATACCAGTGGAAGAACAGCGAGCGGAAATGCGGCTCGACCGGGAAGCCGAAATTGGGCGTCTGCACGAAATAGTGCGGCGCCACGCGGCGAATTTCCTGCGCCATGCGCATCATGTTGGTCCAGACGCCGACATGCTCGATCACGCTGTTGGAATGGACCATGTCGAACGCATTGTCGCCGAACTGCGCAAGGTCGCAGGCATTCCCCGGCCGCACGCGAATGGCGCCGTGGTCTTCCTCCGGCGCGTCGAGATTGACGACCGTGATATCGAGATTGAGCCCGCCCCACAGGTCGCGCGTGGCCTGCCAGTAATCGACCACGCCGCCGATATCGATCACGCTCACCTTGCGGCCCGCCGGGAAGCATTGCCGCACGTGATCGGTGAACCGGCCGAACCGCTTGCGGCGGAACCGGTTCATGTTCATCCCGTCCATCGGCGCGGAAGGCACTTCGGCGGCGACCACTTCGGTCGAAACCACTTCCGCCGGATAGGCACGCGCGCCCGGTGCACTGGTGATCGCGAAATCTCGCGCGGGATCGATCCCGAGCCGGCTGAAAATTCCCACGCGTCTACTCCTGCGAAACCACCGCAGAGTGCGAACAATGCCGCATCGCATCAATTGTGAGAAACCCGCACAGGAATTGCGCTAAACGTCTGGAAGGCGGTGGTGCCGGCTACAGGATTCGAACCCGTGGCCCCCTGATTACAAATCAGGTGCTCTACCAACTGAGCTAAGCCGGCCCTTGTGCCTCGACTAGGGTGCCCCGCGAAACAAGTCCGGCGCCCTTACCGCGAGGCAGGGGCGCCGGTCCAGTGGTTTTCTTGATACCCCGGTTCAGAATACCGCGTGCGGGGCGTCTTCGTTCATCATCGCCTGACGAACCAGCGGAATCGGCGGGCCGCCGTAGCTGAGGAATTCGTCGTGGAACGGCTTCCATGCCGCACGGCCGCCGCGCGTGGCGGTCCAGTCATCGCGCAGCTTGCGGATCATCAGCTTGCCCAGCGTATAGTTGAGATAGGCCGGATCGTAGGTGCCGCGTGCAGCCTGCTGTTCGGCAGTGCCTTCGTCTTGGTAGCACTCGGTCATGAACATGCGCTTGGATTGCTCCTGCGTCATCCCGCGCGCATGCAGGCCGATGGCCGAGAGGTAGCGGCAATTGCGCAGCAGCGCGTTGGAAAGCTGGCCGACGTGGACACCCGCGTCCCCGTTGCCGAGACCCGCATCCCACATCATTTCCTCGGCATAGTGCGCCCAGCCCTCGGCAAAGGCATAGCCGACGAACAGGCGGCCCACCCACGAAGGCGAGCGGTTCGAGTGGAGGAACTGCAGGAAGTGTCCCGGCATCACCTCATGGACCGAGGTGAACAGCAGGTCGTTCTTCCCCGGAATGTAGTCCTGCTGCATCTGCTGCGACCACGCCGGATCGGGCGGCGAGATGTAGTAGACAGAGGCGATGCCCTTATCGAGCGGCCCCGCCGGATCGATATAGGCCGAGTTCTGGCGGTTGTAGGGCGGGCTTTCCTCCACCTTCGCCTGCTCGGTGCCGGGGATCGTCACGATGTCATGCTGGCGCACGAAGGCGGTGAGGTCGGGGATTTCCTTGCGCGCCTCAGTGACGGGGCCGCCGTCGGGCTTGTCCGCGCGCATCTTGTCGAAGCAGCCGGCGATGTCCTTGCCGGGCGCATATTCGGCGCAGGCCGCCTTCAGCAGGTCCTGATTGCGCTTGAGGTCGGCGCGGCCCACGGCTTCGAGTTGGTCGAGCGGGGCATCGACGGCCTCGGTCGCCGCCAGCATGCGCGAGAAGCGGTCCGCGCCCATCGCGAAGTCCTGCGTCGGCGTCGCCTTGGCCAGCCAGTCGGCCAAGCCCTGCATGGACTGGGCGGCGGCCTCCGAACTCGCCTTGAATTCGGCCTGAAGCTTTGCATCCTTCACATCGGTGAAGGCGGCGCGGGCGTCGCCCCGGTAGTATTCGGCAAAGCCCTTGAATCCGGCGACGCCCAGCTTGATGAAGCTGGCGGGCATCGCGGTCTTCAGGTTGCCGCGAATCTGCGTGGCGGCCTTGGGAACGGCGTTGAAGAAGGCGATCATCGCCTTCATCCGCGTCGGCTTGTCCGCATAGTCGCGGCTGACATAGACGTTCGGGTCGAGGCCGTTCTCGATGTAGTAGCCGGGATTGTTGTGCGGCTTGTCGGCATCGACCAGCCAGAACAGCTGGCCCTTGGCGACTTGCACCAGATAGTCACGCTCGAACCGGTCGGCGGCCGAGAGGTCGGTGAACTTGCCCGAGTCCGCGATCACGCCGCGCAGGAAGTCGGCGCGGGCCTTGAGCCCGGCCGCGCTCCAGTCAGGCAGCTTGCCGTCGAACTGGTGCGCGCCCTGGTAAATCGCGAAAGCCGGGTCCTGCGCCATCCATGCGTCGAGCGTCTTGCCGACATAGGCCTTCCACGGCGTGGCGGGCGTGCCCATGGCAGCGGTAACCGGAGTCGGATTGGCGGGTGCCTGGGCGGATGCGGCCCCCGCGCCAACGGCGAGAGCGAGGCAGGCCATACCTGCCAGCAGCGTGTGCTTCATGTCTTCGAGCGATCCCTGTCCATTTTAAGGCTGCGCCCGGCCGGGCGCGCCGTGATGGGCAAGGTTGTGCGTCAGAGCGCGCCGAAGGTCCAGCCCTCGGTACGGGCGAGTTCCGGGGTCATTCCGGCGGGTTTCCACAAGTCTGCGCGCGGCGCGGCGGTGCGCAGCCACGCGGCAGTGAGCAAGGCATCGGCGCTGTGATCGTCGATGAGCCCTTCCCCTGCCACGGGCGGCGATCCCAACACGGCCAGCGCAGCGTTGAGCGCGGCGTAATCGGTCATCTTGGCGCGCCCGGCCGAGCGTCCTGCGGCCACGGCGGCGAGCGTCGTGTATATCTCGGTCACTACCGATCCGCTTTCCGGCAGCGGATCGACCGGCCAGACCGGCACCGCTCCGCCCAGCCGGTGGAGCAGCCGCATCCCGGTAAGGCTGGACTTGCCGACTTGCGCCGCGCCGACAAGGTTGAAGTTCGAGTACGGCTTGCAGCCCGCGCGCGCCTGCGCTTCCTCGGTCACGCGCATTCGGCCCCGACGGTGGCGCGCATCGGGCAAGTGGAACCGCGCCCCCTCGCGCCCGCCGTGACGACGGAAATAGGCGCTCAGATCGGGATGATCGACGAAGCTGGTGGCGCAAAGATGCTCGTCCGCCGCGCAGATCGCGTCGATCATGGCCCAGAGCGCGCGGGCATCGGCGGGGCTCTGGGCCCAGCCGGGAAAGAAAGCCCCGGCATCGGCAAAGGGCAGCGACACGCCAAGGTCGAGCCCGACCAGCGTGTCCTCCGGCAGTCCATCGCGCAGCAAGGCCAGCACGTCCTCGCGCGACCAATGCGCGTGACCCGCCGGACGCAGCAGCACCGGCGCGCCGTCCAGACCGCAGAGGGCCACGGCAATACCCTTCTGGCGCGGACCCAGCGCGCCGGACCAGTCGATCGCCATGAAATGCCGGAAGCGCGGGCTCACCCCCCTGCCCTTTGGCGCTTGCCTTTGGGCCGCGCCGGTTTGCGCGTCGCCGCCTGATCGCGGGCCAGCGCGATCATCGCCGCGACACGCTCCGGATCGGAGGGCCCGAAGCGCACGAGCACGGCGGGCCAGCCCTGATAGTGCGGGGTCTGCCGGTAAGTCTCGGGCTCGGTGGCCATGAGCATCTCGACGGTGTCGAGGTCCACCTGCAAGACGAACGAACTTTCCGGCTCATGCCCGACCGCCAGAAACGAACGCCCGTTCGCCGCGACTTTCACAGCGGGTTTGCCGTAACTGGTGCTCAGCACGGTGCCCTCCAGCGAAAGCGCATGGGCGACGACTGCATCCCAGTCGGCAAAGCCTGTCACCGCCGCCTCACTCGCCCCGGCGCTCGGTGCGCTTGCGGTCCCACCACTCCATGCGCTTCAGCACCTCGCGCTCGAACCCGCGTTCGACGGGCTGGTAGTACGTCTGCGGCTCCATGCCCTCGGGCCAGTAATTGTCGCCGGAAAAGCCGTCCGGCGCATCGTGGTCGTAGGCATAGTCCTTGCCGTAGCCGATGTCCTTCATCAGCTTGGTCGGCGCATTCAGGATATTGGCGGGCGGGGCCAGCGAGCCGGTCTCCCGCGCGCTACGGAACGAGGACTTGAACGCCGTATAGGCCGCGTTCGATTTGGGCGCGGTGGCCAGGTAGAGGCAGGCCTGCACGATCGCCAGTTCGCCTTCGGGCGAGCCGAGGAACTCGTAGGCGTCCTTGGCGGCAAGGCACTGGACCAGCGCCTGCGGATCGGCCAGCCCGACATCCTCGCTGGCGAACCGCACGAGCCGGCGCAGCACGTAGA
The DNA here is from genome assembly GCF_004341845.1 of Novosphingobium sp. PhB165. GTDB lineage: Bacteria > Pseudomonadota > Alphaproteobacteria > Sphingomonadales > Sphingomonadaceae > Novosphingobium. The sequence continues at coordinate 208,628 of NZ_SLVB01000005.1, read as the reverse complement.
GCGGCTCCTCGCCCGCCGTCAGCATCCGCGCCATGTAGTAAAGCGCGGCCTGCGGGTCGGACCCGCGCAGCGATTTGTGCAGGGCCGAGATCAGGTTGTAATGCCCGTCCCGATCCTTGTCGTAGACTGCCACGCGGCGTTGCAGGAACGCGCCCAGCCCCGCCGGATCGAGCGTCTTCGGAATGTTGGCCGAATAGAGCGTCTCGGCCTGATTGAGCAGGAACCGCCCGTCACCATCGGCAGAAGCCACCAGTGCGGCACGCGCATCGGCGTCCAGCGGCAGCGGACCTTCCAGTGCCTCAGCCTTGTCCAGCAGCGCCTCCAGTGCCTCCGGGCCAAGGCGGTGCAGGATCAGCACTTGCGCGCGGCTGAGCAATGCGGCGTTGAGCGCGAAGCTGGGATTCTCGGTGGTCGCGCCCACAAGGGTCACCGTGCCGCGCTCCACGAAGGGCAGGAAACCGTCCTGCTGCGCCCGGTTGAAGCGGTGGATCTCGTCCACGAACAGCAGCGTGCGCTGCCCGGCCCGCGCGGCGACATCCGCCTCCGCAAAGGCTTTCTTGAGATCGGCAACGCCCGAGAACACGGCGGAGACCGCCGCGAAGCGCATGCCCACCGCCGCCGCCAGCAGGCGCGCGATACTGGTCTTGCCGGTGCCCGGCGGGCCCCAGAGGATCATCGAGGAAAGCCGCCCCGCCACCACCATGCGGCCGATCGCGCCTTCGGGGCCGGTCAGGTGCTCCTGCCCCACCACATCGTCCAGCGTGCGCGGCCGCAGCCGGTCGGCAAGAGGGGCATCCTCACCCGGAGCATCAGGGGCACGCGAAGGCGGAAGATCGTCGGCAAAAAGGTCGGCCATGGGGACTATCTAGCAATTGCGACCGGCAATTGCATCGGCCCTGCGGGACGCGTAGCAGGTTGCCGTCACAGGGGAGAGCAACGATGACCGGATCCACGCAAGCGCGCGCCCCGTGGCACTTCTGGGTGATCGGCGTGGCCGCCACGCTGTGGAGCGCCATGGCCTGTCTGGACTACTGGAAGACGGTCACGCGCGACATGAACTGGCTCGCCGCCGTCCCGCCGGACATGATGGACTGGCTGGACGCCACCCCGACATGGGCAATGGCCGGATGGGCGATGGGCGTCGGATGCGCGCTGGCGGGATCGTTGCTGCTGCTGATGCGGTCGCGCTGGGCCGTGGCCTTCTTCGCGCTTTCGCTGGTCGGACTGGCGGTCAATCAGGTCTATCTGCTCGTTTCGGATGCCCCCGCGGCGATACGGTCGCCCTCCGGAATCGCCTTGCGCGTGGTGATCTGGATCGTGGGACTGGCGCTGCTCTGGTACGCCGTGCAGATGCGGGGACGCCGGGTTCTCGCCTAGCTTCGGGCAAAAGTGTTCATACAATCTCGTACAAACCTGAACCGAATCTGCCGAACCCGCTCCCATCCCGTTCAGCCAGGTCCTTGTAGAACAGGCTTCAAGAGATGGCGGAAACCTTCCGAATAACCGGATGCTTCCGCCACGAAAGGAGCAAAAACCATGACCATTATGCGCAAGATCGGCCTTACCGGCGCGCTGGCGGCAACGGCACTCGCCGCAGCAACCCCGGCCATGGCCCAGGACTATCGTCGCGGTGGCGACAACACTGCTGCAGTCGCCATCGGCGCCGGCGTGATCGGCCTTGCACTCGGCGCCATCGTCGCCTCGGGCAATGACCATTACCGCGACTATCCGGGCTACGCCTACGGCACCGCCTATGGGCCGAGCTGGAGCAGCTGGGAATATCGCGACGGCTGGTACTACGACCATGACGGTCGCCGCCACAGCCGGGACGAATATGCCCGCTACCAGCGGAACGACCGTCCCGATGCCCGTCGCGGATACGACCACGATCGCGGTGATTTCCGCCGCGGGTACTGAGCCGTAAACATAGACGGCACCACTGACCACCGAGCGGCCGGGTAATACCCCTCCCCCGGCAGCCACGAGACGCCCGGCCCTCCCTCCTGGCCGGGCGTCTTTTTTTTTCGGCCGGGGCGAATCTGAAACATAAGCGAAATGTGAAGTTCACGATCGGTTCAGTGGCACCCGGGCAAAACAGACCCAAGCCCACCGGAACCGCCGTTAACTGGTTGGCCGGATAGGGAGTTCAATGAAATGAATGTGAAGCTCAGAAATCTCGGACTCGGTGCGGCCCTCGCGGCCTCCGCCCTGACCGCATCGGCCCCGGCCATGGCCCAGGACTACGGTCGCGGCAACGACGCTGCCATCGCGGTGGGCGCCGGGATCCTCGGCCTCGCCATTGGCGCGGCCATCGCCGACCATGGCGACCGCTACTATTACGACCGGCGCTACTACGGCGCGCGTCGTTACGTGACCGTGCGCGATCGGCCGGGCTATTACTACTACTATGAAGGCGCGCCGGGCCGCTACTATCAGGATCGTTATTACGACCGGTACTATGCCCCCTACTGGCGCGGCGCCCACGGCCCCAGCTGGCGCAACGATGCCCGCTACGGGCGCTATGACGACCGGCGCGGATACTACCAGCGTTATGACAACCACCGGGGCAATGCCTGGGGGCGGGACCGCCACGACAATCGCGGGCATGACGACCATCGCGGCCACGACGATCGTCGCGGCTACTGGCACCGCTGATCGCCTTCGGGTCGCGACGGTAGTTCCAGAATGAATGCGCGCACGTGGCGGCATCGCTGAAAGGGTGATGCCGCCACGTGCCGAACGCTGCATGGGGCATTCCATGATCCGCACTCGCCAAGCCGGGTGGGGGAGGCTATGGGGCACCCCATCATGGATATCGCCGAGCTTCGTATCGCCCTGTTCTCGGGCAACTACAATTATGTGCGTGACGGCGCCAACCAGGCGCTCAACCGACTGGTCGGCTACCTGCTGAAGCAGGGCGCGCAAGTGCGCGTCTACGCCCCGGTCGTCGCCAATCCCGCCTTCGAGCCCACCGGTGACCTTGTCGGAATCCGCTCGCTGCCGATCCCGACCCGTTCCGAATATCGCATTCCGCTGGCGATCTCCGGCAAGGCGCGCCGCGATCTGGAGGCGTTCGCGCCGCATGTCGTCCACCTTTCCTCGCCCGATCCGGTAGGACATCAGGCGCTGAAATGGGCGCGCGATCGCCATCTGCCGGTGCTGGCATCGGTGCACACGCGCTTCGAAACCTACCTGCGGTATTACAACATGGCCTGGGGCGAGCCGCTCATCGAGGCGATCCTGCGCCGCTTCTACCGCCGCTGCGACGCGCTGGTGGCGCCGTCCGAATCGATGGCGCAACTGCTGCGCGAACAGCGCATGAACTACGACGTGTCGATCTGGTCGCGCGGCGTTGACCGCGAGATCTTCAACCCCGCCCGCCGCGATCTTGCTTGGCGCCGCGCCAAGGGCATCGGCGACAACGAAGTGACGATCGGCTTCCTCGGCCGCCTTGTCATGGAAAAGGGCCTCGACGTCTTTTCGGACACCCTGGACGACCTCACCCGGCGCGGCGTTGCCCACCGGGTGCTGGTGGTGGGCGAAGGCCCGGCCCGCGAATGGTTCGAGGCTCGCCTGCCGCAAGCCGTCTTCGTGGGCTTCCAGCAGGGCGAAGACCTTGCCCGCGCGGTGGCCAGCATGGACATGCTGTTCAACCCCTCGGTCACCGAGACGTTCGGCAATGTCACGCTGGAGGCGATGGCCTGCGGGTTGCCTGTGATCGCCGCCGCCGCCACCGGCAGCCAGAGCCTCGTCGACGACCGCGCCTCGGGCCGCCTTGTCCCGCCGGGCGCGATCCATCAGTTCGCCGAGGCGATCAAGGGTTACATCGAGGACCCGGCAATGCGCGAAGCCCACGGCCGTGCCGGCGAAAACCGCGCGCTGGAATTCAGCTGGGACCGCATCAATCAGGAAGTCGCGGATACGTATCTGAGGCTGATCCGCCAGAGGGCGCGCGGCTGAGTTGAGAGTGGGATTACGATCCCGCTACCCATCCTGACGACACCAGTGTTGCAGGCGAATTCGCTACCTGCTCCTCCCCCTTAGGGGGAGGGGGACCGCCCGCAGGGTGGTGGAGGGGTATCCCCCTCGGTTGCGCATCACCGCTGGCGGTTACACCCCTCCGTCAGCGCCCCAATAACAGGATGGGCGCTGCCACCTCCCCTTGCAGGGGAGGAATTACAACTACCGGCCCTGCCTCAAACTGGCGCTGGGGCCGTCAGCCCGATTTCGCCGAAGTAGCGGCCCAATGCATCCACCGCCTTGTCGGTCAGCTCGATGAAGGCACGGCGGCGGTCACTGTCATCGCAGACACGGCGGAACAGGCCGTTTTCTACCATCTGGCCGATCCATCGCAGCGCCGTCGTCGGCGGAACGGCAGCGGCAATGCAGAGCGAGGTCACCGAAACCTGCTTGCGCTCGACCCGCGCGGCGGCGAGGTCCAGCAGCATGTCCCACGCCGGATCGGCGAACAGGTCACCCTCGATGAACCGCCCCCGTAACTGGCGCTGGCGCAGGATCTTGCGCACCAGTCGTGCTTCCGGCAACCGTGCGGGCCTTTCGAGAACCTCTTGCATGGTCTCAACCTGAACGGGGGACGCCACGAAAGGTGCAACGGTCGGCTCGGAAACACGGCTGGAGCGGCCCCATTCCACCCCGGCTGGGCCGGTAGGGGCCAGCCGCTCGATCCGGCCGGCGATTTCGCCGACCTGCTCGGTCAGCCGCAGGATCATCAACCGATCGTCCTCGGAAAGCTCGCGCACACGGCCTTGCGACAGCGTGGCCAGCGCACGGCCCAGCGCGACGACGCGCTCACCGCGACTGGGATCGACCAGCAGGATCGGATTCGAACAGTCCATGCAGGCAAAGACGTCATCGAGCGCGTCAACGCTGGTCGAGACGATCAGCCGCACCCCGGCGTCCGCCACGCGAATGTCCAGCCGGGCCAGCGCGGCGATGGTCCGGGCATCGGCGCGCGGACAATCCACGAGCACTACATCGCCCAGCATAAGCCCACCATCGGCGAACGAGTCGTCCGCGAGTTCGCTCAGCCCGCTGTCGGTAACGTAGAGCCCGGCCGCAGCCCCATCCTCACGCATCGCGGCGCGCACGTGATCGCGGTCGGCGAAAATCGTGAGCCTGGGCATGGGCCCCGGCCTGCGCGATTGTCGCTGCGATCCGTCAGCGGGACTGCCATAGGTGAAATCGGCCGGATTACCCGGGCTATAATGCCTGTCGTCCATACGCTCCCCTCAGCGCTTCAATGGAGAGGAACATGACTAGAACGAAAGGTCCACAAGTCAAGGAAACCAGCCGTTAAATCCTTGTCATGGCATGCGCGGCCGGGAACTCACCAACCCGACAGTTCGCGCCTGACCAGCGCCTCCAGCATATCCATGCCGGGAACCGTATCGTTCAGGCAGGCGAGCACGGCAAACTGCTCCCCGCCCGCTTCCGTGAAGACTTCACGCCCGCGGATCGCCAGTTCCTCCAGCGTCTCCACACAGTCGGCCGAAAAGCCGGGGGCGGCCACGGCGATACGCCGCGTGCCTGCCTTTGCCTCGGCCGCGAGCACCGTTTCGGTCGAGGGTTCGAGCCATTTGGCGCGGCCGAAGCGCGACTGGAAGCTGGTTTCAATCCGGAGCGCCGGGAAGCGTTCGGTCAGGCGGCCCGACAGCAGGCGCGCGGTTTCGCGGCACTGGTCGTGATAGGGATCGCCAAGGTCTCGCGTCCGCTGCGGCATGCCGTGGAACGACAGCAGCAGCACTTCGGGCACGAAATCGAGGGTCTCCAACTGGCCCGCAAGATCGGCCTCCAACGCACCGATATGCGCGGGATCGTCGTAGTAAGGCGGCAGGCTGCGCAGCGTCGGCTGCCAGCGCAGCGCTGCCATCGCCTCTCCCACGCGGTCGGTGACGGAGGCCGTGGTCGCGCCCGAATATTGCGGATAGAGCGGCACCACCAGAATGCGCTCGCACCCGGCCGCCTTCATGGCCGAGAGCCGCGCGGGGATCGCCGGATTGCCGTAACGCATCGCCCAGTCGACATGCGCCCGCGCGCCCAGCCGCTCCTGTAGCGCCTTGGCCTGCGCGGCGGTGATGACCGCGAGCGGAGAGCCCCCCTCGGTCCAGACTTGCGCATAGGCATGGGCGGACTTTGCGGGACGCGTGCGCAGGATCACGCCGTGGAGGATCGGCTTCCACAGCGCGGCCGGGATCTCCACCACGCGCGGGTCGGAGAGGAATTCGGCAAGGTAGCGGCGCACGGCGGGCGCCGTCGGCGCGTCGGGCGTGCCGAGATTGACCAGCAGCACGCCGATCCGGCCGGAACTGGCTTTGGGGTGTTCGGCAGCCATCACAACTCCTCGGCAAACAGGGGAAGGCGGCGGAACCGGAGCCCGGTGGCCGAATAAAGCGCATTGGCGACAGCGGGCGCCACCGCCGCCACGCCCAGTTCGCCCGGATCGGCGGGATCGGCCTTGCTCTCGATGAATTCGACCTCGATACGCGGGCAATCGGCCAGTACCGGCAGCGCCATCTCGCCCAGCCGGTCGCTGTCGGGCCGCCCACCGACGTAGCGCGGTGCGCAGCCGAGCGTCAGCCCCAGCCCGAACACCAGTCCGCCTTCGATCTGCTGGCGGGCGATGTCGAAATTGACCACCCGCCCCACGTCGGCGACCGCGCTTAGCCGGTCCACGCGCACGCCGTTCTCGTCCCGCCGCGCGCTGGCGACGACGGCGATGCGGCCGTCTCCGATCACATGGCAGGCGATGCCCTGTCCGCTGTTGTCCCCGCCGCCGCCCCATTCGGACAGCGCGGCCACGCGCTGAAGGCATTCGGCCAGGCGGGCATCGCGCCCGAGCATGGCCATGCGATAGGACAAGGGCTCGCGACCGGCGCGGTGGGCCAGTTCGTCGATGAAGCTCTCGTTGAAAAAGGCCGTGTAGCCGTGCGCATTGCCGCGCATCCGCGCGGTCGGCAGGTCGATCGCGGCGGGCAGATGGTCGACCGCAATCGCGGGGATCGCATAAGCGGGCACGGCGCCCGCCAGCGCCATCGGATCGGCCTTCCCGGCGACGGCGGCGATGGCCTCGCCCGGCGTATCCCCATGAAAGAAGCGGCGGCCGAACGCGCGCATGCCCGGCGGCGCGGCGATGCGGGCACGCCAGCCGGCAATGTTGCCCTCGGCATCGGGCCGCGCCGCCATCACGGCAACTGCCGGCATGCGCGGAAATGCCGCGCGAAATTCCTCGCCGCGCGGCCAGGTGAGCTGCACCGGCCGTCCCGCTTCCTTGGCCAGCAGTGCGACTTGCGCGGCGTGGGCGCATTCCAGCCGCAAGTCGAAACTGCCGCCCAGCGCCATTGGATAGTGCACGACCTTGCCGATACCGATGCCGATCGCCTCGGCCGCCGCCGCACGGGCAGCCTCGGGCGCCTGCGTACCGATCCAGAGGTCCAGCGTGCCGTTCTCGAACCGGGCGGTGGCGCAGGCCGTCTCGATCACGGCATGCGTGGCCGGGGCGACCTCGTAGCGGATCTGGACCGGCAGCAACCCGTCCACGGCAGCACTGTCTCCGGTAAGGTGGATGCGCTCGCCCGCGCCGGTGCGCATGGCGCTATCCAGCGCATTGTCGATCGCATCGCTGTCCAGCGCGCCGATCACCCGGTAACGTGGTTGGGCACGGACGAGTGCTGTCTCCGCGCTCCACCAGTCGTCGGCCAGCGCGGCGACCCAGCCGGGCCCCTGAACGAAGCGCCGGAAGCCGCGCACGGTCTTCGCGGCCTGTTCGTTGAGCCCGGAGACTTCGGCCATCGCCCCCTGCCCGCCGACCAGCGGCGCATGGCGGATCGAAGCGCGCAACATGTCCGGCAGGCGCACGTCGCCCGCGAAGACCCACGAACCGTCGACTTTCGACGGCAAGTCCAGTCGGGGATAGCGCAAGGGCGCGCCGGGCGGGAACTCGCCGGGCTTCTCGGCGGGAAAATCGGGCCGCAGCGGCGGCGGATCGGGCGGCGAGAATGTCGCCGCATCTTCCGCGAGCGCGCCGAACGAAAGCACCTTGCCCGCGTGATGGACCAGCCCGCCGCTGACTTCGCATTCCTCTGCGGTGACACCCCAGCGCTTCGCAGCTGCCTGCGCCAACAGTGCACGGGCGGAGGCGGCGGCAGCCCGTATCGGCGCCTCGTAAGCCGCGAGCGAGGTGCCGTCCGCCGTCACATTGAAGCGATTGTCCTCGGCCCAGCGGCGGGCGAGGAAGCCGTCAGGCGCTTCGGCGACCGAGGGCGCCAGCGGCATCCACAGCGGCGCCCACTTCGCGGCAAGCACCGCATTGGCATAAATCGCACTGACCGGCGCGGATTCCACCGCGATCTGCCGCCAATCCGCCCCGAGCTCCCAGGCGACAACTTGCGGCAGCAGCGTGGTCACGCCCTGCCCCATCTCCACTTGCGGCACCGCCACGCTGACCACGCCATCGGCGGCGATCTTGATCCAGGCGCCGAACGCATATTCGTCCTGCTCCGGCTCCAGCGGCAGCGGAAACCGGCGCGGGCGCAGCAGATAACCGACCGCGAGGCCGCCGCCCGCCAGCGCACCGATCAACACGCCGCGCCGGGAGACCTGCATCAGAGGCGGTCCAGCCAGTCACCCACCTTGCGAGCGAGGGCGATGAAGGACTCCGCTTGCGGTCCGCTGCCGGCAGCCGTTGGCGTGCCCGCATCGCCTTCGCGCCGGATCGCGATGTCGAGCGGGATGCGGCCGAGGAAATCGAGGCCCATGGTCTTCGCTGCCGCCTCGGCGCCGCCGGCGCCGAACGGATCGCTCACTTCGCCGCAGTGCGGGCAGGCATAGCCCGCCATGTTCTCCACCACGCCGACCAGCGGCACGCCGCTCTTCTCGAACAGCGAGACGGCGCGGGTGGCATCGATCAGGGCAAGGTCCTGCGGGGTGGAGACGATCACCGCCCCGGCGGGTTTGAACTTTTGCAGCATCGTCAGCTGCACGTCGCCGGTGCCGGGCGGCAGATCGACGACGATGATCTCGGCATTGTCCCAGTGCGCTTCGAGGAACTGGGTGAGCGCGCCCGCCACCATCGATCCGCGCCAGGCAATCGCCTGACCCGGCTCCGACAATTGCGCCATCGACAGCACCGGCACGCCCCAGGCGCTCGCCACCGGCACCAGCCGGCTTTCGTGCGCGACCGGGCGCTGGTCGCCGGTCCCCATCAGGCGTCCTTGCGAGGGCCCGGAGATATCGGCATCGACCAGCCCGACCTTGCGGCCAAGCCGGGCCAGCGCCACGGCAAGATTGGCGGCCAGCGTGGACTTGCCGACCCCGCCCTTGCCCGAACCCACTGCAAGAATGTGCTGGCGCGGCTTGTCGGCCATGACGGCGACGTGAACCTCGCTCACGCCCTCAGCCCCTTCGAGAGCGGCGCGCACGGTGGGCTCTATGGCGGCATGTTCCTGCACCGAAAGCCCGGTACCGTCGATCACCGCGACGACCCGTCCGTCGGTCACCCGCAGGGACCTTATCCGCGCCGCCAGATCGGGCGCCAGCAGGGATTTCAGGCGGTCAGCGTCGGGGCTGGCGGCATCGGGGCTGGTCATGGCATCCTGTCGGGAAATCGGGAGAAGAGGCGGCGCGAATGCCGCTCAGGTGGCGCAGTCGAGGAAAAAGGGCAAGAGAGGCACTGTTTTTGACGAAAAAGGGTTCCTATAGATGGTGCCATGAGAACAATCGGTGACGCCACCTCCAGCGCCGGCCTCGGCACTGATCCGGACATCCGGTCCGGACCCCTTTCCGGCAATACGCTTGCCATGACCGGCCGCAAGAGCCCCTGGGGCTCCGGCGGTGACGGCGGGGATGACGGCGACGGCCCGCCGCGTACGGGTCCTTTGGCCGGTCCGCAAAGCGGCAACGAGGGCGACGCGCCTTCGGGCGGGGACGGCGAACCCGAAAGCGGCGAAGGTCGGCAGGAGCCCGGCACTACGCCGCCCGGCCCTTCCACGCCCGGCACTTCCGCTCCCGAAGGCAAGGGCGCGCCCGGCGAGCCACGCGGCCCGCGCAATCCCTGGCTGCCAAGCGGCGGCACTCCGCCGCGCCGCTCCGCCAGCATCGAGGACATCTTCCGCCCCCGCGATCCGCGCCGCACCTCCGGCGGTGGAAATGGCGGCGGCCTTGGCGGCTTACCGAACCTGCCGCGCCGGTCCGATGGCAAATCGTGGTTGCCGCTCGGCATCGGCATCGCGGTCCTGGGGCTGCTGGGTGTTTCCAGCGTGCACGTGCTCGGCCCCACCGAGCAAGGCGTCGTCACCCGTGTCGGCCAGTTCTCGCGCGTGATCGATCACGGCTTCTCGCTGACCTTGCCCTGGCCCATCGAGCAAGTCGAAAAGACCGACGTACGCAGCTTCTCGGTCGACCAGATTCCGGACGGCGAGGGTGAGAAACTGATGCTGACGGCGGACAAGAACCTTGTCGATCTCAGCTATCAGGTGCGCTGGAACATCAAGGATCTGAAGGACTATTCCTTCCGCCTGACCGATCCGAAGGACACCGTGCGCGAAGTGGCGGAAGCCGCGATGCGCGCCTCGATCGGGCAGATCTCGCTCAACGACGCGCTTTCGGGTGCGGGGCGTGCGCGGGTCGAACAGGACGTGCGGGACCGCACGCAGCGCATTCTCGACTATTACCGCGCCGGCGTCGCCATTCAGGGCGTGGAGATCAAGAAGGCCGATCCGCCGTCGAAGACGCGCGCGGCGTTCGATCAGGTCAACGTTGCCCAGCAGGAGGCAGACCGCGACCGTTCGAACGCGCGCGCCAGCGCCCAGCAGGTGATCGCCCGCGCCCAGGGCGATGCCGCGCAGTTCGACAAGGTTTACGAGGAATACAAGCTCGCGCCCGAAGTGACGCGGCGCCGCATGTACTACGAAACGATGGAACGCGTGATCTCCGACAACGACACCATTGTCGCCGAACCCAAGAACATGAACAGCTTCCTGTCGCTTCCCGAGATGAAGCGCCGTGCCGATCCGGCTGCCGGTGACATCACCGTCACGGCCGGGCCGACCGCTTCCGCCACGCAGGGAGGCCAGTGATGAACAGCATCTGGCAAGACTACAAGCCGGCCTGGATCGCTCTTGGCGCGGTCGTGATCGGCGCGATGCTGAGCGTGATCGTGGTGCCCGAGACCGAGCAGGTCGTGATCGTGCGCTCCGGCAGCCCGGACCGCGTGTTCAACGCCTATGTTCCCGGCGCGCCGTTCGGCGCCACCGATGCCGGCATCCACTGGCGCATCCCGGTCTTCGAGCGCGCGGTGCGCATCGACAAGCGCCTGCTTTCGGTGGACATGCAGCAGGAGCAGGTCCTCTCCACCGACCAGTTGCGCCTGAACGTGGATGCCTTCGCGCGCTTCCGCATCATCGATCCGGTGAAGATGGTGCAGACCGCCGGCACGACCGAGGGTGTGACCGAACAGCTCCAGCCGATCCTCTCCTCGGTGGTCCGCCAGGAACTGGGCAAGCGGACGTTCGAATCGCTGCTCACCGCCGAGCGCGGTGAGGCCATGGCCCATATCCGCGACGGGCTGGACCGCGAGGCCCGCGAATATGGCGCGCAAGTCGTGGACGTGCAGATCAAGCGCGCCGACCTTCCCGAAGGGGCGCTCGAAAGCGCCTTCGCCCGCATGCAGGCGGCCCGTCAGGAAGAGGCCAAGACGATCACCGCGCAGGGCCAGAAGGACGCGCAGATCATCCGCGCCGATGCCGAGGCGCAGGCCGCGCGGATCTATGCCGACGCGTTCGGCAAGGATCCCAAGTTCTACGACTTCTACCGCGCGATGCAGAGCTATTCGATCTCGTTCGCCAAGGGCGAGGCCGGAAAGACCATTCTGCTTTCGCCGGATAACGCGTATCTTCAGCATTTCCGGGAACCATAAGGCTTCCCAAGCCATCAACCGGTCGGGGCTTTCGCCCAACGGCCTCACGCATTAGACACCATTCAAACCCGGTTAAGCTCACCAAGCGTCAATCGGGACCGGTGTCGACAGGACGTTGATCCGGCACCCCCGCCAGGATGGAGGAATCAAAGGACGTGAAGCCCGTGCGATACGCTTATGGATTGACCACCGCGCTCCTGCTCGGAGGCGCCACGCTCACCCTCGTCACAGGCTATCCTGCCGGGGCCCAGGTCGCGCAGAACGAAGCCAGCCAGATCGCCCGCGTCGCGCCGCGATCCGGCGCTCCGGCCAGCTTCGCCGACCTGACCGAACAACTCGCGCCCGCCGTCGTGAACATCTCGACGCGTCAGCGCGTTCAGGTGCAGGGCGGCGGCAACAACCCCTTCGCGGGCACGCCGTTCGAAGGCCTGTTCGGCGGCGGTGGCGGCGGCAGTGGTGCCCCGCAAACGCGTGAGGCGCAGTCGCTCGGTTCGGGCTTCATCATTTCGGCCGATGGCTACATCGTCACCAACAACCACGTGATCACCGCAGAGGGCAAGGGCGAGGTCGAATCGATCACGGTCATCATGCCCGACGGTACCGAGCTTCCCGCCAAGCTGATCGGCAAGGACGCCGCATCCGACCTTGCGGTGCTCAAGATCACCGCGCCCAAGGCGCTGCCCTTCGTGAAGTTCGGAGACAGCTCCAAGGCGCGCGTGGGTGACTGGGTGGTCGCAATCGGCAACCCGTTCGGCCTGGGCGGCACGGTTACGGCGGGCATCGTCTCGGCCGTATATCGCAACACCGGTGCCGGCGGCGCCTACGACCGCTATCTCCAGACCGACGCCTCGATCAACCGCGGCAATTCGGGTGGCCCGATGTTCGACATGAACGGGCAGGTCATCGGCATCAACAACGCCATCTTCTCGCCCACCGGCGGCAGTGTCGGCATCGGCTTCGCGATCCCCTCGGAGATCGCCGCGCCGATCGTCAACCAGCTCATCAAGGGTGAAAAGATCCAGCGCGGCTACCTGGGCGTGCAGATCCAGCAGCTCAACGAAGACCTCGCCGATTCGCTGGGCCTTGAGCACAACAAGGGCGAGTTCATCCAGAGCGTCGTCGCCGATGGTGCCGCCGCCAAGGCCGGTATCCAGGCCGGCGACGTGGTGGTGAAGGTTGGCGGCAAGGAAGTGACGCGCGACCAGAGCCTCTCGTTCATCGTCGCCAATACCACGCCGGGCACCAAGGTTCCCATCGAACTGATCCGCAACGGCCGCCACATGACGGTGACCGCCACGATCGACCAGCGCCCGAGCGAGGATGATCTGGCCCAGAGCCAGAACTTCGATGACAACAGCGGCGATCAGGACAGCGACGCCTTCAACAATCCGCCCGCGCAGCAGGCGCAAGGCGTGATCGAGAAGGCAACCGGCCTTTCGGTGACCCCGCTCACCGCGCCGATCGCCCGCCAGCTCGGCGCCGCGGAAGGCACCAAGGGCCTTGTGATCGTCTCGGTCGATCCCAGCTCGGATGCCGGCCAGAAGGGCTTTGCCCGCGGCTTCATCATTCTCTCGGCGAACAATCAGCCGGTCAACACGAAGGCGGATCTGGAGAACGTGATCAAGGCCGCCAAGGCAGACGGCCGCAGCGCGATCCTGCTGCGCGTCCAGCCGCGCGGCCAGTCCCCGGCATTCGTGCCGGTGCGCCTGCGCTAAGCCGGTATCGGATACCGAAACGAAACGCCCGCCGGGAAACCGGCGGGCGTTTTCGTATCAGGCGCACCTCTCTCCCCGTCGCTCCCGCGAAGGCGGGAGCCCCGCTTTTCTTGAGTTCACGCAGAGACGCAGAGAGACCGTGCAGCAATCCGCCGTTCTCTCTGCGTCTCTGCGTCCTAAAAAAAGAACAAGCGGATCCCCGCCTTCGCGGGGATGACGGAATTTGATGCATTAGATTTCATCGGGCCAGACTCATATGGAGCCCGCCCACCACGCCGCTATAACAGGCCCATGTCATCGCCCGAACATGCACGCGAGGAGGAGGAAGCCGACGGCCTGCGCAAGGTGATCCACGTCGACATGGATGCCTTTTTCGCCAGCGTCGAACAGCGCGACGATCCTTCATTGCGCGGCAAACCCGTGGCGGTGGGCGGTTCCTCGCAGCGCGGCGTGGTCGCCGCCGCCAGTTACGAGGCGCGCAAGTTCGGCGTGCGCTCGGCCATGCCCTCGGCCCGGGCCGTGCGGCTCTGCCCGGATCTGATCTTCCGGAAGGCCCGCTTCGACGTCTACCGGCAAGTCAGTGAACAGATCCGCGCGATCTTCCTCGATTACACGCCCCACGTTGAGCCGCTCTCGCTCGACGAGGCCTATCTCGATGTCACCGCAGATCTCAAAGGCATCGGCTCGGCCACTCGCATTGCCGAGGAAATCCGCCGCCGCATCAAGGCTGAAACCGGCCTGACCGCCAGCGCCGGGGTATCCTACAACAAGTTCCTCGCCAAGCTGGCAAGCGACCAGAACAAGCCGGACGGCCTCTGCGTGATCCGCCCCGGCGAGGGCGTGCAGTTCGTGGCCGCGCTGCCGGTGCGGCGCTTCCACGGCGTGGGCCCGCGCGGCGCGGAGAAGATGGCACGGCTGGGCATCGAGACCGGCGCCGATCTTGCCAAGAAGGACCTCGCCTTCCTGCGCGCCCATTTCGGCAGCTTCGCCGAATACCTGTTCCGCGCCGCGCGCGGGGTGGACCTCAGGCAGGTCCGCGCCGATCGGCCGCGCAAGTCGGTAGGCGGAGAGCGCACGTTCTTCGAGAATATCGCCGGGGCCGATGCCCTGCGCACGACCATGGACGATATCATCGAGATCGTCTGGACCCGCATCGAACGCGCCGACACGCGCGGCCGCACAGTGACGCTGAAGCTGCGCTACGCCGATTTCACCACGCTCACCCGCGCCCGGTCATTGCACCATTTCGTTGCCGACAAGGCCGAATTCGGCGCGATCGGCCATGCCCTGCTGGAAGACCTGATGCCCCTGCCCCAGCCGATCCGGCTGATGGGCCTGACCCTCTCCGCTCTCGAACGCGGCGAGGAGGAGGTCCGCGAAACACGCGGCGGCCAACTTTCGCTGCTCTGATCCGAAATCCGCCTGCTCAGGCGTCCATCTGAAGCGCCCATTCGCCGATCTTGCGGGCAAGCCCGGCCGGCATCGCCTCTGGCAGTGCATCCAGCGCGAAGAAGGCGACTTCCACGATCTCACGCCCATCGGCGCGCGGCGTACCTTCGACATGCCCCGCCACCATATGAACGCGGTTGCTGGCCCCTTGCAGGTCCTCGTCGATGGTCAGCAGGACTTTGCCGCCGAGCAACTCGCAGCTCGTTTCCTCGACGAATTCGCGCATTCCGGCCGCCAGCGGATCTTCCGCCCGGTTCATCCCCCCGCCCGGCGGCATCCATTTTCCCGATCCGTAGGAATGGCGCAGCAGCAGGATCCGGCCCTGCGGGTCGAACGCAAGCACCCGCACGCCTTCAAGCCGGGGGCGACGGATCGACCACACGACCATCCGCGCCCGGTGCGCCACCCGATAGAGGGCCCGATGGAGGCCGGCGGGCAGGAAGTTCAGCAGAAGCAGGTGACCTTGTGCCGCGCCGCGCGCAGCAGCCGGGCGACAGGCAGGTCGTGGCCGCCTTTCACAGCATCCTCGAAAATCGCCCGCTTGTCGTCGCCGCGAATCACGAAAACGATCTCGTCGCTGTCCGTCAGTGCGGGGATGGTGAGGCTGACGCGATCGAACGGCGCCTCGGGCGGGAGCGGATCGGGCGTGAGACGGCGCACCGCGTAGGGATCGTCGATCTGCGGATCGGTATTGGGGAACAGCGAGGCGATGTGCCCGTCCCCGCCCATGCCGAGCCAGGCCACGGCGAAGTGCGGCGGCTGCGCGTCTTCCGTAAGCGGGACGATCTGTGCGCCCACCGGCTCCAGACGGGCGCGTATCTTGCCGACATTGCTGGCAGGATGATCCTCGTCGACGATGCGATCATCACCCGGCCACACCGCGATGCGGTGCCAGGGAATATCCTCCTTCGCGAGAAGGTCGAAGATCGGGAATGGTGTGGAACCGCCGGGAACGGTGATCGCGATGTCATCAGGACTGGTGGCGAGCGCGGCTTTCAGGCGCTCGGTAAACCATTGGGCGATCACCGCATTGTCGGCGTTTTCGATGATTTCAAGCTTCGGCATGGGAGGAGCCTAGCACCCCCCATGCCTGTCAAAAAGCAATCATTGAAAACGATAATCAGGCAATGATCTCGCGCAGGAACCAGGCGCGCTGTTCGGCCTGATCGGTCCAGTCGTCGATGATGCCGTCGGTGGCATTGTCACCAGCCTCACCGGCCAGTTCCTTGGTCGCCTTCAGCGTGGCGACATAAGCGGAATTGTCCTCGAACAGTTCCTTGACCATCGCCATCGCGTCCAACGAAGTGTCGTCCTGATTGGCGATCGAGGTCTTGGCACCGATCGCGCCGATAGAGGTCAGCGTCTTGCCGCCCAGCTTGCGCACGCGTTCGGCAATCAGGTCGGTCAGGCCGAAAATCTCGGTCGCCTGCGTATCGAACAGCAAGTGCAGGTCATGGAACTGGGGGCCCTTGACGTGCCAGTGGAAGTTCTTGGTCTTCACGTAGAGCGCAAAAGTATCGGCCAGCAGCCCGTTCAGGCTGTCGATCAGCGCGGCCTTCGAATTGTCGTCCTTGGAAGTCATGCCTGGTTTCCTCGTTGGTCCGTCGTGGTGGAATGTAGAGTGGTGAACGTATGAAGAGAAGCCCGCTTCGAACGCGATTTCCGATCAGAGCAGTGAGAATTCCCGCAGAAACAGCACGATTGCCGCCAAGAGCAGCACGCCGCCGAGCGCTCGCCTGACCGTGCGCAGTCCCTTGAAGTCCAGCGCCTGCGGGCAGGCCCAGGCGAGCCCGGCGAGAACCGCGCCGCCGAGCGCCCCGCCCGCTCCCGCCGCATAAGGCGCAGCAAGGCCGACGCCGAGGCCGAAGACCAGGAACCGCGCTGCATCGGTCAGTTGCTGTGCGAAGAGCACCAGCGCCAGCGCGCCCAGCGAGTTCGTGGGCTCCTTCGGGTCACGCCGGGGGACGAGCAGCATGAGTTCGGCGCCCGCCAAAGCCAAAGCTATCCCCGCGAAGATCGCGCGCGCCGGAGGCGGAAGCTGCAGGAGCAACGCGCTCGCCGCCCATGCCGCGATAGCCGCCGTCAGCACCGCGCAGGCCAATGCGACCATAAGGACGCCGGGCCGCGCGCCCTGCCGCCGGGCGAGCCCCGCCACGGTCACCTGATCGCGCGCGCCAAACCCGGCAAGCAGCACCGCGATCCATGTCAGATAAAACGCGGGCATCGACTCGGCGTCCGTAAAATTCCTGCAATCTCACGGTCACTTACGGGAAGCCGGCGAGAATGTCCCGCCCCATGACCCGGCCTCAACTCCTGCCGTCGTCGGCCCGCGCAATCAGCGCATCGAGCGAGGCCCGGCCCTGCCGCAGTTCGGGCAGGATCTTGCCCAGTTCCGCGCGCGTGATTCGCTTGCCCCCGTCGCTGTCCACCGCCTGCGCCTCGACCAGTCGGTGCAACGCCTCCACCAGCGCGAGGATCGGGTCGACGCCGATCACCCGCTCCGGCAACGCCACCGCCCGCACTTGCGCCAGCGCAAGGCATCGGTCGATGGCACCGGGTCCGAAACCCCGCTCTATCGCCAGCAGGAGGATGGGATCGAGGCTGGTCGCTTCCGACTTCGCATTGCGGATCGTGCCGGGCGAACATCCGAGTTGATCGGCCAATTGCCGGTCGTTCAGCCCCTGCCCTTTCTGAATGCCCCGGATAATCGCCGAAACGGCCTTGCGATACTCGTCGCTGGTGGGCGGACCGGATCGGCTAGCAGTCATGCGAGGGTTTCCTGGAGTTTTCGGGGCAAGGGCGCGAATACAGCACGTTGTGCCGATTTATGTGAATCTCTCCAAGACGTTGTCGATGAATCTGGCCTATTGGGACGACGATATGAGATTCAGCCGACGTAACTTCATCGTCGCCGCGACGGCATTTGCGGCGAGTTCCTCGACTGCGGTCAGCGCAATATCCGCCTCAACCCTCGGTTCAGGCGGCTTTCCTGTGCCCGGTTCGCCTCCTCCCGGCTCTTTGCCGATGGGTCCGGCGACAATAGGCGGGGTGGCGCCAACCGTCCCCGCCGCGCCCCGCACGATTCCCGAACTCCATCCCGCGATGGCGCCCGGACTCTACGCCGCCGCCCTGTCCGCGCTCGAACGGCATGCCGGTCGCGCTCAGCGCGACCGCATCGGTATTGTCGACTTCGCGGTATCCTCGTCGGATCCGCGGCTTCATCTTATCGACCTTGCCAACGGGACGGCCGCGTCGCTGCACGTCGCGCACGGCAGCGGCTCAGACCCGGGGCACACCGGCTGGCTCCAGCGTTTCTCGAACAGTCCCGGTTCTAACGCCACCAGCGAGGGTGCGTTCCTGACCGGCGATTATTATTTCGGCCACCATGGCCGCTCGCAGCGGCTGATCGGGCTCGACCAGACCAATGACAACGCGCTGGAACGCGCCATCGTCATCCACGGCGCCTGGTATGCCGAGCCGACGATGATCGGCGCGCACGGCAAGCTGGGCCGCAGCCAGGGCTGCCTTGCGGTGGGGGACAGCCTGCTCAACCAGGCATTCAACCACCTCGGCACCGGCCGGCTGATCTACGCTGCCAAGATGGCGTGAACGGCCCGGGCTGAAGTCCCCGAAGATTTTACCGGCCCACTCTCGGCTGGAAGATGCCGCGCGATAACCGTCGACCGGACGCCCCACGGCCTCGGCATGTCTCATATTCCCTTTCTCTACTATATTAGTTGAGATAATCTGCTGTCGCCCCGGGACGTAAACCGAGTCGACCGGTTGCATCGCTATCGCGGAGATACGTGATGAACGATCACAGATGGGCTAGATCGACCCCGCACGGCAATGTGCCTAGCCTCGCCATGCCGCGTGATGGGCGGCCGACATGGCGGCGGCCGGATATCCGGGCCGACAACGACGATGTGTTCGCAACCGCCCACGACCTTGGCCAACGGTGCGGCCGGCGACTGGGCGCGTTGATCTGCCTGTTCGTGCCGCTGGTGTTCTGGGGCGCGCTGGCTGTCTTCGCCTTGGCGCAATCACTGTAGGCCGACCTCAAAACGCCGAGAACGAGGCGCCTGTCCGCAAGCCTGTAGGGCGCGCAGCAGGCAATCCGCCGCTCCAACTAGCGCACCCGCACACCGCAGATCAGTCCGCGCCGAACAAGTCGCGAGAGAAAACCTTGTCCATCACGTCCTCGATTTCGCCGGTCATGCGATTGGCGATAATGACGTCGACATCGCGCTTGAACGCATCGAGATCCCGCACGACTTTGGAATTGTAGAATTCTTCCTCCGCCATCGCCGGTTCGTAGATCACGACCTCGATGCCCTTGGCCTTGATGCGCTTCATGATGCCTTGGATGGAGGACTGGCGGAAATTGTCCGATCCCGCCTTCATGACCAGCCGAAACACGCCGACCTTCTTCGGCTTCCGCGCGATGATCTGGTCGGCCAGGAAGTCCTTCCGGGTGCGATTGGCGTCCACGATCGCGCGGATGAGGTTCTGCGGAACCTCCGAATAGTTCGCCAGCAGCTGCTTGGTATCCTTCGGCAGGCAATAGCCGCCGTAGCCGAAGCTGGGATTGTTGTAGTGCATGCCGATGCGCGGATCGAGGCCGACGCCCTGGATGATCTGGCGCGTGTCCATGCCGCCGGCGATGGCGTAGCTGTCCAGCTCGTTGAAAAACGCCACCCGCATGGCGAGGTAGGTGTTGGCGAACAGCTTGATCGCCTCGGCCTCGCGGGTGTCCGTGAAGAGGACTTCAACGTCCTTCTTCTCCGCGCCGCCAAGGAGCAGATCGGCGAAAATGCGCGCGCGTTCCGAGCGTTCGCCCACGATGATGCGGGACGGGTAGAGGTTGTCGTGCAGGGCACGCCCCTCCCGGAGAAACTCGGGGCTGAAAATCACCTGATCGGTCCGATAGCGCTCGCGCACATCGTCGACGAAGCCGACCGGGATGGTGGATTTGACCACGATAGTCGCGGCCGGGTTCAGCTTTACCGCGGCCTGAATCACCACTTCGACCGACGACGTGTCGAACTTGTTCGTGTCCGCATCGTAATTGGTGGGTGTGGCGACAATGACGTAGTCCGCGCCGTTCAGAGCCTCCGCCTGATCCAGCGTGGCCGTGAGGTTCAGCGACCGTTCCGCAAGGAACGTCTCAAGCTCCGGATCCGCGATCGGGGATTTTCTGGCGGCAAGCATCCCCACCCGGTCCGCCGAAATATCGACGGCAAAGACCTCATTGTGCTGCGCCAGCAACACGGCGTTGGAGAGACCAACATAACCAAGGCCAAAAACCGCGATCTTCATGTAGGTCACTCACGTTATCAGTGTATTCAATCACGGGAAAGCGCGCGCCAAGGCCGCCCGCGGCCCCGGGGTCATGTGTTCTATTGAGGGCCCGGCCGGCCGCGTCAACGAGATAGTGCTGCAACTGCACATTCCGGGATAAACCGAAGATTTTCAGCAGTCGAAGCGAAAGACCGGCATGTCCGGCGCCACAAAACGCCCGCCGCTTACGCCGCACCGGACGAAGGAACCGTCCCCCCGCCCGGCCCAAATGCACGAGCGCTTACTTCTGGCAGGCGACGATGGCGTCAATCACGTTGAGCGTATCGGCCGGATCGCGCACACAGATGGTATCCAGACCCATGGTCTTGGCCGGGTAGTCGTTACCGCCCGGGAAGATGGCATCGCCGATGAACAGCATCTCCGCATGGGTGAAATTGCCGCGCTCGGACAGACGCTGAAGGCCCCAGGCCTTGTCGACGCCAGGCTGCGTCACGTCGACCGAGGTCGCCCCGCCGAGATTGACCGAAACGCCGGGCAGGCGTGCCATCAGATCGGCCTGGATCACCTTGCGCTTGGCGAAATTCGGGTCCCAGACTTCCTTGGCTTCCAGCGGAGCCTGCTGCCCCAGCGCCGAGAACGTGATCTGGCTGCCACGATCCTCGATCCGCTCGCCCCAGGTTTCCTCGGGCGTGAAGCCGGTGGCGGCCAGCGCGGCATCAAAGGCGTCGAGGATCTCGCGCTTCTGCTCGTCGGTGAACAGTTCGGCATAGACCGACGCCCAGCCATCTTCGCCATGGACGTAGAGCTTCGCGCCGCTGGTCGGCATCAGCCACAGGCGCTTGCAGTCGGCATGGGCCGGGAGACGGCTTGCCACCTGCTTGTCGAACTGCGGCCAGTCCCCGCCCGAGATCACTGCGACATCGGTGACTTGAAGCAGCCGGGCCATCGCCTCGGCCATCTCGTCAGTGAGCGGCTGCTTGCTCTTGGCCAGCGTACCGTCGAGATCGAAGGCAACGAGTTTCTTCATTTCCGGTCTGTCCCTGTAATCGGAGCACTTGGCGGAGCCATCTGGTGCGCGCACCTGCCACTGGACGCATGACTTGAAAATCCCCTTTGCGCCGAATCCGCGGCAATCGGGGGACAACAGGTGCGCTTACTGGTTCACGGCGCCGGAAAGCTTGCCGACTTTCTGCACGCCTTCAACGGTGGTGACGAGCACCTCGTTCCCGTCGATCACGACCACCACGTTGGACAGCCCGATCACCGAGACACGCGGCCCGTCGCTGTCGACCAGCACATTGGTACAGTCGACCAGCTCGGCCTCACCCGCACCGCGCACCGAATTGCCGCTGCCGTCACGGTCGAGCGCGTCGTGCAGCGCCTGCCAGTTGCCGATGTCCGACCAGTCCATGTCGGCAGGCACCATCGCAGCGCGACTGGTGTTCTCCATCACTGCGTAGTCGACCGAATCGCTCTCGACGTCCGCAAACGTCGCCGCATCGGGGTGGAAGCGGTGGCCGTCCGCCGCGCCCTTCTCGACCGCTTCGCGGACTTTGGCGGCGATCGCGGGCCGGTGCGCGGCGAGTTCGGCCATGAAGTCACCCACACGGAAGGCGAAGATGCCGCCATTCCAGGCATAGTTGCCGTCCTCAAGGAAGGCCTGCGCGCGGGCGAAGTCCGGCTTCTCGACGAACTGGGCGGTGCGGAAGCCGGGCGTGCCTTCGATGGCCTCGCCGCGCTTCAGATAGCCGAAGCCGGTCTCGGGCCGGGTCGCCTCGATGCCGAACGAGACCAGCCAGCCTTCCGCAGCCAGTTCCGCCGCCGCGCAGGCGACATCGGCGAAGACCTCGGGACGGCCGATATGGTGGTCGCTCGGGCAGACCAGCATCACCGCGTCCTCGGGCAGGCGGCAGGCGGCCAGCGCTATGGCGGCCGCGGTGTTGCGCGCAGCGGGCTCGACGATCACGGTCGCCCCCGGCGCCCCGGCCAGCTGCGCCTCGACATGTTCGAGGTGCTTGGTGCCCGTCACCACCACCGGCGCGGCAAAGCCCTGCGCCGCCGGGCAGCGCGCGAGGCTTGCCTCGAACAGCGTGGTCTCGCCCACCAAGGGCAGGAACGGCTTGGGACGTTCAGCGCGGCTGCGCGGCCACAGCCGCGTACCGTTGCCGCCGCAGAGAATGACCGGAACGATCTGGGGCATGGGGCGTGATGTACTCGATGAAGGCCGCGTCACGGGCCACTGGTGATACCGGGTGAGTAACGTGTTGCAACCGCGATTTGCTCCCGGCGGCCCGGCCTGTCGCACGCAGCTGTAAGCGGAACCTATTCGGTGCCGGTGCGTTGCCCCCACCATGCCTTTATCCGCGCCGAATTCCGCGCCCATTTTCTCAAACCGCCTTCGTTGCGCCGCGACTTATCAAGGGGTGGCCATTGCCGCTGCGAAGTGAGAGACTGCCGCCAATGACCAGCCCGAGCGAACGCGTTCCTCCGGCGGACCATGGCGAGATCCCGCGCGATCTCCCGCCGCCGCCGCCCTTGCGTTTCGCGCGCATCGGCGCACCGCCGCCCTCGCTCTTTCTCGATTTCGACGGCACGCTGGTGGAGATCGCGGATCACCCCGACGACGTGGTGGTGGCGACCACCCTGCCCAGCCTGATCGCACGGATTGCCGACGCCCTCGATGGACGGCTCGCGCTGGTGACGGGCCGCTCGATCGCCTCGTTGGAAGCGCTGATGGGCCCGCTTGAGGTGGCCGTTGCCGGATCGCATGGCGGCGAATTCCGCCCCGCCGGGCAGCACGAGGCCCTCGCGCTCGCCGCCCCGCTCCCGCCGCTGGTAGTAGACCGGCTTGCCACCTTCGCGCAGGACAATGGCGGCCTGCTGGTCGAGCCCAAGCCCCACAGCATCGCCGTCCACTATCGCCGCCACCCCGAAGCGCTCGCCCCCCTCGTCGCCTGTGCGAGCGCCTTGGGCGAAGAGCTTGGCCTTGCCCTCAAGCACGGCAAGCAAGTGATCGAACTCGCCATGCCGGGATCGGACAAGGGCAGCGCGGTCACCCGGTTCATGGAAACGCCGCCTTTCGCAGGCTCGCAGGCGCTGTTCGTGGGCGACGATGTGACTGATGAGGACGCCTTCACCGCCGTTATCCGCCTTGGCGGCCACGGAGTGCTGGTGGGTCCGATGCGCGCAACGGCGGCGACATGGCGCCTCGATTCCGTCGGGGCTGTCCATCGCTGGCTCGAAGAGGCCCTTGGGGCCACAAGGCAGGAGAATGTCCCGGCATGAGCGCGCTTGAACTCTGGCCCATCGGCAATTGTCAGGTCTCCGGCCTTATCGATACATCGGGCGCGCTGGTCTGGGGCTGCGTGCCGCGCGTGGACGGCGACCCCACGTTCTGTGCCCTCCTGCGCGGCGAAACCGGGCAGGACGCCGGCACCTGGCGCTTCGAGCTGGAGAACCAGGCCACCGTCCACCAGGGCTACTTGCGTAATACCCCGATCCTCGTCACCCGGCTTGAGGATGCGACCGGCGGGGCGGTCGATGTCATCGATTTCTGCCCCCGCCACGAACGCATGGGACGGATGTACCGGCCGGTCGCCTATGCGCGCATCGTCCGCCCGGTCAGCGGATCGCCGCGCATCCGCTGCGTGCTGACACCGATGAGCGGCTACGGCGCGCAGATGGCCGCCACGACGCGCGGATCCAACCACATCCGCTACCTTGTCGAGCGCAACACCCTGCGCCTCACCACCGATGCCCCGATCGGCTATGTGCAGGACGAGCGCTATTTCCGCCTCGAAACCCCGCTGCACTTCTTCCTCGGCCCCGACGAGCCCTTCGACGGCGATGTCGAGCACCGGCTCGAATCGATGCTGCGCCATACCGGCGACTACTGGCGGCTATGGGTGCGGGGGCTGGCGACGCCGCTCGACTGGCAGGACGCGGTGATCCGCGCGGCGATCACGCTCAAGCTCTGCCAGCACGAGGATACCGGCGCGATCGTCGCCGCGCTGACCACCTCGATTCCCGAGGCGCCCGGCAGCCAGCGCAACTGGGACTATCGCTACTGCTGGATCCGCGATGCCTATTACACGGTGCAGGCGCTGAACGATCTGGGCGCGCTGGACGTGCTGGAAAAGTACCTCGGCTACTTGCGCAATATCATCGACGATGCCGAAGGCGGCGCGATCCAGCCGCTCTACGCGGTCAGCGGCGCGCGCGAGATCATCGAGTGGGAAGCGCCGGACCTGCCCGGCTATCGCGGCATGGGCCCGGTGCGCGTGGGCAATGCCGCCTACTATCAGGTGCAGAACGACTGCTACGGGCAGATCGTCTTGCCGGCGATCCAGGCGTTTTCCGACCAGCGCCTGTTGCGGATGGCCTCGGCAGACGATTTCGCGAGCCTCGAACAGGTCGGCGAACTGGCCTGGAAGACCCACGACCAGCCCGATGCGGGCCTTTGGGAACTGCGCACGCGCACGGCGGTGCATACCTATTCCACCGTGATGAGCTGGGCTGCCTGCGACCGGCTTGCCAATGCCGCCGAGCATCTGGGCCTGCACGAGCGCGCGGACTTGTGGCGGGAGCGCGCCGAAACTGTGCGCAAAAACATCGACGAGCGGAGCTGGCACACGATCGAAGGGCCCGATTTCGACGATGGCGGCGCCGGCGGCCACTATGCCGCCACCTTTGGCGGGGACCAGCTCGACGCCAGCCTGTTGCAGATGGTCGAACTGCGCTTCGTCGCGGCCGACGATCCCCGCTTCAAGGCGACGCTGGCCGCCGTGCAGAAGGCGCTGCGCCGCGGCGAGCACATGCTGCGCTACGATAGCGAGGACGATTTCGGCCTGCCCGAAACGGCTTTCAATATCTGCACCTTCTGGCTGATCGAGGCGCTCCACCGGTCCGGGCAGGATGAAGAGGCACGCCGCCTGTTCGAGGCGATGCTGGCCCATCGGACCCGGTCCGGCCTGCTGTCCGAAGACATGGATTTCGAGACCGGCGAGCTGTGGGGGAACTTTCCGCAGACCTATTCGCTGGTCGGTATCATCAACTGCGCCGGGCAACTGTCCCGGTCGTGGCGGGACTGGCGCTGACGCCCGTTCCACAAGAGCGCGTCAGGAGGCGCGCTACTGGGGATAATGCAATGAGTAGTAGATTGATCGTCATTTCGAACCGGGTCTCGGTGCCCAAGGCGGCGGGTGCCGCTGGGGCACAAGGGGGACTTGCGGTGGCGCTCAATGCCGCGCTGCTGGAACATGGCGGCATCTGGTTCGGCTGGTCCGGCCAGGAAACCGAAGAATTCACCGGCCATCTCGACATGCAGCGCAACGACGGGATCACCACGGCCACGATCGATCTCGAACCGCAGGATATCGACGAATACTACAACGGCTATGCCAACCGCACGCTCTGGCCGCTGTTCCACTACCGCATCGACCTGACCGAGTACGACCGCAATTTCGGCGAAGGCTACGAGCGCGTGAACGAGCGCTTCGCCGATGCCGTGCTGCCGCTGATCGAGGGTGAGGATCTCGTGTGGGTCCATGACTACCATCTGCTGCCGCTGGGCTCGATGCTTCGGCAGAAGGGCGTGAAGAACCGCATGGGCCTGTTCCTCCACACGCCCTGGCCGCCGACGCGGCTGCTGGTCTCGCTCCCGCTGCACGAGCGGCTGGTGGCCTCGATGCTCGAATTCGACGTGATCGGCTTCCAGACCTCCGAGTGGCTCGAAAGCTTCCTGCACTATGTCCAGAAAGAGATGGGCCTGAAGGTCAATCCGGACAATTCGATCGACTATCAGGGCCGCCGCGTCGTCGCCCGCGCCTTCCCGATCGGCATCGATTTCGACGAATTCGTCGAGGGCGCCGCCGGTCCCGAGGCACGCGACGCGCACGACCGCCTCAAGCAGAGCGTGCGCGGGCGCAAGATCCTGATCGGCGTCGACCGGCTCGATTACTCGAAGGGCCTGGGCGAGCGGATGGAAGCCTTCGGCCGCTTCCTGGCCGATAATCCCGAACAGGCGGGCAGCGCCGTGCTGCTCCAGATCGCGCCGCCTTCACGCGGGGATGTCGCCAGCTACCAGATGATCCGCGAGGATCTGGAACGCAAGACCGGCCACCTCAACGGCGCCTATGCGGACGTCGCCTTCGTGCCGATCCGCTACGTCAACCGTGGCTATCCGCGCGAGCAACTTGCCGGGTTCTACCGCGCCGCCGACATCGGTCTCGTGACGCCGCTACGCGACGGCATGAACCTTGTCGCCAAGGAATATATCGCCGCGCAGGATCCCGAGAATCCCGGTGTGCTGATCCTTTCGCAATTCGCCGGGGCCGCGCATCAGTTGAAGGATGCACTGCTGGTCAACCCGCACTCGATCGAGCATGTCAGCGAGGCTATCAAGCGCGCGCTTGAGATGCCGCTCGATGAACGCCGCGAACGGCACCGGAAATTGCTCGCTTCCGTGCGCGATCACGATGTGCGCCGCTGGCGGCAGGATTTCGTGAGCGCCCTGTTCGGAGATGAGGCCCCGCCCCTGCTGGACGATGCTTCTCCCGAAGATTCCAGCGAACCACAGGACCAGACGGCGTAGGAACCGACCGTCGCAGGCCCGGCACGGGTCCGCCGGGAAAATTCGTGGTACCGCCAAAACATCCCTCGCCTGCAACCAATCTGACCACTAAGTCGGATATCGAGAGGGTGTGGACGACGGGAATCGGGCCATCGGCAAGATGCCCGGACGTTCTATAGTACACTGGAAAGCCCGAAGAAGCGGGCGACATGGTGAGATGATGGGCCAAGTTCTTTACGGCGAATGCGTTCGCTCCGGCGAGACGACGATCGTGCGCATATCGGAACTAGCCAGCCGCAGCTGCGCGGTTGAAACCGATTTGCCGGTTGCCGACATGGAAGGCGACCTGAGCCTGTGGATCGGTGCGATAGGCCCGCTCGCAGCCAAGGCGACGCGCAGGGATGACACCAATCTGGCCGTCCATTTCGTACAGCCGCTCGACGCCCAGATCCTGCACCATTTCTCCCGCTCCTGACCGATCCCGGTCAGAGCGGGCTTGGTCAGAGCGGCCGGACGGTAACCGAGCGGATTGAACCTTCGCCGCGACCGGTCATGAGCGTCAGTTGCTGCGAGGTGCAGTCCTGCGCGGGAACGGTGAATTCGTTCGCCGCCGAATGCAGATCCAGATCGGCAAGGGTGCCCCCCTCGCCGGTCGGAGCGAAGCAGGTGACCCTGAGCACGAGCGGACGGAAACCCGCCTCACCCTTGGCGTCCGCGTCGATCGTGACCGCATAACCACCTGCCGGAAAAGCCGCGTTGCGCGTGGCGATCGGACCACGTGCCGCATTCCGATTGGTGTAGCGGATTGCGATACCTGTGCCTTGCGGAACGAACTCTCGCTCCATGCCGTCCACTTCGGGATATTGCCAATCGAACGGGCCGGGAAGGCTGCCTTCGGTATCGCTTCTGAAGGCAAAGTCGTTCGCCTTCGTCATCCGCCCCGCCGCGCAGAGGTCCTGCCACAGGATCACCGCCGCGCCCACTCGTCCTTCGCGGACAAGGCCGGGCAACGTTGCCGAGAGCGCCGCGCAATCGACCCGCGCACCGTGACGGGCCATCGCGCCAACGGTCTGGGTCAGCGGACCGTCCGCCAGCGTTTCTCCGGCCCAGGATATGAAGGCAGTGGCCCAGTTCTTTTCCTGGCCAAGCTGATTTGCGAAAGCCTTGGCGCCGTCCGTTTCGGACAGAAGCTGCGCGGTCATGTCCTTCAGGCGATCATCGGTGATGCCGACGCGCCAGAGGGCGAGGCTCCGCTGGGCCGCTACGCTCCATTCCCGTGACTGGAGCGCCATGACGATCAGCATGTCCTGCGTGAACCGATTGCGCCATCCGCGCTGACCGGCCAGCAGCAACGATTGGACAGCGCCGTTCTCGTCGCCCTTTTGCAACTGCCCGTAGGCCAGCAGGGCAAGTCCATCCGAAGGCACGGGACTGCGGCGTACCAGTTCGCGCGACAGTGCCACACCGGCGGCACTGTCATGGCGATCGTAGGCATCGTCGATCAGTGGTTGCAGCGCGAAGTACCGGAACGGCTCCGGAACCCGGGACGCCACGGCGCTGTCTTGCCGCGCCTCCCGGTCGAGCTGGAGCCCCGTGACTAGGACCGCGGCGATCGCAAACCCTGCGAACCAGGCAGTCTTTCCGATCGCCGCCATCATGGTCAGGTCAGTCCTGCTTTTCGCCGTAGCTATAGTAGTTGTACGTATAGTAGCTGTAATCGTCACCGCCGACCTTCGGATCGAAGCGGTTGAGCACGACGCCCAGAATGTTCGCCTTGATCAGGGCAAGGCGGCGAAGCGCCGATTTGACCGCACCGCGATGGAATTCGAGTGCGTCGATCACGAACAGCACGCCATCGGCATGGTTGGCAAGCAGCGCGGCATCCGACAAGCCAAGCAACGGCGGGCAGTCAAGAACTACGGTATCGAACCGCTTGCGCGCTTCTTCGATGAAGCCATAGAGACCTTCGCCAGCGAGGATGAGCGCCGGATCGGGCGGCATCGGCAGCGCCGACATGTAGCTGAGCGTCGGCACGTTGGAGCTGTAAACGGCGTCGTCAAAGCTCTTCTGGCCCGTCAGCACATCGGCAAGGCCGGTGGCCTTCTGATCACTCATCACACGGTGAAGCGTGGGACGGCGCAAGTCGGCATCAACCAGCAGCACGCGCTTGCCAAGCTGCGCGATATCGCTGGCGACAGCACGGGCGGTCGTCGATTTACCTTCCGATTCCCGCGAACTGGTGACCATCAGAACGTGCGGCAAGCCAGTGGCGGTCGAATAGCGCAGATTGGTGACAAGCGAGCGATAGGCTTCGCTGACCTTCGAGCGACGGTCTCCGAAATGCGCCTCGACATCGCCATCCTTCTCGAGCGGGATAAGCCCGAGAAGCGGCATGCCCAGCTTGCGCTCAACATCGTCGGGCGAGCGGATCGTATCGTCGAAGATTTCGCGCAGGAACACTGCACCGGCCGCGACGATGATGCCAAGCACCAGCGAAATGAGCACATTGATGAGCAATCGCGGCGAATAGGGTTTGGTGGGAACCTCTGCCTGATCCACGATCGTCAGGTTGTTGGACGATGCTCCTGCAGCCGCATTGAGCTGATTGTAACGCGACAGCAGGGTATCATAGAGCGTCCGGTTGGTATCGGCCACGCGCTTGAGCACCGCATACTGGACACCGCGATCCTGCTCCTTGAGCGCATCGCCGCGCAAGCTGCCGACGTGGGCCTGAAGCGAATTCTCCTGTTGGAGCGCTGCCTGATATTCGAGCCAGGCCGACTTCTTGAGCGAATCCGCGATCACGCTGATGCGCTGATCGTATTCGGCAATCTCGGCCTTCTTGGACTTGACCGTCACGAAATCGTCGCGGTGACGCGATTGCTCTTCGGCAAGATCGGCTTGGACCTTGGCCTTTTCGCTGACGAGCGTCGAAATCGCGGGGTTTGCGTTGACTTCGGGAATCGAAAGCGGCGCCGCATTCGCAAGCGTATGCCAACGGTCCTCAGCCTCGATCCGAGCCGCGGTCGCTTTGGAGGCAGCGTCGTTCAGCTGAACGAGCGTGCTGTTGGTAACCGAAAGTACCGATTCCTCATTACCGTTCTCACCTTGGCTGGTGATACGGATGAGCCCAGCCGCGCGCGCGTACTGGTTCAGATCGCGCTCCGACTGCGTCACCTTTTCCCGGGCTTCGTCGAGCTGATCGGAAAGGAAGCGACGCGCGTAGGACGAGCTGTTGTACTTCTGGTCAAGATTGCGGTCGATGAAGCGCTGGCCATAGAGCTGGGCCAGCTTCGCGGAATAGGCGGCGTTCCGGCTGCTGACACTGATCGAGACGATGCGGCTGTCCGGCGGAAGATCGACACTCAGATTATCGAGGAGGGCCTCAATGGCGACTTCCTTGCGAAGCTGGTCGAGAGTTTTCTTGCCGCCGACTTCGGCGAGGTCCTGTTCGGTGGGGAATTCCACGCCCATCGCCTCGAAGAACGCAGGGTCGCGATTGAGACGGCCGCTTTCCACAACGCTCTGCGCCAGCGAACGGCTCTGGATAATGCCGACCTGGGTCTGAAGGAAGCGATCCGTATCCTGGACGTTGTTGACCTTTTGCAGGTCCGTGCCTTCGATGATCTGATCTGCCTGATCTTCAATCAGGACACGTACCTGAGCACTATACTTGGGAGCGACAAGCAAAGTTATAATAATGCCGAGCACCAGAACAGTGGCGATCACCCCTGCAATGAGAGCCCAATTGCGCCGCATGGCGCCCATTACCATCTTCAGTATGGCAGTCAGATCCGGGCCCGTTTCCTCAACGGCGGGATAACCCTCCAGATCGTCCCTATCGAGATATGCGTCACTCAAGATTTCTTCCCGCCATATATTCTGTTTCGGTTCATGACCGAACGAGACCCATCACTCGCCCCGTAAGGGCTGCTTCCGACAACCACCGGTTGCACGGCTTGGATAATAAAACTTCGCCTGATCAGCTGACTGCCGCGTCAATCTTCAAATGCGATCGGGCAGGCCTCCCTCATGCGCAGACCTTCCCTCTCGCGTGCCCAGAAGCAACGCGAACATTAAGGCGGCAATGCACAGCAAGGTCTGACTCCGCAAGGGGTAGTCAGTGAGCGATTGAAGCGCCAGCTGTACCAACACGCCAACAGCGGCAAGAGGCACACCTCCGTGCCGCGCCGAAAAACCGAGCGTTGCCACGGCAACCATCCAGCCGCCGATCAGCAGAATTCCGATAATCCCGGATTCCAGTGTGACCTCCAGAAAATCGTTATGCGCGCGGCCGGCGCGGCCGAGGCTGACGTTTTCAAGCGCTTCATCGACCTGGAAGACTTCGTCGAACGATCCGATCCCCGCCCCAAGCGGCGAATAGCGCTTGATAGCCACGATCGTGTCTGCCCAGATTTTCGGGCGTTCCTCATCCTCTACGGAATCGAAACGCGTCAAACTCTGGTGGACACGCTGATTTCCGCTCAACAAGAAACTTCCACCCCCAATCACCAGCGCCACGGCGAGCACCGCTCCCACGACCATCTTGCGGCTATGGGCAGCCCCCCTCCTGATCCACCAATTCCATATTGCGACCAAGGCCGGAACTGTCAGAAGCGTCATGCTTGAGCGAGACCCCGTCAACACGACACCAATCACAAGAAGGATCGCGACGGCTACTGAACCAAGCTTCCATACGGGTCCAGCCCGATGCCACGGAACCGCGCCGACAAGTGCAACAAGGGCGATACCCAGCATGAGACCGGCGGTATTGCGATTGGCAAAGGTGCCCTGCAAGTTCCTGGATCCCGCGACTTCGTCATAGAAAACCAGCAACCGATTGTTCGTCGCAAGCTGTTGGGCTCCAAGCAGCATGACGATAATGCCGGCGACAACCACCGCCTGAAGCATCAGGCGCTTCTGCCGTTCCGGAAGATCCCACGACAGGACCAGGATCGCCAAAGGAGGCAAAAGAGCGAAAAAGGCCATCGCCGTTCGGTTGACGCTCAGCGTGAACGGGCGCCACGCGCCTTGCACCCCGATCAGGTCATAGGATTGCACCGCCAGGTCGCGCCCCGGGAGGGACTGCCAGATCGCAGGCGGCAAAGGCACGAGTTGCAGCAAAGGCAACAGCAGCGTAGCTGCGACAAGAATGACAGGCATTCTCGGAGCTTGCGCAAAAAAGGCAAAGATAGCCTGCCGGTTGAAGGCAAGCACGGCAAGGCCAGCCAATTGCACAACCAGATTGGCCAAACCCGCAGCGGATCCCCCACCCCCGAAAACGAGTGCGACGAGAAGCAGCAGGACTGCATACCCGGCCCGCCCCTGCGAGATAAAACCGACCGATGGCGGCCTTTTACGCTTTGTTCGCGACCCGGACAGAGCGTCACCTTTGTATTTGATCATTCAGGACATAAAAAATCCTGCCCCTGGATTTCTCAAGGGCAGGACTCTTACGAAGTCAGGCGAATCAGACGCCGTTCGACTTCGGATTCGAATTGCCGCTGGTGGCAGCCACGATACCGCCGATAGCGGCAGCACCACCAAGAGCGGCAAGCGCATAGACGCCGGCTTCAGCCTTCTGGCGGCCCTTGACGGCAACCGAGCTACGCTGGCCAACGCTCGACAGGCTTGCACCCTTCGGAAGCGCGGCCGAAGCTGCGGTTCCTGCCTGAGCGGCCATCGGAGCGACGATCGCGCTGGCTGCGGCCACGGCCACGAGCACATTCTTCAGCTTCATGTGTCCTCCTTGAACAACTATAGACGAAGTGTCCTTTCTGGATGTACCGCCCTGCACAATGCAGCGCAATCGTATATCTGTGTTTTTCCGTAGCCTTGCGCTTCTCGCCGCCTCTTGCGGGCTATTCATCGCAAAGGGTCATGCAAATGCGGCGGAAGCTCCCTGGCCGGTCGCGATTCGGTCCGAAATGGACCGACTTGCGGACGTTGGATTCAGACTGAACCTGGCGGCCGCCCCTTTATGCAGCACCTCCGCAGCAGGCACCGGAATCGTCCTGGACCATATCGAAGCCTATTCGCCCGCGGACCGTGACGCGGTGCGCGCGTTGCTTTCCATGACGGACGCTCCGCAAATTGCAGCATTGGCCATGAACAGCCCCGCATCGCGCGCCGGTACCCGGGTTGGAGACGATATCCTTGCGATCGACGGGCAATTGACCAGCGATCTCCTTGCCGCATCGCCGGATCGCTCCATCTTCGCGGACGAACTTGAGACACGTCTTGCCCTGACACCACCCGGCAGGATGATTCACCTATTGTTGCGGCGGGATTCCAGGTCATTCGAAGTGGAGATTGCGCCCGTGCGGACCTGCTCCGCGCGCTTCGTCATCAAGACGGACAAAGGTTTCGATGCCTTCAGCGACGGCAAAAACGTCGCCCTCTCTCGAAAACTGATCGACTTTGCCCGCAACGACGATGAACTCGCGCTAATTGCCGGCCATGAACTGGGCCATATCGTCAACAAGGACGGTGACGCCCACTCTTTGGGAGAAAGGCGCAATATGGAAGATCGCGCCGATCTTCTGGGAGCGGACCTTGCAAGATGTGCCGGATACGATCTTCAGGCGGGCGTCGAGTTCTGGCTCCGCCGTGGCAGGCAGGACCCCTTTCGCATGTTTCGCGCGCCTACCCACCGCAAACCTGAGGACAGGGTTGCTCTGATGCGGGAGAAGGCCATGACCGGGCCATGCCCGCCAAATGAGGTCAAGTGAGCAGGCACTGCTTGGAAACGAAATCCCAGACCTTGCGTGCGCCCCCCCGCCCGATTACCCGGTGACCAAATGCGTTTAAGGCCATGGAGACCCTCGAAGGTGCACAGTTCAAACAAGGCCCTTGTTCTTACCCCCCTAATGGTCGCGGTCTCTCTGACCGGCTGTACCGCCACGGCTACACATAATCCCGCGCTTCCTGTAGGCGAGGCTGCCTATCAGGTCATTCCCGCCACTGTCCCCGCTCCCAGCGTCTATACGATCGTGCCGCGCGACGTTCTGCAGGTGCGCGTCTACGGCGAGCCGGACCTTTCCGTCGAAAAGGCCCGGGTGGACGATGCCGGCTTTATCCAGCTTCCCATGGCCGGACAGATCAGCGCCGCCGGCCTGAGCGCGGACGAGTTGACCAAGCAGGTCACCGCAGTGCTGGGGCGCAAATACCTGCGCAATCCGCAAGTCGCCGTCTCCGTGGACGAGGCAGCTCCACGCTACGTCTCGGTCGAGGGCGAAGTGAAGATGCCCGGCGTCTACGAGCTGACCACGAACACCACGCTGCTGGGCGCATTGGCCCGCGCGCAAAGCCCGCTCGTTACGGCGAAGCTGGATCAGATCGTGATCTTCCGCACGATCAATGGGCAGCGCATGGCCGCACGCTTCAACGTCAAGGACATTCGTACGGGCATCAGCCCCGATCCGATCGTCATGGACGGCGATGTCGTCATGGTCGGCTATTCGCGGATCAGCGGAGCCTGGCAGGACTTCCTGAAGATGGCGCCGATCTTCAATATCTTTGCAGTCGTGGCCACCCGGAACTGATCCGGGTCACTCGCTCAATCCGGCAAATAGGCCCGATACCATTCCACGAAACGCGGCACGCCCACTTCGATGGGCGTGCTGGGCGCATAGCCAGTATCCCGCGTCAGCGCGGTGATATCGGCATATGTCGCGGGCACATCGCCCGGCTGCATCGGCAGCAGCCGCAGTTCGGCCTTCACCCCGCAGGCGCCTTCCAGCACTTCGATCATCCGCATCAGATGCTCGCTGCGGTTGTTGCCGATATTGTAGAGCGCGTGCGGCTTGACGCTGCCGCCGGCCTTTGCCTGCCCGTCATCCGCCGGAGGCCGGTCGAGGCAGGCGAGCACGCCGCCGACGATATCGTCGATATAGGTGAAGTCCCGGTACATCTCGCCGTTGTTGTAGACCTCGATCGGGCGACCGGAGAGCATGCGCTCGGTAAATTTCCAGAGCGCCATGTCCGGCCTTCCCCACGGCCCGTAGACGGTGAAGAAGCGGAGGCCGGTCAGCGGGATGCGGAACAGGTGCGCATAAGTCTCGCTCATCAGCTCGTCCGCCTTCTTGGTGGCGGCATAGAGCGAGACGGGATGGTCGACGCGGTCTTCGACGGCGAAAGGCAGCTTTGCATTGCCGCCGTAGACCGAACTGGAGCTGGCATAGACCATGTGCGCGACCTGCCGGGTGCGGGCGATCTCCAGCATGTTGACGTGCCCCGCAAGGTTGGAGGCGACGTAGGCCTGCGGGTTCTCCAGCGAATAGCGCACGCCCGCCTGCGCGCCGAGGTGGACGATCGTGTCGAAGCGATGCGGTTCGAGCGCGGCCGTCAGCGCCGCCATGTCCGAGAAGTCCAGCTGATGGAACGTGAAAAGGTTGCCATGCCGCGCGGTCAACCGGTTCCGCCGGGCCTCCTTGAGCGAGACCGGGTAGTAATCGTTCATGCTGTCGATACCGATTACCGGCGTGCCGCGCGCCATCAGCGCTTCGGCAACCGCCGCGCCGATGAAGCCGGCCGCTCCGGTGACGATCGTCGGGTATTGGGACAAGCTGGAAATCTCCGGTCTGGTGCCATCGGGGCCGGACGGTCCCTTCACGAAATGGCATGGTGGAGCAAGCCCCGTCGCTTGAACAGCACCCGCTTGCGCCACGTCGGCGCGAATCGTTGCATTTCAATGGCAGCGGAAGCGTTTGACGCAGTGCAACACGCACCATATCGAAACGGCAAATCATGCAAAGGCCGGCCGCGAAGCCCGGCGTGAATGAGCGGAGATCCATGACAAGCAAAGTCCCCGTCCTCGTTACCGGCGGCGCCGGCTACATCGGCAGCCACGCGGTCCTCGCGCTCAAGGATGCGGGTTGGCCAGTTGCCGTGATCGACAACCTGACCACCGGCTTCCGCTTCGCCATTCCCGACGGCGTGCCGCTCTACCAGGGCGACATCGAAGATGCGGACCTGCTCGCGCGCATTTTCGCCGAGCAAGGCACGAAAGCGGTCATGCACTTCGCAGGCTCGATCATCGTTCCGGAATCGGTGGAGAATCCGCTCAAGTACTACCACAACAACACCGCCAAGAGCCGCGCGCTGATCGATGCGGCGGTGAAAGCCGGCGTCCCGCACTTCATCTTCAGCTCGACTGCGGCGACTTACGGCATCCCCGAAGTCTCGCCGGTGACCGAGGACAGCCCGAAGCTGCCGATCAATCCCTACGGGATGTCCAAGCTGATGACCGAGATCATGCTGGGCGACGTGGCGAAAGCCCATCCCCTCAATTTCTGCGCGCTGCGCTATTTCAACGTGGCGGGCGCCGATCCGCAGGCGCGCACCGGCCAGTCGACGGCGGGGGCGACGCATCTCATCAAGGTCGCGGTCGAGGCGGCGCTGGGCAAGCGCAGCCACGTCGGCGTGTTCGGCACCGACTTCGACACGCCCGATGGCACGGGCGTGCGGGATTACATCCACGTCTCCGACCTTGCCGCCGCGCATGTCCTCGCGCTGGAGGCACTGATCGCGGAGCCTGCCCGCTCGCTGACGATGAATTGTGGTTATGGTCAGGGCTTCTCGGTGCTGGACGTGCTCGACGCCGTGGACCGCGTCACCAACCGCACGATCGAGCGCCGCCTCGAAGGCCGGCGCGCCGGCGATCCGGATTCGCTGATCTCGGACAATAGCCGGATCAAGGCGACGCTGCCGTGGGTGCCGAAGTACGCGGACTTGCCCACCATCGTCGAACACGCGCTCGCCTGGGAGCGCAAGCTGGGCGAGCTTCGTCCTGAATAAAACGGAAAAGGCGTGGCCGGACCGAAGTCCGACCACGCCCGCAGCCGTATAGGTTTCCGTCAGAACGCGACGCTAAGCGAGGCGCGTGCCGACAAGTCGGTGGACCAGGTGGTCTGCTCCGCCCGGGCCGAGATCTTCCAGGTGAAGTCGTAACCACCCGCCAGCATCGAGACTTCGCCGATCCATGCGCCCTTCAGGCTTTCCGGCGTGATCGTGAAGCTGGAACCGGCGTCGTAGGTGTCGCCGCCGTTGAAGTAGGCGGTGGTGCTGCCAAGCTGGCCCGAGATCACCTCGCGGCGGCCGGCTTCCAGCTGGAACGTCAGCGGGCGCCAGTCGGGCGAGATCTTGCCCAGCGAATAGGCGGCGGTCACGGTCGGGGTGACGGTCGTTTCCTTGCTGGTGCGGCTGTCGACGGTCAGCGCCATGGCCTCGCTGGTGCTGGTTTCGCTGTAGCCGTTCTCCTTCAGCCAGTACTGCTCCAGTTCGATCTTGGGCTTCAGGCTGAAGCGGGTCGAGGCCTGGTACTTGTACGAGGCACCGGCGATGCCCGAGATCAGCCAGCCGTTCCACTTGCCGTTGGCGGTATCGGTGAAGTCCACATCGTCCACCGTGCCGGTGAACGTGCGCTTGGAATCGACCGAAATGCGCGAGCCGCCAATGCGGGCCCAGGCCATGATCGGCCCCTTGGCCGTGCGCCAGAAGGCGCCGAGGTCATGCTGGCCGGTGCTGAGGTCTCCGGTTCCGCCATTGTCCTTCACCGTGCCCTGCAACCAGGCATAGGACACGCCGAAGTAGCCGAGATCGGTGTGCTTTTCGAAGCCCGCCGACAGGCCCCAGCCGCTGGTCTTGTAACCGGCGGTGCTGCCCGCGTCCTTGCTCGTGCGCCAGTAGACCGGCTCGAACCAGCCGCCGACATCCGAGATGGTGAACATCGAGCTTTCGTCGGAAAGGTGCTGGGTGACGAGGCGGTCGGCGCTGGTCACGGCATCGAAGACACCTCCCGCGTGGTCAGGCAACAGCGCCGAAACCTGCGACTTCAGCGTGGCCGAATCGCCGACCTGGAGCAGGCTCTCGGTAAGCTGGGTATCGTTCTGCGCGGTGGCATAGATCGCATCCCAGGCCGAGGCCTGGCTGCGGGTCAGGCCCAGCTCGTCGGTCGTCTTGCGGGCGATCGTCAGGTAGATGTTGTTGGCATCGTTGCTGACGGCACCGTTATAGATGAACGGCAGGTTGGTTTCGGTGGAATCCAGCGTTCCCTGCACATTGAGGTTGCCTGCGGTCAGCACGGTATAAGTGCCTTCCGCTTCGCCGAGCGCGGTGACCGTCGCGGTGATCTTGGCGCCGTCCGCCAGCGTGGCATTGGCCACGTTGAACAGCGAACTCTTGCCCGCCGCCGTATCGATATAGACGCCGAGCACGCCGCCAGAATTCACCGTGAGTGAGCCGAAGTTGATCGTCTCGGCCTTTTTGGCGGTCAGCGTCGCGCCGCTGTTCACCGTGACGCCAAGGTTGCCCGCGTTCGTGAAGCTGCCGGTATAGACCGACGAACCCGACAGCGTCAGCGCGCCGC
The DNA here is from genome assembly GCF_004341845.1 of Novosphingobium sp. PhB165. Lineage (GTDB taxonomy): Bacteria > Pseudomonadota > Alphaproteobacteria > Sphingomonadales > Sphingomonadaceae > Novosphingobium. The sequence continues at coordinate 170,292 of NZ_SLVB01000005.1, read as the reverse complement.
TCTCACCCGCGAAGTCCATCGTGCCGGTGAACGTCGCGGAATCGGCGAGCGAGGCGGTTCCCAAGCCGGTGCCGAAATAGACGTTGCCGGTGTAGACGCTCGTGCCCGACAGCGCGAGCGTATCGTCACCGGCCCCGAACTGGGTGGCGCCGGTGATCGTGCCCGCAGAGGCACTGAGCGTGTCATTGCCGGAACCGAACAGGATGTTGCCCTGAATGCTGGTGTAGACGGTGGGGTCGGTGGTGACCTTGTTGGTCGAGAGGTAGGTGGCGCTCGCCTTGATATCGTCCGAATTCATGTACTGGTTGATCGTCACGCCGGTGGTGTTGGCGGACAGGTCGATCGCGGTGAGCGTGTCCGTGCTCGAACCCGTCGCCTTGATGAAGCCGGTGTTGTTGATCGTCGTCAGCGTGCCCGAAAGGTCCTGAAGCGCAACCGCCGTGCCCGCGCCCGGCGAGGTGATCACCGCCGAAATCGTGCCCGAGTTGTAGAGGCTGGCCGCCGTGCTGCCGGCGTTGATCGTCAGGCCATAGGCTGCCGTATCGTACGTCGTCGCGTTGACGGTGCCGGTCACGCCGATGCCGTTGGTCAGGTTGACGTTGCCGCCCTGCCCGCCGATCACCACGCCATAGGCATTCATCTTGGAATAGTAGGAGTTTCCGGTCGCCGAACCGTCGATGGCCAGCGAGTAGGTGCCCGAGTTGCTGGAAACGCCGCCCACGGTGATGTCGGTAGCGCCGCCGACCTGCAAGGCCGGCGAAGTGCCGTAGGAGGTGATCACGCCGGTACCCTCGCTGGCATCGGCCACGCCGTCGCCGTCTTCGTCGGGATTGGAGCTGTCTTCGTCCACCGGCGGGGCCGCGATATAGATGCCGCCTGCGACATTGCCGTCGATTTCCACGGCAGCCTTGCCGGTTTGCAGCGCCGTGCGAGACAGCGCGAGCGTGGCGCTGTTGTCATCGGTGAAGGACGTGGCCTGCGAAACGGTACCCTGTACCGTGACCGTGCCGCTGACATCGCCCTTGACGACCAGTCCCTGCGCGCCCGCGCCGACGACCGATACAGTGCCGTCCACCGTCACGTTGCCGTTGACCGCCTGGGTCGAGACGCCCACCGAATTGTCGCCGGTCACCTTGATCGTGCCGCTGTTGACGATGTTGCCGGTGTAAGCCGAATCGACGACGATGCCGCCCGAATTGAGACCCTCGACCGTGATCGTGCCCGCGTTCGAAATCGAACCGCTGGTGGCACCGCCCGACAAGACGTGAATGCCGTAACGATTGCTGGCCGATGCGATCGGGCCGTCGGCAATGCCGTCGGCCACGCCATTGGCGTCTTCGTCGGAGGGCACGAAGTTCTCGGTTACCGCGATCGTCCCGGTGGAACCCACAGTGACAGTCGCGTTGGTGCCGGCATTCACGGCCACGCCCGTCGCGTTATCGGCGCCGCCAACCGCCAGCGCGCCTTCGACATCCACCGTGTTGGTGCTGTCGGCCGTCACGGCATTCCCGCTCGCCACCGTGATGGTGCCGCCCGAAGCCACCGTTACGTCGCCCGCGCTGGAGGTGACCAGCGGCGTGGTGGTCGCAGTGGAAACGGTGGTGGCGGCAAGCACCGGGGTCGCGGCCAGAGCCAGGACCAGCGCGCCCAGGCTGGTGGACGATTGCAAGGAATTCATATGGTTATCGCACTCTTTTACGGGAGGAAAAAACAGGAGCGGGCGCCCCCGGGTCAGACGGCGATGCCGATCAGGGCAGAGCCGGTGTAACCGGAGGAAACCGTGCCGGTGAGGCTGGGGGTCATCTGCGCGAGCTGCGCGGAAGTGTTGTCTCCGAACACACCGTCGGATGAGAGCGTGATCGCGTTGTAGTTCGCGATGCTGGCGGTGTAGCGGGAGTCGCCGGTGAAGACGGCGGTGTTGATCGCGGCAGGCATAGCCAGCTGCGAGACCAGGCTGGCGGTGCGGCCGGTGCTGGCGGCGGTAAGGCCGCCGGTGAAGATCTCGAAATGGATGTGCGGCCAGCGGCCCGAGTAACAGGCAGGATAGATCGTCGTGAACGTGACTTTGCCGTCGGCATCGGTCACCTGAACGCCGCGCAGATAGCTCTCGGTCGTCACCCCGCTCGAATAGAGCGAGTAGCGGCCATAGGCATCGCAGTGCCAGACATAGATGGCCGCGCCCGCGATCGCTGCGCAGCCGTTGTTCACGTCCACCAGTTGCAGCGTGATCTCCAGCGGCACTCCGGTCGCGGTGGTGGTGGAACCGATAAAGCTTGAGCGGATGTCCGAACGGACGATCCCGCTGACGGTCAGCACGTTCGATGTCGATCCGCTCGCGGTGTTGGTGCCGTCGGCGGGATAGGGCCCGTTGGTCTCGGTGGGATCGGCGATGCAGCTTGCGCCGGACGTCCCCCCGGAGGTGGAACCGGTGCTGGAGGTCGAGGATGACGTGGTGGAACTCGATCCGCTCGGCGTCGAGGTGGTGGAAGCGGCCGAGCCCGTGCTGGACAGGTTCGACGCGGAATCGTCACCGCCGCCACATGCGGCCACCGTCACGGCGGTTCCGGCACTGGCAAGGAAGGCAAGCGCACGGCGCCGAGCCATGAACTTTTCGGAAATGACATCGATGTCGTGGCTCAGGCCGCGATCATGCTCGTCCTGCTCCGGCCCCTGATGTTCCAACCCAACCTCCCTCGTGCAGGCGCTGTGGTGACCGTTGGTCGGCCAGACAGGCGCTTGCAGGGGAGCAGGACTGGAAGCTCGCGTTTGCCGCGAGATTTCAGTCTGATTTCAGGGTTGTATCGGGGTGTTACAGATTGTCGCGAAGTGTCTCAGGGATCGCCGGGAAACACGCCTCGGGCGCATTACCCGGCCATTTCCTGGACCGATTCTCAGGCGACCACGGACGGCACGAAGAGATAACCTTCGTTGCGCACGGTGCGAATAATGTCACCCCCGCCCTCGCCGTCCGAAAGTTTTCGGCGCAAGCGCGAGAGCTGCACGTCGATGGCGCGATCATAAAGCTCGCTGTCCTCACCGCGCGACCAGTCCAGAAGCTGGTCGCGCGTCAGCACCCGGCGCGGATGTTGGGCGAACGCGCGCAGCAGGCGGAACTCGCCATCGGACAGCGAAATGAGGCGATTCTGCGGATCGAACAGCAGCCGCAGGCCCAGATCCATGCGCCAGCCGGCGAAGCGCAGCACTTCGCTGGACTGCACATCCCCGTCGAGCGGCGGCCGCTCGTCATTGGCCGCCACGCCCGGCAGCGTTATCGCCTCAACGATACCGGCGGCAGGCGCACCATAGGCACGCCGCCTCAGAACCGTGCGAATGCGGGCCAGCAATTCGCGCGGATTGCAGGGCTTGGCCAGATAGTCGTCGGCGCCCATTTCAAGGCCGACGATCCGGTCGACGTCGCTGCCGACCGCCGAAAGCATGATAACCGGCGGCGCATCGGGGCCAAGCTGGCGCAGCGCCGTAAGCCCGTCCTCACGCGGCATCATCACGTCCAGCACGATCAGGTCGAAATGCCGCTGCGCCAGCAGCGTGCGCATGGCGTCGGGATCGGCCGCGGTTTCGGTGGCGTAACCGTGCTTGCCGAGAAATTCGCCGATGAGTGAGCGAATGCCCTCGTCATCGTCGACGATGAGGATGCGAGTTTGCAGGTCCATCGCAGGATGTTCTAGGATCATTGCAGCACGATAGAAACCCCGTGTTCCACCCACATTTCAATACATATTTCAGTCGCGCGCCGGTCGCCGCCAGATTGCAACAGGATTGCAACCTCGCTGAAATCGCGAAGCAAACTCCAGCCCCGACCTAGCTCTTCATGAATAGTCGAGTTCGCCAGGTTCTGCCTCGGGCGACAGGAGGCTTGGACAACATGGCATCCCCCGCCAGGTCCGCCGGCCATATTCCTGTAACCCGAGAGGCCGGCAACACCGTCCGTCACGCCACCGCCAAGGCGCCGGACGGTGCCGGGACCATCGGCGTCGCAGGTCACGTAGTCGCACCCGCCCTGCCCGCCGATGGTCCCGGATCATTTCCGCCCGAATCACGCCCTGACGACACGGTTGGTGTCAGTTCAGCTTGGCTGGTATATAAGGAGCGCACGGCGGACGGTCCGAGTAGTGTCATATGTGGCTGCTACCCGGCTCCGCGAGACGAATCGCGGTCGGCGGACAAGAACTTTCGACCCGATATCAGGAATTTCCTTCCAGCCCCGGATCAGGGGACAAGGTTGCTGGACAGGATCCGGGGTGACCGTCTCCACCGATCGGCTTCGTGCCGCGCGGTGGGGACGCGGAGCGGGTTCGAAAGGGACGTGTCCCTCCCTTTCGAGCCTGCTCCGCAAATTTTCCGCTCCAATTGGCCCGAAACTCGGCCCGACAGTTGGCCCGAACATAGCCGCGCCGAAATGCATGCGCCTCGAATTCGCCGCGAAATCGTGGCAAGGGCGCGGCCATGATGCTGCCCCGCCTCACCAATCGAATCGGCCTGCCGCTGGCGATCCAGATGATCGCCATCCTCGTCTGCGCGCTTATCGGCGCGCAGCTGGTGACGCTGGCGCTTACCGTCATTCTCCCGCCAAGCCCCACAGCGCGCTGGAATATCGACGAAGTTGCCTTCGCGCTCAAAAGCGCCGGGGCGGACAAGGAGATTGCCGACCGCCTGGAACGCAAGACCATGATCGGGCCGCCCGATGTCAGCGGTCAGGGCTGGCTGGTCTCCGAATCCTCGCGCGAGGCGCTGGCCGGACGGCTGGGCCGGGAAAGCAAGGACGTGGTGCTGGCGTTCTATACGCAGCTTCCGGTCGGCGGCGTTGCGGTGCCAAGTTCGTCGCGCTCGCCGCTGGCGCTGCGCGACAATCCCGCGGCGCCTTTCGCGCTCTCGACCATGCTGGTCGGCAAAGCCGATGCCCAGTCGATCCCCGGCGGCCCGCCTCCCGGCGGCATGCCCGGGCCGAGCGGCATGCCGGGCGGCCACTTCCCGGGCGGGCAGATGCCCGGCGGACACCCTGGCGGCCAGATGCCGGGCGGTCGTCCCGGTGGGCAGATGCCCGGCAGCCGGATGCCCGGCGGTCATATCCCGGGCGGCCGTCCCGGTGGGCATACGCCGGGTGGCTCCGGCACCGAAGCAGGTAATCCCGGCAATGGCCCCGGCAATGGCGGCACGGGCAGTGGCACGGGTAATGGCAGCACAGGTGGCGGGGCTTCGGCGCCCGGCAGTGGACAGCAGGGCAACGGCCAGCCCGGCATCGGCGGCGGACAGGAAGGGTTTCGGCCCGGTGGCAACGGCGGCTTCAACGGGGGCGGCTTCAACGGCGGTGACTTCGGACGCCCCGGCGGCCTGATCCCGGCGCTTCCGGCCATGAATGACCTGCCGCACGTAACTCTGCCCCAGCCAGCACCCGCGCCCATTCCCAGCGCCGCGCCCTCTCCGGAAGTGACGCGCGCGCCCGCGCAGGCTGTCGCCACCGCCACGCCGGAACCGATCGAACTCCCCGCGCCGCATACCGTAGTTTCGGTCGTGCCGCCGCCCGTACCGACCGCGCAGCCGCTGCCCGCAGTGCCCGGCACCCCGCAGCCGATCCCCTTCCGGCGCGCGACTTCCAACATTTTCGCGCTGACCTCGCCGCCCTTCATCGAGGGTGACTTCGTGGCCGCGCTGCGTCAGCCGGACGGGCAATGGATCGCCGTCGCCCCGCGCGCCGAGCCTTTCCCCAATGCCTGGCAGAAGCGGGTGATGCTGTGGTTCGCGCTGAGCCTGGCGATCATCAGCCCGTTCGCCTGGCTCTTCGCGCGCCGCATCGTCCTGCCGCTGCGGGACTTCGCGCGCGCCGCCGAGCAGCTTGGGCGCGATCCCTCGGCCACCATTCTGCCGCTGCGTGGCCCCGCCGAGATCGGCCGCGCCGCCAATGCCTTCAACCAGATGCGCAACCGCCTGCGCGCCTTTGTGGACGATCGCACCGCCATGGTCGGCGCGATCAGCCATGACTTGCGAACCCCGCTCACCCGCCTGCGCTTCCGCATCGAGGACGTGCCCGACGAGCAGCGCGAGGGCCTGCTGAAGGAAGTGACCGAAATGGAAGCGATGATCAGCCAGGTCATCGGCTTCATCCGCGACGCCTCCACGCCCGGCCCGCGCGAACGCACCGATTTTGCAGAACTCATCGCCAGCAGCGTGGCCGATGCCCGTCTGGTCGGCGGCGACGTGACGATAGAGCGCAACATCCACATCCCGGTGGACGTCGATCCGATGGGCATCCGCCGCCTGCTCGACAACCTGCTGGAAAACGCGGTGAAGTACGGCGAACGCGCCCGCGTGCGCGTCAGCCTCAACGAGGGCGAGGCGGTGGCCGAGATCGTCGACACCGGCCCGGGCATTCCCGAGGAAGAGTACGACCGCGCTTTCGAGCCGTTCTACCGCACCGATTCGGCGCGCAAGTCCGGGCAGAAGGGATCGGGCCTTGGCCTTGCTGTCTGCCGCTCGATCGCCCGCGCACATGGCGGCGATGTCAGCTTCACGCAGGAGCGCGACGGCTTCACTGTCCGCCTTGCGGTTCCCGCCGCGTTCGACCAGAGCCTCAAGGCCGTCGCCTGATGCGCCAAAACCGCATGGCGGGGCCGCTGCTGGCGGCCTCACTGGCGCTCGCGGCGATACCCGCGCAGGCTCAGGACACAGCGGGCGGCACAACGCCGGTCGTGACGGCAGTGGCTGCACTGCCCACATCGACCACCGTCTCCGCCGAGACGCAGGCCGATACCCCCGCCCCCGACAAGCCCTGGAGCTTCGCGCTCGCGGCTGGCGTGAGCGACCGGGACCATGGCTCCGACGGTTCATGGCAATCGATGGCGCTGAGCCGGCAGGTCGGGCGCGGCTATGTCCGCGCGGCGCTGATGCGCTATCACGGCACTCTGCTACAGGCGAATACCGCGCTGCCGTCCGACTATCTCGTCGGCACGATCGGCGCGGGCGGCAATTTCGACAACTGGGTGGTCGACGGCTGGGCCAGTTACGGCTGGCAGGACTACGGCCGCATCAGCACCGACGCCGGCAAACGCGACAGCACAGGCGCCACGGGCAGCCCGTACTATTCGGTCGGCGGCGATTTCGGGCGGGTCTTCCCGCTGGGCGACCGGATCTTCGCGACGCCCACGGTGACGATGTCCTACGCCCACGGCCGCCTGCTCCATCCGGCTCCCGACGAAACCGGGCTGGTCGACCTGGAGACCGAGGAGCCGACCTGGAGTTCGGCCGCCACCCTGCGGATCGACCACGCGTTCGGCAGCGAGGGCAAGCAATATGTCGGGCTCTCCATCGCCCGCGCCTGGACCAGCAACGCCGTTTCCGAAGTGCTCGTGCGCGATTATTCGGACGTGCTGATGGCCCGGCAAACCGGCGTCCTGCCCGCGCGGCATCTCGACGACGGCTGGTGGGAAATCGGCGCGACCGCCAATATGCGGCTGTCCGACAGCATGAGCCTCGATCTCTACGCGACGCGCAGCTTCGAGGCACTGGCCGGCAATACGACTTCGGCCGGCATATCGCTGCGGCGCTCGTTCTGAAAAGACAACGCGCGCGCCTTCTTACGGCAGTTTTACTTCGCCGCGAGCTTGCTGGCCCATTGGAAGCGCGGGCGGATTGCTATCGATGTTTAGCAGGTAGACGGCGTAGGATTCGTCGGTAACCGCACTATCGTAGCGCGCCAGCATCCGTGTGCGCTCCAGAAAGCGCCGCGCCATTTCGGGCGTGTGGTGGGTCGTCCAGTTATAGCCGCTGGCAATCGTGGCCGTGCAGCACGCATCGGGCGCGTGCTGGAGCAGGATCAGCACCGGCCGGTGGTACTGGCGATGGAGCGCCTCGGCAGTCTGCGTCACCTGATCGAGCGTGATGTCCAGCTGCGCGTTCTTCGTGAAGTGATTGACCGCCCCGAACCGCGCGCGGCGGATCTGCCAGACCAGATTGTGCGGCGCGTAATAGGGCAATGCCTCGATCAGATAGTCGGGATCGGCGATGATGATCGCGCGCGAAAGCTCCGGCCTTTGCGCGATCAACGCGCCGAGGTCGGCGGCGCGGCTGTACGGTGCGTGAAACGACGCCGCGACTTCCGCAAAGGTCAGGAGGATCTGGCGCAACAGCAAGGCGACAAGGCCATAGTGCCCGGCCTTCCGCAACACGGCGTCACGGCCCTTCGCGGGCTCATCCACACCGTCACGCCTGTCGGCATCAAGCCGCATCCACCACAGCGTCAACAGCAGGACCAGCCAGAGCGCCTGATGCCGCTCGCCACCCGGATAGATCACCGCGAAGAACAGCGACATCCCGCAAAGCCCCGCCAGCGCGGCCAGGAAGTGAAGCGGCCTCCCCCAGAGCACGAACAGGCTGGCAAGCAACGCCGCTGAAAACGGCAGCTGGATCCACAGACCCGCATCGGCATCCAGCATGAAGCCGATGCCGGGAAGCCCCACCGCAGCGATAGCGCGGAGCAGGTTGTGACCGCCGGCGCCCTGCGCGGCATCGTTGAACGGCGGCCAGACGGTGAGGAAGCAGGCCAACGAAGCCAGCGCCAGAATCCCTCCCGCCGGCAGCACGAGCCGCAGCGCCCAGTCCCGCACTTCCGCACGGCCTCCACCTCTCGGCCAGCGCTCCAGCAGCCAAACGCCCAGCAGCAGCCAGGACAGCAGCATGGAATGGACGTTGGTGTTGGCAAGCAGCGCCAGCGGAAGCACCAGCCAGATCCCCCGCAATCGCCAGCGCGGATAGGCCGCCGCAAACACGAACATCAGCAACATGCTGATGCCATAGTTGCGCGCCATCACGACATATTCCCAAAGCGCGAAGTGCCCGAAAACGATGAGCAGCCGCATGCCCCACGACAACGGCGCGCGCCAGATCAGCAACACCACCGCCGCCAGGCCAATCAGCCACGAGATCACCGGCAGCGCCGCCTTGCCGATCAATGCATAACCGGAACGCAGCAGCAGATACCAGAGCATCGGATGGCCATCGCCGCGCAGGGCAAGGAACATCTCGGAGACCGTATCGCCGGTCGTGGCGATCGTCAGCGCCCGCACTTCGTCGCGCCAGAACACGTGCTGCGCCGCAAGCAACCCGACCGCGCCCAGCCAGAGCGCCAACAAGACCCCATTACCGAAAGCCCGGGATTTCAGAAGAGGCATGGAGAGACGGCTCACACGCAAACCGCGCAGCTTCGCCCGATCTGCCCTTCATCACGCTTCATAATGTCACCCCATATGACCCGGCGCCCCCGGCGCCTGGTCGGCTCTGACAAGTGTCATTAACCATGACACTTGTCAGAAACGTAAACGCGCCGAACACGGGGAGTGAGAAGCCCAAGCGAGACACGAAGGCAAGCGCGGGACGTTTGTGGAAGTAGCGATAATTGTGGCGCCATCCTGGAGACACCAAGTCAGGAGAGCAGAGAATGCGTGCCGCCGTCGGACACGAACCGTCCTTGCGGCAAGGCGGATTTCGATATCCAAGGGGATATCAAGCTTGTTCCCGATGGGAGCCGGATTCGCCCGAATTTGAGCGGGTGATTATAGCGGGAAAAGTGGGTTTTTCAGCCTCTCCGGGGACGTCTGCGGACGTCCCCGGATGAGTGCTTGGTGCCCAGAAGAGGACTCGAACCTCCACGCCCTTGCGAGCGCCAGCACCTGAAGCTGGTGCGTCTACCAATTCCGCCATCTGGGCACGGAAGCGAGGGGGCCGTTGTTGCCGTCCTCGCCGGGTAGGAGGGCGCCTCTAAGGGGCGGCCGAGAGGTTGTCAACGCTCTTCCAAAAACATTTTTCACACAATCGCTTTTATTGCCCGCGTCCCGCCGATCCCGGTCGCGCCACGTCCCGGTTGAACCTGCAGGAACCTTGTGCCAAGCCCAGCTTTACGCGCTAATTCGGCGCGCGCGGCAGGATTTGCCTCCCTCCCCTGCCCGGCGCCCTGCGAAGGACGAGACCATGAGCCAAGACACCACCGATTCCCTTTTCGGCAAGATCGTCACGCTGCTGGGCGGCAGCGGGTTTCTCGGCAGGCATGTGGCGCAGGAGCTGCTGGCGCGCGGCGCGCGCGTGCGCATCGCCAGCCGCAATCCGGACAAGGCCTGGTCGATCAAGCCGCTCGGCAACCTGGGTCAGATGCAGTTCGGCCGCGTTGACGTGACTAAGCTCGATTCCCTCGCCCGCGTGCTGACCGGCTCGGATGCGGTGGTGAACCTCGTGGGTGCCTTCGCGGGCAATCTCGATGCGGTGCAAGGCCATGGCGCGGGCCGCATCGCGGCGGCGGCCAAGGCTGCCGGGGCGCAGACTTTCGTCCATGTTTCGGCGATCGGTGCCGATACCGCCTCCGATGTCGCCTATGCCCACACCAAGGCGACCGGCGAGCAGGCCGTGCTGGCCGAATTCCCCACCGCCACCATCGTTCGCCCCGCGATCATGTTCGGGCCAGACGACAACTTCGTGATGATGTTCGCCGACATGATCGCCCGCGCGCCGTTGCTGCCGGTCTTCGTGCCCGAGGCAAAGTTGCAACCGGTCTTCGTTGACGACGTGGCCGAATCGATCGCCATCGCCCTTGGCGCGCCGGAGGTTCACGGCGGCAAGACTTACGAGCTGGCCGGTCCCGAAGTCCTCACCATGCTCGATCTCAACAAGCGCATCATGGCTGCTGAAAGCCGCCATCGTATGATCGTTCCGCTGCCGGACGGCCTTGCCGGCTTCATTGCCGCCCTGCCCGGCACGCCGATCAGCACCGACCAGTTCAAGCTGCTCAAGGCCGGCAACGTCGCCAGCGGCACGCTGCCGGGCCTTGCCGAGTTCGGCGTGACGGCGCGTCCGCTGGAACTGTTCCTGGACCGCTGGATGACGCGCTTCCGCAACCACGGCCGTTTCGGGACCAAGATCGTGGCCCCGGTCTGAGCCAATCACGGCACGCGCGCTCTGCAAACAAAAAGGGCCGCCCCATCGGGCGGCCCTTCTATGTCGAAATCAGTCGCTCCGACACGGCCCTGAAACGTACGGATGGCACGCGGAAGCAGAACGGCACATCGCCCGCTTGCCATTGCTTCAGAAGTTCGCCCGGCTCATAGCGAAGCACCTGCAGGAACTGGACGGTATCCAGGGCAATCGGCAGATCTATACCTGCCAGCGCCAGCCGATCGCTTCGCTCCGTAGGCGCAATTGCCGCATGCTGCAGGCAGAGCTTTTGCAGCGCCACAGGCAAGCTGGCGAAAAAGGGACGGAAAGTCTGCGGAAGTTCGCCTTGCCCAATCCTGCCGACATGCAGATTCAGCGACGGCGCGCTACCTCGGCCGCCCAGCCGCGTGAGCCACGCACCATTTACCGTGCGATGTTCGAAATATTCGGCTCGGTGTGACAGCATCGCGTCGCTGAACACCCTTGTTCCCAGCGCGTACAGATCGCTGTCGAAGGCATTGGCAACGAACAGTACAGTGTCCTCGACGGGTGTTTTTCCGTCGATGTCTGCAACATACAAGCGCCAATTGCTCTGGAGCGGCGAGGGGAACAAGCGTCGCAACGGCCCGGCCTGTACCGGCCCGAAATGGCCATGCGCGTAAGTAAGCACGGTGAGGATTGTCTGCCCGTTGCGCTCGACCAGCCGAACGCCGGACGGGATCCTATCCGCCACCGCCGCGATGGGCACCACCCAATTGGCGTAGATGATATCGCGCACTTGGCTTTCGAGCACAGGGAATGGCAACCTGCCCAGCAGACCGCGCCGGATGCGCTTGAGCATGAGAGAGTTTGCCAGCCAGTTCTGCGCAGCCCCAATCGGGCCGCCGCGCGGCGAGGCAAATGGTTCGATCATCCTGTGTGCTCAGGCACCTCGCCCGTGTCAGGCATCCACTTCAGCGTAGTGGCTGGGCGGCTGGATCACTTCCATGCGTTCGCTGAGCAGCGGACGGAACGAGGGGCGCGACTTCATCACCAGATACCAGCCGCGCGCCTGTTCGTGGCTCGACCAGTCGAGGCCCCCCAGATAGTCCGCCACCGAAATCTGCGCGGCGGCGGCAAGGTCGGCCAGCGTCATCGTCGAGCCCGCCAGCCACGGGCGATTGTCGATCAGGTAATCGATGTAGTCGAGATAATCGTGCGCGAGCTTCATCGATTCGCGCAGGATCTTGGCGTCGGGCGACTGGCGCAGGACGAGGCGCTTCTTCATGCGTTCGTGGAGCAGCGGCCCCGAAACGTCGTTGAAGAAATTCTCGTCGAACATCGCGATCAGGCGGCGGATTTCGGCGCGCTGCTGGGCAGTGCCGCTGATCTGCGGGTTCCGATCGACCGTTTCCTCGAAGTATTCGCAGATCGCCCGGCTGTCCGACAGGACGATGTTGCGCTCGGTCTCCTTGACCACGGGCGTGCGCCCGGCCGGGTTCATCGCGAAGAGCCGGTCCTCACCCTCCCACGGACGCGCGGTCTGGAGCTCGTAGGCGATGCCCTTCTCGGCCATCAGCAACCTGACCTTGCGGCTGAACGGACAGAGCGGGAACTGGAAGATGTGCCACATGGCGATTTTGAATGCCAAACCCGTCCGCAAGCGTCCACCCGAAGCCCCGTCGGGCAGCGGCCCACAGGCCGAAACGCGTGGATAACTGCCCGCTCCATCGAAGGATAGCGGCAACCATCAACGCGGCGATCCGCCAGCCACCGCAGACTTGGCTCAGACACAAGCACGGCCGCGATATTTCGGGCCGAATGCAGCGTACCGATTGACCCCGGCGCACGACATCGCGAAACCATCGGCCACCCGAAATACCGGACCACCGGACCGCTTCAAGGAGCCCTGCTATGTTCAGCCATATCTGCGTCGGCAGCAACGACCTCAACGCCGCCAAGACTTTCTATGACGCCGTTTTCGGCACCATGGGCGCCACGCCGTTGATGGCCGATCCGGCCGCCGGCCGCCTTGCCTACAGCCACAACGGCGCGAACTTCATGGTGGTCAACCCGATCGACGGCAACACCGCCACTTTCGCCAACGGCGGCACCATCGGCTTCTCCATGGACAGCGCCGAGGCGGTCGACGCCTGGCACGCCGCAGGCTGTGCGGCCGGTGGCACGAGCTGCGAGAATGCGCCCGGTCCGCGCGAATTCCCGTTCGGTACGCTGCATCTCGCCTACTTGCGCGATCCCGACAACAACAAGCTCTGCGCGATGTTCCGCGTGGCCTGATCGGGGACTTTCACCGGCCCGCACAACGAGGCGGGCCGGTTTTCACGGGAGAGAGACAATGATCCTGAAGAGCCTGCGCCTCGGCACCAACGACCTTGAAAAGGCCCGCAGTTTCTACGACGCCACGTTTGCGACGCTGGGCGTCACGCCGTGCCAGTCGACGCCCGATTGGCCGATCGTCATGTGGGACCTCGATGGCGTCAGGTTCCTGCTCGGCCCCGCGCGGGACGGCAATTCCGCCACCCATGCCAATGGCGGCACGATCATCTTCGAGGCTCCGGACGAGGAAACGGTGCGCGCCTGGCACGCAGCGGGCATGGCCCATGGCGGCACCTGCGAGGGTCAGCCCGAGGCCAAGCCGCAGGCGCGCGGCGCGTTCGGCGCCTATATGCGCGATCCCGACGGCAACAAGCTGGGCATCTACGCCGGGCTCAACATGGGCGGCTGAACACGGAAGCGGGAGTTGCCGGGTCTGCGTCTGCATGCGGCCCCGGCAACGCTTTCACAAAGGGCACTCGCCCCCTCTCAGCGTGAGAGCAGGAACACCGCATGCTCGGCGCGGAAGTTCGCAGCCGCGTCGCTGCACTTCTTGTCGCCCGAGAGGAACCAGGCGCCTTCGACGGTAATGCCGCGCGCCTTCACGAACTCCCGGAAATCCTCGACCGTGAGGTGGTGGATGTTCGGCGTCTGGTACCACGGGATCGGCAGCAACCGCGTTACCGGCATGCGCCCGCCCCACAGCAGCGAGACGCGCACGCGCCAGTGCCCGAAGTTGGGGAAGCTGACGAAGGCGCGGCGGCCGATGCGCAGCAGTTCCTCCATCACGATATCGGGCCGCATCGTCGTTTGCAGCGTCTGCGATAGGATCGCGTAGTCCACCGACTGGTCCGGATAGAACGCCAGATCCTTGTCGGCATCGCCCTGGATCACCGAGAGGCCCTTGCCGACGCAGAGGCCCACGTCGGCAGGATCGAGTTCCATCCCGCGCGCATCGCAGCGCTTGTCGTTACGCAGCGCCTGCATCAGCGTGCCGTCGCCGCAGCCGACGTCCAGCACGCGCGATCCCGGCGCGACATTGGCGGCGATCACCGCAAGGTCGGGGCGCAACATGGTCAGGAATCCGTTGCGAGAACGGCTGCGAAGGCGCCGGAGAGCTTTTCCATCAGCCGGTCGGGCCGGACCAGAGCGTCGAAGCCCAGCTTCGCATAGACGCCGTGGGCATCGCGCGTGGCGAGCATGAAACGTCGAATGTCGGCATAGTCGGGGTGATCGAGGTACCAGCCGACCATGCGGCGGCCCAGCCCCTGCCCGCGCGCCGGCTCATCCACCCAGACGTCGGCCAGCCATGCGAAGCTCGCCCGGTCCGAGATCACGCGTGCGAAGCCGACTTGCGTGCCGTCCGGCAGATAGGCGCCGAGGCAGTGCGAGCCGGCGATCTGGCGCTCCACTTGCACGCGCTCGACACCGGGCGTCCAGTAGCTTGACGCCAGCCAGCCGTGGATGCGCGCTACGTCCAGCCGCGAAGGATCGTCGGACAGTTCGATTTCGGGCATCCTAGCGACCTTCTCCGAGAAATCCTTCGACCACGCGGTCAAGCGCGGGCACGTCCAGCAGGAACGAGTCGTGCCCGAATGGGGCCGACAGCTCGACGAAGCTCACCGGCAGTCCGGCGGCATTGAGGGCATGGACGACATTGCGCGAATCCGCCGTGGGATAGAGCCAGTCGGTATCGAAGCTGACGAGGCAGTAGCGCGCCTTCGACTTGGCAAAGGCATTGGCGAGCAACCCGCCATGTTCCTCGGCAAGGTCGAAGTAGTCCATGGCGCGGGTGATGTAGAGGTACGAGTTAGCGTCGAACCGGTCAGTGAAGGCCAGTCCCTGATACCGCAGGTAGCTTTCGATCTGGAAGTCGGCGTCGAACCCGAAGGTCTTTTCCTCGCGGTTCTGGAGGCGGCGGCCGAACTTCTCGGTCAGGCCCGCTTCGGACAGGTACGTGATATGCGCGGCCATGCGGGCGACCGAGAGGCCCTTTTCGGGGCCTTTGCCGCCGTTTTCCTTGGCCTCGTAATAGTCCCCGTCGCGCCAGGCCGGGTCGGCCATGATCGACTGGCGGCCCACTTCGTGGAACGCGATGTTCTGCGCCGAGTGGCGCGCGGTCGAGGCGATCACCAGCGCGGCGCGGGTACGGTCCGGGAAATTGGAGGCAAGGCTGAGCGCCTGCATGCCCCCCATCGATCCGCCGACGACGGCATAGAGGCTCTCGATCCCCAGCGCGTCGAGCAGGGCGACGTGGCCGCGCACCATGTCGCGAATGGTGATGACCGGGAAGCGCATGCCCCAGGGCTTGCCGTCGCCCGCAAGGCTGGCGGGCCCGGTCGAGCCCATGCACGATCCGATCACGTTGGCGCAGATCACGAAGAAGCGGTCGGTATCGATCGGCTTGCCGGGGCCGACCATGCGCAGCCACCAGCCGGGCTTGCCGGTCTTGGGGTGGTTGGAGACCACGTGATGGTCGCCGGTGAGCGCGTGGCAGATCAGGATCGCATTGTCCTTCGCCGCGTTCAGCGTGCCGTGCGTCTCGTAGGCGATGCGGGCATTCGGCAGGCTCTGCCCGCCATCGAGCGGGAGCGGCTGGGTGAGGTCCAGGACCTGGCTGGAGTCGGTGATCTGCGCAGTGGACATGATGATATTATGCCAAGTGGGGGACCCTCGGTTTCCTGTCAATTGTCGGCCTTGGTTTGAATAGTGCGCGGGTGCGCATTTTCATTACGGGGCGGCGGGATTTCCTGCCCCGACCCTCTCCTCAATCCCGCTCAGGCTGAGCTTGTCGAAGCCCCCGGCGGCGTGGCGCTGAACCCACATCCTTCGACAAGCTCAGGATGAGCGGGGTGGGTGTGGATGGGCGATGTGGGTACAGGAGGAAATGAGAGGTCGGGCAGAACCAGACGCCAGTCTTCCCGAAACCCGTCATCTCCGCGAAGGCGGGGATCCCGCTTCCTTTTCAACCCCACGAGAAAGAACAAGCGTCCCTCGCCCCTAAATCGCCCCCTGTCCTTCGCCGCTCTGCTGGGTTAAAGGCCGGCGCGTCATGACCGATAGCTCGACCCTCAGCACGCCCGCCCCGCAACCCAAGCCGTGGATCGAAGCGATCCATGCCTATGTGCCCGGCAAGTCGAAGGGCAAGGACGGCCGTCCGCTGATCAAGCTTTCGGCCAACGAGAACCCGCTCGGCACCAGCGCCGCCGCGCTTGAAGCGCGCGCGCAGGCGCCGGCGCTCTATCCCGATCCCGACAGCACCGCATTGCGCACGACCATCGCCGCCAAGCACGGGCTCGACGCCGCGCGCGTGGTGATGGGCACCGGCTCGGACGAATTGCTCAACCTGGCCGCGCAAGGCTATGCCGGGCCGGGCGACGACGTGATCTACGTGCGCTACGGCTTCTCGGTCTACGACATCGCCGCGCGCCGCTGCGGCGCGACCCCGGTGGTGGCTCCGGACCTCGATTTCGGCACGGACGTCGATGCGCTGCTGGCGCTGGTGACCGAGCGCACGCGCGTGGTCTTCGTCGCCAATCCCAACAACCCCACCGGCTCCTACCTGCCGGGCGGAGAGATCGCGCGGCTGCACGCCGGTCTGCCCGCCGACGTGCTGCTGGTGATCGATCAGGCCTATGGCGAATATGTCGCGGCCGAGGACGACGACGGCGCACTGGCGCTCGCCGAAGCGCACGCCAACGTGCTGGTGACGCGCACTTTCTCCAAGATTTTCGGCCTTGCCGGGGAACGCATCGGCTGGGCCACCGGCGCACCGGGGCTGATTGCCACGCTCAATCGCATTCGCGGGCCGTTCAACGTCTCCTCGACCGGGCAGGCCATGGCGCTGGCGGCGCTGGCCGACGACGCCTTCGTGGAGGCCAGCCGCGTCCACAACCGCGACGAGCGCGCCCGCTTCGTCGCCAAGCTGGAAGCGCTCGGCAACCACGGCCTGCGTCCGCTGCCGAGCGAGGCCAACTTCGTGCTCGTGCTGTTCGAAGGCGCGCTGACCGCCGAAGCCGCTTTCGACGGACTGGCCGAGCGCGGCTATGTCGTCCGCTGGCTGCCGGGACAGGGCCTGCCGCAGGCGCTGCGCATCACCATCGGCAAGTCCGAGGACATGGACGTGATCGCCGAGGGCCTGCGCGAAATGGCGGAAGCCGCGCAATGAGCCTTGCCAATATCGCGATCATCGGCCTCGGCCTTCAGGGTGGTTCGATCGGGCTTGCCGTGCGCGAGTACCTGCCGGATGCCCGCACCACCGGTTACGACCTCAGCCCCGCCCACCGCGCCCGCGCGGCCGAGCGCCAGCTGGTCGACGAAGTCTGCGAAAGCCCGGCGGAAGCCGTGCGCAATGCCGATCTGGTGATCTTCTGCGTGCCGCCCGGCGCCATGGGCATGGCCGCCGAGCAAGTGCGCGAGGCGCTGCCCGCCCATGCGATCGTCAGCGATGTCGGCTCCAGCAAGCAGGCCATCGCCCGCGACCTTGGCGCCGCGCTGCCCGATCACATGGTGATCCCGGCGCACCCGGTGGCGGGTACCGAGAACTCGGGCCCCGACGCGGGCTTCGCGCACTTGTTCCGCAACCGCTGGTGCATCGTCACCCCGCCCGCCACCACCGACATGGTGAAGCTGAGCGAGCTGGTCTCGTTCTGGGAGGCGCTGGGCGCCAATGTCGAGATCATGACGCCCGAGCATCATGACCTCGTGCTCGCCGTCACCAGCCACTTGCCGCACCTGATCGCCTATACCATCGTCGGCACCGCGTCCGACCTTGAGGACGTGACGCAAAGCGAGGTCATCAAGTATTCGGCCGGCGGCTTCCGTGACTTCACCCGCATCGCGGCCTCGGACCCGACGATGTGGCGCGACGTGTTCCTCTCGAACAAGGAAGCGGTGCTGACGATGCTCCAGCGCTTCACCGAGGATCTCACCGCCTTGCAGCGCGCGATCCGCGTGGGGGATGGCGATGCGCTGTTCGAACAGTTCAAGCGCACCCGCACGATCCGCCGCTCGATCATCGACGAAGGCCAGGACGATTCCCGCCCCGACTTCGGCCGCCGCGATCACGAGAATGGCGAGAAGAAGGCCTGACGGGTCCGCGCTCCCGCGCGGATTTTATACGTTGAGGGCGTTGATCGCGGCCTGAACCTGCGCCTCGACCTCGTCACGGGGCAGGCCCGGCTCGATACGCGCGCCCACACGGACGACGATGGTTCCGGGCTTCTTCCAGCGCCGGTGATAGAAGCGCCCGGAATCGACCGCCACGGGCACCACCGGCAGGTTCAGCAATTTGTAGAGCCCCGCAAAGCCCGCCTGTAGCGGCACTACGCGGCCATGCGGCACGCGGGTTCCTTCCGGGAAGATCGCCAGCGGGCGCCCTACCGCCGCGAATCCGCGGGCCGAGGAAACCATCGCGCGCAGCGCCTTGGCCCCGTCCCCACGCGCCACGGTGACCGCGCCGTAGCGGTTTGCCGCCCAGCCCCAGCCGGGAATGTCCATCAGTTCGGCCTTGGGGAACGGAGCTGGGGTGTTCAGGAGCATCGGCAGGTCGATCGCCTCGTAGAAGCTCTCGTGCTTGAGCGCGACCAGCACACCCTCGTCAGGCATCTCGCCCTCGATCCGCAGCTTGATGCCCAGCAGCCAGCGGCAGCACAGGCGATGATACCGCGACCAGCCGCGCACCACGCGGCGCATCGGCGCGTTGCCGACCAGCGAGGTCAGCCAGACCAGCGCCACGAACACCGGCGTGCCCAGATAGAACGCCACATAGAACGCGAGGCTGCGGATCACGTCCAGTGGGGTAGTGCGTGTGCTGGGGTTCAAGACTTCTTCCAAGGTGGGCGGTTCCAGAAATCGAGCGCCATGCGCCCGATGTACTTGTGAAATTCGAGAAACAGCGTGCTGAAGCTGGGGTGCGAAGACACCGCATCGCGCTGGATGACCACCGTCTTCGGCAGTTCGCGGGCCAGTTCGTACGCCGCACGGCGCATGTGCCAGTCGGCCGTGACCAGCCGGATCGAGCGAAGCTTGTGCCGCTTCACCCAGTCCGCCGCCTCCACCGCATTGGAGCGCGTGTCGTAAGCCTCGTAGCCCAGCGTGATGCAGCACTTCATCAGCGCGTCGGGAATGCGGTATTCCGCCGCCAGTTCGCCGGGGCGCACCTCGCGGTCGACGCCCGATATCAGCATATGCGGCGCGCGTCCCTGCTCCAGCACCGCCAGCGACCGTTCGATCCGCCCCCGGCTGCCGGTCAGCACGATCACCGCGTCGGTCCGCACGGACATGTCGAGCGGCCCCGGAAGCGCAACGGCGAACCAGATGAAGGCAAAGAGCCAGATCAGCAGCAGGAAGGCGGCAGTGCGACGGAACATGGTGAAGGACTTTAACGACTTGTGCGCACTATAGCATCTTGCGCAGTGCATGCAGCACTGTGAAACGTGCCGTGAGCATGGCGAGCAGGGTGGAAAGCAGCGGCACCAGCGCCAGCAGCAGCCAATCGCTCCAGACCAGTGCGCCGCTGTCAACCAGACCCGCGCCGAGTCCGCCAAAGCGCCGCCCGATGGAAAGGATCACCACCATCGCCAACGCCAGTCCGACGGTGCCGCCGCCCGCCGCGTCGAACCCGATCGAGCGCTGGAATACGCGGGCGACCTGCGTGTCGGTGCCGCCCAGCAAGTGGACGATCTCGATCACCTCGCGGTTGGCGCCCAGCGCCGAACGAGCCGCCAGCAGAACCGCCGCCGCCAGCGCGAAAGCCAACAGCGCAACCAGCGCGATGGCCAGCACCTGCAGCGAAATCATCGCGTCGAACACCGGCTTCAGCCAGCCCGACTGCGCATCGACGCGGGCCGACGGCGCCACCGGCTTCAGCACTTGCTCGATCGCCTTCAGCCGCGCGGGCGCGGCCGGGCCGTCAAGGCGCACGTCGATCAGTGCAGGCACGGGGATCGAGGCCCCGGCGTTTCCGCCGCCGGGCACGCCGCCGCCGACCGCCTCACCGATCTCACTGCCGAGCCACGGCTCGATCAGCGCGTCCAGCTCGGCCTGCGGAACCTGACGCAGCCCGGCGATGTGCGGCTGCCGCGTCAGGGCCTCGACCGCCGCGCGGGCCTCATGCGCGCGCACGTCCTCGCGCGGTTCGAGCACCTGCACGGTGACGCCGCCCTCGATCTCGGCGCGGGCGGAGGTAATGGCATTGCCGAGCGCGAGCCCGGCGGCGAGCGCAATCGCCGTCAGCGCCACCATGATCGCGATGACCCACGGCATCGGCCCCGACATGCGCGCCTGCGGCACCAGTTCGGCGCCGCGCACGCCCAGCCGCCGCCAGCCGAGGCGCGGCGTGGTTTCACCCGATACGGTGGCAATGCCGAACATCACGCGGGCTTTCGCGGCGGATAGCGCAGTGCGCCGGTGGGATCGGACAGCCGCCCCCGGTCCAGCCGCATGATCAGGCTGTCGGACACCTTGCGCAGCAGGTCGAGATCGTGCGTGGCGACGACGACCGTGGTGCCCTGCCGGTTGAGCATCTCGAACAGGCGCATCAGCTTCTGCGCCATCTCGGGATCGACGTTGCCGGTGGGCTCGTCCGCCACCAGCATGGCGGGCCGTGCGATCACCGCACGGGCGATGGCGACGCGCTGCTGCTCGCCGCCCGAAAGCGTGGCCGGGCGCGCGTCCAGCCGGTCTGCCAGCCCCACCCAGTCGAGAATGTCGCGCACCGGGCCGAAGATGTCGCGTTCCTGATGTCCGGCGACGCGCAAGGGCAGCGCCACATTGTCAAACGCCGACAAGTGCGGAATCAGGCGGAAGTCCTGAAACACCACGCCGATCCGCCGCCGCAGCATCGGCAGGCGGCTGCGCGGCAGGGTGATGGCATCGGTGCCGAACATGCGGATCGCCCCGCGCGAGGGCCGCTGCGCAAGGAAAAGCAGCCGCAAGAGCGAGGTCTTGCCCGCGCCGCTGGCACCGGTGAGGAAATAGAAGCGCCCGGCGAACAGCGTGAATGTCAGGTCGCTCAGCACCTCGCGATCGGTGCTGTAGCGCAGGCCGACATTGTCGAAGTGGATGATTTCCCCGTCCGCGGTCATGCTCGTCTGGTCTTTGGCCCGATCTTTCGGCCTGATCTGTGAAAGGTCGGATCCGAACGGGCGACGAAATCGGCTATAGCGAGCATTCAATGTGGAAAAAAGGGCACTCCGGCTTGTGCCCACAGGTCTGGCGCTTGTCGCGCACAAGCCAGTCGTGCTTATAGCTTTACGATCATGATTATCGCGTGCCCTGCCTGCTCTACGCGTTACGCCGTCCCCGACAGCGCAATCGGCGTGGACGGCCGCACCGTGCGTTGCGCCAAGTGCCGCCATAGCTGGTTCCAGGAAGGTTCAACGGACATTGCGGCACCTGTTGCCGCGGCCGCAGCGGCACCCATGGCCGAGCCTGCCGCCGAACCGCAGCAGCCCGAAGCCGTGGCGGAGCCGGTTGCAGCTCCTGCCCCTGCCCCCCGCGCCGCTTCCGAGCCCGCACCGGCGCCTGGCTTCACGACGCCGCCGATAGTCCCTCCGCGCGCACCCGCTGTTCGCGTTCCGGCACCGCAGCCGGCCGCCACCAGCGCGGTTGAGCACGACCCGCTGCCCGTGGCGCCCCCCGCACCTCCGGGTACGACACAGGGCAGCAAGGGTCAGGGCGGCTATTACGACGACACCACCATGCCGCACTATGCGGACGAGGGCCCGTCGAGCTTCGATTTCGCGCCGCCGTTCCGTCCGCGCCGCAACTGGGCCAAGCTGGCGACGATCGCCTCGGTGGTCTTTGCCGGGGCAACGCTGGCGCTGACCGGCGCGGTTGCGTTCGGCGGGTTGCCGGACTGGCTGCCGATCCCGCGCCAGACGTTCTCGCAGGCCCAGCCGGACCTTCAGCTCGACTTCCCGCGCAAGCGGCAGGATCGCAAGCCCCTGCCCGACGGCAGCGAGTTCTTCTCGGTCAGCGGCACGATCAGCAATATCGGCAGCGAGACGCGCTATGTGCCTTCGCTGCTCGTGGTGCTGCGCGACCAGCGCGACCGCATCGTCTATGAAAAGGAAGTCGTTCCCTCGAAACGGCGCCTGAAGCCGGGCGAGGCGATCACCGTGAACGAAGCGCTGACCGACATTCCCAAGTCCGCCGCTGCGGCCGAGATCGGCTGGAAGCCGGAGTAAGCGGACTCAGGTCACATCGAACCCGAGATCGCATCAATAACCCCGTCGCCCCCGCGAAGGCGGGGACCCCGCTTCCTTTTCCAACCTCGCGAGAAAGAACAAGCGGGGCCCCCGCCTTCGCGGGGGCGACGACATTAACGGCTCTGTTTGCTTTTAAACCGCGATCTCGCGCCATTCACCCTGCGCGATTCCGTCAAGCGACCATTCGCCGATAGACCAGCGCACCAATCGCAGGGTCGGATGACCGACCGCCGCCGTCATCCGCCGGACCTGCCGATTGCGCCCTTCGCGGATGGCAAGTTCGATCCAGCAATCCGCCACGGTCTTGCGGAACCGCACCGGCGGGTTGCGCGGCCAAAGTTCGGGCGGATCGATGCGCCGCGCCTCGGCCGGCAGGGTCGGGCCGTCGTTCAACACCACGCCCTTGCGCAAGGCATCGAGCGCCGCCTCGTCAGGCTCGCCCTCGACCTGAATCAGGTAGCGCTTGGCCACCTTGAAGCGCGGATCGGAGATGCGCGATTGCAGCCGCCCATCGTCGGTCAGCAACATCAGCCCCTCGCTGTCGCGGTCCAGTCGCCCGGCGGGATAGACCCCGGGGACCTGGATATAGTCCGACAGCGTCGCGCGCGGCGTCGGCGAACGCACGTCGGTGAACTGCGGCAGGACGTCGAAGGGCTTGTTGAACAGGATGAGGCGCGTCATGGGATCACCCCTAGCAGCGCGCCCCTCCCGTACAAGCGCCGCATCAATGCCGGGCGTGCGGCGCCTGCCCCCGCGTCTTCCACAACGACCAGCCGATACCGCCGCCGATCAGGCCAACCGTAACGCCAAGGCTCAGCAACGGCGGGAACTTGGCGCCGCCCAGCAGCAGTTCGGCAACCAGCATCTTGCCGCCGATGAACACCAGCACCATGGCCAGCGCATATTTCAGGTAGTGGAAGCGGTGGACCATCGCCGCCAGCGCGAAATAGAGCGCGCGCAGGCCAAGGATCGCCATGATGTTCGAGGTGTAGACGATGAAAGTGTCGGTGGTGATCGAGAAGATCGCCGGCACCGAGTCCACCGCGAAAACGAGGTCGGCGAGGTTGATGACCACCAGCGCTAGAAACAGCGGCGTCGCCGCCCAGACCATCCGGCCGCCCGCCCCCATCTCGCGCACGAAGAAGTGCTCGCCGTGGTGTTCCCTGGTCACGCGCATGTGGCGGGAGATCCAGCGGATCACGGGATTGTTCGCCACATCCGGCTCGTGATCGCCGGAAAACAGCATCTTCACGCCGGTGAAGACCAGAAACGCCGCGAACAGATACATCACCCAGTGCGCCTGCGACACCAGCGCCACGCCGCCCGCGATCATCACACCGCGCAGCACGATAACCGCGATAATGCCCCAGAGCAGCGCGCGGTACTGGTACTTCGGCGCAATCGCAAAGAAGCCGAAGATCATCGAAATGACGAAGACGTTATCGATCGAGAGCGCCTTCTCAAGGAAGTAGCCGGTGTACCACGCCACGCCGTCCGCAGAGCCCTTGGCCCACCAGACCCAGCCGCCGAACGCCACGGCCACGGCAATATAGAACACCGAAAGCCTGAGCGATTCGGCGATGCCCATCTCCCGGTCCTCCTTGTGCAGGAAACCGAGGTCGAAGGCGGTAAGAACGAAAACGAGGCCGGCAAAGGCCAGCCAGAACCAGGCCGGGGTGCCCAGCCAGTCAGCAAACAGGAATTCCATGGGTCACAGTCCCTGAGGAAAGGAAGGAGGCGCCGGCGCGTACAATGGGGGGAGCATCGCGCCGGCGCGAGGGTTACAGGCTGGGCGCGACGGCTGCCGGGGGGACGAACAGCCGGGCCAGCCTGGCCCTTATTCTCAATTTCCTTCGCTCCAGCGTCACGATCTCCAACAGATTGCGACGCACAGAGCCCTGAGCACGGCGCAGCTGGGCGTCGAGCTTCTGGTAACGCTCAAGCAGGAGGAACATACGGTCGGTCATCTTGATATCCCTATCGAACAAGTATGGGTTCGATCGGGTGATCCGACGGTGGCTCCGGTTTACCGAGCTGTCAGGGGCCTTGGGGGCACTCGAAACCTGCACCGGGGATCAACCCGATGCGGTCCGACATCACGTGGCGCCTATGCTGGCGGCCTGTCCCGAAAGACATCCGCAAGAGGCGCCGCGCCAGAGGGGCCCGGCCCGCAGGGGCTCCATTATGACCGAATCGCTCCGATTTCAACCCCGGATCGGGATTCGTTTGACCCTTCGCATGAATGCGATATTAAGGTGATATCATATTAACCGGAGAGTCCAGCCGATGTCCGAGTCGCACCTTCCGATCAATTCGAGCCGGGAATGCCCGGCGGGCAGCATGAGCGGCTACTTCATGCTGCTGGTGTTTCTGGCGGTGGTCGCGGCCGTGGTGTTCAGCGTCATCACGCTCGCCAGCGGCGAACCTTCGGCCGGTACCGTGCTGGGCTTCCTAGCCTTCATCCTGCCCGCAGTCGTCTGCGCGGTGCTGATCGCCTCCGGCTTCTACATGATCCAGCCCAACCAGGCGGTGGCCGTCACGCTGTTCGGCTCCTATCGCGGCACCGACCGCACCGCCGGGCTGCGCTGGACATGGCCGTGGATGGCCAAGCGCAAGATCTCGGTGCGCGCGAACAACGTCGTCTCCGAAAAGCTGAAAGTGAACGACTTGCGCGGCAATCCGATCGAGATCGCCACCAACGTGGTCTGGCGCGTGGCCGATACCGCGCAGGCGCTCTACGATGTCGACGACTACCGGGCCTTCGTGGAAGTGCAGATAGAGGCGGCCGTGCGCTCGATCGGTTCGCGCTACCCCTACGACGATGTCGAACACAGCGAGACCACGCTGCGCGGCAGCCATGAGCAAGTGAACGGCGAACTGCGCACCGAACTGATCGAGCGCCTGCGCGTCGCCGGCATCACGGTGGACGAATGCGGCCTCACCCACCTTGCCTATGCCCCCGAAATCGCCGGCGCCATGCTGCGCCGCCAGCAGGCGGAGGCGGTGATCGGCGCCCGCCGCAAGCTGGTGGAGGGCGCGGTCTCGATGGTGGAAATGGCGCTGACGCAACTGTCCGAGAAGAACGTGGTCGAACTCGACGACGAGCGGCGGGCGGCGATGGTCTCGAACCTGATGGTCGTGCTCTGCGGCGAGCGGGACACCCAGCCGGTGGTCAATACCGGCACGCTGTACCAGTAAGCGCGCGCGGCCGAAAAGCATGGCTAGCCCCGGAAAGAAGGCATTTCCGCTGCGGATCGATCCGGCGCTCTACGCCGCACTCGAACGCTGCGCAGCGGCCGATTTCCGCTCGGTAAATGCGCAAGTCGAAGTGCTGCTGCGCGAGGCGCTGGCCCGGCGCGGCGTCAAGCTGGCGGCCAGCGAGCCCGCAAAGCGCGGACGCCCGCCGAAGCAGGAGGATGAAGCATGATGGACAAGGCTCCAGAGGACGGCGCGTGGTTCGCCCCCAAGCGCTTCGGCTACGGTGCCAGTTGGCCGATCGCGTGGCAGGGCTGGCTGCTGATGGCCTGCTACTTCGGCGTGCTCGGCGGTATTGCCCTGCTCGACAAGACCGGCACCATCGGCGGACGCGCCGGAGCGTTCACCCTGTTCCTTCTGGCGACGGGCCTGTTCCTCGTCATCGCCGCCCGCCGCACGCGCGGCGGCTGGAAATGGCGCTGGGGCGAGCGGGATTGAACAGCTAGTGCACGTACGGAAAGAGCCGTCGATCCGAATAGCGGTGGCATTGGCTTGTGCCGGAATCGCGTCTTTTCATGCGAGCCCGGCGCTGGCCGACAGTGCGCCCGGCGAGGGCTTCGACGTTACCCGCTACGATCTTGCGCTGATACCGGACCTTCTGAATGGGACAGTTGCCGGACATGAGACGATCACGCTGCGGGCGACTGTCGATGGCATTCGGCACCTTGGTTTCTCGGGCAACGCCCTGACCATCGAAACTGCGACTCTCGATGGCATTCCCGTCGCATCGGCTTTGCACGGCAAGGTTCTCGACTTCGATCTGCCAAGGCCGCTCCGGCGCGGACGCGACGTCAAGCTGGAGCTATCCTATCATGGCCGCCCTGCCCGAGGGTTCGCGGGCTCATCGGGTTTGCTCTACACCAGCTACTTCGCATGCGACTGGATGATCTGCCCGCAGGACCGATTTGGCGACAAGGCGGATTTTACGCTGAACCTGCGTGTCCCGGCGGGAATGGAGACGCTTTCGATCGGCCGCATGACGGGAAAGCGGCTGGGGCCCGATGGCACCGAAATCCACACCTGGAGAGCATCCCGGCCTTATTCTGCCTATCTCTACGGCTTTGCCATGGGGCGGTTTTCCCGAGCGGACGACAAGGCCGGATCGGCCGACCTTACCTATTTGAGCGACACCGTCGATGCGGCGGATCTGAAGCGGCGCTTCGCCGCGACACCGGACATGGTCGCCTTCCTCTCCGACAAGGCCGGCCTGCCGCTTCCAGAGCGGGGATATGTCCAGCTTCTGGTCGAGGGCGACGAAGCGCAGGAAGCGGCGACCTATTCGGTCCTCGGCGTCGATGCCCTGCCGACGACGGACAACGATCCCGCCGAGGATTGGGCCATTGTCCATGAACTCAGCCATCAATGGTGGGGCAACCTCGTCACGTGCGCAACGCTGAAGGATTTCTGGCTCAACGAGGGGATCACGACCTTCATGACCGCCGCGTGGAAGGAGCATCGATACGGGCGCGCGGCTTACGACGCCGAACTCGATATCGCGCGGAAGCGGCTGGAAGGGGCGCGGGCCAAGGGCTTCGACAAGCCGCTGGCGTGGGACGGCAGCTACCCGAATCTGGGTACGCGGCGGGCGATCCAATACAGCAAAGGCGCCCTGTTCATGGCGCACCTGCGCACCTCGCTGGGCGATGACGCATTCTGGTCCGGCTTGCGCCGCTATAGCCGCACCCATGCGGGCGGAACGGTCACCAGCATCGATCTCGAACGCGCGATGGAAGCTGCCAGCGGTCGCGATTTGCATGCGCTTTTTGCCGAATGGGTGTTCGGCACAGACATTCCGGAACACCAGCCTACGTCCTGATCTCTGATCGGTGCAAAGAAACCCGAAACGAAGGGCTTTCAATCCGTCTGTCCCGCAAAGAGACGCTGCCAAAGTGACTTGCGCCAACCTTCGCGCAAGTCGCTAGGCTCGCCTCCATGAACCGTATCGCCCGAATCGCGCTTGCGATCCTGCCGCTCGTCGCCCTGCCCGCTTCGGCGTCGCAGGCCCAGAATGCGCCTACGACCGCGCCCTACACGGTGGCCGAAACCGGACGCAGCTACGCCCGTTTGCAGGACGCAGTGGATGCCATCGGCGATGGGCGCGGCACCATCCGTTTCGCCTCGCTGCGCTTTGCCGACTGCGCGGTGCAGGCCAAGGGTGAGATCACCTATCAGGCCTCCGTCCCCGGCCAGTCGATCCTCGACGGCGTCGCCTGCGAGGACAAGGCGGCGCTGGTACTGCGCGGGCGCGGCGCGCATGTGGACGGCATGGTCTTCGCCAACATTCGCGTGGGCGACAAGAACGGCGCGGGCATCCGGCTTGAACACGGCGACCTCACCGTTTCGCAGGCATGGTTCCGTGACAGCGAGCAGGGCCTGCTCACCGGCGAGGACCCGCAAGGCACCGTCGTCATCGACAAGTCCACGTTCAGCCGCCTCGGCACTTGCGAAGGCTCGGGCTGCGCGCATTCGATCTATGTCGGCAACTACGGCGCCCTGACCGTCACGCGCAGCCGCTTCGAAGCGGGCACAGGTGGGCATTACCTCAAAAGCCGCGCGGCGCGGATCGATGTGACCGGCAGCAGCTTCGACGATTCGGCCGGGCACGGCACCAATTACATGATCGACCTTCCCGACGGCGCCACCGGGCGCATCGCCGGAAACTGGTTCGTACAGGGCCGCGACAAGGAGAATTACTCCGCCTTCATCGCCGTCGCAGCCGAGCATCGTAACCACACGTCCCAAGGGTTGGTGGTGGACGGCAACAATGCACGCTTCGTGCCGGGACTGGACCGCAAGAGCGCGTTCGTGGCCGACTGGTCGGGCGATGCAATCAAGCTGGGTGCCAACAACCTCGGCCCCGGTCTCGTCGCGTTCGAGAAGCGCTGACGCCCCGTCCGACCAAGGCGCGTGCATGGCAGTGCCCGAACCGTAAACGCCGGCTTCATCGCTTCGTCGCCCCCGCGAAGGCGGGGGCCCCGCTTCCTTGCGACGTCTCGGACCACGCTAAAGAAGCGGGATCCCCGCCTTCGCGGGGACGACGGGCTGGATTTCAGGGCGGAAAATAGGTCTTCCCAATAACGGAACCCGAATTTATCGGCATCCCCCGGGTCATCTGTCGCAAGGTTGAAACACTCCGGACCGCCCGCCATGCGGCGCCTCGCCCATTGCTGTTGCCTTGCCTGTCCCTTGACCTAAGAATGTTAGCGAATGGGTCGCAGCCTGCCCGGGCCTGATTTTCGCAGCCTTTCCAAGACGAAGCTGCCCGGCGTTTTCCGAAGCCCGCGAATCCCCCCTCGCGGCGCGAAAGCAAGGAGCAGATCCGATGCAGACCATGCGCGCAGCGATCGCGCGGGCATACAAGGCCCCGCTCACGATCGAGGAAGTGCCCATCCCCACCCCCGGCCCCGGCGAAGTGCTCGTCAAAGTGGTCGCCAGCGGCGTGTGCCACACCGACCTTCACGCCATCGACGGTGACTGGCCGGTCAAGGCGGCGCTGCCGCTGATCCCGGGGCACGAGGGCGTGGGCCATGTCGTCGCGCTGGGCGAAGGCGTCACCGATCTCAAGGAAGGCGACGCGGTGGGCGTGCCGTGGCTGCACCACGCCTGCCGCGCCTGCGAATATTGCGAGACCGGCTGGGAAACGCTCTGCGAGAAGCAGGCCAACACCGGCTACTCCGTGAACGGCGGCTATGCCGAATATGTGATCGCCGCCGCGCCCTTCGTCGGCCGCTTGCCCGCCGATGTCGATTTCGTCTCGATGGCGCCGATCCTCTGCGCGGGCGTCACCGTCTACAAGGGCCTCAAGGAAACCGAGGCGCGGCCCGGCGAGTGGGTGGTCTGCTCCGGCGTCGGCGGGCTCGGCCACGTGGCGGTGCAATATGCCAAGGCCATGGGCCTGCACGTGATCGGCATCGATATCGGCGAATCGAAGCTGAAGCTGGCGCGGGACCTCGGCGCCGACCTCGCCTTCGATGCCACCGATCCCGAACTGATCGCGAAAGTCACGCGCGAGACCGGCGGCGGCGCGCATGGCGTGCTGGTGACGGCCGTATCGCCCCCGGCCTTCTCGCAAGCCATCGCCTGCGCCCGTCGACGCGGCACTGTCAGCCTGATCGGCCTGCCACCGGGCGACTTCCCGACGCCGATCTTCGACGTCGTCCTGAAGCGCATCACCATTCGCGGCTCGATCGTCGGCACCCGCCGCGATCTGGACGAGGCCATCGCTTTCGCCTCGCAAGGCAAAGTGAAAGCAAGAGTCGCCGCGCGACCGCTGGAGGACGTGAACGATGTGCTCGACGCGCTGCGCCACGGCAAGATCGACGGCCGGGTAGCGCTGACGCTCTGAAAACGGGGCGGCGGGCGCGCGCGAGCACCCGCCGCTTCACCCGCCCGACTTGCGCCGCGCCCGCCGAAGCACTAGCTCGGGCCTATGGGAACCGCGATTTCCTCTCTCCTGCGCTTCCGCCTCTGGGCGGTGCTCCTGCTGGCCGCGATCGGCCTTCAGGCAGGCGAGCCGATTCGCGCGCCCCTCGAACGCATCCACGGTTCGGCGTTCAGCGCCGCGACCATGGAACTCGCGCTCGCCTCGCAGCGGCGCGGAGACACTTCCGTCACGCAGCAGGTTCCGACACCGCCCCCGCCTCCGCCGGTGGTTGTCGAAACCGAGCGGCTGCACCTCGCTGCCGCAGAGCCCGCCAGCACCCCGCGCTTGCACTTCGAAGCGCGCGGACCGCCGCCGCGCTCGCACCCGGCCCGCCTGCCCGACAGCACTGCACCGCCCTTCGCCTGATCCGCTTTCCATCGGGCGCGCTCCCGCGCGTCCACACCGAATGCTGATTCAGGATCCAATTTCATGTCCGCTACAGAAACCGACGCCCGCGATCGCATCGCGGCGCTGCTGAAGGGCTATCCCGCCCTCGACGAGGCCGAATTGGCCGAACTCAACCACCTGTTCACCCGCAAGGCCACCGCGCTCGACCTTGGCCTACTGGCCGGAGATCCCGCGATCGCCGAGCAATTCCGAACCTACCGCACCGAACACCACGACCGCTTCAAACCGAGAGACATCGGCAAAGTGGCGTTCTTCGTGGGTGCGGCAGCCGCCGTTGTCGGCACGATCATCTTCATGGTCCCCTGACGACGGCTGTCGGGGCGCGGGTTCCCTACCCCACACCCGCCCGCGCCCCGGCTTTTTCACCAACCGAACGATGCGCCTATCGCAGCAACGCCGACAGGTCCGGGCCTTCGGAGTAGATGAGATCCCCGCACGTCATCGTGGGTTCGCTCTCGTAGAGCGGATAGATGTGCTTCCCCACCCAGTCGGCAATCGCCGGGACCGCCGCCGCCCAGTGCCCGGCGGATTCGAACACGGTGATCCCCACCCCCACGCCGTCCCCGGCATCGATATTGTAGCGGCCGACAAATCCCGGGCTCTGCCGGAGGATCGGCAGCAAGCCCGCCTCCGCCTGGCTTGAGGCGTCCTTGAACGAGCCTTTGACCTTCACGCGGTTCACGACGACATACATGGCGATGTCCCTTGTTCGCCAGGGTCAAGGCGGGCGGCCGAACTGCGGTTGCCTGACGAACCTGGCAGCTTGCGCGTCCCCCGCATCGCGCGGATCGCGGCGGCGCCCATTTTACGAAGTGCGCACCAGCCTGCACAAGCGGATCCATTTGCCCATGCCGCACTTGGCAATTCACTCTACGGATCATATACGCTCCATATACGAATCGTATATGGAGGCCCATGGGCATCGTAAACATAGATGACGATCTGCATGATCAGCTGCGCCGGACAAGCAAGATATCGTGCCGCTCGATCAACGCGCAGGCTGCCTATTGGATCAAGGTCGGCATGCTGTGCGAGACCAATCCGACGCTGAGTTTCTCGGAAATCATGGAGCGTGAACTCAATGCGGCCGGAGTGGCCGCCCCGCCGCCGGGCTTGATCGACGCATGACGAAGGCCCCTTGGGAACTGGCGCTCATGGCGGAAGCCGGCCAGCTTCTGGCATCGGTTTTCGGACTGCTGGACCGGACCTCGCTGATCGGCAAGTCCACCCTTCAGATCGACGAAATGGTCGAGCGATTCATCGTCGACGACCTGAAGGCCCGTCCCGCGAGCAAGGGCCAGTACGGCTACGGCTTCGTGCTCAATTCCTCGGTGAACCACGTGGTCTGCCACGGCGTTCCCTCGCAATCGGACGTTCTGCGGGACGGCGACATCGTCAATTTCGACATCACGCTCGAAAAGAACGACTACATTGCGGACTCCAGCAAGACCTACCTTGTTGGGGACGTGCATCCGGCCGCCCGGAAGCTGGTTCAGACTACGTACGAAGCCATGTGGGCGGGCATCCGCACCGTTCGCCCGGGCGCGCGGCTGGGGGATATTGGCTGGGCCATCGAGCGCCATGCCAAGCGCCATGGCTACTCGGTAGTGCGCGAATATTGCGGGCACGGCATTGGCCGGGAGATGCATGAGGATCCGCAGATCCTGCACTTCGGAAAGCCGGGGACCGGGCTCACCTTGCGCGAAGGGATGGTTTTCACCATCGAGCCGATGCTCAATCGCGGTCGGCGGAGCGTGAGAACCGAGGCCGACGGCTGGACTGTGGTGACGCAGGACGGCTCGCTTTCCGCGCAGTTCGAGCACACCGTGGCGGTTACGGCATCGGGCGTTTCGGTGCTGACGCTGCGTCCGGAGGAACGGGACATGGTGGGTAAGTTGAAGGCAGTCGCCTGAGCGGCAGGCGTGGCGCCACCGTCATTCCGACAGCGACCGAGAACCCTCATTCCCCCAAATCCGTCATCCCCGCAAAGGCGGGGATCCCGCTTTTCTTTGCGTCCGCCACTGAGGCCTCAAGGAAGCGGGGCCCCCGCCTGCGCGGGGGCGACGGGGTTTTCGTTTGTTACGGCGGGTTGTGACCACCGATCCGGATGGCGATGGCTCTATCGCTAAGCCCCCAGCCCGCAAATCCGCGTGATCGCTAGAGAATGTGCCCCGTACGGTCCCGCTTGGTATCCAGATAGCGAGCGTTGTGCGGGTTGGGCGGCAGCTTGTGCGGCACGCGCTCGCTCACCGTCACGCCCACACCTTCCAGCGCGGCGACTTTGGCCGGGTTGTTGGTCATCAGCCGGATCGCGTGAACGCCCAGCAGGTCCAGCATCCGCGCCGCCACCGGGAAGTCGCGCGCCTCTGTCGGCAGGCCCAGGCGGTTATTGGCATCGACCGTGTCGAAGCCCTGATCCTGCAACTGATAGGCGCGCAGCTTGTTGACGAGGCCGATGCCGCGCCCTTCCTGCCGCAGATAGAGCAATACGCCCCAGCCGCCGTTCGCCGCCTCGTCCGCCATTGCCCGCAGCGCCGCGTCCAGCTGCGGGCCGCAGTCGCACTTGAGGCTGCCGAGGATGTCGCCGGTCAGGCATTCGGAATGGAGCCGCACCAGAGGCGCACGGTCGCCGTCCTGCGTGCCGATCACCAATGCGACATGCTCGCGCAAGTCGTCGAGCGCGCGGAAGGCGACGATCTCGGCATCCTCGGCGGCCGCCACGGGCAAGTGCGCGCGCGAGGCGATCACGAGGTTGCCGGTGTCTTTCCACGCCGCAAGATCCGCGGGTGAGACGGGCTGCGCCTCGCCCACCGGCTCCGGCGCGACAAGGAAGGCAGGCAGGATCCCGGCGAGCCGTGCCAGTTCCATCGCCGTACGCGCCGCTTCGCCATCGTCGATATGTTCGGCCGCGAACGGGCCTTTCATGGGATGGACCAGATCGAGCGCAGGATCGGCAATGGCGCGTGCTGCGGCCAGATCGAACGGCTCTGCCGCGCGGATCAGTACCGGCGCCTCGGGCACGGCCGCCTCCCGCTGGTTGGCCAGCTTCAGCGTCACCGCCCGCGCCGCCGAGATCAGCATGCGCGGCGCGGTCACGCCGGGCGCGAAGCCGGTTTCGGCAGGCAGCAGCACGGAATGGTCGCCCACCCGGATCGGCCAGCCATGGCGCAGCGCATCGAGCGCCAGCGCCACGTGGCGGGAAGAGCCCTGCTCGCTCAGAGTTCGAACTCGGTAATCAGCGGCACGTGGTCGCTCGGCTGCTCCCAGCGGCGGGTTTCCTCGACGAAGCTGTGAGCGCGCGCCTGCTTGGCAAGGTCGGGGGAGGCCCACATGTGGTCCAGACGGCGGCCCTGGTCCTTCTGGCGCCAGTAGCTGCGGTAGGACCACCAGGAGTAATTACGCTCCGGCGCGGGGATGAACTGGCGGCCGAGATCGACCCAGCCGTGCGCATCCTGAAAGCGGGTGAGCGTCTCGACCTCGATCGGCGTGTGGCTGACGACCTTGAGCAATGCCTTGTGGTCGTAGACGTCCGATGCCAGCGGGGCGATGTTGAAGTCGCCGACGATCAGCGTGGGCCGGTCAATCTTGTCCGCCCAGCGCGTCATGCGCTCCAGGAAGTCCAGCTTCTGGCCGAACTTGGGATTGACCGT
Organism: Novosphingobium sp. PhB165; assembly: GCF_004341845.1. Lineage (GTDB taxonomy): Bacteria > Pseudomonadota > Alphaproteobacteria > Sphingomonadales > Sphingomonadaceae > Novosphingobium. The sequence continues at coordinate 136,099 of NZ_SLVB01000005.1, read as the reverse complement.
GCGATCGGCAATGTCGCCGCCGGCGGGGATATAGACGTTTTCGAGGATCAGGCCCTGCCCTGCTCCCTGAAGCTCGACGCCGACGTGGCGGGCCTCGCCATTGTCCTGCCAGTCGTGGCGGCTGAATTCGGTGAAGGGCACTTTCGAGACGGTGGCGACGCCGTGATAGCCCTTCTGCCCATGGATCGCGCGGTGGGTGTAGCCCAAACGTTCGAACATCTCGTGCGGGAAGAGATGCTCGGCGACCTTGATCTCCTGAAGGCAGAGGACGTCGGGGGCCTGCTCGGTAAGGAAACGCTCTACCTGATCGAGACGCAGGCGGACCGAGTTGATGTTCCAGGTGGCAATTTTCATGGGCTTGGCTTTAGGGATGCCACCCGCGAATTGCCAGAGGTGCGCATGACGCATGGGCGGTCGGGGAAGAAAAAAGGAAGCGGGGCCCCCGCCTTCGCGGGGGCGACGGTGTTTTGGTTCGATCGATCGCTGGCAGATTCGCGAAATGACGCAGCGCTTGTGTGGCTGTGGTTTGGTTCAGGCCGGAGCGAGAATGGTGCTGTTCGAGAACCGGAGCGGAGCGGCCTTGATGGCCGTGAGCACCGGAAGCGCAGAACAGTGCCGTTCGCAGCCCGGCATGGGCCGAACCACAGCCACACAAACAAAAACCCTCGGTCCGGGGGCAGAGGACCGAGGGTTCCTGTAAGCGTTCGTCACGCTAATATCAGAGCGGCTCACTCAGGAGGCGTGGGCAACAGGGGGGAAACCCGCCTCGAACCGTTCTGACCATTCCTATGTAGGTACTCTTGGCTTGCTGCCAAGTGAACGAACTGAAGGATTCTGTCGCACTTTGTCGCTCTGAGGGGGCAAATCCCGACCAAGCGTTTCCCCCTATCGACGAGTTCCTCAGCGCCGCGAGGCGGGGCGCGGGTCGGTCCAGCGGAAATCGTTGTCCGTCACCGGAACACCGTAGCGGTGGTTGGAAAGCGCGATCGTGGTGCGCTGATTCTGCGAATCGAGCGCCACCCAGTAGCTCAGCTCCAGCCCGCCGGGCGCGGCCGAATTGCGCGTGAAGATCAGGGTGATGATGCCGTATTCGGGGTGCCCGCGATCGCGCACTTCCACCGAGATGACATTGGGATTGCCGGTCGGGCGGACCGTGCCGAACTTCGCGACATCGCGATTCGGGTCAAGCAGCGCGCCCAATGGGCTGTTGCCGATCGGCCAACGCTGAACCTGATTGACCGCATAGTCGACCATGGTCAGCGCCTTGCCGTCTCCGACGATGAGCAGGCGGGCGCTCTTTTCGTACTGGAAGCGGATCCGGCCGGGGCGCTTGAGCGTGAGCTGGCCGCGGACCGACTGGCCGTTGCGGTCTGTCTGCACGAAGTCGGCCTTGACCGTCGTGATCGCGCGAAGCGCAGCCACGGCCTGGTCAAGCTGCTCCTGCTCGGCGGGCGATGCCGCCAGCGCAGTGCTTGCCGGAAGGAAGGCAGGAACGGAAAGCGCGGCCAAAGCGGCCGCGCCAACGCAAGAGCGAAAGATCTTGAAGGTGCGGGTCATAAGGCTCCCATTGGGTTCACAGCCTTGAACCGCACCTGAAGCATTAGGTTCCGATTCGGACCGGAACCCGTTGCTTACTTGATCTTGGCTTCCTTGAACTCGACGTGCTTGCGCACGACGGGATCGTACTTGCGGAAGTTCATCTTCTCGGTCGTGTTGCGCGGGTTCTTCTTCGTGACGTAGAAGAAGCCGGTGTCGGCGGTCGAGACAAGACGGATCTTGACGGTTGCGGGCTTCGCCATGGCGGTTTCCTGTATCTCTCGTTTCAGCCGCCCTGGCAGGCCGGCGTGTCGTTGAAAAGCACAGGGACAGCAACCAGGCCGTCCCTCAAGGCTGGGCCCCTTGCGGTAGATACGCCCCAGAGTCAAGGGGCGGGAGTGATTCGGATGCCCCTTTGCGGGCTTTCCGAACCGCGACCCCTCCGCCGTCAGTCGATGTCGAACGGCTTGATGGGCTTGAGCACGCCGAACTTCTCTGTGAAAGGCTCGTGCCCCAGCTTGTCCATCTGGATCGTCATCGGATCGACCTTGGTATCGGGCAGGCGGTCCAGCAGGTCACGCACCAGTGTCAGACGGCCAAGGCGCTGGTCGTTGAAGTCCACCACTGTCCACGGCGCATGCTTCTTGTGGGTGGCGTCCAGCATGGTTTCGCGCGCCTTGGTGTAATCCTCGTACCGCTCACGCGCGGCAACATCGATCGGCGAGAGCTTCCAGCGCTTGAGCGGATCGATCAGGCGTTCGTGCAGCCGCTCTTCCTGCTTGTCCTGATCGCAGGAGAGCCAGTACTTGAACAGCAGGATGCCGTCGTCCACCAGCATGCGCTCGAACACCGGCACTTGCTGGAGGAACCGCTTCACCTCGCTGGAGGTGGCGAAGCCCATGACCTTCTCCACGCCCGCGCGGTTGTACCAACTGCGGTCGAACAGCACGATCTCCCCGCGCGCGGGGAGATGTTCGATATAGCGCTGGAAATACCACTGGCCGCGCTCCCGCTCACTGGGGGCGCCCAGGGCGACGGTGCGGCACTGGCGGGGGTTGAGCTGGCCGGAGACCGCCTTGATCGCCCCGCCCTTCCCTGCGGTGTCGCGCCCCTCGAACAGGACGACGAGGCGCACACCGGTGGTCGAGGCCCAGCGGGCCATGCCGACCAGTTCCTCAAGCATGGGCTCAAGCAGGTTTTCGTAATCCTTGCGACCGAGTTTCTTGTTCTTGTCCTCGGCCATATTCGGTCAGCCCTTTGTTCAGACCCGCGAGAGAAGGAACACCGCGAGCGCGCCCACTACAATACGATACCAAGCAAAAGGCGCAAAGCCCGAGCGGCTTACAAATGTCATAAACGCCTTGATGACCACCAGAGCCACCACGAAGGCAACCGCGAAGCCGATGCCGATCTGGGTCCAGCCGACCGGGCCGGTGCCCGCCATCAGTTCGTGACGCGCGCCGAGCAGTTCCAGCGTGGTTGCGCCCAGCATTGTCGGCACGGCCAGGAAGAAGCTGAATTCTGCGGCAGTGCGTCGCTCAACGCCCATCGCCAGCGCCCCCATGATCGTCGCGCCGGAGCGGCTGACACCGGGGACCATGGCAAGGCACTGCGCGAGGCCGACGCCAAGGCACGTGGCGGCGGGAAGCTGCGCCACGCCGCTGGGCGCGCCGGGCTTGGCAACGCGCTCGATGCCGAGGATGGCGATGCCACCCACGATCAGCGCCCAGGCAACGACCATCGGCTGGCCCAGCAGCCCTTCGATATAGTGCTTCAGCAACAGGCCCAGCACAGCGGAGGGCAGGAAGGCCAGCAGCACGTTGCGCACGAAGCGGATCGACACCGGGTCCAGCTTGAGCAGGCCCGCGCCCACCGCCCAGAACGTGCGCCAGAACTGCACGATCACGGCCAGGATCGCGCCCAGCTGGATGACGATGTTGAACGTCGCCCACTGCGCGGCGTCGAAGCCGAACAATTCGGTGGCGAGAATGAGATGCCCGGTCGAGGAGACCGGCAGAAACTCGGTGAGGCCCTCGACAATGCCGAGGAGGATAGCGGTAAGGGTCAGGTCCATCGGCGAGAGGTCATGCCGTACGGGCAGGCCAAGTCAAGCGGGTCCGTGCGACGTGACGGTTTATAATCGTTCGGAAAATGCGCTTGGGCGCAAATTGGGTGGATTGGGGCTGGTTGAGGCGCGTGGGAGCGGTGTTGTGGATGCGTTGGCGTTGCGGTCGTTTCCCCTCGCTGGGGTGACGGTGATCCGGAAAAGGTCCCCCGTCCGACCGTCACCCTGAACTTGTTTCAGGGTCCATCGTGCCGATAGCGCGGTGCTGGAGATTATGGCCGAGAGGGCGGCGCGACCGGCCACGCCTCGGCATTGGCTGCCCGATGGATCCTGAAACAAGTTCAGGATGACGTGGTGTGGGAGGAAACATCATTCTCCAGCACACCACCGCTCCGCCCATCCCATCCCATCCCGCTCAGGCTGAGCTTGTCGAAGCCCCCTGAGGCGTGGCGCGAGGCCTCCCATCCTTCGACAGGCTCAGGATGAGCGGTGTGTGTGGGGGGCGGGATGCGTGGGGGAAGTGCGCGCGCTCCGCTCAAAAACAACACGGCCCGACCCGGACAAGTCCGGATCGGGCCGCGCAGTGTCATGCAAACCGAATTACCAGATGCGCACGCGATCCGCAGGCGCCTGATAGAGCTTGTCGCCCGGCTTCACGTCGAAGGCCTTGTACCATTCGTCGAAGTTACGAACGAGGCCGTTGATGCGGTAGTGCGCGGGCGAGTGATAGTCGGTCTTGAGCTGCTGGCGCACCGCTTCCTCGCGGTACTTGCTGCGCCAGACTTGCGCCCAGGCCATGAAGAAGCGCTGGTCGCCGGTCAGGCCGTCGATCACCGGGGCTTCCTTGCCGCCGAGCGAGAGCTTGTAGGCGCGGTAGGCAAGGCTGAGGCCGCCCAGATCGCCGATGTTCTCGCCCATCGTCAGCTTGCCGTTCACGCAGGTCTTGCCGTCGTCATAAGGGCAGAAGCTGTTGTACTGGGCGGCAAGGCGGTCCTGGAGCTTCTGGAAGTTGGCCTTGTCCGAAGGCGTCCACCAGTCGCGCAGGTTGCCCGAGCCGTCCGACTTGGCACCCTGATCGTCGAAGCCGTGGCCCATTTCGTGGCCGATCACCGCGCCGATGGCGCCGTAATTGACGGCCGCGTCAGCCGAGACGTTGAAGAACGGCGGCTGGAGGATCGCAGCGGGGAAGACGATCTCGTTGAACGAGGGGTTGTAGTAGGCGTTGATCGTCTCGGGCAGCATGAACCACTCGGTGCGGTCGACCGGCTGGCCAAGGCGGCGCATCTGGTCGCCGTTTGCCCAGGTCTGGGCCGCCATCAGGTTGCCCAGCGGATCGGTGGCCGAGAACGTCAGCCCTTCGTATTGCTTGAACTTGGCGGGCGTGCCGATCTTGGGAGTGAAGGCGTCAAGCTTGGCAACGGCTTCCTTGCGGGTTTCCGGGCCCATCCAGGCAAGCTGCTCAAGGTTGGAGGCCATCGCCTTGCGCAAGTTGCCGACCAGCGATTCCATCGCGGCCTTGGCTTCGGGCGGATAGTACTTCTCGGCATAGATCTTGCCGAGAAGTTCGCCGGACATGCTCTCGACCGCCGAAATGCCGCGCTTCCAGCGCGCGCGCTGCTCGGGCTGGCCGCTCATGACCTTGCCGTAGAAAGCGAAGTTGGCATCGTCGATGTCGCTGGGCAGCACGGAGGCGTGGCTGCGCAGGAACTGCGCGGCCAGCCAGGCCTGCCAAGTGGCGACGGGCACGGTCTCGATCAGCTTGGCGGCTTCGGGCACGCCGCCGCCGAACAGCGCGGCAGCCTGCGCGGGATCGATGCGCGCGGTCTTCAGCTCCTCGGCCGTCGGCGGCATCTCGTCGACCAGCACGTAAGTCGCCTTGCCGGCGCCCATGGTCTCGATGAACGAGCGCAGCAGGCCGGGCGAGGCCAGCCCCTCGAACTCGGCCAGCGAGAGCTTGTTATAGGTCAGGTCCGGATCGCGGCTGGCGGCGCGGTCCCAGTCGGCCTGCGCAAGGCGCGTCTCAAGCGAGAGCACGGCCTTGGCCGAAGCGGCGGGATCCGTATAGCCGGCCTTGCCGAGCAGGAAGGTCAGGTAATCGAGATACTTGGCGCGAATTTCCTGCGAACGCGGGTCGTTCTTCAGGTAGTAATCGCGATCCGGCAGGCCCAGCCCGCCCAGGCTCACTTGCAGGGCGTTGACGTCGCTCTGCTTGGCATCGGGGCCGATGCTGGCGTCCAGCGGCGAGGCGAAGCCCGGTGCCGCGAACAGCTTTATCAGATCTGCGGGCGTCTGCGCGGCGAAAATGCGCTGGAGATAAGGCTGCGCCGGAGCGAGGCCCGCCTTGTTGATCGCATCGACGTCCATGAACGCCTGATAGGCAGCGGCCACGCGCGCGGCGTCGCTGCCGGGGGCCGGATGCGAGGCGACCAGCTCGTCCATGATGCCATGGAGGCGCAGTTCGGACAGATTCGCCAGCGCGGCGAACGAGCCCCAGTTGGTGCGATCCGACGGAAGCACCACGGCATCGGCCCACTTGCCGTTGACGAAGCGGTCGAAGTCGTCACCCGGCTTCACGCTCTTGTCCTGCCACTGGGTCTGGATGCCCGAAGCGCCCCACGAGACCTTGGCCGGGTCCACTTCCATCGGACCGGCAGTCGCGCTGACCGCCGTGACGGCAGGCGCGTCCTGCGCGAAAGCGGGAGCCGCGACGAGAACGAGTGCGGGGACGAGCGCCGTGGTAGCGAGCGCCCCCAGGAGGGTGCGAGGCATGAACAAGCCTTTCCGAGGTATGACACGCATGGATCATGCATGAGGACGGGCGCGGGCCAGAAAGACCCGCCAATCGGCGCAACATAATTGCCAGATTTGGTAATGCCAGTCCTCAGATGCTGTTTGTCGGCCCCGATAAGACGTTCGTCGAAAGTCAGCCCTCGGTCGTGAAAGCCGGGGAACCGGATGACAGCGGGGCGGCGTGCATGTCGAATTGCAATGCGGCCAGTCGCGCATAGAGGCCGCTGGCGCGGGTCAGGCTCTCATGCGTGCCCTCCTCGACAATGCGGCCGCCGTCCATCACGATGATACGGTCGGCCTGACGCACGGTGGCAAGGCGGTGGGCGATGACCAGCGTGGTACGGCTGCGCATCAGCCGGTCGAGCGCGTCCTGCACCAGCCGCTCGCTTTCGGCATCGAGCGCGCTGGTCGCCTCGTCCAGCAGCAGGATCGGCGCCTCGCGCAGCAGCGCGCGGGCGATGGCCAGCCGCTGGCGCTGGCCGCCGGACAGCCGCGCGCCGTCCTCGCCAAGGAACGTATCGAGTCCCTGCGGCAGTGCCCGCAGGAACTGCTCGGCATTGGCCGCGCGGGCCGCTTCCCAGATCGCCTCGTCATCGGCGACGGCATTGCCGTAGCGCAGGTTCTCCCGCGCGGAGGCGGCGAAAAGCACGCCCTCCTGCGGCACCAGCGCGATGCGGCGGCGCACCTCGGAGGGATCGGCGGACGTCAGCGGCACGCCGTCGATCTTGATGGCGCCGCTCTGCGGATCGTAGAAACGCTCGGCCAGCTGGAACAACGTCGATTTGCCGGCACCCGAAGGGCCGACAATGGCGACCGTCTCGCCCGGCTCCACCGTCAGGCTGAAGTCATGCAGCGCGGGCATGTCCGGCCGGGCGGGATAGCGGAAGGTCACGCGCTCGAAGGCGATCTTGCCGCGCGCAGGCTCGGGCAAGGCCTGCGGCCGTGCCGGCGGTGCGATCGAGGGACGCTCCCCCAAGAGTTCGGCAAGGCGGCTGGCCGCGCCGGCGCCGCGCACAAGGTCGCCATAGACCTCGGTCAGCGAGCCGAAAGCGCCCGCGACAATGCCCGCCGTGACGACGAAAGCCGCGATCGTGCCGCCGCTGATCGCCCCTTCGGCAACCGAAATCGCGCCGCGCCACAGTATCACCGTGATCGACCCGAAGATCAGGAACATGATGACGGCGGTCATCGCCGCGCGCAGGATAATGCGGCGCTTGCCGGTCTCGAAGGTCCGCTCCACCGTGGCGGTGAAGCGATTCATTTCGTGGCCTTCCTGATTGAAGGCCTGAACCACGCGCAGCGCGCCGAAGACCTCGCTGGTCATCGCGCCGATATCGGCCACGCGGTCCTGGCTCGACCGCGCGACCGCGCGCAGGCGGCGGCCGAACGCGGCGATCGGCACGATCACCACGGGAATGGCGATGACAAGACCGAATGTCAGGTGCGGCGCCAGCATGAACAGGTAGATCACCCCGCCCACCGCCATGATCGCGTTGCGGAGCGCCACCGAGACGGTTGTGCCCACCACCGTCTCGATGATCGAGGTATCGGCGGTCATGCGCGAGGCGATCTCCTTCGGGCTGTTCTCCTCGAAGAAGCTGGGCGACAGGGTGACGAGATGGCGTTGCACCCGCAGGCGGATGTCGGCGACCACGCGTTCGCCCAGCCAGGAGACCGAATAGAAACGTATCGCTGTCGCGATAGACAGCACGGTCACCGTGCCCATCAGCATCGCGAACCACCAGCGGATTGCCGAAGGATCGGCGCCTTTCGCGAATCCCTGGTCGACGATCTGGCGGAAACCGTAGGGAATCGCGAGAGTCGCGGTGGCCGTGGTGATCAGGGCCGCACCGGCAATGGCCATCCGCCCGGGATAATGGAACAGTTCCCGCCAGACCATGCCGAGCGCAGTCAGGCTTTTGCGCCGAGGCGCCTCGTTTTCCATCGTTTCGGCGCCGCTGGGGTGCGCCTTGCCCTGTTCCGGATCGGCCTGCATGGTCAGCGCCTTATCCCTTTGCCGCGCTCGGGAAAAGGCCCCCGTCGGATGAAGGATAAGCGATCTGACGGAACCCGCGATCGGCAATAGCGCCGAAATGAATCGACATTGCCGCATTGCACAAGAGGCGTTTCGAGCCCAGATACACCGCAACACCCACGGTAGAGTGGCCCGAAAGAGGCTGACAGTGGCGTCGCGGTCAGGAGAACAGCCTTGCTTTACAATGCCTACGAACTGCAACGCACCATGCTGAGCGGCGCCGCCGCCTGGGCATCGGTGGGCGCGGAACTGCTTTCGAATCCCTCCACGCCTTTCGGTTACTTCGGATTCGGGACCGTCATGGCCTCTGCACTCGACGTGTTCGCCCATGCGACGATGTCGCGCGGCAAGCCCGAGTTCGACATCGAGGACGTGACCGTAGGTGGCAAGACATTCCCCGTCACCGAGTCGATCGTGCTCCACCGCGCTTATGGCAACCTGCTGCGCTTCGATCACCCCGGCCTGCCGAAGAACGCGCCCAAGCTGCTGATCGTGGCCCCGATGAGCGGCCACTTCGCGACGCTGCTGCGCGGCACCGTGGCGCGCATGCTGGAAGGCTGCGAGGTCTACATCACCGACTGGGCCGACGCGAAGCTGGTGCCGACGAGCGCCGGCCGCTTCGACCTTGACGACTATATCGACTACCTGATCGCCTTCCTTGAGCACATCGGCCCCGGCACGCACATGCTGGCGGTGTGCCAGCCCTCGGTCCCGGCGCTGGCGGCAGCGGCGATCCTGGGCAAGCAGGGCCATCCCTGCCGCCCGGCCACGCTGACGATGATGGGCGGCCCGATCGACACGCGCGAGGCGCCCACCAGCGTCAACGACGTTGCCATGGACCAGCCGCTTTCGTGGTTCGAAAACAATGTCATCGCCACCGTGCCGCTGACTTACCCGGGCGCGGGCCGCAAGGTCTATCCGGGCTTCCTCCAGCTTGCCGGGTTCATGGCGATGAACCTCGGCAGCCACATGATGAGCCACTACGGCATGTTCAAGCATCTGGTGGACGGCGACGGCGAAAGCGCGGCCTCCACCAAGGCGTTCTACGACGAGTACCGCGCCGTCTGCGACATGACCGCCGAATATTACCTGCAAACGGTGGAGCACGTGTTCCAGAAGCACTCGCTGCCCAATGGCGAATTCTTCCATCGCGGCGAGCGGATCGACATCGGCGCGATCCGCGATACCGCGCTGCTCGCGGTAGAGGGTGAGCGCGACGATATCTCGGGTATCGGCCAGACCAAGGCCGCGTTGCACCTTGCCACCAGCCTGCCGGAGGACCGCAAGCAGTACCTCCTGGCCGAAAGCGTCGGCCACTACGGCATCTTCAACGGCAGCAAGTGGCGCACCCGCATTGCCCCGGTAGTGGAAGACTGGATCCGCCAGCACCAGAAAAAGCCTCTGAAGGTCGTCGCCTGACGCATTGCTCCGGGCCTCCTGCGCCGATCGGCGCGGGAAGCCCGGGGACACAGGATGCAAATTTTTCAACCTGTTAAAGCCCACGACTCGCCTTATCGGTGAGACGTTTTCTGGGCGCGACGACCCGTTCGCTATCCGGGAACCACCCAGACGACTCTTATGGCGCCATTAACCTAAATCGGTTAGTCTACGCCGATGGAACACACGTTGGGTCGGCGTGCTGTCCTCATGGGCGGATTGGCAGCGGGGGTAAGTCTCACGCTCCCCGCGCGCGTGCTGGCAGCAGAAAACACTTCAGTTAACGCAACTGCCGGATACGGCGTAACGCCGCTTATCCAAACGCCTTACGAGCGCCGAATTCTCGAAGTCGCCGCAAGGCAGGTGCAGCGCGTCCAGCCCAGTCTCTGGCGGACCGATCTGGTGGGCATCGCCGATTTCGCGCAGCCTTCGTGGAAGCCTCGCCTGCATTTCGCCAATCTGGAGAACGGCTCGGTCCGCTCGTTCCTGCTGGCGCATGGGCGCGGTTCGGATCCGATGCACAGCGGTTGGCTCCAGAGCTTTTCCAACCTGCCCGGCTCCGAAGCCACCTCGCGCGGGGCCTTCCTCACGTGCGAATGGTATCAGGGCAAGTACGGTACCTCGATCCGCCTCAAGGGCCTCGACACCGACAATTCCGCCGCGCTGGAGCGGGCCATCGTCATGCATCCGGCGTGGTACGTCGATGCCTCGCTGATTTCCAAGTGGGGCAAGATCGGCCGCAGCGAAGGCTGCTTCGCGATGAGCACCGAGGACTTCAACGAGGCGCTTATCCATCTCTCCGGCGGGCGCCTGCTGTTCTCCGATCGCATCGGCGAAGGTTGACGGCCCGCGCGGCAAGTACCGGCCCCGCGTTAGACCCCAAGTTAGACAGGGCCGCACAGGGGTGTTACGGATCTCTCATGGATGGACATCTAGCGGGGTTCAGGAAAGACGCGCCCACTGACGCGCGGCAGGTGCGTTCGCGCAAGGCGCTGAACGCAACCATGCTGGCGCTGCTGGAAGAGCGGCCTTTCGATCAGATCACCATACGTGAAATCGCCGCGCATGCCGGGATCGGCTATGCCACGTTCTTCCGGCATTATCCCACCAAGGAAGCGCTGCTGGGCGATGTCGCCTCGGAAGAGATCGCCGTCCTTCTCGAAATGACGTTGCCGGTGCTGCGCGATGTCGACAGCTTCGAATCCACGCTGGCGCTGTGCCGCTATGTCGATGCCCATCGGCCGCTGTGGTCGGCCCTGCTCGCGGGCGGCGCCGCCGCCATCGTGCGCGTGGAGTTCATCCGCCAGGCACGCGGGCTGGTCGGTCAGGTCGACGATCCGGTGCAATGGCTGCCCGCCGACCTTGGCGTCGTGCATGGCACCGGTGCGACATTCGACATCCTTGCCTGGTGGCTTGGCCACGGCCCGGACATGACACCCGAGGCAATCGCGCCGATCCTGCACCGGCTGGTGATCGCACCGCTGCTGGGGGACAACGGCCGGGCCGAGGCACGCGCCGTGGTCGGCTGAGATGGTCGCGGCCGAAACCCTCGGCGAAATCGCAAATGCGGACTGGCCGCTGTTCGGCTGGATCGACGACATTCGGGGGCCCCTTGCCGCCGCCCGCGCGGCGGGCCGACCTTGCGTTCTCGCCACGCTCTATCGGGTCGAAGGCAGCGCCCCGCGCGGGCCCGGCGCCCAGATGCTGTTCACCCCAACCCCCGACGGCACGATCGACGCGAGCGGCTACTTCTCGGGCGACTGCATCGAGGGTGACGTGGCCCATCACGCCGCCGAGGTGCTGGCCGATGGCCGCCCCCGGCAGCTGCACTACGGGATGGGCAGCCCGTGGATCGACATCCGCCTGCGCTGCGGCGGCGCGCTTTACCTGCTGCTCGAACGTATCGCGCCCGATTGCCCCGCTGCGGCCGACCTGCTCCGCCATGCCGCCGAGCGCCGTCCCTGCCGCTGGCACAGCGACGGATCGCAGCGCCGCGTCACGCTGGACGATGGCCCCCTGCTCGAATGGAGCGCCGAGCCCTTCGCACTGGCCCGCCGCCATGATCCCCCGCGCCGCCTGATCGTTTCGGGCGGCGACCCCGGTTCACTTGCGGCTGCCCGGCTCGGCGCGCTGGCCGGGTTCGAGACGGTGCTGGTGCGCCCCGACGGCCCCCGCTCGCCGCCGCCCTTCCCGCTGGCGCGCTACATGCGCATGAGCCCGACCGACGCGCTGGGCGAACTCGGCGTTGACCGCTGGACCGCCTACCTTGGCGCCACGCATGAGGACCACCACGATCTTGGCGGCTGCCTTGACGCTCTACGCGGCAGCGCCGGATGGGTGGGCATGATCGGCGCGAAATCGCGGACTGCCGGCCGGATCGCCGCGCTGAAAGCCCTTGGCGCGACCGACGAGGAACTGGCGCGGCTACACCTTTCGCCCGGCGTCATCGGGCTCGGCAAGTCGCCGTTCGAAGTGGCGACGGGCATCCTTGCCCAGATCATGCAGGCGATGAACCCCGGCAGCGAACGGGCGTGAGCGAAATCGCCGCTTACGTCGCCGTGGTCCTCGCGGCCGGGCGTGCCAGCCGTTTCGGCAGCGACAAGCTGGCCGCCCCGCTCGACGGCGCCCCCCTGCTGTTCCACGCCATCCGCGCCGCCCGCGCTGCGCCCGTCTCGCGCGTGATCGTGGTCGCCCGGCCCGGGCTCGAAATCGGCGACTGGCCGGGCGAACCGGCGGTCGAAGCGGTCCGCATAGCGAGCACGGAACTGTCGCAATCGCTCAAGGCGGGGATCCGGGCCGCCGCCGGAACCCGAGGCGTATTCATCTTCCTCGGCGATATGCCGCAAGTCCCGCATGGAGAGGCTGCAAGGCTGGCCGCACGGATCGGCGATGCCGCCGCAGCCCTACCTCGCCACGAAGGACGGCCCGGCCACCCCGCCCTGCTCTCCGCGCGGCTATTTCCGGAGATCACGGCATTGACCGGCGACGAGGGTGCCGGACGGCTGCTGCGCACACGCGAAGATGTGGTGTTCGATGAAGTGAGCGATCCGGCGATCCTGCTGGACATCGACTGCCCGGAAGATCTCGCCCGATTGCAGAAAAGCTAGGCCCGGCCCGTCTCGCTGGCGAGCAGCGAGGGATCGATGCCCTCCGCCCGCCAGCTGGCGCTCCAGCGGGCATCGACCGGGGTGTCGAAGAGTATCTCGGGATGCGGATCGGCGGCGTACCAGCCGTGGTGGCGCATTTCGCCTTCAAGCTGGCCCGGTCCCCAACCGGCATAGCCCAGCGCCATCAGCCACTGCTTCGGCCCGCGCCCCGCCGCGATCGCGCGCAATACGTCCATCGACGCCGAAAGCGCGCAGAGCGGCTGCACTTCCAGCGTGTCCGCCCCGCCCCAGTCGGTCGAATGGAGGATGAAGCCGCGACCGGGCTCGACCGGGCCGCCCTCGTGCACCTCGCAATTCGGGGCCTTGCCGGGATCGATGTCCAGCTCTTCGAGAATATCGTGGAAGCGAACGCCGTCGCGCAGACGGCCGATGCCGATGCCCAGCGCACCGTTCTCGTCATGCACGCACATCACGCTGACCGAGCGTTCGAAGCGCTGATCGAACATGCCCGGCATGGCGAGCAGCAGCCGTCCGGCAAGGTATTGTTTCTCGGTCACCCGGCGAATGTAAGCGCTTGGGCGGGGACGGCAAGGCGCTTGGCGCTTTTCGTACAGATCGAACAACTCTATGCCATGCCCAAATCGAGGAGTGACATGGTCGTGAGCCTGCTTTTTCAATTGCCCGAAGGCCCCACCGTTGCCGTAAGCGGCGAAGAAGCCCGCTATCCGGTACGACGGATCTTCTGCGTGGGCCGCAATTACGCCGCGCATGCCCGCGAACTGGGCAACGCCGTCGACCGCGAGGCGCCGATCTGGTTCACCAAGGCCCCCGCCGCGCTATGCCACGCTCCCGCCCGGATTCCCTATCCGCCCGGCACGCAGGATTGCCATTACGAGATGGAACTGGTCGTCGCCATCGGCGGCACCGGCTTCAGAGTGGCGCCCGAGGCGGCGATGGATCTCGTCTACGGCTATGCCTGCGGGATCGACCTCACGCGGCGCGATCTCCAGAACGCGGCCAAGGCCAAGGGCTATCCGTGGGACACCGGCAAGGACTTCGAGAATGCCGCCGTGATCGCCGCGATCACCCCCGCAGCCGCTTTCGGCGCACCGGCGGCACAGCGCATTTCGCTCGCGAAGAACGGCGCGGTGAAGCAGGACGCGCCGCTGGACGAGATGATCTGGTCGATCCCCGAACTGATCGCTGACCTCTCGCGCCTCTATCACCTTGCGCCGGGCGACCTGATCTACACCGGCACGCCGGCGGGTGTTGGCCCGATCGCGGCCGGAGACCGACTCGAAGGCCACGTTGAGGGGTTGGAGCCGCTCGTTCTCGATATCGCGCCCGCCGAGTGAGGCCGTCCATGCGCGGCGTCCTGCGCCTTTCGCTGCTTTCGGGCGCGTCGTTGCTTGCTGCGCAGCCGGCGCTGGCGGAAGACGCGGGTGACCAGCCGATCATCGTCACCGGGCACGGGCTCGATTCCGGCCCGGCGACGCCTGCCTACGATGTCGAGACGATCGACCGCGACGCCGTGACCGCCAGCGCCTCCGGCCGGATCGAGGACGTGCTGTCCTCGGTCGCGGGCTTCTCGCAGTTCCGCCGTTCGGACAGCCGCTCCGCCAATCCGTCCGCGCAGGGCGCCAATCTGCGCGCGCTCGGCGGCAATGCCGCCAGCCGCACGCTGGTGCTGCTCGACGGCGTGCCGGTGGCCAACCCCTTCTTCGGCTACATCCCCTACAGCGCGATCGCGCCCGAGCGCATCGGCTCGGTGCGAGTGACGCGCGGCGGCGGTTCGGGCGCGTTCGGATCGGGCGCGGTGGCGGGCACCATCGAACTGCTGAGCGCTGGGCCCACCGAAATCGGCACGCTTCAGGGCAGCGCCCTTGTCGACGACCGGGGCGAAACGCAGGCCTCGCTCACCGCCGCGCCGAAGCTGGGCGAGGGTTTCGTGGTCGCCAGCGTCCAGTGGGATCGCGGCGACGGCTTCTGGACGACGCCGAAGGACCAGCGCGTCCCCGCCTCTGCCCGCGCCGCTTTCGAAAGCCTGTCGGGCTCGCTGCGCGCAGTCGCCCCCCTCACTGCGGATGTCGAGGTTCAGGCGGCCGTGCTCGCCTACGACGATTCGCGCACGCTGCGCTTCAAAGGCGCTGATTCGACCTCGAACGGACAGCAGGCCTCGCTGCGGTTCGTCGGCCGGGGCGATTGGCAGTTCGACGTGCTCGGCTATGTGCAGGCGCAGGACTTCTCGAACATCGTCATCAGTTCGACGAACTTCAAAAAGACGCTCGACCAGCACAGCACGCCCACCACGGCGGTCGGCGGCAAGGCGGAACTGCGCCCGCCCATTGGCGAGGATCACGTGCTGCGGATCGGCACCGACGTGAAGCTCGCATCGGGCCACTTGCTGGAACTGCCCTATTCGACCGTGACCGGCTTGCCGACAGCCGTGCGCCACGCGGGCGGCGACCAGTCCGACCTTGGCTTCTATCTGCAGGACGACTGGACGCTGGGCGATCTGGTGCTCACCGCCGGAGCGCGCGCCGACCGCTGGACGATCCGCAACGGCTTCTACCGTCAGGCCTCGCCCGGCGGCGCGGTGACGCAGGATGATACTTTCGCCAACCGCTCGGGCTGGGAAGGCAACGCGCGCGGCGGCCTGGTGTGGAAGGTGGCCAAGGCCGTGAGCCTGCGCGCCGCCGCCTATACCGGCATGCGCCTGCCCACACTGAACGAACTCTACCGCCCCTATGTCGTGTTCCCGGTGACGACCAACGCCAACCCGAACCTCAAGCCCGAACGCCTGCGCGGCTACGAGGCGGGGATCGACGTCACGCCGATCCCGGCGCTGACGCTCTCGCTGACCGCCTTCGACAACAAACTGAAGGACGCCATCGCCAACGTCACCGTGGCCACCAATGTCCAGCAGCGGCAGAACGTCGATGCGATCCGCGCCAAGGGCATCGAGGCGAGCGCCGCGCTCGCCTTGGGCACGGTGCGGCTGGACGGGTCGTTGGCATGGACCGATTCGCAGGTGGAGGCGGCGGGACAGCCGCTCGACGGGATGCGCCCGGCACAAGTGCCCAAGCTGGCCGCCAGTGCCACGCTCGCCTGGTTACCGCATGAAGGCTGGCGCTTCGCCGCCACCGTCAGCCACACCGGCGCCGAGTACGAAGACGATCTGGAGCAATATGTGCTGCCCGCCGCGACGACGCTCGATGCCTATGTGCAAGTGCCGGTCGCTGGCCCCGTCTCGCTGGTGCTGCGCGGCGAGAATCTGACCGACGAGACCGTGGTGACGCGCAATCAGGCCGGATCGATGGACCTTGGCGTGCCCCGCACGGTCTGGGCCGGTGTGAAAGTCATGCTCTGATGAAAGTGGCCGTCCTCTCCGACATCCACGGCAACTTGCGCGCGCTCGACGCGGTGCTGGCGGATGCGGAGCGGCGCGGGATCGGGCGGATCGTCAATCTGGGCGACATCCTCAGTGGCCCGCTCGATCCAGCGGGGACGGCGGACCGGTTGATGGCGCTCGGCCTCGAAACCATTCGCGGCAACCATGAGCGGCAATTGCTCGAACTTCCGCCCGAGCGGATGGGGCTTTCGGATGCCGCAACCATCGACCGGCTGGAACCGCGCCACCTTGAGTGGCTGGCCAGTCTGCCCGAAACGCTGTGGCTGGAGCCCGATCTCTACGCCTGCCACGGCTCGCGGGACTCGGACCTTGAATACCTACTGGAAACGGTCGAGCCCGAAGGCTGCCGCCCAGCGCGCGAGGTGGAAATCACCGCGCGCTTGGCTGCCATAGCGGCACCGATGATCCTTTGCGGCCATACCCATCTGCCGCGCCATGTACGGCTGGCGGACGGGCGGCAGGTGGTCAATCCCGGCTCGGTAGGCCTGCCCGCCTATGCCGACGATCACCCTTTCGCGCATGTAATGGAGACCGGCACACCGCACGCGCGCTACGCCGTGATCGAGCGCACGGCAGAGGGCTGGACTGTCGAACGCATCGCCGTCGCCTACGACTGGCACGCAGCCGCCGCCGATGCCTCCGCTGCGGGGCGCGACGACTGGGCCCGTGCGCTCCTGACCGGACGCGCATGACCGTGGACAGCCCATTGTTCCGGGGCTGGAATCCCGCCTCTGCCATAGTTAAGGAAAGCCGATGGCGCGCCTGACCCTCAACGAGCATCCGGTCGAGATCGGCATGGATCCGCAGACGCCGCTGCTCTGGGCCTTGCGCGAAGGCGCCAACCTCACCGGCACCAAGTACGGCTGCGGCACCGGCGATTGCGGGGCCTGCACCGTCATCGTCGACGGTGCCGCACTGCGATCCTGCCTTGTCACGCTGAGTGAGTGCGAGGGGCGATTCGTCACCACCATCGAAGGGCTCTCGCAAGACCGGTCGCACCCGGTGCAGCAGGCCATGGTGGCCGAGCAGGCCGTCCAGTGCGGCTTCTGCACGCCGGGCATCGTCATGGCCGCTGCCGCACTGCTCGGCCGCAATGCGAATCCGTCGGAGGCCGAGATCGGCACCGCCATTCCGAATCTCTGCCGCTGCGGCGTCCATCCGCGCCTGCTCTCGGCGGTCCAGCGTGCCGGGCGCGTGATGCGGCGCGAGGAAACGATCAGCGCAGCGCCCGCCTCCGGCATCGCCCCGCAGGACGCGGCGCGCGCGGTTCCTGCGCTTGGCCGGGAACCCGGCGCCGCTCTCACCACTTCATCTGAGTAAAGAGGAAAAGCCCATGAAGGCCACCATCTGGCACAACCCCAAGTGCGGCACATCGCGCAAGACGCTTGCCGTGCTGGAGGAAGCGCCCGGCGTCGAGGTCACCGTGATCGAATATCTCAAGACCCCGCCGAGCGCCGAAAAGCTTGCGCAGCTCTACAAGGACGCGGGCATCACGCCGCAGCAGGGGCTGCGCGTGAAGGGTACCGACGCCGCCGAACGCGGCCTGCCCGAGGCGGACGATGCGACGGTGCTCGCGGCCATGGCCGCCGAGCCGATCCTGATCGAACGCCCGCTGGTTGAGACCGACAAGGGCGTGCGCCTGTGCCGCCCTATGGAAAAGGTCCACGAGATTTTGTAATTGCTCTGCAACATTGCCTAGCGGCTTGCTTGCAATGTGCACCCCGATCTGCCACGCCTTCGCCCTTCGCAGGACGACAACAACGCGAGAGTCTTCGCCAGCATGACCAGTACCGAGCTTGCCCGAGAGGCGCTCCCCGAGCGAATCAAGCGAAAGATCAAGCACAGCCTCGGACCTTGGGGTGTGTTCATTGAAGGGTTCCTGCGCAACCCGGTGATGGTCGGTTCGATCGTCCCCTCATCGCGCTTCACCATCAATCGCATGTTGGCGCCCGTCGACTGGGCGAACACCAAGCTGTTCGTCGAGTACGGCCCCGGCGTCGGCACGTTCTGCCGCCCGGTGCTGGACCGACTCGGCCGCGACGCGCAGCTCATCGTGATCGACACGAACCCGCTGTTCATCGACTATCTGCGCCGCACGATCACCGACAGCCGCTTCATCGCGGTGCTGGGATCGGCCGCGGACGTCGAGGATATCGTGCGTGCGCACGGCCATGAAAAGGCGGACTACGTGCTGTCCGGCCTGCCCTTCTCGACCCTGCCTGACGGTGTCGGCCCGGCCATTGCTGCTGCCACCTACCGCGTGATCCGCAAGGGCGGCGCGTTCCTGGTCTACCAGTTCACGCCCAAGGCCAAGAGCTTCATGGCGCGCCACTTCAAGCGCATCGATGACGCCATCGAGCCGATCAACGTCCCGCCCTGCTTCATGTGGTGGGGCTGGAAGGACGAGGACTGAGACGTCCCGCTCCGGCAAGACAAACAAAACAAAAAGGCCGGCGCTCCACGCGCCGGCCTTTTTGTTTGTGGGTTATGAGTAGGGCCGCTTATTCGAACGGGCTGGTGAGCGTCTCTGCCGATCCGCCGGAAAGCTGGCGGTGGATCTGCCCGATCACCGCCACGAAATAGAGCACCATGACAGTCGCCAGGATCGATCCGATCACCGCGCCCGCCAGCTCGGCAATCGCCTTGGGCGCCAGCAGCGCAATTGGCAGCGTCGCGACATTGCCCAGGATGAGCAGGGCCATCATCGCCAGCGACAGCAAGGCGTAGAACCCGAAAATCCGCGCCGTATTGCCGCGCGTCAGTTGCCACGACCGCGTCAGTGCATGCAACGGGTTGAACACCCCGTCGACCGCGATCACCGGCGACGTCAGCGACAGCCGCACGGCAACGGGAATGACGAGGACAAACCCCAGCGCCAGCCCGATCACCGCACCCGCCGTGCCGCCCACCGCCAGCAGCATGGCCGGCGCGAGCAGGACCGCGGTAAGCCCCATGCCCATCAGGATCTGCGCGGCAAGATAGGGCAACAGCCCCTTCAGCCCACTGCCGATCGCCTCACCCACGGTCGGGCGGCGGTCGGTATCGAGCAGGCAGAGCAGCGAGAGCGTGCCCAGCGCCTGACAGAGGAACACGGGAATCATCACCGGAAGAATCGACGTGTAATACGTCTTCGCCGCGTCGATCACCTGTTGCTCGGTCATTCCGCTGGCCATTTCGGGCGCCGGGAAGAAGGTCGTGAAGGCCAGCTGCGGCAGCAGGAAGAAGACCCCCGCGATGGCAAGGACCACTTCCTTGTTGGCGGAAACCGCGCGGCTTGCCTCGTTCCAGGCCCGGTTGCTGTCGAACGTCATTGCTGCTCCTGCACCGCCATGATGAGGCGGTCATCTCAAAGTGGCTTGATAACCGCAGGGAATGACGCCACGCAACGCAGCATGACTTTCCCTACGACTTTGGCCGGTGATATCGAACTGCGCGTCAGCACCGAACAAGTGCCATACCGCGCCGCCCTTGAGGAAATGACCGCCCGCAACGCCGCGATTGCCGCAGGCGAAGCGCGCGAGCTGATCTGGCTGCTCGAACATCCTCCCGTCTACACCGCCGGCACCAGCGCGGCCGTGGCCGAACTGCTCGATCCGCGCTTCGAAGTGGTCGAGGCCGGACGCGGCGGACGCTATACATACCACGGCCCGGGCCAGCGCATCGCCTATGTTCTGCTCGACTTGCGCAAACGCGCCCGCGACGCGCGCGGCTTCGTCCATGGCCTTGAGGGCTGGGTAATCGACACGCTGCGCGATTTCGGCGTCGAAAGCTTCCGCAGCGAAGGCCGCATCGGCATCTGGACCCAGGATATCGACGGGCGCGAGGCCAAGATCGGCGCCATCGGCGTGCGCATCCGCAAGTGGGTGACGATGCACGGCTTCGCGGTGAACATCCGCCCGGATCTGGCGCACTTCACCGGCATCGTCCCTTGCGGGATCGAGGAATTCGGCGTCACCAGTCTGGCGCGGCTTGGTCACGACATCGATTTCGCGCGCTGGGACGCGGCGCTGCTGGCCCACGCCGATTCCTTCCTGGCCGCGCTAGACCGCCCCTGCCCTCCGGAGAAGCCTGCATGAGCCTGCCGTATCGCCCTGCCGCCATCGTGCTCCCCGCGCTGGCCGCGCTGGCCCTGACGGGCTGCCACAAGCAGGAAGAGGCGAGCAACAAGGCCGCAAGCGGCGCCGCGCTGCTGTCCCGCTCGGTGACCGACGACATGCCGCCCTACGACACCGTGCGCTCGCAGAACCCGCATATGGCGCCCGAGGAGAGCGCGCCCTCGGCACGGCGGGCGGCACCTGCCGACGCCAGCGAAGCGCCCGCCGACAGCGATGCCGACGCGGCGGCCGCTGCCGCAGCGGATGTCGAAGCCGCGCAGGTCAAGCCGGCCGGAGAATAGCCCCGCGCCGCAAGTCCTCGCCTGAACCGGCAGCGATGCCGACAGGCCTGTCCGCCTGCGTCAGGGTGAGCTGGGCCAGCGCAAGATCCGCCCGGTCCACCATGCGGCCGCAGACCGCCAGCGAACCGAGATGCGGGCTAGCGGCAAAGGCTGCGACGATCTCGCGCGCTTCGTCGAATTCCTCGGCCGGCGGCGCGAAAGCCCGGTTGATCACCGCGACTTGCGCCGGATGGACGGCGAACATGCCGGTAAAGCCGTCCGCTCGGGCGCGCAGGGCCGCTCGCTCCAGCCCCACCTCATCCTCGAAATGCTCGAACGGCGCCTCGATCGCGCGGATGGCCGAGGCATGGGCCGTGAGCAGGACTTGCGCCCGCACGAAACGGCAGGCGTCGCTCCAGCCCCCCTGCCCGTCGCGCCGCTGCCGCACGCACAAGGCGGCGCCGAGCCCGCCCGCACTCCAGGCAAGGCCGTCAAGCCGCTGGTGCGTCGATTCCAGATAGTCGGAGATATGCAGCGCCGCCGTCGGCGTTTCGCCGGCGACGGGCATGATCCGCGTCGAGCCGGGTGCAAGGCCATTGCGCTCCTCGTGCCCGTAGATCTCGCTGGCGAGTTCGCGCACGGCGTCCGGACCGCTCGCCCGCGGCAGGATCACCCCTTCGGGGCCCGAGCCCATGATCGCGGCAAGGTCTTCGCGCCATAGGCCCGATTCGAAGCTGTTGATCCGCACCCAGCGTGCCGTCGGCCGGTGGCCGGTGCCGGACGGGCGGCTCGCGGCCAGCCACTGGGCAGCATGGCGGCGCCCGGTCTCCCGCGCCTCGCGCGGGACGGTATCGCCGAGATCGACCACCACCACGTCGGCCCCGACGCCTTGCGTCATGCCGAGCCGCTTTTCGTTGTTGCCGGGTACGATCAGCCAGGATCGATACTTCATCGCGCGCCCCTCATTCTTCCTGTGCGAAAGCCTAGGAGGCGAGCAATTAAGAAATGCTCTTTGCGAAGCGGGCTCGCGAGGGTGCTGGAGTGAAATTTAGTTCACGCGGAGGCGCGGAGGCACGGAGAAACGGGCCGGTACGGCCCCTCGGATCAACGCGGCTGCCACCGCGCCAGAACGACACGGCAAGGTCGCCCGAAGCGCAACACCTTCGCGCCTTCGCGCCTCCGCGCGAACCAAAAAAAGCCCCCGCTTTCGCGGGGGCGCCATGAACTAAAATCAGGAGAAAGACGGAAAGCCGTCCTCAAAGCGCCTTTTCGTAGATCACGTATTCGCGGTTGACCTTGCTGTTGATGGCATCGGCAATCGCCACCATCCCCTGGTTGTCTTCAAGGATCCAGCCGATCTCACCGCGCTTCGCACCGAACTTGGCGGTGGCCGAACGGCGGATGTACTCGATCATCATGAAAGCCAGCTGGCTGGCCAGACGCGAAGATTGCAGCTTCTTGCGCACGCCCATCAGCGGCACGCGCATGTCGGCCGGATTGGGCTTGCGCAGCCACAGCAGCAGCTTGATCAGGCCGAACAGGCCCGGCTTGCCCTTGGGACCGTTAAACCGCTTCTGCGCCTGGTTGAGATCGGGCCAGGTCATCATGAAGGCCACGGGCTCGCCCTCGTATTCCGCAATGCGGATCAGCTCAGGGTGGACCAGCGGCTTCAGCGCCTTGCCGGTGTACTCGATTTCCTTCTCGGTGAAGGGAACGAAGCCCCAGTTGTCCGACCAGGCATCGTTGAGGATGTCGCAGATCAGCGCCGCTTCCTCGTTGAAACGCTTAGGATCGACTTCGCGGATGCGGATCTTGGCGTTCTTCTCGCCCGAGGAGACGATGCGCTGGACCAGCGGCGGGAACTGCTGGGTCACGTCCAGATCGTAAGTATAGAGCGTCTTGGCGGGCGTATAACCGCTGCCTTCGATCCACGGCTGGTAGGCCGAATCATGGTGCGCCATCATCACCATCGGCGCATGGTCGAACCCGCGCACCTGAAGGCCGGGCTCTTCCCAGACCGAGAGGTTCATCGGCGCCAGCACGCGGGTCATGCCCTCCGCCCGCAGCCAGTCCTCGGCGGTGGCGATCAGGGCCTTGGCGACGTCTTCGTCCTCGGCCTCGATCGCGCCCCAGTTGCCGGTGCCCGGGCCCATGCCCTGCTCCAGCGGCTGTTTCACCGCCAGTTCATCGATATGCGCCGATATGCGCCCGACAACCTCATTCCCGCGCTTTGCCAGGAACAGCTGGCCCCGCGCATGATCCCAGAACGGGTTCTTGCCGGGGGTGAACTTGGAGACTTCCTCCGAGCGCAAGTTGGGCACCCAGTTTTGATCTGACGCATTGTGCCGATAAGCGTAATCGACAAAGGCGTTCCTGTCGGCCTTGCTGGAAACGGGTGTGATGACTAGTTCGGCTTTGGCCACGATCCTGCCTTTGTTCCGCGTTATGGGACTTTCAGGATCGCGACCTGCGGCCGGTGCCTGCACCTTGTCAAGCAGATGCAAGGTGAAATCCGGGGCCCGCCGCTCGCAAAACCCGTACCGGGCCGGCTTTTTGCCAGATGACTTTGGAATTTTGATCGTATGACCGCCCAGGAAGCCATCGACCTGTCCCCCAGCGCCCCGCGCGAAGCGGCCGGACACGTGCGCTCTTCGCAGATCCCCGACGACAAGGAGATGCTGCGCGCCGCCGTGGAATTGACCCGCGATATCGCCACCGCGCGCCCGGGGATCTACTGGCCCGACATGCTGGGCTCGGCCGCAGTGGGCTATGCCGCGCTGGCCGCCACGATCCTGGCGAGCAATCCCTGGGTCGCGCTGGCCTGCGGCGTGCTCTCGGCCCTCGCGCTCTACCGCGCGCTGCTGTTCATTCACGAGCTGACGCATATCCACCGCGATGCGCTGCCCGGCTTCCGCTTCGCGTGGAATCTGCTGGTGGGCATTCCGATGCTGATCCCCTCGCTGATGTATGAGGGCGTGCACACGATCCATCACACCCGCACCCGCTATGGCACCGTGGAAGACCCTGAATACCTGCCGCTGGCGCTGATGAAGCCGTGGAGCCTGCCGGTCTTCGCGCTCACCGCGATCCTGCTGCCGGTGGCGCTGCTGATCCGCTCGGCCGTGCTGGTGCCGCTGGGCGCGATCGTTCCGCCAGTACGCAAGCTGGTCTGGGAACGGGCCTCTGCCCTCGCGATCAACCCGCAGTTCGGCCGCCGCCCGGCCGAGGGCCCGTTCGCGCGCATGGTGTTCTGGCAGGAACTGGGCTGTTCGGTCTGGGCAATCGCCGTGCTGGCCGCCAGCTACGCCTATGGCTGGCGCCCGCTGATCATCGCGCTCTGCGTAGTCTCGCTGACCGCCTTCCTCAATCAGGTCCGCACGCTCGTCGCACACCTGTGGGAGAACGACGGCGATGCCATGACGGTGACCGCGCAATACCTCGATTCGGTCAACGTACCGCCGCCCGCGAAGTTCTCCGAGCTGTGGGCGCCGGTGGGCCTGCGTTACCATGCGCTGCACCACCTGCTGCCCTCGATGCCCTACCACTCGCTGGCCGAGGCACACCGCCGCCTTGCCGCGCAGTTCGGCTCGGGATCGACCTATTCGAAGGCAAACTACCCCGGCCTGATGCCGCTGCTGGAACGCCTCGCGAAGAGCACGATGCAGGCGCGCTGATTGACGGTGTTGGATATGAAAAAGGCCTCGCGGATTGCGGGGCCTTTTTTGTTTGGGGAAGGAAGAGGAGATTCTGGGGCCCTTCGACAAGCTCAGGAGATCCCCCAGACCCGCAGAATGTCTGCGTTGCGGCGTGCTCTATCCGTTCTGCGCCCACTTCGAGCCGGGAGACATTAATGGCCTGCGGCCGCAAAGGGCGCACGTCGCCTTAGGCACGCGCGACGAAGACGGTAATGGGGGTGCAGGGGGGCCATGCTCCCCTGCTTTAACCTTCTACTCTTCGGTCCGGATCAGCACCGTCTCGCCAATCAGCGCAAACAGCACGAACGGCGCCCATGCCGCGATCAGCGGCGGATACCCACCGAAGTTACCCATCGCCAGTGCTGCGTTGTCGAGCACGAAGTAGGCAAAGCCCAGCGCCATGCCGATCACGGCGCGAATCAGCAGCTGGCCAGACCGGGCAAGACCGAACGCGGTCACCGCGCCCAGCAGCGGCATCAGTACCGAGGAGAACGGCCCCGACAGCTTGTGCCACCACGCCGCCTCAAGCTCGCTGGTGCGGCGACCGGCCGCCTTCAGCGCCTCGATGGAGCGCGTCAGCTGGAAGATGTTTTGCGAATCCGCGTCCACGTTCGCGAGCATGATCTTGGCAGGCGTAATCCCCGGCGCCACGGTCACCGCGGCGGATCGCGACGTCGTGATCGTGGCCACGTCAAAGCGGACCGGATTTTCGAAACGCCAGCCCGGATTGGCGAACGTCGCGCGATCGGCGCGAAGCTTTTCAGTGATGATGGCGGTGTCGTCACGATGGTAGAAAGTCACATCGTGCAGCACCATCGCGTTGCCATCCCCGTCGATGTTCCCCGCGATCAGCAGATCGCGCCCATCGGACATGTAGAGGTTGGCCTTGGCGTTGGAACTCTTGGGGATCGGCCCGTACTTCACGGCCTGCCAGGCATTGAGCATCGCCGTCGCGCGCGTGACGACGCGCTCGTTGAAGGCAAGGCTTCCGGCCGAGATCACCAGCGCGGACAGGAACAGCGGCGCCAGCACCTGATGCGCGGAAAGGCCCGCCGCCTTCATCGAGATGACTTCGCTGTTCTGGTTCAGCGTGGCCAAGGTGATGATCGTCGCCAGTAGCACCGAATAGGGCAGGAACCGCGCGATCAGCTGCGGCACGCGCAAGGTGACGTAGTAGAGAAGCTGCGCCTGGCCATTACCGTGATAGGCAAGGATATCGCCGCTCTCACCCAGCAGGTCGAGTACCTGGAGCACCAGCACCAGCATAAGCAAGACCGCGAAGATGCGGGTGACGAACAGGCGCGCGAGATACCAGGTCAGCGAGCGCGAAGGGAAGAATTCCATCTGCATCCGGGATCAGGCCCCGCTTTCGGGGGCGGGTTCAGGCAGGATCGGCCCATGCCGCCGCCGTTTGAGCAGCGACTTGAACCATTTGATGACGACGTCGGAGCCCTTTTCAAGCCAGCCGATCGCCTGTCCGCCGGGTACATAGGCAACGCGCCAGTACATCCACACGATCAGCGCACCGAACAGCGCGAACGGCCCCCAAAGGCCAAGGATCGGATTGATCCGGCCCAACGAGGCCACGTCGGCCGCGTACTGGTTCACCTTGTGATAGGCGACCACCATCACGATCGAAACGAACAGGCCGAGCGCCGAAGTCGAGCGCTTGGGCGGGATCGCCAGAGCCACTGCCAGCAAGGGCAGCAGCAGCATCATGATGACTTCCACCATGCGGAAATTGAAATTGGCCTGACTGGAAATCCGTTCCTCGCGCGGAAGGCTCTTGTTCCAGCCGAGTCGCATCAGTTCGGGCAGCAGGTACTCGCGGTCCTGCCCGCCGCGCTGACGGAAACGCTCCACCTGCGGAAGCTCGATCGGCAGGTCATGCCGCGTAAAGCTCAGCACGCGGGGGTCCCTGCCCGGCATGTCCTGAATGATCTGGCCATTGTTGAGCCGCAGGATGATGGTGTCCGGCTGGCCCTTCAGCGCAAGGAACTGGCCCTCGCGCGCGGAGATCGACATGACTTGCCCGTTCCTGTCGGCAACGCGCGCAAAGATGCCGATCAGGCGGCGGCCGTCATCCTGGCTCTCGTCGATGCGAAGGGCGATGCGGTCCTTGAGCGACGTGAACTCGCCCACCTTGATCGAGGCACCGAGCGCGCCCGACTTCAGCTCGTAGTTCAGCTCTTCGTAGGCGTAGCGCGCGAGCGGCTGGAGATAGCCGACAATCGCGAAGTTCGCCCCGGCCAGCAGGATCGCAAGGATGTAGGGCACCCGCAGCAGACGCGTGTAGCTCAGCCCGACGGCGCGCATGACGTCCAGTTCGCTGGATGTCGCCAGCTTGCGGAACGCCAGCAGGATGCCGAGCATCAGCCCGAGCGGAATCGCCAGGCTTGCATATTCGGGAAGCAGGTTGATCAGCATCTTGAAGACGACCCCGATCGGGCCGCCCTCTGTCGCGACAAAGTCGAACAATCTCAGCATCTTGTCCATGACAAGCAGAGACGCCGCGAGAAGGAAGATGCCGATCATGGGCATCAACACCAAGCGGAAGATATATCGGTCGATGGCGTTGAGGAATTTCACGCTGGTAGGTTCACCGGAATGTCGTCACAAAACCGTGCACTTGAGGCCCTTAAACGCTTGCCGCAGGTGGGCAAAGCGAATTGTCCACCGCTGCGTGCACAACACGCCTCTGCGGGGTCTCAAAGCGGCGGAAGGCCACGGATCTGCGGCAGAATGAAGCCGGCTGAGCGGTAGCGACCCCAAAGCCACCCATCATCGATTAACTATCTGTTATCCAATGATTTAACTGTTAAACGGTGCCGTTTCACGATTGCGCGTGCGCCCCAAGCTCCGAAGAGCGGCGGCGAATTGGCCTCCTGCAAACGGCGGGCGGCCCACTGCAATTTCCTGAAAACAGGCTCTCCCCCCGATGCCGCCAGAACTGCCTCAGACAGAATTTTTCAATACCGAAGCGCTCTTCCTTGCCGAGCGCGAGGTCCTGGGATCGAGCGGCGCCGATTTCGTGCGAGACCTTGAACGCTTTGCCCTCCGCGCCGAAATGGCCGAGAAATCCCAGGCCGGGATCGTGGTGCTCGAAGCGCTGGTGATCTTCGGGCGGGCCGGCAGGACGCTTGACGAGGATCGCTGGAACCTCCTTGCCAACGAGGCCGCCGCCCACGTGCGCAAGGGTGAGGAAGAGGCGGCGGCGAGGCTACTGACACCGCATGACGCGCAGCTTTCCGTCGAGACACTGGCGCCGACGGTGGAACTTGCCCGAATGGTGAGGGTAGAAGGAGCGACAGACTCGCAGAGCACGGGACGGTCGCGCTGTGCTGCCATCATCGCGGCACTGTTCCGCGCGCTGGCCAGCCATTTCGCCGGGATCTGCATCGAGGATTGCCCCGCGGATGCCGGTGCGGTCGATGCCTCTCCAGAGGATATCGATGCGCCCGAGTCGGTGTCCGAAACCGACACCTGATCCAGGTCATCTCAAGGGAGGTGCCGCAACTGCGTCACCTCTCAAAAAAGCCCGATCAGGCCTTTTCGAGCGTGCACTGAAGCGGGTGCTGATTCTGCCGGGCGAAGTCCATGACCTGGTTCACCTTGGTTTCGGCGATCTCGTAAGGGAAGATACCGCAGACCCCCACGCCCTTCTGGTGGACGTGGAGCATGACCCGCGTCGCCTGCTCAAGATCCATATGGAAGAAGCGCTTGAGGACCATCACCACGAATTCCATCGGGGTGTAGTCGTCATTGAGCATCAGCACCTTGAACTGGCTGGGCTTCTTGGGCTTGGCGCGGGTCTTGGTGGCAATGCCGACCTGCTCGCTGCCATCGGTATCGCCCCCTTCCGAATCGGGGCCGCCGACCGTGAGGCCGGCAGTGGCCGCAAGCGTGCCTGGGACGTCAGCATGCGCCAAAACGGCGCACAGGGACGCAGGAAGGCTCGGGCAGGAATCGGACGTGGGGGAATTCATGGGAACAGAATATCGTATCGCCCCCCCGGGAAACAAGGTCTGCATCGAACATTGTCGCCTTTGGGCGAACTACGACCGGATGGATCGCTCCATCCGGTCGCTGGATCGACGTCGACAGGACTGCCCGGGGACGGTCCAGCCCGCCTGATTCAGGGTGAACCCGAAATCAGGCCGGCCGAAGATCAGACCGATACGTGGCGGGCCTTTTCCATGGCCACGCTGACGCGGCCCGAGATCGGGGCGATCGCATCGCTCACCAGCTTGAGCATCGTTTCGCTGTTCTTCGAGCCGTAAGCGACGGCGGTGTCGAAGTTCTTGCGCAGGATGTCGCCCTGAAGCTTGAAGAAGTCGGTCGGCGACTTGACGGCGGCGAGTTCCTTGATGTCGCCCGAGAAGGTCGCGAACGAGGTGCGGCCTTCGGCAACCAGTTCCGAGCTGATGCCCTGAAGGCCCTCGGCGAGGATCTTGCCCGATTCCACCACGGCCTCGAGGTTGCCCTTGGTGAAGTCACCCAGCTCGCCCATCAGGCTGGAGCTCTTTTCGAAAGCAGCCTTGGCCTTGCCCTGGGCCTCGGTAACGGCATCCTGGAAAGCATTGATATTAGCGCTCATGTCCATCGTGGTATCCTCGAGCATGAAGTTGGAGATCAGTCCTGCGAAGCTAGTCTTGGCGGCCCCTGTTGTTCCGGGGCCTGTCTTGGTCGCGCTGCCGGGCGTGGCTTTGAGGCCGTCCGGCTTGCCGGCCACCGGGGCCGGCTTGGGAACGACAGGCGCGCGCGCAGCGACTGCCGGTTTGGTAATGATCTTGACCTTGCTGGCCGTCAGCTGCGGAGCCGCCGTTTTCGCAGCGACGGCTGCGGGCTTGGCCGAGGCAAGCTTGGCTGCTGCAGCCTTGGCCGGGGTTTTCGGCGCGGCCTTGGGCTTTACGGAGCCCTTGGGCTTAGCCGCGACTTTCGGCTTCGCCGGCGCCTTGACGGCAGGTGACTTCACGGGAGGAGCCTTGGCCGCGACGGGAGCCACCGGGGTCGGTACAGCCTTGATTGGCGCTGCCACGACGGGTTCGGGAACCGCAGGCGAAACCGGTGCCGGCTTGGCGCTCTCCACCGGAGCCGTTTTGGCTTCGGCGGGCGCCAGCGGCGAAGTGACAGGCGCAGATGCCGCTTTCGCTTCGGGCATCGGGGCAGTCACCGGCTTGGCTTCGGAAGCGGCCTTCGCAGGCGCGGCCTTGCCACTGCCGATTTTCGTTACATTCTTGGCCGAGAGGTCTTTCGCAACCGCACCCTTATCGGCCTCGGCCTTTAGAGCGGTCGGGGCCTTTTCAGCCGCAGCCGCATAGGCCTTTTCAGCCAACGCGTCGTCCTTGTCTTCGTTGCCGGCCATCTGACTGTTCCTGCGTTCCTGGCGAGAAATCGTACTGATAGACGATGTCCGAGCCATGGGCGCCACGTGACCGTTATACCGATCCGCATGCCCTGCCAGCCCGGCGTGACTGCAAACTTGGAAGTCCCTGCGATTCGTTAATTCGTTTGTTGCGTTGCACAATATGCGTTCGCGAAGGCGGTGTCAATCGCCTTATGCTGCACTGCAACATCAATGCTGCAGTGCAATGGATGCCCGATTTGAAGGGAGTTCGCGCGCCTGCCTGCGGCCCAAATCCTGGCCGGCCGCAGTCCGTTGGCGTCGGTTCTAAGCCACTGAAACGCTCATGCAAAACGCGATTGCACCCGAAATGGAGCAAAGCGCGCCGATGCTTCATCGGCACCTGCCGCGCCGCTCCAGAACCCCAATGGACCGGCCGACACGGCCCGATCAGGAGCCGATACACGGCAAACCAAGTCGGCATACCGTTTGAGATGCAAGGCGAAACGTTGGAAAGCGTTCGGTGTCTGTCTGTAAATCCGGCCGGTGCCGCGCCGAAATGCCCGGACGGGCATTTTCCGGGCAGCCTCTCAGCGCATCGTGACGTAGCGGCCTGGTGCGTCCTCTATCGCCTGATCGCCGCGCCCTCCCGGCCGGCGCTTTCCGCGTGCGGGCACTTCCGCCGGGTCGAGCGCGCGCAGCCACTCGGCCCAGTGCGGCCACCAGCTTCCCGGATGGACCTCGGCACCATCGACGAAGGCCTCAAGCGTGTCCGCCCCGGAATCGTTGGTCCAGTACTGGTACTTGTTGGCCGAGGGCGGATTGACGACGCCGGCGATGTGGCCGGAACCGGCCAGCACGAAGGTCGAGGGACCGGAAAGGTAGTGCGTCAGCTTCCAGACGCTCTCCGGCGGCGCAATGTGATCCTCGCGGCCCGCCTGAATGTACGTGGGCGTCGCGATGCGGTGGAGGTCGATCGGCACGCCGCAAGCCTGCAGCGAATCCGCCACCACCATCCGGTTGTCGCGATAGAGATCGCGCAAATAGCTGCGGTGCCAGCCTGCCGGCAGATTGGTCACGTCGGCATTCCAGTGGAGCAAGTCGAAGGCGGGATACTGCTCGCCCATCAGGTAGTTCTTCTCGACCGTGCTCCAGATCAGGTCGTTGCCGCGCAGGATGTTGAACGTGGCGGCAAGATAGCGCCCGTCGAGATAGCCTTCGGGCGAGAGCTTGCCGATCGTCTCGATCTGCTGGTCGTCGATGAAGTTGCGAAGATCGCCCGCGTCCTCGAAATCGACTTGGGCGGTGAAGAACGTGGCGCTGGCGACTTTGTCAGCCTCGCCCTTGCGCGCCAGCACGGCCAGCGTCGCCGCCAGCGTGGTCCCCGCCACGCAGTAGCCGATGGTGTGGACAGCTGGCACGCCCAGCCGCGCGCGCACATGGTCGATCGCCTCGATCTGCGCAGCGATGTAATCGTCCCACACCAGATCCGCCATCGACGCATCGGCAGACTTCCAGGAGACCATGAACACGGTCACGCCCTGCTCCACCGCCCAGCGCACGAAGCTTTTCTTGGCGTTGAGGTCGAGGATGTAGAACCGGTTGATCCATGGCGGGAAGATCAGCAGCGGAGTCTTGAGCACCTTGTCGGTGGTCGGCGTGTATTGGATGAGCTGGTAGAGCGGGGTCTCGAACACGACCTTGCCCGGGGTCACCGCAATATTCTCGCCCAGCACGAAGGCGCCGGGGCGCGTATGGGTAAGCTGGCCCTTGCGCATGTCATCGAGCATGTTCTCGAAACCGCGGATCAGGCTCTCGCCCTGCGAATTGCGGGCGGCCTCCAGCGCGACCGGATTGGTCAGCGGGAAGTTCGCCGGGCTCAGCGCATCGGCAATCGTCTGTGCGGCGAACACCAGTTGCATCTTCCGCGCGGGCTCCAGACCTTCGGCCTTCTCCGCCATGCCGACGAACTGCTCGGTCAGCATCAGGTAGAGCTGGTGAATCACCGCAAAAAACGGCTGGCGGCGCCATTCCGGATCGGCAAAGCGGCGGTCCGATCGCGGCAGGTCCGGACCGTCGGCGCCGCGCGCCTCCTGTGCTTCGGCCTGCGGGCCAAGGCCGTATTGGCCCAGCACTGCATTGATAAGTTCCGCCGCATCGTTCCAGAGACGCTGCTGGATCGCCGGATCGGACAGCGGCAACTGACGTACCACCGATTCCGCCGTGGCAACCCACTTGGCAGGATCGGACCAGTGCGCCTTGCCCTCCTTCGCCTTGCCGAGCTGATCGACCTGAAAGTCCGTCCAGATCGAATGCATGCGGCTGGCGATCTCCGCCCAGTGCACTGCATTTTCGGCTTCGGGCGTGCCTTCCTTGGGCACGAGCCCGCCGAACAGGCCGGTAACCTGGCTGGCATGGTCGCGCAGGAGATTGGCCATGAGGTTTGCGGCCAGATCGGGGGCAAGATCGTTGGCGTCGGTCGCCATGTGCGGTCGAACTCCAGTGCGGGGCGGGATCCAGAGCGAATCCCTCGCCCGCCATTCCTATCGATTGGGCCGCCGCTCGCCAACCAGACAAAACTTGCGCGTTACCGCGATTTCCCAACACACGATTGCGCAAGCCCCATTTGCGCTGCGCCTTTATTCCCCTACAGGGACCGGCGCGGCACTTTCCGCCGCAAGCATCATGGATTCTCAGAGGTCATGGAAGACGAGTTCTACCGCATCAAGCGACTGCCGCCCTACGTTATCGCCGAAGTCAACGCGATGCGTCATGCGGCCCGCCAGGCGGGTAAGGACATCATCGACCTCGGCATGGGCAACCCGGACCTGCCGCCGCCCGCCCACGTGATCGACAAGCTGTGCGAAGTGGCCCGCAAGGAAGACGCGCACGGCTATTCGGCCTCGTCCGGCATCCCCGGCATCCGCAAGGCCCAGGCGAACTACTATGGCCGCCGCTTCAACGTCGATCTCGACCCCGAGACCGAAGTGGTGATGACGATGGGGTCGAAGGAAGGCCTCGCCAGCCTCGCCACCGCGATCACCGCGCCGGGCGACGTGGTGCTGGCCCCCAACCCCAGCTACCCGATCCACACGTTCGGCTTCATCATTGCCGGCGCGACGATCCGCTCGGTTCCTACCACGCCGGACGAGCGCTATTGGGAATCGCTCAACCGCGCGATGGCCTTCACGGTGCCGCGCCCGTCGATCCTGATCGTGAACTACCCCTCGAACCCCACGGCCGAGACGGTGGACCTGGCGTTCTATGAGCGTCTCGTCGCCTGGGCGAAGGAGAACAAGGTCTGGATCCTGTCCGACCTTGCCTATTCGGAACTCTATTTCGACGGCAACCCGACGCGCTCGATCCTCGAAGTGCCGGGCGCCAAGGACGTGGCGGTGGAATTCACCTCGATGTCGAAGACGTTCTCCATGGCCGGCTGGCGCGTCGGCTTCGCGGTGGGCAACCCGAAGCTGATCGCTGCACTGAAGCGCGTGAAGTCCTATCTCGACTACGGTGCCTTCACGCCGATCCAGGCCGCTGCCTGCGCCGCGCTGAACGGCCCGCAGGACATCGTCGAGAAGAATCGCAACCTCTACCAGAAGCGCCGCGACGTGATGGTCGAAGCGTTCGGCCGCGCCGGTTGGGACATTCCCAGCCCCAAGGCCTCGATGTTCGCATGGGCCCCGCTGCCGCCGGCACTGAAGGACATGGGCAGTCTCGAATTCTCGAAACAATTGCTCACCCATGCCGAAGTCGCGGTCGCACCGGGCGTCGGCTATGGTGAGGACGGCGAAGGTTTCGTGCGCATCGCCATGGTTGAAAACGAGCAGCGGCTGCGTCAGGCGGCGCGCAACATCAAACGATACCTTGCGTCGATGGGCGTCAACACACCGGCGGGGTGATGCCGGACAAAATTATAACGACCTAAAGGCTGAAGCACGTAAAACCGGGGAATTTCAGCCTACAATATACTCGTACTGTAAAATTATAGGTATTGTTCCGAGGCCTTCATCCGCTCAGGGTGCGGGCTTCGGAACCACCATCGACCTTGCGGAATAGGGGGGGGAATGACCTATCTGGGCAAGAGCGACTGCCATGCGCCACGTTTTCGTTGGCTGGCACAGCAAACAATACCGGCTGAGCTGGATCTGCGCCGGTGCGGCTGGATCCTTGAGCCGGAACATCTGCCGTCGGCCGATTGCATCGGCATGATCGACGCACTCCATCTCGATTCCGGGCAATGGCTGACCTTGCTCAACGCATTGCCACAGGACCAGCGGCGCACGGTGCTGGTAACGGGCGTGAGCGAGGCCTGCGAACGCGCCTCGCTGCTTCATGTCGGCTTCGGCGATGTGCTGTCGGAGGCGATCGAACTGAACGAGCTGGACGCCCGTGCCAGCCGCCTCTCCCAATTCGCGCAGTGCCTGCCGCGTCGGCGCCGCATCGGCCGCCTCACGCTCGACCTGCTCGCGCGAGAGGCATTTGGAGACGGCGAGCCGCTGAACCTCAACCCGCGTGAGTTCGCCCTGATCTGGCGCCTTGCTGATTCGCTCAATGACACCGTTAGCAAAGAGACATTGATCTACGACGTCTGGCGCATGGGCTTCGTTCCCGAGACCAACAGCGTGGCCGTCCACATGTCACGCCTGCGGCGCAAGCTGGCGTTCGTCGGGCTTGCGGGCGTGATCGAGACATCGGCCAATGGCGGCTACCGCCTGCTGACGCCTTCGGTCGACGTTCCGGCCATCGACCGTCCTCTCCACGCAAGCGCCGAAACGCTCTCCCATTGAAGGGCGCTCATTCGAGTCCCTTCAATTAGAGCGCTTCAGCGCGGCAAGATCCTCCGGCGTGTTGATATTGGCGATGGCCATCGGCAGTTCGATGGCCCGCGCGCCGATACGTTCGGCAAAACGCCGCATCGCATGCGGCTCGTCGCTGTGCAGCAGGGCCTCCAGCGTCGCCGTGGCTGAAACCGGCCAGATCCCAATCACCGGCTGCGCGGCCAGATAGGCCGGAGCGCGGCCAAGCCGTTCCGGCAGATCGTCGGGCAAGGGCCCCGAATCCACCCCGCACGTCAGCACTTCCGTATAGCCCTCATCCTGCGCATGGCGCATCGCGGCGGCCAGCCCGCCCAGCGGCCCCATGCCCGCGGCAGGCCAGTCGGGCAGCGTCGGCGCCGGAGCCGTCTCCCGCCCTGTCACCACGACATATTCGCACCAGCCCGAAAGCGTATCGACCGCCAGCGCCAGCAGACTGTGCCCGTCCAGCATGGCCAGCGCCTTGTCGCTGCCGAACCGGGACGACTGCCCTCCGGCTAGAACCGCTCCGAGAATCATGGCCAGGCTCCTTGGTAAGACGGGGTATGAAGACAGGAAATCCCAGCGGGAGACACCCCTGTCGCGAAAGCACCCAGCGTTGGCTAGGTTCCCACGCCCACGCGAACCTGTCGATGAAATTCGCCGGAGGTGTGAATCCCGGTTGCGTCCGACCGAATCCGTTGTTAGGGGCGCCTCTCTCCACACGGATGGCCCGATGGCGGAGTGGTGACGCAGAGGACTGCAAATCCTTGCACGCCGGTTCGATTCCGGCTCGGGCCTCCATCTCTTTCTCTCGGCATGGACTGAGAGCATCGCGTAAAAGCCTGTTTTCAAGCATTTTACGCGATACTGTGGACGCCACTCCCACCATAGCTCCTCGATACCGGTTCCGCCGCTTCCGGCCCGGAGGTATCTCCCATGAACAGATTCATCGTGATTTCCGGCTGTTCCGGAGGCGGCAAGTCAACGCTGCTCTCCGAACTGGCGCGGCGCGGGCATGCGATTGTCGAAGAACCGGGCCGCCGCATCGTCGCCGAGGCGCGCGAAGGCGATGGATCGATGCTGCCATGGGTGGACCCGGCCGCCTTTGCCGAACGCGCGATTGCCCTCGCATTGCAGGATCGCCGGGACGCGGCACATTATCCGGGCCGGGTTTTCTTCGATCGCGGACTGATCGACGCCGCCGTTGCGCTCGAACATGCCCGAGGCGCGCCGCAGGTCGATCAGCTCGGCGAGCATCGTTATCACCGGCAGGTCTTCCTCACGCCCCCCCTGGCCGGAAATCTACCGGCAGGATGGCGAGCGTCGGCACGGCATCGACGCCGCAGTAGCCGAGTACAACCGGCTACTGCAGGCCTACCCCCGCCTCGGATACGAAGTCGTCATTCTGCCCAAGGCCCCGGTCGAAGAGCGGGCCGATTTCCTGCTGGGCCTGCTGGACAACAGCCCGGCCGAATGACCTGTCAGGGGCGCAGCAGGTCGTAGCTCTGGACCATGCCGGCGAGCCGCCCTTCGTGGTCCACGACGGGCACCACCGACAGCGGCCGCCCCGCTTCCTGAAGCAGCAGCAGCACATCGGCGATCACCGCGCCCGCTTCGGCCACCACCGGTTCGGTCTGCATGATCTCGCCAGTGCGCGTGGCGTAGATGTCGCGGCGCGATTCGATCACGCGGCGTACATCGCCGTCCACGACGATGCCGAGCAGCTTGCCCGCCGGATCGACGACGCAGACCGCGCCCATGCATCCGGCGGAGATCACCGTTATCATGTCCGCCACGCTCGCGTCCGGGCTGACGGTG
The DNA here is from genome assembly GCF_004341845.1 of Novosphingobium sp. PhB165. Lineage (GTDB taxonomy): Bacteria > Pseudomonadota > Alphaproteobacteria > Sphingomonadales > Sphingomonadaceae > Novosphingobium. The sequence continues at coordinate 99,686 of NZ_SLVB01000005.1, read as the reverse complement.
GGCAGGTCCGCACCCTTGCGCATCACGTGACGGATCGGGATCATGTGGCGGCCGAGCAGGCCGGCCGGGTGATGGCGCAGGAAATCCTCGCGCGTGAAGCCGCGCGCGCGGCTGACCGCGACGGCGAGCGCGTCGCCGATCGCCATCTGCAACGTGGTGCTGGACGTGGGCGCCATGCCGATATGATCGGCCTCGCCCTGCACATCCATCGGGATCAGATGCTCGACCACGTGCGCCAGCGGCGATTCCGCGCGGCCGATAATGCCAATCAACCGGCATCCGCGTGCCTTGAGAATCGGCAGGATGCGCATGATCTCTTCGGTCGAGCCGCTGTTGGAGAACAGCAGCACGACATTCTCGGTCTGCACCGCGCCCAGATCACCATGGGCCGCCTCGGCCGCATTGAGGAAGAAGGCGGAGGTGCCCAGGCTGGAGAACGTCGCCGCCACTTTCGCCGCCACCAGACCGGACTTGCCGATGCCCAGGCACACGATCGGCCGCTCCTGCGCCGCGATCAATGCGACTATGGCAGGAATGGCGCTATGATCGGCCGTCAGATAGTGACCGAGCGCATCGCGTTCGGCCGCCAGCACGTTGCGGAACCAGAGGGTTTCCACATCGCCGACGGAACCCGGCTCGTTCATGACCCGGAAGTGGGCGATAGTATTGTTCAGCATATGTTTCTCCGCCCTGCCCCGTCACGCGCACTTCTGCAAGAGCGCCGAGCGAAGCTGCCGGTTTTCCCGCTCCACATCGCCGTTCCAGGTCGCCAGACCGAAACGGCGCACATCGACCTGACGCCAGAACAGCCCCGGATCGCTATCGAGCAGATGGAATTTGCTTAGAGCATTGGCGCATTGCGATCCCATGTCGATCACCTCGGCCAGTTCGGTGAGGTAGAAATGAAGCGGCCGCGCAGGATCGCCCATGTGCTCGCGGTGAGAGCTGGCGGCAGCGTGCAGCGCGGTGTCGACCCCTTGCTGGAGCGCGCGCCGTGCCTCGTCGCGGTGGCCGTTGGCGATATGGATCCGCGCCTCGTAGAAAGCGGCGCCCACTGCCTTGGTGGCGAGAATCGGGGAGAACGCCTGCCAGTTCGCCTCGGCCGCGGTCCGGTACCTGTTCAGCGCCTCATCGCGATCTCCGACAAGTTCGCAGAGCCGCCCGGCAAGGAACGAGAGCGAGATCGCCCAGCGGCCGACATGCGGCGGTGCATCGGCTCCGACGGCCGCCACATAGCCCCGAATGGCCTCGATCAGCGCCCCAACCGCGCTGCCCGCGCGCGTTTCCAGCACCCGGTAGCCATAGACGGTCAGCGCCGCGCCCTGATCCGCCGAGCCGGGACGTGCATTGGCGATCACATATTCGGCCAGCCGGGTCAGCGTTTCCTCGTTACCGAGCCGCTCGCCCATCTGCACCATCGAGCGATAGAGCCAGGGATTGTCATAGGCATTGCCGAAGTCCGCGAGCGTCGCCGTTTTCATCTCCACGCCCTCGAAGGCGGGATGGCGGAACGCGGCGGCCTGATCGGCACCCGCCAGCGGATTGGCAGAGACGACCACGCAGAACCATGGGCCGTTCGATGCCTGATCCAGCGGCACCGGCGCAATCATCCGCGCGCCCAGCGGATCCTGCGTGAGCGGGGTCAATTCGTAGCGGCTCTCGACCAGAAAACGGCTGGAGAGCGCGGCGTTCAGGGTAGGCCAATCCGCCGGCAGCGCTTCGCCGGGCTGCTGCGCGCTTCGGATCACCAGGACCAGTCGGCCGTCGGACTTGAGCACGCGCATATAGTCGTCGAGCCGCGCTTCCCAGCCGCGCGGCATCGCGGGCTGCATCGCCACCACCAGGTCGAGCGACCGGTCCGCGACAGTGCGCAGCGTGGGATCGACGCGGGCGGCGCCCTTCTCTTCGCCCTCGCTCCCACTGTGCGCATCCGCGACCTTCCGGACCGTCGCGGCCTGCGACAGCGCCTCCAGAATACGCGCGCCATCGGCCGCATAGGCACCGTCGACCAGCACCGTGTCGCCCAGCCGGACGTGATTGGCCGCCTGCGCATAGCGGGCGATCACCGCGTCCCCCTCCACGCCGCCAAGGCCGAGCAGGCCCTCTCCCGAACCTGCGCGCGCGCGGCAATAATAGCTGAGCGGCGGCAGCGCATGGCCGTTCCACGCGGCATATTCGGCGTGGTTCATGCCGCCGGGATGGCGGCTCCAGCCCTCGGCGAAGAGCGCACGCTCCACTTCGTCGCGGCTCTTGCCCGCTGATTGGAGGACCAGCGTGTCCACGCCGCGATAGGGCGCGACGGCTTCGACCAGCGTCCCCGCCGCACCGATGCGCGGCCACTCGACGAAGCCGACCACGGTGCGCTCATCCGGCGCGGTGTGGAGTTCGCAGCCCAGCAGCGCCAGTTCCTGCGCCAGCCGGCCATGGGCCGAAAGATCGAGCGCGATGCGGCAGGGTCCGAGCCGCGCAACGATTGCAGCGGCGTTGTGGATGCTCATGGCGGCTTTCTCACTCCAATGACGTGGGCTGCTCCGCCACCTTGCGAAAGCGCTGGGTGGGGCGGCGTGGGGGGCGGCGGGACGGCCTCGGAACGCATCCGGGATCGCCTCGCGATCATGGTATTTATAGGATAACTCCCGCCCGTTTCGACAAGGGCACCCGGCAATTCCTTCCCCTATCCCTTCCCGCGCCCCGGATGCCTTCGTTTCCCTCTATATTTAGGCATGGCCGCGCACCGGCCCCGATCCGCCTTCCGTCCATTTCCCGAGGGATGCCATGTCCACAAACTCCATCCGCGCTGCGGCCCTGCCCAATTTTCTGGACGCGCTGCCGGCGGACCTGCCGATCACCCATCTCTCGCTCGACTGTTTCGACACGCTGATCTGGCGCAACACCCAGGCGCCGTACGATCTGTTCGCCGATCTGCCGGTCACCGGCGGCGCGCTGGTGCCGCGTCAGCAGGCCGAATCGCGCGCCCGCATGAACGCGCCGCATACGCAGGGCCGGTACGAAGTCACGCTAGACGAGATCCACGCCGAACTGCTGCCCCGCCACAGCAAGGAAGAACGCGCGGCGATGGTGCAAGCCGAACTGGACGCCGAGGCGCGCCACTGCTTCGCTTTCGGGCCGACGCGCGACCTGATCCTCGATGCCAAGCGGCGCGGCCTCAAGGTCGTGATCGTGTCTGACACCTATCTGTCCGAACCGCGCCTGCGCAATCTGATCGCCGAAGTCGGCGGTGCCGATCTTGCGGCCATGATCGATCGCATCTTCTGCTCGTGCGAATATGGCGTCGGCAAGGCGGGCGGCCTGTTCAAGCCGGTGCTCAAGGCGCTCGGCATCCGGCCGCAGCAGATGCTCCACATCGGCGACAACCTGATCGCCGACCTCGAAGCGCCGCGCCTGCTCGGCATCCCGAGCATGCATCTGACGCAGTTCGATACGCAGGCCCAGCAGCGCCTGCGCATGGAAGCCGCCGCCGCCAGCATGATCGATCCGGCCACGCGCGTAACCGTCCCGGTCTACCAGCCGCACCGCGCGCAGATCGCGATGCGCACCGATGGCGATCCGACGACCGCTTTCGGCCATGACGTGCTCGGCCCGCTGATGCACGGCTTCGCTTCGTGGGTCCGCGACGAGGCCGAGGCGATGGAGCGCGCCACCGGCCGGCGCGTGAAGCTGCTGTTCCTCCAGCGCGACGGACACTTGCCCGCCCGCGCCTTCAGCGCGCTCTATCCCGACTGGGCCGACCGCGTGGCCGAACCGGCGATCAGCCGCGTGATCGCCGTCGCCGCCAGCTTCGTCGACGAGGCGGCGATCCGCGAATTCATGGCCCCGTGGCTGTCACCCAATGTCGAAAAGACGCTCACCAAGGCAAAGCTCTGCCTACGCCAACTGCTCTTCGACGATCGCGAGATCGAGAAGCTGCTGCAAGGCAAGCCCCTTGAAGGTTTCGGCGCGCGCGTGCTCCAGCCCGTCAATATCGCCAGGATCCTGAAGCGCTCCGCCGCATTGGGCGAGCGCATGTTCCAGCACTTGCGCAATCTCGGCGTCGAGCAGGACGACGCGATCATGATGATCGACCTTGGCTATAACGGATCGGTCCAGAATGCCGCCGAACCGCGCCTGCGCAAAAGCATGGGGCTGGAGGTCGTTGGCCGCTATCTCCTGCTGCGCGAAAACACGCCCTCCGGTCTCGACAAGAAGGGCTACTTCGACACGCGCCACTACGATTACAACGTGCTGTCGACCCTGTTCAGTTCCATCGCCGTGGTCGAGCAGTTCTGCACGATGTCGATCGGCTCCGCCGTCGACTACCAGGTCGACGGCACCGCGATCCGCGATGCCGTGAACGTCGATCAGGCGCAGAGCGAATGCCGCGAACTGGCGCAGGAGGCCTGCCTCGTGTTTCTGCGCGGCATCGGCTCGGCCTTCGTCAAACCGCCCCGCTCGGACAACGCCGAAAGCCGCCGCATGGCTGCCATGGGCGTGATCGGCCGGCTGGTGACGATGCCGATCGATCAGGAAGTCGAACTGCTGAAGACGTTCAGCCACGACGCCAACTTCGGCGTCGACGACCTGATCCAGATGTCAGACCTTGAGGGCGCCCAGCAGAGCATCCGCCGGCGCGGCTTCTTCTACACGCGCCATGCCGAGCGCATGTACCTGCCGGGCGAGCTTCAGCAGTTCGGCCTGCCGCTGAACCTGTCGATCTTCGGCATCCGCCGCTTCAATCTCGATTTCGCAAAGGGCGATATCGATATCGAGGCGCTGGAACTGCCCATCCAGGTCTATGGCGGCGGCGATTCCGCGGCCCATACGGTGGGCGCCCACCGCACCGCCGACGGCTATTTCCGCGCCATCATTCCCATCGGCATGGGTCAGTACTCGATCGGCGTGTTCCTTGGCCGCCTGTTCGAATACGTGCAGTTCGAGGAAATCAGCGTGCAGCCGGTCAAGGCCCTGACCGACGAGGACGTTACCCCCGCGACCGTGGCAACCGACGGCATGGAGGAACTCTCGCCGGGCCTCTACCGGATCGACGGGCCGCAGGGCTTCATGGTCGTGCCTGCCGTCGCCAGCGATGAGCAGATGCTGCTGAACCTTGTCTTCCGCCCTATCGTCACCCGGTCGGAAGCGCAGGCCCGCGCGAACCGCCAAGCGGCCTGATCGCGATCCGGCGCCGCCCTTTCGGGCAGGCGCCGGACGGCCTTCCCGAGGCGAATGACAAGACGCCCGTCGCACACGCGGCGGGCGTCTTGTCGTGTATACCTTCCGGACAAGAAGCCATGCCGGGCTCTCCCGCCCGGCGGTCATATATCGGTCACGCCCGGTCGTTAGGGGCGACGCTCCGAAACGGTCTGCGGGGCGTAATTTTCGGGTCGGTAACGATATAGGGAAAAACCCCCATATGCGGGGATAACCATCCAGAAAATATACATTTTTAACGCCTCCACCCCCCCTCATAAAACCCATAAGGGAAATCCCTTAGTTGGTTGCGTAGTATACGAAAGCCATTGGTCATTCGTGATGATCAAACACTCCCAGGGTCCGAGGGGCGCGGACACATCAAGCACAGCGGGATGTATTCTTGAGAGTATAATGACGAAAAATTTACCTTCGGGGCGCGTGGAAAACATCGACTGTTATGCAATGTCGCAGATCGAATACTGGTTCTCTCTCAAACTGAGAGTCGATTCTCCTGGCAAGCTCTGGCAGGCAGCCGCCTTGCGCTGTCTGGCTCAACCCGGAATTTGCGAGGATGATGTCGCCGAGATGATCGGTCCTGCCGATGATCCGTCGATCGCCGATTGCCTCATGGTGTTGGCGCTGCCCGAGCATGTGCCAGGCTGCACACGCCTTGACGTGGCGCTCGGCAATGAGGGAGCCGACGATGGCGCAGACCTTGTGGCGATGACCGCATCGCGCTGACGCCCGGCGCTACAGACACGATCAAGGCCGGCGTTGGGCAACGCCGGCCTTGATAGATACGAAGCCCGAGGGTCGCAAACCGGGCTGGTAGATGTGCGCCGCGACGGCGCTGCCTATATGCTGTCGAACAGCCTCCACCCATCTTGAACGCCAATGCGGCGACGGGGCCCGCCAGCCCCGTCGCCGCCGGCGGGCATCAGATGTTGGTGCCGGACGCGGCGATTGCCACCAGCCCGTCGACCGACATGCGGATGCCGTTGACGCCCAGCATGATCGTCGAACCATCCGTCACCACGTCGGAGACCTTCGCCACCGAGTTGATCGTCGTATCGAGCGTGTCGCCCGCCGCATCGGTTGCGGTGACCGCCAGCGTATAGGCGCCGTTCGCCGCCTTGGTGCCGTCAGCCTGGGTACCGTCCCACTCGTAAGTGCCCTGCGCGGTGGGATCGAGCGTGACCGTCTGGACCACCTTGCCGTTGGAATCGGAGATCGTCGCGGTGACCGCCGTAGGCGTGCCATCCACATAATACGTCCAGTGCGCCGGATCGTCGCCCAGACCCGCCACCGGGGAATCGAAGCGCGCTTCCTTGCCGATGAAGCTGGAAGCCTGCGCCATGTCCTGCGAGCTGAGCTGGGTGAGGATGTCGCTCAGCTTCGAGTTCTGCTGGATCGACTGCTCCACCTGCGAATACTGCACCAGCTGCTGCGTATATTCCGAGGTGTCGGTCGGGTTGAGCGGATCCTGGTTGGTCATCTGCGTGGTCAGCAGCTTGAGGAACAGGTTGTAGTCCGACAGCAGGCTCGTGGTGGAGGCCGCAGTCGGATCGGTCGTCGAGGACGAGCCGCTTGAGGACGAAGTGTTCGAGATCGTGGTCATGCTGCTGGTGTCCTATGCCATGAGATCGACGTGGCCGCTGCTCCTGAGCGACCGGTAGGCCGGGTCGTCGCCCCCGCTGAATCCATCCGATTGGGCCTGCTGGCCCTGCCAGCGCTGACCGCCCTGACTGCCGCTCTGGCCATTGCCCTGACCGGTGCCCTGCCCCATGCCCTGCCCACCGGCGCGCGTATCGAACCGCAGCGACTGGCTGTCGGCACGGATGCCCGCATCGGCCAGCGCGCGGTTGAGATCGGTGCTTTCACGGCGGAGCATGTCGGTGGCCGTGGTGCTGTCCGCCGACATGACCGCGCGCAGCACGCCCTGATGGTCGAACGAGAGGCGCACATCGATCCGGCCCATGTCGCGGGGGTCCAGCTTGATCAGCAGATCGTTGCCGCCCTTGTCGAGCGCGCGGGCGATTTGCACGCCCATGTCGGTGCCGAACTGTCCCTCGCGCACGGTCACCGTCGCGGACTGCGCGGCATTCTGCGCGGCGGCAGGATAAGGCAGTGCGGCCGGACGGCTCACAGCGGCGGCGAATGTCTGCGACAGCACCGGGGCCGACAATGTCGAACCGTTCGCCGGAGCCGGATCGGCAGCCGCCAGACCGGCGTCATGCGTGGTCGCGGTGGCGTCTCCCGCAGCGTGCCCCGTGCTGGTGCTCGTACCGGTTGCCTCGGTCGTGGCACCGAACGCTGCCTGCTTTGCGGGTCCGCGCGCGGATGCTGCCGAGGCGAGCGTGACAGCGGGACCGCCCTCGACCTTGCCCTTGGCGTCCTTGCCCTCCGAAGCGTCGGCCGTGTTCCCGGCTACGGCTTGCGGTGTTCCGGCCAGAGCCACCTGCGCGGTCGTGGTGGTGGCCGCTGTAGCGGCCAGTTGGGCACCGGCCTGCGGTAGGATCGGCAGCGGCACGGTCTGATCGTCCGCATCGGCGGAATGGGCGCGGTCATCGGCCTTGCCCGGCTCTGTGGTTTCGCCTGCCTTGGCATCACCGGTGCCGGTGGTTTCGGCAGGTGCCGCATCGGCGGCGGCGGCAGGCTCAGCGGCTTCGGCCAATGCCAATGCTGCCTGCTTTCCGGCTGCGGCCTTGTGCGAAGCCATGTTCATCGGCTTGGCCGCGAGCGGCGTCGCAGCCTGCGCGCCGTTCTGACCCAATGTCGCGGCCGGGTCCGGCGTCAGCGCCGCGCCCGCATCTTCGGCAGGTACGGTCTCGATAGCGGGCACCGTTTCCTCGGCGGCCGCCAGCGTATCGGCAGCGACATCGGCGGTTGCCGTCTCGGCCGGGGCGGCTTGGGTGGCCGCATCGTCCTTCCCGGAGGCCGCATCCTTGGACGCCGTGGAACCCGACTTTGCCGGGGAATCAGATTTGGACTGAGCCGCCTTGGCGGGCCGGTCGCTTTTTACCGGGCGACTGGGCGCCGGACGGCTGTCGCTATCGTCGGCCGCGTGATCCACCATCGTTCCGAAGGACGCGGCCTTGCCGTCGTCGCCACCCGCCGAGTTGTCGGCCGGACGGGGCGTGCTGGCAGCGCTCGCAGCGGGTGCGACCATCGGAAACGCGGGATTGATGGAAACTGTCATGTGTCGCTACCCTGCGCCGGCGTCGACCGGCTACTTCCTATAATAGAGTGGTTTGCGCCTTTCCGGTCGAAAGGCCCTCCCCTCACCCGATCGTGCCAAGGCTGCGCAGACGCGCGCGCGGGTGGATCTCGTTTTGCGAGAGCACCACGGTCGCCGGGCGCACGCGCTCGATGATCGAGCGGACGAAGGGCCGCAGCGGCGGGCTGGTGAGGAGGCACGGGATCTCGCCCTGCGCGGCGAAGCGGTCGTAGGACTCGCGCACGGCGGCGATGAACGCTTGCAAGCTGGAGGGCGCCATGGCCAGATGGCGGTCGTCGCCCTGCCCGACGATGGCCTCGCCGAAGGCCTCGTCCCATTCGCCGCCCAGCGTGACGATGGGGATCGTCCCGTCGAACGTCTGCTGGGCCGAGATCTGCCGGGCAAGGCGGGCGCGCACATGCTCGGTCACTTGCGTGAGATTGTTGGTCATCGCCGTCGATTCCGCGATGCCTTCGAGGATTGTCGGCACGTCGCGGATAGAGACGCTTTCCGAAAGCAGGTTCTGCAGGATCCGCTGCACGCCCGAGATCGAAATCTTGGCCGGGATCAGATCCGCGATCAGTTTCTCGGTTTCCTTGTGGACTTCGCTCAACAGCTTCTGCGTCTCGGTATAGGAGAGCAGATCGGCGATGTTGTCCTTGACGATCTCGGTCAGGTGGGTGGTGACGATAGTGCCGCAATCGACCACAGTGAGGCCCCGGAAGCCCGCTTCCTCGCGCATCTCGCGGTCGATCCACAGCGCCGGAAGCTGGAACACCGGTTCCTTGGTCGGCTCACCGCGCAGGCCCGTCTCGCCGCCCGCCGCATTGATGACGAGCAGCTTGCCGATGCGCAGTTCGCCGCGCGCAATCTCGGTCTCCTTGACGAAGACGATATATTCGTTGGGCTGGAGCGCCATGTTGTCGAGAATGCGGACGGCGGGCAGCACGAAGCCGAAATCGATCGCCATCTGGCGGCGCAGCGCCTTGACCTGATCGTCCAGGCGCGGCTCGGCACTGGCGTCGTTGATCAGCGGCAGCAGTCCGTAGCCGAGTTCGATGCGCAGCGCGTCGATGGCGAGCGTGCGGGCAATCGGCTCTTCCGCCTGCGCCGCCTCGCGCTGCTTGTTCTGCGCGGCTTCGATCCGCTCGCGCACGACTTCAGCTTCGGCCTTCTTGGTCATCGTCCAGGCAGCCCAGCCGCAGAGCCCGGCCAGCGTGGCGAAGGGGATGAACGGCAGGCCGGGCATCAGCGACAGCGTGCCCATCAGCGCGGCAACGATGCCGAACGCCTTGGGATAGCGGCCAAGCTGCTCGCCCAGCGCCGCGCCGGTCTTGCCGGTGACGCCGCCCTTGGAGACCAGCAGGCCCGCCGCCGTCGAGACGATGAGCGCCGGGATCTGGCTGACAAGGCCGTCGCCGACGGTGAGGATCGTGTAAGTCTTGAAGGCTTCGCTGAACGGCACGCCGTGGATGGCCACGCCGATGATGAGGCCGACGACGATGTTGATCGCGGTGATCAACAGGCCGGCGACGGCATCGCCCTTCACGAACTTGGAGGCACCGTCCATCGCGCCGTAGAAGCCGCTCTCGGCCTCGATCTCGGCGCGGCGTTCGCGGGCCTGCGCCTCGGTGATGGTGCCGGCGTTGAGATCGGCGTCGATCGCCATCTGCTTGCCGGGCATGGCATCGAGGCTGAAGCGCGCCGCCACTTCGGCGATGCGGCCCGCGCCCTTGGTGATGACCACGAAGTTGATGACGACGAGGATCGCGAAGATGGTGAGGCCGATGACGGTCTCGCCGCCCATCAGGAACTCGCCGAAGGCCGCGATCACGCCGCCCGCCGCATGGTGCCCCTCATGCCCGTGGCCGAGAATCAGGCGGGTCGAGGCAAGGTTGAGGCCCAGCCGCAGCATCGTCACGATCAGCAGGATCGTCGGGAAGCTGGAAAGCTGGAGCGGCTTCTCGATGAACAGCGCCGTCATCAGGATCAGCACCGAGGCAGTGATCGAGAGGGCAAGGCCCATGTCGAGCATCCAGCCGGGCATCGGCAGGATGAGCATGGCGATGATCGCCGTGACGCCGAGCGCCAGCGCAAGATCGCGGCTGGGGCCCAATCGCGCCATCAACTGGTCTAGCCTGGGAAGGACAAGGGCTTTCATCGCGTTACCCGATATATGGACGGCGGTTGGAAGCGGACCGGACGGCGCCCGGCAGCATCAGGACAGGAGAGACGGAACCGAAGAGGCACCGCGGGCGGCCGCTAGTGGCGGACCAGCCCCGGCGGCAGCACTTGCCCGTCGGCCAGGAAGGTGCGCAGCTTGTTGCGCATGGTGCGCACCGAGATGCCCAGCATCGACGCCGCGCTGGTGCGGTTGCCCGCGCAGCGTTCCAGCGTCTGGAGGATCAGCTCACGCTCGACATGATCGATGCTGTGGCCCACCAGCCCGCTGACTGCACGACGGAACACCAGCTTGCCCGGCCTTTCGCCGCGCAGGCGCGCCATCACGTCGGGCAGGTCCACCGCGAATTCGATCACCGCGACATCGCCGCCGCAGCGCCAGGTCTCGCGGATCGCGCCGCCGGCGGTACCGACCGCGATGCTGGCGGCCGAGCCGCGCACCATCTCCACCGCCAGCCCCATCGCCGTGCCCAGCTCTCCGACCAGCATGAGCCGGGTGGCATCGGCAGGTGGCGCCTCGGCGCTCAGCTCGGTTCCGGGTTCGGGGCCGGGATCGACAACCGCGTCGGATTTGCCGGACGGTATCATCCGTCCTGCCTCACGATTTCGGTGAGCGTCACGCCCAGCGTGCTGTCGATCAGCACCACTTCGCCGCGCGCGATCAGGCGGTTGTTGACGAAGATGTCCACCGGCTCACCCACGCGGCGGTCGAGTTCGACCACCATGCCGGGCTTGAGCCGCAGCAGATCGCCGATGTCCATCCGCGAGCGGCCGAGCACGGCCTGCACTTTCACCGGCACGTCGAACACGGCCTGAAGATCGTCGGGCGTCGGCGGCGTCTCGGGACGCGGGGTCCAGGGGCGCGCTTCGGTGAAATCGCCGGCAGGCGCATCGTCGTCGTTCAGGAACGCCGGGGCGAGCTGGCGGGGTTCGAGGTCGTCGCTCATGCGGGGGCCTTTCAACTGTTCATCCATTGGCGGATCACCGAAGCGGATTCGGCGGGACTGGAGGAGATGGCATCACCGATGCGGCGCAAGGCGGAGAGCTTGATGCGGCCATCGACCTGAGCCAGCGCGATTTCCTGATCGAGCAGCGGCTCGCCATTCTCTCCGCGCAGCTCTTCAAGGCGGCGCAGCGCATCGGGATCGCCGTCGGCCGCGCGTTCGCCCAGCGACAGCATCTCGCCATCGGCCAGGCGCGGTTCGACCACGCCTTCAAGCAGCGGCGGCGGCGGCATCAGCTTGGGCTTCAGCATGCGCAGGCCGATCAGGACGATGCCGCCGACAAGCACGATCTTGAACACGTCGAACAGACGGTCCCAGGTCAGGCCGAACGGCAGACCGGCGGACGCGCTGTCGACATCCTGCGGCGCGTTGAACGCCATGTTCTCCACGACCACGCTGTCCCCGCGCGAGGCATCGAAGCCCACCGCGTTCTCGACCAGTCGCTGCAGGCGCTGGATCTGCGGGGCAGGCAGGCCCTGCGGCCCACCGTCCACCATCACGGCAACGGTCAGACGGCTGAGCTGGCCGGGATTGCGCACCGCGACCTTCTGGGTGCGGCTGTTCTGGTAAGTGGTATCTTCCGAGGTCTCGTTGCGGGCGGCGCGGCGGTTGCTGCCGCCGCTGCCGGCAATATTGGCCTGGTTGTCGGGAAGCTGCGTGCTCACGGAGGCGCCCTGTGCGCCGGCGCCGTTCTCGTCATTCTGGTCGTTCGATTCGACCGTGACCTGATGCGCGACGACCTGCTTGTCGGGATCGTAGGATTCCGATTCCTCGCGGACCTGATCGCGTTCCAGCACGGCGGCGACTTCGGCGCGCACCTTGCCCTGGCCTACGATCGGCGCGAGCATCGCCTCGATCTCGTCGCGCAGACGTCCCTCGATGGCCGACTGGCGCTCTTCGAGATCGCCCGAGCCACCGGCCCCGGCATCGCCCGCGCGCGCCAGCAGCGCACCGGTTTGATCGACGATCGACACGGCGTCGGGCGTGAGATCGGGCACCGATGAGGACACGAGATAACGGATCGCCTGCACCGTCTCGTTCGGCAGGCGGCCCATCGTCTTCACGGTCACGGCGGCGCTGGCCTTGCGCGGTTCGGTCTCGAACATCGCGCGCTCGGGCATGACGATGTGGACGCGGGCCTTGCTCACTTTCTCCACCGTCTCGATCGAGCGGGCGAGTTCGCCTTCGATCGCGCGGGTTTCGTTGAGCTTGGCGCGCGAGGAGGAAACCCCGAAAGGCTCCTCGGAATCGAGCACTTCGTAACCGATCTTGCCGCCAAGCTGTTCGCCGGCCAGCGACATGCGCAGCTCGGCCAGCTTGTCCACCGGGGCCATGACCGCGCTGCCATCGGCCGAAAGCTGGAACGGCACGTTCTGCGCCTTCAGCTTTTCGGTGATCGACTGGGCAGCGGCGGGATCGAGATCGGAGTAGAGGTAGCCCATCTCGCTCGCGGGCGTGCGCAGCGCCATCCAGGCGAGCCCCCCGAGCATTGCGAGGGCCACGCCCCCCATCAGCAGGGCCCGGCGCAGGCCTATCTGCTCGATAAAGTTGCGCAACGCGTTCAAGATCGCCTCTTAATCCCGGCGAGGCCCCCCTGGCTTCGCTCACGCTCATTATAGGATAAGAGACTAGGCAACTCTTGCCGGTCGCCGGAAAAGTTTACGCGGCGGCGTCGAGCCCCGAAATCTGCCCATGATCGGTGTCCTGATGGGCTGCTTCAAAGGTGTGTTCGGCAGCTTCGGAACCGACATCTTCCGCCATTTCCGACACTTCTGCCACTTCGGTCCGGGTTTCCACCGCAGCCAGCACCGGCGCATCGCGTCCCGGGCCGAGCAGACCGGCCAGTTCGGCCAGCACCGCCGCGCGGCGCGCACCGGCATCGACGCCAAGGCCGCCCTCGACCCAGCCAATGCGGGCATCGGCGGGCGAGACGGCCGGATCTTCGACCACCAGGACCTGAAGCGTCCGGCGCTCGGCCGCCTGACGCGCGGCTACGACATGTTCGACCAGTTCGCGCATCGAGGGATGGACGCGGACCGTGATCTGGGTGCTGCGCGCGACTTGTTCGAGCGCGCGGGACAGCGCCTCGTCGATGGCGCGCGCGGGTTCCAGCGAAACGGCGTGGCCGGCCAGCATCTCGGCAGCGAGCAGCGCGACCGAGGCCGCCTCGCGCGCGACCAGATCGGTCACTTCGTCGAAACGGCGGGCCACGTCGTCAAGCCCGGCATGGAGCGCGTCGGTCGCGGCCAGCAGCGCAGCATCGCGTTCGTGGCGCGCCTGCGCCAGCCCGGCCTCGAAACCGTCAGCACGCGCGCGGGCGAGTTCGGCGGCGTGATCTTCACGCATCCGTTCGATGCGCGCCTCCATTGCCGCCAGTTCCTCGTGCAGCGCTTCGCCGCCTTCCTTTTCCTCAGCCTCCGCCGAGGAAAAGCGGAAGACCCTGTCGAAGCCGAAGGGCTGAATGCTCATGGCCATCTCCATTGGCGCGAATCCGCTCTCACTTATCGTTAACGAACTGCTAAGTCTCAGTAAATCATCGCATCATCGCTCTTGGGATCGACCAGCATGATCTCGCCGCGATCTCCAAGCGACTTGGCCAGACGCACCAGCGCGGTCTGCGCTTCTTCGCACTCGCGCGCGCGGACGGGGCCCATCGCGGCCATGTCGTCGCGCATCAGCTTGGCGGCACGTTCGGTCATGGCATTGAAGAACACCTTCTTCATCTCGTCCGGCGCGCCCTTGAGCGCCAGCGCCAGCTCGCGCTTGTTGCAATTGCGCACGATCGTCTGGATCGCACCCGGCAGCAGGTTCGCCAGATCCTCGAACGTGAACATCAGCGCGCGGATGCGTTCGGCCGATTCCGGTGCCTTTTCGTCCAGCTCGCCGAGCATGGCCTCTTCGGTCGAACGGTCGAGCGCGTTGAACAGTTCGGCCATCATCTCGTGGGGATCGCGGCGCTGCGCGCGTGAGAGATTGGTCATGAACTCGCTCTTCAGCGTCTGCTCCACCTGGACCAGCACGTCCTTCTGCACCGTGTCCATCCGCAGCATGCGCATGACCACGTCGGTCGCGAAATCGCGCGGCAGTTCGGCCAGCACGCGCGCGGCGTGATCGGGGCGCAGCTTGTGCAGGATCACCGCCACGGTCTGCGGATATTCGTTCTTGAGGTACCCCGCGAGCACGGCTTCGCTGACGTTGGACAGCTTGTCCCACATCGTGCGGCCGGACGGACCGCGGATGTCCTCCATGATCTCCTTGACCTTGTCGACCGGGAGAATCCCCTCCAGCAGCCGCTCGGTGCTCTCGAACGAGCCGTGGAGCGAGGCCATGCTGGAAACTTCGCCGGAGAACTGCACCAGCAGGTGCTCAACCACCACCGAAGGCACGCGGCCGAGCTGGGCGATGGTCGCCGAAAGCTCCTTTATTTCCTCGGTCGTCAGCTGTTCCCAGATCGGACCGCCCTGCTCGTGCCCAAGCGACAGCATCAACGCGGCAGCGCGTTGAATTCCCGAATACTTCTTCAGCTCGGGTGGTTCGCCGATGGCGGCCATCATCGTCACGTCTTTCATCCCCAAAAAAGTCCGCAATACCGACCTGTCGGCGAATGCAACCGTCTATCTTATAGGATGATAGTGGGCGGGTGCGAAGCCCGGGAGGCAGTTTTGACGATAAACACCAACAATGCGCTGATCGGACTTTCGATCCTGGGCGGAACCAGCGCCTATTCGAGCGCCCTCTCGTCAACCAGTTCGACGGATACCCCGGCGGTGACCAAGGCCAAGGCGGCCTTCACGATGGCGCCGACGACCCCGCCGTGGAAGTTGGACGATCCCAGCGCCTCCACCTCCACCAGCGCGCAAGTCACCGCGATCCAGAAGTTGCTGTCGATCGTGGACGAAAAAACCTACGACCGTGACAGCACGCTGGACAACCTGCCCGACGTCAAGGCCACCTTCACGATCTACAAGGCATTGGACCGGTTGCAGACGCTGGCCGAGAGCGCCGCCAGCACCAGCACCTCGGCCGCCCAACGCGCCTCGCTCGAAAAGACGTTCGCCAAGGGCCTCAGCGACCTTCAGAGCTATATCGGCTCGGCCGATACCGATCTGCTGACACTCAACTTCGGTACTTCGGCCAGCCAGGCGAAGACGATCGCGGTGGATAAGCCCGATGTCACCGGCGCGGTCGCCGGCAATCCCATTTCCACCAAGGAAGGCGATGCGATCGCCGGCCTGACCGGCAACGAGATCTTCCAGGTCACCATGACCAAGGGTACGACCACCCAGACGGTCAATGTCGACCTGTCGCAGTCCACCCAGCCGCCGACGCTCGATTCGGTGGCCGCCGCGCTCAATGCCGCGATCGGCGCCCAGCCGCAGCTCGACGCCAATGGCGATCCGGTGCTCGACGCGGACGGCAAGCCCGTCAGCGAGTGGCAGTCCAACTTCACCGTCAAGTACGACAGCGATTCCGAAAAGTGGGGCCTCGTCTTCAACCCGTCGGGCATTGAGAAGGTCTCGCTCGAACAAGTCGGCGCCGGCGATTCGATCATGGTCGCCAGCGGCGAGACCCGCAAGGATTCGACCACCGACGCCAGCGTCTACCGCTTCGGAGACATCGACGGCTCGCTGAGCTGGGAGCGCCTCGGCTCGATCAACGCCGTCGACGCCGCCGCCACCGCGCAGGCCCAGACCGCGGCCGCCGCCAGCACGACGACCACCACCTCCTCCAGCAGTTCGTCCGGCAGCACCGCCACCCCCGACTACACCGTCGATGCCGCCACCTCGGCGCGCGGGATGGTGACCGATGCCGATGGCTTCAGCTACGTCGTTGGCACCACCAATGGCGACCTTGGCAGCCAGGTCACCGACGGTTCGAACGACATGTTCCTCACCAAGATCGATTCCGAAGGTCAGGTGGTGTGGCAACGCAATCTGGGCGCCGCCGGCTCGGCCTCGGGCTCGGCCGTCACGATCGCGCCCAACGGCGACATCGTCGTGGCCGGCTCGGTCAGCGGCGATTTCAATAACAGCGATCCAAGCCAGACCGACCTGCTGGTGGCGCGCTTCAGCAGTACCGGCAACGAACTTTCGACCACCGCGATCCGCCAGACCGGCACCGAAAGCGCCAATGCGGTGACGGTCGGCAACGACGGCAGCATCTACATCGCCGGCCGCGCATCAACCGGCGGCGGCGATGCCGTCATCGTCAAGCTCGATTCCACCGGCAAGTTCGTCGAACGCCGCACGATCGACAGCGGCGGCAACGACATGGTCAACTCGCTCGCCATCGACGGCTCGGGCAACCTGCTGGCGCTGACCAACGAGGACGGCGTTGCCAAGCTGCGCCAGATCGATGCAAGCTCGCTGTCGAACGACCTCAACTCGGTCACGCTCGGCAATGTCGAGGCGCGCGCGATTTCGGTGTCCGACACCGGCGAGATCGCGGTGGTAGGTGCCGCCAGCACCCCGGTAGGTGGCGATCAGGTCAATGCGATCAGCGGGTCGCGCGATGCTTTCGTCACCCGCATCGATTCCGGCCTCACTTCCGCCAGCACGACGTATATCGGCACCTCGGACGACGATCAGGCCGATAGCGTCACCTGGCTCAACGGCACGCTCTATGTCGGCGGCCGCACGGCCGGCACGCTGAGCGGGACCAAGGCCGGCACGGTGGACGGCTTCATCGCCCGCGTCGATGGGGACACCGGCGCGGTGCAGACGGTCTCGCAATGGGGCCTCGTCGCCTCGACCGTGGAGCCGGTGCGCATCACCACGCTGGCGGGCGGCGACAACGCCCTCGGCGCGCTCGGCCTGCACAGCGGAACGCTGAACCCGACGACTTCGGCAACGCTGGTCTCGGAGACCAGCTTGCGCGCGGGCGACGAGTTCTCGGTCATGGTGGACGGCGGCGATGCCCGCAAAATCACGATCGACGAAAACGAGACGATGACCACGCTGGCCGCCAAGATCAAGAAGATCACCGGCACCAACGCCACGGTCACGACCTCGCTGGTCGATGGCCAGACGACGCTCAAGATCACCGTCGCCGCCGGGCACACGCTGGTGCTGGGCGCCGGGGGCGACGGCAAGGACGCGCTGGCCAAGCTCGGGCTTTCGCCGGTCAAGCTGAGCACGCCCAAGGTCAAGACCGCGACCGATGCCAAAGTGACGCCGGGCGGCGCGTACAGCCTCGCGCTCACCAGCGCGCTGAGCCTGACCGACTCCAAGGCCGCCTCCGTCGCGCTGACCAAGGTCAAGTCGGCGCTTTCGATGATCCAGACCGCATATCGCTCGCTTTACTGGGACTCGGGCAAGGCGTCGCTGGTCAACGGCACGCTCTCCACCGGCAGCGGATCGGCCTATCAGCAGAAACAGCTCGCCAACTATCAGGCCGCCCTGACGCGCCTCACCAGTTCCTGATTCTCCGGCTCTTTTCGAGGAATATCCGATGTCTTCGCTTCCCCCTCTGCTGGATGGCATGGCCGCCTCGATGAAGGCGATGGCCGAGCACCAGCGCGTCATTTCCGAGAACATCGCCAACAGCGAGACCCCCGGATACAAGGCCCGCACCGTAACCGCGCCCGACTTCTCGTCGCTGGTCGCGCAATATGGAGAAGCCACCGGGGCGCCGCATGTCTCGCGCCCGCATATAGAATTGTCCGCCTCGATGTCGGCACTGGGGGCGCGGCCCCCGCAAGGCGGCGGGCGCATCGTGGTCGACAGCGATACCAGCGAGACCAAGCCGGACGGCAACAATGTCACGCTGGAAGACCAATTGCTGACGCTTGGCCAGGTCCAGGCGGACTACACGGCCATGACCAACATCTACAAAAAGCAGATCGGCCTGCTCAAATTGGCCCTTGGACGCGGCTAAAATCGCGCGCGGCTGAACGGAACTGACCGTCCGCCCATCCCCATATAGAATCGGACGGGATTACTCTGGGCGCGCTCCTTCGGGAGTGCGCCCTGTTTTGTTACAAAGATGCAATTCACGTCGAAATTACAGGAACAAAAGAGCGATTTCGGCGTTCATTCAATAAGATGCGCAATTTCCAGAATTCCGAGCCTATCAGGGTCTGGTCCCCTTCCGGCGTGCCCGGCGCCCGTTGCGCGCGCCCGCATTTCCGCAAGTTCTCACAGTATTATGCACTTTATTTCAAAGATTTGCTGGTAGCGCTCTCAATCAGGCTGCTGTCCCAAAATGGACGTTACAGGGTCCAGGTAACCGTTAAAAACCTGCAATCGGTGCGATACAATGACCATTCACCCTAAAGTCATCATACTAGAAGGCATGGGGTCATCCGCGAACGCGCCCTAACTTGACCCGTTTTGAACCATCATCCCAAGAGCGATATTGACCCTGTTTAAGGATCATGAAACATCTTGGGCATTGCAATGAAATTCGAGCTTCAATGACCGAAAAATCAGTTCGATCTGGCAGGCGGGCAAGGACGGCTACTGCATCCGTACCCGCAACCCTTGAGATCGACGCCTGCCGCAGTCTGGTATTTCCAAACGGGATAAGGAAATTTCGCAAGCAACAAAATATAGGCTCATTGCTGGAACTGGCCGAACGCCTTCCGGACATTACCTATATTCGACTTTCCAAGATCGAACGTGGCGAGGTTTTCGCTCGTGCCCCGGAAATGCGCGCCATCGCAGCCGCACTCCAGGTCGATCCGCTGGATCTGCTTGTGGACATCGACGATCCCGTTTTCGATATCGAGGACTGGGCAGAGCCGATCATGGGTAACGACCGCACCGATCCGGAGGCTGACCGCCTCGCGGTTCTGGTGGCGGCGGCCGTGCGCGCCCGCCGCGTTGCCGACGATACACTGACCATCGCCGTACTCGAAGAACAGTACGGGATTGCGCCCGTAATCCTCTCGCGCATCGAAAACGCCCACAAGCCCTACGACCGCTGGAACGACGAAGTGCGCGGCTCGCTGCGCCGCCTGTTCGGCGTGGCCGACGATGCCGCGCTCGCGGCCGCCGTCGTCGCAGCCTGCGCGCGCGGCGAACTCGACGCGTTCCTGTCGCTGGTCGCCAATCCGCAGATCCGCATCACCAAGACCCGTACCCGCACCGCCGCGCTGCGCGCCGAACTGGGTGGTTCTCCGGCCGTTTCCGCCGAGGCCCCCGCGATGCGCCAGGCCGGCGCTTCCGGCGCAAGGGTACTCAACGCATCCATCGGTTCTTCGCTGGAGACATCCGTGCTCGAACGCCCGGTTCCCGTGCTCGATGCCGCCACTCCCCCGGCGTTCGCGCCGAAGGCACCCGAGAGCCCGGCGCCCGCGCAGCCCCTTGGAGAGGATGCATCGGTCCGGCTGGTCCCCGTCTTCGGATCGCCGCTGCCCGATGGCCTGCTCGCCCGCACGCCGACCGGTACATTCGTGGAAGTGCCGCGCAGCGCCGGGCCGAACGCCTATGGCCTGCGCATCGGCCGCTCGACGCTCGGCGCCGGGCTGCCCGGCCGCGCCGTGCTGGTGGTCGATCCCGATCGCTTCCCCTCGGCCGGCGGTCTTGCCGTGATCGAGCAGGATACCGGCCTGCGAGTAATCGCCATCACGTTCGACCGGCAGGGCCACACCCTGGGCTTCAGCCTCAATCCCGATTTCGAAGTGGCGCTTGACGCATTCGACCCGGCCCGCATCGCCACGGTGCTGTCAGCTATGTTCGAATAGGCGCTAATTGTAGGACAACCCGGCCGTTGCGCACTCCAATCCCATATAATGGATTAAGGAGACAAGTTGACAGACGATGCGCAGCGCCAGCCAGCGAGATACGACCGCAGGGCACGAACGGAGACCGGGAAGCTATAGCCCGGAATTCGGGAGCGCCGGCGAGTCCCCGTTTGACGGGCACGAACCGCCGCTGCGGAGTGTCGAACGGGCCGTGGCGTTCCTGCGCGGAGACGATGGCGCTCCGCAGCCGCTTTCCCTGCTGATCCTCGATCTCGACAGGTTCAAGCTGGTCAATGACTTGTGCGGCCACGCCGCCGGGGACGAAGTCATCGCCATCGCCGCCGGACGCTGCGGGCGGATCGCGGCCAAAGTCTCGGGCCGGGTCGTCCATGTCGGCGGCGACGAGTTCGCCTGCGTCCTGCCCCTGAACGACGGCGCCGACCTCTCCGAGGCTGTGGCCGCAGATCTGCTGGACGTACTGGCCTCGCCCATCGTGCTGGGGCGGCACATGATCCACCTGACCGCCTCGATCGGCATCGCCAGCGATCCCTCGGGCACTACCACGCCCGAGCGGCTGCTGCGCGGCGCCTCGATCGCGATGTCGCGCGCCAAGGCTTCGGGCGGAGCTGCCGTGCGCCGCTTCACGCCCGAAATGCTTGCCACCCTGACCGACCGCGCGGCGCTGGAAGAGGCGCTGCGCTCGGCCCTGCTGCGCGGCGAACTGGTTCCGCATTACCAGCCCATCGTCGCCCTGCCCTCGCGCAAGATCGCGCGCTTCGAGGTGCTGGCCCGCTGGGAGCATCCGCATCGCGGCCTGCTGGGCCCCGACTTGTTCCTGCAAGTGGGCGAAGATCTCCGGCTGATCGACGACATGCTGTTCGGCCTGCTGCGTCAGGCCTGCCGCAACGCGCGCGAATGGCCGGACGAGGTGGGCCTTTCCGTCAACATGTCGCCGCAGCAAGTCTGCGATCCGGGCGTTGCCGCAAGGCTGCTCCAGATCGTCTTCGCCTGCGGCCTGCCGCCCGAACGGCTGACGGTGGAGATCACCGAGAACGCGATGGTGGACAACCTTGCCGATGCGCGCGCGACGATCGACACGCTGCGCGGGGCCGGTGCGCGCATCGCGCTGGACGATTTCGGCACGGGCTATGCCAGTCTGGCGCGGCTGTGCCACTTGCCGCTCGACACGATCAAGATCGACCGCACGCTGATCCAGGCGCTCGACAGCGACCCCGGGCGCAAGCTGGTCAACACGGTGCTCGACCTTGGCCGCAGCCTTGGCATGCCGGTGACGGCAGAAGGCATCGAGACCGAGGAGCAAGCCCGCTTCCTCGTCGAACGCGGCTGCGCCTTCGGGCAGGGCTTCCTGTTCGGCCGCGCGGCACCGGCTTCGGCGACCCTTGGTATGCTGGAAAAGGTGGGCAGCCCGGACGACGAGGTCTGACGGGCGCTTTTGGCCGGGGATTTGCCGCATCGGAGGCGCTACCCCTGCCTCGATATCGACGGTGAGCTGGCAGCCTCAAACCCCGTCGCCCCCGCGAAGGCGGGGGCCCCGCTTCTTGGCGACGTCCCGCCCCGCACAACAGAAGCGGGATCCCCGCCTTCGCGGGGATGACGGAGTTTGTGTTCGTAACCCGCTCCGTATTCGGGGGAATGGGTCCGTCGCCCAGTATTCCGCGCTGGTATTCCGCCTTAGTATTCGCCGTTGAACGAGATCGGCGTCGCCGCCTCCACGCGGGCCATGTCGCCGCTGGCGCCGTAGGTATAGGAACGGTTGCCGCTCAGCCGCTTGGCTTCCTCGGCGATGGCCGTCATCATTTCCATCGACAGTTCGATCTGCCGCTCCAGCAGCGCCGCATTGGCGATCGAGGCCGCGCGCAGTTCGCTCAGGCAGTCCGACAGGCGCTCGCGCGTTTCCTCGTCCATCTGCTCGGTCCACTCCGGCTCGCGGCGGTTGCGACGGGCCAGCATTTCCTCCAGCGAGGCGACCAGACGCGCTTTCGCCGCTGCCAGCGAGGCAAGGTCCAGCACGCGCTCGCGGCGTTCCAGACGCTCGGTTTCCTCACGCATGACCAGCGAGAGCGAGGTCATGATCTCGATCATTTCATTCGGCATTGCCGGTCACTCCCTGAGGGTTGCCGCCCTGCATGCGGATGATCTGGGCCTGGACGGCCGAGGCGATGCCCAGCCCCTTGCCCTTGGCGATCTGGTTGCCGACCTGCTCGGCCAGGACCCCGCGGAACATTTCCTCGCCGTGGCCGCCCGAGAATTCGTCGCCCTGATCGACGCTTTCGAGCATCATCTTGGCGACCTGCCCGGCGAACACGCCTTCGAACTGGCGAGCCACGCCGGCCGGAGACTTGTCCGGCGAGGGAGAAACCTGCGGCGCCGGAAGCGACGTGATGGTGGTGTCGGTCATCTTGCTGCCTCCTTTTCTTATTGCACGGTGATCTCGGCCTGAAGCGCGCCGGCGCTCTGCAAGGCCTGAAGGATAGTGATGAGGTCACGCGGGCTAACGCCCAGCGCATTGAGCCCCGAGACCAGATTCTGGAGCGAGGTGCCCCCGGTCAGCATCGCCAGCGAGGCGCCGTTGCCGTCGTTCGCCTCGATCCGGGTGCGCGGCACGGTGGTCGTCTGCCCGCTGGACAGCGGCCCCGGCTGCGAAACGACCGGGCTCTCGGTCACGCTGATGGTAAGCCCGCCCTGCGCGATCGCAACCGGGCTCACGCGCACATCCGCGCCCATGACCACGGTTCCCGCCGCCTCGTTGATGACGATGCGCGCTGGCTGGTCGACCGGCACGGTCAGGTTCTCGATCCGGGTGACCAGCTCGATCACCGAGCCGCCGTGCGGGGTGATCTCCACCGTCGCGGGATCGAGCACGGTCGCGGCGCCCGAAACTTCGTTGTTGATCCGCTCGGCGATCCGCCGCGCGGTGGTGAAATCGGGGTTCTTGAGCGCCAGCTTGAGGCTCTGCGCAGAGCGCAGGTCGTAAGGCACCTCACGCTCGACGATGGCGCCGCCAGCGATCCGCGCGGTGGTCATCACGCCGCGGCTGAGCTTGGCGGCCGCGCCCTGCGCCTTGAAGCCGGAGACCGCGACCGGCCCTTGCGCCACCGCGTAGATCTCGCCGTCCAGCGCGCGCAGCGAGGAGACCAGCAGGATGCCGCCCTGAAGGCTGGTGGAATCGCCCAGCGCCGAGACCTGCACGTCGATCGTCGAGCCCGAGCGGGCGAACGGCGGCATCGTCGCGGTCACGGTCACGGCGGCGACGTTCTGGGTCAGCATCTGGTCGCCGCGAATGTTGACGCCCATGCGTTCGAGCATGGCCTGCAACGTCTCTTCGGTGAACGGCACGTTGCGGATACGGTCGCCGGTGCCTTGGAGGCCGACGACGAGACCGTAGCCGACCAACTGGTTCGGCCGCACGTTCTCGACATCGACGATGTCCTTGATGCGCGGCTGCGAGTCCGCAAAAGCGGTGCCCGGCGCGGCCAGCGCCAGCACGGCGGCAAGGGCTGGAGCCAGGACAGCGAGCGACGCGCGCTTCCGCGATTTCAGGGGCATCTGCATCAGTGTCCTTATAGGAAGATGGTTGAGCG
Organism: Novosphingobium sp. PhB165; assembly: GCF_004341845.1. Lineage (GTDB taxonomy): Bacteria > Pseudomonadota > Alphaproteobacteria > Sphingomonadales > Sphingomonadaceae > Novosphingobium. Next base: position 75,806 of record NZ_SLVB01000005.1, on the reverse strand, counting down.
CGCCGGAGCAGGTCATCGGGCTTTTTCCCTTCACCGCACGCTGCTCCCGGCAGGGCGTCCGGCACCGCGACGGGCGAGGCGCATGACGTAGCCGATGATCTCCGCCACGGCGGCGTAGTGCTCGATGGGGATCGGCCGGTCGATCTCGACCGAGGCGAACAGCGCACGCGCAAGCGGCGGGCTCTCCACGATCGGAACATTGGCCTCGGTCGCGATCTCACGGATCCTGAGCGCGATGGCATCGACGCCCTTGGCAATGACCAGCGGCGCGGCCATCTGCCCGTGATCGTACTTCAGCGCGACGGCATAATGGGTGGGATTGGTGACGATCACGCTGGCGGTCGGCACTGCCGCCATCATGCGCTGGCGTGACCGCCGCATCTGGATCTGGCGGATCTTGCCCTTGATCTTGGGATCGCCCTCGCTCTGCTTGTGCTCGTCCTTCACTTCCTGAAGGGTCATGCGCATGCGCTTGAGGAAGGCGCGCTTCTGGTAGATATAGTCGGCCAGCGCCAGCAGCGAGACCGAGATCGCCGCCGCGCGCACCGCGTCGAACATCAGTTCGGCCGCCGCCCTGGCTACCGCGCCGGGCGCATAGCCGACCAGCTGGTCGAGCCCGACAATGCGCGGGCTCAGCACCTTGAACACGACGAAGGCAATGCCCAGGAACTTGGCCAGCGTCTTGGCGAATTCGATCAGCGCGCGCTTGCCGAACATGCGCGAGAGGCCGGACACCGGATTGAACTTGGACCATTTCGGCGCGAGCCGGGCCCAGGCGATGGTGAAGCGGCCCTGCACCATCGCCATCACCGCGATACAGGCCAGCAGCACCGCGAAGACCGGCAGGAGCGACCAGATGAAGTGAATGGCGAGCCCGGTCATCAGGCTCTGCGCTCCGTTGGAATCGAGCCGATATTCGTCGGCATTGCCCCAAAGGCGCACCATCAGCGGGCCCAGCGAGGCAAAGGCGCTGGCACCCACGCCGCCGGTGACGATCAACGCGCCAATCAGCATCGCCGCGTGGCGGACTTCGGTGGCCATCGCCACTTCGCCGCGCCGGCGGGCATCCTCAAGGCGCTTGGGTGTCGCCTCCTGTGTCCGCTGGTCCTTTTCGCTTTCGGCCATGGCGTCAGAACTTCCATCCGTCCTGCATGAACGCGGTCATGGCCGAGGCGAAGGCGGTGAGCATGGAGCCCAGCGTCACGCCGACCAGCGAAATGCCCAGCATCAGGTTGAGCGGCTGGGTGATGAAGAAGACCTGGATCTGCGGCGCCACGCGGGCGGCAAGGCCAAGGCCGAGGTTGAACAGCGCGCCGTAGAGGATCAGCGGCGCGGCCAGGCTGACACCCAGCGCCATCGCCTGCCCGGTCACGTGGATCGCCAGTTGCGCGAAGTCCGCCGCAGGCGGCATCCCGCCGACCGGGAAAGTAGAATAGGACCGGACGATGGCCTCGATCCACAAGTGGTGCACGCCGAACGCCATGCACACCAGCACCGCCGCTAGCCCGAACAGGCGCGACAGCAGCGGCGACTGGCCGCCCATCGAGGGATCGTTGACCAGCGCGGAGGAAAGCCCGACCTGCTGCGTCGCCATGGAACCGGCAATCGCGGCGGCAGTGAACATGATCTTGACGATGGAGCCGAAGGCCAGCCCCACCAGCATCTCCGCGATCACGATGATCGGCAGGTTGGCCATGCCGCCCTGCGGGCCCTGCAATACCGGGCCGATGCGCGGGGCAAGCAGCCCGTAAAGCCCGACGGAAAGGCCCAGCGCCATCACCAAACGGATCTGCGCGGGCACCGATTCCTCGGAAAAGGCCGGAAGCAGCATGACCACCGCCCCGACCCGCGTGAACAGGATCAGGAAGGTGGTCGCATCAACCGGCAGCGCGGCAAGGAGGGCGGCGTCCATCGCCTCAACCCGCGACGATGAGGTCGGCTATACGCTCCATGAAAGCCGAAAGCGCATGGCCGATCATCGGCAGGGAAAGCAGCAACACCGTGCCCACCACCACCAGCTTGGGCACGAAAGTCAGGGTCATTTCCTGCACTTGCGTCAACGCCTGAAGCAGGCCGACCAGGACGCCGACGATCAGCCCCGCGATCAGCATGGGGCCGGCGACCGTCAGCACCAGCACCATCGCGGTGCGCGCAATCTCGATGGTGGAAGCCGAGTCCATGACGCGCCCCTGCCCTTCCGGCTAGATCTGCATCCGCATGATTTCGGAATAGGCGTTGACCACGCGGTCACGCACCGAAACCACGGTGTCGAGAGCGGTTTCGGCGGCGCCGATGGCGGTGACGACGTCGATCAGGTCACCCTTGCCCGCCACTTGCTTGGCGCTCTGCGTCTCGGCGTTGCGCAGCGAGTTGGCAGTATCGCCGACCATCGATTCCACCATCGAACCGAAGGTGCCGCCGTCTCCGGCAGCACCGCCGACCGAGGTGGAGCTGTCGTCCGACGTGCCGAACGTGGGCGCAGTGTTCTTGATCGCGCGGCCATAGGCGGCGGCCGCGTCGAGGGCTCCGATTGCCATGGTCAGGTTCCTTACTTGAGCAGGTCGATCGTGCGCATGGTCATGCCGCGCGCGGATTCGATGGCGTTGAGATTGGCTTCGTAAGACCGCTGGGCCGCCTTCATGTCGGCCGCTTCGATCAGCGGATTGACGTTCGGCTGCTCGACATAACCGCCGGCGTCGGCAGCGGGGCTGCCCGGCTGGTAGACGCGGGTGAACTGGCTCTTGTCGCCCTCGATCGACTTGATCGAGACTTTGGTGGCCCCGGTCGCACGGTCCACTTCGGAGGCGAAAGTGGCGACGCGGCGGCGATAGGGATCACCGCCCGCAGTGGTCGCGACCGAGTCCGAGTTCGCGAGGTTTTCCGCGATCACGCGCATGCGCAGCGACTGGGCACGCAGGCCGGACGCCGATACGTCGATCGAGTCTTGCAATTCCATCGTGTTAGCTCCCCTGTCCGCAGTCAGCCTGCGGTGCAGACAGCTTCCTTATAGGCATTTTTTGCCTAGTTCGGATCACTCCTATATTTTTCTTTCCTATAACGAGGGCGAAAGGAGACGCACTGCAATGTCCGTCCTCGAAGGTATTCCCATCGACCTGTCGATCGTGCTGGGTTCCACCAGCATTCCCATCCGGCAGGTTCTCAAGATGAGCCGCGGCGCGGTGATCCCGCTCGACTGCGGCCACAGCGATCCCACCCGCGTCTACGTGAACGAAGAACTGGTGGCCGAAGGCAAGATCCTGGTGAACGGCGAGCACATGTCGCTCGAAATCACCAAGGTCGTCGAGCGCGAGGGTTGATCGGTGGAGTTTCTTGCCCTGCTGCGCACCCTTGGGGCGCTGGCCGTGGTGCTGGGGCTGCTGGTCGGCGCGCTCTGGGTGGTGCGCCGCTACGACCTGCGACTGCCGCAGAAGTGGCTCGCCAACCTGGGCGACAAGGACACCACGCGCCGTCTGGAACTGGTCGAGCGGCTCTCGCTCGATCCGCGCCGTCAGGTCGTGCTGATCCGGCGCGACTACAAGGAAATCAGCCTGCTGATCGCGCCGGAAGGCGTGATCATGCTGGATTCGGCGCCGTGCAGCGGCATCACCCGGAACAGGGACGCGGGCGAATGAACCGGCGTATCGCACTTGTCGCGGCGCTGGGCTGTGCCGCGCTCGCTTTCGCCGTGCCCGAACTCGCGATGGCCAAGGCCGCTGCGGCGGCAGCCGCGCCCGACGCCTTGGGCGGGCTTGGTGGCGGCGGTGCCGGCGGCGGCGCAGTGTCGAGCCGGGTGATCCAGCTTGTCCTGCTGATGACGGTGCTGAGCCTTGCGCCCGGCATCCTGATGACGGTCACGTCGTTCACCCGCATCGTCGTCGCGCTCTCGCTGCTGCGCTCGGGCCTTGGCGCGCAAGGCGTGCCGCCGAACCCGGTGATCATCAGCCTGGCGCTGTTCCTCAGCTTCTTCGTCATGGCCCCGACGTTCGACGCGGCGTACAAGGATGCCATGGTCCCGTACAACCAGGGCCGCATCAACGAGACGCAGGCTCTCGACCGGGCGCAGAAGCCGTTCCACACCTTCATGCTGAAGCAAGTGCGGGACGAGGACGTGAAGCTGTTCGTCTCGCTCTCCGGCAAAGTCCCCGCCTCGCGCGAGGCGCTGCCGATGTCGACGCTGATGCCCGCCTTCATGATCTCCGAACTGCGCCGCGCTTTCGAGATCGGCTTCCTGCTGCTGCTGCCGTTCCTCGTGATCGACCTTGCCGTGGCTGCCGTGCTGATGGCGATGGGCATGATGATGCTGCCGCCCGCGACCGTGTCCTTGCCGATGAAGATCATCTTCTTCGTGCTGGTGGACGGCTGGGCGCTGGTGGCGGGGTCGCTGGTCAAAAGCTTTGGTGGGCCGGGATAGACACCGGCCCCGATTTCCCCGTTACGATCCGTCTTCCTGCTTCCCGAACCGGGCGCGCATGTCGAGCAGCCAGGGGCCCAGTTCCGCAAACGCAAGCGGTTCGAGGAAGACCAGCCCGCAGGCCTCCTCCCCCACCCAGCGCACCGCCGCCTCGTGCTCGCCAAGGCCGGGGATGGCGATGCCGAGCAACTGGTCGCGCGGCATGGCACTTGCCACGGTCACGCGGGCGCCGCCCTGCGAGATATCGACCAGACGCGCCGGGTGGCGATAGCCCACCACCAGCAGCGCCACCGGGCAATCGGCGGTAAAGCGGGGCCCGCGCGCGATACCCTCGGCCCCGCTGCGCATCGCCGCATGGGCCAGCAGTTCGGGCACGTCGACCTTCTCGTCGAACGCCACGCCGATCCGGCCCGCGCGGTTCCAGCGCACGGTGCCGGCCAGCGTGTCTCCGGCCTTGAGCGTGACTTCGACCGCTTCGTTGACGGTGAAGCTGCCGTGCACTTCGGCCATCATCCCGGTTTCCGAGATGTTGCGCACGCGGCACAGGGTCTCGCGGTCGCCCGCTGCCAGCTTGCCGATCAGCAGGATCGTGGTGACGCGCGGCGCGCGGGCAACGAGATCGCGCGGGTTCATGGCTTCCGGTCCGGAATCGGGCGCAACCTCGACCGCATGGTCGGGGGCAGCACCGAGCGAGCCCGAAAGCTCGTCGGCGGCACCGAGGCGGGATGAAGGCGGCAACGGCATGTACGTGTCCTTGAAGGTGTCAGATCGGTGCTGCCTGGGTGATGACCGCCCGGCGCACGAGTTCGGGTCCGTAGACTTCGCGCGCGGCGTCCATCACCACGCGGCGGAATACGTCGAGATTGGGGATCATCCCGTCGGGCCCGCTCGCCAGCGGCTGGCGATAGCTGCGCATGTTGACTGCGTTGAGCAGCACCGGCAGCTGCTTCGTCACTTCCTCGCCCTTGCCCTTGGGCACTTCCAGCTGACACTCGAACGAGACGTAGCCCGAAAGGCGCCCGTCGGCGAACGTGATCGGCGCCAGGATCGTGCCCGTCGGCACGAATTCGCTGGCCGCGGGCTGCTTGTGCATCCCCGGCAGCCATTGCGGCGCCCATTGTACAACGCCATAAGCCGCGCCCCCGCCGATGGCGGTGCCACCGACAAGCGCGGCCACTGCGATCATGATCTTCCTGATCACCTGCTGCTCCAAATTTGCATCATCGTGCCCGGTAGATCCTTCAGAACCGGAAACTGGCATCCTGCGGCAATGCCGAGGATGCGGCCATCACGACGATCGTGATGCGCCGGTTCTCGGGCCGCTCGGGATGGTCGGGATAGACCGGCTCGGTCCCTGCCTTGGCGACGACTTCGGCGAAGCGGTCGGCCGGCAGGCCCGCGCCCACCATGGCCGCGCGCGCAGCAAGCGCACGCTGGGCAGACAGCGACCAGTTGGCCTCGCTCTGCCCCCCGGTGGAATCGGTGTGGCCTTCGATCGCGATCTGCGCGCCGGTTCCGGCCAGCTTGCGGGCGATCCGCACGAGCATGTCGCGCGCATAGTCATTGAGCTGAGCCGTCGCGCCCTTGAACATCGAGCGCTGGGCGGTGTCGACAAGGTGGATCCGCAGGCCATCGCGCTCTTGCTCGACATCGACGTTCTGCTTGCCTTCGGAAGCATCCACCGGCTGTTCGAGCGAGAGCTGCATTTCCTGCGCCATCACCCGCAGCGCGGCTTCCGGCACATCGGCCGTGCCCCCGCGCGAGGCGCCCTTCACGCCGGATTCGGCGGAGGGCTGGCCCAGCGCCTTCTGGTCCTCGGCCTGGGCGCGGCGGGTATGCCCGCCAAGGCCCGGCTGCGGCCCCGGCGTGCTGGTCAGCGTCGAAGGCTGGGCGTTGCGTTCGGCGGCCGGTGAGAAGTATTCGGCCAGCCCCTTGAGCTGCGCCTTGTCCGGGTTCGCCAGCAGCCAGAGCAGCATGAAGAAGGCCATCATCGCCGTCACGAAGTCGGCATAGGCCACCTTCCACGCCCCGCCGTGATGAGCCGGTCGGGCCATCTTCTTGACCTTGCGGATGACGATCGTCGTATCGCCGTTGCCCTGCGCCACTCAGGTATTCCTTCAGTCGAGCGCGGCGCGGAGGCGCGCCTGCATGACATTGAGCCGGACCTGGCCCAGCGCATCGGGCAGCGGCTGCCCGGCCGCCACGCGTTCGAGCAGGGCCGCGCTCTCGTCCACGTGCTGGGCGATGAGGTCGAAGGCCTGGAGTTGGTCGAGGTAGTCGGCCACGAAGCGCTCGTCGGACACCAGCACTCCGGCCAGTTCCTCCAGCAGTTCGCGCGCCACGCGCATCTCGTGCGCGAGTGCGTGGCCAAACGGCGCCTGGCACAGCGGCGCGCCATCGCCTTCCATCATGATCGTCACTTCTTCGGTCCCCCTGTAGTCGCTCGCCGGCCGATCGAGCGACGCCGTCATCAGAAAAGTTCGAGTTCGCCCGTGCGCTGCGGCGCGGCGAGGGGCGCGGGCCGCAGAGCGGCGGGCAGCGGCTGGTCCTTGACCAGCATCGCGCGGACCCGCCCCTCGAACGGCATGAATTCCACCTTGCGGGCCTGCGTACCGCCCAGGTCGCAGCGGTCGACCGCGATCCCTTCGGTACGCATGAAGTTGCGGGCGAATTCGCCGTTCTTCGTGCCGATGCCGCCAAGCCCGGCGACGATGTTCGCACCGCCGTAAAGATGCCCCCGCAGCCGCGAGCGCTGAGCGCCGCGCTGCATCAGCGCGTTGATCAGCAGTTCCATCGCATGAACGCCGTATCGCTGCATTTCGACGCCGGTGACCGGGCTATCCGCACCCGGCTCACCCAGCAGGAAATGGTTCATGCCCCCCACCCGCGCCACCGGGTCCTGAAGGCATGCGGCGATGCACGAGCCGAGCAGGGTGGAAATGACCACCCCTTCCTGGCTCGCGACATGGAATTCGCCCTGGACGATGGAGACACGGCGCATGGAGATCAGACGAGCTCACCGAAGACGCGCTCGATCTTCTCCTTCAGCGCAGCGGGCGCGAAAGGCTTGACCACGTAGTTGTTGACGCCCAGCGCCGCGGCTTTCTGGACGACCTCCTTGTCGGCCGAGCCGGTGAGCATGATGAACACGGTCTTGCCGATCACCGGATCGTTACGCACCGCCTCGAGGAATTCGAGGCCGTCCATGTCCGGCATGTTGTAGTCCGAGATGACGAGATGCACGCGGTCCGATTTGATTGCCGCCAGCGCCTCGCCCGCCCCGGCCTTGTCACGAATGTCCTTGAAACCCAGATCCTGCAATGCGCGGCGGATCATCGCGCGCATGCTCGTCTGGTCGTCGACCACCATTACCTTGATTGCAGCCGCTGCCGGCATGTGACGCGCTCCATTTACCTTCGGCACGCCGCGAGGATAGCCTCGGGCATTGCCGACAAATTCACTTCCTTCTCAACCGCGCCCCGCTCGAAAGCGGCACGCGGCATCCCGTAGACCACGCAGGTCTCGCGGCTCTGGCCGAGCGTGCGGGCACCCCCGGCACGCATCGCCGAGAGCCCCTCGGCCCCGTCCGCCCCCATGCCGGTGAGGATGACCCCCACCGCCCGCGAGCCAAGCCGGGCAACCGAATTGAACAGCACGTCCACCGAGGGCCGATGGCCGCCAACGGGGTCCGACGCGACCAGTCGCACGTGGCCGCTGGTCCCGCCGACCAATTCCATGTGATGGCTGCCGCCGGGCGCGAGGTAGACTGTCCCGCGCTTCAACGGCATGCCGTCCTTGGCCTCCACCACGGTCACCCGCGCCTCGCGGTCGAGCCGCGCGGCGAAGCCGCCGGTGAAGATCGCGGGCATGTGCTGGACCACCAGCACCGGTGGGCAATCGACCGGCAGCGCGCCGATGATCGTGAACAGGGCCTCGACGCCGCCGGTGGAGGCGCCGATGGCGATCACCACGTCGCGCATGGGACCGGCGGCTGGTGCCGGATTGGCCGGGACCACGCGCCCGGGAACCGGGCGGGCCACGGCTGCACGCACCGAAGAGCGCGCGGCGGTCTTGACCATCTTGCGCAGCAGCGCGCCGTCCTGGGCGATTTCCAGCGGATTGCCCGAAGGCTTGGCGATGCAGTCCACCGCGCCGAGGCGCAGCGCTTCGATCGTCGCTTCGGTACCGCGCGCGGTCAGTGTCGAGCACATGACCACCGGCATCGGCCGCAGGCGCATGATCCGTTCGAGGAACGAAAGCCCGTCCATCCCCGGCATCTCGACATCGAGCGTGACGACATCGGGGTTGAGCGCCTTGATCATCTCGCGCGCGGCATGCGGCTCGGGGGCCTGTCCCACCACCTCGATCATCGGATCGTGGTTGAGCAGCTTGGTCAGCAGCGCGCGCATCGCCGCGCTGTCATCGACGACGACGACGCGGACTTTGTCGGTTGTTTCGGTCATGCCGCCCCCGCGCCGTCGATGCGGGCATAGGCGGTCTGCGCAACCGGCTTCATGCGGGTGGCGGCAGGGCCGATCAGGCGTTCGGAATGACCGATGTAGAGCATGCCGCCCGGCACCAGCATGTCGACGAGACGCGCCTCCAGCTCGGCCTTGGCGGTATCGTCGAAGTAGATCATCACGTTGCGGCAGAAGATCACGTCGTACTTTTGGCGCATCGGCCAGGTGTCGAAGAGATTGAGCACGCGCGCCGCCACCAGCTTGCGCAGCGGTTCGGCAACGGTGTTGTAGCCGGTGCCCGCCGGGCGCAGCCAACGCTGGCGATAGGCGGCCGGGATCGGCTCCACTGCCGCGTCGGGATAGGTCGCCAGCGTCACCGCCTCGACCACCGGGGGCGAGATGTCGGTGGCGAGCAGGCGCACGTCGCCCTGCTCCAGCCAGGCCGCGCCCGCAGGCGTATCGCCCGCCAGGCACATGGCGATCGAATAGACTTCCTCGCCGCTGGAACAGCCTGCCGACCAGATCCGCACTTTCTCACCGCGCCGCGCGCGTTCCTGCAACTGCGGCACCACGGCCGAGCGCAAGTGATCGAAGTGATGGACTTCGCGGAAGAAGTGCGTGTGGTTGGTGGTCAGCGCCACGACCATGGCATGACGCTCGGTCGCATCGCGCTGCACCAGCGAAACATAGTCGGCGAAGCTGGTCAGCCCGTGCTCGCGCAGACGGCGGCTAAGGCGCGAATGCACCAGCGTCGTCTTGGCTTCGACAAGATGGATGCGTGCCTCGCGCTGCATGATCGCGGCGATCTCGTGGAACTGCGCGGGGCGCAGCTCCGCGTTCGCCGCGAGCGTGCCCGCAGAAGCAGTGCCGGTGCTCACGCAGCCAGTTCCGGGATATGACGCGTCAGGCTCAGCGCTTCGAGGTCGAGCAGCAGGCACATCGCTTCCGGGTTCGACGCGTCCGAGGTGCGGCGCTCGATCTTGACGAGACCGGCGATGGCGCTCTGGTCATTGACCTCGGTATCGGGCGCGGGCTGGATCTCGCTGCCCTTGATCGAGACGATGTCCTGCACTTCGTCCACCAGGAAGCCGGCATTGCGGCCGCCGATGGTGACGACCAGCACGCACGAGCGCGAGTGCAGCACGCTGGGCTCCCAGCCCAGACGCTCGGACAGGCCGACGATCGGGATCACCGAACCGCGCAGATTGGCGACGCCCAGAACATAGGACGGCACGCTGGGCAGCGGGGTCGGTTCTTCCCATTCGCGGATCTCGATCAGCGAGGCCATCTCGATCCCGAACAGCTGGTTGCCCAGCGTGAACGTGACGATCTTGCGTTCGTCGTTTGCAATCGCTTCGGTGCTCATGCCGCCAGTCCTTTCAGTACATATTTGGAAAAGCCGCCGCCGGGCACGACCAGCGCGTCGACATCGAGGATCAGCGCGATGGCGCCGTCACCCAGGATGGTCGCGCCGCCGAGGCCGCGGATCGGGTGGAGGTTGTCCTCCAGGCTCTTGATGACCACCTCGCGGCGGTTGTCGATCGTATCGACCATCAGCCCGACATGGCCCGCCGTGTCGCTTTCGACGATGATGACGAGCGAGTCCTCGGGCGCCCGCTGCGAGCGCAGGCCGAACATCTCGCCCACGCGCCGCACCGGCAGGTACTGGCCGCGCAGCTCGATCACTTCGGACGTCGGCGACGTCGCCTGGACCTGGCCCGGCTCGGGCTGGACGGTCTCGATCACATTGGCCAGCGGCAGCACGAAGCGCTGTTCGCCAAGCCGCACGATCATGCCGTCGAGAATGGCGAGCGTGAGCGGCAGCGCCATCGAGAAGGTCGTCCCCTCGCCCGGCACCGAATTGATTTCCAGTCGGCCGCCCAGTGACTCGACGTTCGAGCGCACCACGTCCATGCCGACGCCGCGACCCGAGATGTTCGAGATCGTCTCGGCGGTGGAGAAGCCCGGCGCGCAGATCAGGCCATCGATTTCCTCATCGGAAAGCTGGGCGTCGGCGGTGATGATGCCGCGCTCGATCGCCTTGGCGCGCACGCGCTCGCGGTTGATGCCGCGCCCGTCGTCACGCACCCGCACGATGATGCGGCCGCCCTTCTGCTCGGCGGAGAGATGGATCGTGCCCTCGGCCGGCTTGCCGGCGGCTTCGCGCTCCTCGGGACCCTCGATGCCGTGGTCCACGGCATTGCGGATCATGTGCGTCAGCGGATCGCCGATCTTCTCGATCACACCCTTGTCGACTTCGGTCATCTCGCCGGTGGTCTCAAGCTGAACGCGCTTGCCGGTTTCCGCCATCAGGTCGCGCAGCATGCGCGGCACGCGGGAGAACGCCTGCTTGATCGGCTGCGCGCGCAGCGACATGACGTTGTCCTGGATCTGGCGGATCAGGCGCGAAAGCTCGGGAAGCTCGACGCGCTCCTGATCGGCGGGCGGCAGACGGTCCGAAAGGATCGAGCTGCGGATCACCAGTTCGCCGACGAGGTTGAGCAGCTGGTCCAGCTTGCCGAGATCGACGCGGATCGACTGCGCCACTTCGACGCCACCGGACTTGGCTTCCGGCTTGGGCGCCTCCGCCTTCGGGGCGGCGACCGCAGGCCGGGGCGCTTCGACCGGCGCGGCAACGGCGACCGGCGCGGGGGTCGGGACAGGTTCGGCGAGAACCGGCTCGGCCTCGAACGATATCGGCTCGAACGGAACCGGTTCGAACGGCAATTCCTCGAACGCCGCAACGCCCGGCTCGGCGCCACCGACAACGGTGTCTTCCGCGCGCACGACTTCGATCAGCGAGTCCGGTGCAACGAAGTCGAAGCAGTCGCGAATGTCGCGCTCGTCCACGCTGGCGGGAACCGTCAGCGTCCAGACGAAGTAGCTGTCCTCGGGATCGAGTTCGGCAAGCGGCGGCAGGGCCTCACTATCGACGGCGGTCACTTCGCCGCCCATCGATTCCAGCTCGCGGATCACCAGCAGCGGTTCGCCGCCATTGGCCATGGCCGCGCGCGAGGGACCGAAGCGGACCGTCCAGCCAGCCGGTTCGGCAGCCTCGGGCGCATCGAAATCGTCGAGAGCGACGGCCACCGGCTCGAAACCGAAGGGATCGAAATCGGCGTCCAGATCGATGATCGGCGCCGCGACCGGGACGAAGCCGAACTCGTCCTCCGCTGCCGCAACGGGCTCCGGCGCGACGGGCTCCGGTTCCGGCTGGGCGGCCGGCGCGCCGCCGCCCGCGAGAATGGCGTCCAGCTGCTCCAGCATCAGCCCGTCGTCCGGCGCATCGCCGCCGGTCTGCGCGGCGGAAACGTGGTCAGACAGGATATCGAACGCGCCCAGCAGGCACTGCGTCACTTCAGGCGTCGGCGCGATGCGACCGGCGCGCACTTCGTCCAGCACGTTCTCGAACCGGTGCGAGAAGCCGAGCAGCGCGGTGTGTCCAAATGCGCCCGAGCCACCCTTGATCGAGTGGACGGCGCGGAACACGCCGGCGATCACGCCCGCCGAGGTATCGCCGGCGGCCATGGCGGAAAGGCCTTCCTCGGCCACCGCCAGACCCTCGACGCACTCCTCGAAGAAGATCGCCTGGATTTCGTCGAGTTCGTCGCTCACGGGCAGACGCGGCGGATCGCCGCTCCCAGACGGTCGGCGTCGAAGGGCTTGGTGATCCAACCGGTGGCCCCGGCCTCACGGGCACGGGTCTTCTTCTCGTCCGAGAATTCGGTCGAGAGCACCAGGATCGGCGTGCCCTTGAACTCGTTGGTCTTGCGCACGGCCTCAATCAGTTCGAAGCCGTCCATCTTGGGCATGTTGATGTCGGTGATCAGCAGGTCCGGCTTCACCTCGTGCATGCGTTCCAGCCCGTGCTCGCCGTCATTGGCGCTCTCGATGCGGAAACCCTGCGCGCTCAGCGATGCCTTCAGCAGCATGCGGATCGTGGCGGAATCGTCGACAGTTAGGATGAGTTTGCTCACGCGGGAAATTCCTCTTCAACGAGCCCCAGCGGCGCCGCCAGTCCGCAAGCGCGGACGCGGTCGACAAAGGGCTGGCTGGGATTGACGATGGCGAACGGGCGACCCGTCGCATCCGCCTCGTTCCGGGCGGCGAGAAGTAGCTGGAGCACGGCCTGCCCCACGGATTCCACGTTTGCGGCATCGATCTCGATGGCGCCGATGGTGGCAACCAGACGGTCGCGCAGTTCCTCGGCCGTCACGGTCGAAGCGTGAGTAGACAGTGCGAGCGGCCCTTCGCCGCTCGTGCCTTCAGGCAGGCTTGGCATTGAGCTGGTCCTTCACTTCGTCGAGCGCCGCTTCAAGCTGGGTGAACGAGGGCGCGTAAGGCGAGGGGGTCATGCGGCGGGCGAGTTCGATGGCGACTTCGGTGGGCTGCCCCTGCGCGTGGCCGATGATCGCGGTCTTGACGATCATGTAGGGCTTGAAGTCGGAATCGATGACCTGCTGGAGCTTCTGCGCGATCGGGCCGACCAGGCAGTAGGCGAGCAACACGCCCAGGAACGTACCGACCAGCGCGCCGCCGATCATCGCTCCCAGGATTTCGGTGGGCTGGTCGATCGAGCTCATCGTCTTGATGACGCCGAGAACGGCCGCGACGATGCCGAGCGCCGGCAGGCCGTCCGCCATCATCTGAAGCGAGTGCTGCGGCAGCATTTCCTCGTGATGATGGCGCTCGATATCGTGCTCCATCGCTTCGGCCAGCTGGTGCGGGTCCTCGAAGTTGACGGTCATCATGCGCAAGTAGTCGCAGGTGAACTCGATCAGCCCGGCATCGATCAGCAGGCGCGGATAGCGCTGGAAGATGCTGCTCTCGGCCGGCTCATCCAGGTGACGCTCGATCGCATTGGCGCCTTCCTTGCGGAACGTGACGAGCAGCGTGAACAGCAGCGTCAGCAGGTCGCGGAAATCGCCCTCGCTCCAGTGCGAGCCCTTGAACACGCGCAGCACGCCCTTCCAGGCCTTCTTGACCGTTTCGAGCGAGTTTCCAAGGATGAAGGCGCCGATCGCGGCACCCGCGATCGCCATCATTTCGTGCGGCAGGGCATGGAAGATGACCATGATGTTACCGCCCGACATCAGGAAGCTGCCGAAGACGCACAGCAGGATGACGACAAGGCCGATGGCGTTGAGCATGAATGGGTCCGCGAATGATGAATGGCCGAAGCCTTGCCGTGATTATAGGAAGAAGTTCACACTCCCCGGATGCGGCACGCGGGTTTTTGAAGGACGAGGGGCGACAGACCACGCGGCACGACCGTCCGCCGCGATTTCGTCCTATATTGATGGGCGCGCATCGGCGCGGACGACATTCGCTGGAGCCACCATGTCAATCAATGCCTATCGCCGCGTGCAGGAAGTCGCCGCCTCGCCGCGCAGCACCGAGTACCGGCTGATGACCCAGATCACTTCCGAGATGATCGCGGCGCGCGACGCCGGGCTCAGGGGCGTCAAGCTCATGCCCGCCCTGCACCGCAACCGCATGGTCTGGGGCACGTTCGCAAATATCTGTGCGATACCGGGAAATCGTCTTCCGGACGATCTGCGGGCAACGATCATTTCCATTGGCCTGTGGGTGAGCAGATACACCTCGGACGTGATGGCCGGACGCGATGAAATCGACGACCTGATCGACGTCAACCGCGCCATTCTCAACGGTCTTTCCAACGAGAACGGCGTGGTCGGCCAGGGCCTGCCGCCGGTCTAAGCCGATCCAGATTCGGCCCGCGCGGGCCTCCACAGGAATTCTGGCCCCCGAATTCTGGCCAGCGAATTCTGGCCGGGATTTCGCGGCATCCGCGCGTGCCCCAAATTGCGCTTCATCGCATTTTTGAAAAACTCTTCAGGAAATATCCGGAAAACACCGGTTTCGGGAAACCGAATATCAACCGGTTATCCGCAAACCGGGCCGCATGTCGCGCCCGGCCCCTTCCCCGTCTATTTACAAACCCGCGCGACGCGATAATGCGGCCCTCGCCTTGGAGCCTGAGATTCTAGGCGGAAACAGCGGACCCGGATGCAGGAACTGAATCCTCCTCCGCCGCGCTGGAGCGGGTCGCCTCCTGCCACGTTGGCACCGGCTGTGCCTGCCCTTGTCGCGGTGGCGCAAATCATCGGCATGGTCGTTCTGATGGGCTGGTTCTCGGGGAACCTCAGCCTGACGGGACAGCCCGCCACCGGCTATCTCATGCAGCCGCTTACCGCGGTATCCTGCATGGCGATCGGCATGGCCGTGTGGGCAACCGCGCGCGGCAGGCGTAGTGCTGCCCTTGTCATTCTGCTGCTTCCCATGCTCGTCGGCGTGATCGCGCTCGTCGAAGAAGCCTGCGGACGCGCCCTCGGGATAGACACGCTGCTGTTTCCCGATGCCGTCGTCGCGCAGCTGCGTCCGTCGCCGGGCCGGCCGGGCGTACTGCCCGCCATCGCCCTGCTGCTGCTCAGCCTTGCCACGTTCTCGGTCGCCTCGCCGCGCCAGATGATGCGCCGCGCGACCGTGACATTCGCCTGCGTCTCCATCGCGATCGCGGCGATCTCCGGCAGCCTCCTGCCCACCGGCGTCAGCCGGCCGGACGAAGCGACCCGCCACGCGCTGATGTCGGTGCCGACGATGCTTTCGGTCTGCCTGCTGGCCATCGCCATCGTGCTGATGCGCCGCGAATATGCCTGGCCGCGCAAACCGGCCTGCGGGTTCGGCGCCTCCACGCTGCAATGGACGCTGGGGCTGTCGGTCATCCTGCCGGTCGTCTCGGCGCTCACCCAGTTCTGGGCCCACAAGCATACCGCGCTCGCGCCCGAGGCAGTGGTGATCTTCCTGGCCGCGCTGCAAGTGACGGCCTCCTGCGCGGTGATCGCCTGGGCGTGGCTGCGCATCGGCCGCGAGAGCAGCGCGCGCTGGGCCATCGATGCCGCGCTCGATTCCGCCCCTATCGCCATCACCGACCTCGAAGGGCGCGTGCTGCGCTGGTCGGACGGTTGCACGCGGCTCTACGGCTGGACCGCCGAACAGGCGATCGGGCTCAACAAGCACGAACTGACCGGCGCGGTGAAAGTCACCGGGCGCGACTACCTGCGCACGCACCCCGCCGCGCTGCAGGAGACCGAACTGACCGAACTGCGCAGCGACGGCACCCGCCTGCGCGTGTTCGAGACCCGCCAGATCGTGCAGCCGCGCAGCGACCTGCCGCCGATGATGGTGCTCTCGATGACCGACGTCACCGCGCGCCAGCAGGCCGAACAGGCCATGCTGGCGAGCGAGGCCCGCCTGTCACTGGCCGTTGATCTCCACGGCCTCGGCATTTTCGAATGGTCCAGCGATACGGACCGGTTCTGCTTCCACGGCCAGGCGGAAACGCTGTTCGGGCTTGTTCCGGGTGTTTTCACGGGCGGGATGGAGCAGTGGCGCGCGCATCTGGGCGATGCGTTCACGCGCGAGGTTGCGCCGCCCGACACGTGGCAGCCCGGCCGCTACGCCTTCCGCCTCCAGTCGCGCCGCCCAGACCAGCCGCATGTCATCGAGGGCACCGTGCTGGTCCACCGCGATCCCGGCTCCGGCGGGATCGGCGTGATCGGCATCGTGATGGATTCGACCGAGCGCGAGCAGCGCGCCGAAATGCTGGAATCGCGCGAATCCGAACTGCGCTCGATCCTTGAAACCGTGCCCGAAGCGATGATCACCATCGACGAGCATGGCCATGTCCGCAGCTTCTCCGCCACGGCCGAGGCGCTGTTCGGCTATGCCGCGCACGAAGTTCTGGGCGAGGACGTGCGCGTGGTGCTGCCGCAGTACTTCCAGCCGGTCGCCGAAATCGAACCGGCTGCCGGAGCGGACAAAGTGCAGCACGCGCCCACGCGCACGCCCGCTCAGCCCAATGCGGCCGAACGCTGGCAGGGCCGCCCGACGCGCACGCGCATTACCGCCGGGCTCGACCGTTCGGGCAATCAGGTCCCGGTCGAACTGGCCGTGGGTGCCGCCAATGTCGGCAACGAGCAGATCTCGATCGCCTTCGTGCGCAACTTGCGCGAGCAACTCGATACCGAGGCGCGCATCCACGAACTGCGCGAACAGTTCCTCCACGCCTCGCGCGTCAGCGCCATGGGCGAGATGGGCGCGGAGCTGGCGCACGAGCTGAACCAGCCGCTCACCGCCACCTCGAACTTCCTTGGCGCCATCGAACTGCAATTGCAGCGCGACTGGCGCCCGGACCAGCTCCGCCGCCTGCTGCGCCTCGCCAGTCAGGAAGTGCTGCGCGCGGGCGACATCATCCGCCGCATGCGCGCCTTCGTCTCCAAGGGCGAATTGGACATCCGCGCCGAGCCGCTCGACGATGTGATTGCCGATACGCTCCAGCTTGCGCGCTCGCGCAGCCGGGCGCCCGGGGTGCTGCTCGAATACCGGCCCTGCGGCACCTCGCCGCTGATCCTGGCGGACCGCATCCACGTCCAGCAGGTCCTGGTGAACCTCATCAACAATGCGTTCGACGCGCTTGAGGCGCACGACGTCTCCACGCCCGCGGTGACCATTACCACGCTCACGCCGGGCGAGGGCCAGATCATGATCCGCGTCATCGATAACGGGCCCGGCTTCCCCGAACAGGTCATCAACCGCCCGTTCGAGGCGTTCAGCTCGACCAAGACCAACGGCATGGGCCTGGGCCTCTCGATCTGCCGCCGTATCGTCGAGACGCATGGCGGCAGCCTGTCGCTCCGCAACATCGAGGGCGGCGGCGCGGCCATCGAATTTACGCTGCCGACATACTGCGAGCAGGAGCTGAAGGCCGGATGACCGTGCGCCGGATCTATATCGTCGACGACGACTATGCAGTGCGGACTTCGCTGGAGTACCTGCTCTCGCTGATCGTCGACAGCCGCATCATGTGCTTTGAATCGGGCGACGCGTTTCTGGAAGCCGCGCCCACGCTCGAACCCGGATGCCTGCTGCTGGACCTGCACATGCCCGGCACGCCCGGCCTGCAGGTTCTCTCCGCCATCGGCGATGCGCCTTCGCGCTTCGTGCCGATCGTGCTGACGGGAGAAGGCGACGTTTCAGTCGCGGTGCAGGCGATGAAGTTCGGCGCGGCCGACTTTATCGAGAAGCCCTGCGACCACCTCAAGCTGATCGCCGCGCTGGAATCCGCCTTTTCGCATCAGGCCGCCTCGCGCGCCGCCGCGCAGCGCAAGGAGCAGGCGATTGCCATGCTCGAACAGCTTTCGCCGCGTGAGCACGACGTGCTGATGGGATTGATCGATGGGCAGTCGAACAAGGTGATCGCGCACGATCTCGACATCAGCCCGCGCACGGTGGAGATCTATCGCGCCAAGCTGATGGAAAAGCTGGGCGTGCGCAGCCTGTCCGAAGCGCTGCGCATTGCTTTCTCGGCCGGATTGGTGCCGATGGACTGAGGTCCGGCCCGCAACGGACCAGACCTCAAAACCGTCCTCAAAAATCGAAATACATGTCGAAGTAGCCGTACTTCGTATCGCCCGTCTGCGGCGCGTTAGGCGCTTCCGTCAGGAACCGGCCCTTGTCGAGATAGGCCACGCCAGTGTCGAAATGCAGCACGTTCGGCACCAGCGTGCGGCGATAGCGCAGTTCGAACTGGTTACCCGCGAACCGGCCGCTGTTGCCCTTGCCATCCTTGACGCTGGTCGAGGCGAAGCTGTCCGTGCGCGAGGCAAGCCACAGCGCGCGGTACATGAACATCACGTCCGACTTCTTGTCCGGCTTGGCTTCCGCCCGCACGCCGCCCGAAAGCAGGTTGGAGCGCCCGACCGGGCCATAAAGCCCCGTCGGCCCGAAGTCGAAGCGGCGCGCGCCGTAGAGCGTATCGAAGCGGTTGTAGCGCTTCGACCCGGCCTGATCGCCGCTGGCGATATCGAAATCGAGCGAGAGGCGCGGCTGCCAGCTGCTCTTGAAGGTCTGCCCGGCCTCGGCATGGATCATGTAAGCCGAGACGCTCACGTCCTTCATGTCACTCGCCGAAGTCGTCAGGCGGGTCGAGCCCATCTGGTAGGCGCCTTCCAGATCCCAGTCGATCTGCCCCGCCTTGGGCTTGCGATAGAGGCGCATGCCGGGCGTGAACAGGTGGCGGTTCTTGGTCAGCACATCGGGGCTGTCCCGCTCGTCCAGGCCGAAACCGTAGACTTCCATGACGCCGCCGAAGATCCCGGCCTTGGTGAGATGCGCGCCCCAGAGTTGCAGGTCCGTGCTCTCCCGGTCCCACACCACCTTGTTGTCGCGAATGCCCTCGGCATCGTCGGGCAGGCGCTGCTGCGGCATCGACCAGAGCGCGATCAGCTGGTCGCCCTTGCTGTCCTTCCACACGAAGTTCACGCCGGTATAGGCATTGGTGGAGTTGCGGAACTGCTGCCGGGCGACAAGGCGGCGCGAACCGATGTTCATGGTGAAGCGCCCGGCAGTCAGCCTGGCCTCGCTCTTGTCGCCGGTCTTGAAATCGAGCCCGACATAGGCCTGCACCAGCTCCATCGCATTGACTTCGGTGGTGCCCGCCGAGGAATCGTGGTGCTGGCCATAGGCGCGCGCATCCCACAGTTCGCCGCCGATGCGGAAGGGGCCGCCGTCGTAGTCGACCAGCAGCGTGGTCTTCAGCGAGAACATCACGTCGTCCTTCGCCTTGTCCGGCCGGAACTGCCCGTCGATCCCCTCGACACGCGCGCGCACGCCGCCGGTGATGGTGAGGCCGTCTGGCCCGCCGACCGCCTGCTTCAGCAGACCGTCATCGGCATGCGCGGTGCCGGACAATCCGGCCAACAGCGCCGCCGCGCCGATCAAAGTCCCTGTTCCTTGCGCGATACGGCGTGCGGCACGCGCAGCCGCAACAGGAACGGTCGCCTGGGTTGTCCCGTGGGCGAGGGCCTGACGGCCCGATAGACGGTTCATGGTCTTGGAAAGCTCCCTCACTGGCTTCCGGCGCCCTGCTGTTTGCAGGGTTACGCCGGGCTAACCACAATCTAGCACCGATTGGGCCCCAAGTGCGCGGGTCTTCGTTAAAATTCGGCGGGGCGAAGCGGCATCTGCAAAAACGATTGGGGAGGAGGCACGCAAGGCACCTCCTCCCCAATCGTTTTTGCAGATGCCTGCGATCGGGCGGGCCCAACGCCCCGCCCGGCAGGTCAGTGCGCGCAGAGCAGGCGCCCGTATTCCGCCATCATCGCGAAGCGGGGATCGAGCCCGGCCAGTTCGCACATCGTGCGCGCGGCGCGCTTGGCGATCTGGCGCGCGCGTTCGCGCAGCAGACCGGATTCATCCTCGAAGATGTCGCCGGGAACGAGGTCGAACAACCGGTTCTCCACCACCATGCGATTGTGAAGCAGGCGCTCTTCCAGCTCGGCCAGATCGGCGGGATCGATCGGCGCATTCTCGGCGCGCCAGACGCGGCGGGCCTGACGCTCGCCGGAACCCTCTGCCGCCTCGGCCTCTTCCGTGCCCTTGCGGGCCTTCTTCGGACGGGCCTGACGGCGCAGGCGATCGACGCCCAGCTTGCGCAAATGCTCGATATAACTGTCGGTGAGCGAGAGCATGGCCTCGCGCGCCAGATAGTCCGACGCGGCGGCCTCGGTGCGGCCCAGTGCTTCCTCGTCCTCGATGGAAGCGACGATGGAGATCTCCTCGCCATCCTCACCGCTGCCGATCGCGTCGAGCGAGACGGTCACCGCCTCCACCTTCTTCGCCGAAGGGCGCTGGTCGGTCATCAGGCGAAAGCGCAGGCTCTGCAGTTCGCCCCGGATCTGCCAGTTCACGAACGTGGTAAACTGCGCCTTTTCCGGATCGTAGGCCTGGATCGCGCGGTGAACGGCGATGGCGCAGGCCTGCTCGGCATCGTCCCAATGGGCGGTAAGGCCGTACTGGCGGATGAAGTGGCGGATACGCGGCGCGATCAGACGCAGGATATGCGCGAAAGCACGATCCACCCCGGCGCGTTGCCGTGCGGACGGTGCCTCCCCTTCAGGCGCTGTATTGGCCTTCACGCTGGCCACTGCGGATTCCAGTGCAATAGTGATCTTAGACACGTTGAGCCCCCAAGCACGGGACGGTGCTGCACCCCTGCGGCAACCGTCCGTCAACCAGTCAATCGGTGCTCAATGTCTTAACGCGTCATCAATCCTATAACAAGAAATCTTTTATCCTATATTTTATCAAAATTAAGCACTAGCCCCGAGGTCCTCGGCCAGTCGCTCAAAATGCCCGTCAGGCCGCGAAATTTGCTGGTTTTATAGTGCGTCCAACATAATCGAGCAGCCACGAACGGTGCGCCGCAACGGCGCTTCCGGCTGCGGCAATGCGGCGGCTGGCCTGTGCCGCGCCGATTTGAGCGTCCAGCAAACGGCGCGCACGGTCGGGATCGAGACTGCCGGTCAGGAAGCGCACCGCGTCGCCGCGGCCGAGGTGATGGCCGATATAGGCGGCCTTGGCAATGTCCTCGACGCCCTCGCCGATGCGCACGCCGGCGCGGCGCAGACCGTCGAGATTGGCGCGCGCATAGTCGGCAGTGGTCTCGATCGCCGCTTGCGGATCGTAGCGTAGCGAGAGCAGTTCGGCGCGGGCATCGCCGCGCACATGGCCGCGATCGTCCAACCAGCCATTGGCGCGGGCGGTGGCGTGGAGCCAGGTGCCTTCGCGCTCGGCCTCGCCCTCCCAGGTGCCCGAGAGGAACTGGCCGAGGCCCGCCGCGCTCGAACGCGGATTGCGGGAATAGGGCAGCCAGCGGCCGTCGCCGTCCTTGGCCGCCTCGGCATGGACGATGGTGGCGAGCACCGGTGCCGGCAGCCCGGTGCGCGACGCCGCCGCGCTGAGCGTGGGCGCATAGCGCGCATTGGGGCCGTGGCCGAGCGAAAGCGTGCTGCCATCGCCGTCGTCGCCCTCGCCCGAGCCGTTGCGGCGCCGGCCGTTGCCGCCGCCCTCGCCGAGGTCGTCGCCCTGCTGCGGCATCGGTACGGTGCCTGCGAAAGGCCCTTGCGGTGCGGTCTTGCCGTCACCTTCCAGCAGGCCGATCAGCGCCTCAAGGCTCATCGGCATGCCGTGGCGGTCGGTAGGGCGCGTCTGGTCGCCATCCGCATTGGCGCTGTCCGAACCGCTATCGCCCAGCGCGGCGCGCCAGAGCCGGTCGGACATCTCGCTGCGCGCCTGCGCGTAGATCAGCCGCGCCTTGCCCGCCGGATCGAGCGCGCGCACTTGCGCCGCCGCCTGCCCGGCAGCGTGTGAAGCGGAGCCCGTAACCGGATCGCTCATGTTCGTTGTCCGTCGCGCATGGCGCGCTGGGCCTTGAGGAAGGCAACTGCGGCAAGATCGTCGATACCGGCCTGCTCGGCGCTGGCCTGAACGCGCTCGGCTTCCTGCCGGAAGGCATCGGCAGCGCTTTCGATGGTGCGGAAGGTGCCGAAAGCCTCGACCGCTTCCGAACGCAGGGTTTCCAGCCGGGTGCTGAGTTCGGCCTGAAGGCTCGTGAGCTGGCGCCGTTCGTCCCGCTTGCGGGCGAAATAGCCGTGCGAGGGGATGCCGAGGCCTTCGCTCATGTCGGTGCCCGCCAGATCGGCCTCGCGGCGCACGGCGGCGCTGGCCTCGGCCTGCGCCTGCTCGACGGCGGCCAGCACGCCCGCTTCGCGGCTGATGGCGACGCTCATCTCATCGATCTCACGCTGCTGCACGCGCAGCGCGGCATCATACGGTGTTTTCATCGGAGCCCTCCATGATCGCCGCGAGCGCCGCGAAGCTCTCTTCGGCATGGCCGCGTTCGTTCTTGCCCTGCTTGAGCAGGTCCTCGATCCGCGGCGCCAGCGCCACGGCGCGGTCCACCACCTCACTCGATCCGGCGCGATAGGCGCCCAGGCGGACCATCTCTTCCATGTCGCGATAGGTCGAAAGCTCGCGCCGCGCGGCGAGGCGCAAGTGGTTCTCGTTCTCTCCCAGCGCGTGCGGCAGGGTGCGAGAGACCGACTTCAGCACGTCGATCGCCGGATAGCGGCCGCGCTCGGCGATCTGGCGGGTGATGACCACGTGCCCGTCGAGAATGCCGCGCACGGCGTCGGCCACCGGCTCGTTGTGATCGTCGCCGTCGACCAGCACGGTGAACAGGCCGGTGATCGTCCCCTGCCCCGGCAGCCCCGGCCCGGCGCGCTCCAGCAGGCGCGGCAGTTCGGCGAAGACGGTGGGGGTGTAACCCTTGGTGGCGGGCGGCTCGCCGCTGGCCAGACCGATCTCGCGCTGCGCCATGGCGAAGCGGGTGACCGAGTCCATCAGGCACAGCACATTGAGCCCCTGATCGCGGAAATGCTCGGCCACGCTGAGCGTGGTCCACGCCGCCTGACGGCGCATCAGCGCGGGCTCGTCCGAGGTGGCGACGACGACGACGCTGCGCGCGAGGCCTTCCTCGCCCAGATCGTCTTGCACGAATTCCTGCACTTCGCGGCCGCGCTCGCCGATCAGGCCGATCACCGCCACGTCACACTCGGTCCAGCGCGCCAGCATCGAGAGCAGGACGGACTTGCCGACGCCCGATCCCGCGAACAGGCCGAGCCGCTGCCCCTTGCAGAGCGGCGCGAAGATATCGAGCGCCCGCACCCCGGTCGACACGCAAGTCCCCACCCGCGCGCGGGACGAGGCGGGCGGCGGCGAGGCCTTGATCTTGCGCAGGATCGCGCCTTGCGCCAGCGGGCCCTTGTCATCGACCGGGCGGCCGAGCCCGTCGATCATGCGCCCGAGCCACTCGCCCGAGGGGCGCAGCGCGAACTGGCTGGCGGAAAGATTGGCCTTCGCGCCCGAGGCGATGCCCTGCGGATCACTGAACGGCAGGCAATGGGCAATGCCGCGGTCGAGCCCGGTTACTTCCGCCTCGACGCCGCCGCCCGGCGCCTGCAACGTCACGCGCGAGCCGATCTGGGCGGCGCCGGCAAGGCCCTCTACCTCGATCAGCGCACCGCGCACCGCCACAACCCGGCCATGACGCTGATCGGGCGTGAGCAGGCGCAAGCCGGCGGCAGCAGCAGCAAGACTGGCCATGACGGCGCCCCGTTCAGGCGGCCGGAGCGGCTTCGTCGGCGACTTCGGCCGGTGCGAAGCGAGCGATGGCGTCGGATTCGTAAGCGATCAGCCAGCGGCAGTCGACAAGCGCGGCGTAGAACTGCCCCACCGCGACTTTCTGGGCGAAGCGGATGCAGACGGCCTTGGCCTCATGCGATTCCAGCGCGTCCATCAGCGCTTCCAGCCGTTCGAGCACCGATTGCTGATGGCGCGGCAGATCGGCCTGATCGATATAGGCCATCATGCAGGCGAAATAGAGCGCACGCGCGGGCGTGACCGCTTCCTCGGGCTGCATCACATCGCGGCCACGCAGGATCGTCGCGGAATTCTCGACGACGAGGTCGGTCCGCGACTGGGCGCGCAGCACCGCGCCGTTGACGATCACCGGCTCGCCCTTCTTGAGCGAAATGCGAAGTGTCATGTGTGCAGCCCCCGAAACACGTTTCACAGATTATAGGATGATGTGAGTCATCCCGGTGACGGTCCCGAGGCTTTTTTCATGCACATCCGCACGGTTGAGCGTGCAGTTCATCCTACAATGCTCTGTCCGTATGCCGGTACCGCCATTTTCCGGCCCGGACGCAAGGAGAATGACATGAGCCTCTATTCAGCTCTTTACGCGGGCGTGTCGGGCCTCGGCGCTCAAGCCAGCGCGATGGCGACCGTTGCGGACAACATCACCAACGTCAACACCGTGGGCTACAAGGGCGTCTCGGCACAGTTCCAGACGCTCGTCACCGACGGCAAGGTCAAGAGCAGCTACTCGGCCGGCGGCGTTACCGCCACGCCCAAGGCGCTGATTTCCAAGCAGGGCCTGCTGCAGGCCTCGACCAGCCTGACCGACATCGGCATCGACGGCGCCGGCTTCTTCGTCGTGCGTTCCAGCCCCGACGCCAGCGGCACGATCGCCTATACGCGCGCCGGTTCGTTCACGACCGACCCGCAGGGCTACCTGGTCAACACCGCAGGCTATTACCTGACCGGCTGGCCGCTCGATGCTGACGGCAACTACGTCAACAACGGCAGCATGTCGTCGCTTCAGCCGATCAAGCCGAATGCGCTGACCGGCGCCGCCACGCCGACCACCACGGTCTCGATGCGCGCCAACCTCGATTCCACCGCGGATCCCGTCACCGGCTACACGGCCGGCGACATGACCTCGGGCGCGGTGACGCCGCAGTTCTCGCGCTCGGTCGTCGTCTATGACGCGCAGGGCACCTCGCACTCGCTGACGTTCAACTACACCAAGACCGGCACGAACCAGTGGGCCGCCGAAATCTCGGGCGATCCCGCCGATGTGGCCAGCGTTGGCGGCACTGCCACCACCACCGGCCTGCTTGCCAGCGGCACGATCAGCTTCAATGCCGACGGCAGCCTCGACGTTGCCGGTTCGAGCCCCGCGCTGTTCTCCGACCTCGACATCGGCTGGGCCAACGGCGCCGGTTCGGAACCGATCAGCCTCAAGCTCGGCAGCGATGACGGTCTCGACGGCCTGACCCAGTTCGGCAGCGCTTCGGCCCTGCTCAACTCCAGCGCCAACGGCGGCATGCTGGGCACCGTTTCGTCGGTCAACATCTCGAAGGACGGCGTCGTCAGCGCAGTGTTCGACGACGGCTCCTCGCGCGCGATCTACCAGCTTCCGCTGGCGACGTTCGCCAACCCGGACGGCCTGACGCGCATCAGCGGCAATGCCTACGCGGCCTCGCAGGATTCGGGCAATGCCTCGATCAACGAGCCCGGCTCGCTGGGCGGCGGCGATCTGTCGGCCGGTACGCTCGAAGCCTCGAACGTCGATCTCGCGTCCGAGTTCTCGAACATGATCATCTACCAGCGCGCCTACAGCGCCTCGTCGAAGA
Source organism: Novosphingobium sp. PhB165 (assembly GCF_004341845.1). Lineage (GTDB taxonomy): Bacteria > Pseudomonadota > Alphaproteobacteria > Sphingomonadales > Sphingomonadaceae > Novosphingobium. Next base: position 50,031 of record NZ_SLVB01000005.1, on the reverse strand, counting down.
TCATCACCACGGTCGACGACATGCTTCAGGAAGTCAGCAACCTGAAGAGGTGATTTAGTCTGGCTGGAAATGCGCCAAGGCGCATTTCCAGCCGGTACTCCAAAATCCCCTTCCCATCCCTTCACGAGACTTGCAGGAAACCGAAACGTGTCCCTCAACCAGATTCTCAGTTCCGCCATGTCGGGCCTTTCGGCGTCGCAGGCGGGGATGCAAACGGTCTCCAACAACATCGCCAACGTCAACACCCCCGGCTACGCCCGGCAGAAGGTGTCGCTGGCGACGTCCGTATCGGGAGGCCAGGTCAGCGGCGTTGTCGTCGGCGAGCCCTCGCGCGTGGCGGACAAGTTCCTTGAGAACGCGGTCTATCAGCGTGCAGGCGCGGCCGGCCGGAGCGATGCGGCCAATTCCTATCTCGACCGGCTCCAGTCGCTGCTGGGCGCCACCGATTCCACGTCCAGCCTCACGGCGCAGTTGTCGTCCATTTCCAGCGCGGTCTCCCAGATCAGCGGACTTCAGGGCACCTCGCAGTCGATCGCGCTGTTCACGAGCAATATTTCGAACACGCTGGACACGCTGAACGGCCTGACCAAGGACGTCTCGAGCCTCCAGTCCGACGTCGAGAGCGAAGTCAGCGACACGGTCGCCCGCTCCAACGTGCTGCTGCAAAAGATCAACGACCTCAACGACCAGGTCGCCCGCCTCCAGGGCCTTGGCCAGAGCACCTCCGGCCCCGCCGACGAGCGCATGTCCGCGCTTCAGGAACTGAGCGGGCTGATGAGCGTGAACGTGCGCGAACAGAGCGATGGGCGCGTCTTCATCGACACCGCCTCGGGCCAGACCCTGCTCGACACGCGCCTGCGCCAGCTTTCGTACAATTCGGGCGCGGGTGCCGCGCAGGCGACGTACCCCTCGATCGATATCCGCTTCGCCGCCGATGACGGCACGATGGGCGCCGCCACCGGCGAGAAGATCGATTCCACTTCGGTGGGCGGCAAGCTTGGCGGGCTGCTGGACATGCGCGACCGCGTGCTCCCGCAGTTCAACGAGCAGCTCGGCCAGCTTTTCAGCGGCCTGTCCCAGCAGCTCAACAAGGTTTCCAACGAGGGCACTACCCTGCCCCCGCCCAATACCATGACCGGACAGGCCAACGGCCTTGTCGGCAGCGACCGCCTCGGCTTCACCGGCAAGGCGACGTTCGCGGTGGTGGGCAAGGACGGCACCCTCATCAACAAGACCACCATCGACTTCGACGCCCTGGGCGCCGGCGCCACGGTGGATGACGCGGTGGCAGCGATCAACGCGGGCCTCTCGCCCGATGCCACCGCCAGCATCGACGCCAAGGGCGTGCTGTCGATCAGTGCGGCGTCGAGCAGCAACGGCATCGCCATCGCGCAGGATCCCGATACCCCCAGCGACCGCGCGGGCGTGGGCTTCTCGCAGTTCTTCGGGCTGAACAACATCATCCGCTCGGACAGCAGCGCGCTGGCCCCGTCGGGCTTCACGTCCAGCGATCCGACCGGCTTCACTGCCGGCCAGACCTCTCAGATCGTGCTGCGCGATTCCAACGGCAAAGTGCTGTCCCAGTACACCCTGACCAGTGCAGCCGGTGACACCTGGGGCGATACGATCAACAACCTGAACGCCAGTCCGCTGGCCAAGTACGGCAGCTTCGCGCTGGACGACAGCGGCCGCGTCGCGTTCACCCCCAATGCCTCCAGCGCCGGATCGTCGATCTCGATCCCGTCGGATTCGACCAACCGCAACGGCACCGGCCTTTCGTTCTCGGCGCTTTCGGGCCTTACCGGCAATGCCAGCGGGCTGGCGAACGCCGAAGTCGATCCGGCGATGCTGGCGGATACCTCCAAGGTGCCGCTCGCCCAGCTCCAGCTCACTGCCGCCGTGGGCGAAAAGGCCGTGGGCGCGGGCGACTTCCGCAATTCCACCGCCTTCATCGACGCGCTGTCCTCCAATGCCGATTTCGGCAAGAACGGCAGCAAGACGATCGACAACTTCGCCAACGCTCTGGTCGGCGGCATCGGATCGATGGCCTCGCAAGCCTCCGACACCAACGACGATGCCTCGGCCCGGCTCAACGACGCGGTCAGCCGCCGCGACAGCTATGCCGGCGTCAACATCGACGAAGAGCTGGCCCAGATGGTGGTGCTCCAGAACAGCTACAGCGCCGCCGCCCGCGTGATGACCACCGCCTCGGACATGTACGACGCCCTGCTCGGCATGATCAGATAAGGAAGCAGCAGATGACCCGCGTTGCCACTATTCCCATGCAGAACACGCTTGCGAGCGCGATCGCGCGTTCGCAGGAAAGCCTGTCCGTCAGCCAGATGCAGCTTGCCACGGGCTCCAAGGCGCCCGACTATGCCAGCCTCGGCCTCGACGCCGTGCGCACGCTGTCGGCGCACTCGATGCTGGCCCAGCAGCAGAGCTACAAGGCGGTCGCCAGCACCGTTTCGACCACGCTGTCGCTTTACGATGCCAATCTCAACCAGATCGACTCCTCGCTTTCGGACTTGCGCACCCAGCTCATGACGGCGCTGGGCACCGGCGATTCGCCCAGCCTCCAGTCGACCGTCGAAAGCGCCTTCGGCGATGTCCGCGCATCGCTCAATGCCACGTCGGGCGGCGTGCCGCTGTTCGCCGGTTCGCAGACCTCGACCTCGCCGTTCCTGCCGAAGACGCTGGACGACACCAAGGGCCTGAATGCCGCCGACGCCTTCGCGAATGACGATGTGCACCAGTCGGCCCGCATGGGTGACGGCGTGGACGTGCAGTACGGCATCACCGCCAGCGACGCCGCCTCGGGCCTGATCCCGGCATTCCGCACGCTGGCCGAGGCCGGCCCCTTCGGCGACAAGCTGACCGACGACCAGAAGACCGCGATCCAGACCGCGCTGGGCCAGCTCGACACCGGGCTTGCGCAGGTCCGCAATGTCAACGCCGTCAACGGCCAGCGCCAGAACCAGGTGGATACGCTGTCGACGCGTGCCGACGACCGCTCCAACCTGCTCACCGAAGTGATCGGCGGGGTCGAGGACGCGGACCTTGGCCAGGTCGCGATCGACATCACGCAGCGCCAGACCATCCTGGAAGCGAGCTACTCGGTGTTCTCGCAGCTTTCGAGCATGTCGCTCACGAACTACCTCACCTGAGCCAAACGGTTCCCGGATTTCCGGGAACTGTCGCCAAACAAAAAGGGCAGGAGGTTCGACCTCCTGCCCTTTTTGTTTGGGTATCGCCCGCTGCTCTCAGTGCTTGGCCTGCTTGGTCGGAACCGGGGCCACATCGGGCGCGCGGTCGATCAGGTCGGCAAGGTCGCCAGCCGGGCTGGCCGAGGGCAGAGCCGCCATCGCCCGGCCGAGCGCACCGGCATCGGCGCCCATCGGATGCGACGTGAGCATCTCGAACACCGGCGCGGTCGGCAGCCCATTGAACGCCCCGGCATAGCGCGCATGCAGCGCCGTCAGCGCATCCTCGTGGCCGAGCATGGCCAGCGAGATCGCATGGCGCAGCACCACCGCCTGCCCGACCTGATCGAGCGCACGCGGCGGCGGCAGGCTGGACGCGGACTTATCGGCATAGCGCTGCCAGTCGCGGTGCTTCCACAGGATCTCCGCCTGTAGCGGCGTGCTGCCGGGCACGGTGTCGAGCACCGCCAGCGCCTCGTCGATGCGGCCGATCTGGCTGAGCGCCACGGCTTCCACCCGGTCGCGCTCGCCGATCATGGCGTCGGGGAAGCTCGGATCCTCGGACTTGCGCAGCGCCTCCAGCGCCTTGTCGGGACGGCCGGCAAGGATATAGAGGCTCGCCACCCGGCCCGAGAGCGGCCCGCGCGCAAGATCGCCCGCGCGCACGAAAAGCTGGTAATCGAGCAGGTCTGCCGCACGCTCGTAGAGCCCGGCAGCCTGCAAACGCTCGGCCAGACGGCTCGACAGCAGGTCGCCCTCGGCACCGCCGGGCGCTAGGTCGCGGTAGTCCCAGTAAAGCCCCGCGGCCTGATCGAGCGGCAGGTTGCGCGAAGGATCGAGCGCGGCGGTGAGCTTGGCGCGCAGTGCGGGCAGAATCGTCGCATCCTGCCCCTCCAGCCCGAAACCGCGCAGCAGGGCGGCGCCGCTTTCCAGCGCGCCGGCAATATCGCCGCGCGCGTCCTGAAGCCGGTAGGTCAGCCGCAGCGCGCGCTGCTCGATGGCATCGCCGCGCCAGCCGTAGCGCAGCGCTTCAAGCTGGCGCAGCGCATCGTTCATGCCGATCGTATGCGCAGCCACGCGCGCCTCGATCTCGCTGAGCTGCGCATCGGTGCGCTGCTCCATCGTGCCCGAGTGGGCGACGCGGGCGAAGCGCAGCCGCGCCTCGTCACCATGCCCTTGCAGCAGTTGCGCGCGCCCGCGCAGCAGGTTGGCGGCGGGATCGCTGTCCGGCATCGGCTGGAGCCATTCCATCGCCTTGTCCGGCTGCCCGCCCTCGACCGCCGATAATGCGGCAGCCAGCACGAACGGCTTGGGCCGCGCCGCGCGCAAGGCCGGGCGGGCGCAGGCCACTTGCCCCAGCGCCTGTTCGGCCAGATGGCTCGCCGCCAGCGCGCGCAGGCGCCAGGCACAAGCCTCGGGATTGACCGCAAGGCCGGACGAGGACAGCGCCGCAACCGCATCGGCATTGCGCCCGAGCAGCGTCAGGGCCGCCCCGCGCGCAAGGCGATAGCTGTCGACCATGGCAAGGTCGGGATCGTCCTGCACCATGACTTCGAGTACGCCGAAAGCCTCCGCGCCGCGCTCGGCGCCGACCAGGCTGCGCGCATAGTCCCAGCGCGCCTGCTGAAGTTGCGGTTGCGGCACACGGGAGATCCGGTCCCACGCCGCCGCCTGCGTCATCGCGCCCCAGGCCGAAGGGCCCAGGATCACCGGCTGCTGGGCAAGGTCTGCCGCAAAGCCGGGCAGGCGTGAGGCAGGGGGAAGCGCCTGCGGACCAGCCTCGGGAGCCGCGAGGGCGGCCGGTAACGCGGTGGGCGATGCGGTAGGCGATGCAGCGGGAGCAACCGAAACCGCCGTGGCACCGGGCAAGAGCGCGGCGCTGGCCGCGAGCAGCAATGCCTTCGTCGAACGCGAACGCGTCATGGCGGAACGGATCACTGGAATATGCCGGGGAACAGCAGCGAAGTGGTCACGAACAGCCCGCCCACCGTGCTGCCGATCACGAAAAGAACGATGGCACCGGCAACCCACAACAAGCTTGGGCTCGCATTGTCATCCTGACCCGCTTTGGCATTGGCAACGACAGACGGGGCCGACGCGCCCTGCTCGCCTTTGTCAGATCCGCCGGTATTGCCGGGATCGCCGCGCCGACGCGCAGGCTCCGCAGCCGGAATGCCCGAGGACAAGACCCGGACTTTGGCCGGGCTGGTATTGGTGTTCATTCTTGGCGCCCCCTGCGACGTTTACCGCATGTTACCGAATCCACTCTATTATAGAGGAGCAGGCTCCCTCGTGGGCCATGCGCTATCCGTATTCGTCCTGTCTATCAGACGCATACATGTAACTGGAGTTCCGCATGTCCTTAAGCGCCCTCAATGCCACCGCGGCCCTCGCCGTGGCCCTTGCTGCGGCTGCCGGACTCGCGCCCGCAGCCACGCAGGCCGCGAAGCAAGTCGATCCCGCCAATCTCATCACGCTCGAACAGATCGATACCCCGATCGTCGACGCCGGACGGATCGACGGCGTGATGCACGTACGCGTGGTGGTTGAGGCGCAATCCGCCTCCACGGCCACCGAACTGACACGGCGGATGCCGGAACTGCGCGCCGCATCGCTGGCCGCCTCCATCGAATTCGCCCGGCTCCGTGCCTCGCCGTTCGCCGCGCTCGATGTCGAGCGACTGTCGCAGACGCTCACCCCTGCGCTCAAGCGCGTCGATCCGAGCGTGGCCCGCGTCCTCATCGTGCGCGCCACCGCCTTCCGCAGCTGATCCGCGCTACCGCAAATACAACAAAGGGGCCCCACGCGCAGCGTGTGCCCCTTCGTCACATCTCCCCCTGAGGGGAGCGCTTTACCCCAAAATCAGTGCGCGGCCACCGGAGCTTGTCCCGGAGCCCCCGGCACCTTAGCCGGCCCCGCAAGCTTCGCCTGCGGCTTGGGCCGCGTCTGCGGCGGCGTCTGCGCCACCGGCGGCGGGGTCCGCACATGCACCACCTTGCGCCCTGCCAGAGACATCGAGAGTTCGACCGCCGCAGCGGGCGTCATGTAGGACAGGATCTGCGCGGTCACCTGATCGCGCATGCGGCGCGCAACCTGTGTCTGCACTTCCAGATCGAGCTTCTCGAAGATCGGCGCGGCGCGCTGCGGCTTCATGCGCTGATAGATCTGCGCGAGCGTGTCATAAGGCACCTCGGGCTGGTCCTGTCCGGAACGTCCCGGCGCCGGAGCGCCCGGCTGAGCCGGCTGCCCGGGCTGCTGGCCCTGAAGCTGCCCGGCCAGCCGCGTCTCACCGGCGCGAACGGCCTGCTCGCGCATTTCCAGCTTGCGGCGCTCGGCCGCCGCATCGCGGTCCCGCTTGCCGAGTGCGTCCTGAAGCGAAGCGCCAAGGCGGCCCGAAGACGCGCCCCCTGCTGCCGCATTGGGCTCGGGCGCGGCAGCGAGCGCCATGGCATTGGCCACGACCGCCACCCCGGCGACACCGAACAACAGGCGCGAGGGCTGGGTCATCCCGCGCAGCGCGTTCATCAGCCGGCTCATTCCGGTAACCGGAACGGGCAGATTGGCGGTTGCCGTGGTCATGCCGCGGCGCGCTGGGCGTTCGCGGCGCGTGCCGGGTGCATGACGATTTCGGCCGAAAGCTCACCGGCCTCGGCGATGGCAGCGGCGATAGCGGCCTCGACGAGCGGATCTGCCTTCTGGATCGGCGCCGTCGTGCGGGCGGGCGCCTTGCGGGCACGGCTCTTGCGGGGAGCCGCCGCCTTGCGGGCGGGCGCCTTACCAGCGGCCTTTTCGACGACCTTCTCGCCGGTTGCGGCGTCAGTGGCAGCTTCGGCCTTGACGGCGCGCTTGCGGCCGGTGCGGGCACCGGCCTTCTGTTCCGGCTGCGCGGCGGCAGCGACGATGCGCTCGGCCACGGCATTGCCGATCCCGACCATCATCGAAAGCTCATCGCGCATGGCTTCGGCTTCGGCAATCGTGTTGGCCTGCGCGATGCCGTCGGTCGCCAGCACGCGCTTCAGTTCGCCCAGCACGCCGCGCGCCTGCGCGGTGGCATGTTCCAGGCTCATGATGCCATCGGTCAGCGTGGCATTGCGGAAGGCCTTCATCCGGCGGTCGATCCGCCAGCCCTGCACCAGCACGGCCATGCACAGCGGAACCAGCGAAAGGTTGATCATGGTGGCAGTGTTCACTTCGGATACCCCCTTGAGATGTCGTTCGCCATGCGCACGGCGATGTTTCTCGAACGTTGCCCGATATGCGCGATCCCCAGCGGCACGCCGCCGCACTGGACCTGAAGCGCATCGTTCGGGCTCTGACTGAAAGCGATGGTCTGGCCGACCTTGAGGTTCATCACCTCTCGCAGCTTCATCTGTTTCTCGCCCAGCACCACGTCGACGGTGACTTCGGTGTGGGTGAGTTCGCTGGCCATGTGCGCGGCCCACATGCGGTCACGCCCGAGCTTTTCGCCCATGAAGCGTTGCAGCAGCTTGTTACGCACCGGCTCGATCGTGGCATAGGGCAGCAGCACGCTGAACTTGCCGCCGCGCCCTTCCATGTCGACACGGAAAGTCGCGACTGCTGCGATGTTGCTGGGCCCGGCAATGGCGGCGAAGCGCGGGCTCGATTCCATGCGCTCTACCCGCATGTTCACCAGCTCGATCGCTTCGAACGCCTGCGACAGGTCGTCGAGCGCCAGCTGCACCATCTTGGAGACCAGCATGGTCTCGATCGTGGTGAAGGCGCGGCCCTCCACGCGCATCGGGCGGCTGCCCTTGCGTCCGCCCAGCAGGGCATCGACCACGGCGTAGATCAGGCTCGATTCCACCGTGACGACGCCGTAGTTCTCCCACTCGGTCACTTGGAACACGCCGAACATGGCGGGCAGTGCCACGCGGTTCATGAACTCGCCGAAGCGGGTGGAGGTGATCTCCTCCAGGCTGACGTCGATGGCGTCCGACGTGAGGTTGCGCATGCTGGTGGCAAACGTGCGCACCATGCGTTCGCAGACCACCTCGAGCATCGGCAGACGCTCGTGGCTGATCACATTGGATTCGATGACCGCCTTGAGGCCGCTCTTGGGCTGTGCGGGCGCATCGCCGTCGAAGCCGAACAGCGCATCGATGCCCGCCTGATCGAAGGTATCGTCGCCCGACGCCTCCATCTTCGGCGGATCGGGCAGCAGGAAGTCGTCGAAATCGTCGATCATTGCTGGATCAGGTCCTGAATGAGCACGTCGCTGACCATGCCGGGCCCAAGCGCCTGCGTGGTCCGGCGCATCATCTCTTCCTTGATGCGGAACACCGCCGCCGACCCGTCAAGGTCATCCGGGCGCAGTTCGCGCAGGAACGGCTGGAGCGCGTCGAGCACCACCGGCAGCTTTTCCTTGACCTTGGCGGCCTTGCCCTCGTCCGCGGCGACAATGATGAAGCGCAACTTGAGGAAGCGCGCCGAGGCATCGCTGCCGCGCAAGTTGACCACCAGCGGCGGCACTTCGACATAGGAGGAGACGCCGGCCTTCGAGGCCTCCGAACCGCTCTCCGACGAAGCGCTCTCGCTGCTGCTGCTGGCGCTGCTGCCACCGGCGAACTGGCGATAGGCGAAATAGCCGCCCACCCCGCCGACAAGCAGCACGGCCACGGCCGCGCCGATCACGATCAGCCGCTTGCGCGACGATGACGTGGTCTTGTCCGCATCGACGGGCGCGACGTCGATGATCTCTTCACTGGACACTGTGAACCCCCTTGGCTCTCGCGAAGGCGGACCGGAAAAGTGAAATCCTTCATTCCGACCGCATTCGCGTTTTCGCCTCTATTATAGGATGACAATGCGGCAAATTTTGCCTTGTGCAGAAATCCGCGAACTTTTTCCCGAGGTACCGGAAATGGACGTTTCCTCCTTCGTTTTGCTGAGCCACGAACAAGCCTTGCGCCGCCAGTTGGACATCGTTGCCAACAACATGGCGAACACCAGCACGGTGGGCTTCAAGCGCGAACGGGCGCTGTTCCACGAATATGTCGAGACCGCGCAGGAAGCGCCGGTGGACGATGCGCGCAAGACGTCCTTCGTACTCGACTTCGGTACCGTGCATGACACCTCGCAGGGCTCCTTCCAGGCCACCGGCAATCCGCTGGACGTGATGATCGACGGTGACGGCTATCTCAATGTGGAGAGCCCGGACGGCGGCGTGGTCTATACCCGCGCCGGGTTCATCAAGGTGCTTCAGAACGGCGATCTGGCCACGTCGGGCGGACAGCGCCTGCTGGACGAGAACGGCCGCCCGATCAATGTGCCGGCCGACCAGATGAGCGGCATGTCGATCGCCGAGGACGGCACCGTGATGGGCAAGAACGGTCCGCTTGGCCGCCTTGCCGTGACCACGTTCGCCGATGAAAACATGGTCGACCCGCGCGGCGACGGCCTGTTCACCGGCACCGGCGGCAACATGCTGGCGGCCACGCAGACCAAGCTCAAGAGCGGCGGCGTCGAAGCCTCCAACGTCGAGCCGATCACCGAGACCACCCACATGGTGGAGATCCTGCGGTCCTATCAGACCAGCCAGCGGATGACGGCCGACCTTGCCGACATGCGCAAGCGCGCGATCGACCGGCTGAGCAAGGTCAGCTGACCCAGAATAACCGCCGACAACCCATTCTCACGAAGGAGCCATCATGCGTTCGCTCTCCATTGCCTCGACCGGCATGCTCGCGCAGCAGACCAACGTCGACGTCATTTCGAACAACATCGCCAACATGAACACCACCGCGTACAAGCGCCAGCGCGCGGAGTTCCAGGACCTGCTTTACCAGCAGGTCTCGCGCCCCGGCGCGGCCACCAGCGCGGACGGCACGCAGGTCCCCTCGGGCATCCAGCTCGGCGCGGGTGTGAAGACCGGCGGCATCTACCGCATCACCGAACAGGGCGCGCTGACCAACACCGGCAATACCTATGACCTCGCGGTCGACGGTCAGGGCTATTTCCAGGTCATGCAGCCCTCGGGCGAGCTGGCCTATACCCGCGCCGGCTCGTTCCAGCTTTCGGACCAGGGCGAACTCGTCACCACCGACGGCTACCGCGTCCAGCCGGACATCACCATCCCGCAGGGCGCCGTCAGCGTTACTGTCTCGAAGACCGGCGAAGTGCAGGTCAAGATGGACGGCCAGACCAACCTCCAGACCGTCGGCCAGCTCCAGCTCGCCACTTTCGTCAACGAAGCGGGTCTCGAAGCGATCGGCTCGAACCTCTATCTGGAAACCGGCGCTTCGGGCCAGCCGACTGTCGGCAATCCGGCCGATCCCTCGTTCGGCTCGATCAACCAGGGCTTCGTCGAGGCATCGAACGTCAACCCGGTTTCGGAAATCACCTCGCTCATCACCGCGCAGCGCGCTTATGAGATGAACAGCCGCGTGGTGAAGACCTCGGACGAGATGCTCCAGACCTCCACGCAGACCGGCGGCTAAGGTCATGGCGGCGGCGATCCTGTTCATGCTGGCGGCAGCGGCTCCGGTCGCCGCTCCGGCCGTACCGGAAATGGTCAAGGCCCCGGTGCTCGTCCGCACGGTCGAGCGCGGCGAGACGCTGGGCGCCGGGGACTTTACCCAGTCCCCGCTCGCCCCGGGCTCGGCGCGCGGCGCACTGTCTCCGGCGCAGGCCGCCGGGCAGGAAGCGACGCGCCGCCTGAACCAGGGCGCGCCGGTGCGGGCCGGAGACGTTGCCGCCCCGCGCCTCATCCACCGGGGCGAGGCGGTGACGATCTCGGTCTCCACCGCCACCATGCACATCTCCTCGGCCGGCCGCGCGCTGGCCGATGCCGGCAAGGGCGAGCCCGTGCGCGTGCTCAACCTTGCCACCAACCGCACGCTCGACGCCGTCGCCGACGGGCCCGGGCAAGTCAGTATCCCGATGCGTTGATCGCGAAGGACAGTCTCATCATGAAACCGACTTACGCCCGTCTCGTGCCTGTCCTGATGGCCGCCACGCTGCTGACCGGCTGCGGCGCCGTGGGCCGGCTCAAGAACGTGGGCAAGGCACCGAAGCTGAGCGAATCCGAAGCGCCGGTGGCCCCGCGCCTCGAACCCTCCATCGGCAATCAGGGCACGACCGATCGCGGCGCCGTGGACGATCCCTCGCTGGCGCCGGGCGCGCGCGGCGCATCGCTGTTCCGCACCGGCGCGGGCGCGTTCTTCCATGACCAGCGCGCCTCGCGCGTGGGGGACATCGTCACCATCCGCATCAACATCGCCGACAACGCGCAAGTCGACAACACCACCACGCGCACCCGCGACGGCAAGGAGACCGCCGGCGTCGCCGCGCTGCTGGGTCTGCAAAGCCACATCCAGAAGGTGACCGGTTCCGACCCCTCGGCCCTGACCGACACCAATTCCTCATCCAGCGCCGTCGGCGTGGGCAAGACCGCGCGCAGCGAGCAGATCAACATGACCATCGCCGCATCGGTGGTGGGTGTGCTGCCCAACGGCAATCTCCAGATCCGTGGCCGGCAGGAAGTGCGCGTGAACTACGAGCTGCGCGAACTCGTCGTTACCGGCGTGATCCGGCCCGAGGACATCGCGCGTGACAACTCGATCAAGCATTCGCAGATCGCCGATGCCCGCATCAGCTACGGCGGCCGCGGCCAGCTGACCGACGCGCAGCAGGCACGCTGGGGCCAGCAGATCTACGACGCGCTGTTCCCGTTCTGATGGGTTTCAGGGGGCACAACGGCTTCTGAATTTTGAAGCCCCACCTCAGACCCAATACATCGTCGCCCCCGCGTAGGCGGGGGCCCCGCTTCCTTCTTCCTTGCGCTCGAAGAACAAGCGGGATCCCCGCCTTCGCGGGGATGACGGGTTTTGGTAGCGGGTGCGAGAATTCGGCAGGCCGCCCTGTTCCGGTAAGACATGAAAAAATAAAGGAGGGGGTGCTGCCACGTGCGGCGCCCCTCTTTGTTTTGAGGCCCTTCCCGCTTTGAAAAAGGCCCGAAAGCGCCTTTCCATCTGCTTCAGCTAGGCAAATTTTGCCGCCCTCTCAAATAAATAGCGCGGATCGCGTCCGGTCTCCCCAAGCACGTTCCTAGAAGAGTCTTGCGGGCCTGAAGAAGCAGGTCTGCACGGGGACCGGCGTACTCCGGTTCAGGCCGCAGAATTCGGCCTTAATATTCTGGAAGGAATGAAAACGATGTCGTTTTCCGTCAAGACCAACGCCGGCGCAATGGCCGCCCTTCAGTCGCTCAATGCCACCAACCAGTCGCTGTCCACGACCCAGAGCCGCATCAACACCGGCCTGAACGTGTCCTCGACCAAGGATGACTCGGCAAAGTACACCGTCGCGCAGACCCTGCGTGGCGACCAGGGTGGCCTGGCCTCGGTAACCTCGTCGCTCAACAACGCCAAGAGCGTTGTCGACGTCGCGGTTTCGGGCGCAGAGCAGATCTCGGACCTCATGAACGACATGAAGTCCAAGGCCTACGAAGCTGCCTCGGCAACCGACTCGGGCACGCTCAGCGCGCTCCAGAAGGACTACGACGGCCTGAAGTCGCAGATCGACTCGATCATCAAGTCGTCGGACTTCAACGGCGTCAACCTGCTCGACAGCAGCGGCGGTTCGGTCAGCTCGCTGCAGACCCTCGACACCAGCAACCTGCTGAAGGTCGGCAGCGTTAACCTGACTTCGCTGAAGGGCTCGTCGACTGTGAGCCTCGGCTCGCTCAGCGGCAGCACCGACCTTGCTTCGGCATCGTCGGCCGCTACTGCAGTGACCAACCTCGATGCCCTGTCGACGGCTCTGAACGACAAGCTCAGCACCCTCGGTGCCGCTTCGCGTCAGATCGACGGCCAGCTGGACTTCACCAGCAAGCTCAGCGACACCATCGAGACCGGCATCGGCAACCTTGTCGACGCCGACCTCGCCAAGGAATCGGCGAAGCTTCAGGCCCTGCAGGTCCAGCAGCAGCTGGGCGTTCAGGCTCTGTCGATCGCCAACCAGGCGCCGCAGACGATCCTGTCGCTCTTCCGTTAAGAGTCGACCGGCGGCCTTTCAGCCCCCAAGCAGAAGGCCGGCACGTCATGGAGGCCAGGGTGGTTCGCCATCCTGGCCTCTTTTTTTAATTCGGTCCGCAGTCGCCGGAACAGACGCGAATTCCCCTTGAACGGGGCCACTTTGAAGAATGCGCAAAAGCGCATGCCTGGCGCGGCGCCGGCCGCCCCCCATCCGACCGCCCGGCGGGCTTATGCTCGGACGGTGGGATGGGGAGCGGATCGCAGCCGCAGGTCCGGTCATGGCCGGATTTTCAAACAGTCTCGCAGCCTGCCCGAATTCGATGCGAAGCCGATGAATTCTTGACCGGATCGTTGCCCCAAGCCGCCCGAACCGCGCCGTCATCCTATAATATTCATGGCGCGCCGATGGCGGGGCCGACCCCTTCAAGCTGGAATTGGACCTAAGATGCTTGATTCTCTAAATAATTGGCGGTTGCCCAAAAAGCTTCTGGCCGCCTTTATCGTTCTCGGCGTCATGCTCGGCGCTGTGGGACTCAACGGCTTTCTTTCGACCCGCACGCTGAATACCATCGCGCAGACGCATGTTCAGCGCGGCGTCGGCGGCATGTCCGCGCTTGCCGACGTGATCAGCAACGTCAAGGAACTGCGGATCATCGTTTACAGCTACTACAACGCCGCCGATGCCGACGATGCCGCCAAGCTGCGTGACCGCGTGAAGAGCGGCAATGACGAACTGCTCAAGTCCATCGACGCGTTCGACAACATTGCCGATGACTCGCTCAAGCCCGATATCGCCGAAATGCGGCGCGTGGCCGGCGAGCTTACCCAGGTCAACGATCGCATCTTCGATCTGCGCACCAAGGGCGATTTCCCGGGCGCCATGGCGATGATCAAGACCGAGGGCAAGCAGGCCTCGCACGACACCATCGCGCAGGCCCAGAAGCTCATCGACATGATGCGCAAGCGCACCGCCCAGAAGGCCGCCGAAGGCGAAGCGACCGCCGATACCGCGATCTTCCTTGCCATCAGCCTGGCCAGCGCGGGCATCATTTCCATCGTGCTTATCTGGCTGGCGATCAACCGCTCGGTCGCGGTGCCGATGGGCCGCATCGCCGAAGTGACCACCACGCTGGCCGAAGGCGGCAAGGTTGACGTGCCCTTCCGCGACCGCCGCGACGAAATCGGCGAGATCGCCGAAGCCGTCGAGCAGTTCCGCGCCGCCGCCGAAGCCCGCGCCGAGATCGACGCGCGCATCGCCGCCGAACAGGAAATCGTCACCACCACCCTGCGCTCCAGCCTTCAGGCGATCCGCGAAGGCGATCTGACGCAGACCATCTCGGCCGAGTTCCCGGCCACGTATGCGGAGCTGAAGACGAACTTCAACGCCGCTCTTGCCGCGCTGCGCGACCTGATCGGCGCCGTGGCCGAAAGCGCCGTCGCCATCCGCACCGGCTCGGGCGAGATCGCGCAGGCGTCCGAAGACCTTGCCCGCCGCACCGAAAGCAATGCCGCGAGCCTTGAAGAGACGTCGGCCGCGATCACCCAGATGGACGACCGCCTGCGCGCCACTGCCGCCGCTGCCGGCCGCACCGTGCAGCGCGCCGACGGGGCGATGGGCGTGGTCGAATCCGGCCGCTCGATCGCCGACGAGGCCGTTCAGGCCATGGGCCGCGTGAGCGAAAGCGCCAAGGGCATCGACTCGGTGATCGAAGGGCTCGACAAGATCGCCTTCCAGACCCGCGTCCTTGCGATGAACGCCGCTGTCGAGGCGGGCCGTGCCGGTGATGCCGGTCGCGGCTTCGCGGTCGTGGCCGATCTCGTTTCGGCGCTCGCCATGCGCTCGGAAGAAGAAGCCAAGCGCGCCCGCGAGCAGCTCACCGCCACGCAGACCGACATCGGTACTGCGGTGGAGGCCGTGCAGCGCGTCGATGGGGCGCTCCAGAACATCTCGGGCGACGTGACCGAGGTGCACACGCTGCTGAGCGACATCGCCACCGACAATCAGGCGCAGTCCTCGACGATCACCCAGATCAGCGCCGCCATCGGCACGATGGATCAGGCGACGCAGCAGAACGCCGCCATGGTGGAGGAAACCTCGGCCGCCGCGCGCAACCTCAACAGCGAGGTCACCGCGCTGTCCGACCGCGCCGCGATGTTCCGCATCGGCAACGAGCCGCGCGGTGCCGCACCGGCCCGCCCGGCCGCGCGCCCTGTCCCGGCCGCCATCACCACCAGCCAGGTCGCGCCGCAAGTCAGCGCTGCCCGCAAGCCCGCCATCGCGCTGGCGACCGGGCAGGACGACTGGGTGGATTTCTGACGCATTGATCTCCGGCCGGCTGCCCTTTGGGCGGCCGCCTCATCCTGAAAAGGCCGCCTCTTCGCAGGCGGCCTTTTTTGTGCGCGGCTACTTCAGCCGCAGCGGCAGACCGGCCGCGACGAAGACCACGGAATCGGCAATCGCGGCAATCCGCTGGTTGAGCCGCCCCGCCTCATCGCGGAAAGCGCGGCCCAGCGGGGTTTCCGGGACAAGGCCCAGCCCGACCTCGTTGGCCACCAGCGCAATCGGGCAAGGACAGGCGGCCACCGCGGCGCAGAGCGCATCGAACCGGGGCGCCAGCGCGATCTCGGCCAACATCAGGTTGGACAGCCAGAGCGTGAGGCAATCGACCAGCACGGCATCGGCCTCGTCGGCCCCGCGCGCGATGGCGGCGACGAGATCGAGCGGCGCCTCGATCGTGCTCCAGCGCGGGCCCCGCTCCTCGCGGTGACGAGCGATGCGCGCCTCCATCTCCAGGTCGAGCCCCTCGCCGGTGGCGATATAGGCAAGACGGCCAGGAAAGCCCTCGATCAGGGCCTGCGCATGGCGGCTCTTTCCCGAACGCGCGCCGCCGAGGACGAGAGTGCTCCGGGTCATGGGCGATACTCCGTAAGGGCCAGGAGGCCATCTATGTCGAGATGCTCCTCCATGGCGGCGGCGAGTTCGTTCAGCGCGGCATCGACTTCGGCATGGTGGTCGCGCCGGTCGCTCGCCGCGCCAAGACGGGCGAGCAGTTCGGCACGCAGATCGGTCGAGGCGAGCAAGCCGTGGCAGTAGGTTCCGATCACGCGTCCACTGGCATCGACGGCGCCGTCGGGCCGATCTCCGTCGAGCATGGCGAACGGCGCTGCCATGTCACGTTCAGTGACGCCCATGTGCATCTCGTAACCGGTCAGGTTCACGCCGAGTGCGGTGCCCGAAACCTCGCGCAGGGCCTTGCGATTGCCCAGCACCGTCGTGACATCGAGCAGGCCCAGCCCCGCCATTTCACCCGGCTCGCCCTCGATCCCCAGCGGGTCGGCAATGGTCCTGCCCAGCATCTGGAAACCGCCGCAGATGCCCAGGATCATGCCCCCGCGCCGATGATGCGCGAGCACGTCGATATCCCAGCCCTCGGCCCGCATGAAGGCCATGTCGGCCAGGGTCGCCTTGGAGCCCGGCAACACGATCAGCGCAGCTTCGGCCGGAATCGGCGTGCCCGGTGGGATCATCGCGACCTCCACGCCGGACTCCTGCCGCAGCGGATCGAGATCGTCGAAATTAGCGATGCGCGGCAGGATCGGGCAGGCGACGAGCAGCTTGCCGGAGCCGCCGCCCAGCCCGCGTTCGAGCACCACGGCGTCCTCGCTCGGCAGGCGGCCGACCGCGCTCTGCCACGGCAGCACGCCATAGCCGCGCCAGCCCGAGCGCTGCTCGATGGCGGCATAGCCATCGGCGAAAAGCGCCGGATCGCCGCGGAACTTGTTGATGAGAAAACCCCGGATCTGCGCGGCATCCTCAGGCTCGATCACCGCGCGGGTGCCCACCAGCGAGGCGATCACCCCGCCCCGGTCGATATCGCCGATCAGCACCACGGGAACGTCTGCTTCGCGCGCGAAGCCCATGTTGGCGATGTCCCCGGCGCGCAAGTTGATCTCGGCCGGAGAGCCCGCGCCTTCGACCACCACGAGGTCGCAGCGCGCCTCCAGCCGGCGGTAGCTGGCCATGACTTCGGGCAGCAGCGTGCGCCGCGCCTCGCGGAAATTGGCACTTCCCAGTGTGCCGCGCACTTCGCCGTGAACCACCAGTTGCGAGGTCCGGTCGGCCTGAGGCTTCAGTAGAACGGGGTTCATGTCGACATGGAGGGGCGCCCGCGCGGCGAGCGCCTGAAGCGCCTGCGCGCGGCCGATCTCGCCGCCTTCCGGGGTGACGGCGGCATTGTTGGACATGTTCTGCGGCTTGAACGGCAGCACCCGCAAACCCCGGTTGACCAGCGCACGGCACAGCCCCGCGACCATGACCGACTTGCCCACGTCGGAGCCGGTTCCCTGCAACATCAAGCCAGCCATGCTACTCCTAACGCGATAAGTCCCAGCAGCCCGCAGGCCCGGCGGTAGATCGCCAGTGCCCGCCGCAAATCCGCCGCCTGCGCTTCGGCGCCCTCCTCCCCGATCCACGGCTTGGCCGCAAGCACGCCGTCATAGGTGACGGGCCCGGCCAGCCGCACGCCCAGCGCGCCCGCCATCGCCGCCTCCGGCCATCCGGCATTGGGCGAGGCATGGCGGCCATGGTCGCGCGCCAGCACGCGCCAACCGCCCGCTCCGGCAAGGCAGAGCAACACACCCGCCAGCCGCGCCGGGATCAGGTTCGCGAGATCGTCGATCCGCGCCGCCGCCCAGCCATAGGCGCGCAGCGGCTCCTCCGGATGGCCGATCAGGCTGTCCGCCGTGTTGATCGCCTTGTAGGCCCAGACGCCCGGAAGTCCGCCGACCAACAGCCAGAACAGCGGCGCGGCGACGCCGTCGCAGAAGCTTTCGGCAAGGCTTTCGATCGCGGCCCGGACGACGCCCGCCTCGTCAAGTTGCGCGGTCTCGCGGCCGACGATCATGCCCACCGCGCGCCGCGCGGCGGAGAGGTCTCCGGCCTCCAGCGCGGCCAACACCGGGCGCACATGATCGTCGAGACTGCGCGCAGCCAGCGCGGGCCACGCCAACAACGCGAGTGCAATCCATGCGAAGTTCCCGGCCACGGCGCGGACGGCGAATTCGGCCAGCAGCGCC
Source organism: Novosphingobium sp. PhB165 (assembly GCF_004341845.1). Lineage (GTDB taxonomy): Bacteria > Pseudomonadota > Alphaproteobacteria > Sphingomonadales > Sphingomonadaceae > Novosphingobium. Next base: position 31,760 of record NZ_SLVB01000005.1, on the reverse strand, counting down.
GCGCCGACAACCCCGCCGATCAGCGCGAGCATCGCGCCAAGCCCCGCAATGCGGCGCAGGAACGCGGGCCATGCCGCGCGGTTCAGCACGCGCTCGCAGGCACCGATCACTTTCGCGAAAAAGCCCACCGGATGGCCGGTCAACGCATGCAGTCGCGACGGCCAGCCCAGCAGTGCCTCAAGCGCCAGCGCCGCGACGGCGACCGGATCAGCCATGGCCCAGCGCCGCGTCGAGACGCGCCAGCGCGGCGGCATCGGCGGGCACGCCGAAGCGCAGCCAGTCGGGGAATTGCTCGAAGGGGCGCACCAGTATCCGCGCGCGGGCAAGGCGTTCGAAGACCTCGCCAGCCGCGCAGCCGGTGACCAGACGGAACAGCGGGCAATCGCCGCGCGGTTCGAGGTCGTGACGCCGCAGCACCGCATCCAGCTTGGCGGCGCGGGGGGGAAGCTCCTGCCGGGTCCTGGCGATCCAGTCGATATCGCCATAGGCGGCCGCGCCGATGGTCAGCGCCGCCGTGTGGAGGGGCCAGCTTCCCATCAGTGCGCGCAGCGTGGACAGGATCTCCGGCGGCGCCAGCACGAAGCCGAGGCGCAGCCCGGCGAGCCCGAAGAACTTGCCGAACGAACGCAGGACGATGAGCCGGCCTCCGTCCACCGCATCGGCCACGCTCGTTTCCGGGCGGCAATCGGCGAAGGCTTCGTCCACGATCAGCCAGCCACCCTGCCGTTCGATCCGCTCGGCCCAGTCCACCACATCGCCGCGCGCGTGCTGAGCGCCATCCGGATTGTTCGGATTGGCCATGACGACCACTTCGGGCGCGGCCGGTTCCTCGCCAAAGCGCACCGGGCGGGATTCCGCGAAAGCCTCGACATGGCTGCGATAGCACGGCACCAGCGCGCGGCCCGGCAGGCCTAGCACATGCCCGAGCAAACGCAGCGCCGTCTCGCTGCCGGGGACTGCGCAGCACAGCGCCGGATCGACGCCAAAGTGGCGAGCGGCGACGGTCTCCAGCCGGGCGAGCCCATCCGGGTCGGGCAAGGCGCTCCAGTCCGGCGTCAATGCGGGCGGGATCGGCCAGGGCACGGGATTGAGGCCGGTGGAAAGGTCGAGCCAGCCCTCCTGCACGCCGCCGAACAGCCGCGCCGCTTCCGCCACGCGGCCGCCATGGTGCAGGAACCGCGCGATCACCGCAGCACCACCAGCGCGGCGAGCAGCGCGGTTTCGACAAGCTCGATCCCCGCGCCGTGCCCGTCGCCCGAAATGCCGCCGATCCGGCTCTTCAACCAGCAGCCCCAGAGCGGCACGGCAAGGAACAGAACGAGCAGAGACGGCGCGATCAGGGCTCCGGCCAGTACCGCCAGCAAGCACCAGACAGCGAGATGCGGCCACCGGATCGCGCTGCGAAAACGGCTTCCGAGCCCTTCGTGCAGCGGCGGCAGGGCCATGGTCCAGAACAGCGGCCCGATCCGCGCCAGCGCGGGCACCAGCAGGAGCGCCCAGACCTGCCCCGGCATCAGCGCATGGAGCAGCACCAGCTTGGCCAGCAGTTGCAGCACGATAGTGACGACCGCAAAGCTGCCGACATGGGGGTCGGCCAGAACCGCCGAAAGCCGCGCCCGGTCCTTGTGCGCGGCGCCCGTGGCATCGGCGATGTCGCCAAGCCCGTCGAGATGGAGCGCGCCCGTCACCGCGACCCAGGCGACCAGCCCGGCCAGCGCCGCCAGCCAGTCCGCCCCGGCCTTCGCGCCCAGCCACCAGCATCCGGCGACCAATGCCCCCACCACCAGACCCGCCAGCGGAAACCAACGCATCGATTTCGCAAAGTCGTCATTATCCGCGCGCACGGCCGGCAGTGGCAGGCGCGTCAGGAACTGAAGCGCGAGGACGACTTGCCGGATCACGCGCTACCCCGGTCCAGCGAGACGATCTGCGCGGCCGGGAGCCGTCCACCCGTTTCCGGCCAGAGCCGCAGGCTGAGCAGCGCGCTATAGCCCAGCTCGAAAGCCCAGACTTGCCGGTGATCGAAGCCGAACAGCACCGAGAGCACAGCGCGCATGGCACCGGCATGAGTGACAACCAGTGTTGCGCGGTCGATCCCGCGCAGGGCCTCGGCAATGCGGTTGCGCAACTGCGACCAGCGCTCGCCGCCGGGCGGGGCGGAGCCTTCCGGATCGTCCCAGAACCGCGTCTGCACGGCGGGGTCCAGCTCATGCGGGGCCATGCCGTCCCACTCGCCGAAATCGAGTTCGCGCCAGCGCCGGTCGGAGCGGTGCGGCAGTTTCCGCTGGCCGGCGATCTGCCGCGCGGGGACTTGCGAGCGCGAGAGGTCCGAACTCAGCACCTGGGCGAAGTCCAACCCATCCGCCCGCAGCACGCAGCGCGCGGTACCCGATGGAAGCGGCGGATCGTCGCGATGGCCGAGCAGGAGGCCCGGTTCGCGTGGCTCGCCGTGGCGCATCAGGTGAAGGACAATGCCGTTCACGCGGTCTCCGTTCCGGCGCCAACTCCGGCCTGCGCCCCGGCAACGGCGGCTTCGGCAAACGTCGCCATGCCTTCATGGGCCGCCAGGGCCGAGAGCACGACTTGCGCCGCCACGGCCGCGCCGGAGCCTTCGCCAAGGCGCATGCCAAGGTGGAGCAGCGGATCGAGGCCCAGCTTCTCCAGCAACCGCACGTGCCCCGCCTCGGCCGAGCAATGCGCGGCCAGACAGTGGTCCAGCACGCCGCCGTTGTCCGCGAAGAGCGGCGCCAGCGATGCGCAGCAGATGAACCCGTCGAGCAGGACCGGAACGCGGTGATGCCGCGCCGCCAGCACGGCGCCCGCCATCGCGGCGATCTCGCGGCCGCCAAGGCGGCGCAGCGTCTCGAAAGCGTCGGTGCAATCGGCGCCGTGGAGCGCCAGTGCCGCTGCTACCGCCTCGGCCTTGCGCGCCATGCCCGTGTCGTCGAGCCCGGTGCCACGGCCGGTCCAGTCGCGTGCCTCGCCGCCGAAGACTTGCGCCGAAAGCGCGGCGGCAGGGGTGGTGTTGCCGATGCCCATCTCGCCCACGAACAGCAGGTCGGTTTCGGGCCGGACCACGGCGGCGCCAATATTGATCGCCTGAAGGCATTCGGCCGCGCTCATGGCCGGCTCATGCGTGATGTCGCCGGTCGGCCGGTCGAGATCGAGCGGCACCACGCCCAGTTCCGCCCCGCAGGCGCGCGTCAGCGCATTGATCGCCGCCCCGCCCGCACGGAAATTGGCGACCATCTGGTGGGTGACTTCGGGCGGATAGGCGCTCACCCCGCGCGCAGCGACGCCGTGGTTGCCTGCGAAGATCACCGCGTGGATCCGCTCGGCGCGGGGGATTTCCCGGCCCTGCCAGCCGGCCATGAAGACCGCGATCTCCTCCAGCCGGCCCAGCGAGCCGGCGGGCTTGGTCAGCTCCGCCTGCCGCCGCGCGGCCGCATCGGCAGCCTCGGCGTCGGGTGCGGGAAGATCGGCAAGCGCGGCGGCGAAAGCCGCGCTGTCGGCGAACATGGTCATGTGCAGATATACCCTTCGGGGGGAGTGCGGGTGATGAAGTGGCCTTTCACGCCCTGCGGCCATTCGCGGTAAGGGACCTGCCCTTCCTCGCTGGCCGCGTGGCGCACGGCATATTCGAGGATCGCGCGCGCGGCCTCTTCGTCGGGCGTGAAATCGCCCAGCACATAGCCCACCTTGCCCGGCGCGCGCAGATGAACGGCGCAGTGGCGCTGGCAGGCGAACAGGCAGGGCATCTCCTGGACCGCCACGCCTTGCAGGCCCGGTTCGGCGGCCTGCACCGTGCGCATGGCCTCGGCCAGCAGCGCGCCGCCGCGCTGCCCGCCTTCGTCCTCGCGCGCAGCGGCCGAGAACCGGCAGGTGCTGCAAACCACCACCGACGGTCCCGGCTCGACTGCGTTCAACATCAGAACTGGCTCCTCAGGCCCAGGTAAACCGTACGGCCGAGCGAATTGTAGCCCGCCGCCGTCTCGTAGTCCTTGTCGGTCAGGTTTTCGATGCGGCCCTGAAGCATGAGCCCGGGGGCAACTGTCCACTGGGCGCGCAAGTCGAGCAACCAGTAATCGTCAAGCTTCGCCGTGCCGGTGGCGGCGTTGTAGCTCTCGCCCGAATAGCGCGCGGCGATGCTGGCGCGGATGCCCTGCGGCAGGTCCACGCCGCCCTCGATATTGGCGAGATGGCGCGGCACGCGCTGAAGCTGGCGGCCATAGGTGCTGCTGTCCGGCGTGCGGTCCTCCGCCTCGATCAGGCTGTAGTTGCCTTCGGCGAAGAGCACCTTCCACTTGGCGGACGCCGCCAGTTCGAGGCCCTGCGCATGGGCCTTGCGGACATTGGCGTAGTAGCCGAAGCGCTCGGTGGTGGTGCCCGGGATGTAGCAGATGTCCGGCAGGGTGCCGCTGGTCGGGCAATAGGCGAAGTCGATCAGGTTGTCGGTATCGCGCTGGAACCAGGTGGCCGAGACGTGGAACAGGTCGCCAAGGCCCTGCTCGGCGCCCACCTGCCAGCCCTTGGCCTTTTCAGGCTGGAGGTTGGCCGCACCATAGTCGCTGAACAGCTGGTAGAGCGACGGGGCCTTGTAGCCCTGATCGTAGCTGGCGCGAATCACGGTCTTGCCCGCGTTCGGCGTATAGGCCGCGCCGGCGCTGAACACCGTGTTGCCGCCGAAGCGCGACTGATGGTCGTAACGCGCGCCGCCGCTCACGGTGAGCCCGGTCACCGGGCTGACGCGCAGTTCGCCGTAGACGCTGTTGGTATCCGCCTTGCTCGGCGTGAGCACGTAAGGATCCGTGCTGTCCGTGGGCGAGGCGGTAGTCATCCGCTGCTCCTCGCGCTCGGCGCCGAAGACGGCCTGCACCGCGTCCGAGAAGCTGTAGGTGCCCTGATATTCGTAGCGGCGCACGCGGCCATGCGCATCGAACGTGAGCTGCCGGATGGTCTGCGCGGGATCGAAGTTCTGGCGGTCGGTCTCGGTCTGGGTCACGGCCACGCGGTTGACCAGCTTGCCATCCAGCAGCGCGAAGTTGAGCCCGGCGTAGCCCGCCCACTCCTTGTTCACGCCATAGGCGAGCGAGTCCCCGCCGAAGCCGTCGAAGTCGTTATGCGAATCCGACCAATAGCCCTTGAGATCGATCGAAACGCCCGGCGCGACGCGATATGTGAACGACCCGTTGGCCGCAGACCGGCGATAGCCATCGGGCTCGGTGCCCTGATCGCTGGCCGAGATGCCATCGGTGGTGAAGCGCGAGGCGGAGACGCGCCAGTCGATGGAATCCGACGTGCCGCCCACGCCGGCACGCGCCGAGACGGTATCGTGCGTGCCTGCTTCCACCGCGAAGCTGCCTTCCAGCGGCTTGGTCGGGGCCCGGGTGGTGACATTGATGACGCCGCCGATGGCATCGCTGCCCCAGAGGATCGACTGCGGACCACGCAGGATCTCGATGTGATCGATATCGTCGGTGAAGAGATTGGAGAAGGCATAGCCGCCCGCCGTCGAGGACGGATCGGCGAGGCGCATGCCGTCGATCACCATCGCGCTCTGGCCGGCATCGGCGCCGCGAATGCGCAGGCTGGTGGTCGTGCCGTAGCCGCCGTTGCGCGAAAGGCTGATGCCCGGCGTGCGCAGCAGCATGTCGGTGAGGGCGATCGGCTGCGCGGCGACGATCTGCGCGTCGTCGAGGACGGTCACCGTCTGGGCAACGCGATCGGCCGCCAGCGGGGTGCGCAGCGCGGTAACGACGATGCTGTCGCCGCTATCTGCTTCGTCGGCGAAAGCCATCGTCGGGCAGGCTGCCGCGAGGGCCGCGAGCGAAACCGTGGTGGCGAAAATCCGGAACGTCATGGGTTTTCCTTCAAACAAGCATCGAAGACCCCCGCCGAAGCGCGAGCACCGGCAAGGCAATGGCTGTCGTTGCGCGAGGAAAAAGCCCCCTCGTTCACCCGGCACACCCTGTCCGGACGAAGAACGACTGCGTCAGGCAGGTCTCCTGGCTTGCGGGTCAATGCCGTCTCGGCCGCCTTCTCAGAATCCTGCCAAGTCAATGGCTTCGGCTCCAATGGCGAAATGGCCGCACGGCTCGCCGCTCACAGTTGCAGGGGCAGCCCGGGTCTTGAACCCGTGTTCCCTTTTGATCCTCTTGCGAGGAACCTGTCGCGGCGCGGCAACTATCGTGCGGGCGCCCCGCTGGCAAGTGCCCGAAGCTTGCGCGCGCCCGCGAAGTGCCATAGGTCCGCCCCTGCAAAGGGTGCCCGAGAGGGCTTAATCGGGAAGTCCGGACCTGCGGGGAAACTCGCGGGACATGCCGGCACTGCTCCCGCAACTGTAACCGGGGATGCGCCCCGCCACGCGCCATTGGGACCGGACGGTTCCGAGAAGGCGGCGGAAGGCGCGACGATCCGGGAAGTCAGGAAACCGGCCCCTTGCCGTCGTTCCTCTGCGCGGGCGGGATGCACCGGGCGGACGAGGGCATGGTTCCCGTAGCGGGAAGCATCCCTGGCGAGACGACAGTCGAAGTCGTGTCGAAAGGAGCCTGCCAGAGTGACACCGATCCGCTGATCCTCTCGCCGGGGCGATATCGCCCGAGGCCTTTCCTGCACGCCTTTCCCCAACCGCCTTGGGAGATCCCAGACCATGAACCGTTCCGCCAATCCGCCATCCGCCCGCGTCAGCCTCTTCGTGTTTGCCGCGCTCGCCGCCGTCATGCTGGTGACGCGTACCCACTCGCTGAGTCAGGTCGTCCACTTGCCCGACACCGATCTTGCCAGCTTCTTCGTGCTTGGCTTCTTCGTGCGGCGTTTTGCCGGGTTCGCCGCGCTGTTCGCGCTCGGCTATGCGATCGACATCGTGGTGATCTCGGTGCTGGGCGGCTCCGGATTCTGCTTTACCCCGGCTTACGCGATGCTGGTCCCGGCCTATGGCGTGATGTGGCTTGCCGGGCGCGTGGCGGCGGCGAAGCTCGGTGACCGCCTTGCCGCCCTGCCTGCCATGGCCGTGCTGCTGATCCCCGCCACTTTCGTCTCGCACTTGCTCTCGAGCGGCGGGTTCTACTTCCTCGGCGGCCGCTTCCCCGATCCGACGCTGGCCGGGTTCCTCCCGCGCATCGGGCGCTATTTCCCGACTACCTTGCTCTCCACGCTGCTGTGGTCGGGCATTGCCGCCGCGCTCTGGGCACTTGCCGTGACCCTGCGCCCGGCGCTGCACGCGGAACGCCGCAAGTGACCGCCTGCCCTGCCCTGCTGGTCGCCGCGCCCGCCTCGGGACAGGGCAAGACACTCGTCACCGCCGCGCTCGCCCGCCGCCATGCCCGCGAAGGGCGGCGCGTACGCGTGTTCAAGTGCGGACCCGACTTCCTCGATCCCATGATCCTCGAAGCGGCGAGCGGCGCCCCGGTGCATCAGCTCGACCTTTTCATGGTGGGCGAGGCCGAATGCCGCGCCCTGCTCTACGAAGCGGTGTGCGAGGCGGACCTGATCCTTGTCGAAGGGGTGATGGGCCTGCACGATGGCGATCCCTCCGCCGCCGATCTCGCGCGGCGCTTCGGCCTGCCGGTGCTCGCGGTGGTAGACGGATCGTCCATGGCGCAGACTTTCGGTGCGCTCGTTCATGGCCTTGCGACCTATCGCGCGGGCGTGAACCTTGCCGCCGTGCTCGCCAACCGTGTGGGCAGCCTAAGGCATTCGGACCTGTTGGAGCAAAGCGTACCCAGTGACATCCGCTGGCTGGGCGCACTGGGCCGAGACGCTATGATAGGCCTGCCCGAACGGCACCTAGGGCTGGTGCAGGCGGGCGAAGTGGCCGACCTTTCCGCCCGGTTGGACCGGGCGGCAGATCTGCTGCCGGAAAGCGCGCTCTGGCTTCCGGAGCCTGTGACCTTCGCCGCGCCGGTGGACATGCCCCCGCCGCCATCGCTCACCGGCAAGCGCATCGCCATTGCCCGCGACGAGGCTTTCGCCTTTATCTACCCGGCCAATCTCGCATTCCTCGAAAAAGCAGGCGCGCAGGCCGTGTTCTTCTCGCCGCTGACCGACGCGGCCCTGCCCGCATGCGATGCGCTCTGGCTGCCGGGCGGCTATCCCGAACTGCATCTGGAGCGCCTTGCCGCCAATGCCCCGATGCTGGCCTCGATCCGCGCGCATCACGCCGCCGGTCGCCCGATCCTCGCCGAGTGCGGCGGCATGCTCTATACGTGCGAGACGCTGGATGACGGCAAGGGCACCCGCGCCGCCCTGCTCGGCCTGCTCCCCGCCTTGGCGACGATGCAGCCCCGGCTGGCCGCTCTGGGAATGCAGGAGGCCGAGATCGACGGCCATCCTGTGCGCGGCCATACGTTCCACTATTCGACGCTAGAAACCGCGCTCTCCCCGGTGGCCAATGCCGCCACGCCCGATGGACGGCCCGGCGAGCGCGTGTTCCGCCGTGGGTCGCTGACGGCCAGCTACATGCACCTCTACTTCCCCTCGGGGCCGGAGCTGATGGCCGCTCTCTTCACCGATACCGCCTTGAAGCCAGCCTTAAAGCCCGGTTGACACCGCGCCTCGCAAGCGCCCTAAGCTGCCGGCATGTCCGCCGATATGCAGACCATTGCCGATGCCCGACAGGCCCTGTCCTCGGGCGATCTCTCCCGCGCCGAGGCGCTGGCCGACACGGCCCGCGCGGAGCCCGCGCTGGCACTCGACGCAATCGAGGTGCTGGCGCTGGCCGCCAAGGCGCGTGGCGCGGACGACCGCCACGAGGCCCTGCTGCGCGAGGCTATCGCCCTCGTTCCCGAGAGCGCCTGGCCGCGCGACGCACTGGCCGAGGAACTGCATGGCACCGGCCGCCTGCACGAGGCCGAGACGGTCCTGCGCGAAACGATTGCCGCCCAGCCCGACAATCCCGACGCCCACACGCGCCTCGGTCATATGCTGGGCGAGCGCGACGAACTGGTCGAAGGCGCGCATCACCTGTCCGAAGCCATCCGCATTGCCGGGCGGCAGCCCCAGTTGCTCGCCGATCTCGGCCGCAATCTTCAGCGTCAGGGCCGGCTCGTCAAAGCTGCCCCTCTACTGGAAGAAGCCGTGCAGGCCATGCCCGAAGCGCTGCCGCCGCTGCTCTGGCTGGCGGAGTTGGAGGAACAGGCCGGCCGTTTCGACCGCGCCGCCGCTCTGCTCGACCGTGCCGAGCCGCTGGCGCTGCGGCAAGGCACCGACCTGACGCTCCAGCGCGTGACATTGCTTTCGCGCACGGCGGATTGGCCGAAAGGCCTCGCCATGCTGGAAGCCGAACCCGAGCCTTCCGGCGCCGCCCTGCTGCTGCGCGGTCGCCTGCGCGACCGGGCTGGGCGCAAGGCCGAGGCCTGGGAAGACTTCGTCGCGGGCAAGGCCGCGCTCGCCCATGCCGCCAGCCGCAGCTATCCGGCCCGCGCGGTGGGCGAACTGGTGGCACAATGGCGGGACTTCTTCACGCCCGAGCGCTTCGCCGATTTCCTGCCCGCCCCGCGCCGCAAGGGGGTGCCGCAACCGGTCTTCATCCTTGGTTTTCCACGCTCCGGCACCGCGCTGATCGAACAAGTGGCCGCGAGCCATTCCGAAGTCCGCGCGGGCGGCGAATTGCCCTTCGGCCGCGAACTGGCGGACAAGGCGGCCTTGTGGACTGCGGGTGCTTTCCCCCGCCACGCCGAGGCCGTCACCGAGGAACAGCGCGACACGCTGGGCGTGCAACTGCGCGACCACTACCTCGCCCTTGCCGAGCGCCACGGCCTGCTGCGCGATGGCGCAACGCTCTTCACGGACAGGATGCCGCTGAACGAGCTGTACCTGCCGCTGTTGCAACTGGCGTTCCCGCAATCACCGGTGGTGGTGGTGGCCCGCGATCCGCGCGACGTGATGGTCTCGGCGATGGGCCATGACTTCACGCACGGCTTTTCCTGCGGCTACCGGATCGAAGACCTCGCACAGCACTATGCGCGGATGGAGGAACTGACCGGGCACTGGCTGGAAAGCCTGCCGGTCCCCGCGCACGAACTGCATTACGAGCATTTCGTGGCCGATCAGCACGCCCAGACCGCAGAGCTGATGGCGTGGCTAGGGCTCGACATGGAACCGGCGCAGCTTGAATTCCACACCTTCGTCCATCACAGCCCGACGCCCAGCCACGCGCGCATTCGCGAGCCGCTCAACACCCGGTCGATTGGGCGCTGGACGGGCTATGCGCGGGAACTCAATGATGTGCTGCCGGTGCTGGCCGAGGCCATCGAACGCGGCGGTTATGCGGCCCCCGATGCCAACGCGCACGAGAGCGGGCCGACAATCAACTGAGCCCTTCCGCGCCGCGTGGAACCCTGCGCGCCGCCATGCCCAAAGGCCATCGATGCCCGTTCCCGCCCCCGGGGAGCGCTCATCCTGCTCACGCATTAGTAGTACAAACTTAATACCAAAATTTGCCTATCCGCAAAATCCATGATTTTTGGTATTGAAGTGGCATTGTCCTTTGCCGTAGAAAACGGCCACTGAATGGAGACAAAGGCAATGTTCGTCGATCGCGTCGGCCGGCTTCCGGAGGGGGATACCGCCCCGCTCTACCGGCAATTCGAGCGCCTTTTGCGCCAGGCGATCGAGCACCAGGTCCTCCTGCCGGACGAAGCACTGCCGCCCGAGCGCGACCTTGCCGCCGCCTACAACCTTTCCCGCGTGACCGTACGCAAGGCGCTCGACGGCCTTGTCGAAGCGCGCATGCTCACGCGCCGTCAGGGGGCCGGCACCTTCGTTGCGCCGCGCGTCGAGAAGAACTTCGCGGCGATCTCCTCGTTCACCGAAGACATGCTGTCGCGCGGCCGCGCGCCGCACAGCCGATGGATTTCGCGCGCCGAAGCGGTGGTCTCGCCCGAAGAGGCGATGGCGCTGGGGCTGAGCCCGGGCAGCACGGTCTATCGCTTCACCCGCATCCGCTATGCGGACGGCGTTTCGATGGCGCTGGAATCGGCCACGGTTCCGGCCTCCTCGCTGCCTTCGCCCGATGCCGTGGAGGATTCGCTCTACGATGCGCTGGGCGATGATCGGCCCGTCCGCGTGCTCCAGCGCTTCCGCGCGGTGCTGTTCACCGACGAGCAGGCCGCCCTGCTCAAGATCCCGAAGAATTCGCCGGGCCTCGCCATCGAACGCCGCGGATATAATGCCGAAGGGCGCCCGGTGGAGCTGACCCGGTCGTGGTATCGCGGCGACGCCTATGACTTCGTTGCCGAACTCAATGTGCCTCGCGCCGGATAGCAGGACCATGATCGACAATCCTGAAACCACCCTGATGTTCGCCGAAGCCGCCGAAGCTGCCGAGGCCGTGGCTCGTCAGCGCGCCCGCAACGCCCCTGCCCTTGCCGCGCTGGCCGAAAGCCTGCGCGCCGCCCCGCCCCGCGCAGTGGCGACACTGGCGCGCGGCAGCTCTGACAATGCCGCCACGCTCGCCCGCTATCTGGTCGAGACGCAGCTAAGGCTGCTGACCACTTCGGTCGCGCCTTCGGTCAGTTCGGTCTACGATTCCCCGCCCGACTATGCCGAGACGCTGATGATCGCGATCTTCGCAATCCGGCCGCAGCCCGGACCTGATCGCCGCCGCCGAACATGCCCGCGCGGGCGGCGCGCGTCTGATCTCACTGGTCAACGACGAAGCCTCGCCGCTGGCGACCGATGCCGAAGTGCTGCTGCCGCTCTGCGCGGGGCCGGAGCGTTCGGTTGCGGCGACGAAGTCCTACATCACCAGCATTGCCGGCATTCTCGACCTGATCGCGGCGTGGAGCGAGGACGCGGACCTCACCGCCGCGCTGAACGCATTGCCCAACCTGCTCGCGCAGGCCTGGCAGCTTGACTGGACGCCGGCGCTCGAACCGCTGCGTGAGGCGCGCAGCCTTTTCGTCGTTGCGCGTGGCCCCGCGTTCGGCGTGGCGCAGGAAATGGCGCTCAAGATCAAGGAGACCTGCGGTTTCCATGCCGAGGCCTTCAGTGCCGCCGAAGTGCGCCATGGACCGATGGCCATCGTCGAGAACGGCTTCCCGGTGATCCTGCTGGGTCAGGACGACGAATCGAACGAAAGCGTCGCCGCCCTCGCCCCGATGTTTGCCGAGCGCGGTGCCACCGTGATCGGCGCGGGCGTCGGCCCGAGCATCGGCAATTTTCCCGGCATCACCCTGCCCACGCTCACCGCGCATCCGATGCTCCAACCGGTGCTGGCAGCGCAGAGTTTCTACCGCCTTGCCAACGCCCTTTCGGTCGCGCGCGGCCGCGATCCCGACAGCCCGCCGCACCTCGCGAAAGTGACCCGTACTCTTTGACAGGGCCGGTAGAGGCCGAGGAAAAAGTCCGCGCCCGGAATGAGGCGGTTATCGAGCGTCTTAACCACCGTCCGCCAAGAAGATGCGGCCGCACAACGGGTTGTATGGTCAACAAAATCAACCTTGCCGCCCCCGTCTTCGAACCGCGCCTCCACTATGTATTTTGATACATTTTTTGTTCTCCCGCAGGGGCAAATGCTCTGCTACAGGGGCGCCGAACTAGATATCGTATATTTTCATAAGATAGACGAAATCCCGGGAGTCACGCTTGTCCACGTCCGTTTTCCGCCTCGCAACCGCCATTCTGCTGGCAGGCGCGGCGCTTCCTTGTCACGCTCAGGCGGCGACTCGGGCAGCGGCCCCGTCGCCTGACGCCGGCGCAACGGCCGACGCGCGCTTCAAGGCGATCACCGACAAGGAATGGGCCTGGCGCAGCGAGCAACTGGGTGAGGACGACGACGGCCCGGGCCATTTGCGCGCGCATCTACCGGACGTAACCCCCAAGGCCCAGGCCGCGCGGCTCGCTTATTGGCAGGACGTGCGCAAGCAGGTCGCCGAGATCCCCGCCGACCAGCTTTCGCCCGCCGTGCGTATCGACCAACAGGTCTACCTCGTGCAGATCGATGCGCTGATCGCCCAGCAGCAGTTCCGCGAGTGGGAAAAGCCGCTCAATTCGGACTCCAGCTTCTGGAGCGATCTTGCCAGCGTTGGCCGCCGCACGTTCTCCAGCGAGGACGAATACCGGCGCTACATCGCGCTGATGAACGAATTCCCGCGCTATTTCCACGACCAGATCGCCAACATGCAGGCCGGTCTGGCGCGCGGCTTCACCTCGCCGCATGTCACCTTGTACGGCCGCGACGATTCGATTGCCTCGGTGGCCGATAAGGCGGCCGAGGACACGGCCTACTTCGAACCGTTCAAGGCGATGCCGGCAACGATCCCCGCCGCGACGCAGGCGGAACTGCGCGAGGCAGGGCTCAAGGCGATCCGGGAATCGGTGATTCCCGCGCACAAGGAACTGCTGGCCTACGTACGCGGCAAGTACATTCCCGGCGCGCGCAAGACGCTCGCCGCCGAGGCCTTGCCCGACGGCAAGGCTTACTACCGCTCGGTCATCAAGGAATACGCGACGACCGACATGAGCCCCGAGCAGATCCATCAGCTCGGCCTGTCGGAAATGGCCAAGATTCGCGCGGAAATGCTGGAGACCATGAAGGAGGCGAAGTTCGATGGCGACTTACCCGCCTTCCTCGAATTCCTGCGTACCGATCCGCAATTCTACGCCAAGACCCCGCAGGACCTGCTGGACCGTGCCGCCTGGACCGCCAAGGAAGTGGATCGCAAGGTCGGCCGCTTCATCGGCCATCTGCCACGCCAGCGCTTCGGCATCATCCCCGTGCCGGCGGATATCGCGCCGTTCTACACCGCCGGTCGCGGCGGCCCGGGCGTCTACCTCGTCAACACTTACGACATGCCGAGCCGCCCGCTCTATTCGCTGCCGGCGCTGACGCTGCACGAATCGGCACCGGGCCACGCTTTCCAGATGCCGGTCGCCGCCGAGAACAAGGATCAGCCTGACTTCCGCCGGGGAACGTACATCTCCGCCTTCGGCGAAGGCTGGGCGCTCTATTGCGAACGCCTCGGCACCGAGATGGGCATCTACCAGACGCCTTACGAGAAGTTCGGCATGCTGAGCTACCAGGCCTGGCGCGCGGCGCGGCTCGTGGTCGATACCGGCGTCCACCACTATGGCTGGACCCGCGAGCGGGCGCAGCAGTACCTCTACGACAACACCGCGCTCTCCAATCACGAGATCGAGACCGAGGTGGACCGCTACATCGCGTGGCCGGGGCAGGCGCTGTCCTATTACCTCGGCGAAATGGCCATCATGGACGGCCGCCACAAGGCCGAGGCCGCGCTGGGCCCCAAGTTCAACATCCGCGCCTTCCACGACACGGTTCTGGCGCTCGGCTCGGTGCCGCTGCCGGTACTGTCCGCGCGGATCGACCAGTTCATCGCCGAAGGCGGCAAGGGTCCCTATCCCGACGAGGAGTCCTGACGATCACGAGAGGGGCGACATCGATTGCCCCCCGGATCAGAAGAGCCCGACGGGTCGCAAGGAGGGGGCGGGAAACCGCCCCCTCCGTTTATTTCAGGGTTGAGGGTGAAGGTCCGGTCCAGCCGCGATTACAGAAACCCAAGCCCCCACAGTCAAAACGCTCCGTCAGCCCAAAGCACTCCGTCGCCCCCGCGAAGGCGGGGGCCCCGCTATCTTTCTCGCCACGTAGCCAAGAAAAGCGGGGTCCCCGCCTACGCGGGGACGACGAGGTTTAGGCGGAGGAAACTGCTTTCGATTTATTCCGGCCCGTTCAGCCGAACGGCTGATCAATCGACGGCTGCGGCTCGGTGAACCACTTTGCGCCGTTCTCCGTCACGTAGAAGTGATCTTCCAGACGCACACCGAAACGATCCGGAATGACGATCATCGGCTCGTTCGAGAAGCACATGCCCGGCGCCAGCGGCGTCTTGTCGCCACGCACCAGATAGGCCGGCTCATGGATCGAAAGCCCGATGCCATGCCCGGTGCGATGCGGCAGGCCGGGCAACTTGTAGTCCGGCCCTAGCCCCGCCTTTTCCAGCACCGCACGCGCCGCGTAGTCGACCAGTTCGCAAGGCTTGCCGGGCTCGACCGCGTCGAAGGCCGCCTGCTGCGCGGTACGTTCCAGTTCCCAGATCGCACGCTGCTCGTCGTTCGCCTCGCCATAGACATATGTGCGAGTGATGTCGGAGTGATAGCCGGCGACACGGCAGCCGGTATCGATCAGCACGATCTCGCCCTCATGCAGTTCGCGGTCCCCCGGAAGTCCATGCGGGTAGGCACTGGCAAGGCCGAACTGGACAATCACGAAAGCATTGCCGCCGGGCGCACCAATGGCGCGGTGCGCCTCATCGATGAAGCGGGCGACCTCGCTGGCACGGATGCCGGGACGCAGTATGCTGGCGGCGCGGCGATGCACTTCCAGCGTCATCGATTTTGCCTGCTGCATCAGCGCCAGTTCGGCGGCCGACTTGAACATGCGGCACCCGTCGATCACCGGCGCACCCGAGACCAGCGTGGTTGACGGCGCATCCTTGGCGATGCGGTCTACGAAGAGGTAGCTCATCGCCGGATCGATCGCGAGGCGCGATACGCCCTTTTCACGCAGCGCGGCTGCGAGCAGCGCGGTCGGGCTCTCATCCTCTTCCCAAAGGCGGAAGTCCGCCTCGATCAGCAGAGCCGCTTCCAGCGTGCCCAGTTCGAAGCGCGGCGCGATCAGGATCGGCGCGCCATCGACCGGCAGCAGCATCGCTACCAGACGCTCGGATTCGCTCCAGGCAAGGCCTGCGAAATAGTTGAGGCTGGCTCCGGCCGTCACAAGCAGCGCCTCGGCACCGATATCGCGCGTCAGGCGGCGGGCCTTTTCGATGCGGGCCATCCGCTCATCCAGCGCGATCGCCGGCGCGGGATCCGCCCAAGGGCGAATTTCCGCCAGCTGCTCGACCGCATTCGATCCGCCGATTGCCTGTGCCACCTAGAACTCCTGTAATGTTGAACCGCCGCGCTAGCACAAAGCCGTTGCTGACGCAGATTATATATCGTATACGAATTGCTCCGTCAATTTTCAGGAACACCGCAAGATGCCTTCGACCAAGACGCTCTGGACCGGGGTCTATCCCGCCGCGACCACGCAATTTGCTCCGGACTACTCGGTCGATCACGATGCCACGCAGGCTGTCCAGACCGCGCTGGTGGACGACGGAGTCGACGGCCTGATCCTGCTCGGCACCTGCGGCGAGAACAACTCGCTGGAAGGCGATGAGAAGCGCAAGATCCTGACCGGCGCAGTGGAAGCCGTGGGCGCGCGCGTGCCGTTGGTGGCGGGCGTTTCCGAATTCACCACCGAACGCGCCGTCGCCTACGCCAAGGATGCCGAAAAGATCGGCGTGGACGCGCTGATGCTACTGCCTGCGATGGTCTACGTGCCCACCACCGAGGAACTGGTCGCCCATTTCCGCACCGTGGCCGAGGCAACATCGCTGCCGATCATGCTCTACAACAACCCGCCGGCCTACCGCGTGAACGTCAGCGCCGAAGCACTGGAAGCGCTGGCCGACGTGCCGAACATCGTCGCAGTCAAGGAAAGCGCGCCCGACACCCGCCGCTTCACCGACCTCATCAACCGCTTCGGTGACCGTTACTCGGTCATGGCCGGCCTCGACGACGTGGCGCTGGAAGGCATGATGCTGGGCGCGAGTGGCTGGGTCTCGGGCCTCACCAGCGCCTTCCCGCGTGAATCGGTGCGCCTGATCGCCGCCTTCAACGAAGGCAATATCGAGGAAGCCCGCGCGATCTACCGCTGGTTCATGCCGCTGCTCCACCTCGATGCCGAGCACGACCTCGTCCAGTCGATCAAGCTGGCCGAAACGATCATGGGCCGCGGCACCGAACGCGTCCGCATGCCGCGCCTTCCCCTCTCCGGCAAGCGCCGCGAGGACGTGATTCAGTGGGTCGAAACCTGCAAGGCCACCCGCCCCTGCCCTGACGCCTGATCCGTCAGTAAATTTGGCGGCATCCCGTTTCGGGATGACCGCCGCGACAGCGCGCGATGCCCACCATCGCGCGCTTTTTTGCTTTGTCGCCCAAGACCGAACAGCGGCGCATCACAGGAAAGATACCTGGCCGACAACCTTCAAAAAGGAAGATATATCGTGGCGACATCCTGAGGCCAAAATGATTGCCTTAGGAAAAGCACTCCATCTCCTCTCCGTCAGCCGGCCTTATTTAGGATTTCGCGGGTCGCGCCGACAGGCCCAAACGAGCGCGGCAGTGGCTGTCACAACAGCGGCTATTCCGCTCAACAAGCCGACCAAGCTTGGAGCGTCAGCAGAGAATTGAAACATGGAATCGACCTTTCTGCCGATGACACACGAAGGGCCAAGAGCAACACTTTTTTATTCATATTTGGACTGATGAGCAAAAGCCGTTTTTGAAAAATGGGACGGAAATGTGTTGGGGTATTGGTCCTTAAAGGTCTATTTATGAGGACATACGCGACTTTTCTGACAAATATTTACAGGCATATTTGACCAAAAATGGTAGATATTTGTCATGTGATCAGGATTTAATGTCCCGACATCAGCGGACACAGGAGTCCTCTATCAAGGATTTATCTTATGTCGACGATGAAGGAACGCTGGGGCCAAGAAACGATGCGCTTCGGTTTTACCGGCGTCCCCAATCTTCTTCTTCGGGTCAACGCACTCGAAGAAACAAAGGGATCGGAGCAAATTACGCCAGCGGAAATGTTCGTACTGCTGGTCATACTCGCGCACTGGATAGACCACCGCGTCGATCCTTTTCCCAGCATCGAGCGAATTTCCCGCCACACCGGCCTTAGCGGTCGCCATGTAAGGCGAATAATTCGCGCCCTAATCGCAAAAAATTATCTCATCTCTTATCGAAATGAGGAGCATAACGGACGGAATAATTTTTATAGCCTCAAACCAATTGTTGAAAGGCTTACTGAAGCAGCAGATCGACTCGACACTAACATACGCAACACGCTAGCCAAGGACAGCATTACCCAACTGGAAACCGCAGAGCGGTTGGGCTTCCTCCATCCCGTCCGAATGCCCCGAACTTGAATTTCATCGGTGATAGATTGGCCGCCCCGCGCATTGCGTTCATCATCTTCTGTTGCCAGCCTGGAGGCATTCGGACTTCCGGATCCAAAAGAATGCGCGGATGCCAAGCGGGAATCGCGACGAAATCATAGTAACCTGCCACCGCTCCGATCCGGGCTTCGTCATTGTCCGTACGCAGCCGATATCCGACACATTTCGGGAGTTTCCGCCAAGCATCAACGGCAAGCGCGCTATCGACCTGCCGTAGCGACGCAAACATGAAATTGGTGACCTGCTCGCCAAGCAGGAATACCTTACGCCCACCGCGCAATCCGCCGCTGGAGACCAAGGTTTTCAATGTCACTTCGGCTTCGACGGGATGAACGACATCCCCCGCTCCATCAGCCCTGTGCCAATGCTCATTAAGATCTATGACATCGAAATAAGCCTCCACTGCCGACCAATCTGATCTTGTACCCATAATCAGTTGTGTGAGATTGCCTGTCGAAAGCGCACTAGGGTGCCATGCATCAGATGGATGCCGCCGATTTGGCCCCATTCCCAAGATCAATGGCCTCATTTTCCCATGTCACGCCATAGCGATATCGAAAAACTAGATTTATGCTCTAAAAATAATAATACTAACAAAATATCTATAAAATAGATACCTTTCGATCACTCTATTTTCTGCGCGGAAACCAGCACAACCCCGACGCGTGCCCGCTACTTCCTGTAATATTAGAACCGGCGCGAGATGCCGAAGTACAGTTCCAGATCCGGGGCATCGCGGTCCAGCCCGACATTCCCGCCCGCATCGAGTTGAAGGTCGTCCGCCGGCTGCCAGCCGAGTGACAAACCTGAAAGGTGCGCGACACTGTGCCCCTGAGGATCGTGATCCGCCGTGATCTGGTATTCGGCCGTGGCCGTCACGGCTGTACCGAGTTGCAGAGACGCCCCGATCACCTGACTGAAAGCAAAGTGCCGACCATCGCGGTCCTGGTCCACCGCAGCATCGAACTCGGTCGTCGAGGTGAGGCTCCACTTGTCCGAGAGTTCGTAGGACAACGGCATCAGCACCCCGGCACCCCAGTCCCCCGCACCGGACGGCTGCCCCCCTGTCGGCAGCGATACGTAAGGCATGAATGCGACCGACAGGCCCGAGCCATCAGGACTGACGAGATTACGCCGCAGCGCCAGCGTGACATCCCCCGTGCCGCTGCGATGCTCGACCTCCCCGGTCGCCCGGTCGCGCGTGCGAGAAAAACCAAGCATGGTCCAACCGACCTGCACCTCGGCATGATCGGCAATGCCGTAGCGGACAAGCAGGTCGCCCACGCCAAAGTCGTCCTCCCGTTCGGCCGAACTCCTGTCGAGCGTCCAATCCCCAATTCCGAGTTCCACCGAGACCTGCCCGGGAGAGACGGTACAGGGCGGCGTGCCGATGCCGGGCCGATCGGGACAATAAGGACGCTCGTCAGCAAACGCGGCCGACGGAACAAGGGCAAGACATAGGAAAGCGGCTGCGCGAAAATGCATGACGGGAGTCTCTCGAAGGTTCACAAACGCGTATATCGCCGCATTTCAGCCAGTTCCCCAGCGCTTTGTCTCGGCGGAAACACCGCATCGGCAGAGATGCCCTCCAGCGGCAAATAGCGCAATGGCGCGAACCGCCCACATGCCCGCTAACGCGGGCGTTTGAATTTATGGAGCCTTGAAATATCTCCCCGACGCTGTGCGGGAGGTATTATAAGTATTGTTAAATACATTTTTTAATACAAAATCTTATCGCGCCAACAATTTACAGACACCACACATACAACCACGCAACCAAAATGCGCCCATTCAGTGACATTTCGAATTCTATTTTATGGAGTCAAATCACCTTGTCCATAGCTTATTTTCAGATTCCGGCGTCCACACCAATCTAGGTAGATCCATACCCATCCAAATAGGCATTCCAGGCACAGGGCCGCCGATCGATGCAAGATAGCCCCGCGCGCGAGGCCCCCGTTCGGAGGCGCAGTGCAATTCACCGTGGCAAGCCTTTGGAACGGCCGCGATCAAACTTCATAAGAATTCGGCGCCGGACAGATTCTTGCTCGTGCTCGCTGTTCTACCAAGGACGCAGTCCAAGGCCGTCGCCGCCTTGGGCAACAACAGCCATTCTGGACGGCGACAGTCGAAGCGATTTCACGAAGTACAGCGGAGTGAGGCTGCACATAGCTTGGGACTATGAATTGCGCTCTTACGCGAAACGCCACAGGACCCGATGCGACCTTCAATGACAGCGCGCACTGCCGGAGATCATCGAAGTTGCCCTATACCTCCGGTTGCCGAGGAGCGCGCTAGTGAATCGTCGCTCTCGTACAGAGGATATCCCGATCTACTCGGCAGGCGCTGCGAAGGCCATTGGTGTTGGGCCCAGTGCGAGGCCGATCACCGACGGCGAAACAATGCAACACCGCCAACTCTACATCAAATCGAGGGAGTCAGTGAGGACGGGTCGATTGACTAACCCAACCCGCAGTCAGTCCCAAGGCATTACCTCTCTTGGCAGCAGATTGAACCTCGTATAGGCACCTCGTGTGCATCGCAGCATAGGTGATGTTTCGTAAGCGTTTTTGGTAAACTTTAAAGTCACGTATGAAAATTGCGGTGTTCGGTCTGGTTGCGATGTTGCCCTCTCAAACGCCGTTTTGCCGGCGCAGCACAACGAGGCGGTTGCGATCGACGTTACCCGCTTCACCCGCATCAGGGTCGACCTGAAGGATGCTCGCAAATCCTCGATCATTGAAGAGGCCCTTGAGGCTTTGCGTGCGAGCAAATCACTGGACTTCAGTGCCGCTACAGACGCGCAATTGGCGCACCGGCACCCGCAACGTTTACGTGGCCGATCAGGTCACTTCCGGGAAGGGTTGTAAGGTCTCTGTGTTTCACCAGGTGATGAAGGCAGGCTCGGAATATTTCCCCCGCCCTCGATTCAGGCGATCACGAAGCATGATCAAGGCCAAGTGGCATTGAAGTGGTGAACTACAAGCTGGCGATGGTTGAGGAAGAATTGTTCGGCCCGAAGGTCCTACGCGATTTGAACGCCTTCAGGCGCGACTGCGATGTCATTATCGCCAACTGATGACCTACAAAAAATCGCAGACGTGGAGGGCTACGTCTTCAAACGCCATCTGTTTGGCTCTGATTGAGGATTTTTATGCGCACAGCACTGATTACCGGCTCGGCCGGCTTTATTGGTTCCTTCGTATGTGAGCGCCTGCTTCGCGACGGGTATCGGGTCATCGGGCTCGACGCGATGACCGACTATTACGAAGTGTCGCTCAAGCAACGGCGGCTCGAGCGCCTGCTCCAATCAGAGCATTTCCGCGCGATCGAGGACTATGTCGAAACGCCGGGCCTGCTGATGGAGTTGTTCGCCTCCGAAAAGCCCGACGTGGTCGTCCATCTCGCAGCCCAAGCGGGCGTGCGCTATTCGATCGAGAATCCGCGCTCATACCTGCAAAGCAACATCGTCGGCACTTTCGAGCTGCTCGAAGCGGCGCGTGCGCATCCGCCGAAACACATGCTCCTGGCCTCCACTTCCTCGGCCTTCGGAGCCAACACCAAGATGCCTTATCGCGAAATTGACAAGGCCGACCATCAGATGTCGTTCTACGCCGCCACCAAGAAGGCGACCGAGAACATGGCGCACAGCTATGCCCACCTGTTCGGCCTGCCGGTGACGATGTTCCGCTTCTTCACCGTTTACGGCCCTTGGGGCAGGCCCGACATGGCATTATTCAAGTTCACGAAGGCGATCCTCGAGGGCCGCCCGATCGATGTCTACAACTATGGCGACATGAAGCGCGACTTCACCTACATCGAGGATCTGGTCCAAGCGATCCGCCTGTTAATAGACGTACCACCTGTGCGACTTGGAGAGGACGAAACGGTTCCTGCAGGTGACAGCCTGTCCCCGGTTGCGCCTTGGCGCGTTGTCAACATCGGCAACTCCAACGCAGTGCAACTAGCCCAGTTCATTGACGCGATCGAAGCGGCGACAGGACGTAAGGCGGAGCGCAACCTCATGCCAATGCAGGCGGGCGATGTCCCCGCGACTTGGGCTGACGCCCAGCTTCTCAAAACACTGACCGGTTACGAGCCGAAGACGGACGTCGGCAACGGCGTCGCGAAGTTTGTAGATTGGTATCGCGAGTATTACTCTGTCTAAGAATCGTTTGAGAATGCTTATGGATGGACAATTCCCATCCGACCGCAGGTGCGCTTCACAACCCAGCGCCTGAGCAGCACTTTGAAGGCCGCCGCCTTGTCGAAGCGGCGGATATCATTGCCCAGATCATCCGGGCATTCTTGTTGACAAGCGACTGCACGGGCCAAGGCGGCTTTGACTTATGGCTCAGCCGCGGAAGCCTCGTGCAGAGAACCGAACAGTCGTCGCGGCAGGCCTTTTGGCCGATTGCATAGTCTAACCAACTCGGTCGCACCGATTATGGCCAGATTCCCGTGTCTGGATATCCATTCTCGCGCAAGCAGAGCGTCGAGGCCACGATCCATTCCTACCTGCGGCCGACCCGCAGCACCAAAGCCGCATTTGTACAAAGTCCTGCGTGGCCCGATGGACTGGGAGAAGCCATCGAAACCCAGGCCATCAAGCACCAAGCTACCGCGCCCTAATTCCCAAGTGGAAACGGGAAGGGAAGCAGGCCCCAGAAACGGAGCAGCGGTATGCAAAATATCTGAACACGGTGATCGTGTCCGTCCATGGCAAGCTCAAAATGTTGATCAAGCCTGTGCATGGATTCAAATCGATGCCTTCAGCGTACACCACAAGCAAGGGCTGTGGGGCCATCCGCACCCTACGCTAAGGCCCGTCCATGGTGCGTGCAATCCGGTATCAGGGGCACGCATCTTGTTCCTCGATCATCACGTCGCAAAAAACACCGCTTTCTGGACCTAGACCCAATCAAAAACGTACAACGGCGAGCTCAGAAAGGGATTGATCGCAATGCCATCGAGATCGATCGCAGTAATTATCCGTTCAGATTGCTCATCGCAGGGTGGGTGGAACCGTCCTATCGCGACACGGGTGAAGACTCAGGTGGACACATCGAACGCCACCTAAACCACGGCCTACAATAATAAGATAAATAAATCCAAGATGTGAATTTTCTATATCATTGTAGGAAATTTAATGAATATTGAATTGCGACAACATAAATAATTTTTGATTTACAAATTATTATTTTAAGAGGAATTTATGGAACGGCGAAGCTTTATATCTTCACTTACCCTAACGTGTTGCAGTTTAATATTTTCATCTCAAGCAAAAGCGATCGTAGCATCTGGTATTGGAGCGCCACCGCCTCAGCCACATCACATGATTGAATTTGAAGCACTCGGAGGTGTGGGCGATGGGGATCCGAACACCGGCCGAGGGACAGACAATGCCAGGGCATTTGCGCGAGCCGAGACGATGGCTCAACAAGGATATGGCATCAAATTTAAGCCAAGAGCCTCCTACAAAACGACCGAGCAGATTAATATCCATTCCATGTACTGGGTTGGAGATGAAACATCGAGTCCCATAATTTTTGGTTGGTTTTCAGAAAAAGGCAAAAAGATAATTGGACGATCAAATAAAAAAGACCCATTATCGGTTTGCATTATGGGGATTAATTTTCACAGGTGCGGACCATTTGCTGAGCACGGGATAGTAATAGATAATATAGAGCGTCTCTACTTTGACGGCGCAGTAACAAGCGAGCCCGGCGCCCAGGGCGGGGCTATCGGAATATCGCCATTCTTTCCTGAGAGGCGCCATTCTCGCAATTGCTTTATCAAGGCAAGAATTAATAATAGCGGCGACTTTGGGGTTCAACTTGGATCAGTAAGTGGAGCGATAATAGACGTCACTGCGACTGATTGTTATAGAGAAGTTATCGGCATCGAGCCAGTAGTTTCCGGGACAATGGAAATTAACAAAGCAAATATTGTCGGCAATGATATTTCCGTTATTGACCCCGACCTGCCCAATGGCACCCCCATCTTATACTGTTACGGCAGTAATTCCCGAGGACCCCTGACACCGGGAAAGCACTATTTCGTTATCAAGAATGATAACCACACCATATCATTAGCAGATAGCCGCGAGTCGTCGGCCAAGGGCCATAAGCTAGATTTAAAACTCCTCGAAGGCGAACATTACTTCGCAAAATCAGCCGTTGTCGAAGATATTGCCATACGCTTTGCGAAAATTATCGACAATCATGCAAAAAAGCCAACCCTGTACGCCAACACTATGGGATACATAGTAATAACTGGAAACAGCGGCGGATATATGAATAATATAAAGCTCGATAATGTCTATATTGAAGGAAATCAAATATATAAAAGCGGAAAATCTGTTGGAATTTACGTTCAAGGTGCCGAAGATTTAATTCTTAGTAATATAAACGTACATGGATGCGACGATGCAGTGGTTGTCAGCGACGGCTGGTTGAATGGCATGTTTGATGAACGCGGACGACCCATCCGTATTGAGAATGGATATTCGAAGCTATCATCAAAAAATATCCTCGTTACCGACCCTAATCTCACTGATTTTCGGAGTCATGGCGTTCTTTTTAGGGGTAACGGAGGAACTCTGCGGGGCGGAAAATTCAGCAGCAGAGTAAAAGATGCGAAATTAGTGGTGAGAGAATGAATGTACGAATTCACCAAGTGGCGAGAGTAGATGTCTCGAAGAACCGGCTTTTTTTGGCGCGAACGGTTAGCCGCACGAATGGGTGAAGATGCTTGAGGTGGACGGCGGCAAGCGCGGTGGGGGCCCACGGAGACCGAAAGAAGCTCAAGGACATCACCTTCGTTATCGACGTCTAAACCTGCTATATCGTGGGCTGACGCGCCAGCCGAACAGCGCACGTCCGCTCCGCGTTGGATGCATTGGAGCAGGCCAGCCACGACCGACGGCCCCGTTCACCACGGCGGCCTGGTTCAACACGGCAACCGTGGATCGCAATACGCGTGCATCAAGTACACCGAAGGCCTTACTGAAGCCGGCATCGAACGGTCCGTTCGGCAACGTCTGCGACGGCTACGACAACGCTTCGGCAAGACGATCAACGACAGTCACAAGGCCGAAATGATATGCCGAAGAGGACCTTGGCGCCCGCGCGAAGCCACCAAATACGCCACGCCGGAATGTGTGGATCGGTTCATCAGTCGGCTGCTTGGAGCCCATCGAGAACATTCTCCCGTCGAAGCCGAGCAGGGCAACTACGCAATGATGAACGATCTCCCACTGGCTGCCCAATTTAGGACAACTGGGCCGTAGACTCATAAACACGGAGCCAAAGGCGCATTGAGGCTAGTTGGAGCATGGCGAGTGACCTGCCCCCCCGGCGGTCCCTCGCTCTGATGTCGCATTGATGGCGTCCATCATCCGATCCCAGACGCGAGCCCTGCGCCATCTCACAAAGCGGTTGTAGCAGGTAGTGCGTGGGCCATAGCGCTCCGGCAAGTCTCGCCACGGCGCACCGGATCGCAGCACCCAGAAGAAGCCGTTCAGCGCGCGACGATCATCGACGCGCGGCACGCCTCGCGGCTTGTTGGGAAGCAGCGGCTCGATAACGCGCCACTCTAAGTCGGTCAGATCATATCCGCTCATGCCGACCCTGAACCAGAATCTCATCAGCCTGAAAAGGTTTATGGCTGTGCCGGCGGGTCGTATAGCGGTCCGACGCCCCACGTGGGCGGGAGATCAAGGTCGGCCTGATCACACCACGTAAGGCGTCCAGCCTTGTAAGCATCGCTCGCGACAAGGTCGGAATGGACTGTCCGCATGGCCAGTATGAGCGCCTGGAGACCATCCTCCCCACAGGCATACCGGCGCACCTCTCGTTCTGGCCATCCTATGATATATCGGCACTGGAACTCGCCACCAGGTGCCCTTGATGGCGCGAAGAAACAGACGATCAAATCACCGCCATCAAGCTCGAACCTGCGTTCCACGAAAGGCATTTCGGCCATCTTTCCTCCTCCAGCGCGGGCAGATCTGTCACAGGGCCGAGGGGGCAGCAACTTTTATGAGTTCCCGACCTAGCCTCCGGCAATCCCGGCGGGGTTCAGACCTCTTTTCAAAGCGTCCAGCGGGCAATGAGCGATTATGAGCCGGCTCGAATATCTCTGGATGGGTTGCCTACCATAATAGCCCTTGGGGCAACGCTCTTTGTTACCACGCTGCCGGCTCCGATCTTCGCATCATCTCCGATGGTAATCGGCCCTAATATAATTGCGCCCGCTCCAAATTCGACTCTATCGCCAACTAACGGTGCCGCACTTTCGCCATCTTTCGTCAACTTGTTGCCGATTGTTACAGAGTGGCGCATGATGCAATCATCGCCAATGACAACACCCTCGTTGATGACCAACGCTGTACTATGGTAAAGTACGGGCCTTCGACCGATACGCACCTTGGTCGGAATATCGATTCCCATGAACCAGTCGACGACAATACGGTAGGCAACCCGAATGGGCATAGTTATTCCGCGCACGATTGGCGACGAGCTTGCTCCGCAAGCAAACGCAATCCGATAAAAAACCAGTACAAATTTCGATTTCGCGTGCGGATTGCATTTAATATCTTCCATGATCAGAGCAATCATAGACCACTTAGCCATGGATATTACCTTTATTAGCGCGCCCCCGAACCATTGCACGCAAGATGCGTGACCAGAGTTTTGACGGGTAGAAGAATGTAGATATGCAGAGGAAAGCTAACTTGCGTGCAGAGTCATTTGCGAACAGGTATTTTCGATAGAATTTAATGTGTATGAAATATACCCTGATCCACCATTTCGGTGTTCGAGTATTGAAGATGGAGTCGCGCAACCTGTACGTCTTAGTGATCGTCGAGAATGGTAGAATATTCGAGGCACTTTTCTCGTGTACGCGATAACGCATCAGCACCCTGTCGACATTGGCGAAACGTGCCCCCGCAACCAGCATGCGCGCGAAAATGTCGTAATCCTCCGCGGGCACATGCGCCTGCACATAGGGTTGCGATTTGAAGAATTCTGCGCGCCCCATGACGGTAGGATGAAGCACTCCGTGCTCACCTGCACGGATCTTCGTTCTGATCGCATCGTGGGTTATGGGGAAGTTGGTCGTTCCAAGCACTCTCCCAGTATCGGAATGAAAGATTTCCGCATTGGAGCCGACAACGTCGTATCGGCCGGAAGCGAGCAACTCATGCTGCACCTCGATCCGCTCCGGCAACATCACGTCATCGGGGTCAATGCGCATGATGAACTGGCCGGTCGCTCGTTCAATCCCGACGTTGAGCGCATTACCGAATCCCTGATTGCGCTCTAAAGGAACGATCTTGAGGAATGGCAGTCGAACAGCGAACTTCCGAGAGATAGCCAGAGAATTGTCCGTCGACCCATCATCGACGAATATCAGCTCTTTTGGAGCGAGAGTTGACATCTCAAACGCCAAAAAGAAGTCATCGAGATATGGTCCGTTGTTATAATTTGCACATATAACGCTGACATCAGAAAACGTCTTCATGACCCAATTCTCTTCTGTGTGACACTGCTTGAGATTTCCCCGCTCAAATACCTAAACAAGTGTCACCCTGTCGTACGAGGGACGACGTGTCCTCTGGATTTTATGTTCAACGGACGGAGAGTTCGTTTGTAGGAGATGTGAGAACTCGATCTTCCGCGCAGATAATTCAAGCGCAAGATCATGTTGAAAGTGAAAACAAATGCCAAGTCGGTAAGAGCAAAATTAAAAGTCATAAACAAAACGAACACGCACATAAATATCACGAATTCGAAATAATTTCTCGCAAACTTTAATACGAGATTGAATTGATAAAAACAATAAAGGAGCAATCCAATCAATCCGAAATCCAGATACAAGCTGTAAACCGTGCTGAATCCAGCGTTATAAAGCCATCTTTTCGTGATGGGATTATAATAAGTCAGAGCACCTCGCCCAAACAAATGAATCCCCTCGGCAAACATCTGCCCCATGGGAGAGAAGCGCGCAGAGGTTTGCCATGCCCCTCGATGGTAATAATCATTCGTTGCTTGCGCGAAGAAGTCAGTAAGAAAATGCAATAACGGACTATACGCGATAGGTATAAATAACGTTACAGCAATTGAGAATACGATGTTCAGCCCATAGCGTCCGGCGATATTAAATTTTCTATATATGCTGTACGCGAGCAATAGCGCAAAAATCAGTATGATGGCAGCTTTGGCTGCGTTGGAATTTACCAAAAATATAACCGAAAGAGACAGCCCGGAGACAATAAAACGATCCCTCAACCTACAGCGGAAAAGGAAAGTCGATATTGTCAAAAGCTCACACACGGCCGCCAATGAGGCATCGGATTGCAGAAAAAATGTGCCGAAAATTGCATCGATATAGCCGATGGGCACTCGCGCAAAACTAATAAATTGCTCTGTGAAAACCCTCTGGACAGTTACAGCAATCAATTGGATGAAGAGGAATACCTTCACAATATTGAAGAATAATTCCGTGCTGATCGATGATGCGATCCGCAAAGCATAAACACGCCCAGCCACCGCAGCAATTATTGTGCATACTATGTAATAAAAATAGGTGACGGTATAGGATATTGGACTGCTGTGCCGAAAATAATCTAGCGTTATGAACAGCAGAAATATGATGAGCGGCACCTCATATTTGAGTTGCCTCCAACCAGTGTGCGCAAGAAAGACATGGCTAAAAAGGACGAGAGCAAGCCAGTTACTCTGAGTCTGAGATAAAATGCCAGTGTACTGCAGGAAACCGCCTGCAAGAAAAATCAATATGAGCGGCATCTTCCAGAGAAGGCCGAAGGTTTCTTCTGTGCCGGTCCTAGGCATGGCAAGCCATTCTATTTTTAAACAAAACTTTTACTTTCTAGCCGTGACGTAAGTCATGAGACAAAGCAACAACGTACGGCCGGCCATCAGCGTGGCGGGTAAGCCAGGCCTTCCCTTGCCATATGCATGCCTAAGCACCGCCAGTGCACCTTTGACGTCGCCAAAGTGCGCGGTGACCTGCAATGGGGTGGTGGCGCAAAAATCGCCCATTATTCGACGAGGGCTGTCCGAAAGCACGTTGTCGGCCCAAGCAAGAATCTGCCGAGTACGATTGGTTTTGGATATGCCTGGAAGCGAGATATCGTAATGAGTACGATGCCCTGCGCCAATAATCACCTGACATGCAGTAGTTCGATTTGTCGCAATGACCCATCCCCAATCGGTACACACCTCGGGCAGTGTATTGAATGGAACGACGGTGGCCAAACGCTTTGGAAACATCAACGACGACGATTGAATAAAATTATCGGCTCTCCGCAATGATTTTCGCATAAAGAGATATTCTTCAGGATTCATTGTTGAGACTGGAACGCCGTGAATTCTCGGGCGCAGCGCTTGACGCCCATCAGGATAGTGAATGGTCACCCCGGTTGCAGCGATCCAACCATCGCTGTTGATGGGCGTAAATCTCTCGACATCACGAATCTGTTCGATGCATTTCCTTGGCTCCCAAAAATCATCATCGTCCAACAGCGCGATGACAGAGCCGCTCGCATTCTCAACGCCCATTTGTCGCGCCGGCCCTTGCCCTGGCGCCATCCGACCATCGATAACCCTGACCCGAGGATCGTCAAAGGAAGGCAGAATCTCCGTATTGTTCACGACCGCAAGAACTTCCACGTCAACGTCTTCCTGCGCAAGCGCAGACTCCACTGCACGAAACAGGGAAGAGCGGCCCGATGTCGGGATGACCACGCTGATGAGAGGATAGTCGGCGTTCTTGACGTCGGGATTCATCGTTCATCTTCCACATTAAAAATGGGTGACGGGGAAACTTTAACAACGGCGTTCGCGGGCACATTTCCCACGACAAACGCGTTTGCACCAATGACGGCGTTGTCACCAATCACCGCCCCCCCAACAATCGTGGCATTGGGGTAGACGATGGCGTTATCACCTATCTGCGGATATTTTCCCGACTTGCTGCCGCCGATCGTCACGCCTTGATAGATGGTGACATTGCGGCCGATCACAGCGCCCATGCCCACTACAATTCCGAGAGGATGATGTAGGTTCGGCGGCCCAGAAAACCTGGCGCCCGGCGAAACGTCGCAGCCGAAAAGCACCCTGAGCAATCTGCGCGCCATGCGGCCGACGACGCCGCCACGCGAGGCCAATATGAAGAGCATTGCCGGCTTACTGACCATCTTACGCCCTTCGTTCTTGCATGTCGTATTTCCGCATACCCTCGATCGCTAAACCAATTGTCGCGACATATGCCATGGTCCAGACTGCGGAAATCAAGGTGACGGTCAAAGGCATTCCTAGTGAAAGCTTGCTCCCTAAAAAAATGCATCCGACAATGCAGACCATCCTGAAGATTTGTAAACTCAGCATTGCCTTTTGCATACCAAGCATCGCCATGAGTGGAACCATTGGTATGGCAACAAGCTGCAAGCACATCGGAACTGCAAGTATCTGCATATACTTGCCCGCAGGCGCCCAAGGGGCGCCAAAGATCCAAGGAGTGAGTGGGGGAATGATAATTGTAATGGCCATGGCAGCGGCCAGAGACAAGGATATTAATAAGAGAACCTGCCAGCGAAGGCCAGTCCAGAGCTTGGATTGTCCGCTGCGAATGATCGCCGATGCATCCGCGACGATAATCTGGTTAACTCCTTGCCCGATCAAGCCAGTTGGCGCGCCCACGACTCGTTGCCCGAGGCCGAGATACCCGGCAGCCGCAGCCCCATAAACGGGGGCAACCAACAACATAGGCATCTGCGACGCAAACGTCCCTAGTGCACTTGCCCCGGCCCCAGTCAAGACTCTCCAGAAGTCCTTCGGCACCTCGCTGCGATTCGAATGCGGGGCATAGTGCCTTGTTGATCTCAGCAGGACTTGACACAAGACTCTGCCAATTAGCATCCCCAGACCAAGCGAAATGGCTGTCGGATGAACCATGGCGAACATCGTCTGCATAATTGCCACAAATGCGCCACCCACCATGTTGCGATGGACGAGCCTGGACATGTCATTTTTGCGAATGAGCACCGCATTGGTCAACGATGTCAGCGACATAACGGCGAGCAACAGAAACGCCGTTATAGCGGCTTCCGCTCCGCCTCCGCTCGGCAATAGAAAGGCGACAGATGTAGCAACAGAGCCGACAATCAATGTGGTCAGCAACGCCCGGCGCAACAGCGTTTGCACTTCGTCTGCGTCGTGTGCCACGGGCACGAAGACATCCGCCTGAAAGATTGCGAACGGAAGCGCAACCAGTGCGATGGAAAGCGCTATCTGATAATGCCCCATCTCTCCAGGATCGACCATGCGCGTCAAAAATGGAATGGCTGCAATCGGCATGATCTGGCCAAGGGTTTGGCTCGCCAGAAGCTGGGCGCGAATACCGAGTCTAATTTTTTTTGCGCGACACATTCTGGCTATCATTTTGCCGACATCTCCAACCCTGCGGGCTACTCGGCCTTCGCCGGTAATTGTTGTTGACATCGCAAGCAAGGCCCGCCGGATCGCCAGTTTCATCTTGGCTACGGAATGCACCAATATGCGCAGCTTGGATGCGTCAGAGCGGTTCTCAAATGCTATGAATTGCTAGGCTGTAGACTCATAAACGCGAAGCCACAGCCGTATTGAAGCGAGTTGAACCATGGCAAGGAAGTTCTCGGCCAGTTTGTCGTAGCGGGTT
>NZ_SLVB01000004.1 GCF_004341845.1 Novosphingobium sp. PhB165 | reverse complement strand
TCGCATTATCCAGGCTACTCATCAGTCCCTCCTCATTCAGGAGGGGGCCCAGTTCTATTTGTCGCTACCGGCCCAGTTTTGCATGGCGCCTGACAACCCCATCTGCCATGGTCGATTTTTCAAGCGCACCACGTCAATAATCTGTCGGCAACGCACAGATTATCACGAAGCTCTGGTGAGATCGTTCCCGCACCTACCGCACCGTTTTGCTGGCCAAGGAACGCTGACAAAACCACGCATGAAGAGAGATTTGCGGCATGTGGGGCAGACAATAAGAAAGGAGCGGATACCACCTATCAGAACCCATGCCAGTGCCAGTGGAAGAACCACTACCAACGTCACTTGCGACGAAACACCGACCCTGCTGAGAAGCAGCGGAACTCCCCACATGATCGCGAACAGCGCTATCACCGTCCAGACGATGTGACGGCGACCAGTCAGATACACGCTTTCGGATTTCTCATCTTGCATAACTGCGCGCTAGCTCAGTTCGAAACAGCCGTCATCGAGAAACCAATTTATCCACGCCGTCTAGACAACCAAATTTCGCCTCTCGAAACCACGTCTGAACTTCATGATTTTAACGACGCGGGCGGACGCCTCAGCCACGCATTCTTGCGGATTGATGCTGGTGAGCTGAGCCGGCTCCAGTGACGAGAGCACAGCGTCCGCGCGCGCACTGCCGAAATCGGCATCCAAACGCTCCTGCGCCGCTTGATGCGGTGCGGATTCCGGGGTCATGCCTGCCACCATTCCGGGCAATTCCAGGGCACTCGGGAGGGAGGGAGGGAGAGGCCCGACTGATGCGTCCATCCTATCGGTACAGCAGCCGGAGGATGGAAATGCCGGCGATGAAGCCCGTAATGCGGTTTAGGTGCCACCAGACGTCAGCCGGGAGAGCAGAGTGCCGTCCTCGCCCGCACAAAACCTCGGTCTGGCTCGGGAACGGCACTGTCAATTTCGCCTCAGTGCCAACCGAGAGCTAAAAAATAGATGTGCAGACAAAGAGTTATGGCAAATGGGGTGCCATAGCTTTATCTTGCCTTACGCGACCTAACCGAAACCGCGCTGCCCTCCCGCGTTTGTTCTCCACTTACCGCATCCTTCAGCAAAGCATGAGCTGCGAGGGCGGAACATTTCATGGGCCCGCGGATCGACGCCAAGATGAATCATCGCCTGCGATTGACGGGCGATATAGAGGTCATGCTCGACGTTCTCGCGCCGGCACAAGCCAAGGGTTTTTCGCTCGGGTTTTCAGACGGCACGCTGGTGAGGGAATACGGGATTCCGGGACGTCCGGGCTGCCGATTTGCCATCGCGAGCGAAGGCGCCGCGATGGTCAAATTCGTGCGCTACGGCCTCGATGAAGCGATCGATCCGGGCTGAAAATTCGGCTGCATTACGCTCGCAAACGACGCAGAAACCTCTCCGCCCAAGAAAGCCATCGATGGTGACGACGTGCTGAAAATGACGCTGGATATCGGGATACTGGAGGCCGTCTGCACCGCCCCCAATCAGCCTGCGCGAGGCTACTGCCGGGATAGCCTCTCGGCAGCCGGACGCAGGCTCTCGATCCACTGCAGCGACGCAGCTTCCACCGTATCGCGCAGCTTGCAAACCGCCGCACGGATCGCCTGCAAGTCCTCGATACTGATTTCGTAAGATGAGGAATACCGAGCCTCAACGTAGGCACGCTTTGCAAGCTCGAACCGGCGGCGATCCAGCTTGGTGGCGCGAGGCCAGGCTTCGATCAGGGCCGGTTTCTTATCCTCGGCCAAAGACCGCAGGAACTTCAGGTTGTGGGAGCGCGGCACATACTGGCTGCGAACCAAGAGGTAGCAGATATAGGCCGTTTCTGCCGCCTGATGAAGGTTGAATGCGGCATGTCGTCGATATCTAAGCGGATCGTCATTCCGTGCCAATTGCGTGGCCGCCGTCTCTAGCCAGACATCGATGTCAGGCAATTTTTCGGCCAAGTATTTTGAGGCCATTTCGAAAGCGTCAGCCTTCGTAAGCGGCTGCGGCTGGGCGAGCGCGACACCGGCCAGTTCGTAAAGTGCGATGCCGTCCCGTGCGATATCGACCCAGAAATACTCGCCGCGAGTAAGCCCCCTGTTCACGTCATCCAGCGTGTGAACGATGATGTTCACCTGACGGCCGATGGCCGGATCACGAAGGATCTTGTCCTCGGCAACGTACCAGAATTCGGCGATATCGGTGAGACGCTCGTGGCTGACAATGATGAGCAGATCGTAGTCGGATTGGTAGCCGTTTTCGGGCTCGTCGACCCAGTCGCCGCGTGCATAGCTGCCGAACAGAATGATCTTCTGGACCTTGCCGTTCCGCTTCCACGGCTGCGTGGCGCGCGAAGTCGCGACGGAGAATTCCTCCATCAGAATTTGCGTCGCTCGCGCCAGCTCCTGCTGCTGGATCGAAGGCAGATGGTCTATGTCCATACGCATCAAGGGATTCTCGCTGTGTCCTTGCTCAAGGGCAAGCAAACAATTTGTAGGCTACCGGGTTCTTTAGCGCGGGTGGCAGCCATGGGGCGTTCAACCCATGCCGGGCCCATGAACCGGGATACGAAAACGGCTTGGCCGATCCCGAAGGACCGGCCAAACGCGTTGCCATGGGATGCTCAGACATCCCCCTGGTCATGTCGGATAACGCTTCGTACGAGGGCATTGATGGCGCGCCCCATGTATATATGGACCCGACGTTCGGAGAGCCCCGTCTGGCGAGCGATTTCGCGCATTTCCATGTGATAGACGCATCGGGCGAGGAAGATTTGCCGCTGCATTTGCGGCAGTTCGGCCAGTGCTGCTTCGATGCGTGCCAGCCCCTCTGGATTGGAGGCTTGATCGGATTTCTGTTCCATTTTCATATCTCCCTTGGAGGGAAATCCCGGCCCCACTGCGCGCAGCCGGGCTTCCGGGTCAGGCCGCGTGCGGCAGGTTGTGGGGTTGATCGCCGTCGCCCTTGCTCGTAGCTTCCACCGCCAGCAGCATGGCAATGCGCTGCGACCGCTCGGCACTGCCGACACCTCCGCGCGCAGTGTAAGCCGTGGCCGGAAACGCCATCCATCGCGGTACCCAGCCCTCGACTTTCGCCCGTCCGTGGTCGCCCGCAAGGCAGTCCCGGATGATTGCGCGCTGGACCTTGGTGGCAGCTTTCGCATTCTCGGCGGCGACCGTTTCACCCGCCACTTCGGTCAGCAGCAGCCCCATAACCTCGCGGTCGCGGATACTATCGAGCAAGGCATCGTCCGCCTGCCAGACGGCCGCCATGTCGACGCCCATATGCCGCCCGAGCAGGTCGACAAGACTGGTTCCGACCGCCAGCGTTTCGCCCATGACGACAGCCAGAACGGCCATCACCTGCTCGTCACTGAGCGCAATCAGACGCAGGAGCAGACCGCAAATATCGCCGCCATCCGGATCGCTGCCGGTGACGGTCGGCGTCTCCCCATTCAATCCCAGCAGAGCAAGAACCTGCCGCCGCCCGGTATCGAATGCCGCTTCGGAAACGCAGCCCTCGACGCTTTCTGCCACCGCATCGTTCGGCGCACGCTGATCCTCGATCCGCACATGCCAGAGCGGCGAACCGGCAATCGCATGCGCGGCCATGACCCGGAGCGACAGGCCGGGATCGCCCGCCAGCCTCGCCCGCACTGCCGCATGGCGATGCAGGTCGATGTAACCATTGACCGTATTCGATACCTCGGGGCGAACGGCGTGCTCGATTGCTTCGCCGCGTTCCAGCCGCCGCGCTTCCTTGACGGTGAGATAGCCTTCGTGGATCGTCACATCGCCGCGATGGCCGATAGCGATATAGACCCTGCCGCCTTTCGATTTGGCGACGTGCTCGTACTCCCATGAATGGAAAGACTCGCCGCGCGGCATCACCACGACCTCGGGCCAGCCATGTTCGCGCAGATCCGCCGCCCTGGCCTCGACCGCTTCCATCTGCGCTGCCCAGAAAGCCTCGGAGGAGGCGAAGTAACGCTCGGCGCCGAACAGGTCCGCGACGATCTCGCCTGCGTAGGCCTCGACATCGAACAGGGCCGAAGAGGTCGGGATCGATGCCCCTCCGAACAGCCATGCCTTGAGCGCAAAACCGGTGGGCGTATAGGCGCCGGGGGTATCGAACAGGGCCAGCCATTCGCGCTGCCGGGACCTCGATGCCATGGTGAGATGGCGAAGGGACACGGGATCAATCTTCTCCGAGCGGTAGAGATTGCGCAGGCGCGGGATCAGGTTACCCAGCGCCAGCGTGCGCTTCACCTGCAAGGCGGTCAGCCCGAAGGTGTAGGCCACGTCCTCGACCGACCGCCCTTCCCGCATGAGGCGCACGAACGTCTCGCAGCGGGTCATCTCGTCGGGATCGAGCCGGGCAATGTTCTCGATCAGGGAGGCTTCGAGCGCGGCTGCATCGTCGCCGGGTTCCAGTACCGCGCAGGGCAGGTCCTCAATGCCGTCCCCTTCCTCGGCCAAGGTCAGCGCCGCATGATAGCGCCGCTTGCCTGCAAGGATTTCATAGGCGGGAGCGTGATCGCCGCCCTCACCTTCGCCGCTTAAACCGGCAGCACCACCCGCCAGTTCGCGAACGATGAGCGGCACCAGCACGCCCCGTGCCCGAACCGAGGGCAGGATATTGGCGATATCGCAGGCCTTGCGGGTGCCCCGCATGTTGAGCTCGGAGACCGACAGACGGCCAAGCTCGATGTGCTTCAGTTCCATTGTCCTTCACTCCTTTTCTAACCGCGCATTGGCCGCCGGACGGCGGGGTGGGCGGCAGGAGCGATCCGGCAGGCACGCCGATCGAGGCGCGGTGCACCCGCAGGGCCGGAATGGAATGGAGGAGGCGAGCCTGCTCGCCTTGCACCGCGCCGCGGCGGGCCTAGAGGATGAGCGACGCCCACCCCGCCAGGCCGGAAGGCCAATCAGGCGCCATCGCGCACACGCGCGATGTCTGCTTGCGGGACCGCAGGCCCCGCCCCCTGCAAGGGATCGTCACCCGAAGGGACGAGACGCCGTGAGGCGGCTCGGTCGAGCGCAAGCGAGATAGAGCCCGGCCGCGCGCCGGCGCGCGGGGCAGCCCGACTTTGCCTCATAACTTTCGCGGAAACTGACGCAAAAACCGCCGGGATCCAAACACGGCAACAAGATTGCCTGTTCGATAAGAGCTGCAATGGAAAGCGACCCGCGAGATGCAAAGACGACGAAGCGCCAAAACCGGTAGCCAGTGACGGCGCGAGCGGCCGAGCCCACCCGCCTTACGGTATCCACTCACTGCAACAGTGCATGTGCTTGTGCAGCTGGGCCTGCCGCTTTCAGGGTGTGATTTTGCGGATCCTTACGCCCCCGCGAAGGATATGGTGTGCTACAGTATGCTGGATCCCGATGCGGCGCAATTTCGCAACATGATGTCTGTCCAGCCGATCGTTCGGTTTTCGCCGGCGAGGCGAAAGGAAAAAGCAGCTTCGGCACATACACCGGTTTCAAGCCGTTCTTCGTCGCCGACAGCACAGTTGTAGCACTGGAGAGTGCTGATTTCTCGGCAGCAATGGGCCGCTGTTATGGTAATCACGCAAGCAAGTCAGTGCCGCCAGAGGTAACTGCCCGCACGCTCAAATCGGCCGGTGCCGTTGCATCAAAGGTCCCCTCGACTGGTCCTAGCCGCTTCCCGTATACGGCGCCTGATGGTGTAACGATCACCAACGCCGCCGACGAGGCCAACTGGAAGAAATATCGCACGACACAACCAGACGGTGGTGAGTGAGTGCCATCAAGCATAGGATCCTCGCGGAACTCGCGTAGCTTCGTCGACCGGCAGACCTCGCATTTGCAACCTTTATCAACAGGAAGGCCGGCGCCGAGATCGCCAAGTTGTTCTCCGCCGTCCCCAGCAACGGCGTGGACTTTGCCGCCAAGGTCTATCCGAAATACACCGGACTCGTGATCGCTGACGGAGCGGTCCCCACGATGACGTGGGGCTTCCCCCGGCGCGCGGTGAGCAAGAAGACCGGCAAGCCCCTGAAGCCGGGTGCGACGAACAACGCGCGCGACGACAAGCTTCGAGGCAATCCGGTGTGGCGCGAGAGCTTCCGAGACCGATCCTGCCTGATTCCTGTCAGCGCATCGGCCCAAGCCCAGAGCGCAGCGGGCCGGATGACGCGCACTTGGTATTCGCTGCCTGGCGAGGACCTCGTTGCCGTCGCAGAGATCTGGTAGCCCACCGATGAATGGGGCGACGCCTACTCCATGGTCATGGTGCCGGGCAGCGAGCAGATGGCCGATGTGCATGACCGGATGCCGGCTATCCTCACGCCGGAGGATTGGGCCCGCTGGTCCACTGGCACACCGGACCAGGCGTTCTCGCTGCTGAGGACATGGGAAAGACCGCTGGTTGTCGACCGGACCGACCAGCCATGGCTCAAACGAACCGTCGCGCCCGACCCTATATAAGCAGTCCGCCGAGCCCGCCGGCATTGCGTCGGGCGCCGCAGCCCTGGCCACATTATGCCGTCTCCGGCCGTCTGCCCGGGCATCGTGCCGAGCATGAGGTTGGAGAATTCGAGCAGCGCGGCATCGTCAATTGGCCACGAACCAAACGAGGCATTCTTGAGGGCGCGCTCCACATCATCCACGGAGGCCATGCGCAGGCGTTCTATGTCAGTCATGAGGTCCTCACGGATCGGGAGACACCATTATGCCTGGGGCGATTGTCCACAGAGTCAGCTTAGATCAGCCCAACCTTTTCGCCATACGCCTTTGCGCAGCCGCTTGATATCGGCGCCGCAGCCTGCACACTTGCCGCGAAAGTGCCCGGAACCATCCCATTTCGCATCTCGGCGGTTCGGCTCGTGTCGATTGAATAGGCAGCGCACTGCCTGTGGTAGAATCTGCATGCCGTCACCCCCTAGAGACACGCTCAAATCACCCCGACGCAGTTTTCTGCAAAAGCGATCAACGCGGGCACGTATATCCGACAAATTCAGTGTTAATGGAAGGTTTCGAAACGCTGCGGCGCACAATATTCGTTCGCTGACGCAGTGACGATGCATGGTTATCTCTTGGACTGTTCGCTTCCGGGACACCCTGCA
This sequence comes from Novosphingobium sp. PhB165, assembly GCF_004341845.1. Taxonomy (GTDB): domain Bacteria; phylum Pseudomonadota; class Alphaproteobacteria; order Sphingomonadales; family Sphingomonadaceae; genus Novosphingobium. The sequence continues at coordinate 580,174 of NZ_SLVB01000004.1, read as the reverse complement.
AAAGATGGTCTTGTAGCATCGGAATCGGGAGGATAAGCGGCGGCGGTGCGGCTATTGGCCATCATCACGTCGACAATGGCCCTCGCTTTGTGCGGGGCCCTTCGTCGTGCCTCATTTCGTTACGTGGAAACGCGATGGCAGATCGCAACATTTGCCATCGTCGCGGCACTGATCGAACTGGGCGCCACCGAACGCGGCAATAAGGCAAACCGATTGAGGTTCGCCACCAACGTCGCATGCTCGGCTGCGGCAATAGTCGCGGTGAAATGGCACATCGAGGGCTTATCGCCGCTTATCCTTCGGCTCGTAGCCTAGGCGCCGCCGCACATTATCTCCTGCCTACCAAAGCCTTTGGCACGCCCCTCCGCGATTAACGTTGGTTTAATCCAAAGTCTAAGGGGGGGCTAGGATTGCCTTTGGGCATGACGGGGGTGCTCTTGTTTGGAAGATTGCGCGATAGCTCGGAAGAGCTACTGCACATCGATTTTCTGCGGTTTGTTGCGTCAATCGACATTGTTGTTCTGCATTTCTCGCGATTTTGCTCGGACATGCACAACAGGTCTTGGGCGACCTCGGATCGTTCCGGTTGTTTGTCGACTTGTTTTTCGCGATCTCCGGCTTCGTGATTGCCTGGTTCTATAGCGGAAAGCTCGGCACCCTCCCGGAATATAGGCGCTTCATTCAAAAGCGCGTAGCCCGGCTCTCGCCTTTGCGATGCGACCACGGCGGAGGGGTTATCCGCCGCCAACCTACTCCCAAGGCACATCTGGCCGGAGACGTACGGCCGTTACGCTGACTTTGCTTCAAGAAAGTTGCGACTGCATTCACCGCACAAAGTGTGCTTGAGAAACTCCATCTTCCAGTAGAAACAAAGAACGCATTACTATATCATAGAACTCACGGGGCGCCGTTTCCACTTGTGTGGAGGGCATTCCGATGCGCAAATCAAAGCAAGTATGGGGCCTTGTTTTTCTTCTTCTTTCGGGTGCAGCCCGCGCTACCGAAATCGAGATCACTCAACCGGATGGTCGAGTCACCGTTATTGATCGAGAGGATAATGGCGAGTGGCATACAGTCGACGTTAACACCGACGGGTCAACCACAGAACGCGGTCGAAACGGTGAAGCATGGACCACCGCCGAACTGATTTCCGAGTATGCCGAGCGCGGCTCGTCCATCGATATTGATGGCACCGAGATAACCAGCGATTACCAGCACGGCGACAACCAAGCCAGAACCGAGGACGATCCCGGTACGACCAATGACGTCGACAGCAGTGACGATCCTGGAAAAAGCGATGATCCTGGTCTCAACAATGACCCTGGGACTAGCGATGAGCCCGCTGCGGTCGACGGCAGCGGCAGCGCCGACGAAGGTAGCACCCCCGACGACAGCGGCATGACCAATGACGGCACCTCCCCGGATGACGGAACCAACCCCGACAACGGCGGTAACCCCGATAATGGCGGCAGCACAGATGACGGCGGCGATGATGCCGGCGGCGGCGGTGATGCCGGCGGCGGCGGTGATGCCGGCGGCGGCGGTGATGCCGGCGGCGGCGGTGATGCCGGCCGCGGCGGTGATGCCGGCCGCGGCGGCGGTGATGCCGGCCGCGGCGGTGATGCCGGCGGCGGCGGCGATGGAGGCGGCGGCAGCGATGGAGGTGGCGGCAGCGATGGAGGTGGCGGCAGCGATGGAGGTGGCGGCAGCGATGGAGGTGGCGGCAGCGATGGAGGTGGCGGGGCGGCAGCGATGGAGGTGGCGGCAGCGATGGAGGTGGCGGCAGCGATGGAGGTGGCGGCAGCGATGGAGGTGGCGGCAGCGATGGAGGTGGCGGCAGCGATGGAGGTGGCGGCAGCGATGGAGGCCGGGATTAAATCAGCCGGGATGCGCTTGATCAATCCAGCGAACCAAGTCGCAGGGTCGTATCTCTAGGATTCGAGGTTTTTCTGTTAGACCCAACGTGCCAAAAGCTGCCGACTTTGCACCGCTACCACGGCGGAGGGTGTATCCGCCGCAATGGCCATCAAAAAATTCTGGAGGGAAAGTGCACGAAGACCAGTCGATCACGATCGAGCCGGTGATGGAGAACATCACTCGCCTGGTGGAAGATGCAACGCTTTTGATGGCAAACGATAGATTGCCCAGCGCTTACGTCCTCAGCGTGATTGCGTTGGAGGAGGTCGGCAAGATTGTTCAGATGCGGTGGCAGCATTTGGGGCAAGAGACGACGCGACAAAATCGAACCGGGCATCTCCAAAAGCAGTGGGCAGTCGCTTGCGTACTGATCGCCGACAAACTTCTGCCGTTTTTCAAAGCCATGATCTTGGGCCCAGAGGACCAGAAGGCCCTGGCTATGGCCGAAATGGCCGAAGGCTTCATTAATTCTGATGAGCGACGCTTCTTCGAAGAAGTGATTGCGAAGAATATTGATCGCGGAAAACAGCTTGGGCTTTATGAGGATGAATCAAACGCTCGGGAGGGGCGGACGCGCGACCAGATCGATCACGCTACTATCAAGCAGGTGTCGGACACAATATTGAAGGCATCAGCCCTGCTGGCAAATGACATCATCATGATGGTTTCGAGCGTGCTTTACGAGGTCATGCCGCCGTTTCAGGAAGCAATCCTTCGCGATCGGGACAAGTACTGAATTCGGCGTCTTGCATGGTGAAACGTATATCCGCGTCAATTAAGGAGACCAGATGGGCCGGAAGAAACAGAAGATGGAACGCTTTAAGACAGAACACCCGACCTGCTACTTCTGCGCATCAAATCCGACTGAGAGTGAGGACCATGTTCCATCGCGAGAGTGCTTCCGCGGGCGAGTAGGACCCGAAGGGTTCAGTTTTCCGGCGTGTAAGCGCTGCAATAACAGCGCTGGCAATCTCGAGCAGGTGGTCGCGTTGTACCTGCTGCTTGCGGATCAATCCAATCGCGACATTGATCTGGCACAACTCGGCCGCCTGGTGCTGGGCGTGAAAAACAACAACCCCACTCTTATGCCCAACGTGACCCAGGACGTCAGAGAAGCGCGCCGCCATTTTGCCTCGAAGCAAATGGTCCTCGCGCCCGGATTGACCTACAGCGAGGTCTCGTTGTTGCAGTTGCCTGCTGAAATGACCAAACCGATGGAGTTGTTCACCCGGCGCCTCACCTGTGCACTTTACTACAAGGAAATCGGCAGCCCGCTCCCGCTTGAATTCGATATAGGGACAGCTTGGCTTCCGATTGCTGATCCCAAATCGGTCGAAGTTGCTCAGGCAGCAATGGAACTGTTTCCCGATCTAAGGACGACCAACCGCCGCAACACGGACATCGGAGACCAGTTCACGTACGTCTGGGGTCATCGTGCTGACAGTGGATTATTCGGGTTCACTGCTCAGGTTGCGGGCGCTTTTCTAGTCTTTGGCGCTTGCGTCCCCCAAGGAATGGCAGACAGCGTGGTGAGGTGGAAGTCTCACCGTGTGGACGTCGAAATGGTAGAAGCACTCGCTCAGGCTTAGGGGCCCTGCAGAGAAAGCCCGATGGTTCAATCCATTGCCACAAAAGTGTCTAACGATCCGCCGCGGCTCCTGCCCCGGCGGATCAAGTTTTCATTCAGCCGACACGGCACCGTCCCCATAAACGGAAACAACCATTTCGTTGTCTTTCAGATCACTGAAGCCGATCGGAACGCCACGGTAGTGCATAGTAAGCCATTCACTGACGTCATATTCGTCAGAATTGTCCATGTATTCACCGATTTCGGCCCAATGCGCGTTGCGAATGCGAAGCTCGATAACATTCGTGCCGTTGCTTTCAGCATCGGCCAAAATGCGATCAAACGTACCAATTAAATCAACAATTCTCATATTCCCCCCTGCGTCAGGCCTTGCGAACCAGTCGACGGATTGCCTCAGGGCGCCCGATCTGGCCGTCCTGACATGCGCGCCAAGCATCAATCGCGTCAAGTTGAGCGCGGTTCATCCGCACGCTCACTTCTTCGCTGCCGACCTTCGGTCGTCCCATGATCGACTTTTTACGCGTATTAACATAGCCGCCGCCGAGGCTTTCATCGCAGCATTTCCAGAACATGGGTTCGATGTTGCCGAAATAATCTTTGCCGACACCGGGATCGTCCACGTCGATCGCCACCTGGCGCTGGCGCCGCACACGCCTGTGACGGCCTGCCTCCTGACGCTGGAGAATTCCTGATGTCCGACGTTCGTAACTCTCGAGGTCTCAGCAAGTGAGCAATCAGGACCGGCTTTCCGATGGCCGCCCATCAATCGATGGCCATGCCTACTTCGTCATCGGCGACGGATCTCTGATCCCGAAGGTACAGTCATGGGCGGACTCGGCCGCATCGCCGAAGCGCGTCCGATTGAGCAGATCCCTGCGCTGCCCTCGGATCACTTGGCGGGTCGGCAGGCCTGCAGAGGGGCATGGATGAAAACGTCCCGGCTTACCGACAGCCGAAGTCCTGCCCCCCCTCCGCTTTGGAAGAAAGAGACCACCTGTTGGACTCATCCGCCAGACTGTGGAACCGAAATCTCGCCAAAAACTTGTCATCAAAATACCCATTAAGGGTGATCTTTAGACGAATCGATTTGCGGGTTTTCAGTCAGAAATTTTGCACTGCAGCAAATTGTAACCTTGTGTTAATGTTAAATTTGTTCAGCTTACAGGCCGACGCTGATCGCTCTGCAGAAATCCGCGTCGGAGCTATTTGAGAATGTCTCGAAAGGATAGTCGCATGCAGATGTTCCCGCAGGCAGTGCGATGCCTTTTGAACCGTCACGAGCCCGTTCGCCATGATGCCAAATGGGACATCTCGGGCCATTATCTGAGCACGTGCGCAAGCTGCGGCACGAGCATCAAGCGTCTGCGCAAGGGCGTGTGGCGCAGGGACGAGGCGCACCCTCACTGACACAGCGGGGCCCAGGAACTCCGACGGCCACTCAGCAAGCTTCTTTCCGCAGCCCAAGCCGCTTCGCTAGAGGCGAGTCCTGCAACATTTCCTCTGCATCCAGATCGCGAACGAATCAGCCATGCTGATCGCTGCTCCCGACCATTTTGCTGCAAATTTTCCGCGCAAAAAACGAAGCGCCCCTCAGGAAATCGAGCCTGAATAGTCCCTTATCGCAAATAATGACACATTTAATATTGCGATGAGCGGGTGTATTATGGCGACGAATCGAGGGGAATAAAAGTGAACGGAGCGGATTTGAAGATCAGGATCGAGCGGCTTGCCGACGGCGAGCTTCTCGGGCAGGTCGCAGACGACACCTCTTCGAACCCATGGGTCCGAACAGGGGCGGAAGTTCGCTTATATTTGAACGAGCCGGGCACCGTATTCAGAAGTCCGGACACTCTCGGTATCGGCCGGGTCTATGAGGACCGCGTGGAAGTCGACATGATCCTTCCGCCTTCCGTCATAAACAGGCTGCTCACGCAGTTGTCCGACGGAAAACAGGCCTGTCTCGGCCTCGATACCCACGAGACCGGCGAATACACATTTCGCGTGCTGTCCTGCACGAGCCAATCCGCGCGACAAGAGAGCAAACCGGCTTCGAGATACGCGGCAGCAGCCAAGCACGCGGCATAAGCGATCTTCTACAAAGATCGGCTCGAAGGTTCTGGCATCTGGAGAAGACGGGGGCGAAGCGAGGCCGGGAACACCGAAACGCTCCCGCCCCTCCGCCCAATCCAATAAGCTGGCAAACGCTACGCCGAGGCGCCTCGCATCAATTGCCCGCCTGCGTTTTGTCTGCCGGCGCAGGCACTTCGATATCCACCAGCTCCCATCCCAGGCCATCGCGCTTGAAGATGAGCGTCGGCGCCTTTTCGCCGTCCCGTGCCTTCGGATGCGCCGTGAAGCGGTCCAGCCCTCGCCGCTCGATCTGCCACTGGGCCTCTTCACCCTTGGTCTGATCGGCTACCGGCTGCCCCGGAGTCTTCATCTTCCCGCTTTCGACCATGACCTTGATGCCTTCGGGCGAAACGGCACCATCGATCATGGGATCGATGATAGCGCCCGCAAAAGCCATGCCCATCGCGGCGAAGGGATTGTCCTTCTCCTTCGCCAGTTCGGCGGTCACCATCGCGCGCATCTGGCTCTTCAAGGATTCGCGAATGGCCGGAAAATCGACACGCTCGCGCAATTCGTCCTTGTCGCCCGCCAGCGCCGCGTCGCGCAGCCCCTTCATCGCCAGACCGGGCGACAACCAGTACCAGCCACCGGCCGCGACGACGATCGCGGCTACAACCGCCAAAACAGCTTTCTTCAACTGAGCCCCCGTTCAATGTTTCGAAAACGGCTAAGTGAAGCGCTATCCCACTGTCTACAGGGATTTTTTCACTCTTCGTGATCCAGATCACTTTCGCTGGCGGAAGCGGACGCATCCAATCTGCCACTATCGTTCTGACAACAGAACGCGGCCCAATCATCCATCATGATCCGCCGCTTCTGGAGCAGATTGCCGCGCCGGTAGGCGGCTTCGGTCTTGTCCTTCACGAGATGCGCCAGCGCGGCTTCGGCGACATCTCCGGGATGCTGGGTCTCTTCGCTGACCCAGTCCCGGAAGGACGAGCGAAATCCGTGAACCGTGCAGGTCTGCTTCATGTCCCTGAGGAGCTGGGTTAGGGTCATATTGGAAAGCGGTGCATTGCGCCGAAGGCCCGGAAACAGAAGCGGGCAGCGCGGATGGCGCAATTCGGCGCATCGCTCAAGAATCCGGATTGCGGGTGTGGAGAGCGGCACCACGTGCTCGCGCTGCGCCTTCATGCGCTGTTTGGGGATCGTCCAGAGCTTCGCCTCCAGATCGATCTCGTCCCAGGTGGCGCCTCGCACCTCGCCGGACCGGGCCGCCGTCAGGATGGCAAAGTGCAATGCGAATCTACCGTACGATTCGCGCGCGCTAAGTTTGACTAGGAACGCAGGCACCCTGTCATAATCCATGGCCTCGAAGTGATTGTCCTTTTTGGGCTGCCGGGGCAGGCCCTTGGAGATCGCCCGCATCGGCGCTTCGCTATCCCGGTACCCTGAGGCATAGGCCCAATCCAGCACGGTGCCGATACGCTGCCGGACGCGCCGGGCCGTTTCCGGCTTCGAGAGCCAGATTGCCATCAGCACTTCGCGAATCATGGGCCCGGTGATTTCGCTGACTTTCACGTTCCCGAGGCGCGGAAAGGCATAGACCTCGAGCGTCGTCATCCACTGGGCTTCGTGCTTTTCGTTTCGCCAGGTCTTGCGAAGCGCCGCTATCACCTGCCCAGCCATTAGTCGAAAGGTCGGAACGCCCTCCGCTTTTTGTCTCTCGAGAATCGGATCGAGCCCCATCTCCACCCAGGTGCGAATTTCGGCGGCTCGCTCGCGCGCCAGCGCGAGGGGGACCTTTGTCGCGCTGCCGAGGCCGAAATCGCGGCGCGTGCCGTTCTTTTGGACCCGACACAGCCAGCTCTTGGTCCCGCTTGGTTGCACGACCAGAAAGAGACCGTCGCCGTCGCCCCATCGGCCGGGGCGGGTAATGGATTTCACAGCTGCCGCAGAGAGTTTTCCCATAGCCATTTTTCCCACACTTCTTATCAAGTTACCAATCGGTCACCGATGGACAGAGAAGGACGCGTGGGGACGCGAATCGCTCGTAACGCTCTAGGAACGTGGAGCTTTTTTGATTCGCTTTGGATTTGGCTGGATCAGCCAGTGGCGGAGCGGGAGGGATTCGAACCCTCGATACGCTTTTGGCGTATACTCACTTTCCAGGCGAGCGCCTTCGACCACTCGGCCACCGCTCCGCATGCACTGGAGACGCGCGCCCTAGCGTGGGATGCGGGCTTTCGCAAGCGTTCCTAGCATGCCAAGACCCACTCATGCGCAAATTCCTTTTGGCCGCCGTGCTTTCCGCCGCTTTTTCCGCCCCGCCGATCGCTGCGGAGGCGCCGAAACTGCTCACGCCCAGCGATATCGTCGCCAGTTCCCCAGCCTCCGACTGGCGCCGGATCGCGCCGAAGGACCTCCTCGTCATGGACCTTGCACCCGATGCCGCCGGAAAGCCGCGCCGGGTGGTGATCCAGCTGATTTCCGCGCCTTTCTCGCAAGGTTGGGTGGACAATATCCGCAAGCTTGTGGCCGCGCGCTGGTATGACGGGATCGCCGTCGTGCGCGTGCAGGATAACTATGTCGCGCAGTGGGGCGATCCCGATGGCGAAGTTGCGGGAAAAGCGAAGGCACTGCCGGCGGGTCTGAAGGTCATGAAGGACGGTGATTACGCCGTTGCGGATAAGTCGGTCGTGGCGGCCTATTCCGCCGGTGCGAAGCTGAAGGACAGCTATGCCTCGGTGGCTTCGTTCCGGGACGGATGGCCGTTCGCCGGGTCTTTGCAGGCGATCTGGCCTATCCATTGCTATGGCGCGGTGGGTGTCGGCCGCAATCTCTCGCCCGATGCCGGCACGGGCGCCGAGCTTTATGCCGTGATTGGGCATGCCCCGCGCCAGCTCGACCGCAATGTTGCCGTGGTTGGCCGCGTGATCGAGGGCATCGAGAATCTCTCCGCCCTGCCGCGCGGGACGGGACCGCTGGGCTTCTATGAAGACCCGGCGCAGCGCGTGAAACTGGTCTCTGTCCGCATGGGCGACGAGGTGCCCGGCCTGCCCCCCTACGAATATCTTTCGACCGAGAGCCAGAGCTTCGCCGCCTACGCCGGTAAGCGAGCCAACCGGAAGGACGATTTCTATATTCAGCCGGCCGGCGGCGTGGACATCTGCAACCTGCCCGTGCCGATCCGCGTCGTGAAGCCGTGACCGGCGCGCTTCATACCGAGCATGTCACGCATACCGGTCCGCTCTGGCGCTGGACTGGCGGTGCGAACGGCGGCACCTGGCACTTCTCACCATCGACGGAGCCGCTGGTGAGGCGCTTTCGGGCACGGCGCTGATGCGCAAGGTTGAAGGGCAGTCCCGCGGCTTCGGTTCGCTCAAGGTCAAGGCGCGGATCGGCGGGACCGTGTTTGCCACCTCGGTCTTCCCCAGCAAGGCGGACGGAGGCTGGCTATTGCCCGTCAAGGCCAGCGTGCGGCGCGCCGAGAGCCTTGCCGAAGGCGACGACGTGGAGGTCTCGCTCGAATTCTGAGCGAGACCTCCACGTCTTCAGATGCGTTCGGCGTTCGCCACGGCCTCGCTCGCGCGCAGGGCGCCGACGATTCGGGTGAGGTGCGCAAGATCGTTCACTTCCAGATCGACGATGTAGGTACCGAACGGCTCGTCGCGCTGGATCATCTGCAAGTTGGTGACATTGGCACGGTTGGAGGCGAGGATCTGCGTCACTTCGGCCAGCGTGCCCGGCCGGTTGTAGAGGACCAACTGCAAGTGGCCGACCGCGCCGGTGGTGCGTTCGCCCCATGACAAGTCCAGCCAGTCCGCATCGACGCCGTTGGCGAGCGTCAGGCAGTCGATGGTGTGGACTTCAACCTTGTGGTCGGGGCGGCGCAGGCCCACGATGCGGTCGCCGGGAACCGGGTGGCAGCAGGATGCCAGTTCGAAGCCCACGCCCGGCGTAAGCCCCCGGATCGAGATCGCGCGTTCGACGCGGGTCCATTCGGGCTCGTCAGGCAGTTCGGCCGTGCTGCCGGGCATCAGCGCTTCCATGACCTGCCGGTCGGTCAGCCGCGCCGAGCCGACCGCGAACAGCAGGTCTTCCTCGTCACGCATATCGAGGCGCTGGATCGCGCCGTCGATCGCCTTCTTGCCGATGCGGGCAGGCAGGCGCCCGGCGATCTCGTCCAGCAGCTTGGCACCGATCTCGGCGACTTCAGCGCGTTCCTTGGCGCGCACCGCGCGGCGGATCGAGGCCCGCGCCTTGCCGGTGACGACGAAGCCCAGCCATGAAAGCTGCGGCTCCGAACCGGGGCTCTTGATGATCTCCACCACGTCACCGTTCGACAAGCGTGTGCGCAGCGGCATGTGCCGCCCGTTGATCTTCACGCCGACCGCCGCATTGCCGAGATTGGTGTGCACCGCATAGGCGAAGTCCACCGCGGTCGAGCCCTTGGGAAGCTGGAACAGCGCGCCCTTGGGCGTGAAGGCGAAGATGCGGTCCTGGTAGATCGCCATCTTCGTGTGTTCGAGCAGTTCCTCGGCATCGTGGCTGGCATCGACGATCTCGATAAGGTCGCGCAGCCAGCCCACTTGCCCGTCGGGGCGCGAGCCACCCTGTTTGTAGGCCCAGTGCGCGGCAAGGCCGAACTCGTTGGTGCGGTGCATCTCCCGGGTGCGGATCTGCACTTCGACGCGCATCGAATTCTCGTAGATCAGCGAGGTGTGGAGCGACTGGTAGCCGTTCGACTTGGGCGTCGAGATATAGTCCTTGAAGCGCCCCGGGATCGATTGCCAGGTCGTGTGCAGCACGCCGAGCGCCTTGTAGCATTCCTCGACCGAATCGGTGAGCACGCGGAAGGCCATGATATCGGTGATCTGCTCGAACGTGACATGGCGCTCGGCCATCTTGTGCCAGATCGAATAGGGATGCTTCTCGCGGCCGGAGACTTCGACGTTGAGCCCGGCCTCGGTCAGCGCCTGCTTGACCGACAGCGCGATGGCATCGACATGGCCGCCTTCCTGATTGCGGATCTGCGCAAGGCGGCCGGTGATCGTGGCATAGCCTTCCGGCTCCAGCTGCTCGAAGGCGAGCAACTGCATCTCGCGCATATATTCGTACATGCCCACGCGCTCGGCGAGCGGGGCGTAGATATCCATGGTCTCGCGGGCGATGCGGCGGCGCTTGTCCTCCTTCTTGATGTAATGGAGGGTGCGCATGTTGTGCAGCCGGTCGGCCAGCTTCACCAGCAGGACGCGCAAGTCCTCGCTCATGGCGAGCAGGAACTTGCGCAGGTTTTCCGCCGCACGCTCGTTCTCGGTCATCACCTCGATCTTGGAGAGCTTGGTGACGCCGTCCACCAGCCGCGCAACGTCGGGGCCGAACAGCTTCTCGATCTCCTCGATCGTCGCCAGCGTATCCTCCACGGTATCGTGGAGCAAAGCGGTGATGATGGTCTGGGGGTCGAGCTTCAGCTCGGTCATCAGGCCCGCGACTTCTACCGGATGGCTGAAGTAGGGATCGCCCGAGGCACGTTTCTGGCTGCCATGCTTCTGTACGGTGTAAACGTAAGCACGGTTGAGCAAGGCCTCATCGGCCTGGGGTGCGTATTCCTTGACGCGTTCGACGAGTTCATATTGGCGCAGCATTTGCTACAGCATGTCAGGATTTTTCGCGGCGCGGCAAGGGGCAGATGCTGCGAATGCAACATTTGCAAGCGCGCAGACCGGAGAACATACCCCCGGATCGCACAAGGCACCAATCGTTTGCATGAGGAAACTGCGCAGCGTTTGCTTAAATTGACGTGAATTCGCCCTCCCCCATGCTCCATCAGGACAGAAGCCAAGCCGCCTTCATGGACGCCTGCGACAGGGATGTCCGGGGCCGCCGCTCCTGCAAGGAGGCCGAGATGGGGAACAGCCTGGACATGGCAATCTACGCCGCAATCCTGGGCATGAGCGACGACGAGCTGCTTACCGCGTCATTCCTGCCGGAAGCCGATGACGAACACGACGATCGCGGCCATCGCTACCCGCGCGCACCGCGACTGCGCACCTTGATCCGTGCCAGCCTGATCGCCGATCACGGTACGGGCAAGAGCGGGGAACCGATGGAGGAGTTGACGCTCGTCCGCAATGTCTCGGAGCGCGGCATGTGCCTCGTCCTGCGCGGAACCGCGCCGCATGCGGGCGACATGGTCTACGTGCGCCTGCCCACCAATCAGGAATTTCGCGGTCAGGTGCGCTGGAGCGACGGACGTGCCTGCGGCATCCAGCTTTTCGAGAAACTCGATGTCGAAGCGCTGGTCGTGACCACGCAGCGCCGCAATGCCCCTCTGACACGCATGTTCAATGGACGGCACGACGAACCGCTGGTGGCTCCGCCCAGCATGCCGGCCCAGCCGATGCGCGCCTGCTGAAAGGCCCCGCCTGGATCAGCTATACGAGAAGGCCGTCACCACGCCGTGGCGCGTGTCGCACTTGAACGTCTTCTTCTTCATCTTGATCGAGCCGTCCTTCTGACGGATCGCGACATCGACTTCCGCACGCACCGAGGCGCGTCCGTCGCTCTTCTTGTCGGTATCCTCGACCTTTTTCATGCTGACGTCGGCCGCCCCCAGCTTGTCTCCGCGCGACTTGCCCTCGGCCATGCAGGCGGCGACGGCCTGATCGCGGGCATCGGCATCGGCTGCCATAGCGGGAGGCGCAGCGGGTGCGGGAGCGGGATCCTGGCTCCACGCCTTGCTCACCACCGCAAACCCGAGCACCAGCACATTGGCGCTTGCAAAGAATTTCCACGATGGGTTGGACATCGCCGTCTCCTGCCATCGACGCCCCCGCATCATCGCGGGGCCATCGAGAGGATAGCGTGGAGGCAAAATCGCACCGGCCCCATTGGGGCGAATCCGCACATGCCCACAGGGAAAACCCTAGGCGGTCAATGCATGAACGGATGACCGCGATAGCAATGGCGAGCCGCCGGTTTCACCTGTTCGCCGCCCCCGCGCAGGCGGGGGCCCGCTTTCTCGAAACCCCACCTACCGCACCAAGGAAGCGGGATCCCCGCCTACGCGGGGATGACGAGTTCCGGGCCAGCGTTCACGCTGTGAACAATTCCTGCGCCGCCCGCCGAGTCGATGCGCCCCGCTGCCTGCTCAGCTCCAGGTCGCCTCTGGCGGCAGGCTCATCAGGATGGCGTCGATATTGCCGCCGGTCTTGAGCCCGAACAGCGTGCCCCGGTCGTAGACGAGGTTGAATTCGGCATAGCGACCGCGCCATTCGAGCTGGCGGACCTTATCCTCGGCCGTGAATTCCATTCCCATGCGCCGCCGCACAAGGCGCGGGAAAACGGCGAGGAACGCCTCGCCCACCGCGCGGGTGAAGGCGAAGTTCGCCTCCCACGCGTCCTCATCGGCGCATTCGAGGTGGTCGTAGAAGATCCCGCCGACGCCGCGATGGACCTTGCGGTGGGGGATGTAGAAGTAATCGTCCGCCCAGGTCTTGTAGCGATCGTGGTCCGCCCCATGCGCGTCGCAGGCGGCCTTCAGCTCGGCATGGAACTCGGCGGTGTCTTCGTCATAGGGGATCGGCGGGTTGAGATCGGCGCCGCCGCCGAACCAGGCCTTGGTCGTCGTCAGGAACCGCGTGTTCATGTGCACGGCGGGCACATGCGGATTGGCCATGTGTGCAACAAGGCTGATGCCGGTGGCCGAAAAGGCATTCTGCTCGGCCGAAGCGCCATTGATCGTGCCCGCGAAGTCCTTCGACAGCGATCCGACGACGGTGGAGACGTTGACGCCGACCTTTTCGAAGATCTTGCCCTTCATCAACCCGCGCGTGCCCCCTCCGGTTTCGGCGCCGGTCTCGCCCTCTTCACCGCCCTCGACCGCCGCGCGCTTCCACGGCGTATATTCGAAGCATGCCGTAGAGCCAGCCTCGCGCTCGATCGCTTCGAACTCGGCGCAGATCATGTCGCGCAGGGTTTCGAACCATTGGCGGGCGCGGTCGGTACGGGCGGTCCAGTCGGTCATTCAATCTCCCCTTCCGCCGGGCGCTTGCCAAATCGGGCGGCCTGCGGCAAGGGAAAGCCATGGTTCCCTTTTCGTTCTGCGCGCAGGAGATCTGTCTGGTGCCTGCCCCGGCAGGGCGCGGCGCGGCGCTCTACTGGCCGCGCGAGCAGGCGCTGCTGGTAGCCGATCTCCATCTCGAAAAGGCCAGCTACTTCGCAAAGACCGGGCAGATGCTGCCGCCCTACGACAGCCGCGAGACGCTGGAGCGGCTTGCACTGGCCGTGCGGCAGACCGGAGCGCGGCGGGTCTTTGCGCTGGGAGACAATTTCCATGACAGCGCCGGGACCGAGCGGCTCGACGCCCATTCGGCGGGAATGCTTTCGGCACTGACGCGCGCGCTCGACTGGGTCTGGATCACCGGCAATCACGACCCGGTGCTGGCCCTGTCCATCGGCGGCACCCGGGTTGAAGAGATCGCCGTCGAAGGCATCGCGCTGCGCCATGAGGCGAAGCCGGGCACGCGCGAGCCCGAACTGTCCGGCCATTTCCACCCGCGCCTCGTGGTCCATGCGCGCGGCCGCCGGATTGCCCGCCCTTGCGTGGTGCATGGCGGAAACCGGCTGATCCTGCCCGCTTTCGGTGCGCTCACGGGCGGAATGGACGCTGCCGATCCGGCGATCCTCTCGGCCCTTCAGCCCGCCATCGAGATCGACGCGCTGGTGGCCGCGAAGGACAAGCTCCTGCGCTATCCCCTCTGGCGCGCGGCCGCATAGATCGGACCCTGCACGGGTGCGCAAAAAACGCTGAAAACGCCTCTCGCCACTCTTTCAAATCGGGTCCGACTACCTATATCCGACTAGGCCGTTTTCTGCGGCCGGGGCGTCCTGTAGATTTCCTTGAAATCCGTCTTTGCGTGTCGGGCCGATTCGCATTAATGACGCCCGCACTCGCATCGCGACAGAAACGATTCAGGAGAACGCTTATAGCACCCCCACCCCGGCGCATGATGACGCCACCGGTCAAGAGTGGACCGCGCTTCAATAACATGATCCAGTCGGACAAGGTCCGTGTGATCGACGAGAACGGCGAGAATATCGGCGTCATGTATACGCGCCAGGCGATCGAGCAGGCGGCCGAAGTCGGCCTTGACCTGGTCGAGGTGTCGCCCAACGCGGATCCGCCGGTTTGCAAGTTCCTCGATGTGGGCAAGTTCCGGTACGAGGCCCAGAAAAAGGCCAACGCCGCGCGCAAGACCCAGAAGACGCAGGAGATCAAAGAGATCAAGATGCGTCCGAACATCGACGATCACGATTATGACGTGAAGATGCGCAACATCCACCGGTTCATCCTTGACGGTGACAAGGTGAAGGTGACGCTGCGTTTCCGCGGCCGCGAGCTTTCGCACCAGCAACTGGGCATGAACCTGCTCAAGCGCGTGCAGGATGACGTGAACGAGATCGCCAAGGTCGAAGCCTATCCGCGTATGGAAGGCCGCCAGATGCTGATGGTGCTTTCGCCGAAGTAATCGCGGCGGCCCATCGCAAGGCAAACGCAAAGGGCGCGCCGCAAGGCGCGCCCTTTGTCGTATCTGGCAAAGTTGTCGGAGGCGGCCTTATCCGGAGACGTTTGCCGGCAGCAGCGGCTTTTCCAGGACGACCATCCCCAGCGGCGGATCGAGCACGATCGGGAAAGCCCGCTTTTCGCCCGTCAGCGCATAGCCCCGCCGCTCGTAATAGGCGATCAGTTCGGACCGCTTGTCGATCACCGTCATTTCCATGGCGCGAGCGCCGAAGACATCCCTTGCCAGACTTTCCGCCGCGGCAATCAGCATGCGGCCAAGGCCACCGGCTTGCAGCACGGGATCGATGCAAAGCAGGCCGAGATAGGAGAGCCCCTCGCCGCGATCGGTAACCTGAACACACCCGATCGGCGCCCCCTCATCGGACAGCGCGACGAGCAGGCGGTCGGCAGGGCTTTCCAGAACCGCCGTGAGTTCCTCAAGATCGGTCCGCTCGCCATCGAGCAGGTCGGATTCGAACGTCCAGCCCGCCCGCGCGCTATCGCCGCGATAGGCGCGTTCGATAACGGGATGGAGCGCAGGCAAGTCGGATGCGACGGCGACGCGAATTTCCATGGACGTCCTCTAGGCAGGTCTAATGGCGCAAATGTCTGAACGGCGTTCCCGGCACAGGCAGGAATCGGGCGCTCAGCGGCCCTTCCACTCTCGGCGTTCCTCGGCCGCGCGCAGGACTTCGTAGGCAAGCTGGTAGGTCTGGAAGGCCTTGGCGGCATCGGCATCGCCGGGCTTCACGTCCGGATGGACTTCCTTGGCCTTCATCCGCCACGCCTTGCGCACCGCATCGAAGTCGGCGTCGGGATCGAGGCCCAGCGCTTCCAGCGCGCGCAGCTCGTCGCGGCTGCGCGAACCGTCGCCCGAGCCGGTCCAGCCATAGTGCGCCGATTCCTTGTAGCCCTCTGCCTCAGAGCGCTCTTCCGCCTCACGGCGGGCGGCTTCCTCGGCATCGAGACCGGCGAAATAGTCCCAGCCGGCGTTATATTCGGCCGCGTGCTTCTGGCAGAAATACCAGCGATCCGGGCTGTTGGGGCTCTTGGGCGCGGGGCAATCCCCCGATTCAGTGCAGCCGTGCCGGTCGCACAGGCGCACCTGCGCCGCCTCGCGCGAGCTGCCATAGCTGCGCCAGCGCGGAAAACCCCAATCCATGGATCTGCCAGCCCGACTCATTCGACCGCCGATACCTGCCGACTCGAAACCATTGCAAGCTCCATCTCGGCCGCACCACAAAAGTGTCAGAAATTGCGCCGAAAAATACCGGCCCAAAAGACAAGAACCCGGCTCGCGCCTGCGAACCGGGTTCCCGCGAAATTGTCGGAGCGGCCGCGATCAGTCGATCGTGACAGTCACCGCGCGGCGGTTCTGCGCCCACGACGCCTCGTCCGAGCCGAGTGCGATCGGGCGTTCCTTGCCGTAGCTCACGGTGTTGAGACGCGCGGCGTTCACACCCAGGCTGACGAGGTAGTTCTTGGCCGCATTGGCGCGGCGCTCACCCAGCGCAAGGTTGTATTCGCGGGTGCCGCGCTCGTCGGCATGGCCTTCGATCGTGGCGCGCTTGTTGGGGTACTGCATCAGCCACTGCGCCTGCTTGGACAGGGCGGCCTGATCTTCCGCGTCGATGTCATAGCGGTCGAGCGCAAAGTGGATGGTGTCCGAACCCATCATCTTCGCCACGAAGTCCGCCTGGCTGCCCGCAACGGGACCGGCCGACTGGTCGGGGCCCTGCGTGGTGGTTGCCGGGCCCGGCTCGGGCGGAAGCTGCTTGGGCGCCTTGGTGCCGCAGGCCGAGAGGGCCAGCGCGCCGGCAATGAGGAGCATCGTCGATCCGGTCTTCACGTATCCGGTCTTGCCACGTCGCATAGGCATGGCGGACATGAGGGCAGGCATTAGGCAATCTCCTGTGGTGCGCAGCCGATAAAATGGCCTGCGTCTGTTGAAGTTCCGTGTAATTTTAAACACTGTCAACCTGAACCAATGCCAACCGGATGGCCGGCAACAGGCTCAGGTCGCAGCGAAAATGCGGATCAGGGGCGTACCGGACCCCAAGCCGGATCCGAGGCGCCCACCGGCGTCGGCAGCTTGCGCTCGTTCTTGCCGGTAAGGTCGACCTGCCAGATCGAGCTTCGGCCGGAGCCCTTCTCGGTCCGGAAGAACTGGACGATGCGGCCGTTGGGCGACCATGTCGGCGCTTCGTCCTGCCAGGAATTGGTCAGGTAGCGCATGCCGCCGCCATTCGGGTTCATCACCGCGACGCGCAAGTTGCCGGCGATATGCGTGAACGAGATCTGGTCTCCGCGCGGGCTCCACTCGGGCGTGGCCGAACGGCCGCCGAAGAAGCTGATGCGGTGCTGTTCCGAGCCGTCGGCGTTCATCACGTAGATCTGCTGCGAGCCCGAACGGTCGCTCTCGAACACGATCTTGCTGCCGTCGGGCGAGTAAGAGCCGCCGATCGAGATGCCGGGCGTATTGGTCAGCCGGGTCGCCGTGCCGCCGTTCGACGAGATGCGGTAGATGTCGGTATTGCCACCGCTCGCCATCGAATAGAGGATCCACTTGCCGTCCGGCGACCAGCGCGGCGCCATCGTCGGATTGCCGGTGCGCGCGATCAGCTTCTGCGTATCGCTGGCAAGGTCGTAGACATAGATGCTCGGCTGCCCGTTGAGGTAGGACAAGTAGAGGATCTTCGAATAGTCCGGCGAATAGCGCGGCGTCAGCGCCGTGGCCTGCCCGCTGGTCAGGTAACGGTGGTTGGCGCCGTCCGAATCCATGATGGCCAGACGCTTCATGCGATGGTCCTTGGGACCGGTCTCGGCGATGTAGGCGATCTTCGAATCGAAGAACGGGCTTTCGCCGGAAAGGCGCGAATAGACCATGTCCGCACACTTGTGCGCGGCGCGGCGCCAGTCCGAGGCACCCACCTGCCAGCCACCCTTGATCAGCTGCTGCTTCAGCTGGACGTCGTAGAGGTAGCAGCCGATCGTCAGATTACCGTCCGCACCCGCGCGCACATAGCCCTGCACCAGCATGTTGGCGTTGCGGGCGGACCAGACGGGATAGTCGGGCGATTGGACCTGCGGATAGGCCGGCTGCGGCAGGCCATCCGGGCCCGAAGGCTTGAACAGGCCGTTGTTGCGAAGGTCCGAGGCGACCACTTGCGACAGCGCACGGCCCAGCGCGCCGGTGGAACCGGCATTGGTCTGCGTGGGCACGTCGTTGTCGGTGGCGAAATTGGTGATCGCGATGCCCAGATCCTGCCAGGCACCATCGGCCGAGACCGAGCCGGTCAGGCCGCCATCATCGGCATCAAGACCTTGATCGGCTTGAGCGCCCTGCGCGGGCGCCGACTGGGCCGGAACCGGCTGGGCGGGCGTCGGCTGGGCGGGCGCCGGCTGCGATTGCGCATAGACCCCATAGACCGGCGCGGCCGAAGCCAGAGCGAACGACAGGACGAGCGTAAGAGGACGAGAAGTCATTGCGAAAGCCTCAAGTCGAAGCGGAAGGACGAAACGCGTTTCCACGCATCGTAATATTCCGAGGGGAGATTGAAAGGCGAAGCGAGTTGCACCGCCCGGATCGCCTGTTCGGCATGGCGCTGCGCCTGCGCGCGGTTGGCATCGGTGATACCCATCTGGCGGACGACCGTCGGCCTGCCGGCAAGGCTGCCGTCCGGATTCAGGTTGAACGAGAGGATCGTCACCAATTGATCAGCATCAGCGCCGTCTGGCGGATTCCAGTGCGGCTTGAGCTGGCGGGTGATCGCGCCCGACAGGGCCGAGCGGACTTGCGGACCGAGAGCGGCGGCGGGCGCACCCTTGCCCTGAGTGCTCGTCGCGCCCGAAACGCCCGAAAGGAAGTCCGAACCGACGCGCGTACCGCCCGCCTGCTTCGGCGGCGTAGCGGCCTTGCCGGCAGTATTGGCCGAATGGTCCATACCCTTGAGGATCTGGTCGATCGGGCTCTTGCGCGGCGGCGTTTGCGGGGCGGGCTTGGCAACCGGCTTCGGCGCCGGCTTGGGCGGGGCCTTCACAGGCGGAACCGGAGCGGGCTTCGGCTCGGGCTTCTGGACCGGCTTAGGCACAGGCTTCGGGATGGGCTTGGGCACAGGCTTGGGAGTCGGCTTGGGCGCCGGAGCCGGCGGAACCGGCTTGGGCTGCGGGGTCGGCTTGGGCGGCGGTGCCGGTTGCGGCTCTGGCTGTGGCTCCGGTTCGGGCGCCGGGGCAGGAGCCGGCGCGGCTTCGCCCAGTTGCGGCGCCACATCCGGAGCGGCCTGCTCGTTGGGGTTGGGAGAAGTCGAGGTCGGGCCGACATTGTCGCTCAACGTCACTTCGATCCGCTTCGGCGGCTCGACGACGGGCGGCTTGGCCGGGTGCAGCAGAAGCGCGGCCAGAACCGCCGCATGCAGCGCAAGCGCTACCGCGAGGCCCAGCCCCTCTTCCTTGCGTAGTCCCTGAGTTGCCATCGTGATCAGCCTAGCTCAGTTGCCTGAACCGCCGCTGACACCCGTCACCAGCGCGATCTGGGTGAACCCGGCATGGTTGAGCTCGCCCATGACTTCCATCACCCGGCCATAGTCGAGCGACTTGTCGGCGCGCAGGGTCACCTGCGGCTTCTTGCCGTCCACATCGGCGGGTACGGCAGCAAGCCGCTCAGCCAGTTCGCCCGCCGCCAGCGCGTCCGTCTCGTAATAGACCGTGCCGTCGCGCTTGATCGAGATGGTGATCTGGTCGTTGTCGTCACTGGTCGCATTGGCGCGGCTGTCTGGCAGGTCGATCGGCACGGCCGCCTTCATCAGCGGCGCGGTGACCATGAAGATGATCAGCAGCACCAGCATGACGTCGACCAGCGGCGTCACGTTGATTTCGGCCATCGGAGTGCGGCCGCCGCCGCTGCGACGGCTCCCTCGCCTGCCTCCTCCGCCGGACATTCCCATGCCCATCAGCGCTGCTCCAGCTCACGGGTGAGCGCGGAGTGCAGCTTGTCCGCAAAGCGCTGCATGCGCGATTCGAACAGGTTCACGCGGTGCGAGAAGCGGTTGTAGGCGATGACCGCCGGGATGGCCGCGAACAGGCCGATGGCGGTGGCGAACAGCGCCTCCGAAATGCCGGGCGCGACCACTGCGAGCGAGGAATTCTGCTGCTGGCCAATCTGGAAGAAGCTGTTCATGATGCCCCAGACGGTGCCGAACAGGCCCACGAACGGAGCCACCGAGCCGACCGTCGCCAGGAAGTTCAGGCGCGCCGCCAGATTGTCGGCCTCTTCGCCCACGGAAGAGCTCATGGCCAGCGCGATGCGTTCGCGCGCGCCTTCGGAATCGAGCTGCTTCATCGCGGCATTGCGGCGCCATTCGGCCAGACCCGCACCGGCGACCTTGCCCATCGGCACGTCGCCGCGGCGGCGGTCCTTCTGGTAGGCCTCGAAGTTCTGGGCCTCCCAGAAGCCTTCCTCATAATCTTCAGCCGCGCGCGAAACGCTGCCCATGCGCAGGGTGAAGCCGATGATGATCGTCCACACCCAGAGGCTCGCGAGCAGCAGGCCGACCATGATCGCCTGCACGACGATGTCGGCATCGAGGAACAGCTTGACCGGGTTCAGGTGATTGGAATCGCTGCCGATGGAGATGGCGGAGGCGAGCATTTCGAACGTCATTCTAGTCCTTCCGGGCCAGTCTTAAAGTCCTGCGAGGAGCTTTGGAGGATCTGGGCGAAGGCCTGTTGCCAGGCCTCGGGTTGCCTGCGCGGTCGTCCTTCAGGGCTGATGAACCCGACCTTTACCGTGGCTTCGGCAAGCCGGGTTTTTCCGCGCCGGGCGACCTGGCGCAGGGTGCAGCTCACCCGGCCGACCTGCAGGGCGTGGGTATCGATCACCACGCCGTCGCCAAGGCGGGCGGGCGAAAGGTAGCGGATGTTGACTTCCGCCACCGTGTAGAGCCCCTCACCCGATTCCAGAGCGGCGCGCTGGTCGATGTCGAGCAGGTCGAGCAGGTCCGAACGCGCGCGCTCGAACCAGCGGATGTAGTTGGCGTGATAGACCACCCCTCCCGCGTCGGTGTCCTCATAGAACACGCGCAGGGCGTAGCGATGCACCGGGCCGTCGAAGCTGCCGCTCTGGGGCCGGGGATCTGGAGATTGGGGATCGTCGCTCATCCGGGCGGTTGTGTAACGGCAGGGGCCCGCGCTGGGAACCCCAAGGGGGGAGATTGCCGTTCTGACGGCCTGGGACCGGGGTGAATTCCCCGGTTATCCCCCAAAAATCCTCAATCCGCGATCATCTGGAAGAACTGGCGACCGCCGAAGATGTGGACGTGCAGATGCGGCACTTCCTGATGGCCGTTGGTGCCCATGTTTACGAGCAGGCGGTAGCCCGGCCCGTCGAGTTCGAGCTGCCGGGTGACATTGCCCACCGAGCGCATGAAGCCCGCGATCTCGGCATCGTCGGCCTTGGCGGTGAAATCGTCCCACGAAACGTAGCGCCCCTTGGGGATCACCAGCACGTGGACCGGCGCCTGCGGGCGGATATCATTGAAAGCAAGCGCGAATTCGTCCTCGTAGACCTTGCTGCACGGCAGTTCGCCGCGCAGGATCTTCGCGAAGATGTTGGCATCGTCGTAGGGCTGACGGGGATCGATCGGCATCACTGTCTCCGCTGGTTCAGTCGTTGGGGCGGGCGGCCTTCTCGGCAATTCCCGAGATTCCCTCGCGCCGGTCAAGCTCGGCGAGAACGGCACCTAACGGTACATTGCGGGCACCTAGCAGCACCATGAGGTGAAAAATCAGGTCCGCCGCCTCTCCGGTGAGCGCCTGCGCGTCCTCGGTCAGTGCGGCGATCACCGTCTCGGTCGCTTCCTCGCCGAGTTTCTGCGCAATCTTGCCCAGACCCTTGGCGTGGAGCTTCGCCACGTAGCTGGACGCGGGATCGGCATCGCGGCGCGCGGCGATGGTCGCTTCGAGGCGGGCCAGAGTGTCAGAGCTGCTCATGGCGCGCAGCCATGCGCAAGCACGCGCGCCGGGTCAAGCGTGGCGGGCCCTCCGTCGCGGACCCGGACCTCTTAATCCTTGTCCTTGCCGCGCGAAAAACGGCGGCCGAGCCAGACCCCGGCGACGCCGATGCCCAGCAGCACAAGGCCGCTCGGTTCGGGCAGGACGGCAACGTCGGCAGCGAACGCGGGGCTGGGCGCAAGCACGGCCGCCGCGATCAGACAGAAATGGCAGGTCAAGCGCGGCAACGGGGGGACTCCGGCAATTCCAACAGGCTGCTAACGATTGCGGGCCCGCGGCCCGTCCGGCAAGCTGTCATGGGGCACCGTCCCGTTACGGGCCAGCTATTTAGCGAATGGTTACGATCTAACCCCGCGCCGGAAGCCCCGCCGCGCGCAAGGCGGCGTGCGCTTCCGAAATCGAGTGCTTGCCGAAGTGGAAGATCGAGGCGGCCAGCACCGCGCTCGCCTTGCCCTCGGTCACGCCCGCCACGAGGTGGTCGAGATTGCCGACCCCGCCGCTGGCGATCACCGGCACCGAGACGCTCTCCGCGATCAGCCGGGTCAGTTCGAGGTCGTAGCCGTTCTGCGTGCCGTCCCCGTCCATCGAGGTGACGAGCAGTTCGCCTGCGCCGTAATCGGCCAGCTTCACCGCGTGTTCGAGCGCATCGATCCCGGTCGCCTTGCGGCCGCCGTGGGTGAAGATCTCCCACTTGCCCGGTGCCACCTTGCGGGCGTCCACCGAGGCGACGATGCACTGCGAGCCGAACCGCTCGGCGATATCCGCCACCACTTCGGGGCGCGAGACGGCGGCGGAATTCACCGCCACCTTGTCGGCCCCCGCCAGCAGCAGCGCGCGGGCATCTTCCACCGCACGCACGCCGCCGCCGACGGTCAGCGGCATGAAGCAGACCTCGGCCGTGCGCTGCACCACGTCGAGCAAGGTGCCGCGCCCTTCGTGGCTGGCGGAAATGTCGAGGAAGCACAGCTCATCCGCGCCGGCCCTGTCATAGGCGCGCGCCTGCTCGACCGGATCACCGGCATCGATCAGGTCGACGAAATTCACGCCCTTCACCACGCGCCCGTTGGCAACGTCGAGGCAGGGGATGACGCGGATACGAACGGTCATGAAATCACCCTTGGGGCTTGATGATGAGATAGAGACTGCCGGCGATCCCCACCAGATAGACCGCCGCATTGAACGCGCAATAGTGCTGGAAACGGCGCGGATCGGTGGCCCGCTCGATCGAGACCGGATTGCGGCGACGGCTGAAGATCAGCAGGCGGGCCTTGCCCTCCCGCCAGTCCTGCACCGTCAGCCATACCGAATAGAGAAGCACGGCAAGCGCCATGATTCCCGCCACGCGCGCGTCGTTCATACCAGGACCACCAAGGCGGCGCTTATCGCGCTCACCCCTCGCGCTCGGCCATCTGGATGGCGGCGGCAAGGTCCAGACGCCCGTCGTAGAGCGCGCGGCCGGTGATGACGCCTTCAATGCCGTCGCGGGCGTGGAGCGCCAGCATGCGGATATCGTCGAGGCCCTTCACGCCGCCGCTGGCGATCACCGGCAGGTCGGTCTGGCGCGCGAGATCGACGGTCGCCTCGATATTGCAGCCCTTGAGCAGGCCGTCGCGGCCGATGTCGGTGAACAGCAGGCTGGCGACGCCCGCATCCTCGAACCGGCGGGCCATGTCGACGATCGAAACGTCGGAGACTTCCGCCCAGCCCTCGGTCGCGACCATGCCGTCGCGCGCGTCCACGGCGACGACGATGCCGCCGGGATATTCCTTCGCCATATCCTTGACGAACTGCGGGTCCTTCAGTGCGGCGGTGCCCATGACGATGCGGCTGACGCCGAGGTCGAACCAGCCTGCAACCGCTTCGCGGGTGCGGATGCCGCCGCCGAGCTGGACGTGGCCGGGGAACGCTTCAAGGATGGCTTCCACCGCCTCGCGGTTCTCGGCCCGGCCCGCAAAGGAACCGTCGAGATCGACCACGTGGAGGTATTGCGAGCCCGCCTCGGCAAACATCATCGCCTGCGCGGCCGGGTTGTCTCCGTAGACGGTGGCGCGGTCCATATCGCCTTCGGCAAGGCGCACGACCTGACCTTGCTTGAGGTCGATGGCGGGGAATACGATCATCTTGCGATCCTGAGGGTCTGAGGGCGGCGGATGGGCTTCGACAAGCTCAGCCTGAGCGGATTTTGGGAGTATTCCGGATTTCCCGGCAAAGCACCGCTTGCGTCCCGCTCAGGCTGAGTGCTGAGCCCGTCGAAGCATCGAAGCCCCCTGAGGCAAGGCGCGCTCACGGCTTCCATTCCAGAAACCGCGCCAGCAGCGAAAGCCCATAAGCCTGACTCTTTTCCGGATGGAACTGCACGCCCACGACATTGTCCTTCGCCACTGCCGCGACAAGGCCGCCGCCATGGTCGGTCATCGCCGCCACATGCGCGCCGTCGTCGGGCTGGAAGTGGTAGGAGTGCAGGAAATAGGCCTCGCCCGGATCGATCAGGCCCTGCGCCGGGTCCTTGCGGCCCAGCGAGACATCGTTCCAGCCCATGTGCGGGATCTTGATCGCGGGATCGGTGCGCTCGATCAGCTGGACTTGCCCGCCGATCCAGTCGAGCCCCTTGGTCACGCCATGCTCCAGCCCGCGCGTGGCGAGCAGTTGCATGCCCACGCAGATACCGAGGAACGGCGCGCCGCCCACGTGAACGCGCTCGTTCATCGCCTCGACCATGCCGGGAATGCCCCAGAGCCCTTCGGCGCAGGCGCGGAACGAGCCGACGCCCGGCAGCACGATGCGGTCGGCCGCGCGCACGACATCGGGATTCGCCGTGATCGCCACGTTCTCGGCCCCGGCCGCGTGCAGCGCGTTGGCCACCGAATGCAGGTTACCCGCGCCGTAATCGATCAGCGCCAGAGTCTGCCTGCCTCCCGTCATCCGGCCAGACCGGCCACGCTGTCGTCCAGGAAGCCCGGCGCCCATTCGATCACTTCGACTTCGGCAACGACGCCGGCCACGAAGGGATCGGTGGCGGCCAGCGCGACCATCGCCTCGCGGCTGTCGCCCTTGGCCAAAATGATGCCGCCTTCACGCGGGACCTTGCGGCCCCAGCCAACGAAGCGACCGGCGGCGTGGTTGGCCCGCAGCCAGTCCACGTGCTCGTCCAGCAGCGCATCGACCTGTTCGACGGGCGCGATGTAGCGCAGCGAGAAGATGAAGAGTGCCATTAGAGAGTGTCTCCGCCGAGAATGCCCTTGGTCGAGGGGATTGCCCCGCCCTTGCGCGGGTCCAGTTCCACCGCCGAACGCATCGCGCGGGCAAAGCCCTTGAAGATGCCTTCGCAGATGTGGTGGTTGTTGGTGCCGTAAAGCTGCTCGATATGGAGCGTGATGCCCACGGCCTGCGAAATCGAGTGGAACCAGTGTTCGACCAGCTCGGTGTCGAACTCGCCCAGCTTGGGCTGGGTGAATTCGGCCTTCCAGACCAGATAGGGACGCCCCGAAATGTCCAGCGAGACGCGCGAAAGCGCCTCGTCCATCGGCGAGTGGACATCGCCGTAACGGCCGATTCCCGCCTTGTCGCCCAGGGCCTGGCTGATGGCCTGGCCGATGGCGATGGCGCTGTCCTCGGTCGTGTGGTGCTGGTCCACGTGGAGGTCGCCCTGGATATGGCAGGTGATGTCGATCAGCGAATGGCGCGAGAACTGCTCGATCATGTGATCGAGGAATCCGATCCCGGTCGAGACGTCATAAGTCCCGGTGCCGTCGAGATTGACCGAGACCGCAATCTGGGTCTCGTGGGTCTTGCGATTGATCGAGGCGGTGCGCATGCGAAGGGCCTATAGACCTCTGTCGCACGGAATCAATTGTGCGCATGGCCGCCCGCGCAAGCAATCTTCGTTCCCGCAAATCATCCCCTGCACGGCCCTTCCCTCAAAACGACCTAGGGAAAACCCGACGGGTTATGCTATTTTATAGTCGAACATGCTTGACCGACCGGTGAAGCATAAGCACCTAGGGCGCGATGAACGATACGCCTCAAGACAGCCTGATCCCCTACGACGAGATCGTCCAGGAGGCCCTGCGCGCCGTCGTCGGCCGCGTGCTAGGCCAGGTCGAAGCCTCTGGCGGCAACCTTCCGGGGGGCCATCACTTCTACATCACGTTCAAGACCGGAGCGCCGGGAGTCTCGATTCCCACGGAATTGCGCGCCCGATTCCCGGACGAGATGACGATCGTGCTTCAGAACAAGTTCTGGGACCTTTCGGTGGGTGAACAGGGCTTTTCGGTCAGCCTCAGCTTCAACCAGCGGCCGTCGAATCTGGTGGTGCCGTTCTCGGCGATCACCGCTTTCGTCGATCCGGCGGTGGACTTCGGGCTCCAGTTCCAGGCGATCTCGGACGACGAGTTCGACGACGAACCCACCGTGGAACCCGGCAACGACGCGGAACGGGACGTCGCCGCGCGCATTACTCCCAGTGAAGACGGTTCGAACGTCGTTTCGGTCGACTTCGGGAAAAAGAAGTAACGCAGCGGGCCGGCAGCCCGGGAAGGCGAAACGATGGCCTCGGGTAAATTGCAGCGTGCGATCGAGGACGAAACGGAGCGGCGGGCCAACGGGGCCGTAGCCGCTCCCGCCGATGCTGCTACCGGGACCGCTCCCGAGGGCGGAAAGCCCAGAAAAAAGCGCCGGATCCGGGGCAAGGCGGATGACCTGCATGGTCCCAGCCCCAATCCTGCCACCAATCTCGTCATTGCCGATATCGCCCTGCGCGGGGGCGCCGCCATTGCCCGCCGCGCGGTGGAGCATGCGCTGCTGCGGCAGGACTATGCGCCGAAGAAGGCCGCATCGATCCTCAAGGGCCGCTCGCTCGGCGAATCGCTGGTTCAGGGCCTGCTTGCAAGAGTCGCACTGACTTCGGTGCCCGGCGCCATCGTGGTGGTGGGCGGGCTTGCCGCGAAAACACTCTACGATCGATCACGCGCCCGCAAGGCCCGGGCAAGGGGCGAACTGGCGCTGGCCGAGATGGCAGAGGACGGCAAGGAAGGCTGAGATTCGCCGCGGCACCGGCCCACTCCCCTCTTGATTTGCAAGTCATGCATCGGCATCGGGGTGCATGGTCAATTCTCCCGAAAACCCCGCCGATACGCTGGCCCGGCGCGGCCTTATGCTCATCATGTCCTCGCCCTCCGGCGCGGGGAAGACGACGATTTCGCGCATGTTGCTTGAGCACGATTCGCACATCTGCAACTCGGTTTCCTGCACCACGCGCCCGCCCCGGCCCGGCGAAGTCCATGGCAAGGACTACTTTTTCGTCTCGCAGGACGAGTTCGACCACATGGCGGACGAAGGCGAGTTCCTCGAATGGGCCACCGTGTTCGGCCATTCCTACGGCACCCCCAAGGCACACGTGAAAGCCGGGCTGAAGGACGGGCAGGACTACCTGTTCGACATCGACTGGCAGGGCACGCAGCAGCTCTACCAGAAGCTCGAACGCGACGTTGTCCGCGTGTTCCTGCTGCCGCCCAGCATCGATGAACTGCGCCGCCGCCTGACCGGGCGCGGGACCGACAGCGCCGATGTGATCGCCGCCCGCATGGAGCGCGCCCGCTCGGAAATCAGCCACTGGGACGGCTATGACTACGTTGTCGTCAACGACGATATCGAGGCCTGCTTCGAGAAGGTGAAGATGATCCTCGCCGCCGAACGCATGCGCCGCGCGCGCCAGACCGGCCTGATCGGCTTCGTCCGCGAGCTGATGAAGCCCTGACGTAAACAGCGGCGGAGGGGATGCTTATCACTCCCCCACCCTTCTTACTTGTCCTGCCCGGCCGCAGCTTCTAGGCGCGCGGACGAACAGAATTCAGGAGACGCGAACATGTCCGAACTCGAAACCGCGATCGAAGCCGCCTGGGATGCCCGCGACACCGTCACTCCCGCCAGCGCGGATGTCCGCAAGCTGGTCGACGAAGCACTCGGCCTGATCGAATCGGGCGCCGCCCGCGTCGCCGAGCCGGACGGCAACGGTGGCTGGAAGGTCAACCAGTGGCTGAAGAAGGCCGTGCTGCTCTCGTTCCGCCTGAACGACAACGCCCCCGTCGCCCACGGCGCCGGCGGTGCGCCTGCGTTCGACAAGGTGCCGGTGAAGTTCGACGGCTGGGCCGACGAAGACTTCCGCAAGGCCGGTTTTCGCGTGGTTCCGGGCGCCGTCGCCCGTCGCGGCACCTTCATCTCGAAGGGCGTCGTGCTGATGCCGAGCTTCGTGAACATCGGCGCCTACGTGGGCGAAGGCACCATGGTCGACACCTGGGCCACCGTCGGTTCCTGCGCGCAGATCGGCAAGAACGTGCACATCTCGGGCGGCGTCGGCATCGGCGGCGTGCTTGAGCCGCTTCAGGCTGGCCCGGTCATCATCGAGGACAACTGCTTCATCGGCGCCCGTTCGGAAGTGGCCGAAGGCGTCGTCGTCGGCGAAGGCGCAGTGATCTCGATGGGCGTGTTCCTCGGCGCCTCCACCAAGATCGTCGACCGCGCGACCGGCGAAGTCCACATCGGCAAGGTTCCGCCCTACTCGGTGGTCGTCCCCGGCTCGCTGCCCGGCAAGCCGCTGCCGGACGGCACGCCCGGCCCGTCGCTCTACTGCGCGGTGATCGTCAAGACCGTCGACGCGCAGACCCGCTCGAAGACCGGCATCAACGAGCTGCTGCGCGACTGATCCGCCTCAGCGCGAATTTCGAAAAGGCCGGATGCCGAAGCATCCGGCCTTTTTTATGTCCGAAACCCACGGAACGCCCCGTCTCTCAATGCGTTGAACACGCAATGTGGCCTCCGGTCAGAGAGGCCCACGAACGGGATTCGCATCCATGGACACAGGCGGTAAAGAGGCTCGCCATGAGGACATGCGTCGAAAACAGCAACTCCCGCGCGCCGAACCCATGCCGGCGGCGGTTCGCACGGTCCTGCTTCTCAGCTTCACGCTCTCCGTCGTCGTGCTTGCGGTAATCGGCGTGATCCACGCGATGCGGGTGCTGGACGAGTCCAACGAGCGCGCCGTCGAACAGGAAGACGGCCTTGACCAACCGGCCGCGCACAAATCGAAACCTTCCAAGACCTTGCTTTCGAGCGCCGGTCTAAATGGCTGACCTCGAACGCTTCATCGCGGCGCAGGCGGCCATTTATCCGGACATCGTTGCCGAATTGGAAAACGGCGCCAAGTGCAGCCACTGGATGTGGTTCGTGTTCCCCCAGATTGCCGGGCTGGGCCGGAGCGAGACCGCGCGCCGCTATGCGATTGCAGACCTTGCCGAAGCCCGCGCCTACCTCGCGCATCCGGTGCTGGGCGCGCGGCTGGACGAATGCACCGACACCATGCTCGGCTGGGCGGGCGAGCGCAGCGCGGCCGCCATCCTCGGCGAGATCGACGCGATGAAGTTCCGCAGTTCGATGACCCTGTTCGAAGCGGCGGCCGGGCCGGGGAAGACGCCCGGAAACGAGCGCTTCGCCCGCGCCCTCGATGCCTTCTGCGCGGGCCGCCGCGACGAGCGCACGCTGCACCTGATCGACCGGCCGCCCGCCGCCTGAAAACCGCGTGCGGGAACCCGGGAGCATGCACGCGCGTTTATCGGTCGGCCCATGATGCACTGTGGCCACTTGGCCCCGGCACACGCGCCCCATGTACATAGACTTGTACACTTCGGCAGCCCTTGAAGGCTGCCAGCCTGCGGGAGAGCCTTGATGCAACGCTTGGGCGAAGAAGTTCACCTCGACGACGACGAAGCCCGTTCGGGCAGCACGCCGCATGTGGTGCGGTGGATGTTGATATTCGGACTGATTCTGGCAGTTCTGGCGATGTCCGCGATCTGGATCAGCCGCGCGATCTGGGACCAGCCCCGGCAGGGCGACCCGGTGACCGCCGAGGAACATGCGCTGGGCAGCTAGCCTACTTTCCAAAATCGATGGGGAGCCATCCACGCCGTCGCCCCCCGCGAAAGCGGGCCCCCAGCTTTTTGCGATTCACGCAGAGACGCAGAGGGGGCGTGCGACATCGCCTTCTCTGCGTCTCTGCGTGCTTAAAAGGAAGCGGGGCCCCCGCCTTCGCGGGGGCGACGGGTTATAAGCTGCCGTTTTCCCGTTCGGAAAAACCGGGCCTGTTAGAATGTTGTCGGCGATTCAGTTGGCGGATCGCTGCGATGGGTTGCGGCGTACGCTTCGGCGGTCGCCTCCACTCCGTCGCCCCCGCGAAGGCGGGGGCCCCGCTTCTTGGCGACCTCGCGCCCTGCACAGAAGAAGCGGGATCCCCGCCTCCGCGGGGATGACGGGGTTTTAAATAGGCGACGGTTGGCGTGGGGCGGTCTTGAGGGGGCAGTCTTACGCTTTGCCCCCCTTCAGAACGTCGTCGGCGATTCAATCGGCGGATCGCCGCGATGCGCTGCCGCGTAAGCTTCGGCGGCCTTCATCACCCGCAGCATGTTGCCGCTCGAAATCTTCTCCAGATCGGCCTGCGAATGGCCCCGCCGCGCCAGTTCGGCGAAGAGTGCAGGATACGTCGAAACATCCTCCATGCCGACAACCGTGGTCTCCACCCCGTCGAAATCGCCGCCAAGGCCGACATGGTCGATCCCGGCCACGGCGATGATGTGATCGATATTGTCGGCAACGTCCTTGATCGTGCCGCGCGGCATCGGATGCGCGGTCTCCCAATCCTTCAGCGCCGCTTCCGCCGCCGCCGGATCGCCGATGTTGAGCGCGTCCTGCCGCGCCTTTTCCCCGGCGCGCGCGGCGAGCCACTGGCGCGTTTCCTCGACCACGTATGTCGGGAAGATATTGACCATGACGATGCCGCCATTGGCCGCCACCGCCTTCAGCACCGGGTCCGAGACATTGCGCGAATGGTGGTTGATCGCGCGCGCGTTCGAGTGGCTGAACATCACCGGCGCTTTCGCCACCGCCAAAGTGGCGCGCATGGTCGCCTCGCTGGTGTGACTGAGATCGACGAGAATGCCGATGCGCTGCATCTCGCGCACCACGTCGCGGCCGAAATCGGTGAGGCCGTCATGCTCCGGCTTGTCGGTGGCGCTGTCGGCCCAGGCGGTGTTCTTGAAATGGGTGAGCGTCATGTAACGCGCGCCCAGCGCGTACATCTGCCGCAGCACGCCGAGCGAACCGCCGATCGAGTGCCCGCCCTCCATGCCAAGCAGCGAGGCGATCTTGCCTGCCTTCATCGCCTTTTCGACATCGGCGGCGCTGGTGGCGAGCTGCATGTCCTGCGGGTATGACGCGATCAGGCGCTTGGCGACGTCGATCTGTTCCAGCGTCGCCTGCACCGCGTGCGGATCGTCGAGCGAGGCCGAGACGTAGACCGACCAGAACTGCGCGCCCACATGGCCCTTGCGCAGCCGCGTGAGGTCCGTGTGCATGGTCTGCCAGCCCTTGGCGGGATCGGCGGTATTCGTGGTGTCGCGGAAGTCGAACCCGGCCAGAATGTTCTTCCGACGCGCGCGCAACTGTTCCGGCACGTCGTTGTGGCCGTCCCAGACCGGCGCAGCGCGCAGCGCGGCCTCTGCCACTTGTTCGGGAGACGGCGCGGCCTGTGCCGCGATCGGTGCCATCGTCGCTATCGCCATCAGGGTGAGCGCCTTGCCCGCCCGCCGGAATTCCTTGCCCATCGCTTGCCGTTGCCCCCGTGTATCATTGTGCGAACCGACACGCAGAAAACGCCATGACGCGCCATTGTGCAAGTGCAGCAATAGTTAAAATCAGCAGCTTGGGATCAGTGAGGAAAGGTAAGGAAGAGCCGCCGGTGAAGGCGGAGCACGTGAGGCGACCCACTCATGCCCGATCACCCTGTCCACACGGTTCGCCCCCCGACGACCAGCAGACCAAGCACCGACGGCTCCCGTTAAAATGGCGACTCATCGCCATCCCCTATTCGCTTAACGCTTAGGTTTATTCCCTGCGCCATTGGTTAAATCACCACGGATTCCCCGCAAGATCCCTCGCGGATTAAATTCCTGTAATCGGGGAACCATAATTTGCGGACCTGCAAGAGGAGGCTTCCGTGCGAGGCCCTTTCCGGCCCTCCGCATCGCCCGGGCGGGTTTAGACCCCGGCTCCCCCTACCCCCGGCTTGATCACCCTTCCCATGCGGCCTAGCCCCGAGAAATGGGAGAGTTCGACTATATCGTGGTGGGCGGCGGCAGCGCCGGCTGCGTGCTCGCCAACCGGCTGAGCGCGGATCCGCGAAACCGCGTGCTCCTGCTGGAGGCGGGCGGGAAGGACGATTACGTCTGGATCCGCGTGCCGGTGGGCTATCTCTATTGCATCGGCAATCCGCGCACCGACTGGTGCTATGCGACCGAGGCCGAGCAGGGGCTGGGCGGGCGCACGCTGAAGTATCCCCGCGGCCGGGTGTTGGGCGGCTGCTCCTCGATCAACGGCATGATCTACATGCGCGGGCAAGCGGCGGATTACGACCAGTGGCGGCAGGCGGGCAATCCGGGCTGGGGCTGGGACGACGTGCTGCCCTACTTCACCCGCGCCGAAGACCATTTCGACGGGACGAGTGCCTACCACGGCTCCGGCGGCGAGATCCGGGTGGAAAAGCAGCGCCTGCGCTGGGACATCCTCGAAGCCTTCCGCACCGCCTGCGAGGAACAGGGCATTCCGGCGAGCCACGATTTCAACACCGGAGACAACGACGGCGCCGGTTTCTTCCAGGTCACGCAGCGCCGGGGCTGGCGCTGGAGCGCGGCCGACGCTTTCCTCAAGCCCGTGCGTACCCGCGCCAATCTCAAGGTGGAGACCGGCGCGCTGGTCGACCGGGTGCTGTTCGAGGGAACCCGCGCGGTGGGCATCGCCTATTCGGTGGACGGCCAGCCGCGCGAGGCGCGGGCGCTGGGCGAAGTGGTGCTGGCGGCGGGCGCCATCGGCTCGCCCGCGATCCTCGAACGCAGCGGCATCGGCGATGCCGCGCATCTCGCCGGGCTGGGCGTGGTGGCGCGGATTGATCGGCCCGAGGTCGGCGCCAATTTGCAGGACCATCTGCAACTGCGCTGCGCCTGGCGCGTCACCGGCGTCTCCACGCTCAACCAGCGGGCCGCCACGCTGTTCGGCAAGGCGCTGATCGGGCTGGAATATGCCCTGCGGCGCAGCGGCCCCATGGCGATGGCGCCCAGCCAACTCGGCGTTTTTACCCGCAGCGATCCGCACTATGCGACGCCCAATCTCGAATATCACGTCCAGCCGCTGAGTCTTGAGGCCTTCGGGGGGGCGCTCGATCCCTATCCGGCCTTCACGGCGAGCGTGTGCAACTTGCGGCCGGAGAGCCGGGGCACCACGCGCATCGCCAGCGCCGATCCCGCCGCGCCCCCGGCGATCCGGCCGAACTACCTTTCGACCGAGGAGGATCTTCGCGTTGCCGCGCAGGCGATCCGGCTGACCCGTGCGATCGTCGCCCAGCCCGCGCTCGCCCGCTACGCGCCCGAGGAAATGCGCCCGGGCGCCGATTTGCGCAGCGAGGAAGACTTGCGCCGGGCGGCCGGCATTATCGGCACGACCATCTTCCACCCGGTCGGCACGGCCGCCATGGGCCGCGTGGTCGACGGGCGGCTGCGGGTGACGGGGCTCGACGGGCTGCGCGTGATCGATGCTTCGGTCATGCCGACGATCACCTCGGGCAACACCAATGCGCCGACGATGATGATCGCCGAGAAAGGCGCGGAAATGATGCTGGCGGACGCGAAGGGCTGAGGGGCTGAGGGCTGAATCGTTCAGCTCGCGCATCTCCTACCGTCATCCCCGCGAAGGCGGGGATCCCGCTTTCTTGCGCTGCCGTTCAAAGAACAAGCGGGGTCCCCGCCTTCGCGGGGACGACGGGGACTGAGAGGGTTAAGCGAGGCGGCTGAGTCAGACCAGCAACGCCCGCGTACGCGCCACGATCTCGCCCACGTAGTCCTTCGCCGCTTCGTAGCCGATCGCGGCTTGCGGCAGGGTCACGTCGATGCCCAGCGTCTTGCCGCGCGGCAGGGCGTCGACGAATTCGCGCAAGGGCAGTTCGCCCTGACCCGGGATCAGGCGCGGGCTCTGGGTGTCTTTCTTCCCGTCCCCGAACGCGCCATCGCAGATGCGGACGTGGCCGACCAGCGCCGAGTCCAGCTCGGCGATCTGGCGCACCGAGCCGCCGGTGCGGAAGAAATAGAGCGCATCGATGGTAAGGCTCGCCTTGTCCTCCCCGATCTCGCGCACGAGCGTCAGCGCTTCGGGCAGGCTGCGCGTGGTCAGCACCGGCGCGAAGATGATCGAGAGGTCCATGCCCCGATCCCGCGCCATCGTCGCCAGTTCGGCCAGTTGGTCCCGCGCGCGCTCGCGTTCGAGGCCGTTGTCGTGCGCGCCCAGCCGCTTGGCGCCGAGTTCGGCATAGAGGTCGAAATCGGCCGCCCGGGCAGCCGGCGCGACCATGTCCGAGGCCGCCAGCCCTTCGCCCAGCTTGATGCAGATGCCGTTGTCCGCCAGCGCGGCCTTGACCTCGCGCCGCAGCCCCGCGTCCTCGCGCAGCGACCAGGCGGGATAGCCGGACTCGCTGCCCGGCACTTGCTCCAGCCCCAGCGAAACGCGCGTGCAGCCCAGTTCGGCGGCGAGCCGGATGTGCTCCACCGGTCCCATTCCGGCAACCGTGCGCGACTCGATACCGAGCGGATGGGGCATGATCGAATCCTCTCGTCCCTGATGGACCGTAACCTGTAACGCGGGCGCCGACGCGGGCTGTACAGCGGCCGGCGATTGCCCCCAATATCGCGCCCGAGACGCCATTGCACGCACGAAAGGCTTTCATGACAGAACCGGACGAAACGCCAGCCGGGATCATTGCCCGCCTCGGACTGGAACCCCACCCCGAGGGCGGCTGGTACCGCGAGACCTGGCGTGCCGAAGCCGCCGAAGGCGCACGGCCGACAGCCACCGCGATCCACTTCCTGCTTGAAGCGCACCAGCGCTCGCACTGGCACCGGGTGGATGCGGCAGAATTGTGGTTCTGGCATGCCGGTGCGCCGGTCGCGCTGTCTATCGCACCCGAAGATTCGGGCCCGGTCACCCGTACCGTACTGGGCGCACAAGTGCTGGAGGGCGAGGCGCCGCAAGTGCTCGTGCCGACCGGGCACTGGCAGGCGGCCGAACCGCTCGGCGGCTGGGCGCTGGTGAGCTGCGTGGTCTCTCCGGGCTTCCACTTCGGCGGCTTCGAGCTGGCCTCGCCCGGCTGGTCGCCCGGCTGAGTTAGCCTATCGAGCAGCCGCCGCCCTCGCTCGTCTTGGTGCCGTCGGGCCGATACCATGTCGCGATCGGGCCCGCCTTCTCGTCATAGTAGCAGACCGAGGAGACGCGGTTGGTCGCTGCGTCGACATGGACGGCGTAATTGCGCGCACCGCAGTTGTGGAGTTCGCAGCGCGACGCGGCGATCTCGTCGCCCACGCGCTTTACCGGCCCCACCGGCCCCTTCATCGCGGCAATGGCGGCGGCGGCCTTGGGATCGGTGACGGCAGCAGCCACGCCCGAGACCACCACCGGATCGTCAAAGAAAGCATGAGCGCCGACTTTGTCGAGCGGATAGGTGCCGATATAAACCGACATGTTCGCCTTGGAACGCGCGGCCGAAGTGGCGACTGGCGCAGCGGCGGGCGTGGCCGCGCCCGTCGCCATGGCCACCGGTTCGACCGTGGCGGCAACTGCGGTCGTGGCCGTGACCGCCGGTTCCTTGCTTCCGCAACCGGCCGCCAGCAGCAGCATCGCCGCCACCACGCTTGAGTGCCAGCTCAGTTCATATCCCCGGTTCAGGTCGTATCCGTGCAAATCGCGCATCGTCGTCTTCCGTGCGAAAGGATGGCCCGGCCTTAAGCCCCTGCCTCCTTTGGCAAACGTCGCCGATCCCCATCGGCTCCATCCGGAAGCGCGCCCCACACAAAAGAATATGCCTCCGCGCCTGTGACCCTGTCCAGCCGCACGCGCAGACCGGCAGGCCGCGCTAGCCCCGGAGGGCAGGCCGCAGGCGCAGCGCCATCATGATGATCAGCGGCCAGAACAGCGTGGCGATGGCATCGCCGATGGTGTCCGGCCAGCGCCATGACCCATGCGCGAGCCGATCCATATATTCGTTGGCCGCTTCGGCCACCGCCACCACCACGACCGGCCAGGGCGAGCTGAGTTTGCGGCGCATCAGAATCGCGGCGATCAGCCAGATCGTCAGGCCGGCATAAGTATGCGCGAACTTGTCGGGCTGGGGGCATAACGAGACAATCCAATCGATTGCCCGCTCATATTGGTGAACCAAGTCCATGGCGCGGACTTATGCTGCAAGGCACCATCGCGGTCCAGTGCGGACCGTCGCGTCCTGTGCACGGCCGGTGCTCGGCAGTGATTGGAGGCCCGCCCCCGTTTCCGTTCAGACCTTGCGTTGCAGCTTTACCAGCGCGCGGTCGATGGCATCGCGCGCGGCGGCATCAAGATTGCCCGATACCACCCGGTAGACGATCCGCCGCCCTTCCAGCGAATAGGCCACTGTCGCCATGTCGTCATTGAAGCTGGACAGATAGAGAGCGGGCTTGCGCTGGATAAGGGCGAGATCGTCCGCCCGGGGAACCAGAGTGTCGCGCAGGAAATACGCGCCCGTCATCGCATCGGGATCGACCGCGCCGGCTGCAGCGGGCAGCGGCTGCTCCAGGCTCTGGGCCGGACTCTGGCCCGGCCAGACCAGCGCCAAAGCCGCCAATCCTACGTGAAATGCCGTCAGGAATTGCTTCATGACACCATCCTCTTCCAGTGACGGTGCCGTCAGGCGGCCCGCCTTATCCGAACCCCGGACGATAACAGTCGATTAAGCAAACCCCAAGCGCTCAAGAGCCGGTGGGGCGATATCGGGATCCCGCGAAATTCCGCCGAATTTCGCCGTGGAATGCCGCTGCGTTCCATCGGGCCAGACCACTGTCATGACTCGGCCGCCTTTTCATGCGACACATCGCG
This sequence comes from Novosphingobium sp. PhB165, assembly GCF_004341845.1. GTDB lineage: Bacteria > Pseudomonadota > Alphaproteobacteria > Sphingomonadales > Sphingomonadaceae > Novosphingobium. Next base: position 543,032 of record NZ_SLVB01000004.1, on the reverse strand, counting down.
GCCCGCGCATCGCGCCGGGCAGCACCGAAAGGACCTCCCCGATGACCACCAATTCCGCTTCCGCCCGCTACGAAGGCCTCGGCAAGGAAGGCAAGGGCTCGATTTCCACGCGTTCGGGCGTGCTTTCCAGCCAGCCCTACGGTTTCGGCACCCGCTTCGAAGGCAAGCCCGGCACCAATCCCGAGGAACTGATCGCCGCTGCCCATGCCGCCTGCTTCACCATGGCCACGAGTTTTGTCCTAGCGCGCGAGGGCTTTGCCGAAGGGACGCTGGACACCCAGTGCACGATCACCCTCGATCAGGCCGACGGCGGTTTCGCGGTGACCAAGTCGGCGCTGGTGCTCAAGGGCGCGATTCCCGGCATCTCGGCGGAAGATTTCGCCCGATTCGCCGAGGAAGCGGAGAAGAACTGCCCGATTTCCAAGCTGCTCGATTGCGAGATCACGCTGGAAAAGTCGCTCGAAGGCTGACGCGATGGCGTGCGGGGGGCTGCCCCAGAGCATTTTCAAGTCAGGTGGGATCACCTGACGACTCGGAAAATGCGGCAAACAAAGAATAAACAGAGCATGATCCGAAGGGATCATGCTCTGGCGGCCTCCCTCATACTTCGGGGGCGCTTACGGAGTGGGGTCGACCTGTACGCCCTTGATGGCCTTGTCTTCGGGCCATCCGCTCTCGGCGCCTGCGGTGGCTCCGCCGATCTGGAACTGCCGGTCCTCGATGATTCCCGATTCGGCCGCCGAGCGTGACGGTTCGCCGGGCTTGGTGATCTTGGCCGGATGCTGGTCGCTCCACGCGCAGCCCTTGCGGACTTCGTCTCCCACGCGCAGCAGGGCATTGAACGGATAGCGCCGGTCCGACATGCCATCGCTGCACGGCCCGGGCTCGATCGCGATCGTGTATTCCTTGTCCAGCAGCGTGCCGCTGAATGAAACCCCGCCGCGCCCGGCGAAGCGGGCCACGGAGACCTGGTCGCCGCCCGGCCGTTCGGGCGTACGATAGGTGAGGAGATTGTTGCGAATCTCTGCATTCCAGAACGGCTCGGTGCCGACCACGCGAATCCGCTCGGCAACGGCAATCCCGCTCCATGGCTTGTGATCGTCGCGGTCGCCCGGAACGCCGTGTCCGGCATCGTTGCCGCCATGGCAGGCGGCGAGAAGCAGGCAGCCCAGCGTGGCCGCCGGGAGGCTGGTTTTGATGCGGCGCGGCATGCAAGTCACGGAACCCATTGGCATCCTGAGAGCGTAACCGGGGTCAGCCACCGCCGCAAGAAGGAACGATTGCAGCCTCTGCACGCTGTCCGGAATAGCCAAAAACCGGGGGACGTTGGCCTCGCAAGCCGCAATTTTTTCTCCGGCCGGACGCTTTTCGCCCGATGTTGTCTAAGCGCATAACTTGTCGGAGTTTTTCCACTATGTTGCGTTTTCCTCAACATAGGTGGCATCTATTGCCATTGCGAAAAGGGGGCCTCCCATCCATGTTGCACTGCAACAAGAGGTTGGATGCCCCTTAGGCGATCTCCTTCCTCACCAGTTAGGGATTTTGCCATGTTCAAGACGATCTTTGCCGGTGGCGCCGCCATCGCCGCTGTTGCCCTGGGTGCCGTTTCCGCTCACGCCGAAGACGCCCGCGACTTCCAGCACGACGGCGTGCACTACAACTACACCACTGCCCAGAAGGGCAACGTGACCGTGATCCAGGGCACCGCTTCGGGCCAGGTTCCGTTCCGCCTCTACGTGAGCGGCAACCGCGTGACCGGCACCTACAACTCGCGCAATGTCGATTTCCGTCTGGCCGATGCGCGCAACGCGCTCGCCGGCGCTGCCGACAAGAGCAACTGATTTCGCGGCGGCCGGGCTTTGGCCCGGTCGCGGTGAATGAAACGAAAAGGGCGCCGCCCCGGCCGGGGCGGCGCCCTTTTCGTGCGCGCAGCTCGGGACGGCGCCCTCGCCCCTAACGGAAATGCGGCATCAATGCCGCTTGCCCAGGATCGCCGCGTGGCTGACAAGGCGGACCTCAAGGTCTCCGCCCGGCTCGATCCCGTGCTGCGCGCAAAGCCGGTCGCGCAGCGCCTCGATGGCCTCTTCGTCGCTGCCTTCGGGCAGGGGGTAGCGGGCGATCACCACGCCGTCCGCCGCATCCACCACGCTGAAGTGGCTCGACATGCAGGAGGCGGCCAGCGCGTCGAGATCCAGACCCTCGGCCAGATTCCAGACTTTGCCCTCTCGCGATCGGATCTGCTTGCGGCAATGGCGGCAGGTGCAGAGGATCGATCCGTCCTCCTCGCGCTCGCGGCGGCCGTCGGGCTGGTGCACACCCCGGTACCAACAGGGTGTCATCGCAAAGGAATCGCGCCGCGTGTACATCTGCTAAAATAGCCTCATGGGTATGGCTTAACCGTCTCATAATCCTGATTGCCGGATCGTTACCGGCACCCTCCGGGGAAATACGCAGATGCGCGTTTCGCCGTTCACCGCCCTCCGTTCACCGACCGGACAGGGCAGACTGTCTAGGCGGCGCGCGGGAAGCGGCGGAATCATACGGGACGTGAGTGACGATGGGTGCGGGTAAGTGGATGGTTCTCCTGCTGGTGGCAGGCACGGGTACGGGCTTCGTCGCTGGCGGCATGGCGGCGGGCGGCATGCGGCAACTGACCGAGCGGTTCGCCCCGCACGACAATGCGGCACCGCAGGGCTATGTGGCGTTCAACGCCGGTCCCGACAGGTCACGCAGCGACAGCGCGATGGCGGAGCGCCATGTCTATAACGATCAGGAAGGCTATCCGCTTGAAGGCAACGACGGCGACGAATACGCCTATGCGCCCCAGCCGGACGGTCCCGCCTTCCGCGCGGCCCCTGCTCCCGGCCAGATCGTGATCCTGCGCGGAGACGGTTGGCAAGGTCCGGACTGGCAGAGCGACGATGGATCGGACGACAGCAATTATGCGCAGGCCGCGCCGCGTGGGCGGGCCTATGCGCCCTCACCGCAATACGCCCCTCAATATGCGCCCGACCGGCAGATGCGTGCGCCCGCGCCCGCCGGACCGCCGGTTCAGGACGCCGCTTCGGCCGCCGCCGCCCGCGCCCGCGCCGCTGCGGACGACGTGACCGCCGCCGAGCACGGCACCAGTTAAGCCAGCGTCAGGAAGATCTCGGCCTCGATCACCCACTCGCCGCCGAGTTCGCGCCACTTGGCGCTATAGCTGCCCGAAGCGACCATGGCGCCCGCAGCGTCGAGGCCCTGCCAGCGGCCATGCTCCATGGCGATGGGCTCGACCGGCGATATCTCCAGCCGCTCCGGCGTGCGCACATAGACCATGCGCCCTGCGGCAGCGAATTCGCGGCGCCAGACTTTCACTTGCCCCATGCGTCCGGCGATCACCGCGCTGTCGGTGCCGGTCACCATCACGCAGTCGCGCGCGAGAATCGGGCCGATCGCGGCGGCATCGCCCTCGGCAATGGCGCGGTTGAACGCGGCGCGGCGCGCGCGGATCGCGAGTTCGGCGGAAGCGCTCATGGAACCGCTCATGGATGGGCCGGATTCGCCGCCTGCGAACCCACCACGGTGTTCCAGCGGCGCACGGTCCAGCGCTGCACCAGCCCCTCCGTCACATAGGGATCGGCCGCGGCGAATGCCTCGGCCGCTTCCGGTCCCGCGCCTGCGAACAGCAACATGGCGGCATCGACCGGATCCTCGATAGCGCCGCCCAGCAGCAGTTCGCCGCGCTCGGCGGCGGCCCAGGCCAGCGCCAGATGCGCGCCGCGAAATTCCGGGCGCCGGTCGAGATAGTCGGCGGCGAGGTGATAGGTGAGCAGATAATGAGCCATGCGCGCCCTTCTGCCACCGGCCGCTGCGCAGTTCCAGCGCCACGGAATCCGGGCGTTCCAAGGCATCCCCAGGAAATCGGAACGCGCCCCGTTAACCTCGGGTTACAAAACCCGCGTCCATGGGGTAGAGAGCGCTCGGACCGCCCGGTCCACATAAGGGATCTGCACCTAGAAAATGGCCAAGAATACCGGCCGGAGCCGCTCGTCCGGCGGGCCCTCCTCCTCGAATCCGAAAGAATCGTCGTTCTTCGGTCGCCTCGTGCGGCGCGTGCTCGTGTGGGGGGGAGCGCTGACGTTGCTGGCCGCCATCGGCATCGGCACCGCCGTTGCCGTGACGATGAGCCAGTTGCCCGCTTTCGACGCCCTCAAGAGCAGCCAGAACGGCCAGATGATCGTCGTGCGTGCGCGCGATGGCAGCGAACTCGTCTCGCTCGGGCCGAGCTATGGCAAGTGGCTGTCCTATAACGAGATTCCGCCCGTCATGCGCGGCGCCATGGTTTCGGTTGAGGACCGCCGCTTCCGCGATCACGTCGGTGTCGACGCGCTCGGCCTTGTCCGCGCGGTCTATGTCTCGCTGACCACCGGCGGCCGCGCCAAGGCGACCTCCACGATCACCCAGCAGCTCGCGCGCAACGTGTTCCTGAACAACAGCCGCTCGATGGGCCGCAAGGTGCGCGAAGCCGTGCTGGCGCTGGCGCTGGAGCGCAAGTTCACCAAGGACCAGATCCTCGAACTCTACCTCAACAAGGTCTATTTCGGCGGCGGCGCCTATGGCATCGACGCGGCCAGCCGCAAGTTCTTCGGCCACCCGGCCACCGAACTCTCGACCGCCGAGGCCGCGATCATCGCCGGTCTGGTGAAGGCGCCTTCGAACTATTCGCCCACGGCGGACCTCGATGCGGCCAAGGGTCGCGGCGAAGTCGTGCTGGGCCTGATGGTCAAGAACGGCGCGATCACGCAGGAAGAGGCCGACAAGGCGGACATCGCCGATGTCGCCGTGAACCATGAAAAGGGCCAGAACTCGGTCCGCTACTTCACCGACTGGGCCCTCCCCCAGCTCGACACGCTGCTGCCCGATACCAACGAGCCGATCGAGGTCTGGACCACGCTCGACCCGAAGATGCAGCAGGCCGCGACCAGCTCGATCGCCGCCAATGCGCCGCAGGGCGCACAGGGCGCGCTGGTCAGCCTTGACCGCGACGGTGCCGTCCTGGCCATGGTCGGCGGCACCGACTACGTGAATTCGAACTATAACCGCGCCACCAATGCCGTGCGCCAGCCCGGCTCTGCGTGGAAGCTGTTCGTCTACCTTTCCGCGCTGGAAGCCGGCTACACGCCCGACGACCGGGTGATGGACGAACCCGTCACCATCGACGGATGGAGCCCGCAGAACGACGGCCGCAACTTCGCCGGCCAGATCGACGTGCGCACCGCCTTCGCCTATTCGAAGAACACGGTGGCCGCGCAGCTCGGCAACGAAGTGGGCTTCGGCACCGTCGCCTCGATGGCGCGCCGCTTCGGCATCAGCACCCCGATCAACACCAAGCCCGCGATGGTGCTTGGCACGTCGGAAGTGCGCGTGATCGACATGACGCGCGCTTTCGCAGCGATCTCGGCAGGCGGCACCTCGGTCGAGCCTTATGGTATCGTCAAGGTCACCACCACGTCCGGCCAGGTGCTCTACGAGCACAAGTCGGTGCGCGGTCAGGTCCTCGTGCCGCCGAACGTCGCTGCCGGCATTACCGACCTGCTGCAGACCACCGTTGCCACCGGCACCGGCCGCGCCGCGCAGATCGGCCGTCCGGTCGCAGGCAAGACCGGCACCACCAGCTCGAACAAGGACGGCTGGTTCCTCGGCTTCTCCAGCGGCATCACCACCGGCGTATGGATGGGCCGCGACGATGCCCACCCGGTTCCCGGCCTCTCCGGCGGCCACGCCCCGGCGCGCGCCTTTGCCGATTACATGAAGGTCGCCGTCGCCGGCCGCCCGGTCGAGCAGTTCCAGACCGAGGTCAAGCTGCCCGAATGGCAGCTGGAACCCGACGACGAGGCCCTGCAAGGCAGCCCGGACGACTACTATTACGTCGACGAGAACGGCAATGTGGTGCACCCCGGCGCGAACGATCAGGGCGACGGCCAGCCGCGCTACGAAGACGGCACCGTCGGCCCCGGCCCCGGTCCGGGCACGCCGCAGATGCCGGACTACGGCCCCGGCGGCGCTGCCGCTCCGGGAGCGGCGCCGGGCTCACCGCCCGAGCGCGCGCCGCGCGCACCGGGGGGCGGCGCTCCGCCGGCCGCCAACGATGACTTCCTCAGCCGCGCCACCGGCCGCCCCGCGCCGGATGACAGCGCACGCGGCGGACAGGGATCCGGCGCCGCGCGGCCCAGCGCGACCCGAACGCCCTCTCCGGTGCGTACACCGGGCGTCTGAGGCCGATCGATACGAGAAAGGGACCGGATTTCCGGTCCCTTTTTTGTTTGGGCGTGAGGCTGAATGCGCCCGCACCCTTCTTGCGAAACAAAACCGCGTCGTCCCCGCGCAGGCGGGGACCCCGCTTTTCTTGAGGCGTAGCGAAAAGGCAGCGGGGCCCCCGCCTTCGCGGGGGCGACGAGGTGCTATTGGTCCACCGTATCTACCGCATTGCTGCCATGGGGCGTGCCAGTTTCAGCCGCTCCCCCGCAACACCCCAAAACCTCAGCCCTCATCCTCGGGCTTGAAGTCCAGCGAGGCACTGTTGATGCAGTAGCGCAGGCCCGAGGGCCCGGGACCATCCGGGAACATGTGACCAAGGTGGCCTTCGCACTTGGCGCAGCGCACTTCGGTACGGACCATGCCGTGCGACACGTCCCGGTGCTCGTCAACCGCCTCGGCGTTGACGGGCGCGGTGTAGCTCGGCCAGCCCGAGCCCGAATTGTACTTGGTTTCCGACGAGAACAGCGGCGCCCCGCAGCCGGCGCAGAAGTACATGCCCTCTGCCTTGTTGCTTTCGTATTTGCCGGTGAAGGCGCGCTCGGTCCCGGACTGGCGCAGCACCTGGTACTGCTCGGGGCTCAGCTTTTCGCGCCATTGTTCTTCGGTGAGATGGATCTTGTCGGTCATCGGCTTCTCCTTGCGCCCGAATATGGGAGAAGCGGCCCCCGCTTTCCAGTATCCCTTCCTGTCTCGGAGCGGTTTACAGCGTCGCGTAGAGCGCCAGCATCCGCTGCCACGCCTTGTCCGCCGCGTCCGGGTCCCACGAGGGGGAATCGGGCACGCACCAGCCATGGTCGGCGGGATAGACCTCCACTTCGGCAGCGCGGTTCGCAGCCTCGGCGGCCTGTTTCAGGTCGGTCTTCTGGTTGGGCTGGCTGGCATCGTCGTTGCGGGCGATGGCGAAGAGGAACGAGGCCTGCGTCTTTGCGATCAGGCGGTGCGGGCTGTCGGGATCGGCCGTGACCAGCCCGGCGCCGTGGAGCGAGGCGGCGGCGCGCACATGGTCCGGCTCGGCAGCGGCGGCGCGCACGGTGAAGGGGCCGCCCATGCAATAGCCGTTGCTGCCGATGCCGCGCTTGGTGTCGACCGCCGGATCGCCCAGCAGGAAGGCGACATAGGCCCGCGCATCGCGCGTGATCGCCTCGGGCTTGAGCGCGGCGCGCAGCGGGGCGACCTTGGCCTGCCCCTCAGGCGTGCGGTAGTCCGAGAAGCTCTCGAACGTCGGGGCCGGGCCGCCGCGATAATAGGGGTTCACGCATAGCACCGCGTAGCCCTCTGCCGCGAGCGTGCGGGCCATGATCTTCATCGCCTCGCGCAGGCCGGCAATGTCGGGCCACATGATGATCCCGGGATGCGCGCCCTTGCCGGGATGGACGAAGAAAGCGTCGGCCACACCGTCGGTGGTGGTGATCGAAACCATCTTCTCCTTGACGCCGCTGCCGCCGGTCTTGGGCAGGATGCTGCCCCCCGTGCACCCGGCCAGCGCGGCGCTGGCGCCCAGCGCGGCAAACGTGCGGCGGTCGAGCCCGCGGCGTTTCAGGTTCTCGTCTTCGGCCAGAGCGGTGAAGTCGTCACACATCGAACGGATGCTCCATAGTTACCCGGCCGCAGTTGTTTTCGGGATGGAATTCAGGCTAGCGACCATCATGACGCATGGCGAGTCCCCTCCTTCACGAAAGGCACGGAATCGATGGACGACCCCAAGGACATCGCCTGCTGGCAGCGCATCGACGCGCGCCTCACCACATCGGGCAAGCTGGTCGAGGGTGATCCGGGCCGGTTGGCCGCGCTGGGCGTGCGGCGGGTGATCAACCTTGCGCTGGCCGACCATCCCGATGCCCTGCCCGGCGAGGCGGCCGAGCTGGCGGCAGTCGGGATCGATTACGTGCACATTCCGGTCCCCTTCGACGCGCCGGGCGAGAGTCACTTCGCTGCCTTCGAAGCTGCGATGGCAGACGCGGGAGAGGTGCCGGTGCACGTCCATTGCATCTTCAACTGGCGGGTTTCCGCCTTTCTCTATCGCTGGAACCGCACGCGGGGCATGCCAGAAACCGAGGCCCGCGACCTGATGCGCGTCCAGTGGGAGCCGGAGACGAATTCCCACAACGACGCGCCCGTCTGGGCACGCTTCATCGCCGGGGATTAGGGGACGCTTCGCGGAGTACGGTGAGACTCTCTCTCCCTCTCCCTCTCCCTCTCCCTCTCCCTCTCCCCACCCACTCCGCTCATCCTGAGCTTGTCGAAGGATGGACACCTCGCGCCTCGCCCGCAGGGGCTTCGACAAGCTCAGCCTGAGCGGGTGAAGGAGATGACGGGGCGACCCGGAAGCCAGCGCCGCGCCCTACAACGGGCGCCTTCAGCTCAGGACCAACGCAGGAACGCCACTCGCGCACTGGGTGGATGCCGCATTCGCCCAGTTGGCCGGGTGCTGGCAGCCAACTCCACCAGCCGCCTAGGCAGCGCCGGGGAAATTCAGTTCGATATTCACGGCGTTGGGATCGACCAGGAATATCTGCGCCAGACCCAGCGAGGGATGCTCCATCGCCCGGTGCGGCACGCCCATCTCCTCTATCCGCGCGCGCATTTCGGCAAAGCCGGTGCAGCGCAGCGCCACGTGGTGGAGCGCATTGGTCGGCAGCCCCGGAACATAGCCATCGTAGCGTTCCCGGGCCGTCGTGCGGTCGACAAGGTGGACGATGGCATTGCCCGCCGAATCGCGCATCCAGTAGCCGGCGATATGCGAGGCCACCGTCGAGTTGGGGCTGCGCGTCAGGCCCAGCAGGTCCTCGTAGAACCGCGCGGTGCCTTCAAGGTCCTCGGTCAGGACATTGACGTGATCGATACCGCTGACCTGCATTGCAACCTCTCCTATCCTCTGAACACCACCGTGCGTGCGCCATTGAGCAGGACGCGATCTTCAAGGTGGAGCCGCACGGCCTCTGCCAGCACGCGCCGTTCGATGTCACGGCCCTTGCGCACCATGTCCTCGGGCGTGTCGGCGTGAGTCACCGCTTCCACATCCTGATGGATGATCGGCCCTTCGTCGAGGTCTGCCGTGACATAATGCGCCGTGGCGCCGATCATCTTCACCCCGCGCGCATGCGCCTGATGATAGGGCTTGGCACCCTTGAAGCCCGGCAGGAACGAGTGATGGATGTTGATGCAGCGGCCCGAAAGGAACGCCGCCATCTCGTCCGAGAGGATCTGCATATAGCGCGCCAGCACCACCAGTTCGGCGCGCGTCTCGTCCACCAGCGCGCGGACCTGCGCTTCCTGCGCGGACTTGTTGTCCTTGCTGACCGGCAAATAGTGGAACGGCAAGTCGCCGATCATCGCCGAATCGATCGCCTCGCGCGGGTGGTTGGAGACGATGCCCACCACGTCCATCGGCAGCTCGCCGATGCGCAGGCGGTAGAGCAGGTCGGCCAGGCAGTGATCGAACTTGCTGACCATCAGCAGCACGCGGCGCGGCCGGTCGCGGCGGGTCATCGACCAGGCCATGCCGTATTCGTGCGCGATGGGGCCGAAGCCCTCGCGCACTTCCTCGCGATCGGCCGAACCGGGATCGAAGGCCACCCGCATGAAGAACTTGTCTTCATCCAGGTCGTTGAACTGCTGCGCCTCGATGATGTTGCCCCCCGCTTGCGCGAGGTAGCCGGTCACCCGGGCAACGATGCCCGGGCGATCGGCGCAGGACAGCGCGAGGATCAGCGGTTCTGCCATGGGTCGATCCTCAGGCCGCAGCGCGGTTGGAAAGCGCGGTCTCGGATTCGGCCATGAGCGCGGCGATGATGTCCGTCACCGGCTCTTCCTTGCTGACCATGCCGACCGACTGGCCCGCCATGATCGAGCCGTTCTCCACGTCGCCGTCGATCACCGCGCGGCGCAGGGCACCGGCCCAGAAGTGCTCGATCTTGAGCTGGGCCTCACCCATGTCGACCTCACCGGCGTCCAGCAGGCGCGCCACTTCGATCTGCTTGGCGGTGAATTCCTCGGTGCCCTTGTTCTTCAGCGCGCGCACCGGGATCACCGGCAGGCGCGGATCGACCTGCACCGACGCCACGGCATCGCGGGCCGAAGCGCGGAAGAAGGCCTTCTTGAAGTCCGGATGCGCGATCGATTCGGTGGCGCAGGCAAAACGGGTGCCGAGTTGCACGCCCGCCGCGCCCATTTCGAGATAGCCGGCCATCGCCTCGCCCCGGCCGATGCCGCCCGCCACGAAGACGAGGTGATCGCCGGCGAGCGCGGGCAGGATTTCCTGCGCCAGCACCGAGGTCGAGACCGGGCCGATGTGGCCACCGGCTTCCATGCCCTCGATCACCAGCGCGTCCGCGCCGGAGCGCAGCAGCTTCTTGCCCAGCGCCAGCGTCGGCGCGAAGCAGATCACCTTGGCGCCCGATGCCTTGATCGCTTCCACGCTGCCCTTGGGCGGAATGCCGCCCGCGAGCACAACATGGCTGACCTTGTGCGCCGCGCAGACCTCGATCAGGTCGAACAGCTGCGGGTGCATGGTGATGAGGTTGACACCGAAGGGCTTGTCGGTCAGGGCGCGCGTGGCCGCGATCTCCTTGTCGAGAAGATCCGGGTTCATCGCCCCGCAGGCGATCACGCCGAAACCGCCGGCATTGCTGATCGCCGAAACCAGATTGCGTTCGGACACCCAGGACATGGCGCCGCACAGGATCGCATATTCGCTGCCGAGAAATTCGCATCCCCGCGCCATCAGCGCAGAGGTCTTATTGGTGGCGGCCATCGAAGCTCCCATAGCCCGCATTCATGAACGAACGAGCGCCATAGGGTGCGGAAACGCGCGGCACAAGCCGCGCCTTTGCGAACCTTCCGCCATCACGCCCTTCCCCAACCTCCCTTGAACGATCCAACCACCGGACCCTTGCACGGTATGACCAATGCCCCCCGTGGCGCCCTGCGCCAGCCTTCCATTCTCTTCCTCCTCGCCCTGGTGGTGATCGCGGGCGTCGCGCTCGCCGCCACAGTGGTCGCGCGGCCGCATGTCGCCGCGACCGGCATGACGGCCACGCCCCGTTTCGCCAGCCTTGCCGATGGCGACCGCAAGGCCTTGCTCGACATCGAGATCATGGCAAGCAACGTCGCCGCGCGCCTCGACGGCACCAGCGAGGATCGCCAGCTTGCCTTCGTGCAGCTTGGCGTGCTCTCCGCCTCGGTCCACACGCTGGACGCGGGCGTGCCCGTCAGCCTGCGCCGCCATATGGCCGAGCAGGTCAGGCTGGCGCACGAAGCCGTCAAGCAAGGCCATACGGATGCGGCAGCGACCACCCTGCGCGAACTCAGCAGCCATCTCGCGTCCGGCCGGGCGGTTTAGGAATTTTCGCGAGGCTTGATCTCGTCGCCCGGGGGTGAGACCCATGGGCGATGGATGTCCGCAGCCTCTACCAAGCCAAGCTGACCACGGCCGACATGGCGGTGCAGGCGCTCGAAAGCGACAGCGACCTTGCCATGGGCATGGCCGTGGGCGAGCCGCCGGCACTGCTGGCCGCCATCGCCCGCCGGGCCGAGGCCGGCACGCTGCGCGACCTTCGGGTCTGGTACCTGCTCTCGCAAGTCCATGCCGGATCGACCATCCTGCGGCGCGACCTGCTGGGTGCCATCCGCCCGCAATGCCTGTTCATGAGCGGCATCGAACGCGCGCTGATAAAGGCCGACCCGGCGGCCGAGGCGCTGATCGACTTCGTGCCCTGTGCGTTCTCCGGGTCCGCGCGCCTGCTGCGGGACGAGATCGAACTCGACGCCTGCGTGCTCACGGTCTCGCCGATGGATGCGGACGGCTATTTCAGCTTCGGCGCGGCGAACGACTATACATCGGTGGCCGCGCATTGCGCCCGGATCGTGATCGTGGAGGTCAACCCGGCAATGCCGCGCGTCGCCTGCCCGCGCCCGCTCCACATCTCCGAGGTAACCGCCATCGTGGAAAACCACGTCCCGCTGCTCTGCTTCGGTGAGGCGGCGGGATCGCCGGAGGACGAGGCGATTGCCGCCTCCATTGCCGAGCTGATCGATGACGGCGCCTGCCTGCAGATGGGCATCGGCAACCTGCCCGCCGCGGTCTGCCGCCGCATCGGCAATCGCCGCGATCTTGGCATCCATACCGAACTGCTGACGCCCGCGATGGCCGGGCTGGCCCAGTCCGGAGTCGTCACCAACCGGCTCAAGACCACGCAGCCGGGCCTTACCGTCTATTCCTTCGCGATGGGGGATGAGCCGTTCTACCGCTGGATGGACGGCAATCCCGAGGTCTATTCGATGCCGGTGGACGTGGTGAACGCCCCTGCCGTGATCGCGCTCAACGACAAGGTGGTCTCTGTCAACGCGACGATCCAGGTGGACTTGCAGGGCGCCTGCAATTCCGAATTCATGGGTGGGCGGCAGTTCTCCGCCGCCGGTGGCCAGCTGGATTTCGTGCGCGGGGCCTATGGCTCGAAGGGCGGCGTTTCAGTGATTGCCTGCCGCTCTACCGCGCTGGGCGGCACGGTGAGCCGCATCGTGCCCAAGCTGGACGGGCCCGTGACGACGCCGCGCAACGATGTGCACTGGATCGTCACCGAGCATGGCGCCGCCAACTTGCGCGGCAAGTCCCTGCGCGAGCGGGCGGAGTTGCTGATCGGGCTGGCCGATCCGAAGTTCCGGGACGAGCTGGCCAAGGCGCTCTAACCTTATCGCTGCAAAGCAGACTTAGCCTCAAAACAGACTTAGCCTAAAACACCCGTCGCCCCCGCGAAGGCGGGTGCCCCGCTTTCTGGTTTCACGCGGAGACGCGGAGACGCGGAGAGATCGTGCAGCAGTCCACCGTTCTCTCTGCGTCTCTGCGTCTCTGCGTGCTGAAATAAGAACAAGCGGGGTCCCCGCCTTCGCGGGGACGACGAGGTGGTTTTGGTTATCCTTGCGCTCAAATCGGGGCTTGCGCCTAAATCGCCATCGCCCCGAGCCGCTCGACCCAATCCGCATGGCGCTTCTTGAGTTCCCGCCCCAGCCCAAGGCCGAGTTCCTCGGCATCCAGAACTTCCAGCACCTCGAACGCAAAGGCGTCCGCTCCATGCGCGTTCCATGCCTCCTGCAACGCGCGCTGCGGCGTCGTGCCCTGTCGCAGCGTGAACGACAGCCGGTTCCAGATCGTCGCAAGATCCGGCGCGCGGCCGACCCAGGCCTCCCCGCTCGCCGTGCAGCGCAAGGCGTAGACGCCCGGATCAACTTTGCGTTCGCGATATTCGGCAATGGCGGCCTTGCGGTCCTGACGTTCCATGGTTCGATTCCCTATCGTATTTTCACCCGGATAAATTGACTCGCACGCAAATTCAATTTACCCGGGCAAAAATATTGTCAGGACCCACGATGACCCAGACTTGCACCGCCTTCATCGGCACCACCCGCGCCGCGCGCGGCACGCCCGCCGAACTGATCGGCGCCCTGCACGGCCGCGAGCAAGGCGTGCTCGTGTTCGACGATGCCACCGGCCGCCCGGTCGATCTCGACTGGCGCGGCGTCGCCGCTCCTGCCCCCGAAGAGAGCGAAGCCCCGCGCCGTCGCGGCCGTCCGAAGCTAGGCGTGGTCGCCCGGGAAGTGACGCTGTTGCCCCGGCAGTGGGACTGGCTGTCCCAGCAGCCCGGAGGCGCCTCGCAGGCGCTGCGCCGCCTTGTCGACGAGGCCCGCAAGGCCGACCACGGCCGCACCGCGCGGCGCATGGCGCACGAACGCGCCTACCGCGTCATGTCCGCGCTCGGCGGCGACCTGCCTGGATTCGAGGAAGCCAGCCGCCTGCTCTTCGCGGACAGGCTGGAGGATTTCGCCAAGGCCCTCGCTCCGTGGCCCGGCGATTTACGTGATCACGTGCTCGAACTGGCCCAGCCCTCACTGGAAGACTGATACGAAAAAGGCGGCGCTCACCGCGCCGCCTTTCTCTAATTCACACTATTCCGACCGCTCACCCTGAGCTTGTCGAAGGGTCAGGCCGCAGCGTCGAGCCCGTAAGCCGTGTGCAGCACGCGCACCGCCAGTTCGGTCTCGTCGGTGTCGATCAGGACCGAAACCTTGATCTCGCTGGTCGAGATGGCGATGATATTGATCCCGCGATCGGCCAGCGTCTTGAACATGGTCGAAGCGACACCCGCATGGCTGCGCATGCCGACGCCGACGACGCTGATCTTCGCCACGCTGCTGTCGGCGATCATGCGGTAATAGCCGATGGCTTCCTTGCGCTCTTCCAGCAGCGCCTGCGCGCGGACGAGGTCGGCCTGCGGCACCGTGAAGGTGACGTCGGTCTCGCCCTTATCCTTGGCGACATTCTGGATAATCATGTCGACGTTGATGTTCGATTCCGCGAGCGGCGCGAAGATCGCGGCCACGGCGCCCGGACGGTCGGGCACGCGGGTAAGGGTAACCTTGGCTTCGTTCTTGTCAGCGGCGATGCCGGTGATCAGCTGGCGTTCCATGTCGCTTCCTTCAAGTTCTTCGTCGCTGACGATCATCGTTCCGGGGAGGGTGTCGGCCGCAGGGGCATTCTCGTCAATGAACGAGGACAGCACCTGAACGCGCACGTTCTCCTTCATCGCGAGGGAGACCGAGCGGGTCTGCAACACCTTCGAGCCGACCGAGGCCAGTTCGAGCATTTCTTCGTAAGTCACCAGCGGCAGCTTGCGTGCCTTGGCAACGATGCGCGGGTCGGTGGTGTAGACGCCGTCGACATCGGTGTAGATGTCGCAGCGGTCGGCCTTGACCGCCGCCGCCACGGCCACCGCCGAGGTATCCGAACCGCCACGGCCCAGCGTGGTGATGCGGCCATCGGGCGAAACGCCCTGGAAGCCCGGGATCACCGCGATTTCACCGGCAGCCATCGAGGCCAGCAGGGCGTCCGAATCGAAGTCTTCGATACGGGCCTTGGCATGGGCGTCGTCGGTCTTGATCGGCAGCTGCCAGCCGAGCCACGAGCGCGCCTTGCAGCCCATCGCCTGAAGCGTCAGCGCCAGCAGCCCCGAGGTGACCTGCTCGCCCGCGGCCACGACCACGTCGTATTCCGCCGGATCGTAAAGCGCATTGGCCTCGCGGCAGAAGTTCACGAGACGGTCGGTCTCGCCCGCCATCGCCGAGACGACGACCGCCACTTCATGGCCCGCTTCCTGCTGGCGTTTGACGATACCCGCCACGCGCCGGATTCGCTCGGTGCCGGCCATCGACGTGCCGCCGAATTTCATCACGATGCGTGCCAAGGTCTGGTTGCTCCCCATCAGGATTGTGCGCATGACGGATGCGCGTGTGGATAACGGTCGGGCGCGCTGTTAGGGGGGAGTCATGGACAATGCAACTGCTTCGAACACGCCTTCCGGCGCAACAATCGATCCGAAGGAAGCGGCGCACTTCGGCGCCATGGCCGCCGAGTGGTGGGATCCGAAGGGCTCCTCGGCCATGCTCCACCAGCTCAACCCGGTGCGCCTGGGCTTCATTCGCGCCGCGATCGATACGCATTTCGGCGCCGATTCGCGCGCGTTGAAGCCGCTTTCCGGCAAGCGCGCGCTCGATGCGGGCTGCGGTGCCGGGCTGCTCTGCGAACCGCTCGCCCGCCTTGGCGCGGCGGTGACGGGCGTGGACGCGGCGGCGGAGAACATCGCTGCGGCAAGCGCCCATGCCGAGGCGATGGGCTTGCCGATCGATTACAAGCACGGGGAACTGGGCGCGCTGGGCCTCTCCGGTTTCGACCTCGTCTGCTCGCTGGAAGTGATCGAGCATGTGACCGACAAGGCGCTGTTCATCGGCCAGCTTGCGGATGCGCTGGCGGACGATGGTCTGATGCTGCTCTCCTGCCCCAACCGCACCGCCGCCTCGCGCCTGCTGCTGGTCGAGGCGGCCGAGCGGCTGGGGAAAGTCCCGCGCGGCACGCACGACTGGAACCAGTTCGCGACGCCCGACGAACTGCGCGAACTTTGCGAAGGGGCAGGTCTGGTGATGGGCGAGCCGAAGGGCATCGCCTGGTCGCCGACGCGCGGGCTGCACTTGTCGGACGATCTTTCGCTGAACTTTATCGTGACGGCGCGGAAGGGCTGAGGCCTCCAAATTCCTCCCCTGCAAGGGGAGGGGAACCGCCCGAAGGGTGGTGGAGGGGTGTAACGCTCTCGCCATGGCGCGCCATCGAGAGGCTGATACCCCTCCGTCAGCGCTCCGCGCTGCCACCTCCCCTTGCAGGGGAGGATCTGGAGCCCGCGCTCTAACTCGATTACCCGCTACATCTCGTCGTCCCCGCGAAGGCGGGGACCCCGCTTGTTCTTGCGTCGTGGGGAAAAGGAAGCGGGGCCCCCGCCTTCGCGGGGGCGACGGGACTGCTGTTAGAACTTCTTCGGTTAGAACTTCTTCGGTTAGGGCTTCGGCGTTTACGGCCCTACGCCTGCAAGAAGCTCCCCGATAGCCGCCCGCACCTGAGCCTCCCGCTCCTCCCACGAACCGCCGATCCGCGTGAACGAGACTCCCGCCCGCACCAGCATCTCCTCGGCCAACCCGGCAAAGCGCGCCCGCGCCTCGTCGGTGCCGAAGAACCGCGTACCATCGTCCCGCCACGGCACGTCGGGCGAGAACAGCAGGTAGTGATCCGCCTTCGGGTAGTTCATCAACACATCCGGCACCTCGCCGAACAGCATCTCGGCCCAGGCGGCGGTCATGAGCTGATCGGTATCCAGCACCAGCAGCGGCGGACGCGCGGCCATCGCCAGCCGGTTCTCGTCCGCCTGCCCCTCGGCAATGGCGAGCAGGTCGGCCATCGTCAGGTCGGTCCCACGCTCCTCGCAGTACGTGCGGCCATACTCGGGCACCCACGGATGGCCGAGCCGCGCGGCGAGCACCGACTTGCCCGTGCTTTCCGCCCCGTGGAGGCAGACCGTGATCATGCGATGGCTGCTGCCGCTTCCCGCTCGCGCTCGCGCGCGTTCTGGGCCTTCTCGGCAGCGATCCACTCGCGCAGGCCCAGCACCGACATCGTCAGCATGACCAGATAGAGCACCACTGTCGGCCAGAGATCCTTGTAGACGTAGACCCCGATCGACCCCAGATCGATGGCGATCCACAGCACCCAGTTCTCGATCCGGCGATAGGCCAGCAGGACCTGCGCGGCGATCGAGGCCCCGGCGATGGCGGCATCGGCATAAGGCAGCGAGGCATCGGTGAACTTGTGCATGACCCAGCCGAGGTTGAGCGTCAGCGCCACTGTCGCCACCAGCCAGAGCATGCGGCTGAACACGTCGAGCCGGCGCACCGGCACCCGCGTTTCGCCCCCTCCCGCACGCACCCAGAGCACCCAGCCCCAGACCTGCGCGGCCAGGAAGAACACTTGCAGCCCCGCCTCGCCATAGAGCTTGGCCTCGAAGAACACGAAGAAGTAGAGCGCCACCATGGCGATGCCGAACGGGAAGTTCCACACGCTGCGCCGCACCAGCAGCGCGATGTTGGCAAGCCCCAGCCCTGCCGCAATCCATTCGACCGTGTTCATCGTCGCCCCTTCAATCGTCCCTTCAATGTGCAGTCCCGACTCCGCTCAGCCGGACCGCACTCGGGTAAATCCATTCGTTCAGGACAGCGCCGCGTCCCATTCGTCCTGCTTGAAGCCCACCAGCAGCCCGCCCGGATATTCGACGACCGGGCGCTTGATGGTGCTCGGCTGCGCCACCATGATGGCGATGGCCTTCGCCGCATCGAGGTCGGCCTTGTCCGCCTCGGGCAGCTTGCGGAAGGTAGTACCCGCGCGGTTCAGCAGCTTTTCCCAGCCCGCCTCTGCCACCCATTTTTCGAGCCGGGCCGGATCGGCGCCTTCCTTCTTGTAGTCGTGAAACGTGTAATCCGTGCCGCGCGCGTCCAGCCAGTTACGCGCCTTCTTGACGGTGTCGCAGTTTGGAATCCCATACATGGTTAACGTCATGTCACGTCCCTTAATCCCAAGACTGGCAAATTTGTGGCCCGTTAGAAGAAGCGAGCGTCTTGCAAACAAATCGCATCGACAAGACCAAAGACATGCTCCGCTAGCGGCGTTCCGACAATGTCTTCTCGCCGCAACACACCACTCACCAGCTCACTTTTGGCAAACGTTCGATCAGCGGCATCGATGACCATGAACGCGGGAGGCTGATCTTCGGATTCACGATACAACAACGATGCGGCCACTCTATCCTTGGATGTTGTACCGTCTCCCCAAGCGCCAAGCACGAGATCGAGATGGGCGCCCGGCTCGTCAAGATGACCTGCGGTCCAATGCATCCAATAGGCAGCAACCGTAGATTCGCCGTGGTGGACCAAACCCCAAACGCTGCGGCTTGCTTCCCCACAGCAATCACAAAGACCGCCACTTTCATCAAGCAGTTCGACGGCATAACCAGCTGTCGTATCAGACATGATCACGAACACCCGCTACGAGGAATTCCGTCTACAACCGTTGCATTCTGCTCGCAGTTGGGGATGCCGTAGAATTCAAGGCTCACGAGTCGGTTTCCCTTTCGAAGTGGCGCACTCGCGGCTCGTTGCAGGCGAAGAGTGTATAGTTCTGGTAATAATGCTCGCGGCCCTTGCCCTGCACTTCGGCGTGGGCGGCCACGCGCCGCCAGGCCAGCGCGGCGGCTTCGTCCGCCCATTCGGACAGGGCGATCACTTCGCCGTCGTCGCCGGTGTAGCTCTTGAAGGCGAGGAAACCGGGCTGTGCGCGGGCCAGCACCTCCATCGCCTCGGCATCGGCGGAATAGGCTGCGGCATCGATATCGGCACGCTTGCGATTGCGGAATACGACCAGGAACATAGCCCGCTCATGGCCTCTCGCGGCGCATTCGGCAAGCATGTGACGCGCCGCGCATGCTGGACAAACCGAAGATTGCGCGCCAGAGCGCGAGGCCATGAGCGTGAACACTTTCGGCCGTCTTCTGCGATTCACCACCTGGGGCGAGAGCCACGGACCGGCCATCGGCGCCGTCGTCGACGGGTGCCCGCCGGGGCTTGCCATCGATGAGAGCGTGATCCAGCCCTTCCTCGACGCGCGCCGCCCCGGCCAGTCGAAGTTCACCACCCAGCGGCAGGAGCCGGATCAGGTCCGCATCCTTTCGGGTGTGTTCGAGGGCAAGACCACGGGCACACCGATCAGCCTGATGATCGAGAACGTCGACCAGCGCTCGAAGGACTATTCGGACGTCGCCAAGGCCTATCGCCCGGGCCATGCCGACTATGCCTACGACGCCAAGTACGGCTTCCGCGACTATCGCGGCGGCGGCCGCAGCTCGGCGCGAGAGACCGCCAGCCGCGTAGCGGCGGGCGGTGTGGCGCGGCTGGTGATCCCGGAAGTGACGATCCAAGCATGGGTCAGCGAGATCGGCGGCGACGCGATCAACGGGAGCGTCCGCCGGCAGCTAATCGAAACGGTGGCCGGCTATAACAAGCTGACGGACGGCTCGCCCTGGCCAACGATGCAGGAAAACCCGTTCTTCTGTCCCGACCCCGAAGCCGCGAAGCGCTGGGAGAAGATCGTCGACGATGCACGGCTTGCCGGCTCCTCAGTCGGCGCGGTGGTCGAATGCGTTGCCACCGGCGTTCCCGCCGGCTGGGGCGCGCCGCTCTATGGCAAGCTCGATGCCGATCTGGCCGCCGCGATGATGGGTATCAATGCGGTGAAGGGCGTGGAGATCGGCGACGGTTTCGCCGCCGCGCGCCTGACCGGCGAGCAGAACGCCGACCCCATGCATCCGGGTGCGAATGGCCCCGAGTTCAGCGCCAACCACGCGGGCGGCATTGCTGGCGGGATTGCGACCGGCCAGCCGGTGGTGGTGCGCGTGGCTTTCAAGCCGACCAGTTCGATCCTCACCCCGCAGCCCACCATCACCCGCGAGGGCGAGGCGACCGAGCTGTTCACCAAGGGCCGCCACGACCCCTGCGTCGGCATTCGCGGCGTGCCGGTGGTGGAGGCGATGATGGCGCTGGTGCTGGCCGATCACAAACTGCTCCATCGCGGCCAGTGTGGCTGATTTCGCGAGGCTGAAGTGATCGCCCTTCGCTCAGAGCAGGACGGCGACGCCGCAGCCATTGGCGCGCTGGTGACCGCCGCCTTCCTTGGCGCCGAGCATTCGAGCGGTACCGAAGCCGCCATCGTCGACGCCCTGCGCGCCTCTGGCATGCTCAGTGTCTCGCTGGTGGCAGAGGAGGATGGCCTGATCGTCGGCCATGTGGCCTTCTCGCCCGTCACTATGGATGGCACGGATCTGGGCTGGTTTGGCCTCGGCCCGGTGGCGGTCAGCCCGGATCACCAGAGACGCGGCATCGGCGCCCGGCTGATCGAGGCCGGCCTTGCGCGGTTACGTGACGCCGGTGCGCAAGGCTGCGTGGTGTTGGGCGATCCGGCCTATTACGCCCGCTTCGGATTCGAGATCGATCCCGCCCTCGTCTATCCCGGCGTGCCGGCCGAGTACTTCCAGCGCCTAGTCCTGGCGGGGGCCGCACCTACAGGCAAAGTCGCCTATCACCCGAGCTTCGCCGCAAGCTGACCTTCCTCCCCTGCAAGGGGAGGGGGACCGCCAAAGGCGGTGGAGGGGTATCCCCCTCTCGATAGCATGACACCCCTCCGTCATCGCTTCGCGATGCCACCTCCCCTTGCAGGGGAGGATCAGTAAAACGTCAATCGCCAGCTTCGTTCGTTATAGGCCGTCTTCGCGGTCCGAAAGCCAATCTCGATATGTCGTCCGCAAGTGTTCCACGTCGCCGTCGGAGCTGGGAAACAGGTCGAAACCTCCATCATAGGGCGCGAAGATGCCTCCGGTTTCACGACTGATCCAGAGGACATAGGCAGGACCATCGTCCGCGACCGCAGCGATTTCAGCATCGAACGCCCCGCTTATCCATTCTTGCTCTCGGACATAGTACCGCCAGACCGGCTCATATTCTTCTTCCTCGTAGCTCCCGATGAACTCTCCGTGCCCTTCCGCTTCGTCAGCCCGGGCTTGCACGATCCAGCATAGCATTCCCGCGCTGAGTAGCGCCGTTCCGAGAGCGTTCGCGCGCGACAGGATGATGGCGCGCTCTGCGGCATTTTCAGCATATCGCTTGGCCCCGGGCAGAGCATGAAAGCGCACCCACGGAACTGCCGTCTCGCGCAATTTCCAGCCCATCGGCTCGACTTCGGGATGCGCGCGGATCCAATGTTTCAGGAATGAGCCTTGGGTCGCCTCGGATGATGGTCGCAGCATGCCCCCACGATATAGAGGGGAGAGCAGCTTGCCACCCAAATCCGAAATCCTCGCAAAGGCGGCGAGGATGTTTTCAAATACTGCCGTTCACGTCACCGCCCTCTCCAAACCGCTCAGGCTGAGCTTGTCGAAGCCCCCGCGGGCGTGGCGCGAAGCCTCACATCCTTCGACAGGCTCAGGATGAGCGGCGGTGGAGTTCGCGGTATCCGCCCTTAATCCAGCTTCGCGTCCGCCAGCGGCGCTGTCCGCGCCTCCAGCCTACCCTCGCCGCGATAGACCAGCGCGCAGCTTGCGCTGCCGGCGCAGAACTGTTGCACCGGCGCCAGCGCGCGGGCGCCGTAGCGGTAGGTCAGCTTGCCTTCGGTGATCTCGAACCCGGAAATGTCGCGGATGCGGTGTTCGTGCGCGAACATCACCGCGTGGCCCTGCTTTACCGGCGCCCAGAACGACCACTGATCGTAAAGGCGATGGTGATAGCGGAACTTCATGTCGCCATCCGCCCGGTTGTCCAGCGAGGTGGGCCAGCTGTTGCAGGCGGCCAGCGATGCGCAGGCCGCTGCCAGCAGCGCAAGTCGTATCGTCTTCATGCCTCCCCCTAAACCCTCTTTCCGCATCGCCGCACGGATTTTCGCACGCGCGAGCATTTTATCGACAGAAACGTTCAATTCATCGTCAGTGATCGATCAATCCGATCAACCCAATCGGATCAACACCCTACACATCGGCGCCCCGTCCGCCTATCTCGGTCCTCGAAGTTCAACACCCAATCGAGGGAGAATACATCCATGGGTATCATCGGCAGCACCATCAAGCCTTTCAAGAACACCGCTTTCCAGGCCGGCAAGGGCTTCTTCGACGTCACCGACGCCGACATCGCCGGCAAGTGGGCCGTGTTCTTCTTCTACCCCGCCGACTTCACCTTCGTCTGCCCGACCGAGCTGGAAGACCTGGGTGAACAGTATGCCGCACTGCAGGGCATGGGCGTGGAAGTGTACGGCGTTTCGACCGACACGCACTTCAGCCACAAGGCCTGGCACGACACCTCGGACAAGATCGGCAAGATCCAGTACGCGTTCCTGGGCGACCAGAACCACGCGCTGACCGAAGCCTTCGGCGTTCTGCGCGAAGATTCGGGCCTGGCCGACCGCGCCACTTTCGTCGTCGATCCCGAAGGCGTCATCCAGATCATGGAAATCACCTGCGAAGGCGTTGGCCGTAACGCTGTCGAACTGGTCCGCAAGATCAAGGCTGCCCAGTACGTCCGCGCCAACCCCGGCCAGGTTTGCCCGGCCAAGTGGGAAGAAGGCGGCGAGACCCTCGCTCCCTCGCTTGACCTCGTCGGCAAGCTCTAAAAACTACGCGATCCCACGGGTCGCGTGCTGAAGGTGCGCGGCCCGGGGCCTCCCTCCCCCCGTGCCGCGCCCCCATGCCCCAAGCTATGGCGCGCCGGTGAGGAACCTGTCCCCGGGCCGCCCCTTTCGTCACACTGATTTCAAAGGACCTGACTCATGCTCGACGCCGCTCTGAAGCAACAGCTCTCGCAATATCTCGCCATGCTGCGCGAGCCGATCGAGCTCGTCGCCTCGCTGGGCGACGATGCTAAGTCCGCTGAGACCCGCGAGCTGCTGACCACCATCGCCTCGCTCTCGGACAAGGTTACCGCCACTTTCGACGGCGACGATGCGCGCCGCCCCAGCTTCATTGTGCGCCGCGCTTCGGACGCCAGCGCCTGGGTGCGCTTCGCCGGTGTGCCGCTGGGCCACGAATTCACCTCGCTTGTCCTCGCCCTGCTGTGGACCGGCGGCCATCCGCCCAAGGTCTCTGACGAGACGCTGGAACAGATCCGCAATCTGGAAGGCAGCTACGAGTTCGAGATGTACTTCTCTCTCTCCTGCCACAACTGCCCGGACGTGGTGCAGGCACTGACGCTGATCGCGCTCAACAACCCGCACGTGAACGCCACCCTGATCGAAGGCGGCGCGTTCAAGGACGAGGTAGAGGGTCGCGGCGTCATGGCCGTGCCTGCCGTGTTCCTGAATGGCGAGATGTGGGGTTCGGGCAAGATGGGCGTGGAGGAAATCCTCGCCAAGCTCGACACCGGCGCCGACGCCAAGGCGGCTGCCAAGCTGGCCGAGAAGAAGCCGTTCGAAGTGCTGGTGGTCGGCGGTGGCCCCGCCGGGGCCTCGGCCGCGATCTACACCGCGCGCAAGGGTTTCAGCACCGGCATCGCGGCCGAACGCTTCGGCGGTCAGGTGCAGGACACCATGGGCATCGAGAACTTCATCTCGGTCCCCTACACCGAAGGCCCGAAGCTGGCCGCCGCGCTGGAAACGCACGTTGGTGAATACGACATCGACGTGATGAACCTGCAGCGCGCCGAAAAGCTGATCCCGGCCAAGGAACTGGGCGGCTATCACGAGGTGGTCTTCGCCAACGGCGCATCGCTCAAGGCGCGCTCGCTGGTGCTGACGACCGGTGCCCGCTGGCGCAACCTCGGCGTCCCCGGTGAGGCCGAGTACAAGAACAAGGGCGTGGCCTACTGCCCGCACTGCGATGGCCCGCTGTTCAAGGGCAAGCGCGTGGCGGTGATCGGCGGCGGCAACTCCGGCGTGGAAGCGGCGATCGACCTTGCCGGGATCGTCGGCCACGTCACCCTGATCGAGTTCGACGACAAGCTGCGCGCCGACCAGGTGCTGGTGGACAAGCTGCGTTCGATGAAGAACGTGAACATCCTCACCAGCGCCCAGACGGTAGAGGTTACGGGTGACGGCGAGAAGGTGAACGGCCTGCACTACAAGGACCGCGCAAGCGGTGTGGAGCACAAGGTCGAGCTGGAAGGCGTGTTCGTCCAGATCGGTCTGGTGCCGAATACCGAGTGGCTGAAGGACAGCGGCGTGGCGCTCTCGCCCCGCGGCGAGATCGTGATCGACGACAAGGCGGCGACCAACCTGCCCGGCATTTTCGCGGCAGGCGACGTGACCACCGTGCCGTACAAGCAGATCATCATCGCCATGGGCGAGGGATCGAAGGCGGCGCTGTCCGCGTTCGACTACCTGATCCGCAACGAGGCGCCGGTCGCGGTTCTCGAACCGGCCTGAACATAGAATACCCCCCGAGCAAGCGGGCGGGCGCCGAGAGGTGTCCGCCCGTTTTCGTTTGTGCGTTTGAAATTAAGCGGACCGCGCGGATACATTCGGGAGACCTTTGACACGGCAAAAGCCGTAAGCTTGTGCCAAGGGTTGCTATTCCGACATCATCGCCATTGCAGACCTAGCCACTCGTCAATAGACTGGCGTCATGCGGCCATTGGTCACTGCGCGCCTCCTTCTCGCTCCCCTGACTGTGGAAGACGCACCTGCAATTCAGAGTGCCTTTCCGAAATGGGAAATCGTCCGATGGCTGGATACTACGATACCGTGGCCATATCCAAATGATGGCGCAGAGTCTTTTTTGAAGAACGTTGTGCTCCCTGCGATGCAAAGTGGCGTCGAGTGGCATTGGAGCATCAGGCCGCGGGATCAGTCTGACGCTTTAATCGGTGTCATTAGCCTCAGGGACAAGGCAAACGATAACCGTGGCTTCTGGCTTGATTTGGATTGGCAAGGGCGCGGGCTCATGACGGAAGCAAGTAATACCGTCACTGACTTCTGGTTCGAAACGCTCGGTCGGGATGTGCTACGGGTGCCAAAGGCCGTGCATAATCACGCTTCCAGACGCATCTCGGAAAAGCAGGGCATGCGCGTAGTTTCCTGTTTCCAAAAGCCGTTGCTCTCAGGTGTGCACGACATGGAACTTTGGGAAATTGGTCGCGACGAGTGGTATGATCATAGCCGTCCGAGCGGCACCTAAAACGTCCGCTCGCCAGCGAGATCAGCCATTCGGCGCATGCCCCCATGCTGCAAACGCGGGCGTCCTCAACATCTGCCCGTTCCAACAATCGTTTCGATTCCGCTCAGGCTGAGCTTGTCGAAGCCCCCGGCGACGTGGCGCTGATCCAACATCCTTCGACAAGCTCAGGATGAGCGGGGGGTGAGGAGGATCAGCAGCATGGGTGGGAAGAACCATGGCGGCTTCCCCCTCAAATCCCGCAGTTCCCACCTTCGGAAATACCTGCCGAAACCGAACAGCGAATTGGGAAGGCGTAGCTGGCGACTAAGGAGTTTTACGGGCGCTCTAATTTTTCGTTCGCCGCGTTCGAGAAAATCCCGCACCTGAAAGAATATTGTTGCCCGCGCGCCACAGCATCTCGCTAATATTTCACATTATTTACAATGTCGCAGAATTCTGTTGCGCGGCAACATGACGCAAGTGACGCTCCCAAGTACCCGATTTAGGGGACAATCTTGAGGGGTCGTTACATGAATATGCGTAACTTCCATTTGCATTGCAGCATTGCCGCACTCACTCTCGGGGCACTGGCCATGCCCGCTACCGTCCAGGCACAAGACACCGCATCGGACAACGGTCTGGATGCTCCCGCGCAGGCCATCATCGTCACCGGATCGCGCATCCGCCAAAACCCGCTCGATAATCCGAGCCCGGTGGTCACGGTCAGCAACGAAGATGTCGCCCGATCCGGCCTCTCCTCCATCGCCGACATGCTGCAACGTCTGCCCAGCGCGGCGGGCGGGCTCAACACCAAGGTCAACAATTCGGGCAATATCGGCAATCCGCAGGACGGCGGCGGCGTCGGCGCGGGCACCAGCGAGATCGATCTGCGCTACCTCCTCGCCAAGCGCACGCTCGTGCTGGTGGACGGCATGCGCTACGTGAACGCCACGGCCGCAAGCGGCATTCCCTCCACGGTCGACCTCAACACCATTCCCGCCAGCCAGATCGAGCGGATCGAGGTCCTGCAATCGGGCCAGTCGCCGCTCTACGGCTCGGACGCCATCGCCGGTGTCGTCAATATCATCACCAAGTCCGAGCAGGACGGCCTGCGCGCCTCGGGCCAGTTCGGCACCTACCGCCAGGGCGACGGCCATACCCAGGACTACAATGTCAGCTACGGCGTCAAAGGGCCGACCACTTCGGTGGTGTTCGGCGCCAGCTACGTGAAGCAGGACAAGGTCAGCACCGCCGACCGCTCGATCTCGCAGTTCCCCAATCCCGGCCAGACCTCCTGTCTCGACCCGCGCGGCGGCTGTTCGTCCGCAGCGGTGAACGGGCGCATCGTCTTCAACGAAGGCAATCCCTCGCTGCCCGCGGGCGGCAGCATCACTCCGCGCAACCCGCCGCTGACCACGCAGGGCGTCTATGACCCGACGCTGGTGGGCGGTGACTTCCGCGCCTTCACCGATGCGGACCGCTTCAACTTCTCGCCCTACAACTACTTCCTGACGCCGCAGGAGCGCTATGGCGCCTGGGTCAGCGCCAAGCAGGAGTTGACCTCCAACATCACCTTCCGCGCGAAGATGGTCTACAACCATCGCAATTCGCAGAACCAGGCGGCGTTCCTGCCGCTCTTCGTCGGGCCGGACGCGGGCAATGGCAACTTGCTCGACACGGTCTCGATCGACGCGACCAACCCCTACAACCCCTTCGGCATCACCCTGAACTCCGGCGCGAACGGACAGCCGGCGACTTACAGCTTCATCGCCCGCCGCCTGGTCGAGGCCGGGCAGCGGACCTACACCCAGCACGTCGACACGATGACGGCCAACGCATCGCTGGACGGCAGCTTCCATATCGGCACGCGCAAGTTCTACTGGGACGTGAATGCCGCGTTCGGCTGGAACGACGCGAACCAGACCTTCACCGGCAACGTCAACGCGGCGAAAGTGGCGCAGGCGCTGGGCCCGCTGGCGGACTGCACCGGGGCCTGCGTACCGCTCAACCTGTTTGGCGGCGAAGGGTCGATCACACCGGCCATGCTCGACTACATCTCGTTTACCGAGCATGACCGGTCGAGCCAGCGCATGCAGGACTACACCGCCAACGTCACCGGCGATCTGTTCGACCTGCCCGCCGGGCCGGTCGGCATGGCCGTCGGTTACGAGCACCGCTACCAGTTCGGCTCGTTCACGCCCGATCCGATCATCCAGGCAGGTCTCGGTGCCGACATTCCGGCACAGGCGGCAGCGGGCAGCTACAATTCGGACGAGTTCTACGGCGAACTGCGCGTCCCGATCCTGAAGGACACGCCGTTCTTCCAGCAGCTCGAAGCGGACGGCGCGGTGCGCCATGCCAACTATTCAACCAGCGGATCGAGCACCACGTTCACCGCGACCGGCCTGTGGAAGCCGGTGTCCGACCTGCTGCTGCGCGCGTCTTATGCCGAGGGCTTCCGCGCTCCGGCGATCGGCGAACTGTTCGGCGCCCAGTCCCGTGCGGACGCGCCGATCAACGACCCCTGCACCAATGTCGACGGCTCGCTCTGGCAATCCTCGCAGACCGTGCGGAACAACTGCATCGCCAACGGCGTGCCCGCAAGCGGCAGCTATCAGGAACCGCAAGGCGGCCAGATCGGCACGCTGACGGGCGGCAACGACACGCTGAAGCCCGAAACCAGCAAGACCTGGCTATTCGGCGGCGTCTACAGCCCAGCGTGGGCGCGCGGCGGGTTTGCCCGCAACCTCAGCCTTGAAGTCAATTACTACGACATCAAGGTGAACGACGCGATCTCGGCGATCAACCCGCAAGTCACGCTGTCCCGCTGCGCCGAACTGGGCGATCCCACGGCCTGCGCCAATGTGATCCGCACGCCCAGCGGCATCATCTCCCGCGTGGTCGGCCTGCTCCAGAACATCGGCGGGATCCGCACGCAGGGCATCGACATCAGCCTCAACTACACCTCGCCTGAAACCGGCGCGGGCACCTTCGGCCTCTCGTTCAACGCCAACCGGCTGCTCAAGTATACCGAGACGTTCCCGACCGCGGATGGCTCGGCCACGATCAGCTACAAGGGCACCACGCGCGGCTTCCCGGACCAGTCCTATCCGGAATTCAAGGGCACCGGCATCCTGTCGTGGTCCTACGCCGGGGTCGATGCCTCGTTCACCGGCCGCTACATCGACAGCGTGGTGGAGAGCGACGGCCACAAGATGGGCGACCGTTTCTACGGCGACATCCAGCTCAGCTACACGCCGAGCTTCATGGACAGCGCGCTCACGTTCACGGTGGGCGTGATCAACCTGTTCAACACCGATCCGCCGGCCTGCAACACCTGCACCGGACCGAACTACGATCCGACCACGTATGACGTGCCCGGCCAGTTCGGCTACTTGCGCGTCTCGGTGAAGATGTAACGAGCCTGTTCCCCGGCGCGGGAGTTCCTTCCGCGCCGGGGAACGGTTGACGACAGACGGGGCCGGACCAGCCCGGCGCCCCGACGCAAATACAGTCGCGGTCCCCATGCTCCCACCCTCGTCATTGCGAGCGCAGCGAAGCAATCCAGGGCGGTTTGCGCTCGCTCTGGATTGCTTCGCTGCGCTCGCAATGACGAAAGGTTGGGAGGATGCGGAAGGTCCGGCCCCGCCCGGGCTCAGCCCGGATCGGCCCTCGGCCTCCGATTACCGGCGCTTCTTCAACACCACATAGAGCGCGCCCTGCCCGCCATGGCGGCGATGCGCGCCGCGTACGGCGACGATGTCGAAAGCATGTTCGCTCGCCGCCAGCCAGTCGGCAATCTTGGCGCGGATCGCGCCGCGCGCGGTGCCGCGATCCATGGCGTCGACCGGGCGCGGCTTGCCCGTCACCACCAGCACCACCCGCGCGCCCATCGACTTGGCCTGCGTCAGCCCGTGCATCAGCCGCAGATAGGCCTGATCGAGGCTCGATCCGTGAAGATCCAGGCTGAAATCGGGCGCCAGCGTGCCCTTGGCGATGCGCTTTTCCCACGAACCGTCGAGCTGGAGCGCCCCCGGCCCGGCCGGTTTGGGCGGCGCCGGTTTCGGCGCGAGCGGCGGCGGGACGCGGCCCTTGACCTTCTTCGGCGGCGGCGCGGCAGGCGCCGCTATGGCCTTCGCCTCCACGAGTTCGGCAGGCGCAGGCGCAGGCCGACGCTTTTCGAGCGGCGTCACCGTCCGGGCGACTTGCGCCCAGACTTGTGCTTCCTCCGCTGTCAGTCGTCTTCCCGGCCTTCTCATCTGCGCCTTCTTATCCGATCACGGCTGCAAACGCGCGAGCGTACCCTTGGGCACCAGCACCAGCGCATCGCCGCGACCGCTCATGCCACCAGCCGTCAGGCGTGCCTGATCGCCCGCGCCCCAGAACGTATCGAAGCGGTTGGCGCCCTTGATCGCGCCGCCGGTATCCTGCGCGATCCATAGCCCGCTGGCCTCGCCGCGATCCAGCCCCAGCCAGACCGGCGCGCCCAGCGGCACGAACTGCGGATCGGCCGCGACCGAGGCATGCGCGCGCACCGGCACGCCCAGCGCGCCGAGCGGCCCGGCGCCGGTCAGCTCGCGGAAGAACACCCACGACTGGTTGCGGCGCATCAGCACATCGCCTTCCACCGGATGATCGTGGATGTACTGGATGATCCCCTGCATCGAGCCCGGATATTGGCCCGGCCCGGTGCCCACCAGCCCGCTGTCGCGCATCACCGCGCCGATGCCGGTATAGGGAAGCCCGTTCTGCCCGGCATAGCCGATCCGCATCACGGTGCCGTCGGGCGCGCGCAGGCGGCCGGAGCCCTGAACCTGAAGGAAGAAGAATTCGACCGGGTCATGAACCCAGGCGATCTCCAGCCCCTTGCCCGCCAGCGCGCCGTCCTCGATCTGCGCGCGGTCGAAATAGGGCACGAACAGCCCGTTCTCGTCATAGCGGCCGAGCGGCATCTGGCCCTTGGCATTGGGCTGGGCATCACCCGGTCGCGCGCGGACGAGGTCGGCCGGCATGCCGTAGACCGGCACTTCGTAGCCCGGCAGGTGCGTGCGCGATCCGGCGATCTCGGGCTCGTAGTAGCCGGTCGCGAAGCCGCGCCCGTCGCCTACTTTCACGGCCTCGAAATAGGTCTGGAAGAACTGCACGGCGGTGCCCGGCCAGGTGGTGGCAGCGGTGCAGGCGGTCTGCCAGTCGCCGGGACGGGTCAGGCCGCTGGCGTCGGTACGCTTCGAAACGCTGGGGCAGCTTTCGCGGAAAGAGGCCAGCGCGGCGGCGCCGTCGGCCGCGCCTACCGGCAGGTCGGTGATCGGCGGCCCCGCGCGCACGCCCAGCGCGACGGCATTGGCCGGAGGCGGCGTCCCGGGAGGCGTTGTGGACGGCAAGGTCGGCGAGATCGGCGGGCGCGACACGCTGCCGGGGCCCGCACCGCTGGGAACCACTTGCGCGCAGCCGGACAGCAGCACGCCATAGAGCAGCGCCCCCGTGAGCGCGCCAAACCGGACGGGGAAACTCTTCCTCCGCGTCATCCCTGCTGCCTGCAAGATCGTCCTCCGCACCCCGAAAGGCCCCAAAAAAGCCCTAAAAACAAAGGGGCCGGACCTTTCGGCCCGGCCTCTCAATCCTTGTGGGATCAGGTCGTTGAAATCAACCGCCCTTGCGGCATTCCGTGACGGAAGCGAGTCGGTTGAACCTCGGAATCCGGAGCGTCAGCCCGCGTCCGTCTCGTCGAGCAGCCAGTCGGGGCCAGTGGCATCGACGTGGCGGCTGAAGGTCCAGATGTCGACGGCCTCGATGGCGTCATCCAGCGATCCTGCGATCACGTGACCTTCGGCATCGCGCGTGACGGCGGCAATGTCCGAACGGAAGCGAATGGTGATGCGGGCAAGGCCGTTATCGACCCCGGCCGCCGAAATCGCCGCTTCCTCGATCCGGATCAGGCGATTGTCGAGCGTTTCGCCCGCCGCCAGACGCGCATCGATGGCGGCGCTGAAGCTGTCATAGACATCGCCGTCGCAGAGCGAACGCAGTTCGGCCTTGTCGCCCTTCCAGAAGGCTTCAAGGATCAGGCGGTAGGCGCTGCGCGCGCCTTCGAGGAACGCGAAAGCATCGAAACGACGGTCGGCATTGGCGATTTCGCCAAGGCCACGCTCCACCGAAGGCGGGGCGAGCGGCATTTCGCGCTGACGCGGTGCGAAGGGCTGGCGATCCGTCGGCTTGGCGTCGGGCTTGGCCTCCGCCTTGGACTGCACGGGGACGCGCGGCGCACCGGGCTGGCCCTGGCGGCCTTCGAAGCGTCCCTGGATCGGCTCTTCCTCATGCTCGGCGCGGCGGCCGAGTACCGAATAGAGCCGCAGGCCAAGAAAAGCTGCGATCATGGCCAGGATCACGATTTCCGGTGTCACGTTCCTTTGTCCATCCTTTGCTTGGACGCTATATTTTCGGATGCTGCGCGCCTTGGACAGTGCGGGCAAAAGACGAATCGCCCGCATCCGCGAGAAGTCGGGCACGCGCCCGGAAGCGTCATCATAAACCCAGATAGGTACAGTTTACAAATGAACAACGCGTGAGCGCGGCAATCGGGGATTTTTTTCGCCGAAACGCCCGCCGCGGCGGTTCCTTTGCGGTAAAGCTCTGCGACTAACGCCCGAAACCGGCCCGACCTTGCCCAGTATGCCGTGGGCAATGGCCGCCTGCCTCGGCGAATCGCGGTTAAAACTGCGCAACAAATTCGGCCCCGCGCCTTTCCCAGCCTGCGAAAATGCTCTAGGCGCCCCGCCAGACTTCATCCGTATCCTTATAGACGGGACACAATCGAAATGGCCGACGAAGGCAACGTCATCTCCGACATCAACCTCGGCACCGGCGAGGACAACGCGCCGACCGCCGGCATCATCTCGCAGTACGTGAAGGACCTCTCGGTCGAGAATCCGAACGCGCCGCAGAGCTTCTCGTGGCAGGCCGCGCCGCAAGTCGACATCCAGTTCAACATCGGCGCCCGCCCGATCGACGGCGAAGTTCACGAAGTCGAACTGAAGATCACCGTCGCCGCCAAGGCCGACGAAGGCACCGCCTATGTCGTCGACCTCAGCTACTGCGCGCTGATCGGCATGCGCAATCTTGATGAGCCCAGCATGCACGCGTTCCTCTACGCCGAAGCGCCGCGCATCATCTTCCCGTTCGCCCGTCGCGTCGTTGCCGATGCCGTGCGCGATGCCGGTTACCCGCCGCTGATGCTGGAGCCGATCGATTTCAACGGCCTGTACTTCCAGCAGCTCGCCGCCCGCCAGCAGGCCGAGGCCGAAGGCATGGGCGAGCCGGTCGGCCACGCCTGAGGCTTTCGCCGCAGTGACTTCAAGGCCCGTCCGCTCCCATCCCGCAAGGGCCACGGGGCGGGCGGGCCTTTTGGCGTTTCGGCCATCGACGAACCGCCCCTGATTTTGCAGTTGAATTCTGAAGGACCCATCCGGGGATGAATCTCACCAAGGCGCTTGCCGGTGTCGGCGGCCTGACCCTCGCCAGCCGAGTCCTGGGGCTCGTGCGCGACAGCCTGTTCGCCCGCTTCGTCGGCGCCGGTTTCGCGTCGGACGCCTTCCTGATCGCCTTCCGGCTGCCGAACATGTTCCGCGCGCTCTTCGCGGAAGGGGCTTTCGCCTCGGCGTTCATCCCGATGTTCAACCAGAAAGTCGCGGACAAGGACGGGCCGGGACTGGCGGCCGGCATCACTTTCGCCGAACAGGCACTTTCCGTGCTCCTGCCGATCCTGATCGTGATGACAGTGATCCTGGAAGCCTTCGCTTGGCCGGTGACGCTGATGCTGTCGGGCGGTTTCAACGGCGTCAATCACGAGCAGTTCGCCTTCGCGGTTGCGCTCAGCCGGTTCACCATTCCCTATCTGGCGCTGATCAGCGTGGTCTCGCTGCTGGGCGGCATCCTGAATTCGCTCAACAAGTTCTGGGTCAACGCCGCCGCGCCGATCCTGCTGAACCTGACGCTGATCGTGGTCCTGCTGGGCTTCCACTCCAGCGATCCGCTGGTGACGGCCCGCAATCAGGCCATCGGCGTTACGGTATCGGGCGCGCTGCAGCTCATCTGGCTCTACTTCGCCTGCCGCGCCAACGGCGTGTCGATGCGTCTGCGCGCGCCGGTCTGGAACCCTGACGTGAAGCGGTTGATGGCGCTGATCTGGCCCGCTGCCGCCGGTGCCGGAGCCGTGCAGATCAATCTTGTCGTCTCGACTTTCCTTGCCGCCACGTTCCTCGCCCATGGCTCGGTGACTTATATCTACATGGCGGACCGGCTGAACCAGCTTCCGCTCGGGCTGATCGGCATCGGCCTTGGCACGGTGCTGCTGCCCACGATCTCGCGCCAGCTCGGCGGCGGGGACGATGCGGCCGCCATGGACACGCAGAACCGCGGCATGGAACTGGCGCTGCTGCTCACCTTGCCCGCCGCGGTCGCGCTGATCGTCTGCGGCCAGCCGATCGCCGCCGCGCTGTTCGGCTATGGCAAGTTCGACGCGAACGACGTTGCCCGCACGGCCGAGGCGCTTGCCGCCTTCTCGATCGGCCTGCCGAGCTACATCCTCGTCAAAGTGCTGACGCCCGGCTTCTACGCCCGTCAGGACACCCGCACGCCGGTCCGCTACGCGATGATATCGATGGTCGTGAACCTCGTGCTCAACCTTGCGCTGATCGCACCGCTTCAGCACATGGGCCCGCCGCTGGCGACGGCCATCGCCTCCACCGTGAATGTCGCCATGCTTTATTGGACGCTGGTGAAGCGCGGTCATTTCCAGTCCGACGCCCGGCTCAAGCGCCGGGCCCCTCGCCTGACGCTGGCCGCCATCGCGATGGGCGTGGCGCTGTGGTACGGGCAGGACCAGCTTACGCCCTATCTCCACGGGACATGGCTGGTGCGCGGACTGGCGCTGGCGGCTCTGGTTTCGGCGGGCGGCGTTGTCTACGCGCTGGCAACTCTGGTGACGGGCGCCTTCACCCGCGACGATCTTGCGCTGCTGCGTCGTCGCAAGGCGGCGTAGAACGCACAGAATGGGCCTCTTCGGCAGCTATACCATTAAACTCCGTCGCCCCCGCGAAGGCGGGGGCCCCGCTGCCTTTTTGCCCAGCCGCGAGAACAAGCGGGATCCCCGCCTCCGCGGGGATGACGGAGTAGGTATTGGCTACCGAGGGCACGCTCTTCCATCCACGCGCAGGTATGCTATGAGCCACGGCCATGCAGGACCTTTCGCACCCGAAGTCTGCCGAAACCCGTCGCCTCTCGTGGCGATGGCGGAGTGTCGCGCGCGTTTCGCGCTGACCCTGCCTGCATGCGCGCCCCGACGGGCGCACCATCCACACACAAACGACAACCCATAAATCGCGAAGGACGCGTCCATGCGTATCGTCTCCGGCATTCAGCCCACCGGCAACCTGCACCTCGGCAACTACCTGGGCGCCATCCGCAACTGGGTCTCGATGCAGGACGATGCCGCCGCCAGCGGCGGTGAATGCCTCTACTTCCTGGCCGATCTCCACGCGATCTCGATGCCGCACGTGCCCGCCGACCTTTCGGCCAACACGCGCGAGATGGTTGCCGCGCTGGTCGCCTGCGGGATCGATCCCGATCACTCGATCCTGTTCAATCAGGCACAAGTCCCGCAGCATGCCGAGCTGCAATGGCTGCTCAACGGCACCGCGCGCATGGGCTGGCTGAACCGCATGACGCAGTGGAAGGACAAGGCCGGTAAGAACCGCGAAGGCCAGTCGGTCGCGCTGTTCACCTATCCGGTGCTTCAGGCCGCCGACGTGCTGATCTATCAGGCCACCCACGTCCCGGTGGGCGAGGACCAGAAGCAGCACCTCGAACTCGCGCGCGACATCGCCCAGAAGTTCAACAACGACTTCTGCGCGGAGGACGCGCCGCTGTTCACGCTGCCCGCGCCCTTCATCCCGCCCGAGGCCGCCCGCATAATGAGCCTGCGCGACGGTTCGTCGAAGATGAGCAAGTCGGACCCTTCCGACATGAGCCGCATCAACATGACCGACGATGCCGACACCATCATGCAGAAGGTCAAGAAGGCCAAGACCGACCCCGAGCCGCTGCCCTCCGAAAAGGCCGGCCTCGAAGGCCGTGCGGAGGCCAATAACCTCGTCTCGATCTATGCGGTGATGGCGGGAACCACGGCGGACGACGTGCTGGCGCAGTTCGGCGGTCAGGGCTTCGGCTCGTTCAAGCCCGCACTGGGCGAACTGCTGGTCGAGAAGCTGGCACCGATAAACGCGCGTTTCGTCGAACTGCGGCAGGACCGCACGGCGCTCGACGCAATCCTCCGCAAGGGCGCCGAAAAGGCCCGCGCGCTGGCGATCCCGACACTGGAAAAGACATACGACGCGCTCGGGCTCGTTCGCCGATAAGGCGTGGGGGCGCTTCCGGCGCCCCCTTCCCCTAACCTTCCAGCCCCAGCAACTTCGCGCGCCGCCGAACCCATGGCGCGGCCAGTGCCGAGACTTCACCAAGCGCTTCCAGCCCCTCGGGGTCCCGCTTGTGGTCGCCCGCGATCAGCAGGCCGAAGACGCGCTGCACGCTCCATTCCGGCCAGGGCCGCGCCACCAGTTCCATCGCGTCTCCGGCAGCGACCGCGCCTTCCTCCACGACGCGGTAGTACCAACCCGCCCGGCGCGATTTCACCACGCCCAGATTGACCGCCGCGCCGTCGAAGCGGTGGTCCAGCTTCCAGCAGGGCTGCCGCCCCTGGCTCACTTCGACCAGCGCGGTGCCAAGGCGCCAGCGGTCGCCGATGCAGACGGCTTCCTCGGTCAGCCCGTCGGTGGCGATATTCTCGCCGAATGCGCCATAGTCGGCCAGCAGCGGATGCGCACCGATCGCCTGACGCCAGAAGGCATAGTGATCGTGCGGATAGTGGTGGATCGCCTTGTCCGGCCCGCCGTGGACAGTGAGGTCGGCCTGCTCATCGCCCTCCAGCCCGAGGCGGCGGACGCGCACCGGTCCCTGCACCGGGTGCTTGCCGATCGCGCTCGGTTCGTCCAAGTCCCGGAAAGGATGGACCCGGCCGCACTGAATCGAGCGAATCGGTACGGAAAGCGGCGTTTCTGCACTGGCGATCATCCGACGAGAATCCTACATCCAACGAACAAGCTCAAGCCATGACCGGCGGCTGAACGCGATGAGCGATCCATCACGAACTTGCCACCATTCAACCGCTATTCAGGGCATTGATATTAGGGCAGGATCGCAAGGAATCGCGGGCCGCGCTTGGGAAGGGCGTCTCGGGCCTTCGGGTTCATGGAGTGAAACCAATGACAGACCATCCCGGATCGCAGTTCGGCAGGTTGAGAATGGCGGCCGTTGCCGTGCTTCTCATCGCGCTGGCCGCCTGCGCCACCCCCTTCAAGGCCGATGTTTCGCGCTTCCACCAGTCGCAGCTTCCGGCACCGCAGGGTCAGACTTTCGTCGTCGTCGCCGAAGACCCCCGACTCGCCGGTGGGCTTGAGTTCGCGACTTACGCCGGCCTCGTGCGCGACCGTCTGGCCCGTCTGGGCTACACCCCGGTCGACGATGCCGCCAAGGCAACGCTGATCGTCCACTTCGACTACGGCATCGACAATGGCCGCGAGCGCGTGCGCTCGACTCCGGGCATGGGTGCCTGGGGTCCGTGGTACGGTCCCGGCTGGGGGCCGCGTTGGGGCGGCGCCTGGGGTGGTGCCTGGGGCCCTCGCTGGGGCGGCGCCTGGGGCGGACCGTGGCGTATGGGCTGGTACGATCCGTTCTTTGACGGCGGCATCGATTCGTACACCGTCTTCACCAGCGGCATTTCGCTGAAGATCGACCGTGCAGCGGACAACCTGCGCCTGTTCGAAGGCCGTGCAGAGGCCGTTTCGACCTCGAACCGCCTGCAATACCTCGTCCCCAATCTGGTCGAGGCGATGTTCACCAACTTCCCGGGCAATTCGGGCGAGACCACCCGGATCTCGGTCGCCCCGGAACACAAGTGACCTGACAGGGAGGCTCCCCCCGCAAGGTGGGAGACACCGAGGAACGGGCTCGTCGCAAACGACGGGCCCGTTCTTGCTTTCAGGGTATGCTGCGGGGGGATCCCCCGATATAGCGGCCCGGAATGAACACCTTCATGGCCATCATGTCGCAGCTCTTCTGGGGGGTGACCATCGGAGCGCTGACATCGGCCTTCTCGCTGCTGGCCAAGGGGCTGGCGAGCATCGGCGTCATCGGCAGTCTGGGCTGGTACGGTTTCAAGCGCCACCGCGAACGGCGGGCGCGGATCGAGCGCGAGGACTGAGCGGCGCTTGCCTCACGGGTCGTTGCCTATTGCCCTGCCCATAACGGGCTGCGCCGTAACAGACTGCGGGCTTTGTCTGAGACAACCTCATCCACAAACACGTCGTCGCCCCCGCGAAGGCGGGGGCCCCGCTGCCTTTCTGCTATGCCGCGAGAAAAAGAAGCGGGATCCCCGCCTTCGCGGGGATGACGGGGTTTGGATAAGGAGGTCAGCCTACTGCCGAGGCGGCAGTCACAATCACAACGGAGCGGTGAGGCTTATGCTGCTCACCGTAGCTGTGGGCATTCGGCAATCAGTTCCCCAGCGCGACGACACCGCCGGTCGAACCGAAGCCCCCCTCGCCGCGCACGGTCTCGTCGAGTTCTTCCACCTGCAGCCATGTCCCGCGCGTGACGGGGGCCAGCACCAGCTGCGCCACCCGGTCGCCCCGGCGGACGTCGAAGGCATCGGCGCCGTGGTTGATCAGGATCACCTTCAGCTCACCGCGATAGTCGGAATCGATCGTGCCCGGCGCATTGGGCACCGAGATGCCGTGCTTGAGCGCAAGGCCCGAGCGCGGGCGGACCTGGATCTCGAAGCCCGGCGGGATCGCCATGGCCA
This sequence comes from Novosphingobium sp. PhB165, assembly GCF_004341845.1. GTDB lineage: Bacteria > Pseudomonadota > Alphaproteobacteria > Sphingomonadales > Sphingomonadaceae > Novosphingobium. The sequence continues at coordinate 504,770 of NZ_SLVB01000004.1, read as the reverse complement.
GCCCGGTGGCGACCGCATGGCGCGCGCCGGGGGCCAATGTCACGTCCTCGGCCGAAACCACGTCCATGCCCGCCGCGCCGTCGGTCGCGTAGACCGGCAGCGGCAGGCCCTCGCCATGCGGCAGGACCTTGATGGGAACAGGGACGTTATCTGGGAAGTGCATCTGCGAACCTTTCGACGAGGAGGCGCGCGACCTCCTCCTTGGGCATTTCGGGAAGAGAGATCACATCGTCGCCCCGGACGATATGAACGGTATTAGCGTCCCCGCCCATGACATCGCCCGAAACGTCGTTGGCGATGATCCAGTCCGCGCCCTTGCGCTTGCGCTTTTCCTTGGCGTAGCGGATCACGTCCTCGGTCTCGGCAGCGAAGCCGATCAGCAGCGGCGGCCGGTCCGGCCGCGCGGCAACGCTGGCGAGAATGTCGGGGTTTTCGGTGAGCAGCAGCGCCGGCGGCGCCGAGCCGCGCTTCTTCAGCTTGTCCTTGGCGACGTTGATCGTTCGCCAGTCGGCCACGGCGGCCACCATCACGGCAATGTCGGCAGGCAGCGCGCTCTTGACCGCATCGGCCATCTGCTGCGCGCTTTCCACGTCCACGCGGTCCACGCCCGGCGGGGTTTCGAGGTGCACCGGCCCCGCCACCAGCGTGACCCGCGCGCCGGCCTTGGCGGCGGCACCGGCAATGGCAAAGCCCTGCTTGCCCGAGGAGCGATTGGCGATGTAGCGCACCGGGTCGATCGGCTCCCAAGTCGGGCCCGCCGTCACCAGCACGTGGCGGCCCGAGAGCGGCCCGTCGGTTGGCTTCTCGAAAGGCGCTTCCGGCACGGAGCCGAAAGGCTGCGGCGCAGCGCCGAAGGGCGAAATGACGTGGTTGATCGCGTCGGGATCGGTCGGCGGGGCAGAGCGCGCGCCGCCTTTCTTGACGACCAGCAGCCCCGCCGCCGGATCGGCGACCGCGCCGCCGTCGGACAGCGAATGGGGCGAAAGCGGGTCGGACGCGAGCCCGTCGTTGTCGGACGCGCCGAAGCTGATCGCCTTCTTGGCCTTTTGCAGGCCGCGGCTGATCATCGAACCGGTGAGGCCGCCCAGCCCGAAGCTGTCGGCCGCGCTGTCCGGCGCCGTGTCGTTATCGGCATCCTCGGCGGTCGGTTCCGGCTCAGGCGCGGCGAACTGCGGCTGCCAGGGGAAGGGATTGCGCAAGTCCAGCCCCACTTCGGGCTGCGGCAGCGTCGGCACAGTGCCGGGCAGCGGCGCCACTTCCACGGGGCCAAGGCCGAGCGCCCAGGCAATGCGCTGCCAGATCGCGATGGGATCGGGCAGGCGGCCGGGGCCGAATTCGCCGCAGGCCATGGTGCCTTCGTCCGGCTCCATCACATCGACGCCCACTTCGCGCAGGATCTGCACGTTGCGGACCGTGGCGGCGTGCTGCCACATGCGCACGTTCATCGCCGGGACGGCCATGACCGGCTTGTCGGTCGCCAGCATCATCGTGGTGGCCAGATCGTCGGCAATGCCCGAGGCCATCTTGGCCATGAGGTCCGCCGTCGCCGGGCAGACCACCACCAGATCGGCCTCACGGCTCAGCTGGATATGGCCCATCTCGACCTCGTTCTTGAGGTCCCAGAGCGAAGTGTAGACCGGCCGCTCAGACAGGGCCGCCAGCGCCATCGGGGTGACGAACTTGGCGCCGGATTCGGTCAGCACGCAGGTGACCTCGCCGCCTTCCTTGCGGATCTGGCGGACGAGTTCACAGGCCTTGTAGGCCGCGATACCGCCGCCGATGACGAGGAGAATACGGGGACCACTCATGGTCCCGGCTTGTGCAACAGCGTTCATAACGGTGCAATCTGTTTAGGGGATCTTTACCGGAGATTTGGCCAGCCTTTCGGCTGAAACAAGCCCTGCCGCCGAGACGAGGCCCACCAGCGCGCGCGGCGCGAAGGCTATCCCGGCGAACATCGCGGGGGCAATCATCGCCCCCCAATAGAAGTTGTCCCAACGGCCGGCGGCCATGAACAGCACCCCGTACCCGGCGGCGAGTAGGAAGGCGAAGACGCCCTCGGCGCGGTTCCAGCCGAGCCAGCCGAACGTCATCAGCACTACCGCCGGTCCCGCCAGCCAGTGCGGCAGCCAGCGCAAGTTGCTCGACTGGATCACGTTGGAGAGCCAGCCCGACAGTCCGCGCATGACCAGCCAGGGCGCGCTGTGCGGATCGGTGGGCTGCACTTGCTGCGAGATCAGCGCAAGGTGCCAGGCAAGACCCGCGAGAAACAGCGCGATCAGCGCGCTCCACGCCGCCGCCTCGCGCCAGTTGCGCTGCCACAGCGCGGTCGCGGCCAGAAGCGCGACGAAAGGCAGCGCATGCTCGCGGATCGCCAGCGCCAACGCGGCGGCGGCAAAAGCGGCGTGCCAGCGTCCGCCCTCGCCGCGCGTGCCGATCCGGTGGAGGCCCAGCGCCAGCACGATGAGCCCGCCTGACCAAAGCTCGTGCAGCGGGAAATAGTGCCGGTTGAGCGCCAGCGAGGCGCCGACGAAGACCAGCGCCGTCGCAATCCGGCGCAACCGGGGCGCGACTCCTGCCTCGCCCAGCTTGCGCCACCAGACGATGACGATGCCGACCATCAGCGCAACGGCGGCCAGGATCTGCCCCGTCTCGCCCAGCCATGCATTCAGGTAGGCCAGCGTCGGCAGGCGCACCGCGATGGCGGGGTTCACCGGATAGTCGCGCGAACGCTGTTCGGGGACGATGAAGTGGTAATAGTTCTCGCCCTTGCGAATGCGCGCGATGGCGACTTCGTAGAGCGCGATATCCTCGTCGTACGGCTTTTTCGCGGCGCCGGGAGCCGCGGCGGTCGAAACCGGCCCTTCGACCGGCCCCTGCCACGGCGAACGGCTGCCCGACTTGGCGACCGGCACCAGCGCCGAGGCGACCAGCAGCACGGCCAGAAACGCCAGCGCCAGCCGCGCCGCCCAGACCGGCCATGTCGCAAAGAACGTGGGCGCCGGGGGCGAAATCGTCCCAGCCGTTTTCATGCGGCCGGGGCTCAGTGCCCCAGCAGAGTCCAGTACGTCAGCGCCCATGCAGCGACACCCCCAAGGATTGCCGCCAGACCATAGCCTGCCCAGTGGTTACTTTGAGGTTTACGCTCGCCGCCCGGAGACCAGATCAGGTCGACATCCGGCAGCGGCGCCTGCTCGGGCGCGCCGCCCTTGGGCGGGAACTTCTCCTCGATCCGCCGCACCAGCGCGGGCAGGCGGAACAGCGTGCCGAGATCCTCACGCAGGCGGTCGGCGATCATCGCCTCGGGCCCGAGTTCGTCGCGCAGCCAGCTCTTCACGAAAGGCGCCGAAACGTCCCACATGTTGATGTCCGGATCGAGCGCCGTCGCCAGCCCCTCGACCATGACCATGGTCTTTTGCAGCAGCAGCAGGTGCGGCTGCACGGCCATGTCGAAATCCCGGGTGATCGCGAAGAGCCCGTCGAGCATCTGGCCGACTGACAGTTCCGAAACCGGCTTGCCGCGCATCGGCTCGCCCACCGCGCGCAGCGCCGTCGCGAACTCTTCCACGGTGTGGTAGCTCGGCACGTATTGCGCTTCGAAATGGATTTCGGCCACGCGGCGGTAATTGCCGGTGGTGAGACCGTAGAGAATCTCCGCCAGCCACAACCGCGCCTGCCGGTTGATCCGGCCCATGATGCCGAAATCGATGGCGACGATGGTGCCGTCCGCCTCCACGAACAGGTTGCCCTGGTGCATGTCGGCATGAAAGAAGCCCGACGAGATCGCCTGGGTCAGGAACGTGATGACCAGCTTGTGCGCCAGCCGCGGCAAGTCATGCCCGGCGGCGCGCAGACCGTCGAGATCGCCCATCTTGGTGGCGCCGATCCACTCGACGGTGAGGACCTGCCCATTGGTGCGATCCCATTCGATCGCGGGCACGCGGTAGCCGTGGATGCCCTTCATCGCATCGGAAAGCTCAGAGGCCGAGGCCGCCTCGCGCCGCAAGTCCAGCTCGCGCAGGGTCCAGCGCTTGAGATTGGCCACCACCGCGCGCGGGCGCAGGCGCGCGGCTTCGCCGCCCAGCGCTTCCAGATGCGCGGCGGCCCATTCGTAAGTCTCGACATCGTGCGCGAACTGCTCGCGGATGCCGGGACGCAGCACTTTGACCGCCACTTCGCGGCCATCGGGCGTGACCGCGCGGTGGACTTGCGCGATCGAGGCGGCACCCACCGGGGTTTCCTCGATCGAGGCGAAGAGCTTTTCGAGCGGCACGCCGAAGCTGCCCTCGATCGCGTGCCGGATCTCGGAAAAGGCGACCGGCGGCAGGCTGTCCTGCAAGGTCAGCAGGTTGTGCGCGGGGCCCTCACCCACGAGGTCGGGGCGCGTCGCCAGCGCCTGCCCCAGCTTGATCGCGGCCGGGCCGATCTCCTGGAAAGCCCCGGCATAATCGGGCTCCACCGGCTGGCGCGTACCGAACCGGGCGATCCGGCACAGGCGCTTGACCTGCGCGGGGGCATTGCGATCATTCTCGATCCCGCGCAGCGCTCCGTGGCGCGCGAGAACGCGCCCCCACTTGAGCAGGCGCAGGATATGCGTTGCAGAACCCGTCACGATCTGGATCTCAGACCTTCCAGCCCGAATGGATCGCTACGAGGCCGCCCATGATCGGTTCGACCTTGGTGTGGCGAAAGCCGGCCGCGCGGATCATCTTCTCGAATTCCGGCATCGGCGGGAAGCGGCGGATCGATTCGATCAGGTAGCGGTAGGATTCGGCATCGCCGGCGATGGCCTGGCCGATCTTCGGCACCAGATGATGCGAATAGGCGTCGTAGGCCTCCTTGAAGCCCGGCCATTCGGTGGTCGAGAATTCGAGGCAGAAGAAACGCCCGCCGAACTTGAGCACGCGGTGCGCCTCGGCCAGCGCCTTGTCGATATGGGTGACGTTGCGGATGCCGAAGGCAATCGTATAGGCATCGAAGTGGCGCGCGGGGAACGAGAGTTCCTCGGCATTCTGGCGCGACCAGACGAGGCCATCGATTCCGCGCTCCATCGCGCGCTCGATGCCGACGTCCAGCATGTCCTGATTGATGTCGGAGACAGTGACCGAGGCGCCGTGCGCGGCCATGCGGAAGGCGATGTCGCCCGTGCCGCCCGCCATGTCGAGGATCTGCTCGTCCTCGCGCGGCTTCACGCGGCGCACGAACTTGTCCTTCCACAGGCGATGCATGCCTGCCGACATGGCATCGTTCATCACGTCGTACTTGCGTGCGACGCTGGAGAAGACAGCGCCGACGCGCTCCTGCTTCTCCTCGGTGGCCACATCCTCGTAGCCGAAGGAAACCGTTTCGCTCATGGCGCCGCTTTAGGCGTAAATGCCGTTTGCGCAAAGGGTGATGCTGGCCAGTGAACGGATCCTTTGCCCAATATAGTTTGCGGCGCGGCGAAAATTGAAATTGCACGTTATTTCAATAATTTCACCGGTGCTTTAAGAGTTGCAATGGCAGTCCTCCCTATCATTTCCGCACGAAGAATCAGTCACGCCGGTTCGCAATCGGAAAAAAGGGGACAGAAGAATGGAAACGGAAACCCGCGAAGACGCACTCTCAACCCGCGAAGGATTGAGTGAAACGGCCACGACGGAATGTCCATTCTGTGCGGAAACGGTCAAGGCAACCGCCAAGAAATGCCGTCATTGCGGCGAAACTCTGGATATTGCCTTGCGCCGCGCCGAAGAGGCCCTGCGCGCCAGCGAAAGGCAGGGCAATGTCTATATGAACGCGGCCGTTTCCACCGGAGGATACAGCCGTCCGGTGAAGAGCAAGGGTGCTGCCATCGTGCTCGCCCTGCTCCTGGGCGGCCTTGGGGCGCACAAGTTCTATCTCAACCGAACGGGCTTGGGCATCCTGTACCTCGTCTTCTGCTGGACACTGATCCCGGGCTGCATCGCTTTCGTGGAAGCCATTGTCTACGCCTGCACCAGCGACGAAGCCTTTCACTACAAATACGGCTGATGCAGCCGCTTACGGCAGCGGGCGCGGCGTTCATGCCGTCGCGTTCGCCCGTACCCGCCGCAGGGCGAGCGCGGAAAGCACGATACCTGCCAGAATCAGCGCCATGCCCGCGAAATGGTAGGGCATGAGCCTCTCGCCCAGCAGCAGCGCCGAGAGCAGCGCGCCGAACAGCGGCATCAGCGTGATCGCCTGCCCGGCACGGGCCGCGCCAAGCTCGGCCGTCGCGCGGTTATAGATGAAGTAGGCAATCGCCGAAGGAAACAAGCCGACATAGGCGAAGGCCGCCAGCACATGCGGGCTCCAGCGCACGGCCTGCCCGCTCGCCGCCTCCAGTGCCGCCAGCGGCGCCATGCCGATGGCGCCAAGCGCGAAAGTCAGGAACAGGAAGACCACCGGCGACACCGGCGGCCGCTTGCGCAGCAACACCGTGTAAAATGACCATGCCGCCACCGCGCAGAAGATCAGGCTATCGCCCGGCCCGAAACGCAACTGCATCAGCGCCGCCGGATCGCCCTTGAAGACGATGGCCATGACCCCCAGCGTCGAGACGACGACGCCCAGCACATGCAATTTCCCGGGCCGCCCGCCGAACAGCACCCGATCCAGCACCGTCACGGCCGCGGGGATCGAGGCTTGCAGTAGCAGGGCATTGGCGGCGGTCGTGTAATGCAGCCCCTTGTAGAGAAAGCCGTTGAAGCAGACGACGCCGAGCACGCCCAGCACCACAATCCACCGCCAGCCCGTCAAAACCGCGCGCCACTCGCGTCGCAGCGGCGCCAGCGCGAAAGGCAGCAGGACCATCAGCGCCAGCAGCCAGCGCCCGAAAGCCAGCGTGAACGGCGGCACATCCGCGCGCACTGCCCGGCCGACGATCGAGTTGCCCGCCCACAGCAGCATGACGAGGCCGAGCATGGCAAAGGCGCGAAAGTTCGAAGGCTTTTCTTCCATGACAGGCACTTAGCGGCCCATTCTTGGGGTGGCGAGGCTCGTAACGTTCGGAATGCCGAACCGTCACTCGCTTTTCATGGCGCGCGCGAAGCCCTATCTCCTCCCCACGATGCCAGAACTTCCCGAAGTCGAAACCACCGTGCGCGGCCTTACCCGCTATCTCGAAGGCGAGCGGATCGCGCGGGTCACGCTCAACCGCGCCGACTTGCGCCGCCCGTTCCCGCCCGATCTGGTCCAAGTCCTGACCGGCGCGCGCGTGACGACAATGGGCCGCCGCGCCAAGTACGGCCTCATCCATACCGACCGCGACCAGACCATGGTGTTCCACCTCGGCATGTCCGGCCGTTGGCGAATCGAGCCCGAGAAACCGGAAAAGCACGACCACCTCGTGATCGAGACCGGATCGGGCCATGTCCTGGCGCTCAATGACGCACGGAGATTCGGTTCGGTGGATCTCGTGCCCACGGCCGGGCTCGATTCGTGGGGCGCCTTTGCCGCACTGGGGCCGGAACCGCTGGGCGAAGGGCTGACGGCCGCGCATCTCAAGACGCAGCTGGCCGGACGAATCGCCCCGATCAAGCAGATGCTGCTCGACCAGCAGGTCGTCGCCGGCCTCGGCAATATCTATGTCTGCGAAGCGCTGTTCCGCGCGCGGATCCGGCCCGACAAGGAAGCCGGCCGCGTCACCCTGCCCGCGCTGAACCGGCTGGTCCCGGCGATTCGCGATGTGCTGTCCGAATCGATCGCGGCGGGCGGATCGACGATTCGCGACTATGCGCAGCCCAATGGCGAACTGGGCTATTTCGCCACTTCCTGGCAGGTCTATGGACGTGAGGGCGAAGCTTGCCTATGCGGGGCCCCGGTAAGGCGCTTCGTCCAAGGTGGACGCAGTACCTTTTGGTGTCCGAAATGCCAGAAATAGGCGGTTTCGGGCGCCTCACGCGGGTTGACGGAATGGCGCTACACCGCTAAGGGGCGCGCTTTCCGGCGAGTCCGCTCGCCAAAAGCAGATTCGTTAGGCATTGGGCCGGCATCACCAGCGTGGGGCGGCCAGACAGAGGAAATTCGATGGCCAATACGCCGCAAGCCCGCAAGCGCATCCGTCGCAACGATCGCCGTGCGGAGATCAATACCAACCGCATCAGCCGCATCCGTACTTTCGTGAAGAAGGTCGAAGCTGCGATTGCCGGTGGCGATAAGAGCGCCGCTTCGGCCGCTCTCAAGGAAGCCCAGCCCGAGCTGGCGCGTGGCGTTGCCCGCGGCGTGCTTCACAAGAACACCGCAGCGCGCAAGTTCTCGCGCCTGACCAAGGCCGTCTCGGCTCTCTGAGCCCGGCCTGACAGTCCGGGCCCCGATTAATTCGGGTGGCCCGGGACTGCTGCTTCGGCCCAAGCTTCTGTCCGGACACCCCGCACATCTTGCGGGTAACGGGCGGAAGCTTGGGCCGAAGGCGTTTATGGCGTCCTCGTTCCTGCCGGCCACCCCTTGCGGCCGGCGCCGCGTGAATCGTGCAGCGCGCGCATCCACCGGCCGCCATTCCGCACAAAAGGACTGCACTCAGCGCTTGCGCCCAACGGGTGCTCCTGCCTAACGGGGCGTAGCAAATGCTCCCGGCGCGAATCGCGTACTGAGGGGCTAACCACAACATCCATCGGGTAGACAGGATCGGAACGCAGGGCCTCAAAACCCCGCGCACTGCTCCGCGCCCTTCACAATCCGCACGGAGACCCCATTTCCGAATCGGCACATTGCGTCGAATCGGTCCTTCCGCCTTTGCCGAGGGGACGGGTGTTCCTGAGTCGAATTCCGATTCGGCACACAGGAGCCTCACCTAGTACTTTCGGCCGAGTACGGAACAGGAACGAAATCGGGACCTCGACACCCGGCCCGAAGCCCCGCTTCGGACCCCGCGGAGGGGCCTGTGCAACGAAATGACGGAAACCTTACGATTCGCATGTGCGCATATGGGAACCGTTTGATTTCATTCATGAAAATTCTTTCATGACGGAAATTGGGCACTCCGAGACGAGTCAACAGGCATAATTTTTTTTATTTGGGGAGGATCGTATTGCACCGCGACCAAACCCGTTTCTAAAAGGGTCCTCGGCCGTTGCGGAACCGGCCGGGGAACATCAACAGCGACGAAGCACCCGCTGCAAACATGCGTTTGCGGTTGGGGATTTTTTTACGCCTGGTGGCGTGTCCTTTCCGGTTGCGCGCGGCCCATTCGGGGCAGCAGCCAACAAGGGGGGTTGGTTTTATGTCAGATACAGCAGGTCAAGGCGCTAACGGCGTGAGCAAGAAATCGAAGGCGGTAAAATTGGTGATGGAAGAGGATCAGGAAGCCGTGAATCTGGCGGCCGACTGGGCGGACATCAGCCAGGGCTTGCGCAAAGACCTCGGTCAGCAAGCGCACAGCCAGTGGATCAAGCCGATTCAGCCCGGCAATTATTGCAAGGAAACGGGAACGCTCGATCTCTATCTGCCCACCGAGTTCTCGGCGAACTGGGTGGCGGATCGTTTCGCGGACCGTCTCTCGCTGGCATGGAAGATCGCTCGTCCCGACGTGCGCCACGTGCGCATCCTCGTGCACCCGGGTCGTCGCCAGCTTCCCGAGCTGCGTCTGGGCGGTGGCGGCCGTCCGTCGAGCGCACCGGCCAATGATTCGGCGCAAGGTTCCGCCGATCCGATCTCGGTCGCACTGTCCGGCGAAGCTTTCGCCGCGCTGGGTCAGGGTCCTGCCGGCATCGATGCCTCGCAAACGTTCCAGACGTTCGTGACCGGCCAGTCCAACGTATTGGCCTGCAATGCCGCGCAGCGCATGTCGGCCACCGAATCGCCGCAGTTCTCGCCGCTTTACCTCAAGGCCGCCACCGGCCAGGGCAAGACGCACCTGCTGCACGCGATCGGCCACGCCTATCTCCAGCACCACCCGCATGCCCGGATCTTCTACTGCTCGGCAGAGCGCTTCATGGTCGAATTCGTCCAGGCGCTGCGCCAGAACCAGATGATCGAGTTCAAGTCGCGCCTGCGCGGCTTTGACCTGCTGCTGGTGGACGATATCCAGTTCATCATCGGCAAGGCATCGGCGCAGGAAGAACTGCTCTACACGATCGATGCGCTGCTTCAGGAAGGCAAGCGCCTGGTCTTCGCCGCCGACCGCGCGCCGCAGGCGCTCGACGGTGTCGAGCCGCGCCTGCTCTCGCGCCTGTCGATGGGCCTTGTCGCCGACATCCAGCCGGCCGACATCGAACTGCGCCGCTCGATCCTCGAAAACCGCCTGCACCGCTTCGCCTCGGTGGACGTGCCGTCGGACGTGATCGAGTTCCTTGCCCGCACCATCAACCGCAACGTGCGTGAACTGGTCGGCGGCCTGAACAAGCTGATCGCCTATGCCCAGCTCACGGGTCAGGCGGTTTCGCTCCAGCTGGCCGAGGAACAGCTTACCGACATCCTCTCGGCCAACCGCCGCCGCATCACGATCGACGAGATCCAGCGCACGGTCTGCCAGTTCTACCGGATCGACCGGACCGAGATGAGCTCCAAGCGCCGCGCCCGCGCGGTCGTGCGTCCGCGCCAGGTGGCGATGTATCTCGCCAAAGTGCTGACGCCGCGCTCGTATCCCGAGATCGGCCGCAAGTTCGGCGGGCGTGACCACTCGACGGTGATCCACGCGGTCCGCCTGATCGAGGAACTGCGCACGCGCGATGCCGACATGGACGGCGACGTCCGCTCGCTGCTGCGCCAGCTCGAATCCTGAGGGTTTCCCCGGGGGGCACCCCCGGGAACCCGCAGTACCATCCGCACGTTTTGCCTGCAGGGTCGCACCTTACCGCGCGTGGGAACCAGATCGGTTCCCACGCGCGGCGTCGTTTTGGGGTGGTGGAATGGTGCCGGGTGAGCCGCCATATTCGTACCCTCGTCGCCCTCGCGAAGGTGGGGCCCCCGCTTTTTCCTGACCTCTCGCCCCGCACAACAAAAGCGGGATCCCCGCCTTTGCGGGGATGACGGGTGTAAGTTGGCAGGTGTCATTCCCCCGGCCGCCATTCATCCTGAGCTAGTCGAGGATGGCAGTCTCGCGCCTTGCCCGCAGGGGCTTCGACAAGCTCAGCCTGAGCGGGATCGGGGGACTGGCGGGTTCCAGCGCATGAGGACGTTTCCCCTCCCACTCCGCTCATCCTGAGCTTGTCGAAGGATGTCAGCCCCACGCTTCCTCCGTCAAACCGACAATCCGCCCCTGTCGTAAAATCTTAACCATTAGATAAGGGTCTTCGCATAGCCTTCGTCATGACCGGGCTTCCCGGCTGCACGAGAGGGGCATGCGATGCGCTTCTACCGGGCTACATCCTTCCTGTTCCCGCGCCGCTACGAATGGCGCCTGCTGTTGGCGTGTCTGGCCGCCGTGCTGGTGCCCATGCTGGCCGTTGTGGCTTTCGCGGCAGCGACCGGACGGTGGGATCACGTGCTGCTGGCCGTCACATTCTGCGCCACCGTGCTGGGCGCCGCACTCGGACTGAGCGCCATCCATGCCCTTGTCACGCCGCTGCGCGAGGCCGTTGCCCTGCTCGCTGCCGCTCAGCGCGGTGAGCGGCTGGCGGGTATCCCGCGCGGCGGCAACGACACCGTTGGCCTGCTGCTCCAAAGCGTCGCCACGGCCGCCGCAACCGCCACGATCCGCGCCGGGCAACCGCTCGACGCAGCGCGGCGCGACCGGCTTACCGGGCTGCGCAATCGCCACGAATTCCTCGATTCGGCGGAGCGCGTGCTGGCCGGACAGGGCAATGCCGTGCTGGCCTTGATCGACATCGACCATTTCGCCTCGCTCTCCGGACGGTTCGGCCCCACCGCCGGCGACGCACTGCTGCGCGCGGTGGCCGGACGGATCGACGCCGGGATGCGCCGCACCGACCTTGTGGCCCGCTGGAGCGCCGAGGCCTTCGCTGTGATTCTGCCCGATACCCAGCTCGACGAAGCGCGGCTGGTGATGGAGCGGCTGCGCGCCAGCATCGCGCTGGACAGCGCGCTGGCCCGGACTCTGGCGCAGACTTTAGCCACCCCCGAACACGACGGGACGGAAGGCGAAGCCATTTCGGTCACCTTCTCCTGCGCCCTCGCCCCGCTGCGCAGCTTCGCGCAGCTTGGCGAGGCTACGCACCGCGCCGAATCGACATTGAGTGCCGCCCATAGCGTCGGCAGCAATCGGGTACGGATCGCCGGCAACGGCTAATCCGCACCCCCTTACCTGATGCGGGGGCGTCCCTCCCCACCCCCCACCGAACGCCCCCGCATCTTCGTTTTTGCGCTTTGCCCGCACGGCCCCGATGCTGTAGGCGCATGGCCATGACGCTTCCCGCCTCCTACTGGCAGGCCGCGCTGCGCGGCATACGCTGCCGCTGCCCGCGCTGCGGCGAGGGCCGGCTGTTCCGCAAGTGGCTGAAACCGCTGGAACGCTGCCCGGCCTGCATGGCCGATCTGACACCCCAGCGCGCGGACGACTTTCCCGCCTATATCGCGATGCTGGTGACCGGCCACCTGATGGCCCCACTGATCATCGCACTGTCCAGCGACTTCCAGTTGGGCCCGGCGGCGATCTTCGCGATCGTGGTCCCGGTGGCACTGGTGATGATGCTGGGCATGCTCCAGCCCGCCAAGGGCGCGGTGATCGCCACCCAGTGGTGGTTCGGCATGCATGGCTTCGTGAAGGAGCGGCTGCCGGCGACACCCGGAACCACACAGGAATGATGCAGCAATGACTTTGGCACCCGATCGCCTTGCGCGTTTCGCGCGGCATATCGTGCTTCCCGAAGTCGGCGGCACGGGCCAGGTCGCGCTGGCCGATGCGCATGTGGTGCTCGTCGGCTGCGGCGGGATCGGCAGCCCAGCTCTCCAGTATCTCGCCGCAGCCGGGATAGGACGGCTGACGCTGATTGACGACGACACGGTGGACGTCAGCAATCTGCAACGTCAGACGATTTATACGCCATCGGATATCGGCAAGCCTAAGGCGGAAGCGGCAGCCGAATGGGTGCGGCGCTTTGATATTGGCCTTGAGGTTGTGCCGCATGTAACGCGTCTCGGGGAAGACAACGCGGCAGAGATTCTCTTCGGCGCGAGCGTGGTACTTGACGGGTGTGACAACTTCGCGACTCGCCTGCGTGTGTCAGACAGCTGTATTAAACTGGGCATTCCCCTCACGAGCGCGGCGGTTGGTCGCTTTCAGGGGCAGGTCGCCAACTTCGCCGGGCACCTGCCGGACCATGCCTGCTACCGCTGCTTCGTGGGCGATGCCTTCGATGCGCAGGACTGCGATACCTGCGCGGCCGACGGCGTGCTGGGCGCGATGGTCGGCATGGTCGGCACGTTCGCGGCGATGCATGCCATGCGCGTGGTCATGGCCGGCCACGCCGCGCTGGGCGATCCGCAATATGGCACGCTGCATCTGATCGACGGCTTGGCGCCTTCGATGCGGCCGCTCAGGATCGCCAAGGATCCCGGCTGCCACGCCTGCGGGGTTCAGGCCCCCGTTCAAGCCGATCTGCCGTCGTAAGCATAGACGGACAGGCTCTCCAGCAATTCGGGCGCGAACAGGCGCATGTTCACGCCCATCCGGTCCCGCGCCGCGTCCACGGCGCTCCAGTGCGTGGTGCAGCCGCAGTGGGGGCAGTGCCAGAAAGTCCGCACCCGATCGCCCGTTTGATAGCCGCTGAGCGGGCCGTCGATCCGCACGTTCGACGGACTGTGATAGGACCACAGCGTCCCCAGTCGGCGGCACACCGAGCAATTGCAATCGCAGACTTCGCGCGGCGTCTCGGCCAGTTCCAGCGTGACCGCGCCGCAATGGCAACTGCCGCGATGGGCCATCGGATTTCGAGTGGCGTCCGCGGTCATGGCCTGAGAATCTCTTCCACCCATGCCGGAACCACTTCGGTTGCCGGGCCGTGCCGCGCCTCGTCGAACCAGCCGGTGCCCTGGCTGGGCTCCAGATTGAGTTCGAGCGTCGCCGCGCCAAGGTCGCGCGCATTGCGTACGAAGCCCGCCGCCGGATAGACCGCGCCCGAGGTGCCGATCGAGACGAACAGGTCCGCCTCCCGCAAGGCGTCGTAGATCGCATCCATGTGGTAGGGCATCTCGCCGAACCAGACGACATCGGGGCGCAGCGCCGCCTTGCCGCATTCGGGGCAGGCCGGACGGTCGATCAGAGTGCCCGTCCAGCGCGAGCGCACGTCGCAGGCGGTGCACCAGGCATTGAGATGCTCACCGTGCATGTGGAGCACGCGCGAGGCGCCCGCCCGTTCGTGAAGATCGTCTATGTTCTGGGTGACGATCAGCAGATCGCCCTCCCACTCGCGGTCAAGCCGGGCCAGCGCGTGGTGCGCGGCATTGGGCGCCTTGGTCTGGATCGCCTCGCGCCGCATGTCGTAGAAGCGCAGCACGAGATCGGGATCGCGCTCGAAAGCCTCGGGCGTGGCCACGTCCTCGACACGGTGCTGCTCCCATAGCCCGCCGCCGTCCCGGAAGGTGTCGATGCCGCTTTCGGCCGACACACCCGCGCCGGTGAGGATGACGATATTGCGGAGTACCGACACGGCTTGCCTTTCCCGTCTCCCCGAACCGTCCGCCCCTGCTCGGGACAGGCTTGTTTCGGGGTTCATTGTGCGCCATTCGCTGCCCGGTGTTTGGGGCACGATGGATGCTGAAACAAGTTCGGCATGACGGCTCCTGGAGACAGTGACGTGGCACGAATCGGAATTATCGGCAGCGAAGGCCGCATGGGACGCGCGATTGCGGAGGCCATTGCGGCGGCGGGCGAGGAATTCGTCGGCGGCGTGGACCGCGACGGCGACGTGGCGGCACTGGCCGCGCATTCGGACGTGCTGATCGATTTCTCGAGCCCGGTCGCGCTGGAAGCCAACCTCGATGCGGCGGTCGATGCGGGCATTCCCATCGTCGTCGGCACCACCGGCCTTGAGGAACGCCACCACTGGCTGATCGATTCGGCCGCGCAGCACATTCCCGTGCTCCAGACCGGCAACACCTCGCTGGGCGTCACCCTGCTTGCCCACCTCGTGCGCGAAGCCGCCAGCAAGCTGGCCGAGGACTGGGATATCGAGATCGTCGAGACCCACCACCGCATGAAGGTGGACGCTCCCTCCGGCACCGCGCTGCTGCTGGGTGACGCCGCCGCCAAGGGCCGTGAGGTCAGCCTGTCGAACGCCGCCCGCGCCCGCGACGGCATCACCGGCAAGCGCGAGGCGGGCACCATCGGTTTCGCGGCCCTGCGCGGCGGCTCCGTGGCGGGCGACCACACCGTGCACTTCCTGGCCGATGGCGAGCGTCTCTCGTTCTCGCACCTTGCCGAGAACCGCACGATCTTCGCCAAGGGCGCGGTCAAGGCGGCGCAATGGCTGAAGGACAAGCACGCGGGCCGCTACACCATGCCCGAGGTGCTGGACCTTTGAACAAGGCCGCAATCTTCGAATTCTTCCGCCGTCTCGCCGAGCTTAACCCCTCGCCCGAGACGGAGCTGGAATTCGGCAACAATTACCAGTTGCTCGTCGCCGTGGTGCTCTCCGCGCAGTCGACCGACGTCGGCGTCAACAAGGCGACGCGGGCGCTGTTTCGCGAGGTGAAGAGCCCCGCGCAGATGGTCGAACTGGGCGAAGAGGGCCTGAAGGAGCACATCAAGACCATCGGCCTGTTCAATTCCAAAGCCAAGAACGTCATCGCGCTCTCGCAGATTCTCGTCGATCGTTATGACGGCGAAGTCCCCGAAGACCGCGACGCGCTGGTCGAACTGCCCGGCGTCGGGCGCAAGACCGCCAACGTGGTGATGAACTGCGCCTTCGGTGCGGAGACTTTCGCGGTCGACACCCATATCTTCCGCGTCGGCAACCGCACCGGCATTGCCAAGGGCAAGACTCCGCTGGCGGTGGAGAAGCAGCTCGAAAAGCGCGTGCCGCAGCCGTTCCGCGTGGGATCGCACCACTGGATGATCCTGCACGGCCGCTACATCTGCAAGGCGCGTACGCCGGAGTGCTGGCGCTGCCCGGTCGTTGACTTGTGCGATTACAAGGACAAGATCATGGAGAAGGGAGCCGCTCGCAAGGCTGCCTGATCAGGAGGATGTCCATGGTTCGCCGTAACGTCGCCTTCGCCCTCATGCCGCTCACGCTCATGGCCTGCACCAAGCAGGAACCCCAGACCCCGCCGCCGGTCAGCCCGGCCGCCGAAGTGGTCGGCCCCGCGCAGGACTGCCTGCCGCTCAGCCAGTTCTCCAACACCAATATCCGCGACGACTGGACCATCGACTTCATCGGCGCCGGCAACCGCGTCTGGCGCGTGACGCTGCCGAACCGCTGCCCGGGCCTGCGCTCGGCCGGAACCTTCACTTATTCGACGTCGCTGTCGCAGCTTTGCCGGCAGGACATCATCTTCCCGCTCAACCGCGTGGGCAGCGGATTCCAGCGCGGCGCGGGCTGCGGGCTGGCGCCGTTCACGCCGGTCCGGCTGATCCGCTAACCGTTCCGGTGTCCTCCCCTGCAAGGGGAGGTGGCAGCGCCCATCCCATATCGGGGCGCTGACGGAGGGGTGTCCACGCTGGCGGTGACACCCCTCCACCACCCTTCGGGCGGTTCCCCTCCCCTCGCAGGGGAGGAATTTAGGCCATCAGCTGTCGTACTGCTCGGGATCGATATTGAGCCCGTGGCGCCCTTCGGACGAGGTGCGCGTCGGTGCCCGGGGCATCGGCTCCTCGGGATCGACCAGCGGCTGAAGCATGCCTTCGCTGCGGGTAATTACCGCCGTGGCGACCGCGTTGCCGACGACATTGGTGGCTGAGCGGCCCATGTCGAGGAAGGTGTCGATGCCCAGCAGCAGCGCGATGCCTTCGACCGGCAGGCCGAACTGCGTGAGCGTGGCGGCAATCACCACGAGGCTGGCGCGCGGCACCCCGGCGATACCCTTCGAACTGACCATCAGCGTCAGCAGCATCAGGATCTGCGTGCCGATGGGCACATGGATGCCATAGGCCTGCGCGATGAAGATCGTCGCGAAGCTCATGTAGATCATCGAGCCGTCGAGGTTGAAGCTGTACCCCATCGGCAGGATGAAGCCCGAAATCCGGCGCGGCACGCCGAAACGGTCAAGCTGTTCGAACAGCTTGGGCAGGCTTGCCTCGGAAGACGCGGTCGAGAAGCTCAGCAGCAGCGGCTCGCGGATATAGCGGAACAGCGTGATGACCCGCCCGCGCAGGAACACCGCGCCCACCACGAACAGCAGCAGCCACAACAGCAGCATCGCGAAGTAGAACTCGCTGACCAGCACGCCGTACGTCACGACGATGCCAAGCCCGCGCGTGCCGATCACGCTGGCAAGCGCGCCGAACACCGCGAACGGCGCAAAGCGCATCACGTAGTCGGTGATCTGGAGCATCAGCTCGGACAGCGCCTCGCTGACCTTGACGATGATCGCGCCCTTCTCGCCAATGGCAGTGAGGCCGACGCCGACGAACAGAGAGAAGACGAGGATTTGCAGGATGTTGTTCTGCGCCATCGCGTCGACGGCGCTGCTCGGGAAGATTTCGAGGATGAAGTGGCGCAGCGTCAGCTCGCCCGTCTCCAGCTTGCCAAGGTCGGCCCGGGTCTCGAAGCCGACGCCGACGCCGGGCTTGAACAGGTTGACCAGCAGCAGGCCGAGCGCGAGCGAGATCAGGCTGGCCGAAATGAACCAGGCCAGCGCCTTGCCGCCGATACGGCCGAGCGCGGCGCTGTCACCCATGCCCGAGATACCGGTGACGATGGTGGCGAAGACCAGCGGCGCGATGATCATCTTGATCATCTTCAGGAACACATCGGGCAGCAGCTTGAAGTAATCAGCCCACTGATCGAGGCGCGGATCGCCCGCCGGCAGGGAAGCATGGAGCGCCCAGCCCACGGCGATGCCCAGCACCATGCCGATAATGATATAAAGCGTCAGGCGCCTGCCCATTCCCACCTCGCAATAAAATTGCTTGTGAGACTAACAGCGTAACCCGCCCGGTCAACGCCGGGCGCGCCCATATTCTTGATGTTTTACGCCGAAATCAGCGGGAGTCAGCGCGTTAGCGCGGCGTCCAGCACGCGCCGGTAGATGCGCACCAGCCCTTCGAGATCGGCAATCGCCACTGCCTCGTCGCGCTTGTGCATCGTCGCGTTGCACAGGCCGAACTCGATCACCGGCGAGAGGTCCTTGAGGAAGCGCGCATCGGACGTGCCGCCGCTGGTCGAAAGCTCCGGCTCCACGCCGGTCTCAGCGCGGATGGCCTCGGCCAGCAGGGTGGAGAACGGGCCGGGCGCGGTCAGGAACGCCTCGCCCGAGATCACCGGGCGGGAAGTGCCGCCGTGGCGCTCGGCAATCTCGGTCACGCGCGCGGACAGGCCCTCGCCGGTGTGCAGGTCGTTGAAGCGGATCGAGATGCGGGCCGAGGCCTTGGCCGGGATCACATTGGTGGCCGGGTTGCCGACGGTGAGATCGGTGACTTCGAGGTTGCTCGCCTGGAACCAGTCAGTCCCTTCGTCCAGCACGATGGCATCGAGTTCGGCCAGCATGGCGACCAGCTTGGTGATAGGGTTGTCGGCCAGATGCGGATAGGCGACGTGGCCCTGCACGCCTTCGACTTCGAGCCAGATGTTCACCGAACCGCGACGGCCGATCTTCATCATGTCGCCCAGCCGGTTGACCGAGGTGGGCTCGCCGACAAGGCAGAGGTCCGGGATCGCGCCGACCGCGCGCATATGGTCGATCAGCGCCAGCGTGCCGTAGCGCGCGGGGCCTTCCTCGTCGCCGGTGATGACGAAGCTGACCGTGCCCGCCTCGACCGGGAGATCCGCGACGGCGGCGACCATGGCGGCGATGGAGCCCTTCATGTCGACCGCGCCGCGACCATAGAGCAGATCGCCCCTGATCTCGGGTGCGAAGGCACCGCTGGCCCAGCCCTCGCCCGGCTGCACCACGTCAAGGTGACCGGCGAAGGCGAAGTGGCGCGAACCCTCGGGGCCCTTGCGGATGGCGAACAGGTTCTCGACCGGGCCGTCCGGCGCCTCGCCCGAGATGGCGCGGTGCACATGGAAACCGAGCGGCGTCAGTTGCGCTTCCAGGCAATCGAACACCGTGCCGGTGGCGGGTGTGACGCTGGGGCAGGCGATCAGCGCTTGGGCAAGCGCGACGACATCGGCGGTGGTCTGCACGGTCTCGGTCATGCCGGCGCCATTGCACAGGTCGGCGCGCAAGACCATAGCTTGGGGACAGGCTCGCGATGGAGGGACAGATGCCGAAGATCGATATCGACGCTATCGCACCGTCGAATGGCACCGGCTATCCAGCGCCATTCGACCAACCGGTGAAGGGCCGCTGGTGGCGGCGGCTGGCGCCGGCGGGCGGGCTTACCGAAATGGATGCGAGCCACGTGGTGATGAAACCCGGCGCGTGGTCCAGCCAGCGCCACTGGCATGACGACGAGGACGAGCTGCTGGTGATGCTCTCCGGCGAGGCCGTGTTGGTGGAGGATGACGGCCGCACGGTGCTGCGCCCGGGGGATGTCTGCGCCTGGCCCAAGGGCGTCGCGAACGGCCATCACCTGATCAACGAGAGCGACGCGGACTGTGTGTTCGTCGCCATCGGCGCGGGCAATCGCGATGGCTCGGGCGCCTATTCGGACATCGACATGAAGTTCGAAGGCGACGGGTATTTCCACAAGGACGGCACGCCGTATCCTACCGACGGGATCCGCTAGGCGCGCGTTCTCCTGAGTGCCGAGGGCATAATGCCCGACACTCACGAAGGCGGGGATCCCGCTTGTTTTTCGGCCCCCGCTACGGCTCAAGAAAAGCGGGGCCCCCCGCCTGCGCGGGGGCGACGAGTGTGTTTTGGGAACCGGAGTTGCTACCGGTCAATGGCGGCCGAGGTTACCTTATCGGCGCTTCGAATTGCTCGATCACCCATTCCTCGGTCTGGGCGGCGTTGATCCACTGCTGCATCCACTCGTGCTCCCAGACGGCCTCCATATAGGCCACCGCGAAGCCGGGCACGCCGATGCCATAGGTCAGGAACCGGCTGACGATGGGCGCGTAGAACACGTCGGCAGCGCTGAAGGTGCCGAACAGGAACGGCCCGCCCCGCCCGAACCGTGCGCGCGCCTCGGCCCAGAGCGTGAGGATGCGCACCACGTCGGCGCGCACGTCGTCATCCGGCACCATGCCTTCGACGCGCATGCGGATATTCATCGGACAAGCGCGGCGCAGTGCGAAGAAGCTGGAATGCATCTCCGCCACCATCGAGCGCGCCATGGCGCGGGCATCGTCGCCCTTGGGCCAGAAGCGGTCGCGCCCGACTTTGTCGGCAAGGTATTCGACGATCGCCAGACTGTCCCACACCACGGCGTCGCCGTCCCACAGGATCGGTACTTTGCCGTGGCTGGGTGCGAGGTCGTTGGAACTGCGCTGGGCGTCCCATTCGTCGCCATAGAGCGGGACGGTGATCTCCTCGAAATGGAGCCCCGACTGCTTGCAGGCCAGCCAGCCGCGCAGCGACCAGCTGGAGTAGTTCTTATTGCCGATAATCAGCTTCACTTACGCGGATTCCCCATAAGTCCAAGCCCGGGGACTATCGGTTCAGGCGCGACAAGTCGAGAATGAACGGCGTCGCAGAATGTAACTGCCGCCGAGTGCGCTCCCCCGAAATGCCTCAAATGGTTCGCGCGGAGGCGCGGAGACGCGGAGGAACTGGCGCTGCCAATCTGGCCTTGGATCAGATCGCAAAGAACGGGCGCATCGAAGGCAGCTACGCCGCTTTCAATTCTCCGCGCCTCCGCGCGAAACCCTTTTTGAGGGCCTCAGAACAACCGCGTGATCTCGTAGAACAGCGCACCGACAACCGCGCTGGCCGGGATCGTCACAAACCACGCCACGATCACGCGGCTGGCGACCGACCAGCGAACCGCGCTGGCGCGGCGGGCCGCGCCGGTGCCGACGACGGCGCCGGTGATCGCATGAGTGGTCGAAACCGGAATGCCCATGGCGCTCGCGCCGAACACCACGATGGCGCCCGCGGTCGAAGCGCAGAAACCCGAGTGGTGATTGAGCTTGGTGAGCTTGGAGCCCATCGTCTTGATGATCTTCCACCCGCCCGAAAGCGTGCCGAGCGAGATCGCCGTGTAGCAGCCGATCACCACCCATTCGGGGACGTGGAAGCCGCCCTCAAGGTGCCCGGTCGAGTAGAGCAGTACGGCGATGATGCCCATCGTCTTCTGCGCGTCGTTGCCGCCGTGGCTGATCGAGTAGGCGGCGGACGAGAACAGGTGGAGCGTCTTGAAGATGCCGTTGGACTGGCGCGGCGTCGTTCCCCGGAACAGCCACGAAGTCAGCAGCATCATCAGCATCGCGATCACGAAGCCCAGCAGCGGCGAGGCGATGATGGCGATCAGCGTCTTCACCGTGCCGTCTGCCTCGACCACACCCGGGCCCGCCGCGACGACGCCCGCGCCCAGCAGTCCGCCGATCAGCGCATGGCTGGACGACGAAGGGATGCCCTTGATCCAGGTCAGCACGTTCCAGAACATCGCGCCCACCAAGGCGCCGAACACCACGGATGGCGTCACCGCGTCCTTGTTGATGATGCCCTTGCCCACCGTCTCGGCGACATGGAGGCCCATGATCCAGTAGGCGGCGAAGTTGCCGAAAGCGGCGAACAGCACCGCCACCACCGGCGAGAGCAGGCGCGTGGCGACGACCGTGGCGATGGCGTTGGCAGCGTCGTGCAACCCGTTCAGGAAGTCGAACGCCAGCGCGAGCGCGACGAGGCCGATCAGCAGCGGCAGGGCAAGCGTGTGTTCCATCGAAAGGGCAGCTTAGGCGTGATCGATCACGAGACCATCGATCTCGTTCGCCACGTCCTCGAATCGGTCGACCACGCGCTCCAGCCGCTTGAACATCTCCTGGCGGACGATGAAGTGCAGCGCATCCTTGCCCGAATCCGCCTTGAACACGCGCTTGAGACCGGCGGCATGGATCTCGTCCGCATGGCCTTCCATGCGCACGAGGCGCTCTGTCAGTTCGTGCAGGCGGTGGCCGTTGTCGGCGATCTTGCGCAGCAGCGGCATGATTTCGGCGGTGAGGCGCGCGGCATCGACGATGATCGCGGCCATGTCGATCATCTCGGGCTCGAACTCGGTGACCTCATAGAGATTCACCGCGCTGGCCACTTGCTGCATCTCGTCGATGGCATCGTCCATCGTCGTGATCAGGCTGGTGATCGACGAACGATCGAACGGCGTCAGGAAGGTGCGGCGCACCGTCTGGAGCACTTCGCGGGTGATATTGTCCGCATCGTGTTCGCGCTCGCTGATCTCGCGAATGTGCTGCGCGCGGCCCGGGCCGCCCTGCGCCAGACGCGCAAGGGCATCGGCCCCGGCCACCAGCGTTGCGGCCTGCTGTTCGAACAGATCGAAGAAATTGCCCTGCTGCGGAAGCAGCTTCTGGAACCAGGCAAACATCGTATTGACCCCTGTCTTGTCGGCCATCCTGTCGGCCATCACGCTCAGGAGGCGTGCGGGACTGGCGGCGGCGCGGAACTCACGCGCGCCAAATGAACGGATCAGCGCGCGAAGGTCCTCTTCGTCGACCGCCTTAGCCGCCTCTGCCAGAGAGAACCAGCGGCGTTCGCGCTGATGTTGTTCGTCCCAGGTATCGAGTTCCTCGGTGACGGCGAACGGGAACACGTCCACGTCGGCCCAGACCGAGGCGCCCGAGGCGCGCTGCTTGCGATAGCGATAGGATCCCAGCGGGATCGGACAGGCCGCGCCGAGCACGCCGGCCTCTTCCTCCGCCTCTGCGGCGGCGGCGGCGTGGGGCAAGTAGCCCTTCATCAGCCCACCCTTGGGAATGACCCAACGGCGCGAACTGCGCGAGGTAATCAGCAGAATCTGGATCGGTGCGTCGACGGCGGGGCCGACGGTACGATAGGGAAGAACGGCGATCTGGCGCATGGCGAGTCTCCTTTCTTCTCTTGACGCGACCGCGTGCCCCCTAGGGGAAGCGAGCCGGTCACGCAATCGTCACATAGATGGATTTCCGGGATGGATCCGGTGTGCGCCGGGATCACGCCGGGCGGGAGCGGTCCGCAAACGCCGATGGTGACAGGTGAATGCGATAGTATGGTGACGGTGCAGCGCGATTGGTTACGGCGCAGGCCGCTGAGGGGAAACGGAAAGGTGGGGTGGAGGCCTGATGCTTTACGCCTGCCCCACGCCCCTCACTCCGAGCGCCTCGTCCCTAAGGCACCTTGATACCCGCGAAGCTCACGTGAAACCGCGCCATCACCCAAAACACCTCGTCGCCCCCGCGAAGGCGGGGGCCCCGCTTCCTTTTCGCCCCGCTCGCCAAGAACAAGCGGGGTCCCCGCCTTCGCGGGGACGACGGGAGGATGCGTCTGGAAGAGAAACCGAATGAAAACGGCCGGGCGCAAGGCCCGGCCCATTCAGATCAGCGAATCGGACAAAACCGCGCCGCGCAGCTCGGCAATGCCGAGGCCCTTTTCGGACGAGGTGATATGCACTTCGGGATAGGCGGCCGGGTGCTTGCGCGCTTCGGCCACGGTCTCGGCATAGACCTTATCCAGCTCGGTCGCCTTGATCTTGTCCGCCTTGGTGAGGACGATGCGGTAACCGACAGCAGCCTCGTCCAGCATCTTCATCATGTCGGCATCGACCGCCTTCACGCCGTGGCGCGAATCGACCAGCAACAGCGTGCGCTTCAGCTCCACGCGGCCGCGCAGATAGTCGCGGATCAGGCGGCGCCAGGTTTCAACCACCGAGGGCGGGGCCTTGGCGAAGCCATAGCCCGGCATGTCGACCAGCCGGAACTGGAGCGGCTCGCCCACGTCGAAGAAGTTCAGTTCCTGCGTACGGCCCGGCGTCACCGAAGTCCGCGCGATCGCCTTGCGGCCGGTCAGCGCATTCAGCAGCGAGGACTTGCCGACGTTCGAGCGGCCGCAGAACGCGATCTCGGGCACGTCCGGGTCCGGCAGGAACTTGAGCGCGGGCGCGCTCTTCAGGAACGTCACCGGTCCTGAAAAGAGCTTGCGCGCCTGCTCGACGATGTCTTCGTTTTCGGTTTCACCCGTCATCAAATCAGGCCTTCTTCTCGCGCTCGAGAGCACGCGCCTTGTCCTGGGCTTCCTTCTCCTGCTGCGCCTTGAGCTGCGGATGCATCACGTAGAGCAGCTTCTGCTGACCGATCGCGAGCAGGTTGGAGGTGATCCAGTAAACCAGCAGGCCCGAAGCGAACGGCGCCATGATGAACATCATGAACCAGGGCATCAGGGCGAAGACCTGCTGCTGCGCGGGGTCCATCTGCTGCGGGTTCAGCTTGAACTGCAGGTACATGGTGACGCCCAGCAGCAGTGCCAGAATGCCGATGCCAAGGAAGGCCGGGGGCGTGAAGGGCAGCAGGCCGAACAGGTTGACGATGTGCAGCGGATCGGGCGCCGAAAGGTCCTTGATCCACAGCACGAAGGGCTGGTGACGCATCTCGATCGCAAGGTTGAGCACCTTGTAGAGCGCGAAGAACACCGGAACCTGCAGGAACATGGGGAGGCAGCCGGCAAGCGGGTTTACCTTCTCCTCCTTGTACAGCTTCATGATCTCAAGCTGCTGCTTTTCCTTGTCGTCCTTGTAGCGCTCTTGCAGCGCCTTCATCTTCGGCTGGATCGCACGCATCGCGGCCATCGAGGCGAAGCCGCGCTGGGCAACCGGGAACATGATGCCGCGCACGATGGCGGTCAGCAGGATGATGGCGACGCCGAAGTTGCCGGTGATCGCGAAGAGCTTCACCAGAAGCCAGAAGATCGGCTTTTCGAACCAGCGGAACCAGCCCCAGTCGATCGCGAGGCCGAAGTTGGTGACGCCCTGCTGTTCATAGGCGTTGAGCACGGCGTGCTCCTTGGCGCCGGCGAACAGCTTGGTTTCGCGCGTCAGGGTCTGGCCGGGCTGGATCACGCTCTGCTCGAACACGGCATCGGCGCGGAAGATCTGGTTGCCGAGCGAACGGAACGAACCGGTCGCCTTGGCGCCGACGGGGATCACGGCCGACATCCAGTAGACGTCGGTGAAGCCGATCCAGTCGACATTGCCGGTCGGGCTCTGCGGGCCTGCCTTCAGCAGGTCGTCGTACTTGGGGCCGAACTCGACCGAGCCGTCGAACGCGCCGATACCGCCGGTGCGCAGCGTCCAGGCGTACTGGGCGGCGGTGCGGTTGGTGCGGTTGACGAAGGCGAAGGGCTGCACGGTAACGGCCGAGGCACCCTTGTTCATCACCTGCTGGTCGGCGGTGATCATGTAATTGTCGTCGACCTTGAAGGTCAGCGCGAAGACCTGGCCCTGGCCGTTGTCCCAGGTGAGCGTGACCGGCGTGGTCGGCGTCAGCTTGGCACCGGCGGGCGCGGTCCAGACAGTGGAGGCGCTCGGCGCGGGAACGCCCTGCCCCAGCCAGCCGAACTGCGCATAGTGCTGCGCCGGCGTGCCCGAGGGCGAGAACATGCGGACCGGGCCCGAATCCTTCTGCACTGTCTCACGGTGGCGATT
Source organism: Novosphingobium sp. PhB165 (assembly GCF_004341845.1). GTDB lineage: Bacteria > Pseudomonadota > Alphaproteobacteria > Sphingomonadales > Sphingomonadaceae > Novosphingobium. The sequence goes on along the minus strand of NZ_SLVB01000004.1, from coordinate 479,197 downwards.
GAGCACGAGGTCATCGAGCAGCGCGCCGTTGAGGTTGATCGAGCCCGAAACGCCCGGCGCCTGGATCGGCACGCGGCCGCCCGTGGTCAGCGCGGACTTCAGGTCCTGCCGTTCCAGCGCGACGTCGGTCGGGTCAAGCAGGCCGCCCTCACGGGTCGGCTTGATGCCGCTGGCGGGCGCGGGCGGTGCCGCCTGCTGCTCGGTCTGGACCGGGGGCTTGTTGGCGTTCGGATAGAAGTAACGGACGCCGGCTTCCCAGCCGAAGAGCACGAGCGCGGTCAGGACGACCGCCAGAATAATGTTGCGCTGCTTTTCCACCAAGGCTTTCCTGTCGTAATCCCGTCAGTGGCAGCGGCAGGCGCTGCCTCTATTCATCTCAGTCCGGCACCGGGTCGTAGCCGTGCCCACCCCAAGGCTGGCAGCGCAATAGACGCTTGAACGCCAGCCAGCCACCCTTAATCGCACCGTGCTTGCGGACCGCCACGATCGCATACTGCGAGCAGGACGGCGAGTAGCGGCAGGACGGCGGCAGGACCCGCGAAGGGCCGATCTGCCAGGCCCGGGCGATGCCGATCAGCAACAATCCGGGAACCCGGGCGAGCAAGGCGAACGCCTTGTTCACGTGGCCGATTTATCCGATTGCGGCGCTTTATTCGGGCCAGATTTGTCCGGCTTGCCGGAACGCTTGCCGCCCCGGTTCTTGCCGCGTGCATTTCTGGGCGGATCGCCCTTGCCCGCCTGCGCACGCCCCAATGCCGCCACCAGTTCGTCGCGCAGGAGCGCGAAATCGCGCTCCACGCCGTTCTCGCGGCCGATCAGGACATGGTCGGTGTCGGCAAGGCCATGCTCGGGCAGCAGCTCGCGCAGCAGCGCCCGGAAGCGCCGCTTCATGCGGTTGCGCACGACGGCATTGCCGATCTTCTTGGTAACCGTGATCCCGGCGCGCTGTCCCTGCCCGTCGTTGGGCCTGGCCAGCAGCACGAATCCCGGCCGCGCCACGCGCAGCCCCGCATTGGCGGCAACGAAGTCCGCCCGGCGGGTCATTATGGCGTAGGCAGCAGTCATGTCAGCCCGGCAGATAGGGAGCGGAGCGACGGACTGCAAATGCACCGACGGCGATCAGGCCGGGCACAAACAGCGGCGGCCCGTGCCGCCACCCGATTCCTCGCTCCGCACGGGGCATGCGACGAATCGGATGGCGGCACGGGCCGGTGCCGCATCCAGCCGTGAGGCCGGAAGTGGTCTTAGGCCGACAGCTTCTTGCGGCCGCGAGCGCGGCGCGCACGAAGCACCTTGCGGCCACCGACAGTCGCCGTGCGGGCGCGGAAGCCGTGACGGCGGGCGCGGACAAGGCGGCTGGGCTGGAAAGTGCGCTTCATGACGGTCCTCGAAAATTCGAATAAAAAGGGCCGTCCACACAGGATGACCACAGAACAGACGGCGCCGTTACTGGAGCGCTGGCGGCGAGTCAAGGATTCGCGAACGAACAAGGCGATTCATGCGCCCGGTCCCGTAACCTCGCGATCGAGCGGCACCCACCGCCCCATTTCGGCGGATCCGAACCACAACGCCGATTCGAAGGGCACCGAATTGGTCATGGCATAGAATGCCCGGGCTTCTCCGGCATCCATGCCCATCTGGCGATAATAGTCCAGATAGCGCCGGTTTTCGGGCGAATCCGCCGCATAGTCGCCGGCCTCATGCCCCGAATCGTCGATCCACGAATGGACCGCGAATTCCGCGCCGGGATCGGCGTAGCGATGCGCCCCGGCCAGAAACAGCTCGACCGCGCCGGAGCGCACGGAGCCGCCATCCGGGACATGTGTGGCGATTCCCCGGGCGCGAATCATCCGCCCGAGCCGCAAATTGGCCAGATCGTCCTCGGTGCCCGGGCACTCGATCATCTCAAGCTCGGCAATCACCGGCCAGTCCCGCAGCATCGCCGCGAACCGTTCGGGGCTACGCGAATCGGTCACGCCCACAAGCGCGGCATGGTGCGCATCGACCACCCGGAACGGACCGTAAGCGGCAATGCCCTTGGGAATCGGCGCAGGCGACGCCTGCTGCCAGCCGCTATCGACCAGTCGCTCACCACCGGCAGGGACGGATTCGACCGCGATGCCGCCCACCGGCTCCTGCACATAGCCGGGTTCTTCGAAGATCACCGTCTCATAGGCGATCGCCTGCCCCGCCTCCTGCGAAAACGCAGATGCGGGAGCCAGCGGCAGCAGGGCCAGCAGCGGAACAGACAAGGCAGCGGCGAAAATACGCATGCGATGAGACTGCGGCGCAAGTCATTACCCAAGCCGTGAGACTTGCGGTTAAAACGATGTAAGGATTGGCCTGAGTAGCGCTTTGCATATCGACAGCGCCTGTCAGCGATGTCACTCCCGACAAGTACTCAATTCGCCCGTCATTAATCCTGAGAGCCGGTACTCCCAAAACTAAGGGTCCTTCGTGGTCGCACTCGTTTCGACCGTCGCCTACCTGGGGTTGGAGGCGCGTTCGGTCGAAGTTCAATGCCAGGTGGCACCGGGAATGCCCGGATTCGCGCTGGTCGGCCTGCCGGACAAGGCAGTGGGCGAAAGCAGGCAGCGCGTCAGCGCGGCGCTGACCGCCATGGGCCTTGCGCTGCCGCCCAAGCGCATCACCATCAATCTCTCGCCCGCCGACCTGCCCAAGGAAGGCTCGCACTACGACCTGCCGATCGCGCTTTCCCTGCTGGCCGCGATGGGCGTGGTCGATGCCGAGCAACTCGCGGATTTCGTGGCCGTGGGCGAACTGGCGCTGGACGGGCGGGTAATCCCCTCCCCCGGCGTGCTGCTCGCCGCGCTTCACGCCAGCGAGCGCGGCCAGGGCCTGATCTGCCCCGCCGCGCAAGGGACCGAGGCCAGCTGGGTGAGCCAAGGGAAAGACGGCGTGCCCGTGGTCGCCACGCCCAACCTCATTAGCCTGCTCAACCATCTCAAGGGCACGCAAGTCCTCCCCCGGCCCGCGCCCGGTCAGGCCGCGCCGCCCGTGCCCGGGCCGGACCTCAAGCAAGTGAAGGGGCAGGAAGTGGCCCGCCGCGCGCTGGAAATCGCCGCCGCCGGATCGCACAATCTGCTGATGAGCGGGCCGCCGGGCGCCGGAAAGTCGCTGCTCGCCTCGTGCCTGCCCGGCATCCTGCCCGAGCTTACCGCTGCCGAGGCACTGGAAGTCTCGATGATCGCCTCTGTCGCGGGAACGCTGGAGGAGGGGCGGATCAGCCGCGCACGCCCGTTCCGCTCGCCGCACCACTCCGCCTCGATGGCGGCGCTTACCGGCGGCGGGCAGCGCGCGCGGCCGGGCGAAGTCTCGATGGCGCATCTTGGCGTGCTGTTCCTCGACGAATTGCCCGAATTCCAGCGCGCCGTGCTCGATTCGCTGCGCCAGCCGCTGGAAGCTGGAGAAATCTCGGTCGCGCGTGCCAATGCCCACGTCACGTATCCCGCCCGCGTCCAGCTTGTCGCGGCGATGAACCCCTGCCGCTGCGGGCATCTTGCCGATACGGCGCTGGCCTGCTCGCGCGCGCCGAAATGCGCTGCCGACTACCAGAGCAAGGTCTCCGGCCCGCTGCTCGACCGTATCGATCTCCATGTCGAAGTCGATCCCGTGCGCGCCGTGGACCTCGCCCTGCCGCCTCCGAAGGAAGGCAACGCCGAAGTCGCCGTCCGCGTCGCCCGCGCACGGCAGGTGCAGGGCGCACGGCTCGAAGGCACCGGCAGGCGCACCAATGCCGAACTCGACGGCGACTTGCTCGAAGCGCACGCCACGCCCGACGAGGCAGGTCGCAAGCTGCTGATGCAGGCGGCCGAGGCCATGCACCTCTCCGCCCGCGGTTATACCCGCATCCTGCGGGTGGCGCGCACGATCGCGGACCTTGCCGGAGCGGCGGAGGTAGGGCGGGTCCATGTGGCCGAAGCGCTCAGCTATCGCCGCCGGCCCCCGACGAATTAGGCCGGTTGAACCGCTTTTCCTGCCTGCTACGGCAGTTGAATGGAGCAAGGCGCACATCACACCATTCGCATTGCCGCGGCTTTGATCGACGATGAGGACGGAAGGCTTCTGCTGGTTCGCAAGACCGGCACAGCGTGGTTCATGCAAGCGGGAGGCAAAATAGAGGATGGCGAGAACGCGCTATCCGCTCTTCGGCGCGAGTTGCGCGAGGAGATTGGCCTGTCGGTAATCGACGGGGAAATTCGCCACCTCGGCTGCTTTTCGGCACCGGCAGCCAATGAAGCAGGCCATATCGTCGAGACTGAGGTTTTCCATATCCGCACCCGGCATACCCCCGAAACGCAATCGGAAATCGAAGAGGCGGTTTGGGTGGGTCATGCGGAAGCGGCAGTGATGCCGCTGGCTCCGCTCACCCGGGAGTAATTCTTCCGCTATCTCGCACACTTTGAGCGTCCGCCCGGGCATCCAGGAGAGGTGACGGCGCGCCTTTTCCTCCGGCAGATGATCGAGAGATGAGTGAGCGAAATTCGCTTGCCAACACCGTACCTCCGTCATCCTGAACTTGTTTCAGGATCCATCGCGCCAATCAGGCTGCGGTGTAGGTGGCGAAATGGATCCTGAAACAAGTTCAGGATGACGATGTGAGTGGGGTAGCGTCTGCTCACTGCCCGTCGCGCGCCGTCCCTATGCGACCGGAAGCGACTGACATCCCACACTTGCCCTTTTTGCCCCCCGCAGGCATCGCGCCATGATGACGCCGCGCCCTACAACCGACCGCACTGCCCTTTTCGCCGGCCTCTCCATCATCGTCGCGCAGACATCGATCAATCTCGGCGCAGCCTTTGCGAAGAGTCTGTTCCCACTCGCCGGGCCAGAGGGCGTGGCGGCCCTGCGCACGACGATCTCGGCAGTAATCCTGCTGGCCATCGCCCGGCCGTGGCGCGCGCGGATGACCGGGCGGCAGTTGCGGTGGTTGCTGCTCTACGGGCTGGTGCTCGGCGGCATGAACCTGATGATCTACTGGGCGATCCGGCGCATTCCCATCGGCATTGCCGTCGCCATCGAGATCTGCGGACCGCTCAGCCTGGTTCTGGCGACCTCGCGCTCGGTGAAGGACTTCCTGTGGCTAGCCCTGGCGCTCAGCGGCATGGCGCTGCTGATCCCGTGGGAGGGAAGCGCCCAAGCGCTCGACCCCATCGGCATCCTCTTCGCACTGGGCGCAGCGACCTGCTGGGCGCTCTACATCCTCTGCGGGCGGCGGGCATCCGAGGTCGGCGGTTCGACGGCGGTCTCGATCGGCATGATAGTCGCCTGTTTCGTCACCGTGCCCTTCGGCCTCGCCTCTGCGCCGGCGAGCCTGCCGCTGCATGCGCTGGCACTGGGCGCGGTGGTCGCCGTGCTGTCGAGCGCACTGCCTTATGTGCTGGAAATGCGGGCGATGGGGCAGCTTCCCAGCCGGATCGTCGGCCTGCTGAGCAGCATGGCCCCCGCATTGGGTGCGATCATCGGCTATCTGGTGCTGGATGAACGGCTGACGGGCCTTCAGTGGCTGGCCGTCGCGATGATGATCTCCGCCAGTGCAGGGTGCTCGCTGGCATCGCGGCCACCCGTGTCCCGGCCCCGCGACGACGTCATGGCCTGAGACAGCCCGCTTATTCCTCGACGTCGAGTTGGCGCAGCACTTCCGCGATCACGCGCGGATCGCTGGAAAAGCCAAGGTGCGAGCAGCGGATCGCCACCGCCCGGTCGCGTTCTCCCGGCCAGCCGCAGGCCGAGCGCGGGTGGATCACGCCATCGCGCGGGCTCCACAGCGCGATCGTCGGCACCGTGGGTTTGACCGTGAAATCGCAGTCAATCGGCGGCGCATTGACCGAATGGCCGGTCACCACCTGATAGGCGCGCCAGGCATTGTTGGCGCGCGGGTCGCCCGAGAAGGGCGTGCCCATGGTGATGACTTTCGACACGCAATCGGGCTCCCGCCGCGCGATCTCTCGCGAGAACAGGCCGCCCAGACTCCAGCCCACCAGCGCGACCGGCCGGCGATGCTGCCGGGCCAGAGCGCCCACGCGGCGCATCAGGAATGTGAAGTTCTGCGGATTGGGCCCAAGGTTGAGCCCCAGTCCCCAGTCGTAGACCTCGTGCCCCGCCTCGGCGAGTGCCTCCGCCATCGGCTTCATCCGGTTGGGATGGGCGCCGAAGCCCGGCAGCAGCATCACCGGCTGCGGATGCAGCGCCTTTTCCACGGTGGGCGCCTTCCACCCGCCCCGGCGCAGCGAGGCGAGTTCGGCAAGGAACAGCCGCAGCGATGGCCTGCGGACGCCTTCGGGATGCGGCTCACGCGCCAAGGCGGCGCGGCGCGCGATAGCGCTGCGCATCATGCCGATCTGTCGCGGGGCCGAACCGTTCACTTCTTTCCTTCGTTACTCACAGCCACCGCTATTTACAGTCACCGATGCGCTGGGTGGTGGTGTGCATCGCCATATTCATTTGCCCGTTTGGCCCCGGACCGCCGGACATGTCCATGACGACCGTCACGTCCGAACCTTCCGCAGTGACGGTTCCGGCCAGCTTCATGACGGCTCGCCCTTGATCGCCGGACTTGCAGTCCATTTGGGCATCGAGCTTGCCGCCATCAACCTCGAAGCGCGAATAGGTGCACTCCTTGCCCTTGCCGATCCCCTCGAACATGTCGCGGTAGCCCTTTTCGGCTTCGGCGGCGGTCAGGCAGAACGTGCTGACTTTGGTCTTGGCCATCATCGCCTTCATCTGCTCGGCCGCCTCGCTGGGCAGGCCGGGCACGTCCATGCGGGTGACCTGGACCGTCTGCTTGTACTGGCCCGGTGTCGGCCGCTGGAGCTGTGCCGCTTCCTGCTTCACATCGTCCATGGACTTCGCGCCGGGGGTCGGTTGCCGGGAGGCCTGCTCCTTCGAATCGTCAGTCTTCGAGCCGCAACCAGTCGTCGCCCCTACCAGAACCAGCCCCAGGAACGCCATCGAAACCGTCGCCATCCGCGCCATGTAACCGTTATCCCTTCGCGTCGTCCGAAGCCTTGAGGGGTATCACCGGCCGCCGCGCCCTGCCAATGACTCATTGCGGGGCCCGGCGACATACCCCATATGTTCTCCCATGGCAGAGCTGATCATCCGCCGGGGCCTTGAGGAACCGGATACCTCGGGCACTTTCGTCCCTCACAAACCGCAGCGTCCCGACAAGTCGATGCCGGGCAGGCCGTTCAAGGTCGTTTCGGAATACGAACCGAACGGAGACCAGCCGACGGCCATCGCCGACCTCGTCGCCACGGCGGGAGAGGGCGAGAAGACGCAAGTGCTGCTGGGCGTAACGGGCTCGGGCAAGACGTTCACGATGGCCAAGGTGATCGAGGAACTGCAGCGCCCGGCGCTGATCCTTGCCCCGAACAAGATCCTCGCCGCGCAGCTCTATGCCGAGATGAAAGACTTCTTCCCGGAGAACGCGGTCGAGTACTTCGTCTCGTACTACGATTATTACCAGCCTGAGGCCTACGTCGCCCGGTCTGACACCTACATCGAGAAGGAAAGCTCGGTGAACGAGGCGATCGACCGCATGCGCCACTCGGCGACGCGGGCATTGCTGGAGCGGGACGACGTGATCATCGTCGCCTCGGTCTCATGCCTCTACGGCATCGGCTCGGTCGAGACCTATTCGGCGATGATCTTCGACCTCAAGGTCGGCGAAACGCAGGACCAGCGCGAGATCATCCGCAAACTGGTCGCCCTCCAGTACAAGCGCAACGACGCGGCCTTCACGCGCGGCACCTTCCGCGTGCGCGGGGACAATCTGGAACTGTTCCCCTCCCACCTTGAGGACACCGCCTGGCGCATCTCGTTCTTCGGGGACGAGATCGAGGAGATCGCCGAGTTCGATCCGCTCACCGGCAAGAAGGGCTCCGCGCTCGAAAAGGTGCGGGTCTACGCGAACTCGCACTACGTCACGCCCGGCCCGACGATGAAGCAGGCGAGCGAGGCGATCCGTTTCGAACTGACCGAGCGTCTGAAGGAACTGGAAGCCGAAGGCCGCCTTCTGGAAGCGCAGCGGCTGGAGCAGCGCACCAATTTCGACCTTGAGATGATCGCCGCCACCGGAAGCTGCGCGGGAATCGAGAACTATTCGCGCTTCCTCACCGGCCGCCTGCCGGGCGAGCCGCCGCCGACTTTGTTCGAATACCTGCCGGACAATGCGCTGCTGTTCGTGGACGAAAGCCACCAGACGGTGCCGCAGATCGGTGCCATGTCGAAAGGCGACCACCGCCGCAAGATCACGCTGGCCGAGTATGGCTTCCGCCTGCCGAGCTGCATCGACAATCGCCCGCTGCGCTTCAACGAATGGGATGCGATGCGCCCGCAGACCATCGCCGTGTCCGCGACTCCCGGCCACTGGGAGATGGACGAATCGGGCGGCGTCTTCGCCGAGCAGGTGATCCGCCCCACCGGCCTGATCGACCCGCCGGTGGAAATCCGCCCGGTCGAGGATCAGGTGCAGGACTGCATCGTCGAGTGCAAAACCACGGCCGAGCGCGGCTATCGCACCCTCGTCACCACCCTCACCAAGCGCATGGCCGAGGATCTCACCGAGTTCATGCACGAGGCGGGCGTGCGCGTCCGCTACATGCACAGCGACGTCGAGACGCTGGAACGCATCGAACTGATCCGCGATCTTCGCATGGGCGTCTACGATGTGCTGGTAGGCATCAACCTGCTGCGCGAGGGCCTCGACATTCCCGAATGCGGGCTCGTCTGCATCCTCGATGCCGACAAGGAAGGCTTCCTGCGCAGCGAGACTTCCCTGATCCAGACTATCGGCCGCGCCGCGCGTAACGTGGATGGCCGCGTGATCCTCTATGCCGATCGCATGACCGGCAGCATGGAGCGCGCGATCGCGGAAACCGACCGCCGCCGTGCCAAGCAGGAAGAATACAACACCGAACACGGCATCACCCCGCAGACGATCAAGCGCCGCATCGCCGACATCGTGGCAGACACCGCCAGCCGCGACGGCGTGCTCGTCGACATCGATGCCGAGGGTGAGAACAACCTCGTCGGCCACAACTTGCGGGCCTATATCGAGGACCTCGAAAAGAAGATGCGCAACGCCGCCGCCGACCTCGAATTCGAGGAAGCCGGCCGCCTGCGCGACGAGATCCGCCGCCTCGAAGCCAGCGAACTCGGCATTCCGGACGACCACAAGAAAGCGCCCATCGTCGGCCGCAGCAACGAGGGCAAACCCGGCACGCGCAAGACGCGGTATGGGAAAGTACAGCGGAAATGGAGCAAATAGACGTAAACCATGGTCCAGACACTCCAATGCAGTCCGGATTTGGATTGAACTTCCATGCCCACTCAGTAATTTGACTGGTAATGCGCCTCAAACCGTTTGAGGCACCAATGATCAAACCAGCCAAACTTTATGCGGAACTTCTGGAAGCACAGGATCGAACAATCTCGTTCCGCGATTTCGAGAAGTTGCTCAGGGCATTTGGATTCACCCACAAACGGACCAAGGGAAGCCATCAAATCTGGATACACCCTGCCCTCAACCGTCCCTTCCCGGTTCAGCCGAGTGCCAAGGACGCCAAAGCCTATCAGGTTCGCGAGTTCCTTGAACTCGTCGAGCAGCACGCGTTATACATGATCGAGTGATGGAACCTCGTTACCACATCAACCTGTTCTGGTCCGATGAGGACTCCTGCTGGATCGCGGATGTTCCCGATCTCAAGCCTTGCTCCGCGCATGGCAAGAGCCGGGTCGAAGCCCTGGCGAACATCAACGATGCTATCGAAGGCTGGCTGGAAGTCGCCGCCGAGCAAGGCATGCCGATACCGGAGCCTCGTTACAGACCAGCCATTTACGCGACCGCCTGATCTTCGCGTCACTCCTGATAAACCCGTTTCCGTGATCGCCCGGCCAGAGCGCAGCGGGCCGATACAAGACGCCCGGACCCTGTAGGAACAGGGCCCGGGCATAGTCTCAGGATGGCATTTCGCCGATCCCTCGGGTCGCAGATCCGTTCTGGACGTAACGCCGCCTGCAGGCATACCACGTCCATGGTAAAGCCTCTGAGCACGAGTGCTCATTAACAGTACTTGTTAAGTACACGTCCAGCCGTCATGAAGGTCATGTGCACGGGAACAGGGAATCCCTCAGCGATGGCAAAGAGGTGACAGACCTCTTCGCGCGGGCACCCTTCGAACAGGGAGGGTGGGATACTGCACTCAAGGCTTTGCGCGACATTACGGGCTCTTCCCGTGCCCAGCTGCTCGCCTTGGGCCATCGCTTCCGGTCCTTCAACTGGGCAACGGACTGCCCTCCCGATTACGAGGAAGAGTTCATCGCTGCGGGCGGATTGCGGCGCGACGTAAACTATCGCGTGGCCGCCACGCGCGCGCCGATGGAGCTGACCTGGGAGGCGCATTATCAAGAGGTGCGCCAAAATGGGACAAACGAAGCCTATCTGGACCACGTCCGAAAGTATGACGCGGAATTCGGCGCGCAGATCGTGCTCAGCCAGCGGCCCGGTGTGTTCTTCGGCCTCGCCGTGCTGCACGGACATCGCGAGGGACTGACCACCGAGGCGCAGCGCGCGGTATTGCAAGCCGTCGCTCCCCACGTGCTTGCCGCGATCCGCATGCAGGATGCCATCGAGCATCAGGGCATCGATCTGCTGCGCGGCTCGCTGGAGGCGTTCCAGAGCCCGGCCATCCTGCTCGATTCGCTGGGCCGGGTCTGTGACGCGACCGAAACGGCGCGGGCATTGCTCGGGCCCGGCACATTGCAGGTCCGCGCCGGCACGCTGCATGCGTCGCGTCCCGATGTCGACCGGCTGCTCCAGAAGCGCATCGCCGCCGCGCTTGCCGGCGCAGCCGATGGCCCCGCCGACCTGTGGCTCCGCTCGGACACCGACCTCCTGCTCATCGATGTCCGCACCCTGCCCCGGCACGACTGGAGCTTCGGCTTCGCGCCAAGGGTGATCGTTACCTTGCGCGCGCCGCTCGGCCCCGCGCAGGCGCAGGGACGCACGATCGGAACCGCGCTGGGCCTGACCGCGGCCGAAGGCGAAGTGGTGGCACTGCTTGCCCATGGCCATTCGCGGCAGGAGGCAGCGAATCTGCGCGGCGTCAGTGTTCAGACGGTGATCGCCCAGTTGCGCACGATCTTCCAGAAGTGCGGCGTCAATCGTGAGGCCGAACTTGTCGCACTTGCGCGCGCCGTCATGGAAATGGGTCCGCGCTAGAAGCAGTTGCCCCGTCCATGTTACTTGTCATGCGCTGGCCGCAATCGCATCGGTAGACTTTGCACTGTACCTGCGCGCACGCAGGCGCGACTGGCTCCGCCCGGGAAAGTCAAATGCCCAAGTCATAGGTCCCAAGTCACAAGCGAGAGGTAGCCATGCGGATCGAATGTCCCGAAATGCGTTCACGGATCATGCCCGCCGAGGAGGCTGCCCGCCTCATCGATAGCGGAACCACCGTGGGGATGAGCGGCTTCACCGGATCGGGCTACCCCAAGGCCGTGCCGCTGGCGCTGGCGGCCCGGATCGAGGCCGAACATGCCGCCGGGCGCGCCTTCAAGGTCCGCATGTGGACGGGCGCCTCGACCGGCCCCGAACTCGACGGCGCGCTGGCCAAGGCGGACGGCATCGAATTCCGCCTGCCCTACAACTCCGACCCCATAGCCCGCGAACGCATCAACAAGGGCGAGATGAACTACTTCGACATGCACCTGAGCCAGGTGGCGCCGATGGCCTGGCAGGGCTTCCTTGGCCCGCTGGACACGGCCGTGATCGAAATCTCGGGCATCCGCGCCGACGGCAGCCTGATCCCCTCCTCCTCCGTGGGCAACAACAAGACCTGGCTCGACCGCGCCTCCAAGGTCATCCTCGAAGTGAACGCGTGGCAGAACGAGGCGCTGGAGGGCATGCATGACATCTATTACGGCACCGCCCTGCCGCCCAACCGCGTGCCGATCCCGCTGGTAAAGGCGGACGACCGCATCGGCTCTCCCTACCTGAAGGTTGATCCCGCCAAGGTTGTAGCCGTGGTCGAGACCGACCGGCCGGATCGCAATGCGCCGTTCAGCCCACCGGATGACAAGGCTCGCGCCATCGCCGGGCACATCCTCGAATTCCTCGGCCACGAAGTGAAGATGGGCCGCCTGCCCCGCGAACTGCTGCCGATCCAGTCCGGCGTGGGCAATATCGCCAATGCCGTGCTGACCGGCCTTGTCGATTCGCCGTTCGAGAACCTCACGTCCTACACCGAGGTAATTCAGGACGGCATGCTGGACCTGCTGGACTCGGGCAAGCTGCGCATGGCTTCGGCCACGGCCTTCTCGCTCAGCCCCGAGGCGGCGGCGCGCGTCAATGCCGATATGGCCCGGTACCGCGACAAGATGATCCTGCGCCCGCAGGAAATCTCCAACCATCCCGAGCTGATCCGCCGCCTGGGCTGCATCGCCATGAACGGATTGATCGAGGCCGATATCTACGGCGCGGTGAACTCCACGCACGTAATGGGCTCGCGCATCCAGAACGGCATCGGCGGATCGGGCGACTTCGCGCGCAATGCCTTCATCTCGATCTTCGTGACGCCCTCCACCGCGAAGGGGGGCAAGATCTCGGCCATCGTGCCGCAGGCGAGCCATGTCGATCACATCAACCAGGACGTGCAAGTGATTGTCACCGAGCAGGGCCTTGCGGATCTGCGCGGGCTCAGCCCCAAGGAGCGCGCCAAGGTCATCATCGGCAATTGCGCGCATCCGGACTATCGTCCGTTGCTGGAGGACTATTACGCCCGCGCGCTGAAGGGGTCTTACGGGCTCCAGTCACCCTCGCTGCCGGGCGAGGCGTTGTCCTGGCATCAGCGTTTCATCGATACGGGATCAATGCTGCCCTGATCGGTTGACGGTTGGCCGTTGCACCGTTTCCGCTCAGGCTGAGCTTGTCGAAGCCCCTTGCGGGCGTGGCGCGAGGTTGCCATCCTTCGACAAGCTCAGGATGAGCGGGGTGGGTGGAGAGAGCTTCACCGACCAACGGAGGCCCATCCTCCCGCCGTCCTTCCAGTCCCGCTCAGGCTGAGCCCGTCGAAGCCCCTTGCGGCGTAGCGCAACGCGGCCATCTTTCGACAAGCTCAGGATGAGCGGGAGTGGGTGGGGCAACCTCACCGGCCAGCCGAGGCCCCATCCTCCCGCCGTCCTCCCAGTCCCGCTCAGGCTGAGCCTGTCGAAGCCCCTTGCGGCGTAGCGCAACGCGGCCACCCTTCGACAAGCTCAGGATGAGCGGGAGTGGGTGGGAAAACCTCACCGGCCAGCAGAAGCTCCATCCTCCCGCCGTCCTCCCAGTCCCGCTCAGGCTGAGCCTGTCGAAGCCCCTTGCGGCGTGGCGCAACGCGGCCATCCTTCGACAAGCTTAGGACGAGCGGAATGGGCGGAATGGGCGGGGGAACCTCGCCGCCAGCGAAACCCACCGCCCGTGTCGCATTTTCGGCAAGGACTCACTTGCCGTATACTATTTGCCCGTTCTAAGCATCGCCCCCATCGGCGCCCCGGAAGCGGGCGCACTCAACCAAGGGGTCGTACTTCCCGATGCGCACCGTTTCCCTCGCCTGCCTGGCGCTTTCGCTCGCCTTGGCCGCAGGCCCCGCCGCCACTTACGCGGCCGACAAGCCTGCCCCCGAAGCCAAGGATGAGAAGAAGGACGACAGCCAGCTCGCCCCCTTCCCCGAAGCCAAGTCGATCAAGCAGTCGGCCGTGATCGGCGGCAAGACCGTCAATTACGTCGCCACCGTCGGCTCACTTCCGGTCAAGGACGAGAAGGGCAAGACCATCGGCGAGGTGGTCTACACCGCCTATACCGTACCCGGCGCCCCCACCACGCGCCCGGTGACGTTCGCCTTCAATGGCGGCCCCGGCGCGGCTTCGGTCTACCTGAACCTTGGCGCCATCGGTCCCAAGCGCGTGCAGTTCGGCGCGCAAGGTGACGCCCCGTCCGACTCGGCGGTGCTGCGCGACAATGCGAATTCGTGGCTGGACTTCACCGACCTCGTCTTCATCGACCCGATCGGCACCGGGTTCTCGCGCAGCCGCGTCGACGCCGAAGCGACGAAGAAGGCGTTCTACACCTCCGAGAACGACATCAAGTACCTCAGCCGCATCGTCTATGACTGGCTGAACACCAACGGACGCCTCACCAGCCGCAAGTACCTCGCCGGCGAAAGCTACGGCGGTTACCGCGTGCCGCGACTGGCCTACTACCTGCAGACGCAGATGGGCGTGGGCATCAACGGCATGACCATGGTCTCGCCCTATCTCGACCCGCCCGCCATCGGCGAGGACGATGCGCTTTCGCCGCTGCCGTGGATGATCAACCTGCCCGCGATGGCGGCCGGTCACCTTGAGCGCGAAGGCAAGCTCAGCGCCGAAACCATGGCGCCGATCGAGCAGTATCTGAAGACCGAGTTCGTGGCCGACTTCCTCGCCGGCCCGAAGGACAAGACCGCGACCGATCGCCTGTCGGCCAAGGTTGCCGAGATCACCGGCCTCGATCCGGCGCTTGTCCGCCGCATGGACGGCCGCGTCGACATCGGCACCTATCTGCGCGAGATTCGCCGCGATCAGGGTCTGGTCGGTTCGGTCTACGATTCGAACTTCACCGCCTATGACCCGTTCCCGGCCAGCGCGCGCGCGCAGTACGGCGATCCGCTGCTGACCACGCTGATCGCGCCCACCACTTCGGCCATGGTCGACTTCGTGACGCGTCAGGTCGGCTGGAAGGTCGATGCGCGCTACAACGCGCTGTCCAACGAAGTGAACGAGGCCTGGGACCGCGACAACAGCGACAACCCGGTGAAGGACCTGCGTCAGGCAATCTCGATCGACCCGAAGATGACCGTGGACATCGTTCACGGCTGGGACGACCTTTCGTGCCCCTACTTCGGATCGCGCCTGATCGTCTCGCAGATGCCCGAATTCGGCCGCGCCGACCGCGTACACCTGCACATGTACCCGGGCGGGCACATGTTCTACTCGCGCACCGACAGCGGCGCGGCGCTGCGCCGCGACATCATGGAAAGCTACCGCGCCGGGGCGTGATGGCACTTCCCTGATGCAATGAAAAAGGGCCGCGGAGAGATCCGCGGCCCTTTTTGTTTTACGTGGGACTGGCCGTTCAGAGCTTGCCGAACTTCGCCTCGTAGCTGCCGGTATCGCCGCTTGCGAGCATCTTGGCCTGCTCGACCCAGTTATCGCGGCGCGGACGGCCCGCGAAAGCGCCCAGCTTGCCGTCAAGGTCGTCAAGATCGGCGTCGGTCCAGCCGGCGATCTGCTCGAAGCGGGTAATCCCCAGCGTCGTCAGCAAGGTCTGCATCTTGGGGCCGAGACCCTTGATCTTGCGCAGATCGTCGGCCCCACCAGTCGCCGCAGGCGCGGGCGCGGCTTCCTGAGCCGGTGTCACCACAGGCTCAGGAGCCGGAACCGGTTCCGCCGGCTCGGCAGCGATGGTCTGCGGCGGCACCACGTTATCGACTTCCTCCTGCGCGGCAACGGCGATGACCTCGCCGATCCCGGCCATCGTCCCCGCCATCGCCGGCGGATCGATATGGATGGGCGCAGTGAAGCGCGCGGCAGGCGGGGCGTCGTCGATCAGGGCCTGGTTGCGCTGCGCCGGGGCAGCACCTTCGTCCAGCACGTCGGGCCGCCGGTCGCGCGGGGCCGGTTTCGAGGCTCTGGCAAAGAGCCAGAAGGCAACGACGATGCCGATCAACAGGGCGGCGATGAAGACCAGCGAGTTGGCCTCTATCATTTGCAGCACGAAACTATCCCTTCCGGTTCCACAGGAGCCAGCCGATGCCGAACCCAGCAAGGTAGGTCAGCAGCACCGAAACGGCCATTTCAAGCCATAGCGGCATGGGCGGCTCCTTTCATAGCATTTCCCACCGTAATTGCCTCCTGCGCGCGACGTGACATCAACCCGGTCCGGGCGTGTCGATTGGTGTCGGCTTGACGGGGGCAGAGGCGATTACGGAGAATTCGATGCGGCGATTGGCCGGATCGTGCGGATCCAGCCCCTCGATCGGCTGTTTGGCGCCGACGCCGGTGGCGCGCAATCCGTCGGCCGGAATGCCGCGCCCGATCAAGGCCCAGCGCACCGCTTCCGCCCGCGCGCGCGACAGCGCCACATTGGCTTCGGGAATGCCGCCCGCGTCGGTATGGCCGGTCACCGCGATGATACTGCCGACGCAGGGCCGCAGCGCCTGCGCCACTTCGTCGAGCAACCGCACGCTGCCCGGATCGATCTGCGCGCTCGCCTCGGTAAAGCGGATCGAGCGGGTGGCGAGAATGCCCTCGACGTCGTCCTGACAGCGCAGCTTGGCAACGGCGGTGTCCTGCCCCGCCCAACTGATCCCGCCAATGCCCGGCACATCGGAAACGGCGGCGGCGACGCGCGTGCGCGTGGCATCGTCCAGCCCCTGGCCACCCGAGAGGATCGGATGGCGCGTCAGCCAGCCGTAGCGGTCGCGGAAGGCGAGCGTGACGGCCTGCCCGCCCGCTTCGTCACGCACTTGCACGGCGCTGCGTTCAAGACCGCTCACGAAATCCGGCCCTACAACGCGCGTCGAGACGAAAGACAAGGCAAGGCTGAGCGCGGCGCCAGCGGCGACGATGGAGGCGCGGCGGGGGTTCATGCGTTTAACCTAGACGAACTGGTGCCGGTGCCGCGACAAAAATGCGCGTTTCGCGTATTTTTCAAACAGACGCAGGCTTGGTCTTGTGGAACAGCTTGCGGTCTTCGGGACCGAAGGCCTTCTTCCAGATCACCAGGAAATAGGAGCCGAGGATCGCGGGAATGCCGAAAGCCAGCTCGGCCCATTCGGGCAGGAACCGGGTGGCAAGGTAGCCGATCACCACCGCCGGGACGGCTGCCCAGACCAGCGCCCAGCGCCAGTTGTTGATCGACTGGCCAAGGAACTTCGCCAGCATGTGCGACTTGATGATCGAGGCGAAGCCCAGCGAAACCATCAGTGCCGCCGCCGCGCAGGCGGCCTGATAGAGCGAATTGTAGCCCCAGTGCTGCAAGAGCAGGATGCCCCCGAACGTCATGCCCGCCTGCAAGCCGATGGTCAGGACCGAGACGACAAGGTTGCGCAAGCGCGCGACGTAGATCAGCGCCGCCTCGCTGACGACGGCGGTGGCCGCCACCACTTCGGCGGCCAGCAGGAATGCCAGCGCCCCGGTTCCGCCCACGAACTCGCGGCCGACAAGGCCCATCACGCCTTCGCCGGGAAGTCCGAGCGCCAGCGCGATGCCCGCCTGCGCGGCAGTGATCCAGAAGCCCACCTGACAGACTTGCCGGGCAATCGCGGCATAGTCCTTTTCCTTCAGGTTGCGGGTGATGACCGGGCCCAGCACGGGCTCGAAGCTGGTCTTGAGCTTCTGCGGCAGGCTCGCCACCTGCTGCGCGGCGTAATAGACACCGACTGCCGAAGGCGGCGCCAGGAAGCCGAGCAGAAACAGGTCGACGCGGCGCGTGCCCCATTCGATGGTGTCGGCCAGCGCGATCGGCAGCGAGCGGATCGCCAGTTTGCGCATCTCGTGCGGGCGCGGGCGCCACTGACGCGGCACCCCATATTCGCGGATGAAGGGTATGAAAGCAGTGATCGCGGATGCGAAGATCGAGCCGATATAGGCAATCGAAAGCCCGCTGTCGGGCGCGAGCCAGATCATCGCGCCGGCCAGAATCGAGATCGTCCAGGGCTCGACAATCGCGCGCGCCCACACCGTGGGCGTCACCCGCAGGCGATAGGCCAGCGCGGCCAGCCAGATCTCGGTGAGCGTCAGCGGCGGGATGGCGATCACCATCAGCCGGTCGATCTGGGTATAGTGCCCGCCCGGGAACATCGGTGCCGGCACGAACCAGAAGAACAGCGCCGCGCAGACACTGGCGATCACCGCCAGAATCGTGCCGTCGGCAATCACGTTGGCCTGCCGGACCTCGCCCTCGGTGTTCGATAGGCGCAGCGCGAGCCCGCGCTTTTCGCCCATCGTGCAGATCATCGAGGTCAACTCGATCACCACCAGCGCCGAGGCGAAGCGCCCCAGCGCCGCCGGACCATAGACCGAGGCGCGGCCGGCGATGAACAGGAACGGGATCCGCGCGGCCAGGCGCAGGAAGAAGCCGAACAGGTTGGTGCGCCCGCCCTTGGCCAGCGCCGCGATATCGTCGCGCTCCCGTTCTTCCCGCAAGTTCTCGTCGCGGGCCGTCATGCCGTCGGTCAAAGAACCGGCTCCTGCTCGGCGCGCAGGGGACGGGCGAGGATGCCGCTGACCACTTCGGCGGCAGGAGCCATGCCTGCAAGCAGGCGGCTGACGGCTTCGGCGATCGGCATCTCGATACCGTCGCGGCGGGCGATATCGACCAGCACCGGCGCGGTCGCCGCGCCTTCGGCCACGGTGCTCTTGCCGGACAGCGCCTGCTCGGCGGTCTGGCCCTGCCCCAGCGCGAGGCCGAGCGAAAAGTTGCGACTGGACGTCGAGGAACAGGTCAGCACAAGGTCTCCAAGGCCGCAGAGGCCCGAAAGCGTTTCCGGGCGGCTTCCACGCGCCAGACCGAACCGCAGCATTTCCGCATAGCCGCGCGCGATCAGGGCCGCGCGGGCGTTCTGGCCGAGCTTGAGCCCGTCCACCACACCGCAGGCAATCGCCAGCACGTTCTTGATCGCGCCGCCAATCTCAGCCCCTATGACGTCGTCGGAGTAGTAAGGCCTCAGTGCCGGCCGCGCGAGCAGGGGCGAAAGCCGCTGCCACTGCGCCGCGCCGCCCGAGCAGGCGAGCGTGACGGCGGTGGGCAGCCCGGCGGCGACCTCATGCGCGAATGTGGGGCCGGAAAGCACGGCGATCTCGGCGCCGGGCACCGCTTCTGCGGCGACATCGGCCATGAGCCGCCCCGTCCCCGCCTCAATCCCCTTGGCGCAAAGCACCAGATCACGCGCGCCACCGGTGAAGCCCAGCGCGGGAAGCTGCGCCAGCACACCGCCCAAAAACTGCGCGGGAACGACGGCCAGCAGCACCGGCAAGGCCGCCAGTTCGGCCAGATCGGATGTCGCGCGAATGCTGGGCGCCAGCACGGCATTGGGAAGGTAGATATCGTTGCGGCGCGTCTCGTTGATACGCGCGGCGAGCTCGGGCTCGCGGGCCCAGAACAGCACCTCGCTGCCGTCTCCGGCGGCCGCTTGCGCCAGCGCGGTGCCCCAGGCTCCCGCGCCGATCACGCCGATGGCGGGTGCCCCGGACCCGCTCATGCCTTCACCCCCGCGCCGCGCACGGCGCCGGCCTCGGGATCGAGCGGCCAGCGCGGCCGGGCGGCGACGTCGAGCGGGTCGGACTGGCCCAGCGCGAAACGCTCGACCCCGGCCCATGCGATCATCGCCGCATTGTCCGTGCAGAGCGCCAGCGGCGGGGCCACGAAATCGAGGCGGTGCTCGGTGGCAAGCGCCTCCAGCGAGGCGCGGATCGCCTTGTTGGCGGCAACCCCGCCCGCGACCACCAGTGCATTGACCGGGCCGACGCTTGCCAGCGCGCGGCGCGTGCGGTCGATCAGGCAGTCTATCGCCGCCTGCTGGAAGGCAGCGGCAATATCGGCATCGGTGTAGAGGCCGGACTGCTTGGCGCGCATGACCGCGCTCTTGAGTCCGGCAAAGGAGAAGTGCGGTTCCGAGGATCCGACCAGCGGGCGCGGCAGCGGCACCCCGCGCGGATTGCCCTCGCGCGCCAGCCGCTCCATCGCCGGCCCGCCCGGATAGCCGAGCCCCAGCAACTTGGCCGACTTGTCGAAAGCTTCGCCCAGCGCGTCGTCGATGGTAGTGGCAAGGCGGCGGAACTTGCCCACGCCTTCCACCAGCAGGATCTGGCAATGGCCGCCGGACACCAGCAGCAGCATGTACGGATATTCAAGCGCGGCATCGGCAAGGCGCGGCGAGAGCGCGTGGCCTTCCAGATGATTGACGGCGATCAGCGGCTTGCCCGTCGCCATGGCCAGCGCCTTGGCGGTAACGAGGCCAACCATCACCCCGCCGATCAAACCGGGCCCGGCCGTGGCGGCAATGGCGTCGACATCGTCCAGCGACATTCCTGCATCGGCCAGGGTCGCCTCGATCAGCGGAGCCAGCCGCTCGGCATGCGCGCGCGCGGCGATTTCGGGCACGACACCGCCATAAGGCCGGTGTGCCTCGTCCTGCGAGGCGATGCGCTGCGCAAGAATGGTCCGGTCGCTGGTAACCAGCGCGGCCGCAGTCTCGTCGCACGAGCTTTCGATGCCCAAAATCGTGCTCATATTCGTATTACCCTGAACGGCCCTTCCACTGGCCGCCATTGGCGGGTAGCACAACCCGCCGATGACGACGCTCACCAAAACGCATGAACACCACTTCCGCCTCGGCACCCGCCGTTCGCCACTGGCGTTGGCGCAGGCCGAAGAAGCATGCGATCGGCTTGCCGCCGCGCATGGTATCGATGTTGCGCATATAGAGATCGTGGCCGTGACCGCCAGCGGCGATCGCATCCAGGACCGCGCGCTTGCCGAAATCGGTGGAAAGGCGCTCTGGACCAAGGAGCTGGATGCCTGGCTGGCCGCCGGTGAAATCGACTTCGCGGTCCATTCGGCCAAGGATGTCGAGACCATTCGGCCTGACATCTTCACCATCGGCGCGATCCTCCCGCGTGAGGATGTGCGCGACGTACTGATTGGCGCCGAATCGATTCGCGCGCTGCCGCAAGGCGCCGTCGTGGGCACCAGCGCCCCGCGCCGCGCCGCGCAGCTCCTCCATGCCCGGCCCGACTGCAAGGTGGTTACGTTTCGCGGCAATGTCGCCACGCGGCTGGCAAAGCTGGCGGCGGGCGAAGTCGATGCCACGTTCCTGGCCGCTGCCGGGCTAAGACGGCTGGGCGAGACGGGCACCGGCCATCCGCTCGACGAGAACGACTGGCTGCCCGCCCCCGCGCAGGCCGCGATCATGATCGAATGCCGCGCCGACGACGCCCGCACGCGCGCCCTGCTCGCAGGCGTGGACCACGCGCCCAGCCGCGCGGCGGTTGAGGCCGAGCGCGCGCTGCTGGCCGGGCTCGGCGGGAATTGCCACAGCCCCATCGCCGTGCTCACCCGCAGCGAGGGCGACATGCTGGCGATGCGCGCCGCGCTCTACAGCCCCGACGGGGCCGAGAAAGTGGAAGGCGAGGCCCGCTTCGCTCCCGGCGATCCCCGTGGACCTGCCGACTTGGCCGCCGATCTGCTGGCGCGTGCGGTCCCCGCCATTGCCGTGCATTTCGCCGGCACCGAAGCCGCCACCTGACCGAGACCGTGCTCCCCCTCATCATCATCCGGCCCGAGCCCGGTGCGCAGGCCACTTGCGAGGCCGCCCGCGCAATGGGGCTGGAAGCCCAGTCCTTCCCGCTATTCGCGGTACGCCCGCTCGACTGGCAGCCGCCGGCGCGCGAGACCGTCGATGCTGTGCTGCTGGGCAGCGCCAATGCCCTGCGCCACGGCGGCGCGGCGCTGGATCTCTATCGCGGATTGCCTGCCTATGCCGTGGGCGAGCGCACTGCCGAAGCCGCGCGCGAAGCCGGGCTGGACGTGATCCTGACCGGAAGCGCCGGATTGCAGGAGATGCTGGACCGCATCGATCCCGCCCATCGCCGCCTGCTGCGCCTTGCCGGGCGCGACCGGGTGAAACTCGACGTGCCGCCGCGCCTCTCGATCACCACGCGCGATGTCTACGCGAGCGAGGCGCTGCCGCTTCCCGCCGCCCTGTCCGCGATATTGCGGGGCCCGGCCGTGATATTGCTCCATTCCGGACAGGCGGCGGCGCATTTCGCGCAGGCCCTGGCCGGAGCCGGAATCGGCCGCGCGAAAATCCGCCTTGCCGCGCTCGCCCCGCGTATAGCGGCAGCGGCCGGAACCGGCTGGGCCGCACTGGCCACTGCCCCCAACCCCGACGACGCGGCGCTGCTGGCCTTGGCCCGAGACTTGTGCCAAGGCTTTACGCCGGGATCGTGATCTTACAGAAACGAGCGTGATGCAGGACCTGACCTCGCCCCCTACCCTGATGCCCGATCGGCCGCGTTCGCGCGCCGGAGCGCTGTTTGTCGCGCTGCTCGCCTTCGTACTGGGCGGGGCGCTGGCGCTGTGGGGCGCGCAGGAAGGCTATTTCGACCGTCTGCTGCCCGGGCATGAGGCCCATCAGGACGATAGGCCCGCGCCTGTCGTGGCGGCGCCTGCCCCGGTCGTGGGCCATGCCCCCTCGGCGCAGGATCTGGCCGCGATCAGCTCGGTGGAGGGCCGCCTCGCGCTTGTCGAGGATCGGCTTTCGCGGGTCGATTTCGAGACCAACGCTGCCTCCGGCAACGCCGCCCGGGCCGAGGGCCTGCTGATCGCCTTCGCCGCGCGCCGCATGATCGATCGGGGCGAACCGCTCAGCTACGTGGCCGACCAACTGCGCCTGCGCTTCACCAATGCGCAGCCGCGTGCAGTGGATACGGTGATCGAGTTTGCAAAGAACCCGGTCACGCTCGACGAACTGTCCGCCCGTCTCGAAGCGCTCTCGCCCGAGCTGAGCGAGAAGCAGACCGACCAAAGCCTGTGGCAGAAGGCGCGCAACGAACTGGCCAACCTGTTCACCGTGCACCGCGATTCCTCGACCCTGCTTTCGCCCACCGCGCGGGTGGATCGGGCGCGGCTGATGCTGACCGCGCGGCGCATTCCCAACGCCATCAGCGAAGTCCAGCGCCTGCCCAATGCGCAGGCCGCCGATACGTGGATCGCCGACGCGCGCCGCTATCAGGACGTGCAGGACGCGCTCGACCTGCTGGAAACCACCGCCATGCTGGAACCGCGCCGCTTGCAGGACTCGGCAGGCCATGCCGTCAGCCAGCAGAGCCCGCTGGCAGCTCCGGGCGAGGAGGCGAGCCCCACGCCGGATCCGGAACCGACCGGCGAGGAGTGAGGGTTTTCGGCCCTCAACGCTAACCGAATTAATCAGAACACTTCGTCGTCCCCGCGCAGGCGGGGACCCCGCTTGTTTTTTCTTGAGGCGTGGAGACAAGGAAGCGGGGCCCCCGCCTTCGCGGGGGCGACGGGGTTTTCAGCCGAAAGTCACGACGGTTCGCCGTCAAAAGTCGCGATGAGCCCCCGGATCCGGGCCAGCGCTCTCGCTCAACCCTGAAGCAATTCCGGCAGCTTGCCCGACATGCCTCGCGCCTCGTCCATGAAGAAGCGCTTGAGCGTGGGAATGCGCTGCACCGCCCCCATGCCGAGCCGTCGCACGGCGCTGGGCAGGCGGCCGGGAACGCCGAACAGGCGGGTGAGCCCATCGGTCACCGACATGACCATGAAGGCATCGAGGCTGCGCCACTTCTCATAGCGCTTGAGCAGCTGCATATCGCCCGGCTCCAACCCCAGACGCATGCCCTCGGTCAGCACTTCGACCAAGGCGCCCACGTCGCGCAGGCCTAGGTTGAGGCCCTGCCCGGCAATCGGGTGCATGCCATGCGCGGCATCGCCGATCACGGCAAGGCGCTCGTCGATCACATGGCCCGCGTGGTGGAAGCGCAGCGGATAGCTCATGCGCGGGGCCGAGAGCGAGATCTTGCCCAGCACACCGTGCATCCGGCTCTCCACCTCGTTCACGAACATGGCGTCGCTCATGGCGATGACGCCCGCTGCGTCCTTCTCCGCCACGGTCCAGACAAGCGCGCTGCGGTGGCGCCCTTCGGCATCGTCCAGCAGCGGCAGCAGCGCGAAAGGCCCGGCGGGATAGAAGATTTCCCAGGCGGTATTCTGATGCGGCTTCTCGTGGAATAGCCCGGTCACCATGGCGCGGTGCTTGTAGTCCCACTTGGCGAGCGCGAAGCCGGCCTCGTCACGCGTGGGCGACTGGCGGCCCTCGGCGGCGACCAGCAGGCTCGCCTTGAGCACGCGGCCATCGGACAGCTCGACCTCAACGCCATGCGGCCCACGGTCACGGCGAACCGCCTCGGTCTTCACGTGCCAGGCGATGTTCGACTGCCCTTTCGCCGCCTCGAACAGGGCGATGCGCAGATCGCGGTTGGCGAACATGCGGCCCAGCGAGCCTTCGTCCGGCTTCGGCGTGAAGTCGATCCGGCCGGGCTTCATCCCGTCGGTCACGGCAATCGAATCGATCGGGCAGCCAAGCCCTTCCAGCGCGGCGGCGAGGCCGATCTTGCCGAACAAGTTCCAGCTCGCGGTGGAGATCGCCGAGGCGCGACCGTCCGCGCCTTCGGCGGTCAGGTCCGCCGGATCGGCGCGGTCGATCACGTGGCTGGTGATCCCCGCCTTGGCGGCGGCGAGCGCCAGCGTCATGCCGACGAGACCGCCGCCGAGGATAATCAGGTCGCGGCGATCCACCGCAGTATCGAGCCTTGCTGCCGAGTCGTTCATCGACGGCAGCTATCGGCCTCCGACGCGTCGATGTCGAGACACCTTCCATCCCAGGTGCCGGCCGGCGCGGAAAGGCCTACGGTCGCCGCAAGGGTGGGCGCGATGTCCACCGTTTCGACCGGGGTCGGCTGCTCGAAGCCGGTCATGCCCTTGCGCCAGAACAGCATCGGCACGCGGCGGTCGTAATCCCAGACACTGCCGTGCGTGGCGACCTTGCCCGGCGATGCCTTGCCGGGGACGACGCCGCGCCGGGTCAGCATCTGCACCGGGCCCGAGCGGCCGGGCACGAACGAGGCGCGCACCCTCTGCTCGATCGTCCAGTCCTGCGGATTGCCCTTGGGCACCGGGATCTTCATCAGCTCGTCCTCGGTATAGACCGCCGCGATCTGCGGGTTGGCCTTGAGCCGGGCGACCAGCGCGACCGTGACTTTCGCCTTCTGCGCCTCATTCAGTTCGGCCGAAAGCCAGACGCTGCCCGATTCCCCCGCGCCGTAGAACAGCGGGCCCTTCGCGACCGAAATGCCGGTATCCTGCGTGACGGCGGCGGCCAGCGCCTTGGCGGTCAGCGCCGTATCGATCCGCACCGCATCGGGATTGCCGCGCAGTTGCTGGCGCTCGGGCGCGTCGAAACCGCCATGGTCGGCGGTGAGCACGACCTCATAGTCGATCCCGCGCGCGTCGAGCTGATCGAACAGGTAGCCCAGCGCCTGATCGAGCACGTTCATCTGCACGCACATCTCGACACCCTCGGTGCCATAGGCATGGCCGACCCGGTCGGTGGCCGAGAAGCTGACCGACAGCACGTCGGGCACCGCATCCTTGCCAAGGCCGAGTTCGTCCACCACGCGCACGGCCATCTCGGCCGTCGCCGTATCGACGCGCGGGCCGTTGACGAAGGCCTTGAAGTCCCCGGCGGCGAGGGGGAAGCGGTAGGTGCCGATCGTGAAGTCGCCGATCGGGGTGGCGCGGTCGACATTGCCGCACCAGCCGGGGACCGGCAGCGGGCCGTCACCAGCGGCCACGCGCTGGGTCAGGACGGCGTTCTCGGCCGCAGCGGCCTTGCCCGCGCGGCGCCCCGGGAACGTGGTGAAGCCGCTGTCGCCGATCCAGTAGACCGCATCGGTATCGTGTCCGCTCATCATCACGGCCGCGCGGTCCTTGGCGGAGACGGCAGCGTTGATGGTCCGGGGATTGGCGTGCTTCATCAGATCACCGAGCGTGGGCGCCAGCAAGTGCCCGGGGCTCACCGTCACCGCCTCGGGCGTGGACTTCGGATCGTTTTCATCCTCCACGCAGTAGACTTCCTTGGCCGCGCGCGCGATGCCGGGGACGAACCACGAATTCGCAGTGATCCCGGTGCGCGCGGGGTGGACGCCGGTCAGGATCGTCGAGTGGCCGGGGCACGTCTCGGTCGCCGCGTGCGACTGGAAGCCCTGCGCAAAGACCGCGCCTTGCAGCAGGCGCGCGAAGCCCTTCGTGTAGTGTTCACGGTACTGCGCGAAGAGATCGGCGGAGAACTGGTCCACCGCGATGGCCACGATCAGCTTCGGCGCCCCCTGCGGCACTTGCTCGGTGACGGCCGGCATGGCCGGAGCGGCGGGCGCCTCCTCCGCCAACGCCGGAACCGGAAGCGCAAGGGCTATCGCCATCGAAGCGAGCGAGGTGGAGAAGAGGCGCATGAGGGGTCTTCCTTGAAATCTGGAGGCGTTGGGCGCAGATGCTGGCAGGACCGGATCGCCCGAACCACACAAGCTCGGCCGCAACCCTCGGCAACTACGGGAGTTTCATGAAAACGCGCCGCTACCGCCTCTCCGTGACATTCCTGTGTCAATTGCTGGTACTGCTGCTCGTGCCCTTTGCGGCTCAAGCCCAATCCGGCGCCGCTCCCACCCATATTGCCGCCGAACTGGTTGCCGGCCCCACCGCCGCGCCGGGGGGCGAGACCACGATCGCCATCCACATGAAGCCCGAGGCAGGCTGGCACGGATACTGGTCGAACCCGGGCGATGCGGGTTTCGGCATGCAGCTCGACTGGACGCTGCCCGAAGGCGCGAAAGCAGGCGCGCCGCGCTATCCGGTGCCGCAGACACTCGTCGTCTCGGGCCTGATGAATCACGTTTTCGAGCATGACTATGCGCTTCTGGTGCCGGTCACTCTGCCCGCCAACGCCGCGCCGGGCAGCCGCCTGCCGATCCGGCTCGCCGCCCAGTGGCTGGCCTGCACCGAGCAGATCTGCGTGCCCGAACGCGCCGAACTCGCGGTGGAAGTGCCGGTGGGCGGCATCGGTGCAAAGACTGCCTCCGAGGATCCGCGCTTCACCGAATGGACGCGCCGCCTGCCCGCCCCGCTCGACGCCGCCGGCACTTTCGCCATCGATGCGAAGGCCGTGCGCATCGCCATTCCCCTGCCCGCGACCACGCCGCTGGAGGGACCGCATATCTTCGTCGGCGAGGACAAGCTGGTCGACTACGGCGCCGCCCAGACTTTCGCGTGGAACGGCAACCAGCTGATTGTCACTATCCCGCGCGCCAAACTCGATCCGCAGACCACCGGGACCCTGACCGGCGTGCTGCGCCTCAACGCGGCAGGCGACGGCATCGCCTTCACGGCAAAGCCCGGTTCCGTGCCCACGGGCGGCACACCGATTGGAGCCAGTTCGGAAGGCAGCGCCGCGCCTTCGCTGGCACCTCTGCCCCTGCTGCTGCTGGCGGCGCTGGCGGGCGGCCTGCTGCTCAACGTCATGCCCTGCGTCTTCCCGATCCTCAGCCTCAAGGCGCTGAGCCTTGCCCGCGCGGGCGAGAGCGAGAGCCATGCGCGGATCGAGGGACTGGCCTATACGGCGGGCGTCGTGCTCGCCTGCCTCGCGCTCGGCGGCGTCTTGCTGGCGCTGCGCGCGGGCGGTCAGGAAGTGGGCTGGGCCTTCCAGTTGCAGGAGCCTTTGGTGGTGGTCGCGCTGCTGCTGCTGGCGGCCACGATCACGGCCAACCTGCTGGGTCTGTTCGAACTGACCGTGCCGGGCTTCGTCTCGGGTGGATCGCCGTCCAGCTTCACAAGAGGCGCCTTCGTCACCGGCCTGCTCGCCGCTTTCGTGGCAACGCCCTGCACGGGGCCGTTCATGGCGAGCGCGATGGGCGCAGCTCTGCTGCTGCCGGTCCTGCCCGCCATGGCGCTGTTCGCCGCGCTCGGCCTTGGCATCGCGCTGCCGTTCCTGGCCGTGGCCTTCATCCCGGCGCTGAGGAAACGCATGCCGCGCCCCGGCAAGTGGATGGTGACGTTCCGCCGCTGGCTGGCGCTGCCGATGGGCCTTACGGCGCTGGCGCTGGCATGGCTGACGTGGAAAGTCGGCGGGCCGTGGTTCACGGGCCTTGCGCTGCTCGCCCTTGTGCTGGTCCTGGCGGCGCTCTTCGTGATGGGCCGGACCCAGCGCAAGGGCGGCTCCGCACGCCCCGCCGCCAGCGTTGCCGTGCTGGTCGCGGCCCTTGCCCTTATCGTGCTGCCGCAGCCTGCCCCGCCGTCCGCGTCGGTAAACTCGCTGCTCGATGTAAAGCCCTTCAGCGAGAAGGCGCTTGCCGAGGCCCGCGCCTCGGGCAAGCCCGTCTTCGTCTGGATGACGGCCGACTGGTGCCTCACCTGCAAGGTCAACGAGGAAGTCGCCATCGAGCGCGCCGATACCAAGGCCGCGTTCGACAAGGCGGGCGTCGTCGTGCTGCGGGGGGACTGGACGCGGCGCGATCCGGAGATCACCCGCTATCTCACCGCGCAAGGTGCCGCCGGCGTGCCGCTTTACATGTGGTATGGGCGGGACGGGAAGGCCGTGCAGCTTCCGCAAGTGCTGACGCCGGAACTGCTGGCGAACGCCGCCGGGGGCTGATCCGCAACGCCATCAGGCACGAGACCGGACATTATCGGGTCTCGTGCTTGAACATTCCCATGAACAGCACCGTGCACACCACGTGGACCGATGCCACCCCTGCCAGCCACTGGGGCATCACCAACGAAAGATCGACGAAGGAAGAGACCCCCGCGATCAGCGAAGCGAATGGATATCCGTGCGACATGAGGGATAGAGGCCTCAATCGCGGTTAATTCCGGATCGAAATCTGCGGTTTACCCGTTGGTAAGGTTAAATATTTCAGTCAGCGAAGGCTTTCAGCTCGGCGAGGCGAATGGCCTTTCCGTTCGCCGGGCTCATCGTCACGCGCAGGCGTTCCGCAGTGATCGGCGACCACGAAAGCCGGGTCACGCCGTTGGCAAGCGGCTTCGCAGCGGGCGCGGCGACCTGCTGCCACTTCCCGTTCGTCCACGCCTCCACCCGCACCTTGCGCGGAGCCGCGAACTTTGCGCCATCGGCGAAGAAGGCCAGTTCGGTACTGCCGAGCGTCACCGGCTTGCCGAAGTCCACCGCGTACCACTGGTCCGCCTTGCCCGCTGCCGAATCCCAGCCATTGGGCAGTTCGGGATAGAACCATGCGCGGCCGTCGATGGCATCGTGCAGGTTCTCCGCCTCGGTGCCGGACGACGCCGAAGCCATCGGATAGTTGCCGCGCACCAGCTGCACGGCGAGATCGGTCTCGCGCGCGATGGGCGCATTGGCCTTGCGGGCCAGCGGAACCTCGATGCGGCCGAGATCGTCGCGATGGGCGAGTTCGGTGCCGTCAACCGAGACCGTCAGGCCCTTGTGGCCATAGCGCTTGCCATCGGCGTCCCAGGTCACCGAAACCTCGTGCCCGTGATAGGGCACGCGCTCGATGTGGAACCAGCCCAGCGCCTGCGCGTCCGTCGCGGCGGGCAGCAGCGGGTTCACGTCCAGCACGTCATCCGCGCGCGGGCGGATGCCGACGAGGCCGGTCATGATCAGGTCCAGATAGCCCGAGTGGAAGTAGTGATGACTGCGATCCAGCCCAACGATGGGCTTGCCGGTCTCGGGATCGTAGTCCTCCTCGAGATCGAGCCTGCCGCCCTGATAATGCAGCTGCGTATATTGGCGCAGCATTCGCATATAGTCGCTGCGCGTGACCGGCCCGCGATCGTCGTAATGATCGAGCAGATTGGCCATCGCGGTCAGCACTTGCGTCGTCTGGTAGGGCCAGATCGGGCCGTTCCACTGGCACTCGCGCGCATCGCCCAGATAGCGATATTGGCGCATGTAGTACTCATAGCCCTTCTCGACCGTGCGCATGCCCGCCTTGCCGGCAAGGCCGTTCGGATCGAGCAGATGCGACCATGCCGAGGCGTACTTCGCGTCATCGGGAACGAGGTCGAACATCCACGGCAGATAACCGACCAGTTCGCGATTGCGGATCGGATCCCAGTATTTCGCGAATTCGTCGTTGACCTGATAGCGGTCGACGAAGTGGCCCAGCGAGGGGTTCCACAAGTCCTGTAGGACATGCGCGCGCAGGGCTTCGGCCCGCTCGGCATATTCCTTGGCCATTGCGGTGTCGCCCGCCATCTCCGCCATCTTCGAAAGCGCGCGGGCATTCGCGAACATGTAGCTGTTGATCGAGGGCCGGAAGGAATCCCCGCCCCGGAACCCGTCCTTGCCGCCCGAGGCATCGATCGAGGAGACGGTGTATTCGGTCGCATCGAGCAGCGGCTCGACGAAATAGAGCCCCTTGGAAAAGTCGAACTTCTCGTCCCACAGGCGGTAGATGTGCCGCATCGTCTTGAGATGCGCGAGCAGCGCCTGCCTGTCGCCATCGACGAGATAACGGCCCCAGACCGAGTCCGCCATGTAGTCGGTGAAGTGGCGGTCGTTGCCGCCTTCGTACATGAAGTTGACGTAGTCGTCGGTGAAGCGTCGGTCGTTCAGCCAGCGCCCTTCGGCGATGTGGAAGCCGCTGGCGTCGTTGAGGCTGGCGAAAGGCTCGCGCTGCCAGCCCACATCATCCGCGAATTCGGTGGTGATGTAGCCCTGCGCGCCAAGGTCGCGCTGGTGCGCGCGGAACAGGCCCCAGCGGTAGTAATAGACCGCATCGATCTTAGGATCGGCGCTTTCGAAGAAGGGAATGCGCTGCTGGTACCAGGCGGCGTCGTTACCGAAGCGGGCCTTGGCGATGGCGGCAATGTCCAGCTTTGCTGCCGCGTGTGCGGCAACGGCAACCGGAGGTCGATCGGCGGCTGGCGGACTGGCCGCCGTGGCAAGAAGCGCCGCGGTGGCAAGGACAGTCCGTAGATTTCCGCGCATCGTTACCCCTTCATGGTCCGGCGGGTTCATCGCCAGCGGGCGTCAGGCAGCAATTTTCTGGCAAAAACAAGAGCGGCCGGTCCCCGGAGTGATGTTGGGAGAGAAACCCCGGGAACCGGCCGCCCGTGGCAAACCGCGATGCCTCACGGCCTGCCCTTAGCGATTAGAACTTGAAGCGAACGCCGGCCGCGAACGTGCGATCGATCAGCAGCGTGCTGGAGTTCATCGTGACCGGACCGCCCGCAGTGTCGTACTTGTAGTAGTTCTGCTGCTTGGACTTGGTCAGGTTGGTGGCATCGAAGGTCAGGCCGATGTCCTTGGTGATGCTCCAGGTGATCTGCATGTCGAGGCTGTCCTCGGGCTTGCGCCACATGCCGATCGGGTTGGCGAATGCGCGGGCCTCGTTGTTGTTGAGGAAGCCCTTGCGCCACACGTACGACAGACGTGCACCGATCGGACCACGCTCGTAAGCCAGCGTCGCGTTGTACGAGAACTTGGACACTGCGAAGAACGCCGACTTGGTCAGCACGGTGTTACCCAGGCTGTCGGTTTCGGGGATCGTCTGTTCCGAATCCAGGATCGTCGCGCTGCCCTGGAAGCCAAGGCCGTTGAGGACGCTGGGCAGGTAGGTCGGGAAGTACGTCAAGCCGATTTCCACGCCCTTCAGCACGCCGTCCGATGCGTTGGTCGGGCGGGTAACCTGGAAGTAATCGGTGGCGGTGCTGCCGACGATCGTGTTGTTCGGAATGTACTCAAGCGTCGTGAGCGGAACGACCAGACCCTTGATCTCGCGGCGGAAGCCGGTGACGTAGAGCGCGCTGTTGCGTTCGAAGTACCATTCCAGCGCAAGGTCGTAGTTCTTCGACGTCGTCGCCCGCAGGTTCGCGTTACCCGCAGAGCCGGTACCGAAGCCCAGACCCGACAGGTCGCCCGTGAGCGAGACGTTCGGGTTGAGATCGCCGAACGCCGGACGGCGCAGCGTCTCGCCGTAGTTGAAACGCAGGCGCAGGGTCGGCGTGATCTCGTAGCGGGCAGTGAAGCTCGGCAGGAACTTCGCCTGACCGGTCGAAACGCCCGTCCGTGCATAGCCGTTGTAGCGATCGAAGTAGTCGTAGTCGGTATCGACGGTGACAAGGCGCACGCCGCCTTCGACCATCAGCGGGCGACCGAAGATGTCGATCTGCCCATCCGCCATCAGGTAAGCCGCCAGGGTGACTTCGTTGATGTCGAATACGCGGCCGAACGACATCTGGTCGGACAGCAGCAGGTTCGGGTTGGTCGACTGATACAACGAACGGATGGCGTCGGCATTCTTGTACAGCGCCGGACCGTTAGCCAGCACCCAGCTGGTCGGCACGTCGGCCTGACCATCGAAGAAGCCGCTGTTGGTGAAGCTGTAGCCGTCACCCAGCGAAGCCAGCGTACCGGCCGGTGCGCTTGCGCTCTGCTCACGCACGAAAGTGCTGGCGCTGCGGTTGTCGTAGCGGAAGCCCGCCTTGATGCGGCGCAGGAAGCCTTCGTCCCAGTCGTAGTGACCGTCGAGCTGGAAGGTCCAGGCGCTGCCGGTGCTCTTGTTGCCGTTGTCGAACAGATCGCCAAGCGTCCAGGCGCTGGGATCGGTCAGCATCTTGGAGTTTTCGAAGCTGTAGGAAGGGATGCCGCCGCCCGCGTTGAAATCGACGTTGATATCCATCAACGGGCGATTGGTGCGCATGGCGAAGAACGAGGTTTCGTTCTTGCTGTCCTGATACGTCAGGTCAGCCGTGATCTTGCCGCGCGCGCCGACGTCCCAGTCCGCGTTCAGGGCGTAAACGTAGCTATCGGTCCTGTTGGTCGAATAGTCGGCGCTGTTGAAGCCGGCCACGTCACCGACCTGGCGCGACTTGATGATATTCGTGCCGTCATAGAGTTGGAACGTCGACCCCGGATCGGTGCCGAGATCCTGCCACCAGTCGACGTAGCTGAACATCATCGAATTGAAAGTCGTGCCGCGGAAGCCCGAGTAATAGAATTCGGCGGTGTAGGTCGAACGGTCGTTCGGCGCCCACTGGAACGCTGCGTTGATCGACGGACGCTCACGCTTGCCATAAAGGTCGGTGCTGATCACGGCGTCGCGCGACAGGTAGTACGGCACATCGACGCCGTCGATGCTCAGCGTCGAACCCGGCGTGGTGGGCAGACCTGCGTTCAAGCCCGGCGTCCAGTAAGGGTTGTTCGGATCCGTGTTCGGGAAGATGCGCTGCAGCGGCGTGAGCCAGGTGCCCGAGGGCGGATTTTCGGTGGCGAACGGCACCAGCGCGCCGGCCTGCACGTTCATGTTGCGATACTTGGCGCGCGTGTAGCTGCCGTTGATCAGGAAGCCCATCTCGCCGATGCCGGTTTGCCAGCGGTCGCTGACCAACAGGGCCACGTTCGGATTGAACTTGTCCGCCAGCTCGCTGTAGACGCCGCGGGCGAGGCCCGAGATGGTGAAGCCGTCGAAGTCGAACGGACGGCGCGTGGCGACGTCGATCTGGCCGGCAAGGCCGAATTCGAGCTGGTCGGCCGAGCGGGTTTTGTAGACGTCGATCTGCTTGACGAGGTTCGCCGAAACGTCCTGCAGCGCGAACGAAGTACCCGCAGCGGTGAAGATGTTGCGGCCGTTCCAGGTGGTGACGGGATCGGACAGACCACGGATCGTGATCGTGGCGGTTTCGCCGCCTGCGCGGTCGGTCACCTGGATGCCGGTAACACGCTGCAGCGCCTCGACAACGTTGTTGTCGGGCAGCTTGCCCACGTCTTCGGCCACAACCGAGTCGACGATCTGGATGTTGTTCTTGCGGCTGTTGATGGCGCCGACGATCGAGGCGCGCACGCCGGTGACGACAATATCGTCAGCATTCGGCGCGGCATCATCAGCGGCGGCCTGCGGTGCTGCATCCTGTGCATGAGCGACGCTGGCGAGGCCGAGCGCGAGAATGGATGCCGTACAGAAAGCAAATGGCTTGAGCGCCATGGATCAACCCTCCCATGTGGGGCTGGCCCATACCATGCCCCTTCCGATTACTCAGACTAATTATTAGTCGGACTAATCAGGCGCAAGCATAAAAACGGTAGTGCTGCAAAAATGCTGAAACAACTGTGGCACAATGGCCGCAGGAGCCATCATCCGGCGAGACAGTGTACGGCTCCGGTCTCTGCGCCCGGAAAGGCGCAGAGACCGGTTGTCCGACTTTTAAAGGATCAATCGACCTTCCAGGCGCTCGCGGCGTCCTTGCCGGGGGCGAGGCGCAGGCCGTCCGGAGCGATTGCCAGCGACTTGGACGGATCGGTGGCCGAAACGAATCGCACGGCGCCGCCGCCGGCACTGGTCCGGCGGAACTTCTCGAGCCCGGTGCCGCGCGGGGCGATGGAAACCGAACCGTCCGCCGTGGCGACGAGGCAATGGTCGGCTCCGGTCTCTGCGCCCGGATGGGGGCAGAGACCGGTTGTCCGACTTTTAAAAGATCAATCGACCTTCCAGGCGCTCGCGGCGTCCTTGCCAGGGGCGAGGCGCAGGCCGTCCGGAGCGACTGCCAGCGACTTGGATGGATCAGTCACCGAGACGAATCGCACGGCGCCGCCGCCGGCACTGGTCCGGCGGAACTTCTCAGGCCCGGTGCCGCGCTGGGCGATGGAAACCGAACCGTCCGCCGTGGCGACGAGGCAATGGTCGCGCAGGAGAATCGGCGAGAGCGTCACCGTGCCTTCGCCCGCGTCTTCCACGCGGAACTGCGTCTGCGGCAGCGGCACTGCGGCGCTCGTCATGCGCGTGCCCTCATGTGCCATGTAGGTGCCCGGGCGGGCGACCGAGATGAAGCGATCGGGCATCGCGCCATTGCCCACCGGCACGCCGAAATCGGGATTGCCCGAGGCGTCGAAGTAGAGGCGCTGGACGCGGGTGTGGCGGTCCGGGTTGAACAGCGGGTCGCCCTGGATCGCCTCGTAATCGCGGCCGTGATAGACCAGCAGCGGGCGGCCTTGCTCGTCCACGGTGAAGCTGTTGTGGCCGGGGCCGTAGACCGAGGTCGCGGTGTTGGTGGTGAAGACCGGATGTTGCGACTTGGTCCAGAGGCTCGCGTCCATCAGGTTCGCTTCGGCGTCGATCGACAGCAGGCCAAGGCAGTAACGCGCATCGGTGGCGCTGGCCGAATAGGTCATGAACAGCTTGCCCGCGTGTTCGATCACGGCGGGCGCCTCGTTGACCTTGTAGCCCCGGATTTCCCAGTCGAGCGTCGGCACCGACAGGCGGGTCGGCGCGGCGGCCAGCGTCAGCGGGCCGGACATCGGCGCGATGTAGAGGTTAGAGTTGGTGTCGATCCCCGCCTCGCGCTGGGCCCAGGCGAAGTAGCGCGTGCCGCGATGGACGAAGCTGGTGGAATCGAGGTTGAAGCTGTCCGTGGGCAGCTGGAACTGGCCGGCGATCTTCCAGTTGCCGGTCATCGGATCGGGTCCGTCGCAGACGATAGCGAAGGTGCGGATGCGGAACACGTCCTCGCCGCCGCCGCTCGGCCCGGCCGCGAAGTACATGTACCAGCGGCCATCGATCAAGTGCAGCTCGGGCGCCCAGATGAAGCCGGACATCGGGCCGGAGGCTTCATGGCGCCACAGCACGCGTTCCTCGGCCGTCGAGAGACCGGCGACGGTCTTCGAACGGCGCAGCACCAGACGATCGTACTCGGGCACCGAGCCCGTCAGGTAGTAATAGCCGTCGTCGTGGCGGAAGACTTGCGCGTCGGCGCGCTGCCTGACCAGCGGATTGACGGGAACGGGCGCGCCGGTCGCGGCGGGGGCCGAGCCGAGCGCGTTCTTGCCGGCAGACGTGCAGGCCATCGGCAGCATCGCGGCCCCGGCAGCAAAGGCGCGGCGCGAAAGGGGAAAATTCATGGGGGTCCTCTTCCGTGATTTCGTTTCGTTGCGGTGTCCCGGTCGCACCCCCCGGGCGGGAAAAGGACACCCCGGCCCGAAAGCCGGGGTGTCAGCTGGTGGGTCTCAGTATTGCGCCACGGGCCAACCGTCGGCTCCCCAGACCAGCGGCGCGATGCGCAGCGTGGGGCGGCCCTGGTTGTCCTTGTCGTAGGCGTGGTAGGCGAGGTAGGTCGTGCCGTCCTTGTCGGTGAAGGCGCCCGCATGGCCGGGGCCGCGGAAGCGGTGCTTCTCCTCCAGATCGGCGCGCAGCAGGATCGTGCCGCCGCCCTGCATCATGTCGCTGCCGTCCTTGCCCTTGTAGGGCCCGGTGATCTTCTTCGAGCGCGAGATGACGGTGTAATAAGTGCTGTTCGCGCCCTTGCAGCAATAGTCATAGGACGCGATCAGGTAATACCATCCGCCGTGCGGGATGATGAACGGGGCCTCGATCGGGGCCGGGCCGCCGGCAGGGGCAGGACGGCGGGCGATCGAATAGGGCTCAGTGCCCGGGGCCACCTTGCCGGTCTTCGGATCGAGCGGGAACAGCTTGATTCCACTCCAGAAGCTGCCGAGCGTGAGCCACTGGCGACCCTGATCATCCTGCACAAAGTTCGGGTCGATGGCGTTGAAGTCATCGTCATGGGTGGACATGACGACCAGCCCCTGATCCTTCCAGCCATACCCCTTGGCCTTGGGATCGAGCGTCTTGCTGGTCGCAAGGCCGATGGCCGAGCGGTTCGAACCAAAAGTCGAGACCGAGTAATAGAGCCGGTATTCGCCGTTCACGTAGGAGATGTCCGGCGCCCAGATGCCTTCGGTGCCCGGAACCGCCTGCTTGGCCCAAGCCGGAATCTCCGCAAAGACGGAGCCTGCGTCCTTCCAGGCCTTCAGGTCCTTCGAGGTCTTGATACCGACATAGCGGCCCACGGTCGAGAAGACGTAGTAAGTGTCGCCCTCGCGGATGATGACCGGATCGTGGACCACGAGGTCCCCGGTCATCTGCGAGTTGAGCGTCGGTGCGCCATCGGTCTGTTGGGCGCCGACGCTGCCGGTCAGGCCCAGCGCAGCGAGACCCAGCAGGAACGAGAACTTGCGGATCATGCTCAGCCCCCGGCCGCGTTCCATGCGGCGATGATCTCGGCCGCCTTGGCGCCGACCGTCGCGGCATCGAAGCCGGGCTTGTAGAGGCTGCCGCCCACGCCAATGCCGTAGACGCCCGCCGCGCGGTATTCCGCGACATTGGCAGCGCCGACGCCGCCCACGGCCCAGACGCGGCTGTGCTTGGGCAGCACTTCGCGGATCGCCTTGATGTAGCTGCTGCCCAGCACCGAGCCGGGGAACAGCTTCAGGTCGCTGGCGCCTGCCGCCACGGCGGCGAAAGCCTCGGTCGGGGTCAGGAAGCCGGGGAGGACGTCCATGCCCAGTTCGATCGAACGCTTGATGACGCCCGGGTCGACATTGGGCGAAACCATGAAAGTGCCGCCGACGCCGGCCAGCGTCTCGGCAAGATCGGTGCCGATCACGGTGCCGCCGCCGATGGCCGCGCGGTCACCCAGCGCCTCTACCATGGCGCCGATAGAGCCGGCCGGATCGGGCGAGTTGAACGGCACTTCGATGATGCGCACGCCGGCTTCCACCAGCGCTTCGCCGATGGCGACCGCTTCATGGGTCTGGATGCCGCGCAGGATCGCAACAACGGGTGCATGGCCTGCGGCCAGAACGTCTTCGATCTTCATGCCTTCTGTCCTTTCGCGATGGCGAGCCCGGCGAGGACCGCCGCATCGCCATCGATCTTGCGCGAGGTGCAGCCACGGGCCGCCAGCGCGCGATCATAAAGCGCGGAAAGCGCCGGGTCGCCGATCAGCACTACCGAAATGCCGGTAGGCACTTGCGCGGCGACTTCGCCGCCGATCAGCAGACCGGAGATATAACCGCGCGACCAGTCTTTCGAGCGTCCATCGAGCATCCGCGCGGCGCGGGCTTCGAACAGGGCGCCGGTCAGCGGTTCTTCGCAGCGGTCGAGGCCACGGGCGAAGCCGTCGTCGAAACTGCCTTGTCCCGGCGTGTCCGGCCCGGTCAGCGTAGATTGACCGGCCAGCAGCGCGAACAGCTCGCCGGTCGGGTGGGTACGGAAGCCGACGATGGTGCCGTTCACCACCGAGACCCACTTGCAGTGGGTGCCCGGCAGCGCGATCAGATGCTCGCCCACGGCAAGTTCGGGGTGAAGCGCGAGGGCGCCGAAGACTTGCGCCTCCTCGCCCCGCATCACTTCGGGCACGCCCTCGGAATCCTTGCAGCTCAGCCCCGGCAGCACCGAGACCGGAACGCCGGCCACTTCGAGCCGGGTGCGCGAGGAGAGCCACTGGCCCGCATCCGCCGGGCAGGCCGCATAGCCTGCCGCGACGAGCGCACCCGGTGCGCCGGCCATGCCGCACAGCACGACTTCGGACAGCGCCCCTTCCGCCTTCCAGACGTCCAGCCTTTCAGCCAGCGCGCCCTCGGCATTGCCGGCGAGCGCGCCCGGCCCATCGAGCCGGGCGTCGACATCGGCACCATCCATGCGGAACAGCCGCAGGCGGGTAGTGCCCCAGTCACCAAGGACGTGCTTCACGCTCATTGCAGTTCGAGCACCACGACCGACTTGGCCGGCAGGGTGACGACAAGATTGCCGCCCTGCACGCTCGCGCCCGAGAACGCCTCGGGCTTCACCACGCTGGGTGCGTCGAAGGTGTTGTGTGCATTGATCGCCGAAGCCGTCAGGATCTTGCCGGTGACGGCGCCTGCCGAAACGCCGTCGAGCTTGATCGTCACGGTGTTCGACTGGTTCGGATCGAGGTTCGACAGACCCACGTGGATCTTGCCGTCCTTGCCCTTCACCGCCGAGCCGCTGACGGCGGGCATCGTGAACTCGTCCTTCGCATACCACGGCGACTTGATCTGGATCGGCAACACCGTCGCATCCTGCCACGGCTTGTACATGTCGAAGACCCAGTAAGTCGGCGTCAGCACCATCTTGCTGCCGTCGGTCAGGATCATCGCCTGCAGCACGTTCACCATCTGGGCGATGGCGGTCATGCGCACGCGGTCCGCATGCTTGGCGAAGATGTCCAGATGGACGGAGGCGATCAGCGCATCGCGCAGGGTGTTCTGCTGGCGCAGGAAGCCCGGATGCGTGCCCGGATCCTGAGCGTACCAGGCGCCCCATTCGTCGACCGCGAGGAAGACCTTCTTCGCCGGATCGTACTTGTCCATGATCGCCGAGTGCTTGGTGATCAGTTCGTCCATCCGGCGCGCTTCGTTGAGCGTATCGGCCCAGCCGCGCTCGTCGAAATTGACCGGATCGGCCTTGGGCGGCCAACCGCCTTCGGGCAGCGTGTAATAGTGGAGCGAGAGGCCGTCGACGTTACCGCCGGCGACGCGCATCATCGTCTCGGTCCAGTTGTAGTCGTCGACATTAGCGCCCGAGGCGACCTTGAGGATCTTGGTGCCGGCCGGCGCCTTCACGAAAGTCGCATAGCGGCGCGTCTCGTCGGCGGCGAATTCGGGGCGCATGTTGCCACCGCAACCCCACAGCTCGTTACCAACGCCGAAGTAGGCGACGTTCCACGGTTCCTTGTGGCCGTTGCGCGCGCGTTCGTCGGCCAGCGAGCCGGCGGGCGCGGTCATGTATTCGACCCATTCGGCCATTTCGCGCGGGGTGCCATCACCGACGTTGCCGGCGATATAGGCTTCCGCACCGACTTGGCGCAGCAGTTCGAAGAATTCGTGGGTGCCCACGGCGTTGGGCTCGGTCACGCCGCCCCAGTGGGTGTTGACCTTGACCGGGCGCTTGTTCGGCGCGCCGATACCTTCACGCCAGTGGTATTCGTCGGCGAAGCAGCCACCGGGCCAGCGGATCACCGGCACCTGCAGTTCACGCAGCGCGGTGACGACGTCGTTGCGGAAGCCGTTGGTGTTCGGAATCTTGCTGTTCTTGCCGACCCACAGGCCGCCGTAGATCCCGGTGCCAAGGTGCTCGGCGAACTGGGTGAACACTTCCTTGTGGTAAACCGGGCCGGGCGTGTCCGCTTCGATCGTCGCGGTGGTCGGCTGGCCGTTGGTATCGGCATGGGCCACCGTCGAGACCGTGCCTGCGAGCGCAGTGGCGCTCAGCAGGACGGCAGCGGTGGTGCGGCGAATCGCCTTCAACATTTCTTGTCCTCTCCCGGGAAAATCAGTCGTGGAATTCTTCGACGAGTTCGCGCTTGCCGCGCAGGAATGCGTCGGCGACGAGGCGCAGCGGCGCGATGTCCACATCGCTGCGGCCGCCACGGATCAGGTTGGCGAAGCGCGCGTAGAGGCCGGGATATTCCATGTCCTCATTGTGCTCGGTGCCGGTGGGCAGGGTGAGCACGGCGCCGCCATTGGCCAGCTTCAGCGTTCCCGCGTCGGTCTCGACAA
This sequence comes from Novosphingobium sp. PhB165, assembly GCF_004341845.1. GTDB lineage: Bacteria > Pseudomonadota > Alphaproteobacteria > Sphingomonadales > Sphingomonadaceae > Novosphingobium. The sequence continues at coordinate 439,190 of NZ_SLVB01000004.1, read as the reverse complement.
TGATGTCCCACGACTGTGGGCCGGTCTGGCGCCAGTCGAGGTCCATGTGGATTTCGGCCCCTGCGGTATCGCGGAACTCGATATCGGCGGCGATCGGCGCGGCGCGGTTGGCCGGCAGGCTGAGCGTGGCATCCTTCAGGAAGAACGGACGCGGCATGATGTGCGTGGCGATCGACAGGGCATTGATGCCCGGATCGAACACGCCAAGGCCGCCCGGCTCCCAGATCCAGTCCTGACCCGGATGCCAGACGCGCACGTCCTCGCGCCAGATGATCTTGGCGCTAAGGATGGTGCGCTCTGCCAGCCAGGCGCGGGCCGGGGCAACGCCGGCGGCGTAGCGCGAGTGCCACGATGCGAACAGCGTCGCGCCCACCTTCTCGGCGCGGCTTTCCAGCGCGGCCACTTCGGCCAGCGTGGCGCCCGGCGGCTTTTCGAGGAACACGTGCATGCCCTTCGACAGCGCCAGCGCAGCCAGATCGTAACGGACCTGCGGCGGGGTGCAGAGCGCCACCGCGTCGATGGCCGGGCCGTTCTCGATCAGGTCTTCAAGGCTGCTGAAGTGCGGGATGCCTTCAGGGCCGCGATGGTGCGGGCTGACCGTGGCGCCGAGGCTGAAGTTCGGGTTGCCTTCGATCGCGGGAATGTGCTGGTCGCGGGCGATCTTGCCCACGCCAACGATGGCAATGCGGATCGGATCCATGGCTCAGAGCGCCTTCACGGTCATGGTCGCGGCGGCCGGAGCGGCAGCGCGGGCGAGCGGGTTGGCGACCGGCAGGGTGAACGGCGCGGCCGAGATCTCGAACACATCGCCTTCCTGCGTCGTCACGCCGTCGCTGAACGAGAGCGTGGCGGTGCCGAAGAAGTGGACGTGCACGTCGCCGGCACGGCGGAACAGGTCGTACTTGAAGTGGTGATGCTCAAGGTTCGCGAACGTGTGCGACATGTTCGCCTCGCCCGAGAGGAAGGGCTTTTCCCAGATCGTTTCGCCATCGCGCACGATCTTGCTGGTGCCTTCGATCTTCTCCGGCGGGGTGCCGAGCAGCAGTTCCGGGCCAAGCGCGGCCTGACGCAGCTTCGAGTGCGCAAGCCAGAGGTAGTTGTGACGCTCAGTCACGTGGTCCGAGAACTCGTTGGCGAGCGCGAGGCCAAGGCGATAAACATTCCCGTCTTCGCCGACGAGATAGATGCCCGCCAGTTCGGGCTCTTCGCCGCCGTCCTTGGCGAACGCGGGCATGGTCAGCGCTTCGCCGGGGCCGACGAGCAGCTGGCCGTCGCCCTTGTAGAACCATTCCGGCTGCTGGCCTTCGGTGCCGGCAGCGGGCTTGCCGCCTTCGAGGCCTTCAAGGAACATGCGCATGGAATCGGTGACGTGCTCACCCGAGGCGGCGGCGGCGTGCATCTTGTTGCGGCCTTCGGCCGAGCCAAGGTGCGTCAGGCCGGTGCCGGTCATCAGCAGGTGTGCGGAATCGTCGTGGTCGATCGGGGCCAGCAGAGTGCCGGCCGCGAATTCGGCCGCGATGTCGACCGCTTCGCCCGCAGCGCAAGCCTTGGCGGCCTCGGCCAGCGTCACGCCTTCGGCGATGGCGCGCTGGGCGAGTTCGCGGGTGGTGGTGACGCCCTGAAGGAAGTGGGCGGCATCGCCCTCGGCAAGGATAACGGAGCGCACGCCGTCGGGCGCGCGATGCTGGAGCAGGCGAAGGTAAGTCATGGATCTCTCCCGGGGCGTCTTAGCCCGATCCGCGGCGCGCCTTCTTGGGGGAGCGCGCCGCGGGGATTGGGTGGGCTGATTAGAGGGTAAGCGTGCCGTCGATCAGGCGGGGGGCGCCGTCACCGTAGGCTGCGTCGCGCAGTTCTGCCGGAAGCAGGCCCTGAGCGAAGTTCTGGTAGCTGACCGGCCGCAGGAAGCGGTCGATCGCAAGGCTGCCGACCGACGTGGTGCGCGGGTCGGAGGTCGAGGGGAACGGGCCGCCGTGCACCATCGCGTGGCACACTTCGACGCCGGTGGGCCAACCGTTGACGAGGATGCGGCCGACCTTGCGCTCCAGCACCGGCAGCAGGCGCGAAGCGGCGGCTTCGTCGGCTTCGTCCATGTGCAGGGTGGCGGTCAGCTGGCCTTCAAGACCTTCGAGCAGGCTGGCGAGTTCGGCTTCGTCCTTGCAGCGCACGACGATCGACGCAGCGCCGAACACTTCGTGGCCGATGGCCTTGTCGGCGAGGAACTGTGCAGCCGTGGTCTGGAACAGGATCGCACCGCCGGTGGTCTTGCTGCCTTCTTCGCCCTTGGCGATGGTCTCGACGCCCGCATTGCCTTCAAGCGCTTCCACGCCCTTGGCATAAGCGGCGGCGATGCCGGTGGTCAGCATGGTCTGCGGCTTGGCTTCCGACACGCCGCCGGTGGCGGCGGCAACGAATGCGTCCAGACCTTCACCCTCGACGGCCAGGATCAGGCCGGGGTTGGTGCAGAACTGGCCGGCGCCCATCGTCAGCGAACCGACGAACGCGGTGCCCAGCGCTTCGCCGCGCGCCTTCAGCGCTTCGGGAAGCAGCAGGACCGGGTTGATGCTCGACATTTCGGCATAGACCGGGATCGGCACTTCGCGGGCCTGCGCCAGCTTGGCGAGGGCGAGACCGCCACCGCGCGAGCCGGTGAAGCCGACGGCAGCGATGCGCGGATCCTGAACCAGCGCGGCGCCGAGTTCGTTCGACGGACCGACGAGGTGCTGGAACACGCCTTCGGGAAGGCCGGCATCCTTGACCGCTTTGGCGATCGCGGCGGCAATCAGGCTGCCGGTGATCGGGTGGGCCGGGTGGCCCTTGACCACGACCGGGCAACCGGCGGCGAGCGCCGAAGCGGTGTCACCACCGGCGGTCGAGAAGGCGAGCGGGAAGTTCGATGCGCCGAACACGGCGACCGGGCCGACCGGGATCATGCGCAGGCGCAGGTCGGGACGGGGCAGCGGAGCGCGGTCCGGCAGGGCGGGATCGATGCGCAGCTGCTGCCACTGGCCCTTGCGGACGACATCGGCGAACATGCGCAGCTGGCCCATGGTACGGCCACGCTCGCCCTCACCGCGCGCACGCGGCAGACCGCTCTCGGCCATGTAGGCTTCGATCAGCGGCTCACCGATGGCGAGGATCTCGTCAGCGATTCGCCCCAGGAACGAAGCGCGGGTTTCACGGTCGGTCGCACGATAGGTATCGAAGGCCGCGGCGGCTGCGGCGCAGGCGGCAGCGACATCGGCAGTGCCGTTCACGGCCAGCGGTTCGCCCTGGGGCTCACCGGTTGCGGCCACGATGGAACGGAATTCGGTCATTTGGGGTCTCCCTATTTACTCCGACATATTCCGAGCGCACAGGAAACGCAATGTTTGTCGTTCCTTCACGCTGAAAGGGCTGTTAGGTTCCTTTCGGGAGGTGCCTGTAACAGTGTCAGAAGCCAATTTCGTGAACGATGAAGAAAGTGCAAGGCCGGCCGACGAGGCCCGGGGTCCGGGCCGCCGCCTGCACGGTGCAATCGCCCATAAACTGGGAACGGCCATCTTGTCCGGCAAATATGCGCCCGGGGATATTCTTTCTGGTGAAGTTGCCTTCGCCGAGGAGCTCCAGGTGTCGCGGAGTGCCTATCGGGAAGCCATTCAGGTGCTCACGGCGAAGGGTCTGGTCGCAAGCCGTCCCAAGGCCGGAACGCGGGTCCTGCCAAGGGATCGCTGGAACCTGCTGGACCCCGAAGTGCTGGGCTGGGCTTTCGCGGGGGAGCCGGACATCGAGTTCGTGCGCAGCCTGTTCGAGCTGCGCGCCATCGTCGAGCCCGCCGCTGCCCGCCTTGCCGCGCAGCGCCGTGACAAGAACGACCTCAAGGTGATGAAGGACGCGCTGGCGGCAATGCGCCGGCACACCCTCACCACCGAGGCCGGACGTGCGGCGGACCGCGATTTCCACAACGCGATTCTCCAGGCGACCCGCAACGACGCACTGCTGGTGCTCAGCGCCTCGATCGGGGCGGCGGTGAACTGGACCACCCAGTTCAAGCAGCGCGCCCGCGCTCTGCCCCGCAACCCGATTCCCGACCACGTGCGCGTCTACGACGCCATCGCGGCCGGAGACGCGGCTGGCGCGGCGGAAGCGATGAACGTGCTGGTCGATCTGGCGCTTGAGGATACGCGCAGCGCGATGGAGCTTCCGGTCGGAGGGGAGTGATTCTCTCCCTCACCATTCCGTCCCGATTCCACGCGCTCACAACATACACCCCGTCATCCCCGCGAAGGCGGGGATCCCGCTTCCCTTGGCGCATGACGCAAGGCAGCGGGGCCCCCGCCTTCGCGGGGGCGACGAAGTGATCGGCGTAAGGGGCGGTTTGGGACCGGAGCCAAGCCGGTCATTTACACCCAAAGCAAAAGGCCCCGGCGATCGCTCGCCGGGGCCTTTTCATTTATCGCTGAACGCGCCGCTTTATTCGGCAGGCTGCACAACCAGATCCGGTTCCGCATGCGTCGTCTTGCTACCCCACAGCGCATAGAACAGCACGTAGAGTTCGCAGACGGCGGTCAGCAGGAACGAGTTCTGCAAGCCGAAGGTGTCGGCAAGCCAGCCCTGAACGATCACCAGCGAGCCACCGGCAATCGCCATGACCAGCAGGCCCGAACCTTCCTCGGTCAGCGGACCAAGACCCTTGATGCCGAGCGTGAAGATGGTCGGGAACATGATCGAGTGGAACAGGCCCACGAGGATCAGCGACCACATGGCAACCGGGCCATGGGCGAAGACAGTGGTAATCATGACCAGGAACGCGCCAACCGAGAAGAAGGCAAGGACCTTCGAGGCGTCGAAGCGCTGCATGATCGCCGAACCGGCAAAACGGCCGACCATCATGCCGCCCCACAGGAAGGTCAGGTACTTGCCTGCCTGCTCATGGGTGAGATTGGCGATATCGGGCTGGCTGACGAAGTTCACGAAGAGATTGGCAACGCCGATCTCCGCGATCAGGTAGATGAAGATCGCCGGAACGCCGAACACGAGGTTGCGGTGGGCCCACAGCGAGAGGCTCTTGCGCTGGTCCTTGGCAACGCGCGAGTTCGCCGAGCCCATCGCGGGCAGCGGGAAGCGGGCGATGACGACGGCCAGAATCACCAGCACCACCGCGACAAGCGCGTAAGGCAGGATCACCGAGTGTGCGTCGGCAATGCGCTCGGCAGGGGTCAGCACAGTGCCGGCAACGGCCGTGCCGCTCTTCGAACGACCAAGGATCAGGTAGGCACCGAACATCGGCGCCAGCATGGTGCCCATCGAGTTCAGCGCCTGCACCAGATTGAGGCGCGACGAAGCGGTCTCGGGCTTGCCGACGACGGCGACATAGGGATTCGCTGCCACCTGAAGCAGGGTGATGCCGCTGGCGATCACGAAGAGCATGACCAGAGTCACGCCGTAGGACGGGATGCTGGCGGCCAGCATCATGCCCAGCGCGCCCGCCGCCATGATCAGCAGGCCGGTGACCAGCGACTTCTGGTAGCCGATCCGCTCGATCAGCTTGGCCGAGGGAATCGAGGCGAAGAAATAGGCGATGAACCACACCGATTCGATCAGCGTCGTCTGGGTGTAGTTGAGGTCGAACACGGCGCGCAGGTGCGGCAGCAGCGTGTTGTTGATGACCGTGATGAAGCCCCACATGAAGAACAGGCTGGCAAGCAGCGCAAGCGCGGGGCCGTAACGGACGCCCGCCTGCGGTGCATGAAGCACGGGGGCATCTCCAGATGAAACCACTGGGGGCATGTCTATCCTCTCATAACAGAACTGCCGGGTCCTGTGGCAAACCGGCTTGCGCTCTTTCTATTTGTCGGACTATATGCGCGGAACGTCGTCGTCAATGGGCCAAAGCACCGCCCAGGGCGCCGGAACACACCGAGATTCGTCCGTACATACAGAAACGAAATGGGAGCTAAGGGAATGAGGATTCTGCGCAAGGTATTTGTGACTTCCTCCGCGCTTTCTCTTGCTTGCGCCCTTCCGGGCGCGGCCTTCGCCGCCGATGCCTCGCAGGCTCCTGCCGGCACGCTTTCCAATGGCTCTGCCGTCACGGCGGTGACACTGAAGGCCGCCAACGGCATTTCGGCCACGATCCTCAGCTTCGGCGCCACGCTCTGGAAGCTGAACGCGCCCGATCGCGACGGCAAGGTTGCCGACGTGCTGCTGTCCTACGATGACCTTGCCAGCTTCGAGACGCACCCCAACTACTGGGGCGCGACCATCGGCCGCTATGGCAACCGCATCGCTAACGGCCAGTTCACGCTGGACGGCAAGACCTATCAGCTTCCGCAGAACGACCACGGCCAGTCGCTGCACGGCGGCGGCAAGGGCTTCGACGTCCAGAACTGGAAGGTCGAATCGGTCAAGTCCGGCCCGGTGGCGACCGCCGTGTTCTCGCTCGTCAGCCCTGACGGCGATGCCGGCTATCCCGGCACCGTGAAGGCCAAGGTGACCTACTCGCTGGACGAGCAGGGCAACCTCAAGATCGTGTTCGACGCCACGACCGACAAGCCGACCGTGCTCAACATGACCAACCACGCCATCTTCAACATGGCCGGTGAAGGCAGCCCGCGCGACGCGACCCAGGATCTCCTGACGATCCCGGCCAGCCACTACACGCCCGTCAGCGACAAGCTGATCCCGACCGGCGAACTGCGCGACGTTTCAGGCACCGTGTTCGACTTCCGCAAGGCCCGCCTTGTCGCCGAAGGCATCCGCGATGGCCGAGACGACCAGATCGTAAAGGGCCGCGGCTACGACCACAACTTCGCGCTCGACAAGGGCGTGACCAAGACCCCCGAACTGGCTGCCCGCCTCGAAGACCCGGTTTCGGGCCGCGTGCTGGAACTGCTCACCACCGAACCCGGCGTGCAGTTCTACTCCGGCAACTTCCTGGACGGCACCTTCATCGGCAAGAACGGCCACGTCTACCGCATGGGTGACGGCATCGCGCTGGAACCGCAGAAGTTCCCCGACGCTCCGAACCACCCCAATTTCGTCTCCACCCGCGTCGATCCCGGCAAGCCCTACCAGCATGTCATGATCTATCGCCTTTCCACGGCCTCGCGCTGATCGAACGAAACGAAACGCACCATGACCGACAAGACTCCCGCTAAGCTGCGCTCGCGCGCGTGGTTCGACAATCCCGACAACGTCGACATGACCTCGCTCTATCTGGAGCGGTACCTGAACTTCGGCCTCAGCCTTGAAGAGCTTCGCTCGGGCAAGCCGATCATCGGTATCGCCCAGACCGGCAGCGACCTGTCGCCCTGCAACCGCCACCACCTCGTGCTGGCCGAGCGCATCCGCGAAGGCATCCGCGAAGCCGGCGGCATCGCCATCGAATTCCCGGTCCACCCGATCCAGGAAACCGGCAAGCGCCCGACGGCGGGCCTCGACCGCAACCTTGCCTACCTCGGCCTGGTCGAAGCGATCTACGGCTACCCCCTTGACGGCGTGGTGCTGACCACCGGCTGCGACAAGACCACCCCGGCGCTGCTGATGGCAGCCGCTACCGTGAACATCCCGGCGATCGCGCTTTCGGTCGGCCCGATGCTCAACGGCTGGCACAAGGGCGAGCGTACCGGCTCGGGTACCATCGTGTGGAAGGGCCGCCAGATGATGGCGGCGGGCGAACTGGATGCGGACGGCTTCATCAAGCTCGTCGCTTCCTCGGCCCCGTCGACCGGCTACTGCAACACCATGGGCACGGCGACGACGATGAACTCGCTCGCCGAAGCGCTGGGCATGATGCTGCCGGGTTCGGCGGCGATCCCCGCGCCTTACCGTGACCGCCAGGAATGCGCCTACCACACCGGCAAGCGCATCGTCGACATGGTGCACGAGGATCTCAAGCCCTCGGACATCCTCACGCTCGACGCGTTCCATAACGCCATCGTCGTCAATGCCGCCATCGGCGGTTCGACCAATGCCCCGATCCACCTTGCCGCGATCGCCCGCCACATCGGCGTCGAACTGCCGCTGAAGGACTGGGAGACCTACGGTCACAAGATCCCGCTGCTGGTCAACCTCCAGCCCGCCGGCGAATACCTTGGCGAGGACTACTACCGCGCAGGCGGCGTGCCCGCCGTCGTCGCCCAGCTGATCGGCCAGGGGCTGATCAAGGAAGGCGCGATGACCGTCAATGGCAAGACCATGGGCGACAACTGCCGCGATGCCACCATCGAGGACGACCGCGTCATCAAGACCTTCGACCAGCCGCTGGTCGAAGAAGCGGGCTTCCTGGTCCTGTCGGGCAACCTGTTCGACGCCGCGATCATGAAGACCAGCGTGATCTCGGAAGAGTTCCGCAATCGCTACCTGTCGAACCCCAACGATCCGGAAGCCTTCGAAGGCCCGGCCGTGGTGTTCGACGGTCCGGAAGACTACCACCACCGCATCGACGATCCGGCCACCGGAATCACCCCCGACACGCTGATGTTCATGCGCGGCGCCGGCCCGATCGGTTATCCGGGCGCGGCCGAGGTCGTGAACATGCGTCCGCCCGCCTACCTCATCACCGAAGGCGTCAGCGCCCTGCCGTGCATCGGCGACGGCCGCCAGTCGGGCACCTCGGGCAGCCCCTCGATCCTCAACGCCAGCCCCGAAGCGGCGGCGATGGGTGGTCTGGCCCTGCTCGAAACTGGTGACCGCGTGCGCATGGACCTCAAGAAGGGCCGCGTCGACGTGCTGATCTCGGACGAGGAACTGGCCGCTCGCCGTGCGGCGCTGGAAGCCAAGGGCGGCTATGCCTACCCGGCTTCGCAGACCCCGTGGCAGGAGATCCAGCGTGCGGTCGTCGGCCAGCTCGACACCGGTGCGATCCTCGAAGGCGCGGAAAAGTACCAGCGTATCGCCCAGACCATGGGCCTTCCGCGCGATAATCACTGATCTGCATTACTGGGGTGTCCGGAACGATTTCCGGGCACCCCGCACTGCATTGCCCGGCCCCGAACTTCGCAGAATTTCAGGGCCAGGGCACGATTCCGGCTCACTCTCCCACCGGTCCCGGTCACCGAGTCTGCACGGCGTAAGCCGGGCTGGGGGCTGGTGGGGAAGTGGGCCGAAGTTGTATTCGAAACCCCGAAAATCACGACACTGACCGGCAATGGATGGGAGACCTGCGATGACGCTCTGGCGCAAGATCGAACGCGATGTCCGCGACACACTGGGCGAAGGCGCACTGTGGTGTGCACGCGACAATGCGTTCTACTGGGTCGACATCCTTGCCCCGGCCCTCAATCGCCTGAGCCTTTCGGACAACACGGTCACCCGCTGGGACATGCCCGCCCGCCTCGGCTGGGTTGCCGAGCGCGCGGAAGGCGGATTGATCGGCGGTTTTCAGGACGGCGTCGCCCATATCACGCTCGACCCGCTGACGATTTCCGAGCGTAACGATCCCGAGCCGCACCTGCCCGGCAACCGCATGAACGACGGCAAGGCCGACCGCCACGGCGCGATCTGGTGCGGCACGCTGGAAATGGCGGAAGAGAACGCGATCGGCACGCTCTATCGCCTCTCTTCCGAGGGCGAATGGCAGGTCATCGATTCGGGCTATACCGTGCCTAACGGTCCGGCCTTCTCGCCCTGCGGGCAGTGGCTCTACCATACCGATTCGGCGCTGCGGACGATCTATCGCTTCAAGCTCGACGCAAAGGGCGCCCCGGACAGCACCCATGACCGCGAGGAATTCATCCGCTTCTCGGAAGAGGACGGCTATCCGGACGGCATGACCACCGATGCCGAGGGTTTCCTCTGGGTCGCCCACTGGGACGGCGGCAAGATCACCCGCTTCGCGCCCGACGGCACGCGGGACCGCTCGATCGAGCTGCCTGCCCGGCGCATCACCAACATTGCCTTTGCCGGCAAGAACCTTGACCGCATGTTCGTGACTTCGGCGGCGAAGGGCCTGCCGGAATCGGAATTCGACGGCGCGCTGTTCGAAGTGGAATCGGGCGTGACGGGTAATCCGGCGGGTATCTATCTCGGCTGAGGCCGAACGAAGCCCTCCGAACCCAAGACAAACTGACCCAACACAACCTGACCCATAACACTCCGTCGTCCCCGCGCAGGCGGGGACCCCGCTTCCTTCTTGCTTGCGGCACGGAAGAACAAGCGGGACCCCCGCCTTCGCGGGGGCGACGAGGGAGGTCTGTGGTCTTGCCTTCTCGTAGTCCCCCCTTCGTCATTGCGAGCGTAGCGAAGCAATCCAGCGCGACGCAAACCGCCCATGGATTGCTTCGCTACGCTCGCAATGACGAACGATGTAAACAGGAGCGCAGGGCGTCCGGGCCGTCACAGAATATCCGCCACCCCCTCCAGACTTTCCCTGAGCTTCCCCAGCGCCTGCGCCTTCAACTGGTGCACGCGCGGGATGGAGACTTGCAGCACTTGCGCGATCTCGGCCAGGTTCAGTTCCTCCACGAAGTAGAGCTGCACCACCAGCCTCAGCCGCTCCGGCAGTTCGGCAATCGCCTCCACCACTGCCCCACGCAGTTCCTCGTCCGCGAGCAGTGTCAGACTGTCCGGCCGCTCATCCGCAAAAGCCATGTCGCGGTCCGAATAGGCCTCCTCGATCGAATCGAAACGCAGCGGCTGGCTGGAATCACGCAAGGCCGCGAGTTCGGCTTCATCCATCCCCATCGCCTCGGCCAGTTCATGGCCATGTGGCTCGCGGCCCAGTGTGCCGCGCAGATCGCGCTCCTTCTCGGCAAGCAGCCGCCGCCGCTCGCTCGCCCCGCGCGACATCGGCACGGTGCGCCGGATCAGGTCCACCATCGCCCCGCGCACGCGCATCTTGGCATAAGCGGCGAAGCCGTCCTCGGTCGGCCCCTGATGCTTCTGCGCGCATTCGGTGAGCGCCACGAGCCCGGACTGGATGAGATCCTCCACCTCGATACCCGGCCGGCCCGAGCCATGGACATGCCACGCCAGCCGCCGCACCATCGGCAGGAAGCGCCGCACCCGGTCCGCGACGTCGCCCTGATAGGCGCCCGCGATCCGGCCTCCCGCCGCGTTCTGGCCATAGGCGGCGTGAACGGTGCCCGATCCGAAGGCTCTCTGGTCCTGTTTCATGCGGCCATGCTTTCGGCTGGATCGTTGTCGGGATCGGGCAGCCCCGGCGCCGCGCGCTCGGGGCTTGCCGCGCCGACCACATCGATCACCTCGATCGGCTGGGTCGGCGGCAGTTCGGCGATGGAAAGGACAAGGCAGCCCGGCGCGCGCAGCCGCAGCAGTGCCGCCAGCGCCCGCCGCGCGCGCGGCTGCACCACGAGGGCGAGCGGAATGGCGCCGTTTCCGCGCGCAGCGGCCAGTGCCGCGATCCGCTCTCCGATCATCCGCGCGAGGTCCGGCTCGATCACCGGCTGCCCGGTGGAGGGATCGTGCATGCCCTGAATGATCGCGGTTTCGAGCCCTGCATCGAGCGTGAGCACCGGCAGCCGCTCGGTCGCCGGACAGACGCGCCCGACGATCAGCGCTCCCAGATCGGCGCGGACCAGATCGACCAGCTTGTCGTGCTCCAGCGTCTGCTGCACCGCGCGGCCAAGGCTGGCGAAAATCGGCAGCGGGTGGGAGATCGGGATGCCGTCCTCCAGCAGCGCCCGCAGCAGCCGTGTAAGCGCGGCGAGCGAGAGCGGCTGCGGATGCACCGTCTCCACCAGCCCCGCCGAATGGCGCTTGAGCGCGTCGACCAGCGTCTTGACCTCGTCCGGCCCGAGCAGGTCCTGCGGCCGTTCGGACAGCAACTGGTTGAGATGCGTGGCGATCACCGTGCCCGCGTCGACGGTCAGGAACCCCTCGGCGATGGCATGATCGCGCGAGGCGGGGTCGATCCACAGCGCCGGGCATCCGAAACTGGGATCGCGCGTCGCCTCGCCCCGCAGCGTGTGGTTCGCCCGCGCCTCTCCGGCGTCGATGGCCAGCACGCGGTCGGCCCGCACCACGGCGCCGCCCACGTTCACGCCGCCCAGCGTGACCCGGTACTCGTGCGGCGGCATGTCGAGCGCGTCACGCACGCGGAACTGCGGGATGATGAAGCCAAAGGACTGGCTGAGTTGCTTGCGCACGCCCGTCACGCGGCTGACCAGTGGCGATCCGCGCCGCTCGTCCACCAGTTGCACAAGGCCATAGCCCAGCTCGATCGTGACCAGCGTGTGGTCGGACACTTCCTCCAGATCGATGCGCGAAGGATCGGGCGGAACCGGGGCTTCCACTATCGGCACGGCGGCCATGGCCTGCCGCTTGCGCATCTTGTGCCAGATCCACAGCGCCAGCCCTGCTGCCGGCAGGAACACCGTCTGCGGCATCGCCGGGATCATGCCGATGGCGCCCAGCACCACCGCAACCGGCAGCCATGTCGCGGGCGAGGCGAACTGGCCGCCGATCTGGGCGGCAAGATCGCGCCCCTCGCCCAGTCGGTCGTCGGCGACGCGGGTGACGATCACGGCGGCGGGCCCGCGCTTCGTCGGCGGTGAGCAGTCCGGCGGCGAGATCGGCGTCGATGGCCATCTGCTTGCCGGGCAAGGCATCCAGCGTGAACCGGGCGGAGACTTCCGAAACGCGTCCCGCGCCCTTAGTCACCACCACCAGATTGATGATGATGAGGATCAGGAACACGAAGATGCCGACCGCGAAGTTGCCGCCGATCAGGAACTTGCCGAAGCTCTCGATTACTTTGCCGGCGGCTTCCTCGCCCTCGTGCCCGTGGACCAGCACCACGCGGGTGGAGGCGACATTGAGGGCAAGCCGCAGCAAGGTCGCGAACAGCAGGACCGAGGGGAAGGACGAGAAGTCCAGCGGACGCTGCGCGTTCATCGCCGCCATCAGCACTGCCAGCGACAGCGCGATGTTGAGCACGAAGGACACGTCGAGCACGAAAGCCGGAACCGGCACGATCATCAGCACGATAAGCGTGAGGATTCCCGCTGGCAGCGCCGCTGCCGCCGGATTGCCGAAGCGGGTCAGCAGGGTCCGGTTCACAGGCCGAGCCCCGCCAGCCGGGCATAGGCGGCGCGCACATTGGCTGGCGCGGCGGCTCCGGTAGCACCCAGCATGCTGTCGAGCGCCTGCGCCATCGAACCGCCGGTGGTTCCGGAGGGGGCTTGCGCCGCCCGGCGATGGAACTCGCGGGCGACAGGCCCCTGCGGCACGGAAGCCATGGCAGGTTCGGCCGCGACGGCGTCGTAGGCGATCCGGGGGCTGGCCGTGGCGGCCAGCGCGTCGAGCGAGAGCACGCCCGCCCCGCCGCTCATCGCCGTATCGACCTTGGCGCGCATCAGCGACATGACATCGCCAAGGCTCCGCGCACTGCTGCCCGAATAGAAGATCGTGGGATTGGCGGCGGCCGCACGCGGCAGCACCGAGGCGGCGCTGCGGGACGGATCGGCCGAAAGCGCCGAAAGGAATTGGCCCGCTCCGCCCACGCCGAGGAAATGGGCGAGATAGAGTTCGGTCGCATCAGGCTCGCGGCCCAGTTGCGCGGAGAGCCCGGCCTTGTTGTCGCTCGCCAGCTCGGCGGCCATCAGGGCCGAGGCGTTCGCGTCGTAGCGCAGCCCCATGACTTGCGCGCGCATGCCGGGGTCTGCCATTTGCCCCCCGGCGATAGCCTGCTGCACCCAGGCCATGCCGTGATCGGCGCCGTGCCGTCCAAGGGTCTGGAGCCAGGTGGCATCGGTGAACTGGAAAAGCCCGGTGGCGCTCGATGTCGCGGCGCGTGCGGTGGGATCGAGGCTCGATTCGAGCTTGGCTTGCGCGAGCAGGTAGCGGAAATCCACCCCCGTCGCTTGCGCGGCATGGGCGATGGCGGCCTGAACCCCTGCCCCGGTTCCGCTGCTTGCCGTCGCGCCCGCGCCACTGGCGCCCGCAACTTGTCCTTCGCTCAAAGTGTCGCTCCCGATCCGGATCGTTTCGGGAGAAGTTCAGCAAGAGCCGTGCCAGAAACTGGCCCGCGCCTCAGCCCCTGCGGGCGGCAAGGGCGTAATTCGACCCGGCGCGATAGAGGCGCGAACTGCCGGTCAGCACGTCAAGGCGCTTGGCGACATTGGCGGCTATGATGTTGCGAACCTGACGATTGACCTCGTTCAGGCGCTTCGCGGTTTCCAGCATGCCGCGGCACTCCTCGTCCAGTTCGGCAATCGAGGTGCCTTCGAGCGTGCCGCAGAGGCGGTCCTTGATCTGGGTCGCCCCGACGATCCCCTAGGTCCAGCCCGGCAAGCGCCTGCCGCTCGCCTTCGAGAACGGCAAGCATTTGCCGCAGCACGTCATGCAGTTCCGGGCGCGGTTCGGGTCCCGTGGTCGATCTGCCGGTCTGGCCGGTGCCTTGCGTCATTCTTGATGGCTCCTCAGCAGCACGCCGGCTGCAATCATGGCGTCGGCGATCTGCGTGGGGATCACCGGATATGTGCCGTTCTCCAGCGCCTTGCGGATCAGTTCCACGCGGTCGCTGTCGACCGGGATCTGCCCCGGATCGAGCGCCGCGGAGGCTTCGACCGCCGTGCTGGCGGCCGGCGCGGTGGACCGTGCCTCGCTCGATTCCGAACTGGCGACGACGCCGTTCGCGCCGGGCAATGTCTCACCGCCCGAGGTGCGGGCTAGCCTTGCACTGACGGCGCCGGTGGCGCCCGCAGGTCCCACTTCGATAGGTGGCATGATGCCGCTCCTTCCTGAATTCTGCCCTTGAGGACGGTGCGGCGCGAAAAGTTTTAAGGTCCCGGCAAGATTCCGGGAGGGAGGCAGCCGGATAGGCCCGATCAGGGCAGCGGCAGCGCCACGGTTCCGGGACTGACGATCTGGGCGCGCAGTTCCTGCGTGCGCGTCGATACCCCCGCGCCCGAGAGTGGCCGTACACGGATCCAGTCCCCCTCGGCCCCGCCTTCCAGCGCCATTCCGGGCTGGGTTACCGTGAAGCCTTCTCCCGAGACGGCGATGGCCACCGCGTCTCCGCGCTTGATGACGGGGGCCGCCGAAGCCGCTTCTGCCAGGGCCGCCGGGCGGCGAACCGGCACGAACAGCCGCCATCCCCCGGCATCGCCGCATTGGACCACCACGCTGTCCTGTCCCGTCCCGCGCCACGAAAGCGCAAGGCCGCTGAGGCAAGGGCTGAGCCGTAGCCTGCGGTCCACCGGAGTCAGCGCGCCTCCGATCTCGCCGGTACCGGCACCGGTGAAAGCCGCGACCTGACGGTCGATCGCATCGAGATCGGCAAACGAACCGGACGCGGCAGCGGCGAGAACAAGCAGGGCAAGGTTCATCTTGGCAAAGGTCCGTGGGTTGATGCTTGCCCGGATGGACGCAAACTTCGTGCCACGCTTTCGGACGGAGCTTGGAACGGAGCGGGTGGCGCGTCGAAAGCCAGCACCGCCCGCAGCGGTCCATCACCGGGTTCGACGACGATCCGCGCATGCTCAAGAGCCGGGTCGGGAGGGCCGCTGCGCAAGAGACGAGCGGCCGCTTCCAGCGCATCGGCCTGCCGGCCGGGCGCATAGGCGACCGTGATCGTCAGTTGCTGGCGCGGGTCGCGCGGCTGCTCGCCAAGCCAGCGGTCCAGCGGAGGAGCCCCCGGCGCATCGATGTAAACCGCCGTCGGCTCGGACCGGTCAGACGGCGCGACTTGCCGATGCGTAGGGGCGGGCCGATCGGATGGCCTCTGGTGCGCGGGCCGGTGCGTTACGGCGGCAGCCGTAATCATGAACAGGATCAGCGACAGATCCGCCAGCGATGTCTGCCAACTGGCGGCGGTGCGCGGGTTCATCGGGCGCCTTCCTCGTGCCGGTGCGGGCTGTGGTCCATCGCCGGGTGCGGCTCGCGCACGGCCGCCGCGCGGTGCGGCTTCAGGTTCGAGGGCAAGGCGTCCACCACTTGCCCCTCCAGCCAGTCCAGCACTTTCTGCCGCTCGTCCTCCTCCTCGGTCGCTCGGTGCGACACCATGCGGGCGAGCGGCGCGAACACCAGATTGCCCAGCAGCAGCCCATACAACGTGGTCAGCACCGCCAGCGAGATCACCCGCGTAAAATCGTCCATCGCCGCATCGCCGCCGGGCATCTGGGCCAGCGAGATCAGCGTCCCAGCAAGGCCGAACACCGGGGACAGGTCCGCCGCCTGATGGAGCCAGTGCACCGCGCGCTGGCTGACTGCGGTGCGGCGGTGCTGATGCGCGGCATGGGCGATGTTCAGCGCATCCAGCGAGCGACTGGCGATGAACAGGCTGGTCGCCTCGTCGAACTCCGGATCGCCCGAATCGAACGGCCGCGCGCGGATCACGCCGTCGCGCTGCATCTCCTGAATGTGGACGGCGAGCCCGGTCTTGGCCCGGGCCGCGCTGAAACGCCGCCGCAGCAGCCCGCGCAGCGCGGCGCCAGCGGCCCGCGTATCGGCAAGCCCGCAGCGCAGCACGGTGCCCAGCACCGTGCCGCCGACGACGATGACGGCACTGGTGCCGTCCAACAAGGTACGCGGATCGATCACGCGGTCCTTCTCCTCTTTACGGAAAGAACGGCGCGCGCGGCGGGCTTTCAGGCGGAGGCCGCGATTTGCGGATTTCCGGCAAGCGATTGCCGCCCGGACCTCACCGCCCCTGGCCGAACCCACCCAAACCGCGATTGGCACGCCCCTTGCTGTTCTCCCGGCAAGACAGCCTCACGTTCAATCGGAGCCAACCAAGATGTCGCAAGACCTGTTCGGGATTCATGCCGAGGCGCTGGAGCTTCGCTCCCGCCGCATGGGCCTGATCGCCTCGAACATCGCGAATGCCGCCACGCCCGGATACAAGGCGCGCGACATCGATTTCACCGCCGCGCTCAAGTCGGCCCAGCATGGCGGCGACATCGATGCCGCCGCCGACGACGCCACGCAGTACCGCGTGCCGGTCATGCCCTCGCTCGACGGCAATACCGTCGAGATGCAGAACGAGCAGGTCGCCTTCTCGGAAACCGCGGTGGGCTATTCGGCCACGCTCCAGTTCATCCACGCGCGTGTCGATACCGTCACCCGCGCGCTGAAGGGCGAATGACGATGTCGGGCAACCAGCCGCCGATGACGATGTTCACGCTCGCCCAGCGCGCCATGTCCGCGCAGCTCGTGCGGATGAACGCGGCGGCATCGAACCTTGCCAATGCCGGGTCGGTCTCGGGCAGCGAAAAGGCTTCCTACAAGCCGATCCGCCCGGTCTTTTCCGAGAATCTCGACAATGCCAGCGGCCTTGCCTCGGTCGATGTCCAGGGCATCCAGCGCGAGCAGGCCGCCGCCGTGCGCCAGCACGATCCGGGCCACCCGCTCGCCGATGCCAATGGCGACGTGTGGGTCGCCCCCGTCGACGAGAACGCCGAGATGGTCGAGATGCTCGATGCCTCTCGCCAGTACCAGAACCTGGTCGAGGCCCTCTCGACCGCCAAGCAGCTCATGCTCGACACCGTGAGGATGAAATGACCGTAACCAGCGTCAACTCCACCACCGCTTCGTCCGCCTCGACCGAGAAGGCGAAGACCTCGCTCTCCGATCTCGATCAGGGCGATTTCCTCAAGCTGATGCTCACCCAGATGCAGCAGCAGGACCCATTCAACCCGATGGATCAGACCCAGATGCTGGCCCAGATGGCGCAGTTCTCCACGCTCGCCTCGACGACGACGATGTCGGACACGCTGAGCACGATCTCGTCCAAGCTCGACACACTGGTGTCCGCCCAGACCGCTTCCCAGAACTCGCTCGCCGATCTGGTGGGCGCGGTGACGGGCACGTCCGACACCTCCGGAACCGACCAGACCACCACCGGCTGACCCCCTCTTCCCGCAGGAGACCCCGATGTCTTTCTACACCTCGATCACCGGGCTCAAGAACGCCCAGACCGATCTCAACGTCATCTCCAACAACATCGCCAATTCGGAAACCGACGGCTTCAAGAAGAGCAATGCCTCGTTCGCGGACATCGTCTCGGCCTCGGTCCTCAGCGATCCCAAGCTGACCGTGGGCATCGGCGCGCGCGTGTCCTCGATCAGCCAGGACTTCTCGCTCGGCCCGATCGAGCAGACCGGTTCGGGTCTGGATGTCGCGATCAACGGCGAGGGTTTCTTCACTGTCGTCTCGCCAACTTCGGGCGAGACTGAATATACCCGCGCCGGCTCGTTCTCGCCCGATGGCGACGGCTACATCAAGAACGCGCAGGACGCGCGGCTTCAGGTCTTCCCGGTAGACGCCACCGGCGCGATCAGCTCGACCACGTTGCAGGACGCCCAGATTCCCGCGACCAATGCCGCCGGTTCGGAATATGCGGGCGTCACGATCGGTTCGAACGGCCAAGTGGTGGCCACGTACGCGGACGGCACCAATACCACTGTCGGCGTGCTGGCGCTGGCCTCGTTCGTGGCACCCACCGGGCTCAAGCAGATGGGCGATGCCAGCTGGAAAGCCACCGGTGTCTCGGGCGCGGCGAGTTACGGCCAGCCCGGCGCGGGGCAGTACGGCTCGCTGCTGTCCGGTTCGATCGAACGATCCAACGTCGATCTGGCCGAGGAACTGGTTTCGCTGATTACCGCGCAGCGCGATTTCCAGGCCAATGCCAAGGCGATCGATACGGCGTCGCAGATCTCGCAGACGATCATCAACCTGCGGACCTGAAGCGACGGCTGAACCATGGACCGCCTGATCTACACCGCCGTCTCGGGCCTCAACGCCTCGCTCAACCGCGAGCGCGTGATCGCGAGCAACATGGCCAATGCCCAGACCACCGGCTTCAAGTCGGAGATCCTGCAAGCCCAGCCCACGACGCTCGAAGGCCCCCAGCTCGAAGTGCGCGCGCTTTCGAGCACCGGGGTCTCCGGCGCCTCGATGAAACAGGGCGAGATCAACCGCACCGGCAATCCGCTCGATGTCGCCATCGAGGGCGAGGCGCTGCTGGCCGTGCAGGCGAGCGACGGACAGGAAGTCTACACCCGCCGCGGAGACCTTTCGGTCACCGCGACCGGCGTCCTGCAAAACGGCGACGGACTGCCGGTGCTGGGAGACGGCGGCCCGATCACCCTGCCGCCGGACGGGACCGTCACCATCGCCGACGATGGCGGTGTCCTCGTTGCCGATCCCGCCACGCCCGACGAGCCGCCGCAGCGGGTGGACCGCCTGCGGCTGGTCAGCGCCACCGGCAGCACGATCGCCAAGGACCTTGCCGGCACCTTCCGCGTGGTCAGCCCGGACGGCAGGCCCGGCGGGGTGCTGCCGGTCGACGAGAACGCACAGGTGATTCCCGGGGCCCTCGAACAGTCCAACGTCAATGCATCGCAGGTACTCGTCGACATGATCTCGGCGCAGCGCCTGTTCGAAATGCGCACCAAGCTCGTCGAGACCGCAAGGCAGGTCGACGAGGGCGGTGTCAGGCTCATGCGCATCGACAGCTGAGGAAACGAAAACAATGCCCAGTTCCGCACTTCAGGTCGCCCGTACCGGGTTGGAAGCCCAGGACACGCGCATGCGCGTGATCGCCAACAACCTCGCCAACGTCTCGACCACGTCGTTCAAGCGCGACCGCGCCAATTTCGCCACGCTGGCCTATCAGGATGCCCGCGTGGCCGGGGCGCAATCGTCCAACGAGACGGTCTACGCCACCGGGCTCAACCTCGGGACCGGCGTGGCCATCCAGTCCACCTCGCGGATCGATACGCAGGGTTCGTTGCAGACGACGGGCAATGCCTACGACCTCGCGCTCGACGGGGACGGCTATTTCCAGATCAGCCTGCCCGGTGGCCAGCTTGCCTATACCCGCGCGGGCAATTTCACCCGGTCGTCCGAAGGTCAGCTGGTGACCACGCAAGGCTATATCGTCCAGCCGCCGATCACCGTGCCCGAAGGCGCCACCTCGATCACCGTTTCGCAGGACGGCACGGTTTCGGCGCAGCTTGCGGGCCAGTCCGACCCCTCGCAGCTCGGCCAGATCACCATCGCCAGCTTCACCAATCCGGCCGCGCTTCAGGCGGGCGCGGACAACTTCCTGCTCGAAACCGCCGCCAGCGGCCCCGTGCAGATGGGCGTGGCCGGGCAGGAAGGACGCGGGCAGATCCGGCAGGGCATGCTGGAGGCCTCCAACGTCAATGTGGTGGAGGAACTGGTCGACATGATCGAGACCCAGCGCGCCTACGAGATCAATTCGAAGATGATCTCGGCGGTGGACGAGATGTTGCGCAATGCCAATCAGACGTTGTGACGTGATGTTGCGTGCCGTGTTTCGCGGGCGGGGTGCGGGGTCCTTCGACAGGCTCAGGACGAGCGGAGGAGGGGTGGCTGTCGCAGAGCGGCGGACCATTGGGCGGCAATCCGCAGAGGAACAAACCGCAACGCGCCAATTCGCTTGGTGCCAAACCACACAACACCCGCTCATGCTGAGCTTGTCGAAGCATCTCAGCCACCCGCGCCTCCTCAAAGCAGCCACCATCGCCCTCCTGCTGGCCGCCCTCCCCACGAGCCCCGCGCTGGCCGAAAAGAAGCCGCCCAAGCCCTCCGGCTTCGAGCCGACCCTGCCCGCCCCGCTCCCCGAAACCGGCGTGCAGGCCACGGGCGGGATCTTCAGCGCCTCGCTCGGCTATGCGCCGCTGCACAGCGGCACCCGCGCCGCGCGGGTGGGCGATCCGGTGACGATCGTGCTGGTCGAGAGCACCACCGCCGCCAAGTCGGTCAGTTCCAAGAGCCAGAAGGGCGGCGGGGCCTCGATCACGCCGCCGACCAAGGGGCCATTGTCGTTCCTGAACCCCGATGCGCTTAAAGCCAGCTCGTCCTCGACGTTCAATGGACAGGGCGATGCCGCGCAGACCAGTTCGCTGCGCTCGACGCTGTCAGTCACTATCGCCGAGATCCGTCCCAACGGGACCGCGCTCGTCAGAGGAGAGAAGAAGATGCTGGTCAGCCAGGGCGACGAATGGATCCGCTTCTCGGGCATCGTGCGCCTCGCCGACATCGATGAGGACAACCAGATCGCCTCGACGCGCGTGGCCGATGCCAAGATCGAATATACCGGCAAGGGTTCGATCATGCGCTCCGGCCGGCAGGGCTGGCTGGGCCAGTTCTTCAACATGATCTCGCCGTTCTGACGATGGACAACCCGCATCCCCATCCCCCGCGCCGCACCGTGGAGATCATCCTTGGCGTGCTGCTGGCGGCCCTTATAGCGCTGATCGTGTTCCTGGCCCCGGCCTATGCCCATGCCGAGCGCGTACGCGACCTTGGCCAGTTCCAGGGCGTGCGCGAGAACCAGCTGACCGGCTACGGCATCGTCGTCGGCCTGCCCGGCACCGGGGACGACAATCTGGAATATACGACGCAGGCGATGAAAGGCGTCTCCGGCCGCATGGGCCTGACGCTGCCGCCCGGCGTGTCGCCCGGGCTGAAGAACGCGTCGGCCGTCATGGTCACGGCAGACCTGCCTGCCTTCGCCAAGCCCGGCCAGCGGATCGACGTGACTGTCTCCGCCATCGGCAAAGCCAAGTCGCTGCGCGGCGGGGCCCTCATCATGACCCCGCTCTACGGCGCGGACGGCCAGATCTATGCGATGGCGCAAGGCAATCTGGCGGTCGGCGGCCTCGGCATCACGGGCAAGGACGGATCGAACGTCACGGTCAACATCCCCACCGTCGGGCGCATCGCCGAAGGCGCCAGCGTGGAGCGCGCGGTCGCCACCGGGTTCGACAGCAACGCGGTGCTGCGCTGGAACCTGTTCGACGCCGATTTCCTCACCGCCGCGCGGGTGCGCGATGCGATCAACAACCGCCTGCCCGGCACTGCCACAGTCGAGGATGGCGTGACTCTGGCCCTCCATCTTCCCGCCGAGCCCGACACCCGCGCCAGCGTGATGGCGGCGATCGAGATGATCGAGGTGGACCCGGCCGAAACCCCGGCGCGCGTGGTGGTCAACAGCCGCACCGGCACCGTGGTCATCAACTCCGCCGTGCGCCTTGCCCCCGCCGCGATCAGCCACGGCAAGCTCACCGTGCGGGTGGAGGAACACCCGACCGTGGTCCAGCCCGCACCGTTCAGCCAGGGCCGTACCACGGTGGAGCAGCACTCCACGCTCTCGGTCGACGAGGACAAGCGCGCGGTCATGCTGTTCAAGGGCGGCGCCTCGCTGGCCCGCGTGGTCGATGCGCTGAACCTGCTGGGGGTCACGCCGTCCGATCTTGTCGCGATCCTCGAAGCGCTGAAGCAAGCGGGCGCGCTCAAGGCGGAAATGGTGGTGATATGAGCACGATAGACGCCGCCCTGCCCGGCCTGACCATCGCCCCCGGCGCCAGCGATAGGGAGAAGCTGAAGGCCACAGCCAAGCAGTTCGAATCGATGCTGGTGCGCCAGATGCTGGCCGCCGCGCGCAAGGCGGACTTTGGCGGCGATCAGATCTTCGGCGGTCAGGCGATGGATACCTTTCGCCAGATGCAGGACGAGCATTTCGCCGATGTCACCGCGCAAAGCGGCGTGCTGGGGCTGGCCTCCATTCTGGAAGAACAGATGAAACGGTTCCTTCCCGCCGAAACCGCTTCCGAACCGACATCTGCCGCCAGCCCGCAGAAGGGAGCCGCATAAGCCATGGCCGCGAACCTGATCTCCATCGCCAATTCCGGCGCCCGGGCCGCCAAGGCCGCGCTCGACGTGACCGCGCAGAACATCGCCAATGCCTCGTCCGACGGCTATGTGCGGCGCAGCGTCTCGCTGTCGGAACTGGCAGTCAATTCGGTCAGCTCCGCGCCGAACGCGATCAACCTCTCGGGCGTGCGCGTCTCGGGCATCGTCCGCAATGCCGACATGTTCCGCCAGTCCGAAGTGCGCCGCACCGGCGCCGACGCCGCGCGTGCCGATGCTGAAGTGCAGGGGCTGGAAAACGTCGAAAGCGCGGTCGAACAGACCGGCGTCTACGATTCGGTCGTCAGCTTCGAGGCCTCGCTCAAGGAATTGCTGTCCGATCCCACCGACGGATCTCTGCGCGCTTCCGCGCTGGAACAGGGCCGCACGCTGGCGCAGACGATGAACACCGCCGCCTCCAGCCTCGACGCCGCCGGGCAAGGCCTGCGGTTCGAGGCGCAGGACGGCGTCGATCAGGTCAACAGCCTTGCCGGGGAACTCGGCCGGGTGAACCTCAGGCTTGCCCGCGCCTCGGATTCGTCCAGCGACCAGACCAGCCTGCTAGATCAGCGCGATTCGCTGCTGGAGAAGATCAGCGGCTATGTGGACATCACCACCAGCTTCGCGGACGACGGCACCGTCGAAGTCCGTCTGGGCGGCACCTCCGGGCCCGATCTCGTGAACGGCGGCACCAATTCCACACTGGCGATGGCAACGGCGAGCGACGGCACGCTGACGTTCACGCTGGATGGGAATGCGGCCACGATTTCCTCGGGCGCAGTCGCGGGCAAGAACCAGGCGCTGTCTCAGCTTGCCGATGTCCACGCCCAGCTCGACGGGGTGGCGGGCGAAGTGATCTCCGCCATCAACGGCGCGCAGACTGCCGGGGTAGACCTCAACGGCACGGCGGGTCAGGCGATGTTTTCGGGCACCGATGCGGCCAGCATGTCGCTGGCACTGACCAGCGGCAGCCAGATCGCCACCGCCTCCGCCGGAGCGGGCGCCAACAGCCGCGATCCCTCGAACCTGGAAGCGATGCGCAGCGCGCTCGATACGGCGGACCCGGCCGGGGACATGGATTCGCTGCTGTTCGGCATTTCCAGCGCCGTCTCTGGCCGCACTGTCACCCGCGATGCACTCGAATCGATCGCCAGCAGCGCCAAAGTCGCACTGGAAGCGCAGGCCGGTGTCGATCTCGATCAGGAGGCGGTCAATCTCACCAGCTTCCAGCAGGCCTATCAGGCGAACGGCCGGGTCATGCAGGTCGCCTCCGACATCTTCGATTCCATCCTCTCGATCCGCTAGTTCGACCGGAGCACGCCCCCATGACGATCGTTTCGACCAGCACCAGCGCCTTCTTCGACAGGTCCCGGAGCGACATCAAGAACCTGCGCACGCAGGCGGAGAACTATCAGGCGCAGATGTCGAGCGGCGCCAAGTTCGACCGTTCCTCCGACGATCCGGTGGCGGCCTCGCGGCTGCGCGTGCTGTCGCGGCAGGAAGCGCTGTCGGGTGTCGACAAGACCAATGCCGATCGCGCCAATGCCGATCTCTCGCTGGCGGATTCGACGATGTCGGACATGTCCGATGCGCTGATGCAAGTGCAGGATCTCGCCACGCAGGCTTCCAGTTCTACCCTGACCGACGACCAGCGCGCTTCCATCGGAACCGCGCTGGACCAGATCTTCGGCAACCTGCTGGCGCTGGCCAATGCGCGCGATTCCAACGGCCATGCGCTGTTCGGGGGGGCGAGCGCGGGGGATGCCTATTCGCTCGATGCCTCGGGCAATGCCGTCTATGTCGGCTCTGCCAGTTCGGACACCCTGCCGCTGGGCGATGGGCAAAGCGTGACCCGTTCGATGACCGGGCCGGAATTCCTCAGCTTCAAGGACGCGAACGGCAATCAGACCGATCTGCTCGCCGTGGTGAAGGGTCTTTCCGATGCCCTGAAAGGCGGATCCACCGACCCGACCGGCGCCGCCTCCGCCGCGCTGACCGATCTCAAGACCGGGCTGGACACGCTGAGCACCGGCCAGACCGTGGTCGGCACCCGCCTGTCGTGGATCGAGGTGGTGGGCGATCGCCGCACGAATTTATCCGAACTGCGCTCCACCGAGGAATCGGACATTGGCGGCGCCGACCTCCCCACCACCATCGCCAATCTTCAGGAAACCCTGACCGTGCTGGAAGCCGCGCAATCGACTTTCGGCAAACTCGCCTCGCTCAGCCTGTTCAACGAGATCAGCTGATCCGTTCGGGCCCGGCCCGCCGAGGGCCACAGGTTTTCCTTTCGGCGCTTCCATCTGACGGGGGACGTTTACCATGTTCGCAGTGATCGGCGTCGTCATCCTGCTGGTGATGGTGTTCGGCGGTTTCGCGATCACCGGCGGTGCGCTCGGCCCGGTGATGGAGGCGATTCCGCACGAGATTCTCATCATCGGCGGCGCCGCGCTGGGGGCCATCGTCACCGGCAACTCGATGCACGAGATCAAGGCGCTCGGCAAAGCGATCGCCAAAGTGTTCAAGGGCGCGCGGCACAACAAGCAGGATCATATCGACGCGATCATCCTGACCGTGCGCCTGATGAAGATCCTGCGCTCCGAAGGGCCGGTGGCGCTGGAAAGTCACGTCAACGAGCCGAAGGATTCGACGCTCTTCGCGGAATTTCCCCGCCTGCTGGCCAACGAGGCGCTGGTCCACCTGATCTGCGACACGCTGACGCTGATCGTGGTCTCTTCCGGCACGCTCGAAGTCCACGCGGTGGAAGACGTGATGGACAATTCGATGAAGACCCACTTCCACGAACTGCACGAACCGCAGCACGCCTTGCAGGGCCTGGCCGATGCACTGCCCGCGCTCGGCATCGTCGCCGCCGTGCTCGGCGTGGTGAAGACCATGGGATCGATCGACAAGCCGCCCTCGATCCTGGGCGCGATGATCGGCTCGGCGCTGGTCGGCACGTTTCTGGGCGTGCTGCTCGCCTATGGAATCGTGGCGCCGATGGCGGGGCGGCTCAAGCAGATCGTCGAACAGGACGAGCAGATCTTCCACGCGGTGAAGCAGGTCATCATCGCCTCGCTCCATGGCTGGCCGCAGCCGCTGGTGGTCGAAAGCGCGCGTTCGGGGCTGGGCCATGCCTTCCGTCCCGGCCTGTCCGAACTGCTCGACGCGATGCGGGGCCGCTGACATGGCCACGCGGAAACTCAAGGAAGCGCCCCGGCCGATCATCGTCAAGAAAGTGACGGTGGTGGAAGGCGGCCATCACGGCGGCGCCTGGAAAGTCGCCTATGCGGACTTCGTGACCGCCATGATGGCATTCTTCCTGCTGCTGTGGATCGTCGGCGCCACCACCGAGAAACAGCGCAAGGGCATTGCCGACTACTTTTCGCCCACGCTGGTCAAGACGCGGCAGGGCAGCGCCGGTTCGGCCAATGGCCTGCTGGGCGGATCGTCGCTGACCGAGAAGGACAACCTGCCCCATGCCGGTGGCAGCGGCACCAAGACGATTACGATCCCCCGCGATTCGACCGGCGGCAACCGCGAGGGCGGCACGCCCGCCAAACGCGCCTCGCTCGCCAAGCAGGCCCTGACCCGCAAGCTGCAATCAACGGCGGAACTGCGCAAGCTCGCCAAGCAGATCCGTATGGTCGACACCACCGAGGGTATCCGCATCGACATGGTGGACGATGCCGACTTCTCGATGTTCCGCCTTGGTACCACGATCCTGACGCCGCCCGCCGTCGAACTGCTGAAGGCGATTTCCGAGGCCATCGGCACCGATGGCGGTCCGCTGACGATCCGGGGCCATACCGATGCCGTGCCCTATCGTGACGGGGTGCCGGGCAACAACTGGTCGCTCTCCGCCGGGCGCGCGGAAGCGACGCGTCAGCAGCTGATCCATGACGGCACTCCGGATGACCGCTTCAAGCGCATCGAAGGCGTGGCCGACAAGGAATTGCTGATCCCGCAAGACCCGCACGACCCGCGCAATCGCCGGATCTCGATCACCATCGCGAATTAGGCGGCCATCAGGCCGCCTCCAGCACCATGTTGAACGGCCCTTCCGCCGCGCGGCGCACGCTGGTGAAACCGGCCTCGCGCATGATCGCGGAGAGCCTGCCCTCGCCCGCCTGCGCGCCAAGCCCCTCGCCCACTTCCTGATCCAGCGAGGTCGGCACACAGATCATCGTCGAGGCATTGTAATAGAGCCGCCCGACCGGGTTCATGTTCTGCTCCGGCGCGTCGCCCGCGATCGGTTCCACCACCATCCAGTGGCCGCCGGGCGCGAGAATCTCGCGCATATGCGCGGCGCATCCGCGCGGGTCGCCCATGTCGTGCAGGCAATCGTACATGGTCACGAGGTCGAAACCGTTCTCGCCGATCGCCTTGGCCGGCGCGCATTCGAAGCGCACGCGATCCCCGAGTCCGTGCTCGCTTGCGTGTCGGCGGGCCTCATCGATAGAGGGTTCGTGGAAGTCGTAGCCGACGAACTCGCTGGCCGGGTACGCTTCGGCCATGAGCATCGTCGAAAAACCGACACCGCAGCCGACATCCGCGACTTTGGCGCCGCTGCGCAGCCGTGCCTCGATACCGTCGAGCGCGGGGATCCAGTTCTGGACGATGTTGTTGACGTAGCCGGGCCGGAAAAAAGCCCCGGTGGCGCAGAACAGGCAGCCCGCATGGTCGCCCCAGCGCACGCCGCTGCCGTCGCGGAAGCATTGCTCGACCCGGGGCTCGGCCTCGATCATCGCTGCCACCAGTTCGAAGGCGCCGGGCAGATAGACCGGGCTGTCGGGGACCACGAAGACCATCGCCTGTTCGGGCGAGAGGCTGAACCTGTCGCTGGCGGGATCGTAGTCGACATAGCCGTTGGCCGCCTGCGCCAGCGCCCATTCACGCACGTAGCGCGGGTGGAGGCCGCCAGCCCGCGCCGCCAGTTCCCCGGCATCGGCGGGCGCCGCTGCCAGCGCCTGAAACAGGCCCAGTCGCAAGCCGATCCTGACCGTGGGAACGCTCATCGCCCCGCCCAGGTCGCCGAGCATCTTGCCGATGAAGGCATGCAGCTTCGCTTCGTCGATTTGCTGTGACACGTGCTCCTCCTCGCGCATCTTGCGCGTTCGGTTCGCCCCGTGAGCCTGAGATTACCACGTAGGCCGACACGCTGCGAATCGAGAGAAGGCACGCCAAAACGGGCCCGGCGGCTGGGGAAAGCCCGCCGGGCCCGAAAGGGCCGGCCCGAAGGCCGACCGATCGGCAGGACCGCTCAGCGCAGTAGCGAGAGGACGTTCTGCTGGCTCTGGTTGGCCTGCGCGATCATGGCTGTGGAGGCCTGACTGAGGATCTGGGCCTTGGCCATCGCCGTGGTTTCGCTGGAATAATCGGCATCCTCGATCCGCGAACGCGCGTCGGAAAGGTTCGTCACGTTATTGGTCAGGTTGTTCACCGCCGATTGGAGCCGGTTCTGCCCGGCGCCGAGGGAGGCGCGAGTCGAGTTCACGTCGGCCAGCGCAAGGTCGACGTTATCGATGGTGGTCTGCGCCGCGGTCGAGGTCGAAACGTCCAGTGCCGAGGCCGTCAGGTTGGTGCCGTCGATCGCGTTCGAGGTCAGCGTGACCTTCTCCCCCGAGTTCGATCCGGTCTGGATGTCGAACGTCACGTCCGAACCCGAAGTGGTGGAGAACAGCGTGTTGCCGTTGAACTTGGTCTGCGTCAGCGCGTCGCTGATCTGGTTGGTCAGCGCGGTGACTTCGGTCTGCATCGCATCGCGATCGCTGTCCTGATAGGTGCCCGACGACGACTGGACGGCCAGTTCGCGAACGCGCTGGAGCATGTTGGTCACTTCGTCCAGGCTGCCTTCGGCGGTCTGCGCCAGCGAGATGCCGTCGTTGGCGTTGCGGATGCCCTGGCTCATGCCGCGCACTTGCGAGGTCATCGACGTGGCAATGGCCAGACCGGCCGCATCGTCCTTGGCGGAGTTGATTCGCTTGCCGGTCGACAGGCGCTCCATCGCGGTGCCGAGCATCTCGTTCGCCGAATTGGAGGCGTTCGCGGCCCGAATTGCGCTGATATTGGTATTGATAACTGACATGTACTTGCTCCCGTTGGGGATCCCGAGGTCCGAACGGCGGAAAACCGGTGCATCCGGCCCGACCGTCGAGAGCTAGACCGGCAAGAGCCCGGCAAAATTAAGCCGCATCCTTGCCGTCCGCCTGCCGCAAGCCCTCGGAACGGACGCGCGAAACGGTCCAAACTAGGGGCCGCTACGTGGACTTAAATTTTCGAAGGATTCGCCGTTTGGGCCGCATACCCCGGGTTGGAAGAAGATTAATTCCACGGGGAAAATCGAGACATGGTCGAAGGCTATTTCGACGCGCAATTGGAACGCCGGCACGGCCCCCTGGTCGGCCGCGCGATGGCCATCGCCGGATCGCTGCTCGGGCTCGACACGGTCGAACTGCGCGATTCGGCGGACCCGGCGCTGGGCGCAAGTCGTCCGCGAACGGCGCCGCGCGTCGTGCGCCTTGCTCGCGCGAACGTGCCGGCCCTGTCGCGCACGCCCTGCGGCGGAGTGGCAGTGACATATGCCGATCCGGTGAGCGAAGGCTCGCTCGCCATGGTGCTGGCCGCGATGGCCGGGCCAGACGCGCCGATCGCCGCAGACCCGGCCAGCCTTTCGGTCTTCGCACTGGCCCACCGGCTGGCCGCGAGCGACATCCCGGTCCTCATCAACGGCCCCACCGGCACCGGCAAGGAAGTGCTCAGCCGCTTCATCCATGCCCGCTCGGCCCGCCGTAGCGGCCCGTTCATCGCGGTGAATTGCGCCGCCATGCCCGAGACGATGCTGGAAGCGTTGCTGTTCGGCCATCAGAAGGGCGCCTTCACCGGCGCCACGCAGGCCAGCGAAGGCTTCATGCGCGCCGCCGACGGCGGCACCCTGCTACTGGACGAAATCGCCGAATTGCCTCTCACGCTACAGGCCAAGCTGCTGCGCGCCTTGCAGGAGCAAGAAGTGGTGCCGATCGGATCGACCCGGCCGATCAAGGTGGACATCCGGGTGATCGCCTGCGCCAACCGCGACTTGCCCACCGAAGTGGCCGAAGGCCGGTTCCGCGCCGACCTCTATTACCGGCTCAACGTCTTCCCGCTGGCGCTCGATTCGCTGCGCGAGCGGCCTGACGACATTGCCCCGCTGGCCTTCGCCATGGCCCTGCGCCATGCGCCCGATCCGGCGCGCGTGCCGTGCCTGAGCGACAGCGCCTTGGCCATGCTCAAGCTCCACGCCTGGCCGGGGAACGTGCGCGAGTTGGAGAACGTGATCCGCCGCGCGCTGCTGCTGGCCCACGGCAGGCCGACGATCACGCCCGAGCATGTCGTGTTCGACAGCCCGGCGCGGCTGATCGCGCCGATAGTGCCGGGCATAAGCCATGCCGCGCCCGACGCCCATGACGCGGACGGCCCGCGCCGCCTCTCCAGCATCGTGCAGATCTCCGAAGCACGCGCCATCGTCGAAACGCTGGAAGCCTGCGGCGGCAGCCGGGTGCAGGCCGCGCGCGAGCTGGGTATTTCCGAACGCACCTTGCGCTACCGCCTCGCCTCGCTGCGGGAGGCCGGGATCGAAATCGGCCGCCACGCCTCGGGCCACGCGGCCGGAGCACGCTGATGAGTGCGATTTCCAGCATCGTCGGGCCGTCCTCAAGCCCCGGCGGCATCCAGCAGATCATGGCCATGCGCCAGCAGATCATCGACCGCAGCGACCTGCTGAAGCAGATCCACGCGACGCAGGCGGCCACGCCCAGCGACACCGCAAACGTGCAGGCCCCCGCGCAAGGCTTCGCAACCACGCTCAAGACCGCGCTCGACAGCGTCAATTCGGTCCAGAACAATGCCGAGGACGTGACCGACGCCTACCAGAAGGGCGAAGTGACCGACGTCGCCAAAGTGATGCTCGCGCGGCAGGAGGCCGGGGTCGCTTTCGAGGCCACGCTGCAAGTCCGCAACAAGCTGCTGTCCGCCTATCAGGACATCATGCGGATGGGACTCTGATAGACCATGGCCGAACCATTTGCCGCCATGCCGGAAGGGACCGGCGCCAGCCAGCTTCCCGCCCCGCGCTCGCTTTTCGCGCCATTCGCCGATCCGCAGGGTGGACCCGTGCTCACCCGCATCGGATCGTTCACCGCCCAACCGGCGGTCCGCCGCTTCCTGCCGGTCTTCGTCGGCCTTGCCGCGATTGGCGGCGCGCTGTTGGCGTGGGATGCCCTAGGGCCATCGCCGCAGCGCGTGCTCTATGCCCAGCTCGACGATGCGGACCGCGCCGGGGTGGCCGCCGCGCTCGAACAGGCGGGCATTTCCTACCACATCGACAATTCCTCTGGCGCGCTGACGGTTGGCGAGGGGGACTATTATCGCGCCCGCATGCTGGTCGCCGCCGATGGCGCGCTGGCGACGCCCGAAACCGGCGACCAGATGCTGGACAAGCTGCCGATGGGCGCCAGCCGCACGCTGGAAGGTGAACGCCTGCGCGCCGCGCGTGAGCATGATCTCCAGCTCACCATCGCCGAGATCGACGGCGTCGACGGCGCCCGCGTCCACATTGCCGAGGGGGAGAAGTCCGTCTTCGTGCGCGACAATGTGCCGCCCTCGGCCTCGGTGATGATCCGCCTCAAGCCCGGCCGCCAGCTTTCCGAAAGTCAGGTGGGGGCCATCGTCAATCTCGTTGCCGCCTCGGTGCCCGGCCTCTCGCCCGATGCCGTGCGCGTGGTCGACCAGCACGGCCGCCTGCTCTCGCAGCAGGGCGGCGCGGATACCGACCGGCTCGACCTGCAATCGCGCATGGAGGCCAAGCTGCGCGAGCAGGTGGGCCAATTGCTGAGCCCGATGCTGGGCGAGAGCAATTTCACCAGTCAGGCCCAGGTCGAACTCGATATGGCCGACGTGACGCAGGCGCGCGAGAGCTACGACAAGGACGGCGTCATCCGCAGCGAGACGCAGGAACAATCGCAATCGACCGGCGCAGGTCCCGCCACCGGCATCCCCGGCGCGCTGTCCAATTCGCCGCCGCCGCCGACGCAGGCACGCCCCGGCGCGCCGCAGGGGACGCCCTCTCCCGCCGCCTCGGGCACGCCGCCGACCAATGGTGAAACGTCGTCCAGCCGGAACTACGAACTGGGCCGTCAGGTCTCGGTATCGAACTCGCGCCCGGGCGGGATCAAGCGGCTATCCGTGGCGGTCGCGGTCAGCGCCGCCGCGCTCAAGGGCGCGAAAGCGCAGGGCATTCAGGACATCCAGTCTCTGGTGAGTGCTGCCGTCGGTGCCGACCCGCAGCGCGGCGATCAGGTCAAGGTCGTGATCCGCGACTTCGAGCCCGCCGGCGTCGACACCCTGCCGTTCTACGAAGCGCCGTGGTTCGCCATGGTGGTCCGCAACGGCGCGGCGGTGCTGGCCGTGTTGCTGGTGCTGCTGATCGGCGTCAGGCCACTGGTCCAGGCACTACGCGGCGAGCGGACACCACCCGCCAAGCGCGGCAAGTCCAAGGCCGTGGCGCAGATCATGGGCCCGGGCGAGGACGACGAGACGGCCGATGGCGGGCACTTCCTCGGCGGCCCGGCCTCCCGGCTGACCGGCGCACGGGCCGATGCGGAAACCATCGACATGGATATCGACGTCAGCCGGTCGGACTTGCTCTCGCGGCAGGTCGATCTTGCCCAGCGGCTCGTCGCCGAAAAGCCTGACAGCGCCGTGGCCGCCCTGCGCCAGATGATCAACGACCCCGTCGACGAAGGCCAGACGAAGGCAGCCTGATGAGCGAAACCGCACCCCTGCAACCTGCCGACAATGCGGCGGTGATGATGATGCTCCTCAACGAGGACCAGACCTCGCGCATCCTTGCCGAATTCGAGCCGGACGAGCTGCGCAAGCTGGGCGAGAAGATGTGCGCGCTGGGCGAGATCGGGCCCGAACTGATCGCCGAGGCCATCGCCGGCTTTGTCGAGAAGACCGAGACGCTGGGCATCGCCGCCCATGACCGGGTCGGTCAGGTCCGCACGATGATCACCCGGGCCATCGGCGAAGTGAAGGCCGAGAACCTGATGAGCCGCATTCAGCCCGAGGCTCCGCGCCATTCCAGCATCGAACTGGCACGCTGGCTCACCGCTGCCTCGCTGGTGCCACTGGTGCGCGACGAGCATCCCCAGGCCATTGCCGTGCTGCTGGTCCAGCTCGATCCGGAGATCGCCGCGGCCGTGCTCCATGCGCTGCCGGAAGCCGTTCAGCCGGAGATCGTCCATCGCATCGCCACGCTGGGGCCGGTGACGGTGCAGGCGATCCAGATGCTGGAAGACCTTCTCGCGCGCCGCATCGCCGATTTCCACGGCCAGCGCCCGTTCGAAGTGGGCGGCATCCGCGAGGCTGCGGGCATCGTCAACGGCGTCAGCAAAGTCGTCGAAAAACGCGTCATGGGCGACCTCACTCGCCGCGACAAAGTGCTGGCGCGCCAGATCGAGGACGAGATGTTCAAGTTCGAGCACCTCTTCGTGCTCGATCCCAAGGCCATGGGCACGCTGCTGCGCGATGTCCCCAGCGATGCGCTGATCGATGCACTGAAGGGGATTACCGAGGACGAGCGCGAGGTGTTCTTCCGCGCCATGTCCACACGCGCGGCGGACGGCGTGAAGGACGAGATCGCCGCGCGCGGACGCACCAAGCTTGCCGACGTGGTCGCGGCGCAGAAGGAAGTCGTGACCATCGCCCGCAGGCTGGCGGCCGAGGGGGCCATCATCTTCGGTTCGGGCGACGACGAATATGTCTGATCTGGGCTTCTCGCTGGGCCGCTTCAGCCGGGAAAAGCCGGAACAAGACGAGCGGTCTCAACCCTCCTCGTGGCTGTTCGAAGCGCTTTCGCAGCCTGCGAAGTTCCGCCCGGATGTCCGTTTTGGCGGCCCTGCTCTCGAAGCGGATCCGCAAGACAATCCCCCGCCGCCGGTTCCCGAACCCGAAGCGCCCGATCCGCTTACCGAGGCTTTCGCACGCGGTTACGCCAAAGGCAGCCGACAGGCTTCCGAGGATGCCGCGCAGCGAGCCGCCGCCGATGCCGCCGCGCGCGAGCGGCTCTCGCTCTCGTTCGCGCGGATCGACGATCGGCTGGAAGAGGAACTGCGCCTGCGCCTGCGCGACACCGTGGCCGCGCTGTGCGAGGCTGCCATTGCCCCGCTCGCGCTGGATCCCGCCGCGCTCGGCCGCCGCATCGAAGTGGCCGTCTCGATGCTGTCGCGGGCCGACGACGACCGGGTGGTCCACCTCAACCCCCGCGATTTCGAACTCGTCTCCCCACGCCTGCACAGCGAATGGAAAATCCGGCCCGACCGCACGCTCGAACGCGGCACGGTGCGGATCGAGACCGGCTCCGGCGGGGTCGAGGACGGCCCGGCAACATGGCGCCGCGCGATTGCCGAGGCCTTGCAGCAGTGCTGAAGCTCTACGAATCGATCCTGGGAGACCTTGTCACCGGACCGATCGACCTTGCCCCGCGCCGCTACGGTCTGGTCGCCGCCTGCGATGGCGGGCTGCTCGAAGTGAGCGGGCTGTCGGTTCCGGTCGGTGCGATCTGCCGGATCTCGCATGGGCCGCAGACTTCGCTCGCCGCCGAAGTGATCGGATTCCGCAACGGCCGGACAATGATGATGTTGCTGGGCGACACCATCCTGCTGCGCCCCGGCGCGCGGGTCTGGGCCGAAGGGCGGCCCGGCCTGCTGCCGGTGGGCGAACCTTTCCTCGGCCGCGCGGTGGATGGCGAGGCACTGCACATCGATGGCGGTTTTCCGATCCACAGCCGCAAGGAATGGCCCTCCGGAGGGGTGCGCGCCTCGGCGCTCGACCGCAGCCCGGTCCGCCAGCCGTTCGATACCGGCGTGCGCGCGCTCAATGCGCTGACCACGTTCGGGGTGGGCCAGAGGATCGGGGTGATGGCCGGGTCCGGCGTCGGCAAGTCGGTGCTGATCGACATGATCGCGCGCGGCGCCGCCGAGACACAGGGCGCGGACGTGGTCGTCGTCGGCCTGATCGGCGAGCGCGCCCGCGAAGTTTCCGACTTCGTGGAGCGTCACATGCGGGCCGGGATGAAGGACCGCACCATCGTCGTCGCCGTCCCGGCCGATCATGCCCCCAACTTGCGACTGCGCGGGGCGATGCTGGCGACATCGATGGCCGAGCACTTCCGCGCGAAAGGCAAGCGCGTACTGCTCATCATGGACAGCCTCACCCGCGTCGCCCACGCCGCGCGCGAAATCGGGCTGCTGCTGGGCGAGCCCGGCGCCGCGCGGGGCTATCCGCCCTCCGCGCTGGCGACGATCACCAAGCTGGTCGAGCGCGCGGGCAATTCGGCGGCCACCGGCGGATCGATCACCGGGCTCTACACGGTGCTGGCCGACGGCGACAATCAGGACGACCCGGTGGTGGACACCGCGCGCTCGATCCTGGACGGGCATATCGTGCTCTCGCGCGATCTGGCGCAGCGCGGGCAGTATCCGGCGGTGGACATCGCCGCCTCGCTCAGCCGGGTGATGAACGATATCGTCGCGCCCGAACACCAGCAGTTCGCGCGCCAGTTCCGGGCACTTTCGGCCAGTTACGAAGCGAACCGCGACCTCGTGCTGATGGGCGCCTATCGCGCCGGAGCCGACCCGCAGCTCGACCGTGCGATTGCCATGCATCAGGCGCTGACCACGTTCCTGAGCCAGCCCGCGCGGGAGGTGGTCGACATGGCCGCCAGCACCGCGCAGCTGGCGCAATTGCTGGCGGACTGAGCCATGAATGCCGACCGCCAGCGTCTCGTCCGGCTGCGGCGCCTCGAAAAGATCCGCGCCATCGCCAAGCAGAACGCCGTGCTGGAAGCGGCCCAAGCGGAAAGTACGCTTTCGCAGCTGAAATCGCTCTCCGACCGGACGCGCCAACTGGCGGCGGACTATGCCAGCCGCCGCGAGATGACCGATGGCGCGGCGCTCCATCAGGTCGGCAATTTCATCAGCGGGTTGCAGGCGATCAGCCGCAGCACAGAGGGCGATGCCCAGCGTGCGCAATCGATTGCTGATGCCAAGCAGATCCTGCTCGCCGCCGCCGAACGCCGCCGCGCCGCCATTGAGGAACGCGCGACCTTGCAGGAACGGATGATCGCCAAGGCCAGCCAGACCCCCGCGCTCTCGGGCCGCCGGACATCTGGCACGGGACTTGAATAGCGATCACCATGATCGATCCGGGAACTTCGCAGACATGACCCCGCTCTCCGCTTCGACGCCCAAGGGCGCCCCGGCGACGACGGCCGGTTCTCCTACCGGTTCAACGCCCAGCGGCACCGAAAACGCCGGATTCGCGGCCATTCTGGATGGCGCTGCAGGCAGGGTGCCGATTGCCGTGAAAGCCATTTCGGCCGAGGTGGATGCGGCAGTGGTCCCCACCCCCGGCAAGACGACCGGCAAAGCCCTGCCGGACATTGCCGCAGCGGCACTGGCACAAAGCGCCGAAGCAGCTCCGGCCAAAGCGGACAACCGCGATACGCCATCGGACCCGACTGTCGATGCGGACGATGCGAAAGACATCGACCCGGCAGAGGCACTGCTGGCCATACTGGCCGTATTGTCTCCGATCCCGGCCAAACCGGCACCCCAGCCGGCAGCCGCGCAGTCGCCTGCCGCGTTCGTCGCCGCCAAGCCCGTTGGGGTCGGTCCGTCAGCACCGGCGACGACGGTCGCTCTGATGGCGGATGTTGGCGCACCCAAGGCAGCCTTGCCCGACACTGCCGGCGCCGCCGTTCTGACGACACCGCAAGCCGCTGCGTCCACGGCTTTCGCGCAAGTGCAACTCGCACCAATCGAAACCACATCCGCAGACAATCCAAAGAACGGGGCCGCCCCGCCTCACCCCGTCCTCGCCGCACTCTCTGCGCAAGCTCCGACGCCTCCGACCCCGACGTCGCCCACGGAGCCGACCCAGCCTGCAACCGCGTCGCCGTCCACCGCTCCCGTGGATGCCGGGGGAGCTACGGTCCAGCCGACAGTTGCCGACCGGCCCGCGCAGATGCCGGCTGCCTCCACCGCAGTCGCGCAGACCGACGAGCGTGCCACCCTGCCTGCCGACCGACAGCCAGCACCTCCCTCCCTCCACGACGCATCGGCTGGCGAAATCGGCCAGCCGCTGGCGCCATCGCAGGTGCCCCTCGCCCACGCGAGCGCACCCGTTCCGGCGGCAACCGGCGCGATTTCTCGTGACACAGCGCCTGCACCGCAGGACTTCGCCACGCTGGTGAGCCGTATTGCCGAAGCGCGCGAGGCGGCGGGGTCGCAAGTGGTGCGCACGGCGGTCAGCCACACCGAGTTCGGCTCGGTCTCGCTGCAATTCCGTCCGGAGAGCAGCGGCCTCACCGTGACCATGGCCAGCGCCGACCCGGCGTTCGGAGCCGCCGTCCACGCAGGCGTCGCCGCATCGCTGGCGGGCGGCGCCGGCGGTGATCGAGGTGATCAGGGCGGCGATGCGCGGCAAGCGTGGCAGCAGTCCGGCAACGGCACGCAGACGCAGACCGGCTCAGGCACCTTCCAGCAGGACCAACGGCAGGCTTCCGCCCAGACCGGCAACACCTCCACGGGCAGGCAAGACGGCGAACGTCGCCATGCCCCGCCCGCACCCAGCGGCACCGAATTGACGGGACGCGACGACCGTCCGGCCCGCGCGCCGCGCACCGACCGTGGCGGCATCTACGCCTGATCCGGCAGCATTCAGGGGACACCGACAGTGAGCGACAAGGGAGCATCCAAGGACGGCGCCGTTGAAGGCGGGACCGAGAAGAAGGCCAAGGGCAAGCTCGGCCTGATCCTTATCGGCGTGGGCATGCTCGCCCTGGGCGGCGGCGGTGCCGCTTTCGCCCTCGTCGCCTCCGGCATGGTCGGCAGCCATGCCGAAAAGAAGGAGGACAACCTGCCCAGGCTGGTGCGCAAGGGAGAAGCCGATCCTTACATGCCCAAGCAGGACGACAGCGCCGCGAAGGACAGCGGCGCCGAGGAAGTCGATGGCGACGGCGGCGATCAGTACCGCACCGCCTACTACACCTTTTCCGACGATTTCACCTCGAACCTCAAGGGATCGGACTCGCTGATCCAGCTCAGCCTTGCTTGCTCCACACGCTACGACGGGCGCGTGCTGCAGTGGCTCAAGAAGCATGAGCTGGCGATC
The DNA here is from genome assembly GCF_004341845.1 of Novosphingobium sp. PhB165. Lineage (GTDB taxonomy): Bacteria > Pseudomonadota > Alphaproteobacteria > Sphingomonadales > Sphingomonadaceae > Novosphingobium. The sequence continues at coordinate 401,372 of NZ_SLVB01000004.1, read as the reverse complement.
CGTTCGGGGCTGCTCGCGATCCTGGCCGATACGCCCGAGAACGACGTCTACACGCTCGACGGCAAGGCCCGCCTCCAGAAGCGGATGACCGACGCGATCAACCGCGTGCTGATCCAGAAGGAAGGCTTCGGCGGCGTCGAGAACGTCTACTTCCGCAACTTCATCATCCAGTGAGCGCGGCCATGGCATCCTCTCCCACGGCGGACGCTGCCGGGCAACGCATGAAGGCCCGGCACTCGGCCGATCTTCTGGGCAAAGTGCCCGGCCTTGCCGAACTGGTTCCGACGCTTTCGCTGATCGGCGAGCGGCTGGCCCGTGCCCTTGCCGGTGCTCTTGCGCACTTGTCCGGTGGCGAGCCGCCGCTGGTGCGCGTGGGCATGCCGATGGACGGCACGCTCACCTCACTGCAAGCCGATCTGGAGGGCCCTGCCATGCACACGCTGCTGGTGCTCGGTCCCACCGGCCTTCCGCTGCTGGCGACGTTCGAGGCGCATTCGATGTTGCGGATCGTCGATCGCGCCTTCGGCGGACGCGGCGAAGCGCCTGAGACGATCCCGGAGACTCTGCCGCTCTCGGCACTGCTGCTGATCGAACGCATCGAAGCCAGCCTTTCCGAGGCGCTGGGGGCGGCCCTAAACGGCGGTGGTGGCGGTGACGGCAATAGCGAGGAGCACCGCATCCGCGCGCTGCGCCGGGATAACAGCCTGCGCCAGCTCGATCCCTTCCCGATGACCGCGGACCTGCTCACGCTGGCGCTGGAGATTGCGGAACCGGGGGTTGCGCCGTGGTCGCTCCAACTGGCCTTTCCCGTCACCACCCTTGCCGCCGCGACCACCCCACCGCGCCGACCCGTCGTGCGCCGCCACCGGCAGGCCCGGCCCGATCCCACCACCGAGCCATTCGCATCGGTCCCTATCGAGGTGACGGCCGTGCTCGTGAACATGCCCATCGCGATGTCGCGCCTCTCCACCTTGCGCCCGGGCGACGTTCTGCCCGTCGCCATCGCCCGCAGCATCCCGTTGCAGGTCGATGGCCGGACGATTGCCTCCGGGGCGGTGGGCGAACTCGACGACCGGGTCGCGGTCCAGATCGCGCACGCTTTTTGAAGTCACGCGTTTCCATCGGTTTTCTGACGAGGGTTTCGACCATGCCTCCTGCATCCGGAATACGGCTCCCATGAGCATCCATCCCCGCAGCCTTGAATTCCTGCGCGATGTCGACGTGCGCCTGTCGGTCGAACTGGGGCGCACCCAGATGAAGCTGCGCGACGTGCTTTCGCTGGGGCCGGAGAGCCTTGTCGTGCTCGACCGCATGACCGACGAATTGCTCGACGTGCTGGTCAACGGCAAGCCCATCGCCCGGGGTGAGGTCGTGTCGCACAATGGCCGCTTCGGGCTCAGGATCGTCGAGATGACCGGCGATGACCACGCATCGGCGCCGGGTTCCGCCACGCTGCCTGAGGCCGGGGCAAGCGCAGAACCCGGCGTGCAGGGGTGAGCGGCGATGGGCTGGTATCTGCTCAAGCTGGTCCTGCTGCTGCCGCTGATCGCGGCCCTGATCTGGGGATGCCTGTGGCTTGCGCGGAGGATGCAGGAGCGCGTCGGCGGGCCCGCTGCCGGGCGTTCGGTGCGGATTGTCGAAACGCTGATGCTGTCGCCCACGATGAAGCTGGCGGTGATCGAGTTTCATGGGCGGGAGATCCTCGTCTCCGCCTCGCGGCAGGGGCTGACGCGGCTTGCGGAGGCTCCTGCGCGGGATCGGGCCATCGAGGAAGCGGCGCCATGAAGCGCGCCCTCTCCCTGACGGCGGCCTTTAGCGCAGCCCTGCTGCCGCTGGTGGTCCATGCCCAGTCCGCCATCCCCGGCGCGCTGGACCGGGCTTTTGGTTCCATAGGCGGCACGGGCTCGGGGCCGGGAGGGCCGGGCATGAGCATGTCGCTCCAGCTCCTGCTCATCATGGGGCTGCTGACGATCCTGCCCAGTCTGGTGCTGATGATGACCAGCTTCACGCGGATTCTGGTGGTTCTCGCGATCCTGCGGCAAGCCATCGGACTTCAGCAATCGCCGCCCAATCAGGTGCTGATCGGCCTTGCGCTGTTCCTTTCGCTTTTCGTCATGTCGCCCACGCTGGAGCGCGTGAACGCCAGCGCCATCGCCCCTTACGCGGCGGACAAGATCAATGCCCAGCAGGCGATCGAGGCAGGCGGGCGCGAATTCCACGCCTTCATGATCCGCCAGACCCGCGAGCGCGACCTCACCATGTTCGCGGACATGGCAAAAGCCCCGCGCTTCGCCAATACGGCCGACGTACCATTCTCCATACTGCTGCCCGCCTTCGTCACCAGCGAGCTGAAAACCGCGTTCCAGATCGGCTTCATGCTGTTCCTGCCGTTCCTGGTGATCGACCTCGTCGTCTCCTCGGTCCTGATGAGCCTTGGCATGATGATGATGAGCCCGATGGTCGTCTCTCTCCCCTTCAAGCTGCTTCTGTTCGTGATGGTGGATGGCTGGGCGCTGCTGATGGGCTCGCTCGCCGCGAGTTTCGGATAGGGCCATGGAAGACATCGGCGCCCTGCTCGAACTGGCGGACAAGATGCTGTGGGTGACCGCGCTGGTCGCCGCGCCGGTGCTGATCGCCTCGCTCGCGGTCGGGCTGGTGGTGGGCGTGATTCAGGCGGCGACTTCGGTGAACGAACAGACGCTGACGTTCGTGCCCAAGCTGGCAGTGACCGCGCTGGTGCTGGTGGTGCTCGGCAGTTCGATGATGACGCTGATCGGCGATTTCACGCAGGAGGTCTTCGCCGAGATCGCCCGGACCGGACAGGCCGAGCAGGTGGCGCCATGATCGGGCTCGATTTCGGTTTCGGCCCGGTCGAACACGAATTCTGGCGGCTGCTCTTCGTGATGACGCGGATCGGCGCCGCGCTGCTGGCCGCGCCGATGTTCGGAATTGCCGGAGTGCCGCCGCAAGCCCGGGTGATCGTGGCCGGCGCCATCGCGGTGATGGTCTGCGCGTGGACCCAGGTGCAGGCCCCGCCCGCGCTGTTCTCGCTGATGGGGATGCTCGCGGTCAGCGGAGAAGTCTGCATCGGTCTTGCGCTCGGCTTCGCGCTGCAACTGGCCTTTGCCGCGCCGATCCTGGCCGCCGAAGTGGTGGGCGGATCGATGGGCATGAACATGGCGGTCTCGGTCGATCCCAATTCGGGCGCGCAATCGCCCGCGCTCGGCCAGTATTTTACCGTGGTGCTGACGCTGATGTTCCTGGCGCTGGGCGCGCACCTGCAATGGTTTGCGCTGCTGGTGGAAAGCTACCGGACGTTCCCGCCGGGCCAGACATGGCTAGGCCCGCAGCGGTTCGCGCTGGTCGCCTCCTTCGCCTCGCGCACATTCGCCACCGGCGCGGCGATAGCTCTGCCCGGCTGTCTGGTCCTGCTGGTGGTGCAAGTGGCGACGGGCGTTCTCAGCCGCTCGGCCCCCGCGCTCAATCTTTTCGCGCTGGGCCTGCCGGCGGGCGTGCTGGGCGGGATCGCCGCCCTGCTGGCCAGCGCGCCGGTCCTGACCGATCTCGTCACCCGTCTCTCTGCCGACGCCATCGAGCAGGCCGCCGCCGTGATGCACCCCTGAGGCCATGGCATGAGCGAGCAGGAAGGCGAAAAGAGCTTCGCCCCCACCGCCAAACGCCGGAAAGACGCTGCCGAGAAGGGCGATGTCATCCGCTCGCGCGAGATGGCGACGGCGGCGGGCGTGGCAATGGGCGGCGCATGGCTGGCACTCGCCGGGCCATGGGTGCTGGACCGGCTGCTGCGCGCGCTGGCCACCGGGTTCACCTGGCGCCGCGCCGATATCGACGACTTCACGCCGGGCCAGCGCCTGCTGCAAGTTCTGGTCGAGCTGCTGCCGCCGATCCTGGTGCTCGGGATCGGCGTGATCCTCGTCTCCCTCGTTTCGCAGCTCGGCTTTGGCGAGGGGCGCTGGCTGGGCAGCAATGTCCTGCCCAAGGGGTCGCGGATCGATCCGCTCTCCGGCCTCAAGCGGATGTTCGGGCCGACCGGGTGGATCGAGATGGGCAAGGGCGTCGCCAAAGTCGTCCTGCTGCTGACGATCGCCTGGGTCTGGGCCCGGGGAGGGATCGCCATGCTCGTGCAAATGGGCGGCGGAGACCTTCTGGGGCAAGTCACCGCCGCATGGAGCGGCATCACCCACTTGCTGTTCTGGCTGGCGGGCGGGCTGTTCCTGATCGCGATGTTCGACCTGCCGGTGCAGATGGTACGCCGCCTGATGCGCCTGAAGATGACGCTTCAGGAAGTGCGGGACGAAAACAAGGATGCCGAAGGCGCGCCCGAGAAGAAGGCCGCGATCAAGGAGCGCCAGCGCAAGATCGCGATGGGCGGCCTGATCCCGGCGATGAAGGAAGCGCAGTTCGTCATCACCAATCCCACGCATTTCTCGGTCGCACTGGCCTACGATCCCGCCAAGGCGCCCGCCCCGGTGGTTCTGGCCAAGGGACGCGGCGACAAGGCCATGGCGATGCGCGAACTGGCCGCCGAATATGCGGTGCCGATGCTCGCCTATCCCACGCTCGCCCGCTCGGTGTTCTACACCACGCGCGAGAAGCAGATGATCCGGGAAGAGCACTATGTCGCCGTCGCCGCGATCCTGGCGTTCGTGCTCTCGCTCAAACGCGGGGAGCGCCGCGCGGCACCCGAAGTGGCGGTGCCCGTCACGCTCCGCTTCGATGCCGACGGGCGGTTGGAGGGACCGGGGACATAAGGGAGTCCAGCCGCGCCGTCCGGGCATCACCTCCCGCCCCCTTTCGTCATTGCGAGCGCAGCGAAGCAATCCAGGGGCGCATCCAGCCGCTCTGGATTGCCGCGTCGGCTTCGCCTCCTCACAATGACGAAAGGGCAGGGGAGACCGCGGCACCCCGCGACGAACCACGCCAGCGCAAATGGATCAGCCCGGCTTGCCGACGGCCCTTAAATATCCGCCGTCCCTGCCGTCCTGCGCTGCATGGCTACCACCACGTCCACCACCTCGACGACGAGCGCGGCCTCGTCCTTGGCTACAACCTCGCTGGTGACGGCGCTGGGCGGCGGCAGCGGCGTCGACATGGCAGCCCTGGCCAACAACCTTGCCATCGCCCAGTTCGCCACCCGCACAGACCAGCTGACGACGAAAGCCGACAAGCTCAACACCCAGATTTCCACCGCCTCCAACATCAAGTCGATGCTGCTGGCGATCGACACCTCACTGGGCACACTGGTCCGCAGCGGCGATCTGGCGCGCACGCCGAATGTCGCCAACAGCGCGGTGGCAACCGGCGGGCTGACCGGATCCACCACGCCCACCGGGACCTATTCGCTGGAAGTCACCAAGCTCGCCTCGGCCCAGCAGATCGCCAGCAAGGCTTATGCCGCCAAGACCGACCTTGTCGGTGCGGGCACGCTGACGCTGCGCTTCGGCACCGTCTCGGGCAGCAGCTTCAGCGAGGATACCACCCACGCGGCGGTCAACATCACTGTCGACAGCGATGACACGCTGGCGGACGTCGCCACCAAGATCAACGCCGCCAATTCGGGCGTCACGGCCTATGTCGCGCAGACGGTGGACGGCGCCCAGCTCGTGCTCAAGGGCGCGGAGGGGGCGAAGAACGCCTTCACGCTGCAAGCCACCGAGAATGCCGACGCGCCGGGCCTCTCCAACCTTGCATGGACCCCGGGCTCGACCACCGGCACGGTGCTGGCGACCGCCGGCGATGCCTCGCTCAAGGTCGACGGCCTGTCGATCACGTCCGCATCCAACACGTTGACCGACGTGATCCCCGGCGTGAAGCTCACCCTCACCGGCACCAACACCGGAGCGCCCACCACGGTCAGCTTTGCCGATCCCACCACCTCGATCGCCTCGTCCATGCAGGACCTGGTCGATGCGCTGAACGAAGTGGTGGGCGCGCTCAACACGGCGACGGCGGTGGGCGGCGATCTCGCCAATGACAGCGGCGCCCGGTCGCTCAAGCGCGCGCTCTCGGGGCTGGGCAGTGCCACGATCATGCCGAATGCCACGGGGATGGCGAAAACCCTTGCCGACCTCGGGCTGAAGACCCAGCGCGACGGCACGTTCACGCTCGACAACGACCGGCTGACCGCGACCATCGCCGCCGATCCCGACGGCGTCGCCGCGATGTTCACCAACGGCATCAACGGCGTGTTCGGCACGCTCGACAAGATCTACCGCACGGCCAGTTCCAGCACGGACACCAGCTCGCTGGGCGGATCGATCTCCCGCTACACCAAGCAACTGGCGCAAGTGGCCTCGGACCAGAGCGACCTGGCCGACCAGCAGGAGGCGCTGCGGGCGCGGCTCGCCTCGCAATTCACCGTTTCCGAGACGCGCATCAGCGTCTCCAAATCGACCCTAAGCATGCTGCAAGGCCAGATCGCCCAGTGGAACAAGTCGAGCGACTGAGATGCTGCGCCAACAGAACCCCAACGATGCCTATCGCCGCGTCGACTTCGACGCCCGCGTCAACGGCGCCAAACCGGCCGATCTGGTCCACTTGTGTTACGAACATCTGGTCGCCGCGCTCGGCACGGCGATCCACGCCGAACGCATCGGCGACAATGCGCTGAGAAGCCGCTCGCTCACGCGTGCGCTGACGGCGATAACCGCGCTGCAACTGGGCATCTCGGGGGAGAGCAGCATGGCGGCCGCGCTCAATCAGCTTTACGAGGCGGCGCGGCGCACGGTGCTCGATTCCGCGATCAGCTTCGATTCGCGCCAGATCGGGACACTGCGCAAGGATTTCGAGGAAATCGGGCGCGCTCTGCAAGGCGAATAGGGGCACTTCCGCAGGAGGTACTTCCGTTTCGGTTGCTGCTTTGCGACTGATTGCATGGGTTCTTTTCCGCAAACCACCCCGAGTGCCACGATTTCGGATCAGGTCTCCGGCCGCTTTTTCACCGACCTGAGATATCTCCCTTAAGGCAGATGCCGAATAAGGAGGATACCCATGGAGCGGATTTCGAACCTCATCCTCATCGACAACGACATGCGGCGCCGCGCCGCGATCAGCCACGCCTTGTCCAGCGGCAACATTCACGTCGAACCGTTCGAGAACATTTCCGAACTTTCCAGCACCTGGCCGCGATCCGGTGTCATCCTGATCCATGACGAAGCCGGTGCGATCGACGATCTGATCGAATCGATGGCCCAGCATGGCGAATGGTTCCCGATCATCGCCTTCAGCGAAGCCCCTTCCGCCAACCGCATCGTGGAGGCCATTCTCGACGGCGCGATCGACTATATTGCCTGGCCGATCTCCGCCGCCGAACTCAACGACACGCTCTCCCGCGCCATCGAACGCGCGGAAAGCGTGGGCAATGCCAAGCTTCGCGAAGTCATGGCCCGCGCCCGCGTCGAACGCCTCACCCGCCGCGAACGCGAGGTGTTGGGCGGTGTTGCCAGCGGCCTGTCGAACCGCCTGATCGGAGAAAAGCTCTCGATCAGCCCGCGCACGGTGGAAATCCACCGCGCCAACATGCTCAACAAGCTGGGTGCCAACCACACCTCGGACGCGATCCGCATCGCCATCGAGGCGGCGCTGGTCAATTGACAACGCAATGGTTCGGATGATCCCGGATTTGACCTTAGCGCCGCAGGCACGAAGGTTTAGCGGGAACCGTGCCATTCACGATCTGCCGGCAGCCACTCGATCACCTTGCCGGCATTCGGTCCCGCAGCCCGGTCAAGCAAGTCCCGGGCATGGCGGCACGGTCACAATCCCCTCCTGACCGGAGCCGTCGCGGAACCCTTGATAAGCTAACTGGCGGGGGATCCGGTCTTCGTGCGACCTACCGGATACCCCGTCCCGTTTAATGCGGTGCCGTTTCCTGCTTGTCTCAGTGCAGCCTTGCACCATTCGGCAAAGTGAGCGGCGCTGACATCCCGTCATCGCGCTCAAGACCCGAAAGGATCATCGAGACATAGGCGGCCAGCAGCGCCAGCCCGAACGTGGCGCCTTCGGAGATCACTTCCTCGGACCCATCCGGCAGGACCAGCGTTGCCAGGCACGATCCCGCGCTCCCGCGAGAGACCATGCAATTGACGTCGGGCCCGACGATGGCGAACACCGCGCTCTCGGCGGCTCCGCACGAGAGCATCGCCTCGATCGTGGTGGGCTCGAACGTCGCGCCGCTCTGCCCGTCCGGATCGTGCAGCAGCAACACGGCCTCGCGAATGCGGTCGTGCTCCTCCGCGGACGCGCTGCCGGCGCAATCGTGCAGAAAATCGCGCAGGCGCGCGATCCAGACGTGGGTGTCGGAAACTGGTTCGGTCAAGGAACTCGCCATCGTTGCAGCCCGTTCAAGCGGATGCAGCCAAAATCCCAGAGTGGCACCGGCTGTCAATCCGCACAAACAACGTGGGTTCTCACCCCGTATCACCTTGCTACAGCGTCACCGCATTTGGTGAAGCATGGATTCACGAACGCGATCGGCCGTTTTTGACCGCAAGTATCTCCTTAACCGAGCAATTTTCAGATCCGGGCGATGGCGTCCAGCCGCTCGGCGACCCAGTCGGGCTCGGTGAGCATGAGATCGTGACCGGTGTCGATATCCCACACACGCCCCTCAGAACGCTCGGTCAGCAGCGGCATATCGCGTCCGGGGATGGTTGATGTGCAGATCAGGTGGCTCTCGGGAATCGCCCGCATGGCCGATTCGCCAGTGAAAGCGATCTTCTGCGCAAAGCATTTCCACGGCTGCCGCGTCAGCCGCGCATCGGTCCAGGCGCCCAGTTCCGGGTCTGTCACGCCAAAGAAAGCGGCGAAGCCCGGCATGGGCTCAAGCACCACGTCCACCCCATCCACTTGCCGCATCGTCTGGCGCGCCTGATCGATCATTTCAAAGGCATGTTCGTGCAGCGATTCCCCGTCGACCGGATAAGCGGCATCCAGATAGACACGGTGCCCCACCCGCCCCGGCTGGCGATCCGCCGCGCCGGTGATGACCATGCCGCCATAGCTGTGGCCAACCAGGATCGCGTCGGTCAGATCCTCGAACTCCAGCAACTGGGCCACGTCGTCGATATGGGTGTCGAGGTCGATCGCCGGGCTCAGCAGATGCTTGCGATCGCCAAGGCCGCTGAGCGAGGGCGTGTGCACTTCATGCCCCATGGCACGCAGCCGCTGCGCCACCGGCTTGTAACACCAGCCACCGTGACCGCCGCCGTGAACGAGAACGAAAGTCGCCATCTCAGCCTTCTCCGCAGTTATGTTATCGACTGATAACTTCGGTTGCTCTTGCCCTTCTGTCAATCCCGGCGATAGCCTGCGGGCGATGGAAGCACCTTCTCCCCGCAATGGCGCCAGAAACGCAGAAGCCACGCGTGCGCGCATTCTCGATGCGGCCAAGCACTTGTTCTCGACCAGCGGCTATTCGCATACCGGCATCCGCGAAATCGCCGCGCGCGCCGGGATCAGTTCGCCGCTGCTGCTGCGCTATTACGGATCGAAAGCGGGGCTGTTCGAGGCGGCACTGGATCAGGCCATGGCGGTCGAGCCGCTGCTGGCCGTCGCGCCCGAAGACTTCGCCCGGCACATCACGACGGAATTGCTGGGAAGTGCGGAATCGGTGCAGCCGATGCTGATGATCGCCATGGCCTCCGGCGCGCCGGAAGCGGCCGAGATCGCCGCGCAGGTCTTCGCGCGGCGCTGCATCGCGCCCATGGCGGAGGCGATTGGCGGCGAGAGCGGCGCCGTGAAGGCGCTCGAAATCTCGATCCTGTCGATCGGCTTCGTGTTCTTCTTGCGCCACTTGCCGCTGACCGGCTTCGGCGAAAGCGAGCGCGCGCAAGTGGCGGACTGGTTTACCCGCTGCCTGCAGGACTTGCGCGGCTAGTCACTGTCGGCAAGGCACCCCAAAACCTGAAAAGTCGGACTATGTTCAGACTTTCTGGATTTTGCCCCCCACACCGCTCAGGCTGAGCTTGTCGAAGCCCGCAGCACCACGCCGCAGGGGGCTTCGACAAGCTCAGCCTGAGCGGGTGGAGAGCGTTTCCAGGCTGACTGCTGCGGTAGGTTTTCACAACCATCGAACCCGTGAATTCGCTCCCTGCCCCCTCAGGCCACCGTTTCGCGCCGGATCATCGCAAAACCATAAAGCAAATGTTCCAACTGCCCATCGGGCACTGGCGGGAAGGCCAGCGCCTCACCGCCGTTACGGATGGCATCGATCTGCTCGGCCACTTGCTCAAGCGACCAGTCCGGCCGGAACGCGCCCTCGTTCTCCATCACCTTGGCCCGCGCCAGACGGCCGCCCATGGCGACGAACATCTCGCCCGAAGCCTCGCAGCTTTCATGGCAGAGATAGCCGACCATCGGCGCCACCTGTTCCGGTTCCATCGGCGGGAACTGGCTGGTGTCGATCCCTTCGGACATGCGGGTGACGGCAGCGGGCACGATCAGGTTGGACTTCACGTTATTGTGCTGCCCCTCGATCGCGGCGGTGTTGGACAGGCCCATGAAACCCGCCTTGCACATCGCATAAGTCACATTGTCCGACTTGCCGTAGAGCCCGTTGATCGAACTGGTCAGCACGATGCGCCCGAAGCCCTGCGCCATCATGTGCGGAAACGCCTCGCGCACGACGTGATAGGCGCCCTTCAGGTGGACATCGAGGACGCTGGTGAAATCCTCGTACGCGAGTTCGGACAGGCTGCCGCGCCGCACGTTCCCGGCCGAGTGGATCAGGATATCAATCCGCCCAAAGGCATCGAGCGCGGACTGGATGATCGCCTTGCCGCCTTCCGGCGTGGCGACGCTGTCGGTGTTGGCGACAGCCTCCCCGCCCGCCGCGCGGATTTCAGCGGCAAGCGCCTCGGCCGGGCCTTCGTCGGTGGCATCGCCCGCCATCGAGACGCCGGGATCGTTGACGACGATCTTGCAGCCCCGGCTCGCCAGCAGCAGTGCGTGCGCCCGACCGAGCCCACGCCCGCCGCCGGTGATCACGGCGACACGATTTTCGAAGCGCAGGTCGGCCATCTGGAAATCCTCTCAGGTTCTTTCCGCCAGCCTTGCCTGAAGCGTGGGCTCAGGCAACCACTCCGGCGCGGCGAAGCTGCGCAATTCGCTCCGGCGAAAGATCGAGCACGTCCTCCAGAATGGAATCGGTGTGCTCGCCCAGCACCGGCGGCGCCGTCGGCACCGCCTGCTGCGCATCGGTAAAGCGGATCGGGCGATTGACGATGGGGATCGGCCCCAGCGTCTTGTGCTGCGTTTCCACCACCATTTCGCGCTCGACCGCCTGCGGCTGCGCCAGCGCTTCGGACACGCCCAGGATCGGCGCGTGCGGCACTTCGTGCGCGGTGAAGATCGCCACCAGTTCGTCCACGCTGTGGCGTTCGGTAAAGGCGCTGACGATCGCGTTGACCTCCGCCCGTGCATCGCGGCGCTTTTCCAGCGTGTCGTAACGCGGGTCTTCGGTCAGTTCCGGCCGCTCGATGGAGCGGCAGATGCGGCTCCAGAATCCCGGCGTCAGGCAGGCAACGACAATGGAGCCTTCGCGCGCCGGGAAGATGCCATAAGGCACGAGGTTGGGATGCTGCGATCCCACACGGCTGGGGTCGGTACCGTTGAAGAAGGCGAGCTGCGCGATGTAGCCCAGCATGCCGATCAGCCCGTCCATCAGGCTGACGTCGATATGCCGCCCTACGCCGGTCCGCTCGCGCTCGTAAAGGGCGGAGAGGATGCCGATGGGCCCGTTGATGCCACCGACCAGATCGCCCAGCGGAATGCCCAGCTTGGTCGGCAGCCCGTCCGGCTCTCCGTTCATGGAGAGCGCGCCGGACATGGCCTGAAGCACGATGTCGAAGCTGGGCCGGTCCTTCAGCGGTCCGGTCTGGCCATAGCCCGAGATCGAGCAGTAGATCAGGCGCGGGTTGATCGCCTTCATCGCCTCGTAACCAAGGCCGAGCCGGTCCATCACACCGGGGCGGTAGTTCTCCACCAGCACGTCGCACTTGGCCGCCAGATCGCGGACCAGCGCCAGCCCGTCCTCGCTCTTGAGGTCGACGACGATGGATTTCTTGCCGCGATTGACGGCGAGATAATAGTGGCTCTCCCCATCGCGCGTGGGCGGGAACGTGCGCGTCTCGTCGCCAGTGCCCGGTGGTTCGATCTTGAACACTTCGGCGCCCATGTCGGCCAGCGCAAGGCTGGCGGCGGGGCCCGCCAGCACCCGCGTGAAGTCGATCACGCGCACACCGGCGAGCGGGCCGCCCCAAGGTTCGTCAGCACTCATCGGGACAGGTTCTCTCGGAAGAAGGAAAGGATTGCCGCCACGGCATCGCGCCCTTCGGGCATGTGGAGGCCGTAGTGGAAGCAGTGGCCCATGCCCTCGCCGACGATCAGCGTCGAACGGATACCGGCCTTGAGCAACTGCGAATTGGTGAAGATCGCCGGGCTGAGATCCATGGCGCGGGTGCCGGTGATGATCAGCGTGGGCGGAAAGGTCGCCAGCACGTCGAGATGATAGCCCGGCCAGGCACTGGGATCGCGCGGATCGCAGCCGTCGAAATAGCCGCGCGTGATGTCGATGGGCGTGCTGCCGTCCGCAGGGGGCGGTGGGAAAGAGCCGTCGATATAGCCTGCGACATAGGCGGACTCCCCGGCCCCGAACGGCACGCCGCCCGCGCCGAAAATGCCGACCGCGCCCGCTTGCGGCAGTCCGTGCGCGGGAAGCCAGGCGGCGGCCTGGGCGGTCAACGCGCCGCCTGCCGAACCGCCGTAAATGCCGATCCGCTCGGGCGCATAGTCCGCCAGAAGCGCGGCATAGACCGCCGCGACATCTTCCACGCCTGCCGGATGGCGATGCTCGGGCGCCATGCGATAGTTGACGCTGATCACGCGGAACCTGCCGAGTGCGGCGATCGGGATCGCCTCCAGCAACGCGATCCCGTCCCATCCCACGGTGAAGGCGCCGCCGTGGAGGTTGATGAGCACGCGCTCGGGATCGTGGCTGCCGTCGGCGGGAGTGACATCGAGCACTTCCACGCCGCCGACGGTCTTGGTGACGATCTCGACCGCGAAGTTCTCGCGTAGCCGGGCCACGCCCGCCGCCGAATAGGCATTGATCTGCTCGCGCCGGGCGGCGATGTCCGGTTCCTGCTTGCCGGCGGCATCGAAGACCGGCGCGGTCGCGCGGGAACGCTGGAACGCGGCGGCTTCTTCGCTGAGCAGGCTGGAGACGGGCAAGGTGAAAGCCGGAACCCGCACGTCGCCATTGGTTTCGAACTGCGGCGCGGCCGCCTCATCCTGTGCCATTGCCTGCTCTCCCGTTTTTCTCGCGGCCCGTCATACGACACGGCCCGAACCTTCTGCAAAGGTCCGGGCCGAAATCGCCATGCCGCTATCGGCGGCAATGCCTCTCGCGATCAGCCCTTGCTGGGCAGTTCCGCAACGGCCGTGCCGAAGGCCGAGAGTTCGCCGCGATGGGTGGTCGCCTTCTGCGACACTTCGACGAACTTCTTGCCGCCTTCCTCGAACTTGCGCGTCACTTCGCCGGTGATGATGATGGCATCACCGTCCGGGTTGTGGCGGCGGATCTGGCAGTCCGACTTGGTGAGGAAGCCGTCGTCACCGATCCAGTTGGTCATGTGGTGCGTCAGCCACGAGCAACGCTCCGGACCGTAGTCGTAAGCGCCCGGGGCGCCCACTTCGAGAGCGAAGGCTTCGTCCCAGTGCACGCGCTCGGGGCAGTCCGGCACGTTGAAGCGGTTGCGGATGCCCAGACCCGGGTGGGCCTTCTGCATCTTGTAGGCCAGCTTGTTGGCGCGGATGTAGAGGCCGCCCCAGCCCTGCGCGTAGCAGATGAAGCCGGTGACAGTCATCGGGCCCTTCATCATCGGCGGCAGCTTGTCGCCGACGTTCACGTCCTCGAAGTAACGCGGGGTGGCGCCGCGGATCTCTTCCTGGTCGTAGATATCGTAGAATTCGTCGAGCTGTTCCTGGGTGAAGGGCTCAACGCGGCCACGCGCTTCGGTGTACTTGGTGCCGCGCTCGCGCGCTTCGTCACGGTCGGTGCGGAACACCCACGAATCCGCGCCGGCAACCTGCTCACCGTGCTGGTTGAAGAAGTCGACGTGGTAGATCTGCTGGAACGAACGACCGGCGAACTTGGTCTGATGCTCGACCAGATCCTTGAGGTAAGCGACGGTGGTGATGGTGTCGTTGCGCAGCACCGGCTTCTGCCAGGTCCAGTCCGCACCCGCCCACATGGCGTGCACGCCCGAAAGACCACCGCAGTAGCCCGAGACGATGCGGCTGGTGGTGAACAGGAACGAAGGCAGCGCGACGATCGAGCCGTACTTCGTGTTCTTCGCGTATTCCGGATCGCACCACAGCGGATTGTCGTCGCCGATGCCGTGGGCATAGTGGCGGATCGCGTCGCGGGTGGCTTCGTAGTTCCACGGCTCGACGGTGTTCTCGATCTTCACGCCGATGCGGGCGCGCAAATCGTCGAGGCCGGCCTCGGTGATCTTGGGGAACTTGGATTCTGCTGTGGTTGCCATTTCGGTACTCTCCTGAATTCCTGAGATAAGTTTTAGCCGACCGCTTCAGCAGCTTTCGCCGCCTCGCGATCGCGCAGCATCTTGCGGTGGACCTTGCCGGCCGGGTTCTTGGGCAGTTCGTCGACGAACTCGACGATGCGCGGGAATTCGTGCTGGGCGAGCTTCTCGCGGGTGAAGTCCTGAAGCTCCTTGACGAAGGCATCGTCGCCGGCGCGATTGGCGACGACGAAAGCCTTCACCACTTGCCCGCGCTTCTCGTCCGGCACGCCGATCACGCCGCATTCGAGCACGTTCTCATGCCGCAGCATGGTGTTCTCAATCTCGACCGCGGACATCGTCCAGCCCGCCGAGATGATCACGTCATCGGCGCGGCCGCAGTGGTAGAAATAGCCGTCCTCGTCGATCTTCGCGCGGTCCTTGGTGGTCATCCAAGCGCCGCCGCGCCAGAGCATCAGTTCACCGATCTCGCCGGGGGCGGTGGGCGTGCCGTCGGGCCGCTGCACTTCCAGCTTCTGCCCCGGAACCGCCTTGCCGAGCGAACCGGGCTTCACCGTGAAGTCCTGCGCACCGGGGTAGTTCACCAGCACCACGCCAATCTCGGTCGTCCCGTACATCGAGCAGACCGGAACCTTGAAGGCGCCGTCGATGAATTCCAGCGTCGCCGGATCGATCGGCTCCCCGGTGTAGGACAGCTTGCGGAAGTGGAACTTGAAATCCCCCGCCGCGCCGCTGTTCTTCATCATCCGATAGTGCGTCGCCGCCGCCGACATGTTGGTGATGCCGTAATCGTCGAGCGCCTTCATCAGCCGCACCGGATCGAAGCGCCCGGCGAAAGTGCCGGTGGTGACGCCGAGACCGAGCGGCGCCAGCGTGCCGTGCCACAGGCCATGGCCCCATGCGGGCGAGGACGGGCAGAAGAACTCGTCGCCCGGCCGGATGCCGGTGCCATAGAGCGCCGCGAACATCAGCGTGACGAGCGCCTTGTGCGTATGCTTCACCGCCTCCGGCAGCTCGCGCGTGGTACCGCTGGTGTACTGGAACACAGCGAGGTCGCCCGCCTTGGTCTTCGGCTCATAGGTGGCCGGATACTTCGCGATCTCGTCCAGCAGACCATCGTCCGCGACGATCACGCGCAGCCCGTTTTCCGCCGTCACCGCCCCGCGTGCGAGGTCTGCCTTCTCGGCATTGGTGATGAGGATCGCAGGCTTGCAGTCGTCGATGCGCAGCTTCAGCGCGTCCGGCCCGAACAGCGTGAACAGCGGCACCGAGATGGCGCCGGTCTGCATCGCGCCAAACAGGCAGACGTAGAACGGCAGCGAGGGTTCCAGCATGAAGGCAATGCGCTCCCCCGGCTGCACACCCTCGGCGTCGAGCCAGTGCGCAAACTGCGCGGCCCCGGCGGAGATCAGGTCGAAGCTCAGAATTTCATCGCGGCCATCGGCATGGGCGATGCGTACCGCCGCGCGGCCCGAGCCATCGGCGTGACGCGTGATGCATTCATGCGCGATGTTGAGCACATCGCGGTCGCCGTCGAACAGCTCCCACAGCGCGGCCGACGAGGCGTGCGCCTGCGCATCGGCATAGCTCGAAAGGTCGGTCAACTTCGCCATCGCTCATCCCACTCCGCGCCGGACGCATCGCTTCTGCGACTCACATCTCGGCCGTTTGTTCTTGTGTTCAACAAATGTGATGAAGCAGGCTTGTTTTGTAAATATTGAATGTTATTCTGTATATTGAACGATGAGCAGATCAGACCCTCTCGAAGACGCTGTGCGCGCCAGCAAGGCCCCCGCCATTGCCCGGGCGGCAGCGGTGCTGCGCCTGCTGGGCAAACGCGGATCGCCGATGGGGGTGCAGGCCATCGCCCGCGAACTGGGCCTCGTGCCCAGCACCTGCCTCTATGTTTTAAGGGCGTTAGTGGCCGAGGAATTCGTGGCTTTCGATCCCGACACCAAGCGCTACGCGCTCGACGCCGGCGTGCTCACCCTCGCCCGGGGATGGTTGAAGCGCGACCAGTTCAACGACCTTGCGCAAGGTCCACTCGACCGCATCTCGCGCGACTTCGGGCTGACCACATTGGGCGTGCAGGTCTTCGGGCTCGATCACATCATCGTCACGGCGATGGCGCAATCGGGCGAGGCATTCCAACTCTCCACACAGGTCGGCAGCCGCTTCCCCGCACTCGTCTCCGCCACCGGCCGCTGCATTGCCGCTTTCGGTGTGGAGGACCTCGAAACCCTGCACCCCCGCTTCGAAACGCTGCGCTGGGACGACGCTCCGTCATGGCCGGAATGGTGCGCGCAAGTCACCGAGGCGCGGCTGACCGGCATCGCTGTGGACGACGGCCACTACATCGCCGGCGTCACCGTAATCGCCGCGCCGGTGTGGAAAGGCGGTCGCGGCAGCGGCGCGCCTTCCCACGCACTGGTGGCCATCGGCATCGGCGCAACGCTGCGCGGCGAGATGGACCGGGTGAAGCAGGCGCTGGTCGGCGCGGCCCGCTCGCTCAGCGAGCATCTGGCCGGCTAGGGTCGATCCGAGGAGGAAACCCCGACGGCCATCCTTCGGACGCTCGCTCCGCCTACTCGATGGTCACGCCTGCCACGCGCCACACGCCATTTTCGCGCGCCAGCGAAACCGTCTCCACCGCATCCGCCTTCTTGGCGTAGCTGGTGCGGAACTTCACGACTTCGTACCCGTAAGGCGGCGCGGGCAGGTCTTCCTGACTAAGCAGCGTGCGCGAAATCGCCGCCCCCAGTGGTATGCGCACCCTTTCGGAGGTCTCCGCCCATACTTGCAGGGTGTTCAGCTTCTGGAATGCGGAGCCGGTCCCCTTGTAGCTATCCTCCCAGCGCCCCTGATCCACCAGCGTCAACCACTGGCGTGCCGCATCGACGACCTCCTGATTGACCGCGTTGGTCGGTGTTGGCGATGGCGGTGTGGCGACTTGCGTGAGGCTGGCGAGCGCCAGAAGGCCAAGGGCAAAGGTCATGAACAGAACTCCGATGCTGATCCGGGGATGGCGATGAAACCACCCGGCGCCGCCGGTCGGCGCCTCTGCCTGATCCGCCCGGAGCGCCGCCGCGTCTCCCCCGATTCCCGCGTCCACAAACAATTCGGGGTTCGGAGAACAAGCGTCTTCACCTTCCACTTCCAGCAGCAGGCGCGCCGCTTCCCGGCTGCTGGACACGGCCATCTTGCGCCGCGCATCGCGCAGCCGCTCGTTGATGGTATGGACCGAAAGGTCGAGGCTGCGGGCAATCGACTTGGCATCGTGCCCACGCACGATCAGGCGAAGCGTCTGCTTCTCCTTCTCGGTAAGGCCCCAGGAAGCGTGTTGCACCGGCATGTTCATACCTCCCGAGGCCTATGTAAGCCGCGCGGTCTCCACCACCCCCAAAAATATGTACTTGGATCGGGGTGACGGTTTTCTGCCGTTCCGGCGCTCCGACCGACGCGCTGCCGGAACAGGCTCCGGAATAGGGTGGCCCTGAGGGCAAACCCCCTCGGCATTAAGGTTTTTCCCTAGATCCACGACAGGGAACTCCCAATGGGTCTTGGCCCGAATCCCCTCTATCAGCAGGAAGGCAAACGCCGGAGATGATGCGCGATGGAAGACGGCGCGAGACGGTTGAAGTTCTCTTTCGTCCTGCCGCTGCTCATCCTGTCGGCGACGGGCTGTACGTCCATCGGCGCGCAGCGCATGGGGATCGATCGGTCCGACTATTCCATGCGGCTGCTGCAGAACAACAAGGAACAATTGCTGCTCAACATCGTGGCGATCCGTTACGGCGATGCCCCCGCGTTTCTTGAGGTCAATTCCGTCATCAGCCAATATACGCGCGAAGGCTCCGTCCATGCCGATTTCGGCATTCATCCCGCACCCGACGATGCAGACGGAACTGCGGGAGCCAATGTTCTGCTGCGGGAAACGCCAACGATCACTTATGCGCCGCTGTCGGGCGAGCGCTTTTCGCGCAGCATGCTCTCGCCCATTCCTCCGGCCTCTTTGCTGGCGATGATGGAGGCGGGGTGGTCCGCCGAATATCTGCTCCGGCTTTCGGCCCGATCGATCAACGGCGTTCGCTCGGGCAGTCACGATCCTTTGTTTGCCGGCGGCGCTGACCCTCAATTTCCGCTGATCGTCAAAGCCATCGGCCGCTTGCAGCGGAGTGGCGGAATTGCCCTTCATATCGAGCGCGACGAAAAATCGCATTTCACGGCAAGGGCGGTCCTGTCACGATCACCTTCGGACGTTGATCGCGCGGACCTCGAATTCATCAAGCGTGCACTCAATTTGCCGGGCGATGCCAAGGAACTGGCGATCCGCTTCGGAGCTGCCCAGCCGGCACCCGGCCAGCTTGCGATCGGTTCACGGTCAATGTTCGAGATATTGACCGAAATGGCGCAAGGCGTCGAACTGCCGGTCAAGGATAGAGACGGCAGGGTTACGGACGGGCAAACTGGTGTTGCCGGAGCCGATGCGGCCGGGGAGCCCCCACTTGTCCGCATCCATTGCGGCCCCGATCGCCCTGCCGATCCGCATGTCGCGATCCGCTATCGCGGCAGCTGGTTCTG
This sequence comes from Novosphingobium sp. PhB165, assembly GCF_004341845.1. Taxonomy (GTDB): domain Bacteria; phylum Pseudomonadota; class Alphaproteobacteria; order Sphingomonadales; family Sphingomonadaceae; genus Novosphingobium. Next base: position 382,230 of record NZ_SLVB01000004.1, on the reverse strand, counting down.
GATCGACGGCACGGACAGCGAATCCAAGCGCATGTTCCTGATCACGCAGATCCTGCTCTCGCTCAACGATTCCAGTACCGCGAACAACAATGCCCCGCTCGTGACCATCCCGACCGGTTGACCAAGGCGAGGATCAAGCGCGAAGCTTACCACATTCCGCGGTCCGGAGGCGGTTCTTCCTCTGGACCGCCCCGCCTGTGGCAACCGAATTGGAGTTACGCGTCCCGCTTCTTGAGGAGGACGGTGCGCAGCATTGAGAGCGCAGTCTCACCGCGTTGGTTGGTCAGTTCGTGCTTGAACACGACGATGCCCTGCGTGGGGCGCGACTTGCTCTCGCGCATTTCGACCACTTCGGAATGACAGGTCAGCGTGTCGCCGATGAAGGTCGGCTTGGGCGTCACCACCTTGTCGAAGCCGAGGTTCGCGACGAGCGTGCCCACAGTCGTGTCCGCGATCGAAAGACCGACGGCGAGGCTGAAAGTGAAAGTCGAATTGACGAGGATCTGGCCGAACTCGCTCTGCTTGGCGAATTCCGCGTCCAGATGGAGCGGCTGCATGTTATGCGTCATCGCCGAGAACATCAGGTTGTCGGTCTCGGTAACGGTGCGGCCCGGCTGATGGGTTATCCTGTCACCCACGGTCCATTCGTCGAAAAAGCGGCCCGGCAAAATCCTGTCTCCCTTTGTAAAATGTCCGTCCGGGCGCGGATCACCGCGTCCGGCCGGACAGCCTGTATCAACGCGCCATTATGCGGATCTGCGGGCGAGTGCCTTGCGGGACCCGCTGGAAGGACGCGGTCACGCGGTCTATCCGGCGCGGACCGCCGGTCAGTGTGGTCACCCGCGTACAGGAATTCGCCCGGATGGTGGCGTTCACGCGGATGTTCTGCTGCCGGCCGTTATCAAGGCGCACCGTGTAGCTCGTCATACGGATCGGCGCGGCGCGCGTGCAGAGCTGGACCTGCCGGAAAGCGTTGCGGCTGCCGACGGTGAACGTGCTGTGGGTGGTCCCGGGATTGACCGTCCGGGTGCCGAGCGTGGTCCAGTGCGACGGCGGCGCGGCCTCCGCCGGGGCAAGCGCGACAAGCGGAGTGACGGCGACTGCGCCAAGGGCAAGAAGATACGAAAGCTTCAAGGGAATTCTCCTCGTATCGAATCCGTCGGACAAGGACGGACAGGAAAGGGCTAAGCCCATCCCGCCGAACTTAAAATGACAATTCGTGCAGGCCGCGATCCTCGCCTCAATCTTCGTGCGGTTCGACGCGCGCCAGCAGGGCTTCCACCTGAATCTGTGCCCCCCCGACGACGTTGAGTTCCGCCACCACGCCATCGAAGGGCGCGGCCAGCGTGTGCTCCATCTTCATCGCTTCCAGCGTCAGCAGCTTCTGCCCCTTGGTGACGGACTGCCCCTGCGTGACGTCCACCGCGATGACCTTGCCCGGCATCGGCGCAAGGATCGCCCCCGAACCGTCCGCCGCGCCATGGACGCCGTCCCGCCGCCAGGGAGTGAGCAGCCAGGCCTGCCCCTGTTCGGTGACGAGCACGCCGTCATCCGGCTCCTCGCTGCCTTCACCGGTAAGTTCGATCTCGACCTTCTCGCCGTCGAGCGAGAACCATGCCGCACGCGCAGGCGCCGCATTGAGGCGGAAGCCCGCCATCGGCACGGCCGATACCAACGAGTTCGCAGCAGCCTGAAGCACTTCGTCCGAAGGCACGGGCGCTTCCGCCATGCTCTCGCCATCGCGGCCGATCAGGCCGGTATCGACCTTGCCCGCTGCGAAGTCGGGATGCTGCAAGGCCTTGACGAGGAACGAGGCATTGGTCCGCACCGGCCAGACGGCGCTGTCCTCCAGCATCTCGCCCAGCCGCTCGCGCGCTTCGTCGCGGTCCTCACCCCAGGCGATGACCTTGGCAATCATCGGGTCGTAAAAGGGCGAGACTTCGGCACCTTCGTAAACGCCGGTGTCGATGCGGCCACCCTCAGCCTCACCGAATTCCAGCAGTTCGAGCTTGCCGATGCTGGGCAGGAAGCCCTTGGCCGGGTCCTCGGCATAGAGGCGGGCTTCCATCGCCCAGCCGTCGATGGTGAGGTCTTCCTGCGACAGCGGCAGCGGTTCCCCGCTCGCCACGCGCAGCTGCCATTCGACCAGATCGACCCCGGTGATCTCCTCGGTCACCGGATGCTCGACCTGAAGGCGCGTGTTCATTTCCATGAACCAGATGCGGTCTGCGGAGAGCTTGCCCGAACCGTCCGCGATGAACTCGATCGTGCCGGCGCCCTGATAGTCCACGGCCTTGGCCGCCCGCACCGCCGCTGCACAGAGCGCCTCGCGAGTGGCCGCGTCCATGCCGGGCGCGGGGGCTTCCTCGATCACCTTCTGGTGGCGGCGCTGGAGCGAGCAATCACGCTCGAACAAGTGGACGACATTGCCGTGGCTGTCGCCGAAGACCTGCACTTCGATGTGCCGGGGCGAAGCGATGTACTTCTCGATCAGCACGTGGTCGTTGCCGAACGAGGACGCCGCCTCGCGCTTGCATGAGGCCAGCGCGTCGACGAAAGCCTCGGGCGCCTCGACCAGCCGCATGCCCTTGCCGCCGCCGCCCGCGACGGCCTTGATGAGCACCGGATAGCCGATCTTGGCGGCCTCGGCGGCGAGCAAGGCAGGCTCCTGGTTCTCGCCCATGTAGCCCGGCGTCACCGGTACCCCGGCCTCTGCCATCAGCTTCTTGGCCGCGTCCTTCAGGCCCATCGCCGTGATCGAGGACGGCTTCGGGCCGACCCAGACCAGCCCGGCATCCATCACCGCCTGCGCAAATTCGGCATTCTCGGACAGGAAGCCATAGCCCGGATGAATCGCCTCGGCGCCGGTCTGCTTCGCGGCGGCAATGATCTTTTCGCCCACGAGGTAGCTTTCGCGCGCCGCAGACGGGCCGATGTGCACGGCCTCATCCGCCTCGCGAACATGCAGCGCATCGGCATCGGCGTCGGAATAGACCGCGACGGTGCGAATGCCGAGTTCCCGCGCGGTGCGGATAACGCGGCAGGCGATCTCGCCGCGATTGGCGATCAGCAGCGACTGGATCATGGGTGACGCTCCGGGAAACCGTGACGGGTATGCAGCGCCGCAAGGACGCCTTCGATATCATTGGCGAAGCCGCCCTCGGCAAAGGCGAGCGCGGGAAGGTTCTGGTTTTCCTCGCCCAGCGCGGCGACCACGGCCGCACGCGGGCGCGGCCAGCCGACGCGCACGACCTCGATCTGGCCTGCGCGCTCGGGGAACAGCGCCAGCAGGCCCTCCACCGTCACGCAATCCTTGCAGTAGAAGCGGCGCTCGCCGCCGAATGCGGGATCGGCATAGTCGGTATCGAGTACGAAGAGAGTATCCATATCGGCCATCGCCATCACATCCTGAACACGCCGAACTGCGGACGATCGGGGATCGGCGCCTCAAGGCACGCAGCAAGCGCCAGCCCCAGCACATCGCGGGTCTGCGCGGGGTCGATCACGCCATCGTCCCACAGGCGGGCGGTGGCATAGTAAGGATTGCCCTCGTCCTCGTACTTCTGGCGGATCGGAGCCTTGAAGGCCTCGGCCTCCTCGGACGACCACTTCGCAGCGTCGCGGTGGACAGTGGCGAGCACCGAGGCCGCCTGCTCGCCGCCCATCACCGAGATGCGCGCATTGGGCCAAGTGAACAGGAAGCGCGGGTCATAGGCGCGCCCGCACATGCCGTAATTGCCCGCACCGAAGGACCCACCGATCAGCACCGTGATCTTCGGCACCGTGGCGGTGGCAACGGCGGTGACGAGCTTGGCGCCGTGCTTGGCGATGCCCTCGGCCTCGTACTTGCCGCCGACCATGAAGCCCGAGATGTTCTGGAGGAACAGCAGCGGAATCTTGCGCTGGCAGGCCAGCTCGATGAAGTGCGCGCCCTTCTGCGCGGACTCCGAGAACAGCACGCCGTTGTTGGCAAGGATCGCCACTGGCATGCCGTGGATATGCGCGAAACCGCAGACGAGCGTGGTGCCGTAGAGCGCCTTGAACTCGTGGAACTCGCTGCCGTCGACGATACGGGCGATCACCTCGTGCACATCGTAAGGCGCGCGCACGTCCTCGGGCACGACGGCGTAGAGTTCCTCTGCAGCGTACTTCGGCGGACGCGGTGCGCGCAGCGGCTGGTCGTGATGATGCAGCGGGCCGAGATGGCTGACGATATCGCGCACGATGGTCAGCGCATGCTCGTCATTATCGGCAAGATGGTCGGTCACACCCGACTTGCGGCTGTGGAGATCGCCGCCGCCAAGGTCCTCGGCGGAGATCACTTCACCCGTCGCTGCCTGCACCAGCGGCGGCCCGGCGAGGAAGATCGTGCCCTGCTCCTTCACGATAATCGATTCGTCACTCATCGCCGGAACATAGGCACCACCCGCCGTGCAGCTTCCCATGACGCAGGCGATCTGCGGGATGCCTTTCGAGGACATCTGCGCCTGGTTGAAGAAGATGCGGCCGAAGTGATCGCGGTCCGGAAAAACCTCGGCCTGATGCGGCAGGTTGGCGCCGCCGCTGTCGACAAGGTAGATGCACGGCAGGTTGTTTTCCTGCGCGATCTCCTGCGCGCGAACGTGCTTCTTCACGGTGATCGGGTAATAGGTACCACCTTTCACGGTGGCATCGTTACAGACGATCATGCACTGGCGGCCGGAGACGGTGCCGATGGCGGTAATCAGGCCCGCGCCGGGAATATCGTCCTCGTAAAGCCCCTCGGCGGCGAGTTGCCCCAGCTCCAGCAGCGGCGAGCCGGGATCGAGCAACCGCTCCACGCGCTCGCGCGGCAGCAGCTTGCCGCGTGCGACATGGCGTTCGCGCGACTTCTCGTTCCCGCCGAGCGCGGCTGCCGCGACTTTCTCGCGCAGCTCCGCCACGAGTGCCCGATTGTGCCGGTCGCGCGCCTGCGCTTCGGGGCTCTCGAGATTCAGGCTGGTATGGAGCACCGGCGCGCTCATGCCACGATCTCCGGTTGCGCTGCGCTTGCCATCGGGCTCTCTTCCCATGCTGGATTGATTTACCCCGCCTATCTAGACCGGCCGGCAAGCGAGCGGAAATTGAAATTTTTCGCCCTTCGTTATAGATACTGTCTATGATTGACCAATATCTGCTGCGCTATTTCCTCGCCGTGGCGGAAACCGGCAATTTCAGCCGCGCAGCGCGGGCGGTCAGCGTTACCCAGCCCACACTTTCGGCCGGTATCGCCAAGCTGGAACGCGAACTGGGCGCGCGCCTGTTCGACAGGGATCGCCAGCGCGTTGCCCTGACCCCGGCGGGCAGCCGCTTCCTCGTCCGCGCCCGCCGCATCGCCGCCGAATACGAACACGCGCTGGTCGAACTGGCCGAGCCCGCCGAACCGAGCCTGCTGCGCGTGGGCGTGCTCAACACCATCCCCACCCGCACGATAGGCCGCGCCTTGGCCCAATACGACGGCAGCGAAGCGCTCGAACTGCTAGACGGCAGCGAGCGCGATCTGGTCGAACGGCTGGAGCGTGGGCGGATCGACGTGGCATTGACCGTCGTTCGCCCCCACCACGCCCGCTACCAACCCGAAGTGCTCGCCCGCGAACGTTACATGATGGTCTTGCCGCCCGATCACCCGCTGGCCGGGGAGAGCGAAGTCCTCGCCGAACAGCTCGCGCAGGACCGCATGGCCCTGCGCCGCCACTGCGAGGCGCTGCCCGAGATAAACCGCTTCTTCACCCAGCGCGGCGTCCGTCCGCGCTTCGTGCTCAAGACCACCAGCGACGAGCGCGTTCTCTCGGTGATCCGGAGCGGCGCTGGGGTGGGGATGATGCCGGAGGGGTTCGCCGACGGTTCGGTACGGTTCGTGCCGGTGCGGGATTTCGAACTCACGCGCGAAGTGGGATTGCTGCACGCCGGAAGCGCAAGGCGGAGCGCTCTTCTAGAGATTTTGCGGGGGATCTATCGGGAAGAAAAGAAATAAGCAGGGGAGCATAGCCCCCCTGCACCCCCAACACCGTCTAGGTCACGGGGGCCAACTGCGTTGTGCGCCCACGGCTGCGTCGGGAGACGTATTGGCTGCGCCGCAAGGAGCGCGCTACGGATAGGCCGGGCGCAACGAAGACGCTCTGCGGGTCTGGGGGATCATCCCCCAGAATCCCTTCTTTTCTGCTTAAATCTCCGCCTTCAATCGCGGCATGGTCGCTTCCAGCAGCTTGAGGCTCTTCCACCCTTCTTCCGGCGAAAGTCCGCCCAACAAGGGCTGGAAGCCGACATGGCCGACGCCGCCCATGCTGCGCACTTTCTCGACCAGCTGGTCCGGCGTCCATGCGGCGAACATGCCCGCCTGACGCAGCACGGCCGGATCGGTCAGCCCCTTGAATGGCGAGTTCGAACCATCGCCCTCCTGTTCGGCCCACTTGGCATATTCGGTGATGACGTGGACCGCGTGCGGCGCAATCGCTTCCCAGCCGGCGTCCGGATCCTCGCAAAGATGGACCGCCAGCGGCATCCCCGGCGTAGGACGGAAATAAGTGCGCGGCGCGTGGCCGAGCCGTTCGCATTCGGCGAGGTACAGATCGATAAGTTCGGGCTTCATCGGCCCGAAACCGACACCGAATTTCGCCGCGCGCTTGGCCGAAGCGGGCACGCCGCCGCCGACCATGATGATATCCTCCGGCGCCTGCACGGTGAGCGGGCGGACATAGATCGGGCGGCCGTCAAACTCGAATTTCTCGCCTTTCAGGGCGCGCAGGATGATCTCCAGCCCTTCGTCCATCAGCCGTGCGCGGTCCTTCAGGGACTTGCGGAACATGGCGAACTCGAACGGTACATAGCCGGCACCGAAGATGACATTGAGCCGCCCGTTGGACATCTGGTCCACCACTGCGATCTGCTCGGCCAGTTCGAGCGGATCGTGCAGCGGCAAGACCACCGCGCCGAGCATGAAGCGGATGCGGCTCGTCACCGCCGCCATGCCGCCCGCCAGCGTGAAGGGCTGCGGCAAGTAACCGTCGTCGGAGCCGTGATGCTGCATCAGCCCGATCTGGTCCGCGCCGATCCGGTCGACGAAGGCGGCCATCTCGATTGCTGCGCGGTAGAGTTCATGCGTCGGTGCCGCCCAGTCAGGCGAGCGCATGTCAAACGAGACATTGATGCGGATGTTCTTCATGGGCCGACTTCCCTCCAACAGCGACGGGCCCGGTCGTGCGGCAATCGCGTTCGGGCGGCAATTTCGGGGCGGCAGATACCGCCCCGGCGGTCACGCCGGTTCGAGTTCGGCCGTGATCGCGCTGGGTTCGAGCCGGAGTGAAAGTTCGGCCACTCGCTCCCTATAGGCGGCGACTCCGACCTCCTTCACCGCGCCGTACCCGGCAATCAGCGCGGGAGCGGCGGCGATTTCGACGGCAAGGTCCATCGTATCGGGCTCAATCTTCGCCGCGATCCGCCGCGCGAGATCCCGATATTCACCGATCAGCGCGCGTTCCATGCGGCGTTCGGCGGTGTAGCCGAACGGGTCGAACCATGTCCCGCGCAGCCCCTTGGCCCTTGCGATCAGCGAGAATGCCGGGAAAATCCAGCTTCCGAACGCGATCTTGCGCGGGCGACCGGTCTTGCGGTCCTTGCGGAACGCCAGCAACGGCGGAGCAAGGTGGATCTTGAGGCGCGGCGTGCCCTCGAACGTGTCGGACAGCCCCGCCCGGAAGGCCGGTGCGCTGTAGAGGCGAGCGACTTCGTACTCGTCCTTGTACGCCAGGAGACGGCCGAGCTGCCGCGCGATTTCGCGCAGCAAAGGCTCCCCGCCGGCCACCCCGCGTGCCTTCAACACGCCCGCAATCTCGTCGAGAAACGCGCGGTAGTCCGCAGCATAGGCAGGGTTCTGCCACTCCGTCAGCAGGTGCTCGTAACTCTCGACAATGGCTGCAAAATCGCGCGGCGCCTCGGGTGCGGAAGGTGCAGCATCGGCCAACGCGAAAAGGTCTTCCCCGCCCGCCGCCGCCAGCCGCCCGAGCGACAGCGCAGCCAGGTTCGCGCGCACCGCCACCCCGTTCAATCGCACCGCCTCTTCCAACGAGGACAGCGCGACCGGCAGCAGTCCCTTCTGCACCGCGAAGCCCAGCATCATCAGGTTAGTGAAAATCGAATCGCCGAGCAGCCGCGTCGCCAGCGATCCCGCGCGCAGCGAGGCAATCCCCGCCGGATCGACGCGCTTGCCGATCGCGCGAAGGAAGCGGCTGGCGGTCAGATCGAGGCCCGGGTTGCGCTGGAATTCGCCAGTGGGCACCACGTCCTCGTTCGCCAGAACCTGCGTATCCTGCCGCGCCAGCGCCAGTACTTCGGGCGAGGATGCCACCACCAGATCGCAGGCGATCACAAGGTCCGCCATGCCCGCGCCCAACCGCGCCGAAGGGATCGCGCCGGCGTCCGCGCCGATGCGGATATGGCTCGCCACCGCGCCGCCTTTCTGCGCCATGCCGGTCTGGTCGAGCACTTTGGCGGCCTTGCCCTCCATCTGCGCCGCCATCGCCAGCACCGCGCCCACCGTGAGCACGCCGGTCCCGCCGATCCCCGCCACCAGCATCGCAGAGGCCCCTCGCGACAGGTCGGCCACCGCCGGTTCGGGGAGCGCCGCCACCATGCGGGCGAGTTCCGCGTCATCCATGCCGCGCTTGCGCAGCGCCGCGCCGGAGACTTCCACGAAGCTGGGGCAAAAGCCCTTGATGCAGGACATATCCTTGTTGCAGCTGGACTGGTCGATCATGCGCTTGCGGCCGAATTCGGTTTCGATCGGCACGATCGACAGGCAGTTAGACTGCACCGAGCAATCGCCGCAGCCCTCGCAGACCGCCGGATTGATCCAGAGCCGCTTGTCGGGATCGGGGTAAGCGCCTTTCTTGCGGCGGCGGCGCTTCTCGTTGGCGCAGGTCTGTTCGTAGACGATGGCGCTCGTGCCGGTCACTTCGCGCAGCTCGCGCTGCACCGCGTCCAGTTCGTCCCGGTGCAGCACGCGGGTTCCACTCGGCAGGTCGGACGCGGCAAAGCGCGCGGGGTCTTCGCTCACCAGTACGACCGGGTGCACGCCTTCCACCACCAGTTCGCGCACGATCTGCTCGGGCGTGAGCGCACCTTCCGCAGGCTGACCGCCGGTCATGGCGACGGCATCGTTGTAGAGGATCTTGAACGTCACCCGGCTCTTGGCCGCCACCGCCGCGCGGATCGTCAGCAGGCCGGAATGCGTATAAGTCCCGTCGCCCAGGTTCTGGAACATGTGCGGCGTATCGACGAAATGCTGCGCGCCGATCCAGGGCATCCCTTCCTGCCCCATGCTCACCGTCTGCATCGTGTTGCGTTCGGGCATGTAGTGGGCAAGGCCGTGGCACCCGGTGGCGCCCATCGCGGCCGAGCCTTCCGGCACCACGGTCGAGGTATTGTGCGGACAGCCGGAGCAGAAATAGGCGGGCCGGATGGCAGTGCGATCCAGCGCCTTCGCGGAGTCCTCCCGCTCGCGCAGCATGGCATCGCGCGCCGCAAGATCATCACGCAGCATGCCCAGCGCCGCCATGCGCGAAACCAGCGCGCGGCGCACCGTCGCGGCATCCAGCACGCCCACTTCGGACAGCAGCTTTGCCCCGTCCGGCGCGGTCTTGCCCGAAAGCGCCGGGGCATTGGCGCGGCCATAGAACAGGCGCGCGATCTGGTCCTCGATAACCGGGCGCTTTTCCTCGACCACCATGAGTTCGGCGCTGCCGCCGCAGGCCCGGTGCAGGAATCCGGCATCGAGCGGCCAGACGAGGCCGAGCTTGACCACGCGCAGGCCCAGCGCCCGGCATGCCGCCTCATCCAGTCCGAGATCGGCCAGCGCCTGACAGAGATCGAGCCATGCCTTGCCCGCGCTCACCACGGTCAGCCGCCGGTTCGGCGCTTCGTGGCTCACCCGGTCGATGGGGTTGAGGCCGGTGAACAGCGGCACGATCGGCAGGCGCCGCTCGATCACCGCCGCCTCCTGTTCGAGCGCCGACATGGCGATGCGCAAGTTCGGCGAAGCGCCTGCGGGTATTTCCGGCAGGGCTATCGGGAAGGTGTGGCCCGGCAGGGTGACGGTCGTGGTCAGGTCCAGCGTGTCGGTCACGGCCTTCACCGCCACATAGAGCCCGCTGGCGCGCGACAGGGCCCAGGCGAACTGGCCGTAGGACAGGATCTCGTCGGTCGTGGCCGGGTAGAGCACCGGGACCATCGCCGTCATCAGCACGTGTTCGGACTGGTGGGCGGTCAGCGAGGACTTGGCCGCGTGGTCATCCCCGCAGAGCAGCAGCGCGCCGCCTTTCGGGTGGGTGCCTTCGAAATTCGCCGCCTTGATCGCCTCTCCCGCACGCTCGACGCCCACGCCCTTCGCGTACCAGAGCGCGAAGACGCCATCGACGTTCGGCTTGCCGTACCAGTCGAGCTGCTGGGTGCCGCGCACGGACGTGGCGGCGAGTTCTTCGTTGAGGCCGGGCTCGAAACGGATGGCGTGCCGGGTGAGCAGCTTTTCGCTCGCCCACAACTGCGCATCCAGCGTGGTGATGGGGGAGCCGCGATAGCCGGTGACATAGCCCGCCGTGTTCAGCCCGGCCGAGCGATCCCGCCGCGACTGGTCCAGCAGCAGGCGCACGACGCCTTGCAGGGCGGAGAGCATGACTTGCCCTTCGCCTTGCGTGTATTTGTCTTCCAGCGTGACGACCGTCTTGGTCACTCGGATCCCCGGTTTTCCTGTCCTTCCAGCGGCCTTTCAGATGGCGGGCGGAGGCGCAAGCGGGGAGCGCGGGGAGCGCCGTGGGGGTCAATTGGGGGTGCGGGTGGGTCCGCTTTCGGACTTCGGGAAGGCGAAGCTTCCGAAATTATGGAAGGGTGGCAGCGCCATGCACTGCCACCCTTCGATGCAGAATTCAGGTGACGACGCGGCCGCCGTTGACGCCGATGGTCTGGCCGGTGACGTACTGGCTGCGCTCGTCGCAGAGCCAGGCGCAGGCGTTGGCGATATCGTCGGGCTCGCCCATGCGGCGGACCGGGATGGTCTGTAGCAGCACTTCGGTCGGGATCTGGAAGCGCTCGCGGTTGGCTTCGGACATGATCGTGCCCATCACCGAACCCGGCGGAATGTTGTTCACGGTGATGCCGTAGGGCCCGAATTCCTGCGCCATCGAGCGGGTCATGGTCACCACCGCGCCCTTCGAGGACGAATAGGGGATCATGTTCACCGCGCCGGTCTGCGCGCTGGAGGACGAGATGTTGACGATGCGGCCCCAGCCCGCGTTCTTCATGTCGGGCAGGCATTCCTGCGTCATGATGAACAGGCCGCGCACGTTGACGGCGTAGATGAAGTCCCAGCGGTCCTCGGTCAGTTCCTCGAACGGGGTAAAGTCGGTGACGCCCGCGTTGTTGACGAGAATCGAGATCGGGCCCAGCGCTTCGCGCACTTGCTCGATCGCGGCCTTGGCCGAGGCGCGGTTGGACACGTCTGCGCCCACGGCGATGGCAGTGCCGCCAGCTTCGCGAATGGCCTTGACGGTATCGGCGCAGCGCTCGGCATCGAGGTCGAGCACGCCTACGGCCACCCCTTCCTTCGCCAGCCGCCTTGCGCAGGCGGCGCCGATTCCGGCGGCGGCGCCGGTGACGATGGCAACCTTGTAGGACATCATGTTCTCCCGTTCTCTTCTGGGTCTTGGCGCCTCGCACGCCTTGCAGGCCTCTAGGGCTAGACGGAAAAGAGGCTTGTCGGGAAGAGCAAGTTTGAACGGGCGTTCAAAACTTCGCAGTGGCGGCGTTGTGGGGCATATCGTGCATCTGCCAACTGCCATTCGTCGTCCCCGCGAAGGCGGGGGCCCGCTTTTTAGTTCACGCGGAGGCGCAGAGAGATTGCGCGGTGATTCACCGTCTCTCTGTGTCTCTGCGTGCCGAAAAGAACAAGCGGGATCCCCGCCTGCGCGGGGATGACGGGAGTTTTTGGTGTAAGAGTGGGTGCCTTACGCCGCCGGCTTGATCCCCATGCAGAGGTACTTCACCTCCATGTAGTCATCGAGGCCATAGTGCGATCCCTCGCGGCCGAGGCCCGACTGCTTGACGCCGCCGAACGGCGCCACTTCGGTCGAGATCAGCCCGGTGTTGATGCCCACCATACCCGCCTCCAGCGCCTCGGCCACGCGCCAGACGCGGCTGATGTCGCGGGCGTAGAAGTAGCTGGCAAGGCCGAACTCGGTATCGTTGGCCATGCGGATGGCGTCGGCCTCGTCGGTGAAGCGGATCACGCCGGCGAGCGGGCCGAAAGTCTCTTCCTTCGCCAGCTTCATGTCCGGCTTCACGCCCGCAACCACGGTGGGGTTGAAGAACGAACCGCCGCGTTCGTTGCGCTGGCCGCCTGCGAGTACCTTGGCGCCGCCCGCAATGGCGTCCTCAAGGTGTTCTTCCACCTTCTCGACCGCCTTGACGTCGATCAGCGGGCCGACTTCGGTACCCGCATCCATGCCGTAGCCGACCTTCATGGCCGAAACGCGCTTGGCCAGCTTCTCCACGAACTCGTCATAGACGCCGTCCTGCACGTAGAAGCGGTTGGTGCAGACGCACGTCTGGCCGCCGTTGCGGAACTTGGAGATCATCGCGCCGTCGATCGCGGCATCGACATCGGCATCGTCGAACACGAGGAACGGCGCATTGCCGCCCAGTTCCATCGAGGTCTTCTTGATCGTCTCCGCACATTCGCGCAGCAAGTCGCGGCCGATCTCGGTGGAGCCGGTGAAGGTCAGCTTGGCAACCTTGGGGCTGGCCGTCAGCGCCGAGCCGATCTGCCCGGCGCTGCCGGTCACGACATTGACGACGCCCGCCGGAATGCCCGCCAGTTCGCACAGATGCGCGATGGCGAGCGCGGAATAGGGCGTGGCCGAAGCGGGCTTGATAACGATCGTGCATCCCGCCGCCAGTGCCGGGCCCAGCTTGCGGGTGATCATCGCATTGGGGAAGTTCCAGGGCGTGATCGCAGCAACGACGCCGACACCCTGCTTGATGACGACGATGCGGCGGTCGGCGGCATGGCCGGGGATGGTATCGCCATAGGCGCGCTTGGCCTCTTCGCCGAACCACTCGATGAAGCTGGCGCCATAGGCGATCTCGCCGCGCCCTTCGGCCAGTGGCTTGCCCTGTTCGCGGGTGAGCAGTTCGCCAAGGTCGTCCTGATGCTGGATCATCAGTTCGAACAGCTTGCGCATCAGTTTGGCACGCTCACCGGCGGTCTTGGCGCGCCAGGCGGGGAGCGCCTTTTCGGCCGCGTCGATGGCGCGGTTGGTCTCGCTTGCGCCCATCTTCGGCACAGTGCCGAGCACGGCGCCGCTGCCGGGATCGGTGACTTCGAACGTGGCACCGCTATCGGCATCGCACCACTGGCCGTCGATGTAGCACTGCTGACGGAGGAAATCGGTGAAAGCCATGGTCTTGCGGTTCCTCGCTCGTTTCGTGCGCGCCACATTCCTGAGGCCGCGGGCTGATGCGGGAGATAGGCAGCCCCGGATAGCGAGGCAACCGCAAGCGGACGATCCGGTTCCAGCCAGCGCCCTCGCGATTGACGCGCCTTCTCCGCTTCGATAGTCTCGTTTGCGAAAACAAATTCGCAAATACGAATTATCTGGGAGAGAGCCGCTGACTCACGCAGGCTTCATCGATGGCGCATTCGTTGCCGGGAACGGCGGGGCGTTCGACGTGCTCGATCCGTCCGACGAGAGCCATGTCGCGCAGGTTATCGGGCTTTCGCCGGATCAGGTGGAGAGCGCGATTGCCGCCGCGCGGCGGGCTTTCGATTCGGGCGCATGGTCGGGCCTCACCATGCAGGAACGCGGCGCGGCGATGATGCGCTTTGCCGACTCCATGGCCGCCCGCGCCGACCGGTTGAAGGAACTGGCCGTGCGCGAAGCGGGCTGTCCGGTTTCCTCCACGGTCATGGGCGCGCAAGTCGCCTCGCCGCTGCGCATGGCGCGCGAGATCGTCGACCTGTTCCTCCGCCTGCCCGAGGTCGAGGACAATCCGCTGCCCCTGCACGAGCGGGTGAACGCCCATTTCGCGGTGCAGAGCGTGACGCGCTGGTCGCCGATCGGGGTGGTGACGGCGATATCGGCCTACAATGTGCCGTTCTATACCGCGCTCTGGAAAGTCGTGCCCGCGCTGATGGCGGGCAATACGGTGATCCTGCGGCCCAATCCGCTGACGCCGCTGTCTTCTTTGGTCTTTGCCGAGGCGGCCGAGGAAGCGGGCCTGCCGAAGGGCGTGTTCAACCTTGTCATCGAGCAGGGCGTGGACGGCGCGCAGGCCCTGACCAGCGATCCCCGTGTGGACATGGTGAGCTTTACCGGTTCCTCCACCGTGGGCGTCGAAGTCGCGAAGCAGGCGGCGACCACGCTCAAGCGGCTGGTGCTCGAACTGGGCGGCAAGTCGGCGCAGATTTACCTGCCGGATTCGGTGGACCGCGCGGCCATGGCGGCGATGAGCGTCTGCACCTCGCACGCCGGGCAGGGCTGCGTACTGGGCACCCGCGTCTTCGTGCCGCAGGAGAGCAAGGCCGAAGTGCTGGAGGCGATGGCGAAATTGCTGTCCGGCGTGAAGATCGGCCCGGCGCGCGATCCGGCGAGCCAGCTTGGCCCCGTCATCAGTGCCGGTCAGCGCGCACGGTGCGAGCATTTCGTTGCCGCTGCCGTCGCCGGGGGCGGCCGCGTGGTCTGCGGCGGCAAGCGGCCGGAGGGGCTGGAAAAGGGCTATTTCTTCGAGCCGACCGTGCTCGACTTGCCGGACAACACCAATCCCGCCGCGCAGGAGGAAATCTTCGGGCCGGTGGTTTCGGTGATCGGCTACCGCGACCTCGATCACGCCGTGGAAATGGCCAATGACAGCCGCTTCGGCCTGTCCGGTTGGATCCACGGCAAGGACAAGGTCAAGGCGCTGGAAGTGGGCCGGAAAATCCGCAGCGGGACGGTCAACGTCAATGGCGCGCTGATGTCCAGCCATGCCAGCAGCGGCGGCATCAAGATGAGCGGCCTCGGCCGCGAGCGCGGCGTCGAAGGACTGCGCGAATTCCAGATCATGACCACGCTGAACATCGGCGGGTAAGGGAGGACCAGCATGCAGGGACTGCTCGAAGGCAAAGTCGCACTGATTACCGGGGCCGGATCAGGCGTCGGCCGCGCCGCCTGCCTGCTCTTTGCCGAACACGGCGCCAAAGTGATCGCGGCGGACGTGAATGCTGACAACGCGTCGGAAACGGCAGCGATGGTCCGCGCGCAGAATGGCGAGGCCATTGCCGTGGAATGCGACGTGGCCGATCCTGCCTCGGTCGATCATGCCGTCGCGGCGGCGGTCGAGGCCTTCGGGCGGCTCGATTGCCTCTATAACAATGCCGGAATCACCATCAGCCCGGTCCCCGGCAAGGGCCTGCGCAGCCTGATCGAGTGCGAGGGCGAGGATATGCGCCGCGTCTCCGAGGTCAACGTGATGGGCGTGGTGCACGGGTGCCAGTCGGCGATCCGGCAGTTCGAAAGGCAGGCCAAGGACGGACAAGGCGGCGGGGCCATCGTCTCCACCGCTTCGGTCGCCGGGCTGATCGGCTATGGCGGCGTGTTCTATGGGGCCACCAAGGGCGCGGTGGTGCAGCTTACCCGCGCGCTTGCCATCGAAGTGGCGGACAAGGGCATTCGCGTGAACGCGGTCTGCCCGGCGGGCATGCTCACCCACTATGCCGGAATGGACCCCGACAGCGAGCACCGCGACCGCATCCTCGAAGGCATGGGCCGCGTCCACCCGCTCGGCCGCGCCATCGATCCGCGCGACACCGCTTCGGCGGCGCTGTTCCTCTGTTCCGATCTCGCAAGCAACGTGACCGGCGTGAACCTTCCCGTGGACGGGGGGCTCTCGGCCGGTCGCAAGGTAGGAGGCTGACCATGGCGACCTGTCCCTATTCGGGTAACGATTCCCGCTCCAACGCGCTCGCATCGCTGCTGTCGGACAATCCGCGCTATGCGGAGATGTTCGATGTCGACAAAGTGGACGCCAATTCCGGTGTCGACCCGACGCGCGACTATACCGAGGACATGAACCGCCTGCGCGAGGCGGGCGCGGTGCACAAGGGCACCTTGCGCGAATTGCTGGGCGTGCCGGAAATGGTCTCGATGCTCGGCCCGCCGCGCGAGAACATGACGTTCTTCTCCTACCGCGCCTGCGAGATCGGCTTCCGCGAGAACCAGCTCTATTCGTCCGAGGGCTATAACGAGAGCGCCGGGGTGCGGACGATCGGCACCACCATCCTCTCGATGGTCGGCAAGCCGCACAAGCGCCTGCGCTCCGCCGCGCAGCCGCTGTTCAAGCGGCCCAAGGTGCTGGATTGGTGGAACAAGCGCTGGATCGAGGAGACGGTCGACGTCCTGCTCGACCAGATCAAGGATCGCGAGACCACCGACCTCAACACCGATCTCTGCGCGCGCCTGCCGATGGCCACCGTCACCCGCGCCATCGGGCTGGAAGGCGAGGACGTGATCGAGTTCCGCTACCAGCTCAACCGCGCCACGTTCGGCGCGCGCAACCTGCCGCCCGAGGAAGCGGCGGAGGCGCGCGCCTGGGTCGATGGCACGCTGCGCCGCCTGATCGCGGAGAACCACCGCGAGCCCGGCGATAACCTGATCGCCGGCCTGATCGCCTGCGAGATCACGCACGAGGACGGCTCCAAGCGCCCGCTCACCGAAGATGAGCTGTTCGGCTACTGCAAGCTCGCCATCTTCGCGGGCGGCGGCACCACCTGGCGGCAACTGGGCATCACCATCGATGCGCTGATGACGCACCGCCACTTCTGGGAAGCTTGCAAGCAGGATCGCAGCCTGATCGACCTTGCGGTGGAAGAGGGCCTGCGCTGGCGTGCCACCGATCCGGTGTTCATGCGCCTTTGCATGGAGGATACCGAGATGGAAGGCGTGAAAGTCCCCGCCGGCACCCGCATCCACTTGTGCCTCGGCGCCGCGAACCACGATCCGGCGGTGTTCGACAAGCCGGAGGAATACGACATCTTCCGCCGCAAGGAGCACCACATGGGCTTCGGCTTCGGCCCGCATCGGTGCCTCGGCATGGATGTCGCCCGGCAGGAGATGGTGGTGGCGATCAACGGCCTGCTCGACCGCTTCCCGAACATGACGCTCGACCCGGCCAAGCCGAAGCCCGAATATCGCGGCCTCGACCATCGCGGCATGTCGGCGGTTACGGTGAAACTCAGGTGAGCGGCACCATGAAGCAGGTCGTGCTGGCACGCTATGCGCAAGGCAACCCGAAGCCTTCGGACTTCCGCGTGGAAGCGGCGCCGATTCCCGTGCCGGGCGAGGGTGAGGTGCTGCTGCGGACGCTCTGGCTGGGTCTCGACCCGCTGATCCGCTTCGCCATCGACGAAAAGCGCCTTTCCGGCGTGACGCAGGTCCATCCCGGCGAGGTCATGTACGGCCCGACGGTCAGCGAAGTCGTCGCCTCCAACCACCCCGGCTATGCGGTGGGGGATGTGGTGGAGGATCGTACCGGATGGCGCGAATATGCCCTCGTCGCGCCGGACAAGGCCGATTGGCGCGGGCCGCCAAGAAAGCTCGATCCCGCGCAGGCACCCGTCTCCACCGCGCTGGGCGCGCTTGGGATGCCGGGGCAGACCGCCCATGCCTGCGTGATCGGCATCGGCCGCGTCGCGGCGGGCGAGACGGTGGTGATCTCGGCCGCAGCGGGCGCGGTGGGCAGCCTTGCCGGGCAGATCGCCAAGATACGCGGCGCGCGCGTGATCGGTATCGCCGGCGGGCCGGACAAGTGCCGGGGGCTGATCGACCTCGGCTTCGATGCCGCTGCCGACTACAAGGCACCCGACTTCGCCGAGCAACTCGCCAAGGCACTGTCCGAAGGCGCCGACGTCTTCATCGACAATGTCGGCGGCGACGTGATGCTGGCCGTCCTTCCCCACCTCAAGCGCGGCGCGCGGATGCCGGTCTGCGGTTTCATCGCCTATTACGGCATGGGACTCGAAGGCCCGGGGCCTGACCGTCTGCCCGGATTTTTCCGCACGATCATGTCCAAGGGTCTGGAGATCAAGGGCTTCGGCGGCTTCCTCGTCGGCGGCCAGCAGGCGCTGGACGATATCGCCGGCTGGATCGCCGAGGGGCGCATCCGCTGCCCGGAATCGGTGGTCGAGGGGCTGGATTCCGCGCCTGAAGCCTTCGCCGGGGTGTTTTCTGGCAACAACCATCTAGGCAAGCTGCTGGTGAAGGTGTCAGGCTGATCGGCGAAAACAAAAATCGCAGGATGCCACCATGACCACGTCGATTCCTTCCGCGTCCTATCCGCCGCCTCCGCGCCAAACAGCGAACCCGGCGCCGGTGCGCCCCGCGAACTCGCTGCGCCGCACGTCCAGCATCGATGTGGCCTGGCCCGATGGCCCCGAAGGCGAGCGCCTTTTCGTCGGCCGCGCACGCGATTACCTGACCGGCCCGGACGGCAGCGGCCATACGCTGGCCACCGGCGAATTCTCGCTGCGGATGACCGAGGACAAGACGATCACCCGGATCGCCGCAGACCCGGCCCCGGCGACGATCGGCCAACTCGTCGGCGCGCGCGCCGGAGGCCATCTGCGCATGGCCCTGCGCGAAATCATGCCCGAACTGATCGCGCAGGCCGATCCGCTCTATCTCGTGCTGGACGACCTTTCCGGTACTGCGCTCGTCTCCTCGTTCGCATGGGGGCAATGGTACCCCGAACGCATGGACCTGCTGCGCGAGCGGCTGGGCGCGGAAGACGGCGCCTCCGCGCTGGCCCAGCGTGCCAATGTCTGCTGGGGCCTTCAGGAGGGCAACAGCGGTGTTTCCGGCACCGCCGCGCTGGACAAAGTGGCCGATGCGGACGCGGGAAATCTTCGCAACGCCGCCGATCCCGAGGGCTGGCACCAGTTCCTTGAACACGAAGGCCCCGGCTTCCGCCGCGCCCGCCGCATCGATGTGACGCGCGACGGCGGCCTGATCCGCATCGCCTCGGCCTTTCAGGACAGCGCCAAGCTGCGCGAGGGCGGCCGCGTCGCCATCCACGAATACAACCTTGCCGCGACCGTCGATGCGGAGACGCTGGAAGTGCTGAGCCTCGCCCCCGAGGCGCGCATCCTGCCGTTCCGCGAATGCCCCGGTGCGGTCCACAATGTCGCGCGTCTGGTCGGCCGCAACCTCGGGCAAGTGCGCGAGGATGTGCTGGAAATGCTGCGCGGTCCGGAAGGCTGCACGCACCTCAACGACGCCCTGCGCGCGCTGGCCGATGTCCCGAGGCTGGTGGAAGAACTGCGCCAACCGGCCTGACGTTCGGGTATCCTCCCCTCATGGCGGGAGGAATTCAGTCCGACCCCGAAACGGAAAAGGGCCGACGGATCACTCCGCCGGCCCTTCCTTCACATGGGGTGTGAACTTGTAGTGGCTCAGGCCTTGGCAGCCTTGTCCGCCTCGTAGCGCTCGATCGCCTCGACAACGATCTGGCGGGCTTCGTCAGCGCCGCCCCAGGTACCGACGCGCACCCACTTCTCGGCCTCAAGGTCCTTGTAGTGCGTGAAGAAGTGCTCGATCTGGCTGAACACGATCGGCGGAAGATCGCCCTTTTCCTGCACGTCCGAGTAATACGGGAAGGTCTTGTCGTCGGGCACGCAGACGAGCTTTTCGTCGCCGCCGTGCTCGTCTTCCAGGTTCAGCACCGCGATCGGGCGCACGCGCACGACCGAGCCGGGCACGAAGGGCGAGCGGGCAACGACCAGCGCGTCGAGCGGGTCACCGTCGGGCGA
The DNA here is from genome assembly GCF_004341845.1 of Novosphingobium sp. PhB165. GTDB lineage: Bacteria > Pseudomonadota > Alphaproteobacteria > Sphingomonadales > Sphingomonadaceae > Novosphingobium. The sequence continues at coordinate 362,384 of NZ_SLVB01000004.1, read as the reverse complement.
AAGGGTGTGCGGAACGAAGCCGTAGTTGGCGGGGTAACGCATCGGCGTGTGCAGGATGCGGTCCACGAAGAGCGCGCCCGAATCCTTGTCGAATTCGTACTTCACCGGCTCACCGCCAACGGGAACCTCGATGATGACGTTCAGGCTCTCCGGCGGATTCTTGCCGACAGGGATCATGTCGATGCGCATGTTGGTCCTTTTCAACGGGCACGATTTGAGCGGCGCTACTGAGCGTGCGCCGCCTTGAACTTTGACGGCGGGGCTTAGCGGGACGGTTAATGCATCGCAACCGCCTATTCGCACTTGCGGCGCAAGGATCGCGGAACCGCTGCCGTGACAAAACATGACCGGATCCGTGCGCGGATGTGACAACATCGGCCGCCCGGCCGCGCGTTTCCGCCACCTGCACACAAACGAAACGGGGCCGGACCATGGCCCGACCCCGCTCCGAATAGTCGCCGGCCTGAGCCGGTTTTACTTATTTCGTGCGCGGCGCCAGCAGGCGGTCAAGCCCATTGGCCTTGCCCGGCGTGGTGCTTTCCAGCCAGGGCCAGCGCAGGCCGCCGTGGTAATCGAGCGAGACGGTCTGGAACGCATCGCCGCGCTTCACCAGCAGGCTGATCGGCTCCTTGGCGGTCTTGGCGGCAGTGATCGCGTCCTTGATCCCGTCGGCGCTATAGGCCCTGCCGTTCACTGCAACGACCTTCACGCCGCCCACCAGACCGGCATTGTAGCCAAGGCTGTCCCACACCGTGGCGGTAACAGTGCCTTCGTTGTCGAGCGACACGCCCAGCGAGTAGCTGAGGTCCAGCGACTTGCGCGAATCGCCGAGGCCCTTTTCGTAGGCGTTCTGGGTGTCCTTCCAGACCAGCTTGTAGCCGGCCATCTCGATGCCCTTGGTGGGCGCCGGCTGGTTGGTGGCGTAGATGCGGGTCTTGAGGAAGCTGGCCCAATCGTAGGGATAGATGCCGTTCAGCGTCTTCACGACATCGTCGAAGTTGTAGGTCAGCTCGCCCCAGTCGCCGTCGCGCACGCCGAAGAAGGCTTTGGCGAAATCGTCGAGGCCCTTGGCGCCCTTGGTGCCCTGGCGGATGATCTGGTCCGCTTCGAGCCAGGTCAGCGCGCCTTCGACATAATAGTCCTCGGTGCGGGTGATCGAGGTATAGGGCAGCGGGCGGCGCTCGTTGATGATCGGTGCGTGGGTGGTGTCTTCCACCGAACGCCAGCCGCGACCCGGCGTCGCCTCGGCATAGCGGGCAACGGCGCCGGCCAGCGTGTCGAGCGTGGTCTGCTTGGTCTGCACGCCCGAACGCGCGGCGAGGATGTAGCCCCAGAACTGCGTCTGGCCTTCGTAGACCCAGAGCAGCGTGTTCTGCATCGGCTGCTGGAAGTCCGGCGTCCACAAGTCGGCCGGGCGGCGGTACTTGCCGTTCCAGCTATGCGTGAATTCGTGCGGGATCACGTTGCGATCCCAGTCCATCTTGTCCCAATCGACCCAGACGCGCGGTTCCATCTGGTTCTCGCTCGAACGGTGGTGTTCGAGGCCGATGCCGCCCATGCGGTCGGTCAGTGCCAGCAGGAAGTCATAGTGGTCGAAGTGGCGGGCGCCGAACGTGAACAGCGCCTGCGAGACGAGGTTGCGATAAGTCTGCATGTTCTCGGGCTTGATGCCGAGCAGCTTGGACTCATCCGCCACCACGTTCATGCTCACGCCGTGGCCGAGATCCCAGCTCTGCGCATACTTGCCGGCGAAGATAGGCGAATCGACAAGGCGTTCGTAATCGATCGGGCTCCAGGTGACGGTGTCGCCCTGCTGGGCCTTGCCGTCGAGCGCGGTGTAGACGGTCCAGCCCGCCGGGAACTTCACGGTCGGCTTGAAGGTGATCCCGCGCGTATAATAACCGGCCGGATAGAGGCTCATCTTCTCCCACTGAAGATTGAGCATCTCCTGCGTCATCGTGATGCGGCCTTCCTTGGCCTGCACCGGCGAGGTGTGGACGAACTTCACCGTCACCATCTGGGTGCCGGCCGGCAGGTCGAGATGGAAGGCGTTCACCGCCACGGTGTCCCGCTGCCACGTGATTTCCTTGCCGTCGGCAAAGAAGTGGATGTCCGCCAGCAGCGCGAAGGGGCCGGTGGGCGAGTGATTGCCGGGCAGCCAGCTCGGCTGGATCAGGATCAGGTTCCGCGTGCCAGGGGCGACCGGGACCTGCTGCGTCACCTTATAGACGCCGCGCACGGTGTCGCTGGCATCGATGTCGAGCGTGATCGTCCCGGCATAGGGCTTGTCCTGCGCCGCCGGCAGCGGATCGGGCAGCGCGGGCGCGGTCGGAGTCGTGCGCGTGGCAGACTCCTGCGCCGAAGCTTGCGCCAGCGCCGGGGTGGAGACGGAAAGGAGGGCGAAGAGCGTGACGACCGCGGTACGATATTTCATTTCGCCATTCTTTGCGGCTGTTGCGGGATTTGGCAACCATCCAATTCACTCATGCGTTCCGGTCCAGCAGGTGCGGTAATTTTCGGTCCTTCGACAAGCTCAGGATGAGCGGCATCCATTCGAGGGGATGGGAAACTGCGCCCCGCTCATCCTGAGCTTGTCGAAGGATGCCACGACGCAACGGTCGCGTGAGGACGCGACTCCCCTCCGTCAGCCCTGCGGGCTGCCACCTCCCCGTGCCGGGGAGGACAGAGCCCGCCTATTTCCACGCCCAATCCCCCGCTTGCACCGCAGCCACTTTCCCCGCCGCCGCAATCGGGCTAAGCGCGCGCGTTATGAGCAGCACATCGACCAAGACGCCTCAGGCGATCCGCGGAACCCAGGACATCTTCGGCGCAGACGCCGAGGCTTTCGCGCATGTCGTCGAGACGTTCGAGCGCATTCGCAAGCTCTACCGCTTCCGCCGCGCGGAAATGCCGGTGTTCGAGGATACCGCCGTGTTCTCCCGCTCGATCGGCGAGACCACCGACGTCGTGTCCAAGGAAATGTACTCGTTCGAGGATCGCGGCGGTGACCCGCTCACGCTGCGCCCCGAATTCACCGCCGGAATCGCGCGCGCCTATCTGACCAACGGCTGGAAGCAATTCGCCCCGGTCAAGATCGCCACGCACGGCCCGCTGTTCCGCTACGAGCGCCCGCAGAAGGGCCGCTATCGCCAGTTCCACCAGATCGACGCCGAACTGATCGGCGCGGCCGAACCGACCGCCGACGTGGAACTGCTGGTGCTTGCCGACCAGCTCCTCAAGGAACTGGGGATTTCGGAGGGCGTGACGCTCCAGCTCAACACGCTGGGCGATGCGGCCAGCCGCGACAGCTGGCGTGCGGCGCTGATTGAATACTTCCGCGCCCACAAGGCCGATCTGTCCGAGGATTCGCAGGATCGCCTCGAACGCAATCCGCTACGCATCCTCGATTCCAAGGACCCGCGCGACAAGGTCTTCGTGGCTGACGCCCCGCGTATCGACGACTTCCTCTCGGCCGAGGCGCAGGACTTCTTCGCCGCGGTGACGCAGGGCCTCGACGCGGCGGGCGTTGCCTACGAACGGGCACCCGCACTTGTGCGCGGGCTCGACTACTATCGCCACACGGCGTTCGAATTCGTCACCAGCCGCCTCGGCGCGCAGGGCACCGTGCTCGGCGGCGGCCGCTATGACGGGCTGATGGAAAGCCTCGGCGGTCCGGCGACCCCGGCCGTCGGCTGGGCAGCGGGGATCGAGCGTCTGGCGATGCTGGTCGCCGATGCGGGCACGCTGGCCGAGACGCCGCTGACCGTGGTGCTGGCGGTCGAGGACGATGCCGCACTCGCCTATGCACAGAAGGTCATCACCGCGCTGCGTTTCCAGGGCCTCGATGCCGAGATGATCGCCACCGGCAGCCCGCGCAAGCGCTTCGACAAGGCCGTGAAGATGGGCGCGAAAGTGCTCATCTCGTTCGGCACGAAGGACGGCCAGCCGGTCGCCAACTTGCGCGCCGCCGAGCCGACCGCCGAATATCTCGCGGTCGAGCAGGTTCTCCAGTCGGTCCACCCGTGATTTCGGCTGACCTCCTCTCGACTGACGCAACACACACCGAAGCGATATACAATGCCGTCGCCCCCGCGCATGCGGGGGCCCCGCTTCCTTTTCGCCACGCCGCCAGAACAAGCGGGATCCCCGCGTTCATCGGGATGACGGATAAAGTGCGGACCGAAATCGGCGTGGGAGCCACCTGATGTCCATTTCCGACGCCCGCCTCGGCCAGCTCGGCGCCCGTTTCGCCGAACTGGAGGCGCGCCTTGCGTCCGGCACATTGGAAGGCGACGCCTTCGTTGCCGCCAGCCGCGACTATGCGGAACTGGAACCGGTGGCCCGCATCGCTGCCGAAATCGTGTCGATGCGCGGCGAGCTGGAAGCGCTCCAGACCCTCGAAGACCCCGATCCGGACATGCGCGCCATGGCCGAGGAGGAGGTCTACCGCCTCAAGGCCGAGCTGCCCGAAGTCGAGCGCAAGCTCGCCATCGCCATGCTCCCGCGTGACACGGCCGACGTGCGCCCGGCCATGCTCGAAATCCGCGCCGGCACCGGCGGCGACGAGGCCGCGCTGTTCGCCGCCGACCTCTATCGCATGTACGAGCGCTATGCCGCCGAACAGGGCTGGCGGGTCGAGATGATCAGCGTCAACGCCAGCGACATCGGCGGCTTCAAGGAAGTGGTCGCCAATGTCTCGGGCTCGGGCGTCTTTGCCAAGCTCAAGTTCGAATCGGGCGTCCACCGCGTTCAGCGCGTGCCGGTCACCGAATCGGGCGGGCGCATCCACACCTCGGCCGCGACCGTCGCGGTGCTGCCCGAGCCGACTGAGGTCGATGTCCAGATCGAGGACAAGGACCTCAAGATCGACATCTACCGCGCTTCGGGCGCGGGCGGCCAGCACGTCAACACCACCGATTCGGCGGTGCGCATCACCCACCTGCCGTCGGGGCTGGTCGTGATCTGTCAGGACGAGCGCAGCCAGCACAAGAACAAGGCCAAGGCCATGCAGGTCCTGCGCGCGCGTCTCTACGAGAAGATGCGCGACGAGGCACAGGGTGCCGAGGCCGAGGCGCGCAAGGCCATGGTGGGATCGGGCGACCGTTCGGAGCGCATCCGCACCTACAATTTCCCGCAAGGCCGCGTGACCGACCACCGCATCAACCTGACGCTCCATCGCTTGCCCGAGGTCCTCGAAGGTCCGGGTCTGGGCGAACTGGTCGACGCGCTGATCGCCGAGGACGAGGCCAAGCGCCTTGCGGCCATGGATGCTTGACCGGGCTGGGGTTGTGCCGGGCCCTTCGACAAGCTCAGGGCGAGCGGGACTGGGTGCAATATGGCTCTCTTTCGCGCTCGCTCCCTCTTCCCCGCTCGCTCCTTGCCCCAATCACCCCTTCCCCGCTCATCCTGAGCTTGTCGAAGGATGATTGAGCCGCCCCCCGCCCTCGGCCCCACCGTCGGCGAAGCCATCCGCGAGGCCGCGGACCGCCTCGCGTCAACCAGCGACACCGCCCGGCTCGACGCCGAAGTGCTGATGGCCCACGCACTGGGCACCACGCGCTCCTCCATGCTGCTCTCCCGCATGCGCGATCCCGCGCCCGAAGGCTTCGCGGCGCTGGTGGACCGCCGCGCCGAGCACGAGCCGGTCGCCTACATCACCGGCTCTCAGGAATTCTTCGGCCTGCCCTTCACGGTAGGCCCGGACGTGCTGATCCCGCGCAGCGATTCGGAAGTTCTGGTAGAGGCCGCGCTTGCCGCCCGGCCCGATGCCCGGACCGTGCTCGACTGCGGCACGGGATCGGGCGCACTCTTGCTGGCGGTGCTCGCCAATCTGCCCGAGGCACGCGGGGTGGGCATAGACAGCTCGCCGGGCGCGCTTGCGGTCGCGGCGGGCAATGCCGAGGCGCTGGGACTTGCCGAACGCGCCCGCATGGCCCTGGCCGACTGGCACGTCCCCGGCTGGGACCACGCACTGGGCGGTCCGTTCGACCTGATCCTTGCCAACCCGCCCTATGTCGAGACCACCGTGGAACTCGATCGCTCGGTCGCCGCCTTTGAGCCGGCCAGCGCGCTCTATTCGGGTGAACACGGGCTGGACGACTATCGAATCCTGGTGCCCCAGCTGGTCCGCCTGCTCGCCCCGCGCGGCATCGCGCTGGTCGAGATCGGCTATCAACAGGCCGAGTCGGTCGCGGCGATCGGGCGCGAAGCCGATCTTTCCAGTCGTTTGCACCGCGACCTCGGAAATCGCCCTCGCGTGCTGGAGTTTTCAACAGGCGCGTGAGATTCCGCTTGGAATCCGGCGCCGGAATGCCTAAGGATTGAGGCGAAGCGGCACATGGATGGAATTTCCCATGCGGACGCTTCATCTCCATCATTTGCATGACAGTCGCGGCAGCAACGCTGCACGGCACGGCAGAGGTGGAAGTCACGGCACGCGGGGGCGCTCCGTGATCTTGTGACGTACGGCAGTTCGGCCCGATGGGATCCGGCCGATACCCAGGGTTTTGAGGAAATAATCCTTGAATAATAATCGTGGTAATAACCGTCGGCGCGGCCGCGGTAACAATCGCCCGCAGGGCGGTCAGCAAACGAACCGGATCGACAGCAGGGCACGCGGCAACGCGCCGCAGCTGCTGGAGAAGTACAGGAAGCTCGCCCACGATTCCCACCTCAACGGTGATCGTGTGACGGAGGAGTACTACCTTCAGTTCGCGGATCACTATTTCCGCGTGCTGGCCGACCAGAAACAGCGTCAGGACGACGCACGCCAACCCCGTCGTGACGATCGCACGCCCGATTATTCGGACGAGTACGGCGACGATTACGGCGATTTCGAATCGACCGCCGAGCGCAGCTATCAGCAGGACCGCCAACCGCGCCCTGAGCGGCAGGAACGTCAGGATCGCCCCGAACGGCAGGACCGTCCGGAGCGTCAGGATCGGCCCGAACGTCAGGAGCGTCAGGAACGCCCCGAGCGCCAGGACCGTCCCGAACGTCAGGACCGCCCTGAGCGTCAGGAACGTGCGCCGCGTGTCGAGGCTCCGGCCGAAGACAGCATCGAAACCGCCGGCAACGAAGGCGAGAGCGAAGGCGAACGTTCGGTCTACGAACCGGCCGAAAACCCCTTCGTTCGCGACATTCGCGGCGAACCCCGTGGCAATCGCGGTCTGAAGCAGCGCAAGCCGCGCCGCGACCGCCGCGAGGACGGTGAAGCCGCCGAAGCGGACGGCAATGCCGCCCCCGTGGAAGCTGCCCCGCAAGCTGCTGCCGAGCTCGCGCTCGATCCTTCCACGCTGCCCCCCGCCATCTCGGCCAAGGCCAGCAAGAAGGCCCAGCCGAGCACGGACGAAGCCCCCGAAGCCGATGCCGAAGCCGCCAAGGCCGAGGAAAAGCCCCGCCGCCGCCGCACCCGCAAGGCCACGCCGCCTGCGGATGAGGCTGGCGACAGCACGCTTGAGGCCGTGAACTCCTAAGTTCCGCGTCTTTTGCCGCCAACAGAAACGGCCCGGGTTCCGCCAAGGTGGATCCCGGGCCGTTTCTGTTCGGGCGATGGCCGCGCAAGTCCGTATGCGGAGATCGCTTGCGCCGCGCGGCAAGTACCGTACATAGCCTCGCCCAAGGAACTCCTTCGCCGCGAGGCCCAGCCGTGAAATCCGTACCGGCCGAATCCGGCCGCCCCATCCTGGCCCGGCACCCGCGCCTTGTGAGCAAACTGGCGACCGGCCCTGCCGCCATTCTGGCCGGCGCCATCGCCGCCTGCGGATTCCAGCCGCTGGCGCTATGGCCGCTCACCCTGCTGGGGATCGCCATTCTGATCGAGCTGGTGGCCTGCGCACCTAGCTGGAAACGCGCCTTCTTCATCGGCTGGTGCTTCGGGCTGGGCCACTTCACGCTCGGCAACAACTGGATCGCAACCGCCTTCACCTATCAGGCCGCGATGCCCGCATGGCTGGGCATGATCGCGGTTTTCCTGCTCTCGCTCTACCTCGCGCTCTTCCCGGCGCTGGCGGCGGCGGGCAGCTGGCTGGTGCTGAAGCTGGACCGGGACAAAGCCGGGGCAAAAGGCGCCTCGGGGGCTTTCGCGGTGCTGGGACTGGCCTTCGCGGGCAGCTGGATCGTCGCCGAATGGCTGCGGGCGTGGCTCTTCACCGGCTTCGCCTGGAACCCGCTGGGCGTGGCGCTGCTGGGTGGTTTCGACACGCGGGGGCTGGCCCTGATAACCCCGTGGACGGGCACCTACGGGCTCTCCGGCGTGCTGGTGCTGCTGGCCGCCCTGCCCGGCCTGCTGGTCCGGCTCGCGCTAGGCGGACGGGGCGTCCTGCGATGGGCGTGGGTCCTGCCCGTGCTGGCGGTCTATGCCCCGCTGACGATGCTGATGACCCGGCCGGACCCGTGGGCCGCGCGCGCGGAAGGCGCGATTCGCTTCACCCTGATCCAGCCCGATATCCGGCAGGAATTCATCGAAGATCCCCGCAATTTCGAGAACAATTTCGACACCATGGCCCGCCTCTCGCTGCCCCGGCGGCCGGGCGAGAAGCGCGTGGTGTTCTGGCCCGAATCGGGCCTGGGCGACTATATTCGCGACGGCTATCCGTCCTATCTCTACCGCATCTACACGTATGCAGGTGACCCGGTGCTCGCGCGCCGCCGCATCGGCCGGGTGATCGGCCCTTACGGTCTGCTGCTGACCGGCGCCGTGGACCTCGTCATCAAGGACGACGAGGAAGTGGCCGCGCGCAATTCGGTCTCGGCCATCGACGGGCACGGCAACCTCATCGCCTCCTATTCCAAGGCGCACCTCGTGCCTTACGGCGAATATCTTGCGCTGCGCTGGCTGCTGGAACCGCTGGGCGCCACCCGCCTCGTGCCCGGCGCGCTGGACTTCTGGCCCGGCCCGGGCCCGCGCACGATCGACTTCGGTGACTGGGGCAAGGCCGGGATTCAGATCTGCTACGAGATCATCTTCAGCGGCCAGATCGTCGATCCGCGCGTGCGGCCGGACTATATCTTCAACCCTTCCACCGATGGCTGGTTCGGCCGCTGGGGCCCTCCGCAGCACCTTGCGCAGGCGCGTTTGCGCGCGATCGAGGAAGGCCTGCCGATCATGCGGTCCACCACCACCGGCGTCAGCGCGGTGATCGACGCGGACGGGCTGGTCCGCGCCTACGTGCCCTGGCATCAGGCCGGCCGGATCGACGGACTGATCCCGCCCGCCCACGAAGCCACGCCTTTTGCGCGCTGGGGCAATCGCTTGCCGCTGGCGCTTGCCGCAGTTCTGTTGGCGATTGCGGTTTCGGGCATTGCGCTCCGCCGCCGGGGAGGCTAGACCCGGGGGGACATAAAGATTTCTTTATATGTGGTGTCCAGATGCGCAATAGCTACGTCTTTACTTCCGAGAGCGTTTCCGAAGGTCATCCCGACAAGGTTTCGGACCAGATTTCCGACGCTATCGTCGATCTTTTCCTCTCCAAGGATCCCGAAGCGCGCGTCGCGTGCGAAACGCTCACCACCACCCAGCGCGTCGTGCTGGCGGGTGAAGTGCGCGGCAAGGGCATGATCGATACCGACGGCCACTGGGAAGATGGCGCACAGGAAGAGATTCAGACCGTCGTCCGCGAAACCGTGAAGCGCATCGGCTACGAACAGGCCGGCTTCCACTGGCAGGACCTCGTCTTCGAAAACCACCTGCACCCGCAGAGCGCGGACATCGCGCAGGGCGTCGATTCGACCGGTAACAAGGACGAAGGCGCGGGCGACCAGGGCATCATGTTCGGTTTCGCCTGCGACGAAACGCCGGACCTCATGCCGGCCACGCTCGACTACAGCCACAAGATCCTTGAGCGCCTTGCTGCCGACCGTCACTCGGGCGCCGCACCGTTCCTGGAGCCCGACGCCAAGAGCCAGGTCACCCTGCGCTTCGAAAACGGCGTGCCCGTGGAAGCGACCGCTGTCGTCGTTTCGACCCAGCACAAGCCCGGCTACCACGAAGGTGCCCAGGACGCCGAACTCAAGGCCTATGTGAAGAAGGTCGTGGCCGAGATCCTGCCCAAGGGCTTCGTGACCGACGAAACCGCCTTCCACATCAACCCGACCGGCAAGTTCGAAATCGGCGGCCCTGACGGCGACGCCGGTCTCACCGGCCGCAAGATCATCGTCGACACCTACGGCGGCGCTTCGCCCCACGGCGGCGGCGCATTCTCGGGCAAGGACCCGACCAAGGTCGACCGTTCGGCCGCTTACGTCACCCGCTACCTCGCCAAGAACGTGGTTGCAGCCGGTCTGGCCAAGCGCTGCACGATCCAGGTGTCCTACGCCATCGGCGTGTCGGCCCCGCTTTCGCTCTATGTCGACACCCACGGCACCGGTTCGGTTGCCGATGCCGATCTGGAAGTGGCGATCGCCAAGGTCGCGGCAGACAAGCTGGGCGGCCTGACCCCGCGCGGCATCCGCGTCGGCCTCGGCCTCAACAAGCCGATCTACGGCCCGACCGCCGCTTACGGCCACTTCGGCCGCAAGCCCGAGGGCGACCTGTTCCCCTGGGAGCGCACCGATCTGGCCGATGCGCTGAAGGCCGCTCTGGCCTGAGCGCACGCCACGGCGTGAAGAATGGAAAGGGGGCGAGACCGCGTGGTCTCGCCCCCTTCTTCGTTTTGCGCCGCATAGATCCGGGCCGACCGTAATCGCGCTTCAAACCGTCACCGTGAACGACTATAGAAGCGCCATGTCATCCGTACGTCCCTGGCGCGACATCGAGCGCCGCAAGAGCCGCCAGATCATGGTCGGCAATGTCCCCGTCGGCGGCGATGCACCGATCACGGTGCAAACCATGACCAATACGCTCACGTCCGACGCCAAGGCGACGATCGACCAGATCCGCCGGTGCGAGGATGCCGGGGCGGACCTGATTCGCGTCTCCTGCCCCGATGTGGAAAGCACGGCGGCGATGCGCGAGATCGTGCGCGAGGCCCGCGTGCCGCTGATCGCGGACATCCATTTCCACTACAAACGCGCGCTGGAAGCGGCTGACGCGGGCGCGGCCTGCCTGCGCATCAACCCCGGCAACATCGGCTCGTCCGAACGCGTGGCCGAAGTGGTGCGCGCGGCCAAGGCCAACGGCTGCGCGATCCGCATCGGTGTGAATGCCGGCAGCCTCGAAAAGGACCTGCTGGAAAAGTACGGCGAGCCCTGCCCCGAAGCGCTCGTTGAATCCGCGCTCGACCATATCAAGCTGCTGCAAGACCACGATTTCCACGAATACAAGGTCGCCGTGAAGGCCAGCGACGTGTTCCTGGCCGTCGCCGCCTATCAGGGGCTGGCAGACGCGGTGGACTGCCCGCTGCACCTTGGCATCACCGAAGCGGGCGGCCTCATCGGCGGCGCCGTCAAATCCTCGATCGGCATGGGCATGCTGCTGTGGTCGGGCATCGGTGACACCTTGCGCGTCTCGCTCTCGGCCGAGCCGGAAGAGGAAGTGCGCGTCGGCTTCGAGATGCTGAAGGCGCTCGGTCTGCGCACGCGCGGCGTGCGCGTCGTCTCCTGCCCCAGCTGCGCCCGTCAGGGCTTCGACGTGATCCGCACGGTCGAGGCGCTGGAAGACCGCCTGCAACACATCAAGACGCCGCTCTCGCTCTCCGTGCTCGGCTGCGTCGTCAACGGCCCGGGTGAAGCGCGCGAGACCGACATCGGCCTGACCGGCGGCGGCAACGGCAAGCACATGGTCTACCTTTCGGGCGTGACCGACCACGTCGTCCAGTCCGAGGACATGCTGGACCACATCGTCAAGCTGGTCGAAGCCAAGGCGGCCGAGATCGAGGCGGCGAACGCGGCTGGGGAAGCTCAGGCCGCCGAATGAACCGCCTGAGCCGTGAGCTTGCCAGTATCGGCGTAACGCTGCGCGATTCGCTGCGTCTGTGGCGCCTGGCGCCGCTGGTGCCGCTGATCGCGGTGCTGCCCGAATTCGCGCAACACGCGGTGGAAATCCGGCTCGGCATGTTCGCCAGCCAGGATGCCTTCGCCAGCCTCGCGCTCGATCCGATGCGCACGAATTTCGGCGTGCTGAAGATCGCGGCTCTGGTCCTGGCGGTGCTGGTCGGCGCCCGGTTCTGGGCGAACCGCAGTGCCGGGACACGCGGCTGGAGCCTCGCCGAGATCGGCTGGAAGCAGGTTCTGCTCGGGCTGTTCGTGCAGGTCGCGGTTTCGCTGCCCGGCATGTTCGGCCAGCGGCTGTCACCCGTAACGGAAGCGACGCTTGGCATGGCGCTGACGCTCGCCAGCCTGCCCGCGCTCGTGCTGATGGTGGGCGGGCTGCTGGGTGACCGCGAAACCGGCCTTCTTGGCATTTACCGCAGCGGCTGGGCCAAGGCGCTGCGCATACTGCTCCACATCGGTCCGGTCTGGCTGCTGCTCCAGACGCTGCATCGCGCGGACCATATTGCCGCGCTGGATCGGCCTCAATGGCTGGTCTGGGGGCTGATGGCATGGGACGCCCTGCTGGTCGGCCAGATGGCCGCACTGGTCGCGACGGGCCTGCATCACGGCTATGCCGCCGATGACGAGGGCGACGAGGCCGGCTTTACCGCCGCTTAAGCCTTCGCGCCTAGCCTTGGCCCATGCGCATGGGCCCTATCTTCCTTCTGGCCGGCACGGTCGCCTTCGTCGGCTGGATCGCGCCCGGTCTCAAGGCGGGTGGAAGCGATCATGCGAAAGTCGCTACCCGCCACGATGACAGTTCGGCCAAGAAGGCGTGGCTTGCCGGCGAAACCGTGCTTTCCCGCGCCCCCGACGGGCATTTCTATGCCGACGCCGATGTCGAGCAGCGCCGCACCCACTTCCTTGTCGATACCGGCGCCACCATCGTCGCGCTGACCGGCAACGACGCGCGCGCCATCGGGCTCGACTGGAACGACAGCGATCTGATGCCCATCGGCCGCGGCGCCAACGGGACGGTCTACGGCGTGCCGGTCAGCATCGGGCGCATGGAACTGGGTGGGCTGGAAGCGCACGACGTGCAGGCCGCAATCGTGCCCTCGGGGCTGGATGTCTCGCTGCTCGGCCAGTCGTTCCTCTCCCACGTCGGCAACGTCAGGATCGAGGGCGAGCATATGACGCTCGGCGCCAGTGGCGGCTAGATAGCCCCGCCGAATCCCGCAAGGCCGAACCAGACGACGAAGCCGGCCATGGCCGTGACCGAGACGAACGCGGCACGGGCGACTTTCGAAACAGGGGTGTCCATAGAGTACTGCCTTGCGGGAACGGGGGGTCGCAACTTATCGCCCGCCTTTCCACAAGAGGCCATGTCGCCCGTCGGCAGGCGTCGGCGCCCGGTCGAGAAGCTTACAGCGTTCCCTGTATCGCTTTGCGGCCCACTGTCGAGGTGAAGGCCGGGATCGAAATCCGGCCGTCGCGCGGGGCAATCGGCGTGCGGGTGGTGGTCACTTCGAAGTCCGCTGGCAGCCCGGCGTTGATAAGGTCGTAGGGCGAGATCCGCGTGCGCGTGCAAAGGCCGCCGTTGCCATCACTTACCAGCGACTTTTCGAAAGCGACGCCGATCTGCTCCCCCATCGCACGGCGCACGGTCGCCACTTCAAGCTGGCCCTCGCCGAAATAGACCACGAACCGCGTGCCCAGCGGCACGTCTTCCACACCCTCGATCAGCGCGCCGGTGGAGGAAATATTGCGCAGGACCACCGGGTAATAGTGATCCTCGTGAATCGCACCGATCCAGCGGAACATCGAAATCCGCTCGTCTCGCTGACGGGCCGGGCCGCTGGGGGCGATGCCCCAGTGGGGCTGTCCGGCAGCCATGAGGAAGGCCTCGGCCGGGATCGCTTGCGAGTAGATGAAGCCCTGAATGTGGCTGACGCCGAGTTCGCGCAGCATGGCCAGTTGGTCCAGCGTCTCGATGCCTTCCGCCGTGGTTTCCATGCCGATGGCCTTGGCCATGGCGACGATGGCGGCGATCAGCGCCTCGTTGCGCGCGCCCGCTTCGGCTGTGCCGCGCACGAAGCTCTGGTCGATCTTGATCTTGTCGAACGGCGCGGTCCGCAAGTAGCCGAGCGAGGAATAGCCGGTGCCGAAATCGTCCAGCGCAAGCCTTACGCCCAGTGCTTTCAGCGCCCGAAACCGCGCATCCGTATCGGCGCCCTCGGCCAGGAACACGCCCTCGGTGATTTCCAGTTCGAGCCGCTCCGGCGCCAGCCCGGATGCCGCCAGCGCATTGGCGACGATGCCGGGAAAACCGGGATCGGTGAACTGATGGGGCGAGACATTGACCGCCACCCGCAGATCGCCCGGCCAGTCCACGGCATCGCGGCAGGCGGTGCGCAGCGCCCATTCGCCGATCTGGCAGATCATCGTCGATTCCTCGGCGATGGGGATGAACTGCGAGGGGCTGATGACGCCCTTCTGCGGGTGGTTCCAACGCATCAGCGCCTCGGCGCCGGTCACGACATCGGTGCCCGCCGCGACTATGGGCTGGTAGTGGAGTTCCAGCTCTCCCTTTGCCAGCGCATCGTGGAGATGCTCCTCCAGCATCCGGCGATCCTCGGCCGCGGTCAGCAACTCGCGCGAGAAGAAGCGGAAACGGCCGCGCCCGCCATGTTTGGCCGCGTAGAGCGCGAGATCAGCATTACGCACCAGTTCGTCCACATCGCGCCCGTCGAACGGGGCGATGGCGATGCCCACCGACGCGCCGATGATGCAGCGGTTGCCCTCCACCGAGTAGGGCTGCGAGAGCATGGCGATGATTCGCTCGGCCAGCGCGCCGAGATCGCCCCGGTCCTCGACATCGGGGACGAGGATCTGGAATTCGTCGCCGCCGAGGCGGCAGATCCGCTCGGCATCGCCGACGATGGTGGTCAGCCGTTCGGCGACCTGGCGCAGCAGGGCGTCGCCGCTCGAATGGCCGAGGGTGTCGTTGACCTGCTTGAAGCGGTCGAGATCGATCAGCAGCGTCGCGCAGGGCCGTTCCTGCGCCTTGTAGGCGCGCAAGGTGCGATCGAGCATGCGCGCCATCTCGCGGCGGTTGAGCAGGCCCGTCAGCGGATCGTGCATCGCCTCGCGCGAGTTCTCCTCGGCAATGCGGCGCTCGTCGGTGATTTCGGAGCAGAGGCCGCAGAAGCCGTCGAAACGGCCGCCTTCGTCGGTCTGCGCCTCGCCCGAAAGCAGCCACCAGCGCCGCTGCGCGCCCTCGCCCGTGCAGACTGCCAGTTTCTCGAACCGCGAGCGGCGGGACAGCGCGAAACGCAGGCTGCGGCCCGAACCGGCGCCATCGTCGAAGGTCTGGAAGATGTCGGCCAGCGGGCTGCCGATCACGGCGATCGCGGCGGGCAAGCGGGCCAGCGCCTTGTCCGAAAGATAGCGGATGCGGCCCTCGGCGTCGGAGGCCCAGAGGCCAAGGCCATCGATCCCTTCGACCGCCCGGCAGAAATTGCGCGCATCCTCGGCGCCGATCGCATTCGCGGCCTCTCCGGCTTCGCGCCCCTTCTTTTCCGTACGTCCGAAATTCCAGGCCATGCTTGGCGCCCTGCTAGTATCTCAGGACATTCCCTTAGCGGCGCGAGGGTTACTTTCGCGTAACCATGCCAAATGCCGCGCTAGCGCCAAGCAAAAGGCCCCGCCGGATCGCTCCGGCGGGGCCTTTCATGTGCCTGTCAGCAGGTGGGAAAGCTTATGCTTCCTCGCCGCCTTCGGTCTGCTCGTCCGACTGGATCAGGTAATCACCCGCATCCGCGTCGAGACCGTGGGTCTCCCCCTCGACCACGGCCAGCGGATCGTTGCCGATCGCCGCTTCCGGGCCCTGGGCCAGTTCGGCCGCATGCTCTTCCGCCGCCGAATTGGCAGCGATGAGCGATTCCTGCATGCGACGGTAAGACGCGCGCAGGGCGGCGTCGCGGCTGGTGGCCGCCACGCGCATACGGTTCATGCCCGCACCGGTACCCGCCGGGATCAGGCGGCCCACGATCACGTTCTCCTTGAGACCGATCAGCGTGTCCTTCTTGCCTTCAACCGCCGCCTGCGTGAGCACGCGGGTGGTTTCCTGGAACGAAGCGGCCGAGATGAACGAACGGGTCTGCAGCGAGGCCTTGGTGATGCCGAGAAGGATCGGCTTGCCTTCCGCGGGCATCTTGCCCTCGGGAAGCTTGCTGTTGATCTCGAACATTTCCTCGTAGTCGACTTCTTCGCCCGGCAGCAGCGTGGTGTCGCCGCCGTTCGTGATCTCGACCTTCTGCAGCATCTGACGAACGATCGTTTCGATGTGCTTGTCGTTGATCTTCACGCCCTGGAGTCGATAGACTTCCTGGATTTCCGCGACGAGGTATTCTGCCAGAGCCTCGACGCCGAGGACTTCCAGAATGTCGTGCGGATCGGGCGAGCCCGAAATCAGGTTGTCGCCCTTCTTGACGAAGTCGCCTTCCTGCACGTCGATCACGCGGCTCTTCGGGATCAGGTACTCAACCGGATCACCCTCTTCCGGGATGATCGCGATCTTGCGCTTGGCCTTGTAGTCACGCACGAACTCGATGCGGCCGGAGACCTTGGCGATGATCGAGTTGTCCTTCGGCTTGCGGGCCTCGAACAGTTCGGCAACGCGCGGCAGACCGCCGGTGATGTCGCGGGTCTTGGCGGCTTCGCGCGAAGCACGGGCGATGATGTCGCCGGCTTCGACGGTCTGGCCGTCCTCGACCGAGAGCGTGGTACCCGGCGCCATCATGTAGCGCGCGGTTTCGCCCGAACCCTCGTCGAGAAGGGTGATGCGCGGACGCAGATCTTCCTTCTTCTTCGCGGTGCGCGACGAACGGTCTTCCGTCACGACGCGGCTGGTCATGCCGGTCGCATCGTCGACCTGCTCGGTCAGCGTGCGGGTATCGATCAGGTCCTGATACTTCACGGTACCCGACGATTCGGTGATGATCGGCAGCGAGAACGGATCCCACTCGGCCAGACGTTCGCCTTCCTTGACGCTTGCGCCGCTCGTGTGGAGCAGCACGGTACCGTAAGGCACGCGGTGGATTGCGCGCTCACGACCCTCGCTGTCGAACAGCACGACTTCACCGTTACGGGCGAGCGACAGGCGGCGACCGCGCTTGTCGACGATCGTCGGGATGTCGCGATACTCGACCTTACCGTCGCAGATCGATTCCAGGTGGCTGGTTTCGTTGAGCTGCGCGGCACCGCCGATGTGGAAGGTACGCATGGTGAGCTGCGTGCCCGGTTCACCGATCGACTGCGCGGCGATGACGCCGACAGCTTCACCGATGTTGACCGGGGTACCACGGGCAAGGTCACGACCGTAGCACTTGCCGCACACGCCCTGCTGGGCTTCGCAGACCAGCGGCGAACGGATGCGGGCAGCCTGAAGGCCGGTCAGTTCGATCGCAGCCACGGCAGCTTCGTCGAGAAGCTGACCCTTGGCGGCAACCACATTGCCGTCCTTGTCGACGATGTCCTCGGCCAGGGTACGGCCCAGGATACGCTCGGCGAGCGAGGCGATGGTGGAACCGCCCTGCACGATCGAACGCATTTCCAGCGCACGCTCGGTACCGCAATCCTCGATCACGACGACGCAGTCCTGCGACACGTCGACCAGACGGCGGGTCAGGTAACCCGAGTTTGCCGTCTTGAGCGCGGTGTCGGCCAGACCCTTACGGGCGCCGTGGGTCGAGTTGAAGTATTCAAGAACGGTCAGACCTTCCTTGAAGTTCGAGATGATCGGCGTTTCGATGATCTCGCCCGACGGCTTGGCCATAAGGCCGCGCATACCGCCAAGCTGCTTCATCTGCGCCGGGCTACCACGCGCACCGGAGTGGCTCATCATGTAGATCGAGTTGATCTGGGCCATGCGGCCCGTCTCGGGATCGATCGGCTGCGCCTTCAGCTCTTCCATCATGGCGTTCGCCACCTGGTCGCCGCAACGGCTCCAGGCGTCGATCACCTTGTTGTACTTTTCCTGCTGGGTGATGAGGCCGTCCTGGTACTGCTGCTCGTAGTCGGCAACCAGTTCCTTGGTCTCGTTCACCAGGGCTTCCTTCGAATCCGGGATGATCATGTCATCCTTGCCGAAGGAAATGCCGGCCTTGAACGCGTTGCGGAAGCCGAGCGACATGATCGCGTCAGCAAACAGCACCGTCTCCTTCTGGCCGGTGTGGCGGTAGACCTGATCGATGACGTCGCCGATTTCCTTCTTGGTGAGAAGGCGGTTGACGACATCGAAGGGCACCGTGTGCGACTTCGGCAGGCATTCGCCCAGCAGCATGCGGCCCGGAGTGGTCTCGAAGCGCTTCATGTACTGCTCGCCGTTCTCGTCGGTCTGCGGCACGCGGGCCTCAATCTTCGAGTGCAGCGTGACGGCGCCGGTGAACAGTGCCTGGTGCACTTCGGCCATGTCCGCGAACTTCATGCCCTCGCCCGGCTCGCCGATGCGGTCCATCGACAGGTAGTACAGGCCGAGAACCATGTCCTGCGAAGGCACGATGATCGGCTTGCCGTTTGCCGGCGAGAGGATGTTGTTGGTCGACATCATCAGCACGCGCGCTTCCAGCTGGGCTTCCAGCGAGAGCGGCACGTGGACGGCCATCTGGTCACCGTCGAAGTCGGCGTTGAAGGCCGAACAGACGAGCGGGTGCAGCTGGATCGCCTTGCCTTCGATCAGCACGGGCTCGAACGCCTGAATGCCGAGGCGGTGAAGCGTCGGTGCGCGGTTCAGCATGACCGGGTGCTCGCGAATGACTTCGTCGAGGATGTCCCAGACTTCCTTGCGCTCCTTCTCGACCCACTTCTTGGCCTGCTTCAGGGTCATGGAAAGACCCTTGGCGTCCAGACGGGCGTAGATGAACGGCTTGAACAGCTCGAGCGCCATCTTCTTGGGCAGGCCGCACTGGTGCAGCTTGAGTTCCGGACCGGTCACGATGACCGAACGGCCCGAATAGTCGACGCGCTTACCCAGAAGGTTCTGACGGAAGCGGCCCTGCTTGCCCTTCAGCATGTCGGACAGCGACTTCAGCGGACGCTTGTTGGCGCCGGTGATGACGCGGCCACGGCGGCCGTTGTCGAACAGGGCGTCGACAGCTTCCTGAAGCATGCGCTTTTCGTTGCGGACGATGATATCCGGCGCGCGCAGCTCGATCAGGCGCTTCAGGCGGTTGTTGCGGTTGATGACGCGGCGATAGAGGTCGTTGAGGTCCGACGTCGCGAAGCGGCCGCCGTCCAGCGGCACCAGCGGGCGCAGCTCTGGCGGGATGACCGGAACGACGTCAAGGATCATCCACTCCGGACGGTTGCCCGAATCGATGAACGATTCCACGACCTTGAGGCGCTTGATGATCTTCTTGGGCTTGAGTTCCGACTTGGTCGTCTCAAGTTCCTGGAGAAGGTCCGCACGCTCCTGTTCGAGGTCGAGGTTGATGAGCATGTGCTTCACCGCCTCGGCGCCGATGCCGGCCGAGAACGAATCCTCGCCGTACTCGTCCTGCGCGTCGAGCATCTCGTCTTCGGTGAGGAGCTGGTACTTCTCGAGCGGGGTCAGGCCCGGTTCGATGACGATGTAGCTCTCGAAGTACAGGACGCGCTCAAGCAGCTTGAGCTGCATGTCGAGCAGCAGGCCGATGCGCGAAGGCAGCGACTTCAGGAACCAGATGTGCGCGACCGGTGCGGCCAGCTCGATGTGGCCCATGCGCTCGCGGCGCACCTTGGTTACGGTGACTTCGACGCCGCACTTTTCGCAGACGACGCCCTTGTACTTCATGCGCTTGTACTTGCCGCAAAGGCATTCGTAGTCCTTCACGGGACCGAAGATGCGGGCGCAGAAGAGGCCGTCACGCTCAGGCTTGAACGTACGGTAGTTGATGGTTTCCGGCTTCTTGATCTCGCCGAAGGACCAGGAGCGGATACGCTCGGGGCTCGCGAGACCGATCTGAATCTGATCGAAGGTCTCGGGCTTCGCCATCTGGTTGGTGAACTTGGTCAGGTCGTTCATGGTTCAATCCCTCTTGGGGTGAATTCTTCGTGCGGGCGGAAGGCAGGAAGGGCGGAGCGCGGCGGCTCCGCCCGGATCCCGTTATTCCGCCGCCAGCGCGACGCCGTCGTCGTCCTCGTTGTCGTCGTGGCTCTTCAGCTCGACGTTGAGGCCCAGCGAGCGCATTTCCTTGACGAGAACGTTGAAGCTCTCCGGAATGCCGGCCTCGAAGGTGTCGTCGCCCTTGACGATCGCTTCGTAGACCTTGGTACGGCCGACCACGTCGTCCGACTTCACCGTCAGCATTTCCTGCAGGGTGTAGGCGGCGCCGTAGGCCTGGAGGGCCCAGACCTCCATTTCACCGAAGCGCTGGCCGCCGAACTGCGCCTTACCGCCCAGCGGCTGCTGGGTGACGAGCGAGTAGGGGCCGATCGAACGCGCGTGGATCTTGTCGTCGACAAGGTGGTGCAGCTTGAGCACGTACTTGCAGCCGACGGTCACCTTGCGGTCGAAGCGGTCGCCGGTGCGGCCATCGAACAGGTTGACCTGACCCGACTCGTCGAGACCGGCGAGACGCAGCATGTCGGTGACGTCCTTCTCGACCGCGCCGTCGAACACCGGCGAACCCATCGGCACGCCCTTGCGGACGGACTGGGCGAACTCGACGATCTGTTCGTCGTCGCGGGCGTCGATATCGGCGGTGTAGTTGTCGCCGTAGATCTCCTTGAGCAGCTCGCGAACGGCTTCCGGCGGCTGGCCGGCAACCGGGTTCGGGTTGGCTGCACGCCAGTCGTCCAGAGCCGCGCCGATACGCGCGCCCAGGCCGCGAGCGGCCCAGCCCAGGTGCGTTTCGAAGATCTGGCCGACGTTCATGCGCGAAGGCACGCCGAGCGGGTTCATCACGAAGTCGACCGGGGTACCGTCTTCGAGGAAGGGCATGTCTTCCAGCGGCAGGATGCGGCTGATGATACCCTTGTTACCGTGACGGCCGGCCATCTTGTCGCCCGGCTGAAGCTTGCGCTTCACGGCCACGAAGACCTTGACCATCTTGAGCACGCCGGGCGCGAGTTCGTCACCGCGTTCCAGCTTCTCCTTGCGGTCCTCGAACTTCTCCTGGATCGCCTTGACGGTGAGGTCGTACTGGGTCTTCACCGCTTCGAGCTGCGATTGCATGTGGTCGTCCGCAACCGCGAACTTCCACCAGTCGTGACGCTCGACCTCGTCCAGCACTTCGTCGGTGATCTCGACGCCCTTCTTGAGGCCCTTGGGCGCCGAAGCGGCGACCTGGCCGAGGAGCATGTCCTTCAGACGGTTGTAGGTGGCGCGGTTGAGGATGGCGCGTTCGTCCTCACGGTCCTTGGCGAGGCGTTCGATTTCCTCGTTCTGGATCGCGCGGGTACGGTCATCGACTTCGATACCGTGACGGTTGAACACGCGTACGTCGACGATCGTGCCCGAAACGCCCGGCGGCAGACGCAGCGAGGTGTCGCGGACGTCCGAGGCCTTTTCACCGAAGATGGCGCGGAGGAGCTTTTCTTCCGGCGTCATCGGGCTTTCGCCCTTCGGGGTGATCTTGCCGACCAGGATGTCGCCCGGGTGCACTTCGGCGCCGATGTAGACGATGCCCGCTTCGTCGAGGTTGCGCAGGGCTTCCTCGCCGACGTTCGGGATGTCGCGGGTGATGTCTTCCGGCCCCAACTTGGTGTCGCGGGCCATCACTTCGAACTCGTCGATGTGGATCGACGTGAACACGTCGTCCTTCACGATGCGCTCGGAGATCAGGATGGAGTCTTCGTAGTTGTAACCGTTCCAGGGCATGAACGCGACGAGCACGTTGCGGCCCAGAGCCAGTTCGCCGAACTCGGTCGACGGGCCGTCGGCGATGGTATCGCCGGCCTGCACGACTTCGCCCACCTTCACCAGCGGACGCTGGTTGATGCAGGTCGACTGGTTCGAACGCTCGAACTTCTGCAGACGGTAGATGTCGACGCCCGACTTGCCGGGTTCGATATCGCCCGAGGCGCGGATAACGATACGGGTCGCGTCCACCTGGTCGACGATACCGGCGCGCAGCGCCGAGATCGCGGCGCCCGAGTCACGCGCAACCGTCTCTTCCATGCCGGTGCCGACGAACGGAGCGTCCGCCTTCACGAGCGGCACGGCCTGACGCTGCATGTTCGAGCCCATGAGTGCGCGGTTGGCGTCGTCGTTTTCCAGGAACGGAATGAGCGAGGCGGCCACCGAGACGAGCTGCTTGGGCGAAACGTCCATCAGCGTGATCTGGTCGCGCGGGCTCATCACGAATTCGCCGTTCTGGCGAGCCGAGACGAGTTCCTCGACGAACGAACCATCGGCATTCAGCTCTGCCGACGCCTGCGCGACGGTGTGCTTCTGCTCTTCCATCGCCGAAAGGTAGACGACGTCCTTGGTCACGTGACCGTCGTTCACCTTGCGGTACGGCGTTTCGATGAAGCCGTACTTGTTGACGCGGGCGAAGGTCGACAGCGAGTTGATCAGACCGATGTTCGGGCCTTCCGGCGTTTCAATCGGGCAGATACGGCCATAGTGGGTCGGGTGAACGTCGCGGACTTCGAAGCCGGCGCGCTCACGGGTAAGACCACCCGGCCCAAGTGCCGAAACGCGGCGCTTGTGGGTGACTTCCGACAGCGGGTTGGTCTGGTCCATGAACTGCGAGAGCTGCGAGGAACCGAAGAACTCGCGAACGGCGGCCACGGCGGGCTTGGCGTTGATGAGGTCGTTCGGCATCACGGTCGACACGTCGACCGAGCTCATGCGCTCCTTCACGGCGCGCTCCATGCGGAGCAGGCCGACGCGGTACTGGTTTTCGAGCAGCTCGCCCACCGAACGCACACGGCGGTTGCCGAGGTTGTCGATGTCGTCGATTTCGCCCTTGCCGTCCTTGAGGTTCACCAGTTCCTTGACCACGGCGAGGATGTCCTCGACGCGCAGGGTGGTCACGGTGTCCTCGGCATCGAGGCCAAGACGCATGTTCATCTTGACGCGGCCCACGGCCGACAGGTCGTAGCGGTCGGCGTCGAAGAACAGGCCGTCGAACAGCGCTTCGGCGGTTTCCTTCGTCGGCGGTTCGCCCGGACGCATGACCTTGTAGATCGCTTCCAGACCCATGTCGCGGTTCTCGGCCTTGTCGGCCTTGAGCGTGTTGCGGATCCAGGGACCGGTGTTGATGTCGTCGATGTCGAGCAGGTCGATCTGGTCGATGCCCGCGCGGTCGAGCGCTTCAAGGTTTTCCGGCGAAACTTCGTCGCCCGCCTCGATGTAGATGCGGCCGGTCGACTCGTCGATCAGGTCCTTGGCCGAATAGCGGCCGAAGATTTCCTCGGTCGGGATCAGCAGTTCTTCCAGACCGTCCTTCTGCGCCTTGTTGGCAGCGCGCGGGGAGATCTTGGTGCCGGCCGGGAACACGACTTCGCCCGACTTGGCGTCGACGATGTCGAACGCCGGCTTGGCGCCGCGCCATGCTTCGGACTGGTAAGGCAACTGCCAGCCGCCCGAACCGCGCTTCCAGGTTACGGTCTCGTAGAAGTAATCGAGGATTGCTTCGTTATCGAGGCCCAGGCCGAACAGCAGCGAGGTGACCGGCAGCTTGCGCTTGCGGTCGATACGGACGTTGACGATGTCCTTGGCGTCGAACTCGAAGTCCAGCCACGAACCGCGGTACGGGATCACGCGGGCCGCGAAGAGGTACTTGCCCGAGGAGTGCGTCTTGCCGCGGTCGTGGTCGAACAGGACGCCCGGCGAACGGTGCATCTGCGAGACGATCACGCGCTCGGTGCCGTTGATGAAGAAGGTGCCGTTCTCGGTCATGAGCGGCATGTCGCCCATGTAGACGTCCTGCTCCTTGATATCGAGGACCGAACGGGTCTCGGTCTCGGCGTCCACTTCGAACACGATCAGGCGCAGCGTGACCTTCATCGGGGCCGCATACGTGATGCCGCGCTGGCGGCACTCGGTCACGTCGTACTTCGGCTCTTCCAGCTCGTAGTGGACGAAGTCGAGTTCGCTGGTGCCGGCGAAGTCGCGGATCGGGAAGACCGAACGCAGGGTCTTCTCCAGGCCCGAGATGTAACCGGTCGCGGGGTTCGAGCGCAGGAACTGCTCGTAGCTCTCGCGCTGCACCTCGATGAGGTTGGGCATCTGGACGACTTCGTGGATGTCGCCAAAGATCTTGCGGATGCGCTTCTTTGCAGAGCGGCGCATATCGACGGGCTTGGTGGCCATGATCTGGTCTTTTGCCTCTTCGCTTCGGGACCGATTCGCGATGAGCGGCCCCTTGAAAATTCTCGTCTGCGAGGACGTATCCCTGCCGGTGAAGCAGGGCATCCAAAACGCCAAAAGGCCGCCCGGCACGCGCGGAATTCCTTGGAGGAACGCCAGTTGCGGCCAGCAGCCTTATGCATCGGATGATATCCCGACCGCCTCCTTCTTGGGCTACCCCCGCGCATGGGCAGCCTTGCTCGAAGCGACCGAGCGAGGGGCGGATATAGGCGCGGGGGTGCGGGATGTCAATTTGACGAGCCGCGCATTTCTGCGAGGTCTGATCAGGAACGCCGCGACTCGATTCGCCGCACAATCGCCGCCGTCCATCCTTGAAAAGCGCCTGTCCCGGTAACTTTTTCGCCTCCCAGCGCATTGAAGCTGCATGGGACGCTTGACCATCTCGATCGCAGACCGCGCACTGGGCCCGATGCTCGCCGCCGCCGCGTTTGCCGCCATGCCGGCCGCAGCCGCAACGCCGCAGGATATGGCGACGAAGAGCATGGAAACAAGCGAAGCCCCCCGCGTGCCCACCGCCTCGCGGTCCGGCACCGCTGCCGACGGCACTTTGGCGCGCGGCGACATCCCAGCACCCAGCCTGGCAACTTCGGTACCCGAAACCCCTTCCCGTCTTGGCGCGAAAGGCGGACTGGGGCTGCTCGCCGCGCTGATCATATCGCTCACCGGCGGTCTGACCATGCTCCGCCGGGATCCGAAATCTCGGGGCCGCAAGACCACGCCCCCTCGCCTTTCCCCCGCAAGCACCAGCAATAGCTGGGCATCCCCTTCGGCGCGCATACCCTCAGGCAGACGACCGGGCCCTCACCCTCCACCCCCTCAAGGCAACAGGGGCCCAAATAGCAGATCGATGCCTGGAGCCGGAACGCCGTAACCCCTGCACGGCAGACCGGAACCATATGCGGGGCGACTCATCCGGGTCGCCCCGCTTTTTTTGCGCGCGCCACACGCCTCGAAATGCAGCGACTTTCCGATAGACGATCAGCGTCATATTGTTTTTCGATATTATCGATTGACGATAAGCCCGAATCAATTTATTGAATATCGATATCGAGCATATCGGAGAACGAACAATGACCCAGTCCCAGATGCAAAAGGCCTCCCGCCCCCTCGCCGTGGCGCTGGCTATTGTCTTCACCGGCGCCTTCTGGCTGCCCACCCTCTCCAACCCGGCCGAAGCCGCCGCCCGCGAACCCATGACTGTCGCCAGCCCGGCTGCAACGCCGGCCACCACTATCGTCGTCGCCGTCGCACCGGCGCTGATGTAATCCGGACGCCGGGAAGGACACGAACATGACTTCGCCAATCACCCGGATCGCCCGCGACCCGCTGCTCGCCATCGCCAAGGGACTGCTGTGGTTCCTGATGGCGAGCATGGCCCTGGCCATCGCCGCCTGCCTTGTCGCAATCCCGGCCATGCTGATCTTCCGGGGCCAGATTTCAGCCGAACTCGCCAAAGATATGCCTCTTCTCCTGCCCCAGTTCTTCTGGGTGGTCAGCGGCGTGCTGGTGTTTGCCGCGATCCTGTGCGGCACGCTTTTCCGGATCTTCCAACTGCTGAAGCGCATCGTCGGCACTGTCGGAGATGGCGATCCGTTCGTGCCCGACAATGCCCGGCGGCTGACGCAGATGGCGTGGCTCAGCCTGGTCGTGCAGCTCATCGGCTTGCCGCTTTCGGGCCTTGGCGCCCTGATCAACAAGCTGGGCGAAGGCCACACCCGGATCGATACGCTGGGCGGCATCTCCGGCAATGGCCTGCTGCTGATGCTGATCCTGTTCATCCTCGCCCGCGTCTTCCGAAAGGGCGCCGAGATGCGCGCCGAACTGGAAGGCACCGTGTGATGGACGAAGACGCGGAAGCTCTCGAAGGAGGCCGGATCGTGGTCAAGCTGGACGACATTCTCTACGCCCGCCGCATGACGCTGACGGAACTGGCCGAGCGTATCGGCATCACCCTCGCCAACCTTTCGATCCTCAAGACCGGCAAGGCCAAGGCGATCCGCTTCTCCACGCTGGAAGCGATCTGCCGGGAACTGGACTGCCAGCCGGGCGACTTGCTGGGATACGATGCCCCCGCCGGTTGATGAAGCCCCGTCAATTTCGGCGTCACTTTCACTGACACCACTGTTAGCAATACTTGACTCCGGGGGCGCTTTCATCCAAAGGCGCCCCCGAACCGTATGGGTTTCGGCCCATCGTTCATCCGTCCGAGACAGTTGGTGCCCTCGATTTGCGAGGGCTTAATTTCCAGCCTAGACGGGGAACAGGATTATTTCCGGCCCCTCACTCCTTTGGAGACGTGGTGCCAACTTCGTGTTTCGGCACGAAACTCCTTCCCCATCGAAACGGACTCGCCCGAAGTGCTTTCGCGCTTCGGACAAACGTAGCCGGCCGCAAGGAACGCAAGTTCCACGCGGTCACATGTGAAGGAGTAAGGCATGGATCGTTCGCAGAAAGCCGATTCGGTCGCCCAGCTCAACGCGGTCTTCAATGAGGTCGGCGTGGTGGTCATCACCCGCAACCTCGGCATGACGGTGGCCCAGTCCACCGCCCTGCGCGGCAAGATCCGTGACGCGGGCGCGACCTACAAGGTTGCAAAGAACAGTCTTGCCAAGCTTGCCATCGTGGACACCGACTATGTCGGTATCGACGACTTCCTGACCGGCCCGACGGCCATCGCCACTTCGGTGGACCCCGTCGCTGCCGCCAAGGCTGTCGTCGACTTCGCCAAGACGACCGACAAGATCGAGATCGTCGGCGGCTCGATGGGTTCGCAGGTTCTGAACGCTGCTGGCGTCAAGGCTCTCGCCTCGATGCCCTCGCTCGACGAACTGCGCGCCAAGCTCATCGGCCTCGTTCAGGCTCCGGCGACGAAGATCGCCCAGCTGCAGACCGCTCCGGCGGCCAAGCTGGCTCGCGTTTTCGCTGCCTACGCCGACAAGGCTGCTTGAGCTCAAGCCCCAAGCGATTTCTCGTAAATCGCGAGGGGCCAAGCCTAAGCAATTCTATTCGTTACGATTTATCCCGGCGGACCGCATCCAGCACCCCGGGACCACAGATCAGGAGTTATTATCATGGCCGATATCGCCAAGCTTGTTGAAGAACTGTCGAAGCTGACCGTCCTCGAGGCCGCTGACCTCGCCAAGGCTCTCGAAGAAGCATGGGGCGTTTCCGCCGCTGCCGCTGTTGCCGTGGCTGCTGCCCCGGCTGGCGACGCTGGCGCCGCTGTCGAAGAGAAGACCGAATTCGACGTCATCCTCACCGGCGACGGTGGCAAGAAGATCCAGGTCATCAAGGAAGTCCGCGCCATCACCGGTCTGGGCCTCGCTGAAGCCAAGGCTCTCGTTGAAGGCGCTCCCAAGGCCGTCAAGGAAGGCGTCAACAAGGCTGAAGCCGAAGACATCAAGAAGAAGATCGAAGAAGCTGGCGGCACCGTCGAGGTCAAGTAAGCTTCTTCTCGGTTCTTCCGAGCAGATCTACGGGAAGGGCGGCTCCGCAAGGAGCCGCCCTTTTCCTTTGCCCGCTTCCCGAAGGCCCTTGACCTTCCGCCGCCATATCCATAACACGATATATAACGTGGTATGGAGATTCGTATGAGCGACGTCATCGCCGATCTTGGCGGGGTTTATCTCGGCAGCCGCCTCAAGCGCCTGGCCGAACGGCTCCAAGGCGATGCCGCCCGCATCATCGAGGACGCCGGCATCGGCGCGCAGCCCGGCCACATGCCGCTGCTCACCGCGCTCGACCGTGAGGCGATGACCGTCGGCCAGCTTGCCGAAGCGGTCGGCTACAGCCAGCCCGGCGTGACGCGCGCGATCGGGCAGCTTACCGAACTGGGTCTGGTCGAGGCCAATCCCGGCGCGGACTTGCGCCAGCGCCTGCTGTCGCTGACGCAGCAGGGCGAAGCCACCATGGCCCGCGTGCGCATGCATGTCTGGCCCGGGGTCGGCCGCGCGGTAGACGAAATGTGCGGCGGCCGGACTGCCGATCTGCTGGACCACATCGCCCGCATCGAGACGGCGCTCAGCGAATCCTCGATGGTCGAACGCCATGCCCGACTGGGGCAGCCGATGCTGACGATCCGCGAATACTCCGACGATCTGGCCGGCGCCTTCCACGACATCAATGCCGAGTGGATCGAGACGATGTTCAGCCTTGAGCCGACTGACCGCGAAGTGCTGGAAAACCCGCGCGAACGCATCGTCGATCCCGGCGGCACGATCCTCTTCGTCGAAGCCGAGGGGCTTGGCGTGGTCGGCACTTGCGCGCTTCAGAAAACCGGCGAGACATCTTTCGAACTGACCAAGATGGGCGTGCGCGCAGCGGCGCGCGGGCTGAAAGCGGGCGAATTCCTGCTCCAGGCCACGATCGAGCGCGCGCGCAAAATGGGCGCCGATCCGCTCTACCTGCTGACCAACAAGCGCTGCGAGGCAGCAATCCATCTCTATGAGAAGCTGGGTTTCCGCCACGACGCCGGGATCATGGCGCGCTACGGCGCCCGCTACGCGCGGTGCGATGTCGCCATGCTGCATCCGGCCTGACTGCCGGTAATCTGACGTTCAGCTTCGCGGGGGCAGCTTGTCCTCGCTGACAAATGGGACGAGCGACGAAGGAGGTTTCTTCCCATGCGAATGCCTTCCAAAACCTGTCTTTTCGGCGCTGCCGCACTCACTCTGTTGGGCGCCGGAGTCGCCGAAGCCGCAACCGCGAAGCTGCACACCATGAACGTCAACGCCCCCGACGGTTCGGTGGTGCAGGTCCAGTATTCCGGCGATGTCGCGCCCAAGGTCGAAGTCGTTCCCGCTGACGCGGTGCAGGCGGCCCAGATGCCCGTCATGGTCGATCCCTTCGCCCAGATGGAGCGTATCTCCGCGATGATGGACGCGCGCATGAACGCGATGATGCAGCAGGCGGCATCGATGCAGGCGCACGCCGCGCAGATGCAGCAGCAAGCAGTCGCGAATGGCACGGCCCAGCAAGGCGTGCCCGGCTTCACCATGGTCGGCGACATGCCCAAGGGCGCGTACGTGACCTATTACTCGTCGACCACGGACGCCAAGGGCTGCACCCGCTCGGTCTCCTACAGCTCGGACGGTTCGGGTACGGAGCCGAAGATGACACAGGCCGCATCGGATTCGTGCGAGGCGGTTACGCCATCCAACAAGGCGATCCCCGCCAAGGCCGAAAAGCCGGTGGAACAGCCGAAGCAGGCCCTGCCCGGCCAGACCATCTGACCCCTCTTTTCCCGGTCTTCACCAGCCCCCATCCCCCTATGACGACCGGATGAAAGGGCGGCGCCGCTCAATGAAAGCGGCGCCGCCCTTTTTCATGTCAGACCCTTTTCATTTCAGCGTTTCGAGATAGTCGATGATCTCTTTGCGCCGCGCCGCATCGGGCACCATGACGACCATCTTGGTGCCCGGCACCATTTTCATCGGCCCTTGCAGCCAGGCGTCGAGCGACTGGCGATCCCAGGTAATGCCCGATTCCTTGAGCGCCGGGCTGAACGGAAAGCCCTGAACCTCGCCCGCCTTGCTGCCGACGATACCGTGGAGCGTCGGGCCGACGCCGTTCACACCCGCCGTTACCGAGTGGCACGAGCGGCAGATCCCGAATGCGGCCGGCGCCGTATCCGCAGCAGTGGTTGCCACGGTGGCCGCCGTAGTCGCAGGCGTGGGCGAGGCAACCGACGTATCGGCGCCCTGCTCCGATCCAGAACCCGATTCCGACCCCGAACCGCCGCAGGCGGCCAGCAAGGCAAGCGGCACGGCGACGAACATCGACTTCACATGCATGGATATCTCCCGGTTGGCGCGACCCTCTCTGGCGCTCTGGCGACAGGAAGTGACTGATCTGACGCCAGTCCGCAATATTCTCTTGCCGACAAATCCGCTTTCGCTCCCGCGCCCCAGGGCCTATCGGCCTGACCATGGCGACGCGTGACCTTCCTTCGACCTTTCGTGCCGAACTGGCCGCGACCTTGCGCCTTGCCGGACCGCTGGCGCTCGCCAACCTGTTGCAGATGGCGGTTTTCGCCACCGACGTGATGTTCGTGGCGCGGCTGGGCCAGCAGTCGCTTGCCGCCGCCAGCCTTGCCGTGGCCATCGTCGCGCTGCTGCTGATGGGGCTCAACGGGGTGACCGGCGCGGTCGCCCCGCTGATCGCCGCCGAGATCGGCCGCCGCCGCCACTCCGTGCGCGAAGTCCGCCGGTCGACGCGCATGGCCTTGTGGTTGGCAGTGATCCTGGGGGCCTGCGGCATCGGAGTCTGTCTGTTCGGCGGGGCCTTCATGCACCTGACCGGGCAGGATCCGGACGTGGTCGGCCTTGCCGGGCACTTCATCCGCGTGCTCTCGATCGCAATCGTGCCCATGGCGCTCTCGAACGTCCTGCGCACATTCGTCTCGGCGCTCGGTCGCCCGATCTTTGCCACCGCGATCACGGCATTGTCGATCCTCGTGAACGTACTGGGCAATTACACGCTGGTCTTCGGGCACTTCGGCCTTCCCGCGCTCGGCCTTACCGGCTCCGCGCTGTCCAGCACCATGACCGCCTGCGTGAGCACGCTGGTCTATGCCGTTGCCATTTCGCGCGATCGGCGGCTCCGGCGCTTCCACGTGTTCGGCCGCTGGTGGCGGCCCGAGCCCGAGCGTATGCGCCAGATCCTCGCGCTCGGCTTGCCGATAGCCGGAACCGTGATCGCCGAGGGCGGGCTGTTCAGCGGAGCGGCGTTCCTGATGGGCCGCATCGGCGAGGCGCAGCTTGCCGCGCACACTGTGGCGCTCCAGATCGCCGCCTTCGCGTTTCAGGTGCCCTTCGGCGTCGGCCAGGCAGCGACGATCCGCGTCGGCTATCACTACGGCGCGGGCGACAAGGGCGGCGTCGGCCGGGCCGGAAGCGCCGCGATCGCCATCGCCATGGCCTTCATGATCGTCTCGGCCTCCACCATGCTGCTGATGCCGCGCCTGATCCTCTCCGCCTATGTCGATGTGACCGCGCCCGAGAATGCCGTGCTGGTCCACTTCGCGCTCGAATTCCTGTTCGTGGCCGCGATATTCCAGCTTACCGACGGGTTGCAGGCTGTCGTGGCCGGCGCGCTGCGCGGCATTCAGGATACCCGCGTGCCGATGATGATCGCCCTGTTCGGCTATTGGGCGGCAGGCTTCGCAACGTCGGTGGCGCTCGGGCTGTTCACCCCGCTGGAAGGCGTGGGCGTGTGGATCGGCCTTGCCGTGGGACTCACCGCGGCGGCGCTGCTGTTGCTGGTGCGCTGGCACGGGCGCGAGAAGTTCCATCTCTCGCCGCTGTAACGCGCTCGTCTCATCCCGAGTCTAAACCGGCTTGAAAAATTTTGGCGGGTCATCGCTTGACGGCGCCCCGGCCCCGAACCATATCCCCGGCATTGGCACTCCCTGCAAGAGAGTGCCAATTCAGTTTTTATGCCTATTCTGGTTCGTAGGATAAGGGAGAATCCCATGACTTTCCGCCCGCTGCACGACCGTGTTCTCGTGCGCCGCGTCGAAGCCGAGGAAAAGACGGCTGGCGGCATCATCATCCCCGACAGCGCCAAGGAAAAGCCGGCTGAAGGCGAAATCGTCGCCGTCGGCACCGGCGCCCGCGCCGAAAACGGCACCATCACTCCGCTTGACGTCAAGGTTGGCGACCGCGTGCTGTTCGGCAAGTGGTCGGGCACCGAAGTCAAGGTTGGCGGTGAAGACCTGCTGATCATGAAGGAATCGGACATCCTCGGCGTTATCGGCTGAGCATCCTGATTTCCGAATTTTCCAGATTTTCTAAAAGGAATTCAAAATGGCAGCCAAGGACGTAAAGTTCGGCCGCGACGCGCGTGAACGCATTCTGTCGGGCGTCGACACCCTCGCCAACGCCGTCAAGGTGACCCTGGGCCCCAAGGGCCGCAACGTCGTGATCGAGAAGAGCTTCGGCGCCCCCCGCATCACCAAGGACGGTGTTTCGGTCGCCAAGGAAATCGAACTCAAGGACAAGTTCGAGAACATGGGCGCCCAGATGCTGCGCGAAGTGGCCTCGAAGGCCAACGACGCAGCCGGTGACGGCACCACCACCGCCACCGTTCTTGCCCAGGCGATCGTTCGCGAAGGCATGAAGTCGGTTGCCGCCGGCATGAACCCGATGGACCTGAAGCGCGGTATCGATCTCGCCGTCACCAAGGTTGTCGAGAACATCAAGGGGCGTTCGAAGGCCGTTGCCGGTTCCTCGGAAATCGCCCAGGTCGGCATCATCTCGGCCAACGGTGACACCGAAGTCGGCGAGAAGATCGCCGAAGCCATGGAAAAGGTCGGCAAGGAAGGCGTCATCACCGTCGAAGAGGCCAAGGGTCTCGAATTCGAACTCGATGTCGTCGAAGGCATGCAGTTCGATCGCGGCTACCTGTCGCCCTACTTCGTCACCAACCCCGAGAAGATGACGGTCGAGCTCGAAAACCCGTACATCCTCATCCACGAGAAGAAGCTGTCGTCGCTCCAGGCGCTGCTTCCGATCCTGGAAGCCGTGGTGCAGTCGGGCCGTCCGCTCCTCATCATCGCCGAGGACATCGAGGGTGAAGCCCTTGCCACGCTCGTCGTCAACAAGCTGCGTGGCGGCCTGAAGATCGCTGCCGTCAAGGCTCCGGGCTTCGGCGATCGCCGCAAGGCCATGCTGGGCGACATCTCCACGCTGACCGCTGGCGAGATGATCTCGGAAGACCTCGGCATCAAGCTTGAGAGCGTCACGCTCGGCATGCTCGGCCAGGCCAAGAAGGTCACCATCGACAAGGACAACACGGTCATCGTCGACGGCGCCGGTGCGGCTGACGACATCAAGGGCCGCGTCGAGCAGATCCGTGCCCAGATCGAAGTCACCACCAGCGACTACGACCGCGAGAAGCTCCAGGAGCGTCTGGCCAAGCTTGCTGGCGGCGTGGCCGTCATCAAGGTCGGCGGTGCGACCGAAGTCGAAGTGAAGGAGCGCAAGGACCGCGTCGACGACGCTCTCCACGCGACCCGCGCTGCCGTTGAAGAAGGCATCGTCCCCGGTGGCGGTACCGCGCTGCTCTACGCAACGCGCGCCCTCGAAGGCCTGACCGGCGTCAACGAAGACCAGACCCGTGGTGTGGACATCGTCCGCAAGGCGATCACCGCACCGCTGAAGCAGATCGCTGAAAACGCGGGCCACGACGGCGCCGTTGTCGCCGGCAAGCTGCTTGACGGTTCGGACGAATCGCTGGGCTTCAACGCCGCGACCGACGTGTACGAAAACCTCGTTGCCGCCGGCGTCATCGACCCGACCAAGGTCGTGCGCACCGCGCTTCAGGATGCGGCTTCGGTCGCCGGCCTGCTGATCACCACCGAAGCGGCGATCAGCGAAAAGGCTGACGACAAGCCCGCCATGCCGGCAATGCCCGACATGGGCGGCATGGGCGGCATGGGCGGCTTCTAAGCCAACCACGTCACCAACGCGAATTGGGGCCGGAGAGAGCAATCTCTCCGGCCCTTTTTCGTTTTTTGCTGGATGCGCCCGTCACATCCGTGACGAGCTTGCGGCACCGAAAAATACCCCGTGAGCATTTTCAAACCGAGTCCGAATCCGTCGCGAAAACGACAGGATCGATCCGGTTCCCGCAATTGCCCGTATGCTGCATGCAATTCGTCGCGCGGCGCTGGCGTTTTATCGAATTCGGATTAACTCTAGGGGACGTGAGAAAAGGTAAGGGTGGGTTCTGCATGAACGGGGCAGACAAGCTCCTTGCGCGGTGTTTTGCGGGCACGCAGCGCTTCGTCAGGGTCGCAAGCATCATCGCCGCAGGCGCAGTGTCGTTCGCACCTGCCCATGCGGGCAACGTCAACGATGTGCAGGAATCGTTCGACTCGGTGTTCGGCACCGAAGTCCGGGCGCCGCGATCGTTCTCCAGTGATTTCGAAAGACGGCTCGCATCCGTTGCCGAAGGCTCGCAGGGCCGTATCGGCGTCGCCGCCGTGGACCTTTCGACCGGCCGGTCGGTGGACGTGCTGGGCAGTCAGCGCTTTCCGATGGCCAGCACCGCCAAGGTCGCCATCGCCGCGACGTTCCTGGAAGGCGTCGACAAGGGCAAATGGAGCCTTTCCAGCGAATATCCGCTGATGATCCCGGTCGCTTCGGCGCCGTTCTCCAGCTCGGTCGCCCCGGTTCGTCCCGGCGCCTACATGTCGGCGCGCCAGCTTCTCGAACTGATGATCACCCGGTCCAACAACTACGCGACCGATGCGCTGCTCAAGGTCGTCGGCGGCCCGTCTGCCGTCAATGCCTGGGTCCGCCGCGCCGGGATCGACGACTGGCACCTCGATCATGACATCGCCACGATGGTCCGCGACGATGGCGCGATCAATCCCGCCAAAGTGGTCGACAAGCGTGACAGCGCCACCCCGCTCGCCATGGTCCAGCTGCTGACCGGCATCTACCAGGGCAAGTGGCTGACCCCCGAAAGCCGCGACGTGCTGATGGGCGCGATGGGCCGCTGCCTCACCGGCCGCAACCGCATCCGCGCCGGATTGCCCAGCGGCGTGAACGTCTCGCACAAGACCGGTTCGCTCAGCAACACGTCCAGCGACGTGGGCATTATCGAGACTGCTGACGGGCGCGCCTATGCCGTGGCCATCTACGTCACCGGTCAAGGCAACCGCCCCGCGCGCGAGGCCCGGATCGCCAGCATCACGCGCACGATCTACGAAGGCTACCTCGCCGACGCCGGAAGCTACAGCCGCACGGCCTCCGCCCAGCGCTGATCCGCAGGCTCCAAAAACGAAAAGCCCCGCCGGAGACGATCCGGCGGGGCTTTTCGTTTGGGAAGGCCCGAACCGAAGCCCGGGCCCTGTTCAGCCTCAGTGCTGCGGAGCGGAAGAGTCGTGCGGCTCGTTCTCGGCATTGGTGACGTCGCTGGCGGCAGCGGCGGCATCGGCGGCGGTATCGTCCACGGTCTTTTCGGCGGACTTTGCCGCTTCGCTGGCCGCATCCTTGGTATCGTCGGCAGCCCGCGCGGCCTTGTCGCCGGCAACGCCCACTGCATCGCCCATGTCGTCGGCGGCCTGCGACACGTCTTCGGCGGCCGAAGTCACGGTGTCCGAAGCGTTCTCCTGCGTCTTCTGCGAGCAGGCGGCGAGCGAAAGTGCAGCGGCGGCGGCAGTCACGGCGATCAGGGTCTTGCGCATGTTTTCAGTCTTCCCTCTTTGCTGAAGTCGAATCCGGGTGCCACTCGCGGGGGTCGCGTGGCCGGCCGCTCCCATCAGGTCGCGCAGAATTAGGCCCCCACAAGCCGCGATTCAAGCATTCGCAGCGAAACCGAGAGATCGGCGGAAGGTTCCCGGGGGAAATCACGTCCCCACGAAATGCAGGCCCCCGAGGAAATGCACTGGCCTGCTGACGGCCCGCCCCGGCGCTGCTACGGGTTGCGCCATGGATTCCAAGCAGCATCTCTATCTCGTCGACGGCTCGGCCTACATATTCCGCGCCTATCACCGCCTGCCACCCCTGACGAACCCGGAAGGGACGCCGGTGGGCGCGGTCTACGGCTATACGACGATGCTGTGGAAGCTGGCGGACGACCTCAACAAGGCCGACGGACCGACTCACCTTGCGGTGATCCTCGATGCCGGCAGCCACTCGTTCCGCAACGATATCTACGATGATTACAAGGCCAACCGCCCGCCGCCGCCCGAGGATCTGGTCCCGCAGTTCCCGCTGATCCGCGACGCCACGCGGGCCTTCTCGCTGCCCTGCATCGAGGAACCGGGCTTCGAAGCGGACGATCTCATCGCCTCCTACGCCCGCGCCGCCACGGCGCAAGGCTGGGACGTGACGATCGTGTCTTCGGACAAGGACCTGATGCAGCTCGTCGGCAAATGCGGCATCGGCGGCGGCTGCGTCGATATGCTGGACACGATGAAGAACCAGCGGATCGATATCCCGGAAGTGGTCGAAAAGTTCGGCGTCCCGCCCGAAAAGGTGGGTGACGTGCTGGCGCTGATGGGCGACTCGGTCGATAACGTGCCGGGCGTCTACGGCGTCGGCCCCAAGACCGCGAGCAAGCTGATCCAGGACTATGGCGACCTCGAATCCGCGCTCGCTGCCGCGCCTTCGATGAAGAAGTCGAAGTTGCAGGAGCGCCTGATCGAGCAGGCCGAGATGGCGCGCCTGTCCAAGGTGCTCGTCACGCTCAAGGAAGACTGCACGCTGCCGATGGCGCTGGAGGACTTCAAGCTCGACGCCATTCCGCCCGCGCCGCTGGCCGAATTCCTCGGCAAGCATGGCTTCACCAGCCTGCTCAAACGGCTCGACCTTGGCAACGGCAGCCCCGAGCGGGCCACCCAGTTGCATCCCGCCAAGCCCGCGACCGCAGGCAGCGGCCCCTCCGAAGGCGCCGCGCGCCAGTCGCTGCCGGAATGGCCGGCGGTGGACTACGCCGCCTACGAATGCGTGCAGACGGTCGAGGCGCTGGAGCGCTGGGTTTCCCGCGCCCATGCCGCGCACGTGGTTGCCGTCGATACCGAAACCTCGATGCTCGATTCGATGCAGGCGGACCTTGCCGGGATCAGCCTTGCGCTCGGGCCGAACGATGCCTGTTACATCCCGCTCGGCCACGGCGGCACCGACATGTTCGCGGAAAAGCCGGAGCAGGTGCCGTTGGCCACGGCGCTGGCGCTGCTCAAGCCCATGCTGGAAAGCGACGCCGTCCTCAAGGTCGGCCAGAACATCAAGTACGACCTCAACGTCCTCGCCCGCCACGGGATCGAGGTTGCACCAGTGGACGACACGATGATCGAGAGCTTCTGCCTCGACGCGGGCCGTTCGATCGAGGGTATCGGCGGCGGCCACGGCATGGACGAGCTGGCCGAGCGCCATCTTTCGCACAAGACCATGCTGTTCAAGGACGTCTGCGGCACCGGCAAGAAGGCGATCCCCTTCGGCGAAGTCCCGCTGGATCGCGCCACGCCTTACGCGGCCGAGGATGCCGACGTCACCTGGCGGCTCCACGCCCTGCTCGCCCCGCGCCTGTCGGAGGAAGGCGGCACGCGCATCTATCAGCGCGTCGACCGTCCGCTGATCCCCGTCGTCGCCCAGATGGAGCGCCACGGCATCAAGGTGGACCGCGAGAAGCTGGCCGGTCTCTCCAGCCAGTTCGCCGAGGCTATCGGCACGCTGGAGGCCGATATCTATGCCAAGGTCGGCCAGGAATTCACCATCGGCAGCCCCAAGCAGCTGGGCGATATCCTGTTCGACAAGCTCGGCTACAAGGGCGGGCGCAAGGGCAAGTCCGGCCAGTACTCGACCGACCAGTCGATCCTCGAAGGCCTCGCCGCGCAAGGTGCCGAAGTCGCGACCAAAGTGCTCGAATGGCGCCAGCTTTCCAAGCTGCGCTCGACTTATACCGAGGCGCTGCAAGCCGCGATCAACCCGAAGACTGGCCGCGTGCATACCAGCTACAGCCTTGTCGGCGCGCAGACCGGGCGCCTTTCGTCGACCGATCCCAATCTCCAGAACATTCCGGTGCGCACCGAACTCGGCCGCCAGATCCGTGACTGCTTCGTGGCCGAGCCGGGCCATGTCCTGCTCTCCGCCGACTATTCGCAGATCGAGCTGCGCCTTGCCGCGCACATGGCCGACGTGCCGAGCCTCAAGGAAGCCTTCGCCAATGGCGAGGACATCCACGCGCGCACTGCGATGGAAATGTTCGGCACGGTGGACCGCGACACGCGCGGGCGCGCCAAGACCATCAACTTCGCGATCCTCTACGGCATCTCGCGCTGGGGGCTTGCGGGCCGTCTCGGCACCGAGGCGGACGAGGCGCAGGCGATGATCGACCGCTATTTCGAGCGCTTCCCGGGCATCCAGCGCTACATCCACGAGACGCTCGAATCCGTGCGCGGCAAGGGCTATTCGGAAACGCTGTTCGGCCGCAAGACGTGGTTCCCGCGCATCGGTTCGAAGCATCAGGCCGAACGTCAGGGCTCCGAGCGCGCGGCGATCAACGCCCCGATCCAGGGCACCAGCGCCGACATCATCAAGCGTGCCATGGCCCGCATGAACTCGGCGCTCGCCGAAGCGGGCCTCGGCCATGTCCGCATGCTGCTGCAAGTGCACGACGAACTGGTGTTCGAACTGCCCGAGGCGGATGTCGAAGCGGCCTCGGCCGTGATCCGGCACGTGATGGCGAGCGCGGCGGAACCGGCCGTAAAGCTCGATGTCCCGCTTGGCGTGGAAGTGGGCTCCGGCCTGAGCTGGGGCGCGGCGCACTAAGCCCAAGACAAGGGGCCAGCCAGCCGTCCGGAAGCTGGCCCCGACTTACCTTCCCGCCCAAAAAACACTCGCGCCAAAAACACTTCGTCGCCACCGCGAAGGCGGGGGCCCCGCTTCCTTCTCGCCACGTCTCAAGAACAAGCGGGGTCCCCGCCTTCGCGGGGACGACGGAGGTGTTAGGGTGAAACGCTCCGCCAGCCGGGCCAAAACCCCGACGAGACGAAGGATTAGAGGAAACTGTTGCATTGCAGCACGGTTTCCCTCTCATGACAGAGCTGATCGATCGCTACGTCGGTGCCCTGCCTGACTGGGCGGCACAAATCCTCATCGCCGTGATTGCCGGTGCCATCGGCGCGGCCATCGCACTGGCCGCGCACTTCGTGCTGTTCCGCATCCTCGGACGGATCGTCCGGGCCAGTATCAGCCAGTCCGACGACATCCTCGTCGCCCGCCTTGCCCGGCCGACGCGCTGGGCTTTCGTGGTCATGGGCGTGGTGCTGGCGGCGCGGCAGACCCCGGCCCTCAGCGCGTTCTGGGAGCGGGTCGCGGGCTTCGTCATGCCGCTGCTGGTGGGCTGGATCGCCATCGCCATCCTCCACTCGCTGGTCGAGGCGATGACGCTGCGCGCGGATATCACGGTGGAGGACAACCGCAGCGCCCGGCGGCGGCGGACGCGGCTCGCGATCCTCAGCCGCATCGCGACATTCGCCATCGTCTTCCTGACAGTGTCGCTGATGCTGTTCTCGATTCCGGGCGTGATGAAGATAGGCGCCACGCTGATGGCCTCGGCAGGGCTGGCCGCACTGGCAGTCGGCGCCGCCGCGCAGCCAGCGCTAAAGGCACTGATCGGCGGCTTCCAGATGGCGCTGACCGAGCCGATCTCGATTGACGATGTCGTCGTTCTCGACGGCGAATGGGGCCGCATCGAGGAGATCCGAACGACCTATGTGGTGGTCAATCTCTGGGACCAGCGCCGCCTCGTGGTGCCGACCACGCGTTTTCTGGAGGACACTTTCCAGAACTGGACCAAGACCACCTCGCAGCTTCTCGGCACCGTCATGATCTACCTCGATCCGGGAATCGACGTGGCGCCGCTGCGCGAGGAATATAGCCGCGCCGTCACCGCCCACCGCCTCTTTGACGGGCGCGCGCAAGTGCTGCAAGTGACCGACCACAAGGCCGAGGCCATGGAAGTGCGCCTGCTGATGAGTGCGCGTGACGGATCGACGCTGTTCGACCTGCGCTGCGCGATGCGCGAGCATATGCTCGACTGGATCCGCCGCGAGATGCCCGAGGCGCTGGTCCGCCGCCGCACCTTGCAGGTGGCGCCGGTGGAACTTGCCCCCGGCCCCGCGCTGGCCGAAGCGGTGGCCGAGTTCGGCGACCGTCGGGCCAGCTCCAGTTGAAGCCTAGAGCCGCGTCGCCATGACGCGGTTACGGCCATCCTGCTTGGCCAGGTAAAGCATGTCGTCCACCGCGCGGATGAAGTCGCGCGGGTGATCGGTGTCGGTGGGGACAATCGTGCCCGCACCGATGCTGACGGTGACGCAGTCGCTGCACTCCGATCCCGCGTGGGGCACCTTGAGCCCGGCAATGGCGCTGCGGCAGCGTTCGGCAAGGGCCTTGGCCTCTTCCCAATCGGTTTCCGGCAGGAGCAGCACGAACTCTTCGCCGCCGAAACGGGCCACCACGTCGCGCGGGCGGCCACCGGCCTGCTTGAGCGCTTCGGCCACTTCCACCAGACATTCGTCTCCGGCGACGTGGCCATAGTTGTCGTTGAACTGCTTGAAGTGGTCGAGATCGAGCAAGACCAGCGAAAGCGGCTGGCCGGCTCGGCAGGCCGCCTTCCACTCGGTGTCGAGGTGCAGATCGAACATGCGCCGGTTGGACACGCCGGTAAGGGCATCCTCGAAGGACAGCGTCTCCAGCCGCTTGTGCATGTCGACCAGTTCCTGCTCGGTCTTCTTGCGTTCGGAAATGTCGAACATGAAGCCGATCAGGCTGTCCACCTCGCCGTTTTCCTTGCGCACGACATGAACGACATCGCGGATCCAGACATAGCCGTTGTCCTTGGTCAGCGCGCGATAGTCGGCCTCGTGATCGACGCCCGCCATCGATTGCGAGACGCAGAATTCCACCACCGTCTCGCGGTCCTCGGGATGCATGCGCGCCACCCAGTCGTCGATGGTTTTCCAACTATCGCGCTGCCAGCCGAGCAGCGGTTCGATCTGCGGGCCGATATAGGCGAACGTCATGGTCGCCCAGTCGATCCGCCACGGAATCGCCAGTGTCGATTCGAGCAGGGTCTTGTAGACGGCGGGATCGCTGGCGAAGGCATCAGCCTCGGCACTTGCCTCATTGGCGGCGGACAGGGTCATGACGGAAATCCTCACGCCGTGGTTAACAGTATATGCCCGAATTGCCCTGAGATTATGCCTCCCTCCGTTGCCAGATGGTTAATCGAAAGCGCAGCCGGTCGCACTTTGTGACGTCAAACCACGCTCGGGGGCTTGCGGGGCGCAAACGAGTACGGCAGTCGCTGGCGCATGGTCCGTTCCGCAGCCGTCGCCCACGCCCGCAAGGTTCCCGGTTTTCTCGTCGTCCTGGCCGTGCTGACCGGGCCGGCGGCGACCACGCCCGCCCATGCGGAACCGGTGCCGACTTGCAGCTACCGCGTGGACGCCACCTTCCCGCACGATCCGGGCGCCTTTACCGAGGGGCTCTTCTATTCCAACGGGCTGCTCTACGAGAGCACCGGGCGCGAGGGCGCCTCGCGGATCGTCGTGCGCACGCTGGAGGATGCCACCCCGATCACGCAGGCGGCGATCGATCCCTCGCTGTTCGGCGAGGGCATCATCGATTGGAAGGACCAGATCATCAGCCTGACCTGGCGCGGCGGGCAGGGTTTCCGGTGGGACCGCAAGACGCTGAAGCCGGTCGGTTCCTTCAGCTACGAAGGTGAAGGCTGGGGCATGACGCGCAATGGCAATATCATCTACCAGAGCGACGGATCGTCCAGCCTGCGCCTGCGCGATCCCGCCACCATGCGCCAGACCGGCACTCTGGCCGTCACCGCCGATGGCCAGCCGGTCGACAACCTCAACGAACTCGAATGGATCGACGGCGAGATCTGGGCGAACGTCTGGATGACCGACCGCATCGCCCGCATCGATCCGGCAACCGGCCATATCAAGGCCTGGGTGGACTTTTCCGGCCTGCGCCGGGGCGACGGCGCGTTCGGCATGGATTCGGTCCTCAACGGTATCGCCTGGGACGCGAAGAAGAAGCGCATTTTCGTGACGGGCAAGAACTGGAACGGGATCTACCAGATCACGCAAGTCTGTCCCTGAGCCGGTGGCCAGCGTGACGCTGATCTAAATAATCACCGTCGCCCCCGCGTAGGCGGGGGCCCCGCTTTTCTTGAGTTCACGCGGAGACGCGGAGACGCAGAGAGACCGTGCAGCAATCCGCCGTTCTCTCTGCGTCTCCGCGTCTCCGCGTGCTGAAAAAAAAGAACAAGCGGGATCCCCGCCTTCGCGGGGATGACGGGAAATGTTGAGATTAAGGGAAGTGTTGGGATTAAGAGTACAGGGTGAGCAGGGGGCGGTCGTCACCCCCTGCCCGCTCATCACTCGCCGTGCTTTTTCGGCCGGGTCGGCTCCACCATCCCCGGCGTAATGAAGCCAAGCGGAGCAACTTCCATCGCCCGCTTCTTCAATTCGCCCTTCATACGCGAATATTCGTCCTCCATCTCCTCGGTCACGGTGGCGCGGCTATCGTCGAGCGCATCCTCGAAGTCGGCCTTGGTCACCGCTTCCACGTCGGCCCCGCGCTTGCGGATGGCGATCAGACCGGCGCGGCGCACCACGTCCTCCAGATCGGCACCGGTAAAGCGCTGGGTCCGCGCGGCGATGTCCTTGAGCGAGACATCGTCCGCCAGCGGCATTTTCGCGGTGTGGATGCCAAGGATATGCACGCGTCCGGCCTCGTCCGGCGTGCCGACATAGACCAGTTCGTCGAAACGGCCGGGCCGCAGCAGCGCCGGGTCGACCAGCGTCGGCCGGTTGGTGGCGCCGATGAGCACCACCGATTGCAGCTCCTCCATCCCGTCCATCTCGGCAAGGATGGTGTTCACCACACGGCCGGTCACTTGCGGCTCACCCATCGAACCACTGCCGCGCGCGGGCACGAGGCTGTCGATCTCGTCGATGAAGATGACGCAGGGCGCTACCTGCCGCGCGCGGGCGAAGAGCCGGGCGATCTGCTGCTCGCTTTCGCCATACCACTTCGACAGCAGGTCCGAGGACTTGATCGAAATGAAGTTCGCCTCGGCCTCCTTGGCCACGGCCTTGGCGAGCAGCGTCTTGCCGGTGCCCGGAGGTCCAAAGAGCAGGAAGCCCTTGGCCGGACGGATGCCCAGCTTGCGGAACGCTTCCGGGTTCTTCAGCGGCAGTTCGACGCCTTCCTGAAGCTTGAGCTGCGCCTCGTCGAGCCCGCCGATGTCGGACCAGCCGATGTTCGGCACCTGCACCATCACCTCGCGCATGGCCGAAGGCTGGACACGCCGCAGCGCTTCCACGAAGTCCTCGCGCGTGACCTGCAGGCTTTCCAGCAGGTCGGACGGGATCGTCCGCGCCTCAAGGTCGAGCTGGGGCATGATCCGGCGTACCGCCTCGATCGCCGCCTCGCGCGCGAGCGCGGCAATATCGGCGCCGACGAAGCCGTGCGTGGTGCGGGCCAGTTCCTTCAGGTCCACCTGATCGCCCAGCGGCATGCCGCGCGTGTGGATG
The DNA here is from genome assembly GCF_004341845.1 of Novosphingobium sp. PhB165. Lineage (GTDB taxonomy): Bacteria > Pseudomonadota > Alphaproteobacteria > Sphingomonadales > Sphingomonadaceae > Novosphingobium. The sequence goes on along the minus strand of NZ_SLVB01000004.1, from coordinate 319,044 downwards.
CCCAGGATCTCGCGACGGCCGCTCTCGTCCGGCACGCCGATCACGATCTCGCGGTCGAACCGGCCGGGCCGGCGCAGTGCCTCATCAATGGCATCGGGCCGGTTGGTGGCGGCGATGACGACGACGTGGGCACGGCTGTTCAGCCCGTCCATCAGCGTGAGCAGTTGCGCGACAAGGCGCTTCTCCGCCTCGCCGTGGACCTGGTCGCGCTTGGGGGCGATGGAGTCGATCTCGTCGATGAAGATGATCGCGGGCGCGGCCTTGGCCGCCGCGTCGAACACCTCGCGCAGCGCCTTCTCGCTGTCGCCATAGCCGGAACCCATGATTTCCGGCCCGTTGATCGAGAAGAAGTTGGCCTCGCTCTCGTTGGCGACCGCCTGCGCGAGACGCGTCTTGCCCGTCCCCGGCGGGCCGTGCAGCAGCACGCCCTTGGGCGGCGCCACGCCCAGGCGGGTGAACAACTCGGGATAGCGCAGCGGCAGCTCCACCATCTCGCGCAATTGGCGGATGGTATCGCTCATGCCGCCAACGTCATCGTAATTGACGTCGCCGCGCGCCGCTTCGGCTTCCTCGAACAGTTCGCGCAGTTCGACTTCGGTGTGCTCGTCGATATGGACGATGCCGCGCGGCGTGGTCGAGACGACATTGAGGCGGATCTGCGTCAGCGCGAAAGCCGGCGCATTGAACATGCGGCGCAGTTCGGGGGGAATGTCTGCAACCTGCTGCTGGCCGGTGGTGGCGACGATGTCCCCCTGCACCATGCTGCGGCCGAAGAAGTTGCGCTTGAGCGCGGCGGACGGCCCCTGAAGGCGCATGTCTTTCTGCGCAGGCGCGAAGACCACGCGCTGTGCGGCGCGCGATTCCGCCTTGCGAACAGTAACATGGTCGCCCGAGCCGACTTCCGCATTGACGCGCTGGAGACCGTCGAGGCGGATCACCTGAAGCTCTTCGTCCTCGGGATAGGCCAGGACAGCGCGTGCCACGGTGACGGCCTTGCCGGAGATTTCCAGCACATCGCCTTCCATCGCGCCGATCGCCGAAAGCGCCCCGCGCGACAGCCGGGCGATGCCCTGACCGCTTTCCTCCTGCCGGGCCGCCGCGACTTGCAGCTTGACCACGCGTTCGTCCACCTGAGTTGGGGCTTCCGCCATGAGATTCCTTTCCGGCTCCCGATGCCGATGGGGGGCGCCCGCCTTGCGGGACAGGCGCGATGGGAACGTGATCAAGGAACTAGGTATGCGTCTGTCGGATTTCAAACGGGTCAGACACCGGAATGCCGCGCGGAAAACCCGGAGGCGACGGGAAGCGCATCCATTTCGCCCATCTTCGATGGACAAAAAAAGGCCCGGACGTTGCCGACCGGGCCGTGGAAGTTTTGGGAGAGGATGCCTGAAAGGCAAGTTCTGTATGACTCCCCGACGTCGATTGTGCAAGTGCGAAAGCCCGAAACCGATGTTGCAAATCACGCAATCGCTGTTGCAAACCATCGAACTACACCGCGTAATACCCATAAAATGACGTAATTACCGTGAGTTGCAAAGTGAATCGGGGTTCAACGTTGATGCAGGCGCGATCGGCCGGGCGATGGATCGGGCCACTGCTGCGCCCATTTTCTGCTGCGCCGCGATATCTCCTCACCCAGGTTAGCAAATTGCGCGAAGTCGGCGCGCCCGTTTCAGGCGGTCGAACCGATTTGGGGGTAATCTTGCCGGACAGGAGCGCGCGCACCCTTTAACGACGCGATAAAAATGGCCGGCCCCGTAGTGACGGAGCCGGCCATGGGTGAATTTGCCGTGAGATTTGCGGGCGATCAGTGCGCGAAAAGCAGGGCCGGCGCCTCGGCATTGGACAGGAAGTAGGCGGTCACTCCGCCGAACAGGAACTCGCGCATGCGGCTCTTGCCATAGGCGCCCATGACCAGCAGTTCGGCGTGGGCCTGTCGCACGGCCACGGCCAGCGTCTCCTCGGTCGAGCCGCGCCGTTCGAGTTCTTCGAGTTCCGCGTGAATGCCGCTGCGCGACAGATAGCGCAGCGCGTCGGTGGCAGGAAAGCCGCCGGGCTTTTCCGTCACCGTCACGACTTTCACAAGCTGGCAACTCGCCAACAGCGGGATCGATGCCTTGAGCGCGGCGGCCGATTGCTCGCCGCCGTCCCAGGCGATCACCGCGCGGCGGATCGGCAGGCTCAAGCCGCCCTCATCCGGCAGCGCAAGGACCGGAGCCCGCGCAGAGAGCGCCACGTCGCCAACGATCCCGCTCGACCGCGAGAGCACCACCAGATCGACCAGCCGCGCCGCCGAAGACAGTGCCGGCACCGGATCGTCCTCGCTGCGCACCACTTCGAACGGCACGTCGCCGCGTGCAAGCCGCGCCTCGATCGCTTCGGCTGCGGCGTCATCGTCGGCCCGGGCCTTGTCCAGCGCCTCGCTGATGACATAGCTGCCGCCCATCGGATCCATCGCGATATAACGCGAGACCGGAGTGTCCACGAGGACGGTGACATGACCGCCAAGCAGCCGCGCCAGTTCGAGTGCGGTATCGACGCGCGCGTCGCTTGCGGGCTTGCGGTCGGCGTTCACGAGTATCGAGCGCATGGCATTCCTCCGTGTATCGGATCCACCCTAGGGTCAGGACCTATCAATCACGCCTGCGAGGCACTGGAATGGCGAACATATCGGACCGAAGCGACTGCCGGGCGGGCTGGTTGCCCGTCCAAAGTCGCTTTGGTTCGAGATGGAAGCCATTCCAGTGTCCCGAAGGGATTTGATCAAAATGGCCCAGCGCAGCGTCAGGAAGCCTTGAAATATGGACATATTCCTGCGTCTTCCTTCCTCGCGCTGAGCCATTTTGCTTCAAACCTTGCAGGCGTGATTGATAGGTCCTGACCCTAGTCCGCAGGTATGCAGCCACCATGATCCAGATCAAAGCCCCAATTGCCCCCGCGCAATTTCCCGCATCCGCCTGAGGGCATGACGTTTTCAGAGATCAGCGCTATCGATAGTGAGCCGCGCCGCCCGTTCGAACAGGTCCAGCACCACGGCCTCCCGCTCGCGCGTGCGGATCGCTGCTTCGAAGTGGATGCGCCGCGCGGGGCGAGGCAGGATTTCAACCAACGTGCCCGCGCCAAGTTCCCCCCGCACCATGATTTCGGGCAGGACTGCCGCGCCCTGACCGCAGGCGACGATCTCGATCAGCTTGCGCACATTGTTGCAGGTGTTGAACGAGCGCGGCACCGGCCCACCGGTTTCGAAAGCGGCCATCGTTACCGCATGGAGCGGCGAATGGTCGGGCAGCGACCACACCGGCAAGGGCTGCGCGAAGCCGCCGGCGGCGGCTACGGCTGGGCTCGCCGCCCAGACCAGTTCAACCGCGCCGATCGGCGCGGTGCGGATCCCGGGGCTGGCCACGGGACCGGCGAGAAACACGATGTCGCGCGTGCCCGCCAGCAATTGCTGGAGCAGGCGCGCGGTCAGGTCGAGTTCGATCTCCATGGTGACGCCTGGCCGCTCGCGCTCGATGGCGGCGATGAAGCCGGGAAGGCAACTGGCGGCGGCGATCTCACCCGAGCCGATCCGCACGCTGCCGGTCGCGCCCGCGAAGTCACTGGCTTCGAGCAGGGCCTGTTCGAGCCCCTGCCGCAGCGGTTCCGCTGCCTCGACCAGCCGCCGCCCCCGCGCGGTCAGCACCATGCGCCGCCCGTCGCGCTGGAACAGCGGTACGCCGAGTTGTTCCTCGATCTCCCGCACCCGGGCCGAGATGGCAGGCTGCGTGGTATTGAGTCTTTGTGCCGCACCTGCGAACGTGCCGAGCCGATCGATCCACATCAGCGTTTCGAGGTGGAAGAGGGCAATCCGTTTCATAATGCCTGATTATCGAATCCGATAAAAAACAATCGCTATTCGTAATGGGATTGGCTGTCTAGGTTCGCTCCAAACGGGAGAACAGCATGAACAAGATCTACCCCAGCGCCTCTGCCGCGCTGGACGGACTGCTGAAGGACGGCCTGCTGATCGCCGCCGGTGGCTTCGGCCTTTGCGGCATCCCCGAACGCCTGCTCGACGCAGTACGCGATTCGGGCGTGAAGGACCTGACTTTCGCCTCCAACAACGCCGGCATCGACAACGAGGGCATCGGCAAGCTGCTGCGCACCAAGCAGGTCTCGAAGATGATCTCGTCCTACGTGGGCGAGAACAAGGAGTTCGAGCGCCAGTTCCTCTCGGGCGAACTGGAAGTCGAATTCTGCCCGCAAGGCACCTTGGCGGAGCGCATGCGCGCGGGCGGCGCGGGCATTCCCGGCTTCTATACCAAGACCGGCGTCGGCACCCAGATTGCCGAGGGCAAGGAAGTGAAGACCTTCCGGGGCGAGGAATACATCCTTGAGGAAGGCATCTTCGCGGACCTGTCGCTCGTGAAGGCGTGGAAGGCGGACGAGACCGGCAACGTCGTGTTCCGCAAGACCGCGCGCAACTTCAACGTGCCCGCCGCCACCTGCGGCAAGGTCTGCGTCGTCGAAGTGGAAGAGATCGTTCCCACCGGCTCGCTCGATCCGGACGGCATTCACCTGCCCGGTGTCTTCGTCCAGCGCCTCGTGCTCGGCGCGCCTTACGACAAGAAGATCGAATTCACGACCACCCGCGAGAGGGAGACCGCCTGATGTCCTGGAGCAGAGACGAAATGGCCGCCCGTGCGGCGCAGGAGCTTCAGGACGGGTTCTACGTGAACCTTGGCATCGGCATCCCGACGCTGGTGGCCAACCATGTGCCTTCGGGCATGACGGTGACGCTCCAGTCAGAGAACGGCATGCTCGGCATCGGGCCGTTCCCCTATCCCGATGAAGTCGACGCCGATCTCATCAACGCCGGAAAGCAGACCGTCAGCGAACTGCCGCAATCGGCCTATTTCGACAGCGCCACCAGCTTCGGCATGATCCGCGGCGGGCACATCGATCTGGCCGTGTTGGGCGCGATGGAAATTGCCGAGAACGGCGACATCGCCAACTGGATGATCCCCGGCAAGATGATCAAGGGCATGGGCGGCGCGATGGATCTCGTGGCCGGCGTGAAGAAGATCATCGTCGTGATGGAGCACAATGCCAAGAACGGCGATCCCAAGTTCATCCCGACCTGCACCCTGCCACTTACGGGCAAAAACGTGGTCGACATGATCGTCACCGACCTTGCCGTATTCCAGCGGCCCGACCACCAGAGCCCGTTCAAGCTGATCGAACTCGCTCCGGGCGTGACGGCCGATGAAGTCGCCGCTAAGACCACGGCGCACTACATAACCTGACGCCCGCAAAGGAGAGTTCCGGATGGCTTACACACTGATCACCGCCAATCGGAACTACTCCAGCTGGTCGCTACGGCCATGGGTGCTGATGAAGGCGCTCGGTCTCGATTTCACCGATCGGATCGAGCCCTTCACCGCCGCCAATTACGAAGCCTTCCGCAGCTTCTCGCCCACCGGGCAAGTCCCCGCGCTGCTCGACGGCGAGCGGACGGTGTGGGATTCGCTGGGCATCACGCTCTATCTGGCAGACCGCCACGCCGGTATCTGGCCGACCGACGAAGCGGCGCGGGCCTTCGCGCAATGTGCCGTCGTCGAAATGCACGGCGGCTTCTCGGCCCTGCGCAACGATTGCACGATGAACGTCGGCGTGCGCGTGCGTCCCAAGACGATGCGCCCGGCGCTGGTGCGTGACGTCGCCCGCCTGCGCGAGATTTTCAGCGAGGGCCTGTCGCGCTTCGGCGGCCCCTGGCTGGCGGGCGAAAGCTTCACTGCGCTGGACGCTTTCTTCGCGCCCGTGGCCTATCGCATCCGCACGTATGGCCTTGATGTCGGCACGTGCCAAACCTGGGTCGATACCGTGCTCGATCACCCGGCGATGAAGCAGTGGGAAGCCGAAGCGCTCGCCGAAACATGGCGCGAGGAAGGGCACGAAGCCGAACTGGCCGAGTGCGGCGACATCATCGCCGACTATCGATCCGCTGCTGGGGCCTGATCGCAACGGGGGTCGGCGCGCTTCGCCGGGGCGATCCCCTTTCCTATGCCCATGATCTCGAATGGATTTCGGCCTTGCCCGTATGGCCTGGGCGGATGCGGCGTCTTGCCCGCGTCATCGAGCTGGCGCAGTCTCCCGCACCGAACCACCCGATCGATTCCAAGGGAGAGTCCCCGCATGACCGAGATCGCTACCATCCCGCTGACCCGCATCGACGGCAGCACCGATACTCTTGCCAAGCACGAGGGCAATGTCCTCCTCGTGGTCAATGTCGCCTCCAAGTGCGGGCTCACGCCGCAGTACGAGGGCCTCGAAAAGCTCTACGAAGAGTACAAGGGCAAGGGCTTCGAAGTGCTCGGCTTCCCCGCCAACGACTTCGGCGCGCAGGAGCCCGGCACGAACGAGGAAATCGTCGAATTCTGCCAGGTGAACTACGGCGTCTCGTTCCCGCTGTTCACCAAGGCGGACGTTACCGGCGAAGCCAAGCAGCCGCTCTATGCCGCGCTGACCGATGCCATCCCGACCAAGCAGGGCGATGTCGAGTCCATGAAGGAGCGCTTCAAGGGTTACGGCATGACGCCCAACGACGATCCCGAAGTGCTGTGGAACTTCGAAAAGTTCCTGATCGCGCGCGATGGTTCGGTGGTCGGTCGTTTCGCGCCGGGCACGGCGCCGCAGGATCCACTGCTGGTGGACGCGATTCAGGCCGAATTGGCGAAGTAAGCCACTACCGCTTCATATTGGCGCCGTCCCTGCGAATGCAGGGGCGGCGCTTTCGCGTGGATCAGTCCGCGCCGGTCGCCACCGGGCGTGTGGGATCGGCAATCCACTCGCTCCACGAACCCGGGTAGAGTTGGGCTCCAGCAAGCCCCGCATGCGCCATGGCGAGCGCGTTGTGGCACGCGGTCACGCCCGAGCCGCAGGACAGGATCGCCGGCTTTCCGCCCAGCAACGCGGCGAATTCGCTCGCCAGCTCATCCGCCGCGCGGAAGCGTCCATCCGGGCCGAGATTGTCACGAAAGAAGCGATTGCGGGCACCGGGAACATGCCCTGCCACCGGATCGAGCGGATTGGGATCGCCCCGGAAACGCGACGGATCACGGGCGTCGAGCACTTGCGCGGCCCCGACCTCGATATTGGCCTGCACATCGTCGGCACTCAAGGGCGCGGCCACCAGCGGATCACCCGTGACAAAGTCTCCCAGCCTCGCAGGGGCAGGCTCTCCGCTCTCCAGCGGCAGTCCCGCCGCGGTCCAGGCCTGCTTGCCGCCATCGAGCACGGCAATCGGAGCGTGGCCCATCCAGCGCAGCAGCCACCACGCCCGCGCCGCCCAGGCGCCGCCGTTTGAATCGCAGGCGACCACCTGCTGCCCCTGCCGCAGCCCCACCGAACGCAGATAGGCCGCAAAAGCCACGCGCGAAGGGAGCGGATGGCGACCGTTCCGCCCGTCCGGAGGAGAGGCAAGGTCATCGTCGAGATGAGCATAACGCGCGCCCGGCAAATGCCCGGCGCGATAGGCCTCGCGGCCCTTGTCGGGCATGCCCAGTTCGAATTCGCAATCGAGGATCAGCACGTCCTCGCCAGCGGCGAGCAGCGCGTGAAGATCGGCAACCGCGATCAGCGTTTCATAAGCCATGGCGTAGCTTAGCCGAGCAGGCGGGCGAAAAGGAACTCCTCGTCGCGCTGTTCACCGACCATGAAATGGATGTCGGCCACTTTGGCAAAGCCGTAGCGGCCATAGAACTTCTGCGCACCGTCGTTGCCGCTCCAGACCGAGAGCTGGATTTCGTCCGCGCCATGATCCCGCGCCGTGTCGAGCGCCCAGTCCATCAACCGCGCACCGATGCCCCGGCCGGTCACGTCCGGGTCGGTATAGAGCTGCTTGAGTTCGATCACCCGCGCGCCGCGCGCATGCTCGGCCCAACCACAAGTCATGACCAGCTTGCAGAAGCCAAGCAATTGCCCGTCCGCCTCGGCCAGCATCACCCGCATCGCCGGATCGGCGATTTCCTTGGCGATCTTGGCCTCGCTATGCGATTCGGCCAGGAAGTTCGACAGGTCTTCCGGGCGGTACATGTCCCCGAACTTGACGATGAAGCTGCGGGCACCGAGTTCGGCCAATGCGGCGGCGTCGGCCGGAGTGGCGAGGCGCAGGTTCAAAGTGGCGTCCATCACAGTTCTTTCGTCATGCAGATCGAGAAATCGTCGGAAACATAGTCCCCGAATGGCGGGCATTCGCTGAAGCCATGCGCGCGGTAAAGGCCCTGCGCGGGGTGGAACGGTTCGGGCCTGCCGGTCTCCAGGCTGACGCGGGTGTAGCCGCGTGCGCGGGCCTCTTCCAGCAAGTACCGCAGGAGCGCCTTGCCCACGCCCTTGCTCCGATATTCGGGCGCCGCGCGCATCGACTTCAGCTCGCCGTGCCCCGCATCGAGGTGCTTGATCGCGCCGCATCCGGCCAGCCGCTCACCATCCCAAGCCGAGAAGAACGTCACGTCCTTCTGCCGCAGGCGCTCGGCGGGCATGGCGTGGACGCTCTCAGGCGGGGACCACTTGTGCATCTCATCAAGGTGGAACTGGAGCAGGTCCAGCACCGCCCGACCCGTCAGGTCATCCTCGACGATGGTCAATGCGAGCGTCAACGCGGATCCCCGGAATGCTTGTCGGCCTTGCGGCGGCCCATGCGCATGCCCGCTTCGAGCCGGGCACGCAACTGGGTGTAATAGGCTTCCAGGAAGGCGTGCTCGTCATTCCAGCCATCGTTGCGGCCGATCTTGTGGGCGATCGTCTGGTAGACGCTTTCCGTCGCCGGAGCCCGCTTCTCGCGCAGCACGCGTTCCAGCGCCTGAAGCTCGTATTCGCCGTAGACCGCGAGTTCCGCCTCGGAAAAGCGATAGTCGCGTTGCGGCGCGGCGCCGAAGTCTTCGTCCCGGTATGTCTCGGTGCCGACCGACAGCGCCGCCTCCAGCTTGCGGCGCGGGCGTTCGACCACCCACGATCCGGCAATCACGTCGCCCGCGCGCAAGCTGTCGCGGTTGAAGAGCGGGAACAGCAGGAAGATCGCAAACCAACCCGCCGCCGCCAGCCAGCCGAGACCGCTGGCAACCCCGGCCATGGCAATGAATACGATCGGCAGAAACAGCTCGACATCGCGCAACAGGTTGCGCGCGATCACCATTTCTGCCGTGAGCCGTCCGCCGTCGCGCGCGGCGATGCGGATACCGGCCAGCCGCTTGCCCGGCGTCGCGCCGCGGGGGCCCAGCTCGAAGAACAGGAAATAGGCATTGCGCAGCAGGAACATGGCAATGATCCACAGGACCGCCAGAAACTGCATGGCATGGCCCGCTGCGGTGTTCTCGCTGACCGCGTGGTCGACTTTCTCCAACCCGCCGGCGACCGATGCGAGGATCAGCGACATCCCGATAATTACCAGGATGATGACGATGAAATCGAGGATCAGCGCCCCCAGTCGCGAGCCCCGGCTGGCGACGGTGATCGGCAGCGTGATCCCTTCCGGCGTCACCAGCAGACGATCGCGCGACGAACCGCGATGGCGCGAGGGCGAGCGGCTCATGCCCGGCGCACTCCGGCATGATTGCCGCGGAATGCGAAGAAATAGGCGCACCACAGGGTCAGCATGAAGCCGCCGATGACGAAGCGCCCGAACGTCTGGTCCACCAATTGCCGCGCGAAGCCTTCCAGCAGTGCGGCAACCATCAGCATCAGCACCACCCCGGTCATGACCACGGCCGCGCGGCGGCCTGCCTCGGATGCCGCCTGAAGCACCGGGCGGTTGCCGGGAAAGGCGATCGAGCGGCCCACGTGGAGCCCGGCCGCGCCCGCCAGCAGGATCGCGAACAGCTCGGTCGTCCCGTGCACGGCCAGCCAGCCGATGAAATCCACCAGCAGGCCCTGCCCATGGAACAGCCAGAGCATCGCGCCCAGCGAAGCGGTGTTCTGCACCAGCAGGAGCAGAGTCGGCACGCCCAGCGCAAAGCCGAACGCGAAGGCCATGATCGAGACTTGGGCATTGTTGCTGAACAGGCCGGCGGCAAAGACGCTCATGCCCGATTGTCCGGAGTTCCCGAAGATCGCCCCGTGCAGCACCTCACGCGTGGCGCCGGGCACGCGGTTGCCCGCCATTCCGGGCGAGACCATCGCAAAATACCATTCGGTATCGTGCGCGACCAGCAGCCAGCCGACCACCGTGCCTGCCACCATGACGGCAAACGCGACCAGCACATCGACCCAGATCGACCGCACTGCCGCGCTCAAGCCGCCGCCCAGGAAGCCGCGCAGCCAGTCCCACAGGGACGAGCGCGGACCGTAGACCACGAACCAGGCCCGCTGCACCAGCGCTTCGAGATAGGCGAGCGTCGCCGCGTCGAGCGAGGTTTCGCGCGCGATCGACAGGCTGGAGGCGACCGTGCGGTAGAGCCCGGGCAGTGCCAGCAGATCCTCGTCGGAAAGGCGGCGCAACCGCCCCTTCTCCATCCGCGTGACGATGGCCTCAAGCCGCTGCCAGTCAGCCTCCCGCTCCAGCCGGAAGCGGTCCGAGCGCAGCGCCGCGCGGGCGATTGCGGTGGCTTCGGTCGATGGGGCGTTCATCCGATGGATCCTGCGCGCTTGATGGCGAGATAGGCGTCGATCAGCCGGGTGCCGATACTGGCATGGGAAGCCTCGATCACCTCGACTCCGAGCTGGCGCAACTGCCGCGTTACCAGCGCGCGCTGCCGCAGCAGCAGATCGGCCGAGACCGCCATCGACAGCGTCTCCATGTCATCGGGTGCGGCGGCCGAAATGCCCTCCAGCTCCTCGTCGGCGATGGTGACGAACAGCACGAGATGGCGCGCGACCAGCCGCCCGATCGATTCGATCATGAGCTGCGCGCTCGTCGGGTCGGTGAATTCGGAAAAGACCACGATCAGCGAGCGGCGCTCCAGCCGCGCGGCGAGTGTCGCCAGCGCCAGCGTGAAGTTGGGCTCTTCCGAGCGGTATTCGAGCCCGGCAGCGGCGCGTTGGAGGCGGTGGAAATCGCGCGAGGCGGCGATGAACGGCGTGGAGACTTCGGGCTTCGAGGCAAAGCCGAACAGCGCCACCCGGTCCCCGCCCTTCAGCGCGACGTAGCCGGTAGCCAGCGCCGCCGAAACGGCGCGGTCGAGGCGGGGCATCCCGTCCACCGGCTCGCACATCGACTGGCCGCAGTCGAACGCGAAGACGATCTGGTTGTTGCGCTCGACCTCGTATTCCTTGGCATAGAGGTGGACGTGGCGCGCCGACGATTTCCAGTCGATCCGGCGGCGGTCCATGCCCGGCTCATATTCGGCGAGCGCTTCGAACTGCGTGCCCTCGCCCCGGATGCGTCGCGCGAGCACCCCGAACTGCGCGTCCTTCAGCAGGATCTGCAAGGCCGGCGAGCGCACGGCGGAAACATTGGGCCAGACCCGGATCTCCTCGTCGAGATCCCCCGCCAACTGCCGCGCGCCAAGCCCGAGCGGGCCTGTCCAGCGCAGCCAGCTGCGGCTGACCTTGCCGGTGCCCCGGCGCGAGGGGCGGAACGCCAGATCCCCGCGCCAGCCCGCTTCGCTCCGCGCCAAGGCGAACGTCGCGCGCCCGCCGACAACCAGCCGGGGATCGCAGGCGAGCGCGACATCGACGCGCGAGGCACGGCCGCCCCGCAACACGACCTCCGCCGCCAGCGAGGCCTCTGCCCCCACTTCGACATCGCCCGGCACGGTCACGCGGAACTGCTCGGCCCGTCCGGCCAGCAGCGCATCGACGAAGACCAGCGCGAAGACCGCGAGCCCGACGATCGGCGCCGCGATCCATGCCTCCGGCCGCGTGGCACCGATCACCAGCGCGACCGGCGCCGCCAGCGCCAGCAGCGCGGCGGCGCGCACGGTCGGAACCATGGGGGCGAAACGCAGGCTCATTGGGTCAGCGCGGTGCCTCAGTCTGTTCGACGAGGTAGGCGACGAGCGCCTCGACCTGCTTGCCCTCGATCTCGGCCGCCGGGCTCAGCAGCAGGCGGTGGCGCAGCACGCTGGGCGCCAGCGCCTTGACGTCATCGGGCACCACGTAGTCGCGCCCGTCGAGCGCGGCACGGGCACGGGCCGCGCCGGCCAGCAACACCGCCGCGCGCGGAGAGGCCCCGCCGGCAAGGTCCGGGCTTTCGCGCGTGGCGCGGACGAGGCGCACGACATAATCGGTCACGCTCTCGGCCAGCTTCACGTGCGACACCGTGCGCGAAGCAGCGTCGAGCAGGGCCCGGTTCGCCACTGCCGACACGCCGCATTCGGCCGGGGTGGGCGCGCCACGATTTTCGCCGAAGCGCGCGACGATCCGCCGCTCTTCCTCAAGGCTGGGATAGGCGACGTCGAGCTTGAACAGGAAGCGGTCGAGCTGCGCTTCGGGCAGCGGGTAGACGCCCTGGCTCTCGATCGGGTTCTGCGTCGCCACCACCATGAACTGCGCGGGCAGTGCATGCGCGGTACCGTCGAGCGTCACGCGGCGCTCCTGCATCGCTTCGAGCAGCGCGGCCTGGGTCTTGGGCGGGGTGCGGTTGATCTCATCCGCCAGCAGCAGGTCGCAGAAGATCGGGCCGCGCGTCAGCGTGAACTGGCTGGTCTGGAAGTTGAACAGGTTCGAGCCGAGGATGTCGCCCGGCATCAGGTCCGGCGTGAACTGGATGCGCCCGAAATCGAGCCCCAGCGCGGCCGCGAAGCATTGCGAAAGGAACGTCTTGGCCGTGCCCGGAGGCCCTTCGAGCAGCACGTGGCCGCGCGCCAGCAGCGCGATCAGCATATGCTCCACAACCTCGCGCTGACCGACCACCGCCTTGGCGATCTCCTCGCGAATGTCGGCCGCGAGCGCGGCGACCTGCGCAAGGTCGCCCTCGAAACCAAGGGTCTGGGCATCGGTCATCGGGTCAGCATCCTTTCAAGCGCGTGAAGGTCGCGCGCAGCCTTGACGAGGTCTTGCGGACGCCGGGCCTGCCTCAGGCGCGCGGCGATCGCGGAAAAGGGTTCGGCGGCCGGATCGCGCGAGGCCAGCGCGCGGTCGATCGCGGCATCGGCGTCCGGTCCGTCAAGCGTGCGCGGCAGCGCCAACGCCCGGACCAGCCGCTCGCGGGCATGGTCCGCATAGGGCCGCGCGATCAGGTGCAGGCGCCCGGTGCGGCGCACTAAACCCGCCGCATTGGCGACCAGCGCGCGCTTGCCGAATGCAATGGCCCGGCCCTCCGCAAGTGGTGGTCCAAACCGCAGGAAGGCGCGCCAGCCGAGCACCAGCGCGGCCAGCAGCAGGCACAGCGTCGCCGCCAGGAACGGCGGCGTGAACGCCAGCGTCAGCAGGTTCTGAGCATTGCCGAAGCCATTCAGTGTAAGATCGAAGGTGATCGTATCGCCCGGCCGCGCCCCGCTCGCCGCCACCAGCGCGTCAATCAGCCGCGCCGAATTCTGGTCGGCCATGCCCCAGTTGTTGACGAGATCGGGGTCGAAAACCATCATGATCGGCTGGAGACGATCCTGCGGATCCACATCGTCCGGAGCAACTCCCGCGACCTGCTCCAGCACCGGATAGTGGCCGCCGTCCGCCATGAACCCGGCAAGGATATTCCCATTGCCATCGCGCACCAGCGGCACCAGATCGCGGCCCTTGCCCCACAGCACGGGCTGGCGACCGGGCAAGGCGCCCTGAACGCCCATTCCGCTCCAGCGCACGCGCGCACCGTGCGGATCGGTCGGGTTCAGGCCGACGGTAAGGTCGTCGAGGAAGCCCCTCCATTCGGGCGGCCTCGGCCCGGCGAGATTGACCCAGCCCGTCTTCGCGCCCTTCTGCTGCTGTTCGCGCGATGCGGCGAAAGCGAACCACTTGGGCGAGATCACCAACGTCGGGCCAACGTAGCGCCGCCGCGAGACGATCTTGTCGATCTCCTTGCCATCGGCAAAAGGCGGCGGCGTCAGCACCAGCAGGCCCGGCTTGTCCAGCGCCCCCTCGTTGCGGGAGCGGCGCACCGCATAGCCGCGCCGTTCGAGGTATGTGGCCATCGCCGCATAGCCGTTGAGGCCGCGTCCTTCGGCATGGGCCTGCCCGTCATTGGTCTCGCCGAAACCGGTGCCGGTACCGATCATCCACAGCAACGCAACGAAGAGAGCGCAGCCGAGCAAGACCACGGCCAGCACCGACCAGCGCGAGAACGGATTGGCGCCCACCGCGACGGTTCCGGACGGGAGATCGCCGTTCATACCGTGAACCTGATCTGGGCGAATTCGGCATAGGCCCCGCGCGCGGCGGCCCAGTCCTGCGCGTTGAGGTCACGCAGTGCAAAGCGGCTGCGCTCGACGCGCTGCGCGATCGTGGCGAAAGCGTTGCGCCCGGTTTCGGGCAAGGCGGGCAGCGTCGCGATCTCGCGCGCGGTGCTGGCCGGATGGAGCCATTCGGGCCGGGTCGCGCGGATCTGCTGGACGCTGCGGCGAAGCAGGAGATGCGTCGCCTCCGCAAACCGGCCCTCGGCGGCCAGCCGGTCGGCATCGCCGAGCAGGGCCATGGCCTCGTCCCGGTCGGGCAGCCAGGCTTCCGCCGGATCCTCCGCGCTTTTGGCCGGGCGCTGCAACAGTGGGCCCAGCAAGCGCCACAGCACGAACAGCACCAGCAGAACGGCAAGGCCGATCAGGACATATTGGAAGACCGGCCACGATATGCCGAGCAGCCGGCCGATCGGTCCGAGCAGGGCTTCAAGCCATTCACCCAGCACACGCAGCCATCCGGGCATGTGCACGGGCGGCGCGGGGACCTTCGGCAGCGGCGCGTACTGGATATCGGCCGCGCCCCGCACGGCTTCCCAGTCGCTCGCCGCGTCCCGGGATGCGGTCGCACCCGCCATTTGAGCCCCACCATCTGCCACGGCGGGGATGCTTGGCACGGCCCGCATGCGCAGGCAAGGCGCACCGCATTAACGTTCTGTCCGGGCGGCGGTTTTCCCCGGATGGAAGAGGACGTTCGCCGCCCCCCGTCAACCGCGGGGGCGAGCCTGGCGATAGGTACCCAGCGGGCGCACGTACTTGCAGTGGAACGCCAGTTCCTTCAGCGCCGAATCGACGCGCGGATCGCCCGGAGCGCCTTCGATATCGGCGTAGAACGTCGTCGCGGCGAAGCTCGCGCCGATCTGGTAGCTTTCCAGCTTCGTCATGTTGACGCCGTTGGTCGCAAACCCGCCCAGCGCCTTGTAGAGCGCGGCGGCAATGTTCTTCACCTCGAAGATGAACGTGGTCATCGCCTTCTCGCCCTGAAGCGCGAAAGGATCGAGCGGCTCACGGGCAAGCACGACGAAGCGCGTGGTGTTGTCCGCCGCGTCCTCGACATTCTCCTCGATGATCTTGAGATCGTAGAGTTCGGCCGCCAGTTTCGGCGCGATGGCGCTCGCGGCAGGATCGCCCTGCTCGCGCACGAAAGCCGCCGCGCCGGCGGTATCGGCGTAAGACATCGGCACGATGCCGCGCTCGCGCAGATAGCGGCGCGACTGGCCAAGGCCTTGCGGATGACTGTAGGCCACCGAGAACGGCCCGTCGCCCAGCGCCATCAGCGCATGCTCGATCGACATGAAATGCTCGCCGACGATCGACAGGCCGCTCTCGGGCAGCAGGAAGTGAATATCGGCCACGCGCCCGTGCTGCGAGTTCTCGATCGGAATGATCGCGCGCTCCGCCTGGCCTTCCTTCACCGCATCCAGCGCATCTTCGAACGAAAAGCACGGCAGCGGCAGGCAGCCGGAATCGTACTCGAGCGCGGCGCGGTGCGAATTGCATCCGGGCGCCCCCTGAAGCGCCATCGCCCGGGCGGGATCGACAGCGGCAGCCTCCACCATCCGTGAAACGAGGTCGAATGCGGGTTTGGGATAGGAATTCATAGTGCTGGCGCGATTAGTCGGCATTGGCCTCAACCGCAATGGCTCTTGCGCTAACTTGCGGGCAACATTAGAGCCTCCAAGCTAAGAGGATCATCATAACAATACCCGGGGCAATCAGGACATGGACGATCGTTTCAACACAATTGTCGGTTGGACGCTGTTCGCCGGCATCGTCGGTCTGGGTCTTGCCAGCGTCAGCTCGCATTACTTTCGCGCGGACAAGCCACATCGTCCCGAGACCATGGGTTATGCCATCGAAGGCGTCGAAGAGACTACCGAAGGTGCTGCGGAAGTTCCGATCGAGACGCTGCTGGCCAAGGCCGATCCCGCCAAGGGTCAGGCGACTTTCGCCAAGTGCCAGTCCTGCCACACGATCACTCCGGGCGGCGCCAACGGCATCGGCCCCAACCTCCACGGCGTTGTCGGTGAGGACATCGGCAAGGGTGTGGGCGGCTTTGCCTTCTCCGACGCGCTCACGGGCGTGGGCGGCAAGTGGGACTTCGACAAGCTGAACCAGTGGCTCAAGAGCCCGAAAGCCTTCGCTCCCGGCACCAAGATGACTTTCGCGGGCCTCCCCAAGGGTGAAGACCGCGCCAATGTCATCGCTTACCTGAATTCGCAGGGTTCGAACCTGCCGCTTCCGACTGCGGCGCCTGCGGCTGCTGCAGCCGACGCCAAGGCTCCGGCAGATGCCAAGGCCGCGGCAGATGCCAAGGCTCCGGCAGGCGCTGCGCCTGCTCCCGCCGCAAAGGCGAGCGCGGCACCCGCCAAGTAAGCATTTTCGCTTTACCCAATCCGGCTTCGGTCGGCAGAAAACGGCCCGCAGGCGTCACCGAGTCGCGCTGCGGGCCGTTTTCGTTTCTGCTCAGATTTGGGTGACGGGAAGGCTCTGCACAAAGCCGTCCAGCTGCGCGCGGCCCCAGGACCAGTCGCCCAGCCCGCTCGCACCGTTGATGTGGCTGAGCGCACCGGCTTCGATCAGCGGGCATTCCCACTGCCGCGAACGCAGGCGCGCATGACCTATCGGGCCATAGGGATCGTCTGTGCTGGCAACGATCAACGCCGGAAATCGCAGAGGCGATGTCGGTGGTTCGGCGAACCCGCGCGCCTCGGCCGGGAAAGCGCTGCCGTCGGGATCCGGGACCGCCACCAGCAAGGCCCCGCGCACGGGCAGCGCCGAACGCGCGCTCCAATGCGCAACCAGCAGGCAGGCCAGACTGTGCGCGATCAGGATCGGCGGCTCTTCTGCCGCCGCCACGGCGCGGTCGAGCGCGGCGATCCAGTCGTCCAGTTCGGGCTCGTCCCAGCTCGATGGCGCGAACCGGCTCATCGCCGGATCGCTCTGTTCCCACAATGTCTGCCAGTGCGCCGAACCGGAGCCGCCGATGCCCGGCAGCACGACATAAGTGCTCATGCTTCTTCGCGCCCCTTGAAACCCTTCGCGATCACGTACCACTCGGAGGAACCCTTTCGGCTGGCAGGTGGCTTGGCGTGCTTCACGCTGGCGAAGCGCCGCTTCAGAATGCCGAGCAGTTCGGTGTCGGTCCCGCCCGCGAAGACCTTGGCGACGAACGTGCCGCCGGGCGCGAGATACTGGATCGCGAAATCTGCCGCCGTTTCGACAAGGCCCATCGTCCGCAAGTGGTCGGTCTGCTTGTGGCCCACCGTATTGGCGGCCATGTCGGACAGCACGAGGTCGGGCGGCCCGTCCAGAGCGCCTTCCAGCGCGGCAGGGGCCTCATCCGACATGAAGTCCATCTCGAAGATCGTCACGCCCTCGATCGGGTCGGTAGGCAGCAGGTCGATGCCGACGATCTTGGTCTTCGGGCTCTTGAGGCGCAGGACCTGGCTCCAGCCGCCCGGCGCAATGCCCAGGTCGACCGCGCGGTTGACGCCTTTGAACAGGTCGAACTTTTCGTCCAGCTCGATCAGCTTGTAGGCCGCGCGGCTGCGATAGCCGTCGGCCTTGGCCTGCTTCACGTAAGGGTCGTTGATCTGGCGCGTGAGCCAGCGCGCAGAGCTGGTCGTGCGTTTCTTGCCAGTGCGAAGCCGCTCGTTGGGGTCGCGTCCGGAACGGCTCATGGCCGGCTCTCCAATGGTTGTACGTCGGCTGCGGCGATCAGGCTGCGGCCGGTAGAGTGCGAGGCGATCAGGCTCCGCAGAATGCCCTCACGAATGCCGCGGTCGGCGACACCCAGACGGGCAGCGGGCCAGAGGTCGAGAATCGCCTCAAGAATGGCGCAGCCCGCGACCACAAGGTCTGCGCGCTCACGCCCGATGCAGTTGAGTTCGCGCCGCTCCGCGAGCGACATCGATGAGAGACGCGTGCTGATATCGCGCATCGATTCGGCGGGCACGATCAGCCCGTCGACCATGCGGCGATCGTACTGCGGCAGTTCGAGGTGCAGGCTGGCCAGCGTCGTCACCGTGCCGCTGGTGCCCAGCAGACGCAGCGGGCCGGTCTGCGCGGCGCTTTCCCGCGCGGGCGAAACCCGCTTGGCGAAAGCGGCGAAACTGTCCGCGACAAGGCCGTGCATGTGGCGGTAGCGGGCCAGCCGATCTTCCAGCGTCGTGCCTTCCGGCCCGCAGCTTTCGGTGAGCGAGACAACGCCCCAGGGCACCGACTGCCAGTCGAGGATGCGCGGCACCGTGCCCGTGCTCTCGATCAGCACGAGTTCGGTGGAGCCGCCGCCGATATCGAAGATCATCGCCGGGCCCAGCCCCGCTTCCAGCAGCACGTGGCAGCCGAGCACGGCCAGCCGCGCTTCTTCCCGCGCACTGATGATGTCGAGCGCGATGCCGGTTTCCTTGCGCACGCGCTCGATGAACTCCGGCCCGTTGACGGCGCGGCGACAGGCCTCGGTCGCCACCGAGCGGGCAAGGTAGACGTTGCGCCGCATCAGCTTGTCCGCACAGACGCGCAGCGCCGCCAGCGTGCGTTCCATCGCCTCGTCGGACAGGCGGCCGGACTGGGCCAGCCCCTCGCCCAGACGGACGACGCGGCTGAAGGCATCGATCACCGTGAAGTTCTCGCCCGAAGGCCGGGCGATCAGCAGGCGGCAGTTGTTGGTGCCAAGGTCGATCGCCGCATAGGATTGGCGCCCGCCCGGACGCGGCATGGTCGAGGGCCCGGCAGTGACGCGCGCCTCAGACCTGCGCGCTTCAGCAGCAGGAACCTCGAAATGCGATTCGGGGATCTGTACTTCCGGAGCGCGTGCCTCTGCCGGCCGCGATTTCGCGCGCGCCGAATTGCGTCGCACCGCCTTGCGCGACTTGCCGGTTTTCCGGGCCGTACGTGGCTGGTCACGGCGAGGCGGCGCCGCCGATCCGTTAGATGATTCTTCGCGCGGCGCTCCGCCTGCCGCGACGGCGCCGCCATCCTTGGCCTGCACCTTCGCTTTGGCCGTGCCTGGACCGGACGGGCGCGATTTGCCCCTCCTTGCCTTGCGCCGCCTTCCTGGGCGGCCCGACACGTCGACTCTTGCTGCCGGCGGATCGTGCTCCGCCATGATTTCAAATCTCGTTCAATAAATCTGCCGCCATGCGTGGCGGATACCTGCCCTGATGCTAACGCCCCCACGACAAAGGAGCAAGGGCAGTAAAAAAGGGTGTTGACCCGAATCACGACCGCTACTAGAGGGGCGCCTCCCGATGCCCCGTCGTCTAATGGTAAGACTACGGATTCTGATTCCGTCTATCGAGGTTCGAATCCTCGCGGGGCATCCAATTCTCCATACATCGCTGGAATAGCAGGGCATTGTGCCCTCACGCGCGAAGGCGCGGACCGCGCTGGCTGCGGGCATTTGCACGCCTTGCGCCTGCCACGGGGCGATATGGGGGCTTTCTTTCGACCCGAATAGAAATGCTGCGGCGGACGAACGCCGTTACCGTGCCGCGCGTGCGCAAAGGGCCAGCGCGGCCCTCATCATCACCGAATCGGCAATACCTTTGAAAGTGGCTCCGCGCTTCCTTGCGCCCCGTCGCCGAAACGCGGTCCGGCACAAGAAACGCCGGCGCGATTGGCTCCCCGGTTTGGCGATGCCATCCTCTGCCGCCGCCACGCAGAGGGACACGAACCATGCACCAGCCCGATCCCGCACCGCGCATTCCGCCCTTGGAGCCCGAACGCTTCACCGAGGAAACTGACCAGTTCTTCAACCGCTGGACCGGCGGCTTCTTCAAGAATGCGGATCGCAACCCGGTGCTGATGACCTTTGCGCACCATCCGCAGCTTGGCGACCTGTTCTCGCAGTTCAACGTCCACTTGCTCTCCACCAGCACCCTGCCGGTCAAGGAGCGCCAGATCGCGATCATGCGCACGGCATGGCTGTGCAAGGCGCGCTACATGTGGTCGAGCCATCTCAACACCAGCATGCTCTGCGGCCTCTCGCCCGAGATGTTCCGGCCGCTGCAAGTTGGCGCCGACGATCCCTATTTCACGGAATTCGAATGCTCGGTGATCCGCGCCACCGAGGATCTGGTGGAACGCCACGAGGTTTCGCCCGAAAACTGGGCGGCCCTGCGCGAAGAGTGGGACGAGCGGCAGATGCTCGACTTCCTCTTCACCGTGGGCGCCTATGTGGCGCTGGCCGGCGTGATGCGCTCCACTGGCGTGCAGCGCGATGACAACCTGCGGGCGCTCGCCGCCGAATATGGCGCGCCGGATTAGCGCGCCCTATTAGCCCGCGAAATTGGCCTCGGTATGGCGCGGCACCCAGAGCAGACCGACAAGGCTGAGCACGGCCGCTACCGAGATATAGAGCCCGACGAACAGCACGCCGCCCTTGTCCACCAGCCCCTGCGCGATGGCCGGCGCGAAGCCGCCGCCCAGGATGCCGCCGACGTTGAAGGCGATCGACGAGCCGGTATAGCGCACCCGCGCGTCGAACAACTGCGGCAGCAGCGAGGCCAGCGGCCCGTAGACGAAGCCCATCGTGAACAGGCCGAGCGACAGGAAGGCGGCGATGGCGGTGAGCGATCCCGCCGCGAACATCGGCCCCATCAGCAGGCCCACGACGATGGAGCCCGCGCTGCCGGCGATCAGCACTCCGCGTGAGGACCAGCGATCCGCTGCATAGCCGGCCAGCACGATGCCCACCGCCATGAACAGGATCGCGAAAAGCTGCACGCCAAGGAAGGCCTGCCGCCCATAGCCGAGCGTCTTGGTGCCGTAGCCCAGCGCAAAGGCGGTGGTCAGGTAGTAGATCGCGAAGCAGGCCACGACGGCGAAAGTACCCGCCAGCGTCTGGCGCATGTGGGTCCGGAACAGTTCTACGATGGGGATCGACTTGGGCCGCTCGCCGTGCATCGCCGCGAACGACGGTGTCTCGGCAAGGCGGAAGCGGATCCACAGGCCAAGGCCGACCAGCACCGAACTGAGCAGGAAGGGAATCCGCCAGCCCCAGCGCACGAAATCGCCTTCGGACAGCGTCATGCTGAGAACAAGAAACAGCCCGTTGGCGGCGATAAAGCCGACCGGCGCGCCCAACTGCGGGAACATGCCGAAGCGCGCGCGCCAGCCGGGCGGTGCGTTCTCTACCGCTAGCAGCGCCGCGCCGCCCCATTCGCCGCCCAGCCCCAGCCCCTGCGCGAAACGCATCAGGCAGAGCAGGAACGGCGCGACCCATCCGGCACTCTCGTAGGTCGGCAACAGTCCGATGGCGACGGTGGCACTGCCCATCAGCAGCAGCGAGGCGACCAGTGTGGACTTGCGGCCGATCCGGTCCCCGAAATGGCCGAACAGCGTCGCGCCCACGGGACGGGCGACGAAGGCCACGCCGAAGCTGGCATAGGCCGCGAATTGCTGGGCCGACGGGGAATCGGATGGGAAGAACAGCGGCCCGAACACCAGTGCGGCGGCCGTGGCGTAGACGTAGAAGTCGTAGAATTCGACCGCCGTGCCGACGAGGCTGGCAGTGAGGATGCGGGCATTGCGGCGATATTCGTTCACTGGCCCGCTCCCCGGCCCAAACACCGGCCTGCGCGCGTTTCACGATATGCCGTCACTGCCTGCCCTTTTCGAAAATTGCGAATCGGCGTGGACTTACGGCAATCCGCGCGCGAGTACACTGCCCCCGCGCGCATTTTTCGGGGAGCGCGGCCGGTCTGCGCTCCCGGTCGGCATGGCCCTTAGGCCGCGCCGAGGAACCGGGCGATGCGTGCTTCTGCCGGGCGCCAGTCCAGCCCGCGTTCGGCCAGCCAGCCGTCATCGTAATAGGTGCAGCCATAGCGCGCGCCGCCGTCGCAGAGCAGCGTGACGATGCTTCCCTGCTCCCCGGCGGCATGCATCTCCTCGGCAATCGCCGCACAGGCCCAGAGATTGGTGCCGGTGGACCCGCCGACGCGCCGCCCCAGCCGGGCCGAGAGCGCGCGCATGGCGCCAATGCTCTCCCCGTCCGGAACCGCGATCATGCGGTCGACCACGCCCGGCACGAAGCTCGGCTCCACGCGCGGACGGCCGATGCCCTCGATCAGCGCCGCGCAGCCTTCGGGCAGCGTGGTCTCGGCCCGGTCGGCGAAGTGGCGGTGGAAGACGGAATGCTCGGGATCGGCCACGCAAAGCCGCGTGGCATGGCGGCGATAGCGCAGGAACCGGCCGATCGTGGCCGACGTGCCGCCGGTGCCCGCACCGCAGACGACCCAGGTGGGCTCCGGATGCTCTTCCTCCGCCATCTGGTGGAAGATGCTCTCCGCGATGTTGTTGTTGCCGCGCCAGTCGGTCGCCCGCTCGGCATAAGTGAACTGGTCGAGGTAATGCCCGCCGGTCCGCCGCGCGAGGTCGTGGGCCACCTGATAGACCGTGCGCGGATCGTCCACCGCATGGATCTCGCCGCCGTGGAAGCGGATCTCGTCCAGCTTGGGCTGCGCGGTGGTGGCCGGCACCACGGCGATGAAGCGCAGGCCCAGCATGCGCGCGAAATAGGCCTCGCTCACCGCTGTCGAGCCCGAGCTGGCCTCGATCACGCAAGTATCCGGCCCGATCCACTCGTTGCACAGCGCATAGAGGAACAGCGAGCGCGCCAGCCGGTGCTTCAGGCTGCCGGTGGGGTGCGAGCTTTCGTCCTTGAGATAGAGCGTGATGCCCGGATAGCGCGGCAGGTCCAGCCGGATCAGGTGCGTATCGGCGGACCGGTTGTAGTCCGCCTCGATACGTCGCACCGCCTCGCGCAGCCAGAGGCGCCGGTCGCTCGCACCGATGGCGTTCATCCCAGCAGGCCGCGCCGTTCCAGCAAGGCCGTGACTTCGGCGTCGCGCCCCCGGAACGCGCGATAGCTCTCGGCCGCCGGGCGCGTGGCGCCGCGCGCCAGCACTTCGTCGCGGAAGGCATCGCCCGTGGCGCGGTCCACCACGCCCGCCTCGACGAACTTGCGGAAGCCGTCGGCAGCGAGCACTTCGGCCCAGAGATAGCTGTAATAGCCAGAGGCATAGCCGCCCGAGAAGACGTGGGTGAAGGCATGCGGGAAACGATGCCATTCGGGCGGATGGACCACGGCCACTTCCTCACGCACCGCCCCGATCACTTCCATCGGATCGCTGCCCATGGTGCCGAGGTGGAGCAGGAGGTCGAACAGGCCGAATTCGATCTGGCGCAGCACGAACAGGCCGGACTGGAAGCGGCGCGCAGCCAGCATCTTCTCGAAGAGATCGACGGGAAGCGGCTCGCCGGTGCGGTAATGGCCGGACATGCCGGTCAGCACTTCACGGTCCCAGGCGAAGTCTTCCATCAGCTGGCTCGGCAGCTCGATCGCGTCCCATTCGAAACCGCTGGTGCCTGCCACGTTCGGGCGGTTCACGCGGGTGAACAGGTGGTGGAGGCAGTGCCCGGTCTCATGCAGCAGCGTCTCCACCTCGCTATGCGCGAGCAGGGAAGGCGTATCGCCGCCCTTCGGCGCGAAATTGCAGGTGAGGTAGGCGACCGGCACGCGGCCAGCGTTGCTGCCGGAGGCTCCGGCGGAGAGACGCGGGCGGGCCTGCGCCATCCACGCGCCGCCCTGCTTGCCCGCCCTCGCATGAAGATCGAGGTAGACACCGGCAATCACCGTGCCGTCATCGTCGGCAACGTCGTAGTAGCGTGCATCGGCATGCCAGAGCGCCACGTCGGTCCGCTCGACCAAGGTGATGCCGAAGAGGCGGCCGAGCAGCACCTGCCAGCCGGCCAGCACGCGCTCGACCGGGAAGTAGGCGCGCACCGCCTGCTCGTCGACCGCGAAGCGCGACAGGCGCATGCGGTTGGCAACGTGGGTCAGGTCCCACGGCTGGAGATCGTCGATGCCAAGCTCCTGCGCCGCGAAAGCACGCGCATCGGCCAGATCGCGCTCGGCGCCGGGGCGTGCACGCGATGCCAGATCGCGCAGGAAGTGCAGCACTTCCCCCGCATTGGGGGCCATCTTGGTGGCGAGCGACCATTCGACCGGATCGGCAAAGCCCAGCAGGCCCGCAGCCTCACGCCGCAGTTCGAGGATACGGGCGATGCGCTGGGTATTATCGAACTTTCCGGCATCGGGGCCCTGATCCGACGCGCGGGTGCCGAAAGCGGCATAGACGCGCTCGCGCAGGCCCCGATTCTCGGCAAAAGTCAGCACCGCATTGACGCTCGGCCACTGGAGCGTGACCACCCAGCCCCCGTCCAGCCCCTTGGCCTCGGCGTTCGCGGCGAACATCGCCATGGCCGCTTCGGGGATGCCCGCGAGCACTTCGGCATCGGTGACATGTTCGGACCAGGCGTCGGTGGCGTCGAGCACGGCGGCGGAGAACTCCGTCGACAGCCCGGCCAGCTCGACCGAGATCTCGGCAAAACGCGCGCGCGGCGCGGCATCCAGAGCCACGCCCGAAAGGCGGAAGCTGCGCAGCATATGCTCGACCGCAGCGCGATCCGCGGCGGAGCGCTTCGCGAATTCGGGAGCTGCCTCCAGCGCGGCGATCACTTCGTAGAGGTCGTGATCCTGGAACACCGCCGTCATGGTCTCGACGATGCGCTGCTGCCCGGCGGCATGCGCCTCGCGCAGTTCGGGCGTATTGGCCACCGACTTGAGGTGCGAAACCGCCGACCACAGTGCCTCGATGGCGACATCGGCTTGTTCGAGCGGCAGCCATGCCGCGTCGAAGTCCTTCGGCTTTTCCGCGATGATCCGGTCCACGACCGCGCGCATGTCCGCCAACGCAAGGTCGAGCGCCTCGCCGATCGCGGCAGGAGTGAGCGCCGCATAGTCGGGCAGCGGCAGGGGATCGAGCAGGGAACGGGTCATCGGCGGGGTCCGGATGCTGGGGGATGTGTCACCAGCACTAGCCGCTGGCGCGCCGGGGTTAAAGCCCTGCGGAATACCCTTAGCCGGGCGGAAAGGCCCGCTAAGGGAAGCGCGTCTATCTTTTCTGCGAAGACAGACGGTTAGCCGGTCCAGGATGGTGCACATGGATAGATACGATACGGCCCCCGTCATCCGGGATCGCCGCGAGCCGGTCGAGATGATGGCGAAGTTCCGGAGCGCCTTCACGAGCTGTACCGTCGTGCTCAAGGACCTCACCCGCTTCGGCGCCCGGATCGAGGGCATCGATGCGCTGGAGATCGACGAGGCCATCAACCTCGGCCTGCCCGGATGCCGCCCGGCGATGGCCTTTGTCGCGTGGAGCGGGCGGCACGGGACCGGGCTGGAATTCGCGGAGCCGCTGGACGCGCGGGTCTATGCGGACCTTGTCACGCGGCACGGACTCGGCCGCCAGCATGATCCGCTGATCGCGCCTCCTCGGCCCATCAACTGACGGCCGGTTCCAGCAGACGCATCGTCCCGGCATCGGCGTCGATCTCCACCGGCAGACCAACCGGCACACTCGCCTGCGCGGCGATGTGGCCGATCTGCAAGCCTTGGAAAGCGGGCACTTTCAAGCCGCCGAACTGGCGGTCCAGCACTTCGTATATCGTGAAGTTGGAGAAGCCGCCGTCCGGGTTGGTGCAATTGGTGCATTGCCCAAAGACCACGCCCGCCACTTTGTCGAACACGCCCGCCAGCGCGAGCTGGGTGAGCATGCGGTCGATCCGGTATTCCGATTCGTTGGTGTCTTCCAGGAACAGCACGGCACCAGTGAAATCGGGCAGGTAAGGCGTACCGACCAGCCCCGAAAGCACACTGAGATTGCCACCGAGCAGCCGCCCGCGCGCGGTGCCGCCGTGGAACGTGCGCAAGTCCTTGCCGCGCCCGGACAGGTTCACCCCCGCCCCTTCGGGCACTTGCCACGTCGGCGTCGCCGCTTCGAACGCGAGCGCGTGGAAATTCGCCCATGCGGCGGGCGGCCACGATGCACTGGCATTGGGCCCGTGAATGCTGGCCACGCCGGTCCGAGCGGCGAATGCGAGGTGGAGCGCGGTGTTGTCGCTGAAGCCGACGAACAGCTTCGGGTTCCTCGCGATCTTCGCATAGTCGAGCAGCGGCAGGATCCGCGCACAGCCCCAGCCGCCGCGCACCGCCATCACGCCGCGCACGTCCGGGTCGGCGAACATGGCCATGAGATCGTCGGCCCGCGTGCGGTCGGAGCCGGCCAGATAGCCCTCCCGCTCCAGCATGTGCGGCGCGGGCTTGGGCACCAGGCCCATCGCGCGGACCGTCGTCATGACTTCATCCAGCCCGAAACGGTCACCAATGAACCCGGCGGGTGCCACCAGCCCGAGCGTGTCGCCCGCGCGCAGGCGCGGCGGCTTCACCAGCCGGGGCGCAATGGGGGCCGAAAGCACCGGAAAGACCGGCAGGGCCGCCGCTACCGCCGCAATGCCGATACCGGCAAGCGCCCCACGGCGCGTAAGGATCGAATTCGTCATGGAATCGAAACTAGGCGCGCGCATCTCTTGCGCGCAACCACAAGCGTCCTAGATATTTGTGCTTTCTCACGCCGCGTCCTGCGGCCATGGTACCCCGATGAACGATACTGAAGACGCCAAAGTCACCAAGCGCCGGTTCTACAAGGCCGAGCAGGAAGCCTCTTTCGCCGATGCGCAGGAAGGCACGCTGCAAACGCAGAACCCCTCCTACCGCCTTGCCTTCCAGGACACCGAATTCCTCCTGCGCGACGAACTGCGCCCGGTGCGTTTCCAGCTTGAGCTGCTCAAGCCCGAGATGCTGCTGGAAGAGGCCAACATCGGCTCCACGCTGGTGATGTACGGCTCCGCCCGCATCCCCTCACCCGAACAGTGCGAAGCCGTGCTCGCCCGCGCCACCACCGACGAGGAAAAGGTGGTTGCCGACCGCCTTGTCGCCAAGGCCAAGTATTACGAGGAAGCGCGCAAGCTTGCCCGCATCGCCAGCAAGTGTGCGGTCGTGGAAAAGGGCATGCGCCAGTTCGTGGTCTGCTCGGGCGGCGGCCCCTCGATCATGGAAGCGGCCAATCGCGGCGCTTATGAAGTGGGCGCGGAGACGCTGGCGCTCAACATCGTGCTGCCGCACGAGCAGGCGCCCAATCCCTATGTGACGCCGCGCCTCTCGTTCCAGTTCCACTATTTTGCACTGCGCAAGATGCACTTCCTGCTGCGCGCCCGCGCGGTGGCGGTGTTCCCGGGCGGCTTCGGCACGTTCGACGAGTTCTTCGAACTGCTGACGCTGGTGCAGACCGGCAAGATGAAGCCGATGCCGATCCTGCTCTACGGCCGCGAATTCTGGGAGCGCGTCATCAATTTCGAGGCGCTGGCCGAGGAAGGCGTGATCAACAAGGCCGATCTCAAGCTGTTCCACTGGTGCGAAACCGCCGAGGAAGGCTGGGACGTCGTACGCCAGTTCTACGATCTCGAATGCGGCTGAGGTAAGGCGAGATGGCGCAGCTTCGCACCGAAAGGCTGCTGCTGCGCCCCGCGC
Organism: Novosphingobium sp. PhB165; assembly: GCF_004341845.1. Taxonomy (GTDB): domain Bacteria; phylum Pseudomonadota; class Alphaproteobacteria; order Sphingomonadales; family Sphingomonadaceae; genus Novosphingobium. The sequence goes on along the minus strand of NZ_SLVB01000004.1, from coordinate 291,306 downwards.
TGCCGACCGACGCCGAAGCGCTCCACGCCATCTTCGTGCAGCCGGCGGCGATGGCCTACTGGTCGCGGCCGCCGCACAAGGACCTGGCCGAGACCCGCGAATGGCTGGACGGCATGATCGCCATTCCCGAGGGCGCGGGCGAGGACTTCATCGTCACGCTGAATGACCGCGTGATCGGCAAGGCCGGACTTTGGCGCTTTCCGGAGATCGGCTTCATCCTCGATCCCGCGTTTTGGGGCCAGGGATTGGCCCGCGAGGCGCTGGAAGCCGTGATCGCCCGCGCTTTCGCCGTGCACCGGCTGCCGCAAGTCCACGCGGATGTGGACCCGCGCAATGACCGCTGTCTTGCCCTGCTGTCACGGCTGGGCTTTCGCGAAACGGGACGCGCCGCGCGCACCTGGCAAGTCGGCGGCGTCTGGTGTGACAGCGTCTACTTGCGGCTCGACGCTGCCGATTGGTCTCAGCGCACGGCCTGATGGCCCAGCGGACCATGCCCGGCACCGAAGCCGGGCGCGGCCAGCAGCGCGGCACGCACGAACGCGCGGGCCTGTTCCACGGCCGAAACCAGACTCTCGCCCCGGCCCATGAATGTCGCGATAGCGCTGGAGAAGGTGCAGCCGGTGCCGTGGGTGTGCCGCGTCTCGATACGCGGCGCGTTCCACGACAGCGGCGCCTCGCCCGGCAGGACCAGCCGGTCTTCGACCACCGGTCCCTCGGCATCGCCGCCCTTGGCGATATAGGCGACTCCGCGCGCCGCCAGCCCCGCATCGCCGCCCAGCGCGGCCAGTTCGGGCACATTGGGGGTGGTCAGTGTGGCCAGTGCCATCAGCCGCTCGAAGGCGGCGATCGTCGCGGCGTCCGCCAGCACCGAGCCGCTGGTGGCGATCATGACGGGATCGAAAATCACCGGCACGTCCAGCGCTTCCAGCCGCTCGGCAACAATATGCGCGATCTCCGGGCTGCCGAGCATGCCGATCTTCACGGCATCGACGCCGATGTCGCTGACGCAGGCATCGATCTGCGCTGCGACCATCTCCGGCGCGAGCGCCACGACGTCCGTGACGCCGCAAGTATTCTGCGCAGTGATCGCGGTGATCGCGGTCATGGCGTAGCCGCCAAGCACGCTGATGGTCTTGATATCGGCCTGAATTCCCGCGCCGCCCGAGGAATCGGAACCGGCGATGGAGAGGATGCGGGGCGGTGTGGTCATGGGTTGGGCTGATGACAGCAGCGGCGGGCTTCGACAAGCGCCGTGCTGTTTTGGATTCGCGCAAAGGCGCAAAGGCGCAAAGAGGTCATCCTGCGCCGCAGGCTCCCTTTCTCATTTCCATCGAGGCTATGAATGAAGGAAGCGCGGCTTCGCCGCAGGCACGACCTCTTCGCGCCTTTGCGCCTTTGCGCGAATCCATTCCTTCCTAAAGCGCCACTTCGGCGCGTGAGCGCTATTTCTAGGTTCGCGCGGAGGCGCGGAGACGCGGAGAAAGTTTGCGGCGCCGCAGGCTCTCCATTCCATCGTTGGCGGTTGTTGCTGCCGATGGAATGGAGAGCCTGTGGTGCAACCAAAACTCCTCCGCGTCTCCGCGCCTCCGCGCGAACCATTTATCCCTTGAAGCGCCGTTCCTTCGACGGCGGCGCGGAATCGAAGTGCTGCTTCGCCCGCGTAGGCCGGTCGACCAGTTCGCCGCCGCAATTGGGGCAGATGTCGTCCAGCGCTTCGGCGCATTCGACGCAGTACGTGCATTCGAAGCTGCAAATGAAAGCGCCGGGTGCCTCGGCAGGCAGATCGGCACCGCAGCGTTCGCAATCGGGGCGCATTTCAAGCATTCAAAATCTCCCGCTCACCCTGAGCCTGTCGAAGGGTCAGGCAGCAGCCTCTTCCACGGCAGCGCAGATCGAGGCGACGGCCGCCTCGACCTCGCCGGCATTGTCACCCTCTGCCATCACGCGGATCACCGGCTCGGTACCGGAGGCGCGGATCACGAGGCGGCCCTTGCCGTTCAAGGCGGCCTCGGCCTCGGCAATCACGGCCTTCACACGGTCCGCCTCAAGCGGCTTGCCGCCCGCGAAGCGGACATTGCGCAGCAGTTGCGGCACCGGATCGAAGAGGTGCAGCACCTCGCTCGCCGGCTTGCCCGACTGGACCAGCGCAGCCAGCACCTGAAGCGCCGCCACGGTACCATCGCCGGTAGTCGCGTGGTCGAGCAGGATCATGTGGCCCGACTGCTCGCCGCCGACATTGAAGCCGCCCGCGCGCATGCGTTCCAGCACATGGCGGTCGCCCACCTTGGTGCGCTCCAGCGTCAGGCCCTGCCCGTTCAGATAGCGTTCGAGGCCGAGGTTCGACATCACCGTCGCCACCACGCCGCCGCCGCGCAGCGCGCCGCGCGCGGCAAGCTGGGTGCCGATCAGCGCCATGATCTGGTCACCGTCGACGGTCTTGCCCTTCTCGTCGACCACGATCAGACGGTCGGCATCGCCATCGAGCGCAATGCCGATGTCCGCGCCCGAGGACACCACGGTTTCCTGCAAGGCCTCGACATGAGTGGAGCCGCACTTGGCGTTGATGTTCTTGCCGTTGGGCGTGACGCCAATCGACACGACTTCCGCGCCGAGTTCCCAGAAGGCGGAAGGCGCCACCTGATAGGCCGCGCCATTGGCGCAATCGACGGCAATCTTCAGCCCATCCAGACGTACTGCTTCGGGCAGCGAGCGCTTCACGGCGTGGATATAGCGCCCCCGAGCGTCATCGATGCGGCGGGCCCGGCCGATTTCCTCGGACGCGGCAAGCGCGATGTCCTGCGCCAGCATCGCCTCGATCGCCAGCTCATCCTCGTCGGAGAGCTTGAAGCCGTCGGGGCCGAACAGCTTGATGCCGTTGTCCTCGTAAGGGTTGTGACTGGCGGAGATCATCACGCCCACGTCGGCGCGCAACTCGCGGGTCAGCAGGGCGACGGCCGGAGTCGGCATCGGGCCCAGCAGCACGACGTCCATGCCCACGCTGGTGAAGCCCGCGACCATCGCGTTTTCCAGCATGTAGCCCGACAGGCGCGTGTCCTTGCCGATCACCACGCGGTGCCGGTGGCTGCCGCGCAGGAAGCGGGTGCCGGCCGCCTGGCCGACTTTCATGGCGATGGCGGCGGTCATAGCGCCTTGATTGGTGCGGCCGCGAATGCCGTCTGTGCCGAAGAACTGTCTGCTCATGACCTGCCCTCTTGGAGACCATTTCGTGAATGGCCGATGACGCGCGCTCTTACCCAAGCCTTCGGCAAATTGCCATGCGCCACTGCGCTCAGTATGGAGAAGAAGACCAAGGTCGCAATTCCCCAGGAGCCCGATGAATACCCCCAGCCCGATGGCCATCGAAAGTAGTGCCTCCCGCATTCCCGAAATCCGGGTTCCCGGCACGCTCACCCTGATCGGCCTCGTCGTGGGGCTGGTGCTGGGGCTTGTTCTTGCCGGCAGCCCGAAGGCGGTGCCGGTGCTGCAAGTGGTCGGGCCGATCGGTTCGCTCTGGCTTCAGGGCTTGCAGATGACGATCCTGCCGCTGGTCGCCGGCCTGCTGTTCACCGGCATTGTCGAGACCATTGCCGTCGCGCAGGCCGGGGCCATGGCGCGGCGCACGCTGGGCACCATTGTCGGCTTCCTTGCCTTCAGCGCCGTGCTGGGCGCGGTGGCCATGCCGTTGCTGCTGAAATTCTTCCCGATTCCCGCCGGCGTCCAGTTCGCCCATGCCGACGATCCAGGCAAAGTGCCGGGCATCGCCGACTTCCTCTCCTCGCTGATGCCCGAGAACGTGATCTCCGCCGCCGCGGCCGACGCCATGCTGCCGGTGATCGTGTTCGTCGCGCTCTTCGCCATTGCCTCCACCCGTCTTGCCGACGAGCCGCGCCGCCTGCTCGCCGTGCTGTTCGAGGGCGTGGCCGGCGCGATGATGGTGGTGATCGGCTGGGTTCTCACGCTTGCCCCCATCGGCGTATTCGCACTGGGCTTCGGCCTTGGCGTGCGCAGCGGCGGCGCGGCACTGGGCGCGCTGGCGCATTATATCGTGCTGGTCACGGCGGTCGGTACCGTGGTGATGATCGCGGGCTATGTGATTGCCGTTTTCGGCGGACGCCGCCCCCTGCCCGCCTTTGCCGCCGCGATCCTGCCGGCGCAGATCGTCGCCATCTCCACCCAGTCCTCGATCGCGACGCTGCCGGCGATGCTGGCCTCCAGCCGCAAGCTTGGCGTTTCGGGCACGACTGCCGAGTTCGTCCTGCCGCTGGCCGTCACCCTGTTCCGCGCGACAGGCCCGGCGATGAACATGGCGGTCGCGGTCTATGCCGCGAAGCTGGCCGGGATCGAGCTGACCACCGGCGCGCTGATCGCGGGCACATTGGTGGCGTTCGCGACGACGTTCGGCGCGGTTTCGCTGCCGGGCACGATCAGCTTCGTCTCCTCGATCGGCCCCATCGCGGCAGCCATGGGCGTACCCCTCTGGCCGCTGGGCGTGCTGGTGGCGGTGGAAGTCCTGCCTGACCTCATGCGCACGGTGGGCAATGTGACGATGGACGTGGCGCTGACCGCCTCGGTCGACGGCGGCACCCGGGCCGAGGCCGAAAGCGTGCCCGAAACGCTGCACTGAGGGAACCGGGGGCCCGACTGGCACAGGATGCCGCGAAAGCCCACCCCACCTCGTCATGCTGAACTTGTTTCAGCATCCATTTTTCCGGCCAGAGCAGAGCTTGAGCGGCGCGATAGATGCTGAAACAAGTTCAGCATAACGAGGTGAGTTAAGGAAAATGGCGCCCTAGCCCCACAAGAGCGCCGCCCTCAAGCCTCCAGCTCGATGTCCCAATAGAGCCAGTCCCGCCACGTCTCGTGCAGGTAGTTGGGCGGAAACGCCCGGCCGCGTTCGAGGAGTTGCCAGCTCGTCGGCCGGATCGGCGCCACCAGCGGCGGCATATGCGCCTGCTTGGGGGTGCGCCCGCCCTTCTTGAGATTGCAGGGCGCGCAGGCGGTGAGGATGTTTTCCCAGCTCGTGCGCCCGCCAAGCCGGCGCGGCACCACATGGTCGAACGTCAGCTGGTGGGGGGAGCCGCAGTACTGGCAGCTGAACCTGTCGCGCAGGAACAGATTGAAACGTGTGAAGGCGGGAAACTCCGAAGGCTTCACATATTGGCGAAGCGCGATCACCGAGGGGATCTGCATCGACCAGCTCGGGCTGTGGACCACCCGGTCGTAGCTGGAGATGATGTCCACCCTTTCCAACACGATCGCCTTGATCGCGGTCTGCCAGGGCCAGAGGCTGAGAGGGTAGTAGGAAAGCGGCGTGTAGTCCGCATTGAGCACTAGAGCAGGGCAGTCTGAAAGACTTCGGGAGGGATCATCCTCCGCGCTGCGGAACCGGGCCGCGCGCTCTATCAGCTCCGACTTGAGCATGGCCTCCTGTCGCAGGCCCTGATTGCGGTTTCATGGCAACGCATGTGTTTCTTTGCAGCATTTACGCGAGTCGGCGTCAAGCCGAGACCGGGGTGGCCCCATACAACAATCCACAGCTTGCGCACAATGATTCCACAAGCTGTCCACGTGATGCACACAGGCCACGCACATCTTCTCCCGAAGTTATGCACAAAGTTACGGGGCCTTGCGGCAAGCGGTCCAACCGGTAGGAGCAGAGGGAGATGATCCGCACCCGCTTTGCCCCCAGCCCCAACGGCCCACTTCACCTCGGCCACGCCTATGCGGCGGTGGTGGCGCATGACATTGCCCGCGCACGGGGCGGCGAATTCCTGCTGCGGATCGAGGATATCGACGGCGAACGCAGCCGCCCGGAATTCACCGAGGAATTCTTCCGCGATCTCGAATGGCTTGGCCTTGGCTGGGACGGGGAGGCAGGTTTCCAGTCCCGGCGGCTGGCGACTTATGCCGAAGCGGGCGAGCGCCTGAAAGCCATGGGCCTGCTCTACCCCTGCCGCTGCACGCGCGCCGAGATCGCCGCCGCTGCCACTGCGATGGGCCCCGACGGCCCGGTCTATCCCGGCACTTGCCGTCACCGTCTTGGCACGTCCGAAAGCGTCGATCCCGAAGGCGCGGCCTGGCGGCTTGACGTCACCCGCGCGCTGGACCTGACCGGCGCGCTCACCTGGACCGACGAACTGGCCGGTCCGCAGACCGCCACGCCGGAGGTCTTCGGCGACGTGGTACTGCTCAGGAAAGACCTTCCCGCCAGCTACCACCTTGCCGCCACGCTCGACGATGCGGCGGATGGCATCACGCTCGTCACGCGGGGGATGGACCTGTTTCCGGCCAGCCACGTCCACCGCCTGCTGCAAGCCCTGCTCGGCCTGCCGATGCCAGTCTGGCACCATCACCCGCTGCTGCTGGAGCCGGACGGACGCAAGCTGGCCAAGCGGCGCGGGTCGCCCTCGCTCGGCGATCGGCGGCGCGCGGGCGAGGACGGCAAGGCTATCGCCGAGGCGCTTCGCCGGCACCGCTTCCCGGCTGGCATTTCGCTTTCCTCGGGCGTAGACCATAGCCCATGACCTATATTCTCGTCCCCATCATCGTCCTGCTGGTGATCATGGTCGTCGTCAGCCTCGTGCGCGGCATCGCCGCTTTCATGCAGAGCACGAAGGAAGACCTGAACCGCGATCCGGGCGCCACGGGGCCGACTGCCAACCAGCTTCTCCAGAACAAGATGATGTTCAACCGCATCAAGTATCAGGCCGCCGCCGTGGTGGTCTGCGCTATCCTGATCGCGATGGCGCGCTAAGGCTTTTGCCGCCAAAATCCGCCAACGGCGGATTTTCAAAGGACTCCACCTTGGTAAAGCTCAACAAGATCTACACCCGCACGGGTGACGATGGCACCACGGGCCTCGTCGACGGCTCGCGCCTGCCCAAGTACGCAGCCCGCATGGAAGCGATCGGCAAGGTGGACGAGGCGAACTGCGCAATCGGCCTTGCCATCTGCGCGCTGACCGGCACGCCGCACGCCGCGATCCTCACCCGCATCCAGAACGACCTGTTCGATCTCGGCGCCGATCTCGCCACCCCCGGCGACGATTTCACGCCGGGCGAGATGACCCTGCGCATCGTGCCCGCGCAAGTGACATGGCTGGAAAGCGAGATCGACGCGATCAACGCCCACCTCCAGCCGCTCAAAAGCTTCATCCTGCCCGGCGGCAGCGAGGCCGCCGCGCGCGTCCACATCGCCCGCGCCTCCGCCCGCAGCGCGGAGCGGGCCGCCGTCGCCATGGCGGCAGAAGTGCCGGCCAATCCGGCCGCGCTGGCCTACATCAACCGCCTCAGCGACTATCTCTTCGTGCTCGCCCGGGCGGTGAATGCGAACGGGGCCGACGACGTGCTTTGGGTACCCGGCCAGAACCGCTAGGCATCTGCTCCGTAACGAGACCAGCAGAGGAGTTTGGCAGTGCGGAAAGTCGGAATCATCGGTGCGGGCATCATGGGTTCGGGCATCGCCCAGACCGTGGCGAGCAAGGGCATGGACGTGGTCCTGTCCGATATTGCGATCGACATTGCCGAGAAGGGCAAGGCCGGCATTGCCAAGGGCCTCGCCAAGCTGGTGGCCAAGGAAAAGATCGCCCAGGCCGACGTCGACGCGCTGCTTCCCCGCATCTCCACGGCGGGAGACTATTCGACGATGGGCGATTGCGACCTCATCATCGAAGCCGCCACCGAGCGCGAGGACATCAAGCTCAAGATCTTCGGCGCCGTGGGCGAAGTGCTGGGCGCCAATGCCATCCTCGCCTCGAACACCAGCTCGATCCCGATCACCCGCATGGCCGCCAGTTCGCCCGACGCGGCGCGGTTCTGCGGGCTGCACTTCTTCAACCCGGTGCCGGTGATGGGCCTTGTGGAAGTAATCCCCGGCCTCGCGACATCTCCGGAAACCACCGCGCGGATGAAGGCCTTCGGCGAAGCGCTGGGCAAGACCGTGGTGCTGGCCGGCGATGCCCCGGGCTTCGTGGTCAACCGCATTCTCTGCCCGCTGCTCAACGAGGCGATCTTCGTACTGGGCGAGGGGCTGGCTTCGGTCGAGGATATCGACGCCGGCATGCGGCTTGGCGCCAATCATCCGATGGGGCCGCTGACTCTGGCCGATTTCGTGGGTCTCGACACGCTCTATGAGATCATGAAGGTGTTCCTGGCGACCACCGGCGATCCCAAGTACCGCCCCGCTCCCCTGCTGCAAAAGTACGTCGAAGCCGGCTGGTACGGCCGCAAGTCCGGCCGGGGCTTCTACGATTATTCGGGCGAAACGCCGGTTCCGACGCGCTGAGAGGGAAACGCGACGGAAGTCTCTTTTCCGTCGCGTCCTTCCAATACCGGAACCCGGGCGTTCCCCTAGCCGTTAACCCGGCAAAGGAGACACGCCATGATCGAACGTCCCGACGATTCCGCGCCCGAAAACTTCAATCCCGAGCAGGATGACGAGGAAGCGCAGGCCCAGTCCGTTGCCGAAGAGGCGCAGGACCGCGCGACCGGCGTGTTCGGCCTCGAAGACAGCGAGAAAGTGAAGGGCGGCATCGACGACGAGGACGATGTCGAGGATCTGGTCGATCACATGAACCAGATGGATTCGAGCGGCGTGATCGACATGTCCGCCTATCGCGGCGAAGAAACGATGGACGACCTTGAAAACCGCTATGGCCGCGAAGGCGTGGCCGATGAGGATTTCGAGGACGACGATAGCTGAGAGACCCGCTCCCTGCTTGGCTCCATACGCAACACTCCACCAAACACCGTCGTCCCCGCGAAGGCGGGGACCCCGCTTTTCTGGCGACGTGGCAAAAGGAAGCGGGGCCCCCGCCTTCGCGGGGGCGACGAGAGTTCGTGTTGGAGCGGCTGCTTATGCTGCGAACCGGTGGGCCGCCGAGGCGCTAGTTGGCCGCCGGATCTTTCGCCCACGGGTTCTTGTGGCCTGCCTCATGCCCCGCAACATGCCCCGCCACTTGCTGGGCCAATTGCGTGGCGGAATCGTCCTTCCCGCCATCGTCATCGGACGACGGGATCGAGCAATAGGCCGTCAGCAACATGCTGGCGGACCAGAACACGGCCTGCCAGCGGCTCTTGAAGACGTTCCTGATCTTGGGTCCGAACATCACCGCAACCTAGCGCGGCTTGGTTAAGACTCCGTACCCGCCTCGCGCTTCAGGTCGTAGAGAATCTCCAGCGCATCACGGGGCGAAAGCGCATCGACATCCATCTCGCGCAGCTTGTCGCGCAGGACGTCGCACTCTTCCTCGCGGGCTTCCTGCGCGGCGGCGAACAGCGGCAGATCCCCGAGCCCCGCCGCCAGGCCGCCAGTCTCCGCACGGCCCTTTTCCAGCTTTTCCAGAACCGACTTGGCGCGGCTGATGACCTTGGGTGGCACCCCGGCCAGCCGCGCGACGGCAAGGCCGTAGCTGCGGTCCGCCGGCCCCTCAGCCAATTCGTGGAGCAGCACCAGATCACCCTTCCACTCACGCGCGCGGACGTGGTGAAGCGACAGCGCCTCGCAGGTTTCCCCCAGCCGCGCCATCTCGTGATAGTGCGTGGCGAAGAGGCAGCGGCAGCGATTGGTCTCGTGGACCGCTTCGGCCACCGCCCAAGCCAGCGCAAGGCCGTCGTAAGTCGAGGTGCCGCGCCCCACTTCGTCGAGGATGACGAAGCTGCGATCGGTCGCCTGCGCGAGGATGGCCGCGGTTTCCACCATCTCGACCATGAAGGTCGAACGGCCGCGCGCAAGGTTGTCCGAAGCGCCGACGCGGCTGAACAGCCGATCCACCATGCCGATCCGCGCCGACTTGGCGGGCACGAAACCGCCCGCCTGCGCTAGCAGCACGATCAGCGCGTTCTGGCGCAGGAAGGTCGACTTACCGCCCATATTGGGGCCGCCGATCAGCCAGAGCCGGTCATGGCTGGCGAGGCGGCAATCATTGGCGACGAAACGCTCGCCCTGAACCTTCAGCGCGGCCTCGACCACCGGATGGCGGCCGCCTTCGATATCGAGCGAAAGGCCATCGACCACTTCGGGCCGGGTCCAGCCACCCTCGGCCGCACGCTCGGCCTGCCCGGCGGCGACGTCGAAACGGGCGAGCGCGGCGGCGGTGCGGGCGATCTCGTGGCGAGCGGCCACGGCTTCGGCCACCAGTCCCTCGAAATGCGCTTCCTCTGCGGCGAGCGCATGGGCACCTGCTTCGGTAATGCGGCTGGCCTCTTCATGCAGCGCCAGCGCGTTGAAGCGCATCGCCCCGGCCATGGTCTGGCGGTGCGAGAAGCCGCTGTCGGGCTCCAGCAGCTTGTCGGCATGGCGCTGCGGCACTTCGATGAAGTAGCCGAGCACGTTGTTGTGCTTGATCTTCAGCGCGGAAACGCCGGTTTCCTCGCGGTACTTCGCTTCCAGCGCGGCAATCGCGCGGCGGGCATTGCCGGACGTGACACGCAGTTCGTCCAGTCCGGCATCGTAGCCGCTGGCGATATAGCCGCCCTGCCCGCGCTCGGTCGGCGGGGTTTCCACCAGCGCCTGCGCGAAGTGATCGACGAGCGCGGCATGTCCGCCCAGTTCGGGCATCAACCGGTCGAGCAGCACCGGCAGGTCATCCATCTGCGCCAGCCGTTCACCGATGCGGCGCGCACCCGAAAGGCCGTCGCGAAGCTGACCGAGGTCGCGCGGAGAACCGCGCCCCGCCACCACGCGACCCAGCGCGCGCCCGACATCGGGCAGCGCCCGCAGCGCCGCGCGCATATCCTCGCGCAGCAGGTGATCGTCGTGGAGCCATTCGACCAGTTCGAGCCGCTCGGCAATCGCATGGCGATCCATCAGCGGCGCCGAGAGGTCCTCTGCCAACTGCCGCGCACCGGCACCGGTGACGCAGCGGTCGATCGCCTCGACCAGACTGCCCTTGCGGCCGCCTTGCGACGATTCGAGAATTTCGAGGCTGGCGCGCGTCGCCTCGTCCATCGCCAAGGTCGCATCGCCCGCGCGGGCCACCGGCGGCAGCAGCAGCGGCAGCTTGCCGCGCCCAACGTGATCGAGATAGGCGATCAACCCGCCCGCCGCCGCCAGCATGGCGCGCGTGAACGTGCCGAACCCATCGAGCGTGGCGACGCCGTGGACCAGCTTCAGCCGCTCATCGCCGCCATCGGAGGAGAACTCATGCGGTGAGCGCGCAATCGCGCCATCGGGCGCCAGTTCCCACCCCTCCGGCACCACCAGTTCGCGCGCGCCCAGACGCGCCAGCGCGGCACCCAGCCGATCGGGCGCACACTCTTCCAGTTCCATCCGCCCGGTCGAGATGTCGCAGGCGGCCACGCCGACGGTGCCGCGCAGATCGCAGGCCGCCGCCAGCACATTGGCGCGGCGCGGCTCCAGCAGCGATTCCTCGGTGAGCGTCCCGGCCGTGACGAAGCGCACGATATCGCGCCGAACTAGCGCCTTGGACCCACCGCGCTTCTTGGCTTCGGCGGGTGTTTCGGTCTGCTCGGCAATCGCCACGCGGCAACCTGCCTTGATCAGGCGGGCAAGGTAGCCCTCCGCCGCGTGGACGGGCACGCCGCACATAGGAATCGGCTTGCCACCGTGCTCGCCGCGCGTGGTGAGTGCAATGTCCAGAACCTGGCTTGCGATTTTCGCATCGTCGAAGAACAGCTCGAAAAAATCGCCCATTCGATAGAACAGCAGGCAATCGCCCGCGACCTCACGCAAGGCAAGGTACTGCGCCATCATCGGGGTCACGCCGGAGGTCTCGGAATTGCTGGTCATGGCGCAGAGCGTTAGCCCCGCGGCTCGGTCCTTGTGAAGCGGCCACCACGCGCCTTTCCCCTATCGCGTCGCGCAAACATTCGATAGGGCCCCTCCCAAATCCGGGAGAAAAAGCTTGTCCGAGAAGCCCAAGGTCCAGTTTACCGAGCGCGAGGCGCTGTTCTACCATTCGACGATCCGGCCGGGTAAGATCGAGATCATCGCCAGCAAGCCGATGGCAACGCAGCGCGATCTCAGCCTCGCCTATTCTCCCGGCGTCGCCGTTCCCGTCCAGGCCATCGCCGACGATCCCGCCACTGCCTATGATTACACCGCCAAGGGCAACCTGGTCGCGGTGATCTCCAACGGCACTGCCATTCTGGGCATGGGCAATCTGGGCGCGCTGGCATCCAAACCGGTGATGGAAGGCAAGGCGGTCCTCTTCAAGCGCTTCGCCGACGTCGATTCCATCGACATCGAACTCGCCAGCGAGGATACCGACGCGCTGATCGAGGCCATCGCCATGATGGAACCCAGCTTCGGCGGCATCAACCTTGAAGACATCAAGGCGCCCGAATGCTTCATCATCGAGCAGGCCCTGCGTGAGCGGATGAACATCCCGGTCATGCATGACGATCAGCACGGCACCGCGATCATCGCCGCCGCCGGTCTGATCAACGCCTGCCTCATCACCGGCCGCAAGCTGGACGAGATCAAGGTCGTGGTGAACGGCGCCGGCGCCTCCGCGCTGGCCTGCACCGCGCTGATCAAGTCGATCGGCGTCAAGCATGAGAACGTGCTGGTCTGCGACACGCGCGGCGTGATCTATCCGGGCCGCGAAAAGGTGGACCAGTTCAAGTCCGCCCACGCCGTGAAGACCGACAAGCGCACGCTGACCGAAGCCCTCGTCGGCGCGGACGTGTTCCTGGGCCTTTCGGCCAAGGGCGCGCTGACGCCGGACATGGTGAAGGACATGGCGCCGGAACCGATCATCTTCGCGATGGCCAACCCCGATCCGGAAATCACCCCGCCCGAAGCCAAGGCGGTGCGCCCCGACGCGATCGTCGCCACCGGCCGTTCGGACTATCCGAACCAGGTCAACAACGTGCTGGGCTTCCCCTTCATCTTCCGCGGCGCGCTGGACGTTTCGGCCACCGCGATCAACGAAGAGATGAAGATCGCCGCCGCCAAGGCCATCGCCGAACTGGCGCGCGAGCAGGTCCATGAAGACGTTGCCGCCGCCTATGGCGAAGCGCAGCAGTTCGGCCGCGACTACATCATCCCGGCGCCGTTCGATCCGCGCCTGATGGAAGTGGTGTCGATGGCGGTCGCCAAGGCAGCGATGGATTCCGGCGTTGCCGGCCGCCCGATCGAGGACTTCGAAGCCTATCGCGATCAGTTGAAGGCGCGTCTGAACCCGACGACTTCGGTGCTCACCCGCGTCTACGAACAGGTCCGCGCCAACCCCAAGCGGATGATCTTTGCCGAGGCCGACAACGAAGTCGTGCTGCGCGCGGCGATCCAGTATCGCGACTTCGGCTATGGCGAACCGATCCTGGTGGGCCGCACGCAGGTCATCCTCGACAAGATGGCCGAACTGGGCGTGCCCGATCCGGAAAGCTTCCATATCGAGAACTCGATGGTGTCCGACCATGTCGGCCCGATGGTCGAAATGGTCTACGAGCGCCTGAAGCGTCGCGGCTTCCTGCAGCGCGACGTGCAGCGCATGGTCAATACCGATCGCAACATCTTCGCCTCCGGCCTGCTCAAGCTGGGCGTGGGCGATGCCATGATCACCGGCATGACCCGGCCTTTCGCGCAGACCATCAAGGAAGTGCGCCGCGTGCTGGACCCGGCCGAGGGCAAGCTGGCTTTCGGCATCCACCTGCTGGTCGGCAAGAACCACACCGTGTTCATGGCCGACACCACGATCAACGAGCGCCCGACGGCCGAGCAGCTTGCTGTGATCGCCAAGGAAACCGCCGCCGTCGCCCGCCGCCTGGGCCACGAACCGCGCGTGGCCTTCCTCAGCTACTCCACCTTCGGTAACCCGTCGGGCAAGTGGCTGGAGCAGACGCGCGAGGCGATCCGCATTCTCGACGAGGAAAAGCCGGACTTCGAGTACGAGGGCGAAATGGCCCCCGACGCCGCGCTGAACCCGAAGATCATGAAGCTCTATCCGTTCAGCCGCCTTTCGGCGCCTGCCAACGTGCTGATCATGCCGGGGCTGCAGTCGGCCAATATCTCGGCCAAGTTGCTCAAGGAAATCGGCGGCACGACCTCGATCGGGCCGATGCTGATCGGTGCCGAGAAGCCCGTGCAGATCGTGCCGATGACTGCGATCGCGCCCGATGTGCTGACGCTGGCCGTGCTGGCGGCGGCAGGCATCACCGGCTGATCCCGGTCGGAGCGCTGAATTAGAAACGGGGGCTTGCGGACATCCGCAAGCCCCCGTTTTTCGTTTGGGCCTTCGCGTCCAGCCCCATCTCCCGACAATTCACTTCGTCGCCCCCGCGAAGGCGGGGGCCCCGCTTCCTTCGCGCTACCTCGCAAGAACAAGCGGGATCCCCGCCTGCGCGGGGATGACGAGGTTTGTTTGAGAGCGGGTTTTAGGCCTCAGCCCTGACGCGCGACCTGGAAGCCGGCGAAAGACTGGCTGACGGGCATCAGCTCCAGCGTGTTGATGTTGAGATGCGCCGGCAGCGTAGCCACCCACAGCACGGTCCCGGCAATATCCTCGGCCGTCATCGGGTTGGCGCCGCCATAGAGATTGTCCGAGGCCTGCTGGTTGCCGCCGGTGCGGACCAGCGTGAATTCGGTCTCCACCATGCCCGGCTCGATCGAGGTGACGCGCACGCCGGTCCCGGCAAGGTCCGAACGCAGCCCCAGCGAGAACTGGTGCACGAAAGCCTTGGTGCCGCCGTAGACGTTGCCGCCGGTGTAGGGATAAGTCGCCGCCACCGAAGACAGATTCACGATCGCCGCCTTGCGCTCCACCAGCGCAGGCAGCAGCTTGTGCGTGAGCGAGACCAGCGCGGTGACGTTGGTGTCGATCATCGTCTTCCACGCATCGAGCGAGGCGCTTTGCGCCGGCTCGGTGCCGAGCGCGAGGCCGGCATTGTTGACGAGGCAGTCGATGCCCGCGAACTCGGCCGGCAGCGCCGCCAGCGCGGCATCGCGCGCGGCTTCGTCACGCACGTCGAAGACGGCAGCGTGGAACTTGTCCGCGCCCAGTTCGGCCTTCAGGGCGTCGAGCCGCTCGGCCCGGCGGCCGGTACCGACCACGCGCCAGCCCGCCGCCACGAATGCGCGGGCACAGGCTTCGCCGATACCGGAAGTGGCGCCGGTTACGAGTGCGGTCTTCATGAAATTTCTCCTTAAATTGAACCGGCCGCAACGGCAGATCGCGGGGATACCAAAACACAGCTTTTCAGCGCAGACTTTTCACGTTCGCGAAGCAGTCGGCCTTCAGGAGTCCACATCGTTACGTGCGTCGTAGCCGCGACTTGGGAGATTTGAACCTTTGTCTTCCAAATCAGATGCCAATCGACCCGGGTGTTCAGCCCTTCCCATCCGCGCGGATCAAGCCCCAACTGTTCTGTAAGACAGCGTTCGACATCACGCATGTCCGCATCGGTCGAAGCCTCGAAGACCGGATGCGCATTGCGTTCGCGCTCCCGGTCGGAAGATTGGCGCGCAAAACCGAGAAACATCAATAATGCGGCCAACAGGCAAACCCCAACAGCCGCAGCTATTGCAGGTGGACGGGTCGCTGTGCCCTGCCTGAAAACTGCTTTTATGCGCCTTGTCACTCAGTCGGCAGTCAGAACGGTCACGTCCATGCGAAAGCGGCGGCTGGCGCCCGGCGCCAGCGAGAGCATGCCCGGCTTGGCGCGGAAGTCGCCGGAATAGCCCAGCGGATCGGCGTGGCCCTGCCAGGGCTCGATACAAAGGTAATGCGCCCCCGGCTTCTGCCAGATGCCCAGCATCGGCATATCGGGAAAGGCCACGGCCAATTGCGATCCTCCCGGCGTGCCGAAAGTCAGCGCGCGGCTGGCGAGGTGGTCCCAGATCAGCGCGTCCTCGACGAACTGCGATGCATCCGGGTGCAGCAAGTGGCCTTCCACCGGAGATGGCACCGGCTCGGGCAGGACGAGGCCGCTCGCCAGATCGATGCGGCGGATCGGCTGGGGCTCGGCCTGTTCGAATGCGATGGTGTGTTCCGCCTTGGGCGCGCCGCCGGGCAGCGGCCATGCGAAAGCGGGGTGGAAGCCAAGGCTGAACGGCATCGGCGCATCGCCCGGATTGGCGACTTCCGCCTCGACGTGGAGTGTCGCCCCTTCGATCCTGAACACGAGGTCCAGAACGAAGGCGAAGGGATAGGCATTGCGGGTTTCCGCACTGTCGCGCAGCCGCAGGCGGACCGCGCACTCGCTCGCTTCCACCACTTCGAAAGCCGAATGGCGGGCGAAACCGTGCTTGGGGAGTTCGTATTCGTGGCCGTCCAGCCGGTAGCGATTGCCGTTCAGCGCGCCGACGATCGGGAAGAGGATCGGCGCATGGCCGGTCCAGAACGCCGGATCGGCGTCGGTCATGTACTCGCGCCCGGACCGGTCGGTCAGCGACCAGAGCTCGGCCCCGTAGGTGGCGATGCGCGCCGTGAGATCGCCGGCGGTGATGGTCACGAATTCCATGTCAGTCACCGGCGATCTTCCCTTTTTCCCGAGCAGCCTCTTCAGCCGCGTTCTCAGCCGCGCAGCACGGCTCCGAGCTTGGCGGCAGCGGCAGTCACCTTGTCGCTGATCGCCTTGAGGTCCTCTTCCTTGTAGCTCTTTTCGAGCGGCTGGAGAGTGACTTCGAGCGCCAGAGACTTCTGCCCTTCCGGAACGCCCTGACCACGGAAATCGTCGAACAGGCGGGCCGAGACGATGTTCACCTTGTCCGCGCCCGCAACCATGCGGATCAGATCACCGGCCGGCAGTTCCGCAGGCACCAGGAACGCGTAGTCGCGCGTCACCGCCTGCAGCGCCGGGGGCGCGTAGCGGGTACGGGCGAAAGTGGCGGCGCCCTTCTTGCCGGGAATGGCGTCGAGATAGATCTCGGCAATCGCCACCGGGCCTTCGATATCGAACTGCTTGGCGACGGTGGGGTGCAACATGCCGAAGCGCGCCAGCACGTTCTTGGGCCCAAGGCGCAAGGTGGCCGACTGGCCGGGGTGGAACTGCGAACCAGCCTCACCCATGACCTGCAGCTTTTCCACCGGAGCACCGGCTTCAGCCAGCAGGGCAGAGACTTCGGCCTTGGCGTCGTAAGCGTCGAACGCCACAGCCTTGCCGGTCGCCCAGCCGCGCGAGACCTTCTCGCCCGCCAGCACGAAGCCCAGCGCCAGACGCTCGTCGCTCGCACCACCCTCACCGCGCAGATAGCGACGGCCCAGTTCGAACAGACGCAGCGACGAGGCACCGCGATCGAGGTTGCGCTTGGCCGCCATCAGCAGGCCCGGCAGCAGCGAAGGCCGCATGACCTTCATGTCCTCGCTGATCGGGTTGGCCAGCGACCACAGAGCATTGCCGTCCGCAAAGGCATCAGCCTCGGCCGAAGGCAGGAACGACCAGGTGACGGCTTCATGCAGACCGCGCGCAGCGGCAGCGCGGCGAACGCGGCGCTCCAGTGCCTGCGTCGGCGTAGCGGTCGGACGGGCGACGCCATCGGCGCGCGGCAGCGCCACGCTCGTCACCTTGTCGAGACCGTGGATGCGGACGACTTCCTCGACGATGTCAGGCGCGCCATCGACATCCGGACGCCAGCCGGGAACGGTGACGGTCCAGGACGTGTCGAACCCGGCTTCCTGCGCGATGACCTTGAAGCCAAGGCTCTCAAGGATGCGCTGCTGTTCGCCCGGCTCGATCGCCACGCCGCCCAGCTTCTCGGTCAGCGCCGGATCGAAGTGGACGATCTTCGGCGTGGCCGGGGCCGCACCGCTGCGCACCGCCTGCGAAGCTTCACCGCCGCACAGCGTCTGGATCAGCTTGGTCAGGTGATCGAGGCCGGTATCGAGGAAGTTCGGATCGATCCCACGCTCGAAACGGCTGCGCGCGTCCGAGGTGAGGTTGAGCTTGCGCCCGGTCTTGGCGATGCGCTCGGGATCGAAGTAGGCGATTTCGAGCAGGACGTCGGTAGTCTCGTCGCCGCAGCCCGAATGCTCGCCGCCCATGATGCCAGCGATGTCGTGCACGCCCGAATCGTCGGCGATCACGGTCATCTCGGCGTCGAGCGTGTAGGTCTTCTCGTTCAGCGCGACGACCGTCTCACCGTCCTTGGCGCGGCGCGCGATGACGGCGCCGTTCAGCTTGGCAAGGTCATAGGCGTGGGCCGGGCGACCATAGGCCAGCATCAGATAGTTGGTGGCATCGACCAGCGCCGAGATCGGACGCTGACCGGCCGCCTTCAGGCGATCCTGCAGCCACTGCGGCGAAGGGCCGTTCTTCACGCCCTTGATAACGCGGCCATAGAACGCCGAGCAACCCTCGGCATCGTCGGTGCGCACTTCGACCGGGCAGGGGAAGCTGCCGGCGATGTCCAGCACCTCGATCGGCTTCAGCGTACCAAGGCCGGCCGCGGCCAGATCGCGGGCGATGCCGTAAACGCCCATGCAGTCCGGGCGGTTGGGGGTGATGGCGACCTCGATCACCGGATCGGCGCCGTGGTAGTCCGCGAAAGGCGTGCCGACCGGCGCGTCCTCAGGCAGTTCGATGATGCCGTCGTGATCTTCGCCCAGCTCCAGCTCGCGCGTGGAGCACATCATGCCGTTCGATTCGACGCCGCGCACGGCAGCGACCTTCAGCACCATGCCGTTGGCCGGCACGGTCGCACCGGGAAGGCCGAGCACGCCGACAAGGCCCGCACGCGCATTGGGTGCGCCGCAGACGACCTGCAGTACGCCCTCGCCCGTATCGACGGTGAGGACCTGCAGCTTGTCCGCCTGCGGATGCTTGTCGGCAGTCAACACCTTGGCCACGCGGAAACCGGCCAGCTTGGCGGCGGGATCCTCGATGCCTTCGACCTCAAGGCCGATGGCGTTGAGCTTCAGGGCGATATCCTCAAGCGAGGTGTCAGTCTCAAGGTACTGCTTGAGCCAGGAAAGCGAGAACTTCATTTTCTAAATCCTTCCCGCGCTCAAGCCGGAGTGCCAACGCCGCCCGAAAGGGTCGGCACGTCGAGGGCGGAGAAACCGTAGTGGGAGAGCCAGCGGACATCGCCATCGAAGAAGGCGCGCAGGTCGTCCATGCCGTATTTCAGCATGGCAAGGCGATCGATGCCGATGCCGAAGGCGAAACCCTGCCATTCGTCGGGATCGAGCCCGGCGAATTCGATGACGCGGCGGTTGACCATGCCCGAGCCGAGCACTTCCATCCAGCCGCCCTCGCCCTTCGACGGGTCGCCGCCGATCACGCGCTTGCCGTCGATCAGGGTGAAGCCGATGTCCGCTTCCACCGAAGGCTCGGTGAAGGGGAAGTAGCTGGGGCGCAGGCGCAGGACGATGTCCTCACGCTCGAAGAACGCCTTCAGGAAGGTTTCCAGCGTCCACTTCAGGTGGCCGAGGTGCACGTCCTTGTCGATCACCAGACCTTCGACCTGGTGGAACATCGGCGTGTGGGTGGCGTCGCTGTCCGAACGGTAGACGCGGCCCGGCGCGATGATGCGCAGCGGCGCGCCCTGCGCGAGCATGGTGCGCATCTGCACCGGCGAAGTGTGCGTGCGCAGCAGCATCTCACGGTTCTTCGCGTCGCGGTCCGGGAAATAGAACGTGTCGTGCATCGCGCGCGCCGGGTGGCTTTCCGGCATGTTGAGCGCGGTGAAGTTGTGCCAGTCGTCCTCGATCTCCGGACCGGTGGCGACCGAGAAGCCGAGGTCGGCGAAGATCTCGGCAATCTCGTCCATCACTTGCGAGATCGGGTGGACAGTGCCACGCGGCGCTTCGGGCGCGGGCAGCGAGAGGTCGATCGTCTCGGCGGCGAGGCGGGCGTTCAGCACCGCCGTCTCCAACACGTCCTTGCGGCTGGTGAGCGCGTCGCTCACATTCTCGCGCAGGCTGTGGATCTTCGGGCCTTCGACCTTGCGCTCTTCGGGATCGAGCTTGCCCAGCGTCTTCAGCAGGCCGGAGATCGATCCCTGCTTGCCCAGAAACTCGACACGCAGCGCCTCCAGCGTTTCGAGATCGGATGCTTCCGCAATCCGCGAGAGCGCCTCCTGGCCGGTTGCTGCGTAGTCCACTGGTGGTCTGCCTGACTGTTGCTGAATCTGGAAGCGCGGTCCTTAGGGGGAGCGGGCAAGAATCGCAACGGCGAGGGTGCGTGCGCGGGCCCGGACGACCCGGTAAAGGGCGGATCAGCGGCCGGCGGTACGCGCTTGGCGGATTCGCTCGCGGATGAGCGTAACTGTCAGCGGCTTGTCGAGCTGGGCATACTGGCGCGGGCTCATGCCCATGAAGGCGCGGAAGTCCCGCACGAACTGGGCCTGATCGTGATAGGCTGCGTCGATCGCGCCGATCCACTTCAGCGTCGGGTCGAGCGTGAACTGCTCGACACTGCGCAGAAAGCGCTGGCGGCGCAGCAGCAGCTTGGGAGGAAAGCCGAAGGCGGCGCGGCAAACCCGCTCGACCATGCGCGAATTCGCGCCCACGCGCTTGACGAGATCCACCGACGAACGCAGTTCCGGATCGGCAAGCGCCTCGCCGATGGCGACGATCAGATCCTCGTGCGGAACAGGCCGGGGTTCCAGCGCGGAAAGGAAGGCGACGATCCGGTCCAGCTGCGCGCCCAGCGCGCCCTGTTCGGCCTGCAATGCGTCATACAGCGGGCGGAAGCGTTCGAAGTTGGGATCGCGGTCGCCATCGACAATGACATTGGCATAGGCGTCGGCGGCCTGCCCCGTGAGCGCGACCCAGCCGAGCGGCCTCAGGCGAAAGCCCCACTGGCGCGCGGAGCCCATCGAAAAATGCACTTCCTGCGAGCGCGGCCCGCTGACCGTGAACCGGCTTCCCGTGATCGTCGATCCGTTGCGCATCGATACTTCGGTGAGGGAATCGAAATGAAACCGGAAACTGGCCCAGTCCGGACAGAGCACGTCCTGCAAACGGTCCCCCGGTTGCAACTCGATCTCGCAGTAAAAGAGAGCCGATACATAGCGATCAAGCTCCGAAGGCACCGGGCAATATTGGATGATGACGCGCCTGGCTGTCATTCCCCGCCTGTTAGTTATCGCCGCCAAATGTCCCCCATCCATCTCGTATCGAGAGTTTTGAGGGCGGGCAAAACAATTCGAGGCGCGAGTGCCGAAACACTCGCGCCTCGTATTGTTTTCGCCATCGCGAACGCGGCTTAGGCGGCGGGCAGAGCTGCCTTGGCCTGAGCAATCACGGTCGAGAACACCGAACCCTCGTTCATGGCGAGGTCGGCCATGGCCTTGCGATCGAGTTCGATGCCGGCAAGCTTGATGCCGTGCATGAACTGCGAATAGGTCAGGCCTTCGGCGCGGACGGCAGCGTTGATACGCTGGATCCAGAGAGCGCGGAAGGTGCGCTTCTTGATCTTGCGGTCGCGGTACGCGTACTGGCCGGCCTTTTCGACGGCCTGGCGGGCAACGCGGATCGTATTCTTACGACGGCCGCGGTAACCCTTGGCCTGTTCGAGAAGACGCTTGTGCTTGGCGCGGGTGGTAACACCCCTCTTGATACGGCTCATCGGTCAGTACTCCTCAGTTGAGCCCGTAGGGCGCCCACTTTTTGATCGTCTTGGCATCGGCGTCGGAAATGACTTCGGTGCCGCGATTCTGGCGGATGTACTTGCCGTTATGGCTCATCAGGCGGTGGCGCTTGCCGGCTACGCCGTGCTTCACCTTGCCGGTGGCGGTGAGCTTGAAGCGCTTCTTCACACCGCTCTTGGTCTTCAGCTTGGGCATTTTCGTCTCCTTTTCACAGGGACACGTCCGGTCAGCCATGGCAGCCCTTTTCGCCAGGCGGACGCGCGAATCTCTTTAGTCAAAGACTCAACCGTGTCGATTGAAGGGGGCGCCTTTAGTGGGAGAACGGCGGGAAGGCAAGGGGTTTGGACTCTGATCCCTACCCATCGAGCCGGCCTGCTCCTCAGGCCCCGCAGCGCAAGGTCGTAAATGCCGTGTGGCCGGTGCGTTCCAGCCAGCCGAGATAGTGCCCGTCTCGGATCACCGGCGCCGCGCGGGGCAGCCCAAGACGCCAGAGATAGACTTGCGCCCGCGCCCTTCGGCCCGAGGCAGTGCGCACCGGCAGGCAGATGCGCCGGTACTCGGACCCCTCATAGCGATCGAGCCGGGCAAGATCGCCGGGCGCCAATTCGAGCCGGCAAAGCGTGCCCTGAACGTGCCCCCGCCCCTGTGCCCGGACAAGCGCCGGAAACCAGCCGTCATCGCTCTTTATCGCATGGATGCGCCCGGGCACGGAGGCAGGCTCGGCGCTTTCCGTGCGCTCCGCCAGCCATTGGCCCATGCGCGTGCCCGCGTGGTGCTGGAGCGTGCCGTAGACGAACAGGCAGACCCTGCGCACCGCCATCAATGATGGCAGGCCATCGCCTCGATCACGTCTTCCAGACGCGCAGGGTCGCCGATCGCCAGGACATGCCCGTCGGACTGCGCGTGAAGCGGTTCACCGTTCCAGTCGCACATCGTGCCCCCGGCGCCTTCCACCACCGGCACCAGCGCGGCCCAGTCGTGCAGCTTGAGCCCGGCCTCACAAACAAGGTCGATCTGGCCCGAGGCGAGCAGGCCATAGTTATAGCAATCGCCACCCATCATCATGCGCTTGTGATCGGTCTTCGCCGCCAGCGCCATGAAGTGCTCGCCCTCGTGATCATCGAAATACTGCGGCCCGGTGGTCGCCAGCATGGCGTCGGACAGTTCGCGGCACGGGCGCGTGCGCACTTCCTTGCCGTTGAAGGTGGTGGGCATGCCGCTGGCGCCGACCCAGCGTTCGCGCAGGATCGGCTGGTCGATCACGCCCAGCACCGGCCAGCCATCGACCAGCAGCGCAATCAGCGTGCCGAAGATCGGACGACCGGCAATGAACGAGACCGTGCCGTCGATCGGATCGAGCACCCAGGTCCGGCCCGAGGAGCCCTCCTCCGTGCCGAACTCCTCGCCGATGATCGCGTCACGCGGAACTTCTGCCTTGAGAATCCGGCGCATGGCCTCTTCCGCAGCGCGGTCGGCAATGGTGACGGGCGAGGCATCGGACTTTCGCTCGGCGCTCAGCCCCGTACGGAAATGGGGCCTGATCGCTTCGCCTGCCGCATCGGCGAGTCGCAGGGCAAGGGCGATATCCTGATCGAGTTTCATGGCGGACCTGTGCCTTTTCCAGTGCCGGAAGGTCAAGCGCCCGCCGGAAATTCATCAAGACTGGCAGAATCTTGCACATGCCCCGAACCCTTATGTGTTTTTCACACATTGCGGGAACTTGCGGCCGCCCCTATTCCGTTGGCGGGGGCATATTCTACTGCAAAGAAGTAGGGGCATGCTGCGCAGGAAAATCCCAGCTATCGATCCGGCAATCGCGCCGGAACAAGGATATACGCGGGACGGACAACCGTTATCGTACAATCGCGCGCCGGCAGCGGATCTCGCTCCATGGATCGCGCGCGTGTCGGTGACGAAAGTGTCCGCGCCCGCAGACTACACGCTTTCGTGCAGCCTGTTCAGCGACACTGCCTTTCTGCGCATCCAGACCAAAGGCCGCTGGTGCGTCCAGACCGCCGACGGCGAACGCCGGGTCGGCGACGCGGCGCTGTTCTTCGGGCCCCATTCGCGGTGCATGCCGGTGACGGTGACGGGCAGCTTCGCCAGCGTCGCGGTGGCGCTGCGCGCCGGTGCCTGCACCGCGATGCAGGGACCGCGGGTGGGCGATTTCGTGGACCGTCTGGTCAGCACCAGCGCGGTCTCGCTCCCGTCCGAGCAGTTCCTTGCCATGCTGGAACCCGATGCGCCGTCCGAAGTCTGGCTCCAGCATCTGGAGCAGGCGTTCCGTCACCGGATCGAGAGCATGAATTGCCCGCCGCCCGATCCGGTGACGCGCAGTTTCGAGGTGATCTCCTATCGCGACCCGTCGATGGCGGTCAGCGATGCCGCGCGCGAATGCGGGGTGGACCGGCGCACGCTGGAACGCGTGGTAAATCGCGATTTCGGCATGCCGCCCAAGCAAGTGCTGCGCCGGGCCCGCGCGCTGGACATGGCCAGCTACTTGCGCGGCGTGGCCGACAGTGACGAGGCCGACGAGATCGCGCTGCGCTATTACGACGAGAGCCACCTGATCCACGAGTTCACCGAACTCTTCGGCATGTCGCCCAGCCAGTTCGTGAAGCGGCCGCAGCCGATCATGACGCTGGCACTGGAATCACGGCAGGCGCGGCGGCTGGAAGCGCTCAACCGACTGGCACCGGGGCAAGTGCGGCCCTGGAACGACGAGTAGGGGAATGACGAGTAGCTGAAACCGGAACGGCGCAGGGGAGGACCCCTGCGCCGTTCACGGTCGCCAGTAATGGACCCGGAGCGCGCAGCCCCGGCGCGTCCTCAGTCGAACAGGCTCGAAACCGAGCTTTCGTCGGCAATGCGGCGGATCGCTTCGCCGATCAGCGGCGCGATCGTCAGGATGCGGATCTTGTCCGAAGCCTTCGCATCGTCGGTTGCCTGGATCGAATCGGTGATCACCAGTTCCTTGAGCGCGGAGTTGGTGACGCGCGAAACCGCCGCGCCCGAAAGCACGCCGTGGGTGATGTAGGCGGTGACGCTGGTGGCGCCTTCGTCCATCAGCGCCTGCGCAGCGTTGCACAGGGTGCCGCCCGAATCGATGATATCGTCGATCAGGATGCAAGCGCGGCCCTTCACGTCACCGATGATGTTCATGACTTCCGACTGGCCGGGCTTGTCGCGGCGCTTGTCGACAATGGCGAGCGGCGCGTTGTCGAGGCGCTTGGCCAGCGAGCGGGCGCGGACCACGCCGCCCACGTCGGGCGAAACCACCATCAACGACTGGTCGCCATAACGCGCCTGAATGTCGGCGGCCATGACCGGCGCAGCGAACAGGTTGTCGGTCGGGATGTCGAAGAAGCCCTGGATCTGCCCGGCGTGCAGGTCCACCGAGAGAACGCGGTCGGCGCCGGCCTCGGTCAGCAGGTTGGCGACCAGCTTGGCCGAGATCGGCGTGCGCGGACCGGGCTTGCGGTCCTGGCGGGCGTAACCGAAGTAGGGAATCACGGCGGTGATGCGCTTGGCCGAAGCACGGCGCAGCGCGTCGATGCAGATCAGCAGTTCCATCAGGTTGTCGTTGACGGGATAGCTGGTCGGCTGGACGACGAAGACGTCCTCACCGCGCACGTTCTCGTGGATTTCGACGAAGATTTCCTCGTCGGCGAAGCGGCGGACCGCCGCATCGGTCAGCGGCAGCTCAAGATAGGCTGCGATGGCCCGCGCGAGCGGAAGGTTGCTGTTGCCGGACATGATCTTCATGGCGAATCCCCGAGACGGCTGCTGATGATTGGTTGGCTGAACGCGCCCGCCTCTACTCATGAGTCATCGGATTGCAACAGAAAGCGTGGCGCGGTCACCGTGACATGAACGCGAAAACGCCGGCCCGGAGCAATCTCCGGACCGGCGCTTTCAGATACAGGCATCTGATTTATCAGAATTTATATGTGGATCGGGAAATTTCACCCGCGAACGCGGTGCTCGCCCTTGATCCAGCGCACCGTGCCGGAGCTGGCGCGCATCACCACGCTTTCGGTGGTCATCTGGCCGCCCTTGAGGCGCTTGACGCCCTGCAGCAGCGAGCCGTCGGTCACCCCGGTTGCCGCAAAAATGCAGTCGCCCTTGGCGAGGTCGCGCAGCTTGTAGACCTTGTCGAGATCCTCGATGCCCCACTTGCGGGCGCGGGCGCGCTCGTCATCGTTGCGAAACACCAGGCGGCCCTGGATCTGGCCGCCGACGCAGCGCAGTGCCGCTGCGGCCAGCACACCTTCGGGCGCGCCGCCGGTGCCCATGTACATGTCGATCGTGGTGTTCTCGTCGGTCACGGCGATCACGCCGGCCACATCACCGTCACCGATCAGCACGACACCGCAGCCGAGCGCGCGCAGTTCGGCAATGAGGTCGGCATGGCGCGGACGGTCAAGCACGCAGACGATGATCTCGTCCGGTGCCACGCCCTTTGCGGCCGCAACGGCCTTGACGTTCTCCGACGGGCTCTTGGTCAGGTCGATCACGTCCTCGGGATAACCCGGGCCGACCGCCAGCTTTTCCATATAGACGTCGGGCGCGTTGAGCAGGCCGCCCTCTTCCGCCGCCGCCAGCACGGCCAGCGCGTTGGGGCCGGCCTTGGCCGTGATGGTCGTGCCTTCCAGCGGGTCCAGCGCGATATCGATGCGCGGGCCGCGACCGGGGGCGCCGCCCACCTTCTCACCGATGTAGAGCATCGGCGCTTCGTCGCGCTCACCCTCACCGATGACGACGGTGCCATCCATATAAAGGGTGTCGAAGGCCTTGCGCATGGCTTCAACGGCGGCATGGTCTGCCGCCTTCTCGTCACCGCGGCCAACCAGTTCGGATGCCGCGATGGCAGCCGCCTCGGTGACGCGGACCATCTCGAGGACTAGGACGCGATCGAGGACTTTACTTGCTTCGGGCATGATCACTCCGCATTAAGGCGTGGAGGGAAAAGGTTCGGGTCGGGGGATTAGACAGAGGAATACCAATTGTCGAGGACATGGCGCGCGCTTTTCGCAATCGCGACACTATCTACCGCCTGCGCGCCCGGAATCGCCGCCGGAACCGCCTTTGCACAAGCCAGTTCGGCTTCCGCCTCCACTGCCAGTCAGGTAGGCCCTCCGATCACGGACGCTGACCGCGCCATGGCCGAGAGGATGATGGCGTCTGGCGGCAGAGTCACCCCCGATCCCACCCACCGCGCCTGTTCGCGCGAAGGACGGCCGGGCGAAATCGTCGTCTGCGCGCCGGACGAGGAAAAGTTCCGCGTCCAGTCCTCCGCCGAAAGCGACCCGACCGGGCCTGCCGGCACCAATGACGGCCGGCTTCATCCGCCCAATTTCGAAAAGAACATCGGCGGCGTAACCGCCGCGCGGGGCTGCTTCATTCCGCCCTGTGCGCCCGCGCAGCCGCTGATCATCGACCTGTCGCAGATCCCCGAGGCCCCCGCCGGATCCGACGCGGACCTCGTCGCCAAGGGCGAATTGCGCGCGCATTAAAAAGGTTCGGCGCGCCCCTCGCTGACGGGCGCGCCGAAAATGTCAGCCTTCGATGATCTGCATCACCAGCGGCGCGGCAGCGAGACTATCCGAACCCTCCAGCACGCGCATTGCCTCGCTGACGGCCGATTCGGGGCCTTCGTGCGTGACGATGGCCAGGATCACCTCGCCCTCCTGCCCGGCATGGCCCTTCTGGATCATGCTGGCGATCGAGACTCCCGCATCGCGCATGGCGGCGGTGATATCGGCGAGCACGCCGGGCCGGTCCGGCACGGTGAAGCGGATATAGCTGCGGCTGCGGCGGTGGCCGGTGCCGGCGGGCTCGATCGCCTCCAGCTCGCTCGACGGCATCGAGAATGCCGCGCCCTTCTCGCCGCGGGCGATGTCGATGATGTCGGCAACCACTGCGCTGGCGGTCGGCCCGTCACCGGCACCGGCGCCCTGGAACAGCAGGCGGCCCATGAAATTGCCCTCGGCGACAACGGCATTGGTCGCCCCGTCGACATGGGCCAGCGGATGGTCGAACGGTACCAGATGCGGACGCACGCGCTGGAACAGGCGCGGGGTACCTTCTGCCCGGTCGATCTCGCTCATGCCGATCAGGCGGATGACGTAGCCGAGCGAGCGCGCCTGCTCAATGTCGGCAGCCTTCACGCGCGAGATGCCGGAGGTCTCCACCGCATCGAAGCGAAGCTGCGAACCGAACGCGATGGCGGCAAGGATCGAAAGCTTGTGCGCGGCGTCGATCCCCTCGATGTCGAAGGTGGGATCGGCCTCGGCATAGCCCATGCGCTGCGCTTCGGCGAGAACGTCACCGAAATCGCGGCCGGTGTCCTCCATGGTGGAGAGTATGTAATTGCAGGTGCCGTTCAGGATGCCGTAGACCCGCTCTATGGCATTGGCGGCAGCGCCTTCGCTCAGGCCCTTGATGACCGGGATGCCGCCGGCAACCGCCGCCTCGAACTTGAGCGCGACACCGGCCGATTCGGCGGCCGAGGCCAGTTCCAGCCCATGGTGCGCGATCATCGCCTTGTTGGCGGTAACGAAGCCCTTGCCCTGCGCGATGGCATTGCGGGCCAGCGCCAGCGCGGGACCATCGGAACCGCCCACCATCTCGACCACCACGTCTACATCGGGGCGCGAGGCAAGCGCGGCGGTATCGTCCACCCAGTCATAGCGCGAGAGGTCTACCCCGCGGTCCTTGCTGCGATCGCGCGCGCTTACCGCGGCGATGCGGATCGGCCGGCGGGCCCGCCGGGCAATCAGTTCGGCATTGGTCTCGATGAGACGGACAACGCCCGCCCCGACCGTGCCGAGACCGGCTAGCGCAATATTCAGCGGTTCAACCATGGAATTCCCTTTCGCGAGCGCGCCCTAAGCGAGCCCACCGGGAAATTCCAGTACCTTCGCGCCCCGAACCCTTAATATAGAGCCAAGAAGCGCGACCGAGTTCAGCGGCCCACGGGATTGCGGACGCAAGGTCCGAGCTGGTTCAGCACCATGCGATAGTCCGCCGCCGCCTGCTTCATGGCTTCCACGCCTTCGGAAACGTTTGCACGCTGCGGCGGATTGGCAGGGAGCGAGCAGGCAAGGCGATACCATTCCAGCGTCTCAGGCTTCGGCGGATGGCCGATATCGGCCACCAGTTCGGAGAACGAGACACCCCAGGCGGGAACCGTGCCGGGTTCATGGACGACCGTGATCGAGGCGGCCGACCCGCTTTCGGTCGAGAGGAATATCTGGGTCTCTCCCTGCCCGGCAAGGTTGCCCGGGACAAAGAGCAGTTCACGCACGCCGGTGATTCGCGCCGGCGCATCGGGGGAGACAAGCGCTTTCAGCAGGCTGCGCACGCGCGCTTCCACCTGTTCGCTCCAGAGCTGCTGCGCCGTGGGGGTAACCAGCTGCAGCTCTCCAGGGCGTCCTGCGACGGGACGTGCAAAGAGCAGGACGTCCTGCTTCTTCAGCGTCGGCGGCTTGCCGCGCGCATCGAGCGGAAGGTCCACAAGATAGGCAAAACTCTGCCCGATCGGCGAAGAGCCGGTGAGCAGCGAGCGGGTATCGGCATCCACGTAGAAGCGGCCCATTCCGGGCGTAAGCCCCGGCGCGCGGGCATCCTCTACGCGCGCCATCTTGCGCACCGTAGCGCGCACTACCAGCGGGGCCGAATCGGCCAGCGTGGCAAGATCGGCGAAAGTCGCCTCGCGCAGCAGGGCCGGCGCATCGTCCCGGGACGCCGGCTGGGCCTGCGCCAGCGCCGGAAACGCCTGTACAGCCAGGGCGGCACACGCCAGTTTCAGGGCAAGACGGGGCAGATTCGCAGGCATTGGGAACGATCTCCGGAAAGCGCGGGGCGAGGCCTTAGCGACTTGCACAGGGCTGTACAAATTTCCCCCTTCCCAGCTTGGAACTTAACAGCCATGAATCAGGTGTTAACGACACGATTGCCGATAAGGCGTTGCACAGGGGCAACGGTCCCGCTAAGGAATTCCGCAAAACGGGGCAAAAAAACGAAAATGCCCCACGGTTCGCCAACCCCGTTACAACGTTTACGGTTAGGTGAACTGACAGCCGTCAGGGTGGGTAATTTAGAGTTTCGTCATGGACCTTTCCTTGGGGAGGGGGCCATGGGCGCCTTTGGCCCTGTCCGCACCCGGGTGGGGTTGGGGCTTGATTATGGAGTGATGCGTTTGAATGGCTTACGCTGACCAGCAAATGAGCGGCAACAAGATTGCCGCGCTTGTCATTGTCGCGCTGATCCACGTCTTTGTAGGCTATGCACTCGTCACGGGTCTGGCTTACTCCGCGGTGAAGCAGGTCATGAAGAAAGTGACCACAGTCGACATCAAGGAAGAGAAACCCAAGGAGGAGCCGCCGCCGCCGCCCCCCCAGAAGCAGGATACGCCGCCGCCGCCGATCGTGGCGCCGCCGCCGCCGATCAACATCGCACCGGCTCCGCCGGCCATCACGACCGTGACCACGCCGCCTCCGGTGGCGCTGCCCGCGGTTCCGATTCCGGCTCCTGCGGCACCGATTGCACCGCCGGCACCCCCGGCCCCCTCGAAGGCGCGTGGCGCGTCGGTCAAGGGTGGTTGGACCAGCCGCTTCAACCAGGAATATCCGGCCAAGGCCCTGCGCGAAGAGCGTGAAGGCCGCGTCGGTGTCCGCGTTTCGATCGGTCCCGATGGTCGCGTCACGAGCTGCTCCGTCACCAGCTCCAGCGGTAGCCCGGAACTCGACGCCGCGGCCTGTGAAGGCATGAACCGTTTCGGTCGCTTCAACCCCGCTCTCGATGACGCGGGTAACGCAACCACCGGTTCGTACGCGACGACGATCGTCTACAAGCTCAGTTAAATTTGACGGCCTGGCCGGAACCCCCACGCGTTGGATTCGGCCAAATCCTGCATTCTTCTTGAGAGGTAAATCGCATGCTTATCGTTGACATCCTTGCCGCCGCTGGCGAAGCAGCGCCGCAGAACAAGTTCGGCTTTGTCGAAGCTCTTCAGGCCGGTGGTTTCATTTCGTACGCCACCGTGACCATCATGGGCATCATGTCGTTCGGCTCGTTCTACATCCTCTTCACCAAGTGGTTCGAACAGTCGAAGATCCTGCGCCAGTTCGGCGCAGTGCGCACCGCGTTCTGGAAGGCTCCCACCCTGCGTGAAGGCGCTGCCAAGCTGGACAAGAACAGCGCATGGCGCCAGCTCGTCGACGACGGCATCGCCGCCGAAGACCAGCACTCGAAGATGACCGACTCGCTCGAAGCCCATGACTGGATGCACGCTTCGCTCGCTCGCTCGGAAGCCTCGATCAACTCGCGTCTCGCCACCGGCCTGCCGTTCCTCGCCACCGTCGGCGCGACCGCACCGTTCATCGGTCTGTTCGGTACCGTGGTCGGCATCTACCGCGCCCTGATCGCCATCGGCATCGCCGGTTCGGCTTCGATCGACAAGGTTGCCGGTCCGGTCGGTGAATCGCTGATCATGACCGCGCTCGGCCTGATCGTCGCCGTTCCCGCAGTTCTGGCCTACAACTACCTCCAGAGCCGCAACAAGCGCATCGCCGAACTGCTGACCGGCTTCTCGGCCGACCTGCTGGCGAACATCAACTCGAAGGGCACCGTTAAGCCCGTCATCTCCACCGCCGCCGCCAAGCCCGCCGCTGCTCCGGCCAAGCCGGCTGCTGCTCCGGCCAAGCCGTAAGCAGCATAGGACGCGCTGTCACACGGTAGCGCGTCCACGGGGACCCAGGCGGCGGAGCACTTCGTTTGCATCCGTCGCCCCCCAGGGCAACGCAAGGATTAGGATAAGACTATGGCGATATCCACGGGCGGAGGCGGTGCCGAAAAACCGATGTCCGACATCAACACGACGCCGCTCGTCGACGTCATGCTGGTGCTTTTGATCATCTTCCTGATCGCGGTCCCGGTCGCGATCCAGACGATCGAAAAGCTGAAGATCCCCGTCATCGTGGCGGTCGAATCGAAGGACAAGGTGGAAAACCTCCTCCTCTCCGTCTCGACCACCGACGATTCGGGTCGCAGCGCAGGTGAACCCGGCTTCCAGGGCGCGTCGCGCAATGGCGAATGCCGCGTTTACTTCAACAACATCACGCCGGTGACCTCGCAGGAACTGTACGACCAGGCCTTCAAGCGTCTTGACGCCATCGTGAAGCGCGAAGGCGGTCCGGCAGCCCTTAGGGACAATCCGGATCTCGTGCCGCAGGTCCACATCCGCGGTGACGTGAACGCCCCCTGGCGTTGCGTGGCCGGTGCGATCTACAACGTCCAGATCGCTGGTTACCCGACGGTTGGCTTCATCACCAACCCGGTTGACCCGGGCGCGTGACGCTCGAGAAGGAGTAACATTCCATGGCAATGTCAGGCGGCAAGGATGATGGCGCCCCGATGATGGAAATGAACACGACGCCGTTGATCGACGTCATGCTCGTTCTCCTCATCATGTTCATCATCACCATCCCGGTTGCGACCCACTCGATCGATATCGATCTCCCGGTTGCAACTCCCCCGACGAACACGCCGCCGCCGGTGGACCCGATCAAGAACAAGATCGTGCTCACCGCGGATGCGAAGATTCTCTGGAACGGTAATGCCGTCGACCAGGGAACCCTGCGGAACCTGCTGGCGCAGTCGCTGACCTACAAGGTCGAGCCCGAACTGCAGTACCAGCCGGAAGCCCAGGCAAGCTACGAGCTTTCGGCTCAGGTTCTGGAGCTGATCAAGGCTTCGAACGTGACCAAGTTCGGCTTCGTCGGTAACGACCAGTTCCGCGAATTCGGCAAGTAAGCCGGGCAACGGACAGGTTCCCCCGGGAACCAAGGAAGGGGCGGAGAGATCCGCCCCTTTTTCTTTGCCGTGCGCAGACAGCCTCAGACCTCCCCGGGTGGGTCCACCCGCATCGCCAGCGAGGCAAGGCTCTCCGCCTCCACCAGCAGATCTTCATCGGCCGCTCCCGACGGCAGCGATTCGCGGCCGATCATCGACAGGGCCGGAACCGAGAGCGGGCTGATCCGGTCCAGCCGAACATGGTCCACTTCACGCGCCGCCCGGTCGAGGACATCGGCCACGCGGGCCACATCGGTCATGCGCGCGCGGGCATCGGCCCAGGCGGCCTCTATCAGCAAGTGATCGGGTTCGTACTTGCGCAGGACATCGTAGATCAGATCGGTCGAGAAGGTGACCTGCCGGCCCGACTTGCGCGTCCCCGGCTGCTGCCGTTCGACGAGCCCGGAAATCACCGCCACTTCGCGAAAGGCCCGGCGCAGCAGGTAGGACTGCTGCACCCAGTCGACGAATTCGTGCGTCAGGATATCGGGCGAGAGCAGCGCGGCGGGGTCCTCCACCGGCTTCAGCCCCCAGACCACCAGGGCATAGTCGGTGGCCACGAAACCCAGCGGCCCCAGCCCGCGATCCTCCATGCGCCGGGTAATCAGCATGCCCAGCGACTGGTTCGCCGGCCAGCCCTCGAACGTATAGTACGTGGTATAGGCGGCGCCGTGGTGCGGGAAGCTTTCCACCAGCAACCGCCCCGGCGCGGGCAGGTGCGAGCGCCAGTCCTGCACTTCCAGCCATTCGCGCACGTCGTCGGGAAAGCGCGCCCAGCCCGCCCGGTCGAACAGCATGGCGCGCACACGCTCAGCCAGATGCGTCGAGATCGGCATGCGCTGGCCCATGTAGCTGGGGATCGTAGCCGAACGCTTGGCCGCGCGCACGATCAGCTCCAGTTCGCGCAGGGCTTCGACTTCCAGATCCATGCCCGCAAAGCGGAACGTATCGCCGGACTTGAGGCTGGCCCCGAAGCCCTCCTCCACCCGTCCCAGCGAGCGGCCGTTGCGGAAGCGCACTTCCAGCATCTCGGCATCGACGATGATCCCGGCATTGAGCCGGTGGCGCGCGGCATGTTCGGGATGGGTCAGACGCCATTGCCAGCCCCCCTCCCCATCCTTCTCGCGCACGATCCGGCGAAAGCGGTCATAGGAGCGCAGCGCGTAGCCCCCGGTCGCCACGAAATCGAGCACGCGGGCGAAGATCGTCTCGTCCACCCAGGCATAGGCGGCGGATGAGCGCAGTTCGGCAAGCAGGGCATGCTCGCGGAACGGCCCCGCGCAGGCGGTGCCCATGACGTGCTGCGCCAGCACGTCCAGTCCGCCGGGGCGGAAAGCCTCACCGTCGCGCTGCCCCTCGCGCACCGCTTCCTGCGCGGCGAAAGCCTCCAGGAACTCGAAGCGATTGCCCGGTACCAACATGGCCTTGCTGGGCTGGTCGAGCCGGTGATTGGCGCGGCCGATACGCTGGAGCAGGCGGGAGGATCCCTTGGGCGCCCCCATCTGCACGACAAGGTCGATATCGCCCCAGTCCACACCGAGATCGAGGCTGGCGGTACATACGAGCGCCCGAAGCCGCCCCTCAGCCATCGCCCCCTCCACCTTGCGCCGCGCCTCCTTCGAGAGCGAGCCGTGGTGGATGCCGATCGGCAGGTTGTCCTCGTTGGCGTCCCACAATTCCTGAAAGATGTACTCGGCGAGGAAGCGGGTATTGGTGAAGATCAGCGTGGTGCGGTGCGCCTTGATCTGCTCGATCAGTTGCGGGATCGCCCAGGTCGCCGCGTGGCCGCTCCAGGGGATGCGCTCCTCCTGTGGCAGCAGGATCGAGACTTCCGGTTCGGCGCCGGGCTCGCCCTCCACCAGTTCCACCGCGTCGATCTCCCCCCAAGGGGCCAGCCAGCCCCGGAAGGCATCGGGATCGGCCAGCGTCGCCGAAAGCCCGGCCCGCTGCAAACCCGGGCTCAGCGCCTGCAACCGCGCGAGCGACAGCGCCAGTAGGTCCCCCCGCTTGCCGGTGGCGAACGCATGGATCTCGTCGATCACCACGCGTTTCAGGCCGGCGAACAGTTCCGGCGCTTCGGGATAGGTCAGCAGCAGCGAAAGCGATTCGGGCGTCGTCAGCAGCACATGCGGCGGCCGGGCGCGCTGGCGCGCCTTGCGGTCCGAGGGCGTATCGCCGCTGCGGGTCTCGATGCGGATCGGCAGGCCCATCTCTTCCACCGGCGCCAGCAGGTTGCGCTGGACATCGTGGGCGAGCGCCTTGAGCGGCGAGACATAGAGCGTGTGCAGCCCTTCGGGCATCGCCGTCCCTTGCCGCCGCGAGGGGCAGAAATCCGCCAGCGTCGGCAGGAACCCCGCCAGCGTCTTGCCCGCGCCGGTATCGGCGACGAGCAGGGCATGGTTGCCCCGGTCCGCCGCTGCCAGCATCTCCTGCTGGTGCCGCCGAACGCGCCAGCCGCGTGCGGCGAACCAGTCCCCGATCTCGGCAGGAACCTCGGCAGGAGAATCTGCGGAAGACTTTGTGGTCATCGCTCGGATCGGTTCACGGCCATGGCCGAACAGGTGGAGCACGTCCCGCGGCGCGAGAAAAGCCTTGTACCGCAAGAACGTCCGACTTGCGCTTCGCCGCGCGCACAGTCACCATGGCAAGCCGATGCCACCGACGCGGGGGCCCATGCCGATCGACCTCGAGCTTTCCGACCTCGCCCGACTTGCTGTGAGCCTTGCGCTTGGGCTGCTGGTGGGCATCCAGCGCGGCTGGGCCCAGCGTGACCGGCAGGAAGGCACGCGCTTCGCAGGCGTCCGCACTTTCGCACTGATCGGACTTATCGGCGGCATTGCCGGCATGCTCTTTCGCGGCGCGCCGGGTCCGGCCACGGTTCTGCTCGGCTCGGCGGGGCTGCTGGTGCTGGTGGGGTACCTTCG
This sequence comes from Novosphingobium sp. PhB165, assembly GCF_004341845.1. Classification (GTDB taxonomy): domain Bacteria; phylum Pseudomonadota; class Alphaproteobacteria; order Sphingomonadales; family Sphingomonadaceae; genus Novosphingobium. The sequence goes on along the minus strand of NZ_SLVB01000004.1, from coordinate 256,033 downwards.
CGACAGCCGTCTCAGCGAAACCGCCAGCGGGACGAGCGGCCTCGTCGCCCTGCTCACGCTCGCCAGCGGTTTTCTCGTCGGCGTGGGAGAGCGCCTGACCGGCACCGCCATCGCCGTCATCATGGTCCTCCTGCTGGCCCTGCGCGATCAGCTTCACGGATGGATCAACCGGCTCAGCCAGCGCGAGGTGCTGTCGATTGCGCGCTATGCGCTGGTCGCGCTGGTGATTCTGCCGCTGTTGCCGGACAAGGCTTTCGGGCCCTACGGCGCGTGGAATCCGCGCCATCTCTGGCTGGTGGTCGTGCTGGTCTCGGGCCTCTCGTTCGCCGGCTATTTCGCGACCCGCATGCTCGGTGCGACGCGCGGAATCATCGCTACCGCCGCCGCCGGGGCGCTGGTGTCTTCGGCGGCCGTGACCGCATCGCTCGCCAGCCGCATGAAGGAGGGGGAGGAGCCGCGCCCGGTCTTCCCCGCCGCCATCGCCTTCGCCTCGGTCATCATGTTTCTGCGCGTGCTGGTGCTGGTGGCCATCCTCGCCCCGATTGCCCTGCCGACGCTGGCGCGGCTGATCGCGCCCGGCCTTGTCGTCGCGATCATTGCCGCCGGTTGGTACCTCAGGCGCAGCCGTAACGCCGCCACGCCGAATCCCGGCCACGAAATCGCGATGCGCAACCCGTTCGACATCGGGCCCGCACTGATGCTGGCGGGTCTCGTCATGGTGCTGACCGTCGCTTCGCTCTGGGTTCTGGACAGCTTCGGCGAGCACGGCCTTGCGGCGGTGCTGGCGATCTCCGGCACGATCGATGTGGATGCCGCGATCATCACTCTGGGCGGCCTGACCGGCCACTCGCTCGACGCGCGGATGGCCGGACTGGTGCTGGCGGTGCCCATCGCGCTCAACACTTTGTACAAGGCGGGCGTGGTCGTCAGCCTTGCGGGATGGCGGAACGGCCGGTCCGCCGCGCTGCCCCTTGCCGGCAGCGCGCTGGCCATCGGCGCGGCGGTGCTGACGCTGCTTTAGCGCGAGAGCCCCGAAGCGGCGAGTTGGGCGTCGATTTCCGCGACAAGGCGCTCCAGCCCTTCGGCCGTCTCGCTTTCGGCCCGCGCCACCAGCATATCCTGCGTGTTCGAGGCGCGCAGAAGCCACCAGCCGTCGGCCGTCGTGACGCGCACGCCATCCACCGCGACGACCTCGGCCCCGGCTTCGATCAGCCGCGCATGGACTTCCTCGACGGCGGCAAACTTGCGGCTCTCCGCCACCCGGAAACGCAGTTCCGGGGTCGAGACGAGGCGCGGCATCGCCGCATGCAAATCCTCGACACTGCGCCCCAGCCGCAAGGTCGCGGCGATCAGCCGCAGCGCGGCATAGAAAGCGTCGTCGAAACCGTAATAGTCGTCGGCGAAGAACATGTGCCCGGTCATCTCGCCCGCGAGCAGCGCGCCGGTTTCCTTCATCCGCGCCTTGATGAGCGCGTGCCCGGTCTTCCACATGTCCGGCACGCCGCCCAGCCGTGCGACGCTGTCGAACAGCACGCGCGAGGCCTTGACGTCGGCAATGACCTGCGCCCCCGGATTCCGCCGCAGCAGGTCTTCGGCATAGATCAGCAGCAGCTGGTCCCCGGCAAGCGCACGGCCCGCTCCGTCGATCACGCCGATACGGTCCGCATCGCCGTCGAAAGCCACTCCGAAATCGAGGTTCTTTGCCGCGACGAGCGCCCTGAGGTCTGCCAGATTGGCCTCCTCGCTCGGATCCGGATGGTGGTTCGGGAAGGTCCCGTCCACTTCCGTGAAGAGAAGATGATGCTCCCCAGGCAAGCGCGAGATCAGCAGTTCCAGCACGGGTCCGGCAGCTCCGTTGCCGGCGTCCCAGCCGATACGCAGATCGGCCAGACGGTCTACGGGGAGACCGGCCAGAGCGGGCAGCAAACCCTCGACATAGGCATGCTCGACGCTGCGATCTTCGACGCTGACATCTTCGAGGAGGCCGCCACTATGGACCCGTTCCCAGGCGCCGATCGCAGCTATTTCGCCCAGCCGCTGGATCGCCGCCCCGAAAAACGGACGTCCCTGCATGACCATCTTGAAGCCATTCTGATCGGCGGGATTGTGGCTGCCAGTTATCTGAATGCCGCCCTGCACGTCTTCAGCTGACGCTTCGGCGAAGTAGAGCATCGGGCTGCTCGAAACGCCGATCCGCACCACATCGACGCCGCCGGCCAGCAGGCCTTCGACCAGCGCCGCTTCCAGTGCCGGGGAACTGATCCGCCCGTCGCGGCCGACCACCACCTTGCGGCCGCCTTCGCGGCGCAGCAGCGTGGCAAATGCGCGGCCGATGGCGAGCGCGTCGTCCGTACCGAGATTGACGCCGACGACACCGCGAATGTCATATTCGCGCAGGATCGTCGGATCGAAGCGATGGGTTTCCATCATGCCGGGAGGCCTCAGTTGCGGGCGCCCCGGTCGAGCGTTTCCAGCAGCAGGTCGCGGGCGGCGTTGGCCTCATGGACCTTTTCATTGGATCCACCGCGATCGGGGTGGACCTGCACCACGCGGCGGCGGTGCGCTTCGAGGATGGCCTCGCGGTTCGCGCCTTCCGACACGCCGAGCAGCGCGCGGGCCTGCACTTGCGCGTGGATTTGCGCGAACGACAGCCCCTTGTCCTCCTGCGATGCAGCGGAGTTGAGCTTCATCGTGCGCGCCAGATTGCGCCACGGCCACTGCCCGGTGGTCAGCTTCCAGGCGATGCAACCCAGTGCGATGAGCCAGATGAGTTTCATCGCCCCTACTTCACTTTTCGTCGGCGAGTTCGAACTGCGGCTCGCGGCGGTCCGGCATCGGCAGGTTGAGCCCTGCCACCAGCTGCCGCAGTTCCTGCCGCGCGACCAGATGGCTGGTGCCGAGTTCGCCGAGGTGCCCCTTGTCGAGCAAGGTCAGGCCCGAGGGGAACAGTTCGCGGAAAATAACGCGCTCGGACAGGCCCGGCGAAATCCGGAAGCCCACCCGCTTCGACAGTTCCTTGAGCGCGCCTTCAAGGCGGCGCATGTTCTTCGCCTCGACGTGCTGGACGCGGTTGCGCACCACCACCCAGTCAAGCTCACGCCGACCTTCGTTGATCGTCTTCAACCCGCGCTTCTTGCGGGTTTCCCACATGAGTTCGGCATAGAACGAGAGCTTCTTCACGCGGAACGTGTCGTTCTCCACCTGACCGATCAGGTCGAAGTCCACGAAGCTGTCGTTCAGCGGGGTCACCAGCGTATCCGCCGTGGCGGCGACGTGGCGGGCGAACTGGTCGTCACGGCCCGGGGTGTCGAAAATCAGGAAGTCATAGCCTTCGGCGATGGCTTCGGAGAGATCGTCAAGCTCGCCGATATCGTCGCCGTCGTAGACCGAGAAACGCGCGCCCGGCAGCGCGATGTCGCGCAGCTTTTCGGTTTCGATGCGGTTTTCGAGGTAGCGATAAAGCGTGCGCTGGCGCGGATCGAGGTCGATCGCGGCCACTTTCGCGCCCTGGTAGGCGAGCGCGATGGCGACGTGCACCGCAGTGGTGGACTTGCCGGTGCCGCCTTTTTCATTGGCGAAGACGATGCGATGCGCTGTCACGGACCCTGTCGCTTTCCCTGTTGTCGCCGGCCCTGCCCGGCAAGCGAAGTCTGATCCCCTTCCACCGGAAGCGGATATCCATTGCCGCCCGGGGCGCGCCGGCGCTAAGGGCTGGCGCGAGGACCGGTCAAGTTCATTCTAACGGAGCAGACACCCCCAATGCAAACCGTCCACAGCCTTGATCCACTGCGCCGTTCGGTTTCCGCCCTCCGCCAATCCGGTACGGGCTCCGGAACGATCGCCCTCGTGCCCACCATGGGCGCGCTTCATGAAGGGCACCTGACACTCGTGCGCGAGGCGCGCAAGCGGGCGGATCACGTGGTTGTCTCGATTTTCGTCAACCCGCTCCAGTTCGGTGTAAACGAGGATCTCGACGCCTATCCGCGCCAGCTTGAGCGCGATTGCGCGCTGCTGGAGCCCGAAGGCGTGGCGCTGGTCTGGGCGCCGACCGTGGAGGCGATGTATCCGCAGGGCTTTGCCACCAATGTGGGGGTTACCGGCGTCAGCGACGGTCTGTGCGGCGCCTCGCGCCCCGGCCATTTCGATGGCGTGGCCACGGTCGTGTGCAAGCTGTTCCATCAGGTCCTGCCCGATATCGCGCTGTTTGGAGAGAAGGACTGGCAGCAACTGGCGGTCATCCGCCGCATGGCGCGCGATCTCGACCTTACCCGGCCCCATGTCGATAACGTGATCGGGGTGGAGACGGTGCGCGAGACGGACGGGCTCGCCCGCTCCTCGCGCAATGCCTATCTGGCGGCGGAAGAGCGCGCGCAGGCGGTTACTCTGCCCACCGCAATGAAAGTCGCGATCGCCGCGATCGAGAGCGGCGAGCCGGTCGGCCAGACCATCGCAGCGCTGGAAGCGGCGCTGATCGCGGGCGGTTTCGCGTCGGTGGACTATGCCGAACTGCGCGATGCCGAGAACCTTGACCTGCTCGGTGCCCGCAGCGAGCGGCCGATGCGCCTGCTGGTCGCCGCGCGGATCGGCAAGGCCCGGCTGATCGACAACATGGCAGTCGCGCCTTCGGCCTGATCGCCGCCCCGAACTCTCTTGACGCATGCACTTGAGCCGTGACGGGGCGGTCGTTTCCGGCTAGTCCCCCTGCCGTGGGCACTCTTCGGCACTTCTTTCGGGCCCGACCCGGGCTGGCGGCACTGCTGCTGGCGGTGGCGCTGTGCCTCAAGGCCGTGGTTCCCGCCGGTTACATGCCCGCTGCGCAGGGCGGCCCGCTGATGGTCGAACTCTGCTCCGGCGCTGCCTCTACGGGCGGCAAGGTCATGGTCGCGCTCGCCCGCAAGGGCGGGGCCGGAAACGACGCCGGCAAGGCGATGGACCACCCTTGCGCCTTCTCGTCGCATGCGGCGGCGGCGATCGATGCCGCGCTGCCGGTGCTGCTGGCCGCCGCGCTCGCTTTCGTCTTCGTCGCCGCGATCCTGCGCGCGCCGCTGGCGCTGCCTGCCCTCCGTACGGGCTTGCGGCCACCCTTGCGCGGACCACCCGCGACCATCTGATCCCCGCCACAGCCGCACGTTCGCATGCGGCCCCTCCGGCTTGAGTGCACGCTGACGTTCATCGCGCGTGCCGATCAGGTGAAATTTTCGATGATCCGTATCTGGCTCGCGCTTGGCGCGGCTCCGCTTGCCCTCATTTCCCTCCCGGCCATGGCCGAGGAACCCGCAGATGCCCCATCGGGCGATTCCATCCTCGTCGTCGGCCAGCGTGACGCGCCGATCAGCCTGGAAGCGCGCGGCCTTTCGGTCAGCCTTGGCGACGAGCAGTTCCAGGCCGTGAACGCCCAGAACGTCGAGGACCTGATGAAATACGCGCCCGATTTCTTCGTGCGCAAACGCTTCGCGGGCGATTCCAACGGCGTTCCGGGTTTTCGCGGCACCCATTCGACCCAGAGCGCCCGTTCGCTGGTGATGGTGGACGGCTTCACCGTCTCCAACTTCCTCGGCAATTCGTTCGCCTATGCGCCCAAGTGGGGCGTCGTCGGCCCCGGCGAGGTTTCACAGTTCGACGTCGTCTACGGCCCCTATTCGGCGCGCTACGCGGGCAATTCGATGGGCGGCGTGGTCAATATCACCACGCGTTCGCCGGAGAAGACCGAGGCTTTCGTGACCGTGCAGGGCCTGCTCCAGCCCTACGACCAGTTCGCGACGCATGACAGCTATTGGGGCTGGTCGGGCGAGGCGGGCGTGGGCTTCCGGCAGAAGGACGGCCCGTGGTCGCTGCGCCTTTCCGGCCGCCATTTCCGCAACGACGGCCAGCCGATGATGTTCTACGGCCTCACGCCGTCGACCGGCTCGGGACCCGAAGTCACCGGGGCGGTGATCGATCCGAAGCAGCACATGGCGGGCGCCCCCGGCACCGCCGCCAGCCCGATCTTCGCGGCCCAGAGCCCCGCCGCGATCACGCAGGATCAGGCCAAGCTGCGGCTCGGCTATGACGGCGCCTCCGGCGTGACCGGCGAAGTGCTGCTGGCCTACTGGCACAATCTCGACAGCCAGACCGCCCCCGATTGCTACTTGCGCGATGCGGCCGGCAACGTGGTCTGCGACGGCCTCGTCTCCATCGGCGGGCAGACCTACAAGGCCAGCGGCGCCAACTGGTCCCGCACCCTGCGCGACGAACTGCTGGCCGGCGCCAAAGTGTCGGCACCGCTTTCCGACGCGCTGACGCTGAGCGCCAATGTCTCGACCTACCAGATCCTGCGGTCGGACGGCTTCACATCGACAGGCTATGTGGCCGGTGCCTCGGACGGCGCGGGCACCTTGGCGCGGCAGGGGCCGACCTACTGGTACACCGGCGACCTCGGCCTCACCGCCGATCTCGACGGCGCGCAACTCGCGGGGGGCTTCAGCGGCAATGTCTACAGGACCGACGTCATCAACTACGCCCTCGCCAACTGGCGCAGCGATGCGGCGGCGGCGTTCTCGACCGAGACTTTCGGCAAGACCCGCAACCTTGCCGCATGGGCCGAACTGCGCGTGCCGGTCAGCACCGTCACGCTGACGCTGGGCACCCGCTTCGAGGACTGGCGCGCGTTCGGCGGCGGGCTTGGCCGTCTCGACACCTCAGGCCAGCCGGTGTTCAACCGCTACGACAGCCGCCACGCCAGCGCCTTCCAGCCCAAGGCCTCGGCCGAATGGGCGATCGACAGTCAGACCAGCCTCCAGCTCAGCCTTGCCAAGGCCACGCGCTTTCCCACCGTGGGTGAGCTGTTTCAGGGCAGTCTCAATGGCGACGGCAGCTTCAATCCCGACAGCTTCGATCCGAACCTGAAGCCCGAGCGCTCGACCGACGCCAACCTTCTGCTCGCCCGCCAGTTCGGCAAAGTGAAGCTCACCGGATCGGCGTTCTGGCAGCGGGTGAGCAACACGATCTTCGCCTTCACCGGCTTCAACCAGAATGGCGTCACGACGTCGACTTTCAAGAATATCGACCTCACTCGCCAATATGGCTTCGAACTGATCGCCGAAGTCCGGAACGTACTGCCCGGCCTAGACGTGGACGCCAACGCGGCGTGGATCGATTCGATTACCGTACGCAATGACGCCGCCCCCGCCGCCGAGGGTGTGCAGTTCCCCCGCATCCCGCGCTGGCGGCTCAACGGCAATCTGCGATATCGCGTGATCCCGCCGGTCCTGCTCTCGCTGGGTGTGCGCTATGCCAGCCGCCCGAACACCGACCTGTTCGGCCTCCAGCGCGGCGATACTTACGGCTACACCTCCGAACTCTTCGCGCTCGACGCCAAAGTGAGCTGGGACGTGACCGAACAGCTGCGCCTGAGCGCGGGCGTCGACAACCTGACCAATGACCGGGCCTGGGTCTACCACCCCTACCCGCAGCGCAGCTTCCTGGTGGAAGCGGGATGGAAGATGTGATGGGTACTGAAATGCGGGCCGAACGCTGGTACCGCGCGGTCTGGCGCTGGCACTTCTATGCCGGGCTGTTCTGCGTGCCTTTCGTGCTGTGGCTCTCCGTCACCGGCGGGCTCTACCTGTTCAAGCCGCAGATCGAGCAGGCGCTCTATGCCCCCTATCGCGGCGTCGCCAGCGGACAGGCCCCGCGTCTTTCGCCAGACCGTATCGCCGCGAGCGCCGTGGCGGCCGTGCCGGGATCGATGCTCCACAAATACGTCCTGCCCCGATCCCCGGCCGACGCGGTGGAAGTGCTGGTGGGCAAGGGCGCGACCGACATCCGCGTCTGGGTCCATCCCGAGACCGGCGCGGTGCTCTACCAGGTGCCGGAGGAAAGCCGCTTCATGCGCGTGGTCTTCCGTCTCCATGGCGAGCTGCTTTCGGGAGACTACGGCTCGGCGCTGGTGGAAACGGCGGCGTGCTGGACCATCGTCATGCTCCTGACAGGGCTGTTCCTGTGGTGGCCACGCGCCGCGAACGGTCTTGCCGGGGTGCTCTACCCACGCCTGTTCCGGGGCCGGACGCTGTTCTGGCGCGATATCCACGCCGTCACCGGGCTGTGGATCACGCTGGGGGCGGTGTTCCTGATCGCCACGGGTCTGCCCTGGGCCAATGCCTGGGGGAGCTACTTCGGGCAGGTGCGCTATCTGACCGGCACCGCTGCCGGACGGCAGGACTGGTCCGCCGGCTCCGATGCCGACGCCCACCGGCGCGCCATGGCCGATGCCGGAATGCGGGCGATGATGTCCGAACATGCCGAGCATCACGGCATGACCATGAGCCACATGGCCGCGAGCCCCGCCGCACTCGATGCCGTCGTCGCCCGCGCGGGCGGCCTTGGCTTCGCGCATCCGGTCGAGGTCAGCCCGCCCACGGCCTCCGGCGCGCCGTGGCAGGTCCGCAGTCAGGACGAAAACCGCCCGATGCGCGACAGCGCCGAAGTCGCCAATGACGGTACCCTGATCGGCATCGAGCGCTTCTCGCAGCGGCATTGGGTCGACCGCGCGGTCGGTTACGGTGTTGCCATCCACGAAGGGGCATGGCGGGGACTTGCCAACCAGCTCGTCAATCTGGCGGTGCTGTTGGGGCTGGTCACGCTCTGCCTGTCGAGCGTGGTGCTGTGGTGGCGACGGCGGCCGCAGGGCCGTCTCGGCGCGCCGGCCACGCTGGCCCCGCTGCGCCATAGCTGGGCGCTGGTCGCGCTGGTCCTGCTAATGGCCTTGCTGATGCCGCTGTTCGGGATCTCGCTGGGCCTTGCCGTGCTGGCCGAGTGGGGCCTCAGGCGGATCGCGCCGAGGCTGGGCGCATGGATGGGCTGGCGAACCGCCTGAAACGAAACGGCGGCGCTCCCTGCAAGAGCGCCGCCGCTGTCATGGCGTCAATCGAGTACCGTCTTCTCTTCGGACGGGTCGCTGTGGAACTCGTGCCACACGCCGTTGATGATGCCGAAGCCGACGGCCAGCCCGACGCCGAGGATCCAGGAAAAGTACCACATAGTCGGCTCCTCAATAGAAATCGGGGTTAAGGCCCACTTCGCGCTCGGTCACCCGGCCGAACATGATCTTGTAGGCCCAGGCGGTGTAGGCGAGCACGATCGGCAGCAGGATCACCGTCGCCAGCAACATGATGAACAGGGTCATGTGGCTGGACGAGGCGTTCCAGACCAGCAGGCTGGAGCGGTTGTCGATCGAGCTGGGCAGGATGAAGGGGAACATCGACAGGCCGACCGAGGCGATGATGCCCAGATTCGCCATCGAGGATCCCGCGAAGACCAGTACGTCCTTGCGCCCGCGAATGCCCGCCAGCGCCACCAGCGGCCCGGCAAGCCCCAGCACCGGCGCCAGGATCATCCACGGATGCGCGCCGTAATTGGCCAGCCACGCTCCCGCTGCCGGCACGCTCACCGCAAGCCGGGGGTTCGACGGCCCCATCGGATCGACCGCGCCGATCACCGTGTAACCGATGTCGCCCATCGCCAGCCACACGCCGCCCGCCGCGTAGAGCACAAGGGCGACAAGCGCGGCCACCTGACCGTAAGTCTGCGCCCGGTCGCGCGCGGCACCGTGTTCCAGCTTGAGCGTCAGCCAGCCCGCCCCGTGCAGCACCAGCATGCTGACCGAGACCAGTCCGCTCAGGAGCGCGAAGGGGCTGAACAGGCCGAGCAACGTGCCGACGTAGAAGCTGCGCAGATCGCTATCGAGCCGGAACGGCACGCCCTGCAGGACATTGCCCACCGCCACGCCGAAGACCAGAGCGGGCACCAGCCCGCCGACGAACAGCGCCCAGTCCCAGCGCGAGCGCCAGCCCGCATCGGGCTTCTTCGAACGATACTTGAAGCCGACGGGCCGCAGGATCAGCGCCGATAGCACCAGGAACATCGCCAGATAGAAGCCCGAGAAGCTGACGGCGTAGACGAATGGCCAGGCCGCGAAGATGGCGCCGCCGCCAAGGATGAACCAGACCTGGTTGCCCTCCCAGGTCGGGCCGATGGCATTGATCACCATGCGGCGCTCGGCATCGGTGCGCCCCACGAAGGGCAGGAGCGCCGCCGAGCCGAGATCGAAACCATCGGTAAGCGCAAAGCCGATGAGCAGGACGCCAAGCAGCGTCCACCAGATCAGCCGCAGCGTTTCGTAGTCGAAGGGAATGGTCATCGTTGCCTCCGTCTTACTCGGCCGGGATGGCGGTGAAGGTGGTGGCGGGCGCCCGCTCGGGCGCGGGATCGCCATCGTCGTTGCCCTCGTAGATCTCGGGCCCCTTGCGGATCGTCGCCAGCATGAGCCTGACCTCGATCACCGCCATGATCCCGTAGAGCACGGTGAAGCCGGTGATGGTCGTCCAGATCTGGCCTCTCGTCAGGCTCGACGCGCCAAGGAACGTCGGCAGCACGCCGTCCACCGCCCAGGGCTGACGCCCGAGTTCGGCGACCAGCCAGCCCACCTCGATCGCGATCCATGGCAAGGGGATCGCCAGCACCGCCGCGCGCAGGAACCACTTGCGGTCGAACTGGCGGCGGACCGAGAACGTGAAGGCCGTGGCGAAGAAGGCGATGAAGAAGAAGCCCAGCCCCGCCATGATGCGGAACATCCAGAACAGCGCCGGCACATTGGGTACCGTGGTCCAGGCAGCCTTCTCGATAGTCGCGGCATCGGCCTTGCGCGGATCGGCGACGAACCGCTTGAGCAGCAGGGCAAAGCCGAGATCGTCCTTGTTCCGCTCCCACGCCTCGCGCGCGGCAAGGTCGTTGCGGTCGACTTTCAGCCGCTCCACCGCGTCATAGGCGATGATGCCGCTGCGCATCCGGTTTTCGGCCCGCTCGACCAGCGGGATAATGCCGGTGACTTCGCCGGTGATGCTGCGCGTGGCGACAAGGCCGAGGATGTAGGGAATCCTGATCTCGAACGCCGTCTCATGCGCCGAGTTCGACGGAATGCCGAACAGGTCGAGCCCGGCGGGAGCCTGTTCGGTTTCCCACATGGCCTCGATCGCGGCCAGCTTCATCTGCTGGTTGTCGGTCAGCGCGTAACCGCTCTCGTCACCCAGCACCACGACCGAGAGCGAGGACAGCAGGCCGAACGATGCCGCCACGGTGAAGCTGCGCTTGGCAAGCTCCAGATGGCGCCCGCGCAGCAGGTAATAGCACGATACGCCCAGCACGAAGACGCTGGCGCAGACATAGCCGGCGCTCACGGTGTGGACGAACTTCGCCTGCGCGACCGGATTGAAGATCACGTCCTTGAAGTTGGACACTTCCATGCGCATCGTTTCGGGATTGAACACCGCGCCGGTCGGATGCTGCATCCAGCCGTTGGCGATGAGGATCCACAGCGCCGAAAGGTTGGAGCCCAGCGCGACCATGAATGTCGTCAGCAAGTGGCCGCGCTTGGACAGGCGGTCCCAGCCGAAGAACATCAGGCCGACGAACGTGGCTTCGAGGAAGAAGGCCATGAGCCCCTCGATCGCCAGCGGCGCCCCGAAAATGTCGCCCACATAGTGCGAGTAATAGGCCCAGTTGGTGCCGAACTCGAACTCCATGGTAAGCCCGGTGGCGACACCGAGCACGAAATTGATGCCGAAAAGCTTGCCCCAGAACCGGGTGACGTCCCGCCAGATGGGGCGGTCCGTCATCACATAAACACTTTCCATAATTACTAGAATGAAGGAAAGGCCAAGCGTGAGGGGAACGAAGAGAAAATGGTACAGCGCCGTAAGGGCGAACTGCAACCGGGAGAGTTCAACCACTGCCATGTCGATCATGTCGAATCCTGCCTTTTGAGCGGCCTGGAGAGACAGTTAAGGTTGCCTCGTACAGGTTGGTTTCGTAGGGTCGCGTTAGGCTCGCCCAAGTGGGCTGTCAAACAATAGTTACATGGTTTCTTTAATTTGATCTATATCAAAACAACGGCGCCATGGATGGTCGACATCGCCGGCGCAGCCATGCTCTCGTGGGGTCTGGCCAGTGGTGTGGGGCAGATTGCCGCGCACGCGTCCGGGCCCGCTACCGGTTCCCTTGCGGGATCCGGTCCCCTGCTGCTGCCCGCCGCACTTATCCTCGGCGGGGCGACCCTGCGTGCCGGCGCGGCTTTCGCCGTGGACCGGAATGCCGTCGGCACCGCGCAGGCTGAAAGCCGTGAACGCCGCCGCCGGTTGTGGCCCGCTCTCCTCGGTAAACCGCTTCCGGGCCCGCTAAGCACCGGGGAAAGCACCACACTTGCCATTGACCATAACACGGCAATCGAGAATCGCGATGTCCGCTTTTCGCCGGTCCGCCTGAACGCGGTTCTGGGCCCGCTGGTGGTCGCCGCGCTGGTCGCGCCGGCCAGTCTCGTCGCGGCTGCAATCATGTTAGCGACACTGCTGCCCTTCGTGCTCGGCTCGATCCTGGCCGGCACCGCCGCCCGGCGTGCATCCGACCGCCAGCTTGCCGCGCTTTCCGCGCTGTCCGGCCTTTTCGTGGACCGTGTGACGCACTTGCCGCTGATCCGCCATTTCGGCGCCGAGGCCCGCATCTCGCGTCAGGTGCGCGAGGCCACCGATCAGGTCGCCCATCGCACGGTGACAGTGCTGCGCGCGGCATTCCTTTCGAACGCGGTGCTCGAATTCTTCTCCGCGCTCTCGATCGCGCTGGTGGCGGTCTATTGCGGCTTTTCGCTGCTCGGCCTGCTGCCGTTCGCGCCGCCCGAGCGGCTGACACTGGTACCGGCCTTCTTCGTGCTCGCCATGGCGCCGGAGTTCTATCTGCCGATGCGCCGCCTTGCCGCCGCCTATCATGAAAAGCAGCTTGGCGAAGCCGCCGAAGCCGCGCTCGCGCCTTATGCCGCGCCGCCCGAAGCGTCTTCCACAACGCCGGAACTGCACTTCGACGGCCTGCGCGTTCAGGACCTGACACTCGCCTTTCCCGGCATTGCCGTGGGGCCACTGGACTTCACGCTGGCCCCACACGACCTCGTCGCCCTCACCGGCCCGACCGGCAGCGGCAAAACCAGCACGCTGGCGGTAATCGCCGGGCAACTCCAACCTGCGGCGGGTCAGGTGAGCGGCAACGGCGGCGCCCCCCTGCCGAGCGAGGTCGTGGCATGGGCCGCGCAGCGTCCGCTGCTTGTCACCGGCACGCTGGCCCGTAACCTCGCACTGGCCGCGCCGGAGGCGAGCCCGGAAGATATCCTCGCCGTCGCCGAGCAAGTCGGCCTCGGCCCGCTACTGGCACAGCGCGGCGGGCTCGACATGGTGGTCGACCACGCCGGGTCCGGCCTCTCCGGCGGCGAGCGACGCCGCATCGGGCTCGCACGCGCAATCCTGTCGGGCCGCCCGCTGCTGCTGTGCGACGAGCCCACCGCCGACCTCGACGCCGCCTCCGCCGCGGCCGTGATCGCACTGCTGAAGGACCTTGCCGGATCGCGCTGCATCCTCGTCGCCACACACGATGCCGCGCTGGCGAGCGCCGCAAGGCTGGAGATCGCGCTGTGATCGCCCCTCGCCAAAACCCCCTCGCCATCGCCGGGCTCGCGCGCGGACGCCTGCTTGTCGCCAGCCTCTGCGCCGCTTTCGCAACGATAGCCGCCATCGGGCTGCTCGGCGTCTCCGGCTGGTTCCTGACCGCCGCCGCGCTGGCGGGAGCCGCCGGAACCGTGGCAGTCGGCGCTTTCAACTACCTGATTCCGAGCGCGTTGATCCGCCTGCTCGCCATTGTCCGTACCGTTGCCCGCTACGGCGAGCGGCTGCTCTCGCACAAAGTCGCGCTGGAAGGCATGGCCGCCTTGCGCGGATCGCTGTTCGACAAACTGGCCGCGCAGGATTCGCGCAGCACCAAGGTCGACACCTCGCCGGGTGAGGCCAGCAACCGCCTGATCGACGACGTGGCCGCGCTGGAGGATCTGGTGATCCGCGAACCCGCCCGCCATGCCGCGCTGGTTTCGGCGGCCGTGAGCCTTGGCGCCGCGGTCTTTGCGGGAATTCCGGCGCTGGCTTTCCTCGCGCTCATGCTCGCCGCGCTTCCCCTGCTGTTCGGCACGGTCTCGCACGTGCTGACACAAGCCCCGGCCGAAGCCGCCGCAGAGGCACTGGGCGATTTGCGCCGCCACTATATCGAACTCGCCGCCTCGCGCGCGGAAATCGCCACCTATGGCTTGGCGGACCAGGCCATGGCCGAACTCGAACCGCGCGTCGCCCGGCTCGACCACGCCCGCGCCCGCCTGTTCCGCGCCGAGGCGCTGCAGGGCGGTCTGCTGACGCTCTACGGCGCCTTCGCCATGGCGGGCGTGCTGCTGTTGGCACAGGCCTCCGCGCCCATCGTCGCGCTCGTCATGCTAGCCACGGCTTCAGCGGTGGAGGCGATGGGTGGTTTCGCGCGCAGCCTGCTGCGGCGCGCCTCGCTCGATGCCGGACTGCGCCGGATCGCCGCGCTCGACGCACTCGATCCCACATTACCCGAACCGCTGACGGCGCAGCAGGCGGCCACGATCACATTGGGCGCGCGGTCTTTCGCACCGGGCTCCCGCGTGGCGCTCACCGGCCCCTCGGGCTCGGGCAAGACGCGGGCGCTGCTGGCGCTCGCGGGCATGCAGGGACCGGCGGTTCCGCTTGCTATCGACGGCATCGACGCATCGGCATGCACCGCCCGCCAGCTTAGCGCACAGTTCGCGCTTTCGCCGCAGGACGCCCCGCTGCTGATTGGCACCGTGGCCGACAACCTGCGCCTCGCCCGCACTGGCCTGACCGAAGCGGAGATGTGGGACGCGCTCGACGCAGCGCAGCTCAAGGACCGCATTTCCCGCAGCGAGGCAGGGCTCGATACGCTGCTCGGCGAAGGCGGCGGCACATTCTCGGGCGGCGAACGCAAGCGCCTGTCGCTGGCCCGCGCCCTGCTGGCGAGGCGGCCCTGGCTACTGCTCGACGAGCCCAGCGAAGGGCTCGATGCCCGCACCGAAGCAGCGCTTGTGCAAAGCCTTGGCGCATGGCTGGAGCGGACCGGCACCGGACTGGTCCTCGTCTCCCACCGCCCTGCGCCGCTGGCGCTTTGCAAGGAACGCGTGGAGATCGGCGCGCTGACCTGACCGCTTAGCGCAGGACGCGCGCGAATCCGGCAGCACCGCCTTTGGTCGTGCTCACCGGCTCGACCAACGCCGCAGTCGGTGCGGACGACAGTACCCGCGTCGATACGCCATCGCGCGCCATCCCCGCCAGAAACGCCGCGAGCGCGGCCATGTGGCCGCCATCGACCCGGTAAAACACCTGCTTGCCGGTCCGCCGTGTCGCCACAAGCTCCGCCTTGCGCAGCACCGCAAGCTGCTGCGAAAGCCCGGGCTGGCCAATCCCCGTCACATCCTCGATTTCGCCCACCGAAAGCTCGGCCGCGCGAACCGCGTTGAGGATCTGGAGCCGCAGCGGATGGGCCAGCGCGCGCAGCAGCTCAGCAGTCGCGTCAAGCTCGCTTTCGGTCGCGGGAACCATGTCAGCCCTCCTTGCCGAGCGGCGTGTAGAACCACGCGGCCGGATCGGCGCTGGCGAGCACCGCCTCGGTCGTGTCCTCCGGCGCGCGCAGCAGGTCCTGCCCCTCCTGCCAGTCGGCCGGAGCCAGACCGCCGCCGCCGCGCACCCGCTGGAGCGCCGCCAGCACGCGCAGGATCTCGGGAACCGAGCGGCCGACCGTCAGCGGATAGCTGGTGAGCGCCTGAAGCACGCCATCGGGATCGATGAAATAGGTCATCCGCACGGTCGCGCTGTCATGCGCGTCCGCGCCGACCATGCCGAAACCCCGCGCGATCTCCATCGTCGGATCCTCGATGATGGGAAAGCCGATAGCGGTTCCGGTGGTGTCACGGATCAGGCGGATCCACGCGAGGTGCGAATAGAGACTGTCGATCGAGAGCCCCACCAGCCGGCAATCGCGCGCGGCAAATTGCGGCGCGGCGCGGGCGAGCGCGAGGACTTCGCTGGTGCAGACCGGCGTGAAGTCCGCCGGGTGCGAGAAGAGGATCAACCAGTGCCCGCGATAGTCCTCCAGATCGAAGGGCCCATGCGTGCTGCGCGCGACGAAGCGCGGAACTCGGTCGCCGATACGCAGCGGTTGCAGTGCGCTGTCCTGCTGATCCACTCTATCCTCCACCGGTTTTCGGATTCGAACGCTTACATGATTATTCGCTATCGTAAAGCGTACCTGCATGCGGTCACACCATCGACGCAGCTTTGCGGAGCATATCGGAACTCCCGAGGCTATCACCCTCGCGAACATTGTAATTGAACGGACTGCCCCGCGCTGAAAGTGCGAGGCACTCTCGCCACGGTCGCACACCGGGGACACTTTCGGACAATTTGATGCCGGCGGGACAAAGCGCTGCGACACCCACCGGTCACAAGGGCAAGGTCGAACACCGAAGGGATGCCCAGATGATCCGCCTCTTGCCAGCCATCGCCGCAGTTGCCGCCTCGTCCTCCCTTGCCTACGGCATCGCGCCGGGCGCGCATCAGACCGTCCGCACGGCCCAACATGTCGCCGCGCAACCGGTCGTGCTCGGCAACGACAAGCCGGTATTCCTCGGCCGAATGGTCGTCACCGCCACCCCGCTGTCGCAATAACCCGCCCGGGCGAAAGCCCTTTCAGAGACCCGTGCCAACGCCGAATGTGAAAGCCCGGCCTCTGCTAGTGTAGACCATGATCACTTGGCGAAAACGCCCGTGAACCCGACGATCAACTCGTCGGTCAGATGATCGGACGAATGCGAGGCGCCGCAATGCCCCTGGAAGTCGACATTATTGGTCGCCCAAGGCAGCCCATTCGCGCCCGGACAGGGTCTGCCCGCATGACCTGTCCTGCCGCTTCGTTGGCACAAGCGACCATGGGTCCGAATTTCAAAGGCTCAGGGGAAGGCGGCTGGAGCGGGTAGCGGGAATACAACAGTTTATTCAAACACTTACAATCAATGGAAGTGCCCTCAGATTCGCCAAAGTTGGTCCATTTTTTGTACCCCAGTCAAAGAAAATCAAATGCGGTTCGATTCTCAAGCGCATAACGTCTCAGGTGATTCGCATCACCCTGAACCGCGCCGGGATCACCGACGTCGATCGCGCCTATCTCGAACGCGGTGAACTGGCGGTCGAGATGATGAGGCGTGGCTATGCCTGACTCGATACCGGCACGCCGGACAGCCTGTTCGATGCCGCCGAATATGTGCGCATTCTCGAAAGGCGGCTGGGTTCAAGATTGCCAGCCCGGCGGAGATCGCCTTCCGTCAGGGCTTCATCGATGCCGCGCAGATGGAATGGGTCATCGGCACGCTCGGCAAGTCGGACTATGGCCGTTATCTTCGCGAAATGCTTGGGGAAGCCTGGGCCGCCCGGCTCTCGCACCGTTCCGGCAAGGCTTCGACGCGCACGCTTTGGTCTTGTTCTTACTCTCCAAGGCTTTATCGTCGGCATCGCAATCGATTGGGCCGGAAGAGCTTTGAGGAAATTTTCAAACTTCTGGACGCTGCTGTTGATGCATTTGGAGGCGGTGCACAGCGCCCCCCGACCCTACCTGATCGCTCTGCGCTGGCGGTTGCTGGGCAAGAAGCTGCGGGCCCGCAGCCAGATGGCGCCACTCCTCGGGAAATCGCCAAGGGCCTATCACCTGTGGATCGAGCGGCAGGAAACCCGTCCGCATACTACCCATGCCGCCTGCGCCGCCCCCGAATCGAGGCCGATTATCGCCTTGGTGGATGCCGGTGGCGGGGAAACGCGGTTGGCGGAAACGCTGGAAAGCCTCGCCTCCGAAGGGCTGTCCCGTCTCCTGATCGGAGGCCCTGACGGCCTGTCCATCAAGGACGCGCCGGACCATATCGCCTGGAGCGACATGCCCTGGCTCATGCCGATGGCCGCAGGGGATATCCTGGCCCCGCGCGCAGCCGAAATCTACCGGAGCGCAATTGCGAAAACGCAGGGCCAGATCGTCTATGCCGACGACGATCTGATCGACCACGCGGGCCAGCGCAGCGCGCCCCATTTCAAGCCCGACTGGAATGGCGAACTCTTTCGGCATTTCGATTTCCTGACAGGCGCCTGCGCGGTTCATGCCTCTCGGGAGTGTCTGGCAAGCGTTTCTGATGCCGATTGGGCGCAGACGGTGGTAGCACGGACGCTTGGTTCCGAAGCGCCCGTCCATGTCCCCCATATTCTCCACCACCGGCGTTCGAGGCCGCTGCCCCTCGTGCCGACGGCGCCCGCGATGTCTGCTTATCGGCAACTGCCCAGAGTCAGCGTCATCATTCCCACGCGAAACGGGCTCGATCTGCTGCAGACATGCCTGAGCGGCCTGCAAGGCACGGAATATCCCGACATGGAAATCCTGATCGTCGACAACGGCAGCGACGACCGAGACACCCTGACATTTCTAGCAGGGATCGAGAGCGAAACCTGCAAGGTCCTGAAATTCCCCGGCGCTTTCAACTTTTCGGCCATCAACAACCATGCGGCCGCGCAGGCGGGCGGGGAAATGCTCTGCCTCCTGAACAATGACGTGGAGATGCTTGAGCCCCATTGGCTGACGATCATGGTGGAGCAGGCGCTGCGCGAGAACGTCGGGGCGGTCGGCGCCCAGCTGCTCTATCCCGACGGCCGGATCCAGCATTCCGGGGTCGTGCTGGGCGTGGGGGGAGGAGCGGCCCATGCGCACCGGCTGCTGCGCCCCGACGAAGAAGGCTACTTTCGCCGCCATGCCCTGCCGCAGTTCGTCTCTGCGGTGACGGCGGCCTGCCTAGTTGTGTCGCGGGAACGGTTCATGGCCGTGGGCGGTTTCGATGAGCGCAACTTTGCAGTGGCGTTCAATGATGTCGACTTGTGCATGCGTTTGAACCGCCGCGGATGGCATTCGCTTTACGAGCCGCGTGCGCGGTTGATCCATCACGAATCGGTTTCGCGCGGCCTTGACCGCGACCCCGTCGGCGCGGCGCGCCTTGCGGGAGAACTGGCCCAGCTGAAATTCCTGTGGGCCACGGATCGTATCGTGGACCCTTTCCATCACCCACAACTTAGCCCCTTCAGCGAACACTTCGTGCCGAGGCTGTAGAGTTTTAGGAATGGTCGTTTACAAAAAAGTCATGCCGCCCCATCGGATAGCTCTGCCGGAGGTAACGCTTTGCGCGGCGACATCGATCAACCTCAAGGCCACTTTGCGGGCCCTGGAATGTTGCTTGGACCAGATCGCTTTTGCCGATTGCCTGCTGTTTACGGACGCGGAAATTCAGCCCGAGCATCCGGAAATTCATGTCATCCCGATCCATAAACTCACGTCCGTGGCGGACTACTCCGATTTCCTGCTCTCCAACGTGGTCGATCGGGTCGGAACCAGCCATTGCCTGATTGCGCAGTGGGACGGTCACGTGGTCGACGCGAGCCGCTGGC
This sequence comes from Novosphingobium sp. PhB165, assembly GCF_004341845.1. GTDB lineage: Bacteria > Pseudomonadota > Alphaproteobacteria > Sphingomonadales > Sphingomonadaceae > Novosphingobium. Next base: position 236,633 of record NZ_SLVB01000004.1, on the reverse strand, counting down.
GTCCGGAGTTTCTCGAATACGATTACATTGGTGCGGTTTGGCCGCATTTTCAGGACAGTCATAACGTTGGAAACGGCGGATTTTCCCTGCGGAGCCGCCGCTTGATGGAAGCCTGCCGGGATCCGGAATTCGAGGTATCGCACCCCGAGGACATCGCCGTTGGCCGGATCAATCGCAAATGGCTTGAGGGTAGGGGAATGCGCTTCGCCTCGCCCGCTCTGGCGGACACGTTCTCCGCAGAACGGAGAGGCAATCCCCGCGAAAGCTTCGGCTATCACGGCGTCTTCAACATGCCCGCCGTACTGGGCTCAGAAGAGTTCTGGGACGTTTACAAGGAACTCGATAATTACAACACGATACGTCACGATTTCATGGGAATTTTGACGGACGTGGGGCGCGGTGCGGGTGGATTTGGCCGGGTCTGCAAGATGCTGGTGGATCGTTTCTCCGGCAATAAAATAAAATCCAGATGAAATTCCGCCCTGTCGATCCCGATCGTATTAGCGGCTTCATCAAGGGTGTTTTCCCGAAACGCCGCAGGATACCGATGGGTACGCCGGTACCGGCCCGCGCATTGTACATTTGGGGGGAGCGCCCGGACCTTCAGGCCGCGTTCGACTTGAAGCGTCGCGCAGGGCGGGAAGGGTTGATCTGGTGGTATTTGCGGCACGGGTTCGCCGAATATGGACTCCCACCAGACGGGAACGATAGGCGCTGCATCAATGCCGTCAATCGGAGCTATCCCAGAGCGAAGCCGCTCTCTTATCTGCCCATAACTTGGCTGATGCAGGGGTTCATCGATCGATCGCCTGTCGACCGGCAGTCCGCGCTTCGCGATCCGGCCGGGCAGCAGCGCTTTCTCGACTGGTTTTTCGCGATCGGCCTGATCAAGGCCAATCTGGCTGATTTCCTGTCCGCAGACCAGGCCGTCGCACTTGTGTTGGAAGCGGATCCGCAAGCGTCCGGATTGCCCAGGCTGATGAAATGCATCTGGTCGAGCGAGCCCAAGATACGAGCCCGTTTCAACGGGCTCGCCGATCCCGCATTCCGCGCATGGTGCAGCGGAGACGGCGCCCGTGAATTCCCCATACTAGCGCATCCCGCAATCGCGCTGGCCCCGAAACCCGACCGCCTCTCCCACAAGCTGAAACCGTTCGGGGTGAATTTGCTCGGCCATGCTTCCGGAAGAAGCGGAATTAGCGAGGACGTCCGCATGGCGGCAAAAGTCCTAACGCATGCCGGCATTCCGTTCGCACTTCACGACATCTCTCCGGGAGCAGCGATGCCGGACGAGGAGCATACGGAAGCATCCAGCGAATGCCTGACTTACGCCATCAATCTGTTTTGCATGTCCGCTCCCAGCACGGTTGCAACAGCTTTCCAAATCGGCCCCCACGTAATCACCGATTGCTACAATATCGGCTTTTGGCCTTGGGAACTGCCGGAAATGCCTGATTTCTGGCTCCATTCCTACAATTTCGTTGATGAGGTTTGGGCGTCGAGTCGCTTCACGCATGAGGCGTTCTGCCGCTCGTCACCGCGCCCGGTGCGGCACATGCCCTTCGCTGTGAGTGCTGCGGAAAGCGACCAGAAGAACCGTACGGACTTCGGTCTACCCAGTGACAAATTCCTTTTTGGCTTCGCTTTCGATGGGCTGTCAGGCTTTGCCCGCAAGGCTCCTCTTGCGACAATCCAAGCCTTCAAGGCGGCGTTCCCCACGAACACGTCGGTTGGCCTCGTGATCAAAGGCATGCGTGTTTTCGATGACCCGGCATGGAATGAAGTGATTTCGGCTGTCGGGCATGACCAGCGGATCCATTTCATCACCCAATCTCTGCCGCGCGGCAGCTTGCTCGACTTGTGGCGATCGCTGGATTGCTTCGTGTCGCTGCACCGAAGCGAAGGCTTTGGGCGGAACGTTGCCGAGACCATGCTACTCGGCAAACCCGTCATCGTCACCGGTTACTCGGGCAATATGGATTTCACGCGGCACGACACTGCCGCGCTGGTGCCTTACACGCTCCGCGCGGTGGCGAACGGAGAATATCCATTTAGCTCTGGACAGATCTGGGCGGAACCGGACATTTTCATAGCAGCAGCGACGATGCAAAAAATTGCAATCGACTCAGAATTTAGAGAAACATTATCGCAAACTGGCAGACAAAATGTCGACAAATTGTACAATTTTGACCATATAGCGGAATCGTGGTCGATAATTATAAATACCATATATAATGATCAAAAATAAATTAGGTTAAAATGAAATTACCCCGCCTATCATAACTGTGAACAGAAGGGCGTAACCCGCAGAGTCGATACCTGATTCTATGGCCTTTGCGATGAGGGGAGCGCCATCAGCGGGCATAAATCGCAGGCACGGAGGGGTTGATTAGCCAAGGGTAATGATTAGGCTTGAGCGGAGTTCTTAGGGGGCCATATGGTTACGCGCGATCAAGTTACGGTAGCATATCAATTAATCCTGAAGCGCCCCCCCGAGAGCGAGGCGGCGATAGAAATGTGCCTGGCTTTTCCTGATTTGGCGTCGCTCGGTCAGTTTCTAACTGATAGTCCGGAATTCAAGGCTCGAAATCCGCAGCCTTCAACGCCAGCCGCTACCCATGAACACCACATCTACGCCGGGTATGCGGCATCGGATCTGGATCTTCTTCGCCAGTTTACCCAGTATCAAGGTGCAGGCGAAGCCGGGTTCGTTACCAATTTCCTGGGATGTAAGACACGCTGCACACTGCAAAGCCCGCTGATTCCATTTAGCGGGTGTGTTGAAGGTCTTCCCGAACCTGTGGGAAGCACTCAAGGTGAAACTGCCGAATTCATTGGCACACTGCGCGCAGTGTCAGAAGCTGGGCCACGCTTCCGACTGCTTGAACTGGGCGCCGGATATGGGCCATGGATGGCAATAACTCATGCGGCTGCGCGCCAGAGGGGAATTACCGACATCCATGTTTACGGCGTGGAAGCAGATGCGCATCATGTAGATTTTATCCTTACCAACATGAACGACAATAATATCAACGCAGCAGAACACACCGCTATTCACGGCGCTGTTGGGCCGGAAGATGGTATCGCTTATTGGGCAGTTGAAGAAGAGCCCGGCGCTGTTTACGGTGGCAGGCCTATGACCGACGCTGACGGCAATGATTATCTTGGCAACACCCGCCAAAATGTTGTTGAGGTTCCTGTGATCGGGATCAAAGGGCTTCTTGAGAAAGAACCCTTTTGGGATCTCCTGCACATCGACATACAGGGCCACGAGGGTGAAGTCTGCCAGGCCGGTATAGACGAGATGACTAACCGCGTACGGCGCGTCGTCATAGGCACGCATAGCCGCATTCAAGACGGCATCGTCATGGATGTCTTCCACAAAGCGGGGTGGTCGCTTGAAAATGAAAAGCCAACCATCAGTCAGTGGAATGAATTGGCACCAACCGTCGAGGGGATGGCTGTAGTGGACGGCGTGCAGGTTTGGCGCAATCCAAAGCTGTTCCGTTCCAATTTCATGATGGGCGCGGCGTAGTAGCGGGGACAGGACGAGAGGTGAATCCGGAACCGGAGCAGTCAACGAGTATCTGAGTTGTAGGTACAAATTGCCGGCTCCCGGTAAAGGGGCGTCCAAATTTTTGCGAATTAGTCCAAGTAAGTCAGCGAGAATTACCCATATTGATCTCCACGCCCCTGACTTCAACGCCTTGAGGTGACTTCTCATCCCCGACGCACGCGAGGAAAGCAACCCGATCAGCGCTGGGGTCTGGTTGCTGCTCCGGTGATCGTCGCTATAGCTCGCTCATATTGCATCATTTACGCCATCGACAGCGTACGTTTCCAACTGCCGACGCACGCCATCGGACCTAGGCTAGAACAGGTCGCCGGCGTATCCATCGATACGGTTCATTGCGACCACCGTAGGCGCAGGGCCATGTCGAACGGGCTCCGAGCACATGCCTCGAATCTTTGCGCTGAGCGCGTCCCTAGGTAAAGTCGTTACCCGGAGAGGCGATCAATGGAAAGTTCTTTCAATGAAGCTTGCAGCGCTTCCAAAACAACTCCCACTAATCAAATCTTCGACGCACTCGCAGCCAAGACAGCGCTGACTGTCGCGCATACCGAGGCCGATGCTAAATCAAACGAAAAACCCGCAGTGCGGCAGTTGTTTGCCGAAGTCGGCTTGACCAGAAGGGCCGTCATGCTCTTCGCCATTGATAGAGAAATTCGAAATTGGACAGAACAAGATGCGCGACATGACCGTTAGTAATGAGGCATAAATCACATTCGTAGGGATTTGCATCCCGTGACCGCCGCCTCAAAGGCCCAAATTTCATCGATTTAGTTTAAATGTTTTCCCCATTTTTTGGAAACTAACCATTTTGATATTTTTACAAAGATCATTTTTCGTTTTTATAAATATAATAAATACTTTCTAATCGTATAAATGGAAAATATATGCATAGCCTGTCATCGTGTATTTGCCAGTATGACCATATTAACTCGAAATGGTTCAAGCGTTGGTCGGATTTGATTGGGGTACCAAACTATCCAGAAGGTGGCGTGCCTCGGGCCTATCGCAAACTTTGGGAATGGGCTGGAATACTCGAAGTTTTCAGACAACGGGGCAAACTCCAGCAGGGCATGAAAGGTATCGGCTTTGCGGTCGGCACCGAACCTTTGGCGTGTATCATAGCAAACCATGGGGTTGAAGTTTTGGCTTCCGATCTTGGCGCTGGCGAGCAAGTGGAAGGTTGGGCATCGGACAACCAGCATGCAGCCACGCTGGACGCGATTTATCGGCCGAATATCATCGACAGGCAAAAATTTAACGATCTGGTTTCTTTCAAGCCGGTGGATATGGCCCATTTGGAAGACCTGCCAAGCGCCGAGTACGACTTCGCGTGGAGTTCCTGCGCGTTTGAACACATTGGAAATTTAGAAGATGGCCTATCTTTTGTTATAAATGCCATGCGCCTTCTGAAACCCGGCGGCATCGCGGTCCACACAACGGAGATCAATCTTTCTTCCAACGAGAATACTATTTTTGATGGTCACATGTGCATTTATCGCAAGCATGACATCGAAAATCTCGATCGGAGACTACGGTTGATAAGATGTGGCATTGAAAATATGAACTGGGATGCGGGATGCCACGAACACGACCTGAACTATGACTCCCCGCCTTACTTCGAAACCGGTCGCCCGCACGTGAAGCTTGAGTTAGGTGGATTTATAACGACGTCGTGCATGATTGTCGTTCGCAAGGGAGGATAATGGGACTGAGGGCGGGTGGGCGTACAAAGCAGGCCCAATAGCCGTCTCTCTGCGCCTTTCAAAGGGGGGAGCAGCCGGTGGCGCAAATATGATTGTTCAGGAACAGCTTGGCTTTCCCTGGCGAGGGAACGTCCGCAGATTAGTTGCGAAGGCTTGCGCCGCCGACAGCTTCATCACCTCGTCTCCCGGGCGTGGCCAACGGAACTTCCCATCGTGCAAGCGCTTCGTCACCAGCACCAGCCCGGTGCCGTCCCAGACCAGGAGTTTGATCCGGTCCCTGCGCGCCCAGAAGATAAACAGCATGCCTGAGAAGGGATCGAGTCTGAGCTCTCGTTCGACCAGCGAGGCAAGGCCCACCATTCCTTTCCTGAAGTCCATGGGCTGCGTTGCGACCAGTACCTTCAGGGGGCCGGGCGGGATGGTCACGCGCTCACCCGCGCAGCCAGCAACACCCGCTCGATGTGATCCGCGCTCACGTCGGGCGGGATGCGGATCAACAGCCCGCTTGCCTCGACGATGATCTGGCCGCTCACTGGTGGCTCTACCGCGCCGGACAACTCGTCGACCTTCCCGTGCTCGACCATCGCCGGCACAAATGTCATCGCCTCTGCGCGCTCCCGCAATCCGCACCGCCATGTGTACAACTGCTGCGGAAACGTCCCATGGCGGCGCGCCACCGCTGACACATTGGCACCCGGCTCCATGCTTTCCGCCATAATCTGCGTCCGCACCTCGGGCGTCCAGTGCGCTTGCCTCGCGGGCTTTCGATCACGTCAAGTCGCTGCACCTGACCCGGGGCGTTCGTTTCGAAACATGTTTCGAAATCAGTTTCATCACTCACTGGCCACCTCGCCGTTCCTTGCGGCGAAACTACCAACCTCGGAGCATCTGAAAACGTGGGGGAATTTTACCGCTTACCGCCTATCAAGATTCGGGTGGACAATGGCCCGGCATTTATCTCGCGGGCGCTCGACCACTGGGCCTACATTAACCGCGTCACGCTGGACTTCAGCCGGCCCGGAAAGCCGACGGACGATGCGTTCGTGGAAAGCTTCAACGGCCGGCTGCGCGACGAATGCCTTAACACGCACTGGTTCTTGTCTTTGGATGACGACAGGAGCAAGATCGAGGCGTGGCGGACGGACTTTAACGAGACTCGACCTCACACATCCCTAGGGTTCATGACGCCGGCCGAATTTGCTTCATCGGCGGGGGTTAGCCCCGGCCGATGAAATGCCAGATCTTTCGTTCTGACCCGTGGCAGGACTGGGACAGGGTCAAAAGCTGCCCTGCTCTAATCCGCGCTGGTGGAAACCTGGGGTTCACGTCACTAGCTTGTCCGATATATCGAACCGACCCTCCATGATAAGTCGCTCAGACTTGGAAGCGCTGCTCCGCTAGGTCGATTGGCAGCACGTGTGCATTCGCCAAATCTTCCTGCTCTGTGCGCTACCGTGGCACGGCTCAGCATCATACGTATCGGACGAAGGGAGGCCGCCCACGGCATAAGTTCATTTCGACGCAGTCATCTGACCGCAAAAATTCTCGATATATGAATACCATGTGCCCGACTGTCGTCGCTGCCGAATTCCACGGACGGATGCCATGACTCGATGTCCAGATGCAAAGTCTTACCCGCGTAGGAGCGGTCGAGCGAAATGAAATGTCGACCACTGGGATAGGTCACGGAATGTGGCTCGCTCACTGCTGTGCCGGCGCTGGCGCGACTGATGACCGTGACAGGATGCGCCCGATAATTCTCAAACTGCACCGTGATAAGTTGCACGCCATCGTCGAAAATTGGCGTGAATACGCATTCGCCAGATCCGATGATATAGCTGCTGTCACGCGTCAAGCCCTGCATATTCCAAGACGAGATCACATCGTCCAAATCGAGCGCTCGGCGCTCTCGTAAATTCGCTACCCAAATTTGACCGACTTCGGGATCAGCATGGTCGAACACTTCGACATCAAAACCGGATCTTTGGAACATATCAAGAAGAAAGGGTTGCGACCAACCACTTTCGAACCAACCGAATTTGCGGATGCAATAGATCGACAATGCGTCGAGCCGAAGCCCCCAATTCTTCCACCATATCTGGTTGACCGGCTCGCCCGACAGCACGATCTTGCCACCTGGCTTGAGATGCGCGGCCATACGGTCAGTCAGTTCCCAAGGCTTGGCGGCGTGATGGAAACACTCGTAAAACTGGATTATATCGTATCGTTCTTCGGAGCTGAACGAATCGAAGCTACTCTTCCGGGCGCTGATCTTGCGGTTACCAACCTCGGCGCGTTGGTTGATGAGGTCTACGAACTGCGGGTTGATGTCGATTGCTGTGACATCCAGGCCGCTATAGGCAGCCAGTTCCGACGACAGCCCCCAGCCACAACCCATATCGAGCATCTTCCCACCCAACGGTGGTTTGGAAAATTTCAGAGCGCGTGCCAGTCGCTCAAGATGTACGGCAAGCCCGGCAGGAGAAGCGTGATTATATGGGTTTGTGGCGGAGATATGCGCGGCGACGTCGATATCGCCCAGCTCGTTCTTGGTCTGCTCGAACTCGCGGCCCGATAGTTCGCGGTATAGGCCAATTTGCGCAGCGAAATATTCGTCCGAAAACGGATCCAGTCGCTGATCGACCTCAATCGTCGGCACATAGGAAAAATCATGCCAATATTGATTGCACTCTGCCGCACCAGGCCCCCCAAGGGCATCTGACTTGCTGACAAATTCATCCAGGGTATCCGCGCGGAACTGCATGGAATTTTTCCATTATCTCTTTTTGATATCAACGAAGAAGCGTGGCTTGCCCTACGCGCTAGTGCACTTGCGGCGCGGTTCCTAGCCTTTCGATCTGGATGGACAGCAATTCGACAATCATACCTTCGTCGACCATGACAATCATTTCCACATCGGGGACCGCCTTGGGCAGCGCAATCACCAGCGTGACCTGCTTCTCTTCCGATAATACCTTGCACAAATCATCAATGCTTTCGTGTGCAAGTTCCATTTGCCCGTTCTGCGCATAAATCTTGAAATGCCCAGTTCCTTTGGCAGGCTTGGGTACCTTTAAACTAAATGTGACCTGGAATTCTCCGGCTGCGAACTCAAGCCACGGCCCAAATACCAGTGTCCCGCCCTTACCGTTGGCGATCAGCCGGCCATCGTCGCGCCTGCCCACGAGGGAGCCCAAACGTCTGTCGTTGGGTCTGAGTGCATATTTTCGTGGCGCCGGCAGGCTGTTGTGCCATTTACCATCGATAATATTAGCGAGTATCTGCGCCGCACTGGCCGTCCAGTTCTGAGGGAGAGCGGATTGTGCCGCGCAGCCGGTAGAGCGCGGCTTCTGCGGCAACGGCGCGTTTAGGCGCAGCCATGTTGTCACAGCTTTTGCAAGGCTCGCGCCGTCGGTGCCGGTAAAGAAAGTCGTACCTTGCGGTGCGATTTCGCGGAAGACGGGAATGTCGCGGGCGAGCACTGGCAGTCCGAACTGCTCGGCTTCAGCGATCGGCAAGCCGAAGCCTTCGCCGCGTGAGGGCGCAACAAGGCAATCTGCGACTTCATAGAGCGCGACCAGCATGTAATCATCCGCAGAATCAAACCAGAAGAAGCGCTTGTGACGTTCCGGATGCGTGTTGAAGCGCTTGATTAGATCATCGACCATCCACCCTTGCTTACCGACAAGCACAAGAAATACGTCTTCTCCCTGTTCCCATAGCAGATCGAAGGCATCGAGCAACTGCGCCTGAGCCTTGCGCGGCTCGACGGTGCCGACCGACAGAAACACTTTGCCGGCGCGCAGCGCGTTTAGCAGGAATGCATCTGTTCCTTCCTGTTTTTCCGTCGCGCGCGCCTTGCTGGCTAGATCACCGGAATTGTGAAACCAGCCGATCTTGAAATCGTCAGCAATAAATTCTTTTTCCGAAATAATATAAGCCGCAAACTCATCAGCCACGGTTTTCGTCACTGCAATGATACCACTCATCTCGGCGACGGTGCGCAGCCACTGAGCATTATTCTCGACGATCAGCGGTGGGAAAAACTCCTTGAACTGCTGAGGCAGAAGATCGTGTATGACAAAATAGGCAGGCACGCCCAAGGAGCGTAGTCGTCTGAATATTTCTTTGCGCGGCGGCATGATGACATCGTGGAAGTCTAGGCCCAGGAAGATGTCGCCGGGCATTGGATCCATGAAATAGTTTTTCGTGCGCGCCTCGGTGATATTACGATATTGGGCGATCACGTCGGTGGCAACGTAATAATCCAGCGTATCGCGGGTGTACACCGGCAATATCTCGAAATCCGGCAATGCGATCGTCAACATGGCGTCAAGTATATTGTGTGTAACGCGCTGAATTCCGGTACGGCTGTTGCGCACATATAGTTCAGAAATATCAACGAAGATCGCGCGACGACGAGGCAGAGCCTTGACAACCTGACGCGCCATATCGATCGCTTCACTATCAAGAGCTATCCGAGATGGCGCAACGGCGCGCAGATAATCGACCAATAATTGTCGCTGTTGGGGACGAGGTAGCGCGGAGAAGCGACTGCGGGGCAGTTCTCCGCGCGCAGCCTTTGTCTCAATCGCTTCCAGCGCTCGCTGGGCGCTCTTTTTCCATGAAAATTTACCAATTTGACGGGTACTCGATGCGATCAGCCGCTCACGGAATTGCTCGTCGGTTAGCACGCGTTGAATGCTGCGCGTCATATCGGTCACCGAAAATGGATCGAATAACGCTTCTTCCAGTTCAATGATCTCGGGAACACTTGCCGCATTGGCACCAATAACCGGAGTGTTGAATGCCATGGCCTCAAGCACCGGCAAGCCGAAACCTTCATGAAACGACGGAAAGACGAAGGCTTTAGCGTTACGATACAAGCCGACCATCTCGTCATCGGAGATCCGATCAGTAAATACCATCCGACCGTTCAGGCTATGATGCTGGGATGCATGGGCGGAAAGATCTTCCATATGCTCGCGCGGCATGCCACCAGCAAGCACAAGTTGGTGCTTCGCCAGCACCGCAGGATCAATGTTTGCGACTGCATCAATAAGTCGATGCAGATTTTTGCGCGGATCAGTCGCGCCACTGTACATCAGATAGGGGCCGGTGATACCGAACTTCTTTTTCAGAATTGTTAGCGGTGTACCCTTATTCGCGGCAAAAGTATCCGAAATTGCGGCAGAGATGGAAACAATATCATCCGGATTGCTACCGATATATTCGATGCCCTCCCGCCGGGAAGATTCGGAGATAGCGAGCAGCAGATCGCATCTCCCGTAGTGGCCGGCTTTTTCCATGAACCACTGGAATAGGCGCGCGTCTTGCAGATAGGTTCCCTGATAAATAAGCGGAATCAGGTCATAGAATATCGCTGCTGTGGGAATATCCTTGATGAATCGACCAACAGATGTGATCGTCTGATCTCCCGCACCTTCAATCATGCTCGAGACGATCACGATATCGGGATTAAGGCCTGCCAACGCTGCCTCGCGCAAACCCTCTGATGCGAAGCGATGCTCGTCATTTTCGATAGGATGGTAATCTGCGACACCGCTGGGGTGCCAGAGCAGCATATTCTGCGGGCCGATTTGCCCCTTGAAGTGATTGATCAGGAACGGCATTTCGCTCGGAAAGTCCGTATTGAACACAAGAAACACCTCATGCCGATCACGGCAAAGCGCTATCAGGGCTTCGGTGAAAGCGAAAGTATAGCGACCGATGCCACGATAGCGGCTGCCATTCTGAGCGCCCTGCATGTCGATGACGATGCGCAGCTTGCGGTTGGCCTGATTGTCGAGCTGGGGTTCTGTTGTCATACGGGACTTTTTAGCAAAGCGTAAATTGCGATGATCTCGGCAGACACATCATCATCTTCCGTGACGTCGAGCGCCAAATAGGTGGTGACTTCCCTGGGAGTGCCTACACCACCAATGGCCAACTGCATCTGCAGCGCGCGGATCTGGCGGCTGATCGGATCGTTGCTTTCCAGATTATACAAGCGTCTGGCGATCCAACCGATTAGGGGCATATTTGCCCAGCGCTGGCGCATGAGGTATTTTTCTAAGCCCGGTACGACGACGCGCCTTTCTCGCCTCTCGGCTGAGTTGGCGAGGGCCGAAATTACCTCATATTTGGAGGTACCCGTGCAGAGCTTTCCGATATAATGGTTTTGCCCCGGTATATCGATGTCACGGTTAAGTATGACTTGGTAGGCTGCTTCCAGGAAGGCAATGCCATTTAGCGACAGCAAGTCATTTAATGGCATACGGTAGCCAAGAAAATATGATAGACTATCATCACCGGTTCCGTTAATTTCGACATTTGGCCAGCTTTACTATGACTTGTTCTAACCTTTTCCAGGTAATCGAGCAAATTCGTAAGAAAGTATAGCGAACGACTGCAATCAACGGCCATTCCAGATGTGATCCTGAATTCCGATATTCGCCTTGCAAAGTCAAGAGTCCGTGTCGGCAAGATAATCGTTAACGAGGCGATCCTCCACGTGTCGGAGGCTGGATTATGCTCGCTGTAAGGAACATCCGGGCGGAGCTAAGTGGTATCGTTGCTGCAGATCGAGGCCGCACCAATTTGAGCCAACCGTGCGCATCGACCCGGATGGTTTTGGCGAGGGTGCCCGCGGCTCTGGCGAATTCGCGGTCTGATGAGGATTGACGCGCTAGAAGTGCTGTCCGTTTTGGCCCAGTGTCGCGTTGAGTGCGCCGTAATCACCGCTGGCGCCTCGAACATGAGGCGGGCGCCGCGCTCGAGCGTGTCGAGTCAGGCGGCTGCGGCCTCGAACATATTGGGAACCCGGCTGATGTCGCCCGACGGCAGAGCGCAGATATCGATGAATGCACGCGACAAGTACCCTTGCTTCCTATCGGACTTCAAGCCTTGGCACGACAACGGCAAGGTCTATGGCTACTGTAGCTGTACAACGACCTGCTGGGTCACGGCGAGACTTACTGCCCGAACTGCGTTGCCCGGTTGAACAAGCTGGCGACTATCAAGGCGCAAATCGGCTACAAGCTCTGGCCGGTGAGCTATGGGGCAAACCGTCCCTGGCGATCGACAACACTCTGGATTGCCAGTTCGACGTGGCTGCAACAGACGGGGCCGGGGCGGCAGACTTCACCTCATCCGCAGTCGACTATCTGCCAACGCACCCCGATTTACTGTTCGCATCCGAAGGCGCGTTCCCAGATGCCAGTCTCTTCACTGCCAAGTCCAGTCATTTCGACGCGCGACGACGATGACCTTTGGAACGCCCGGCCCTGTCGCGTTCCGCCTGACGCTCAACACGGCTTCCGGTTTCTGCGTTCTGGTCCTCAATAGAACGAATGGCAGCCTTGATTTTCAGCCACCTCTCCGGATCAGCTGCTTCCAAAAGCCGCTCACCGTCGGCCCATTTGTCGTGCCCGAGGATCACGGCAGCCCGCTCTTCCCGCCAATGCCACCGCACGGGCGCCATCCGGGGAATGAGGTCCCATCCCACTCCCCCCAGAATGAGCCCAACAACAAGCGCCGCACTGACGAGGATAGCCATCCGCTTTTTCTGCTTCTCACCTGTGCGAGCAGACACGACGACGCTGTCGATGGAAGTAGCAGCGGCCTGAAGATCGGACCTCGCCCGCTGCCACGCCTTCTGATCGGCTAGACGCCCACCCTTGCCCGCAGCTTCGATCTGCCCAGCGATCTTTTCCGGCGTCAGCGCCAAGGCAGGATGATGGTTGAGCTGTTCGACCACGCCGCGCACGGCCTCGAAGCGATCCTCGATCTTCGCCAGCTCGGGACTGTAATCGCGGGCATGCATCTCCTGAAATTTGACGGCGAGGCCGTCGATGGCCGCGGTAAGCCCTGCCAGGCGCTGGCCCATGGCCTCGAACGCAGCGGCAGGATCAAGCTCGTGGGGGGTGTGGATTTCGCTCATCCGATCAGCTTATCCCAAGCCCACGGTCGCGCGAGCGGCCGAGCCATTCCTGGATCTGGTGTGACACCGTTTCTTTCCCGGATGGTTTCAGCCCCAGTTCGCGGGCCCGATTTCGCAGCCGCGACTCGAGTTCGGGGTCACGATGGAGGCTCTTTGCAAGCTGGTCGATTCGCGCTTCCGCCCGCTCCTCGCCGAGCTCGTCGCCAATCTTGCGCATGCGCATGAGTAGCCGGGCCTGGGTCTGGAACTCGTTGACGAAGCGATCGGCACGCAAGTCGGCATCGATGCGAATCTCGCTCTCCGCCATCATCGCCTGGATGGCGCGTTTGGTCTGCCCCTTGCCCGCTTCATCGGCGAGATCGGGATCCTTGTGCATCGCCGCCTTGAGATCGCGGGCACCATGCTCGCGCACCTTGTCGAGATCGCCCGCCGCCCGTTCCATCGCCTGGTTCTGCATGCCGATAGGATTGAGTCCCATTGCCTGCATGCGCAGGATAGCCTGCGCCGCGCGTCCATAGCGCTGCACCGCCACCTCCAACGGCTTCGGCGGCGCGGCAATGGTTGGCGTCTTGAGCCTGAGCCCGGCAAACGGATCGCGCTTGATCACGACTTCGGCTTGCGGCTCGCGCTTCATCTCGAAGGCGGTGCTGTAATCGGAAGCCATATCCTTCGACCGATCCCGGCTTAGCGCCCTCACCAGCTTCGAGCGGTCGGCAAAGTCATCCTTGCCGTAGTGAAGATCGACCTGCGCCCGATGGCGTGACAGCGCCACATAGGCGCCGTGCCGATCGAGCCCCGGCGTGGCAAGAACCTGTACCCGGTCCACCGTCATGCCCTGTGCCTTGTGGATGGTCGCTGCATAGCCGTGATCCACATCGGCATAATCCTTGAGATCGAAGGCGACCGAGCGGCCATCGTCGAGCATGACCGCCATATTGAAGGGCGAGACGCTGCGCAGGGTGCCCAGCGATCCATTCTTCACCCCCATGCTGCGCTCGTTGCGGAAGAACATCACCCGGTCGCCCACGGCAAAGGCCCGCTCGCCGCGCTCGACCTTGAGCGCCATATCCTCGCCGAGCTCACCAGCCTCGCGCATCTTCCCGCGCGCGGCCTGGTTGAGTTCGCCGACCTCGTCATTGGTGTGGGTGAGAATGATGCGGCTCGCGGTGGGGTTTTGCTGACGATCCCGATCCCACTGCCCGACCAGCGCTTCACGCGCGCCCTCGCGGGTCGGCGCGACATGGACGTGCCCGGCCTCCTCATAGGCCAGAACCGCCTCCCCGGTACGCCCGGTGGCCAGATCGCGCGTGGCCTCGCGCTGCCACTCTTCGTTCTGACGACGCACCTGCATGATCTCGACGCTGCCATGGCGCTCGGCAATGCTGCGGAAGGCGGCGCCGGCCTCAATCGCCTGCAACTGCTCGGGATCGCCGACCAGCACGATTTTGGCGCCGCGCTTCTCGGCCTCGGAGATGACCCGCTCCATCTGACGGGTGCCGACCATCCCGGCCTCGTCGATCACCAGCACCGAGCGATCGGTCAGCAGTTCGCGATCCTGCGCCCATTGCCGCTCCATGCTGGCGATAGTTCGGCTTGCAATGCCCGAGCCGCTTTCGAGGTTCTCGGCGGCAATCCCGGAGAGCGCCGCGCCGCGTACTTCATAGCCCGCCGAGTGCCAAGCATCATGGGCAACACCGAGCATCGCGCTTTTGCCGGTACCGGCATAGCCGATCACCGAAGAGAGCCCCCGGCCGTCGGTCACATGCTCGAGCGCGCCGCGCTGCTCGCCAGAGAGAACAAGCCCCCTCGCCTTGGCACGGGCCAGCGCCTTTTCCTGCATGGCCCGGCTGACACCATGCCGCCGTCCGGCATCCAGCTTGATCGTGGCATTCTCAAGCCGCTTCTCGGTCTCGATCATCGAGCGCGACGTGAAGCGCTCCTCGCCGCGCCCATCCTTGCCGAGTGCGACCAGTTCGGGCGAGGATTTGACCGCACCCAGCACCTGATCGAACTGCTCCTTGCCGTCGCTGTGCCGGTGGACGAACTTGGCGAGGTCGCGGGTGGTGAAGGTCGCCTGTTGGTGGGTGATCGCATCGAGCGCGATCGCCGGATTGGCGAGGATCTTCTCGCCATTGGCTCGCCCAATCGAATGGTGCTCTTCGAGCCGCTCGCTTTCCAATCCCTGCCCCGCCATGCGCGAGGCGGCCGGGCCGATCTTGTGCTGCGGCTCAAGTTCGATGCCCTGGGCTTCCAGCGAGCGGTGATCGATCCGCGCATCGATATCGAGTTCGGTCAGGCGTTGGTTGACGTGGGTCTCCCAGGCTTCGCGCCAATGGGTAAGCAGTTCGGTACGGTTCCAGTCGCGCACCTTGGGACCGAAACCGTCCTCGGTCACTTCACGCATGCCGAGCATCACGTGGGCATGGGGCTTGGGCTGTCCGTCCTCGCCAATATCCCAGTGCACATTGAGATCGGCGACCATGCCGCGCGCCACGAATTCGCGGGAAACGAAGTCCCTTGCAAGGCGAATGCCTTCGGCCTGGTCGAGCTCGCGGGGAATGGCGAACTCGACTTCACGGCAGAGCTGCGCGTCTTTGCGCTTCTCGGCCGCCTCGACATCGTTCCACAGCCGCTCGCGATCACGCCACTGCTCTGGTGCGTTCTCGGGGAGCAGCACTTCCGAGTGGACGACGCCCGCTTTGTTGGAAAAGTCATGATCGCGCCCCAGCCGCTCGTCGTGCAGCCGCGAGGCGGAGCGATAGGCGGCGGCGGCCACCGCCGAGGAGCCGGTAGCGCGCGAAATGACTTTGGCCGAGAAGTGGTAGATCGCCATGACGGCCATCCATTTACACTTCAAGCAGCACGTCGGCACGACGTATAAGCGCGCCCTCGAACGATTTCATCGCACTCGGGAACGCGAAATCCCAGAAGATTTCACACTATTGTTCGGCGCTGAGACTCCCGATAGCTGAACCGTCCGCCTCGATCACAGAAAGGACGGACGATGCGCAAGCCCCGTGACTATGACGCCGAACTCAAAGCACTCACTGACAAGGCGCGGCAACTCAAAATACGCAAGACCAGCCAGCTCGGCGAACTGGTGAACGCGACAGGCGCCGATGCCCTTTCCGCCGAGATGCTGGCCGGTGCCCTGCTCGATGCTGCCACCACCACGGATGCCGCAAAGAAGGAGGCGTGGCGCAAGCGGGGCGCTGCGTTCTTTTCAGGGAACGGCAAAGGCGCTCGCACAGGAACTGGCGACGAGCCGCGCGGCGCTGCGGCGGAGCCAGGCCGCGCGCAATTGCCACTTGGCGAGCCGGGCGCGGCATGATGTCCGCGCGTGGCAAGTGAAGCGGCGCGAGCGCACCCGCCAGCTCATCGATCTCGGCGGGCTCGTCGTCAAAGCCGAACTGGTCGAGCTGACCGGGGATGACCGTGCGGCGCTCCTCGGTCTACTCGTCGAAGCCGCAGCCAGGTTGCGCGGCGAAGATCGCGAGCAGGCACTGACGCTATGGCGACGGCGCGGCATGCGCACATTCGCCGACGATGCCGCCGCGAAGGACGAACGCCAGAGCCGTTCGATAGAGGGCTGAACGTGTGAAGCCCTACCTTCGGTTCGCCCGGCCTTGGCGTAAGGATTCCCGTCTGTTATCCTGCCAAGGCGCTGCGCAAAGGGCAGCGCCGGGACTGGTAATCCCGCGAAAGCAAAGGAACTCGGAAAACACGGTTTTCCGGGGTGCCGTCGCGTATGTCCAAACCTTCGGGTGAAAGGCGGCGGCGCATGTGCTTTCGCATGTTACCAGCTCCGGCGGCTCCCGCGCGTTAGCGTGCGGGAGTTCGGGACTGGTCCGCAAGTTGTCTCGAAGCCTTCCGCCAACCCGCCTTGATGCGGACCCGGAGGTGCCAATGGACGCTCTTGTTCCTGCTGCTTCACCCGACGAAATCGCCGCTGTCGCTGCGGCGCTAAACTCCTTGCCCGATGAAAACTCCGCGCTCGCCGCGCTCTGGAAAATCTATGGCGCGGAACCGGTGCGATTGCTGCGCACCCAGCAGGGGCGCAGTCTCAGCCGCGCACGCGCCAGGCGAGCCGAAGAGTTCATGGGCTCGCTTTCGCCCGATGTGCCGTTCGATTGGCATTATTTCCTCTACACGTCCGGGATCGTCGCCCAGCTGGCGCTATCGGCCCACCTGCTCGATGTCGGCTTTCCCGACAGCTGGTGTGCGCGGCATGTCGGCCTCCAGGTCGACAGGTCGCTCGCCTACGCCAACGTCACCGGTTTCGGTTACGATTGCGCCGAGACCGCGCGACTGATGCAAGTGCTGTCGCCCTACTGGAAATGGAACCGAACCCATCTGGTCGACGACAAGGCTCTCGACGACGGCGGCTTCACGCCGGACCAGATTAGAGTGATCGTTTGCGCACTGGTCGATCACGTCTGCCACGTGACCGGCCATGCGCGGTTGCGCCAGCGGGCGATGCCATCCTGACCCAGCGGCTGCGGCGCTAATATTCCAGATGGCGACGCGGTGTGATCGCCGCCGAGGCCTGGCGCGATTCGCGTTTGCGCGGTCGTGACAATTTGCGCGCGTTCCGCGCGCTGAGACGGTGTGAGACAGAACCGCCGGTCGCGGGCTCCCGACTGCGAGATTTTTTTTGGTGTCCATAGAGTGCCGCCAGCATCCACTAAGGTGCAAGTCGATGAATCTGGGCCGAGAATATCCGATAAACGCCAATTAGCGCCCTTGCAGGCGGCCCAGTTTGGACCAATCTTGCTCACGGCCGGCCAGTCCCCCTCATGAATAGGAAAGGACATGCCACATGAACATGATGCCACCTGATCGTTTCCTGCGCCTTGATACCGTCCTCAAGCGCACGGGCCTTTCCCGCGCGACCCTCTACCGCAAGGTCCAGTCCGGGACCTTCCCGAAGCAGGTTCGCATTGCCGAGCGTTGCTGCGGCTGGCGCGAGAGCGCCGTGACCGAATGGATGCGCAATCCCATCTCCTATCTGGTCGACGATTTCCCGCCGCAAGCCTGAGCAACCGTCGCGCCGGAAAGCATGGCCGGGGCGCGCCCGCCGCAGCGGGCGCGCCCCGATCCCTTACCAGCCCTTGCGCTCCTGCCGGTTCCGTGAGCGCACGATCAGGCCCATCGCCCGGCCCACTTCGATTTCTACCCTGCGCGTGCTGATGCCGAGCCGCTCGGCGATCTGCTCATAGCGAAGGCCCTCGAACCGCAGCAGGTGGAACACCGCACGCGGAAGCCAGGGAAGCGAACGTACCGCCCGCGCGAGCCGGCGAAGGTCCGGATCTTCGTACTCCGGGAAGGCATGGCGCAGGAACGCCTCGCGGATGCGCTGCTCCAGCAGATAGAGATGCCATCTCATGCCGCGTCCTCCCCGAAAGCGAGGAGGTAATCGGCCGCCTTGCTGGCAGCGCTGGCCGCCCGGAAGATCGCCTTCTCGTCGGCGCGGAGCACTTCAAGCCATGAGCCAAGGTAATCGCTATGCCGCACCGTGGGCTGGATACCCAGCGACGCGCAGGCAAAGGCCGAGGTCATCTCGGCAATGAGCTCTTCCTTTGCGTACGATGCCGAGCCGCACTTGCCCGTCTGGTCGCGGTCCAATCGGGCCTTTCCTCCGCTCCAATGACCAAGCTCATGAAGGGCCGTGCGGAACCAGTTCACCGGCTCATGGAAAGCCGCCTGCGGGGGCACCTGCACATAGTCTTGCTTCGGGGCATAGAACGCCTCGTCGCCGCCGATCCGGAAATCGGCGCCGGTAGCCGCAATCAACCGGTCCACCTCGGCAACCGCCAGGACCGGATCGGGCACCGCCGGTTCCTCGGCATAGCGTTCCGGCAGCCCCTCGATCTGATCGAGGTTGAACACGACGAAGCGCTTCAGGAACGCAATCGTCCGCGCCTCGCGATCCTCGCACCGCGCCTGCTCGGTCTCGCCCTTCGGGGTGAAGCGATCCGCATAGCAGATGACCGTGCCCTTTTCGCCACGTCGGACGTGAGCGCCCGCCGCCAGGGCTTGTTTGTATGTCAGCCAGCGCTGCGAACCGAACTGGCGTTCCACCGCTTCGCACCATAGGATCAGCACATTGATCGCCGAATAGACCCTTCCTGAAACGGCATTGTGCGGCATCAGGCAGGGACACCGCGCACTGTCCCAAGGCTGCACCCATGGGAGCCGGCCCTCCTCCAGCTCGGCAATGATGCGCGAGATGACCTCTCCATAGAGGCTTTGGCGATTGGTCCTTTCCATGTCTCCTGTTCCTTTCCTCAACCGCCATTGACCGGCGCCGGGGTGGCGGGGCGGCAGGAGCGGACCAAAAGCCTCGCCTGAAATGGCGGGGTGCACCCGAAGGGCCGAAATGAAATGGAGGACCTGGGCCCTGCCCAGGTTGCGGCTTGCCATGGCGGGGCTAAGGGGCCGTGACGCCCCCCGTCACCCTGGAGCCGAGGCACACGCCGACGCGCCGCAGGCGCGGAGACCGCTGACGGGACGCGGATAGCGTCCCGCCCCGCCAGTGATCGAAACGGCTACGCCGACGAGACGCCGCAGGCGGCTCGGTTGAGCGTCAGCGAAATAGAGCGCGGCCGTGCCTTTGCACGGGGCGGCAACTTCGCCACATCCCATTTCCCAGGCACAACGATCCGACCTCATGTCGGGCCGATGCCGACCAGAAGACCGAATTATGAGACTTGAGCGCCGCTGGGCGTAGGCACTGAGGCGCAACGGTAATAAGCGATTGGCTTGTCTGGCCCCGTGATTGCCGAGACGGAAGGCAACTCTTATGCAGGGCCTGCGAGAATGTTCATCATGGGCCTGAGGTTGTAGGCAATGGCGGAGAGTTGAACTCGGAAGGCGGCTCTGGGCGCGTCTTCTATAAACCTGCACTACCACTTTTAGATCGGCGAAACGTCGACAATTACAGCGCGCGCGACGTCCCCAATCGAAGCGCCAGGCGAGAGTCGACTGGCCGTCTCTGTGGATCGATGCGACTCGCCCGGCTCATCGGGGCTATCCTCATGGAGCAATCCGACGATTGGGTCGTCCAGCGCGCTCGCTACATGACGCTGGAAACTATGGAGCCAGTCAGCGACAATCCCATTATCTGAAACAGAGATTTGTGCCTCCCACACCGGTCGCCAAAGCGCCCCTGAACGCCCCGTCAGTGAGCCGAAGCACTCAGTGTTAGCTTTTGCAGACTTTCTTCAAGTCCGATCTGCGGCGCCCAATTGGTCAAGGTGCGCAACTTGCTTGCATCGCCCACGACTATCGAAGTGTCATCTGCCGAATTGCCTCGGTCGGCGAAGACAACTTCTCCAATCGGCTTGCCGAGGACGCGCGCGACAGTCCGCACGACATCGCCGATACTGGTCGCAACTCCACTCGATACGTTGAAGATTCTATCCTGCGTCGGAGAGATGCCCAGAATAGCAAAATATGCCTCAACAATATCCTCCACATCCAGAAAATCGCGCACGCTGTCGAGTCCGGCCATCAGGATCGAAGCCCCGTCCTCAGCGTCCTGAACACGCCGAACGATAGAGGGGATGACGAGGTCAGGGCGCATCCCTGTTCCGATATGGTTGAAAGGACGCGCAATCGCGGTTTCGATGATTCCTTCCGAGGCCGCACGAGAAACTATCGCCTCGCACAATTGCTTGGTCAGCCCGTAATGGCCGCGCGGATCAAGCGGTGCCTCCTCAGTCATCGGTTGGCTGCTGGCAGCGTAGATCAAGCAGGAACTGGCGAACAGGAGCCGTCCCGAACGTAGATGCCGGCACAGGTTCAACGTCATCTCAACCGAATCTAGCAGCGGATCGTAAGTCGAGAATTTCGACGGCACTGTTTCGCTTGCGAGATGCAGCACGTACGGAAAATCATCCGGCAGGTCCGCCACCGAGGTGCGGTTCAACAGATCGACGGTGCGCCACGCAACGTCCGCAGGCAGCCAGTCGGGCCGGGAACCGCGCCCGGTTGCGACTATGTCGAACCGTTCACGGCCCTGCGCGACCACATGCCGGCCGACGAAGCCTGACGCACCCGTAACGAGAAGACCTGGCTTACTGGCCAATCTGTGCCTCAAGTTCGTCGAAGTTGCGGTGATACTTCTCGCGCTTGGCAAGCTGAAGGTCGCTTTCGACCATCATCTTTGCAAGCGACGCGACATCATGCGTGGGACTCCAGCCGAGTGCGGCCTGCGTCTTGCTGTAGTCGCCCAGTAGGTAATCGACTTCGGCTGGACGGTAGAAGCGCTCGTCGATCTCGACGAAATCCTCCCAATCGAGTTCGAGAGGTTCGAACGTCAACGCTAAGAACTCGCGGATCGAGATCGCCTTGTTTGTGGCCACGACAAAGTCATCCGGACGGTCGTGCTGAAGCATCCGCCACATCGCCTCGACGTAGTCGCCAGCAAAGCCCCAATCACGCTTGGCGTCAAGGTTGCCCAAGAATAGCTTCTTCTGCAGCCCTAGCTTGATGCGCGCGGCTGCCAGCGTGATTTTGCGCGTCACGAAGGCTTCACCACGGCGCGGACTCTCATGGTTGAACAGGATGCCGTTGCTGGCGAACATGCCATAGCTCTCGCGGTAGTTCACCGTCTGGTAATGGGCATAGACCTTCGCGCAGGCATACGGGCTGCGCGGCTCGAAGCGCGTATCCTCGCTTTGCGGCGGCTTAGCCGAGCCAAACATCTCGCTCGACCCGGCCTGGTAGAAGCGGACCGTGCGGGGGGCATATTGGGTCGAGGCGCGGATCGCTTCGAGCAGCCTCAAAACACCGGTTCCGGTAGCGTCGCAGGTATATTCGGGCTGGTCAAAGCTGACGCGCACATGGCTCTGCGCGGCCAGGTTATAAATTTCGTCGGGCTGCGTGAGGTCGATCAGGCGGCGCAGCGAGTTGGCGTCCGACAAGTCGCCGTAATGCAGCGAGAAGCGGTCATCGTGTTCTTCGCCAAGCAGGTGGTCGATGCGCCAGGTGTTGACCGTGCTCGACCGGCGGATCATGCCGTGGACCTGATAGCCCTTTTCGAGAAGGAGCTCGGAAAGATAGCTGCCGTCCTGCCCGGTCACGCCGGTAATCAGGGCTGTCTTAGTCATCAATAAACTCCGTGTATCCTAGCGTATTCGGCCAATTCTATTTAATTGTGTAAATTCATATTTTGAGCATGCGCATAGTAAGCCTGATCAAAGTCTTCATAGAAGATTAATTTACCATCATTTATTACGGCAAATCTCTGGCAATGTTGCCGAACATAGTTAACATCATGTGAAATGATCAACATGGCGCGGTCATTACGCTTCTGGAACAACTCTGCTTCACACCGTTCATGGAAGCGCGCGTCTCCCACTGCGGTGATTTCATCGATCAGATAGCAATCGAATTCAATGATCATTGAAATGGCGAAGGCGAGGCGGGCCCTCATACCTTGTGAATAGGAGCGTACGGGCTCCCGAAGATAGATGCCCAGTTCGGTGAAATCGGCAACGAAATCGATATTCCGCTTATAATCCTGCCGATAGATGCGGCTTATAAAGCGAACGTTGTCGAGTCCCGTGAGAGTTCCCTGGAAAGCTCCACCGAAGGCAAGCGGCCAAGACACCGACATCTCCTGAGTAACAGTGCCAGAGGTTGGACGTTCGGCACCGCTGACGAGGCGGATCAGTGTCGACTTGCCCGCGCCGTTGCGACCGAGAATGCCCAGCTTCTCTCCACGCGCCAACGTGAAAGAGATGTCGTCTAGCACCAAGCGGTCACCTGATCGGGTCGGATAGACCTTGTTCACATGTTCGACAGTGATCATTCCGGCGTGATCTCACGGCTAATTACGGTGACTTGGGCCAGCGCCAAAAGGCTCAGCGCCATGCAGAACGCCACCATGTAGGGAAGGTCGTAGTGAACATGGACCTTGTCGCCGAAGTAACCTTCGCGGACCAACTCCACCCCATTCACCATCGGCACATAGAGAATGTATTGCTGCGCTGCTGCGGGCAGCGAGTCCACCATGAAGGCAGCGCCTGAAAGTGGAAAAGCAATGTAGGCCACCGGGTGCCATAACCGCTCGATGACCTCATGCTTTTCCCCAAGAGCGCCCAACAGCATCGCGAGGCTGGCGCCGAACCAGGCGAGCATCAGCCATCCCTTGGCCACTGTGAGAACGTCCACAGGTGGTTCGAGCCAGCCAATATAGATGTAGAACAGGCTCAGGACGACGAAGGAAATGGTGGCGCCCCCTGCTTCGAGCAGGAGCCGGGCAAGGAAGACATCGAGCACACGGACATTGCGATGGTACATCAAAGAAAGATTAGGCTCGACAGCGCCGATACAACGCGAAGGCATGTTGCGCCACAGGAGCACGCTCGAATAACCGGTCAGCGCAAATGCAACGATCGGAAGCGTCGAACCGTGAACCGCTTTTGTGACTGTCCACAGGATCGTCACACCGGTCGTGAAAAGCATCGGCTCCACGAACAGCCACAGAAATCCAATGTTATGCCTGCCGAAACGCGTCAGGATTTCGCGCATCAAGAGCGCCTGGATAACCCGCCCCTGGATTGCCGCACTCCGGAAAAGCACGTTAAACTGCGAAGATTCCATTGGACGATCGCCTAGTCCCGGTGTTCGAGCATGCCCGCGAGCAGCATGCTGATAATGCCCCATGCGGCAAGCCCGAGAATGAACGTCGAGAAAATTCCACGCAGTCTGCGAGGCTCGAGGGCTTCATCAGACAGGTTCGGTTGAACAATGCGCTCGACATAGGCTTGCTTTCGGCGTGCCTCGTTGCGGGCATCCTCCAGCGAAGCCATTGCGCTGGCCAACTGCTTGTCAGCGAACTGGTTCTCCAGCCAAAGGCGCTGGTACTGGGCTGCCCGCGAAGAGAGCGACTTGTTACCGCCGGCGACAACGCCGAGTTGCTCGTTGATTTCGGAGGCGAGACCGCTCACGCGCGTCTCGAGGACTTCGATCTGAGGGTTTTGAGGAGCAAAGGCCCGGAGTTCACGAAGCTGTGTGCGCGTGGCGATCAATTCGTCCTGAAGCTTGGAGACCATCTGGATCTGAACCGTGGCCTGTTTCTCGGGATCAATGACACCAGCCTCATTGCGGTAAGCGGAGAGCGCCAGCGCAGCGGTTTGCGATTTGTTCTTGGCATCGGCCACCTCTGCTTCGGCGAAACGGATCAGATCCTGCCGACCTCGCTCGTTCAGCTTGTTGACGGTGGCTTCAGCCATTTCAAGCAGTTGCTCGTTGAACCGCTGTGCATCCTTTGCGGTGTAGGCCCGCACGGTTAGCGTGACGATCGACGAGGTGGTGTCCTGCTGGACCTCCACTTTCTTTCCGTAATACTTGTAGAGATCTTCGAAGGTGCGGCTCATCCCTGCGGGAGCGAAGCGATCGAAGATCGAAACCGAGGGGGCGCTATAGGCGCGCACAAAAGCGCCATCGCGATTCAGCGCCTGGAGCGCATCGCGTGAAAGAACAAAGTCATGGGCCGCGTATATCTCGTCCCCGGCGTTCGCGAAGCCGGTACTTTTAAGAAGGACACCCAAGCCGGTTGTAGCCGGTTTGTCAGGACTGCGAACAATAAATCTCGATTCGGAAATATAAATATCCGAAGCAAAAATTCCAAAATATAATGCGGCCAACAAGGTCGGGATAATAACCGTGACCAGAAACAAGGGCCGAATTTTTTTTATGTCCATCATGAAATATTTCTTTGTTCCGCGGTCGCCGGCTAATTTTTCCTGACATTATGCTTACGTTCTGCACTATTTCTGCGTGAGTGCAGGCGCATTCATAAACCCTCAAGCAGTATCAGAATGCCGCCCCGGCCGTAAGCAAGCGCGTGCGCAAGCCACCTAGCCTCCAGAGTTGTTCTCGTCCAGTCTCGTCGGTTTTGTATTTTGCCGGGGGAAGTTGGCACATGCGCCTGGGGCCTCCTTGATCCGGACTTCTGCTTGCGGCATAGGTCCGACCCCGTTCGCCGGCTTACTGCAAGTTAGAAAAATTGGGCTGAAGTCATGAAAAAAGTTTACACTGTTTCGGCCCGCCTCATGGCATCGGCAGCTTGTGTAATTTCTCTTTCCGCCTGCGCGGTGGTGCCAGCTTCAGGGCCATCGACGCGCAGTGTCGACGGAGCTCCTGACCGGTCTGTCGCCGGCTCCGGCATCCAGGTAATTGACGTTACCGACGTGGTAGCCCATGATATTTTGGCGAGCAGCGAACAGGGTTCCTTCTCAGAGAGCCTAGGCGAAGGCAGGCCGATCGGGTCGGTGATCGGTAAGGGCGACGTACTCGATATCGCAATATGGGAGGCCCCGCCGGCCGCGCTGTTTGGCGTTGCCGGAGGCGGCGCGCAATTGGCCTCGCAATCATCCTCGCAAGCGTCCTCGTCCGGAACGATTGCCCATGGCACTTCATTGCCGGAACAAATGGTCGATAGTGACGGCCAGATCACCGTACCTTTTGTGGGGCGCGTTCAGGCCGATGGTCGCACTCCTCAGCAAATTGCCAAGGACATTACGGGGCGCCTTGTCGGCAAGGCTCACCAGCCGCAAGCGATCGTGCGCCTAATCCGGAATGCGACGGCGAACGTGACTGTTGTTGGGGATGTCGCCAACAGTGCCAGGATTCCCCTGACTGCTCGCGGCGAACGCATCCTCGACGTTTTGGCGTCTGTAGGCGGTGTGAAGCAACCGGTCGGCAAGATGACTGTCCAGATCACGAGGGATTCAAAAATAGCGTCATTGCCCTTGGAAACGGTGATCCGTGATCCTCGGCAGAACGTTCGGCTTCAACCCGACGATATCATGACTGTGATGTTCCAGCCCTTTAGTTTCACGGCGCTGGGTGCTGTTGGCAGAAACGAAGAGGTGCCCTTCGAGGCTACAGGGCTGACGCTGGCGCAGGCGATGGGCCGCGTCGCTGGGCTCCAGGATGCGCGCGCCGACGTAAAGGGTGTATTCATCTTCCGCTTAGAGGATCCGGCCGCGCTGTCGCCTGAAGTTCGTGCGACAGCGAAAGTCACACCGGACGGCAAGGTTCCGGTTATCTATCGCATCAACATGAAGGACCCTTCCACCTTCTTCATCGCCCAGAGCTTCCCGATTCGGAACAAGGACGTACTGTACGTTTCCAACGCTCCGTTGGCTGATTTCCAGAAGTTCCTGAATGCCGTCTTCTCCACGGTGTTGCCGGTGGCGACGACCGCGGCCATTCTCGCACAGTAAACATAGTGCACAAAATGCGCGCCATAACCTTACGTCCTTTTTTCGACCTGCTGCCATATCGCATCGATCAGGCGGTGACCGGGCGCGGGCTGCGCGCGTGGCGTGTCCAGCGGCGACGCGATGAACCGGTCCGGATCGCGCGAAACAATGCGCGAGCTTCGGAAGAACGTCGCAGGCTCTACGTGGACCTAGCAGTAATCAGCCAAAACGATGCCGGGACCGGCATCCAGCGGGTGGTGCGCGCCTTGGCGCTGGCGTTGATCGAGGAGGCGTCGGCCGAATGGGAAATCCGCTTCGTCGCTGCCAACCGGCGCCGCCCTTATCATGTCATATCGTGGCCGACGGCGGCAGCGACCACCAACATCGCCGCGATCAAGGCTCGGCCGGGCGACGTCTTCTTCGGATTGGATTTTTCGCTCGACACTGTCCGGATACACCGTCGCCAGCTCGCCGGATTCCAGCGCCAAGGCGGCCAATTGTGGTTTCTGATCTGCGACTTG
The DNA here is from genome assembly GCF_004341845.1 of Novosphingobium sp. PhB165. GTDB lineage: Bacteria > Pseudomonadota > Alphaproteobacteria > Sphingomonadales > Sphingomonadaceae > Novosphingobium. Next base: position 209,673 of record NZ_SLVB01000004.1, on the reverse strand, counting down.
CTGCCCGTGGAGCGACCAGAGTGGTTCTCCCCCAATAATGTCATCCGCTACAAGGCGTGGCTGGAGATCATCGCGGGGATGGCTGAAGGTTTTCTGTGCATCTCGCAGCAGACTGAGGACGATTTAAGGCGCGTTCTCGCTGATCGCTTCGGTCTCGAAGGCGGTTTCGGCACGAGAATTGTCCCGATGGGCCATGCGATTATGGATTCCGTATTACAAACGGCCCTGATCGCTCCTGAAGAACCTTGCGTACGGTTTGACACCGGCCAGCCATTTTCACTGATGGTAGGCACATTGGAGCCGCGCAAGGGGCACGCTGATATTCTCGCGGCCTTCAGCGAACTCTGGCGACAGGGATCAGAACATCGCCTCGTGCTGGTCGGCCGGATGGGCTGGCAGGTGGAGAGCCTGCGTGATTCTATCCGCAATCATCCTGAGCATGGCAGTAAGCTTCTTTGGTTCGATGACGTCGCAGATCATGAACTGGAGCAGATCTACCAAGCCTGCGAGGGAGTCATCATTGCCTCGCACGCAGAAGGTTTCGGCCTGCCGTTGATCGAGGCGCTAGGTCACAATAAGCCGGTTCTAGCGCGCGACTTACCTATCTTTCGAATCCACGAAGAACACGGAGTTCGCTACTTCCCTGCCGCTGCTGAAGCAAAGGAATTGGGGAACTGTATCCACGACTGGATCGGCGAGGCTCGGGCTGGCCGGGTCACGGTCACCCCGCCGACTGCAAACTGGCGCGGAGCCGCCGGGACAATCCTGGCGGCGCTGAATTAGCTGCCGCTACATCCCGGTTCGCGGGAGACAATGGCAAGAACCTTGGCATTCAGCGAAGCGGCGCGTTCGGGCGTCGCGCTTTCCGTATAGCAGCGCAGTTCAGGGGCGTTGCCGCTGGGGCGCAAGTGGACGACGTCGCCGTTCACGAAAGTGAGGCGCAGGCCGTCAGTGATGTCGAAGGCGCTTGCCGTTCCCGTCAGCCCACCGAACATTTCCGTCGCACGGTCGAGGACTTCAAGTTCCGATCCTTTCTGGAGCCGGGCCAACAGCGCCTGACTTTGTTCGGTCGGAAAGTCTTGTAGCCTTTCGCTGAAGGTGTACCGCGCGGGCAGTTCTCCCTGTAGCGAGGATAACGAGACACCCTGGCGATGCGCTGCGACAAGCACTGCCAGCATCGGCAGGACTGCATCGCGCGTCGGAAGCGCCGCCATCGTGCGCGCTTCGGCCTCAATCGGCGTGCCCAGGAGGAAGCCGCCATTGGCCTCGTAACCGCAGATGGTGATCGGGACTGATCCGGCGGCGAGCGTGTTCATCGCCTCGATCACATAGGGCGAGCCGATGCGGGTGCGGCGCACGTCCCGGAATGCGCCGGACTGTTCCACCGCCGAATTGCAACTTACCGGGGTAGCTACAGCTTCGATCCCCAGGGCTTGAGCGCACAGGATGCCCAGCACGTCGCCGCGCATCCATGCTCCGGTTTCGTCCGCCAATAGCGGACGGTCAGAATCCCCGTCGGTGGAGAGAATCGCATCGAGGCCAAAGTCTTGGGCCCAGGTCCGGGCCAGCGCCTGATCTTCGGGCCGAACAGCCTCGGTATCGACGGGAATGAAGGTTTCCGAGCGGCCGAGACGGATGACTTCTCCACCCAATTTACCGACGATCGCGGACAGGAGATCGCGGCCTACGGCGGAATGCTCGTAAATACCCAGTTTCAGTCCGCGTAGCGCCTCGGGCCCAAAGAATTGGGAATAGCGAGCCACATATGCGGTTTCGGCGTCAACAATCGGACCGCAGCCCTGTACCTCCCTGAGCATGCCAGCTTCATCGAAGATGTCAGGCAGAGCCACTTCCTGCGCACGCATGGCCAATTCGTCGGGTTTGAGCACTTCACCGTCGACGCGGTTGAACTTGATGCCGTTGCGGTCGTCTGGGATGTGGCTCCCGGTCACCATCAGCGACGGAATGCCGCGCTCGAAACCATAGGCGGCGACGGCAGGGGAAGGCACGAAGCCGCAGAATGCGACCTGCCCGCCCATGTGGCGCACCGCGGCAGCGCAGGCAGCCAGAATGCGCGGCGAGGATGGGCGCAAGTCGCCCGCAATTGCGACCGTTCTGCCAGGCGCGAATTGCCCGATGTTACCGAGATGCTGCAAGAAAGCGCAGGTATAGGCGAAGCACACAGCGTCGGTCATCGCGCTGACGAGGCCGCGTGCTCCGCTGGTTCCGAAGGCCACTCTGGAGCGCGTCATCAGGTCGGTGATCGAAACGGTTTGGGGCATGGATTCTCACAAATTCTGGTCGGTGCGCCGCGGAGTATAATCGCCGAGGCGACTCCTTTTATTCGGCGACTTGAAGCACCGGAGCCTTGAGGGCCTCTGTAACCTTTCGAACCTTTTGGGATTCGCCGCGGCGCAGAATCATGACCTCGCCTTGCGATACGACGACGATCAGATCGTCGACATCGACAAGCGTGACGCGAGGGCCGTCCGTGTGGACGAGGCAGTTGTTCGCACCGAGCGCCAACGCCTGCCCGCGAACCGCATTGCCGTCGGCATCCTTGTCACTGACGGCATGGAGGGAATCCCAGCTGCCGACGTCCGACCATCCCATATCCACCGGCACGCACGCGACCCGATCTTCGCGCTCCATGATGGCGTAGTCGACCGATTCGGACGGACACTCGGCAAAGGCCCGAGGCTCGGGAGAGACATGCTTGCCGTTTCGCGTGGCTCCCGCCAGCGAGGCACTCACGGCGTTCAGCATATCGGGCTGATGTCTGGCGAGCGCCGCCAGATAAGCGTCGGCCCGGAACAGGAATATACCGGCGTTCCAGGCGTGGTTGCTCTCCGCGAGCATTTCGGCGGCGCGGACAGCATCTGGCTTCTCGACGAAGCGAGCAACTTCATGCACCAGATCGCCGCAAGTCGCGCCCATCTTGATATAACCATATCCGGTCTCGGGGCTATCCGGCGTGATGCCGAATGTGACGAGCCAGCCTTCAGCCACCAGCGGCAGCGCACGGGTGATTGCCCCGTGGAAACCGGCGAGGTCGGCGATGATATGATCGCTCGGCATCACGAGCAGCGCATCGTCGGGATCCGCCTCGAGCGCGGCCAAGGCGATGGCGGGTGCCGTGTTACGGCCAAATGGCTCCAGCAACACGAGATAGTCGTCGATGCCGGAGGCGCCGAGTTGCTCGTCAATAATGTGCGCATGCGCGGAATTGGCGACCAGGATCGGCCGCTTAACCGCAGCGGCGGTGTAACCACTGGTGCGCCCTACGGTGAGCTGCAGCATGGTTTCCTTAGCCGTCAGCGGCAGAAGCTGCTTCGGACGTTCAGGCCTCGATACGGGCCAAAGGCGAGTGCCGGATCCGCCGGACAGAACGACAGGAACGATCGTCGTGGTGCTATTCATCATAACTCGCGATTGAAGGGGGCCAACCGTCTTAACTAAACCTGTTCGCTCGTGCAAAACTTTACAATGCCATGTCCCTATAGAGGCGCAACTGCTGACGGGTACTCACAAACTTCCGCCCGGCGTGATCTCGTTGGGGGGCGATCGCAACGCTGGGTGATCCGATTTCAGCTATGGTTCGCCATGTCGCCGGTGTTCTCCTGAAGTGATATTGGCTGCATCGATACCTCCGCAAGCCCCAAGTGCACTCATTCGTTGCGTTACGAGCTGGCTCGTGCAGTCTTAAAGTGGTCGGACAGTCTAGGAGAGGAATGTGCCCAAATCGCTGTGGCTAGTTGCGGCTTTTTTCCTTGGTACCGCAACTTCATGCTTGGCCGCCACCGTTTCTCCGGACGATTTGTGGAGCGGTCGCGCCCGGTTCGTGCAAGTCGGTGATGTGCATTGGCCTGAAGAACGTGAGGGTACCGTGCTCGACAATTCGAGCTGGTTCTTCGTCGCAAATGGTATTTGGTATGCGTTCAGTCGTCAGTACCTTACCCCGATTCCACAATGTCCTGCCGATCACACCCGGGTCGTTATTCGCTCGAGCCGGGACAAGGGCAAGTCCTGGTCGGGGCCAGTGCCTATTATCGAGCCCGGCTCCAATGGCGACGGGTGCGCAGTTCTGGACGGCAGTACTTATTACGACGAAGCGAACGAGACGTGGCACATTCTCGCGCAGTGCCTCGCGACACGGAACGAAGGCGGATGGTCGCTTTGTCACTATAGCCGTCGCGCACCGTCTCCCGCAGGCCCGTTCGTTGCCGACAACCACAACCCAGTGGTCCGTAATGGTGAGCTTTGGTCGCGCATTTGTGAGGGTCGGGGAAAGGCTTGCGACCCTGCAAACACGGTCGACGAAGGAACACCGGATATCGTTCAGAAAGCCGGGGGGCGTTATCTGATTACTTTGCACGGATACAATTACAAATTGAAACGTTCCTATCGAGGCGTGGTGGCGACACCTGATTTCCTGCGGTGGGCCGTCGATGGACCGGGTCTTCCTGGCGATGCGATTCTTGGCCCAGCCGATTGCGGACAGTGGGTTCCCGATTGCACCGGCGTTGGTGCCGCCACATCCTTGATCGGTGAAAGGCACACGTTCCTCGTAATCGAAGCCATGAACCGCGGGCTTGTTTGCACAACCAATCAGGATTGGATATTTCAGATCGTCCGGGCACCAAATGGCCAGTGGCCTCGCTCTGGATCGCGTGGCTGGAGTGCGCCAAACTCGCAGCCCCTCATCACGCGAAGCCATCCCGATCCGAACACCCCATGCGCACTTACGTACGCTCGCTGGATTGCGGACGGGAGCGATATCTACCTCATCTATGAAGATTGGGAGCCAGGCCGTACCGTGTTACATCGGCGCCTCCTGAAGCTGGTGGCCTCCTGACCCTGCTTGGCGAAACTGGGCATCGCGGATTTCCGACTTGCCTACGCGATGAAAGAAAAAGCGAGCGCCAAACGCACAGGTAATCATGACAGACGTCCGCAGCTGTAAGCGCCGAAGATGTCTCTAACACCGTAGTCTGCTCAATCGGGCTCCATAGATTAAGGCAAAGCGGGCCTGTGCCACCTATCTGCGAAGCGGAGACCCACATCGCCTGACTGGTGGCGTTGCCACCGCCTAATTCTATATTTGCCCCCCTGATTTCTGGTTACAAAACATTTCGCACCGCTTATCGGATTGAGCACTGCAACATAGGAAAAGGTGATATGGCGGTTTCACGAGAAGCAGCGATTTGGGGAATGCGCTTTCTCTTAGGTATTGATCCACAAAGCGATGATGAAATTGAGTTTCATCGGAACGGTTACAATCGAACCGAAGATCTTAGAGATACATTTTTAAGAACACCTCAAGCAATCGCGTTGTTTGAAAGCGCAAATTCGCGTGAGCTGGGCACCCGCTGGCGCCGCGACCATTACACCCTACCGCCATTTCTTTTGTCTCGCCCTCAATTTCCTGAAGTTCGTTGGCAGTTTGAGGAACCGTCCTTGGATAAGCCAGTTTGCCAGCTCTGCACCGCCGAACAGATGAACACGGAGGCATATCGTTCTCTCTGTGCCCGTTTAAATCTGGATGCATCGGTAATGCATCGTAAAATATGGGAATTCGCGTACATTTTGGCTGTGTTGGAAAGCAAGGAAATGCTGCAGCCAGGGCGGCGCGGTATAGGCTTCGGAACCGGTCTGGAACCGCTGCCTTCGGTTTTCGCCAAGGCTGGTGTCGAGATTTTGGCGACCGATGCGCCGGCCGACCTGGATTTTAGTGACCGTTGGGATAAAGGCGCCCAGTGGGGGGAAAGTCTCGAATCAATTTGGCATCCGGAGATCGTCGATCGCGAAACATTCTTCACGAAGGTGAGCTTTATGCACGCCGACATGAACAACATTCCGGGCGATTTGACTGGATATGATTTTTGCTGGTCAGCATGTGCCTTCGAACATCTGGGATCGATACGCAAGGGACTGGACTACCTCCATAACAGCTTGAAAACACTCAAGCCCGGAGGAGTGTCGGTTCAAACGACTGAATTCAACCTGCAATCGAACGAGGACACCCTCGAAGCCCCTGAGACCTGTCTATTCCGGAAACAGGACTTCGAATTGGTAATCCACGAACTCGTATCCGCTGGACACAAGGTGGAACCGCTGAATCTGTGGCCGGGCACTACCGCTGTGGACGAACACATTGATCTCCCGCCGTTCTCCGCTCCCCATCTGAAGCTGGAATTGGCTGGCTATAGCACGACCTCCATTGGGCTCATCATAACCAAAGGCGGTGAATGAGAACGTTCATCGAGAGAACGTTTTGGTCGAGAATTTGGCCCTCGGCTTAACTTCGCAGGGGCTCTGCTGCCGTCGACCCTGACCGGACTGACGGGAGCAGGCGCTCTTCAGCGTGACAAACTTTCTCTCGATGCCTTCCATGGCGGGGCGTCCCCCTCAGGCCGAAATGAAATGTAGGACCTGAGAACCCCTCGGATTGCACCGTGCCATGGTGGGACCCGGGGGCCGCGCTCCGCCAGTCGTGAGCGAGGGCATACGCCGACACATCAAAGGCGCGGCGACAGGATACGGGACTGCTGCCGCCTCGCCCGGGCCAACGTACCACGGAACGCGTTACGGCAGCGACATAGCGCGAGCGATCCGGCCGGGTCGTGAACAGAGACAGAGCGCAGTCTCACCATCAGGTCTGAGGCTGGCACATCATTCTGGCGGCAATGCCTTGCCTTCGAACCGGGCGATGGCATGGCGTACGACTTTGGCAATCGCCTCTTCCGAGAAGAAGCCGCCGGGGATCAGGCAGCGCTCCACCAGCACGCGGCGGAAGGCTGCGAAAGTCTCAGCATCGGGAGCCACCGGGTCCTGCCAGAAGGCATCGAGGCCGTTCTGGTAGGTGATATCCGGAATGTCGTAGACCGCGTGGCCAAGCGCTACCACCGGCACCCCCATGGCGAGGCCCAGCGTGCCGCTGGTGCTGTTCACCGTGATCATGCCGCGCGCCCGCCGCGCGACGGGAACGATATCCCCCCAAGGCAAGTAGTCGACCCGGTCGGCAACGCCGAACCGCGCGGCCATGTCGGCGGTTTCCTGCTGCCAGTCGCGTACGCCGTTATCGAGCGGGTGCTCCTTGACCACCAGGCGCATGTCCGCCGGCGCGTGGCTGGCGAATGATTTCACGATCTTCTGGAGCGCCGGGCCGATCCCCGAGAAAGGCGAGTGCAGCCGGATCTGCGCATCGGAATCGAGTTGCAGCGGGAACAGGAAGTACGGCGCGCCCGATGCTTCAAGTTCGGCCATCAGCTGCGCACTCAGCTGTTCGCGCTCCTTGCGGCGGCGGAGCTTGCGATACCATCCGACGCCTTCAACGACCGGGTGCCAGGGGCGATGGTTGTTCCAGTGCGGATAGTGCCAGCGCGTGAACACATCGGCGACATTGTAGAGCAGCCCCTCGGTCGCGCGGCGGCGGAACGAGGCCGGGACTTGCGCGTGCGGCGGAACCGGGGGCAGGGCAGCTGCCGTCTCGCGGTACCAGACTGGATCGCGCGGCAGCGATGAATGGCCGTTGACGCCGCCCAGCTCCAGCGTGACCCAGTCCGGCCGGATATAGCCTTCCTCGAACACGTGCACGGGTATGCCGAGCTGGCGGCAGATCTCGATGGCGGGCCGGTGATGGTCGCGGCAGTCGCCGAACAGCGTCACGTCGGTGATGCCACGCTCGCGGACCAGCTCGGCGAAGGCCTGCGGCCAGTCCTCCAGCGATCCGCGATAGTCGATACCGTTGGCAAGGCGCCAGAACAGGCGGTCGCCGCCGTTGAAGTTGACCTTGTGGACGGTGTGCCCGGCTTCCATCAGCCCTTGTCCCAGACGGCGGAACAGCGGCCCCATCAGGCCCTGCAGCATCAGGACGGTGCGCTTTCCGGTTTCGTCGGGACGATGTGCCTCGGCGCCGGAAGAGGCTGCGTCGGCGGAAAGGTCAGGCATCGTCAGAAAAGCGCTCCATTATGACATCTCCCGGAAACGCATTGCGCCCCGGCTTTGCACCGACACGACGTGACAGGCCTTGGACCCAAGCCGTTAGTCCGCCACGCGAAACGCGACAAGCCTGCCTCCCCCGCACTTGCCAGACGGAGACGCTTGATGACAGCCTTGAGGCCACCCGCTATGACCCCGGTTCCGCCCGCTGAAATAAGCTCCAAGGGGCTGGGTGCAGGATCTGGTAGCGCGGCAGGACAGTGACGATCGACGGACTGACATTCGCAGCCCTGCTGCTTGGCGCGCTCCTGCTAGACGGCTTGGTACGCCCGCGAAATACCAAGTTTGCAATGCTTTCCGGACGCAGTACGGCGGGTTCGTGGCTGCTGGCATGGATGATGGCGGGCCTGTTCGGTCTGTTCCTGACATGCTGCGGCAATGTCGGAGTATCGGCAGGACTAGCCCTTGCCGTCCTGGCGTTACTGGCAGTGGCCTCGAACGCCAAGCACGCCATGCTGGGTGAACCGTTGCTCTTTTCTGACCTCGCACTCATCGGTGCGATATTTCGTCATCCACAGTTTTATCTTTCCGCCGTCCAGATCTGGCAGCGTGTCGTCGCCGGCGTGGTGGCGGCTGTTCTTTTCGCGCTGCTGGCCTGGCTGTTCGTGCCGACCTTGCCGCCGCACCTGATCGGGCTCGGCATTCTGACCTTCAGCCTTGCGGTGCTGGCGCTTTCGGTGAAGTCGGCGCCGATCCGGCGCCTCGCCCGCGTGCCCGACGCTCATGCCGACGTGTTGCGCCATGGGCTGCTGCCCGTGCTGCTGCTCTATTGGCTACGCTGGCGGGAAAGCCGCGATCCGGCGCCCTGCGCCGATATCACGCGAACGCCTCCGGCCGGCGCCCCCGAACTCGTCGTCGTCATCCAGTGCGAGAGCTTTGCCGACCCCGCCGAACTTTTCGCGGACCCGAAGCTTGCCCTGCCAGGGCTGGCCGCAGCGCGGGAAGGCGCCTGCCAGTGCGGCCGGCTGATGGTCAGCGGCTTCGGCGCCTATACCATGCGCACCGAATATGGCGTGCTGTTCGGCCTCGAAGAGGATGAACTGGGCTTCCGACGTTACGACCCCTTCCTCACCGCGCTGGGCGAGGCATCCTATGCCCTGCCGGCACGGCTGAAAGGCGCGGGCTGGCGCAGCCTGTTCCTCCACCCGCACGATATGCGCTTCTACGGCCGCGACCGGATCATGCCGGCGGGCGGTTTCGCCGAACTGGCAGGAGAGGACCGCTTCGCCCCTCCGGGCCCCGGAGAGGGACGCTACGTGACCGACGCAGCGATAGCCGACGAAATCGTAGCGCTCGCGGCAGGTGCCACGGAACCGAGCCTGCTCTATGCGGTCACCATCGAGAACCACGGCCCCTGGGCGCCGGACGGCCATCCGGACGGCGACCTCAAGCAAAGCTACCTGCGCCTCGTGCGCAACAGCGACGCGATGCTGACGACGCTCACCGAACGGCTTGGCGCGCTGGGTCGCCCGGCCTTGCTGGTGTTCTTCGGCGACCATCGCCCCAGCATTCCGGGCGCGACCGCACCCGGCGGGGACCGCCACACGCCTTATGTAATGGTGCGCCTCGATGCGGCGGGACGGATCGTGCCCGGCGAGAACCGGCAGGCCGACCTCACCCCGGCAGGCCTGCACCACGCGATCCTCGCGGCGGTGCTGAGCGCCCCCGGTCCGACCTGACGGCTACCGCGCCGGCGGCGCCAGTGACAGCAAGAGCCGCTCACGCAAGACGCGTGGCAGCAGACGGTCGAACAGCCGAAGCAATGCGAAGGGCCAGGGCATGATTGCATGCGCCTTGCCTTTCGCGGCAGCCGCCGCGATCCGCGCGGCCACGTCGTCCGGCTTGAGCATCAGCGGCTTGGGCCCCGGAACCTCACGGCAGGCGGCGGTGTCGATGAAGCCGGGCGACACCAATGTCACGGTGACCCCGTGCCTGCGCACCCCCACCCGCAGTGCCTCGGCAAAGCGCGCCAGCCCGGCCTTGCTTCCCGAATAGGCGGCAGCGAAGGGGAGGGCATGGAAGGCCGCCGCAGACCCGACCAGCACGATGCCCCCGGAACCCCGCGCCGCCATGCGTCCGGCCAGCGCCGCCGCCATCGCGGCGGGTGCGGCGAAATTGACCAAGCCCAACCGGGCGACAAGCTCAGGAGCCTCCACCAAGTCCCCCTCGGCGCGAATATCCCCAAGGCCTGAGGCGAACAGGGCCAGATCGACCGCCCCCGCCTCGTCTTCGGCCAACAGCGCCGCGACGGCCCCTGCCACGTCCGCAATGTCCAGCGAGCGCACCTCGGCCGAAGCCCCGGCCTGCCGACAGGCCTCCGCAAGCGCCGAAAGACGCACGATATCGCGCCCCCACAGGGACAGATGGACACCCGGTCCGGCATAGTGCCCGGCCAGTGCCCCGCCGAGCCCACCCGAGGCGCCGGTCACGAGAATTTTTTTGGGCAGGGAACCAGAGATCATGCCGCTGCTTCGATGCAATGGACCTACATTGTCAACATCTCAACTTATGTGGGTACTATTGGCTTGACAGACCCCGGCCCCTACTGTTCGAGATCGGATGCAATGCCATCGCTAGATCCTAGTTCGCAACGTATTCGATTGTTCAAGAGCGAGAAGCTCGAACGGCTTACGTTGATCTCTCCCCGCGTTTTCGCGGGGGCTTGGGCTGTGCTCTTGCCGTCGATCGCATGGACGGGCTGGGGAACAGTCAGCCCGCTCGCCGGACTGGGCCTGTTCCTGGCCGGGCTCGTGGTCTGGACGCTCTTTGAATATGCCATGCACCGCTACCTGTTCCATTGGGAAACGGATGTGCCGATGCTGAAGGGGTTCGTCTTCCTGATGCACGGCAACCATCACGAAGCTCCGAACGACCCCCTGCGCAGTATCATGCCGCTCTCGGCCAGCGTTCCGATCGCCGCGGCCGTGTGGGGCCTATTCGTGCTGCTGCTGGGCACGCCCGGTACCTGGCTGTTCCTGGGCTTCATCGTCGGATACGTGATGTACGATGTGGTCCACTACGCCGCGCACCAATGGCCGATGCAGGGCAGGCTGTCACAAGCGATAAAGCGCCATCACATGCGCCATCATTATGTCGATGAAGGCGGCAACTACTCGATCTCTGCCATTTTCTGGGATCGCGTGTTTGGCAGCCGGATCCAATCGCTTAAGCGTTGAAGTTCCAATCGTTACATTTAGGATTCCAACGCTGACCCGCTGGCGCTTGGAGGGGAATCCGCTGTTTTCAACAGCCTGACTGAACCATTTTCTCAAACAGAACAATCGATCGACTCAGAAGGTTGGAGGTTCCTTCGTTGGTAAACCCCTGTTCCAGGGCGGTACGAACGAGCCCCCTACAAAGGTCCGCTTATCGAGCATCGGCAATTCGTGCTTTCGAGTAGATATTCTCGAACGACGGTCAATGCGAAGCGACTGATTGCTCGCGTTCCCCAGAAACCCACCGCAGTTCGCAGGGTTGTGCGCAACGCCCTCCTAAAAGGGACGCATCGACCGTTCCTGCGCCAAGTCGCACGCTCGCGCAAATTCACCTATTATGGCCGGTATTCCACGGCTGACCCTCGTGTTAATTTCTACTCGAAAGCACGAAGCGCGTCTCTCTCGGGAGATCGACTTATCGCCGGACATCCCCCGCCGCTCCTTGAATTAATTTCTACTCGAAAGCACGAGTCGCATCTCCCTCGCGAAGAGCGACCTCATTTCTTAAGGGAATACTCTTGCACGAGCAGGCTCGGTGGCACGGCCCAGGCCTCTGCAATCTTTCGGATCATAGGGAGTGTAAGCGCACGCTTATGACCGAGAATTTCCGTGGCGCGAGATTGGCCAATCAAAGCGGCAAGATCGGCACGGCTATATCCTTTTGCTGCCATTGCCGCCTTAATCGCTGCCACCGGGTCCCTCGGCCCGATTGGCGAGCTTTCACGCTCATAAGCTTCAACCAAAGTCACAAGCACCTCGAGCAAATCGCCGTCATGGCTACCTTCCTGGGCACCCCACAGCTTTTCGATCTGCTTCAGTGCCGCTTTGTGATCATCCGCGTTTTTGACTGGTCGGACCGGCATTAGCAAATCTCCAAAAATCCCACTCTCAAACCAACGTCAAGGCCGGACCACGCCGACCGAAATCCGGGCGAATGATCTCCGCACCACCTCGGAGAGTATCGAGATAATCCGACCAATGTTGCATCATTCGCACGCGCTCGTCCCAATGTTGTCCGCGCGTGTATGCCCGGCGCACAGAGTTGGCCTCGATATGAGCAAGCTGCCGCTCAATGGCATCAGGGTTCCAAATGCCCATTTCGTTCAGCAGCGTGGCGGCCATAGCCCTGAACCCGTGGGCGCTCATATCTTCCGGACCGTAGCCGAGCCGCCGGAGAGCAGCATTGATGGTCATGTCCGACATTGGTCTTTTCGTCGAGCGCACCGACGGGAAAAGATAGAGACTGAAAATCGGGCCGTGTTCAATCTCCCGGATGATCTCGACGACCTGCCGGGAGAGCGGAACCGAGTGGGGCCGGCGCATCTTCATCTTGTGCGCTGGTATCGTCCAGACGGCCCGCTCCAGGTCGATTTCCGCCCACTCCGCATGCCGCAATTCTCCCGGGCGTGCGAACACATGCGCCTGAAGCCGAAGCGCAATTCTCGTCAAGGACGCGCCCTCGTAACTTTCAATGGCTCGTATCAGCGCCCCCGCTTCCTTTGGCTTCGTGATAGCGGCCCGGTGAATAGCCTTTGGCGTCACCAACGCGCCGCGCAGATCAGCACATACATCGCGATCCGCCCTGGCCGTGGCGATCGCGAAGCGAAAGATCTGGCTGCAAAGGGCTCGGGTGCTTACCGCCGTGTAGAACTTGCGTGTCTTTTCTATCTTCTTGAGTGCCAGAAGCACCTCATGCGCCGTGATCGTGGAGATAGGGCAGCCCCCGAGGTCGGGCATCACGAGACCCAGCTGCCACTCATACTTCTTGATCGATTTGGACGATCTTTCCTCGAGCCGGACCTTTTCCAGCCACTCCTCGGCAATCGCTCTGAACGTGTTGGCGGCCGCGACCGACGCTTCGATCTTGTTGAGCTTGGCCTGGCGATTTGGATCGATGCCGTCCTTCAGCAGGCGGCGGGCATCGAGAAGTCGCTCTCGGGCCTCGGCAAGTCCGACCTCCGGATATCGTCCGAACGAGGCGGTCTTCTGAACTTTGTGGAAATGATAGTTCATTCGCCAGTAGCGCGCACCGCTCGGCTTGATCAGCAGGTACAGTCCATCTCGGTCGGAGAGCTTGTATGGCTTGCTCTGCGGTCGAGCGTGGGCGACCGACTGTGCGGTCAGACCAGACCTGCGTGATTCTCCGGACATGAATAGGGACCTTCCGACAGCTGTGAACAACTGCAGGTCCGTCTCCTGTGCCAAATCGGGCTGAGATTGCATGGAACATATCCGGAACTGCCCGGACATTATATCAGCAAAAAACGGCGGAAAACAGCCGTTTTCAGGACCTTCTGGGAGGTCCTGAGAGCGGTGTTGGAGCGGGTAGCGGGAATCGAACCCGCATAGCCAGCTTGGAAGGCTGGAGCTTTACCACTAAGCTATACCCGCCCGATCGGAACCAGCCGATGGGGCTTGCGCCGCCAGAGGCAGGCGCTTGCCATGGGAAGCGGCGGTTCGTCAACGGCTCTCTTGCGAAAATCTTGCAGAGCGCCCGATAATCGCGATTTCGATCAGTGGCCCTCGAAGGCCAGCAAAGCGTCCGGCGTCACGCCCGCCGTGCGCAACCGGTCGCCGCCGCCCAGTTCGAACAGGTCGATCGCGAAGAGTGCGTGGTCTACTTGCGCCCCGGCGCGGCGGAGCAATTCGATGGCCGCGAGTGCGGTGCCGCCGGTGGCCAGCAGGTCGTCCACCAGCACCACGCGTTGCCCTTCGCTCACGGCGTCGGGATCGACTTCCAGCGTGTCCGTGCCATATTCGAGCGCGTAGTCGATCGCGAGCACCGGGACAGGCAGCTTGCCCGGTTTGCGGACCGGCACGAAGCCCAGCCCCAGCCGCGCCGCGATCGCCGCGCCGAAGATGAAGCCACGCGCCTCTACGCCGGCGATGGCCTCAGCCCCCGCCGCGACGGCGCGCTGCGCCATGAGGTCTACGGCGGCAGTGAAGCCGGGGCCGTTGCCGATCAGCGTGGTAACGTCGCGGAACAGGATGCCCGGCTTGGGAAAGTCCGGAACAGAGCGGACGATGGCCTTGAGCTCGTCGATGGTCATGGCGCAGGGCCTAGCCGCTCGGACCGCGCAGGAAAAGCCAAGATCGCCGGACCGGATGCGAAAAACCCCGCCATCCGGGTGGATGGCGGGGCTTTCGATCGGATCGGCGAACCGGGCCTCAGTGCTTCTTGCCGGCCCAGATATTCCGGTACGACAAGTAGCCCATCACCGTTGCGAAGAGCAGGAAGCCCAGCACGGCCAAGCCGGTCTGATGGCGCTTTTCCAGCTTCGGTTCGGCAGTCCAGACCAGGAAGGCCGCCACGTCGGTGGCCATCTGCTCCTTGGTCGCCTTGGTGCCGTCCGAGAACGTTACCTGACCATCGGCGGTCAGCGGCGGCGGCATCGCGATGTTGAGGTTCGCGAAGTAGGGGTTGTAGTGCAGGCCGTCCGGAGTCTTCGAATCCGGGAACTTCTTCAGAAGGTCGGCGGGCTGGTCCTGATAGCCGGTCAGCAGCGAGCGGACGTACTGCGGCCCCTCGTGACGCGCCTTGGTGATCAGCGAGAGATCCGGCGGCGTGCCCTGCCCGGCGTAGACCACCGGCGGGAAGTAGTCGGTCGCCATGCCGGCGCGCGTTTCCACTTCACCGGTGGCCGGGTTGAACACCGGCACCTGGAAGCCCTTGGCGATCGCCTTCACTTCGGCTTCGCTGTAGCCCAGCGCGCCGAGATCGCGGAAGGCGACGTGGCGGATCGCGTGGCAGGTCGAGCAGATTTCCTTGTAGACTTCGAAGCCGCGCTGAAGCTGCTCGCGGTCGAAGCGGCCGAGTATGCCGTCGCTCACGAAGGTATATTCGCGGGGCGCGAGGTGGAATTCGTGCTCAGCGGTTGCTGCCGGCGGGTCGGTGATTTGCGTGTAGGCGCCCTTGCCGAACGACCACGCCAGCGCGACCGTGAAGAACAGCCCGACGAGGATCGAGAGAATGCGTGCCATGTCTTTCGTCTTTCGTTCCAGCTGGTGTCAGGCAACCGTCGCCGAGGGCGAGGGGGCAAGCTTGGCTTCTTCGTCCGCGCCGAGGACAGCCTCGGTGATGGAGAAGGGCAGCGGATCCGGCTTCTCGATGGCCGAGACGATCGGAATGATGATGAGGAAGTGCGCGAAGTAGTAGAGCCCGGCGAGCTGGCTGAGCATCACGAAGGGCTCCTGCGCCGGCGCACCACCGCAGTAGAACAGCACCGCCATCGCCGGCAGCAGGCCGAAGAAGAAGAACTTGCGGTAGAGCGGGCGGTAGGCGCCCGAACGGACCGGCGACTTGTCCAGCCAGGGCAGGAAGAACCACACCAGGATCGCGCCGAACATCGCCATCACGCCCATCAGCTTGGCGGGGATGAACAGGAAGTCCTGCGTGAAGGCGCGCAGGATCGCGTAGAACGGCCAGAAGTACCATTCGGGCACGATATGCGCGGGCGTGCTCATCGGGTTGGCCGGAATGTAGTTGTCCGGGTGGCCAAGGTAGTTCGGGAAGAAGAACACCATCGCGCAGAACAGGATGGCGAAGACGCCGATCGCCCAGCCGTCCTTGGCGACGTAGTAGGGGTAGAACGGAACGGTATCGCTCTCGCTCTTCACTTCGACGCCGGTCGGGTTCGACGAGCCGGGGATATGCAGGGCCCAGATGTGCAGGATCACCACGCCCAGGATCACGAAGGGCAGCAGGAAGTGCAGCGAGAAGAAGCGGTTGAGCGCGGCATTGTCCGGCGCGAAGCCGCCGAGCAGCCACTGCTGGAGCGGCTCACCGACAAGCGGGATGGCCGAAAACAGGCCGGTGATGACCTTGGCGCCCCAGAAGCTCATCTGGCCCCACGGCAGCACGTAGCCCATGAAGGCGGTGGCCATCATCAGCAGGAAGATCACGACACCCAGCAGCCACACCATCTCGCGCGGGGCCTTGTACGAGCCGTAGAAAAAGCCGCGGAAGATGTGGATGTAGATGACGACGAAGAAGGCCGAGGCGCCGTTGGCGTGCGCGTAGCGCATCAGCCAGCCCCAGTTCACGTCCCGCATCGTCATTTCGACAGTGTCGAACGCCACGGCGGTATTGGCCGCGTAGTGCATGGCCATGACCACGCCGGTGACGATCTGGAGGATGAGGCAGAGCCCCGCGAGGAAACCAAAGTTCCAGAAATAGTTCAGGTTGCGCGGAACTTCATAGCCGCCGCCGACGGCGTTGTAGACGAGACGCGGGATGGGCAGCTTCTCGTCCATCCACTGCATGAAGGGGTGGCTCGGCTTGTATTCCTTGGCCCAGGGAAAGCTCATTTTCTTTATCCTCTCGCTTCGCCTCAGCCGATCTTGACGACCGTGTCTTTGGTGAATTCGTATACCGGAACCTCAAGGTTCTTGGGCGCGGGGCCCTTACGGATACGGGCGGCGGTATCGTAAGTGGAGCCGTGGCAGGGGCAGAAGTAACCGCCGAACTCGCCGCGCGGCTCTCCCTCACCGGCCCCGAGCGGGACGCAGCCGAGGTGCGTGCAGACGCCCATCGTGATCAGCCAGTTGGTCTTGCCTTCCTTGGTCCGCTGCTCAAGCGTCTGCGGATCGCGCAGGCTGGAGACATCGACCTTGTTGGCTTCCTCGATCTCGTGCGGCGTCAGATTGCGCACGAAAACGGGCTGCTTGCGGAAGATCGCCTTGATCGCCTGGCCGGGCTGGATCGAGGAGATGTCGATCTCGGTCGAAGATGCGGCAAGCACGTCTGCCGAAGCGGACATCTGGCTGACGAGCGGGACCACGATCCCGACGCCTGCAACTCCCGCCGCGCTTACTGCGGCGATATTGATGAAATCGCGCCGGCGCACGCCGTCTGCCTCAGCCATGTTTGCCCTTGCCCTACGTTATTGACTTGTTTTTATCGACAACCCGCCCCGGTGTAATCCGGAGGCGAGCCCAGATCCTGACCACTTATTATTTAGTCTGGTATCCCCCATTACGGTTCGAGAGATCCGAACACATCACTGTGTCTGCCCCGGATCGAATACCGACGTATCGGGCTGATAACACGAAAATCCAACGTGCCAACCGCCTTTTTGGCAGGACGATGGCGCGGGCGAGCCTGCAAATTCAAGCAATAAGGCCCCGCCGCGCAAGACTGGGGCGTGGCGGAACGCGAGAGCGGCAGGATGGCGAGGGTCCGGGCGAAACGATCCCCCCGGCGATCCCCCTCAGCAATTACCCCGGGCAATCACCCTGCGGCGATGAGCGAGAACTGCCGTCCGTAACTGGCTTCGGCCCGGTGGGTGGCGCGGCGAAACGAATAGAATCGGTCCGGCTGCGCATAAGTATCGAGGCCGAGACGCTCTACGCCAGCGATTCCGGCACTTTCCAGCCGCGCGGCGACATAGGCTTCCAGATCGAACTGCCAGTGACCGGGTCGCCCGGCGCTGAAGAATTGCCGGTTGCCGGCCGCTTGCGCGAGGAAGCGTTCGTGGAAACCCTCGTCCACCTCGTAGGAGACGGCGGCGATGCAGGGGCCGACCGCCGCAACGATCCGGGATGGCTCGGCCCCGAGCGATATCATGGCGGCGATGGTGCGATCGGTGACTCCGGCCACCGCGCCTTTCCATCCGGCATGGGCGGCACCCACCACCCCCGCCTCGCGATCGGCCAGCAGCACCGGCGCGCAGTCCGCCGTCAACACGCCGAGGACGACGCCCGGGCGGGCGGTGACCAAGGCGTCGGCGTGGGGGCGTTCGGCATCGCTCCACACCGTGTCGCCCACTACGACGCAATCCGGTGAATGGACCTGGTAGAGGCTCGCCAGCTGTCCGCCGGGCAGCACCGCCTCGACCGCGCGGCGGCGATTCTCGGCAATGGCGATGGGATCGTCACCGGAGCCGAGGCCGACGTTGAGGCCGGACACCTCGCCCGTGCTGACCCCGCCGCGACGGCCGAGAAAACCATGCGGAAGGCTATCCAGTACTTTGGCCCGGTTGACCTCCACCGTGCGCACGTCGGCGGCCTCAGCCAAGGCTCTTGCCCACCTGTTCGCGCACATCGCGCGAGAGATCGGGCTGGGCCATGATCTGCTCCAGCTCGGCGCGCATCATGGCGGCGCGGACCGGCTCGATCCGGCGCCAGCGGCCGAGATGCGGCACGAATCGCGCGGTGGTCTGCGGGTTAAGCGGATCGAGGCGGCGGATCAGGTCGCCGATCAGGCGATAGCCCTCGCCGCTGGCGTCGTGGAAGCCTTTCGGATTGACCGCCAGCGACATGTAGAGCGCGCGGACACGGTTGGGATTGCCCAGCGTGAAGTCGGGATGCTCGGCCAGCGCGCGGACGTGTTCGAGCACTTGCGGGTGGAAGCAGCTCGCCTGAAGCTGGAACCACTTGTCGATCACCAGCGCATTGCCCTGATAGCGCTTGTGGAAATCGGCCAGCGCCTCGGCGCGCTCGGGGCCGTCGAGGTTGCACAGCACGGTGAGCGCGGACTGGCGGTCGGTCATGTTGTCGGCCGCACGGTACTGCGCGCTGGCGCGGGCAGCGCCTTCCACGCCGTCGCCCGAGGCGATCAGGACGAGTGCCTGCGCCTTGGTCTTGCGGGCGCCGCGCGCCGCCGCGTCGCGGCCGTAGGGAACGGCGGAAACGCGGTCGTGCAGCACCTTCAGTTCATCGGCCAGTTCGCCGCCCAGCCAGTGCTTGAGCGCCTCGCGTTCCTCGTGGATCGCGTAAGGATCGGCCACCAGCACTTGCTCGGAGAGGTAAGCGACGGTCGGCAGCATCATCAGTTCGCCGCGCATCAGGTCGTCGAGCGCCTCGTCGGCAATAATCGCCGCGAAAGCCTTGCCGATGGCGGCACGACCGGCAGCACGGTCAGCATCGGCCAGTCCGCCGCCCACCGCCGCGACAAGGTGCTGGACGACGAGGCTCTGCATCGCCTCGTAGCGGGCAAAGGGATCGTCATCGCGCGCGGCCAGGAACACGAGGTCTTCGGGATCGCGCTCGAATTCGATGGCAACGGGCGCTGAGAAGCCGCGATTGATCGACAGCACCGGCGCGCGGGCGAAGCCTTCGAAGACGAAGCTGTCCTCGACCTTGTCGAGCACGATCAGCCGCTCGCCCGAATGGGTGCCGGTGTCGCGGTCGAACAGGGCGACGCGCAGCGGAATCGGCATCGGCTGCTTGTCCGGCTGGCCGGGCGTGGCAGGTACGGTCTGCGAGAGCGTCAGCGTCGCCGTCTCGCCCTCATGCGTCAGCGAAACCGAGACTTGCGGGGTGCCCGCCTGCGAATACCAGAGGCGGAACTGCTTGAGGTCCAGCCCGGCACCGTCCTCGATGGCCTTGACGAAGTCCTCGCACGTCGCCGCCTCGCCGTCGTGGCGGTCGAAGTAGAGGTCCGTGCCCTGGCGGAACCGTTCGGTGCCCGCCATGGTCCGCATCATGCGGATCACCTCGGCGCCCTTGTTGTAGACCGTCGCCGTGTAGAAGTTGCTGATTTCCTGATAGGAATCCGGGCGGATCGGATGGGCGAGCGGGCCCGAATCCTCGGGGAACTGGCCGCCGCGCAGGGTGCGCACGTCCTCGATCCGCTTGACCGGCTCGCTGCCCATGTCGGCGCTGAACAGCTGGTCGCGCAGGACGGTGAAGCCCTCCTTCAGCGAAAGCTGGAACCAGTCGCGGCAGGTCACGCGGTTGCCCGACCAATTGTGGAAGTACTCATGGCCGATCACGCTCTCGATGCCGTCGTAATCGGCATCGGTCGCGGTTTCCGGCTCGGCAAGGACGTAGCGGGTGTTGAAGACGTTGAGGCCCTTGTTCTCCATCGCGCCCATATTGAAGTCCGACACGGCGACGACGTTGAACAGGTCGAGATCGTATTCGCGGCCGAACGCTTGCTCGTCCCACTTCATCGAGGCGATCAGCGAATCCATCGCGTGCTGCGTGCGCTGCTCGTCGCCCGCGCGGACCCAGATGTTGAGATCGACCTTGCGGCCCGACCGCGTGGTGAACTGCGCGTTGTTGGCCACGAGATCGCCCGCGACCAACGCGAAAAGGTAGCTCGGCTTGGGCCAGGGATCGTGCCAATCGGCCCAGTGCGTACCGTCGGCGTTCTCGCCGGTGGCCGTGCAGTTGCCGTTGGAGAGCAGGATCGGGAAGGCCGCCTTGTCGCCCGCCATGTGCACCGAATAGGTCGAGAGCACGTCGGGCCGGTCCGGGAAGAAGGTGATGCGGCGGAAGCCCTCGGCCTCGCACTGGGTGCAGAGCATGCCGTTGGAGGCATAGAGGCCCATGAGCTGGCTGTTGGCCGCCGGGTTCACGGCGGTTTCGACTTCGACCTCATGCGCATCGCCCGAAAGCTCGACCAGCAGGTCGGCGCCATCGAGCCGCCAGTTGTTCACCGCATCGCCGTCGACGCGGACGGCAAGCGGGGCGATCTGGTCGCCATTGAGGCGCAGCGTCGTGCTCCCCTCACCCGCCGGATTGCGCGTTACCGAGAGCTTCGCGGTCACATGCGTGGCATCGATACCGAGCCGGAAGTCGAGCGCGATGGCCGGAACCAGCCATTCGGGCGGCCGGTAATCCGCGCGGCGGATCACGGCGGGCGTGGTGACGGGAGCGGCTTCGGGCTGGGCGGCGTTGCTGGCGATGTCCATACGCTTGGAGTTAAGCCCCCCGCCTTGCGATTGCCAGCCGTGCCGCTACGAAAATCGCAGCGATTTTTCAGAGAAAGCGAGAGCCATGGCGCCCCGCCTGTTCATCTTCGGCATTGGCTACACTGCAAGCGTGGTGGCCGCGCGCCTGTCCCGCATGGGCTGGGAAGTGATCTCGACCGGCCGCGACGGCACGCTGTCGTTCGAGGATGAGGGTAACGTGCGCCTCGCGCTGGCCGATGCCGATCATGTGCTGTCCTCGGTCCCGCCCGGCAACGAGGGGCGCGGCGAACCGCTCGATCCGGTACTGGAGCGCTATGGTCCTGCGCTGAAAGGCAAGGCGCTGTCCTACCTCTCCTCCACCGGCGTCTACGGCGATGCCGGCGGGGCATGGGTGGACGAGAGCGCCCCCATCGGCACCGGCCGCCGCACTGCACGGGCCGAGGCGGATGGCGAGTGGCTTGCGCTGGGCGCGCGGGTCTATCGGCTTCCCGGCATCTACGGGCCCGGTCGCTCGATGCTGGACCGCGCGCGCGAAGGCCGCGCGCATCGCATCGACTTGCCGGGCCAAGTGTTCAGCCGCGTCCATGTCGAAGATATCGCCTCGGGCGTGATCGCCGGACTCAGGGCACCGGCGGGCGCCTACAACCTTTCCGACGATCTGCCCTGCGGCCAGAACCGCGTCGTGGAGGAAGCCTGCCGCCTTGCCGGGCTGCCGCTTCCCCCGCTGCAATCACTGGAGGAAGCGGCGCTTTCCCCGATGGCGCGGGCGTTCTATGCGGAGAACCGCCGCGTCGCCAATGGCAAGGCGCGGCACGTCCTCGGCTGGAAACCGCGCTTTGCGACTTACCGCGAAGGGCTGCGCGACATCAGCGCCACGACCAGCCCGACAGTCGCCAGCGCCGCCCCGGCAATCGCCAGCGCCGACCACTGATAACCCTCGAACAGCGTCGAGATGAACATGGCGATCACGATCACGACAACGCCGTTATAGGCGGCCTTGCCCGCGCCAAGCTGGCGGATCAGCGTGTAGTAGAGCGGGAAGGTCACCACCGAACCGAGGATCGCGAGGTAGGCGGTGCCCATCCAGTAGTTCGCATCGCGCGGGATCACCGGCGGCCCCGCGAAGAGCCAGGCCACAGCCACGTCGCAAAGCGTGCCGTAGAGCATCGCCCACGACAGCAGGCTCACCATCGGCAGGGCCTTGCCGGTCTCGTTTGCCTGAATCACGTTCGAAACCGACGCGCACAGCATCGCGATCAGGGCGAAGACCGTGCCCAGCACGACCTTTCCGCCCAGCGGCGCTTCATGCGCCTCATGGACCAGCAATAGAGCGAGACCGGCAATGGCGATCGCGCTGCCGACCACGAAGCGCCCGGTGATCGGCTGCTTGAGCAGCACCCGCGCCAGAATCGCATTGGGCACCAGCAGCAGGCCGATCATCACCGCGACAATGCCCGAAGTCAGGTGCATTTCGGCGCGATAGACGAAGTTGTAGTTGCCGCAGAACTGCGTCACGCCCACCGCGAGCGCCAGCAACTGCCCGGCCCTGCCCAGCCTCAGGCTCTTGCCCATGGCGATCGCGACAACGAACATGGCCGGCGTCGCCAGCGCGAAGCGCCATGCCACCGACCAGCTGGCCGGCACTTCGGCAATCTGGCCAGTGATGACGAACCAGGTCGATCCCCAGATCAGCGCCACCAGCATGAACGGCAGAATGACCGCCGGCTTGAAGAAACCGGGGGCCGCCGTGTCGCTCGCCGCGTTCGCGCTCACAGGGCGGCAATCGCGCGGGCGAGCGCGGAAACGTGCTCCGGCCGCGAATCCCATGCCGTGACGAGCCGGGCCGCATCGTCGCCCCAGTCGTAGAACTCGAAGCCCTGCGCCCGCAGCACCGCGCGTTCGGCGGCGGTGGAGGTGAGGAAAATCTCGTTAGCCTCGACCGGGTGCAGCAAGCGCGCACCGGCAGCCGCCGCGATTTCGGCAGCGGCGGCATTGGACGCGCGCGCATTGTCCAGCCAGAGGTCGCCCTCCAGCATCGCCAGAATCTGTGCGGCCAGATAGCGGCCCTTCGATTGCAGATGCCCCGCGCGCTTGCGGCGGAAGCGGACCTTATCAGCCATGGCGGGATCGAAGAAGACGATGGCCTCGGCGCTCATCGCCCCGTTCTTGACCATGCCAAAGCTCAGCGCATCGACGCCCCGTGCCGCATCCGCCGCGCTGCCGCCAAGGAATGCCACGGCATTGCCGAACCGCGCGCCGTCCATGTGCAGACCGAGCCCCTTGCCCTTCACGAAGGCGGAAAGCGCGGCCAGTTCCTCGGGCCGGTAGACGCAGCCATATTCGCTCGCCTGCGTGATCGAGACGGCATGGGGCTGGACCTGATGCACGCCGTCGCGGATCGGGTCGATCACGCGGGCAATCGCATCGGGCGTGATCTTCGCGCTTTCGCCATCGGCCAGCAGCAGCTTGGCGCCGTGGAGGTAGAAACCGGGCGCGCCGCCCTCGTCCATCTCGATATGCGCCTCGCGGTGGCAGATCACGGCGCCGTGCGGCTCGACCATGGCCGAAAGCGCCAGGCAGTTCGCCGCCGTCCCTGTCGCTACCCAGAGCGCCGCGCAATCGCGGCCGAACAGCGCGGAAAAGCGCGCGTCGAGTGCTTTGCTCAGTGCGTCGCCATCGTAAGGCGAATCGGGTTCGTCGGCAGCCTTCATGGCGTCCCAGACCCTCGGGTGGACCCGTGCGGCGTTGTCGGAGAGAAACTTCATGGCCATATGCCCTAAAGCGGACGCCTTCTCCGTCAAGCAGACCTTTTCAGGAGCCCCCACATATGGTCGGCGTGACTATCACTGCCCATGAAAACGGAAATTCCGGCGAGTATATCGCCCATGTCGCCGACAGCGACGCGACCGGGCGCCTGATCTGGGCCGAGCGCGACGGCATTCGCTACGCGGAACATACGCTTGTGCCTCCCGTGATCGGCGGGCGCGGCGTGGCCGGGCGACTGGTCGAGGCGATGGTGGCGGACGCGCGGGAGAACCATTTTCGGATCGGATCGCTGTGCAGCTATGTCGATGCGGCGTTCCGGCGGCATCCGGAGTGGGATGATGTGAAGGCCTGAATGACGGCCTGAACTGACGCCCTGAAACGAAACTCCATGCTCACCCCTAAAACCCCGTCGCCCCCGCGAAGGCGGGGCCCCGCTTCCTTGCGCCATGAACCAGCAGAAGCGGGATCCCCGCCATCGCGGGGATGACGGGACTTTTGGGCGCGGGGCCAAGTTCGAACGAAGCGTCGAGATCGGGACGCCAAGTTCGAGCGTGGCGCCACACCTGCAGCGCCACGCTCCGGGGAAGCCTTTACCAGTCGAAAGCCTTGGGCAGATAAGTCCGGTCGAGATTCCGGTAGCGCTGCTTCAGACGGCTCTGGTGATTGTCGAGCGGCTGTTTGACGCCATCGATGAACACCTCAAGCGGGGCCGAGGACAGTTCGAGCGGGTCGCCGTCCCAGATCACCACGTCACCCACGGCGCCGGGCGCCAGAACGCCCGCCTTTCCGCCCATGCCGCTGATCTCGGCCGGGACCGATGTGATCGCCGCGAACGCCTCGCCCCAGGTCAGGCCCGCCGCGCCGGGCAGCTTGGCCAGTGCAACGAGGTTCCCGGCCTCCTGCGGCGCATAGCGCGGCTGGTTGGAGCCGCTGAACATGCCGATGGCGACCTTCACGCCCGCCTTCTTCATGCGTCCGACGTTGGACTGCGTGGCCGCCAGCGCCTCGAACGCGGAGGGCAAGTCGCGCAGCGGCATTGTGATCACCGGCACTTTGGCGGCGGCGATCTCACTCGCGACCAGCCAGCCCTCGGTCGCCCCGACCAGCACGAGGTCGAGCTTGGGGAACTCGCTCTTGAGCGCGAGCACGCTGCGGATGTCCGCCGCACGTTCGACGCCGACATAGAGCGGCTGACGGCCGTCGAGCACCGGCGCCAATGCTACCGCATCGGCGTGAGTCAACATGGCGTCCGTGCTGCGCGCGGCATTCGGCGTGGCGGCAATGTCGCGCGCTTCGCGCAAGGCACTGCGCAGCGCGACATGCGCGGCAACCCGGCTGCCACCAGCCAGCTTCGCACCGGCCTCACCCAGTTGCACGTACTGGAAGGCCCGCGCCTTGGTGACCGCGTTCGGATCGGCGCCAAGGTCGATCAGCGCGCCCTGCCCCGCGAAGATCGAATCGCCGTTGGCGGGCGCGACGCTGGCGCGGGTGACACCCCCTTCGCGGCTGATCGCGATATGCTCGCTGGACGGGTTGATCGCCGGGCTCACGTCGAGCGCGGCGTTGAAGGGCGACTTGTCCGCCGCGCTGTCGTTGCTGTTGGAGACTGCCTCGACATCCCAGAGGCCAAGGTCGGTAACGGCCGAGAACAGGCCCGGCGTCACCCACTTGCCGGTACCATCGATGGTCTGGACACCGGCGGGCACGGCAACGCCGGCTCCGGCCGCGACCACTTTGCCGGCGCGCACGACGACAGTGCCATGCTCGATCGGCGCACCGCCGTCGCCGGTGGCGACCGTGGCGTTGGTCACCGCAAAGTCCTGCGCGAAAGCGGCGGGAGCGAAGGCCGTTGCAGCCAGCGCCGCAAGGATCAGGGCGCGGCGGCTCATTTCACGTCTCCTTCACCGAGCTGGCCCAGCTCGAAATCGCTCACCGGGCGGCGCTTGGGATCCAGCGCGTCGAACATCAGGGCCCCGTCGATCCAGACCTTCTCCGGGCGCGAATAGACCGAGAGCGGGCTGCCGTTCCACAGCACCACGTCGGCCATCTTGCCGGCTTCGAGGCTGCCGGTCTTGTCGCCGATGCCCATCGACTTGGCGGCGTTGTAGGTGAACCAGCCGACCACCTTGGCGTCGGGAATGTCGATGCCGATGCGGCGGCCGTCAGCCTGCGCCTTGGCGGCCTCCTGGTTGAGGCGCTGGATACCGTTCTCGTCGTCCGAGTGGATCACCACGCAAGTCCCCGCATTGGCGAGCAGCGCGGCGTTCTCGGGAATGGCGTCGTAGGCTTCCATCTTGAAGCCGTACCAGTCCGCCCAGACGGCGGCGCAGATGTCATTGTCGCGCAGCAGGTCGGCGATCTTGTAGGCTTCGACGGCGTGGTGGAAGGCGGTGACCTTGTAGCCCATCTCCTTGGCCATATCGATCACCTGCGCCATCTCGTCGGCGCGGTAGCAGTGGTTCTGGACGAGGATCTGGCCCTTCAGCACGCCTTCCAGCGTGTCCTTGCCGAGATCGCGCTCGGAATGGTCGCCGTCCATGTAGTGGCGGGCGTCGATCCAGGCCTGACGGTCCACCGAGAAGTTGCCCATGCGGGTCGAGGGCTTCTGGCCCTTTTCGCCGTAGACGCGCTTGGGATTCTCGCCGCAGGCCATCTTGAGCGAATAGGGCGCGCCGGGGAACTTCATGCCCTGCACGGTGATCGAGGGCACGTTCTTCAGCGTGACGGTGCGCCCGCCCATGAGGTTGCCCGAACCGGGCAGGATTTCCAGCGTGGTCACGCCGCCATTGGCCAGCGCGCGAGTAAACCCTGGGTCCTGCGGCCAGACCGAGTGTTCGGCCCAGACATCGGGGGTGGTCGGGTTGGTCATCTCGTTGCCGTCGGCCAGCGCATCGACCGCGGGCGAGGGGTAGACGCCGAGGTGCGAGTGGATGTCGATCACGCCGGGAGTCACGAACTTGCCCCGGCCGTCGATCCGCGTGTAGCCGTCCGGGATCGCCATATCAGCGGCGCCGATGGCGACCAGCTTGCCGTCGCGGAACAGCACCACGCCGTTCTCGATCTTGCCGCCGCGCCCGTCATAGACGGTGGCACCGACCAATGCGGTGGGCGTGCCCGGATAGGCCTTGTAGGTGGAAGGATAGGGATCGGCGACGATGGGGGCCGCCTTCTTGTCGTCCTTCTTGGCGTCGGCGCTGTTGGCGCTGAGCGCAAGCGCCGTGCCCAGCACGAGCAGCGACGTCCAGCGCCGCAATCCCGGCGTTTTGGTCATGTGGATTCCCCTGTTTTGAAGCGTATTCGCGAAACCGGCCCGGAAACCGTGGTTTCCGGGCCGGTGGTAAGTGTCAGTTCGGCTTGAGCGTTGGGTGGATGCCGGCTTCCTGTGCCTCCAGCCCGAACTCGGAGGATCCCTCCAGTTCGATATCCTGCAGCGTGTCCACGTGCATCCAGCGCTTCACCAACCGCGCGACGAGGATGACGGCAACGCCGATACCCACGACCCACCAGCCGATCGTGCCATAGATCGCCACGGTGCCCTCGCGGGTCATCGCGCCGTGTTCGCCGCCGGTCGCCTGGCCGATCATGCCGGCCACGAAGTTGCCGCCGGCGGTGGCGAAGAACCACGCGCCCATGATGAAGCTGGCAAGGTGGCGGGGGGCAAGGCGGTTCATCGCGCTGAGACCCACCGGCGAGAGGCAAAGCTCACCCAGCGTGTGGAACCAGTAGATCAGGAAGATGAAGAACACGCCGACCTTGGCGCCCGGCCCTGCAACCGCATCGCCCCAGACCAGCGACACGAAGCCGAGGCCGACGAGCACGAGGCCGTAGCCGAACTTCGCCGGCGCCGAAGGCTCAACCTGCTTGCGACCCAGCGAACGCCACAGCCACGCCAGGATCGGCGCGAAAGTGACGATGAAGATCGGGTTGACCGCCTGGAACAGCGAAGTCGGCACGCCGCCGCGCTCCACGAAGCGGTCGGTGAACAGCGAGAGCGAACCGCCCGCCTGTTCGAACAGCCCCCAGAAGATCGGCTGGAACGCCAACAGGAAGATGATCGCGAAGATGCGCTCGCGCGGTTCCTTGGGCATGCGGAACGCTTCGACCAGCATATAGCCGAGCAGCGCCACGGCCGAGATCAGCAGCAGCGATCCGACCACCGCCTGGAACTGGATCAGCGCCCAAAGCACCGCGACCGAAGCCGTGCCGATGCCGTAGAAGGTCCACTCGCGGTTCTTGGTGAGCGGCATGGGCGGCTCGCCCCGGCCGCGCAGCGCGGGCTTGCCGACCATGAAGATGATCAGGCCCAGCACCATGCCGATGCCGGCAAGACCGAAGCCATAGCCCCAGCCGATCGTCTCGCCGAGGTAGCCGACCAGGATCGTGCCCAGCGCGGCGCCGGTGTTGATGCCCATGTAGAACAGCGAATAGGCGCCGTCGCGGCGTTCGTCGGTGAGGTTGTAGAGCTGGCCGACGATCACCGAGATGTTCGCCTTGAGGAAGCCCGAGCCGACGATGATGAAGGCCAGAGCCAGCCAGAACACGTTGATCGTGGGATCGCTCTGCCCGCCGACACCCTCGAACGCCATCAGTACGTGCCCGAAGGCCAGCAGCACGCCGCCGAACAGCACGGCCTTGCGCTGGCCGAGGTAGCGGTCGGCCAGATAGCCGCCCAGCACGGGGGTGATGTAGACGAGGCTGGTGTAGGCGCCGTAGATCAGGTTCGCCTTGCCGTCATCAAACAGCCAATGTTTGGTGAGATAGAGGATGAGCAGGGCGCGCATCCCGTAGTACGAGAAGCGTTCCCACATCTCCGTGTAGAAAAGCACGAACAGACCGCGGGGGTGGCCCACCACTTCCTGGCTCTTGCGCGAGGCGATGACGCCGCCGATCGCCAAAATGGCGAACAGCAGGATCGCGCCGATCGCGCCGACCCAGTCCCCCTCGTTCCAGGTTCCGATATCCTTCATGCGCCCTCTTGTGCTTTGTTCACGCCGACCCGTGGCGGTAAAAAAGCGGACGTTAACGGGCAAATCGGCGCTGTAAATGGGGCTGCGGTCGAGCGAAATGGCTCGGCTGCGCGGCGCAGGCCCGGCCGGAGCATCAAAAAGAACTCATCCGGTAGGAGCATTGCGCGAAAGCCCCGGCAGTGGCATTTTCTGGTTCAGAGCGATCCAAGTCACGCGAAATATTGTGATTCGGGCGTGGCCGCGGATTTTTTTCGGCTGGCTCTAGGGAAGGTGCGCGATGATCAGATCTGAACTGCTGCAAGCCCTTTCGAAGGAAAATCCCGAACTGCGCTCTGAAGACGTGGAGCGCGCTGTCGACACCTTTTTTGACGAGATCGCCCAGCGACTCGCCGATGGTGGCCGTGTGGAGCTTCGTGGATTCGGTGCTTTCTCCACGCGCCATCGCGAAAGCCGCAAGGGACGCAATCCGCGAACCGGCGAAAGCGTGGAAGTGCCGGAGAAGCGCGTGCCCTATTTCAAGCCGGGCAAGGAAATGCGCGCGCGCCTGAACGTGCACTGAGGTCCGCAAACTCCGGCCCGTCCGGATTTGCCCCGATTTGCACGGCCGTTCGGTGAGATAGCCGGCGCCACCAGCGCGCAGGCTGTTGCGCTGTCACGGCCCGTCCAATCGCTTTTTTCAGACAATCGTTGTCCCCGGATCCTGCTTTTACGCTGTTGCCCGGTGCGCCGCGATCTGCCAGATCGCCAGCGGCTGCGTGCACAGGCACGCTGTGCGGGCGTGGCGGAATGGTAGACGCCGGGGACTTAAAATCCCCTTGGGTATCCCAGTGCGGGTTCGAGTCCCGCCGCCCGCACCAGCCCCTGAACGGGACAACCTCCCCCGGAATAGTCTTCACACTTCGGTAACCCGCGAATCGGTATTCTCGGCGACGTACCCGCTTGGCTCGCAACAGATATCGAATCCGACCGGTCTCAGGACCGATCGCGGTCGCTCACCTTCGCGCCGGCATGGCGGACGGATGGCGATTCGCCGGAATTCGGGCAGAACGATCGACAGGGGTGCACCACGACATGACCTATCCCGACCGCGTGCCGCCGGGCGCAGAGGCCGCCATCGAACCATCACCCGCGCCCACCGGCCGGAGCCCGGACCAACGCGACCAGCCGCGATTCGCGCTGCTGCTGCGTCAGGCCAAGCTGGTGGGGAACGGCCGCGAATACCTGTGCATCGTGCGCGACGTTTCCGAGAGCGGGGTCAAGCTCAAGCTGTTCCATGACCTTCCCGTCGCCGACGATTACGCGCTTGAAATCACCACCGGAGAGCGCTTTCCGATGGAACAGGTGTGGGAAGAAGGCGGTGAGGCCGGTTTCCGCTTCGTCGGCCCGGTCGATCTCATCCGCTTCATTGCAGAGGCCGGCCCCTTCCCCAAGCGCCCGGTGCGCCTGCGGGTCGATCACCCCGCCGTGATCGCCTTTGCCGGACAGGACTATCCCGCCACGATCCGCGATCTTTCGCGGCAGGGTGCCGGAATCGAAACCGACCAGATGCTCGCGATAGGGCAGAAGCTGCGGCTTTCTGCCAGCGAGCTACCCGGCTTCGACGCCACCGTCTGCTGGCGTCGGCATCCGGACTATGGCCTTGTCTTCACCCAGCTCATGAGTCTGGAGCAGCTGGCACTGCGCACCTCGCGCATGCAGGCGGCAGCCCCGGAGGATTGAGCCGCGCTCAGCCGGGGCGGAACGTCATGGCCACGCCGTTCATGCAATAGCGCTTGCCGGTCGGCGGCGGGCCATCGTCGAAGACATGGCCGAGGTGCCCGCCGCAACGCGCGCAGTGTACCTCGGTTCGGGGGACGCCGATCATATAGTCGGTCGACATCTCCACCGCGCCGGGCAGCGGCTTCCAGAAGCTGGGCCAGCCGGTGTGGCTGTCGAACTTGGTGGCCGAGGAGAACAGCGGGTTGCCATCGGCGGCACAAAGGAACGTGCCTTTGCGGTGCTCGCTATCGAGCGGCGAGGAGAACGACGCTTCGGTCCCCGCCTCGCGCAGCACGTGGAACTGCGCGGGCGTCAGCCGCCGCCGCCAATCCGCCGTGCTGTAGCTGACCGGATAGTTCTTCGCCTCGGCCGGGTCGATGCCGCAGGCGGCAAGCACCGGCATCGCGGCGCCCACGCCCAGCCAGCCCAGAAACTCGCGGCGCGTCGATCGAATCGGCATCGAAGCTCTCCCGGCAACCAGTCCTCTACTCCCAGTTCGCCGTGCGCTCCCGTCCGGTTACACGGCTTCCGCGGCGCGGCGGGCCTTTGTGCGCTTGCCCGCGCGCGCCGGTCCCGATTTCATCACCCGCGAGCGGAATAGCCGCGCGCCGATCCGCACCAACACGACGACCCACAGCGCCTGCCAGCCGATGGCCAGCACATGCGGCAGGATCGCCGGATCCTGCGCCCCCCGCGCCAGCATCGCGAAGGGCGAGCTGAACGGGAAGATCAGGGCAGCGGTCTCGACCATACTGCCGGGCTGGGTCATTGCGAAGCTGGCGAAGAAGAACACCATCAATTGCAGCATCGTCACCGGCATCGACAGGGTCTGCACCTCGCGCACGGTGGTCGCCATCGAACCGATCGACAGGAACACCGAGCCGAGCAGCAGATAGGCCATGGCGAAGTAGACCACGCCCAGCCCGATCAACATAGGCCAGCCCACCGCCGGTTCGGCCAGATGCGGCAAGTGCGATCCGCCCAGCAGGAACACCAGCGATCCGGCCGCCGCCCAGGTGCCAATGCCCACCAGCGAGACGCCCAGCATCGCGAAAAGCTTGCCGAAGAACACCGAATCCATCGGAATCGCAGCGGCCAGCACTTCGATGATCTTGTTGCCCTTTTCCTCCACAAGGTTGGACAGGACCATGCCCGCCAGCATCATCGTCAGCAGGAACAGCATCATCTGCGCGCTCTGCGCGGTGGTCAGGCGGCCCCGGCGTTCGCCCGCCGAACTCGTCGCCACGGGTTGCAGCGCGATCTCCGGATAGGCGATCACATGGCCCGAGCGGGCCTGCACCGCCAGCATCGAGACCGGACCGCGCCAGTTGCCGATCAGCCCATCGGGGCCGGTCAGCACCGGTTCGGCCAGCGTGCCCGTAAGGACGGCAGCGATGCCCTTTTTCCCCGCCAGCGCCGCGCGGGCGTCGAACGTCTGGCCGGGCGCCAGCTTTTCCAGCACGATCAGATTGGGTATCGCATCGCCCAGCGCCGGGACGAGCCGCGCCCTTGCGGCACTGAGAGCATCGACATCGGCAGCGCTCATCGCCACGCCAAGGCCCGGCTGCTCCGCGCTCGCCTGCACCCGGGCGCCGACGCTGCCGGCCAAAGCGCCGACGATCACCGGGAACAACGGCCCCAGCAGGAAGAAGAAGAAGCTGCGGCTGAACAGGATCGCCGTGAAATCGCGGCGGGCAACCACCCAGGCGGCGGCAAGGACCGACAAGCGGCCCGTACGAGTGCCAGTGCGGGTCTTGTCGCTCATCGGGCCTGCTCCTGTTCGGGGCTTTCTTCCAGCGCTCTGGCCGCCGCCTCACCGGCGATGGCCACGAAGGCATCGTGCAGCCCCGCGCGCTCGATGGAGAGCGAGAGGATGCCCGCATCGCCCTCGATCAGCGCGCGCAGCAGCGGCTCGACACCGGCTTCGGGCAGCGAGAAGTTCCAGAACGCGCCCTCGCGCCGCAGGTCGGCGGGAAGCGCAGCCCGCCATGGGCCGTCCTCGGCGCGGGTTTCCAGCCGGACTTGCGGGCGAATGCGATCGCGCGCGACGTCGACCGGGCCCGCGAACGGCACTTTGCCTCCGGCGATGATCGCCACATCGTCACACAGGCGCTCGGCATGGGCGATGACGTGGGTGGAAAAGATCACCGTCGTCCCCTCCTCCGCCAGCCCGCGCATCATCTTTTCGAGCTTGCCCTGATTCAGCGCGTCGAGGCCCGAGAAAGGCTCATCGAAAATCACGAGTCGCGGGCGGTGGACCAGCGTGCCCAGAATCTGCACCTGCTGCGCCATGCCCTTGGAAAGCTGGCGAATCTGCCGGTCCGCCGCATAGCCGAGGCCGTGCCGTTCGAGCAGTTCGTGCGCCCGCTTGCGCCCTTCCTTCAGCGGCAGGCCCCGCAGCGAGCCCAGGAATGCGATGGCCTCGGTCGCCTTCATCGCCGGATAGAGACCGCGCTCCTCGGGCAGGTAGCCGATGGCATGGGCCACGTCGTGCGGCCGCTCCGCGCCCAGAATCCGGCGGGTTCCCTCGTCCGGATCGATAATGCCGAGCAGCATGCGCAAGGTCGTCGTCTTGCCCGCGCCGTTCGGGCCAAGGATGCCGTAGACCGCGCCCACCGGCACCTGAAGGTCCACCCCGTCGACCGCGGTGAACCCGTCGAAGCGCTTGACGAGGCCGTGCGCGTCGATCGCGAGAGGCCGCCCGTCGGCCTGACCTCCCTCATTGCTGGCCAAGGGCCAATCTCCTAGTGCGATGTTCATGGAGGCCATTTATCCTCATGCCGTGAACCGGAGCATCCGCAAGCTTGGTTAACAACCCGATAAGTGAAGTGCCCCCCCTGAGCCTATTGGCGGGGGACCTGGAAGCGCAAGCCCGCGCGCTGGGTTTCTGCGCCTTCGGCATTGCCGGGGCCGAGGAGGATCCTGCCCGTGCGGCCCGGCTCGATTCGTGGCTGGCAGAGGGCATGCACGGCTCCATGGAGTGGATGGCCGACCGCGCGCATCATCGCCGCTCGCCGCAAGGACTCTGGCCCGAATCGCGGCGAGTGATCGCGCTGGGCATGAGCTATGCGCCCGCCGCCGATCCCCTCGCTCTGGCCGAGACGCCCGAAGTGGGCCGAATCTCGGTCTATTCGCAAGGCGCGGACTATCACGACGTGGTCAAGAAAGCGCTCAAGCACCTCGCCCGCTGGCTGGTCGAAGAGGCCCGCAAGCGCGGTTTCGGAGAGGCCGGGGTCAAAGTCTTCACCGATACCGCTCCGGTCATGGAAAAGCCGCTGGCGGCCGAGGCCGGGCTGGGCTGGCAGGGCAAGCACACCAATGTGGTCAGCCGCGAGCACGGCTCATGGCTGTTTCTGGGCGAGATCTACACGACGCTGGACCTGCCACTCTCCGCCCCCGGCCGCGACCGCTGCGGATCGTGCCGTGCCTGTCAGGATGCCTGCCCGACCGGCGCTTTTCCGGCCCCCTACCGCCTCGATGCGCGGCGCTGCGTCAGCTATCTGACGATCGAGCACAAGGGGCCGATCCCGGAGGAATTCCGCGCCGCGCTGGGCAATCGCATTTACGGCTGCGACGATTGTCTGGCGGTCTGCCCATGGAACAAGTTCGCGGAGACCGCGCACACCATGAAGGCATTCCTGCCGCGCGCCGAACTCACCGCGCCGGAACTCGCGGACTTGCTGGTGCTGGACGATGCGGGGTTTCGGAAGCTGTTTTCCGGCTCGCCGATCAAGCGAATCGGCCGCAATCGCTTTGTGCGCAATTGCCTCTATGCGGCGGGTAACAGCGGGCGGCCGGCGCTATTGCCGGTGGTGGAGGCGTTGCTGGGCGATGCCGACGAGGCAGTTGCCGATGCCGCCGTTTGGGCTCTGGAGCGATTGCAGACCGGGGCTTTATAGACTTCTGGAAGTTTCACGCGGAGGCGCGGAGACGCGGAGAAGAAAAGTTAGCGAGGGGCACGCAGAGACGCAGAGGCGCAGAGATGTTGCACCGCGCCGCAGGCAGCTTTTCTCTCACGAACCTGACGGCAAGCCTGCCCGAGCGAGAGAAAGCGGCTTCGCCGCAAACAATACATCTCTGCGTCTCTGCGTCTCTGCGTGCCTCCCCTTTTCCTTCTCCGCGTCTCCGCGCCTCCGCGTGAAAAAACCTTAAACCTTCGCCGCCTCCAAAGCCCCCATCGCCAGCTCCAGCGAGCGCATCTGCGCATCCGGATCGAACATCGCGCCCGAAACGATCAGTTCGTCCGCCTGCGTCCGATCACGGAAGGCAAGAATCTCATCCCGCACCCGCGCCGGAGTGCCGACGGCGCTGACCGAGCGGACCTGTTCCAGCATCGCCCGCGCCGATCCCGGCAGACCGGCGCGATAGTCGCGGATCGGCGGCGGCAGGCGGCCGGGCGTGCCGGTGCGCAGCGCCACGAAGCTCTGGTCGGTGGACGAGGCGAGGTAATGCGCCTCCTCGTCGGTATCCGCCGCGAAGACGTTGATCGCGGCCATGAAATGCGGCTTGTCGAGCCCTTTTCCGGGCTGGAACCGCTCGCGATAGATCCGTCCCGCCTCGTCCAGCATGGCAGGCGCGAAGTGCGAGGCAAAGGCGTAGGGCAGGCCCAGCATGGCGGCCAGTTGCGCGCCGAACAGGCTGGAGCCGAGAATCCACATCTCGACCTCTGCGCCGTCGGCCTGCGGTGCGGAAACGCCGCCCACCGCCTGCCCGGCAAAGCGCGCCTGCAATTCGACCACGTCCTGCGGGAAGCGTTCCGAGGCGCCGACGATGTCCTTGCGCAAGGCATTGGCCAATCGCCCATCCGCCCCCGCCGCGCGCCCGAGGCCAAGGTCCACTCGGCCCGGGAACAGCGCCGCAAGCGTGCCGAACTGCTCGGCGATCACATAGGGCGTGTGGTTGGGCAGCATGATGCCGCCCGCGCCGATGCGGATGGTCGAGGTGGCCGCGCCGACATGCGCGAGCACGACCGAGGTGGCCCCACCGGCAATGCCGTCCATGCCGTGATGCTCGGCCACCCAAAAGCGCTTGTAACCCGCCTTTTCAGCGACTTGCGCAGTCCGGGCGGAAATCGCCAGCGCTTCGGCAACGGTGCCGCCTTCGCGGACGGTTACGAGATCGAGGACCGAAAGTGGGATCATGGATGGCCTTTCGCTTCGGGGCCGAGCTGGGCAAGGTAGCCCTTGGCGGTTGCCGCCTGCGGGCTGTTGGGGCTGGTGGCGACCACCGAATTCCAGCTGCGCCGCGCCGCCTCGTCACGGCCCGCCAGCACGGCGATAACGCCCGCCTCAAGCCCGACTTCGGGATCCTGCGGGGCGAGTTCGGCGGCTTTCTCGATCTGGGTCTGGGCTTCGGCCAGCTTGTTCTGGCGGCGCGAGAGCGTTGCCGAAAGCAGCCAGACCTGCGGATCGCCGGGCGCGGCGTTACGGGCATCGGCCAGCGCGGTCCCCGCTTCGTCCAGCTGATTCAGCGCAACCAGCGCGCGCGCGCGGTCGAGCGAGATCGAGGCGAGCAGGGCATTGTCCTCCGCCGCCTTGGCATCGGCGACGGCGGGCGCGAGGATCGACAGCGCCTCCCCCGGCTTGCCGCCGCCCAGTGCGGCATTGCCCGCCATGGCACCAAGGCGCGCCCGGCTCACGTGGTCTTCGAGATCGGCGGCATCGCGCGCCTGGATGAAGGCGGTGCGCGCCTCGTCCCAGCGGTCCAGCGCGGCCAGCGCGGCGCCCAGGCAGAGCCCGGCGCGGACGCGCGTGCGGCCCTGCGCCTCGTTCATCGCCTGCCGGGCGACCTCGGCCGAGTGCGCGGGGTCCGATTCGACCGCGAGCATGCAGCCTTCGTTCGACTCCGGAACCGCCGGACCGGCGGCAGCAGCGGCATCTGCCGCCTGCTCGGCCCGGCGCTTGCGGTCCTCCTCATTCTTCTTGTCGACAATCTCACGCGGGAGCGCCGACGAGTACGGGCTGTTGATGCCGCTCGGATCGAAATTGGCTTGCATCAGCATGAGGGGGAGCAGGACGGGCATGGGATGGTCTCCGGATCAGGCCGCCGGGGCTCGGGAAAGGACCAGTTCGGCCACGCTGCGCAGCAGGACATGGACGTCGGATTCGCGCGAGAGACGGTGATCGCCGTCCTTGATGAGAGTGACCTGCACCTCGGATGAACGCAGCTTTTCGGCCAGACGCACCGAAATATCCCAGGGCACTTCGGGATCGCCTTGGCCGTGCAGCAGGCGCACCGGGCCGTCGAAGGCGATTTCCCTCTCCAGCATGAGGTTAGCCTGTCCGTCCGCCCAGAAGCCGGGGTGGGTGGGCGTGGGTTCGGGGCCGTAGGGGTTGTCTTCCCAGATCGTCTCGCCATCGGCCAGCACGTTCTTGTCCATCTGGGCCACGCCCCAGTCGGTGAAGTCCGGCGCGGCGGCCACGCCGACCAGCCCCTTCACCCGGTCCGGCAGCGCCTCGGCCACCATCAGCATCAGCCAGCCGCCCATCGACGAGCCGACCAGCACCACTTCCTCCAGTCCTGCCGCCGCGATCAGCGCCAGCACTTCGTCCCGCCAGCGGCTGAGCGTGCCATCGGCAAAATCGCCCGGACTCTCCCCGCAGCCCGAATAGTCGAGCAGCAGACAGGCGCGGCCGCTGGCGACCGCCATGTCGAACAGGGCGGTGGCCTTGCTGCCGGTCATGTCGGACATGTAGCCGGGCAGGAAAATGAGGGTGGGGCCAACGCCGGGAGTGAAACGATGGGCGATGCGGCGCCCGTCGGGCATTTCGTGGAAACGGATTTCGGTCATGCCCGCGATTGTGGGGGTGCGGCCGGGGGACGGCAAGGGGTGAGGAGGGGAAAGATGCCGGAGAGTGGGTGAAGGTTCAGCTTGGGCGGCAGGCCTGCATGAGTTCGCCCCCATAACACTCCGTCGTCCCCTCAAGAGCAGAGACCCATAACCTCGCCGGTCCGCCAAAGACGGCAACCTCATAACACCCCGTCGCCCCCGCGAAGGCGGGGGCCCCGCTTCCTTCTTTCCACGCCGCAAGAAAAGCGGGGTCCCCGCCTTCGCGGGGACGACGAGGTTTTATGGGCTTATGTCAGCGTGCCATATCAGCGGGCGGTCATTCGGGCGGTCGATAATGCCCCATCCCGATGACCCCGACACCAGATGGTTGCCGCGCCCCCCGTGCAGCGCGTAAGGCATTCCGCAAGCGCCCGTTTCAGGATCCCGCCGCACGATGTCCGCGCAGATACTCGATTTTCCCACGAGACCGAGCCGGCTCGCCCTGCGGCTGGAATGGTTCGCCACCGAACGCTCGGTCCTGCTGGCGATCTGGGCGCTCTATTTCGCGCTGCGGGTCGCCGTGCTGTTCGTGGACGTGACGCCCAGCTCGGACGCGCAGTGGTATGCCCTGCGCGCGGCGGGCATGGCCTCGGGCGCCGGATACCTCAGCGATCTGGGCCAACCGACCGCGTTCTGGCCGCCGGGCTGGCCGCTGGCTCTGGGCTTTGCGTTCAGCCAGTTCGGCGTCTCTCCGGTGACGCTGGGGATCTTCAATCTGGTCTCCGCGCTGCTGATCGGGCTGCTGACGCTCGCGCTGGGCCGCCGCCTGTTCGCGAGCGAGGGCGCGGCGCGGCTGGGACTGCTCTTGCTGGCGATCTATCCCAATGCCATCGCCTATGTCCCGCTGGCGTTGACCGAAGTGTTCTACACGCTGCTGCTGATGGCCGCGTGCTGGGCCGTGGTCGCGCGGGAAAACCGCCTGCAACTGATCGGTGCCGGGCTGGTGTTCGGCTTCGCGACGCTGGTGAAGGCGCAGACTCTGGTGGCGGTGCCGCTGATTTTCCTGGTCGACTGGCTGCGGATGAAGCCGATGGGCAAGCGCCTGCCCGGGCTGGTGGTGGACGCCATGGTGGTCCTTGCGGCGGCGGCGCTGGTGGTGGCGCCGTGGGCCGTGCGCAACCGGGTGCAGATGGGCCACTGGATCGCGATCTCGACCAACGACGGCTACACCCTGCTCACCGGCAATCATGACGGCGCGAACGGCGACTATTCGCCCAACGCGCCGGTGGTGAAGGCGCTGATGGCCCGCACCGACCTCGACGAAACGGCGCGCGATGCCGAGGCGCGGCGGCTGGCCTTCGGCTGGATCGCCGATCATCCGCACGAATTCCTCGCCCTCGCCCCGCAGAAACTGGCAAGGCTGTGGCTGCCCGATGGCGAGGCCGAGTGGGCCTATCAGGCCGGAGCGCCCAGCTATGCCCGGCTGCCCGCCGTGTACCGCGCGCTGCGCTGGGTGAATCAGGGCTATTACCTGCTGCTGATGTTGGGTTTTGCGCTTGCCTTCGTGGTGATGACAGTGCGGCGGCTGTACGACCGGACGCGCTGGGCGGGCTGGTGGCTGCTGCCTTATGCCCTTGCGCTCTATCCGACGGCGATCTGTCTGGTGTTCTCGGGCCAGTCACGGTTCCACTACCCGGTCATGCCGTTCGTGTGCATGGCGGCAGGGTGGCTGGTGGTGGCGTCGCTGGAGCGGTTGGCCTGGCGCCGCCGCAAGGTGACGCTGCACTAGGGGTCTTAGAGCAGGGTCGGGCCGATCACGCGGACAATGACGGTAGTGGCGGCCGGAGGGCCGCTCTGAGCGGTTTCGCGACGGTCGGCGGCGCTTTCGTGCAGCATCCCGAGGGCAAACGCCACCGCGAGCGCCATCGCCACTCCAATTCCGATTTTGCGCAAATCGGGCCGCCCGAACATCGCCATCACCCCTTCTGGAAAATGTCTTCGATACGCATATCAAATAGTTCGGCGATCCGAAATGCCAGCGGTAGCGAGGGATCGTATTTGCCGGTTTCGATGGCATTGACGCTCTGACGGCTGACCTCCAGCCGCTCGGCAAGGTCCTGCTGGCTCCAGCCGCGCTCCGCGCGCAGGACCTTGAGGCGGTTCTTCATGAGTCCCCCCGGCTGCGAAACCGCTGGACGAGGCCCCAGGTGCTCTGCGTCACCACCCAGACCACCGCGATCCAGTAATTGGCGATCGGCCGCATCCCGCCCAGTTCGCTGAGGAAGCCCCAGATCACTGCGCAGCACATCGCTACCGTCGTCGCGACGAGGATCTGGCGCATGACCATCAGGCGTATGTATTCGTCGCTCTCTTCGGACAGATAGCGCGCGAAATTGAGGAAGATCGCGATCAGCGGCAGCGCCGGGATCAGCGAGAGCAGGGCCAGCCACGGCTGCTCCAGCGGATAGGCGTTAGCATGCGCGTGCAGCCAGACGATCGGCGGCAGCACCAGCGCATAGACTGCAAGAGCCGCCAGCGACCGGCGGTTGTGCCGCCGCTGGGCCGGGGTGAACGCGGCCGAATACGAGGATGCGGGCCTTGTCATGGAACGACTCCATTCGAATCGCCATCACCGGGATGACAAGCTCACTTTACATCGACGCCGGATCAAATGACAAGCTTACTTTACAAAATGACGCGTATCCTTTCCATCGCCGATGCGGGGTGACTTTTCCGCCGACTATCGCTACATCACGGCGCGATGACGCAACTGCGCACCACCTCGACCACTACTACCACCCGGGGCCCCCGGGGACGGTTGGTCGCGGCCTGATCGCGCTGCCACCGTCGCCCGGGGTTCGGGCGAGCGGCGTCACTCTCCCGAATTCGACCAAAATAGCGGCGCCAGAGCTTCACCCGCGCGCGCGCCTGTGCCATGGGCCCAGGTAATCCCAAGCGCCGCTGGAAACCGGAAAGACGAGTTCGATGTCCGAGATGTTCAAGATCAGCCTGCCCGACGGTTCGGTCCGCGAAATGCCGCAGGGCTCCACCCCGGCCGACGTCGCCGCCGCCATCGGCCCCGGCCTTGCCAAGGCCGCGCTTGCCGCGAAGATCGACGGCGAGCTGGTCGACCTGAGCCTGCCTTTCACCGGCGACGCCAATCTCGCGCTGGTGACCAGCCGCGACGAGGCCGAGGCGCTGGACCTTGCCCGCCACGATTTCGCGCACGTTCTGGCCGAAGCGGTGCAGGCGCTGTTCCCCGGCACGCAGATCACCTTCGGCCCTTCGACGGACGATGGGTTCTACTACGACTTCGCCCCGAATCCGGAGCGCGGGCCGTTCACCGATGACGACCTGCCGGCCATCGAGGCCGAAATGCGCAAGATCATCGCCGCCGACAAGCCGCTGCGCCGCGAAGTCTGGGACCGCGAGACGCTGATCAGCCGCTGGAAGCAGCAGGGCGAGAACTTCAAGGCCGAATGGGCCGCCGAACTGCCGGGCGACGAGCCGCTGACCGTCTACTGGTCGGGCGAGGACTGGCTGGACATGTGCCGCGGGCCCCACCTGCCCTCGACCGGCAAGCTGGACCCGGCCGCCTTCAAGCTGACGCGCGTTTCCGGCGCCTACTGGCGCGGCGACCAGAAGAACGCGATGCTTTCGCGCATCTACGGCACCGGCTGGCTCAACAAGAAGCAGCTTGCCGCCCACCTCACGCGCCTTGAGGAAGCCGCCAAGCGCGACCACCGCAAGCTCGGCAACGAGATGGACCTGTTCCACCTCCAGCAGGAAGCGCACGGCTCGGTGTTCTGGCACCCCAAGGGCTATCTGATCTGGCGCGAGCTGGAAGCCTACATGCGCCGCGCCATCGACGGCGCCGGCTACCGCGAGGTGAAAACCCCGCAGGTCATGGACGCGCGCCAGTGGGAGCAGTCCGGCCACTGGGGCAAGTACCGCGAGAACATGTTCGTCATCCCCGACGAAGTGCCCAACGTCGAGGACGAAGGCCCGATCGTGTCGGACGCCGCCGAGTGGATGGCGCTGAAGCCGATGAACTGCCCGGCGCACGTGCTGATCTTCCGCCAGGGCATCAAGTCGTACCGCGATCTGCCGCTGCGCCTTTACGAGAACGGCTGCTGCCACCGCAATGAGCCGCACGGCGCGCTCCATGGCCTGATGCGCGTGCGCCAGTTCACGCAGGACGACGCGCATATCTTCTGCCGCGAAGACCAGATCGTCAGCGAAGTGCAGGCGTTCTGCGAACTGGCCGACCGCGTCTACAAGCATTTCGGCTTCACGTACGCGATCAAGCTCGCCCTGCGTCCCGACAATCGCTTCGGCACCGAGGAGATGTGGGACAAGGCCGAGGACGAGCTGCGCAACGCCGTCGTCAACGCCGGCCTCGCCACCGAGGAATACGGCTGGGAAGAACTTCCGGGCGAAGGCGCCTTCTATGCGCCGAAGCTGGAATGGCACCTGACCGACGCCATCGGCCGCACCTGGCAGGTGGGCACGATCCAGTCCGACCGCGTGCTGCCCGAGCGTCTCGACGCCAGCTATATCGGCGAGGACGGCGACCGTCACCGCCCGGTCATGCTGCACCGCGCGATCTTCGGTTCGTACGAGCGCTTCATCGGCATCCTGATCGAGCACTTCGCCGGCAAGCTCCCGGTCTGGCTCGCCCCGGTCCAGGCCGTGGTGACGACGATTGTCTCCGATGCCGACGGCTATGCGCAGGAAGTCTCGCAGAAGCTCAAGGCCGCCGGCGTGCGCGTCGAGACCGACCTGCGCAACGAGAAGATCAACTACAAGGTGCGCGACCATTCGATGAAGAAGGTCCCGCATCTGCTGGTGGTCGGCAAGCGCGAGGCCGAGGAAGGGACTGTCGCCATCCGTACGCTGGGCGCCGAGCACCAGAAGGTCATGACCCTCGACGAGGCGATTGCCATGCTCAAGGCCGAGGCCACCGCGCCCGACCTGCTGTGATGACCGGGCCCCGATGATCCGGCCCGGCTCTCCTGACGACGCCCCGCGCGCCTTTGCCATCTGGCGCGCGGCGGTGGATGCCACCCACGGCTTCCTGTCGGCGGAGCACAGGGCCGAGATCGCGGGTCAAGTCGAGGCGATGCTCCCGGCGGTCCCCTTGTGGATCGCCGAGGATGCAGGCGGCACCGCGCAAGGCTTCATGGTCTTCGCGGACGGATCGATAGAGGCGCTCTTCGTCGATCCGGCGGTCCACGGACGGGGCTTCGGCTCCGCCTTGGTCGCCCATGCGCTGGCGCTGGAGCCGCAGGCCCGCGTCGATGCCAACGAGCAGGCCGACAACGCCCTGCCCTTCTACGAATCGCGCGGTTTCCTGCGCATCGGCCGATCCGAACGCGACGCGGATGGCCGCCCCTACCCCCTCATTCACTTGCGCCATCCCGGAAAGACATCAGCATGATCAAGCGCGAACTCATCGACACCGCGTGGATCCCGGACGGGGAGAAGCTCGAACTCTACAAGCACGATCGGGACTACATGATCGTGCTGGGCCACAACGAGCTGATGTCCACGCGCAAGTGGGGCAGCGAGGAAGCCCTCGCCACCATGGCGTGGGATCGCATCAAGGGCGTGACCAAGCGCCCGCACATGCTGATCGGCGGCTATGGCATGGGCTTCACCCTGCGCGCCGCGCTGCGCACGCTGCCGGAAGATTCGAAGCTCACGGTCGTCGAACTGGTGCCCGAGATCATCGAATGGGCGCGCGGACCGATGGCCGAACTGGCGCAGGGCTGCCTCGACAACCCGCGCGTCAATCTGGTGATGGGCGATGTCGCGCATATCATCGATGGGTCACGCGCGGACTACGACGCGATCCTGCTGGACGTGGACAACGGCCCCGACGGCCTCGTGCGCGAGGACAACAACCAGATCTATTCGAAGACCGGCCTGCGCGCGGCGCGCAATGCGCTGACGCCTGACGGTGTGCTGGCGATCTGGTCCGCCGGAGCCGACCCCGCCTTCACGCGCCGTCTGGAACGGGCCGGATTCAAGGTGGACGAAGTGAAAGTGCCCTCGCGCAGCAACGGCAAGGGTCCGAAGCACGTGATCTGGTTCGCTACGCCGGAGTAAGCGGCGGCGGCGTCCTGCCGGAAGCCGTCCCCCTCGTCATTGCGAGCGTAGCGAAGCAATCCAGAGCCGTGTTGTGCCGCTCTGGATTGCTTCGCTCCGCTCGCAATGACGAAGGGCGGGTGGCCTTTTCGGCGCATCCCAAATGCGGCTCCGACAACCTAGCCACCCCAGCCGCGTCGGGGCGAGCCACCATCCTCACAACTCGTCGCCCTCGCGAAGGCGGGAGTCCCGCTTCTTGTCGACCTCTCAGCCCTACACAAGAGGAAGCGGGATCCCCGCCTTCGCGGGGATGACGGGTTTGGAATTGGCGGAAACTTTGCGGCCCCGGACAGGACCGTCGCGCCGCTTAAGGCACCAGCGTCGTGAACAGGTAAGCAGCGAAGATCACCAGATGCACCATGCCCTGAACCAGCGTGGTGCGGCCAGTGCTCAGCGTCATCGACGCCACCAGCAGAGTCAGCCCCAACAGCACGATCGACTTGGACGACAGCCCGAGTTCGAGATGCAGTCCCATCGCCATCGAGGTGAGCGCCACGGCGGGAATCGTCAGGCCGATCGTCGCCAGCGCGGAACCGATGGCCAGGTTGAGGCTGGTCTGAACCCGATTGGCCCGCGCGGCGCTGAGCGCGGCAAGGCTTTCGGGCAGCAGCACCAGCGCGGCGATGATGATGCCGACCAGCGCGGGCGGCGCGCCCATCGCCGCAACGGCCGCCTCGATCGAGGGTGACAGCGCCTTGGCCAGCAGGACCACGGCGATCAGCGCCACCGGCAGCATCACCGCGGCGCCGATGGCCTTGGCGGCCGGCACCTTGTCGTGATTGCCGTCGTCTTCCTCGGGATAGAGGAAGTGGTCGCGGTGGCGGATCGTCTGGGCGACCACGAATGTCGCATAGAGCATCAACGCATCGATCGAGACGAAGATCAGCTGATTGTCGTTGTAGAACGGGCCGGCGCTGCTGGTGGTGAAGTTGGGCATGACCAGCGTCAGCACCGACAGCGTCGCAAGGATGGCAAGGCCGTGGTTGACGCCGGACTGGGTATAGCCCTGCTCGTGATGCCGCCCCCCGCCCAGCAGCAGGCAGACGCCGACGATGCCGTTGATGGTGATCATGATCGCCGCGATCACCGTGTCGCGCGCCAGTGCCTGCGCGCCGGAGCCTTCGCTCAGCATGATCGAGACGATCAGCGAGGTTTCGATCACCGTCACGGCGAAGGCCAGGATCAGCGTGCCGAACGGCTCGCCCACGCGGTGGGCGATGACTTCGGCGTGGTAGACTGCCGCCATCACCGCCCCGCCCAGTGCCACGGCGATGATGGTCGCCATGACAATGCTCGAAGGCTTGCCCAGCGCCACCGCGCAGAGCGCGATGATCGGAACAACCAGCGACCACGGCGCCAGGCCGTACGCGGAGAAGCGGGCGGCGGCCTTGGCGGCGGCGGGTTCGGAATGGCTCATGGCCCTGCACTATAGGCGAAATTGGCCGGGCGGCCAGTTGGATGAGTCGGGTGATGAATGCCCGCCATAAACGAAACGCGC
Source organism: Novosphingobium sp. PhB165 (assembly GCF_004341845.1). Taxonomy (GTDB): domain Bacteria; phylum Pseudomonadota; class Alphaproteobacteria; order Sphingomonadales; family Sphingomonadaceae; genus Novosphingobium. Next base: position 164,911 of record NZ_SLVB01000004.1, on the reverse strand, counting down.
CGGATGTTTCCATCCGGCGCGTCCTCCAGCCTATGCCCCCCGACACATGACTGGGCCCGTTGCGGTTGCGACCCGGCAGGCTCCGGGAGAAAAGCGATCGGAGGAAAGCTCAGGCGGCTTCCTTCTCGATCCACTCCGGATAGAAACAGGGTTCGCGATCGGACCAGCCGGGCGCGGTGGCAGCGGCTTCGCTGATTGAATGGAGCAGCAGCTTGCGGCGCTCCGGCGGGATCTGCGGCAGCGCGGCGGCGCCGCAGAAGGCGCCGGGCAGCCAGGGCCGGACCCAGGCGCCCAGCAGGCGCTCGTAGAGGAAGCGGAAGGACGCGAACGACGAAATCCGCTCCTGCGAAAGGTCGAAGGCGGCCACGCGTAGCAGCTTGCCCATGAAAACCTCGACATCGTCAAGGCTGACATCGTCCGGCCGCGCCGTGCGCAGGGCCTTGATGTCGTCATAAGCCGCATATTGCTTGCGGATCGAGATCACTTCGGTGGCGTTGCGCCCCCAGAGCTCGAAGGCATCGTGGCGGCCAAGCCCGACGTCGAGGCTGCGCCGGATATAGCGCTGCTCGCACGCGGAGAAGCTGGCGAATTCGCGCAGTTCGCTGATCGTGACTGTGGCCGTGCCAAGGTAGGTCATGCTCTGGCTCCCGTGATTCGGAAGATCGTCTCTTCCTCACGAGAGCCATTTTCCGCTCTCTCAGATTACAAAGAGCTTAAGCATGCAAAGGTTTGCTTACGGTCGCTCGCGGAAGCATTCCGAAACGATTTCGTTAACCATCAGATCAGGCCGGCAAGCGGGCTTGAAGGGTCCGCATAGCGGCGCTGGCCCATGCGGCCGGCAAGATATGCGTCGCGTCCGGCCTGCACGGCAAGCTTCATGGCGCGGGCCATGCGGATGGGATCTTTCGCCTCGGCGATGGCGGTGTTCATCAGCACGCCGTCGCAGCCCAGTTCCATCGCCACCGCCGCTTCCGACGCGGTGCCGACTCCGGCGTCGACGAGCACGGGCACCTTGGCGCCCTCGACGATCAGCCGCACCGTCACCTTGTTCTGGATGCCGAGGCCCGAGCCGATCGGCGCGCCCAGCGGCATCACCGCCACGGCGCCGCATTCCTCAAGCTGCTTCGCCGCAATCGGATCGTCCACGCAGTAGACCATCGGCAGGAAGCCTTCCTTGGCGAGGATCTCGGTGGCCTTCAGCGTCTCGCGCATGTCGGGATAGAGCGTGCGCGCCTCGCCCAGCACTTCCAGCTTCACCAGATCCCAGCCGCCCGCCTCGCGCGCCAGTCGCAGGGTGCGGATGGCGTCGTCGGCCGTGAAGCAACCGGCGGTGTTGGGCAGGTAGGTGATCTTCTTCGGGTCGATGAAGTCGGTCAGCATCGGCGCCTTGGGGTCCGACACATTGACGCGGCGCACTGCCACCGTGACGATTTCCGCGCCCGAAGCCTCGACCGCTGCCGCGTTCTGCGCGAAATCCTTGTACTTGCCGGTGCCCACGATCAGGCGCGAGTTGAACGTGCGACCGGCGACGGTCCAGGTGTCGGAAGCAGCGGTGGTATCGGTCAAGGTGCGCATCCTTTCGGGGGAGCGTGGATTCGGAAAAAAGGTGAGAGCGGCGCGTGTCGTCAGCCGCCGCCGACGAAGTGGACGATCTCCAGCACATCCCCGTCCGCCAGCACGACATCGCCCAGCGTCGAGCGCGGGGCGATCTCGCCATTGTGCTCGACGGCGACCTTCTTGGGGTCGAGGCCGATATCGGCGACGAGGTCGGCAATGCTGGAACCGGGCGCGATGCGGCGCGGTTCGCCATTGACGGTGAGCAGGATGTCTTCAGCCATGGGCCGCAGATAGCGCGGAGAACGGATTTGGAAAGTGCCCAATCGGCACTTTCCCGAAACCCTCAATGCGCGTGGCGCATGTTCCGGATGTGCGCGAAGGCCACGAAGGAGACGCCGATGATGGTCAGCACCGATTCGGCAAAGCCATGGCCCACAAGGATAGCGCTGGCCATCAGCGCAAGGCCGAGCCCGCCGATCACCAGCGGCGCGATCCGGCCGTGGCGGGCAACGCCGAAGCCGAGCGAGATCACCCCGACGATCACCGCCAGCATCAGGCCCACGCGGTGAATCTCGGGCGACAGCAGCACTTCGCCGCCCAGGAAGTCGCTACCGAGCCCGAGGAAGCCCACCAGCACCACGCCAAGAACACAATGAACGGCGCAAAGCCCGCTCAGGATGACGCCGGCCCGGTCCATCCGGTTTCGAATCGCGATCAGGGTGTTCCGCATGCCGCATTATCTATGTGATGTTGTAACATCATGCAAGACCCCCGAAGAGCCGAACTGCACAAACTCTCGCCCGGTCGGCACCGCTCGCCTCACGATGAACGTCACGGGGCCTTGCGCAATTCGTCGCAAGATCGCAGGGACATGGGCCATGAGAAACGCTGACGGTCGCCCCATCCTCGGAACCACCGACGACATCGTCCCCATGGTCCGCTGGCTCCTGTTCGTAGCCGCGCTGGTGGTGATGATCGTGGCGGTCGGCGGGATTACCCGCCTGACCGAATCCGGCCTTTCGATCACCGAGTGGAAACCGCTGACCGGCGCCATTCCCCCGCTGACCGAGGCGCAGTGGCAGATCGAATTCGACCACTACAAGCGGATCCCCCAATATATCGACGTCAACGGCCCGGCGGGCATGACGCTGGGGCAGTACAAGTTCATCTACTTCTGGGAATGGGTCCACCGCCTGCTGGCACGCCTGATCGGCCTGGCCTTCGCGCTGCCGCTGGCGTGGTTCTGGTTCAAGCGCACGATCCCGCTGGGCTACAAGCCGCGCCTGCTGGCGCTGCTGGCGCTGGGCGGGCTTCAGGGCGTGGTCGGCTGGTGGATGGTCTCCTCGGGCCTGACCGCCGAAGCGGCCGACCGGGTCAGCCACTTCCGCCTTGCCGCGCACCTGCTGGTGGCGCTGACGACGCTGGGCGGCCTTGTCTGGACCGCGCTGGACCTGCTGGAACTGCGGCGCGGACAGGCTCCGGCCCGCCTGACCCGCTTCGCCGCGCTGGCGTTGGCGATGCTGTTCTTCCAGCTGTTCATGGGCGCGATGGTGGCGGGCCTGCGCGCGGGCTATGTCGCCGGTTCCGGCTGGTTCAGCATGGACGCCTGGCCGCTGATGCAGGGCACGTTCTTCCCCGAAGGCGTCGAGTGGGCGGGCGGCGCGCTCCATGCATTGGTCAACGATCCCTACCTCACCCATTTCGTCCACCGCTGGTGGGCCTGGGCCGTGGTCGCCGTGCTGATCGTCATGGCCCGCAGGCTCAAGGCGATGCGTCTGCGGCTGACTTCGGTGGCGATCCACTGCGCCTTCGGCATGCAGGTGATTCTCGGCATCTGCACGGTCTGGTCGGGCGTTGCGCTCTGGCTGGCGGTGGCGCACCAGCTTTGCGCCGCGCTGCTGGTGGCGGCGACGGTCTGGGGCGCGCATGGCCTCGGGCGCCGCGATCAGGTAGGGTTCGGCATATGAACGAAGACGCGCCCACCTCGATCCCGGCCCTGATCTGGAGCCCCTTCCCGGACGAGGAGAGCGCGCTCTACGCTATCGAGACCCTGCTGGACGAACGGCTGGCGGCCTGCGGCAACCTCCTCCCCGGCGTGACCTCAGTCTTCGTCTGGAACGACGAGAAAGGCACCGCGCGCGAGTTCGGCCTGCTGGTCAAGACCAACGCCGCCCTGCTCGATGCCGCTGTCGCGCGGCTTGCCGAACTGCATCCCTACGAGGAGCCTGCCGTGCTCGGCTGGCGCTGCGATGCCGGTGCGCCGGGCACGATTGCGTGGCTGGCGGGGATCGGCGGTTAGGACCGCCGGAGGCGACCGTTCCGGCGTCTCATCACCCGCCCACCGTCCCCTCTCCTCGTACTTTTCCCGGTCATCCCCTTACTTTTTCCCGTCATCCCCGCGAAGGCGGGGATCCCGCTGCCTTGCGCATAACGATCCCATGGCAGACGGGCACCCAAACGGTCAGGTCGCGCGAAGGCAGAAGCGGGGCCCCCGCCTACGCGGGGGCGACGAAGTGTATGACCGGAGGCCGTGCTCCCCCCAAAAACGCCATGCACAACATCCCCCGCAAACCCAAACGGTATTATTTTACCTCTATGGAATCCCGCAGTCTGCTTGACTTGCACGTGCTTTTCGACGATTTGGCCGCCTTCCCGCAGTGCCGGAGATTCGTGAAAGCGAAGCATTCGGCCCCGCGACCTGAACATTAGGGATAGACCAGCCATGAAGGCGCTTACGAAGGTCACCCGGTCGATCAAGCCGGCCGAGGTGGAAAAGAAGTGGCATCTGATCGATGCCGAAGGTCTGGTGGTTGGCCGTCTCGCGGTCGTCATCGCTGACCTCCTGCGCGGCAAGCACAAGCCGAGCTTCACCCCGCACGTCGATTGCGGCGACCATGTCGTCGTGATCAACGCCGAGAAGGTGAAGTTCACCGGCAAGAAGCTTGGCGACAAGACCTACTACAAGCACACCGGCTATGCCGGCGGCATCAAGGAAGTGACCGCGGACAAGGTTCTCGCCGGTCGTTTCCCCGAGCGCGTGCTTGAAAAGGCTGTTGAGCGCATGATCCCCCGTGGCCCGCTCGGCCGCGACCAGATGCGTGCCCTGCACCTCTACGCCGGCACCGAGCACCCGCACGGTGGCACCCAGCCCGAAGCACTCGACGTCGCTTCCATGAACCGCAAGAACAAGGTTGGCGCGTAATGTCTGATACCGAAACCGTTCAGAGCCTGTCCGACCTCAAGGACCTCGGCGAAGTCGCCGTTGTTGAAACGGAAGAGACCTTCAAGCCCGTCGTGTCGAACGCTCCGCTGCGCGAGCAGCAGATCGACGCCCAGGGTCGCGCTTACGCCACCGGCCGCCGCAAGGACGCCGTGGCCCGCGTGTGGGTCAAGCCCGGCAGCGGCAAGATCATCGTCAACGGCCGTGACCAGGAAGTTTACTTCGCACGTCCGACCCTGCGTCTCGTGATCAACCAGACCTTCCAGGTTGCTGGTCGCGAAGGCCAGTACGACGTGATCGCCACCGTCAAGGGTGGTGGCCTTTCGGGCCAGGCCGGCGCTGTGAAGCACGGCATCGCCCAGGCTCTCTCGAAGTACGAACCGGCCCTGCGCGCTGCCGTCAAGGCCGCCGGCTTCCTTACCCGCGACCCGCGCGTCGTCGAGCGTAAGAAGTACGGCCGTGCCAAGGCACGTCGTAGCTTCCAGTTCTCGAAGCGCTAATCGCCTTCGAGAGCCTTACGGCTTTACGAAAAGGGGTCGCGGGAAACCGCGGCCCTTTTTTGTTGCGCGGTTTCGGCAGAGCTGGGCCCTAGAGAGGCACACCGGCTCGACCGGCTGAAATTGTCCCCGCCCCCAACTCCCAATCCCCATCGTCACCCTGAACTTGTTTCAGGGTCCATCGCGCCGGTCGAACCGCCGTGTAATTGGCGAAATGGATCCTGAAACAAGTTCAGGATGACGTTGCGGGCATCAGCCAGCGTCGGCGGGGGACGCTTTCCGATGTCAGGACCAATCCCGCGCGCCGCAGAAAACCGACGGTTTCCCAGCACAATACGCCCATCGCAGATGGCAAGGTACCTTCCTATGACAAGGTACCTTGCTACGCCCTGTATTTCTCAACGCAAGGTACCTTGCGTTACACAGTAGCTGGTTATATACACTCCTCATCCGCAGGAGATGATTCGATGTCCGAAATCGAAATCCAGTTGAAGAAAGGGGTGCTGGGGCTTTGCGTCCTGGCGCTGCTTTCGCGGGGTGACAGCTACGCTTACGAGATCGCCAGCCGCATGGCCGACGCGGTCGATATGGGCGAAGGCACGATCTACCCGCTGATGCGCCGCATGCAGTCCGACGGCCTCGTCGTGACCTACCTTGAGGAATCGCCCTCGGGTCCGCCGCGCAAGTATTACCGCATCACCGAAATCGGCCGCTCGCGGCTGGACGAACAGGTTGCCGAATGGCGCGGCTTCACCGCGGCTGTCGATGGCCTGATCGACGGCAGGATGGTCGCAGACGCGCCGGCAGCGGCGCCGCAGGAAGAAGGGGAGCCGAGCCATGACGCGTAACGAATTCATCCGGCGCCTGAAGGCAGGCCTGGCCGGAATGCCGCAGGACGTGATCGCCGAGATCGTCGCCGACTACGAAGAGCACTTCGAAGCTGGCGCCGCCGAAGGTCGCAGCGAGGAAGAAGTTGCCGCCGCGCTCGGAAACCCGGCAAGGCTGGCGCGCGAACTGCGCTTCGAGGCCGGCTTCAAGAACTGGGAGAGCGGCCGTTCGCCCTCCTCGGCCTGGGGCGCGATCCTGGCCTTCATGGGCCTCGCCACCATCGACATCCTGATCCTGCTGCCGATCGTGCTGCCGGTTCTGGGCGTGATGTTCGGCCTGTTCGTCGCCACCATCGTGATGTTCTTCGTCGGCGGCTTCGTGCTGATCGCGGGACCGTTCAGCGGCTTTCCGGGCGGCGTGCTGGTTGCCATCCTCGGCGGCCTCGGCATCATGAGCGCCTCGGTCGCCGTCGGCGCCCTGCTGACGCTGGTGAGCATCTGGATCATCAATGCCCTCATGTGGTTCGGCCGCCTGCATTATCGCGTGATCGAACCCGCCATCCACCCCGAAGACTGATCGGCACGAGAGAGAAAGGAACCAAGTGATGTTCAGGAAGCTGCTCATCGTATTCGCCAGTGGCGTGATCCTCTCGATCGTCGCCTTCGGTGCAGCCTGGGTCGTCGGCGGCGACAAGTTCCGGCAGGAATTCCGCGACAACGGCGGCTGGAGCTTCGAATTCGGCGATGACGAGAAGGACCACGGTCCCGAAAAGACCCGCACCTTCGCGCTCCAGCCCGGCACCCGCCTGGCCATGGATATCCCCGTCCAGCTGGTCTTCACCAAGGGCGACAAGTCCGAAATGATCGTCACCGGCCCGCAGAAGGTGGTGGACCGCCTGACCTGGAACGACGGCCGCCTCAGCATCGACGGCAGCCTGCACATGCACAAGGGCCTCAAGGTACGCATCACCGCGCCCGAGATCGCGGCGTTCGATTTCGACGCACCGGGCGACGTGACGCTGACCGGCCTCGATCAGGACAGCCTGACGCTGAAGGCACAGGGCGCGATCAACCTCGATGCCTCGGGCAAGGTCCGCAAGCTCGATGTCCAGACCGAGGGCGCCAGCAACCTCGACCTCGGCAAGCTGGAAGCGCAGGACGCCACGGTCAGCGTCGACGGCGTCGGCAGCGTGACGATCGGTGCCACCGGGAATGTCTCGGTCGCCATCGACGGCATCGGTTCGGTCAGGCTGGTCCGCAAGCCCGCCCACCTCACCACCGACATCAACGGCCTCGGCAAGGTCGACCACGACTACCAGTAAGCGCTCGAAAAGAGCCGCAAGGTTCAGGGAAAGGCCGCTTCCGAAATCCCCCCGCTCGGGACGGTCGATACGAAAAGGGCCGCAGCATCTCCACCGGATGCTGCGGCCCTTTCATGTATGGTTAGGTGTCGTCTGGGTGCAGTTCAGTGCACGCTTCAGTGTACGGGCGGATCGACCGGCGGAACCGCGCCGACCGGGGCCACCGGTTCACCCGGTTCGCGCGGCGGCAGCGCATTTTCAGGCACTTCGTCGATCTGCATCGCCACCGTCGGCAGATGTTCCAGATTGCGCGCGACGACGCGGATATCGTCGCCGGTAATGGTGATCTCGTTGAAGCTCGGCGGAGTCGAGCGGATGCGCTTCGACAGGGTGCCGGCGCCGATCATCCGCAGCGGCCCAGCCGGGGTTTCCGCCGTAAGGTCGAACGCATCGTGAATGTGCCCGGACAGCACCGCCATCACCTTGCGCCCGGCCAGAATTTCCATCGTCCGCGTGCCGTTGATGGTGAGCAGCTTGTTGTCCTTGGCTCGCCGCTCGATCAGCGGATGGTGCGCCGCCACGAGCACCCGCGTCCCCTCCGGCAACGCGTCGATCGCGACGAGAGTTTCGCGCAGGGCATGATCGGTAACCCAGCCGTTCGACCAGGGAAACCGCTGCCACTGCGCGCGGGTGGTCGTCCGAAGCGGCACGATGGCGAGCCCCGGCAGATCGAGCTGCGCCTCCACCTGTCGCTCGATCGAGCGAAACCGGCGGTAGGGATCGAAGAACCGCTGGTAGAGGTTGAAATAGGGAATGTCGTGGTTGCCGATCTCCACCGTGACCGGCGCGTCGAGCCCCTTGATCCACTGGCAGGCGGCGCGGAATTCGTGGTGCCGCGCGCGCATCGTCAGGTCGCCGGTGATGGCCACGGCATCGGGCCGCTCACGCGCGATGCAGGCCTCGGCCCAGGCGATCGCCTCCGGATCCTCCAGCCCGAAATGAACGTCGCTCAGGTGAAACAGCCGCAGGGCGCGGGGCGAAGCGGCAGGCGCGGCGGAAGCCTCAGGATTCATCGATCGTTGTCACCAGGTCGACCTCCAGGGTCGCGGGATGGAATTGCTCTTCCGTGCCGCCTTCGAACGGTTCGCCGTCGATCAGCAGACCCATCGGCTCGCCATCGGGGCAGACCAGCCGCAGACGGGTGTGCTTGCCGAGTTCGTCGTGCGGACCATCGCGAAAATCGCGATTGAGCAAGGCGATGCCCTGCCCGGCGAAATCGCCCAGCGTGTCGGCATAATAGCCGTTCGCTTCAAGTCCGGTCGGGTTCGGGGTCACAGTGATCGCGGCATAGCCGTCCTCGCGCCCGCAGTCGACCTCGGCGCAGACCACTTTCGGACCTTTAACCGACCATGCAATCGCCTCGCGCGTGGTGGCGACCACGCCCAGCACGTTCGCCGCGCGCATCGCCTCGCGCACTTCGTTCCAGACCGTGCCGGGTCCGGCCAGCACGCCGGTCAGCGCCATGCCGTGGCGCGTGGCGATCACCGGAGGACGGGTGGTGCGCAAGCGGCCGGGGGCGAGACGCCCGACCACGTCCGTCGCCGCCACGTCGCCATGCAGTCGCTTGGCCAGCATGTTCATGGTGCCGCCGGGCAGAACGAGCAGCGGGCCGTCCCAGCCGACCGCGCTTTCCACCACCGAATGCGTGGTCCCGTCGCCGCCGAAGACCACGAGCAGGTCGACTCCGGCAGCGGCCAGCGCCTCGGGCGCGGGGGAAGGTTCGTCGGGAAAGCGGAACGTACGCTCAGGCGGGAAACCCGCCTCGGCCAGTGCGGCGGCCACTTCGGCGACGGCCGCATCGTCATTGCTGCCGCTGGCGGCATTGCAGATCAGCCAGCAGCGGCGAGAGGAAGTATCAGAGTCTCCGATCATGCCGCCAAAACCGGCCAGAACCGCGCGGGTTCCCTGCAAGATGCGGGCAGCGTCACGCCCGTCCGGAGAAGATGAGCCAGGCGGCCAGCCCGTTGATCCCCGAATAGAACGCATAGAGCCAGGCCCAGGCGATCGATCCGGCGGCGACCATGATCATTGCCCCGACCAGCATGGCATATTCGACGATGAGGCTGAGGCGGCCGCCCATCGGCTCGACCAGCCAGGGAACGTGGCCAAGCATCGGATGGCCCGATTCGAGCACTGCCTTGTGCGCGGCGAAGTTGAACACGCCAAGGCAGAAGACGACAATAAGTCCCATAGCCATAGCGAACTGTACATGCGCCGATGCGATCTTGCCAGCGTCCAGCCGAATCATCTTATCGAATCGGAGAGATAGGCGATTGATCTTCGGCGCTTTGTCGCCTGTGCGCGGCAAGTCATTCGTCGGCCCGGAACGTCGTTCGTCCGCCTCCCTGCCCCTTCGTCGACATGCGGTGCGCTGCGGTCGAGGTCCGCGTGAAACGCCCCTCCGTGCGGTGCACAAGACACTCACCGGGCCGATACGGGACCCCCCGCCCAGCGGCCCACCCAGGAGGAAGACACGATGATCAAGACCACTTCTATCGCAGCCGCAGCCGCTGCCCTCGCCTTTACCGGACTGAGCCTGACCATTGCCGCTCCGGTCTTCGCCAAGGACGTTACCGTCCGTTACGCCGATCTCAACCTGACGTCTGTCGCCGGTCAGAAGACCCTGGAACGCCGTCTCAATGCCGCCGCCCGCGATGCCTGCGGCTACGACATGATCGATCCGGGTACGCGCCTTCGCAATCCTGATGCCGTGGCCTGCTACAACAAGGCGCTCGTCCAGGCCCATGAGCACATGGCTGCGGTCGTCGAGCGCGCCAACGGCACCCGCGTGGCCACGAACTGAGCGCCGTGGCCTTCACGAAGTCCCTAAAAAATAATCGGAAAAAAGACTGGCGGGTCCCCTAGCGGCCCGCCATTTTCTTGACCGATGGCAGATAGGTCCGCCCGATCCGCAGGGCCTCGCCATCGGCGGTCTCGACCGACCAGACCCCCAGCCCTTCATGACGCAGTCCCGAGACATGATCGCGCCGCAGGATGCAACTGCGATGGATGCGGATGAAGTGTTCCGGATCCAGCCGCTGTTCGAGGCTGGTGATCGTCTGAAGCAAGAGATAGCTCGCCCCCCGGACATGCAGGCGCACATAGTCGCGCTCGGCATCGATCCGTTCGACATCGGCGGCCGGCACGCGCACCAGTTCGGAACGGTGCGGAACCCAGAATTCCTCAAGCCACTTGCCGGTCGGCAAAGTGCGTTCGCCCCGCCGGGCACCGACGCGCGAGATCGCGCGTTCCAGCCGTTCCGGCGCCACCGGCTTGAGCACATAGTCCACCGCGTCGAGATCGAAGGCCTCCACCGCGAATTCGTCATGCGCGGTGACGAAGATCACGGCGGGCGCCTCAGCCAGTTCGCCCAGCCGGCGGGCGACGGTGAGTCCGTCCGTCTCCGGCATCGTCAGGTCGAGCAGGACGAGATCGGGCTCCAGCGCCTCGATCAGGCGCAGCGCGGCCTCACCGTCGCTGGCGGTACCGATCACCGAGATCGAGGAAATGCGGGAGCAGATCACCTGCATGCGCTCCACCGCAAGCGGTTCGTCGTCGACGATGAGCGCGCGCAGAGGCGCGGATTCCACGGACTGTAACGATTCAGGCACGAGCAAACTCCAGCGGCATGCGCAGGACCGTGGCGAAGCCGCCGGTCTCGCGCCGTCCGAACGTGATTTCCGCGGCGTCGCCATAGCGTGCCCGCAGGCGGTCGCGCACATTGCCCAGGCCGATGCCGAAGCCCTGCACGCCCTTGACGGTTCCGCCCGGGCCGTCGTCGCTCACGGTAATCTCAAGCATGTCATCCGCACGCCGCGCGCTGATGGCCACCGTCACCGGCCGCTGGGTAGCGGCGACAGCGTACTTGACCGAGTTCTCCACGAGCGGTTGCAGGATCATGCCCGGCACCATCGCATCCGAGACGGCCTCGTCAATATCAATCGTCGAAACGAGGCGTTTCGGGAAACGAACAGCCTCAATCTCGAAATAGAGTTTCTGAAGTTCGATCTCATCGACAAGCTTGAGGTCGCTTGTGGGATCTCCCGAGAGTGTCCGGCGATAGAATGTCGAGAGCGTCTGAATCATCGTTTCGGCATCGTCCTGCTTGCCGGTCATGATCAGCGCCGAAAGCGAATTGAGCGTGTTGAACAGGAAGTGCGGATTGACCTGATAGCGCAGCGAACGCAGTTCGGCGGCGGATGCGGCGCGGCGATATTCGCCCTCGCGCCGCTCGGCCGCGCGGGCTTCCTCGGCTTTGGCCAGCGCGAAATAGAGCGCCGCCCAGGCCAAGACCAGGAAGTAGCGCGTGAAGGCCGTGTCGGCCACCGTCGCCCAGCGTGCATATTCCTGTCCCAGCGCCTTGCCGGTGTGGATGGTGATCGCCGAGGCCTTGGTATCGCTGGTCGTGGTCGGCTCGGGCGGCGGGGGGGGCGGGGGCGGCGACACATCGCTGGCGCCATCGCTCGGCACACCCGGCGCGCCGGGGGCGCGGGGTACGGCGGCATTGGGCAGGTCGACAAGGATATTCCCGGCCTCGTCGCGGCTGATCCGGACTTTGCCCGATTTGACCGCCGCCGCGTCCTCTTCGTCGCCGTACGCCTGGCTCATCTCGATATCGGAGAAGACCGCGTCGTTGATGACGCTGAGCAGCAGCGCGAGCGGCAGTGCGCCCAGCAGCACGATGGTCAGGCGCGTGCCGCCCGATTTGCGCTCCAGCAGCTGGAGCAGCGGCCATACCGCCGCCATCACCAGCATGGACAGGATGCAGATCGTCAGCCGGCGCGAGAAGATCGGCCAGACGAAGTCATAGCCCATGACCGCGCCGCGCAGCGTGGCGACGAGAAAATAGCAGGCCCAGAGCGCTGCGAGAGAAAGGAGGACGACCCGCGCAGGTACGCGCGGCTGATTGGCGACATCCGACATGGTCTACCCGGATAGCGCGAAAGTTCCCGTCTGCGCCAGTTCGCAAATCGGACGGGAATCGACCTTCGTCGAAAGATGCCCGTTTTGGGGCGTTTTCTTTGGGGTTTCCCCGCCCCCGTCAGGGCTTACGGAGCGCGGCAATGCAGGCTGCGCGGTCCACGTCCTTGCCGTCGGATCCGCGCCGTGCGTCCACATACGTCGCCACCGGCTCCTTCGCGCCGGTGGGCGGATAGAGATAGATGTCGAGCAGGCAGGCTGTCCCGGTGAACTGCAACTTGCGGGCATCGCCTTCCATGACGTCGAGCCGAGGCTCGCCGAACAGACGCACCAGCTGCGTGCGGTCGGCGCCGATCACGCCTTCCACGCCCGGGATCGCCTGGAACTTGGGATCGCGCGCGACGTGGCTCGGCTGGCGCACGTCCGGCAGCCGCGATCCGCCGCGATGGACGGGCTTGCTGGGTGCCGGCGTGCTGGTGACCGCACCGCCGCCGCAGGCCGCGAGCAGGAGCGCCAGCGCGGCGGCCGTGAGCGGGCCCCTCAGGCGCCTATGCACGTTGTCGGGGCAGGCGTTTGCGGGAAGAGCGAACGGGATCGGGCTCGTCTGGGTCATGATTGCGCCTCGCATCGCCCGGAGCGCCGGTGCTGTCAACCGCCGCCGCGCTTGCGGAGCGGCCGGGCGCGCGCTAGAGCGGGCCCGGTTGTGAATGGAGGCAGCGCCCGGCCCGCTCCGGGTCTGGTCTGCCGCGTTTTTCCGAGCCTTTCGGGGATTTCCTCCGGCTTGAAAATCCTCCAGTCGCGGCCTGACTTCCCGACATTTCCAGAACCCAAGGATTTTCCAGCATGGCCCAACCCACCGTGCCGCCGACTCTCGATGTGATCGCCATCGGCAATGCCATCATCGACGTCATTGCCAACTGCCCCGATTCGCTGATCGAAGAGCTTGGCCTCTCGCGCGGCGGGATGATGCTGATCGACGCCGATCAGGCCAAGAGCCTTTATGAGGCAATGGGCCCGGCCCGCGAAATCTCGGGCGGTTCGGCCGCCAATACGCTGGCCGGCCTTGCCGCGCTCGGTGCGAAGTGCGCGTTCATCGGACAGGTCGCCGAAGACCAGCTGGGCGAAGTCTTCACCCATGACATCCGCGCCGGCGGCATCGAATTCGACGTGCCCGCCCGCGCCGGCACGCCGACCGCGCGCTGCCTGATCTTCGTGACGCCGGACGGCCAGCGCACGATGAACACCTTCCTCGGCGCCTCGCAGCACCTGCCCGCCGAAGCGCTGGACGAAAGCGCCATCGCCAGCGCCGCCGTGCTCTACCTCGAAGGCTACCTCTGGGATCCCGAGGAACCCCGCGCGGCAATGCGCAAGGCCATCGACGCGGCCCGCGCGGCCGGTCGCAAGATCGCCTTCACCCCGTCGGAATGCTTCGTGATCGACCGTCACGGCGCCGATTTCCGCGATCTGATCGACACCGGCAAGATCGACGTGCTGTTCTGCAACGAGCACGAGATGGCCGCACTGCTTGGCCATGACGATTTCGAGAAGGGCATTGCCGAACTCGCGCCGAAGATTCCGGTGCTCGTCGTCACCCGCGGCGCGGAAGGCGCGGTTGCGGTTTCGCAGGGCCAGCGCGTCGAGATCGGCGCCGAGCCGATCGAACGCGTGGTAGACACCACCGGTGCGGGCGACCTGTTCGCCGCCGGCTTCCTCTACGGCCACGTGCGCGGCAAGACCCTCGAACAGTGCCTCAAGCTCGGCGCGATCTGCGCCTGCGAAGTGATCTCGCACTACGGCGCCCGCCCTGAGGCCGACCTCAAGGTGCTGGCAGCAACTGTTCTGGGGTAATTCCCTCCTGACGACGCGCCATTGACGCGGCACAGACTCCGGGAGAGGTTGGGGGTTCGGTCCCCTCCCTCCCGCGAGGCCGCATGACGCAGACGATTCCGGCATTGATCGATTTCGAGGCAAGCTGCCTGCCCGAATATGGCCAGTCCTATCCGATCGAGGTGGCGATAGCCCGGATCGACGGCGAAAGCCGCGCCTGGATGATCCGCCCGCTCGACGCCTGGAAACACTGGGACTGGTCCGAAGAGGCCGAGGCGCTCCACGGCATCAGCCGCGCCATGCTGGAACTGGACGGCCTGCCCGCCCGTCAGGTGCTGGCCGAAGTGATTGAATTCGTGGACGGCTGCTCGGTCTATTCGGACGCCGAGCTGGACGAATACTGGCTGGAAGTGCTGTGCCAGACGCTCGGCACCGCCCTGCCCTTTCCGATCCGCTATCTCGGCGAATGGATGATGGATCGCGGCTACACCCGCCCGCAAGTCGTCGCAGCGCTGGAAGAGGCCAAGCAGCGCCTGCCCAAGGAACACCTCGCGCGCGAGGACGCCAAGCGGCTGGCCATGGTCGTGCGCTTGTTAATGGAGAGCGAGGCCGCGTGATGGGCAAGAGGGACTAGTAAACTCTCAACCCACCACTATCGCCCCTGTGCAAACCGCCGTCGTCCCCGCGAAGGCCGGGACCCCGCCTTTCTTGAGAAGTCGCGCTAAAAGGTAGCGGGGGCCCCGCCTTCGCGGGGGCGACGGAATGGGTCAGGAATCTTTCCGTTCGACCCTCGTCCTTCGGGAAATCAGTAACCCGCAGCCTGCGACATCGGAGCCTGCTGCATCGGCTGCGGCGCCATTTGCGGCACGCTCTGCTGCGGCAGGGGCTGCCCTCCACCTTGCGCCGCCTGAAGCCGCGCGAGGCACTCATTCTTGCGCTGTTCGCGCGCGTCGGAATAGCTCTGCGCGGTCGGGCCCGGGAGCGCGCAATCGCGCTCAGGACGGATCGGATGCTTGGCCCGGCAGCCTTCCTCGGTCGCGAAAAGATTGTCGCTGCAATCCTGGAACGCGGCAACGTCGGCCTCATGCTGCGCGTGGCAGCTCGCGGTCCAGCGCTCCTTGTAGGACAGCTCCGCGAAATTGAGGCAGTCCTGATATTCGAGCTGGGCCGATTCCTGCCGCTGCTGCTGCTCGGCCTGCGCCTTTTCGGCAGCCTTCTGGCGGGCCTGCTCGGCATCGCGTTCGGCGCTCTCGCGCGCTTCTTCGCGCGCGGCCTGCGCGGGCAGGACCACACCGTAGTAATAACCCACGCCCGAACCGGCGATCAGCGCCGCCGCCGCCAGCGCCAGCTTGAGCGCGGTATCGACCCTGCCCGCCATCGCCTTACGCGTCCTTCGCCTTTTCGCGCGCCACTTCACGCCAGCCGATGTCGCGGCGGCAGAAACCGGTGGGATAGTCGATGACGTCGACGGCGGCATAGGCCGCTGCCTGCGCCTCGGCGACCGAGCCGCCGCGTCCCGTCACGCTAAGCACGCGGCCGCCATTGGCCACCAGAACGCCGTCCTTGAGCGCGGTGCCGGCGTGGAAAACCTTGGCACCCAGCGCCTCGGCCTTGTCGATCCCGCCGATCGCGCCGCCCTTTGCGGGGGTGCCGGGATAGCCGTCGGCGGCCATGACCACGGTCAGCGCGGTCTCCTTGCTGAAACGCGGCGGCTGGATCGCGGCGAGGCGGTTTTCCGCGCAGGCATGCAGCAGTTCGACGAGGTCCGATTCGAGGCGCATCATCATCACCTGGCACTCGGGGTCACCGAAGCGGCAGTTGTATTCGATGAGCTTGGGCCCCTCAGCGGTGAGCATCACGCCAAGGAACAGCACACCCGAATAGGGCATGCCTTCGTTTTCCAGCGTGCGCACGGTCGGCGCGATGATGCGTTCGATCACTTCGGCTTCGAGCGCCGGGGTCAGCACCGGGGCGGGGCTGTAGGCACCCATGCCGCCGGTATTGGGGCCCGTATCGCCGTCGCCCACGCGCTTGTGGTCCTGCGCGGTGGCGAAGGGGACGATGGTGGAGCCATCGGTCAGCGCGAAGAAGCTGGCTTCCTCGCCCTCCATGAATTCCTCGATCACGGCTTCCGCGCCTGCCTCGCCGAAGCGGCCCGAGAAGATCTCGCGCACGGCTTCCTCGGCCTCGGCCATGGTCATGGCGACTGTCACGCCCTTGCCCGCCGCAAGCCCGTCCGCCTTGATGACGACCGGCGCGCCGAACTTGGCAAGCGCGGCCATGGCGTCGGCCTCGGTGGAAACACGCTCATATCCGGCGGTGGGAATGCCCGCCCGCTCGCACAGGTCCTTGGTGAAGCCCTTGGAGCCTTCGAGTTGGGCCGGCTCGCGGTTCGGACCGAACACCGGGAAGCCTTCCGCACGCAGCGAATCGCCCAGGCCGTCGACCAGCGGCGCCTCGGGACCGATCACGATCAGGCCGATCACGTTTGCCTCGCAGAAGGCCAGCACCGCCGCATGATCGGTGACATCGAGATCGATGCAGCTTGCCACTTCGGCAATGCCGGGATTACCGGGGGCAGCCCAGAGCGTCTGGCAGAGCGGGGATTGCGCCAGCTTCCAGGCCAGCGCATGTTCGCGGCCGCCAGAGCCCAGAAGAAGGATGTTCATTAGCCGTGCCTTTCGATGACGACGAATTTGACGATGGTCGTTCCGGGGGGCTGGTAGCGAAGCAAGCGGCCGGGGACAACGCCGCGCCGCTCTCGATCAGCGAGATTTCGAACCTGCTGAAGCGCACGGTGGAAGATCGCTTCGGCTTCGTGCGCCTGCGCGGCGAGCTTTCGGGCGTGAAGCGCGCGGCCTCCGGCCACCTCTATTGCGCGCTGAAAGACGACAAGGCGGTGATCGACGGCGTCATGTGGCGCGGCGGCGCGCAGCGACTGGCGTTCCGGCCCGAAGACGGCATCGAGGTGATCGCCACCGGCAAGCTGACGACATTCCCGGGCCGTTCGAAATACCAGATCGTTATCGAAACGATGGAGATTGCGGGCGAAGGCGCGCTGCTGGCGCTGCTGGAAAAGCTGCGCGCCCGGCTCGCCGCCGAGGGACTCTTCGCGCCCGAGCGCAAGCGCGAACTGCCGTTCCTGCCGCAAGTGATCGGCGTCGTGACGTCACCCACCGGCGCGGTGATCCGCGACATCCTTCACCGTCTGGCCGACCGCTTTCCCAGCCACGTGCTGGTCTGGCCAGTGCTGGTGCAGGGCGAAGGTTCGGCGCAGCAGGTTGCCGATGCCGTGCGCGGATTCTCCGCGATTCGCCCCGGCGGCCCGGTGCCGCGCCCCGATCTGGTGATCGTGGCGCGCGGCGGCGGTTCGATTGAGGACTTGTGGTCGTTCAACGAGGAAGTGGTCGTCCGCGCGGTGGCCGAATCGACCATCCCGGTGATCTCGGCCGTGGGGCACGAAACCGACACCACGCTTTGCGACTATGCCGCCGACCGTCGCGCACCGACCCCCACTGCCGCTGCGGAAATCGCCGTGCCCGTGCGCATGGAACTCGCCGCCACGCTCGACGAACTGGCCTACCGCAAGCGTCGCTGCGCGCTGCGCCCGGTCACGCTGGGACGCGAACGGCTGGAAGCGCGCGTGCAGCGCCTGCCCAAGCCCGAGGCGATTCTCGCGGCCAAGGCCCAGAAGCTCGACGAACTCTCCGAACGACTGCGCCGCGGCCTGCGGGACGAAGCGGGCGCGAAACGCGAGCAGTTGAATCGGGTTGCCGGCAAGCTCTCGCTGCCCCTGCTGCGTCACCGCGTGCAGACCTCGGCCGAACGCGTCGAGCGGCTTGGCCTCCACCCACGGTTGCTTCAGCGCCGTTGGGCGATGGCGCGCGATGCGCTGGCCCCGATGGCCCGCGTCTTGCCACAGCTCGATCCCGACAAGCCGCTGGAGCGCGGCTTCGCCCGCGTTACCGCGCTCGACGGGCGCACGCTGACCGGCCGCGACAAGGCTGCGCAGGAACCCGCGCTGATGCTGCGCTTCCGCGACGGCATGCTTACGGTCACCCCCGGTTCAGGCGCGCAAGGGTCTAGTGCCCCTACCCCGCCTGCGCCGGCCTCGGTCGAAACCCCGACTGCACCCCCGGCACCTGCTTCGGCTCCCAGGCGCCCGGCGCGCCCAAAAGGCGAAGAACCCCGGCAGGGAGATTTGTTTTGACCAGCGCGACCTGCTAGGATTTGCCCATGCTGATGTCTTCCGCCGATCGTCCCGCCAAGCTTCAATACGGCCCCAATGGATTCCGTGTGCTGAGTGGCGGCCACTTCGTGCTCTGCGCCGTTTCTGGCGAGAAGATCCCGCTCGAGGAACTCCGGTACTGGAGCGTCGAGTTGCAGGAACCTTACGCCTCCGCTGAAATCGCCACCCGGCGCCTGCTCGGGAAAGCGTGACCCGTCGCAAGGCCCCCGGGGCAATGCTCAAGGCATCGCTGGTCGCTGGCGGCATTCTTGCCATAGCCGGGCTTGTCGTGCTGGGCGGTACCTCTCCCGCCGCGACAACGGCCGTAGCGGGCCCTTCGGGCATCGCTTACGCCGGTGAGGTGACTCAGGGCGGTTGGGTTCGCGGCAAAGTGCCGCAGGGCACCCGCCTGCTCACGCTCGACGGCGCACCGGTGAAGATCGCTTCGGACGGCGCGTGGTTCGCCGCTTTCGATCGAGACGCCAAGCCGAGCGCAACATTGGTCGCCACGCTGGCCGATGGCCGCAAGGTATCGCAGACGATCGCCGTTGCCCCGCGCGCCTGGCAGATCGAGAATGTCGACATCGCTCGCAAACCGGGCGGCGCGACCGAGGATTTCATGAAGATCCGCCAGCCCGAGCTGGACCGGATCAATGCCGCCCGCGTGCTCCAGACCGATGCGCAGGGCTGGCGCCAGCACTTCGTCTGGCCTGCCAAGGGGCGCATTTCGGGCCGTTTCGGATCGCAGCGCGTCTATCGCGGTGAACCGGCCGCCTATCATTCCGGCCTCGACATCGCCACCGGCACCAGCGGCACGCCCTTCGTGGCCCCGGCCGACGGAGTGGTCATCCTTGCTGCCGAAAAGCCTTTCACGCTGGAGGGCAACCTCCTGATGATCGACCACGGCATGGGGCTCAACAGTGCATTCCTGCACTGCTCGCAGATCCTGGTGAAGGAAGGCGATCATGTGAAGCAGGGGCAGGTGATCGGCCGCATCGGCATGACCGGACGCGCTACCGGGCCACATCTGCACTGGTCGATCAAGTGGAACGACGCGCGGCTCGATCCGATTCTCTTCACCGGGCCGATGAACTGACCTTTCGGAGGTAGCGGGTGCTAATGCGCCTTGCGACGCGCCGCAGAATCCCTATCCCGCTCCTTGTGCGCCGCACCATAGCCCTTCTCGCCCTGCTGGCGCTCCTGCCGCTGACCTGGGGCCGTTCGCCCTATCCTGCCAAGCTGAAGCAGCTTGAACTGGACATCGTCCCGCTCGCCCTGCCCGCGCCCGATCGGATGGCCGCCCATCTGGGTGCGTTCCATCTTGAGCAGGCCTGGCAGATCCGCAGCCGCACGCATCGATTCGGCAGCTACTCCGCCCTGCTGATGCGCAAGGACGGGTCCATGCTCGGCCTCAGCGATTCGGGCAATTTCCTGCGCTTCCGGCCACCGGGCGAATCACAGGCCCATAGCCGGATCGGCGAACTCCCGCTTTCGAACGGAGAGGCCAAGGAAGACCGCGACGTCGAATCGGCCACGGAAGACAGCGACGGTACGATCTGGCTCGGCCTTGAGGGCAAGAATGCGATCTATCGCATGACGCCGAAGTTCCACGTGGAAAAGCGCGTGCAGCCCGATTCGATGCGGGACTGGGGCGTCAACACCGGACCCGAGGCCATGACCCGGCTCGCGGACGGGCGATTCGTGCTGCTGCGCGAGGGGTTCTCGGGCTGGAGCAGCCATCTCCACCCCGCCGTCATGTTCGCTGGCGATCCCACCGAAAATCCCGATGGCCAGCGATTCGTCTTCGACGGGCCGGACGGATTCAGCCCCACCGACATGGCGCAGATGCCCGACGGGCGGCTGCTGATCCTGATGCGCCGCCTGATCTGGCCGATGCCCCAGCATTTCGCCGGACGCATCGCCATCGGCGATCCCAAGACGATTCGCCCCGGGCAGACCTGGCGGGTGAAGGAAGTAGCGCGATTGTCCTCGGACCTGCCGATCGACAATTTCGAAGGCCTAGCCATCGTCCCGCGTGAGGACGGGCGGCTGACTATCTGGCTGATCTCGGACGACAATTACTCACCGCTCCAGCGCACGTTGCTCTGGAAGATGAGCGTCGACCCTGCTCAGCTGCCCTGAAATCTCGCCGATTTTCACCGCAACGCAGACATGCGAAAAGGCGCGCAAGGCCAAAGCCCGCACGCCATTTCACAAATCGTGCTGAAATCACGCTCCCCGACAGGGAGCGCGAGAAATCAGGCGGCGATCTTCTTCTTCAGCTCGCGCTTCACCTTGAGGGCGCGCGTGCTGAGCTTCTCGTCCGAAGACTTGAGCAGCCAGTTGTCGAGGCCGCCGTTGTGTTCGACCGAACGGAGACCGTGGGTCGAAACGCGGAACTTGAAGCTACGCTCCAGGCCGTCCGACAGAAGCGTAACGTTCTGCAGGTTGGGAAGGAAGACGCGCTTGGTCTTGTTGTTGGCGTGGCTGACGTTGCAGCCGACCTGGCGGGCCTTGCCGGTCAGTTCGCAGATGCGGGACATGTCTAACTCTCGCTCGAAAAATTCTGTGGCCGTAAATACGGGAAGGCGCGCCCTTAGCGATTCACCCGGGCATGGTCAAGTTGCACACAGCTTTTTGAGCCGCTAGCGCTGGATCATGACCCGTTGGCCGCTCCCCGAATACATGCAACTCGCCCTCGCGCAAGCCCGGGAAGCCGCCGATTCAGGCGAAGTGCCGATCGGTGCAGTGCTTGTGAAGGACGGAAAAGTGATTGCCGCCGGTCGCAACGGTCCGCGCGAACGCCATGACCCCACCAGCCATGCCGAGATCGAGGCGATTCGCGCCGGAGCGGCGATTCTCGGCAACGAGCGACTCGAAGGATGCGAATTGTGGGTCACGCTGGAGCCCTGCGCGATGTGCGCCGGCGCGATCTCCCACGCGCGCATCGCCCGCCTCTACTATGGCGCCGCAGACCCCAAGGGCGGCGCCGTCGAACACGGCGCACGCGTGTTCGAACACGACCAGTGTCTCCACCGGCCGGAAGTCTATTCGGGAATCGGCGAGGCCGAGGCGGCGGACATGCTGCGCAGCTTCTTCCGGCAGCGCCGCTAGGCTCAACTCAAAGCGGCGTGAAATCCAGCCCGATATCCGCTGCCGGGGCGCTCTGGGTCAGGCGGCCCACGGAGACGTAAGTCACACCCGAAGCCGCGATGGCACAGATGGTGGCCAGGTTCACGCCGCCCGACGCTTCGGTCGGCACGCGCCCGGCAACCAGCGCCACGGCTTCACGAAGCATGTCCGGGTTCATATTGTCGAGCAGGAGGTGATGCGCGCCGGCGGCAATGGCGGGTTCGATCTGTTCAAGGTGATCGACCTCGCAAATGATCTGCGCGACGCCTGCGGCCTTGGCGCGGGCCACAGCCGGGCCGACGCCGCCTGCGACGAGGACATGGTTGTCCTTGATCATCGCCGCGTCCCACAGGCCCATACGGTGGTTCCGGGCGCCGCCCATGCGGGTCGCGTACTTTTCAAGGTGACGGAGCCCCGGAATGGTCTTGCGCGTGTCCAGGAGCGTCGCATGCCCGTTCATGGCGTCAACATACTCACGAGTCATCGTGGCGATGCCCGACAGGTGCTGAACGGTATTGAGCGCAGCGCGTTCGCCGGTGAGCATTGCGCGCGCATTGCCAGTCAGGCGCATGAGATCCGCGCCAGGTTCGACGCGGGCGCCCTCCTCGACAAGGATCTCGATCTCCATCGCCGGATCCAGGCTACGGAAAAAGGCGGCGGCGATCGGCAGGCCGGCGACGGTGATCGCGTCGCGCGAATCCATCACGCCCGAAAAGCGCGCATCCGCATCGATCACACTTTCGGACGTAACGTCACGGCCTCCCCCCGGAAGGCCCACGCCGAGGTCCTCGGCAAGCGTTGCGTCAACAAAGGCGGCAAGGTCGAAACCCGGGATCGCGAAAGTGTTCATGGAGCGCGTCTTTCGCGCGTTCGAACAGGAATGTCGAGTTCCATGCCCGGGTTCAATGATCGTTGGCGGGATGGGCCTCGCGAAAGAGTTGCCATTCCTCGACCACGCGGCCGTCGGGCAAATGGCAGTAGCCGGTTTCGCCCTGCGCCTCCTGACGGATCTCGCTGCGACCGCCCTGTTCCACGCAGTATTTCGAGGCCGGATTGGCCATGCCGATAGGCGCGGGGGCCGGCTGCCCGTCAGAGGCGCAGCCCGCCAGAACGAGGGCGAGCGCCGGGAGGGCAGGAGCGACAACGCTTCGAACAGTCATCTTCGTTTCCCCTCGGAGAAAGAAAAAGGGGCCGGACTTCGAAGCCGGCCCCTTTCATCATCATATGCCTGCAATGCGCGATCAATGCGCCGCTTGGGCCTGATCGGTCGTGACCGGGGTGATCTTGATCTCCACACGACGGTTCTTGGCCCGGCCTTGCTCGGTACCGTTGTCGGCCACCGGGTAGTTCTTGCCCATCCCCTGCGTCTGGATGCGCGAGGAGGAAACGCCCTGCATGATGAGGTACCGCGCGACCGAATCCGCACGCCGCTTCGAAAGGTCGAGGTTGAACGCGTCGGAGCCGACCGAATCGGTATGGCCGTACACGTCGATCAGGCTGTTCGGATATTGCTTCATCGAATCGGCCACTTTGTCGAGCGCCTGCTGGAACGCGGGGCTGATCTCGGTGGAATTGAACGCGAAAGTCACGTCGGGCAGGTTGACGAGAATGCCGTCGCCTTCCTTGGTGACATCGATGCCCGAGCCCGAGGTCTGCTCCTTCAGCTCACGGATCTGCTTGTCCATCTGGCTGCCCACCACGGCGCCAGCAACGCCGCCGATGCCGGCCCCAACGATGCGCGCGCTGCGGCCGCCGATCACGGCGCCCAGCAAATAGCCCAGCCCCGCACCACCGGCTGTACCAAGTGCCGTGCGGGAGGCCTTCCGTTCACCGGTATTGGGATCCGTGACACAGGCCGAAACGGCAAGAAGCGAAAATACGGCAACGGTCGATGTCAGGAGACGTGACTTCATCTTGGCCCTTCCTCTGAGAATTACTTCCAGCAACTGTGTGTAGTCGTGAACGTGAATAGCATATGGACACGGCCCGAGGAACGAGTGCACCGCCCGAGTGTTCCCTTGCAAACAGTGGCTTGAGCTATCTCGGAGGAGCTTTTTACGTCTGCGCGTGTTTCTGGCGCGTTTCGGAATGCTGCATTTGCAACATGCGCTTCGCAGCGACCAAGAATTCTGCTAGCGCAGGTTTATTGTGACGCCCTTTCCCTGGACCGACCTCCTCATCATCGCCGGCCTGATCCTGATCAATGGCCTGTTTTCCATGTCCGAACTGGCCATTGTCTCGGCGCGCTCCGCACGCTTGAAGATCTCGGCCGACAAAGGCAGCAAGAGCGCGCAGACCGCGCTCGACCTTGCTGCCGACCCGGGTAAGTTCCTCTCGACCGTACAGATCGGCATCACGCTGATCGGCATCGTCGCCGGCGCCTATTCGGGCGCCAGCCTGGAACAGCCCGTAGCGGAGCGATTGGAGGCCTGGGGCGTCGCCGCGCGCTTTTCCCACCACACCGCGTTCACGCTGGTCATCATCGCCACGACATATGCCAGCCTTGTGGTCGGTGAACTCGTGCCCAAGCAACTGGCCTTGCGCGCCGCCGAATCGGTCGCGCTGGTCATGGCGCAGCCGATGGTCTGGATGTCGAAAGCCATGGCCCCGATCGTCTGGCTGCTGGACCGGTCCTCCGGCCTGATCCTGCGCCTGATCGGCGTGCGCCGCGGCGGCGAGGAGCAGATCACCGCCGAAGAGCTCCAGATGATCTTCGCCGAGGCCACCCGGTCGGGCGTGATCGAAGAGGAAGACCGCGCGATCATGGCGGGCGTCATGCGGCTTGCCGACCGGCCGGTGCGCGAGTTGATGACCCCCCGCAATCAGATCGACTGGATCGACGTCGACGCCGACGAGGCGACGCTGCGCGCCAAGATCGAGGCATCGCCGCACTCGCTGCTGCCCGTGGCGCGCGAATCCTCTCCCGATACGGTGCTGGGCGTGCTCAAGGTGCGCGAAGTGCTGGCCGCGCTCGTGGCCGGGCGGCCGGTAGAGATCGCGGCGATGATGAAGAAGGCGGAAGTCGTTCCCGACCAGCTCGACGCCATGGACGCGCTGCGCAAGCTCCAGCAGGCCGAAGTGCCGATGGCGATGGTCCACGACGAATATGGCCACCTTGAAGGCGTGGTGACGACGTCGGACATGCTCGCCGCGCTGGCGGGGACGTTCGTGAGCCATCAGGACGAAGGCGACGAGCCGATGGTCGTGGTGCGCGAGGACGGCTCGCTGCTGGTCTCCGGCGCGATGCCGGCCGATGCGCTGGCAGACCGCCTCGGCCTGACGCTCGACGATGACCGCGAATTCGCGACCGTGGCCGGCTACGTGCTGGCCGTGCTCAAGAAAGTCCCGCGCGAAGGCGAGCACTTCGCCGATCAGGGCTGGCGTTTCGAAGTCGTCGATATGGACGGGCTCAAGATCGACAAGATCCTGGTCTCCCGAATCGACGAGGATACCGGCGACGATGGGGTGTCCGGCGAGGGCTGAGCGGGTTTTCAGCGCTGGCCCACCTGACCAGCGCGGGCTCTCACGTCAGCGCGCTTAACCTATACGCTTGCATCAATCCTTAGTCGTCGCCCCCGCGAAGGCGGGGGCCCCGCTATCTTTTAGCGCAACAGTTCAAGAATAAGCGGGGTCCCCGCCTGCGCGGGGACGACGGAGTTTGATTTTGTCGGGGGGCCCTCCGCCCCAACGAAAAAGAGCCGGAAGCGGATACCGCCCCGGCTCTTTTCGTATCTGACCGAAAGGATCAGCCGCCGATGGCGGTCTGCGCGCTCTGGCCATCGCCTTCGGGGGCGGCGAGGATCGCGCGGGTCACCTGACCCTTGGCCACGGTGTAGGTTCCCGGGTCACCCACGGTCGAACGGATCGACGGTTCGGCCGGACCGGCAAGGCTCAGCGCCGACTTCTCGATATCGCTACGGGCCTGCGGACCACCGAACAGCGCGTCGAGCGTCTGCTGCTGAAGCGAATCGTCGCTGGGGCGCGGCTGGCCTTCCTTCGGCGGGCTGAGCGCGAAATCGGGCGGCACCACCAGCGGAGTCTGACGCTGAACGGCGAATTCGTCGGGACGGGCGTGATTGAACAGGCCAGTGCTTCCGCAGCCGGACACGAGCGCCGCGCCGGCGGCGACGAGAATCAGGGCTCCGGTCTTCTTCATGGGCATCAACTCAAATCTCCGGGGCGGCGTTAGCCGTGTCGTGTCCGCCATTCGTGTCCGGCTTGTCGCGCGAAAGCAGTGAACGGGCAAGGATAATCAGGACGCCGATGGTGATGGCGGCATCGGCGATGTTGAAAACGAGGAAAGGGCGGAATTCGCCAAAGTGCAGGTCGGCATAGTCAATGACATAGCCGTTGCCCGCACGGTCGCGGATATTGCCCAGCGCGCCGCCGAGGACCAGCGCGAGCGCAGCGATATCGGGCAACTTGCGCTCACGCAGCAGCCAGACCAGCACGAAGAGCGCGATGGCCGCCGTCATCGCGACAAGCGCCCAGCGGCCTTCGGGCGAACCCGCCGTGAACAGGCCCAGCGAGACTCCGTAGTTCTCGGTCCAACGCAAGTTGAAGATCGGCAGGATCTCAATCACGCGCTCAAGCGTCGGCAGCGTCTTGAGATGGAAGACCATCCAGATCTTGACCGCCTGGTCGATCGCGAAGACCGCAGCCGCGATCAGCAGCCCGATCAGGCGGTTGCGCCAAACGCTCATGCAGGGGTCTCCGTTTCGCCGACGACCTCGTCACAGCGGTCGCACAGGTCACCGTCTTCCGAGACTTCGGGAAGGTGGCGCCAGCAGCGGCCGCACTTGTGGTCGGTGGAGGGCGTGACAGTCACGTCCTCGCTCTGCCCACGCGTCACTGTCGCGGTGATGAACAGTTCGGCCAGATCGCCTTCCGGAGCATTCGCGGGAACGGTCACTTCGGCGGCGAGGCTGGAGCCGACGATCTTCTCGCGGCGCAGCGGCTCGATGGCTTCGGTCACCTTCACGCGCAGGGCGCGAAGCTCGGCCCAGCGAGCGGCATCGGCTTCCACGGCGGGGACTTCCGGCCATTCGAGCAAGTGCACGCTCTGGCTGCCCGGGAAGCGGCTCTGCCAGACTTCTTCGGCCGTGAAGACGGTGACCGGCGCGGCATAGCGCACCAGCGCGTGGAACAGCGTGTCCAGCACGGTGCGATAGGCGCGGCGCTTCGGATCCGAAGGCGCGTCGCAGTAGAGGCAGTCCTTGCGGATATCGAAGAAGAAGGCCGAGAGGTCTTCGTTGCAGAAATCCAGCAGGGTGCGGACGTAAGTGTTGAAGTCGAAGTCCGCGACGGCCTTGCGCAGCGTGGCGTCGACGCCCGCCAGCAGCGAGAGCACGTAGCGTTCCAGCTCAGGCATTTCCGAAACCGGCAGCTTCTCTTCGTCCGAGAAGCCGTCCAGCGCGCCCAGCAGGTAGCGCAGGGTGTTGCGCAGCTTGCGGTACTGGTCGGCCACGCCCTTCAGGATCTCGTCACCGATGCGGTGATCCTCGGTGTAGTCGACCGAGAGCGCCCAGAGGCGGATGATGTCCGCGCCGTTGGTCTCCATGACCTTGAGCGGGCTGATCGTGTTGCCCAGCGACTTCGACATCTTGAAGCCCTTGGCATCCATCGTGAAGCCGTGGGTCAGCACCGCCTTGTACGGCGCATGGCCGCGCGTGGCGCAGGATTCGAGTAGCGAGGACTGGAACCAGCCGCGATGCTGATCGCTGCCTTCAAGGTAAAGGTCGGCGGTGGGGCCGACATGGTCCTCGGCCGGCACCAGTTCGGGCCAGCGGCCGGATTCGAGCACGAAGGCGTGGGTCGAGCCGGAATCGAACCAGACGTCGAGAATGTCGACAACACGCTCGTAGTCATCGGCGCTGTACTTGGTGCCCAGGTATTCCTGCGCGCGCGCGTCCGACCAGGCATCGACGCCCTGTTCGCGGATCGCGTGGATGATGCGGGCGTTCACTTCGGCATCGACGAGATATTCGCCGCTCTTGCGATCGACGAACAGCGTGATCGGCACGCCCCAGGCGCGCTGGCGCGAAAGCACCCAGTCCGGGCGGCCTTCGACCATCGCGCCAATGCGGTTGCGGCCCTTTTCGGGGACGAAACGCGTCTCGGCGATGGCGTCGAGCGCCGCTTCGCGCAGCGTCGGCGAGGCTTCGGCGGTCTCGTCCTGCGGATCGATGGCGCCGCCTTCACCTTCCCAGCGACGTTCGGCGCGGGTCTTGGAGGGCAGGTGGCCGAGAACCTTGTCCATCGGCACGAACCACTGCGGGGTGCAGCGGAAGATCACCTTGGCCTTGGAACGCCACGAGTGCGGGTAGGAATGCTTGTAGTCGGCCGAAGCCGCCAGCAGTGCGCCAGCCTCACGCAGGTCCGAGCAGATCGGGCCATCGGGGGCGTTGAACTTCGGGTTGATGACCGAGCCCTGACCGCCCAGCCAGCCCCAGTCTTCACGATACTTGCCGTCAGCCTCGACCACGAACTTGGGGCCGATGCCGTGCGCCTTGCAGAGCAAGAAGTCGTCCTCGCCATGATCGGGCGCCATATGGACAAGGCCGGTACCGCTCTCGGTGGTGACGAAATCGCCCGCGAGCAGCGGACGCGGCTCGGCGAAGAAGCCGCCCAGCGCGTGCATCGGGTGGCGGGCGACAGTGCCCGCGAGGTCGGCGCCGAGATAAGTGCCGAGCGCATATTCGGAGAGATCGGCCTCACCGGTCACGCTTTCGGCAACCGGGCCAAGCCCGCTGCGCGCGAAGAACGCTTCGAGCAGCGGCACCGCGATCAGGAAGCGGCGGCCGTCATGCGCGCGGTAATGGTGGTATTCGACCTCGGGACCATAAGCGAGCGCCTGGTTGGTCGGGATCGTCCACGGCGTGGTCGTCCAGATCACCGCATGCGCGCCGACCAGTTCCGCAATCGGCGATTCGGTGATCTCGAAAGCCACGTCGATCTGGGTCGAGACGATATCCTCGTACTCGACTTCGGCCTCTGCCAGCGCGGTCTTTTCCACCGGGCTCCACATCACCGGCTTGGCACCGCGATAGAGCATCTGGTGCTCGGCAAACTTCAGCAGTTCGCCGACGATGGTGGCCTCAGCCTGGAAGTCCATGGTGAGGTAGGGCTTGTCCCAGTCACCATTGACGCCAAGGCGCTTCAGCTGCTCGCGCTGCACATTGACCCAGTTCTGGGCATAAGCGCGGCATTCGGCGCGGAATTCCTCGGCGGGAACCTCGTCCTTGTTCTTCTTCTTCTTGCGGTACTCTTCCTCGACCTTCCACTCGATGGGCAGGCCGTGGCAGTCCCAACCGGGAACGTAAGGCGCGTCCTTGCCCAGCAGCGTCTGGGTGCGGACGACCATGTCCTTGAGGATGTGGTTCAGCGCGTGGCCGATGTGCATGTCGCCATTCGCGTAGGGCGGGCCGTCATGCAGCACGAACTTCTCGCGGCCCGCGCGCGCGTCGCGGGTCTTGCGGTAAATGTCCTCATCCTGCCAGCGCGCAAGAATTCCCGGCTCCTTCTGGGGGAGCCCGGCCTTCATGGGGAAATCGGTCTTCGGCAGGAAGACGGTGCTTCTGTAATCGCGCTGTTCGGTCATATGCGCACGCGCACTAGAGCAAATGCGCGGCTCTTGGAAGTCCGTGCGCGTGTCAGCGCGGCCACGGTTCGAGCTGACAGCCGCGATCGGGCGCGAAGGTCGCGGTCTGGCTGGCGAGCAGGGGCACGCTGGCCTTGACGCTGAGGCTCTGCGCGTCCTCCGAAAGCATCAGCAGGCCGCCGGTCCTGCCGAGCCCCGCAACGGCGAGATCGGCCTTGCAGACTCCAAGGTCTCGCCCCGATACGAAACGGCACACGCAGCCGGTTCTGGCCGCATAGGAGGTGCTGACGAGTGCCTGCTGCCGCAGTCCCGGCCACGCGAAAGCCAGCGCCGCCACCAGCGCAAGTGCCGCCAGAAGCAGGACGTTCCGCAGCCAGCGAGATGGTTGCCTTGTCAGCCACCTGCTGTCCCCGGTCCTGTAAGTTCTGGCTGTTGCCATCCGTCCGCGCCTCGCACATCACACCCGCGTCATGCCGGTGCGCCGCCTTCCCCATATCCTCGCCCTCCTCGCCGTGCCAGCCCTCTGGTCCTGCGGAAAGTCCACGCCGGACGGTCCTCCACCGCCAAGTGCCGAGGCCGAGGCCGCGATCAAGGACAATGGCGGCGCCGCGCATGGCGCGCTGGGCCGCGCCATCGACGGTCTGTTCGAAGAATCCGAGGTAGGCCGCACCGAAGCGCTGGTCATCATGAAGCGCGGTTCGGTCGTTGCCGAGCGTTACGGCGCGGGAATCAAACCCGAAACGCGCCTGCCAGGCTGGGCCATGGGCCAGTGCGTCACCACGCTGATGATCGGCCAGCTGGTCAGCGACGGCCGCCTGCGGCTCGACGAATCGGCCCCGGTGCCCGAATGGCAACGCCCCGGCGATCCGCGCGGCGAGATCACCTTGCGCCAGCTTCTCCAGATGCGCTCCGGCCTGCGACATAACGAATCCAGCGCCATGCCCGCGGGCGGTGTCAGCGCCCAGTCCGACCGCATGCGCATGCTGTTCCTCGACGGGCGCGACGACATGGCCGCCTATGCCGAAGCGCAGCCACTGGAAGCTCCGGCGGGCGCGGTCTTCGAAAACAGCGCGGCGACGCCGGTGATTCTCGCCGATCTGGCCGCGCGCGTGCTCTCGCCCGACGCGACTCCCGACCGGCGCCGCGTGGCCGTGAGCGAGTACCTCAAGAACCGCGTACTGCTGCCGCTCGGCATGGGCTCGACGATGGTCGGCTATGATGCGCGGGGAACAATGATCGGCTCGGCCATGGTCCACGCCTCGGCGCGCGACTGGGCGCAATTGGGTGAGTTCCTGCGCCACACCGGCGCCGTTCGCGGCGCGCAGGTGCTGCCGCGCCGCTGGGTACAGTTCATGCTCGCACCCTCGCCGCGCAATGCTGCCTATGGGGCCGGAGTCTGGCTCAATCGCCCCAAGGCCAGCGATCAGGCAATCCTGTTCCCCGGCATGGCGCCGACGAATACCTTCGCCTGTCTCGGCGAATATGGCCAGTACGTGATCGGATCGCCCGACCAGTTGCTCACCGTGGTCCGTCTGGGTGAGAGCAGCCACGCGCAGGAAGGCGAGCTGCACGACCGGATCGGCAAGCTGCTCGCGCTGTTTCCCGGCGGCGTTTGATCCTTCTGTCAGGTGAACCTTGGCAGGTCCTGAAAAAAGGAACGTCCTTTAACCTGATGCGGCGCTTCAAGGCCCTTCGATTGAAAGCTGAAGAATTGAGGTGCCGGGCGGAGCGCACCGGAGCACCGGGCCGTTTTTCCTGCGTGAGCTGCGGGAGATGGAGATTGGTCGAGCCGTTTGTACGGGGGGATTGGGAAATCCAGCGGTGCGGCGCCTATGCTTCGAAACGGGAGAGGGCCGATGCCACGCTGAAAATGCTCCAATTAGCATTTTCCAATGGGCAGCAGCCCGGTAGCCGCAATGCCTCACTGCGAACCATCTGAAGTATAGGAAGTTGCCGCTGCTTCGGATTGCAATGTTTTAATAGCCCCATCCCAAACCGACGTTTTCTTCAGGAAAATCGTCATTCTTAGGGGCTCTGCGCGGGGAAAAAGACAAATCGCTCATGCGAATTGCTCCGTTATATCAGCTCCTTGCATATGCCTTTATAGACTTATTCATCCCTCCCCCATATGCCCGCGCCCCAGTACAGGGGGCATGAATATGGGGGCAATAATCCTTCGATTTCAGTCGATTTTCCACGGGCGCGTTTCAATAAAAACGCAATTGCGCGCCGGGTAGGTCGTTTAATCTTCTACACTAAATCGGGTCGATAATGCACGCTTGGGCTTCGCTATTCAGCGTTTCCAGGCGCCGTTTCGTATTGCCGTCTGTTCGATGGCCAAGGTTCATGGAGTATTGGAATGAGTAGTAATTCACGCGTGGCGCTCGCGGCGAGCGTCTCGGCGCTGGCGATTGTGCTTTCGGCACCCGCCTTTGCGGTGGCTCCGGGAACGCCCGGCGTTAGCCAGTCGGTCACGGGGGCCGATGTTCAATCAACGCTGGTCATCAGCAATGTCGGCGATGATACGGTCTTCGGCGAGGACCTCTCCGGCTCCGGCAACGTATCCGCAAACGTCACCACCGTCGCGAACGGCTCCATCAGCCAGGTCGGCACTGCGACCGGGACGGCCGCGCCTTTCGGCAATGCCCAGATCACGCTTACCAACAGCGGGTCGGCCCAGACTGCCGCCAAAGCTGTCGCCGTTTCTTCGGAAAGCGCAACTGCTGCAGGGGCGCAGGCCTACATCGCGACCGGCATCGATCAACAGGCAACCGGCAACTCCGCAGCCTCGGCAAGCCTGACGAATTCCGGCACGCTTGGCATTGGTGCGCAGGCTTCCGCTACAGCCACCGACACTGCCGATGCCTACGCCCACATCGACCGCGGCTTCAACCAGCAGGTTTCGGGGCAGGATGCAGCGGCGGCTGTCACCAACTCAGGAACTTTTCAGATCGGTTCGGTTGCCACGGCCGTTTCGACGTCGAGCGATGTCTACGCCAATGCGAACATCGATCGCGGAAGCTATCAGGTGGCCAACGGCGAGAGCGCGACGGTCGGGCTCGAAAACAGCGGAACGTTCGACATCCGCTCGGTCGCGACCGCTGAGGCGAGTGGATATGCTGAGGCAAATGCCCATGCTTACAGCAACGTAAGCCAGGTCGCAGACGGCGGCTCGCTTGGGTCAGTGACGCTTGCCAATTCGGCGAGCGGCATACTCACCATCGGCGCGCAGGCGACTGCCAGCGGAAGTTCGGCCCGAGCAGAGGCAGGAATCGGTTCGGCTGTCTACCAGAATGCCTCCGCTGCGGATGCCGGCGGCTCGGCCAGCGTCGCAATCACCAATGACGGCAGCATCTCGATTGCCGCCAATGCCGCTGCTACCGCCGCCAGCAGTTCGGCGTATGCCAACGCTTATGCCGATGGTATCTACCAGTACGCAAGTGCAACGGATGCTGGTGGTTCGGCCAGTGCCGCGATCACCAATGCCGGCAGCATCTCGATTGCCGCCAATGCCGCTGCTACCGCCGCCAGCAGTTCGGCGTATGCCAACGCTTATGCCGATGGTATCTACCAGCAAGCCCGTGGCAATGGAGCCGACGCCTCTGTTTCGCTGGCCAACACCGGCACGCTGACAATTTCGGCTGTCGCTGATACGGCTGCTGAAGACGCCAGAACCAATGCCCGGATCGACAACGCGTTTCGACAGGACGCGTATGTCTATGGCGATGGCGATGCCACCGTCGACCTGACCAATGCAGGCGATCTGGGCATCTCGCTCTCCGCCGGCGCCGCGGGTACCTATCAAGCAATCGCCACTGCTGCGGCCAATACGCTGTTTTACCAGTCTGCCGAAGCCAACGGAGCCGGCAATGCCCAGGCAACCCTTATCAATTCCAGCAAGGGTTCGATCGCCGTTGATTTCACGGCGGACGCCAAGGCCGAGAGCGATAACGCGTTCGCCAATGCATATGGCGACACGGAACTTGGCCAGCGCGCCTACACCTACGGTGGCAACGCAGAGATTTCGCTCTCCAACCAGGGGGCGGTCGCTTTCTCGACGAATGCGACGGCGCTTAGCGGCACAGGTGAAGCAAACTCCAATTCAAATCTGTGGTCGCTAATCAACCAGAACGCCGATGTGTATGGTAGCGGCACGGCAAGCGTAGTGCTCGACAACAGCGGCTCGATCACTTCGAACGCCGCGGCCGTTGCCACCGGCAGCCAGGCCACCGCGCAGGCAGGCTTCAACGGCATCTATCAGAATGCCTATGCCGGCAGTTCGAGCAGTGCATCGAACGGCGATGCCGCCGTCGCGCTCACCAATGCATCGTCCGGCAGCATTTCGTTGAAGGCCGAAGCGACCGCGACCGGCACAAGCGATTATGCACAAGCCTCGTCGTACATCGGCGCGGGCGTGGCCCAATGGGCGGACGCAAACGAGGGCAATGCCAGCGCGCAATTGAGCAACGCCGGACTGCTCTCGTTCGAGGCTGCGGCCACTGCCGATGCCGCTGGAGGCGGAAGCAATACCAGCGCCACAGCTTACCTCGGTAGTGCTCTCTACCAAGAGGCCTACTCGAATGTCGGGGACGCCTCGGTTACCCTGAAGAATTCGGGAACGATTGCCTTCTCTGCGGACGCGAATCTCTTGACTGCAAGCGCAGGCGAGGGCGGAACGGCGCAAGTCTATGCGGGGCGCTCCTACGCGAGTTCCTCCGAAGCGGCGGTATCTCAGGACGCCAGAGGTGCGACCGCAAGCGCGAACTTGGCCAATACGGGAACGATCGACGTTTCCATGAACGGCGGATTCGTCGGCGTCGGCGCAGCATCGGTCCAGGCAATCGGCATCGCCCTGTCCCAGGACGTCCATAGCTATGACGGCAATGCCTCGGCAACGCTGACCAATGCGGCAGGCAAGACGATCCACGTCGCCTCCTCCGCTTCGGGCGAAGGCAATGATGTCGGCGTCAATGCATTTGTCGGCGGCGTCAGCCAGAGGGCAGAAGCCAATGGAACGGACGCGGTAGCTTCGCTCCAGTTCACCAACGCGGGCACTCTCGACGTGGGAGCCAATGCGAACGCGGCAGGAGAGGACAACGGCGTCGCCACTGCCCTCGCTTACGGCGTTGTCCAAGGGTTCGACTACAACAACGGTGCGGCCGGCTTCGCCAATAGCGGTACGATCAAGGTCGCGACCATTGCGGCTGCATCCAACAACGCCATCGCCCAAGCCTATGGCTATTCGGCCTACGGCAACGGCACAGACAACGCCTTTGACGCGAACTTCTCGAACAACGGGACCTTCAACGTCAGCGTCTCCGCTCAGGGATCGGACACCGGTTTTGCGAACGCCGTCGGTGCCTCTATCTCTGCGTCGGAAATCACCGGGAACATCACCAACTCCGGCAAGTTCACCGTTGCCGCACAGGCATCGGCGGAAGGCAGCAGCACTGCCAGCGCCGTCGGCATTTCGATGCAGTCGGGAGCCAACACTGCCAAGGTCACCAACTCCGGAACCATCAACGTTTCGGCAATCACCAATGGCGGTCTGGCGTCAGCCGCTGCGATCCAGGTGACCGGAGGCGCAAGCATGGCCCTGGCGTCGGTGGCCTCAGCCAGCGCTTCGACAGTTCCAGCCTCGGTCGCGAGCGAGCCTCTCATAATCAACAACAACGGCGGCGTGATCGTCGCGCGCCAGAGCGTTGATGGTGGGACGACGTTCACGCATGGGCTGGCAATCGACACCACCCAGGCGGCCAATCCGGTTGAGATCAACCTGACCGGCAAGGGCTCGATCTACGGCAACATCGCTCTTTCGGCAGACGACGTGATCAATGTCTCTGGTGGCGAGACGGCGTTCGACGGTGTGGTCAATCCAAGTGGTGCTCTGGAAGGCCAGCTCAACATCGCGAACGGTGGCGCGCTCTATCTGGTGAACAACCCGAGCGCGAACCCGTCGTATGATGGACCGGCAAAGGTCTACGTCGACAGCCTGAACATTGCTGCCGGCGGCAAGCTTGCAATCCAACTGCCTGAACTCGCTTCGGGCGCGACGTCCGGGGTCGGCATCGTGGCGCAAACCGCGAACATCGCCGGTGCCGTACTGGAAGTACGTCCCACCACCGCGAACGGTCTCTACGCCAACACCGTAAGCTTCAACGACGTGATCGATGCGAACGTGCTGACCGGCAAGTTCGGTTCGGTTGTCGTGGCAGGTGGTTCGCCGCTGCTCAAGATCGCCGCAAGCTATGATGGCGGCGACAACGTCGACTTGACGCTCACCCGTGTCGCATTCGGCGCGGTTGCGGGGCTGACCACCAACGAAGCCGCGGTCGGTAACGGGATCGAAAACGTCTACAATCCCACTTCGACCGGCGCCTTCGCCACCCTGCTCGGCAATCTGTTCACCCTGGACGCCGCCGATTACTCGGCAGCGCTCGAACAGCTTTCGGGTTCACAGTACGCCACGTATCTACAATCGCTCACGGGTGTTGGCAGCCGCTTCAACAGCCTACTTTCCCAAGCTGGTGATTGTGCCGCAACTGCCGAGGACCGCAAGACTTGCCGCGCCGAAGGCACGGGCCGGATCTGGGGCCAGACGAACTACGGCCGCGTCTCCATGGACGGTGACGTCAACGCCCGTGGTTACAATGCCGATGACTGGTACATGGCACTCGGCGCGGACTTCAACGCCGGCGCCAATACCGTACTCGGCGTGGGTGCTGCGTACGTAAAGCATGACCTGAATGTCGACCGGGTCGACAATCGTTTCGGCGGCCGTGTCGATAGCCACGGCTTCCAGGTCGGCGCTTACGGTGCTTACGATCCCGGCCAGTTCTACGTGAAGGGTGCAGTCAGCTACACCGATCTCACGGCAGACGCGCGTCGTTTGATCGTGATCGGCACGATGTCGGGTATGATAAAGAGCAAGCCGGATGCGAACATCTGGGCTCTCAGCGGTGAAGCGGGATACCGTTTCGAACTGGGCAAGGTCTCGACTGTCGCACCTTATGCCTTGGTCGAATACACTGCCGCGAAGCTGAAGAGCTTCACGGAAACCGGCGTGGACGCGGCCAATCTCGACGTCTCCGGCAGCAACCACAATCGTGCTGCCACGGTTCTGGGAGCCAAGTGGGCGGGTTCGTTCGGCGGCATCGTTCCGCAGCTCGATCTCGGCTGGCGCCACCAGTTCGGCGGCCGCACCGCTGCGATCGACGCCGCGTTCGACATCGCACCCGGCAGCGACTTCACGGTTGTCTCGCCGCTCGACAAGCGGGATACCGCGATGGTCGGCGTGTCGGTCTCCGGCAAGCTGTCCAGCTCGGTTGACCTTCGTGTCGGCTACCAGGGCCGCTTCAGCGGCACGGCGCAGAGCAATGCTGGCGGCGTGGAAGTCAAGTTCAAGTTCTGATGTCTATCAATTCTTGATCTGAAGGTAAAAAAGGAGGGAGGCCGCGTGCCTCCCTCCGCTTTTTTATAAAATCATTCGTAAAAACATTTCGGCTGGAGTTTTTGGTAGGATGCGTGCGGTCAAGAGCCCGGAAGTCACTGAAGACCTGATGGCCAGAGTGCAGCACGGCAGTGCCTCGCTGAGCGAGGAGGGGGCCATCGAACTCGCTGGAGAATTCTATTCTCGCGGACGGTATCGGCAGGCGGTGAATGCTTGTCGGCAGATCATTGACCAGAAGCCGGTAGTGGCCGACGCGCACAATATCCTCGGCGTATCCCTGGCCGCCTTGGGGCAGGCCCGCGACGGAATCGCCAGCCTGCGGCAGGCCATTGCGCTTCGCCCGCTCGTGGCCAACTATCATGCGAACCTGGGCGAAATTTTGCGTACGTCCGGCGATCTGACGGGGGCACTGCCCGCATTGACCGAAGCCGTCCGGCTGGATCCGCGCAATGCCCAGGCGCTGAACAACCTGGGGATCGCACGGTACGAGCAGAAGGAGTTCGAGGCGGCGATCGCGTGTTACCGGGATGCGCTGCTGATCGATCCGAACTTCGCGGAGGCTTATAACAACCTCGGCAACGCCCTGCGCTTGACCGATCAGTGCGCGGAAGCGCGCGGGTCTTACGAGCGGGCATTGGCGCTTCGCGAAAACTATCCCGAAGTCTACAACAATCTCGGCACGCTCCTCCGGGAAGACGGCAAGAATGAACAGGCCGCGCATGCCCTGCGCAAGGCCATTCAGCAAAAGCCGGACTATCTCGATGCGCGACAGAATCTGGCCACCATACTTCATACCGATGGCGATGATCTGGAGGCTCTGCGCGAACTGTCGGAGATCCTGAAGATCTCCCCGCGCTCGGCAAAGGCGCTGCTTCTCGCGGCGCGCATCCAGACACAGCGCGGCAATCCGGCCGCAGCCGAACAGGCTTGCCGGATGGTGCTGGAGGATGATCCGGCAAGCAGCCCGGCTCACGCCGCGCTCGCGTCCGTCATGCACGATATCGACCGCTTCGATGAGGCGGTCGAGTGGGCCGCGAAGGCGGTCGAACTCGACCCCGAGGATGCCGAGGCACGCAACTTCCATGGCGTCGCTCTGAAATCGGTCGGGCGTCTGGACGAGGCGCGGAAGCAACTCCTCGAAGCGGTACGGCTCAATCCGGCGCTTTACGGCGCCTACGCGAATCTCAACGACCTCGTCGACTTTTCACGCGAACCCGAACTGTTCGCCGCACTCAGCGAGCAGATGGAAAAGGAAACCGATTCGTCGGGTGCGCATATCCTGCCGCTGCACTATGCCTATGCCAAAGCGCTCGACGACACGGGCGAGCCGGAACAGGCACTCGATCATTACATTCGCGGGGGACGCATCAAGCGCTCTGTCCTGAATTATGTCGAGACCGACACGGCGCAGTTTTTCGCCGATATCAAGGCGACCTTCAGCAAGGAATTCTTTCGCGAAACGACCTTCGCCGGCAACCCTTCGGAAAGGCCCATCTTCATCGTGGGTATGCCGCGCTCGGGCTCGACGCTGGTTGAGCAGATCCTGTCCGCCCACCCCGATGTCTTCGGCGCCGGAGAGGTCAAGCACCTCAACCGTGTGCTGCACGGATTGCGCGACCGGTTCCCGTCACTGTCGCATTATCCGCAGATCATGGGCGAATTGAGCGAGGCACACTTGGCAGGCATGGCATCCCGTTATCTGGAGATGGCGGGTGCCAATGTGGAAAACGCTCTGCGGATTTCCGACAAGCTGCTGACCAATTACTACTTTGTCGGCCTGATCCATGTGTTGTTCCCGAACGCCCGGTTCATCAACACGCGCCGTAATCCGGTGGATACGTGTCTTTCGGCTTTCACCAAGCTGTTCAAGGACGACATGCCGCACAGTTACGACCTTGCCGAACTGGGGCGCTATTACCGAATGTACGAAGACCTGATGGATCATTGGCAGGAGGTCTTGCCTGCCGGGGTGATGATGGCGGTTCAGTACGAGGATGTTGTTGCCCACACCGAGGAGACCGCGCGGGAGATCGTCTCCTTCCTTGGCCTGGAATGGGACGACGCCTGCCTGGCATTTCACGAATCGCGGCGGCCGGTGAAGACCGCCAGCGTGGCGCAAGTTCGCAAGCCGATCTACACCTCCGCGCTGGAGCGCTGGCGGCGGTATGGGCCGGGGCTTGCTCCGCTGATCGGCGCGATCGAGGGTGATCGGTAACGGACAGCGAGCGTACTCGCCGACTGGCCCGCGCAGGCGGACGCGCGGGCTGCCCCCTTCCACTCAGTCCATCGTCACCCGGATCGGCGGCAACACGTCCTTGCCCGCCGGGCCCACTTCATCGACCAGCCCTTCGGGATCGGGATGGATGATGATCTCCAGATCGGGGAACACGGCGTGGAGCCGATCCTCGATCGCATCCATGACCTTGTGCGCCTCCCGCACGGTCATCCGGGCATCGACCCAGACGTGGAACTGCACGAAATCCTTGTTCCCGGACGTGCGCGTGCGGAGGTCGTGAACCCCGGTGATGTCAGGATTCTGGGCGAGGACTTCGAGGAAACGCTGCTTCTTTTCGGCAGGCCACTCGTGGTCCATGAGCTGGTCCAGCACGGCCTGCGAGGCGCCCCATGCGCCCCAGCCCAGCCAGCCGGCGATGGCGAGCCCGAACAGCGCATCGGCGCCCGCGAACCCGAAATTATATTCCAGCACCAGCGCGGCGATCACGGCGATGTTGAGCATCAGGTCGGACTGGTAGTGGACGCTGTCGGTGTGGATGGCAATGCTGCCGGTGCGGCGGATCACATGGCGCTGCCAGCCCACCAGAATGAGCGTGATGACAACGGCGACGGCCGAGACCACGATCCCGGTTGCCGCGCCTTCCACTTTGCCGCCGGTGAACAGCCGTTCGGCCGCGCGGCTGGCGATACCGATCGCGGAAATCGAGATCAGCACGATCTGGAACAGAGCCGCGATCGCTTCGGCTTTGCCATGGCCGAAGCGGTGTTTGTCATCCGCCGGCTGCGCGGCAATCCAGACGCCCAGCAGGGTCGCGAGACTTGCCACGAGGTCGAGCGCGGTGTCGGCCAGACTGCCGAGCATCGCCATCGATCCGGTGGTCCAGGCAGCCCAGCCCTTGAGGCCCAGCAGAATCAAGGCCGCGCCAATGCTCGCCAAAGCGGCACTGCGGGTGAGGAAGGCGTTTTCGCTCATGGTCGGGCCGTCAGGGATAGAGCAGCGAACTGGTCCAGCCGCCCCCGGCCGATTCGTCGCGCACGAAGCGGCGGCGTTCGTGAAGGCGATAGGGCCGGTCCTGCCAGAATTCCATGGCGGCCGGAACCACGCGGTAACCGGTCCAATGCGCGGGCCGTTCGATCTCGCCGCCTTCGAAACGGGCCTTCACGTCCTCGTAGCGGTCCAGGAAAGTCTCGCGGCTGTCGAGCGGCGCGGACTGGTCCGAGGCAACCGCGCCGATCTGCGAATCGCGGGCGCGGGAGTGGAAATAGGCATCCGCCTCGGCGTCGGTGACGGGTGAGAGCACGCCCTCGATACGGATCTGGCGGCGCAGGCTCTTCCAGTGGAACAACAGCGCGACATGCGGATTATCCGCGATTTCGTGCCCCTTGCGGCTGTGCCCGTTGGTGTAGAACACGAAGCCGTCAGGACCGTAGTCTTTCAGCAGCACCATCCGCGCGGAAGGCACGCCGTCGGGAGTCGCGGTGGCGAGCGCCATGGCGTTCGAATCGTTGGGTTCGCTCTCGCGGGCCTCATCGTACCAGGCCTGGAACAGCGCGATGGGATCGCCGTGGGGAATGACCTCGCGCGCTTGTTCAGCTTCCATGTCGGGTTCCTGCGAATTGGGTGCCCAAGGGCACAGTTTACACGGTACCGGGACAGAAATCGCCCGGTTCGCCACATTCCCCGACTGCACCGCATCCGGATCGCCGCGACAAACCGGCAAATCCCGTTCGGGGGGAAGGACATGGCTGCGCCATACCGATGCGGGGGGAACTAGGAAAGCATCGCTTGCCGAGCGGCGCGCGCGATCCTAGCTAGGGGACTATGGCAGCAGACCCTTATTCCACCCTTGGCATATCGCGCACGGCCAGCGAGAAGGAGATCAAATCCGCCTATCGCAAGCTGGCGAAGGAACTCCATCCCGATACCAACAAGGACAATCCCAAGGCCGCCGACCGCTTCTCGGAAGTAACCTCGGCCTATGACCTGCTTTCCGACAAGGACAAGCGCGCCAAATTCGATCGCGGCGAAATCGATGCCGATGGCAATCCGATGGGGTTCGGCGGCTTCGGCGGTGGCGGCGGGGGCCATGGCGGTTTCGGATCGGGCTTCGGCGGTACCGGCCAGCGCGGCTTTTCGGGCGGCTTCGGCGGCAATGACGGGATCGACCTTGAAGACCTGTTCGGCGGGATCTTCGGCGGCACCGGCAACCAGCGCGGTGGTTTCGGCGGCATGGGCGGCGGGGCAGGCGGCCCTGGCGGACGTGCCCGCGCGGCGGCGCGTGGGGCCAACGTCTCCTACCGCCTCTCGGTACCGCTGCTCGACGCGGCTGAGCTGAAGCCCCAGCGCATCACGCTGTCCGACGGCAAGACGATCGACCTCAAGCTCCCCGCAGGTGTTGAGGACGGCACCCAGATGCGCCTCAATGGCAAGGGCGAGCCAGGTCCCGGCGGCGCGGGCGATGCGATCATCACGATCCAGATCCAGCCGCATGCCTTCTTCCGGGCTGACGGCGACGATCTCCGGCTCGACCTGCCGATCACGCTGGACGAGGCGCTGAGCGGTGCCAAGGTCAAGACGCCGACACCTTCCGGCGCGGTCATGCTCTCGGTGCCCGCAGGCGCCAGTTCGGGCAAGGTCATGCGCCTCAAGGGACGCGGCATGAGCCGCAAGGACGGCACGCGCGGTGACCTGCTGATAAGCCTGGAAATCTCGCTGCCCGAAAACGACACCGACCTGACCAAGCGCCTTGAAGGCTGGAAGGACGCGCGCGACGTGCGCGCAAAGCTGGGAATTTAAAGATTCTCCCCCGGCGGGGGAGGATCTTCAGTCCTCGATCGCGGGCGTCGTCCCGTCGATCCATCCGCCACCGATCACGCGATCTCCCGAGTAGATCACGGCCGCCTGCCCCGGCGCCACGCCATATTCGGGCTCGGCGAAGCGAATCGTGGTTGCCGCACCGTTACCGAACGGACCGTCGAGCGTGATCGGCACCGGCTTGGCCAGCGAACGCACTTTCGCCGTGAGCGGACCAGCGGGAAGCGGGCCGATTCGGTTCGTCTCGGTGATGCGCGCGGCCCCCACGCCCAGCAGGCGGCGCGGGCCGACCATCACCCGGCGACCTTCGGCCTCGATTCGGGTCACGTAGAGCGGTTCGGGCTGGCCGCCGATCTCGATCCCCCGGCGCTGGCCGACGGTATAGTGGATGATGCCGCGATGGGTGCCGAGTTCCTCGCCGGTTAGGGCATGGACGATCGGGCCCGTCGCATTGCCTTCAGGCCGCACTTTGGTGACGATCTTCGCATAGTCGCCATCGGGCACGAAGCAGATGTCCTGGCTGTCGGGCTTGGCCGCATTGCGCAGGCCAGCGGCTTCGGCAAGGCGGCGCGTCTCGCTCTTGGGCAGTCCGCCCAGCGGAAAGCGCAGGAAGTCGAGCTGGGCCTCGGTGGTACCGTAAAGGAAATAGCTCTGGTCGCGCGCGGGATCGGCGGCGCGGTGCAGTTCGGGACCGGCCGCTCCGACCACGCGGCGCACATAGTGGCCGGTGGCAAGGCAATCCGCGCCAAGATCGCGCGCCATTGTCAGCAAGTCGGTGAACTTGGGCCCCATGTTGCAACGGATGCAGGGAATCGGGGTGCGGCCCGCCATGTAGTCGTCCGCGAAGCGCTCGACGACTTCCTCTCGGAACTGGCTCTCGTGATCGAACACGTAGTGGGCGATGCCCAGCCGATCGGCGACAGCGCGGGCATCGCGGATGTCGTCGCCGGCGCAGCAGGCACCCTTGCGGCCGGTGGCGGCGCCATAGTCATAGAGCTGGAGCGTCACGCCAATGGTCTCGGCACCGGTAGCGGCGGCGAGCGCGGCGACGACGGAGCTGTCGACGCCGCCTGACATGGCAACGACAATTTTGCGCGCCGAAAGCGGCGCGGGGAGCTGGAACAGGTCGGCAGGATCGAGGCCGGCCACCAGTCCGGAAAGATCGGAGAGGGCGGTCATGGCCCGCCCCATACAGCGAGACGCGCGCGAATCCTACCTTTCTTGCATCATCGGCGAACGGGCGAGGGGCTCTGGCGGTATCGGCGGACGGTTAATCAAGGTGAAGGATGGGTAAACGCGGCCTTTACCGTCCTTTGACCAACCCTGTCGTAAAGACGCCATATGAACATCGCTTTTGAACATGAAACCGGCAAAGCGGGGCATGCGTCAGGTCGCGACGGCGAGGAGTTCATCCCGGAGATCGCACCGATCGACTGGTTTGCCTTGCGTTCCCGACTCTTCGCTGCCCATGATTTTCGCATGGCACTGGCAGAGGAACCGACACCTGTGCGGCAGCACCGCCGCGGCAGTTTTGCCGGCCCTGTCGCCAATGTGATTCACGCGTATGATGGGGGAGCACGAACCGTTAACCCAAATGATTTAACCATTCGCAAGTCAACGACAGTCAATTTCGCTTCCGTCGCCGGCGGACGCAACACCGGCGCACGAGGGTGATGATGATCGAGAACCAGAAGATTCGTCCCGCGCAAGTGATCGGGCCGCTCGGGGAACCGTTGACGCTCGACAGTCTGCCGCCGCCGAGCACCACACGCTGGGTCGTGCGTCGCAAGGCCGAGGTCGTGGCCGCCGTCAATGGCGGGCTGCTGACGATCGACGAGGTGTGCGAACGCTACAA
The DNA here is from genome assembly GCF_004341845.1 of Novosphingobium sp. PhB165. Taxonomy (GTDB): domain Bacteria; phylum Pseudomonadota; class Alphaproteobacteria; order Sphingomonadales; family Sphingomonadaceae; genus Novosphingobium. The sequence continues at coordinate 121,387 of NZ_SLVB01000004.1, read as the reverse complement.
GCTCACGCTTGAGGAATTCGCATCGTGGCAGCGCGCGGTTGACCGCTCGGGCATGCAGGGCCTGCGCGTTACCCGCATTCAACATTATCGCGATCTTTACGAGCGTCAGCAAAAGTACTGATCGCACTATCACAAAGGCCCGCAAGGGCCGGGCAAGCGGCGGTGGACCTCGGTTCGCCGCCGTTTTGCGTTTTTCTTCCGGGAATTCAGTAATTCCGGGTGCAATGGCCTGGCGAAAACGCCATCCTCGACGCTGGTCGATCTCGGTTAGCTACAGGCCGACAGTCGATTGCCACCGATCTGCCGCAGGTATATGGCGTTTCGTATGTTTTTTTCCGCCGAAACGGTGGCGTGTGGCCGTGTGTCCGCGTTGCATTCGGCGGCATGGTCCGGGCCACACCGATGGGTGGGGCCGGATCGTGGTGAGGGGGCCTATCGCAGGATTTGCGGTGATCATGAACTACGACAGCAGAATTGACGCCAAGGGGAACGAGCACGTGGCCATTTCCGGCAGCCCGCTGGAGGGTGACGTTGATCAGGAGCGCCGGTCGCACAAGTGGATATGGATGATCGTCGCTGCCGCCGTGGCCGTGGTGGGCATCTGGTTTTTCGTCCACAGCAGCGGCCAGGGTGACAAGTCCAAGGACTCCGATGTCCAGACCCCGGCGGTAACGGTCGTGGTGCCGGGCCGTACTTCGGTGCAGGGTACGATTTCCGCCACTGGCACGCTGGCGGCGCGCCGCGACATGCCGGTCGGTTCGGTGGGTGAGGGCGGGCAGGTCCGCTCCGTTCTGGTCGAACCGGGCGCCTGGGTGTCGCAGGGGCAGGTTCTCGCCGTGGTCGACCGTTCGGTGCAGAACCAGCAGCAGGCCAGCCAGTCCGCGCAGATCTCGGTTTCGCAGGCCGACGCCCGTCTGGCGCAGGCCAATCTGGACCGCGCGCTCAAGCTGGTGGACCGTGGCTTCATCTCCGCTGCCGATATCGACCGGCTGACCGCAACGCGCGATGCCGCCATGGCGCAAGTCAAAGTGGCGCGCGCGCAGCTCGGCCAGCTTCAGGCACAGGCTGCCCGACTGAACATTCTTGCCCCGGCGGCGGGCCTCGTGCTCGAACGCAATGTCGAACAGGGGCAGGTCGTCGGCGGCGGCAGCGCCGTGCTGTTCCGACTGGCCAAGGATGGCGAGATGGAACTGCTCGCCCAGCTCAGCGAGGACGATCTTGCCCGCATCGGCGTCGGTTCCGAAGCCCGCGTGACTCCCGTTGGCTCGAACCAGACGTTCATCGGCCATGTCTGGCAGATTTCGCCGGTAATCGACCCGACCAATCGTCAGGGCGTCGCGCGCATCCTGCTCGCCTACAATCCGGCCCTGCGTCCGGGCGGCTTTGCCAGCACCACGATCGGCAGCGGCACGGTTGATGCGCCGGTCCTGCCCGAATCCGCGATCCAGAACGACGACAAGGGCCCGTTCGTCTACGTCGTCGACAGCAAGAACAAAGTTCACCGCCGCGCGGTGCAGACCGGTCTCGTCACCGCGCAGGGCATCGTCGTGAAGTCGGGCCTGCAAGGCAACGAGAAGATCGTGCTGCGCGCCGGCGGGTTCCTCAATGATGGCGACACCGTCAAGCCGCGGCTTGTCACTGTCGCCAAACCCGATTGATCGGACGCCCGCGATGAGCCTTCGCAACATCTCGGCATGGTCGATCCGCAATCCGATCATACCGATCGTCTTCTTCATCGGCGTGATGGTCGCCGGCGTCGTCGCGTTCATGCGCATGGACGTCAACAACATGCCGGATATCGAGTTTCCGGGGGTCCATGTCTCAGTCTCGCAGCCGGGCGCGGCGCCAACGGAAATCGAGACGCAGATTACCCAGAAGATCGAGGCCGCCGCACGTTCGGTGCCCGGCGTCGAGGAAATCCAGTCGACCGCCTCGGAAGGCAATTCCTCCACGTTCGTGCTGTTCTCGATCGGTACCAATCCGGATGTTGCCACCAATCAGGTGAAGAATGCGGTCGACCAGATCCGCAGCGATCTGCCCGAAGGTATTCTCGAACCGCAAGTCATCAAGGTTGAAGCGGGTGGCGATTCGCTCGGCTATTTCGCGGTCAGCGCCGATGACATGACGATCGAGCAGCTGAGCTGGTTCGTCGACGACACCATTTCCAAGCAGCTCCTCGCAATCGACGGCATGGCCTCGGTCGAGCGCAACGGCGGTGTCGACCGCGAAATCCGCGTGGTCGTCGATCCCGAACGGATGATCGCGATGGGCGTGAGCGCCAGTGCGGTCAACAACGTGCTGCGCCAGGTCAATACCGACGCGGCGGGCGGTCAGGCCGAAATCGCCGGCTCGCGCCAGTCTGTGCGCGTGCTCGGCAATGCCGAGACGGCCTACGACCTCTCGCAGACGCGCATCAATCTGGGCGGCGGACGGCAGGTCAAGCTGTCCGACATCGCCCATGTCTATGACGGTTATTCGGAACGCACCCGCATCGCCAAGCTCCATGGCCGCGAGGTCGTGACTTTCGGATTCCAGCGCGCGCTCGGCGCTTCGGACGTCGCGGTCTACGATTCAGCGATGACGGTGCTGGACAAGATCCGCAAGGAAAACCCCAACGTCCACATCACCCGCCTGTTCTCCGACGTGGACTACACCAAGGGACAGTACACCAGCTCGATGGAAGCGCTGGTGGAAGGCGCCGTGCTGGCCATCGTCATCGTCTATCTGTTCCTGCGCGACTGGCGCGCGACGCTGATCTCCGCGATCGCGATCCCGCTTTCGGCGATCCCGACCTTCTGGTTCATGGAAATGCTCGGCTTCACGCTGAACTTCCTCTCGCTGCTGGCGCTGAGCCTTGTGGCGGGCGTGCTGGTCGATGACGCCATCGTCGAGATCGAGAATATCGTGCGCCATATGCGCATGGGCAAATCGGCCTATCAGGCCTCGATCGATGCGGCGGACGAGATCGGTCTGGCGGTTGTCGCCACCACGTTCTCGATCGTCGCGGTGTTCCTGCCCGTCGGCATGATGCCGGGCATTTCGGGCCAGTTCTTCAAGGCATTCGGCCTGACCGTCGTCGCCGCAGTGCTGATGAGCCTTGCCGTGGCGCGTCTCATCACGCCGATGGTCGCGGCCTACTTCCTCAAGGCTCACGGCCACGCGGAACACGGCGGCGGCAAGGTGATGGACCTTTACATGAAGGTGCTCGCCTGGACGCTCGACAGCACGGAGGCGCACCGTCTGAAGGCCTTGCTTGTCAAAGCCGAGAGCCGCTGGTGGTACTATCCCTTGGTCGCCGTCGCGCTTCTGGTGCTGGCAGCGGCGGGAATTGGCCTGGCTGTACTGATCTTCATGGGCGCCAAAATGGGGTTCGAGAAGATCGGGCTCGATAAAGCCGCGCTCGTGCTGGCCGCAGCCGTAGCGCCGCTCGGCGTTCCTGTCGGCATCTTCGTGCTCGGCTGGATCCTGCGCATCCTGGCGCGGACCGTCGGCAATTTCGGCACCTGGTATCGCTACTTCACCGACCGCATCATCGCACGCATGCACGATCACCGTTTCTTCGCGTTCTGCGCGGGGATGTACGCGCTGGTCGTGACGTTTGCTCTGCTGGCGGGCCTGCCGTCCCAGTTCCAGCCGAACACCAACAACGACACGAGCCAGGTCAACATCGAAATGGTGCCCGGCACCACCATCGAACAGACCGGTGCCGTGGCGGATCAGGTGACGGCGCTGATCGAGAAGCAGCCCGAAGTCGAACGCGTGCTGGAAGCCACGCGTGAGGGCAAGGCCTCGCTCTATCTGGCGCTCAAACCCGCCAAGGAACGCGACACCACCAGTATCGCGTTCGAACGGCGGCTCGCTCCGCAGCTTCAGGACATACCCGATGCCCGCGTGACGTTCGCCACCCAGTCCGGCGGCACCGGCAGCGGCCGCGACATCTCGGTCATGCTCTCGGGCAGCGATTCGGAAGTGCTCAGGAAGACCGCGCAGACGCTGGCTGACCAGATGCGCAAGATTCCCGGCGTCGTCGCCCCCCGCATCGCGGCGGATATGCAGCGTCCGGAACTGGTGATCGTGCCACGTGTCGATCTGGCCGCGCAGCTCGGCGTCACCACCGCCGCGCTCAGCCAGACGATCCGCATCGCCACGCTGGGCGAGATCGACCAGAACGCCGCCAAGTTCTCGCTGAGCGACCGTCAAGTACCGATCCGCGTGATCCTTGCGCGCACTTCGCGCCGGGACTTCTCGACGATCGAGAACCTGCCGGTCACCACCGCCAGCGGCGGCTCGGTTCCGCTGAAACGCGTGGCCGAAATCCGCTTCGGCGCCGGCCCCACGCAGATCCAGCGCTACAACCAGTCGCGCCGCATCTTCGTCGGCGCCGACCTTGGCGCGGGCCAGGTCAAGGGCCCGATCATGGAGCAGATCCAGAAGCTGCCGATCATGAAAAACCTGCCGACGGGCGTTTCGAACGCACCGGTGGGCGATGACAAGTGGCAAGCGGAGATGGTGCAGAGCTTCGTCGTTGCGGTGATCAGCGGTATCTTCCTGGTCTTCGCAGTGCTGGTGCTGCTCTATCGCCGCTTCGTTTCACCGCTGGTCAACATGGCTTCGCTGCTCCTCGCGCCGCTCGGCGGCCTGCTGGCGCTGGTGGTGGTGGGACAGCCGGTCTCGATGCCCGTCTACATCGGCATCCTGATGCTGCTCGGCATCGTTGCCAAGAACTCGATCCTGCTGATCGACTTCGCGATCGAGGAGATGGAGAAGGGCGTCGACAAGCTTACCGCGATCATGGACGCCGGGCACAAGCGCGCCCAGCCGATCGTCATGACCACGGTCGCGATGACGGCGGGCATGGTGCCGACCGCGCTCTCGCTCTCGGGCGACGCGGCCTGGCGCGCGCCCATGGGTATCACCGTGATCGGCGGCCTGCTGCTTTCGACGATGCTGACGCTGGTGATCGTACCGGCCGCCTTCAGCCTTGCTGACGGCTTCGAAAAGCGCCTCGGTCCGTGGTTGCGGCGCAAGTTGCTGACAATTGAATCGCACCATCTTCATGAACACGGCGGCCACGCGCCTGGTCATGGGCATCAGGCCGGGCCTGAGCCGGTACCCCAGCCGGTCGCCGCAGAATGATGCCGTGCCAATCTCTTGGGAGGAACCTTGCCGCTGCCCATGCGTAGCATCAAAGTGGCAAGGGAAGACCTGCTAAGGCCCGACAGGGCAAGACGTATGCGGATGTTCGCGACGGGGCTGCTGCTGTTCATGGCGGCAGCCTTCATCGTGTTGAAGCGGCTATCGGCGCTCCATCCCGAATGGGGCGTCCCGCTCGGCTACGCGATATCCTTCACCGAAGCGGCGATGGTCGGCGGCCTCGCCGACTGGTTCGCGGTGACCGCGCTGTTCCGCCATCCGCTCGGCCTGCCAATTCCTCACACCGCGATCATCCCGGTGAACAAGGACCGCATTGCCGATACGATGGCGAATTTTCTGCGCGACAACTTCCTCACGCCGCAAGTCGTCGCGCGCCGCCTCAACGGCTTCAACATTGCCGCCAGCCTCGGCTCCTTCCTCAGCGATCCCCGCCGCGATGAGCAGTCCCGCATCCGCGCCGGCGCCGCGCAACTGATCGGCGATGTTCTGGAATCGCTCGATCCCGAAGAAATGGGCGGCATGGTCAAGGCCGGCCTCCGCCGCCAGATCGAGAAGATCGACGCCGCCCCACTGCTCGGCCAGATGCTGGAAAGCGCGATTGCCGAAGGGCGCCATCTGCCGGTGATGGAAAGCCTGCTGCGCAAGATCGGCGAGGCCATCGAAGCCAACGAACCGATGATCCGCGAGATGATTCACCAGCGCGCCAACTCCATCATGCGCTGGACCGGCCTTGATGAGCGACTGGCCAACGGCGTACTGGACGGCGCCTACCGCCTGCTCGCCGAAGTGATCGTCCAGCCCGACCATCCACTACGCGCCAAAGTCGACGAGGCTCTGGCCAAGCTCGCGCAGGACCTGCGGCACAATCCCGAAATGCAGGCACGAGTAGAGCGGATCAAGACCGACCTGCTGGAGAATCCGGCCATGGCGGCGTGGATCGACGGCATGTGGGAGCGCGCTCGCGCCGGTCTGCTGAAGGCCATTCGCAACCCCGACAAGGCGCTCTCGGGCGCGCTGGGAGAGAGTCTTTCCCAGCTGGGTCAGGCGCTTGGCGACGATCGCAAGTTGCAATACATGGTCAATCGCTTTGCGCGCCGCACACTGGTCGGGGTCGCGTCACGCTATGGGAGTGAGATCGTGCGGCTGGTATCGGAAACCGTGAAACGCTGGGATGCCAGGACTGTGACCGATCGCATCGAAGGCGCGGTGGGGCGCGACGTCCAGTTCATTCGCATCAACGGTACGCTGGTCGGCGGCCTGTTCGGTCTCTGCATCCACGTGGTGGACCAACTGCTGTGAGTGCCGGGGAAGAAAATCGTCCGTTCCTCAAGACCAAACGCTTCGAGCTGTGGAAGCCCGCGGCTGGCGATCTGGATGGCCTCTGCCGCCTGATCGCGGACGAGGACATGCGCCGATTCCTCGGCCCCGCCAGCCCCGATCCGATGGAGCAGTTCAACCGCCTCGGCCGGAATGCCGGAAGCTGGGCGCTCTATGGCTACGGCAGTCTCTACGTGCGCCGCCCGGGCGAGGCAGACCTGCTGGCCAACTGCGGCGTGTTCCATAGCTGGCGCGGCTTCGGCAAGGGCATGGACGATACGCCCGAGGCCGGCTGGATCGTGCGCAAGGATTGCTGGGGGGAGGGCCTGGCGCAAGAAGTGATGCACACGGTGATTGCGTGGTTCGATAAGACCCATGGCCCGAAGCGCATTGCCTGCATGATCGAGGAAGGCAACATCGCGTCGGAACGCGTTGCGGCAAGACTGGGCTTCATGCGCTACGGCCGCCACGAGCCCGAAGATGAGCGCGGCGCCGCCGTCAACCTTTTCGAGCGGATAAGCTCAAATACGACGACCTAAGGGAACCCCCTCTCTTGTTTTATCGTCAATGGCTCGGCCACGGCAGCACGCTTGATACGACGAAATAAGAGCGAACCGGATTGCCGTCCTTATCAAGGGCGGGGTGAAAATGCGCGTTCTTCAACAATTGCGTGCAGGTACTAGTCGCAAGATCGGGAACTTCATCGGCATCGAGAGGCTCGCACTTGATCGGTTCACCCGCTTCGTCGATATCCACGCGCACTTTCAGCTTTGTCTGATTGCTGACGTTCCTTGCCGTCTCCGGGTAGCGGATCCAGTCCCTTGGATTCCCGTTAATTCTGGGTTTCTGGCTCAGCGCGTGTTGTACCGCAGGATCATAGCCCCATTTCCGGACCAGATCGTCGGTGCATTTGGTCAGGGCTTCTAAAACCGTGTCCATCCGGCCGACTTCGGCTTCCAGCGTTTGCTGGTCCCATTGGAACGTCACTAATGTGGATGTTTGCGTGCTCGCGCCATTGGAGAGGCGATCCTGGTCGCCTAGCTTCGCGTAGCGGATCAACACGCCCGGGATGGCTTTGCCGCCGCCAGAGGGGACGTGGATGAGCAGCCATCCGCTTTGGGCGGGACTTGGCTGGTCGCTCCCAACCCGAAATTGGAAGTTGCTGCCGTAGGAAATGCTGCCAAATGGATTTCCTATCAACGTCAGCGTCCCCAAAGTGTCAGGAGAGACCACTTCGAAGCGGAAGCCGATGATCTCGGTGCCCCTGCTGAAAGTTCGCGCAAGGACACAGCTTTTCGCGGCGTAATCAATCGCCCACCCGCTTGTAGGTGTGAAAATCTGTGGTTCAGCGGCACTCGCTGGCGATGCATTCATTGCCATTGCGGTCGCAATTTCCACCACTATCCGCATTTTTTTGCGCATTGCCATGCCTTGGCCCCCCGGTCCCCAGTCGCTCGGATGAGTGACCTGAAACCGCGCATCAAACAAGTGCCGGAGCAAGTCCCATCGAGATGATCATAAACGAAAACCCCGGCCGTTTCCGACCGGGGTTCCGTCATTTCAATTCTTTAACGCCGTTCAGAGCTTGCCGGTCAGTTCCGGCACGGCGCTGAACAGATCCGCCACGAGGCCGACGTCGGCGACCTGGAAGATCGGGGCGTCCTCGTCCTTGTTGATGGCGATGATGGTCTTGGAGTCCTTCATGCCCGCAAGGTGCTGGATCGCGCCCGAGATGCCGACGGCGATGTAGACTTCGGGAGCCACGATCTTGCCGGTCTGGCCGACCTGGTAGTCGTTCGGCACATAGCCCGCGTCCACCGCAGCGCGCGAAGCGCCGACGGCAGCGCCGAGCTTGTCGGCGAGCGGCATGATGTACTGTTCGAACGTCTCCGAGTCCTTCAGCGCGCGGCCGCCCGAGACGATCACCTTGGCGCTGGTCAGTTCCGGACGTTCCGACTTTGCGAGTTCGGCACCCACGAAGCTGGAAAGGCCGGCGTCACCGGCACCTGCGACGTCTTCGATGGCAGCCGAACCGCCCTCGGCAGCGGCCTTCTCGAAGGCGGTGCCGCGCACGGTGATCACCAGCTTGGCATCGCTCGATTCGACGGTGGCGATGGCGTTGCCGGCGTAGATCGGGCGCGTGAAGGTCTTCTCGCCCTCGACCGAGAGGATGTCCGACAGCTGCATCACGTCGAGCAGCGCGGCAACGCGCGGGGCGACGTTCTTGCCGGTGGTGGTGGCGGGCGCCAGGAACGCGTCGTGGTGGCCCATCAGTTCCACGATCAGCGGCGCGACGTTTTCGGCCAGCGCATGTTCGTAGGCGGCGTTATCGGCCACGTGGACCTTGGCGACGCCGGCGATCTTCGCGGCAGCCTCGGCAGCGGCACGGCAGCCGGAACCGGCAACCAGCAGGTGAACTTCACCCAGCTTGGCGGCAGCGGTGACGGTGTGGAGCGTTGCGTCCTTGACCGACGCGTTGTCGTGTTCGACCCAAACGAGCGTCTTCATTAGGCGACTCCCAGTTCCTTGAGCTTGGCTACCAGCGCATCGACGTCGGCGACCTTGACGCCTGCGACACGCACTGGCGGCTCCGAGACCTTGAGGGTCTTGAGGCGCGGAGCGATGTCGACGCCGTAATCGGCGGCGGTCTTCACATCGAGCTGCTTCTTCTTCGCCTTCATGATGTTCGGCAGCGAAGCGTAGCGCGGCTCGTTGAGGCGCAGGTCGGTGGTGACGATCGCAGGCAGCGAAAGCTTAACGGTCTCCAGACCGCCATCGACTTCGCGCGTCACGGCAACGTGGTCACCGTCGATCTCGACCTTGCTGGCAAACGTGCCCTGCGGGCGGCCCAGCAGCGCGGCGAGCATCTGGCCGGTCTGGTTCGAATCGTCGTCGATCGCCTGCTTGCCGAGGATCACGAGGCCCGGATTCTCTTCGGCAACGATCGCCTTGAGGATCTTGGCGACGGCCAGCGGCTCAACCTCTGCGTCGGTCTCGATGAGGATCGCACGGTCTGCACCCATGGCGAGTGCGGTGCGCAGCGTATCCTGCGCCTTGGCCGGGCCGACCGAGACGGCAACGATCTCTTCAGCCTTGCCCGCTTCCTTGATGCGGATAGCTTCTTCGACCGCGATCTCGTCGAACGGATTCATGCTCATCTTGACGTTGGCCAGGTCAACGCCCGTGCCGTCCGCCTTTACGCGCGGCTTCACGTTGTAATCGATCACCCGCTTAACGGGGACGAGGATCTTCATGCGATCGGGTCCTCTCTCTTAGACTGCGGCGACGGTTTAGCCGCGCGATTAAATTCGTTCAAGCTCCCCATTGCCGCCACTTAACGTATACGTCAAGCGGCTCCCGCGCCGAGTGGGGGCACGATCGGGATCGATCGCTCCATAACGCAATTCTGCGGGATTGCGCATCGCCACGGCAGAAACTTCGGGCAGAAATGAGGACAGAACAGTGAAACGGCCGGACGAAAACCGCCGGGGCAGAAACGGAAACGGCGAGGGCTTGTGACCCTCGCCGTATTCCTTGTTCGATCCGGGGCTATCGCCTCAGCGTGATCAGGCCGCGTTCTCGACTTCGGCCACGATCTTCTTGGCGGCGTCGCCCAGGTCGTTGGCGGGGACGATCGGCAGGCCCGAATTGGCCAGGATGTCCTTGCCCTGCTGGACGTTGGTGCCTTCGAGGCGAACGACGAGCGGAACCGAGAGGTTCACTTCCTTCGCCGCGGCAACGATGCCCTCGGCGATGACGTCGCACTTCATGATGCCGCCGAAGATGTTGACGAGGATGCCCTTAACGGCCGGGTCCGAGAGGATGATCTTGAACGCCGCGGTCACCTTCTCCTTGTTGGCGCCGCCGCCTACGTCGAGGAAGTTGGCCGGGAACTTGCCGTTGAGCTTGATGATGTCCATCGTCGCCATGGCGAGGCCGGCACCGTTGACCATGCAGCCGATGTCGCCATCGAGCTTGATGTAGGCCAGGTCGTACTTCGAAGCTTCGACTTCCGCCGGATCTTCTTCGGTCTCGTCGCGCAGGGCCTGCACGTCGGGGTGACGATACAGCGCGTTCGAGTCGAAGCTCATCTTGGTGTCGAGGACGAGCAGCTGACCGTCCTTGGTTTCGACGAGCGGGTTGATTTCGAGCATGTCGCAGTCGAGCGCCACGAAGGCCTCATAGAGCTGCTTCGAGATCTTCTGCGCCTGCTTGTTGAGGTCGCCCGAAAGGTTCAGAGCGAAAGCAACGGCACGGCCGTGGTGCGGCTGGAAGCCGGCAGCGGTGTCGATGGTGACGGTGGTGATCTTCTCGGGGGTGTTGTGGGCAACATCCTCGATGTCCATGCCACCTTCGGTCGACACGATCATGGCGACGCGGCTGGAAGCGCGGTCGACGACCATCGAGAGGTAGTATTCGGCGGCGATGTCGACGCCATCGGTCACGTAGAGGCGGTTCACCTGCTTGCCGGCTTCACCGGTCTGCACGGTGACGAGCGTGTTGCCGAGCATTTCCTTGGCGAACGCTTCGACTTCCTCAACCGACTTGGCGAGACGCACGCCGCCCTTGGCGTCGGCAGCGAGTTCCTTGAACTTGCCCTTGCCGCGCCCACCGGCGTGGATCTGGGCCTTCACGACATAGAGCGGTCCGGGGAGCTGCTTTGCGGCGGCAACCGCTTCCTCGACAGTGAGGGCGGGGATGCCGGCGGGAATGCCGACGCCGTACTTCGCAAGCAGTTCCTTCGCCTGGTATTCGTGAATGTTCATCGCTGAAATCGCTTTCTGCTGGAGTGTCCGAGGAAAGGATGTGGTCCAAAAGCGCGGAGGGAGGCCCCGAACTTGATCCCGGCCGCATAAGCACATCCCTGCGCGCTTGAAAAGTCCCGTTCCCTCGCGCAATGGCGTGCACAAGACGCGCACCGGCGTGCGGGTCGCCCGCCGTTCCCGACCAGACAACGCCCCAAGGCCCCGCGCATGATCGACCGCGACAGACTCGAAGCTATCGTCCGCGAGGCAGGACGTATCGCGCTGGCCGGATGGCCCGGAGACGGCCATGCTCTTGAACATTGGGAAAAAGTTCCGGGCAGCCCGGTCTGCACGCTGGACCTCGAAGTCGACGCTTTCCTCCGCCGCGAACTTTCCGCGCTGCTGCCTTCGGCCGGCTGGCTCTCCGAGGAAACCGCCGACTCGCACCATCGCAAGGCCCACGAATTGGTCTGGCTGGTCGATCCCATCGACGGGACGCGCGATTTTATCGCCGGGCGGCCCGGCTGGGCGATTTCCGTCGCGCTCGTCAATACCCGCCGTCCGCTGCTGGGCTATCTCTTCGCGCCCGCCCGCAAGCGGGAAGAGGGCGGCGAATTCTGGCATGCCGAGGCAGGCAAGGGATCATGGCGCAATGGCCGGCGCCTTCAGGCCAGCCACCGCGAGGCGCTGCCGGGCGCGCGCGTTCCGGCCAAGAAGCTCGCTGCCGAGGATGCCGATCTGGTGCTGGTCGACCAGCCCAACTCGATCGCGCTGCGCATGGCCATGGTTGCCGCCAATGACGCCGACATTCTCGCCACCCTGCGCTGGGGCTACGAATGGGACATCGCCGCTGCGGGTTTGATCGCGCGCGAGGCGGGCGCGGAAGTGACCGACGCTTTCGGCAAGCCGCTCAATTACAACAAGCACGATCCGCGCGCTTTCGGCGTGCTCTGCACATCGAGCGCGATTCATGCGGCGGCGGTCGACCGGCTGGCGGAACGCGCCGCGCGGTTTTCGGTAGTGCCGAGGGACTGAGCGCGCTCTGATTATCCGGGAATAGTGTGATCCGCTCAGGCCCAGGCTGTTGGCCTGAGCGGAACCCGCATCAGTGCACGAAACGCGCGATCACGTCGCGGTAAGAGCGACTAACCTTCACTTGCGCGCCCGAATCGAGCACGAGGAAGCATTCGCCGTTGGTATGCGGCTTCACCTGGCGAACCTGATTCAGATTGACGATGGTCGAGCGATGCACGCGCTGGAACACGCGCGGATCGAGCCGGCGCTCCAGATCCTTCATCGTCTCGCGCAGGATCAGCGAGTTGTCGGCGGTGCGGATGCACATATAGTCGCCGGCGGCCTCGATATGTTCGATCGAATCGACGTCGATCCGGAAGATCTGACCGCGATCCTTGATGTTGATGAGCTTTTCGTAACGATCCGCGTTGGGATCGCTCTCTTCCGGCATCGCGTCCACCGCGTCGGGCGCGACTTCGGCCAGCACCGTCTTGAGCTTTTCCGCCTCGTCCGCCGAACGCTTTTCGGAAATGCGCTGGCGCACCCGGGCCAGCGTATCGTCCAGCTTGGCCTCGTCCACCGGCTTCATCAGGTAATTGACGGCATTGGCCTCGAACGCACGCACGGCGTGCTCCTGATAGGCGGTGACGAACACGAACAGCGGCGGTTCGATTTCCATCACGCCCTTGACCACCGAGAACCCGTCGAACCCGGGCATCTGGATGTCGAGGAAGACCAGATCGGGCTTCTCTGTCTTGATCTTCCGGATCGCCTCGCGCCCGTTGGAACAAGTATCGATGATTTCGACGTCAGGATATTTTTCCAGTCGAAGCTGGAGGCCCTGGATCGCCAGTTTCTCGTCATCGACGAGGATAGTGCGAATGGTCATGTGTCACGTACTCCGGCCCGGCAAACGCGCGGGGGCCAAATTTGTTTCATCGTCCGACGGGAACGGGTTGCCGCTGAAGTTCTTCCATGTCCTCGGGAGTGGGCTGATGGTCCGCGGGCAGCTCGATCAGCACGGCAAAGCCGCCTTCAACGGGCTCCACCGTTTCGAAACGGTGCTGCTCGCCGTAAGCCTGGCTGAGGCGGTCGCGGATGTTCGAAAGGCCGACACCGGTGGATACCGGCTCCCCTCCATCGTAGGTCATGCCCGACAACCTGTTGTCGGTAGTCGGACTTTGCAAGCCCGGCCCGGTGTCCGAGACGGTGATGCGAAGCATCGGCCCGACGAGTTGCGTGGCGATGGCAATATCGGCCCCGGCCTCCTGCTGGCTGACCGCATATTTGATGGCATTCTCCACCAGCGGCTGAAGCAGGAGCGAGGGCAGCAGGCAGGTCTCCGTCGCCGGATCGATGGTGAACGTGGTGCGCAGCCGTTCCTCGAAACGCATCCGCTCGATGTCGAGATAGAGCTTGAGCGTCTCCACCTCGGTCGCCACCGTAACCCGTGCCGAGGGCTTGTTGATCAGCGTGTAGCGCAGGAACGAGGAGAGGCGGCTGAGCATGGCATTGGCCGGCTCGGTCTGCTTGAGCAGCACCAGGGTCGAGATCGAATTCAGCGTGTTGAACAGGAAGTGCGGATTGAGCTGATAGCGCAGCATGGCCAGCTGCGCCTGCGTCGCCTGGTTCTCCAGCCGGATCAGCTGGTCGTTCTGCTCCTCCACCTGAAGGTAGAAATTGATCGCGTAATAGAGCGCCGACCACGCGCCCAGCAGCGTCGCGTCATAGTAGAACACGCCAATGAACAGCTGGGTGAAGCTGGTATCGCTGTCGGCCCGGTAGAGCGAGATCACCCAGGCATCGATGAAGGCGTGCAGCGCCACCGCGATCGGCAGGATCAGCGCGGTCATGCCCCAGGTCACCAGCGGCCGCTTGGTGATCAGCACGCGGTAGACCACCGAAAGCACCAGCGAGATCGAGAACCCGGTGATCGTCGCGATCAGCACCAGCACAAGGTTCGACAAAGGCTGGTCGTTGGCGATCGCCGACATCGTGCGCAGCAGCATCGCGCCGCCCCAGCCCGCGAACTGGAGGCGCCAGAAGGCCTTGTCCTTGTCGGCGAAGAAGGGGATCGGCTGGATCGGCAGAACGCGCATGATGGCTATCTAGACGAAAACCGCGCGAAGCGGAAACCCGGGGCCTCGATCTGGGGGCCAGCGGGTAACGGCAGTGGAGGCGCAGCCGATTTTTCACTCGGGAACAAAGAGATCGGCCCGGCAAAAGCGCTCATGAGGGGAAGGGGAAGGGAGCCGTGCTCCCTCGCGCTATCCCCCACGCGCGTCCGCAACCGCCTGCGATAGCTGATCGAAGCCGACCGCGCCCGAGATCAGGCGGTCGCCCGCGACCCAGCTCGGCGTACCACTGAAGCCAAGCCTTCCGGCGACGTCCATATTGCGCTGGAGTTCCTGTTCGACGACCGGGCTGGCGGCAACCTTGTGGGCACGTTCCATGTCGAGCCCGGCCGCCTTCGCCGCCGCGTCGATGGCTTGCGGATCGACTTGTCCGGACGCGAACATGGCTTCGCGGAACGGGGCGAATTTGCCCTGCTCGGCGGCGGCCAGCGCCATGCGCGCGGCTTCGGGACTATGCGGGCTGATGATCGGCAGTTCGCGCACGACAATGCGCAAGTCCGGGTGCTTGGCAATAAGCTGCGCAACATCGGGCAAGCTGCGGCGGCAATAGCCGCAGGCATAGTCGGTGAATTCGACAAGCGTGATGGCGCCATTAGGATTGCCGAGCACGGCGCCGGGGAAGGGCGTCTCTACACTCTGCCGCACGCCTGCGAGTTGCGCCTTGGCCTGCTTGGCCTGAAGCGCATCCATCGCCTCGTTGAGCACTTCGGGGTTGGTAACGAGATAGTTGTGAATCACGCGGCCAGCGATCACCGGCCCGCCAAACCAGACGCCCGTGCCAACAAGAGCGAGGCCCACGGCCGTCGCTGCGATCTTCGTGCCAAGTCCCATGGTTTTCGTCGTTCCCGTATTCGTCTCGAAGCTTCGCTCTAGCGGCGCTTCTTGTTGCGTTCCAGCGCCGCGCGCGCTTCCATTTCGATGTCCTGCGCCCGCAGCCAGTCGGGCGAGCCGCTCGGCAGGCCCACTTCGGCAGCCTGCGCATTCATCAGCGCGGCATCCATCTGGTTGGACAGCGATTGCTGCTCGGCGCTGGCGAGCCTTGCGCGCGGTATGTCGCCGTTGGCCGCGTAGATCGTTCCGAGCTGGTACCAGGTGAAGGGATTCTCCCGGTCCCGCGCGGCGGCGTTCTTGAGCACCGTCTCGGCTTCCTTGAAATGCTGCGGGTCCTCGGTCGCGATCAACGCGTGGCCGAACAGCGTGGCAATCAGCGGCTGGTAGGCGGTCAGTTCGGTCGCCTTGCGCAAGGGTACGAGCGCATCGTTCGGCTGGCCCGATTCGAGCAGGATCTGGCCCTTGAGTTCCAGGAAATAGGGATCATTGGGATCCACCATCAGCAGTGCGTCGGTCTCGGCGGTGGCGCGGTCCATCTCCGACTGGCGGTGCCACGCATAGGCGCGGGCATAGTGCGCGGGCACCGAATTGTCGGTTTGCGGGTAGACGCGGAACACATCGCGCGGCTCGGCCAGATAGCCGAACAGCTTGGCCTTCATGCGCACGAAGCGAGCCTGGATCTTCGGATCGTCCGGCTTGGACCAGGCCGGGTCCTTTTCGTAAGTGTCCTGAAGCGTCTGGATACGGTCGCCGGTCAGCGGGTGGGTGGAGTAGAACTCGTCCCCGTCCTGCGGGCGATAGCCGTAGCGGAATTCAAGGTTCTGAAGCTTCTGGAAGAATTCCAGCGAACCGCGCCCGCTGATCCCGGCCTCCGAGAGAAACTTCGCGCCCGCCGCGTCGGCCGTAGCTTCCTGCGCACGGGTATAGGCGAGGAAATTGCCCATGGCCGCCTGCTGGCCCGCCATGATCACACCCATCGCCGCCTCGCCGCCGCCGGCCGCCGCCGCCGCCGCGCCGAGCAGCAACGAGAGCAGCGAAATGCTGGTGGCAGACTTCTCGCCCTGATTCAGAACGGCGTGGCCGCCCGTGACGTGACCAAGCTCGTGCGCGATCACGCCCTGCACTTGCGCGGCGGTATCAGCCTCATTGATGAGGCCGGAGTTCACGTAGACCGCCTGCCCGCCGACGACGAAGGCATTGACCGAGGAATCGTTCACCAGAACGATGTCGACATGCGTGGGGTCGAGTCCGGCAGCCACGATCAGCGGCCGCGCCATGTCCTTGAGCAGCGCCTCGGTCTCGGCGTCGCGCAGGATCGACTGCGCCACAGCCGGCGAGGCGGACCAGCCGAACAGCGCCAGGAATGTCAGGACCAATGCGGCGATACGCGCGAACGACATAGGCGCTGTTGGAACCTTTCGCGCTGAACCGGGGCTTAAGCTCCCACAGCCTAGCGTCCGGCACAAGGCTAGCAAGTCGATAAAAAGATGGCGATCAAGCCTTTCGAGTGGTCGCCAGCCAGACCCGGATGGCCCCGGCGAGACCGGGCGGCACGTCCGCCTCCAGCCGTTCCGCATCGATCCGCGCGACAAGCGCGTTGACCGGCACGCCCGCGTCCACGGCGGCGGCCTTGAGCATGTCCCAGAACACCGGTTCGAGGCTGATCGAGGTCTTGTGCCCGGCGATCTCGACCGAGCGTTTGACCGGGGGATGATACGGCGAGGTCATAGGCGCAGACTAACGCCCGTCCGCTTCAAGTCGAACCCCAATCCTCATGGAGCGAGCCGGCAAAAGAAAAGGCGGCTCTGAAGCCGCCTCTTCCCTCCTCTCCAAACCATAGTGGCCGGACCGTCTTTGCCGCGGTTCCTGACCGGTTTGAAACTTGTGTCAGTTCTTGTCGGCCACCGCGACCTGATCGCCCTGCAGGTAGGGGAGCGGGTTCACGGCCTCACCGTCGATGCGCACTTCATAGTGAAGGTGCGGGCCGGTCGAGTTGCCGGTGGTGCCAACGTAGCCGATCACGTCGCCCTTGTGGACCATCTGGCCCTCGGCAACGTTGAGGCGGGACATGTGGCCATAGCGGGTTTCGAGATCGCCGCCGTGTTCCAGTTCGACGAACAGGCCGTAGCCACCGAACCAGGATGCCTTGCCGACGACACCGTCAGCGGTTGCGTAGATCGGGGTGCCGACGGGCGCGGCAAGGTCGATGCCCTTGTGTGCGCGGCGACCGCCGAGAATCGGGTGTTCACGCATACCGAAGCTGCTGGTCAGGCGAAGGCCTTCAAGCGGAGTGCGCGAGGGGATATTGACGCCGGAAAGGCGGGCGGTACCGGGGATCGCCGGCTTGGCCTTGGCCGCGGCGAGGCCGGTTTCCTCGTAGTTCTGCCAGGAGCTGAAGAGGGTGCGGAACTGTTCGTCCTCACCACCGCTGGCGGATTGATTGGCGGCCTGAGCGGCGCGCAGCGGGGCCGAGATGTCGGCGGCGGCTGCGGCGCTGTTGGCCAGGGCGGGGTGAGCTGCCATCGAAAGACCCGCGATGGCGACAGTAGCCGTCACCGTGCGGAACTTGGCAATGAGTTTGGTTACGACCACTCGCAATACCTTGTTATCCGCCGCAATCCGCAAGGACACGACGTTGTCGTTATCGACGGGCACGCCTTTGGCATGCCGCGAACCCTAAGTTTTGAGATGGTCGGAACCCCCCGCCGTCTCGCGAAGTGGAGTTATGCCGATCAGTTCCTAACAGACAACCCCAAGGTAGAAATCCCGCGATAAACCGGCAGCGAGGCGCGCTGAGTCGTTGAACGGTGGCTTAACAGCCCCACGAAAATGGCGGGAAACCAGGGTTTTCCAAAGTTCCGCCGGTTCACCGTTCATCGCTTCGGCGCATGCGGCGAAATGTGTTGAACCGAAACGGACGTGGCGGATTTCATCGTCAAGGATTCTTTCGAGAATGCGCGCGCCCCGCTCGTCGCCAAGGCTACGCACTCGCTCTAAAGTAGCCGGCGTCACGTCCAGACCGCGCGCTTCCAGCACCATAGGCACCACCGCGAGGCGGGCAGCGACATCATGTCGAGTCTCATGCGCGGCGTCCCACAGCCCGCTGTGCGCAGGGAGGGCGCCGTAGTGGCTCCCCTGCGTGCGCAAGTGCCGGTCCAGCAACGCGAAGTGCAGCGCTTCGTCGGCAGCGACCGAGAGGAAATCGCTGACGAAGCCCGGGTTCATCTGCCCACCGAATCGCCCCGCCATGTCGAGCGCGAGGTCGATGGCAACGAATTCGATGTGCGCCAGCGCATGCCAGAGCGCCAATCGGCCGCGCTCCGAACCGCCCTTGCCGCGCTTGGGCATGCGATTAGGCGGCAGCAGTTCGGGCTCTGCCGGGCGGCCCGGTTCCTCGGGCATTTCGACATCGAAGGCATAAGCGAGCCGTTCGTGTCGCCAGTCGCGCGCCACCTTGCGGGTGGCCATGACTTTGGCGCCGGGATCGGATTCCAGCAGCACCTCGCGAATGGCTGCGGCAACGGACTGCATGATCAGAGCGCCTTTGCGGCCTCCAGCACCTGCGCGGCATGGTCCTTTACTTTCACCTTGTCCCACACGCGGGCGATCTTGCCGTCCGGGCCGATCAGATAGGTGGTGCGGACCATGCCCATGTAGGTGCGGCCATAGTTCTGCTTTTCGGTCCAGATGCCGAGCGCGTCGGACAGCCCGCCTTCCTCGGCATCGCTGGCGAGCGGGGCCTTGAGGTCATGCTTGGCGATGAAGTTCTGGTGCTTCTTCGCCGAATCCTTGCTGACGCCCAGCAGGGCGACGCCGGCCGCATCGAACTCACCCTTCAGCGCCGAGAAATCGAGATTTTCGGTGGTGCAGCCGGGGGTATTGTCCTTGGGATAGAAGAACACGACCAGCTTCCGGCCCGCGAAGTCCGAAGCCTTCACACTGCCGCCTTCGGGCGTTTCCAGCGCGATATCGGGGAACGGGTGGCCGGCGGCGGGGCGCCCGGAAATGGTGCTGCTCATGGGTTCATCTCCAGTGTTTCGCCGAAAGTCTCGCTCCAACTCGCGGCGACATGCGCGCGGGCCCGGGCGAGGGCGGATTCAAGATCTTGCCACGCGCCATAGCCGCAGGCGCGTTGCAGCGCCATGCAGGAGGGCTTGCCAGGCACCTGGGTATCGGGCGCGAAGAGGCGGCCGGCCACCAGCAGACGCGTCATGACGTCATGCGATTCTACCAGCGTGGCTGGCAGCAGTCCGTCCGCCACCAGCAATTGCAGCGCCGCGCCCAGGTCGGGATCGAGGCCAAGCCCGCTGCGCAACTGGGTGAAGTGGACAAGGAATTCGAGGTCCACCAGCCCGCCACGCATCAGCTTCACGTCGAGCGGGCCCTTGGCGGGTTTGTGCCCGGCCATCTTGGCGCGCATTTCCAGCACGTCCGCGCGCAATTTGTCCCCATCGCGGGGGGCGGCGAGCACGCTGTGAATCACCTCGCCGAGATCGGCGCGCGCCTCGGCCGAGCCGTAGAGCGGACGGGCGCGGCAGAGCGCCATGTGTTCCCAGGTCCACGCCTGTTCCTGCTGATAGCGCGCGAAGCTGTCGAGGCTGGCGGCGGGCGGGCCCTGCTCACCCGAGGGACGCAGGCGGGTGTCGACTTCGTAGAGCGCGCCTTCGGCCGTCGGCACCGACAGCGCGGCGGTCACGCGCTGCGAGACGCGGTTGTAATAGAGCGTTGCCCCCAGCGGCCGCCGGCCATCCGATTCGCCCGCGAAATCGCCGGTGAACAGATAGATCAGATCGAGGTCGGAGGCGTGGGTGAGCACGCCGCCGCCCATGCGGCCAAGGCCGAGCACGACCAGTTCGCTGCCCGGCACCACGCCGTGGACGGCGCGGAATTCCTCCAGTGCGGCATCGGTCAGCACCACCAGCGCGGCCTCGGCAATCCGGGCGAGGGCGTGGCCGATGTCCAGCGGATCGTTCGCGCCCTCGATCAGTTGCACGCCAAGGGCGAAGCGGCGGTCGCCCACTTTGCGGCGCACGGTGCCCAGCTTCTGTTCGTAGTCGGCACCCGGCTCGAACTGGGTGAATTCGGCAACCAGTTCCTCCACCGATCCGGGCAGGTCGAAGGCACTGGCATCGATCAGCGGGTCCAGCAGATCGGCACGCCGGGCCAAGGCGTCGGCCAGAGTGGGCGCAAGGCTGAGGATGCGCGCCAGCCGTTCCAGCAGCGCGGGACGGGCTTCCAGCAGGCGGAACAGGTTGATGGCGGAGGGCAGGTTGTTCAGCAGCTTTTCGAATCGGGCGAAGGCGCGCTCCGGCTCCGGCGCGGCAGCCAGCGCGGCGAACAGATCGGCGCGCACGCTGGCGAAGGCGGCGCGCGCCGCGTCCGAACGCAGCGCCCGCATCCCGCCGGAGAGCCAGCCTTCCACGCGGTGGGCCATCGTTTCGGCATCGGCAAGGCCAAGACCGGCCAGTTCGTCACGCAAGTCGTCCTGCGCGGGCATGGCGACTTGCGTGGTCGGGCCGAGCGGGGTGTTGGCCATGACCAGCGCGTCATAGCGTTCGCCCACGGCATCGGTGATCTCGCGCAGTTCGTTCAGCAAGGTTTCGCCATCGGGAAGGCCGTCGAGCCGGGCCACGGCTTCCAGCGCTTCGGGACGCATCGGCAGGGCGTGGGTCTGCTGGTCCTGCAGCATCTGCAGGCGGTGTTCGATGGTGCGCAGGCGGTCGTAGCTTTCACCCAGCAGGCGCGCATCCTCGGCCGGCACCAGCCCGGCTTCGGCCAGCGCGTCCAGCGTGGCGCGGGTGCCGCGCAGGCGCAGCGCGGGGTTGCGGCCGCCGTGAATCAGCTGATGGGTCTGGGCGTAAAACTCCACCTCACGAATGCCGCCGCGCCCTTTCTTCAGGTCGAAGCCGGGGCCGACCGTGGCGCTGCCGCGTGTATTGGCGCGGATCTGCGCAGTGAGGCGGCCGATCTCGGCAATCGCGCCGAAGTCCAGGCTCTTGCGCCAGACGAAGGGGCGGATCGCGGCCAGGAAAGCCTCGCCCGCCGCAATGTCGCCCGAACAGGCGCGGGCGCGGATGAAGGCGGCGCGCTCCCACGCCAGCGCGGACGATTCGTAATGAGTCAGCGCCCCGTTGATCGAAATCGCCAGCGGGCTGACTTCGGAAGCGGGGCGCAGGCGCAAATCGATGCGGAAGACGTAGCCGTGATCGGTGACTTTGCCGAGTGTTTCCACCACTGCGCGCGCCACGCGCTGGGCAGCCTCGCCCGGCTCGTCCCGCTCTCGCCGGGGGAGCAGTTCGGGATCGAACAGCAGGATCGGATCGATGTCCGAACTGTAGTTGAGTTCACCGGCGCCATGCTTGCCGAGCGCGAGGGCGAGGAAACCGGCGGGTTCCGCATCGGGCACGCGGCGACGGATACCCTCGGCAATGGCGCCATCGAGCGCACGGTCGGCCAGTGCGGAAAGCTCGCCGGTGACGCGGAGCAACGGGAAGGCCCCGGCAAGGTCGCCGATGCCGAGGGCGAGAGCCAATGCCTGCTTCTCGCAGCGCAGCGCGATGCCGACATCGTCGATGCCGCTGCCGACATTGCGAGCGAACGCCAGCGCTTCCTCGCCCTTGCCTTGTGCCAGCAGCGCGGTGAGGTCCGGATGCCGGTCCAGCAGCGAGGCGAGGTAGGGGGCGTGGGCACGCGCGCGTTCAATCGCGCCGGTCCAGTCGGCTTGCAGTTCGGCATCCATGCCGGGGTTCCTGCCCAAGCGGGAGCGTGAGGGCAAGCGTGTCGGTTGGTTTGAAGGACGTGGGTCGTGCCGATCCGCGCATGCCGATCACTCGTTTCTCGTCATTGCGAGCGCAGCGAAGCAATCCAGTGCCGCACAAACCGCTCCTGGATTGCTTCGCCGCGCTCGCAATGACGAAGGAGGGTACTTTGGAGGAGTGTCGAAGATGCCGTGGGTCGGCTCCGCCTTGTGCCTGCCGCCTGCCTCTGGCACGACGCCGGTCATCCAAAAGTACCGGAGGCCCGGAGAACCGGAGCCCCAAACAGGATCGCCCAGACAATGAAACGCACCGCTGCCCTGCTTGCCTCTGTTGCCCTGTGCCTCGGCACGGCCGCCATCGCCGCCCCCAAGCTGCCCAAGGGCAAGGCCCTGCCGCCTCCGGCGATGACCACCGAACCGGCACCGCAGCTGTCGGTCGACAACATGAAGACACTGGTGAAGACGCTGTCCTCCGACGATTTCGAAGGCCGAGCGCCCAGCACGAGTGCGGAGCCCAAGGTGCTCGACACCATCATCGCGTCCTTCAAGAAGGCCGGGCTCCAGCCGGGCAACAAGGGCCAGTGGCTGCAGGACGTGCCGACGGTGGAGATCACCGGCAGCAACCATTCCGCGCTGACGGTGACGGGTAGCAAGACGCCGCTCTCGTTCAAGTTCGGCGACGACTATGTGGCCGCCAGCTACCGCGTGACGCCCAAGACGCAGGTGAAGGACAGCGAACTGGTCTTCGTCGGCTATGGCATCAACGCGCCGGAACTGGGCTGGAACGACTATGCCGGGATCGACATGCACGGGAAGACCGCGGTCATCCTGGTCAACGATGCCGACTATGACGCCGCCACCGAGGAAGGCCCCTTCAAGGGCCGCCGCATGACCTATTACGGCCGCTGGACCTACAAGTTCGAGGAAGCCGCACGTCAGGGCGCGACCGCCGCGCTGATCGTGCACGACACTTTCCCCGCCGCCTATGGCTGGAACGTCGTCAATTCCAGCTGGACCGGCGCGCAGTACCGCGTGGCGACGCCGAACGACGATATGGACCAAACCGCAGCCAACGGCTGGATCCAGAAGTCGGTCGCCGAATCGATCCTGAAGGCCTCGGGCAAGGACCTTGCCACGCTGTCGGCCGCCGCCAAGCAGAAGGGCTTCAAGCCGGTGCCGCTGGGCCTGAAGGTCAGCCTGGGCTTCGACAATGCGATCCGCCGCTCCACCTCGCACAACGTCGTCGGCGTGTTGCCGGGCAAGGTGCGTCCGGATGAATACGTGCTCTATTCGGCGCACTGGGACCACCTTGGCCACTGCACGCCGGACAAGACCGGCGACGGCATCTGCAATGGCGCGGTGGACAATGCCACCGGCGTCGCCGCGCTGGCCGCGATTGCAGAGGCCAATGCCAAGGCCGGCCCCGCCGCGCGCAGCCAGGTCTTCGTGGCGGTGACCTTGGAGGAATCGGGTCTGCTCGGTTCGGAATACTACGCCGCCAACCCGATCTACCCGCTCGACCACACCGTGGGCGGCGTCAACATGGATGCGCTGCTGCCGGGCAGCCGCACGCGATCTTATGCGATGACGGGTGGCGACAAGTCCGATCTCACCTCGATCTTCCGCGATGAACTGGCGGACGAGGGCCTGACCGAAGTGCCCGAGGAACATACCGAGCGCGGCTACTACTACCGTTCCGACCACTTCTCGATGGCGAAGCGCGGCGTGCCGATGTTCGATCTGGCCGCCAGCACCGACTGGGTGGACGGCGGCAAGGCCGCAGGTGATGCAGCCAGCGAGGACTACAACTCGAACCGCTATCACGGGCCGAAGGATGAGTACTCCGAGGCGTGGAACTGGGACGGCATTGCCCAGACGGCGGGGCTCTACTATCGGCTCGGCCGCACGCTCGCCGATTCGGACTTCTGGCCGAACTGGCATGAAACCGACGAATTCCGCGCGATCCGCGACAAGGCTTGCGCGGCGGCTCAAGGAGGCTGCCACAAGTGACTTTCGCCCTTCCCCCCGAATGGCATCCACAAGACTGGATCTGGATCGGCTTCCCGCATGACCCGGTCGAATGGCCGGGCTTCCTGGAAGCCGCCCAAATGCAGATGGCCGAGTTCGCCTCGGCCGTGGCCGAATCGGGGCAAGAAGTGCGCCTGATCGTGCGGGACGAGGCCAACCGCGCGCGCGCGGCCTCGCTCGTCTCGTCCAAGGTCTCGCTGGAAGTGCGCCGCTATGGCGACGTCTGGCTGCGCGATACCGGGCCGTTGGTCTGTGCCGACGGTGCTGGCGCGCTCAAGGCCATGCGCTTCGGCTTCAACGGCTGGGGCGGCAAGTACCTGATGGATGGAGACCAGGAAATCGGCGCCGAACTGGCGCGCGATGCCGGGCTGGAGGTGGAAACCTCGGACTGGATTCTGGAAGGCGGCGCGCTGGATGGCGACGGCACCGGGCTGGTCGCCACCACTGAACAGTGCCTGCTCAACCCCAACCGCAACCCGCACCTGACGCGCAGTGATCTGGAAATGCGTCTGAAGCGCGATCTGGGCTACGACCGCGTGCTGTGGCTGGGTGACGGTCTGATCAACGACCATACCGACGGCCATGTCGACAACCTTGCACGCTTCGTGGCGCCGAATGTTCTGGCCCTGCCGCGCGCGACCGGCCCGAACGATCCCAACGCCGCGATCTACGCCGATGCCAAGGCCCGGGCCGAGGCGATGGGCGTGACCGTGCGCGAAGTGCCCTCACCGGGCCGGGTTGAGTCTGACGGCCGGATCGAGCCGGCCAGCTACATGAACTTCGCGATCACTTCCAAGCTGGTGGTCGTGCCGATCTACGGCACCGAGCACGACGCGGACGGCATTGCCGCCATCGCCGAATTGTTCCCCGATCGCGATACCGTGGGCGTCATGGCCGATGCCGTGCTGGCCGGTGGTGGTTCCTTCCACTGCTCCAGCCAGCAGATGCCGTCGCGGATCGTTTAACGGATTCGCAACGCCTCGAAGCGCAGTCTGCGGGGCATGGCTCGTGTACTGACCCTTACGCAAAACGCTGCCGCCATCCCGCAGGCCGAATGGCTGCGCATGACGGTGGTGAGCGGCTGCGCGCTCGCGCTGATTCTGGCCAAGACCGCCCTGCCTTTTTGAGGCGGCCTCGCGATACAGAGCCGTCATGCTGCATTGCAGCAAAACTTTATCACGAACAGACCGTACGCCGTTAACGGGCAGCCCCCAGTTTGAAGTCTCCCCCTGATCGCAAGGAGACTTCCCGATGCGCCCCCACGCCACTCACACCTCCGCCAAAGACCGCGAGCGCCTTCGTCAGGCGATGCGCTCGAACATGCTGTTGTTGTTCTTCGGTTTGGGAGTGCTGGGATTCCTGATTGCCATCGACCGGGCGGAGTGGTTTTCCTTGAAGCCCGCCACGGGCACCTCGGTCTCGCTCTCGCACGCGGTGGCCGATCACTCGGGCCAGACCCCGGAGGCGCCCGCAGCACCATGATCGTCACTCCCTCGCTGCATCCCGTCCAGCTTGTCCGCGAAATCTGGAAGCCGCTTACGGTCCTGTTCGTCTGGGACGTGATCGTGACTGTCGCGTGGTTCATGTTCCCGTTTCACGCCCCCGAATTGCCGATCACCCTGTTCGGCTCCGCGCTCGCACTGTTTCTCGGTTTCCGGAGCAATTCGGCCTATCAGCGCTGGTGGGAGGGGCGAGGCCTGTGGGGGCTGATGATCAATGCCAGCCGCAATCTCTCACGCGCGGCCCGCAACTTCATGCCCGATCCCGAGGCGGCCGAGATGAAGCGCCGGATCGTCATGCGCCAGATCGCCTACGTCAACGCGCTGCGCTGCCAGTTGCGCCGCCAGACGCCCGACGGCGAAGTGATCCGCCTGCTTCCGCAGGGCGAGGCCGACCTTGCATTGGCGCGCGTAAACGTGGCCAACGGCATTCTCGACGGCACCGGTCGCCGCATTGACGAGGCCCGCCGCACCGGCTGGATCGACACTATCCAGCAAGCGCAGATGGAGCGCGTGCTCGTCGATATCGCCAATGCGCAAGGCGGCATGGAGCGGCTCAAGAACACGCCGCTGCCCAACCAGTACCGGTTCTTCCCGACGCTGTTCACGCATATCTTCTGCGTGCTTCTGCCCATCACGCTGGTCGAACCGCTGGGGTTCGCCACGCCGCTCGGCTCCACGCTTGCCGGTCTCATGTTCCTGTCGGTGCTGGCCATCGGTGACGATCTGGTCGATCCCTTCGCCAATACCGTGCACGACCTGCCGCTCAACGCGATGTGCCGCACGATCGAGATCGACCTCCTCCAGTCGATCGGCGAGGCGCCGCCGCCTGCGATAACCCCCGATCCACACGGCGTGCTGTGGTGACCGGTTGACGGCGAGGCGTAGGAGCCTAGGACAGCCTATGGCCAGAGCAGACCGTCTCGAACGTATGGACACCCGCCGCAGCGACCTCGAAATCGAGTACCGCGCGGCTTTGATCGAAGCCCTTCGCGTGACGGCGGCGGGAACGTGGGGTCTGTTCGATCACAACAAGGACCGGGCGGCGCGCGTAAAGGTCGCGCCGACGGTGGACCACCTTATCGAACTCGCCGAAGTCATCGACGACTTGCGCGATCAGCTCGATATGGAGGCTTTCGCACTCCATCAGGAATTTCTCGCCGCGCGCGGGCCGGTCAAGGCCGATGCCGTGGGAGAGCCGAAGCAGGCTCAGGCCTGGCTGGACCGTTTGACGGCCTAACCGATAGGGAGTTGTCCATGCGCCTTTCCAAAGATCGCCAGACCGCCCGCGCCGCCGTGCGCATCGGCAATTGGTTCAAGCTGGAAGCGCGCACGGATTTCAGCCCGCCGGGACTCGTGGCCGTGGGCATACTGGTTTCCGGGATTCTGCTGAGCACCAGTGTTCTTGTCGCAGCAGGCGGCCGCGCGCGAGCCCGTCGGATTCAGGCGCGCACCGATCGGTCTCTGCCTGAATCCTGATCGGCAACCGCAACCGGGTTAGCCCAAGCTCACCCGGTCACGGTTGAATCCTTCAGTTCCGGTAGAGCACGTCCAGCCGGTCGGCGTAGCGTTCCTTCAGCTTGTGCCGACGGATCTTCAGGCTGGGGGTCATTTCCTCGTTCTCTATCGAGAAGGGTTCGTCGGCGAACGTGAACTGGCGGACCTTCTCGATCACCGAGAGGTCGGTGTTGACCTGGTCGATGGCGCTGCGGATCGCTGTGCGGAAGGCCGGAAGGCGCTGGAGCGCCTTGAAATCGAACTTCTCGTCATTGGCCTTGGCCCAATCGAGCGCCCAGTCGGCATCGGGAACGATGAGGCCGACGATGTAGGGCCTGCGATCGCCCCAGACCATGGCCTGCGCGATCTCGGGCTGGAGCGTCAGCATCGATTCCACCTTTTGCGGAGAGACGTTGTCGCCCTTGTCGTTGACGATCATGTCCTTCTTGCGGTCAGTGATGCGGATGCGGCCGCGATCGTCGATATGGCCGATATCGCCGGTATGGAGCCACAGCCCCGATCCGGAATCGATCAGCACCGCGCGGGTCGCGGCATCGTTCTGCCAGTAACCCTGCATAACGAGTTCGCCGCGCACGAGGATCTCACCATCGGCGGCGATCTTCACCTCAACGTCGCGCATCGGCGGGCCCACGGTGTCATGGCGAATGCCGGCAGCGGGGCGGTTGCAGCTGATGATCGGCCCGGCCTCGGTCTGGCCGTAGCCCTGGAGCAGCGTCAGGCCCATCGAATCGAAGAACACGCCGATCTCGGGATTGAGCGGCGCCCCACCCGAAACGAGCGCCTTGATGCGGCCGCCGAACTTGGCGCGCACCTTGGGCCGCAGCGTGTGTTCGAGCACGAGGTTGAGCGCCTTGTCTCCCAGCCGCCAGCGTCCGGCCTGCTGCCGCTCGCCAAGGCCGATGGCCTGTTCCATCAGCCGCGAAGCGATGGCGCCCTGCTTCTCGATCTGCTTCATGATGCGCGTGCGCAGCACTTCGAAGAGGCGTGGCACCACGACCATCACGGTCGGACGCACTTCCTCGATATTGGCGGCCAGCTTGTCGAGGCCTTCGGAGTAATAGATCTGCCCGCCGAGACCGATCGGCAGGAACTGACCGCCGGTATGCTCATAGGCGTGGCTCAGCGGCAGGAACGAAAGGAACGTCTCGCCCGGCTGCCAGCCGAAATCATCGACGATGATCTGCGCCGCACCGGCAACATTGGTCAGCAGCATGCCGTGGTGCTGACGCACCCCGCGCGGGGCGCCGCCGGTGCCGCTGGTGTAGATGATGCAGGCAAGATCATTGCGGCCGAAGTGGGTGAGGCGCGCCTCGACTTCGGCACGCGCGGCCACCGGATCGCCCTGGATCAGGCTGTTCCAGTCGTGAGTCTCGAAAGAGCCGCCCTGCAACGCGGGCATCTGCTCCATGCCGATCACATGGCGGCACAAGTCCGTCTGCACGATCGCGGGCAAGAGCGCCTTGCCGAGCTTGGCGGAGGAGACGATGGCAGCGTGTGCGCCCGAGTTCTCCAGAATATGGATATGATCGCGCGTGGTGTTGGTGGTGTACGTGGGCACCGTCACGCAGCCCGCCGCCATGATCGCGAGATCGGAGAGGCACCATTCGGGGCGGTTTTCCGAGACGATCAGCACACGGTCCCCGTCGCGCAGGCCCATCCGCCGCAGCGACGAGGCCATCATGCAGACGCGGCGCGCCGCTTCGGCCCAGCTGACGGATTGCCACGCGCCGTCGCGCTTGGCCCAGAGCATCGGGGTTTCACCGAGGTCATCGGCGCGCTTCAGAAACAGCGAAACGAAGTTCGTGCTGTTGTCGAAGTCAACAAGATCCATGTTGACCTTGGTCCTCTCGTAAATATCAGATTTGTCGTTGGGTAATGTCTAGGCGCGCGCGGGGGTTGCGACAAGCGCGGCCAGTGACGTCACCCGGCGGTTTCAGGCGCTATTCGCTGCCCACGGCTTCGGACGGGGTTGCAAAGCCGTCGCGCTTCATGAGCGATTCCAGACCCTTGCAGATCGCCCGCGCAATAACGGGGCCCTCGTAGACCATGGCGCTATAGACTTGCACGAGGCTGGCCCCGGCACGAATACGGGCCCAGGCATCTTCTGCGTTGGCGATACCGCCGACACCGACCAGGGGAATCGCCCCGCCGGTGGCCTTGCGGAAATCGCGCAGGCGCTGAAGCGCAAGGTCCCTGAGCGGCGCACCCGAGAGCCCGCCGGTCTCGCCGGCATGCTTCGAAGCAAGGGCGGGACGCGAAATCGTGGTGTTGGAAACGATCAGCGCGCCAAGACCGCGATCGAGAGCGATGCGGGCGATCGCATCGATGTCGGCCGGTTCGAGATCGGGCGCGACCTTGAGGAAGACCGGCGGACGCGGCGCGGCGCCGCAAGCGGCGTCACGCGCGTCGATCACCGCGTCGAGCAGCCCGGTCAGCGCCGATTCGTCCTGCAAGGCACGCAGGCCGGGGGTGTTCGGGCTGGAGATATTCACCGCAAGATAGGTCGCGTGCGGCGCCATCATGCGCGCCATTGTCGCATAATCGGCCACGCGATCGACCGAATCCTTGTTGGCGCCGATATTGATGCCCACCACGCCCGGACGGTCCCGACGGGCCGACAGGCGGGCCAACGCCGCCTCGCCGCCGTGGTTGTTGAAGCCCATGCGGTTGATGACGGCACGATCCTCGACCAGCCGGAACAAGCGGGGCTTGGGATTGCCGGACTGGGGAAGGGGAGTAATCGAACCCACTTCGGCGAAACCGAAGCCGAGCCCCAGCAGAGCGTCCGGCACTTCGCCGTCCTTGTCGAAGCCGGCCGCCATGCCCACCGGATTGGGGAAAGCGATTCCCGCAACTTGCGTGGCCAGGCACGCGGGCGAAACGGGCGCGCGCGAGGAGCCCGCCAGCTTGAGGGCCTTGAGGGCGAGACCGTGTGCCGATTCGGCATCGAGTCGGAACAGGGCGGGTCTGAGCAGCGCGTACATCACGTGGGCGCGCATAAACGGGTCGGCCGCGCGGCTCAAACGCTTCTTCGCATAGGCTCAAAAGTCGCGGAATGGCCGCAGCAAGGGCGGAATCGTGTGCGACAGTGCGATCCGCGACACGCCGTGTCGCAATTATACAATAAATCGCCCAGCCCGTTGCCTACATGAGGGTTGCGACCCGAAGGGCTCGTAGCGGGATGCGCACGAGTTCTTTATTACCTTAAGGGCGGTTCCCGGCTTGCCGGGGGCCGCCTTTTTTTATCCGAATTTGCATATTCTCTCCGATTCGGAGGGACTTGCAACAGGTGCGCTGGTTAATGCGCGTAAATCCTGTGCGAAACTCCATTGAAACGGCCGTGGTCCTGCACTAGGTGCAAATCGGAAGAAAACGATCCACTTTAGCTGCGGGTCCCGAAAGCCTCACCAATGCGCCTATCGAGCATGGCGGATTATGCCGTCGTCATCATGTCTGCTGCCGCCCGGCATTGCGGCGGATGCCCGCTCGTCGCGGGTGATTCGAAGCATGGGCGAGTCTCGGCCGCGCAACTGGCCGAGGAAACCCGGCTGCCCGCGCCCACCGTGCAGAAGCTGGTGAGCAAGTTGACCGCCGCCGGCCTGCTGCGCTCGTCACGCGGCGTGGGGGGCGGATTGAAGCTCGCCCGTTCGCCCGAAACGATTTCGGTTGCGGATATTGTCGAGGCAGTGGAAGGGCCCATCGCGCTCACCGCCTGCCTCGATGTCGGAAAGTCCGAATGCCAGATCGAGGGTGGCTGCCATGTGCGCCCGCACTGGCCGCAGGTGAATGCGGCGCTGCGCGGCGCTCTGGCGCAAGTGGCCCTGACCCAGCTCGTCGAGGAAGTTTGAATGACCGAAGAAACCGCTCCCGCAATCGGCGCTGAGGCGCCGGAACTGCGCGATCAGGCCGCGCGTGATGCTGCGGCCCGCGTGGCGGAGTACGAGCACGGCTGGGTTTCCGATATCGAGCAGGAATATGGCCCCAAGGGCCTGTCCGAGGATACCGTCCGCTTCATCTCGGCCAAGAAGGAAGAGCCGGAGTGGATGCTCGAATGGCGCCTGAAGGCCTATCGCCGCTGGCTGGACATGCCGATGCCGGATTGGGCGAAGCTGAACGTACCGCCGATCGATTATCAGGAAGCCTACTATTGGGCCGCGCCCAAGAAGAAGCCCTCGTTGTCGAGCCTGGACGAGGTCGATCCCGAGATTCTGCGCGTCTACGAGAAGCTGGGCATTCCGCTGGAGGAGCAGAAAGTGCTCGCCGGCGTCGAAGGCTCGCGCAAGATCGCGGTGGACGCCGTATTTGACTCGGTTTCGGTCGCCACCACCTTCCGCAAGGAGCTGGAGCAGGCGGGCGTGATCTTCCGCTCGATCTCCGAAGCGATCCGCGAATACCCCGAACTGGTGAAGAAGTGGCTCGGCAAGGTCGTGCCCGTGCAGGACAACTACTTCGCCGCCCTGAACTGCGCGGTCTTCTCCGACGGCACCTTCGTCTACATCCCCGAGGGCGTGCGCTGCCCGATGGAGCTGTCCACCTATTTCCGCATCAATGCGGAGAATACCGGCCAGTTCGAACGCACCCTGATCATCGCCGAGAAGGGCAGCTACGTCTCGTACCTCGAAGGCTGCACCGCGCCGATGCGCGATGAGAATCAGCTTCACGCCGCCGTGGTCGAACTGGTCGCGCTGGAAGATGCCGAGATCAAGTACTCCACCGTGCAGAACTGGTATCCCGGCGATGCCAACGGCAAGGGCGGCATCTACAACTTCGTGACCAAGCGCGGCCTCTGCCAGGGCGCCCGCTCGAAGATCTCGTGGACCCAGGTGGAAACCGGATCGGCAATCACCTGGAAGTACCCCAGCTGCGTCCTCAATGGCGAGGATTCGGTGGGCGAGTTCTACTCGGTGGCCGTCACCAACAATTACCAGCAGGCCGATACCGGCACCAAGATGATCCACAACGGCAAGGGCAGCCGTTCGACGATCATTTCCAAGGGTATCTCGGCCGGCAAGTCGAACAATACCTATCGCGGCCTCGTCCGCGTGGCCGCCAATGCCGAAGGCGTGCGCAACTTCACCCAGTGCGATTCGCTGCTGCTCAGCAAGGAATGCGGCGCCCACACCGTGCCCTATATCGAAGTGCGCAACCCCAGCGCCCAGATTGAGCACGAGGCGACCACCAGCAAGATCAGCGACGACCAGATGTTCTACGCCATGCAGCGCGGGCTCGATACCGAGCAGGCGGTGGCGCTGATCGTCAACGGCTTCGCCAAGGAAGTGCTTCAGCAGCTGCCGATGGAGTTCGCCGTCGAAGCGCAGAAGCTGCTGGGCATCAGCCTTGAAGGAAGCGTGGGATAACGATGCCCGGCTTCCAAACTCGCAAGACATTCAAAGGAACCCCCGCATGACCGCCGCCCGCAAGACTCTCGGGATCAGCAAGACCGCCACACCGAAGGTCGATGCCAAGACCGGCTTCAACGTGACCGGCGCGCGCCTCGAAACGCTGAAGGAGCGCGCCAAGGACCAGCGCCGCAATCCCAGCGAGGCGCAG
The DNA here is from genome assembly GCF_004341845.1 of Novosphingobium sp. PhB165. Taxonomy (GTDB): domain Bacteria; phylum Pseudomonadota; class Alphaproteobacteria; order Sphingomonadales; family Sphingomonadaceae; genus Novosphingobium. The sequence continues at coordinate 88,839 of NZ_SLVB01000004.1, read as the reverse complement.
AAAGCGCTGTGGGCCGAACTGTCCGGCTCGAAGCTGGGCGGTGTGAAGTTCATGCGCCAGGCCATCGTCGGTTCGGCGATCGTCGATTTCTCGTGCCCGTCGCGCTGGATCGTGATCCAGCTCAGCACCGAGGACTCCAACCCGGACGTCAACGAGTTGCAGGACCGCAAGCTCATCGAAGTGGGCATCCGCGTGCTGCGCTTCTCCGAGGACGAAGTGCTCGACCGCATCGACAGCGTCGTGCGCGAGATCAACACCGAGATTAACGTGCCGTTCGACAAGCGCTCCGCGCGCCGGAAGGCCGGGACCACTGCCACTCCCCGTTTCGACGAGGGAGCCGAAGGATGACCATGCTCAAGATCGATAACCTTCAGGCCAATGTTGCCGACAAGCCCATTCTCAAGGGTCTCTCGCTGACGATCAATCCCGGCGAGATTCACGCGATCATGGGGCCGAACGGCGCGGGCAAGTCGACTCTGGGCTACACGCTCGGCGGCCGTCCGGGTTATGACGTGACCGGCGGTTCGGTGGACTTCCTGGGCCAGGACCTGCTCGAACTGGAACCGCACGAGCGCGCCGCCGCCGGCCTGTTCCTGGGCTTCCAGTACCCGGTCGAGATTCCTGGTGTCTCCTTCGTCCAGTTCCTGCGTGAAGCGGCCAATGCCCAGCGCAAGGGCCGGGGCGAGGAACCGCTTTCGGGCGGCGAATTCCTGAAGCTCGCACGCGAAAAGGCGGGCCTGCTGCGCATGGACATGGACATGCTGAAGCGCCCGGTGAACGTCGGCTTCTCCGGCGGCGAGAAGAAGCGCGCCGAGATGGTGCAGATGGGCATCCTCGATCCCAAGCTGGCGATTCTGGACGAGACCGACTCCGGCCTCGACATCGACGCTCTGCGCATCTGCGGCGAGGGCATCAATTCGATCATGCGCGCGCCCGACAAGGCCGTGCTGCTGATCACCCACTACCAGCGCCTGCTGGACTATGTGAAGCCGGACTTCGTCCACGTTCTGGCCGCCGGCCGGATCGTCAAGTCGGGCGGCCCCGAACTCGCACTCCAGCTTGAGGAAGAGGGCTACGAGGCCGTCGTCGCATGAGCATGGTCTACCTTCTCTGGCACGAGGACGATCCCGAGGTGGATGAAAGCACGCTGGTCGGAGTCTATGGTTCGGAGGCGGAAGCCGCCTCTGCCATTGCCCGCTTTGCCGAACATCCGCAGGGATTCTCGGTCGACGCCCATTCGCTGAACGGCAATCGCTGGCTCGCCGCTATTCCGGGTGCCTTCCTGGGGAACGCGGCCAATGACTGACACCCTCACGCTTCCCACCCGCAAGGATGAGGACTTCCGCTATTCCGATTTCGACGCGCTGGCGGGCCTCTGGCCGATCGCGCGCGAAGAGATCGTGGTGGCTGCCGGTGCCGAGGAATCGCTGCAGATCGTCGAGGACGGTGCCTCCGCCGTGGCACGCCATCTGGTGATCACGCTGGGTGCCCGCGCGAAGTTCGACCTGCGCGTGCTCTCCTCCGGCCCCACTTATGGCCGCGTGGCGGTGGACGTGCGGCTGGCCGAAGGCGCTGACTTCACGCTGGGCGCCGCACAGCTCGCCACCGGCAGCGAGACGCTGGAAGTGGTGACCAAGGTGGTCCACGCGGAAAAGGATGCGACCTCCAGCCAGATCGTGCGAACCGTACTGGCCGGCCATGCGGTCGGTTCCTACCTCGGCTGCATCGGCGTCGAGCGCGGCGCGGACGGCACCGATGCCGAACAGTCGGTCCGCGCCATGCTGCTGGACCGCACGGCAACCGCCAATGCCCGGCCGGAACTGGAAATCTACGCCGATGACGTCAAGGCGGCACATGGCTGCGCCGTGGGCGAACTCGACGCCAACGGCCTGTTCTACCTGATGAGCCGCGGCCTTACGCCGCCCGAAGCCAAGCGGCTGATGCTGCAGGCTTTCGTGGCAGAAGCCTTCACCGGTGCGCCGGGCGAAAACATGCTGAACGAAGCCGCGATTGCCCGTCTGGAGGCGATTCTGTGAGTACCGATACGCTCGTCCTGAAGGACCAGTTCCCCGGGCTTGCTGGCAACTGGCACTACCTCGACACCGGCGCGACCGCGCAGAAGCCGCAGGCCGTGATCGACGCCACCGTCAATGCGCTGGGCCGCGACTATGCGACCGTGCATCGCGGCGTCTACGCCCGCTCTGCCGAGATGACGCTGGCCTTCGAGGCGGCGCGCCGCAAGGTGGCCGCGTTTCTCGGCGGGCATGAGGATGAGATCGTCTTCACCCGCGGCGCAACCGAGGCCATCAACCTCGTCGCGCAGACCTGGGGCGTGCAGAACCTCAAGGCGGGTGATCGCATCCTGCTTTCGGTGCTGGAGCATCACTCCAACATCGTGCCGTGGCAGCTGCTGCGCGACCGTACCGGCGTGGAAATCGACGTCTGCCCGCTGACCGAAGACGGCCGGATCGACCTTGAAGCGGCCGAGCGTATCCTCACCCCCGCGCACAAGCTGGTGGCCTTTGCCCACGTTTCCAACGTGCTCGGCTCAGTGCTCCACGTGGAACATGCGGCGAAGCTGGCCCATGCCGTCGGCGCGAAACTGCTGATCGACGGCTGCCAGGCGGCGCCGCGCATCGCCCTCGACGTGGCGGCGATGAACTGCGATTTCTACGTCTTCTCCGCGCACAAGCTCTATGGCCCCACCGGGATCGGCGCGCTCTGGGCGAAGAAGGCGCTGCTCGATGCCATGCCCCCGTGGCAGGGCGGCGGGTCGATGATCGATCGCGTCACCTTCGAGAAAACCACTTACGCCCCGGCGCCGCAGCGTTTCGAGGCGGGCACCCCGATGATCGTCGAGGCCCTTGGCCTTGCCGCCGCCATCGACTGGCTGACCGCGCAGGGCCTCGACCGTGCCGAGCGCCACGAACGCGATCTGGCTGCCCGGCTGCGCGCCGAACTGGGCAAGCGCAACGACATCACCCTGTTCGGCCCGGCGGACTCTGTCGGCATCGTTTCTTTCGCGATGGACGGGGTGCATCCGCACGACCTCGGCACCATATTGGATGAAGAGGGCGTCGCGATCCGTGCCGGCCACCACTGTGCACAGCCGCTGATGGACCACCTTGGCGTTCCCGCCACGGCCCGCGCCAGCTTCGGCATCTATAGCGACGACAGCGATATCGAGGCGCTCATGAAGGGTATCGAGCGCACCCGGAGAATTTTTGGATGAGTGACCAGAAGCCCAGTTTCACTGTCGAGGAAGTCGACTCGGTAACGCCCGCTCCCCGCGCGCGTGTCGAGGACGTGCCCGTTCCCCCTGTTGAACGGAAGCGCGACTATCTCGACGGATTCCTTGCCGAAAAGCCGCAGGGCATCGACCCCGGGCAGCCCGGCGGATCGATCTACGACGGCGTGATCGACGCGCTGAAGGAAATCTTCGATCCCGAGATTCCGGTGAACATCTACGACCTCGGCCTGATCTATGGCGTCGAAGTCTCGCCCGAGGCTTCGGTCGCGGTGACGATGACGCTGACCACGCCGCATTGCCCGGTGGCCGAATCGATGCCCGGCGAAGTCGAGATGCGCGTGTCTGCCGTGCCGGGCGTGCGCGATGCCGAGGTCAATCTCGTCTGGGATCCGCCATGGGACATGGCCAAGATGTCCGACGAGGCGAAGCTCGAACTGGGCATGCTCTGATGGCGACGCTTGCCCCTACCGTTACCGTGCGTCTTGCCGACTATGCCGACGCGGCCGATGCCGCGCGCGTGGTCGCGCTGCTGGACAGCTATGCGCGCGATCCGATGGGTGGGGGCAAGCCGCTGTCGGACGACGTGCGCGAGCGGCTAGTACCCGGCCTTGCCGCGCACCCCGGCACCTTCTCGCTGCTGGCCTTCGCCGGTGACGAGGCTCTCGGGCTGGCGAACTGCATCACCGGATTCTCGACTTTCGCGGCGCGCCCGCTGGTGAACATCCACGACATGGCCGTGCTTTCCGAGGCACGCGGCAAAGGCGTGGGCCGGGCGCTGATGCTGGCGGTAGAGGCAGAGGCCCGCACGCGCGGCGCCTGCAAGATCACTCTCGAAGTGCTGAGCGGCAATGACACGGCCAAGGGCCTCTACGCCTCGCTCGGCTACGGCGATTACGCGCTGGACCCGCAGGCGGGCACCGCGCTGTTCTGGGAAAAGAAGCTATGACCACCGCTACCGAAACGAAGCCCGCACGCCAGCGTCCGGCGGCGGTCATCCTCACCGCCAATGCCGAAGCGCGCATCGCCAAGCTGATGGGCGAAGCGCCCGAAGGCACCATCGGCGTGCGCCTCTCCACCCCGCGTCGGGGCTGCTCGGGTTTGGCCTATTCGGTGGACTACGTCAGCGAGGAAAAGCCCTTCGACGAGAAGATCGAGACTCCCGGCGGCCTGTTCTACATCGACGGCGCCTCGGTGCTCTATCTGATCGGCAGCACCATGGACTGGGTGGAAGACGACTTCACCGCCGGTTTCGTGTTCGCCAACCCGAATGCCAAGGGTTCGTGCGGCTGCGGCGAAAGCTTTACGGTTTGATTTACTAGCTCCTCCCCCACCGGGGGAGGGGGACCGCCCGCAGGGCGGGGGAGGGGGCAGGCGCAACGCTGCCGAAAGCCCCCTCCGTCAGCGCTTCGCGCTGCCACCTCCCCCGAGGGGGAGGATCTTTCCAAATCGCAAAACAAAGGGGCCGATCCCGCCTTGGGATCGGCCCCTTCGTCGTTTTCAAATCCCGAGAAGGATCACGCCGGAAGCAGATGCTCCTTGGCGATCTTTTCCTTCCACACCAGCGGGGCAAGCTGGTGGACGTTCTTGCCTTCGGAATCGACCGCCACGGTCACCGGCATGTCCTTGACGGTGAATTCGTAGATCGCCTCCATGCCGAGGTCCGCAAAGCCGACGACCTTGGCTTCCTTGATCGCGCGGGCGACGAGGTAGGCGGCGCCGCCGACGGCCATCAGATAGGCCGACTTGTGCTTGGCGATGGACTCGGTGGCAGCAGGGCCGCGCTCCGATTTGCCGATGCTGGCCAGCAGGCCAAGGTCGAGCATGGTGTCGGAGAACTTGTCCATGCGGGTCGCGGTGGTCGGGCCGGCGGGGCCGACGACCTCTTCACGCACTGGATCGACCGGGCCGACGTAGTAGATCACGCGGCCCTTGAAATCGACCGGCAGCTCCTCGCCCTTGGCCAGCATGTCGGAGATGCGCTTGTGGGCGGCATCGCGGCCAGTGAGCATCTTGCCGTTCAGCAGCAGGCGATCGCCCTGCTTCCAGCTCTGGACGATTTCGGGGGTGAGGGTGTCGAGGTCGACGCGGATGGCGCCGGCATCGGGGGCCCATTCCACCTTCGGCCAATCGTCAAGGTTCGGCGTTTCGAGGAAGCTCGGGCCCGAACCGTCCAGCGTGAAGTGCGCGTGGCGAGTGGCGGCGCAGTTCGGAATCATGGCGACCGGCTTGCCGGCGGCGTGGCACGGCCAGTCCATGATCTTGACGTCCAAGATCGTGGCCAGGCCGCCAAGGCCCTGCGCGCCGATGCCGAGCGCGTTCACCTTGTCGAAGATCTCGATGCGCAGCGCTTCGATATCGTTCTGGGGTCCGCGCTGCTTCAGTTGAGCCATGTCGATCGGCTCCATCAGGCTCTGCTTGGCGAGCTTGACGCAGTGCTCGGCGGTGCCGCCGATGCCGATGCCCAGCATGCCCGGCGGGCACCAGCCGGCGCCCATCTGCGGCAGCATCTCGATCACCCAGTCGACGATGGAATCGCTGGGATTCATCATCTTGAACTTCGACTTGTTTTCCGAGCCGCCGCCCTTGGCCGCAACGTCCACCGAAACCTTCGATCCGGGGACCATGCTGACCGAAAGCACCGAAGGCGTGTTGTCCTTGGTGTTGCGGCGCGTAAAGGCGGGGTCCGCCAGCACCGAGGCGCGCAGCTTGTTCTCGGCATTGTTGTAGGCGCGGCGCACGCCTTCATCGACCACTTCCTGCAGCGACTTCTCGGATTCGAGGCGGCAGTTCTGGCCCCATTCGATGAAGACGTTGACGATGCCGGTGTCCTGGCAGATCGGGCGATGCCCTTCCGCGCACATGCGGCTGTTGGTCAGAATCTGGGCGATGGCGTCCTTGGCGGCAGGGCCTTGCTCCGCCTCATAGGCGTCGCCCAGCGCGCGGATGTAGTCCATCGGGTGGAAGTAGCTGATGTACTGGAGGGCGTCGGCAACACTCTCGATGAGGTCGTCTTCGCGGATCGTCACCATTTCGGCCATGGAAAGAGCGCTCCCGGTTTTCCTGTCGGTTCACGTGATTTTGTAGGCCCCTTAAACCGGGTTTGGATTTTGCGCAAAAGCGCATTTTCAGCGATTGGACGGCCGAAAATCGCAAGTGCTCTTCCCAAGTGCCTGTGCCATCGTCCAAACGTCGCGATAGATCGACCAAGGTATTGCAAATGGCTTGGCCTCATTCGCGGCTTGGCCTAGTAAGGCCGCCATCTAGTCCGTCTTTGCGGGGGGTAGGGGCGCAGTCGCTCCCTCATGTGCCCGCAACAGCATGAGGAATGGGACCAAAATGACCTTGACCGAGGATCGGTCCGCTGCCGCGGTAGCCCGCCAAGCCATGATCGTCAGCCAACTGCGCACCAGCGGCGTGAACGAACCGTGGGTGCTCGAAGCCATGGCCGGCGTTGCCCGCGAGGATTTCGTGCCCGCCGGTATGCGCGATGCCGCTTATATCGACCGCGCGATTACGCTGGATAACGGCCGCCAACTCGCCGCTCCCGTTGTGCACGGCAAGATGCTTGCCGAAGCCGAACCGACCAAGACCGACAAGGCGCTCCTTGTCGGCGATGCGAACGGCTATCTTGCGGCGCTGCTGCGTCCGCTGGTGGGCTCGCTCGAGGTCGTCGATCCGGCTGCAGCCAAGGACGTTGCCAAGGGTGACTACACCCTGCTGGTGATCGACGGTGCGGTTGAGGAACTGCCCGAAACGCTCACTGCCGCGCTCGCCGAAGGCGGCCGCGCAGTGACCGGCCTTGTGGTGCGCGGCGTTCCACGCCTTGCAACCGGCATCAAGGCTGCAGGCACACTTGCGCTGCTGCCGCTCGCTGAGATCGGGATTCCGGTTCTGCCCGAATTCGCTGCTCCCAAACGCTGGAGCTTCTGAGCATGGCCCGGTTCGCGCTGCGTACCGGGCTACTCGCGGGGGGATGTCTGACACTGGCAACGGCAAGCGCTCCGGCGCTGGCCGACACCCTGCGCGAGGCGCTGGTCCTGGCTTACCAGACCAATCCCACGCTTGAGGCGGCACGCGCGCAGCAGCGCGCGACCGACGAGGGCGTGCCGATCGCGCGCTCCTCGGGGTTGCCCAGTCTGAGCGCCGACAGCTCCTTCACCAAATATGTAGACGCTGGCGCCGCCAAGGACATCCAGCCGACCAAGATCCTGTCCGCCGGGGTCGATCTGGGCGTGCCTATCTATTCGGGCGGCTCGGTCCGCAACAGCGTGGCCGCCGCCAAGATCCGCGTCGAGGCCGGACAGGCCTCGCTGCGCGGGTCGGAAAGCTCGCTGTTCTCGCAAGTGGTCGGCGCCTACATGGACGTGATCCGGGCCGAGGCGATCGTCGGGCTGAACCAGAAGAACGTGGCAGTGCTGAAGGTCAATCTTCAGGCCACCAGCGATCGTTTCCAGATCGGCGAACTGACCCGGACCGACGTGGCGCAGTCGCAGTCACGCCTTGCCGTCGCCAATGGCGACTTGCGCAGTGCCGAGGCCAACCTCGCCGCCGCGCGTGAGACTTATATCCGTCTGATCGGCAAGGCGCCCGAGGCGCTCGAAACGCCGCCGCCATTGCCGAATCTGCCCGCCACGCCCGAAGAGGCCACGTCGGTAGCGCTCGATGCCAATCCCGACGTGATTGCCGCGCGCCAGCGCAGCAAGGCGGCGGAAAAGGATATCGACGTGGCCGGTGCAGGCCGCCTGCCCCGCGTCAGCCTGTTTTCACAGGGCGGCTACACCGATTACCTCGGCTCGGCAGACCCACGGATCACTGGCTACGAGCACAACCATACGGTCACGGCCGGTGCGCAAGTCTCGATCCCGCTGTTCCAGGGCGGTCTTCCCGCCGCCCAGCGCCGACAGGCGCAGGCCACGGCCTCGGCCACGCTGGAACAGGAAATCGCCACGGAACGCGGCGTGATCGCGCAAGTCCGATCGGCCTACACCGCGTGGCTCGCGTCGAACGACCTGATCGTCTCTTCGAAAACCGCCGTCGATGCCGCCTCGCTCAGCCTTGAGGGCGTGCGGGCGGAGAACTCGGTGGGCAACCGCACGATTCTCGACATCCTGAACGCCGAACAGGAACTGCTGAACGCACAGGTCGATCTGGTGACGGCGCAGCGCAACGCCTATGTCGCCGGCTTCACCCTGCTGGCCGCGATGGGCCGCGCCGAAGCGCGCGATCTCAATCTCGACGGCGGCGTGCTCTACGATCCCCAGGTCAATTACGACCGCGTGAAGGGCAAGATCTTCGACTGGGACAACGATCCGGCCCCTGTGGCGAAGTCCACCCGGACCGTTGACACGCCGGTTCAGGACGGCGAGATTCACGAACAGTAACCATCCTTTAACCCTGATTCGGGGATGGGTGATGGGCGCGCTCGGAAAACGGGAACATCCGGCGCCAACGGGGACAGTTGCAATGCGTCAGAACGGTGAGCCTTCGGTCGAGGAGATTCTCCAGTCGATCAAGCAGGTCATCGCGCGTGACAACCGCGCGGCGGCCCGCTCCGAGCGCCAGCGCCGCGCGGGTGAAGCCATGCGCGCAGCGGCGTTCGATGACGACGTGCTGGAACTGCCCGAAGCCGCCGAACTGGCCGATGTGCTGGGCGACGAACCCGCGCTTCTTGATGACGATGCCCGCGATTCGATGCGCGAATCGCTGGCCGCCCTTGCGATGCTGTCGGAACCGGGCATGCCGCCGCAGATCGTCCGCTCGGGCGAAACCTCGCTCGAAGGTCTTGTTCGCGAGCTGCTGCGTCCGGCGCTGGCCGACTGGCTCGACAAGAACCTGCCGGCGATGGTCGAACGCCTTGTCGCAACCGAGATCGCGCGAATCGTCGGCAAGAAGGGCTGACCCGCTCCCGCGATGCGCTTGGGGCTGGACCTGAGCGTGCGGTCTACCTAACTCTGGCTCATGCCCAGACCAGACCCCGCGCTGCTCGATCCCGCGCGTTATCCATTTCGCTGCGAGATCGAACCCCGCTTCAGCGACCTCGACCTCAACCACCACATCAACAATGTCGCCATAGCCGGCATGCTTGAGGACGGGCGCGTGCGATTCTACCGCGCCGCGGGCGGTCATGATGCGTTCCGTGGTCTTTCAACCATGGTCGCCAGCATCTCCATCGAATACCTTGGCGAAACGCACTATCCCGAGACGCTGGTCATCCACGGCGCCACCGAACACCTCGGCCGCACCAGCCAGCAACTGGTGCAAGTCGTGACTCAGAAGGGTGAGCCGGTGGTCTTCGCGCGCACGGTGATCGTCATGGTCGGCGCCGAAGGCCCGGCGCCGTTGCCCGACGATTACCGCGCCCGCGCTGCCGAATGGGCGCTGCGCCCGTGACCGCATCGCACCGGGAGATCGATCAGGCCGCCGAAGCGCTCGCCAAGATGGGCGGCGACACCATCCAGCGCCACATCTTCATCTGTGCCGAACCGCAGAAAGGCGAATGCTGCTCGCCCGAAAAGGGGGCGGCGGCATGGAAATACCTGAAGAAGCGACTCAAGCAGCTGGGCCTCGACGGGCCCAAGCGCGAGAACGGCGGCGGTATCGCCCGCTCCAAGGCCGACTGCCTGCGCATCTGCTTCGCGGGGCCGGTCGCGGTCGTCTGGCCCGATGGGGTCTGGTACCATTCCTGCACTGAGGACGTGCTGGAAAAGATCATCCAGCAGCATCTGATCGGTGGGCAACCGGTCGAGGAATTCCGGCTGCGGCCCCGTCAAGGGTGAGGGAGGGGCGCTACTTACCCTTCCAGTCATCCTCGAACGGATCGACGATCGACTCGTCATGTCCGGTTCCGCTCGACAGGAAGGCGAGTCCCATCAGCGCCGAGGCCAGCAGCATCGTGAAACCGATCCCCAGTGCGGCCGCAATGTAGAAGTGGACCGAAACCATCCCGTTCGAACGATAGAGCAGGATGATCGAGGCCAGCACAAGGCCGACCGTCACTGTCAACATATAGGCCATGATCCGGCGATAGCGTGCCCAGGCGTGGGCGGCCTTTTCCGGGTCTTCAAGGGGCGAGCGCGGTATCATGCGCCCCATTTGGGCTTTCGCGCGCGGCCTCGCAAGCAAATGCTCCCGGCACGGCACTCAAAAGACGCCCCTGGCAATCGGACGAAGTGGCAGGCGCCGCTCCGCTATGGTATTCTTCGATCCAAACCGCGTTGATGAGGGCCAACCAGGGGAGAGAGCGACGATGACGATTGCGCGCATTATCGAAGGCCGTGGACCCGTCCAGACCTGCCAGGTGGGCACTACCGTAGGCGAGGCGGCCAAATTGCTGGCCGAACGCCGCATCGGCGCCCTGCCGATACTGGACGGCGAAACGCTGGTTGGAATCTTCTCCGAACGCGATGTTATTTACCGGCTGCACGAATTCGGCCCGGACATGCTCCACAAACCGGTGAACGACGTGATGACCTCTCCCGCCGTCACCGTCGAACCGTCCACGCCGGTCCTCAGCGCGCTGGCACTGATGACCCGGCGCCGTATCCGCCACTTGCCCGTGATCGACGGCGGCCGGATGGTCGGCTTCGTCTCCATCGGCGATCTCGTGAAATACCGGATCGACAAAGTCGAATCCGAAGCCGCCGCGATGCGCGATTACATCCAGATGGCCTGATCCTTATCCGGCCCCGCACCTTGCCGCGCGGGGCCGCGAGGCTTACATCGCAGGCATGGACCAACAAACCGTGACACTCAGCCCATCGGCCGCGGCGCGCGTCGCCGCGATCGCTGAAAAGCAGGGCAAACCCGCGATCCTTCGCCTCTCGGTAGAGGGTGGGGGCTGTTCGGGCTTTCAGTACAAGTTCGGCCTCGCCGACAGCGCCGAGAACGACGACACCATTGCCGAGACCGATGGAGTTCGCCTCGTGGTCGATTCGGTAAGCCTCGACCTCGTCGACGGCTGCGTGGTCGATTACGTGGAATCGCTGGGCGGCGCCGCCTTCCGGGTGGAAAATCCCCAAGCCGCCGCCGGCTGCGGATGCGGATCCAGCTTCTCCGTATGAAGAAAATCGCCACGTTCAACATCAACGGGGTCAAGGCACGCCTTCCCCGCCTGCTCGAATGGCTGGAAGAAACCCGCCCCTCGGTCGCCTGCCTCCAGGAGATCAAGAGCCAGGACGAAGGCTTCCCGATCGCGGAATTCGAGAAGATCGGATACCAGGGAATCTGGCACGGCCAGAAGGGCTTCAATGGCGTCGCCATCCTGGCCGATGGCGAAAAGCCGGTGGAGATCCAGCGCGGGCTCGACGGCGAGCCTGAGGACGAGCACTCCCGCTATCTCGAAGCCGATGTGTTCGGCCTGCGCGTCGTCTGCATCTACCTGCCCAACGGCAATCCGGTGCCCGGCCCCAAGTTCGACTACAAGCTGCGCTGGATGGAACGCCTGCGCCGCCGCATGGCCGCGATCCGGGCCGAGGAAGTCCCGGCCATCGTCACCGGTGACTACAACGTGATTCCAACCGATCAGGACGTCTGGTCGCCGCCGGCCATGGCCGCCGATGCGCTGATGCAGCCGGAATCGCGCGATGCCTACTTCCGCCTGCTGGGCGATGGCTGGACCGACGCGATTGCCACGCACAACCCGCGCGGCGGTGTCTGGACGTTCTGGGACTATCAGGCCGGCGCCTGGCAGCGTGACCACGGCTTCCGCATCGACCATGCGCTGCTCTCACCCGAGCTGGCCGACCGACTGGTCTCCTGCGGCGTGGACAAGGCCTATCGCGGACGCGAGAAGGCCAGCGATCATACGCCGGTCTGGGTGCAACTGCGCGACTGATACGCAAGAAGGGGGCGTTTCCGCCCCCTTCCATGCACAGGCACCGGCATCGAACGATGCGGGCCGCCGGAGCGGGACAAGCCCGCTCCACCTGATCCTCAACGATAGAAGATGTGATCGTCCACTTGGGCGATCTTGGTCAGGCGCCACTTGGGCGACACACGCGCTGCGTGGAAATAGAGCGCGCCCTGAGCCTCGCTCTTCCAGCTTTCCTGGACGGCGATGCGGGCAATGGCCAGTGCTTCGCGCCAGTCGTCCGACTTTTCGCGGATGCTGGGCATCCGGCTGCCTTGTACGAACGAGAACTGGCCGGGCTGGTAGACCACGCCGCAATAGCTGGCGGGGAAACGGCCGGATTCGCTGCGATTGATGATGACGCGGCCAACGGCAAGCTGGCCTTCCAGCGTCTCACCGCGCGCTTCGAAATAGATCGCGCCGGCAAGGCAGCGCATCTGACTGTCAACCGACCCCTCGCTGGGCTGCATGGCAACCAGCTGGGCAAGCGAGTCTGCATCCGCGGAATGATCCGAGGTGACGGCATCGTCAGCCTGATTGTCCGTCGCAGCGTTCCCATCGGTGGGAAGGGACTGGACGACCGGCGTGGAGACGTAAGCCATCGGGGTGTTCGATTTTGCCGCGACCGGAATCGGCGTAGTAGCGGCGGCGCCCGAACCCTGTGCGCCGAATAGGGCGGTTAGAACCGTAGCAGCGAGCGCAATCGCGCTGGCCAACTGAACTTTGCTTCGCATCAACTCTTGATCAAAGGCGGTGAACCAATCCGACGCAGACGGGAACGCTATGCCCCATTGGAGCATTTACATTCACACGATCTGCCGACGATCCCCCGTCTGCGTGCTAGCCGGGCAAGCCTTATTGCTGCCCGAGCCGCCTGTGCGTGTGAGGTGGCCATTAACTTGCAGGGCATGCAAGTCAACTCATTTCAGGTGCCGATGCCGATGAGCCGTTCGGGTCTTGCGACGTCCAGTTCAATCACCCAAAGGTCCGGGTCCTGTCGCCTACGCCTTTCGAGGTAGTCCGAGAACTCGCCCGAATCGGGGCTTTCTTCGCGCTTCGCGCATGTCCAGAGCCGCGTTCCGTCCATTTGAGGCATGCGTTCGTAGACACGCCCATCCCGCCCGTTTTCGAGCAGAACGACAAGGATCGTCCCCGCGTCGCGTTCACCTTTTTGTATAACCATGCCAAACCCGCCCTCACTTTCAGCCGCGCGGATGAGCGCGCTGGCTTCGAGATGAGCGGGGAGGCGGGCCTCCATGTCAGGCCGTGCCGGCGTAGCCGGGCAGGCCGGAAAGCGCGATGCGGGAGCGCATGAAGGTGCCGGTTCCACGGCCGACTTCGTCGCCGTCCTCATCCACAAGCCGCGATTCGGCGACCAGCACGCGGCGGCGCCCGCTTACCCAGCGCCCTTCGGCAACGATGGCGCCGCCCTTGATCGGCTTGCTGAGAAGCAGATTGAAAGAGGTCGTCAGCAGGAACCGGTCCGTGACGAGCGTGTTGGCCGCGTAGAAGGCGGCATCGTCCAGCATCTTGAAATAGATCGTGCCGTGCGCCGCACCCGCCGCGTGGAAGCAGGCAGGATCGACGTCGAATGTGATCCGCGCCAACCCCTCTCCGGGAACTTCCAGCCGCGAGGCAAACATGCCGTTGATCGGCGCCGAAGCGTAGAGCCCTTCGAGCGCCCGCCAATGCAGCGCGGCACCGCTGCTGTCGGCCTTTTCGATTTCAGGCCCATTTTCAGAGCCGGCCCCAGGGGCCTCAGGCAGCATCGCGGTCGATAACGCTGCTAAGCAGGCTGTAGAGCGCTTCCGCGCCGGGAGCGTCGAGCAAGGCCTCATGCATGCGTTCATCGCGCATCATGCGCGAGATCGCCGCAAGGGCGTGAAGATGGGTGGCGCCGGCACCCTCGGGCGAGAGCAGGCCGAAGACGATATCGATCGGCACACCATCGGCGGAATCGAACTCCACCGGCGAATCGAGGCGAATGAACGCCGCGACCGGGCGGCTCAGGCCCGGAAGCCGGGCGTGGGGAATCGCGATACGCCGGCCGAATCCGGTGCTGCCCAACGCTTCCCGTTCAAGGACGCGCGCAAGCACCATCTCCCGGTCCAGCCCGTAGACGTCCGTGAAGATTCCGGCGAGGCGCCCAAGGATGGACGCTTTGGTATCCGCGCTCGCCGTCGTGACAGCATCGGGCAGAAGATTGAAAAGACTGCTCATTTCGTTTTCTGGTTCTGGTCTCAGATAGGTTGCCAATGCCTAAACGCTCGCAACCCCCGGAAGGTCCGGGGGCTGCTTACTCGTCCTCCGATCAGAAGTATATGCGATCAGAAGTGCTAGCGCCGGAAGACGCTGCGGCCGGCGTCAGTGCGGTTCAACCCAGCCAATCGAACCGTCGCCGCGGCGGTAAACCATATTATGTCGGCCAGTGCCAGCGTTTTTGAACAGCAGTGCGGTGGTGTTGCGCAAGTCGAGCATCATCACCGCATCCGATACCGTTGCCTCGGGAACGTCCACGCGCGTCTCGGCGATCACCACCGGGGCATCGGCGTCGAGTTCGTGATCGGCTTCGGCCGCCGGCTCCTCAAAGATGGTGTAAGCCGCCTCCTCGGTCGCCACGGCATAGGCGGTCTGCTCATGCCGGTCCTTGATGCGGCGCTTGTAGCGGCGCAGCTGCTTGTCGATCTTCTCGGACGCCTGATCGAGCGCGATATGCGCATCCTGCGCCATGCCCGTGCCCTTGAGCACAAGGTTCTGCATTACATGCATGATGATATCGCAGCGGAAGGCACCGGCCGGGGCCCGGCCGAAGGTAACTTGCGAGGACAACGCTCGATTGAAGTACTTGTCGATGATCGTCATCAACCGCTCGTTGGCGTGAACCTGCAGGGCCTCTCCAGTTTCGACCTGGTGACCTGAGACGCGGATGTCCATGAGCGAATACTCCTCTGCTATGGTATCATTCACCCCAGAGTGGGGCGTCGACCGAAGTGAGGAACTCTGCATGGCGCATCAGTTCCGCTTCGGTGGCCGCATGGGGACGCGGCTGGCGGAAAGGTCGGTCCCTGCGGGCAAGGACTTTGGTTTCCACCACGATTTCATTCACTTCCGCCATCAGTTCGAGACCGATCTGGCGGCCGCCGCGCAGTTCCACATAGACTTGCGCCAGCAACTCGGCGTCTAGAAGCGCGCCGTGCTTGGTTCGATGACTTCGATCAATTCCATACCGCGAACACAGCGCATCGAGCGAAAGCTTGGCGCCCGGATGGCGCACTTTCGCCAGCGCTACCGTATCGACCATGCGCGACCGATCGACGATCGGATGGCTGCACAGGGTTAGCTCGTGGTTGATGAAGTTGAAGTCGAATGAAGCATTGTGCGCGATCATCGGACTGTCCTCGATAAAATCGAGGAATTCCTGCGCGCAGCTGGCGAACAGCGGCTTGTCGGACAGGAAGGCATCGGACAGGCCATGAACGGCCTCTGCCTCCGCCGGCATGGACCGTTCGGGGTTGAAATAGGCGTGATAGCTGCGGCCGGTCAGCACCCGGTTGACCATCTCGATACAGCCGATCTCGACCATACGGTCCCCGTTCTTGGGGTCGAATCCCGTAGTTTCGGTATCGAAGATGATCTCTCGCATTTAACCTCATATCTGCCTGCCGACGCTGCTTCGCAAGGCCTGTGGCAGGATTATTACAACGGGCCCAACGCGCGCACGATACGCTCCACCTCGGCCCCGGTCTCCTCGAGCGATACGCCGGTATCGATCACGAAATCCGCCCGCACGCGCTTTTCGGCGTCGGGGACCTGAAGCGACAGAATCTGTTCGAATTTTTCCGTGGTCATGCCGGGACGGGCGAGCACGCGCTCACGCTGGACATCAGCCGGAGCTGAAACAACGGCGACCGCGTCGAGCCCTTCGTGCCCGCCTTTCTCGTAGAGCAAGGGAATATCGAACACGACCAGCGGCGCCTTTGCATTGTCCTTCAGGAACGCCCGGCGCATCGCGCCGACGGCCGGATGAACAATCGATTCGAGGCGGACGAGCGCTTCCCGATTCCCGAAGACCGCAGCCCCAAGCTTCGCGCGATCGACGCCTTGCGGACCTGTGGTGCCGGGAAACGCGGCCTCGATCTCATCCAGCAGCGCACCGCCCGGCCCCTGCAATTCATGAACCGCAGCGTCGGCATCGAAAACCGGCACGCCGAGATCGCGCAGCATCGCCGCCACGGCCGACTTACCCATGCCGATCGAGCCGGTGAGGCCCAGGATCTTCGGCCGCGTCATGCCTCCAGACGCGCGCGCAACTGGGCGTCGCTATCCCCATCGCGCGGCGGTGTCGCGCCGAAGAAATGGCGAAACGCGTGATCGGCCTGACCGATCAGCATTGCCAGTCCATCCACCGTGGGGAATCCCGCCTCGCGGGCCTCTTGCAGGAACGCGGTGTCGCGCGGGCTGGTGACGATATCGTAGACCATGCTGTTCGGCGGGGCATGGCTGAAATCGAACGCGAGCGGCGGCTGCCCGGTCATGCCCAGCGGGCTTGCATTGACGATCACGTCGAAAAGCCGCTCGCGATCATCGAAAGCGAAATCGGTGGGATGGGCGAAGTGGGCAAGATCGATCGCGTGGTGATCCTGCTGCGTGGTCAGCTCGTCAAGCATGGCCTTCGCCTTGGCCGGATCGCGCCCCGCCAGCACGATCACGAAACCCTTGTCCGCCAGCGCGGCAACGATCGCCCGCGCCGCGCCGCCCGTGCCGAGAATGCGCGCCATGCGGAACAAGTGCGTTTCCGCCAGTCGCTCGCGCAGCGGTTCGAGAAAGCCCGGGGCATCGGTGTTATAGCCGACAAGCGTGCCGTCTGCCTCGCGCACCACGGTGTTGACCGCGCCGATCCGCGCGGCGAGCGGGTCCAGTCGGTCCATCAGCGGCATGATCGCCAGCTTGTGCGGCATCGTCACATTGCAGCCGCGCCAATCCGGATCGGCGCGACGCGCGGCAAGGTAGTCGGCCAAGCCGTCGACCGTGACCAGGCAGCGGTCGTAGCGCGCCTCGATTCCCAGCTTTTCCAGCCAGAACCCATGAATCAGCGGCGATTTCGACTGGGCGATAGGATCGCCGATCACTTCGGCGTAAGGCTGTCCTGTCATTGCTCGATCTCTCCGAGACGGCGCAGCGCCGCCTGAACCTTGAGCAGGGGCATGCCGAGGATGGTGAAATAGTCGCCCTCGATCGACTCGAAAAGCTGGACGCCGCGTGCCTCGATGCGGAAAACACCGACGCAACCGGCAACTTCCGGCCATTCGGCATCGAGATAGTGATCGATGAAAGCGTCGGACATCGCGATCACATGCAGTGACGCCACGGCGTCATCCGCCCAGACGATCTCGCCATCACGCGCCAGTGCCGCCGCGCTGTGGAGGGCCATCGTCTTGCCCGAAAAGAAGCGCAAGTGCTCGGCGGCGGCCTCACGGCTGGCCGGCTTGTCGAAACGCCGCCCCCCGCATTCGACAAGGGAATCGCTGCCCAGCACCAATTCGCCCGGCGCTTGCGCCGAAACGGCGAGGGCTTTGGCCTTGGCCAGAGCCAGCGCGATTTCCCCCGGCGCGGCGCCGACAAGCCCGGCCTCGATCGCCCGTTCATCGACATGCGCGGGATTGGCGCGGAACGGGATGGCGGCGGCTTCGAGCATCGCGCGCCGCGAGGCGCTCTGGGACGCAAGTACGATCATCTGTGGATTCCTGAAATTCAGATCGGGCGAGGGCCCGGCTGCCCTTGGGTGCCTTCGGCCTTGCGCTCGTTATAGAGATTGATGATGGCCGCCGCGGTTTCTTCGATCGAGCGGCGCGTCACGTCGATGACCGGCCAGGAATTGTCCGCGAACATCCGCCGCGCGTATTTCAATTCGCCTTCGACCCGGTCGGACTTCACATAGTCGGTATCGGGCGACTGGCTGAGCGAAAGCAGGCGATTGCGGCGGATCTGGATCAGCCGGTCCGGCGCAGTCGTCAGGCCAACAACCATCGGCCGCTTCAATCCAAACAGGATCGAAGGCGGCGGGCTTTCCACCACGATGGGGATATTCGCGACTTTGTAGCCGCGATTGGCAAGGTAGATCGAAGTTGGCGTCTTGCTGGTGCGCGACACGCCCGCCAGCACGATATCGGCCTCTTCCCAATCCTCCCAGGCGATGCCGTCGTCATGCGCGATCGTGAACTGAATCGCATCGACGCGAGCAAAATAAGCATCGTCCAGCCGATGCTGACGGCCCGGACGGCCCTTGGCTTCCTGCCCCAGCAACGCTTCGAGCGCGTCGGTAACGCCGTCGAGCACCGCAATCGCCGGCAGGCCCAGCTGTTGGCAACGCTCTTCCAATCGCCCGCGCGTTTCCTCGTTTACCAGCGTGAAGAACACGAGGCCGGGATTGGCAGCGATCTCGCCCATGATCCGATCGAGATGCTGCTGCGAGCGAACCATTGGCCAGAAATGGCGCAAAACGTCGGAATCGTCGAACTGCGCGAGGGCAGCCTTGGCGATCATTTCCAGCGTTTCGCCGGTCGAGTCCGAGAGAAGGTGCAGGTGAAATCGCGCCATGTTCGGCCTTTTTCCGGGTCTTTCAGAGTGTTCACAGAGGGGGTGTGGATATGTCCCGGCATAAACCACGGGACGGACTCGGTGACAACTCGGATCGGAGTTTTCCTCCCCGTTCCCCCGATTCAATCCGGGGCATTTGTGGACAGGCTCTGACTCTGATCCACAGCCTGTGGGTAACAGGGACAAAGAGTCTTTGACTCGGACTCTCCGGAGAGTCGCAAGTGACTCTCGAACCTGTTCATCTTGGGACAAATCGGGCAAGGAATCGCCGTCCCCGATATCCACAGGACCAACAGACTCCATCATCCTTTTAAGACTCTTATTTTTTTGGACTGGACCTGACTCTCGATGCCTGGCCTTCTTCTCGACACCCTGCACGGAACCAACACGAACAAACGCGCCGTCTGGCTCATGCGCCAGGCCGGACGCTACCTTCCGGAATACCGGGCGTTACGCGCGGAAAAGGGCGGTTTTCTCGCGCTCGTCTACGATACCGACGCAGCCGCCGAGATCACGCTCCAGCCGATCCGCCGCTTCGGATTCGATGGCGCGATCCTTTTTTCGGACATCCTCATCGTGCCTTACGCAATGGGGCAGGACCTTCAGTTCCTTGCCGGCGAAGGTCCGAAACTGACTCCCCGGCTTGTGGATCACACGCTCGAAAGCCTCGTCGCGGTGCCCGAGCGACTGACTCCGATCTATGAAACCGTGCGCAAGGTTCGCGCCGGACTCGCTGCGGACAAGACCATGCTCGGCTTCGCCGGCAGTCCGTGGACAGTCGCGACCTACATGTGTGCAGGCGAAGGCAGCCGCGATCAGCATGAGACACGGGCAATGGCCTATCGCGACCCAGCCGCGTTCGAGGCGATCATTCAGGCTATCGTGGGGGTGACTGTCGAATACCTCAGCGGCCAAATCGAAGCCGGAGCGGAAGCCGTCCAGCTTTTCGATTCATGGGCCGGATCGCTTTCACCCGCACAGTTCGAACGCTGGGTCATCGCGCCCAATGCGGCCATCGTTGCCGCAGTGAAGGCTCGCCATCCGCAGACTCCGATCATCGGCTTCCCCAAGGGATCCGGCGAAAAATTAGCAGCTTACGCCCGAGAGACCCGGGTGGACGCCGTCGGGATCGATGAAACCGTCGACCCGATCTGGGCCGCGCGCGAATTGCCCGAAGGGCTGCCGGTACAGGGGAATCTCGACCCGCTGTTGCTGCTTTCAGGCGGCGCGGAGCTTGAGAGTCAAACCCGCCGCGTGCTCGATGCCTTCGCGGACCGTCCGCATGTGTTCAACCTCGGGCATGGCATCGGGCAGTTCACGCCGATCGAGCATGTCGAAGCGCTGCTGGCGATCGTGCGGAACTGGAGCAGGTAAGCAGGGGGATCCATTTTTTCCGCCCGGTCTTCAGCACCGTGCCTGAATCTGCTCTCAGGCGCTCGCTGAGCCATGAGAGCGGTTCCGGCCACTCACCCCAGGACTCATCCGGTTGCCGCGTTCAGGCACACGCGCGGCCGCCGGGAAGGGCGACCCGAAGCGGGCAGGGCAGGGGATATTGAATCCCCTCGCTTTCTTCCTCCCACCGCAAGGCTGCCGGAATCACCTTGAACCCCGCCGGGCAAGCGTGCAGGAGATCGGCACGGACCCAACGAGACTTCGTGCGCCGATGCAGGATACGCTGGCAATGCTCTATCTCTGGCTCAAAGCCGGACACGTTATTTTCGTGATCTTCTGGATGGCGGGGCTATTCATGCTCCCGCGCTATTTCGTCTATCATCAGGAAGCAGAGCCG
Source organism: Novosphingobium sp. PhB165 (assembly GCF_004341845.1). Lineage (GTDB taxonomy): Bacteria > Pseudomonadota > Alphaproteobacteria > Sphingomonadales > Sphingomonadaceae > Novosphingobium. The sequence goes on along the minus strand of NZ_SLVB01000004.1, from coordinate 68,355 downwards.
GGCTCGGCCGAAGCGGCGCGCTGGGTCGATCGCGAGGCGAAGCTGCGCAAGATCATCCTGACGCCTTCGCTCGTCATGGTCTGGCTATTCGGCATTGCCACGGCCTTTTCGATCGACGCATGGAGCCAGCCCTGGCTTCATGTGAAGCTGCTCTTCGTGCTCGGTCTTTCGGGCTATCATGGCTGGCTGGTTGGCTATGCGAAGAACCTGGCCAAGGGGGAGCGGACGCTCACCGGCAAGCAGCTGCGCCTGCTCAACGAGATTCCGGGCCTTGCCGCGGCGGTGATTGTCGTCCTCGTGGTCGTCAAACCGTTCTGAAGCGAGTCTGAACTGTACCATCGGCTGGGCGCAGGCCGCGTCCGGCTTGTGGATCACGCGTTGACCGCAGGCTGCCCAATCCCTATCTGAACCGTGTCCCGGCTCAGGGCGGCGAGTTCTTTCGCGTGCCCGGATCCGCTTTCCCCAAGCCCATCGATCCGCCGGCCGACTCTCCAAAATTTCTCCCAAAAATTTTCCATCCGGAATTCAAGCAAGATGCACCTTAAAGAACTTAAGAAGAAGTCGTCGGCCGAACTGGTCGAAATGGCAGAGGAACTGGGCGTCGAAGGCGCTTCGACGATGCGCCGTCAGGACCTGATGTTCGCCATCCTCAAGGAAGTGGCCGAAGACGGCGAAGAAATCGTCGGTCAGGGCACGATCGAAGTGCTGCCGGACGGCTTTGGCTTCCTGCGCAGCCCCGAGGCAAACTACCTTGCCGGTCCCGACGACATCTACGTTTCGCCCAACCAGGTCCGTAAGTGGGGCCTGCGCACCGGCGATACCGTGGAAGGCGAGATCCGCGCGCCCCGCGACGGTGAGCGCTACTTCGCCATCACCAAGCTTATCAGCGTCAACTTCGACGATCCGGACGTGGTGCGCCACCGCGTCAACTTCGACAACCTGACGCCGCTCTATCCCGATCAGCGCCTGAAGCTCGACAGCCTGGACCCCACGGTCAAGGACAAGTCGGCCCGCGTGATCGATCTCATTTCGCCGCAGGGCAAGGGCCAGCGCGCCCTGATCGTGGCGCCGCCGCGCACCGGTAAGACCGTGCTGCTGCAGAACATGGCCAAGGCCATCACCGACAACCATCCGGAAGTCTTCCTCCTCGTGCTGCTCGTCGACGAGCGTCCCGAGGAAGTCACCGACATGCAGCGTTCGGTGAAGGGCGAGGTCATCTCCTCCACCTTCGACGAACCCGCCCAGCGCCACGTGCAGGTCGCCGAAATGGTGATCGAAAAGGCCAAGCGCCTGGTCGAGCACAAGCGCGACGTCGTGATCCTGCTGGACTCGATCACCCGCCTTGGTCGCGCCTACAACACCGTCGTTCCCTCTTCGGGCAAGGTGCTGACCGGCGGTGTCGACGCCAACGCCCTGCAGCGCCCCAAGCGGTTCTTCGGCGCCGCGCGCAACATCGAGGAGGGCGGTTCGCTTTCGATCATCGCCACGGCCCTGATCGACACCGGCAGCCGCATGGACGAAGTCATCTTCGAAGAGTTCAAGGGCACCGGTAACTCGGAAATCGTCCTTGACCGCAAGGTGGCCGACAAGCGCATCTTCCCGGCGCTGGACGTCGGCAAGTCCGGCACCCGCAAGGAAGAGCTGCTGGTTCCGAAGGACCAGCTCACCAAAATGTGGGTCCTGCGCCGTATCCTCATGCAGATGGGCACGGTCGACGCGATGGAATTCCTGCTCGACAAGATGAAGGACTCCAAGACCAACGAGGACTTCTTCGCCACGATGAACCAGTAAGCAGGGGCTATCGGGTTGAGTATCCTCGATACGCTCGTGGCCACTTCCGCCGTGGGAGGGCCGGCCGAAATCTGGCAGCATATCGTCAACGACTTCTCGAACCTGGGATCGCCGGCAGCAATGTCGGCGTTCCTTCAGGTGCTGATGATCGACGTGGTGCTGGCGGGGGACAATGCCATCGTCGTCGGCGCACTCGCGGCCGGGCTTCCGGCCGACCAGCGCAAGAAGGTCATTGCCATCGGCGTGCTTGCCGCTCTGGTGATGCGCATCGCCTTTGCACTGATGGTGACATGGCTGCTGGGCATCGTCGGACTCGTCTTTGCGGGCGGATTGCTGCTGCTGTGGGTCGCATGGAAGATGTACCGCGAGATTCACGCTGGCGGTCATCACTCTCCGGGCTCGCCCGAGATCGAGGGTGACGAACGCTCGGGCGTGGCCCCGGCCAAGAGCTTCGCTGGCGCGGCGCTCTCGGTGGCGGTGGCGGACATCTCGATGTCGATCGACAATGTGCTCGGCGTGGCCGGCGCGGCGCGCGATCATCCCGGGATTCTGATCGTCGGCCTGATCTTCGCGGTTGCGCTCATGGGTGTCGCGGCCAACTTCATTGCCAAGTACATCGAACGGTACCGCTGGATCGCCTGGATCGGTCTTGCCGTCATCCTCTACGTGGCGGTGAAGATGATCTACGAGGGCTGGACCGACCCTCAGCTGGGTATCATCACTTTGATGTGATCCGGAGGGAACACGAATTGAAAAGGGCTCGGAAGCTTATGCCTCCGAGCCCTTTTTCTTTGCTGTATCCTGTCAGGTCAGAGCACCAGCACTGTGGAACCTGTTGTGGCTCGGCTTTCCAGCGCGCGATGAGCCTCAGCCGCATCTTCAAGCCGGAAGGTCTGCCCCACACGCGGAGTCAGCACGCCGCTGGCGATCCGGTCGAACAGCTTCTTGGCGCTCGCCGCGAGCTCTTCCGGCGTCGCCACGTAATCGGCCAGAGTCGGCCGCGTGAGATAGAGCGAACCGCCACGCATGAGGTCCAGCGGGGGCAGGGGCGGAACCGGCCCCGAGGCATTGCCGTACGTGACCATAAGCCCGCGGCGGCGAAGCGAGGCGATGGAAGCCGCCCACGAATCCGCACCAACCCCGTCATAGACAACATGGCACATCGCGCCCGAGGTGATCTCCCGGATCTTTCCGGGCAGATCAGCGAGATCGCACGAAAGCGAATGCTCGCCCGGAACTTGCGCGGCCTTCTCGGGCGATCCGGAATGGGCGATCACTGTCACGCCCTTGTCGAGCAGCCAGGGCACCAGCAGCGAGCCCACACCGCCTGCGGCGGAATGTACCAGCGCTACATGGCCGGCCGCAGCTGGGAACGTATCCTCGGCAAGATAGCAGGCGGTCAGACCCTTGAGCATGACGGCGGCCGCAATTTCCGGTGCAATGCCTTCGGGGATGCGCATGGCCTTGTCCGCCTTGAGCAGCCGGTGCGTGGCATAGGCGCCCCCGCTGCTGGTCGTGCCGACGCGCTCGCCGATGCTGAATTCGGAAACGCCGTCTCCGATGGCGACGATCTTGCCGACGCTTTCGGACCCCAGAGTAATCGGCAGCGGATCGGAATAGAGTCCCTTGCGATAATAGGTATCGATGAAGTTGAGGCCGACAGCCTCGGTCTCGATCACTATCTCGCCGGCACCGGGGGAGGGGACCGTGAAGTCCTCCCGCTCGATCACTTCGGGGCCGCCGTGGCGGCGGGCGATCATCCGGTATCCGGTGGTCATAACATTCGGGTCCTTCAGAACACGCGGCGGAAGGTTTCCGCGCGGGCCACGCGCCAGGCGCGGGCATATTGAGTGGATTCGGGATCGGCGATCAGTTCGCCGGGCTTCAGGAATTCATAGATCTCGTCGAGCGGGCCAGCCTTGGCGCTGTCGATCCGCTGATACATGTCGTGCTGGTTGAGGTCCCAGGGGCTGTCGTAGCCCATGGCGACAACGATCTCGCGCAAGGCCTTCAGCGTTTCCTTCTGGAAGCGGGCGACGCGCTCGGCCTTATCCTCGACCACGAGCCCGCGCTGGCGCCATTCGGATTGCGTGGCGACACCGGTGGGGCAGGCGCCGGTATGGCACTTCATCGACTGCACGCAGCCCAGCGCGAACATGAATCCGCGCGCGGCATTGCACCAGTCTGCACCCAGCGCGAAGGCACGCGCCATGCCAGCGCCGGAATGGATCTTGCCCGATGCGCCGAGACGGATCCGGTCCTTCAGATTGGCACCGACGAGGGCATTGCGCATGAGTGCTAGCCCTTCGCGCAGCGGCATGCCGACATTGTCGGTCAATTCCTGCGGCGCGGCGCCGGTACCGCCTTCGGCACCGTCGACGACGATGAAGTCGGGCGTGATCCCGGTTTCCAGCATGGCTTTGACCAATGCCATCACCTCGTGCGGCTGGCCGACGCAAAGCTTCATGCCCGCAGGCTTGCCGCCCGAAAGTTCACGCAGCTGGGCGACCCATTCCAGCAATTCGATCGGCGTGGAGAACGCCGAGTGGGCAGCGGGAGAGAGGCAGTCCTGCCCCACTTCCACCTTGCGGGTCTCGGCAATCTCGGGAGTCACTTTGGGGCCCGGCAGCACGCCGCCGTGTCCCGGCTTGGCGCCCTGACTCAGCTTGATCTCGACCATCTTGACCTGATCGGTCTGCGCCTGTTCCGCGAAAAGAACGGGATCGAAGCTGCCATCCTTGTGGCGGCAGCCGAAATAGCCGCTGCCCAGTTCCCAGATCAGGTCGCCGCCATGCATGCGGTGGTAGGGGCTGATCGACCCCTCGCCGGTGTCATGCGCGAAGCCGCCAATGGCCGCACCCTTGTTGAGCGCTTGAATGGCATTGGCGGAAAGCGAACCGAAGCTCATGGCCGAGATGTTGAGCAGGGCGCTTTCGTAAGGCTGGGTGCATTCCTCGCCGCCGATCTTCACCCGCCAGTTCTTGGGGGCCTTTTCGTTCGGGGCGATCGAGTGGCCGAGCCATTCGTATTCGTCCGAATAGACATCGAGTTCGGTGCCCATCGGGTGCGAATCGATCTCGCCCTTGGCGCGGGCGTAGACGAGGCTGCGCTCCTCCACCGTGAAGGGCCGGCCTTCGCGGTCGCCCTCGACGACATAGGCGCGCAAGTAAGGGCGCATGTCCTCGAACAGCCAGCGGACGCGGGCAATGAAGGGATAGTTGCGTCTGAGAGCGTGGCGGTTCTGGAAGAAGTCCCAAAACGTCAGCAGCAGGACCGGCACCATCAGTACCAGCGCCCAGCGCCACAAGGGAATGAGCCAGCAAGCGGCCGTGAGAATCACGACCACAAGCGGCACGGCGTAGCGCGGGGCGATAGTCATCGTGGTTTAGCCGACATGCTCCGCAAAGAACGCCTCGGTTCGGCTGTCCGCCAGCTTTGCCCCGGCTTCGTCCCGGCGGGCGCCGATTTCGGCCGCAAAGCCGTGGTCGAGGCCTTCGTAGTCCCAGAGCGTTACGCGCGGATGATCGTCCAGTCCTTCGTGGATCGCCTTCTGCGCGGCGGCGTCCACGAAGTGGTCGGCAGTGGGAATGTGCAGCATCAGCGGACGGGCGATCGCATGCTTTTCATTGAGCATCTGGTCGATCATCACGCCGTAGTAGCCGACCGAAGCGTCGATGTCGGTGCGGGTAGCGACCATGTAGGCGATGCGGCCACCCATGCAGAAGCCGACGAGGCCGACCTTGGGCACGCCTTCCTGACGGCGAACCCAGTGGATCACGGCTTCAAGATCGCGAATGCCAAGATCGAAGTCGTGGGCCATCATGTGACCGATGGCTTCCTTGAATTCCTCGTCGTTATAGGGGCTCAGTTCGATGCCCGGCTTCTGGCGCCAGAACGTGTCGGGCGCCACCGCGAGGTAGCCGCGCGCGGCCCAGCTATCGGCCTTCTGGCGAATACCGGCGTCCACGCCGAAGATCTCCTGCTGGACGATGATCGCCCCGCGCGGCGTGCCTGCGGGACGGGCGACGTAGGCGGGGATCATGCCGTCGCCATCGAGCGTAGGGATTTCGGTGTTTGTCATGGGGAGTCTCCTGAGAACCTCTGGCCTTGAGAACTTCTGGGTCTTCTAACCGTTTTTCGGAGTTAGGCACGGGTGATGGACTTTGCCAACGCCCTGTGTCAGCTATGATGCAGAAATTCCAAGCAGGAGGCCGTCATGAAGGTCCAAGTCGAGGTCGAATGCTCGCCCGAAGAGGCCCGGCGCTTCCTGGGTCTGCCGGACGTGACCAAGGCCAACGAAGTCTATGTGGACGCCCTTAGCAAGGCGATGCAGGGGGTTGGCAGCTTCGATCAGCTTCAGGAAATGAGCAAGCAGGTCGCCCCGATGGGCGAATTCGGGCTCAAGCTGTTTCAGCAGCTCATGGAAAGTGGCGCCGCCATGGCGCTGAGCGGCGTGCTCAATCCGCAGGGCAAGCCCAAGAAGGACAACTGAGTCTTCACGGGCCGATCCGGTCGGGCTAGGCGAGAGGCCATGTCCGACCGCTTTTCCGATACGATCTTCGCCCTTTCGAGCGGCGCGCCGCCTGCTGCCATCGCGATCGTTCGCGTGAGCGGGCCCGAGGCCGGGTCTGCACTTTCCGCCCTTACCGGTTCGCTGCCCGATCCGCGCCGTGCGCGTTATCGGGTTTTGCGCGATGACGCGGGTGCGGTGCTCGATCAGGCTCTGGTGCTTTGGTTCCCCGGTCCGGCGACCGCGACCGGCGAGGATCTTGCCGAGTTTCATCTTCACGGGGGGAGGGCAGTCGTCTCCGCTGTCGAGGCCGAACTGGCCCGATTGCCAAAGTTGCGCCGCGCAACTCCCGGAGAATTCACCCGCCGCGCCTTCGCCAATGGGCGCATTGATCTGGCCGAGGCCGAGGGGCTGGCGGACCTACTCTCTGCGGAGACCGAATTGCAGCGTCGTTCGGCCATCGCGATGGCGGGAGGGGCATTCTCACGGCAGGTCGAGCAGTGGCGTGACCGGGTCCTGACAGCATCGGCATCGGTCGAGGCCGTGCTGGACTTCGGAGACGAGGACGATGTCTCGGATCTTCCGGCCGACTTCCGCACCCGGCTTGCCGATCTCCGCGAAGAGCTTTCCGAATGGCTCTCGCGTCCGCGTGCCGAGGCGTTGCGCGAGGGCTATCGGGTCGTGTTGGCCGGTCCGCCCAATGCCGGCAAGAGCACGCTGTTCAATGCCTTGGTCGAGGATGAGGCGGCGATCACCTCACCACTCGCGGGGACCACGCGCGACGTGCTGACCCGGGCGGTTTCGATCGAGGGCGTGCCCTTCCTGTTCGGAGACACCGCCGGCTTGCGCGACGAGACCGGCGATGTGATCGAGGCAATCGGAATCTCACGTGCGCGCGATGCTCTGGACCGGGCCGATCTCGTGCTGTGGCTGGGCCAGGAAGGGGAGGGCCTGGAGGGTGCATGGGAGATCGCGGCACAGGCCGATGTGTTCCACGTGGAACAGAAGGCGCAGGCTCGTCACTCCGTTTCCGCCGTGACGGGCGAGGGGATGGATCGGCTCCGGGCCGACCTGGTGGAGACCGCCCGCAAGGCGATGCCGCGCCCGGGCGATGCCGCGCTCAACGCTCGCCAGCATGCGCTGGTCGCGGAGGCGGAACGGGCACTGGCGGCAGCGGATCGGGAAAGCGATCCGCTGCTGGTGGCAGAGGCCTTGCGGTTGGCCCGGGTGGCATTCGATGCGCTGATCGGCCGGGCCACTACCGAGGATATGCTCGACGCCTTGTTCGGGCGGTTTTGCATCGGGAAGTGAGGCGCCGTCGGGAGCCCTGTCCCTCATCCTCTTTGACCCACATGTTCCACGTGGAACATGCCCTTTACAAACTTTGACGCGATTCACGCTTTCGCGTATGCGCGGCGAATGCATTCCTTCGATGTGATCGTGATCGGCGGCGGCCACGCCGGCTGTGAAGCGGCTTCCGTTGCCGCCCGCATGGGTGCGCGTGTCGCGCTCGTCAGTTTCGATCTCGACGCCGTGGGCGCGATGAGCTGCAATCCCGCCATCGGCGGATTGGGCAAGGGGCACCTCGTGCGCGAGGTCGATGCCTTCGACGGTCTCATCGGCCGCGCCGCTGACGCAGCGGCGATTCACTATCGAATGCTCAACCGCTCGAAGGGCAGTGCTGTGCAGGGGCCTCGCGTCCAGGCCGACCGCAAGCTGTTCAAGGCGGCGATCCATCGCATGTTGAAAGAGCAGGGCGATCTCACGCTGGTGGCGGGCGAGGCTTCCGCGCTGGTGATGGAGCAGGGCAGGGTGGCCGGTATCGATCTGGCCGACGGCACCCGGCTCGACGGTCGCGCGGTCGTGCTGTGCACCGGCACCTTTCTGGGCGGCACGCTGTTCCGGGGCGAGGAACGGATGGTCGGCGGGCGCATCGGTGAAGACTCGGCGCAGCGGCTGGCGGCCCAGATGCGCGAGGCGAATCTGCCGATGGCGCGTCTCAAGACGGGGACCCCTCCGCGTCTCGATGGCCGCACGATCGATTGGGCCCGGCTTGGCGAGCAGCCTTCGGATCGTGAACCCTGGACCATGTCGGCAATGGGTGAACGCCGCGAGGTGCCGCAGGTCTTTTGCGCGATCACGCGCAGTAACCCGCGCACGCACGATGTGATCCGCGCGAACCTCCATCGCTCGCCCCTGTTCACGGGCGCCATCGGGGCGCAGGGGCCACGCTATTGCCCCTCGATCGAGGACAAGATCCACCGCTTTGCCGACCGCGACGGGCACCAGATATTCCTCGAACCCGAAGGGCTCGACAATCCGCTCGTCTACCCCAATGGCGTGAGCACATCGCTGCCGGCCGATGTTCAGCTCGACATGCTGCGCACGATGGAAGGGCTGGAGCGCGTCGAGATGGTCGTGCCGGGCTATGCCGTCGAATATGACCACATCGATCCGCGCGCCTTACGCACGAGTCTGGAGCTTCGCGAGATTGGCGGTCTCTATTGTGCCGGGCAGATCAACGGGACCACCGGCTACGAGGAAGCGGCCGCGCAGGGGCTGGTGGCGGGCATGCATGCTGCCGCGACCGTGCTCGGGCGAGAGCCCGCTGCACTCGATCGCGCCAACAGCTACATGGCGGTGATGATCGACGATCTTACTCTGCACGGTGTGAGTGAGCCTTACCGCATGCTCACCGCCCGCGCGGAGTATCGGCTGCGGCTGCGGGCGAACAATGCCAGCAGCCGTCTGACTCCGCTCGCGATGGAAGCGGGTGCGGTCGGTCCGGCGCGCCTTGAGTGGTTCGCCCGCAGGCAGGATGCGCGCGCCCGATTGGAAGCGGCGTTCGATGTCCCGGTCGCCTCAGCCGAACTGGCGCAGGCGGGTCTTCCGGTCCGTTCCGATATTGGCCGGCTTCCGATCCGCGAGTGGCTGCGTTTTGGCGGCGTCGATCTTGGTGGCCTTTCACCCTGGATCGCGGATGAGCTGCTTGCTGACGACGCGCTATCCGAAGAGCTGGCGGAAGACGCAGCCTACGCGCCTTATCTGGATCGGCAGGAGCGCGAGCTGCGTGAACTGCGTGCCAGCGAGGCGATGCCGCTGCCCGAAGATTTTGCCTATGCCGAGATCCCCGGCCTCTCACGCGAGATGGTTGAGCGACTGACCAAGGCTCGGCCTGAAACACTTGCGGCCGCTGGCCGTATTCCCGGCATTACTCCTGCGGCGCTGGCGGCGCTGCTTGTCCATGCCCGCAAGGAGGCGGCGTGATTTCCACTGAAGATGAAGCCCGTGCATCGCTGCGCGCGCTGCCTGAATACGATGACGCCGCCGAGGCCCGGCTGGAGATTCTCGTCCGCATGCTGGCGGAAGAGAACACGCAGCAGAACCTCGTTTCGGCGGCCAGTCTCGATCAGGTCTGGTTGCGGCACATCGTCGACAGCGCCCAGCTCCTTCCATATGTTCCACGTGGAACATCTTCACCGTGGATTGACCTTGGGACGGGTGCCGGTTTCCCCGGCCTCGTGATCGCGGCGCTTCGCCCCGAATGCGAAGTGCTGATGGTCGAATCACGCGCGCGGCGAATCGAGTGGCTCGATCGAGCCCGCCTGGCGATGGGCCTTGATAAGGCGCGGGTGATCGGGCAGCGCCTCGAACTCGTAGAAACCCGTGAAGCGCGTGTCATATCGGCACGCGCATTTGCGCCGCTCGACAAGCTCCTGACTTTATCCTCTCGTTTTTCCACAAGCGACACGGTCTGGCTGTTGCCGAAGGGGCGCTCCGCACAGCAAGAATTGGAAGACCTTCGCAAGTGGCGGCATGTGTTCCACGTGGAACAGTCCCTGACGGACCCGCAAGCGGGCATCATTGTCGGCACGCTGACCGACAGGAAGGGTAAGACCAAGTGATCCGTATCGCGATTGCCAACCAGAAGGGCGGTGTCGGAAAGACCACGACCGCGATTAACGTCGCAACTGCGCTCGCCGCCACCGGCTGGAAGACGCTGCTGATCGACCTCGATCCGCAGGGCAATGCCTCCACCGGCATCGGCATTTCCGCGACCGATCGCGACCGTTCCTCCTATGAGGTTCTGGTCGACCGGGTTCCCGTGATCGACTGCGTCATGCCTACCCGTATTCCCGGCCTCGATCTGCTGCCGGCCACGGTCGACCTTTCGGGAGCCGAAGTCGAACTGGTCAGTGTCGATGACCGTGCCCACCGCCTGCGCAGCGCGCTGCGGGGAGACCTGGGCTATGACGTCTGCCTTATCGATTGCCCACCGTCGCTTGGGCTGCTGACGCTCAATGCGCTGACCGCTGCGGATACGCTGCTGGTGCCGCTTCAGTGCGAGTTCTTTGCGCTGGAAGGGCTGAGCCAGCTTCTTCAGACGGTCGAGCGGGTGCAGCAGCGCTTCAATCCCGATCTTGGCATCATCGGCATTGCACTCACCATGTTCGATCGCCGGAACCGCCTGACGGACCAGGTGTCCGAAGACGTGCGTTCGTGCCTTGGTCAGCTCGTGTTCGAAACCACCATTCCGCGCAACGTGCGCCTGTCCGAAGCGCCGAGCCACGGCGTGCCGGCGTTGATCTACGACCATGCATGCGCCGGCAGCCGCGCTTACATGGCGCTCGCACGCGAACTGATCACCCGACTGCCCGAGAAGAGGAAAGCGGCATGAGCGACGATTCGATTGTCCGCATCAGCGTACCCCAAGCCGAAAAGCCTGCCCCGGCGAAACAGAAGCCCAAGGGGCTGGGCCGCGGTCTCGGCGCGCTGCTGGGCGAGACGCGCCGCGAGGAACCGCTGCCGTCGGGCGGCGAGGGCGTAGTAACGCCGCTGCGCGGTGGGGGAGGGCTGGCGGTGCTCGCCATCTCCGACATCACCCCGCATCCCGATCAGCCGCGCCGCATCTTCGATGAGGAAGCGCTTGAGGAACTGGCCGCGTCGATCGCCCACCGGGGTGTGATTCAGCCGATCATCGTTCGCCCGATGAGCAGCGGCGGTTACCAGCTGGTCGCCGGTGAACGCCGCTGGCGTGCGGCGCAGAAGGCGCAGCTCCATGAGATCCCGGCGCTGGTCCGCGACCTTACCGAGCGTGAGGTCATGGCGCTGGCCCTGATCGAGAACCTCCAGCGTGAGGATCTCAATCCCATCGAAGAGGCGCGCGCGTACAACCGCCTTGCCGAATTCGAGGGCATGACTCAGGCCGAGATCGCCCGCATGGTCGACAAGAGCCGCAGCCATATTGCCAACTTCCAGCGCCTGCTGGCACTGCCCGATGGCGTTATCGCGATGGTCGAGAATGGCAGCCTGTCGATGGGCCATGCCCGCGCGCTGATCGGTTGCGATGATGCCGAGGAAATCGCCGATGCCGCCATCGGCAAGCAGATGTCGGTGCGTGAGGTCGAAAAGCTTGTCCGCAAGAAGCTGCGCGGAGATGTCATCCCGCGTCGGGCGCGTGCCGCGCGCAATGCTTCGGACGACGCCGATATCGCCGCCGTGCAGAACCATCTTGAGGAATTCCTCGGAATGCCGGTCAAGATCAGCGCAGATTCCGATCCGAAGTCGGGGACGGTGACGATCCGTTACGCGACTCTCGATCAGCTCGATCTGGTTTGCCAGCGGCTTACCGGCGGAGCGATCTGACCTTAGCGGATATTACCATGGTCCCCGTGAAGACGGGGACCATGCTTTTCTTGCGTTATGCCATACCGGCTGCATCAACGCTTTGTTCTGAATAGATTTACAGCCGGAATCAGATTGCCCCGGCAACCGCTGCCGCGAACTTTTCGATTCCTGCAGCGTCCTGTTCGTCGAAACGACCGGGCAGGGGGCTATCGAGATCGATCACCGCGATCACCTGACCATCCCGCAGCACAGGTACCACCAGTTCCGATCGGCTCGCCGCGTCGCAGGCGATGTGGCCGGGGAAGGCGTGAACGTCCGGCACGACCTGCGTCACACCGGTTTCGGCCGCCGTGCCGCACACACCGCGGCCGAGCGGGATGCGGATGCAGGCAGGCTTGCCGATGAAGGGCCCGAGCACCAGCTCACCCTCGATCGTGCGGTAGAATCCGGACCAGTTGAGATCGGGCAGGTACTGCCACAGCAGGGCCGCAAGGTTGGACATGTTGGCGACCGGATCGGGCTCGCCGGCGATCAGCGCCTGCGCGGCCTCCACAAGCTCACCATAGAGTTCGGGCTTGGGCGTATCGCCCTTGGGTGCGAAGTCGTACATGGGAAAGGCGTTACTCCAAGTCGCTGTTGCCGCCTAGCCGGCTCAGGCCTATTCCATGGCCCATGCGCTCGATACTCATCAAAGCCGCCGTCGTCCTGCTGATCGTCATCCTCGCCATTGTCGGGGTGATCGCCTGGGCACAGTATTCCAACACGTCCGACCTGCCGCTCGATGCGACCACGGGTAAGGACCCCAAACTCGTCGAAGCCAGCCCGCAATGGATTCCCAGCGTCAAGCTGGTGAAGACCGTGGGCTGGGCGCAGGGCGAGGCGCCCACGCCCGCGCAGGGTCTTGCCGTCAATCGCTTCGCCGAAGGGCTCGACCACCCGCGCACCATGCTGACGCTGCCCAATGGCGACGTGCTGGTGGCCCTGACCAACGCCCCGGCCGATAACCGGCCGCGCGGGTTCACCGGCATGGTGATGGGCTGGATGTTCAGCCAGGTCGGCGCCGATGTGCCTTCGCCCGACAAGATCGTGCTGCTGCGCGACGCCGATGGCGACGGCAAGGCCGAACAGCGCTTCGACTTCCGCACCGATGGCATGCACTCGCCCTCGGGCATGGCCTATCGTGATGGCAAGCTCTACATCGCCAACCACGACGCCGTGTTCGAATTTGCGTTCCAGCCCGGTGAGACCCAGCTTGTCGGCAAGCCGCTGCGCAAGATGATGGACCTGCCCGCCGGCGGGAATCACTGGATGCGCAATCTGTTGCTGAGCGACGATGGCGAGCATCTCTATGTCGCGGTGGGATCGTCCTCCAATATTGCCGACAACGGCATGGAAGCCGAAGCGGGCCGCGCCCAGATCTGGGAAATCGACGTTGCAACCGCCCGCCGTCGTCCGTTCGCGGCCGGAATGCGCAATCCCAACGGCCTCGGCTGGAATCCCTCGACCGGTGAGCTTTGGGCCACGGTGCAGGAGCGCGACATGCTCGGCCCGGACCTGGTGCCGGACTATCTGACCAATGTGCCCGTCGGCGCGCAGTATGGCTGGCCGTGGATCTACTGGAAGACGACCTTCGATGACCGCGTCCAGTGGCCGATGGAAACGTACATGCTCGAATATACCCGCAAGCCCGAATACGCGATGGGCGCGCATGCGGCGGTGCTCGGCATGGTCTTCGCGCGTGGCGGCAACATCATGGGCGACAAGTTCGCCAACGGTGCCTTCGTGGCGCGTCACGGTTCGTGGAATCGCCGTCCGGCCGTTGGCTACGATGTGGTCTTCGTGCCCTTCGACGATCACGGCAATCCGAAGAATGTGAAGCCGGTGCCGGTGCTGACCGGCTTCCTCAAGGATGCCTCGCATACCCACGGCCGCCCGACCTGGCTGGCCTTCGACAAGACCGGCAGCCTGCTCGTCAGCGATGATACCGCAGGCACCATCTGGCGTGTGAATGCGCCGGGCGCGAAGCCTTCGGCAGACATAAAGCCGGTGGTGGCGGCGCATATGGAGCCGCTGAAGGAACTGAAGGACCCGACCGTTCCGGGTGCCGAAACGGGCACTGTCGCGGGCTTCCACAAGGAGCCGGACAAGATCCTGCCCTGAGGGCGCCGAAAACGAAAAAGGGCTGGGAAGCGTTGGCTTCCCGGCCCTTTTTTCTATCCGCTTAGAGGACCTTCCCGGCCCGACCCGCCAGTTCGGTCACATATTGCCACGCGACACGGCCGGAGCGCGCGCCCCGGCGGCGCGACCATTCGAGAGCGTCGCTTTCCTCGAACGCGAGTCCGTACTGCTCGGCATAGCCGTGGATGATCGCGAGGTAGGCCGGCTGATCGCAGTTGTGATAGCCGATCGAGAGTCCGAAGCGGTCGGCCAGCGCGAGGCGATCGTCGATCACGTCGCGCGGGTTGATCGGGTCGTCCTGCTCGCTCATCGTCCGGCCGACGATGGCGCGGCGGTTGGAAGTCACGGCAAGGCGGACATTGGCCGGACGTGCCTCCACCCCGCCTTCGAGCCAGGAGCGCAGCAAGCGCGGGCCGGTGCCGTCATTCTCCTCGAAGCCGAGATCGTCGATGTAGACGAGGAACTGGCGGTCTACCTTGCCCAGCAGCGTAAAGAGCGCGGTGACGCCGTGGAGGGCCTCCTGCGCGACTTGCACGAGGGCGATGCGTCCGGGATGGTTGTCCTGTGCCGCACGGATCGAGGCGCGGATCACCGCCGACTTGCCCATGCCGCGCGAACCCCAAAGCAGCATGTCATGCGCGGCATGCCCGGCAGCGAGGCGCTCGACATTGGTGACCACGCGCTCCTTCTGGGTATCGATACCGCGCAGCATGTCGAGCTTCGGCGCTTCCAGCGTGGCGACGGCGCGGGCTTCGGTTCCGGTCCAGACGTAGGCCGGGTGGGCCAGCCAATCGACGGTGGCAACAGGGGGAGGGGTCAGTCTTTCAAGCGCGTCGGCAATGCGGGTAAGAACGTCGGTCTGGTCGGTCACGCGGTCAGTTCCTCGGTGGTGAGATCGTAGAGCAGGGCGGCGCCCTTTCCGGCCTGTACGAGCGCGCCCATGGCCTCGGGCACG
This sequence comes from Novosphingobium sp. PhB165, assembly GCF_004341845.1. Taxonomy (GTDB): domain Bacteria; phylum Pseudomonadota; class Alphaproteobacteria; order Sphingomonadales; family Sphingomonadaceae; genus Novosphingobium. Next base: position 53,293 of record NZ_SLVB01000004.1, on the reverse strand, counting down.
ATGTGCTCGGCGAAGTAGCGGGCGACGATGCGCTTGCGCTTGGCGAAGGCCTCAGGAACGTCGAGCGAGGGGAGGGCAGCGACCTGACGTTCTAGCTGCCAGGCGGCGACAGCCACGGCACAGGCATCGAGGAAGGGCACGCTGGCCGCGAGTCGGTCGTCGAGCGGTCTGGCAAGGAAGCGTTCGCCCGTGGCCTTGCAGCCCAGCGCGAGATCACGCAGCGATGCGGAGCCATCGGCGGCGATCTCGTCCATCAGCGCAAAAAGCACGCCGCCGCGCTCCATGCCGAGCTTGCGAGTCACGAGGTCGGCGGCCTGGATGCCGTTGGTGCCTTCGTAGATCGGAGCGATGCGGGAATCGCGGTAATGCTGCGCGGCGCCGGTCTCCTCGATGAAGCCCATGCCACCGTGGACCTGAATGCCGAGGCTGGTGACTGCGACGCCCATGTCGGTGCACCAGGCCTTGACCAGTGGCACCAGCAGCTCGGCGCGTTGCTGAGCGGTTTCGTCCCCCATGCCGCCGCGATCGAGCTGCCCGGTGGCGTAGTAGAGCAGGGCGCGTCCGCCTTCGGTAAGCGCGCGCATGCGCAGCAGCATGCGGCGGACATCGGGATGCTCGATGATGGCGACGGGGTTTTTGTCGGGCGATCCGGCGCGGGCGGACTGCACGCGCTCGGCGGCATAAGCCGTGGCCTGTTGCAGGGCGCGCTCGGCAATCTGTACGCCTTGGGCACCGACGTTGATTCGCGCGTTGTTCATCATCGTGAACATGCAGCGCAGGCCTTCATTCTCCGCGCCGACCAGCTCGCCGATGCATTCGCCATGGTCGCCATAGCTCATCACGCATGTGGGAGAGGCGTGGATGCCAAGCTTGTGTTCGAGGCTGACGACCTTGAGATCGTTGCGGGCGCCGAGCGTGCCATCGCGTTCCACGTGGAACTTCGGAACGAGGAACAGCGAGATCCCGCGCGATCCGGCAGGGGCGCCGGGGGTGCGTGCCAGCACCAAGTGGACGATGTTCTCGGCCAGCTCGTGCTCGCCCCAGGTGATGAAGATCTTTTGCCCGGCGATGCGATACTTGCCGGCATGCGGGCCTTCGGCGATCGGCGCCGCCGTGGTGCGCAGCGCGCCGACATCGGACCCGGCCTGGGGTTCGGTGAGGTTCATCGTGCCGGACCATTCGCCGCTGACGATCTTCGCGAGATAGGTCTCCTGCTGCGCCGGACTGCCGTGATGGATCAGCGCCTCGATCGCACCCACCGTGAGCATGGGCAGCAACGAGAACGCCATGTTGGCCGTGCCCATGCATTCGAGCACGGCGACGGCCAGCGACTGGGGCAGGCCTTGGCCGCCGAAATCCTCGGGCGCGGATATCGCGTTCCAACCGGCTTCGACGAAATCGGCATAGGCCTGTGCGAAGCCCTCTGGCAGCACTACGGTGCCGCCGGCCATACGGGCGCCTTCGGCATCTCCCTTGCGGTTGAGCGGCGCCCATTCGCCGGCCGCGAACTGTCCTGCGCCTTCGACGATGGCCTGCACCACATCGGCGCTGGCGGCGGCGAAGCGATCGGTTTCCGCAAGGTCGTCGAGTCCGGCGTTGATGCGCAGGGCAAGCACCTGATCGATGCTGGGGGGATTGAAGGTCATTTTCGCGGTTTTCCTTGGCATTCCTCGCAACGCGCTATAGCGGCAGGGCATGGAGCGCACCAGTCGACCCGAGCAACTCGCCGCCAATTCCGCAGGGCTAGCCCGCGCGGCCACGCTGCTGCGCGAGGGCGGTCTGGTCGCCGTGCCGACCGAGACGGTCTATGGTCTGACCGCAAGGGCGGACCGTGACGAGTCGGTTGCCGCGATCTATCGCGCCAAGGGCAGGCCCAGTTTCAATCCGCTGATCGTGCATATCGCCGATCTTGAAGCTGCGCAGCGTATCGCGCGGTTCGACGCGCGCGCATTGGCGCTTGCTGCCGCATTCTGGCCGGGCGCGCTGACCATGGTGCTGCCTTTGAAGGAGGGTGCGGCGATTGCTTCAGCTGTTACCGCGGGCCTGCCTACGGTGGCGCTGCGCTGTCCGGCTCATCCGATCATGCGCGACGTGATCGTCGAATCCGGCCTGCCACTGGCGGGGCCTTCCGCGAACCGGAGCGGCGGCGTGAGTCCGACCACGGCCGCGCATGTCGTCGCCTCGCTGGGGGACCGGATCGATGCGGTGGTGGATGGCGGTGCCTGCGAGGCGGGCCTGGAATCGACGATCGTCGCGCTGCGCGAGGACGGTCGCTGGCAAGTCCTGCGCCCGGGTCCAATCCCGGTCGCGCGGATCCGCGATGTCCTCGGCACCGAACCTGACGCCGTGACGTCACATGAGATCGAAGCGCCCGGCCAACTCGCGAGCCACTATGCACCCGGAAAACCGGTCAGGCTGGATGCGCGCGAAGCTGGGGCGGACGAGTTCCACATCGGTTTCGGCCCGGTCGAGGGACACGTATCGCTCTCGCCTTCGGGAGACCTCGCGGAAGCGGCCTCTCGGCTCTACGCGCTGCTGCACGAGTCGGCGACTTCGGAGCTTCCCCGCGTGGCCGTGGCGCCCGTTCCGTCAGAAGGAATAGGGGCGGCGATCAACGACCGCCTGCGCCGCGCGGCGGCTTGATCCGGGGCCGTTTCAGGCGGAGCCGCTGAGGTTCTGGATGTCGGCGTAATCGTCGCGGGCCTTCGAGCAGGAATCGCGTTCGCCCTTGTCGCATTCCTTGAGGTGCCGCTGATACTGGCGCTGCAATTTGCCCAGCTTTTCGTCACGTTCGCGCATTTGGCGGCCGCGCTTCTCGTCCGCTTCGGACTGGCTGGTAGTGGCCATGTCGACAGCCGAGCTGGCGATGCGCACGGGCGCGGTCACGACTTTGCCGACAGTGCTGATGCAGCCGCTCAGTGCGAAGGCAGCGGTCAGACACGTGAGCGGAAAAGCGAGGCGAAGGGAGGGGGTGCGCGTCATGTCGGGCGCGAACCTGTCATGCCTCTGCTGACAAGGCAATGAACGGCCCCGGGAACCATGTGGGGAATCGCAAGGGCGGAGAGCGCCAAAAGGAAAGGGCCGCCCCCTTGCGGGAGCGGCCCTTGTGTCCTGTTACGAAAGCCCCGGCGGATCAGACCGTTTCGGCGCTGTCGTAATACTTGGGTGCATACTCGTTGAGGATCGCGAGGATCTTCTTGAGCGCTGCCGGTTCGTCGGTCTTTTCCATCGCCGCGAGTTCGCGCGCGAGGCGCGAGGATGCGGCTTCGAAAATCTGGCGTTCCGAGTAGCTCTGTTCGGGCTGGTCGTCGGCACGGAACAGGTCGCGGGTCACCTCGGCGATCGACACGAGGTCGCCCGAGTTGATCTTGGCTTCGTATTCCTGGGCGCGGCGCGACCACATGGTGCGCTTGACCTTGGGTTTACCCTTGAGCGTGTCGAGTGCTTCGCGCAGTGTCTTGTCGGAAGACAGCTTGCGCATCCCGATTGCTTCGACTTTGTTCATGGGAACGCGCAGAGTCATGCGTTCCTTTTCGAACCGAAGCACGTAAAGCTCGAGCTGCATCCCGGCAATTTCCTGCTTCTGGAGCTCGATAACACGGCCCACGCCGTGCTTGGGATAAACGACGTAATCTCCAACATCGAAGGCATCGGCCTTGGTTGCCATTTATCGTCCTTTCACCTGCAGGTTCGTTGCCTTACTTACGGTGGGAGAAACCCGGGTGGTGCGACATGGAGACGATAAGTCTCCACCGCCCGGTCAGATAACTCTCCCAACCGTCTGCTTTCGAACCCTGCCTCGCAATGAAAATGCCTGCCAAACGGGCGGGGAGCCCGGGCAGTCGCGGGATTATATAGCACCGATGTGATAAAATTACCAGAGGCGTGCAAGGAATTAACCTTGCACCACGCCGGGCGCGCCCCGCGTGGTACCGGTATCGCTCGCAAGTCCCTCAGGCAAGGGGGAAACCGGTTCCCCCTGCAACCCGTCCGGAAAGGCTCAGTCGCCTTCGCCGGGCTCGGGCGAGAAGTACTTTTCCAACTTGTTTTCGACGTTCTTGAACTCGTCGGCGTCGGCCGGCGAATCCTTCTTCGTGGTCAGGTTGGGCCACTCGGCCGAATATTTGGCGTTGAGTTCGAGCCACTGCTCGAGTCCGCTCTCGGTATCGGGCAGGATCGCTTCGGCCGGGCACTCAGGCTCGCAGACGCCGCAGTCGATGCACTCGCTGGGATTGATCACCAGCATGTTCTCGCCCTCGTAGAAGCAGTCCACCGGGCACACTTCCACGCAGTCCATGTACTTGCACTTGATGCAGGCGTCGACGACGACATACGTCATGGCTGCGAATTCCTCTTTTCAGACCTCGTTTCGATTGGCCGCTGCTATGGGATCACCGGGTACCCCGTCAAGCACTCTATAGCACGTGTGCGCCTCCGGGGCGGGTCCTCGACGTGTTGGCAGGGCAAGGATTTCTATCACCCGGACACCCTCCGCTGTAGGTACGGTGAGTACATCGCCGACAGAAACTTTCTGGTGGGCGCGTTCGACGCGCCTGCCGTTGATCCGCAAATGCCCGGCTTCGGCCATGGCCTGGGCCAGCGGGCGCGTCTTCGAAAGGCGCAGAAACCAGAGCAGCTTGTCGATCCTCAACGCACCCCCCGTATCTTGCGCGCCGGGCCCGTCATCAGCGCCCCCTGTCGGCCCCGATCAGTTCGCCAAGCGCTGCGAAGGCGCTGTCCGCGCGGACCGGCTGCACCCGCACTTCCTCGACCTGGCGCCGCGGCGGCCGCCAGCGCCAGCGCACCGGCGCGGGCGGCCCATGCGCGTCCTCGGCAAGCGGACGCGGCATCACGGGCTGGAATCCGGCCATACGCAGTAGCCGCGCATAGCTTGAGGTGGTCAGGCCCATGGAGACTGCACGCGCCGGATCGAGCGCGAAATCGCGCGAGGCGGAACCGGTGCCGCGCGCCTCATGGGCTTCGCGCAGCAGTTTCTCGGCCATGTCGAGCCGGATGAGTTGTTTGCCGAGATTGCGATAGCCGGGCGCGCGCTGGCGCTTGGCCGCGTCCATTGCGGGGGGCATCGCCGCATCGGGCTCACCACCGGGTGCCTGTTTGCCGGCGACCCGGGCGAGCTGGCGCCAGAGCGCGATCGGGCCTGGGCGCAGCATTGCGGGAAGGAAAAGATCGAGCGCGCCGACGCGCACGCCGATCCGCGCGAGCATGGTGCGGCGTCCCTTGTCGAGCCGGTCCACGCCGGTTTCTTCGCGCGCGGCCATGCCGCCGCGTTCGACCAGCGAGATCAGCAGTGCACGCAAGTCCGGGCCGGCTTCCTCCGAGCGACTCGCCTCGTCCAGCTTGCGCAGCGGGGCGAGCGGTTCCAGCGCGGTTTCGAGCCAGGCTTCCAGCGCGGCGACAAGCGCCTTGCGCGATGGCGCGGGAATCGCATCGAGCACGCGCTCAGGCACCAGCACCGGGGCGAGCAGCGAGCGTCCGGCAGTCAGGGTGGCGATCCGCTCGCCCTCCCAGCTGATCGCGCCGCCATCGAGCGTCAGCGGCGCGCCGCCTTCGTGGATCGCGGCAGCCAGCGCATCGGCGCGGGCCTGGAGCAAGGCGGGCAAGTGCCTTTCAGCGGCGGCCAGCAGCAGCTTGCGGTCGGTCAGGCGCGCGCCGGGATCGACCTGGAAGCCGAAACCGCGCAGCGAGCCGATGTGCTCGCCCTCCACCAGCACTTCCTCGTCTTCGAGACGGACCGAGAGCAGTCCGGCGTCGGGACCGAGTTTCTTCATGAGCACGGCAGTCCTGCGATTGATGAAACGTTCGGTAAGCTTGCCATGAAGCGCGTCGGAAAGCCGCGCTTCGACCGCCCGCGCGCGCGCCGCCATTTCATCGCGGGCGAGCACCCAGTCGGGGCGCTGGGCGATATAGGCCCATGAACGGATTGCGGCAATCCGGCCTTGCAGGGTGTCGATATCACCGCCGGTGCGGTCCAGCTGGGCGATCTGCTGCGCCATGTAGTCGGCACCCAGTTCGCCCTGCTTCAGGTCCTGCCAGAGCCGGGCAATGAAGCGTGCATGGGTTTCCGAGCCTTGCTGGCGGAAGTCCGGCAGACGGCAGACTTCCCAGAACCGGGCGATCTGCGCGCGTCCGTTCACGGTGCTGGCGATGTCCGGGTCTTCGGCAAGGCGCTTCAGCACCGCAAGGTCGATAGCCTCGGGCGCGGGGGCCAGTTCGGGGCGTTCCGGCGGGGCCTCGAGATCGGCAATCAGCGTGGCGATGCTGTCGAAGCGGGGTTCCGGATCGCGCCAGAACAGCTTGGTCAGCGGCGGGAAGCGATGCTCCTCGATCGCATAGACTTCTTCCGGCTCGAATTCGGAATCGTGCCCGCCCGATCCGGTCAGGGTGCCGAACGTGCCGTCCCGCTGGTGGCGTCCGGCCCGCCCGGCGATCTGCGCCATCTCTGCGGTGGTCAGGCGGCGGTGGCGGCGGCCGTCGAACTTGGAGAGTCCGGCGAAGGCGACGTGCTCGATATCGAGATTGAGGCCCATGCCGATGGCATCGGTGGCGACAAGATAATCGACTTCGCCCGACTGGTAGAGCGCGACCTGGGCATTGCGCGTCTGCGGGCTCAGCGCCCCCATGACCACGGCGGCGCCGCCCCGAAAGCGGCGCAGCATTTCGGCAATCGCGTAGACCTGCTCGGCCGAAAAAGCGACGATGGCGCTGCGCGGGGGAATGCGGCTGAGCTTCTTCGCGCCCGAATGGCTGAGCGTGGAAAAGCGGGGGCGGGAGACCACCTCGACGCCCGGCACCAGCGCTTTCACCAGCGGTTCGATCGTGGCCGAGCCCAGGATCATCGTCTCCTCGCGGCCGCGCGCGTGGAGCAGGCGGTCGGTGAAGACATGGCCGCGTTCGCGGTCGGCGGCGAGCTGGGCCTCGTCGATGGCGACGAAAGCGAGGCTGCGGTCGGTGACCGGCATCGCCTCCGCCGTGCACAGCAGGTAGCGGGCGTTCTTCGGCTCGATCCGCTCTTCGCCGGTGATCAGGGCGACGTTGTTCTCACCCTTTATCTTGCAGACGCGGTCATAGACCTCGCGCGCAAGCAGGCGCAGCGGGAAACCGATGGCGCCGCTGGAATGGGCACAAAGCCGCTCGATGGCGAGGTGGGTTTTGCCGGTGTTCGTCGGGCCGAGCACCGCCTTTACCCCGCTGGGAGCGTCGTATCGCGACGAGGCATGCGGCGCGTAAGGCATTACTCTTCCGATTTGGCATCCCGGCCACGCACCCGCAAGGCCCGGTTCGCCGAAAATCGGGGCAGTAATCCACAACGTTAGGCAGCAATTAACCTTGAACGGGCAGGACTCGTGCGCAGGGCCCCCGTTGGGGCCACGACTGGGGACTCGGGTCTGCCGCCGTTCGGAGCACTTCCGATGGTCGGCGGGGGTGGAAGAGGGACGGGCATCTGTTCAAGGATCTTGGACAAGGCGGGGGCATGGAGGCCGGCAACGGCGCGCAAGCCGCGGCGCTGTCGCATGCGCAAATGCTTGCCCCCGAGTCCGCGCCCGCACCGGTCAAGCCGTCCCTTCCCAACAGGCCGCGCCTGTCCGACCGGCTCTCCCGCTGGAAATGCGGAATCGAGCACTGGTGCGAGCGTGTGGAGATCGCTCCTGACCTTGCCTGCGATATCGGCAGCCGGCGCTGGCTGCGCGGGATGGCGACCATGCTTGGCCTGTCGGTGGCCGCTTTCGCTTTCTGGCCCGATTTCTCCGCGGTGGAGGCTGCGACTTCGCTGCCGCTTGCCGCGCGTGAGCGAGACGAGTTTCGCAGCCAGTCGATTGCCCCTCTGGCATTGGGCGCCGACTCCGGTCGCCATATGGGCGCGAGTCCGCTGGTTCGCCCGCTGGCCAGCGTGCCCGAGCGCCCGAGCGTGGATCTGGTGGCGACACTGGGGCAGGGCGACAGCTTCGCGCGGATGCTCGAACGCATCGGCGTGGGCGACGATGACGCCGCGCGGATCGGCGCGCTGGTCGGGCAGGCGGTGCCGCTTGGCGAGATCGCGCCCGGAACCCAGTTCGACGTGACGCTGGGTAACCGGCCTGCGCCGGGAGCGCCGCGCGCGCTGACCGCCATGGATTTTCGCGCGCGATTCGACCTCGATCTTGCGATTCAGCGTGGCGGCGGCGGGCTTTCGCTGGTGCGCCGCCCGATTCATGTCGACGAGACGCCGCTGCGCATTCGCGGCACTGTGGGGTCCAGCCTTTATCGCTCGGCGCGCAATGCCGGGGCGCCGGTCGCCGCGATTCAGGCCTATCTTCAGGCGGTCGACAAGTATCTCAGCCTCGAGAGCGACATCCGCCCGAACGACGAATTCGACATCGTCGTGGCCTATAAACGCTCGGCCAAGGGCGAGCGGGAGATCGGCAATCTGCTCTACGCGGGGCTCGAACACGAGGGCAGGGCGCGCCTCCAGCTTCTGCGCTGGGGCCAGGACGGCGACATGGTTGCCGCCTCCGGCCTTGCCGATTCCAGCGGCAGCAGCACGCCTGCAGGCATGCCGGTGGCCGGGCACATGACCTCACCTTACGGCATGCGCCGCCATCCGATCCTCGGCTATGTGCGGATGCACGCCGGTATCGACTTCGGCGCCGCCTATGGCTCGCCGATTTATGCCGTGGCTGACGGCACGGTGACATTCTCGGGCCGCCACGGCGGCCACGGCAATTACGTGCGCATCGAGCATGCGGGCGGCCTTGGCACCGGTTACGGCCACATGAGCCGGATCGCCGTCTCCGCCGGCAGCCACGTCCGCGCCGGGCAGGTGATCGGCTATGTCGGGTCCTCGGGGCTCTCGACTGGTCCGCATCTTCACTTCGAAGCCTATCGCGGCGGGCAGACGATCAACCCCGCCGGGCTGCGCTTCACATCGCGGCCGCAGATCGACGGCCGGGAAAAGAACGCCTTCGATGCGCGGATGAAGTCGCTGCTCAATGTTCAGCCCGGCGATGCGCTGGGCGCGATCGCTCCGGCAACCAATGCGCCGATCGGCGCGCAGCGCGAAATCGATCGGCTGGAGCCGAAAAACACCGTGAACTGAAGGGTTCGCTGTCGGCGATGCATGCCGCGCAAGCAGGCTTGCTCGCTTGGACAGTCCGTCCGATTGAACAGGCACGGCTTTTCCGGCAATCACCCGTGCCATGACTGGATCCTATCCCCACACCCGCCTGCGCCGCACGCGCGCCACGGTCTGGAGCCGTGCCATGCACCGCGAGACGGTGCTGACTCCCGCCGATCTCATCTGGCCGGTCTTCGTGACCGAAGGCACGGCGGTAGAACAGCCGATTTCCTCGCTGCCGGGCGTCTCGCGCTGGTCGGTCGACCTGCTTGTCCAGCGGGCCCGGGAAGCGGCCGATCTGGGCATTCCCTGCATCGCGCTGTTCCCCGATACCCAGCCCGAACGCCGCAGCGCCGACGGCGCCGAGGCGCTCAATCCCGACAATCTGATGTGCCGTGCTCTGCGCGCGATCCGCGACGAACTTGGCGATTCCATCGGCCTGCTCACCGATGTCGCGCTCGATCCCTATACCAGCCACGGGCAGGACGGCCTGCTGGACGACAAGGGCTACGTGCTCAACGACGAGACGCTGGAAGTGCTGGTCGGCCAGTCGCTGAATCAGGCGGCGGCGGGCGCCGATATCATCGCGCCTTCGGACATGATGGACGGCCGTATCGGCGCGATCCGCGACGCGCTGGAGGACGAAGGTCACATCAACGTCCAGATCATGAGCTATGCCGCCAAGTATGCTTCGGCCTTCTACGGCCCGTTCCGCGATGCGGTGAACACGCGCGGCCTGCTCAAGGGCGACAAGAAGACCTACCAGATGGACCCGGCCAACGCCGAGGAAGCGCTGCGTGAGGTGGAGATGGACCTGGCCGAAGGTGCGGACAGCGTCATGGTCAAGCCGGGCCTGCCGTACCTCGACATCGTGCGCCGGGTGAAGGAGACCTTCGAGGTTCCGGTCTTCGCCTATCAGGTCTCGGGCGAATACGCGATGATCGAGGCGGCGGTGGCGGCCGGTGCTGCGGAGCGGGATGCGATGGTGCTGGAAACGCTGCTCGCCTTCAAGCGCGCGGGCTGTTCGGGCGTGTTGACCTACCATGCCGTCCACGCAGCGCGTCTCTTGCAGAAATGATGTGATGACGGACTTTCTGCTGGAGACCGATCGGCTGGTATTGCGCGGTTGGACAGACGAAGACGCCACGCCGTTCCTGGCCATGTGCAGCGATCCGGCCGTGATGGAATTCCTCGGCCCGCTCGCCAGCGCCGCTCAGGTCGCGGAGATCATCGCGCGGCAGCAGGGTTTCCAGCGCGACTATGGGCATTGCTTTTGGGCCATCGAACGCAAGTCTGACGGGCAATTCCTCGGCTTCTGCGGCCTGAAGCCAGGGCCGGTCGGTACGCCGCTGGAAGGCCGTGTGGAGATCGGTTGGCGACTGGCGCGCGAGGCCTGGGGGCAGGGCTATGCGCGTGAATCGGCAGCGGCGAGCCTCGACTGGGGCTTCACCGTGTTCGGGGCGGATGCGATCCTGGCGATGACGGTGCTGGGCAACAGCCGGTCATGGGGATTGATGGAGCGATTGGGCATGACTCGCCGCCACGATCAGGATTTCGATCATCCCGCGCTTGCGCCTGAAGATCCCTTGCGGCCGCACATCGTCTATTCGATCACGCAGGCCGAATGGGCGGCGCAGGCGCGCTGACATCCGGGGGAGAGGAATGACCATGAATCGCACCGACATCACCGTGGCGGCCTTCAACGGCAAGGCGCCGCGAATTCACTCCAGCGCCTTTATCGCCCCCGGCTGCCGGATCATCGGCGATGTCGAGATCGGGCCGGATGTCAGCATCTGGTACAACTGCGTGATCCGCGCCGACGTGAACCGCGTCGTCATCGGCGCGCGGACCAATGTGCAGGACGGCACGGTGATTCACTGCGACAGCCCCAAGCCTTCGCGGCCCGAGGGCTATGCGACGCTGATCGGCGAGGACGTGTTGATCGGGCATATGGCGATGGTCCATGGCTCGACGCTGGAAGATCGCGCCTTCGTCGGTCTGGGGGCCATTGTCATGGATGGCAGCTATATCGAGTCCGACGGCATGCTGGCGGCCGGGGCCCAGCTTACCGGCAAGCGCATCGGTGCGCGGCAGCTGTGGATGGGCCGCCCGGCGAAATATCTGCGCGATCTCGATGACGAGACCATCGCGGCCAATCAGGCGGGCGTGAAAGGCTACGTCATCAATGGCCGTCTGCATGCCGAGGCGCTGGGCCTGAAAGGCTGATGGCAAAACCTAGGGCTGCGCTTCCGCCTGTCGAAGCGATCCGCGCGCTGGTGGATAGCGAACAGCGACTGGCCGTGCGCGTCACGCCCGGGGCGAAGGGGGAAGCGCTGGAGATTGCCGAAGGGCGTCTCCACGCGAAAGTGCGCGCCAAGCCGGAAGATGGCAAGGCTAACGAGGCCGTGCGCCAGCTTCTCGCTACTGCGCTGGATCTGGCGCCCTCACGAATCGAATTGTTGCGCGGCGCAACTTCGCGCGAGAAGCAGTTTCACGTGGATCTTTGATGTCCGTCCTGGAACGGTGAGGTGGCACTGCGAAGCGCTGACGGAGGGGGCTTGCATCCTTAGGTGTGGCTTTGATCCTTCGACAAGCTCAGGATGAGCGGGGTTGCTCGAGATGAGCGGGATTTCTCAAGAAGAGCGGGATCACTCGGGAGAGTGGGGCGCTGGGGATGAGCAAGGTCACACAGGATAAGTGAGGCGGTTGTCGCCAGCTCGGGAGAGGGTATTCAGCCCGGCTTTGCCATGCTCCGCGCCATGCGAGTCAGCGCGTCGGTCATGGCCTGGGCCACGTTGGCAGGTTCCGGTGCCACATCGGCCACCGCGCGGGCCATCGCCTCGGCCCATTGCATGGCGGTCGCGCGATCGATCGGGAAATTCTTGTGCAGGCTCATCATGCATTTGCCCGGATTGGCTTCGAACCAGTCGCGCGGACCGCCGGCCCAACCGGCCAGAAAGCGCGGCAGACTCTCGCGCATCGGACCGAGATCCTCGGCATGCATCGCCCGCAGTTCGGCGTAAGCCGGATCCCGCTCCATCAGGTCGTAGAAGCGATTGGCGATCGCCGCGAACACGGGCGCGCCGCCGAGCAGGTCGTGCGGTGTTGCGGCGGGGGAGTTGTCGGTGGTCACGAATAGAATCTCTCAGACACGCAGATGGGGACGTCGATGGAATAGTCCATCGGTTCCACGTGGAACTTGATTCCGATCAATCGCGGATCATCGCCTGCAGTGTTGCTATGCGGTCAGCCTCGTGCGCGGGCTTGTCGGCGCGGATGCGGTGGATGCGGGGGAAGCGCATGGCAAGGCCGGACTTGTGGCGCTTGCTTGCGTGGACGGAATCGAAAGCCACTTCGAGCACCAGCGATTTGTCGGTTTCGCGCACCGGGCCGAAGCGGTTGACCGTGTGATTGCGGACATAGCGGTCCAGCCACTTCAGTTCCTCGTCGGTGAAGCCGAAATAGGCCTTTCCCACCGGAAGGAGTTCCGCGCCTGAATCCGGATCGCCGTCCCAGCAGCCGAACGTATAGTCCGAATAGAACGAACTGCGCTTGCCGCTGCCGCGCTGGGCATACATCAGCACGCAGTCGATCAGCAGCGGATCGCGCTTCCACTTGTACCAGAGCCCGGTCTTGCGCCCGGCGACATAGGGACTGTCACGCCGCTTCAGCATGACGCCTTCGATGGCATCCTCTCGCGCGCGTTCGCGGATCGCGGCGAGTTCCGCGAAATCGGCTGCAGGAATCACCGCGCTGAGATCGAAACGCTCCGGATCGAGTCGGGCAATCAGTTCCTCCAGCCGTGCGCGGCGGTCGCTCCAGGGCAGGGGGCGCAGATCCTCGCCCTCCAGAATCAGGACGTCGTAGAGTCGGACGAAGGCGGGATAGTCCGCCAGCATCTTCTTCGACACCGTCTTGCGCCCGAGCCGCTGCTGCAAGGCATTGAAACTTGCCGCCCCGCCTTCCTCACGGCCCTGATGGGCGCCGCGCACCAGCAATTCGCCATCGAGCACGGCATCAATGTGAAGCGCTTCGGCGATTTCGGGGAAGCTTCCGGAGATATCGTCGCCCGACCGCGAATAGACTCGCGTTTCGCCGTTTACGTGAACGACCTGGACGCGGATGCCGTCCCATTTCCATTCGGCGGCATAGCCCGCAAGGTCGATTTCCGCAGCCTCCAGTGGATGCGCGAGCATGAAGGGACGAAACAGCGGCAGGTGCTCGGCCGAGGGTGGCGCGGCACCGTGCGCGGCCCAACCGAACAGCGCGGCATAGGGGGCGGACTGGCCGTGCCAGTGCTCTTCCACGTCCTCCACGGACACGTCGAACGCCAATGCGAAGGCGGTCTTGGCCAGTCTGGCCGAAATGCCGATCCGCATCGCGCCGGTCGCGAGCTTGAGCAGGGCGTAGCGCTCTTCGGCGTCGAGCCGGTCGAGCAGCCGGGGCAGTTCCATCATGACGTTGGCGCGAGTCATGCGCGATAGCGTGTCGACCGCCTCGCTCACGGTGGGTGGATCTTCGGCGATATCCGGACCGGGCCAGAGCAGGCTCGCGGTCTCCGCCGTGTCGCCGACATAATCGCGGCTGAGTGCCCAGAGCACCGGATCGACGCGCTCGGTCATCAGATTGCGGATGGTGGCGCTTTTCACCGCCGGAAAGTCGAGTCCGTCGGTCAGCGCCGCCAGCGCCCAGCCGCGATCGGGATCGGGGGTTTCGCGCAAGTAGTCCGCCAGCAGCTTGAGCTTGGCATTGCGGCTGCGGGTATAGACCAGCGCGTCGAGCAGGGCGGCGAAGCGTCTCATGGGCGGATCGGCTTGGGGCGATAACTTCGGTTATCGGCCCCGAAACAGCCCAAGCCCTGAAAACCTCGTCGTCCCCGCGAAGGCGGGGATCCCGCTTTTCTTGCGGCGTAGCGAAAAGGCAGCGGGGCCCCCGCCTTCGCGGGGGCGACGGGATATTGCGGGAGAGGAAGTGCGGGATGGGAGTGCATCTGCGCCATCTCAATCATCCTCGTCCTCATAACCCACCAGCGCCAATGCGCGCGCCCTGCGCTGATTTAGCTCGCACCAGCGCATCATGGCATCCTCACGCCCGTGGGTGATCCATGTCTCGGCCGGATTCACCTCGGTTATGGTCCGGGTGAGTTCGTCCCAATCCGCATGATCGGAGATGACGAGCGGTAGCTCGACCATCCGCTGGCGGGCGCGCTGGCGGACGCGCATCCAGCCGGAGGCCATGGCGGTGATCGGGTCCGGCAGGCGACGACTCCAGCGGTCATTGAGCGCCGAAGGCGGCGCGATCACGATCTGCCCGGCGAGTTCCGGCGTCTTGACGTCACTCACCAGCCGCAAGTCGCCAAGGTCGATCCCGAAGCGGGCGTAGAGGCGGCACATCGCCTCCATCGCCCCATGGAGGTAGATCGGTGCGGCATGCCCCGCGCGGCGCAGTTCCGCGATCAGGCGCTGCGCCTTGCCCAGCGCATAGGCGCCGACAAGCACGCAGCGTTCCGGATTGGCGGCAAGAGTAGAGAGCAGCTTGGCAATCTCGTGCTCGACGGGCGGATGGCGGAACACCGGAAGCGCAAAGGTCGCCTCGGTGACGAGCACGTCGCAAGGCACCACCTCGAAAGGCGCGCAGGTGGGATCGGGGCGGCGCTTGAAATCGCCGGTGACGACGACGCGCTCGCCCGCGTGTTCGAGCAGGATCTGCGCCGATCCCAGCACGTGTCCGGCGGGAAAGAACGTGGCCGAGACATCGCCCGGCAGGCGCAGCGTCTCGCCATAAAGTACCGGCCGGGCGCCTTCGCTGGTGGCATAGCGCAGTTCCATGATCGCCAGCGTCTCCGGCGTCGCTACGGTCACGCCGTGACCACCGCGCGCGTGATCGGAATGGCCATGCGTCACCAGCGCATGGGCAACGGGGATCGAGGGATCGATCCAGCAATCGGCCGGGGCGATGTGGATGCCCTCGGGCTCCGGTCTGATCCAGGCGAAATCACGGGCCATGAATGGAAAAATGGGGCGGGAACCGCGTGGTTCCCACCCCATTTTCTCTTGAGTGCAGCAGCGCCGTCTCAGTCGTCGGTGTTGGGTTCCGGCTGGGTGCCGGGCTTCTTGACCGTCTTCTTCACGGCGGGCTTCTTCTTGGCCTTGACCACCTTGGGAGCGGCGGGGGCCAGTTCGAAGTTCAGCCCGTCTTCCTTGACCGAAACATGGACTTCGCCGCCGTAGGCCAGCTTGCCGAACAGCAGCTCTTCCGCCAGCGGCTGCTTGACCTTCTCCTGGATGACACGGGCCATCGGCCGCGCCCCGTAGAGCTTGTCGTAGCCGCGATGGCCCAGCCATTCGCGCGCGTCGGAGTCGAACTGGATGTGGACGTTCTGGTCCGCCAGCTGGAGTTCCAGCTGAAGAATGAACTTGTCCACCACCCGGCTGATCGTTTCCTTGGCGAGATAGGCGAAGGGCACGATGGCATCGAGACGGTTGCGGAACTCGGGGCTGAACATCTGCTTCACCGCCTCGTCCCCGGCATCCGCCTTGGACGTGTCACCGAAACCGATGCCCTGCTTGGCCATGTCCGACGCGCCCGCATTGGTGGTCATGATCAGGACCACGTTGCGGAAGTCCACGGTCTTGCCGTGGTGGTCGGTCAGCTTGCCGTTGTCCATCACCTGCAGGAGGATGTTGAACAGATCGGGGTGCGCCTTTTCGATTTCGTCGAGAAGGAGCACGCAGTGTGGCTGCTGGTCCACCGCATCGGTGAGCAGACCGCCCTGATCGAAGCCGACGTAGCCCGGAGGGGCGCCGATCAGACGGCTGACCGAGTGACGCTCCATATATTCGGACATGTCGAAGCGCTGGATCGGGATGCCCATGATCGAGGCGAGCTGCTTGGCAACCTCGGTCTTGCCGACGCCGGTGGGGCCGGAGAACAGGAACGAGCCGATCGGCTTGTCCGGATCACGCAGGCCCGCGCGGCTGAGCTTCATCGCGGTGGAAAGCACCTCGATGGCCTTGTCCTGACCGAAGACCACGCGCTTCAGATCGCGCTCGAGGTTTTCGAGCGCCTTCTTGTCATCCGAGCTGACCGACTTGGGCGGGATGCGCGCCATCGTCGCGATCACCTGCTCGATTTCGCGCGCGGTGATCGTCTTCTTGCGGCGGCTGGGGGGCACCAGCATCTGCATCGCGCCCACTTCGTCGATCACGTCGATCGCCTTGTCAGGCAGCTTGCGGTCATTGATGTAGCGCGCCGAAAGCTCGACCGCGGTCTTGATCGCATCCGGCGTGTACTTGACCTTGTGGTGTTCCTCGAAGGCCGTGCGCAGGCCGCGCAGGATCTTGATCGTGTCTTCCACGGTGGGTTCGTTCACGTCGATCTTCTGGAACCGGCGCAGCAGCGCGCGGTCCTTCTCGAAGTGGTTGCGGAACTCCTTGTAGGTGGTCGAACCGATGCAACGGATCGTGCCGCCCGACAGTGCGGGCTTCAGCAGGTTCGAAGCGTCCATCGCGCCGCCGCTGGTGGCGCCGGCGCCGATCACTGTGTGGATCTCGTCGATGAACAGGATCGCGTGCGGCATCTTCTCCAGTTCGGAGACGACCTGCTTCAGGCGTTCCTCGAAGTCACCGCGATAACGCGTGCCCGCTAGCAGGCTGCCCATGTCGAGCGAGTAGATCACCGCTTCGGAAAGCACCTCGGGCACTTCGCCTTCGACGATCTTGCGCGCCAGACCTTCGGCGATGGCGGTCTTGCCGACGCCGGGATCGCCCACGTAAAGCGGGTTGTTCTTCGAACGGCGGCAGAGGATCTGGATCGTGCGGTCCACTTCGGGGCCGCGACCGATCAGCGGATCAACCTTGCCCAGCAGCGCCTTCTCATTGAGATTGACGGTGAACTGGTCGAGCGCGGAATCCTTCTTGTTGGCGCTCTTGGTCTCGGCCTTCTCTTCGGGAGTCGGCGCCTGGTCTTCGCTGCCCTTGGGGGCGCGATCCTCGACGCGCTTGCCGCCCTTGCCGATGCCGTGGCTGATGTAGCTGACGGCGTCGAGGCGGCTCATGTCCTGCTGTTGCAGGAAGTAGACCGCGTAGGAATCGCGCTCGGAGAACAGGGCAACCAGCACGTTGGCACCGGTTACGGTGTCCTTGCCGGAGGACTGGACATGCAGGATTGCTCGCTGGATCACGCGCTGGAAGCCGGCGGTGGGGGCGGGATCGCCCTTTTCCTCGGTCTTCAGCGACTGGTATTCCTGGTCGAGGTATTGGCGCACGACGTCACCGAGGTCGCCAAGGTCCACTCCGCATGCCTGCATGACCTGTGCCGCGTCCGGATCATCGATCAGGGCGAGCAGCAGGTGCTCGAGCGTTGCGTACTCATGGCTGCGCTCTGAAGCGTGCGAGAGCGCGGCGTGAAGGGTCTTTTCTAGGCTTTGCGCGAAGCTGGGCATCTAGGAAACTTTCATGTGGGAGTGGGACTCTCCTTGGGGGAAAGCTTGGGGCGGAGGAGCTTGAGGCAAGATAAGGAATGTTCGGTTTCGGGTTTCCTGCTCCATATAGGCATGCTCGCGACGGTTGCGAGATGTTCGCCGGGGCGAGGGGTGAAGCTCGCGCCCGTCATGGCGTCTTGGGCCTGAACAGGGCATCGGCCGCGAGCATGTGTGCCTGGGCCGCGCGGCGATGCGCGCGGATCCGTTCGATTTCTGCTTCGAGGAGGGCGATGCGTGCGCCGAGTTCGTCCAGCGAATAGCGCTCCAGGCTTTCGCTGGCGAGAAGGCTGGCGGCTCCGAGTTCTACCTCGGGCGACCGCCGCCGCGGTCGATCATCATCGTCCATTGCATTGCAGCATCGGACCGGAGATGCTTGCTGTCAATGGTCTCAAAACATGTTCCCTTGTATAGTGGGTCTGTGGCAACAGGATGCCTATGTTAGTTAACGCAGTGAAACAGATGACCGCGATCGGCTTCGATGCGCCGGGTGGTCCTGATGTGCTCAAGCCCGTCACTTTGCCGGTTCCCGTGCCGGGGCCGGGCGAAGTTCTGGTCAAGGTTGCCTATGCGGGCGTTAACCGCCCCGATGTGGTACAGCGTCAGGGCAAATACCCGCCGCCGCCGGGCGCCTCGCCGATTCCCGGCCTCGAAATCTCGGGGCAGGTCGCCGCGCTGGGGCAGGGGGTGACCGAGTTTTTGCCCGGCCAGTCGGTCTGCGCGCTCGTCAGTGGCGGCGGCTATGCCGAATATTGCCTGGCCAAGGCGGTGCATTGCCTGCCGGTGCCCGAAGGCCTTGGGCTGGATGAAGCAGCGGCGCTTCCCGAGACGCTTTTCACCGTCTGGCACAACGTGTTCGAGCGGGGCTATGCCCGCGATGGCGAGACGATGCTGGTCCACGGCGGCACCAGCGGGATCGGCACGATGGCGGCCATGCTCGGCCGGCATTTCGGGCTGACGGTAATCGTGACCTGTGGATCGCCCGAAAAGTGCGCTCGCGCGCTGGAGATCGGCGCGGCCCATGCGATCGACTACAAGACCAGCGATTTCGTCGAGGAAGTGGCGCGAATCACCGATGGCAAGGGTGTCGACCTCGTTCTGGACATGGTGGGCGGCGACTATGTCGCGCGCAATCTGAAGTGCCTCGCTGTAGACGGCCGGCATGTGACGATCGCGGTGCAGGGCGGCACCCGGGCCGAAATCAACATGGCCGTGGTCATGACCCGTCGCTACACCCTCACCGGATCGACCCTGCGCCCGCGCTCGGATGCGTTCAAGGGACTGTTGGCGCAGGAAATTCTCGCCAATGCCTGGCCGCTGGTCGAGGACGGCGAACTGCGCCCGGTGATGGATGCCTGCTTCCCGCTGGCAGAGGCCGCTGCGGCCCATGCGCGGATGGAGGCGGGCGATCATGTCGGCAAGATCGTGCTGGAGATCTGACCCGGGCTGCCGTCCGCAAGTCGCGTTCGGAAGATGCGCTGCCACGTAGTTTCGTGACGCGGTTGAGCAAATCCAGACTCGTCCCCCTGATGGTTTTGCCAAGTCGTTTCAAAATCACGCAGGATGGAATTGCCAAAATCAAGGCTTGTGCTTGCCGAAGCCGCAAAGTTTCCCTAAATCGGAGCCGTACGGCCGCTCCGCGAAGGGGCGGCCCTTATTGTTTCCGCCGGAGATAGAGACATGAGCCAGCCCACTCCGCTGATGCCGCACGCGACCGCCTCGTGGCTGGTCGACACGACAGCGTTGACCTTTGAGCAGATTGCCGAGTTCTGCGGCCTGCACATGCTCGAAGTGCAGGCGATGGCCGACGATCTGGCATCCGCCAAGTATACCGGCCGCGATCCGGTCCGCTCGGGAGAGCTGACCATGGAAGAGATCGAGAAGGGTCAGGCAAATCCCGAGTACAAGCTCAGGATGCACCGCGCCCCGGTAACCGTGAGCCGTACCAAGGGCCCGCGTTACACCCCGGTCTCGAAGCGTCAGGACAAGCCCGACGGTATTGCGTGGATTCTGCGCAATCACCCCGAGGTTTCGGACGCGCAGATCGGCAAGCTGATCGGCACCACGCGCAACACCATCGCCGCGATCCGCGATCGTTCGCACTGGAACATCGCCAACATCACGCCGAAGGATCCGGTCACGCTGGGCCTGTGCTCGCAGCGTGAACTCGATTTCATCGTCTTCAAGGCCGCCAAGAAGGCTGGCATCGAGGACGACGGCCTGAGCGATGAGCGTCTGGTCGACGATCGCGAAGCGCTGATCGAGGAACTGCGCGCCGAACGCGAAGCCGCCTCGCGCGCCGCTTCGGAAGCCGCGCAGGAAGCCGAAGTGGCCGCCTGGCTCCAGGCCAAGCGCGCTGCCGAGGCTGCGGGGGATCAGGGCGAATAATCGTCCCTTCGCCTTCCACGCGAAGAAATACAAAAAGCCCCGTGACGATGCGTTCGTCACGGGGCTTTTTGTTTGTGCGGGTGGTGGAGGGATATGCCGGGCGTAGGCCTACGCCAGATTGCAAAATCAAACCTCGTCGTCCCCGCGAAGGCGGGGACCCCGCTTTTCTTACGAGGTAGCGAAAAGGCAGCGGGGCCCCCGCCTTCGCGGGGGCGACGTCTGAGTTGCTCCACCACGCGCGCGGTGATGAACGAACGCTCGGGGGAATGACGGGGCTTTTCGCAGAGGAAGGGCAATGAACCGGTCTGAACCCATGCCCCCACTCAAACGCCGAATATCACTCCGCCGGAACCAGCTCGCTCTCGTCAGTGAGCTGGGCGATGGCAGGCGGAATCTGCCCGCCGTTCGGGTTGAGCCGGCCTTCGAGGCGGGCGCCCTGTTCGATGGTGAGCGCGTCGTAGGAAACGTCGCCCTCAATGCGCGCGGTGCGCAGGATCACGACTTCGCGTGCGGAGATGCTGCCCCGCACGAAACCGGCAATGCGCACGGTCTCGGCGCTGATCGCGCCCGCGATCTCGCTGGCATCGCCCTGGACGAGCGATTTGCAGGAAATGTCACCGGTAACGCGGCCGTCGATATGGAGATCGACAGAAGCCACGATGTTGCCGGTAATGGCAGTATCGGTGCCGAGCACCGAAAAGCTCGTGGAGCCGGTGCGGGCAGTTGTGCTGGAAAAGGTCTTGGCCATAGCGTTATCGGGCTTCTTGCTGAACATTTCGGGCGGCCTCTAGGAAGGTGCGCGGATTGACGGGCCGGTTGTTGATTCGCACCTCGAAGTGGAGGTGGGGGCCCGTGGAGCGGCCGGTCGAGCCCATTGCGGCGATGCGGGTACCGCCGTCGACGAGTTGGCCGGGATGGACGCTAAAGCCCGAAAGATGGCCGTAACGAGTCATCAAACCATTGCCGTGGCTGATCTCTACACAGTTGCCGTAACCCTGGCGCTGGCCGACGAAAGTCACGCGGCCTTTGGCGGCGGCGTAGATCGGCGAACCCATCGGGCCGGGGAAGTCGAGTCCGGCGTGGAACGCAGCGCCGCCGGTGAAGGGGTCTGCGCGGTAACCGAAGCTGGAGGAAACGTAAGCGACGTGCGCGGGGCTGACCTGCGGGATCGAGGCGAGGCCGTTTTCCAGCGCGTCCATGCGGGCAAGGCTCTGGCCAAGACGCTGGAAGCGCGGGTCGATCGAACCATCGGCCGCCGTGGAGAGCTTTTCGAGCGGGCCACCCTCGCCGCCGCGATTGCCGGCAGCGATAGAGTTGGGATTGAGTCCGAGCTTGCGGATCGTGTCGGCGGTAGAGGCGGCGCGGCGGTCGGCATAACGGGTCAGGCGTTCAACGAAGGCGAGCTGTTCGGCTTCCACCCCGGCGAGCTTGCCGGCCTCGGGCACCGCGACGCTGACTTTCTTGACGGTTCCGGCGGTTTCGGCGCTGCTGTCGGCCCCGGTTTCGCCGGGCTTGGCGTCTTCCGGCAGATCGCCGATGTGCGCTTCGACCATGGTCTCGATGAACTTCTGGCGGCGCGCAAGATCGGCCACGGTGCCGTCGAGATTATTGCGATACTGCTGTACGCGGCTCTCGGCAGTGGCGACATTGGCTTCGCGCATGCGCAGCATGGCATGCTCGCTGGTCGAGCTGAACTGCGAGACGGCGACCGCGCCCATCGACACGCACCAAGCGCCCAGCAGCGTGGCGCAGGCGCCAGCGGCCACTTTCTGCATTCTCGACGAAATGCGGATGAAGCGGACCTGTCCCTGCGAGCGCATGATGAATTCGCGTTCGGGAAAAGCCGCCTGGAGACGCGATTTGAGGGTCTCGGCAGAGATGAACTTCAAAACGACCCCGCTTGGAAAGCTTGTTCTTGACCCCGGGCGGCGGGCTAGCAGGGGAGGGGGGCAAAGGCGAATCGACTCGCCCCGAATGGTTGCAAAAACGGGATGAGACGGACCGCGGTTGCGATGAATTGAGGGAACGGTTGCGCATTTGCGGCAAACCGTTTTCCAGAATTAACCTCGATTCGCGGCTCTATCCTGTTGAATTCGCGCAAAAGTACCAGAGATTCGCAAAATTTCCCTGTGGATGACTGACAGGCGACGATTGCATGACATGCATCGGTCGGCCGCATCGGTGACAGGTTCGCGCAACGGTGCTACGCCGCCTCCATGACCGAGCAGACCACGCTTGCCGCCCAAGAGGTTGTCGAGGCTCCCGAGGCGCTTGTCGCCCGGTTGGCCCACGCAGGCCGCGCCGCCCAGCGCGACCTTGCGAAGATGAGCGATGCGCAGAAGGCAGACGCCCTGCGCGCCGCCGCTTCCGCACTGCGCGGCGCCGCGCCAGCGATTCTTTCCGCCAATGCGATCGATGTTGCCGCCGGGGAGGCCAAGGGCCTGACCGGCGCGATGCTCGACCGTCTGCGGCTCGATTCCGCAAGGCTTGCCGGTATCGCCGATGCCGTGGAGCAAGTGGCGGGGCTCGCCGATCCGGTCGGCGAAGTGATTTCGACGAGCGAGCGTCCCAACGGCCTCAAGCTTTCGCGCGTGCGCATTCCGATCGGGCTGATCGGCATCATTTACGAAAGCCGTCCCAACGTCACCGCCGATGCCGCCGCGCTCTGCTTGCGTTCGGGCAATGCGGCGCTGCTGCGCGGGGGCACCGAAGCACTTCATTCGAACCGGGCGATCCTTGACGCCATGACGTCAGGCCTTGTCGCGGCGGGCATGCCCGAAGCGGCGATTCAGCTCATGCCCACGCAGGACCGCGCGGCGGTCGGCGCCATGCTGACGGCAGCCGGGCTGATCGACATGATCGTGCCGCGCGGGGGCAAGAGCCTTGTCGCGCGCGTTCAGGCCGATGCGCGGGTACCGGTGCTCGCGCACCTCGACGGCATCTGCCACACTTATATCCACGCCGCCGCCGATCCGGAGATGGCGGTGGGCCTTGCGCTCAATGCCAAGATGCGCCGCACCGGCATTTGCGGCGCGATGGAGACGCTGCTGCTCGATACGCAGTTCTCCGCTTCGGGCGCGGTAGTGCGCAAGCTGCTTGACGCAGGCTGCGAATTGCGCGGCGATGCCCGTGCGCAGGCACTCGATCCGCGCATTCTCCCGGCGAGCGACGAGGATTGGGATACCGAGTACCTCGATGCGGTCCTTTCGGTCGCAGTGGTGGACGGCCTCGATGCCGCGCTCGAGCATATTGCCGCGCATTCGTCGCATCACACCGACGTGATCGTCACCGAGGATGCTGCGGCGGCGGAGCGCTTCCTGGCGGAAGTGGACAGCGCCATCGTCATGGTCAACGCATCGAGCCAGTTTGCCGATGGCGGCGAATTCGGGCTCGGCGCCGAGATCGGCATTGCCACCGGCCGTCTTCACGCACGCGGGCCGGTCGCGCTTGAAGGGCTGACGACATACAAGTGGGTCGTGCGCGGCACCGGGCAGGCCCGGCCCTGAGCAGCATTTTCTCGACCGAGGTGTCCCATCGGCGCGTCGGCCCCGTTACCGGGCTGCTGGGCGGCAGCTTCAATCCGGCGCATGGCGGGCACCGGCGGATCAGCCTTTTTGCAGCCGAGGCGCTGGGGCTCGACGAGGTCTGGTGGCTGGTCTCTCCCGGCAATCCGCTCAAGCCCAAGGCCGGCATGGCACCGCTTGCCGCCCGCGTCGCCTCGGCAGCGAAGCAGGCGCGCCGGACGCGAATCCGGGCGACCGCGATCGAGCGCGAACTGGGCACCCGCTACACGGTCGACAGCCTGCGCGCACTGCTGCGGCGCTACCCCCGGCGGCGCTTCGTGTGGTTGATGGGGGCCGATAATCTGGCCCAGTTCCACCAGTGGAAAGACTGGCGCGCCATCGCGAGACTCATGCCGATTGCGGTAATTGCCCGTCCGGGGTATGATGGCTCTGCCTTCGCGAGC
Source organism: Novosphingobium sp. PhB165 (assembly GCF_004341845.1). Lineage (GTDB taxonomy): Bacteria > Pseudomonadota > Alphaproteobacteria > Sphingomonadales > Sphingomonadaceae > Novosphingobium. The sequence continues at coordinate 29,347 of NZ_SLVB01000004.1, read as the reverse complement.
CCCGCGATGGCCTGGTTGGGGAGATTCCGGAGGCCCCAGCACAGTCTTCGCAGTCCGGAAAGGTGGAGCGCACCCGCGCTGGTGACATTGCGATTCGACCCCGATGAGCGGTCGGCCACGGCGATCCGCCAGGCCGATCCGGAGTGGGACCGAAAGTCCATGGAAAGACTTTCGCGCGCCGGCTTTCTTCGGGATGGTGTCACGCACCACCGTATCCCCGGACATGCAGCGTGAGTGGGGCATTTTGCCTTTCTTTCGCACGTCCGCATATCGAAAGTGAGATCGAAGGTGGCAGGATCCCCGGATCCTGCCCTGACGGTCGTGAGAAAGGAGCAGTACCCCACTAGATGCCACAGGCACAGATACAGCCGGCCGAAACCGGCGCCAAGCCCCCGGCCATTGTCGAGTCCGACGACCCGCAATTGGCCCTCGTCCTGCAAAGCCTTGACGACGATCAGGCGCAGGACCTTGTCACCATCGACCTCGAAGGCAAGTCGAGCATCGCCGATTTCATGGTGATCGCTTCGGGCCGTTCGACCCGCCAGGTGGCGGCGATGGCACAAAAACTCGGCGAACGACTCAAACAGGGTGGCTTCGGTCATGCCCGCATCGAAGGTCTGCCCGCAGCGGACTGGGTGCTGGTGGACGCCGGCAGCGTTGTCATTCACCTGTTCCGCCCGGAAGTGCGCAGCTTCTATAACCTTGAACGCATGTGGGGCTTTGACGGTCCTTCCGGCGCCGCCTGAGGTTTAGACAGGGCCTGATGGGATAAGCCCGGCCGCGACGCGTGGCCGGGCCCTGAAACGGCAAGATGGCGCATCTCCATGCGCCACCGGGGCTTGCGCGCTCCGCACCGGGGGACGATGCTGGAGGAATGCTTCTCCACATCATCGCCCGCGGCAAGATCGCCCGCTCGCCCGAGGCCGAGCTGCTTGACCGCTATGCCAAGCGCCTCACCTGGCCTTTCAGGCACACCGAACTGCCCGATACCGGCGGCAAAGTGCCGCCGCCCTCGCTTACGCCTTTCCGCGAAGTCCTGCTGGACGAACGCGGCAAGGTGATGAGTTCCGAGGAATTCGCCGAACTTCTCGGCCGCTGGCGCGATGAGGGCGTGCGCGAGTGCCGCTTCCTGATCGGCGCGGCGGACGGCCACGGCGACGAGGCCCGCGCCCGGGCCGACCATCTTCTCTGCTTCGGCCGGATGACCTGGCCGCATCTGCTGGCCCGCGCGATGCTGGCCGAGCAGTTGTGGCGGGCGACCGCCATTCTGGCGGGGCATCCATACCATCGGTCCGGGTGAGGGGAGGAGCTTCGGTTGCGTGCTGGCCACGATCGATCTGACGGCGCATAAGCCCTCAATGCCTGCGATTTCCGGTCCCGGCCTTTGGGCGCTTTGCATGTCTGCCGTCAGCATGACGGCGATCGTTGGCCTGCGCTATCTCGGTACTTCGGGACTCTTCGCGTGGATCACCGCGCGGGTGCGGCCCGGACTCTATTCGGGCATGCAGGGGCAGGTTCGCGCCGAGATCCGCTGGTCGCTGCTGTCGAGCGCGATCTACGGAATCCCGGCGGGCGTGGCCGCCTGGGGCTGGCAGGCACATGGATGGACGCGGGTCTACACCGATCCGCGCGCCTTTCCGCTCTGGTGGATGCCGCTTTCACTGCTCGTCTACCTCTTCCTCCACGACACCTGGTTTTACTGGACTCACCGCTGGATGCACCGCCCGCGCGTGTTTCGGCTGATGCATGCCGTCCACCATGCAAGCCGCCCGCCGACGGCATGGGCGGCGATGAGCTTCCATCCGCTGGAAGCGGTGACCGGCGCGGTAGTCATCCCGGCACTGGTCTTCGTCGTGCCGATTCACGTCGGCATGCTGGGGCTGGTGCTGACGATCATGACGGTGATGGGAATCGCCAATCACATGGGTTGGGAAATGTTCCCGCGCCGGCTCGTCACTTCGCGGCTGGGGCACTGGCTGATCACGGCGAGTCACCACCATCGCCATCACGAGCACTATCGCTGCAACTACGGGCTCTATTTCCGCTTCTGGGATCACCTTTGCGGCACCGATCGCGGCATCGCCACGCCGTGAAAGCAGGCCGGGCGGTTGCCGATCAGGCGCTTGCGGCTTAACGCGGTAGCGTGACCAAGCAGCAGGATATCGTTGAGGAACTGATCGAAGACGTCGTTGACGCGGCGACCTCGGGGCTGGTCCCGCGCCCCGCGCACGGCACATTCTCGCCGTTCCGCTATCCGGTGTTCCGCGCGATCTGGATCGCCAACTTGTTCTCGAACCTCGGCTCGACCCTTCAGAGCGTGGGGGCGGCCTGGCTGATGACCGAGCTGACCACGTCGCACAAACTGGTTGCGCTGGTGCAGGCCTCGGCAACTGTGCCCATCATGTTTCTGGGCGTCTTCGCCGGGGCTATCGCCGACAATTACGACCGCCGCATGGTCATGCTCATCTCGCAAGTGGGCATGCTGGTGGTCTCGGCGCTGCTGGCGGTGCTGACTTATGCCGGGTGGATGACGCCATACCTGCTGCTGAGCTTCACGTTCGGCGTGGGGACGGGCACAGCGCTCAATTCGCCCGCGTGGCAGGCCTCGGTGCGGCAACAGGTCGATCCCGAGCAATTGCCGCAGGCGATCGCGCTCAATTCGATCTCGTTCAACATCGCGCGCTCGGTTGGCCCGGCACTGGGCGGGCTCCTGATCTCGATCTGGAATCCGGCTTTCGCATTCGCGATCAATGCGGTGAGCTATATCGGTCTGATCGTCGTGCTGCTCTGGTGGCGGCCCGAGGCGCGGACCATCAATGCCCGCCCGATCCTGCCCGCCGTCGGCGCCGGGATTGCCTTTTGCGCGCGGTCCGTGCCGCTACGGCGAATCCTGATCCGGGGCTTTGGGCTGGGCTTCTGCCTTGCGACTTTCCAGTCGCTGCTTCCGGGGGTGGTGAACACCTCGATCCACGGTAGCGAGGTCGATTATGGAATCATGCTCGGCCTGTTCGGCATCGGCTCGATTCTGGCGGCGCCGTCGATCGGCCCGATTCGCCGTCGGCTGGGGCTGGAGGGCATTCTCGCACTGGGGGCGTCGCTCTACATCGTGGCGCTGCTGATTGCTGCGGCGGGGCATACGCTGGTGGCGGTCATGCCCAGCGCTTTCCTGGCCGGGGTGAGCTGGGTGCTGATTCTCACCACCATCAACACCGCCGTACAGATGCGCTCGCCCGATGAGGTGCTGGGCCGCTGCCTGTCGATCTATCAGGCGGTGACGTTCGGCGGCATGGCGATGGGCGCCGGGACATGGGGCACGCTGGCGGACTGGAAGGGGCTGCCGTTCGCGCTGCACGGTGGGGCGGTGCTGCTTTTCGTCTCCTTCGTCGTGCTGCGATTCATCGCGCCGATGCCGCGCCCGGGAGAGGGCGTGCTGCGCCCGCGCTGACTACTCGCGCGGCCAGGGATATCGCTACGCGGCATTTCCTGCCGCGCTTTAAAGAATGATTCACCACGATGGATCACAATCGGAACCACTGAAATGGGGTTTTCCGACGATGGATACGTTGCGCGGCGAGTTCACCACCCGGGATGGGCCGGATAGTGGCTATGATTCGGACGACAGCATCGGCGGGCATGAGACCCGCTCGTCTTTCGCCATGGGCGACGAACGGCGCATGCAGGTGCGCGCCTATAACTTCTGGGCCAGCCTGCTGGGGGACCGCCAGTTCCCCGACATTGCCGACCTGAGGCCGGACGAACACCCCGATTTCGGCCCTCACGGCGTCCTGCTCGACTTTTCCGGCGGGATCGACGATCCCCGGATCGCATGGCTCGGCGCCGCACTGGCCGAGGAATGCGGCGCGCAGGGTGAAATCGGCAGTCTGGGGCAAGTGCCCAGCCGCTCGCTGCTCTCGCGCATTACCGACCATTACATGCAGATTCTCGCCAACGAGGCGCCGATCGGATTCGAGGCGGAATTCGTCAATCTGCGCGGGGCGACAGTGCTCTATCGTGGCATCCTGCTGCCTTTCGCGCGGGATCCTTCGCGGATCGAGTGGATCTACGGCGTCATCAACTGGAAGGAGATCGCCGATCAGGCGAGCACCGACGCGCTGATGCGGCAGGTGGACGATATGCTCGTCGCACGTTCGCCGCTGCCGCGCGATCCGCTGCCGCTCGGCGGCTGGGCCGATGGCCCGGCCGAAATCGCGGGTGCGGGCGGGGCCCTGCCCGATGTGGCCTTTGGCGAGGGTGAGGTTTTCGGCGGCTCGCGCGATGGCGAGTTCGTGCTCGATGACACCTTTATGCTCGGCGAACCGGGCATGCTTGATGAATCCGGCGAACTGGATATCCTCGAACTCACCGCCGACATGGAACTGGCCGATTGGCTGGCCTCCGCGCGCGAACTGGCGCAGGCGGCGGTGGGGGCCGAGGATCGCTCCCGTCAGGCGCTCTATGCGGCGATTGGCCGCGCCTACGACTTCGTGCTGGCGGCCTCCGACGCGCCCGATGAACTTGCCGAATTGCTGGAAGATGCGGGCCTCAAGGTGCAGGACCGTGCGCCGCTGGTGCCGCTCATGAAGCTCGTGTTCGGCGCCGACTATGACAAGACCCGCCTGACCGAATTCGCCGGAGTCATTGCCCATGCCCAGCGGCTGGGGCTCGGACGGGGCGATCTGACGCCGTTCCTGGCCGCGCAACCGGGCGGCATCAAGGCCGTCGTCCGCGACGAACGCCGCCTGCGACGCGAGGAGAGCGACCGTGCCGCACAGGGCGAGACGCGCCATGATCGCATGGTGCGTGGCCTGCGCGCGCTATCGCCCAAGGCACTGAGCGAAGTGGGCAAGGACAGCGAATTCACCATCCTCGTTGCCCGCCGCGACGAACGTGGCGAGGTGGTGCTGCTGGGCGAAGTCAGCGATGACGACACGCTGCTCGACCGCGCCGCGCGCCGTCTGCTGGAATGAACATGCAAAAAGAGCGGCAACTGCGAGGTTGCCGCCCTTTTGTATGTGGAGAGTTTTAATAGGTGGACGGCGGATCGCTGGCGGGGAAGCTCTCGTCGATCGCCTCGTCGGTCTTCGACCACTTCTTCGGCTTGGTTGTCATGTTTTCGGGGCCCGCATCGCGTACCGGCGGGCAAGCGGTTCCGTTGCCGGCGGTGGCCGCCAGCGGTTCTTCCTGGTCCCGGGTTGCGTACTTATAGAGCGCGTAGCCGGCGGCACCGGCGACGGCCAACTTGATCAGTCCCATCGGTCCTGCTCCTCTTTGGGGGACGTGTCCCCACCAGGCCCCCGGTGTCAGCATGGAATTGCCATTCCGGGGGTGTTCCACGTGAAGCAACGCAGGACGCTGGGCGCGGTTGCCTCAGTCGCCGCCGATCCGTTCGATCTGCGCGCCGACCAGAGCGAGCTTTTCCTCAAGCCGCTCATAACCGCGATCGAGGTGATAGAGCCGGTGGACTTGCGTCTCGCCTTCGGCCGCGAGGCCGGCGATCACCAGACTCATCGAAGCGCGCAAGTCGGTCGCCATGACTTCGGCACCCGTCAGCTTCGGCACGCCGTGGACGATCGCGGTGCGGCCCTTGGTCTCGATATGCGCGCTCATGCGATTGAGTTCGGGAACGTGCATATAGCGGTTCTCGAAGATCGTTTCGGTCAGCACGCTGGAGCCCTCGGCGCGGCAGAGCAGGGCCATGAGCTGGGCCTGCATGTCGGTGGCGAAACCGGGGTAGGGCGCGGTCGAGAGGGTGACGGGCTTCAGCGGACCATCGGCGGCGACGTGGAGGCCTCCGGCGGTCTGCTCGACATGGACGCCGGCGTCGCGCAGAGCCTGCACGGTCGCTTCCATGTCCTCGATCTTGGCGCCCTTGAGCGTGACTTCACCGCCGGTGATCGCGGCCGCGCAGGCATAGGAGCCCGCTTCGATACGATCGGGCATGACCATGTAGGTCGCGCCGTGGAGGCGCTTCACGCCGTGGATGGTGAGGTCGGAAGTGCCGATGCCCTCGATCTGCGCGCCCATCGCGACGAGTAGGTTGCACAAGTCGACGATTTCCGGCTCGCGCGCGGCATTGTGGAGCGTCGAGGTGCCGGTGCAGAGCACGGCGGCCATCAGCGCGTTCTCGGTCGCGCCGACCGAGACCACCGGGAAGGAATAGCGCCCGCCGGGCATGCCGCCATCTGGCGCAATGGCGCGGACATAGCCCGCCGCCATCTCGATCTGGGCGCCGAGCGCTTCGAGCGCCTTCAGGTGCAGGTCGATCGGACGATTGCCGATGGCGCAGCCGCCGGGCAGCGAGACGGTGGCCTCACCCATGCGCGCCAGCATCGGGCCGAGCACGAGGATCGAGGCGCGCATCTTGCGCACGAGGTCGTAAGGCGCGACCGAGCTGGTGATGCGCGTCGCCTGAAGCGTCATCACGCGGCCGAAATCTTCCGGGCGGTTGCCGGCGATCATCGTCGAGATGCCGAATTGGTTCATCAGGTGCTGGAACCCGTCGATGTCCGCCAGACGCGGCAGATTGCGCAGCGTCAGCGGTTCTTCGGTCAGCAGGGCGCAGGGCAGCAGGGTCAGCGCCGCGTTCTTCGCGCCCGAAACAGGAATCGTGCCGGAAAGGCGCTTGCCGCCTTCGATGATGATCTTGTCCATTTCCCGTCCTTTAGCGGGATTTGGGCCCGCAGCAAGCACACCTCGGCAGTTCCGGAGCAGATCGGCGATGGACAGTTGCGCTGCGTCTGCGAAGTGTCTTTAATCGCATCGAAACATCAAGGAGCCAGACTTTCGGCTATGTCGGCAGAACAGTTCAAAAAGCCCGTTCGCAAGGCCGTCTTTCCCGTTGCCGGCCTGGGCACTCGATTTCTCCCCGCAACCAAAGCCATCCCCAAGGAACTTCTGCCGGTCGTCGACCGGCCGCTGATCCAGTACGCGGTGGATGAAGCGCGCGAGGCGGGGATCGAGGAATTTATCTTCGTCACCGGCCGCGGCAAGACCGCGATCGTCGAGCATTTCGACACGGCCTACGAACTGGAAGCGACGATGAGCGCGCGGGGCAAGTCGCTCGATGCGCTTGATCCCACCCGTATCCAGCCGGGCAATCTCGTGACCGTGCGCCAGCAGGTGCCGCTCGGGCTGGGCCATGCGGTGTGGTGCGCGCGTGCCGTGACAGGGGACGAACCTTTCGCGATCTTCCTGCCGGACGAGCTGATGTATGGTTCGCCGGGCTGCATGGCGCAGATGGTGGAGGCCTACAATGAAGTGGGCGGCAACCTCGTCTCGGTGCTGGAAGTGCCGCGCGAGGAAGTCTCCAGCTACGGCGTGATCGCGCCGGGCGAATCGCGGGGCAATCTTACCGAAGTGAAGGGCCTGGTCGAAAAGCCGAAGGTCGAGGACGCGCCGTCGAACAAGATCGTTTCGGGGCGCTACATCCTACAGCCGGAAGTGATGGATCTGCTCGCCAACCAGGGCAAGGGTGCGGGGGGCGAGATTCAGCTCACCGATTCGATGGCCAAGCTCATTGGCCAGCAGCCGTTCCACGCGGTGACTTTTGCAGGCCAGCGCTTCGATTGCGGTTCGAAAGTGGGCTTCGTTGAAGCGACGCTCGCCATCGCGCTCGACCGTGCCGACATGGGCGAGGAAGTGCGCCGGATCGCGAAGCGCCTGCTGGATTGACGTCAAAGCGCTTCAGGAATCGTGCCGGGGAACAACTGGTCCCCGGACACGGCTCGTCTACTGGCGCACCGGATCCGTGAGGCGCGCCATGATCGCTGCGACATAAGCGCGGGTTTCGCGAATATTGGGGACCCCGCCGGCCTTGGCGACGCGGCCGGGGCCGGCATTGTAGGCGGCCAGCGCCTTTTCGATATCGCCGCCAAAGGCGTCTAGCTGCATGCGCAAATAGCGGGCGCCGCCTTCGAGATTGGCCATGGGATCGCCCGCATTCACCCCCATTTGCGCGGCGGTGCCGGGCATCAGCTGGGCAAGGCCGCGCGCGCCTACGGGCGAGACGGCGAGTTCATTCCACCGGCTTTCCTGCCAGACCACCGCTTCGAGCAGAGTAGGGCTGATGTCGTACTTGGCGGCGAGCTGGGCGATGCGGGCACGCCAGCGCGTCGGACCGGCGGCATCGAGCGCATCGGTGATCGATTGCGGCGCAAGCGCGGCGGCTTCGACTTCGGGAGGAGGCGCGGCACTGTCGGTGAATTCGGCCGTGCCCGTGGCATCGGAATTCGGAGTCAGGGGATCAATGGCGGCCTGCGCGGGCCCTCCGGCAACCCATTGATAAGTGCCGCCCTTGCCGATTTCGAGCACATCCGCCTTGGCCATCCCCGGCACGGCGGCGAGAATCAGCGCCGCCAGCACACCGGCGGCCGAAGCAGGGGCCGGAGCCCGGTCCATCCGATTCGATTCCCTCACCATCGCGGCGTCTTTACCCCGGACTATGGGCAAGGCTCAAGCATCGCCGCGCCCGGTGAAGTGCCGACGCAGCGCGAATCGCCCACCGCACGGCGGACACCGATTCCAACAATGTAAAAGGGAAGGAATGGTGCTGCTGGGGAGGATTGAACTCCCGACCTCGTCATTACCAATGACGCGCTCTACCACTGAGCTACAGCAGCGCCTGATCCGAAGGCCTTTCGGCCAGCGCTTCAGCGCCTGCCGCCGGCGACCCGGGGCAGGGGCGCGCTAATGTCTGGGGGCGGGACAATTGTCAAGCGGTGCTTGCGCATTCTTTTTTGCAAGGCCATTGAAAACGGCATGAACGGCCGGCCCAAAGACGCACAATCGGCGAAAACCCGCGAGGAAAGGCTCGCCGCAAAGCTGCGTGAAAATCTGCACCGCCGCAAGGCGCAGGCGCGGGCCCTGACTGTCGATAGCGAAGATGCCGAGCCTGACCAGCGCGCCGACCCCGCGATCGGCGACGATTGCGAATCGGACAGGCTTTCCAAATCGTCCCCGGAAAGCTAGGGGCTGCGCGCGGAGATAACGTCCGCCTGCCTTCCGGCGTTCCCCCGGGCGCCGACCAGACCTCGGAGTGATGCCTTGCCTCGCCTGATTCTCGTCCGCCACGGCCAGAGCCAATGGAACCTCGAAAACCGTTTCACCGGCTGGTGGGACGTGGACCTTACCGAAAAGGGTGAGGAAGAGGCCCGCGCCGCCGGTGCGCTTCTCAAGGAAAAGGGCATCGTGCCCACCGTCGCCTTCACCTCGCTGCAGACGCGCGCGATCCGCACGCTGCACTTCGCGCTGAAAGCGGCCGGTCTGCTGTGGATCCCGGAAACCAAGGACTGGCGACTCAACGAGCGTCATTATGGCGGGCTCACCGGCCTCAACAAGGCGGAGACCGCTGCCAAGCATGGCGAGGATCAGGTGAAGATCTGGCGCCGCAGCTTCGACACGCCGCCACCGGTGCTGGAGAAGGGCAGCGAGTTCGATCTCTCTACCGATCCGCGCTACGCCGGGATCGACGTGCCGCAGACCGAAAGCCTCAAGGACACCATCGCGCGCGTTCTGCCTTACTATCAGGGCTCGATCGTGCCGCACCTGAAGGCGGGCGCCGACGTGCTCGTCTCGGCCCACGGCAATTCGCTGCGCGCGCTGGTGAAGCACCTCTCGAACATCTCGGACGACGAGATCACCGGTCTGGAGATCCCGACCGGCCAGCCGATCGTTTACGAACTGGCTGACGATCTGACGGTGCTCGACCGCTACTATCTCTCGGAGCGCTGAGATGGCCGCTTCGGAAACGGGCACCCCGCCGGTCGCGATCATCATGGGCAGCCAGTCCGACTGGCCGACCATGGGCAAGGCCGCCGAGATGCTCGACAAGCTCGGCATTGCCTATGACGCGCGCATCGTTTCGGCGCACCGTACGCCTGAGCGCATGGTGGACTTCGCCAAGGGCGCGGCCGACGAAGGCTTCAAGGTCGTGATCGCCGGGGCCGGCGGTGCTGCGCATCTGCCGGGCATGGTTGCCGCGCTCACGCACCTGCCGGTGCTGGGCGTGCCGGTCCAGTCGAAGGCGCTTTCGGGGCAGGACAGCCTGCTCTCGATCGTCCAGATGCCGGCGGGTATCCCGGTCGGCACGCTAGCCATCGGCGAGGCGGGCGCGGCCAATGCGGGCCTGCTCGCCGCCGCGATCCTGGCTATCACCGATGCGGCGCTGGCCGAACGGCTCAAGGCTTTCCGTGCCGCGCAGACCGAAAGCGTGGCTGTCCGCCCGTCCTGACCCTTTCCCTCCTGACATATCGAGTAACGGCGTAATGATACCCCCCGGCGAAACCATCGGCATTCTCGGCGGCGGCCAGCTCGGCCGAATGATCGCGATGGCCGCCGCGCAGCTCGGCTACCGCTGCCACATCTACGCGCCGGAGGCCGATTCTATCGCCGCCGAAGTGAGCGCCGCCTTCACTTGCGCCGCCTGGGACGATGCCGAGGCGATGGCGAAGTTCGGGGCGGACTGCGCCGTCGTGACCTACGAGTTCGAGAACGTGCCTGTCGCCCCGCTGGCGGCGCTGGGCGACGTGCCGCTGCTGGCGCATGCCCGCGCGCTCGAAACCGCGCAGGATCGGTTGAACGAGAAGCGTTTCGTCACCGAACTGGGCGGCACTCCTGCCCCGTCCTTCCCGGTCGATTCGGCCGAGGATCTGGCGGCTGCGATTGCCGAGATCGGCACGCCCGGCATCCTCAAGACCCGGCGCGACGGCTATGACGGCAAGGGCCAGTGGCGGATCATGACGCCGGCGGACGCCGAAGGGCTCGACCTTCCGGCCCAGCCGCTGATCTACGAAGGCTTCGTCACTTTCTTCGCCGAATTCTCGGTGATCCTGTGCCGGGGCGCCGATGGCGATATCCGCTACTTCGATTCGGCCGAGAACGTCCACGAAAGCGGGATTCTCGCGCTCAGCACGGTTCCGGCATCTTCCGGGATTCTCGAACAGCTTCCCGCTGCCCGCGCGCTTGCCGCCAAGGTGGCCGAAGCGCTCGATTACGTCGGTGTGCTCACGCTCGAATTCTTCGCGACCGAAAATGGCCCCGTGTTCAACGAGATGGCGCCGCGCGTGCACAATTCCGGGCACTGGACAATCGAAGGCGCGGTGACCTCGCAGTTCGAGAACCATGTACGCGCGATCTGCGGACTGCCGCTGGGCGGTACCGGGCTTGCCGCGAACAAGGTGGAAATGCGCAACCTGATCGGTGACGAGGCGCATGACTGGCCGACGATCCTTGCCGATCCGGCCAACCATCTGCACCTTTACGGCAAGGAGGCCGCCCGCCCAGGCCGCAAGATGGGGCACGTGACGCGCCTCGTCTTCGGGCAGGACTGACCGGCAGCCGGGTGCAGGATCATTTCCTCATCTATGCCCGCGCCGCCAACGGCGTGATTGGCCGCGACGGGGCACTGCCCTGGCTGCTTCCGGCCGATCTCAAGCGGTTCAAGGCGCTCACCATGGGAAAGCCCATGATCATGGGGCGCAAGACGTTCGAGAGCTTCCCCGCGCCGCTTCCCGGCCGCCGGCACATCGTGCTCACCCGCGACGAATCGTGGCAGGCGGACGGCGCCGAAGTGGCGCATAGTGTCGAGCAGGCCCGCAAGCTGGCGGGCGATGGCGAGGTGGCCGTGATCGGCGGGGCCGAGATCTACGGGCTCTTCACCGGGCTCGCCGCGCGTATCGAACTGACCGAGATTCACGGGACTTATGAAGGCGATACCTTCATGCCCGAGACCGGCCCCGAATGGCATGAGATCGCCCGCGAGGACCATGCGGCGGAAGGCGAGCGCCCCGCATATGCTTTCGTGACGCTCGTGCGCGACTTATAGGCCCGAAACGACATGATTCGCCTCGACAACCGTGAACCCGTTCCCGATGCCCTGCGCGGTGCCATATTGGCGCTGGGCAACTTCGATGGATTTCACCTCGGCCACCAGGCCGTCGTCGGCGAGGCGATTCGCTGGGCGCGGACGACCGGGCGCAAGGCGATCGTCGCCACGTTCGATCCGCATCCCGTCCGCCATTTCCAGCCCGACGCCGAACCGTTCCGCCTGACCACGCTGGACCAGCGGCAGGAACTCTTCGCCAAGGCCGGGGCGGATGCCATGCTGGTGTTCCACTTTGACGGCGCGATGGCCGGCATGCCCGCCACCGAGTGGATCGAGAAGATCCTGTCGGCGCAGCTTGGCGTAGCGGGCGTCGTCACCGGCGATGATTTCACTTTCGGCAAGGCGCGCAGCGGCAATCCCGGCGTGCTTCGCGACGTGGGCGGCGAATTCGGTATCGAATCGCGCGCGGTAGGCGCCGTGCTCGATCAGGGTGAGCCGGTCAGTTCCAGCCGCATCCGCGACGCGCTGACCTCGGGCGATTGCGAGACTGCTGCACGTCTGCTCACGCGGCCTTTCGCGATCCGTGGGCACGTCCAGCACGGCGACAAGCGCGGCCGCGTGATCGGCTTCCCCACCGCCAATCTCGACATGGCGAACTATCTGCGCCCGCGTTACGGCATCTATGCGGTGACCGGCCATCTTCCCGGCGGCCGCGTGGTCATGGGCGCGGCCAACATGGGCATTCGCCCGACGTTCGACCCGCCCAAGGAATTGCTGGAGCCGCATTTCTTCGATTTTTCCGGCGATCTCTACGATCAGGAAATAGAGGTGGCCTTCCACCACTATCTGCGGGGCGAGGCGAAGTTCGATTCGATCGACGCCCTGAAGGCCCAGATGGCGCTCGACTGCGACCGCGCGCGCGAATTGCTCGCCAATCTGGTGTGAGAATCTGTTTGGAAATTCGCTGAGGGCGAATTTCGCGGCACCGGCCCACTCCCCCACCCGTCCTCCCAACAGGGTATTCTCGTGGGAGGTCGGGTGGGGGAGTGGGCCGGTGCCGCGCCGAAAATGCCCGGATGGGTATTTTCCAAACAGGCTCTGAATCTCGCCGGTTAAATGATGTTCAAATCCTTACCGGATTTGAACAACTCGCTCACAATGCCTATGTCGGGCCGGTGCAGGTCGATCCGCCGAACGAGCCCCCGATCACGCCCGAGGCGCGGCGGCGGGCAGCCTTGCTCTGGCATGAGGGGCGTGGGCCGCGCATTCCGCGTCCCAACCTGACCGCGCGCCCGTTCGTCATTATCCGCCGCGTCATCGAGGGAACCTGGGAAGACGGGTTCATTCACGCGGGCAATCTGGCCTACATGACGATCGTTGCGCTCTTCCCGTTCTGCATCGCGGTGGCGGCGATCTATTCGGCCTTTGGCGAACAGGGGCAGCTCGACCAGTCGATCTCGGCCCTGCTGGCAGCCTTGCCGCCGCGCGTGGAGGAAGCGCTGGCCCCGGTCGCGCGCGATGCGGTGCGGGCACGGCACGGCTGGCTGCTCTGGGTCGGCGGCGCGCTGGGCGTGTGGACGGCAACCAGCCTGGTCGAAACGATCCGCGATATTCTCCACCGCGCCTATGGAATCACCAAGCGCCGGGCGTTCTGGCGCAACCGGCTGATATCGGGTGGGCTGATTTTCGGCGCGGTGCTGTTGATGCTGCTGTCGCTGTCTTCGCAGGTCTTCATCTCGCTGATCGAGGAAGTGCTGCTCGATCTGTTCCCGCGTCTCGCCCGTTTCGACTACCAGTTGGCGATGTCGCGCCTGATCACCACGGGCACGCTGTTCGGCTCGCTTTACGTGCTTTTTTACATGCTTGCGCCGACGCGCTATCAGGGCCGAGGGTTCCCCCGATGGCCCGGTGCGGTACTGGTGACGACGTGGTGGCTGACCACCGCATGGGCACTCCCCAGAGTGTTGCGCAATTTCATCGCTTACGATCTGACTTACGGAAGCCTTGCCGGAGTGATGATCGCGCTTTTCTTTTTCTGGTTTGTCGGACTAGGGATGGTTGCGGGTGCCGAACTCAACGCGGCCCTCACCGTCAGCCCCGAGGAGCAGGAAATGCTTGCCGGGGGCGGGAACGGTAATGGCGGTTCTGCCGTCAAGAACAACGAAGCACAGGAAGAACACGAATGACCGGTCTGATGCAGGGTAAACGCGGCCTGATCATGGGCCTTGCCAATGATAAGTCCCTGGCCTGGGGCATCGCGAAGAAGCTGCACGAACAGGGCGCCGAACTGGCCTTCTCCTATCAGGGCGAAGCCCTGGCCAAGCGCGTCAAGCCGCTGGCGGAAAGCCTTGGCAGCGATTTCCTCATCGATTGCGACGTTTCCGACATGGACGCGCTCGACGCGGCATTCGACCAGCTCAAGGCGCGCTGGGAGACGATCGACTTCATCGTCCACGCCATCGGCTATTCGGACAAGACCCAGCTGCGCGGCCATTATTACGACACCACGCTCGATAACTTCCTGATGACGATGAACATCTCGGCCTACAGCCTGGTCGCCGTCACCAAGCGCGCGATCGAGATGATGTCGGATGGCGGCTCGATCCTGACGCTGACCTATTACGGTGCCGAAAAGGTCGTGCCGCACTACAATGTCATGGGTGTGGCCAAGGCGGCGCTGGAGACCTCGGTGCAGTACCTCGCCAACGATCTCGGCCCGCGCAACATCCGCGTCAACGCGATCTCGGCCGGCCCGATCAAGACTCTGGCCGCCAGCGGGATCGGCGATTTCCGCTACATCCTGAAGTGGAACGAGCTGAACTCGCCGCTGCGCCGCAATGTCACGATCGAGGACGTGGGCGGCTCGGGCCTCTATTTCCTGTCGGACCTTTCGGCGGGCGTCACCGGCGAAGTCCACCATGTCGACGCGGGCTATCACGTCGTCGGCATGAAGCAGGAAGACGCACCGGATATCGCGCTGAGCTGAGCGCGCGTCCCGAAGATACGAAAAAGGGCCGGGGGAGCGATCCTCCGGCCCTTTTTCATGGGCGCTCCCGAGAGAAGCAGCCTTACTTCGGCTTGGGCAGCGGCGTGTCGGTCTTGTTCGCGGCGGCGTCTGCTGCATCGGTCTGGGCCTGCTGGCGTGCCTGCTGGTCGAAGTAGGCCTTTTCCGCTTCCTCGACGCGCTTCTGGTCGGCGGCGGCCTGGGCGTCGATGGTCGAGAGGCGCTTCTGGCGCTCGGCGGAAATCAGTTCGCTGAAGCGGACATCGGAGGCATTCGCTTTTTGCGCGTAAGCCTGGTCGATCAGCTTCTGGGTGCAGCCCGAAGCGCCGCCGGGGCCGACCGGGGAGCAGCTCATGTTACCGAACGCGCCCACCGTTTCATAGGCCTGCACCCGGTTCGACCAGGCCTCCGAGGCGCGGGAATCGATCCCGCGCAGCGGCTCGGGGATGCGGTAGCGCTCCGATTCGGCCTTGCGCGCGCAGACTGTGATCTCGTTATCGCCGGACTTCGGGCAGGTATCGTTGCCGTAGATGATCAGCTGGTTGACCCGCTCGCCGCCCGGAGCGGAGGGCTGGTCTTGCGCGTCGGCAGACTGGTCCTGCGCTGCCGCGGGCTGGGCGCCCATGGCCAGCCCCAACCCGAGGCCGAAAGTGGCGATAGCCGAGGCGGTGGTCAGGAGGCGCGTCATCGGAATTGCTCCAATCGAGAGTATGTCGCAGTCCCCGGTATAGGGGATGTGACCCTTGAACGGTAGCTTAAGCGTGCCGCGATGCGACAGGCTGCGTCAACATCTCTCCGAAAAATCAGATTCTTTCGGATAGTTTGATGGCCACGCGGCATCCCAGTCGGATGGCGTTGAACAGCAGCGGATAGGCAGGTGCCCGCTCGGCCCCGGCGGCCAGAGCCGCGTCGCGGTGCTCGCGCTCGTCATCGCGGAACTTGCGGATCACCTCGCCCAGTTCGGGATCCTCGTCGCCCAGATCCTCAAGCTGCTCGGTATAGTGGCGGTCGATCTCGGTCTCGATCGCGGCGGTGCAGGCCATCGCCGCCTCGGGCCCGATCAGCGCGGTTGCCGCGCCCAGTGCATAACCCGCGACCGACCATACCGGCTGGAGCAGGGTGGGGCGCACGCCGCGTTCGGCAATCATCTTGTCGAAGCGGGCCTGATGCTCGGCTTCCTGCTCGGCCATGCCGGCAATCTCGGTCGAAAGCGGGGCGCGGGCGCCCATGACCGCCATCTGCCCGGAATAGATGCACACTGCGCCATATTCGCCGGCCTGATCGACGCGCAGCATGCGCGCGGCTTTGGGGGACGTCATGACGGTCAATCCTTGCTGCGGGCGACAAGGGCGAAGACCGCCAGCGCGCCGAAAGTGGAAAGCAGGAAGTTGAAGCCGGCCAGCGAAACGCCGCCCAGAGTCCAGGGCGCGACGTCGCAGCGGATCAGCGGGGCGGCCATGATCGCGGCCATCGGATCGCCGCCGGCCGCGAAGGGGCTGGCCGTGCAGGCAGTGAAGCCTTCCCACCAGCCATATTCCACGCCGGCGTGGAATCCGCCGATCAGGCCGGAGGTCAGGATGCCCAGCGCCGCCACCGCCACCAGTGGGCGCACCGGCCGCCAGAAGAAGGCGAGCGCGGCGAACGGCAGCGCGAACATCTGGCCGTAGCGCTGCCACCAGCACATCTCGCACGGGTGGAGGCCAAAGCCGTATTGGCTGAGGTAGGCCCCGCCCAGCGCGATGACGGGGATCGCCAGCGCAAGCAGGCGGGCGGCGCGCAGGGGAGCGGCAACGGCAACGGTCATTGCGGGCGCTTTCAGTCCTTACCCGGCTTGGCGCTCGGGATGGCGCCCGGCGTGGCAGGCGTTGCGGCGGTGGCCAGCGCGGGCTTACCGGCAGTGCGGCGCAGCGTGTCGATCGCGTAGGTAAGCTGGAAGTCGGTGATGCCGCGCTTCTTCAGTTCATCCGCGCTGATCTTGAAGCGCGGATCGTCGGCCTTGTCGGTTTCCAGTTCCTTGTCGTTGATCGCCGCCTCGTTGATCAGGTGGCTGCGCAAGTCGGATTCGCGCACGGCCCGCTCGGCGCGCGAGCGCGCGTCCGGATCGGAAAGCTGCGGCACCTTGATGTCGGGCACGATGCCGCCTTCCTGCACCGAATGGCCCGACGGCGTGTAGTACCGGGCGGTCGTGAGCTTGACCGCGCTGTCCTTGTCCAGCGGGATGTAGGACTGGACCGAGCCCTTGCCGAACGTGCGGTCGCCCATGATCACCGCGCGGTGCAGGTCCTGCAAGGCGCCGGCCACGATCTCGGAGGCCGAGGCCGAGCCCGCGTCCACCAGCACGACCAGCGGCATGCCCTTGACGACATCGCCCTTGAACACCGTTTCGGCGCGGTAATACTGGTTTTCACTGGCGATGCGGCCGCGCTGCGAGACGATCGTGCCGTGATCGAGGAACAAGTCGGACAGCGCCACGGCCTCATCCAGCGAACCGCCGGGGTTGGAGCGCAGGTCGAGCACCAGACCGTCCAGCTTGGTGCCCTTCTTGGCAGCCTGAAGCTTCAGGTCGGCAATGCCCTTGTTCACAAAGTTGCCGACATCGCGCGAGAACTCGTTGACCGAGATGACGCCGACATCGTCCTTCAGTTCCCAGGTGACCGGCTCAAGCTCGATCACGCCGCGTGTGACGGTCACGTCGAAAGGCTGGTCGCGGCCGGGGCGGAAGATCGTCAGCCGGATCGAGGTGCCGGCGGTGCCGCGCATCTTCTCCACCGCCTCGTCAAGGTCGCGCTCGTAATAGAGCACGCCGTCGAGGTGGGTGATGTAATCGCCCGCCTTGATGCCTGCCTTTTCGGCCGGGCTGCCCTTGAACGGCGAAACCACCTTCACGGCGCCGTCATCTTCGACAACCGAGAGGCCGAGGCCGGTGTAATTGCCGTCGATCATCGTTTCCAGTCGCTGCTTGGCAGGACCGTCGAGATAGTTCGAATGGGGATCGAGACTGGCCAGCATGCCGTCGATCGCGCCCTTGAGCAGCTTGTCGTCGTCAACCGGGTCTACATAGTTCGCCTTGATCAGCTCGTAGATGGTGAAGAGCTTCTGGAATTCGCGGTCGGCATTGCCGTCCACCGCCGCCAGTCCGGACGTTGCCGCGGGAAGCACGGCAACCGCGGAAACCAGCAGGGTCGCACGGAGGAAGGAAACGAACTTGGTAGAGCCAAATTTCATCGGGCTTGATCGCCTCTCGTGAATCGCGTCCGGCAACGACCGGGATGGGGGCCATGATGAGGGCCGGGGACATTCTCGACTGTCATGCTGCACGTGTCAGTCAACGCAGCATTCTACCGATGCGCCGCAGCAATTGCCAGCGGCGTGATGAATGGGAGGATGAGACGGGGCGCGGGTGGATCGGCACCGCAATCTCAGAGCGAACGGACATATTGCAGCGGATTGACCGGCACGCCGCCGCGCCGCAGTTCGACCTGCACGCGCGGATCGCCCGGGCCGGTCGCGCCCAGCGGCGATCCGGCGACGATGCTGTCGCCCACCGCCACGTCCAGCTGGGCAAGGCCGGTGACCAGGGAGGTCCAGCCGCCCTCGTGTTCGATGATGACGATGCGTCCAAAGCCGCTGTAAGACCCGGCATAGGCTACGCGGCCCGGCGCCGGGGCGACGACTTGCGCATTGGCCCGCGTCGCCAGCGAGAGCCCGCGCGACGGCGCCTGCCCGGGCAGGACTTCGCCGAAGCCCGTCACCACGCGGCCGGTCACCGGCAGGATATAGCTGGCCAGTCCTTCGGGCGGCGCATCGAACCGGGAGGCTTCGATGACGCGCGCATCTTCGGGCCGGTCAGGCCGCATGACCGGGCCGGGCAGGGCGGCAAGCTGTTCGCGCAGCGTGCCCTGACGGCCCACCTCATCGACCAGATCGCCCAGATCGCGCGCGGTTTCGGCCAGGGCGAGCGCGTGTTCGGCCTCGCGCGCGGCAATGCCGCTGGCCTCGCGGCTGGCGAGCCGCTGGCGCGTTTCGAGCACGGCAAGCTTGCCGCGCCGCTCGCGCATCTGTGCTTCGGAGGCGGTGAGTTCCTCGCGGGCGGCCAGCGCCTGACTCTCCAGCGCGTGGCCGCGCTCGATCTCGGCGCGTAGGCCGGCGGTGCGGCGGCGGACTTGCGGCAGCATGGTATCGAGCAGGGCACGCAGATAGACCGCATCCTGCACCGAGCCGGGCCGGAACATGGCGAGGATCGGCGGGCGGCGGCTTAGCAATTGCAGCGAGCCGGTCAGCCGGGCTAGCGGGGCCTGCCGGACTGCAAGCCTTTCCCGCAAGGCGACGCGCTGCGAGGCGATCAGCCGCATCTTGGCTTGCTGCGCGGCGATTCCCGCTTCGGTTTCCTGAATGCGCGCGGCAAGGGCAGCGGCCTCGCGTCCGGTCTTTTCGGCCTGCGCGCTGACGCCGCGTGCCTTGGCCTCAAGCGCTTCGGCGCGGCGCCGTGCAGCCTCGCCATCGCGGCGGGCGGCGATCATGTCCTGCTGGGCGCGGGTGGCGTCGACCGCCGGGTCCAGCACCGCAAGAGCGCCGACCCGGCTGAGACCCTGTCCGGCAAGCACGACCGCGCCGATGGCGACGGCGGTCGAAGCTGCCAGAATTGTGCGGTTGCGCGGGCTCACGAGTGCTCGATTAGAGCACTCGGAGTCCGACGGAAAGAGGGGCGAACGGCGGGAAGGGCAACAACCGGAGGAAACCCTCCGGCCTGCTGCTTACCCGGCGCGGCGAACGGCGTTCTTGTGCGCGCCGACGCCGTTGCCGCCGCGCGGACGGAAACGACGCTTACGCTCGCCCTGCTCCTCGGTGCCGGCTTCGCGGCGTTCGCCACGCGGGGCGTCGCCGCGCGGGCGGTCGTCACGGCGACGGTCGTCACCACGCGGTTCGCTGCGCGGACGATCGTCACGGCGGCCTTCGCCACCGGGACGGCGATCGCCGCGCGGCTGCTGGCTGCGGTTGCCGCCGCCACCATTGCCACCGTTGCGCTTGCCCTGGCCGTTGCCGCGTGCACCCTGCGGCGCGGCAGGTGCCTGACGCGAGGGAGCGGGAAGGCGCGAGGCTTCCTTCATGAAGTCCTCGGGCAGGCCGAGCGCGGTCAGCTTGACGCGGGTCAGCTTCTCGATGTCGCGGATGTAGGGCTTCTCGTCCGGCGCGACGAAGCTCACGGCCACGCCGTCGGCACCCGCACGCGCGGTGCGGCCGATGCGGTGGACGTACTGTTCGGCCACGTTCGGGATCTCGAAGTTGTAGACGTGGCTGACGCCCGACACGTCGATGCCGCGCGCGGCAATGTCGGTGGCGACGAGCACGCGCACGGTGCCCTGGCGGAAGCCGCCCAGCGCGGCGGTGCGCTGGGCCTGGCTCTTGTTGCCGTGAATCGCGGCGGCGGGGATGCCGGCTGCGACCAGATGGCGCACGACGCGGTCAGCGCCGTGCTTGGTGCGGGTGAAGACCAGCGCGCGATCGATGGCGCCGTGCTCGGCCTTCTCGGCGGCGTCGGGCGCAAGGCCTTCACGCAGGCGGATGGTCAGCAGGGCCTGCTTTTCGGCCTGGTTGATGAACGTGGCGTACTGTTCGACGCGCTCGGCGGTGGTCGACTGCGGCGCAACTTCGACCTTGACCGGATTGTTGATGAACTGCTTGCCCAGCTCGGCGATCGCCTGCGGCATGGTGGCCGAGAAGAACAGGCTCTGGCGCTGCTTCGGCAGCAGTGCGGCAACGCGCTTGAGCGGGACGATGAAGCCAAGGTCCATCATCTGGTCGGCTTCGTCGAGGACGAAGATCTCGACATTGCGCAGCGTCAGCGCGCGGCTGTCGATCAGGTCGAGCAGGCGGCCGGGGGTGGCGACGAGGATATCGGTGCCACGCTCAAGCGCGCGGGCCTGCTTGCCGGCGGGAACGCCGCCGAAGATGCACTGGACCGAAAGGTTCAGGAACTTGGCATAGCCGCGCATGTTGTCGGCGATCTGCGCCGCGAGTTCACGCGTCGGCGAAAGCACCAGCATGCGGCAGCCCGCATTGGTGCGCGGCTTAGGATCGTTTGCAAGGCGGTGCAGCGAAGGCAGCGAGAACGCGGCGGTCTTGCCGGTGCCGGTCTGCGCGATGCCGAGGATGTCGCGGCCCTCAAGCAGCGCGGGAATGGCCTGGCGCTGAATCGGCGAGGGATCGGTATAGCCCTTGGCCTCAAGCGCACGGAGAATCGGCTCGGCCAGACCAAGTTCGGAGAAATAGGACATAAGTCACTTTCACAAGCAGCCCGGGCGCGCGGATAGGAAATGGCGCGCGGAGCTAGGTGTCGTTTTGGCGACCCTGCGTGAAGAAGGAAGCTGGTTCAGGTGCAACCGCTCGTCCGGGCCGGATCTGGCGTCGAACGCCGGAAACCTCACGCTGCTCTCGGATTGCGGCGGGAAAACGGATCCCGCGCGCCGGTTGCTTGACGCGCATTTAGTGTGCGGCGCGGCAAAACGCAAGAAAATTGCGCGTTAGGGGAATGAGCGCCGCGCTGACGGGAATCATCGCGCCGGCGGGCCCGCTCGCTTCAGGCTTCGCTGCCCCATTGCAGCGTCTGCGGATCGCCCGATGTCACCAGCCGGCGCAGCGCCGCGCGGGCAAGGCGCTCGGTCTCAACCTTGCGGCGGGCGGCGGCAAGCTGGTGGAGCGGGGCAGGGCGCAGGATCTCGGCATCATAGCCATCGGCGACGATCACGCCGCAGCGTTCCGGCAGAAACAGCTCGGTTTCCAGCGGCGCGCGATCGAGCGAAGGGGGAAGCGCCCAATAGAAGCGGTCGCAGTAATCGAGATAGTCGGTCCACTTCCCGTCACCCAGCAGATCGGCGCGGCTGACCTTGATCTCGACGATGATGACATGGCCCTTGGCATCGATGCCCATGAGGTCTGCCCGGCGGCCGCAGCGCAGCGGCATTTCCGGCAGGCACCAGATGTCGTTGCGGGCAAACAGCCGTCCGACGCCGCGCGCGACGTCGACCGAGGTGTACGAGGAAAGGGGAGAATCGACGTCGGCCATGACTCTATCATAAGAACATAGCAGGAACTTACAAGTCGGCCGATGGGGCCGGTGGCTTTACAGCTTGAGTGCGTCCGGTGGGGCGAGTGCAACCATGGCATCGCGCGCGGCGACGAATTCGGTCCACAGCGACCGCGCCGCCGCGCGGGGATCGGCACCGCGATCGAGCGCGGCGATCAGGGCGGAAAGGCCCGGTTCCATGATCGCGGTCAGGTCTTCGATACCCTGTTCGGCAAGGCGGCAGCGCCAGCCGCCGGTTTCGCGCATGATGGCGGGGAAGGCGCGGGCTTCCAGGCTGGGGCTCTCGCCCTCGATACCGGCAATGGCGGCCACCACTTGCCCGGCCTGATGCAGCGCCGCCCACTTGATGGCGATGGATCCCAAGGCGGCGGGGGCGGACTCAGCTTCTGCCGGTTGGGGCCAGGAGTCGACGAAATCGTGCCCGGACGCCTGCGCGTCCGACCAGTGTCCGTCCGAGATGATACCCGTTGCGTCCATGGCCGGATTCATAGCGCGAAGCCCCTTGCCAATTCCCTAACCCGGTGCCGCCTGAGAATTTTACGGCATTCTCGCGGTGGATGAAATCATTTGTGGCTGGAAACGCTGCGCATGCTCTGCTAGTCGCCCCCGCACTGCACCCGTAGCTCAGCTGGATAGAGCGCTGCCCTCCGAAGGCAGAGGCCACAGGTTCGAATCCTGTCGGGTGCACCATATCCCTTCAAAACACGGCTTGTTTCACGCGGCGACCGCAAGGTCGGCGCCGCTGTGGAAGCGTGCGCGGTAATCGCCCGGTGTCAGGCCGAGGATGCGGTGGAAGGTGCGGCGGAACGCGGTCGCGTCCTCGTATCCCACGGTCCAGGCGACCTGATCGATGGGGCGTCGGGTGAATTCCAGCAACTCGCGCGCCTTGCCGATTCTCAGGTGCTGGACGTACTCGATCGGCTTCATGCCGGTGGCGGCCTTGAAGCGGCGTTGCAGCGTGCGTTCCTCCAGACCCGCCTGTTGCGCCATCTCGGCAAGATTCGTTGCGCGGCCGGCGCGCGATTGCAGCCAGTGCTGGACTTTGAGAATCGCCTCGTCGCCATGGGTGAGGCGGGGGGCGAAGCTGGAATAGTGGCGCTGCTCGCGCCCGGCGGGATCGATCAGCAGGAACTTGGCGGTCTCGATCGTCACGGTGGGGGCCAGCAGGCGGTCGACCAGCCTCAGGCCAAGATCGGTCCAGGCCATCAGGCCGCCGGCGGTAATCAGGTCGCCATCCTCGATAACGATTCCGTCGGCATCGACCCGCACTTCGGGGAAGCGGTCCTGTAACTCACGTGCGAAGAGCCAGTGCGTAGTGGCCGGACGGCCATCGAGCAGGCCGGTGGCGGCAAGGATGAAGGCGCCGCCGCAGTTTGAGGCAAGCGTGGTACCGCGGGCATGGCGGTCCCGCAGCCAATCGGCATAGGGCGCGGCTTCGTCGCGGTCGGCCGGACCGGTCAGGCGGCCCGGCACGATCAGCACGGCCGGTTCGCCGGTTTTCTCGGGCGCGGTGTCATGACAGCGCGCGAAAGTGCCGTCCTCACCGCGTTGCCAGTGGCTGACCCGCAGGGCCGGTCCGCCGTTGCGCGTGGAGAACAGCGAGGCGATCGTGAAAAGGTCGGTGATCCCGTGGACCATGGCCGCCTGACAGTCCCGGTAAAGCACCAGTCCTATTTCGCGGGTATGCGGGCCCAAATTCGCGGAGGCCGATGTCATCGTCGCCATGCTCCTGTGTCGTAATCGGCCTGTTCAATGTCGCATGCGACAATTCCGGGCGGAACCGGCCGAGCGTACCTTCAATCCCATGGAGCGCAAAGGTGGTCCCGGATGACAAGGACCACCGGATCGTTGCCTCCGCGCTCGAAACGGCAGGAATCGTCAAGCAGGCCATAGTCAAGGTATACAAGCGGAGCTGTCATGGCCTGACGCAGGTCGCGGCCGACCGCTTCAATGCCCATCTTCTCGATTCCATCCGTACCCCGAACCCTGGAGACCCGGTGGCAGCGATGATCGCCGGGCTCCTCCCGAAAAGGAGTAATGGCATGACCAGCAAGACTTATCTCGTCACCGGGGCATCCGACGGTATCGGTGCGCTCTATGCCGACCGGCTGGCCCGCCGGGGCCACGACCTGATTCTCGTGGCGCGCCGCAAGGACAAGCTGGCCGATCTTGCCGGCCGGCTGGAAGCGGAGACGGGAGTCTCGGTGGAGGTGATCGGCGCGGACCTCGCCAATGCCGGGGACTTGTTGCACGTGGAACAGCGGCTGCGGGACGATGCGGCCATCGTCGGCCTCATCAACAATGCCGGGATCGCCAACGAGGGCACGATTCTGGAGGCTGACCCCGATTACCTCTCGGCCATGATCGACCTCAATATCCGTGCCGTCACGCGCCTTTCGGCGGCCATCGCGCCCCGGCTGGCGGCGGCGGGCGAGGGGACCATCGTCAACGTCACGTCGGTCACCGCGTTGATGCCGGAGGCGTTCACGGCGGTCTATCCCGCGACCAAGGCCTATGTCCTGGCCTTGTCCGAGGCGCTGGCCGCCGAACTGGGGCCCAAGGGCGTGCGCGTGCAGGCCGTGCTGCCCGGTATCACCCGCACTCCCATCTGGACCGAGGAGAAGATGGCCGCGCTGCCCGCGCACATGGTCATGGAGGCCGAAGATATGGTCGATGCTGCGCTCGCGGGGCTCGACATGGGCGAGGCGGTGACGATCCCGGCGCTGCCCGACATGGCGCAGTACGAGGCCTATATCGCCGCCCGCACGGCGCTGCGCCCCGGTCTTTCGCTGGCAAAACCCGCCGCGCGCTACGGCGCGGTCATGGCAAGCTGAGGGAGGGCGCGCCATGATCCTCGGTCTCACGCTTGGCCAGTTCACTGCGCTTCATGTCGCGATCAGCCTTGTGGCGATCGCCAGCGGTATCGTCGTCCTACTCGCCTTCGCTGCCGGACGGCGGCGCATCGCCGGGCTCTCCGCCCTCTTCCTGATTACCACGGCGGCGACAACGCTGACGGGGTTCCTGTTCCCCTTCAACGGACCGACCCCGGCCTTCGTCACCGGCGTCATCTCCATCCCGGTGCTCGCCGTGGCATTCGCCGCTTACTTCGGATGCAAGCTGCAGGGCAGGGCGGCGGCTGCTTACGCGGTGAGCGCCAGCATCGCGCTCTACTTCAATCTGCTGGCCTTCGTGACTCAGGCATTCCTCAAGGTACCGCCGCTCCACGCGCTGGCACCTTCGGGAACCGAGCCGCCTTTCCTGGTGGCGCAAGTGGTGATGCTGGCGGCGATGATCGGGCTGGGAACGCTCTCGTTCCGCGCCGCGCGCCGGGCCTGACGGCGGCTGAAAGAACCGGCCTTGCAGCGCGCGCGGGAACCTTCGGATCCTGCGCGCGCAAGCTATCCACCGAATTCCCAACCGCAATGGCTGACAAAGTGCGAATCGGGCTTGCGCGCGCTTGCATGGGCCTTGCGGCTTGGGGCATGAGGGCTTCGTGCTTTCGCAGAAGACCCGCTACGCCATCCGCGCCATGCAGCACCTCGCCGACCACTACGGTCAGGGGCCGATACAACTGGCGCCGATCGCAGAGGCGCAGAACATCCCCGCCAAGTTCCTGACGACGATCCTGTCCGAACTGACCCGCTTCGGCATTGTCGATTCGCAGCGCGGCAAGGATGGCGGATACTGGCTGGCGGTGGCCCCGGTCGACATCACCTATGGCGATCTTATCCGGATCATGCGCGGATCGCTGGCGCTCGTGCCCTGCGCCAGCCGCTTTGCGCATGAAAAGTGCAAGAACTGCCTTGAAGAAGGCGAGTGCCGCACGCGCGCGCTGATGCTAGAAGTGCGAGATCGCACCGCCGATCTCCTTGATGGAATCCGCCTGTCCGACCGTATCGATCTGGTCCCCGCGCAGGAAGAAGACGAAGCCGCCTGATTCCGGATCTCTCCGGCTTTTCGGCAGTTTCCTGCCCTTTCTGGCAGCCTCTACCCCTTTCGGAATCAAGCCCGCGCCGGAGCATCGCTTCGGCGCAAATAGTTTTTGCTCTGGCGCGAAAACCAGAAACTTTCGGGTAGGGGTATTGTCAACTTTTTAGGTTGAGAATACCAATGCGAATGCGACGCTCAAACGCCGCGCTCAGAGGAAGATTCGCAATGGCTCAACCGTCAACGGACACCCAGCGATCGGGACTGCACCTTTCCAGGGATTCCGAGAGCGCCATTCCCAAGCCGGCACCGCTCCAGGTGGTTGCCGATGCTCTCGGCACGATGCGCTACGGCGTCATCCAGCTGACAGTCCACGATGGCAAGCTGGTCCAGCTCGACATCACCGAACGCAAGCGCTTCGCCTCCTAAAGGCGCGCGCCACACAGAATACCGATAATCTGCCGAGCAGACCGGACCGCCGGATGTGAGGCCCCTAACCATACAACAAATCCAAGGGGGACTTCATGAGAAGACACGTCCGCGGGCCGCTGCCGGCCCCGCTTCCGCTCGCCTGCCTTTCGTTCACGCTGCTGCTGGCCGCTACGCCGGCGCTGGCATCCGAAGCGCCGGCTGCTGCGACTTCCGCCGCCGCCGCAACGACTTCGGCGGACGCCGAACAGGAATCGCCCACTTCGGTTGGCACCGGTGCCCATGATCGTGGCGGCGAGATTCTCGTCACCGCGCGGCGCCGTCAGGAATCGAGTCAGGAAGTGCCGCTGGCGATCTCGGTCGTGGGCGGCGAACACCTTGATTCAACGGGCGCCTTCAACGTCGGCCGCCTACAACAGCTGACGCCGACCTTGCAGTTCTATTCGTCGAACCCGCGCAACACGGCGGTGAACATCCGCGGCCTCGGCGCGCCGTTCGGTCTCACCAACGACGGCATCGAGCAGGGCGTCGGCATCTATATCGACGACGTCTACAACTCGCGCGTCGCCTCGGCCACGTTCGACTTCCTCGACGTTGCCCAGATCGAAGTGCTGCGCGGCCCGCAGGGTACGCTCTACGGCAAGAACACCACGGCCGGCGCGATCAACATCACCACCAACCAGCCGACCTTCGATTTCCAGGGCAAGGCAGAGGTGTCGGTCGGCAACTACAACTTCAAGCAGGCCAAGGTCGCGGTTTCCGGTCCGCTGACCGACAATGTGGCGATCCGTATCGCGGCCTCGACCACTGACCGTCGCGGCACGATCTACAATGTGACGAGCAACCAGTGGATCCAGAGCCAGGACAATATCGGTCTGCGCGGGCAGGTGCTCTGGAAGCCGACCGAAGATCTGGCGATCACGTTCGCCGGTGACTACTCGACGCAGGATGCGAATTGCTGCGGTTCGGTCTTCGTCGGCTATGGCCCGACGCAGCGCGCCAGCAACCGCCAGTACCCGGCGCTGGCCGCCGCACTCGGCTATACGCCGCCCAGCACCAATCCGTACGATCGCCTGACCGACCTCGACACGCCGCTCAGGGCGAAAAACAAGATCGGCGGCGCTTCGGTGCGCGTGAAGTGGGATGTCGGTCCCGGTACGCTGACCTCCGTCTCTGCCTGGCGCTTCTGGGACTGGGATCCGTCGAACGACCGTGACTTCACCGCTCTGCCGATCGTCACGCTCTCGCAGAACCCCTCGCAGCAGAATCAGTACACGCAGGAACTGCGCTACAACTACAGCGGCAAGCACTTCGACTTCGTGGTCGGCGCCTTCGGCTTCTACCAGCGGATCGATACGCAGGGCACCGAATCGCAAGGCTCGGCCGCCAGTCGCTGGAACATCAATCCCGGCACTAATGCCCAGGTCCCGCCGGGATCGTCGGGCTGCGGCCCCAGCGCATCGAACAAGCTGGCCTGCGATCCCACGGTGCTCAATGGGCTGACCGCTTACAACACGCAGTACCTGAAGAACACCAGCGCGGCGCTGTACGGCCAGCTCAGCTGGCACGTCACGCCCGAACTGACCGTGCAGCCCGGTGTGCGCCTGAACTACGACAAAAAGGAGGGCTACTACCAGCGCCGCGTGTTCGACGGGCAGGGCAATGAGCTGCTGCTGGGACTGCCGTCCTACACCGCGCGCCAGACCGCCCAGTTGGCGATCTACACCCCGCAGGAAATCTCGCCCGAATTCAGCGACTGGAATTTCAGCTACGATTTCAACGTCAGCTACAAGGTTACGCCGGACGTTCTTGTCTATGCGACCTATGCGAAAAGCTTCAAGTCGGGCGGCATCAACCTGAACGGCGTGCCGGTCGATTCGCAGAACAACCCGATCCTGGCGGCGCAGACGGTGAAGCCGGAATCGGTCCACAACTACGAAGTCGGCATCAAGACCCAGTTCTGGGATCGCCGCGCGACCTTCAACCTGGCAATCTTCCGCTCCGACATCGGCAATTATCAGGCCAACGTCACCAACGGCCAGTATGGCGTGCTGCGCGGTTACCTCGCCAATGCGCAGGAAGTCCGCTCGCAAGGCGTCGAGTGGGACTTCTCGGTCCGCCCGAGCGAACGCTTCAACGCTTACCTCAACGGCTCCTACACCGACGCAACCTATCGCAAGTTCACCGACGCGCCTTGCCCGCCGGAACTTTCCGGCGGCACCACCGTCACCGGCACGCAAACGCCTGGTGCGGCCGGCGTACCGGATTCGCTCAGCCCCGCGAACTGCAACATCTCCGGCCAGCGCCTGCCGGGCGTCTCGAAGTGGACATTGTCGTTCGGGTTCGAAGCCAACACTCCGATCACGCTGCTGAAGCAGGAGGGTGAGGTCTACTTCGGCTATGACGGCAGCTACCGTTCGAACTTCTCGTCGAACCCGTCGCCCTCGGCCTATACCTGGGTGGACGGTTATAGCCTGTCGAACTTCCGTCTCGGTTTCCGCACCGAGAAGGGCTTCGACATCTACGCCTGGGTGCGCAATGCCTTCGATCAGAACTACATCGACCAGCTCTTCGTCGGACCGGGCAACACCGGCCTGATTGCGGGCCTGCCGGGCGATCCCCGCACGTGGGGCGGAACCATCCGGTACAATTTCTGATTTTTACGCCGGAACGCGGCTTAGCGGCCATTTTCCGGACGATATGAGTGAAAATGCTCGGATGGTGCCGGCGGCGCCATCCGAGCCATGGGGAGTGCCCCTCCCGCGAACCTGGCGCAAATCGGCCAATTTTGGAAAAAAGTCACTTTTTTGAAATTGGAGAGTTGACCGAATCATTGGGCGGACTTAGAGGGCCTCTCACCGCAGCGGACCACCCGGTCTTCTAGTGGTCGCCAGACAGAAACGGGCAACATGCTCTCCGAGATAAAAATCGGGGAAGACTGGTTGTCCGGGTTTTTCGTCGGCGGATCTTTGACATTGTAGGTTTTAGATGAAGGGACATGTGGGCGACGGCGCCTGCACCCGGGGCTTCAGGGCTCGGTGTTGCAGTAGATAGTCGTTACCTAAACATGTCCTTACGTAAC
>NZ_SLVB01000003.1 GCF_004341845.1 Novosphingobium sp. PhB165 | reverse complement strand
AGGCCGGGTGTGGAAGTGCGGTAACGCATGGAGCTAACCGGTCCTAATAACTCTGTTCATGCTTGATGAATCCCACCATCAATGACAGTCCTGCTTCCAAGCAGCGCATGTCAGCGATGATCGGACGATCATCCAGCCAGACAAAAGCACAGACATCAAAGACTGCACGGATATCGATTAAAAAACAGCACGCCGTCTCCATTGCTTGGTGACCATAGCGTCAGTGACCCACCCGATCCCATCTCGAACTCGGACGTGAAACCTGACAGCGCCGATGGTACTAACGCTCAAGCGTTGGAAGAGTAGGACGTCGCCAGGCATTGAAGCCGGCGTGCTGATAAAACCCATCACAATGACAAAGGGCACACAGTGCCCCAAAGAGGGCCCTTGAGGCCCTCTTCGCGTCTCTGCAAGACGCACACACGGTGACGCGGGGTGGAGCAGCCCGGTAGCTCGTCAGGCTCATAACCTGAAGGTCGCAGGTTCAAATCCTGCCCCCGCAACCACATCACAACAAAAAAACCCATCCACAACAGATCTTCGACACAGCCGAGATCCGCAAAACGCGGCGCGGCTGTCGAAATTATGTCGTATACCATCGACATCGGCTCCCGGATCGGCATCATCGGCACCGGCGGATCTTCCTGATCCAACGCCTGTTTCCCTCTCTGGCAGGCCTTCGGGCCAAGGAGTACCGATGATCTCCCCCATCCTTCGTTCCTCGCGCAAGTCGATGCGCCTGATCGCGTTCGGCGGCCTCTGTTCGGCATCGGCCATTGCGATCGCGGCCGCCCCCGCAGCGGCGCCCAGCTTCGACGTGGCGCGCCTCTCGAATGACATCAAGACACTGTCGAGCGACGACTTCGAGGGTCGGGGCCCGGCTACGCGCGCCGAGGCCAAGACGATCGACTATGTGGCCGCGCAAATGAAGGCGGCCGGGCTCCAGCCTGCGGGCGACAAGGGCACCTGGTTCCAGAATGTGCCGCTGCTCCAGTCCGACATTGCCGGCACACCGGCGCTTTCGATGACGATTGGCGGAACTGCGCAGTCGCTGACGCAGGGCGAGCAGATCGCCGTGCGCGCCGCCGAGACCGGCCAGTCGACGGTTAACTTCAAGGATTTGCCGCTGGTCTTCGTCGGCTACGGCGTGAAGGCGCCGGAACGGGGCTGGGACGATTTCAAAGGGGTGGACCTCAAGGGCAAGATCATGGTCGTGCTGGTCAACGATCCCGACTTCGAAGGCGGTGAGGGTGACTTCGGCGGCAAGCTGATGACCTACTATGGCCGCTGGACCTACAAGTACGAGGAAGCGGCGCGTCAGGGCGCAGCGGGCGTGCTGGTCGTCCACGAGAGCGAGCCGGCTTCCTATGGCTGGGCGACGGTCAAGAACTCCAACACCAACACCATGTTCGACATCGTCCGCGCCGATCCAACCTCGGCGCACACGCAGATGGAGGGCTGGATCCAGAAGGACCTCGCCGCGCAACTGCTCAAGGCTTCGGGTGTCGACTTCGATGCCGCCAAGGCCGCCGCGCGTCGGAAGGACTTCCGCCCGATTCCGCTGAAGGCCACGATGAGCGCGGACTATGCCGTGAAGTCCAGCGTTATCACCTCGCACAACGTGGCCGGTATCCTGCCCGGTTCGAAATATCCGAATGAGACCGTCATCTACTCGGCGCACTGGGATCACCTCGGTATCGGCGCGCCCGATGCGAAGGGTGACCGCATCTACAACGGCGCGCGCGACAATGCCTCCGGCACCGCGACGCTGATCGAACTGGCGCGCGCCTTCGCCAAGGGGCCCAAGCCTGAACGCTCGGTACTGTTCCTGGCAGTGACGGCCGAGGAAAAGGGCCTGCTCGGTTCGGAATACTATGCCGATAATCCGCTGCGTCCGCTGGCGACGACGGCCGGTGTCATCAACATGGACGGCCCGCTCTCGATCGCGAAGACCACGAACTTCAGCATCTCGGGCGCGGCGAAGCTCGATCTGCTGACCATGCTGACGGAGGAAGGGCAGAAGCTCGGCCGTCACTACACGCCCGACGCGCGCCCCGAGGCGGGCAGCTTCTACCGTTCGGACCACTTCTCCATGGCCAAGCGCGGGGTGCCGGCGATCTCGTTCAGCCCCGGCCGTGAACTGGTCGATGGCGGCGATGCACGCGGCAAGGAACTGTCCGATGCCTACACCCGCGACAAGTACCACCAGCCGGCGGACGAATATGATCCGAACTGGGATACCAGCGGTTGGACCAGCGACCTGACGCTGCTTTACAATCTGGGCGATCGCCTTGCCGACAGTCACGTCTGGCCGAACTGGTCGCAGGACAGCGAGTTCCGCGCGACCCGGGATGCGACTGCGGCTCAGCG
The DNA here is from genome assembly GCF_004341845.1 of Novosphingobium sp. PhB165. Taxonomy (GTDB): domain Bacteria; phylum Pseudomonadota; class Alphaproteobacteria; order Sphingomonadales; family Sphingomonadaceae; genus Novosphingobium. Next base: position 646,406 of record NZ_SLVB01000003.1, on the reverse strand, counting down.
CAAATGATCGGTATTGATCCACGCCCCCGGCATCGGTGCATGCCGGGGCATTTTTCGTGGCGGACAAATCATGTTTCGCACGCGTTCGCTCGGTCCGGGGCAGAGTTCCTCCTGCAGCTGACGCTGCGCCCCTTCGGCTAAGGCGAATCGGTTCGGTGGGCGTGCGCAGTTTTCTTGACTCTGCGCGCCCCCCAGCCTATCGGGCAGCGTTTACCGATCCAGCGAATTTATTCACGGAGTGCCCATGGCGCGCGTTACTGTCGAAGACTGTGTCGACAAGATCCCCAACCGGTTCGATCTCGTCCTGCTCGCCGCGCAGCGTGCGCGCGAGATTTCGGGCGGCGCCGAACTCAGCGTCGAACGCGACCGCGACAAGAACCCGGTCGTTGCCCTGCGCGAAATCGCCGAGCAGACCGTTCGTCCGAACGAACTCAAGGAATCGCTGGTCACCTCGATGCAGCGCGTCCTGCCCGACGATGATGACGCGATGGACGAAGTCGGCTCGCTCAGCCAGTCGGCAGAGGCTCTGCGCATCACCGCTTCGGCACCGACGCGCAACACCTCGATCGGCGGCGACTACGACGGTTGATTGCTGCACAGTGATCGTATCCGTAGCGGCCCTGATGGGTTGACTGCGGCGCGATCGCGGGCAACCATCTGCGGGTGGTTGCAGGCAAGCATAGATTGCCCCGGATAGCCGGGAGCAGCGGGCCGGCCCTGAAGAGGGTGCGGCCCGTTGTCGCGTCTGGGGAAGACGCTTCGGGGGCGTCGGGGAAGGGGCCGCGTTCGGCCACGATCGCGATCTACAGCGTCAAGGGCGGCGTGGGGAAGACGACGTTCGCGGCCAATCTGGCGTGGTGTTCGGCGCAGGCCTCGGGCCATCGCACGCTGCTCTGGGATCTCGACGCGGCGGGCGGATCGGGCTTTCTCTATGGCCTTGAACCGCAAGGCTCGCGTCTGGCCGAAGAAGTGTTCACGCGCGACCAGCCAGCCACCAAATTGATTCAGAAGACGGCGGACCCGCTGGTGGACGTGCTGCCGGCGGACGAGAGCATCCGAGCGCTGGACGCGCACCTGATGCGCATCGGCAAGCGCAAGCGCCTCGCCAAACTGGCTGAGGACCTGTCGGCCGATTACGCGCGCATCCTGCTCGATTGTCCGCCAGTGCTGAACGAGCTTTCGGCGCAAGTCGCGCGCGCGGCTGATCTCATTATCGTGCCGTTGCCGCCGTCGCCGCTTTCCGCCCGCGCGCTTGAACTTGTGGTGCGCGAGATCGCGGGGACCACCAAGCGCCATCCGCCGATCCTGCCGGTGCTTTCCATGCTCGACATGCGGCGGTCGCTCCATCGGCAGGTGCGGGAGGCGCAGCCGAACTGGCCGGCGGTGCCCTATGCCAGTGTGGTAGAGCAATGTGCGGTGCAGCAGCGTCCGGTTGGCGCGATTGCGCCGGGCAGCCCGGCGGCGCAGGCTTTCGCGATGCTCTGGCGCGCGATCGAGGCCAAGCTGGCCGAACGGCAGGACTGAGCAAAGTCCGGATTGCGGGCGCGCTTCGCAAGCGCCCGGCTTGCCGCAACGCGCAATGGTTGTTCTCCTCCCCCATCACGGGTTAGGTTAGCCCTCAGGCATCATTGGGGGAAACGGTGAGCGATCTGACGGAAAGCCTGGCGGAGATGGGGCAGGGCGCCTTCGCGGCGCGCGCGGTGGAACCGCACGCGGGCGAAGGGGCAGACGGCGGCAAGGGGCACACGCACGAATCTGCCTGCCTCAACTGCGGCACCACCCTGGTCGGATCGCATTGCCACGCCTGCGGCCAGGCGGCGCATGTGCACCGCACGCTCGGCGCCTTTTTCCATGACCTGATGCACGGGGTCTTCCATTTCGAAGGCAAGATCTGGCGTACACTGCCGATGCTCATCCGGCATCCGGGCAAGCTGACGCGCGAATATATCGATGGCCGGCGCGCGAGCTATGTCTCGCCCATCGCGCTGTTCCTGTTCTGCGTCTTCCTGATGTTCGGCGTATTCCACGCCACCGAGGAGCCGGAGAATCTGGGGGCGAAGATGACCAGCCCAACCGAACTGGCCAAGGCCATCGCCTCCAGCGAGAAGCGCATCGACGGCCTCAAGACGCGGCGCAAGGCCCTCGCCGCCGCGGGCAAGGACACGGACCAGATCGACAAGGAGATCGACAGCAAGGAAACCGCACTGGGCGTGATGCGCGACACCCACGATGCCGTCACCGAGAACGGCGGTGACGTGCAGCAGATCAGCGATATCCGGCCGATCCAGCAGGCCGTCGCGAAATTTCGCGAGAATCCCGATCTGGCAGCCTACAAGCTTCAGACTTATGCCTACAAGTACAGCTGGGCACTGATCCCGATCTCGGTGCCGTTCCTCTGGCTGCTGTTTCCCTTCAGCCGCCGCTTCCATCTTTACGAGCACACCGTGTTCGCGACCTATTCGATCTGCTTCATGACGCTGCTGGCGGTCGTGGCGATGCTGCTCGGCGCGGTGGGAGCCGGAACGCTGGAGGGGCTGCTGTTCTTCGTTCCGCCGTTTCACATGTATGCGCAGCTCAAGGGAACCTACGGCCTTGCCCGTCGCGGCGCGCTGTGGCGTACGGCGCTGCTGGTGATTTTCGCCTGTACTGCGCTGTTGCTGTTCTTTGTGGCGTTGACGGCGCAGACGTAGGGCCTGCGGTCGGGAAGAGAGCCCCATGCATCATGTGCGCCGCGTCATCCTGAACTTGTTTCAGAATCCATTTTGCGGTTCGCCCGAAAGCCGGATCCGCAAACGCACGGGGCCTTCATCACCTTGTCGAAGGATGCCGCCTCGCGCCTCGGCTCAGGGGGCTTCGACAAGCTCAGCCTGAGCGGGACGGGGCAAGGGCAGGGAATGTTTGCGCTCGGCATGATCGAAGTCTTGCCATTTCGCGCTCCGCTCATCCTGAGCTTGTCGAAGGATGGGACCGCGCGCCACGCCCCTGAGGGCTTCGACAGGCTCAGCCTGAGCGGGACTTGGGGCGGTGGAGCGAAATCAGCGTACTGGCCGTGCTCCTGATGTGAAATCCCCCTCCGCTCATCCTGAGCTTGTCGAAGGATGAAACCTCACGCCGCGCCTCTGTGGGCATCCGGGGCAACCTCCGCCCAACAAAAAAGGGCGAGGACACCGCCGTCCTCGCCCTCTCCTGCATTCTTCCCACGAGGGGAAGGCCGGGTATTCAATATCAGATAGTTCAGGCGCCCTGCGGCGTCGCGCTGCCGGAATAGCGGCGGCCGGCCTTGGGAATGGCAGAGCCGGTCAACGGACGCGGCGAGCCGTTTCCGCGCGGTTCGTTCGGACGGTCGATCTTGCCTTCGGAAAGAAGACGGTCGATCTCTTCGCCCGAAAGCGTCTCGTATTCCAGCAGAGCCTGCGCCAGCGCTTCGAGCTGCTCGGCATTGTCCCGAAGCAGCGTGGTCGCGCGGGCGTGGGCATCGTCCACCAGACCGCGGATTTCGCTGTCGATCACCTTGTTGGTCTCGTCCGAGGCCATCAGGCGATGCGAGCCGCCCATGCCGAGGTAGCCTTCCTGCTGTTCCTCGTACTGAAGCGGGCCCAGCTTGTCCGACATGCCCCACTTGGTGACCATGTTACGGGCCAGACCCGTGGCGTACTGGATGTCCGACGAAGCGCCCGACGAAACCTTGTCGTACCCGAAGATCAGTTCCTCGGCCACGCGGCCACCCATGGCGACCGAGAGGTTCGCGAGCATCTTGTCGCGGTGGTACGAGTAGCTGTCGCGTTCCGGCAGGCGCATCACCATGCCCAGCGCACGACCGCGCGGGATGATGGTGGCCTTGTGGATCGGATCCGAAGCCGCCTCGTGCAGCGAGACGATGGCATGACCGGCCTCGTGGTAGGCGGTCATCTTCTTCTCGTCGTCGGTCATGACCATGGAGCGGCGTTCCGCGCCCATCATGACCTTGTCCTTGGCGTCCTCGAACTCCTGCATGGCGACGAGGCGCTTGTTGCGGCGCGCGGCCAGCAGGGCAGCCTCGTTCACGAGGTTGGCAAGATCCGCGCCGGAGAAGCCCGGAGTGCCGCGCGCGATCACGCGCGGGTTCACGTCGGGCGCCAGCGGCACCTTCTTCATGTGCACGGCCAGGATCTTCTCGCGGCCTTCGATATCGGGCACCGGCACCACGACCTGGCGGTCGAAGCGGCCGGGACGCAGCAGCGCGGGGTCCAGCACGTCGGGGCGATTGGTCGCCGCGATGATGATGATGCCTTCGTTGGCCTCGAAGCCGTCCATTTCGACCAGAAGCTGGTTCAGCGTCTGCTCGCGCTCGTCGTTCGAATTGCCGAGGCCATGGCCGCGATGGCGGCCGACCGCGTCGATTTCGTCGATGAAGACGATGCAGGGCGCGTTCTTCTTGGCCTGTTCGAACATGTCGCGCACGCGGCTTGCGCCGACGCCGACGAACATTTCGACGAAGTCCGAGCCAGAGATCGTGAAGAACGGTACGCCTGCCTCACCCGCAATGGCGCGGGCGAGCAGGGTCTTGCCGGTACCGGGCGAGCCGACCAGCAGCGCGCCCTTCGGGATCTGGCCGCCCAGCTTCGAGAAGCGGGTGGGATCGCGCAGGAACTCGACGATTTCCTCCAGTTCCTCGCGCGCTTCGTCGATGCCGGCAACGTCGTCGAAAGTGACGCGTCCCGAGCGTTCGGTCAGCAGCTTGGCCTTGGACTTGCCGAAGCCCATCGCGCCGGAGCCGCCGCCCTTCTGGACCTGCCGCAGCGCGAAGAACGCGATGCCGACGATCAGCAGGAAAGGCAGGGTCTGCGCGAGGATATAGACCAGCATCGAGCCCTCTTCAGGGCTCTTGCCGGCATAGCGCACGTCGTGGTCCTGCAGGAGCTGCGTGAGCGTGGTGTCGTTCGGGACCGGTACGGTCGTGAACGAATCGCCGTTCTTCAGCTTGCCGTCGATGCGGTCTTCACCGATCTCCACGGTGGCCACGCTGCCTTCGGCAACTTTGGCGCGGAAATCGGAATAGGCGATGGTCGGCCCGCTTTCGGCGCGGGTGTTGAACATCGACACAACCATCAGGAGTGCGAGGAAAATGCCGCCCCACACGAGCAGGCTCTTGACCCAGGGATTGCCGCTAGGCTGGTCGTCGTTCATCGTTGGAGAAACCGTCCTTTCACCCGCCAATGTAGGAGCGGGCGTTTGAATCGCAAGCTGGCGAAGGATGGTCACTGTAATCGAAACCTCCGCGCGTCGCGAGCTTTTCGACGCGGGTCGTCCTGCACTGGGGCAAGATAAGGCGGAGCAAGCGCAGAATCAGGGCCATTCCCGCCGCCCGGCCACCGGATTCGGACGCGCATTCGGCGCCGGGATGGCGGCCGAACCCGCGCGAATCCGGGGCGGAGAGCCTCCTGCTGCGGTAAATCAGGATGTCCGGACCAGTTGATAGTCCCCGGCGGCATCCACTTGCGCCGTCCAACCCGGATAGACGACGATGGTGGTGAAAGTTTCCTCCACGATGGCGGGTGAGGGAATTTCCGTGCCCGGCGCGAGGTCGCTGCCCCGGTAGATCGGGATATCCGCGAAGCCCTGTCCAAGATTGGCACGGCGATGGCGATCGGGCTTGGGGATCGCTCCGGACGGGGAGAAGCCGCCGCCGGCGGCCGGAGAGGGCGTCTCGACATGGGCGGCGAGGCGGACCCCGGACACTTCGGGCACCTCATGCTCGCGGATGTGGCCGTATTCGGCCATGTGGCGGGCGTTGAACAGCTCGATCGCCCGCGCCGCGAAGTCCTCTCCGACGAAAGACAGGTCGCCCAGCGGTGTATCGGCGGCGAAGTCGAACGAGAGCGAGAAGTTCTGCCCCGGATAGCGCATGTTGAGCCGGTAATCGGCGCGGATGTCCTGTGCATTGAAGTGCGCGGCGGTGAAGAAATGGGCGGCGCGGTCCGACAGTTCGCTCCACAGCGTGCGGATGCGTTCGACATCCAGCGCCGAGGCGGAGGCGATGTAGGAGCGTTCCTCGTCGATGGTCGGATTGGCGACCAAAGTGCCGAGCGCCGAGAACGTGGGCGATGCCTTGGGCACCAGTACGCGGGTGATGCCAAGGTCTTCGGCCTGAATCGCCGCGAAGGCGGGGCCGTTTCCGCCATAGGCCAGCATGACGAGGTCCTTGGGATCGATGCCTTTGCCCGCCGTGGTACGGCGCACGCCCTGGCTCATATGGGCATTGACCACGCGCCAGCAGTCGAAGGCGGCGCGTTCTGCATCCTCGTGGCCGAGTTCCTGCGCGATCTTGCGGAAGGCTTCCTCCACCCCGTCGCGCGTCAGGCGGAAGCTGCCGCCGGCGAAGCCTTCCTCGGTGGAAAGGATGCCCAGCATGACCAGCGCATCGGTCACGGTGGGCTCGGTGCCGCCGCGTCCATAGCAGATCGGCCCGGGTTCCGACCCCGCCGAGCGCGGGCCGACTTCCAGCGCGCCCTTGTTGACGTGGCAGATCGAGCCGCCGCCCGCGCCCAGCGTCTCCACTTTCACCATCGGCACGCCGACGAGATAGCGGTGGTGCATGTTCCAGCCCGCCTCGGCCGGGGCCTCTCCGTTCAGCACCAGCGCCATGTCGTAGCTGGTGCCGCCCATGTCGACGCAGAGCAGGTCCGGGCAGCCCTTGGCGCGCCCGGCATGGGCGGAACCGACCACGCCGCCCGCCGGGCCGGAGGCGAGCACGCGGATCGGTGCGCCGTCGATATAGTCCTTGGTCATCACCCCGCCGGAGGCCTGCATGACCATCAACTGGTTACGGTATCCGCCTTCGCCAAGACGTTGCACCAGCCGTTCGAGATAGCCAGTGACGCGCGGGCCGACATAGGCGTTGACCACCGTGGTCGAGGTGCGGTCGTACTCCGGCGCGCGGGGCAGAACTTCGTGGCTGGCGGAAACGTAGGCGTTCTGGATTTCCTGCCGCACGATCTCCTTGGCGCGGCGTTCATGCTCGGGATTGACGAAGGAGAACAGGAACGAGATCGCCACCGCCTCCACGTTCTGCAGCCGCAGCTTGCGGCAGGCTTCGCGCAGGGCCGCTTCGTCGAGCTCCTTGTGGACCGATCCGTCGTGCAGCACGCGTTCGGGCACCGTCAGGCGGCGACGGCGCGGGGTGATCTGCTGCGGCGCTTCGAGGCGGACGTCCCAGATGTCTTCCTTGTAGCCGCGCCGGTATTCGATCTCATCACGGAACCCCTCGGTGGTGATCAGGCCGGTGAGCGCGCCGTTCATCTCGATCAGGGTGTTGTCGGCAACGGTGGTGCCGTGGACGATCGCCTCGCAGCGGCTGAGGAATTCGGGGAGGGGCAGGCCTTCCTTCTCGGCCAGCTTGCCGAGCCCTTCCATCACGCCCAGCGAGCGGTCCTCCGGGGTGGAGAGGTTCTTGTGGAGCACCACCTCATCGCCCTTCAGGAGCGCGAAGTCGGTGAAGGTGCCGCCGATGTCGATGCCTACTCGGTACGTCATTCAGGTTTTCTCACTCTCCAGATCCTCCCCCATCGGGGGAGGGGGACCGCCGCAGGCGGTGGAGGGGGATTGGCGCGGCGTAGCGTTCTTGCGCGCCCCCTCCGTCGGCCCCTTGGGCCGCCACCTCCCCCGGTGGGGGAGGATCGCGAACTGTCTTGCTATTCCGCCGCCTCGGCCATGCTCGCCATTTCGGCCCTGAGCGCCTCGGTCGCGGCGAGGTCCACCGCCAGCGAGTAATCGTCGAGGCTGCCGGTCAGCACCACGCCGTACTTCGCTCGCGCCGCCTCCACACTGACGTACTCGTCCAGCACGTCCTCCTTAACCGCCTCCGGATCGCGCTGGAGCGGCCTGCCGAACCCGGCACCTCCGCCGTGCTGGTAGGCGATCACCGCCCCCTCCGGCAGCAGGTCCTGCGCGGTGTGGAGAATGGCGCGCTCGTTGGGGGAGCCTACTTCGAAGCGGTTGGTATAGGGGATCGCATCGTCCCCGCCGCGAAGACCGCGCAAGGGGTGGTCGGCCGACACCATCCACGCCATTGCCGAAGTCGGCCGCAGCACCTGCTTGACGTTGAGCGAACCCGGACAACCGCGCCACTGGCCTGCACCGCCGCCATCGGTGGTCATCTCGCGGCTGATATTGAGGATCGGAAAGCGGCTTTCCGCATCCTCCGCCTCGGAGAGGATCAGGCTGCCCAGCGCGGAAGGGCAGGAGCCCCAGCCATCCAGCCCTTCCACCGCCGAAACGTCCATCGATCGGCAATCGACGCCCTGATCCATCCACATCATGCCGGCCTCGTCGAAGCCGACGACCATGTTGGGCATGCCGATCTTGTAGAGCTGCGGCTGAGACCGTTCGGGCGCCACATTGGACAGCGCGATGCAGACCGCCTCGGTAATCTCACAGGCCGGGTGGAATGATCCCAGCGCGGCGGGCTTGTTCGGCGGCGGCTGGGCGATGCAGCCTTCGGGGATCAGGATATCGACCGCATTGAAGAACCCCTCGTTCTTCACGATCGTCGGGTCCATCGCCGCGACCACCTGACACATCACGTAGCTGCGCGAATTGGCGAACGTGTTCCACACGCCGACAAGGTTCTGCCGGTCGTCGGTGCCCTCAAGGTCGACGGTCAGCTGGTCTCCGGCGATGGTGCAGGCGACGTGGACCTTGATATCCTTGGTCCCGGCCGTGTCGTGGTCGATCCAGACGGTCGCCTCGTGCCGGCTATCGGGCCATTTCGCCACTTCCTCACGCACGCGGCGCTCGGTGTGTTCGATCGAGTGGTTGATCGCCGCCTTGATCGTCTCCCCGCCCGACTTTGCAATGAGGTCGTCCAGCATCCGCACCGCGTGCTGCACGCCGCCGATCATCGCCGCGATGTCGCCCGCGAACGTGGCGAAGCGGTTGTTGCGCACCACCATGTCGAACACGTCGCGGCGCAGCTCGCCCCGGTGGACCAGCTTGAGGCAGGGATAGATCACGCCCTCGGTGAAGACGTCGGTGGCGTCGAGCGAGAAGCCGCCCGGGTCCTTGCCGCCGGTGTCGCCCTGATGCGCCTGCAGCGTCTGGATGCAGATCAACTCGCCCTTGTCGTCATAGACCGGGCCGTAGATGCAGTAATCCGGCAGGTGGCCGCCGCCGTGATCGGGATCGTTGCCCAGAAAGACGTCGCCCGGTCCCCAGTCGTAACGGTCCTGATTCATCAGCCCCCAGCGTGTCTCCATCTGGTTCACGAACGTCAGGTGCGGCGTGCCCACCGCCCCCATGGCAAGGCGGCCGTGGGCATCGACGATGGCGGCATTGCGCTCGTTCGACTGGTTGATGATCGGGCTGGAGGCGGCACGGCCAAGATAGGTCGCAGCTTCGAAACAGACCGTTTCGAACGCGCCGCGAATGATGTCGCCGGTTACCGGGTCGATTGCGGCACTCGTCGGCAGGGGCCCGCGCGGCGCGGCGAGCTTGCGGTTCAGCTCGTAGGACACGTCTCTTGCTCTCCCATGTGGTTTGTCCGAGGTAGGAGCGGAGAGGGCCGGCTTCTCGACAGCGAGCGCATCGGCCCATGCAGATCACGAAACACCGGCGCCGGGCTTGTCCATGAGCGCATAAGGAGCCGTACCGGGAATGAAGACAGCTGGCCGTATCCACCCGGTCTACGCGGAAATGGAGCGCACCGTGTTCGACCGCATGTCGGCACTGGCGCGCGAGCATGGCGCGATCAATCTGGGGCAGGGCTTTCCCGACGGGCCGCCGCCGCCCGCGCTGATAGAGGCGGCAAGCCGGGCCTTGCACGAAAAGTCGAACCAGTATCCGCCCGGCGCGGGTCTGATCGAACTGCGCGAGGCGATCTGCGGATGGTACGGGCGGCATCAGGGCCTTGTGCTCGCGCCGGAGCAGGTGACGGTAACCTCGGGCGCGACCGAGGCGTTGGCTGCGGCCGTATTCACCTTCGCCAGTCCGGGGGACGAGGTGATCCTGTTCCAGCCCGCCTACGATGCCTATGCGCCGCTGGTGCGCCGGGCTGGGGGCGTGCCGGTCTCGATCCCGCTGGCCCCGCCGCATTTCCGCTACACTGCCGAAGCGCTGGCCGCCGCGATCACACCGCGCACGCGCGTGGTGATGTTCAATGACCCGCTCAATCCGGCGGGGACGGTCGCCAGTCATGCCGAACTGGACATGATCGCCCGCGCCTGTGTGGAGCACGACCTGATCGCCGTGAGCGACGAGGTCTGGGAACATGTGCGCTTCGACGGCGTGCCCCACCGCTCGTTGATGCACTATCCGGGCATGGCCGAGCGCACGATCAAGATCGGTTCGGCGGGCAAGATTTTCGGGCTTACCGGCTGGAAGATCGGTTGGATGATCGCGGCGGGCGAACTCGCCACGGCCATCTCACGCGCGCATCAGTTCCTGACTTATGCCACTGCCGTACCGCTGCAATGGGCGGTGGCCGAGGGGCTTTCGCTGCCGGACGCGGTGCTGGACGGACAGCGCGCCGAATGGGCCGCCGCGCGCGAGCGGCTCAAGGCGGGCCTTGCCGAGGCGGGCTTCGCGGTGCTGCCCAATGCGGCGACGTGGTTCGTCACGGCGGACCTTGCGGCATCCGGAATCGCCTTGCCCGACCGCGCATTCAGCGAGCGCGCGGTGGTCGAGGCCGGGGTGGCGACGGTCCCGGTTTCGGCGCTCTATCAGGGCGAGCAGACGCCCGGACATCTGGTGCGGTTCTGCTTCACCAAGCCTGCCGAAGTGCTGGACGAAGCGGTTTTGCGCCTCGCCCGGTTCCGCGCGGCGTTGCTGGCCTGATTTCAGGCGTTGAGGCCGCCGTTCACGCTGATTACCTGACCGGTGATCCGGCGGGCGCCCTCCGAGCAGAGGAACAGCGCGAGCGGGGCGATGTCGTCGGCGGTGGGAAGGCCGAGTCCGGCGCGGGTAGCCGCTTTCGCCATCCGCTCCGATCCCATGCGGACCGCGCTGTCGGTGCCTTCGACGAAGCTGGGCGAGATCGCATGCGCGCGAATGCCGTCGCGCGCGGCTTCCATGGCGAAATTGCGGAGGAAACCGATTGCGCCGGCCCGTGCGGCGCCGATCAGGGTCTGGCGTGGCGCGGCGTGGATTCCGGCGTCGGAGACGAGCCCGATCAGCGTGCCGCCGCGCGCGGCAAGAAAGGGATAGGCTGCATGGGCAAGCCGCTCCAGCCAGCCTACCGAGAGGTCCAGAAACCTGCCGTACGCGGCGGGCGAAGTGTCGGTGAACAGGCCCGCGATACCGGCTGGGCCCGTGGCGATACAGTCGATCACCGCATCGATCCGGCCGTAATGCTCGGCGGCTGCGGTGACGATCCGCTGCGCTGCATCGCTTTCCGTAACGTCCGCCAGAATGCCCTGAACGTTACCATAGGCAGACAGGGAGGCGACATGCGCCTCCACTTTTCCGGCCGTGCGGCCATGCAGCGCGACTTGCCAGCCCTGCATCAGGGCATGGTGGGCGATGGCGCTGCCGATCGAGCCGCTGCCGCCGGCGAGGAGCAGAACGTTCCGCTCGTCCCCGGCCATCCGGTCAGTCGCTTTCGAACGTGGCGCGGATGTCGTCGTCGGCGAGGTCCGAGAACTTCGTGATCCGCGCTTCGAAGCGCAGGCGAACCTTGCCGGTGGCACCGTGGCGCTGTTTGGCGATGATCAGTTCGGAGAGGCCGGTGATGCGCTCCATGTGTTCGCGCCACTCGTTCCACTTGGCGTGCACGTCTGGCGGATCGTTGTCGCCGGGCGCGCGCGGTTCCACGCCCTTGGCGTAGTAGTCTTCGCGGAACACGAACCAGACCATGTCCGCGTCCTGCTCGATCGAGCCCGATTCGCGAAGGTCCGACAGCATCGGGCGCTTGTCCTCGCGCGATTCCACCGCACGGCTGAGCTGCGAGAGCGCGATCACCGGAACGTGCAGTTCCTTGGCGAGCGTCTTCAGGCCGCGTGAAATTTCCGAGATTTCGTTCACACGGTTGTCGGTGGCGCGGCCAGAGCCTTGCAGCAGCTGCAAGTAGTCGATGATGACGAGGCCGATGTTGTGGCGGCGCTTCAGGCGGCGCGCGCGCGTGCGCAGGCCGGCGATGGTGAGGCCGGGCGTATCGTCGATGTAGAGCGGCAGTTCGGCCAGACGCTGGCTGGCGAAGGACAACTGCTGGAAGTCCTCGCGGCTGATCTTGCCCATGCGCAGCGCTTCGGAGCTGATGCCCGATTGCTCGGCCAGAATACGCGTGGCCAGCTGGTCGGCGCTCATTTCGAGGCTGAAGAACGCGGTTGCCGCGCCCACCGACTTTTCGACCGGAATGCCGTCCGCCAGATCGCGCTGGAGCCGGTCCGAGGCGTTGAAGGCGATGTTGGTGACGAGCGAGGTCTTGCCCATGCCGGGACGGCCGGCAAGGATGATAAGGTCGGAATCGTGCAGGCCGCCGATCTTGTTGTTGACCGAGGTGAGGCCGGTGGTCTTGCCCGAGATGTGGCCGCCCGAATTGAACGCCTTTTCGATGGCGCCGATCGCGGTGCGGGTGGCGACGGCGAAGCTCTTGGCTTCGTTGGCGGTCGCGGCGCCTTCGGCCACTTTGTAGAGCGCGGCTTCGGCGCGTTCCACCTGCTCCATCGGCTCGACCGATTCGGAGGTGTCCATCGCTTCGGCCACGAGATTGCGGCCCACCGAGATCAGTTCGCGCAGCAGCGCAAGGTCATAGATCTGGTCCGCCAGTTCGCGCGGGGCCAGCAGGCCCTGACCGTCTGCGGTGAGGCGGGCAAGATAGGCCACGCCACCCAGCGCCTTAAGTTGTTCATCGGCCTCGAAATAAGGGCGCAGGGTGACCGGGGTGACCACGGCCTTGCGATCGAGCAGCTGGAGGATGCGCTCGTAGATGCGGGTGTGGACCGGCTCGAAGAAATGCGACGGCGCCAGCTGGGTCTGAAGCTCCTCGATCACGCGGTTGTCGATCAGCACGGCGCCCAGGAAGGCCGCCTCCGCTTCGACGTTCGAGGGCAGGCTGCGGGCTTGGACCGCAGGCTCGCGGGTGATGAGGGCTTCTTCTGACATGAGGGATTTGACAATGCCCCAAGTGCCCGGTGGCCAGCAAGCGCGCGTATGGGTGATTTCTATCCACAGGCTGTTGATGGGGAGGAGGCACTCCGGGGTTTTTTGTTGGGTGCGCCATTCGCATCGGCGAATGGCTGCGGCACCGGCCCGCTCCCCCACCCGATCTCCCTACGGGATATGCTCTGGGAGGTCGGGTGGGGGAGCGGGCCGGTGCCGCAAGCTCGTCACGGATGTGACGAGCACACCCAACAAAAGACACTTCTTCTCGCGCGGGCTTGCCCGTTTATGCCGCAACCGCGTAAAGGCCCTTGAACCATGGCCGATCCGCGAATCTCGCATATCGAACTCGACGAGGCGACCATCCTGTGGCGCAACGCCGATATCGAGCAGGAACGGCGCATTGCGATCTTCGATCTCATTGAGGACAATGTCTTCAAGCCCGTACGCGCGTTCGACGCGGGCTTCGCGGGGCCTTATCGCCTGCGCCTCTCGGTGCGCGACGGGCGGCTATCGCTGGATATCGCGGACGATGCTGCGGTGCCGATCGAGACCATGGTGCTGGGCCTTGCCCGCTTCCGCCGACCGGTGCGCGAATACTTCGCGATTTGCGAAAGCTACTACCAGGCGATTCGCAAGGCCTCCACGCAGGAGATCGAGACGATCGACATGGCCCGGCGCGCTATCCACAACAATGCCGCCGAACTTCTGCTGGAACGGCTCGAAGGCAAGGTGGAAACCGACTTTCCGACCGCGCGAAGGCTTTTCACGCTGATCTGCGTCCTGCATATCCGGGGCTGAAGGGGGCTTCACGATGGCAAGGACTGCTTCTGGCGCGGTTTCGCGCAGGCAACTGCTGTGGCGCATTCTCGGCGCGCTGCTGCTGGTTGCCCTGATCGGCGGCGGCTGGGCGTGGTGGACCGTGCGCCACTGGCAGCCCGAGCGGAAGGCCTTCCCGGTGCAAGGCGTCGAAGTGGGCGCGAACGACGGCGATTTCGACTGGAAGTCGCTGAAGGCGATCGGCGTGGACTTTGCCTATGTCGATGCCAGTGCCAGCGCCTTCGCGCGCGACCAGCGCTTCGTGGCCAATTTCGCGGCGGCGCGGGCGGCGGGTTTGCAGGTCGGCGCGGTCCATCGCTACGACCCCTGCCAGCCGGCGCAGGCGCAATCGGCCAACTTCGTCACCACGGTACCGCGCGACAATCGCCTGCTGCCCCCCGCGATCGACCTCGACATGCTGGCCGACGATTGCCCGATGCCGGTCTCCGACGCCAAGGTCGAGAGCGAGCTGATGACCTTCATCAACCAAATTGAGACGCACACCGGCAAGGAAGTGATCCTCAAGATCAGCCCGCGCTTCCAGACGCGTTACCGGGTGGCGGCGAAGTTCGACCGCAATCTCTGGCTGATCGGGGATCGCCTGCTGCCCGACTATGCCGGGCGGCCCTGGGCGATGTGGACCGCCAACGCCGCGCGCGCCAACGAGATTGCGCAAGGGGGCCTGCGCTGGGTAGTGGTGCAGCCATGACCAGTTTCAGCACGGAGCAGCGCGACGCCCTGCTCGCGACCGCGCGCGAGGCCGCCAGCCGCGCCTATGCGCCCTATTCGAAGTTCCACGTCGGCGCAGCGCTGCTGATGGCAGACGGTTCGGTAGTGACCGGCGCCAATGTCGAGAACGCCAGCTACGGCCTTTCGCTCTGCGCGGAAACGGTCGCGGTGGCCTCGATTCTCTCGTCGGAAACGCGCGGGCGGCTGGAAGCCGTGGCCGTGACCGGCGGCGCTCCCGGCGCACCGGGTGAGGGCGATACGGTGAGCCCCTGCGGCCGCTGCCGCCAGATCCTCAACGAGATCGCGCAGCTTGGCGGCACCGATCCGCTGGTCTGGTGCGACGGCAAGGACGGGGTGATCGAGATGCGCCTGTCCGAACTGCTGCCGCATGCCTTCGGACCCGCTAACCTCCTCTAATTTCTGCGCTCCCGCGAATGGCCGCGAACAGCCCGCGCATCGCTCCATTTCGGAGCGGCGCGGCGGGCTGTCGTTTCGTCGGAATCCTATTGTCAACCAAATTGGTTGAATTATAGTGAGGGCAGTCGGGACGTAAACAGAGTCGACCGGCGGATTTCCTGAAACATCGCTGGAGAATCCGATGGCCACCTTCCGCTATCCCCATGAGCAGGACCACCTGCCGCTCATTCTTCTGGTTCCCGGCGGCCCGCTGCGCGACGGCCACTGGATGAAGCGCTGGATGCAGTGGAGCGAACATTGCCGCGTGCTCGAACTGGGCATGTGGGACGAGCCGCACCGCAACACCTGGGTCAACAAGCTGAACCTCGCGATCCGCCGCGCCGACCGCCCGGTGGTGATCGTGACCGACGACATTGCCGCGCTGGCGCTGGCATGGTGGGTCGAATTCGAAAGCGTGGGGCCGGAGAACCCGGTCTTGGGCGCGATTGCCGTCAATCCGCCGAACATGGACCTTCCGGGCGCCGATCCGCGTTTGTCGCGCTTTGGCGCCTGTCCGCGCCAGCCGCTGCCCTTTGCCTCGTTCCTGGTGAGCGATCTGGACGCCCCGGCCGCGCAGCAGCGTTCGGTGATTCGTCTGGCGCGGGACTGGGGGGCGTCTCCGGTCTGCGATGACACGCGCGGCGATTGGGCTTCGGGCTGGATGATGCTCCAGACCGTGCTGGGGCTGGTGCCCTCGGGGGCGATGACCCCGCACTGGACGCAGGACGAGAATCTGGCCGTGCGCGAGGCGCTGCGGCAGTGGGCGGGGATTTGACGCGATTCGGGGCGCTCCGCCGCTGCCTTTAACGCCGCCCCATCACACCCGTCATCCCCGCCCTTCGGCTGGCCGGCAGGCCGGCCGCTCAGGATGAACTGCCCGGAGGGCAGGCGGGGATCCCGCTTGTTCTTTTTGGGCACGCAGAGACGCGGAGACGGAGAGGGATCTTGCCGCACCGTTTTCTCTGCGTCTCCGCGTCTCCGCGTGAAACCGAAGAAAAGCGGGGCCCCCGCCTTCGCGGGGGCGACGGAGAGTATTGGAGGCGGAAGTTGGGAGCCAAGAATTCTGGGTTGCGGCGTTGATTGAGTCCGCCGTGTGAGGATCAGGGGGCGGCCTTAATCCCAGCCGCCCCCTGATCCTTACCCCAGATCCTTACTTGCCCTCGCGCTCCAGCAGCCACTCCAGCAGCGCGCCCATGCAGTCACGGCCGAGTTGGGCCGAACGCTCGGCGCTCCAGCCCTGATACGGGTCGGCGGCGTCGTCGTGGTCCTTGAAGGGCATTTCCAGCGTCATCGAGACCGCGCCGTAGCGCTCCGCCAGCTGGTTGGTGGACATCGTCAGGTTAGACTTGCCCGGCGCGGCGACCGGATAGCCTTGCTTGCGCTGGAAGTCGGGCGTGCGGCGGTCGAGGATCTCGCCGAAGCGGTCGTAACCTTCCTTCTGGCCCGGGCGCAGGCCCGGAATGCCCTCGAACCCGGCAAGGAACACGGCGGAAATCGCCTCGTCACCATGGACGTCCATCGCGAAGTCGACGCCGGTCTCGTCCATCGCGCCGCGCACGGCGAGCACTTCGGGGGACTTTTCAACGGTGGGGTTTTCCCATTCACGGTTGAGATTCACGCCCACCGCATTGGTGCGCAGATGCCCGCGTGCCGAGCCGTCCGGGTTCATGTTGGGCACCACGTGGAAGCGGCAGCGCTTGCGCAGCTCGCGGCCGACCGAATCGGTGGGATCGGCCAGCACCGCCAGCGCGCCCTCCATCCACCACTCGGCCATCGATTCGCCGGGATGCTGGCGGGCATAGAGCCAGACTTCCAGCGCGCCTTCGCCCATTTCGAGGCAGTCGATCGGCTGGCCGTCCAGCGTGGTGCCAAGGCAGCGGCTGGACACGCCTTCGCTGCTCGACACATCGGCGATCAGGGTGTGGTGGCGCTCCATCGAATAGGGTGCGAAATAGGCGAACCACGCGATGTCGCCCACCGGGGTATAGCGGATGGTCAGCGTGCCGTTGTCCTCGCCCGCGTCCCACGACGTGTCGGCAAGGCCCCAGTACTGGCGGTCTTCCGTGACGCGCGCCCGATAGTTGGGCCAGCCGCCGGGATAGGCCGAACCGTTCAGCCCGGTGATCTTCAGTTCGAGTTCCTTGCCGGCGATCCCGTCTCCGCTGACGCGGAAATGGAACCACTGGAAGAACTCCGAATCCTTGTCCCGCCGGATCGCGAGGCGTGCCGACGTGCTTTCGGTGGAGAGGACTTCGATGTTGCCGGAATCGAATGCGGAATGAATCTGGATGCTGCTCATTGCACCAGGATAGTTTCGCCCGACTTGCCCGGGAACCCCTTGAACAGGGCCTCGGCCATTTTTGCCGCGCCAAGCGAGGTTTGCGCCATCGGCGACTTGGAACTCACCGTGAAGGCGGCGCGGCCTTCCCACAGCGTGCGGCCACCCGGACGGTCCCGAATCATCACCTGCATGCGCGTCTCGACCTGATCGGAGGGGCGGCCGGACAAGTTGATGCCCACGCCTATGCCCACGCCAGAGCCGTAAGTCCCGGTGCTGCCAAGGCCCGCCACCGAGACGGGGCTGCCCGAACTTCCCGGCTGGATCACGCGCCGTTCCACCGTCAGCACGGCGACTTGCGGATCGGAGGCGGCCTCGCCCGGCAGCGCCTGCCGGAAGCCGATGCGGGCGAGTTCCTGCTCCACGGCAGTCGCATAAGCGCGAAATTCAAGGCTCGATGCGTCCTGGCCGGGGCCGGCGTCGACGCGTATCACGCCGCTGCCCAGCGCCGGAGCGTCAGGCGCGATGAACCGCGTGACCTCCACCGGGCCGACTTGCGCGGCGCAGCCGCCGAGCGCGAGTGCGCCCGCAAGAAACACGGCGGCAAGGAGGGGGCGGGCGCTTCGGGTCATCAGGGCTCTCCGGCTAAGTGGTTACACGATAACCCTTCATGCCGCCGGGAGCCAGACCGATCAGGCGCCGTTCAACCAGCCGCGCCGGGAACCGGGTCCGCTTTGGGGAAGCCGTCGAACAGGGCGCTGGCCAGCTTGCCGGCGATGCGGTCGTCGGGCCAGTTGTTGTCCCCTTCGCGCGTGGCGATGGTGGCATAGCCTTCCCACAGCACCTTGCCGCTCGCCTTGTCGACGATGCGGGTGTCGAGCCGGGTGCTGATGAGCGCGCTGCGCGGCTTGCTGAGGTCCACATTCACGGCAAGGCCATAGGCAGAGCCGCGATTGCTGACGCCCATCGCGGCGGTGCCGCTGACCGGGCTGCGCTTCTCTTCGGCCGGGGTGAGCACCTGCCGGGTGATCTTGAGCTGAACGTCCTGCCCGCCGGTGTCGGCCTTGGTCTGGGTATCGTAACCGGCGCCGACGAGAGCATCGATGATCGCCGCTTCATAGCGCGCGCGTTCGGGACCGGCGACCCAGGGGCCGTCACCCGATTCGGAGCTGACAGTGACGGGGCCGTGGCCCAGTTCGCCTGCTTCGGGGCCTTGCGCCGCGAATCGGCTGACTTCGACGCGGCCTTCGCGCGGATCCCGGCTGTTGCGGTTGTTGATAGGCGAACCGACCGGCCCGCCCATCAGCGGGTCGCCCCATCCCGAACCATAGCCGCCGCCCCAGCGCGAGCCCCAGCCGCCACCCCAACCGGGTTGGGCCTGAGCGGAAGACGCAGCGAGAACGAGGACCATGCCGGAGGCGAGAATCGCGGCTTTAAGCGTGTGCATCGGTGTTCTTGTGTCCGAAAGAATCGGTTGGGTCGCGCCCGTTCTCAGGTTATCCGGCCGTTGCCATTGCCCCGCGATGAACGGAGTGTATGGACGCAAAACGGTGCCGGATCGCGGGCATTCGGGGCAAGTTCGAGGTGAGGGAATGGGCTCTCCCGCTTGACTTTGCAACCCGCTGGCACTAACGGCGCCACTTCAAATTTCTGGCGGCGGCCCAGTTGCTGTTGGAACAACCGCCGAACCACCAAGACGAGACGAACCATGAAGATTGTGAACAGCCTGAAGTCGCTCAAGGGTCGCCACCGGGACAACCGCGTGATCCGTCGTCGCGGCCGTACTTACGTCATCAACAAGACCAATCGTCGCTTCAAGGCTCGCCAGGGCTGATTCGTTCTGCCTGTCCCTGCCCGATGGGTGGGGACCACAAGGCGGACGGTCTATCGCGACGACAGCAGACCCCCGCCACAAGCGGGGGTCTTGTCATGTCCGATCAACGCGCG
This sequence comes from Novosphingobium sp. PhB165, assembly GCF_004341845.1. GTDB lineage: Bacteria > Pseudomonadota > Alphaproteobacteria > Sphingomonadales > Sphingomonadaceae > Novosphingobium. The sequence continues at coordinate 627,106 of NZ_SLVB01000003.1, read as the reverse complement.
AAAGCGCAAGGTGCCGCGCCGGTCGAAGCCGTCGTGTTCGATGTCGGCCGCGTGCTTGTCCAATGGGACATGCGCGGTGCGCTGTTCGCGAAGCTGATCGACGATCCGGAAAAGCTCGACTGGTTCTGTTCCGAGGTCATCACCGAGGAATGGCATTCCGCGCATGATGCCGGGGGCGATCTTGGCGAACTGATCGCCGCGCGCAAGGCCGAGTTTCCCGGCCATGACGCGCTGATCGACGCTTACGCCACGCGCTTCCTCGAAACGATTCCCGGCAATGTGCCCGGCAGCCACGAGATCGTGCGCGAGCTTGCGGCGCGCGGTACGCCGCTGTTCGCCATCACCAATTTCGCCAGCACGTTCTGGCGCGAATACCGCGCGAGCGAGCCGCTGTTCGACCTGTTCGGCGATGTCGTCGTCTCGGGCGACGAGAAGATGATCAAGCCGCACCGCGAAATCTACGACCTTGCCGCGCGCCGCTTCGGCCACGCGCCGGAGGCGATGCTGTTCATCGACGACAATGCGGACAACATCGCCGGTGCCCGCGCGCTCGGCTGGCAGGTCCATCACTTCCACAACGCGGAAGCCTTGCGCGCGGATCTGACCGCGCGCGGCCTGCTGGAGTCTGTTTGAAAATCCGCTGCAGGCGGATTTTGCGGCACCGGCCCACTCCCCCACCCGACCTCTCACGAGCGTACCCTGATGGGTAGTCGGGTGAGAGAGCGGGCCGGTGCCGCTTGAAGTTGCCCCGCAAGCCGCTGGCGCGACCGAATAGTTCCCGGCCGGCACTCACAGGGTAAAAATTTTTCTTCGCACTTGCAGCGTAACCGCTTGGCAAGTGCGAATCCTTGTTGCATCACATGGTCAACAGGGAGTCACAATGTCGGCTGCGGGCGGAACGAACTTCGACGAAATGCTCAACGCGGACGGGTCCGTTCGGCCTGCCTACGAAGATCTCAGTCAGTGGTACGATTCGCAGGACAAGACCTGGTTCAAACGCCAGCATGGCGAAGCCGAACGCTTCTTTCGCCGCATCGGCATTACTTTCAATGTCTATGGCGATGAGGCCGCTGAAGAGCGGCTGATCCCCTTCGATCTTATTCCCCGCATCATCACCGCGCGCGAATGGCGCAAGCTCACGCGCGGCATCGAACAGCGCGTGCGCGCACTCAACGCCTTCCTGCAGGACCTCTATCACCGTCAGGAAATCGTCCGCTCGGGTCGCCTGCCGGTCCACGCCTTGCGTGAGAATGTGGCGTTCCTGCCGCAGATGATCGGCATGACCCCGCCCGGCGGCGTCTATACCCATATCGTCGGCATCGACCTTGTCCGCACCGGCGAGGACGATTTCATGGTGCTGGAAGACAATGCCCGCACGCCTTCCGGGGTCTCCTACATGCTGGAGAACCGCGAGACGATGATGGCGATGTTCCCGGAACTCTTCACCAAGGTTCCGGTGCGCCCCGTTTCCGATTATCCGCGCCGGCTGGCCCGCAGCTTGCGCGCCTGCGCGCCGCCCGCCTTCAAGGGATCCGGCCGGCCGACCGTGGCGGTGCTGACGCCGGGCATCTACAATTCGGCCTATTTCGAACATGCCTTTCTGGCCGACCAGATGGGCGCGGAACTGGTGGAGGGCAGGGACCTGCGCGTGGTGGACGGCCGCGTCGCCATGCGCACCACCACCGGCTACAAGGCGATCGACGTGATCTACCGCCGGGTGGATGACGACTATCTCGATCCGCTGACCTTCCAGCCCGATTCGGTGCTGGGCATCGCCGGGATCATGGATGTCTACCGTTCGGGCGGCATCACCATCGCCAATGCGCCGGGCACCGGCATCGCCGACGACAAGGCGATCTACAGCTACATGCCGGAGATCGTGGAATTCTACACGGGCGAGAAACCGATCCTGCCCAATGTGCCGACCTGGCGCTGCTCGGAACCCGATTCGCTGGCCTATGTGCTCGACAATCTGGCGGAGCTGGTCGTCAAGGAAGTGCACGGCTCCGGCGGCTACGGCATGCTGATCGGGCCGACCTCCTCGAAGAAGGAACTGGCCGCGTTCGAGGCCAAGCTGCGCGCCAAGCCGCATAACTACATCGCGCAGCCCACGCTGTCGCTTTCCACCGTGCCGATCTTCACCAAGGCCGGCCTCTCGCCGCGCCATGTGGACCTGCGGCCCTATGTGCTGGTCTCTCCCGACGGGATCGACATCACGCCGGGCGGACTTACCCGCGTGGCGCTCAAGAAGGGCTCGCTGGTGGTCAATTCGTCGCAGGGCGGCGGCACCAAGGATACCTGGGTACTGGACGAATAATGCTCGGACGTGCTGCCAACGGCGTTTACTGGATGAGCCGCTACCTTGAGCGGGCGGAGAATACCGCGCGGCTGATCGACGTGGGTTTCCACCTGGCCCTCACGCGCAGCGACAAGCATGCGCAGGATGAGGAGTGGAAATCGGTCCTCACCACCACCGGGCAAGTGGACGACTATGCCGCCCGCCATTCGGACTTCGGCGGCCCGCAGGTGTTCAACTACCTGCTGCGCGAGAAGGACAATCCCGCCTCGGTCCTGCGCATGATCGAGAATGCGCGCACGAATGCGCGCATGGTCCGCACCAGCCTGACCAATTCGGTCTGGGAAGCCACCAACGAAGGGTGGATGATCCTGTCCGAACTGCTCTCGCGCCCGGTGCGCGAGGCGAATCTGGGCGAAGTGCTCACCGCGATCCGCCGTCAGGGCACTCTGGTGCGCGGCGCGCTGGAAGGCACGATGCTGCGCAACGAGGTGTTCAACTTCGCGCGGATCGGCACGTTCATCGAACGGGCGGACAGCACCGCGCGCATTCTGGACGTGAAATACTATGTGCTGCTGCCCTCGGTGGCGTGGGTGGGGTCCAGCCTCGACAATGTGCAGTGGGATACGCTGCTGCGCTCGGTGGCAGGCAATCGCGCCTATTCGTGGCTCAACGCAGGCGCCATGGACCCGCGCGGGATCGCCCGGTTCCTGATCCTCGACGGCCAGTTCCCGCGCAGTCTGGTGTTCTGCTATGAAAAGCTGCGCAGCAACATGGCCGGGCTCGCCAAAGAATATGGCGAGGAAACCTCGGCGCACGAACTGCTGCGAGAGACCGGCGCGGCGCTCCACCAGACCGCGATCGAGGACATTTTCGAGACCGGCCTGCACGAATTCCTGCAGGACTTCATCGGCAAGACCAACCGCCTTGGCGCGGCCATTGCCGCCGATTACCGCTTCATCGAGTAGAAGGGACAGTCCCGTGCTGCTGACCGTGACCCACATCACCCGCTACACGTTCGACACGCCGGTCACGCATGGTCTTCAGCGGCTCAAACTCCGGCCCAAGACCACGCATGGGCAGGAGGTGGTCGACTGGATCATGGACCTCACCGGCGCCCGGACCGAGGCGGATTACCACGATCATCATGACAGCCACACCACGCTGGTCTCGATCGCGCCGGGCGCGGATGAAGTGGTCGTGCAGTGCCGGGGCACCGTGCGCACCAGCGACAACAACGGGATCACCGGCAACCATACCGGCCTGATGCCGCTCTGGACGTTCCTGCGGCCGACCCGGCTCACCCGCGCCGGACCGCGCGTGCGCGCGCTCGTCGAGGATGTCGATGCCGACCCGCGCGACCCGCTCGAATTCCTCCACGCGCTGTCGCGCAAGGTGGCGGAGCGCATCGCCTACGTTCCCGGCGCCACCGATGCGAAGACCACGGCCGAGGAAGCGCTCACGGCGGGCAAGGGCGTGTGTCAGGACCAGGCGCATGCCTTCATCTCGGCCGGGCGGCTGCTCGACATTCCGGTGCGCTATGTCGGCGGCTATCTGAAGATGAACGACCGCGAGGAGCAGGAGGCCGGGCACGGCTGGGCCGAAGCGTATGTGACGGGGCTCGGCTGGGTGGGCTTCGACGTTGCCAATGCCATGTGCCCGGACGAGCGCTATATCCGCGTGGCGACCGGCTGCGACTATGGCGAGGCCGCGCCGGTGACCGGCATTGCCATGGGAGGTGGGGATAGCCGCCTCGAAGTGCGTTTGTCGGTGGGCGAGAAAGTGCTAGGTCAGCAGCAACAACAGCAGTCCTCGGCCGGAGGGCAGCAACAACAGCGCGGCTGAGGGCCGCGTTCCCCCGAACAGGACAGGACGCGGGGAACGGAATGTGATCGGGGCGTAGTGTGACTTATTGCGTGGGCATGATGCTGGACCGCGGGCTCGTGCTGATGAGCGACACCCGCACCAATTCCGGGGTCGACAACATTTCGACCTTTCGGAAGATGTACCGCTGGAACATCCCCGGCGAACGCATCATCACCCTGATGACGGCGGGTAACCTTGCCACCACGCAGGCGGTGGTCAGCCAGCTTGAGGAACGCAACAAGGCCCCGGCGGAACGGCACAATTCGCTGCTGGAAGCGCCGACCATGTTCCAGGTGGCCACGATCGTCGGCAACCTGCTTCAGGACATCATCACCGAACGCGCGGCCGACAATGGCCAGAACGCGGCTTCGGGCACGTTCAGCGCCTCGATCATCGTGGCCGGCCAGATCAAGGGCATGGAACCGCGCCTGTTCCTGATCTACCCCGAAGGCAACTTCATCGAAGCCAGCTTCGACACGCCGTTCTTCCAGATCGGCGAGACCAAGTACGGCCGCCCGATCCTGATTCGCGGCTACGACCGGGCGATGACGTTCGAGGCGGCGGTGAAGCTGCTCTGCGTCTCGTTCGATTCGACGGTGAAGGCCAATCTCTCGGTCGGCATGCCGCTGGATCTGCTGGTGCTGGAGAACGACAAGTTCGCCCCGCTGCACGAGCGCCGGATCGAGGCGGGCGATCCTTACTACCAGTCGATTTCGGACAGTTGGGGCGAGGCCCTGCGGCATGCGCTCGACGGGCTGCCGAACTATGCGCTGGGTGAGGAGAGCAAGCTGAAAGACGCTGCGGCCTGATTGGCGCGGGACATGAATTTTCCCACGCTCCTCTGATTCCTTGCACCAATCTTTCAGACCCGCCCAGGTTGAGCTTGTCGAAGCCCTTGGCGTGTGGCGCGACATCCTTCGACAGGCTCAGGATGAGCGGGGTTGGGTGATGGTTCGGGTGAGCGGAGAGGGTGATGGTTCAGGATGATCGGAGCGGGGATCCGAACGCCCAAACGCTTCATCCGATCTCCCTCACCAAACCCTTCAGACCCGCGCAGGCTGAGCTTGTCGAAGCCCCCGGAGGCGTGGCGCGACTTCCTTCGACAGCCTCAGGATGAGCGGAGTGGGTGGTGGTTCGGGGTGAGTAGGGCGGACGGGTAAAGCGACACCATGCTCCCCCCCCCCCCCCGCGCAGGCGCGGATTCTGCCTCACATGACAAACTGCCCGTTGCGAAATGCGGCGCGGCAACGTAGGAGGATCCCAGCATCAAGAGTTGGGGCGACGCCCAACGCCAACCTGCCGATCCGGGCAAGGTGGCACTCCGCAAGGAGGATGTGGCCCAGCCGGCAACCAAGCGGAGCAAGCCACAAAGCGTCGATCCCGTAAGCGGAAGAGACGCGCCGTGCCGATTAAGATACCCGATCAACTCCCCGCTCGCCATGTCCTGGAGGCAGAGGGCGTGCGCGTCATGGGAGAGACCGACGCGGTGCGTCAGGATATCCGGCCCTTGCGGATCGGCCTGCTCAACCTCATGCCGGACAAGATCAGCACGGAAACCCAATTGGCCCGGCTGCTGGGGGCAACGCCGCTTCAGATCGAATTGACGCTGGTGCGGATCACCGATCACGTTTCCCGCAACACTTCGGCCGATCACATGGCGGCTTTCTACCGGCCATGGAGCGAAGTGCGGAACGAGCGGTTCGACGGCTTCATCATCACCGGCGCCCCGGTCGAGCGCATGCCGTTCGAAGAGGTGGCCTATTGGCCCGAACTGCGCGCGATCTTCGACTGGACGCAGACGCACGTCCATCGCTGCTTCACGATCTGCTGGGCCGCCCAGGCCGCGCTTTTCCATTTCCACGGGGTGCCGAAGCACAATCTGCCGCGCAAAGCCTTCGGCGTGTTCGAGCACCGCAATCTCGCGCCCACTTCGCCCTATCTTCGCGGCTTTTCGGACACGTTCGACATTCCCGTGTCGCGCTGGACGGAGATATGCTCATCGACCCTGGCGGAGGTGCAGGACCTGCAAGTTCTGGCCGACAGCGCGGAAACCGGGGCCGGTCTCGTCGACGATCGGGCCCATGGCGCGCTGCACATGTTCAATCATCTGGAATATGACAGCGATACGCTTGCGGGTGAGTATCACCGCGACGGTTCGGCCCAGCTTCCCGCCGGCTATTTTCCGGCCGACGATCCCACGCGGGAGCCGAAGAATCGCTGGCGCAGCCACGCGCACCTGCTGTTCGCGAACTGGATCAACGAGATCTACCAGACCACGCCCTTCGACCTTGTCGCCGGCCTGGCGGCCGAAGGGCAGGCGGTCCTGGCCTAGCGATCCTCAGGCGTTCGCCCGGGCCAATCGCTCGGCCAGGGCCTTGAAATCGGTCTCGCCGGCGGTCCATGTCTTCGCGAACAGGCCGCCTTCGCCGAACAGCGCGCGCGGGGTGCCGCTGACGCCCTGTTCGCGCCAGATGTCGGCAAGGCGGACAGCCATGGGATCGTCCACCGGGCCCCACTTGGCGGAATTGTCGCCGCGCACGTGGCGCAGCCAGGCGGCCAGCGCGGTCAGGATCGCCGGGCACTGCTTGCCTTTCGCCTGATTGGCGGCAAGCGTTTCCAGCCAGCGCTGCGGGATCTTCTGGCTGCCGTCCATGGCGATCTGAATCAGCCGGTGTTGCAGCGCCGGATTGGCAAAGCGGGCGAGCAGGGCGTCGGCATAGGCCTGAAGGTCCTGCGCCGGGGCGGCCTTGATCGTCGGCTGGGCTTCGACATGCATGATCTGCTCGATCAGCGGCCGGATCGCCGGGTTGCCCACCGCCTGATGGACGAAGGCGTGCCCGTGTTCGAGCCCGAGATAGGCCAGCGCCGAGTGCGCGCCGTTGAGCATGCGCAGCTTGGCCGCCTCGTAAGGCGCGACGTCGGACACCAGTTCGGCGCCAACCTTCTCCCACGCGGGGCGCGGGCCGGCGAACTTGTCCTCGATCACCCACTGCGTGAAGGGTTCGGTCATCACCGCGCCGTCATCGTCGAGGCGGGCGAGCGTCGCCACCATCTTGCGGTCTGCGGCAGTGGTGGCGGGCACGATGCGGTCGATCATCGCGCAGGGGAACGTGCACTCGGCTGCGACCCATGCGCCAAGTTCGGGATCGTGGCGGGCGAGATATTCGCCCATCAGCCGCTCAAGCTGGCGGCCGTTGAGGGCAAGATTGTCGCACGAAAGCAGGGTCAGGCCGGGCAGGCCTTGCGCGCGGCGGCGGCGCAGCCCCTGTTCGAGGAAGGCATAGATGCTGCCATGGTGCGCCAGGAAGGGATCGAGCGATCCGTCGGCGGCGCGGCAATAGCCCTTTTCCGTGATGGTGAAGGTGACGATCCGGGTTTCCGGCGCGGCGAGGGCGGCGATCACCGCTTCGGCATCCTCGCTGGCGACGATCACACGCTGGACCGAGCCGATCACCCGCATCCGGTTGCGCTCGGCCGAGCATTCGGTGAGCGTGTAGAGCCCGTCCTGCGGATTGAGCTGGCGCGCGACATTGGCGGAGCGCAGCGAAACGCCGACGATGCCCCAGTCGCGGTCGCCCGCGGCCATGGCCCGGTCGGTGTACCAGGCCTGATGCGCGCGGTGGAAAGCGCCCATGCCGAAATGGACGATGCCGGCGGCCTGCGCCTTGCGGTCATAGCCGGGCCGGGCGACGGAGTCGGACAGGCGGGAGAGCGTTTCGCTGGAAAGCCTCACGGGCGAAAGCCCTTGCTGGCGTGGTTACAGGCCGGAACGTGCACCTGCGCGGCGGGCCGCAGGCGGTCGGCGTGGAGGTCCAATGAGCGGGCCAGTGTGTCGGCCAAGGGGCGGAGATGCATCAGTCATCCAGGGCAGTGAATCTGAAATCGCGGAAAGTGGCTTCGCCTTCTCCCGCTGCATATAGCCCCGGACGTAGCATGAGGAACCCCCCACGGACATTGTGGTGGTATCCCGAGACTTCCATCCCCCGGTCAAATCGCTTCCACGTTGCGCCGCCGTCGCCCGAGGTATGATACGAAACGATGTGGCGGCGGTTGGTCACACGCATTTTCATGCGGCGGCCATGCGGGTTGGCGGGGCGGCCGCGCTCCATGCCGTACTGGTGAGTGACGAAGCGGCCCTCGTCGAAGCCGAGCCCGGCGTAGAGCTTGTCGTCATAGAACAGCACCAGCCCGGCCGTCCCGCCTGCCGGGATCTCGATATCGCATTCGAACTGGTAGCTGGTGTCGCCCGCGATCAGCAGCAGCGGCGATCCGGAGGAGGGCGCAAGGCCCTTGCCGGCCAAGTGCAGCGCCCCGCCGGAAACGCGCACGCGGCTGGCCTCATCGGGCGCGGGGCGGAAGAACGACCACTTCGAGCCCATCGCCAGCGGCTTCGCAAAATCGTCGGAAAGCGGCATGCCATGCGGCAGCGGATTGGCGACCTTCGGGATCGGCAGCGGCTTCGAAAGATCGCCGCCGGTCATCCGGAACCAACCGTCCGGCGTCCACTCGATCGTGTCGAGCAGGCACTGGCGGCCGAGCGTCCAGAAGCCGTTCTCGAACCCGTGGTAGAGTGTGTACCAGCGCTTGTCCGGCCCCTCCACCAGCGAGGCATGCCCGCGCGACCACCATGCTTCGGACTGGTTTTCGGTGCGGACCAGTGGGTTGCCGGGGTGCTGCTCCCACGGCCCGTGGATCGAGCGGGCGCGGGCGGCGATCACCATGTGTCCGGTCGGCGGACCGGCCGTGCCGCCGACGGCGGTGAGCATGTAGAACCAGCCCCCGTGGCGGTGGATCTTGGGGCCTTCGGGCGAGAAACCCTCGACATCCCACTCATCCGGATAGTGCCACGGATCGTAGACATGCTCGACCTTGCCTGCGAGCGAGAGGCCGTCGTCGGTCAGCCGCACGCGGTCTCCGCCCGAGAGGAACAGCCAGCGCGAACCGTCCTCGCCCACGGCATGGCAGGGGTCGATGTGGTCGTGCAGGCCCAGCGGTTTCGGGTCGCTCCAGGGGCCGTCGATGTGATCGGCCCAGATCACGTAGATCTCGTTGGGATCGGCCTTGACCGGAATGTAGAGGAAGTAGCGGCCCTTGTGCTTTTCAAGGCTGACCGCCCAGACCGAGCCGATATTGCGGGTGAGCGCCGGTTTGCGCGGCTGCCAGTTCACCAGATCGCGGCTGTGCCAGATCGTCAGGCCCGGATAGGAATCGAAGCTGGAGAAGGTGAGGTAATAGTCCTCCCCGTCTTTCAGCACGGCCGGATCGGGCCGGTCGCCCGAGATCACCGGGTTCAGCATCGTGCCGTTGCCGAGGTCGGACATGCGCTGGTTGTCGAACCCGCGCCGCCAGCGTGCGGGAGCCGGGGCAGGCTGGAGAGGAGGATAGCCCGCCCCGGGCTCCCTGGCGGCAGCGGCTTCCCCCTGAAGCCCGCCTGCCGTCAGTCCCACGCCGCCGATGAGGGCGGCTTTCAATGCGTCACGTCTGTCCATCGTCATTCCGTCAGCCGGGCCGTCTTATCCAAGGCCCTTGGTGCGCGCCCAGGCGCGCCACAGCTCGGGCCAGACTTCCACCGGCTTGCCCACGGCGCCGCGCAGGCCGAAGCCGTGGCCGCCGTGCTCGAAAAGATGGGTTTCCACTGTGATGCCGCGTGCTTTCAGCGCCGCGCGCAGGCGCACGGTGTTCTCCACAGGGACGGTGGTGTCATCCTCGGCATGGAGCAGCCAGTGCGGCGGGGCATCGGCGGGGACATTGCGCTCGGGCGAATGCGCGGCTTCGAGCGCGGCGCTGGGCGAGGGGCCGAGCAGCAGGTCGCGCGATCCGGCATGGGCGATGGCGGGGTCCATAGAGACCACCGGATAGATCGGCGCGGCGCAGAACGGGCGCGCGGACATGCGGTCCGCCTCGTCGACGGGTGTGTAGACCGTCGCGGCGAAGCGCGTGGAAAGGCTGGCGCAGACATGGCCGCCGGCGGAAAAGCCCATGGCGGCAACGCGCTCGGGATCGAGCGAGAAGTCCTTCGCGCGGTGGCGGATCAGCCGCATGGCGCGCTGCGCATCGGAAAGCGGAGTGTCCGGGCGATTGGCCCAGCCTTCGCCGGGCAGGCGGTAGAACAGGACGAAAGCGGTGAAGCCGCGCGCGGTGAGCCAGCGCGCCATTTCATAGCCTTCCTTGTCGATCACCACCCGCTGGTAGCCGCCGCCCGGCGTCAGCAGCACGGCGGCGCCATTGGGGCGATCGGGACGGAACACGACCATGCGCGGACGGGCTGTGCCGTGGACGGCGCGGTCGGGGATGTGGGCCTGGGTGGAACGATCGTCGATGGTTTCCACCGGCGGCGTGGCGGGCATGCCCGGCACGCCTTTGGGCCAGAGGTCGATGGTTTCGGTCGGGTCGGGCAGGGCCGTTGAACGGCTTCCCCCTAACCCCGGTGGAGGTGTCTGCGCGAAGGCGGTTTCTCCGGCCAGCAGCCCCGAAACGAGAGAGGCCGCCACGAACGATCTACGGTCGATGGTCATGGCGGCACTCTCCCATTTTATCTCAGGTATTCAAGGTGTTTCAGGTTTGGGAGAGAGGTCAGTACTTGACCCGCGCCCCGAACAGGATGGTGCGCCCGAAGTGGTTGTTCTCGTAGTTGCGCTGTGCGTCGACGTCGTTCCAACGGTAGCGATATTCGTCGGTCAGGTTGGTACCGTCGATCGAGAGTTCCAGCCAATCGGTCGCCTGATAGCGCACGGCGGCATCGACGCTGGTGTAGGAGCCATAGCCCTCGAACACGTTGCCGGTGGCGCTGCCCTGATCGACGAAGGGCCCGCGATAGCTGACCGATCCGCGAATGCTGAACTTGCCATCGTCATAGTAGAGCGTGGCGTTCCAGCTCCGCTTCGACACGCCGTAAAGCGTCGAATCGTAGATCGCCGATACGCCGACAAGCGTGCAGGCACCGGCCGCATTGCGGGTGCAGGCGGAAACGGCCGGGCCGGTCTGCTGATATTGGGCATGGCTGTCGATGAAGGTGGCATTGGCCTGGAAGCCGGTGTGGCTGAGCAGGCCGGGCAGGAAGGTGAAGGGCATCTGCATGGCCACTTCCACGCCTTTCAGCGTCGCGCCCTGACCGTTCACCTGCGAGGACACCACGTATTCCTGATTGGGATCGTAGTTGATGTAGGCCGGCGAGCTGGGCAGCAGCACCGACTTGTCGAGGCCAAGCTGCGGCAACGTGGCGACATAAGTGCCGGCGACCGGGAAGCTCTCGATCTTCTTGATGAAGCCCGCCACCGACAGCAGCGCGCCGGGCATGAAGTACCACTCCACCGAAGCGTCGAAGTTGGTGGCGCGGTAGGGATCGAGGAACGGGTTGCCGTAAGTGACCTTGTAGTTGAACCCGTCGACCGAACCGCCGGGGTTCAGGTTGCCGAGCGAAGGCCGGGTGATGACCTTGGCGATGGCGCCGCGCACGATCACGTCATGCCGGGGATAGAAGGCCAGGTTCATCGAGGGCAGCCAGTCGTCGTAAGTCCGCCCGACCGTGGCGGGGATCCCGGCCGTATAGCCAGTCGACTGCTGGTTGGTGTGGGCATAGCGCATGCCCGCGTTGCCGGCGAATTCCAGCCCGAAGATGTCACCCTTCACGTCGAACTGGAGGTAACCGCCCGAAGTGGTTTCCTGGACGCGGCGATTGCTGCCCAGATCCTCCACGGCGGTGCGCTGATAGAGGTTGGTATAGTCGGCAGCGTTGTTGATGTTCGCCACCAGCCAGGAATTGGTGGTGCCGCTGGGCTGACCGGCATCGCCCAGATTGACCAGCTGCGAGATGTCCGAGGTGACGGGCAAGCCATAGACCGAGGCCGAGCACGTGGTGGTGCCCAGGATCAGGTCGGGCTTGCCGTTGGTGCCGCAGGCCACGGTATCGCGTGCCCACAGCTGCGTGCGGAAGTTGTAGCGCCGCCAGACCGCGCCCGCCTTCACGGTGAAGCCCTTGGTCACATCCCATTCGGAGCGCAGCTGCGCGGTCTTGAACTGGTTCTTCACATAGGAAGGACGGTCGCGGATTTCGGCGAGCTGGAAGGTGGCCGGGTTGGTGACGTCGATGCCGTAGTTGAGCACCGGCGACTTCATGTCCGAATAGTCGAAGTTGAAGCCGTTCGCGCCCTTCGCGTCATAGGCGATGGTGGTTTCGACCGGGATCTTGGCGTTGGACTGCGAGATGCCGCCCAGCGCGGTGACGCGGAAGGTATCGGTAATGTCCTGATCCAGCGTCGCGCCGATCTGGTAGAATTCGGTATCCGACTTGCGCAGGTAGCTTTCGGTGCGGACGTAGGCGTTATTGTATGTGCCGCTGACCATGTTGCCGTTGTCGTCATAAGTCGGGTCGACGACGTTGAAGCTGCGCTCGTTCGAACGGGCCAGCACTTCCAGCCACTGTTCGGCGCGCTTTTCCTTGAAGCGCGAATAGAGCCCGTCGATCGAGAGCTTGGTGCGGTCGGTCGGCTCGAACTGGATCGATCCGGTCAGGCCCAGACGCTCACGGTCATGTTCCACTTTGCCATAGCGCGGAATGCGGGCATGGAACGAGAGCGAGGCCTGGTCGCACGCGGCAGAGGGGCGATAGAAACCGCCCGAATTAACGGGATTGCCGCCGGTCGCCGGGGCTACCGAATAATAGCACGGGGTGCCGTCCACCGAATTGAAATAGGCCTGCGCCCAGCGCACCGTGTTGTTGCCGACTTCCAGCGTATCGGTGTGCGAATAGGCTGCGGAAAGATTCACGCCCAGCGTTCCGGCGTCGTTCTTCCACGACACCAGGCCGGCGAGGCGCGGGCCGACGTTCTTGGACAGGTCGTTGTACGAACCCTGCACGTTCAGTACGGCGGAAAGGCCGGTCTTGCCCGCGAGCGGATTGCCGGTGTTGAGGTCCACGACCGCACCCAGCGAGCCTTCGTCAAGGCTGGCTTCTGCGGTCTTGTGCACCACCAGGCTGCTGAACAGTTCGGACGCGAAGACGTTGAAATCGAATGAGCGATCGCGGTTGGCGCTGGCACCGTCGGAACTGGTGGCAATGGTCTCAAGGCCGTTCACGCGAACGCGGGTGAACTGGGCGCCAAGGCCGCGCACGGTGATCGAGCGGCCTTCGCCGCCGTCGCGCTGGATCGAGATGCCGGGGATGCGCTGCAGCGATTCGGCAAGGTTCTGGTCGGGGAACTTGGCCATGTCTTCAGCGACGATGGCATCGACCGAGCTGACCGAATCGCGCTTCAGGTTGAGCGCGGCCTGAAGCGACTGCCGGTAGCCGGTGACGATGATGTCTTCGGCGTTCGGCGTGGCTTCGGCGGCCTGCGGCGCGGCATCCTGCGGTGCGGCGTCCTGCGCGAAGGCCAGCTGCGGCAGCGCCAGCGCGCTCCCGGCCACCAGTGCGATCTTCAGTAGCGAAATCCTCGAAGCATGAACCCTGGAATTGTTCAGGCGCATGATCACTCCCCCTCACGGCCTTTGCGGCCTTTTTCAACGCGGACTTCCCGGGTCCCCTGCGAGACCTTTTTCAGTCCTGATGATACCGGTGTCAATGGGGATCGCACGAATAGCGCGCACCCTTTCTCCGGCATTCTGCTCCCTGCGCCGCATGGACGCATTCCAGGGCGGCCGCCATGTCCTTCAGGACAGCATCCGGCCAGCACCCAGTTCTTTCTTGCCGGTCTTGGTAACCGGTGTCATGAGTTATGAGCGCAGGGACCCCACCCTGTCAAGAACCAGTGCGAACGGGAGATGCAGAGTGAACAATCCCCAGCAGTTCAGCGGCTTTCCGCGCGCATCCTTGTCGATTTTTCCGGCGCCCTGCGCGATTTTCGCGCGGGCCCGTAATCGGGTGAATGGTGGCGAGGGCAGACGAATCAACGCTGCCGGTCCGCTGCGCGAAAGGCCGGTCCGGTGATCGCGGGGCTGCTGCTGATGGCCGCTTCCGCCCCGCCGATGGCCGTGATCGACGAGCAGGACACCGTGCGCGAGGAGGCCCCGCCGCACGGGTCCATCGGCATGAGCACCGCCTACCGCATCTCCGATGCCGCACCGGCTCCCCGCGCGATGGAGTTCCGCCGCCGCGTGCTCCACAAGGGGGCAGCCATCGGCGAACACCCGATCGCACACGACGAAGTCTATTACGTGCTCTCGGGCGAGGGCGAAGTGGTGTCCGACGGGAAACGTGCCATGCTCAGGGCGGGTATGACGGCCTATCTCTACAACGGCGCCGTCGTGGGGATCTGGCAAAAGGGCGATGCGCCGCTGTCGCTGATCGTGGCCTATCCCAATCCACCAGAACCCGCCGGAAAGTAGATCGGTTTCACCCGCAATTCGGGCCCGCCAACCCGACAATCGAAAGACCCGTCATCCCTGCGAAGGCGGGGATCCCGCTGCCTTTAAAAGCACGCAGAGACGCGGAGACGCAGAGGGGGCGCGCCGCGCCGACATCTCTGCGTGAACCCAATAAAGCGGGGCCCCCGCCTTCGCGGGGGCGACGGGGAGGGCAGGAGGGAGGAGAGGAGAGGAGAGGAGAGGAGAGGAGGAGGCTCGTCTAACCGCGCACCGATATTTAGCGTTTATTTTACAATGGCTCGCCAATCTCGCGGGATGACGAAACCGCGACCGTCCCGTGGCTGGCAAGCCTTTTCGATAGTGGCCTTGCTGCTGGTCCTGCCGTACGAGTTCGGCGCGCTGTTCCGCAGACCTTCTGCATATGATGCAGCGCGTTACGCGATCGACACGATCTCGGTTATCGGTTTGACCGGATATGCCTTCGCGCGGCCGTTGGGCCCGCAGCGGTTTTGGCGTGTGTTCGCGCCGATTTTCATCCTGTTCAACGCGGCGATCGCGTTGAGGGGCCTTCCCCGTATGTTGGAATGGAGTGCTCTTCCGCGAGAGTCATGGCTCGGCATCGCGATGGCACTGGCTGTTATGCTGGGAATGCAGCTCGCCATTTCAGGGTTCATGGCGCTGGCACTGTTTCGCCACGGCGGCTGGCTGCGCGGCCCCGAGACGGAAACCGTCGATTTTCTAACAGCTTTCGACTGAGGCCGGGCTCCGTTCACGTCCCCGGCTGGACGTAGGGCGCCGTTGCCCACAGTTCGCGCTGCCAGCCGCGCGGGTCGTTTTCCATGCGCACCGCGTCCCCAAACACCATCGTCGCGCGGGCGGGCAAGGCGTAGTTCGCCCAGTCCGCAATCCCCGGCCGTCCGGTCTTGGCGAGGCCGGTGAACGCCCCCATCATCGTCTTGCTCAGGGCCTGTGCCCCGGCGTCCGTGCCCGAAAAACTGCCCGCCGCATCGAGCGTGCCGAAGACATAGGGAATATCGTCCGTATGCGCCGCGCCCCGCAGCGGATCGACTGGGGAAGGCCGTTCAAGCTGATAGACCCACGTTGCCTGTGCGCCCGCTTTGGCGCGTTCGTCGGCTTCGATCACTTGCCCCGGCCATGAGCGCCCGGCGGTCGTGGCGGCATAGTAGACCTGCTCCGGCGTCCAGCCCGGCTCGCGGGCGCGGTACTGGTCCACCACCCATTGCGGGTCGAGGTCGATCTTGACCTCGCGACCCATGCGCTCGGCCAGGTTGGTCCAGTCGAGGCCCTTGAGCCGGGACCCGCGCGGATCGAGGAAATTGCGGGTTTCCTCATGGGTGTTGCCAAGGATCATCGGCACGGAAAGCGATTGCGGCGCGGCGTCGGGCCAGAACGGATGGCGCGGCAGGTTGGTCATGTCGAGCACCGGGCCGAAGTAAGCGGGGCCGCTGCCCATCACCGGATCGGTGGCGGCGAGGCCTTCGACCAGCCGTTCGATGGGCAGGGTGCGCAGGCCCTCGACATCGCCGGGCGCGAGCTTGAGCGCGGCCATCAGCGCCTGCGTGCGCGCCCATGCGTGCATTGGGCCACTGGCCTGCACCTGCTGGCCGCTCATGGTGGCGGCGGAGTGGAACAGGCCCTTGGCGGCGGGCATGGCCATGAGCGTGGCGATCTTGGCGCCGCCGCCGGACTGGCCGAACACCATGACCCGCGCCGGGTCTCCGCCGAATGCGGCGATATGGTCGCGCACCCATTGCAGCGCGAGGATCAGGTCGAGCTGGCCAAGGTTGCCGCTGTCCGCATAGCGCGCGCCGAAGGGTTTCAGCCATGCGTAGCCCAGCGCATTGAGGCGGTGGTTGACGGTGACGACCACCACGTCGCCCTGCGCCGCCAGCCGGGCGCCGTGGGTAAGGGGATCGGTGACCGAGCCGGTCGTGTAAGCGCCGCCGTGGAAATAGACCATGACCGCGCGTTTCGCGGCAGGGTTCGCCTCGGGCGTCCAGACGTTGAGGAACAGGCAGTCTTCGGACTGCGGCTCGCCGTCGAGGCCGCGTTGCGGGCAGATCGGGGCGAACTTTTGCGCCTCGGTGCGCGGACCGGTCCAGGGCTCGGCCACCGGGCGGGCAAAGCGCTCGGCGCGGCCGTAGCGGATGCCCTTGAAGGCCTGCACGCCCTGTTCGGTGAGGCCGAGATAGCGGCCAACCGCCGGAGTGGCCGGAGATCGGGCGAAAAGCGGGGCCGGAGTGGCTGCGAGAACGGCGGCGGACTTTACGAGGCTTCGGCGGGTGATTGCGGTATCGATCATGCTGTTCCCCCTCGCCCGCCGCCGTCCCGGATGTCATCCGGGGCGGCGTTTCAGCAGGTCGTTCTTATTTCAGAAAATCAGCGCCTTACATCGCCTCCGGCGATCGAGAACGCTTCCAGTTCCGCCTTGCCGATCAGGCTCATATCGCCGTGCAGCGAATGCTTGAGCACGGTGTAGGCGAGCCCGGAGTGTGCCATGGCGGCAAGGTCGCCGCCTTCCAACCACTGGTGCAGCACGCCCGCCGCGAAGGCATCGCCGGTGCCGATGCGGTCGACGATGTCGGTCACGTCGGCCTCGGCAGTCTGCACCGCGTCATCGCGCCCGTCGACGCGGGCGGCGATGCGGTGGTGACCCGCATTGACCACGTGCCGCGCGGTCGAGGCGATCACTTGCAGGTTGGGGAACGCGGCGAAGGCGGCCTCGGCAGCTTCGCGGCGGCGGTCGGAACCGTCACCGGAGAACGTCTTGCCCAGCAGCAGCGAGATGTCGCGGTGGTTGCCGATCATCACCGTGGCCGCGCCGACCAGCTCGTTCAGCACGGTGCAGGGATCGCTGTCCCAGCTTTCCCAGAGCAGTGCGCGGTAATTGCCGTCGAAGCAGATCGGCACGCCCGCCGCCTGCGCCGCGCGGACCGCCGCCTTGGCGAGTTCCACGCCGCCCGGTCCGAGCGCCGGCGTGATGCCGGAAAGGTGCAGCAGCTTCGCGCCGTTCAGCGCGGCGGCCAGATCGAAGTCCTCCACCGAGGACTGCGCAAAGGCGCTGCCCGCGCGGTCGTAAGTGATGGCCGAAGGCCGCAGCCCGGCGCCGGTTTCGAGGAAATAGAGCCCCATGCGGCCCGGCCCGGTGGTAACGCCGGAAAGCCCGACACCCGCCGCGCCCAAGGCCGCACGGGCCTTGTCGCCCAGCGGGTTGGCGGGCAGGCGCGAGACCATGCGGACCTGATGCCCCAGCGAGGCCAGCCCCGAGGCGACATTGGCTTCCGCCCCGCCGACAACCATGTCGAGCGAGTCGGACTGGACGACCAGCCGTGCGTCATGGGTAGCGAAACGGATCAACACTTCGCCGAAACAGGTAACGTGGCCAGTCATAGTCTAGAAATTCCTCAGCGCGCGAGCCACCCGCCGTCCACGGCGAGCACGTGGCCTGTTACATAATCAGACGCGGGTGAGGCAAGGAACACGGCAGCACCGGCGATATCCTTGGGATCGCCCCATCGGCCGGTCGGGATTCGCTCCAGAATCTGGCGGTTGCGCGTCTCGTCGCCTTGCAGGGCGGCGGTGTTGTTGGTGGAGATATACCCCGGCGCGATGGCGTTGACCTGCACGCCCTTGGGCGCGAGTTCGTTGGCCATGGCCTTGGTGACGCCGCCGACGCCCGACTTCGCCGCCGCATAGCTCGGCACGCGGATGCCGCCCTGGAAGGTGAGCAGCGAGGCGATGTTGACGATCTTCCCGCCACCTCTTTCGACCATGCCTTTCGCCGCGGCCTGGCTGAGGAAGAACAGCGTCTTGAGGTTGGTGTCCATCACCGCGTCCCAGTCTTCCTCTGAGAACTGGAGCAAGTCGTCACGGCGGATGATCCCGGCGTTGTTGACCAGAATGTCCACTTTGCCGAGGCCGGCAACTGCCTCGTCGATCACCCGCTGGACGGGCTCGATCGAGGAAAGATCGGCCTTGATGTTCACGCACTTGCGCCCGGTTGCTTCGATGAGCGCAATCGTTTCGGTGGGCTCGCTGCGGCCGGCGAGGGCGACGTCGGCGCCCGCTTCGGCAAGCGCCACGGCAATGGCCTGCCCGATTCCGGTGTTCGCGCCGGTCACCAGCGCGGCCTTGCCTGCGAGGCTGAAGGAAATCGCCATAAGTCTGTCCTGTCCCAATCTGACCGACCAAAAAAGGATCGGTCTTGTGCGACCTTAACCCGGACGTTCGGTTCCCCAGCTTCGTCATTGCGAGCGTAGCGAAGCAATCCAGAGGCGGTTTACGCGGCTCTGGATTGCTTCGTCGCTACGCTCCTCGCAATGACGAACGGAGGCGGAAGGGATTAAGGGCGGTTGAAGCGGTCGCGTTCTTACTGAAGCTGGCAGATATCCAGCACGTTCATGTCGGTATAGTCGAGGTTTTCCCCGCCCATGGCCCAGATGAACGCGTACTTCTTGGTGCCCGAACCCATGTGGATCGACCACGGCGGGCTGATCACGGCCTCTTCGTTGGCGATCACGATGTGGCGCATCTGCTCGGGCTCGCCCATGTAGTGGAAGATGCGGTCGTTCTCTTCGGGCAGTTCGAAGTAGAGGTAGATCTCGCTGCGGCGGTCGTGGAGGTGCGGCGGCATGGTGTTCCACACCGAACCTTCTTCCAGCACGGTAAGGCCCAGCAGCAGCTGCGCGCTCTCGCACACGCCGGGGATCACGAGCTGGTAGATCGTGCGCTGGTTCGAATTGGCAAGGTCGCCGCGCGCCAGCGGGTTGGCTTCGGCCAGCGTGATCAGCTTGATCGGGCAGGCCTTATGCGCCGGGACCGAGGCGATGTAGAACCGCGCGGTCTCACCCTCGAAAATCACCTCGTCCGAGCCCATCGGCACGTAGAGGCATTCCTTGTTGCCCACTTCGAAGCGCTGGCCATCGACCGTGATCGCGCCGGGGCCGCCGATATTGGTGATGCCGGCTTCGCGGCGTTCGAGGAAGGGCTTGCCTTCCGCGCTCTTGGGAACGGTCTGCGCGGGCAGCTTCAGCGGACCCTGCGAAGGCACCGCGCCGCCGATCACGAAGCGTTCGTTGTGCGAATAGTTGAGGTTGACCTTGCCGTCCTCGAACATGCCGGTGACGAGGTAGCGGTCGCGCAGTTCCTCGTTGGAGACGCACTCCATCATGTCCGGATGGGTGGCGTGGTAGGTCTTGCAGAACACGATGGCTCTCCCTTTTGGAATTCAGTTCCGTATAGAGGGACATTTCCCTCCTGTTTGGTCAAGACCTATCCGGTTTTGGTAACCGGTGTCAACGACAAGTGAAGACCATTTTGGCGTGGGTAAAATCCGGTTGACGCGGTTTTTGCCGGGAGCGGCTCAGGAAGAGCCCGGCGCGGTGACCGAGGCGCGGCGCACGAGATCCGAAAGGAACAGCGACTGGCGCGTGAATGCACCTTCCGGATCGATCAGCTTGTGCGCGGCAGCGGCGGCCATCGGCACGATCGGCCAGCGGACGGTGGTGAGTGGCGGCCAGATATGCGCGGCGATGGCGGTATCGTCGAAGCCGATGATGGAAAGCTGGGTGGGCACGTCGATCCCGCGTTCGCGCGCGGCGTGGAGCAACCCGGCCGCCATCTCGTCGTTGCTGGAGAAGACGGCGGTGGGGCGGGGGGAGGCATCCAGCAGGCGCTGCCCGGCCTCGTATCCCGATTCGAACTTGTAGTCTCCGCGCACGGCGAGCGCGGCGTCGGGTGCTAGGCCTGCCTCGGCCAGCCCCTCGATAAAGCCCTGTTCGCGTTCGAAGGCCGATCGGAAACCCGCCGGGCCCGCGATGAAGCCGATCCGCTTATGGCCGAGCCCGGCCAGCCAGGCCACGGCCTCTCGCACAGCCTGCCGGTCGTTCGAGGCCACCAGGTGGGCATCGTCATCGAGCCGGGCCGAACCCATGCGCACCAGCGTACAGCCGAGGTCACGGCAGACTTCCGCCAGCCCGTCGTTTTCCGAAATCGGCGGCAGCAGCAGCACGCCATAGAGCCGCTGCTGTTCGATGAAGTGGCGGATATCTTCCATCAGCGTGGGCGAATGGCGGTCCACCGGGCGGACCACCAGCGCGAATTCGGTATCGCGGATGGTCTGGAGAATGCCCTCCTGCACGCCCAGCACCATCTGCGCGTTAGGGTTGTCGTGGATCAGGCCGATCAGGAAATTGCGGCGCAGGGCAAGGGCGCGGGCCTGCGGATTGGGCACGTAGCCCAGATCGGCAATGACCGCCTCCACCTTTTCCCGCGTGGTCTGGTTGAGCAGGGGGGACTTGTTGATGACCCGGCTGACGGTCTTTTTCGAAACGCCGGAAAGGCGCGCGACATCGTTGATCGTGGGCTTGGCGTCGCGCTTCATTCCATTCGGCATCCCAACCCGCGTTTCAGACCGTGGTCCAGACGCCAAGTCTGATCCCCGAATGGACCCTTGCTCGCTTGCTTCCGTGTTCTCAAGTGGCCTTTTCGCCATCTGCTTGCCTTCTGATTGACCGGGAGGCAAGATGACACCGGTTTCCGAAACAGGAAAGCCCGGATAGATCACCCTGCCGATGGCGCCGGGGATTCCTTCCGGCATTCGCATCCATTGTTGGCGAGGACAGGCCGGGCAGGGATCCGGAAGCCCTATTTGGATTTGCGTATGACACCGGTTTCCTATAGCCCGATTTTCCGATAGCGATGCGAGCAATTGGATATGGGGTCGGAAAACGATGGCTATAGCCGGAACGAAGGTGGAGGGATGAGTTTGACCGAGCAGGCGAAATCGATCGCAGAGGCATTTGTAACCGCGCGGCGCGAAAAGCGCGCGCTGGCGACCTATCCCGGCGAGGCGCCTTCCGATCTCGATGCGGCCTATGCGATCCAGGGCGCCGCGCTGGCGTTCGACGGGCGCGAGGTGGTCGGCTGGAAAGTCGGCAAGATCAACGCGCCCGACGATGCGCGTCTGGGCGCCGAGCGTCTGGCCGGGCCGATCTTCGCGGACAGCGTGGTTGAGGCATTCGCTGGCGAAGCGCCGGAAATGCCCGTCTTCGCAGACGGTTTCGCCGCTGCCGAGGCGGAGTTCCTGCTGCATGTCGCGCCCGGCTGGAACGGCGTGGTTCCGGCCGACGATGCGGGTACGCTTGCCGTGCTCGACGCGGTGCACATCGGCATCGAGATCGCCAGCTCGCCCTATCCCGGCATCAATGCCGATGGCCCGCCGGTGACGATCTCGGACTTCGGCAACAATGCCGGCATGGTCATCGGCCCGGTCCTCGAAGGTTGGGAAGATGCGGATTTCAATGCGATTTCCGTGCGGGTCGAGATCGATGGCGCCTTGATCGGCGAGGCGACTACCGCCACCATGCTCGACGGGCCGCTGGGTGCGGTGCGCTTCCTGCTCGCCAACCTTTCGGCGCGCGGGATCGATTGCAGCGGCGGCACCTGGGTTTCGACCGGGGCGGTTACCGGGGTTCATCCGGTCGTGCCGGGGCAGGGCGTTCTTGCGCATTTCGCCGGACAGGGAACGGTGGCCAGCATCATCGTTGCAGCGGTGCCGGCCTGAGCAGACAGCGATCGGCAGGCACGAAAAGAACGCCGCCGAAATGGGAGCAGGATCAATGGATGCAGGTATCGCAGGGCAGGCGGGCGGTGATCATGCGCCGCCACCGGTAGGAGGCCACGCGGGCCCGAGGCCGGACCCGGTCGGCCTTCACCCCGGCGCGGGCCGCTATCGCTGGACGATCGTGGCGCTGCTCTTCGCGGCAACGGCGATCAACTATGTCGACCGCCAGATGATCGGCGTGCTCAAGCCGACGCTGGCGGCGGAGTTCCACTGGAGCGAATCCGATTTCGCCGGGATCGTCTTCTGGTTCCAGCTTGCCTACGCCATCGGCTATCTCTCATTCGGCAAAGTGGTCGACGTGGTGGGCGCGCGGCTGGGCTATACCATCGCCATCGTCATCTGGACGGTGAGCCACATGGCCCACGGCTTTGCTACCGGCATCGTCTCCTTCGCCGCTGCGCGCTTCGGCCTCGGCATTGGCGAATCGGGCAATTTCCCGGCGGGCATCCGCGCGGTGACCGACTGGTTCCCGCAGAAGGAACGCGCTTTCGCGATCGGCCTGTTCAATGCCGGCGCCAATGTCGGCGCGATCATCACGCCGCTGCTGGTGCCGCTGCTGGTGCTGTGGTTCGACTGGCGCGTGGCCTTCTTCGTCACCGGCATCTTCGGCATCGCCTGGCTCGGGGCCTGGTACCTTGTCTACCGCCACCCCAGCGAGCACGGCCGCGTCACCCCCGGCGAACTGGCATGGATCCAGCAGGACCCGGCCGACCCGGTCGAGAAGATCGGCTGGACCCGTCTGCTCACCGTCAAGGAAACCTGGGCCTATGCGCTCGGCAAGTTCCTGATCGACCCGATCTGGTGGTTCTTTCTGTTCTGGCTGCCGGGCTACCTGTTCGAGCGCTATCACCTCGATCTCAAGACCTTCGGCCTGCCGCTGGCGGGGATCTACCTGATTTCCGACCTTGGCAGCGTGGGTGGCGGCTGGCTGTCCTCCAAGCTCATCAAGGCGGGGCGCACGCCCAACTTCGCCCGCAAGGTGACGATGCTGATCTGCGCGATCTGCGTGCTGCCGATCTGGTTCGCGCAGTCGATCGACAGTGTCTGGACCGCTGTGCTCATCATCGGTCTTGCCACGGCCGCGCATCAGGCTTTCTCGGCCAATCTCTACACCCTGCCGTCGGACATGTTCCCGCGCGGCGCGGTGGGTTCGGTGGTCGGCATCGGCGGCACCGTGGGCGCGTTCGGCGGCATGGGCATGGCGCTGTTCGCGGGATACATCCTCGACGCCACGCACAGCTACGAAGTGCTCTTCGCGATTTGCGCGAGCGCCTATCTGGCGGCGCTGCTGGTGGTGCATCTGCTCAGCCCGAAGCTGGCTCCGGCGCAGGTTTGACGTGGTAAGCGGGTGGAGGTTAGTCCTTCACTCGCTCCGCAGCATTTTCAAGTCAGGTGGAATCACCTGACGGCTCGGAAAATGCGGCAAACAAAAACGAAGCGAGTGAAGGTCAGTCCTTCACCCGCTTCGCCGCCCATTCGAGATCGGCGATGAATTCGGCCTGCACTTCGGTCGGTCGCAGCGAGGCGCGGGTGGTCATGCCGATCAGGCGCGTGAAATTCTCCGGCAGCCGCGCCAGTTCGCAGAGCCAGCCTGCTTCCAGTTCCACCGTCACCTGATCGGGTGAGAGCACGGTGAGGAAATCGCCGCCCATCATCACTTGCCGGATCATCATCACCGAGCCCGATTCCACCGGGACCTTGGGGTGCGGCAGGCCGTGCCCCTCGAAATAGCGCTCGAAGGAATCGCGCAGCGGCGTGCCCAGCGGCGGCAGCGTGAAGGGATAGCGGGCAAGGTCGGCGGGGGTGGGATCGGTGCCCTCCAGCGGATGGCCTTTGCGGCCGTAGACGGCGGGCCGGTCTTCGAACAGCGGGCTCTGGACCAGATCTGGCTCGATCAGCGGATCGCGCAGCGCGCCCACCATCAGGTCCAGCACGCCGCCGCGCAGCGGCTCCACCAGTTCGGCGCGCGAGCCTTCGATGATGGTCAGCTTCACATGCGGACGGCGCGCGAGAAACCGCGCCACGGCGGCAGGCAGGACGCGCGCGCGGGAGAGCGGCATCGCGCCCACCGCGATATGCCGCGTCTCCACCCCGCGCAGCGCGGCGACCTCGGACAGGCCCGCTTCCAGCTCCACTTTGGCAAGCCGGAACTCGCGGGCGAGCTGGGTGCCCGCCTCGGTAGTGATGACGAACTTGCCCCGGCGCACCACCAGCGGGCGGCGCAGCGCCAACGACAAGTCATTGACCGCGCGGTGAATCGAGGGGAGCGACAGCCCGGTTTCCTGCCCGGCTCCGGCATAGGAGCCGGTCTCCACCAACGCCAGCAGCGCGCGCAGGCGCGACATGGTGACGTGCGGACTGTTCACATGATCGAGCGCGGCATCGATGCGCGGGGCCAGGATCTCTCCGGCGCGGGTGGGCACCATGCCGTCGTGACGGCGCTCGAACAGCGGCAGGCCGATCTGCGACTCGAGCCGGGCCAACGCCTGTGTTATGGCCGGCTGACTTAGATTAACTGCCAGGGCAGCCGCATTGACCGTGCCCAATTCCGCGATTTTTGCGACAGCTCGCAAGTGTCGAAGGTTGAGACTCCAGATATCCATGGCATCGTTCTTAGCTAAATCCTATGACGTGTCCAAAGTTTCTCTTTCCCCTTGAACAGGGGCAGGGCCAAGACAGGATCGCCCGAACCGGCCCGCCAGATCGCGCTGGCCGAATCCAAAGATCGAAGGAGAGCAGGTCATGAGTGGCATCGTCGTCCAGAACATCGAACGTGCCGATCCCGCAGTGATCGACGGCCTTGCCCAGTGCGGCGTCGCCACGGTCCACGAAGCGCAGGGCCGCACTGGCCTGCTCGCCAGCTACATGCGCCCGATCTATCACGGCGCCCGCATTGCCGGCTCGGCGGTGACGATCAGCGCGCCTCCGGGCGACAACTGGATGGTCCATGTCGCCATCGAACAGCTCAAGGAAGGCGACATCCTGCTGCTCGCGCCGACGTCGCCTTGCGAGGACGGCTACTTCGGAGACCTGCTCGCCACCAGCGCGATCGCGCGGGGTTGCCGTGGTCTGGTGATCGATGCCGGCGTGCGCGACGTGCGCGATCTGACCGAGATGCAGTTCCCCGTCTGGTCCAAGGCCGTCTGCGCGCAAGGTACCGTCAAGAACACGGTAGGTTCCGTCAATGTGCCGGTCGTCTGCGCCAATGCCGCCGTGCGCCCGGGCGACGTGATCGTGGCCGACGATGACGGCGTGGTCGTGGTGCCGCGCGAAAAGGCTGCCGAAGTGCTCGCCGCCGCGCAGGCCCGCGAAGCCAACGAAGGCGAAAAGCGCGAGAAGCTGGCCGCCGGCGTGCTCGGCCTCGACATGTACAAGATGCGCGAGCGCCTGGAGAAGGAAGGCCTCAAGTATGTCTGAGCGGATCACCTCCTGGCACTCGGCGCCCAGCAAGCCGCTCTACACGCCGCCCGCCGGCGCGGTGGATGCGCATTGCCATGTGTTCGGCCCGATGGCGCAGTTCCCGTTCAGCGCCAAGGCGAAGTACCTGCCCGAAGATGCCGGTCCGGACATGCTGTTCGCTCTGCGCGATCACCTGGGTTTCGCCCGCAACGTGATCGTGCAGGCCAGCTGCCACGGCACCGACAATGCCGCGACGCTGGACGCCATCGCCAAGTCGAACGGCAAGGCGCGCGGCGTTGCGGTGGTCGATCCGGCGATCTCGGATGCGGACCTCGCCAAGCTGCATGAAGGCGGCATTCGCGGCATCCGCTTCAACTTCCTGAAGCGCCTTGTCGACGATGCGCCGAAGGACAAGTTCCTCGAAGTCGCCAGCCGCCTGCCCGAAGGCTGGCACGTGGTGATCTACTTCGAGGCGGATATCCTTGAGGAAATGCGCCCTTTCATCGATGCGATTCCGGTGCCGGTCGTCATCGACCACATGGGCCGCCCGGACGTGACGCAGGGGCCGGACGGCGTGGACATGAAGGCGTTCCGCACGCTGCTCGACAGCCGGGACGACATCTGGTTCAAGGCCACTTGCCCGGACCGTCTCGACCCGACGAACGACCCGTGGAACAAGTTCGCCGAAGCGGTGGCGCCGCTGGTGGCGGACTATCAGGACCGCGTGATCTGGGGCACCGACTGGCCGCACCCGAACATGCAGGACAACATCCCCGACGACGGCCACCTCGTGGACATGATACCCCGCATCGCGCCCACGGCAGAGCTTCAGCAGAAGCTGCTGGTGACGAACCCGATGCGGCTTTACTGGCCCGAGGAACTGTGATTACCCGCCGTGCGGCGCACCACGGGGCGCCGCACGGCGGTTTCGATTTCCGGGGAGACAGGACATGCGCTGGCGTGAAATGCGCGAGGAAGACGTGGCTGCCGTGGCCGAAGTGGCCGAAGCGGTCCACCTCGACTACCCGGAGAACCCGGCGGTCTTCGCTGCCTGTTTTCGGCTCTATCCCTCAGGCTGTCATGTGCTGGAAGACGAGCAGGGCCGCGTTGCGGGCTATCTCGTCTCGCACCCCGGGCGGCAGGATCGACCGCCAGTATTGAACCATCCGATGACGGCTCTTGCCGAGCCGTTCGACTGCTATTTCCTGCATGATCTTGCGCTCGGCGCCGCCACGCGCGGGCGGGGGCTTGCGGGCAGTGCGGTGCGGATCGTGCTCGACGAGGCGCGTGCGCGCGGGCTGGATCGGGTGGTGCTGATCGCGGTGGGCGATGCCCATGGGTTCTGGGAAAAGCAGGGTTTTGGGTTGGTTGGCGATGGGCTGCTCGATCCGGCGAAGGGGTACGGCCCCGAGGCGCGGATGCTGGCGCGGGCTATCTGAAGGGGGCAATTCGCTCGCTCCCTCCGATTCATCAAAACATAACGTCGCCCCCGCGAAGGCGGGGGCACCGCTTCCTTTTCCCTTGGCCGCAAGAACAAGCGGGGTCCCCGCCTTCGCGGGGACGACGGGGTGTTATGGGTGAGGTTTGGTGATCCGGGCGAAGCCTCAGCCTCGCTCAACCTGCGCGATCCAGTCGGCAAGGTTGTAGTGGTTCGAAACCCGCGCGATGCGCCCCAGTTCGATGTCGAAAAACGCCCCCACGCGCAAGGCATAGGACTGGCCCGAAGCCTCCGGAAGTCCCTCATCAGTCTGGATATATTCGCCGGTAAGACGAAACTCCGCCGAGGCGTGCGAACCATCGGGCGTGGCCAGAACTACAGGCTCGTGAACATGCTCGCGATAGCAGCGGTTCATGTGCGCGAGGAACTCGGCGAAGGCCGTCTTGCCGTGGCGCGGCTGGCCTTGACTCGGTTCGTGCACCACGTTCTCGGCCAGCAGCGACAGCATCGCGTCCACGTCGCGGCGGTTGAACGCGTCATAGTAGTCCGCGATCAGGGCGATGCTGTCGTGTGCGCTCATACCTTCAGCCTCTCCGCATGCCAGCCCACATGGTCCGCCATGAAGCTGGAGATGAAGTAGTAGGAATGGTCATAGCCCTCCTGCATCCGGATCGTCGCAGGCTGACCGGCCTTGGCGCAAGCCTCTTCCAGCAGGTGCGTCTTCAGTTGGCCTTCGAGGAAGCCGTCCGCCGTGCCCTGATCCACCAGCAGGTCTGGCAGCCGTGCGCCGTCCTCGATCAGCGCGCAGGCGTCGTAATCACGCCACGCCGAACGGTCCGCACCGATGTAGCCCGTCAGCGCCTTCTCGCCCCAGGGGCAGTTCAACGGCGAGACGATCGGCGCGAAGGCGCTGACCGAGCGGAAGCGGCTGGGATCACGCAGCGCGATCGTCAGCGCGCCGTGGCCGCCCATCGAATGGCCGGTAATGCCCTGCCGCGCCATGTCGGCGGGGAAGTGCTCGGCGATCACGGCGGGAAGCTCGGTCTCGATGTAGGCGCGCATGCGGAAGTTTGCGCTCCACGGCTTCTCCGTCGCATCGACGTAGAAGCCCGCGCCCTTGCCGAAGTCATAGCCTTCGTCGTCCGGCACATCGTCGCCGCGCGGGCTTGTATCCGGCGCGACGAAGATCACGCCATGCTCTGCACAGGCGCGGCGGAACTCGCCCTTTTCGGTGACGTTGGCGTGGGTGCAGGTCAGCCCCGAGAGATACCACAGCACCGGCAGCTTCGTGCCCGGCGCATGCTCGGGCACGAAGACCGAAAAGGTCATCGGTGTGCCGGTCTCGGCGGAGGCGTGGGTGTAGACACCCTGCACCCCGCCGAAAGCCCGGTTGGTGGAGACCGTCTCCATCAGTAGACGACGACCGAACGGATCGACTTGCCTTCGTGCATCAGGTCGAACGCGGTGTTGATCTCTTCCAGGCCCATGACGTGGGTGATCATCGGGTCGATCTCGATCTTGCCGGTCATGTACATGTCGACGATCTTCGGCACATCGGTACGGCCCTTCGCCCCGCCGAACGCGGTGCCGCGCCAGTTCCGGCCGGTGACGAGCTGGAACGGGCGCGTCTCGATGGTCTTGCCCGCTTCGGCCACGCCGATGATGATCGAGGTGCCCCAGCCGCGATGGCAGGCTTCCAGTGCGGTGCGCATCACTTCGGTATTGCCGGTGGCATCGAAGGTGTAGTCCGCGCCGCCGTCGGTGATCAGCACGATCTTGGCGACCACGTCCTCGCGGCTCATGCCCTTGGTGTTGAGGAAGTCGGTCATGCCGAAGCGGCGGCCCCATTCCTCGCGGTCCGGATTGATGTCCACGCCGATGATCTTGTTGGCGCCGGCAAGGCGCGCGCCCTGGATCACGTTGAGGCCGATGCCGCCAAGGCCGAAGACCACCACGTTGTCGCCCACCTGCACCTTGGCGGTGTTGATGACCGCACCGACGCCGGTGGTGACGCCGCAACCGATGTAGCAAGAGGACTGGAACGGCGCGTCTTCACGGATCTTGGCGACCGCGATCTCGGGCAGAACGGTGAAGTTCGAGAAGGTCGAGCAGCCCATGTAGTGGTAGATCGGCTGGCCCTTGTAGGAAAAGCGCGTGGTGCCGTCCGGCATCAGGCCCTTGCCCTGCGTGGCGCGGATCGCGGTGCAGAGGTTGGTCTTGCCCGAAAGGCACGACTTACACTGGCGGCATTCCGGGGTGTAGAGCGGGATCACGTGGTCGCCCGGCACCACTGAAGTGACGCCCGCGCCCACTTCGCGCACGATGCCGGCGCCTTCGTGGCCCAGCACCGAAGGGAAGATGCCTTCGCTGTCGAAACCGTCCAGCGTGTAGGCATCGGTATGGCAGATGCCCGTGGCCATGATCTCGACCAGAACTTCGCCCGCCTTGGGGCCTTCAAGATCGAGTTCGACGATTTCGAGCGGCTTCTTCGCCTCGAAGGCGACGGCGGCGCGGGTCTTCATGGGGTATGCTCCTTGAACTGCTGGCGCGCTTTGTAGGACCGGCGAGTTCTGTGATAAAGCGCCCGTTCTGAAAAGTATTATCACCGTATGGGGAAAATGATGCTCGGCCAGTGGGACGGGATCGAGGAGTTCGTGATGGTGGCGCGCCACGGCAGCTTCACGCTGGCGGCGGAGGCCTATGGCGCCAGCGTAACGCATATGAGCCGGGCGCTGGCGCGGCTGGAAACGCGGCTGCAGGTCCAGCTGATGCTGCGCACGACGCGGACCCTGCGGTTGACGGAAACGGGCCAGATCTTCCTGGAAACCTGCCGCCGCCTGATCGAGGAACGGGACGAGGCGATTGCCGCCATCACTTCACAAGGCGAGCCGCGCGGGCATTTGCGCGTCACCTGTTCCTATGCGCTGGGCGAGAAGTTCGTGGCGCCGCTGGTGCGCGAACTGTCGCAGGCCTATCCGGCGATCTCGGTGACGCTGGACCTCGACAATGCGCTCGTGGACCTGATCGCGGAGGGGTACGATCTGGCCATCCGCACCGGCCATCTCGATGATTCCCGGCTGGTTGCGACGCGCGTGGCCAGCCGCGCGCTGGTGACGCTGGCCTCGCCCGCCTACCTCGATGCGCATGGACGGCCGCAGGATCTGGCGGACCTCAGGCATCACGAATGCCTCGTCGGCTCAGCGGCGCAGTGGCATTTCACCGGGGGCAAGACTTTCCGCCCGCAAGGCCGCTGGCGCTGCAACAGCGGCAATGCCCTGCTGGAAGCGGCGCTGGCGGGCATGGGGCTATGCCAGTTGCCTGCCTTCTACCTAGGCGATCATGTCGCGGCGGGGCGGCTGGAGCCGGTCTTGGCGGAACTGGCGCCGGAGGAGGAGCCGATCTGGGCGGTCTATCCGCAGCGGCGGCATCTCTCGCCCAAAGTCGGCGCGCTGGTAGCACATTTGCGGGCAAACCTCCCCGCGCGGCTGGCGGAGGCGAGCGCTTAGGACTCGCTGACGGTCAGCACACCAATTCCATCAGCATGCGCGGGGCATGGATGATCAGTTCGCGGTCGTCGCGGCTGATGATCCCGCGCCGGATCAGCGCGGCGATCGCGCGCGAGGCGGTTTCGCGCGTGGTATTGGCCGAAAGCGCCAGCATCGTCACTTTGGGTGCCGGGGCAATGCGGTCGGCACCGGCGGCCAGCGAGAGCAGTTCGGCATAGACGCGGCCCGCCGCCGAATAGGTCGTGCGCGCCATCATCCGGTCAAGCGCGCGGTCCAGCTGGCGGGCGAGCAGACGGGCCATGCCCGCGCCGATCTGCGCATCCTCCGCCACGAGTTCGGCGATGCGCACGGCCTCTGCCCGCAGCAGGTTGGTTTCCATCAGCGAGGCGATTTCCGCCCGGTGGACAGTCGGCATGGGATAGGCGCCGAAGAATTCGCCGGGGCCGTACTGGGCCAGCTGCTGGCGCTGGCCTTCCAGCCCGAAAGCCTCGATTCGCACGCCGCCGTCGATCACCAGCCAGCAATGGTGCGATTCCTCGCCCTGACGGGCCAAAATATCCCTTGCGGCAAGCCGATGGGGCATCATCACGCGGGCGAGTTTCTCGGCCGAGAGGCGGTCGCACCGAAAGATCGTGCGGATAATCTCGATTTTCTCGTCGGAATCCAAAAACCAGCCCCTTCGTCGCACCCCTTGCGACCGAACCCACCCGAT
Source organism: Novosphingobium sp. PhB165 (assembly GCF_004341845.1). Lineage (GTDB taxonomy): Bacteria > Pseudomonadota > Alphaproteobacteria > Sphingomonadales > Sphingomonadaceae > Novosphingobium. Next base: position 595,942 of record NZ_SLVB01000003.1, on the reverse strand, counting down.
CGCGCTTAACCGATTTTAGCCATGGGGCGGAAGTCGTGATTCCCTGCGGAGCGTGATTTCGGTCACACGGTGTGGATTTTGCCTCAGGTAGGAAGAGGGTGCGACCCGAAGGCGGCTCTGAAAAGAGCAGCCACATTCCTTGGCCCGGAAGCCCAGTGCTTCCGGGCCTTTTTTCTTGCCTGCGTCAGTTTGGGGCGGAAATGGGCGGTTCGGCCGGGAATCGCCTGCACCGATTGCTGGCGATACTTCGCCGTCACAACCGTATTCGTGCGCAATAGCCGATCCCGCTATCGCCTCCCAACTTATCAAGATTGACGGGAGCTTCGGCCGGCCCGTATAAATATCTGGCTATCCAGACGGATAGTGCGGTCGCCGGGACAGTTTCCCGCAAGCCATAAAAACAATCGACACGTCTCAGATCCCGTGGATGCCAGTTCCGCTTGCATCCGCAATCCATCGCGCGCGAAGGGGATTTTGTGCTGTTGAGCATGGCCGACTGCCCAAGATCGCCCGGACGCCGCGTGCTCGTTACGCTGCTCGTCCCTCTATTCAGCCTCTCCGCCTGTTCGTTCGCGCCTGCCTATACGCAGCCGCCGCTGCCGGTGCCCGATCGCTATGCGGGCGCGCCGGAGGGACGGTCCATCGCCGCGCTCGACTGGCAGGCGTTCTTCCGCGAGGCGCAGCTTCAGGTACTTATCACGCAGGCGCTGGCCAACAGCCGGGACATCCGGCTGGCCGCCGCCCGCGTGGCCGAGGCGCGCGCGGCGTGGCGGATCGAGGGTTCCTCGCTCTACCCGCAGCTGGACGCGGTCGGCACCGGTACGCGCGGCCGCACGCTGGTGACGGGCACCGACCAGTACGCCGACATCAAGCAGGTCACCGCCCAGCTCAGCGCCAGTTGGGAGATCGACTTCTGGGGCCGCCTGCGCAACTTGCGCGATGCGGCGCGCGAACAGTACCTCGCCAGCGAGGAGGCGCGGCGGGCGGTCGCCACCGATCTCGTCTCGCAAGTGGCGCTCGGCTACCTGCTCGAACGCGAGTACGAGGAACGCGCCGAGCTTGCCCGCCAGTCGATCACCACGCGTGAGGAAACCCTGCGGATCATGCGCCGCCGCTACGAGGTGGGATCGGGCAACAAGCTGGACATGGCGCAGTCGCAAGTCCTGCTCGCGCAGGCGCAGACGACGATGCAGGCGCTCGATCAGGACCGCGAGGTCAACCGGAATGCGCTGGCGCTGCTCGTGGGCGCGCCGGTGCAGATCGCGCCGGGTTCGCTTGGGCTCTCGGGTGATTTTCCCGAATTCACGCTGCCGCCGGGGCTGCCTTCGGAACTGCTGGTCAATCGGCCCGACGTGGTTTCGGCCGAGCACCAGTTGCGCGCCGCCAATGCCAATATCGGCGCGGCGCGCGCGGCCTTCTTCCCCAATATCAGCCTGACCGGGGCCTACGGCACGTCCAGTTCCGCGCTGGACGGCCTGTTCAGCGGCGGCAGTGCCGCGTGGAGCTTTGCGCCGACGATCGTCATGCCGATCTTCAACGCCGGGCGGCTGCGGGGCAATCTCGACGTGGCCAAGGCACGCCGCGATCAGGCGGTGGCAACCTACGAGCAGACCATCCAGTCCGCCTTCCGCGACGTGTCGGACGCGCTGGTGCGCCGCCGCCAACTCGCCAAGCAGATAGAGACCACGCGCACGCTGGTGGAGGCGCAGCGCGAGCGGGCACGACTGGCGCAGCTGCGCTTCGATAACGGGCGTTCGGCCTATCTCGAAGTGCTCGACGCCCAGCGCGATCTTTTCGATGCCGAGCAGGCGCTGGTGCAATTGCGCCGCGCCGAACTGGCCAGCGTGGTTACTCTCTATTCCGCTCTGGGCGGCGGCTTCCCGGCCAACCAGCCATTCGAGACCACGACACCTACCAGCGAGGGGCAGTGACGATGAACAAGACCTGGCTTGTCAGGGGGCTGATCGTCGCGGCGCTGATCGCCGTGGCTTTCGGCTTGTGGAAGTTGCTGACGCCCTCGGGCCTTCCGGAGGGCATCGTCGGCGGCAACGGCCGGCTTGAGGCGACCGAGATCGACATCGCCTCCAAGTCGCCCGGCCGCATTCGCGACATCGTGGTCGACGAAGGGCAGATGCTGAAGGCGGGCGATATTGTCGCGCATATGGATGTGGACGTGCTGGCCGCGCAGAAGGCGGAAGCCGAGGCGCAACTGGCCGAAGCGCAGAACACGGTGCTGGTGACACAGACCCAGGTCGCTCAGCGTGAGGCGGAGAAAGCGGCGGCCGACGCCGTTGTGCGCCAGCGGCTGGCCGAGCTGAACGCCTCGCGCAAGCGGCTCACCCGCTCGGGCACATTGGCGCGCGAGGGCGCGACTTCGGTGCAGGAGCGCGACGACGACGCCGCGCAAGTGGAGGGCGCTTCCGCCGCCGTGGAGGCGGCGCGCGCGCAAGTGGCCTCGGCGCAAGTGGCGATCACCAATGCGCGCAATCAGGTGATCGGCTCCGGCTCGCGGGTGGAGGCCACGCGGGCGACGATCCAGCGCATCGAGGCCGATATCAACGACGCCACGCTGCGCTCCCCGCGCGACGGGCGCGTACAGTTCCGGCTGGCCCAGCCCGGCGAAGTCGTGGGCGCCGGTGCCCGCGTGGTCAGCCTTGTCGACCTCAGCGATGTGACGATGACCTTCTTCCTGCCCGCCACCGCCGCCGGTCGGCTGGCCATCGGCAGCGAGGCGCGCATCGTGCTCGATGCTCTGCCGAACACGCCGATTCCCGCGACGATCAGCTTCGTGGCCGATGTCGCGCAGTTCACGCCCAAGACCGTGGAGACTGCGAACGAGCGCGAGAAGATGATGTTCCGGGTCCGCGCCCGGATCGCGCCCGCGCTGCTGCGCCGCTACATGAGCCTGGTGAAGACCGGCCTTCCCGGCATGGCCTATGTGAAGATCGATTCGAAGGCGGAATGGCCTGCCTCGCTCCGGTTGAGTGGGGCACTGGCGAAGCCGGAAACGAAAGCGGGGCAGTGAGCCGGGGGAGGTGACCTTGTCCCCGTCACTCGCCGGTCCCCCCGGAAGCCCGGCAGCCGCTGCGCCGGGCGAACCCGTGGTCCGCGTATCCGACGTCAGGCTGCACTATGGCAAGACCGAGGCGCTGCGCGGGATCACGCTCGACATCCCCACCGGGCTGATGATCGGCCTGATCGGCCCGGATGGGGTCGGCAAGTCCAGCCTGCTCTCACTGGTGTCCGGCGCGCGTGCGGTGCAGGAGGGCGAGGTCCGCGTACTCGGCGGCGACATGCGCGATCGCAAGCACCGCCTCGCGGTCTGCCCGCGCATTGCCTACATGCCGCAAGGGCTGGGCAAGAACCTCTATCCCACGCTGTCGGTGGAGGAAAATCTCCAGTTCTTCGGCCGCCTGTTCGGCCACGACACCGCAGAGCGCCGCCGCCGGATCGACGAACTGACGCGGGCGACCGGGCTCGATCCCTTTCTCGCGCGCCCGGCGGGCAAGCTTTCGGGCGGGATGAAGCAGAAGCTGGGCCTGTGCTGTGCGCTGATCCACGATCCCGACCTCTTGATCCTCGACGAGCCGACCACCGGCGTCGACCCGCTCGCCCGCGCGCAGTTCTGGGATCTCATCGCCGATATCCGCAAGACACAGGGGCAGATGAGCGTGATCGTCGCCACCGCCTACATGGACGAGGCGCAGCGCTTCGACTGGCTGGTGGCGATGGACGACGGCAATGTGCTCGACACCGGCACGCCGCAGGAGATTTTCCAGCGCACCGGCACCGCGTCGCTGGAGGAAGCCTTCATCGCGCTGCTGCCCGAGGAGAAGAAGCGCGGGCACGAGCCGGTGGTGATCCCGCCGCTGGAGGCCGACGAGGACGATGTCGCCATCGAGGCGCAGGGCCTGACCATGCGCTTCGGCGATTTCACGGCCGTCGATCACGTCAGCTTCCGGATCAGGCGGGGCGAGATCTTCGGCTTCCTGGGCTCCAACGGCTGCGGCAAGTCGACGACGATGAAGATGCTGACCGGCCTGCTTGCCGCCACCGAGGGTGAGGCATGGCTGTTCGGCAACAAGGTCGATTCCAGCGATATCACCACCCGGCGGCGGGTCGGCTACATGAGTCAGGCTTTCTCGCTCTATGGCGAGCTGACGGTGCGGCAGAACCTCGAACTCCACGCGCGGCTGTTCCATGTCCCGCGTGAGGAGATCCCCGCGCGCGTCACCGAAATGGTCGAGCGTTTCGATCTGGCTCACGAGATCGACGAACTGCCGGACAGCCTGCCGCTCGGCATGCGGCAGCGGCTGAGCCTTGCGGTGGCCATGGTGCACCGGCCGGACTTGCTGATCCTCGACGAGCCGACTTCGGGTGTCGATCCGGTGGCGCGCGATTCCTTCTGGCGCCTGCTGGTGGCGCTGTCGCGGCGCGACAAAGTGACGATCTTCATCTCCACCCACTTCATGAACGAAGCCATGCGGTGCGACCGGATGTCGATGATGCACGCGGGCAAAGTGCTGGACAGCGACACGCCCGCCCGCCTGATCGAGAAGCGCGGCGCAAAGGATCTGGAAGAGGCCTTCATCGGCTATCTGGTGGAAGCGGGCGGCGACACCCGGCCCGCCGACGGCACCGGCCCCGCGCTGTCGGCCCCGCCGCCCGACGAGCATCCCGACGTGGGCGGCAGCTTCAGCCTCCAGCGCTGCCTTACTTATGCCTGGCGCGAGACGCTGGAATTGCAGCGCGATCCGGTGCGCGCCACGCTGGCACTGGCCGGTTCACTGATCCTGATGCTGGTGATCGGTTTCGGCATGACCACCGACATCAACGAACTGTCCTATGCCGTGCTCGACCGGGACGGCACCACGCTCAGCCAGAACTACGCGCTCGATATCTCCGGTTCGGATTACTTCAAGGAGCATGCGCCGATCCGCGATTACGACGATCTCGACCGGCGGCTCCAGACCGGCGAACTGGCGCTGGCGATCGAGATTCCACCGGGCTTCGCGCGCGATGTGGGTGCCGGGCGGCCGGTCTCCATCGGTGCGTGGTTCGATGGCGCCAATCCCCAGCGCGCGGAGACGGTGCAGGGCTATATCCAGGGCCTGCACCAGCACTGGCTGACCGAGCAGGCGCGCCAGCGGCTGGGATCGACCTCCGGGATCTTCTCCATAGAGAACCGCTTCCGCTACAATCCGGACGTGCAGAGTCTGCCGGCGATGGTGCCGATCGTGATCCCGCTGCTGCTGCTGATGCTCCCGGCGATGCTCACCGCGCTGGCGGTGGTGCGCGAGAAGGAGATCGGCTCGATTATCAACCTCTACGTCACCCCGGTTACCCGGAGCGAGTTCATGCTGGGCAAGCAGGCGCCCTATGTGGCGCTGGCGCTCATCAATTTCCTGCTGATGGTGCTGATGGCGATCTTCATCTTCGACGTGCCGGTGAAGGGCAGCTTCCTCACGCTGCTGCTGGCGGCGACGATCTACTGCATTTCGGCGACCGGGATGGGCCTGCTCGCCTCGGCCCTGACGCGCAGCCAGATCGCGGCGATGTTCCTGGCGATGATCGGCACGATGATCCCCGCGACCACGTTCGGCGGCATGACCGATCCGGTCTCCTCGCTGGAAGGCGGGGCGCGGTTCATGGGAGAGATCTACCCCGCCAGCCACATGTTCACGATCAGCCGCGGCGTCTTTTCCAAGGCGCTGGGCTTTTCGGACCTCATGGGCGCGTTCCTGCCGCTGGCGATCTCCGCCCCTGTGATCGTCGGGGTGGCCATCCTGCTCCTGAAGAAACAGGAGACCTGACATGTCCGCTTCTTCGTTCGGCCGCGTTTTCGCCAAGATATCCAACATCTACCGGCTCGGCGTGAAGGAGCTGTGGAGCCTGTGGCGCGATCCGATCATGCTGGTGCTGATCGTCTTCACGTTCACCGTCTCGGTCTATACCTCCGCCAATTCGACGCCGGAGACGCTGCACAACGCGGCCATCGCCATTGTCGATGAAGACGATACCCCGCTTTCGCAGCGCATCATCTCGGCCTTCTATCCGCCGCAGTTCGTGGTGCCCCGGATGATTACGCCCGATCAGGTCGATCCCGGCATGGACGCGGGCGACTTCACGTTCGTCCTGCACATTCCCCACGGATTCCAGCGCGACGTGCTGGCCGGGCGCGGCTCGAACGAAGGCGGTGCCGAGATCCAGTTGCTGACCGATGCCACGCGCATGAGCCAGGCCTTTACCGGCACCGGGCATATCCAGCAGATCGTGTCCGGCGAAGTGACCGAGTTCGTCAACCGCTACCGCGCCAACGCCGCGCCGCAAGTGGACCTGGCGATCCGTGCGCGGTTCAATCCCACGCTCAACCGCACGTGGTTCGGCGCGCTGGCGCAGATCATCAACCAGATCGCCATGCTTTCGATCATCCTCACCGGCGCCGCCCTGATCCGCGAGCGCGAGCATGGCACTATCGAGCACTTGCTGGTCATGCCGGTGACGCCGTTCGAGATCATGATGTCGAAAGTCTGGTCGATGGCGCTGGTGGTGCTGCTGGCCTCGGCGCTGTCGGTGAATCTGGTGGTGCGGGCGCTGATGCAGGTGCCGATCGCGGGGTCGCTGCCGCTGTTCTTCGCAGGCGCCGGGCTGGTGCTGTTCTCGACCACCTCGATGGGCATTTTCCTCGCCACCATCGCGCGCAACATGCCGCAGTTCGGCATGTTGATGATCCTGGTGCTGCTGCCGCTCCAGATGCTGTCGGGCGGGAGTACGCCGCGCGAATCGATGCCGGAGCTGGTGCAGAACGTGATGCTGCTCGCGCCGACTACGCATTTCGTCGAACTGGGGCAGGCTATCCTGTTCCGGGGCGCGGGGTTCGACGTGGTCTGGCCGCAGTTCGCGGCCACCATCGGCATTGGCGCGGCGTTCTTCGCGATCGCGCTGGCCCGCTTCCGCTCGACCATCAGCGCGATGGCGTGAATGGCGATTGCGGGGGCTGTTGACGCCCCCCCCGGGCAGTGCGCGGGAAATAAAATCTTCAAACTTTTCTTACTGCGATTGCCTCGCATCTGTCGCAAATTACTAATTTGCCTAAATAATAAGTACGCTCAGAAATTATCTGTCGGCGCGAGGCCCGTCGCCGTCCGTTTTTTATCGCATTTTTCGACCCTGGCGCCACGGACCAATCTAATACCTATAGGGTTGTATGCCGATACCTAAATGATATCAATCGCTGAACGTTTTGTAATTTGAATAATGAAATAAGAATGTTAGGGGCGCGCCGAACGAAGCGGATTGGTTGGACAAATATTAAGCGCGAGGGGTCGCTGCGAGATGATATTCGATACTTATCACTGCCCATGGGAGACAGCTGCAAACGATATGCAGGAGTGTGTATCTTTGTTAGATTACATGGACAATTATGAAGTCGGTTTCACCAGCAGGACTCAGGAAACTCTTTTTTTTAGAGTATTACAACTCGCGGTCGAATTATTAGAGGCTTCTAAGCCGGAACAACTTGCCGCAGCCCGCGTGGATCTGACGCGGTTGTGCTGCCGCCGGTATCACTAAGGTATCTAAGGTCAGGCGGCAGAAGGCGTAAACCGCTCTTCCCGTTCCCGAGACAGGAACAGGCCGCAGGACAGGCTTTCGCGCGCTCGAACGGCTGAACGCGCGCCAGACAGATCGCGGATCCGGAAGGCAGGCCTCCCGGAAATTCCGCGTTCTCTTTACGTTACATCCCACACGATCGGCAGGTTGCGGATCGAGAGCAGGCCGGGGAATACCGTGGTGTCCGCGCCCGGCTTCACCCGGAATTCGGGTATGCGTGCAAACCATTCTTCCAGCAGCAGCCGCAGTTCCCGCCGGGCAAGGTGGGCGCCAAGGCAGATGTGCACGCCGCCGACGAATGTGAAGTGGCGGTTTGCCTTGCGTTCGGGGTCGAACTCGCGCGGGTTTTCGAAGCGCGTGGGATCGAAGTTGCCGGAGGGATTGAGGCAGGAGAACGAATCCCCCTGTTTCACCTGAATGCCGTGCCACTCGAAGTCCTTCGTTGCCGAGCGCGCGGAGGAGAGGATCGGCTGGGTGCGGAGGAATTCCTCGACCGCAGAGTTGATCACTTCCGGATTCTCGCGGATGCGCTGCTGCAATTCGGGCTGGAGCGCCATGCGGCGGAACATCTGCGCGATCGTGGCGGCCACGGTATCGAGCCCGCCGAGCCAGAGGAACCAGACCATGCCGATCTTCTCGTCATCGGTCAGCCCGCGGCCCTCGATCTGGCCATGGACGATGGACGAGACGAGGTGCTCATCCGGATTGGCTTCCTTCTCGGCGATGAAGCTGCGCAGGAATTCGAGCACGCCGCGCAGCGCCGCTTGCATCTTTTCGAGGCTGCCGGAGTGGAGGATGTCCCACTCCCAGTCGAGGAACTGGTCGAACTTCTCGTCCGGGAAGCCCATCAGGCCCATGAAGATGCGCACCGGATAGACCCGCGCGAAGTCCCACGCCATGTCCACTTCGCCCTTGTCGGCGACGGCATCGATCATCTCGGTCACGATCTTGCGGATGGACGGCTCCAGCTCGCGGGTGATCCGCGCGGGGCTGAAGTAGGGCATCAGGTAGAGCCGGTACTTCTGGTGGTCCGGCGGGTCGATGGCGAGCGGGATGGACTTGAACGTCTCCCCGATCAGGCGCTGGAATTCGGCGGTTCCGGCGTTCGAGAAGTGCTCGTTGTCCGAATAGACGCGCTCGATATCCTCGTAATGCGTGACCACCCAGTTGCCGCGCCGGTTGCCGCTGATGGCGCCGAGGCCGTGCATCGAGGGCGGGTTGAACAGCAGGCGCGGAATCTCCGGCCCGGAAAGCCAGCCGCAGGGTTCGTAAGGGTCGACAAGATCGTTGGGCAGGGTGCCCATCGCGAAGCCGAGATCGACGATCCGGTCCTTCGGCACGTTGTCGGGGGCATCGAATTCGACACGGATATCGTCGAGCGTCTGCATTTGTGGCATGATGGTCTCTCCCGAGGTCATGGATGCCCGGGCATCCTTCCGGCGGCAAGGCGCGGCAAGGCAGCCGTACAGTCCCGGACCGGCACCAAGGCCATTCATCGTCTCGGCGTTGGGCTCATCGATTGATTGCAGCCCCGTGGGTTGCGACATGAGTCCTCAATACGTTTTTGGGAGATACGGCCATGGCCGATGCAGACACCAAGGAAATGAAGGACTCGGCACGCAAGTACTGGTCCTCCGAAGGCTACACCAGGGGCGGGGTGATCCGCGAGGTGGACTACGCCACGCAGTCGGGCGGGCTCGACCCGTCGCTGGAAGGCATCAAGATCGTCGATACCGACACCCACCTCAGCGAACCGCCGACGCTGTTCACCGACCGCGCGCCGATCGGCCTGAAGAGCAAGATGCCTTTCGTGAAGCGCGATGCCGATGGCGTCGACCGGTGGTATATCGGGGACCGCAACTGCGGTTCGCTGGGCGGCAACGTGATCCGCAAGGACAACAACAAGCTGCTCGGCCGCCTCGCTTTCCCGACGCTGGAAGAAGCGCATCCGGGCGGTCACGAGATTGCCCCGCGTCTTCAGGCGATGGACGACATGGGCGTCTATGCGCAGATCTGCTTCCAGAACTCCGGCGTCACCCAGGCGGGCATGCTGATGACGCTGGGCGATGACGATCTGGCCGTCACCATCATGAAGACGTTCAACGATTTCAACGCCGACTATCAGCGCGAATCGGGCGAACGTCTGTTCCCGATGGCGCACCTGCCGTTCTGGAACAAGGCGGAGATGGAGAAGGAAGCCCGCCGCTGCATCGACATGGGCCTGCGCGGCTTCGTGCTGCCCGACACGCCCGAGCGCGTCGGCGTGCCCAGCTTCAACCATGAATACTGGACGCCGTTCCTGGAGATGATCGACGCCGAAGGCATCTCGCTCAACTTCCACCTCAACGCCGCGATCGACCCGAACACGCTGACCTGGGAAGGTTTCCAGTTCGAACAGACGCTGTCGGTGGTCGCCACGATGTTCTCGATCGGCAACGCGGCAACGCTGGGCAACTGGATGGTCTCGGGCCGTCTGGATCGTCACCCGAACCTCAAGATCGGCCTGATCGAAAGCGGCATGGGCTGGGTGCCTTTCGCGGTGGAAGCGCTGGAACACCAGTTCCAGGAAATGCTGCCCAGCAAGCGCAACGTGCTGAAGAAGCAGCCCTGGGACTACTTCCGCGACCACTTCATGTGCACCTTCTGGTTCGAGAAGATCGCACCCAAGCTGCTGCTGGAAACCATCGGCGTGGGCAACGTGATGTTCGAAACCGACTTCCCGCACCCCACCTCGCTCTATCCGGGCGTGCAGGCGCACATCAAGGACGTGCTGGGCGGTTACGACTTCGCCACCAAGAAGAAGGTTCTGCAGGACAACGCGGTGCGGTTCTACAAGCTGCCGTTCTGATTTATCGGGCTTGTTCTCAAGGAGAGGGCCGGAAGCGGGCAACCGCTTCCGGCCTTTCGTTTGTGCACGGTGTGTCGCGCGCGGTTTTGAGTCGGAGTGGACGTTCCGGACTCGCCGTCATTGCGGAAGCTGGGATGACAATGGAGGAAGGGTGGTTCCTCGCGAATCGTCATCCTGAACTTGTTTCAGGATCCATTCCTCGGCCTGTTCCGAACGGCGGGGGAAGGGCGCGGCGAGCGCGCATTGCGGATCAAAGCGCAGTACCGGTCGCGAGATGGATACTGAAACAAGTTCAGGATGACGTGGAGGAGGAAGTCTCGCATCTTCTCTAATCCGGCCATCATGCTCCGCGATCCTGCCGGGGCCGAAACAGCCATCATCACCTTGCCAATTGACTGACTGACCTCCCAACCCGCTCAGGCTGAGCTTGTCGAAGCCCCCGGAGGCGGGGCGCGAGGTTCCATCCTTCGACAGGCTCAGGATGAGCGGGGTGTGAGAGGGAGAGGCAGCCAACTTTTGGGCAATTTCCGCCGCTCATCGAACCCGGCACTGAAAAAGAAAAATGGGTTCACGCGGAGACGCGGAGGAGTGGCGTTGCGTGGCAAGCCGCGTTCTTCTCCAAGGCTGCGGTTACCGCGCCGTGCGATAAAGAGATTGCGGCACGGTGCGTGCATCTCTGCGTCATGCCCAATTTCGATGTTCGAAAAAGCGCGAGATTCAGGCGGAAACTCGGCGGGTCCTAGCCCGCAATGGTCATCCCCGGTTTCCAGCCGCTCTCGGTCAGAAACGCCTTGGGATCGCGCATCGCGTAGATCTCGCGCAGGGCCTGCTTCTTGTCATGCGCACGGGCATAATAGGCCTTGATGATTCGATAGCCGACCCAGTACCCGAGGTCGCCGGGATGCGCCGCATCGCCGACGCCGTTGTACATCCATGCCGAGAGATCGGTCTTGTCCATATCTCGCAGGAAGGCGTTCTCGATCTCGGCCTCGCGGCCCTTGGTCCATGCCGCGTGCTGGTAGTCGCCGACGCCGCCGGAGATCAGTTCGGCGGTGAACTCGCCCGCGCCTTCCATCAGTGACATCGCCAGCACCGTCGCGCCGGGTGCATCGGGTTCGAGCGCCTGCTGCGCAGCCGATTGCTGGATATGGCCGTATTCGTGGGCGATGGTGTGGACGAAGCGGTCCTCGACATTCGGGTCCATGAAGTCCGCCGAACAGAGCGCCTCCAGCCCCATCGTCACCCCGCTGTCGTCGGTGAGCCCGACCGGCCGCCCACGCCCGATCACGAACGTCACTGGCGGGAACCTCGCCTCGGGATAGAGCGCCGCCAGCTTAGCGAAAGCCTTGGCCAGCCGCAGCTTCACGGCGGGTAGCACGGCAAGGCAGCTTCGGGCTTTCTCGTAGACTTGGGGATGAGCGGCGATATTGGCGGCGATCCGGGGCCCAGTGACTGTACGCAGTTTCGCGATCTCGTGCAGGCCGGCCGTGCCGGGGCTGAGGTAATCGTTGTCCAGTTGCTCGGCAGTGGGATGTCCGCTCGCTGCGTCGTAGAGGCGGAAGAAGCGGTCGACGTCTTCGGTCAGGATCTGCGGCGGAGCCGGAGTTGCGGCCCCGACGGCGGATAGCGGGAGTGCAAGGCACAGCGCGAAAGCGACGAGGCGGCGGATCATCCGATGATGCTGACCGTTTCGTCGCTTTGCGTCAAATTACAGTGCGTTCCACTACCACGCGCCCGTGTTCCACCCGTCATCCCCGCGAAGGCGGGGATCCCGCTTCTTCTTGCGGCGTAGCAAAAAGGCAGCGGGGCCCCCGCCTTCGCGGGGGCGACGGGTCGATGGCAGTGTTAGCCCGCCCTCTACCGGTCAGCTCTGGATGAACGCCAGCAGATCGGCGTTGATCGCGTCCGCATGAGTCGTGTGCATGCCGTGCGGATAGCCGGGATAGACCTTGATCGACCCGTTCGGCAGCAGTTCGACCGATTTGCGCGAGGCGTCGTCGATCGGGACGACCTGATCGTCATCCCCGTGCAGGCAGAGCGTGGGCACGGTGATCGCTTTCAGGTCCTCGGTCTGGTCGGTTTCCGAGAAGGCCTTGATACCGTCGTAATGCGCCTTGGCGCTGCCGATCATGCCCTGCCGCCACCAGTTGTTGATGGCGCCCTGGATCACCTCGGCACCGGGGCGGTTGAAGCCGTAGAAGGGCCCGCTCGGCACGTCGATATAGAACTGCGCACGATTGGCGGCGAGCCCGGCGCGGAAGCTGTCGAAGACCTCGATCGGCAGGCCGCCCGGATTTTCCGGAGTCTGCAGCATCAGCGGCGGCACCGCGCTCATCAGCACGGCCTTGGCCACGCGCCCGGACGGCTGGCCATGCCGCGCGACATAGCGCGCCACTTCGCCGCCGCCGGTGGAATGGCCGATATGCACGACGTTGCGCAGGTCAAGATGCTCCACCACCGCGAAAGCATCGGCGGCATAGTGGTCCATCGTGTGCCCATCGCTCACTTGCGTAGACCGCCCATGGCCGCGCCGGTCATGCGCGACCACGCGGAAGCCGTGCTGGAGGAAAAACAGCATCTGCGCGTCCCAGTCGTCGGCCGAAAGCGGCCAGCCGTGGTGGAACATGATCGGCTGGGCCTCCTTGGGGCCCCAGTCCTTGAAGAAGATTTCAACGCCGTCCTTGGTGGTGACGAAGCTCATGGCTCGGTCCTTTTCCGTCATGTTGGGGAGGAGAGGAAAGTCGAACATGCGCGCCCGGGTCGTCCGGCAAGTTTCGGACAACATGGGCGAATCTGGATTATGAGGCGACGGGCGGAGGCTAGTGGAGCCTTGCCCGCCTTTCAAGCGCAAGCGACGGGGCGGCCGCTGCGCGCCATGGATCGAGGCCAGATCGGCCCGAGTTAGACCAGTCCGAGCTTGGCCAGTTCGCGGGCGAGGGCGGGCGGCATGGCGTCGCCGGCGGTCTCGCCATCCTGAAGGTCGCGCGGGGCGTCGGCCTCGGCCAGATAGCGCCAGCCCTGATGCGCGCGCTTGGGCTTGGTGACGACGGGCACGAGTTGCGGCGCCAGCCGGATCCACCAGCGGCCATCGTCGCGCTGCTCGAAGCCGAGGATTTCGGAGCGGCCGATCAGCGCGTGCTCGTAGATCCAATAGAGCGAGCCGCCGACCATCTCTTCGTGCCGCTTGGGCAGATAGCGCGTGGTGAGCCGCGCCTCGCCCACGTCATCGTGGCTTTCCAGCCATGCGCGAAGGTCCGCCGGGCTCTCGGCGGAGAAGGCGATCTTGGTCATGTGCAGCGGCATCGACGCTAGATAGGAGCGGGCGGGGGTGAGGGCCAGTGGGTTTTGTGTAAAGCTTTGCGGCTGGCGGGTGCCCCCACTCCGCTCATCCTGAGCTTGTCGAAGGATGGGGAGGCGTGGCGCCTCGTCTCGGGGCCTTCGACAGGCTCAGGCTGAGCGGGTTGGAGGTGGTGGTGAGGGGACGTTGCCGCCGGTTTGTTCGAGGCAAGGGGCGGTGGGGTGCGGGCCTTGTTCAGGGAAATGTCTGACGAGCCGGCCACAACACTTTCGTCGCCCCCGCGAAGGCGGGGGCCCCGCTGCCTTTGCGCCCTCTCAACTTTCGCCAAGCGCGAACTCGGCGATCACGCCAGTCCGGTCAACACCGCCAGCCCAAGGAACGAGAAGAAGCCCATCGTATCCGTCGCCGTGGTCACGAACACGGCTGAAGATACGGCGGGGTCGATCCGGAACCGGTCGAGCGCGACGGGCACGAGGATGCCGGCCAGCCCTGCGGTCAGGTTGTTCACCAGCATGGCGGTCGCAATCACCGCACCCAGCAGCGGGTTGTTGAACAGCAGCCACGTCCCCGTGCCGATCAGCGCGCCAAGGGCAAAGCCATTGGTCATCGCGATCCGGAATTCGCGGAAGATCATGCGCCAGGTGTTCGAATCGGTGAGCTGGTTGGTGGCGATCGCGCGTACGACCACGGCCAGCGTCTGGGTGCCCGCGTTGCCGCCCATGCCCGAAACGATCGGCATCAGGACCGCCAGCAGCGCGAACTTGGTGATCGCGCCCTGGAACAGCCCGACCACGCTGGACGCCAGCATCGCCGTGCCGAGGTTGACCACCAGCCACGCCAGTCGCGTGCGCACGGTGACCAGGATCGGTTCGTTGATGTCGCCGTCGCCTGCACCGGACAGGCGCAGGATATCCTCGCTCGCTTCTTCCTGAATGATGTGGACGATGTCGTCGACCGTGATCTGGCCGATCAGGCGGCCCACGCCGTCGACCACCGCCGCCGAAATCAGCGCGTATTTCTGGAAGCGCAGCGCGACTTCTTCCTGGTCCATGTCGGCCGGGATCAGCGTCTGATCGCGGGACATCACATCGCCCAGCGGAATGTTGCGCGGGGTGCGCAGGATCCACGAGAGCGCGCAAGTGCCGATCGGGCGGTGCATCGGATCGACGATGAACACTTCCCAGAACTCGGTGGGCAGTTCGCGATGTTCGCGCAGGAAATCGATAAGGTCGCCCACTGTCATGGACTCGGGCACCGCGACGAAATCGCGGCTCATCAGGCGGCCGGCGGATTCCTCGGGGTAGGACAGCGCGGTTTCGATGGCCGCGCGGTCTTCCGGCTCCATTTCGGCGAGGACGGCCTGCTGGTCCTCCTCGTCGAGGTCTTCCAGCATGGCGACGGCGTCGTCAGTGTCCAGCTGTTCGGCGATCTCGGCCACGACGTCGGCGGGCAGCGCCTCGACCAGTGCTTCGCGCACCCAGTCGTTGAGTTCGGCGATCACCTCGACGCTCATCAGGTCCCGGATGGCGCGGGCAAGGTCGAGGCGCTCGTGCTCGTCGAACAGCTCGAAAAGGTCGGCGATGTCGGCCGGGTGGAGCGGCTCGACAAGGTCGTAGACGCGCTCGAAATCCTCGTCGTGCAGCGCGTCCTTCACGCTGCGTACGAAGTCGGATTTCAGGTGGTTGTCGCGGTCGAGGCTATCCGAATCCTTGCCCGAATCGCGGCCGGATTCAGGCTCCGGATCGGGAGGAGCGTCCTGCGCACCCAACGCGCGATCCCTCTGCTCTTCCTGAAGATCCGTTTCCGTCATGCTGGCCGGTCTAAGCGGCAAATCCGCAATTGCAACCGGGGCAGGGAAATGTGCGCAAATTGGGGCACAAATTCAGGTGGACGTGACATTACGGTCATCCGCCTTATATCGGTCGCAAGCCAGTGCCGCGCGGCCAGTTCTGCGTGGACGGACAACATTGGAGACTACTGCGATGGCCGACGAATTTCTGACCTTCACTCTCGACACCGGCAATGGCGAAGGCGGCGACGTCAAGATCAAGCTGCGCCCCGACCTTGCGCCCGGCCATGTCGAGCGCATCAAGGAACTGGTGGGCGAGGGCTTCTACGACGGCATCAAGTTCCACCGCGTGATCCCGGGCTTCATGGCGCAGGGCGGCTGCCCCAACGGCACCGGCATGGGCGGTTCGGACAAGCCTGACCTCAAGGCCGAATTCAACGCCGAGCCGCACGTGCGCGGCGTCTGCTCGATGGCCCGCACCAGCGCGCCGCACTCGGCCAACAGCCAGTTCTTCATCTGCTTCGACGATGCACGCTTCCTGGACAAGCAGTACACCGTGTGGGGCCAGGTGGTCGAAGGCATGGAAAACGTCGACGCGCTGCCCAAGGGCGAGCCGCCGCGCGAGCCGGGCAAGATCGTGAAGGCGACCATTTCGGAAGGCTGATCGGCCTTTCGGGAAAGCCTGAAAATGCGAAGGGGCGGTTCCGTGAGGAGCCGCCCTTTTTCGCCTCTGGTACCGTCGCCCTGCCGAACCGGGGATAGTCTGTATATCCATCGCGGCAGATAGCGCGCATTCACCGGGCATGAGCGCGGGGCCTTCTCCAGACGACAGCCGATCGCACGGGAAGTGGCGCAGGCTTGGGCGTGAACCCATCGCGGGCCTGATCGCGGCAGTCGTTGCGATTCCCGATGGTCTTGCGGCGGCGGCGATGGTCGGCGTCAATCCGGTGCTGGGTCTCTATACCGGCGCCATCTCGCCTGCCGTGGGCGGCGCGCTTGTCAGTACCCAGTGTTTGCTCATCAGCGCCACCAGTGCCTCGGCCATTGCTGCGGCAGAGGCGCTGTCCGCCTACCCCGCCGGGTTGCGCCCTCAGGCGCTGGCCGCGCTGGTGCTGCTGATCGGCGGGTTTTTGGTTGTGCTGGGGCTGCTGCGCGCGGGGCGACTGGTGCGCTTCGTCTCGCACGCGGTGATGACCGGCTTTCTGCTCGGCGTGGCGGCGGCGCTGGTGCTGGACCAGTTGCTGCAATTGCTGGGCTATCATCCGCCGCCGGGCAATCTGGTGATGCAGACGGTGGCGCTGTTCGCGCATCTGGATGCGATCGTGCCAAAGGCGGCGGCCATCGGCGGGCTGGCGCTGGCAATCCTGCTGCTGCTCCGCCCCACGAGGCTGGACAACTGGGCGCCTTTGATTGCGCTGCTGGTGCCCACGGTGCTGATCGCGTGGCTGGGCTGGAGCGATGTGGCGACGGTGGGCCGGCAGGGGGAGAGCGGCTTGCCCCTCCCGCAGATTCCGCACCTTGGCATCGTGACCGCGCAGCTTGCGGGGACGGCGCTGGCGATCGCGCTGGTCATCGCCGTGCAGGCGGCGGGCGTGAGCCAGGGCGCGTTCAATCTCGACGGATCGAAGCCGAACGTGTCGCGCGACATGATCGCGCAGGGCGCGGCCAACCTTGTCGGCAGCCTGTTCGGCGCGATTCCGGCGGGCGGATCGGTGGGGCAGACCGCGCTCAATATCAGCCTTGGCGCGCGCACCCGCTGGGCGGCGATATTCTCCGGCCTCTGGATGCTGATCTTCGTGGTGCTGATCCCGCATCTGGTGGCGAAAGTACCGATGCCGGTGCTGGCCGCGCTGATGGTGGTGGCAGGGATCGGCGCACTGAACTGGCGCGAGGCGCTGAGCGTCTGGCGCGTGGGCGGCGGCGCGCGCTGGGCGATCGTGGTGACTTTCGCGGCAACCCTGCTCACGTCCATCCCCAATGCCGTCGCGGTGGGCGTCGCGATGACGGTGGCGACCTTCCTGCTGTCCTCCGCTTCGGACATTTCGCTGTTCGCGCTGACCCGCCAGAGCGACGGCGGCGTGCGCGAGGATGCGCCCCCGGCCCGTCTGCCGTCGCACGCGATTACCATTGTGGAGGTGCGCGGCAGCCTGTTCTTCGCCGGTGCGCGCACGCTGGGCGAAAAGCTGCCCGATCCCTCGCAGGCGATCGCGCCCGTGGCGATCCTGCGGCTGCGCGGCTATAGCCCGGCCGGGGCCACGTTCATCGAAGTGCTGGACCGCTATGCCGACGAGATCGCCCAGGCCGGCGGCGTGCTCTACCTCAGCGGTGTAGGTCCGGCGCTGGCGGACCAGTTGACCCGAGCCGGCAAGCTGGACCTCGGCGGCTCGGTTCACATCATCGGCGCGACGCCCCTGTTGGGGGCATCAACCCAGGCCGCCGCCGCCGAAGCGTTGGCGTGGCTGACGGCCCATCCGGCAAAGACGTGAGGTTTCAGAGCCCCGCCTGAAGCAGCCATTCGTGGAAGATGCGCACCGGGCGGCTCTCCAGCGCCTTCGGCTTGCACACGAACCAGTAGCGATAGGGGCTCTCGACATCGACGTCGAACAGCCGGGCCAGACGGTTATCGTGGCTGCGGCGGAAGTGATCGTCGTGCATGATGGCGATGCCAAGGCCCTGCGCCGCGGCTTCCAGCACCAGCTGGCCGGAATCGAAACGGTCTACCGAGGCGGGCTCCAGCTTGTTCATGCCCATCGCCTGCTTCCAGGCGTCGAGGCTCTCGGGCAGGTCCTGATGGATCAGGAAGGTCTGCTTGGACAGGATCGCCTCGTCCGGGACATTGCCGATCTCGGCGGCCATTTCCTTGGAGGTGATGGCGTAGACCTTGTTGTGGTCCAGCTGGATGCGATAGTAGGCCGGGTCCGGCTCCTTGGCGAGGATGATCGCGGCGTCCAGCGTGTCGCCCACGCGGTCTTCAAGGTGCGTGCCGGTATCGATGTCGATATGCAGGCGCGGGTGCAGCTTGCGCAGTTCCGGCAGGCGCGGGAACAGGCGCTGGCCGCCGAACAGCGACGGCACGCCCAAGTGCAGGCGCAGGACCTGACCGCGATCGATCTGCGATTCCACCGCTTCGGCCAGTTCTTCCAGCTTGGGGCCGACCACGTTGTAGAAGGCCATGCCTTCGTCGGTCAGCTTCATCGACTGGTGCTGGCGCGTGAACAGGCGCTTGCCGGTGAAATCCTCCAGCGCGGCAACGCGGCGCGAGAGGGCGGAGGGGGAAAGCGCCAGTTCGTTAGCCGCCGCCTTGGCCGAACCAAGGCGGACGACGCGGACGAAGGCTTCAAGCGCGCGCAGCGGGGGGAGTCGGCGTACTGGCAATGTCTCGTCTTTTCACTCGGAATACAGCGCCGACCGGAATGGCGACGCCGGGGTTAATCTGGTGTTTCCGCCGCCTCCGGGGCGGGCGGATGGAGCCGAAGCCGCGTCACGCGCCGTTCGTCGCCGTCGGTGACTTCGATCCGCCAACCGCTGCCGTGTTCGAGGACCGTGCCGACTTCCGGGACACCACCGGCCAGGACGAATGCCAGGCCACCCAGGGTGTCTACCGCTTCCTCGACTTCGGCGAGGCGCGGATCGATCCGTTCCGCCACATCCTCAAGCTCGACGCGGGCGTCGGCGTCCCAGATACCGCTCTCTTGCGAAATTAGCAACTCTTCGGGGGCATCATCGTGCTCATCCTCGATGTTGCCCACGATTTCCTCGACAAGATCCTCGATCGTGATGAGGCCATCGGTGCCGGAATATTCATCGATCACCACGGCCAGATGCGTGCGCTGGGCGCGCATGTCGACCAGCACGTCCAGCGCGCCGCGCGATTGCGGCACGTAGAGCGGCTGGCGCAGCAGCGTGCACCAATCCTCGGGTGGCTGTTCGCCGCGCGCGAGGATCGGGAACACGTCCTTGATGTGGATCATGCCCTTGATGGCGTCGAGCGAATCTCCATAGACCGGCATGCGGCTGTGGCCGTGCTCGGCAAAGGCCTCGATCACGTCGGCCCATTTGGCCGAGGCGGGGATCGCCACGATCTCGCTGCGCGGTACGGCCACGTCGTCGGCATCATGCTCGCTGAAGTGGAGCAGGTTGCGCAGCATCTGCCGTTCCAGCGGCGAAAGATCGCCCTTGGCGGCGCTGGTTTCCTCGGCGTCGCCCTCGTGCTCGTTGATGACGCCTTCGATCTGCGCGCGGAGCGACTGATCGACGTCGTTCTGGAAGAGCCTTCGGAAGACACGCCAGAGCGTGCCGGTACTGTCACCTTCTCCCGAGCCGGGCTCGGTGTGGCGGCCATTCTCGGCCATCGTGCTTGGTTATCCCTGACGTTAAATTCGATCCCCATATGGGTCGGGAATGCCGATCAGGGCAAGGGCCTTTGTTTCCAGCGCTTCCATCGCCACCGCATCGGCCTCGGAAATCTCGTGGTCGAGCCCGGCAAGGTGCAGCAGGCCGTGGACGATCAGGTGCGTGGCGTGGTTCTCGACCGAAATGCCCTTTTCCGCCGCCTCGCGCGTGCAGGTCTCGCAGGCGAGGGCGAGGTCGCCCAGCATCTCCGGCGGTCCGTCGGGCGCGAGGGCGAGCAGGTCGACGCGGTCCAGCATGGGGAAGGACAGCACGTTGGTAGGCTTATCCTTGGCGCGCCATTCGCGGTTGAGGACGTGGACTTCCTCGTCCGAGGTGAACAGCAGGCTGGTGATGAGCCGCTGATTGTCCAGTTCGGGCGCAACCTCGACCAGCGCTTCCAGCGCGCGTTCGGCAAGGTCGGCCCAGTCGGTTTCCGCGGGCCAGGGTGCTTCGATGTCGATTTCGAGGTCCATTTCCGGGTCCTTACGCGCAGACGCGCGTTCGGTCGAGCGGAGGGGAGAGAAAAGGAAGCGGGATGCGCGCCTTCGCGGGGATGACGGGGTTGGGTGAGGGAGTTTTAATTGGCGGATATATCGAGTGACGAAGATGAGGTGTCCGCAAACATTTTCGTCGCCCCCGCGAAGGCGGGGGCCCCGCTTTTCTTGGAGCCATCGACATGGAGAAAGGCGGCTGGCTCTACATGACCAGCGACCGTTATCGCGGAGGCATCTACACCGGGGTCTCCTCGCATCTCCAACGCCGTATCTGGCAGCACCGTGAGGGTTCGGGGTCCGTGTTTGTCCGCGAATACGGTTTCACAAGGCTGGTTTACGCCGAGCGGTACGACGAAATCGAACATGCGATTCGCCGGGAGAAGGCGGTGAAGAAATGGCGGCGAGAGTGGAAGATCCGACTGATCGAGGCGATGAACCCTGACTGGGAGGACATGTTCGATCGGCTTGGCGGGGCGCTGTGACGCCAGAAAAGCGGGGCCCCCGCCTCCGCGGGGGCGACGATGCTTTTTTGTGCGGGCTTCCGTTCAAAGCCGACGATCAGTTTTGGCGCGAAATTCGAAAACCACCGCCAATTCGAAACCGACGTTGGGCACAGCCAACATCGGCCCCAAAAACCACGTCGTCCCCGCGAAGGCGGGGACCCCGCTTGTTCTTCCTATTCCGGCTTACCCTCATAAGCCTCGACGATCCGCCCGACGATCGGATGGCGCACAACGTCGGCCGACGTGAAGCGGGTAACATCGATCCCATCCACGCCTTCAAGCCGCTGCACCGCGTCGGCAAGGCCGCTCATGCGGTCGCCGCCGGGGATGTCGACCTGCCGGGGGTCGCCGCAGACGACCATGCGACTGTTCTGGCCGAAGCGGGTGAGGAACATCTTCATCTGCTCGCGCGTGGTGTTCTGCGCCTCGTCGAGAATGATGAAGGCATCGGCCAGCGTGCGGCCACGCATGAAGGCGATCGGTGCGATCTCGATCTCGCCGTTGGCAAGGCGGCGTTCCACCTGTTCGGGCGGCATGCAGTCGTAGAGCGCGTCGTAGAGCGGGCGCAGGTAGGGGTCGACCTTGTCCTTCATGTCGCCGGGCAGGAAGCCCAGCTTCTCACCGGCCTCGACCGCCGGGCGCGAGAGGATCAGGCGCTGGACCGAGCCGGTCATCAACTGCGAAACCGCCTGTGCCACCGCGACATAGGTCTTGCCGGTACCGGCCGGGCCAAGCGCGAAAATCACGTCGGACCGGGCCAGCGCACGCATATATTCGATCTGCGTGGCGGAGCGCGGCACGATGGTCTTGCGGCGGGTGCGGATCATGATCGGCGGTGCGCCGGCATCGCCGCTGATAATCCCTTCCAGCGTCGGTTCCGAGGACATGGCAATCAGCGACTCGATCGCGCCCGAATCGAGATCCTGGCCCATCTCCAGCCGGTGATACATGCCCTTGATCGTATCGCGCGCGCGGGCGACGGAATCTTCGGGGCCTTCGATCTGGATGCGGTTGCCGCGCGCCGAGATGTAGACGCCAAGCCGGTTTTCCACCTGCACGAGATTGGAATCGAACTGGCCGAACACGGCTCCTAACAGCGTCGGCTCGTCGAACTCGACCTCGGCACGCGCCCTGCGATTGGTTTCGGGGCGGAACTGCGCCGGATCTCCGGCACGGGCTGCTTTTCGGGCCATGCGCTCCTTTCGGGTGAGGATGCTTCGTTCTGTCCCGAAGATGGCTCCGCGCGTCGCTGCGCGCAAGGCGGGGGTTTTCGAAAATTGCCCGCTTCCTGGGGGATAACCCCGGATTTCGGCGCGGTTTGAACGGTTTGTCGCAAGCCAGCGACACTTCTGACCGATTCCTGCACAGATCATTGCAACCCCGTTCATGTAGCGGGGTTAGAAACTGAACTTATCGGGCAACACCCGAAAGAAGGTCGCCATTTCAAGGAGAACCATAATGCGCAAGATCATCATGGCGGTGCTGACAGCAAGCGTCGCGGTCCCCAGCCTGGCCATTCCCACTATGGCCTCCGCCCAGTCGATGCGCGAAGTGCGGCAGGACCAGCGCGACGTGCGCCACGACGAACGGCGTGGAGACTACCGCCAGGCGCGTAATGATCGTCGCGAAATGCATGAGGACTGGCGCGACTACCGCCAGGCCCACCGCAACGACTATCGCCGCCCGGCCTATGTCGGCCCGCGTGGCTATGCCTATCGCCCGGTGTCGGTCGGTTACCGCTTCGCTCCGGCCTATTACGGCAATCGCTACTGGGTGAACGACTATGGCCGCTACCGCCTGGCCCCGCCGCGCGCCGGCCACCGCTGGGTTCGCTACGGCAATGACGTTGCCATGGTGGACATGCGCTCCGGCCGTGTCGTGACCGTCTATAATAACTTCTTCTGGGGCTGATTTATCGCCCCGCGAGATTGCTGATACGCCGCCGATAGCCCGGCGGGTCGCGGAGGGCCTCCGGCGTATGACGCCGGGGGCCTTTTCCTTGTCTTCCGCCCGTGTCGGACATGCGACGGACCGACCTTGCGGGCAGGGCGAACAAGCGGCTAACCTTGCTGAATGAGAAGGACAACTTCACTCCGCATCCGGGCCGCCTCGGTGCTGGCGCTCGCCCTCGGCCTCTCGCTTGGCGCCTGCAAGCAGGACAAGGCGCCGGTCGAACCCACGGCCTCCACGGCGGTTGAGGAGAGCGAGGAACCCACCGAAGCCGCGCCGATGACGGTCGAGGACTGGATCCGCGCCCATAACAAGGAAGCGGTCTCCAGCGACCTCGGCAAGTTGCAGTACGCCACTGCCGAGGTCGATCTCGACGGCGACGGTACGCCCGAAGTGCTCGCCTATCTCGGCGGCCCGATGCTGTGCGGCACGGGCGGCTGCAACCTCGTGGTGCTGAAGCGCGACGGGACGGAGTTGCGCAAGGTCAGCGAGATCAGCGTGGTCCAGCTTCCCGTGGGCGTGCTGAATACCAAGACCAATGGCTGGCGCGATCTTGCGGTGACGGTCGCGGGTGGCGGCGTGACCGAAGGCATCCGCCGCTTGCCCTTCGACGGCAAGACTTATGCCGAAAACGCCACCGTGGCACCCGCCACCGAATCCGCGACGATCGGCAAGGAACTGATCCCCGAAGCCCCACTCAAGCCGCTCGACTGACTTCTAGAGTGTCAGCCAGCGGCGGAAGGCGGCGTTGACCGCCTCGGGCTGTTCCATCGGCGCCATATGCCCGGCGCCTGCGATCACTTCGTAGACCGCGCCGGGCAGAGCCTGCACCATTTCTTCGGCAAGACGTGGCGGAGTGAGCGCGTCCGCAGCGCCCACCATGACCATTGCGGGCACGGTTACGGTGCCGAGCGTTTCCAGCGAATCCGCGCGGTCGATGATCGCCGCCTGCTGGTCCATGTACGTGCCGAAACCGACGCGCAGCGCCATCTGCACGACCTCTTCGAACAGCTCTTCCGGACAATTGGGTGCGACCAACTGGCGCAGCGAGCCGCGCAGCACATGCTCGAACCCGCGCGCCTGCGCCGTGTGGATCGCCGCGCGGCGCAACGCCGCCTGCTCCTCGGTATCGGCGCGGGCATTGGTGTCGACAAGGGCAAGGCGCGTGACCCGATCCGGCGCGCGGCGCCAGATCTCCATCGCGACATAGCCGCCCATCGAGAATCCGGCGATGGCGAACCGCTCCGGCGCCGCGTCAAGCACGCGGCTGGCCATGAGGGCGATCGAATCGTCCTTCAGCGTATCGCCAATGAGGATGTCCGCGATGTCCGAAAGCCCGGAAATCTGCGCGTGCCAGACATGGCGGTCGCAGGACAGGCCCGGGACGAGAACCAGCGCTTCCCGTTCGCTCACGCCGGTACGGTGCTCAGCAATCTAGCGGAAACCGCGTTGTAGCCGCCCTCGATCAGTTCCACCGTCACCATATCGCCCACTGCGACATCGCCCTCGAAATAGACCGATTGCAACCACGGCGACTTGCCCAGCCACTGGCCGGGGAACTTGCCCTTGCGCTCGACCAGCACCTGGCAGGTCTTGCCGACCGAGGCCGCGTTGAAGGCGGTCTGGTCGCGGCCCAGCGCGGCTTGCAGACGCAGGATCCGGTCGGTCATGACCTCGGCAGGGATCTGCCCGTCCATCGTCGCGGCGGGAGTGCCGGCGCGCGGGCTGTACTTGAAGCTGAAGCACTGCGCGTAACCGACGGCATCGACCAGCGCGAGCGTGTCCGCGAACTCGGCCTCGGTCTCGCCGGGGAAGCCGACGATGAAGTCTCCGGAAAGTGCGATGTCGGGGCGCACGGCGCGCACCTTTTCCAGCACTTTCAGATAGCTTTCGGCGGTGTGGCTGCGGTTCATCGCCTTGAGCACGCGGTCGTTGCCCGCCTGCACCGGCAAGTGAAGGAACGGCATCAGCTTTTCGACGTCGCCATGGGCGGCGATCAGCGCGTCGGTCATGTCGTTCGGGTGGCTGGTGGTATAGCGGATGCGGGCAAGATCGGGGATCTCGGCCAGTTCGCGGATCAGCCCGTCAAGGCCGATCCGGCGGCCCTTCGCGTCCTCGCCATACCAGGCGTTCACATTCTGCCCGAGCAGCGTGATCTCGCGCGCGCCGGCATCGATCAGCCGCTTCGCCTCGTCGATCAGATCGGCATGCGGACGCGAGACTTCGGCGCCGCGCGTATAGGGCACCACGCAATAGGTGCAGAACTTGTCGCAGCCTTCCTGGACGGTGAGGAAAGCGGTGGGGCCGGAGCGCCTGCGACGGGGCAGGGCATCGAACTTGGTTTCGGCCGGCATGTCGGTATCGGTGACGCGCTTGCCGGCGGTGGCTTCGCGGATCATGTCGGGCAGGCGGTGATAGGCCTGCGGGCCCACCACCATCTTGACGGCGGGCGAGCGCTTCATGATCTCGTCGCCCTCTGCCTGCGCGACGCACCCGGCGACCGCGATCAGCGGCGAGGAGCCATCGTCGCGCTTCAGGCGGCCGATGTCGGAATAAACCTTTTCCGCTGCCTTTTCACGGATATGGCAGGTGTTGAGCACGACAAGGTCGGCCTCTTCGCCCTCCGGCGCGGCGGTGATGCCTTGCTCGGCGAGCAGTTCGGCCATGCGCTCGCCATCATAGACGTTCATCTGGCAGCCGAAGCTCTTGACCCGGTAGGTTTTGGGATTCGCGGTGGATGGCATGAGCGGCGCGATACACGCGTTTCGGGCGGTTTTGAAGGGGTGGGGTTATGGGGCGGGCGGGAGAAGATTGAATCGCGCGGCGGCGCAGAAATCTTTCGCTGCGCGGCAGGTTCTCCGCATCACACAGGCACACACACACCGCTCATCCTGAGCTTGTCGAAGGATGGAGACCTCGCGCCCCGCTCGCCGGGGGCTTCGACAAGCTCAGCCTGAGCGGGATTGGGGGGGGGGGGCTGGAATTGGGGGCAAGCGGCCCCTCGGGCATGCCCACCGCGCTGGGACTAACGCGCAAGTCTTGCCCCCTCCCGCTTGCGGGAGGGGTTGGGGGTGGGCTTTCACAACGCCCGCATTCCCGCACTGCCACCTCGCAGCCTGTTTCCCTTTGCGCGCAACTCGGCTATCCGCGCGCGGATGAGCGATAACCAGACCCTTTACGCCGCCTTCGCAGGCCACCTCAACGCCGCGCTCGATGCGCTCGAAGCAGCGGGCACGCTGCCCGGCGGGTTGAAGCGAAGCGCGATCACGGTCGAACCGCCGCGCGACAGCTCGCATGGCGACCTCTCGACCAACGCGGCAATGGTCCTGTCCAAGCCCGCCGGCATGAAGCCGCGCGATCTGGCGGACGCGCTGGTGGCCGAACTGACCAAGCTCGATGCGGTCACCTCGGCCGAGATCGCCGGGCCCGGCTTCATCAACTTGCGCCTTTCGCCCGCGACCTGGCTCACCGAACTGCGCGCCATTGCCGCGCTCGGCGCCGACTATGGCCGCTCGACGATGGGCGGTGGCAGCACCGTCAATGTCGAATACGTCTCCGCCAACCCGACCGGCCCGATGCACATGGGCCACTGCCGCGGTGCGGTGGTCGGCGATGCGCTGGCGACGCTGCTGGAGTTCGCGGGCCACAAGGTCATCAAGGAATACTACGTCAACGATGCCGGCGCGCAGGTGCAGGTGCTCGGCCGCTCGGCGCATGTGCGGTACCGTGAGGCGCTGGGCCATGACGTGGGCGCGATCCCCGAGGGGCTCTATCCGGGCGAATACCTGATCCCGGTCGGCCAGCAGCTCGCCGCCGAGTTCGGCGACAAGTACGCGGAAGCGCCCGAATCGGAATGGCTGACGCTGTTCCGCGAAAAGGCCGTCGCGGCGATGCTGGTGATGATCAAGGAGGACCTCGCGCTCCTCGGTATCCACCACGACCTGTTCTCTTCGGAAGCCGAGCTTCAGGCCTCGGGCAAGCCGGACGAGGCCGAGGCGTGGCTGCGTTCGAAGGGCCTCGTCTATGACGGCGTGCTCGAAGCCCCCAAGGGCAAGACGCTTGAGGACTGGGAAGCGGTGGAACTGCCGCTGTTCAAGTCGACCCAGTTCGGCGACGATCAGGACCGCCCGATCAAGAAGTCGGACGGCACCTGGACCTACTTCGGCGCCGACCTCGCTTATCACTTCCAGAAGGCCCAGAGCGCCGACGCGCTGGTGGACATCTGGGGCGCGGATCACGCGGGCACCGTCAAGCGCATCAAGGCCGCCGTCGCCGCCATGACCGGCGCGGATGGAGAGCCCACGCCGTTCGAGATCAAGCTGGTCCAGATGGTCCAGCTGCTGCGCGACGGCGAGCCGGTGAAGATGTCCAAGCGTTCGGGCAACTTCGTCACGCTGGCCGAAGTCGTCACCGAAGTGGGCAAGGACGTGGTGCGCTTCACCATGCTCACCCGCAAGCCGGAAGCGCAGATGGACTTCGACTTCGCCAAGGTGGTCGAAGCCTCGAAGGACAACCCGGTGTTCTACGTGCAGTACGCCAATGCACGCGTCCACTCGACCATGCGCAAGGCTGAGGGCGAGGGCTTCTCCCCCGGCGCAGGCCACCTCGAACTGCTGGGCGAGGAAGAGCTGGAGCTGGTGAAGCTGGCCGCGCAGTTCCCCCGCATCGTCGAGGCTGCGGCCGCCGCGCGCGAACCGCACCGCATCGCCTTCTTCCTCGGGGACATTGCCGCAGCGTTCCATGGTTACTGGAACCTCGGCAATGACCGTGTGGAAAAGCGCTTTATTAACGCCGAAGATGGTAACCTGACTTCCGCGCGGCTTTTCCTGGCCACGCAGATCGGGCAGATTATCCGCAACGGGCTGGCACTGCTCGGCGTCGAAGCGGTGGAGGAAATGTAATCGATGATGGGCTGGGGTGACGATCGGGACGAAACGCGCGCGAATCCCTTCGGTGAAGGGGAGCGCGACGCGGGCCGAAGCACCGCTCAGGGCTTCGAGCGGCCGGCGCAGCTTGACCTCGGTGACGAGGACGTCCGCCTGCCCTGGCTGGAAGGCGAGGACGAGGAGTTTGAGCCCCAGCGCGGCGGCGGCACGGGACAGACCGCGCTGCTGGTCGTGCTGGCGCTCGTGGCGATCGGCGCCATTATCGGCGGCGTCTTCTGGTTCACGCGGCACAAGAGCGATCAGCCGCTGATCGCCAGCGGCGGCGTGATCGAGGCGCCGAAGCAGCCGTACAAGACCCGGCCGGAAAACCCCGGTGGCGACGTTGTCGCCGGCACCGGCGACACCAGCTTTGCGGTGGCAGAGGGTCAGAGCCGCGCGCCGCAGATCGGCGAGGGGCAGCCGGATGCACCCGCGCCGGGCTTCGATTCGGCAGGCAAGCCGGCCGATGGCCAGTCGGCTGCCCAGTCCGCTGCGAAGCCAGCGGCTGGCCAGCCTTCCGCCAAGGCTGCCGACAAGCCTGCGCCCGCCGCGCCTGCGGCCAAGCCCGAGCCGACCGTTTCCGGCGTCGGCGTGCAGGTCGGCGCCTATGCCAACAAGGCCACGGCGGAAGCCGGCTGGGCCACGCTGAAAGTGCAGTACCCCGGGCTAGCCGGCGTAAACCACCGCATCGTTGAGGGTCAGGCTGATATCGGCAAGGTCTACCGGCTTCAGGCCGTTCCCGGCGATCTCGCCGCGGCGAAGGCGCTGTGCAGCGGGATGCGCTCGGCCGGGCTGTCCTGCCAGGTGAAGCAGTAAGTACGGAAGGGCGGCGGTTCGCGCTGCCCTTTCCACACTTCCGAACGGCCTTTCCTTGCGGTTAGGCCGTAAGTTTGCGAGCAAACCGGCATGACACCCGCGATCTTCGGCCTTTCCGGGCTGACCCTTAGCGACGACGAGCGCGCGTTCTTCCGCGATGCGGATCCTGCCGGCTACATCCTGTTCGGCCGCAATGTCGAAAGCCGCGAGCAGATGCGCGCGCTGACCGACGATCTCCGCTCGATCCACGGGCGCGACCGGCTGCTTATCAGCATCGATCAGGAAGGTGGCCGCGTCGCCCGGATGAAGCCGCCGGTCTGGCCAGCCTATCCGCCGGGCCAGGCGTTCGACCGGCTCTACGATCTTGCCCCCGCCAGCGCCATCGAGGCCGCGCGCGACAATGCCGAGGCGCTGGGGCTCGATCTTGCCGAAGTGGGCATTTCGGTCGATTGCCACCCCACGCTCGACGTGCGCCAGAAAGGCGCGCACGACGTGATTGGCGACCGCGCCTTCGGCTTCGAACCGATGCGCGTGGCAGCCCTCGGCCGCGCGACCTTGCAGGGGCTTGCCCGCGCCGGTGTCGTCGGCTGCATCAAGCACATCCCCGGCCACGGCCGCGCCATGGCGGACAGCCACAAGGAACTGCCCACCGTGACCGCCAGCGAGGCGGAACTGGAACTCGATATCGAGCCGTTCCGCACGCTCAATGACACGCCCATCGGTATGACCGCGCATGTGCGCTACACCGCGTGGGACGCCGAGAATCCCGGCACGCTCTCGCCTTTCGTCATCGGCGAAGTGATCCGGAAGCGCATCGGCTTCTCGGGCCTCCTGCTCAGCGACGATCTCGATATGCAGGCGCTTTCGGGCAGCGTTCCGGACCTTGCCGCGCGCGCCCTTGCGGCGGGCTGCGACATCGCGCTCAATTGCTGGGCGAAGATGGACGACATGATCGGCATCGCCAATGTCTTGCCCGCACTGGGCGGCGAGGCGGCGGCGCGGTTGGACCGTGCGCTGGCCTCGGTCGACGGGATCGCAAGCACCGGCACTCATGGCGAACTCGTTGCCCGGCGCGACGCGCTGCTGGCTCTGGCGGCCTGAGCGGTGGACCTGCCTGCCGACCTTCCGGCAGAAAACGCAGCGGACATGGCTGACGATTCGGCCTGGGACGGCGAGGAACGCGCCGAAGCCCGCAAGGAAACGCTCCATCTGGAGATCGACGGCTGGGAAGGCCCGCTCGATCTGCTGCTTGACCTCGCGCGGCGGCAGAAGGTGGACTTGCGCCGCATCTCGATCCTCGAACTGGTCGATGCCTATCTGACTTATGTCGAGGAGGCGGAGGCGCTGCGACTGGAACTCGCGGCCGACTATCTGGTGATGGCGGCGTGGCTGGCTTACCTCAAGTCGGCGCTGCTGCTGCCCAAGGAAGAGCAGCCCGATCCGAGCCCCGAAGAACTTGCGATGCGCCTGCAACTGCGCCTCCAGCGCCTTGGCGCGATGCGCGAGGCGGCGGCGCGGCTGATGGGGCGCGACCGGCTTGGCCGCGACGTTTTCGCGCGCGGTGCGCCCGAGGGCCTTCGGGTCGAGCGCAAGGCGCTCTGGCAATGTTCATGGTAC
The DNA here is from genome assembly GCF_004341845.1 of Novosphingobium sp. PhB165. Classification (GTDB taxonomy): domain Bacteria; phylum Pseudomonadota; class Alphaproteobacteria; order Sphingomonadales; family Sphingomonadaceae; genus Novosphingobium. Next base: position 565,699 of record NZ_SLVB01000003.1, on the reverse strand, counting down.
GACCTCGTGCGCGCTTACGGCGATGTGAAAGTCCGCAGCCAGCCGGTGGTCCATATGGTGCGTGAGCGCATGGTGATGACGCTCGACAGCGCGATTGCCCGCGTCGCCTCGATGCTGGGCGTGTCGCTTGACTGGATGGAACTGCGCGATTTCCTGCCGCCGGCGCAGGAAGCCTGGGCCAATCCGCAACTCCGCCGTTCTGCGCTGGCATCCAGCTTCGTGGCCGTGCTGGAACTCGCGCGCACCGGCAAGGCCGAGATCGCACAGGAGGAAACCTTCGGCCCGCTGCGTCTGAAGGCGCTGCGCCCGTGACGTTCCCCCAGGCGCAGGAACAGCGAGACATGGATGATCTCGTCCGCGCGGTGGAGGCCACGCTGTTCGCCGCCGAACAGCCGCTGACCGCCGAGCAGATATCCGCCCATCTCGGGCAGGCGGACGTGCGACCCGCATTGGCCGAACTCAAGGCCGATTACGACGGGCGCGGCATTCGCCTCGTCGAGCGCGGACGGCGCTGGCACTTCGAGACCGCGCCCGATCTTGCCCACCTGCTGCGCCGCGAAAAGGAAGAGCCGCGCCGCCTGTCGCGCGCGGCAACCGAGGTGCTGGCCATCGTCGCCTATCACGAGCCGGTCAGCCGCGCCGAGATCGAGGCGATCCGCGGTGTGCAGACCGCCAAGGGCACGCTCGACGTGCTGATGGAAGCGGGCTGGGTACGCGTCGCCGGCCGCCGCGAGGTGCCGGGCCGCCCGGTAATCTATGCCACAACGCCCGATTTCCTGGCCCATTTCGGACTGGAATCGCTGAAGGAACTGCCGGGGATAGACGAATTGCGCGCGGCGGGCCTGCTGGACCCGGTCGACGAGGAAATGATAGAAACGGCGCTTCGGCCAGAGCCGCTCGATACTTCCGACGAACCGCCGGATGACGACGGTGACGAGGATACCGAGGACGAGGCCTGATGGAGTCTCCGGGGCCGATCGCGGCAAGGTCGGAGTGGGGCGCCATGACGACAGGCTGGCAAGTTGGGACGAAAGTCCCTAGATGAACTTGATAGGGTCGGAATCGACCAGCGGGTATCGCAGGTCTTAATCGACCGACAGTTTTTGGAGTTGAGGTTATGGGTAGCTTGTCGATCTGGCACTGGATGATCGTGCTGGTCATCGTGCTCGTGCTGTTCGGTCGCGGCCGTGTGTCGGAAATCATGGGTGACTTCGGCAAGGGCATCAAGAGCTTCAAGGAAGGCATGAACGAGGAAGAGGCCAAGAAGTCGGCTTCCACGCCAGCTCCTGCGCCGCAGATCACGGCGTCGCAGCAGGATGCCCCGGTGGCTCCGGCGAACGCCGAAAACAAGTCCGAGCAGGTCTGAGCGGGCAAGGATAAGGCGCCGCCATGTTCGACGTCGGTGCATCCGAACTCCTGTTGATCGTCATCGTGGCGGTCGTTGTCATCGGTCCCAAGGACATGCCTCTGGCGATGCGCACGGCTGGTCGCTGGATCGGCAAGATGCGCAAGATCTCCGGGCACTTCCGCGCCGGTATCGACGCCATGGTGCGCGAGGCCGAGCTTGAGGAAATGGAGCGCAAGTGGCGCGAGCAGAACGAGGCCATCATGAAGGCCAATCCCGTTCTGCCTAGTGCCGAGGAAATGCTGCCCCCGGCCTCCCGCGTGACGCCGGCGGACATCCTTTCCGAGGACACGCCCCAGCATCAGCATGAGCCCAGTTCGCTGCCCGCCCCGGAAGCCGGCCCTCATGCCGAGGCACCCGCCGTGGAGCACGCGGGCGAGCGCCGGGATGAATTCCACATACCGCCTCCGCCGCCCTGATCCGCCGCGTCCTCTTGTAAAGCCGCAACCATGCAGCCCTTCCGCATCTCAGATATCGACAATTCGCAGGCGCCGCTGCTCGATCACCTGATCGAACTGCGCGCCCGTCTGCTGCGCGCCTTCATGGCGTTCGCGGTGGCGTTCGGCGTGTGTTTCTACTTTTCGGGCGACATCTTCGCCTTCCTCGTGCGGCCGCTGACCGAGGCGTTCCCGCCGGGGCAGGGCAGGTTGATCTACACCAAGCTCTACGAAGCCTTCTTCGTGGAAGTGAAGATCGCGCTGTTCGCGGCGTTTTTCCTGTCGTTCCCGGTGATCGCCAACCAGATCTGGGCGTTCGTCGCTCCGGGGCTTTACGCCAAGGAAAAGAAGGCCTTCCTGCCGTTCCTGATCGCAACGCCGATCCTGTTCATGATGGGCGCGGCGCTGGCCTATTACGTGGTGATGCCTACGGCGTTCCACTTCTTCCTCAATTTCCAGGGCGACAAGGGCGGCCTGAAACTGGAAGCGTTGCCGGGCACGGGCGACTATCTGGCGCTGGTCATGCAGTTTATTCTGGCGTTCGGGATCTCGTTCCTGCTGCCGGTGCTGCTGATGCTGCTCAACCGCGCGGGGATCATCACCCGCAAGCAGTGCGTGGGCGCTCGCCGTTACGCCATCGTCGGCATCTTCATCATCGCCGCCGTGGCGACACCGCCGGACGTCGTGTCGCAGCTGCTGCTCGCAGTGCCGCTGCTGGCGCTCTACGAGGGCACGCTGATCGTCATGTGGTTCACGGAGCGGTCCGAAGCGCGCGAGAAGGCCAAGGCTGAGGAAGAAGCTTCTGCCGAGGGCGAGGTTCTCGCGGAATAATGGCGGGGCTTTAGGGCCCCGCCGCGCGCCCTTAATTAACACAGGCTCTTGATAAATAGCCCCGTCGCCCCCGCGAAGGCGGGGGCCCCGCTTCCTTTTCTCCCCGCCGCAAGAACAATCGGGATCCCCGCCTTCGCGGGGATGACGGAGTTGGTTGGGGCGGAAGCAGATGAGGCAGAGGGAGCGTAAGGGCCGCTCCGATTAAGTAAGGTCCGGGCCCCTCAGCAAACAACTCAGCGCCCGGTGTCGTCGACCTTCTTCTCCGGGATCAGCCGATCCTTCGCGGCGGACCATGCCATCTGGCCGCCGATCCACGTCTCGGAGACCCGCGTTGCGCGTAGCTGCTGCGGGGTAGCCAGCATCGGGTCCACATCCACGAACAGGAAGTCCGCGCGATACCCCTTGGCGATGCGGCCAAGGCGGTCTTCGGCGAACATCGCGTAAGCCGCGCCGGTCGTATAGGCGTTGAGCGCGGCCTCGCGCGAGAGGATCTCCTGCGGCTGCCAGCCGCCCGCCGGCTGCCCGTCAGCACCCTGACGCGAAGTGGCGACCGCCATGCCGACGAAAGGCTCGGAAGGCTCGACCGGCGTGTCCGACCCGAACGCGAGCCGCGCCCCGGTGGCCGCTATCGACTTCCACGCATAAGCGCCCGCAAGGCGCTGAGGGCCAAGGCGCGCTTCGGCCATGACCCGGTCGGAGGCCTGATGCTGCGGCTGCATCGAGGCGATCGTGCCGAACTGCCCGAAGCGCGGGATATCGGCGGGATCGACGATCTGCGCATGCTCGACGCGCCAGCGCCGGTCACCCTTGTAGGTAGCGGAAAGCTCGGCAATCGAATCGAGCAGGGTGGCGTTCGCCTCGTCGCCAATGGCGTGGACGGCGATCTGGAAGTTGTCGATGGCGGCGCGGCTCATCAGATTGCTGAGCTGCGTCTGGCTCATGCGCGGCAGGCCCTTGGTGCCCGGCGCATCGGCATAAGGTGCCTTGAGCCATGCCCCGCGCGAACCCAGCGCGCCGTCAAGGTAGAGCTTCACGCCGTTCATCTTCAGCCGGTCGGCATAGAGCCACGGAGTTGGATGCGGGCCGCCGATCAGCACCATGTTGTCGATGCCATCGGCATAGGAAACCACACGGATGCGCAAGTTGCCGAGATCGGCGGCGCGGCGGAAGGCCTGCCAGTCCTCGATCGAAGTGCCCATGTCGGCGACGGCGGTAACGCCCTGTGCCAAGAGCGCGAGCTGCGCTTCGCCAAAGGCGGTGTCGCGGTCCTCGGGGCGGGGCTTGGGCATTTTCGATTCGATCAGCGCCATCGCGCCGTCGACAAAGACGCCCGCCGGGGCTTTGGAGCCGGCGGCGCGCACGATCTCTCCGCCCGACGGATCGGCGGTCGCGGCCGAGACGCCGGCGGCAGCGAGTGCGGCGGAATTGGCCCATCCGGCATGGCCGTCCACGCGCGTCAGCCAGGCGGGCTTGCCGCCGGTCGCACGGTCCAGCTCGGCGGCGGTGGGCATGCGGTCCAGCCCCCACTGCACCTGATTCCAGCCGCCGCCGAGGATCCACGGCAGGTCCGGATGCGCGGCGGACCACGCGGTGATTCGCGAGAGCGCCTCGTCCAGCGTCTTCGCCATCGACAGGTCGAGCGTCATCTTCGCAAAGCCCGTCGCCATGACATGCCCATGCGCGTCGATCATGCCGGGCACCACGTTGCGGCCCTTGCCGTCCACCTGATAGGCGACCTTCTTCGGCCGCTTGTCGCCGTGGTGGAAGACTTGCGCCACGCGTCCCTGATCGTCGATCAAGAAGCCTTCGAAATGCTCGATCCCGCCCTTGCCGTCGCCCGTGACGCCATTGACGTTGTCCACCAGCACGTCAGCCCACGCCGGACGGGCGAGGGCCGAGGCGAGCAGCAGGGCAAGCCCTGCGCTTTTCCTGAAACTCACGGATTACCCTTTTTCGGCAGGCGCTTGATGATCGCACTGGTGTCGAGACGGCCGCCGCCCTGCGCCTGAATGTCGGCAAAGAACTGGTCGATCAGCGCCGCCACCGGCAGCGAGACGCCAAGGCCGCGCCCTTCGTCGAGGCTGAGCCCAAGGTCCTTGCGCATCCAGTCGATCGCGAAGCCGAAGTCGAAATCGTCCGCGTTCATCGAATGCCAGCGGTTGTCCATCTGCCACGACTGCGCGGCGCCGCCCGAGATCGCCTCGTAGACTTTGTCCATGTCGAGGTGGGAGGCTTGCGCAAAACGCACCGCTTCCGCCAGCGCGGCGACATTGCCGGCGATGCAGATCTGGTTGGCCATCTTGGCGATCTGACCCGATCCCGCCTTGCCGACATGGACGATGCGGTGGGAATAGGCTTCCATCACCGGGCGTGCGGCCTCGATGGCGTCGTCGCGCCCGCCACACATCAGCGTGAGCGTGCCCTGTTCGGCCCCGCTCTGCGATCCGGTCATCGGCGCGTCGACGCAGTGGATCCGCAAGTCCCGCGCCTCGACCGAGATCTGCCGGGCGATGCGGGCGGAAACCGTGGTGTGGTCGATGAAAGTGGCGCCCTTCTTCAGCATGCGGAACACGCCGTTGGGGCCCAGCACGACTTCGGAGAGGTCGTCGTCGTTGCCGACGCAGGTGATCACCACTTCGGCATCCTGCGCCGCATGCGCCGGATTCGCGGCGATGCGGTGGGCAAGCCCGGGATTGTCATCCGCCCATTTCCGCGCCCGCTCGGGCGAGCGGTTGTAGATGGTGAGTTCGTGGCCCGCGAGCGCAATGTGCCGCGCGATGGCGCCGCCCATTACACCGAGGCCGATGAAGGAAACCTTGCGTCGCTCGCTCATGGCAAGCGTTCTACCGTTTTTTGCACGAAAGCAAACCACGGCGCGTGCTTAATTTGTGCGTTGCGGGGCGAATCGATGATGGCCATCCTCGCGTAATAAAATTACCGTGAAATCGGGTGCTGCGCTTTTTCATAACGCCGGCCTTTCCTTGGCCCGGGCTTTCCTTTAGGCGCGGCCACTATGGAACAGCCAATTCTCACGATCGCCGCGGAGCCCGAAGGGCCCCTGCTGACTGCCGACGACGTTCGCAGCGCGGCCGGCCGCATTATTGGCAAGATCGTCCGCACGCCCACGCTCTATTCGACCACGCTGAGCGCGATCACCGGCGCCGACATCTGGCTCAAGTTCGAAAACCTTCAATTCACCGCCGCCTACAAGGAACGCGGCGCTCTCAATGCCCTTCTGCTGCTGGACGAGGAGCGCAAGTCGCGCGGCGTGATCGCCGCTTCGGCCGGCAACCATGCGCAGGGCCTGTCGTACCACGGCACCCGGCTCGGCGTGCCCGTGACCATCGTTATGCCGCGCACGACGCCGACCGTGAAAGTCATGCAGACCGAGAGCGTGGGCGGCAAAGTCGTGCTCGAAGGCGAAAGCTTCGACGAGGCCTATGCCCATGCCCGCAAGCTTGAGACCGAACTGGGCCTGACTTTCATCCACCCGTTCGACGATCCGCATGTCGCCGCGGGGCAGGGCACTGTTGCGCTCGAAATGCTGGAAGACGTGCCGGAGATCGACACCCTGGTGCTGCCGATCGGCGGCGGCGGGCTCGCCTCTGGCATGGGCACGGCGGCGCGCGCGATCAAGCCCGACATCCGGCTCGTGGGTGTCGAGGCACAGCTCTATCCCTCGATGTACAACCTGCTCAAGGGCACCAGCCTGCCCATCGGCGGAGACACGCTGGCCGAAGGCATCGCCGTCTTCGCGCCGGGCCAGTTCACCTCGAAAGTGCTGCGCGAGCTGCTGGACGAATTCCTGCTGGTGAGCGAATCGGGCATCGAAAGCGCGCTGGCGCTGCTGTTGCAGATCGAAAAGACGTTGGTCGAAGGCGCGGGCGCCACCGGCCTTGCCGCCGTCATGGCCAATCGCGAACTGTTCGCGGGCCGCAAGGTGGGCATCGTGCTCTCGGGCGGCAATATCGATACGCGCCTGCTCGCCAACGTGCTGCTGCGCGACCTTGCCCGTTCGGGCCGTCTCGCGCGCCTGAAGATCGGCTTGCAGGACCGCGCAGGCGCGCTGTTCAAGGTCGCCAAGGTGTTTCAGGAGCACAATGTGAACATCATCGAGGTGTTCCATCAGCGCATCTTCACGCACCTGCCCGCCAAGGGACTCGTGACCGAGATCGAGTGCGAGGCGCGAGACCGGGCGCAGCTTGATGCCCTCGTCGCCGCGCTGCGCCGCGAAGGGTATGAAGTGCGTCAGGTCGAAACCGATTGAACTTGCGAAGTATCCGTTTGGAATCGGGCAAGATCCCGATTCCAAACGGACTTCCCGATTTAGACCGGTGGCGTGACGCGCTGGATTCGGAATGAGTCTCGGAGCGGGTTTGCGGCGCGGCCCGGCCGTTGCCTGAACCATCGGGCGCCCCGTTACGGGACAATAGACGGTTAACGGCGGGCCTCCGGTCCGATTTTGCCGCGAACAGCTCCATATTTGTGGTTAAAAGACTTTCAACACCTCGCGGGCGCATGCATATTCAGGGCAGACACGGATAGGCGGCTTAAGAAAAGTCCGTCTACCGTCAGCCAGAGGATAGACTGCGCCCGTGACGGCTCCCGTTCGCTTTCCCCGGTTCTTCGTGACCAGCCCGGCGCCGTGCCCCTATCTTCCGGGGCGCAGCGAGCGCAAGGTCTTCACCGAACTCAAGGGCCCCCACGCGGATTCGCTCAACGATGCGCTCGGCCGGATCGGTTTCCGCCGCAGTCAGACGGTGGCCTATCGCCCCTCCTGCCTCGATTGCAACGCCTGCATCTCGGTGCGCGTGGTGGCCGACGAATTCGTGCCATCGGGCACGCAGAAGCGCCTGATCAAGCGTAACAGCGACCTTGTCGCCACGGTCTGCCGCCCCTGGTCCACCAGCGAGCAGTTCGAACTGCTCCAGCGCTACCTTGCGGCGCGTCACCCCGAAGGCGGGATGACCTCGATGGACGATGTCGACTTTGCCGACATGGTCGAACACACCCCCGTCACCAGCTACGTGATCGAATATCGCGAACCTTCGGTGGACGGCGTGACGCCCGGTCGCCTTGTCGGCGCCTGCCTGACCGACCGCCAGTGCGATGGTCTTTCGATGATCTACAGCTTCTACGATCCCGCGCATGAGCGGCAGGGGCTGGGGACTTACATCATCCTCGATCATATCAGCCGCGCCAGTGAGATGGGGCTGTCCTACGTCTATCTCGGCTACTGGGTCGAAGGCTCGCCGCGGATGCAGTACAAGGTGCGCTTCCGCCCGATGGAAAAGCTCGGCCGCACCGGCTGGGAACGCTTTACCGCCGAAGAGCAGGACCGCCTGATCGCCGCCGCCGTGGCCAATCCCCGCAGCCGCGCCGACCTAGGTGAGAATGCCCGCAAGGACGGCGTACCCTCGATCGCGCGGTGACGCCGCGCAGCGGCTGAGTCCCGAGCGCGCTGCGGTAGAATTCGGCCGGTTCACGGCCTGGGTGGGAGCGCTTCATGGCTGCAATCGGTATTGGCGGCGTGTTCTTTCGGGCAGACGATCCGGGGGCCTTGCAGGCGTGGTATCGCACGCACTTGGGCGTGGCTCTCAACGATTCGTATCAGTGGATGCAGCAGGCCGGGCCCACCGTGTTCATGCCCTTCGCGCGCGACACGGACTATTTTCCCGCTGACAGGCAGTGGATGATCAACTTCCGCGTCAACGCGCTGGATCCGCTCCTTTCGGCGCTGCGCGAGGCCGGGATCGCGGTCACCACCAATCCGGAATGGGATACGCCCGAGACGGGTAAGTTCGCCCGTATTCACGATCCGGAAGGCAATCCGATCGAATTGTGGGAGCCGCCCGCCGAATGAGCGGCGCTCAGTGGGCAGCGCCTTCGCTGAGCGGGGCCAGATCGGCGCTGGCGGGTTTCCGGTGCGCGGCCAGACAGCTCAGCACGGCGGCCACCATCAGGACGAAGGCCGCCGATTCGAACACGGTGGGCAAGCGGTGCTCCCAGACGAGCGCATAGGCGAGCGCAAAGAGCGTTTCGAACAGGATCATCTGCCCGACCAGCGTCAGCGGCAGCAAGCGGCTCATCCGGTTCCACAGCGCATTGCCGGTGATCGAGGCCAGTACGGCGACGCCGAGCGAGACCGAGAGGAATGTGGTCCATTGGGCGGAGCTGCGCGCGGCGTCGGCTTGCCATAGCGCCAGCGGCACCAGCAGCAGGCTTTGCAGCCCGGTGACGACGCCGATCAGCAGGTTCCAGTCATGCGCGGACACCGCATCGAGCCGGGTGAGCCAGCGGCTGTTGCCCACCGCGAAAGCGCTCCACGAAACAAGCGCGCCGAATGCGCAGGCAAGGCCCAGGGCGCGTGTCGCCAGCGGCGTGTTCCCCGGTGACGCGATGGCCTGCCAGCCGATGCAGATCACGCCCGCCGCGCAGAGCAGCAGCGAAGGCGCCAGCCGGGCGAGCGACACCGCGCCATGGTCGCGGCTGCCAACTACAGTGACCGTCACCGGCAGGAAGCCGACGACGATGGATGCCATGGCGATGCCGCCGATCTGCACGGCATTGGCAAGCAGCACGAAATAGAGCGTGTTGCCGGCCAGCGCGAGCCAGACGAGCGCGATCCATGCTTCGCGCGAGAGGTGTGCGGTGATGGATTTCCAGCGCGGGGCCAGCAAAAGGGCCGAAATCGCGCCGTAGCAGAGGTAGCGGCCGATGGTGAGTTCGAGCGGACTGAACGCGCGCGCCAGTTCGGGCGCAAGGAACACCAGCCCCCAGAGCGCGCCCGCGCCCACACCGCACAGTACGCCGAGCAGTGTCGAGCGCGCCCCGCCCGTGCCCGCAGCCATGCTTCCCGCCATTTCCATCTTCCCACTCCACGATGCCGATGCGGCGAGACATATCATCACCGTGGTGAGGCGTGTGCTCTTGATTTGGCTTCCGAATGCAACAAAAACCCGCTTCATGACCAGGCGAACCACACCGACCGAGCAATCCCCGCCATCTTCCGGCCGCCGCCTCGATTCGTTCGACCGGGCCATCCTGCGCATCGTCCAGCAGGACGCGCGGACGCCCCAGCGCCGCATTGCCGAGGCCGTGAACCTCTCGGCGGCAGCCGTGCAGCGTCGTATCGCGGCGATGGAGGCAGCGGGCGTGATCGTGCGCAATGTCGCGCTGGTCGATCCCGAGGCGCTGGGGCAGGGCATCACCTCGATCGTGCAAGTGAACTTGCGCGACGAACGCGCGCCAACGGTCGATGCCGCCAAGGCGCTGTTCCGCGCCCGCCCCGAAGTGCAGCAATGCTATTACGTTACCGGCGGCGTCAGCTTCGTCCTTGTCATCGTCACCAGCGACATGCGCGCTTACGAGGCGCTGACGCGCGAGCTGTTTGCAGAGAACGACTGCATCGCCAGCTACGGTTCGCTGATCGCGCTCGACCGGGTGAAGGTGGATACGGGGATCGTGATTCCCCCACCCGGCTGAGCTAGCGAGGATCAGGGCGTGCCGTAGAGCTTCGCCTCATCAGCCCGCCGCGCCTTCAGACCGGCCATCGGCTTGTGGTTATTGAAGATCCACTTGGCGAATTCCCGCTGCGCGTCTTCGAACTTCCCCTGCTTGTGCAGCTTACCCAGCGTCGAAGAGGCAATCGCACCGGTATTGTACTGGAACGAGACGAGGGCATCGAACTGGTTCTGCGTGGTGGGCGTGTCGCCGATGAAGTGCGCGACCTGGCCCACGTAGGACTTCATGTCCTCATCGAAGCGTTCGTCGCACTGCGCCTGGGTCCAGACCGTCCCTTTCCGGATGTCGGGGCCGGTCGATCCCCAGCCGATGGTCCAGGGCTTGCCGTCGGCACTGCCGGGATCGGGATAAGCATCGAACTTGCCATCGGCGCGGTGCCGCTCGCAGCCTTCCCATTTCTTGATGAGCTTGGCGCCCGCCGCACCGAGCGTCCGGCCCGAAGCGTCGGGCACCGAGGCAGGTTCGGGCGCCGTGGGTTCGGGTGCGGTAGTGGCGGGAAGCGCGGAGGTGGCGAGGTCTATCGCCTCGTCCAGTGCATCGACTTCGGGCTGCGTGAACGGGCGGTCCAACAGCTTGCGGACCGCATCGAAGATCGGTTTCCTGTTCATGTCCTGTCCTTCTCGATCGCGTGAACGGAAAAGGCGCGTTCCCGAACCGCCCGATTCGATGCCGAGCTGGACGGGTGCGACTAGATCGCAGTTTCCGTTATCTGTCGAGGAAAGAACATATAGTGAACATAACTTAATCGTCGCGGCCAAACGCGCCGATTCCCGTGAGATTGGAGCCTAAGCACATGGACTTCGCAAGGATTCTCCGCCGGCACAGAGGGGCGGAGTAGCCCCAGCGCTCCATTTGCTCCGGCGGACTAGATCTTCCGGAGGACCCCGCTCACCGGAATGGCGATGCTCGATCCGCCGGCCACGGGACTGTCCTCGATCGTCGCCTGCGATCCGTCATCGGCGGTCACCGTGATGGCCTCGCCAGTCTTCGAGAACGTCACCGTGCCGCCGCCGAGGGTCGGCATCGTCACTTTGCCGGTCTTGCTGGCGGCGATTGCGGCGGCAATGTCCTCGGGCGTCATATAGCCGGTGAGCATGTGATTGCGCACCAGCGCGGCCAGAGCGGCGTGGTCATTGGCCTCGATCAGCGCCTTGCCCTTGTCGCCCAGTGCGTCGAAAGCATCGTCCTCGGGCGCGAGCAGGGTGTAGCTGCCCTTGTCGTTGAACACGCCCTCGATGCCGGTGGTCTTGAGCGCTTCGGCCATGGTCTGCATGCCGTCGGCATCGTCCAGCACTTCGGGCAGGGTCGCGCTCGCAGGTGTGACCGCGGCGGCCGGCGTCTCACTGGCGGTTTCGGCGGCCGGGCTCTGCTTGCCCGAACAGGCGGCCAGCCCCAGCGCGGCGGAGAGGGTCAGGGCCAGTGCGAGCGCAACGGGCAGCGGTGCGGCGAGGAGGGCGTTGCGCATCGGAGGCATTTCCTTGGAGCAGGTCAGGCGAGCAGTTCGATCGCCGCCCGCACGAGGCGGGTGGCGGGATCGATCTGGTAAATTGCGCCATCTGAATAGCGGTATAACGCATCGGGCCCATCGAAGTACTGGTCTCGATAATTGTAAGGCACGTTGTAGACGTCGTAGCCCGCCGGCATCGGCTGGCCCACCGCGATGGCATCGCCGGTAAGCAGCGCCGCAACAGCAGTAATCGCCGCGTTGGTCGGAGCCACGCGGTAGATCACACCGTCATAGTAGCGATAAGTGCTGGAGGGGCCGAGGTCGTAGTAACGGGTGTAATGATCCGGCAGGGCCACGGCGTTATAGGCTCCCGGCCAGGATCGCCCGACCGCCAGCGCCCCGCCGAGCAAGGGGACGTAGCTGGCCACGGCGCTGTTGGGGCCAAGGCGGAGCAGGTAGCCGTCGGCGTAGCGATAGCCGGTATTGCGATCGTAGGCGCCGTACCAGTCGGGCTGGTTCCAGCGGTGGTGGACGGGCTCGGCCAGCGCGGGCGGCGCGCAGTTCTGGTAGCGGGCCCCGAACCCCGGCGGGCAACCCTCAAAACTGCGGCGCTGCGCGGCGGCGGCCCAGTCGGACCGGCTGGAGTTGGTGACGACATTGACACGGTCATTGGTCGGCACCTGGAACGACCGGCCATGCGCGTCCCGATGGGCGACTTCGCGCACATCCTCACGAATCGGCCGCTGGCCTGTGCGTTGCTGCTGCCAGCGCTGCTCCTGTTCGCGCCGTCGTTCGGCTTCCTGCTGCTGGCGCGGCTGAGCCGGGATCTGTCCGGGCCCCACGTCCTTGGGGGCCGGGCGGCCACCATCCGGAGTCTGTTGGCGCTGATCCTCGCGCGGGAGCGCGTGGGGCGATGCTTCGGGGTGCGGCTGGGCAGGGCGGGCGCTTTCCTGCGGTCTCGCTTCGCCCGGCCGTGCGTTTTCGTGAGGCGGCGGGGCGTCCTGTCGCGGGCCTTGCGGGGAAGGGGCTTGCGGCCCGCCTTCACGCTCCGGCGTGCCGTGGCCTTCGCCCGGTTGCTGCTGCGCGCTTGCCGGCGGGGTAAGCGAAAGCAGCGCCAGCGTCGCGGTTCCCAGCGTCAGCGTGCTGCGGATGCGGACCATCGGGAATTCCTTTCGATGAGGGGCAACGCCGCATCAGGGCGGCTGTTCCCCGCAGGCGCATCGTAGGGAAACGCACAGGAAACGAAAAGGGCGCCCGGATTGCTCCGGGCGCCCCACTCGGCGAACTGATGCTCCTTCCCCGAAAGGAAGGACGCGCGATCAGGCGCTGTAGTACATGTCGAATTCAACGGCCGACGGCGTGGTTTCCCAGCGCAGCACTTCGGGCCACTTGAGTTCGAGGTAGGCTTCGATCTGGTCCTTGGTGAACACGCCGCCTTCGAGAAGGAAGTCGTGGTCAGCCGCCAGCGAGTCGAGCGCTTCACGGAGCGAACCGCAAACGGTCGGCACTTCGGCGAGTTCGGCCGGCGGCAGATCGTAGAGGTTCTTGTCCATGGCGTCGCCAGGATGGATCTTGTTCTTGATGCCGTCCAGGCCAGCCATCAGCAGCGAGGCGTAGCACAGGTACGGGTTGGCCATCGCGTCGGGGAAGCGGAATTCCACGCGCTTTGCCTTGTCGCCCGCACCGTAAGGGATGCGGCACGAAGCCGAACGGTTGCGCGCCGAGTAGGCGAGCAGCACGGGGGCTTCGTAGCCCGGCACCAGACGCTTGTAGCTGTTGGTGGTCGGGTTGGTGAAGGCGTTGAGGGCCTTGGCGTGCTTGATGACGCCGCCGATAAAGTACAGGCACATGTCCGAGAGACCGGCGTAGCCGTTACCGGCGAACAGCGGGCTGCCCTTGTCCCAGATCGAGATATGCGTGTGCATACCCGAACCGTTGTCCTTCATGATCGGCTTCGGCATGAACGTGGCGGTCTTGCCGTAAGCCTGTGCGACCATGTGCACGACGTACTTGTAGATCTGCATGCGGTCGGCAGTGGTGACCAGCGTGCCGAAGGTCAGGCCGAGTTCGTGCTGGGCAGCAGCCACTTCGTGGTGGTGCTTGTCGCAGGGCAGGCCCATTTCGAGCATGGTCGAGACCATCTCGGCGCGAATGTCGACAGCCGAGTCGACCGGAGCGACCGGGAAGTAGCCGCCCTTGGCGCGCGGACGGTGGGCGAGGTTGCCCACGTCGTAGTCCTTGGCGGTGTTGGTCGGCAGTTCGATGTCGTCGATCTTGAAGCCGTTGCCGTCGTAACCGTCGTAGAACTTCACGTCGTCGAACATGAAGAATTCGGCTTCGGGGCCGACGTAGACGGTGTCACCGAAACCGGCCGAACGGACGAACGACTCAGCGCGCTTCGCGGTCGAGCGCGGATCGCGGGCATAGAGTTCGCCGGTCGAGGGCTCGACGATGTCGCAGAACACGATCAGCATCGGGGTTGCCGAGAACGGATCGACATAGACGGCGTCAAGGTCGGGCTTGAGGATCATGTCCGACTCGTTGATGGCCTTCCAGCCTTCGATCGACGAACCGTCGAACATAAGGCCGTCTTCGAGCTCATCCTCGGTGAGGATCGTCGAGACCATGGTGAGGTGCTGCCACTTGCCCTTCGGGTCGGTGAAGCGCAGATCGACCCACTCGATCTCCTCGTCCTTGATCTTCTTCAGGACGTCCTTTGCACTAGCCATTATCTTGGTTCTCCAGTGATGCTCTTCCGCCTGCGAAAGAGTCTTTCGGGTTTTGGCATTCTTGCGGGAATGGATGGCCCCCCGACCATCCATTCCCGATCCGGCCCCTTTCTGAATTCAGCAAAGGGCTGGAAAAGCTTTGTGCGGGAATGCCTGCCGGTCAGAAGACAGGCGGGGGCTTCCCTTGAATTCAGTTCGGCGCTCCTGGTTTAGAGCGCGTCGTCGTCGCGCTCGCCGGTGCGGATGCGCACGGCGGTTTCGATCGGCACCACGAAAATCTTGCCGTCGCCGATGCGGCCGGTCTGCGCGGCGTCCGCGATCGCTTCGACCACGCGTTCGGCCAGCGCGTCGGGCACGACCACCTCAAGCTTCACCTTGGGCAGGAAGTCCACCACGTATTCGGCGCCGCGATAGAGTTCAGTGTGGCCCTTCTGGCGGCCGAAACCCTTGGCCTCGGTAACCGTGATGCCCGAGACGCCCACTTCGTGCAGCGCTTCCTTCACTTCATCGAGTTTGAACGGCTTGATGATAGCTTCGATTTTCTTCACGCCTGTCTAGACCCCTGCGCTTGTTTCCCGGCTTCTTCCGATGAGGAGTCCGGTCCCGGGAACCAGCTGCCTCGCGCGCGATTCCCATCAAGAATCGTGCCAATGCGGATGAGAAAGTCCTAGGCGAAGTGTGCAGGCGCGAAAAGCCCGGATTTGTACCTTTTACCATGGCTGTTTAGCAGCCTTATGCGGGTAAACCCCGACGGAGGCACAACTTCTGTTCAAGAAACAGGCAGGGCGTGCCTGAAAATTGTGCAGGCGGCGTCCGCGTGCCCGGTGTTCGGGCACAGCCCCAAGCGGCATGGTTAACGCCATGCCGTGGCCCATGCGAAAAGCGCCGCAGGTCCGGTTCGGACCTGCGGCGCTCATGTTCGTTCAGCTGGAAAGCTTTGTCCAGACGGATGTCCGGAGCTTCAGAGCCGGAGTCCGGCAGTCTCCGGAAGGCCCGCCATCAGGTTGAGGTTCTGCACCGCCGCCCCGCTCGCGCCCTTGCCGAGATTGTCGAGCATGGCAACGAGGCGCGCCTGCGTGCCGTCCTTGGCACCGAACACCCGCAGCGTCAGCGAGTCCACCGGTTCCATCGATGCGCGCAGCAGCAGTTCGTCGGGCTGGTCATCGATCACCGAGACGATCGGGCTGCCGGCATAGAATGCGGCGAGCGCGGCGCGCAGTTCGGCGGGGCTTCCGGCGTTCTGCATGACCGAGAGGTGCAGCGGCACTTCCACCAGCATGCCGCGATGCGCGGGCACTACGGCCGGTGCGAACAGCGGCGCATGGGCCAGGCCGACATGCGTCTGCATCTCGGGCACGTGCTTGTGGCCAAGGCCGAGGCCATAGGCGCGGAAAGCGATGTCGCGGTCTTCCTCGAACCGGCCGATCAATGCCTTGCCGCCGCCCGAATAGCCGGAAACGGCGTGGCAGACGTAAGGCCAGTCAGCCGGCAGCAGGCCCGCGCGCACGAGCGGCGCGACAAGGGCGATGAAGCCGGTAGGATAGCAGCCCGGATTGCTGACGAAGCGGGCGGCGGCAATCGTCTCGCGGCCGACCAGTTCGGGAAAGCCATAGGCCCAGCCCGGCGCGACGCGGTGCGCCGAAGAGGCGTCGATCACGCGCGTGGTGTCATTGCGAATCATGCCTACGGCGGCCTTGGCGGCATCGTCGGGCAGGCAGAGGATCACGAAATCGGCGGCATTGAGCGCCTCGGCGCGGGCAGCGTCGTCCTTGCGGCGCGCGTCATCGAGAACGATCAGTTCGAACTCGTCGCGCCCGGCAAGCCGCTCGGCGATTTCAAGGCCGGTGGTACCGGCCGCGCCGTCGATGAAGACGCTCTTTGCCATCAGCCCTGAACTCCCGCACCGGCCGCCGCATCCATCGCGGCAATCCGGTCGAGCGATACATAGCCGACCTGGCCGTCCTCGCCCAGCTGGCCCCAGGCCCAGCTTCCGGCAATGTCGAGCACGTTGAAGGTCTCGCCCTCGGGCAGGTCGCGGATGGCATCGGCGTCGTCGCGGCCAGTGGCGCGCAACACGGCGCCTGCCGCGATCCGATGCGGCATCGGCACTGCGTAGTGCGGCACGAAGCAGCGCCCGGCGAGCTTGATGTGCGCCAGGTCGCCGCGAACGGGCAGGCAGCCGGGATCCGCGGTCACGCTCGGCCCGGTCATGGCAAGTTGTCCATCGATCCGGGGAGGGCGGGTAAAGGAATCCTCAGTGGCCAACGCGGGTAAATCTCCAAATGCAAGGAGCGCGCGCTTAGCGGGGGCGCGCACTTTTCGCAAGGTTCGGCCGTCAATCGATGAACGCCGTTTTCGCGGCGTCCCTTTGCGAAGCGCGGTTCAGGCCTTGGCGGCGGCACCGCCGTAGCGCGCTTTCAACATATACCACGCCGCCCGCAGACCCAGCGCATCGCCGCCCTTGGGACGGCCCGGCCGGGCGGCGGGGCGCCATGCGAAAGTGTCGAAATGGGCCCAGTCGATGTCCTTGGGCAGGAAGCGGTCGAGGAACAGCGCGGCAGTGCTCGATCCCGCAAAGCCGCTCGATCCGGCATTGTTGATGTCGGCCAGGTCGGACTTCAGATATTCGCGGTAGCCGTCGTAAAGCGGCAGGCGCCAGCAGGGATCGTCCACGGCCAGACCGGCATCGAGAATCTCCTGCGCGGTGCTGTCCTCGCGCGTGAACAGCGCGGGCAGGTCCGGGCCCACCGCCACGCGCGCGGCGCCGGTCAGCGTGGCAAAGTCGATCACCAGTTCGGGCTCCTTCTCGCCCGCGCGGGTGAGCGCATCGCCCAGAATCAGACGTCCTTCGGCATCGGTATTGCCGATCTCAACCGAGATGCCCGCGCGGCTGCGCAGCACGTCGCCGGGGCGGAAGGAATTGCCCGAGATCGCGTTCTCCACCGCCGGGATCAGCAGATGCAGGCGCACCGGAAGCTGCGCGCCCATGATAAGGCGGGCAAGGCCAAGGGCATGCGCGGCGCCGCCCATGTCCTTCTTCATCAGCAGCATGCCGGCGCCCGGCTTGATGTCGAGACCGCCCGAATCGAAGCAGACGCCTTTGCCGACGACGGCGATCTTCGGATGCTTGGGATCGCCCCATTCCAGCTCGATCAGGCGCGGCGCATGGGCGCGGCCCGCCGCGCGGCCGACGGCGTGGACCATCGGATATTCGCGTTCGAGCATTTCCCCGCGCGTCACCCGCACTTCGGCGCGGAACGCCTTGGCGAGCGATTCGGCTTCGGCCTCAAGATGTCCGGGCCCCATGTCCTCGGCGGGCGTGTTGACAAGATCGCGCACCAGTTCGGTCGCCTCGGCCTCGGCTATCATGGCGTCGATCGCCTTGACCTCGGTGGTCAGCAGCACGCGCGGGCCTTCTTCCGAAGGATCGGAGCGGTAGCGGTCGAAGCGGTACTGCCCGGCGATCCAGCCGAGCATGGCCTTTCCGGCCTCGCCGCCCGCGCAGCGATAAGTACCGGCGGGCAGCACATCGGCCAGCTTGCCGAGGCACCAAGAGGTCAGCTTCGCCGGATCGGCGACGCCCGCGACCACCGACCAGCCGTCGCCATCGGTCACGATGGCATGGCTGCCCGCATCGCCCACGAATTTCTGGGCATCCAGCGCGGCGCGTTGTGGAACCGGCAGTCCCTTGAGGAATTGCTCCATTCCATCGCGCGTGACGAGATGGATGGTCACGGCCTTCTGGCCGCGGTCGGGCTGAATCAATGCGTTCTTGTCGCTCATGGCGGGATTCTCTAGCCTCGCAGCGAGCGTGAGCCGAGAGGAAAATGATGCGAAATCGCGGATGGCTGCTGACCCCCGTGGTCACGACGATGCTTCTGACCGCCGGTTGCAAGGCCGGGACCATGCCCAACCCGAGCGAAACGGTCACCGAAACCGTCACGCAGGAGGCGGTCGTGACCGAGGAAGCGAGCGAACCAGCGGCCGATGCCAGCGCCGTTCCCGCCAGCGGCCCGGTCGGCGGCGGCCGTTCGGAAAAGGTCGAGAACGACCTTTACGAATTCAGCTATTCCTACCCCGACGCGGCGGGCTCGATCCCCGGCCTGAAGGCGGAGCTTGATAAGCAGCTTGAACAGGCGCGGTCCGAACTGATCTCGTCCTCGCGGACCGACCGGGGAGAGGCCAAGAAGCAGGGCTTCCCCTATCACGCACACAGCTATGGAGAGGACTGGAAGGTCGTGGCCGATCTGCCCGGCTGGCTCTCGCTGTCATCGCAGCTCTATACCTTTACCGGCGGGGCTCACGGGATGAGCACGTTTGAAACCGTGCTGTGGGACCGCCACGCCGAAACAGTGCGCAAGCCGGAGGATCTGTTCGTCAGCAAGGCTGCGCTCTCGAAGGCGCTGCGTACGCCGTTCTGCGCAGCATTGGACAAGGAACGCGGCAAGCGCCGCGGCGCCCCGGTCGCCTCGGGCAGCGACGAGATGTTCTCGGACTGCATCGATCCGGTCGAGCAAGTGGTGATTCTGGGCTCCACCAACGGGCAGACCTTCAACCGCATCGGCCTGCTGGTGCCGCCCTACAATGCAGGACCTTATGCGGAGGGCAGCTATGAGATCACGCTGCCGGTCACCGCTGCCGTGATGGCGGCGCTGAAACCGCAGTACCGCGCGAGCTTTTCGCTGGGAAAATAAGCGCGGAAGGCTGCGGCTGCATGAAAGGCAACCGTGACTGCGCACTCCCGATTCGCATTTTCAGCTCGCCCTCGCTATCTTGGTGAACATGACCGAATACCAGACCGTCGAACCCGGAAACGAAACCGTCCTGCGCGACGGCACCATCAAGCTGCACGGGCCTGAGGGCTTCGAGGGCATGCGCAAGGCAGGCCGCCTTGCCGCCATGATTCTCGACGAAATCGCGCCGATGGTGCAGCCGGGCGTGTCCACCGCCGAGATCGACGACAAGGTGCGCGAACTGACGCTCGACGGCGGCGCCGTGCCCGCGACTCTCGGCTATCGCGGCTATGCGCATTCGTGCTGCATCTCGATCAACCACGTCGTCTGCCACGGTATTCCGTCGGAAAAGACGATCAAGGACGGCGATATCGTCAATATCGACGTGACCCCGCTGCTCGATGGCTGGCACGGCGACACCAGCCGCATGTACCTCGCCGGCGATGTCGCGCTGAAGGCCCGCCGCCTTGTCGACGTGACCTACGAATGCCTGATGATCGGTATCGAGCAGGCCAAGCCCGGCAACCGCGTGGGTGACATCGGCGCGGCCATTCAGGCCTATGCCGAGTCGCAGCGTTATGGCGTCGTGCGTGAGTTCTGCGGCCACGGCCTCGGCCGCCTGTTCCATGACGCGCCCGAAGTGGTCCACGCCGGTCGCCCCGGCACTGGGCCGCTGCTCAAGCCCGGCATGTTCATGACCATCGAACCGATGATCAACCTCGGCAAGCCGCCGGTGAAGCTGCTTTCGGATGGCTGGACGGCGGTGACGCGCGACAAGTCGCTCTCGGCGCAGTTCGAGCACTCGATCGGCATTACCGAAACGGGCTGCGAGATCTTCACGACAAGTCCCAAAGGCCTCCACAAGCCGCCCTACGCCTGATCGTTACCGATTGAGGCACGCAGGATATCGCCCCGGCGCATGTGCCGGGGCGTGACCTCGTTTGCATGTCATGACAGCCTCCCCGGCAAAACCGAGGAGAGATTGCCATGGCCACCGCAGCGATGGACTTGTCAGGCGGAGTTCCCGAAGAGCGTGAATTCGTCGTGGCCGAAAAGCCCGACGATGGCCTCCGCGATGCCGTGAACGTCTGGATTGAGGAGGAAAACGGCCTCTTCGCCATGCGCATCGGTGTCGAAGCAGTGGGCTCGCACTGGGATCGCCACGAGTTCTGGCTGGACGTCGCTTTCGCCGATGGCCGCTTGCTCTCCAAGCGCGGGGATGGCGATACGCACGCGCCCTACGGCGCCGACGGCCGCCCCACCGTGCGCGGCACCGGGCCGGTCCGCTTCGAATGTGTCGAGCCCTTCCGCCGCTGGACTGCGACCTACAAGGGCCAAGTGGCCGAAACCACGGCGCAGGAAATCATCGACAATCCCGGCTTCGAGGAAACGGCTTGGGCCGACCTCGAAATCGCCGTCGACATGGAAATGGCCGCGCCGCCTTGGGTGCCGGGCTCGCTCCTGCCCGAAGCCGCCGAGGCACTGGGCGGCGAGCAGGGCAGTTTCATGAGCCCGCGCTACGAACAGCTTTTCCGCTGCACCGGCACGCTGACCGTCAATGGCGAGAGCCGCCCGTTCAAGGCCAACGGCCTCCGCATCCGCCGCACCGGCTTCCGTGCCTTTGCCGGGTTTTGGGGGCATTGCTGGCAATCTGCCGTCTTCCCCAGCGGCCGCGCCTTCGGGTTCAATATCTACCCTCCGCGTGACGATGGCGGCCTCAATTACGCCGAGGGCTGGATCATCGATGCGGACGGCACGCGCACGCCCGCGCGTCCGGTGCAGGTGCCTTGGCTGCGGCGTTTCCTGACCGGGGGGGAGAACGTGTCCTTCGTGTTGGAAACCATTGACGGCCGCCGGGTCGAGATCGCGGGCGAGACGTTCATCAATATCCGCTCACGCGGCGGCCATGTGCTGCCGCCGGACTGGCCGAAGGACTTCCCGCTCGTGCAGCAGAGCCACGCGTTCTACACCTGGGATGGCGAGCGGACGACCGGCATGATCGAGCGGTCTAGCAAGCCGAGTGTGATGGAGCTTTAGGGCACAACACTCGGTTCGGATCTTCTCAAACCAACCCCCAATACTCCCCGTCGTCCCCGCGCAGGCGGGGACCCCGCTTGTTCTTTGAGGCGAGGTAAAAAGGCAGCGGGGCCCCCGCCTGCGCGGGGGCGACGGAGTGTAGGGGGGGGGCGGTTTTTATGCTGACGTCAGGGCTTTGCCGCCTCGGCCGGTTCCAGAAACACCAGGCGAAAATCCTCCCGCTCCACATCCGCCAGAGTGTGCTGGGTAAAGCGCAAAAGCCCGTCCTCCGGATGCAGGAAATCCCGTGCCCCGCCTTCGCGCGCGAGCACCGACTGGCTCTCCCACCCTTCGCGGAATTCCGGGCTTTCGTTCTGGAGCCATTCCACCACGGCGGCAACGCGCGGGTCGCTCATCACCCGGCCGTAGTCGCGGCGGAACTCGGCGAGCAGGCGCATGGCGCGGGTGTGCCAGTCGGGCAGCAGGTTGCGCGCGGCGGGGTGAGTGAAGACGTATCGCAACAAGTTGGGCGCGCTTTCGCTGTCGAACAGTCCGGCGAACAAGCGGCGCGCGGCAGCGTTGGCGGCGCAGACCGACCATGCCGGATCCAGCGCATAGGCCGGGAAGGGCAGGGCGGCCACGGCGGCGGTGATCGCGGGCGGCGCGGCCTCGCGCGAAGCGGCGAAGGGATCGGCGGGATCGCGGCGCTCGGCGAGCGAAAAGAGGTAGTCGCGCTCGGCCGGCGAGAGGCTGAGGGCACCGGCAAGGCGGCCGAGCGTTTCGGCGGAAGGGCGAACTTCGCGGCCCTGCTCGATCCAGGCGACCCATGTGGTGCCAATGGCGGCGCGCGCGGCCAGTTCCTCTCGCCGCAGACCAGGCGTGCGGCGACGGCGAGCATGCCCTTCAGGCGCGAGCCCTTCGCGTCGGGCGCGGACGAAGGCGCCCAGCAGGCGGCGTTGTTCCTCGGTGGACATGGTGCCATTTATAACAGGATAATTATCTACATTGTAACAGGCTAAATTGGGTTCATTTGAGGCGGCGAAAGGAGATCGACCATGACCGATCAGACTGAATATGCCCCGACGCAGCATGGATTGGCGAAAAGCCAGTTCGGCGAAATGTCCGCAGCCTATGTGACCAGCGCCGTCCACGCCTCTGGCGCGGATCTCGAAACCATCGCTGCCCGCGCGCTCGTCGCCGCGCCGCGCCACGCGATCGATCTTGGCGCGGGCGGTGGGCACGTGGCTTACGCCATGGCGCCCCATGCGGAGAAGGTGACGGCCTGCGATCTGTCGCCGGAGATGCTGGAACAAGTCGCTGCTGAGGCCGCGCGGCGCGGCCTTGGGAATATCGCGGTGGAAGCGGCACCGGCAGAAGCGCTGCCGTTCGCGGATGACAGCTTCGATTTCCTCGGCTGCCGTTTTTCCACGCACCACTGGCGCGATGCCGAAGCGGGCCTGCGTGAGGCGCGGCGGGTGCTGAAGGCGGGTTCGCCGGCGATCTTCGTGGACGTGGTCGCGCCGGGCGATGCTTCGGCGGACACGCACTTGCAGGCTGTGGAATTGCTCCGCGATGTCAGCCATGTGCGCGATTACACCGTAGCGCAGTGGATCGCGATGCTGGATCGCGCCGGGTTCACAGTACGTGAGGTGCGGACCGCGCGGCTGCGGATGGACTTCCCGGTCTGGACTGCCCGCATGCGCACGCCGCCAGAGCGGGTGGCGGCGATCCGGGCGCTTCAGGCGGTCGCTCCGGCTGAGGTGGCGGCGTGGTTCGGGATCGAGGCGGATGGTTCGTTCACCATCGATACGGTGACGATCGAAGCGGTTTGATTGCCGCAAAACGTTCCTCCCCCTGCGGGGGAGGGGGACCGCCCGAAGGGTGGTGGAGGGGGAATGGCGCAGTGCTGCCGAAAGCCCCCTCCGTCAGCGCTTCGCGCTGCCACCTCCCCCGGTCCCTCCGTCAGCGCTTCGCGCTGCCACCTCCCCCGGTGGGGGAGGATCTTGGGACTGCTTACTCCGGCTGCTGCACCAGACGCAGGTACGGCTTCAACGTCTCCCAACCCTCCGGATAGATCGTCGCCGCCTCGTCGTCCGACACGGCCGGAACGATGATCACCTTCTCACCATCCTGCCAGTTCACCGGCGTCGCCACGCGATGGCGGGCGGTAAGCTGCATCGAATCGAGCACGCGCAGGATCTCGTCGAAGTTGCGGCCGGTGGTCATCGGATAGCTGATCATCAGCTTGATCCGCTTGTCCGGGCCGATCACGAAGACGGTGCGCACGGTGGCGTTATCCGCCGCGGTGCGGCCTTCGGCGCCACCTTCGATCGCTTCGGGCAGCATGTTGTAGAGCTTGGCGACAGTCAGTTCGGTGTCGCCGATCATCGGGAAGTTGGGCTTGGTGCCTTGCGTTTCGGCAATGTCCTCGGCCCAGCGTTCGTGGTTGCCGACGGGATCGATGCTGAGGCCGATCACCTTGGTGTTGCGCTTGTCGAACTCGGGCTTCAAGCTGGCCATGTAGCCCAGCTCGGTGGTGCAGACCGGCGTGAAGTCTTTGGGGTGCGAGAACAGGATCGCCCAGCTATCCCCGATCCATTCGTGAAAATTGATCGGGCCTTCGGTGGTCTCTGCCCTGAAATTGGGGGCTTCGGAATTGATGCGGAGCGTCATCGCGGTCTTCCTCTCGGCGTTGGGAAGACCTTGGGGCTTCCCGAACAAGTGAAACGTCGAATTCGAGAAGCGTTATTCGCGCGATTGAGTATCCGATTCGTCGAAAGCTGGACAGAACCTTTCGTGCAGTGGTGAACACATCTTCATCCCCGCCGCAGCCACAGGCGATGAGGCGAGCCTAAAAGGAGATCACCGCCGCGCCGATGGCGTCCCAGATCCGCGCCAGTTCGTCGTCAGTGATGCAGTAGGGCGGCATGACGTAGACGGTGTTGCCCAGGGGGCGCAGCAGCACGTCGCGCTCGCGGAAGAAGGCCATCAGGCGCGGGGCAAGGTCGCTCATATAGCCGGTTTCGCCGCTGGTCTTGAGGTCCAGCGCGGCAATGGTGCCAAGCGTGCGCGGATTGTCGAAGTGGCAGAAGCGGTCCAGCTTCTCGATCCAGGCCGCCTGCTTTTCGGCTAGTGCCGAGACCCGATCCAGCACCGGTTCCTCGCGCCAGATGGCAAGGTTCGCCGCTGCCGCCGCGCAGGCGATGGGGTTGGCGGTGTAGCTGGAGGAATGGAAGAACATCCGCGCCCGGTCGGTCGAGTAATGGGCCTCGAAGATCGGCTCGCTGGCCATCGTCACCGCCAGGGGGATCGCGCCGCCGGTCAGGCCCTTCGACAGGCAGAGGATATCGGGGACCACGCCCGCCTGTTCGCAGGCGAGCAGGGTGCCGGTGCGGCCCCATGCCGTCATCACTTCGTCGGCGATGAACAGCACGCCGTACTTCGCGCAGATAGCGCGCATCGCCGCCAGCGTTTCCGGCCCGTAGAACAGCATCCCGCCGGAGCCGAGCACCAGTGGCTCGACGATCAGCGCGGCGGTATCCGGCTGGCGGCAGAGCGCTTCCAGTGCGTCCAGCGTTTCCTGCTCGGCACCGGCGGCGGGGAAGGGGATGCGGCCCACGTCGAACAGCAGCGGGTCATAAGGCCGGTTGAACACGCCGCGCGCACCCACGGACATCGCGCCGATGGTGTCGCCGTGGTAGGAATGGTCCATCACCACGATGCGGTGGCGGTTTTCGCCCTTCCAATGCCAGAAGCCGAGCGCCATCTTCAGCGCCACCTCGACACTGGTGGAGCCCGAATCCGAGAAGAACACGCGCGTCAGGCTCTCGGGCATCAGCGCGCGCAGGCCGACGGCGACTTCCTCGGCAGGTTCGTGCGTCCAGCCTGCGAAGATCAGCTGGTCCAGCTTGCCGGCCTGCTCGGCAATCGCGCCCATGATGCGCGGGTGGCAGTGGCCGTGCGTCGTCACCCACCACGAGGAGATCGCGTCCACCACCGCGCGGCCGTCCGCCGTGTGCAGCAGCGCGCCTTCGGATCGGGTGACCAGCGGCACCGGCTCCTGCAGGCCGTGCTGGGTGAAGGGATGCCAGATCGAAGAGGTCATGCTGCCCCCGTTTTCGCGACGAAATCATTGAGATCGAAATTCGCCTCGAACGCCTCGCGCAGCGTATCCGGCGTCAGCGGCGAGACGTGCGGCAGGCGGCCGAGGCGGCGGACTTTGCCCATCGCGCAGATTGTTGCCTCGCTGTCTTCCTGAGGCTCGCCGACGAAGGCCACACCCAGCACGTCGACACCGCGCGCACGCAGTGCCTCGATGGTCAGCAGCGAATGGTTGATCGTGCCCAGCACCGTGCGCGCCACCACGATCACCGGCGCCTGCCAGCGCGCGAACTGGTCGGCAAAAGTCATGCTGCGCGAAAGCGGCACCAGTGCGCCGCCTGCGCCTTCGACCACCAGCGGGCCTTCAACATGTGGCAGGGCGAGGCGGACGGGATCGATCTCCACGCAGTCGATCTCGGCGGCGCGGTGGGGCGAGCAGGGGGTGGTGAGGCGATAGGCTTCCGCCAGCACCTTTTCGCGCGGCAGGCCAGAGAGGCGGGCGACGCGATCGGCATCGCCGCCGTCTTCTTCCAGCCCGGCCTGCACCGGCTTCCAGTAATGCGCGCCAAGCGCGCCTGCGAGGGCGGCGGCGAAGACGGTCTTGCCGATTTCGGTATCGGTGCCGGTGACGATCAGGGTGCTCATAAGCCGCTCAACTAGCGCGGCATAAGTGACAGGTCACGACCTCGTAAGTCACTTCGCATCCGCTTTGGGCAAATCGACCCAGCGTGCGGCGCAATTGTCCCGGCGTCAGCGGGCGGTGATTGCCGTCGGCGGCTTGCGCGCCGATTGCTTTGAGGCCGCGCAGGAAGGCCATCGGGTCTTCGTGGCGCTCCACGTGATTTTCCACCGTGACGGCGCAGTCTCTGAAAGCCTCGACCGGCGCGAAAGCGGGGGTTCCGGCGCTCAGACCCTCGGCCGCATGGGCGGCGCGCCACTCGGCAAAGCTGCCGGGGCCGAGCGTGGTGACCATCAGGTGCCCGCCGGGCGCCAGCCATTCGGCCATGCGGGCGAGCGCCGCAGGGGCATCGTCGAACCACTGCACGGCAAGGCTGGAGCAGATCAGGTCGAACGGCCCGCCTTCGGGGGCGCCATACTCGCCGTCGAGCACGGCAAAGCGGCGGTGCGCGCTTTCGCCAAGGCGGGCGCGGCAGCGCTCCAGCATTTCGGGTGCGAGGTCGGTGATCAGCCAGTCGCCGCCGATTCCGACATTGCCGAGAGCTTCGGTAAGAAAGCCGGTGCCGCAGCCGATCTCCAGCACGCGGGGCGCGTCAGGCAGGTCCAGCGTGGCGATCCGCGCTGCCAGGGCCTCGGCCACTTCGCGTTGCACGCGGGCATGGCCATCGTAGTCGGGGGCGGCGGCGAAGGCGCGGCGGACTTTCTCGCGCGGGACGTTCATGTCAGCAGCCCCGCCAAACCGCGCACCGCTTCGGCGCAGAGTTCGGGGTCCTGGATCGGCAGGAGATGGCCGCCCGCTTCGCTTTCGATCCGGCGCACGTCGCCGCCCTCGAAGGTGGTGGCGCGCATGGGGCCGGGCAGCAGCGGGTCCTGCCCGCCTTGCAGCGAGATCACCGGCACCTTGGGCAGCGGCGCGCGGGCGTCGCGCAGGCGCAGCAGGTCGCGGCGGAGCAGGTCGGCGTCGATCTTGCCTTCGGGAACCGTGCCGCCGATCTGCTGGTGGAAGCTGGCGAGCACGCCTGCCGGGCTCTGTCCGAAACGGCGGATCATGTGCTCCACCACGCGCACTGGCACGCCCGGCTGACCGAGCGGTGCTGTGAAGCGCGCGAAGCCGTTGATCGCCACCACACCGGCAAGCCCCGGCGGCGGATCGGTGAGCATGCGGATGGTGCCGAAGCTGTGCGTCACCGCGATGTAGGCGCCGTCCACTTCGGGCGCGAAAGGCGCGCCGAAGTATCCGCGATCGTCGATCACGCTGTCGAAATCGGACAGCAGCGCGGCGAGCGGCTGCCAGAAGCTGCGATCGAACCCCCAGCCGTGCGCGAAGAGCAGCTTCACAGATGCCCCTCGATAGCGGCAAGCAGCGCGTCGATATCGGCTTCGGAGTGCGTGGCGCGCAGAGCAAGGCGCAACCGGCTGGTGCCGGGCGGCACCGTCGGCGGCCGGATCGCGGAGGCGAGGAAGCCTGCCTCCTCCAGCTTGCGGGAGAGCGCCATGGCATCGGCCTCGGCCCCTATCACGGCGGGCACGATCTGGGTGGAGGAGTCGCCATGGTCCAGCCCCAGTCTTGCCAGCCCTGCACGCAGCCGGTCGCCCAGCGCGGCAAGATGCGCGCGTTCGGCGTGCATCGTCGGCACCAGATCCAGCGCGGCATCGACCGCCCCCAGCACGGCGGGCGGCGGCGCGGTGGTGAAGATCATCCCGCTGGCGGCGTTGACGAGGTAGTCGATCAGCACTTGCGACCCGGCGATATAGGCCCCGAACCCGCCCAGCGCCTTGCTGAACGTGCCCATGATCACGTCCACGCGCCCGGGAGCGAGCGCGGAAAGACCGGCGCCGTCCGGGCCGAGTACGCCGGTGGCATGGGCCTCGTCGATATAGAGCACGGCGTCATACCGCTCGGCGATTTCAGCCAGACGCACCACATCGGCGCGGTCACCGTCCATCGAGAACACGCTCTCGGTCAGGATCAGCCGCGCGGGTGCGTCAGCGCCCTTGGTGGCGAGAAGCTGTTCGAGATGATCGAGGTCGTTGTGCCGGAACCGGTGCTGCCGCGCGCCGGACATGGCGACACCGGCATGCATGGAAGCATGGATCAGTCGGTCCGCGAACACCGCGACGCCGGGCATGGCCGCGATCAGCGCGGGGATCACCGCCGCATTGGCCTGCCAGCCGCTGGCGAACACCAGCGCCGCTTGGGCATGCTTGAACCGGGCGATCCGGGCTTCGAGGGCGAGATGTTCGGCGCTCGTCCCCGTCACCAGCCGCGAGGCGCCCGAGCCTGCGCCATGCTCCTGCGCCCACTCGCCCGCGCGCTCCACCAGCAGCGGATGGCGGCTGAGGCCTAGATAATCGTTGCTCGAAAAGTCCACGAGTTCGCGGCCATCGCGGCGGATGCGCCCGGCCGGGGCGAGGGCTGCGGGCCGCAAGATGCGGCGTTGACCCGCGCTGTCGATCCGCGCGAGCGCAGCTTCAAGGAAGGAATCGAGCCTCTTCATCGCCGCCGCCGGTATGGCAAGCGGACGGCGGAGACAATCGATATCGGCGAATAGAGTGCGCGAACGCGCCCAGCCGCATGCGTCATGTCCCGCAATCAATTGGATGATCGACGAACGGCCCAATTGCAGATAGGTTTGCCGCGAACAGGGGGAGGGGTGATGATGGACGACGGTTCCCATCACGGCGAGCAGGTCCTTCGCACGGTGCGGTCCGAAAGTGCCGCCGCGCTGTCTCCCGTCGCGGCATCGTGGTGCCGCTCTGCATTGCGCTATGGGCTGGACCCCGATGGCATGCCCGCCGTCCAGCCGATAGAGGCCGCCATGCTGGCCAGGATCCGCGAGGCGAGCGGCGCGCTTCCTCTCATTGCCGGGCCGGTGATCGACACGCTGTTCGGCAGCGTCGCGCGCAGCGGCGCCTGCCTGTTGCTGGCCAATGGCGACGGGGTGGTGCTGGACATGCGCGCCGGGGCAGCGGACCACGCACACTTCGTGTCGCACGGCCTTGCGCCCGGGGCCGACTGGGGCGAAGCGCGCGAGGGGACCAATGGCATCGGCACTTGCCTTGTCGAGCAGCGGCCCGTCACGATCCGCCGCAACGAGCACTTCGCCAGCCGCAACACCGCCGTTTCCTGCATGGCCGCCCCCGTCTTCGATCCCGAAGGGCGGGTGATGGCGGCGCTCAATGTCTCCAGCGCCCGGAGCGATCTGGACGATGCGATGGCGCTGCTGGTCGCCGCGCTGGTGCATGACGCCGCGCGCACGATCGAGCGAGACGTGTTCTGCCAGAGCTTTGCGGACGCGCGCATCGTGCTGGCGCCCGGCGAGCGTCCGGGCGGCGGCCCGTCGCTGCTGGCCGTGGACCGTGACGATCTGGTGATCGGCGCCACCCGCGCGGCTCGGCGGCGGCTGGGGCTGGAGATCGGCACCATGCTAGACCCGCGCCCGCTGGGCGACGTGCTGGGCCAGCCCGCGACGGGCGGCTTCGATGATGGCGACCGGGCCGTGCTGCGCCGGGCGCTGGCACGTGCGGGGGGCAATGTCTCCGCTGCGGCACGGCTGCTGGGAATCGGCCGGGCCACGTTCTACCGCCGGATGGAGCGTGTCGGCCTGACTGCCTGAGTGCCTAACGGCCGACGGGCAAGGCGATAGGGCTCCGACCTGTCCCGCTGCTGAGACAGGTTCGCAAAAGCACTTCCTCCGGCCCCTTGCTCGCCTGATTACGCTGTCATATTTTCCATATGCAGTTTCCCGAGGTCTCCTCCCCTCCGCAGCCTTGGGAAGCGCTGGCGCTGGCGAGACCCGTCCCTCTCTCCCATCCCCCCGCACGGGGCCTCGCCGGCGCTTTAAATTCTTTCATCGGACCCTTCGGGGGCCATGCAATCGGAGCCGCAGGCCGGTTCACGCGTTGCAACGGCATCGAAAACAATCCCGATGGGGTCGCGCTTGAAACTGCTTCTTCCCTCTTCGCTTGTGCTCTGTGCACTGCTCGCCGCTTGTAATTCCCAGCCTCGCAAGCCCGAGGCGCCGGCTTCCAGCGCTCCGGCAAACCCGCTTGCATTCGGCGATGCGCGGGATGCCGGCGCGCCCGATAATCCGGTTTTGCGTGGGCAAGTCGCGCTGGACCGGCGGGGCTTTTCGCCCGGCGTGATCGACGGCAAGGACAATGCCGCAACGGCGCTGGCGCTGCGCGGTTTCCAGCAGGCGCAGGGCCTGCCAACGACCGGCAAGTTCGACCCGGCGACGCAGCAGGCGCTGTTTGCGGGGATCGACAGTACCGGCACGCGGCTGGTGGTGATCCCGGTGGCTTTCGCGCGCGGACCGTTCCATCCCGACCTGCCGCGCGACATCGCGGGGCAGGCACGGTTTGACCACCTCGGCTACCGCAGCATGAGCGAGGCGCTGGCCGAGCGTTTCCACACCACGCCCGAAATGCTGCTTGCCCTCAACGGCCCGGGCACCGTGCTGGGCGCAGGCCGCAAGGTGCGTGTGCCTGACATTCCCGACGCCGCGCCCGCACAGATTCGGGACGACAAGACCGGCTGGGCGGATACATTGGTGCGCCTCGGCGTCAGCGGCGATCAGCCCCACGCCGATCACATCGTGGTTGACCGTTCGGACGGCGCGCTTCGTGCCTTCGACACCCAGGACCGGCTCATCGCGCAATTCCCCGTCACCACCGGCAGCGCGCACGATCCCTTGCCGATCGGCACCTGGAAAATCGTCGGCGAGGCGCGCAATCCGGACTATCACTTCAACCCGGATCTGTTCTGGGACGCGAAGAAGAGCGCCAAGGACAAGCTGCTGCAACCGGGGCCGAACGGACCGGTGGGCGTGGTCTGGCTGGACTTGTCCAAGGCGCATTACGGCATCCACGGCACGCCTGAGCCGCAGAATATCGGCAAGACCGAAAGCCACGGCTGCGTGCGCCTGACCAACTGGGACGCGGCACGGTTGGCGCAGATGGTCTCGCCGGGGACGAAGGTGGTGTTTCAGATCTGAGGGCGGCCGGTTGGGGGCGCAAACGCCCTCCCACCAACCGACGTCATCCTGAACTTGTTTCAGGATCCATCTCGCCACCTGCACCGTGCTTCGATCGGCAAGCGGAAATCGCCGCCCCTTGCGCGCGGCCGTTCCCGGCAGGCTGACAAATGGATCCTGAAACAAGTTCAGGATGACGGATTGAGGGGGAGCGACCGAGCCGCTGCCGAGGCTAGAGGATCGAAATTTCCGCCAGCCACCGCTCCACGAGCGAAGGCCATATCTCGACCGGATGCCCGATCTTTCGCAGCGCAAAGGAAATCGCTTCAACTTTCCAGCGGATACCCGGCTTCGCGCCATGCCGTCATCCCGCCGTCGAGCGCGCTGGCGCGGGGGAAGCCAAGGTCGCGCAGGGTCGCGGCGGCCAGCGTGGAGATCTTGCCGAACTCGCAGCAGGTCACGATCTTCACGGTCGGATCGCAGAGCATCGCATTGACGCGCAGTTCCAGTTGCCCGCGCGGCAGGTGCACCGCCCCGGGGACGTGACCGGCCTCGAACGCGTCCTTTTCGCGCACGTCCAGCACCACGAAGTCGCCGCGATTGGCGCCGACCCGTGCAGCCAGCTCCTCCAGCGCGATGAACGGCACGCGGGCAGCGGCATCGGCCAGCAATTGCGCCACCGTCCGCCCGCCGTTCATGTTGGTGCGCAGCGCCTCGGTCAGGTGTGTCGGCGCGGCGAGGTCCAGTTGTTGCATCATCGCCACGAATTCGGCGCGGTCGGTCTTCTGGAGGCGCGGATTTCCGGCGATCTCGGCAGCGATGGTGGAATGGGTGCGGCCCTTGTAGTCGTGTGCCGGGAAGACCAGCGTGTCTGGCGGCAAGGTCAGCAGCTTGCTGAACAGGCTGTCGAACAGGGCCTCGGGATCGCCGCTCGGCAGGTCAGTGCGTCCGGTGCCGCCGATCAGCAGGGTATCGCCGGTGAACACCCGGTCTTCCGCCACGATGCACATCGAATCGCGGGTATGGCCCGGCGTGTGCAGGGCCCGCAGCCGGAGGCTGCCGACGATCAGCATGTCCCCATCGTCCAGCCGCATGTCGGCATAAGGCGCGGGGCTGAGCCGGTTCATCACCACCGGCGCGTGGAGCAATCCGGCAAGCTCCCGGCTGGCCGAGAAGTGGTCGGCATGGGTATGCGTGTCGAGTACATAGCGCACGTGCACGCCCATCTGCCCGGCAAGGCCCATGTAGCGGTCTATCTGGGACTGTTCGGGATCGATCAGGATCGCCGCACGCGTATCCCCGCAGGCGAGGAGGTAGGACTGGCAGCCACCTGTCGCGATCTGCTCGAAGATCATCGGCATCTTCCCCGGCAAGAGTGGCGTATTCTTGCCCCTCATCGGCGTGGGCAACAAGGGCGCGAGTCCGTTTCGGGCGCATATCTTTCGGATATCCCGGCGGGATTCCGTGCCGGCCCGCGCGCCGGGCAGGCAGTTCCGGACGGGGCGAGCCATGGCCGGGGTGGACCGAATCCGCCCGTCTTGCCTTGGGCGGTACGGGAATCCTAACCCTCGGCGTCCCGATCCCGATTTTCAGATCAAGGACATGTCATGAAATTCGCATCCGCCGCGCTTGCGGTTCTCGCCGGCGCCAGCGCGCTCGCCGCCACGCCCGCCATGGCCAGCGTCGTGACCGCAGAGGCCAATCTGGCCCGCTCCGAAGGCGACTGGGGCGGCGAACTGGCAGTGGGGGTTCCCGTAGTCCAGGATGGCGGGTTCGAGATCACGCCCGGCGTCGGCCTGTTCTTCCACGACCGCGACCACCCGAACTACTACCACGACAATGGCGATTGCTTCAGCAAGCAGAGCGGCAATCAGGTTTCCGGCGGCAAGTGCGACAATTCCGGCACGACCATCTTCGCCAAGCTGGAGGCGACCTATCGCCTGCCGATGTCGCTCGCGGTCGGCGTGGGGGCGCGGCTGACGGGCGACAACCTGCGTCCTTACGGCACCGTATCGATGCCGGTGTTCCCGCATCTCAATCTCAAGGGGAATGTAGGCGATCACTACCTTGCGGCGGGGTTGCAGGCGCGGTTCTGAGCGGCTTGGTTTCGTCCTTGCGCGGGGGGAGCCGTAGGGGGAATCCCCCTCCTCCCGCTCATCCTGAGCCTGTCGAAGGAAGGATGGAGGCTTCGCGCCACGCCTCGGGGGCTTCGACAAGCTCAGCCTGAGCGGGATTGAGAGGGGGGCACTTCGTGCTGCCACGTCCCTTGCAGGGGAGGATTTACCCCTCCAGCAGGTCGATATACGCGATCACATCGTTGTCGGTGGCGATGAACAGGCCGTCCTGCACGTCTTCGGTCTGCTGCGCGGCGATCTCCATGGCTTCCCACAGCGAGCCGTAGAAAATCGTGGTCACGCCGCCGCCCTCAGGGCCGCCGTCGAGGTGACAGAGGCGCACGCTGGCCTCGCCGCTGGTGGTGCGCATCAGTCGTCCCCGCCTTCATGGTCCGCGCGTTCGCGCTTCGCGCCGTCGACGGTGCGGTCGATCCGGGCGATCTCCGCCTCGGTTGCCCGGCGTTCGCTCTTGCTGCGGCCGTGTTGCGCGCGGTTGGTCTCTGCCTGCGCTTTGGTCTCCGCTCTGGCTTTCGCCTTGCGGGCCATGCGCAGGTTGATGATCTCGGCCATGAGATCCTTCTACGCCTCAACAGGCGCGGTGGTAACCCCGAGATCGGGCAGCCCGACCGAGCGCTTGCCCGAAAAGTCGGTGCGCACGACGATCAGGCCGTCCTTTTCCAGATAGTCCAGCAGGCGCTGCACGCGGCGCGGGCTGCTGGTGCCGTAGATGCGCGCCAGCACCATGTCGTCCGGGCAGGGCTGGTCTTCCATGGCGGCGCGCGCGATCAGGTAGAACGGCGCCAGAGCATCGTCCGGCACGTGCTTGGCCAGATTGAACAGGTCGAACCAGCGCTCGTCCTCCGGATCCTCGATCCCCGCGAGCGCGGCGGCGAAGCCCCGGCGGAACATCGTTGCATCCAGCCCGCGAACGGAGATGCCCTTCATCCGGCAGCGGATCGTGAAGTCCTGGAACAGCGTGGTGGAAGGCTGGAACGCGCAATCGTCGTCGTTCGCCATCGCATTGAGAATTTCGAGCATCGCCGCGCGGTTTTCCTCCGGCTCCGGCTCCGGCCGCTCGGGGCGGGCAGGCGGCGCGGCGGCGATCGTGGGCGAGGCGGCGATCGATTCGGACAAATCCTCGACATCCATGGCCGGGCGCGGGGGCGGGCGGTGGAAGTCGGGGCGCTCGGGCTCGACGTGGAGATTGTCGTGCAGCAGCTCGCGCAGTTCGTCGGTCGTCGCGGTGGGCAGCGGGGTGAGCCCCGGCGTCACCGACTTGGCGCCCGTGCGCACGGTGCCGATGTTGACCGCCAGCGGACGGCGGCTGATCGCCGGGCCAAGGCCGAGGAACTGACCGCGCGCAAGGTCGCGGATCGCTTCGGCCTGCCGCCGCTCCATGCCGAGCAGGTCGGCGGCGCGGATCATGTCGATGTCCAGGAAGGTGCGGCCCATCAGGAAGTTCGAGGCTTCGGCCGCCACGTTCTTGGCCAGCTTGGCCAGACGCTGGGTGGCGATCACGCCCGCCAGGCCGCGCTTGCGGCCACGGCACATCAGGTTGGTCATCGCCGCAAGGCTGACGCGGCGCGCTTCCTCGGTCACTTCACCCGCCGCGGCGGGCGCGAACATCTGCGCCTCGTCCACCACCACCAGCACCGGGTACCACTGCTCGCGCGGGGCATCGAACATGGCGTTGAGGAACTGCGCGGCGCACT
Organism: Novosphingobium sp. PhB165; assembly: GCF_004341845.1. GTDB lineage: Bacteria > Pseudomonadota > Alphaproteobacteria > Sphingomonadales > Sphingomonadaceae > Novosphingobium. The sequence goes on along the minus strand of NZ_SLVB01000003.1, from coordinate 530,996 downwards.
TCATCTGCTGGTCGATCTCCAGCTCGTCGAGCGCGAGGACTACCGAGGCGCGGTGCTGGCGGATGCGCGCGCCAAGGCGGGCGATCTCGCTTTCGGCATAGGCCGCGCCGTCGATCACCACATGGCCGAATTCCTCGGCAAGGCTGACGAAGTCGCCCTCGGGATCGATCACGACCTGTTGCACGATCGGGGCCGATTCTTCGAGCAGGCGGCGCAGCAGGTGCGACTTGCCGGACCCGGAATTGCCCTGCACCAGCAGGCGGGTCGCGAGAAGTTCCTTGATGTCGATCTCGATCGGCTGGCCGTCCGGCGTCTGTCCGATCACGATGTTGGCGCTCACGAGGGCCTATTGGCAAAGGCGGGCGGCGCGGCGCAAGGGGCACCACCCCTTTATCCATAGGTAGCCACCCGAATGGCACCCGCCGCCCCGTCCGGCCTATGATCGCGGCGGCAGCGGGAGCGCGTCGGCGTGGCGGATCCAGTGAAGCGCAGGGTATTGAAGTCCGGAGCGGAATGCGCCGATAGGGCCGATCTGTCGCAGGCGCTGGACCGACTGGCCGAGGCCCATCGCGATCTGGCCGAAGCGCATGCGACTGCCGATGCCGCGCGGATGCTGCTGCGCGATGCCATCGATTCGCTGGCCGACGGATTCGCCCTGTTCGATGCCGAGGACCGGCTGGTGCTCTGCAACGAGGCCTTTTTCGGGATGTTCCCGTGGTTCGAGTCTTTGCGCCATGCGAGTGCCGTGCCGGGGCCCTCGTTCCTCGATCTCGCCCGGCAGATGGCGGAGGCGGGGGCCACTATCGGCGCGCGCATCGCGCCCGAGCGCTGGCTGCAAGACCGCGTGGCCCTGCACCGCGAGGCGCGCGGCGCGCATGTGCAGGCGCTGGCCGACGGACGCTGGATCCAGATCAACGAGCTGCGCACGCGCGAAGGCGGCATCGTCGGCATCTATACCGATGTCACCACGGTCAAGGCGGAGGACGCCCGCCAGCGTGCCCGCGAACTGGGTGAGCGCAACCTTGCCTTGCAGGCCACGCTGGACACGCTGTCCGAAGGGGTTTGCCTGTTCGACGCGCATCGCCGGCTTCAGGCGTGGAACCAGGGGGTCGATATGCTGCTTGGGTTCGACGGGCCCGGCCGCGGCGAGGGCGAACGCCCGCCGATCGCCACGCATGACGTGCTGGTGCGCTGGTGCGTCGAGCGGGGCGGGCTGGACCGGCCCGAGGCGCTGGAATGGCGCGTGGGCGGCGGCGCACGCGTGGTGGCCGATTGTCGCATGTTCGCGGATGCCGAGGGGCAGCGGCATATCACCGTGCGCTCGGTGCCGCTGGGCAGCGGGGGCATGGTCTTCACGTTCGACGACGTGACCGATCAGGTGCGCTTCCGCCGCTCGCTGACCGAGACGGCCGAGACGCTCGAACGCCGCGTGGCCGAACGCACCGCCGAACTGGTGGAGGTCAATCACCGGCTGGTCGCCGCTACCGAAGCGGCGGAAAGCGCCAACCGTTCGAAGACCAGTTTCCTTGCCGGGGCCAGCCACGACCTGCTCCAGCCGCTCAATGCCGCGCGATTGTTCGTTTCGGCACTCGACGGCGAGGCCATGCCCGAGCGGCCCCGCGTGCTGGTGCGGCAGGCGGCCTCGGCGCTCGATTCGGTGGAGGACTTGCTGGAGGCGCTGTTCGAGATATCGCGGCTCGATGCCGGGGCGATCCATCCGGAGGTCGCGGCCATGCCGCTGACGCCGCTGCTGGCAGCGTTGGAGCGGGAATTCGCGCCCTTGGCGGAAAGCGGGGGGCTGGCTCTGGTCGTGCCGGTAAGCGCGGTCTGGGTCCGCTCGGACACGCGCCTGCTGCGCCGGGTGCTGCAAAACTTCATCTCGAACGCGATCCGCTATACCGAGGCGGGCCGGGTGGCGATCGAACTGGCCGAGAGCGACGGCGAAGTGGTGGTCACCGTCCGCGACACCGGCCCCGGCATCGCCGAGGCCGAGCGCGAGGCGATCTTCGAGGAATTCCGACGCCTCGACGCCACGCGCCGGGTGCCGGGCAAGGGGCTGGGCCTTGCCATCGTGCGCCGGGTTTCGGCCATGCTGGGCCACGAACTGGGGCTGGAGAGCACGCCGGGGGAGGGCTCCGCCTTCTCGGTCCGCCTGCCGCGCGCGGAGCCGCCGGGCGATTCTCTGGCCGATCCTGCGGCGGCGGGGGATGAGGGCGATCGCTCACGTTCCGGCCGAGCGGGGCCGCGCGGCGCGCTGGTGCTGGTGATCGACAATGAGCCGGCGATTCTGGCGGGCATGGCGGCGCTGCTGGAGAACTGGGGGCTGGAAGTCGCCACCGCGGGCGGGCCAGACGATCCGGCGTTGGAAGCGGTTCTGGAACGGACGCCTGCGATGGTGATCGTGGACCATCACCTTGACGACGGCGTGACCGGCGAGACGGTCGTGGCGGAGCTTCGCCTGCGGCTGGGGCGGGAATTGCCCGCCTGCCTCGTCACTGCCGACCGCAGCGAGGCGTTAAAAACTCGCGCCGCCGCTCTGGGGCTGCCGCTGTTCACCAAGCCGGTAAAACCGGCCCGCCTGCGCGCACTGCTGCGGCAGCTGGAGGTACTTTGATGTCGGGATCGTGTCCATCCCGACTTTCACCTCAACTCCGCTCATCCTGAGCTTGTCGAAGGATGGAAGCCTCGCGCCCCACCTCGGGGGCTTCGACAGGCTCAGCCTGAGCGGGGCTGGGAGGGGGCAGGAAATGATCTCATGTAGGGGAGCGCGAACATCTCCAGCCCCGACTCCGCTCATCCTGAGCTTGTCGAAGGATGGAGGCCTTGCGCCCCGCCTCGGCGGCTTCGACAGGCTCAACCTGAGCGGGGCTGGGAGGTGGCAGGAAATGGTCTTGTGTTAGGGGGCGCGAACATCTCCACCCCCACTCCGCTCATCCTGGGCTTGTCGAAAGATGGAGACCTCGCGCCCCGTCTCGGGGGCTTCGACAGGCTCAGCCTGAGCGGGGCTGGAAGGGAGCAGAAAATGGTCTTGTGTTGGGGAGCGCGAACATCTCCAGCCCCAACTCCGCTCATCCTGAGCTTGTCGAAGGATGGAAGCCTCGCGCCCCACCTCAGGGGCTTCGACAGGCTCAGCCTGAGCGGGGCTGGGAGGCTGCAGGAAATGATCTCCTGTTGGGGAGAGCGAACATCTCCACCCCCACTCCGCTCATCCTGAGCTTGTCGAAGGATGGAGACCTCGCGCCCCGTCTCGAGGGCTTCGACAGGCTCAGCCTGAGCGGGGCTGGGAGGGGGCAGGAAATGATCTCCTGTTGGGGAGTGCGAACATTTCCACCCCCACTCCGCTCATCCTGAGCTTGTCGAAGGATGGAGACCTCGCGCCCCGCCTCGGGGGCTTCGACAGGCTCAGCCTGAGCGGGGTTGGGAGGGGGCAGGGGATGATCTCGTGTTGCGGAGCGCGAACATCTCCAGCCCCAACTCCGCTCATCCTGAGCTTGTCGAAGGATGGAGGCCTCGCGCCCCACCTCGGCGGCTTCGACAGGCTCAACCTGAGCGGAAACGAGAGAAGCGCACCGCACAATTCGAAGCGGGCCCTCTTAGGCCAACCCTAATCCCCCAGCGCCGCACGCACTCGCGCTCGCAAATCGGGCAGAACTTCCGCCTCGAACCACGGATTCTTCCCCATCCACAACCGGCTCCGCCATGCCGGATGAGGCAGCGGAAACAGCCCTTCCGGCGCCTCGCGCCACCGACGGACGGCCTCGGTCAAATTGGGTGCAAAGCCGCGCGGGAGGTAAAGTTTCTGCGCATATTGGCCCACCAGCAGCGTAAGCCGCACCTCGGGCAGCGCAGCGCGCAAAGGCCCGTGCCACAGCGGCGCGCATTCCGGGCGCGGAGGCAGGTCGCCGCCGACACCCTTGCCGGGATAGCAGAAGCCGCTGGGCATATGGGCCACCCGCGCGGGATCGTAGAACGTCTCCGGCGATAGACCGGTCCAGTCGCGCAAGCGGTTGCCGCTGTCGTCGTCCCAGGCAATGCCGCTGGCGTGGACTTTGCTGCCCGGCGCCTGCCCGATCACCAGAATGCGCGCGCCCGCGCCCGCCTGCACCACCGGGCGCGGTTCGTGCGGGAGGCTTGCCGCGCAGACACGGCAGGCCCGGATCGCGCGGAGCAGGGCATCGATGTCGGCAGGCGTATCGGTCACGGGAGGCAAATGGCGCTCCCCGATCCCCGCCGCAAGCCTTGGGTGATCGCGGGGCTCGCCGGGAACGACAACGCTTTCCGGCACTTGTTCAGATACGGAGGTTCCGCATGAACGAGCTTGTGCCGATTTCCCATTGGTCCGCGCTGCTTCTCGGACTGTTCACGCTCTTCACCAGCCTTGGCGAATTGCGTCGGCCGGGCCACTGGCAGAAACTGCTGGACGAGATCACGCGCTCGCCCGCGCTGCAACTCCTGACGGCCATGATCGAGTTCCCCGTCGGCGTGGCGATCTGGTTCCTCAACCCGTGGCCCTCACCCGACTGGCTGTCGCGCGTGATGAACGTGATCGGCGTGCTGATGGGGGCGGAGGCGCTGCTGATCCTTGCCATTCCCGACCGCTACCTCGGGGTCTGGATCAGGCGGTTCAGCCCCCTGTCGAGAGTATGGGCGTGGATTTCGGCCGCCTTCGGGCTTGCGCTGATCGCGGCGGCCCTCATCAATCGCTGAATATCATCCCGCCACGCGCATGGTCATCAGCGAGGAGGAGTAAGGCGCGATCAGTTCCGCCGCCCGCTTCCATTCGCCGCGCAGCCAGAGGTCGTGCGCGGCCGGATCGGCGGGCAGGATCACCGGCATGGTGTCGCGCCCCTCGCTGCGCAGTGCTGCATTGGCGGGGCAGGTGAGCAGCGCGAAGCTGGGCACTTCGCTGTCCTTCCACACCGCCGCCATCGCGAAGATCGGCTGGTCGGACGTGCCGAACCAGCATTGCCGCCGCTTGCCGTCGCGCGGGTCCGCCTTGCCCCATTCCATGAAGGCGGTGGCGGGGACGAGGCAGCGGAATTCGCTGTTGCGGAGGTTGCCGGTCCAGAACGGACTGCCCGGATTGCGGACCGTGAGAATGCCGTGGCGGCGCTCGTCGAACGCGGCGGGCGGCGGGGGCACGCCCCAGAGGCGCGGGATCATGCGGCGGGGGAGGCGGTGCTGCGGACGCGGACCCGCCACGAACTCGCGCCCCATGGTGATGACGGGCGCGAAGCCACCGGCGGAAATCGGGCCGCCGCTCCACGGATCATTGCCCGCTTCCGCGCCCATGGCACGGGCGACTTCGGAGGCGGGCGCGTCGAGGCGATAGATTACCGGCATGTCTCGTTGGCGGTCTAGACGCCTGTAAACGCCGCGTCTATTGTCCCCGCCATCCCCGGGGAGCTTGTGCCCAAGGCTTTCGAATCCCGAAAGCCGAACGGAAACAAATGGCTGAGAGGGGCAGGTCACGCTGCCCGACCCGTTGAACCTGAACCCGTTAACACGGGCGGAGGGAAGGGCGGGCCACAGGACTATTCTGTCGCGACCTTTCTTTCGTCCATAAGTCGAAGGAAATCGCTTATGGCCGACATCAATTCCAAACTGGAAATCGGCGTTACCACTGGCCCTATTCGCGGGTCGAAGAAGATTCACGTCGGGCCGCTCGGCGTTGCCATGCGGGAAATCCACCTTGAGCCCGGATCGGGCGAGGCGCCGGTTCGTGTCTACGACACCTCCGGCCCCTACACTGATCCAAACGTCACCATCGACATCGCGGCGGGTCTTGCCGTCAAGCGCCGCGAATGGATCATGGCGCGCGGCGATGTCGAGGAATACGACGCCCGCGCCGTGAAGCCGGAAGACAACGGCCAGCTCGGCCCTGACCGCTCAGGCGGCGTCCCGGCCTTCCCCAACGTGGTGAAACGCCCACTGCGCGCCAAGCCGGGCATGAACGTCAGCCAGATGCACTACGCGAGGGCCGGCATCATCACGCCGGAGATGGAATACGTCGCCGAGCGCGAGAACCTCGGCCGTGCAATGCTGAAGGAATACGTCCGCGACGGGCAAGACTGGGGCGCGGCGATCCCGGATTACGTGACGCCCGAATTCGTGCGCGAGGAAGTGGCGCGCGGCCGGGCCATCATCCCCTCCAACATCAACCACCCCGAAAGCGAGCCGATGGCGATCGGCCGCAATTTCCTCGTCAAGATCAACGCCAATATCGGCAACTCCGCCGTCGCCTCCGACGTGGCGAGCGAGGTGGACAAGATGGTCTGGTCGATCCGCTGGGGTGCGGACACGGTGATGGATCTCTCCACCGGGCGCAACATCCACGACACCCGCGAATGGATCATCCGCAACTCGCCCGTGCCGATCGGCACCGTGCCGATCTATCAGGCACTGGAAAAGGTCGGCGGCATTGCCGAGGATCTGACCTGGGAAGTGTTCCGCGACACCCTGATCGAACAGGCCGAGCAGGGCGTGGACTATTTCACGATCCACGCCGGCGTGCGCCTGCCGTTCGTGCCGCTTGCGGCGAAGCGCGTGACCGGCATCGTCAGTCGCGGCGGATCGATCATGGCCAAGTGGTGCCTTGCCCATCACAAGGAATCGTTCCTCTACGAGCGCTTTGACGAGATTACCGAGATCATGAAGGCCTACGATGTCGCCTACTCGCTGGGCGACGGCCTGCGCCCCGGCTCGATCGCGGACGCCAATGACGAGGCGCAGTTCGCCGAACTCTACACCCTTGGCGAACTCACCAAGCGCGCCTGGGCGCAGGATGTGCAGGTGATGATCGAGGGGCCGGGCCATGTGCCGATGCACAAGGTGAAGGAGAACATGGAAAAGCAGCTTGAGGCTTGCGGCGAAGCGCCGTTCTACACCCTCGGGCCGCTCGTGACCGATATCGCGCCGGGTTACGACCACATCACCAGCGGCATCGGCGCGGCCATGATCGGCTGGTACGGCACGGCGATGCTCTGCTACGTCACGCCCAAGGAACACCTTGGCCTGCCGGACCGCGACGACGTGAAGGTCGGCGTCGTCACTTACAAGCTGGCCGCCCATGCCGCTGATCTGGCCAAGGGGCACCCGGCCGCCAAAGTCCGCGACGATGCGCTGTCCCGCGCCCGTTTCGAGTTCCGCTGGCGCGACCAGTTCAACCTCAGCCTCGATCCCGACACCGCCGAGCAGTACCATGACCAGACGCTTCCGGCCGAAGGCGCCAAATCCGCGCATTTCTGCTCGATGTGCGGGCCGAAGTTCTGTTCGATGAAGATCAGCCAGGAAGTGAGGGACTTCGCGGCCAAGCAGAACCAGCCAAGCGACGCATTCCTCGCCGCGCATCCCGAGCCGGTCGAAGAACGCGCTGCGGAGGCCGGGATGCAGGAAATGAGCAAGGTGTTCAGGGAAACCGGCAGCGAACTCTACATGGGCGCGGGCGGCCGCGAGCACGACTGAACCCGCGCAAATTCGCCCGTCAGGCGGGGTCCCGTTTCTTTTTGCGCTGCACTGCAAGAAAAACGGGGTCTCTCGCCTTCGCGGTTGCGAAAGGGGATGCTAGAATGAGGACCACTCAGGAGTTCCGATTCCATGCACAACCCCACTGCCGACTGGATGAAGTTGGCCCAAGAAAGCTACTGGCTCTGGGCCGATTCCATGATGGTTATCGGGATGCGGACCTCGGACATGATGACCGGCCAGGGCAGCAGCCACGAAAACATGCGCATGGTCACCGAAAAGGTGGAGGCCAATGCCGAACTGGCGGCCAAGCTGTTCTGGGGCGGCCCGATCGCGCCCGAAAAGGCGGCGCGCAAGGCCGTGCGGCACTACCGCAAACGCGTCAGGGCCAATCGCAAGCGGCTTTCCAAGGGGTAGAGGGATCCGCGGCGTCTGCCGCATCCCCGCTAGCCTAGCCTGTATTCTCGCCCCATTCCTCGTCATTGCGAGCGCAGCGAAGCAATCCAGAGCGGCTCCACGCGCCTCTGGATTGCTTCGCTGCGCTCGCAATGACGAATGGGAGCGATGGCTTCGGCGCGCGACTACCGCTTGCGCACGAACTCCGCACGCAGGACGAGGCCCTTGATGCCCGGATACTTGCAGTCGATCTCCTGCGCATCGCCGGTCAGCCGGATCGAGGGGATCAGCGTGCCGCGCTTGAGCGTTTGCCCCGCGCCCTTCACATCCAGATCCTTGATCAGCGTCACCGCATCGCCGTCCGCCAGCAGGTTGCCGACCGCGTCGCGCACTTCGATGGTGTCCGCCGCCGCGCGCTTGGCCGCAAGCTCGGAAGCGGGCAGCCATTCGCCGCTCTCTTCGTCGTAGATATAGTCTTCGTCGTCGCCCGACATGTCGTATTCTCCTGTTATCGCTGCCCATGACAGGGCAAGCTGGCTTTGGCGAGCACCAAGGAGAGATCGGGCATGAGCGCGGGCAAGCAGGGCAGCATCCATATCGGTATCGGCGGCTGGAGCTACGACCCCTGGCGCGAGACGTTCTACCCCAAGACGGTCTCCAAGGCGCGCGAATTGGAATATGTCGGCCAGAATCTGACCGGCACCGAGATCAACGCCACTTTCTACGGCCGCCAGAAACCGGCCAGCTTCGCCAAGTGGCGCGACACCGTGCCGGACGGCTTCCACTTCGCGCTGAAAGGCTCGCGCTATTGCACGAACCGCAAGAACCTTGGCGAGGCGGGAGAGAGCATCATGAATTTCGTCGAGCAGGGCTTGGTCGAACTGGGCGACAAGCTGGGCCCGATCAACTGGCAACTCGCCGCCACCAAGAAGTTCGATGCCGACGAAATCGCCGCCTTCCTGGCCCTGCTGCCCGCAAGGCACGAGGGCCTGACCCTGCGCCACGCCATCGAGGCGCGTCACGAGAGCTTTGACGATCCGGCATTCTTCGATCTCGTCCACAAGGCCGGGGTTGCCGTGATCCTTGCCGATTCCCCGAAGTACCCGGTGATGGATACCACCGAGAATGCGCCGTTCATCTACGCGCGCCTCCAGAACGCCCGCGCCGAAATTGAGCAGGGCTATCCCGACGCCGAACTCGATGCCTGGGCAAACCGCGCCCGCGACTGGTCGAAGGACGGCAAGGAAGTCTTCATCTTCTTCATCAACGGCGCCAAGGAAAGAGCCCCCGCCGCCGCAATGGCGTTGATCGAAAAGCTGCGCTGACCCCCTCGCATCCATGCCGTGAATTCGTTATAACTTGCGTATGAACACCACGCTCAAGATCACCCGGATCGGCAATTCGGCAGGTGTTATCCTGCCCAAGGAGTTGCTCACGCATCTGCATGCCGAGGTGGGGGAGGCCCTGTCGGTGGTCGTCACACCGCGCGGGATCGAGCTTTCGGCGGCGGAGCCGGATTTCGAGGCGCAGATGGCGGCTGCGCGCGAGGTGATGGCGCGGCGCAAGCGGGCATTGCGCGAACTGGCCAAGTAGCCATCGTGGCAAGAGCCTGGGTCTGGATCGCCGATGAGGTCGCTCTGGCGGCGCATGCCGAGCAGATAGTCGAACACGGCGGCGGAGATGGCGTGCGGGATCGGGGCGGGCTTGAAAGCGCCATGGCGCGTCCGCGCAATCTCGCGGAATATGGCGAACCGGACGCTTGCGCGCTGGCGGCGGCCTATGCCTTTGGGATTGCGCGCAATCATCCTTTCGTGGATGGCAACAAGCGCACGGCGGCAGTGATCGCGGAAACCTTCCTGATGCTGAACGGCCATGTCCTCACGGCAAGCGATGCCGAAATGGTCGTCGCTTTCGTGGCACTTGCCGGGGGCGATCTGTCGGAAGAGGAACTGGCCGACTGGTTCCGGGAACACATCGCCCGGCCCTGAATCGGCTCCAAAGCACGGAAACCGCGGCAAGGGGCTGGCGCTCGCTTCGCGCATGCGGCATGGGCTTGGGCATGCAGTCCGCCGATGCCAGGTCCGACCGCTTCCCGATGGGGGAAGTCGAATTCGTCGCCTTGATGGCCTCGCTCCAGGCGCTGATGGCGCTCTCGATCGATGTCATGCTGCCCGCGCTCGGCGCGATCTCGCACGATTTGCGGCTCACCGATCCGAACAGCCGCCAGCTTATCGTCGGCGTCTTCCTTATCTGCTCGGGGCTCGGCTCGCTGTTTCCCGGCGCGCTGGCGGACCGGTTCGGGCGGCGGCCGGTGGTGATTACCGCGATTGCGGCTTACGTGCTCACCGCCTTCCTTTGCGCGATTTCGGGCAGTTTCATGCTGCTGCTGATCGCGCGCGGGTTCATGGGCGCGTTCTGTTCGGCGATGATGGTCATGCCGATGACGATCCTGCGTGACCGTTTCGATGGCGACCGCATGGCCCGCACGCAGTCGCTGGTGGCGATGACGTTCATGGTCGTGCCGATGGTGGCGCCGATGATCGGGCAGACGGTGCTGCTCTTTGCCGGGTGGCGCTGGATCTTCGGGATCATGTGCACGATGGGCGTGCTGGTACTCGTGTGGAGCGCGCTCCGCTTGCCCGAGACGCTGCATGCCGATTATCGCCAGCCGATCCGGCCACGCGTGATCGCGGGCAACATGGCGATGGCGCTGAAGGAGCGGGCTTCGCTGGGCTATTTCCTTGGCGCGGCTTTCGTGCAGGGCGCGCTGTTCGGCTACATCAACTCGGCGCAGCAGTTGGTGGGCGAGCACTTCGGCGCGGGCACGCTTTTCCCGCTGGTGTTCGGCAGCATGGCGCTGGTCATGGCCTGCTCCAACTTCGCCAATTCGCGCATTGTCGAGAAGTTCGGCGCGCGGCGTGTCTCGCACACGGCGTTGCTCTGTTACATCCTGTTCGCCGCGATCCATCTGGCGTTGGCGATGCGCGGCGAGACGCTGTGGACCTTCATCCCGCTGATGACCGCCACCATGTGCATGATGAGCTTCATCGGTGCGAACTTCCAGGCGATCTCGCTCCAGCCGTTCGCGCGGATCGCGGGCGCGGCGGCTTCGGTCATGTCGTTCGTGCGTACGGTGCTGGGCGCCGGGCTCGGCTCGCTGATTGGGCAGGCCTATGACGGGACGGCGCGGCCGATCCTGGGCGCCATGGTGGTCTGCGGGCTGATTTCACTGGTGCTGGTATTGTATTCGGAGAAGGGGCGGCTCTTCCGCAGGGTCAACCCGCCCGGCTTCTACAAGGCGCACCCGCCAACGGCGGGGCACGAGTTCTAGCGGCCTGACGGGCTAGACGCTTCGGCCGCGGAACAGCTGCACAAGGCCGACGATGATCGCGACCACCAGCAGGACATGGATCAGCGCGCCCGTAACGTGGAACACGACAAAGCCGAGCAGCCAGAGAACAATGAGGATGGCGGCGATGGTGAAAAGCATGGCATCTTCTCCTTCGTGAGACACCGATAGAAACGCGCATGGGCGCGCTTGGCTGCATGCGACGGTGCGGTCTGGATGCCGAAAAATGCAACTCGTCTCAGGCGCGGGGCAGACGGCAGATTGCAGGGCGCCGGGCGGTTGCCGTCCGGTATCGGGCCGGGCATGGTCCCCCTGCGACCGCGAATCGCCCTTGCGCGCATCTCGCTACCGCCCCTCGGGTCCACAGTTTCAGAAAATTGACAGGCATGACGGGCCGGCCGGGAAGAACCGGCGGCCTGCCTGTTTTTGTGCGCTTGTTCCTGATTGTGTGACCGCTGCGTATGGGCGGGGACTTGCGAGAAGAAAGCGGGGTCCCCGCCTTCGCGGGGACGACGGGTTTTATGGTTCAGCGGAGGCTTGTTTCGATTGCGAAGCGGGCTGGCCTCGCCTCGCCTCGCAAGTTCGTCAGCCGGGTTGGTGAACCGTCCGGCCATGCGCCATGTCCGCCAGTTCGCGGCGTGACAGGGCCGGGTGCGGGGCGGCGTCCAGCGGCGGAGATCGCCGCGCTTCCCACCAGGACTGCCAGAGATATACCAGCTTGCGCATGCCCGACGTGCGCACGCGGTGGTCCCAGGCGTGGCTGCCCAGTTTCTCCACGTCTCTTGCAATGCCGCCGTAGATATCGGCGGCGGCCAGCACCGCCCAGCGCTGGCGGAAGGCGAGCCGGGTGGCGCCGACGCGGGCCGATGCCTCGTAATCGCGCGAGAGGCCGCAGGCGCGCGCCACCATGGGCACCAGCGCGCCGCGATAGTGCGGCTTGGTCACTTCGCCGGGCGGGATGTCGGCTTCGGCCAGCCATTCTTCCGGCAGGTAGCAGCGGCCATGCGCGTCATCCTCCCAGACATCGCGCACGATATTGGCGAGCTGGAACGCGATGCCAAGGTCGCAGGCTCGGTCCAGCGTGTCGTCGTCCCCGGCGTCCACGCCCATGACCAGCGCCATGATGACCCCCACGGCCCCGGCGACGTGGTAGCAATAGCGCAGCATGTCCGCTTCGCTGCGGGGACGCCAGTCGGCGGCGTCCAGCGCGAAGCCGGCCAGCACGTCCTCGATCAGCCCATCGGCAATCGGCACTTCGCGGCGGAGCTGCGCCAGCGCATCGAAAGCGGGGGTACCGGTGGTCTCCCCCGCCATCGCGAGTTCGGTCAGTGTGCGGATCGTCGCCAGCCGGTCCTGCGGGGCGAGCCGCGTGCCCAGCGGCACCGCGCGGGCGGCGCGGCCGTGGTCCTGCTCGTCGGCAATGTCGTCGCAGGCGCGGCACCAGGCGTAGAGCAGCCAGACCCGCTCCCGCGTGGTCCGATCGAACAGCCGGCTGGCCGCCGCAAAGCTTTTCGAACCCTTGCGGATCGATTTGCGGGCGGCCTCTACCAGAGCGGTGCGATCGGACGTCATGGTGGGTCTAGAGCGTCTTCGGGTCCATCCGGACGATCGGCACGATCGGCTCATGCGCCGCCATGCGGTCCAGCAAGGCCTCCAGCTCGGTCTCGGCCATGATGATGCCCTGATGCGCGGGGCGCACGAAGCCGGTTTCGGCCATGTGGCGGTTGAAGGCCAGCAGCAGGTCGTAGAACCCGAAGGCATTGAGCACGCCCACCGGCTTGTCGTGATAGCCGAGCTGGGCCCAGCTCACCGCTTCCCACAGCTCGTCCATGGTGCCGACACCGCCGGGGATGACGATGAAGCCGTCCGACAGGCGCGTGAACTCGGCCTTGCGCTCGTGCATGGTCTTGACGATGTGGAGTTCGGTGCAGTCGTGGTTGGCAACTTCGCCGCCCGCGCCGTTGGTGCCGGTAAGCGCTTCGGGGATCACGCCGATCACTTCGCCGCCGGCCTCGATCGCGCCGCTGGCCACCGCGCCCATCAGGCCCAGTCTGCCGCCGCCGTAGACGACGCCGATGCCCTTGCGGGCCAGAGTCGCACCCACTTCGCGGGCGAGTTCGATATAGCGCGGATCGGCGGGGGTGGCCGAGCCGCAGTAGACCGCGAGACGCTTCATGTCAGTCGATAACCTTCAATTGGACCGGCGCGCCATCCGGCAGATCGCGTGTCTGCCGGGCAAGGTCGCCGGTAAGAAAGATCAGTTTCACGAATTCGATCCTGATCAGATTTTCGTGCGCATAGTCTCCCGCGAGCAGCGCCGGAAGCGTGAGACTGTAGACTTCCCCAATCGCGGGCGGGCCCAGCCGCTTCGCCGCCGCCTCTACCAGGGCCGTGGCGCGCCAGATCGCCTGCGTCTCTTCCAGCGCCATGTGCGCGCTGGCGGCGGCCTCGTCGCCCAAGAGCGTCAGTTCGCCAAGGTCGGGGTCGAGGTAGTGGAAGGCGCCGGTGCTGTCGGTGACCAGCGCATGGCCCATCAGGCTGTGCGCCACCACTTCGGCGAAGGTGACGCCGGTCCAGCCCCATGCGGCATTCAGCGCGTTGACCTCGCGGCTCATCGCAGTTGCTCGACCATCAGCTTGGCGGTGGCCTTGGCACTGGCGACGACGCCGGGAATGCCCGCGCCCGGATGAGTGCCCGCGCCGACGAGGTAGAAATTCTTCAGCTTGTCGTCCCGGTTGTGCCCCCGGAACCATGCGCTCTGCGTCAGCAGCGGTTCAAGACTGAAGGCATTGCCCTTGTAGGCGCCGAAATCGCGTTCGAAATCGGGCGGGGCATAGTGGAACTTGGTGACGATCCGGTCGTCCAGATCGGGGATCAGGCGGCGGCTCACTTCGGCGAGCACACGGCGTTCCAGTACCGGGCCCACTTCGTCCCAGTCGACCGGCAGCTTGCCCATGTTGGCCACCGGCACCAGCGCATAGAACGTGCTCTTGCCGGCGGGCGCCATCGAGGGATCGGTGACGCTGGGGTGGTGGAGATAGATCGAGAAGTCGCGCGGCAGCACGCCGTGCTCATAGATATCGTCCAGCAGGCCCTTGTAACGCGGGCCGAACAGCACGGAGTGGTGCGGAATGCCCGGCCATGCCCCTTCAAGGCCGAAGTGGACGACGAAGACGCTGGGCGAATAACGCTTGTGCGCCAGCTTCTTGGCCATTTCCTGCCCGCGCATGCTGCCTGCCAGCAAGTCGCGGTAGGAGTGCATGATGTCGCCATTGCTGGCGATGGCGTCGAAGCGGGCTTTCCAGCCGCTCTCGCATTCGACTTCAGTAACCTGGTCGCCCACCGTGTGGATGTGCGCGACTTTGTCGCCCAGCCGCAGGGTGCCGCCGATCCGCTCGAACTGGCGGGCCATCGCCTGCGCCAGCTTGTTGGTGCCGCCGCGCGCCCACCAGACGCCGCCGTCCTTTTCCAGCTTGTGGATCAGCGCATAGATCGCGCTGGTGGTCATCGGATTGCCGCCCACCAGCAGCGTGTGGAACGAGAGCGCCTGCCGCAGGTGCTCGTCCTTCACATAGTGGCTGACCATCGAATAGACCGAGCGCCAGGCCTGATAGCGGGCCAGCGCCGGCGCGGCCTTCACCATGCTGCTGAAATCGAGGAATGCCTGGTGCCCCAGCTTGACGTAGCCTTCCTGATAGACCCCGGCGGCATAGCGCGAGAATTCCTCGTAGCCGCCGATATCGTTGGGGGCGACGCGGGCGATCTCGCGGCGCAGCGCCGGCTCGTCGTTCGCGTAATCGAACGTCACGCCGTCGGTCCAGTTGAGCCGGTAGAACGGCATGACCGGCATCAGTTCGATGTCGCTTGCCATGTCGTTGCCGGACAGGGCCCAGAGTTCGCGCAGGGCGGCGGGATCGGTGATGACGGTGGGGCCACCGTCGAACGTGAAGCCCTCCTGCTCGCGGACCCAGGCGCGGCCGCCCACTTGCTGGCCCGCTTCGACCAGAGTGGTTGCCACGCCCGCGCTTTGCAGGCGGATGGCGAGGGCGAGGCCGCCGAAACCGGCGCCGACGACGCAGGCCCTGCTGGACTCGACAGTATTCATCGCGAAGGTTCCCGTGTGATGCCAAAATCGGCGCCAAGGTCCGCAAGCGCCCTGCCGCCGCCGGAAAGGCTGGCCAGCGCGGCACCCACCGGCACCGGCGGACGACCGATCAGCAGCCGGGCGCGGTCTGCCAGCGTTGACCGGCCCGCGTAGAAACGCTCCACCAGCGGCTCGGGCAGCCGGTAGAAACGTTCGAGCACGCGCCAGCGCGCACCGGGCGGTGCGGCAGCGAACAGCATGCGAGTCAACATCCGATAGTAGCGCCCCCCGCGCCAATGGTTTGCGGCCCATGCATGGCTGGCCCTTCCTAGGCTGTTGCCTGAGAGGTTGTCGAGAGTGGTGAGATGATGCGCGAACCGCACCGCGTCGGGCAGCGAATAGGACGTGAGCGGATGAACCAGCGCTGCACGCGTCCCGGCCCGCGCCATTTCCGGTTCGCCCGTCGCGGCCCAGAACGCCTCGAAATCCCCGGCGGCGATCACCGGCAGTACCCCGGTTTCCTGATAGTCCACAGCCGCCACCTGCCAGCCGCGTTGCCGCGCATAGTCGGCGATGCGGGCGTGCAGCACCGGCAGGTCCAGCACGGGACTATCGGCGTAGTACGTATCCTCGACGAAGACCTCGGTGGGCGAGAAGGGCAGGGCATAGACGAAGCGATAGCCGTCCACTTGCTCGACCCGCGCATCCATCACCACCGGGCGGTCGAGCCCGTGCGGCGCGGAGAGGCGCAGCATCTGCCCCGCAAATTTCTGCCATCCGCCTGCCATGTGGGGCAGAGCCCGCGCGCCGCGCGCGTCGATCACTGCATCGGCGGCAATCTCGGTGCCATCCGCCAGCGTGACCGAGACCGGCGTGGCGTGGTGCACGTCCGCCCCGGTGAGCACGGCTTCCGCAGGCAACGCCGCGCGCACAGCGCTGTCCAGCCGGTCGCTCGTCACGCTGGCATAGGGGGTGGAGAGCCTGCGCGAAAATGCGGGAAAGTGAATGTCGTATCCGGGCCAGCGCGCCGCCACCAGCGGTTCCACCAGCGCGCGACCCTCCGCGTTCAGATCGCTTTCGAAGAACGACCAGACATGCTCGCCGCCCAGCGTGTTGCCGCGCTCGATCAGCAGCACGCGCAAGTCCGGACGGTGCCGCGCCATCGCGAGCGCGATCAACGCGCCGGCAAGGCCGCCGCCAAGGATCGCCAGGTTGCAGGTGCGAGCAGTCATCGCACCACGTTTAGGCGGATAATGGATAAATGGAACGGCTCAGTCGGTTACCCGAAGGGATTTAGTGTTCCCGGATGCGCAGCTTGGCAGCCCGTTAGGTTTACGGCATATTTATGACGATGACTGGGGAACTGACTGTTTGCGACGCCCGGCTGGACGATGCCGCCGCGGTCGCCCAAATCTATGCGCATTACGTGCTGGAAAGCACCGCGACTTTCGAAACCGAGCCTCCGAGCGAAGCGGAAACGCGCCGGCGCATCGCCGCCACGCTGGAGGCTGGCTATCCCTTCGTGCTGGTGCGCGACGGCGGAGAGACCGGGCGCGTGATCGGTTTCGGCTTCGCGCATCGCTACGGCCCGCGCGTGGGCTATCGCTACAGTGTCGAGACCACGATTTTCGTCGAGCCCACCAGCGTCGGGCGCGGCATCGGTGGCACCCTGCTCGGCGCGGTGCTGGCCCAGTGCGAGGCGCGGGGGTTCCGGCAGGCCTTCGCGGTGATTGCCGAAAGCGAACCGGCCTCGGTCGTGCTCCATGCCCGCGCGGGCTTCCGCCCGGTCGGCACGCTTGCGGGTGCCGGGTGGAAGCATGGCAAGTGGCTCGACGTGTTCATCATGCAGCGCCAACTGGACGAGGGAAACCAGTCGCTTCCGCAGGAGACCGTGACCTGAACGGGCGGCGTACCCCGACCCGCTGACGCGCGCTATCTCGCAACCGCACGGCGCGACAGGCGTTGGTGGGGAAAGGATGGAGAGAAATCCCATGCGTTTTCCGCCGACTGCACTTACCCTTGGCTTACCTTTCGCGCTGCTTGCCACAGCCTTTCCGCTTGCCCCCGCCGCCGCGCAGGATGCCGCCGGGACCAGCGATGTCAGCAGCGACGCCGCCACTGCCAGCGGCGATAGCGCGGACAGCACCGCCAAGCCTCACAAGGACGTGATGAAGGGCGACTATCTGCTCATCGGCGTCGGGGCCCTCTACGGGCCGAGCTATCAGGGCTCCAACGATCAGGTATTCTCGGCGATACCCGTCGTGATGGGCCGGTTTCACGGCGTAAAAATCAACCCGCGCCCGCGCGGCGTATCGCTGGACCTGATCCCGGACGGCAAGGACGCGAAGTTCGGCTTCGAACTGGGCCCGGTGGGGTCGATTTCATACAACCGGGTCCGGCATATCGAGGACCCGGTGGTCAAATCGCTCGGCAAGCTCGACCCGGCGATCGAATTCGGCGTCAATACCGGCGTCACCGCCAACCGGCTGCTCAATCCCTACGATTCCCTGACGCTTTCGACGGACGTGATGTGGGATGTGAATGCCTACCACGGCATGACCTGGAGCCCCGGGATCACGTATAAGACCCCGCTCAGCAAGGCGGTGATCGTCGCGCTCAACGTGCGCGCGCACCATGTCGATGACAAATACGCGCGCTATTACTTCTCGGTCACGCCCGAACAGTCGGCCAAGAGCGGCTTGCCGGAATTCGACGCGAAGGGCGGCTGGAGCAGCGTGAGCGCGGGTATCCTCGCAGGCTATGACCTCTCGGGCGATTTCACCGATGGCGGCTTCGCGCTGTTCGCGGCGCTGAACTATTCGGCCATGCTGAACGATGCCAAGCGCACGCCGTTCACCTCGTTGCGGGGCAGCTCCAACCAGTGGACCTTGGGCGGCGGCGTGTCCTACACGTTTTAGGCTGGATCCCGCGTGAGCATCGATCGGCTGAAGGGGAACACGTCCCGTCCTCGTCGCCCCCGCGAAGGCGGGGGCCCCGCTTGTTCTTCCTCGCGAGGTCGCAAAAAAGCGGGACCGCCGCGTTAGCCCCAAATACCCGACCTCACCCGCGAAAATCGATCCGGTTGGCAAGGATCACCGCCTGCGTGCGGCTGAAGACATGCATCTTCTGCAGAATCGCCGAGACATGGGCCTTCACCGTCGTCATCGAGACATCCAGTTCATAGGCGATCTGCTTGTTGAGCTTGCCCGCCGCAAGCTGGCCCAGCACCACGCGTTGCTGCGGTGTCAGGCTGTCTATCCGCGCGCGGATCGAGGCGTCCTCGGCCGCGTAGGGGTCTCCGGCGAGGAGTTCCGGGCGATAGATCCCGCCCGCCAGTACCAGGCGCAGGGCCTCGACAAGCTGGTCGCGCCTCAGCGATTTCGGCACGAACCCGGCGGCGCCTGCCGCCAGCGCGCTGCGCACCGCCTGCGGGTCGGACACGCCCGAGACGATCACCACCGGCGCCGTCGGGAAGCGGCCGCGCAGCGTTTCCAGCCCGGATAGCCCCTCGATTCCGGGGATCAGGAGATCCAGCAGGACAAGATCGACATCGCCGCCCTGCTCACCGATGTCTCTGCCGGAACTCTCCAACCTGTCCAGCGCTTCGGCAAGGTCCGCCGCGTCCAGCACCTCGCAGGCCGGGAAGGCCTGTTCGAAGACCGTGCGCAGGCCGTCGCGGACCAGCGCATGGTCGTCGACGATCAGCGCCCGCTCCGGGCTCACGAAGTCCGCGGCCACATTGTTCTCCCCCTGTGGTCTTTCGGAGTTCTACCCCGCCTGCGGCGGGAGCGCCATCGGCGCTGGATCGGGTCTGGAGCAAACACCGCATGAAGGGCGCGAAGGGTCACGGGCCTGTCACACGCGCGCGGCATAGCCGCATAGGTAATGGCTTCTTCGGATCTCCCTGACAGCCGCGACGATGAACCGCAGCCGCTGCGGCTGATCGTGCTTGCCGGGCACGGACCCGGCGCCGCCAGCCGGGGCGTGGATGCGCTGGCCGCGCGGTTCGGCAAGAGCCATCGCTGCCTCGTACCGCTGGCGGGGCGTCCGCTGATCGCGCACGTATTGCAGACCGCCGCGCAGCATCCGCGCGTTACCAGCCTTGCCATCTGCGTGGAGCGCGAGGCCTTCGATCCGGTGTGGGACGTGCTGACCCAGCTTCCCGGGCGCGGCACCGTGGCACTGGTGGAGGCGCAGGCGGACATCGCCTCCAGCGTGCGCGCGGCGGCAAAGGATTGGGACGGGCCGCTGCTGGTCACCACTGCGGACCATGCGCTGCTGTCCGCAGAGTCGATCGATGTGATGATCGAGGCGCTGGAAACGGCGGATGTCGCTTTCGCGCTGACCAGCCGCGCGGCGGTGGAGGCCGCACATTCGGGCGCCCAGCGCGGCTTCATCACGCTGCATGACGGCGACTATGCGGCTTGCGACCTCTACGGCATGGCCTCCGCGCATTTCGTCGATGCCGTGAAAGTGTTTCGCGGCGTGCGGACGGACCGGGAGGCGCTGCGGATCTGGCGCGCGATCGGGCTGGTGGGCTTCCTCATGGTGCGGCTAGGGATGGAGACGCTGGCAGGCGCCATCGTGCGCGCCTCGCGGCGGCTGGGCATGCGGGTGCGGGCGGTGGTGCTGGCGGACGGCACGCAGGCGATCGATGTCGACGACGAGCGCACTTACGCGATCGTGCGCGAACTGCTGGGCGATCCCGGTGAAGTGACGGATCTGAAGCGGGAGAGTAGCGGCAGCTCAAAAGCCGCATTCGCCTGACCGGAGCAGGGCCCCGAAGGGTAGTTCCAAGTATCAGGGAAAGAAAACCGGAAGGCGCCCGAAGGCTTTTATCAATTCCGATTTAGGGTGATGGTGCGGTCGAGAAGACTCGAACTTCCACGGGCTTTCGCCCACAACGACCTCAACGTTGCGCGTCTACCAATTCCGCCACGACCGCATAATCACCGGAGCTGTATTGCTACCGCTCCGTGGTAGGAGCGCGCCACTAGCAAGGAGCTTCGGACCCTGCAAGCGATTCGGGTTCGATTATTTATTCACAGGGCATTATTTTCCCAATTTCGGGCAAAAACCCCCGGAATTTCGCGGTTTTCGGCAGGAAAGAAAATTGCGGGCCGGGTTGCGGGAGTGGTGGCGGCTTCCGCGCCATGATTCGGGGAAGGCGCCAAAACTGCATTTTCGGCCGGAGGAGCGGTGGCGTCCGACAGGGTGAAGCTTCACGCTTCATCCGCCGTGCCTTTGCACAAAGCCCCAGTCCTTTGAAGGTGCCCCGGGCGCGGCCGGGAATGCTCCACATCGTCAGCGTGCCGCCCGCGACCAGAAGGGAGGACAGGAGTATCGTTTTGACTCCGTCGCCCCCGCGCAGGCGGGGGCCCCGCTTTCTTTGGCGCGGGTTGGGTTATGGAAATGGTTTCGCGCGGAGGCGCGGAGACGCGGAGAAGAAAAAGGGAAGGCGGACTGCGCTCGAGTACGGGAGCGTCGGTTACTCCGCGTCTCCGCGCCTCCGCGTGAACCCTATTTGCTATGCGCCTAAGAAAGCGGGGCCCCCGCCTTCGCGGGGGCGACGGGCTGATTTGTGATAGGTCGGCGTGTTTGGGCTGCCTTTACAGGCCGCCCAAATCCTCAACGGCTGCCGAGGTCGCCCTTGCCCACCGTGCCGCTCGCCATGTCGAGCATGCGGTCGAGGCTGCGCTTGGCGTCGAGGCGCAGTTGTTCGTCGATCTCCACGCGCGGCTCCAGATCGCGAAGCGCGATGTAGAGCTTTTCCATCGTGTTGAGCGCCATGTAGGGGCAGATGTTGCAGTTGCAGTTGCCGTCCGCACCCGGCGCGCCGATGAAGGTCTTGTTCGGGATCGCCAGCTGCATCTGGTGGATGATGTGCGGCTCGGTGGCGACGATCAGCGTGTCGGCTTCCACCGTCTTCGCATAGTTCAGAATGCCGCTGGTCGAACCGACATAGTCCGCATGGTCGACGATGTGCGGCGGGCATTCCGGGTGCGCCGCAATCGGCGCCGTGGGGTGCTGGGCCTTGAGCTTGAGCAGCTCGGTCTCGCTGAACGCCTCGTGCACGATGCAGACGCCCGGCCACAGCAGCATCTCGCGCCCGAACTTGCGGCTGAGATAGCCGCCAAGGTGACGGTCCGGCCCGAAGATGATCTTCTGGTCGGCAGGGATCTGCTGGAGGATCGTTTCGGCGCTGGAGCTGGTGACGATGATGTCGGACAGCGCCTTCACCTCGGTCGAGCAGTTGATGTAGGTCAGCGCGATGTGATCCGGATGTGCGGCGCGGAAGGCGGCGAACTTTTCCGGCGGGCACGAATCCTCAAGGCTGCAACCGGCTTCCATGTCCGGCAGCACCACGATCTTTTCGGGGCTGAGGATCTTGGCGGTCTCCGCCATGAACTTGACGCCGCAGAACGCGATTACGTCGGCATCGGTCTCGGCCGCCTTGCGGCTGAGTTCGAGGCTGTCGCCCACGAAGTCCGCAATGTCCTGCAATTCCGGGCGCTGGTAATAGTGCGCAAGGATAACCGCGTTGCGCTCCTTGCGCAGCCGTTCGATCTCGGCGCGCAAGTCGAGTCCGGAGAGGTTTGCGGGCATTGCGGTCATGGTGTCTCTCTGTCTGGCCGGTGCGGCCCGGTGTTGGAAAGTCCGGTGCCGGAATTCGGGGCCTATCTAGGGAGGCTTGCCGGAATGCCCAAGCAGAAAAAGCTCAGGCCGCGATGCGGTCCGCCAGAGCGATCCACCAAGGGGTGATCGCCAGCAGTTCGACGATCACGTGGCTGAGGATCACGGTCATGGCCACGGCCACGGTGGCCGGATGGGCATGGCCGATCTCGCGCCGGTCGTGGCGGACGATCAGCAGCACGACGCCAAGCTGGATCACCATCGAAAGCCATTCGCCCCACGGCACGATCAGCGGCATCGGCAGCAGGCGGCCGAGCGCGGGTTCCATCAGGAGCACGGTGGAGCCGACCATCAGGCGCTTGTGCCAGTCGCTCTGCCCGCGCCGCGCCACCGCCATCGCCACCAGCAGCGCGAAGAACGCCGCCTCGACATGGACGAGTGCGAGGAAATAGGCGGGCGTGAAGAACGGCGGAAACATGTGCAGCCGAAGCGCGGTGAAGCACAGCGCGCTGGCCAGGGCGACGACCGTCGGCACCATGACCGCGCTGGCCCAGCCAAGCCGGCGATGGATCGCCAGCCCGCCCCTTCCGGCCAGCAAGGACTGCGTGGTCAGCAGCGCCAGCCATGTCAGCATCGCCATGCCATGCAAGTGCATGACCAGCGGGGCATGGGCATAATCGACAAAGCCGCGCAGGCCGAACTGCGCAAAGGCGAAGACGATGAACAGTGAAAGCCCGATTGCCAGCTTCTGCCAGAACGAAAAGGCGCCGATCCGCGCCTGAGGCAAAGTCGCCATGAATTCTCCCCACGCATTGCATTGTTCTTGCGCCGTATTGTGTTTCGGCGCTGTCAATACTTGCAGAGAATACGTGAATTGGGGTTCAGGTCATATAGCCATTCGACGAATTACGAATTCGGCGCGACGAGCGTCCAGTCCTCTTCTTCGCGCTTTACGAGGCTTCTTCTTTCCAGATCAATCAGATGGGCCAGAACCGAGCGCCCCGCAGCGGGCCAGAGCCGTTCGTCGACGCCCTTGTACATTAGCGGCACCATCTGGCCGATCGATTGGTGGCCCGCCGCGATCTGCTTCAGGATCTGGCGTTCGCGCTGGCGGCGGTGGCCGATCATGCCGCGCACGAGCTGCCGCGGCTTTTCCACCGCCGGACCGTGGGCGGGGAAATAGATCGTGTCCTGCTGGCGCTCGTAGAGCTTGGACAGGCTTTCGAGATAGGCGGTCATGTCGCCGTCGGGCGGGGAGACGACGCTGGTGGACCAGCCCATCACGTGATCGCCGGTGAACACGGCGCCCGTCTCGACGAGCGCGAAGCACAAGTGGTTGGAGGTGTGGCCGGGGGTGGCGACCGCTTCCAGCGTCCAGCCGTCTCCGGAGATCGTCTCGCCATCGGCCAGCACGCGGTCCGGCCGATAGTCGGCATCGAAGGCGGCGTCGGCGCGGGGGCCGTCGTCGTCGAGCGTGAGCGCCGCGCAGCCGATGATGGGCGCGCCGGTGCGGGCCTTGAGCGGGGCGGCGGCGGGCGAATGGTCGCGGTGCGTATGGGTGCAGGCAATTGCCACGACGCGTGCGGAGCCGACGGCGTGGAGGATGGCCTCGATATGCTCGTCGTCGGCCGGGCCGGGATCGATCACCGCCACTTCGGCGGCGTCGCCGACGATATAAGTCTGCGTGCCGGTATAGGTGAACGGCGAAGGATTGCGCGCGAGCACGCGCCGTACGAGCGGGGCAATCCGCTCTGAGACGGCGTAAGGCTTGTCGATCAGGTCCGGTGCGTTCATCTGGCCGATATGGTCATTCGCGGCTCCGGTGTCGAGGTCGCGTATAAAGGTGCGAAAAGGGGAGTTGCATGGCGGGTGAGGGCGAACTGATCCTGGTGATCGATGCCGGGACCACCTCCAACCGGGCGATGGTCTTCGCGCTCGACGGCAGCGTGCGCGCCACCGCGCAGCGCCCGCTGACGCAGCATTACCCGCAGCCCGGCTGGGTGGAGCACGATGCATCGGAAATCTGGCAGAGCGTGCTGGCCTGCGCGCGCCATGCCGTGTCGCAAGTGGGCGGGGCGGCCCGGATCGCCGCTGTTGGTCTGGCCAATCAGCGCGAGACGGTGGTGGCCTGGGACAAAGTCAGCGGGGAGCCGCTCGCCCGTGCGCTCGTCTGGCAGGACCGGCGCACCGAAGCGATGTGCGCGGCGCTGCGCGAGGCCGGGCACGAACAGGCGGTTCAGACGGCGACCGGACTGGTGCTCGATCCCTATTTCTCGGCCACGAAGATGCGCTGGCTGATCGACCATGAGCCCGCCGTGCGCGCGGCGGCCGATGCCGGAACTCTGGCGCTGGGCACCATTGATTCGTGGCTGCTGTTCAAGCTGACCGGCGGCGCGCACCTGACCGATGCGGGCAATGCCAGCCGCACGGCGCTGATGGCGCTGGCGGGAGCCTCATGGGACGAGGGGCTGTGCGATCTCTTCGGCGTCCCGCGCG
Source organism: Novosphingobium sp. PhB165 (assembly GCF_004341845.1). Lineage (GTDB taxonomy): Bacteria > Pseudomonadota > Alphaproteobacteria > Sphingomonadales > Sphingomonadaceae > Novosphingobium. The sequence continues at coordinate 506,574 of NZ_SLVB01000003.1, read as the reverse complement.
GCGCCTTGCCGGACGTGTGCGACAGCGCGGGCCTGCTGGGCACGACGCGGCCCGAATGGCTGGGCGCGGCGATCCCGATCACCGGCGTCGCGGGCGATCAGCAGGCGGCGACCATCGGGCAGGGCTGCCTCGTGCCCGGCGCGACCAAGGCGACGTATGGCACCGGGGCTTTCGTGCTCGCCAACATGGGCCGCGAAGTGCCCGCCTCGCGCCACCGGTTGCTGGCGACGGTGCTGTACCAGTTGGGCGGGGAGCGGATCTACGCGTTGGAGGGCTCGGTCTTTGTGGCGGGCAGTCTGGTCCAGTGGCTGCGCGATAGCCTCGGCCTGATCGACGCGGCGGGCGAAACCGAGGTTCTGGCGCGCTCGGTTCCGGACAGTGGCGGCGTGGTTATCGTTCCGGCGCTATCGGGGCTTGGCGCTCCCCATTGGCGGCCGGATGCGCGTGCGGCGATCACCGGGCTGACCTTCGCGAGCAGCCGCGCCCACCTCGCCCGCGCGGCGCTGGAGGCGATGGCGATGCAGACGCGCGATCTGGCCGAAGCTTTCGCCGCCGACGGCGCGCGCTGGACGCACCTCAGGATCGACGGCGGCATGAGCGCCAACGACTGGATGGCACAGGACATCGCCGACGTGCTCGGCATTCCGGTGGAGCGGCCCGGCTTCGTCGAGACCACTGCACTAGGTGCGGCGATTCTGGCGGCGTATGGGGCAGGGCTCTTTGCGAATCTGGAAGCTGCGGCAAGCGCGATGGCCAGTGAGCGCAGCGGCTTCGCGCCGCATATGACGGACGAAGAGCGCGGCCGCCGGATCGCGGCGTGGAACAAGGCGCTGAGTTCCGTCTGAGGAGATGCGAACGAGCAGGCTCTTGCCCCAAGCGGAAAGTGACGACGACCGGAGAGCGACAGCCAACCTAATTCCGTCATCCCCGCGAAGGCGGGGATCCCGCTTCTGTTGTGCAGGGCGATAGGTCGCGAAAGAAGCGGGGTCCCCGCCTTCGCGGGGGCGACGATGTTTTGAAACCGGGAGCTCGCCGTCAAAATTGGGGGCATCAATCGGGCGGCACGCGGCGCCGAATTCTATTGGCCGCTCAGGTGGCTTTAGGTGTCGTTCGGGTACAGTCCGCGACTGTCAGCTGGCGAGGCGCTGTTCGATGCGTTCGCGCAGGCGTTCGATGACGCTGGGCGTGTTTTCGTCGGCCAGTTTCCAACTGCCTTCGAGGCGCAGCAGCCGGTCGTAGAAGCGGCGGGTGCGTTCGACCAGCCGGATGATTTCAGGCTCCAGCAAGACCAGTTGCCGGGCATCGGACTGACGCATCACCGGAGACAGCCGGCCATGGCGGCGCAATTGGAACTCGCTGATTTCGCCCATGAAATAGGCGCGATGATTGAGCAGCCAGGCGATCGCATGCATCATCCGCGTGGTCGTACGCAGCCCCTCGCTGGATAGCGCGACGCGGGCGAAATCGTCCTCGCAAGGTGGCACGCCGCTCAGCCGCCCCGAGTACGAGAAGGCATGGCGCACCTCGTCGGAAAGCAGCAGCGCTTCGGCATAGAGCGCTTCGACGATGCGTGGGTTTATGATCGCGGGTTCGGACATTCGACGGTCGATATTTCTTAACAACGACTCGCGAGCAACTGCCCAAAGGTAAATTTCCAAACCTATTTCGCGATTGTCCCCGTTCGGTACGCTTCGTGCCTAACGCTTGTTAACTGAATTCATTGGGAACTTTTGGATCTCGAGTCGGATTTCGCGGGCTGGCGTCCAGCTACGGCCGCTCTCCGCTGCCCCTGCAAGAGCACGCCCGAACCATCAAGGCGCAGTGCGCCAGCCAGCGGCGGCTGCAAAGACGGGGGTCGGGAAGCGACTCGGAGTTGGGCGGGGCCGGTCAGGCGATGATGTCGGGGATAAGGTAGTCCGCGATCAGCGAGATCTGGTCTTTGAGCTTCAGCTTGCGTTTTTTCAGGCGGGCAATCTGCAACTGATCACCGGCCCCCGCCGCGTTGAGCGCGTCGATGGCGGCATCGAGATCGCGGTGCTCGATCTTGAGTATTTCGAGGCGCTTGCGCATTTCCTCTTCGGTCACTCAGGGAATCCCTACTCTCGATTTGGCCGTTTCACGGTGATTTTTGCGAGGCCCCGCTTGGCGCAGGTGTCACGCGATTCACCGATATGAAGCATTCACACTCTTCGCAAGATGGCGCGAATATGGTTCGATCTCTTTCGCGCCGCATCTGCACGATGCCGAGTCGCCAAAAGCGCCGTACCAAACCGCGGTGAACAGAACATTCGGTCGTCGGAAATTCGACGATTCAGCCTTCGCAAGAAGGCGGTCGCGGGTACGGGCTTCACCCCCCGAGAAGAGGAGAACTGTCCATGGATAGTCGTCACGTCAGCGCGCTGCAGCTCAAGCATGCCGGAATAGAACGTCAGATTCATGACGAATTGAGCCGCCCGATGCCTGACGCCGTGATGATCCAGGCCCTCAAGAAGCGAAAGCTCAAGCTCAAGGAGGAATTGTCGCGCCACTGAGCGCATTCTGACCGTGCTGTCGGCGGCGCCTTTTTTCGGGCGCCGCCCCCGCACCCAGGCCCCCGAAGGGCGCTCCGGCACGCGAAGCCTTATCGGCCGCTCGTGCGATAAGTGCCGATTTCAAGATAATGGCTGATTTCATGGGTCTGCCGCGTTTCCAAAGCGTGCGCTTTCGGTTAGTCGGGTAGCCATGACCAGCGGAGCCGTCGAAGCAGCCCGGAATATCCTCACCCGCCTCCATGAGGTCATGGCCTCGCGCAACCACGCGCAGTCCAAGCTCAACAACGTGGTGGAAGTGATTGGCGAGTGCCTCAATAGCGAGGTTTGCTCCGTCTATCTGCTGCGCGAGGGGATGCTCGAACTCTATGCCACGCGCGGCCTTGCGCAGGAGGCTGTGCACGTCACCCGGATGGCGGTGGCGGAAGGCCTTGTCGGCATGATCGCCGACCGGATCGAGACGCTCAACCTTGCCGAGGCGGCCGCCCACCCGGACTTTTCCTATCGCCCCGAGACGGGCGAGGATCGCTTCCACTCCTTCGCAGGCGTGCCGATCGTGCGGCGCGAACGGGCGGTGGGCGTGCTCTGCGTCCAGCATGTAGAGCCGCGCCGCTACGAGGAAGTCGAGATCGAGGCGTTGCAGACGGTGGCCATGGTGCTGTCCGAACTGATCACCAATGCCGACCTCATCGACGAGGAAGATGTCAACGCCGCCGGTTCGCTCCAGTCGGGCCCGCAGCAGCTGCGCGGGCTGGCGCTGGTCAAGGGCCTCGCCTCGGGCGTGGCGGTCTATCATCAGCCGCGCGTCACCATCGAGCACATCGTTGCCGAGGATACCGAGGCCGAGCGCCAGCGCGTGATCCTCGCCTTCGACAAGATGCGCGAACAGATCGACCGCATGTCCAGCCAGGCCGAATTCGGCGTCGGCGGCGAGCATGAGGAGGTCCTGGAGACCTATCGCATGTTTGCCTACGATGAGGGCTGGACGCGGCGCATCAACGAAGCGATCGATTCGGGCCTCACCGCCGAAGCCGCCATCGAGCGCGTGCAGCAGCGCACCCGCATGCGCATGCGCCAGATCGACGATCCGCTGCTGGCGGACCGAATGCACGATCTGGAGGATCTGGCGAACCGCCTGCTGCGCATCGTTTCCGGTCAGCTTGGCACGGCAGCCTCGATGGGCCTGCGCAACGATGCGATCCTGATCGCGCGCAACCTCGGCCCGGCGGAACTGCTGGAATACGACAAGCGCCGCCTCAAGGGTGTGATCCTTGAGGAAGGCTCGCTCACCAGCCATGTCGTGATCGTGGCGCGGGCGATGGGCATCCCGGTGCTCGGCCGCGTGCGGGGCCTGCGCGGCGTGGTGCGCGAGGGCGACCAGTTGCTGCTCGATGCCGATCAGGCGACCGCGATGGTGCGCCCGCCGGCCGGCGTGGTCGAGGCGTTCGAGGCGCGTTTCGCCAAGAGCCGTGAGCGGCAGGCCGGCTATGCGGCGCTGCGCGACGTGCACCCGACCTCACGCGATGGCACGCGCATCCAGGTCATGATCAACGCGGGCCTGCGCGACGATATCGCCAACCTGACAATGACCGGCGCCGACGGCATCGGCCTGTTCCGCACCGAATTCCAGTTCCTCGTTTCCGCCACGCTGCCTTCGCGCGAGCGGCAGACGCGGCTCTATCGCGACGTGATGGAAGCGGCGGGCGACAAGCCCGTGAAGTTCCGCACGGTCGACATCGGCGGCGACAAGACGCTGCCGTACTTGCGCCACGACGACGGCGAGGGTGAGGAAAACCCGGCGATGGGCTGGCGCGCGCTGCGCGTCGCGCTGGAGCGTGAGGGGCTGCTCAAGGTCCAGGCGCGCGCGTTGCTCGAAGCGGCGGCGGGCCGCACGCTTCACGTGATGTTCCCGCTGGTGGCCGAACCGTGGGAGTTCGATCAGGCCAAGGAAGTCTTCGAGCGGCAGCTTGCCTATCTGCGCAAGCAGAAGAAGACCTTGCCCGAGGCGATCCACTACGGCGTCATGCTCGAAGTGCCCGCGCTGGCGGAGCAGCTGGACATTCTGGCGCCGAAGATCTCGTTCCTGTCGATCGGCACCAACGATCTCACACAGTTCCTCTTCGCGGCCGATCGCTCCAATCCCAAGCTTGCCGAGCGCTACGACTGGCTGAGCCCGGCGATCCTGCGCTTCCTGCGCCGGGTCGTTCGCAGCTGCGAGGGGCACAATGTCGAGATCGCGGTCTGCGGAGAGATGGGCGGGCGGCGGCTCGAAGCGCTGGCGCTGCTGGGGCTGGGTATCCACAGATTGTCGATCACGCCGGCCTCGGTGGGCCCGGTCAAGGAACTGATCGGCAAAGTCGATCTCGCCGAAATCGGTGCCGCGGTCGAGGGATGGTTGGCGGCGCCGCCGCCTGACCTGCGTGCCGCGCTGACGGCATGGGCGGCAGAGCGCGATATAGCGGTGGATTGATCCATTCGCGGCGCCTGTCGTTCCAGCGGCTCCGGTCGTCGCGAAACGACTGAGCTTGCACGGGTATTTGCGCCGGTTTGCCTTGCGGGAAGGGTACTCACCGTGCACGGGGTCGCATCCGCCGCAGATTTCTGAGAGAATAGCCGGGGCCCCGATTGACTTTGAGGGGCCACCCGGCTTGATGTCGATCCCGGTTCGGAACTATCACTTTTAGCGAAATTCCCTTCGGGAGCGGAATGGAACACGTCGAAAATCAAGACGCGACTGGGCAGGCGGGCGAGCAGGCAGCAACGACTGTCGGCCCTGTGCTGCGCCGCGCGCGCGAGGCTGCGGGACTGACCCGCGCTAACATCGCCACGCAGACCAAGATCGCCGAACGGCACCTGGCCGCGATCGAGGAAGACCGCCTGGGCGACCTGGCCGCGCGCACATATGCCGTGGGCTTCTCGCGCGCCTATGCGCGCGCTCTCGGGCTGGACGAGAAGGTGATCGCCGATATCGTGCATCGCCAGCTTGAAGCCGATGGCGGCCGCGAGCCGGTGGTGGTCCACGATTTCGAGCCGGGCGATCCGGCCCGCGTTCCTTCGGCCAGGCTGGCCTGGATCGCCGGTCTTGGCGCGCTGGTCGTGGTTGCCCTGCTGGTGGTGTTCTGGAGCAGCTATCTCTCGCCCGAGGGCAAGCTGCCCGACCTGATTTCGCCCCAGCCCGCACCCGCGCCGACCCATGTGGCGGTGCCGGTTCCCGTCGCGACGCCGACGGCCGCGCCCACCACCGGCCCGGTCGTGCTGACCGCGACGGAAGAAGGCGTCTGGCTGCGCGTGACCGATGGTACTGGCACCCGCCTTGTCGAGACCACGCTCAAGAAGGGCGAGACCTGGACCGTGCCGGAAGGCGTGCAAGCGCCGAAGCTTCGCCTCGGCCGTCCCGATGCGCTGGCGATCACGGTCGGTGGCCGCACGCTGCCGCCGCTTGCCAGCAAGCCGATGACGATGTCGAACGTGTCGCTGGTCCCGGCCGACCTTATTGCGCGGACCAATCCGCAGGCCGCTGCCACCGCTCCGGGCGCTCCGGCGCGTGCTTCGGCGGGCGCGACGGTTCCGGTGACGTCGGCTGTGGCCCCGAGCCCGGCAGCGATCCCGGCGGGCGGTGCGGCTGACGCTCCGGCGCCTGCCGTCACGCCGCTTTCCACGACTTCCGAATAGCCCCGCCTCGACAGGACGGGCGTCTTGCGGCACGTCTCTGTCGGCAGGCATTGGTTAATGCCCCGTTCGGAACGAGCGAGGCAGCCTCGGTCGCAAGCGGCCTGTTGAGAACCAACTCGCCGGGCGATCAGCCTGCCGCGCAGAAGCGGTTGGCGTAAAGAGGGCGTGTCAACGGGCATCGTCCGAGACGGAGTTGATTAGGCAATGATTTCTTCACTGGGATCGCAGGGTTTCGGCAACAAGGCGCTTTCCCTGACCACCGTGCGTCGGATGCGGCTTGCCGCTACCGGCGTGGTCGCACTCGCGCTTGTCGGCATCAGCTTGCCCGCGCAGGCCGAGGATGTCTCGCCCGATGCCCGCCTCAAGAAGGTCGAGGCCGAGGTGCGCGCACTTCAGCGCAAGGTATTCCCCGGTTCGGACGGCAAGTATTTCTCGCCCGAGATCACCGCTCCGGCTGCGGCGCCGCCTGCGGCGCCCGGCCAGCCCGCCACCACGCCGCTGAGCGACGTGCTCGTGCGCATGGATGCGATCGAAGGGCAGATGGCGCGCCTGACCGGCCAGGTCGAGCAGAACACCAACCGCATCAACCAGCTTGAAGCGAAGATGGCGGCGCTGGCACCGGCGCCTGCTCCGGTCGATCCGCAGCCGGCCGCGCCGGCCGGTCCCGGCGCCATGCCGGCGAACTTCACGGCGACGAACGGCAACGTGTCCCAGCCGGCAGTAGTGCGGCCGAGCACCAAGCCCGCCGAACTCAAGCCCGCGGTAGAGACCCGGCCCGTCGGCCCGTCCAACGCGCGTGTCGATGGCGTGAAGGCGATTGCCAAGCCGCAATCGGCCGATGCGGCGGACGATGAATATTCCTACGGCTATCGCCTGTGGGAAGCCAAGTTCTACCCCGAGGCGGAGCAGCAGCTGAAGCTCTATCTCGAACAGTACCCCAAGCATGCCCGCGTCAGCTGGGGCCGCAATCTGCTGGGCCGCGCCTATCTCGACGATGGCAAGCCGCTTGAGGCCGCCAAGTGGTTCGTCCAGAACTACCAGGCCGACAAGCGCGGCGACCGTGCACCGGACAGCCTGCTGTACCTCGCCATCTCGATGAAGCAGATGAAGGACACCAAGCGCGCCTGCATCGCGCTGGCCGAGTTCAGCGAGACTTATGCGGCCGAGGCGGCAGCTCGTCTCAAGGGCCTCTACGATACCACGCGCAGTGGACTTGCCTGTTCCTGATCCCGCGCTGATCCCGGCGCCGGAAGCGGTTTCCCGCTTCCGGTCCGGGCTGGACGCGGTCTGGCCCGAGCTGGGCCAAGAAGCTACGCGATTGGGCGTGGCCGTTTCCGGTGGGCCGGACAGCACCGCATTGTTGCTGCTCGCAGCCGCCGCGCTGCCCGGACGGGTGGAGGCGGCAACGGTCGATCACGGCCTGCGCCCTGAAAGCGCGCGCGAGGCCGCCGATGTGGCGCTACTGTGCGGGCGCCTCGGAATACCCCATGCAACGCTAAGGGTGACGGTCGCGCCGGGCAATGTGCAGGCCGAGGCGCGTGCCGCGCGCTATGCGGCGATGGCGGGCTGGGTGACCGAACGCGGCCTTTCCGCGCTCGCCACGGCGCACCATGCCGACGATCAGGCTGAAACGCTGCTAATGCGGCTCAACCGGGGCAGCGGCGTCGCCGGGCTCGCCGGAACGCGCGGGCGCGGGCGGGTGCCGGAAACTGCGATCCCGCTCTTGCGGCCGATGCTGGAATGGCGGCGCGCGGAACTGGGTGCCGTCGTTGTGGCGGCGGGCGTTTCGGCGGTCGACGATCCCAGCAATGCCAACGACAGATTCGACCGCGTGCGCATCCGCAAGGCATTGGCCGACGCGGATTGGCTCGATGTGGCCGCCGTGGCGCGCAGTGCGGAGAACCTCGCGGATGCCGATGCGGCGCTGGAATGGATGGCCGCGCTTGAATGGCGGTCCTGCGTCAAGAAAGAGCCGATGGGGCTGCGTTACCGCCCCCAGGCTCCGCGTGCCATCGCGCTGCGCGTATTGGCGCGTTGCGTGGCCGAATTGGACGGCGAAGAGCCGCGCGGAAGCGCGGTGGCGCGGTTGTTCGAGGCTTTGTGTGAAGGCAAGCCCGCTTCGATCGGCGAACTCGTGGTGAGGCCGAATGCCGGGGGCTGGAGTTTCGCGAAAGCACCGGTTCGGGCGGCCAAGAAGATCAAGAGCTGACTGCGGCGATCTATTCTCTGATCACATAGTCGCGCGTTCGGCAGTTCCAAAGTGCAAATCCGTTATCCCCGCGAAGGCGGGGATCCCGCTTTTCTTGCGGCATGCGAGAGGTTGCAGAAGGAAGCGGGGCCCCCCGCCTTCGCGGGGGCGACGGAGTGTTGTGATTGTGAGGTCGCGGGAGGGCTCGCCATCATTTTCGCGGGTTGGCGAAAGCGGTCCAACGCCATCTTTCGTCATTGCGAGCGTAGCGAAGCAATCCAGGGGCCGCATTGAGCCGCTCTGGATTGCTTCGCTACGCTCGCAATGACGACGGAGGCGGGCTCGGTAGGAGACGGAATTCCTCAGTTCGCCGAATTACACTCGGCCAAACTCACGCACCGACCAGATCGTCCCCCAGACCGGCCTGCTTGCCGCGCGTGATGTAGACCTTGTCGCCCAGCTTGGTCACCGCGAACAGCTTGGCGGCGAAATCGTCCGGCATGCCGACGCAGCCGTGGCTGGCGTAGCCCTTGGCCACTTCCGAGCCGTGCAACGTGATCCCGTCGTTGGTCAGGCGTTGCATGTAGGGCATCGGCGCGCCGGTGTAGATGTTCGAGACGTGATCCTTGTCCTTCTCGGTGATCGGGAACACGCCGAGCGGGGTGGGCGTGTCCTCGGTACCGAGCAGCACCGCAGTCGCGCCGATCTCGTAGCCGTCGCGGAACACCGAAAGCACGCGGGCGTCGAGGTCCACGGTGATGACGATCGGACCGGCAGGCACGCCCGCTTCGTCCCAATGCCATTCGCCGTACTTGATCGCGCCTTCGATCGGCAGGATCCGCTTGATGACGAAAGCGCTGTCGGCCGCCGGTTTCGGGCTCGCAGCTTGTGCCGGAGCGGGTGCGGTCTTCGCGGCGGGATGGAAAGTCGCCTCGGCGCTGGCCGGGGTCGAGGGCTGCATGGCCATGACCAGCACGCCCGCGATCACCGCCAGGGCAGGTGCCGCCGAAGCGAGGAGGAGCCGGGCCCTCATCGGGGCGCGCTTGCGGGGATGAGCGTTGTTTTCCACGAGACGCTTATCGCGCGGAATCGCGGAAGTTGCCAGAGTGTTAACTAATGGCGTCTCGTTGTGAGACTACTTACCGGCCAAAGTGTTAACATGCTGTGTTAGTCGGTTAGCTGCTTTCCGGAGCCGCGATGCCCTTGCGCAGGATCGAATTGGCAAGTTCGGCAACGTCTTCGGGCTGCATTTCGTCGGACCAGACGGTGTAGCGCAGGCCCAGGAACACGTTCATGCCCATGATCGCCCAGGCATGCGCTTCCCCCAAGCCCTCGCGCAGTTCGCCCTTGCGGACGCCTTCGCCCAGACGTTCGGTAATGCGCCTTGCAGTGGATTCGTAGTGGATGCGGAAACTGGCTGGATCGACGAATTCGCACTCGTCGATGATGCGATAGATTTCCTTGTGATCGCGGGCGAACTGGAGGAACGCGGTGAGCGCGGCCCGTTCGGTTTCCAGCGCGGGCAGCGGCTCGCGCAGCGCCTCGCGCGCGGCCTGCCGGACTTTGCCGCTGAGGTCGTCCACCAGCGCGCGGAAGATCTCATCCTTCGAATCGAAGTAGGTATAGAAACTGCCCAGTGCCGTGCCTGCGCGCTGGGTGATGCCCGTGATCGAGGCTTCGTGAAACCCGCGCTCTCCGAACTCCACCGCCGCTGCGTCGAGCAGTTTGCGCAAGGTTTTCCGGCCGCGCTCGGTGCGTGGGGTCTTGGCCGAGGCGAGCCGCTCTTCCGGTGCGATGTCGGCCGGGGGCAGGGGGGCATCTGTGCTCACAGGGACACAGCTAGACCCGCAACCGCCCCTTGGCAAATGTTCAATGTTGAAACATGGTTCAACTATCAATATGGTCCTCTCCAACGATAAGATTCATTGGGAGCGACTAGTGATGCAAAAGGCGCAGAGGGGCGGCCTGCGTGGCCGTGCGACTACCGGTTTTCTGACATTGGCAACGGTTCTGGCGGGCTTCGGCGCAACCCCGGCACTGGCGCAGGATGCGGCCCCGGCGGCATCCTCGGACGTGGGCGAGGGCGAGATCATCGTCACTGCCCGCCGCCGCGAGGAGCGCCTTGTCGATGTGCCGATCGCCGTCACCAGCTTCAGCGGCGCGCAGCTCGAACGCTCGGGCGCGGCCGACATCACCGATCTGGCCCAGACGGTACCTAACGTGACATTGGAGCCCTCAAGAGGCACCAACTCCACGCTTTCCGCCTTCATCCGCGGCGTTGGCCAGCAGGACCCGGTTTCGGGCTTCGAACAGGGCGTCGGCATCTATCTGGACGACGTCTATCTCAACCGTCCTCAGGCCGCCGTGCTCGATATCTACGACGTCGATCGCATCGAAGTGCTCCGCGGTCCGCAGGGTACTCTCTATGGGCGCAACACCATCGGCGGCGCGGTCAAGTATGTCACCAAGTCCCTGCCGGACGAGTTCGCCTTCAAGGCCCGTGCCACTTATGGCACCTACAACCAGCTTGACGGCGTGGTCACCGCTTCCGCGCCGATCAACGATATCGTCCGTGTCGGCGGTTCGGTGGCGCGGCTGACCCGCGACGGTTTTGGCGAGAATATCACCACCGGCAAGGACAATTACGACAAGGACATCTGGGGCGCGCGCGGCACGCTGGAGATGGGTGGTAGCGGCCAGCCGGTGCTGATCCGCATCACCGGCGACTATACGCGCGACCGCAGCAATCCGCGCGGCGGGCACCGCCTGATCGCCGGTTCGGCGCCGGGCAGCGAGATCCTGCCCGACGTGTTCGACAGCGCCGGTGCCATCGACGATCCCAAGCAGGATATCGAGGCATGGGGCCTTGCCATGAACATCAAGGTGGACCTGTCGGACGCGCTGACGTTCAAATCGATCAGCGCCTGGCGCAAGGACCATTCGGCCACCCCGATCGACTTCGACGCCAGCCCCACGGTCGATCTGGACGTGCCGGCTTTCTACGATAACGAGCAACTCAGCCAGGAATTCCAGCTCGCCTACGACAAGGGCCCGCTTCAGGCGCTGGTCGGCTTTTACTGGCTGAACGCCAGCGCCGACACCTACTTCGATTCGCGCACTTACACCACGCTGCCCGCGCTGCTGCCGATGCTGACCGGACATACCGAGGCCGATGTCGACACCAAGACCTGGGCAGTCTTCGGCGACGTGACCTACAACTTCACCGACCAGCTCAGCCTCTCGGTGGGCGGCCGCTATACCTGGGACAAGCGCGAGGCGGATATCGTCAAGCAGACCTACTTCCGGGGCGGCGGCGCGCGCTTCGGCAATCCGGGCGTGCTGTTCTCCACCGACACCAATTTCTCCGGCAGCGCGGTCTACAAGAAGTTCACCCCGCGCGCCTCGCTCTCGTTCAAGCCGAACCGCGATAACAACATCTATGCAAGCTACAGCCAGGGCTTCAAGGGCGGCGGCTTCGACCCGCGCGGCGTTGGCAAGAACGCGCCGACCAGCAATGCCAACGGCATCCCCAGCGATGCCGAGATCGCCGATTACCTGAGCTTCAAGCCGGAAACCGTGAACAGCTACGAACTCGGCTACAAGGGCAACCTCTTCGGCGGCGCGCTCTATGTGGCGGCTGCGGCGTTCCGGATGGATTACAAGGACATCCAGATCCCCGGATCGGTGGCCTGCACCGTTAGCGGCGTGCCCACCTTCTGCGGCGTCGTGTCCAATGCGGGCAAGGCGCGTTTGCAGGGCCTCGAACTGGAGAGCACCGCGCAGCTTGCCCATAACCTCGTGACTTCGGGCGACCGGCTGAGCCTGTCCGGCTCGATGGGCTATATCGATGCCAAGTTCCGCAAGTACGAAACGCTGATCGCCGGCCAGACGGTGGACGTCGCCAAGTACCGCAATATCCAGAATACCCCCAAGTGGACCGCCAGCGGCACGCTCAGCTACGATACCCCCGTCGGTTCCGGCGACCTGCTGTTTCAGACCACGGTGTCCTACCGTTCGAAGGTCCACCAGTTCGAGTTCCCCAACCCCTATCTTGACCAGAAGGGCTATGCGCTGTGGGATGCCAGCCTTGTCTATTCGGCGCCGGGCGGCCGCTGGACGCTGGGCGTCTATGGCAAGAACATCCTCGACAAGGAGTACATCACCTCGGGCTACAGCTACATCAGCCAGGATGCGCTGACCGGGGCGGTGAACCTCAATGCCGCCGGAAACCCGATCCCGACGCTGGGTACGCAAGGCACACTGACTGGGTTCTACGGCAACCCGCGTCAGGTCTTCGTAACCGGCACGGTCAAATTCTAGGAACCCCTTTCCGGTACAAGAGGATTTCGCAAGAGATGGACTACAGCCTCCACCGCTATCGCAGCGCCTGCGGGCGGCTGGATCTTGTCGCCCGCGATTACCCGGCCCGTGACTACACGCGGACCGGACCCGCGCCCGTGCTGCTGCTGATGCACGGGCTCACCCGGAACAGTGCCGATTTCGAGCCACTCGCGGCGCACCTTTCCGACACTTACCGGCTGATCGTGCCCGATCAGCGCGGGCGCGGGCTTTCGCAGTGGGACCCGGAGCCTGCGAATTACCGGCCCGATGTCTATGCGCAGGACATGTTCGCCCTGCTCGACGGGCTGGAGATCGAACGCGCCTGCCTTGTCGGCACCTCGATGGGCGGGCTCATGGCCATGGTGATGAATGCCGTGCGGCCCGGCCTTGCCACCGGGTTCGTGTTCAACGACATCGGCCCGGTGCTCGATCCGGCGGGGCTTGCGCGGATTCAGGGCTACGTCGGGCCGTCGGAGCCGATGGCCTCGTGGACGGCGGCGGCGGCGCGTTGCCGGGCGGTCAATGCCGTGGCCTTTCCAGACTACGGCAAGGCCGAATGGCTGGCCTTCGCCCGCCGCACCTGCCGTGAGAATGCAGACGGCACCGTCTCGCTCGATTACGACCCCGCCATCGCCCAAAGCATGGCGGGCGATGCGCCGCAGACCGTGCCGGTGGATCTCTGGCCGCTGTGGGATGCGTTGGACGCCGCCCCGGTGCTGGTGGTGCGCGGCGAACTGTCCGACCTGCTCAGCCGCGAGACCGTGCGCGAGATGGCGCAGCGCCATTCCGGGCCCTACAGCCATGTCGAGGTGCCGCGCGTCGGCCATGCCCCGATTCTCGACGAGGTGTCCGCGCTCGCGGCGATCCTCTCATTCTGCAAGGAATATCTGGACTGACATGAGCGCCTCTGCCTCCTTGCCGAAGGTTTCATCAAGCCCATCCGCCTCGCCCAATCTGGTGCTGGCGATGCTGCTGCTGGTCTATGTGTTCAACTTCGTGGACCGCCAGATCCTCGCCATACTGGCCGCACCAATCCAGAAGGATCTGGGGCTGGACGATGCGCAGATGGGCATGCTGGGCGGGCTGGCCTTCGCGATCCTCTATTCGACGCTGGGCGTGCCGCTGGCATGGCTGGCGGACCGCACCAGCCGGTCCTGGGTGATCACCGGATCGCTGCTGGTCTGGAGCCTGTTCACCGCGCTCTGCGGCGCAGCGCAGGGGTTCTGGCACTTGTTCGCGGCACGGCTGGGCGTCGGTGTGGGGGAGGCGGGCGGCGTCGCCCCGTCCTACGCGGTGATCGGCGACCATTTTCCAAGCGAGAAGCGGGCCTTTGCCCTGTCGATCTATTCGCTGGGCATTCCCATCGGCGCGGCGACGGGCGTTCTGGCGGGCGGCTATGTCGCCGCGCGGGTGGACTGGCGCACAGCTTTCGTGGTTGTCGGCCTGTCCGGCCTGCTGGCGGCGGTGCCGTTCCGCATGATCGTGCGCGACAAGCCCAAACCGGCGGTTGCCCCGCCCACCGTGCGCTTTGCCGAAGTGGCCGCCACCTTGATGCGCAAGAAGGCGTTCTGGCTGCTCTCGTTCGGCGCGGCGTCCAGTTCGATGCTGGGCTACGGCGTGATGTTCTGGATGCCCAGCCTGCTCCAGCGCAGCTTCGGGCTCGATCTGGTGCAGACTTCGTGGTTCCTCGGCGCGGTCTTGCTGCTGGGCGGGACCGTGGGCGTGCTGGCAGGCGGGCGACTGGCGGACCGGCTGGGCCGCGCCGACCGGGCGTTCTACGGCTGGGTTCCGGCCATGGCCTATGTGCTGGCCGTGCCGCTCTATGCGGGCGGGATCTGGACGCACAGCGTGCCCACCGCCTTCGTGCTGTTCCTGTTGCCGCAGGCGCTCGCCTATGTCTGGCTGGGCCCGGTGACGAGTGCGGTGCAGCACCTTGTCGAGCCGCCCGCGCGGGCGACCGCCTCGGCGCTGTTCCTGCTCATCAACAACCTGATCGGCCTTGGCGGCGGCATCTATGCGCTGGGCGCACTGTCCAAGGCGCTGACCCCGGTCTGGGGCGCGGAGGCGCTGCGCTATTCGATGTTGATCGGGCTCACGCTCTACCTGCTGGCGGCGCTGCTGATGGCACTTGCCGGACCGGCGCTGCGCCGGGAATGGGTGCGCGAGGGCTGATTGCCTGATATGCTGCCACCTTCGTGAACGTCGCGGCCCGGGGGCGGCGGCGGCCGGCAGGGGGCTGCTCATGAACGATCTGACGCACGATCTGGCCATTGCGGAGAGCGTGCCGCGCACGGTCTCGGTCCATTCGATCCACATGGTGCGCACCGCCATGACCAACCACATGGCGCTCAGCCAGATGGCGGACCAGAAGGCCAATATCCTGATGGGCACGACCTTTCTGGTCTTCACGCTGTCCATGCGCGAATTCGATGCCGGGCATTATCGCTATTCGCTGCTGATCCTCGTCTGCTTCGCTTTCGTGTCCGCGCTGTTGGCGATGGGCGCGGTGATGCCGCGCACCCGGGCGCCAAAGCTTGAGGATGAGCGGCTGGACAACCTGCTGTTCTTCGGCGTGTTCACTGCGCTGGATCAGGAAGTGTTCGTCCAGCGCATGCTCGACCGCGCCGCGACCGATGAGGCCGTGCTGACCACCATGCTGCGCGATATCCACCAGAACGGCACCGTGCTTCAGCGGCAGAAATACCGGTTCCTCGGGCTGGCCTTCCAGTGCCTGCGCGCCGGGCTGGTGCTGGCGATGATCGCCTTCCTGATCGAGAACCGGCAGGCCTTTGCGGCTTTTCTGCGGCTGACCTGAAAGGGGACAGCTTCGTGCGCCCCTTCGGCGGGGCTGGCCTGCGCGGGAGGGGCGGTATAAGCTCGGCGGCGGGATGGACAGCTGCGGTTCTATTAATCGAACGGGAAACTTGCGCGTGCTCCGCCGGGCGCCGTTGCTGCCCGCTGCCCTCTCTATCGCCGTTATTGCGGTTCCGGCCTTGGCGGATCCCGCGCGTACCACGGTTACTGCCGATGTCCGGCTCGATTTCGGCAAGATGGTGGTGGTCGACAGCGGCAGTCGGCGCATCTCGGCAAGCGGCATGGTGACTGACAGCGGCGTCATGCCCGTATCCGGCGGCAGCACGCGGCCGGCTCAGTTCACGGTGGCCTACGATCGCGGGAACGAGAACCGCCAGCCGCTCGATATCACGGTGGAGGTCGTGCTCTCCGCACCGGGAACGGTGGCCAGCGGCGGCGTCACGGGTAAGCTTTCCGCTTTCGAGACGGACTTGCCCGGATATGGCACGGTCGTGCCGGGGCAAGTGATGCGTATCACGTTCGAAAGCTGCGCCCAGCGCATCTGCTCGCGCAGCTTCCGGGTCGGCGCGCGGATCGACCTGACGCGGCGCTATGGCGGCGGCACGCTGGCGATGCCGTTGCCGATCGATGCCACCGTTGTCGGCATCGACTGAAGCAAAGGTCACGGGAATTTCCCTAGCCGCGCGCACGGCCGGTCTTGCGATTTTCTTCCTAAAATGAAGGCGAAGGGCCCGCCACGCATCGGGCGCGGAACCGGCTTGCCGTCCGTCCGTTTGCCATACGCAGGGCCCGACGACCCGGATGCGGCCCGTGCGCCGCGCTGCGAGAGAATGCCGTGTCCCGATCGCCTGTCCTTCCCGTCGCTGCCGGACTGCTCGCCGCCGGAGCGCTTGTCGAGGGCGCACCGGCGCTGGCTGCGGATGGCGTAGCCGAGGGGGGCACGCATGCGGCTGGCGTGGCGAGTGCTACGGTGGTCGATCCGCTCTCGGTCCGCGCGCTTTCGGATCTCGACTTCGGATCGGTTGGCGATGTCGGTGCGCAGGGTGGCAGCCTGATGGTCCTGCCCGGCGGCGGCGAGGCGCGCTATGCCGGAGCCGCCCATTCCGCCTGCCCCGCTGCCGAGGCCGAATGCGCCGCACCTCACGCTGCGCGCCTGCGGGTTGAGGGCCAGCCCGGCCGCGCCTACCGTGTCGTCGTGCCGGAATCGGTCCTGGCCCACGCGGCGGATACCGCCGCCGAAATGCCGACATTGCCGGTCACCGGCCTGACCGTGCGGACCGACAGCCGTCCGCAGGCCGGCGCGCAAGGCGTGCTCGACGAAGCCGGCGGCGACGGTTTCGAGATCGGGGGCGAACTGCGCATCCCGCCGGGCACCGAAGCCTCGCACTACCGCGCGCAAGTACCGGTCATTGTTGTCTACGGTTGATTACATGCCATTTTGGGGAAGATTTCTCCGACAACCGTATGAAGCGCCTAGTACTTTGGTGTGAAACGGCAATATTGATTATTTTTCAGTAAGAATCCTCAGCATAAGCCCCTAGTCGACACGAGACGGGGGTCGCCTCGTGTGGTCCGGGCTCTCCGCTTTGTCCGGACTATTCAGGAGGTACTTATCATGAAGAAGCTTGCTCTCGTTTCCGCTCTGGCGGTTGCCGCCGCTTCGCCGCTTCTTACCGGTTCGGCACTGGCGGCTACCGCGCAGGGTACTGCCACCGCCACTGTTGTCGCGCCGATCACGCTGACCCACGCTTCGGGTTCGGCGCTGGCCTTCGGTTCGTTCACCGCCGGCACGGGCGGCACCGTGATCGTCTCTTCGGCCGGTGCCGGTTCGAAGACCGGCGGCGTCGTTCTTGTCGCCGGTTCGACCAACACCGCCGATTCCTTCACGGTCGGCGGCGATGCCAGCCGCGCCTTCACGATCTCGACCACCGGCAGCACCGTTGCCAGCGGCTCGAACACTCTGAGCTTCACCACCCTTGCATCGGCCACCAGCGGCACGCTCAGCAGTTCGGGCGCGGCCAGCTTCACGGTTGGCGGCACGCTGACCGTTCCGTCGACCGCCGTCGCCGGCAGCTACACCGGCAGCTACGACGCGACCGTCACCTACAACTGATCCCGTTGGGGGTGGGCCCTCCGGAGGCGGCGCGGGCCGCCATCCGAAGGCTCGTCCGTGTCGGCCCCGAGGGGGATCGGGGCCGACATACCTTTCCGTCAGCAGCTGCAAAGGACGAGGATGACCGGCAGGAGACAGAACCGGGCCAATCTTGCCCTGCTCGGAGCCGTGCTTTGCACGCTGGCTCCGGGGGCAGCGCTGGCGGCCGAGGCCAAGGGGTCGGCCACTGCCGAAGTGGTGGCGCCCGCGCAGATCGTGCCGCTGGCCTACTTGCGCTTCGGCGCCTTCACGCGGCCGACCACGGCGGGAACCGAAACCGTCAGCACCACCGGTGCCGTCACCGGCACTGGCGGCATGGCGAGCAACCTTTCGCTGGCGCAGAGCAGTGGCGGCCGCGGTGCGGCCAGCTTCCAGCTCAACGGATCCGCCTATCGGCTGTTCCTCGTCACTCTGCCGGGCACCACGACGATTTCATCGGGCGCGGCGACAATGCAGGTGAGCGACTTTACGTCGGACGCCGGCACGTTCGGCATCGGCGTACTGGGCGCTTTGGGGCAGGACACGCTCAATGTCGGCGGGACGCTCAATGTCTCGGCCAATCAGGCGCCGGGTAACTATTCGGGCACTTTCACGCTGACTGTCTACTATCTTTAAAGACCTAAGTATGATTGCACCTGATTCCACGCAGTTGCATGGGTAGAATTACTAGGGGCATTCGGGGGTCGCAGTTTTGCGCGTCGCATCGGTACTGGGGAGCGGCGCGCGCCTGTTGCGCGTCGGCGGTTTGGCGACGCTTTGCGTTGCGAGCGCCGCCATGGCGCAGGACAAACCGCTTAAAGCCCCTCCACCTCAAGCCTCTACACTGGTGCCCGAAGGCGCTGTGGGCGGCATGGGCGATATCAACCTCTATCCCAAGCGCGTGGTAATCGACGACCGCGCGCGCATTGCGTCGGTCGGGCTCTACAACCGCAGCATCGAGCGCGGCGAGTACGACATCGCCATTGCCGACAAGATGATGACGAGCGACGGCCGCCTGCTCGATATCGAGACCGTCACCGACCCCGTCGAGCGCGCCAAAGTCCATGGCGCCGCCGCGATGCTGCGCTGGTCGCCGCGCCGCGTGGTGCTGGGCGGCAGCGAGGCGCAGACGATCCGCATCATGGCCCGCGTCGCGCCCGATACGCCGCCGGGCGAGTATCGCTCGCACTTTTCCGCCGTCGCGGTGCCGCCGGAAGATAGTTCCTATTCGATCGAGCAGGCGGCGGGCGGTCAAAAGCTCAATTCGATCGGCGTGCGCATCGTGCCCCGCTTCGGCATCTCGATCCCGGTGATCGTCCGCGTCGGCCAGACCACGCTGACGGCGGGGATTGAGAACGCGCATCTCGTGCCGCTGCCGGGTGGCGGCAGGGGCCTGCAACTGACCATCACCCGCTCCGGCACGCGCTCCGCCTTCGGCGATATCGCCGTGACCGCGCCGGGTGCGAAGGCGCCGCTGGCGGTGCTCAGGGGGCTGGGCGTCTATACCGAGATCGACGCGCGGCAAGTGACTGTCCCGCTCGACCCCGCCGCCGATCCGCGCCTGCTCGCTAGCGGTGCGAAACTGACCGTCACTTACACCGATGACGACGTCGATCCCGGCAAAGTGCTGGCGAGCCGGGATATCACCGTGCCGTGAGTCAAGGCCGGGGGGACGGCCGGGAAGCAGGACGGGGCGGGTTGCCGAGGGCGGCCAGGCTCGTACCGTTCCTTGCCGGCGCCTCGCTGCTGGCGCGCGGGGACCGTGCTGCGGTGGCCGTTGCGGCGGCTGGGGAGGACGCACCGCCCGCGCCACATCACGCGCTGGCGCAGCGCTCGGTTCCACGCCCGGGCTTCGCTGCGCTCGAACTGCCGGGGCTGACGGTGCGGGCAGCGGAGCCCTTCGCCTCGCCGATTGCCGCCCCGCGACCGGTGCTGGTGAGGGCGGCTTTGCGGGCTTCCACCGCCTCCATAGCAATGGTGCCCGCCGAAGTCCGCGCCGCGCCCTTGCGGTTGGCGTTGCCACAGGTTTCGCAGCCATCCGAGACGGACCAGTCCGCCGCCGCAACTGAAACCGACGCAAACGGGCAGGCACTGACGGCGGCGGAGGCTCGTCAAGACGCGCCGGGACCTGCTGCATTCGCAGCCCGAGTGGCGGACGCTGCACCGCTTAATGCAGCGCACCCACTCGTACCGTCCGAGGGACCTGTTGGGCTGGCGTCGCCATCGGTCTCCGAGCCGTCGGTAACGGCGCTCGATTTGCCCGCTCCGGTACCGCTGATTGCGCTGGCACCGTCCAAGGAGGTTTCCGGGAGCGATCGGCAACCGGCATTGCTGCCACATCCTGAGCATCTGGTGCCAGCGGCCTACGTGACCGAAGTGCCCGGAGCGATGCAGCAGGCGGCCGTGCATCCGGTTGAAAGTCCGCCCGCCCACGAGGCTGCGCCAAGCACTTCCCCGCCCCAAGCTCTCGCCGCCGCGCGCGCGCTGCCTGCACCCAGTTTCGGCCTCGGAGGCCCGCAAGGCGCCGCGAAGGACACGGCGAACCTCGCGCCGGCCAATGCCACGCAGACCTTCCCCGCCAACGTCACGCCCGTCATCACGTACGACGACGAGGTGATCCTTGCGGTGAAAGTCGCCACCGCCACCGGCACCAGCGGCGGCGACGATACCGTGATCGCCTATGGCACGCGGGGCGGGCTCTACCTGCCGCTGGGGGCGCTGGCGCGGACGCTCGATCTGGCGATCTCGGTCGGGGACGAGGGCAATTACGCCAGCGGCTGGTTCCTCTCCGAAAATCGGCGGCTGACGATCAACTTGCGCGAAGGCACGGCCGAGGCAGGCGGCAGGGCCGTCTCGCTGCCGAAGGGCGATGCCGTGGCCTTCGACGGTGAACTTTACGTTCGCGCCGAGCGTATCGGCGATCTGCTGCCGCTGACGATCACGCCGGACCTGCGCGACCAGTCGATCACGATCAAGACGAACGAACCGTTCCCCTTCGAACAGCGCCTCGCCCGCGAGGCCGAGCGCGAGCGGCTGGGCAATGAGCAGGCCTCCTCCGCCAACGCCGAACGCCGTTTCCCGCGAGAGGATACGCCGTGGCTGCCGATCTCGGTGCCGATGGCCGATGTGGAGACGCGCGCGGTTTCCGACACGACGCTGGGCGAGCGGGTGGAGACCGACTTGCGGCTGGCGGGCGATCTGGCCTGGATGAGCGCGCAGGTCTTCCTCACCCATTCCACGCGCGATGGGCTGACGGCGGCGCATATCGAACTGGGCCGCACCGATCCCGATGCCGATCTGCTGGGCCCGCTCCATGCCACGTTGTTCGCGATGGGCGATGTGGCGACCGCCTCGCTGCCCATCGGCCTGCGCGGCGTAGCGGGGCGCGGCGGCACGGTGACCAACGCCCCGGTGGAGGCGGCATCGGTGTTCGACAGGATCGACCTGCGCGGCCAGCTTCCCGATGGCTACGAAGTGGAGCTTTACCGCAACGGTGTGCTGGTGGGATCGACGCGGCTGGCGGTCAACGGGCAATACCAGTTCCTGCAAGTCCCGGTCGATTACGGGCTCAACCTGTTCCGCCTCGTGTTCTACGGGCCGCAGGGGCAGCGCAGCGAGGAAGTGCGGCGGATCTCGGTGGGCGATGGGCGGCTGTCGAAAGGGCAGGTCGTCTACACCGTGGGCGCGGCGCAGAAGGACGAGAACTTGCTGGGCGTCACCGCGCCGCGCTTCATTCCGGGGCTCGATTACGGCCGCTGGCGGGCGAGCGCGCAGCTGGCCTATGGCGTGACTTCGGGTGTGACGGCGATGGTTAGCGGCGGCTGGTTCGACAGCGACTTCGGCGACCGCTGGCTGGGCAGTGCGGGCCTGCGTACGGGGCTGGGCGGGCTGGCGGCCAAGCTCGATTTCGCCATGCAGAACGGGGCGACGCCGCTGGGCGGCAGCGGCAAGGTCGGGCGTGCTATCGAAGCGGGGTTGGGCGGGCGGCTGCTGGGCGCGTCCTTCACGCTGACCCACGCCGAATATCGCGGCGATTTCCTCGACGAAGTGCGGGTGTTCGACGGGCAGCCGCTGCGCCGCGTGACCGAACTCGACGCCAATGCCACGCTGCGGCCGTTGGGCGAGGGCGGGCTGTCGATCCCGCTCTATGCGCGGGCGCGGCGGATCGAATATGCCTCTGGCGAAGTGCAGACCACGGCCTCTCTGCGCGGATCGATGCGGGTGGCGGGGGTGCTGGCCTCCAATACGCTGGAATATTCGCGCTATCAGCCCGGCAAAGACGTGGGCGGCGGCGCCAGCAACCAGTTGATCGGCACTTTCGATCTATCCACACTCAACGGATCGCACACGCAAGTCCGCGCCTCCACCAGCTATACCGTGTTGCCCGATCCGCGCCTGGAGGCGGCGTCGCTGGAAGTGGACCGTTCGCTGGACGATCGCACGCTCGTGCGGGCTTCGGTAGCGCAGACCTTTCATCGCAGCGATACGCAGTTCGGGCTTTCCGCAGAGCGCCGCTTCCGCCGCTTCACGCTGGCGTTCGACGGCACTTATGGCCTGCGCAACAAGGTCCATTCGCTGGCGCTGCGGCTGGGCTTCGGCTTCGGGCGCGATCCGGTGACCGACCGGGTCTACGTGGCGCCGCCGGGGCATGCGCTGTCCGGCGCGGTGGCCTTGCGTGCCTATGAGGACCTCAACGGCGACGGCCGGTATGACGCGGGCGACAAGGTGCTGCCCGAAGTCGCCTTCGGTTCGGGCACCGGCACGGGCGAGACCGACAAGGACGGCGTGGTGCTGCTGACCGGCCTGCCTGCCGGAACGCGGGCCAGCGTACAGGTCGATCCCACGTCGCTGCCCGATATCGCGCTGGCCCCGGTGACGCGGGGCATCGAGCTGGTGCCGCGGCCGGGGCGCATCCACCGCACCGACTTCGCGGTAGTGGCGATGAGCGAGATCGAGGGCTCCGCCTATTTCGAGGGCGCAGGCCGTTCGCGTGGGGTTTCGGGCCTGCAACTCACCTTGCGCGATGACTCGGGCGAGACGGTCGCCACCGCGCGTACCGAGGCAGACGGGTTCTATCTGTTCGAGCAGGTCCATCCCGGCCATTACACGGTGGCCATCGATCCGCAGCAGGCGGCGCGGCTGAAGATCGCCTTGCGCGATGCGATTGCGCTCGACGTGGGAGCGAAAGGCAGCACCCTGTCGCACGATGTTTTCGTGGTGCAGCAATAGCGCTTTGATTTTTGCCCTCACTGCTGTTTCCGTTGTACCGTCCGGGACGAATGCGGCCGGCAGCGACAACCGGGCCGCCGCAAGGGGCAGACGCGTGAGCGAGAGCACTACGACGATAGAAACGCCCGACGGACCACGGGGCCCGCTGGAACGCTGGTTCACGCTGCGCGAGCGCGGCACCACTGCCCGTACCGAAGTGCTGGCCGGCGTGACCACGTTCCTGACCATGGCCTATATCGTGCTGGTCAATCCGGCGATCCTTGGCACGGCGGGAATGCCGGTGGCCTCGGTCGCGGCCGCCACGTGCTTTGCGGCGGCTTTCGCGTCGATCCTGATGGGCTTCGTGGCCAATACTCCGCTGGCGCTGGCGCCCGGCATGGGGCTCAATGCCTATTTCAGCTTTACCGTGGTGCAGCAGATGGGCGTGCCCTGGCAGGTCGCGCTGGGCTGCGTGTTCGTCTCGGGCGTCGCCTTCCTCGTGCTGACCTTGACTGGGGTGCGCCAGTTGATCGTCGCCTCGATCCCGCAATACCTGTTCGCGGCGGTGGCGGGCGGGATCGGCCTGTTCATCGGCTTTATCGGCTTCAAGGACGCCGGGATCGTCGTGGCCAATCCGGCAACGTTCGTGGCGCTGGGCGATCTCAGGGCCCCCGGCGCGGCGCTGGCGATGTTCGGCCTCCTGCTGATCGGCGCGCTCAGCGTGTGGAACGTGCGCGGGGCCATGCTGATCGGCATTCTGGCGACGACCGTGGTCGCCTGGCTCTTCGGTATGGTCTCGGTCTCGCCCGAGCCCTATTCGCTCGCCGCGCTGACCGGCACGGCGTTCAAGCTGGACCTTGCAGGCGTGTTCGGGCTGGGCGGCAGCCACGGGCTGGGCCTGATGGAAATCCTCTTCGTGTTCCTGTTCGTGGACCTGTTCGA
This sequence comes from Novosphingobium sp. PhB165, assembly GCF_004341845.1. Classification (GTDB taxonomy): domain Bacteria; phylum Pseudomonadota; class Alphaproteobacteria; order Sphingomonadales; family Sphingomonadaceae; genus Novosphingobium. Next base: position 482,750 of record NZ_SLVB01000003.1, on the reverse strand, counting down.
CAATATCGGCACGCTGGTCGCCGTCACCAAGCGCGCCGGGCTGATGGACAGCGAGGGCCGCATTCCGCGCCTCAACCGCATCCTCATCACCGATGCCACGGCCACTATCGTCGGCTCGCTGGCGGGCACCAGCACTGTCACCAGCTATGTCGAGAGCGCGGCGGGCGTGCAGGCGGGCGGGCGCACCGGCCTGACCGCCGTCGTCACCGGCCTGCTGTTCCTGGCGACCATGTTCGTGGCGCCCTATGCGCAGTTGATCCCGCTGGCGGCGACCGCTCCGGCGCTCATCATCGTCGGCGGTCTGATGCTGCTGCCGCTGACCGAAGTGAAGTGGGAAGACCCGCTGGCGGCGCTCCCCGCTTTCCTGACGGTGGCGATGATCCCGTTCACCTTCTCCATCGCAAATGGCCTCGCTTTCGGCATCACCGCCCATGCCGCGCTGAAGATCGTGCGCGGGACGGTCGAGAAGAAGGACTGGTTCCTGCTACTGCTGGCAGTGCTGTTCGTGGCCCGCTTCGTCTGGATGGGGGCCACCTGATGCGGGCCTTCCGCGGCGAATTCCTGTCCGTTTCCCGAGACCCGCGCAGCGATCCCGAAGCCGTCCGTCATGAGGCCGACGGGCTGCTGGTGGTGGAAGACGGGGTGGTCATCGCGCGCGGCGTCTATGCCGAACTGGCCGGGCGCCATGCCGATGTCCCGGTGGAGATGCTGCCCGGCCTCGTCGTGCCCGGCTTCGTCGATTCCCACATCCACTATCCGCAGACCGACCGCATCGCCTCGCACGGGGAGCAGTTGCTGGACTGGCTGGAACGGCACATCTTTCCCGCCGAAAAGGCCTTCGCCAGCAAGGCCCATGCCGATGCCGTGGCGGCCTTCTTCCTCGACGAGCTGCTGAAGAACGGCACCACCAGCGCGCTGGTCTATCCCACCGTGCACGAGCAATCGGTCGATGCCCTGTTCGAAGCCGCGCTCGAACGGAACATGCGGGTGATCTCGGGTAAAGTGTTGATGGACCTTGGGCCGGAGGGGCTGAACGACACGCTCGCCTCGGGCCGCGCGGCCAGCGAGGCGCTGATCCACCGCTGGCGCGGTCGCGGGCGGCTGGGCTACGCGGTGACGCCGCGTTTCGCACTGGCTTCGACTGACGCGCAACTGGCGGACGCCGGGGCGCTGCTGGCCGAGCATCCCGAGGTGTTGATGCACACCCACCTCGCCGAAAACCTGCGCGAGTGCGCTGAAGTGGCGGCGCGGTTTACCGAGGCGGCGGACTATCTCGACGCCTACGACCGTTTCGGGCTTGTCACCGGCCGGTCGGTCTTCGCGCATGGCGTCCACTTGCCGGACCGGGCCTGTCAGCGATTGCACGAGAGCGGAGCGGGCATTGCCGTCTGCCCCGCGTCCAACCTGTTTCTCGGGTCCGGCTTCTTCGATTTTGGGCAGGCGGACCGGCATGGGGTGCGGCTGGGCCTAGGTACCGATGTGGGCGCGGGCACGACCTTTTCGCTGCTGCATACACAGGGGATCGCCTATCAGGCCGCGCTGATGAAGGGCATGGCGCTCGATCCGTTCCGCGCGCTGTGGCTGGCGACGGCGGGCAGCGCGGTCTTGCTGCACATCGATGATCGCGTGGGCAGCCTCGAAGTGGGGCAGGAGGCCGATTTCGTGGTGCTCGATCCGCAGGCGACACCGCTGCTGGCGCGGCGCACGCAAGGCGCGGACCTTGCGACGCGGCTTTTCGCATTGCAGGTGCTGGGCGACGACCGCGCCGTCGCGCGCACTTATTTGCTGGGCCAATGCGCCTGGAACCGGGACACGCCATGACCGACCTCGACACTTTCATCGCCGGCCTGCCCAAGGCCGAATTGCACCTCCACATCGAGGGCAGTCTTGAGCCCGAACTGATGTTCGCGCTGGCCGCGCGCAACGGCGTGTCGATCCCCTTCGCCAGCGTGGAAGAGGTGCGGGCAGCCTACGATTTCACGAATCTTCAGGACTTCCTCGACATCTATTACGCCGGGGCCGCAGTGCTGCTGACGCGGCAGGATTTCCACGATCTGGCCATGGCCTACTTCGCGCGCGCGGCGGCGGACGGGGTGGTCCATGCGGAGATCATGTTCGATCCGCAGACCCACACCGATCGCGGGGTGCCCATTGCCGAAGTGATCGAGGGCCTGCTCTCCGCCATGGCCGCGGCAGAGGCGCAGTTCGGCATGACGAGCAGCCTGATCCTCTCGTTCCTGCGCCACTTGCCGGAAGCGGCGGCCTTCGCGACGCTGGCCGAGGCGGAGCCGTGGCTGGACCGGATCGCGGCAGTGGGGCTCGACTCTTCCGAAGTGGGGCACCCGCCGGAAAAGTTCGCCCGCGTCTTTGCCGCGGCGCGGGAAAAGGGCCTCAGGATCACCGCGCACGCGGGCGAGGAGGGCCCGCCGGAATATGTCCATCAGGCGCTCGACCTGCTGGGCGTCCATCGCATCGACCACGGCAACCGCGCGCTGGAAGATCCGGCGCTGATCGCCCGGCTGGTGCGGGAGGAGATGACGCTGACGGTCTGCCCCCTGTCCAACCACAAGCTCTGCGTGGTGGAGGATCTGGCGGATCATCCTATCGATGCGATGCTGGCGCATGGCCTGAAGGCCACGATCAATTCGGACGATCCGGCCTATTTCGGCGGTTATGTGGCGGACAATTACCGCGCCGTCGCCACAGCGCGCGGACTGGACCGGGAGGCGTTGGCGACATTGGCGCGCAACAGCTTCACCGGCTCGTTCCTGCCGGCTGAGGACGTGGCGGCGCATCTCGACCGGATCGATGCCTATATGGCGGCGCAGGGCTGAATTTCACCGGAGCGCATTGTCGGCGACGGGCCGGACCTTTGGCATGCGGGCCAAGCACCAAGCTTGCAAAACACACCCCGTCGCCCCGCGAAGGCGGGGGCCCCGCTTCCTTTTCACCCCCGCCCGCCAAGAAAAGCGGGGTCTCCGCCTGCGCGGGGCCGACGGGGTTTTGTATCCGGAACTCGGGCTATCCCTCAGGCCAGCCGATCGGGAACCGAGCGCGCCTCTTCCATGATCGAATCGCGCGTGCCCACGGATTCCCACGGGAACACGAACCAGCGCTTGTCCTCGGCGCGGTCGATCACGTCGACCCACAGGTCCACCTCGACCTTGGAGCGCTGGTTGTTGATGAGGACCGCGAAGCGCAAGTTGTCCGGCATGCTGCCATTGCTGGCGAGCAGGCCGCGAATGTACTCGATGGTGCCGCCGGAATCGTTGATGTCGTCGATGAACAACAGGCGCGTGCCCGCCGCGCTCATCGCCGCGACTTTGGCGAGCAGTTCGTCGGCAAAGCCCGGCACTTTGGCCGAATGGTCGATCGAAAGCATCGGCAGGTCAAGCTGGTGCGAAAGATAGACCGCCGGAACCAGCCCGCCGCGACCGACGCCGATTACGAAGTCGGGCTTCCAGTCGCCCTCCCGCACGTTGCGCGCCAGCAGGCGGACCTTGGCGAGGAAGTCCTCGTAATATTCGAGGAAGTGGAGCTGGGGCTCGTTGGGGTCGGACATGACTTTCGATCCTGGCGGAAAAGAGAATTGGTTATGCCGACTATCGGGTTCGCGCGCGATGGGCAATCGGGGGCAATCGAGCACCCTATTTGGCGGCGGCGTAGCCCAGATCGGCGAAACCGTTCTCGATCTCGCCCAGTACCAGCGCGGCCGCATGCGACGGCGTGCGCGCGGTGGCGGTGCACAGCGCCAGCGTCATCGGCCGCAGCAAGGGGTCGGAAATGCGGGTGAATTGCAGCAGCCCGCGCCGTACCTCGGTGGCGACATCGAGCGAGGTGAGCACACCCAGACCCGCCCCGCGCATGACCAGCGAGGTGATGATCTGGATATTGTCGCTGGTGACCTTGCGGTCGGGCGTGACGCCGGTGGCGCCTTCCAGCACGGCAAGCTGCTGGCACACCGCCAGCGGCTCGGCCGGCGCGATCAGTGGTTCGCCCGCGCAGACCGAAAAGCGGGCCTCTGCCTTCTCGCCCAGCGGATGCCCCGGCGGCGTCAGGAAGCCGGGCACCACTTCGACGAAAGCGCGCACCGTGAGGTCGCGGTAGGAATGCGGCTCGAACAGGATGCCGAAGTCCACCTCGCCCTCGGCGATGGCGCGGCGGACCTTGTCGTTGCCCAGCACTCTGACGCCCACGGTGATGCCGGGATAGCGCTGCTGGACCGCGTGGATCATGTCCGGGACGTAGCCCTTGGCCAGTGCGTCGATCACCGCGATGTCGACATGCCCGCGCTTGAGCCCGCGCAAATCCTCGATCCGGGCGCGCAGGCTGGCCATGTCGTGCTGCCACTGGCCGCCCGATGCCATCATCATCTCGCCCGCCGCCGTCAGCCGGAGCCCGGTGGGCAGGCGTTCGAACAGCGGCAGGCCGAGTTCGGCCTCCACATTGAGGATCTGCCGGTCGATGGCCGAGGCGGAGACGTTCAGCTCGTCCGCCGCCTTGCGGATCGAGCCGAGCCGGCCGACCGCCATGAAATATCGGAGAAACCGCGAAAATGCCGGCATTGGGACCCGCTCTAATTTTTGCAACGCTGCGTGGAAATCATTGCGTTTGCTGGCAGTGAGTCAAGCCCTTACGCAATGGGAAGCAACAGGAGCGGCACGGACGCCCTCCCGAAAATGCGCGGATTTTCGCGCTTTCGGGAGGGCGGACTGGTGGGCTGTTGGATCGGGGGCGCAATTTCCACAAGGGTTTCCCAACACCCGGACTGGGGAAGGCGCCCCATTGCGGGGGCGGGAACATGGCTCGGATTTAATTGGTGATTTCCTGCCGGGAGTGATGGCCGATGACGATCGTCTCCAGGATCGTTGTCAGCCTTTTCGCTTCGTCCGCGTTGCCGGGATGGAACGGCGCGCAGATGAAACCCAGGCGCCGTGTCAGGCCGAAATTCCTCACTTCGGCCGTCGCTGTCCCTTCCGGGGCCAGCGAGCGCGGCGCCACCGTGATGCCAAGCCCCGCCGCGACCATGCGCAAGCAGCGGTCCTCGTTCTCGCTGCGCAGCGCGAAGCGGGGGCGCACGCCCGCATCGGTGAAGAAGCGGCTGGTGCGCTGGAGGGCCTCGCAAGAGCGGCGGGCGATCATGATCTCGCTGGCAAGTTCCTCGGCGGCGACTTCGGCGGTTTCGGCCAGCGGATGGTTTCCGGCCATCACCATCACATAAGGCTCTTCGAGCAGCGGCACGATTTCCGGGCCGCTCTCCGTCTGGCCCAGCAGGGTGAGGGCGAGCTGGATTTTCCCACTGGCGAGTTGGCCGCGCAATTCGTGGTCGTCGCCCTCGACCAGTTCCACGCCGTAGTCCCGCGCCAGTTCCGAGGCGATCGATTGCAGCATCGGGCCGGAGACGGTGGGGATCACGCCCAGCTTCAGGTCGGGCCAGGGCTGCTCTGCGTATTGCGAGGATTTGGCAAACTGGTCGGCACGGCGGAAACCGGCTTCAAGGTCGCGGGCAATGGGCAGGAAGGCGCCGCCCGGTTCGGTCAGGCGCACGTGGCGACGGTCGCGCACGAAGAGCGGGGATCCGACCAGACGCTCCAGTTCGGCGATGCTGGTGGAGACGGTGGGCTGGGTGACGTGCAGCCGTGCGGCGGCCTGCTTGAAGCTGCCGGAATCGGCGACGGCCAGAAAGTGCCGGATATGGGCGCGCTTTATCATTGGTAAAATCTATTCAATGTGCCTGTAAGTTTCAATTTGTTTGCATCAGGTCCTTCCGGTAATTTGCGCGCAAAGGCCGCACCGACGCGCCGTGGAATTTTTGGGAAGACGAGATGAAGGCCACCCCCGACTTCGATTTCGCACTGGGCGAAAGCGCCGATATGATCCGCGAAAGCGTTGCCCGCTTCGCTGACGAACAGATCGCGCCGCTGGCCGCCAAAGTGGACGCCGAGGACTGGTTTCCGCGCGAACTCTGGCCTGCCATGGGCGAACTGGGCCTGCACGGGCTGACGGTCGAGGAAGAGTGGGGCGGCACCGGGCTCGGCTATCTGGAACATGTGATCGCGGTGGAGGAAGTCAGCCGGGCTTCGGCCTCGGTCGGCCTGTCCTACGGCGCGCATTCGAACCTCTGCGTCAATCAGATCCGCCGTTGGGGCAATGACGCGCAGAAGGCGAAGTATCTGCCCAAGCTGATCTCGGGCGAGCATGTCGGCAGTCTGGCCATGTCCGAAGTCGGCGCCGGGTCGGATGTCGTCAGCATGAAGCTGCGTGCCGATGCCGTGGAGGGCGGTTTCCGCCTCAACGGCACCAAGTTCTGGATCACCAACGGCACGTATGCCGAAGTGCTGGTGGTCTACGCCAAGACCGATGCCGAGGCCGGATCGAAGGGCATCACCGCCTTTCTGATCGAGAAGGACATGCCCGGTTTCTCCATCGGCCAGAAGATCGACAAGATGGGCATGCGCGGCTCGCCCACCTGCGAGCTGGTGTTCGACGATTGCTTCGTGCCCACAGAGAACGTGATGGGCCCGTTGAACGGCGGCGTGAAAGTGCTGATGAGCGGCCTTGATTACGAGCGCGTGGTGCTGGCGGGGCTTCAGATCGGCATCATGCAGGCCTGTCTCGACACCGTGATCCCCTATGTGCGCGAGCGCCGGCAGTTCGGCACCGCCATCGGCACGTTCCAGCTGATGCAGGCGAAAGTGGCGGACATGTACGTCGCGCTGCAATCGGCGCGGGCTTATGTCTATGCCGTGGCCCGCGCTTGCGATGCCGGGCAGACCACGCGTTTCGACGCGGCGGGCGCGATCCTGCTCGCCAGCGAGAACGCCTTCCGCGTCTCGGGCGAGGCGGTGCAAGCGCTGGGCGGTGCGGGCTATACCAAGGACTGGCCGGTCGAGCGCTATCTGCGCGATGCCAAGCTGCTCGATATCGGCGCGGGGACCAACGAGATCCGCCGCATGTTGATCGGGCGAGAGTTAATCGGGGCCTGAGGTAATAGGGGCCTGCCCCGAGCGAGCTACCCGTCGTCCCTGCGCAAGTGGGGACCTCGTTTCCATCCAGCCCCCCTTGCAAGGAAGCGGGGCCCCTGCCTTCGCGGGGGCGACGGGTTCGCTGTATTAGTCCTGCGGCTTGACCCGCAGCAGGCCTTCCTGCGCCACGCTGGCCACCAATGTCCCGTCGCGCGAGTAGATCGCGCCGCGGGCGAAGCCGCGGGCGTGGCCCGACCAGGGGCTGTCCATCGCATAGAGCAGCCAGTCGTCGATCGGCGGGGTCTGGTGGAACCAGATCGCATGGTCGAGGCTGGCGCCGGACACGCCGGGCGAGAAGAAGCCCATCCCGTGCGGCATCAGCGCGGTGGAGATCAGCGCGAAGTCGCTGGCATAGGCCAGCACGACGCGCTGCATCACGGCGTCATCGCCCAGCGGCGCGGCCAACCGGAACCACTGGCAGCGGTGCGGCAGGCCGCCCTGCGGTACCGGAGGGCAAGGCCGGATATCGAATGCGGCGAGCCGCTCCAGCAGGAAAGCGGGCAGCTTTTGCCCGGCGGCGGTAAGCGCGGTGCGGAAGTCGGGGCACTGTTCGGGCGCGGGCACATCCGGCATCGGCACGGCATGGGACAGCCCCTCTTCGGGCCGGTGGAATGAGGCGGCCAGGTTCAGGATCGGCTTGCCGCCCTGCATGGCCACGACGCGGCGGTTGGAAAAGCTGTTGCCGTCGAAATCGGGCAGGACGCGGTAGATGATCGGCCGCCCGGCATCGCCGGCGCGCAGGAAATAGGCGTGGAGCGAATGGGCCTGCCGTTCGGGATCGATTCCCCTTGCGGCAGCGGCCAGCGCCTGCGCGACGACTTGCCCGCCATAGACGCGGCCCGGCTGTTCGGCCACGGCAGCGCCCCGGAAGATGCCGGTGTCGATTTCCTCGACGCTCAGCAGATCGCGCAGCGCCGCTACCGCGGTTTGCCCCTCAGTCATGGGCGCCGCCCAGCGGATTGCCCGGCGTACCCTTGAGCCAGAGGAGCGACTGGTGTTCGATCGAGAGCAGTTCCTGCAAGGTCTGCTCGATGGCGATGCTCTGCTTGCGCAGTTCGTCGATCCGGTCGCGAATGCGGGCAAGGAGCTGGCGCACCTGCTCCTGATGCTCGGGATCGACATCGTAGAGGTCGAGGAATTCCTTGATCTCGCGGATCGAGAAACCCAGCCGCTTGCCGCGCAGGATCAGTTGCATGCGGCCCATCTCGCGCTTGGAATAAATGCGCGTGGTGCCGACGCGGGTCGGCGCGATCAGGCCCTTGTCTTCATAGAAGCGCAAGGTCCGCATGGTCACGCCAAGCTGGGTGGCGGCTTCCTGAATGCCGACCATGTCCGCGTTCTGGCCCGCTTCCGCCTGCGGTCCACCTTCCTGCGGCCCACCTTCCGCCTGCGGCCCGTCTCCGTCGATGGCTGCCCCCGCCCCGTTCACGCAGCCGGCCCCCCGGCGGCGCGCTTGGCGGCTTCTTCCTCGACCAGTTCCTTCTTGGACAGCTTGCCGACCAGCGTCTTGGGCAGGCTGTCGCGGAATTCGATGGCGCTGGGCATCTCGATCTTGTTGAGCCTGTCCTTGAGGAACGCCATCAGCGTTGCCTCGTCCAGCACGTCGCCCGGATGGAGCGCCACGAAGGCCTTGGGGCTCTGCCCGCGATAGGCATCGGGAACGCCGATGACGATCGCCTCGTGCACCAGCGGATGCTCATAAAGCGCATCCTCGATCACGCGGGGATAGACGTTGTAGCCGCCGCACAGGATCATGTCCTTGATGCGGTCCACCAGGAACAGATAGCCGTCCTCGTCCAGATAGCCGATGTCGCCGGTGCGCAGGGCGCCGAAGATGAAGGTCTTTTCCGATTCCTCGGGGCGGTTCCAGTATCCGGTCATGATTTGCGGGCCGCGCGCGCAGACTTCGCCGCGCTCGCCTTGTGGCATCAGGCGGTGGGTATTGTCGGGGTCGCGGATTTCCAGCGTGGTGCCCGGGAAGGCCGGGCCGCAGGAGTTGTTCTTGACCAGCCCTTCCAGCGGATTGCAGGCGATGATCGGAGAGGCTTCGGACAGGCCGTAGCCCTCGACCACGCGCACGCCGGTGCGCTGCTCGAACTTCTGGCGCACTTCCAGCGGCAGCGGCGCGCCGCCCGAGATGCAGACGCGCACTTCGTCGAATTCGCCGTGCAGCGCCTGGTTGTTGAGCGCGGTATAGAGCGTGGGCACGCCGAAGAACTGCGTGGGCCGCGTGCGCTTGGCAGTGGCCAGGAACGACTTCATCTCGAAGCGCGGAAGCAGGATCATCTCGGCCGAAGTGTCGACCGAGTAGTTGAGCACCGTCGTCAGCGCGAAGACATGGAACAGCGGCAGCACGCCCAGCGTGCGCTCCTGCTGTTCGGGCATGTGGCCGACGTGGGCGACCATCTGCGCCGAATTGGCGGCGAGGTTCGCATGGGTCAGCATCGCGCCCTTGGGCACGCCGGTGGTGCCGCCGGTGTACTGGAGCACGGCAAGGTCGGAAGGCGAACGCTCGACCGGTTCGGGATCGGCATTGCGCGCGATCAGATCGGCAAAGCGAATGAAGCGCAAGTCGTGCGGCTCATGCGCGATGTCCTTGCGCTTGAGCAGGCGATAGGCGCGGCCCTTCAGCTTGGGCAGGGCATCGGCGATCGGGCAGACCACCACGCGCTTCAGCGCGCCGCCGCAGCTGGTGGAGCCGACCAGCGGCTCGATCTTGGGCAGCGAGAGCGCAAGGTCGGAGGCGATGATGATCTCGGCGCCCGAATCCTTCACCAGATGCGCCATCTCGCGCTCGGTGTAGAGCGGGTTGAAGTTCACCACGATGCCGCCGATGCGCAGGATCGCGAAATAGCAAACGACGTAATAGGGCGTGTTCGGCAGGCAGAGGCCGACGCGGGTGCCCTTTACGACGCCAAGGTCCTGAAGGCCCCGCGCGGCACGCCGCGCGAGGTCTCCGACTTCGGCATAGGACCACTTGCGGCCCATGAAGTCGATCGCCGGCCAGGCGCCGTGGGCTTCCACGGCGTGGTCCAGCAGATCGGTAAGTAAACGCGGCGAGATCGGCGGCATTTCATCCGCGACATGGGAGGAGAGGGGAGTTTCCAAAATACCTCCATTCACGGGGGAGTTGTCGTCAATCGTCGCCGCTGTGCTCATTAGAAGCTCACCCGTGCGCCCAGCGAGAAGACCATCGCGTAGGCGTCCTGAAGCGAACCGTTGGTCAGGACCGGGGTCTGGACCGGTGTGCCGACATAGGCCGCCGTGATGCGGTTGATGGGGGCGTCCTTGAACGAGATGTACGAGGCGGCCGCATCGATCGCGATCTTGCTGGTCATGTTGTAGGTGGTACCGGCCGAGAAGTTCCAGCGGTTGCTGTCCGGCACGCGGGCATCGCGGTCGCCGCTGCTGGTCGGGGTTTCACCGTATTGGACACCGCCGCGCACCGTCCACTTCGCGTTCACGTCGTAATCGGCGCCGAAGGCGTAGGAGAAGCCGTCCTTGTAGTTCTCGGGGATGGAGGTGTTGACCGGGGCGCCGAGCTGGATGGCGTTGAACTTGCTCCAGCCGTAAGCCACGACCTGCGCGTTCAGCGTCAGCTGCTTGGTGGCCTTCACGCGGGCCGACATGATCGCCTGCCACGGGGTGGTGAATTCTGCCGTGGTGTCGAGCGACATGTTCTGGCCGGCCAGCGGGCCAAGCAGGCCGTCGATGGTCAGCGAACCGTCAAGCTTGTGCTTGATGGCAGACTTGTAGGCGACACCGATCGAGGCGGGGCCGTTGTGGTACTGGGCACCGACCGACCAGCCCACATCCCAGCCGCTGCCCTTGAGCTGCTGATGACCGTCCGGCAGCGTTGCCAGAAGGTTGGGCAGGTAGTTGCCAAGGGTGGCGTCCACATGCTCGACGTTCGCCGCCGCGCCGACGTAGAGGCCTTCTACCGGCTGGAAAGCGATGCTCGGCTGGATGTCGATGGTGCGCAGCTTGGTCTTGTCGGCCGAATAGCGCGCCCAGCTGTCCGAAGCATAGTCGGTGGTGAACGAGTAGGGCGAGGTCACGGTCAGGCCGAAGGCGACCTTGCCGAAGCCATAGGCGATCGAGCCCGAGGGCAGCACGCCGTTGTTGATCGGGTTCTTGGCAACCGGGTTGCCGCCCACCGAGGCAGGGGCCTGGCCCGGACGGACGATGGCGGTGCCGTCATCGACGACTTTGCCCTTGGGCAGGATCACGCTGGCGTGCACCGATGCCTGGCCGCCTTCGAGGCCGCCGATGGCTGCCGGGTTCCACCAGAGCGAATCCACGCCGGTATCGGCAGCTTCACCCGAGAAAGCGCGGCCTTGTGCGCGCACCGACTGTTCCTGAAGATAGAAGGCCTGCGCATGGGCGGCGCCGGCTGCACCGAGCGCCATGGCCGAAGCAGTGCCAGCCAGCAGGATACGGCCCGTAATCTTTTTCATTTTTTATCTCCCTTACTTCTCTTTTCCCTGAACTTTATCGAATTGTCCGTCGCGCATCAGGGGGAGTGCGGGACAGGACCTGTCCCGTTTAGGGAATACGCTTCCACGTCTGCGTCTTGCACAGCGGCCAGACGATGCAGCCCTTCAGCTTGAGCGTGTTGGCGTCCACCGGGGTGATCGTGGCCTTGTAGGTGCCGCCGTCTTCGGGATTGTAGATCTGGCCTTCGACCCACTCCTCACCCTGGCGCTTGAAGCCGCCGACCATCTGCAAGCCCTTGATCTTGCGGCTGCGCAGCGAGGCGTCCTTGTTGTTCACATCGCGAATGTCGGGATTGGCCCGGACGCCGTCCGAATCGACGACATGTCCGCAGAGCGATTCGCCGCAGCGGCTGAGTTCGATTACGCCGTGCTTGGAAGGCGTGAGCCACTTGCCGACGACCTGGTCGGCGCTGGCTGCAAATGCCGGATTAACACCGAGAATTGCCGGAATGACGGCGGCAACCAAAGCCACCCCCACGGGTTTCCAAAGTCTCATGAGCGACCTTTCCATCATCTCTCCAACGGGCACCTTCTGCACCTTGGGGCGTGTGCCCTTAGGGTGGGGTGTTCCGAAGACGTAACCGAAAATTTGCTTGACGTATAGGGAAAGAATTGCACCCTTAGGGAAGAACGGTGACGCTCTCCGACAGGTGGGGAGCGGTCGAGCTCCGACGGAGAGAGTGCATGAAAAGTGTCGTGATCGCGGGTTACGCCCGCTCGCCCTTCCATCTGGCCAACAAGGGCGCGCTGGCCCGTGTTCGTCCCGACGACCTTGCCGCGCAGGTGATTCGCGGGCTCATCACCAAGACCGGCGTGGATGCGGCTGATATCGAAGACGTCGTGGTCGGCTGCGCCTTCCCGGAAGGCGAGCAGGGCTTCAACATCGCGCGCCTCGTGGCGCTGCTGGCGGACCTGCCGATCACGGTCGGCGGCATGACCGTGAACCGTTTCTGCGGTTCGTCGATGAGCTCGATCCACTACGCCATGGGCCAGATCGCCATCGGCGCGGGCGAAGTGTTCGTCTGCGCGGGCGTCGAATCGATGAGCCGCGTGCCGATGATGGGCTTCAACCCGCTGCCCAATCCGGCGCTGGCGGCGAAGAGCGCGGCCTACATGTCGATGGGCGAGACGGCCGAGAACGTCGCCACCAAGTACCAGATTTCGCGCGCCGATCAGGAAGCGCTTGCCGTCTCCAGCCAGCACAAGGCCGCCGCTGCGCGTGACGCCGGCAAGCTGACCGACGAGATCGTGCCGATCCAGACCAAGGCCGGCGTCGTCAGCGAAGACGGCACCATTCGCGGCGACACCACTGCCGAAGCGCTTGCAGGCCTCAAGCCCGCGTTCGACGCCGCCGGTTCGGTGACCGCCGGCACCTCCTCGCCGCTGACCGATGGCGCCAGCGCCGTGCTCGTCACCACCGAGGAATATGCCCGCGCCCACAACCTGCCGATCCTCGCCCGCATCAAGTCGGTGGCGATTTCGGGCTGCGCGCCGGAAACCATGGGCCTTGGCCCGATCCTTTCCAGCCAGAAGGCGCTTGAGCGCGCGGGCATCGCTGCCGGCGATCTCGACGTGGTGGAACTGAACGAAGCCTTCGCTTCGCAGGCGCTGGCCTGCATCAAGGACCTCGGCCTCGACCTTGCCAAGGTGAACATCGACGGCGGCGCGATCGCCATCGGCCACCCGCTCGGCGCCACCGGCGCGCGCATCGTCGGCAAGGCGGCCTCGCTGCTGAAGCGCGAAGGCGGCAAGTACGCACTCGCCAGCCAGTGCATCGGCGGCGGTCAGGGCATCGCCACGATCCTGGAGTCGGTGGAATGAGCGACACCATTATCAAGAAAGTTTGCGTGATCGGCGCCGGCACCATGGGTGCCGGGATCGCCGCTCAGGTCGCCAATGCCGGTGTGCCGGTGCTGCTGCTCGACATCGTTCCCAAGGACGCCACCAATCGTAACGTGGTGGCCGAAGGCGCCGTGGCGAAGATGCTCAAGACCGAGCCTGCGCCGTTCATGAGCAAGTCGGCCGCCAAGCTGGTCGAGACCGGAAACATCGAAGATCACCTCGACAAAGTTGCCGAGTGCGACTGGGTGATCGAGGCGGTGATCGAGCGTCTGGACATCAAGCAGGGCCTCTACGCCAAGCTGGAAGCGGTGAAGCGCGACGGCACTGCCGTTTCGTCGAACACTTCGACGATCCCGCTCGCCAATCTGGTCGAAGGGCGTTCGGACGCGTTCAAGCGCGACTTCCTGATCACGCACTTCTTCAACCCGCCGCGCTACATGCGCCTGCTGGAGATCGTCACCGGCCCGGCGACCGACGCTGTCGTCGCCGCCAAGGTCGAACGGTTCGCCGACATTTCGCTCGGCAAGACGGTGGTCACGGCCAAGGATACGCCGGGCTTCATCGCCAACCGTATCGGCACCTACTGGATCCAGCTTGGCCTCAACGCCGCGTTCGACATGGGCATCACCGTCGAACTGGCAGACGCCATTGCCGGAAAGCCGATGGGCGTGCCCAAGACCGGCATCTTCGGCCTTGTCGACCTGGTCGGCATCGATCTGATGCCGCATTTGCAGGCCAGCCTCACCTCGACGCTGCCGGCTGGCGACCTCTATCACGGCATCGCCCGTGACATTCCGCTGATCAACAAGATGATCGGTGAAGGCTACACCGGCCGCAAGGGCAAGGGCGGCTTCTATCGCCTCAACAAGGAAGCTGGTCGCCGCAAGGAAACCATCGACCTCCAGACTGGCGAATACCGCCCGACCATTACCGCGCAGGGCCCGCGCGGCGCGGCTTCGCGTGGTGATCTCAAGGCGCTGGTCGAAAGCAAGGGCGAGATCGGCGCCTATGCATGGGCCGTGCTCGGCGCCACGCTGGCCTATGCCGCCAGCCTCGTGCCCTCGGCCGCCGATGACGTGGTTGCCGTCGATGATGCGATGAAGCTGGGCTACAACTGGAAGGCCGGCCCGTTCGAGATGATCGACAAGCTCGGCGCCAAGTACCTTGCCGAACGCCTCGCCGCCGAAGGCAAGGCCGTGCCGGAGATCCTGACCGTGGCGGGCGACCGCACGTTCTACCGGATCGAGAACGGCAAGCGCCAGTTCCTTGGCCTCGACGGTGAATACCGCGACATCGTCCGCCCTGAAGGCGTGATGCGCCTTGCCGACGTGAAGCTTTCGTCCAAGCCGATCCTCAAGAACGCCTCGGCGGCGCTCTGGGACATTGGCGACGGTGTCGTCTGCCTTGAATTCACCGGCAAGATGAACGCGCTCGACGGCGAAGTTATGAAGCTGATCGGGCAAGCCATTCCGCTGGTGGCGGCGCAGTACAAGGCGCTCGTCGTCTACAACGATGCCGATACCTTCTCGGCCGGTGCCAACCTCGGCCTCGCACTCTTCGCGGTGAACATCGCGGCATGGGGCGAGATCGAGAAGCTCGTTGCCGGTGGCCAGCTCGCCTACAAGGGCCTGAAGTACGCTCCGTTCCCCGTCGTCGGCGCGCCTGCCGGCATGGCGCTGGGCGGCGGCTGCGAGATCCTGCTGCACTGCGACGCGATCCAGGCCTATGCCGAACTCTACTGCGGCCTTGTGGAATGCGGCGTCGGCCTCGTTCCGGGCTGGGGCGGCAATGGCGAGATGCTCGACCGCTGGCGCAAGGCTCCGGGCATGCCCAAGGGCCCGATGCCGGCCGTGGCCAAGGTGTTCGAGATGGTCTCCACCGCGCAAGTCTCCAAGTCTGCCCAGCAGGCGCGCGAGATGATGATCCTGCGCAAGGATGACGGCATCTCGATGAACCGTGATCGCCTGCTCTACGACGCCAAGCAGAAGGCGCTTTCGCTGGTGGAAGGCTATACCCCGCCCGAAGCGCCCGAGTTCAAGCTGCCCGGCGCCGGTGGCCGCACCGCGCTTGGTCTTGCGGTGGAAGGCTTCCACAAACGCGGCATGGCGACCGACTACGACGTGGTCGTCTCCGGCGTGCTGGCCGATGTGCTGACCGGCGGCGACGAGTTCGACCTCGTCGACACGGTGAGCGAGGGCGAACTGCTCAAGCTGGAGCGCGATGCCTTCATGGGGCGTCTGCGTGATGGCCGTTCGGTGGCCCGCGTCGAGCACATGCTCGAAACCGGCAAGCCCCTTCGCAACTGATTGAACTGAGAAAGGATCGCGACGCCGCCTAACTCCCTCGTCGTCCCCGCGCAGGCGGGGACCCCGCTTTTTTCTTCTGGCGGTGTGATTGCCGCAAGAAGCGGGATCCCCGCCTGCGCGGGGATGACGGATAAAATGGAACGGCGTCGCGACCCGCGAGGAGAGTGACATGCAAGTCTACGAAGCGCCCCTGCGCGACATGAAGTTCGTGCTCCACGAACTCCACAACGATGACGGTTTCGGCAATCTCGAAGCCCTGGCCGAATTCACCCCCGACCTTGTCGACGCGGTGCTGGAAGAGGCTGCCAAGGTGGCGCAGGAAGTCCTGCTGCCACTGAACCGCAGCGGCGACATCGAGGGCTGCACGCTGGAAAACGGCGTGGTCCGCACCCCCGCAGGCTTCAAGGAAGCCTACGAGATGTTCCGCGAAGGCGGTTGGTGCGCGCTGGCGTCCGACCCCGAATGGGGCGGGCAGGGGCTCCCTGAAGCGCTGAACAAGCTGACCGAGGAGATGATCTGCTCCTCCAACCTGTCGTTCAGCCTCTATCCCGGCCTCACCCACGGTGCGACCACCGCGATCGAGGGCTATGCCAGCGACGCGTTGAAGCAGGCCTACCTGCCCAAGATGGTCGAGGGCACCTGGTCGGGCACGATGTGCCTTACCGAACCGCATTGCGGCACGGACCTCGGCATGCTGCGCACCAAGGCGGTTCCTCAGGGCGATGACAGCTACAAGATCTCCGGCGCGAAGATCTTCATCTCGGCCGGCGAGCACGACCTGACCGAGAACATCATCCACCTCGTCCTCGCGCGGCTTCCCGATGCGCCGGAAGGCGTGAAGGGGATCAGCCTGTTCCTGGTGCCGAAGTATCTGCCCAAGGAAGACGGCACGCCCGGTCCGTCCAACGGCGTTTCGGTCGCGGCGATCGAGCACAAGATGGGTCTCAAGGCTTCGGCCACCTGCCAGCTCAACTTCGACGAATCGACCGGCTGGCTGGTCGGCACGGCGGGCAAGGGCATGGAAGCCATGTTCAAGATGATGAACACCGAACGCGTTTCGGTGGGCATTCAGGGTCTTGGTGTGGGCGAAGCCGCTTATCAGTCGGCCGTGTGGTACGCCAAGGATCGCTTGCAGGGCCGCTCGCTTTCGGGCGTGAAGAACCCCAAGGGCCCGGCCGATCCGATCATCGTCCACCCCGACGTGCGCCGCATGCTGATGACCGCGCGCGCCTACAACGAAGGCAGCCGTGCCATCGGCGGCTGGGTCAGCCGCGCGCTCGATGCCGAAAAGCATTCGACCGATCCGGCCGTGAAGGCCCGCGCGGAAGACTTCATCGCGCTGATGACCCCGGTGGTGAAGGCCCTGTTCACGGACTGCGCCTATGAAAGCGCGAACCTGGCCGTGCAGGTCTACGGCGGCCACGGCTACATCGCCGAAAGCGGCGTGGAGCAGTACGTGCGCGATGCCCGCATCGCCATGATCTACGAAGGCACCAACGGCATTCAGGCGCTCGACCTCGTCGGCCGCAAGATGCCTGCGCATGCCGGTCGTTACCTGCGCTCGTTCTTCCACCCCGTTTCGGACTTCATCGAGGCGAACAAGGCGGACGCCACGTTCGGCAAGATGATCGAAGGGCTGGAAAAGGCCTTCGGCGCGCTCCAGCTTTCGACCGGCACGATTGCCCAGAAGGGCATGAAGGATCCCGAGGAAGCCGGCGCCGCCGCGACCGACTACCTGCGCCTGCTGGGCCTTGTCGCCATGGGCTACTGCTTCGCCAAGGCGGCGCTGATCGCCAAGGCCAGGCTGGACGAAGGCGCCGAGGATGCGGCGTTCTACACCGCCAAGATCGCGACCGCCCGGTTCTTCTTCGACCGTCTGCTGCCGCAGGCGACGGCGGCGTTCCTGGCGATCAAGTCGGGCAAGGCTTCGATGATGGCGCTGGAAGTCGAAATGTTCTGATTCAGGTCAGGCCCGGTGGCTGTCGGAAATTTCGCCTGAAATTTTGGTTGCCGCCGGTCTGCTTATCCCATTTAAGTGCTCCCAACGGGGGGACGGGACGCTCCGGCGTTCCGTCCCCCTTGTCGTTACTGGAGACTCCATGGCGCGCGGTTGGAATCAGGTCATTTGGAATCGCGTTACGGCGTTCGTAGCCGTGCTGGCGCTGGCGGCGTGCTCGGGCGTGGCGGATTCGCCGGCCGCAACGAACAGCCAGAATCAGGGCCCCGCCAATCTTGCCGCCATAAGCCCGGTAGTGACCTGCGCCTCGCTGACCGGCACCGACATGACTGCGATCGGCGGCCCGGGCAGCAAGATCACGCAGGCCAGCGAGACCACCAGCGACGGCATCGGCGTCTGCTCGGTCAGGGGCACGCTGGCCCCGGCGGTCAATTTCCAGGTGCTGCTGCCGCTCAAGACATGGACGCAGCGCTACCTTCAGGTCGGCTGCGGCGGCCTGTGCGGCGCGATCACGCTGCGCTCGGGCGCGTCCGAGGGCTGCAAGGTGCTGAACGACGGCGGCTTCGTGATGGCCGCGACCGACATGGGCCACACGATGGCCGAAAGCGACGGCGCATGGGCGCTGGACCCGGTGCGCCGCGCCGATTTCGCCTACCGCGCGCAGCATCTGACCTCGCAGGCGTCCAAGGCGCTGATCCGCGCCTTCTATGGGCAGGAAGTGCGCTATTCGTACTTCAACGGCTGCTCCGACGGCGGCCGTGAGGGGCTGATGGAGGCCCAGCGCTTCCCTGACGACTTCGACGGTGTGATCGCCGGGGCTCCGGCCATGCTCTTCACCGTGCAGAACACGCTTTACCACGGCTGGATGGCGCGTTCGAACCTCGACGCGGCGGGCCATCCGATCCTGCTCGCGGACCGATTGCCGATCCTGCACAAGGCCGTCGTCGCCACCTGCGACCGCACCGACGGCGTGGTCGACGGGCTGATCTCGCTGCCCGCTGCCTGCCGCTTCGACATGGCGAGCGTGACCTGCCCGGCGGGGACGACCGACACTTCGGCCTGCCTTACGGCCGCCGAAGCCGATGTCGCGCGCAAGTTCTACGAAGGCCCGCGCGATCCGGAGACGCATGCTTTCCTCACCGCCGGACAGCCGCTCTATGGATCCGAGCTGGAATGGCCGGGCGTCTTCGTGCCGGGCGGGCCACAGGGGCGGATGATGAGCCAGATGGTGGTGCCGCCGGTGATGCGCTACCTCGCCTTCCCGGAGCCGCGGCCCGATGCGACGCTGGAGAGCCTCGAATTCACGCGCGCCACGCTTGACGATCTGCGCGACCATCACCGCCTGTTCGATGCCACCAACCCGGACCTCAGCGCCTTTGCGGCCAAGGGGCACAAGCTCATCATGTGGCACGGTCTTTCCGACCAGCATATCGCCCCGGCCAACACCGTCTCGTACCAGAAGGCGCTGTTCTCGACGATGGGCAAGCGCGTGGTCGGCCAGTTCGAGCGGCTCTACATGCTGCCCGGCGTCGGCCATTGCGGCGGGGGTGAGGGGCCGAGCAGCATCGATCTGCTGACCCCGATGATGACCTGGGTCGAAAGCGGCCACGCGCCCGAGGCGATCATGAGCGGCACCACCCGGCATCGCAGTACGTTCGGCCAGCCGGTGGGCATGGCGAGCACTGCGCCATCCGAACCGGCTCGCCCGGAGATGCTGCGCCCGGTCTATCCCTGGCCGGCGGTTGCCAGCCATACCGGCAGCGGCAGCTATACCGATCCGGCAAGCTGGACGCGCAGTGCCTCTACGCAAGTGGTGCTGACCCATAATTGGTCGGGGGCGGATCTGTTCGGGCCCTATACGTTCATCAACCAGTAGCTGCTCTGACTGCACGGCGGTCCCGTTGCGGGTGCGTGCCTGTCCGACATCGACAACGCGCGGGGGTCACCAGCCTCACAGCATCGTCGCCCCCGCGAAGGCGGGGGCCCCGCTTCCTTTTTGCCCTGCCGCCGAGAACAAGCGGGATCCCCGCCTTCGCGGGGATGACGGGGCGTTGTGTGGTCTGGAGACACGACGCTATCCCGCGCTCGCACAAAAAAGGCCGGAGTCCAGAGGACTCCGGCCATGGAGAGTGGTTCCTATAACGGCTTAGAAGTCGAAACCGGCCGTCACGCCATACGTGCGCGGCGCGGCATAAGTGCCGTTGTCGCCGCTGTTGGTGGCGCCGATCTGGCCCCAGTAGAAAGCGTTCGTCAGGTTCTTGCCCCAGAGGCGGACGAACAGGTTGTCGTCCAGCGAGCGCCAGGTCAGCGAGGCGTCGACGGTGTTGTACGAGCTTTGCTTCACCCGCTCGTCCGGCGAACCGACGTAGCCCGAGTTGTAGTAGTAATTGCCCGCCAGCGTGAACTTGCCCATGCCCGTTTCGAGGTCGTACGAACCGCCCATGCTGGCGGTGAAGCTGGGGGTGTTCTGCAACTTGTTGCCCGTGGCGCTGCCGATCAGCAGGCAGTTGCCGCCCAGCTGCGCGAAGGGGTTGCCGAACGTGCCCAGGCACGACTGGCCGGTGGGGATCACGAAGCCCGGGGCGAGTGGGAACGGATAGCTGATAACCGCCGTGTCGAAGTCGGTGTAGCGGGCGTGGGTCCAGTTGATGCCGCCGAACAGACGGAAGTTGCTGGTCACGCGCCAGGTCAGGTCGGCGTCTATACCGTAGATCTCGGCAGCATCGGCGTTGTAGACGGTCTGCGCGCCCGAGATGACCTGCATCACCTGGATGTTCTTCTCGTCATAGTAATAGCCCGCCACGTTCAGGCGCACCTTGCGGCCGAACAGGTCCGACTTGATGCCCACTTCGAAGGCGTCCACCTGCTCGGGCTTCAGCAGCACGATCGGGTCCGACTGGGTGATGTAGGTGCCGCCCCGGAAGCCGCGGTTGTAGCTGGCATAGGCCAGCAGCTCGGGCGAGAAGCGGTGATCGAGCGAGAGGCGCCAGGTCAGCTTGTTGAACGTGTGGCTCTCGGACGGGATCTGGGTGACGGTGGTCAGGCCGGCCGGGGGCACATTGCCGTTGAACTGCGTCACCGTGGCATCCAGCGAGCGCTGGTCGCTGGTGAAGCGGAGGCCCGCGGTCAGGTTCGTGGACTCGCCGAAGGTATAGGTGCCTTCCGCAAAGCCCGCGAAGGAGTCCAGCTTGACGGTGTTGTCGTCCTGCGAATAGCCGTTGTTGCCGAACGTGAAGAGCCCGGTCGTGCGCGAGGCATCGTTGCCCGCATTGCCGTGCATGTAGAAGCCGCCCAGCACCCACTTGAACGGTCCGCCCTCGGTCGAGATCAGGTTCAGTTCCTGGGTGAACTGCTTGTCGAACTGGTGGTTGTCGACAATGATGCGGGGCATCGTGGTGCCGTCCGGATCGAAGTTGTAGCTGAACTTCGAATGGCGATAGGCGGTGATCGACTTCAGCGTTGCGAAGCCCACGTCCTGCTCGATGGTCAGGCTGGTGCCCCAGGCGCGGGTGGACATCTTGGGATCGATATCGGCCAGGATGTCGCGGTGGACATCGCCGCCCAGCGCCTCGATCGCGGTGGGCACATCGATGCCGAGCGCGTTGAGCCCGAAGTTGCGGAAGGCCGGTGCGGCCGAATTGCGGCCGTTGAAGTCACCGGACAGCAGCACCTTGGTCTGGTCCGAAGGCTGCCACAGCAGCTTGGCGCGGCCGCCCCATGACTTGCCGTTCTGGATGTCGTTACCGGTGTAGAGGTTCTTGCCGAACCCGTCCTGCTGGTTGTCGTACTGGCCGGACAGGCTGATCGCGACGGTCTTGGTCAAGCCGCCCGAAACATAGGCGGCGGAGTGGATCGTGTCATAGTTGCCGTAACCGATCTCGGCCTTGCCGGTCCAGTCGAAGCTCGGCCCCAGCGTGGTGATCTGGATCAGGCCGCCCGTGGCGTTGCGGCCGAACAGCGTGCCTTGCGGGCCCTTGAGCACGGTGACCTGATCGGTATCGAACATCGATTGCAGGATGCCGAACGAGGCGCCGTAATAGACGCCGTCGACATAGACCGCGACCGGGTTCTCGATGCCCGGGCCCTGTCCGGTGGCGCCGATGCCGCGAATGCGGGGCAGGCCGATGCCGCCGGTGCCGGTGGTGATGTTGAGCGCGGGGACGGCGGCCTTGAGGTCCAGCGTGCTCTGCACCCCGGCGCTCTGAAGCTGCTGGTTGTTGAGCGCGGTGATCGCGATCGGCACGTTCTGCGCCGACTGGTCGCGCTTCTGCGCGGTCACGATGATCTCTTCGACGCCGCCGCTGTTCTGGTTCTGGTCGCTGCCGGCTTGCGCAAGAGCGAATTGCGGCAGCAGTGCCACGGCGGCGGCGGCGCCCCCGACCCCGGCCAGCAGCGCGGCGCGCAGGAAATGGTTTGCGGACATGGTGTGGCTTTTCATCGCTTCCTCCCAGTTCCCGGCATCGTCGATGCCGGAGCGATTTATCCCCTTCCGCTTCTGCCGGCCGTCGTATTGTTACGGCGCGAGTATTGGTTACCTGCCTGGCAGTAGCGGTATGCCGCCGATGTAGTCCGGGAAGTCCTTTGCGCGGCTATAGGCACTTGAGCGGCGCCGATAACTTCCACGACGGCCATGATGCAAACCGCTCGGCGGTGTCCTAATACCAAGGCCAGCACAGGAAGCTGGCGGTTCGGTCTGCTCCGGGAATTGGCGGGAATTGCGAAGCCTCCGACAACAATCGGGGATTTGCAGGGAGAGTTCATAGTGAAGCGTAGAGATTTTCTGGCCGCGGTTCCGGCCTCGGTGCTGCTCAGCCAGGTCGGCATCGCCAAGCCGGTGCCGACGAAGAAGGGCGTGATGCTGATGAACCGCATCGCCCCTTCGGTGTCCGAGCTGTACGTCGCCGGTCTCGACGGCACGGGCGAGCGCAAGGTGCTGGCGGAAAGCACCTACGACTATAACGCGCGCCTTTCGCGCGACGGTTCGCGCATGGCCTTCACTTCCGAACGTCTGGGGGACGGCAATTCCAGCCTGTTCGTCGCCAAGGGCGATGGCACCGGCGTCAAGGCAGTCGCGGGCGGCTCCAGCGTGGACGATGCCGCCACCATTTCGCCAGACGGCAAGTGGCTGGCCTTCGTTTCCACCCGCAATGGCTACAAGGCCAATGTCTGGGTGATGGACCTTGCCAGCGGCAAAGTGAAGCAGCTGACCGGCGTGGGCGAAGTGAAGGGCAATCCGGACAGCCCGGACTGCTATTTCCGCCCGGCCTGGTCGCCCGACGGCAAGTGGATCGCGTTTTCCAGCGACACCAACACCAGCTGGCGCGGCCATGACGAGAATCGCGGGTGGGAACACACGCAGGAACTGTCGATCTACAAGATCCGTCCGGACGGCACTGGCTTTGCCAAAGTCTCCTCACGCAAGAACTGGTGCCAGGGTTCGCCTTCGTGGTCGCCCGATGGCAAGCGCATCGTCTTCTACGAACTGACCACCGAGGCGACCTGGGGCGCCCGTCGTCCCGAATGGATCGGCCGCGTGGATTCGCAGATCGTCTCGGTCGATGTGGAGACCGGCGCGCGCATCGAACATACGCGCGGCGCCAACCTCAAGGTCTCGCCGCAGTACGTGACGCAGGACGAGATCGGCTATGTCGTAAAGGGTGGTCCCGATGAGGGTATCGCCTATACTTCGGGCCGTCCCGGCTTCAAGCGCAAGGGCCTGCGCTCCCCGCATTGGACCGCCGATGGCAACACGGTGATGTACGAAGTGCAGGAATTCCGCCCGGTCCGCGCGCTGGACAAGCCGCTCTTCAGCTGGGATCCGGAATACGACTATCGTTTCATGGACGTGTTCCCGATCCTCTCCAATCAGGGGATGTTGGCCTTTACCGAGAAGCAGACCGGCACATCCTCCATCGTCACCTGCAAGCCCGACGGGTCGCAACGTCGCGTGGTGTTCGACAATACCAAGTCCGGTCTGAACGTGGAGATGGTGAAGAAGGGCCTTGCCGGCGCCTTCCAGCCCTGCTGGTCGCCCGATGGCGAGTGGCTGGCCTTCGGCGTCGGCACCTGGTTCGCCGAACGCAGCTATGCCAAGGCCGTGGTCGTGCGCGTGCGCAAGGACGGCAGCGACCTTGAGGTGCTGACCGACGGCACCGTGCATTCCGGCTTCCCCAGCTTCTCGCACGACGGGAAGGAGCTGGTGTTCCGCGTCTGGGGCCAGAGCGAGGAACGGGGCCTGCGCGTGATGAACCTGGAAACCAAACAGGTGCGCGTGCTGACGGACAAGCTGGACAACCTGCCCGGCTGGTCGCCCGACGGCCAGCGCATCGTCTTCACCCGCAAGGTGGACGATAAGGATTATCAGGTCTGCACCATCCGCCCGGACGGTTCGGACTACCGCGAACTCACCACCAGCAAGGCCAGCGATGGGCATGCCGTGTGGTCGCCGGACGGGCGCATCATGTGGTCCGGCTCCGAACACGGCTTCCGGGACGAGGCCGCGCTCTACGACAATACCTTCCAGCAATACGGCCAGATTTACGTCATGGACGCCGACGGCGGGAACAAACGCTTGCTGACCGACAGCAAGTGGGAGGACTCAATGCCTCTTTACATTGACAAGTCTTTGATCTGAAAAGCTCTCTCCCTTGACGGGGTAAACCTTGAGGGAGGATGGCTACTGGCCGTCCTCCCTTTTTTCGTGGGATTCTATCGAAAGGACGCCGAGGAGCCAGTTCCTCCCCTGCAAGGGGAGGGGGACCACCCGAAGGGTGGTGGAGGGGTGTCAGCCTCTCGGTCGCGCACTACCGCGCCGGTGACACCCCTCCGTCAGTGCTTCGCACTGCCACCTCCCCTTGCAGGGGAGGATTGACCCTTTTACCCCACCTGTCGCAGCGGCGTCGGCGGAGCGCAGACATGCGCGCGGATCACGTCGAGGAAGGCGGACTGCACCGGGGTTGGCATCCAGTCCTCGCGCGTGGTGATACCGATGGCCGGCACCGCCTCGATCTGCCCGCAATGCAAGGTGCGCAGGCCTTCCTCATGCGTGAGTTCATACGTAGTCATCAGCGTCAGCCGGTCGGACCGCTTGAGCAAGTGGCGGATGATCGGCAGCGCGCAAGTGGCGACATGGGTCTGTGGGCCTTTGGTACCTTCGAAGATCCGATCGAAGCAGGCGCGGCGGCTGGAACCGGGAGTGCCGGTGATCCAGTCATAGGCCATCAGTTCCTCCACCGAAACCTTGCCCGCACGGGCGAGCGGGTGGCCGGCGCGCGCCACCACGGCATAGGGCGTTTCGATCAGCGGCTCGCAGACCAGGCCCGGCGCCACTTCCTCGGGCAGCAGGCCGACCACGAAATCGACCTCGCCCGCGCGCAGGCACTTGGTCATTTCGACAGCGCTTTCGTTCATGATCCGGATGTCGGCGCTGGGGTACTTTTCCAGGAACTGGTCGAGCACCGATGCCAGCAGCACGCTGCCGCCGAAGGGCATGGCGCCGATCACGATGGGGGTGCTGGTGCCGTCCAGCGCGGCGTCGATTTCCGCCACGCCCCATTCGATTTCCTGCAGGGCCAGCTTGATCATCTGGCCCAGCTTGATCCCCTGCGGGCTGACCAGCATCCCGGCGGCGGTGCGATAGAACAGCGAGACGCGCAGGTTGCCCTGCAAATCGCGCGCCGCGCGCTGGAGCGAGGCGGCGGAAATGTCGAAGCACTCGCTCGCCTGTTCGAACGATCCGTGTTCCATCACGCCGACCAGCGTGCGCAGTTGCGATCGGGTGAGGCGGTTGACGATGGCGCGGGCGCCGTCGGCATTCACGGCGGCGCCGATCTCGATCACGGCGCGCTCGGTCTGTTCGAAGAAGCGCTTCACGCGGGCATGGAAGACCATGCCGAATTCGTTGAGGTAGCTGCCGCTGGCACGCCGGTCGACCAGCGTGGCGCCAAGCTGCGCCTCCATTTTGGCGAGCGCCTGCGTGACGGCGGGCTGCGACAGGCTGCACGCCTCCGACGCGCGGCGCACAGACTTGAGATCGCCGATCGCTTCGAACAGGCGAAGCTGGCGGAAGCTCAGGCTCTGGGCGCGCTCGGCACCCGGGGTCTTGTGACTCGTTTCGTTGGCCATGTTCAGGTCCTCTCTCCACCCCGGACCTAGCGCGAAATTTATCGGGTCCGCAACGGGCCGGGCTATCACCCCGGCTTTCGCGGTTGCGACATGATGCGGCGAGGGTGGGTGACCGGCCGATTGCAGATTTGGCGAAAAATTGCGGGAATACAGCCAGTTTTTCGGCGAATCGTCATCGCGATGGAGGAGTCTGCACTGCGCCATCCTGCGACAGTCCTGCCGGTGAACCTATTGCGCGCGGCGCTGGATTTATAGGGATGGCGGCATAAATTCTATCACTTGGCGGGGCCTGAAGGGGCTGGACCTCTATAAATTGTGCGCTCGTGCCGACCGGTTCGGATGGGGGCTGCGTTGACTTGGAAGCGGGCCGGGCGCTTTTCGCGGGTCAACCGGCATCGGACGTTGCAGCCAACGCCGATAGCCATGTTTACTCATCCCCGAGGAGAGCGACCTTGAGCCAGAAAGTCCGCCTGAAGTTGGCGATTGCCGATCATCCGCACACCGCTGCGATCCGCGACGGCAGCATCGAGATCGAAGGTGTCGATGCCGAATTCGTGACGGTGAAGCCGCAGATCGGCGCGTTCCGCCGCATGGTCCGCGATCTTGAGTTCGACGTCTGCGAACTGGCGCCCACCACCTACATCATCGCCCGCGCCTATGGCCGCCCGTTCAAGGCGCTGCCGATCTTCGTGGTCCGCCGCTTCCACCACGGCGGCATGCTGGTGAAGCCGGATTCGGGCATTCGCCACCCCAAAGACCTTGAAGGCAAGAAAGTCGGCGTGCGTGCCTACTCGGTCACCACCGGGGTGTGGATCCGCCAGGTCTTCATCGACGAATACGGCATGGATAACGACAAGGTCACCTGGGTCGTCGACGACGAGGAACACGTGACGCAGCTCCAACTGCCCGCCAATGTGCAGCACACGCCCGAAGGCGTGTCGCTGGCGGACATGATGGCCAATGACCAGATCCAGGCCGGCGTCGAAGCCGCTGCCGGCATTGGCCGCACCGGTGCGCCGACCGGCGGCTGGCAGGAAGTCGACACCAGCATGTATGTGGACCTGATCCCCAATGCGGCCGAGGTCGAGGCGGAATACTATGCTCGCACCGGCGTCTATCCGATGCACGGCACCATCGTCGTCAAGGACGCGATCCTTGAGCAGCACCCGTGGATCGCACGTTCGCTGAACGATGCCTTCACCCGCGCCAAGGACGAGTGGCTGGCCAAGCTCAACTCGGGCGAGGCGACCGGCAAGGGCGCGGACAAGTACCGCGCGCTGCAGGACATCGTCGGCGCTGACCCGCTGCCCTATGGCATCGAGGAAAACCGCGCGACCATCGAGGCGCTGGAGCAGACCGCCTTCAAGCAGGGCCTGACGCCGCGCCGCATGACGATGGAAGAACTGTTCGTCGATCCCACCAAGGCGCCGGTTCGCGTTTGATAGCGTAGAGTTGCAACCATAAACCCTCGTCGTCCCCGCCCTTCGGTTGGCCGACAGGCCGGCCGCTCAGGGTAAACCGGGAACCCCGCTTGTTCTTCCGGCCTCGCGCTGTGGGGGAAAAGGAAAGCGGGGCCCCCGCCTTCGCGGGGGCGACGGGTGAGGTTGGCACTGAGATATTGGACCCGATCTTTCGCCGGTCGGGCAGAAAATTCCACGGAGAATCCCATGATTATCGACTGTCACGGTCACTTCACGACGGTCCCCAAGCACTTCCGCGAATGGCGCAGTGCGCAAGTCGCGGCGGCGGACGATGTGGCGAATGCGCCGCTCATTGCCGACGCGCATGTCAGCGACGACCAGATCCGCGAAGGCATCGAAGGCGGCCAGCTCAAGCTCCAGCAGGAGCGCGGCAGCGACCTCACCCTGTTCTCGCCGATCGCCGGCCTGATGAGCCACCACCTCGGCAACGAGCGCACCAGCCTTGAGTGGGCGAGCGTCTCCAACGACCTCGTCTACCGCGTTACCGAGATGTATCCGGACAACTTCGCGCCGGTTGCCATGCTGCCGCAGAGCCCGGGCGCACCGCCGAAGAACTCGATCCCCGAGCTTCGCCGCGTGGTGGAGGAACTGGGCTTCGTGGGCGTCAACGTGAACCCCGATCCCACCGGCGGTTACTGGACCGGCAAGCCCTTCACCGACAAGGAATGGTATCCGCTGTTCGAGGCGATGTGCGATCTGGACGTGCCGGGCATGGTTCACGTCGCCGCATCGTGCAATCCGAACTTCCACGGCACCGGCGCGCACTATCTGAACGCCGATACCTCGGTGTTCATGCAGATCCTGCAGAGCGATCTGTTCAAGGACTTCCCGACGCTGCGCCTTGTGATCCCACATGGCGGCGGCGCGGTGCCGTATCACTGGGGCCGCTATCGCGGCATGTCGCTGGAGATGATGGACCGCCCGCTGGAAGGGCTGCTGGACAACATCTACTTCGACACTTGCGTCTATCACCACCCCGGCGTCGAACTGCTGACCAAGGTGGTGCCGACTTCGAACGTGCTGTTCGGTTCGGAAATGATCGGCGCGGTGCGTGGCACCGATCCGAACACCGGTCACTATTTCGACGACACCAAGCGCTACGTCGATGCCTGCGAGGCGCTGTCGGATGACGACCGTTTCGCGATTTACGAAGGCAATGCCCGCAAGGTCTATCCGCGCCTCGACGCGCGGTTGAAGGCCAAGGGGCTTTAAGCACTACCTCTGACCATCATTCTCGTCATCCCCGCCCTTCGGCTGGCCGGCAGGCCGGCCGCTCAGGGTAAACCGGGGATCCCGCTTGTTCTTCTGGCCTCGCGCTATGGGGCAGAAAGAAAGCGGGGCCCCCGCCTGCGCGGGGGCGACGGAGTGGTTTGGGATAGGTCGGTCTTGAACTCTACGGCAGCGGCGGAAGTTATGCCTCACGGCTGACAATCAACTCCCGCCGCCGCCGCCCACCCCGCAAATTGACAGCAACCAGAACAGAGCCCCGGCAGCGCGATGCACGCTTCCGGCAGCGGAGACAGGTGCATGACGTCCAAGTTTGTCGATATCCATCCCCACGTCATATCCGACGACGAGGGCGCTTATCCCCCGGCGCCGCTGTTCGGAAAACGGTCCGACTGGTCGCAGGAGCGGCCGAGCACGGTAGAGACGCTGATCGCTTCGATGGACGAAGCCGGCGTTGCCAAGGCCGCCGTCGTCCATTCCTCCACCACTTACGGCTTCGACAACAGCTACGTCGTCGATGCCTGCAACCGTTATGCCGACCGCCTGATCGCGGTGGGTTCGGTGGACGTGCTGGCGCCCGACGCCGCCCAGACGATCCGTTCGTGGGTGGACCGGGGCCTCAAGGGCCTGCGCGTGTTCACCGGCGGGTCGACCAAGGAATTCGATCCCAGCGAACTCGACGATCCGCGCGCCTATCCGGCGTGGGAACTGCTGGGTGACCTCGGCCTGACCATGTGTATCCAGACCGGCCCGGTCGGCCTTCGCGCCGTGACCGCGCTGGCCAAGCGCTTCCCGAACGTGCCGATCATTCTCGACCACCTCGGCCGCCCCGATGTGACCGACGGCGCGCCTTATGCGAATGCGCAGAGCCTGTTCGATCTCGCGCCGATCGAGAACATCTATCTGAAGCTGACGCCGCGCATCATGGGCGATTCGACGAAGGGTGAGGCCACGCCCGAGACGCTGTTCCCCAAGCTGGTGGACGTGTTCGGCGCACAGCGTCTGGCCTGGGGTTCGAACTATCCGACTTCGCCCGGCACGCTGGCCGAAATCAAGGCGACTGCGGAAAGCCGCCTTGCCTGCCTCACCGAGACCGACCGCGAATGGATCTTCGCGAAGACGGCGCAGAAACTCTACCCCGCTCTGGACGACTGATCTCCAGAAGCGACAATAGGTGACATAAAGTGGAGAGAGACGAGATGGACAAGGCACTGGAACGAGGCGGAGCAGGCAGGGCGGCGAGCATAGCCGAACCCGCCAGCGCGGCCGCCTGGGCGGTGCTGCTGCTGCTGGCGCTGGGCGTGATGATCG
Source organism: Novosphingobium sp. PhB165 (assembly GCF_004341845.1). GTDB lineage: Bacteria > Pseudomonadota > Alphaproteobacteria > Sphingomonadales > Sphingomonadaceae > Novosphingobium. The sequence continues at coordinate 452,981 of NZ_SLVB01000003.1, read as the reverse complement.
CCTTCGTCGACCGCACCAGCATCTCGTCGGCTCTCGCCGATGCGCCGTTCATCCAGCACTTCGGCATGACCGACATGGACCGGGGCTGGGTGAACGCGGCATTCTTCTGGTCTTACGGCCTGATCCAGATTCCGGCCGGTTGGCTGGTCGACCGCTACGGCGTGAAGACGCCCTACACGATCTGCTTCGTGCTCTGGTGTCTGGCGACGGCGGTGACGGGCCTGATCTCGACGATGTTCGCGCTGATCCTGATGCGCTTCATCGTCGGCGCGGCCGAGGCGGTGGTCATGCCCGCCAGCTATCGGTGGATCCGCAACAACTTCAAGGAAGGGCAGAGCGGCACCGCCGTCGGCCTGTTCGCGATGGGCAACAAGTTCGGCCCCGCCATCGGCGCGCCGATCGCGGCATGGCTGATCACCGCCTACGACTGGCGGGTGATGTTCATCGCCACCGGCGCGGTCGGTCTGGTCTGGCTGCTGCCGTGGATGTTCCTCGTGAAGAACGACCTGCCGCGCCGCGAGGATATGGCCGCGATCAAGCGCAAGGCGTCGTCCGTGACGTTCGCCAGCATCCTCTCCAGCCCGCTGGTCTGGGGCACTTTGGTAGTGAACTTCTGCTACGGCTACTTCACCTTCTTCTGCATGACCTGGATGCCCAGCTATCTGGTCGAGGAGCGCGGGCTCAGCCTTGAGAAGTCCGGCCTGTTCACCTTCTTCAGCTTTGCCGGCATCGCCATCGTTGCGCTGATTGCCGGGTGGATGGCGGACAAGCTGATCGCGCGCGGCGGAGATCCGGTGTTCGTGCGCAAGGCCTTCGTGATCGCCGGTTTCATCGGCGCCTGCACGGTGCTGCTGGGCGCCAAGGCGGACTCGCTGAACGCGGCGCTGTTCTGGAACGTGTTCTCGCTCTCGTTCCTGGGCCTTGCCACGGCCAACAACCTTGCGCTTTGCCGCCTGACACTGATCCCGGCGCCGGCCGTGGGCCTCGTTACCGGCGTGCAGCAGGTGGCGACGAGCCTTGCCGGCGGCGTCGCGGCCAGCCTTTCGGGTTGGTTGCTTCATGTTTCGGGCAGCTACGATCTGCCGATGATGGTGATCTTCGTCTTCCTCGTGATCGGCGCGCTGACCACCTGGCTGGTGCTGCGCCCCGAGTGGGCACCGAAGATTTCGCTCGCAGCAGGCGAGTGAGCTACGCTCCGGGTGATCCTGACCCGTGGGGGCGGGTTGCATCACCCGGAGCGTAGATTGGATTGGCCGCGTGGGCGGCGGCTCCCTAGTGCTGCGACAGGCTCGCAACAGATTTTGACTGAAAGAGGATGCAATGGCGCAGATCGTATTCGGCATGGCCGTTCCGCACAGCGGGATGCTGGGTCAGGCCCCCGAGGACTGGCTGACCAACGGCGATCGCGACCGCAAGAACCCGGAACTCTGGTATCAGGGTCGCACCTGGACGTACCCGGAACTGGAAGCCGAACGCGGCGCCGCTTTCGCCCCGTTCCTGACGCTTGAGGAACGCACGACACGCGCCACCCGCTGCCGCGCCGCGCTGGACGAGATGGCCGAGGCTTACAAGCGCGCCAAGGTCGATGTCGCCATCGTGCTGGGCAAGGATCAGAAGGAAATCTGGCCCGACCAGTCGCCCTCGATCACCATCTACACCGGCGAGGACGTGCACAACGGCCCCCCGCAGCGCCCGGTCTATGCGCCCGATCACCATGTCGTGCATCAGGCCTATCCGGACTTCGCGACCTATCTGATCAAGAAGTTTCAGGAGCAGAACTTCGATCTCAACGATCTGCAGAAGTGGCCGCAGAACACCTGGATGGAATCGCGGCAGGGCTATGCGCCGGACTACCCGGTGGTGCCGCATGCCTACAGCTTCGTCTACCACCAGATCATGGGTGACGATGTGCCGCGCCATGTGCCGGTGCTGTTCAACCTGTTCTACCCGCCGACGCAGCCCTCGATGGCGCGCTGCATCGAATTCGGCCGCGTGCTGCGCGAAGCGATCGAGGCCTGGCCGGAAGACGTGCGCGTGGCGGTGATCGCCAGCGGCGGCCTGTCGCATTTCGTCAACGACGAGGAGTTCGACCGCGACGTGATGGAGAAGCTGGCCAGCTATGACTACGAGGGCCTCGCGGCGATCCCGGACGGCTATTACCAGTCGGGCACGAGCGAGGTGAAGATCTACTCGATCGTGATGATGGCTCTCCAGCAGACCGGCGCGAAGATGACTCTGGTGGATTACGTGCCCTGCTGGCGCACGGAGGCCGGCACGGGTGAGGGCATGGGCTTCATGTACTGGCAGCCGGAGGAGTAGAACCGGGGTGACGGGCGCTCAATCCATCGAGTGCCGGTCACGATTTTATCGTCGCCCCCGCGAAGGCGGGGGCCCCGCTTACTTCTGCGACCTCTCGTATGCCGCAAGAGAAGCGGGATCCCCGCCTTCGCGGGGATGACGGACTGGTTTATTGAGTCGTGGGAGCTTTTTCTCGCAGGCTGACGGGAGAGTGAGGGATCTCTCCCGGGCAGGTTTCGAAACGGACCTGCCGGTTTTTCGATGGCGGCGGTCGCCGGATCAATCGCGCGATGCCGCCCGGGACGAGGTACGGGCAGAGCAAGCCCGAAAGGAAAGATCCAAGCAATGACCCAGACGCGCCTCAACGGCATCATCCGCGCTCTCGAAGCCGGCAAGCCCGCTTTCACCTGCTTCTCGAAGGTCGACAAGCTGACCGCGCAGGAACTGACCGATGCCCCCTATGACGGCATCGTCTTCGAGATGGAGCACAACCCCTACGACGTCGCCGCGCTGGGCGACGCGCTGCAGTATATGCTGAGCCGCAAGAAGATCGCCGAAAGCGGTTCGGTCGCGCCCTCGGTCACGCCCATCGCGCGTATCCCGGCGAACGGCGGCGAGATGAACCAGTTCCAGGCCAAGCAGGTGCTGGATCGCGGCGTCTACGGCGTGATCACCCCGCACGTTTCGACCGTGGAGCAGGCCTACAACATGGTCGCTTCCGCCCGCTATGCGAAGCCGACCGGCGCCGCGCTCTACGAGCCCAAGGGCATTCGCGGCGACGGCCCGGCCACGGCCGCGCGCTATTGGGGCCTGTCGCAGCCGGAATACTATGCCAAGGCCGACGTCTGGCCGCTGGCGCCGCATGGCGAACTGCTGGTGGGCATGATGTGCGAAAGCCCCGAGGCGATCGAGAACCTTGACGACATTCTCGCCAACGTTCCCGGCATCGGCTTGGTGCTGATCGGCGAGGGCGATCTTTCGCAGGCGCTCGGCTACCCGCGTCAGTACGATCACCCGGAAGTGGTCAGCGCGATGAACAAGATCGTCGAGGTCTGCAAGAAGCACAACGTCGTCGTCGGCAACCCGCACACCAATGCCAAGAATGTCGCGCGACTGATTGGCGAGGGCTATCGTTTCCTGATGTCCGCGCCGACGCGCAGCTACGGCGTGGTCGGTCAGGGCCGCGAACTGGCGGGGTACTGACCATGGCCAATGGTGCAGAAACCCTCGTCAACACGCTGGTCGACAATGGTGTGGAGGTTTGCTTCGCGAACCCCGGCACCTCGGAAATGCACTTCCTGGCGGCGCTCGACAATCCGCGCATGAAGTCCGTGCTGTGCCTTTACGAAGGCGTCTGCACCGGCGCGGCGGATGGCTGGTACCGGATGAAGGACATGCCGGCATCGACCCTGCTGCATCTGGGACCGGGCCTCGCCAACGGCCTGTCCAACATCCACAACGCCAAGCGCGCCTCGTCCGGCATGGTCAACATCGTCGGCGAGCATTCGGCATCGCACCTGAAGTACGATCCGCCACTGACCTCCGACATCGAAGGGCTGGCCCGTCCGCTCAGCCACTGGGTGCGCCGCGCCGAATTCGCGACGACCATCGCCTGGGACACGGCCACCGCCTGCGCCAAGGCCAGCGAGCACCCCGGCCAGATCGCCACGCTGATCCTGCCGGGCGACACTGCATGGAAGGACGCGGGCACACCGGTCGTGCCGCAGGGTCTGAGCCGAACCCGCCCCGCGCCCGATCAGACGCGCGTGGACGAAGTGGCCAAGGTGCTCCGCTCGGGCGAGCCGACCTTGCTGATCCTCGGCAACAAGGCCACGCGTGGCCGTGCGCTGGACCTTGCCGGCGTGGTTGCGGCCGGAACCGGCTGCCGCCTCGGATCGCAGTTCTTCACCGCACGTATCGAGCGCGGCGCCGGTCGCACGCCGCTGGAGCGCATTCCCTATGCGGTGCCGCTGGGACAGGCCTTCCTCAAGGACTTCAAGCACATCGTCACGCTGGAGACCAAGGAACCGGTGGCGTTCTTCGCCTATCCGGACAAGCCCAGCCTGCTGAAGGCACCGGGTACCGTGGTCCACTCGCTTGTCGCGGATGATGAGGACAGCGCGCTCGGCCTCGAAATGCTGATCGACGCGCTGGGCCTGAAGGGCGCCGCGCCGCTGGTGCAGGAACGGATTGAGGCAGCGGCGCCCACCGGCGCGCTCAATCCCGAAAGCATCGCGCAGGCCCTGTCCGCCGCGCTGCCTGACAATGCGATCCTCGTCGACGAATCGCTGACCACCGGCCGCCAGACCATGGGCCTGACGATGGGCGCGCGTCCGCACGATCTGATCAACAACATGGGCGGCTCGATCGGCTACGGCACCCCCGTCGCCACCGGCGCCGCGATGGCCTGCCCGGATCGGCGGACCTTCTGCATGGTGGGCGATGGCTCGGCCATGTACACGATCCAGTCGCTCTGGACGCAGGCGCGCGAAGGGCTGCCGATCACCACGATCATCTTCGCGAACAACCAGTACGCGATCCTCAAGGCCGAATACACGAACATGGGGGCGGGGCAGCAGCCCGGCCCGCAGGCCATGGCGATGATCGATATCGACCGTCCGACCATCGACTGGGTTGCCATGGCGAAGTCCATGGGCGTGCCCGGCGTGCAGGTCGACAATGCCGAGGACTTCCACAAGGCGATGGCCCGCTCCACCGAGATGGACGGCCCCTGCCTGATCGAAGTCAAGCTCTACTGATCGGGAGAAGGAAAACCATGACCATGACCGAAGTGCTGACGTTAAAGGCCAACGTACAGGACTATCCGCAGACCAAGGCGCTGAAGGACGGGCGCGTCTCTTCCGATATCGTGGCCCTCGATTTCTGCGGGCCGGAAAAGGCGCACAACGGCTTCAAGGCCATGCTGCGTGAGAACGCCTTCGATTGCGGCGAACTGGCGATCGTCACCTGCCTGCAGGCGAAGATCTACAGCAAGCCCTTCGTGCTGCTGCCGGTGCCGATCTCGGGCCGTTTCCAGCACCACTGCGCGGGCTTCAACCGCGAGCTGGGCCATCTCGACCCGAAGGATATCGAGGGCAAGCAGGTCGGCGTGCGCACCTATGCGCAGACCACCGGCCTTTGGGTGCGCGGTGTGCTTCAGTATGAGTACGGCGTCGATCTCGACAAGGTGACGTGGATGACCGTGGGCGACGGCCACCTCCTGGAATACACCGACCCCGCAAACTGCGTGCGCCTGCCAAAGGGTTCGGACATCGGCCAAATGATGCTCGACGGTGAACTGGCGGCGACGCTGCAGGGCGTCGATCTGCCCAAGGACCCGCGCGTGGAACGGCTGATCCCCGATCCCTTCAACGCCGCCAAGGACTGGTTCGCGCGCGAAGGCGTGGTTCCGATCAATCACATGTTCGTGGTGCATCAGGACCTGACGAAGACCCGCCCCGACGTGGTGCGCGAACTCTATCGCATGGTGGTGGAAAGCCGCGATCTTACCGAAGGGGGCCTGCCCGATCCGTTCCCGCCGGTGGGCCTTGAGGCCAATCGCAAGGGGATCGAACTTGCCATCGACTGGGCCTTCGAGCAGAAGATCATCCCCCACAAGATCACGGTCGACGAGCTTTTCGACGACGTGACGGCAAGCCTCGGAGCCTGACCCTGAGCGAAGAACAGCCCGCCCGCCATTCGGTTCAACGCGTGCGCCGGGACATCCGACGGCGCCGCCTGACGGTCAGCCGGGTCGAGCCTCTGGGCTCGGCCATGCTGCGGGTCTGGCTGGAGGGGGACGATCTCGCCGATTTCGAAAGCGGATCGCCCGATGATCATATCAAGCTGTTCTTCGCTGCTGAGGGCGCTGGCCCTGATGAAAAGCCGGAGATGCGCGACTATACGCCGCGCCTGTACGATACGGCCGCGCGCACGCTGGCCATCGATTTCGCGCTGCACGATCCGGCTGGCCCCGCCACGGCATGGGCCAAGGCGGCCAAGCCCGGCGACGTGCTCAACATCGGCGGCCCGCGTGGTTCGGCGGTGGTGACCGACGATTTCGACTGGTATCTGCTGATCGGCGACGAGACCGCGATCCCGCAGTTTTCGCGCCGGATCGAGGAACTGCGGCCGGGCATTCCCGTCACCGCGCTTGTCTCGGTCGCACGGGGAATCGAGCGCGCGCCGGTTCCCGAGCGGGAAGGGCTGAACTGGGTCTGGGTGGAGCATGACGGCCACGGCGAAGACGCCGCGCCGTTGCTCGCCGCGCTGGGCGATGCCGGGCTGCCGGAAGGCGAGGGCTATGCGTGGATCGCGGCGGAAGCGGCGGTAGCGCAGGCCATTCGCGCCAAGCTTACCGACGAGATGGGCCATCCGCTGGGTTGGCTGCGCTCGTCCGGTTACTGGACCGTCGGCGAAGCGCAGGGCTGAGCGACGGTCTGGCCAACGCCTGGCCCGACTAACCCCAACCTCACACCGCCCACCCCGTCATCCCCGCGCAGGCGGGGATCCCGCTTGTTCTTGGCGGCGGGGAGAAAGGAAGCGGGGCCCCCGCCTTCGCGGGGGCGACGAAGTGTGTTTCGGGAGGTTGGTCTAACAGTCGAAAGGTGAGGGGGCAGGGCACCTGACCCCGCCCCACTCGATCTTACGCTTCGACCAGACGCCCGCGAGCAACCAGCTTCTGCGCCATCTCGTCCGCGACGACATGGCTCGGACGGCCTTCGCTTTCGGCAGTGGCGAGGATTTCGCCCAGACGCTCGGCGATGAGGTCGATGCGGCCGCCAACCTGGTCTTCGGTCTCGCCGAGGTATTCGGCCACCACGTTGATGATGCCGCCTGCGTTGACCACATAGTCCGGCGCATAGGCGATGCCGCGTGCGGCCAGTCGCTCGCCATCCTGCTCGGTGGCCAGCTGGTTGTTGGCACCGCCGCAGACGAGGCGGGCGCGCAGGGTGGGGATGCTCGCCTGATTAAGCACCGCGCCCAGCGCGCAGGGCGCGAAGATTTCGGCCTCGGCCGCCAGAATCTCGTCGGCGGAGACCACGCGGCCACCGAACTTGGCAGCAAGCGCTTCGGCGCGGGCCGGATCGGCGTCGGCGAGAACCAGCTTGGCACCGGCCTCATGCAGCAGTTCGGCAAGGTGCGAACCGACATTGCCGGTACCCTGAAGCGCCACGGTCAGCCCGCGCACGTCCGAACCGAAGGTCACGCGCGAGGCGGCCTGCATCGACTTGAAGATGCCCAGCGCGGTCCAGGGCGAGGGGTCGCCACCGGCAAAGCCCGGCTTCTTGTCGAGACCGGCGACGTGGCGGGTTTCCTCTGCAATGGCGCGCATGTCGGCGATGGTGGTGCCGACGTCTTCCGCCGTCACGTACTGGCCGCCGAGCTTCTCGACGGCACGGCCAAACGCGCGGAACATGGCGGCGCGATCGAATGCACCTTCGGGACGCTGAAGCACGGCCTTGCCGCCGCCGAAGGGCAGGCCGGCAATGGCGTTCTTGTAGGTCATGCCGCGGGCAAGGCGCAGGGCGTCGGTCGCCAGCGCATCCTGATCGGCATAGCTCCAGAAACGGCAGCCGCCGGCCGCCGGGCCAAGCGAAGTGGAATGAATGGCAATCACGCCCTTCGCGCCGCTTTCGGGGTCGTCGATTACCACGAACTGTTCGACCAGTTCGCTATCCACCGTGTTCACCATTTCGTCTTCATCCTCGCTTCGGGGGAGCCCATCTTCGGAAGAGCCTTCGAAATAGCAGGGTTCGGCGTGATAAAAATTGCGAATTTCGACGGATATGGGCTACGACTGGAATGATCCATTCCGCGTTTGCCTAATTTTGGAATTGAATATGACATCCGGCCTCGACGAGTTCGAAAAGAAGATTCTCGCGATCCTTCAGGTGGACGCCTCGCGGTCCTCGGCGGACATCGCGCAGGAGATCGGGCTTTCGCAGGCACCGTGCTGGCGGCGGATCCAGCGATTGAAGGACGAAGGCTATATCCGCAGTGAGGTCTGCGTGCTCGACCGGCGCAAGATCGGGCTGCGCGCGCAAGTCTTCGCGCAAGTGAAGCTGACCGCGCATGGCCGCGCCAACCTGTCGCAGTTCGCCGATGCCATGAACGCCTTTCCCGAGGTGCTCGATTGTTTCGTGCTGATGGGCGCGGTCGATTTCATGCTGCGGATTGTCACCGAGGATATCGAGGCCTACGAGCGCTTCTTCTTCGAGAAGCTGTCGCAGGTTCCCGGCGTTCAGGAAATCAATTCGATGGTCGCGCTTTCGGAGATCAAGTTCACCACGGCGCTGCCGCTGGACCATTTGTAAGGAAGGGTTGCCCCATGCCTCCCGCAGTGGATTTTACCGGGCTATGCTTCACGCTGGCTCGCAACGCCACTGGACGCGGTGGGTGTGGATAACTATATACCGACCGGTATGAAATGTTCCGACTCCATTGCCGCCCCTCGTGGGCGCCCGCGTGAATTCGATCCCGAACAGGCTTTGACCGCTGCGCTGCGCGTGTTCTGGGAGCGCGGCTATGAAAGCGCCTCGATGGCGGAACTGACTGAGGCGATGGGCATAACCAAGCCCAGCCTCTATGCCTGTTTCGGCAACAAGGAAGCGCTCTTCAAGAAGGCGCTGGACCTCTACGAGCGCGACAAGATGGCCTATGTGGGCAAGGCGCTGGAAGCGCCGACCGCGCGCGGCGTGGCCGAGCGGCTGCTGAACGGCGCCGTTGCGACTCACTGCGGCGGCAACGGTACCGACCCGCACGGCTGCCTCAGCGTGATTTCGACCGTGGCCTGCACGATGGAGGACGCCTCCATCCGCGATTTCATCGCCGCCCGCCGGCTTGCGACCGAAGAGTCCCTGATCCAGCGCTTCGAACGCGCCAAGGGGGAGGGCGATTTGCCCGAGACCATCGATCCCCGCGCGCTGGCGCACTGCCTCATGACGGTGCTTCAGGGCATGTCGGTCAAGGCCCAGGGCGGTGCCTGCGTGCAGGAAGCGAAGAGCGTGGTCGATACCTTCCTGACCATGTGGCCCGGCAAGTAGGGCGTAAGCCTGAAAATCCGCTTCGGGCGGATTTTGACGACAGCGCCCGCGCCGAAATCCGCAGAAAGCGGATTTCCAGCCTGAACGGCGGATAAAATTTTATTCATTCACCGTTCACGCCCTTGAAATTGCTGCGTTGCACCTAATTTTACCGAGCGGTACAGAAAACTGCTTGACGATTTCTGTACCGCTATATATACCAATCGGTACAGAACGAGGGCATGACCGACTCGCCGTTTAGACGGGAGCACGGGGCCGGAGTTCCTCCCCCGGCGCCGCCCGACCCCCCGCGGACGGCTCCATAGAAAAAACCGAAAGCAGCCGACGTGGCGGAACCCTGTTTCCGTGCGATGCCGGTCTGCACCCAAGACTTTCCGGTGCCCCTTGCGCCGGAGCCCGCCGGCGCGCGCCCTTACCTCCCCCTCCTGTCCCGGGGCGCGCGTCGGTTCCTTTCAGGGAGCACAGACATGGCCTTCATCGACTTCTCCGATGCAGCGCATCCGGCGCTGCCCGTTGCAAATTCCAACCCTGTCGCCTCGCTTTTCGGCGACCAGCTGAGCCGGCTCGAACGCCGCGTTGTCGAGCTGGCGCGCGAAGACGGGCTTCAGAGCCTCATCCCGCCGCGCGAACGCAAGTGGCTTGCCCGTCTGGTTTTCGGGCCGACCCCGCCTTCGAAGATGCTCGCCAACGAGCAGCTTGAGGCGCTGCGCCAGCTGGCCGTGAAGGCCTGGCATCATGGCTACACGCTGCCCGTCTCGGCCATTCGCGAGGCGCAGGCCGCCGGCCACAGCGAAGCCAAGGTCGGTGCGGTGATCGATTTCATCGGGCGCCTGCGCGCCCCGGTCCGGAGACTTGCTGCGTGAATTTTCCCGTAAAACTCGAAGAAACGGCAGAGATCCTGCCGTTTGGCGGCGAAACCCGCCGAAAGCGATGGCGCGGGCGCCATGCCGCGATCGGCGCGATCGCCGTCGTCGCGGTGGCGGGGCTGGGGTGGAAAGTCTTCCACGAAGCCCCCGCCGACGCCGCGCCGATGCCGCCCGCGCTGGTGCAGGCCGCCAATCCGCTGGTCAAGGACGTGACCGAGTGGGACGACTATGTCGGCCGCTTCGCGCCCAGCAAGACGGTGGAAGTGCGCCCGCGCGTCTCGGGCGCCGTCACCCAGATCCTGTTCCGTGACGGCGACTATGTGCAGGCCGGGCAGCCGCTCTTCGTGATCGATCCGCGTCCCTATCGCGCCTCGCTTGCCGAAGCGCAGGCGGACGTGGCTTCGGCGCAGAGCGCGCTGGCGCTCGCCCGCTCGGACTATGCCCGCGTCGCCGGATTGAAGGGTGACGAGGCGATGGCCGCCAGCGAAGTGGACCAGCTCAGCGCCAAGGTTCGCGCCGCCAGCGCGCAGCTTGCCGCCGCGCAGGCCCGCGTCAGCCAGCGGTCGCTGGATGTCGAATTCTCTACCGTGCGTGCCCCGATCGCGGGCCGCATCTCGGACCGCCGCGTGGACGTGGGCAACCTCGTCTCGGGTGAGAACGGCACCGGCGCCAGCCTGCTGACCACGATCAATGCGGTCAGCCCGATCTACTTCACGTTCGACGCATCCGAAGCGCTGTTCCTCAAGACCCAGCGCGAAAAGGCCGAGCACAAGGACGCCGCCAGCGTACAGGTCCGTCTTCAGGACGAGGCCGACTATCGCTGGAACGGCAAGCTGGACTTCACCGACAACGGGCTCGATCCGCGTTCGGGCACGATCCGCGTGCGCGCCGTGCTCGACAACAAGGACGGTTTCCTGACCCCGGGCATGTTCGGCAACATGCGTCTGGCCGAAGGTGGCACCGTCAAGGCCATGCTGGTGCCCGACGATGCGATCCAGTCCGATCAGGCCCGCAAGGTGGTGCTGACGGTCGGCAAGGACGGCACCGTTGCCGCCAAGCCGGTCGAACTCGGCCCGCTGGTGGACGGGTTGCGCGTGATCCGTGCGGGCCTCGTGCCCAGCGACCGCGTGATCATTTCCAACTATCAGGCTGCCGTTGCCGGCGCCAAGGTGAATATCCGTCGCGGCCAGATTGCGCCCGACGCGCATGCGGCTTCGGCCGTTTCCGGCCCCGATACGCCCGCAGCGGCGCAGGCCACCATCGCCCATTGATCCACCCATCGGGGGGGCGGTCCATTCCGTGACCGCTCCCCCCAGAGGGGCACATTCCCATGCGATTTTCCCGGTTCTTCATCGACCGGCCGATCTTCGCAGGCGTCATCGCGGTGCTCATCACCGTGGTGGGTGCGCTTGCGTTCTTCGGCCTGCCGGTCAGCCAGTATCCCGACATCGTCCCCCCGACGGTGACGGTGACCGCCCAATATCCCGGCGCTTCCGCCGAAACCGTTGCCGACACCGTGGCTGCTCCCATCGAGCAGGAGATCAACGGCGTCGACAACATGCTCTACATGTCCTCGCAGTCCACCGGTGACGGCAAGGTGACGATCACCGTTACCTTCAAGATCGGTGCCGACCTCGATGCCGCGCAGGTTCTGGTGCAGAACCGTGTCGCCGTGGCCGAACCGCGCCTTCCCGAAGCGGTGCGCGCCATGGGCGTCGTCACCCGCAAGACTTCGCCAGACTTCCTGATGGTCGTGAACCTGCAATCGCCCGATGGCTCGCTAAGCCGCGACTATCTGTCGAACTACGCGCTGACGCAGGTGAAGGACCGCCTCGCGCGCCTTGACGGCGTGGGCGACGTGCAGCTGTTCGGCTCGCGCGACTATGGCATGCGCATCTGGATCGATCCCAACAAGGCCGCCGCCATGAACCTGACGGCGGGTGAGATCGTGGACGCGCTGAAGGCGCAGAACGTGCAGGTTTCGTCCGGCTCTATCGGCGCGCCGCCGTTCGATCGCGGCAATGCCTACCAGGTCGGCGTCGAGATGCAGGGCCGCCTGAACACGCCCGAACAGTTCGCCGATATCGTCGTGCGGACCGATGCCGATGGCCGTCAGGTCCGCGTGCGCGACGTCGCGCGTGTGGAACTGGGCGCGCAGGACTACACCACCAACACCTACCTTTCGGGCAAGCCCACCGTCGTCATCGCGGTGCTGCAACGCCCGGGCTCGAACGCGCTCGACGCCGCCAAGGCCGTGCGCGCCGAGATGGACGATGTCGCCAAGTCCTTCCCCAAGGGCCTGGAATATTCGGTGATTTACAACCCCACCGAATTCATCGGCCAGTCGATCGACGCGGTCTATCACACGCTGTTCGAGGCGGTGATCCTGGTCGTGCTCGTGATCCTCGTCTTCCTCCAGAACTGGCGCGCGGCGGTGATTCCGATCATCGCGATCCCCGTGTCGCTGGTCGGCACCGCGATCATGCTCGCGGCGGTCGGCTACTCACTCAACAACCTCTCGCTGTTCGGCCTTGTCCTAGCCATCGGTATCGTCGTCGATGACGCCATCGTCGTGGTCGAGAACGTCGAACGCTATATCGAAGAAGGCATGAAGCCGATCGAGGCCGCCCGGCGCTCGATGGACGAAGTGACCGGCGCGCTGATCGCCATCGTCCTGGTGCTCTGTGCGGTGTTCGTGCCGACGCTGTTCATCACCGGCATGTCGGGGCAGTTCTACAAGCAGTTCGCCGTCACCATCACCACGGCGACCGCGATCTCGCTGCTGCTCTCGCTCACGCTTTCGCCCGCTCTTGCCGCGCTGCTGCTGCGGGAAAAGCATGGCCTTCCCGCCGATGCACCCCGCTGGAAGCGGACGCTGCAAGGCGCGGCGGACAAGTTCAACCACGGCTTCGAACGGTTGAGCGAGCGCTATGCGCAATTGACGCTCAAGCTGGTGAAACGCCCGGCAAAGATGATGGCGACCTATGCCGCCCTCATCGCCGCCACCGTGGGCATGTTCTGGGCGACGCCGACCGGCTTCATCCCGCAGCAGGACCAGGGCTACTTCCTGGCCGCGATCTTCCTGCCGCCGGGCTCGTCGCTCAGCCGCACGGACGCCGTGTCGCAGGAAGTCGCCAAGCGTCTGCTGCCCATCAAGGGCCTGCGCGGTGCGGTGATGTTCGCGGGCTTCCACGGCCCGTCGCAGACCGCGGCACCCGATGCCGCCGCCATCTACTTCCCCTTCAAGAGCTTCGAGGAGCGCAAGCAACTCGGTGTGACCTATGAAGGCATCATGGCGCAGGCGCACGAAGCCTTGAAGGGCTACGACAAGGCGCAAGTGCTGTTGATCCCACCGCCGACCATCAACGGCATCGTCCCTCCGGGCGGTTACCGCATGATCGTGGAGGACAAGGAAGGGCGCGGTCTGGGTGAACTCCAGAAGGCAGCCGGCGCGCTGATCGCGCAGGCCAACCAGCAGCCGCAGCTCCAGCAGGTCTACACCCTGTTCAGCATGAACACCCCGCGTGTCTATGCCGACGTGGACCGCCGCAAGGCCGACATGCTGGGCGTCTCTCCGTCCAAGATCTTCGAAGCGATGCAGGTCTACCTCGGTTCGTCCTACATCAACGACTTCAACCTGCTGGGCCGTACCTATCGCGTCACCGCGCAGGCCGATGCGCCCTATCGCGGATCGACGGCGGATATCGCCAATCTCAAGGCCCGTTCGGACTCGGGTGCGATGGTGCCGGTTGGCTCGGTCGCGACCTTCAAGGACGAAACCGGACCCTACCGCGTGGTGCGCTACAACCTGCACCCGGCGGTGGAAATCGACGGCAGCTATGGCAAGGGCTACTCCTCGGGCCAGTCGCTGGCGACGATGGAGAAGGTGGCGGACGAAACGCTCCCCTCGGGCTACGGCCATGAGTGGACGGGTATCGCCTATCAGCAGGCGACTGCGGGCAACACGGCCGGAATCGTCTTCGGCATGGCAGTGCTGTTCGTCTTCCTGGTGCTGGCTGCCCAGTACGAAAGCCTGACCCTGCCGCTGTCGATCATCCTGATCGTGCCGATGTGTCTGTTCGCGGCCATGCTGGGCGTGAACTTGCGCGGGATGGACAACAACATCCTCACGCAGATCGGTCTGGTCGTGCTGATTGCCCTTGCCGCCAAGAACGCGATCCTTGTGGTCGAGTTCGCCAAGCAGGCCGAAGAGGAGCGGGGATACTCGCCGGTGGAAGCAGCCGTCTATGCGGCCCGCACCCGCCTGCGCCCGATCCTGATGACCTCGTTCGCCTTCATCCTCGGCGCAGTGCCGCTGGTGATTGCGACAGGGGCTGGCGCCGAGCTTCGGCAGGCGCTGGGTACGGCGGTGTTCTTCGGCATGGCTGGCGTAACTGCCTTCGGCCTGCTGTTCACGCCCACCTTCTACGTCGTCTGCCGCAAGCTCGCGGCGGCTCTCCGGCGCAAGCCCGCAGAACCGCACCACGAGAGCCACGCGGTGATCCCGGCGGAATGAAAGGACGGATGATGTCCATGAATATCAAAACTTTGGTCGCGGCACTTCTTGCCGCGTCCAGCCTCTCGGCCTGCGCTGTCGGACCCAACTATGTTGCGCCGACGCCGCCGGCTACGGCAGGGGCGCCCTTCACGGGCGTCCAGTCCGCCGAAGTGTCCACCGCCGCGCCCGATGACAACTGGTGGCGGCTCTACAACGATCCCGTGCTGAACGGGCTCGTTACGGATGCGCTCGCCGCCAATACCGACGTGCGCGTGGCGGTGGCCCGGATCGAGCGGGCACGCGCCAACTTGCGCGGATCGAAGTCGCAGGCCCTGCCGCAGACCGGGATCGACGCCAGCGCGACATATGGCCGGGTTTCGGAAAGCCAGGTCCTGCCCGGTGCCGACCGGCAGGGCCGTACGGTCGATGGCGAGTTCTCGGTCGGATACGAGCTGGACCTGTTCGGCCGCGTAAAGCGCGGGATCGAGGCCTCGCGCGCCGATCTCGGCGCCGCGCAGGAGGATGCCGACGCGGTGCGGGTGACGGTCGTTGCCGATACCGTGCGCGCCTATGTCGATGCCACCAGCGCGGCCGAGCAGATCGCCGTTGCCGAGCGCACGGTGGCCTTGCTCGACAAGTCGGAGCGGATCACCACGGCTCGCTTCGATCGCGGTCTTAACGAGAAGCTCGATGTCATCCGCGTGACCCAGCTGCGCGAGCAGCAGGCGGCGGCGATCCCGAGCCTGGAGGCCACTCGCAATGCCGCGCTGTTCCGGCTCGCGACGCTGACCGGGCGGACTCCTCAGGACTTGCCCGCCTCGGTGCGCGATCGGACCACGACGCCCGATGTCGGCCAGCCGATCCCGGTGGGTGATGGTCAGGCGCTGCTGGCGCGTCGTCCGGACGTGAAGGCGGCCGAACGCCGCCTTGCCGGGGACACCGCGCGGATCGGCGTGGCCACGGCGGATCTCTATCCGAAGATCACGCTGGGCGGCTCGATCGGCACGACCGCGCTGGGCGCGACCGACATCTTCGGTGGCGGGCCGCTGCGCTGGCTGGTGGGGCCGATGATCTCGTGGGCGTTCCCCAATCAGGAAGCGATCCGCTCGCGGATCGGCGGGGCGCGGGCCGATGCCAAGGCCGATCTCGCCACGTTCGACGGCACCGTGCTGCGCGCGCTGGAAGAGACCGAGACGGCGCTTTCGGCCTATCGCAATGCGCTGCTGCGCAAGGACCGGCTCGCCGCTGCGCGCGATGCAGCGCAGCGGGCCGCCGATGTCGGCATGGCGCGGCAGAGCAGGGGGCAGATCGACGCGCTCGACGTGCTCGATGCGCAGCGCACTTTGGCCAGCGCGGACGCCGACTATGCGGCGGCGACGCGTGCAGTGGCTTTCGCGCAAGTGGACCTGTTCCGCGCGCTGGGCGGGAACTGGCAGGAAACCTGATCCTCCCGGCTTCTGGGCAAACAGAAAGGGGCGGCAAGGCATGTGCCTTGCCGCCCCTTTTCGTGTCCGTTTCCGATTATCAGCGCGAGCCGAAGGCGTAGCGCACGTTGATACCGAATTCGCGCGGCGCGGTGGTGGTCACGCCGGTGTAGGTGCTGGTGTAGTTCGCACCCGACGAACCGGTGAAGACCGGGCGGCCGGTGCTCGGATCGAACTGTCCGCCCCAGGCGAGCTGCTGATAGCTGGTTGACAGCGGCGTCGTGCGAGTAAGCGTCTTCGTGGTGTCGAAGACGTTCTTCGCATAGAGGCCGATTTCCCAGGCCCCGTCGTCGGAACGCAGGCCGGCGAAGAGGTTGACCAGAGCATAGTCGCTCACATCGTCATAGGGGTTGGTCGGATCGACCTGCGACTTGCCGTAGTAGGTCAGCAGGCCGCGAATATAGGCATTGCCGCCGTTGATGACCGGGAAGGTGTATTCGCTCTGCACGGTCGCGCTGAACGGCGCCATGAACCCGGAACGCTGATTGACCTGGCAGGACGCGATATTGTCCGAACCGACGGCCGCCACCATCTGCTGCAGGCTGGGTGCGCTGGTGATCGAATCGGGAACACCGTCGCGATTGAGGTCGGTACAGGGCACCGTGCCGTTCTTGATCTTGCCCATCGAATAGCTGGCTGCGGCGCTGAGATCCCAGCCCTTCAGGATCGTGTAGGAGACGTCGCCCTCGACACCGTTGACCTCCACCGGAACAGCGCCGACGAAGTTGAACTGGCCGACCTGCTGCGCCGTGCTGGTTACGTTGCCCAGCGCGTCACGCACGGCAACGGTGTTGATGTAATAGACGCCCGAACCCGGTGCACGGAAGGGGAAGTTCTTGAACTTCTGGTGGTAGCCGGTGAGGTTGAAGCGCAGCTGGCCGTCCAGCATCGTCGACTTGAAGCCGACTTCATAGGACTTCGAGGTTTCCGCCGGCAGGTGCAGGAACGAATTTTCGAGGTCGGACGGGGCAATGTTGAAGTCACCCACCACGTCGATGCCCGGGCGCCACGAACTGCCGGTCGAAGCATAGACCATCAGGTCGTGCGTGAAGTTGTACTTCACCGAGCCGCTGTAGATCCACTGCTTCTCATGCTGCGTACGGTCGGAAATGGCGGTGCCGCCAACCAGCAGGATGCCCCGGTTCGTATAGTCGATATGGCGTGCGCCGCCGGCGATTTCGAGGTCGCCGATATGCGCGGTCAGGTTGCCGAAGATCGACTGTTCGTGCGACTTGCCCTTGCTCTCGACAGCCGTGTTGACGATCTGGGCAATACCGCCGCCGAGAGCATCGGGCAGACGGACCGGCGTCGGGCTGCTCAGCACGGTATCGGGATTGTTGGTGGCATCGAAGAAGCCGACGACATAATCGAGCATGCCGAACAGTCGCTCGTCGTTCTGCAGGCGGACTTCATGCGATCCCGAGGTCGACTTGGTGTGGCTGATCTGGTTGATGTCGCCGTCGAAGAAATTGCCGTCGTCGACGTTGTCGGTCGAGTGGATGTTCTGGGTGTAATGCTGACCCTGATAGATCAGGCGCTGGCCCCAGTGGCTTGCTTCGGCGCGCCAGTTGTAGATGTTGAAGATCTGGCGGATATCGCGCGGAGCCTGCTGGATCGACAGGCGATCCTTGGTGCGGATGTCCACCGGGCTCGGATCGGCGTCGGGATTGACCTCGGAGAACGAGGCAACCTGGTCGTAGGTGCGGCCGGTGAAGTCGATCCGCTGGTACATGCCTTCGAACCGCAGCCAGTCGCTCGGCGTGATAAGGCCCGACAGACGGCCGCTCTTGGTCCGGCCGAACGGATCGGGATTGTTGTAGATCGAGTGGACGCGGTCGCCCTCGTTCTCGTCCCAGACGCCGGCGGCGCGGATCGCGGCAATGCCCTCGACAATCGGGATATTGAGCGCGGCCTTGGCGTTGATCGTGCCGATGTCATTGGCGGTCATGTCCATGAAGCCGCCGTACGAATAGAGATCCGGCTTCTTCGCGGTGATCGTGATCGAGCCCGAGGGGGACGCGCGGCCGCGCAGGGTGCCCTGGGGACCGCGCAGCACTTCGATCTGGCCGATGTCGTACATCTGCTGAAGAATGACGCCGGCCGTGATCGGCGCGTCGTTCATGTAGAATTCGACGGTGGGGTTGTTGCCGCTGGCGTTCACGTCGAAGTTGACGCCGCGCATCTTGGCGCTGCCGCCGATGCCGTTGGCATTGGTTTCGAGCTGGAGGCCCGGTGCCAGCGTGGAGACTTCCTTGAAGTCACGCATGCTGAGCTTGGCGAGGTCATCGGCCGTTACCGTGTCGATCACAGCAGGCACGTCCTGCACATCTTCGTCGCGGCGACGCGCGGTAACGATGATGACGTTGCTGGCCTCGTTTGCGGCGGCCTCGGCGGCTGCCGGCTGCTGCTGGTCCTGTGCCAGTGCGGGGGTGCTCATCCCCAACAGGCCCACCGATCCCAACAGAAGCTGCTTGTAAGCGCGCATGAACTCTCCCTCCGGTTTTTATAAACTTTTCTTATGCCTATGGGTGCGAGGGGGCGTCGCAGATTGTCAAATGAAATGGCCTCATTTCTGTAAAACTACGGGAGGGCGTTATTTGAACAGGTGATCAAACTTGCTCAAGCGTCTGGAATGTCGCGATTCGCCTCTCTTTGCCGCGCCGGGAGAAAATGCATAAAAAAGGGGGCGCCGAAGCGCCCCCTCGAATCTGCCAGCGTTGCCGCCGATCAGTTGCGGCTGGCGAGGCCCTTGTTGAGCCAGAGTGCGATCAGCGTCGCCAGCGCGCCCGAGAGCAAGTAGGCGCCCGAGGCGATCAGGCCGAAGTTGGCCGACAGCAGCAGCGCCGCCAGCGGGGCGAAGCCGGCGCCGAACAGCCAGGCAAGGTCGCTCGTGAGCGCCGAGCCGACATAGCGGTGCTCGGTCGGGAAGGCCGAGGCGACGACGCCCGAAGACTGGCCGAACGACAGGCCGAGCAGGATGAAACCGATCACCATGAAGGTGATTTCGCCCAGCGGACCGGCATCGAGCAGCTGCGGGGCGAAGCCCGAGAACACCGCGATGCCCACGGCGCAGGTGCCGAGCAGGTTACGACGGCCGTACTTGTCCGCGATCACGCCCGAGGCGACGATGGCAAGCACGCCGAAGCCGGCGGCCATGGCTTCGATCAGCAGGAAGCCGGTGGGCGAATCGTTGGTGAACAGGAACACCCACGAAAGCGGGAACACCGTGTCCATGTGGAACAGCGCGAAGCTGGCGAGCGGGGCGAAGGCACCGATCACGATCGTGCGCCACTGGGTGCTGATCGTCGAGCTGACGCTCACTGCCTGAAGGTCACGGGTGGTGAAGAGGTTCTCGAACTCGTCCGTGACGACGATGCGCAGGCGCGCGAACAGCGCCACCACGTTGATCGCGAAGGCCACGAAGAAGGGATAGCGCCAGCCCCAGTCAAGGAAGTCTGCGGAAGGCAATTCGGCAATCATGAAGGCGAACAGCGAGCTGGCCACGATCAGGCCGAACGGCGCGCCGAGCTGCGGGATCATCGCATACCAGCCGCGCTTGTGCTCGGGCGCGTTGAGCGCGAGCAGCGAGGCCAGACCGTCCCACGTGCCGCCAAGGGCGAAGCCCTGGCCGAGGCGGAACAGGCAGAGCAGGTAGATCGAGGTCATCCCCGCCGAGGCATAGGACGGCAGGAACGCGATCGCCGCGGTCGAGCCACCCAGCATGAACAATGCCATCGTCAGCTTGGTGCCGCGGCCATAGGCGCGGTCGATCGCCATGAAGACCAGCGAACCGATCGGACGGGCGACGAAAGCCAGCGCGAAGACCGCGAAAGCGTAGATCGTGCCGGTCAGCGCGTCGACGAACGGGAAGAACAGCTTCGGGAAAACCAGAACCGAGGCGATGGCATAGACGAAGAAGTCGAAGAACTCCGAGGTTCGCCCGATGATGACGCCGATGGCGATCTCACCCGGGGAGGGCTGGTGGTGCTCCTTGAACGTCGGCAGGCCCAGGGCGTCTCTGGACTGGGGTGTGCTGGTCATTTCGAATCTGCGGCCTTCGTCTCGGGTCCGTTTCCGGCCATGCGGATCGCGCACGATCGGTCGCGGACGAATCAAAGCGGACGCGCGAAAACGCCCGTGTACATGGAGGGGCCCTATCGGCATTGATTGCGTTCAAGGGGATTGGACAAAATGTCCTATGTTCGCAATCGCGGCATCAGCTTAGGCGCAGCGCCATGCGCCCACCCGAGTCCCGACCGAAGCCGCGGCATCCATCCGCGCTCGCCAAGATCGTTGCCGCCCTGTCGTTGACGGGCGCGCTGACTGCCTGCAACTCTGTAGTGCTGAGCCCTTCCGGGGATGTCGCGCAGCAGCAGGGTGACCTTGTCGTCACTTCCACGCTGCTGATGCTGATCATCATCCTTCCGGTCATGGCCGCCACCGCGTTCTTCGCGTGGCACTACCGTGCATCCAACAAGGAGGCACGCTACGACCCGCACTGGGATCATTCGACCCAGCTTGAACTCCTGATCTGGGCAGCGCCGCTGCTGATCATCATCTGCCTTGGCGCGATCACCTGGGTGAGCACGCACCTTCTCGATCCCTACCGCACCATCGGCCGTATCGACGCCGCCACCGCCGTTCCCGCCGACGCCAAGCCGCTTGAGGTCGAAGTCGTCGCGCTCGACTGGAAGTGGCTGTTCATCTATCCCGAGCAGGGCGTGGCCACGGTCAACGAACTGGTCGTGCCGACCAACCGTCCGCTGCAGTTCAAGATCACCTCTTCGAGCGTGATGAACTCGTTCTTCGTGCCTGCCATGGCCGGCCAGATCTATGCCATGCCCGGCATGGAAACGCGCCTGCACGCCGTGATCAATCATCCGGGCGAGTTCATCGGCTTCTCGGCCAACTACTCGGGCGCGGGCTTCTCGCACATGCGCTTTGCCACGC
This sequence comes from Novosphingobium sp. PhB165, assembly GCF_004341845.1. Taxonomy (GTDB): domain Bacteria; phylum Pseudomonadota; class Alphaproteobacteria; order Sphingomonadales; family Sphingomonadaceae; genus Novosphingobium. The sequence goes on along the minus strand of NZ_SLVB01000003.1, from coordinate 431,839 downwards.
ACGCGGTTACCGACGCCGGCTTCGACCAGTGGGCACAGGGCGTGAAGGCTGGTGGACAGGCAAATGCCGGTACGCTTGACCGCGCCGCTTACCTCCAGCTCGAAAAGCCGAGCGAGAAGGTGCCGGTCATGCGTTTCGCGTCGGTTTCGCCCGACCTTTATAATGCCATCCTCAACATGTGCGTCGAGCCCGGCAAGATGTGCATGAGCGACATGATGGCGATCGACGCGCGCGGCGGCCTCGGCAAGGAAGGCATCCGTAACGTGCAGATGCTGGCCTACGACCGTGGCGGCCGCCAGGCTGCCGCCCAGGCCACCGCGAACCCGACCGCCGCCATGCAGCGCGAGCTGGCCTGGGTCCGCGCGCTCTGCCGCCAGAACCCCGGCTCCGCGCCGGATCACACGATCAAGGCACCGGCCTCGCCGCGCGTCCTGAGCGGTGCGGGTCTGAGCGAGCCGCAGTCGGCACCGATCTTCTCGCACGGCCAGGAGGCGCTTGCCGCCCCCGCACAGACGCCCGCGCATCCCACTCAGATTTCCCGGAACTGACAGAACAATGGAAGCCGTAGACCATTCGCACTGGAGCCCGTTACTGGGCCGCCTGTGGTGGGACGCCCTGCCACAGGAACCGATCGTGCTCGCCACTTTCGTCGTCGTCGCCCTTGGCGGCGCGGCGTTGGTGGCCGGGCTGACCTATTTCAAGCTCTGGGGCTATCTCTGGAAGGAGTGGTTCACCAGCGTGGACCACAAGAAGATCGGGGTCATGTACATGATCCTCGGCCTTATCATGTTCCTGCGCGGCTTTGCCGACGCGGTGATGATGCGTATCCAGCAGTCGATCGCGTTCAACGGCAACGACGGCTACCTGACGGCGCACCACTATGACCAGGTCTTCACCGCGCACGGCGTGATCATGATCTTCTTCGTGGCGATGCCTTTCGTCACCGGACTCATGAACTACGTGGTGCCGCTGCAGATCGGCGCGCGCGACGTGTCCTTCCCGTTCCTGAACAACTTCAGCTTCTGGATGACGACCGCCGGCGCCGTGCTGGTCATGGCCTCGCTGTTCATCGGCGAGTTCGCGCAGACCGGCTGGCTGGCCTATCCGCCGCTGTCCAATCTGGCGTACAGCCCGTGGGTCGGCGTCGACTACTATATCTGGGCCTTGCAGATCGCCGGTGTCGGCACGCTGCTTTCGGGCGTCAACCTGATCGCCACCATCGTCAAGCTCCGCGCGCCGGGCATGGCCATGATGCGCATGCCGATCTTCACCTGGACCGCACTCTGCACCAACGTCCTGATCGTCGCCGCCTTCCCGGTGCTGACGGCCGTGATGGCGATGCTGTCGGTTGACCGTTACCTCGGCTTCAACTTCTTCTCGAACGACTTCGGCGGTTCGCCGATGATGTACGTCAACCTGATCTGGATCTGGGGCCACCCAGAGGTTTACATCCTCATCCTGCCGCTGTTCGGCGTCTTCTCCGAAGTCACCGCCACCTTCTGCGGCAAGCGCCTGTTCGGCTATTCGTCGATGGTCTACGCGACGCTGGTCATCACCATCCTCTCGTACCTCGTCTGGCTGCACCACTTCTTCACGATGGGTTCGGGCGCGAGCGTCAACTCGTTCTTCGGCATCACCACGATGGTGATCTCGATCCCGACCGGCGCGAAGCTCTTCAACTGGCTGTTCACGATGTACCGTGGCCGCATCCGGTTCGAACTGCCGATGATGTGGACGGTCGCCTTCATGATGACCTTCACCATCGGCGGCATGACCGGCGTTCTGCTCGCGGTGCCGCCGGCCGACTTCGTCCTGCACAACTCGCTGTTCCTGATTGCCCACTTCCACAACGTCATCATCGGCGGCGTGCTGTTCGGCATCTTCGCGGCGATCAACTTCTGGTGGCCCAAGGCCTTCGGCTTCAAGCTCAACCAGTTCTGGGGCAAGGTTAGCTTCTGGCTGTGGGTCCCGGGCTTCTGGTTCGCGTTCATGCCGCTCTACATCCTGGGCCTGATGGGCGTGACCCGCCGTATGCGCGTGTTCGACGATCCGTCGCTCCAGCCGTTCTTCATCGTTGCCGCCTTCGGCGCGCTGATGATCGCTGGCGGTATCGGTGCCATGCTCGTCCAGTTCGCCGTGTCGATCTGGAAGCGTGAGGAACTGAAGGACGAAACGGGCGATCCGTGGAACGGCCGTACCCTTGAGTGGTCGACCAGCTCGCCGCCGCCGGAGTACAACTTCGCGTTCACCCCGATCGTGCACGACATCGACGCTTGGGACGACATGAAGCGCTGCGGCGTGGAACGTCCGACCTCGGGCTTCCGTCCGATCCACATGCCCAAGAGCACCGGTGCGGGGATCATCCTTGCCGGTATCTCGACGGCGCTTGGCTTCGCGATGATCTGGTACATCTGGTGGCTCGCCGCCGTGTCGTTCCTCGGCATCATCGGCTATGCGATCTTCCACACGTTCAACTACAAGCGCGATTACCACATCCCGGTCGAGACGGTCGAAGCGACCGAGGCCGAGCGTACGCGCCAGCTCGCGGCAGTGGGAGCCTGATCGATGACTGCTACTACTGCTGATACGAGCCACAACCTGTCGCAGGCGCAGCTCCAGGCTGCGTTCTACGACCTGAACGAGCACGATCATCCCGAAGGCGGCAGCACCATGCTGGGCTTCTGGATGTACCTGATGAGCGACTGTCTCATCTTCGCCATGCTGTTCGCCGCCTTCGGCGTGCTGGGCGGCAACTTCGCGGCGGGGCCGGGGCCGAAGGATCTCTTCGACCTCAAGCTCGTCGCGGTGAACACGGCCATGCTGCTGTTCTCGTCGATCACCTACGGCATCGCCATGATCGCGATGGAGAAGAACCAGAAGGGCGCGACCCAGATCTGGCTGCTGATCACCGCCGTGTTCGGCGCGGCGTTCCTGTCGATCGAACTCTTCGAGTTCCATCACATGATCGCCGAAGGCGCGACGCCGATGCGTTCGGCCTTCCTCACCGCGTTCTTCTCGCTGGTGGGCACCCACGGTCTGCACGTGACGTTCGGCCTGATCTGGCTGTTCACGCTGGTCGCGCAAGTCGGCACCAAGGGCCTGATCCCGGCCAACAAGCGCCGCCTCATGTGCCTTTCGCTGTTCTGGCACTTCCTTGACGTCATCTGGATCGGCGTCTTCACCTTCGTCTATCTCATGGGAATGCTGTGATGAGCGACCACGTCCACCCCAACGAGCACGTCGACGATGTGCACGCCAGCGGCCACGGCACTCTGCGTGACTACCTGATCGGCTTCTTCCTTTCGGTCATCCTCACCGCCATTCCGTTCTGGCTGGTGATGACCGGCGCGATTGCCGACAAGTCGACCACTGCGCTTGTCATCATGGCCTTCGCGATGGTGCAGATCGTCGTTCACATGATCTACTTCCTGCACATGAACACCAAGTCCGAGAATGGCTGGACGGTCATGGCGCTGATCTTCACGATCGTGGTGCTGGTGATCACGCTCTCGGGTTCGCTGTGGGTCATGTACCACCTGAACCACAACATGATGCCGATGAACGCGCACGACATGGGCCAGCTGCCCTGATCGTCACGATTTCAGCCGCATCATGCACAATGTGATCGAGACCAATGAAGCGCGGCGGCCCTGGGGGCTTGCCGCGCTTCTGCTTGTGGCGATGGCGCTCTTCATCGCGCTGGGCGTGTGGCAGGTGCAGCGCCTGCACTGGAAGCACGCGCTGATCGCGCAAGTGGACGCACGGACCCGCGCCGCGCCGGTGCCGCTTCCCGCCGACGCCGTGCTGGCGGGGAAGGGTGCCACCGACCTTGCCTATCTTCGCGTTTCGATCGAAGGGCGCTACGAAGGGAAGGCGACCGCGGTGGTGCGGGCCGCTACCGATCTCGGGACCGGGTACTGGACGATGACGCCCTTGCGGCTTGACGATGGACGACAGGTCTGGGTGAACCGCGGCTTCGTGCCGGCGGGCACCACGGCGGCTGTCGCCGCCGCGACCACGCCGCAAGGCCCGGTCTCGGTCACCGGCCTGCTGCGGGTGAACGAGCCCGCCGGCAGCCTGCTCCAGTCGAACCAGCCGCAGGCCGACCGCTGGTATTCGCGCGACGTGAATGCGCTGGCGCAGGCGCGGGGGATCGGCGCGGTGGTACCGGCCTTCGTCGATGCCCAAGTGGAAGATGCCGTCAGGCCCAAAGGCCTCGCGCCGGTGCCGGGGCTGACCCAGATCCACTTCCCGGACAACCATCTCAGCTATGCGCTGACCTGGTTCACGATGGCGGCGATGTCCGCGATGGCGCTGGTCTTCGTCTGGCGCCGCCGCCGATGGAACGGCTGATCGATCTATTCGCGCCGCGCGGCCTTCCCGGAAGTTCCGCCAGCCGCGCCAATATCGTGCTGCTCATGCAGCTGCGCTGGACCGCCGTAATCGGCCAGCTCATCACCATCGTCGTCGTCCAGCAAGTGCTGGGCGTGCGCCTGTCGCTGGCGCCGCTGCTGCTGGCGCCGTTGCTGTTGATCGTGGTCAACCTCGTCTCGGCGAGCGTCGTCCTGCGGCGGCAGTCGTTCACGCAGGGCGAACTGTTCGGCGCGCTGATGATCGACGTCGTCGCGCTGTGCTGGCAGCTTTACCACTCGGGCGGGGCGACCAATCCCTTCACGTTCCTGTTCCTGCTGCAGATCGTCATCGCGGCGGTTATCCTCGATCTGCGGTGGAGTTCGCTGGTGGCGGTCAACGCCTGCCTCTGCGTGCTGCTGCTGACGTTCTACTACCACCCGCTGCGCCTGCCGGTGCACCACGCGGGCGACCCGTTCCAGCTCTACATCTACGGCAGCCTGCTCTGCTTCGTGCTGGCGGCGGTGCTGTTGATCGTCTTCGTCGCCCGGCTCGACCTGACCCGGCGCGAGAGCGACGCCAAGCTGGCCGCGCTCCGCCAGCAGGCGGCCGAGGAGGACCACATCATCCGCATGGGCCTGCTCGCCTCAGGCGCCGCGCATGAGCTGGGCACGCCACTTTCCTCGATCTCGGTGATCCTCGGCGACTGGAGCCACGAACCCGCCATCGCCGAGGATCCGGACCTCGCCGCCGACCTCGTCGACGTGCGGCGCGAACTGGAGCGCTGCAAGACGATCGTCAGCGGCATCCTGATGTCGGCGGGCGAGATGCGCGGCATTGCGCCCGCCGTCACCACCTTGCGCGGCTTCATCGGAGAGATCCTGGCCGAATGGCGGCCGCGCATGGCGGGCGAGTTGCGCTTCCTCGATTCCATCGACGTGGACCGCACAATCGTCTCCGATCCCGGCCTGAAGCAGGTGATCGGCAATGTCATCGACAATGCCGTCGAAGTCTCGCCCGGCCTCGTGGTGATCGAGGCGTGGGTGGAAGGCGGCAGGCTGGTGCTGACCGTCAGCGACCGGGGCCCCGGTTTCGCGGCGGAGATCCTGCCGCGCGTCGGGCAGCCCTATGCCTCGACCAAGGGGCGCGACGGCGGCGGGCTGGGATTGTTCCTTGTCGTCAATGTGATCCGCAAGCTGGGCGGCAAAGTTGCGGTCGACAATCTGGTCGATGGCGGCGCAAGGGTGCAACTTGCCATTCCCCTTGCTACACTGGCCTACGAGCCCAGGAAGGGCGAGGACAACGCCGGAACGCCCCATGACTGAGCCTGCCACGACCCCAGCAGCCGTGAACGATGCCATCAATACTGCTGTAAACGGGGCGGAAATCGCCAGCCTGCTGATCGTAGAGGACGATCCCACGTTCGCGCGCACGCTGCGCCGCTCGTTCGAGCGGCGGGGTTACCGCGTCAGTTCCGCCGCCAGCCCGGAAGAGGCCGAAGGGCTCTGCGCGGCGGAGGATTTCGAATATGCGGTGATCGACCTCAAGCTGGGCGCCTCGTCCGGGCTGGCGGTGGTGCAGGCGCTCCACGCGCGCTCGCCCGAGACGCGGATCGTGGTGCTGACCGGCTATGCCTCGATCGCGACGGCCGTGGAAGCGATCAAGCTGGGCGCCTCGCAATACCTCGCCAAGCCTTCCAATACCGACGATATCGAGGCCGCTTTCGCCAGCGGCAAGGGCGATGCCAGTGTGCCGGTGGACGGGCGCCGCAGTTCGATCAAGACTCTGGAGTGGGAATATATCCACGGCACTCTGGTCGAATGCGAGTTCAACATTTCCGAAGCCGCGCGCCGTCTGGGGCTGCATCGCCGCACGCTGGCGCGCAAGCTCGAAAAGCGGCAGGTTTAGCAGGTAGCGAGGGAGGGGGGACATGGCTGAGCATTCCGCGCCGCGCAAGGCGCGCCTTCCTGCCGTGGATCCGCGCGCGCTGCTGACGTTCCGCGCCGTCTGCGAGACCGGCTCGATCAGCGCCGCCGCGCGTGCGCTGAACCTGTCGCAGCCGTCGGTCTCCAACACGATCGCGCTGCTGGAAAACCGGCTCGGCACCGTGCTGTTCGAGCGTGGGCGCGGCGGCATCGTGCTCACCCGCGAAGGGCTTGCCTTGCAGCGCCGTTCCGAAGCGCTGGCAACCCTGCTGGCCGACGCGGTGAGCGACGTCGAGCATGCCCGGCACCGCATTTCCGGCCCCTTGCGCATCGGCGGCACCCCCGGCGCGCTGCTCACCCTGCTGCCCGGCGCGATCATGCGCGTGGAGGCGGCGCTGGGCGATTTCGCGCTCAGCGTGGTCGAACGTCCGGATGCCGAACTTCACGAGATGCTGCGACAGGGCGAGATCGAACTGGCCATGGTCACCACCCGGATCGAAAGCGTGCCCGAGGGCATGGTGGAGACCACGGCGGCGCGCGATCCCTTCGCGCTGATCGTCGGCCCGCACCATGCGGCGCTGGCGGACCGGGTGTCGCTGCGCGAGGTTGAGGCATTGGCCTGGGTCCTGCCCGAAGCGCGCGGGGCGTTTCGCCGTCAGGTCGACGCGCTGTTCATCGCGGCGGGCGTCTCGGTGCCGCGCACGACGATCCGCTGCGATTCCCTGCTGACCACGCGGGCCATCGTGCGCGAGACCGACCGGGTGACCGTGCTGCCCCGCACCGTGGCGCTGGACGGCGCCTCCGACGGTTCGATCCGCGCCATCGCCATTGCCGAGGCGGTGTTCGAGCGCAGCGTCGGCGTCCTGCGCATGGAAGGCGGCACGCTCTCGCCGCTGGCCGAGGCGATGCTGGCGGCGCTTCCCGTCCTTCTGTAGCTTCCGTCGCCTACTATTGCTTCCGCAGCGCAATAGCCCCTCAAAAGCCCGTCATCCCCGCGAAGGCGGGGATCCCGCTTGTTCTTCTTTCAGCACGCAGAGACGCGGAGACGCAGAGGAGAGGGTGAGTTGCTGCACGGTCTCTCTGCGTCTCCGCGTCTCCGCGTGAACTCAAGAAAAGCGGGGCCCCCGCCTTCGCGGGGGCGACGAAGCAAAGTGGGCCAATTTCGTTCATGCAGTGAGGGTCATTCCATAGTCTCCAGCTATGGCAATCTGAAATATCATTATTTTACTTTGGGGCCTTCTATACGTTAGATCGGGCTCAACAAACGAACACACGGGAGAGAGCCATGCGGACCCTGATCCGCGATGCATCCATCTTCGACGGCAGCGGCAGCGCTCTCCAGACCGGCTCGGTGCTGGTGGACGGCGACCGCATCGCCCGAGTGGCTTACGGCGACGACGCGCTGGCGGGTGAAGCTGCCGACGTTGTGATCGACGGGCGCGGCAAGACGCTGATGCCCGGTCTCGTCGACGCGCACACCCATCTCACCTGGGGGTCTTCGGTCGAAAAGATCTACCACCAGTTCATCCTCCCGCCCGACGAGCTGAAGGTCGCGGCATGGCGCAATGCGCGCGTGCTGCTCGATCATGGCTTCACGTCGATTTACTCGGCCGGTGCGCTGGGCGACATGATCGAGCCGGAACTGGCCCAAGCCATCGCGGCCGGCGAGACGCCTGGGCCGCGCATGGTTCCCTCCACTCTCGAACGCAGCCCCGAAGGCGAAGAAGGCGTCGAGACCGGCGACGTGTTCAATGGTCGCGGGCCCGATGCGATGCGCCAGTTCGTGGCTTACTGCAAGGACGAGGGCGTACAGTCGATCAAGCTGGTCGTTTCCGGCGAGGATGCGCTGAAGCCCGGCTCGGCGATGCAGGTGCTCTACACCCGCGAGGAAATGCTGGCGGCGGGACAGGCAACGCGCGAGGCGGGGATGTGGATCGCCACCCACGCCTATTCGCCAGAGGCCATCGGCCTTGCCCTCGATGCCGGTGCGCGCATTCTTTATCACTGCTCGTTCGCCGATGCGGCGACTGTCGATCGGATGGCGGCGGACAAGGACAAGTTCTTCTACGCGCCCGGTCCCGGCGTTTCGGTGGCGGCCATCGAGGCCAACCCGCCGCCGCATGTCGACATGACGCACATGAAGGCCAGCGCCCATGAGCGCATGGGCCTTGAAGGCAAGCTGGTGCCCGAACTCAAGGCGCGCGGCGTGCGCATCCTGACTGGCGGCGATTACGGATTCCCTTTCAACCCGCATGGCCTCAACGCCCGCGATCTGGAGCATTTCGTCCAGTATTTCGGCTTCACTCCCGCCGAAGCCCTGCGCTCCGCCACCCAGTACGGGGGCGAGCTGATGGGCCTTGAGGTTGGGCTGGTGAAGCAGGGCTGGCTGGCCGACCTGCTGCTGGTCGACGGCGATCCCACGGCGGACGTCGCGGTGCTGCAGGACAAGGACCGGCTGACCATGATCATGAAGGGCGGGGCGTTCCACAAGGCGCCCGCAGAGATCCAGACCACGGCTTAATGCCGACGCCTATCTAGGGGCTTACAAGATGTCGTACGACGTGGTTGTCGTAGGCTGCGGCCCTGTGGGCGCGCTGGCCGCGAACCTTCTCGGCCTGAAAGGGCTCACCGTGCTGGTTCTCGAACGGGAACTGGAACACTATCCGCTGCCGCGCGCGGTCCATCTCGATCACGAGATGATGCGCCTGTTCCAGTCCACGACGGTCCTGAACGACCTTGAACGCGACATGGTCGCCACCGACGGGCACCTGCATATCGGCGCCGACCACGGCGTGATCCGCTACATGGGCACGGTGGGCAAACCGCGCCCGTTCGGGTGGGCGAACGACTATTTCTTCTACCAGCCCGAACTCGAAGCGCATCTGCGCGGCGGCTTCGCGGCGATGCCCAATGTCGAATTGAAGCTGGGCGCCAGCGTCGTTGGCCTCACGCAGGACGAGCGCGGCGTTGCCGTCGAATACTTCGTCGGCGGCAAGCTTGAGGTGGCCGAGGCGCGCTGGGTGATCGCTTGCGACGGCGCGCGCAGTTCGGTCCGCAAGGCGCTGGGTGTCGTGCTGGACGATCTCGATTTCGAGGAACCCTGGCTCGTCGTCGATGCCGAAGTGGAGGGGCCGGTTGCCTTCCCGCCGCTCTCCGGAGTGCCGGAAGGAGCCGATCTCCAGCGCCTGTCGGTGATGATGTGCGATCCCTCGCGGCCCGCCACCGTGGTTCCCGGCCGCCGCGACCATCGCCGCTGGGAGTTCATGCTGCTTCCCGGTGAGGACGATACCGCGATGATGGCGCCCGAGAAGGTGGCCGAACTCGTGGGCGCGTGGATGGCCGATGTGCCGCACCGGATCGTGCGCGCGGCGACCTATCGTTTCCACGGCCTCGTCGCGCATCAGTGGCAGGTCGGCAACGTGTTCCTTGCCGGAGACGCCGCGCACCAGACGCCGCCGTTCTTCGGGCAGGGCATGTGCCACGGCCTGCGCGATGTCGCCAATCTGGCGTGGAAGATGGACGCGGTGGCCAACCACGGCGCCGACGCCTCGGTGCTGGACACCTACCAGCGCGAGCGCGATCCGCATGTCCGCGCGGTGATCGGCGCTGCCGTTGCCGCTGGGCGCTACATCTGCGAACTCGACCCTGCCGAGGCCGCCCTGCGCGACGCCCGCATCCGCGAGGAAGCGCGCCAGAAAGCCGGCGAGACCGCGCACGACCTGATCCCCGCGATCACGGAGGGCGTCGTCCTCGCCAAGACCTCCGGCGCAGGCGTGCGCTTCATCCAGCCGATCCTCTTCGACGGCCGCAAGCTCGACGATCTGACCGGCGGCGACTGGCGTCTCTTCGTCCGCGACGATGCCGTGGCCGGCAGTGCCGAGGGCGTGACCCGCGTTTCCGCCAGCACTCTGCCGGACAACGGCGCGGTCATGGCGTGGCTCGATGCCCACGACGCCGACGCCGTGCTCATTCGCCCCGACCACTACGTTTTCGGTACTGCCGTGCACAGCGCCGAGGATCTTCTCGCCGCCCGCGCGGCCCAGCTTTTCAGCCATCAGGAACTTGCCGCATGACTCTCACGCTGGCCCAGGCCCAGACCATCGTCACCGGCACGCTTGCCGAAGCGCGTGCCCGCAATGCCAAGCAATTGGCGGTGATCGTGCTCGACGCGGGCGCGCATCCGATGGCCTTCGCCCGTGAGGACGGGGCCAGCCTGTTCCGTTTCGATATCGCAAAAGCCAAGGCGCAGGGCGCGGTGGGCATGGACACCGATACCGCCGTTCTGGCCGAGCGTGCCAAGGGTAATCCCGTCTTCTTTCAAAGCGTCACCGCTGTCGTCGGCGGCCGCATCGCGTTTTCCCCTGGGGGGGTGGTGATCCGCGATGCCGCCGGCACTCTGATCGGCGCCGTCGGCGTCAGCGGTGATACCGGCGAGTGCGATGCCGACTGCGCCCGCGCCGGTCTCCGTGCAGCGGGCCTTCTTCAGGAGCAGGCAGCATGAAACTGCGCAGCATCGAACTGGCGCTGCCCGATCCGGCCGCCGCCGCCACGTTCATGACCGAAATCTGGGGCATGGCCGCAGCCGAGGTTCAGGGTGGCACCCATTACCTGCGCGGCTCCGGCCCGTTCCCCTATCTCGTCGCGTTCGAGAAGGCGGAGGACGAATTCGTCCGCTCGACCACGTTCGTCTGCACCGCCGATGAACTCGAAGCCCTGAAGCAGCGCATCGCCGCCGCAGGCTGGACCGCGCGTCCCACCGTCAGCGAAGACCTCGGCGGCGGGCAGGGCCTGCTGGTGGAACTGCCCGAAGGCACGATCCTGCGCTTCCTTGTAGGCGCCAGCGAAGCAGAGCCGATCACCGGCCGTGACCTGCCGGTGAAGCTCACCCACGTCGTGTTCAACGCCGCCGATGCCGAAGCCTGCGGAGAGGCGGTGGAGGACATCCTTGGCTTCCGCGTCTCGGACCGCACCAAGGGCATGGTCTTCGTGCGCTGCAACGACAGCCATCACTCGACCGCTTTTGCCCGCGCCGGTTTCGCCTCGCTCAACCATGTCGCTTTCGAGATGGAGGACATCGACGCGGTGATGCGTGGCATCGGGCGCCTGCGCGACCATGCGATGGTGCCTGCCTGGGGCCCCGGCCGCCATGGCCCCGGCGCCAATGTCTACGCCTACTTCATCGCCCCGTTCGGCCCGGTGGTCGAATTCTCGACCGCCGTCGAGAAAGTGCCCGAGGATTACAAGGTGGGCGCGCCGGAAGACTGGACCTGGCCGCCGAACCGCATCGACCAGTGGGGCATCTCGGACAAGGATTTCGACGGCCTGCGCCGTGCCGAGGAACGCTTCCGCTTCCGCCGCGACTGGGACGCCGCGCCGCTCTGACCATTTGACCGCCGCCGCCGCAATCGCGGGGGGCAGGGGAGACTACGCATGAACCGTTACATCAGCTTCGAACGTCCCGACGGCAGCAAGAGCTTCGGCCGCCTTGAGGGGGACAAGGTTCTCGATCTCGGCGCGCCCGGCGGTGACGCATGGCTGAAGGACGTGCTCGGCGGCGATCTCGCCGGGCTGGCCGTGACGGGCGAGTTCGCCCGCGCCGCCGTCACGCTGCTGCCGGTCGTGCCGAACCCCGAGAAGATCCTCTGCGTCGGCCTCAACTACGCCACCCACGTCGCCGAGACCGGCCGCGAGCAGAAGGAACACCCGGCGATCTTCACCCGCTGGGCCGACAGCCTGATCGCGGATGGGGAGGCACTCGTCCGCCCGCCCGAAAGCGAGCGCTTCGACTACGAAGGCGAACTGGCGGTCGTGATCGGCAAGCCCGGCCGCCGCATCGCGCCCGAGAACGCATGGGAGCACGTCGCCGGGTTCGCGCCCTTCAACGATGGTTCGATCCGCGACTGGCAGCGCCACAACATCCAGTTCACCCCCGGCAAGACCTGGCCCGGCACCGGCGGCTTCGGCCCGTCGATGGTGGTCGCTTCGGACGTCGAGAATCTTGCCGCGCAGCGCGTGCAGACCCGCGTGAACGGCGAACTGGTGCAGGATCAGCCGATCTCGGACATGATCTGGGATATCCCCACGGTCATCGCCTATTGCTCCACCTTCACCGAACTGAAGGCGGGCGACGTGATCGCCAGCGGCACCCCCGGCGGTGTCGGCGACAAGCGCAAGCCCCCGCTTTACCTCAAGGCCGGAGACACCGTGGAAGTGTCCATCGGCGTGATCGGCACGCTCACCAACCCCGTTATCGACGAAGCCTGACCGCGTTCACACGACAAAAGAAACATAAGGGAGAGGATCATCATGAACACCATTCGCAAGGCCCTGCTGCTCTCTGGCATCGCTGTTGGCGCGCTTGGCGCGCCTGCCATGGCGCAGGAGGCCGCCGCTGCCGCCGCGCCCCAGGCCTCTGACACCGGCGAGATCATCGTCACCGCCCAGCGCCGCGCCGAGAAAGTGACCGAGGTTCCGATCTCGATCACCGTCGCCAGCGCCGCGCAGCTTGAGCGCCAGCAGGTCAACACCGTCAACGATCTGGCCCGCATTGCGCCCAGCCTCGAAATCCAGTCCGCGCCCGGCCAGAACACCGGCGGCGGCGGCTCGATCCGCGGCATCGGCACGATGACGTTCTCGCCCGGCGCGGTCGCCTCGGTCGGCGTCGTCGTCGATCAGGTGAGCCAGGGCAATGCCAACATTTCCGACCTGTTCGACATCGCCCGCGTCGAAGTGCTGAAGGGCCCGCAGGGCACGCTGTTCGGCCTGACGACTTCGGCGGGCGTCATCAACATCACCACCAACAAGCCCGATTTCACCAGCTTCTCCGCGCGCCTGCGCACCGAGCTTTCGGATGCGGGGACCGCCGGTTCGAAGTTCGGCAATCAGGTGGTTCAGGGCCTCGTCAACGTGCCGCTGGCCTCCAACGCAGCGCTGCGCGTGTCGGGCGTTGCCAACTTGCGGCAGGGCGTAAACCGTAACGCGACGACGGGCGATCTCAACGATACCGACCGTTACAGCGTGCGTGGCCGCCTGCTGTGGGAGCCGACCGACCGCGTCACCGTCAACCTGATCGGCGACTATGCGAAGAGCCGCTATGAGAACGGCGGCGACTTCTTCACGTTCGTCAAGACCAGCGGCCCCGGCACTTTCCTTGGCGGAGCGGGCACCGACGATGTGGGCATCACGGACCGCCTTGCCTCCTGCGGCGTCACGGCCAAGCCGGGCAACCGCGATTACTGCATGGATAACCATTTCGTCGGCAAGTCCGAGAACTATGGCGGTTCCCTGCAAGTCGATTACGAGGCCGATCCCTTCACGCTGACCTCGATCACGTCGGCCCGCAAGTCGAACGAGACGGGCTATGGCGCCGCTTCGGACGTGTTCCGCGCCGATCCGCTGCTGCTCCACGTCAACAATGATCCCGTCAATCGTGACCTCAGCCTGTTCACGCAGGAATTCCGCATCAGTTCGGCGGCGGGCCAGCCGATCGAGTACACGGTGGGCGCCTTCTATTCGAACCAGAAGCAGACTCGCGATCCGGAAACGGTTCGGGTTACCCTGCAACCGTTCCCCGGCCTGGTGATCCCGATCGCCCCGCCAGCCGTCACCGAAGCGCTTACCATCCGCGACGAATCCCTGGCCTTCTTCGGGCAGGCGACGGGCCATGTCACCGACCAGTTCCGCCTGATCGGCGGCGTGCGCTATACCACCGACCGCCTCTCCCTCGACATGTTCGACACGGCCGGAGCCATCAACGATCGCGCCATTCTCAATACCAAGAAATGGTCGTGGCGCCTTGGCGCGCAGTATGACCTGACGTCCTCCACGATGACGTATGCAACCGTCTCGCGCGGCTTCAAGGGCGGCCAGATCGCGGTGCCGAGCGACGGCACCAGCCCCTACGTCGTGCTCCCGGAAATCCCGACTTCCTATGAACTCGGCTTGAAATCCACGCTGTTCGGCGGCTGGGTTGCGGATGCCAGCCTGTTCTACATGCAGATCGACAACTTCCAGGCGCAGGGCTGCACGGTGAACGCCAATGCGATCATCTCCTGCGTCCAGAAGAACGTGAACGGCGTGAAGACGCGCGGCGCCGAGCTGAACTTCTTCGGCAACGTGACGCACAACCTCTCGCTCAACACCGGCTTCATCTACGCCAAGGCGACCTATCCCAAGAGCTACCTCGGCACCGACGGTACCGATATCGGCGGCAGCCAGCTTGCCTATTCGCCGCGCTACAAGTTCACCCTGTCGGGCCAGTACGACATTCCGCTGGGCGAGCGTTTCGGTGGCTTCCTCTCGGTGGACACGGTCTGGAAGTCGCGCATCCGGTACGAGGAGAACTCGCTGGATGACACGACGTTCAAGCCGCACTGGATGGTCGGCGGACGCATCGGCGTGAAGACGGCGGACGACCGCTACACCGTTGCCGTCTTCGTGCGGAACGCCTTCAATGTCCACGAACCGAGCCTGATGCAGAGCAACTTCCCGTACACGAGCGTGAATGCCGCGAATGTGCCCGAGGCCAACATCGGCGCGATCTACGGCCCGCAATCGTACCGCAACGTCGGCATCAGCCTCGACGCCAAGTTCTGATGGCATCCCACGCGATGGACCGCCTGCTCCGGCAGGAACAGGCGGTCAGCGCGGCGATCAACGCGGTGCTGAGCGCGGCGTTCTTCGCCTTGGTCTTCGGGCTTGGGGAGCGGCAATTGACGATCGCGGCGCCGGATCGCTTCGCGCTCGATTTCCTGCCGCAGGGGTTGATGGTTTCGCTCATGGCCTCGCTCGTTCCCGCGCTGTTGGTTCGCGCGAAGCTGCGCAAGATGGGCTGCTTCGGACTGGGTTCTGGCCCCTCGGGCGGCGCCGTTAGGCGGATCGTGGCGAAGGGCGTGCTGCTGGGGCTCGCCAGTGCCGCGCTTCTGGCGGCTCTCGCGCTGTTCGGGCCGCTGCATGCGGTTTCCAGCCATCCTGCGCTCGCGTTCAAGATCGTTTACGGCGCGGCGCTTGGCCTTCTATGCACGCGGCTTGCCCTGACCGGGCTGTTCGGCACTATCTTCAGGGAGCACGCGGCATGACCGACAGCATCAGCCAGTTCGGCACCCGGCTCGGCCCCGACGTGGTGGGCGCCGTCCGCGCGCTTTACGAGCCGGAACAGGCCCCGATTGCGGCATCGCTGCCGCTCGTGGCGCTCGACTGCGCCTATGGCCCCGACGCGCGCAACCGGCTGGACCTCTATCGCTCGGGAGCCGCGGAAGACTTGCGCCCGGTGGCGCTGTTCGTCCACGGCGGCGGCTTCCTTGTCGGCGACAAGGGCGGCGAAAGCGGATGGGCCAATGCCCATGTCGGCCGCTGGGCAGCGGCGAACGGCATGGTCGGCGCGGTGATGAACTACCGCCTCGCGCCGCAGCACATGTGGCCTTCCGGCGCGGAGGACGTGGGCCTCGCGGTCGACTGGCTGCGTGCCCATGTCGCCGGGCACGGCGGCGATCCCGACCGGATATTCCTGCTCGGCACCTCGGCAGGCGCGGTCCACGTCTCGGCCTTTTTCAAGGCGCGCGAGGATCACGCCGATCTCGTGCGCGGGGCGGCGCTGCTGTCCGGGCTCTACGGGGTCACGCCGCTCGACGAGCGCGACATGCTCTATTACGGCCCGCAGGACTGTTACGGCCTGCGCATGCCGCTCTCGGCCGTGATGGAAACGCGCCTGCCGCTGCTGCTGGCCTGTGCCGAGTTCGATCCCCCGCGCTTCCAGGCCGAATGGGCCAGCCTTCTTCAAGCCCGCCTCGGCCGCCACGGCCACTTGCCGCGCGCGCACTATGCCAGCGGCCACAACCATTACTCCATGGCCATGCACCTCGGCACATCCGACCACCGCTTGTCGGACGAGCTGCTGTCCTTCTTCGCCGATCATTCCTGAGGGGCATCCGATGACCAAGATTGCGAATCTCGACCGCCGAAGCCTGCTCGCCGCCGGTGCCATGGCCGCCGCCGCCCCGATGATGGCCCGCGCCGCCGCGAAGCGCCCGAACCCGGCGTTTCCCAAGGGCTTCCTGTGGGGCGCCGCCACTGCGCCACACCAGATCGAGGGCAACAATACCGCCTCCGACCTTTGGTTCATCGAGAACCAGCAGCCGACCATCTTCGCCGAACCTTCGGGCGATGCCTGCAACAGCTTCGGCCTCTGGGCGACCGACCTCGACATCGTGAAGTCGCTGGGCCTCACGTCCTACCGCTTCGGCGTGGAATGGGCGCGGATCGAGCCGGAGAAGGGCCTGTTTTCGCAGGCCATGCTCGATTACTACAAGGGCATTGTCGCCGGGTGCCACGCGCGCGGGTTGGCGCCGCTGGTGACGTTCAACCACTTCACCGCGCCGCGCTGGTTCAGCGCGCAAGGCGGCTGGACCAACCCGGAAGCACCGCAGCTTTTCGCGCGCTATTGCGACAAGGTGGCGCGCGCCATCGGCGCCGATATCGCCATGGCCATGACGCTCAATGAGCCGAACCTGCTGCTGATCCTCAAGAACATGCTGCCGCCGCCGGTCTGGGACATGCAGCGCAAGACGCTGGACGTGGCCGCCAAACGCCTTGGCGTCGAGAAGTTCATCTGCGCCAATGTCGCCGGTGCCGAGGACATTCCCGCGCTCGAACAGGGCCTGCAGGCAGGGCACAAGGCGGCTCGCGCGGCGATCAAGGCAGTGCGCGGGGATCTGCCCGTGGGCTTCACGCTGTCCGTGCTGGACGATCAGGCGGCGGGCAAGAACTCGATGCGCGACAAGGTGCGCGCCGAACTCTACGGGGCCTGGCTGGACGTAGCCAAGGCAGACGATTTCATCGGCGTGCAGAATTACGAGCGCGCCGTGTGGAACGACAAGGGGCGCTTGCCGCCGCCCGATGGCGGCGACCGCAACTGGTCGGGCACCGAAGTCTGGGCGCCCTCGCTCGAAGGCGCGGTGCGTTATGTTCATGGAGAGACCAAGGTTCCGGTTCTCGTCTCCGAACATGGCGTCGGCACCGAGGACGACAGCCTTCGCGCGCGGTTCATCCCGGCGGCGCTTGAGGGTCTGAAGAAGGCCATGGACGATGGCGTGCCGGTGCTCGGTTACATGCACTGGTCGCTGCTCGACAACTTCGAGTGGATCTTCGGCTACAAGCCGCGTTTCGGCTTGTGCAGTGTGGATCGCAAGACGTTCGCGCGCACGCCCAAGCCGAGTGCTTCGGTGCTGGGCGGGATTGCGAAGCGCAATTCGCTCTAGGGGGTCGGGAACCTAACGACCTTCGTCATTGCGAGCGTAGCGAAGCAATCCAAGGGCGTCTTGCGCCGCTCTGGATTGCTTCGTCAGCTTCGCCTCCTCGCAATGACGAGGGGGAAGGGGTGACGGAGCGTTGGGCTAGCCCGCAAGGTCGCAAATCAAACCTCGTTGTCCCCGCGTAGGCGGGGACCCCGCTTTTCTTGCTGCGTGGCGAAAGGCAGCGGGGCCCCCGCCTTCGCGGGGGCGACGGGGTGTTTTAGCGTGGCGCAGTTTTAGCGCGGGGGTAGTTACAGTGCAGAGCGGGCGCGTCCACGGACACTTTCGCTCAGGCCACCACCACCCGAACCCCGGCTTCCCGTAACCGCTCCGCCATCTCGGCGGGAATCCCGGCATCGGTAACCACCACGTCCACCTCGTCCAGCCCGCAGACGATGGCGCCGGAGGACGAGCGGAACTTGGAACTGTCCACCAGCAGGATCACCTCCTCGGCCCGGTCCATGAACCGGCGCTCGGCGGCGACGAGGATCACGTCCTGTTGCATCACCCCCTGCGGGCCGACGGCGGCTGCGCCCATAAACAGCTTGGGCGCGTGGAAGCGCGGCATCGAATCCTCGCCCGCCGGGGCGAGCACGATGTTCTGCTCGCGGAACACCGTGCCCGAAGGCAGCAGGACGCGCGTGCCGGGTTGGGTCAGCAGGGTCTGCACGATGTGGAGAGAGTTGGTCAGCACCTGACAGTCCAGCCCGTCGAGATGCGCGCACATCTGCAAGGTGGTGGTGCCGCCATCGAGCATGATCGCCTCGCCCGGCTGGCAGAGCGCGGCGGCGGCCTTGCCGATGGCCTGTTTGACCGGGAGGTTCAGCGTGATCGACTGTTCGAACGGCGTTCCGGCAAGGCCCGGTTGCCGCTCGGCGCGTTCCTCCGGCAGCTTGGCGCCGCCATGGACGCGCAGGAGCTGGCCTTCCTCCTCCAGTCGCGAAAGGTCGCGCCGGATCGTCGCCGGAGAGGCCTCCAACTGCGCTTCCAGATCGCGATAGGTCACGAAGCCGCTGGGGCGCAGGGCTTCGAGGATCAATCTCTCACGCTCGGTCGAATGCATGGTAACCCTGTCGCAATGAGGGGGAGGCCTCTGGCCAACCCCCATGCCGCCAATTTCGCTCAAAATCCATCATTGGGTCATCAGATCGCCGCACCGGCGTCGAGCATGTTGCCCGCACCGATCACGAGCGTCGCCCCCAGCAGCATACCGATGCCGGTCAATACCGTCCTGCGCGTGCGGGTGCTCGCCCCGCGCCATTCCTTCAGCGCGAAGCCCCAGAGTGTGGAGAACAAGATGATCGAGGCCATGTGGAGCGTCCACGAGGAGAAGCCGTAGCGGCCCATCTGGCTCTCGCCCATCGTGTAGAAGAAGAACTGGAAGTACCACAGCGTCCCGCCCAGCGCGGCGAGCAGGTAGTTGGCGAGCAGCGGGGCGCGGGCATTGCCGCCTTCCTCGCAGCTCTGGCCGAAGAACTGGCCGAAGCTGCGGTTGCGGCGGATCAGCAGGGCGCACCAGATCAGGTTGGTGGTCAGCCCGCCCGCCAGCACCACGCAGAGCACCGGCAGGCCCTGGCTCAGCGGGTCGGTGCCCGCCGCCAGCGTCAGGTCGCGGATCGGCTGGCCGGCGTCGAGCCCCCAGGCGAAGCAGCCCGACATCACGCCGGAGAACACCGCGATCAGCAGGCCCTTGCGCAAGTTGAACTCGGCGACGCCTTCCGATGCGGCGCCGCCCAGATCCTTGTCCTTCGAATGTCCCGCGCGCGCGACCACGACGATGGCAAGCAGCGTAATGACGATGCCCAGCAGGGTCAGCTGCCCGCTCGTGCGGCTGGCGATTTCACCGATAGTGCCGTGGAAGATCGGCGGGCCCATGGTGCCGATCACCGTGGTCAGCCCCAGCGCCACCGCCATGCCGAGCGAGAGGCCGAGGTAGCGCATGGTCAGGCCGAAGGTCAGCCCGCCGAAGCCCCACATCACGCCCCAGAACCAGCACCACAGCAGGGTGGAAGTCGGCGCTGACGCCAGCACGCCCAGCAGGTTCTCGGTCCGCAGCGAGGCGAAGACCCACGGGGCCAGCAGCCACGAGAAGATCCCGCCCGCCAGCCAGAACACTTCCCACGACCACAGCTTGATCCGCTTGTAGGGCACGTAGAAGCTTGCCGAGGCAAAGCCGCCCAGCCAGTGAAATACGACGCCGAGCGCCGGGTTCCCTCCCATAATCGGTGTAATCCTCTCGTTTTGTTGTTGTTATCCGTCAGCAAGGCAGCTGCGGTTTATCTCTGAGATTTTCGTGGTGCCGGTGAGCGCCATGGCGACGCGCATTTCCGCTTCGATCAGCTTGAGCATCTTGGTGACGCCCGCCTCGCCGCCTGCGCCCAGTGCCCATGCCCATGCGCGGCCCAAGAGCACGCCCTTGGCGCCCAACGCCAGCATACGCACCACGTCGAGGCCGGAGCGGATGCCGCCATCGGCCAGTACCGTCATCCGGTCCCCCACCGCATCGGCAATCGGCGGCAGCGCGCGGGCGCTGGACAGCACGCCGTCCAGCTGGCGGCCGCCGTGGTTGGAAACGACCAGCCCGTCCGCGCCAAGTGCGGCGGCTTCCTTTGCGTCTTCCGGGTCGAGAATGCCCTTGATGACCAGCGGGCCCTTCCATTCGGAGCGAATGAAATCGAGGTCGCGCCAGTTGATCGAGGGGTCGAAATTATTGCGCATCCACGCAAAGAAGTCCTCGATCCCGGTCTTGCCCTGAAGCACCGGGGCGACATTGCCCAAAGTGTGAGGGCGGCCGTTGATGCCCACGTCCCAGGCCCAGTCCGGCTTCACGGCCGCCTGCGCGAAGCGCCATGCCGCGCCTTTCAGGCCGCCGGTACCGGCAAGGCCGGTGTGATAGTCGCGGTAACGGCTGCCGGGGACGGGCATGTCCACGGTGAAGACCAGCGTGGAGCAGCCGGCTTCCACCGCTTTGGCCAGCAGGTCCTTCATGAAGGCACGGTCGCGGATCATGTAGAGCTGGAACCAGAACGGCTTGCTTGCCGCCGCCGCCACTTCGCCGATGGTGCAGGCGCCCACGGTGGAGAGCGTGAAGGGAATGCCCGCCTTGTCCGCCGCGCGCACGGCCTGACATTCGCCGCGCCGCGCGTTGAGCCCGGCCAGACCGATGGGCGCAAGAGCAACGGGCAGGGCCAGCTTCTGGCCGAACAGCTCGGTCGAGAGGTCCAGCGCGGACACATCGCGCAGTACGCGTTGGCGCAGGGCCAGACCGGCGAGGTCGGAGACATTGCGGCGCAGCGTTTCCTCGGCATAGGAACCGCCGTCGATATACTCGAACAGGAAGCGCGGCAGGCGGCGGCGCGCGGCCTCGCAGAAGTCGGGGATCGAGGCAGTGATCATCAGGCAGGTTCCCGCAGGTGTTCGCGCCACTTCGCGCGGTAGGTGTCGAGGTCGCCCTCCAGCGGCTCGACGCGGCGAAGGCCGCCTTGCGCTTGCAGCAGCGGGTTGATCAGCCGCAAGGCGCCGAACGACACGTCGTTATGGGCATTGGCGACATAGACCTGCGTTTCCGGCCGCAGCGCGGCGAGTGCGCGGACGAAGACTTCGGCATCGGCGAAGCGCCCTTCGATCAGCAGGCGCTCCTTCGATCCGATCAGGTCGAGCGAGGTATCGGCGACCATCGCCGCATAGAGGCAGATCGCGGCGCGGCGGGCATACCAGGTGCCGGCCCATTCCTCCGGCTTGTTCATCCACTCGGCCTTGCCGTCGGGGAAGGGGCCGAAGCCGGGCGCGAGCGTGGGCAGCATCATCGTGCCGCGTTCCAGCAGCGCGGGCACGGCCTCCATCAGCTTGGGCTGATCGGGGCGGATATCGACGCGGCGGGTGTCGATCTGGATGATCGATTCGATCTCGCGCCCGCCCATGAAGCGCGCGGAGGGCACTGGCCAGCCATAGGCATCGACATTGACCAGCGTATCGCGTGCCTCGGGCAACGAGGAGATCGCGAAAGGCTCTGCCGCAAGGCGCATGGCGATGAACCATGTGCCGGTGGAGAGGATCGTCGCTTCCTGCCGGGCGATCTCGGCAAACCCGCGCGCGGCGAGCAGGGCGGCGTTCGAATCGTGCAGGCCTGCAAGCACTTTGGCGCTGGCCGGAAGCCCGGTTTCGGCGGCGATTTCGGGGCGCAGGGTGCCGACGACATCGCTGGCCTTGGCGAGCGGCGCAAAGCGCTCCGCCCAGCCGAAGCGCTCCGCCATCGGCGAAAACCGCGCGTCCGCCGGGCACCAGAGGTCGGTGTGGCAGCCAAGGCTGGTCACTTCGCTGGCAAGCCCGCCGGAAAGGAACCATGCCCAATATTGGGCCCATGGCACCAAAATCGCGCGTTCCATCGCCTCGGGATGACGCTGCGCCATCCAGTAGACTTGCGCGCCAAGGTTCAGACCATCGGGCAGGGCGGGCGATCCGGTCAGCACGAATCGATCCCGCTCCTTGCGATAGGCCGCAATGACGTCAGCGGGGACCTGTTGTTCGTAGTCGAGCGGGGGGAACAGCAGGCCGTCTTCGTCGAGTGCCGCAAAGCCCGCGCCGTGGGCGACCGGGATCAGCGCTTCCACCGGATGGCCCGACCAGCCGCGCAGCGTCGCGCGCAGCCATTGGCCGATTCCTGCGGCATCGAGGCAGCGCACACCATCCACTTCGCAAGGCATATTGGGTCGCACCTGACGGTCGATCATGCGCCCGTCGCGCGTCCACAGCGTCAGCTTGCTGAGCGTCTTGCCGATGTCGACGACAATGAAAGTGCCGCTTCCTGCCATTCTCTCTGCCCGTTTATCGCCATGCTTGAACATGGTGTTGTTTGATTGGATTTGATCGTTTAGTATCGAATCAGATTGAACCTGAAAAGAGGTTTCGTTAGAGGATGCCCATGGACACTATCGCACCGGCCAAACCGGCGGCTCTCAGCGCCGCGCTTCCCTTCTCGGTCCCCTCCAGCCGCTGGGACGACTCGGTCGCCGCCACGCTGTCTCCAGCCGAACTTCTGCTCTACCGTTCGAACCTGCTCGGTTCGGACCTGACCGTCACCAATTTCGGCGGCGGCAATACCTCCGCCAAGCTGGAAGAGATCGACCCGCTGACCGGCGAGACGGTGGAAGTGCTGTGGGTGAAGGGTTCGGGCGGCGACATCGGTTCGATGAAGCTGGACGGGTTCGCCACGCTCTACCAGCACAAGCTGCTTGGCCTTGAAAAGCACTACGGCGGGCCGGACGATGACGACAAGATGGTCGGCTTCCTGCCGCACTGCACGTTCAATCTGAACGGCCGCGCCGCCTCCATCGATACGCCGCTGCACTCGCTGCTGCCGTTCGCGCATGTCGATCACGTCCACCCCGATGCGATCATCGCGCTGGCTGCCAGCTCGGGCGGCGAGGCGGCCACCCAGGAAATCTGGGGCGGCAAGATCGGCTGGCTCGGCTGGAAGCGCCCCGGCTACACGCTGGGCGTGATGCTGCGCGACTATGTGGCGGCCAACCCCGGCGTGGAGGGCGTCATGCTCGCCGGCCATGGCATCATCTGCTGGGCGGACAGTGCCAAGTCCTGCTACGAACACACCGTAGACCTGATCGCCGATGCGGCGAACTACCTCAACGCGAAGCTTTCCGAAAAACCTGCTTTCGGTGGTGCGGTCCTCTCCTCCTCCTCGGACCGCGCGGCCATTGCTGCCGACCTTATGCCCCGCCTGCGTGCTCAGATGACCGGGGCCCGGCGTAAGGTCGGCCATTTTTCGGACGACGCCGAAGCGCTGGAATTCGTGAACTCGGCCGAGTTCGAGCGCCTTGCTGCGCTGGGCACCTCGTGCCCCGACCACTTCCTCCGCACCAAGATCGCTCCCCTGACGCTCGATCCGGCGCGGCTTCAGGACGATGCCTACCTGGCGCAGAAGATTGCCGATTATCGCGATATGTACGCAGCCTATTACACCCGCTGCAAGCGGGCTAACTCGCCGGCGATGCGCGATGCCAACCCGGTGGTCGTGCTGGTGCCGGGCGTGGGCCGCATCACTTTCGCCACCGACAAGACCACCGCGCGCCTTGCCGGTGAGTTCTACGGCAACGCCATCAATGTGATGCGCGGCGCTGAGGCCATCGGCGACTACATCGCGCTCGACGAGCAGGAAGCGTTCGACATCGAATACTGGCTGCTTGAGGAAGCCAAGCTCCAGCGCATGCCTGCACCCAAGCCCTTGGTCGGCCGCGTGGCGCTCGTCACCGGCGGTGCAGGGGGCATCGGCGCCGCCACCGCCGCGCGCCTGATGGCGGACGGCGCCTGCGTGCTGCTGGCTGATCGCGATGCCAATGCCGTGGAAGAAGTGCGCGCCGGTTTCGCCAAGCAGTTCGGCAAGGACGTTGTCCGTGCCGCCGTCTGCGACGTGACCGACGAAGCGCAAGTGGCGGAAGCTTTTGCCGTGGCCGCGCGCGAATTCGGCGGGCTCGACATCCTCGTCGCCAATGCCGGCATCGCTTCCTCGGCCCCGATCGAGGAGACCACGATCGAACTGTGGAACCGCAATTACGATGTGCTGGCGCAGGGCTACTTCCTCACCAGCCGCGCCGCATGGCCGTTGCTGAAGGGCATGAAGGAGCAGGGCGGTACGTCGGTGGTGTTCATCGGCTCGAAGAACGGCGTGGCTGCGGCCACCAATGCCTCCGCCTATGCCTCTGCCAAGGCGGCGGCGAACCACCTTGCGCGCTGCCTTGCACTGGAAGGCGCGCCGCACGGCATTCGCGTCAACGTCGTCAACCCCGATGCCGTCATCAAGGGCAGCAAGATCTGGGACGGCGACTGGCGCAAGGAACGCGCGGGCGCCCACGGCATCGACACCGGCAAGGAACTGGAAGAGCACTACCGCAACCGCTCCATGCTGAAGCGCGATGTGTTGCCTGCGGACATTGCCGAGGCGGTCTATTTCCTCGCGGGCGACCAGTCGGCGAAATCGACCGGCAACATGATCAATGTCGATGCGGGTAACGCGCAGGCGTTCACGCGCTAAGAGGTCTATTCGGGGAATGTGCGAACCGGCGCATTCCCCTTTCCGGCACTGCGGTACCGGATGGGTAAGAGGATAACAGAATGAGCAGACTGCCGATTTCCGAAGAGCTGATCGCCGAAGCCAACGCCCGCGCGGCGGATGCGCTGGAGGACGAATACGCCTCGCTCGGTCGCAAGCTGGAACGTTCGGGCATCGCCATCGATGCGATCAAGGACAAAGTCGCCGCCTTCTCGGTCGCGGTTCCCTCGTGGGGCGCGGGCCGCGGCGGCACCCGCTTCGCCAAGTTCCCGATTGCCGGTGAGCCGACCAGCATTCACGAGAAGCTGGAAGACTGCGCCGTCATCAACCAGCTTTCGCGCCTGACCCCGCGCGTCTCGCCGCATTTCCCGTGGGACAAGGTGTCTGACTACAAGGCACTGCGTGAAGAGGCCGCCAGCCTTGGCCTCGGCTTCGATGCGGTGAACTCCAACACCTTCCAGGACCAGAAGGACCAGGCCCACACTTACGCCACCGGTTCGCTTTCCTCGACCATCGAAGCCACGCGCCAGCAGGCGGTGGAGCACAACATCGAATGCATCGAGATCGGCAAGCAGCTCGGCTCGACCGACCTGACCGTCTGGGTGGGGGACGGCACCAACTTCCCCGGCCAGCAGGACCTTGGCCGCAGTCTCGACCGCTATCTTGACGCCGCTGCGCAAGTCTATGCCGCGCTGCCCGATGACTGGCGGATGCTGCTGGAACACAAGATGTTCGAACCGGCGTTCTACTCCACCGTCATCAGCGACTGGGGTTCCTCGATCCTTGCCGCACAGGAACTGGGGCCCAAGGCCAAGTGCCTTGTCGACCTTGGCCACCATGCGCCGAACGTCAATATCGAGCAGATCGTGGCGCGCCTCCACCGCTTCGGCAAGCTGGGCGGCTTCCACTTCAACGACAGCAAGTACGGTGATGACGATCTCGATTCGGGCTCGATCAACCCGCACCAGCTGTTCCTGGTGTTCAACGAACTGGTCGAGGCGGAACTGGCCCCGCGTGACGGGTTCAAGCCCGCCTACATGATCGACCAGTCGCACAACGTGACCGATCCGATCGAGTCGATGCTGTCCTCGGCCGAAGCCATCGGCTCCTGCTACGCCAAGGCGCTGCTGGTGGACCGCGAGGCGCTGCATCTCTCGCAGGAAGCCAACGACACGATGATGGCCTTCCAGGCGCTGCGCCGCGCCTACAACGTCGATGTCAGCCCAATCCTTGCCAAGGCGCGCGTGGAGGCGGGCGGCGCGGCGGACGTGCTGGGTGTCTACCGCGAAAGCCGCTGGCGCGACCGCAAGGCGCAGGAACGCAAGGCCGTGGGCCTTGGTGCCGGGATCGTCTGATACCGAGGCGCATCGCCATCCCATTCCTTTCGTCATCGCGAGCCCGCGAAGCGGGAGAAGCGATCCAGGGCCGCGTAAAGCGCTCCTGGATTGCCACGCGACCTTCGGTCGCTCGCAATGATGAAGAGGGGACGAAGAGGGGGCTGTGAGCGCCCGATTACCACAATGAATTCCCGGACAAGGGGCGCAAAAGCCCCACCGGAAACCCTTTCGCCGGGACGGATAGGTCCCGGCGGCGGGGCAAGAACAGAACAACCACGACAACAATAATCGACACAACCATTTGGATCCGGGAGGGATTATGCCGATCCATTCGCTTCGTACCGTGCTTTGTCTTGCTACGGCGCTCGTTGCTGTGCCGTCCTTCGCGCAGGAGCGGCCCGCTCCGCCTGCGCCCGCCGCGAATGCCCCGCTGGAAGAACAGTTCCGCGATCCGCCGAATTCCGCCCGCCCGCGCGTCTGGTGGCACTGGATGAACGGCAACATCTCCAAGGACGGCATCGCCAAGGACATCGCGTGGATGAAGCGCGTGGGCATCGGCGGTCTCCAGAACTTCGACGCCAATCTCCAGACCCCGCAAGTGGTGGACCACCGCCTCGTCTACATGACGCCCGAGTGGAAGGACGCCTTCCGCTTCGCCGCGCAGGAAGCGGACCGGCAGGGCCTTGAACTTGCCATCGCGTCCTCTCCCGGCTGGTCCGAAACCGGCGGTCCTTGGGTCAAGCCCGAGGACGGTTTGAAGAAGCTGGTCTGGAGCGAGACGCAAGTGACCGGCGGCAAGGCCTTCACCGGCAAGCTTGCCCCGCCGCCCGGCGCGACCGGTCCCTATCAGGACCTGCCGATGGCCAAGAGCATTGAGGAGATGATCTCCGGCGCGAAGGGCGCGGAGCCGCCGCAGCACTATCAGGACGTGGCCGTGCTCGCCGTGCCGCTGGCGCCGATAGCCATGGTCCGCCCGCGTGCCAGCCTCGGTGACGGCAGTGCGATCGACGGCGGCGCCCTGAGCGATCAGGACCTCAACACCGGCGTCGATGTGCCCCACGGCACGCCGGACAAGCCCAACGCCGTACTGCTGACTTACGACAAGCCGCAGACCATCCGCTCCGCCTCGATCTTCCTGCCGGGCGCGCGGATGATGTTCGGCGGGCCTTCGGTCGCGCCGGTGCTCGAAGCGAGCGACGATGGCAAGACATGGCGCAAGGTGGCCGACTTCCATGTCGAGCAGGTGCCTACCACCATCGCTTTCGCGCCGGTCACCGCGCGCCAGTTCCGCGTGGTGCTGACGCCGCTTTCGCCCACCATGTCGAACATGGGCTCGGCCGCGCCGGGGCTTGCCATGGATCTGGGCGCGATGATGGGAGCCGTGGGCGCCCTACCGTTCCGCGTTGCCGACTTCAGGCTCTCCGGCGAAGCGGCGATCGACCAGTCGCAGCTCAAGGCCGGTTATGCGATCCCGCACGATTACTACGCGCTCGGCAATCCGGGCGACGGGGCCAAGGGGCCGGACGTTGGCAAGGTGATCGACCTCACCGGCAAGCTGCGCGCGGACGGCACGCTCGACTGGACGCCGCCTGCCGGAAACTGGCGCGTGATCCGCATGGGCTATTCGCTGCTCGGCACCACCAACCACCCCGCGCCGCCCGAGGCGACCGGGCTTGAGGTGGACAAGTTCGACGGCGACGCGGTGCGCCGCTACCTCGACCACTACCTTGGCATGTACAAGGACGCTGCCGGTCCCGGGATGGTCGGCCAGCGCGGCGTGCGCGCACTGCTGACCGATTCCATCGAAGTCGGCGCCGCCAACTGGACGCCGAAGATGGTGGAGCAGTTCAAGCGTCTGCGCGGCTATGATCCCACCCCTTGGCTGCCCGCGATCACCGGCACCCTGATCGGCAGCCGCGAGGACAGCGACCGCTTCCTCTACGACTATCGCCGCACCCTGGCGGACCTGATGGCCAGCGAGCACTACGGCACCGTCGCCAAGGTGGCGCACGAGAACGGCCTCAAGGTCTATGGCGAGGCGCTGGAAGACCATCGCCCCTCGCTGGGTGACGACATGACCATGCGCAGCCATACCGACGTGCCGATGGCTGCGATGTGGACCCACTCGCGCGAGCAGGGGCCGAACCCCAGCTATCTGGCCGACATCAAGGGCGCGGCCTCGGTCGCGCATCTCTACGGGCAGAATCTGGTGGCGGCGGAATCGATGACCGCCGCGCTCAATCCGTGGAACTTCGCACCCAAGGACCTGAAGCGGATCATCGATCTGGAGTTCGTCACCGGCGTCAACCGGCCGGTGGTGCACACCTCGGTCCACGTGCCGGTGGACGACAAGAAGCCGGGCCTCTCGCTCTTCATCTTCGGCCAGTATTTCAACCGGATGGAAAGCTGGGGCGAGATGGCGAAGCCCTGGGTGGACTACATTGCGCGGTCCTCGCTGCTGCTTCAGGACGGTCGCAACGTGGCGGACGTGGCCTACTTCTACGGCGAGGAAGCGCCGCTGACCGGGCTTTACGGCGACAAGCCGGTGGCCGATGCCCCGGTGACACACGCCTACGACTTCCTCAGCCACGATGCGCTGACCGACCTGCTGACCAACGACGGCAACGAAGTGGTCGCGCCCAGCGGCGCGCGCTACCGGGCGATCTACCTCGGCGGGTCTTCGCAGCACATGACGCTTGGCGCGCTCACGAAACTGGCCGCGCTGGTCGAGGGCGGGGCGACGGTGATCGGCGAAGCACCGGTCTCGACGCCCAGCCTGATGGCGGAGGGCAAGAGCGGGGAATGGAGCGCGCTGGTGGCCAAGCTCTGGCCGGGCAGCGGGGACGCCACGGTCGGCAAGGGCCGGGTGATCGCCGGCAAGGATGTCGAGGGCGCACTCCGGACGCTGGGCGTGGCACCCGACTTCGCCTTTACCGGCGCCGACGCGGGCGTGAAAATCCCCTTCGTCCACCGCCGCGATGCGCAGGGCGAGATCTACTATCTCTCCAACCCGCAAGCGAGCCCGCAGACCATCGACGCGCACTTCCGCGTCACCGGCAAGGCGCCCGAACTCTGGCACGCCGAAACCGGAACCAGCGAGCCGGTCAGCTATCGGATCGAAAACGGCGAGACGGTGGTGCCGCTCAGCCTCGTGGCGGACGATGCGGTCTTCGTCGTGTTTCGCAAGCCTGCCACCGCGCAGAGCCTGACGGTGCCTGCAAAGACGGTGCAGAAGCTGTCCTCGCTCGATGACGGGTGGACCGTGCGCTTCCAGGCCGATCGCGGTGCTCCTACCTCGGTGGCGATGGCGAAGCTCTCTCCGCTGAACGAAAGCAGCGATCCGGGCGTGAAGTATTTCTCTGGCGAGGCGACTTATTCGCGCAGCTTCGCGCTGCCGAAGGGCGCCAAGCCGGGGCAGCCGCTGTGGCTCGATCTGGGGCAGGTGGGCGATCTTGCCGAAGTGCGGGTGAACGGCCAGCCCGTCGGCGCGGCGTGGCATGCGCCGTACCGGATCGACATCGGCAAGGCGGTGAAGTCCGGCAGCAACACCATCGAGGTGAAGGTGGCGAACCTCTGGGTCAACCGCCTGATCGGCGATGCCCAGCCGGGCGCGCAGAAGATCACCTGGACCGCGCTGCCCACCTACAAGGCCGACGCGCCGCTGCGGCCTTCGGGGCTGATCGGGCCGGTTGTGCTGGAAGGCGGGAAGTAAGGGGTCGAGGCTCGGGCTTTGCTGAAAACGCGAGCCCGAGCCATTTGAAAATAATACAGAACTCGAGCCAAAAACTCCGTCATCCCCGCGAAGGCGGGGATCCCGCTTCTTTTTTAGCACGCAGATGCGCGGAGACGCAGAGAGATCGTGCTGGCGGCCACCTCTCCGCGTCTCTGCGTGAACCCAAAAAGCGGGGCCCCCACCTTCGCGGGGGCGACGGGGTTTTGGTTCAGGGGAACCGTGTTCGGTGCGGGAGTCGGCTTCTCGGTCGTGTGCGACTGAGCCGGTTATACCCCTCCGTCAGCACTACGCGCTGCCACCTCCCCTTGCAGGGGAGGAGTTGCGGAAACCTCGGCCGCCCGCTGCGCTGCCTGTGCCACGCTGAACGTCGAACCCTCGGCCAGCACCCGGCAACCGGCCGCCGCCAGCACATCGCGCACCCGGTCATGCGCGCGGGCGAGGATCACGTGCTTGCCCGCCTTCTCCAGGCTTTGCGCGAACTCGGAGACCACTTCGATGGCCGTGCTGTCGAGGTCGTTGCTCTCTTCAAGGCTCAGCACCACCACGCGCGCCGCGCTGGCCCGCGCGCGGCGGGCGATGACGCCCAGCACCGTCTCGGCATTGGCGAAGACCAGTTGCCCATTCGGACGGAAGATGACCGCGCCGGGCACGCGGTGCGCCTCCGGATGGCGGGCGAGATCGACGAACTCGTGCCCCTCGCCAAGCTGCCCCAGCTCGCTGATCGGCGGGTTCGCCAGTTCGTAGAGCAAGTGCATGATCGACAGCAGCACCGCCAGCAGCATGCCGTTGAGCACGCCCAGCATCAGCACCCCCAGCACCGCTACCAGCGCGATCCAGTGATCGCGGCGGATGCGGAAGAGGTGCAGCAACGGCCCGGGCGAGAGCGCATGGGTCAGCGCGACGATGACGATGGCGGCCAGCATCGGCTGGGGGATCCGCGCGATCCAGCAGCCCGAGGCGAACAGCGCCATCGCCAGCAGCGCAAGGCTCGCCGCCGCCGCTGCCCAGCGGCTGGATGCGCCCGCCGCCTCGTTGGCCGACCCCGCCGAGAAGCCCGCGCCCACCGGCATGCCCTGCACCAGCGCCGAGGCGAG
Organism: Novosphingobium sp. PhB165; assembly: GCF_004341845.1. Taxonomy (GTDB): domain Bacteria; phylum Pseudomonadota; class Alphaproteobacteria; order Sphingomonadales; family Sphingomonadaceae; genus Novosphingobium. The sequence goes on along the minus strand of NZ_SLVB01000003.1, from coordinate 401,049 downwards.
GTTGGCCGCCCCCAGCGAGGCGAGTTCGCGGTTGGGCGAAAGCCCGTCGCCATGGCGCAGCGCCAGCGTGCGCATGGTGCCCCAGCTTTCGGCAAACAGGATCAATGCGATCGGTGCGGCCAGCTGGACAAGCCGGGCAAGCCGGGCAAGCGCGGTGGCGGAGAACGGCCAGTCGCTCTGCGGCCAGCCAAGGCCGACAGGCCCGGCCACGGCGATGCCGAAGTGCGGCAGATCCACCGCCGCGCCCAGCACCACGGCGGCGACCAGTACGATCAGCGCGCCCGGGATCTGCGGCACCCGCCGCAGCGCCAGCAGTACCGCCAGCGTTGCCGCGCCGAGCAGGCCGCTCAGCACATGCCATTCCGAAATCCGCGCGGCGAGACCCATCAGCACCGCGAAGATAGTGCCCGAAGGCGCCGAAATGCCTACAACCGCAGGCAACTGCCGCACGATGATGGTAATCGCGAGGCCGAAGGCAAACCCGCGCAGCACCGGGCGCGAGACGAAGCTGGCAAGGCTGCCCAGCCGCAGCAGCGACAGCAGCAGGAAGATCAGCCCGGTCATGCCCACCAGCACGGTCGCTAGTCCTTCGCGCGCCGGGCCGGTGGCGGAGAGGCTGGCCAGCGTGGCTGCAAGGATCGCGGCGGCGGATGATGTGGGCGAGACCACCGCGAAACGGCTGCGCCCCACCGCGACATAGGCCAGCCCTCCGGCAATCGCGGCGGCCAATGCGCGGCCCGGAGCCAGCCCGGCGATCTCCGCATAGGCGACGCTTTCCGGCAGGATCAGCCCGGCCATGGCAAGGCCGGTCAATCCATCGCGCCAGACGGGTTTGGTCATCGCGGCCGGCCTTTCATCGCTCTCCAAACGATCATCTTAACGCGTTGCGGGCGCGGAATAAATCATGCTTCGGGCAGATGGGGATGCGTCGATTTGTCGAGATGCGGGCGGTGCCCGGTCATCCGCAGGTAGAAGCGCGAGAAATAGGACGGGTCGGAGAAGCCCAGCTCATTGGAAACCTGCACCACGCTGGCATTGGCGAAGCACAACAGTCGCTGGGCTTCCAGTGCGAGCCGGGCGTGAAGCAGGTCCTGCGGCGTGCAGTCCAGCTTCGCGCGGGTCAGGCGGGTCAGCGTGCGCGTGGTCATGCCCAGCCGCTCGGCATACCAGCCCAGCGGCAACTGGTCGCGAAAGTGCAGTTCCACCAGATGGCGCAAGTGCGAAATGCGCTGGTCGCTGCCGCCATCGTCTGCCGCCTCTTCCTCGGGCAGCAGCGAGCGCATCAGCGCTTCCGCCATGGACAGGAACAGGGCATTCGGCCGCCGCCAGTCCTGCGGGATGGCGAGCATCTCCGCGCAGAGGAATTCGACCCGTGGCAGTATTTCCAGCGGCGTCGGTGCGAAGCGGCCGTGGGTGGAGGCGTGGAGCAGCGGATCGCCCAACCCGCTGCGCCGCTCGGCAAAGGCGCTGCTGAGCATGAGCACATAACCCAGGGTCTCTGGCCGGAAACGGAAACCGTGGATGCTGCCGGCCGGGACGACGATGTGGCAGGGCGCTTCCAGAGTCTCGGTCTTGTCGTCGATGGTGAGGGTTACTTGTCCCTTCGATACCAGCATGACCTGCACGCCGCGGACATGGCGGTGCGGCGCAATTTCCCAGTCGTGCAAGGAACTTCGTGCCGCAATCGTCTCGATATGTCCGAATTCCGCGAGGCTTTCGGCGATTTCCTCGCCATAGAGGACATAGCTGGGAATGGGGCGGGGCGTGGGCAGGGGGTTGGGCATGGTCAGACTCGGGCGTGTCCTGAAAGTACCGGAACAATGGCCGTCTGGTGCATTCCGGCAAGCGCTGCGCGGTGTCAATCCCGTGAACACGCAATGCGGCCGTCCGAAGGGCGGGCCGCACGATCGGGAGATGGAGAATGCGAACTCAAGTCGCCATTGTCGGCGCCGGGCCGGCTGGCCTGTTGCTGGGTCACCTGCTGCGCGCCGAAGGCATCGACTGTGTCGTGGTCGAGCGCCAGACCGGCGAATATGTCCTCTCGCGCATCCGTGCCGGCGTGCTCGAACAGGGCACCGTCGCGCTGATGGAGCGGCTGGGCCTCGATGCGCGGATGAAGGCGGAAGGCCTGCCGCATGACGGCTTCAACCTTGCCGACGGCGAACGCCTGATCCGCATCGATATCAAGGCGCTGACCGGCAAGCAGGTCATGGTCTATGGCCAGACCGAGCTGACGCGCGACTTGATGGAAGCGACCGAGCCGCGCGGCCTTGAAGTGATCTATCAGGCGGGCGACGTCGCCTTGCACGATATCGAGAGCGATGCGCCTTACCTGACCTATTCGAAAGACGGCGCCGAACAGCGCATCGACGCGCGCTTCATCGTCGGTTGCGACGGCTTCCATGGCCCGTCGCGTCAGGCGATCCCGGCCAGTGTCGGCCAGACGTTCGAGCGCGTCTATCCGTTCGGCTGGCTGGGCATTCTGGCCGATGTGCCGCCCTGCAATCACGAACTGATCTACGCGCACCACGAACGCGGCTTCGCGCTCGCCTCGCAGCGCAGCCACACGCGCAGCCGTTATTACATCGACGTGCCGCTGACCGAGAAGCTGGAAGACTGGAGCGACGATCGCATTTGGGACGAACTGGCGATCCGCCTCGGTCCTGATGCCGCCGCGCATATCACGCGCGGCCCCTCCATCGAGAAGTCGATCGCGCCGCTGCGCTCCTTCGTGTTCGAGCCGATGCGCCACGGCAGCCTGCTGCTCTGCGGCGATGCCGCGCACATCGTGCCGCCGACCGGCGCCAAGGGCCTGAACCTTGCCGCCAGCGACGTCTACTACGCCTGCGAGGCGCTGACCGGGTTCTTCCGGAAGGCCGATAATGACGCCATCGTCGGCTACTCGGCCAAGGCGCTGCGCCGGGTCTGGGCTTCGGAGCGGTTCAGCTGGTCGCTGACCAAGCTGATGCACCGTTTCCCCGAGGACGGTCCGTTCGAGCGCCGCATGCAGTTGGCGGAGCTGGACTACATCGCGTCGAGCGAACATGCGCGGCGGGTGATTGCCGAGAATTACGTGGGGTTGCCGGTTTAGGTTGCTCGCCTGCCGAGGTCTGATGGTGGGCCTGACGCTGACCCCTAACACTCGTCGCCCTCGCAAAGGCGGGGGCCCCGCTTTTCTTTGCGACGTCGCGCGAAGCAAGCGGGATCCCCGCCTGCGCGGGGATGACGGGAAGAGGGATGCGGTTCGGACGTGGCCAGTAGGCCATTCCCTGACCTTGGCCCCCACCTTCGTCATTGCGAGCGTAGCGAAGCAATCCAGGGCAGTTTCGAGCCGCTCTGGATTGCTTCGCTACGCTCGCAATGACGAAGGGCTTTTGGGTAATTCAGCCTGCTGAGGAGCGCTACCGGTGCTGCCCCGACGTTCAACTCTGCGCCGCAGGCGTCTCCACCACCAGTCCCTCAAGCGCCTCCGTCACCGTAAGCTGGCACGAAAGCCGGACCCTCGGATGCCCGTCGCCCGAAGTCTCGATCACGGGGCCTTCGTATTCGCCGGGCCCGCCAAGCCGCTCATACCATTCGGGCGTCAGGTGCACCCGGCACGTGCCGCAATAGCAGTTCCCTCCGCACACCGCCTCGATGGCATCGATCCCACCGGCGACAGCGTTTTCCATCAGCGAGATCCCCTCGCTCGCCTCGATTTCGCGCACGATTCCGCCCGCGTCGATAAAGGTCACGCGTACCATGAGGGGCAGGCCGGATCGCAGGCGACCAGCGCCCCGCGCAGTTCGTACCCCTGGATCATGCTGTTCCAGATGATCTTCGGCTCGGAAACGAGGCGGATGCCGGGCAGGCGCAGCATGCGGTCGAGGAAGATCCGCGTTTCGTGCAGCGCCACTTGTGCGCCGGGGCAGCGGTGCGGGCCGTCTCCGAAACTCATGTAGGGGCCGGCCACTTTCATCCGCTTGGCCCGGTCGGGGTCGAGTTCGAAGGGGCAGGGGCCGGTGATCGCCTCGTCCACATTGGCCTCGCGGATCGAGACGCAGAGCACTTCGCCTTCCTCCATCACGCCGGGCTGCGGTTCCACCGCGCGGCGGTGGAGCATCGAGGCGACGGGTTCCAGCCGCAGGATCTCTTCCAGAATGGCGGACTGGTCGGCCTCGCCACCGGTCAGGTAGCGGGTGCGCAAGTCCGGATTGTCGAACAGGTGCCACGCGGCCATGACGATGAATTCGCGCGTGGTCATCATTCCGGCGCCGCCGTAGCTCAGGCACTCCATGATCATGCCCTTGCGCGAGTAATTCTCGCCGACCATGAACGAGATCACGTCGTCGCGCGGTTCCTTGCGGCGCGCGGCGATCGCGGGGACCAGGTCCTTGCGATAGAACCGGCCGACGCGCAGCAGCATCTTCGCGGCGAAGATCATGTTGCCGATGCGGCCCGGCTTTCGGTCCAGCGAACTGTCGAGCACGGACTTGATGCGTCTGGCGAGGTTGCGGTTGCTGTCGCTGTCCGTCAAGCCGACGATCTCGGCGGTGACATCCACCGCCATCTGGAAGCTCAGTTCGTCCAGCGGCAGCGGCTTGCCTTCCTGAAGCCGCGCCACAAGTTCATCCATCGTCCGGTGCATGACCGCGTGGTGGCGGGTGACGATGGTCTTGGGCGCGAACAGTCCGGCCACGGCGGCGCGGCGTTTGCGGTGGAGATCGCCGTCGAGAAAGAAGAACGAGACCTCGTCCGGCCGCGAAAGATCGGTATCGTCGGCATGGGCGCCGGCCTGCCGGACCTTGGCCGACCGCAGGACCTCGCGGCCGATGGCAAAGTCGCCGACAACGCGCGATCCGGGCTGCGGCGTGATGTTCGCCTCGGCGAGACGGGCGCTCTTGCGGTCGTCGCGTCCCAATTTCTGACCATGCCCATACGGACATTTTGCGGGTTCGGCGTTCATGGCCGTGCTCCTTCCGACAACCCTGCTTCTCCCCATGCGTTCGGCTCTGGTGCGACCGACCAATTTGGAGGATATGATACGCAATGGATCAGAACATGGCCAGCGGCAATTTGGCGGCCGAGGGCCTCTCCCATGTCCGGCCCGGCGGTCCGTTTTTGTCCCCGGCTGCAAGAACTTGGGGCCTTCGCATGCGCAGCGTGATTGCCTCGCGGCGCTTTGCTGCTATCGCTGCCCGCGTGCGAATATTTGGAGCATGGAACCGCGCCGGAGCGCCGATGGTCATGGCGATCGCCTGTGCGCTCGCGGCGGGTGGACTTTCGGGATGCGCCGGGCAGTCTGGCCCCGCTGCCCAAGTGCCGAAAGCGCCCGAGCCCACGGTGGAGGCGCCAACCGATGGCGATTGGTGGAAGACGGCAAGCGATCCGCTGCTGGCAGACCTGATCGCGCGCGGAATCGCCGCCGATACCGACCTTGCCTGCCGCGCTGCCCGTCTTGACGCGCAGAACGAGGAGGATGCGGCGGCGGCCCGGCGGCTTACCGGAAAGGTGCGCAAGCTGGTGGGCGGCGAGCAGGACCTTGTGCGCGATGCCACGCGCCGGGCCGACGCCTATGCCTATGCGCAGGCCCGCGCCGAACGCGCGGCGGCAGTGGCGCTGGCTTATGTCGAGGTGCGGCGGCTCCAGAAAGTGCTGGTCCTGCGCACCGAGCGGCTCGACCAGTTCCGGGACAATGCAGCGATTGCCGAATTCCGCCGACAGGCCGGGCTCGTCACCGGGATCGACGGCGGCATCGGCAGCAGCATGGCCGGCGTTGCCGATGCCGATCTTTCCGCGACGCGCGCCCGTTTCGATGCGGCGCGGGCGAATCTGGCGCGGATGACCGGAATGGAGGATGCGGCGCTGCTCGCCGCGCTGGGTGAGGCTGGCGATGTACCCGATCTTGGCCGCGATCCGCCCGGCGTGGCCGACGAAGGGCCGCTCCACCGCGCCGACTTGCAGGCGCGGCGCTACCGGCTGCTGGCCAGTATCGAGCGCGAGAAGATGAGCCAGGCCGATATCGACGCGGCCGAGGCCCATCGCGGCGATCCCGGCACGCCGCCGCTGCTGCGCGACGGTCTTGCAGAGATGGACAAGGCCGAACTCGCTGCCCGCGCAGAGATCGCGGCGACACGCCAGTCGCTCGTCACGCTCGACACCCGCGAGGCCGCGCTGGCGCAGAGCAGTGAGCGCGCGCGCCGTGCGGTGCAGGATGCGCGCAGCGCCTATCGGGCCGGGATGGGCGATTTCGCCACGCTCTATGTGGCCGAAGCCTCCGCGTTATCGGTTGAGGAAGCGCGCCTTGGCATTCGCGCCGAGCGGGCCTCGGCAATGATCCGCCTGCATCTCCAGCGCGGCGACGGGTGGTCGGCCACCGACCTGACCCCGCCGCCGGGAGGCGCCGGTTGTGACTGAGCCCGAAGAGGTTTCGCTCGACCACTTTCTGGGCGGGGGCACTCGTCGCGGCCGCACGCACTTGCTGCGCATCGCCCTGCTGGCGGCGGCGGTGGTGGCGTTGGTGCTGCTGGTCGTGCGCTTTCTGGGCGGCACCGATTCGCCCTTCTACACCGCGCTGGTCGAACAGGGGAGCATCACGCCGCTCCTCTCCGAACGCGGGACCGTGCATGGCAGCGGCGAGGTCGCACTGGCCGCCGCGCTCGACGGCACCGTGACGGCGGAGGGCGTTCCGGCCGGCGGCAAAGTAGAGAAGGGGCAGATCCTGGCCACCATCGACGCCGAGCCGCTGCGCAGCACGCTCGCGGCCGACCGCGCGCTGGTGGCCGCTGCCGAGGCCGATCTTGAAGCCGCGCGCGGCGCGCGCGACGAGGCGACGTCCAAGCTGGCCCGCTTCGAGGATGTCTGGCGCCGCTCCGGCCACCGTGTGCCCGCGATCAACGAACTGGAAGCCGCGCGCACCGCTGCCGAGCGCGCCGCGCGCGAAGTGGCTGCCGCCGAAGCGCGTGTGTCTGCGGCTCGCAACAGCCTCAAGGCTGACAGCGAGACGTTGGCCGCCGCCGTCGTGCGGGCGCCTTTCGCGGGCTATGTGGTGGAACGCAATATCCGCACTGGCCAGCGCGTGCGGGTGGGCATGAAGCTGTTCACGCTGGCGGCAAGCGACGAGACGCTGGAGATCGAGATCCCGCTCGCCCGCGCGGGCAGTGCCGGTCTGGATGCCGGCACGGTGGCGCAAGTGCGGATCGATGCCATGCCCGATGACGTGCAGCAGGCGACGCTGGCACGTGTGCTGGCCGACAGCGCCGATGCACCGGGATCGCGCCGCGCGGTGTTCACGCTGGAAAAGCCGACCGAAGCGATCCGCCCCGGCATGGCAGCGACCGTGGAAGTGGCTCTGCCCGAACGGAAAAACGTGCTGCTGGTGCCCGATGCGGCGCTGACTTTCGAGCCGGGGAGCACCGGCGGCGCCCATGTGGATGGCAACTCGACTGGTCGCAACCAGCCGCGCATCTATCTCGTCTCGGGCGACGGGGAGCCGCGCCGCGTCTATGTGTCGGCCGGAGCGGGCGACGGCAAGCGTACCGAAGTCTTCGCCAACGACCTCAAGCCCGGCGCCGAAGTGATCGTGGGATGGCGCAATCCGCCCGAAAAGCATTAGCGCAAGAAGCGATAGTACACGGCTGGGCGAATCATCGAACGCGATCAACTTGTGTCGGTCACGATCTATTCATTTGCGATTGAATAATGCCGTCTCCAAGCTGTCAGCGCGCCGCATTAGTGGAATTCGCCTGACCCGGATTCGGCTGGTAGAAGGACCCTTACGACGCACCGCAACGAAACTTTGCGTTCGTCTGTGCGTATGAAACCTATGACCCAAGGCAACATGAGGGATGCGGGCCGAAAAACGGCTCCCCAGGCCGCAACCGGCCCCGTCGCACTGACAACGCTGGCCCGGCGCGATTTCGCAGCCATGCTCGCCTCGATGGCTGGGCTGCTGGCGGTTCCGCGTCTCGCGCAGGCGGCTGTCGCCACGGCTGGGCAAGCCAATTTCGGGCCCGCGCAGCCGTTCTCGTGGGACAACCTTGTCAGCACCGCGCAGGCCGCCGCCGCGCGTCCCTGGGCCGCGCCCGCGCCTTCGGCCCATGCCGTTACCGATTTCGATACGGCGGTGAAGCTGACATATGGCAATGCGCAGGCACTGGCAGGCGACGTTCGCCTGTTCCCGACCAGCCGGGGTGTCGCCCCGCAGGCAGTGACGATCCACCTCGTGGAGAACGGCACTTCGCGCCAGTTGGTCGACACGCGTGGTTTCTTCGTGGGTGCCACCCGCGCCGATCCCGCCGGTTTCCGCGTCATGACCGCCGACCAGCACTCGGACTGGCTGGCCTTTCTCGGCGCGTCGTACTTCCGCGCCTCGGGCTCGCGCGATCAGTACGGCCTCTCCGCACGCGGCGTCGCGATCGATACCGCGATGCCCAAGGCCGAGGAATTCCCCGCCTTCACCGAGTTCTGGATCGAGAACCTCGGGCCGAACCGCGTGCGCATCCATGCCGCGCTCGACGGGCCGAGCGTCACCGGCGCCTATGCGTTCGACTGCACGCATGGCCAGCAGGGCGTCACGCAGGACGTGCGCGCCAGCCTGTTCCTGCGCCGCGATGTCGAGCGGCTGGGCCTCGCGCCGATCACCAGCATGTTCTGGTACGACCAGTCGGATCCGACCAAGCGCGGCGACTGGCGTCCCGAGATACACGATTCTGACGGTCTTGCCGTTCTCTCCGGCAATGGCGAAAGGGTTTGGGTGCCGCTCAGCAATCCGCGCCTCACCCGCACCAATGCGATGCGCGCGGATCACCTCAAGGGCTTCGGCTTGCTCCAGCGTGACCAGCGTTTCGACCACTATCAGGACGACGGCGCGTTCTACGACCGGCGGCCCTCGCTGTGGATCGAGCCGCAGGGCGATTGGGGCAAGGGCTCGGTCATGCTCTACCAGATGACCACCGATACCGAGACGACCGACAATGTCGCCGCTTTCTGGCTCTCTGACGAGCCGGCGAAGGCGGGGCAGCGGCGCGATCTGGCCTATCGGCTGAACTGGACCTCGCAGGATCCGACTGCGACCGCCACCGCGCGCTGCGTGGATAGCTGGCAGGGCGCGGCGGGCAAGCCGGGCGATGCGCCGGTGGCCAAGGACGGGCGCAAGTTCGTGTTCGATTTCGAAGGCCCGGCGCTCAAGGGGCTGACCCGCGACAGCGGCGTTCAGGCCGTGACCGGGCTTCCGGCCAGCGCCGTGATTGCATCCGCCGCCTATCCGGTGGTGGGCGAGGAAACGCGCTGGCGCGTCACGCTGGACGTGCGGCCTTCGGCGATGCCGTCGCCGGAACTACGGGTCTATCTTGCGCGTGCCGGACAGGCGCTTAGCGAAACAGTTATTCAAGGCGTTCAGGCATGAAGGCGGGCATAAACCGCGCACTCCCTCCGCTTCCGGCGGAGGCTCCGCTGGCGATGCCGGTGCAGGACCTTTACGGCATCGCGCCGGGCTCCATCGCGGTGCGGACAAGCCCGCACGGCATGCAGGTCAAGCGCCTGCTGCTGCTGGTGGTGACCGCCGTGATCGCGCTGGCCGCGTCCAGCGAAGTGCGCTTTGCCTTCTCGCGCGATGGGCTCGACGCGGTCGAGATCGTGCTGCTGTTGTTCTTCGTGCCGCTGTTCACGTGGATCTCGTTCGGCTTCGTGACGTCGGCCATCGGCTTCCTCCAGCTCATCACCGGCAAGCATCCCGGCTTCACCGCCGTCCCGAGCCCGGCCTCGTCGCTGCGCCACCGCACCGCCGTACTGATGCCGGTCTACAATGAGAGCGTGGAGGCGACTTTTGGCCGCGTGCGCGCCATGGCGAACTCGATTGCGGCGGCCGGCGGCGCCGAGTGGATCGATTTCTTCGTACTCAGCGATTCCAATGCTTTCCACGGCAAGCGCGAGGAAGCGGCCTGGCGCGAAGTCGCCGCCGAGGCGCCCATTGCCGTCTATTATCGCCGCCGCGAGAAGAACCTCGCGCGCAAGCCCGGCAATGTCGCCGAATGGGTCCAGCGCTTCGGCGGGGCCTATGAAAACATGCTGATTCTCGACGCGGATTCGCTGATGAGCGGCGATGCCATCATCGGCATGGCCGCGATCATGGAGGAGCGCCCGTCGATCGGCCTGCTTCAGACCGTGCCGATGATCGTCGGCGCGCAGACGCTGTTCCAGCGCTGGATGCGCTTTGCCAGCGAGGCTTACGGGCCGATTGCCTCGGCCGGACTGCTCTGGTGGTCGGGCGCGGAGGCGAATTTCTGGGGCCACAACGCCATCGTGCGCACCCGTGCTTTCGCCGAATCCTGCGGCCTGCCCGAACTGCCGGGCAAGCCGCCGTTCGGCGGCCATATCCTCAGCCACGACATGTTCGAATCCGCGCTGCTGCGCCGCCGGGGCTGGGCCGTGCACATGGTCATGATCGACGGCAGCTACGAGGAATTCCCGCCCACCATCGTCGATCACGCGATCCGCGACCGGCGCTGGATGCAGGGCAACCTGCAGCATCTGCGCCTGCTCGACGCTTCGGGCCTGCACTGGGCGAGCCGCCTGCATCTGCTGATCGGTGCCTCGGCCTATCTCACTTCGCCCGGCTGGCTGCTGCTGCTGATCACTGCGATCGCGCAGGCGGCGATGGTGCAGGGCGGACAGACCCTTGCCGGAGGCACGCCGCCGAGCGTGCTGTGGCTGACCGTGCTGCTGCTGTTCGGCCCGAAGGCGATGGGCACGCTGTGGGTCGCCGCCAATCCCGGCCGCCGCCAGCGCTTCGGCGGCTGGAGCGGCATCCTGCGCTCGGTGGCGCTGGAAGTCCCGCTGGCGATCCTGCTGGCGCCGGTGACGATGGTGATGCAGGTGAAGGCTCTGTGCGGGCTCGCGCTGGGCATCCCGGCGCACTGGAACACACAGGAACGCGACGCCCGCCGCATCGGCGTGCGCGAGGTGCTGCCCGACCTCAAGGAACACATCGCACTGGGCCTCGCCTTCGCGGCGACGGCGTTCATCAATCCGGTGACGGCGCTGTGGCTTTCGCCGCTGACGCTGGGCCTGCTCGCCTCGCCCTGGCTGATCAGCCTGACTTCGCGTGCAAGCCTCGGCGCGCGGGCGGAAGCGGGCGGCTTCTTCACCGTACCGGCGCCCACCATCGTCGATCCGGGGGCACCCGACATGCGCGACGATGCCGAAGAGGAAGAGGCTCCGCTGGCGATCGGGTGAGGGGCCCCGCCTCGCGCATGACAGGTTCGATTACGCTGGTGTTATAGCCGGAAGTCGGTTTCGATTGGTGGATTCCCTGCGGTGAGCGCAGGGTGCCCCAATGAACAGGTCCATTGCCCTTATCGGGTTCGGAGAGGCCGGATCGACGTTTGCGGGAGCTGGAGACTGGGCCGGACAGGCTCGTGCCTTCGACATTCTTCCCGAACGCCGGGACGCCATGGCCGAACTCGGCATCACCGCCTGCGACAGTGCGGCCGAAGCGCTTGCGGGCGCCTCGCTGGTGCTTTCGCTCGTTACCGCAGATGCTGCGCCGCTGGTGGCGGAAGCCGTCGCGCCTTTGCTGGGCGAGGGGGCGTTGTTCTGCGACATGAATTCGGTCGCGCCGGGCACCAAGCGGGCGGCGGCCAAGGCCATCGCTACCGGCAAGGGGCGCTATGTCGACGTGGCCGTGCTCGCGCCGGTGAACCCCGCGCGGATGAAAGTTCCGCTGCTGGTTTCCGGCCCGGATGCCGTCGAGGCCGAAGCGGCGCTGACGACGGTGGGCTTTACCAACGTGCGCGTCGTCGGCGATGCGGTCGGCCGGGCCTCGGCGATCAAGCTGGTCCGCTCGGTCATGGTCAAGGGGCTTGAGGCGCTGACCGCCGAGATGATGATGGCCGCCCATGCCGAAGGCGTGGCGGACGAGGTGCTGTCTTCGCTCGATGCCAGCGAGAAGACCATTCCCTGGGCCGAGCGCGCGGACTACAATCTCGACCGTATGCTGGTCCACGGCCGCCGCCGCGCCGCCGAAATGGACGAGGCTGCGGAAATGCTGCGTTCGTTGGGCATTCCGCCGCTCATGACCGAAAACACCGTCGCCTGGCAGCAGGCGCTGGGCGTGCTGGGCATTGTGCCGCCGCCCGAAGGATTCGAAGCCAAGCTTGCGGCAGCAGTCGCGGCGGGCGTACTCAAGGGAGAGAACTGAGCATGTCGCTCATCATCGACTGTCACGGACATTATACCGTCCTGCCCAAGGCGCATGACGCCTGGCGCGAAGCCCAGATCGCCGCGTTCAAGGCCGGTGAAGCCGCGCCGCCCTACCCGGAAATCTCGGACGCCGAGATCCGCCAGACCATCGAGGACAACCAGCTTCGCCTCATCAAGGAGCGCGGCGCCGACCTTACCGTGTTCAGCCCGCGCGCCAGCGCCATGGCGCACCATGTCGGCGATCAGGCCGTGTCCGAGGCATGGGCGGTCCACTGCAACAATCTTATCGCCCGCGTGGTGAACATGTTCCCCGAGACCTTCGTGGGCGTGTGCATGCTGCCGCAGAGCCCCAAGGCGGACCTTTCCGCCTCGGTGAAGGAACTGCGCCGCTGCGTTGAGGAACTGGGCTTCATCGGCTGCAACCTCAACCCCGATCCGGGCGGCGGCCACTTCGAACATCCGCCGCTGACCGACGAATACTGGTTCCCGATCTACGAGGCGATGTGCGAGCTGGACGTTCCGGCGATGATCCACGTCTCGGGATCGTGCAACCCGGCGATGCATGCCACCGGCGGCTTCTACATCGCGGCGGATACCGTGGCCTTCATGCAGCTGATGCAGGGCGATCTCTTCGCGAAGTTCCCCAAGCTGCGCTTCATCATCCCGCACGGCGGCGGCGCGGTGCCGTACCACTGGGGCCGCTATCGCGGCCTGGCGGACATGCTGAAGAAGCCTTCGCTTGACGAATACATCATGAACAACGTGTTCTTCGACACTTGCGTCTACCACCAGCCGGGCATCAACCTGCTGGCTGACGTGATCGACAACAAGAACATCCTGTTCGGTTCCGAAATGGTCGGCGCGGTGCGCGGGATCGACCCGCAGACCGGCTTCTACTTCGACGACACCAAGCGCTATGTCGACGCGCTCGACATCTCCGATGAGGAGCGCCACGCGATCTTCGAAGGCAATGTGCGCAAGGTCTTCCCGCGCCTTGACGCCAAGCTGAAGGAACGAGGCCTGTGACCGACAAGAACCCTTGCGAGAACGCTGGTGGTCCCATCGACATCCACGCCTATCTCGGTGAGTTCGACGATATTCCGGGCACGCGCGTCTACACGGCGAAGCGCGCACGGCAGGGCTATCACCTGAACCAGTTCGCGATGAGCCTGATGAAGGCCGAAAACCGCGAGCGCTGGAAGGCGGACGAGCGCGCCTATCTCGACGAATGGCCGATGACCGAGGACCAGAAGCTGGCCGTTCTCGCCCGCGACTACAACCGCCTGCTCGATCTGGGCGGTAACATCTACTTCCTCGCCAAGGTCTTCTCGACCGATGGCCTGAGCTTCCTTCAGGCCGTCTCGACGATGACCGGCATGTCGGTCGAGGATTATCAGGCGATGATGATCGCCGGGGGACGCTCGCCCGAGGGCCAGCGCTCCATCAAGGAGCACCGCTAAGATGGCCCGCATTACGCACGGCATCGCCTGCAGCCACATCCCGGCGCTGGGCGTCGCATCCGATTTCGACAAGTGGGAAGATCCCTACTGGAAGCCGATCCAGGAAGGCTTCGCGCCCACCCAGAAGTGGGAAGCGGAGAACCTGCCGGACGTCGTGATCCTGGTCTACAACGACCACGCCTCGGCCTTCGACATGAAGATTATCCCCACTTTCGCGATCGGCTGCGGCGAAAGCTACAAGCCGGCGGACGAGGGCTGGGGCCCGCGCGAAGTGCCCGACGTGGAAGGTCATCCGGACCTTGCCTGGCACATCGCCCAGAGCCTGATCCTCGACGAGTTCGACATGACCATCATCAACGAGATGGATGTCGATCACGGCCTTACCGTGCCGCTCTCGATGGTGCTGGGCAAGCCTGCCAAGTGGCCGGTCAAGGTGATCCCGCTCGCCGTCAACGTGGTGACCTATCCGCCGCCGTCGGGCAACCGCTGCTGGGCGCTGGGCGAGGCCATCGCGCGCGCCGTCGAAAGCTTCGATGAAGACCTCAACGTGCAGATCTGGGGCACCGGCGGCATGAGCCACCAGCTTCAGGGCCCGCGCGCCGGCCTGATCAACCGCGAATGGGACAACATGTTCCTCGACAAGCTTTCGGGCGACACGCAGGAACTGCGGTGCATTCCGCATATCGAATACCTGCGCGAAACCGGCAGCGAAGGCATCGAGATGGTCATGTGGCTGATCATGCGCGGCGCGCTGGGCAAGGAAACGCGGGAACTTTATCGCTTCTACCATGTGCCTGCCAGCAACACGGCGGTCGGCCATATCGTGCTGGAGCCGGTGAACGGCGACGTGCCGCCCTCGACCACTGTCGAAGGCAACAATGCCGAAGCCCAAACCCTGATCGGCTGATCGATTCCGCGTGCCGGTGCTTGACGCCGGCATGCTCCTTCCCTTGATAGAGTTTCCAAGGAGATTCCCATGCGTATTGCCCTCGTCGGCGCCGGCGCTTTCGGTGAAAAGCACCTCGACGGCCTCAAGAACATCGACGGCGTAGAGATCGCCTCGGTCATTTCGCGCAATGCCGAGCAGGCTGCCGAAGTCGCCGCCAAGTACGGCGCGCCGCACTCCGGCACCGATCTGGCCGAAGTGCTGGCCATGCCCGATGTCGATGCCGTGATCCTTTGCACCCCCACGCAGATGCACGCCGAACAGGCCATCGCCTGCATGAACGCCGGCAAGCATGTGCAGGTCGAGATTCCGCTGTCGGACACCTGGGCCGATGCCGAAGCCGTGGTGGCGAAGCAGAAGGAAACGGGTCTGGTCTGCATGGTCGGCCACACCCGCCGCTTCAATCCTTCGCACCAGTACGTGCACAACAAGATCACTGCGGGTGAGTTCAACGTCCAGCAGATGGACGTGCAGACCTACTTCTTCCGCCGCAAGAACATGAACGCCAAGGGCCAGCCGCGCTCGTGGACGGACCATCTGCTGTGGCACCACGCCGCGCACACGATCGACCTGTTCGCCTATCAGTCGGGCAAGATCGTCGCCGCCAATGTGCTGCAGGGCCCGAAGCATCCGGAACTGGGCATCGCCATGGACATGTCGATCCAGCTGAAGGCGGAGACCGGCGCGATCTGCACGCTCTCGCTCTCGTTCAACAACAACGGTCCGCTCGGCACTTTCTTCCGCTACATCGGCGATAGCGAGACCTACATCGCGCGTTACGACGATCTGGTGAACGGCCGTGAAGAGCCGATCGACCTCACCGGCGTTACCGTGTCGAACAACGGCATCGAGCTGCAGGACCGCGAATTCGTCGCCGCCATCCGTGAAGGGCGTGAGCCCAACTCGTCGGTCGGCAAGGTGCTCGATTGCTACCGCGTGATCGGCGAACTGGCCGCGAGCCTCGAAGCACAGGACGGTTGGTCCTGATGACGAAACGCCTCCTCGCGGGCCGTCCGGTCCACTCCGTCGGTCTCGGCTGCATGAATGTGGCCTGGGCCTACGGCAATCCGCCGTCTCGCGAGGAGGCGGTCGCACTGTTCCGCCACGCCCTCGACGCAGGCTGCGATCACTTCGACACTGCCAACATCTATGGCATGGGGCTGAGCGAGGAGATCCTTGGCGAAGCCATCATGGACCGGCGCGGCGAGTTCCTGCTGGCCTCCAAGACCGGCATCCTGATCGATGGCGCCCGCCGCGGCATCGACTGCGCGCCGGAGAGCATCACCGCCTCGCTCGACGCCAGTCTGAAGCGGCTGGGCACCGATCACATCGATCTGTTCTACATGCACCGCTTCGATCCGAAGGTGCCGATTGCCGACTCGGTGGGCGCCATGGTGCGCGCGATCGAGGCGGGCAAGATCGGCGCCTATGGCGTGTCCGAATGGTCCACCGCGCATATCCGCGAGGCACACGCGGTGCATCCGGTGGCGGCGGTGCAGACCGAATATTCGCTCTGGACCCGCAATGTCGAACTGGGCGTGCTGGACGCCACGCGCGAACTCGGGATTGCGCTCGTCGCCTTCTCGCCGGTCGCGCGCGGGGCTCTGGGCGGTGAGCTGTCCGATGTGAACACGCTCACCGAGAAGGACCTGCGCCGCAGTTTCCCGCGCTTCATGGGCGAGAACTGGGCGCATAACCTCGCGCTGATCGAGGAGTTCAACGCACTCGCCTCGTCGATCCGTGTCACCCCGGCGCAGTTGGCGCTGGCATGGGTTCTCGCGCAGGCCGAGCATATCCATGCGATCCCCGGCACCCGCTCCATCGCCCACTTCGACGACAATCACGCGGCTGCCGCGCTGGAAATAGACGCGGGTATTCTGGAGAAGGCAGGCGAACTGATGAACCAGCAGACCATTGCCGGCCATCGCTACCCGGACATGATCAAGCCCACCATCGACACCGAGGACTACGTGTGATTGCGTGACCTCGTGAGCCGGTGGGGCTAGGTTCGCCATTATGAATGGCGCGCAAACGATCCGGCTCAGCCGCAACAGCTATCGCACCGGGACGGAAGAGGCCGAGCGCTTCGCCGTCCCGGTCGAGGCGCCCATCGCTATCGAGACCAACGGCATCGCTTATGCCGTGATGATGGCCACCCCCATCGAGATCGAGGATTTCGTCACCGGCTTCCTGCTCGCCGAAGGGCTGGCGGCGGCGGGCGAGATCGGCGACGTGGCTGTCCATCCGGTCGAGAACGGCGAATGGGGAACGGGCTATGTTGCCCGTGTAAACCTGCCGCCGGAACGCCTCTCGCTGATAATCGAACGCGCGCGCAGGCGCACGGGCGACAGTTCCTGCGGCATCTGCGGCATCGAGGGCGTGGAGGCTGCCTTGCGCCCCCTGCCAACCCTCTCGCGCCAAAGCGCGGCCAGCCCGGAGGCGATCCGGCGCGGGCTCGATGCGCTGGATGCGGCGCAGCGATTGGGCCGCGAAACCCGCGCCACCCATGCCGCCGCGTTCTGCAACGAGGAGGGCATGTTGCTGGCGATCCGCGAGGATGTCGGCCGCCACAATGCGCTGGACAAGCTGGTCGGCGCGCTGGTTCGCGGCGGCATCGATCCGGCACAGGGCTTCGTCGTCATGACCTCGCGCTGTTCCTACGAACTGGTCGAGAAGACGGTCCGTGCAGGCATTCCGCTGCTCGTGACGATCTCCGCCCCCACCGATCTTGCGGTGCGCCGGGCCCGCGCGGCGGCGCTCTCGCTCTGCGTCGTGGCGCGGGACGACGCCATGCTGGTCGTCACCGATACCCAGCCTTCCGACGAAGGGGCCACGCCGCTCGTCGAACCGTAAATGGGGGGCTTCCTGTTTTGCTTGTAGTTTTTCCGGTCGAACCTAGATTCGCGAGAGACGACTGCAATTCTTGAAGGACGGGGATTTTCTTCCATGGCGACGACGACCGATCAGGCGACCGCGGGCGAGCTCAAGCTGACCCCTCCCGATCCGGTGCCGGTGGTCCAGCCCGAGCGGGCGGCCGGTCTTGTGCCCGTGGGTGACGAGCAGCGCTCGAAGTTGCAGACGCGCGTCGATGAATTCGTCGACGATCTCGTTTCGCAGGACGTGAATTCGCCCGATTTCGGCCGCCGGGTCGACCAGATCACCAATATGGGCCGCAAGGAAATCGCGGAAGCGTCGGGCCAGTCCAACCGCTTCCTCGACCGCCCGGTGCGCGCGATGGACAAGGACGCCGGCGTCGGCGCAGACCTTGCCGAACTGCGCCGCACGGTGGAAGACCTTGACCCCTCGACCAAGGGCGACCTGCTGTCGCGCCGCAAGATCTTCGGGATCATCCCGATGGGCAACAAGCTGCGCAACTACTTCGACAGCTACCAGAGCGCGCAGGGCCATATCGGCGCGATCCTCGCCCGTCTTCAGGGCGGCAAGGACGAGCTGCTGATGGACAATGCGGCCATCGACGTGGAGCGCCAGAACCTCTGGGCGGCGATGGGCAAGCTCGAACAGATGATCTTCATGTCGAAGGCGCTGGACGAGACGCTGGAGCAGAAGGCCAACGACCTCGACCATACCGACCCCGCCAAGGCCAAGGCGGTGCGCGAATCCGCGCTGTTCTACGTGCGCCAGCGCACGCAGGACCTGCTGACGCAGATGGCCGTATCGGTGCAGGGCTACCTCGCGCTCGATCTGGTCAAGAAGAACAACGTCGAACTGATCAAGGGCGTCGATCGCGCCTCCACCACCACGGTCGGCGCGCTGCGCACGGCGGTTACGGTGGCGCAGGCGATGGCCAACCAGAGGCTGGTGCTGGACCAGATTACCGCGCTCAACACCACCACGGCAAAGATCATCGACGGCACCGGCCAGATGCTGAAGGACAACACCGCGCGCATTCACGAGCAGGCGGCAAACTCGACGATCCCGCTGGAAACGCTCAGCCGCGCGTTCCAGAACATCTACGACACGATGGATTCGATCGACACCTTCAAGATGCAGGCGCTCGATTCGATGAAGCAGACGGTGCAGTCGCTGGAAGGCGAAGTCACCAAGTCCAAGGCCTATATCGCCCGCGCACAGGGGCAGGCCGAAGGCGCCGCCGCGCTGGGAGACAGCAAGACCGCGAAGGCGCTGCTGGAGGCGCTCGATTGAGCCTGCTAGACTAGTCTCATGCCGCAAACGTCTCGCAATGCCGTGAATCAGGACATCATCCGCGCCGCCCGCCGCCAGCGGGCCGCGCGGCTCTACAACGCGCGCAAGGAGCGCTGGGCGTTCCGCTGGCGCCGATTGCGCCGGGCGTTTCTGGCGGTGGCGGGCATCTTCATCGTTGCGCTGACCACCGGGCTGATCCTCGGCGGGCTTTCCTTCACCACCACGGTGCTGACCACGCTGCTGGCTTTCGCGGTGTTCTGTTTCCTGTCGATCTACCCGTCGAGCCCGCGCCTCAACGTCGGCGATCTCGGTAACGCGACCCTGCCGGAACTGGCAGGGTCGACCGAGATCTGGCTGGAAAACCGCCGCCGGGCACTGCCCAATGCAGCGGTGGACGCGGTGGACATGATCGGCGTGCGTCTCGAACAGATCGCCCCGCAACTCGCCGCGCTGGAAGAGAAGGGCCCGGCGGCCTACGAAGTGCGCAAGCTGCTGTCCGAACACCTGCCTTCGCTGGTGGACAGCTACACGCGGATCCCGGCGGAACTGCGCAACAAGCCGCATGCGGGCGGCACGACGCCGTCAGAGCAACTGGTCGAGGGGCTGGGCGTGATCGCCGGGCAGATCGAGGCGATGAGCCTGGACCTCTCGCGCAACGATCTCGACGCGCTGGCCACGCGCGGGCGCTTCCTTGAGGCCAAGTACATCGATTCGCGCGATGAATAGGCGCTATCGCTCCGGCGGTTGGGCCATGCCGGGGCCGGATGTTACGCCGCTCTCCTATCCGGGAGAGAAGGCATGGCTGGCACAGTGTTCAAGATCCTGTTGTTCATGAAGCGCAGGCCCGACCTGACGCCGGAGCAGTTCCGCGATTACTACGAAACCCGCCACGCCCCGCTGGCCGAGCGCTATTCGCAGGGCCTCTCGCGCTATGTGCGCCGTTATCTCGAACCGCAGGTCCATCCCGAGACGGGCGCTTTCACCGATGGACCCGATGTCATCACCGAACTCTGGTTCGAGGATGAGGCGACCTTTCGCGGCACCCTGCGCTACATGACCACCAGCCTGATGCCCGAGGAGATCGTGGCGGACGAGGCGAACCTGTTCGACCGCACCTCGTTCCGGATTGCGACGGTGGTGGAGTGCGAGAGCGATCTGAAGGCGTGAGAGGCGGGAGAACGCGGGTTCAGGTTCAAATCTAACCGCAAAACGCCGTCA
This sequence comes from Novosphingobium sp. PhB165, assembly GCF_004341845.1. Classification (GTDB taxonomy): domain Bacteria; phylum Pseudomonadota; class Alphaproteobacteria; order Sphingomonadales; family Sphingomonadaceae; genus Novosphingobium. The sequence continues at coordinate 381,081 of NZ_SLVB01000003.1, read as the reverse complement.
TCCCCGCGAAGGCGGGGATCCCGCTTTTCTTCCTCGCGGTGTGGCAAAAGGCAGCGGGGCCCCCGCCTTCGCGGGGGCGACGAGAGCTATGGGTGAAGGGGTACTCCGTCCCTCGTAGCCTAGATCCCCAGCCTACCCAGAATCCCGCCATCCACCTTGATATCGCACCCGCTGATATAAGAAGCCCCCGGCGAACACAGGAACTCCGCCACCGAGGCAATCTCGTCGCCGAGACCAAGCCGACCTGCCGGAGTCATGGTAATCATCTGCCGCATCTGTTCGCTGGATTCGGCTTCGGCCTGGCTCATCGGCGTGTCGATGAAGCCCGGCGCGATCGAGACGATGCGCAGGCCGCGCGCGCCGAACGCTGCCGCCTCGCGGCCGACAAGGCCGATCACCGCGCGCTTGGACAGGGTGTAGCCCATGCCCGGATTGACGGCGAAGCGCTCGACGCCCTCGCTGCCCTTGCCGGCGAGCAGGTCGCGCACCGCGTCCACCATGGCCGGATCGCTGAGCAGATAGCCCGACATCGACGAGATCAGCACCGCGCAGCCGCCCTTTTCGAAGCGCGGCAGCAGCGCGGCGACAAGGCGCTCGGTGGCGAAATAGTTGACCTCAAGGATCCGCAGCGGGTCCGCCATGGTGGGCGAAAGCCCGGCGGTGTGCACCAGCGCGTGAAGCGGCGCGTCGCCCAGCACGGCGACAAGATCCTGCGGGAAGGATGCGGCGGAAATGTCTCCGGCCAGCGTGGTCACGCGGGCGCCCTCGCTGCGCAGTTCCTCGGCGAAGCCCTCAAGCTTGTCGGCATTGACGTCGCACAGCAGCAGCGGACGGCCCTGCGCGGCGAAGCGCCGTGCGCTGGGAATGCCCATGCCCCCGGCGGCCCCGGTGATGATGACGGTTGCGCTCATGCCTCTCCTCCTGCCTCCCTTGCGGGGCTTTGCGGGCAGAGTGGTAATCGCAGCGCAGCATCGCCGCCAGCGCCGGGACCTTTCATCGCCCCGGGGAATAAGATACAGTACCGCTCATAAGTCTTGCGAAAGACAATCGGATCGCGTTCAATCCGCCACCGGATAAGACGGCGAACAAGCGGACGGGGAGAGCGCGGGATGCAGATGACGGGCGAGCAACGGGTCGCGGCGCCGCGCCGGAAGGTGTGGGAGGCGCTGAACGATCCGGCGATTCTCGCCCGGAGCATTCCGGGCTGTCAGTCGCTGGAACGGGACGGGGAGAACCGTTTCGTGGCAGCGGCGGAAGTGAAGATCGGCCCCATCGGCGCGCGGTTCAAGGGCGCGGTGGAACTGTCCGATCTGGACGCGCCGAACGGTTACACGATCACCGGGTCGGGCAACGGGGGCGTTGCCGGCACGGCGAAGGGGGGAGCGAAAGTAAGGCTGAGCGACACGGCGGACGGGGGAACGCTGGTCGCTTACGAGGTCGATGCCGAAGTGGGCGGGCGCATGGCGCAGCTCGGCGGCCCGATCATCGATGCCACGGCGAAGAATCTTGCTGGCAAGTTCTTCGCGAAGTTCGGGGAGGTCGTTGCGGGGGGCAACGTACCCGCCGAACCCGGGGTGACGGCACCTGCCGCAGCGGTCGGGGGACCTGCGGCCGGTGCCGTCCCTTTGGCGCCATCCATGGTGATGGCGACGACGGCGGCGGGCGGGATCTGGGGCTGGACAGCGGCGCTGGTCATGGCCGTTCTGGCCGGTTTCCTGCTTGGCTCGGCGCACATGCAGGTGGAAATGCTGGTGGTGCTGGTGCTGCTGATCGTCACTGCCGCCGCCGGCTTCGAGGCGGGCCGCCGCGGAGCACGGCGATGAAGCCCGCACCTTTCGACTATGAACGCCCCTCCAGCATAGAGGAGGCCTGCCGCATCCTCTCCGAAGCGGGCGGAGGAGCCACCGTGATCGCGGGTGGGCAGACGCTGATGCCGCTGCTCAACTTGCGGATGAGCCAGCCCTTCATTCTTGTCGACATCGGCCGGATCGCGGCCTTGCAGGGCGTCACCCGCGTGGAGGGCGGCACGCGCGTCGGCCCGATGACGCGGCAGGCCGATGCCTTGGCCGATCCCGTGCTGGCGGCGCATCTGCCGGCGATGGTCACGGCGCTCGGCCATGTCGGCCATCACCAGACGCGTAACCGAGGGACTGTGGGTGGCTCCATAGCGCTGGGCGAACCGGCGGCGGAAATGCCCGCTACGGCGGTGGCACTGGGGGCCCGGCTGGAGATTACCTCGACTCGCGGCACCCGCGTTGTCGATGCCGCCGACTTCTACATCGGCCCCTACATGACCGCGTTGGAGCCGGACGAACTGCTCACGGGGATCATCTATCCCGACTGGCCGGAGGGGCATGTGGTGCTGTTCCGCGAAGTCGCGCAGCGGCCGGGCGACTTCGCGCTGGTCGGCATGGTCGGCGCGGCGGTGGTCGAGGGCGATACGTTGACCCGTGTGGGTCTCGCATGGTTCGGCATGGGCCCGACGCCGGTGCGGATGCGGCAGGCGGAGGCAGCGCTGACCGGCGCCTCGCTCTCCGCGCTCGATCCGCGTGCCATGGCCGAACTCGCCGTGGCGGACACCGCGCCGTTCGACGATCACCACGCCAGCGCCGAATATCGCCGCACCGTCGGCCGCCGCATTTTCGCGCGGACCTTGCGCGAGGCACTGCAATTGAGGGAGGCGGCATGAGCGAGCACGCCATAGCATTGACGCTCAACGGCCAGCGCCGCGACGCGGTGGTGGAGGCGCGCACCAGCCTTGCCGATTACCTGCGGCTCGATGCGGGGTGCACCGGCGTCCACCTCGGCTGCGAGCACGGCGTCTGCGGTGCCTGCACAGTGATGGTGGACGGGCGCGCGGTGCGATCCTGCCTGATGCTGGCGGTTCAGGCGGACGGCAGCACCGTGACCACGGTGGAAGGCCTCGCCGCGCCGGACGGCACGTTCCACCCCGTCCAGCAGGCCATGCGGGAGGCGCACGGGCTGCAATGCGGGTTCTGCACGCCCGGCGTGCTGATGACTTTCGCCGCGCTCACCGGCGGGGAAGCGAAAGCGAGCGAGGACTCGCTGGTTTCCGCGATGAGCGGCCACATCTGCCGCTGCACTGGCTATCAGGGCATCCGCCGGGCCGCCAAGGCGCTGGCCGAGGGCACTGTCGGCGCGGGAGGCGCCGAATGAACGCCCCCAATTCCAACCTCGGCGCCACCCGCTGGATCGGCAAGCGCGTTCCCCGCAAGGAAGACCCGCGCCTGCTGACCGGGCGCGGCCAGTTCGTCGATGACGTGACGCTGCCGGGGATGCTGCATGTCGCTTTCGCGCGCAGTCCGATCGCGCGTGGGCGGATCGTCTCGATAGACACGCAAGTCGCGCGTGAGTTGCCCGGCGTCCATGCCGTGCTGACCATGGCGGACCTTGCCGCGCGGCCGATCAAGCTGCTCTCGTTCTTCTTTACCGAGGCGGAAGTCCCGATCACGCCGCTGGCGGATGGCCATGTGTCCTACGCGGGTGAGCCGGTGGTGCTGGTCGCCGCCGAAACCCGCGCACAGGCGGAAGACGCGGCCTCGTTGGTGGAGATCGAGTACGAGGAACTCGATCCGGTCGTCACCATTGCGCAGGCCAAGGTGGCGGCACCGATCCATCCCGGCGTGGACAGCAATGTCGCGGCCGAAATCGGTGACGAGGAGGTCGAGGACGAACTGGAGGACAAGCTTGCCGGATCGGCGCTGCGCCTCAGCCACCGGATCGTCCACCAGCGCATCTCGCAATCGCCGATGGAAACGCGCGGAGTGCTGGCCTCGCGCGACGGGCCGGAGGAACTGACGCTCAGGATCACGTGCCAGAGCCCGCATCTGGTCGCGCGCTGGGTCAGCCTTGCACTCGGCTTGCCGGATACCGCGATCCGGGTGATCGCCAAGGACGTGGGCGGTTCTTTCGGCCTCAAGAACCACCCGTGGAAGGAAGAGAGCGCGGTGATCGTCGCTGCGCTGCTCATGGGCAAGCCGCTCAAGTGGATCGAGGACCGGTACGAGGCGCTGACCGCTTCCAATCAGGCGCGCGAGGCGGAAATGACCTTGCAGGCCGGGTTCGACGCGCAAGGGCGGCTGACCGGATCGCACGGGATCTATGACTGCAACAACGGCGCCTTCCCGCAGGGGGCGGACAGCAATATCGCCGTGCACATGTTCGTCTGGGCGGCCTATCGCGTGCCCGCCTATGCCTTCGTTTCGCGCGGGTGGTACACCAATACCAACGGGCTTGCCGCCTATCGCGGGCCCTGGGCGATGGAATCGCTGGTGCGCGAGACCATGCTGGACCGGGCGGCGCGGCAACTCGGCATCGATCCGATCGAGATCCGGCGGCGCAATCTGGTCTACCTGAAGGACCAGCCCATGGTCACCTCGATGGGCATTCCGCTGGACGACATCACGCCCGGCGAATGCCTCGAAAAGCTGCTCGATCATTTCGACATGGCGGCATTCCGGCGCGAACAGGCGGCAGCGCGGGCTGAGGGGCGCTATCTGGGCGTCGGGATCGCTTCCTATGTCGAGCCGACCGGCTCGGCCGGGTCTATGGCGCCGATGACGGGCGAACTGGCGCAAGTGCGGATCGAGCCGACCGGCAAGGTCACCGCCACGCTCTCCACTCATTCGCAGGGCCACGGCACCGCGACGACGATGGCCCAGTGCATCGCCGACCGCCTGGGCGTGCGCTATGAGGACGTGACCGTGTTCGAGGGCGACTCCACACGCGGCGGTTTCAGTCCCGGTGCGGCGGGCAGCCGGCAGGGCGTGATTGCCGGGGGCGCGGCGATCCGTTGTTCGGAAATGCTGGCGGACAAGGTACGCACTCTGGCTGCGCACTTGCTCAATGCCAGCGTGGAAAGCGTGGTGATCGACGAGGGCACGGTGCGCGTGGAAGGCGCGCCGGAGATGGCCCGCCCGCTCGCGGAGATTGCCGCGATTGCCTATGGCGAGCCGGACCGTTTGCCGCCCGGTTTCGAAAGTGGGCTGGAAATGCAGTTCCGCTATCAGCCGCCACCGATGACCTTCACCAGCGCCACGCATCTGGCCGTGGTGGAAGTGGATGCGGAGACCGGCTTCGTGAAGATCCTGCGCTGGATCTCCTCGGAGGATTGCGGGACGGTGATCAATCCTGCCGTGGTCGAAGGGCAGATTTCGGGCGGTCTGGCACAGGCCATCGGCATGGTCCTGCTGGAAGAGATGCCCTACGACGCGCGCGGCAATCCGCAGGCGGCGACGTTCAAGGACTACATGCTGCCATCGATCAGCGACGTGCCGACATTCGAATTCGTCCATGCCAACACGCCGTCCAAGTCCATCGGCGGCATGCGCGGCGTGGGGGAGGGCGGGGCGATCATCGGGCCGCCGACTTTGGTGAACGCCATTGCCGACGCGCTCACGCCCTTCGGCGAACTGGGCGATGTGGTGTTGCCGCTAACGCCCGCGCGCATTCTCGACGTGATCGAGCAGCGCGACGTTTCCGGCTTCTACGCGCCGGAGCCGGTGAAGGTTGAGGCGGCGGTTGCGGAGCCAGTCGCAGCGGCACCGGAGCCGGTGGCGGAAGCACCTGCCGTGCCTTCGGCCGGGCCGGAAGGCGACTGGAACATGGTGCTGAAGACGCCGATGGGGCCGCAGGCGATGGTGGCGCACTTCGATATCGAGGGCACGGCACTCAGCGGCTACCTCTCCGCGCCGGAGGGGCGTCAGGATTTCGCCGGGGGCACGGTGGAGGGCAACCGGCTGCGCTTCGATCTGAAGGTCGAGAAGCCGATGAAGATCACGCTGAAGTACGATCTGGAGATCGGCGGGGATAGCATCACCGGCAAGTGTAAAATGGGCATGTTCGGCTCGGCCAAGGTAACCGGCGAGCGGGCTTAGCGCTCGGGTATTCCAACCAAGCACGCCCACCCAAGTCCCCGTCGCCCCCGCGAAGGCGGGGGCCCCGCTTTCTTCTGCAACCTCTCGTATGCCGCAAGAAAAGCGGGATCCCCGCCTTCGCGGGGATGACGGGGATTTGGGGGCGGAATGTAGGACTCGCGCCATAGCGGCAAAGAAAAAGGGGCGCATCGCTGCGCCCCTTTTCCGTATTCCGTCGGTCGATCCGATCAGTCGACGAACGCGCGTTCGATCACGAAGTCGCCCGGCTTGTTGTTCGAACCTTCCTCGAAGCCCGCGGCTTCAAGGCTGTGCTCGAACTCGCGGATCATCGCCATCGAGCCGCAGAGCATGATGCGGTCGGTCTCGGGATCGAGCTTGGCGGGGCCGCGAAGCTGCGGGATGAACAGGCGGCCGTCCTCGATCAGGTTGCCGATGCGGCCCTGCGTGTGGAAGTCCTCACGCGTGACGGTCGGCAGGTAGTGGAACTGCAGCAGCGCTTCGTCGGCGATCAGCGGATCGTCGGCCAGCTGGCTTTCCAGTTCGGTGCGGAACGCCAGATCGCTGACGCGGCGGACCGAGTGGACCAGCAGGATCTGCTCGAAACGCTCATAGATGTCCGGATCGCGCGCGAGGCTGAGGAACGGCGCGAGGCCGGTGCCGGTCGAGAACAGGAACAGGCGCTTGCCCGGGCGCAGCGCGTCGGCGACGAGCGTGCCCACCGGCTTGCGGCCGAGGTAGATCTGGTCGCCCGGCTGGATCTGCTGCAGGCGCGAGGTCAGCGGGCCGTCCGGCACCTTGATCGAAAGGAATTCCAGTTCCTCGGCATAGGCCGGGCTGGCGATCGAATAGGCGCGCAGCAGCGGCTTGCCGTTGTCACCCGGCAGGCCGATCATGATGAACTCGCCCGAGCGGAAGCGGAAGGTCGAGGGGCGGGTGATCTTGAAGCTGAAGAGGTGGTCGTTCCAGTGATGGACCGACAGCACTTCCTCAACCGTCAATGCGCCGGTGGGGGTCAGGGTCGCCGTATCGGCGGCGCTATCGCTCATTACTATCGAATCCTTCGGAAAAAATGCTGTGTCCGGGAAATACTGTCGGCGGCGGTGTCTTCTTGGGGCGTTTAACCCTGTATTACAGGGCATGAAGTCGCCGCGCAGACCGTGATCTGGTCCGCAGGCCGAACAGGATCGCCTCGTCCTCGCCAATGATGCGCCCATTCATCGGCGTGAGTCGAAACCGTTCGCGCGAATGACCTGTCATACGCGGCAAGGCAAGGCGAAAATGGGCGGGCGAGGCGGCGGGGCGCTTGCGCGGAACCCTCGGCAAAGCGCCGATGGTCAGGCTGGTGGGGGCAGTCAAGGTGCGGGCATGCGTGACGACAGGCGCAAAACGCCTGCATCTGCGCGGGTTTGGCGCCCTCGGCCCGGCGACTGCATGCATGACTCACTCCTTGGCGAAACTCGTTATAGCTAATGATAACCAGTTGCAATAATGGAGCGAGGATTTCTAACAGGCGGCCAAGCAGGGGTTTTGCGGAGCGAAGGGGGCGGAAGGAGGTAAATTTTCGGCCATTCCGTTTCGGCCATTTCGTTTCGGAGTGCCCCCAGCCTTCGTCATTGCGAGCATAGCGAAGCAATCCAGAGGTGTGCCAAGCGGCTCTGGATTGCTTCGCTACGCTCGCAATGACGAAAAGGGGGACGTTGACGATCAGAGGGTTTTTCAGGGACGAGGCGAAGGAATGTGGGTCGGATGCCCGGAACCTCGTTCAGGTCCGGGCGTTTCTTATACGTGTCCCCCGATGGCTCTGGGTGCCCGGCAATTTGCCGGTGCCTAGAGCCATTTCGTATGGCGGAACCACGCATAGAGCATGCTGCACAGCAGCAGGATCGCGCCCAGCACGCCGTAGTAACCGTAGCGGAAGTGCAGCTCGGGCATGAATTCGAAATTCATGCCGTAGATCCCGGCAATCGCGGTCGGCACGGCGAGAATCGCGGCCCAGGCGGCAAGCTGGCGGGTGATCTCGCTCTGCCTCTGCGATTCCAGCAGGTGGCTGACTTCGAACACCGACGTCAGCACTTCGCGCAAGTTTGCCACCATCGATTCCACGCGGCGCACATGGTCCAGCACGTCGCTGAAATAGGGCTTCACTGCGGCGTCGAGGAACGGCATGTCGAGGTGGACGAGCTTGCTGCACACTTCGCCCATCGGGCCGAGCACGCGCTGGAAGCGGATCAGTTCGCGGCGCAATCCGAACAGGCGCATGACCTGCTCGCGGTCGAGGAAGGCGTCGAGCGCCTGCTGTTCGATCTCCAGCACTTCTTCCTCGATGGTCTCGACGATCGGCAGGTAGCCATCGACAATGAAGTCGAGAATGGCGTGGAGCACATAGTCCACGCCGTGCGATAGCAGCGTCGGCGCCGCTTCAAGCTGGGCCCGCAGCTCGGTATGCGCGCGTGCAGAGCCGTGGCGGACCGAGATCACGTGATGCTTGCCGACGAACAGCGAGGTTTCGCCGTAAGCGATGGCATCGTTCAGCAGGTGGGCGGTGCGGGCGACGACGAAAAGCTGGTCGCCGTAGACGTCCACTTTGGGCAACTGGTGCGCCTTGAGCGCGTCTTCCACGGCGAGCGGGTGCAGGCCGTACGTCTTCTGCACGGAGCGCAGTTCGGCCTCGGTCGGCTCGTAGAGGCCGATCCAGACGAAGTCCCCCTCCTGCCGCATCGGTGGGCAGCTTTCGAGTGATACGGGCTCGGCGGGGCGGCCCTTGTGGTAGAGTTGGGCGGCAATGACGGTCATTCTTGGTCCCGAAACAAGGGATTGGGGCGCGACTTTAGCGGCAGGTCGCGGCATGCGACAACCGCTTGTGCGCGGGGCGGGGTGGAGAAGGCTATGGCGTCCGGGGCGGTGCGAGCGTCCCTCCAATTTCGGTCAGGCTGGATCCCGCTTCTGTTGCGCGGGATGAGAAGTTGCAAGGAAGCGGGGCCCCCGCCTTCGCGGGGGCGACGTGGGTTTTTTGGGGGTCTGCGTAGCGGATTTGATGTTCTGCGCTGCTGTTGAGGCGATTCTTCGCGCCGCTGAATTTCCATGAGCCACCCCTTCAATCCCGCTCAGGCTGAGCTTGTCGAAGCCCCTGCTGCGGGGCGGGAGGCCTCCATCCTTCGACAGGCTCAGGATGAGCGGAGTGGGGGAAAGGAACTGCACCTGCTAATCTGGGGCGTTATCTGTTGGCGATGAGCGGGCTGGCGGGACTCAGCAGTATCGAATACCCGCTCACGAAGCCGAGCGCCGTTGCGATCCGCGCAGGCGTGCCGCGCCGCGGCTGTCGCCGATCAGGGCCTGAAGGTCCAGTAGCGCGCGGCCCCGGGCGATGCCGCCGGGGCTGGCGATGAAGCGCGGCTCCCACACGGGAGCGAACTTTTCCTTGTAGTTCCGCAGCCCCTCGAAGCCGTAGAACGCGGCGCCGTGGCGGAACAGCATGCCCGCCGCGCGTGCCCAGGTTGGCGCCAGCCTCCGTGCCTCGATGCCGGACAGCGGCGCGAGGCCGAGGTTGAACCAGCTATAGCCCTCCTGTCGCCCCCACAGCATCAGGCGCGTGAACAGGAAGTCCATGCAGCCATAGGGCACTTCGGCGCGGTGGCGCATGAGGTCCACCGAAAGCTCCTCGCGCCCGGCGGTCTTCCAGAGATTGGCGAACGCCACGATTACGCCTTCACGCCGCACCACCGCCACGTCGCAGCGGGCGATATAGGCCTCGTCGAAACGGCCGACGCTGAAGGACTTCTCGCGCTGGCCCTTGGCGTGAAGCCACTCGTCCGAGACCGCGCGCAGCTCGGCCATGATCGCGGGCACGCGCGCGGCGGGGACGATGGCGAATTCCGCGCCTTCGCGCTCCACCCGGCGCATGGCGTGGCGCAGCGGCCGCGCGGTGGGTCCGTCGAGGCTGAAGTGGGCAAGGTCCACTCGTGCTTCCTCGCCGTATTTCATGAGCTGGAGCCCCATGTCGATGGCGATGGGCAGCACGTCCGGCGTCACCTGATAGAGCAGCACGCGGCCCTGATTGGCGTCGGCGCGCTCGCGCAGGCGCCACAGCAGGTCTGGCCAGTCGGCCTTCTCGCCCACCGGATCGCCCATGACGATCCATGAATGGCCGCGCACCTGGTACATCAGCAGGCTGCGGCTGTGGGGGCCCGCCAGAAACAGCTTGTCGCCGGTCAGTGCCAGCATCGATTCCGAGCGGGTGGCGTGGAGCAGCGCTGCGTCGACATCGACTGCTGCCTCATCGGGAAGGGCCCAGTGGTGCGAGGGGCGCAGCAGCGCGAGCACCACGAAGGCGCCGGTTGCCACGGCCGTCGCGAAACTGGCCCGCATATAGCGCGAGGCATCGCCCGACCACGCGAACTTCCACCAGAGACTGCCGCGATAGGCGGGGAAAGTCTGGGTGAAGTAGCCGATGACGATCACCAGCGTGATCGTCGCCACTATCGCGAGCACCCAGTTGACGCTCATCACATCGGTGGTGAGCGCGGTGCGGCGCCAGAAGCCCTTGCGCGCCAGTTGCAGCACGCCGGCGACCGCCAGCAGGGTCAGCGCTTCCTCATAGTCGAGCCCCTTCGCGAGCGAGAATACCGCGCCGGCCAGCAGCAGCGCGCGGGTCAGCAGGAACGCGGCGTCAAGGCGGCGATAGAGTGCGGGGGCAAGGATCAGCAGCAGCGTGCCGACAAGGCTGGCGGCGATCTGCGAGGCTTCGACGAAGGGCAGCGGCACCACGCCGCGAATGGCCGCCATGCGCTCGGGCAGGGCGGGCGTCGCGCCTGAAAGCAGCAGTACGCCGCCGCCGAGGAATACGACCAGTGCGATGACGCGGGGGGCCAGCGCGGTAATCATGGTCTCGCCCGCTTTCAGGGCAAGGCCCGCCGGGCGTTTCCAGCGCGCATGCTCGTGGCGCAGCAGCAGTGCGAGCGCCAGCGCCAATGGCACGAGGTAATAGACGATGCGGTAGACCAGCAGCGCGGCCAGCAGCGCGCCCGCCGGAACTTGCGGGCAGAGCGCCACCACGGTCGCCTCGAACACGCCGAGTCCGCCCGGCACGTGGCTCACCAGCGCGACGACGATCGCCAGCACATAGGCCAGCAGCAGCGGGGCATAGAGCGCCGGGGCGGCATCGGGCAGCAGCACGAAAAGCGCGGCGCAGGCGGCGCCGATGTCGGCCAGTGCCACTACGGTCATGCGGGCCATGCCACCGGGGCCGGGAAGGTGCCAGCGCTTGCCGGTCAGCGCGGCCACGGCCAGCACGACAAGCAGCACCGCGCCGGTGGTGTGCTGTGCGGTCAGCGGCAGGACTCGGCCCGAAACCACCAGCGGCAGGTGATGGACCAGCAGGGCCAGTGCCGCAGAGGCGAGCACGCCCGCCCAGAATGTCACCCCGGCAATGGCGGTGACGCGCGCGACATCGCCGGTGGTGAGGCCTTTCGCGCCGTAAACGCGCAGGCGCGCGGCGGCGCCGGTTATGATCCCGAAGCCAAGGTTGTGGCTCAGCGTATAGCTCGTGAACGATGCGAGCGCGGCGCTCCGCCACGGCAGCGGCCGCCCGATCGCGCGCAGGGCCATCACGTCGTAGATGGTGAGCAGCAGGTAACTTGCCGCCGTGAAGCCGAACGCCAGCGCCAGCCGCCAAACCGGCAGCGCCCGGGCGTCACGCAGCACGGCGTGGAAATGGAACGTCGCCGCCATGTGACGCAGGCTGAGCCCGGCGAGGATCAGCACCAAAGCCGCCAGCGCCAGTTGCGCAGGAACCGCCAGCCTTTCGGCCAGCGGTTTCAGGTGCGCGAGGCGTCTGTGCAGCGGTGTCGTCACGGTCGTCGGGTCCATATCTGCGACTTGCAGAGCAGGCCGTGGAGGATGCAGCCACTGATCTTCAGGTGGCCGGGATCGGGCTGGTGAATACGCGAGAAGAATGTCGCGCCCATGTCGGGCACGAAGACTTCGCCCTGCCAGGTTCCTGCGCCTTCGCGGTGGTAGCCCTGAAGCAACTGGGTGCCGACAAGGTGCTGCACGCCGGCATCGGATGCGTCGGCCAGAGCCTGCCCGCCGACCCACGTGACCGTGCCGCACAGCAGCGAACCGCAAGGCGCGACGGAGACTTCGACGTCGCCCGCCGGATTGAGCCAGTGTCCGTAGGGACTCACGCCCAGCGGCTGGGCAATCGTGGGCACTGCGCCCGCGGGCGCCACGGCGGCAAGGACGATACCAAGGAAGAGAGGGCCAAGCAGGCGGCGAATCATGGGGCATGCTCCGGGAAGGCGGTGTGGAAATGGCCGGCAAGGGCGTCGCGGATCGCCATGAACAGCCGGTCGGCATTGTGTTCGAGATAGTGGTCGCCGGGCAGGGCGACTTGCGTAAGGCGCGGCAGGTGCAGCAGCGGGCAGAGGCTGTCCGGCTCCTCGCGGCCGCGAATGCAGACCACGGGCACCCAGTCGAGCGCGCGGGCGCTGACGATGGCCATGGCGTCGGGCGTGGTGCGGTCCAGCCATTCGAGCGGGGAGACGCGCAGGAACACCGTGCGCGTCGGCACTGTCAGCACCACCAGCGAGACGTGGCGGCGCAAGTCCGCCGGCAGACCTTGCAGCCCGACATGGACCATGTCCGCGCCGAACGATTGGCCGAGCACGACCACCTTGTCGACATGGCCAAGCGCCATGGCGCGGCGAATCGCCTCGCCCAGCAGGGCGGAGACATCGGCGGGCGTGCGGCGCACGCGGAAATAATTGAGCGAATTGACCGAAACCGTGGCGACGCCATGTTCGGCCAACAGACCGGCCACTGGTGCGCCCATTCCGGCGCGTGGGCCCAGGTCGCCCGACACCAGCACGGCGGCATAGCCTTTGCCTGTACTGGTTTCGGCCCCATTCCCGACGGCCCGCGCCGGGATTTCCCGGAACGGGCTGGCGTCGAAGGCGCCGTACCATGTCAGGATCGCAGCCACCCCGAGTGCCGCCGCAACGAGGACGGCGATCAGGACGACGGCTACTCTGCGACCCCAGATTCTGGCCGCGTTTTTGGCCTCACCTTGGGGAAAACCACGGCTTGTCATCCTGCCTGCATGCGCGCGCGCGGATTGCCGCAGGGTGGAGCGAACATGGAATTTCCTTAATGTGACAATCGCGGCCGGGACTGCGATGATCATGGGCAAGGGTGTGCTGGAAGCCGCCGGCCATGCGTGCCGGGGGCGTGGATTATGCCGCCTGATGACCGACGCCGACCAAGCCTCTGACCCTGCGCGCGCCGCGCGTCGCCGTTTCCGGCGTGACCCCGAGGCGAAGAATCGCATCCTCGACCTGCTGCCGATGCTGGGCGCGCTGTTGGCGGTGACCGGTGCGCTGACCTGGGGCGATCTCTGGGCGCAGCGACATTTCGGCCTGATCGACCGGGGCGCCGCTACCTTTCACAATGCTGTCCGGCCCGAACCCTGGCGCCGGGTTCTCGATTTTACCGCAGACCGCCTGCCCGGCGCCCGCCAGGGGCTGGTGGTGACGTCCGTACGCTCCAACGGCTATGCCGAGCATGCGGGCCTTGCGGTGGGCGACCGCATCGCCCGAGCCGACGGCCGCGAGCCCGGTTCGCTCCAGTCGCTGGCCGAGGAGTTGTCTCTGCGCGGCCAGCGTCCTATGCATCTGGATGTGGTGCACCAGGGCGAAGTCCGCCGGATCGAGCTTGCCGGTGAACCGCAGCGACCCCGAACGCCATGACGTGTCCGGGGGGTGACATGCAGGCGGAGGCGGAAAAGCAAGGGATGGGGCACAAGCTGCTGGTCGTCGAAGATGACGAGGCTACCGCCACTTACGTCATCAAGGGCTTCGCCGAGGAAGGCTTCGTGGTCGACCGGGCGGACAACGGGCGCGATGCGCTGTTCCTTGCCAGCGACGGCAGCTATGACGCCATCGTGCTGGACCGCATGATCCCACAGATGGACGGCATGTCGGTACTGGGCGCCTTGCGCGCGGGCAAGATCGAGACGCCGGTGATCGTGCTGTCGGCGCTGGGATCGACGGACGACCGCGTTGCCGGGCTCACTTCGGGCGCGGACGACTACCTTGCCAAGCCTTTCGCCTTTGCCGAACTGCTCGCCCGCGTGCGCCTGCTGGTGAAGCGCGGCGTCAGTCAGCCCGCGGTCGAAACGCGGCTGACGTGCGGCGATCTCGAAATGGACCTGCTGGCGCGCAAGGTGCGGCGCGGGACCCGCACCATCGACCTGCAGCCGCGCGAATTCCGCCTGCTCGAATATTTCCTGCGCCATGTCGACGAAGTGGTGACGCGCACCATGCTGCTGGAGGCGGTGTGGGACTATCACTTCGATCCCGGTACCAATGTGATCGATGTCCACGTCAGCCGCCTGCGCCGCAAGCTTGACGAGGATGGAGCGGAGCCCTTGCTCCACACTGTGCGCGGGGCGGGATACCGGCTGGGCCTTTCCGCTTGAAGCTGCGCGTCCGGCGGCTGCTGCGGTCCACCTCGTTCCGGCTGTTCGTGCCGGTCGTGATTTTCCAGCTCGTCGCCACCGGCGGGGTGCTGGCGTTCGTGTGGATTTCCAGCCAGCAGAGCGCGCGCGACGATCAGCGCGCCATCGTCGAGGACTTGCGCGACGATCTGGTCGCGATCTACGCCGATGGCGGCACCGCCGCGCTGCGTACCACGATCGAGACCCGGCTGCGCAACGAAGGCAAACGCGCGCCGGTCATGCTGCTGGCCGGGCCGGACGGGCAGCGGCTGGCGGGCAATCTTGCCGCGCTGCCGCCCCAGTCCGGTCGGGGTAGCGATACGTTCGAAACCGAACTCTATCGTGACGACGATCCTCAGCCCGAACAGATGGTGCTGGCCGAACAGCGCTTTCCCGATGGCTCGACCTTGCTGGCGGGCACCGGCATCGGCCGCGACCTCAGGCTCCAGCACAGTTTCGAGCAGGCGCTGCTTGCGGCCATTTTCCTGGCCCTGCCGCTGGCGATGCTGGTGGCCGCGCTGACCTCGCGGCTGGTCGGCCGCCGTGTCCACGACATGGCGCAGACCGCGCACCACGTGGCCAGCGGCGCGCTCGACGCGCGCGTGGCGCTCGACGGTTCGGGCGATGCTTTCGACGAGCTGGCGGGCGAGATCAACGTCATGCTGGCGCGCATCGAGACGCTGGTGGGCGAACTGCGCGTGGTGGCGGAGGGGCTGGCGCACGACTTGCGCTCCCCGGTGACGCGGCTGCGCGCGGCGCTGGAACAGGCCGCGATCGAGGCGCGCGATCCGGCGGCGGAAGCGGCAATGAACCGCGCGCTGGCGGAAGCCGATGCGCTGACCCGGATCCTCAACACCGCGCTCCAGATCGGCCGCGCCGAAGCCGGTATCGGCCGCGAGCGCTTCGAACAGACCGCACTGGCGCCGTTCCTCGAAGACCTTGCCGCGCTTTACGAGCCTTACGCCGAGGACGAGGGCTTCGTACTCCGCGCCGAGGCGCCGGATGGGCTGGCCGTGTTGCTCCACCGCGAACTCATGGGACAGGCGCTGGGCAATCTGGTGGACAATGCGGTGAAATACGCGCGGGGAGGGCACTGGATCACGCTGTTCGCGCGGCGGCATGACGGGCGCGTGGTGCTGGGCGTGCGCGATGATGGGCAGGGCATTCCCGAAGCCCAGCGCGAGGCGGCCTTGCAGCGCTTCGGAAGGCTCGACCCCACGCGCGCGGTTGCCGGGTCGGGGCTGGGTCTTGCGCTGGTTGAGGCGGTGGCCAAGCTGCACGACGGCCGCGTGGAACTCGCCGACGCGCCGGGGCAGGGGCTGGAAGTGCGGTTAATACTCGGCGCGGGGTGAGCCGCTATTCTACCAGCCCTACCCAGTCCCCGCTCAGGCTGAGCCTGTCGAAGCCCCTGGAGAGCGGGGCGCGAGGCCTCCATCCTTCGACAAGCTCAGGATGAGCGGTGTGTAGGAGGCGGGCTCGGGGGGCTCCCCGTCACGCGGAAGCGCGGAAGAGTAGAGATACCCGCCGCTCTCCTCCGTAATACCCGTCATCCTGAACTTGTTTCAGGATCCATCTTGTCGCCTGCGCTGTGCTTTGATCGGCAATCTGCAATCGCCGCACCATTTGCGCCAGCTTTCGGGATAGGTCGCGAAATGGATCCTGAAATAAGTTCAGGATGACGAAGACCTGACGCCTGGAATCTATGGTCGCCCCGGAAAAGCCAACGGCGCCCCCGCTTTCGCGAGGGCGCCGCATTGAGCCACAGACAGAGCGTCAATTCACCCCGCCGTTTCGAGTTCCGGCTCGGCTTCCGGCGTCTCGCGGCCGATCGACTTCGGCGCGGTTCCCGCGGGTCCGGCGCTGACGCGGCCGGTGCGTTCCAGCTTGCCCCAGCCAATGCCGATCCCGGCCATCGCCGCGCTCACCGCGCGGATAACCACGCTGTACATCAGCTGGCGGTAGATGAAGCGCTGGGCCAGCAGCAGCAGCGGGCGGAAGCGCTCCTTCCTCGAGTCCAGGCGATAGGCCACCCAGCCACAGGCAAGGTCGATCATCGTGAAGCCCAGCCAGTAGATGCCCATGCGCAGCACGTCGGTCTGCGTCTGGGCCCAGCCATGCTGCGAGATGCGCAGCGCGGTGCCGCCGATCGAGATCAGCAGGGCAAGGTCGATCGCGGGCGAGATCACTGCGAACACGATCTGGAACAGCCAGGCCTGCGGCATGCCGATGAAAGCCAGACCAGACGGGCGGCCCTTGCGCAGGGTGCCGCGATGCTTCCACAGGCACTGGAGCGTACCGAACGACCAGCGGAAGCGCTGCTTGGACAGGGCCTTGAAGCTTTCCGGCGCCTCGGTCCAGGCCACGGCCTCTTCGTCGTAGGCAACCTTCCAGCCCTTGCGCTGGATGGCGATGGTCAGGTCCTGATCCTCGGCCAGCGTGTCCTCGGGGTAGCCGCCGACATCGTCCAGCGCTTCGCGGCGCCATGCACCGACCGCGCCGGGCACGACCATGATCGCGTCGAGCTTGGTCAGCGCGCGGCGTTCCAGGTTCTGCGCGGTCACGTATTCCACGGCCTGCCAGCGAGTGACGAGGTTGACGCGGTTGCCCACCTTGGCATTGCCGGCAACCGCACCGATGCGCGGATCGGCGAACCAGCGGACGAGGCGCGAGATCGTCTGGGGCTCGAACTGGGTATCGGCATCGAGCGCCACGATGATCGCGCCGCGCGCTTCCTTGAGGGCGCGGTTCAGCGCGGCGGCCTTGCCGCCATTGACCAGCGTCAGCAGTTCGACGCGCGGATTGGCGGCGAATGCCTCGGCAATGATCGCGCTGGTGCGGTCCTTCGAACCGTCGTCGGCCACGATCACCTGCAAGTGGCGATAGTCGCTCTCCAGCACCCGGCGCACCGAGTCTTCGATCACGCGCTCTTCATTGTAGGCGGGCACGATGACGGTGACGAGCGGGTCGCCGGTGTCTTCGGGCGCGGCCATCGGTTCGGGGCGGCGCAGCATGGTCGCCAGCGACGCGAGGCTGACCGAGCGCAGCACGCCCAGCGAGATCGCGAAGAAGAACGTCCAGTTCAGCCCGGCCAGAATGCCCGCCAGCACGGCGAACAGGGCGACGTCGGCGCGCACGGCGGCAAGGTCAACACCATCGACCATGGGCATGACCTGATCGTGGGTGAGCCCGGCCAGAGTCGAGGTCGGCACGAACGTATAGCCGTCCTGACGCAGGCGCTGGATGATGATCGGCAGCGCTTCCACGGTCTGCGAACGGTCGCCGCCGCCGTCGTGCAGCAGGATCACGTTCTCGGAACGATCCGGATTGGCGGATTCGACCTGCTCGATGGTGCTGTCGACGATGTGCTGGACGCCGGGGCGCTGCCAGTCATCGGGATCGACGTGCAGACCGACCACGGTGTAGCCGTGCTGCTGCGCGACGACGGCAGGTTCCAGCTCGTCGGCGGTGGTCGGCTCGGCGTCTCCGAAGTAAGGCGCGCGGAACAGGCGGATCGAGCGGCCGGTGGTGGCCTCGATCAGGCGCTGGGTGGCATTCAGCTCCAGCCCGATCCCGGTCGCGGCCTCTTCGGCCATGTTCGGGTGGGTGTAGCTGTGGTTGCCGATCTCGTCACCATCGTCGGCAATGCGCTTGATGAGGTCGCGGTTGCCCAGCGCATTTTCGCCGATCATGAAGAACGTGCCGGGGACGTGGTTCTTCTCCAGGATCGAGAGGATCTTGGGCGTCCACGTCGGGTCCGGACCATCGTCGAAGGTCAGCGAGACCTGCTTGTTCAGATTGCCAGTGCGCTTCACGACATAAGGCGTGGGCAGGACCTTGTAGGTCTCCGCGGAGACCATGCCGGTGGTCTTGTCGAACATCACGTCGCGGTTGCCGTCGCGCGGGGTAGCGGTGACCGACAGGATCTCGCCCTGGCCCTCGACGTCGACGTTTGCGGCTTGCACAAGGTGCGTGAGGTTCGGCGTGGTGCCGTCGCGCCAGGACTTGACGGCGGTCCAGAAGCTCGGGTCCTCGGAGCCCAGGCGCCACAGGGCGATATCGCCCACGCCCAGGCGCGACAGGATGCGCATCTGGTTCCAGCTGGCGGCGGCATCGAGCATCCACACGTCGTGGCGGCTGCCGTCGACGTAGGAGTACCCGGCGTTGCCGCTCATCGGGTCGTACTGCGGGGTGGTGCCGCTGTCATGCGCGTCCAGCCAGGCTTCTTCGACAGTGGAGCTGTCGGCCTTGCCGTCGTGCCAGTCGTAGGCATATTCGCCCAGCGCCACGATCGCCTTGCCGCGCGGCAGGCCGGCCAGCGCGCCTTGCAGCTTCTGCACGAACCACGGGTTCGACGCGATCGGACCGGGGGTGCCGCCCTGCCAGTGTTCGTCATAGGCCATCAGCACCAGACGGTCAGCCACTTGCGCGAAAGCGCGGGTCGACCAGTCCGGGTTGTCGATCGGCATGGTGACCGAGATCAGGCGGTGCTTGGGCGTCTGCTGCGCGCGCAGTTCGGCCAGGAACTGGCGCAGGGCGGGGATGCCGTTGGTGGGAATGGTTTCGAAGTCGACCATCACGCCGGCGGCGTTGGTCTTGTCGAGATAGGCGCCGACCTGGGCTTCCAGCGCGCGGCGCTGGGCCGGGTTGGCCAGCATCGCGGCGGTCTTGGGGCCCTGCCACTCGCCGTCGAGCGTGTTCTGGAGCACCGGCACCACCAGCGGACGGTGCAGGGCGGTCGCCATGATATGGGCGAAGCGCGGATCGTCCTCCACCTTCAGCGCGCCATTGGCGTCTACCGAGAGGTTGGCGGGGGCAACCCAGTCGAGCCGGTCGATATGGCGTTCGAGCGAGGTGGCGCTGTCATCGTTCCACGGCGTGTAGAAGCCGACCGTGATCGGCTTGGCGCCCGGCGTGGGCGCCGGCGCGGCGGGGCGACCGAACAGGAACTTGCGGGCGCTGCGGGTAAGGTGGCCGATCTGCGCGCGGAATGGCAGCGGTGACGCGTGCTCATAGGCGATCGGCAGCGGCGGCGGAGCCGGCACGCTGGCGACCGTGGTCGCGAAAATGGCCGAGGCGGCAATCGCCAGCAGCATCAGGAACAGGCCCATGCGACGGACGCGAACGCGCCGATTGCCGGTGGGATCGAAAAATACAGGTGCGGCCACGGTTTCTCTCGCAAGAGCCGGGCTGCGAACTGGCGGCCCGATACAACAGAGTTCTTCGGGGGTGCGGTCCGGGATCCGGGGGCTTTGACGAGGGTGCGACTGTCAGACTGCGGATCCCGGACCGCAAGGCCCTTTTGCCTTTGTAGGCATGGATCGGCGGTGGAGGCGAGGTTACAAAAGATTCATGTGAGGGCGGTTGGCTGCGTATCTTCCGCTAGTTTGGTCGCTGTAATCGCCGGATTTTGCGGGATCCGCGTTGTGCCGGTGGATTGGTTGTCCCCGCCGGACCCGTCATTTTCATCGGCCCAATCACGCCTCCATCAGCCTCGTCATCCCCGCGAAGGCGGGGATCCCGCTTGTTCTTCTTTCAGCACGCAGAGACTCAGAGGAAACGGTGGATTGCTGCACGGTTTCTCTGCGTCTCGGCGTCTCTGCGTGAACCCAAGAAAAGCGGGGCCCCCGCCTGCGCGGGGGCGACGGAGTGTTTTGGTGAGAGGTATGCTCATCTGACTCGATCCGGGCGGATCAGGACGGCCCGGCCGGATCGGCCACATCAGCATCACGCACATCGACGGGGTGCAATTCGCCGTCAGGACCGCTATCGAGGCAGCACTACTCCCTCGGCCGCGCATCCCGCGTCCGGGGGCTCTTGCGTCGCGCCGCCGGGCTCCGGACGGTCAGGACGAAATATCGGAGAGCTACCAAGTGACCACGCGTTTGACGTTCCGGGCGGGTGTGGCCAGCCTGCTGCTGGCGACGACCGCTTTCGCCCCCACCGTCGCTTTCGCGGCCGCGCCCCAGCCCGAGCAGAGTGCCCCAAAAATGCAGAACAGCCTTACGTTCGAGCGCGTTTTCGCCAGTCCCTCGCTCGACGGCACGGCTCCGCGCGAGGTGAAGATTTCGCCGGACGGGCGCTGGCTGACCCTGCTGCGCAACCGCGCCGAAGACCGTGAGCGTTACGACCTGTGGGGCTATGACCGCCAGACCGGCCAGTGGCGGATGCTGATCGATTCGCTCAAGCTCGGCTCCAACCGTCCGCTGAGCGAGGCCGAGAAGATGCAGCGCGAACGCAAGCGCGTCGGCAGCCTCAAGGGCATCGTCAGTTATAGCTGGACCAAGGACGGCAAGGCGATTCTGGTGCCGCTCGACGGCGACCTCTGGCTGGCCACGCTGGACGGTTCGGTGCGCCGCCTGACCGATTCGCCCGAGGACGAGCTGAACGCCGCGCTCAGCCCGCGCGGCCGCTATCTTTCGTTCGTGCGCGACGGCCGCCTGTGGGTCGGCACGCTGGCCGACAATGCGCCGCGTCCGGTCACGCCCGCCGAAACCGCCAAGACCGTCCACTGGGGCGAAGCCGAGTTCGTCGCGCAGGAGGAAATGGACCGACTGACCGGCTACTGGTGGTCGCCTGAGGAAAGCCGCATCGCCGTCGAGCGCTTCGACGAGGCCCCGGTGGGCGTGGTCACCCGCGCGGCGATCGGCGCCGAGGGCACCAAGACTTTCGAACAGCGCTATCCCGCCGCCGGCACGCCCAATGCGCTGGTTTCGCTGCACCTGATGAACCCGGACGGTTCGGGGCTGGTCAAGGTGGACCTTGGCGCCGATCCCGACATCTACCTTGCCCGCGTCGACTGGGCGCCGGACGGGCGCACGCTCTACGTCCAGCGCGAGGACCGCGCGCAGACGAAGCTCGACATGCTGGCGGTCGATCCCGCGACCGGCAAGAGCCATGTGCTCTTCACCGAGAACGCCCCGAAGGGCAGCTGGCTCAACCTGTCGAGCGATTACCGCTTCCTGCGCGACGGCAGCCTGATCTGGTGGTCGGAGCGCGACGGTTTCGGCCATCTCTACCGTTTCCGGGACGGCAAGTGGACGCAGCTTACCAGCGGGAACTGGATGGTCACCGATCTGGTCGGCGTGGATGAGGCGAAAGGGCGCCTCTTCTTCACCGGCACCAAGGACGATGTGCTGGCGCCGCAAGTCTATGCGCTCGATCTGGCCAAGCCGGGCAAGCCGGAGCGGCTGACCGAGACCGGCTGGGTCAATTCCGCGCTGGGCAGCAACGACGGGACGACCTTCTTCGTCACCCGGTCCTCGCCGAACCAGCCGCCGCAGAGCTATGTGGCGGACGCGTCGGGCAAGCGGCTGGCGTGGGTCGAGGAAAACCGCGTGGAAGGCGCGCATCCTTACGCGCCCTTCATGCCCGCCCACCGTGAAACGACGTTCGGCACGGTCAAGGCCGACGACGGTTCGGACCTCCACTGGCTGATGATCACGCCCAAGATGGAGCCCGGCAAGCGCTACCCGGTGTTCTTCGAGCACTACGGCGGCCCGCACTCGCAGACCGTCACGCGCGGCTGGCTGGGCGCGCTGCCGCAGGCGATCGTGGCGAAGGGCTATATCTACTTCCGCATCGACAATCGCGGCAGCGCCAATCGCGGCGTCGCGTTCGAAAGCCAGATCCGCAACGCCATGGGCACCGTGGAAGTGGCCGACCAGCGCGCCGGGGCGCGGTACCTGAAGACCCTGCCGTTCGTCGATCCCGCCAAGATCGCGATCTATGGCTGGTCCTACGGCGGCTACATGACGCTGAAGATGCTGGAGGCCGATCCGGGGCTCTACGCGGCGGGCATCTCGGGCGCGCCGGTGACGAAGTGGGAGCTTTACGACACCAGCTATACCGAGCGCTATCTGGGCGATCCGCGCAAGCAGCCGGACGTCTACCGCGCTGCCGACGCGGTGGAGAATGCGCCCAAAATCGCCGATCCGCTGCTGCTGATCCATGGCATGGCGGACGACAACGTGGTGTTCGAGAACAGCACCGCGCTGATCGCGAAGATGCAGGCCGCGTCCACGCCGTTCGAGATGATGCTCTACCCCGGCCAGACCCATTCCGCCGTGCGCGGGACGACCGCGCGGCACGTGTGGGAGACGATCTTCGCCTTCCTCGGCCGTCACGACATCAAGCCTGACTAAAGCCATGCTGATGCCGCCCGCACGCGATTTTTCGCGCGCGGGCGGCATCGTGTCAGCGCGTTACGGTTGTTGCACCGCGACACGCTTCTGATAGGTGGTTTGTGACCCAGGACGGGACCGGGGCGGAGACAAGCTGCACGGGGGCGCAGGCACAAGGTAATGGTTAATGAAGGCATCGTCACAGCGGCGGACGCACGCAGCTATCGGGCCTTCCTGAGCTATAGCCACACCGATGAGCGCTTCGCCCGCCGCCTGCATCGCTGGCTGGAAGCCTACCGCATACCACCGCGCCTTGTCGGCACCGCCTCGCCGCGCGGGCCGGTGCCCAAGCGACTCACCCCGATCTTCCGCGACCGCGCGGAACTTCCCGCCGCCACCAGTCTTGACCGCGAGGTACGGCTGGCGCTTTCGCAATCAGCGGCGCTGTTGGTGCTGTGCTCTCCCGCCGCGCGCAAGTCGCGCTGGGTCGATGCCGAGATCGAGCTGTTTCGCGGCCTCCATCCCGACCGGCCGATCATCGCCGCGCTGGTCGATGGCGAGCCGGAGGAAAGTTTCCCGCGCGCGCTGCTCCAGCCCGATGCGAACGGGGTGGTGCATGAGCCGATCGCTGCCGATTTCCGCGGCGATTCCGACGGGCCGAAGCTGGCGCGGCTCAAGATCGTGGCGGGCCTGACCGGAGTCGCGCTCGACCAGATCATCCAGCGCGATGCCCAGCGTCAGTTGCGGCGCGTGATCGCCATCACGCTCCTTACCGTGCTGCTTACGCTATCGATGGCGCTGATGCTGATCTTCGCGGTGCGCGCGCAGATGGAAGCGCAGCGCCAGCGGCAGCAGGCAGAGGGACTGATCGAATTCATGCTGACGGACCTGAGGCAAAAGCTCGAGGGCGTCGGCCGACTCGATGTGCTTCAGACCGTGAACCAGCGGGCCCTGGCCTATTATGCCGACCAGCCGAACCTGACGGACCTGCCCGCCGATTCGCTGGACCGGCGCGCCCGCATCCTGCACGCCATGGGCGAGGACGATCAGAAGCGCGGCGATTCTGCCGGTGCGCTGGCCAAGTTCCGCGAGGCGCACCGCGTTACCGGCGCGCTGCTCGATGCCGATCCGAGGGACCCGACGCGCGTCTTCGCCCACGCCCAGAGCGAATACTGGCTCGGCTATGCCGACTACATCGTGTTCAAGTATGACGCCTCGCTGCCGCATTTTCGCGCCTATCGCGACCTTGCGCTGCGGCTTGTCGAACTTCGGCCGGACAACCGCACTTACGTTCGCGAACTTGGCTATGCCCAGGGGAACATCTGCTCGGTCGCGGTGAGCCGGAAGGGACCGAAGGATGTGCTTGCCGAATGTGGCCGGGCCTTGCAGACCATGGAGAAAGTGGGCCGCATGGCACCGGGCGATGCGAGCGTTCAGGAGGATATCGCCAACCGCCACGGCTGGCTGGCCGATGCCTTGCGCGCCGAAGGCCGCGACCGCGAGGCACTGGAGGAACGCCGCAAGCAGGCGGCGATCGTCGAGTCCCTGCTGCACGATGACCCGAAGAACGCCAGCTATCTCGAAGACTGGATGCTGGTCCGCTACTCCACCTCGCAAGTGCTTCACGCACTGGGCGAGCAGCACGAGGCCGAGGCCATGCGTGCGGAAGCCCGTCGCGATGTGGACCGGCTGAGCGCGTCGGACCCGGCGAACAACGACTGGCGCATTTGGCGGCGCAAATTCGAAAAACCTTTTGACTAAGTGACTTAAGGGGAAACAGCATGTCTACGCAGAACTATACGGAATTTGGTCTGTCGCCGTGGCTTGAGCCGGATGTGCAGGCGGAGAACTGGGGCGCCGAAGCGCCGATCTATTTTTACGTCAGCCTTAAGGCCAAGCACGACCGGATCGCGCTGAAATACCATGTGAAGGACGCACCGGAGGACCAGGACTACATCGCGATCACTACCAATTCGACCGTCCAGATCACTCTGGAGGGCGAGCAGCTGTGGTTCTCGAAGGCGTATGAGGGGATCACCACCAAGGATCCGCTGTCCTCGTACTATGGCGGCGTCGAATATGTCGACTATGACAAGAGGCTGGACCGCTACAAGTCCTTGCGCTTCAAGGCTCGCTACAATGTCGGGGGCAAGCTGGGCACCTGCCATGGCTTCAACCTCAACGTCGATCTGTTGCAGTGGGGTGACGATGGCGAGCCGAAGTGGATCAGCCTGTCCATCGATCCCGACATCAAGAACCCGCCGCCGCAGAACGGCGGCTGACGGCTAAACGATTGCGCAGGCGACGAAAACCGTGACACTTCCGCTCCTGGCCCGAATTCGGCAGGTCGCCCGATCAGGCGACGTGCTGCGCGCATGGCGTCTGTTCGAGGACGCCGGCCTGCTCGAATCGCGCGACAGCGAGGCGCTCAGCCTCAAGGGGCGGTTGCTCAAGGATCGTGGCCTGCGCAGTCTTGGGCCTGATCGTACCGACCTGCTGGATCAGGCGCAGGAAGCCTACATGCGCGCCGCCGGCGAGCGGCGCGCCACTTATCCGCTGATCAATGCGGCCACTATCGCGCTGCTCAACGGCAAACCGGACGAGGCCCACGCACTGGCCCGGCAAGTGCTCGAACTGCTGGACAGCGGCGAGTACGAGTCGGAGACGCGCTACTGGCTGGGCGCCACGGCCGCCGAGGCTCGGCTGCTGCTGGGCGATCCCCGCGCGGCCCGCCTCGCGCTTGAGGACGCGCTGAAAGCGGCGCCCGATGCCTGGGAAGACCACGCGGCCACGCTGCGCCAGTTCCAGCAGATTCTCGAATGGACGGGCGCACCGTTCGGCCTGTTCGATCATCTGCGTCCGCCGCCCAGCCTCTATTTCAGCGGCATCATCGGATTGCCGCAGGAAGAGGAACGGGTGCGGCACGAAGTCGGCGCCTTACTGGACCGCGTGCGCCCCGGCGTGGTGTTCGGCGCGCTGGCTGCCGGTTCGGATATCGTCATTGCCGAACTGGCAACGGCGGCGGGGGCCCGGCTCCATGTCGTGCTGCCGACGGCGGTGGAGACATTCCGCGAAGTTTCGGTGGCCCACTTCGGAGGCGACTGGGGCGAGCGGTTCGACCGTCTGATGGACGCCGCCGATGTGGTCGACACGCTGGAAGGGCCGGGCAAGCTTTCCGGTGCAGCGGTGCATCTGGCCGCGCAAGTGGCGATGGGTCTTGCGATCCGCCGCGCGCGCGTGCTGGCGACCGAGGCGCTGGCCTTCCACGTCGGCCGCGCTTTCGGGGAGCTTTCCCCGCCCGAAGTCGAATGGCGGCGGCAGGGGCGTACGCTGCACGAATTGGTACTGGACGAATCGCAGCCTGCGCACGGCTCGGATTTCGACCGCGCCGTGAACCGCGCGGTGCTGGCCATGCCCGGGGTGATTCCGGCCTGCTGCGATCTGACGTTCGTCACCCATCGGGCCGCGTTCGAGGGCTTCGCGCTGCTCCAGTTCGACGATCCGGTGGCCGCCATGGATCAGGCCGCCGCAATCCTGCGCGCCGCGCCGGACAGCAGGCTGGGGCTCGATTACCGGCCGGTCTGCCCGGACAAGGGGCTGGTCGAGACGGCCGAAGGCGCGATCCTGCTGGCACGCTCCGCCAGCGAGGGCAGCGTCTGCGCGCACTGGCCGCAGATCGCCGTGCTCGAATTGCTGGCGCCGCGCTATCGCTTCGAGACGGCCGGAGAGATCGTCACGCCCATGGGCGATTTCCCGATCGGCCTGTTCTGCCAGGATTCGCAGGTTTAGGTTGCCATGGGAGCGGGCGGGGACGAGCCGTCACGCTCCCCCGCCTACACGCATTTCCCTTAGATCAGTTCCTTCAGCGGTTTGCCCGCATCGGCCAGTTCCGCGACATCCGGCGAAGCGCCCGCTTCCACCAGCTTGCGGCCCTGCACATAGTCCTTGACCATGTTCACGCAGTCCAGCGCGACCACCTTGCCCTGCTTCAGGTAGACCACCGAGAACGACCGCGCGGCGGTGTCGCCGCGGATCACCGTCTGGTCGAAGCCCACGTTGATGCCCGCGGTCTGCAGGCGCAGGTCATACTGGTTGGACCAGAACCACGGGAAAGCCTTGTATGGCTTCTCGTCACCGCAGATCGCCTTGGCTACGCAAGTCGCCATATCGTTGGCGTTCTGCACCGATTCCACGCGCATCACGTTGCCGCCGGCAAAGTCGCAGGCGAAGGAGGCGCAGTCGCCGATGGCATAGATGTCGGGCAGCGAGGTTCGGCAGTATTCGTCCACGTCCACGCCGTTCGCGCCCGCCGCGCCTGCCACGATCAGCGGGCCGACGGCGGGAACGATGCCGATGCCGACGATCACGGCTTCGGCCGGAACCACTTCGCCATCCGCCAGCTTCACGCCCGTCACGCGGTGACCGTCGCCTTCAAGGCATTCGACGGCAACGCCGGTGCGCAGATCGACACCGTGGTCGCGGTGTTCGTTCTGATAGAACTCGGACAGTTCCTCGCCCGCCACGCGCGCCAGCACGCGGGGCAGCGCTTCCAGAAGGGTGACGTTGAGCTTCATCTTCGACAGCACCGCCGCCGCTTCCAGCCCGATGTAACCGCCGCCGATCACGACGATATTCTTCGTGCCGGCATCGACTTCGGCCATCAGCGTGTCGCAATCCTCACGGGTGCGCACGGCGTGAATGCCCGCCAGTTCGGCGCCCGTGCAGGCCAGACGGCGCGGGTCGCCGCCGGTTGCCCAGACCAGCTTGCCATAGCCGTAAGTCTCTCCGGTCGAGAGCGTCAGTTCATGCGCCGAAGGATCGACCGCCGTGACTTCGGTGCCGAGCTTGAAGGTCACTTCCTTCTCGGCCCAGAACGTCGGCGGGCGGATGTAGAGGCGGTCGAAGGTCTTTTCGCGCGCGAAATATTCCTTGGAGAGCGGCGGGCGCTCGTAAGGATACTCCGGCTCGCGGCCGATCACGGTGATGGTTCCGGTGAAACCGTTCTGGCGCAGGGCGATGGCGCACTGCGCCCCGCCGTGGCCGGCTCCTACGATAACGACGTCTGCCTTGCTCATGAGCCGATCCGTTCGGGCAATTTCATCTCTCCGTCAATGTCTGGGGTGAAACATACTTGCTTGCAGGTGATCAAAGAGCCGCCTCCAGCGCGGGCGACACATCGTATCCCCATTCGCGGTATTTGCGGGCGATCACCGTTATCATTCGCTGCAATTCGGCCGAGTGATCGCCCGCGCGGTGGCTCATGATGATCGGGGAGGTCACCGGCTCCGCCAGTTCGCGATAGGCGACATCATGGCTGCGCGCGCGGTGGACCGATTCCGGGACGATGGCCACGCCTTCCTCGGCAGCGACAAGGCCGATGGCGATCTGCAATTCGCGCGCCTCATGCACCACGCGCGGCTCGATCGAGTGGTCGCGCAGCAGCGAGAGCACCTGATCGGCGTAGCTGGGGCGGGGGGATCGCGGGTAGACGATCAGCGGCTCGGAAGCGATGTCATGCAGCGAGACCGGCCCGTCGCCCTGCGCCAGCGGATGGGTGAAGGGGAAGGCGGCGACCAGTTTCTCATGCCGCAGTACGGTGCGGCGGACCGAGGGATCGTCGAAGCGGATGCGGCCGAACCCCACGTCGATGCGGCCTTCCTTCAGCGCGGCGATCTGGTCCAGCGTGGTGCTTTCCACCAGCACCAGTTCGACGTCCTGCGCCTCCTTGCGGAATTCGCGGATCAGTTCGGGCAGGCGGGCATAGATCGTCGAGGAGACGAAGCCGACCACGAAGCGCCGCCGCTCGCTGCCGACGGCAGCTTTCACCATCGCGTCCATGTCTTCCATCCGCGCCAGCATCTGCAGCGCCTGATCGTAGACAAGCTGCCCGACCGGCGTGAGACGCAGCGGACGCTGCGCGCGGTCGAGCAAGGCCGCGCCCACTTGCGCCTCAAGCTGCTGGATAGCGCGGCTCAAGGGCGGCTGGGCGATGTGGAGCCGCTCTGCGGCCCGGTTGAAATTGCCTTCGTCGGCAACCGCGACGAAGTACCTCAGCAGGCGAAGGTCCATGATCGAAATACCTGTCAGGTATCGGGGCGCAACCACATCGGTCTTTGATGCGACTCAGCCTCATCCCTAATTTGTTGCCGAAACCCTAAGCATACCGGAGAGGTTCTGCAATGGCTGCGCTCGATCGCGCTGATACCTTAATCGTCGATGTACCGACGATCCGCCCGCATGTGCTGGCCATGGCCACGATGCATTCGCAGGCGATGGTGATTGTCCGCCTGACGGACAGCGACGGTGTCGAGGGCATCGGTGAGGGCACCACGATCGGCGGCCTCAGTTATGGCGAGGAAAGCCCGGAAAGCATCAAGTCCGCCATCGACACTTATATCGTCCCGGTCCTGAAGACCTGCGACATCGCCCATGTCGGCGCGACGATGGCGAAGGTGGCCAAGTGCGTGCGCGGCAACCACTTCGCCAAGTGCGCGGTGGAAACGGCGCTGCTGGACATGGCGGGCAAGCGGCTGGGCGTGCCAGTCTCTGACCTCATCGGCGGTGGCCGCGTGCGCGACGACATGCCGGTGGCCTGGACCCTCGCCAGCGGCGACACCGCGCGCGACATTGCCGAGGGCGAGGAAATGCTGTCCCTGCGCCGCCACCGCATCTTCAAGCTGAAGATCGGCAAGCGCGACGTGCGGGCGGACGTCGCCCATGTCGGCGCAATCTGCAAGGCACTGGGCGACCGTGCCAGCGTGCGCGTGGACGTGAACCAGAACTGGAGCGAGGCGCAGGCCAAGCTGGGCATGGCGATGCTGCAGGATGTCGGCTGCGATCTGGTGGAACAGCCCATCGCCGGGGACGACATTGCGGCGATGACCCGCCTTGCGACCACGCGAGGCGTACCGCTGATGGCGGACGAGGCGCTGCACGGCCCGCGCACGGCGCTGCGGATTGCCGCTGCCGGCGCGGCGGGCGTCTTCGCGCTGAAGATCGCGCAGTCGGGCGGGCTTTTCGCCACCGCCGAAGTGGCCGCCATCGGCACCGCGGCGGGCATCGGCCTCTATGGCGGCACGATGCTGGAAGGCGGCGTGGGCACGGCGGCTTCGGCCCATGTCTTCGCCACCGTTCCCGAGCTTGCCTGGGGCACCGAACTGTTCGGCCCGCTGCTGCAGACCGAGGAAATCCTCACGCAGCCGCTCGGCTACGGGGACTTTTCGCTGAAGGTGCCGACCGGCCCCGGCCTCGGCATCGCGCTCGATCCCGACAAGATCGCTTTCTTCCGGCGCGACCGCTCCGGTCCCATCCTCCACGCCGTAAATACAGGAGCCTGAACCATGCTGTTCATGGTCGAAATGGACGTCAACATCCCGCTGGACTTCGACGCGGAACACGCAGCGAAGATCAAGGCCGCCGAAAAGGCGTACTTCCAGAAGCTCCAGACCGCCGGCGTGTGGCGCCACATCTGGCGCAAGGTCGGGCTCTATTCGAACGTCTCGATCTTCGATGTCGAGAGCAATGCGGCGCTGCATGACACGCTCATGGCCCTGCCGCTCTACCCCTTCATGACCATGAAGGTCACGCCGCTCGCCCGGCACCCATCCTCCATCCATGACGACGATCGCTGATCGCCGGAGCCACTGAATTCAGTCCTTGGGAGAGAATAAAATGGACGTCAGCTTCGTAAAGACCCCGGAAATCCAGCAGCTGCTCGACCGCGCCGCCGGCGTGAACGAGAGCGGCGGCAGCCCGCGCCTCAAGGCGATCATGCGCGACCTCACTGAATCGGTGATGGAGCTGATCGTCCGCCACGACATTTCCGAAAGCGAGTTCTGGCTCGCCATGAAGTACCTTTCGGACAGCGCGGGCGAGATCGGCCTTATCGTGCCCGGCACCGGCCTTGAGCACTTCCTGGACCTCTACATGGATGCCAAGGATGCCGAGGCCGGCCTGACCGGTGGCACCCCGCGCACCATCGAAGGGCCGCTCTATGTCGCCGGCGCGCCGCTGGTGGAAGGCAATGTGAACCTTTCCGTGGACGAGGACGAGGGCACCACGGTCCTGCACATGACCGGCAGCGTCACCGGCCCGGATGGCGAAGCGGTGGAGAACGCCGTGGTCCACGTCTGGCACGCCAATTCGAAGGGCTGGTATTCGCACTTCGACCCGACCGGCGAGCAGACCCCGTTCAACAACCGCCGCCGCATCAAGCTGGGCAAGGACGGGCGCTATGCGTTCCATTCCAAGCAGCCGAGCGGTTACTCGGTACCGCCGGGCGGATCGACCGACCAGCTGATGCAGGCGCTGGGCCGCCACGGCAATCGCCCCGCCCACGTCCACTTCTTCATCGAAGCGCCGGGCTATCGCACGCTGACGACGCAGATCAACTTCGGCGACGATCCCTTCGCGGCCGACGATTTCGCCTTCGGCACCCGCGAGGGTCTGCTGCCGGTGCCCAGCCGCCAGGGCGACAGCGCCTACATCCAGTTCGACTTCCAGATGCAGCGCGCCGCCGATGCGGACGACGAGCACTTCTCGTCCCGCACCCGCGCCGAAGTCGAACCGGAAACAGAAACGGCCTGACCGCAACCATAACGGGAGACAGGATCATGTACGAACGCCTCATGCACCGGGTCTCGACCGCCGTGGTCGATGACGTCGAAACCGGAGAGTTCCGCTGCCGCCGGGACGTCTTCACCGATCCGGCGCTGTTCGAACTGGAAATGAAGTACATCTTCGAAAGCAACTGGGTCTATCTGGCCCACGAAAGCCAGCTTCCGAACAAGAACGATTACTTCACGACGTTCATCGGGCGTACGCCCGTGATCCTGACCCGTGCCAAGGACGGCGCGATCAACGGTGTGGTCAATGCCTGCGCGCATCGCGGCGCCAAGCTGTGCCGCCGCAAGCGGGGCAACCAGCCGCTGTTCGTCTGCCCGTTCCATGGCTGGAGCTTCAAGCCCGACGGCAAGCTGCTGCGCGCCAAGGATGCCAGCACCGGCGCCTATCCGGAAAGCTTCGACCACGAAGGCTCGCACGATCTGACGCGCCTGCGCGTCGAAAGCTACCGCGGCTTCGTGTTCGGATCGCTGAACCATGACGTGCTGCCGCTGGAACAGCATCTGGGCGAGGCCAAGGTCATCATCGACCAGATGGTCGATCAGGCGCCCGAGGGGCTGGAAGTGCTGACCGGCAATTCCACCTACACCTTCGATGGCAACTGGAAGATGCAGATGGAGAACGGCTGCGACGGCTACCACGTCAGCTCCGTTCACGAAAACTACCAGTCCACCATGGGCCGCCGCGCCGAAGGCGGCACCAAGGCGGTGGATGCCAACGGCTGGTCCAAGGCGCCCGCCAGCGGTGTCTATGGCTTCGAACATGGCCACATCCTGCTCTGGACGCAGGTGATCAATCCCGAAGTGCGGCCGATCTGGAACCACAAGCCGGAACTGGACGCGCGGCTGGGTGAGGACAAGGCCAAGTTCATCATCGAGCAGACGCGCAATCTGGCGCTCTATCCCAACGTGTTCCTGATGGACCAGTTCTCCACGCAGATCCGCGTCGTGCGCCCGATCGACGTGCACACCACCGAAGTGACGATCTACTGCTACGCCCCCAAGGGCGAGAGCGCCGAAGACCGCGCCCACCGCATCCGCCAGTACGAGGATTTCTTCAACGTCACCGGCATGGGCACGCCCGACGATCTGGAGGAATTCCGCAGCTGCCAGAAGGCTTACGAAGGCGCGGGCGAGCTGTGGAACGACCTCAGCCGCGGGGCCAAGCGCTGGATCCACGGGCCGGACGCCAATGCCGCCGCCATGGGCATGAACCCGCTGCTCTCCAGCGAGCGCAGCGAGGACGAGGGCCTGTTCGTGCGCCAGCATGAGTTCTGGGCGCAGATCATGCTGGACGGTCTGGCGAAGGACGCGGCCAATCAGCCGCCGATGATGGAGGCGGCGGAATGAGCACGCTCGACATGACTCGTGAAACGCTGTCCTATCGCGAGATCTGCGCCTTCCTCTACCGCGAGGCGCGGCTGCTGGACGATCGCCGGTTCGACGAATGGCTGGAATGCTATGCCGAAAGCGCCGAATACTGGATGCCCGCGTGGACCGACGACGATGAACTCTGCACCGACCCGCAGACCGAAATCTCGCTGATCTACTACGCCAACCGCAAGGGGCTGGAAGACCGCGTCTACCGGCTGAACACCGAACGCTCCTCCGCTTCGACCCCCGAGCCGCGATCGGCGCACTTCATCGCCAATGTGGAAGTGCTGGAGCGCCGCGAGGGTCAGGTGGACTTGCGCTACAACTGGCACACGATGAGCCACCGCTACCAGCAGACGCAGCAGTTCTTCGGAACCACGTTCCTGACGCTGGATACGTCTGGCGATACGCCCACGATCCTGAAGAAGAAGATCGTCCTGAAGGACGACTACATTCATCAGGTCATCGACATCTACCACGTGTGATCGGGGTCAGAGGCATGTCCGCTCAACACCTTCATCCCTCATCCCCCCAACCCTCGTCATTGCGAGGAGGCGAAGCCGACGCGGCAATCCAGAGCGGCGCAGACCGGCTCCTGGATTGCTTCGCTACGCTCGCAATGACGAAGGGTGTGGAGGCCCGGCCATGATCTTCGCAGGACGTTTCGCAGGCAAGGTCATGGTCGTGACCGGCGCGGCGCAGGGCATCGGGGCCGGCGTCGCCACCCGCGCCGCCGCCGAAGGAGCCAGCGTGGTGCTGGTGGACCGCGCCGAATTCGTGACCGAAGTGGAACAGGCCATCGTGGCGGCGGGCGGAAAAGCCGTCTCCGTCTGCTGTGACCTTGAGACTTACGAAGGCGCGGCCATGGCGATGGCCAAGGCGGTCGAGGCGTTCGGGCGGATCGACATCCTGATCAACAATGTCGGCGGCGCGATCCGGATGCGGCCCTATGCCGAGTTCGAGCCCGCGCAGATCGATGCGGAAATCCGCCGCTCGCTGATGCCCACGCTTTACTGCTGCCATGCGGTGCTGCCGACCATGCTGGGGCAGGGGGCTGGAACGATCGTGAACCTGTCCTCCAACGCCACGCGCGGCATTCGCCGGGTGCCATATTCGGCGGCCAAGGGCGGCATCAACGGCCTGACCCAGAGCCTTGCGATGGAATACGCCGAAGCGGGCATTCGTGTCGTCGCGACGGCACCGGGCGGCACGAGCGCTCCCCCCCGCCGTGTCGCCCGCAACGCCGAAGGCGACAACGCGCAGGAACAGGCTTGGATGGCGGAAGCGGTGGAGCAAGTGACCTCCTCCGCCTTCCTGAAGCGCTACGGAACCCTTGAGGAGCAGATCGCCCCGATCCTGTTCCTCGCCTCGGACGAGGCCAGCTACGTGACCGGCACCGTGCTGCCCGTCGCGGGCGGCGACCTCGGTTAAGGAGACACTCGATGTCGAAAATCTACGATAGCCCCGCCGCCGCCCTCGAAGGACTGCTGTTCGACGGCATGACGATCATGTCGGGCGGTTTCGGGCTCTCAGGCAATCCCGAGAGCCTGATCCCCGAAATCCGCGCGGCGGGCGTGAAGGACCTGACGGTCATCTCCAACAATGCGGGTGCGGACGGGTTCGGCCTGTGGATGCTGCTGGAAAGCCGGCAGGTGGGCAAGATGATCTCGTCCTACGTGGGGGAGAACAAGCTGTTCGAGAGCCAGTATCTCTCGGGCGAACTCGAACTGGAACTGAACCCGCAGGGCACGCTGGCCGAGCGCATTCGCGCTGGCGGGGCGGGTATTCCGGCGTTCTACACCAAGACCGGCGTCGGCACCATGGTTGCCGAAGGCAAGCCGGTGGACGTGTTCGAGGGCGAGGAATACGTGCGCGAAACCTGGCTGCGCGCGGACCTGTCGATCATCAAGGCCTGGCGCGCGGACGAGGAGGGCAACCTGATGTTCCGCAAGACCGCGCGCAACTTCAACCCGAACATGGCCACCGCAGGCAAGGTCACCGTTGCCGAAGTGGAAGAGATCGTGCCCGCCGGCACGTTCGACCCCGACTGCATCCACACCCCCGGCATCTATGTCGACCGCGTGGTGCTCTCCACCATCAACGAGAAGCGCATCGAGAAGCGCACCGTGCGCGAAAGGGAGGCCGCATAATGCCTTGGACCCGCGATGAAATGGCCGCCCGCGCCGCAAAGGAACTGCGCGACGGGTACTATGTGAACCTGGGCATCGGCATCCCTACCTTGGTCGCGAACCATGTGGCCGCCGGCATCAAGGTTACGCTGCAGAGCGAGAACGGCATGCTCGGCATCGGCCCGTTCCCGTATGACGAGGATGTCGATCCCGACCTGATCAACGCCGGCAAGCAGACGATCACCGCGCTGCCCACCAGCAGCTTCTTCTCCAGCGCAGACAGCTTCGCGATGATCCGCGGCGGCCATATCGACATGGCCGTGCTGGGCGCGATGGAAGTTTCGGCCGACGGCGACCTCGCCAACTGGACGATCCCGGGCAAGATGGTGAAGGGCATGGGCGGGGCGATGGACCTCGTCGCCGGTGTGAAGAAGGTGATCGTGGTGATGGATCACGTCTCCAAGCACGGCGATCCCAAGATCCTGCCCGCCTGCACCCTGCCGCTGACCGGCAAGCGCGTGGTGGACATGATCGTCAGCGATCTGGCCGTCTTCGCGATTGACCGCAAAGCGGGCGGGCTGACGCTGGTGGAACTCGCCCCCGGCGTCACGCTGGAGGAAGTCACCGCCAAGACTGGCGCCCCGTTCGTTTCCGCGTTGGAAGAGGCCCTCTGATGTTCACCAGCGTTCCCGGTGCGCGGCTCTACTGGAAGCTGGAGGGGCGCGAGGGCGCTCGTCCGCTGGTGCTGCTCAACTCCATCGGCACCGATATGGACTTGTGGGACCCGGTGCTGCCGCTCCTTCGCGCGCGCTTCCGGCTGCTGCGCATCGACACGCGCGGCCACGGGGCCTCCACCGCCGAGCCCGGCGACTTCTCGATGCAATTGCTGGCGCGCGATGTTCTGGCGGTGGCGCACGATGCCGGGATCGATCGGTTTGCGCTCGCGGGCGTGTCGCTGGGCGGCATGATCGGCATGGAACTGGCGCTGGCCCGTCCGCAGCAGGTGGAAAAGCTGGTGCTGGTCTGTACCTCCGCGACGATGGACGCGGCCGCGTGGAACGACCGCATCGCCAAAGTCCGGGGCTCCGGCATGGCGGCCATCGCCGATCTGGCGATGGGCCGCTTCCTCTCCGACGAGCTGCGTGAGGAAAACCCCGCGCTCTACGAGACGGTGCGCCGCCAGCTCGTGACCATGGACCCGCAGGGCTATGCGGGCTGCGGCGCGGCGATCCGCGACATGGACCTTGGCGCACGGATCGGCGGGATCGCCGCGCCCACGCTGGTCGTCACCGGCACTCGCGATACCTCCACCCCGCTCGAAGGGCACGGCGAGCATCTGCTGGCGCGCATTCTCGGCGCCAGCCATGCCGAACTGACCGCCGCGCACCTTGCGCCGCTGGAAGCGCCCGAGGCGCTGGCCGCCGCGCTCATTCCGTTTCTCGAAGGCTGATCCCTCATGTCCGAAGCATTCGTCTGCGACGCCATCCGCACCCCCATCGGCAAACTGAACGGCTCGCTTTCCAGCGTCCGCGCCGATGACCTTGCCGCCATTCCGCTGCGCGCGCTGGTGGAGCGCAATCAGGGCGTGGACTGGGATGCCGTGGACGATGTGATCCTCGGCTGCGCCAATCAGGCGGGGGAGGACAACCGCAACGTCGCGCGTATGGCCGTGCTGCTGGCAGGCCTGCCGGAAACGGTGCCGGGGGTGACGGTCAATCGTCTGTGCTCCTCCGGCCTCAACGCGCTGGGCATGGCGGCGCAGGCGATCCGCAGCGGCGATGCCGACCTGATGATCGCCGGCGGCGTCGAGTCCATGACCCGCGCGCCCTATGTCATGGGCAAGGCGGGCAGCGCGTTCGGCCGCGATCAGAAGATCGAGGACACCACGCTCGGCTGGCGGTTCATAAATCCGGCGATGAAGGCCGCTTACGGCGTCGATACGATGCCGCAGACGGGCGAGAATGTCGCCGACCAGTGGCAGGTCAGCCGTGAGGATCAGGACCGCTTCGCTCTCGCTAGTCAGGAAAAGGCCGCCGCCGCCCAGGCCAGCGGGCGTCTGGCGGCCGAGATCGTGCCGGTCTCGATCCCGCAGAAGAAGGGCGATCCGCTGATCTTCGACCGCGACGAACATCGCCGTGCGACCAGCCTTGAGGCGCTGGCGAAACTGACGCCGGTGGTCCGGCCGGACGGCACGGTGACGGCAGGCAATGCCTCCGGGCTCAACGACGGCGCGGCGGCCATGCTGGTCGCCAGCGAGGCGGCCGCAAAACGGCACGGCCTGACCCCGCGCGCTCGCGTGATCGGCATGGCCGCCTCGGGCATCGCACCCCGGATCATGGGGGCAGGGCCGATCGAGGCCGCGCGCAAGGTGCTCGCCCGCAATGGCCTGACGATGGACCAGATGGACGTCATCGAACTCAACGAAGCCTTCGCCAGTCAGGCCATCGCCACACTGCGCGATCTGGGCGTCGATCCCTTCACCGACTCGCGCGTCAATCCGAATGGCGGAGCCATCGCTCTGGGCCATCCTTTGGGCATGTCGGGCGCCAGAATCGCGATGAGTGCGACCGAACAGCTCAGCCGAACGTATGGCCGCTACGCCCTTGCCTTCATGTGCATCGGCGTGGGACAAGGCTTGGCGGTACTGCTCGAACGCGTGTGAAGCGCAGTATACTGCGGATTATGCCCTTCCGGGGCCTTGCGTCGGCTGTGTGTCGGGCGCCAATCATGATTCAATTTCATGACAGCAATCAAAACTAAGTATCTATTTCCGGGCGGCCCAAGCTGATAGGCGCCTGATTCTCGAAAAAACAGGAAGGGTCGTCCCGGTCCCCGCCGCGCCTTAGCGCGGCTTCCGGCTATCGGCTCTCCATACCATTTCCGGGGTGAGGCGATCTGGCCGGCGAGCCGTGCGTCCCTGCGCGCGGGCTCCTCGGCGTTTGGAGTATTCGATGCTGGGAATCGTCAAGACCGCGCTGCATCGGCCACTGACATTTATCGTCATGGCCATTCTTATCGCGATCGGCGGCCTGATCGCCGCTTTCCGCACACCGGTCGACATCTTTCCGGAGATCAAGATCCCCGTCATCGCGGTTGCGTGGACTTATACGGGTCTCTCGCCGCAGGACATGTCGGACCGCATGGTCACGCCTTACGAGCGCGTGCTGACCACCACCGTCAACGATATCGAACATATCGAGAGCCAGTCGCTGCAAGGCACCGGCATCGTGAAGATCTACTTCCAGCCGGGCGCGGATATCCGCACGGCCACGGCGCAGGTCACCTCGATTTCGCAGACCGTGCTGAAGCAGATGCCGCCGGGCGTGAACCCGCCGCTGATCCTGAACTATTCCGCCTCCACCGTGCCGATCCTCCAGCTCGCGCTCTCGGGCAAGGGTCTGTCGGAACAGCAGCTGTTCGACATCGGCCAGAACCAGGTCCGCACCGGCCTCGTCACCATTCCCGGCCTTGCCATGCCCTATCCCTCGGGCGGCAAGCAGCGCCAGGTGCAGGTCGATCTCGATCCCGACGCGCTGCAGGCGCGCGGCCTTTCGGCGCAGGATGTCGGCAACGCCATCGCCGCGCAGAACCAGATCAACCCGGCCGGCTTCGTCAAGATCGGCCCTGCGCAGTACTCGGTCCGCCTGAACAACACCCCCGCCTCGATCGACGCCCTGAACGACCTGCCGGTCAAGGTGGTCAACGGCGCGACGATCTACATGCGCGACGTGGCCTTCGTCCGCGACGGCAGCGCCCAGCAGCAGAACGTCGTGCACGTGCAGGGCAGCCGCTCGGTGCTGCTCACCGTGCTCAAGAACGGCGCCGCCTCGACCCTGTCGGTGGTGGACGGCGTGAAGGACGCGCTGCCCAAGATCACCTCCACCCTGCCGGACACGCTGAAAGTGCTGCCGGTGGGCGACCAGTCGGTATTCGTGAAGGCCGCCGTTTCGGGCGTGCTTCATGAAGGCGCGATCGCCGCCGCGCTGACCTCGCTGATGATCCTGCTGTTCCTCGGCTCCTGGCGCTCGACCGTGATCATCGCGGTTTCGATCCCGCTGGCGGTCCTCGCCGCCGTCGCCGCGCTCGCGGTGTTCGGACAGACGATGAACGTCATGACGCTGGGCGGATTGGCGCTCGCGGTCGGCATCCTTGTCGACGACGCGACCGTGACCATCGAGAACATCAACTGGCACCTCGAACAGGGGAAGGGCGTGATGGACGCCATCCTTGACGGTGCCGCCCAGATCGTGACCCCGGCCTTCGTTTCGCTGCTCTGCATCTGCATCGTCTTCGTGCCGATGTTCTTCCTGCCGGGCGTTGCGGGCTACCTGTTCGTGCCGATGGCGCTTTCGGTGGTCTTCGCGATGATCGCCTCGTTCATCCTGTCGCGCACCCTGGTGCCGACCATGGCGATGTACCTGCTGAAGCCGCACACCCCGCATGACGAGAACGCGCATAACGCCGGTTCGCCGGCCTCGCGCAATCCCTTCGTGCGGTTCCAGCGCGGCTTCGAGGCCCGCTTCGAGAAGATCCGCGCCGGTTACCTTGGCATGCTTGCCCGCGCCCTGCGCTCGCGCAAGCCGTTCATGATCGGCTTCCTCACGGTGGTCGTGCTCTCCTTCGGCCTGATGCCGATGCTGGGCAGCAACTTCTTCCCGTCGGTCGATTCCGGCCAGATCGCCATGCACATCCGCGTGCCGGTCGGCACCCGCATCGACGAAGCCGCGCGCAACTTCGAGCAGATCACCACCGAAGTGCGCAAGATCATCCCGAGCGCCCAGCTGGAATCGGTGACCGACAACATCGGTCTGCCGGTCAGCTCGATCAACACCGTCTACAACAACAGCGGCACCATCGGTCCGCAGGACGGCGACATGCTGATTACGCTGAAGGAAGGCCACCCGCCGACCGACGGCTACGTCGCGCAGCTGCGCCGCGAATTGCCCCGCCGCTTCCCCGGCACGCAGTTCTCGTTCCTGCCCGCCGACATCACCAGCCAGATCCTGAACTTCGGTTCGCCTTCGCCGATCGACGTCCAGATTTCGGGCAAGGATCCGGTGGCGGCACGTGCCTTCGCGCACAAGCTGATGGTGAAGCTGAACGGCGTGCCCGGCCTTGCCGACTTGCGCATCCAGCAGCCTGCCAACTCGCCGCAGCTCGACGTCAATGTCGACCGCGCGCGGGCCGGGCAGTACGGCCTGACCGAAAGGGACGTGACCACCAGCCTCGGCAACTCGCTTGCCGGTACCTCGCAGACCGCGCCGGTGTACTTCGTGAACCCGGATAACGGCGTGCAATATGCCGTGGTCGCACAGGCGCCCGACTATGCCGTCGATTCGATGAGCAAGCTGGCCAACTTGCCGGTCTCCGGATCGGGCACTGCCGGTCCGCAGCCGCTGGGCGCGCTGGCCACGGTGACCCGCTCGACCACCGCGCCGGTCGTCTCGCACTATAACATCGCCCCGGTCATCGACATCTTCGCGACCATCCAGGGCCGTGACCTCGGTGCCGTGGCGGGTGACGTGCAGCACGCGATCAACTCGCTCAAGGGTGAAATGCCCAAGGGCGCCAGCGTGACCATCCGCGGCCAGTACCAGACGATGAACACGGCCTTCTCCGGCCTCGGCTGGGGCCTGCTCGCAGCAGTCGTGCTGATCTACCTGCTGATCGTCGTGAACTTCCAGTCCTGGCTCGATCCGTTCATCATCATCACCGCGCTGCCCGCCGCTCTGGCCGGTATCGTCTGGATGCTGTTCGCGACCGGGACCACACTATCGGTCCCGGCCCTTACCGGCGCGATCATGTGCATGGGCGTGGCCACCGCCAACTCCATCCTGGTCGTCAGCTTCGCCCGCGAAAAGCTGGCCGAGCTGGGCGATCCGGTGAAGGCGGCGATGGAAGCCGGCCTTGTCCGCTTTCGCCCCGTGCTGATGACCGCGCTCGCCATGATCATCGGCATGGCGCCGATGGCCCTTGGCCTTGGCGAGGGCGGCGAGCAGAACGCTCCGCTCGGCCGCGCCGTGATCGGTGGTCTCGTCTGTGCGACGATCGCCACGCTGTTCTTCGTTCCCACCGTCTTCGCCTTCTTCCACGGCCGTCGCCGCGAGAAGGTCGCTCCCATGGAAGTGCAGGCCGCCCATGCTTGATCCCCAGAACCACGCGATCCCCGAAAGCCCCGAGGGCGAAACCCCGACCGGCCCCGACAGCCGCACGCTGAAGCGCATCGGCATCGGCGCG
This sequence comes from Novosphingobium sp. PhB165, assembly GCF_004341845.1. Lineage (GTDB taxonomy): Bacteria > Pseudomonadota > Alphaproteobacteria > Sphingomonadales > Sphingomonadaceae > Novosphingobium. Next base: position 340,212 of record NZ_SLVB01000003.1, on the reverse strand, counting down.
GCGCTGGTGGCGCTCGCGGTGGTCGGCATCGGCACCGCCACCCGCTTCCAGGCCCGCAAGGAACTGGAAACGGTGGCCGCCGACGCCGCGCTGCCCACTGTCTCGGTGGTCGTGCCCCAGACTGCCGCAGGGCAGGGCGGGCTCGTCCTTCCCGGCACCGCGCAGGCATGGAACAGCGCCGCGATCTATGCGCGCACCAATGGCTATGTCCGCAAGTGGCTGGCCGACATCGGTGACCGCGTAGGCGCCGGACAGCCGCTCGCCGTGCTCGACGCGCCGGAAATCGACCAGCAGCTGGCGCAGGCCAAGGCGGACTACCAGACCGCACTGGCCAACCAGCGCCTTGCCGCGACGACGTCCAAGCGGTGGAGCGCGATGCTCGGCAAGGACGCCGTCTCGCAGCAGGAAGCGGACGAGAAGGCGGGCGACCTCGCGGCCAAGACCGCGCTCGCCAATGCGGCGCTCGCCAACGTGCGTGAGCTTGAGGCGCAGCACGGCTTCACCCAGCTTTCGGCTCCGTTCGCGGGCGTCGTCACCAGCCGCTCGGCGCAGATCGGCGCGCTGGTGGTGGCAGGCAATGCCGCCGCCCAGCCGCTGTTCACCGTGTCCGACACGCACAAGATGCGCGTGTATGTGCGGGTTCCGCAGATCTACTCGGCGCTGGTCAACCCCGGTGTCGCCGTTGCGCTGAGCCTGCCCGAGTTCCCGGGCCGCACGTTCCCCGGCACTGTGACGCGCAGCGCCGGCGCCGTAGACGCCCAGTCGGGCGCGGTGCTGGTCGAAGTGCAGGCGGACAACTCGGAGGGCGCGCTGAAGCCGGGCGCCTTCATCCAGGCCCACTTCGACGTCGATGCCACGCTCAAGGGCGTGACCCTGCCGGGCAGCGCGGTGCTCAACACCGACAAGGGCCCGAGCGTCGCCGTGCTGGGCGCGGACAACCGCGTCACCGTGCGCCCGATCACCATCGCCCGCGATCAGGGCAAGTCGGTGATCGTCTCGGTCGGCGTCAATCTGGGTGACCGCGTGGTGGACTCGCCGCCGGACTCGATCCGCACGGGCGACCACGTACAGCCGCAGGCCGCTGCCGACGCCCCGGCCAAGAGTGCAGCCCATGGCGGCTAACCGCGCGGCGCTTGCCGCCATGACCGCGGTGCTGCTTGCGGGTACCGGCCTTGCCGGTTGCTCGATGGCGCCCGACTATAAGTCACCGCAGAGCGCCTTGCCCGCCGCGCCCGCCCAGTTCGCCGAGATGGCGGGCTGGACGCAAGCAGCGCCGGGCGACGCGGACATGCGCGGGGACTGGTGGACTGCGTTCGGCGATCCGGTGCTCGACGATCTCGAATCCCGCGCCGCCGCCGCCAGCCCGACCTTGGCCGCCGCCTTGGCGCGCTACGATCAGGCGCATGCCGCCGCTGGTCTTGCCGCCTCGGGCCTCTACCCGCAGGTCGGCGTTTCCGGGGAGGCCTCGCGTCAGCGTGTCTCGGCGGGTCGTCCGCTCGCGAACACTGGCCCGGCGACCTACAACGATTTCGTGGTCGGCGGCAGCGTGTCCTACGAACTCGACCTCTGGGGCCGCGTGCGCAACACGGTGAAGGCCGGCAAGGCCGAGGCCGAAGCTTCGGCGGGCGATCTCGCCTCGGCGCGGCTCAGCCTTCAGGCCTCGGTGGCGGACGCCTACCTGCGCCTGCGCGGGCTCGATGCACAGGCGCGGCTGCTCGACGATTCGGTCGATGCCTTCCAGCGCGCGCTCCAGCTGACCGAGACCCGGCATCAGGGCGGCATCGCCTCGGGCATCGACGTCAACCGCGCGCGTACCGTGCTTGGCAATGCGCAGGCGCAAGTCGCCTCGGTCGCCAATGACCGTGCGCAGACCGAGCACGAGCTGGCCGCGCTGACCGGCGCGCTGGCATCGGACTTCCATGTCGCCCCGCGCGACGCGGAGATGGCCACGCCCGCCATTGCCGTGGGCACGCCTTCCGAGCTGCTCCAGCGCCGCCCGGACATTGCCGCCGCCGAACGCCGCGTCTTTGCTGCCAATGCCCAGATCGGCGTCGCCCGCGCGGCATGGTTCCCGACCATCAGCCTCGGCGGTTCGGGTGGCTGGCAGGCCACGCACGGCAACCTGCTGAGCGCGCCGAACAGCATGTGGGCGCTGGGCCCGCTGACGGCATTGCTCAACGTCTTCGACGGCGGTGCTCGCCGCGCGCAAGTCAAGATCTCGCGCGCGGAATACGATCAGGCCGCTGCCGATTACCGCTCGACGGTGCTGGACGCTTTCCGCGAGGTGGAAGACTCCATCTCGGCGATGCGCCAGCTTGAAGCACAAGGCAAAGCCCAGCGAGAAGCCGCCGACGCCGCAGGCCGCACCAGCGAGATCGCCATGTCGCGCTATCGCGACGGCGCATCGGGTTACCTCGATGTCGTCACCGCGCAGACCGACGCGCTGGCCGCCCAGCGTTCGGCGATCGCGGTCGAGACCGATCGCATGCGCGCCGCCGTGGCTTATGTGCGCGCCATCGGCGGGCCCGAGCAGGCCAAGGGGTAAGGGAATGCGGGGCCGGTCCGGGAAGGGCTGGCCCTAAGCGGTCGGGCTTGAACGGCCGAATCTGAACCGGGCAAGCTAGTACCGGTCCGGACCGGAAGAGGTCACCACAATCAACCTCGTCGTCCCCGCGAAGGCGGGGACCCCGCTTGTTCTTGCGATGTAGCGAGAAGGCAGCGGGGCCCCCGCCTTCGCGGGGGCGACGAAGGTTTGGGGTTCGGGATGTCATCTTGATCCGACTCAATCCCGACTGACTTGGGCCCCCTCAAACCATCGTTTCAGGCCGCACCACCCGGTCGAACGTCGCTTCGTCCACCAGCCCCAGATCGAGCGCCGCCTCGCGCAGCGTCATCCCTTCCGCATGGGCATGCTTGGCGATCTTGGCCGCGTTGTCGTAACCGATCTCAGGCGCGAGCGCGGTGACCAGCATCAGCGAGCGCTCGACCAATTCGGCGATGCGCCGGCGGTTGGGCTCGATACCCTCCACGCAGCGCTCGGCAAAGCTGTCCATCCCGGTCGCCAGTAGCGCGATCGAGCGCGTGACGGCCGCGCCGATCAGCGGCTTGAACACATTCAGCTCGAACGCGCCCTGCATCCCGCCCACGGTCACCGCCTGATGGTTGCCGATCACTTGCGCGGAGACCATCGTCAGCATCTCGCACTGGGTGGGATTGACCTTGCCCGGCATGATCGAGCTGCCCGGCTCATTGGCGGGCAAGTCCAGCTCACCCAGCCCGGAGCGGGGCCCCGATCCCAGCAGGCGCACGTCGTTGGCAATCTTGGTCAGCGCCACCGCCAGCGTCGAAAGCGTGCCTGAAAGCTGCACCAGCGCATCGTTGCTGGCCAGCGCCTCGAAGGCATTGGGCGCGGGCACGAAGGCCAAACCGGTCTGCGAGGCCAGATCGGCCGCCATGTCGGCCGCAAAGCCCTCGGGCGCATTGAGCCCGGTGCCGACGGCCGTGCCGCCCTGCGCCAGCCGCAGCACTCCCTGTTCGGCCTCGACCAGCCGCCGCCGCGCATCGCGCAATTGCTGGACATAGCCGGAAAACTCCTGGCCCAGCGTCAGCGGCGTGGCGTCCTGCAAGTGGGTGCGGCCGATCTTGACGATCCCGCTCCACGCCTGCGCCTTGGCATCGAGCGCTGCCGCCAGCCGGTCCAGCGCGGGCAGCAGGGCCCGCTCAACCCCCAGCGCGGCGGCAACGTGCAGGGCGGTGGGGAAGCTGTCGTTCGAGGACTGGCCGCGGTTGACGTCGTCGTTGGGGTGGACCGGGCTCTTGCCGCCGCGCTTGCCCGAAAGCAGCTCGTTCGCGCGCCCGGCGATCACTTCGTTGACGTTCATGTTGCTCTGGGTGCCGGAGCCGGTCTGCCAGATCACCAGCGGGAACTGGTCGTCGTGCGAGCCCGAGATCACTTCGGCGGCCGCCGCCTCGATGGCCTGCGCCAGTTCGGCGGCAAGCCCGTGGCGGCGGTTCACCCGCGCCGCGGCCAGCTTCACGCGGGCGAGGGCGTGGACGATGGCGATGGGCATGCGCTCGGTCTGGCCGAAGGGGAAGTTGTGCAGGCTGCGTTCGGTCTGCGCGCCCCAATAGGCGTTCGCCGGGACGTCGATTTCGCCGATGGAGTCGGATTCGCGACGGAATTCCATGAGGAGAGGCTCCTGTATCGCCGCGCCATCGCGGGGGAGGGGGAAAGGCGCGCAGTCAACCTAAGTACCGGATGCGACAGGCGCAATGGCCCCCGCAGGTCTCCTCCCCTGCAAGGGGAGGTGGCAGTGCGAAGCACTGACGGAGGGGTGTCACCCGCGCCGTCGGGCGCAACCGATAGGGTGATACCCCTCCACCGCCCTGCGGGCGGTCCCCCTCCCCTTGCAGGGGAGGAACTTTACAAAGGCTTCGATTCCGCACCTTCCCCGATAGATTGCGCACGGTGCTGTGGCCGGGTCCGCATTAGCTCGCTAACCTGCGGGGCAAGATCGGGAAAAGGATGCGAAAAATGAAAGCGAAGCTGTGGGGTAGCGCCATACGCTGGGCGATGTCCGGCATGACGGCCATCGCGCTGACCGGGTGCGCGACCGTGCCGACTGCAAGCGCTCCGGTCCAGACGCTGGCCTATGTCGGCACGCAGGGAAGCGGGCCGGGGCAGGGCGTGGTGGCCGTGCGGTTCGATCCGCAGAGCGGCGCGCTCACTTCGCTGGGCGTAGTAGCCGAAGTCGACCGGGGGACCTGGGTACTCGCCGATTCCGCCCACCGCCGCCTTTTTACGGTGAGCGAGACGGGCAACGACGGCACGATCCACGGCGCAGTGCTGGGCTTCTCCTATGACCCAGCGACCGGCGCTCTGGCGCCTCGGGGACGCGCCGATTCGGGCGGCGGCGGGCCGACCCACCTTGCGCTGTCGCCGGACGGGCGGACGCTGTTCGTCGCCAACTACAGCAGCGGACACGTCGCGACGATCCCGGTCGCAGCGGACGGAACGCTGGCCGCCGCGCCGTCCAGCGTGGAGGCCCATACCGGCTCCGGCCCCAACGAGCGGCGGCAGAAGGGCCCGCATGCGCACGGCGTGACGCTCGATCCTTCGGGCCGCTGGCTGCTGTCGCCCGATCTCGGCGCGGACAAGGTCTACGTCTACCGCTTCGATGCCGCCAAGGGCACGATCTCGCCCGCGCCGGAGCCCTTCGCGGCCGTAACGCCCGGCGCCGGCCCCCGGCACATCGTGTTCTCGCCGGACCGCCGCCATGCCTTCCTGATGGAGGAAATGGGCGGCTCGATCGCCAGCTTCGCGTGGGATGCCGGTCAGGGACGGCTCACGCCGCTGTCGACGATCCAGCTCGACGCGGCCGACTTTGCGGGGACGCGCAGCGGATCGGAAATCGCGATCTCGCGCGATGGGCGCTTCCTCTACGCAGGCAACCGTGCGGCCAATCGCATCCAGATCTACGCCGTGCGGCAGGACGGCGGACTGGCGCCGATCGACACGGTCGACAGCGGCGGGCAGATCCCCTGGGCCTTCTCGCTTTCAGGCGATGGCAAATGGCTGGTGGTCGCCAATCAGGGCGGCGCACAAGGTGGCGGCAATCTCGCGGTCTTCGCGGTGGACCGTGCCAGCGGCAGGCTGACCGCGACGGGCAGCGGGCTTGAACTGGCCAAGCCCACCTCCATCTCGTTTACCGAATGACCGAACGAGGAAAACCCATGTCAGACAGTCTGTTCCGCCCCGTTCTCTATCTGAAGGCGACGTGTCCGCACTGCCTCAAGCTGCGGATCTTCCTGCTGGAGGCGGGGCTTCTCGATCAGTTCGAGCAGCGCATTTTCTCGGCCGGAGACGAGAACGAAGCCGCGATCCGTGCCGAACTTGCCCCGCATTTCGAGAAAGTGACGTTCCCGACCGTGCAGTACGCGCCGGGCAAGTTCATGAACGATTCCGATGCGATCATTGCGCACTATGCGGAGGCCGAGACGATCGACCGGGGCGACCTGCCGATCTTCGGGACGTATGCGGGGAGCGTGTTGCCGAACTACATGGCGGCGCGGAAGGAACTGCGGGAATTGAAGCAGGGGTAGGACGGGGGAGCGGGCATCGTCTTCTCCATCTCCACCCTAGCCCCACCCACCCCGCTCATCCTGAGCCTGTCGAAGGATGGTAGACCCAGCGCCCCGCCTCAAGGGGCTTCGACAAGCTCAGCCTGAGCGGGGTTGAGAGGTTGGGTTGGGAGCAGGGCTGCCAAAGCCGGGACTTCGTCGTCGCCGAAACGGTTGGTCTCTCAATCCGTCATCCTGAGCTTGTTTCGGGATCCATTTCGCAGGTTAGCCCGGAACCCCGATCGGTGCTCGACGGCCGCCGAACCATGGCTTGCATCTAAAGCGACTGAGCGGAACAGGAGGTCCACCCACCCCGCTGCTAAACCTTGACCCCGCTCCAGATCGCCCAGCCGACCAGCCATGCCACCACCACACAGGCGAAGAACCGCCAAGCCGGTGCATGCACCAGCCCCGGCGTACCGGCGGGCAGCACGCGTTTGCCGGTCACCATCGGCGTGATCAGCCGATCTCGCCTGACCACACGGTAATAGACGATCGCCGCAAGGTGCAGGGCGATCAGCGCAAGGATCGCATAGAACACCAGTCCGTGCAGGTTACTCGCCCGGTCGGCGGTGCGGAAAGACACCAGATGATTGAGCGGGCCGACAGCGCCGTCATCCTCGTCGCCCGAAAACAGTCCGAGGGTAACCTGAAGCCCCATCAGGCCCAGCAGCGCGATCACGCTCCAGCCGCCCGCCGGGTTGTGGCCGGCAGCGGCGGCATCGGTCTTGCCGCGCAAGTAGGCCAGCATCGCGCCGGGGCCGCGCACGAACGCGGCGAAGCGCGCAGTCGAGCCGCCCACGCAGCCCCAGAGCACGCGGATCACCAGCAGTTGCAGCAAGACCGTGCCGATCTGCATGTGCAGGGCCATCCGGTCGTTCTCGGCCGTCCACCAGAGCGCCGGGATCAGCACCACGAAGCTCCAGTGGATCACCCGGACCGGCAGGTCCCAAAGCGCGGTGCGGACGCCCGTGGCGTCCGCCGGGGAACTCACTTATCCTTCTTTCGGAACGTCTCGTGGCAGCCCTTGCAGGCAGCGCCGATGCCCGCCATCGCGGTGTTCGCGGCGGCGAGGTCCTTGGCATCGGCAGCGGTCTTGAGCGTTCCGGCAGCGGCGATCAGCTTGTCTGCAGCGGCCTTGAACTCAGCGTTTTTCTGCCAGATTATCGGCAGGGCCTCGGTCTTCGGGGCTTCAGCAGGGCCGGTGCCGTCGGGGAACAGACCCACGATCTTGCCCGCGTCCGTCTGGATCGCCTGAGCGGCGGCGGAGGCAGTGGGGAAGTCCGGCGTCGAGGCTTCGAGCGCGACTTTGGCCACCTTGTTGGACTTGGCGATGTCCTTGAAGTTCGCCTTGCGTGTCTTGACGATCGTGGAGACGTCGATCGGTGAATTCGTGGCGGTGGCGGTGCTGTCAGGGGCGGCTTGCGGCCCCTTGCAGCCGGCGACAGCGGCAAGCGCCGCAGCGGCGATGGTCGTGGTCAGGATGAATTTCGAGGCCATGTCGCAACTCCTGTCGGGCGGGATGCCGATCGATCCCTTGAAGCCCTGATAACCCGGAATGTTGCGACGCGGCGAGCGCTTTTTGCAGTTAGTGATTGGCGCTCAAGCGAAAACCACCCCGTCCATCAGCTTGCGGGCGGTGCGAAGGAGGGCGGCGCTCACCACGGCGCCGCCCTCGTCCACTTCGAGGACGCAGGACATCTCGCCGGTCGGATGTTCGACCGACAGCGTCTTGCGGCGACCCTCGGGGCATATGGCGACTTCGGCGGCGGGCGAGCCTTCGATCAGGCAGGCCGTCGCCACCGAGACCGCGCCGAGCACGCCGATGGTGGCGTGGGCGCGGTGGGGAATGAAACTGCGCACGGTCACCGCACCGCCGTGCTTGGGCGGGGCGACCAGCATCATCTTGGGGACCGACTTGTCCTTGACGTCGCCCAGGTTCATCCGCTCGCCCACGGCAAGGCGGATGGCCTCGATCTTCGCCTTCAACTCGGTATTGGCGTCAAGGCTTTCGCGGTCTTCGTAGCCCGTGATGCCGACGTCCTCGGCCTTCATGACGACGCAGGGCATGCCGTTGTCGATCAGCGTCACGCGCACGCCGTTCACTTCGTCCACGGCATTGCCGGTGGGCAGCAGCGCACCGCAGGAAGAACCGGCGGTATCGCGGAATTCCAGCGGGATCGGTGCGTGGCTGCCGGGCACGCCGTCGATCCTGGCATCACCCTTGTACGTCACCTTACCGCCCGGCGTCTGCACGGTGGCGACGGCGACCTGGCCGGTGTTCTCCATGAAGATGGCGACGTTCGTCTCGTCGCCGGTGGCCGCGATCAGCCCGCGCTCGATGGCAAAGGGGGCGATGCCGGCAAGGATATTGCCGCAGTTCTGCTGATCGGTGACGATGGCCTGATCGACGAAGACCTGAAGGAACAGGTAATCGACATCGATCCCTTCGCGGGCAGACTTGCTGACGACGGCGACCTTGCTGGTCAGCGGATCGGCGCCGCCCATGCCGTCGATCTGGCGCGGATCGGGCGAGCCCATGATCGCGAGCAGGAAGGCATCGCGCGCGGCGGTGTCTGCGGAGAGATCGGACTTGAGGAAGTAGCCGCCCTTCGAGGTGCCGCCACGCATCCACATGCAGCGCAGGCCATCGATTTCGCGTTCTTCACTCATGGCGCACTCCCGGCAGGATCGATTCGACGTTGGGGACACATGCTCCCCACCGCGCGCGCGTGGGAAGGCGGATGCGGCGCGGCGTGATTGGTTCTGGCTAATCGTGCGGGTCTACCTGATCCCCAGAACCTCCGCCTGCTGGCGAAGTTCCCCGGCGCGGGCAGGATTGGCGGCGATAGCATCGGCGAGCGCCTTGCGGGCCTTGTCGCTTTCGCCCAGCGTCATCCGGCTGCGCATCAGCATGATCCAGCCGTCGACATTTGAAGGCTCGGCCGCGAGCCGTGCTTCGAGGCGGGCGACCATCCCGTCCGCCATTTCGCGCTGTTCGTGCGGGGCCATTCGGGCGGCTGCGGCGATGTCCCCGGCGCTGGGGCCGGGAATGCCCTGTGCGGCCAGCGGCATCTCCGCCGCGTGGGGCAGGGCGGCGGCGGGCAGGGCCTGCGCCTCGGCCAGTTTCTTCGTCACGTCGATATGGTTGATCGTCGCCACTTGCTGAATGGTGCGGACGAGATCGGTGCGCCATGGGGCATCGGCGGGGGAAACGCGCAGCAGCTCCAGCCAGTCGTCCAGCGCGCCGCCGTGATCGCCGTCCAGATCGCGCTTCACGGCAAGGAAATAGCGGGCGCGCGGATCGGCCTTGTCCAGCGAGGCGGCCTTGCGGAAGGCCTCCAGCGCGGGTTCCGGCATCGGATCGTGTTCGCTGGCCATGACCCGCGCTTCGCCCAGCGCCGACCACAGCACCGCCTTGTCCGGCGCGATGGCGGCTGCGCGCGCATAGGCATCGGCCGCTTCGCCGTAGCGATTCTGCGTGAAGTAGGCGAGGCCGAGCTTCTGCCATGCGGTGGCATCGGCAGGCGCATCGTGCGCGGCCTGTTCCAATGTGCCGACAGGGTCTGCGCTCGGCGCGATTGCCCCGGCGGCCGCGGCTTCCGGTCGGTTCTCGCTGCCGCGCCAGACGGCCACGCCGACCGCGCTTGCGGCAACCAGCCCGGCGACGACCAGCGCCGCGCGCTGGACACCGATCTTTGCCCCCATCGGTAAACCCCCTGTTGTAACATCGGAAAAACCGATCCATGAGAGCCCGGTCGGCCCCAGGGGGCACGTCGGACGCTGCTCGCGAGCGCAGATGCGGAATTTCACCGCACTTTGCAATCGCGGGGCCCATTCGCTGGGCAGGCATCCGGCGTGGCGATGTCCATCGCGGCTCGGCAGGGGGAATTTGGTGACGGAACGCGTCCGACTGGCCATCGTGGGCTCGGGCCCCGCCGGCATGAGCGCGGCGGGCCGCGCAGCCGCGCTTGGCATGAGCCACGTGCTGCTGGAAAAGACCGACCACCTGTCGGACACGATCTTCAAGTACCAGAAGGGCAAGCACGTGATGGCGACGCCCGCCTCGCTGGTGCTGCGGTCCGATTTCGATTTCGACGCCGGCAAGCGCGAGGCGGTGCTGGGCACCTGGGACGAGCAGGCCGCCGCACAGGGCATCGCCGTGCGCTACCACGCCGAAGTCGTCGCCATAGAGGGCGAGAAGGGTGCCTTTGTCCTGAAGCTGAAGGACGGCGCGCGGATCGAGGCGGAAGCCGTGATCCTCGCCATCGGCACGCAGGGCAATCCCAACCGCTTGCGCTGTCCGGGTGCGGACATGCCGCATATCCAGTACCAGCTCGACGATCCCGGCGAATATATCGACGAGCACGTGACCGTGGTCGGTTCCGGCGACGCGGGGATCGAGAATGCGCTGGGCCTCGCGGCCGATCCGGCGCAGGGCAATGTCGTCACTATCCTCAATCGCGGCACCGAATTCGCCCGCGCCAAGGAAGGCAACGTCACCCTGCTGGCCGAAGCCGAGGCAGCAGGCCGCATCCGCGTGCGGCATGAAACGACGCCGGCCGAAGTGCGCGCGGGTGAACTGGTGCTCGATACCCGCGACGGGCAGGAGACGATCCGCTGCGACCGGATCATTGCCCGCACCGGCTCCGCCCCGCCGCGCAAGTTCGTGGAAGACTGCGGGATCGCCTTCACCAGCCCGGAGCGGGAGGCATTCCCCGTCCTCTCTCCCCAGTTCGAGACGACCCGGCCGGGCATCCACGTGATCGGCGCGCTGGCGGGCTATCCGCTCATCAAGCACTGCATGAATCAGGGCTACGACGTCGTCGAGTTCCTGAACGGCAATACCGCGCTCAAGCCTGCCGACGAGCCGATCCTGGCCGAAAAGTTTGCGCCGCTGCCCGGCAATCGCGGGGTCGAGGCATGGCTCACGCTGTTCGGGACGCGGATCGAGATATTCCGCGAGATTTCGGCGCTGCAATTGCGCGAGATCATGCTCGATTCCGCCGTGCGCGCGGTGCCGAAGGGGCAGGCCGTGTTCCTGCGGCATGAACCCGGCTCCTCGCTCTTCGCCATCGCCGAAGGATCGGTGCTGGTGGAAGTGAGCAAGGACGATCCCTCGATCACCGTGCCCATCGGCGAAGGTTCGATCTTCGGTGAAGTGGGCCTGATCTCGGGCCGCAGGCGCGGGGCGACGGTGCGGGCGGGCAGCGACCTGATCGTCGTCGAACTGCCGCGCGCCGCCGCGCTGAAGCTGATGGCGACGGCGCCCGCCGCCGCCCGCGTGGTCAACCGCATTTCGATCGAGCGGCAATTGCTCCAGATATTCGGATCGGGGCTGACGCCGGACGATATCGCCGAACTGGTCGCCGGGGCCGAAGTGGTGGAGGCGCGCGCGGGCGACGTGGTGATGCAGGAAGGCGCGGAAGGCACCGATATCTTCATCATCCGCCGCGGATCGATGGTGGTGGAGCGCGAGATCGCCGGAAAGCCGGTGTTCCTCAGCTATCTGCCCGCCGGGGCCTATGTCGGCGAGATGGCAGTGATCGACGGATCGCGCCGCTCCGCCACGGTGCGCGCAGCGATCCGCTCCGAACTGATCCGCCTGCCGGGCGAGGCGTTCATGCGCCTGCTGGACCGCAAGCCGCAATTGCGCAGCAAGGCCATGGGCGAGATGGAGCGGCGGCGCGAGGTCAATGCCTTCATCGAAGGGCGCAAGGAGAACTTCTCCAGCGTGGTCGACATGTATTCGCAGACCGCGCAGTTCCTCGTCGACAACGGTATCGGCGAAGCGACCGACGTGCTGCTGATCGACGAAAAGCTCTGCGTCGGCTGCGACAATTGCGAGAAAGCCTGCGCGGACAGCCATGACGGCCTCTCCCGCCTCGACCGCGAGGCGGGGACCACTTACGCGCATCTTCACGTGCCCACATCGTGCCGCCACTGCGAGCATCCGCACTGCATGGCCGATTGCCCGCCCAACGCGATCCGGCGCGGCCCGGATGGCGAGGTGTTCATCGACGAGACTTGCATCGGCTGTGGCAATTGCCAGCGCAACTGCCCCTATGGCGTGATCCGCATGGACGCGGTGCCGCCGAAGAAGCCTTCGCTGCTCTCGTGGATGTTTCTCGGCAAAGGGCCCGGGCCGGGTGAGCCGGGCAAGGACTGGCGCAAGAAGCACGCGGGCAAGGTTGAGCAGCCGAAGAAGGCGATCAAGTGCGACATGTGCGCCGGGATCGACGGCGGCCCGTCCTGCGTGCGTGCCTGCCCCACCGGCGCCGCGATCCGCGTTTCGCCCGAGGCGTTCCTGACGGTCGCGCGGCTGGGGGAGGAGGGCTGATGGCCACCACGCCCTTGCGCCAGAACCGCGAGGTTACCAGCAGCCATGAGAGTTTCCTGCGCCATCGCCGCTTCCGCTGGGCGAAGCTGGCGGGGGGGCTCTGCCTTGTCAGTGCTGCCGCCTATATGCTCACCGATCCGACGCCGCGCCCCGGCGGGGGGACCTGGCTGGGCTATACCCTGGGCACGATCGGCGCGCTGCTGATCGTCTGGCTGGCGCTGCTGGGCATTCGCAAGCGGGCGATCACGCCGGGGCGCTGGTCGCTCAAGGCGTGGACTTCCGCGCATGTCTACCTTGGCCTTTCGCTGGTGGTGGTGGCGACCTTGCACACCGGCTTTCAGCTTGGCTGGAACGTCCACACGCTCGCCTATGCGCTGATGATGCTGGTGATCGCCTCGGGCCTGTTCGGGGTCTGGGCCTATGCCGCGCTTCCGGCTGCGCTCAGTTCGAACCGGGAGGGGATGACGCAAGCCCAGATGGCGGAGGCGATGCGCGCGCTGGACCGGCAACTGGACGAGGCGGCCCAGCCGCTCGCCCGGCGGGAGGCCGATCTGGTGCTGGCGGCGCTGGCCGAAGATCCGTTCACGGCAGGGCTGTGGCGGCGGCTTTCGGGGAATTATCCGCACTGTGCCACGCAGCAGGCGATTGGCGGGCTCGATGCCGCCAATCCCGATGTGGAGCGCGTCGAAAAGCTGATGATGCGCCGCAAGGCCATGCTGGACCGGCTGCGGCGGCACATGCGGCTGAAGGCGCTGCTGGAAGTCTGGCTCTACGTCCATGTGCCGACGACGATGGCGCTGCTGGCCGCGCTGACCGCGCATATCGTCTCCGTGTTCTTCTACTGGTGAGCCGCAAGTGACGTTCCGCATCCGCCAGATCGAACGCACCGCCGCCGGGCGAGAGATCGTGCGTGACCGCGACGTGGTGGGCGATACGCTCACCATCGGCCGCCTTGCCGACAACGATCTGCACTTGCCTGACCTTGCCGTGGAGCCGCGCCATGCCGTGCTGCACCTCACAGGTGAGGACCGGGTGCGGGCAGAGGCCGTGGGCACGCTGGGCTTCGTGCTGGACGGCAGCGAGACGCGCAGTGCCACGCTCGACCCGAAAGTGGGCGGGGAACTGGGCTTCGGCACTTATCGCCTGACACTGGGCCGGGCCGAGGACGGCACCGCGCTGCTCACCGTGCGCAAGGGCGAGGACGCCGCGACCCGCTCGGGCGATCTGGAGGAAAAGCGCGGTTTTTCGCTGCAAGGCGTCGTACCCGGCAAGCGCTGGGTCTCGTGGACTTTGGCGCTGGCGATCCTGCTCGCATTTCTGGCAGTGCCGATCGTCAGCAATCTCACGTGGACGCCCGACCGGGGCGTGATCGGCGACAGGAGCTGGAATCCCGGCGAACTCAGCCTGGCGCACCACACCCTGAGCGACCGTTGCGAAACCTGCCACGTCAAACCCTTTGAGCCGGTGGGCGATGCCACGTGCCGTTCCTGCCACAAGGCGGTGCACGACCATGCCGACCCGGCCCGTCTCGCCGCCGCGCGCGGCAACCTGCCGCTGGGCGAGCGGGCGCTGTGGTCGGTCGCCCACGCCTTCGGGCACGAGGGGCCGGGGGCGTGCCGCGATTGCCATGTCGAGCATCAGGGGCCGACCCGCATGGCCGAACCGGCGCAGCAGTTCTGCGCCGATTGCCACAGCGCGCTGAAGGACAAGCTGCCCGACACGCGCCTCGGCAATGCGTCGGACTTCACGCGCCTGCACCCGCAGTTCACGGCCACCGTCGTTACCGATGCGATGAGCGGCAAGACCGCCGAACTGTCGCTCGACAAGCCGCTGACCGAGGACAACGGGCTGGCCTTCGCGCATCGCCTCCACCTCGATCCGCGCGGCGGGGTGGCCCGCATGGCGATGAACCTTGGTGCCGCGCGCGGTTATGGCGCGAATGGGCTCCAGTGCAAGGACTGCCACCGCCCCACCGAGGACGGCGTGCGCTTCCAGCCGGTCCGGATGGAGCGCGATTGCGAAGGCTGCCACTCGCTCGCCTACGACCGTGTCGGTGGGATCGTCCGCCGCCTGCGCCACGGCGACGTGGAGCAGCTTGCCGCCGATCTCACCGCTGCGCGCTGGACGCCGCGCGCCTATATGGCTGCGCGTCCAGCCGGAATGCAGGTGGGCGCGCGGCGGCGGCCGGGTGTCTTCGGCGAAGGCGGCCTATACCAGTTCCGCTATGCCCAGCCGGTGCAGCAGCCAGTGCAGGCCTCATGGCCGGGCCTGAGCCTCGCATCCGCGCTGTCCAGCAAGGGCGTCTGCGGCGAATGCCACCGCGCGGCGACGATTGATGACAAGCTCGGCGTCGTGCCGGTGCACCAACCTGCGCGCTACATGATGCGGGGTTGGTTCGACCATGCCGCGCACCGGCAGGAAAGCTGCACCAGCTGCCACGCCGCGCCGAAGTCCGACCGCGCCGCCGACGTGTTGCTGCCTGGGATCGCGCAGTGCCGCACCTGCCATGTCGGCGCGGCGGAAGGGGCCTCGCTATTGCCGACACGTGCCAAAGTGCCTTCGACTTGCGCGATGTGCCACGGATTCCATGGCGTTTCCTCTGGATCGCGGCGGCCGATGCCGCATGATACGGTCCATGATGAGGCACCGCTGGCAGGCCCGGTCTCTAAGGGGCCGGTAACCAAGGACTTCAACGCCGGAGACAGGCCCGGTCCCATAACCACAGGACAATAACAAAAGAGCCTTCGGGAGACACGCCTTGCTGATTGCCCAAGTGACGGACATCCATATCGGCTTCGACCGGGGCAACCCGGAGGAGTTCAATGTCCGCCGCCTGCTCGCGGTGCTGCGGCGCATTGCCGAAGGGCCGCAGCGGCCGGACCTGCTGCTGCTTTCGGGCGATCTCACCGAACATGGCGATGCGGAGAGCTATGCGCTGCTGGCGCGGTTGGTCGAAGGCTGCCCGATCCCGGTGGCGCCGATGACCGGCAATCACGATTTGCGCGGGCCACTGCTGGCCGCGTTTCCCACTTGCCCCAGCCACGACGGTTTCGTGCAATATGCTATCGAGCTGAAAGGCCTGCGGGTGCTGGTGCTCGATACGCTGGAGGAAGGCCGCCACGGCGGCGGTTTCTGCGAAACGCGCGCGGCATGGCTCTCGGCGCAGCTCGCCGGGCATCCGCATGCGCCGACGGTGATCGCGCTCCACCATCCGCCGTTCGAGAGCGGCATTGCCTGGCTGGATTGCGACGCACGCGAGCCGTGGATCGCCCGCCTTGCCCAGGCTCTTGAGGGGCGCCGGCAAGTGGTCGGGCTGCTGGCGGGGCATCTCCACCGTCCTATCCACACGCTGTGGAACGGCATTCCCGCTACCGTCTGTGGATCGAGCGCCGCCCCGGTCGCGCTCGATTTCACGCCCGCCGACCCGGCTCACCCCGACAAGCGCGCGATGATTACCGACGAGCCCCCCGTCTACGCCCTCCACCGCTGGGACGGCGAGCGCCTGATCTCGCACATGGAGCAGGGCGGAGAGATTGACGTGCTGGCGCGCTTCGACGCCGCGTTCCAGCCGATCGTGCAGGCCATAGCGGCGGAACGGCCTGAGTAACGCAGCACCGGCGCGGGGCCATTGGACAGGTTCTGCGAAGATTCCGATGGTTGGTGCCGAGGTCTCTGTTATCAAGTGGGAATGTCTGACCTTTCCGCAGATCCTGCCTTGATCGCCGCGTGGCTTTCCGCGCGATCGGTTTGTCGGGGACTTCCCTTGCCCGTTACCGACCGGGGCGGCTGGAGAGTGGATACCAACCTGCCCAACGAGGCGCGCCGTTGGGTGTTTGCCGAGCCGTGTGAGGGATTGCGGGAATTCGGGCGCGAAGTGTCGCTGCCTCGACATTTTCTCAAGTTGTGCGGGACGGTCGATGATTTGCGGGCTGTTTTGCCGGCGGCGTGGCACCTCCAGCCCGAAAGCCACTTTATGATCGCGAACGATGCGCGCTCATCAGTAAGGGTACCAGTGGGCGCGGCGGCGCGCACGCTTCCGGACGGCTATCGGCTCGAAAGTGAACGCGATGGGCCGACGACTTCCATTCGTATCGTCGCCCACGATGGCAGTCTGGCGGCAAGCGGTTATGCTGCCGAAACCATGGGCGTTTTCATCTACGACCGGATCGTGACAGCACCCGGGCACCAGAGGAAGGGGCTGGGCAATATCGTCATGCATGCGCTGAAGTCGCAGCGACAATCCCCGAATGCCCCCGAACTTCTTGTCGCGACCGAGGAGGGGCGCCAGCTTTACATGTCGCTGGGCTGGACGGTGCTTTCCCCGTTTTCGACTGCGGAAATCCCCGCCTGAAGCCCGGATCGCTTTGGCGGCGTATGGCTATTTGCACCGAGCCTCGCTCAGGCTAGACATCGGCGCGGGGGGTGGCGCTGCGTGCGCGTACCTTGGGGAAACAAATGTACGCCAGGCTGCAATCGCGTTCGGTGCTCGCAGGGCTGCTTGTTGCGGCGGCCTTTGCGCTCGCGCTGGGCTTGCGGCTGCGGCAGGAGCCGGCCCCGCTGGGGTTCGACGAATATGCCTCGCTCTATTTCTCCGGCCGCTCCTTCGCGGAGTTGTGGGGCCCGTGGATGCTGCGCGAGACCAACCCGCCGTTGTTCTATTCGCTGCTGAAACTCTGGCGCATGGCGCTGCCGGACAGTCAGGCGGTGCTGCGGCTCCTACCATTGCTACTGTCGCTGGCGCAGATCGGGCTGGTGGCGCGGATCGCCGGGCGCAACTGGGGCTGGGCGGCGGCGGCGCTGGCGGTGCTGCTCTTCGCGCTCTCGCCCTCCGATATCTACCAGTCCGAATATCTGCGCGGCTATGTGCTGGCCAAGCTGGCGGTGACGGTCTCGTTCGTCGGCCTGCTGGCGGCACTGGAAAGCGATAGCAAGGCGCGGCGCAGTTGGGCGCTCTATGTCGGCGGGGCGCTGGTCGCGATTTACAGCCATACGACGATGCTGCTCTGGCCGGTAATCGCCACGCTGGCGGTGCTGGCTGAGGCGGCACTGTGTCGGAGCATCGGCCGCACGGCGTTACAGCGCCTGTTGGCGGCGAACCTCGCGGTGGCGGTACTGTCGGGCTGGGCCTTGTGGATCGCCGCTATGCAAGTCCACGCGGCCTCGGCCAATATCGCGTGGATCGAGCCGCTCTCGTTCGACGACTGGCTGTCGAGCGTGAACCTCCAGCTCCTGCTTGATGGAGAGATCGGTTCCGGCCTGATGGCGGCGCTGATGGTCGTCGGCGTGGCGCGGACTTTCCGGGATCGGACGACACGGCTGGCGCTGTTCATCGTGATCGCCGCGCTGGCCGCGTTCAAGGTGGCGGACCGGATCCACCCGATCATCTCCGATTACACGCTGCACTGGTGCGCCAGCTTCACCGTCCTGCTCGCCGCTGCCGCGCTGGCGGGGGGAGGGCGCAGATTCGGCATTCTCGCGCAGGGAGTTACGCTTGCAGGTGTGGCGGCGGTGGGGCTTTACGAACTGGTCACGCTCGTCTGGATTCCCCAGCCGCAGGATTGGCGCCGCACCATCCAGACCGTCGCTCACACCCCGAATTCCGCCCTGCTGGTCTCCCACGAGTCGGTGGGACTGGTGGTGCAGCAGGCCTGCATGCTGGAATTCCACCGGGGCGACTGCCCGTTTCCCCTGATCGTCATGGCCAGCCGCGCGCCGACCGACGCCTGGGCTTTCGGCGGCTATCGCGGCCCGATCACGCCCGTCCGCCAGGTCCGCACCGCGCTTGTCCCGGCGCGCCGGGTCTATGCGTTCAGCCGCTATGTCTACACGCCGCTGCCCCCGCTGGGCCTCGACGAGAACCGCTATCGCCGCGTCGAGTGGGACGATGGCGAACTGATCGGCCCGATCCCGGCGAGCGACTTCCGGAAACACGCCTGAATTCTTATCCATCCCGGCAGCGATCTTGGGTAGAATCCCTCTGGTTCTCGCGCGGGCGATAGCTTAATGAACAACGCTGTTGATAACAGGAGAGGCCACGTGAAAGATACGGGCACCAATCAGACGGCCACACTGACCGCACAGGACATGGACGAGGAACGCCTCGCCACGTATCCGACCACGGCCTTCCTTTCGAAGGATTACCTTCAGGCGGAAAAGACCCTGCTCTGGCCGAAGATCTGGCAAATGGTCGAGCGCGAGACAGACCTGCCGAACCCCGGCGACTGGCTGACCTACAATGTCGCCGACGAATCGATCATCGTGCTGCGCAAGGACGATGGTTCGCTCAAGGCCTTCCACAACGTCTGCCCGCATCGCGGCCGCCAGCTCGTTTCGGTGCCGGACATGCTGCCGGGCAAGGTCCACGACGTGCGCGGCAACAACCGCAAGAGCTTCATCTGCGGCTTCCACGGCTGGACGTTCAACCTCGACGGTGAAAACACCTACATCCTCGACCCGCAGGACTGGCACAACAAGCTGACGCCGGAAATGACCTGCCTGTCCGAAGTGCAGGTCGATACCTGGGGCGGCTACATCTACATCACCATGGATCCCGATGCGGTGCCCCTGTCCGAATGGATGGGCCGCGCGGGGGAGATCCTCGACCACTTCGACCTTGCCGGCATGCACTACAAGTGGCGCCAGTGGGCGATCTACGACTGCAACTGGAAGACCGCGATCGAGGCGTTCCTGGAACCCTATCACGTCGCCGGCACCCATACGCAGCTCTTGGCCTATGGCGACTATTACGCGCTGTCCAAGCAGTACGGCCTGCACTCGGTGTCCAGCTACGACACGCGCGACAGCAAGTTCCAGATGAGCGAGAGCGCCGGCACCACCCGCGCCGGCAAGGGCGACGATGCGCGCGTCTCGACTTACGAACTGATCCGCGAAAACTATGAGACGGTGAACTACTCCGCCTCCACCGAAACGCTGGTCAACGCCGCCAGCCGTCTGGTGGACGAACTGCCCGAAACCGCCACGCCGGGTGAGATCATCGCCCACTGGCTCAAGAGCGCGAAGGCCGACGACGCCGCGCGCGGGGTGGTCTGGCCGGAAGTCCCGCCAGAGATCAAGAAGGAGAGTGGGCTGGCCTGGGGCCTGTTTCCCAACCAGAACATCCTCCACGGAGAGACTTTCGCGCTCTGCTACCGCGTG
Organism: Novosphingobium sp. PhB165; assembly: GCF_004341845.1. Classification (GTDB taxonomy): domain Bacteria; phylum Pseudomonadota; class Alphaproteobacteria; order Sphingomonadales; family Sphingomonadaceae; genus Novosphingobium. The sequence continues at coordinate 320,597 of NZ_SLVB01000003.1, read as the reverse complement.
CGCCCTTACGGCAATGACCCCGACAAGTGCGTATTCGAAAGCTACGCCCTCGAACGCTTCCCCGAAGGCGAGGAGCCGGAGACGGAATGGGTCTATGCCGATCCGATCGGTGAGAAATGGGGTTCGGTTCTGGCGCAGGACTTCTCGAACATGCAGTTCGTGCAGAAGGGCATGAAGTCCTCCGGCTTCCGTGGCCCGCTGCCCAATCCGCATCAGGAACAGAAGGTCATCAACCTCCACCGCAACCTTGCCAACTTCATGGACGGCATGGGCGCACCGAAGCTGCTGGATATCGATTGAGGGGATCCCAAACCCCTCCCGCTTGCGGGAGGGGAGTTCCAGCGCAACCATGAGAGGGCAGCGCAACTCTGCCTTCCCGCAAGCGGGAGGGCCGCGAGGCTCACGACGCGCAGGGAAGTCAGTCGCCGCGGGGTGCGTAAGCGCCACGTCCGCTTACGCCAGCGTTTCTGGCATGCCAATGTTGCGAAGTTTCACCGCTTGACGCATGGACCCCGCCCGCTCGGCCTCGGTGCCGGCAAGGAGGTTCACGTTGGAAATCGATGCCCAATCAAGTGAGGAAGCGAAAGTCGTAGGTCGCCAGCTCGATGCTTACAATGCACGCGACATCGATGAATTCATGTCTTTCTGGGCAAGCGACGCGGAGGTTTTTGCATGGCCGTCAGAGAGCATTGCTAAAGGTTCCGAACAGATCCGCGCCCGACACATTGAGCGCTTCAACGAGCCGGATTTATTTGCTCGCCTGCTAGGCCGCGTTGCCGTCGGTGGCATGGTCGTGGACCGGGAAATCGTCACACGCAACCTGCCGCAGGGCCGAGCGAAGCTTGACGTCATCGGCATCTATGAAGTTGTAGAGGGTAAGATCAAGCGCGCTTGGTTCAAGCAAGGCCTTCCTGTTTTCGGAACATGATTCACGCCAAGGTACGCCTGCTTCCCCGCAATTCCGGCCCTTCAAATCCGCTCCCTCCTTCAAATCCGCTCAGGCTGAGCTTGTCGAAGCCCCTGGCGGCGTGGCGCTGATCCAACATCCTTCGACAGGCTCAGGATGAGCGGGGTGAGGGGGATGAGCAGCATGAGCGAGATGGGGAGAGCTATGGCGGCTCTCCCGCACATCCGACCATTCGCCAGACGCGTCGAGCCGCTATTACGAGCGCCGCGAAGTTAGCCGCAGCGGGCAGCGCCTGCATGACGACGCCATGCCCTCTCACCCGATCGGCTTCGCTCCGGAACCGTCCTCGACCGGTCCCATATTTCGCGGCGCGGGCGGTGTGCGCCCCTTGGCGCAAGGCGACGGGTTCTTAACCGTGCAAGCCTCGGGAGCACAGGAAACTACGTAGAAACACGTGGGTCTCTGGCTAGCCAATATCAAGGATTATCAATGAGACTCGAAGGCATGGAAAACCTTGCCTTTCAATTCGCCACCCGTCGGAAGCGGTTTTGCGCAAACCTTTGCAAGGCCGGATCCCTTACGCTTGCGGTAACCGCATTCGTTTTCGCATCACCCCAGGCTGCCGAAGCGGCGACCGCGACGACCACGTTTGCCGTCACCGCCACGGTCCTGCCCTCCTGCACGGTTACCGCAACGGCATTGGCTTTCGGCAACTACAATCCGCTGTCCGGTACGCCCACCGATGGGACCAGCACGATCACCGTCAACTGCACGACCGGCACCAGCTATACCGTCGGGCTCAATGCCGGGGGCACCAGCGGCGCCACCGTGACCACGCGGCAGATGCTGCTGAGCACCAACGCGCTGAACTACGCGCTCTATCGCGATTCCGGCCACACCAACAATTGGGGTAACACGCCGGGGACCGATACGCCGGCCTCCGCCCCCGCCACTACGACGGCAGCGGCGCTCACTGTCTACGGGCGGATACCCGCGCTCCAGAACGTGCCTGCGGGGAGTTACACCGATACGGTCACGGTCACGGTCAATTATTGATGCGGGCGACCGGCCTCTGGCTGCTGGCCCCGATGGCAATGGCCGGGGCGGCGCCGGTGGCGGCGGGTAGCCTGCGGGTCATGCCGATCCGGGTGGAGGTTCCGGAGAATGCCCGTTTCTGCGGGCTGACGGTCGCCAATGACGAGGACACGCCGGTATCCGTGCAAGTGCGCGGCTATCGCTGGTCGAAGGACGCGAACGGCGAGGATGTGCTGGCCGAGGACGCGGCGTTTCAGGTCAATCCGACGATCGTGACACTGGGAGCCCGGGAAGAGCGGCTGGTCCGGTGCGGCATGCCGCCATCCGGGCCGCGAACGCCCTCGGGCGTCGCCGAGCAGAGCTGGCGACTGGTGCTGGACGAACTGCCCCGGCCGGACGCGGCCCCGGGCTCCACTTCCCGACCCGGCGGCATCCGTACACTGCTGCGGATCAGCGTTCCGGTGTTCCGCGCGGCGGCGGAAGCGCAGCCCAATCTCGTCTGGTCGCTGGGGTCCGACGCCGCTGGGCGCCCGGTGCTGGTGATCGAGAACGACGGTGCACGCCACGCGCAAGTCCTGTCGCTCGAACTCGAACCGGTTCGCGCCGGGCAGGCGCCGGGCACGGTGACGAAGAGTTTCTACATTCTTGCCGGAGGACGCACCGCGCTGCCCTTGCCCGCCGGGTTCGAGGGCGTGCCGGGGGCGGTGCGCGCCAAGACGCCCGATGGACCGCTCGACCTGCGCCCCCGCGCGGGGCCTTGAGCCGTCTGCGTCATGGCTTCCGTTTCGTGCTCTTCCGTTCCGCCTCCTCGCGCTCAGCGCTTCTGCTGGCGGGCGCCGCTTTCGTCTTGCCGCCCGGGCCAGCCCGGGCTCAGTCGGCTTCCGACGTGGAGGCGGAAGCGAGTGCCGCCGTCCCGGTGGGCGTGGTCGTCAACGGGCAGGATCGCGGCTGTAACGGACTGCTGGTGGTGACCGGCAAGCGCCTCCATCTGCGGCTGACAGACCTTGCCGACTGCGGGGTGCCGGTGCCGGAAAAGGCGGTCTCCACGAAGTGGGCGGGCGAGGACTATATCGCGCTCGATAGTGTGCCGGGCCTGAAGGCGCGGCTGGATGCGGGCGGGACGGTGCTGCTGCTCGACGTGTCCGCCGAACGCTATGCGCCGGTGCGGATCGGGCCTCCGGACGCGCCGGTCGCCGTGACCCGCGCGATACCGGCCGCCTATATCGACTATGATCTTGCCTTCACGCAGGACAGCGGCACCACGGCGTTTTCGGCGCTGGTCGATCTGGGCGTGTCGGGCGGCTGGGGGGTATTCACGACCAGCGGTCTCGTCGGGACCGGAGGGACGCCGAATGTGCGGCTGGACAGTGCCTATACGCTGGATTTCCCCGCGCGGCGCATTCGGCTGGCGGTGGGCGACACGCTCAGCCGAGGGTCGTCATGGAGCCAGCCGGTGCGCTTCGGCGGGATCCGCATCGGCACCGATTTCTCGCTCGATCCGGCGCGGCTGACCTATCCGTTGCCGGTCTTGCAGGGCGGTTCGGCGCTGCCTTCGACCGTGGAACTCGCCGCGCGGGAGGGCGTGCGCGATTTCACAGTGCAGCCGGGGCTGTTCAGCTACGCCTACCGCCCGCAGTTCAACGGCGCCGGGGACGTGACGATGACCGTGCGGGATGTCGCGGGCAACCAGCGCGTGGTGACGCGCAGTTTCTACGCCAGCACATCGCAACTGCAGCCGGGACTGACCGAGTTCTCGCTGGAGGGCGGGCTGCTGCGGCGGGATTACGGCATGCGCAGCTTTTCCTATGGCTCCGGATTCGGCGCTGCCTCGGTGCGGCACGGGCTGACTTCTGCGCTGTCTCTGGAAACGCGCGTGGAGAGCGGCGGGGGCGTCACCGTGGGCGGGATGGGGGCGCAACTGGTGGTGCAGCCGCTGGGCGAGATCCGCCTTGCCGGCGCGGTGTCTCAAGACGGGGGGCGGACGGGCGGGCTGTTGCAAGTGCAGGCCCAGCGCCTGACCCGAAGCTATGGCCTCACCGCCAGCTACCGGATCATGGACCCGGACTACCGCCAGCCCGGCGATCCCCGCATGGCGCGCGGGGTGCGGCAGGAGCTGGCGCTTTCGGGCAGTCTGTCGATGGGGCGGGCAGGCTCGGTCAATCTCGGCTATCTCGCGATCCGGACCGGCGCGGAGCGCAGCGCGCTCGCCTCGGTCGGGTACTCGATGACACTGGGCGGGGCGTTCCTGAGCCTCGGCGCGCAGCGTCAGAGCGGTGAAGGCGTCCGGTCGGACTGGCTGTTCGGCGTGCTGACGGTGCCGCTGGGCCAGTCCGCCCATGCTTCGGTAAGTGTGGATTCCGGCAGCGTTTCCGCGCTCTACGACAAGGCGACGCCGACGGACACGGGCCTCGGTTATCGCGCTGCCATCGGCCGCGACACGCGTGAGGGCACGAACTGGGCCGAAGGGCTGATGACGCTGCGCACGACGGCCGGCGACCTGCAACTCGCGGGCCTGTGGCGCGGCGATGCCCTGTCCACACGGGTCGAGGCGCGCGGCGCGTTCGTGGCGGCGGGCGGCAAGATTGCCACCGCGCCCCGGGTGGGAGATGCCTTCGCAGTGGTGGACCTCAGCGGCGATCCCGGCGCGGTGGTCCTGTTGGAGAACCGCCCCGTGCCGATGGCGGCAGGAGCGGGAAAGAGCGGCAGCGTTCTCGTCACCGGACTGGTTCCCTACGTGGCCAACCGCGTGGCCATCGATCCCGCGAACATCCCGATCGAGGTCTCTCTCGGCGATGTCGAGCAGGCCGTGACGCCGGGCTGGGGCAAGGCCGTGCGCGTCACTTTCGGCCACCGCAACGCACATCCCGCGCGGCTGCGTGTGACGGACGTTGCCGGAAATCCGCTCCCCGCCGGGCTCGACGTTACCGTGGAAGCCGCCACCGCCACGCATACCGTCATTGGCCACGACGGCGAACTGTACCTCGAAGACTTCATCCCCCACGCCCGCCTGCGCATCGCGAAGGGGCAGGGCGGCACTTGCGTCGTGCATCTGGGGGAGGCGGTGCCCGCCGATGTCCTCGTCCACCCGATCGCCGCCGTCTGCCAGACCGAATCCGGGATCGTGGGCAAATGACGCTCCGTTACCTCCCCGTGGCCGTCGCGCTCTGCGCTCTGATCCTCCCGCCTGAGCCCGCGCAGGCGCTCTGCCTCTGCTCCTGCACCGTGAGCACGACGGCCATGGCCTTCGGAAACTACGACCAGACTGCACCCACGCCGCAGGACGTGAACGCCACTGTCACTATCAACTGCACCAGCGTCGCCAGCATCCTCAGCACCGCCGACATCGCCCTAAGTGCGGGCGCCTCCGGCAATGCCACCGCGCGGCGCATGGCAGCGGGCACGAACCTGCTCTATTACAACATCTTCGCGAACTCGGCTCATACCACGGTGTGGGGAGACGGCACGGCGGGCACCTCGACCGTGCAAGTGCAGCTCAACGGGCTGCTCGCCTTCAGTTCCAGCGCGACGGCCTACGGCCGTATTCCGGCGCTCCAGAACGTCTCGGTGGGCAGCTATGCCGATACGCTGACGATCACCGTCACGTATTGAGATCGCTCCGCTTCCATGCCTTCACTTCCATCCCCATCCGCTCCAGCTTCGTGCGGAGCAGATACAGGCTGGCCGGACCCCCACGCTGGCGGGGGCCCGGCCGGATTTCGGATGCTCCGACGTGTCAGGCGCTGCCGGATGCCGCCTGGGTCATGGTATCGAGCACCTTGTCGAGATTGAAGGTTCCTGCCTTCTGGCTTGGCGGGAATTCCTTCAGCGTGCTCAGGAAGTCTGCGATGATCCCCTGCATCGGCACAAGGATGAACGCGCGGTCGAGATACCAGTCCCAATAGGTGTTCGACGTAATATCGGCGAATTCGTAAGGGTCGGTCCGCAAGTTGAAGAGCTTGGGAATGCGGCCCGTGACGAACGGTTCGCCCCAGATCTGCAGCGTGCCCTGGCAGCGCTGTTCCATGAACACCGCCTTCCAGTTGTCCACCCGGAGCGCAGCCACGCCGCCTTCGTCGGTCCAGTAGATGAAGCCCGGACGCGGGGACTTCTCGCCCTTGGTCAAATGCCCGCCAAGGTCGTAACCGTCGAGGTGGACCTTGAACTTGTGACCATCGAGTTCGCAGCCCTTCTTGAGCTTCCCGGCGACGTCTTCGATACCGGCCATGGCCGCGAAAGTTGGAAGCCAATCGAGGTGGGAGACGATGTCGTTCGAGATCGATCCTGCGGGAATCTTGCCCGGCCAGCGAACCATGGCAGGAACGCGGTAGGCACCTTCCCAACTGGTGTTCTTTTCTGAACGGAACGGCGTGGTGCCGGCATCCGGCCACGAGTTGCAGTGTGGGCCGTTGTCGGTCGAGTACATGACAAAGGTATTGTCGGCGATGCCCAGTTCGTCGAGCAGGCCCAGCATCACGCCGATCGCCTTGTCGTGGTCGATCATCACGTCGTGGTATTCGCTCTGCCAGCGACCGGCCTGGCCCCGGCTTTCCGGCTTCACGTGGGTGCGGAAGTGCATGTGCGTGGTGTTGAACCACACGAAGAACGGTTCACCCGATTCCACCGTCTTGCGGATGAAGGCGCTGGCCTTTTCAACCACTTCGTCGTCGATGGTCTGCATCCGCAGCTTGGTCAGCGGGCCGGTATCCTCGATCTTTTGCCCGCCCTTGCCGTCGGCATGGCAATGCAGCACGCCGCGCGGGCCGAATTTCTTGCGGAAATTCGGGAAATCCTCCGGCTTGGGATAGTCCGGGTTCTCGGGCTCTTCCTCCGCATTGAGGTGGTAGAGGTTACCGTAGAACTCGTCGAAACCATGCATGGTCGGCAGGTGTTCGTCGCGGTCGCCGAGGTGGTTCTTGCCGAATTGCCCGGTCGCGTAGCCTGCGGACTTGAGCACGCGCGCGATGGTCGGGTTTACGGCCTGCATGCCTTCCTTGGCGCCCGGCATGCCGACCTTGGTCAGGCCGGTGCGAAGGCCGTTCTGGCCCATGATGAAGCTGGCGCGCCCTGCGGTGCAGCTCTGTTCGGCATAATAGTCGGTGAACAGCATGCCCTGTTCGGCGATACTGTCGATGTTGGGCGTCTTGTAGCCCATCATGCCCTTGGTGAAGATGCTGAGGTTGGACTGACCGATGTCGTCCCCCCACAGGATGAGGATGTTCGGCTTTTTGTCGGCCATCTCTAGGCTCCACTTCCAGGTTACGAGGCCGGAGCATGCGCTCCCCTCTGGCTGCACCGCGCGGAGGCTGCATGATCGCCCTTTGGCGGCCTATCGGGGAGACCCCTAGGGATGTATGGGGAAACCTCTGGGGGTGGCGGAGGCAAACCCCCGCGTCGCAGGACTTGATTGCGCCGCCCAAATCCCGTAAGGGCGCCCATCTTCTGCGGGTTCTCTCGCAGGAAACGACATAGAGCTGAACATTGCCATGTCAGCATTTCCGGGACTTTCGCGCGGCTTTGGCTGCGGATCGCTCCCATTCGGGATGACCTTGCGCCGAGTCGGGCAGGGGCTTTTTCCGGGAAGCTCATGGCAAAGTAATCCGGTGCATTCTGGCCGGGTGGAGTGTTTTTCGGCTCACGTGTGACGGTCCCCGCCGATGGGTGGGCCTGAACCGACAGCGAGCCCGGTTTTTGCCGGGATGACGATGCGGTTTCCGGAAATACCGTTACGGCGTGACCCTTCCTGCACTCTCCTTTCAGATGCTCCGGGCCCTTGATCCGGGTGCGAAGGGTTCGTGCCGGCGCTTTTTGCCCCGGCCCGGATCCATCGCACTCCCATTTGAAAGAAGAGTATAGATGCCCACTATCAACCAGCTGGTCCGCAAGGGCCGCGAACCGCAGAAGGCCAAGTCCAAGGTCCCTGCGATGGAGCAGAACCCCCAGAAGCGTGGCGTCTGCACCCGCGTTTACACCACGACCCCGAAGAAGCCGAACTCGGCTCTCCGCAAGGTCGCCAAGGTGCGCCTGACCAACAGCCGCGAAGTCATTTCGTACATCCCGGGTGAAGGCCACAACCTGCAGGAGCACTCGGTCGTGCTCATCCGCGGCGGCCGCGTCCGCGACCTTCCCGGCGTTCGCTACCACATCCTGCGCGGCGTGCTCGACACGCAGGGCGTCAAGGATCGCAAGCAGAGCCGCTCGAAGTACGGCGCCAAGCGTCCGAAGTAAGCTGGCCGCGGCGTAATTGCGCCGCACGGTACTGGATTTACCGGCCGGTGATGCTCACGCTCCCGCCCGAAAGAACAAGGAATACCAACGATGTCACGTCGTCGTCGTCCCGAGAAGCGGGAAATCCTGCCTGATCCGAAGTTCGGTGATCAGGTCCTGTCGAAGTTCATGAACAACCTCATGCTCGACGGTAAGAAGTCGGTCGCCGAATCGATCGTCTATGGCGCCATGGAAACCATGGAAACCCGTGCCAAGACCGACCCGATCCAGCTGTTCCACGATGCCCTGAACAACGTGAAGCCGCAGATCGAAGTTCGCAGCCGCCGCGTTGGCGGTGCGACCTACCAGGTCCCCGTCGAAGTGCGCCCCGAGCGCGCCCAGGCTCTGGCCATCCGCTGGCTGATCACGGCGGCTCGCAACCGTCCGGAAACCACCATGGCGGCCCGTCTGTCGGGTGAGCTGCTCGACGCTGCCAACAACCGCGGCAACGCCGTGAAGAAGCGCGAAGACACGCACCGCATGGCGGACGCGAACCGCGCCTTCTCGCACTACCGCTGGTAATGTGAGCGTGTGGCCCCGGATATCCGCTCCTCCTGAGCTTGTCGAAGGATCGGGCGGTCATCCGGGCGTCACACTTTTATTTCAGGGGCTGGGGACCTATCTGACGGTCGGTCCCAGTCTCCAAAACTCCTTCTAAGGATTTTCACCATGGCACGCAGCCATCCGCTCAATATGTACCGTAACATCGGTATTATGGCGCACATCGACGCCGGTAAGACCACCACTACCGAGCGAATCCTCTACTACACCGGCAAGTCCTACAAGATCGGCGAAGTCCACGACGGCGCTGCGACCATGGACTGGATGGAGCAGGAGCAGGAACGCGGCATCACCATCACCTCGGCTGCGACCACCTGCTTCTGGACGTCCGAGAGCAAAGAATACCGCATCAACATCATCGACACCCCCGGGCACGTCGACTTCACCATCGAAGTCGAACGCTCGCTGCGCGTGCTCGACGGTGCGGTCGCATGCTTCGACGGCGTTGCCGGCGTTGAGCCGCAGTCGGAAACCGTGTGGCGTCAGGCCGACAAGTACGGCGTTCCGCGCATGTGCTTCATCAACAAGCTCGACCGTACCGGTGCGAACTTCAAGTACTGCGTGCAGTCGATCATCGACCGCCTCGGTGCGACGCCTGCCGTGCTCTACATTCCGATCGGCCTCGAAGCCGACCTGAAGGGCCTGGTCGACCTGGTTCACAACCGCGCGATCATCTGGAAGGACGAATCGCTCGGCGCCGAATTCTTCTACGAAGAGATCCCGGCTGAGCTGGCTGACGAAGCCGCCGAATACCGCGAAAAGCTGCTCGAACTTGCTGTCGAGCAGGACGATGCGGTCATGGAAGCGTACCTCGAAGGCACCGAGCCCGACGTCGCGACCCTCAAGGCGCTGATCCGCAAGGGCACGCTGAACCACTCGTTCGTTCCGGTCGTTTGCGGCTCGGCGTTCAAGAACAAGGGCGTTCAGCCCCTGCTCGACGCCGTCGTCGACTATCTGCCTTCGCCGCTCGACATCGAAGACGTCCAGGGCGTCAAGGTCGACAGCGACGAGCCCGACAGCCGTCCGCCTTCGGACGAAGCTCCGTTCTCGGCGCTCGCCTTCAAGGTCATGAACGATCCCTTCGTGGGCTCGCTCACCTTCATCCGCATCTACTCGGGCACGCTGTCGAAGGGCACGTACCTGAACTCGGTGAAGGGCAAGAAGGAAAAGGTCGGCCGCATTCTCGAAATGCACGCCAACGACCGTAAGGACATCGACGAATCCTTCGCGGGTGACATCGTTGCCCTTGCCGGCATGAAGGAAACCACCACGGGCGACACGCTCTGCGCGGAAAAGGCGCCGATCGTTCTCGAACGCATGGAATTCCCCGAGCCGGTCATCGAACTGTCGGTGGAACCGAAGACCAAGGCCGACCAGGAGAAGATGGGCGTCGCGCTCAACCGTCTCTCGGCCGAAGATCCCTCGTTCCGCGTCACCACCGACCACGAGTCGGGCCAGACGATCATCAAGGGCATGGGCGAACTTCACCTGGACATCATCGTCGACCGTATGCGTCGCGAGTTCAAGGTCGAAGCCAACGTCGGCGCTCCGCAGGTTGCCTATCGCGAATACCTCGCGAAGCCGGTGGACATCGACTACACCCACAAGAAGCAGTCGGGCGGTACCGGTCAGTTCGGCCGCGTGAAGGTGAAGGTCACGCCGGGCGAGCGCGGTGCGGGCATCAACTTCAAGGACGAGATCAAGGGCGGTAATATTCCGAAGGAATATATCCCCGCGATCGAAAAGGGCATGCGCGAAACCGCTGCCTCGGGTTCGCTGGTCGGCTTCCCGATCATCGACTTCGACATCGTCCTTTACGACGGTGCGTACCACGACGTCGACTCGTCGGCTCTGGCCTTCGAAATCGCCGGTCGCGGTGCTATGCGTGAAGTCGCCCAGAAGGCCGGCATCAAGCTGCTTGAGCCGATCATGAAGGTTGAAGTCGTCACCCCCGAGGAATACCTCGGCGACGTCATCGGCGACATGAACAGCCGTCGCGGCCAGATCCAGGGTACCGACAGCCGGGGCAACGCCCAGGTCGTCGAAGCCATGGTTCCTCTGGCAAACATGTTCGGCTATGTGAACCAGCTCCGCTCGTTCACCCAGGGCCGTGCAAACTACTCGATGTTCTTCTCCCACTACGACGAAGTCCCGGCCAACGTCGCGGCAGAAGTCAAGGAGAAGCTTGCCTAAGAGGCAAGATCATTCTAGGGGCGGCGCCTGTTTCAGCGGGCGCCGTCCTTCCCGCAGATTCTATTTCAAGCGAAAAGAAGGTTTGAACAATGGCGAAGGCAAAATTCGAGCGGAACAAGCCGCACTGCAACATCGGCACCATCGGTCACGTCGACCACGGCAAGACCACCCTGACTGCCGCCATCACCAAGGTGATGGCTGAAGCATTCGGTGGTACCGCGGTTGACTTCGCAAACATCGACAAGGCTCCCGAAGAGCGCGAGCGCGGCATCACCATCTCGACCGCACACGTCGAGTACGAGACCGACGCTCGTCACTACGCGCACGTCGACTGCCCGGGTCACGCCGACTACGTGAAGAACATGATCACCGGTGCTGCCCAGATGGACGGCGCGATCCTGGTTGTGAACGCTGCTGACGGCCCGATGCCGCAGACCCGCGAGCACATCCTGCTCGCCCGCCAGGTTGGCGTGCCGCAGCTGGTCGTGTACATGAACAAGGTCGACCAGGTCGATGACGAAGAGCTCCTTGAGCTCGTCGAACTCGAAGTGCGCGAACTGCTCTCGTCGTATGACTTCGACGGCGACAACATCCCCGTCGTCAAGGGTTCGGCTCTGGCCGCTCTTGAAGGCCGTGACGACAACATCGGCAAGGAATCGATCCTCGCGCTGATGAAGGCCGTTGACGAGTTCATCCCGCAGCCCCCGCGTCCCACCGACAAGGCGTTCCTGATGCCCGTCGAAGACGTGTTCTCGATCTCGGGTCGTGGTACGGTTGTGACCGGCCGCGTCGAAACCGGCATCGTCAAGGTTGGTGAAGAAGTCGAAGTCGTCGGCATCCGCGACACGCAGAAGACCGTCGTCACCGGCGTCGAAATGTTCCGCAAGCTGCTCGACCAGGGTGAAGCCGGCGACAACATCGGCGCGCTGGTTCGTGGTCTGAAGCGCGACGACGTTGAGCGTGGTCAGGTTCTCGCCAAGCCGGGCACCGTTACCCCGCACACCGAGTTCGACGCAGAAGTCTACGTTCTGTCGAAGGACGAAGGCGGCCGTCACACGCCGTTCTTCGCCAACTACCGTCCGCAGTTCTACTTCCGCACCACCGACGTGACCGGCGAAGTGATCCTTCCCGAGGGCACCGAGATGGTCATGCCGGGCGACAACATTGCCCTGTCGATCAAGCTCATCGCGCCGATCGCCATGGACGAAGGTCTCCGCTTCGCAATTCGCGAAGGCGGCCGTACCGTCGGTTCGGGCGTTGTTGCCAAGATCACGAAGTAATTCGCTGATCTTCAGCTTCGGCTAGAGTGATTGGCCCGGCCTTCCGCGAGGAAGGCCGGGCTTTTCGCGTTGATGGGGTGCAAAGTCCTGACGGGCGTCTTTATCGCGCTCGCAACTCACCCTGTCCGATCTTCCATGCATCCGAGCCCTTGGGGGCTTCGGGAATGGACTTGAGGTCGATGTAGTAGACCGGTTCCGGCACGCGGCCGAACGGTATGGTGATGCAAGGACCAAGGCAGCCGGGCAGATGTCCGACGTCCGGCGGGTAGGCTGCGCCCGTGCGCGTGCTTTCGTCTACCGACTTCGATGCCGGGACGCGCTGGTCCGTACCGTCGGCGCCGTGGGAGCAGACGACGATCGTGCCGTCATTGCCGCCATTGCTGGCGCGGGCGGCTTCACGGCAGGCGTCGTCCACGGGGCTGCCCGAGCTATCGGGCATGCCAACGTGGGCGGTTAGTACGTCGGTGTCGTCGAGGTCGATGGGAGTGGCGCTTCCGCTGTGGGCATAGGCGGGGGCACCGGCTGCAAGGGCACCCGGTGCCAGGCATGCAAGAGTCAGCGCGGCGAACGCGCTCGAAATTGTCGTGGTGATGGAGGACATTGAGAGCGGCTTCTGTTAGGCGTCGCCATCCCAACGTAGGAAGCAGATAGGGGGCAGGGAAGGGCGGATGCGACGAACGGCGCCGACAACCTTCGAAAAAACCTGCCGCGCCACGTGAAATCAGGGGTTGCCCGACTCGCCGTCGCCGTGTAGGGGCGCGGTTCGAATTTGACTGGGCGCAAGCCCTTTGGCTCTTTCTCATCGGTAGTAGGTAATGGAAGCTCAGAACATCCGTATCCGCCTCAAGGCGTTTGACCATCGCGTGCTCGACCAGGCTACTGGCGAAATCGCTGACACGGCCCGCCGTACCGGCGCTCTGATTCGTGGGCCCATTCCTCTTCCGACCAAGATCGAGAAGTTCACGGTCAACCGTGGTCCGCACATCGACAAGAAGTCGCGTGAGCAGTTCGAAGTCCGCACCTACAAGCGTCTGCTTGATATCGTGCAGCCGAACGCAGCTACCGTCGACGCGCTGATGAAGCTCGACCTGGCTGCCGGCGTGAACGTCGAGATCAAGCTGGCCTAAGCCGGTTTACGGGGCAACCGCCAAGGTTGCCCCGATAGTCTTTTTGATCGGACTTAAAACGATCAGGTGAAATTCGGATCTTCGGATCCAAATTACCTTGTCGGCCTTCGCGGCCGGCTTTGCGAACGGAAGTTTGCAGAGACAGCGCCCCTAAGGGAAACCGGGGGGACACAAGGGATACCTCCGCCGTCTCCTTCGGGAAGCGTCGGGAATGCGTCCCCCGTCTCGTTTCCGCGGCCCATAACGGGTTTGCAGGGAACACCTGACCCGGACGGGGTTCGTATCATAACAGGGTTGGACACGCGTACGGGGGATGGTCCTGCGTACGCCTCTGTAAGGAGAAAGGTCATGCGTACAGGCGTGATCGCCAAGAAAGTCGGGATGACCCGCCTGTTCCAGGAGGACGGTCGCCACGTGCCCGTCACTGTCCTGGCACTTGAAGACTGTCAGGTGGTTTCGGTCCGTACTGCTGATCGTGACGGCTACGTCGCGGTTCAGCTCGGTGCGGGCGAAGCAAAGCAGAAGAACGTTGCCAAGCCGCAGCGCGAACACTTCGCCAAGGCTCAGGTTCCCCTCAAGATGCGCGTCGCGGAATTCCGCGTCGCCGACGACGCCCTCCTCGAAGTTGGCGCCACGATCGCAGCCTCGCACTTCGTGCCCGGCCAGCTGGTCGACGTAGGCGGCCACACCCAGGGTAAGGGCTTCCAGGGCGCCATGAAGCGCTGGGGCTTCGGCGGTATGCGCGCCACCCACGGTGTTTCGATCTCGCACCGTGCGCACGGTTCGACGGGTAACCGTCAGGATCCGGGCAAGGTGTTCAAGAACAAGAAGATGGCCGGCCACATGGGCGACCGTCAGCGCACCCAGCAGAACCTCGAAGTCGTCCGCGTGGACGACGAGCGTGGCCTGATCTTCGTCAAGGGTTCGGTCCCGGGTTCGAAGAACGCCTGGCTCACCGTTTCGGACGCCGTCAAGGTTGCCCGTCACGCCGAGGCTCCGTACCCCGCCGGCATCAAGTCGGCCGCCAACACCAATGATACGGCCGCTGCCGTGACCCCGGCCGAAGCCGTGGCTCCCGAAGCGACCGAAGGCCAGGAGGGCTAATCATGAAGGTTCAGGTCCTCAATATCGACGGTTCGGCCGCTAACGCCGACATCGAGCTTTCGGACGACGTGTTCGGCCTTGAGCCGCGCGCTGACATCCTGCACCGCGTCGTCACCTGGCAGCTCGAAAACCGTCGCGGCATCGCCCGTGCGACCCGCGAGCGCTCGGAAGTCGCGCGCACCGGCAAGAAGTTCGGTCGCCAGAAGGGCGGCGGTACCGCTCGTCACGGCGATCGCGCAGCACCGGTGTTCATCGGCGGTGGTAAGGCTCACGGTGCCCGTCGCCGCGAGTTCAACGTCTCGCTGAACAAGAAGATCCGCGCTCTCGGTCTGAAGATGGCCCTTTCGGCCAAGGCTCAGAACGGTCTCGTGATCGTCGACTCGCTCGACGTTTCCGATGCCAAGACCAAGGCGCTCGCCGGTCAGCTCGCCAAGGCGAACTTCGGCAAGAAGGTTCTCGTCATGGACGGTGAGCAGGTCAACGAGGGCTTCGCCCTGGCTGCCCGCAACATCATCGGCGTCAACGTGCTCCCGGCTGTCGGCGCCAATGTCTACGACATCCTGAAGCATGATACGCTGGTGCTGACGCGCGCCGCTGTCGAGAAGCTGGAGGCGCGTTTCAATGGCTAAGAGCAACGTGGACATCCGTCACTACGACGTGATCCTCTCGCCGCACATCACCGAGAAGTCGACCCTGCTTTCGGAGCAGAACGCGGTCGTGTTCAAGGTGGCTGACAAGGCGACCAAGCCCGAGATCAAGGCTGCCGTCGAGGCGCTGTTCGACGTCAAGGTTACTGGCGTGAACACCCTGGTCCAGAAGGGCAAGACCAAGCGCTGGCGCGGTAAGCCTTACCGTCGCAGCGACGTGAAGAAGGCGATCGTCACGCTGGCCGAAGGCCAGTCGATTGACATCACCGAAGGCGTACGGGGCTGATCCGATGGCACTGAAGCATTATAACCCGACCAGCCCCGCACGCCGCGGCCTGGTCCTCGTCGACAAGTCGTCGCTGTGGAAGGGCAAGCCTGTCAAGGCTCTGACCGAAGGCAAGTCGAAGACTGGTGGTCGTAACAACAAGGGTCATGTCACTTCGCGTGGCATCGCCGGTGGTCACAAGCAGAAGTACCGCTTCATCGACTTCAAGCGTCGTAAGTGGGACATGGAAGCGACCGTGGAGCGGATCGAATACGATCCCAACCGCACCGCCTTCATCGCGCTGGTGAAGTACACCGACGGCGAGCTGACCTACATCCTGGCGCCGCAGCGTCTGGCCGTTGGTGACGTTGTCGTCGCTGGCGAAAAGACCGACGTGAAGCCCGGCAACGCGATGCTCCTGTCGCAGATGCCGGTCGGCACGATCTGCCACAACGTCGAGATGAAGCCCGGCAAGGGCGGCCAGATCGCCCGTTCGGCAGGCACCTATGTGCAGGTCGTCGGTCGTGACCGCGGCATGGTCATCGTTCGTCTGAACTCGGGCGAGCAGCGCTACCTGCGTGGCGATTGCATGGGCACCGTTGGCGCCGTGTCGAACCCCGACAACGCCAACCAGACCCTTGCCAAGGCCGGTCGCGGCCGTTGGCTGGGCCGTCGCCCGCTGACGCGCGGCGTTGCCAAGAACCCGGTCGACCACCCGCACGGTGGTGGTGAAGGCCGCACCTCGGGCGGCCGCCACCCGGTCACTCCGTGGGGCAAGCCGACCAAGGGCGCTCGCACTCGCAACAACAAGCAGACGGACAAGATGATCATCCGTTCGCGCCACGCCAAGAAGAAGAGGTAAGACACGATGGCACGTTCCGTCTGGAAAGGCCCCTTCGTCGACCTGTACCTTCTCAAGAAGGCCGAGGTCGCGCAGGATGCCGGCAACCGCGCTGGTCCGATCAAGACCTGGTCGCGTCGCTCCACCATCCTTCCGCAGTTCGTTGGTCTGACCTTCTCGGTCTACAACGGGCACAAGTTCATCCCTGTCTCGGTCAACGAGGACATGGTCGGCCACAAGCTCGGTGAATTCGCGCCCACGCGCACGTTCCCCGGTCACGCTGCCGACAAGAAGGGCAAGCGCTAATGAGCAAGCAGGCAGCACCCCGCCGCGTTGGCGAGAAGGAAGCTCTTGCGGTCGGCACCACCATTCGTGGTTCCGCCCAGAAGCTCAACCTCGTCGCCGCCCTCATCCGTGGCCGCAAGGTCGAGGACGCGATGAACATCCTGGCCTTCTCCAAGAAGGCCATGGCCCAGGACGCCCGCAAGATCCTCGCTTCGGCGATCGCGAATGCGGAAAACAACCACAACCTCGACGTCGACGCTCTCGTCGTCGCCGAGGCGTCGGTCGGCAAGTCGATCACCATGAAGCGTTTCCACGCTCGTGGTCGCGGCAAGTCCACCCGGATCCTCAAGCCGTTCTCGCGCCTGCGGATCGTCGTTCGCGAAGTCGAGGAGGCCTGAGCCATGGGTCACAAGAGCAATCCGATCGGTCTGCGTCTGCAGATCAACCGTACCTGGGACAGCCGCTGGTTTGCGGAAGGCCGGGACTACGGCAAGCTTCTTGAGGAAGACCTCAAGATCCGCAAGTTCATCATTTCGGCGCTGCCCCAGGCTGCGATCTCGAAGGTGGTGATCGAGCGTCCGGCCAAGCTGTGCCGCATTTCGATCTACGCAGCCCGTCCCGGTGTTATCATCGGCAAGAAGGGTGCGGACATCGAGAAGCTGCGCAAGCAGCTTGCGACGATGACCGGCAGCGAAGTGAAGCTGAACATTGTTGAAATCCGCAAGCCGGAAATCGACTCGAAGCTCGTCGCTCAGGGCATCGCCGACCAGCTGGTCCGCCGCGTTGCTTTCCGCCGTGCCATGAAGCGCGCCGTTCAGTCGGCTCTTCGTCTCGGCGCCGAAGGCATCAAGATCACTTGCGGTGGTCGCCTGGGCGGCGCGGAAATCGCGCGTACCGAATGGTACCGTGAAGGCCGCGTGCCGCTGCACACTCTGCGTGCCAACATCGACTATGCCGAAGCCGAGGCGCTCACCGCCTATGGCATCATCGGCATCAAGGTCTGGATCTTCAAGGGCGAAATCCTTGGTCACGACCCGATGGCGCAGGACCGTCTTATGATGGAGGCCCAGACCTCCGGCGTGCGACCCGCGCGCTGAGGCTTGAGGTAGAGTAAGCACCATGCTGCAACCGAAAAAGACCAAGTTCCGCAAGGCCTTCAAGGGCCGCATCAAGGGCGATGCCAAGGGTGGCACCGACCTGAACTTCGGCTCGTACGGCCTCAAGGCCCTCGAGCCGGAGCGGATCACCGCCCGCCAGATCGAAGCGGCTCGCCGCGCGATCACGCGTCACATCAAGCGCCAGGGTCGTCTCTGGATCCGCGTCTTCCCCGACGTGCCGGTTTCGAAGAAGCCTGCTGAAGTCCGTCAGGGTAAGGGCAAGGGTTCGGTCGAATACTGGGCGGCCCGCGTCAAGCCCGGCCGCATCCTGTTCGAACTGGACGGCGTCGCTGGCCCCCTCGCAGCCGAGGCTTTCAGCCGCGCTGCGATGAAGCTGCCGATCAAGACCAAGGTCGTGGCTCGCCTCGGCGACACCTCGCACCTTGGCGGCGAGTAAGGAAGTCGTATCATGGCTAACAAGATCGAAGACCTTCGCGCCAAGACCGACGACCAGCTCACCGCTGAACTCGTCGATCTGAAGCGCGAGCAGTTCAACCTGCGGTTCCAGGCCGCGACCAGCCAGCTCGAAGCGCCTGCGCGCATCCAGCAGGTGCGTCGTGACATCGCCCGCATCAAAACGCTCCAGGCTGAGCGTGCGGCGAAGGCCTAAGGAGGAAACACGATGCCCAAGCGTATTCTGATCGGGACCGTCGTTTCCGACAAAACCGACAAGACCGTGACCGTACTGGTCGAGCGCAAGGTGAAGCACCCCCTTTACGGGAAGATCATCCGTCGCTCGAAGAAGTACCACGCTCACGACGAAGACAACGCCTTCAAGACCGGCGAACGCGTCCGGATCGAGGAGACGAAGCCCTACTCGAAGACCAAGACCTGGAAGGTTCTTGACCGTCTTCAGGCGAGCAAGGGTACGGCACTGGAAGCCGAGGTCTAAGGACCTCGGCCTCTCGGCCGGACAAGAGTGTTGACCTAGGCGGGTGAATGCGGCAAAGGGCCGCACTTCGCCCGTCGGGGCGACTCGGGCCCCTCGTGGGCCTGTCTTTTTAGGAACTGCCGGACTGGTTCCGGCAAGCCAGTTGAGAAGGACTCGGATCTATGATCCAGATGCAATCCAATCTCGACGTCGCGGACAACAGCGGCGCAAAGCGCGTCCAGTGCATCAAGGTGCTGGGCGGCTCTAAGCGTCGGTTCGCAGGCGTTGGCGACATCATCGTGGTGTCGGTTAAGGAAGCGCAGCCCCGCGCTCGCGTCAAAAAGGGCGACGTCCATCGTGCGGTTATTGTCCGTACGCGCAAGGACGTCCGTCGTGCTGACGGCAGCGTGATTCGCTTCGACGGCAATGCCGCCGTGCTGATCAACAAGAACGAGGAGCCGATCGGCACTCGTATCTTTGGCCCCGTCGTGCGCGAGCTTCGCGGCAAGGGCTTCATGAAGATCATCTCGCTTGCTCCGGAGGTGCTGTAATGGCTGCCGCAAAGATCAAGAAGGGTGACGCCGTCGTCGTCCTGTCCGGCAAGGACAAGGGCCGCACCGGCACCGTTCTCCAGGTCTTGCCCAAGGACGGCAAGGTCGTGGTTGAAGGCGTGAACGTCGCCACCCGCCACCGCAAGCCGACCCAGCAGAACCCGCAGGGCGGCATCGAGCGCACTCCGGCACCGATGGCGATCAGCAAGATCGCCGTTGCCGACAAGGACGGCAAGCCGACCCGCGTTCGCTTCGAGACCAAGGACGGAAAGAAGGTCCGCGTGGCCGTCAAGTCCGGGGAGACCATCGATGGCTGAGAACTACACTCCGCGCATGCGCACGCGCTATGACGACGCGATCGTCAAGGCGATGACCGAGAAGTTCGGTTACAAGAACGCGATGGAAGTGCCCAAGATCGAAAAGATCACGCTCAACATGGGCGTGGGCGAGGCGAGCCAGGACAAGAAGAAGGTCCAGACCGCCGCTGTCGAGATGGAAGCCATCGCTGGTCAGAAGCCGGTGATCACCAAGGCCCGCAAGTCGATCGCACAGTTCAAGCTGCGCGAAGGCATGCCGATCGGCTGCAAGGTGACCCTGCGTCGCGAGCGTATGTACGAATTTCTCGATCGCCTCATCACGATCGCGATGCCCCGCATCCGCGACTTCCGTGGTCTGAATCCGAAGTCGTTCGACGGCCGCGGCAACTACGCGATGGGTCTCAAGGAGCAGATCATCTTCCCGGAGATCAGCTACGACAAGATCGAGAAGGTGCGTGGCATGGACATCATCGTCACCACCACCGCCAAGACCGATGAGGAAGCGCGCGAACTGCTGCGTCTCTTCGGTTTCCCGTTCCCGGCTGAAGTGTCGGAACAGAAGGAGGCGGCGTGAGCCGCCGCTGAGCAAGAGAGCTTAAGTCCATGGCGAAACTGAGTTCCGTGAACAAGAACGAGCGCCGCAAGCAGCTCGTTAAGAAGTATGCAGGCAAGTACGCGCGCCTGAAGGCAGTGGCCGATGATGAATCGCTCGACGAAACCGAGCGCCTCATCGCCCGTCTGAAGCTGGCCGAGATCCCGCGTAACGGCAACCCGACCCGGGTTCGCAACCGTTGCGCCACCACCGGTCGTCCGCGCGGTTACTACCGCAAGTTCGGTCTGTGCCGCGTCGAGCTGCGTGATCTTGCCAACAAAGGCATGATCCCCGGCGTGACCAAGTCGAGCTGGTAAGGGATACTAAGCAATGGCTATGACCGATCCCCTGGGTGATATGCTCACCCGCATCCGCAACGGCCAGCAGGCGAAGAAGGACTCGGTCCTTTCTCCCGCCAGCAAGCTGCGTGCGCGCGTGCTCGAAGTTCTGCAGCGTGAAGGTTACATCCGTGGTTTCAGCGATGACGCCACCGGTGCCCACCCGCAGCTGCGCATCGAGCTGAAGTATTTCGAGGGCGAGCCTGCTATCAAGCACATCGCCCGCGTCTCCAAGCCTGGCCGCCGCGTCTACTCGGGTTCGAAGGAACTCCCGGTTGTGCGCAACGGCCTTGGCATCACCATCGTCTCGACGCCCCGCGGCGTGCTTTCGGATGCCGAAGCGCGCGCTGCCAACGTCGGTGGCGAAGTGCTGGCGGAGGTGTTCTAATGAGCCGCATCGGCAAAAAGCCGGTTGTGATCCCTGGCGGGGTCACTGCCGCCATCGACAACGGCGTTCTCAGCGTGAAGGGCCCCAAGGGCACCCTGACTCTGGGTCTGTCGGACCTCGTGACCTACTCGGTCGAAGAAGGTTCGATCGCCGTTCAGCCTGCCAACCAGACCAAGGCTGCCCGCAGCCACTGGGGCATGCAGCGTACCCTCGTTTCGAACCTCGTTGAAGGCGTTACCAACGGCTTCTCCAAGGTCCTCGAGATCAAGGGCGTCGGCTACCGTGCGGCCGCTCAGGGCAAGAACCTGAAGCTGCAGCTCGGCTACTCGCATGACGTTGACATCGCCGTGCCGGAAGGCATCGAGATCAAGACCCCGGATAACACCACGGTCGAAATCTCGGGCATCGACAAGCAGAAGGTCGGCCAACTCGCGGCCGAAATTCGCCGCTGGCGCAAGCCTGAGCCTTACAAGGGCAAGGGTATCAAGTACCGCGGCGAATTCATCTTCCGCAAGGAAGGGAAGAAGAAGTAATGGCCAAGCTTTCTCTTTTCGCGCGCCGCGCCCGGCGCGTCCGCACGGCCCTGAAGGCCCGTTCGGGCGGCCGTCCTCGCCTGTCGGTGCATCGCACCGGCCGTCACATCTATGCGCAGATCATCGACGACGCGCAGGGCCGTACGCTGGCCGCCGCCAATACCCTTGGCGGCAAGGGCACCGACAAGGATGCCGCGACCCGCGTTGGCAAGGAACTCGCCGAGGCCGCCAAGAAGGCGGGCATCACCTCGGTCGTGTTCGACCGTGGCGGTTTCCTCTTCCATGGCCGCGTCAAGGCGCTGGCCGAAGCCGCCCGTGAAGGCGGGCTGGAGTTCTGATCATGGCTGACGAAAACACCGAAATCCAGACCGACGTCCCGGCTGTTGAAGGCCAGGAAGTCCGCGAAGGTCGTGGTCGTGGCCGTGGCCGTGGCGAACGCGGCGAGCGTGGCGGCCGTGGCCGTCGCGACGACCGCCGTGGCGGCCGTGGCAACAACGACGAGGAACAGGGCGAGGAGCTCATCGAGAAGCTCGTCCACATCAACCGCGTCTCGAAGACCGTTAAGGGCGGCAAGCGCTTTGGTTTCGCAGCACTCGTCGTCGTTGGTGACGGCAAGGGCCGCGTCGGCTTCGGCCATGCCAAGGCTCGCGAAGTGCCTGAAGCGATCACGAAGGCCACTGCTTCTGCCAAGAAGAAGATGGTCCGCGTGCCGCTCAAGGACGGCCGCACTCTTCACCACGACGGTCGGGGCCACTTCGGCGCCGGCAAGGTGAACGTGCGTACGGCGCCTGCCGGTACCGGCATCATCGCCGGTGGTCCGATGCGCGCCGTGTTCGAAAGCCTCGGCGTCCATGACGTCGTGACCAAGTCGGTCGGCACCTCGAACCCGTACAACATGATCCGCGCCACGTTCGACGCGCTGACCAACCAGACTTCGCCGAAGTCGGTTGCCCAGCGTCGCGGCAAGAAGGTCTCTGACCTGCTTGGTCGCGGTGGCGCCAGCGAAGCAGAGGCTGAAGCCGCTGCTGAAGCCATCGTGGAGTAAGCATCATGGCGAAGATCAAGATCAAGCAGATCGGTTCGCCGATCCGTCGCCCCGAGAGCCAGAAGAAGATCCTTATCGGTCTTGGCCTCGGCAAGATGCACAAGGTCGTCGAGCGCGAAGACACCCCGGAAGTCCGTGGTGCGATCGCCAAGCTGCCGCACATGGTTGTGGTGGTCGACTGATCGACCGGCCTTTGGCCAGAAAACAGGAAGGGGCTCCGGCGGAAACGCCGGGGCCCTTTTCTTTGCTCAGGACGGTTTCGGCGTCATCCCGCCGAAGGCCGCCCATCGAAAAGCTGTGCGTTCGCGCAAGTTCATCTCCACCTGGGGATGAGTCCTGTGCTAAGCGCGCCCGACTTCCGGCACCTTGCACTTCCCTGGGGGATACCTTGTTTCGCAGGACCATCGCGGCCTCATCGCTTATTCTTGCCACGCTCGCCGTTTCGGGCTGCGACGGCACCGCCACCGGCGATGACGAGACTTACGTCGAAGAAAGCCCGGCGGCAGAGCCTCCCTGCGCCGATCCGCTGGCGGACCCGGCCGTGCTCGAACGCAACCGCAATGCCGACCGCGCGCTGAAGGCCGCGATCGCGCAGGGCCGCGCCGATCCTATCGAGGAAGCGCAGAAGGCCGCTGCAGCGGGTGATTTCCGGCTCGTCGCCGCCGTCACGGTGGAGGGTATCGATACGCGCGGGTTCGGCGCGCTCTGTGCGCTGCGCGGCGGCCTCAATCCGCGCATGGCCCGCGTCGTCACGTATTACGGCGAGGACGGCGAACCGTCGCCCGAGCCGACCGATACTGCCAGCGCCGCGCCGGAAGCCACGCGTGAGGACAACCTCGTCGCCTTCGCGCGCGCCTTCAATCAGGCACTGATCGCCGATCCGGCCTATCCTTACCGCGATGTCTGCCGTCCGCTGGAGGCGCAGGAAGCCGATGCGGCGGGCAAGGATGTAGGCTCCGCCCACGGCGCCGTGCTGCGTGCGATCAGCGAGGCGCCCAAGCGCGCCTACGGCTATCCCGACCTCGGCCCGCTACAGACCGGCGCAACGCTTGCCGACGCGGCCCGTAGGGGCAACGTGGCGGCCCTGCGCCGCATTCTGAACGAAGAAGCGCGCGAGCAGCGCAAGCTGGCCGCCGAACAGGCCAATGCGCCGGTCAAGCCGGGCGAAAAGTCCACCAACAGGCCCGCCCCCAAGAGTGCGATCGATTCGCCGGACCTGTTCGGGATGACCCCGCTGGCCTGGGCCATGGCCTATCGCCGCGATGAAGCGGTGCGCCTCCTGCTCTCGCACGGCGCCAGCCCCTCCGGCGCGCAGTGCCAGGCGTTGGTCGACCGCGATTCGCCGATGCAGATTGCCCGCGCGCTGGGCTGGATCGGGATGGTCCAGCGGATGAAGCCGAAAGTGTCCGAGGAGGATTACGCCGCGCTCGCCGAAGAGGCCCAGCTCGCCGACGGCAGCAAGGCCGAGTTCAACGGGGAGCTGGCCAAGCTTGGCGATCGCTATGGCAAGATCTTCAACAAGGACGAGATGACCCGGCACACGCTGCACTTCAAGATCGATGCGCGCGGCGGGATGACCTCCTGCGCGTTCGAACCCAAGACGGTCTCGCCCGAGTTCGATGCGGATATCTGCAAGCTGGGTCGGGATGTTCTCGAATGGGTGCCGGCGCGCGATTCGGAGGGCCGCCCGGTGGCGGGCGAGGGCAAGGTGATGATCCGCCTTCGCGGCACCTGAAAGGGCGGTTTCAAAGGCGCCGAGGCCCGCGAATCGGCGGGTTTCGGCCGCGTTCCCGCATTAGGGGGTGACAGGCCGCCGCCTTTCCCTTATGGGGCGCCCCTTCCTTCAAGCGCGATTTAAAGCGAAAGCGAGTGCAGACTATGAAATTGAATGACATCCGCGACAACGCCGGCGCCCGTCACCGTCGCATCCGCGTCGGCCGTGGTATCGGTTCGGGCAAGGGCAAGACCGCCGGTCGCGGCCAGAAGGGTGCCAAGGCACGCTCGGGCGTTTCGATCAACGGCTTCGAGGGTGGCCAGATGCCGCTCCACATGCGCCTTCCGAAGCGCGGCTTCAGCAACAAGAAGTTCGCCAAGGACTACGCTGAAGTGAACCTCGGCATGATCCAGAAGGCGATCGAAGCCGGCAAGCTCGACATCTCGGGCACCGTCGATCACGCCGTTCTCAAGGCAGCCGGTCTGGCCCGTGGCGGCAAGGACGGCGTGCGCCTCCTCGCCAAGGGCGAACTGACCGACAAGGTCACCTTCAACGTTGCCGGTGCCTCGAAGGGCGCCATTGCAGCGGTTGAGAAGGTTGGCGGCACGGTCATCGTTCCTGCCAAGGAAGCCGTCGAGGCCTGAGGCATCGCATCAGCGATTAGCTCATAGGGAGAGGGCGGGCGCCATGCGCTTCGCCCTCTCTTCGTTCCGACTTGTGTAACATTCCGACCGAACCTGCGGTACGGGTCTTTCAGACCCGGCGCGAATGTCTATATGAGCGGATCAGAACCGGGTTCGACAAGCCTGCGCGCAGTCGCTAAGGCAAGTGCGAACCGACTATTCGAGGCATTACCAATCGTCATGGCTTCTCGCGCCGACAACATTGCCAGCTCGCTGAACCTGGCCAATTTCTCGAAGGCCACCGAACTGAAGAACCGTATCTGGTTCACAGTCGGTGCGCTGATCGTTTTCCGCTTCCTGAGCTTCGTGCCGCTCCCGGGTGTGAACCCGGTGATTCTCGCCAAGCTCTATGACAAGACGCAGGGCGGCATTCTCGACCTGTTCAACACGTTCTCGGGCGGCTCGCTTTCGCGCATGAGCCTGATCGCGCTCGGCGTGATGCCCTATATCACGGCATCGATCGTCGTTCAGCTGGCCGCTGCCCTTCATCCGTCGCTGATGGCGCTGAAGAAGGAAGGCGAAGCCGGCCGCAAGAAGCTCAACCAGTACACCCGCTACGGCGCTGTGGTGCTCTGCGCGATCCAGGGCTGGTTCCTGGCCGTGAGCCTTGAGGCCTACGGCGCTTCCAGCGGTCTCGCCGCAGTCGTGGATCCGGGCCTCGTGTTCCGCGTGGGCGCGGTCATCTCGCTGGTTGGCGGCACCATGTTCCTGCTGTGGCTCGGTGAGCAGATCACCGCGCGCGGCATCGGCAACGGCGTTTCGCTGATCATCATGGCGGGCATCGTCGCCCAGATGCCGACGTTCGCCAGCAACGTGGGCCAGGCCTACAGCGCCGGCGACACCGGCTCGATCCTGATCATCTCGCTGATCGCACTCGTGGTGCTGATGATTCTGGGTATCTGCTTCTTCGAGCGTTCCACGCGCCGTCTGCTGATCCAGTATCCCAAGCGCGCCACTCAGCGCGGCATGATGCAGGCCGATCGCAGCCACCTGCCGCTGAAGCTGAACACGGCCGGCGTCATCCCGCCGATTTTCGCCAGCTCGCTGCTGCTGCTGCCGCTGACGATCACCCAGTTCGCCGGCAAGTCGCTGAACCCGGAATCGACCGCGGGCAAGATCGTCGTCACGCTCAACCAGTATCTCGGCCATGGCAAGCCGCTGTATATGGCGCTCTATGCGGCCGGCATCATCTTCTTCTCGTTCTTCTACACTGCCGTGGTCTTCAATCCTGAAGAGACGGCCGACAACCTGAAGAAGAATGGCGGCTTCATTCCCGGCATCCGTCCGGGCAAGAACACCGCGAACTATCTGGATTACGTGCTGACGCGCGTGACCGTGATTGGCGCCTTGTATCTGACCGTGGTTTGCACCGTGCCCGAGTACTTCCTCTCGATGACCGGTCTGCCGCTGTTGTTCATGGGGGGCACCAGCCTGTTGATCGTCGTCAACGTGACGGTGGACACCATCACCCAGATCCAGTCGCACCTGCTGGCGCACCAGTATGGCGACCTGATCAAGAAGGCCAAGCTGAAGGGACGCCTGCGCTGAAGGGAGCGCAGGCACAGGGATAATTGAGGGGTAAGGCGTGAATATCATCCTGTTGGGCCCGCCGGGGGCGGGCAAGGGCACCCAGGCGCAGCGTCTGGTTGAGCGGCACGGCATGCGCCAGCTCTCCACCGGCGACATGCTGCGCGCCGCCGTCAAGGCCGGCACGCCCACCGGGCTTGAAGCCAAGGCTGTGATGGAACGTGGCGAACTGGTCTCGGACGAGATCGTTTCGGCACTGATCGGGGATGAGCTCGATGCGATGGGGCCGAGCGTCGGCGCCATCTTCGACGGCTATCCGCGCACTGCGGCGCAGGCTGAATCGCTCGATGCGATCCTGGCCGGGCGCGGACGCAAGCTCGACCACGTGGTGGAGCTTGAAGTGAACGAGGATGCGCTGGTCGAGCGTATCACCGGCCGCTTCACTTGCGCCACGTGCGGCAAGGGCTACCACGACAAGTTCGAGCAGCCGAAGGTTCCGGGCGTCTGCGATAAGTGCGGGGGCACTGAATTCAAGCGCCGCCCGGACGACAATGCCGAGACCGTGCGCACGCGCATGGCCGAATACCGGGCCAAGACGGCGCCGATCCTGCCGATCTACGAAGCGCGCGGGATTGTCGCCAAGGTCGACGGAATGGCCGAGATGGACGATGTGACCGCCGCGATCGAGGCGGCGCTCAAGTCCTGAAGCTTCGAAGGGCTCGCGGATATCGCGGGCCCTTTTTGCATCGACTGCACTGCGCCGGGGCGGCGCGCATGGGCACAGGCACGGGCAGGGGGGAATCGATGAAGAAGGCGGCAACACTCGCGCTGTTCGCGATGGCGGGGCTTGGCGCGCTCGCGGCGGCTCCGGCTCAGGCGAAAGTGCAGGAGGCAAGCGAACGCGGCATCGTGATGCGCTACGTCGCGCATGTCCCCGTCGGCGCCGACGAGGCCTGGGCCGTGCTGGTCAAGCCTTCGCAGTGGTGGGATTCGGAGCATACTTATTCGGGCAGCTCTGCCAATCTCTCGCTCGATGCGCGGCCCGGCGGATGTTTCTGCGAAGTGCTGCCCGACAAGGACGCGCCAAAAGCGGCGCCGCGCGGCGGTGTCGAGCACATGCGCGTGATCTATATCGACAAGGGCAGGGCGCTGCGCCTGACCGGCGCGCTGGGGCCGCTTCAGGCCGATGCCGCCGTCGGTACGCTGACCTTCCAGTTCAAGCCCGATGAGACGGGCACGCAGATCCTCGTCGAATATGTCGTCGGCGGCTATTTCCGCACCGATGCTGCCCGGCTTGCGACGATGCTCGACCGGGTGCTGGCCGGGCAGGTCGATCGTTTCGTCGAAAAACTTGGGGGCTCGTTTGCTGC
This sequence comes from Novosphingobium sp. PhB165, assembly GCF_004341845.1. Lineage (GTDB taxonomy): Bacteria > Pseudomonadota > Alphaproteobacteria > Sphingomonadales > Sphingomonadaceae > Novosphingobium. The sequence continues at coordinate 293,002 of NZ_SLVB01000003.1, read as the reverse complement.
CGCGTTCCGTCCCGATACGCTCGGCGCCGTGGGTGAGCCGCCTGCCGGTCCGGCCGACAAGCCACAAGACGCGCCGCCCGTGAAGGACGACAAGACGCGGATCATCGGCCGTTGAGGGCGCGCGGCGCGCACCGGAAACGCGGGCAGGTCCTTGCGGCCTTTGCGCTTTCTTTGACTGCGCTTTGCGAATCCGGTACACTGATTGCATCACGGGTGTTGCGACGACCGCCGAAGAGCGGGCCGCAGCCCGAAGGCCATGGCGCGGATCGCTCCAGATCGATCCTTGCGCACCGGGCCTCAGTCCGGGCCGGGTCGCCCGAGCGCTTGAACGCGGATTCGCAGGCGTTGACATGCCTTGCGAATCGTTCTAAGCGCGCCGTTCACTTGACACTTGCGGCAAGTCCGGATGGTACAGGCAACATGGTTGCTGTGCTCCGGACCTTTTGCCATTTCAGCAGTTTCAGGTGGAATTTGAGCGTTGAGATAGGAAAGCCCGCAGGGGCATTCCTGTGGAGCATGGAGAATTAAGTGGCTCGTATTGCAGGGGTAAATCTCCCCACCAACAAGCGCGTGATCATCGCGCTCACCTACATCCATGGCATCGGTCGTACCAAGGCCCTGGAAATCGCCGACAAGCTGGGCATCGACCACAGCCGTCGCATCCAGGACCTGTCGGACGCCGAAGTCCTGCAGATTCGCGAAACCATCGACGCCGACCACACGGTCGAAGGTGATCTTCGTCGCGAAACCGCGATGAACATCAAGCGCCTGATGGACCTCGCCTGCTACCGCGGCCTGCGTCATCGCAAGGGTCTGCCGGTTCGCGGCCAGCGCACGCACACCAATGCGCGCACCCGCAAGGGTAAGGCCAAGCCGATCGCCGGCAAGAAGAAGTAAGTCGCCTTTCGGCTTCTTTCCCGCAGCGACTAATCTACAGGATATACGGACATGGCACGCGAACCCCAGCGCATTAAGCGCCGCGAACGCAAGAACATCACCAGCGGCATCGCGCATGTGAATGCTAGCTTCAACAACACCATGGTGACCATCACCGACGCCCAGGGCAACGCGATTTCGTGGTCCTCGGCCGGCATGATGGGCTTCAAGGGCAGCCGCAAGTCGACTCCCTACGCCGCGCAGGTCGCCGCTGACGACGCCGGCAAGAAGGCCGCCGAGCACGGCGTGCGCACCCTCGAAGTCGAAGTCAAGGGCCCGGGTTCGGGCCGTGAGAGCGCCCTGCGCGCCCTCCAGGCTGTCGGCTTCACCATTACCTCGATCCGCGACGTGACACCGATCCCGCACAACGGTGTTCGTCCGTCGAAGCGCCGTCGCGTCTGATCGAGCTAATACGGACGGCGAACCGGTCGCCGTCCGATTTCGGAACGTCCCGGGCCTTTCCACCAGGCTGCGGGACGTAACCGCCATCACTCCCAGGGGAAGTCCATGACTGTCAACATCAAGAACTGGCAGGAACTCAAGAAGCCGAACAGCCTTGAGATCAAGCCGGGACCCGACCCCAAGCTGAAGGCGACCTTCATCGCCGAGCCGCTGGAGCGTGGCTTCGGCCTGACGCTCGGCAACGCGCTGCGCCGCGTGCTGCTCTCCTCGCTGCAAGGCGCGGCGATCACCTCGATCAAGATCGAGAACGTCCTTCACGAATTCTCGTCGCTTGCTGGCGTTCGCGAAGACGTCACGGACATCGTCCTGAACGTCAAGCAGATCGCGCTCAAGATGCAGGGCGAAGGCCCCAAGCGCCTCCAGCTCTCGGCCACTGGCCCGGGCGAGGTCAAGGCTGGCGACATCGCGGTGTCGGGTGACATCGAGGTCATGAACAAGGACCTCGTGGTCTGCCACCTCGACGAGGGCGCAGTCCTGAACATGGAACTGACCGCCGACACCGGCAAGGGCTACGTCCCCGCCGTGTCGAACCGTCCGGTTGACGCGCCGATCGGTCTGATCCCGGTCGACTCGCTCTACTCGCCGGTCCGTCAGGTCAGCTACAAGGTCGAGAACGCCCGTATCGGCCAGGAGCTTGACTACGACAAGCTGAGCCTCATGGTCGAGACCGACGGCACCGTGACCCCGGAAGACGCAGTGGCTTATGCCGCCCGCATCCTCCAGGACCAGCTGGCGCTGTTTGTCCACTTCGAAGATATCGCCCCGGTTGGCGCCTCGCCGATGATCGGCATGGCTGCCGGCGGTGCTGCGACCTCGGAAGAGAGCGACACCAACCAGCTCAACCGCTACCTTCTCAAGAAGGTGGACGAGCTGGAACTGTCGGTCCGTTCGGCCAACTGCCTCAAGAACGACAACATCATCTACATCGGCGATCTGGTCCAGAAGACCGAAGCCGAGATGCTGCGCACGCCGAACTTCGGCCGCAAGTCGCTCAACGAGATCAAGGAAGTCCTTTCGTCGATGGGCCTGCGCCTCGGCATGGACATCCCGGGCTGGCCGCCCGAGAACATCGAAGAGATGGCCAAGAAGCTGGAGCAGGAACTGCTCGGCTGATCGGCACCTTCGGTACCGAATTGAAGAGGGCTCCGCAGCAATGCGGGGTCCTTTTTCTTTATGCTGGTCCAAACTTGCAGCGTCGGTTTAAGGTATCGGCATGGTCGAACCTTCCGATACGCTCTCAGCCGATGGGCTGCCGGAGCAAAGTCGTTTCAGTGTCGTGGCGCGCGTCCGGAGCTTTATTTATGCGTGGCGGGGCCTCCGTCAGCTTGTTGAGGGCGAGCATAACGCCCGGCTACATCTGACCGCTTCGCTTGGTGTGGTAGCGGCAGGGCTATTCCTACAGGTTTCGGCAAGCGACTGGCGCTGGCTGGTGCTCGCCATGGCACTTGTCTGGCTGGCCGAGGCGCTCAACACTGCGATCGAGGAACTGTGCGACCGGATCGAGCCCGGCTTCGATGAGGCCATAGGTCGCATCAAGGACATCGCGGCGGGCGCCGTACTCATCGCGGCGATTGCGGCGGCGGGGATCGGATTGCTGACGTTGGGGCCGCCGGTTCTGGTACTGTTGCGTTAGGGACTGGAGAGGGAGGCTTGGCAGCTCATGCGGATCCTGCTTGGATCATATCGCTGACAGTCTGTTTTCTGTCGCTAACGTGGTCGGCGTGCTGGTTCGCTCGCAACGCGCCTGGCGGGGGCTTTTCAGTCAGCGATGTCTTGCTGGCGGTAATCCCGCCGACCGTCGCTATTGTCTGGTTTGCGCGATGGCTACGCCGTGCTGGGATGGCGCTTTGGCTGGCGCGGGTCGAATTGGGTCTGGGCTTCATCTGGTTTGCGATGATTTTTGGCCACTTCGTGTGGCGGACCTATTCGCGCGTCATGTTCGGGCTGAGCTATCAGGATATCTACTACGAAAGTCCCGTATTTACGGGAAGATATGAGGATTACAGGTTGGTGGCGGTCGGAATGCTAGTGTTCGCCGCGAGTATGTCGGGCTGCGCAGCAGGTGTTTTGGCGTGGTCGGCATTCCGACCGTTGCGCCGGTCTGAATTGGCTGCCGGGGGCATCAATCCTTGACTCTTTCGCCGTTTTCGTCTTGAGGGCGCCCTTCACACGAAAGTGAACCGGCTTTGGGCGGTGGCCGAACCACATCGCCCGGCAGGCAGTACCTTGAACGGCTGTCTGACGAACGGAGAACTGAAAATGCGTCATAAGCACGGTCAGCGCAAGCTGCAGCGCACCTCGGGCCATCGCGCCGCTCTTCTGCGCAACATGGCTGCCGCTCTCATCAAGCACGAGCAGATCCAGACCACCACGCCGAAGGCGAAGGAACTGCGTCCTTACCTCGAAAAGCTGATCACGCTCGCGAAGCATGGCGGCCTTTCGAACCGTCGTCTGGCGCACGCTCGCCTGATGGACGAAGCCCAGGAAAAGAAGCTCTTCGAAGTGCTCGCAGAGCGCTACGCGGGCCGCAACGGTGGCTACACCCGCATCATCAAGGCCGGCATCCGCGCTTCGGACGCCGCCCCGATCGCGATCATCGAACTCGTTGACCGCGACACCTCGGAAAAGGGCAAGGACTCGGGTCCGGTTCTGACCGAAGAAAACGAATACGCCGAAGCCTGATAGGCTGAGGGTCCTCCGGCTTTCCACACGCGAAAGCTGAGGCGAGATTGAAAGGGCGGTCGCGAGTGCTAGGCTCGCGGCCGCCTTTTTTCATTCTCGGAGAACGACATGGTTCGTCTGGCCGGCCTCGGTGGGGCTCTCGGCATGGTGCTTCTGACGGCCTCTTCGCTTTCCGCACAGGACATGCCTTCCACGCAGAACAGGGAGCCGCTGGTCTATCCGGAAACGCGGCGCGGTGACGTGGTGGATACGCTGTTCGGCGAGAAGATCGCCGATCCCTATCGCTGGCTCGAAGCCGACGTGCGCCGTGATCCCGATGTCGCCGACTGGGTAGCGCGGCAATCCGCCTTTACCGATGCCTATCTGAAGACCCTGCCACAGCGCGCCTGGTTCCAGCAGCGGATCAGCGCGCTCACCGATTTCGAACGCTTCGGCCTGCCGACCAAGGCCGGCAGGCGCTATTTCTACACGCGCAATGCGGGGCTTCAGAACCAGTCGCAGCTTTTCGTGCGCGACGGGCTGTCCGGCACGCCGCGCCTGCTGATCGATCCCAATGGCTGGGCCAAGGACGGCGCCACCGCGCTCGATGACTGGGAGCCATCGGACAAGGGGCGCTACCTGCTCTACAGCGTGCAGGACGGCGGCAGCGACTGGCGCGTGCTCCATGTGCTTGACGTCGATACCGGCAAAGTCATGCCCGACGAGCTGCGCTGGGTGAAATTCTCACGGTTCTCGTGGATCGGGGAGGAGGGCTTCCTCTATTCGCGTTTCCCCGCGCCCAAGCCGGGCGAGACGTTCCAGAGCCGCAATTACAATCAGGCGATCTGGTATCACCGGCTTGGCACGCCGCAGTCGGCCGACGAACTGGTCTATGCGACGCCCGATCATCCCGAATATGGGCACAGCGCCAAGGTGACGCAGGACGGCCGCCTGGCGGTGATTACCAGCACGATCGGCACCGATGCTCGTTACGAGGTTCGCGTGATCGATCTGGCGGCGCGCAAGCGGGCGGGCTGGCGGACGCAGGCGGTGGTCACCGGCTTTACCGACGACTGGCGCCTTGTCGAAGGGGCAGGCCAGAGGCTGTGGTTCGTCACCAACCAGAACGCGCCGCGTTTCCGCCTCGTCAGCATAGATCTGACGCAGAGCGTGCCGACCTTCGCCGAGGTCGTCCCGCAGCGCGACGACATCCTGGAGCGTGCCGGGGTGATCGGCAGCAGTCTCGTGCTCAATTACATGCGTGATGCGGCGAGCCATGCGGAGATCGTCTCGGTGGATGGCAAGACGCCCCGCACGCTGGCGCTGAACGGGATCGGCACCGCCTCGGGCTTCCGGGGCAGGCCGGGCGATCCGGAGACGTTCTACGCCTTCTCCAGCTTCAACCGGCCGGCGTCGATCTTCCGGCTCGATATGCGCACGGGCAAGACGGAAGTCTTCGCCGAGCCGAAGATGGACTTCTCGCCCGACGATATCGCGGTCGAGCAGCGCTTCTACACCTCGAAGGACGGCACCCGCGTTCCGATGTTCCTGGTGCGCCGCAAGGACGTGGCCGCGGCAGGCAAGCCCGTGCCGACGCTGCTCTATGGCTATGGCGGTTTCGACATCGCGCTGACGCCGGGGTACTCGGCGTCGACGATGGCCTGGGTGCAGGCGGGCGGGGCCTATGCCATGGCGAACTTGCGCGGCGGCGGCGAGTATGGCCGCGCGTGGCATGACGCGGGGCGCGGGGCCAACAAGCAGAACGTGTTCGACGACTTCATCGCGGCAGGCGAGTACCTCAAGGCGCAAGGCATCGCCGCGAAGGACGGGCTGGCCATTCAGGGCCGCTCGAACGGCGGCTTGCTGATCGGGGCGGTGACCAACCAGCGCCCGGATCTCTTCGCGGCCGCCGTGCCGCAAGTGGGGGTGATGGACATGCTCCGCTTCGACCGCTTCACGGCCGGGCGCTACTGGGTGGACGACTACGGCTATCCGGACCGCGCGACGGACTTCAAGGTGCTGCGCGCCTATTCGCCCTACCACAACATCCGTGAGGGGACGGCCTACCCGGCGATCCTGGTGACCACGGCAGACACCGACGACCGCGTGGTGCCAGGGCATTCGTTCAAGTATGCCGCCGCGCTCCAGCATGCGGCGCTGGGCGACAAGCCGCACCTCATCCGCATCGACATGCGCGCGGGCCATGGCTCGGGCAAGCCGACCGACAAGGCCATCGAGGAAAGCGCAGACGTGCTGGCCTTCATGGCGCAGTGGACGGGACTGCATCCGGAGAAGTGATCCAGCGCGGAGGGCGATCCGTCGCCACGGGCTTGAGTTTTCGGGGAAATCGCGGAGGATAGGGCAGGGAGCGGGACTCGGCAGAGCTTCCCTCCACGCTGATCGCCTGCCCGAAGGTGCAAGGGAGCCCCGATCCATGCCCACCAAGACTTTTGTTCGCGCCGTGCTTCTCGTCGCGCTGCTGCCCACCGTGGCACTGGCGCAGACGGACCGCTTCGGTACCGATCGCCGCCTTGATAACCGGCGCGATGAATTCGGCGTCAGTTCGCGGCAGGCCGCGCATATGTGCGCCGGGGCTGCCGAAACCGCGCTGCACGGCGCCGGCTATACGGGCGTGCAGGTGGTCGGGCTCAAGGATATCGAGCATAAGCCCGAGGGCTACGTGCTGAGTGCCTGGGTCAGTGTTTCGGGCGGCGGTGCTTCGGCCGAGGGTAAGGCGAAGCGCGGCGATTTCCGCTGCGAGATCGGGCGCGGCTCTATCGTCAATCTCGGCTTCAACGGCATTCCGGGCGTCTGAGCCGTCAGTCCGCGTCCTCTGGCCCGACATGGGCGGGCAGGCCGAGCGACCAGTGGATCGCCGCGCCGCGCAGCGCGAAACCGGCGGCAGCGGCCAGCGCCGAGCTCAGCCCGGCCGAAAGCCCCAGCGCGATCCCCACCGCCGCCAGCGTCGCCGCCAGCGCGGCAGCGGTGACGTAGAGTTCCGGCCGCATCAGGATCGAGGGGTGCCCCGCCAGCACGTCGCGGATGATGCCGCCGACGCAGCTGGTGACGATGCCCATCAGGATCGCCGGGCCTGCCGGCACGCCCCAGGCCAGCGCCTTGATCGTGCCGAACACCGCATAGACCGCAAGGCCCAGCGCGTCGGCCCATTCGAGCAGGCGGCCTTGCCACCAGCGTACCGGTGTGAACCAGGCCAGCAAGGCCACGGCAAGGCAGACCGGGGCGACATAGTGATCGCGCACCCAGAACACCGGGGCGCCGATCAGCAGGTCGCGCAAGGTACCGCCCCCCACGCCGGTCATAAGCGCGAAGAAGGCGGCGGTCACGAACGTCTGGCGCATCTGTACCGCCGTGAGCGCGCCGGACAGCGCGAAGACCGCGATCCCGAACAAGTCGATCGCGGGAGGCAGGGCGGGGGTCAGGGGAGCGGTTATGATCGGCATCCCGGTATCATAGACCGGCCGGATGGACTTCGGGAAGCGGCACGAGATCCGGCTCGATCCAGCCCGCGCGCGCCTCGGGGCTCATCAGCCGCGCTTCGCTCCAGTGCACAAGGAGCCAGCCCGAACGACCCAGCGGCGAATCCATGATTCCCGCCAGCACGCGCGAGAGCGGCGCATCCTTGCCGTGGCGGGCCAGTTCCCGCGCCGCCACGCGCATCGAAGCCTCGGTAATGGTGGCGTGGAAGCCGCGTGTCGGGCTCTCCGGCACGCCGACCGCGCGGTTGTAACGGCGGATCACCGCCTCGATCCCGCCGTGCCCGGTCAGCACCGCGGGATGGCGCAGCAACCAGAGCGCCGCCGCGAAATGCGCGGCGTGGCTCCACTCGGCATAGGGCCAACTGGTGTCGAGCACGCCGTGGGCGACGCGTTCGATCGTCTCGTCATCGAAGGGGAGGGGTATGGTCATTGTCGGGTCCTTGGTCTGGAGACCCGGCTCCAACGGCAAGCGCGCTTTTTACCCGGCGGCCGAAGGGCCGGGCGGTATCGCGGATTGAGGGAAGGGTGGTTGGCCTTACCTGCTTCGCGCGCACGCCCCGCCGCGCGCGCCTTGGCGGCACGTACGGGAAGCGGTGAGGTCGGCAGTCATGGCCATGCCGGGGCGATATCACAGCGGAGAAGCTTTGACCATCGGTGTGGATGTGATACACACAAGATCATAAATGTGAGAAATCGGGAGAAGTCGCCCAGTGCTTAATCCAGCGCCGAAGCAAGCCGCGTCGTACGACACCGCAGACTGGTACACCGACGTGTGGCTGGTGGACGATCCGCACGCCTATTTCGATCACTTGCGCGCGCAGGGCCCGGTGGTGCGCCTGCCGTACCGCAATGCCGTGGCGGTGACGGGCTATGACGAGACGGTGCAGGTCATGCTGGACACCGAGCACTTCTCGTCGATCAACGGCGTGACCGGCCCACTGGCCGAACTGCCCTTCACGCCCGAGGGCGACGACATCACCGCGATGCTCGAAGCCCATCGCAAGCAGATCCCGTTCGCCGATCAGGTCGTTACCGAGAGCGGCAATCGCCATGCCGACTTGCGCTCGATCCTCGCGCGGCTGTTCACGCCGAGCCGGCTCAAGGAGCTTCAGCCCAAGCTGCTCGCCACCGCCGAGGGCCTGATCGACGAGTTCCGCCATGACGGCAAAGTCGATCTCGTGCGCCAGTACGGCGGGCCTTACGGCGCGCTGGTGATCTCCGACCTGCTCGGCCTGTCCGAGAAGACGCGCGCGAAGTTTCGCGGGCTGCTCGAAGGCGCGATCCCCGTGCCGATGGACGCCAGCGAGGAGGACATGCTGAAGAACCCGCTGGTTGGCGTGGGCAAGGACCTGTTCAAGCTCATCGCCCAGCGCCGCTTCGCGCTTCATCCGCTGATGCGTCCGCTGCGCGGGGTTCTGGCACAGCAGGACATCCTCGCCGAACTGGCGCAGGCGCGCTATCCCGATGGCCGCAAGCCGACTCTGGTGGACCTCACCAGCTTGGCCGCGTTCCTGTTCGGCGCCGGGCAGGACACCACCAACCGCCTGCTCGCCAACGCGTTCAAGGTGATCGCCACGCGCCCCGACATCCAGCAGGGCCTGCGCGACGATCCGGCGCGGATTGCCAACTTCGTCGAGGAAGTCTTGCGCTTCGACGGCTCGGTGAAGAGCGGCGGACGCATGTGCCAGAAGACCACCACGCTGGGCGGCGTGGAGATCAAGGCGGGCACGGCGGTCTTGATGTCGCACATGGCCGCCAACCGCGATCCGGCCCGCTTCCCCGAACCCGGCAAGTTCGACATGGACCGGCCAAAGCTCAAGGAACACCTTGCTTTCGGTCGCGGCGCGCATACCTGCATCGGTGCCCCGCTCGCCCGGCGCGAGGTGGTCACGAGCATTGAGCGCCTGCTCGCGCGGATGGGCAATATCCGGCTATCGCAGGCGCATCACGGACGGGAAGGCGAGTGGCACTTCGATTACGAACCGACCTATGTCCTGCGCGCGCTGGCGAGCCTGCATCTGGAGTTCGATCCGCTTTAGGAGCGGTGCGATGTGCATGCGCTCAAATGAGGGGCTGAGGAGCTGAGGGCCGCCAGTTTCTCAGCCGTCGCCCCCGCGAAGGCGGGGGCCCCGCTTCCTGGCAACTTCTCGCCCGGCACAACAGAAGCGGGATCCCCGCCTTCGCGGGGATGACGGGTTCTTGGGGAGCGGGAGGCGCTGCGAACGACTGCCGCGCGAACCGCCATACCGACGCCGGAAAGGCGCAATCGTCCTACCGCTTCGTGCACTCGCCAATCCGCTGGGCGCTCAGCTCGGACTGAAGCGTGGAGAAGAACGGCAGCTCGCGGCCATTCGGCGATTTCGCGTCAAAGTGTACGTTCTTGGTGATCTCGATGCGGTTCGCGTCGATACGCCCGGTGAGTTTGCCCTGCTTGATCGCGCCGCCCTGCAGGAAGCAGCTCAACGAGCCGGAAATGTCCTTGCCCTTGACCTTGATCTTCCAACTGCGACAGGCCGGCGGCGCGGCGTTGTTCACGAAGGTTTCGGGCGTTTGCAGCGCATTCGCGAAAGCGTGAAGGTCATCGTCGGCCATGCAGACTTGCCACTGGTGGACCGATGGGGGCGAGACACGGTCCAGGCTGGTGGTATGGGTGCTATATTCGACGAAGCGCCACAGCCCCGCCGGAATGGGGTGGCGCGATCCGGCAACGGTGATCTCGTTGGAGGTTTCGGGAGCAGGCGCCGCGTTGTCCTGCGGAGTGCCGAGGTTCTCCGCGATGTCCGTCTCGAACGAGGCTTCGGCGGCTCCGATCGGAACGTCCTGCGCCGCGAACCGGTTGATACGGTCGTTCAAACAGGCTTTGGCGCGGATTTCTCCGGAGTACCCTTCGAGCAGGCACTGCTGCAACATGGCGCAGAGGACGCGATCGGCGGCGGGCGATCCCACGGAGGGGTGCGGCACGCAGCCTCTGAGATAGGGGCCGCGCACGGTGTATTCGATCTTCGTGATCCGCATCTTGCGGGCCGTCACCACGATCGGATCGCCGATGGTTTCGGGCGCCTCGGCCAGCCCGGCAAAGCCGCTGGCCATCAGGAACAGGCAGGCTGAAGCCGTGAAAAATCGGCGCTTCAGGGGCGATGGCGGCATCTCTTCTCCAGCCATTCTCTGATGCTTGTGATTGAATGTTAGCAAAGAATGTGGCGTGACTCTTCGTTCGGCTGAACGGCCATCGACGCCAGTTCAGTGAGAATGCCTACTGCGTGAGCAGCAATGCCGCGCGGAGGGACGGGTCGAGCAACAGATGTGAAACGCCGTGCCCCATCAAGGCCGCAAGAAAACCGTGTCGCCAGTAGAGCCAGCCCCACACGCTTCCTACCAGCACGTAGCGAAACAGGCCGTAGAGCGGATAGTCCGCTACCGGCTGCCAAGCGTTGACCACCTGCACGGCAATAATAACTGCGACCATTACCGCAGGCGAAAGTGCCCTGCGAGCCACGATGCTGAGGCCGACGACCACTGCGGTCATCATCACCAGGCGGTATTTCACCTCTTCGATCATTGCGAGCACGCAGGTCAAGGGCGTTCGCGGCAGCAACGGACTGGTGAAAAGTGCCTCGTACCCCTCCGGAAGCGCGCGCCGGAAGATCGCTGCGTCGAGGACTACGATGAAAATTGTTACACTCAACACACTCAAGGCCACCGCCTTCAGTGCGGCAATCCCATCGTCTGGACGGAGCCGAAGACCATTCAACGGTGAGGGACGTTCCGCAGTTACGCTGCCCACGACGTTGTCCCGATTCGATCAGGCATGCTTTGGCCCCCGCCATAATGTTGCGGGCGATTATCTATGCTTCTTCCGTTGTCAGATCCAGAGTGGATGCCGCTACTGTCGAATTGTAATTCGGCACTTGCATTTGCAGCTTGTGAGATGAGGGTGCGAAAGGTTGCGAACCTGCCTGCCGGGGAGGCCTCTGGCTTTTCTCTTTGCCGTCGCAAGGCTAGGGTCCGCGCCGAGAACAGACCCGAAAGGCTCCCCCCAATGTTCGCCCCTAAGTTCGGCCCCATCATGCCCGCCACCCGCTTCGGACTCGCTCCATTGCTGCTTGCCGCCAGTGTCTTGCAGGCCACGCCCGCCATGGCTCAGACGGCCGCGCCGGTCTACGATCTTGCCGCGCAAAAGGCGAAGCTGGCGACCGTGCACATGCAGGTCGATACCAAGTTCCTGACGCCTGAAGAGCGCGATGTCGTCAACAAGCTGATGAAGGTCGCCGACCTGTTCAGCGAGATCTACATGCGCCAGCGCTATGCAGAGAACCCGCAAGTGGGCCGCGCGATTGCGGCGGACCGGAGCGCCGACCGCGATCTGCTGGTGGAGATGTTCCATCGCAACTTCGGCCCTTGGGACGAACTGGCCGATCTCCACCCGTTCTGGGGTGACAAGCCGATGCCCGAAGGCGCCGGTTTCTATCCCGAAGACCTGACGCGGCAGGAATTCGAGGCCTATCTCGCCGCGCATCCGGATCAGAAGGCCGCGCTCACCAGCCCCTATACGGTGGTGCGGCGCGATGGGGCCAAGCTGGTCGCGGTGCCCTATTCGCAGGCCTACAAGGAATGGTTGGAGCCTGCGGCGAAACTGCTCGACGAGGCGGCGGCGCGGACCAGCAATGCGAGCCTGAAGAAGTTTCTGAGCCTGCGCGCCAAGGCGCTGCGCACCGACGATTACTTCGAGAGCGAACTGGCGTGGATGGATATCGAGGGCACGCCGATCGAACCGGCTATCGGGCCTTATGAAGTCTATACCGATCGCCTGATGGGCGCGAAGGCCTCGTTCGAGGCGTTCGTGACGCTGAAGGATCCCGAGGAATCGGCCAAGCTCGCCAAGTACAAGGCCTTCCTGCGCGATATGGAAGCGAACCTGCCGATCCCGGACGAGTACAAGAACTTCCAGCGCGGTTTCGCCAGCCCCATCGCCGTGGCCGAGCAGGTGCGCGGCGGCGGCGACAATGTGCCGGGGCCGCAGACCATCGCTTTCAACCTGCCCAATGACGAGCGGGTGCGGGAGGCCAAGGGCGCCAAGAAGGTGATCCTCTCCAACGTGCTCGGCGCCAAGTTCGACCTGATCCTGAAACCGATGGGCGCGCTGGTGCTGGTGCCCGATCAGGCGGCGCTGGTGGACCGGCGGTACATGCAGTTCGAGACGCTGTTCCACGAACTCTCGCACAGTCTCGGGCCGGGCACGATCGTCGTCAATGGCGAGAAGACCACCGTGGACAAGGCGCTGAAGGAGCAGAACTCCGCCATCGAAGAGGCCAAGGCCGATGTCGCGGGCGTGTGGGACCTGCTGTTGATGATGCAGAAGGGCGAACTGCCGGTGGCGGAGAAGCCGCAACTCTTCGCGACTTACGCGGTGGGCGTGTTCCGCGCGGTGCGGTTCGGCGCGGTGGAGGCGCATGGCAAGGGCGCGGCGCTGCAATACGGTTATCTGCGGGCCAAGGGGGCCTTTGTCTTCGATCCGGCGACCGGGCGCTTCACGGTGGATGATGCGAAGATGGAAGCGGGTCTGCGTGACTTGCTCCATGACATGCTGATGTTGCAGGCCCGGGGCGACTATGCCGGGACCATCGCGTTCATGGACCGCTGGGCGAAGCTCGATCCTGAGGCGGAAGGCGTGATCAAGGCTATGGGTGCGCTGCCGGTGGATATTCGGCCGATCTATCCGGACAGCGTCTGACGGTTCCATCGGCGGCCGAGCCTAATTCGCTCAGGTTGCTAAAAACGCTCCGCTACGTCCAAACCCGTCATCCCCGCGAAGGCGGAGATCCCGCTTCTGGCGGTTGAACGAGAGGTCGCAAAGAAGCGGGGCCCCCGCCTCCGCGGGGGCGACGGTGGGATCGGCGGGCTATAGGATCAATGGCAGCCTAAGGCCGCAGGACCACGCGGCCGTAGACGCCGCCCCGGCGGGTGAAGGCCCAGGCCTCGCCCGCCTCGCAGAGCGCGAATTCGTGCTCGACCGGGATTTCGACTTCGCCGCGCGCGACGCGGTGCAGCTCGCGCTCGACGAGTGCATGGACCGCCGGATCGTCCATCGGCGCGAAAAGGCCGATGGCGAAGTGCGCGAACCTCGGGTCCCGATGCTGGTTATCGCGGTGGAAGCTGGCGTAGCGCCCGCCCGAGACCGTCAGGCGGGACAGCATGTCATAGTCCGCGCCCAAGCCGGTATCGACGACGAAATCGAAGCCGCGCCCGTCGCTGGCCTCCAGGCAGGCGGCCAGCACGTCGTTGCCGCACCTGTCGATCAGGTGGGAGAGCCCGTAACCGGTCAGGGTATCCTGGCGAGAGGCGTCGGCGGCGATGCCCGTCACCCGCGCGCCTGCCTGCGCTGCGGTCTGCAACAGGATGAGCCCGATGGCGCTGGTGACGCCGTTGATGAGCAGCGTCTCGCCCTGCCTGAGGCCGCCGCGCGCGAAAAGCGTGGCATGGGCCGAGGCGAAAGCATGGGGCACCGCCGCCGCGAAAGCCGGGTCGATCCCTTCGGGCAAGTGCCAGACGGTCGCCTCCGGCACGGCGAAGAGTTCCGCGAAGGCGCCGCCGGGATGGTGGCCGACCACCCGGTCCCCGGCGGCGAAGCGCGTGACCGCAGGCCCGGCCGCGATCACGGTGCCGACAGCCTGACATCCCGGGATTCGCGTGGGTACCGGCGCCGGCAGGGTGACGGGGTCATGCGTGTCCACGCATTCCAGCGAGGCCAGTTCCACCTCGATCAGCACGGTATCGTGGCCGATCGCGGGCTTTGTCGCCGGGGCATAGCGCAGGTCGATCCTGCCGTTGCCGCCGTGCTGGAAAACCGCGTTCACCTTGCCCTCCGCATCATGTCTGGCTGGATGGAATTACAGAATATAGTATACAAATTATGATGTCCACGCGATGGGGCTGGAAGCGAGCGGGCCCTGCGCTCATTCGTCGACCTTGACCGTTGCCACGCCGCTGCCGCGTACCGGCAGGTAGAGGCCCTGACCGGCCGCCCGGATCGTGCCGGTGTGCACGTCCTGAACTTCAGCGCGGATCAGCAGCTTGCCCGCGCGCTTTTCGGCAATGGCACGGTCGATCTTGCCGAGCAGTTTCTGGAAGTCGTTCTCGAAGTTCTGGCCCAGCGCATCCGCCAGCGTGGCGGAAAGTTCGGGCCCATTGGCAAAGCTCAGCAACAGATCGCTGCCGACCATGTCGATCCCGCCGCTTACGTGCAGCGCGGTGAACGCCACCTTGCGGGAATCGGGAGCATTCGCGGGCAGGGCGGTCAGCCAGACGGTGCCGCTCGATTTGCCCAGGTAGCCCCTTGTCCCCTCGACCGAAAGTTCGATGCCCACGGCGATCCGCCCGCCGGTGGTGCCGTAGATCGTCGCCTTGCGGAACTCGGCGCGCACGGCACCGCCGCCGGGTACGGTGAACGGCCGCTGCTGGCGCTTGACCAGAGCCTTCATCAGCACCGGCTCCAACTCGCGATAGTCGGCGATCACCGGGATGAAGAAGGCGATCCGGCCCGCCTCGCTGGCGAGGGGGCGCATCGGTGGCAGCGCCGTGGGCTGCGGATCGTCCCGCCGCTCGCCGACGAACGTTTCGGTCAGGGCCTTGAGGCCGAGCCGCAACTGCAGGTGGTGCCCGTTCACGGTATAGCCGCCGTATTGCAGCTCCTGCGGCGTGATCCGCATCCACACCGGCGGATTGCGCTTGTTGAGTTCCACCGATGTGAAGGCCGCTGCCCAGGCCTGCTCGATCTTCGGCCGGACGTTGATCTTGGCCAGTTCCGCGCTCAGCTGCTTTTCCAGCCCGGCCACGATCGGGGCAAGCTTTTGGTCGGCAGGCTTGGACAGGTCGATGCGCTTGCCGAGGAAGTCGAGGTGCGGGCTGTCGATCCAGTGATAGGAGATCTCGACCTTGCCGCGCAGGCGCCAGTCGGGCGTCAGGTCGAGACGGACGCGCGCGCGGGCCTCAGCGCGGGCGCTCGCGGTCTCGTGCTTGAGCACGCCGCCGATGTCGCGCGCCTGCACTTGCGCGACGACGGGAATGGTGAAGACAACCTCGTTGCCGGTCCCGGAGAAGCGCAAGGCCCCGCGCCGTGCATCGCCGACGATGTCGCACTTGATCTTCGGGGTCTTGATCTTGACGAAGGCCACTTTGACCCGCTTCGAGGGCAGGCAGTCCAGCCCGGTCTGGTCGATCGACCAGAGCGTGCGCGGAATTTCCCGCTCCAGCGCGGGGCCGAGCGGGGAAATGTCCGCTTCGACGGGGACTGTCAGCAAGGACGCCTGCGGTTCGATGACGATGGCGTCATTGGCGCGGGGCGGCGGACCTTCGCCGGACGCCTTTCGGTGACACTCGGCAGGCGCGAGCGCCAGCACCAGCAGGCCGAGAGCGGCGGAAACGCGCTTTGCCTTCATCTCACCTCGGATCCGGCCGCATTTCCATCCCGCGTAAATACGCGAGGTGCCGCTGTGGTTCCAGTCATGCGAAAGTCTGAAAAACCGGAAATTCCGGCAGGGAATTGGCCGGTACCCCGGCGAACATGCCCGAGCGGGCGTTGCTCAAACGGACATTCAGGTCGCGAAAAGCTGGTCCAGCTGCGCGAAGGCCTTCATCTCGATGGCATTGCCCGAAGGGTCGCGGAAGAACATGGTTGCCTGCTCGCCCGCCTGACCGGCGAAGCGGATATAGGGCTCGATGCCGAAAGCGACACCGGCTTCGCGCAGGCGCAAGGCCAGTGCTTCCCAGTCTTCCATGGTCAGCACGATGCCGAAATGCGGAACCGGCACGCCATGGCCGTCAACCGGGTTGGAAGCGCCGCCCCCGCGCGCCATGTCGGGTACGAGGTGGGCGACGATCTGATGCCCATGGAAGTCGAAATCGACCCAGGCGTCGCTGCTGCGCCCCTCCCGACAGCCCATCAGCCCACCCCAGAACGCCCGCGCGGCGTCGAGATCATGGACGGGGAAGGCGAGGTGGAAAGGGCGCAGTGTCATGGGCCGGATCTTACGCGTCGCTCATGCGGTTCGCCAAGAGGGGCCGGTCAGAAGTCAGCGGCAGCGTGAATAGTCGCCGGCGCGGCAGGCGGCGACATCGCGGCGCCATCTCGCAAGGTCGGCCTCGTACTGGCGGCGGGCTTCGGCGTAATCGCGGGCGCCGTCGTCGCTGGCGCTGCTGCGCCGGGCATCCGGCGACTGCCGATAGGCCTTCCAGCCTTCGGCATACTGCGCATCACGCTTGCGCACATAGGCCAGCTGGTCCTGATTGAGCTTGCGGATCACGGCGCGATCGCGGGCAATGGCCTCGGGCGTCATGGTCGGATCGCGTGGATCGTCGGCATGCGCGGCACTGGCGATGCCGAATGCGAAAACCGGTGCAGCAAGCGCCAGAAGGATGGGCGACCCCCTCATGTAATTCTCCGTCCCTGAAGGTGTTTGCGCGCATCTGTGACCACGCGAACGGGCCGGCGCAAAGCCTATGCGACGAATGGTGGCGCGCGGGGACGGACTGTGCGGCGCCTGCGACAGAAAGAGGATTTCACGGGGAACCGGCTTCGATCCGGAGCCCAAGAGCCAAGCCAGGAACCGAGCCAAGAACCACTGGTCATGAAATGGAAAGCGCCGCCCCCGCATGGGGGAGCGGGGGCGGCGCATTCAGGGCGTTCCGATGCGGTCAGTGATCGGAACGTCCGGTGGCCGGACCCTTGGAGATGGCAAGGGCGGCCACATGGTCGCCGCGATCGCGAGCGGCGAGCATGGTGTCGCGCGCCGTATAGGCCCGCTGCGCGCTTTCGCTGCGGCAATCATGGATCTGGGCGCGCCCTTCAAGATCGCCGATGTCGGCGCGGCCGCAGACATGATCGATTGCCGAATTGATGCGCGCATCCAACCGTGCGCGTCCTTGCGGGGAAGTGAGGTCAAGGTCGGCATACCGCACCAATTCGGTGGGCCTGTCGCCATCCGTCATGGTGGCGGCAACGGTTTGCGCGAGAGCCGGCGATGCGATCGGCAGCGCGGTGCAAAGCAGCGCGACACCGGACCACAAAGTACGGGTAGGAACGAATTGCGAGGTTTTGCGGCTGTTAAAATGCGTCATGCTCGTATGCTCCGGTCGGTCCGGGGGAATCCCGGCACGGTGGTGGATTGCGAGCGACCCTCATGGCGTTGCTTCATTGTTATCGGCCGCTTTGGTGGCGGTCTTTTGAACGGTGTTTGGGAGGGATGGGCCGACCTGGGTGACCGCGAATGCGGCGCACGATGCGGCATCGATTCCCCCCGAGACCATCCCGCAATGCGCGGACGGCCTCCTCTATTTCTCGATTGTGAAACATTAAATACAGTGACGGAAAATTAATTCCGCAACCTACAAAGTAACTGCAAGCTGGTGTAATCCTATTGCTCGGACAGTATTGCCTATACAACAGGGCGCTTGCCGAAAATTTCAGTCTGCTAACTCAATGATGCGTCCCGCCGATCCGGAAAGGGCCGGACCGGCGGACGCAAGGGCTCAACGCCGGGCAAAGACCGCCATGGTTTGCGGGGTGCCGGCCGAAGCAAGGGTCTGGCCACTCGCCCGGGCGGCCATGTGCTGGGCGAAGAGTTCGTCACGTGCCGCATAGGCACGATCGGTGGACTCATCGCGGCAGTCCCGCATGTGGCTGAAGTCGTCAAGATTGCGGACATCCGCGTCTCCGCAGACCGTCCGGACCGCGGAATCGAGCCGTGTGGTGAGCCGGTCGCGGCCCGCCTGGCTATCGAGATCGAGGTCGCTGTAGCGCACTTCGACGCGCGGAACGTTCGGATCGATAGCGCGATTCTTGACAAGGACGTCTTCTGCCATGGCCGGCGCGGCCAGGCCGAGCGCGGCACCGAACAGGACGGCGGAAGCGAACAGGGAAACCTTGGTCATCTCAGGTACTCCTCCTTTAAGGGCGCAGTCGGCCTTTCGCGGAACCTCCCTGTCCCACGATGCAAATGAACTGCGACGACCCTGGTGCGATCTGAAAATTCTTGTTTTACAGGCGCGTTGTGCGCACCTGCCCCGCCGTGAACTCACGTCGTGAATCCAAGCTGTGAATTCGATCGGCAATAAGTGCGTTAGCCTGTGCGACGTCCCGGGCCGGTTCATTCACCTGACGATCTACTTTGTCATGCAGGTCGACATAATAGCAAAGGGTGAGTCGTTACTGTAATCAGGCAGCGTCTCTATTACTGATTGGGATGACGGTTTCAAGTCTGCAAACTAACGGATCGGCAAACGACATTGCGCAACCGATAGACGACATTCGATTGCCGACGAACGGCGTGACCGGTGGAAGCGGCGCCGAGGGGAGGGCGGGGGCGACATACGTTGCAATCGGGCCTGCCGTTCCCACATGGCTTCGCGGCCCCCATTTTGCGGCGCAGCGTGCCTTGCGTATCGTGAACAAATCTGGAACATATCTCCCCCATGAGTCTCTCCCACATCACCGTACGCGGCGCCCGTGAGCACAACCTCAAGGGTTTCGACATCGAGCTCCCGCGTGAGAAGCTGATCGTCATCACCGGCCTGTCGGGTTCGGGGAAATCCAGCCTCGCGTTCGACACGATCTATGCCGAGGGCCAGCGCCGCTATGTGGAGAGCCTCTCCGCCTATGCGCGCCAGTTCCTGGAGATGATGCAGAAGCCGGACGTCGAGCATATCGACGGCCTCAGCCCCGCGATCTCGATCGAGCAGAAGACCACCAGCCGCAACCCGCGCTCCACGGTGGCCACCGTGACGGAGATCTGGGACTACATGCGCCTGCTCTGGGCGCGCGTGGGCATTCCCTATTCGCCCGCCACCGGCCTGCCGATCGAAGCGCAGACCGTGTCCAACATGGTCGACCGGGTGATGGAACTGCCCGAAGGCACCCGCGCCTATCTGCTCGCGCCGGTCGTGCGCGGCCGCAAGGGTGAATACCGCAAGGAACTGGCCGAGTGGCAGAAGGCGGGCTACACCCGCGTGCGCATCGACGGCGAACTCTACGCCATCGAGGACGCCCCCGCGCTCGACAAGAAGTACAAGCACGACATCGAAGTCGTGGTGGACCGCATATCGGTCAAGGATGGCATCCAGACGCGCCTTGCCGACAGCTTCGAACAGGCGCTGAAACTGGCCGAGGGGCTGGCCTATATCGACCTTGCCGATACGACGGTGGCGGAGGTTTCCGGTGCTTCGACAAGCTCGGCACGAGCGGGGAAGGGGAGCCGCTCCAAGCCCGCTCAGCCTGAGCCTGTCGAAGGCCACGCGCAAC
The DNA here is from genome assembly GCF_004341845.1 of Novosphingobium sp. PhB165. Taxonomy (GTDB): domain Bacteria; phylum Pseudomonadota; class Alphaproteobacteria; order Sphingomonadales; family Sphingomonadaceae; genus Novosphingobium. Next base: position 273,154 of record NZ_SLVB01000003.1, on the reverse strand, counting down.
CCAAGGGCATGAAGAAGGTCGGCCTGCCGCCGAACCGCATCGTCTTCTCCGAAAAGTTCGCCTGCCCGGTCAGCGGCTTCACCATCGAGGAGATCGAGCCGCGCCTGTTCTCGTTCAACGCCCCGCAGGGCGCCTGCCCGGCCTGTGACGGTCTGGGTGAGAAGCTGCTGTTCGACCCGCAGCTGGTTGTCCCGAACGAGCATCTCAGTCTCAAGCAGGGCGCCGTGGTGCCCTGGGCCAAGTCGAACCCACCTTCGCCTTATTACATGCAGGTGCTCTCCAGCCTGGCCGAGCACTTCGGTTTCGACCTCACCACGCCGTGGGACGCGCTCTCGCCCGAGGTGAAGATCGTCATCCTCTACGGCACCGCGGGCAAGGCCGTGCCGCTGACGTTCAAGGACGGCAAGAAGGAATACACGGTCAACAAGCCGTTCGAGGGCGTAATCGGCAACCTCAACCGCCGCATGATTCAGACCGACAGCGCCTGGATGCGCGAGGAACTGTCCAAGTTCCAGACCGCGCAGCCCTGCGAAACGTGCGAGGGCAAGCGCCTCAAGCCCGAAGCGCTTTCGGTGAAGATCGCCGGCAGCGACATTGCCGATGCCGCGCGCCTTTCGGTGGCGGACGGCTTCGCATGGTTCGGCAATCTTGAGGCGAAGCTGACCGCCCAGCAGCAGCAGATTGCCAAGGCCATCCTCAAGGAAATCAACGAGCGCCTCGGCTTCCTCAACAACGTCGGGCTCGATTACCTCAACCTGGATCGTACCAGCGGCACGCTGTCAGGCGGTGAAAGCCAGCGCATCCGCCTTGCCAGCCAGATCGGCTCGGGCCTGTCGGGCGTGCTCTACGTGCTCGACGAACCCTCGATCGGCCTCCACCAGCGCGACAACGACATGCTGCTGGAAACGCTCAAGCGCCTGCGCGATCTGGGCAACACCGTGATCGTCGTCGAGCATGACGAGGACGCGATCCGCACGGCCGACCATATTGTTGACCTTGGCCCCGGTGCCGGCGTCCATGGTGGCGAAGTCGTGGCCGAAGGCACGCTGAAGCAAGTGCTCAAGAGCAAGAACAGCCTCACCGCCGCCTACCTCAACGGCACGCGCAAGATCGAGGTGCCGACCAAGCGTCGCAAGGGCAACGGCAAGAAGATCGTGGTCGAGAACGCCCGCGCCAACAACCTGAAGAACGTGACGGCGAAGTTCCCGCTCGGCACCTTCTGCTGCGTCACCGGCGTTTCCGGATCGGGCAAAAGCTCGCTCACCATCGACACTCTGCAGGCCGGCGCCGCGCGCCAGCTCAACGGCGCGCGCGTCGTCGCCGGGGCGCATGACCGGATCACCGGGCTCGAACACTGCGACAAGGTGATCGAGATCGACCAGTCCCCCATCGGCCGCACCCCGCGCTCCAACCCCGCCACCTACACGGGCGCCTTCACCCAGATCCGCGACTGGTTCGCCGGGCTGCCGGAATCGGAAGCACGCGGCTACAAGGCCGGGCGCTTCAGCTTTAACGTCAAGGGCGGCCGGTGCGAGGCGTGCCAGGGCGACGGCCTGATCAAGATCGAGATGCACTTCCTGCCCGACGTCTACGTCACGTGCGAGGAATGCCACGGCAAGCGCTACAACCGCGAAACGCTGGAAGTGAAGTTCAAGGGCCACTCCATCGCCGACGTGCTCGACATGACGATCGAGGACGCGGAGGAGTTCTTCAAGGCCGTGCCGCCGATCCGCGACAAGATGCACATGCTGAACGAAGTGGGCCTGGGCTACGTCAAGGTCGGTCAGCAGGCGACCACGCTGTCCGGCGGCGAGGCGCAGCGCGTCAAGCTAGCCAAGGAACTGGCCCGCCGCTCCACCGGCCAGACGCTCTACGTGCTGGACGAGCCGACCACCGGCCTCCACTTCGAGGACGTGCGCAAGCTGCTCGAAGTGCTCCACCGCCTTGTCGAGCAGGGCAATTCGGTGGTGGTGATCGAGCACAACCTCGACGTCATCAAGACCGCCGACTGGATCATCGACATGGGCCCGGAAGGCGGCGTGCGCGGCGGCGAGGTGATTGCCGAAGGTACGCCGGAGGATATCGTCAAGGTGAAGAAGTCCTTCACCGGGCACTACCTGAAACCGCTGCTGGCCAAATGACCGGCCCGGCGCGCCGGGCAGGCAGTCCGGCGCGGCCCTTCAAGCCGAAACCGGAAGTGTGAGCCGCATCACGCCCCTTGCCCATGCAAGGGGCGTAGTGGCACGCTCAGTCGATTCGTAATGTCAACCGCGCCATCCGGGCGCGAGACTTTCGAACTGGCGCCTGTTTCTGGAGGGAGACATGCGCGCGAACAGCAAAGCCAATGCAGTCACCCTTGCTGTCCTGACGGCGGCGCTTGCAGCCATGCCGCAACCCCTTGCCGGCGCGAGTTGGGCCCCGCGTTCGGCGGTGAGCCCCGTGGCAGACGAAGTCGGACCGGGTGATTCCTCGACGACAGCGCCGACGGTTCCGTCGAGCGTACCCCCGCGCAGCGCGCTGCCCGCGCCATCACTCCGCTGCGAAGACGTGCGCGGCGACGCGCCCGGCAAGACCCTGCGCCGTTCCGGCGTTCTCGTCCTGCTGCGGAGCAATGGCCGCACATGGCGGCTCAATCTCAAGCCGTCCGAGGTGCGGCAGGGCTATGCTACGTGGAGCAAGCCGCACTACGCGATGATGTGATCGTTCGGCGGCGAAGTGTGTGACTGCTCGAAGTGGGCCACTTCCTTGTTGAGCAGGGCAATTCCTTGGTGGTGATCGAGCACAACCTCGATGTCATCAAGACTACGCAGTGGATCATCGACATGGACCCGGAGGGCGGCATGCACGGCGGCGAGGTGATCGCGGCCGGTACGCTGGAGGATATCGCGAGGTGAAGAAGTCCTTCACCGGGCATCGTCTGAAGTCATTCTTTGGTGTGAATGCGTGATCGCTTACGTTTAAATGGTATTTTTACTTCATGAAAAAAGAGGCAGTCATGGACTGCCTCTTTTGTTTTATTTGTTAAGAGCGCTTTTGGCTAACAATGCGGTCAAAGTGTTGACCGTTTGTATAAGCTCTTCATTTCTTTCCCTGAGTTTTTTAATTTCAATATTGGCAAATTCATTTTCTGAGCTTTCGGCCAAGCCTTCGTGGCACTTTTTGCCTATGTCTTGGGCTGCTTCAGTTAGCGCGTGGCTTACCCATGCATTGATTTTCATTCCACTAGCTTTGGCGGCTTCCCGTGCAACACTGACCGCCTCGGTCGGCAAGCCTTTAATTGTCCAGTCTTGGTGTGCACGTTCTGGGCTTTTGCCATGTGTACCCTGTTTTGGTACCCCCCGCTCCACTACAGTGATATCCACCGCTTGGAGGTCGGACATTGCCAGTCTCCTTTGTTGACAGAATCGCACGTGAAACATCTTCAGGCGTCCTGTGGTTCCCATTTATCCCCGGGAACGTACTCCATTTCAACCAGATTGTGGAAAACTTTTTGTAAAAGTACCCTAAACATCCGCTTGATGTAACCCGAAATGGTTACCATAATCCTTCGTGCAAGGAGGCGGAACATATGGATGGCGGGAGCGCTGTCGACCAAATGCAGGGCGAAGTGGATCGTGGCATCGTGGAGGTGCGCGAGGCTCTAGGTCGCTATGCCCAAGATCAAAAGATTTCGGGCGCTTGCGCAATGCTTCTTAATCTAATTGATCAAGTGGAATTCAAGGTCGATTTATCCGAGAGTGATTCTGCTTTTCATCTCGATAGAGAAAATAAGATCATCGAATTTTACGCATCTCCGCTCATTCGTGTTTGGAATTGTTTGTATGATATATGCGACGAAATCGGAGTTTCCGATGAAGATCGCATTCGTTTTCAGCGTGCCGGGCTGAACCAATTTATAATTCACGAACTACTTCATATTAGGCAAAAATTTGCTGATTTTTCCGTCATTCCCGTAATCAAGGCAGGCCTCGAAGGAATGGGGCTTCCAATGCTGGATTTAGCCGCTGATATGTGGGCGTCATGGGTTTCGGCACTGGTTGAATGTCATCTGGGCGGGGATGACTCTGAAGATGATCTTCTTATGCAGCATGCCAACGCATTGTTACGAGCCTATATCATCGGTGCGTTTGCCTTCGATTCAAAATCGAGTTCAGTTAAGCGGCAAAGAGCAATTGGACTGATTATCTCAATGCTCCTCATCCAATCTAAATTAGATGGAAAATTTGTCTCTGAATCTGTCAATGAAGAATGGACCGAAACGACTCCCGTTTTTTTATTCGATATTGGAAAGTGTAAAAGATTTAATGCTATAGTTGTAAGCGGATTTCCGGGTCTCTTGATAGAAGATCATGACGTCCATGATGGGGAAGCCTTGATTGAGCTTTGGAACAGCGTCGGCGAAAGGCCTGTAAAAGATATAATTTCGTTAACAGCTAGTTTTCTAAAGACGTCTGGTGCGGTGATGTGATCGATGGTGCATCGGTTGTTAGGCTAACAATCGTTGTTTTTCATATTTCCTACACCCCCTGACATGCGATAAATGATCCGGTTCACCCCGGCGCTTCCGTGCCGGGGTTTTGGCTCCAGTCTTTGGGGGTGAACCATGTCCGACCATTCAAACTCTTCGTATCCCACCGCTGCCGGGCGGGGGTGGATTCCGGGCTCTCGGGATATCGGGTTGCCGGGGGAGTCCTTTCCGCGCGGGCGGGGCGGTGGGCGCTCGATCGAGGGCGATCCCGGCTTACGCTGGGATGACGGGATGGGGTCGGGCTTTGGTGAGGCGCTCGGCGACGGTGCGGGGCAGGGCGCTTCGGGGGCGTCGGGCGCGGCGGGAAGGGTTGGGGAGCGCGAGGGCGATGGCCCTCGCATTTTATCTGGTTCCTCTACTTCTGGTGGTGGCGCTGTGGCTTGCCCCCTCCACCATCCTTCCTTCGACAAGCTCAGGATGAGCGGAGATGGTCCCCCTCCCCCGATGGGGGAGGATCTTTCACCTCACAATTCTTGGACCGCCGAGCGGAGGATTCGGTTTTTGCACCGGCTGGCCGACAAGGGGGACGTGCGGGCGGCGAGTGCGGCGGTGGGGTTGTCTCGGCAGTCGGCCTACGTGTTGCGGCGGCGGGACGCTCTCTTTGCGCAGGGCTGGGATGCGGCACTGGTGCTGGCGCGGCGGCATGTCGAGGAAGTGCTGGCGACGCGGGCGCTCGATGGGGTGGAGGAGGCTGTCTTTTACCATGGCGAGCAAGTGGCGGTGCGGCGTCGGTTCGATACGCGGCTGCTGCTCGCGCATCTGGCGCGGCTCGACCGGGCGGCGGAGGAGACTGAGGCGGGCGCTCATGCCGATCGGTTTGACGAGGTGCTGGCGCTGGTGGCGGGCGCGGTGCCGGAGGGGCTGACGCCGATGGAGGGCGACGCGGACGGTCTCGGCGATGCGCGGTTGCCACCGGAGCGCGGGCGATACGTGGCGGAGCTGGGGGCCTTGCTCGTCGGGGAAGCGCGGGAGGCGTGGCTCGACGCGGTGGATGCCGGGGAGGAGGTGGCCGATGCGCCGGCTCTCGATCTGGAGGCGTGCCGGGCCCTGGCGGCGGGCGAGTGGGATGCGTGGCAGGGCCATGCTTTCGCGGCGGTGGACGGCGTGCTGGCTGGGGATGGCGCCTCGGTGAGCGGGCCGCCGATGGAGTTCAAGTCGCTGGATGGCGCGGTGTGGGGCGGCTCAGAAAGGGCTGGGCCTATTTGCGCTGGACCGTGTCAACTGTGTCAACCGCGCGGCGCGGCGGCGGCGCAAAAAAATCGAGCGGGCCGGGAACTCTATGACGCTGGCGATGTTTGTATCTGTGAAGGCCGGCGCGGTGCTTCCCCCACCCCCCTCCGATACCGCGTCGGCCTAACCTTCTTTCAGATCAGGCAGAACGGGCGATCAATCGTCGTCGCGGACGGCGATTTCGACTTTGCCGGAGCCGGCGCGCGAGATGCCGATCTTGTCGGCAGCGGCCTTGCTCAGGTCGATCAGGCGGTTCGAATGGAACGGGCCGCGGTCGTTGACGGTGACGATAACCGACTGGCCGGTGGCCGGGTTGGTGACGCGAACTTGCGAGCCGAGCGGCAGCGTGCGGTGCGCGGCGGTGAGGGCGGTCGGGTCGAAACGGTCGCCGCTGGCGGTTCGGTTGCCGGCGAGTTCGCGGCCGTAGAAGCTGGCCATGCCGGAACCGATGGTCTCGAATTCCTGCGTTTCGGGCTGGATAGCCTCGATCAGCGGAGTGGCGGGCAGGGCGGCCGGGGCCGGCGTCAACGCGGCGGGCGGCACCATGGCTACCGGAGCTTCCGCCGCAGCGGGCTCGGAGCCCGGCAGCTTGACCAGGCGCCCCTCGGCCACGGCCGAAGAGGCGGGAGCTGCGATAAGCGCGATGCTCGCCAGAGCGAACCCGATGCGTTTAGCGCGAGCTTTAGGCGGCTGGTTTTGCTTCCCCGTCATAGGGATGGACTCCTACAGGCAGTTCATCGCCTTGAGGACCCATGCAAAAGCGGCCCGTCGCACTTTGGCAACGGGCCGCCCTATGTCGTTAAGACGTTGAAAGGATTCGGAAGGCCGAATCCGAAGGTTTTTACTTGGAGTCGCGCTGGGCCAGCAGGCGGAGTCGCAGGGCGTTCAGCTTGATGAAACCGGCTGCGTCCTTCTGGTCGTAAGCGCCGGCATCGTCCTCGAACGTGACGTGGCGTTCGGAGTAGAGCGAGTCCGGGGACTTGCGGCCGACGACCGAGGCATTGCCCTTGTAGAGCTTGAGGCGAACGGTGCCGTTCACGCGGGCCTGGCTGTGGTCGATGGCGGCCTGAAGCATCTCACGCTCCGGGGCGAACCAGAAGCCGTTGTAGATGAGCTCTGCATACTTTGGCATCAGCTCGTCCTTGAGATGCGCGGCGCCGCGGTCGAGTGTGATCTGCTCGATGCCGCGGTGGGCGCGGGCGTAGATCTCGCCGCCCGGCGTCTCGTACATGCCGCGCGACTTCATGCCGACGAAGCGGTTTTCGACCAGATCGAGGCGGCCGATGCCGTGCTTGCGGCCGAGTTCGTTGAGCGCGGTGAGGAGCGAGGCGGGGGACATCGCGATGCCGTTGAGCGCGACGCCGTCACCCTTCTCGAAGTCGATGGTGATGTATTCCGGCTCGTTCGGCGCGTCTTCCGGGTTGACGGTGCGCGAATAGACGTAGTCGGGGGTCTCTTCCCACGGATCTTCCAGAACCTTGCCTTCGGACGAGGTGTGGAGGAGGTTCGCGTCGGTCGAGAACGGGCTTTCGCCGCGCTTGTCCTTGGGGACGGGGATCTGGTGCTGCTCGGCCCAGGCGATCAGGGCAGTGCGGCTGGTGAGGTCCCACTCGCGCCAAGGGGCGATGACCTTGATGTTGGGATCGAGCGCGTAGGCGGAGAGTTCGAAGCGAACCTGGTCGTTGCCCTTGCCGGTGGCGCCATGTGCGACGGCGTCGGCGCCGGTCTCGTGCGCGATTTCGATCAGGCGCTTGGAGATCAGCGGGCGGGCGATCGAGGTGCCGAGGAGATAGTCGCCTTCATAGCGGGCATTGGCGCGCATCATCGGGAAGACGAAGTCGCGCACGAATTCCTCGCGCAGGTCGTCGATGTAGATGTTCTCGTCCGGCAGGCCCATCAGCTTGGCCTTGGCGCGAGCGGGTTCGAGTTCTTCACCCTGGCCGAGGTCGGCCGTGAAGGTCACCACTTCACAGTTGTAGGTGACCTGAAGCCACTTCAGGATGACGCTGGTGTCGAGGCCGCCGGAGTAGGCGAGGACGACCTTCTTGATGCTGTCGGACATGGGAACGGGCTCCGCAGAAATGCGCTGGATTCGGCTCGCGCGCCTAACAGCCCCCGCCCCCCAGTGCAATAACGCGCAATGACGGGCGGGGTGAGGGATGTCCCTCAGCGGTTAGGAAGCGCGGCTTCGGCCTTGCCCATGTAATCGCGCGTGATCGGCAGTGTACCGCGATTACGGGCGTATTGAATCTGATAGTTGCACATCCCTCCGCTCTCGAACGCGGCGGTGGCGCCCGAGAGGTAGAAGATCCACATGCGGTAGAATCGCTCGTCCATCATCGAAATGATAGCTTCGCGATTGGCGACGCAGCGCTTGTACCATTCGCGCAGGGTGAGCGCGTAATGAAGCCGCAGGTTCTCGACATCGGTGGCGATGATGCGGAATTTCTCGCTCGCCGCCACGGTCTCGCTCAGCGCGGGGATGTAGCCGCCCGGGAAGATGTACTTGCGGGTGAAGGCATCAGTGGCGCCGGGGCCGCCCATGCGCCCGATGGTGTGGAGCAGCATCACGCCGTCGTCGGGCAGGAGCGTACCGCAGGCCTTGAAGAACTGCGCGAACTGCGCCTGGCCGACATGTTCGAACATGCCGACGGAAACGATCCGGTCGAACTTCTCGCCGCGGGCGGCAAGGTCGCGGTAGTCGACCAGTTCGAACGTGCACTTGTCCGCCACGCCCGCCTGCTGCGCCCGCTCGCGCGCGAGGGCAAGCTGCTCCTCGCTCAGCGTGATGCCGAGCACCGAAACGTCCGCATTTTTTGCGAGGTAGATCGCCATGCCGCCCCACCCGCAGCCGATGTCCAGCACGCGCTGGCCCGGGGCGAGGGCGAGCTTGGCGGCGATATGGGCGAGCTTGGCGGTCTGCGCCTGCTCCAGCGTCATGTTCTCTTCCGGCCAATAGGCGCAGGAATACTGCATGTGTTCGATATCGAGGAACAGATTGTAGAGTTCGTTCCCGATGTCGTAGTGATGCGCGATATTCTTCTTGGCGCTGGTGGCCTTGTTGATGCCGTCGACCAGCGTGACGAGCTTTCCGGTCACTTTCTTGAGGGCAGACTGTTCGTGCAGTTCGCCGCCCTTGTCCCATCTGGAGTTGGCGCGCAGCAGTTCTACCAGCCCCATGATGTCGTCGTTTTCGACAGTGAGCTTGCCGTCCATGTAGGTTTCCGCCGCGCCGAGACGGGGATCGGTAAGGATCTGGCGTTCGGCCTTGGCGTCCGCGAAGCGGATGCGGACATCGGGGTAGCCGGCGACCGGTTTACCGAAGCGTTTTACGCTCCCGTCCGGCCGGGTCAGTTCGAGCGTGCCGCTGCGGACCCCGCGTTCGAGAAAGCGATCGAGAATTCCCATTGCCATCAGCCATTTGTGAGTGGGCGCGCCGGCCCGGAACAAGAAGGTTCGCGTGCGAATGCCGCATGCGAAGGCGAGAAATCGGGCAGCGCCTCCCTTACTGCCGTGCAAGGAACAGCACGTCGCGCGGCTGCGCGAGCAGGTGCTGTCCGGAATCGACGAAAAGCGTCTCCCCGCTTGCGAGCCATCCCTGCGAGAGGAACAGCGCCGCGTCGGCGACGTCTTCGGGCGTGGTCTTGCGGTGAAGCAGGTTCATCCGGTGCGACACTTCGGTCTCGGCCTCGCTCTGGTCGTGGCTGGCGAGGATCGCGCCGGGTGCGAGCGCGTAGATCCGGTCTTCCGCACGGGGGCGGGCCATCGAGAGCATCGGCACTGTCGCGGCGAGCGCGTGCTTGCTCATCGTGTAGGAGAAGAAGTCCGGGTTGGGATTGAGCAGCTTCTGGTCGGTCACGTGGATCACGCGGCGGCCTTCCTGGCTGCGCGCATGGGCGAGGAACGCCTGTGCCAGCCGGGCCGGAGTGCCCGCGTTGACGCGCATGGCCTTCTCGAACGTCGCCGGGACAAGCGCCTCGGCCGTGTCGAGATCGAACATGCCCGCGCAGTTCACCAGCACGCGCCAGCGGGGCAGGCGCGCGGCGAGTTGTTCGACCATCGCGGGGCCCGCATTCCAGTCATCCAGTTCGCAGCTGACGATTTCGGCGCTGGGCAGTTCGGAGGCCAGTGCCTGAGCCTGTTCGCGGGAGTTGCCGTAGTGGATCACGACATGCCAGCCCGCCGCGCCATAGGCACGGGCGATGGCCGCGCCGATCCGCTTGGCACCGCCGGTGACGAGCATTGCCGGCCTCTCGGTCAAGCGCAGGCCCCCGTCTGATGGCCCGGTTGACACAGTTGACACGGTTCAGGTGAAAATCCCCGGGCCTGCCCGGCCGGAGCCGAAACGGGGCAATTCCGATATGTCAGGAAGGGGGGATTCCGCATGAACATCGCCAGCATAGGAGCATAGTACGGCGGCTTAGGAAAGGCCCCTATGCACAGAGCAATGCTTTGATTTTTCGCCTCTGCCGCAAAGTGCGGCGCGAATTGCCTACGGCCAGCCCTTGAACTTGGACCCTTGAACCCGCGCACCCGAACCGTGCGTCCGGATCAGGGCGTCAGCAGCGGTGCGCCGGCTTTCAGAGCCGTTTCGCGCAAGGCGAAATCGTGGGCATAGAACTGGTGGAGGAAATCGAGCTGGGCGCGTCCCGGCAGTTCGCACGCTGTTTCGCAGCGGTTGAACTGCGGCAGGTTCTCCAGATCCGGCCGGCGCAGCAGCCTGCCGATTTCGCCGATCCGCTCATAGGGAATCAGCCGGTCAACCGCCAGTTGGCCAGAGGCATCGAGCAAGTACCACGACTGCGGTCGAAACACGTGATCCAGATCGAACGGGCTGCGCGCGGCGGCAAGGTGGTCGATGGCGTCGTCGATCGAGCGAAAGCCGCTGTAGCGTTCGCGAAACGGGGCTGAAATCGTGCGATGCAGGGTTCCGCCTGCGCGGGCGTAGCGATAGGCGGAAAGGAACCGTTCGACCGGATTGCGCACGATTGCAAAGCTGGGCAGGATCAGCAGGTCCGGTGCCGCCCGGGCATAGTAGATGGCGGAAGCGTGCTTGGTCTGGGCGCCGTAGAGCCGGTCGCTGATCGAGGTGCCGGCATTCTTGGGGACATGGATGAACAGCAGGCCGCTCATGCGGATCCGGTTGAGCCGCTGACGACGCTTGGCATCCAGCCAAGGGCGCAGTCCGAAGCGGGACAACCGTTCGGGCACGTCGCTGACAAGGCGCACGCCGAAGGCCGAAGCGATGATCCGGTTCAGGCCGGTGGTACCGGCGGTCCTGTCCAGAGCGGGGGTCTCAAGAACGGTTGCCATGGGGCAAGGCCCTGAGGCCTTCATGTGAGTTGCGGATTTCAGAATATTTCAGCCCATGAAACCGGGCGCCGGTAAATGGCGCCAGAACAACACCGTAAAACAAGAAGGGGCGCGCCGGCTTTCGCCGGCGCGCCCCCCATCGATGTATGGGCCAACCGGCCCGATCGGTCTGAGATCAGCCGCAGCGCGGGCGGCTGTTGTTGCGATCGATCGAGCGACCGAGCAGCGCACCGGCGCCGGCGCCGAGGATCGTGCCGGTGGCGCGATCGCCGCGGGTGTCGATCGAGCGACCGATCAAGGCGCCGGCAACGCCGCCGATCAGCAGGCCGGTGGTACCGTTCGACTTCGTGCAGCGATAACGGCCGTCGTTGCCGCGCCAGTAGCGGATGCCGTTGTTGGTGTGATGATATTCGGGGCCGCGACCGCGCGCTTCGGCGGTTTCGGCAATCGACATGCCGACCGGAACAGCCATGGTGGCAATGGTGGCGGCGATCAGGGTTTTACGCAAAGTGTCCTCCGAGATAAAATTTGTATTTGGCGACCGAGCCCCGTCTTCGCGCCGACGACTTCAACCCAAGATGAACAAATCGTTTTTCGCGATTTTAAGCGACGGAACGTTGCCTGAGGACGGCGAATGCTTTGGCGCGGCCTGCGCTCGAAATATTTCGTTGCATGTTATCGAACCGTTGCAGGGCCGGCCGGTTTCAGGCGCGCCGAAGCATCGCGGCCATCAAGCCGTTACTTTATCTTGAATTTTTCGAAAGTGGTGGGCGTCACGCCGGCCAGCCTGGCGAGGATTTCATCCAGCGCGGGGCGGTCGTGCCTGAGCGCCGGGAAGCTGTCGCGGTAACCGATCGGCTGTTCGACCGGGCGCCCGAACGTGGGTTCCGGCCCGCGCGGTGGCGGGCCGGTTCCGGGTCAACGGCAGTGCAGATCGCCGCGATCGATCTCGCGGCCGAGCACGCCGCCGGCGACGCCGCCGAGGATCGCACCGAGCGTCTGGTCGCCATTGCCGGCGATCTGATGGCCGGCCAGCGCGCCTACGCCGGCGCCGATGATGAGGCCGGTGGTGCCGTTGTCACGCTTGCAATAGTAGCGCCCGTCGTTGCCGCGCCACACGTGGTCATTGCGGGTGATGCGGTGCGGATTGCGATAGTAGCCGTGCGAATCGTACATGTTGTTGCGCGGCGGAGGCGGCGGCGGCGGGCGGTGCCCGTCGGGCCCGCGATAGTACGGATCGTTCGGACGGTGATTGTCATGCCCGCGGCGATCGTCATGCCCACGACGATCGTCGTGGCGCGGCGGATCTGCCGACACCGGTGCTGCCATGGGGGCGACTGCGGCCGCCATGGTGAGCGCGAGCAGAAGCTTCTTCATCAGATTGTTCCTTATTGGAATTGTTCGTCCGAGGACCTAACCGTCATCGTGGAATTAGGCTCCAAAACTTCCGATTAACGGCACGGCGCCAGCGCTGTGCGAGAGGTGGTCCGGGGCCCGTCTACGACGAAGCGAAGAGGGCGGCAATCATGGCGCAAATGTTACTGGATCTGGTCGACGTATTTGCAGGGGCCGCGCTGCGCGGCAATCCGCTGGCCGTGGTGCGCGGGGGCGAGGAACTCGATACCGGGCAGATGCAGGCGCTGACGCGCTGGCTGGGATTTTCGGAGACGACCTTCCTGCTGCCGCCGACCGATCCGGCGGCCGACTACCGCGTCCGGATCTTCTATCCGGCGGGCGAATTGCCGTTCGCAGGGCATCCGACGCTGGGTTCCGCCCATGCCTGGCTGGCAGCGGGCGGGGTGCCGAAAGTGCCCGGTCGGATCGTGCAGGAATGCGGGATCGGACTGGTCGAGGTGCGCCAGGAGCAGGGCATGCTGGCTTTCCGTGCGCCCCCGCTGCTGCGCGAAGGTCCGCTTGACGAAGCGGAGCGGGCGGAGACGATCCGGCTTTCCGGTGCCGATCCCCAGGCCGTTGTCGCGGCCGTTCATGCCGCCAATGGGCCGGGTTGGAAGCTGCTGCATCTGGCGAGTTCGGAGGCCGTGCTGGCCGCCGAGCCGGTTGCGAAGGCGCCGAAGGGAACCGATGTCGCGCTGCTGGGGCCTTGTGCGCCCGGCGATCCCGCGCAATTCGAGGTGCGTGCGTTCTTCGCCGATCCGCAAGGACGCATGGTGGAGGACCCGGTGACGGGCAGCCTCAACGCCGCCGTGGCGCAGTATCTGTTCGGAGCGGGGCTGGTCGAGGGCGGCTATGTCGCCGCACAGGGCCGCAAGGTGGGCGCGGACGGTCTGGTCCACTGCACCCGAGAGGCGGATGGTTCGATCTGGATCGCGGGCCGCGTGGATACGGTGTCTTCGGACGGCGCGTTGCAACCTGCATAGAATGACGGAAATGGAAGGCTGGGGCTGTGTGCCAACCCCAGCCTTTTGCATCATCAGGCGAAATTACGCCTTCAATTACGCCTTCTTGGGCAGCGCGATTTCGGCAGTGCCGAGGCACATCTTCACGCCGCGCTGGTTGGTCATCAGGTGCTTGACGTGGATGAGGTGGCGACCCTCTGCATCGACCGATTTTTCGGTCACTTCGGCGGTCTGGATCGTCACGTCGCCGGTCAGCGCCGGGCCGCGATAGTTGGAGACGGAGTGGACCAGCATGCCATGCTCGCCCGCCCAGCCCGAAAGGTAGTCGGTCACCCACGAGCCCATCGACGCGCCATAGCCATAGCCGCGCGGCATGCCGATGCGGCGGGCATACTTGGGGAACAGGTGCCCGCGTGAGGGGCCGTAATAGGCACCGTCGGTGAGGAAGGGGTTCTCCTTCATCATGTCCGGATCGTTCTCGTACCCGGCCATCTCGCGCGTGAAGCCGAGGGCTTCGAGATCGTTCTTGCGCAAGTTCATCGTCCCCCAGGTGTTGACGATATAGGCGCGCCATTCGGTGGCGAAGCTGGCCAGCGAGTGCGGGCCGAACACGCGTTCGGGAAGCTGATCGCCCACCTGCACGTCGTCCCACCAGCGTTCCTTGTGGCCAAGGTCATGCAGCATCTTCACCCAGGCGAAGACGCGCGCCTCGATGTCCGCCACCGCTTCGTCGGTCCACTCGGGATCGTCGAAGTCGGCCGGATTGACCGCCGCGCCGCCAGCATGGGCATTGTAGCGCAAGGCGGTGGAGCGCTGCGTGGCGATCTTCTCGCCATGCTGGTTGGTGTAGTTGTTGTCGCCGCGCTGGAAGCAGGTGGGGCCGAAGCCGGTTTCCTTGACGACATAGTCGAAGGGAATGCGGGTGTTGGTAATCACGTCGCCCGCCTTGATGCGGGTATCGTGGAACCACCATTCGTCGCCCGCGAACAGCAGGTGCGAATTGGGAATGCAGCCCACGCAGGCCGGCGCGGCGCCGTGGCCGTCATCGGTGGCGATCGGGAAGCTCTGCGGTGCGACAAGGCCGCCCCAGCGGCTGGCCGCCGCATAGTCCGGGTCGAAATGGACGAGGTTGGGGAAATGCATCGCATGGACCCAGCGCCGGATGTCATTGGCGGCAATCGGCTCGCGCAGGGGCGAGAAGTCCATGACTTTGCCGAGGTACTGGTCGATATCGGAGCAGTCGAGCGTGGCTGTGGCGGTAGCGTTCATCGGATGCGTGTCCTTGGGCGGCGAGGCGGCCGCAGGGTTGGTCTGGAATTAGGGTCAGGCGGTGCGGGTGCCGGTCGCGTCCTCGGGCTTGAAAACCGGGATTTCCTCTTCGGCTTTCAGCAGGATCAGCGGCAGCACGCGGTCGGTCGACTTCTGATAGTCGGCATAGAAGGGGTGGCAGTCGATGAAGAAGTCCCAGACTTTCTGGCGCTCCGCGCCTTCCGGCTCGCGCCATGTGCCGCGAAAGGCTTGCGTGGCGATCTGGAATTCGACTTGCGGGTCGGCGACGAGGTTCAGGTACCACTGCGGGTGGGTATCAGCCCCGCCCTTGGAGCCGCAGATCACCACTTCGCCACCGATATCGGCATAGCAGAGCGGGGTGATGAAGACCTTGCCGCTCTTGCGGCCGGTGTATTTCACCAGACAATGCGTCGCGAACTTGCGCCCGCCGACGGGGGTGATGTCCACGATATGGCCCTGCACGCCGCCCGAGCCCAAGTACATCTCGCGATGCTCGGTCACCCAGTCGCGCCGGACGGCACTGATGGCTGCTGCGGTTTCGTCGCTCATGCCGCGCTCCTCTCCACGGTTATTGCGGCGGAGGATCGCGAAGGTTGCGTGGCGGGTCCAGAAACTATGCGCTCTGGCCGGGAAGTATCACTGGGGCGGGTTTTGCAACAACCATCTTCGAAAGCGACCGGACTGGTGAGGTTTGGAGGAGGCAGGGAGCCGACCGTCTGGAGGCGCCAGCATTGCGGACTTCGAAGCGCCGTGCGAAAAATGCTGGATGACTTTTCTCGCAAAGAGCATGGAAGTGGTATTCATCTGCGCTTGGTGTGTTGGTGTCGCCGCTCACGTCTACGCGAGCCGCTATTGGTTTCCGATGTGGGCAAGCGGTTTCAAGAAGTTAGACAAGCACGCGGGTTACATGCGCAAAGCACTTACCGGCTACGGCGTATTCATCCTTGCTATCGGAGTTGGCTTTGCCGCTGGCGCTATCGCAGAATATTGGGGCGGTGGATGGTGAAGCCAGCACGTCCGCTCGCCCGTAATTCCAACCCTTCAAATCCGCTCAGGCTGAGCTTGTCGAAGCCCCCGGCGGCGTGGCGCTGGTTCAACATCCTTCGACAAGCTCAGGACGAGCGGGGTGGGGAAGTGAATTCAGTGGCTTTCTCTTCGTCATCCCCGCGGAGGCGGGGATCCCGCTTTCTTCTGTGACGCGGCAAAGAAAAGCGGGGCCCCCGCCTTCGCGGGGGCGACGGGATGGCGGTTTGGTGGTTTGGCTGTCCTTACTTACATAGCCGCGGCCAAACGCCATCTCTGCCTGTTACGCGTTGAATTGACGGATCGGCGTGTTCTCCTGCCAGCCCTCCATCCAGTCCAGCACGTCCTCGTAGGGCATCGGGCGGCAAATGCCGTAGCCTTGGCCGTTGTAGCAGCCGAGCGAGACCAGCAGGTTGCGGATTTCCTCGTTCTCCACGCCCTCTGCCACCAAAGGGATGCCGAGGCTGTCGCAGAGCACCACCAGGCTGTTGACCAGCGACTGGTCAAAGCGGTTCTCGGTGAAGCGCTGGATGAACGAGCGGTCGATCTTGATCTCGCTGATCGCGAAATCGCGCAAGTAGCCGAACGACGTGAAGCCCGCGCCGAAGTCGTCGATCGAAAGCGCGATGCCGTTCTCGCGCAGGCGCTCCACCACGCGGCGGGCTTGTGAGGGGTTGGTGATCAGCGCCGTCTCGGTCAGTTCCAGCGTCACCCGCCGGGGATCTATGCGGTGGCAGTTCACCATGTCGACCAGATCGTCGACGAAGCTGGGGCGCTCCAACATTCGGGCGGAAAGGTTGATGGAGATCGAGGCGCCGTCCACCTTGTCCTGAATCTGCGCGAACTGTTCCAGCACTTTGTCGATGCACTGGTGGGTGAAGGTTTCCAGCAGCGGGCTGTGCTCCACCGCGCGGATCAGCTGGTCGGCGGGGATATTGCCGATGCGCGGATGGTTCCACCGCACCAGCGCCTCGAACCCGAGCACGCGGCCGTCGCGCATGTCCACCTTGGGCTGCCAGTGCCATTGCAGCGTGTCATGCGCGATGGCGGCTTCCAGTTCCTCCAGCATGATCTTGGGATCGACCGGCGGGTGAGAAGGCATGCCTTCCTGCCAGGTGGCCAGCTTGGCAAGGCCACGCTTGGCCTCGTACATGGCATCGTCCGCCGCCGAGAGCAGTCCGGCGGGCGAGAAACCGCGCTGCGGGCAGAGCGCGATGCCCAGCGAGGCGCCGACATGCATCACCCGGCTTTCGTGCACGATCGGCTGTTCGATCAGCCGCACCAGCTTGGCCGCGAGCGCAGCGGCGTTGTCCTCGTCGTCCACGTCCTGCAGCAGCAGCGCGAACTCGTCGCCGCCAAGGCGGGCCACGGTATCGACCTCGCGCAAGTGGCCGCGCAGGCGGCGGGCGACGGTAGTCAGCACCACGTCGCCCACGGCATGGCCGAAGCTGTCGTTGATCTCCTTGAACCGATCGAGGTCTATCATCATCACCGCGAAGCTGTCGCCCGTGCGCCGGGCGCGGGCGCAGGACTGGCCGAGCCGGTCGAACAGCAGCGTGCGGTTGGGCAGGTCGGTCAGCGGATCGTGGAGGCTGCGGTGGGTCAGTTCCTCTTCGGCGCGGCGCAAGTCCTGCCGGTACTTGCGCCAGGCGATGCCTTCCTCGACCGAGGCGGCGACGCGTTCGGGCGAGAGCGCGCGCTTGGTCAGGAACTCGGTCATGCCGGACTTGATGGAATCGGCGGCGATCTGTTCGTCCGAATTGCCGGTGACGGCAACGATCGGGCAGTCAGGATCGACCTCCGCGCGGATCGTCGGCACCAGGTCGCGCCCGTCGCCGTCGCCCAGGCCGAAGTCGAGGAAGACGATATCGAACTGCGGTTCGGCCAGACGGATCAGTTGCAGCGCCTCGGCCTGCGAGGCTGCCTCCATCACATTGATGCGGCGCGGGCAGCGTTCGAGCATCCGGATCAGGCGTTCGCGATCGACGTCGTCGTCGTCGATCACCAGCGCCTGGATATCGTTCGTGCCGTTGTGGAGATATTCCATGCGCAGATATCCTTCGCTGGGAACGGGCTCATTGGACGGAGTGGCTTGCATGTTCATGGTCTGGGTTCCCTCGGTCAGGGTAGATTTCGGGTCTGGGCGGATTGGGTGATGGGTTGGGATAACGGCGGCACGGACGCGAGTTCGGCCGCGTGAAGAAACCGGAAACCATCCGCGTTAGGCATGAGGAGGTCCGGCAGCGCGGTCATCGGCTCACGCATCCTCGATCTCCTTGAGCAGGACACGCGGCCATTGGATCTCGAAGCAGGCGCCGCCCAGCGCGCCTTTCGCGCGGACCGTAATCATGCCGCCGTGGGCATTGATCATCCGCCGCGTGAAGCTGAGGCCAAGGCCTTCGCCGCTGGTGTCCGTGGAGGCGCGGTGGAACAGCTTGAAGATGCGCTCCTCGCTGCCGGGCGGGATGCCGCGTCCGTCGTCCTCCACGGTGAAGACGGTGAAGCGTCCGTTCTCGCGCACGGCTACGCGGATGCGGCCGCCGGGGCCGCCGTGGTGCTTGATCGCATTGCCCAGCAGGTTGCGCAGCGACGTGGCAATCGGCGCGCGCGGCGCCTTGAACGGGCTGATGCCCGGCGCGATGTCGACCTCGACCCGGAACGTCTCGGGCACGAGCGACATCGCCAGCGCCTCTTCGACCAGATCGGCGGGGTCGACCATTTCGGTCTCGGTGTCGCGCACGCCGGCGCGGGCATAGCGCAGGAGGTCTTCGATCATCTGCTCGGCGCGGTCGATGCGCAGGGCGATGCGGTCGAAGTTGTGGCGGACGTCGTCCGTCAGGTTGTCGTCGCCAAGGTCCTCGCGGATCCAGGTTATGAGATCGGCAATCCCGCGCAGCGGCGAGCGCAGATCGTGGCTGGCGACATAAGTGAACTCTTCCAGTTGCGCATTGGTCTGTTCGAGCGCTTCCTGCCCGCGTTTGCGCAGCGTGATATCGGTGACGATCGCCATGTAGAGCGGCTGGGCCATCGTTTCGAGCCGGGTGAGCGCCACTTCGACCGGGATTTCCCGGCCCGAGCGGTGCAGGCCGGTGAGGTCGCGGCCCGATCCCATGGCGCGGGCGACCGGGGCCTGCGTATAGCCGTCGACATGGTGCTGATGATCGGCGCGGTATCGCTGCGGCAGCAGCATATCCATGCTCCGGCCGACCAGATCCTCGATCCCATAGCCGAACTGCGCCGCCAGCGCTTCGTTGACCTGCACGATACGCTGGTGCGCATCGATCACGATCAGGCCCAGCGGCAGGTTCTCGAAAATCTGCGAGAAGCGCTTTTCGGCGGTGGCGAGGCGGACCATGTTGCGCACATGGATGATCGCCCACTGGTCGAACGCGCCGGCGCATGGGGCCAGCGTGATCTCTCCGGGCTGGCTGGCGCCGTCGATCCGCTTGAAAGTTGCCGAATGCGTCCACGGCAGCCGCGCTTCCAGCGGCGTGGCGAAGTGGGCCTCCAGCATCTGGAGCAGCGCCTCGCCATCGTCGTGTTCCAGCCAGACCGTCATCAGCGAAAGCCGCAGCGCGGCGGGGTCGGCTTCTCCCACCATATTGGCGAAGGCGGGATTGACCCAGGATATTGCCCCGGTGCGGTCCACCAACGCCGAACCGACCGGTGCGTGCTGGAGCGCCGCGTGAACTTCGGCAAGGCTTTCAGCTACAATCGACACAGTACCTCCCAGCGCAATACGCCGGCCGCTCCCCCGGGAAGTGGGGAAGGGTCCGGCAGTGCGACCGGGAGGTCGTTCGCGTTCGTCAGTGACGCGAGTGGCGAACCTCCAGCGTCATACTTTGGGCCAAGGCGCGTTTGCAGCTTGCCAAGGGCGCGTTCCGTCGAAGCCCTTAAAACAGGCTGCCGATAACGATTGCGGGGAGGTTTTCGTCAGGTGGAGGCTGGCTTGGGCCTCAAATTGCTTCAAATCGCTACGAATTTTCCCGCTTCGCGGTCCTTGCGGACCTGAAGGCCGTTGAACACCGAGCCGCTCATCGTGATCCACACGCCGGGCTGGGCCGACTGGCAGCAGGCGAAAGCCATGCCGAGGTTGAAAGTGGCATCACTCTCGGCAAAGCGCGCGGGGGCGAGGGCGCCGGTCAGCACCACCGTCTTGCCTTCCAGACCGTCGAGCGCCTGGGCGGTGTGGGTCATGGTGTCGGTGCCGTGGGTGACGACCACGTGGCTTTCCGGCGCGGCGGCGATGGTGGCGCGGATGAGGGCGCGGTCCTCGTCGGTGAGTTCGAGGCTGTCCTTGCGCAGCAGTTCCACCACGCGAAACGGGTGGGCGACGCGTGAGGTCTTGAGCAGCTTTTCGATCACGCTTTCGGCGATCTGGTATTCGCTGAGGGCGTCGAAGTACTGCTTGTCGAAAGTGCCACCCGTGGTGACGACGAGGATCGGGGGGAGAGCCTGGGTCATGCCCGCGCCTTTAAACCGGCGATAAGGGCGGGGCAACCGTTGGCGGATTTAGACAACCACGCCGTCCTAAAACCCCGTCATCCCCGCGAAGGCGGGGATCCCGCTTCTCTTTTTCGGTGCACGCGGAGGCGCGGAGGCGCGGAGAGACAGTGTAGGACTCCACCTCTCCGCGTCTCCGCGCCTCCGCGTGAAATCAAAAGCGGGGCCTCCGCCTTCGCGGGGGCGACGGGGTTTTGTTTGAGAGGTTATGTTGCCTCCATCGCGTCCCGTTCGGCTACCTTTGCCATCTCGTTCAGCGTCACATAGTCGATCTTGCCGGTGCCGAGAACGGGCAGGGCGTCGAGCACCCGGATGTCACGCGGGATCATCAGCTCGGCAATGCCGTTGGCGCGGCCCCATTCCTGAAGCGCCTTCTGATCCGCGCCCTTGGCGGTGGTGTAGAGCACCAGTTGCTCGCCCTTCCTGGCATCGGGCCGGGTGACGACGGCGCTTTCCGCATCGGGCCAGACTTTGGCGGCATAACCCTCGACGGCGGGCAGAGACACCATTTCGCCCGCGATCTTGGCAAAGCGCTTGGCACGGCCGCGGATGGTGACGAAACCAATCTCATCAATGGTGACGATATCGCCGGTGTCATGCCAGCCCTCGGCGGGCGGCTGGAGCACGCCGGGCTCGCTCGCCAGCAGGTATCCGGCCATGACGTTGGGCCCGCGTACGTAGAGACGGCCGCCCTCGGTGATGCCGGGCACTTCCTCAAGCCGCGCCTCCATCGCCGGCAGCATCCGCCCGACGGTGCCCGCCTTGAAGTGCATCGGCGTGTTCACGGCGATCACCGGCGCGCACTCGGTGGCGCCATAGCCTTCGAGGATGCGCAGGCCGAACTTGTCGGCATACGTGCGCCGGGTTTCCTCGCGCACCTTCTCCGCGCCCGCGAAGATGTAGCGCAGCGAGTAGAAGTCATAGCTGTGCGCCATGCGGGCATAGCCGGAGAGGAAAGTGTCGGTACCGAACAGGATCGTGGCATTGGCGTCGTAGGCGAGCGCGGGCACGATGCGGTAGTGCAGCGGGCTGGGGTAGAACACGGTGCGGATGCCGTTCAGCAGCGGCAGCAGGGTGCCGCCGGTCAGCCCGAACGAGTGGAACACCGGCAGCGCGTTCAGCACCACGTCGGCGGGGTTGAAGTCGATCCGCGCGGCCAGCTGCGCACAGTTGGAGAGCAGGTTGCGGTGGCTGAGCACCACGCCCTTCGGCGCGCCTTCGGAGCCTGAGGTGAACAGGATCACCGCCGGCGCATCGGGCGAAACCTTGCGGCGGGCATGGCGGCTGGCGGCAAGGCGGCCGCTAGCCATGTGCCAGAGCTTGGCGCCAATGCCGATCTCTGCGGCCAGGTCTTCAAGGTAGAGCACCTTGCGACCGTCCGCCTCTAGCGCGGCGATCACGGCTTCCAGCTTGCCCTGTTCGACGAAGGCGCGTGCGGTGACCACGGTTTCGATCTTCGCGGTGGCGCAGGCGGAAACGAGGCTGGCCTGACCCACCGTGAAGTTCAACATGGCGGGCACGCGGCCCTCGGCCTGAAGCGCGAAGAAGGCGAGGGCGACACCGCTGACGTTCGGCAGCAGCAGGCCCACGGCTTCACCAGGGCGGGTGCGATAGGCAAGCCGTTCGCCCAAGAGTTCGGCACCCAGGATCAGGCGGCTGTAGGCCAGCGGCGTGCGCTTGATGTCCTCCACTACCTTGGTCTTGCCACCGTGGACCGCGCGGGCTTCGCAGAGCGCGGCGAACAGCGTGCGGTCGGTGTGGCTGGTGTCGAAGATCATCCGGCTCATCTCGTCATAGAGACGGCGGCCGGCGATGGCGCGGCGCTGGCGGGCGGTCATCTCGCCTTCAATCGAGAAGCGGCGCGCGGGCAGTACTTCGATCGAGACTTTGGGGAACCAGCGCTGGCGGACCTTGCCCTTGAGGTGGGAGAAGGGCGTGTACTGCGGTCCGTCAAGACGGACGGGGATGATCGGCGCGTCGGCCTTGTCGGCCACCATGCCGGGGCCGTCGAACACTTTCATCAGCGCGCCGGTCACGGTGATGCGGCCTTCGGGGAAGATCACCAAGGTACGACCTTCCTTCACCGCGCGGACCATCGCCTTGGCCGCCATCGGGTTGGTGGGATCGACCGGAAAGGCGCGGAACAGCTTGAGGAAGGGCTGGATCCACCAGCTCTTGGCAATGGCGGTATGGACCGCGAAGGTCGGCTTGCCGGGCAGGAAGGCGCCCAGCAGCAGGCCGTCGAGGTAGGAGAGGTGGTTGACGACGACTACGGCCGGTTCGCCGGGCTTCGGCATGTTCTCCATGCCCGTCACCTCGACGCGGTAGAGCACCTTAAGCACCGCGCGGATCACGGCCTTGAACAGCGTTTCCGGCAGCAGCCAGATCGAGATGACCGCGACCACCAGCGTCGCAAAGCCAAGCACGCCGATGACGCCGGGCACGCTGACTCCGCTCGCGAGCAGGGCGGCCACGATAGCGATGGCGATCACGGTCATGCCCGCGTTGAGAATGTTGTTGGCGGCAATGACTTGCGAGCGTTCCTCCGGCGCCGAGCGGATCTGGAGGATCGCATAGAGCGGCACGATGAACATGCCGCCCGAGAAGGCGATCACCACCAAGTCGGCGAAAATCTTCCACGACTGCGGATTGGCCACGAACTCGCGCACGGTCGCGTCGATCACGGTGGGCACGAATGCGCGGGTGGAGAGCCAGAGGTCGATCAGGCCGATGGACAGCATCAGCGCGCTCACCGGCACGTAGCGGGCGGAGACTTCGCCCTTGAGCATGCGGTTCACCGTCATCGAGCCAAGCGCGATGACCACCGAGAAGACGACGAGGAACAGCGTCGCCACTTCCTTTTGCGCTTGCAGCGTGTCGGAGACGAGCGGGACGAATTCGGTCAGCAGGATCGCACCCGCCGTGAAGAACCAGCTGATGCCCAGCACCGCCAGCCAGACGCCGCGTCCGCGATGGGCGGCGACCAGCACGGCCCAGGTTCCGCGCGCGATGTTCCAGTCGATCGGATGGCCATCACGGCTGGGCGGTGCAGGGGGGATTGCCTGCGCGGCGAGCCAGCCCAAGACTGCAAGGCCCATGGCGACCAGCCCGGCCTCCCACGGCACGACCTGCCCGGCCAGAAGCTGTCCGCCAAGGATCGCCAGGAAAGTGCCCGCCTCGATCAGGCCGGTGCCGCCCATGACTTCGCGTTCGGACAAGTGCTGCGGCAGGATCGAGTACTTCACCGGGCCGAACACGGTGGAATGCAGGCCCATCATGAACAGGCTGGCGAGCAGGACCGGGATCGATTCCCACGCGAATCCGACCAGTGCGAGGCCCATGATCCCCACTTCGGCCAGCTTGATCCAGCGGACCAGCTTCGCCTTGTCGATCCGGTCCGCGATCTGGCCGGCGAGGGCGGAGAACAGGAAATAGGGCAGCGTGAACAGCCCCGTCGCCACCACGGAGAGCATCCCTGCCTTGTCCGGCGCGTCGCGCAGCAGGCCGTAATTGGCCAGCAGCAGCATCGCGTATTTCAGCAGGTTGTCGTTGAAGGCGCCCAGGAACTGGACACAGAACATCGGCGCAAACCGCCGCTTCGAAAGCAATGAAAAGTCTGGTGCCGCCACGCCCGTATCCCCGTGATTGAATGGACCGCTTGGACTTCAAGGACTTTGCAGGCGGTTAAACCGCCTGCGATTCGTTGTCGCAGTCTTTCTTCACACGAAATTGAACGACGTTCAATTTAAAAATAGACAGTGTTCAATTTAAGCGCGCAAACGGGGGTCGGGCGGGCGTCATGTCTGCGGTTGAAGCGGCGCAGCGCGGCTGTTCAGGCCGCTTCGCTGCGGGCGGGGGAGGGGCGCGGCCAGTCGATCAGGCCGATGGCATTGTCCACGAATCCCTCGCGGTCCCGCAAGGTCGGCTTGACGGGGCGCATCAGCACGTCCGAGCGGTAACCGACCATCGCGGAGACGATCAGCAGGGTCAGCCGCTGTGCCTCCGCCTCGGAGAAGGACGTGGCGAAGAACCGGGTGACGCAGCTTCGGAACTTCTCCGGGCCGCGCGAATAGAACATTTCGGTGATCTCGGGGAAGCGCTCCCCCTCGCTGACGACGAGGCGGAAAAGCTGCACCGAATCCTCACGCAGCAGGCAGTCGAGGAAGCGCAGGCATGCACGGCGCAGCGCGGAAAACGAGAACGACTGGCTGGTCAGCACTTCGTCCACGTCTTTGGAGAAGGCTTCGACCTTGTTGTCCACCACGGCGGCGAACAGGTCTTCCTTCGAGGCGAAATGGGCCCAGAGCGTGGCTTTCGAGCCGCCCAACTCGTCGGCAATCGCCGACATGCTGGTGGCACCATAGCCGCGTTCGAAGAACGATCGGGTCGCCACCTCGACGATCTCCGCCCGCTTTCTGGCCTTATTGAGTTCTCTCTTACCCGTATTTGTCATCTCAGTACTGCATAGTACGCTTTCCGATTGACACAGGCAAGGCCGAGGTCGATAAAAACTGTACTGATGAGTACGATCCTCTCCCCCCGAGTCGCGGCAGCCTCGTTGCTGGTCGTCGGCCTTTCGCTGTCCGCCTGTGCGGTGCCCGATCTTGGGCCCAAGCCGCAGATGCGCGCCCCATCAACGCTGGACAGCGCGCAATCGCTCTCCTCGCAACAGGCCAACGCCGCATGGCCGCAGCAGCAGTGGTGGACCGCCTATGGCGATCCGCAGCTTGATGCGTTGGTGACGGAGGCTCTGGCCGGTTCGCCGGATGTCGCCGTGGCACAGGCGCGCATCATGCAGGCGCGCGGCGCGACCGAAGTGGCCGGCGCGGCCACTTTGCCGAGCGTGAACGGGCAGGGCTCGGCCGGCATGGCCAAGCAGAGCTATAACAACGGCATTCCCGCCGAATTCGTGCCGCATGGGTGGAAAAGCACCGGCTCGCTGGCGCTTTCGGGCGATTTCGACCTCGATCTCTGGGGCAAGAACCGCAAGCAGCTTGCGGCCGCCACGTCCGAGCAGATGGCCACCGAGGCCGATGCCCGGCAGGCCGAGCTGATGATCTCCTCCAACGTCGTGTCCTCGTACTTCGACCTTGCCCGCCTGATCGCGCGGGGCGAGGCGCTGAAGGACGCGGTGAAGGCACGCGAGTCGCTGGTCGACCTTTCCGGTCAGCGCATGCGCCAGGGACTGGACGACGAATCCCCGCTGCGTCAGGCCGAAGCGCTCGCCGCCTCGGCGCGCGCGGCACTTTCCGCCAATGACGAACAGATCCTGCTGCGCCGCCATGCACTGGCCGTGCTGCTCGGCGCCGGGCCGGATCGCGGGCTCTCGATCACGCCTACTTCCATTGCCGCGATCCCCGTTGCCGCGATTCCGGGTGATGCCGGGATCGGCCTTGTCGGCCGCCGCCCGGACATCGTCGCCGCGCGTCTGCGCGCGGAAGCGGCGGACAAGCGGATCGGCGCGGCCAAGGCCGCCTTCATGCCGGATATCTCGCTTTCCGGCCTGATCGGCTTGCAGTCGCTTGGCCTCTCGAACCTGTTCAAGGGCAGTTCGACTTACGGCAACGGCACCGGCGCGATCAGCCTGCCGATCTTCGAGGGCGGCCGGCTCAAGGGCGGCTATACGCAGGCACGCGGTTCCTACGACGAAGCCGTGGCGAACTACAATTCGACCGTGGCCGGCGCGCTTCGGGACGTTGCGGACGCTCTGGCGAGCCGTGACGCGGCCCTCGTGCAAGAACAGGCATCGGCGGAGGCCGGAGCCAAGTCCGCCCGCGCGCAGGACCTTGCGCTCCAGCGCTATCACGGCGGGATCGGCAACTATCTCGATGCCCTGACGGCTCAGACCACCGCGCTCGATGCTCGCCAGCAGGCGGTCGATGCCCATTTCCGGACGCTGGCCGAAGACGTCGCGCTCAAGCGCGCTCTCGGCGGCGGTTACGAAGACAATTCCAGCAAGAAGGCCGCTGACAATGACTGACGAAGCGCAGGGTTCGCCTGCACAAGAAAACGCCGATTCGGGGAGCGTGCTTGGCAAGGAACGCCGCAAGCCGTTGCTGCTGGGTCTTGGCGCTGCGGTCGTCGGAGTCGCGGTGCTCTATGGCGCTTATGAATTCTTCATCGGCGGCCGCTCTGTCTCGACCGACAACGCCTATGTCAGCGGCGACAACGCGCAAGTCACCCCGCTCACCTCGGGCCGCGTGATCGAAGTGCTCGTTACCGACACGCAGCCGGTCAAGAAGGGCCAGCTGCTGTTCCGTATCGAGGACAAGGACCAGCGCATCGCGCTTGAACAGGCCGAGGCGGAGCTGGCTTCCGCGCAGCGCACCTATGGCCAGTCGCTTGCCCAGAACCGGGCGCTGGGCGCTTCGGCCGAAGCCAGCGAGGCGGAGATCAACTCGGCCAAGGCCAAGCTCGCTTCCGCACAGGCCACGCTGACCAAGGCGCAGGCGGACTATAGCCGCCGTGCCGCGCTGGTCGGCAGCGGCGCCGTCTCCGCCGAGGATCTGACCACCGCCCGTGAAGCGCTGGCCTCGGCCAAGGCTGCCGAAGGCGAAGCCCATGCCGGGCTGGCCCAGATGCAGGCCAATGCGATCAGCGCCCGCCGTCAGGAAGACGCCGCCGTCGCCATCACGCAGGGCACCACGACCAGCACCGCGCCGCAGATCCGGCAGGCGCAGGCCAAGGTGGACCAGGCCAAGCTCGATCTCGAACGTACCGTGGTACGCGCGCCGATCGACGGCGTGATCGCCAAGCGCGCGATCCAGATCGGCCAGAAGGTTCAGATCGGCTCCGTCGCCATGACGATTGTTCCGGTGAACGAACTCTATGTCGACGCCAACTTCAAGGAAACGCAGCTGGGTAATGTCCGTCCGGGACAGAACGCCACGCTGACGTCCGACTTCTACGGTTCGGGCGTGAAGTTCCACGGCAAGGTCGTGGGCTTCGCGGGCGGCACCGGCGCGGCGTTCTCGCTGATTCCGGCACAGAACGCGACGGGTAACTGGATCAAGGTGGTGCAGCGCCTGCCGGTGCGCATCGAACTCGATCCCAAGGATCTCCAGAAGCATCCGCTGCGTATCGGTCTTTCGATGGATGCCGAGATCGATCTGACGGGCGGCAACTGATGGCCGGCGCTCCCCCCGCAGCCGGGGCGCCAGGGAGCGAAGGGCAAGACGGCACCTTCACCGGTGCGCGGCTGCTGATCGCCGGCTTCCTGCTGGCGATGGCCAACTTCGTCGTCGTGCTGGACATGACGATCGCCAACGTCTCGATCCCGCACATCTCGGGCGGTCTTGGCGTCTCGGTGTCGAACGGCACCTGGGCGATCACGTCCTACGCGGTGGCGGAGGCGATCTGCGTGCCGCTGACCGGGTGGCTCTCGGGCCGCTTTGGCAGTCTGCGGGTGTTCCTGCTCTCGCTGATCGGCTTCGGCGTGTTCTCCGCGCTCTGTGGCATCGCGCATACGTTCCCGCTGCTGGTGGTCTTCCGCCTGGGGCAGGGTTTCTGCGGCGGTCCACTGATGCCGCTGACGCAGACGCTGCTGCTGCGCATCTTCCCGAAGCACATGCATCCGCGCGCCATGGCGATGTGGGCGATGACGGTCGTCACCGCCCCGATCGCGGGCCCGATCGTCGGCGGCTACATCTCCGACAACTGGTCGTGGGAATGGATATTCTTCATCAACGTGCCGATCGTGGCGCTGGTCTTCTTCGGCCTGTTCACGATGCTGCGCGGGATCGAGACGCCCACGCGCAAGCTGCCCATCGACGTCGTCGGCCTGCTGCTGCTGATCTGCTGGGTCGGCGCGTTCCAGATGATGCTGGACCTCGGGCGCGAGCGGGACTGGTTCGGTTCGCCCTTCATCGTCGCGCTGGCGGTGATCGCGGTGCTGTTCTTCATCGCATTCGTGATCTGGGAACTGACCGAGGAACATCCGGTGGTGGACCTGAAAGTCTTCCGCCATCGCGGCTTCTCGGCGGCGACGTTCTCGCTCACCATCGCTTTCGGCACTTACTTCGCCTCGGTCGTGGTGATTCCGCAATGGCTCCAGACCTCGATGGGATACACCGCCACGCAGGCGGGGGAGGCCATGGCCTTCTCCGGCGTGCTGGCCGTGATCGCATCGCCTTTCGTGCCCAAATTGATGCAGCGCTTCGATCCGCGCCTGCTGGTGTTCATCGGCATCTCGTGGATCGGCATCTGCGCGATCTTCCGTACCAGCTGGTCTACCGAAGTGCCGTTCTGGACCATCGCCTGGCCGCAACTGGTGCAGGGCGTCGGCGTCTCGCTGTTCATGGTGCCGCTCACCACGATCAGCCTGGCCTCGGTGTTGCCGCATGAGACGGCGGGCGCGGCAGGCATCGCCAACTTCGGACGCACGCTTGCCAGCGCCATCGCCACCGCACTGGTGACGACGATCTGGGAAGACATGGGCCGCGCCAACGGGGCGGACATGGCTGCCTCGATGAACGGGGCGCAGCAGACCATGGATCAGCTCCAGGGGGCAGGCCTCTCCATGGAGCAGGCGCGCCAGACGCTTGCCAACCTCGTCACTGCGCAGGGAACGGCGCTGGGTACCGTGCATGTCTTCGCACTCTGCGCGATCCTGCTGTTCGTCGCCGCCTGCACGATCTGGATTGCACCGCGTCCCCCCCGCGGTGCGAAGCCGGCCTCCGGCGGGCACTAAACCGCCTTAGCCCGCCGACCGGTCAAGCCGCCGACGCCTCCCCCCATCCCCCGGCGTCGGCGGCTTTTTTTGTGGAGTGCGCCTCCGACATCCGTCGAAGGCTTGCGGCACCGGCCCACTCCCCCACCCGACCTCCCAGATTATGTCCCGCAGGGAGGTCGGGTGGGGGAGTGGGCCGGTGCCGCAGGAGAGGTGGGCGCTTAGCTTTTTTGACCGCCCGCCCTGATCCCCGTCGTCCCCGCGAAGGCGGGGACCCCGCTTTTCTTCAGCCGTCCGCCGTGCCGCATTGCGCGAGCACATCGGCGGCAAGCTCTTCCAGCTTCAGCTCTGCATCCACCGCACCGGCCTCCACCGCCGCCGACGGGGCCTGCGGGACCGTCGCCGTGGCGCGATCCTGCGCCAGTGTGCGGCATCCCGCCGCTTGCAACAGCTTGAGCCCCTTGGCCCCATCCTCGCCCATGCCGGTCAGCACCGCGCCAATGGCGGGAAGTCCACCGCGCGCGATCGTCCCGAACAGCAGCGTGGCGGAAGGGCGGAAACCCTCAACCGGATCGCGCTCCACCATGCGCAGCCTGGCCGGGCTGCCGGGTTCGACGATCACGTGCTTGCCCGGATTGAACGCGATGTGGACGGTGCCCGGCACCAGTTCGGCGCCGTCCGCCGCCGCCTTGACCGCGCAGGCGCAGTCCTTGTCGGCACGGGCAATGAACATTTCCACCAGTGCCGGTTCGGTCTGGAGGATGATGACGGTGGGCGGACAGTTCTTCGGATAATGGCCCAGCACTTCGGTCAGCGCATCCACGCCGCCCATCGACGTGCTGAACGCGGCGATCTTGCCGTTGGGCGCATAGCCGCCCGCGCCTGCCCCTTCGGCTTTCGGCCCGCGATGGCGCGGCCGGTCGCGCACGTTCGAATTGGCGGCGGCGATCACGATCTTGCCCAGCTTGCCCACCGTCTTGGCAAATTGTTCGGGCGTGGCCTTCAACGGCTTGGGAAAGCATTCCACCGCGCCCAGTTCGAAGGCCTTCAGCGATGTTTCCGTGCCGCTCTGGGTAAGCGCCGAAAGCATCACCACCGGCATCGGGTTGGTGGTCATGATCTCTTCCAGAAACTCGATCCCGCTCATCCCCGGCATCTCCACGTCCAGCGTGACGACATTGGGGCGCAGCTCGGCGATCTGGTCGCGGGCCTCGGCCGCACTGGCGGCGGTGCCGACGACGACGACGTTCTTGGATTGCTCCAGCACGTCGCAGAACAGCGCACGCATCGCGGCTGAATCGTCGACCACCAGGACGCGGGCGTCATGCATGAGGGTTCGCCTTTCGGATTGAGACCGAAAGTTCCGATAGCCCCCCGCCTGAGACCAATTCCCTTAGCCGCCATAAGGGCATCGCCTGAGTTTGCGGCAAACCCCGTGTTGGCATCGTCATGGATAGGACAAGTCGTTCGGCGCGTCCTTCGCTCAAGCGGGGGGCGAAACCGGGGCCATTTAAAAACGGGGATTTGCATGACCAGCATCACTTTGCCGGCCCGTTGCGACCGGGCGGCCGCCGAAGCGCTCTGGCCCGAACTCGTGGCCGCCATGGGCAATGCGCCGATGCAGATCGACGGCACCGGCGTTGCCCAAGTCGGGCAGGCGGTGCTGCAATTGCTGGTTTCCGCCCGGCGTAGCGGCGGCGGAGCGCGGATCACCGCATCGCCCGCGCTGGAAGAGGCGGCGCGGCTGACTGGTCTTGTGACCGAACTGTTCGAGGAACCCGCGCTGTGAGCCCCGAGGAAATCCAGCAGATCTTCTTTGCCGAGTGCGAGGAATCGCTTTCCGCTGCCGAAGCGGGCCTCGCCGCCTGCCGCGAAGGCACGCAGGATGCCGATACAGTGAATGCAGTGTTCCGCGCCGTCCATTCGATCAAGGGCGGGGCGGGGGCCTTCGGCTACATCGCGCTTCAGGCCTATACGCATACGTTCGAGACGCTGCTCTCCGACGTGCGCGAAGGGCTGGTGGCGATCGAGCCCAAGCTGGTGGACCTGCTGCTGCGCGCGCTCGACACGTTGTCCGATCACGTCGAGGCCGCGCAGGAGGGGGGAGCACCGCCGCCCGATGCCGCGCTGATTGCCGAGATGGAAGCGGCGATGGCGGTTGGCGGCGCCGGTTCCGCCCATGTCGCCGCGCCGGAATCTGAGCCTGAACCAGAGCCCGCTTCCGATAGCGGCGAGGACTTCGGGCTCGACCTCGATGCCCTGCTGGACGATCTGACCGGCGGTTTCGATACGGCAGCTCCGGAACACTCGCGCTGGCCCGTCCACCTGCGGCCCCGCGCGGGTGCCATGCGCAACGGCAGCGAGCCCCTGCTGATGCTGCGCGAGATTGCGGCGCTCGGCGGGCAGGTCGAGCAGTGCGACGTTTCGCAAGTCCCGCCACTGGACGCCCTGAGCGTCGCGGAAGGCTATCTGGGCTGGACCTTCTCGCTGCCGATCGACGTCGCCGAGGACGCCGTGCGCGAGATCTTCGATTTCATCGGTGACGATTGCGCGCTGGCATTCGGCGCGGACGAGGAGATCCCGCCCGTCGAACTGCTTTCACCGGGGATCGAGTGCGCGGCGCCACCCGCCGAACCGGCCGCCCATTCGCCCGACAAGCCCGCCGCGCCGCCCCCGGCGGCGGCATCCGCGCCCGCACAGGTTCCGGCAGCGGCGACGACGGCCGGCCAGTCGATCCGCATCGATTTGTTCAAGCTGGACCGGCTGATCGATCTGGTGGGCGAACTGGTGATCGCGCAGGCCATGCTGGACCAGCGGCTGGAGGGCGCCGGCGTCACCGCGACCGAGGAACTCTCGCTGCTGGAAAGCCTGACGCGCGACATTCAGGAAAGCGCGATGTCGATCCGCGCGCAGCCCATCGGCAGCGTGTTCAGCCGGGTGCCGCGCATCCTGCGCGATCTCGCCTCGACCACGGGCAAGCACGTGAAGCTGGACGTTTTCGGAGAGACTACCGAACTCGACAAGACCGTGATCGAACGGCTGGGCGAGCCGCTGACTCACCTGATACGCA
The DNA here is from genome assembly GCF_004341845.1 of Novosphingobium sp. PhB165. Taxonomy (GTDB): domain Bacteria; phylum Pseudomonadota; class Alphaproteobacteria; order Sphingomonadales; family Sphingomonadaceae; genus Novosphingobium. The sequence continues at coordinate 241,172 of NZ_SLVB01000003.1, read as the reverse complement.
ACGCGGTGGACCACGGCATCGAAACGGCGGAAGAGCGCATCGCCGCCGGCAAGTCGCCCGAAGGCACGTTGACGCTGTCGGCCGAGCATCGTTCGGGCCGTATTCTCATCTCGATCGGGGACGACGGCGCCGGGATCAACCGCGAACGCGTGCTGGCCAAGGCAATCGAGAAAGGCATCGTTAGCGCCGACGCGCAGCTTTCCGCCGAGGAGATCGACAACCTGATCTTCGCCCCCGGCTTCTCCACCGCGCAAGTGGTGTCCAACATCTCCGGCCGGGGCGTGGGCATGGACGTGGTGCGCCAGAACGTGAAGGATCTGGGCGGGCGCATCACTATCGAGAGCACGCCGGGCAAGGGCACGACCTTCCTTCTCACCCTGCCGCTGACCTTGGCGATTTCCGACGGGATGATCGTCAACGTGGGCGACCAGACGCTGGTGGTGCCACTGGCGCATGTGGTGGAGAGCCTGCGCCCTGAGGAGGGGGCGGTGCAGGGCCTTGGCTCCAGTCAGGCCATGCTCAATGTGCGCGGGCGGTTCATTCCGGTGATCGCGCTGAAGGATGCGCTGGGATCGCCGCTGGGCGCGACGTCGCCCGAGGAGGGCGTGCTGGTGGTCGTCGATACCGAAAGCGCCGGGCAGGCGGCGCTGCTGGTGGACGGCATTCAGGACCAGCGCCAGTTCGTGATCAAGAGCCTGGCCACCAATTTCCGCGTGGTGGAAGGCGTGGCCGGGGCGACGATCCTGGGCGACGGGCGCGTGGCGCTGATCGTCGATGTCGACAGTCTGGTGGCCTGCGCGCTGCCGCCGCAAGACCGGCCCAATCACGACCGGCCCAATCACGAAAGACATGCCGCGTGAACACAGCGGCCGCCACCATGGATCCGATTCCCGGCATCAGTCCGGACATCTACAGCGCGCGCGACTTCGCGGCGGTGTCCAGGATCGTCTATGACGAGGTCGGCATCGTGCTGCCGCAGGGCAAGGCGATGCTGGTCTATTCGCGGCTGGCCCCGCTGGTGCGCTCCACCGGTTCGGTCAGCTTCGGCCGCTATATCGAACTGATGCGGATAGACCGGGCGGAACTGGCCCGCGCGATGGCCGCGCTCACCACCAATCACACGTTCTTCTACCGCGAGGCGCACCACTTCGAACATCTCGCCAGCGAAGTGCGTCCGCATCTCATCCGCAAGCTGAAGGCCGGGGAGCCGGCGCGCCTGTGGTCGGCAGGCTGTTCCAGCGGAGAGGAGACATGGTCGATGGTCATGACTCTGTTGGGGCCGGATCGCGGGCAGGGGCTGGACTTGGCGCGGCGCGATCTGGCGGTGCTGGCCAGCGACATCGCCCCCCATGTGCTGGCCAAGGCACGGGCGGCGACTTACGCGGCCAAGGACCTGGAACCCGTGCCCGCCGACTTGCGCACGGTGTGGAGCAGCACGCGCGGGGATGAGACCACGGTGGCGGACCCGGTGCGCTCGATAGTGCGCTTCCGTCAGCTCAATCTCCTGGGAAACTGGCCGATGAAGGGCCGGTTCGATGCGATCTTCTGCCGCAATGTCATGATCTATTTCGACAGCGCCACCAACGAACGGCTGGTCGCCCGCTATGCGCAGGCGCTGCACCCCGGCGGCTTTCTCTACATCGGCCATTCCGAACGCGTGACCGGCTCCGCCGCCGCCATGCTGCGGCAGGTCGGCCCCACTATCTACAGGAGGAACGAGGCGTGAGCATCCGGGTCCTGATCGTCGACGATTCCGCCACCATGCGCGCGATCCTGATGTCGCGGCTGAGCGAGCAGCGCGATATCGAGGTCGTCGGCACCGCGTCCGACGCGGCGGAGGGGCGGGCGCTGATCAAGCGGCTCGATCCCGACGTGGTCACGCTGGATATCGAGATGCCGGGGATGAATGGGCTCGATTTCCTGGAAAAGATCATGACCCTGCGGCCAACCCCGGTGATCATCGTTTCCGGTGCCACGCAGGAGGGTAACGACGTCACCGCCCGCGCGCTGGGGCTGGGGGCGGTGAATTGCTATTCGAAGTACGACCCCACTGGAAAGCTGGCCCTTCAGGACGGCGGCGAGCTGGCCGAACTGATCCGCGATGCCGCGCAAGTCCGCTTTCACAAGCCGGGGAAGACCGCGCCGGTGGTGGCCGAGGAGAGCCGGCGCTCGATCCGGCGCGACACCCGCCTGATCGCCATCGGCGCCTCTACGGGAGGGGTGGAGGCGCTGCAGGTACTGCTGCGCGAGTTTCCCGCCGATTGCCCGCCGACGATGATCGTCCAGCATGTGAACCCGCGCTTTGCCCCGGCCATTGCCCGCACGCTGGATCAGGCTGGCCCGGCGCGCGTGCAGGTGGCCGAGCAGGCCATGCCCCTCAAGCCCGGCACCGTCTATCTGGCGGCCACAGCCGACCATCACCTGACCGTGCGCGGTGGCGCCACCCTGACCACGCGGCTGCGGCGCGGGCAGGCGATCAGCGGCCATGTACCCAGCGTCGATGCGCTGTTCGCCTCCGTGGCGAAGGAGGTGGGGCCGGGCGCCGTCGGCATCCTGCTCACCGGCATGGGCCAGGACGGCGCGCGCGGGCTCTTGGCGATGAGCGAGGCGGGCGCGCACACCATCGCGCAGGATGAGCAGACATGCACCGTGTTCGGCATGCCGCGCGCGGCGATTTCGCTGGGCGCGGCGCGCGTCGTCGCCCCGATCGGGCGCATCGCCCGCCATGCCTTCAACAAGGCGGCCTGACCCAATGAATCCCGATCCCGGCCAGATGGGAGAGACGATGCGCCTGACCGTGCTGCAAGGCCAGTTCAAGGTCAGCGCGGGGCCGCGCGTGGAACTCAACACGGTGCTGGGATCGTGTGTCGCCAGTTGCCTCTACGATCCGGTGGCGGAGCTGGGGGGCATGAACCACTTCCTGCTGTCCGAACCGCCCGCCAGCCATACGCGGGGCGAGGTGGACGTGCACTACGGCGTCTACCTGATGGAGATGCTGATCAACGAGATGCTGTCCTACGGCGCGCGCAAGGACCGGCTGCGCGCGCATCTTTATGGCGGCGCCAATATCCGCGCCGGGATGCAGCGGATCGGCACCGCCAATGCCGAATTCGCGCGCGGCTTTCTGGTGCGCGAGCGGATCGAGCTGGTGAAGCAGGACCTTGGCGGCACCGGCGCCCGCCGCGTCGATTTCCGCCCTGCCTCGGGACTGGTGCGGTGCCGCACCGTCGCCGCGTCCGCCGCGCTCGACGCAGCCATCCAACCTGCCGCCCCGCTGGCCGCCGCCCAACTGGCCCAGCGCGGCGAAGTCGAACTGTTCTGAAGGAAACGAGGCCCCTGATGTCCAAGACCACCCGTGTCCTTACCGTAGACGACAGCGCATCGATGCGTGCGCTGCTCAATCATGCGCTCTCCACCAACGGCTTTGATGTCGCGCAGGCGGATGACGGCATGTCCGCGCTGGAATGGCTGGCCGCGAACGAGGTCGATGTCGTCATCACCGACATCAACATGCCCCGGCTCGACGGGTTCGGCCTGATCGAGCAGGTGCGCGGCGGCACTCGCCATCGCGACCGGCCGATCCTTGTCCTCACCACCGAAAGTTCGGACGAGAAGAAGGCCCGCGCCCGCGCCGCCGGGGCCACCGGGTGGATCGTCAAGCCGTTCGATACCGACAAGCTGGTCGCGGCCGTGCGCCGCGTCGCCCACTGAAGGAAGGCCCGCCCATGCATCGCGAACTCATCACCTTCGAAGTCGCCGGCCAGATCTTCGCGCTGGACATCATGTCGATCCGCGAGATCCGGGCATGGACCCCGGTGACGCCCATGCCGCGCGTGCCGCATTACGTGGCGGGCGTGGTCAACTTGCGCGGCACCGTGCTGCCGGTGATCGACCTTGCCGCGCGGCTGGGCTGGGCGCCGACCGAGGCGACGCCGCGCCACGCGATCATCGTCTGCCAGGTGGAGGGTCATGCGGCGCACACGCAATCGCAGGGGCTGATCGTCGATTCCGTATCGGACATCGTGGCGTTCAATTCCGAAGCCTTGCAAGCCCCGCCCAGTGCGGGTCGGGACGAGGTGATCCCGTTCCTGGAAGGGCTGGTGGCGATAGAGGACCGCATGGTCATGGTGCTGGACCTCCAGTCGCTCAGCGCGCCGGATGCGCCGGTTCTGGCAGCGTGATCGGATGATCCACGATTCCAAATTCATGGCCCCGAAGTTGGTCGCGATGGCCGATGTGCTGGTGGAACTGGGCGCGGAGATAGAGGCGCTGGGCGAAGTGCTCTGCCGTGATGAGGACTTTGCCGCGCGCCATCTGCGGGAGCTTCAGGCGATAGACCTGATCGCCCAGAAGCAGCGCGCGCTGGCTGCCATCGTCGCCGCCGGGTTCAGCGCGGCGGAGATGCGCCGGATCAATCTGGAAGCACTGCACCAGCGGTTCTGCGGTTTTCTGGACGATAGCGAAATGCTCTGCGAGGTGCCGCTCGACCCGCCGGAGCCTGACGACATGGACACGCTTGGCCTGTGGGAGTGAGCGTCTTGCAGGCGTGATCGGCCGGAGCTACGCCCGTGCCATGTCCGATCTTCGCCGCACCGCACCCGCCGTCGCCCGCAATCGCGATCCCATCCTAGACGTGCTGCGCGATGTCCTGCCGGCATCGGGCACGGTGCTGGAAGTGGCCAGCGGCACCGGCGAACACGCCATTCACTTCGCGCGCGGCTTGCCCCATCTCGATTGGCAGCCCAGCGATCCGGATGCAGAGGCGCGCGCTTCGATCGAGGCGTGGCGGGAGGCGGAGAGCGTGCCGAACCTGCTCGCTCCGCTGGAAATCGACGCGGCTGCCGCGGAATGGCCGGTTTCGCATGCCGATGCGCTGGTCTGCATCAACATGATCCATATCAGCCCCTGGGCGGCGACCGAGGGTCTGATGGCGGCAGCGGGGCGGCTGTTGACCACGGGTGAACCGCTGGTGCTCTACGGCCCTTACCGCCGCGAAGGCCATGCGATTGAGCCGAGCAATGCCGCTTTCGACGAGGATCTGAAGCGCCGCAATCCGGCGTGGGGTCTGCGCCTGCTGGACGAGGTCGCGCGGCAGGCCGACGCGCGTGGATTTGCTCTCGAACGCGTGATCGAGATGCCGGCCAACAACCTTACGGTCGTTTTCAGGAAACGCTGAAGCTGGCCCGTACCTTGCGCGGCAGCACGGCCAATTGGCTACCCGCGCGGGCGACGAAGAACAGCGTGAAGGCGGTCCACAATCCCGCATTGCCCAGCGGGTGGAGCAGCCAGATCAGCGCGCCGTAGATCGCCATGGAGACCGCCATCGTCCCCAGCATAGCCCGCGTCCATCCCGCGCCGACGAAGACGCCGTCCAGCACGTAGGACGCGTAGCCGGCGATGGGCAGCACCATGACCCATGGCACGAATTGCGCGGCGCGGGCGATCACCGCCGGGTCGGTGCTGAAGCGTGCGGCCAGCGCCTCTCCGGCAAACACATAGCCCAGCGTCAGCACCAGCGCCGTCACCCCGCCCCAGAGCAGCGCGGCGCGTACGGCGGCGTTGAAGCGGGATCGCTCGCCCGCGCCAAGCGCCTCTCCGCAGAGCACTTGCGCGGCGCTTTCGAACCCGTCGAGGATCAGCGTGGCCAGCATGAACAGCTGGAACAGGATGCCGTTGGCCGCCAGCGTCACCGGCCCGCCTTGCGCGCCGGTGCGGGCGAACAGCAGCAGCACCGCCGTCAGCAGCAGCGTGCGCAGGAACAGGTCCCGGTTGAGGGCGAACAGCGCGGCCAGATCGGCGCGGCGCCACGTCACCCGGCGGCGCATCGCGGCGAAGGCGGCGCGCGCCGAAGGGCGGTTGAGCACGATGGCGGCAAGGACGAGGAACTTGAACGCTTCGCTCGTCAACGTCGCCGTCGCCACGCCGGCAACGCCCCAGTGGACCACCAGCACCAGGAACAGGTCCAGCGCGATGTGCACGGCATTGGCCGCCACTTCCACCACCAGCACATGGCGCACCAGTCGCTGGCCGATCAGCCATCCCACCAGCACGCAATTGCCCAGCCACAACGGCGCCGCCCAATAGCGGATGGCGATGTAATGCTGCGCGCTCTCGCGCACCGCCGCCTTGGCATCCAGCAGGTCCAGACCGAGCGGGATCGCCAGCGGCATCGCGGCGATCAGCAATGTGCCGATCCCCAGCGCCACTGCCATGGCGCGTGCCAGCGTGGCCGCCTGCGCCTGAGCGTCACCGCGTCCGGAGCCTTGCGCGGTGAGCGCCACGGTGCTGGTGCGCAGGAAGTTGAAGACGTTGAGCAGCGCCATCATGAACTTGGCGCCCAGTTCCACCGCGCCCTGCGCCGGAGCGTCGCCCAGCCTGCCGATCGCCCACATGTCCGCCAGCCCGAACAGCGCGGTCGCCAGATTGGTCAGCATCGCGGGCAGGGCGATGGACCAGAGCAGACGCGCCTGTGCGGTGTCGGGGCGGGAGAAGCGGAGCAAGAGGAACCTGCCAAGGAGGATGGAGCCGCCCGCCTATCCGACCATATGGCGCACGGCAATCATCCCGAAGACCGCGCCGACGCCTGCCGCGAAACCGGGGGCAATGTCGTTGGGGCCGGAAAGCGGCGCGGTGCAGCCGCCGATGGCGTAGAGCCCGGTAATCGGCCGCCCGTCATCGCGCAGCACGCGGGCATGGGCATCGACCAGCACACCGCCGCAGGTGCCAAGGCTTTCGGAGCGCAGCGGAATGGCGAAGAACGGCGCGCGCGAGATCGACCCCATGCAGGGATTGGGCTGATGGCGCGGGTCGCCGTAATAGCGGTTGTAGGCCGAGACGCCCTTGGCAAAATCGGAGTCCTCGCCGCGTGCGGCCAGCGCGTTCCAGCGCGTGACCGTTGCCTCCAGACCGGCCGGATCGATCCCGCACGCATGGGCGAGCGCGTCGAGCGAGGCGGCTCTTACCACCGTGCCGTTCTGCAACTGCTGGCGCGGGACGGGGCCGGGCGGCAGCGGGCCGAAGCGGTAGTGCACGCGGTGGCGGGCATCGAGCACTGCCCATGCCGCCGGGATGCCGCTCGCCAGGCTTTCCCGGGCAAGAACGGCGCGGCCCACCTCCATCGGCGGCGCCGCCTCGTTGACGAAGCGGCCCCCCGCTGCGTCAACGATCACGAGGTGCGGCTTGGCAAGCCCCGGCAGCACGATCAATGCCGGTGTGACATGCTCGGACGCCGGGCGCACGAAGCGCCAGGCGTCGCTCATCCACGCGGTTCCCGCGCCGAGTCCCTCCATCGCCGCCACCGCATCGCCGGCCCCCTCGCCGGGAGTGGGCTGCGTTGCGTTCGGCGCGACGCGGCCGCTGGCGATGACCACGCCGTGGCGCGCCCGCACCCGCCGGTGCCAGCTTTCGCAGTCGATCATGGCGCCGGTGACGCGGCCGCGCTCGCTTTCAAGCGCCATCAGCGCCGCGCGGGTTCGGATCTCGGCCCCCAGTTCCAGCGCGCTGAGCAAGAGGCGGGCCTGAAGCGCGGCGCCTGCCGTGAACAGTTCCTGCGCGCGGACCCGTCCGGCAAGGCGCCGCCAGCGCAGGCGGGCCGAGCCCAGGCGGCCCTCCCACGTCGTGGCGCGGCTGAGACGGGCAAGCTCCGAGGCGCGGGCGGGAATCGGCAGGCTCTGCGGCCGGATCCTGCGCCGCCAGGTGCCGAGCCGCTCCGCGTCGATCACCGAGGTTTCCACGGCGCGTCCCTCGGCATGGCCGCCGGGGAGGGTGTCGTAATGGTCCGGATACCCCTCGCAGCGGTGCAGCGGAATGCCGCGCGAATCGTAGAGCGCCACCAGCGGTGCCACGCCATCGACGAAAGCGGCGCGGCGCTCAGGCGTGGAGGAGCGATCGCCCTCGGCCACGAAGTTGGCGAGATAGTCCAATGCGGCGCTGCGCGAATCGTGCACTTTGTCGCGTATCATCAACTGGCTATTGGGCATCCAGAGCATCCCGCTCGACAGCGAGGAGGGGCCGCCGATGAGCAGGTCCTGCTCGATAACCAGCGTGTCCAGACCGGCCATGCGCGCGGCTATGGCGGCGGTGAGGCCGCCGATTCCACTGCCGACAATGAGGACGTCGCACTCGATATCGGGCATCTGTCCAGTCCGATGGGCCGGGGCGCCGATGTTCGAGAAGGGATTCTTCCGCGAATCACCTGCGCCTTTCGCTTACGCTTCAAGATGATACGATTTATGCTGCGACTGCGCAAAGATTGGGGCGAAGAGCCGTGTTGCAGGCCTGAACGAACTGCGCCCCTGTCTGCTTTTTCGCAGGACAGGGGCGCCGATTCGAGGTATCAAGTTCATGCTGCAATTGCGAAGATTCGGCGCGCCGGAGGAGGTTTAAGCTCCCCTCGGCGCGCTCTCTCCCAACGCCGCCAAGGCCGAGAACGGCCCTTCGCCTTGCACCTTGGAACATTTTTTCGCTTTGGCAAAGTCCGAATTTGCGGAAGGACGCTTCGCGTTCGATGCGTGTCCTTTGTGCAGCATGATGGAGCGCACCCGTTGGGAAGGGGGCGGGTCTCACCGTTTCGGACCTATCCCGCCTTTCCAGTGCAGGCACCCGGTGCGATCCTCCATTCTGACTTCAAAGGAGCATCCTGCGATGATTCCTGGAAATTCAGCCGATGGTACGCGGATCTGTAATTCCGGAGCGGATTATCGTTTTGGCCAATTCCATGATCAGTTCCACCGCAGGGTCCTTCGTGGTCGCGCAGGTCTCGGTGGACCGGAGGGGGCAGGGCAACCGCGCCGGGGGCGTGCGGATTGGCCCCGGCGGCGCAGGTGAGCAGCCATCGGCCTGCGCCGCCGCCCCATCTCCTGATGCTCTCGTAGCGGGCCAAGATTTCGCTCAGGCTGAGCTTATGGGGGCCTCCTGAGGCGCGGTGCGAGGCTGCCATCCTTCGACAAGCTCAGGATGAGCGGAGGGAGGTGCACCGGACCTGCATTCCCACTGCGCTCGTCTCTCTCCACCCGCTGAGGCTGAGCTTGTCGAAGCCCCTGAGGTACGGTGCGAGGTCGCCATCCTTCGATAGGCTAGGATGAGCGGATCAAGCCCGCATTCCGCGCCCGCTCCCGTCAAGGCTGCAATTGCCGGAGCCCTGAACGGAACGGGGGCCGGATGATCCCACCCGGCCCCCGTGTTATCTCTCATCCCGCAGGATTTGACCCGCGCTTACCAGACCAGTGGCACTTCCTCCGGCCCGATGACGCCGCCGGGGCGGTACTCGATCCGGGTGCCGGGCTTGAGTTCGAAGTTCGGAATACGCTTCAGCCATTCCTGCAACGCGATCTTCACTTCCAGACGGGCGAGGTGCCCGCCCATGCAGCTGTGCACGCCCACGGTGAAGGCCAGAATGGTCTTGCGCGGACGGTCGAAGTCCACGGTCAGCGGATCGGGGAAGACTTCGGGGTCGAAGTTGCAGGCGGGCAGGATGAAGGTGACGCGGTCGCCCTTCTTGAGCTGCACGCCGCGCATTTCGTGGTCCTTGTCGAGCACGCGGCCCGAGAAAGTGACCGACCAGCGGCGCAGCAGTTCCTCGACGATCTTGTCGATGTCCTGCGGACGGTCGATGATTTCCTGCCGCTTTTCCGGGTTCTCCGCCAGCCATGCCCAGATGTTGTTGAGCGTGGCGAACACGGTGTCGAGCCCGGCGATGAACAGGAAGCAGACGAAACCGAAGATCTCCTTCTCGGACATCAGCGCGCCGTCCACCTGGGCATGGGCGATCCGGCTGACCACGCCGTCATCGGGATTGGCCTGCTTCTCGGCAATGGCTTCCTTCAGATAGGCGGTGATCTTCTGCATCGCCCCGCCCATGATGGCGCGGTCGTTCGAGTGCAGCAGTTCCATCGCCCAGGACACGAAAGTATCGCGCATGTCCTGCGGCAGACCCATGATGTCCAGGAACACCGCGACGGGCAGCGGGCGGCCGAAATCCTCGGTGAATTCGCAGGAGCCACCGGCGGCGACCTTGGCTTCGATCTCGTCGATCAGATCGTTGGCGCGCTTGCGGATCAGGCCTTCCAGCTTGAGCACGCCCTGCGGGCTGAACACCGGATCGACGATGTTGCGATACTTGCGGTGGTGCGGCGGATCGATTTCGATCGGGATAAAGTAGAAGTAGTCGCTAGGATCGCGCGGGAACGGCGTGGCGCCTTCGTTCGAGAAGATCTCGGGATGGCGCAGGCCGAACAGGGCATCCTCGTGGCGGGTGAAGTGCCACATGTTCCCCATCGGGCTGACGTCGTAATAGATCGGCGGCTGCTTGTCGTGCAGCGCGGCCATGAAATCGTGCGGCGAGGCAAGGAATTCGGGCCCGAAGGTCAGGCCCACCTGGCGGATCAGATCCGCCGGAACGTGGTCAGGCACCTGATCCATCCCGACATGGCGCGGGAAAGTGGGCGGAACGGGGTTGGCGGCGTCGATCGGCATCGTTTCTCTCCCTTTCGCGCGGCTTAGAACTGATGCTCGGGCAGATGGACGACCAGCCCGTCCAGCGCGTCCGTCATCACCATCTGGCAGGAGAGGCGGCTGGAAGGCTTCACTTCATCCGCCGCGGATTCGAGCAGTTCTTCTTCCGCCTGCGAAGACGGGCCGCCCACCGTGTCGGTCCAGTCCGCATCGACATAGCAGTGGCAGGTGGCGCAGGAGAGGCCGCCGCCGCATTCGCCGGTGATCCCGTCGATCCCGTTGTAGAGCGCGCCGCGCATGACGTTTTCGCCGGTTTCGACCTCTACCGTCGTCGCATGACCGGTATGGTCGACATAAGTCACCTTGGGCATCTGGCTCTCCTGAATCCCGTCTCTTTCGCGTTGCTTGAGAACGCTGTTCTCGTCTATTTAGCGCGAAGCACAGGCGCGAGTCAATCTCGGCGGCGCAGCCTGCCCGCCCGGTCCTTTCCGACGGGCTGGACCGGGCGGGCGAGAGCGGATACCCCATGGCGATGGCGAGCACGAACCCCAGCCCGATCCTGCCTTTGGCCATCGCGCCCTTGCCGATTGCGGACGCGGAAGAGGACCGAAGCCGCCGGTTGATTGCCGCGGCGCACCAGTTGCTGGACGAGGCAGGGCTGGAAGGGCTCACTATCCGTGCGGTGCTCGCGCGCACGGGCCTTGCGCGCCGCGCTTTCTACGAACGCTTTCAGGGCAAGGACGATCTGGTGCTGGCAGTGTTCGACACGACGCTGCGGCTGGCGGCTTACCAGTTCCGCGAAATGGCCGCTGGTGCCGGCGATCCGGCCGAGGCGCTGGGAACGATCGTGCGCGGGCTTGTGGTTGGTCAGGCGCAATTGGCAGGCGGACTGCCGGGCCAGATGGCGGCGGACCAGACGCTTGTCGGCGGCGCGCATCTGCGCAGCGCGGCGCTCAGCCGCGAACACTTGCGTCTTGCCCAGCAGCGCCCGGCCGAACTCAAGGCGGCGCTGGAGCCGTTGCTGGACCTCGTGGCCGGGCACATCGCTGACGGCATGGAGGCGGGCGTGTTTCGCAAGGCCGACCCGCAGCTTCAGGCGCGGCTGATCTACAACCTCGTCTCGACGACGGTGCATACGCTCTTGCTGGAGGAGGAAGGCCACGCGCCCAACCGCAGCGAGCGTGAGGCGCTGGCCGAGGCGATCTGGTCGTTCTGTCTGCGGGCGATTGCGGTCTGAGGTTTGGCTGTTCCGATCGGCCTAATCCTCTCCTACCCCCCAATCCTGTTTTTCCGTCGTCCCCGCGAAGGCGGGGATCCCGCTTACTTTTCTTTACGCCGCAAGAAAGCGGGGCCCCCGCCTTCGCGGGGGCGACGAGGTGTTGTTGGGCGAGCAAGCAAGGGCGAGATCAGCCGGGGCGTTTTACAATGGCTGGACCTTATCAAGCAGCCGCGCGATGTCGGCAGGGCGCGCCAGATCGGTGCCCGCGCGCAGCACGGCGGCGGAGCCTGCGGCAAGGCCGTAACGGAAGGCGGAAAGGTCGTCCTCGCCCCGGCACAGCGCGTGGACCATGGCGGCGACGAAGCTGTCGCCCGCACCCACTGCGCTCGCGGCCGCGATCTTCAGTGCAGGCAGGTACACGGTGCCACCTACGTGGGCGAGGACGGCGCCCTCATGCCCCAGCGTCACGGCGACAAGGCGTGATTTCCCGGCATCGACGATCTCCATTGCGGCCTTGCCGATGGCCTCGATGCTGTCGAGCGCGTGGCCGCAGTACTCCGCGAGTTCGCCTTGGCTGGGCTTCACCAGCAGGAGTTCGCCTTGCTCGATCCCGGCCGCGAGGGCCGCGCCGGAGGTGTCCAGCACGATCTCGATCCCCTTGGGCCGCAGCAGCCGGGTGACGCGGGCGTAGAAGTCGGTCGGCACGCCCGGCGGCAGCGAGCCGCTGAGGACCATCACATCGCAGTCGGTTTCGGCCAGCACGTCAAGGCAGTGCGTCCATTCCGCCTCGCTCACGTGCGGGCCTGCGGGGGTGAAGCGGTATTCCTTGTTGGTCTCGTGTTCGAGGATATCGGCGGCGATCCGCGTCGGTCCCTTGATCTCGATCCGCGTGCGCACGAGCTGGTGCAGGTCGATAAGCCCGTCCAGCGCCGGCCCGATGGCGCCGCCCGAGAGGTAATAGCAGCGCGCATTGCCGCCGAGCCGCACGAAGACGCGCGCCACGTTGATGCCGCCACCGCCCGGTGCGTAATGCTCGTTGTCGGTACGCATCTTGTGCGTGTGCCGAACCTTCCCGACGTCGTAGGACACGTCGATCGTCGGGTTCATGGTCAGCGTGGCGATGCTCTTCATCGAGGCGGCTCCGTGGCGGGGAGGAGGGGGGATCCGATCATGGCGCGCGTATGGGACGGAACTCATGCCCGTCATCGCGAAGAGGCGTCAAGCGTGCCGGTAACCGGCCGGACCGTCAGGCAGCGCGGCTGCCGGTCTCGCGCGCTTCGAAGGTGATCGTGCCGGCGGGCCCGGGGCGACCGAACAGGAAACCCTGGCCCTGCGTGCAGCCTTCGCTGCGCAAGTATTCGCGCTCCATCTCGCGCTCGATGCCTTCCGCCACGACATCGACGCCAAGGCTGCGGCCAAGGCCGATCACCGCCCGGATCACCGCGCGCGAATTGGCCTCTCGCTGGAGGTTCAGGATGAACGACTTGTCGATCTTGATCTTGGTGAAGGGGTAGTTGAGCAGGTAGCTCAGCGAGGAATAGCCGGTGCCGAAATCGTCGAGCGAGATGCCGATGCCGAAAGCGCGCAAGTTGCGGATGATCGCGGCGGGACGGGGCCCGCGCTCCATCAGCACGGCCTCGGTGATTTCCAGTTCGAGCCGCTCGGCGGTAAGGCCCGAGGACGAGAGCGCGTTGATGACGGTGCTCAGCAGGTTGCCGTTGCGGAACTGGAGCGGCGAGACATTGACCGACAGGCGAATGTGCGCGGGCCAAGTCATCGCCTCGCGGCAGGCCGAATTGAGCACGAAGCGGCCGACCTGATCGATCAGCCCCAGTTCCTCGGCCAGCGGAATGAAGACTTCGGGCGAGACGAGGCCGCGTTCGCCGTGATCCCAGCGCAGCAGCGCCTCGCAGCATTCGATCGCGCCGGTCTCCAGATTGACCAGCGGCTGGTAATGAACCTCAAGGGCGCCTTCCTGCACGGCCTTGCGCAAGTCCTTTTCCAGCCTGCTCTTGGCCTGCGCCGCCTCGTCCATGCGCGCTTCGAAACCCCGGCACGATCCGCGCCGTTCGCCTTTGGCGGCATAGAGCGCAAGGTCGGCGTAGCGCAGCAAGGTCTGCGGGTCGGAGGTGTCGTAGGGCGCGCTGGCGAAGCCGATGGTGGCGCCGATGTGCAGCATGTTGCCGTGGACGAAGAACGGTTCGCTCAGCGCAGTGATGATCGACTTGGCGACCAGTTCGGCCTGCGTCTGGCTGGAGCGGCGGAAGATGATCGCGAATTCGTCGCCGCCGATGCGACAGAGCAGGGCGTCCGGCGGGATCAGCTCGCGCATGCGCCGCGCCGCGTCGGTCAGCAGCATGTCGCCGAAATGGTGGCCATACGTGTCGTTGACGGCCTTGAAATGGTCGAGATCGACGAAGGCCAGCGTGACGGTGTCCTCCGGAGAGGCGTGTTCGAGCACCTGGCTCAGGTATTCGCGGCAATGCGCACGGTTGGCGAGGCCGGTGAGTTCGTCGTGCCGGGCCATGTGCGCCATGCGCTGCTCGATGCGGCGGCGTTCGGTGACATCGACGATCGTCACGATCGTCACCGTATCGCCTTCCAGCTGGGAAAGCCGGGTCGAGACCATGGCTTCCACGGTGCCGCCGTCGCTGCGCAGCAGCGGCCAGCACGAATCGCCTTCCGGGCAATCGGTGGCGAGCATGCGCGAGGCCGCTTCGCGATCGGGCTCGGAGAACAGCACCTGCGCGCTCATCCCGGCGATGGCGTCCGCCGCATAGCCGAACAGGCGGCAGGCGGCCTCGTTGGCCGAGCGCACGTGCCCGCTTGCGGCATCGTAGACGAGCATGGCCAGCGGGTTCTGCTCGAACAGCAGGCGGAAGGCTTCCTCGCGCTGCTTGAGATCGGTGATGTCGACGCGGATGCCGATCGTGCCGCCGCTGTCGGTCTTGCGCTCCTCGATCAGGATGCAGCGGCCGTTGGCAAGGCGTTGCTCGTGGCGGCAATCGGGCTGGCGCAGCATGGAGACGCGGCGGGCAAGCCACTCTTCCTCCTGCCCGAGGGCTTCCGGATAGTCGCCGCGCTCAACCCCGATGCGCAGCGTATCGCTCAGCTTGGCGCCGCGTTCCAGCAGGTCGGCGGAGCGGTGGTAGATTTCCTCGTAGCGACGGTTCCACAGGACGTAGCGGTCATCCTCGTCAAGGATGACAATGCCCTGGGGCAGTGCCTCGATGGCTTCGCGCAGGAGAGATTCGGTCCGCGCGCTGGCGGCAAGGGCGGCCTCAAGCGATGGGTGCGCGGGTGCGACCGACGGATTGCCCGTCGTTTCGTTCGCTTCCCTTTCGTGACCGTCGCCAGGAATCAACATGGTGCCCTCAAGCTGATGGCGGGGATATAGGCAAGCCGTTAATTTTCTTGTCAATGTGGCTGCGACAGGCCGAACCGCAGGCGCAGGCGCCGGTCGTACCATCCGGATTTGTCCGGAGGCTCCGGCGGGCCGCGAAAAAGCCCGCCGCACATGGGTGCGACGGGCTGGCTTTCCTCCCCAGGAAAGAACTCGAGTGGCCTGCCCTTCCTTGCGGGTCGGGCTGGTTTTCCGGCGGCCGGGCCGCCGTGATTTTCTGTGTTCGAACTCTCTCAGCGCCGGGTGGCGCTGCCGAGTCGGTGATAGAGGTTAGAGTACGTGGAGGAGACCGGATCGTCCTCATGCGCGCGCATGTAGAACAGCACGGCTTCCTGAAGCAGCCTGAAGTCCTGGTTCGAAAGTACCGCGCGGGCGCGGGCCGGTTCGGTGGTCATGGTGGTCATTGTACCTTCCTTTCCTTGCTTGGCGGGGACCTTCCCCAGCGGATTCAGTCCGCAATCCCGTTTGACGGCGACCTCAGGCCGCGAATTGATTCATCGTGTTGTGCGTGCCGCCCGCCTTCAGGGCCGCCTCGCCGGCGAAGTATTCCTTGTGGTCGTCGCCGATGTCCGATCCGGCCATGTTCTGGTGCTTCACGCAGGCGATACCCTGGCGGATTTCCTGACGCTGCACGCCCTTGACGTAGCCGAGCATGCCCGCCTCGCCGAAGTACTCCTTCGCCAGATTGTCGGTCGACAAGGCGGCGGTGTGGTAAGTCGGCAGGGTGATGAGGTGGTGGAAGATCCCCGCCTCGCGCGCCGCATCCTTCTGGAAGGTGCGGATGCGCTCGTCGGCCTCGTTACCCAGCTCGGTGCCGTCGTAGTCCACGCTCATCAGCTTCGCCCGGTCATAGGCGCCGGTGTCGCGGCCTTCCGCTTCCCATGCATCGAAGACCTGCTGGCGGAAGTTCAGCGTCCAGTTGAAGCTGGGCGAGTTGTTGTAGACCAGCTTGGCGTTCGGGATCACTTCGCGGATGCGGCTGACCATTCCGCCGATCTGGCCGATGTGCGGCTTTTCGGTTTCGATCCACAGCAGGTCCGCGCCGTTCTCCAGCGCATGGATGCAATCGAGCACGCAGCGATCCTCGCCGGTTCCGCTGCGAAACTGGTAGAGGTTCGAAGGCAGCCGCTTCGGGCGCATCAGGCGGCCTTCGCGAGTGATGAGAACCTCACCGTGGCCAACCTCGCCCGCCGCGATCTCGTCGCAGTCGAGGAAGCTGTTGTAGCGGTCGCCGATATCGCCCGGCTCGCGGGTGAAGGCGATCTGCTTGGTCAGCCCCGCGCCCAGCGAGTCGGTGCGCGCCACGATCAGGCCCTCGTCCACGCCCAGTTCCATGAAGGCGTAGCGGACTGCGCGGATCTTCGCGATGAAGTCCTCATGCGGAACGGTGACCTTGCCGTCCTGATGGCCGCACTGCTTCTCGTCAGAGACCTGGTTCTCGATCTGGATGCAGCAGGCGCCGGCCTCGATGAACTTCTTGGCGAGCAGGTAGGTCGCCTCGGCATTGCCGAAGCCCGCGTCGATATCGGCAACGATTGGCACCACGTGCGTCTCGTGATTGTCGATCGCGGTTTCGAGGCGCTTGGCCTCCATCTCGTCACCGGCCTCACGCGCCTTGTCCAGATCGCGGAACAGCATGCCCAGTTCGCGGGCATCGGCCTGACGCAGGAAGGTGTAGAGTTCCTCCACCAGCGCGGGAACCGAGGTCTTCTCGTGCATCGACTGGTCGGGCAGGGGCCCGAACTCGCTGCGCAGCGCGGCGACCATCCAGCCCGACAGGTAGAGGTAGCGGCCCTTGGTCGTGCCGAAATGCTTCTTGATGGAGATCATCTTCTGCTGGCCGATGAAGCCGTGCCAGCAGCCCAGCGACTGGGTGTAGTTGGCAGGGTCGCGATCATAGGCCGCCATATCCTCACGCATAATACGCGCGGTGTAGCGGGCGATGTCGAGGCCGGTGCGGAAGCGGTTCTGCAGGCGCATGCGCGCGACCGATTCCGGTTCGATGCCGTTCCAGTTGGGCTCGGTGCCGATGGTCTGGCCGGCTTCGGTGATCTTGCTCTGGTAGGTCACTGCCAAAAGTCCCCGTCGAAAAATGTGTTTGGGCGATGACCCTGAGCTAGGCCACATTTTTGCAGTGCGGAACGGCCTGCGAAGTCCGGTTGTCACACTTTACAGATATTCCTTGTAAAGATGTACAGGTATGACAAAGTGCTGAGCCATGGCGGAATCGAGACCTCTCTACCTTGGCCCCAGGCTGCGCCGCCTGCGCCGCGAACTGGGCCTTACGCAGCAGGCCATGGCGGACGATCTGGAGATTTCGCCCAGCTACGTCGCGCTGCTGGAACGCAACCAGCGCCCGGTCACGGCGGACATGTTGCTGCGCCTTGCGCGGACCTATCGGCTGGACATTGCCGATATCGCCGGGGACGATGGCGAGGATTACGCCCGCCGCGTGGGGGATGTACTGCGCGATCCGCTGTTCGCCGATATCGACCTGCCCTCGCTGGAAATCGCCGACCTGGCGATGAGCTTTCCGGGCATTTCGGAAGCGCTGCTGCGGCTTCACGGCGCTTACACCCGCGAAAGTCAGGCCCTGGCCGAGCAGCGCGCCTCTGGCCCGGCGGCGGAAGAGAATGAGCCCGTGCGCGAGGCGCAGCGGTTCCTCGGCCAATCGCGCAACTACTTCCACGCCATCGACGTGCGGGCGGAGGAACTCGCCGGCGAAATTGAGCAGGCTGGCGGTGCCACCGCATGGCTTGCGGCCAAGGGCGTGCGCGTTCGCTTCCTGCCGCCAGACGTCATGGTCGATTCCCTGCGGCGGTTCGACCGGCACAACCAGCAGCTGCTGATCGACGATACGCTCGGCCCCTCAAGCCGGGCCTTCCAGATCGCCACGCACATCGCCCATACCGCGATGCGCGGCGATATCGTGGCGGTCGTGCGCGCTGCCGCCTTTGTGCAGACCACCACGGCGACGCTCGTGCGCCGGGCGCTGGCGGGCTATGCGGCGGCGGCGATCCTGATGCCTTATGCCAAGTTCGCCCGCGCCGCGGAGGCGCGGCGCTACGATATAGAGGCGCTCTGCGGGCTGTTCGGCACCAGTTTCGAGCAAGTCGCGCACCGGCTCACCACGTTGCATCGTCCGGGGGAGGAACGGGTGCCGTTCTTCTTCCTGCGCGTGGATGAGGCGGGGAACGTCTCGAAGCGGTTGGACGGCGCGGGCTTTCCCTTCGCGGCGCATGGCGGCGGCTGCCCCTTGTGGTCGGTGCATCAGGTGTTCCGCTGGCCGGGCGAAGTGCGCACCCAGTGGCTGGAACTGCCGGACGGGCAGCGCTTCTTCTCGATCGCGCGCACTGTCACGTCGGGCGAGGGGCGGCATGGGCGGATGAAAGTCACCCGCGCCGTGGCGCTCGCCTGCGCCGCGGAAGAGGCGGGCAAGCTGGTCTATGGCGGTGAGTTGGAAGCCAAGGCAACGCCCATAGGGGTGACCTGCCGCCTTTGTCAGCGTGCCGATTGCGCGGCCCGCTCGGTGCCGCCGATCGGCCGCGATGTGCTGGCCGACGACTATCGCCGCGCCGCGCAGCCCTATACCTTCTCTGAAAGCTGATATTCTCCATTGCGAATTTAAATTCGCCAATACGACGATTCCGCCCCGGCGATGGCGCGCCGCAGATGCTTGCGAAGGCAGTTCCCACGACGCAGGATCGCGCCCTAAAGGGTAGAAAATCCGGCGAGAGGATGAGTGCATTGAGCAGCGAAAGCACGCCGGGCGCGGCCCGGACCTTTCCCGAACTGATCCGCTCTGCCGCCGCTGCTTATGGCGATGCCGTGGCGATCACGCTGGAGACTGAAACCGGCAGCGAAAGCGCCACTTTCACCGATCTCGACCGCCAATCCGCAGACCTCGCGCGCGGACTGCTGGCGCGCGGCGTGGGGAAGGGCGCGCGCGTCGGGTTCATCTTCGGCAACGGTCCGGGCTTTGCCACGGCGCTGGCCGCCATTGCCCGCATCGGCGCGGTCGCGGTGCCGATCAGTACGATGATCCGCGCCAACGAACTGGTCCGCGTGCTGCGCCAGAGCGACGTACAGGGGCTGATCGTCCAGCGGGCCATGCTGGGCAAGGATCTCGTAGCCCGGCTTACCGAGGCGCTGCCGGAACTTGCCGGCCAGACTTGCGGCGCGCTGCGCCTGCCGCGTGTGCCGTACTTGCGCTGGATCGTCTCCAGCGGCGCGGACTTGCCCGCTGCCGTGGCGCCGATGGCGTGGCTTACCGATGTCGATGTAGGCGAAGAGGTGCTGCGCGAGGTCGAGTCCGAAGTTCATCCGACCGACCAGATGATCGAGATCTACACCTCCGGTTCGATGGCGCTGCCCAAGGGCGTGCGCCATCTCCACGGCGCGGTTCTGGCGCGTAGCCATTGGCTGGTTGAGATGCTGGGCGTGAAACAGGACGAAGAACGGCCCGCGCAATTGCCGATGTTCTGGGTGGGCGGGCTGATGCTCTCTCTGCTGCCGGATTGGGAGCAGGGCGCGGTTACGGTCTGCTCCGAGAGGACGCTGAGCAACAGCCGCTTCGCCATGGGATCGGTGCTGGCCGAGGAAGACCTTGAACGCATCAAAGGCCCGCAGCCCTGGTGGGGGCTAGGCATGAGCGAGACGTTGGGCCCTTACGGCTGGGGCGACGAGTTCCGCGTGCCCGGCCGCCCGGTCTGCGCGCCGATGGACCACTTCGCCCCGGGTTACGAGGTCCGCATCGCGGACGAGGACGGCCGCCCGGTCGCCAACGGCGAAGTGGGCGAAATGCAGGTGCGTGGCCCCGCCGTCGCCCCGGCGCTCCACAAGATCGACCGAACCGAGCATTACACGCCGGACGGCTACTTGCGCACCGGCGACCTCTGCCTTGTCGAGGATCGCGCCGATGGCCGCCGTATCCATTTCGTCGGCCGGGGCGGGGACATGATCAAGGTTTCCGGATCGAACGTCTCGCCCGCCGAGGTGGAGATGGAATTGCAGACGCTGGACGGCGTGCATAGCGCCTATGTCGTCGGCCTGCCGGATCGCGAGCGGGGGGCGCTGCTGGTGGCGGCACTGGTTCCGCGCGACGGGGCGGTGCTGGATCTGCCTGCCATCGAGGCGCGGATGAAGGCCAGCCTTTCAGCCTACAAAGTGCCGCGCGCGTGGGTGGAACTTACCCGCGACGAGGTGCCGCTGCTGCATTCCAACAAGGTTGCCCGACGCGAAATCGCGCGGATCGTGGCGGAGCGACTGGAAGCGGAAAAAGTCATTAGCAGCTAAGGCCTCGGGCAATCGGCCACGAGATTTGAACATCAACTTCGTCGTCCCCGCGAAGGCGGGGACCCCGCTGTTCTTGGCGGAGTCGTAAGAAGGAAGCGGGGCCCCGGCCTTCGCGGTCGCGACGAAGTGGTTTTTTGTAAGCCGTGCTTGTGTGGCACTTCTGCGTCCCCATTGACGAACCCCTCCACGCCCCATAACCCGACAGGTAATTCGAAATAGCGAAAGCACCCATGTCGCGTTCTTCTCCCGGCGTCGCCCGCATGGCCGCCATCCTCAATTTCATCGCCGATCATCCGGGGCAGTCCTTCGCGCTCACCGATCTGGTGCGCGCGCTGAAGCTCAGCCGGGCGACCTGCCATGCGCTGCTGACCGGGCTGGTCGACGTGGGTTATCTCTACCGCACCAGCGACAAGACTTATGTGCTGGGCCCGGTGCTGGCCGCGATCGGGCGCACCGCAGCCGAACACTTCTCACCCTTGCAAGTCGCGCAGCCGGAAATGCGCAAGCTGGCGGACGATTTCGACGTCGTCTGCGGCGCCTATTTCCTGGAAGGCGACATGATCCACCTGCGCGAGCGGGCCGCATCGGCCAGCCATGTCGGCTATCCGGTGCCGCTGGGCACGCGCATGCCGCTGCGCTGGGTGCAGGCCACCGCCTTCTTCGCCCGCAACCCGCGTGAGGCCGATGCGGCGCAGGCGCGCATCAATCCCTCGCCCTCGGTCGAGCAGCTTGAGCAACTCCATAGCGGCATGGCCTTCGTGCGCGAACATGGCTTCATTGCCCTGACCCGCCGGCCGGACAGTGCTCCGGGTAGCAGCAGCATGGTCGGCGCCAGCCTGGACGACCCGCCGGTCATGCCGGAAACCGTGCTGGAAGCGGGCAAGACGTACCCGCTCATGGCGGTCATGGCCCCGATCTATGACGCGCGCGACCGCGTTTCGATCTCGCTGGTCATGGCCGGCTTCAGCGGAGCGCAGACCGGCGCCGAAGTGCGCAAGGCGGGCGAGGCACTGGCCGAGGCCTGCATGCGTATCTCGCGCTTCCTGATCGGCCAGCCCGAAGCCGCCTGATTCTCCGTCGTCCGGGCGGATTCGCCCCCGCAACAAGCCTGCCGTGCTTGACCGTCCCCGCTTGTCGATTTATCAAATAGTCGAAAATAAATTCGCGATTTGGAATTGCGATAAAGCGGGAGAGTGCTGGATGTCGGACGTGATCGTCGCGCCGGAAACCCGGGACCTTGAGGAACTGGCGCGCGCGCTGGCCGGTTGGCTGGCCGAACGTATGCCGCAGGCACGTGACGTGAGGATCAGCGATCTCGCCTATCCGCGCGGGGCCGGGCAGAGCCACGAGACGATCCTGTTCGAAGCGCATTGGTTTGAGGGTGGCGCGGCGCGGCAGCAAGGTTGTGTCGTGCGGATCAAACCGGGCGGTTTTACGGTCTTCCCGGACGACTTGTTCGTTCAGCAATACCGCGTGATGAAGGCGCTGGCCGAAAGCGGCGCAGAGAACGGCGGCGTCCGCGTCGCTCGCCCGCTGTGGTTCGAGGAAGACCCGGCGCTGCTGGGCAATTCCTTCTTCGTCATGGAGCGGAAAGTGGGCCGCGTTCCGGTGTCGATCCCGCCTTATGCGCGCGAAGGCTGGCTTCGGGATGCCGCGCCGGAGCAGCGCCGCACGCTTTGGCGCAATGCCGTGGAGCAACTGGCGGCGGTGCAGCGCGCGCCGCTGGATGGGCTGGACTTTCTGGCCGGTCCTGCCGGTGAGCGCGGGCTTGAACAGGAATGGGCCAAGTACAACCGCTTTGCCCGATGGTTGCAGGACGTGGAGCCGCTTCCCGTGCTTGACGCCGCGCTGGAACGGCTGCGCGGGCTTTGGCCGGCGAACCAGCCCGAAGGCTTGGTCTGGGGTGACGCGCGGATCGGCAACATGATGTTCGATGAGAACTTCGACGTGATCGCGGTGATGGATTGGGAGCAGCCCTCGCTCGGCGGGGCGTTGCATGATCTGGCGTGGTTCTGCGTGATTGCAGACACGATGCACGGGCCGGCTTCGACTTATGGCGCGCCGTTGGAGGGCATGGGCAGCCGGGAAGAGACCGTGGCCCTGTGGGAGGATCTTACCGGCAAGTCCGCGGCCGACCTCGAATGGTACGAGGATTTCGCGAAGTTCAAGATGACCTGCACCGGCATCCGCCTCGGCCATCTGCGTGGCACGCGGATGATGGACGAGGCGGCGATGGCGAAGCGGTTGAAGGTGGGGTGATGGGCTGCGCGGCGGCGCGGGATCCTTCGACAAGCTCAGGATGGGCGGGGTTAAGCCCAGGATGGGCGGGGTTAAGCCCAGGATGGGCGGGGTTAAGCCCAGGATGGACGGGGTTAAGCCCGGGATGGACGGGGCCGAGCTTGGGATGAGCGGGGCGGGGATATTGCGCCCGGCCCTGTTCGCTCAAATTGACCTTTTTCCCGCTCAGGCTGAGCTTGTCGAAGCCCCTTGAGGACTAATGCCGCCGTCCCCAAGGGGCGACTATTACGAAAGCCCCAGCAACTTTCGGCAATTGTCGTGAATGATCGCCCGCACATCCGCTTCGGGCACACCCGCGAAGTCGCGCCGGATCACGTCGCGGGAACGCGGGAAGGTCGTTTCCGAATGCGGATAGTCCGATGACCACATGATGTTGCGGCCGCCCGGAAGGTCGCGGTTCAGGATGCCCGCGCGGTCCTGGATGAAGGAGCCGTAGATGTTGCGGTCCATGTAGTAGCTGGGCGGGTTCTTCAGCGGCGATTCCGTCCAGTAGCGCTGCTTTTCCCAGGTACGGTCGTTGTACTCGGCGAACCACGCGAACCAGCCCACGCCCGATTCCATCGATCCGATCTTCAGGTCCGGGAAACGGTCGAACACGCCATTGTAGATGAGGATGCCGATCGGTTCCGCCATGGCCAGCTTGCTCATCGGCATGTCGGCCAGGAAGTACTCCTTCTGTCCGAAACGCGGCACCCGCGCGCCGAGGTGGAAGGTGATGACGATCCCGGCGTCGGACACTGTCTTCCACAAGGCGTCGAAGGCCGGATCCGAATATTGCAGTGCGCCCTTGGCGTCTCCCGTCAGCGCCGAGACTTGCCCATCCTTCAGCGCCTGCACGCCCGAAGTGGTCTTCCACGCCTCCGGGTTCTGCGGGAAGGCGGGCAGGTTGATGGCGCGGAACCCCTTGGCGGCGAGCCGCCTCACATGGGCGCAAGTTTCCTCGATATCGCGCATCGGCACATAGCCGACGGGAAACAGCCGGTCCGGCGCGGCCGAGCAGAAGTCCAGCACCCAGTTCTGATAGGCCTCATAGCTGGCGACATAGAGCTCGTTGTCGAGCGAGCCGAGCGGCCCGCCGCCGAACAGCAGTGCCGCGCCCATATGGTCCGCATCCATGTCGGCGAGGCGCGTGGCGGGCTCCCAGACCTTGCGCTGGTCGGCAAGGCGGCCCTTCATCTTGAAGTTCTTGCCCTCGCGCCCCGCCTGGTTGTTGATCATCATGAACGGGCGGCGATTGCCTTCGAAGCAGATGTAGTCCCCGTCCTCGGCATGCTCGATGAAAGGCGCGCGGTCCTTCAGGTGCGCGGGCAGGTAGTCCTTCCACATGTCATGCGGCGGATCGATGTGGGCATCGGCGTCGAAAATCGGACCGTAAGTCCATTCGCTTTCGGCGCCTTTGCGGATCGCCGGATCGGCCTCGCTCATCTCCCGGTTCCTCTCGTTCTATAATTCGCTATTGTGAATATATTATCGTCATAACGAACTGAAAAAGTCAAGGATGCGACTCGCCGTCAGTCGCGCCGCAAGATCATCGCGCCGTATCCGAAGCCGCCGTTGGAGATCAGGCAAGTCCGCGCGTCCGCCACCTGCCGGCCCCCGCCGCGATTCCAGAGCTGCACGCAGGCCTCGTGGATGTGGCCATATCCGTGCAGTCGCCCGGCCGAGAGCTGGCCGCCGCCGGTGTTGAGCGGCAGTTCGCCGTCCAGCGCGATCCTCGTGCCGCCTTCGACGAAGCGGCAGGCCTCGCCTTGCGGCACCAGCCCCAGCGCTTCCATCCAGAGCCACATGTGGATCGAGAATCCGTCGTAGATCTGCGCGCAGTCGAGGTCGGCGGGTTTCAGGCTGGTGCGTGACCACAGCATTTCTCCGGCGCGGCGGGCGGCGGGCAGAGTGGTGAAATCGCCCTCGTGCCGCCCGACCCAAAGGCTGCCGACCGCCATGCCGGTGGCCTCGATATGCAGCGGCGGGTTGCGCAAATCTTTTGCGGTGTCCCGGTGCGAGAGGACGATGGCGGTGGCGCCGTCGACATGGGCGTCGCAGTCGTAGAGCCGCAGCGGAGAGGAAATCACCCGCGAGGCGAGGTAATCGTCCAGCGTCAACGGCGCCTTGTAGATCGCCGCGGGGTTGTGCGCGGCATTGCGGCGGGCATTGACTGCCAGTGCGCCCAGTTGCGCTTCGGTCGCGCCGTATTTGTCGAAATAGGCCTGCGCATAGAGCGCGAACATGTTGATCGGCGAAAGCGCGCCAAACGGCACGGTCCAGGCATTTGTCCCCTCCACCCGTGTGCCGCGTCCGCCCATCAGCGTGGAGGCTCGGGCCTGCACGCGGGCGCTTGCCTGCGCCACGGTGCGGAACACGACGACGTGGCGCGCCAGGCCGCAGGCGATCGCGGTGATCGCGTTGAAAATCGGCGCCATGTGGCTGAAACCCTCGCTGGAGGTGAGAGTCCAGCGCGGTGACAAGCCCAGAACCGCCGCCGCCTCGGCCGTGCTCACCGGGGCGATGCCGCCGCCTTCGGCCGATTTGCCGGGATAAGTCGCGATGCCGTCGATCTGGCGCGGCGAAAGCCCGGCGTCGGCAATGGCAGCAAGGCAGGCGTCGGCAGTAAGCTGGAGCGCGCTGCGCGAGGATGGGCGCGCCACTTCGGATTGCGCGGCGCCGGTCACGCAGATCTGCTTTTCGGGAAGCGCCGTCACAGGCCATCCTCCGCCGCGAAGAAGGGCAGCCAGACGTCTTCGTGCTGTTCGAAACGGACCCGGACCGGTAGCCCAATGCGCGCGGCGGCGGGAGGCCCGTCGAGGTTGGCCAGAACGTGCAGGCCGGTCTGTTCGGCCAGTTCCACGGCGGCGAGCACGAAGGGCACCGGCAGGCCTGGCAACCACGCCTCGTAATTCACCGTATAGCTGATGACCTGGCCTTTGCCCGAGACTGGCTCAGGCGCGAGTTGCTCGCTGCCGCAAGTGGCGCAGCGCGGCAGGGGTGGGTGCTGCCAGGTGCGGCACGCCACGCAGCGCTGGATGCGCATCATGCCGTCCGCGCCCGAGGTCCAGAAGAAGGCTGTCTCGGGTTCGAGGGCCGGCAGCTTGCGCGGCGGTGGCGCCGACGGCGCGCGCGAAGCGGGACTGTCCGATGCCATCAGAACACCACGCCTTGTACCTTGAGGTCGATCACCGCGTCTTCGTCATAGCCGAGTTCGGTCAGAACCGCGTCGCTGTCCGCGCCCAGTTCAGGGGCGCGGGTGGAGGGCAGGGCCTTGCCGCCGAACAGCATGGGGCTCGCCACCATCGGGATCGCGGTGCCGCCGCCTGCGTCGACCGCGCGCAAGTAGTGGTTGGCGCGGACTTGCGGGTCGTCCTTCAACTCGCCCACGTCCTGCACGACGTCCCACTGGCCGTCCTGCCGGGCCAGGATGGTCTTCCATTCGTCCAGCGGTTTCGCGGCGAAGAGCGCGGTCACTTCGGCGTGGCACTCGGCCAGATGCGCCCGGCGCGCGGCGGCGTCGGCAAAGCGCGGGTCGGCGGCGAGGTCCGGCCTTCCCGCAACGTCGCAGAAGCGCGCCCAGTAACGATCCGCCTGCAACATGCAGAGCGCCACGAAGCGGCCGTCGGCGGTGCGGTAATTGGCCACCAGAACATTGTGCGGCGGCCCCGCCGGACGCGGGAAGCGCTGCACGTCCTCGGCAGTCGCCTGGCAGATCAGTCGCTGCTGAGACCACATCGCGGTCCCGAGCAGCGAGACATCCACTTCGCTCGCTTCTCCGGTCATCGCGCGCTGGGCGATGGCGGCGCAGATGCCGCCCGCCAGCATCGCGCCCGAAAGCGTATCGCCGAAGGCCGGCCCGGGCGGGCCAACGGGCTGCGCCGCGTCCTCCGCCGTCAGCGAGGAGGCGATGCCGCCGCGCGCCCAGAAGGTGATGGCGTCATAGCCGCCTTTCTCCCCGTCCGGACCGTTCGGGCCGGTGGCGCTGCCGCTGGCATAGATCAGGCGCGGAAAGCGGGCACGCAGGGTCTCTGCATCGATCCCCATCGAGCGGCGCGCGGGCGGGAGCAGGCTGGTAAGGAACACGTCGGCGTCCTCCAGCAGGCGGCCCAGTACCGTGCGGCCCGATTCGTGACGTAGATCGAGCGTGATCGAGCGCTTGCCCCGATTGTAGCTCTCCCACGACCAGTCGTATTGCGCTTCCGGATTCGAGAGCGCGCCGATCTTCAACCCGCGCAAGGGGTCGCCAGTGGGCGGTTCGACCTTGATGACTTCCGCCCCCAGATCGGCGAGCATCCCGCCGCAGGCCGGGACGAACGCCCACATCGCCACTTCGACAATCCTGATGCCTTCCAGCGGCCTTCCCATGTCCTGTCCCTCCTGTACCGAGCCTTTGCGATGCGTCCGGCAAGACAATCGCGTGACCGTTGAAATTCTCTATTGCGAATGATGTACCGAAATGGAGAATTGAGCAAGCTGGGCGAGGCCGACCAATCGGCTCGCCGGATGGCATCAGGGAGAGGCCGATGACGATAACTGCCGCACGCTTGCCGGAGGCGCCGCTGGAGCATTCCGGCCCGGTTCCCGCGACTTTGGCCGAAGCGCTGGACCCGCAGTGGCTGGCGCCAGTGCTGGCGCATCTGTCCGGGGACCGGGCGATCGTGGCGGTCGAAACGGTGGAGGTGATCCGCACTGTCGCCACCAAGGTCCGCTTTGCCGTGCAGTTCGAAGGCGAGGGGGAGGCGCAGCGATTCTGCCTCAAGGGCCTGCTCGATGTGGATGCGGCCACCGCGCGCGGCGGCCCTACGTGCGTGCTGGAGGCCGATTTCTACAACCGCCTTGCGCCGGTGCTCGATCTGCGGGTGCCACCTTGCGTCGCCACCGTGGTCGACCGCGAGGCGCAGCAGGCGGTGACGGTGATGCGCGACCTGATTGCGCAAGGCGCGATGTTCTGCTCGGCGCTGGATCCCTTCGGCGCCGATGATGCGGCGGCCAGCCTTGGCCTGCTGGCGCAGCTCCATGCCCGGGCGGACTTGCTGGAGGGCGCCGACTGGATCGCCCCGCGCGCGGCGCAGCTCGCACGGATGGACTATGTGACGCCGGAAATGCTGCAAGACCTGCTCGACGGCCCGCGGGGAGAAGGCATCGCGCCCGAGGTGCGCAATGCGAACCGTCTGGCGGCCGCGATGCGGGCACTGGCACAGCGCGATGCGGGTCGGCCAGACTTCCTGCTGCACGGCGATGCCCATGCCGGGAACCTGTTCCGCGCGTCGGAAGGCATGGGCCTGATCGACTGGCAATTGCTTCAACGTGGCGGCTGGGCGCTCGACGTGGCCTATCACCTGAACGCCGTTCTGCCGGTCGACGTGGCCGAAGCGGAAGAGCGCCGTCTGCTGGGCGAATATCTGGCGGCAATGCGCGGTCATGGATGCGCGATGCCGGACGCGGAAGAGGCCTGGACGCAATACCGGGAGGCGGTGGTCTACGGTTATTACCTCTGGTCGATCACCCGCCGTGTCGATCCGCCGATCATCGAGGCTTTCGTCGGCCGTCTCGGCCGGGCGGTCATGCGCCACGACAGCTTCGCGCTGCTGGGCGTCTGACGAGAGAAGGGCCGCACGCCAGCGCGTACGGCCCTTCCTTTTTCGTCTTGGCGAGTGGGAATGCACCATGGGTGCATTCCCGAACCCGGCTCAGCCTCCGAAGTGATACTTCAGAGTGAAGCCATACATGCGCGGCGCGCCGACCGAAGCGGTCTCGAAGCCGGTGCCGGTCGAGAGGCCCGGGAAGAACGAGTAGTACTTTTCGTTGGTCACGTTGCTCGCGAAGAAGCCCGCATCGATCGGCGTTCCCGCAATATTGTCCCAGTTGACGTTGACGTTCAGCAAGTCGGTCGGCTGCAGGAACGTCAGGCTCTGAATATAGGCGACAGTCGCCGGATCGGACACCGCACCCGGCTGGCAGTTCGGCATGTTCTGGTTGGCGGTCCCGTTGCAGCCCGCGTAGAAGCGGTTGCCGGTGTTCGCCAGCATCTTGTCGGTATGCGTATAGGTCAAGCCGAACGAGACCTTGCCCACGCTGTCGGGCAGCGGCAGCGTGTACGTGCCCGAGATGGTGACCTTGTTCTTCGGCGACAGCGCCAGCGGATCACCCACAAGGTAAGTGCCCGAGAGCACATAGGGCGAGCCGGGGTCGAGCGAGAAGGTCTTGGCCGAAGTCAGCTTGGTGTTGAGGTAGGTGTAGCCTGCCTGTAGCAACAGACCCTGGAACGGGCTGATCGAGGCGTCTACTTCGATGCCCCAGATGCGCGATTTGCCTGCATTGACCGGGGCCGCCGTGGGCGAAACCGGCGCGGAGATGCAGTTTCCTGCGGCATCGGTGGACTGGCAGGGGTTGGCGTTGAAGCCGACCTGGAGCTGCTGGTCTGCGAACTTGTTATAGAAGCCCGCGACGTTGAAGTTGCCCGGCATCGAACCATGCCAGCTCGTCTTGGTGCCGATTTCGAAAGCGTCCACCTTTTCGGGATCGAACGTCGCGAAAGACGCCGTCACGTTCGGCGCGATGCCACCGGCACGATAACCGCGGGCATACTTCGCATAGACCAGAATGTCCTGCGTCGGCGTGTAGTCAAAGTCGATCAGCCAGGTGGGTGCCGAAGACTTCTGTTTGAGGTCGCGGCGGCAACCGTTCTCCGCGCTCGGGTCCTGCACCGGTGCGTCGGGGTAAGTACAGGACGTGAAGATCGGACCCGCCGGCAACGGCTGGAAGGTCGGGAGACTGAACGGGAAGCCGGTGATCGTGGTGGTTTGGACGCTGGTGTTGTTCTCACGGTCCCAGGTGTAGCGGAAGCCGCCGGTCAGCTTGAACTGGTCGGTGAACTTGTAGGTCGCCTGGGCATAGAGGCCTACGTTGTGGAACGATGTGCGGCCCGCCGTGGTGTTGATCGCGCCGGCCGGTGCGGAAGAGCCGCCGGCGAGTGTCGAGAGGAAGCTGAGAACGTCATAGCACTGGCTGGCCGCCAGCGCGGCGGAATTGGCGCAGCTCTGGATCACCGGCGACTTGGAGCCGACGAGCGAGAGCGGCTCGACCGCTTCCAGATAAGCGCCAGTCTGCCAGTTCAGCTTGTCGTTGCTGGAACGGCCCTGGATCTGGAATTCCTCGGTGAACGTCGATTCGTCCGCCGTGTGACGGCCGGGCAGCGGCTGGCTGCTGGCGAAGCCGAAGCGATAGCTCGGGATGCCGATCTGTGCGATCGCAGGCGTTTCAAAGGCAGTGCCGAAGATCGGGTTTCTGAAGGTATCCGTCAATTGGCCGTAGCTGGCGACGTTCTTGATCGTCAGCGTGTCGCTGGCATGCCAGGTGGTGGTGTTAATGATCTGCCAGACGGTGAGCAGCGAGCGCGGGTCCTGCAGATCCTGCGCGAAGTCGTAGAAGCCGGAGCCCTGATAGTTGGGGCTGCCCGGCGTCAGCTGTTCGCTGGCGAAGTGGCCGAGGCTGTAGGCCGGGTCCGCCGCGATCAGCTTCTGCGCGTCACCATGCGTATCCGAACGCGAATAGGTGGCGATCATGTAGTTTTCGAGGTCGGGCGTCAGGTCGGCGATTACGCTGAGGCGCGCTGCGACATAGTCGACGTCGTTGAAGTCCTTGGGGCCGACGCCGCTGTTATTGTGCAGGTAGCCGTCGCGCTTCATGCGGTCGACACCGAGACGCACCTTGAACGTATCGGAGAGCGGAACATTCAGGACGGCCTGGACGCGGCGCATGTCGTAATTGCCGATCGAGCCGGAGACGTAGCCTTCGAACGTGTCGGTCGGCCGGTTGGGCACCAGCAGCACGGCGCCGCCAGTGGTGTTGCGGCCGAACAGCGTGCCCTGCGGACCTTTCAGCACCTGCACGTTCTGAAGATCGAAGAAGGCGCCCGGACCCGCGCCGTCACCCGAGGGGAGGCCGTTCGAAGCACCGCGCGGCGCCACCACGTCGGCGAAGTAGACGCCCACCGACGGTGCCGTGCCCAGATCCTGCACGAAGCCGCGGATCGCGAACGACGAGTTCTGCGAGCCGAAGTTGGTGTTCGCCGACAGTGAAGGCGTGCTGGTCGCAAGGTCGGCCGCGCTCACGACGTTGCGGTTGTTGAGCTGTTCCTGGTTGAACACGGTGATCGAGATAGGCACGTCCTGCAGGCGTTCCTCGGTACGCCGTGCGGTAACGATGATGTCTCCGGGATTGATCGTCGGACTTTCGCGTCGTGCCGATTCCTGAGGGGCATCCTGCGCCATGGCCGGCGATGCCGCGATCAGTCCCGCAGCCGCCCCCACGGAAGCCACGCCCAGCATCAGCGAAGTCCTGAAATTCCTTGAAATCATCTTGATCCTCTCCTCCGGAAACCATGTTCTCACGCAGGCCGCCCCGCTTTCAGCGGAAAGGTATGCGGCGCCGGCTCTTGCCGGTCAGGCGCATCCGCGGCTTCTTCGACATTCTCTGGAAGGTGTGGGCCGACGATGGGTCGGCCGGCCATTCACGCTCCCCCTGGTACCGTATTCCGGTGCCGGTTTGCCGGCACTCTTGCTTAAGTCCCGCCCTGAAACCTGCCCAAGATCGGGCAGCGCCGAAATTCGGCATGTTCTGGGTAGTTGTCCGTATGCACCTTGATTCTGTGCCTAAGTTGGAAAGTATCGTTCGAACGGGGACTGTGCAATTCTTCCGATGAGCCTTCTGCATTTCTTTCCAGGAAGAGTTGCCTCCAGGAGACACCTTGGCGTTGCTCAGAGGTCGATACTTTCCTCCAGCAGCGCAATTGTTCCGTTCCAGGCAATCCGGTGTGCTGTTCGGTCATAGGCGATCCCCGGGGCGATACCGTCATGGTCAGGATCGGTGAAGGCATGCGCGACCTTCGCGAACAGGGTGAGTTGATAGTCGACGCCGGCTGCGTCCAGTTCAGCGCGCAGCGCCTCGACATCGGCGGGCGGGGCGTAAGGATCCTCGCCCCCGGTCCAGACTGCGACTCGTGCGCGCACGGCGCCGGGCTGGGCGGGGGCATGGGTGCCGAGCAACCCGTGGAAGCTGGTGACACTGCGCACCGGCGCGCCGCTGCGGGCGAGTTCGAGCACGCACTTGCCGCCGAAGCAGTAGCCTATCGCGGCAATCCGTTCGGGATCGACATCGGGCAGGGCGCGCACGCGCTCGAACCAGACGAGCAATCGTTCGCGCAGTAGCGCCGGCTTGGCCATGAGCGCGGCAAAGTACGTGCCCGCCGCCGCGTTCGTGGAGAGATCGGCGCCAACGCCGTACATGTCGGGCGCGACGACCAGTCGTCCGCCGGCTGCAATTTCGCGCATCGCCTGGAAGAAGCTGTCGCTGGGGCCGGTGGCACCGGGGAACATCAGCACGGCGCCGCCGGGAGCAGGGGCATGCGATACGCCCGCATCCGGGCGCACCAGAAGGCCGCGCAGAACCACGTCGTCATGCTCGCATTCGAGGGATTCGAAACCCTTCATGCGTCTGTTTCCTCCCCTCCCTGTTCCCTCTCGGCGACGAATCGGCGTCGCATTGGGGAACATGGGTTCGGTAATGAGAATGGATCCGCCGGCCGATCCTGTCAAAGCCCGTTCTGGCTCTTCCCTTGCCGGGCCTCGTCTTGTCGACGTGTCCTTGCCTCCTACACGGTCGCCGTGGCATCGGGTGGGCATGGCACCGGAGGCAACAGCGGCCGATCTCAGGCCGCCACGGCGCATAAGGCTGGGGGTGGCGGCTCTGGTGATCGTGCTGCACGTCCTGGCTGTCATCGTCCTCGTGCGCGCGTTCGCGCCGCAATTCGTGGCCGATGTGGCGCGGACCGTCACGCAGACTTTTGACATGCCGCTCGAACCGCCGCATCGTCCTGAAACCACGTCGAAAGCGGGCACAGCGGGTGCATCGGGGAAGCGAGCGAC
This sequence comes from Novosphingobium sp. PhB165, assembly GCF_004341845.1. Taxonomy (GTDB): domain Bacteria; phylum Pseudomonadota; class Alphaproteobacteria; order Sphingomonadales; family Sphingomonadaceae; genus Novosphingobium. The sequence continues at coordinate 208,597 of NZ_SLVB01000003.1, read as the reverse complement.
ACCGCGCGATGCCGCTCTTCCCAAAGCTGCGGTGCCGGTCCTGCCGATCGAGGCGCCGCCGGTGGTCGGAACCGGCCGGGACAATGCTGTCGGAGCGAGCCCCTCCGGCCTAGGCCTCGGCGCGGGCAAGGAGGGCTCCGGGACAGGCGGTGGCGGTATCGCGGTCCAACCGGTAAAAATCGCAGGCGATATCAATTCGGCACGCGACTTCCCCCGCGCCAGTCACGATCTCAGGCTCGGCCATCAGGTCGTCGTCATCCTGCGCGTCGGTACCGACGGGACGGTGACGTCCTGCCGGGTCTCGCAGCCGAGCCCCGATGCCGAGGCCGACCGCATAACTTGCCATCTTGCCGCCGAACGCTTCCGTTTCCGCCCGGCGCGCGACGCTGCCGGAAACCCGGTCGAAGCGGACTATGGCTGGCGCCAGCGCTGGTTCCTCGCGGGCCAGAGTGACGGTGATTAGCGGGGATGCACCGTGACGCCGTCGTTGCATTGCACCGAAGGACCGGTATGGCGATTCCCATGTCTCTTTCTTCGCGAGATGCTTCACTTCCCATGCCCCAGATCGTTCCGGTCATTCTCTGCGGCGGCAACGGTACGCGGCTGTGGCCGCGCAGCCGTGCCGATCGTCCCAAGCCGTTCCTGCCCTTGGTGGGCGAGACCACGCTGTTCGAGGCGAGTCTCGCGCGCTGCCCGGCGGCGCAGGGCTTTGCCGCGCCGGTGGTGGTGACGGGCGCCAAGCACCTCGAACATGTCGAGGCGCAGCTGGCCGCGGCGCCGGGGGCGACCGTGATCGTCGAGCCCGCCGCGCGCAACACCGCGGCCGCCATCGCGCTCGCCGCCTGCCGCCTGCCCGAGGACGCGGTGATGCTGGTCTGCCCGAGCGACCACCATATCGGCCGTCCCGAGGTCTTCGCCGATGTCGCCTGTGCGGCGGCGGCGCTTGCCTCCGAAGGCTGGCTGGTCTCCTTCGGTATCGAGGCGACCCGGCCCGAGACCGGCTTCGGCTACCTGAAGCGCGGCGAGGCCATCGAAGGCACCCCCGGTTTCCGCACCGCCCAGTTCGTCGAGAAGCCAGACCTCGTTCGCGCGCAGGCTTTCCTTGAGGACGGCAACTACGCCTGGAACGGCGGCATCTTCGCCTTCCGCGTGGGCGACTTCATGGCCGAACTCGCCGCGCACCGGCCCGAGATCGCCGCCAAAGTCCGCGAAGCGGTCGAGAAGGGCGCGGCGGACGGCCACCGCTTCCACCCCGATGCCGCGACGTTTGCCGAAGTCGAAAGCGATTCGGTCGATTATGCGGTGATGGAGAACACCAGTCGCGCCGCGATGGTGCCGGCCGACATGGACTGGTCGGACATCGGCAACTGGCAGGCGCTGCACGATGCACTCGACCGTGACGGCAGCGGCAATTCGGTGCGCGGCGCGGGCGAGGCCGAACTGGTCGACTGCACCAATGTGCTGGTCGACAGCGACGGGCCGCGCGTCTCGGTGATCGGGCTGTCCAACGTGGTGGTCGTGATCGACGGGAACGAGGTGCTCGTCACCACCGTTGAAGGCGTGCAGAAAGTCGGCAAGCTTTCCGGCGCCGTGAACCAGTAAGGGATAGAACAATGACTGCCGCACTCGCGATCCGCGGAGTCGAGAAGCCCTGGGGCAGGGACGTCTTGCCCGCGCCTTTCGTCGCGCCCGAAGGTGAGCGCATCGGCGAGGTCTGGTTCGAGCCCCCGGCGGCGCTCCCCGACCTTCTGGTGAAGTACATTTTTACCAGCGAAAAGCTTTCGGTGCAGGTGCACCCGAGCGATGCGCAAACGATTGCCAAGGGGCTGGGCCGTCAGGGCAAGGAAGAGTGCTGGCTGATCGTCGCGGCCGAGCCCGGCGCCAAGCTCGGTATCGGCTTCGACGCGCCGATCTCGCAAGAGGCCATGCGCGCCGCCTCGCTCGATGGTTCGATCGAGGGGCTGATGACCTGGCACGAGGTGCAGCCCGGCGACTTCTTCTATATTCCGGCCAACACCGTCCACGCCATCGGCGCGGGGGTCAGCCTGATCGAGGTGCAGCAGAACAGCGACATCACCTACCGCCTCTATGACTACGGCCGCCCGCGCGAACTCCATCTGGACGAGGGCATGGCCGTATCGAAGGGCGAGACCTACGATCTGGCGCGCTGGCACAAGCGCGTTCCCGTGCGGGAAACGCAATCGCTGGTCGATGGGCCGCTGTTCCTGCTCGATCAGGTTGTCGGCGCTCCTTCGCCGGAAATCGCCGCCCGTTATCCCGATGCCGTGCTGGTCATTCCGCGCGAGGAATCTGTGAAAATCGGCGGAGAACTGGTCGCTCCCGGCGGCTGCGCGCTGGCGACCTCGCTGGCCAGCGTCGAATTTGCGGACAACGGGGTCTACTTGCTGGCAAGGGCCTGTGCAGCCTGAATGACCTTTGCAATAACCGACACCATGATCGTCCAGACTATCCAGTTGGCCCTGACGCCGGTGTTCGTGCTTGTTGCAATCGGCAATATCCTCAACATCCTTTCCACCCGGCTCGGGCGCGTGGTTGACCGCGCGCGCGAGTTGCAAGGGCGGCACAATGTGACCGAGGGGCCGGAGCACGACATGATCGTGCTGGAAATCCGGCTGGTCGACAGGCGCATTACCATCATCACCAAGGCCATCCGCTTCATGGTGCTTTCGGCGCTGTGCATCGGTACGACCGTAGCGGTGCTGTTCCTGCAAGGCATTGCCGGGCTGGACCTTCACGGGGTGGCGGCGATGATCTTCCTGGCTTCGATCGTGCTCTTGCTGGCGGCGCTGGTGCTGTTCCTGCGCGAGACGCAAGTCGCCAAGGACGCGCTCAGCATCCCGCGCGACTATCTGGAATTGCACCGCACCATCTGAGATCGGCGGTCCCGCGCCGGTTCGCACTATCGCCGGGGCGATTGGCGTTTCCGCCTTTGGCCCTAGGTTCTCTTCCAAGGGAGAGAACAATGCACGCACCGGATAGGGTCCGGCCGGTACCGGCCGACCAGAGGCAGGAATGGCGTTCGGGCTGGACGCTCGTTCTCGCCTCGTCAGTCGGTTTCTCGTTCTTCTCGGTGCTGCTGGCGGCGACGGGGTTGTTTTTCGAGCCACTGGGCAAGGAATTCGGCTGGAGCCGCTCAGTGCTTTCGGCCGGGCCCGGGATTGCGACCTTCGTCACCGCGCTGCTTTCGCCGTTTTACGGCGCGTTGATCGACCGCATGGGATCGCGCCGACTGGCGCTGCCGGGGATCGTGCTGGTCATGATCTCGATGAGCGCCTTCGCGCTGGCCAATGGCTCCGAGGTGCAGTGGCTGGTGATGTGGGGCGTGTTCGGCCTTGTCGTCACCTCGATCAAGTCGACTGTCTGGACCACGGCGGTCGCGGGGCTGTTCGAGAAGGGCAGGGGCCTTGCGCTTGGCGTGACCGTGGCGGGAACGGCGGTGGCGCAGGCAGTCGTCCCCCCGCTCGGCAACTTCCTGATCGACTACACCGGATGGCGCGGTGCGTTCGTCTGGTTCGCGATCGGCTGGGGCGGGCTCACGCTGCTGCTCTGCGCGCTGTTCCTTTACGACGTGCACGACCGCGCCCGCCGGGCGGCGCAGAAGTCGGGCGGAGTGGTCGCGGCGCGCAGCACGCTGCACTTGCCGGGCCTTACCCCGCGCGAGGCGCTGCGCAGCCGGGCGATGTGGCAGCTGGGCCTGTCGACGTTCCTGGTCATGGTGCTGACCGTGGGGCTGGGCATCCACCTTTTCCCGATCCTGACCGAAGCCGGCGTAACCCGCACCAACGCGGCGTGGCTTACCGCGCTGACCGGGGTCGCTGGCATTATCGGCAAGCTGGTGACCGGCGCGCTGCTTGACCGCTACCGGCCGAACTGGATCGGCGGCGTGACAATGGGGGTTACGGCGGTGACTTTCCTCGTGCTGATCGGGGCGATCAATTCGACGGCGGCGGTGATTTTCGGCCTGCTGGTCAACGGCTATGCGGCGGGGACGAAGACGCAGATCTGTGCCTATCTCACCGCCGGATATGCGGGCATGCGACACTTCGGCGCGATCTACGGTGTGATGGCCGCGATGGTCGCTTTCGCGTCGGGACTGGGCCCATGGCTGGCGGGCGTCGTTTACGACAAGGCCGGCAATTATGGCCCGTTCCTCTGGGCCGGCGTGATCGGCTGTGTGGTGAGCGGCCTGCTGCTGGTGACTTTACCCGCCTATCCAAAGTGGGAAGAGCGCGAGCAAGCGACGGACTGAAATCGGGCGCAGAAATGGAACCCTCGCGGCGAAGCCGCAGTCCCGGGAACATTGCGTCCACCCCAAGGAGCAAGAGACGAAAATCGCCTCCAAAGCAGAACCAAATCTTTGCGCCTTTGCGCCTTTGCGCGATTCCTCCCTTTTTCTTCTCCGCGTCTCCGCGCCTCCGCGTGAAACGATTTCTTTCCAGGCAACCTGACTTGTCCGTGTGGCGTCTACCGAGTCCTTGACCCGAGAATCGACGCCTTCGAAGGGTTCACGCGGAGGCGCGGAGGCGCGGAGAAGAAAAAAAGGAAAGAGGAATCGCGCAAAGGCGCAAAGGCGCAAAGAGGGCCCGTTTGCCGTAGGCTCGTGGTTTCCGCGGGCATTGCGGCTGTCGCAAGGCTTGAGAGACGGACATTGCCTGCGGCGCCGACCAACATCTCTGCGTTTCTGCGTGAACCAAAAAAGCGAAACACCGCGCCGGTAAGGTGACGGGCTATCGTGGCCTCCGGCATCCGCCGGAATCGAAACGGGCCGGAAAGCTCTCGCTCCCGGCCCGTCCCTTTAATTCGATAGCCTGAAATCAGGCCGCGATCTTGAACGGCTCGATCTCGCCCGAAAGGTAGAGCTTCTTCGCCTTGGCGCGGCTGAGCTTGCCCGAACTGGTGCGCGGCAGGCTCTTCGGCGGAACCAGTTCGACCACGCAGTTCATGCCGGTGATCGAACGCACCTTGTCACGGATCAGGTCGCGCAGTTCGATGCGCTTGACCGGATCGGAAACACGGCAATGCACGAGCACGGCAGGCGCTTCCTCGCCATTCTCGGTCTCGACCGAGAAGGCGGCGATGTCGCCATGGTTGAACCCCGGCAGCTGTTCCACGGCCCATTCGATATCCTGGGGCCAGTGGTTCTTGCCGTTGATGATGATCATGTCCTTCGCGCGGCCGACGATGAACAGGTAGCCATCGGTCATGTAGCCCATGTCGCCCGTGTCCAGCCATCCGTCGACGAGGCAGGCCTCGGTCGCTTCGGGGTCGCGGAAGTAGGAGTGCATGACACTGGTGCCGCGGCACCAGACTTTGCCGATCTGATGGTCGCCCAGGCTCGCCCCGGATTCGCCCCGGATCACCACTTCCATGTCGAGCACGGGCTTGCCGCAGTTGACGATGGCGCGGTAGCGGGCCGGGCGGCTGAGGTCGCGCGGGCTGCCGGAAAGGCGCTCTTCCTCGACCAGTTCGACGCGGATGCCTTCGCCCGGCGGCATGATGGTGACGGCCAGCGTCGCTTCGGCGAGACCGTAGCTGGGCAGGAAGGCCGAAGCCTTGAAGCCCGCATCGGCAAAGGCATTGACGAAGCTCTGCATCACGTCCGGGCGGATCATGTCGGCGCCGTTGCCGGCAAGACGCCAGCGCGACAGGTCGAAGCGATCGCCCACGTGGCTCTGGCTGGAGATACGGCGGGCGCAGATGTCGTAGCCGAACGTCGGCGAGTACGAGATCGAGGTGCCCTCGTTCCGCGTGATCATGTCCAGCCATGCCAGCGGGCGGCGAGCGAAGTCCTCGGTCTTGAGGTAGTCGCCCGAGACCTGGTTGGCGATCAGCGAGAGGAAGCAGCCGACCAGACCCATGTCGTGGTACCACGGCAGCCACGAGATGCAGCGGTCGTTCTCGGCCAGTTCCATGCCGTGGCTGTGCGCGGCAAGGTTCGACATCAGCGAACGGTGGGTGACCGCAACGCCGTGCGGGAAGCGGGTCGATCCGCTGGAATACTGCAGATAGCAGATATCGTCCGGACCGGCCTTGGGCAGTGCGACTTCGGGCGCATCCTTGGCGGCGAAATCGGCCCAGGTGGCATGGCCGCAACCCTGCCGCTGGGCGGCGGCGGCGGTCATCTCGGCGATTTCGTCGGGGCCGACCAGCAGGAGCGGGTCCGAGCTGGCAAGCTGGACCGCGAGCTGCTCGATATAATTGTCCTTGCCGCCGAAGCTGGTGGGCAGGGGCAGCGGCACCGGCCAGGCGCCTGCGTAGACGATGGCGCAGAAGAGCGCGGCGAATTCCTCGCCGGTTTCGGCGATCAGGGCGATGCGATCACCCGGTTTGACGCCGCGCGCGACAAGCGCGTGCGCCACCTTGATCGAATCCGCACGCAGTTCGCTGAACGGGTAAACCCGCTTCAGAGTGCCACGCGGATCGTGGAAATTGAACCCGCGCTGCCCCTTCGCTGCATAGTCGAGGGCATCGCAGAAAGTGTCGAAATCGGCAAAACGGCGGGCAAGCGCATCCCGGTTGGGGGTAGCGACAAGTGCTTCAACCGCTTGCGGCACCATGCTGATGGTGTCGGTCATTTCGTTATAACCCGTTGTTGTTATACCGTTTTATTCTTCAGGAACCGGGCGCTTTTATCCTGTTCAAGCTGAACCGGACATAGCCATCCCACCTGCATGGTTCCGTGCGCTCTCCCCATTCCGAGCCGAGTGTGGCACGAATAGGGCAAGATGTCCGACAAGCGTCGCAATCCACAACCGCTCGACCAGATCCACCTGGAAGAATTAGCGCTCGCCTATGTCGCGCGTTTCGCGACGACGCAAGGGAAGCTGCGCGATTATCTGCAACGCAAATTGCGCGAGCGGGGCTGGGCGGGTGACGAATCACCCGATCTCGCTGCGCTGGTCGCCCGGTATTCCGACCTCGGCTATGTAGACGACGCCGCTTGGGCGCGGATGAAGGCGGGCAGCCTGCTGCGGCGCGGCTATGGCGCGCGGCGCGTGGGAGAGGCGCTGGGGCACGCCGGGCTGGACGAGGATATGCGCGCGGCGGTGCGGCCGGACGACGCGGCCGAGCGGCAGGCGGCGCTGGTTCTGGCCCGGCGGCGGCGGTTCGGGCCCTTCGCGGTTCAGCCCGAGGACAGGCTCGCGCGTGAAAAGCTGCGGGAGAAGCACATCGCGGCGATGCTGCGCGCCGGGCACCGGCTCGACATGGTGCGCGCGATCGTCGATGCCGAGGACCCGGAAGCGGCCGAGGAATGGGCCGATGCCGGGATCGAATCGGAAGCCGGAGACGTCTGAGACATGGACATCGCTCGCAAGTTTGCCGCTTTTCTGCTGCTCCCCGTACTGATGCTGCCGGCCGCCTGCTCGAAAGGCGCGGCCGAGGCGGCGGCCACTGCCCCGTCCGAAACGGCGTCGGTTCATCCCGAATCGGGGCTCGCGGTGGTGCCGCTGACGGTCGGGCTGGCGTCGGGCAAGAGCCATGCCTTCCGCGTGGAAGTGGCCGCGACCGAGGCGGAGCAGGCCAAGGGCCTGATGTTCCGCACCGAAATGGGCGCGGACGAGGGCATGATCTTCCCCGAGAAGGCCCCGCGTCAGGCGGCCTTCTGGATGAAGAACACGGTAATCCCGCTCGACATCCTGTTCATCGGGCCCGACCACCGCGTGCTCAACATCGCCGCCGATGCGGTGCCTTATGACGAGCGGCCGCTGCCGTCCAAGGGGCCGGTGATCGGCGTGCTTGAACTCAACGGCGGGCGCGCCGCGCAGCTTGGCATCGCGCCGGGTGACAAGGTGAGCTGGTAGGCGTTTTCAGGTTCCGGTTTCGGCAAGCCGGTCGATCATCGCCTGTACCGAACTGGTCTGCGGACCATAGCGCGTGGCGAACGGCCCGGTGTAGCCCCACCAGTCCCAGCAGCCCATCGGATTGCCGGAAAGCGGGCTTTTCTCGACTTGCGGATAGAGCACCACGATGCGGTTGGTGTCGGCCCAGGCGTTGTATCCAAGCTGCGCATAGACTGCATTGCCGGTGTAGGCGGCCGCCTGTCCGCAGCCGTGGAAGACGACATGGATGCGGCAATTCGCGCCCGTCTCGCGGCAGGGCTTGGGAATATAGACATAGCCGGTCGTCGCCATGGCGCTGAGCGCGGAGAGATAAGGCGACTGCGCGAAGGCTTGCGGTGCGCTCGATAAAGCCGTGGCCGGGGGTGCGAGGTCGCCGCCAACGAGCTTGGTCAGGATTGCGCCGGGCTGGTCATAGCGGGGCATGCCCGTGGCTGTGGCGTCGGCACCGCAGCGGTTCACGAACGGCGTGCCCAGAATGCCGCAATTGTGCGGCGCTGTGAGCGAAAGGAAGGCGTGCTCGGCCGGGAAGTTCTGGAGATACTGAAGGTTTGCGGCGGGCACGCCGACATCGACATAGAAGTCGCGCAGAGCATCGAGTGCGCCTTTGCCCACCACACTGTCGGCCGCGCCGTGGAAGAGGTAGACGCGCTGATCCTTCACATGGACGAGCGGATCGATGGCGCCGCTCATCTCGTTCATCTGCGCGGCGATCCTCGCTCCGGCGCCCGAAGGCGTGCCGGTCATGCAGGCCGTGACCACGGTGATGCCCGCCAGTCCGCAGCCGTAAGGCCCGCCCGCGACGATGCCGACGCCGCTTACCGTGGCGGAATGGATCACCGAGAACTGCGCGGCCATGAACCCGCCGGAGGACAGGCCCGAGACAGTGACGTGATTCGCGTCCGCACCCAAAGCGGGCAACTTGGCCAGCCTGGTCGCGGTTTTTGGCGCTGCATCGGCGCGCGATGGCGGCATCACGGTTGAAAAAGCGAGCGGGAGCAGAGCGACAAATGCAAGTCGCGCGAAAACCTGTCGACGCATGCGAAACCCTCCCCAGGGTTGTTGCCAAGCCAAGCGCCTTCAGGCTTCTCTCCCGCATGAGAGGCTGATCCTGCGGGCCGTGCATGTCCAGTGCGCGTTCGGGGGAGATGCCTCGGAAACGGAATAAGAAGCGGGGCTGCCCGCGAAACCCCCAGCGACTATCGTTTTCGCACGGGAACATGCTTGGCATCGGCGCGGAACGGCGCTAACGCGCAGCCCATGGGAATCCTGTCCAAGATCTTCACCTGGTGGGACGGCGCCACCATTGGCACCTCGCTCTGGAGCTCGCGCAATGGCGAGCACGTCGGCACCGACGCGCAGGGCAACAAGTACTATCGCTCGAAGTCCGCCAAAGTGCGGACTACCGAGGGGTATGACCGCCGCTGGGTGATCTACGCGGGCGCCAACGACGCCAGCAACGTCCCCGCCGAATGGCACGGCTGGCTGCATCACAGCTATGACGGCGTGCCGGAAAGCCACCTGCCGCCGCCGCGCATCTGGGAAGTGGATTATTCGCCGAACGCCACTGGCACGGTCGAGGCCTATCGCCCGCAAGGCGCGCTCGAACGCGGTGGTGTGCGTGCTGCCGCCACGGGCGATTACGAGGCCTGGTCGCCGGAAGCCTGAAAGGCGCGCGCGTGAAGCGGTCTCTCGCTCTCGCTCAGGTGCTTGCCTTGCCGCTGGCGCTGGCCGCCTGTGGCAAGGGCGAGCCCGCGCCTGAGGCGCAGGATACCTCTATCCCCGATGCCATTGCCGGCATGCAGGCCGGTCCGGCGCAAGCCGCGCAGGGCCAGCAGCTCGGCACGCCGAACAAGGACCGCGTGGTCACGCTCGGCGTCCTCAACAAGCGCAACAACCTGACGCAGGACCTGGTGATGAAGCCGGGCGAGGCCAAGCGCATCGGCAATCTGGTGGTCAAGGTCGCCACTTGCGAGAAGTCGCTCCCCTGGGAACGGCCGCAGGAAGAGGGCGCTTTCGTTCAGGCCTTTGTCGAGGAACGCGCCAACGCGAACGAGAAGCTCGCGTGGCACAAGGTGTTCTCGGGCTGGCTGTTCAAGAATTCACCCGCGCTCAACACCGTGCAGCACCCGGTCTATGACGTCTGGGTCAAGAACTGCGCGATGAGCTTCCCGGGTGAAGAGGCACTGCCGCCGGGTGCCGAATCGACTGGCAACGCCAAGAGCGCAGCAAAGGCCTCGGGCAATGGCAACGCGGCGCCTGCGCCCGCTGCCTCCGAATCGGCTGCGGCGCCATCGCCCGCACCGGCATCGCCCGCACCCACCTCGACTGCGCCTTCGCCCGCCGCGACTCCCGACTGAGCCTGCTGCAACAGCGCGAGATAGCGCTTCTGCGGCATTTCCACCGCGCCCAGCGAGGCGAGGTGCGGCGTCATGAACTGGCAGTCGAGCAGAGTCGCGCCGCCAAGGCGCAGCGCCGCCACCAGCCAGCACAGCGCCACTTTCGAGGCATCGGGCACGCGCGAGAACATGCTCTCGCCGCAGAACACCCGGTCGAATCCCACGCCGTAGAGCCCGCCCACCAACGCGCGCTTGCCGTTCGCGTCGTCCTGCCAGACCTCGATCGAATGCGCCTGACCCAGGAAATGCAGATTCTCGTAGCTCGCCTGGATGCGGTGGCTGATCCAGCTGCCTGATTCGTCGTCGCTGTCCGGCCGCACCTGACGCGGTGCGGCGCAGGCTTCCATCACTTCGGAAAAGGCCGCGTTGCAAGTAACCGTGAATCGGCCCCGCCGCAGCGTGCGGGCCAGCGAATGCGAAAGGTGGAAGCCGTCCAGCGGGAGAATCGCCCGCAGGCGCGGCTCGATCCAGAAAATCTCCGGATCGTCGCGGCTGTCCGCCATCGGGAAAATCCCGCTGCGGTAGGCGAGCATAAGAAGCTCCGGCTCGATCATTCTGGTGGAACTGGGCGCGTGCACGTGTCTTGCCTGACTGGATTGGCGGGTGAGAGGGTGTCTATGGCTTAACAGATTGTGGGGGCGGATTGCAGGGCTGTGGATTAAGTTCGTGCCTTTCTGCCGTAATCCCCTTGTCATCTGCGCCAAGGCGCTCTAGAGGCAACCCCGCCCGCAGGAGTGTAGCTCAGTTGGTAGAGCATCGGTCTCCAAAACCGAGGGCCCACGGTTCGAGTCCGTGCACTCCTGCCAGCATTTTCTTCGCACCATTGCAACGCGGAGCCCCGGAAATCCCCGGGGCCCTGCGCTGCAATGGTGCGATTTGCATTGGTCGCCCCGTCTTCGCGTTTGCGATAAGCCGCAAGCCGCGATACCGTGAAACGCTTGCCAATCGCGCGATTGCGGTTAGGCGCGCTCAGGAGGGGCCGCTTCTGGCGATTCGGGCACTCGTGGAGCCAAGGGCTCCCGCCCCGAAGGGCGCCAGACTGGCTTAAGTCGGGAAAGAATACCTCGCAGATGCACGGTACCGCGCAACCGCAGACCCAGAACCTGTTCAGGGCCATGGCCAAGGCCGTGACGGGCATTCGCATGCCTGCGATCGACCGCGGGCTGGCCTTCGCGCTGGCCATGGCGGTGATCGCCGCCTTGCCGGTGCTGGTCGCCTGGGCGCCGCAGATGACCGACTATCCCTCGCACCTTGCGGGGTACAAGGTCGCGCTCGATCACGGGCAGGATCCCTATCTCACCCGCTATTTCCGCTTCAACTGGGAGTGGACGGGCAATCTCGGCGTCGAACTGCTGATGGTGCCGATGGCGCCGGTGTTTGGGCTGGAGCGGGCAGGGCGCATCATCGTTGCGCTGATTCCCTTCCTTTCGGTGCTTTCGGTCCATGCCCTGTGCCGGTCGCTCGGCCGCCGCATGAACGTGGGGCCTATTCTGGCGCTGGCGATGATCTGGTCGCCCTCGCTGCTGATGGGCTTCGTCAACTGGTCGCTCTCGGTGGCCATGGCGCTGTTCGTTTTCGCGGCCTGGGTGCGGCTGGAGGGCAAGGCCTGGCGCTGGATACCGATGGTGCCGGCCGGATTCGTCGTCTGGCTCTGCCACGTCTCGGGCTGGGGCGTGATGGGCGTGATGATCTTCGGTTACGAATGGGCCCACCGGAAGAGCTGGCGCGACTGGCGCCCCTTCGTGAAGCCCTGGCCGCTGATCTTCCCGTTGCTGCCGATGCTCGCCGGCATGGGATCCAACTCCAAGGTTTCCTACGGACGCTGGGTGCTCGATTACAAGTGGGGCATCCTTTACCGGTCGATGCGCAGCTTCGACTACAGCTTCGACATCGTTAGCCTCTGCGCCGTTCTGGCGGTGCTGGCGGGCGCGCTGGCGCTGCGCAAGATCGATGGCCGCTTCGGCTGGGCCGCGCTGATGCTGCTGGTGCTGACGCTGATCGTGCCGCGTCAGATCTTCGGCGGTGACTATGCCGACTATCGCCTGAGCACGATGGCGCTGATGGTCGCCTGCCTCTCGATCGACTGGACTCTGCCGCGCTGGGCGGTCTCGGCGGCAACCGCGCTGTTCGTCTCGCGGACGCTGGTGACCACGGTGGTCTGGTATCAGGACGCGCAGACCGCACACGAACTGATCGCCGCGCTGGACCAAGTGCCGGAAGGCGCCCGCGTCGCTACCGCCGTGGCGATTCCGCGCCGGCAGTGGCGCTTCGGCCCGTTCGAGCATTTCGGCTCCTATGCCGTGGTGCGGCGCAGCGCGATGGAGAATTCGAACTTCGCGTTGCCTGACGTGCATATGCTGTCGATGCGCGATCTTTCGTACCGCTTTGCCGATCCGACGCAGCGCATTCTCTACGCGCCGCAGCAGCATATTGACCTGCGGACTTTCCCGCCCGCGCGCCATGCGGACTACCTCTGGTATATCGGCACGATCAAGCCCGTGGCCCTGCCGGACGGCGCACGCGTGCTCTATTCCAGCTCGAACTCGTTCCTCGCGCGGCTTGCTGATCCGGCAGACCTTGCAAATCGGGCAGACGGACGCTAAGTCGCGCTTTCCTTCCGACATAAGGATCCTATCTGCCCCTCCCGGCCCCGGCCGGGGCGGCGATGGCCCCTAGCCGGAAGCGGCGAGACATTTTCCCGCCCGGGCTTCCATCCCGGGCACCAGGCAGAGATGCGAGTACGACTGACATGGCCAAGACCACTCCGGGCGAATTCTTCCGCCAGGTGCGCAGCGAAGCCTCCAAGATTCACTGGCCGTCGCGCCAGGAAACGGTGACGACCGCGATCTTCGTCGGCCTGATGACGCTGCTGCTGGCAGTGTTCTTCCTGGGCATCGACGCACTGTTCGGCTGGATCGTCAGCTCGCTCCTGTCGCTGATCGGCTGAAACCAGACAACGAGAGAGAACCATGGCCCGCTGGTACATCATCCACGCCTATTCCGGCTTCGAGAACAAGGTGAAGGAATCCATCCTCGGCGAAGCCGAGCGTATGGGGCTGTCGCAGCTCGTTGAGGACGTGCAGGTTCCGCACGAGACCATCACCGAGGTCAAGCGCGGCAAGAAAGTCCAGGTCGAGCGCAAGACCATGCCCGGTTACGTGCTCGCCAAGCTGACGCTGAACGACGACGTCTATCACCTCGTCAAGAACACCCCGAAGGTCACCGGCTTCCTGGGATCGAGCGGCAAGCCGCAGGCGATCAGCGAGAGCGAGGCCGCGCGCTACTTCGGCGCTGCCGAAGCCGCTGCCGCTGCCCCGCGCAAGACGGTCAGCATCGATTACGAGATCGGCGATTCGGTCAAGGTGCTGGACGGTCCGTTCGCGACCTTCAACGGCATTGTCGAGGAACTCGATTTCGACAAGAACCGCGTCAAGGTTTCGGTCTCGATCTTTGGCCGCGCGACGCCGGTCGAACTCGATTTCGAGCACGTCGAACTCAGCAAGTAATCCGCGTCGCCTCGCTTCGTGCGGGGCTGCTGGATCGAAAAGAGGCGCTTTCCCAGGTGGAAAGCGCCTCTTTTTCGTTTCAGGCGCTAGGTGCGTAGATCGTCAGGCTCACGCGCGCGCGCTCGACGAAGCCGAGCTTGTGATAAAGCGCCAGCGCGGCGGCATTGTCGGCATAGGAATGCAGGATCGGTGTGCGGCCGGTGTCGAGAATCGCGGCGGCGACCCGGCGGGAGAGCAGGGCGGCCAGCCCGCGGCCCCGCGCGTCGGGATGGGCGCAGACGGCGCTGACTTCGATATGGGATCCGGTGCGGGTGCGCTGGCCGGCCATGGCGAGCAGGCGGCCATCCTCTTTCACACCCCAGAATTCGCCCAGTTCGCCGGTCCGCGTGCCGAAGGGGCCCGGCTCGGTCAGCGTGGCCAGTTCCAGCATCTCGGGATGGTCCGGCGTCTCCAGCGAGACGATGCGCGGGTCCTGTACCGCCGCGTCGATGGCATCCCGCGCCGCTGCGTCCCCGGCGAAGATCATCTGCACGCCTTTCGCGGTCTTCACGAGATCGATGCCGGGCACGGGAACCGATTCGCCGGGCTGCATCAGCGCGAGCGGCCCATGTTCGCGGCACAGCGCGGCGAAGTCGGCAAGACTTTCGGGCGAATGGTCGCGCACTGCCGCCAGTGGGCCGATATCGGGATGGAAGCGGCGGGCATTGCCGCTCCCGAGTGCAAAACGCGCCTGTTCGCCGGTGAGAGCATTCCAGATCAACTGGTCGAGTTCGGTATTTTCCATGGTCCGGCCGATATGGCGAGCGGCGGGCGCGGCGTGAAGCCGCAATTATCAGCCTCTTAACCCTGACCCTGCTAAGCATTCGGGCGATGGGGATTTTCGCAACCTTGAAAGGCGAGGCGACAGGGCCGGGCGGACGCTTGACGCGTCTCGATGGGTTGCGCGGGCTTGCCGCGTGCGGGGTCGCGCTGCTCTACCACCCGCAATCGCTGTTCGCGCCCGACGTGAACGCGGCGCTGCCGGGACTGCTGCGCTGGTTCCAGCACTGGGGCTGGACGCTGGTGGACCTGTTCTTCCTGATCTCTGGCTACATCTTCGCGCATGTCTATTTGATCGAGCGCTCGCCGGGGCAGGGCTATGTGCTTCGGCGCGGCACGCTGGAGAGCTTCGCGGTGGCGCGCGCGGCGCGGCTCTATCCGCTACACCTTGTCATGCTGCTGGTCTGCGGCGTGGTGTTTCTGGACGATCCCGGCAACACCCCGCTCGCCTTGATGGCGCACCTTTTCATGTTGCAGGGCTTCGTCGGCTGGGTTGGGCACAGTTTCGACGGACCGAGCTGGTCGATCTCGGTCGAATGCGCCTGTTACGTGCTGTTCGCGCTCGGAGCGGTGGGCGGTCGGCGCACATTGCAGCGGGTGACGGTACTGGCGATCCTGGGCGCCCTGCTGCATTTCGCGGTGCAGGGCAGGGCGGGCGGCCCCTGGGTCGGGGATGGCCTGCCGCGCGGATTGCTCGGCTTCTTCCTTGGCCAGGTGCTCTGGCATGCGCGGGCGCGGCTGCGCCATGCGCCGTCGATGCTGTTGCTGTGCCTCATGGCGATCGGCATTTCGCTCGACATGGGCCGGATGAGTTCCCTGCTGCCGCTGAGCCTGCTGGCATGGCCGGCGCTGTTGCTGCTGGCATTGCGGCTGAAGATCATGGGTTCGGCGCCGATGCGCTGGCTGGGCGACCGGTCCTATGCGATCTACCTCGTGCACTGGCCGATATTGATGCTGGGCGAGCAACGCTTCGGGCATATTCCCGGAGACGGCACCACCTGGATTGTGGTGACCCTGCTCTACTCGGCGTTGGTACTGCTGGCTGCGGACGTCTCGTTCCGCTATATCGAGGGCCCGGCCCGCCACGCGATCCGCGCGGTATGGCAGCGGCGGGCAGATCAGCGGGCACAGCGGCGGGTGGCAGGTCCGTCCGGCGCGTCGGCCGATATGGGCGGGGCCTGAACTCGGCCCTTTCCTTTCTTTCCGATTTCGTTTAGGGGCGCGCCCTTCGGACCGGATCCGTTCCGGTGCGATTCCCTGCGGGAGGATGCGCCAGTGTCCGTAAAACCGCTAAACATGAGCATCCGCCAAGCGGCTGCGAAAGTGTGAAGGAGTGGCCACATGGCCAAGAAGATCGAAGGTTACATCAAGCTGCAGGTCAAGGCCGGCAGCGCCACGCCGTCCCCGCCGATCGGCCCTGCGCTGGGTCAGCGCGGCGTGAACATCATGGAATTCTGCAAGGCGTTCAATGCCGCCACGCAGGAGCTCGAAAAGGGCATGCCGATCCCCACCATCATCACGGTGTATGCGGATCGCAGCTTCACGTTCGTCACCAAGACGCCCCCGGCGACCTTCCTCATCAAGAAGGCCGTGAATCTGAAGTCGGGCTCGAAGGAGCCGGGCAAGATCAGCGCCGGTACCGTCAAGCGCTCGCAGCTTGCCGAAATCGCTCAGGTCAAGATGGCCGACCTCAATGCCAACGACATTGAAGCCGCCACCAAGATCATCGAAGGTTCGGCCCGCGCGATGGGCCTCGAAGTGGTGGAGGGCTGATTCCATGGCCAAGGTGACCAAGAAGCAGAAGTCGCTGACCGAAAAGCTCGGCGACAACCTCAAGCACTACCCCGTCGCTGAAGCGCTGCAGACCCTGCGCGACCTGAAGACGACCAAGTTCGACGAAACCGTCGAAGTCGCGATGAACCTGGGCGTTGACCCGCGTCACGCCGACCAGATGGTTCGCGGCATGGTTTCGCTTCCGGCCGGCACCGGCAAGACCGTTCGCGTTGCCGTGTTCGCCAAGGGCGACAAGGCTGCGGAAGCTCTCGCCGCCGGCGCCGACAAGGTTGGTGCGGAAGACCTCATGGACGACATGCAGGCCGGCAACCTCGACTACGACCGCGTCATTGCCACCCCGGACATGATGGGCGTCGTCGGCCGTCTCGGTAAGCTGCTGGGTCCGAAGGGCCTGATGCCGAACCCGAAGCTCGGCACGGTTACCCCGAACGTGACGCAGGCCGTGAAGGACGCCAAGGGCGGCCAGATCGAGTTCCGCGTTGAGAAGCAGGGCATCATCCACGCCGGCATCGGCAAGATGTCGTTCTCGGACGCCGACCTGCTGACCAACTTCAGCGCGTTCGTCGATGCGATCGTCAAGGCCAAGCCCTCGGGCTCGAAGGGCAAGTACGTTCGCAAGATCTCGCTTTCGTCGTCGATGGGCCCCGGCCTCAAGATCGACACGACCGAGATCGCCGGCGCCTGATTTTTCAGGAACCGCGAAACGGATTTAAGGGCCGGAGGGAAACCTCCGGCCCTTTTCGTTTGTCTGCCAAAGCCGACAATTTAACCCGCCGAAAGGCTTGCTTTGCGAAGGCGGCCCCGTAACTTGGCCGCTTCCGATCGTGGTCGCCCTTTCCCGAAAGTCGATAGATGAAGCCTGCCCTGGCCGCCGTTCCCTTCGCTTGCCTGCTGGCCGCGTCCGCCGCGCTGGCCGCGCCACCCGCGACCAAGGCGGATGCGCCGGTGAATGCGCCGTCGGGCGATGCGGACAAGCCGGTCGCGCTGTTCCAGCCGGAAGCGGTGCAGTCCACCGGATCGGTCAGCGTCGGCGGCTCGCGCATCGCCTATCACGCGGTGGCGGGGACGCTGGTTGCCCATGCCAAGGGCTGGGAAGACACCGACGCGCTTGACGCCAAGGCCTCCGATGACGACGACGACGCGAAGGCGGGCAAGGCCGAAGCCTCGATGTTCTACGTCGCCTATTTCAAAGACGGCGTGCGTTCGCCGGATCGCCCGATCACTTTCCTGTTCAATGGCGGACCGGGCTCGTCGAGCGTCTGGCTGCACATGGGCGCCTTCGGTCCGGTGCGCGTGCAAACGGCCGACAATGCCCATACCGCGCCGGCGCCCTACAGCACCGTGAACAACGACGCGAGCCTGCTCGACGCCAGCGATCTGGTCTTCATCGATGCACCGGGCACCGGCTTCAGCCGCATCGCGGGGAAGGACAAGGCCAAAGCCTTCTACGGCGTCGATCAGGACATCGATGCCTTCGCGCAGTTCGTGGAGCAGTTCCTGAACAAGTACGGGCGCTGGAATTCGCCCAAGTACCTGTTCGGCGAAAGCTACGGCACGATGCGCGCGGCGGGCATGACGCTGGCCTTGCAGAACAAGTCGATCGACCTCAATGGCGTGATCTTGCTGTCGGACATCCTGAACTGGGATCTGATGCCGGATGATCCGCAGACCAATCCCACGGTGGACCTGCCCTATATCGTCGCGCTGCCCACTTATGCGGCGACCGCGTGGTATCACAACAAGCTGGCCGACCGGCCGGCCGATCTCAAGACCCTGCTCGCCCAGGTAGAGGCTTTCGCGACGGGCGATTATGCGCAGGCACTGATGAAGGGCAACGCGCTGCCCGATGCCGAGCGTCACCGCATCGCCGCCCAACTCGCAGCCTATACCGGGCTGCCGGTGGACTATCTGCTGAAGACCAACCTCAGGATCGAATACGGCGCCTTCCAGAAGGAACTGCTGGCCGATCAGGGGCTGACCACCGGCACGCTGGACACGCGCTTTGCCGGGGCGACGCTGGATCCGCTGAGCAAAGTGGCCGATTACGATCCGCAGAGCGCGGCGCTGGAAGGCGCCTATATCGCGGCGTTCAACCAGTACGTGCGCGGCACGCTGCATTACGGCGCCGGGGAGGGCGGCGACAAGCAGTTCAAGCCGGGAATCAGCATCTACGGCAGCTGGGACTATCGCCACCAGCCCCCCGGCGCGGGCAAGCCGCTGATCGCGCTGCCCAACGTGCTGCCCGATCTGGCCATTGCGATGAAGCAGAACCCGACCATGAAGGTCATGGTCAACGGCGGCTATTTCGATGTCTCGACGCCCTATTACGAAGGCGTGTTCGAGATGCAGCACTTGCCGGTGCCACCCGCGCTTCAGGCGAATGTGGAGTATCGCCACTACGAATCCGGCCACATGGTCTATGCCCACCTGCCGTCGCTGCATGAACTGCACGACAATGTGGCGGCGTTCATCCGCAAGACGTCCGGCGGCACCGGCAACTGATGCCTGCCCGTCGGGGCAGCAGCGATCAGGCATCGTGCCCGCGTTTGGTGCTGACCGCCTTTCACCCTTAGATCCTCCGTCAAAGCAGCGCGATGGAGAGCAAGGATGAACGGAACGGTCGCATCAACTGGAGATAGAGCGGGCTCCGTCGCGGTGGTGACCGGGGGCGGTCGCGGCTTCGGCAAGTCTTTCGGTGAGGCGCTGGCCGCCGAGGGCGCCCATGCGGTGCTGGTAGACCGCGACGGCGCAGAAGCCGAAGCGGCGGCAGCAGCGATCCGGGCGGCGGGCGGCAGCGCCACCGGCTATGCAGGCGACGTGACCGATGAAGCGCGCATGGCGGCGATCATGGCCGAAGCTGCGGCGGCGCAGGGCGGGATCGACCTCCTCATCAACAATGCGGGCCTTCACAGCGACGAATACAGCCAGCCGATCGCGGCGATGGGGGTGGCCAAGGTGCGGCGCCTGTTCGACGTCAACGTCATGGGCACCGTCATCGCCACGCTGGCGGCGAAGCCCTACATGGCAGGCCGAGCCGGCGCGAATATCGTCAACATCTCCTCGTCCGCTGCCCATATGGGCGGCACGGCCTATGGCACGTCCAAGCTGGCGGTTGCCGGGCTGACGATCACTTTCGCCCGCGAACTCGCGCCCGAGGGCATCCGCGTGAACGCGATCTCGCCCGGCCTGATCCTGACCGACACGATCCGCAACGAACTGCCCGAAGCGACCAAGGTGCGGGTGAAGGCGATGCAGTATCTCGACGCCTTCGGCGAAGAGGCGGATATCGTCGAGGCCATGCTGTTCCTCTCGTCAGCGCGCGCCCGCTTCGTCACCGGCGAGACCCTGCGCGTCACCGGCGGCATGGCGGCCGGGATCTGATCGGGGCGAATTTTCCTACAGGGCTTTGTTCTGTCATCTTGCGCGGCAGCAGAGTTCTTTGAAATCGTCGGATTTATGCCACGGACGCCGGCTCCAGACCGGGGACGGCTTTTCGGTTCAGGACCGTGTCAACTGTGTCAACCGGACTGTCACCTTGCGATCCCTCCACACCATTGCGCCCCCGAAGGAGCAGCCTGCCAGGGCGGTTCGCATGAGCCCGGGCAGGCCGCGGGCCCTGCGGCCCGCGCAATGACGAGGGAAGTCGGGGGGGCTACTTCGAGGCGGCCGCCGCGGCTTTCTGTGCGGGGATGAAGTCGCGCTCCACGGTCTCGGCAAGGATCGAGAGCGGCAGGAGGCCCTGCGAGAGAATGAAGTCGTGATAGGCCTTGCGGTTGAACGCCGGGCCCAGCGCCTTCTCGGTCTTCACGCGTAGCTGGGCGAGTTGCTCGAAGCCGTAATAGTACGAACCTGCCTGTCCCGGCATGCGGAAGGTGTAACGGTCCAGCTCCTGATCGGTCATGCCCTTGGACAGCACCACTTCATCCCGCAGCACTCGCCGGGCACTGTCGAGATCGATCATGCCGAGGTTGAGCATCGGATCGAGCATGGCGCGGGCCTGACGCTGGAGGCGGGCCTGCAATGCGATGAGCTGCCCCTCGACCGGCTCGTAGGGCAGCATCTCGCCCTCTGCATAGAGTGCCCAGCCTTCGGCGTTCACGCTGTTGAACGCATAGAGCGCGCGGGCGAGCGAGACGCCGTGATCGACCATGGCCCCGAACTGCAATTCGTGGCCCGGGCGCGCTTCGTGGGCGCTCAGCGTCCAGGTGGCGGCATCGTAGCCGAAGTCGTCATAGGCATCCTCGGCTTTCTGCGAATTGCCGGTGGTGAGGATGAATTCGCCTTGCTCGCCGGTATTGCCGATGAGGCGTGGTGCGGTCATGTGCGGCGCGGCCACGGCGGCGGCCTCGGCGGGGGTGGCGAGGCGCATGCGTAGCTGGGTCTGCGGCAGGGTGAGGATGTCTTCGCGGCGGACAATGGCCTCCAGCTCGGCATTGACCTTGCGGTACCGCGCCTCGACCTGATCGGCGGGGATCACGTTCTTCTTCAGCTCGCGGATCACCGAGGGGTAGTCGGTGGCCTTGTAGCCGAACTTGGCCGCGACCACCGGGGCCAGCGCCTGCATCTGCGCGCGGGTGACGTAGTAGCCCCGCGCGGCACGGTCGATCAGCTGGCGCGGGTCGATATCGATGCCGACCTGCTGGAGGTTCAGCGCGTAGACTTCCTCGGGCAGGCGATAATCTGCGCGGGCGGCGGGGAGGACCGTGGTCTGCGCCCACTTGGCATAGTCGGTCAGCTGCTTGTCGAGCTTGGCAAGATCGGCATCGGCGCCCTTGATGCCGTACTTCGCGAAGAGCGCGTGGATGCCCTGGATATAGGTCGGGACATTGCCGATCGCCTGCTCCACGTCGCGGCGATAGGGGCCGAGATGACCTTCGCGGCTGGTGAGGAACTGCGCCTTGGCGAGTTCGACGGCCGGCTTGGTGCCCGGCTCGCTGCCGACATAGCGGCGCAGGCGCTCGGCGGCCTTGGCGCGGCGCTCGGGCGGGGTCTGATCGGACAGCAGGTCGCCGAAGCCGGAGGCGATTGCCTGCGGCAGGTCGATCCAGTTCATCTGCAGGCGATCATGGGTCTTGATGCCGTCGATCTGGCGCTGGATGTAGGCGGCAAGGATCTGAAGATCCTGACGCACTTCGGGCTGCTGTTCGGTCGCGATCCGGCTCTTGATGTCGGCCAGGCGCGCTTGATAGGCGGCGACGAGGCGATCGTCGGCATCGAGCGAAAGGTCAGTGATCTTGCCGTCGAATTCGGGGAGGCCCATCTGCGAGGCGGACTCGGGGGTGAAGGCCGCTTCGAGCTGGATCAGCTTCATTGTCTCGGCATCGCTGGCGACGACCCAGGCCGGCTTGGCGGGGGCGGCTTTTGCAGGTGCGGTTGGGGTAGGCGCCGATTGCGCGGAGGCCATTGCCGGGAAAGTCAGCGCGAAAGCCATGGCCGCGAGGGCCGGCGCGACGCGGATAAGAGCACGTCTGGGCATGTGATGAGAAGCTCCCTGTTTTATGGGCGCCACTCTTAGAAAGCATACGACAATGCGGCACCTGCGCCCGACGAGCGACATATCCTGTTCGACGAAGAGCGTTGAATGACATGCCGTAAATCGTCGCCCCGGCGCTGCCGTCGCTACACGGTTGCGCGGAGTCTCGTCACGCTGTACACATGTTCAGCATAACCAATACGGGAGAGGCGGCCAGATGGCTATCCGCTTTGAAGACATCAAGGAACATATCGGCTCACGCGTGGTCTGGGATGACCGTGCGGACATCTTCACGCCTGAGGCGGCCAAGGCGATTCGCGCCAAGGTGGAAGAACGGACCGTCGTGGTCTTCCCCGAGCTGAACCTCACCGATGCCGAGCAGCTCGAAATCACCAACCTGATGGGTGAAAAGGTGCGCCTCACTGCGCGCAACAACGTCCAGTCAAACGATGCGGACGTCTATCAGGTCACGCTGGACGAGAAGATCAATCCGCAGCCGGAATACGTGCTCGGCACGTTCTTCTGGCACATGGACGGCATCACCGTGGACATGCCGCCGCCGTTCGCCACCTTGCTGTCCTGCCGTATCGCGCCGGACAAGGGCGGCGAGACCGAGTTCGCCAGCACGTACGCCGCCTATGAGGGCCTGTCGGACGAGGAGAAGAGCGAGCTTGAGGGGATGAAGGCCGTGCACTCGGTGCGCGCCAGCCTCTCGCCGATTGCCGATGCCATTCCGGAAAAGCACCGTGAGCGCGTGCTCGGCATCGGTCTGATCAAGGAGCATCCGCTGGTCTGGACCCACGAATCGGGCCGCAAGTCGCTGGTGATCGGCACGACCGCGGATCACGTGGTCGGCCTGGAAGTCCCGGCTGGCCGCGCCATGCTGATCCGCTTGCAGGAATGGGCGGCGCAGCCGGCGTTCTCGCTGCGGCACAAGTGGACCAAGGGCGATTTCGTGATCTGGGACAATACTGGCGCGATGCACCGGGCGATCCCCTACGACAAGTCGACCGGCCGCATGATGCACCGCAC
This sequence comes from Novosphingobium sp. PhB165, assembly GCF_004341845.1. GTDB lineage: Bacteria > Pseudomonadota > Alphaproteobacteria > Sphingomonadales > Sphingomonadaceae > Novosphingobium. Next base: position 185,715 of record NZ_SLVB01000003.1, on the reverse strand, counting down.
TTCGATCGCCGGAACCGAGACGGTCGCGGCCTGATCGAACGCGGTTATGGCTCCAGCGCCTCGCGCTGGTAGCATTCGACGACGAGGCTGATCGGCTTCCCATCGGGGAGGCGCAGCAACGCCCGGTGCGTGAGGAACGTGCCGGGCGGACAGCCTTCAAGCCGACCATGGCGCGCTTCAAGCCGCTCGCGCGTGAAGTGCAGCGGGGCGACCACTTTGCCGAAAGGCGTGTCGGTGGAGGCCAGCGTGGCATTCATGGCATCGGTCAGGCGCGCGGGCACGAACCAGTTGTGCGCTTCGGACAGCGTCACCCCGTCGCAGGTCAGGCGGACGTGGCGATAGCCCAGCGTTTCGTGGTCCGAGACCTCTAATAGGGCGCGGGCGTCGGAGGGAAGGGCGGAGTCCTCCCCCTTCACCGGCTGTGCAGTCACGACCGGCGCATCGGCGCTGTGATGCGCGGCGCACCATTCGCCCAGCGCGGCGGTGGCGCTGTCGTTACGGGCAAGCAGTTGCTCGAACTCGGCCTGTTGCGGGGCCGAACCGGCAAGGAAGATCGACGCCAGCGGAATAAGCTTAGATCCCACCCGGGACTGCCGCCTTGCCGAGCGCGGTCAGGCCGTCGATCAGGGCATGGGCGCAGGCCGCCAGCTCTTCGGCATTGACCGATCGGATCACGAAATTGGCGCCGGTGCGGCCTTCACCCCAGAACGGGTAGGAGCCGATCTGGCAGCTTTCGAACGCCTTCTCGGTCTCGCGCAGCAAGTCGGCCACTTCGCTTTCGCCCACCCAGCAGCCGATCGTTTCCGACAGCAGCGGCGCGCCGCCTTCCAGAGTGCCGGTCAGGGCATCGAGCATGCCCGCAGTGATGCTGGGCACGCCCGCCATGATGAAGACGTTCTCGTACCGGATGCCCGGCGCGCCGGTGTAGCGGTTGGGGATCAGGCTGGCGCCTTCGGGCGTGCGGGCCATGCGCAGGCGGGCTTCGGTGAGGCTGCCGCGCGTCTCGTAATAGGTTTCGAGAATCGCCCGCGCCTCGGGATGGACGATCACCGGCACGCCGAGTGCTTCAGCAATGGCGTCCACGGTGATGTCGTCGTGCGTCGGGCCGATGCCGCCGGTGGTGAACAGATAGTCGTTACGAGCGCGCAGCAGGTTCACGGCCTCGACGATGGCGGCGGTATCGTCCGCCACCACGCGCACTTCCTTGAGGCGGATGCCCTGCACCTGCAGCCAGGTGGCCACTTGCGCGATGTTCCTGTCGTGTGTGCGACCGGAGAGAATCTCGTCACCGATGACGACGAGGGCGGCGGTGTAGATACGCGACGAATCGACCATGCGCTTTGGCTAGCCGACCCGAACGGACACCGCCACCCGTGGCGCGTCAATCTTCTGAAGGCATGACGATGAACTGCTCCCACGCGCCGTTCGCGCCGGGCTCGGCATAAGTCGAGACCGCGAGCTTGCGCTTGCCGAAGGTGGCCGTGAAAGTGCGGTTGACGAAACCGCCACGCAGCTTCGGCTTGCCGGCGGGCTCGAAGGCAGTGAGCGGGCCGAGCGGGGTCAGGCTTTCGCGATAGTCCTTGCGCACGGCGGCCGAGAAGTAATCGCGGGCGTGGGCGGTGAAGCCTGCCGGATCGAACTTGCCCGCCACCAGCGCTTCCAGTTGGGCCCGGGCATCTGCCGTGCGCGCGGCTTCTCCGCTGTCGAGCGGCAGGTCGCGCGGCATGACGATATCGGCAATCGCCGAGGTCACCGTGCCCGTCACCGAGCCGAAGTCGGCATTGGTGAGGACGACGATGGCGACGTCGCTGTCGGGGTACATCGTGGCCTGCGAAAGGAAGCCGGTCGATTCGCCGCCATGGTTGATGACCCGGCGGCCGTCCGCGGTGCGGGTGAACACGCCGAGGCCGTAAGCCGAGTTGGTTCCGTCCGCGAGGATGATCGGAGCTTCCTGTTCCTCCCAGTCGGCGGCGGGCAGCAGCGTGCGATGGAGGCGGGCGATATCCCAGCGCGCCAGATCGGAGGCGGTCATCGAGATTTCACCGGCGGCCCAGAGCCAGCCCGAGGCAGGCGGCGAGGCCGGCACGACCGGGCCCAGCGCATAACGGTGGTAGCCCTGCGGGAAACCGGGCTTGTTGGTGTCGTCCAGCTTGAGCGGATGGAGGTCGAGCGGCTGGAACAGTTCCCGCTCGAACAGCGTCCACAGCGGTGCACCGCCCGCCTTCTCCGCAATCAGCCCGGCGACGACATAGCCGGTGTTCGAATATTGCCAGCGCGTGCCGGGCTTGTAGTCGAGCGGTGCAGTGGCCCAGCGCCGGACGATTTCCTCCGGCTTTACCGGGGTGTGCATGTCGACGAAGTCATAGTCCTGCGGCCAGAAATCGCGGAGGCCGGACGTGTGCGACAGCAACTGGCGGATGGTGATCTCGTCTCCGCCGGAAACGCCGGTCAGGTACTTCGAAACCTTGTCGTCCAGCGAGAGCTTGCCCTGATCGCGCAGCTTGAGGATCAGCGCGCCGAGGAACTGCTTGGAATTGGATGCGATCTGGTAGGGCTGGTCGGGGTGGGCGGGCATGCCGTCCGCCGCCTTGCCCCAGGCCTTGGCCAGCACGATCTGCCCGCCGCGCGCGATGGCGACTTGTGCGGAAGGCACACCGCTTTGTGCCAGCGCTTTGGTGACGGCGGCGTCGATGGCCTGTTCCTGCGCGGGCGTGAGCGCGCCGTTCGTTGGCGCCGCCGTTACGGGCGGCGTGGCCTGCGCGGCGGCGATGTTGGGGGAGAGGATGAGTGCGCCGGCGGCAAGCAGGCGGGCAAGGACGGTGCGGTTCATGACGCGACGCTTAAATGCAACGCCCGCGAATTCAATGCCGGGATTGCGCGGAAGCTGCGCAAAAAGAAAGGGCCGATCCGAAGATCAGCCCGTAGAAGTTTTGGGAGAGGATGCCTGAAAGGCCCGTTCCTTATGCTCGCAGACATGTTTTGCTGCAAATGCGAAAAAATCGGCCTTGATTGCGTGTTGTGCAACCAATCGCCTGGGCGAAGTGGCGGAACTCCGTCGCTCTGGTTTGATGCATTTGCATTTCGGCGCATTTTCGAGAACGCATGGAGCCGGATAAGCATTCCGATCCGGTCGGGCGAGGGGCGTCGTCACGGGACGTGCAAAAGCCTCGCCATGCTCCGGACGGGCTGGCGGCAAAAAAGAAGGGCCGGTCCGAAGACCAGCCCCTTGGAAAGTTTTGGGAGAGGATGCCTGAAAGGCCTCCTCCATATGCTCGCCGGGCCGATTCTCCGCAAACGCGAAAAACTGGAGTATGGTTGCAAGGAGTGCAACTTTGCTGCCTGATGAACGCGCGGAAATGCGTGGTTCAGATTTGTTTGTAATGCATTTGAACGGTGTTCGGGATGACCTTTGCGGGAGTTGGCCGGCTTTGTGCCAAGTTGGCGGGCAAGGCTGGGTTTCGAGCAGTTGAACCGGCGGAGCACTAGCCGTGATCTTCAAGGATCCCATCGTCATCCTCGCGAAGGCGGGGATCCCGCTTCCTTAGAGTGGAACGAGAGGTCGCAAGAAAGCGGGACCCCCGCCTTCGCGGGGGCGACGGGAAACAGGGAGCGTGAGAGTCTGCGGGCTGATGTCCTATTCGGACGCCCAAGCATCATGGAGGATTGAGGAGGTTGCACCCGATGATCCTCGCCATGCGCGCGCAAACGTTCGGGCCCGATCGAACGAAGCTCGCGGGCAAAAAAGAAGGGCCGGTCCGAAGACCAGCCCCTTTGGAAAGTTTTTGGGAGAGGATGCCTGAAAGGCCCCCTCCATATGCTTGCCGGACCGATTCTTCGCAAACGCGAAAAAATCGCCTTTGATTGCAAGACTTGCAACTCGAAGGCGCATATCCGATCGCGGTCAGCCCTGAGTCAATGCCCCGTATAGGTCGTGCTCGTCCGCGTCTTCGACAAGGACGTCAACGATATCACCGACTTGCAGGTCGCCCACGTTGCGCAGGAAGACATTCCCGTCGATCTCGGGCGCATCGGCCTGCGAGCGGGCGGTTGCACCGATTTCGCCATCTTCGTCCGGCTCGCCCACTTCGTCGATGATCACGGGGATCACGCGGCCGACCTTGGCCTGAAGCTTGGCGGCGCTGATCGCGGCGGTCTTTTCCATGATTCGCGCATAGCGCTCTTCCTTGACCTCTTCCGGAACCGGATTCGGCAGGTTGTTGGCGGAAGCACCCTCGACAGGTTCGAAACGGAAGGCGCCGACGCGGTCGAGCTGCGCTTCGTCCAGCCAGTCCAACAGGTACTGGAAGTCTTCCTCGGTCTCGCCGGGGAAGCCGACCACGAAGCTGGAGCGGATCGCGATATCCGGGCAGATTTCGCGCCACTTGTGCAGGCGTTCGAGCACCTTGGCCTCGTTCGCCGGACGCTTCATCGACTTCAGCACCGACGGCGCGGCATGCTGGAACGGAATGTCCAGATAGGGCGTCAGCAGACCCTCCGCCATCAGCGGGATCACCGCGTCGACGTGCGGATAGGGGTAGACGTAGTGCATGCGCACCCAAGGCGCGCGGCCTTGCGCATCCTTCAACTGGCCCAGCTCGCGCGCGAGGTCGGTCATGTGGGTGCGGACTTCATGGTCCTTCCACATGCGCGTCTCGTGTCGCACGTCGACGCCATAGGCCGACGTGTCCTGGCTGATGACGAGCAGTTCGCGCGTTCCGGCTTGCACCAGCTTTTCTGCTTCGCGCAGCACCGCGTCGATGCGGCGGCTCGCCAGCTTTCCGCGCAGCGACGGAATGATGCAGAACGAGCACGCGTGGTTGCAGCCTTCCGAGATCTTCAGATAGCTGTAGTGACGCGGTGTCAGCTTCACGCCGGCTTCGTCGTAGATCTGCGGGATCAGGTCGACGTAGGGCGAAATCTCAGGCGGGGCGGCGTCGTGAACGGCCTCGACCACGGCTTCGTACTGATGCGCGCCGGTCACGGCGAGCACGTCCGGGAAGCGGGCGCGGATCACGTCGGCCTCATTGCCCATGCAGCCGGTGACGATCACGCGGCCGTTTTCGGCAATGGCTTCACCGATTGCGGCCAGGCTCTCTTCCTTCGCGGAGTCGAGGAAACCGCAAGTGTTGACGAGCACGACATCGGCGCCGGCGTAGTCCGGGCTCATCGTATAGCCATCGGCGCGCAGGCGGGTGAGGATGCGTTCGGAGTCGACAAGCGCCTTGGGGCAGCCGAGGCTGACCATGCCGACCTTGGGCGGGGTGGGGATTTCAATAGCCATAGGGATGGCGGGCCCGATACTCCGATTGTGGCCGAGAGTCACGGATTGAATGGATTCCGGGCGAGTCGGCTCCGCTGCACTGGATCGATGATTGCCGTGCCGGGTGATGGCGGGTGGCATGCAAGTCATGGAAATCGCAACCGCCCGGCCGCTTTCGGCCGCCCGGATCGTGATCCATTGGGGCGCTGGCCGATCTGATCGAAAAGGGCGTCCGGAAGAGGCTCCGTTCCGCATGCGGAGCCATTTCCTGTTCCAGTGCCGTCTCGGATTCGCGGGTGGTTCCCGGAGGCCCGTCGCGCGGCGACGATAGGCGGCGCGCACTTGCGCGCGCCGCTTGCGAGAGTTCCTCCGTGCCACTACCCCTGTGATCGCAGGGTGCGCTGGGCGACGTGCGTGACGCGGTCGCCCTATTTGCCTGTGACTGGATCGTTGGCGGCGAAGGTTCGCAGCCCGGCTCGAATGGCCGGATGCGGCCGAATGAACGGAAAGGGATTGCAATGGGTCCGGTGAACTGGCTGGCAGTGTTCCTTGCGGCCGCGCTCGCGATTGCGGTCGGTCTGGTCTGGCATGGGCCGATGTTCCGCACGGGGCGGCAACTCTTCCCGGGCAATTCGAAGCGTACGGCCAATTACGGCGTCGTCGGGCTGGTCATGCTGCTGGCGTCGATCATGCTCGGCCACAATTTCGCCCGCCTCGGAGAGGCCACGCTGGCGGCCAAGCCCTGGCTCTATTTCATGCAGAGCGGCGGGATTGCCATTTTCTTCGTCATTCCGGCGGTCTGGCTGACGCATCTGAGGCAATCGACCGAGCCGCTGAAGCGCGTGGTCGATTGCGCGTTCTGGCTGATCGCCTATCTGGCGATGGGACTGGTGTTCTGGGCGCTAGCCTGACGAATGCCCTGACGAATGATCGTCCGAAGGCGTGGTGGGCGCAATCTCGACCACTACGTCGCCGGATCGCAGCACTTTGGCCTCGTCTTCCCAGAAGCCGATCGTGCGGTTTTCGCGATAGATCCTGAGGCCGCGCCCGCCGCTGGCAAGCCGGTCCAGCGGCCCGCCGACTTCGCTGGGCAGCACCGGGCGCTCGACCAGTTGCACGCGCCCCGCCACCGAGGCGAGGTCCGACAGATATTCGGCCACGTGCTGCCCTTCGGCCGAACCCGCCAGCAAGAGGCCGGTAAAACGCACCGGGTTGATGACGTTGTTGGCGCCCGCCTGCCGGGCAAGCAATTCGTTGTCATCGGCGCGGATCACCACGGTGATCGGCACATCGGGCGCAAGATGGCGCGTGGTGAGCACGATCAGCACCGAAGTATCGTCCCGCCCCGCCGAAACCAGCACGGTGCTGGCCGTTCCCACGCGCACGGCGTTCTGGATTTCGTCCCGCGTGGCATCGCCTTGCAGGACGTTGCAACCCAATCCCTCCGCAAGGGAGAGCCGGGCCTGCGCCGGATCGACGACGACGATGCGCGCCGGGTCGGTACCGCGTTCGACCAGTTCCTTCACCGCTTCCGAGCCGCTGACGCCGAAGCCGAGCACGACGATGTGGCCCTCAAGCCGCTCCTGGATCTGCTTCATGCGCCAAGTCTCCCAGCTGCGCTTGATGAAGAAGTTGTAGGCCGTGCCGACGAAAATGGTGATCACCGCAAGGCGGATCGGCGTGACCAGCACGGCCTCGATCAGCCGCGCGCGGTCGCTGACCGGCGCGATGTCTCCAAAACCGGTCGTCGTGATCGAGATCATCGTGAAGTAGACGACGTCGAGAAAACTGACCTGCCCGTCGTGCGCGTCGTTCAGTCCGGTCCGGTCAGCCCAGTGAACCATGATGACGATGAAGATCAGCAGGAACGCCGCGCCCAGTCGCAGCGCGGCATCGGCCCAGACCGGAACCGCCAGCGAGCGACGCAGCGGCCTGAAAACCGCACGAACGGGGCGTCTTTTCGACATGCCCCGGCAGGTTAGGGGGCCTTGGGCAACTCGTCCAGCGGATCGACGGGCTTGCCATCGCGGCGCACTTCGAAGTGCAGTTCGTCGCCCTTGGCCAGGCCGGTATTGCCGACAAGGCCCACGCGCTCCCCGGCGGCGACCTTGGCGCCATCCTTGACGGTGACGCGGCTGAGGAAGCCGTAAGCGGTGAACCATCCGCCGCCGTGATCGAGCACGACAAGATTGCCGAACTGCTGCTTCTCGCTGCCGGCGAACTTCACGGTACCAGCGGCGGCGGCGCGGACCATGGTGCCTGCGGGGGCCTTGATGTCGATGCCGTCGTGCGGATCGGCGCCCGAGGCAAAGCGGCGGCCGAGCTTTCCGGCGACAGGCCACAGGAAGCGGCTGGACGCGCGCGGCGGGGCCTTTTCGGTCGGTTCAGCCGCCGTGACTGAAACTTTGGCCGGAGGCGTCACGGGTGCCGGCGCCTTCGTCTCGACCAGCGTCGGGATCAGCAGCGACTGGCCGACTTTGACCGGCTTCTGCGGATCGAGCCCGTTGGCGAGCGCGACCTGTTCCCACGGCACCGCATATTGGTACGCGATCGAAAAGCCGGTCTCGCCGGACTTGACCGAGTGGCGGCGCGTGCGCGGAATCCTGAGGTTCTGCCCGGTCTTCACGGCGTATGGCGGCCGCAGGCCATTCGCCTCGATGATGAGCACCCGCGCGACTTTGGCGCGCTCGGCAATGCCGCCGAGCGTCTCGCCCGGCTCGACGACATGGATTTCCTCGGTCTGGGCCGAGGCAGCAGCGGCGTTGCGAGCCACGACTTGCGCTTTCGCGGCGGTCCGGTTGGAGGCGGCAGCGGTCGGTTCGGGGGCGGGCTCGACGGAGGCGGTCTTTTTGGGGGCCGATGGGCCGGTGTTCCCGCGCGGGATCGTCAGCTTCTGGCCGGCCTTGACCGTGTAGGGCTGCTTGAGCCCGTTGGCCTTGACGATGGCGCTCGCCGAAACCCCGGCGCGGTTGGCGATGCCGTTCAGCGTTTCCCCCGGCGCGACGACGTGCACCGTCTCCGCCTTGGTCGAGGCGAAGGCAGGCGAACCGGCCAACGCCAGCGCCGCAAACAGGGGAAACGCGCGGCGGATCATGCCGTGTAGCGGCTCGCGATCTGCGCCAGCGAGGCGTCGTGGGTAAGGTCGAGTTGGAGCGGTGTTACCGAAATGTAGCCTTCGGCAATGGCTTCCAAGTCGCTGTTGTGGCCCAGCGTATGCTCGATGCCGTGGAGGCCGAACCAGTAATACGGGAACCCGCGCGGATCCATGCCCTCGACCACCGAACCGCGCGCATAGTCATGGAAGCCCTGACGGACCACGCGGATGCCCTTCACGTCCTCGGCGGCGAGCGGCGGGAAGTTCACGTTGATCAGCGTGCGCGGCGCGAACGGCGCGTCGAGCAGCGGCTTCAGGACTTTCGCGCCCCATGCCTCGGCGGCCGAGAAGCTGACGTTGTTGCCGTGCCCTTCGCCCGAATAGACCTGGCTCAGCGCGATCGAGCGGATGCCCGCCAGCGCGCCTTCCATCGCCGCCGAGACAGTGCCCGAATAAGTCACGTCGTCGCCGAGGTTGGCGCCGCGATTGACGCCGGAGAGGATCAGATCGGGCGGTCCGGGCATGGCCTTCTTGATGCCCATGGTCACCGAATCTGTGGGCGTGCCCGTCACCGAGAAGCGCTTGGGCGCGTGCTCGCGCATGCGCACGGGGCGGGTCAGCGTCAGCGAGTGGCCGGCGCCGGACTGTTCCTCGCTCGGCGCGCAGATCCAGATGTCGTCCGAAAGCTGCGCGGCGATCTTCTCCAGCACATAGAGGCCGGGGGCGTTGATGCCGTCGTCGTTGGTGAGCAGGATGCGCATGGTGTCTCTCTTGCAATGTGGCGCAGGGCCTGGTGGTCCAAGCGAAGCGCCGATCCATTCATCCTTCGACAAGCTCAGGATGAGCGGAGGGGAGGCTCAGCCTGCGTGAACTTGGAGGACAGGCCTCTCAAATCCGCTCAGGCTGAGCTTGTCGAAGCCCCTTAGAAGCAGGGCTCCAGCTTCTCTATCCCGCCCATCCACGGCTTGAGCGCCTCGGGCACCAGTACCGAGCCGTCTTCCTGCTGATAGTTCTCCAGCACGGCGACGAGCGTGCGGCCAACCGCTAGGCCCGAGCCGTTGAGCGTATGCAGGAACTCGGTCTTCTTCGAGCCTTCGGGCTTGTAGCGCGCGTTCATGCGGCGGGCCTGATAGTCGCCGCAGTTCGAGATCGAGCTGATCTCGCGGTAGGCGGCCTGACCCGGCAGCCAGACTTCAAGGTCGAACGTCTTCTTCGCGGTGGCGCCCATGTCGCCGGCGCAGAGCAGCACCTTGCGATAGGGCAGTTCCAGCGCCTGAAGGATCGATTCGGCGGCAGCAACCATGCGCTCGTGCTCGGCTTCCGACTGATCGGGCTGGCAGACGGTGACGAGTTCGACTTTCTCGAACTGGTGCTGACGGATGAACCCGCGCGTGTCGCGGCCCGCCGCGCCCGCTTCCGAGCGGAAGCAGGGGGTCAGCGCGGTCATGCGCAGCGGCAGGGTTTCGAGATCGACGATCTCGTCCTGCACCGCATTGGTCAGCGAGACTTCGGCGGTGGGGATCAGCCAGCGGCCGTCGGTCGTCTTGAACAGGTCTTCCGAGAACTTGGGAAGCTGGCCGGTGCCGAACACGGCCTCGTCCTTCACCAGCAGCGGCACGATGCATTCCATGTAGCCGTTGGTGGCGGTCTGCGTGTCCAGCATGAACTGTGCGAGCGCGCGGTGCAGGCGGGCCATCTGGCCCTTGAGGAAGGTGAAGCGCGCGCCGGAAATCTTCGCGCCGGTCTCGAAATCGAGGCCGAGTGCCGGGCCGAGGTCGGCATGTTCCTTGGGCTCGAACGCGAACGTGCCCGGCGTGCCCCACTTGGCCACTTCGACGTTCTGCGTCTCGTCCTCGCCGTCCGGCACTTCGGCAACGGGGATGTTGGGCAGGCCCGCGAGTGCATTGTGAAGCCGCGCGGAAAGCTCCTTTTCCTCGGCTTCGAGCGCGGGGAGGGTGTCCTTGAGCTGAGCGACTTCGGCCTTCAGCGCTTCGGCCGTGGCGCTGTCGCCCTGGCCCATGGCCTTGCCGATCGCCTTCGAAGCCTCGTTGCGGCGATTCTGCCCTTCCTGCATGCGTGTCGCGACCGAGCGGCGCTGCTCGTCGAGCGCGAGGATGTCAGCGGCCACGGGGAGGGCCCCACGGCGGGCGAGGCCGGCGTCGAACCCTTCGGGATTCTCGCGGATCAGGCGGATATCGTGCATGGGGCGGGGCTATGCCGTCTCGCGCCCGCAGGCGCAAGATTGGGCCGCAACCTTTGCGCCGAAGTCGGCGGCAGAGTTGAGGGGCGGGCCCGGCGTACAAGTTCGGCGACACCGTTCACCGGAAAAGAACCATTAAAATACTGAAAGTTGTACTTTCGACACTGCTGTTGAGAATTGATCGCAGCGGAAGGCCCTGGCGCCCCACCTATAACGAATCCGGGAGCCCGCGAAAGCTGGAACGGTTCCGGCTCAAGCGGGCGGGATGGGGTGAAACACTATGGAATGGTTCAGAGCAAATGCACCTATTCGCCTTAAATTGTTGATTGCATTCGGCAGTCTGGTCACGCTGACGGCTGCGAGCGGGCTTGCGGGCATGGACCTTGGGGCAGGTCAGGCCGGCTGGGCGGTTCTCGGCGCGACCGTTATCGCCGCACTGCTCAGCCACCTCTATCGAGAGGCGATTGCCGGGCCTTACGTCGGCACGGTGGTACGCATGGAGGGACTGGCTGCAGGCGATCTCGATAGTCCGATCGAGTATACCCACTATCGCGACTGTGTGGGCCGCATGACGCAGGCGATGTTCACCTTCCGCACGACCGCGCAGGCCGAAATCGTCAAAGGCGAGGAAGCGCAGCGCAATGCGCAAGTCGTGCAGGGCATGGCCGAGAATTTTCGCCGTCTTTCCGAGGGGGATCTGACGGCGGACATCGTCGAGAACTATCCGGGCGAATATGCCGCGCTCAAGGAGAGCTTCAACGAGGCGCTCGCCAGTCTTCGCGGGCTGCTGGGATCGGTGAAATCCGGCACGCAGAACAGCCTCGTCGGCTCGCGGGAGATCGCGCAGGCGTCCGAGGATCTCGCGCGGCGCACGGAAGCCAATGCTGCCAGCCTCGAACAGACGGCTGCGGCGATCCAGCAGATCGACCATCGGCTCAAGGCCACGGCCGAGGCAGCGGCGCTCTCGGTCTCTACGTCCGGGCAGGCGATGACGGCGGTGTCCGAAGGGCGCGCGCGGACCGATGCGGCGGTGGAGGCGATGAGCCGGGTGAGCGACAGCGCCAAGGGCATCGACGCAGTGATCGAGGGGCTCGACAAGATCGCGTTCCAGACCCGCGTTCTGGCGATGAACGCGGCGGTCGAGGCAGGCCGGGCAGGCGATGCCGGGCGCGGGTTCGCGGTCGTAGCCGATCTCGTTTCGGCGCTGGCGATGCGGGCCGAGGAGGAATCGAAGCGCGCCCGCGACCAACTTGGCGTTACCCAGACCGATATCGAAGTGGCGGTGGAGGCCGTCCACAAGGTCGATTCGGCGTTCGGGGTGATTTCTGCCTCAGGTGAGGAAGTTACGCGCCTTGCCGGGCTGATCGCGGCCGACAACGATGCGCAGGCCGCTGCCATCAGCGAAATCAACGCGGCGGTCGGCGCGATGGACCATTCGACTCAGCAGAACGCGGCCATGGTCGAGCAGACTTCGGCAGCGGCGCGCAATCTGACGTCCGAAGTGGCGTCTCTGGCGGCGGAAGCGGATCGATTTCGCATGATGCCCGCGCAGACGGGTTTTCGCCCGACGCTGGTGGGCAGCCGCATGTGAACATGCATCCGCCGCGAGGGCGCACGCGTCTTCGCGGCGGACCCGCTGGGGTCCGATGCTGCGTTCAAGTCTTTGTGGGAAAAGAGAAAAGTGCCATCCTGAAGAGGATGGTGGGCGCGGCAGGGATTGAACCTGCGACCCCACCCGTGTGAAGGGTGTGCTCTACCACTGAGCTACGCGCCCGCCGAATGGACTGTGTCCGATGCGGAAGCGCGCCTCTAGATGAGTCGGATCGAATTGACAAGCGGCCATGGTGAATTAAATCGCGGGCCATGACCGAAGAGACCAACGTCGGCCCCGACGTGCCGCCCGACCGCCTTGCCATCCACTCGAAGAGCGCGTTTTTCGACGCCGACAAGCTGCAACGCGGCGTCGGCATCCGCTTCAAGGGCGTGGTGCGCACCAATGTCGAGGAATATTGCATTTCCGAAGGCTGGGTGCGCGTGCAGGCGGGCAAGACCCTCGATCGCAAGGGTAATCCGCTGACCGTCAAGCTCTCGGGCCCGGTCGAAGCCTGGTACGAGGACCTTGGCGAGGGCGCGCCTGTCGCCAAGCTCTGATCGCGGCTTGAATGGAAATCGGGCCGCCACGACGCGGCCCGTTTTTCCTCAATCCCCGCTCAACGATAGGTTCCGGCGATAATCGCGCCGATGGGGTCGCTGCGGCGGCCCTTTTTCGTGGGTTTGATCTCGGTTTCCGGCGGACTGGCGGGGACGGGCGTTGCCGCGTCCTCGCCCGATACCGATTCGAGCCGGGACTGGCCCAGGTCCTTCACGGCGCCGGGCTTCGCATTGTAGATGAAGCCCTCGACCGGCCAGTGCGTGGTGCCGAGGTTGTGGATCGGCGCGTACCAGATGCGCACTTCGCTCCAGTCGTTGTCCGGCGACACGTCGAGCGCGGTGACATTGTCCTCGACCTGGCCGCGCCGTCCCTCGATGGGGGACCAGTTGGCATGGCTGATCAGGATCGTACGCGAATCGACGATGCGGCTGACTGTCGCGACATGGCCGAGGTGCGAGTTCGCATAGGCCGGAATCGCCATGACCGCGCCGACACGAGGCCGGTGGCCGGTGGCATAGCGGCCTTGCGCCTGATCCCACCAGGTATGGGCGTCGCCAAAGATCCGGATGCCCGAAAGCCGCCGCGCATAGGGCACGCATTCGAGGTAGTCGGGACCCTTGATCTCGCTCCCGCCGCCGTCTGCCCCGGCCATGACGTCGTCGATCGCCGAGCGCGCGCTCGCCGGTGCTGCCGCCGCGAGAGCGAGGCCTAAGATGATGAATCTGCGGTAACCCTTCATGTTTGCCATGTTCGGCGGAGAGGGTTAGGGGCTTCCTGAATAGTGTGGTTAACGGCGCGGTAACTATTTCGGCCGCGAATCCGCATAAGATCGTCGCTTCAAGTGCCGATCCCGACTGCCGGTTGCCTTTTTTCGATCTGCCGCGATTTGCGGAATCGCCCGGCCTTGACGCCTGACTTCGCATTAGCGGAACGCGGGGCGTTTCCATTTGCGCCGAATTCCCCTATCGGCGCGAATCCTTTATCGAGTTCTTATATGCTTCCCCAGGTGATCATCATCGGCCGACCCAACGTCGGCAAGTCCACGCTGTTCAATCGGCTCATCGGCAAAAAGCTTGCGCTTGTCGACGATCAGCCGGGCGTCACGCGTGACCGCCGCTTCGGCGATGCGGAACTGCTGGGGCTCAAGTTCCAGATCGTCGACACTGCCGGTTGGGAGGATGACGAGGCCGAAACCCTGCCGGGCCGGATGCGCAAGCAGACCGAAGCCGCGCTGGAAACCGCCGATGTGGCGCTGTTCGTGGTCGACGCGCGCGCGGGCCTCACGCCGCTGGACGAGGAGATCGGTCAGTGGCTGCGCGCCTCGCCGGTGCCTGTGGTGCTGCTGGCCAACAAGGCCGAGGGCCGCGCGGGCGAGGGCGGCGTGCTCGAAGCCTATTCGCTGGGCCTTGGCGAGCCGATCACGTTTTCGGCCGAGCACGGCGTCGGCATGGCCGACCTCTTCGAGGCTCTGCTGCCACATCTCGATTCGCTCCAGCCCGAAGAGCCGGAGTTCCCGGAGGAAGTGGACGACGAAGCGCTGCTGCGCCGGCCGCTCAAGCTGGCCATCGTCGGCCGTCCGAATGCGGGCAAATCCACACTGATCAATCGCATTTTGGGTGAGGACCGCCTGCTCACCGGGCCGGAAGCGGGAATTACCCGCGATTCGATCACGGTGGACTGGGAATGGACCGATCCCAAGACGCAGGAAGTGCGGCAGGTCAGCCTGATCGATACCGCCGGCATGCGCAAGCGCGCCAATGTGACCGAGAAGCTGGAGCGCATGGCCGTGGCCGACGCGCGCCATGCCATCGACTTCGCCGAAGTCGTGGTGCTGTTGCTCGACGCCACGCGCGGGCTGGAGCATCAGGACCTCACCATCGCCTCCAAGGTGCTGGAAGAAGGCCGCGCGCTGATTATCGCGATCAACAAGTGGGACGTGGCCGAAGGCGCCTCGGCCCTGTTCAACGGCATTCGCGGGGCGCTGGACGAGGGTCTGGCACAGGTGCGCGGCGTGCCGCTGCTCGCGGTTTCGGCGCGGACCGGCAAGGGTCTGGACGAACTGATCGCTGCCGGTTTCTCGATTCGCGAAGCCTGGAGCAAGCGCGTGCCGACCGCCGCGCTCAACCGCTGGTTCGACGATGCGCTTTCGGCCAATCCGCCGCCGGCGCCGGGCGGCAAGCGCATCAAGCTGCGCTACATCACGCAAGCCAAGACCCGCCCGCCGGGCTTCGTGCTGTTCGGTACCCGCCTCGACCTGTTGCCCGAGAGTTATCGCCGCTATCTGATCAACGGCATTCGCCGCGAACTGGGCTTTGACGCGGTGCCGATCCGCCTCAACTTGCGCAGCGCCAAGAACCCGTTCGCCAACAAGTAAGCAGGTTACAAAACGGCAGCGCGTTCGTCCTCAGGACGGGTGCGCTGCCGTTTCCGCGTCCGGCTGTGGCTGGTCGGCGGTCATGTTCGCGTCTTCGTGCTCGATGGCGCGGGGATCGATCATGCCGCGGCTGTTGCGCATCTCGCTCATCAGGCCCCAGACCGAGATGAACAGGGCGGCGATCACCGGCCCGACGATGAAGCCGTTGAGACCGAACACCTGAAGCCCTGCCAGCGTCGCGATCAAGACCACGAAGTCGGGCAGGCGCGTGTCGCGGCCTACCAGGATCGGGCGCAGCAGGTTGTCGATCATGCCGATCACGAACATCCCGCAAAAAGCGAGGATCGCGCCGTGCCAGATGTGGCCGGTGGCCAGCAGGTAAAGCGACATGGGCACCCAGACGAGGCCCGTACCCACGGCGGGAAGCAGCGAGAAGAAACCCATCAGCACGCCCCACAGGAGCGAGCCGGGGATGCCCAGCAACGAGAAGATGATCCCGCCGACAAGGCCTTGCAGGATGGCGACGACGACGGTGCCCTTCATCGTCGCACGCACGACGACGATGAAATTCACGATCAGCCGGTCGCGCAGGTGCGGGCGCAGGGGCATGGCCTCGCGGATCAGTTCGCCGTAGCGGCGGCCGTCGCGCAGCAGGAAGAAGGTGAGGTAGAGCATCACGCCCAGCGCCGCGAGAAAGCTGAGCGCGCCTTGCCCGGCCGAAACCAGCTGCGTGGCCAATCCCTGAAGCCCGGTTGCGATCCCCGCGCCGAACTGGCGGCGCAGCGATTCGAAGTCGGCAAGGCCGTAGCGTTCGACCAGTCCCTCCACCGAATCCGGCAGCGATGACCGCAGCTTGGCGACGGTCTGGCCGATGTCGATCTGGCCGGAGGCGACCTTGTCGTAAATGACGGTCACTTCCTGCACCAGGCTGATGCCCAGCAGGATGGCGGGAATGATGAACAGCGCCAGCAGCATCAGCAGCATAAGCCCGGCAGCGGTATTGGGCCGGCCGCCCATGTTCTGCGAGAAACGGTGGGTCAGCGGCTCGAACAGGATTGCCGCCACGACGCCCCACAGAACGGCGCCGAAATAGGGCATGAGCAGCCATGCGAAGGCAATGGAAACGAGGATGACGAGGAAGGCGAAGCCGTAATCTTCGAGACGGTAGGGCGGCTGCGGTCGTGGACTCTCCATGCTCCTGTCTTAGCACGATTTCAGCCTTGGCCAGTCCGGATCGGCTGCGGGGTGGATTTTTTCAGGCGACTGGGCGAGACAGGGCGGCCGGGCGGGGGACACAGGGGCCTTTCCGCTCATCCCATAACGAGAACCGGAGATCGCCGCCTTGCGCACCCCATTCGCCCTTCGTCTTGCCGTCCTTGCACTTGGCTGCGCCGTCGTTCCCCTCGCGCCCGCGCTGGCTGACGATGCGGCCGCCGCGGGGCCCGAGCGCGGCTTCACGCCGGATGATCTGTTCAAGCTTTCGGGCGTCACCGATCCGCAGATCTCGCCCGACGGCAGCCGGATCGTCTACGTCCGCTCCAGTGCCGACGTGATGACCGACAAGCAGGTGCCCTCGCTCTGGATCGTCGATGCCGCCAGCGGGGCGCAGCGACCGCTGGTGACCGGACCGGGCGCGCATTTCTCGCCGGTCTGGTCGCCGGACGGCAAGCGGCTGGCCTTCGTCTCCAGCGACGGCACCGGCGCGCCGCAGCTCTACGTGCTGTGGCTGGACACCGGGGCGCAGGTGCGCGTGACCGACCTGCCGGACAGCCCGGGCAGCATTGCCTGGTCTCCCGATGGTCGGCAGATCGCCTATACCATGCGCGTGCCGGGTGAGGGCCTGAAGCTGGGTTCGGCGCCCGCGAACAAGCCGGAAGGCGCCAAGTGGGCCGATCCGCTCGAAGTGATCGACCGCGTGACCTATCGCGCCGATGGCGACGGCTACGCGCAGCCGGGCTACGCGCACATCTTCCTGGTCTCGACCGACGGCGGCGCGCCGCGCCAGTTGACGTTCGGCAAGTTCGACGATTCCGGCCCGCTTTCGTGGACGCCGGACGGCAAGCGCATCCTGTTTTCAGGCAATCGGCGTGCCGATTGGGAGCGCGAGGTCAACAATTCGGAAGTCTACGCGCTCGACGTCGTCGGCGGGACGGTTTCGGCACTGACCACGCGCAACGGGCCGGACAACGGCGCGCTGGTCTCGCCCGATGGCAAGCACGTGGCCTATCTGGGCTATGACGACGTCAACCGGTCCTACGAGAACACCGAGCTTTACGTCATGAACATCGACGGTTCGGGCGTGCGGCCGCTCAGCAAGAGCTTCGACCATTCGATCGATTCCATCGCGTGGTCCGGCAATTCCACGATCCTTGCCCAGTATGACGATCATGCGCGGACGTACGTTGCCCGGGTCGGGCTCGATGGTTCGATCCATACGGCGGTCGAAGGGCTGAGCCCGGGCAGCGGCTATGACCGGCCCTATACCGGCGGGGCCTTCTCGGTCTCGAACAACGGGCGCATCGCCTATACCTCGGGCACGGCGGCGCGGCCGGCGGACTTGTGGGTGAGCAATGGCGGAACGGGCCGGAAGCTGACCGATCTCAACGGCACCTGGATGGAAGCCAAGGCCCTGGCCCCGGTGCGCAAACTGGCCGTCACCGCGCCGGACGGGCGCCAGATCGACGCCTGGCTGGTGACGCCGCCCGGCCTCCAGCCCGGCCAGCGCGCGCCGCTCATCCTTGAAATCCACGGCGGCCCCAACACGGCCTATGCGCCCGGATTCGCGACCGACTATCAGCTCTATGCCGCGCACGGCTACGCGGTGCTCTATACCAACCCGCGCGGCAGTACCTCGTATGGCGAGGCCTTCGCCAACCTGATCGACCGCGCCTATCCGGGCACCGACTATGACGACCTCATGTCCGCCGTTGATGCGGCGATCGCGGACGGGGTGGCCGATCCCAACAACCTCTTCGTTACCGGCGGCTCGGGCGGCGGCGTGCTGACCGCGTGGATCGTCGGCAAGACCGACCGCTTCAAGGCGGCGGTGACGCAGAAGCCGGTGATCAACTGGATCAGCGAAGCGTTGACGATGGACGCGACCACCTTCACCTCGCGCTACTGGTTCGACAAGAAGCCGTGGGAAGATCCCATGGAATATTGGCGCCGCTCGCCGCTCAGCCTTGTCGGCAACGTCAAGACGCCGACGATGGTCGTGGTGGGCTCCGAGGATTACCGCACGCCGGTGAGCGAGGCCGAGCAGTACTACGCCGCCTTGCAGATCCGCGGCGTGCCCACGGCGCTGGTGAAGGTGCCGGGCGCGAGCCACGGGGGCATTGCCGCGCGGCCCTCTCAGTCGGCGGCCAAGGCTTCGGCGATTCTGGCGTGGTTCGACAAGTACCGGACCGACAAGCCGGCGGCGGCCGAAGCGGCTAAGCCGTAAGCCCGAGTTCGGCGGCGAGCTGGGCAACCAGCTGCGCCGCCGGTATCGACCGGGCCAGCGGCGCACCTTGTCCCGCCCATTGCGCGCCGTAGAGGGGCTCTCCAGCGGCTTTCGCGGCGGCACTGAGCGCCTTCCCGGCATGATAGGTGCGCGGATAGGCAGGCACGGGCGGCAGGTCCGGACGCTCGCCGAACTGCGTGAAGCGATTGGCGAGGCAGCGGGCCGGGCGGCCCGAAATCGCGCGCGTCATTGCCGTGTGACTGGCGGCATCGGAGGCGAGCAGGCCGCGGTAGGCGGTGTCCGCACTCGTTTCGGGGCAGGCGATGAAGGCCGTGCCCAGCTGCGCGGCGACGGCGCCGAGGTCCAGTGCCGCGCGAATGTCGGCGCCGTCCATGATCCCGCCAGCCGCGACGACCGGCAGCTTGCCCCAGCGCGCCAGCAGCCGCGTGAGCGCGAAGGCACCGAGTCGGTCGTCGCGCGCATCGGGATCGAACATGCCGCGATGGCCACCGGCCTCCCAGCCTTGCGCGACCAGCACGTCGATGCCGGCAGCAAGCGAGAGATCCGCTTCGGCAAGGCTGGTGACGCTGCCAAGCAGCAGACAGCCTGCCGCCTTGAGTGCGCTGATGGTCTCGGGATCGGGCAGGCCGAAATGGAAGCTGACGACGGCGGGTTTCGCCTCCAGCACGACCTCCAGCATCGCCGTGTTTCCGGCGAAGCTGTCGTAGATCGTCTCCAGTGCGGCGGGCGGCTGCGCGCCGTATTCGCGGAATAGGGGTGCCAGAGCGTCAAGCCACGCCTGTTCGCCCGCAGGATCGGGGCGGGGCGTCTCGTGCACGAAAAGATTGAGATTGAACGGGCCGTCGGTGCGGGCGCGCAAGTCGGCGATTTGGCGGCGGGCCTCGTCAGGGCCGATGGCGCCGAGTGCGAGCGAGCCCAGCGCACCGGCATTCGAGACTTCGGCGGCAAGGGCGGGTGTCGAGGTGCCCGCCATCGGCGCTTGGATCAGCGGTATCGAAAGGCCAAGGCGCGCGAGAAAATCCATGTCCACACGCGCGCCTGTCCGAGGTCAGTCTTCCGCCGGCTTGCTCTGGAGCTGGCAGTAGTTCTGGATGCCCATGCGGGCGATCATGTCGAACTGCTTTTCAAGGAAGTCGACATGCTCTTCCTCGCTTTCGAGGATGCGCTCGAAGATCTCGCGGCTGACGTAGTCGCGCACCGTTTCGCAGTAGGCGATCGCTTCCTTGAGCAGCGGAATCGCATCGTATTCCAGCGCGAGGTCGGCCTTGAGCACTTCCTCCACGCTTTCGCCGATGCGCAGCTTGCCCAGCGCCTGGAAGTTGGGGAGTCCGTCGAGGAACAGGATGCGATCGGCCAGCACGTCGGCGTGCTTCATCTCGTCGATCGATTCGTGGCGCTCGTATTCGGCGAGCTTCTTGATGCCCCAGTTGTCCAGCATGCGGTAGTGCAGCCAGTACTGGTTGATCGCGGTCAGCTCGTTGAAGAGCGCCTTGTTGAGGAAATCGATGACCTGCGGGTCGCCCTTCATGGGGGATGCTCCTGAAAATTTCAGGGGCATTATGGGCGTCTAAACAAAGGGAGGCAACCCGAGGAGGACCCCGGGTTATCCCGCAGGACTATTCGCCGTGCCGTCAGGCGGCGGCGCTGAGCGGTGCGTCGAGTGCCGTCATTTCATCGGCGATGATGTCTTCGGCATCCTCGATGCATTGGCCGCACTGCGGGGTCCGTCCCAGTGCCGCGTAGAGCGCGTGGGCATCGCCCCGGCAGCAGCGTGCGGCGGTCCGCAGGTCGTTTTCCTTGATGGCGTTACAAATGCAAACGTACATATGCGAATCCTCTTGGAACCCCATCATATGCAATTGCAAATGGATCGCAATAGCATTCTGAATCGGCGAAAATCCGCAAGAAAAGTCAGCTAGATAGCGGGCGGCGATTGGGCAGAAGGTAGCCTTCGACCAGCGATCGCCAGACCAGTTCGAGCGGCCCGCGCCGGTAGCGGCGCAGGAACGGCGCGCTCCAACAGAGCATCACGCACCAGCCGATCAGCACGAAAAGCCACTGCTCTGCAGCGCCGACCCGGCCATAAAGCCCCAGTCCCCAGCCGAAGAACAGCGCGCTCATCAGCAGGGATGTGCCGATATAGTTGCTGAACGCCACTTGCCCGCAGGCAGCGAGTCGCATGCCAAGGCGCGTGCGCAGCAGCGCCGGAGCGGCAGCCAGCAGCAGCGCGCCGTAGCCGAGTGCGGTCATGAGATGCGGCATCAGCAGACCCTTGCCGAGCATCATGTACATCGCGATCGGCGGGAAATGACGCGGCCATGCCCAGCCGAGGGCGAGGGCGGAGAGCGCAAGTCCCACTGCCGTCGCGCCCACTCCCACGGTCAGCAGCGTCCGGCGCGGCACGCCGCCTTGCGCGACGCCGATGCGCTGGAGCACGAGGCCGACCAGCATCAGCGGCACCACTTCGCTCCACGCGTGCAGGGTCATGGTGACGAGCCAGAACGGATCGTCGCTCAGCTTGGTGCCGGCGATGTTCCAGAAACCGGAGTGGTAGAGCCGTGCCTGCGCTTCCGCCGCTTCCCGGTAAAGCGCGAGTCGCGCGGCGACTTCATGCCGTTCGGCCAGCGTGGCGACGCCCAGTCGCACCGCCTCTTCGGCGCGGGCCATTGGCACCGTAACGGCGAGGTCGACGATCGAGGCCGTCAACGCGATCCCGGCTGCGAGCCCCAGCAGAACCGCGCAAGGCTGCCGCCGCACGAACAGCACGGCGATGCCGCAAGTGGCATAGACGAACAGGATGTCGCCCCACCACAGCAGCAGATAATGCAACTGCCCCAGCAGCATGAGCCAGGCGAGGCGGCGCACCTGCAAGACGTCGCCATCCCGCCCGGCGGCGTCCATCCGCTCGCAATAGAGCGCGATTCCCGCGCCGAACAGCATGGCGAAAAGCGCGCGCATCTTCCCTTCGAAGAACAGGAAGCCGAGTGCATAGGCAAGTTCGTCGGAACGAGAGGCGGCTGCTGCAAATCCGGGTGAAGCGCTGCCTATTGCAGGGCCTGCGAAGCCGGAAATATTGATCGCAAGGATGCCCAGCACCGCCACCCCGCGGACGAGGTCAAGCGTACCCAGCCGGTCAACGGCATGAACCGCACCGGACGCCTCGCTATCGTAGTGGACCTCGCGGGCGCTTTCGCCCGTCAATGCCTTCGGCATAGCCCCTGTCTCCCGCGAGCGAGGCTATGCCTCCGATTCGCGGGAGTCCATGGATATTCCGTCCGGGAGCGTGGGCGGCCCAGCAATCGCCGGGACGAAGGTTATTTCGGCGGGCTTACGATGCACTCATGGCCGGAGGAACGGAGCGCGGTGCAGGCCTTGTCGGCCTCACCCTTGTTCGCGAAGCCGGTGGCATAGAGAAATGTGAGCGATCCGCCCTTCACCATATCGCGGCGAATTCCGGCGAATTCCGGCCGCTTCGACAGGCTGTCCCAGAGCTTGTCGGCATTGCCGGCGACGCCGAAGGCACCGAGTTGAAGCCGCCAGCCGCCGTGCTGTGCTGGTGCGTGCTGTGTCGTGGGCGAAGTCACGGTTTTCTGCGAGATCTCCTTCGGAGCGACCGGCTTTTCCGGAGTAGGCAGCTTTTCCGAAGCGGAAGGCAGGGCAAGGGCGACCGGCGCCGCATTGGGTATCGCAACCGGTTTGCTGACAGGCGCGGGGGCAGGGCGCGTATAGTCGGCACCGGCCGTGGCTGTTCCGCCGGATAGCGCAGCCTCGCGGACCGGAGCCACGGTCTGCGGCCGAGTCGCGGGAATGTTCAGCGAGGCCGCTGCATCCAGCCGCGCCCGTGCGGCCTCCGATTCGGCGGCCATCTTCGATGCCAGCGCCACGCTCTCCTGCCGCTGCGCCAGCGGAATATGCTCGTCCATCTGCGCCAGAGCGCGGGCGGCCTGCGGCAGTCCGGCCTGCTGGGCCAGACTCACCAAGGCATAGGCGGCCACCCAGTCCTTCTCGACGAAGTCGCCATTGAAGTGCGCGACTCCCAGAATGTACTGCGCCCGCGAATCGCCGCGCGCGGCGGCGGCGGCGATATAGGGCATCGCCTCTTCACGCTGGCCGCGCTGGAACAGCAGCAATCCGTAGTTGTCGGCGGCCTGAACGTGGCCCTGCGCGGCGGCTTTGCCATAGAGCGTTTCGGCCTGCTCCAGATCGAGCGGCACGCCTCTGCCCATCTTGTAGGCCTGCGCCAGGTTGAATTCGGCATCGGCGTCGCCCTTGTCGGCCAGGGGGCGCCATTGCTGCACGGCGATATCGTATTGGCCGGACGACCAGGCATCGACTCCGGACTTTACGTCGGCGTGGGCGGTAGTGGCCGCAAGGACGCCGATCAGGCAGCAGGCGCCGCTTCTGGCGCCATTTGCAGCAAGGAAACGAAGAATTTTCTGCATCTTGAACCCGCCCCGATTCCCGTTCCGAATGGGTGCCATGCTTGGCGAAGATTGACGGATGACGCCAGTGGGATCGCGGGACAATGCGGGCCTCTGCCGAAAATTGGCGTTAACCGGCATGGTAAATACTTTCCTGATCCCATGATGCGATGACAGGCCAGAAGAGTAGCTGGGGGCAGGGTGGCGGCGCGCCACGGGGCTGTGGACCTAATTAACTCTAAATTAGGAACGATCTGCGAATCCCTTCCTCGTGACAGGTTCACTTTCCTAAGCGGAATTCAGGGGACAGGGCTTTGCGAGTACTGGCATTGGCATCGCAGAAGGGCGGTTCGGGCAAGACCACGCTCTCGGGACATCTTGCCGTCCAGGCCCAGCGCGCTGGTGCCGGGCCGGTCGTGCTGATCGACATCGACCCGCAGGGCTCGCTGGCGGACTGGTGGAACGAGCGTGAGGCGGAACTGCCCGCTTTCGCGCAGACCACCGTGGCGCGCCTCGCCGCCGATCTTCAGGTCCTGCGCCAGCAGGGCTTCAAGCTGGCCGTGATCGACACGCCGCCGGCCATTACCCTCGCGATCCAGAGCGTGATTTCGGTATCCGAACTGATCGTGGTGCCGACCCGTCCGAGCCCGCACGACTTGCGCGCCGTGGGCGCCACTGTCGATCTGTGCGAGCGTTCGGGCAAGCCACTGCTCTTCGTCGTCAATGCCGCGACGCCCAAGGCGCGAATCACTGCCGAAGCCGCTGTCGCGTTGTCGCAGCACGGCACCGTGGCGCCGGTGACACTGCACCAGCGGACCGACTTCGCCGCCTCGATGATCGATGGCCGCACGGTCATGGAAGTCGATCCCAACGGCCGCTCCGCACAGGAAGTCGCGGCGCTGTGGAACTACATTTCCGACCGTCTCGAAAAGAATTTCCGCCGCACCGTGTTCTCGGCGCCGCCGGTTCCCGGCCAGCCGGTGGTGCAGGGCGCACAGCGTCCGGTCGGTGGCTTCGGCCGCCGCGTCGTCGGATCCTGACGATGTCCGGCGCGATGACCGAACCCCGTACATTCGCGTCGCTCTCGCCGAGTCTGCTGGCCCGCAAGGGCAGCGCCCGGCCCGCGATGCGCCGTCAGGATACCGCTTCCTTCGGCATGGCCGGGATGCGTGCGGATCCGGGCAAGATGGACGATCTGGGCTGGAACGATTGGGGTGATGTCGAGCAGCAGGCGCCGGTCTCGGCCGTGCCCGAAGCGCCGATGCCTGAGCCGGTTGCCGCGCCCGTGGCGGTCCACATCGAGGAAGCGCAGTTCGACGAGGCACCGGTTGCCGAGGCTTTCCACGCCGAGCCGCATCTGGACGAGGATTCGGGCGAAGATGGCTCGACCGGCCAGCCGATGGCTTCGCTGACGCCCGAAATGCCGGGCATCGCGCCGCGCAAGCCCGATGTTCTGCGCCAGATCGAGGATCTTGCCGAACGCATCAACCGCACGGCAGCTCCGGTGCGCACGATGGTTCCGGAGGGCCGCCGCGCCGCTTTCACGCTGCGTCTCGACGCAGAACGCCACTTCCGCCTCAAGATGGCCGGGCTGCTGACCAACCGCAGCGCGCAAGTCATCGTGACCGAGGCGCTCGACAAGTATCTTGCCGAATTCGCCGACATCTCGTCCCCGGCTCTATCGGCCGGAAAGCATAGCTGACCTCGTCCTAGGGGGGACAATCCGATGCAACGCCTCAATTCTTCGCACGCCCGGACCGGCGGGCTCGCGCTGGGCGCGGCCATGGCTGCCGCGCTGCTCGTGAGCTGCGCCAGCCACGCGCCGGTCGCCAGCGCCGATGCGCCCGTGACTGTGGGCGCCGAGCAGGGTGACAGGGATATCGCCCGAGCCGAACAGCGCGTGGCGAAATCGCCCCGCGATGCCCGTTCGCGCGCCATGCTGGCGCAGGCCTACCTGGCGGTGGGACGCTTCGATTCGGCGGCCACCACGTTCGAGGACGCGATCTCGCTGGGTGACGAGGATGCCCACACCGCGCTCGGCGCATCGCTCGCCTATATCGGCGCGGGCCGGAATGCCGAGGCGCTGGCACTGCTTCAGCGCGTGCAGGACAAGATCCCCATGAGCGACTTCGGACTGGCCGTTGCGCTGGCCGGACAGCCCGCGAGCGGCGTATCGATCCTGACCGACGTCGTGCGCGGCGGCGGGGCGACGCCCAAGGCGCGTCAGAACCTTGCCTATGCCTATGCCCTCGACGGCCGCTGGCGCGAAGCGCGCCTGATCGCCTCGCAGGATCTGACCGGCGACCAGCTCGAAGCCCGCCTCAACGAATGGGCTGCGAGTGCCGACGCGGACAAGAGCCGCGAGCGCATTGCCGGACTGATGGGCGTGCCGCTGCGTGGAGATTCGGGTCAGCCGGCCATGCTGGCGCTGAACAAGCCCGCCGATGGTGCGCAACTGGCGATTGCTGATACGCCCACTCCGGTGGCGGCTGCAGCGCCGAAGCCGGCTGCCGGCGGCGAGCTTCCGGCGGTCCAGTCGGGTGAAAGCTTCTGGGGCGCCAACCAGCCTGAGGAATCGGCTCCGGCTCCGGTGCCTGCACCGGCTCGGGCACCTGCTCCAGCGGCGGTCGTTCGCATGGCCGCTGTCGAAGCGGCGAGCACGACGGTCCAGCCGGCTCCGGCCGCTCGCCCTGCCGCTGTCCATGCCATTGCGGCGCGTACCGTTGCTGCGCCGAAGTTTGCAGCGGCGCAGCCGACCACGCATCTCGTTCAGCTCGGATCGTTCCGGACGATGGACGGCGCCAAGCGCGCCTGGGCCATCTTCCAGGCCCAGAATCCGAAGCTCAAGGACCACACCATGCGCATCACCGAAGCGCAGGTGAACGGCCAGCGTTACTACCGCGTCGCCGCCGAAGGCTTCGATCGCGGCGCGGCGCAGGCTCTGTGCTCGACCGTCCGCAAGGGCGGCGCGGGTTGTCTTGCCTATTCCCAGCAGCGCGCCTTGCCGGGTGCCTCGCTCGCGAGCCGCTGAGCGGCGCACGCTTCTACCAGTTCCATGTGAACCTGAACGGCTCCTGTCCTCGGACAGGGGCCGTCTTTTTTGGTGCATGGCTGAGGTTTGGTGTTTCCGGTTGAGCCTGAACCGCGAACCACCCGTCGCCCCCGCGCAGGCGGGGGCCCCGCTTTCTTTTGCTGCGTTGGCCAAGAAAAGCGGGGTCCCCGCCTCTGCGGGGACGACGAGGTGCTTTGGGTGAAGGGGGAGTGCGTTTTGGGCCGGAACGGATCCGGCCCATACAGCCGCTTACTTCTGAAGCACCGCCACGCCGCCCTTGAACAACGCCACGGCACGGCCTTGAACGGGCTGTTTGTCGAACGGCGTATTGCCCGCAACAGCAGCCATCTTGCTCGAATCGACGATCCACGGACGATCCGGCGCGACCACCGCGATGTCCGCCTCCGCGCCCACTTCGAGCTTGCCCGCATTGACGCCCAGCAGTCTGGCCGGGTTCGTCGCGACCAGCTCGAATGCGCGCGACATCGAGATCACGCCATCGCGCACGAGGTTCATCGTGTGCGGCAGCAGCGTCTCGGCGCCGGCCATGCCGGGGGCCGAATCGGAGAAAGGCAGGCGCTTGTCCTCGGGGCCGCGCGGGTCATGGCCAGAGGCGATCACATCGATGGTGCCGTCGCCGATGGCCGCGATCACGGCCTTGCGGTCGTCCTCCGAGCGCAGCGGCGGCGACAGGTGCGCATACGTGCGGAAGCCCGCCAGCGCGAGGTCGGAAAGCATGAAGTAGGCCGGCGTCACGCCCGCCGTCACTTTCAGCCCGCGCGCCTTGGCGCCGCGCACGAGGTCCAGCCCCTTGGCGGTGGTCACCTTGCGGAAGTGGATCGGCGCATTCGCCAGTTCGGCCAGCGCGATGTCGCGGGCGATGGCCAGCGCTTCGGCTTCGGCCGGGGCGGAGGGAAGGCCGAGACGCGTCGCCATTTCACCGGCGGTGGCGACGGCCTTGCCGACGATGCCCGCATCCTCGGAATGGGTCATCACCACCATGCCGAGCATGCCGGTGTACTGGAGCAGGCGCAGCATCGTGCCCGAATCGCCGATCCAGTGGCGGCCGGTGGCGACCGCCTTGGCTCCGGCATCGCGCATCAGCGCGATTTCGGCCAGCGACTTGCCTTCAAGGCCCTGCGTGGCGGCGGCGAGCGGGTGGACCCAGAAGTCCGGCTTGCCCGACTGCGCAGCGAAGCGCACGCGGGCCGGCACGTCCAGCGGCGGGTTCTGGTCCGGCATCAGCGCCGCGCGGGTGACACCGCCGAAGTGGAAGGCTGGTTTGTCGATGGCGAAAACGCCCAGATCGACAAGGCCCGGGGCGATCAGGTGGCCGCCTGCGTCGTGGACGGTATCGCCCGGTTGCGCAGTGACGTCGGCGCCGATCGCGGTGATGAAACCGCCCTCGCAGCGCAGCGCGCCGTGCACGATGGTACCGTCGGCAAGGATGAGCTTGCCGTTGGTTACGGTGAGGGGTGCCTGATTGCTCATGCCCAGCCCTCCACGTTGCGCGCTTTTCGCGTCAACACGTCAAGGCAGGCCATGCGCATGGCGACGCCCATTTCGACTTGCGTCGTGATCTGCGAGCGGCCGACCAGATCGGCCACGTTGGAGTCGATTTCGATACCGCGGTTCATCGGTCCCGGATGCATGACGAGGGCGTCGGGCTCGGCCTTGGCAAGCCGGTCGAGCGTGAGGCCGTAAAGATGGCGATATTCGCGCGGGGAGGGGATGAACTGGCCTTCCATGCGTTCCAGTTGGAGGCGCAGCATCATCACCACGTCGGCGCCTTTCAGCGCGGCGTCGAAATCGTGGAACACCTTCACGTTCATCCGCTCGATATCGGCGGGCATCAGCGCGGGCGGCGCGCAGACGCGCACTTCGGCGCCGAGCGAGGCCAGCGAGAGGATGTTCGAGCGGGCGACGCGGCTGTGCAGGATATCGCCGCAGATGGTCACGCGCAGGCCGTTGAAGGCGCGCTTGGCCTGACGGATGGTCAGGGCGTCGAGCAGGGCCTGCGTGGGGTGTTCGTGCTGGCCGTCACCGGCATTGAGCACCGGGCAGTCGACCAGATCGGCGATCAGCTGCACCGCGCCGGAGCTGGCATGGCGGATGACGATGGCATCGGCGCGCATGGCGTTCAGCGTCATCGCCGTGTCGATCAGCGTCTCGCCCTTCTTCACGCTGGAATTGGCGACGGCCATGTTGACCACATCGGCGCCGAGGCGCTTGCCGGCGATCTCGAAACTCAGCAGCGTGCGCGTCGAGTTCTCGAAGAAAGCGTTGATGATCGTCAGGCCGGACAGCAGGTCGCGGCGTTTCTGCGTGCCGCGATTGAGTTCGACCCACTGCTGGGCCTCATCAAGGAGGAACCATATCTCATGAGGGGCAAGGCCGCCGATGCCCACGAGACCGCGATGCGGGAAGGCGAGCGCGCCTTCCGGATAGATATATTCTGGGGATGTCATCGAAGATCAGGCCTTAGGCACAGGTGGGGCCGGGCTCAAGCGTTTTGAGCCGAGTCCTTTGCAAGGCGCGCCATTCGTATCCTCATGGCGGGCGCATGGGGCCGGAAAAAAGACTTGTTGCCCGCTCTGGCCGCACCGGCCCCGTGGGGGTATGAAGTTGCCGGAAAGGCGGGTGAATCCATGAAATTTGCGCACAGGGTCTGGAGATTGCTGGTCGCGGTGAAGGACGCGCTGGCGCTGGTTTTCCTCTTGCTCTTCTTTGGCGCGCTCTATGCCCTGCTGATGGCGCGGCCCGCCGCCACCCGGATTCAGGACGGCGCGCTGCTGCTCGACCTCAATGGCTCGATCGTCGAGGAGAAGAGCCGGATCGACCCGCTGGCCCTGCTGCTTGGCTCCAAGGCACCGGCCGGCGAATATCAGGCGCGCGACCTTGAACGCGCGCTGCACCTTGCTGCGACGGATAGCCGCATCAAGGTCGTCGTGCTCGACATGTCGCGCTTTCTGGGCGGCGGCATGGTGCATATCGAGGAAATCGGCCAGTCGATGGACGAAGTGCGCAAGGCGGGCAAGCCGGTGCTGACGTTCGCCAATGCCTATGCCGATGACGGCGTCCAGCTCGCTTCCCACGCCAGCGAGGTCTGGATCGACCCGATGGGCGGCGCCTTCGTGGCCGGGCCGGGCGGGAATCAGGTCTATTTCAAGGGCCTGCTCGATCGTTTCAAGGTCAACGCCCATGTGTTCCGCGCCGGCACCTACAAGAGCTTCGTGGAACCCTACATGCGCAGCGACATGTCGCCTGAGGCGCGCGAGGCCATGCAGGATGTCTACGGCGCGCTCTGGAACAGCTATAGGGCCAACATCGCCGCCGCGCGCCCCCGGGCGCAGCTTGACCGAATGACCGGCGATCCGCTGGGCTGGGCCAAGGCAAGCGGAGGCGACTTTGCCGAAGGCGCCAAGGCGGCCGGGATCGTCGACCGCATCGGCGACAAGAGCGAGTTCGATGCCCGCGTGGCGTCCATCGCCGGCAAGGACGATTCCGATCAGGACGGCAGGGATCTGCCCTATCGCCACACCGCACTGGCGGCCTGGCTAGCCGCCAATCCCGAAAAGAAGGAAGGCGCCGAGATCGGCGTCGTCACCATTGCCGGTGAAATCGTCGATGGCGATGCCGGGCCGGGCCGCGCCGGCGGCGATCGCATTGCCCAGCTGCTGGACGACAATATCGACGAAGGCTTCAAGGCGCTGGTCGTGCGCATCGATTCGCCGGGTGGTTCGGCCATGGCGGCCGAGCGCATGCGCCGCGCGATCGAACGCTACAAGGCGAAGAAGATCCCGATCGTGGTCTCGATGGGTAACCTTGCTGCCAGCGGCGGTTACTGGGTCTCGACACCGGGCCAGACCGTCTTTGCCCAGCCGGCGACGATCACCGGATCGATTGGTGTCTTTGCCGTCATTACCAGCTTCGAGAATACGTTGGCCCAGTACGGCGTCACCAGCGACGGCGTGAAAACCACGCCGCTGTCCGGCCAGCCCGACATCCTCGGCGGCCTTTCTCCCGAGGTCGAGGGCATGCTGCAGGCCTCGATCGAGAGCACCTATCACAAGTTCGTCGGTATTTCGGCGCAGGCGCGCCGGACCACGCCCGAGAAGATGGACGCGATCGCGCAAGGCCGCGTCTGGCCGGGCTCCGAGGCGCAGCGGATCGGCCTTGTCGACCGTATGGGCGATCTCAATGCCGCGCTGGCCGAAGCGGCGCGGCTTGGCGGTGTCGGCAACGGCAAGTGGCATGCCGTCTATCTCCAGAGCGAGGAGGACACGGTCACCCGGTTCGTGAACAGCTACACCTCGCAGGCGCCGGATGAAGACAGCCATGCCCGGGCCTACGACTTCGCGAGCCTGGTGTCGCAGCGCCGTGAGGAGCAGGGCGCGCATCTGGCGGGGCAGCTTGCGGCGATGCTCTCGACCAGCGGGGCACAGGCTTACTGTCTGGAATGCCCGGTCGTGCCCGGCGCCGCCCGCAAGGCGGACAAGGGGACGACGTTGCAGGCACTGGCCCGGCTGGTAGGACTGAACTGACGCGAAATCGGGCTGTTTGCTTGGAGTTTGTTTGAAATCCGGTTGTCGCCGGATTTCAAACAATCCCTCAGTCCGGGGGCGGCAATTCCGTAGGCGTCGGATCCGGCTGGTCGAAGTCCGGGCCAGTCGGCGGCAGTTCCTGCGGGGTATCCGGCGCGTCCGGTTCCATGGGCGGATAGGGCGTTTCGGGCGGGGTATTGCCGGGGTCGTCTCCGGGTTGGGTGGCCATGGCTGCCTCTCGCTTTGTCATGTCTTCAAGGGACATTACTCTAGTTGGGCAGGCGGCAGGCGCGGTGCAAGGCGGCCTGCCGGACGGCTGCCGCGACCCGTCCTGCGGCCGGAACGGCGCAGCCTGTCTGCACGCCATGCGAATCGCCGCACTTGCCCTTTTCCGCGTGTCCTTATAAGGGCACGGGCCTTGAGTTTCAGGCTTCATCTTTGCGGGCGTGGCGGAACTGGTAGACGCGCTGGTTTTAGGTACCAGTATCGAAAGATGTGGGGGTTCGAGTCCCTTCGCCCGCACCAGTCTGCCGCCCAGGGGGATGAGTCGCGAGAATCGGCCCGTAAGGCCCGCTGAATTGCACAGGAAGGCATTTGAAATGCAGATCGTCGAAACCACCAACGAGGGCCTGAAGCGCGCCTACACGGTGACCATTCCCGCCAAGACCATCACTGCCAAGATCGAGGGTGAGGTCAAGAAGATCGCCCCGCAGGTCAAGATGCCCGGCTTCCGCCCCGGCAAGGTGCCCGCGAACCTCGTCAAGAAGATGCACGGCGACGCGATCCACCAGGAAGCGCTGAACAGCTCGATCCGCGAAGCGATGGACAAGCTGGTCGCCGATCACGCGCTGCGTCCTGCCATGAACCCCGACGTTGCGCTGGGCGAAGGCTATGAGCAGGGCAAGGATGTCGAGCTGACCGTCAGCCTCGAAGTCCTTCCGGTCATCGCCGCTCCCGCGATCGACGGCCTGAAGCTGGAAAAGCTGACTGTGCCCGTGGCCGAAGACGCCGTTGCCGAAGCGGTTGAGCGCATTGCCTCGCAGCAGCAGCGTTTCGAAACCAAGGACGGCGCGGCCGAAGACGGCGACCAGCTGATCATCGACTTCACCGGCAAGCTCGACGGCGTCGAGTTCGACGGCGGCAAGGCCGAGAAGGCCCCGCTGGTCATCGGTGCCGGCCGCTTCATCCCCGGTTTCGAAGAGCAGCTCGGCGGCGCCAAGGCCGGTGACGAGCGCACCATCACGGTGACCTTCCCCGAAGACTACCCCGCCGCGAACCTCGCCGGCAAGGAAACCACCTTCGACATCGTCGTGCACGAAGTGAAGGCACCTGCCGAATCGAAGATCGACGACGATTTCGCCAAGGAACTGGGTCTTGAGAGCCTTGAGCAGCTCCAGGGCCTGCTCAAGGGCCAGCTGGAGCAGGAAACTGCCGGCCTGACCCGTACCGCCATGAAGCGCCAGCTGCTTGACCAGCTTGCCGCCGGTCATGACTTCGACGTGCCGCCGACCATGGTGGAAGCCGAATTCTCGCAGATCTGGCAGCAGCTCACGCAGGAAGCCGGCAACGAGGAAGATCCCGCTGCCGCTCTCGCCGAGATCGAGGCCGAGAAGGACGATTACCGCAAGATCGCCGAGCGCCGCGTGCGTCTGGGCCTGCTCCTGTCGGAAATCGGCCAGGCCAACGGCGTGGAAGTGACCCAGCAGGAAATGTCGATGCTGGTCTCGCAGGCTGCGCAGCAGTATCGTCCGGAAGACCGCCAGCGCTTCTTCGAATATGTCCAGCAGGACCCGATGATGGCTGCCCAGCTGCGCGCGCCGCTCTACGAGGACAAGGTCGTCGATTTCCTGATCGAGAAGGCCGAAGTCACCGAGCGCGAAGTGACCCGCGACGAACTGCAGGCCGCTATCGAGGCTGACACCGACGGCGAGAAGCCGGCGGAAGCCAAGAAGCCGGCCGCCAAGAAGGCTCCGGCCAAGAAGGCCGCTGCCAAGGACGCCGCCGAGGAAGCTCCGGCTGACGAAGCTGCTGCCGAGGAAAAGCCGAAGAAGGCTCCCGCCAAGAAGGCTGCTGCCAAGAAGGACGAGGCTGAAGTCGAGGCCGAGGCCGAGGCGAAGCCCGCCAAGAAGGCTCCGGCCAAGAAGAAGGCCGCTGCCAAGGAAGACTGATCGCGTCGCTTAAACCGCTGACCGATCGTTGAAAGGCCCGCCGTGTGCGAACACGGCGGGCCTTTCTTGTTGATGGCGGCTAAGCGCCCG
This sequence comes from Novosphingobium sp. PhB165, assembly GCF_004341845.1. Taxonomy (GTDB): domain Bacteria; phylum Pseudomonadota; class Alphaproteobacteria; order Sphingomonadales; family Sphingomonadaceae; genus Novosphingobium. The sequence continues at coordinate 152,897 of NZ_SLVB01000003.1, read as the reverse complement.
GCTGCGAAACCGCGACCCAGCCGTCGCCGATGCGGTGGACTTCGATCGCGTCCACGGCGAACCCGCTCTGGCGCAAGTGGACGAGAATTGCGGCATCGCTCAGGCGATGACGACTGTCATGCTCGGCCCAGAACAGCGTGGGGCAGGCCTGCGCCCGTTTTCGCGAGGTTTCCGGCTCAATCGCGAAGCCGAAGTGTCCGGCAACCTCGCGATAGGCCCAAGGCGCGACCGAAAGGTTGTCTGCGGGCGGGAGGGACAGGACATCGGCGTTCCAGAAGCGGTCGGTATGGATCACCGTGCCGGGACAGAGGTGCACTTCGCGGGCGATGAAACCGCCAGTGCCGTACCACGAGTAGCGCGCCTCGACCTTGCCGACATTCTGCACCAGTCCGCAGGCCGAGACGAGCAGCGCGAAGCCGAGAAAGACCGCCGTCGTTTTCGGCCCCAGCGCCCTCAGCAGGCGTCCGCAGGCCAGCGCGATACCCACGCTGACCGCGCCCACCATGGCGGTCAGGTACTTCTCGATCAGCATCGGGTGGAGCAAGTGCACCACCACCAGCATGCCAAGGCCAGCCATCACGCCTGTCGCCAGCAGGGCCAGCGTCCGGACCTCGGTGCAGGCCGTGCGGTTGCGGATGAGGTCGCGCCCCATGAGGAGCACGCCGGCAAGCGCACCCAGCAGCACGAGCGGGTTGGCTTCCAGACTGCGCAGCAGGGCATATTCGATCGACCACCGCGCTTCGCCGAAGCCGGCCGGAATCCAGAACGCCCGGGTATTGGCTTGCCAGTAGGGCAGCTGGATCAGGCTGATGGCGATGAAGACCCCGCCCGCCGCCAGCGCCGGCACGGCGACGGCACGCGCCAGAGTCCAGTCGCGGCGCAGCACGGCGGCGGCGATAAAGGGAGCAATAAGGGCTCCGGCGATCAGCGTGGTGACGATATGGGTGTTGAAAGCCACCAATACGCTGGCGAAATAGATCAGTCGGCGTGCCCGCGAGCCGCCTTCGCACGTGAGCGACAGGGCGCTGAGGGATAGCGCCAGCACGGTGCCCGCGCCAAGCGACAGGAAGTAGGAACGCAGTTCGCTCGCGCTCAGCACGGTCCATTCGTTGCCTGCCAGCAGCAGCAGGAGGACGGCGCTTGCGGGCAGCAGGCGCGGCACATCGCGCACGACCGCCACGCCGGCAAGGAGGCAGGCCACGCCGATGGCGAGGTTCAGCAGCCGGTGAGTCTGTATGGAACCCATCCAGGCAGTCGCGCGGGCAAGGGCGTAATAGAGCGGCGGATGATTGTCCGCGAGCCAGCTCGTCCGCAGGGCTTCACCCCAGCCAGGGCCGGGGCGCGTCACATATTGCGTGTAGAATTCGTCGTACCATGGACCGCGATGCAGGCACGCCCACGCGATTCCCATGGCAAGGGCCATCACGGTAAGCAGGATCGTGCCCACCTGGAGCTTTTTCGACATGCAAAGGCTCCCCCCGAAGCCGGCGACAAGAGATTTCCCTTATCCCGCCAAGGGATGACGGAAATATTGAGAAAGGGCAACGGATCGTGCCTTCGAACGCTCTGAAGCGGGACAAGTGGGGCTCAAGGCCGGACAATGCCCGCATAAGTTGTGCGCGGTGCACCGATTGAGGGGTTAAAGGCCTTGAACATCGTGCGGGGGCACGCGACATAGGCGGTCCAAATCAGAAGAGGACTCCCATGCTCGACCTGTTTGGCGCCTCGGGCGCCCAAGGAAAGTTCACTACCGACCCCGTGACCGGCGCACTCGTGCCGATGGTCGTCGAGCAGACCAGCCGTGGTGAGCGCAGCTTCGACATCTACTCGCGCCTGCTGCGCGAGCGCATCGTTTTCGTGACCGGCGAAGTCGAGGACCACATGGCCTCGCTGATCGTCGCGCAGCTCCTGTTCCTCGAATCGGAAAATCCTTCGAAGGACATCGCGATGTACATCAACTCGCCGGGCGGCGTGGTGACGGCCGGCATGGCCATCCACGACACCATGCAGTACATCAAGCCGCGCGTGGCGACCCTTTGCGTCGGTCAGGCCGCCTCGATGGGCAGCTTCCTGCTCGCCGCCGGTGAGCCGGGCATGCGCGTAGCACTGCCGAACGCCCGCATCATGGTGCACCAGCCCTCGGGCGGCGCGCGCGGCATGGCGTCGGACATCGAGATCCAGGCGCGCGAGATCCTGCGGATGCGTAAGCGTCTCAACGATCTCTACGTGAAGTACACCGGCAAGTCGCTCGACGAGATCGAGAAGGCGATGGACCGCGACACCTTCCTCGAAGCCGAGGAAGCACTGGCGTTCGGCCTCGTCGACAAGGTCTTCGAAACGCGGCCTGAAGCCGATAAGTCGGCCGAAGCCTGAGCATGACGCGGAAGGTCGGTGCCTGCGGGTATCGACCTTCAGTTCTTTGCAATGGTTCTCGGGGTACCCATATCGGGCTAGGATTGCAAAACCGGCCCCGTCCAAGGTAGACTCGACGAGTCGCCTGGAAATGGCCTAAAGACGGAAAATGACGAAATTGAGCGGATCTGACGCGAAAAGCACCCTCTACTGCAGCTTCTGCGGCAAGTCGCAGCACGAAGTGCGCAAGCTGATCGCGGGCCCCACGGTCTTCATCTGCGACGAATGTGTCGAGCTCTGCAACGACATCATTCGCGAGGAAACCAAGGCCGGGATTGCGGGTAAAAAGGACGGCGGCGTGCCGTCTCCCCGTGACATCTGCGAGACGCTGAACGACTACGTGATCGGGCAGGACCGCGCGAAGCGCGTGCTGTCGGTGGCGGTGCACAACCACTACAAGCGGCTGAAGCACAGCGGCAAGCAGGGCGACGTCGAGCTTTCGAAGTCGAACATCCTGCTCGTCGGGCCGACCGGTTCGGGCAAGACGCTGCTCGCGCAGACGCTCGCCAAGACGTTCGACGTGCCCTTCACCATGGCCGACGCCACCACGCTGACCGAAGCCGGTTACGTGGGCGAGGACGTGGAGAACATCATCCTCAAGCTGCTCCAGGCTTCCGACTACAACGTCGAGAAGGCGCAGCACGGCATCGTCTACATCGACGAAATCGACAAGATCAGCCGCAAGGCAGAGAATCCGTCGATTACGCGCGACGTTTCGGGCGAGGGCGTGCAGCAGGCGCTGCTGAAGCTGATGGAAGGCACCACCGCATCGGTTCCGCCGCAGGGCGGCCGCAAGCACCCGCAGCAGGAATTCCTGCAGGTGGACACGACCAACATCCTGTTCATCTGCGGCGGCGCCTTCGCGGGTCTTGAGAAGATCATTGCCGACCGCCTCCAGAAGCGTTCGATCGGTTTCGGCGCGCATGTCGCCGATCCGGACAAGCGCCGCGTGGGCGAACTGCTCCAGAAGGCGGAGCCGGAAGATCTGCTCAAGTTCGGCCTGATTCCCGAGTTCGTCGGCCGTCTGCCGGTGATCGCGACCCTGAACGACCTCGACATCGAGGCGCTGGTCAAGATCCTGAAAGAGCCGCGCAACGCGCTGATCAAGCAGTACGCCAAGCTGTTCGAGCTGGAAGACGTGGAACTGACCTTCACGGACGAGGCGCTTGAGGCGATCGCCCAGAAGGCCATCGACCGCAAGACCGGCGCGCGCGGCCTGCGTTCGATCGTGGAAGGGCTGCTGCTCGACACCATGTTCGACCTGCCGACCGAAGGCGATATCGCCGAAGTCGTCGTCGACAAGGACGTGGTGGAGGGCCGCAAGGAACCCGTCCGCGTGCTCAAGGGCGACAAGGCCGAAGCCGCAGCCTAAGCGCTGCTGCCAGGATCAAAACGAAAAGGGCCCGTCCGGATTATCCGGGCGGGCCCTTTTCGTTGTCCGGAATTGCGCCCCGGCTCACCGGCCGGGCAGCCGGGGCGCATGGTCGCTTCTCAGTTGTTTCCGTCAGAAGGGGGCGGGCCCATGCGGCCGCCACCGGGACCGCCGCGCCCGCCACGCGGAGGCATCGGATCGCCCTTCTTCATGGTGCGCACGACCTGACCGTCGCGGGAAATCGTCATCTGCTCGGTCTCGGTGGACTTGAGCAGCCATCCCTTGTCTGTCTGGACCCAGGTATCGTGCGACAGCTCGCTCATCGCGATCTGATGGGTTTCGCCGTCACGGCCCTGCCGGTTGTCGGAGGCGTCCTGGCGCTGCTCGACTTCGGCGGTCTGGCCATTGACGGTGACCGAGGTGATCGTGTTGGTCGACTTGCGGCTCGGATCGACGGGAATATTCGCAAGGCGCTCGATCATGTCATCGGCGTTCATGGAATTGCCGCCAAGATCGGTGCGCTTGAAGTCAGGCGTCAGGAAAGGCTTGATGTCGTCCGGCTCGCGCGTGTCCATGGCGGTCTTGAGTGCCGCGTAGCGCGCCTCAAGGTCACTCTTGGTGTCGGCATGGGCAAGGCCGGGCAGCAAGGCGCAAGCAAGCGCTGCGGAAAGCATGAGGCGGGCGGAGTGTCGACGTTTCATCGCGGATATGTCCGTGCAATCAAAGATGGACACGATTCCTAAACGTCGGCCCGCCTGCCGCAATCGGGTTTATTGTACCTTATTGTCGCTTGGCGCGGACCGAGCACGCCAGACCGAATTCAGGGCGCCGATTTCAGACGACGGATTCGCTTTCCAGCGAACACACGCATTCGGCCTCGGTTTCGATCTGGATGGTCGGGTGGCCGATGCGGAAATCGTGCTCAAGGTCATGGGCAAGCTGCTGCAGGAAAGCGTCGCCGGGCTGGCCCTCGGGCATGACGAGGTGCGCGGTAAGCGCGGTCTCGGTCGTGCTCATCGGCCAGACGTGAAGGTCGTGGACGCGCTCCACGCCGGGGCGGGCTTCCAGGAAGCCGCGCACGGCGCCGATGTCGATGCTCTCGGGCACGGCCATCATGCCCATCCGCAGCGATTCGCGCAGCAGGCTCCAGCTCGACCAGCCGATGACGGCGGTGATGACCAGTGAGGCGATCGGATCGACAAGGCTCCAGCCGGTCCAGACAATGACGAGGCCGGCGATAACCACCCCGGCAGAAACCGCTGCGTCGGCCATCAGATGCACGAAAGCGGCGCGCAAGTTGAGGTCGGTCTTGCTGCCCTTGGCGAACAGCAGCGCGGAAAGCGCATTCACCGCGATGCCCAGCGCGGCAACCACGATCATGGTGGTTCCCGCGACGGGTGCTGGCTCGGCGAAGCGGCGGATCGTTTCGACCAGGATTGCGCCAATCGCCACCCACAACAGCGCGGCATTGGCGATGGCGGCAAGAATCGAGGAGCTTTTCAGCCCGTATGTAAAGCGCTCCGTCGGCGGCCGCGAAGCGAGCACGCTGGCAGCCCAGGCGAGCAGGAGCGAGAGCACGTCCGACAGATTGTGACCCGCATCGGCAAGCAGGGCCATCGAGTCGCTGAGGAAACCGGCGGTCACTTCCGCCACCACGAAGATGAGATTGAGCCCGACCGCGAGAGCGAAAGCCCTGCCTATGTTGCTCGGCAGGGAGTGATGATGGCCATGGTGGTGGCCCCCATGGCTATGTCCATGGCCGTGCCCATCACCCGGCCCGTGATGATGATGACCATGATCGTGGTGCTGGTGGCCGTGATTATGGCCCTGGTGGTTGTGTGCGACGCCCATGGACCGCGTGTCTCGCACAGGCACCGCAAATGCATCAAGCGATGTCGTAACATGTCATGCACATCGAGGTCGCTCATACCGCAGTGCGGCATGTTGAAACAATATTGCGCGTGACATTTTTATCGCACGGAGCGGGCAAAAATATTTCCATGAATCGCCGAAAAACAAGGAAATGCACGAGTCCATCGCGCTCAATCTGTCACGTTGCGGAAAAATTGCATCGCCCCCGATAGAAATGAATCCCGCGTGTCAGGGAGTTGTCATATTGCACTGCTCTTAGCAGCCGCAGCAAACCTGTGGCGGGGCAAAACCTTCCGCATCATTGCGTCAATCCCACTCTCAAGGCTCCAGGGGGCTAAGATGAAGTTCCATTCCGTTCTCTCCACCGCGACCAGCACGCTTGCCGTCGGCGCAGCGTTCCTCGCGATGCCGGCTCTCGCCCAGTCGACCGGTTCGTCGCAATTCGAAGAAGGCACCATTGTCGTCACCGGCAATGCGCCGCGTCAAATCGGCGGCGTCAAGCTGCCGGATACGACCAAGACCAAGCAGGTCATCACGCAGGATCTGATCGCCACGCAGCGTGCGGGCCAGACCGTGATGGAGGTCATCAACCTCGTCCCCGGCGTCAGCTTCCAGAACAACGATCCTTACGGTTCGTCGGGCGGCACGCTGAATATCCGTGGTTTTGACGCCAGCCGTATCTCGCTGACGTTCGACGGTATTCCGCTCAACGATACCGGCAACTACGCGCAGTATTCGAACCAGCAGCTTGACCCCGAGCTGATCGAGCAGGTCAACGTCAACCTCGGCACGACCGACGTCGACAGCCCGACCGCCGCCGCTTCGGGTTCGACCGTGAACTACAAGAGCCGCAACCCCACCGAAGACTTCCACGTCAGCACCAGCGGTTCGGTCGGTGAATACGGCTACTTCCGTATGTTCGGCGTTGTCGACACCGGCACGTTCACCTCGATCGGCACCCGCGCCTGGATCTCGGCCAGCCACGCCGAGAACGAAAATCCGTTCATGCCTTACAGCAAGACGAACAAGTCGCAGTTCAACGCCAAGATTTACCAGCCGCTGGGCGACAATGGCGACTTCATCTCCATTGCCGGTAACTACAACGTCAACCGCAATCGCAACTTCTCGTCGATGCCGCTGCGCACCGATTCCACCCTCATCACGGTCAACGGCACGGCGCCGAACCAGACTGTGTCGATTTCCGACCGTGTCGTTGGTTCGGCCACGTCCAATCGTTTCCCCACCACGCGGGATGAGCGCGATTACATCGTTGCGCCCTGCAAGGTGGCTGCGGCGAGGGCCGGCGTCACCGATTCGCCCAATAGCTGCGGCACCCGCTACGACGAGAGCTACAATCCGTCGAACACGGGCAGCATCCGTATCAATTCGCGCTTCACGCTTTCGGACACGCTCTCCCTGACCGTGGACCCGAGCTACCAGTACACCAAGGCCAATGGCGGTCTTGGCGCGGTTACCGGCTATGAAGGCTTCTACAAGACCAAGGCCGGTCAGAGCATCTTTGGTTACATCGGCGGCAAGCCCTACTTCGGCGGCGTCGATCTCAATGGCGACGGCGACACGCTTGACAGCGTTACGGTTTACGCGCCCAGCGAAACCAAGACCAACCGCTTTGGCGTCATCGCCAACCTGATCTGGAACCCGATCGATGGTCAGACCTTCCGTCTGAACTACTCGCTCGACTACGGTCGTCACCGCCAGACCGGTGAAGCAGCGTTTGTGCGCCAGAACGGCCTGACTTCGGAATACTTCCCCGAAGATAATCCGATTCTCGACGCATCGGGTGATCCGATCCAGAAGCGCAATCGCAAGTCGATCGCCATGCTCAACCAGGTTTCGGGTGAGTACCGCGGCGAATTCATCGACAAGCGTCTGACCGTCAACCTCGGCGTGCGTTCGCCCTGGTTCTCGCGCCGTCTCAACAATATGTGCGTGACTGAAGCGGGCGGCAGCTTTGTCGATTGCTTCAACGACGAGGCGTCGCAGGCAACCTTCCTGGCAGCCAACCCGACTTACGTCGCGCCGACCAAGCGCAACTACAACTTCCACAAGATCCTGCCGACCGCCGGCCTGAACTTCTCGGTTATCGACAAGGTCAGCGTGTACGCCAACTACACGAAGGGGATGCAGGTTCCGGGCACCGACAACCTGTACCAGTCGCTGGGCTTCACTTCGCAGCAGGCTATGCCGAAGCCCGAAACCACCGACAACCTCGACATCGGCGCGCGGTATATCTCGGGCAAGGTTCAGGCCCAAATCTCGGCCTGGTACACCTGGTTCGACAACCGTCTTGCCTCTTCGTACGATCCGATCCTCGACACGACGATCTATCGTAACCTCGGCAAGGTTCACAAGTACGGCCTCGACGGCAGCATCGGCTATGCGCCGATCCCTGAAGTGTCCTTCAACATCTTCGGCTCGGTGCTGAAGTCGAAGATTCAGGACAACGTCCAGTCGGGCGAATGCACCCAGGCCAATGTCCTTGCCGGCGCATCGACCGGTATCGGCAAGTGCCAGGTTGTCGGCGATCCGATCTACTACCTGACTGCTGGCAAGCGCGAAGGCGGTGCTCCGACCTACATGTTCGGTGGTCGTATCCAGGGCAATCTGGGCCCTGTCACGCTGGGCGTACAGGCCAAGCGCACTGGTCCGCGTTACGTGAACGACCAGAACATCCCGATTACCCCGACTTACACGCTGAACAACGCGACTGTGACTTATCCGTACACGGTCTATGGCGCCAAGACTCCGGCCTATAACGTGGTCGATCTTGATGCGAAGGTGAAGCTTGGGTTCCTTGGTCTGAACGACCAGACCTACCTGCAGCTCAACGTGACCAACCTGTTCGACAAGTTTTATGTCGGCGGCTTCACGTCGAATACGTCGGGGGCGTCGGTCCCGACCGCCTACATCGGTGCGCCGCGCACCGTCAGCGGCACTATCACCATGGGCTTCTGATCCCGACATTCGCGTCACGCGAAACAGGGGAGGGGAGGGAACTTCGGTTCTCTCCCCTTTTTTGTGCGTGGGTGCCAATGCGCCGTGGGCCTTGCGGAAATGTGGGCGGCTGGCCTAGCCTGCGTCCCTGCGACTGAATGGCGGGAGCGTGACGCAAATGAGCGGAAATGGCGACGGAGCGGAGCCTTCGCGGCTCATCGATGCGCGGATCGCGGAACTGGACGACTGGCGCGGCGAAACGCTGGCGCGTCTTCGCTCGATCGTGCTCAAGGCCGATCCGGGGATCGTCGAGGAATGGAAATGGCGCGGCGTGCCGGTCTGGTCGCGCTCCGGCATCATCTGCACGGGCGAGACTTACAAGGCGGTGGTGAAGATGACCTTCGCCAAGGGCGCCTCGCTTCCGGATCCGGCGGGGCTGTTCAATTCCAGTCTGGACGGCAATGTGCGCCGGGCCATCGATTTCCATGAAGGCGAGACGGTCGATGAAGCGGCGCTGACCGTACTGGTCCGCGCCGCAATCGAACTCAACTTTGCGAAGAAACCCGCCCGCGCGAAGTGAGCGGAGGCTTTCGCCTTACTCGTAGACGCAGGAATCGAAGCCGGCGCGTTTCACCGTGCCGATGCGCGCGGCAATCGTGTTGCCGTAACGGCGGGTGAAGCCGGAGGGGTTCTTGACGTCGCGGGTCTTGGGGCTGGGCAGGGCGGCGGCGATGCGCGCGGCCTCGATCGGGGTGAGGTTGGTGGCCGATTTGCCGTAGTAGCGCTGGGCGCCGGCTTCCACGCCGTAGGTGCCGATGCCGGTCTCGGCGACGTTGAGGTAGACTTCCATGATTCGCCGCTTGTCCCACAGCGATTCGATCAGGAAGGTGAACCAGACCTCGAAGCCCTTGCGAATGTAGCGCGTCCAGCCTTCGCCCTGCCACAGGAACACGTTCTTGGCGGTTTGCTGGCTGATCGTCGAACCGCCGCGCAGACGTCCGCCGGCGGCATTGCGTTCGAAGGCTTTCTCGATGGCGTCAGTGTCGAAGCCATTGTGCGTGCAGAACTTTCCGTCCTCGGCGGCGATGGCGGCGGCGGGCATGTTGCGGTCGATCCGGCTCAGCGGCTGCCAGTCCTTGGTGATGCCGTTGCCGTCGGACAGCATCGTTACCGTCACCGGCGGCGGCACGAAGCGATAGAGCACGGTCAGCCCCACGCTGATCGCGACGAACCAGACGATGACTTTGGCAGTGATGCGCAGCAAGCGAGAGGGCCCTGAATTCGAAGGAAGTTGCCGCATCCCCTAGCGGGCTTGGACGCGGCGGAAAAGTGCACTGCGATCAATCCCCGTGCACCGCAGCGTCATCGAAACCCGTTATGGCGGCTTTCCTGCACAGAATTTGCGATTACACCGATATTTCCCGGCAAAGGAGTGTCCCCCCATGAAGACCAGCGGCAACACCATTCTTCTCACTGGCGGCGGCTCCGGCATTGGACGCGAACTGGCGCAGCGCTGGCATGACGCGGGCAATGTCGTGATCGTGACCGGGCGCACGTTGGCCAGTCTGGAAGAGACGGCCAAGGGCCGCGCGAACATCCACGCGGCGGCGCTCGATGTGACCGATGAAGGCGCGATCCGGACTTTCGTGCAGGACGTGCTGGCGAAGTTCCCGGCGCTCAACGTGCTGGTCAACAATGCCGGGATCATGCCGCTGGAGGATGTTTCTGCTCCGCGCGATCTTGCCGTGGCGGAAGCCTGTGTGGTCACCAACCTGCTCGGGCCGATCCGCCTGACCGATGCGCTGGTCGAGCATCTTTCGGCTCAGCCTGACGCGGCGATCGTCAATGTCAGTTCGGGGCTGGCGTTCGTGCCGCTGGTGCGCGCGGCGGTCTATTCGGCGACCAAGGCGGCGATCCATTCCTGGTCCGATTCGCTGCGCCTCGCGCTGGCGGGCAAAGTCGAAGTCATCGAACTGGCCCCGCCAGCGGTGCAGACCGAACTGACGCCCGGCCAGTCGACCCGCGAAGGCTACATGCCGCTTGGCGATTTCATCGACGAGGTGATGAGCCTCTTCGCGCAGGAGCCGACGCCGGGCCTGATTGGCGTGCAGCGCCTCGCCTTCCTGCGCAATGCCGAGGCGGAGGGTCGCTACGCCGAGACTTTCGCCACTCTCAACGCGCCGCAGAACTGATCTGTCGGCGCGCATGGGCATGTTTTCCAAGGAAAAGCCCATCCCCAGCCTCGATCTCGCGCTTCAGGGCGGGGGCGCCCATGGCGCTTTCACCTGGGGCGTGCTCGACGGCCTGTTGCAGGACGAGCGGCTGAACATCGGCGCGCTCAGCGGGGCGAGCGCGGGGGCCATGAACGCGGCCGTGCTGGTCTCCGGCCTCGTTTCCGGCGGACGCGAGGAGGCGCGTGAGCGGCTGCGGGCCTTCTGGAAGGAACTCAACCGCTCGGGGCGCGAAGCCGGGCCGCTGATCCCGATGATCGAGGCTTTCCCGCAGACCTCCCGCGCAGTCTCTTCGTGGTGGACCACGGTGTTCGGCGACATCGGCATGACCCATGCCTCGCCCGAACTTGGCCGCGAGATGCAGGAGATCCTGCGCAAGGTGATCGAGACGCATGTCGATTTCGACGCCATCCGCAGCGAAAATGCGCCGCAACTGTTCATTTCGGCCACCAACGCGCGCTCGGGCCGGCTGCGCCTGTTCCGCAACGAGGACCTGAGCACCGATGCGCTGCTCGCTTCGGCCTGCCTGCCGCTCTACTTTCCGCCGGTCACCATCGACGGCAAGGACTATTGGGACGGCGGCTACAGCGCCAATCCGCCGCTGGTCCCGCTCGTGCTGGAAAGTCCGAACGACGATCTGCTGCTCATCACCGTCAATGCGCAAGTCCGGCCCGATACGCCGCGCGGGGTCGCGGCGATCGTGGACCGCCTGACCGAGATCGGCTTCAACCAGTCGATGCGGAAGGAATTGCAGGGGCTGCTGCTGCTGAAATCCTCGATCGGGCATACTCGCGCCAAGGACGGCCTTATCGCCCAGGTCGAGCGGCTGCGGCTTCACGAGATCCATGACGAGCCCACGCTCTCGGCCATGCCCGCGCAGACCAAGCTGCTGCCCGTCCGCCACCTGCTTCTCAAGCTTCACGATGTGGGCGAGGCGGCGGCGAAGCAGTGGTGCGAGGTCAATATCGAACACCTCGGCAAGCGCGGCACCGTGGACATGGCGGCGCGGTTCGGACCGGCTTGAGAACACCTGAGGACACGGGGGACAAAAGAAAACCGGGCCGTCCCTGCGGACGACCCGGTTTCTATTTCAGCAGTGCCCCGCCGTTTAGAGTGCGGGGACCAGCTTCTTGTCAGAGGCGATGCGGTTCATCGCCTTCTGGAGCTTTTCGAAAGCGCGCACTTCGATCTGGCGCACGCGCTCGCGGCTGACGCTGTAGACCTGGCTCAGTTCCTCAAGCGTCTTGGGATCGTCCGTCAGGCGGCGTTCGGTCAGAATGTCGCGCTCACGTTCGTTGAGGCTGTCCATCGCTTCCACCAGCATGGCGTGGCGAACGGTGGCCTCTTCGGCATCGGCGACGGTTTCGTCCTGAAGCGGGCGGTCATCCGCAAGGATGTCCATCCACTGGCCTTCGCCTTCCTCACGCAGCGAGACGTTCAGCGAAGCATCGCCGCCCATCATCATGCGCCGATTCATGTTGACCACTTCCTGCTGCGACACGCCGAGCGTGGTGGCAATGGTAGCCACATCCTTCGGATGCAGATCGGTGTCTTCGTAAGCGTCGAGATTCTTCTTCATGCGGCGCAAGTTGAAGAACAGCTTCTTCTGCGCGGCGGTGGTGCCCATCTTCACGAGCGACCACGAACGCAGGATGTACTCTTGAATCGACGCTTTGATCCACCACATAGCATATGTGGCGAGGCGGAAGCCCCTATCGGGTTCGAACTTCTTGACCCCCTGCATAAGGCCGATGTTGCCTTCGGAGATCAGTTCGGACACGGGCAGGCCATAGCCACGATAGCCCATCGCGATCTTCGCGACGAGGCGAAGATGGCTGGTTACGAGCTGTGTCGCTGCCTCGGGATCTTCATGTTCCGTGTAGCGCTTGGCGAGCATGTATTCCTGCTCGGGCGCCAACACCGGGAACTTGCGAATCTCGGAGAGGTAGCGGTTAAGGCTCTGCTCACTGCCCAGCGATGGAACCGCCGGGAGATTGCGTTGCTTGGTGGTCACTGTCATCCGTCCTTTCCGGTCGGCCCGCGGTCAAAGACCCTATGCAGGCATCTTAGCTTGGGGCCACCTGTTCAAGATAGCATGTTAAACCGATTTCACTGACGCAGTTCGTCGATCAGGGCCCGCATGTCGTCGGGAAGCGGGCTGGAAAATCGGACCGTCTCCCCTGTAACGGGGTGGACAAAGCCAAGTTCCGCGGCGTGCAGAGCCTGGCGATGAAATCCGAGTCGCTGAAGGACCGGGCGAATTGCTGAAGGGGTGCGTCCATAGACAGGATCTCCCAATAGCGAATGCCCGATTGACGACATGTGAACGCGCACCTGATGTGTTCGTCCTGTTTCGAGGCGGCACTCCACGAGCGCTGCGCCTTTCAGCGCCTCGATCGTGCGGTAATGCGTTACCGCGTGCTTGCCTCTGCCTGATTCTACGAGTGCCATCTTTTTACGGTTGGTATTCGAACGACCGATCGCTCCGGTTACAGTCCCGGCGAGCGGAATCGGTTTTCCTGCCACAACGGCGCGATAGGCGCGCTCGATCGAATGATCCGCGAACTGGACGGCAAGGCCTTCGTGAGCCCGGTCGGTCTTGGCGACGACCAGCAGGCCCGAGGTATCCTTGTCGATGCGGTGGACGATTCCCGGCCGCGCGACTCCGCCGATCCCCGAAAGCTGGTCCCGGCAGTGATGAAGCAGGGCATTGACCAGCGTGCCGTCAAGATTGCCCGCGGCGGGGTGAACGACAAGGCCGGTCGGCTTGTCGACGATGATCAGGTATTCGTCCTCGAACACGACGTTGAGAGGGATATCCTGGGCTTCGGCCTCGGCGGGGGCGGCTTCCGGCACGGCGATGGCGAACGGTGTGCCCGGTGCAACCTTGAGTGAGGCCTGTCCGGCGGGCTTGCCGGAAAGCGTGACCCGGCCTTCGCCCATCAGGGCCTTGATTCGTTCGCGCGAAAGGCCGCTAGCGTCCGCCAGTGCCTTGTCGAGGCGGCCACCGGCCTCCCCGATCGTACCTTCAATGATGTTTTCCATGACCCCCATTGTCTGTACGATTTGGGGATGAATGTCGAAGTGACAAGAGTTGTCGAGCTGACAGAAGAGGTTGTGTCGGCGCTGATGGCCGCCGCGGCCCGCGCGCATCCGGAAGAATGCTGCGGGCTTCTGCTGGGCGAATCGCTGGACGGGCGCGATCGCATCGATCGCGCCGTGCCTGCCGGCAATGTCGCGGCCGAGCGCATGCGGCATTTCGAGATTGATCCCGCTGCGCTGCTCGCCGCGCACCGCGCCGCGCGGGGCGGCGGGCCCCAAGTTCTGGGCTATTACCATTCGCACCCTACGGGACAGCCCGTACCTTCCGCCGTGGATCGCGAACATTCCACCGGCGATTTGCGGATTTGGGCGATCATCGGCGACGGGCGTGTTGCTTTCTGGCGAGATAGCGGGAATGGTTTTTCACCAATAACCTGCGACATCGCTGGTGGACGTCGGCCGGATTCGGCTGTCTCGCCAGAGTCGCAAGCACCCGATACCCACCCGGCATCCCAATCCGGAATGTGATGGAAGTCCCTTTCACGATGACCACGAGCGCGATCGAACTTGCCAGCCTTCTCTGTTCGCGCCTGTGCCACGACATGTTGAGCCCGGTGGGGGCGCTATCGAACGGTCTTGAGCTGCTCTCGGACGAGAAGGATCCGGAGATGCGCCAGCGCTGCTTCGAACTTCTCGACCAGAGCGCGCGGATCTCGGCGGACAAGCTGAAGTTCTTCCGCCTCGCCTTTGGCGCGGCGGGCGGTTTCGGAGACATGGTGCCGGTGAGCGAGGCGCGCGCGCTGGTCGATGCGCTGATCGCGAACAATGCGCGGATCGTGGTCAACTGGTCGCTCGGCAGCGATATCCTGCCCAAGCCGGCGATCAAGACGCTGCTCAATTTCGCGCTGATCGGGATCGAGGCGCTGCCGCGCGGCGGCACGCTGGATATCGCCGCCGAACTGCGTCCGGACCAGCTTACCAGCGGCACCAGCGAGATCGTGGTCCGCGCGGCGGGCCCGCGCATTGCGTTCGATCGCGACGTCGGCCGGGCACTGGAAGGTACGCTGCCCGAAGGCGACCTGTCGAGCCGCACCGCACCCGCGGCCATGATCCAGCAGCTCGCGCAAAGCCTCGGCGGCCGCCTGCAATATGCTTTGGGGGATGACGCGCTGGTACTTGGCGCGGTATTGCCCGGGGTCTGACGGCAAGGCCAGAGTGCGCGAGACCGGATAGCAGGGAAAGGGAAGGGCGATGAATCGGTGGCTGGTCAACCGCGTCGTCGAATCGCCCAACCGGAATGCGCGCAAGCTGCCGGTGTCGATGGTGGTGCTCCACTATACCGGCATGAAAACCGCCGAAGAGGCGCTCGCGCGGATGTGCGATCCCGAGGCCGAAGTCTCGGCGCATTACATGATCGACGAGGAGGGCCTGGTCACCTCGCTCGTGCCCGAGGACAAGCGGGCCTGGCATGCGGGCCGGTCCTACTGGCGCGGCGTGACCGACGTGAATTCGGCCTCGATCGGCATCGAACTGGTCAATCCCGGACACGAATGGGGTTACCGGCCGTTTCCCGAGGCGCAGATGGATGCGCTGCTGCCGCTGCTGGCCGACATCATGGATCGCCACGACATCCCGCGCGCGAACGTCGTCGGCCATTCGGACATTGCCCCCGCGCGCAAGGAAGATCCGGGCGAATATTTCGACTGGGAGCGACTGGGTCAGCTTGGACTCGCGCTGGAAATTCCGGCCGCGAAGATGAACCTGTTCTACGACAATCCCGGCGCTTTTTACCTTGCGCTCGAACGCTTCGGCTATGACATCGCCGATGGCCGCGCGGCGGTGCGGGCGTTCCAGCGCCGCTGGCGGCCCGACATGATCGATGGCGAGATCGATGGCGAAATAGGCGGAATCCTGTTCGAACTGCTGTTGGAGCGAGACACCGGCCGTGCTAGGTGACCGCTCGCACCGGGGAGCCGGGCAGCCGCGGGCATCTTCGGATGCGCGAGGAAAGTCCGGGCTCCACGAAACAAGGGTGGCGGGTAATGCCCGCCGGGCGAGTCGGGTTTTCAGGCCCGGCGAAGCCTAGGGAAAGTGCCACAGAGAGCAGACCGCCTCGCCTCGTCAGGGTTCGCCCTGAAAGGCAGGTAAGGGTGAAAGGGTGCGGCAAGAGCGCACCGCGCTTCCGGTAACGGAAAGCGGCAAGGTAAACCCCACCCGGAGCAAGACCGAATAGGGGCTGCGCGCTGTCTTGAACGGCGGGTTTGTTTCAGACCCAGGCAGCCCGGGTTGGTCGCTTGAGCGGCGTAGCAATGCGTCGCCTAGAGGAATGGCTGCCGCCGCGGCGTAAGGTCCCTCGATTGGGAGACCACGCCAGGCACAGAACCCGGCTTACAGGCTCCCCGGTGCATTAGATGAAATGTGTTCCCCACCCCGCCTTGGGGCCGGGGCTTCACGCGGCGATCTGGATCGAAATGCCGCCGCCTTCGTCGCGCGCTTGGATGAACCAGCGGTTTTCGCCCTCAAGGCCGATCGCGGTCAGCGTGCCGTGGATATAGGCGCCGGTATCGATGCCGATGCGGTTGGCACGGATTTCCGGGGCTTCCGTGATCGTGTGACCGTGCACCACCACGGCGCCGAAATCACCGTCATGCGTGAGGAACGGCTCGCGAATCCAGCGGCAATCATGGCCAAGCTGGTGGTCCAGCGGCGTGTCGGGGCGGACCCCGGCATGGACGAAGAGGTAGTCACCGATGCGCACCATCTTCTCGAAGCTGTCGAGGAAATCGAAATCGTCCTGCGGAATGGCGTCCAGCATGGCCAGCTGAAGTTCCTCCATCCCCGCTTCCATCACGAAATCGGGGTCGACTCCGTAAGAGATGATCGTCTCGCGGCCGCCGAACTTGAGGAAACTGCGGAACGCCTCAAGCTTGCGGGCGGCGACCAGCAGCATTTCCTCGTGATTGCCCTGGATGAATTCAACGCGGCGTTCGCGCGACCAGCGGCGAGCGCGGTCGATCACGCCGGCGCTGGCGGGGCCCCGGTCGATCAGGTCGCCCAGCAGGATGACATCGCTGACCGCCTCGCCCCGTGCCGCGTCGTCACGTTCGATCGCGGCGATGAGCCCTTCGAAGAGATCGAGCCTGCCGTGAATGTCTCCAACGGCATAGACGCGCTGGCCCGGCGGGAGCTTCGGTGTCCTTTGCTTGGCGGGACGGGCAACGAGATTTCTGATTTTGGCAAACATCCGGTGTCGAGGTGTACGCCGCGATCACCGCCACGGCAAGCGCGGGGCGTGCTGCATGTGCGAGTGGCAAAAAGTCCACACTTCGTTTCCTGATTGTTGCTTAAACGAAATTTTACTTGTGCACGACCTTGGTGCGATGCAGCATTATTGTGCTGTCGCAAGTTGCGCCCAAAACGAGGCGTGCGGTGAAAGTGCAGGCGGGAACAAGCACCAAAAAGAATTTGTGAGGGAATGAACATGCTTATGTCCGTCCGTGGCGCCATCGCCGCGACTCTCCTTGCGGGCTCCGCGCTCGCTGCAACGCCCGCCTTTGCTGACGAAGCTGCGCCCCCCAAGGACTTCACCGTCACCGGCAACGTTGCGCTCACCACCGACTACCGCTTCCGCGGCGTATCGCTTTCGAACGGCGATCCGGCCATCCAGGGCGGCATCACCGTTTCGCACAAGAGCGGCGTCTATGTCAGCACCTGGTCGTCCTCGATCCATGGCGGCGACGTCTATGGCGATCAGGAACTCGACCTCATCGCGGGCTGGACGGGCAATGTGGGCGGTGGCCTGACGCTTGACGGCGGCATCCTCTATTACGTCTATCCGAGCGGCCACGTGGGCGACGCGAACTACTGGGAGCCTTACGCTTCGGTGTCTTACGCGGTCGGTCCGGCCAAGCTGAAGGCTGGCCTTGCCTATGCCTGGAAGCAGAAGGGCCTGCTCGATAACGACGGCTTCCACTCGGACAACCTGTACCTCTACGGCAACATCGACTTCGCGGTTCCGAAGACTCCGGTCACCATCTCGGGCCATCTGGGTTATACCGACGGCGTCCTGTCGCCCTGCTACTATTGCGCCGGTACGCGGTCGTTCAACGACAAGACCGGTATGGACTTCTCGATCGGCGCTTCGATGACCGTGTACGGCCCGCTTTCGGTGGGCGTCAGCTACATCGGCGTCAGCGGCGTTTCGATCGACGGCTATACCGACGATACCGTGGTTGGCACGCTGACCGCTTCGTTCTGACCTGACGGCAGGTGAAACCCATTTCGCGGGAAGACCCGCCCGGAGCATTCCGGGCGGGTTTTTCGTGCCCAACGGCGCCGTTTGCTGCCGTGACGTAAGAACGAGGTGGAGCGGCAGGCGCGGTCTGGTCTATCGTGTGCGCTGCGCAGACGCCGTAATGGCGCGCCGCACTCTCCCTCCGCTAAGGACTACCCGTGACCAAGTATCTTCACACCATGATCCGCGTGACCGATCCCGAGTCGACGATCGCCTTCTTCGAACTCATCGGCCTGAAGGAAACCCGCCGCTTTTCGAGCGAGCAGGGGCGTTTCACGCTGATCTATCTCGCCGTTCCGGGCGAAGAGTCCGAAGTCGAGCTGACGTACAACTGGCCTGCTGAGGACGGTTCTTTCGAGGAATATAGCGGCGGCCGCAATTTCGGCCATCTCGCCTTCCAGGTCGATGATATCTACGCCACCTGCCAGACGCTGGCCGATGCCGGCGTGACCATCAACCGCCCGCCGCGCGACGGACACATGGCCTTCGTGCGGACGCCCGATGGCATCTCCGTGGAACTGCTCCAGGACGGCCGCCTCGAACCCGCTGAGCCTTGGGCCTCGATGCCGAACGTCGGTTCCTGGTAATAGCTCGGAGGCGGGGCGAGGAGCGGCAGCGGCGTCAGGCCGCGACCGGCTTCGAGTCCCGCCGCAGCGGCTTTGCCAGTCGCAGGATCGCATAGCCCAGCAGCGATGAGAGCAGCGATCCCGCCAGCACGCCCAGCTTCGCCTCCTCCACCAGTTCCGGGGATTGCGGGAAGGCGAGGGCGCCGATGAACAGGCTCATCGTGAAGCCGATTCCGCACAATACGGCCATGCCCCAAAGCTGAACCCAGCTTGCGCCTTCCGGACGCGGCGCGAAACCGAATCGGTCGGACAGCACGATGGCCGCGAAGATGCCGATCTGCTTGCCAAGGAACAGCCCCAGCGCCACGCCCAGCGGCACTGGGCTGAGAAGCCCCGAAAACCCGATTCCCGCCAGTGCCACGCCGGCATTGGCAAAGCCGAACAGGGGAACGATCACGAAGCTGTTCCACGGCGCCAGCGCGTGCTCCAGCCGCAGCAGCATCGACTTGCCACGCAGCGGTCGCAGCGGGATCGTGAAGGCCAGCAGGACGCCCGCAACGGTGGCGTGAATCCCCGAATTCAGCACGCAGAACCACAGGGCCAGTCCCAATAGCAGATATACCGCGACGTAAGGCACCCGCAGCCGTCCGCAGGCGAGCAGTGCCACCAGCACCGCCACTGCCGCGATCACCCAGCCGGGGTCGATCCGCGCGGTGTAGAACAGGGCGATGACCGCCACGGCGCCCAGATCGTCGACGATGGCCACGGTTAGCAGGAACAGGCGCAGCGCGGCCGGCACGCGCCGCCCCAGCAGTGCCAGCACGCCCACGGCGAAAGCGATGTCGGTCGCGGCCGGGATTGCCCATCCGCGCTGCGCGGGCAGCGAGATCCCGGCGGTGGCGAGATAGATCAGCGCGGGCGTGGCCATGCCCGCGAACGCAGCCAGCACCGGCAGGCGGCGCCGGGCCGGGTTCGAGAGTTCTCCGTCAAGAACCTCACGCTTGATCTCCAGCCCGACGACGAAGAAGAACACCGCCATGAGCGCGTCGTTGATCCACGCGTGCAGTGTGTCGAGTCTCGCCACCGGGCTCCAGGCGAGCGGGTGATGAAACAGCGCATGGTAACCATGACCAAGCGCGGAATTGGCCGTCAAAAGCGCCAATACGGCCACAAGGATCAGCAAAATTCCCGCAGTTGCGTCACCTCTTATTAACTTTGTGAAACGGAACGCCAATTCATTGGCCAAATTTCGGTCCGAACTCATAAGTCCTGTTTCGGGCAGACGTGACGGGGATGCAAGCCGGCAAACCTGCCCTAGGCGCCGAGATCACAGGGGGTGATGAGCCGGCGCCGATGGGGGGCACCGTGGGATCAGCGTATGTGATTGGGCAGGCTGCGGTCTGTTTGCAGTATATGGAGCAGGAACTGCTGCTCTTCACCGCGTTCTGGCTTTTGCTGGGCGCCTGCGACGATCTGGCGACAGACATTGTCTGGCTGCGGCTGCAATTGGCCGGAAAGGGGCGCAGCACGCGCCTGTCTCAGGAAGCTTGCGACGCGCCGCTGATCGGCCGCGCCGCGATTTTCATAGCGTGCTGGCGCGAGGAAGCGGTGATCGGTCATACCCTGCGCCACGCTATCGAAGCATGGCCAGTGCAGGATTTTCGCCTCTACGTCGGCTGTTACGCGAACGATCCGGCCACGCTTGCGGCCGCGATGGAGGGCGCCGGGCAGGATCCGCGGATCCGGCTGGTGATCCATTCGCGGCATGGCCCGACCACCAAGGCGGATTGCCTCAACCGGCTCTACGCCGCGCTGTGCGAGGATGAGCGCCGCTGGGGGCAGCGCTTCCGCAGTGTGATCCTGCACGATTCAGAAGACATGGTGCACCCCGCCGAACTGACCGTGATCGACACTGCGCTCAAGGGCGCGGACTTCGTGCAGATACCGGTGCGCCCGGAACCCCAGCCGCGTTCGCGCTGGATTGGCGGGCACTATCTCGACGAGTTTGCCGAAGCGCACAGCAAGTCGCTGGTGATTCGCGATGCGCTTGGCGCCGCATTGCCGGCAGCAGGCGTGGGCTGCGGCTTTTCGCGTGAGATGCTGGCCCGGATCGCCGGGCATCGTCAGGCAGAAGGCAACAACGGCCCTTTCGCGGCGGAATGCTTGACCGAGGATTACGAACTGGGCGTGCTGGTCTGGCGGGCAGGGGGGAAGAGCCGCTTCATCCGCGCCCGCGACGCGCGCGGCGATCTGGTCGCGACGCGCGCTTACTTCCCGTCCCGTCTGGAGGATTCGATTCGCCAGAAGACGCGCTGGATCCACGGCATCGCCTTCCAGTCGTGGGACCGGCTCGGCTGGAGCCCGCTCGATGGCGGGGCGGGGCTTGCCGACGTGTGGATGTCGGTGCGCGACCGCCGGGGGCCGCTGACCGCGATCATTCTGGCGGCGAGCTATCTGCTCGTCATGGTGGAAGTGTCGCTGGCGGCTTTGCGGATCGCCGGATGGCACGCGACTCCCGAATTCTCGCCCACACTGCGGGTGATGCTGGTGGCCTGCGGGGTCAGTCTGGCATGGCGCTGTGCGCTGCGCGTGCTGTTCACGGCGCGGGAATATGGCCCGCTTGAGGGGCTATACGCATTGTTGCGCTTGCCGGTCGCCAATCTTATCTCGATTTTCGCAGGCAAGCGCGCGCTGGTCAGCTATTTGCGGACACTCGCGGGCGGCTCGGTCGTCTGGGACAAGACCCATCACGATGCCCACCCGGCGGCCATGGCCACCGTTTCGGCACCGCGCGCGGCCGTGCCGGTGAAGGCGACACAAGGCGCGTGTGAAAACATGCCCAATGCCATGCGGACGGCAGCCTGATGTCTGATCGTATGCGCGGACAGCCGGTTGTCGTTTTGCTCGCAGTGCTCTTCGCATGGACCGGAGGGCGCCTCTCCGCATGGGAATCCACACCATCGATGCCCGCATTGGTTCAACCTGCGAGAGCGGCTCCGTCGAGCCCGCGGGGCGAGACAGCTTACCACTTCGACCTTGTGAGCGGCCCCCAGACGCTGGCCGGTGGTTACGCGGAGCCCGTGCCGCAAGCGCGCAATTGGCGCGATTTCCGTCCGGCAGGAATGGCATCGCCGCAAGGGGCGGCTTTTGGGCGGGCGGTCTACCCGCCGGAACTGATCTATGGCGCCCAACCTTACCCGGCCGGCCCAGAGTACATGAGCGCGGAGCCGTCATCGCTCGCGGCGCGCGTTGAGCAACCGGCAGCCAATCCCGGTCGGGATTTTCCGTCGGCTCTGATCCGGGCCTTTGCGCGTGAACGGCTGCCCGCGGGACTTCCCTCCTTCCAGGCCCTGTCGGCGACACCTGGGGGTGGGATACCGCCCGCAGGCGCCATGGCCGGAGTGCCTCGTGGACCGAAACGCTGGTCGGTCGATTCATGGGCGCTGCTGCGCAGCAACGGCACCGGGCCGCTCGTCAATGGCACGTTGCCGGCGACTTACGGTGCCAGTCAGGCCGGAGCAGTCCTGCACTATCGTCTGGCCATGCAGTCCGCCAATCGGCCCGAAGTCTATATGCGCAGCACGGCAACGCTGGGGCAGCTCCAGCGTGAGACGGCCGCCGCGATTGGCGTTGCGGCGCGCCCCCTGCCGTCTTTCCCGGTGATTGCCGCGCTGGAAGGACGGTTGACCGAACAGGCGGGCGAGAGCCGCTTCCAGCCCGCCGCCATGGCGATCACCACGCTGCCGCCCTTCGGACTGCCCGGGCATTTGCGTGGGGAGGCCTATGCGCAGGCCGGCTATGTGGCAGGCAAGTACGCGACGCCGTTTGCCGATGGACAGCTGCGCGTGGACCATGCGCTGCTGTCGCTCGGCCGGGTGGAGAGCAGGATCGGCGGCGGGCTCTGGGGCGGGGCGCAGAACGGGGCGAGCCGCCTCGATGCCGGACCTTCCGCCACCGTCGCACTGCCGCTGGCGCGCGGAGTAAACGGCCGCGTCGGCGTCGATTGGCGCTTTCGCGTCGCGGGGGATGCCGAACCGGGCTCGGGCCCCGCGCTCACTCTTTCCGCAGGTTTCTGATTCGCCGCTTTTCTCGGCCACCGCGCTGCGGTAGCGAGATAGCTCGCATGGATGTCTATCTTCCCATCGCCAATCTCTCGGTCAACGGGCTGGTCATCGTTGGTCTGGGTGCACTGACAGGGATCCTGTCGGGGATGTTCGGCGTGGGCGGCGGCTTTCTGACGACGCCGCTGATGATCTTCTACGGCATCCCGCCGACGGTGGCCGCTGCCTCGGCGGCCAGCCAGGTGACCGGGGCCAGCGTTTCCGGCGTGTTCGCCCATGCCAAGCGCGGCGGCGTGGATTACCTGATGGGCACCGTGATGGTGGTGGGCGGCATTGTCGGCACCGGGATCGGGGCGCTGCTGTTCAACTTCCTCGCCCGGTTGGGCCAGATCGATACCGTCATCAATATCCTCTACGTGGTCATGCTCGGCTCCATCGGCAGCCTCATGGCCAACGAGAGCATTCAGGGCATCCGCGCCGAGCGTAGCGGCGTGCCGATTGCCGCGCGCAAGCGCCGCCATCACCCGATGGTCGCAAGCCTGCCGATGCGCTGGCGCTTCTATCGCTCGGGGCTCTATATTTCGCCGCTGGCGCCGCTGCTGCTAGGGATCGCCACGGGCATCCTGACCATGCTGATGGGGATCGGCGGCGGCTTCATTCTGGTCCCGGCGATGCTCTACATCCTTGGCATGAGCGCCAATGTGGTGGTCGGCACGTCGCTGTGGCAGATCCTTTTCACCACGATCGCCACGACCATGATGCACGCGATGACCACCCATGCGGTCGACCTCGTGCTGGCTTCGCTCCTGCTGATCGGATCGGTCACGGGAGCGCAGTTGGGCGCGCAATTCGCGCAGAAGGCCAGTCCGGTGAAATTGCGCCTGATCCTGGCCGTGGTCGTGCTGTTGGTGGCGGGGCGCATGGCGATCGGACTTGGCTATCGGCCGGACGAGATATTCACGGTGGCGCCGCTGTGAGGGCTGCGGCTGCCTCTGCTTTCGCCATTGTGGCGCTGCTGATGCTGGGCGGCTCTCGCGATCCCATTCTGGTGCCCGAAGTCTCGCAGCACGAGGTGGCGTTGCAGCAGGGCTTCACCGGGACCGAACTGCTGCTGTTCGGCGCCATCCTCACCCCCGAGGGATCGCGCGCCGCGCAGTATTACGACATCGTCGTCGTGCTGAAGGGGCCGACCCAGTCCATCGTCCTGCGCCAGAAGCGGAAGGTGGCCGGAATCTGGATCAATGCCGACAGCACCGAACTGCGTTCGGCACCATCCTATTACGCGATCGCCTCCACCCGCCCGATCGCCAAGATCGTCGACGACAAGACGGCGGCGATCTACGAACTCGGGCTCAAGTGGTTGCAGCTTTCGCCGATCGGCGCGATCGATCCTGACGAGCAGGCCCGCTTCGCGGGCGGACTGGTCGATCTCAACCGCCGCAACGGCCTCTACCGCGAGGATGAGGGCGGGGTGAAAGTGAGCGAGCAAGTGCTCTATCAGGCGCGCATCGGCCTGCCCTCGCGCGTGCCGACCGGCACTTATACGGCGGAGACTTTCGCCATTTCCAATGGCCGCGTGGTGGCCTCCGCCAGCAGTCAGGTGGAAGTGCGCAAGCTCGGCGTCGAGCGCGCCATCGCCGATTTCGCGGAGAATTACGGCTTCGCCTATGGCCTGCTGGCAGTCGCTGTCTCGGTGGGCATGGGCTGGCTTGCGGGCCGGCTTTTCGCGATGCGCTAAAAATGCCCCTTTGGGCATTTTTCAAACGGACTGTGAGCCTTTCGTATTAGTGCGATTTTAGCCGGAAATTAACTGCGCGGTCATAGCTCTCCAAGCGCCAAGGACTTTTGGGGGCACGATGAATCAGATGCAGATGGAAGGCTTCGATCCCACACGCGCGCCGCAGGCCGGGCAGGCGACCGCGCAGCCGGGATCGGCCGCGCCCCATCCCCAGGGCCAGCCTCAAGCAGCCCCGCAGCGGCAGGCACCGCGTCTGGACACCGGGCGCGAGCCGATCGGCGTCATCCTCGAAATTTCCGGCGCGGGCACGCGCATCGCGCTCGACATCAACCGACTTGGCGAAGTCATGAAGGACGGCGATCCTTCGGTCGCGCAGTCCGGGCAAGTGGGCAGTCAGGTCAAGATCCGCGTCGGGAACGGCTGGCTGCTCGCCAGCATCCGCAACCAGAAGAGCGACAGCAAGATCCCCGGCGGCATCGTCGCCGAGGCGGACTTTCTGGGCGAAGGCAGCGAGGAGCGCCTTACGGGGCGCATCCACGGCTTCCGCCGCGGCGTTACCTTCTATCCCTCGCCGGGCTCGCTGGTCTATCCGGCCACCACCGAGGATTTGCGTCAGATCTATGCCAGCGATGGGCGCAGCGCGATCCAGATCGGCAATGTCTATCCCACCAAGGACATCCGCGCCGGCCTTTACATCGACGCCTTGCTGGGCAAGCACTTCGCGCTGCTGGGCTCCACCGGGACCGGCAAGTCGACCAGCGCCGCGCTGATCCTTCACCGCATCTGCCAGCATGCGCCGGAGGGTCACATCATCATGATCGACCCCCACGGCGAGTACGCGTCCGCGTTTCGCAATACCGGCGTGATCCTCGACGTCTCGAACCTCCAGATGCCCTATTGGCTGATGAACTTCGAGGAACACTGCGAGACGCTGCTGACGGCGCGCGGAGACGATCGCCAGCTCGACTGCGAGATCCTGGCCAAGTGCCTGCTAGAGGCGCGCTCGCGCAACCGGCTGGCCGAACAACTGGGCAAGATCACGGTGGATTCGCCGATCCCCTACTTGCTGTCGGACTTGTCCAACATTCTCAACAACCACATGGGCAAGCTCGACAAGGGCCATTCGAGCGCGCCTTACGTGCGCATCAAGAACAAGCTCGACGAGATGAAGGGCGATCCGCGTTATCAGTTCATGTTCTCGGGCATGCTGGTGGGCGATACGATGGCGGAGTTCATCGCCAAGATCTTCCGCCTGCCGTCGCGCGGGCGGCCGATCTCGATCATCGACGTTTCGGGCGTGCCTTCGGACATCACCAGCACCGTGGTTGCCGTGCTCAGCCGCATGGTCTTCGACTATGCGATCTGGGGGCGCGAGGAGAAGACGCAGCCGATCTTGCTCGTCTGCGAGGAAGCGCACCGCTACGTGCCGAACGAGAAGAACGCCGATGGTTCCTCGGTCGGCCGCATCCTGTCGCGGATCGCCAAGGAAGGTCGAAAGTACGGCATCTCGCTGGGCCTGATCACCCAGCGCCCGTCGGACCTTGCCGAGGGCGTGCTGTCGCAGTGCGGTACGATCATCTCGATGCGGCTCAACAACGACCGCGATCAGGCCTTCGTGCGTGCGGCCATGCCCGAAGGCGCGCGGGGGTTCCTCGATTCGATCCCGGCGCTGCGCAACCGCGAGTGCATCATCTGCGGCGAGGGCGTGGCGATCCCGGTCCGCGTTTCGTTCGACGAGCTTGAGGAATACAAGCGTCCCGCCTCGGCCGACCCCTCGTTTACCGAGCTGTGGAACAGCTCCGGCGGCGAGGAGGAGGCCGTCCTGCGCACGGTCCAGCGGTGGCGCGCGCAGGGCCGATAATTGCCCTTGTCCCCTCCCAAGGGGAGGGGCGTTTCTCAAAGATCGAACGCTGCGCGCCACTTGCCCCAGCGATAGTAGCCGACGGTCATGGCCACGGTCAGCGTCGAGCCGACCGGATAGGACCACCACAGCGCCTGGCTGCCGATCAGCGGATAGGCGAGGAAGTAGAAGCCAAGGCGCCCCGGATAGAGGCCAAGGAACATGATCACCAACGGTGCGACCACCGCGCCGTAGGCGCGCATCGTGCCGGTCAGGATCATGGTGATCGACACGATCACGAACGATGCCGTGCAGATGACCTGGATGTTCTGCGCGATCGGCATCGCCGGGCTGTTGCCGCCGAGGAACAGCGCCAGCAGCGGATGATCGAACAGCACGATCAGCGCCGCCAGCACCAGCGACATCGCCAGATTGGTGACAAGGCCAATTCCCGTCACTTTGCCCACGCGCTTGTGGTCATGCGCGCCGAGCGACTGGGCAACCATCGCGCTGACCGCCGAGCCGATCGAGAAGGCGGGCATCTGCAAGTAGTTCCACAGCTGGAGCGAGGCACCGTAGGCCGCTGCCGAATGCAGCCCTTCTTTGTTGACGAGGCTGACCATGATGAGACCGGCAGAGGACACCAGCAGCATCTGCGCGCCCATCGGCAGACCCTTGAGGATCACGTACTTCAGCTCGCTGCCGCGCGGGATCAGGTAGCCCAGTTCCGCGCCGCGCAGGCGCATCGGCAGGTCCTGCCGGTAGATCCGCCAGACCTGGAAAAGCAGCCCTGCGAAATTCGCGAAGGCGGTCGAGAGCGCCGATCCGGCAATGCCCAGCGAGGGCACCGGGCCGGGGCCGATAATCAGCAGCGGGTTCAGGATCACGTCCAGCGCCACGGTCAGGATCATCGCATAGAGCGGCGTCTTCGAATCGCCCGCGCCGCGCATGCCCATCGACACCATCAGCGACAGCGAACCGAGCGGCAGCGTCACGAAGATCACGCGCAAATACGCCAGCGCCTCGATCCGGCTGGCTTCGGGCGTGCCCAGCGTATGGAGCAGGGAATCCGCCCCGAACCAGCCGCCAAGCCCGCAGATCACCGCGAGCAGGGTGCAGAAGCCCACGCCCGAACCGAACGTCCGGCGCGCCGCATCGATCTGCCGCGCGCCGAAGTGCTGGCCGACACGCACGGTGGTCGCCATGCCGAAACCGAACACCAGCGCGATCATCAGGAACATGATGATATTGGCGTTAGCGGTGGCCGCCAGCGCGCTTTCGCCCAGCAGCCGCCCGACCCAGATCGCATTGACCGATCCGTTGAGCGTCTGGAGGACGTTCGAGATCAGCATCGGGACGGAGAACAGCAGCAGCGTCTTCAGGATCGGACCTTGCGTCAGGTCGCCCTTCATTCGCGCCATCTGTGGAGGCGGAGGTGCTTCCTCGGGCTCGGTCTCGCCGGCCGGAATTGGCGATGCTTCGTTCATGTGTCCCCTTACGTGCCCCGCGTATCGCCCCAGATGTGGATGTGCAGGCGGTCTGTGAAGCGATAGCCTTCACGCATGCATAAATCCGAGAGCCAACCCGAGCGTTGCCTGATGACATCGCTGGAGCGTCCTTCGGGCATCAGGAATAGCCGCTCGCGGGGGATTGCGTAAGTATCCCTAAGGGCCTCGACTTCGGCGACATCGGCAGGCTCGGCCACCACGAACTTGAAGTAGGCGCGCGGGTCCGCCGCCCATGCCGCCAGCCGTTCGGGCACCAGCGCCAGTTCTGCCGGATTGCCGCTGTGCGCCAGCTTGGGGCTGACATTGTACTGCTGCACCCGTGCATCGAGGCTGGCATGCGGGGCGACCGATCCGTTGGTTTCGATCTCGACATGCATTCCGGGGCGGATCTCGTCGAGCGCGGCCAGCATCTTTGCCAGTTGCGCGCCCTGAAGCAGCGGCTCGCCGCCCGTGATCACCAGGCGGTCGGGCGGCAGGTCGGCCACCATGCGCGCCACGTCGGCTTCCTCGGCCATGACCTGATTGGCCTTGCGCTCGAACGCCAGATCGTCGCGGTGGAAGCGGTTATCGCCGGTGAACCGCCACGTATACGCGGTGTCGCACCACTGGCAGGCGAGGTTGCAGCGCGACAGCCGCACGAAGGTGCTCGGCCGCCCCATGCTGGGCCCTTCGCCTTGCAGCGAAGCGAACACTTCGGGTTCGCCGGGAGTGGTGGTGGCTAGGGCAAGCGTCACGGATGGTCTCGGTATAAGGTTACGGTTTTGAGGGGTGAGGTTGACACAGTTTACACGGTCCAGAGCAAAAAGTGTCACCTTGCGTCGGAGGTGTCACCTTGTGGCTGGTATCGTGGGGAAAGAGCAGGGCGTTCACGCGCGGAAAAGTGTCAGATATGCGCGGGGTAGGAAAACGAATTCGGGATGACAGCCGGGATTGGCAACAATTCCGCTTTTAACCGAATATGGAATTGACTGAACTGTCTTCGTCATTGCGAGCGTAGCGAAGCAATCCAGCGCGGCACTGCGCTGCTCTGGATTGCTTCGCTACGCTCGCAATGACGAAGGTCGGTGTGGGATAGAGCATTTCCACATGTCCGACTGATCATATTCACTCCGTCATCCCCGCGTAGGCGGGGATCCCGCTTCTTTTTAGCACGCGGAGGCGCGGAGGCACGGAGAGGTGGATTGCTGCACTGTCCCTCCGCGTCTCCGCGCCTCCGCGTGAAATGAGAAAAGCGGGGCCCCCGCCTTCGCGGGGGCGACGAGGGGGAGCGGTGTCGGCTTAGCCCCACCTCCCTCCGCTTGATCTTACCCCAGTCGTGCCAGCGCCGCAGCCAGACGCTCGGCTTCGGCCGAGTGGTGGGCATGATCCGCACGCGCCTTGTCGATCGCCTCGGGCTTGGCCTTCTCGACGAAGGCCGGGTTGCCCAGACGCTTGTCGAGCGAGTCCCGCTCCTTGACCGAAGCGGCCATGGCCTTTTCCAGACGGGCCTTCTCCGCTGCGATGTCGATCACGCCTTCCAGCGGGATCGCCAGCGTCGCGTCGCCCGCGCCCACCTGCATGGCGGCACCGGCGGGAGCGGCCTCGAACTTGATTGCGTCAAGGCGGGCCAGACGGTCGATCACCGTGCCGTTGCGGCCGATCACCGCGCGCGTCGCGTCCGAGGGATCGGCGACATAGGCGGTAAGGCGCGCGCCCGGCGCGATGCCGAGTTCGGACTTGGCGCCGCGCAAGTTGCCGATCAGCGCGATCAGCCATTCGACTTCGGCCTTGGCCTCGCCGTCCACCGAAGCTTCCGGCGCGGGCCATGCGGCGACGATCAGGTCCTGATCGCGCGCGCCCATCTTGCTCCACAGCTCTTCGGTGACGAAGGGCATGAAGGGGTGGAGCATGACGAGGATCTGGTCGAGCACCCAGCCGGCAACGGCCTTGGTCTCTTCGTCGAAGTTGCCCTTGATCAGTTCGATGTACCAGTCGCAGAACTGGTTCCACACGAAGTGGTAGATCGCGTTGGCCGCCGCGTCGAAGCGCAGGTCGGCCATGGCCTTGTCCAGCGCGGCGACGGTTTCGACGACTTCGCCGATGATCCACTTGTTGACGGCGGAGGTGGCTGCCGGCGCTTTGATCGAGGTGCTGGCGACGATGCCGTTGGACTGGCAGAAACGCGCGGCGTTCCACAGCTTCGTGGCGAAGTTGCGGTAACCCTCCACGCGCTTTTCATCCATCTTCACGTCGCGGCCCTGGCTTTCCATGGCGGCCATGAAGAAGCGCAGCGCATCCGCACCGTACTTGTCGATCAGGCCCAGCGGATCGACCACGTTGCCCTTGGACTTCGACATCTTCTGACCGTCGGCAGCACGCACCAGACCATGGAGATAGAGCCGCTTCCACGGCACTTCCTTCATGAAGTGAATGCCCTGCATCGCCATGCGCGCATCCCAGAAGAACAGGATGTCGAAGCCGGAAACGAGCAGATCGTTCGGGTAGTGCTTCTTCAGCAGCGGCGCGTCTTCATCGGGCCAGCCGAGCGTGGCGAAAGGCCAGAGCGCGGAGGAGAACCAGGTGTCGAGCACGTCGTTGTCGCGGGTCAGCTTCTTGTTGCCGGCCTGCGCCTGTGCCTCTTCCTCGGTCTCGGCCACGAAGATCTCGCCGTCTTCGCTGTACCACGCGGGAATGCGGTGGCCCCACCAGAGCTGGCGGGAAACGCACCAGGGCTGGATGTTTTCCATCCAGTTGAAGAAGGTCTTTTCCCAGGTCTTGGGGACGATCTCGATCGCGCCGGAGCGGACGGCTTCCATCGGCGGGCCGGCCAGCGTCTGCGCATCGACGTACCACTGATCGGTCAGCCAGGGTTCGATCACCACGCCGCTGCGGTCGCCGAACGGGGTCTGGATCACGCGATCCTCGACCTTTTCGAGCAGGCCGTCGTCTTCGAGGAACTGGACGATCGCCTTGCGCGCTTCGAAGCGGTCCATGCCGATGAACTGCGCGGGGACGAGGCCGTCCTGCGTCTGGCAGACATGGGCATCGGCATCGAGCATGTTGAGCATGTCCGCGGCCTTGAAGCCGGCGCGCTTGCCAACCTCGAAGTCGTTGAAGTCATGACCCGGGGTGATCTTCACCGCGCCGGAGCCCAGTTCGGGATCGGCGTGTTCATCGGCGACGATGGGAATCTCGCGGCCGGTGAGCGGCAGGGTGACGGTGGCGCCGCGCGCCAGCAGTTCCTTGTAGCGCTCGTCCTCGGGATTAACCGCGACGGCCATGTCGGCCAGCATCGTTTCCGGGCGGGTGGTGGCGACGTGGATATGGCCCGAACCGTCCGAAAGCGGATACTTGATGTGCCAGAAGTGGCCGTTGGTTTCGCGCGTTTCGACCTCAAGGTCGGAAATGGCGGTGCGGAACTTCGGGTCCCAGTTCACCAGGCGCTTGTCGCGATAGATCAGGCCCTGCTTGTGCAGGTCCACGAAGACCTTGACCACGGCCTTGGTGAAGTGCGGATCCATCGTGAACTGCTCGCGGCTCCAGTCCATCGAGCAGCCGAGGCGGCGCAGCTGGCCGGTGATGGTGCCGCCGGATTCGGCCTTCCATTCCCAGACCTTTTCGATGAACTGTTCACGCGTGTAGTTGGCGCGCTTGTCCTGCTTCGCTTCCATCTGGCGTTCGACCACCATCTGGGTGGCGATGCCGGCATGGTCGGTGCCGACCACCCAGAGCGCGTCCTTGCCCTTCAGGCGCTCGTGACGGATCACGATGTCCTGCAGCGTGTTGTCCAGCGCGTGGCCGATGTGGAGCGATCCGGTGACGTTCGGCGGCGGGTTCACGATGGTGAACGGCTGCGCGTCGGCGCGCTCGGGGCGGAACAGCCCTTCGCTTTCCCAATGCTGGTACCACTTCGCCTCGATCTGGGCGGGGTCGAAGGTCTTGTCCAGCCCGGTTTCGGGGGCGGTTTCGGGAGCGGCGTCTGGAGTGTCGGTCATGGCGCGGCGCTTTGCCAGTTGCGCCTTTCGCGCGCAAGTATTGGGTGGGGGAGTGGGCTGGTGCCGCAAGCTCGGCACGGATGTGACGAGCGCACCCGACAAAACCCCGCAATTGCGAAATGAACAATCCGTCGCACCGGGGGAACCCCTTGCCGGTGCAGGCATTTTCCCCCAATACGAGCGCACATGCGGGAATGGGCTGAATTCACTCTGTCGCAAGGCGACCAGGACGGCGTTCGCACGGTTGCGCTGAAGGGGCCGCTTTGCGTTCATTCGCTGGGCAATCTCGATGCCAAGCTGGCGCAGCTGGATGGGCCGTTCGACCGGGTGGACATGTCCGGCGTGACCGACATCGACACGACCGGCGCCTGGCTCGTCAGTCACTATGCCAGCCGGCACAAGCTTGAAATCACAGGCGAAAGCGAATCCGCGCGGAACCTGTTCGCCGCGATCGGCCGCCTGCCGGTGGACGAACCGCAAGTCGAGACGCAGCCCGGATTGCTGATCCGCACGCTGGGCGAATTCGGCGATCTGGTGGTCAACTGGGGCAAGGGCTTCGTCCGCGCGACCGGATTCCTGGGCGAACTGATTCTGGCGCTGGGCGCGGCGATCCGCCATCCCTCGCGCCTGCGCGGCACGGCGCTGGTGTTCCACATGCAGTATGTGGGCATCAATTCGCTGTGGATCATCGGGCTGATGAGCTTCCTGATCGGCATCGTCATCGCCCAGCAGGGCGCGGTGCAGCTCGCCCAGTTCGGGGCGGAGATCTACACGATTAACCTGACCGGCCGCCTTGCCATGCGCGAACTGGGCATCCTGATGACCGCGATCATGGTCGCGGGCCGCTCGGGATCCGCCTTCGCGGCGCAGATCGGGACGATGAAGCTGACCGAGGAAGTGGATGCCATGCGCACCATCGGCGTCTCGCCGATGCAGGCGCTGGTGGTGCCGCGCGTGTTGGCGACGATGCTGATGATGCCGCTGCTGGGCTTCTATTCCACGGTGCTGGCGATCATCGGCGGTGCCACGATCTCGAACTTCGCGCTCGACATTCCGTTCTGGACCTTCCTCAAGCGCACGCAGGAAGTGGTGCCGATCACCGACGTCTGGGTGGGCCTGCTCAAGGCTCCCGTCTTCGCGCTGATCGTGGCGCTGGCGGGCTGCTATCAGGGCATGCAGGTGAAATCGAACGCAGAGGAAGTGGGCCAGCGCACCACGCAGGCGGTGGTCACGGCCATCTTCACCGTGATCGTGCTCGACGCTTTCTTCGCGATCTTCTTCACCAAGATCGGCTGGGCATGACCGAAATCGAAACCGAATGCCCGCAGGCGCAGGACGGGCAGCCTGACGATTGCCCGATCGTGGTCGAAGGGCTGCGCAATGCCTTCGGTGAGCATGTGATTCACGAGAATCTCTCGCTCAGGGTCCGCAAGGGCGAGATTCTCGGCGTGGTCGGCGGCTCGGGCACGGGCAAGTCGGTGCTGATGCGCTCGATCATCGGGCTCCAGCAGCCCGATGCGGGCAAGATCACCGTGCTTGGCCACAGCATCGACGAATCCGCAGACGAGGAAGACGATGTCGATTTGCGTTCGCGCTGGGGCGTGCTGTTCCAGGGCGGCGCGCTGTTCTCCACGCTGACGGTGGGCGAGAACGTCGAAGTGCCGCTCAAGCAGTTCTTCCCGGAGATCGGCGACGAACTGCGGGCAGAGATCGCGCGCTTCAAGGTGCGGCTTGCGGGCCTGTCGGAGGACACGGCGTACAAGTATCCCAGCGAGCTTTCCGGCGGCATGCGCAAGCGCGCCGGGCTGGCACGTGCGCTGGCGCTCGATCCGGAGCTGCTGTTCCTTGACGAGCCCACCGCCGGCCTCGATCCGATCGGCGCCGCCGCGTTTGACCGGCTGACGCGCGGGCTCAAGGAGACGCTGGGCCTTACAGTGTTCCTGATTACCCACGACCTCGATACGCTCCACGCCATCTGCGACCGCGTGGCGGTGCTGGCGGACAAGCAGGTGATCGCGGTGGGGACGATCCCCGAACTGCTCGCGCTCGATCATCCGTGGATCCAGGAATACTTCAACGGCCCGCGCGGCCGCGCGGCGCTGGGCGCGCGGGACGAAATCGCGGAGGAGGATGCGGCCGAGGCGATGATCACGCCCGCACCGTCCGGCGAAACCTCCGGTGGCAACAATTCGGCCGACGATTCTTCGGCCAACAATAATTCCGGTAACGATTCAAACGAGCCGGGAGCATAAGGCACCAAGCATGGAAACACGGGCCAATCACGTCTGGGTCGGAGCGGTCACGCTGGTGCTGCTGGCAGCGCTCGCGGCGTTCATCATCTGGATCGCCCGCCTGAACGAAGGCGCGCGCAACGAGTTCGACATCTTCTTCAAGCAGTCGGTGGACGGCCTCTCGCGCGGATCGGGTGTCGATTTCGCGGGCGTTCCGGTCGGACAGATCCGGGAGATCGAACTCTGGCCGCAGGATCCGAGCTTCGTGCGCGTGCGCATCCGCGTCGACAAGAAAGTGCCGGTGACGGTGGGTACCACCGCCACGATCCAGGGCAGCTTCACCGGCGTTTCCGACATCCAGCTTGAAGGCGCGGTCAAGGGTGCGCCGCTGCTCACCGAGCCGGGCCCCGAAGGCGTGCCGGTGATCCCGACGAAGCGGGGCGGGCTGGGCGAGATCCTCTCGAACGCGCCGCTGCTGCTCGAACGGCTGGCGACGCTGACCGAGAACCTCAACCTGTTGCTGTCCGAAGAGAACCGGCGTTCGATCACCGGCATTCTCAAGAATACCGACAAGATGACGCACGACATTTCGCAGGCGACGCCGCAGGTGAAGCAGACGTTGCAACAGTTGCAGTCGACACTCGATCAGGCGACGCGCACGCTGGCCGCGTTCGAAGGTGTGGCGGGCAAGGCGGACAGCCTGCTGGGCGATCAGGGCAGCTCGCTGGCCGATCAGCTGCGCCAGACGCTGGCCTCGGCGCAGAAGTCGATGGATACGCTGAACCAGACGTTGGAGCACGCGCAGCCCGCGTTCGACAAGGTTTCGAACCAGACGCTGCCCGCCGCCGAATCCGCCATCCGCGATCTTCAGGCGACCAGCCGGGCCCTGCGCGCGGTGACCGAGAAGATTGACGATCAGGGCGCCGGCGCGCTGCTCAAGGGGCAGAAGCTGCCCACCTACAAGCCATGATGAGGGCGACGATGGTCGAGATGCAAAGCGCAAAGACGGACGGGGGCAGGGGCTCCAGTGGCAGGCTTCCCGGTGGCCGGATGCTGGGAGGCGCGCTTGCCCTTGCGGCCTGCCTGGCGCTTCCCGGCTGCATCAGCCTGGGCGCCAAGCCGCCGGAGCAGCTGATCCGCCTGACACCGGACGATAGCGCGCCCGCGGGCACGCAAGTGAGCGGCCAGGTGGCCGATGCCATCGTCGTGCTCGATCCCGATTTCGATCGCAGCCTCGACACGCCGCGCGTGCCGGTGAAGATCGACGCGTCCAGCCTGTCCTACCTCAAGGACGCATTCTGGACCGAGCGGCCCGCGCGGCAGATGCGCACCTTGCTGGCCGAAACGCTGCGCGCGCGCACCGGCAAGCTGGTCGTCGTGGGCGGCGATTTCGAGACCACCGGCCGCACCCTGATCGGCGGGCGCCTGCTGGACATGGGCTATGACGTGCCTACCCGCTCGGTCATCGTCCGCTTCGATGCGACCCGCACCGAACGGGGCGGCCCGATCACCACCCGCCGCTTCGAGGCGGCCGTGCCCAACGTGAAGCCCGATGTCGCCGATGTCGCGCCCGCGCTGAACCGGGCCGCCAACGATGTGGCAAAGCAGGTCGCAGACTGGGTAAAAGGTGAAGCAACGGCGCCTTCCGCGCAGTACGCGCAGTAAAAGACATTATTCGCAAGATTTGATGTCTTTTGCCGATCGCTTGGGCGGGTTTGGTGGATGCGGCGGAAAATAAATTTCCGCCGCATTTATGGTTTTTGCGAATTTTCATATCAACCGCGGGTTTCCGCCATTCCGGCGTGATGGCGTCAGGCCTTATTGTGACACCTTTGTCACAATGACAGTTTTGTGACGACATATTTCAAGTCTGTAAGTTGAAAGGGAATCCCCGGCCTGTATTCGGCCCCCGACCTCGCCGCCACGAATGTTGCGGGGCAAGTAGAATGCAGGAGCATACCATGAACAAGATCGCCCTTCTCGGCGCTGCCGCCGCCCTTTTTGCCGTTCCGGCCGCTGCCAACGCGTAGGCCTATGTTCAGGCTCAGACCGGGCTCGACAGCGTTTCCGTCAATGGCGGATCGTCGGAAGGCCTGACTTATGGCGTGGCCGCCGGCTACGACGTGCAGGCCCGCGAAGCGCTGTTCTTCGGCATCCAGGCCAGCGTTTCGGACAGCACCACCAAGGAATGCGAGCACGACCTGCTCTCCGCCGGTGACAAGCTTTGCGTCCGCACCGGTCGCGACCTTGCCGTTGTCGCTCGCGTGGGCACCAATGTCGGTGCCGACACCAAGCTTTACGTCCTTGGCGGCTACACCAACGCCCGTCTGCGCGCGACTTACGACGACGGTGTGAACAAGGATAGCGCCGGTACCAACGTCGACGGCTTCCGCGTCGGCGCCGGTTTCGAGCACGATTTCGGCGGCAACCTGTTCGGCAAGGTCGAGTACAACTACTCGAACTACGAGAAGGGCGTCAGCCGCCACTACGCGCTGGCCGGTCTCGGCGTGAAGTTCTGATCTCAAGAAGAGCGGGAAGGCACGGCGGCAACGCCGTGCTCCGTGAGGGATGCCCGCTCCGGTTCAGCCGGGGCGGGTTTTCCTGTTTTTATAGGCTCGCTCTCCGCCGCAAGAGAAGCGGGATCCCCGCCTTCGCGGGGATGACGGGCTGTTGGTTGGCTTGTGCGGACAACAGATCATCGCGCCTTTTGGGAGGCTTTTCCTGTCACGTCGTTGTGGCAGGTGGTGCGAACTCTATCGTTCCGGCGAGGCTGAAGTTCCCCGGCGGGGGCACGCGAACTTCTCGCAAAAAAACTCCGTCGTCCCCGCGAAGGCGGGGACCCCGCTTTTCTTGCGACAAAACCCAGCGGTTCAGCCCGCCCGAGCCAGCCGGACAAAGTCCATCGCCAGCGTAAAAGCGGCAAAGCGCGCGGCACGGCGTTCGGCGGCTTCCCAGTCCTCGCCCCAGAGTTCGACCTGCCAGTCCTCCTCGAGATTGGCGGCCTTCCACAGCGCTTCGGCGTCGGCGCCGGGCTCGATGGCCGCCAGCGCGACCACCAGCGAGTGGGCCAGACTGGACAGCATCTTCAGCGACGCCAGCGTGAAGGCGTCCTGCGCCCCAAGCGTGGCTTCCAGTTGCGCCAGCGTCTCGGCGGGCTGTGCCTTGTGGACGATCCCCGAAACGCGCGTGAAGCGCAGGCCGTGGCGCTGCTCGGCAGCGGCCAGCAAGGGCTCCCACACCGCAAGCTGCCGCGCGAACAGCGCATCCTCGGGATCGGCGCGGTAGCAGAGCGTGTCGGTCTCGGCATAGGGCAGGATCTCGCGCACGGCGAGCGCGCGATCCGGGATTACGACATCGACCGCGAAGTCGGCCAGATCGCGCAGCGGGAACGTGCCCGGGTCGATCTCCTCGCCCTGCGCGGCCCATTCGGCGGCGAGCGCCTCGGCGAGCGCCGGAGTGGGAACCACTTGCGGGCGGCCGCCGGCGGTCTTGATACCGCGCCCGTCGAGCAGCACGCGCCAGCCATCTTCCGTCCCGGAGACGGTTGCTTCCTTGTAGAAACGCTTCACTTCAGATGTCCGTCAGTCTTGGCTGCGCCATTTGCGCACGAGCATGGTGGGGATGACGAAAACGTCGACAAGGCCATTGGCGATGAGGACATATCCGACCCAGAGCGGGAGGTTCAGCTTGCCCGAACCGATCATCATGCCGCCCACCACGCAGGCGACGCCGAAGATGCGGACGAGCTGGATAGTGGCCCAGCGCCTGCGTGCAGGATCTCGGGCAGGATCGGTCTCGTTCGTGGTCATGCGATCAGGTGCTCCAGCAGCGCGCGCGGGGTTTCGACGACGATCTCCGCCCCGGCGGCGATCAGTTCCTCCGGGTGGTGATAGCCCCAGTCGACGCCGATGCCGCGCGTTCCGGCGTTGGCCGCCATCCGCATGTCATAGGCGGTATCGCCGATCATCACGGTTTCGCTGGCTTGCGCCCCGGCTTCGAAGATCGCTTCCTCCAGCATCGCGGGATGCGGCTTGGAGGGGTGGCGGTCTGCGGTTTGGAGCGTGACGAACAGGTCGGTGATGCCGTTGGCGGCAAGGCAGTGCGTCAGCCCGCGATCGGACATACCGGTGGCGACGCCCAGCGTCCAACCGGCGCCGTGCAGCGCACGCAGCGTCTCGTCGATGCCGGGGAACAGCGGCTGCGAGACGCGGCCCTCCTCGCGCGCGGCGCGGAATGCCAGCTTGTAGGCCTCGGCCATGGCGTTCTGCTGCGCCTCGTTGCTTTCGGGCAAGAGCTGGCGGATCGCCTGCGGCAGCGAAAGGCCGACCGCGCGGCGGATCAGCCCGCGCGAGGGGGCAGGGAGGCCGAATTCCGCAAAGCTCGCCTCCATGGCCTCGCAAATCGGCGCCTGTCCGTCGACCAGCGTGCCGTCGCAATCGAAAATGGCGAGTTTCATTCAACAAGGTCCCGCATAAGCTGCGCCATCGCGCGCGATCCCTCCGCTTCGAGCCCCAGCGCGACGCGTTCGCGTTCGTCAGCGGGCTTGTTCTGGGAGAGTTTGAAGGTGGGGCGCCAAGCCTGGACTTCCATCTCGAAGCCGACGATTCCGGCCTTGAGTTTGGCCAGATGGCCGGGCGGCACTTTGCCCATGGTCCAGACTTCGCCCTGGCTGACGCGCGCTTCGTTGCGGGCGGACAGGGCTTCCAGCAGGCCCATCAGGCCCTCGTCGTCCATCCGGCGCACGCGGCCTTCCATTTCGACGCTGACGTAGTTCCACGTCGGGACTTGCCCGCCATCGGCATACCAGCGCGGCGAAACATAGGCGTCGGGCCCGTTCACCACGGCCAGCACGGTCGTCCCGGCAATGTGGCGGGTGAGGGCATTGCCGCGCGCCAGATGGAACTGCACGGCGCCGTCGCCGGTCCGGAGCAGGGGGGTATGGGCAACGCGCGGTCCGTCCGGCGTGGCTGCGAAGACCATGCCGAAGCCGATCTCGTCAACCAGCGTCTCGACCATGGCACGGTCGGCCGGACGGAACTGCGCGTTGGGATGCATCAGCGCTTGCCGCGCGGTGCGCCGCCGCTCGGACGACCGGCGGGCTTGCCGCCGGCGCCGCCAGCGGGCCTGCCCGGGCCAGCAGGCTTGCGAACGCCCGGCTTGGCAGCGACCGGCTTCCCGGTTGCGGCCTTGCGCGGACCGGCTTTCGGGCCGCTCGGCTTGC
Organism: Novosphingobium sp. PhB165; assembly: GCF_004341845.1. Taxonomy (GTDB): domain Bacteria; phylum Pseudomonadota; class Alphaproteobacteria; order Sphingomonadales; family Sphingomonadaceae; genus Novosphingobium. Next base: position 113,580 of record NZ_SLVB01000003.1, on the reverse strand, counting down.
CGGCCGGCTTCCCGCTGGGCTTCCCGCGCGAGCCGGGGCGTTCGGCGCCGCCGTCACGGCGCGAACGGCGTTCGCCGCGGCGTTCCTTGCGGTACTGCTTGGCGTGAGCCTTGGCGACGCGCTTCTCGTCTTCCTTGCCGAACACGGCCGGACCTTCGGGCAACTCCGCGCCATCCGCCTCGTCGAAGCCGAGCGAGGCCATCGAATTGGCGAAGTGCTCGGGCAGGGGGGCGGTCACGTCCAGCGGGGTGCCGTCCGGATGCTCAATGATCAGGCGGCGCGCGTGGAGGTGCATCTTGCGGCTGATCGTGCCCGACAGGAACGCTTCCTGCCCGCCGTACTTGCCGTCGCCGACGATCGGGTGGCCGATCGCCGCCATGTGGACGCGCAGCTGGTGGGTGCGGCCCGTCAGCGGGTGCAGTTCCACCCAGGCGGCGCGGTTGCCCGCACGGTCCAGCACGCGGTAGCGGGTGCGGGCGGACTGGCCGCCTTCCTCGTCAACGTGCATCTTCTCGCCGCCGGTGCCCGGCTGCTTGGCGATGGGCAGTTCGATCATGCCGTCGTTGATGCTGGGCACGCCCACCACCAGCGCCCAGTAGATCTTCTTCGCGGTGCGCCCCGAAAAGCGCTTGGAGAAGAACGAGGCGCTGCCCGGCGTGCGGGCGATCAGCAGGACGCCCGAGGTGTCCTTGTCGAGCCGGTGGACAAGGCGCGGGCGCGGGCCCTTGTCGACATAGGCGTCGAGCAGGCCGTCGACGTGCTCTTTCATGCCCGAACCGCCCTGCGTGGCAAGGCCGGGGGGTTTGTTGAGCACGATGGCCGCGCGGTCTTGCGTCAGGACCATCGAATCGGCGAGCGCGATCTCTTCCTCGGTCAGTTCGCGGCGCGGGCGGGGGGCGCCAAGGCCGGGCTTGGCCTCGCCGCCCGGCGGCACGCGCAGGACTTGCCCGGCGGAAAGGCGGGTATCGACATCGGCGCGCTTGCCGTCGACACGCAGCTGGCCGGTACGCGCCCAGCGCGAGACCATCGCGAAGCCGACTTGCGGCAGATGACGTTTGAACCAGCGGTCAAGGCGGACGCCCTCGTCGTCGTGGCCGACGGTGAACTGGCGGACGGAATCGGAATTATCGGCACGGCTCATGCTGCGCTCCTCATCAAGGTAAGGCCGAGGAACAGCGCGCAGAGGCCGGCGGCCAGAGAAATCGCGACGTAAAACACGGCAAGGCCCGGATGGCCGCGCTGGGCAAGCGCGACAGTGTCCAGGCTGAAGGACGAAAATGTTGTGAAGCCCCCAAGCACGCCGACGCCTAGCAGAAGGCGCAGGTTTTCTCCACCCACCGTCCCACTGGGCATGACGCGGCCGAGCCAGCCGATCAGCAAGCCCATGGCAAGGCTGCCGACGACGTTCACGGTGAGCGTGCCGTAGGGAAACGCCAGTGCGCGGGTGGGGCCAAGCAGAACGGTCCAGCCATAGCCCACGCCGAAGCGCAGCCATGAGCCGATCGCGCCGCCCAGCGCCACCAGACAGGAGGCGAGGAGGAAGGAGGGTTGGGGCATGGGCCCGCCTTAGCCGCGAATGCGCGGATTTCCAATCGTGGTGGAAGCCCCGCTCGACATCCGTGCAGATACTTGTCCGCGCTTTGACCGTTTGCAGGGCATGGCCCTCTATAAAGAGCCCGGGTGCGACCCCACTCCGCAAGGAGATATCCTATGCAAGTCTCATCCGCCACGAGCGCGCTCAGCGCTCTGTTCAATCCCCGCAAGGATATGGACAACAAGGTCGCCTCTGCGGTCAGCAACGGCACCATCACCGATACCGACGCCAGTGCCATGGAATCGGCGCTCGATTCGATCGACAGTTCGCTGACGTCGGGTTCGGGCAGTTCTTCGGGCAGCCGCCTCGATCCCTCGCAGATGAAGGATCGCATCGATTCGCTGATTTCCGATCAGGTTTCGGCGGGCACGCTGACCGACGATCAGGCGAGCACGCTTCAGTCGCTGTTCGCGCAGGGTCCTTCGGCTTCCTCGTCGGGCTCCACGGATGCCGCCGCTTCGACCGGCACTGACGAGACGCAGGACGGCGTCGAAGGCATGGGCGGTCCTGGCGGTCCTGGCGGCCCCGGTGGTCCCGGCGGCGCGGGCGGCCCGCACGGCGCCCATGGCGCACACCACGCGCACCGCACGCAGTCGACCGACGACAGCGACGATACGGACGATTCGACCTCTACTGATTCGACCACGTCCACGACGTCGACCGATTCCACCGATGACACCGATACCGCGCTCAACGCGATCCTCAGCTTCATCCAGAATCTGAAGGACAATCAGGGTACGAGCAGCACTTACTCGGCCTCCGGCATCAACGAAGCCTCGGCTTCCGGCCTGATCGTCGATCAACTGGCCTGATCGGCGGTAATGGTGTAGAAAGTCTTCCGTCGGGTCGCCGTGCCCGGCGGAGGGCGCTTTTCCGGGCTCGAATTGAGCCGAGATAGCTTGCCTTGCAGCCCTGTTGGTGCTAGCGGCGCCCAACTTCGAGCCGACCTCCCACGGGATTCGGCGTATTTTCGTGTTTTCCCAAGGCACCTTCCGCGTCGGAATGCGGAAACAGTGCTTTCGATTTGTGAGGTGTGTCGGTTTATGCAGATTCTCGTCCGCGACAACAACGTCGATCAGGCTCTTCGGGCTCTCAAGAAGAAGCTGCAGCGTGAAGGCGTTTACCGCGAGATGAAGCTGCGTCGCCACTTCGAGAAGCCCTCCGAGAAGCGTGCGCGTGAAAAGGCTGCTGCCGTTCGCCGCGCTCGCAAGCTGGAGCGCAAGCGTCTCGAGCGTGACGGCGTCAAGTAAGGCATTTGCCTGAAGGGGCGCGGGCCTCCGCCTGCGCCTGACAGCACCGGCCCGTGCTCTCATCCGGCCGCCATGGAACATCCGTTCTGCATGGCGCCGGGCGAGGGTCGCGGGCCGTGCCGATTCGGGCATCGTGCGTGCAAGCTGCGTCTGTTCAGGCTGCGCGCCCGCGATCCGCGAATCTGCGATCCGCGAATGCGGCTTAATCGCTTGATGACCGCGATTTCCTGATCCATGAGGGCGCGGACGAATCCGTGCCCTTTTGCGTATCCGCGTCCCAATGCGCGCGCGCAGGCGCCACAAGAGAAACCAGGAAGGCTCCATGACAGAGATCACCCGCGTCCCGCTGCAGCCGATTGCCAAGGGCGCCGTTGCCAAGATCTGGATCGGCGTTGCCGCCATCGCGCTGGCCGCCGGTGGTATTGCCTATGCGGCCCTGCCGCCTTCCGTGCGCGTCGAGACGATCAAGGCCGGATCGGGCGAATCGCCCACCATGGATGACGTGGTGCTGATCAACTACAAGGGCACGCTGCCCGACGGTAAGGTCTTCGACCAGCAGAAGGGCGTGCCGATGGCACTGGCGGAAGTCGTTCCCGGCTTCGGCAAGGCGCTGGTCAAGATGCAGCGCGGCGGCACCTACAATGTCGAGATCCCGGCGGCGCTGGGCTACGGCGACAAGGGCGCAGGCCCGATCCCGCCGAACACCAACCTGCACTTCGAGATCCAGCTGATCGACTTCAAGAGCCGGGCAGAGATCGAACAGCAGCAGCGCATCCTGCAGCAGCTTCAGCAGATGCAGATGCAGCAGGGCGGCGCTGCCGCCGGCGCGGTTCCGGGCGGCATGCCGGGCGGTATGACCGCAGGCGCCCCGGCCGAAGCGCCGGTCCAGCCTTGATCGCCGCCGCAGTGAAGATCGCCCCGATCGCTCTCGCATTCGCGCTCATGGCGCCGGTGGCTGCCCATGCGGCTGCTCCGGCAGCGGCCGCACCTGCCGCAGCCACCGCTGCCGCACCCACGGTCAAGGTCGAAACCCTGACCGCCGGTGAGGGCGCCAAGCCTTCAGCCGAGGACTACGTGCTCGTCGCCTACAAGGGCATGCTCAAGGACGGCACCGTGTTCGACCAGTCGGATGCGACGCCGATGGCGGTTGCCGACGTGGTACCCGGTTTCGCGCAGGGCCTCGTGCAGATGCAGCGCGGCGGTTCCTATCGCCTGACGATCCCCGCCGCGCTCGGCTACGGCGCGGAAGGGTCCGGCCCGATCCCGCCGAACTCGGACCTCGTGTTCGAAGTCCAGCTGATCGACTGGAAGACCCATGCCGAATTCGAACAGATGATGGCGGCGGTTCAGGCGCAGCAACAGGCGGGGCAGCAGGGCGCTCCTGCCGGCCAGCCGGCTGCACAACAACCCAAGCAATAAAGCCGTCGGCGGCCTTTCGGGGCCGCTCGATGCTTGAAGCAATTCGGGCCGGGTGCTAGCTGCCCGGCCTGAACTTATGGCGTCCGCGCGTTTCCGGTGCGGTGCCGGTCAAAACTGAAGGAACGCCATGTCGGTCGATACCGCAACCGTTGCGAAGATCGCCAGCCTTGCCCGCATCAAGGTGAGCGAGGCTGAAATCGAGGCGATGGTCCCCGAACTCAACGGCATTCTCGCCTGGGTCGAGCAACTCGGCGAAGTCGATACCTCGCAAGTCGAGCCGATGACCGCCGTCATCCCTAACACGCTGCGCCTGCGCGACGACGTGATCGATGCCGATCCGCTGACCGGCGGCGACAAGCGCGATGCGGTTCTGGCCAATGCGCCTGCCGCGCAGCACGGCTTCTTCGGCGTGCCCAAGGTTATCGAGTGATATCGGCGGAACGCCTCGTATTCCCATCCTTCGACAGGCTCAGGATGAGCGGGTCGGGGAACAGGGACATATTTTTCCCCGCTCGTGCTGAGCTTGTCGAAGCACTGGCGGCACACAACGGCTGGATTGCAGCATGACTGAACTTACGGAACTCGGCGTCGCGCAGATCCGCGACGGCGTTGCGGGGGGCGATTTCACCGCCGTCGAAGTGGCCGAGGCGTTCAACGCCAACGTCGCCGCCGCGCAGGAAGCGCTCAACGCCTTCATCATCGCCACGCCCGAAAAGGCGATCGAGGCCGCGCAGGCCACCGACGCCAAGCGTGCCAAGGGCGAGGCTCTGGGCAAGATGGGCGGCGTGCCGATCGGCATGAAGGACCTGTTCGCCACCTTCGACGTGCAGACCACGGCCGCCAGCCACATGCTGGAAGGCTTCAAGCCGCAGTACGAATCGACCGTCTCGCAGAAGCTGTGGGATGCCGGTGCGGGCATGCTGGGCAAGCTCAACCTTGACCAGTTCGCCATGGGCTCGTCGAACGAGACCAGCTATTTCGGCAACGTGATCTCGCCGTGGAAGCGCAATGACGGTGGCAATGCTGCCCTCGCTCCGGGCGGTTCCTCGGGCGGTTCCTCGGCTGCGCTGGCCGCGCGTCTCTGCCCGGCGGCGACCGGTACCGACACCGGCGGCTCGATCCGCCAGCCGGCCGCTTTCACCGGCACCACCGGCATCAAGCCGACCTACGGCCGCTGCTCGCGCTGGGGCGTGGTGGCATTCGCCAGCTCGCTCGACCAGGCAGGCCCGATGGCTCGCTCGGTGCAGGACTGTGCAATCATGCTGGAAGCCATGGCCGGTTTCGACGCCAAGGATTCGACCAGCCTCGACCTCCCCGTGCCGAACTGGGAAGCCGCTCTCTCGGGCGACATGAAGGGCAAGAAGGTCGGCATTCCGAAGGAATACCGCGTCGATGGCCTGGACGACGATGTCGCCAAGTCGTGGGACGACGGCATTGCCTGGCTGAAGGATGCGGGCGCGGAGATCGTCGAGATCTCGCTGCCGCACACCAAGTACGCGCTGCCCACCTACTACATCATCGCCCCGGCCGAAGCCTCGTCGAACCTCGCGCGCTATGACGGCGTGCGCTACGGCCTGCGCGATCTGCCGGACGGTGCGAACCTTCAGGACATGTACGCCGCCACCCGCGCCGCCGGTTTCGGCCCCGAGGTGAAGCGCCGCATCCTGATCGGCACGTACGTGCTCTCGGCCGGTTTTTACGACGCCTACTACACGCAGGCCCAGAAGGTTCGCGCGCTGATCGCGCAGGACTTCGCCAAGGCCTTCGAGCAGTGCGACGTGATCCTCGCGCCGACCGCGCCCTCGGCCGCCTTCGGCCTTGGCGAGAACGTCGACGATCCGCTGAAGATGTACCTCAACGACGTCTTCGCAGTCCCCGCCTCGCTCGCGGGTCTTCCGGCGATGTCGGTCCCGGCCGGGCTCAACCGCGAAGGGCTGCCGCTGGGTCTTCAGGTCATCGGCAAGGCTTTCGACGAACAGGGCGTGCTGAACGCCGGTCTCGCGCTGGAACAGCGCGCGCAGTTTGCGGCCAAGCCGGAAAAGTGGTGGTAATATGAGCACTTATCGCATCCAGGGCGCCACCGGTGACTGGGAGGTCGTGATCGGCCTCGAAGTCCACGCGCAGGTCACCTCGAACTCCAAGCTGTTTTCCAGCTCTGCCACGGCGTTCGGCGCGGAGCCGAACTCGCAGGTCTCGCTGATCGACGCGGCGATGCCGGGCATGCTGCCGGTTCCGAACCGCGAATGCATCCGTCAGGCCGTGCGGACCGGCATGGCGATCGAGGCGCAGATCAACAAGTGGTCGCGCTTCGATCGCAAGAACTACTTCTACGCCGACCTTCCGCAGGGCTACCAGATCAGCCAGCTCTACCACCCGCTGGTGGGCGAGGGATCGCTGACCATCGAGGCGGACGAGAAGGCGGGCATCCCGGCCGACAAGGTGATCGGCATCGAGCGCATCCACGTCGAGCAGGACGCGGGCAAGCTGATGCACGACCAGCATCCGACGATGTCCTACGTCGATCTCAACCGCTCCGGCGTGGCGCTGATGGAAATCGTCAGCCGCCCGGACATGACCTCGCCCGCAGAGGCCGGGGCTTACGTGGCAAAGCTGCGTCAGATCCTGCGCTATGTCGGCTCGTGCGACGGCAACATGGATCAGGGCTCGATGCGCTGCGACGTCAACGTCTCGGTGCGCAAGCCCGGCGAGCCGTTCGGCACCCGGACCGAGACCAAGAACGTCAACTCCGTGCGCTTCGTCATGCAGACGATCGAGCATGAGGCCAGCCGTCAGGTCGATGTGCTGGAAAGCGGCGGCAAGATCGTGCAGGAAACCCGCCTGTTCGATCCGACGACCGGCTCCACGCGATCGATGCGGTCGAAGGAAGACGCGCACGACTATCGCTACTTCCCCGATCCGGACCTGCTGCCGCTCGAACTCGACGATGCCTTCCTTGAGGCATGCCGCGCGAGCCTGCCCGAACTGCCGGACGCCAAGCGCGCCCGCTACGAAGGCGAACTGGGCCTTTCGGCCTACAACGCCGCCGTGCTGACCGCCGATGTCGATACGTTCGCATGGTTCGAGGCACTGCTGGCCGAAACCGCTTCGGCACAGGGCAAGCAGCCTGCCGAAGTCGCTAAGCAGGCGGCCAACTGGCTGATTTCGGAATTCTTCGGCGCGCTCAACAAGCTGGGCAAGTCGCTGGAAGACTCGCCGATCAGCCACGAACAGGCGGCGGAACTACTGGCGCTGGTGGGCAAGGGCACGATCTCGGGCTCGATCGCCAAGCAGGTTCTCGAAACGATGTTCGAGACCGGCGACAACGCCGGTGTCATCGTCGAGCGCGAAGGCCTGAAGCAGGAATCGGACACCGGCGCCATCGAGGCCAAGGTGGACGAGATCCTCGCCGCCAATGCCGACAAGGTCGCCCAGTACCGCGAAGGCAAGGTTGCGCTGTTTGGCTTCTTCGTCGGCCAGACGATGAAGGCCATGGCCGGCAAGGGCAACCCGCAGGTGGTGAACGAGATCCTGAAGGCCAAGCTGGGCTGACGGACTGCGGTACCGATTGAAAAGGGCCGGGAAGCGGATGCGCTTCCCGGCCCTTTTTGCGTCTGGTGAGAGCGTCAACGAAATAGGGGGACCATCGCTGGCGGTACCTGTTCGGTCCAGAAAGATATGTCCCTGCACCAAACCTCTCCGTCGCCCCCGCGAAGGCGGGGGCCCCGCTTCCTTGTGCGCCACCGCAAGAAGAAGCGGGATCCCCGCCTTCGCGGGGATGACGGTGTTTTGTCAGGTAGGTCGGAAGGGGGATATGGCCGGACGAGCCTGCTCAGTCGGGCAGGCTCGTCATCAGGCCGCCGTCATTCAGCTGCCCCGCGACCTCAGCTCGTCTTCGTACCGTTCAGCGCCATCGTGCCGAAAAACCCGGCCTTGATCGTGCCGGTGAGCGTCTGCCCTTCCACCGTCGCCTTGCAATCGAGATCGATCGGCATCGGCGAGGTCATCTTCATCTTCCAGCTCAGCGTATTGCCGCTGATGGTGCCGTTCTTCAGCTCCATCGTGCCGAGATCGCCGGTGATCTGTCCGGTGAAGGTGTCACCTTCGGGAACGATGGTCAGCGTGCCCTTCTGATGACCCATCGGGGTCTTGGTGGAGCATTCGTAGGTTCCCCCGAGCGACATTCAGTTTCTCCTGTTCACAACACTGGCGCAGCGCGGCGTCATTGCGATTCGTCGCCGCCCGCCGCGTTATCCGTCTTGGGCGCCTGCTGGATTTCGATCGGCAGGCCAAGTCCCTTGAGCTGCGGCTCCACCACTTTGCGGTCCCCTACGATCACGAAGACAAGGCCTTGCGGACGGAGGTACTGTGTTGCGGCGGCTGCCACGGCGGGCTGGCCGATGCCCCGGTACTTGGCCGCCAGCGTCACGTAGTAGTCCTCCGGCCGGCCGAGGCGGTCGTTCTGGCGGATCGCGCCGGCAACTTGCGAATTGGTTTCGAACAAGTTGGGAAGCTGGCGGATGGCGCCGTCCGTCACGCGCTGGAATTCCTCGGCAGTGATCGCCTTGGTGGCCGGATAGGCGGTCATGTCGGCGATGATCGACTTGATCGCGTCGCCTGTGCGGTCGGACTGGACCGGGGCGGAGAGCGTGAAGGCGCTTGGCCCCAAGGCCTTGGTGACGCCGCTGTAGACGCCGTAAGACCAGCCCTTTTCCTCACGCAGGTCCTTGTTGAGGCGCGACAGGAAGCCGCCGCCGAGCACTTCGTTGGCCAGTTGCAGCGGCTCGCCGTCGGGCGTGCGGCCGGTGATCGGCAGGACGCGGCCAGCCAGGATCACCGATTGCGGCGAATGCGGGCGGTCGATCAGCACGATGCGGGGCTGGCTGGCCGCCACTGCCGCGTTGATCGGCTTGACCGGCGCGGGTGTCGTCGGCGCCTGCCAGTTACCGAAGGCGCGTTCGAGCAGGGGCTTCAGCTCGTCCATGGTCACATCGCCGACCACGGTGATGCGGGCAAGATCGGGGCGCAGCCACTTGGCGTGCGCGGCCCTGAGCGCGTCGGGCGTGAGCGCCGCCAGCGTATCCGCCTGACCCAGCCCGTCGCTGGGCTGGGCATAGGGATGGCTGCCGTAAAGCGCAGCGCCAAGCGCGCGGCGGGCAAGTGCCGGGGGTGAGGATTGCGCCTGCGAAAGCGCGGCCTGCGCCTGCGCCTTGACGCGGTCGACCTCGGACGGGGCGAAGGCCGGGTTGCGCACCACGTCGGCCAGCAGGTCGAGCGAGGGGCCGAGGTTGGCGGTCAGCGCGGTCAGCGAGGCGCTCGACGTATCGAGCGAGCCGTCGATCGAGATGCCCGCGCCCAGACGTTCCTGCGCCTCGGCAATTCCGGTGGCATCGAGGCTGGTCGTGCCCTGATCGAGCATCGACAGCATCAGGCCCTGCGTGCCCGGCGTATCCAGCGCGTCGGCCGCATAGCCGGCGTCGAAGTCCATCGTCAGCACCACCTTGGGTACGGCGGTGCGGCGCGCGAGCGCCACGGGAATGCCATTCGACAGCGTGGCGCGCTCGATCGCCGGGAAGGCGAGGGCGCCGACCGGGGCGACCGGCGGGGCCGCGACTTTCGGTGCGGGCGGCACCGGGGCTACCGGGCGCTTCGGATCGGGCTTGGGGGCGGGCGTCTTGTCCTCATCGCCCCAGCCGCCGAGCTTGGCGCCGTCCATCGTGCGCTCGCCCGGCACGACGTCCAGCGCGTAGACCGGGCGCGAGAGCCATGTGTTCATCGCCGCCTTGACTTGCGCCGGGGTCAGCGCGGCCATGGCGGCAAGGTCATGCTTGTACTTGGCCGGATCGCCCGAATAGGCCTGGCCCTCGGCCAAAGTCGCGCCCTTGCCCTCGAAACCGCCGACGCGTTCGAGCCCGCCGATCTGGTCCGAAAGCGTGCTGACCACGGAGCGGCGGACTTCGTCTTCGGTGGGGCCGTCGCGCAGGAAGTCGGCCAGTACCTTGTCGAAGGCGGCATTGGCCTTGGCGCGGTCCACGCCCGGTTTCACGGTCATCGCCATGGTGAGGAAGCTGACGCTTTCCAGCACTTGCGCATAGGCGGTCACGCTCACGGCAAGCTGCTGGCCGCGCACCAGTTCGTTGTCGAGCCGCGAACTGGCAAGGCCGCCGAGGATATCCATGCCCACCTGAAGCGCGGGCGCATCGGGATCGTTGAGGCCCGGGCCGGTCCAGTTGCGCGTCAACTGCATCATAGGCACCTGATCGGCGATCTCGCGGTGGACGGGCGCGGGCAGGGTGACGGGCCCCGCCGAGACCGGCGCGACGGCCGGGCCGCGCGGAATGTCGCCGAACCACTTTTCCACCAGCGGACGGGCGCTGGCCGCGTCGATATCGCCCGAAAGCACCAGCACGGCATTGTTGGGGCCGTAGTGATCGGTAAACCACGTGCGCACGTCGGTCAGCGTCGCCGCGTCGAGGTCCGCCATCGAGCCGATGGTGGTGTGGCGATAGGGGTGGCCGATGGGCAGCAGGCCTTCGTTCAGGGCGTACTCGAAGAGGCCGTAGGGCTGATTGTCGCCCTGCCGCTTCTCGTTCTGGACAACGCCCCGCTGCTTGTCGAGCTTGTCCTGCGTGACGGCGGGCAGCAGGTGGCCCATGCGATCGCTTTCGAGGAACATCGCCAGCGGCAGCGCGCCGGTGGGCACGGTCTCGACGTAATTGGTGCGGTCGTAGGAGGTGGAACCGTTGCTGGACGTGGATCCGGCGGCGTCCAGCGGCACGTCGAAATCGGGCACGTTGGCCGATCCGCCGAAGAACAGGTGCTCGTAAAGGTGCGCGAAGCCGGTCTTGCCGCGCGGTTCATTCTTGGAGCCGACATGGAAATAGAGCGTGACGCCGACGATCGGTGCCTTGCGATCGGTATGGACGATCGTGGTGAGCCCGTTGGGCAGCACGAATGTCTCGTAGGGAATGTCGACCTTGGAGACGAGCGCCGCGGGTGAGGCGGGCTGCGGTGCTGCTGCGGCGGCGACCGGCGGCGGCGCAGCGCTCGACGCGGTGCTCGGCGCGGTGGCGCAGGCGGAGAGGAGCAGGGCGGCTGAGAGCGCGAGCAGGCTCGTACGGGTAACGGGTCGCATGGGCTGAGGTCTAGCACGTATGGCGCGCCTCGCCAGTGTTTCAATCGCTTGGCAAGATGGTGCTGGTTTAATCCCTCCGCCTTTGCCCCAAACACGCCGTCGCCCCCGCGAAGGCGGGGTCCCCGCTGTCTTGCGCCATGCGAAAGCGTGTCAGAAGGAAGCGGGGTCCCCGCCTTCGCGGGGACGACGGGTTTCTTTGTCTGCGTCGCTTGGAGCTAAGGCGGCCTCAACCGCGCCGGAAGATCTGGCCGGAATCGAACCGCGTGATGCGCCATTCGCCGTCGGAGTCGCGGCGGCATTCCATTTTCACGTCGGCAACGGCGAGGGGATCGCAGGTGTTGAACGGTGCCTCGCCCTGCGCGGCGAAGAACAACAGGAGGTAGCCGACCTTGGCATTGTCCGCATCGTCGAACGAGACGCGCAGGCTGCTGATGATGTGACGCATGGTCATCAGCCCGGCACCGGCCCGCAGCGCTTCGGCGCGGCCCTTGTAGAAGGCCTCCACGGCCTTCAGCCCTTCGCGCCATTCGCCGCCCACGTTGTAGGCCACGTCCTCGGCCAGCACGTTGGCATTGCGCATTTCAAGGCCGTTGTGGATGTCGAGCTCGTCGCCCCACTCGTAAATGACCTGCTTGATTGCGAGGACGTCCGCTGCCTGCTGAGGGGTGAATTTCGCCACGTCTCGATGCCTCTTCCCGTTGATTTCGGTCTGGCCCGCGAAGCTAGGCAATGGGCGGCGCAGCGCCAAGCATTTGCATGCGCGGCAAGCCCGTTCAACGCCGGGGCGACGTTTGATCCGGGTGCCTCCGGATAAATTGCCGCGCGCTTCGGGGTTATCGGGGGTGGCAATCCCGGCGCGGACACCCATCTTGGGGCCGGCCGGTTCCGGCTCTTGTGATTCAACCACTTCTTTCCGCGCCGGGCGGCGCGAAAAAGATCATGGCATGGCTTGTGTTGCAATAATGCAACACTATATGATCGAGATCAGGAGGCAATTCACACCATGAATCTCGAAAAATTCACTGACCGGGCCAAGGGCTTCCTTCAGGCGGCGCAGACGGTTGCGATCCGCATGAACCACCAGCGCATCAGCCCGGACCACATCCTCAAGGCCCTGCTGGAAGACAGCGAGGGCATGGCCGCCGGGCTTATCAAGCGCGCGGGCGGCAATCCGGACTTCGCCGTGCAGGAAGTCGACAAGGCGCTGGGCAAGCTGCCTGCCGTCTCCGGCAGCGGGGCGCAGGCCTCGCCGGGGCTCGACAACGATGCCGTGCGCGTGCTGGATCAGGCGGAGCAGCTGGCCACCAAGTCGGGCGACAGCTTCGTCACCGTGGAGCGCATGCTGCTGGCGCTGGCCCTCGCCACCACGACCGGGGCGGGGCAGGCGCTGAAGGCCGCCAATCTCACCCCGCAGGCGCTGGAAGCGGCGATCACCGATCTGCGCGGCGGCCGCAAGGCAGACAGCGCGGGGGCCGAGAACGCCTATGACGCGATGGCCAAGTACGCGCGCGACCTGACCGAAGCGGCGCGTTCGGGCAAGCTGGACCCGGTGATCGGCCGCGACGAGGAGATCCGCCGCACCATCCAGATCCTCGCCCGCCGCACCAAGAACAACCCCGTCCTCATCGGCGATCCCGGCGTCGGCAAGACCGCCATCGTCGAGGGCCTCGCCCTGCGCATCGCCAATGGCGACGTGCCGGACAGCCTGAAGGACCGCACCTTGATGTCGCTGGACATGGGCTCGCTGATCGCGGGCGCCAAGTATCGCGGCGAGTTCGAGGAACGCCTGAAGGCCGTGCTGGACGAAGTGAAGGGCGCGGAAGGCCAGATCATCCTGTTCATTGACGAGATGCACACGCTGATCGGCGCGGGCGCCTCCGAGGGATCGATGGACGCGGGCAACCTGCTGAAGCCGGCGCTTGCGCGCGGCGAACTGCACTGTATCGGCGCGACCACGCTCGACGAGTACCAGAAGTACGTCGAGAAGGACGCGGCTCTCCAGCGCCGTTTCCAGCCGGTCTTCGTGGGCGAGCCGACGGTCGAGGACACGATCTCGATCCTGCGGGGCCTCAAGGAGAAGTACGAACTGCACCACGGCGTGCGCATCACCGATGCGGCGCTGGTGGCGGCGGCGACGCTCTCCAACCGCTACATCACCAACCGCTTCCTGCCGGACAAGGCGATCGACCTCATGGACGAGGCCGCCAGCCGCATCCGCATGGAAGTGGAGAGCAAGCCCGAGGAGATCGAGAAGCTCGACCGCCGGATCATCCAGCTCAAGATCGAGGAAATGGCGCTCGCCAAGGAGACCGACGAGGCTTCCAAGGACCGCCTTGTCAATCTGCGCGAGGAACTGGCCAATCTGGAACAGCAGTCGAGCGAACTGACCACCCGCTGGCAGAACGAGCGCGACAAGATCGCCGCCGAAGGCAAGATCAAGGAACAGCTCGATTCTGCGCGGCTGGAGCTCGAACAGGCGCAGCGCAATGGTGACCTCGCGAAGGCAGGCGAGCTGTCCTACGGCACGATCCCCTCGCTGGAGCGCAAGCTGGCCGAAGCGCAGGCGCAGGCCGGAAACGCCCTGCTGCGCGAGGAAGTGACCGAGGATGACATCGCCGGCGTCGTCAGCCGCTGGACCGGCGTGCCGGTCGACAAGATGCTGGAAGGCGAGCGCGAGAAGCTCCTCAAGATGGAGGAGATGATCGGCCAGCGCGTGATCGGCCAGAAGGATGCGGTTGCTGCCGTATCCAAGGCCGTGCGCCGCGCCCGCGCGGGCTTGCAGGATCCGAACCGGCCGCTAGGCTCGTTCCTGTTCCTCGGCCCCACGGGCGTCGGCAAGACCGAACTGACCAAGGCGCTCGCCGGCTTCCTGTTCGACGACGACAGCGCGATGGTGCGCATCGACATGTCGGAGTTCATGGAGAAGCACGCGGTCGCCCGCCTGATCGGTGCGCCTCCGGGCTATGTCGGCTATGAGGAAGGCGGCGTGCTGACCGAAGCCGTGCGGCGCCGGCCCTATCAGGTCGTGCTGTTCGACGAGGTGGAAAAGGCGCACTCGGACGTGTTCAACGTCCTGCTGCAAGTGCTGGACGATGGTCGCCTGACCGATGGGCAGGGCCGGGTGGTGGACTTCACCAACACCCTGATCATCCTGACCAGCAACCTCGGCAGCCAGTACCTCGCCCAGCTTGACGAAGGGCAGGACGTGGAAACTGTCGAGCCGCAAGTGATGGAAGTGGTGCGCGGGCATTTCCGGCCCGAGTTCCTCAACCGTCTCGACGAGATCGTGCTGTTCCACCGCCTTGGACAGGAGCACATGGGCCCGATCGTCGATATCCAGGTCTCGCGGGTGCAGAAGCTGCTCAAGGATCGCAAGATCACGCTCGACCTGACCGATGCGGCCAAGCGCTGGCTCGGCCGGGTGGGCTACGACCCGGTCTACGGCGCGCGGCCTTTGAAGCGTGCAGTCCAGCGGTACCTGCAGGATCCGCTGGCAGAGAAGCTGCTGGCGGGCGAGATCCCCGACGGCTCGCACGTCCATGTCGACGATGGCGACGGTGCCCTGGCGATCACAGTCGCATAATCATCGAGCGCGTTGATCTATCTGATGCCCCTCGGAGCGATGCTCCGGGGGGCATTCTGTTTGGGGGAAAGGCCGGGGGTAGTGGGACAAGAAGATCGGGTGACGACAGCGCTTTCGCGCGGGAAGAACTGGCGCTCGCCGGGCGCTCCGTTATGGTGTCGGGCCGGTATGGTTGGTGCGAAAGCGAGGACCGAATGAACAAGATTGCGGCAGGTTTGGTGTTGACGATGCTGGGGGCAAGTCCGGCGCTGGCGGCGTCGCCGCTGGAGTCGTGCCGTGCGATCGGCGATGCGGCGCAGCGGCTCGCCTGCTACGATGCGATTCCCATCAAGGGGCAGAAAGCGGCGGCGCCTGCCGATCCGGTCGCGTCGTTTGGACTGACCGAGACGCAGAAGCAGAAGGTCGCGCGCGAGCAACCCGACGTTCCCGCGCCGGTCGAGGATGTCACCAGCAAGATCGCCGTGCTGAGCGCAACGCAGGTGACGTTCGACAACGGCATGGTCTGGAAGGTGACCGATGGCAGCGACATCCTGACCTGGGCACGGATCGGGCAGGAGGCGACCGTCAAGCGCGGAACGCTCGGCGGCTACCGGCTGACGATCCAGAAGGTCAATCGCCTTGCGGTGGTGACGCGCGTGCAGTGAGCGTGACGTCCGTTTGACGCCAAACAAAAGAAGGGGCGGAGCCGCAAGGCTCCGCCCCTTCTTTTTTCGGTAGGAAGGCGCCGGACTGGCCGGCGCCTTCGCAAGCCTTACATCTTGACGCGGATACCCGCGTAGAAGCGACGGCCAAGCGCGTCGTAGGTACCGGTGTCCGACTGCTGACCGGTGGTCGAACCAGCCACGCTCGCCATGTAGATCGGCGAGTTGTCGAACATGTTGTCCACGCCGACGAAGAACTCGGTGCCGTCGTTCACGTTGAACTTCGCCTGGGCGCCCAGGTAGAATTCGGAGTGAACCTTGTACGCGTGGTAGCCATCGAACTGGTCATCGATCCACGACGGGCCGATGTAGGTTCCGTTCAGCGCCAGCGACCAGACGTCAGTGCCGACGTTGACCATGGTGGAGAAACGGTCCTGGGCATTACCGACTTCGCCGATGGTGTAGTTCTTGGCTTCACCCGGAACCGGAATCTCATATCCGGTGAACAGATGCGTGTAAGTGACGTTCAGGCTGGTCCGCAGGCGAGTGCTGCCGATATCGAACGGCTGTGCGTAGTTGAACACAACGTCGATACCCGAAGTCGATATACCACCGCTGTTAAGCGGCTGCGTGTTGACCGAATACAGCGAACCGGCGCTGTTGGCACCCTGGACTGAATCGCGACGGGTCACGTAATCGCAGAACGATGTATTGCTCTCGTTATAGCACTGCGAGAGGATGTACTGGAGATCCGTGAACTCGATCGCATCCTTGATCTTCACGCGGTAGTAATCGACGGACAGCGACATGTTGCGAAGCGCATGGATCGACTGCGGATTGATTACCGCACCGAGCGTCAGGGTTTCGCCCCGTTCTTCCGACAGATTGGGGTTACCGTGCGAGAAGCTGGTAACACCCTGAAGGTCGGACTGGGTAACCTTGAACGCACCATTGGCCGCGATGTTGGCCATCACGCCCGGAGCCGCACGGCAGTTGTCGCCGAGGGCGCCGTCGCCGGTTGCCTTGATGCCAGAGCAAGGATCGACAAGCGTGGGATAGTCCTGCGCGTCGCCCGAGTAGAGCTCATTGATGTTCGGTGCGCGGACGGTCTTCGCGTACATCGCCCGGAAGCGGATGTCGCGGATCGGCGCCAATTCGCCGCCGAAGTTATAGCTGAACGTGCCGCCAACGGTGCTGTAGTGCGAATAGCGCGCAGCGCCGCGGAGCGAGAAATCTTCCACGATGCCCTGGCTGATCAGCGGCACAAGCGCTTCACCATAGAACTCGTAAAGATCGAACGAACCGTGGGTGGGTGCGAGCAGGTTGCCGCCGTTGAGGCCTTGGCTCGTCAGCGTATCCCAGCGTGCGTCCTGTGCTTCGCGGCGATACTCGGTGCCGAAGGTCAGGCCGATGTCACGCGCACCCAGCGGATTCTTGATCGAACCGACGATGTTGCCGCCGACCTGGGTTTCCTTGTTGTATGCCTGGTACGCCGTCGGCGCTTCCAGATAGGCGACCGCAGCGGCCGACATGCTGTTGGTGCCGTAGATGTTGGCGGGGACGCAGCCATGCGAACGAGCGGTGGGATCTGCGCACATGAAGCCGCCGTTGCCGTCAGGAATGACTTGCTGCGAAGAGGCGAAGTTCAAGACATTGATCTGACCGGTGCCATGCTGAGAAACGTTGGTTTCGCCATAGTTGCCGAAGACCTCGAAGTTCCACTTCGGCGCGATATCGCCGCGCAGGCCGGCGACAGCACGGTAGGTGTTCTGCGTCGACTGGTAAGTACGCGGGCCGAAATCGGTCAGGCGCTTGGAGAAGTAGATGTCCTTCAGACCGTCGCCATTGGTGTCCGAAGCGTCGTTGTAGATCGCATCGGGCACGAAGGGGTTGCGAGTGGCAACGCCGTTGTACATCGTCTCGATCGGCATCTGGCCGTCGGGGCTATAGGCGAACGAAGTGTCGAACGGGAACGGCTCGATATTGGCCTTCGAGTGGACGCTTTCGAATGAACCTTCGAAGAACGCCGTGACGTGATCGGTCAGGTCATAGTGGGCATTGACGTTGCCGAGATAGCGCTGAACCGGAACCGCGAGATAGCGAACAGCCATGCGGTTGTAGCCATTGGGGCCGACGCCAGCGCCGTTGCCGCAGGTCGCCGCGCTTGCGGTGAAGCATGGCTGCAACTGGCCGGTTGGGCTATAGGTGAAAACATTGTTGTCGGTGTAGAACGCGCCTTGCGGAGCGTACGACGAATAGACCGGCTGGGTAGGCGTGAAAATGTCGCCGCCGTTGAAGATGGCCGAAAGGCCGTCCGTGTCCGACTTGCCGGCTTCGGTCTTGTGGTTGCGCGAGTAGACCGCATCCTGCTGGGAATAGCCCATGTACATGGTCACGTTGCCGCGACCATCGTCGAAGTTGCCGCCCAGCAGCACGCCGGTATCGAGCGAGAAGTTGTCACCCACGCCCGAAATGCCGGTCTGCGCGTGTGCTTCGATCCCCTGGTAGTTGTCCTTGAGGATGAAGTTCACAACGCCCGCAACCGCGTCCGAACCGTAGACTGCCGAGGCACTGCCCGAAGTCAGGACTTCGACGCGCTCGACCATCTGGGTCGGGATCATGTTGAGGTCGACGGCGTTGCTGCCCGGAACGCCCGAAACGACGCGGCGACCGTTGACGAGGACCAGCGTGCGGTCAACGCCGAGGTTGCGCAGGTCAACCGTTGCGACGCCGGCACCCGAGGTGAAGAAGCCCGAGTTGCTACGCGAGAAGGACGGCGTGCCGAACACCGGGTTCTTCAGCAGCGCGTCCTGGATGTTGACCACGCCCTGGTCGCGGATCTGTTCCGACGTGACGACCTGAACCGGTGCCACAGTGGTCGGCAGATCCGACTTGATGCGCGAACCGGTGACGACGATGGCCTGGCCCGAATCGGCATCGTCGGATTTTGCGGCGTCAGTCTGCGCGGCGTCCTGCGCGTAAGCCTGAGCCGAGCACAGCACGGCAAATGCCGTCAGGCTCGTGGCGCCCCGCAGGGCAGCCTTCTTCAGAGTGAGTTTCACGTGTGTGTCCCTTGTTGCGACCGCCTTACCGCAGCGTGACCAAGCGGAGAGGAAGCCGGATGCAGCTGACAGGCACCGGAAAATGCCCGCAGCAATGGGACGTTGTGTTGCTGTCGGGCGGCCAGCATTCAACCCGTTTTGCAGCCTGAATGCGCAATGAATTTCATCTTGTGGCGTTTATGTAACAGGTTTGATGCCCCGATTTTCGCGCATTTCCGGTATATTTACCATTCTTCCGGAAACGTTGTGATCGAGTTCGCACACTGGATGTGGCGAAAATTCCGCGGGCGAAGCGCGTTTACGCAATTCTGTTACGTGGGCGGTGTCCTGCGACTATGTCGCGGGATTATTGCACGCGCCGCATTTTTACCGCCGCCTGACCGTGAACCGACACGAAGTACGTGCCGAGAACTCCGCGCGTGATGCGGACCTCATTGCCGGGCTTGGGTGACAGAACGAAGTCTCGCGTGTCGTTCTGTTCCCACGTGCTGCCGTCGGCGAGAGTCACGACCCAGCCGTTGGCGTTGTGACGGGCGCTTTCTACCGTCGTCGACACTTCCTTGATCTCGTTCGCGTCATCCTCGCTCCCGCCGAAGCCCATCAGCTTGGCGACCGGGGCGGCAAAGCCGAACAGGCCGCGCTTGGCGCGTTGCACTGCCTGCTTGTCGGCGACCACGATTTCCTTCTTGCGCATGGCGTCGTCCAGCGCAGCGGACTGGCGATCGAAGCAGGTCAGCCGCGCGGGGCCATCGGTGATCGTGCGGCAATCCAGAAGGTGCTGGAAAAGTTCGGGCGGCGGAGGTGTCTCTTCCGCCTTTTTGGCGGCTGACGCGGCGACGGGGGCGAACAGGGGTGGGAGCAATGCAAGGGCCAGGATGGATTTCAGGGCTGTGCTTCTTGGGCCGCTCATCGTGTTCCCCTGTTTGCCGCCATGCTTGTCGTGGCTGCGACAAAGTTAGCAACATGCATCGCGCTTCGGCAAGTCTGCTTGGCTGCACCGCAATAGATGACCGCGTTTGCACAATTGGGCGCAATAAACTGTCTTCTACAAGGCGTTTGAATTTTGCGACGTTGCGGCAATATCACTGTTCTGAGCTTGTCGTCGCTAACGGCATTGCGCCATTTGTCACGTGTTTGTGCCAAAATGTTGCGCATATGCCACAAGGTTTCGAGAATGTTGCTCGCAAGACGCAAGGCCCTTTGCGGTTGACGGTCTTTGCGCAATGAATTGCACCATCTTCCGGTGCGCGAAATGTCGTTGATCGGATTTCGCATACCGGAGACTTCAAGGCGCAAGGGTCACGCCGCGCCTTAGCAAAGGGACACACACCAGTGAAAACAACAACTCTCACCGCGCTGAAGGCAGGTGCAGCACCCATGGTGCTGGGCTTCGCCCTGTTCAGCACCGCCGTTCAGGCGCAGGACGCCGCGGCTGCGGATACGGCACCGGAGGCTAACGCGCCGATCGTCGTCACCGGTTCGCGTATCGCGTCGCCGAACCAGACCTCGATCGCGCCGATCACCACGGTGACTGCGCAGGACTTCCAGCTGTCCGGTACCACCCGCGCGGAAGACCTGCTGAACTCGCTGCCGCAGGTGACCGCGGGCCAGAGCTCGAACCTGTCCAACGGTGCGACCGGTACGGCCACGGTTGACCTTCGCGGCCTCGGGCCGTCGCGTACGCTGGTGCTGATCAACGGCCGCCGTCTGATGACCGGTGACCCGAACAGCACCACTTCGGCTGCTGACCTTAACTTCATCCCCGCCGCGCTGGTGAAGCGTGTTGACGTTCTGACCGGCGGCGCTTCGGCGACTTACGGTGCGGACGCTGTGGCCGGCGTTGTCAACTTCCAGATGGATACCGACTTCGAAGGTTTCCGTGTGGACGCTAACTACGGCCTCTACACGCATAGTAACGGCAATGACCTCGCCCAAAGCCTGCTGAACCAGAACGCCGGTAATCCGGACTACACCTACCCAACCGGCAACAACGCCGACGGCGGCCAGTATGATGCCACCGTCGCGTTTGGTACCAAGTTCGATGACGGCCGAGGTCACGCCACTGCATATGTCGGCTATCGCCGCGCCACGCCCGTTCTGCAGGGCCGGCGCGACTACTCGTCGTGCTCGATCACTGCAAGCAGGACGGGCGTGCTGGGTTGCGGTGGTTCGCCCACGGCAAACCCAGGCAACGTGCTGATCTTCGATCCCTCGAACTTGAAGTCGTCGACCTTCGGTGCGCTGGGAGCCGGCGCAGTGGGCGCTGGCACGGTCGCGGTGGGCGCACCAAATCTCTACAATTACGCTCCGCTGAACCATTATCAGCGTCCGGACGAGCGCTATACCGCCGGCGTCTTCACCGACTATGAGATCAGCAACGCTATCCATCCTTACATGGAATTCATGTTCATGGATGACCGCACCGTCATCGGTTCGCGCGGCGAGTTGGACAAGGCTTGGTCGTACGATGCGTATTACCAGTATGGCCGGACTAACTACTCGCAGGTCTATTCGAACGAGTTCTCGGCCTCGCGACTGGCCAATGCGCTTGATGTCGTGACCGATCCCAAGACCGGCCTGGCTGCCTGCCGCGTCACGTTGACCGGCCAGGATCCGAAGTGCGCGCCTTACGATGTGTTCAGCGGCAACATTTCGCAGGCGGCTCTCGATTACCTGTCGGCCACCGGCTTCATGAAGGGCCAGACCTCGCAGCAGGTGGCCAGTGCCACCTTCACCGGCCTGCTGGGTGAATACGGCATCAAGTCGCCGCTGGCGTCGGATGGCGTAAACGTCGCGATCGGTGCCGAATACCGACGTGACTCGCTGGAACTGCGGACTGACGAAGCCTTCAGCACCGGCGACCTGACCGGTCAGGGCGCGCCCACGCTCGACACCGACGGTAGCTACAAGGTGAGCGAACTGTTCGGCGAAATCGAGGTTCCGCTGATTCAGGATGGCTTCGTGCAGAGCCTGTCGTTCAATGGCGGCTACCGCTATTCGCACTACAGCATCTCGAACGGCCGTACCTTCAACACCAACACCTACAAGTTGGGTCTGGAACTTGCTCCGATCTCGGACATCCGTCTGCGTGCCGGTTACAACCGCGCCGTTCGCGTACCGAACATCCAGGAGCTGTTCTCGCCGCAGATCATCGCGCTTGACGGCACGACCGATCCTTGCGCCGGCGAAGACACCGTGTCAGCTGCTTGCGCCGCGCAGGGTGTCTCCGGCGGCACGTCGCTGAACCCGGCGAGCCAGTACAACGGCCTGATCGGTGGCAACCCCGATCTGAACCCGGAAAAGTCCACCACCAAGACTCTGGGTGTGGTGCTTGCGCCGCACTGGATTCCCGGGCTCACCGGCAGCGTCGACTGGTTCGACATCAAGGTGAAGGATGCCATCCAGCAGTTCGGTGCAGACGCCATCCTGGCGGCTTGCGAGGACTCGGACGGTACGGCTGATGCCTGCTCGCTCATCCATCGTAACCCGGCCGGCTCGCTGTGGCTCAGCTCGGACGGTTATGTGGAAGACATCTACCACAACGTGGGTAGCGTGAAGACCCGCGGCTTCGAGTTCAACGGCAACTACACCACCGAAATCGGCGGTGCTGGCCGCCTGTCGCTGAACTTCGTCGGTACCTACCTCAACCACTACACCGTCGATAACGGCCTGACCGCCGACTACAATTGCGCCGGTTACTACGGCCCGACTTGCGGCACTCCGCTGCCCAAGTGGCGCCACAAGTTCCGTACGTCGTTCAACATGGCCAACGGCCTCGGCCTGTCGGTCCAGTGGCGTCACCTCTCGGGTGTCACCACCGAGTTCGCCAACCCGTCGAGCACGCTGCAGGACTCGCGTCCGCAGCAGCAGAACTCGCTCGATACCAAGATCAAGTCGCAGGACTACTTCGACCTGACCTTGACGGCGGCTCTGGGCGATCACCTGACCTGGCGTCTGGGTGCGACGAACCTGTTCGACAAGGATCCGCCGCTGGTCACCTCGATCGGTTGCGCAAGCACGGTCTGCAGCGGCAACACCTATCCGGGTACGTACGACGCACTGGGTCGTTACGTGTTCACCGGCATCACGATGAACTTCTAATCGCTCTTCTGAACGGTTAGTTTCTGGCGGCGGTCTTCCCCTGGGAGGGCCGCCGCCTCTGTTTGCGGCGCCCTGTGGCGCCCGGAAATTCGGACTTCACGATGACTTCCAGCACGCCTTCGGAACAGCTGAACCAGATCGCCGGGCTGGCCCGCATCGGGCGTCTCGACGAGGCTGCGGTCATGGCGGCATCGGCCACGGCGGTGCACCCGCAGGATGCCACGCTGGCAGCGCTTGGCGGGGCTGTGGAGTTCCATCGCCGGCAATACGATCGCGCCGCGACCTATCTCGAACGCGCGCATGCCATGCGACCGCAGGACCTAGTCGTGCGCACGAACCTTGTGGAATCCTATCTTCATCTCGGCCGCAACACGCAGGCGCTGGCCTTGTGCGACGAAGCTGCCGCGCTTGCGGAGCCCAGTTTGCGGCTGGCGGGCATGGCGGCGCATCTCGCCCAGGAGGCGGAGGATTTCCCGCTGGCGAGCCGGCTCTACCGCCATGTTCTGGCCAAGCGGCCGGACGATTGGTCGCTGCTCAACAATCTCGGCAATACGCTGCGGCAAATGGGCGAGGGCGAGGAGGCCGTGAAGCTGCTGCAGCGCGCGGCGAAACTGGCGCCGGACGCCCCGCCGATCCGCGTGAATCTCGGCAACGCACTCTTCGGGACTGGCCGGGGGGAGGAAGGCGAGCAGGTCCTGCGCGATGCGGCGCGGGATTTTCCCGACGACCATGTGCCGATGCTCACGCTGGCGAATTATTACCGCGAAGTCGGACTGCTGGACCGGTACTACGAAGCGCTTGCAGAGGCGGCGCGCCGAGCGCCCGACAATGCGGGACTTCAGTCGGATTACGGGACGGAAGCCGCCCGGCAGGGCCACTTCGATCTGGCCGAGGCACGGCTTGAGGCCTCGCTTGCCCTAGAGCCGGCGCTCGGCCCCTCCTTTGTCGGACTTGCGGCCGTCTATGAACGCGCCAACCGCGAGGCCGAACTCGATTCTCTGGCGGAACGCGCAGCGGCGGCCGGTGTGGACGATCCCTCGCGGGCCTATATCGACGCGCTGCGCTTCAAGCGCGCGGAGCGTTTCGAGGACGCTTTCGCCGCGCTCGAACTGTCGACCGAGGTCGTCCAGTCCGACCGCGTTGCCCAGGTTCGCGGCATTCTCTTCGATCGCATGGGGCAACCGGACGAGGCTTTCGCCGCGTTTGCCGAAATGAACGCGATCAACCTTGAGCAACCCTCGCAGCCGGGTGTGCTGGCGCGTCTCCACCGCGAGGGCGTGGCGCGGGATAGCGCGCTGCTGACGCCCGAATGGGCGGCCGGATGGAGCGCCTCGCCGTCCTCCGATCGCCCGGCGCCGGTATTCCTGCTGGGCTTCCCGCGTTCGGGCACGACGCTGCTCGACACCATGCTGATGACCGCGCCCGATACGCTGGTGCTGGAGGAAGAGGACATCATCGGCCAGATCGAGCACGAACTCGGCGGCATGGAAGTGCTGCCCAGCCTTGACGAGGAGGCCATTCGCGCGGCCCGCGCGCGCTATTTCGAACGCGTTGCCGGGTTCGGTCCGCTCGGCCCCGAAACAATGGTGATCGACAAGCACCCGCTACACCTCAATCAGGTCCCGACGATCCTCCGGCTGTTCCCGGATGCCAAGTTCGTGCTGGCGCTGCGCCATCCCTGCGATGTGCTGCTGAGCTGTTTCATCACCAATTTCCGCACCAATCCGGCGATGAGCAACTTCCTCGCCCTCGATACGGCGGCGGAGTTCTACGACATGAGCTTCGCGTACTGGACCAAGGCGCGCGCGATCTTCGACATGTCCGTGCGCACGGTGGTTTACGAACGCCTTGTCGCCGATCAGGCGCGCGAACTGGAGCCGCTGTTCGATTGGCTGGGCCTGCCGTGGCAGGGCGAGGACTTCGACCACCGCGACGCGGCCCGAGCGCGCGGCGTCGTCCGAACCGCCAGCTATGCGCAAGTGACCGAGGCGGTCTACACGCGCGCGGCGGGACGCTGGCGCCGTTACGAGCGCCATCTCGCATCCGTTTTTCCGACGCTGAAGCCCTGGGTCGAGGGCTTTGGCTATGCGCTCGACGATGATCGGGTGCCGCCATGGGACGAGCCATCTGGCTCGACCCGCCGTTGAACTGATCTGAACCGGGGGGGTAATGAATTCAGGGGTATCGCCACTCGCGGAAATTGATCGCCTTGTCGGAGCAGGGCGCTTGCCTGAGGCGGCAGAGCAACTCGAAACACTGCTGACGGCGGATGCCAAAGCGGAAGCAGGGGCGTTCACCGGTTCCGAGGCGTTCGTGCAATGGCTGCGGCTGGGCGGACTGCGCCGGGCCTTGCGCCAGCCGCGCCGCGCTCTCGATGCGGTGCACCGGGCGCTGGAACTGGTGCCGCTCGACTTCATGGCGCTGGTCATGCGGGCGGGACTGCTCGAACGGCTCGACGATCCGGGCGCCGGAGAGGCGTGGGGCATCGCGATCGCCCAGAAGCCGGAGGATGCGGCGCTGCCGGCTCCGCTCGCTGCCGCGCTGGCTGCGGGCGAGGCATTCCATGCGGCATGGCAGGCCGAGCGCGAGGCGCGTCTGGCCGAAGCCGGAACGGCGGCGCTGGCGCATGCGGATGCCGGCGCCGAGGCGCCCCGGAACGATGTCACGGACGACGACATGGCCTGGCGGCTGGCCCGGTTTCGCGACAATATCCTGCACAAGACGCGCGTCTATCATTCGACGCCGACCCATTTTCACTATCCGGGACTGGTCGAGCGCGAGTTCCATCCGCGCCATACGACCCCGTGGCTTGCCGAAGTGGAAGCCGGTTTCGATGTGATCCGCGAGGAGATGCGTGCGCTGATCCATTCCGAACGCGCGGAACTGGAGCCCTATGTCCAGTACGACGAGAGCCAGCCGCTGGAGCAGTGGCGGCCGCTCAACCACAGCAAGGACTGGACGGCGATCCATTTGCTGAAACGCGGGCAAGTGGTGGAGCGCAATGCCGCGCAGGCGCCGCGCACTCTGGAAATCCTTGCGCGCCTGCCGCAGCCGCAAGTGCCCGGCGCCTCGCCCAATGCCATGTTCTCGCTGCTGGCCCCGCGCACGACGATCCCGGCCCATGTCGGCGTCGATAACACGCGTCTGGTCTGTCACCTGCCGCTGGTGGTGCCGCCGGGCTGCTGGTTCCGGGTGGGTGCCGAGACGCGCGAATGGCGCGAGGGCGAGGCTTTCGCATTCGACGACACCATAGAGCATGAGGCGATGAACCCCAGCGATCTGCTGCGCGTGGTGCTGATCTTCGACGTCTGGCATCCCGGTCTTTCGGGCCCCGAGCGCGAAGCCGTGGCGGCGACCATCGCTTCCGACAGGCACACCTGACACATGGCAAAGGCAATGGCGGCAGATAGGGACGATCCGGAAACGCTGGCCGAACTGGCCGGTCAGGCGCTGGCGCAGGGCCGCGAGGAGGAAGCCGAGGAACGGCTCTCACGCTATCTGCGCAGCCATGCTCCGGATCCGGCGCTGCTGCACTGGACCGCGATGCTGCGCCGCGCGCTGGACCGGCGCGGCGAGGCGATTGCGGCGCTGGAGCAGGGCTTGCGGCACGATCCCGCCAACGCCGGGATGGTCCATGCGCTCGCCCATCTGCGGCTGGAGGCGGGCCTGCAGGCATCGGCCCAGTTCGAGCAGGCCACCCGCCTCGCACCCGCCAAGGCCGAGATCCGGCTTGGCCTTGCCTCCGCTCGCTATGCTGAAGGAGAGGGCGCGCGCGGCCTTTCCGAACTGGAAGCGATGCTGGCCGCCAATCCCGGCTGGATGGAGGGGCATCGGCAATTCGCACAGCTCGCCACGTTGATGGGGCAGGGCATGCGCGCATTGGCGACGGTCGAAGCGGCACTTGCCCGCTTCCCGCAGAGCGATGCCTTGCGCGGACTAGCGGTCGATCTCCTGCTGGCAGGCGAGCATTTCGGTCCGGCGCTGACCGTGGCCGACCGGGCACTCGCTGTCCATGGACCGCTCGCGCGGTTCCAACTGGCCCGCGCGGCGGCACTCGACGAGCTGGGGCGGAGCCAAGAGGCGGCGGCGCAGTTCGCCGCGCTCGGCAACCCGACCGAACAGGGCCATGCGGTCTGGTGGGTCCGGCATCTGCTGCGTACCGGGCGGTACGCTGAGGCCGCCGAGGCCATCGAGCCCTGGCTGACGGCGCCCGGCGCCGAAGGCATGTGGCCCTATGCCGCGCTGGCTTGGCGCCTGACCGGCGATCCGCGCTCCGAGTGGCTGGACGGGCAGCAGGGTCGCTGCCGGGTGATCGATCTCGACCCGGAGGAGATCGGCCTTGCCGACCTGCGGGCTTTCCTTGGCCGATTGCACGGCCGATCGGGCCGTTTCCTCGATCAGTCGGTGCGCGGCGGCACGCAGACCGATGGCGCGCTGCTTGCGCGGATCGAGCCCGAAGTTGTCCGCCTGCGCGACGTATTGCGGCGCGAGGTCGCTCGCTTCGCCCAAAGCCTGCCTGCACCGGATGCGGGGCATCCGATGCTCTCGCAGCCGCGCCCGGCGCGGCCGCGCTTTGCCGGAAGCTGGTCGGTCCGGCTGGCGGGAGCCGGTTTTCACACGGCGCATCACCATCCGCAGGGCTGGATCAGTTCCGCGCTCTATATCACGGTTCCCGAAGGGCTTGCGGAGGGACAGGGCCACCTCGATCTCGGCGGCGCCCCGGCGGCGCTCGGCATCGAACTGGCGCCGCGCCTTACCGTGGCGCCGCGTCCGGCGCGGCTGGTGCTGTTTCCGTCATGGATGTGGCATGGCACCCGGCCGTTTCCCTCGGGCGAGCGCATGACAGTGGCCTTCGACGTGGCGCGCGCTCAACCCGCTTGAACAGCGGCCCGACGCGGAATAACCTCACTTCATAGAGATGAGGCATCAGGGCCGGAGGCCGATGCCTGGGAGAATCCGATGTATACGCGTACCACAGTTCTGATCGCTGCCTCGCTGCTGATGGCAGGCCCTGCTTTCGCCGCCGACCCGGCAACGGCCCCCGTACCGGCTCAGGCCGCCATTCCGGCAGCAACCCCTGCTGCCGCCCCGGCCGCTCCTGGGGCGGCCAAGCCGGTATCGGCCATCGACGCCAACGATCCGGTCATCTGCCAGCGCCAGCAGGAAATCGGCTCGCTGCTGAAGGTCAAGAAAGTCTGCATGACCAAGAGCCAATGGGCCGAGCAGCGCCAGATCAACCGTTCGAATATCGAACAATCGCAGGTTCAGCGCGGTCTCACTCCGGCCCAGTGATTTCGCGGGGCGCCCGTTTCGCGCCGCGTTCTACGTCGCTGGGGCGGGTTTTCGCGCGCGGTGATTGACCTGTCCACGAAGGCTGCTTAACCGGCCGATTAAATCGTCGTGCACCCTTCCGAACGATCCGGAAGGGCGCGCGGCTTCGTGGAACGGGAGAATGCGATGATTCTGGACAGCAGCATGGCCGCCGTAGTCACCGGTGCGGCCTCTGGCCTTGGCGCGGCCACGGCACGCGCGCTGGCGGCCAAGGGCGTGAAAGTGGCGCTTTTCGATCTCAACGAGGCAGCGGGCGAAGCGATCGCCGCAGAGATCGGCGGCGTGTTCTGCAAGGTCGACGTGACCGACGATGCCAGCGTCGATGCCGGTTTCGCCAAGGCCCGCGCCGCCAACGGGCAGGAGCGTATCCTCGTCAATTGCGCCGGTATCGCCCCTGCTTCCAAGACCGTGGGCAAGAACCGCGAGACCGGCGAACCGCGCGCGCATGACATGGCCGTGTTCGAGAAGGTCATCGCGATCAACCTCGTCGGTACGTTCCGCTGCATCAGCAAGTCGGCCGCAGGCATGGTCACGCTCGATCCGGTGGATGAATTCGGCGCGCGCGGCGCGATCGTCAACACCGCCTCGGTTGCGGCGCAGGACGGACAGATCGGGCAGGCCGCCTATGGCGCCTCGAAGGGCGGCGTGCTGGCGATGACCCTGCCGGTGGCGCGCGATCTCATGAACGACGGTATCCGCGTCAACACCATCCTGCCGGGCATTTTCGAAACCCCGATGATGGCGGGCATGCCGCAGCAGGTGCAGGACGCGCTCGCCGCCATGGTGCCGTTCCCCAAGCGCCTCGGCAAGGCGGAGGAATACGCCAAGCTCGCGCTGTTCATGGTCGAGCATGATTACCTCAACGGCGAATCCGTCCGTCTGGACGGCGCCATCCGCCTGGGCCCGAAGTAAGGGCGCCGGAGGGCGCGGCCATGGCGCAGACCCGGTCCACCACCGAAGTCAACACGCCGCCGCCCGGCGCGCGGGCGCAATTGCTCGAAACGGCGAGCCTGATCATGCGCGACGGCGACGTGATCGACATCTCGCTGTCCGAGCTGAGCTTGCGCTCGGGCCTCAATTCGGCGCTGGTGAAGTACTATTTCGGTAACAAGGCAGGGCTGCTCAAGGCCCTGCTGGACCGGGACTGGCAGGCCATCGTCACCAGCGTCGATGCGCTGCTGGCGAAGGACGGCTGGTCGCCCGAGGCCAAGCTGCGCCGCCACCTCTGGAAGGTGGTCGATACTTTCTACGAGGTGCCGTACCTCAACCGCCTGACCATGCGCATGGTGCGCGAAAGCGACGATGCCGAGGCGCGCCGCATTGCCGACAGCTACCTCTCGCCGATCTACCGTGCTTACGAGGAACTGATCGGCAACGGCGTGCGGGCCGGGGTGTTCCGTGAGATCGATCCGCAGCTTTTCTACTTCACGGTAACGGGCGCGGTGGACCGGTTCTTCTCGGCGCGGCTGGTTCTCAAGCATTGTTTCGGTCAGGACACATTGACCGAGGAACTGCGCGACCGCTATCGCGAGCACACTATCGACATCATCATGGCAGGTATCCTTGCGCGCTGACAAAAGCAGTTTCTGGCACATCGGCGTCATCGGCGGATCGGGTCTCGCCGCCGGCATAGAACTGGAGGACGCGCAGGAAATCGCGGTTTCCAGCGCATTCGGCGAACCGTCGGGGCCGGTCGTGACCGGCCGGATCGAGGGCGTGCGCTTCACGTTCATCGCGCGCCACGGGGCAGGGCACGCGATTCCGCCGTCCGCCGTCAACTACCGCGCCAATATCGACGTGCTGGCCCGCTGCGGCGTGACCGACGTGCTGGCGCTGTCCGCCATCGGCTCTCTGCGTGAAGAAATGGCACCGGGGCACATGGTCATGGTCGACCAGTTCATCGACCGTACGCATGGCCGCGAAAGCAGCTTCTTCGGCACCGGTATGGTGGCCCATGTGAGCCTTGCCGATCCCACCTGCCCACGCCTTTCGGCGCTGGCGGGAGAGGCCGCGCGGCTGGCCGGTGCCACCGTCCATCCCTCCGGCTGCTACGTCGCCATCGAAGGCCCGCAGTTCTCCACCCGCGCCGAAAGCGTCATGTACCGCGCGTGGGGTGCGGACGTGATCGGCATGACCGGAATGCCCGAAGCGCGCCTCGCACGCGAAGCGGAGCTGCCTTATGCGATGCTCGGCATGGTCACCGACTACGACGCGTGGCGCGAGGACGAGGCGGGCGTTGAAGTCAGCCACGTGCTTGAAGTCATGCACGCCAATGCCCGCGTCGCGCGGCAGTCGCTGCGCCTTCTCGCTGCCACGTTGCCGCCCGAGCGCACGCATAGCCCCATCGACCATGCCCTTGAGCATGCGCTGGTGACGGCGCCCGAAGCGCGCGATTCGGTGCTCGTAGCCCGGCTCGATGCAGTGGCGGGCAGGGTGCTCGACACGCAAGGCTGAGCCGCATGGCCCGGCGCCGCAAACGCTACCTCACCGCGACGATGCCCGATGGTTATGTGAAGACCATCGGGCCCACGGCCGATCCCTTCACCCATTACTGGCGGATCGTCGCGGAGCTGGAAAACGGCAAGACCGAGGTGTTCTGGGGCCACGAACGCTCGCTCGCCGAAGCGAAACGCAAGCGCGCCGCCACCGAAGAGGCGAAGCGGATGCGCGGCTGGAAAAGCTACGTGTTCGAGATCGCCGAACTGGTCGAAACGCCAGCCTAAACCACCTGATTTATTTGGAGAATGCCGTTTCGGCAGGAAGGGAAATGGTGGAGCCTAGCGGGATCGAACCGCTGACCTCCTGCATGCCATGCAGGCGCTCTCCCAGCTGAGCTAAGGCCCCAATCATTTCCGCGGATCGGGCCTGGGAGCCTTCTTCCGGACCCCTGCTCTTGCTGGGGTGGAGCGCCCTTTGCCGCCAGTTTTCGCGGCTGGCAAGTGGAAATTCAACTTATCGACAGGCTGTTTGCACAGCGTGCTGGATCGCCGGCGGTTTTTCCGGCGGCCACGGCTAGCTGGTTGAAGCGAGGTGCACCGATACGTTTTGCGTCTTGTTCACGACCGTAAGATGACGAATTCAGGGGATGCCTATAGTTATCATAATGGATCTTAAATAGCTGTAATGTTCGGCATATGCGCTATCTTGTTGCGGCAAATCAAATATGTTTACCAGCCATTGTTTCAATTTTGATCGAGTGTTGACTGGTGATTAGTGCGAACGGCATCGCAAGAATGATGCGGAGTGCAGTATCGCGACTGCTTGGTGCCTCTTTCGCAGGGCTTTGTCTTTGCCTTGGGCTCACCGCTTTGGCGAATCCAGCGCAGGCGCAAGCCTCGAACAAGGATATCGTCGTAAAGGGGCAGGCCGGGAAAGAGCAGGACAATCCGAAGAGCACGTGGAAGCGTGCGGAGGCCGATCATGTCGTGGTCTTCAGCACGGGCAGCGACGATGAACTGAAGCGCGTGACGCGCAATCTCGAACTGCTGCACCGCCTGATGGCGCGCCTCTATCTTCACGGCGCCGAACCGGGCGAGGTGATGAAGTTGCAGGTCGTGCTGATGGATTCGCAGGACCGCATGGAGGCTCTGGGGCTTCGCGACTTGCGCTCGCAGCAAGGTCCGTTCCCTGCGCCTTTTGCCAGCCGCAGCTACTACGACCCGCGCGAGAATGGCGAAGTCCTGGTCATCCCGCGCAGCGAACAGATGATCGACCTCAACACCAGCCGCCGTTTCAGCAGCGACTGCGAGGACCGCGGCGCGCAGGAAGACGGGGGCGACGGCATGTGCGGAAATATCCCCCGGCATCCGCCGATCGCGCGCCCGTGGGAGGGGCTGCTCTCCGCCGCTTTCGCCCAGCATTTCCTGCTGACGTACCTGCCCGCCGCCTATCCGCGCTGGTATCTGGACGGGATGGGCGAGCTGTTTTCGACCCTTGATGTCAAGCACAGCGGGGAGTTCGACTATGCGGTCCCGCCCGAGGGCTTCAAGGACGTGTTCAAGTCCTATGGCTATCCGAAAGTGGCCGAAATCCTGACCGGACATTACCTTCAGGATCCCGATGCGGCGCAGGGCTGGAATCCCTACGGCGCATGGTTGGTGACGTATTATTTCGTGTTCTCCAAGCCGAAGCCGGAGCGATACGCGCAGTTCGAGCACTACATGGCCGATATCCGCCGCGGCGTGCCGCAGGCCGATGCGGCGGCGGTGTTCGGGGACATGCAGGCGTTGCAGCGCGAAATCCAGTCCTGCGGCAATCGCGATATCGCCTATGCCCATGCCGAAGCTCAGCAACCGCCGGTTGCGGAGCCGCTCGTAACGGCCTTGTCACCGGCTGCCGGAGCTTTGCTCGAAGCGAAGATCGAACAGGATTCTCGGCTCGCGACCGGCGGCAGCACCGAGGGTTGGCTTTTGCGTGTGCGCGACATGGCGGCGCAGTTCCCGGGGGATGCCGATGTGCAGCTTTTTGCCGCCGCAGCCGAATGCCGGGGCGGGCAGACCGACGAATGCCTCGCCGGGGCAGAGCGCGTGCTGGCCAAGGCGCCTGACGATGCCGAAGCGCTGACCTGGAAAGGTGTCGCCCTGACCGATCGGGCCATGGCCGGCGCGGAAGCGGACCGGCTGGAACGTCTCGCCACGGCGCGCGGCGCCTTGGTGCGGGCCATTGCTCTGGACGATCAGGCCACCGAGCCTCGGATCGCCTATTTCCTGAGCTTCACCAAGGCGGGCCAGCCCGTCCCGCAAGGTGCCATGCGCGGAATGGTCGAGGCCATCCGGCGCGTGCCCGCTGCGCCCGGCCCGCGCCTCGCTCTTGGCCGGGAACTTGTCCGCGAAGGGCAGGCCGAAATGGCGCGGCAGGTTCTCAATCCGGTGCTGTTTGGGGCTTATGACTCACCTGAACGCAGCGCGGCCCGCAACCTCCTGTCGCTCGCCGATGGGAGTGCCACGATCCGGCGGTGATGGGGAACCGATGTTCAGGAGCATCGCTCCGGCTTTCAGGTTGCGAGACGGATTGATTAGGGCTGAAGCTACGCTGGCGTGTCTGCACGGGGGCTGTAATAGGGCGGGATGACGAGTCTCTCCCTGCTTCTTGCCTTCGTCGTCGCGGCGACGGTTCTGACGATCACGCCCGGTGTCGATACGGCGATGGTGCTGCGCTCGGCCACGGTCGAGGGGCGGCGCGCGGCGGTGTTCGCGGCGCTGGGCATCCTGCTGGGCTGCCTGATCTGGGGCGCGGCGGTCGCGCTGGGGCTGGGCGCGCTGCTGCGGGCGTCGGAACTGGCCTATACCGTGGTCAAGTTCGTGGGGGCGGGCTACCTGCTGTGGCTGGGCGCGAAGCTCGTGCTGCGGCCGCGCCAGACGCTTGATGCCGGGGCCGGTGGCATGCCGACCGGCAAGCGCGGCACGGGGGCGTTCCTGCAGGGCTTTCTCACCAACATGCTCAATCCCAAGGTCGGCGTGTTCTACGTGACTTTTCTTCCGCAATTCGTGCCGCATTCCGTATCGGGGAGCACCGGCGTTGCGGGCTACACCTTTTTCCTCGCCTGCCTGCATGTCCTGCTGACCGTCGTCTGGTTCGCGGCCCTGATCGCCGCCGCCGCGCCGCTCGGCCGGTTCCTGCGGCGACCCGGCGCGGTGAAGACGCTGGACCGCCTGACCGGCGGTGTGTTCGTGGGCTTCGGCGTCAAGCTCGCGGTGTCATCGGCACGCTAGGTGCGTTTTTCTGCTGCCACCTGATCGATGAAGGCCGTCAGGCGGCGCCACAGCGCGTGCCGGGTACCGGCGAAGTTGTGCATGTGGCCCATCTTCCGACCGACGAACAAAGCGATATCGCGGCAGGATGCGTAAGCGGCCAATTCGCGCAGCGGGTCCTGACAGACGTCGCGTTCGCCCATACCGATCAGAAGCGGGAGATTTACCGAGGCGGCCTCCCGCGACACGGCGCCGGGAAAGAAGAGGTTGAAAGCATTGAGCGCCGTCGCGCTGCGCCAATAGGGCAGGGGGGGGCGCGGCCCAGCGAGGCAGCTTCCTTCGCGCCGGCAAATTGCTCGGGCACGTCGTCCCAGTGAAACGCCCAGCGCCAGTCGAAGTCCTTCAGTTTGGCCAATTCCGACGCATGATCGGCCTCGCCGCGTAGGCAAACCTCCCCGTCCGCAATCCGCGCGGGAAGGCGCGTGCACACGGCGCTGCAGCCCAGCAGGGCCAGGCCGTCGAAGCTGTCGTGGGCGGCCTGCATCAGCAGCGCGATCTGGCCGCCCATCGACTGCCCTTCGCCCATCACGACAGAGGGCGATATGGGCGCTATGCCTCCGTCCAGCTCCCCGGCTTTCAGTCTCGCCAGCACGGCCTGCAAGGCGGCATGATTGCATCTGGCGACGAGCGAGAGATCCGCCGGACCGCCTTCGGGTATGTCGCTATCGCCGACGCCCAGATGGTCCATGGCGACGAGGATTACCCCCGTGCGACGTGATGCGCGGCCTCGCTGTAACCGGCTTCGGCTAAGTCGAAATAGCGGCGATTGTATCCTCCGCCCGGGAGGCAGAGGAGGAGCGGCGGACTGCTACTCAGACGGTCCTGCTCCGGGAGGTGCACTGTCACCGCAATCGTCGCGGGCGCGCCGTCGCTTCCGCCGGTATCGATCCGCAAATCCAGAGTTCTGTGCGTCACGGCGCTCTCCCCGCGTGTGGTAACCGACCGCACTTGTGCCATCTTTTCGCAAGGAGGCACCGGCTGATGCGGGGGCGCTACACAAGAGCGCCGTTGCAGAATATGGAGCGGATGGCTTGACGGACGGTCACAAGAGCCGAATGCAAAAACGCCCTCCACCGCATGCGGGGAGGGTGTTTCGCTCTCTCAGACGAGAACTGCGCTCACTTCGGCGGCGGGTGCGGGTCGCCGCCGGAGAAGGCGTCGGCGATCGAACAGGCTGCCGGGCCGAGAATGACCACGAACAGCGTGGGCAGGATGAACAGGATCAGCGGCACGGTCATGATCGCCGGCAGGCGCGCGGCCTTTTCCTCGGCGCGCATCATGCGTTCGTTGCGGAATTCGGCCGAGAGCACGCGCAGCGCCGATGCCAGCGGGGTGCCGTAGCGCTCGGTCTGGATCATCGTGGTCACCACGCCCTTCATGGCGTCTAGGTTGACGCGGTAGGACAGGTTCTCGAAGGCCTGGCGGCGTTCAGTGAGGAACGACAGCTCGATCGACGTAAGCGAGAACTCGTCACCCAGTTCCGGATAGGCCCGGCCCAGTTCGCGGGCGACGCGGTCGAACGCGGCGTCGACGGTAAGACCAGCCTCGGCGCAGATGACCAGCAGGTCGAGCGCGTCGGGCAGGCCCTTGCGGATCAGGTTGGTGCGCTTGTTGCTGAGGTTCTGGATGAAGAGGTCCGGGCCCTTGTAGCCCAGCAGCAGCATTGCCGCGAAGCCCATGAACCGCTTGAACGCGCTCCATTCGGGAAAATAGTTGATCGCGTAGATCACGATCGCGGCAAGGCCGCCCAGCACGATCGGGGCGACCATGCGCGCGAAGACGACCGCGACCGCCCATTCCTTGTTGCGGATGCCGGCTTGCGCCAGCTTCTGCTGGATGACCTTGAGCTGGCTGTCCTGCAACATGCTGAGCGCGCCGAGGAAGCTGCCGATGCGATCGGTGGTGTCGTTGCGGCGGACGACTGACTGGCGCTTCTTGGCCGTGCTGGTGATGATGCCGGCCTTGAGCGCTTCGCGGCGCGAGTTGAGCGCCTTGACGCGCTTGGCCATCGGATCCCGCACGGTGACCGCAGCGTAGATGGCCAGAACCATGGAGGCGGCGCCGACCAAGGCCAGCAGCGTGCCGACGAAGATGACGTTGAAGCCGAGGATCGTGGGTCCGGCGGGTTGAGCGAGCATTGTGGCTGGTTCCTTCCGCTCAGATCTCGAAGCTGACCATCTTGGCCATGATGAAGGCGCCGATGCCCATCCAGACGCCGCCGCCGATCCCGGCGACCATCAGGCGTTCGTCGATGAAGAACCTCCCGGCATAGCTGGGATTGACCCAATAGATCATGCCGTAGACGATAAAGGGCAGCGAGCCGACGATGTAGGCCGAGGCCTTCGATTCCGAGCTCATCGCGCGGATCTTGAGCTTCATCTGGGTGCGCTTGCGCAGCACGTCGGCTAGGTTCGCGAGCGTTTCGGCAAGGTTGCCGCCGGTCTCGCGCTGGATGGCCAAAGTGATGCAGAAGAAGTTGAATTCGGGGATTGCAAGACGGTCGGCGGTATCCTGGAGAGCGTCCTCCATGGTCTTGCCGATCTTGATGCGTTCGGTGACGAGCTTGAACTCCTCGCCCACCGGGCCTGGGACTTCCTTGGCGACGACGCCGAGCGTTTCGGTCACCGGCAGACCTGAACGCAGGCCGCGCACGAGCAGATCGATGGCATCGGCAAACTTGCTGTTGAAGCTGTTGGTGCGCCGCACGATCAGCTTGTTGAGCACGAAGTGGGGCAGGCCCGCGCCGACGAAGAGACCGAAGGCCAGCGCCAGCATGAGCGCGCCGGACTTGAGGAAGATCAGCAGGGTCACGGCAAGGCAGAGGCCGACTGAGGTGTAGATATACTGCGAAACGGTCCAGTTCCGGCCCGAGCGGTGCAAGCGCAGAACCAGCGCGTCGATCCGCGAGTCCGATCCTGCGATCTTGCGAGCGCGCGGCTTGCGCGCGGCGACGGCCTTGCGCATCTGCGCCTCGACCCGGTCGGTCGCGCTTTGCGAATGCCGGAAACGCACGGACTTGAGCCGCCGCGCCGATTCCTTGTCGGGCGAGGGGCCGGCAAGCGCGGCCCAGACGAGCCCGATCACTGCCGTAAGGCCCACCGCCACCAGGAGGAGCTGCATTACATTCATCGCCGTTGCCCGCCTTCACCGGGCCCGCGAGGCTGCCCGGGGAAGCCCCCGGGCGCGCTCGTCAGGCCGCCGTTTCCTTTTTCGTGGCCTTGCCCATCATCGCCTTGAGGTCGAACTTGCCGAGCAGGGAGGGCTTGGCCGCGCCCTTGTCACCGACTTCGCCCGCCTCATCGAGGATCAGGCGCGAGAGTTCGCGGATCGCGCCGCCCGCGCGTGTCGAGCGGTTGGCGTCGGCGAATGTCTGGCCCAGCTTGGCCGCCAGCGAGGCGGCCTTGATGTCGTAAGGGATCGAAAGCTGGATGCGCGTCTCGATCGATGCCTCGAAATCGGCCTTGCTGATCTCGGCCACGCCCGACTGGACCTTGTTGGCCACCACCACCACGCGCGCGTGCGGGGAGTTGGCGCGGAGCCATGACAGCATGCGGATCGTATCGCGCGCCGACGCGAGCGTCAGTTCGGTGACCAGCACGATCACGTTCACGTCCGCCAGCAACTGCGGGAAGTTGATCAGCATGTTGCGCGGCAGATCGATCACCGTCATCTCGAAGGCCTGCCGGAATTCTTCCTCCAGCTGGAGGAAGGCAGAGCCATCGGTCATGAGCGGGGAGCTGATCGGCGCTTCGGCCGAAAGGATCGCGAGATTGTCGTTTGCGCGGATCATCGCGCGCTCGATGAACAGGCCGTCGATGCGGCTGGGGTTATCGATCGCGTCGGTGAGGCCGCGTCCCGGTTCGAGGTCCAGCACGAGTGCGCCGGTGCCGAAGTGGATGTCGAGGTCGAGCAGTGCGGTGGGCAGCTTGTTGTCGGCGCTGAACAGCCAGGCGAGCGAAGTCGCCAGCGTGGAGGCGCCGACGCCGCCGCGCGTGCCGATCACCGCCGTCGAGACATGCGGCTTGGACACGCCGCTTTCGTGGCTGCGCGGAGCGGTGAAAACTGCCTGCGCCTGCGCCAGCGTATCCCGGACGTGCGCGGCCTGAAGCGGCTTGAGCAGATAGTCGTGAATGCCGCTGGCGATGAGATCGCGATAGAGGCGCACGTCGTTGATCTGGCCCACCGCGATGACGACCGTACCCGGCTCGCAGACTTCGGCCAGCGCGTTGATGTCGTTGAGCGGATCGCCGCTTTCCGACAAGTCGACCATCAGGATGTTGGGCGAGGCGGTGATGGCCAGCGACTGCACCGCATTGCGCAGGCCGCCCTTGTTGCACTTCTCGGGCTGCCAGCCCATTTCGATGGCCAGCGGGCGGAGCACGTCGAGCGAGGCTTCGTCGCACACGTAAGCGGCGAACTGGTCACGCCCGTTCGGGCCGCCGGATTTCCAGGGTGCGTTCACGAGATCAGTCTCCCTTGCTCGAAGAGGCGGGCAGCTGGACGCCGCCGCCGCCCGTGGGCGCCGCGTTGCGGAAGGTCTCTATGGCCTTGGTGCTGCGCACGCCCACTTCGGTCGTGCCCGTGGCGCCGTGGACAAGGTCTTCCGGGTTGGCGACCATCGCGGCGAGGTTCGAATTGACGGCGCAGCCGAAGTTGCTCGACAGGCCGTTGTTCGGATTGAAGTCGCTGTTCGATGACCAGTCCGGGCAATGCGGCACCGTGGCCTTGGAGCGGACCAGCACGATGCGGGCGCGGCCCTGGCCAAGGTTGCCCTCGGTCGCCGGGGAGCCTTCGCTGAGCATCAGGCCGAAGCGCCCGGCCACCGCCTCGACCGCGCTGCGCGTGGCCGGGTTGCTTTCGGGATCCTCGACATAGATGCGGTCGCCGTAACGGGCGCCCATGGCTTCGAACCAGTCCACGAGGCGCGACTGTTCGCCATAGGCAAGGCCACTGCCGCCGGTGCCGACATCGAGCGAATAGTTGACCTTCTCGACCACCGGCTGATGTGTGGAATACATCGTGCGGTTGGTGGGCATGCCGCCGCAACCGGCCAGCGCGAGGCCGAGCGAGAGGGCGATCGCCCTGCTGAACATGGGGCGGGAAAGCATGCCTGAGCGAGCGAGGCTGGATTTGGTCATCGGTATCACCTTTCTCACTTCAGGCTGAAGCCGGGCTTGGCGCCGGCGGAGGTCGAAGCCTCCTTCGCGGTTTTGGTGTCGGCGCGGGCTTCGCCGCCGCCTACTGCCGGCGCGGCCGGTGCGTCGTTCGAGCTGGGAGCGGAGCGTTTGTTGCTGGCGCCGTCGCTGGTCATATTGCCAAGCAGGCGCTGCAGGTCGTTCGGCGCATTGAACCCGTCGGTCGGCAGCTGGATGTTCGAGCCATCGGTCGGGTTGACGAGATAGGGGGTGACGACGATCACCAGTTCGGTCTCGCCGCGCTTGTAGCTGGTCGAGCGGAACAGAGAGCCGAGGATCGGCAGGTCGCCCGCGCCGGGCAGCTTCTGGATGGTGTTCTGCGAGTTGTTGCTCAGCAGGCCGGCGATCATGAAGCTCTGGCCCGAGCCCAGTTCCACGGTGGTTTCGGTGCGGCGCACCGTGAGCGCGGGGACCGAGAAGCCATTGAGCTGGACTGCGCCATCGCTGGTCAGTTCCGAGACTTCGGGGCGCACGCGCATCGAGATGCGGCCGTTGGCCAGCACGGTGGGCGCATAGCTGAGCGAAACGCCGTATTTCTTGTATTCGACCGTGATCGTGGTGCTGCTGGTGCCCTGCGCGATCGGGATCGGATATTCGCCGCCTGCCAGGAACTCTGCGCTCTCACCCGAGAGCGTGGTCAGGTTCGGCTGGGCGAGGGTAGTGGAAAGGCCCACCGTCTCCGCTGCGTCGAGCGCGCCGAGGATGTCCACGCCGAGCAGCTTGCCGGCGAAGGCCAGTGTGCTGCCGGTCGTCACCGGGTTGACCCCGGTGCCACCTGCGGGCGCCGTTCCCATGCCCATCGGACCGCCGGGGGCGAACTGATTGAACCAACCCGAACGGCCCTGGCCGACCCCGAACTTGAAGCCGCTGGTGCTGTCCACCGTGGTCAGGTTGTTCTGCATCGACTTGACCAGCGTGCGGCTGACTTCGGCGATGCGCACTTGCAGGTTGACCTGAAGCGGGGTCGCCATGTGCAGGCGGCTGATGACGTTGGCGTCCTTGCCGACATAGGCCTGGACGAGGCGCTCGGCCTCGGCGGCGTCTTCCGGCGTCTTGACGGTGCCGGTGAGCAAGAAGGTGCTGGAGCCCATCGTCGAGACACCGATGCGGGCATCGGGCATCGCCAGACGCAGCATCGAATCGACGCTGTCGATGTTCGAGCCGACCCGTACCGTGGCCGACCACACCACCGCGCCCGCCGAGTTGCTGGCGTAGACCGTGGTGGTGCCGCCGGCCTTGC
This sequence comes from Novosphingobium sp. PhB165, assembly GCF_004341845.1. Taxonomy (GTDB): domain Bacteria; phylum Pseudomonadota; class Alphaproteobacteria; order Sphingomonadales; family Sphingomonadaceae; genus Novosphingobium. Next base: position 73,282 of record NZ_SLVB01000003.1, on the reverse strand, counting down.
CGAACAGGTAGAACTGGTTGCGCGACTTGACCTGCACGTCGGCCACCGCGTCGTTGGCGACGAAGACGTCAGTCATCGCGCCGGGAATGTTGACGAGCTGGCCGTTGCCGATCGAAAGCGAGATGTCCTGCGCGGGGCGGACAACCGACTGGGCGGTGGCCGGAACCGCCAGCGGCACGGCGAGCGGCGAGAGCACGCAGGCGGTACGCAGCAGGGTCTTGAGAAGGCGCGTGTGCATCGGTTGGCCCTTCGACGGGTGAAAGCGATTGGGTTTGAGCGCGAGAGCGTGAAGCGGTGCCATCAGTGGCTGCTCACGGCTTCGACAGAGACGTCCTTGCCGCGGGTCACGCGGACCACGGGGCCGATCGGGCCTGCGGGCGGTCCGTTGGGCGCCGGGGCGGCGGCGGTCATCGGGGCGGCTGGAGCGGCGGTCATCGACGGGCGGCTGGAGCGCTGGAAGCGGGAGACGTCGCCGCCGGTCACGTAAGTCGTGTTACCTTCGATCGGCTGGGTCATCGCCTGATGCATCAGCTGATCTTCCTGCGCCTTGGTCGCGCCTTCCGGCACTTTGACCTGACCGGCGGCGAGGATCCGTTCGAAATCGGCCTGATTGTCGGAGATCGAGCGCAGCGAGAGGCTGATCGTGCCGAGTTCCTGCGCGACGGCGACCTTTTCGGCGATGCGCGGGGTGACTTCGAGCGTGACGGTGCTGAAGGCGTGGACCACGGTCTTGCCGTCCACCACGTCGTTATCCGTAGCCTGGTCGGTGGCGAGCACGCGCATGTTGCGCAGGATCGTCTCGGAGGCCTTCAGCGGCTGGCCGCCGTCGGTGCCGGTCACCTGCTGCGTCAGTACGAGGTCGACGCGGTCGCCCGGGAAGATGAAGCCGCCGACGCCGGTCTTGGCGGATACGGGGATCGTCACGGCGCGCATGCCCGGCGCAAGGGCGGCAGCAAGGAAGCCGCGATCGCCCGGCGCGACCAGACCGCCCTGCGTGATCGGCTGGCCGGCGGTGATCGGATAGCGGACCACGGTGCCGAGCAGCTTCTGCATGTCGGCCTCGCCCTCGATGAAGTAGGCGTCCTTCACCAGTTCCTTGGGCCAGTCCTGATAGGAAACGGAATCGGCGGTGATGATCGTGCCGACCGGGAGCGCCTTCTGGGCGACGAGGACCTTGGGGCCCGTCGCTGCCACGGCGGTCGCGGCACCGGCCTGGGGCGCTGCGGCGCCGCTGAACATCGACTTGGCGGCAAAGGCGGTGCCGGCTGCAATAAGCAGCGCGACGACCAGCATCACCAGCTTCTTCTTATCCATGGCTAGAAAGCCCCCTGAGTATCCCCGACTAACTCTGTGTACTTTCGGGTAAATTGGTTAAAATCAGGTTCACCCCAACAATGCGCCCGCGTGGACCGCGGAAATCGTGCGGTCCGCCATGACCCAGAGCGCGGCAGCGGCGATGGCGACCCCATAGGGCACCCGCAGCTTCGACTTCTGGCGGCGCTGGATATGCGCGAAGGCAAGAGTGAACAGGATGACGATGGCCAGCATGGTTAATCCGGCGGTGAGGGCCGGGGCGCTGGCGAGAATGTCTGGTGCCAGCAAGGGGCGTCCGGTGGCGAGCGCCCAAGTCATGGCTGCTGCCAGCCAGACCCAGCCCGCCGCGCCCAGCCAAGCGGCCAGATCGCGCACGGTTTCGCCCGGGCGGCGCTGCATGTTGCAGGCGGCCATGGCCACCGAGGCGCCGCCGCCGACCACGGCCATGAGCACGACCAGCATCAGGAAATGCGCGGGTGCGAACCACAAGGCGAGCGCGGTCAGCAGTTTGACGTCGCCCCCGCCCATCTGGCGGATGACGAAGAGCACGCAGCAGATGACGAATGTGAGCAGCGCAAGGCCGATCTGGAACCCGATCTGGGTCCAGCCGAATCCCATGGACAGCCACCACAACGGCGCCGCGAGCGCGATGCCCGCGTTAAGCGCGTTGTCTATCTCGCGCCGCCGAAGATCGGTGAATGCGGCGACGAGGAGCGCGGTTGCCAATGCGGCCAGCAATGCGTACGAAAAATACGCGCCATGCATGCGTTAGTACCCCCCTTAACGGGGTATGATCTAGCGGGTATCGCTTACCAAAAAGTAACCAGTGCGCTGAGGCTGGAATTAGCCACGTGACAACCGAAACAAGTGAAATTCCGTATCCTTTCAAGATCATGGACGGTCCCGCCCGGGCTCGTCGGGCGATCCCGGCAGGCGTCGTGGAAGGGCGCTGGCTGGCTGCCGACGGCAAGACCGCGATCCGGCGGATCGACTGGCCCCCACCCGATTCTCCGCGCGGTTCGCTGCTGTTCCTGCCGGGGCGCGGCGATGCCTACGAGAAGTGGCTGGAGACTCTGGAGCAGTGGCATTCGGAGGGCTGGGCCGTTAGCTCCATCGACTGGCGCGGGCAGGCGCTGAGCGGGCGGCTCGGCCGTGACGGCATGACCGGTCATGTCGACGATTTCGCCACCTGGATCGACGATCTTGCGCTGTTCTGGGCCGATTGGGCGCGGGAAAGGCCGGGCCCGCACGTGCTGGTGGGCCATTCGATGGGCGGGCATCTGGCCATGCGCGCGGTGACCGAACGGCGGGTCGTGCCCGATGCGCTGGTGCTTTCGGCGCCGATGCTGGGGCTGCATCCCACGACGATCCCCACCGCGATACTCCATCCCGTCGCCCGCGCGATCCAGGCGCTGGGCGATTCGCGCCGTCCGGCGTGGAAGGGCAACGAGAAGCCCGAACTGATCCCGCAGGCGCGCATGCTGCTGCTGACGCATGACGAATCGCGCTATGCCGATGAGGACTGGTGGCGGCGCCAACGCCCGGCGATCGCCATGGGCGCGGCAAGCTGGCATTGGGTCGAACGCGCGATCGCCTCGATCCGGGGGCTCGAAACCAAGGGTATTCTCGAATCGGTAGACGTACCGGTGCTGCTGCTGGGCGTCCGGCACGACGGGCTGGTGTCATGGCCGGCGATTCGCCGTGCCGCCGCGCGTCTGCCGCATGCGACTCTGATTTCATGGGGCCGCCGCTGCCGCCACGAGATCCTGCGAGAGGTCGATCCGGTGCGTGACGAAGCGCTTGCCGCGATCCGGGACTTCCTGAACGAGGCCGCGCCGGTTAGGGGGTGAACCCCATGGACACCCGCAATGGATAGGTTCGATATCATCGTTGTCGGCGCCGGCATGGCCGGTGCCTCGCTCGCCGCGCGGCTGGGCGGGCGGGCGACAGTGCTCGTGATCGAGGCGGAGGACCGTCCGGGCTATCACGCCACCGGCCGGTCCGCCGCGTTCTGGACCGAAAGCTACGGCGGCCCCCGCGTGCAGCCGCTGACTGCCGCCTCGGGCCGCGAACTTCACGCACTCGGCATGCTGACGCCGCGCAGCGCCCTGACGCTGGGCCGTGCGGGGGAAGAGGCCGAAGTCGAGCGTTTCGCGCGGACTTATGCGGAGCTTGGCGTCGACGTAGACGTGCTGGACCGCGCGGGAATCGAGGCGCGTGTGCCCGGTCTGCGCAGCGGCTGGACGGCGGGCGTGCTGGAGCCGAGCACCTGCGACATCGACGTCGCAGGACTGCATCAGCATTACCTTGCCGCCGCGCGCCGCAACGGCGTGGACGTGTGGTGCCGCGCCGGATTGCGCGCAGCCGAGCGGACGCAAACCGGCTGGACGCTGACATTGACTGACGGGCGCACGGTGTCCTGCGCGATTCTCGTGAACGCGGCCGGGGCATGGGCCGATCCGGTGGCGCGCTTGGCGGGCGTGCACGCGCTTGGCATTGCCCCGTTCCGCCGCACCGTGGCCCAGCTTGCGGTCGGCCGTCCGGTACCTGCCGATCTGCCGCTGGTCCTCGACCTGGGCGAGACCTTCTATTTCAAGCCCGAGCATGGCCGCCTCTGGCTAAGCCCGCATGACGAGACGCCCAGCCAGCCCTGCGATGCCGCGCCCGAGGAACTGGACGTCGCGCTGGCCATCGACCGATTCGAAAAGGTGGTGGACTGGCCGGTCGAGCGGGTCGAGCACCGCTGGGCAGGCCTTCGCGCGTTCGCGCCTGATCGGCTGCCGGTTTATGGCTTCGACCCGGCAGACCCGGCGTTCTTCTGGTTCGCCGGGCAGGGCGGCTTCGGCATCCAGACCGCGCCTGCGGCCGCCGAGCTTGGCGCGCGGCTGCTATTGGGTGATGCGGGCGGCGATCTGGACCCGGCTCCTTATGCGCCGGATCGCTTCGTTACCGCCTGAACTCACTCCGATCCGCTGACATCGTCCACGCGTTCGGTAAGCTTCCGGCCGGGCGCCACGAAGTGCCAGATCAGCAGGACCGGCTCCAGCACCGCCATGCCGATCATGATGCTGATGAGGCGGTGGATGGCGGGCAGGATATGCGCGTCCGCATAAGAATCGGGCACCAGCACGACCAGCACCGTCAGCGTGAATTGCAGGCCGAGATAGGTTACTTGCGGCAGCCCGTTCTCGATATGGCGGCCGATGACGATGCCAAGGCACGTGCCCGCGATCAAGATCGGCGCGCTGCCTTGCGCCACCAATAGCACCACGAGCGCGAGGCTCCCGCCGGCAAGGCAGCCGAGCGTGCGGTGGAACAACCGGCGCGTCACCGGCACGAAGCCGCTGGCACCGATGCCGTTCACTGGCACGATCATTACCGCCATCACGGTGACCGCGGCCTGCGCCATTTCGGGCAAGTCGAACAGGGCATGGAGCAGCGGCAGCACTGAAATGGCAATCCCCGCCTGCACCGCATGACGCGCCGCATGGGGATGCCAGCGCATCCGGTCCGGACGCGGATGGTGCAGGGCGAGCCACTTCTTGCCCGCAAATGTCGCGGTGACGAGGCTGACGATCACGCAGGCGACAGTCCCCGCGATCACTTCCAGCAGCCGCGTCTGCGCGAACTGGATGGTATCGAGCGTGGGATGCTCCAGCCGGTCGAGCAGCACCATTTCGAAGGTCAGGCCGAACAGCAGCCAGGCATAGGCGCGCCGCGCGGTCAGCATGCCGTAGAGCCCCAGCGCGCCGACCAGCGCCGCGCTGACCATCGCCAGCGGCAACGAGCGCGCCGCCCACGGCACTACGAGCAGCGCCAGCCCAGATCCCAGCGCGGTGCCGACGATACGCAGCACGCCGCGCAGCATCGTTTCCGAAGCTTCGCTCTTGAGCAGGACGAAGGCGGTGAACGCGGCCCAGCCCACCATCGTCGCGCCGATCAGATGCGCGATCACGATGGCCAGCATCACCGAGGCGACGCAGGCCCATTCGTCGGCCATGCGCGGGCCGGGCGTTACCAGCGCGCGGGCTTCGTCCCTGAACCGCTGCCGGAACGCGGGGAGCGCGCCCAAACGGTCAGCCCTGCTTGCCGGCGGCCACCGCCGCGTCGCTCGCCAGCTTGTCCACGCGCTCGTTTTCCGTATGGCCGGAGTGGCCGCGCACCCATTGCCAATCGACCGCGTGACGGCCCGCAGCCTCGATCAGCTCATGCCAGAGATCGGCATTGCGCACCGGCTGCTTGCTGGCGTTGATCCAGCCCTTCTTCTTCCAGCCGTGGACCCACTTGGTGATCCCGTCGATCACGTACTTGCTGTCGGTATGGAGCGTGACTTCGCAAGGCTCGGTCAGCGCATTTAGCGCCTTGATGACGGCGGTCATCTCCATGCGGTTGTTGGTGGTGTCCGGCTCGCCGCCCGACATTTCCTTTTCGTGCACGCCCATGCGCAGCAACACGCCCCAGCCGCCGGGGCCGGGATTGCCCTTGCAGGCGCCGTCGGTGAAAATGTCCACTTTCTTCATGCGCCGAAGATACCGTCATTGGCGGGATCGGCATAGAATTCGAGGCGACGTGCGAAAGCCATCGGGTCCTTGGGGGTGACGAGCGCGTCGGCGGGCGTGTTCAGCCAGTCATAGGCGCGGGTGGACAGGAAGCGGACGGCGGCACCGCGTGCGAGCAGGGGCAGGGCGGCGCGCTCGTCCGAAGACAGCGGACGGACGCTCTCATAGCCCTCGATCAATGCTGCCGAGAGTTCGGCGTCGAAGCGCGTGCCGTCGTTGGAGAAGCACCACGCAGCGTGGGTGACCGCCACGTCATAGGCCAGCAGGTCGGTGCAGGCGAAGTAGAAGTCGATCAGGCCGGTGACCTTGTCGCCCAGCATCAGCACGTTGTCGGGGAACAGGTCCGCATGGATCACGCCCTGCGGCAGGGCCTGCGGCCAACGCGCGGCAAGGATCGGTAATTCCCGCTCCACCAGCGCGGCAAGGTCGGCGTCGATAGAGGCCAGCCCGTCGTGCCCGCAATCGCCCAGAAGCTGCTGCCATGCGGGCAGGTCGAGCGAGTTGGCGCGGTTCATCGGGAAATCTGCCGAAGCGAGGTGGACTTGCGCCAGCGCCGCACCCACTGCGCGGGCCTGTCCGACCGTGGGCTCGGACACCGAAACGCCGGGCAGGTACTCGATCAGCGCGAGTGCTTTCTTGCCTTCGGGCGTGTCGATCAGGCGGTGGCTGGCGCCGTCACGATCATGCATGGTGCGCGGCACCGGGCAGCCGCGCGCGGCCAGATGGTCCAGCAGATCGAGGAAGAACGGCAGCTCGGCTACTTCCGTACGGCTTTCGTAGACCGTCAGGATAAAGCGGCGCGATGCGTCGCCCTGCTGCGTTTCGAGCAGCCAGTTGCTGTTGGAAACGCCCTCGGCAATGCCCTTTGCGGAGACGAGCGTGCCGACCTCGAAGGCATCGACGATCGCGGCGATATCCTCGGCGCCGAGCCGGGTATAGACTGCCATTTGGGTAGAATCCTCAGCGTGCGAGCTGGCGGGGCAGCTTGAAAGTGATGGTCTCCTCGGCCGTGACCACCTGTTCGGTCGAGACCTCGCGCAGTTCCCTGATCCGCGCGACCACTTCGTTGACCAGTTCCTCGGGCGCGGAAGCTCCGGCAGTGAGGCCGACGCTCGCGATACCGTCGAACCACATCGGATCGATATCGGTGGCGCGCTGGATCATCCGGCCGACCGAGCCCGAACGCTCGGCCACTTCGACAAGGCGCAGCGAGTTCGAGCTCTTGGGTGAACCGATCACCAGCACCAGCTCGCATTGCGGGGCGATCTGCTTGACCGCCGCCTGCCGGTTGGAGGTGGCGTAGCAGATGTCTTCCGCCTTGGGGGCGACCACTTGCGGGAAGCGCGCGTGAAGCGCGGCGATGATCGCGGCGGTATCGTCGACCGAGAGCGTGGTCTGCGAAAGATAGGCAAGCTCGACATCGCCGGGGACTTGCAGCGTCGCCACGTCCTCCACCGTTTCCACCAGCGTCATGTTACCCTCGGGAACCTGCCCGAATGTGCCGATCACCTCGGGATGGCCGGCGTGGCCGATGAACAGGATGTGGCGGCCTTCGGCAATCTGGCGTTCGGCCTGGCGGTGCACCTTGCTGACCAGTGGGCAAGTGGCATCGAGCCAGTCGAGGCCGCGCGCGCTCGCCTCGGCGGGGACCGATTTCGGTACGCCGTGGGCGGAGAAGATCACCGGGACGCCGTCCGGCACCTGATCCACGCTTTCGACGAAGACGGCGCCCTTGGCCTTGAGGCTATCGACCACGAACTTGTTGTGCACGATCTCATGGCGCACGTAGACCGGGGCGCCATAGATCTCCAGCGCGCGCTCGACGATCTCGATGGCGCGGTCCACCCCCGCGCAGAAACCGCGCGGCGCGGCGATCAGGAGGCGCAGGGGCAACAGGCGCATGGGCGGCTTCTCTTCGGCTGGAAGCTTCTTCTCGGGTGGAAAGGGCGCGTTCATGAATGGGCCTCTAGCGCTTTGCCGCGCGCGCCGCTAGGGCAAGCGCACGCCACTCGAGGGATGTCACGATGAATGCACGCCGCCTGACCGCTACCGTCCTCTGCTCCGCCGCCGCGGCTGCCGCGCTCAGCGGTTGTGCAAAGAAGGGCGATATCGTGGTCGATTCGGGGGTTGGCATCACGGCGGTGCGCACGGCGTGCCCCGCCGTCGGCATTCCTGACTACACCGGCGACATCACGCTGTTCCGCGTGCCGAACGACAAGACGGCGGCGAATATCGACGTCGTCGCGGCGATGACCAATGTGCGCAGCCAGTGCAGCGACCAGAACGGCGCGCAGGCCAACGACAAGGTGAGCGCGCAGGTCAGCTTCGACGTTCTCGCCCGCCGCACCGACACGCAGAGCGCGCGCCAGATCACGCTGCCGATCTTCGTCAGCGTGTTGCAGGGCGGCTCGGCTGTCGTCTCCAAGCGCGTCGGCCAGGTGCAGGTGAACTTCGCCGCAGGTCAGGACCGCGCCCAGGCGCACGGCGTCGGCACAGCCTATATCGACCGCGCTTCCGCGACGCTGCCCGCCGATATCCGCCAGCGCATCACTCGCCCGCGCAAGGCCGGCGGCGAGGACGCGGCAGTCGATCCGCTGTCGCAGCCCGATGTGAAGACCGCCGTGGCGCGCGCCAGCTTCGAAGTGCTGGTGGGCTTCCAGCTCGATGAGAGCCAGCTGGCGTATAACGCCACGCGTTAAGCGGTGGGGCGAGGCTTGCTGTCTGTCTGACGGCCTGTCTTCACCGCGTTTCCTCCTCGCCTGCGAACCGAGGCGAGGTGCGGCCCTCCGATATCATACCCCTTGAGCAGGTGCGCCGTTTACTGCGTGACGCGATGACTTTGCCGCGAAAGACTTGTTCCAGAAAAACGTCATCCTGAACTTGTTTAGCTGCGCTGGCCTGCGGCTCAGGATCCATCGAGCAGTTGGCACCGGAGCGTGGTTGGTCCGAACCGCGCCTTCGATCATGTTTCCCAGTACCGAGGCATCCGCACCATGGACCCTGAAACAAGTTCAGGGTGACGTTGGAAAATGAGAAAAACTGCCAGCCTTCCCACGCCCCGCTCATCCTGAGCCTGTCGAAGGATGCGAACTCCGCGCCACGTCTCCGGGGGCTTCGACAAGCTCAGCCTGAGCGGAGTTAGAAGAGGCCGGCATCGGCTGCTATGGGCGGGAGAAAGTAGAGCCGAATAGCGGAAGCCGCGAATTGGCAGCTCTATCTCGAATTTCTATTCAGCGCTTGTCGAGCCGCTTCAGCTAGCTTGCAGTCCTTCTTGGTCGCCCGGCATTGCTGCTCAAGCATCTCCACAATCTTATTTTGCTCTCGGAGAAAATACTCATCGTGTCTGATATCTGGAGACCACATGTTTCTTCCCAGCGATTGGGAGTTGGCATGGTGCAGACGGTCGTTTCCAGTAGAATTTAACGGATAGACTTGAGCTTGATGCGGAATTGCATACCCGATCGCAATGCCCGTGATCAGGAATGCCACTGCAACGGACACTGTTCTTATACGATGGGCGCGCGTCATAGACGGTTCTCAGTCCTATCGTGTCGCCAGCTATTGAGCCGACAGTTACCTGCGCTTCCTAAACAGCCGCTTTCAGCCGAAAAATCTCCAGCCTAGCGTCGACCGAATTTCTTAACCCGCCATCACGCGCTCAATCGCCTCGCGCGCATGGCGGGCAATCGCCTTGCGGTCCGCGCACTGATCGCCGGTAAGCGGCGGCAGGAAGTGCATGGTCAGTGTGATCGGGCGCCAACGCGCCAAGATGCGCAGGGCGTTGTCCACCCCGGGCTCCTCGCCGACCCACGCCATGTCCGTCACTTGCGGGCCGTAATCGAGCCAGACCGGCTGGATTGCCATCTGGTCCTCGTGCGCTTCCACAGCCGAAAGCAGCGAGGACTTGAAGGGCAGCAGTCCGGTGCCGTCGCTGGTGGTGCCTTCGGGAAAGATCGTCAGGCAGCCGGAATCGGCCATGGCGCGGCGCACCTGTTCGATCTGGGCGGCGACGCTGCGGCGTTCGTGTCGGGCGACGAAGACCGTGCCGTTGAGTTCGCAGAGCCAGCGCAAAGCGCCGATCCCCGCCAGTCCGTCATGCGCGACGAAGGCCGTGCCGGTGGCGCCGGCGAGCGCGGGAATGTCCAGCCATGACACGTGGTTGGCCAGCAGGATGCCGCGCCGCAGGGGCTTTGCGCCGCGCATTTCCACGCGCAGACCGGCGATCGTGCCGATCGTGCGCAGGAACAGCGGCGGCACCGGATTGGCGCGCGTGAACGGGGCCAGCAGGTAGTAAGCGGCAAGACTGACGAGCAGGGCCGCAAGTAGTGCAGCCAGCCGGACGGCGACAAGCGGCCATTGCCAGAACGCAATGCGTCCGGACGGCAAGGTCGGCGCCATCCCGTTCACCTTGGTCGGTTCACCTGTGCCCGCTCACGTAAGCGGGCTCACTTGCGGGTTTCGCCGTCCTCGCGCTCGATCCGCACGCCGAACAGTTCCATGCGGTGATCGACGAGACGGAAGCCGAGGCGCTCGGCCACCTGGCGCTGGAGCGCTTCGAGTTCGGGGTCGACGAATTCGATGACTGCGCCGCTCTCGACGTCGATCATGTGGTCATGATGGGCTTCGGGCGCGGCTTCGTAGCGGGCGCGGCCGTCGCCGAAATCGTGGCGGTCAAGAATGCCCGCTTCCTCGAACAGGCGCACGGTGCGGTAGACCGTCGCGATCGAGATGCCGGGGTCCAGCGCGGACGCGCGCTGGTGCAGCTTCTCCACATCGGGGTGGTCGGTGCTCTCGGACAGGACCTTGGCGATCACCCGACGTTGTTCGGTGATACGCAGGCCGCGTTCGGCGCAGAGAGCTTCGATGTCGATGGGTTGGTGCACGTTTGACCTGTATCAATGAAAAGAGGCGCACCTGCTATTTAGGCTGGTGCGCCTCCAATCACAACCTTTGGCGCCGTTGGACTACCCGGCTTTCCGCAGTTTGGACCCCTTGGCGCGCAAGTTATGCGCCGCGAAGGGGCTGCGAGCGGGTGTCGGGCCGGCGCCCGGCGCTACCGTTCAGGCAGCGGCAGTCTTGGGCTTGCGGCCGCGGCGTGCGTTGGGCTTGCGGCCGAGGCCGATCTTCTTGGCCAGTTCGCGACGCTTTTCGGCGTAGTTGGGGGCAACCATCGGATAGTCGGCGGGCAGGTTCCAGCGCGCGCGATACTCGTCCGGGGTCATGTTGTAGTGCGTCATGAGGTGACGCTTCAGCATCTTGAGCTTCTTGCCGTCTTCAAGGCACACGATGTAGTCGGGCTTGACCGAGGCGCGCACCGAAACGGCGGGCTCGGGCTTTTCTTCCTCAACTACGGGCGTGGTGCCGAGACCGGCAAGAGCGCCATAGACATTGGTGATCAGCGAGGGCAGGTCCTCGACGCCGACGCTGTTGTTGCTGACATGTGCGGCGACAATGTCGGACGTGAGCGTGATCAGCGTCTCGTTGGCGTCAGCCTGGATAGTGTCCATCTTCTTACGACCTCTTATTTTTACGCGACCTTTAGGAGCGGAATCGATTTACATTTCACGAGGCCGCGGATCGCCCTTGAACCACTTTTTCGGGAAACACAAGATGATTCCCAATTTGTTCGATGCGATCCTAGTTGTTTCTAGTTAATCCAGCATGAATACTGCCGGAATGACGTCGTAATCATGTCAAATTGACCGTATTTTCGCCACAAATGTCGCAGGCGAAGGTGATTGCATCGATCCGCTCGCCATTCGGCAGGCGATAGTAGTCTTTACGCTCGCCGATTGGGTAGAAACCGAAGCCCGAGTACAGGAATTCGGCTGGATTGCCTTTTCTCATTTCCAGAAGCAGGCGTTTCGCGCCGCGACTCGTTGCTGCAAGTTGCAGCGCGTCCAGCATTGTGCGGCCCAGTTTCTTGCGCCTGTATTCAGGCGTCACGCCCAACAGAAGCAGTTCTTCTTCTTCGTATCCGGTGCGGGACAGAGAAAAACCGGCGGCATCTTCGTCTTCGCCGACGGGCAGGCCTTGCGGCGAGATCAGGAAATAGTGGCAATTGCCGAGGGCCAGCGCATCTTCGACTTGTCGGCGGTTCCATGCCTCGCCCCAGGCGGGGTCGAAGGCGGTCTGCATCACCGCCATGATCCGGTCGATATCGTCGATCATCCGCGTGCCCATTATTGTGCTGCTCCCGAAGGAATGGCGGCCGCCGCCATCGGCTTTGCGTCCGGCGCGCGGCCGTAGAGCGGGTGGATATCGGCAGTCAGCGCGGCAGCGGGTAGCAGCGGCAGGCAGCGCGCATCGGGCCAGATCGAAAGCGCTTCGCCGGTTCCGCCCAGCGCTTCGCGCGCGGCCAGGAGCGCCTCGGCCTGGGTGCCGGCGAGGATCGTTTCGGGATTGGCGGCGGTGGCGGCATCGGGGCGCAGCGAGGCAAGCGGGCGGCTGGTTGCGCCCTGCGCGTCGAAGCCTTCGGTGAACCATTCGCCGTGGCCGCCGCTCATCACTACGGCCACCGGCACCGCGCCGCGTTCCTGGCGCGCCATCGCGGCGATCAGCGAGAGGGTGGGGTAGCCCAAGACTTCGGCGCCCCACGCCAGCGCGAGCGCGCGGCCGGCGGCAAGGCCGACGCGCACGCCGGTAAAGCTGCCGGGTCCGAGCGCAACGACGACGCGTCCCGCGCGACCACGGTCGGGCAGGGCGGCGATCATCGGCACCAGCGCTTCGGCATGGCCGCGCCCGAGCATGCGGTAGTCGCCCGCAAGCAGGACGCCGTCTTCGAAGAGCGCGACCGAGCAGGCCTCGGTGGCGCTGTCGATCACGAGAGTCCGGCCCGTCAGGTCCAGCGTGGAGTTATCGGCGGTTGCGATCACGGGGTGAAGTCAGGGCGGGGCGGGTCAGGCGGCGCGGACTTCGGTAACTTCCGGCACGTAGTGCTTGAGCAGGCTTTCGATCCCGTGCTTCAGCGTGGCGGTCGACGAGGGGCAGCCCGAGCAGGCGCCCTGCATGCCAAGGTAGACCACGCCTTCGCGGAAGCCGCGATAGACGATGTCGCCGCCGTCGTTGGCAACGGCGGGGCGCACGCGGGTTTCGATCAGGTCCTTGATCTGCGCGACGATGTCGGCATCGGCGGGATCGTCGCCGTAATCGTGCTCTTCCTCGGGCGGGACGGCGAAGCCGCTGGCGTCACCGCCTGCGAAAAGCGGTGCCTGCGACACGAAATGATCGAGCAGGACGGAAACCACTTGCGGCTTCAGGTCCCCCCATTCGACGCCGGGCGCGGCGGTAACGGCCACGAAGTGCTCACCGAACAGCACGCCGGTCACGTCGCCAAGGCCGAACAGCGCTTCCGCGAGCGGCGAGACCTCGGCCGCTTCGGGCGAAGTGAATTCGCGCGTGCCCGCAGGCATGACCTGCCGGCCGGGCAGGAACTTGAGCGTGGCGGGGTTCGGCGTGGCTTCGGTTTCAATGTACATGGCTCTCGCGATGTAGGAGGACATGCCGTCCGGTCAAGTCCGCCAATGGCCGGAATTGGACAATTAGCTGGCATTCATCGCAATCACGCGTGCGTTTTTAGTGATCGGCGCGTGCAGGAATCGGTCCATGGCCGATTTTCGGCAGGCGCTATTCGAATACCGTTCCGACTATTCAGCGGCGCCGTCTATTCACTGGCCCTTAAGGGATCGTCGCCCTATACCTCCCGGGTGATGACGACTTCCTCGCGCGCCGCTCGCTCGCTCGCCGCCCTGCTGCTTCTGGCTCCCCTTCCGGTTCAGCCGTTCCTTGCTCCGGCGTTTGCCGGAACCCCGGCCGATGCGCCGCAAGCCGTTCAAAAGGCGGGGGCAACCACCAAGAAGCAGCCGCCGCGCCGCGCCGCCGCGCCGGAAACCCAGCAACACGCCGATCCCGCGCTCAAGCAGAGCGGCGGAGACCAGCCGCTTGCGGGCGACGCCGATCCCTGGCTCTATCGTGGCAGCGACATTCCGCATGACAAGGAGTGGCACTTCGGCGAACTGCCGAACGGCCTCAAATATGCGGTGCGCCGCAATGGCGTGCCGCCGGGGCAGGTCTCGATCCGCATCCGCGTCGATGCCGGTTCGCTTTACGAGACCGATTCGGAGCGCGGCTATGCGCACTTGCTGGAACACATGCTGTTCCGCCAGTCGAAGTACATTCCCGAAGGGACGGCGATCGCCGCCTTCCAGCGCCTTGGCGCCACGTTCGGCAGCGACACCAATGCGGTAACGTCCACCACGCAGACGGTGTTCAAGCTGGACCTGCCCAACGCCACGCCTACTTCGCTGGACGAGACGTTCAAGCTGATGAGCGGCATGGTCACCGCGCCCGCGCTCTCGGCCTCGAACCTGAAGCAGGACCTGCCGATCGTCATGGCCGAAATGCGCGAGCGGGGCGGTGCCTCCAAGCGCGTGCAGCAGGCGATGCAGCAAGTGCTCTATGCCGGCCAGCCGCTGGCCCAGCGCGAGCCGATCGGCACGGTGGAATCACTGACGGCGGCAACGCCCGATACCGTGCGTGCCTTCTATTCGCGCTGGTACCGGCCGGACAACGTGGCGGTGATCGTCGCAGGCGATGCCGATCCGGCCACGCTGGAATCCTACGTCAAGAAGTGGTTCTCCGACTGGCAGGCCCCGGGCAAGCTCGCCACCGCGCCCAGCTTCGGCGATCCGGCCGCCCCGGCGGGCGCCGATCCGAAGAACCCGGTGGGCGAGACGCGCGTGCTGGTCGAGCCTGACCTGCCGCCATCGCTGCTTTACGCCACGCTGCGACCCTGGCGGCAGGTGACGGACAATATCGTCTACAACCAGGGCCTCATGGTCGATGCCATCGCGCAGGCCGTGATCAACCGCCGCCTCGAAACCCGTGCGCGGGCAGGGGGAAGCTATCTCTCGGCCTCGGTGGACCAGCAGGACGTCTCGCGCTCGGCCGACGCCACCTTCGTCTCGATCACGCCGCTGGGTGACGACTGGAAGTCGGCGCTGCGCGACGTGCGCGCGGTGATCGCCGATGCACTGGCCCACCCGCCGACGCAGGCGGAAATCGACCGCGAAGTGGCCGAACTGGACGTCAGCTTCCAGGTCCCGGTCGAACAGCGCCGCATCCTGCCGGGATCGAAGCTGGCCGACGACATGGTCAACGCGCTCGACATCCGTGAGACTGTGGCCGGCCCTGAGGACGTGCTGCGCATCTTCCGCGATTCGAAGCCGATGTTCACGCCCGACAAGGTGCTGGAACACACCCGGCAGCTGTTCTCCGGTACCGTGACCCGCGCGCTGTTCACCACCCAGAAGCCGGGCGTGACTGACGACGCGCTGCGCCTTGGGCTGATGGAGCCGGTGAAGCCGGATGCCGCCACCCGCACCGCCAGCAATGCGCCGCCGGTCTCGTTCGCGACGCTGCCCGCCATCGGCAAGCCGCAGAAGGCGGTGTCCGACAAGCCGACCGGCCTGCTCGATATCGAGCAACTGGACTTCGCCAATGGCGTGAAGGTCCTGCTCTGGCCGGTGCAGGAAGAGCCCGGCCGGGTCACCGTGAAGGTGCGCTTCGGCGGCGGCACGCGCTCGTTCTCGCCCAAGGATGCGCCCTATCTGGGGCTGGCCGACTATGCGCTGGTCGGCTCGGGCCTCGCCACGCTGGGTCAGGAAGATCTCGACCGGATTTCCACCGGCCGCAAGATGGGCTTCGACTTCAACACGCAGGACGCCACCTTCGTCTTCACCGCCGAAACGCGCCCGCAGGATCTGGCCGACCAGCTCTATCTCTTCGCCGCCAAGCTGGACCTGCCGCGCTGGGATCCGAACCCGTTCCTGCGCGCCAAGGCCGCCGCGAAGATCCAGTACGATACTTATTCCACCTCGCCGCAGGGCGTGCTCAACCGCGACCTGACATTCTACCAGCGCGGGCAGGACCCCCGCTTCGCGACGCCGACCCCCGCGCAACTGGCCGGCACCACCGCCAAGGGCTTCAAGGCGGCCTGGAGCCGCGCGCTGGCGAGCGGCCCGGTCGAAGTGCAGATCTACGGCGACTTCGACAAGGCAGCCGCCACCGCCGCGCTGGAGAAGACCTTCGGCGCGCTCAAGCCGCGCACGCCGGCGCCGATCGTTCCGGCCACCGATGTTTCGGTGCCTAAGCCGTCCGACGTGCCGATCGTGCTGCACCATCATGGCGATCCCGATCAGGCGGCTGCGGTGATCTCGTGGCCGACCGGCGGCGGCGCCGTGGGCATCCGCGAATCGCGCCAGCTTGAAGTGCTGACCCAGCTCTTCACCAACCGGCTGCTCGACGCGGTGCGTGAGAAGCTGGGCGTGGCCTATTCGCCCTACGTCTATTCGCAGTGGCCGGTGGACATGAGCACCGGCGGCTCGATCACGGCGGTGGCGCAGCTCGATCCCAAGTCGACCACGGTGTTCTTCCAGACCGCCGACGAGATCGCCGAGAACCTGATCGCCAACCCGCCCACGGCCGAGGAACTCGCGCTCGTCACCGAGCCGATGCGCCAGCAGGTAACGCGCGCGGCATCGAGCACGGCCTTCTTCATGAGCCAGCTTGAGGGCGCGACGTACGATCCCTCACGCATCGGCACGGTGCGCACTATCCTCAACGACTACACGCAAGTCACGCCACAGCAGATGCAGCAACTGGCCGCGCGTTATCTCGGCAAGGACAAGTCATGGCGGCTTGAGGTGATGCCGGAAGGCAAAAGCTCGGACACAGTGGCTAAGCGCTGAATCCAGAGGTCCGGCGCCGACGGGGGTGGCGCCAATTCGAATAGTCGTCCGCCGATGGCGGGCGACTATCGCTGTATTCTTTACATGGCCGGGGGCAAATGATCAGGAAAGTCGTATCCCTTTTGTTGGGAGCCTTGGCTGTGCCGCAGGCTGCTCAGGCCGAAGCCGACAATGCGGGTACAGACGACACGTGGATGGTTTATGATCGTGCGGGCGTGAATGGCCATCCGCTCGTTGTCGTGGCGCGAACCGGAAACGCCGAGGCGGAGAGCTTGCTGCGTGAGGGCCTGGTCACTGGCGTAAGCTGTCGTGCCGCCGCAGGCAACGTGAACGAAAACGGCATGCCGCAAGGCACGGACCGTATCTATGCATTGGAAGACCGACTTCTCGGTGCGCGCACCTTGGTGGAGGCAGGTGGCATGCATGTGGCCAGTGTGACCGGGGATGGCCAGCGTCGCATGTTCTATGTCCATCGTGACCCCGTTGACCTCGGTGCCATCGTTAGTGCCATGCCAGTTGCGGGCTTCGCGTGCGATGTATGTGCCGTGACAGACCGCCAATCGCTGATCGCGCTCGTCACGCCGACAGCATTGGAGCGTCAATTGAATGGCGATCAGTCCGTCATTGCAAGTTTGCAAAAGCAGGGCGATGACGGGCATGCGCCGCGCAAGACCAATTTCTGGTTCTACGGAGACAAGCAGAGCCTTGCCTCTCTTTCAGTTTATCTGAAGCCGAGGGGCTTCACGGTCGACCATACCTTGAAGGATCCGGCCGGCGTGGTTCTTTCCCGCGAAATGGCCGTCGATCTTACGGAGTTTCGGTCCATCACGCCTGTCCTCGTGGATGCCGTGGGCCGTTTCGGGGTCGAGTACGATGGATGGGAAACCTTCGTGGTCAGACCGATCTCAGCACCCTGAAAATTCCATTGCAGCCTTTCGATTTGCAACAATCTTACCCATCGCCCCGGTGCTTCAGCGCAATCGATCACGCTGATCGGCTAAACCGGCTTTGCAAAAATTGCTTGGAGCGGCTATGGGGCGCCCCTTGTTTGCGGTTCTTGCCGGTTTGGCCCCATGCATTCGGCGCGGGGAGAGAAGGCAAAGGAACCGCCGGGAGTACGTAACGTGGCTAGCAATTGGACCCCGGAAAGCTGGAAGGCTCAGGAAGCCCGCCATCTTCCGGTATACGGCGATGCGGAGAAGCTGGGCGAGGTTGAGGCCACGCTTGCAAAGTATCCGCCGCTGGTCTTTGCGGGCGAGGCGCGTGCTCTGAAGGCGGAACTCGCCGAAGTCGCTGCCGGTCGCGGTTTCCTGCTTCAGGGCGGGGATTGCGCGGAGAGCTTCGCCGAATTCAGCGCGGACAACATTCGCGATTCCTTCCGCGTGCTGCTCCAGATGGCGGTGGTGCTGACGTTCGCCAGCAAGCAGCCGGTGGTGAAGCTGGGCCGCATGGCGGGCCAGTTCGCCAAGCCGCGCTCGGCCCCGACCGAGACGATCGGCGGCGTGGAACTGCCCAGCTACTTCGGCGACATCATCAACGGCATCGAGTTCGAGCCGGAGACCCGCCGCAACGATCCGGAGCGCATGCTCAAGGCCTATGGCCAGTCGTCGGCCACGCTGAACCTGCTGCGCGCTTTCGCGCATGGCGGCTATGCGAACCTGCGTCAGGTCCACCAGTGGACGATGGAGCACATCAACCGCAGCCCCTGGGGCGAGAAGTTCTCGCAGATGGCGGACCGCATCGGCGAGGCGCTCGACTTCATGGCCGCCTGCGGCGTGGACCCGACTTCGGTTCCGCAGCTACAGGGCACCGAGTTCTACACCAGCCACGAGGCGCTGCTGCTCCCTTACGAGCAGGCCCTGACGCGCCGCGATTCGCTCACGGGCGACTGGTACGATTGCTCGGCCCACATGCTGTGGATCGGTGACCGCACGCGCTTCGACGGCTCGGCCCATGTCGAGTTCCTGCGCGGCGTCGGCAACCCGATCGGCATGAAGTGCGGACCCAGCCTTGAGCCCGACGCGCTGCTGCGCATGCTCGACACGCTGAACCCGGGCCGCGAGCCCGGCCGCATGACGCTGATCAGCCGCTATGGCCACGACAAGGTCGAATCCGGCCTGCCCAAGCTGGTGCGCGCGGTGAAGGCCGAAGGTCATCCGGTGCTGTGGTCGTGCGATCCGATGCACGGCAACGTCATCAAGGCGGAGAGCGGCTTCAAGACCCGTCCTTACGACCGCATCCTCGCCGAAGTGCGCGGCTTCTTCGCCGTGCACCGCGCCGAGGGTACGCATGCGGGCGGCATCCATATCGAGATGACCGGCCAGGACGTGACCGAATGCACCGGCGGCGCCATCGCCATCACCGATGAGGCGCTGAAGGACCGCTACCACACCCACTGCGACCCGCGCCTCAACGGCGCGCAGTCGATCGAACTCGCTTTCGAGCTGGCAGACCTGCTCAACCTCGAAGCGACCGAAAGGCAGAAGCAGGCGGCCTGATCCGCTACTTTTGAACGCATACGCGGGCAGGGGAGCCGAGGCTCTCCTGCCCGTTTTCGTATCGTCGGCATGATTGCAAGACCATGCGCGGCTCGCTGCGCTCAAAATCGATGGCGTACAACCAGACTTACCCCGTCGCGCCCACGTCCTACCCAGTCGCCCCGCCTCTTACTCCGTCGCCATCGCGTTTTACTCCGTCGCCCCCGCGAAGGCGGGGGCCCCGCTTCCTTGCGACCTCTCGTGCCGCTCAAGAAAAGCGGGATCCCCGCCTTCGCGGGGATGACGGATCGGGGTGCGGTTGTCGCGCCGGGCGATCGCGGCTTCCTCGCCGCCGCCCTCGGGCCGGGCATGCACGCCGAAACAATCCCCGTATCCGCCAAGACCGGCGGAATCGGCTTCATCTTCCCGGGCGACCGCGTGGAATGGGTGTCGCTTTCCTATCAGGATATCGGGCAGCCTACCCCGATCACGATGCCAGCGTGACAGGGCTCTCCGGCGCATCGCGCAAACGCAGATGGAGCTTTCCGCCGACCGGCTGCGGTACCGCGAGGGTCGATCCGGTGAAGCCCGGCGGCACCGTCACCGCTTGCCCGAAAGCGGAATCGGCGGAGACGGCATCGATCAGGAAGAGATCGCGGCCGGACAGTGTGCAGGGCGTGGCCTTGGCGGCGCCTTTCGTGCCGCAGGCTAGGCCCTCGATCCGGGGCAGGCGGGCCAGAGTGGCCAGCGGTTTCCAGTCCCCGGCATCGTGATCGCCGACGAGCCTGAAGCGCAGCGGCCCGAACGTGCCGGCGGGCAGGTCCGCCGCCCGTAGCCGCGCCACCAGCACTTGCGGGCTCTCCAGCGTGAGACCCTTGCCCGTAGCCAGCCGCATGGCCACAGGGCCGCCTTCGGTGGCGATCTCGATCGCATTGTCGGCGCCGAAGCGGCTGTCGGGCGCGGCCCTGATCGAGAAGACCAGTTCGCCATTGTCGGGCAGCAGATCGTCCGAACCCAGCTCCAGCGCGTGCGCTCCGGGCGCGGCGGGCCCGGCGTTGACGGTCCGCCCGATCACCTCGACTTGCGGACGGGCCGCCGCCACCCGCGTGGGCAGCGAGATGCTGCGCCCGTCCACCAGACGGATCGCCGCCGTGCCCGCCGTGTCCTGCGCAGGCGCGCGGGCGCCGCCTTTCGCGGTGAGGCGCAAATGGTCCACCGCGCCCTCGCGGGTGAGGCCGTCCGGCTGGAACTCGATGTCGCCCAGCGTCAGCGACCGGATCTGGTCGAGCCGCTGGCCGGTCAGTTCACCTTGCGTATCGCCGGCGTGAAGCTCGAACGCGTCGATCCGGCTGGCTTCGGCGCGGGCGCGCAGGGTGACCGTCTCTGGAGTGGCCGCGCCCTGATAGCGCAGTTCGACGCGTATCTCGCCGGGGCCGGAGCCCGCCAGTGGGACCGTGAAGACCAGCCGGTTGCCGTCGCGCACTTTCCATTCGAGCGGCTTGGGCGCGCCGCTGCCCTGCCGCAGCGTCACATTCTCCACGCAGGACGGCGCGGCGCCTTCGAGCACCACTTCGTTGTCGCGGCCGACCACCACGTCGGCATCGCCCGAGACTTTCCAGGCATTGCCGTCCGGCCGCTGGAGCAGGAATTCGGGCCCGTCGAACGGTGCGAAGCCCCAGAGGCCGTGGATCCGCGCGCGCATCGATCCGGCGAAGTCGCTCGGCAGCGCTTCGGTGCCCAGCACATAGCCGCCCTTGTCCGCGCGGGCGGTGATCGGCACGTCCATGCTCTGGCCCGAGGCATTGGTGAGCTTGACCTTCATGTCATGTGCGAAGTCGGTCGAGTAAATCAGCGGCGCGCCTTCCACCGCCAGCACCGCCCCCGGACGGACGACGCAGACCGGGCCCTTGGCGGTGCTGCGCAGCTGCGGCGGAATGTCGGCCTCCACGGCGGGCAGCGCCGCGACCATCACCGACTTGGGCTTCTGGAATGAGGGCGCCGCATTGAGCAGCAGCGACAGCGTATCGCCGCGACGGACCGACAGCGTCGGCAGGTAGCCGAACTGCGGGTTGTTGAACGCGCCCAGAATGCGGGCAAGATCGCGGGCGACGCCGATATAGGCGCTGTAATAGCCCGCGCCGGCCTGCGGGGTAGCGCTCAGCTGCAAGGCAAGATCGGTGGGCGCGCCGGTCAGCGTATCGGCGAGGGAGCTGGAATGGACGTCGCTCAGGATCAGCGATTCCCGGTTCTCCAGCAGGCAGGAGGCCTGCATGGCGATGACCTTGGAAAGGCAATCCTCGTTGAGCTTGATGGACAGGCTGCGCGCCAGCACCGGGGCGACCGAGCGCAAGTATTCGGGCCCGTTGTCGTCCTGCGCCTGAATCGCGCCCATGAAGGCGGTGAGGCGCGAATGGTCGAGCGAGGCCTGATTGAGTTCCTGACTGGCGCGCACGAATTCGCCCGGCTTGCCGCGCACGGCATCGACCAGCACGCCCTCCGCGCCGCCGGTATCGGGCACCATCAGCAGCACCGACTGGCGTGCGCCCTTGGGCACGGTGAGCGAAAGCGCCTTGTCCTTCTCCTTGCTCTTCCACGTGCTGGCGGTGGAGATCCAGTTCTTCGGCGGCGGATTGGTCGCGCCGCGCAGGAACGCGGAGACGAGCAGGAACTTCAGCCCCTGATCGTCGGGAAGCGCGGCGTGGATGGAAAGCTTGTCGTCCTCGGCCAGGCTGGGCACTTGCGCGATGGGCAGGGTCTGCTGCCCGCGCGTCACCTCGATCCGCAGATCGGGGCCGTTGAGTTCGAACGGCGCGGGATCGGCCGCCGCCGGGCCCGCCATGCCGAGCGCCGCCCCCACCGCCGCGATGGCAGGCGAAAGCATGGTCGCGCGCAAGAGATGGCGGCGCAAGAAGTCAGCGCGCAAACGGTTGGCGCGCGGGCGGGGCGAATCGGCATCCTTCATGCAGACTGGCAAAGCGGTTGTTCCCTGTCGGTTGCCTGACTGGACCTATCACCCGGCGAAAATAATGCACGCCATGCCTGCTTCATTGTGATTGGGACGCCGAATGGCGTTCCGAAGGGCCCGCACACGCGCCGGTGGGCGTAAAGCTCTGTTGGCACCTTTCGATAACGGAAAACGACAACCCACCGTAATTCGTCATCCCCGCGCAGGCGGGGATCCCGCTTCTTTTGTGCGGGGCGAGAGGTCAGCAAGAAGCGGGGCCCCCGCCTGCGCGGGGGCGACGAGAGTGGAAGTTTGATGGCTTGTCTTCGACACTAAGCGGATTGGTCGTGCCCTGAAAACCATTGCCGCGCGCAAAATCGATCCACTCCACATTCCCGCCCGCCTTCACGCTTGACCGCTGGAAATGCACACGCCACCCATGCGGCCCATGATAAAAAACCTTCGGATCGCCGCGGGCCTCGCATGTGCGCCGCTCGCTCTCGCCGCTGCCTCGCATCTGTCGGCAGCCACTCCCACCGACACCATGATGAACGAGCAGGTCGCCTCGTATGACTGGGTGCGCCCGCAGGCGGACTATATCCGCCGCGTGGTGATGATCCCGATGCGCGACGGCAAGAAGCTCTACACCGTGATCGTCATGCGCAAGGGCACGACCGACGGGCCGATCCTGCTCAGCCGCACGCCCTACAATGCCGACAAGATGACCAGCCGCAACCGCAGCCAGAAGATCGAGGAGATCCTGCCGGTCGCCGATGCGGACTTCGTGAACGACGGCTATATCCGCGTCTATCAGGACGTGCGCGGGCTTGACGGGTCCGAGGGCGACTACGTGATGAACCGCCCGCTGCGCGGCCCGCTCAACAATACCAAGGTCGATCACGCCACCGACACCTATGACACCATCGACTGGCTGGTGAAGAACGTGAAGGAGAGTAACGGCAAGGTGGGCATCACCGGGTCGTCCTACCTCGGCTTCACGTCGCTGATGGCGCTGATCAATCCGCACCCGGCGCTCAAGGCATCGGTGCCGCAGAGCCCGATGGTCGACGGCTGGATGGGCGACGACTGGTTCCACAACGGCGCCTTCCGCATGTTCGGCTTCGATTACGACCTTGGCCAGACGGTCAAGAAGGGCGGCGGCGCCGTGCCCAAGGGCACGGGCGACGAATACCAGGCCTATCTCGAAGCCGGTTCGGCGCTCGACTATGCCAAGGCCTATGGCCTCACCGACCTCCCGGTGGTGCGCAAGGTCCTCGAACACCCCAGCTACGACGCCTGGTGGCAGGGTCAGGCGGTGGACAAGCTGCTGGCCGCCCGCAAGCTGACCGTGCCGACTATGCTGGTCGTCGGCCAGTGGGACCAGGAAGACAGCTACGGCGCCCCGGCAGTCTACCGCGCGCTGGAGCCGCAGGACACCAACAACGACATGGTTTCGCTGGTGATCGGCCCGTGGCGCCACTCGCAAGTGAACTACGAAGCGCGCGAGCTGGGCCCGCTGAAGTGGGAAGGCGATACCGGCGGCCAGTTCCGCCGCAACTACATGAAGCCGTTCTTCGATTGCCACCTCAAGACCAACGCGCCGAAGTGCGACACGCCGCCGGTGCTGACTTACGCTACCGGCGCCGTGGGCGCGAAGGGCGGCTGGGAAGTCTCGCAGAAGTGGCCGGCGGGTAACTACACGCCGCTCTATCTTGCCGGGAACTACGGCCTTTCGTGGGCCAAGCCCGCAGCGGGCAGCGACAGCTATGTGTCCGATCCGGCCAAGCCGGTGCCGATGCTGCCGCGCCCGGTCCACATGCAGGGCGACGAGTGGCGCACCTGGCTCGTGCATGACCAGCGCTTTGTCGATGGCCGTCCGGACGTGCTCAGCTACACCACCGGCGCGCTCGACAAGCCGGTGCACATCAAGGGCGCGACCAAGGTGGAACTGCACGCGTCCACCACCGGGCAGGACAGTGACTATGTGGTCAAGCTGATCGACGTCTATCCGCAGGAGAACTCGGCCAATCCGGAACTGGCGGGCTATCAGCTTGCGGTGGGGATCGAGATCTTCCGTGGCCGCTACGTCAATGGCTTCGACAAGCCGCAGCCGCTGGAGCCGGGCAAGAGCTACGGCTTCCAGTGGTCGCTGCCGAACGTCGATCACGTGTTCCTGCCGGGCCACAAGATCATGGTGCAGGTGCAGTCCAGCCTGTTCCCGCTCTATGACCGCAACCCGCAGTCGTGGGTGCCTTCCATCATGGAGGCGATGCCCAAGGACTATGTGAAGGCTACCGAGACCGTGCAGTATGGCGGCGATGCAGCCAGCGCCGTCTGGCTGCCGATCGCCGGGGACTGACCTGCCTGATTGTCTCCCGGACGACAGAAAATGAGACCGGGAGACAATCATGAGCGGACCATTCGATCTTTCCGGGCGCCTTGCGCTCGTGACCGGCGGCGCCAGCGGGATCGGCGCGGGCATCTGCGCGGTGCTGACGTCCGCCGGGGCGCGGGTGGTCATTCTCGACCGCGACGAGGCCGGTTCGCGCGCGCAAGTGGAAGCAGGCGCGGCGGTGGATGCGATCACGGTGGACCTTGCCGAAGAGGCGTCAATCGTCGCCGCCTGCGCCGAGGCGAGGGCCCGCCACGGAACACCTTGGCTGCTGGTCAACAATGCCGGGCTCCAGCACCGCGAAATGTTGCTTGAGGGCACGGCGGCGCACTGGGAGCGGATCGAGGCGATCAACGCCCGCGCGCCGTTCCTGATGATCCGCGAAGTGGCGCGGGCCATGGTGGAAGGCGGCGAGGGCGGGCGCGTGGTCAACTGCGCCTCGTGCGGGCTGGTCGGCCAGTTCGTGCAGGGTCTGGCGGCCTATATGGCGAGCAAGGGCGCGCTGGCGGCGCTGACCACGAGCGCGGCGTTCGAACTGGCGCCGCATGGCATCACCGTCAACACCGTGCTGCCGGGCGGGGTCGGCACGCCCGGCGCGATCCATGCCGAGGGGCCGCCGCCGGTGGGACCGGGCAATCGCACCCCGCCGTTCGGGCATTGCACGCCTGAGGACATCGCCTCGGCCGTACTCTACTTCGCAACGCCGATGGCGCGGCGGGTGACCAATCAGGTCCTTGCCGTCGATGGCGGGTTCACGGTGACTTAAACCCCCTCAGCGCGGTGCGCCCTTGGGTAGATCTGCATCGACGCTCACGCAGTGAAAGCGGATAGGGGCCAGCATGCCCTTGTGAATTTTCTTGACCATTTTGGTTGCGGCACTTCGGCATTGCGCTTCGGAAGCGAACTGCTGCTCGACCATTTGGGACATCCCGAATTTCCAGGGCCCATCCCAATTGATGGCGTCATCTGGCGCTTGGTAGGCAACGAGGAGTAATAGCCAGACCATTATAACACTCCAAAGTCGGTGGGAACGACTAGCCTTCGCGTTCAATCCGATTGAATGCGAGTGCCATTGCTTCCTGTAATCAAGTTAGTTGCCGTATTCGTTCATAGCGGCGACCGTGACCGGGTGAGTGTTAATCTTCGTTCATTCTCTCGTTGACTATATATCGTCCGAGACGGCGCGGATCTCGCTTGTTTTATTTTAGGCACGCGGAGACGCGGAGACGCAGAGAGACCATGCAGCAAGCCGCCGTCCCCTCTGCGTCTCCGCGTCTCTGCGTGAACTCCAAAAGAGCGGGGCCCCCGCCTTCGCGGGGGCGACGAGGTTGATGGTTCGCCAGCGATAGTGGATAGGTTGGCCACCCGGCGACGGGGCGGCCAACCTGTCCCAATTCACCCGCGTCAGACCGCGTTGCGCTTCGCTATCGCGCCCAATACCGCCGCGCTCGGCTTCGGTGTGCGCGCGAATGTCGCGCGGTCGACCGAGCACAGTCCGTACTTGTGCTTGAAACCGAACACCCATTCGAAGTTGTCCGCCAGCGTCCAGTGGACATAGCCCAGCACCGGCACGCCATCGGCAATCGCCTGCTGCAGTCCGGCGAGCGATTCCGGAATGAACTTCGCGCGCACCGCGTCGTCCTCGATGCCGATGCCGTGTTCGGTCACCATCACCGGCCGCCCGGTCGCCTCATGGGCATAGCGCACCGCACCGGCCAGCGAGGCCGGGTAGATTTCCGTGCCCATCTGGTTGTGCGGCGCGTCGGCGGGGGGCTGGACCTGACCGTCCGCATTCCAGATCGCGCGGGCGTAGTTCTGCACGCCGATGAAGTCGTCCTGCTTGGCCAGTTCCAGCCAGGCGCCGTAGAACTGCTTGCGGATGGCATCGCGCTGGGAGTTCGCGCCTACGGCCTGGTCGTCGCTCATGGTCAGGCTGACGCCCACCGGCAGATCGCCCCGCGCGGCCTTGATCGCGGCGCGGCCCGCCTTGTGCGCGGCCAGCATGTTCGTTTCCAGCAGCGGGATATCGTCATGCTCGGGCAGCATGCCGTTCTTGAAATTGGTGCTACCGCTGGCCGCGCCCGCCGCCTGGTTCATCGCCTTCACCATGCCGGCCATCTGCGGCGGCAGGCCCTTGTCCACGAGGTGGATCATGTTTGGCTCGTTCAGCGTGGTGGCATAACCCATGCCCGCCGCCAGCCGCCGCGCCGCCTTGTCGCAATAGCGCGCGAAGAGGTCGGCGGCGTCCTTCTGCGTCCAGCCGCCCTTCGCGGCGAACCAGCGGGGCAGGGTGAAGTGGTTGAACGTCACCATCGGCGTCAGCCCGCGCGCGTGGCAGCCCTCGATCATCCGCGCGTAGTGGTCGAGCATGGCGGTCGAGAACACGCCCGGCTGCGTTTCGATGCGGGCCCATTCGATCGAGAAGCGATAGGTATCCAGCCCCATCTGCTGCACCAGATCGAGGTCGCGCGGCCAGAGTTCGAAGGAGTTGTTGGCATCGCCCGAAGGCTCCATGAACATCGTCGGCTTCACTTGTTCGACCAGCCAGAGGTCGCTCAGCGCATTGTTGCCCTCCACCTGATGCGCGGCGCTGGCGGTGCCCCATTTGAAGCCTTTGGGGAAGCCTTTCGGCGTTGCCGCAATTGCCTTGCCTGCCTGCGTGGCCAGCGCGCTTGCCACCAGCCCGGAGGCCAACATCGTCCTGCGATCCATTACTCTCTCCCTGTTTGCGCCGGTTTACGGGATCAGCCGGTCGGCGGTTTCGTTCCATGTCGCCACGAGGTCGAACGTGCGATCCTCCAGCAGCCATTGCAGTTCCAGCCCGTCCATCGCCGCCAGCACTTGCCGGGCGAGGCGCTCGGGCGTCTCGCTCAGCGGGCCGAGCAGTTCGGCGAAACGGCGCCGTGCAAGCCGGTCGCGCGTGACGAAATAGGCGTGGGCGGGATGATCGGCGGCCAGCGCTTCCACCCGCAGCATGGCGTAGAGCCGCACCAGTTCGGGCCGCTCCGCATTGCGGGCGACGATGGCGGCCAGCACGCGCAGCATTTCCGCCCGGTCGCGCGGTGCGGCCTCTCTGGGGAAAAGCGCGGCGATGGCGTCCTCATCCTGTGCGTCGCGATGGTCGAGCACGGCGAGCAGCAGGTCGGTCTTGGAGCCGAAATGATGGAGCAGCCCGGCGTCGGTCATCGCGCAGCGCATGGCGAGATCGCGGATCGAGAAGCCGTGAAAGCCGCGCTCGCCGATGACGGCAATGGCGCTGTCGAGGATCGCGGCGCGGCGGTCCTCGCGGTTCATCCGCGTGCGCATGGGCTTCCTCTCGTTACCTAGTGATCGCTAGGTAAGGCGATGCGTGGCGGACGGGAAGGGTGTGGCGATAGCCATCGCCGGGGCGAAGCGGGAAGGGGGAGAGGGATTCACGCGGAGGCGCGGAGACGCGGAGAAGACAGAGAGAGCGGAGAAAGCAGGGAGAGCCCGCAATCCACCTTACGCCGTCGCCCCCGCGAAGGCGGGGGCCCCGCTGCCTTTTGCGACGCTGGCGAAGAAAAGCGGGGTCCCCACCTGCGCGGGGACGACGAGGTGTTGTATTTCGCCCCTCAGGTCTGGCCGGATAGATCCGGGGATCAGAGAGACGGGCTCGGTAAGGCCACAACCCCTCCGCGCCTCCGCGCCTCCGCGTGAACTCCACCGCAAAACAGGATCACGTCTCGCCAAACAGCTCCCGCTGCGAAGCCTCGATTTCCTCGAAGTACCGCCGTCGCGCATGGCGTTCGGTGACCACGCCGACGACTTTGCCCACGCCGTCCACCACCGCCAGTTCGTCCGCCACCGCCATGTCGAAGGCCTTGAGCATCGCGCGAATGTCGGTCGCGGGCGCAACGGACGTATCGACGAGCGTCGCCAGCGTGCCGACCTCGGCCTCGGGATCAAGCTCGGGATTCCATGCCGAGGCGGTGGAAACGATGCCCGCGTAGCGCTCTTCCGCGTCGAGCAGGATCGCCTTGCTGGCCGAACCGAGCGGCACCCGGGCCCGGAATTCGGATAGGGACAGCGTGGCCGGGGCCGAAACCCAGTCGGTGCGCATGATGCGCCCGGCGGTGAGGCTGAGCATCCAGCCGATGTCGCGCGGGCTGCGGATGATCGAGCCGCGGATGTGCAGCCGCCACGTCGAGAACGAGTAGCCGAACGTCTCCCGCGTGAAGGCGCTGGATACCAGCGCGGCGGTCAGCACCACGCCCATCAGCGCGAAATCGTGCGTAGTCTCCAGGATCAGCATGGCCAGCGTCATCGGCCCGCCGACCACCGACACCGCAAGGCCGCTCATGCCCACCAGTGCGGCCTGCGTGGGGTCGAGCTGGATGCCGAAAGGCAGCATCTGCACCGCGCCTGCGAAAATCAGGCCGACCAGCGATCCCAGGAACAGCGAGGCGAAGAACAGGCCGCCGCGAAAGCCGAAGCTCAGCGAGATCACCGATGCCGCGATCTTCAGCACCAGCACCAGCAGCAGGAACTGGATTGCGGGCTGCATCGCCAGATTGAGATGCATCGCCCCGTGCCCGGCCGAGAGCGACTGGGGCGAAATCCACGCCAGCGGCATCAGCAGCATGCCGCCGATCAGCGGCCGCCACCGGGTTATCCGGGACAGGCGCTGGATGTGCATTTCGGCGAAAGTCACCATGCGCATGAGCAGGATGCCGACCAGCGCGCAGATCAGGCCGAGCAGGGCATAGATGAAGTAATCGCCGGTGGTCAGCGGCAGCTGGCTCGACGCCGCGATCAGATAGGGTTCGACGCCGAGTTGGCGGGTGATGAAGGCCGCGCCCAGCGCGGCGGCAATGACCGGGGCGATGGCCGCCGGGGTATAGGTGCCGATCACGATCTCGAACGCGTAGAACGCACCGGCCAGCGGCGCGCCGAAAGCCGCACCCACTGCCGCGCCCGCGCCCGCGCCGACCAGCGTGCGCATGTCCGCGCGGCGCAGCTTGAACCACTGGCCCAGCACCGAGGCGACGCCGCCGCCCATCTGCGCATAGGCGGCCTCCAGCCCTACCGAGGCTCCCGCGCCGTTGGAAACGATGGTCTGGGCGGAGATGATCAGGTTGTCGATGAAGGGAATGCGGCCGCTGTGGAGGGCATTGCCCTCGACAACGTCGATCGGCGCGCGGCGGCGATGGCGCAGCAGATAGGCGATGCCGACCAGCAGCAGCCCGCCGAAGGGGAGGGCCAGCAGCCTTATCGGATGGCGGATTTCGCCGATGGCGCTCAGGCGGTTGCCGGTGACGCCATAGAGCACTTGCTGGATGGCGTGGGCCAGGAAACTCTGGAGATTGGTCAGCCAGCCCGCGGCGATCCCCGCAAGGACGGCGAGCAAAATGAAGGCCAGTTCGCTCTCGCGCAGCCGCCGGCGCTGGCGCACGATAAGGGCTTTCAGCGCGTTAACGGCTGGTCTTCGCATCGAAGCCGATTGAGCCTCCGAGCGTGGGGGAGTCAAGGCGGGTCTTGGGGGAAACGGAGGATTTTGGGGAGAGGGCTCGATCTGACGGTCTTGCCCGGCATCGCTACCACACTCCGCTCATCCTGAGCTTGTCGAAGGATCTGCTCAGCTTGAGTCGGTCGCAGGAGCGGCTTCATCCACTGGGTTGTGCGCGACTGAAGCGGTTATACCCCTCCGTCAGCGCTTCGCGCTGCCACCTCCCCTTGCAGGGGAGGAATGAGAGAAGTTAGGCCCCGAACCAGCCTTTGGCATCCGCCGCCGCCAGTTCGCCTTCGAGATAGTCCCACAGCGCCGGCGCGCCGAGGCTGATCTGCGCTTTCAGCCGCTTCACCACCCGCTCGTGACTGATCGCGTTCTCGCGCCAGCTCTGGCCTTCATTGCGCAAGTTCAGCAGTGCCGGCATGGCGCGGTCGATGGCGTGGGCGAAACGGGCCTCGACGGTCTGCTCTTCCTCGAACTCGATCCAGAGGCCGCGCAAGTAGTCGGCTTCGGGATCGGGGAGCATGCCGAAGATGCGGTCGATGGCGGCGCGTTCGGCCGCCTTGCGCTCGGCCAGCCCTTCCTCGAAGAAGACCATGACGTCGCCGGTCTCGATCTCGCCGATGTCGTGCACCAGCAGCATCGCCATGACCCGGCCGATGTCCGGCGTGCCCGCGGCATAAGGCGCCAGCGCCACCGCGAAGAGCGCGATCTGCCAGCTATGCTCGGCCGAGTTCTCGTAACGGTCGAGGCCGACGGGCTTCACCTTGCGCGTCACCGCCTTGAGCCGGTCCAGCTCCATCATGAAGTCGATGACGTTCTGCATTCCTTGCCTCCATTGCGACCGGCCGTCGTTACGGGCCGCCTTGGAGGCTTGGCTGGCGATTCTCAAGCGGGGAGGGCGGGCTGGGCAACTCAAATCCACTCGACCCAAACCGGTCACGCCAAGCCCTTAAGCCCAAATCCTCACCCCAAAACCTCGTCATCCCCGCGAAGGCGGGGATCCCGCTTCTTCTTTTTTCAGCACGCAGAGACGCATGAACTGAAGAAAAGCGGGGCCCCCGCCTTCGCGGGGGCGACGGTGTGATGGTTGGAAAGCCCGAGCTTGGCCAACCTGACCGAAGCTTACTTCGGCGGCATGCGAATGCCGCCGTCGAGGCGGATGCACTGCCCGTTGAAGTACGTATTGCGCGCCAGTTCCATCACCAGGGAGGCGAATTCCTCGGGATGGCCAAGGCGCTTGGGGAAAGGCACCGCCTTGCCGAGGCCTTCGTAGACCGCCTCGTTCATTTCCTTCACCCGAAGCATCGGCGGCGTGGCGAACGTGCCCGGCAGGATGGCGTTGACGCGGATGCCAAGGTCCATGAGGTCGCGGGCCATCGGCAGGACCATGGCGTTCACCGCGCCCTTGCCGCCGCCATAGGCGACTTGCCCGATCTGTCCGTCCTGCGATGCGGCGGACGAGGTAAGGATGATCGAGCCGCGCTCACCGTCCTCGTTCAGCGGATCGGCATTGGCCATGCCCAGCGCGGCGATCGACGCGATGCGGTAGGAGGCGGTGAAGATGCCTTCGGCCGACCTGGCGATCTGCTCGGTGGGCGCGCGCTTGTACGCGCCGGTGGCCTTGTCGAACGAGACGGTCTTGCCGCCGCCCGCGACCACCGCGCAGTGGACCACGATCCGCTCCTGCCCATGGGCGGCGCGGGCCTTGGCGAAGCCGGCCTCCACGCTTTCCTCGTCCAGGATGTTGACCTTGCAGAACACGCCGCCGATCTCGGCGGCGAAAGCCTCGCCCGCTTCCTCGCTGATGTCGAACACGGCGACCTTCACGCCCGCGTCGGCAAGGGCCTGCGCGCTGGCGCGGCCGAGGCCCGATGCACCGCCGGTAACGACGGCGGCCAAGGTGGTGTCGATCTTCATGGCGACGGATTCTCCCGCGATTCGTGTCTGTTCGTGTTTGGTCACGGGCTAGCGCACTTCGAGCCGGCGGTGCGCGGGGGAATGCGCGTGGGCGCCAAGTATCGCTCCAGCGCAATGGGCGACCTGCGGCGCGTGCGGCTTGCATCGATTGCCGATGGCGCTGCACCTTCGGACAGGCAGGCGCGGGGCCTCGGTGGAAGACCCGTGCGGGAAAGGGCCGCGCAAGAGCCGGCCCGGTAAAGAACGAGCGGAGAGCGAAATGGCCGAAGGGGATGTGGTGCTCGACACCAGCGACGTCGACAAGTGGGTGGGCAAGCCCGTTATCTTCGCGGAGTTCTGGGACCCCTGCAACGCGACCGATATCCGCCGCTGGGCACAGGCGATGGACTATGCCAACCCCTTGCATTGGGACGAGAATTTCGCCCGCGCCAGCAAGTTCGGCGGCATCGTCGCGCCGCAGAGCTTTACGGTGGCGATGGATTACGGCCACGGCTGCCACCCGTCCTGCGTCGGCAAGATTCCGGGCTCTCACCTGATCTTCGCGGGGGAGGAATGGTGGTTCTACGGCAATCCCGTCCGCCCCGGCGACAAGCTGGTGCAGGAACGCACGTTCGCGGGCTATCGCATTGCCGAGACGGGTTTCGCGGGCCCGACGATGTTCGCGGACGGCGATACCGTGCACCGCAACCAGCACGGCGCGCTGGTGGCCAAGGAGCGGGCGACCTCGATCCGCTACCTCGTGGAAGAGGCCAACAAGCGCAAGGTCTATGACAAGGAAAACCGCGCGCCGAAGCTCTGGACCGAGGCCGAGCTGGATGAAGTGGCGAAGCTGCGGCTGGACTGGATCCGCTCGAACCGCGAGGGGATTTCGCCGCGCTGGAAGGACGTGAACGTCGGCGATGCCTTGCCGCGCCGCGTGATCGGCCCGCACAGCCGCGTGACGTTCGCACTCGAATGCCGGGCGCATCGGCAGAACATCTGGGGCACCTGGCGCTGGAACGTGCCGGAGGGCATGTACGATCCGGCGCAGGAAGACGCCGGCTTCGGCGGCGACATGACCTACGATTTCGAAGCACGCAAGATCGATCCGCGTCAGGCCGACGGCCTGTTCCATGGCCCCAGCTCGGGCCACATCAATCCCGAGAAGGCCGAGAAAGTAGGCATGGGCGGGGCTTATGGCTATGGCTCGTCGATGAATGCCTGGCACCTCGACACGGTGGCCTACTGGGCCGGGCACGAGGGCTATATCTGGCACTCGAAAACCCAGTTCCGCAGCCCCGCTTTCGAGGGCGACGTGACCTACGTGGACGCCACCGTGACCGACAAGCAGGAGACCAGCGAATTCGGCATGCCGGTGGTCACGGTCGAAACCCGGATGACCACGCAGGACGGGGCGACGATCCTCAAAGGCACCGCGACGGTCTCGCTGCCGCTCTAAGGGACCACTCTGGAAGAGAGGATAGTGCCATGGCGGACCGTGAGGACATTGTCGAACTGCTGAATCTCTACGGGCTCGCCATGGACACCCGGCGCTGGTCTCTGTTCGACCGCATTTTCACGCCCGATTGTGCGGTCGATTACGGCCCGGGTTCGTGCTGGGACGCGTTAGGTGCCTTCAAGGACGCGTTCGGTGCCTTTCATGCGCTGTTCGACGCGACCCAGCATGTGATGAGCAATCACCTCGTGCGGGTCGAGGGAAACCGGGCGTTTTCGATGACGTACGGGCAGTGGCGACTTATCCGCCATGCCGCCGGTGAGCCGCCGGTCTGGGACGGCAGCGGGTACTACGACGACGAACTTGTCCGTACCGAACAGGGGTGGCGGATCGCCCGCCGCACTTGCCGGGTGATCTACTGGACCGGCAACCCGCGCGTGCAGACGCCGAGCGAGGATCTTGAATTCAAGCTCGACCTTGCCGCGCTGCACAAGGAGGCGGAGGCCGGGAATATCGGCCTGCTGAAACCGTAGGGCCCATGTGCCTCCGCTTTAGCCATTCCGTCGCCCCCGCGAAGGCGGGGGCCCCGCTTTCTTGAAAACTCTCGTTCGTGCGCAAGAAAAGCGGGATCCCCGCCTTCGCGGGGATGACGGAGATGTTTTTGGATTTTAAGTGTTTCTTTGGGGCGGCGTAATTCGAACTTACCTACGCCGCCAGCGCAAAGTGCTCAGTCGAAATCGAGGGTGACGTGGGGAATGTCGCCCTCGATCCGACCATGCGGGGTCTGGTAATCAGTAACCGGCACGCCGAGATCGCGGCCGATATCCAGCGTTTCGCCATTGCCGGCCGCCATCAGCATGGAAGTCGGCAGATGGACTTTCGCCAGTTCACTTCCGTTGGCGCTCAGCGTCACCGTGGCCGGGCCGCCCAGAGCCTCGACCGCAAAGCGCATGGTGAGGGTGACGGCCCCCTGCGGCAGCGCGCGGTCGGCCACTACGCGGGTGATCTCGTCGGGATCGGTCGATCGCGCGGCGACGAAGGAAGGGCGTCCCTTGTCGAGATAGAGGCTCCATCCCCCGAACCGGCTGCCGAACGCCATGACCGCGCCCGAGGCCGTGCCGGTGTCGAGCTTCAGGTCCGCATTCAGCGTGAAACTGCGGGCGAACGGCACCGGCTCGCTGTTCGCGGGGAGGCTGATGTCCTTGCCCCAGAAATCGAAATGCTTCCTGCCGCTGCCGCGCATCGCCGCCGCGCCGCGGGCCATGGCGAAGCGGTGATCGAGCGGGAAGACGTTGTTGCGCGCTGCTTCCTGCTTCCACAAGTCGAGCATCGCCTGAAGCCGCGCAGGCTCCTTCGCGGCAAGATCGGTGGACTGGGAGAAATCCCGGCTCAGGTCGTAAAGCGACCACTGCATCGTCGGCCGCGCGCCGCCCGGTGGCAGGTTCTCCCAGGCGAGGCGGCCATCGTCTCCGGAGAGGAACCAGCCGTCGTGGTATAGCCCGACCTTGCCGCCGATCTCGAAGTACTGGGTGCGCGGTTTCGCGGCGTCGCAGGAGGAAAGGCTGGCGAGCAGGCTCTCACCGTCCAGCGGCTTCTGGGCCACGCCGTAGACGCTCTGCGGCGCGGGCAGATGCGCGGCGTCGAGCACGGTCGGCACGATGTCGACAAGGTGGGAGAACTCGCTGCAGACAGTGCCGGGATGGGCGACATGGCCTTTCCACGACAGGATCATGCCATTGCGGATGCCGCCGAGGAACGAGGCATATTGCTTGGTCCAGCGCAGCGGCGTGTTCATCGCCCAAGACCAACCGGCGGGGTAGCTCTCGTAGGTCATCGGGCTGCCGAGCTTGTCGATATTGGCCTGCATCCAGGCCTCGCTTTCGTCGTGTTTACCCATCGAGCGCAGTTCGTTGATCGTGCCCTTCGGACCGGCTTCCGCGCTGGCGCCGTTGTCGCCGATCACCAGTGCGACGAGCGTGTTGTCGAGCGCGCCCATGCGCTGCAACTCATCCAGCACCCGGCCGATCTGCTCGTCCTGATAGGCCAACTGTGCGGCGGCGACTTCCATCGTCCGCGCGGCGAAAGCCTTCTGGCCGGGCGTGAGGCTGTCCCAAGCGGGAATTTCGGCGGGGCGCGGAGTCAGCTGGGTGCCCTTGGGCAGGATCCCCATGGCCAATTGGCGGCGCCATGTCTGTTCGCGCTGCACGTCCCAGCCCTGATCGAACTTGCCCTTGAAGCGGGCGATATATTCGGGCGGTGCCTGATGCGGGGCGTGGGTGGAGCCGGGCGCCATATAGGCGAAGAACGGCTTGTCCGGCGCGGCGGCCTTCTGGTTGTGGACCCAGCGGATCACGTCGTCCGCCAGCCGGCTGTCGAGCAGTTTGCCCTCGTCCGCGTCCACCTCGACGCGCTGGGTGTCGCGGTAGAGGATCGGCGAATACTGGTCGCTGTCGCCGCTGATGAAGCCGAAGAAGTGCTCGAAGCCGAGCCCGGTCGGCCAGCCGTCGAAGGGGCCGGCCTCGCTGCGTTCATTGGAAGGCAGGTTGTGATGCTTGCCGAACATCGCCGTGTTGTAGCCGTTCAGACGGAGGATCTGCGCCATGGTGGCGGTTTCCGGCAGGATTCGTCCGCCATAGCCGGGGAAGGGCGAGGGCACGTCGCTCAGCCAGCCGACCCCGGCATTGTGGTGGTTGCGGCCGGTCAGTAGCGCGGCGCGGCTGGGCGAGCAGATGCCGGTCGTATGGAACCGATTGTAGCGCACGCCCTGCGCCGCCAGTCGCTCGAAGTTGGGGGTCGGTACTGGCCCGCCGAATGCGCTGGACATCGCGAAGCCAACGTCGTCGCTCATCATCAGGAACACGTTGGGCGCGCCCTGCGGTGCGCGGACCGGAACGCCGGGTGAGCCCTTGGCGTCGAGCACGTTCTCGGCCGTGGTACCTGCGAATGGCGCGGCAGGGATCGGCAGAGCCGAGCGCGACAGCTCCGGCGCCTGCGGAGATTGCGCTCCTGCCGTCGTCGCCGCCGCGCAGGCCACCGCGCTGATCAGCCAACCGAATTTCCGCTTCATATCGCACTCTCCCATTGCGGGACTTGCGTTAGGGCTCGCGCAGAGATGTCGTCCAATGCATATCAAGCCATGATTGGATGCATAATGGGAATACCATGGACCTGACGCGCCTGCGCCATATCGTTGCCGTTGCCCGCAACCAGAGCTTCTCGCGCGCGGCGGAGGAAGAGGGGATCACCCAGCCCGCGCTCAGTCGCAGCATCGCCGCGTTCGAACAGCGGCACGGGGTCACCCTGTTCGACCGAGGGCGCGGCGGCGTCCATGCGACGGCGGCGGGGCTTCACGTTGTCGAGCAGGCAAAGCGGCTGCTCGACGCGGCGGGAGACCTTGAACGCAGCCTCAAGCGTTATCCGCTGGGCGAGCCGGGGCAAGTCGCCATCGGGCTGGGGCCGCTGATGGCGGGCCTGTTCCTGCCACGTATCGCCAGTTCGCTGCTGCGGACCTGGCCAGCCATCCGCATCCGAACGCAGGTGCGGGTGCCGGATCAGCTGGTTGCCGAATTGCTGAACGACCGGATCGAGATGATCCTTGGCAACGACTGGAACCTTGGACGCGTCCCCGGCACCGAGATCGAGCGGCTGGGCCGGATCCGGGTGGCGTGCATGGTGCGCGGCGGCCATCCGCTGACCGGCAAGGGAGCCGTGACCATGGCCGATCTGGAAGCCTATCCGGTCGCCAGCGCCGTGGACATGCCGACCGGCGGCATGAGCGGCGACGCGGGCAGCTTCATCTGCGACAATTTCCATGTCCTGCGCGAGACAGTCCTGCGGAGCGACTGCGTCTGGATATCCTCGCCCACTTTCCTTGCCGACGATTTGCGCGAGGGGCGGATCGTCCAGCTTGACGTCGCGGGCAGTCCGCAGGCGCATGGGGAAATCTGCCTGATCGTCCGGCGCGGCCGCACCCGCTCTCCGGCGGCAGTTGCCGTGGCGGAGGAAGTCCGGGCATTGCTGGACAAGGCGGATGCGTGAGCAGGGCAGAGAACAGGCGGCGGCCTGGCGAAAATCCCGAAGTCCCATCGTTTTTCTAGCCTGCCGGGCAAGGCCGTGCCATCAGGGCCTTCGCACAGGACCGAATACCAAGAGGAAGTGACAAAAATGGCAGGAACACATGGTGGCAAGGTGGCTGGCGCAGCGCCGGTCGCGGAACTCACCGTGCGCGGCGTGCTTCTGGGGGGCGTCATCACGCTCTTCTTCACGGCCGCCAACGTCTATCTCGGCTTGAAGGTCGGGCTCACTTTCGCGACCTCGATCCCGGCCGCCGTCATTTCGATGGCGATCCTGCGCGCGCTTGGAAATTCGACGATTCTGGAAAACAACATCGTCCAGACCGTGGCGAGCGCGGCGGGCACGCTGGCGGCGATCATTTTCGTGCTGCCTGGCCTCGTCATGATCGGCTGGTGGCAGGGCTTCCCCTACTGGACCACGGCGGCGATCACCGGCACCGGCGGCATTCTCGGCGTGCTGTTCTCGGTTCCGCTGCGGCGCGCGCTGGTGGTCGATACCTCGCTGCCCTATCCCGAAGGCCATGCCGCGGCCGAAGTGCTGCGCGTCGGTTTCGCCACCGATCAGGGCGCGGAAGAGAGCGCCAAGGGCCTGTCAGTGCTGCTGTGGAATGCGCTGGCCTCGGCCGGTTTCGCGATCCTCACCCAGACGCGCCTGATGGTGGCCGAAGCCTCGATCTGGTTCCGCACGGGCGCCGGTGCGACCGGCATTTCGGGCGGGCTT
The DNA here is from genome assembly GCF_004341845.1 of Novosphingobium sp. PhB165. Taxonomy (GTDB): domain Bacteria; phylum Pseudomonadota; class Alphaproteobacteria; order Sphingomonadales; family Sphingomonadaceae; genus Novosphingobium. The sequence goes on along the minus strand of NZ_SLVB01000003.1, from coordinate 35,229 downwards.
TCCTTCGCGCTGCTCGGTGTTGGCCATCTGGTCGGCCTTTCGGTCGGGCTGGCGATGTTCCTTGGCCTCGTGATCGGCTGGTGGGTGCTGCTGCCAATGCTGACGGCGCAGAATCCCATGCCCAATGGCACCGTGGAAAGCTGGGCGACCAGCGTGTTCAGCGCCGATGTGCGCTTCTTCGGGGCGGGCGTGATCGCGGTGGCTGCGATCTGGACGCTGCTGCGGATCGCCGGTCCGGTGCTCTCGGGCATCCGTTCTGCGATGGCGGCGAGCCGCGCGCGCAATGCCGGGCACACGCTGGCGCTGGAAGAGCAGGACCTGCCGATCGGCATCGTGCTGATCGGCACGCTGGCGATGCTCGTGCCCATCGGCATCCTGCTTTCGAGCGTGCTTTCGGGCGGGGCTCTGGCGGGCTCGCAGCTTATGCTGATTGCCGGTGCGCTGCTGTTCGTGCTGGTCATGGGCCTGCTGATCGCGGCGGTCTGCGGTTATATGGCCGGGCTGATCGGCGCGTCGAACTCGCCGGTTTCGGGCATCGGCATCCTCTCGGTGGTCGCGGCGGCGGTGCTGCTGGTGGGCCTGTTCGGGCGCGACCAGTCAGCGGATACGACTGCAGCGCTGGTCGCTTATGCGCTGATCGTCACCGGCGTGGTCTTCGGCGTGGCGACGATCTCGAACGACAATCTTCAGGACCTCAAGACCGGCCAACTCGTCGGCGCGACGCCGTGGAAGCAGCAGGTCGCGCTGGTGATCGGCGTGATCTTCGGCTCGCTCGTGATCCCGCCGGTGCTCGACCTTCTCAACACCGCCTTCGGTTTCGCCGGGGCGCCGGGCGCGGGCCCGGAGGCACTTCCCGCTCCGCAGGCCGCGCTGATCTCGGCACTGGCCAAGGGCGTGCTGGGCGGTGATCTCAACTGGACGATGATCGGTTGGGGTGCGGCTGCGGGCGTGGTCTTCATCGTGCTCGACGAAGTGCTGGGCCTCATGGGCAAGCTGCGTCTGCCGCCGCTCGGCGTCGGGATCGGCATCTATCTACCGATGAGCGTGATCCTGCCCACCGTCACCGGCGCGGTGGTCGGCTGGTTCTACGACCGCTGGGCCGGGCGCCAGAAGGACCCCGAGTTCGCCCACCGCATGGGCGTGCTGACCGCGACCGGCCTTATCGTCGGCGAGAGCCTCTGGGGCGTCGGCTTCGCGGGTATCGTCGCGGCTTCGGGCAGCGATAGTCCGCTCGCGCTTGTCGGCGATCTCGGCCAGATCCCGCTGGTGCTGGGGACGGCGGTGTTCGTGCTGCTCGTGGCGGTGCTGTACCGGCGGACGGTCGCGCTCGTCACGCGGCCCTGACACCGGGGCCTCTCGACAAGGTAGCTTTCGATGCCGCGCAACCCCAAACTCGATGAGCGCACTTGCCGGATGATCTGCCCGATTGCGGCCGCGATGGTGGGCGTCTGCCTGACCGCGATCGGGATCATCCAGATCAAGCTGGCGGTACAGGGTAGCCAGACTTTCGCTGACGACTTGCTCTCGCTGGACGCGGTGCTGTTTCTTGTGGCGACGCTTTCGGCCTATTTCGCCTTGCGCGGCGGGTCGGAGCGGCGGCTTTTCGTGCTTGAGCACATTGCCGACGTCAGCTTCATCACCGCGATGACGCTGATGGCCGGTGTGTGCATCTTCATCACCTACGCATTCAGCGTCTGAGAATCCGTTCGGCGTAGAACGCCGACGCGAAAGAGTCACAGGGCATGCTTATGCGCGCCGGAGTGACCGATCCCTTTCCCAAGGATTCCCTGCGGGCCTTCGCGGTATCGCATCTGGCGAAGAACCTCTTGTGGTCGGCCGAGGACGCCTTCGCCTTCTACGTTCTGGTGGTGGTGCTGCGGCTCGATCCGGTTCTTGCCGGGGGCGTGTTTCTGGCCGGTTCGGCGTGGAATGCCCTGCTCGACATCGGCTGGGGCGCCTTGCTGGCCCGGCGGCCCGGACTGGGGCGCTGGCTGCCGGTCATCGCCGCGCTGGCGGCGCCGATCGCTTGCGTGAGCTTTGCCTTGCTGCCCTTGGCCGGTTCGGGAGGCATTGGCCCGGCGATTGCTCTGATTCTTTTGTTCCGCACCAGTTTCGCCTTCTTCGACGTGCCGCACAATGCACTGAACGTGCCCTTGGCTGCACATTACGGGCACATGCGCCTGATGCGCCTGCGCACGATCGTAACCGCAGGCGGCGCGCTGCTGGTTGCGGCGATGGCGCTGCCGCTGATGCTGATCGGCGGCCCCCGATTGCCGACGATGCTCTTCGCATTTCTGGCCAGCGTGGCCTTCCTTGGACTACTGCCGCTGCCCTGGATGTTCACCCACCTGTGGCGCGGGCAGGGCGAGCGTCCGACGAGCAGCACCGGCCTTCGCGACATGGCGCGCGTCGCGCTTTGCGTGCTGCCGTTCTGCCTTGCACAGATGGTGGGCGCCGGGGCGCTGGGCGCGATTGGAAAGGCGCTGCTGCATCTCAGGATCCACACCCAGTGGGTGCTTGCCGCTGCGCCTCTGGCCATTGCCATCGCGCGGCTGGGGGTGATCCCGGCGTGGAATGCGCTCGCCAGACGGCACGGCCTCGCGCAGAGCCTCTCGATTGCCTATCTCCTTATCGGCGCCGTCATCCTGCTGTTGCCGGTGGCGGTCGATGCCGGTCCCTTTGGCGCAATCTTGGTATTCGCGGTGTTCGGCGGGCTGGTGGGCGGGATCGCGCTGCTGGCATGGTCGCTGTTTTCGGAGTTGGTCGGGCAGGCGCCGGCGATCCGGGGGCCGGGCGATTGCAGCCTTGCCTATGGCCTGTTCACGGCGACGACCAAGATCGGCCTCGGCGCCTCGGCCTGTCTGGCGGGAAAGTGGCTGGAATCGCAATCTGACCTGATCGCGATGAACGGCGCGGCGCTCTGGCCGCTGGCGATGGGCACCGCCGCGCTGTGTCTGACCTGTTCGCTTCTCACGATCCGGCCGGTCTGGATATTCCGCTTGCGCCCCCGCGTGAGCGTACCGGGAAATGTCCTCAGCGATTTCTAGAAGTACGCCGACGATCGTGTAAGGGGGCGGGCTATGCCTCTGCGTATGCCCGCGATGAGAAGACTGCGATGGATGGCGCGGCGATTGCTGGCCGGTGCGCTGTTGCTGCAAGGTACGACGGTACCCGTCCATGCCGAGGACAATCCATGGCCCGGCCGCGCCCGCACGGCAGTTGACTATCTCGACCGGACATGGGGCAAGCCGGGCGATTGGGACGGGATCGAGCCCTGGCAGCGTTTCGTCGTCGTCGATGCCCTGATCGACCATGAACGACGGACCGGAGACCGACGCTGGGGGCGGCAGGTCGATGCGGCGGTCCGCAATCGCTCCGGCCTCGCGCTCAATGACGATGCGTTGTGGGCAGTGATCGCCAGTGTCCATGCCTGGCAGCGCGACGGCGATCCGGCGCTGCTGGCCTATGCCATCAAGAGTTACGGCGAGATCGTCGCGGACTATTGGGACGACCATTGCGGTGGCGGATTGTGGTGGGATCCGGCGCGGACCTACAAGAACGCGATCACCAACGAATTGCTCATCTACGCCTCCAACCAATTGTACCTTGCCACCGGGCAGGCCAGCTATCGGGACTGGGCACAGCGCGGCTGGGCGTGGTTCGAGCAGTCATCCATGATCGGCGCCGACGGACTGGTGAACGACGGGCTCGACAGCAATTGCCGCAACAACGGGCAACCGCGCTTCACCTACAATCAGGGCGTGCTGATCGGCGGCTTGAGCGATCTTGCCCGGATCACCGGCGACGCGGGCTATCACGACCGCGCGGTCAGGCTGGCGCTCGCCGCCACGCGCGGGCTTTCGACGCCGCAGGGCATCCTGCGCGAGCCGGTCGATGCGATCGGCTCCGACGGCTGGATGTTCAAGGGCATCTTCGCCTACCACCTCGGCCATCTGCTGGAGACAATGCCTGAGGGGCCGGAACGCGCCGAACTCATGGGCTGGGTTCGCGCGAATGCCGATGCGGTGTGGCGCATGAGCGCGTCGGGAACCAGGGCGATCGGCAGCGACTGGTCGGACAGTGCATCGGCCACCGGCGCGGCAACGCAGGCGTCGGGGATCGACATCCTGCTTGCCGCGACCGGCTGACTCAGGCCTCTTATTTCCCGTCGATCAGGGCGTTGAACTGCGCCAGCGTGCAGAAGCCGGGGTGCTGCGGCACCGTGCAGCCGGTGGGGCTCATCGCCGCGCGCACGACGCCACCCGTGCCATTGCGGATGCTGTCGAGCGCCTGCGCACGATAGGAAACGCGCACGAAGGTCTGCCCGGCCCGGTCGTGCAGCCGCTCGATCACGATGGCGCCGCCGGGGGCGGGGTCGTCCTGCGCGAAACCGGGGATCTGCCAGTGCACGTCCAGCAGTCCGCCGAGATTGGCGACATTGGTGTCATGGCCCGAAATCACCGTGATCCGCGCGGGGCCCTCAAGCCCTTGCTTCACGATTGCGGCCAGCGGCGCGAAATTGGCTGCCGCAATTGGTTTCGGGCGGGCGAGAAGCTCGAATTCCAGTGCATGGAAGCGCGAGAGCGCGGTCACGTCGGCGGCACTCGCACGGCCCCAGCCGACTTCCGCCATCGGCTTGCCGTCCGCATATTCCAGCAGGAGGACTTGCGCGGCGGTGGAGGCCTTGTCGAGCATGCCGGAAAGCTTGGGGCGCGAAGTGGCCGTTGCGCCCTTGAAGGCGGACGGTACGGCGGAAATGCCGCAGACGCCCTTGGCGGGCGCGGTACTCGGACCGCAGAGAATGGCATCGAGCCGTGCTGCCAACGCCTGTTCCTGCGCGTCGCGCGCGGCAAGGCCGCCGGGGCCCGCGGCGGCAAGCACGGCGGCGTCAGCCTGTGCCGGGTCCCAGTTGGCGGGGCTGGCCTCGATGGCCGAGAACAGCGGGTCCGGCTGGCCTTGCGGCGGATGTTCGGCGGTGAGGCCACACTTGGGAGCGAGCGCGCCCATCCAGGCTTCGGCCGTGGCGATGGTGCGCTGGTCGCTATCGGCCACCACGCGGACGGTGCCCGGCGCGGGGCATCCGCGCGCCGGAAGGATACCGGCCGCGCGGAAGGCTTTCGCGTCGCTCTGCCCGAGCGCGGCCACGGCTTCGGCGCCATGGTGAGTCAGCCAGCCGGGTGCGACGGACCACTTGGGCCAGTCGCCCACGGCGGTCCCGGCGGGCATCGCCGGGTCCTTGGTCGGCGGGCGTACCCCGTGGCGCATGACCAACACCACGCGATCTACCGTAAGGTCGGAGCCGTCCCGCGCGGACGCCTGAGGCGCCTGCGCGGAGACTGCCGCAAGCGGTGCGGCGAGTGCGGCAAGACCGATGCCGGCGAGTTTCATGCGTTTCATCGACATCGATCCTGTCACAATCCCGTTCCCGTTCCCGTTCCGATCAGAAGTGCAGCTGCACGCCGATGCGGTACTGCGCGCCGTACTGTTCGCGCTCGACCAGTTGCTGGCGGACGCCCACGTAGCGGCGCCACGGTGCGTCGGTCAGGTTGATCGCATCGCCGAACACGGAGAACTGCGGCGTGATCTGGTAGCTGAGGTGCAGGTCGAGCTGGGCATTGCCGTCGGTATACTCGTCGGTCGAGGCATCGGCGCCGAGCAGGTCGAGATAGGCCGAACGGTAGTTGAGCGCGAGGCGCGCGCCGAAGCCGTACTTCTCATAGAAGATCTGCGCGTTGGCGACGTTCTTCGACTGGTAGATCAGCGGAATGCCGCCGTCGCGCACGAAGTCGGCATCGGCATGGCCCCAGACGTGGGTGTAGTTGGCCGATACGCCGAAGCCGCTCCAGAAACCGGGCAGGTTCACGAACTGCATCTGGGCGTTGAATTCCACCCCGGTCAGCTGTTCGCTGCTGGCGTTGATCGGCGAGGCGACATCGGCAGCGGCGTAGAGGACGTTGGCGATCGTCACGTCCGTCTGGCGGGTGTTGTAAGTGTAGATCGGGTTGTCGATCGACTTGTGGAACACCCCGGCCGAGAACAGCGCGCCCGCCGTCGGGTAATATTCCAGCGAGGCGTCATAGCTGACCGCCTTGAGCGGCTTGAGGTTCGGGTTGCCCATGGAGACGTTGGGCACCGTATCGTCCTCGACCACCACGTAAGGGGCCAGATCCGGATAGTTCGGGCGGCCGATAGACGTGGTGACGGCGGCGCGGGCGACAAGGTTGTTGCCGAAGTCGTACTTGGCGTTGATGCCCGGGAACAGGTCTGTGTAGCTCTGGTGGCCGAAGACGTTGAAGCCTTCGTCGAGCGTGGAGTTATCGTCCACCGCCTTGGCGCTGGTGGAGTCTTCCGTATGCTCGATGCGCACGCCGGGCACCACGGTCAGTCCGCCGAAGCGCAGCGTTGCCATGATATAGCCGGCGGTGATCTTCTCGCGCACGTCGTAGTCGCTGGCGAGGCTGTCGGAGAGCGTTCCGGCGCTATCGATCTTGGCGACCGACGGATTGGCGCTCATGTAGGCGCGCGCTGCGTCGTAATCGATGCGCGTGCCGAAGTTGAACATGTCGCCGTAGAAGCTGTCGTCACCGGTATAGGCGCCGCCCTGGTTGAGCGTCCACGCGGTGCCCGCCTTGTAGTCGGTCTTGTCGTGGTCGTCCGCCTTGTGGCGATCGATGTACTTGGCGCCGATCGCGAAGGTGGAATCGTCACCCAGGGCGATGGGGTGGGTATAGTCGATCCGGGCCTGCCACAGCTGCTCGAACGAGCGGCGGTGTTCGAAGTTGTACTTGCTGAGCGCGAAGGCCGAAGGAGTGGAGAACAGCGCGGAATCGCTGGGGACCATGGTGTAGGGATCGGTCGAGACGTCGTAGTCGATCGCGGTCTTGCCCTTGGGGGCGGTGAACGTGAACTCGCTGCGGACCGGGTCGACCTTGGTCGCGCGCGTCCAGCCGCCGGACATTTCCAGCTTGCCGCCGGCCACATCGTCGAACTCGCCGCCCAGCGTGGCCGACTTGGTGTTGTCGTCCTCTTCGCGGTGACGCACGAGGATCGTGGCGGTGCCGGCGATGGCGCCGGTGGTGCCGTTGACCGAGGTGACCGCCAGGCGGTTCTGGTCGCGCGTTTCGTTGTCGTTGAACTTCGAATAGCTGGTGCGCAGGTAAAGCTTCACCGTGTCCGAGGGATGCCAGTCGAAGTTGCCGACCACGCCAAGGCGCTTGCGCACGAGGTTGTAGTCACGCAGGCCATTGCCGTCCGGCACGCCGTTGTAGGTCGTGTAGTCTTCGGAGGCCTGATAGTTTTCGGATTCGATCGGACGGCGCGAATAGTTGACCGAGACGACGGCGCCGAACTGCTCGTCCGCGCCGAAGCGGCCACCGGCCGTGGCGTCGAACTGGTAAGGCGTCTTGTGGTTCAATCCGTAGTAGCCGATCGATCCGCGCGCATCGAGGAAGAATGGCGCGGCGCTGTCGAAGGCGGTCTTGGTCTTGATGTCCACCGAACCGCCGATGGCATTGGCGTCCTGGTTGGGAAGGACCGACTTCGAGACCGAGATCGACTGGATCATGGCGGAGGGAAGGTCGTCCAGCTTCACCACGCGGCCATCGGGCTCGGGCGCGGGAAGGGTCTGGCCGTTCAGCGTGACGTTGACGAGGTTCGGGTCGATGCCGCGAATGATGACATAGCGGCCTTCGCCCTGATCGTTGGCGACCGAGATGCCGGGCAGGCGCTTCACGGCTTCGGCCACGTTCTGGTCGGGCAGCTTGCCCACGTCGTTGGCTTCGAGCGTCTCGACGGTGTTGAACGCGTCGCGCTTCTCGGCAATCGCCTTGCGCTGGGCGGCAAGATCGCCGTTGACGACGATCTCGTCGTCGTGATCGGCGCCAGTATCGGCATCGGCAGCATCGGCAGCATCGGCGGCACGGGCCGGGCTCGCGACACCGACCATGGCGGCAGCGGCAAGGGTGAACAGCGAGGTTTGGCGAAGCAGAGGCGCGCGCAGAAGCGACATGAAGAATCTTTTCCCTGATCTTGTCTTTGGCGACGAGCGCCCACTGGTCGAGGCCGATGACAGCTCGATGACGATCCGGGGGAAATGCCGTGGGGACAGGAACATGGATGAAATTGGGCGTGGCTGTGGCAATTATGCGACACATGGAGCCGGGCATCTCCGTCGCGGCGGCGCAAGGCCCTCAACCCGCTGATAAATCCCGCCGATAAATCCCTATGTCGCGAACCCGGCCTCCGCTATCGAACTGCGACACGACCGGCTGCGGCTCTGAAGGTCGGGAAAAAGGGATGGGACGATGAATGCGACGCTTCTCCGTGGCGTAATGGTGGGTGCGCTCGCCGGACTGCTGTTCGGGTTCGATACGGCGGTTATCGCCGGCACCACCGAGGGCATCCGCAGCGCTTTTGCGCTCGGCGCGACCGGTGTGGGCGTCACGGTTTCAAGCGCATTGTGGGGCACGCTGGCAGGCGCACTGTTTGCCGGCATCCCGGGCGACCGCTACGGCGCGCGCGCTTCGCTGACGGTGATCGCGCTGCTCTATCTCGTGTCCGGCATCGGCTGTTTTCTGGCGTGGAACTGGCCCATGCTGCTGATCATGCGCGTGCTGGCCGGTTTCGCGGTAGGCGCATCCTCGGTTCTGGCGCCCGTCTATATCGCCGAGATCGCCCCCGCTGAGCGGCGCGGCATGATGGTGGGCGCGTTCCAGCTCAATGTCGTGCTGGGCATTCTGGTCGCCTATCTCAGCAACTATCTGGTCTCCAACCTTCAATTGGGGGCGATGGACTGGCACGTGAAGTTCGGCGTCACCACGCTGCCCGCCGTGCTGTTGCTGGTGATGATGCAGACCATTCCCGACAGCCCCCGGTGGCTCTTCGCCAAGGGCCGGGAAGGGGAGGCCGCAGCCGTGCTGGGCAAGCTGGGCAACCCTGACGTCGCGGGCGAAATGGCGATCTGGCGCCGCGCGGAAGCGCAGACCCATGCCGCGCGCCTGAGCTGGAAGCGGCACCACAGGCCCATCCTGCTGGCCATCGGCATTGCCGCGTTCAACCAGCTCTCCGGCATCAATGCGATTCTCTACTATCTCAACGACATCTTCGCCGCCGCCGGCTTCTCCGGAGTCTCGGCCGACAAGCAGGCCATCGTCATCGGTACCTGCAACCTTGTCTTCACCGCGCTGGCGCTGACCGTGATCGACAGGATCGGCCGCAAGACGCTGCTGCTGATCGGCTCGGTCGGCCTGACGGCGGCACTGGCAGGCGTTGCCGCGATCTTCTCCGGCAGCACCCACCACGAGTGGCTGCTGTGGCTGCTGGTCGCCTTCATCGCCTTCTTCGCGTTTTCGCAAGGCGCGGTGATCTGGGTCTATATCAGCGAGATCTTCCCGACCGACGTGCGCGCACGGGGTCAGAGCCTCGGCTCCTCCGTCCACTGGTTCATGGACGCGGTGATCGCTTTCGGCTTTCCGCTCGCCGCCGCGCGTGCCCACGCCCTGCCGTTCTGGCTTTTCGCGGCGATGATGGCGCTTCAGTTCGTAGTGGTGCTGCTGTTCTTCCCCGAAACCAAGCGCCGCTCGCTGGAAGCCATCGGCGAGGCCATGTAACGCATCAGGCAGCGGGTTCGACCAGAACCTGCTGCTCTTTCATCCGGGCGTCTCCATAAGCGGTGAGGAAGGCGACATCGGCCGCGTCCCGGCCCACGCCGATCTTTGCCATCGCTGCCTCCCGGGCCATGCCCGTGGCATCGATCAGGTGCCATTCGCCGCCCAGGAACACTTCGGCCACGGCGTGGAAGTCCTGCGGCTCTACGCCCAGCGCATAGACGCTGGCGATCCGCGCAGGGATGCCGACGGCGCGCACCAGCGTGATCAGGACATGGGCGAAATCGCGGCAGATCCCCTGCCGCCGGATGAAGGTATCGGCCGCCGTGGTCTGGCTGGTGCTGACCCCGGGCACATAGCTGATCTTGTCGTGCACCCAGTCGCGCATCGCCATCACCAGCGCGCCGCCGCCCAGATCCGGAAACTCGGACGCCGCGAAGCTCTGGAACCGGTCCGCCGGGCAATAGCGCGAGGCCATGAGGTACTGGATCGTTTCCCCCGGCAACTGATGCGGCGGCACGCTGTCGAGCTTGCGGCAGTCGGCCAGCAGCCGCTCGATCGAGACGATGGCCCGATAGTCGACACGCAGATTCCCCTGCGCGCGGAGCCAGATCCGCTCGCCGATGCAATCCTGCGCAGGGACGCGGGCGAAATGTTCGCAGGGCGGCAAATCGATATTGGCCGAGAGCACCTGCTGCTCGGGAATGATCGCCGCTTCCAGCTGGAGAAGAATGTCGGTCGGCTTGTCGAACTGATAGTCTAGCCGGGCATGAATGGAGAGTTTCGTGGCCGCCTCTGCGCGTGGCGGCGGGGAAGTCGCATCGGAGCGGTTTTGGGTCACTGCCGGTCTTCTCCTGAACTGCACCCCGATCACTGCGAGCAACCGTTCCGGCGCCGGGAAGTTGCGCAACATCGCCCGAATTTACGCGCTGCGGCGGCATCGCATTAGGTTGGTAAACAGACTGCCGCGCCTTTCCACCGGCTCGCCTGACCCGCCGCCGACTCGCGGGTTTCAACCATTGTGCCGGGCATAAACTGGCTGCTAGCTGCCCGTGTGGCCCGGCGCCCCCCTAATTGCCGGGTCGCAACCCCGTAGGACCGTCTCAATCCCCCCGAGACGGTCCTATTAGGGGGGCGCAAATCAGGCGCCCCGATCAGGCACGTTGCCAGGTCTCCGAAAAGACACGCTCGAAATTCCCGCCAAGGATCTTGTCCAGCGTCCGGCGCGAATAGCCGCGCTTGGCCAGTGCATCGGCAATCACCGCATAGCGATCCGGCCGGTTGAGCCCGATCACGAAGGGCGGCGGACCTTCTCCCGGTGCCGAGACACCGGCCTTCTTGCGCTCCGCGATATCGTCGTTCCAGGCCTTCATGCTTTCCGGCGATGTGTCGAACGGGGTGAGCAGCCCGTCGGTCCCGATCCCCACGTGATCTTCACCGCAGACGCGCACGGCATGTTCGATATGGGCGAGATAGGCATCCAGCCCCGGCTGCGCGGGCGCGGGGACGAGGAAGGCCAGCTCGTAGATCCCGACCACGCCGCCTTTGTCCGCCAGCGTGCGCAGCAGTGCATCGGACTTGTTGCGCGGATGCGGGTGGATCGCGGCGCAGCCGGCATGGGTAATGAGCACCGGCTTTTTGGAGGCTGCCATCGCCTCGAGGCTGGTCCGCTCGTCGCTGTGGCTGATGTCGATCGAGGTACCGAGTGTGTTCATCCGGCTTACCGCCGCATGTCCCAGTTCGGTAAGGCCGGTCGATTGCGGCGCCAGTACGCCGGAACCGAACGGCGAGACGGTGTTATAGGTCAGCCCCATCACCAGCACGTCGGCGGAGCGGAAATGGTCGATATTCTCGACGCGCCCCTCCAGCATTCCCGCTGCCTCGAACGAGAGGATGACGCCGACTTTCCCGTTCCGCTTCGCCTGCGCGAGATCGGCGGGGCTCGTGATTTTCGTGAACAGGTCCGAATTGACCGCGATGCCTTTTGAAAAGCTGGCGATCTGTTCGTCGGTTTCGGCCTTGCTCAGGTTGCCGCTGCCGCCGAGCGTTATCTTGAACGCGTCGAGTCCCGACGAGCGTACCATGGCCCGCGTTTCCGCATCCAGCGGATCGGGCGAATCCACCGGCGCCACAAGATTGCCGTCGATGACGAGCGCCCTGCCGGATTTCCGCTCCGGAGCCTGCGCGGCATAAGCGGCCACGGGCCCCAAAAGCGCTGCGGAAACCACCCCTCCAGCCAGCGTCAGAATTTCGCGACGATCCATGCATATCCTCCCAAGAACGCATGGCGGATGGAAGGCGCGGGGCGCAGGAACAACATTTCGTCGACAGACGACATTTGTAATCGATGAAACGGCGAAGCCCGTCTTCGCCGCTATCGTCAGGTCAGTGCTGTTTCGCGGGTATCGGCGCCGGATCGCGGTTGGGGGTCGCGCCTGCACTCTCAAGTTCCGGATAGCGTTCGAGAATCGCGCGGGTCACGCCGTTGGTCCAGCCGAAACCGTCTTGCAGCGGATATTCGCCGCCGCCGCCGGGCAGCCGCTCCTCGACATCATACTTTTCGAGCATCTTGCCGGTTTCGCGGTAGGTGACCTGCACCGTCTCGACCCACCTGCGGGCGATATCGCGCGCCAGTCCCTGTTCGCCGTAGCGGCCCAGTCCGTCGATCGCGACCCACTGGAGCGGCGCCCAGCCGTTGGGCGCGTCCCATTGCAGGCCGGTGGCGAGCGTCGTCGTGCGCAGCCCGCCCGGCGCAAGCAGTGCGGTGCGGGTGATCCCTGCCATGGCCTTGGCCTGCGCGGCCGAGGCCATGCCGGTGAAGAGCGGATAGAGCGTGGCGCTGGATAGCACCGGCGTCGGCGCACGGTCATCCAGCGACCAGTCGGCAAAGCGCCCGTCCTTTTTGGACCAGAGATAGCGGTCGACCGCGGCCTTGCGCCGTGCCGCGCGCTGGGCGAACTCGGCCGCGCAAGGCTTGTCGGCGGCGGCTTCGCAGCCCTTCTCGATCCGCGTTTCCATCGCCCAGAGAAGCGCGTTGAGATCGACGGGGACGATCCGGGTGGTCCGGATCGTGGTGAGGTTGTGCGGATCGGTCAGCCAGCGCGAGCTGAAGTCCCAGCCGCTTTCGGCGCCCGCCCGCAAGTCGCGATAGACTTGTGCGGCATCGCGTCCGGATGCCTTGGCGGCGGTCGTGCGGTCTTCCGCGTAGGACTCGTCTCGCGGGGTGTCGTTATCGTCCCAATAGCGGTTCAGCAGGCTGCCATCGGGCATGCGCATCACACGTTCGCAGGGTTTCGCGGCGGTCGCGCAGGCTTCTCCTGCCATCCAGTAGGCATGTTCCTTGCGCAGCGCGGCAAGGCGGCGGGCGCGGATCGCCGGGTCGGTCTGCTTCGACAGGTCCAGCATCAGCGCGAAGAACGGCGGCTGCGAACGGCCGAGGTAATATGTGCGCGTGCCGTTGGGAATGTGGCCGAAGCGCTCGATCAGACTGGTGAAGTTGTCGATCATCCCCTCGACCAGATCGTCATGCCCGTCCGCGACGAGGCCCAGCATCGTGAAGTACGAATCCCAATAGTACATTTCCCGGAAGCGCCCGCCGGGAACCACATAAGGGGCGGGCAGGGCGAGCGCCGAGGAACCCGCCGGGGGATCGAGCGGCGGCCGCGTCAGCTGCGGCCAGAGCGCGGCGATATGGGCCTTGAGCGAAAGCTTCTCGGTGGGGGCGTGCGGAACGTCGAAATGGCGCAGGACAAACGCGCGCAGCGCCTCGGGGCCTTCCGGCTGTTCGGCGTGCCAGGCGCGCAGGATCGTTTCCGGATCTTCGCGCGGGGTGGCGTCGGCGAAGGTCTTGCCATCGGCGAAGATGTGTTCGGTCTGGACTGCTTCGTAGAGCGGCCCGAAAAGTTGTTCGGGGCTCTGGGGCGGGGCGGCCTGTGCCACACAGGCGACGGTGGCCAGCAGGGCCAGCCCCGCACGGGTGGTCAGGGCCAGGCGGCGCGAGGGGGCAGCACGGTTCACGTCGGGAATTCCTCAGGCAATCCGGGGGATGCGTTCGCTCGACTGGCGAACGGCGGCGCGTACCGCTTCGAGATGGCGCAGGTTTTCCGCCTCCGGCGCGGCATCGAGCATCGGGCTATAGTCACGCGCGCGGATGCCCTGGCCGGTCATCACCGCGAACCAGCTGGCATCGCGGAACAGGTCCTCGCCGGTCAGCATGATCCGGCCCGAGGCTTCGTACTGGGCGATCCGGTAGGCGAGCGTTTCGGGCATGGCGGCGGTCTGGCAGTGCTGCCACATCGGCTCGCTACGCCCGGCGGTGAAGTGGTAATGCAGCACGAGGAAATCGCGCACGTCTTCCATCTCGCGCGCGAAGATGCGGTTGTATTGCTCGGCCAGAAGCGGCTCGCAACCGGCGCGCGGGAACAGCGAGAGCAGCTTGCCGATGCCGGTCTGGATCAGGTGGATGCTGGTCGATTCCAGCGGCTCCAGAAATCCGCTGGACAGGCCGATGGCCACGACATTGCCGACCCACGCGCGCTTGCGGCGGCCGGGAGTGAAGCGGATCAGGCGCGGTTCGGCGCTCGGTTCGCCAATTGCGGCGAGCAGCGTTTCGCGCGCGGCTTCGGGCGTCTGGAACGCGCTTGAAAAGACATAGCCATTACCGACGCGATGTTGCAGCGGGATGCGCCAGCGCCAGCCGGCTTCATGGGTGATCGAACGGGTAAAGGGCACCGGCTCCGCGTCTGCCGGGGTTGGCGCGGCCCATGCGCCGTCGCAAAGGAGCCAGTGCGACCAGTCTTCGAAGCCTGCTTGCAGGCGATCCTCGATCAGCAGTCCGCGCAGGCCCGAGCAATCGATGAAGAGGTCCCCGGACAGGCGCTCGCCCTTGTCGGTGGACACGCTGCGGATGAAGCCGGTTTCGCCGTCCTGCTCGATCTCCGTCACTTTGCCTTCGTGGCGCTGCACACCGCGCGCTTCGGCGTGCTTGCGCAAGTATCCGGCGTAGAGGCTGGCGTCGAAATGGTAGGCATAGCCGAGCGTGGAGAGCAGCGAGCGCGGGTCGTTCGCGGGCGAGATGAAGCGGCGCTGGCGCGCCAGCTGCGTGGTCAGCGAATAGTCTTCGGGAGAGAGGTCATGCCCGCCCAGCCACGCGCGGATCAGGCGGTGCGGGAACATCACGGCGTCGCCGGGGCTGCCATATGTGCCGAAGGGGTGGAGATAGTTGTGCCCGTCGCCCTGCCAGCCCTGGAATTCGATGCCGAGCTTGTAGGTCGCCTTGGTGGCGGCCATGAATTCGGCTTCGTCGAGGCCGAGGAGCTGGTTGAACCAGTGGATCGTCGGGATCGTCGCCTCGCCGACGCCGATCGTGCCGATGGCGTCGGATTCGACGAGGCGGATTGCGATCCCGTTGGGTTGGAGCGCCTTGGACAGGGCCGCGGCCGTCATCCACCCGGCCGTTCCGCCGCCGAGGATGACGATGGAGCGGATCGGCGCCTTGTCTGTCATTTACCGCATCCCGTGGCTGGTGCGGGGCGCTGGACGGCCAGGAATACCGTGCTCCAGAGCTGCGCCGCGTTGGATTCGTCGACATCCGCGCCGCTCGCGCCGAAGGGCACGACCTTGTAGGCGCCGCCTTCGTAGTTCCACGACCACAGCTCGGAACTCTGCACGCTGCGGCTGGCGGCGATGGCGTTCCACAGGCTGTCCTGCGCGGCCAGAAGCTGGCGGCAGACGCCGGGGGAAAGGTCCGTCCGCGCGATCTGGCGGGCCAGCCCGGATGCGGCGAGGGCCTGATGCCACGACCAGATCACCGTGCCGTGATAGGCGTTGCGGCTGAACGTCTTTTGCAGTTCGGGCGAGGCGAAGACCGGGTTGGCGACGACCATGCCTGCGCCGGTCATCAGGCCCGCCGGGAAGGCATTGCCGATGGTTTCGGCGGCAATGCTCAGCTGGTCGCTGGTCGGGCGGCCGTAGAGGAGCGCGAAGCCTTCGTCGGAATTGACGATGGGCACCGGCTTGCCCTGCGCGTCGAGCGCGATGGCGTGGTAGCGGATCGGGCGCTGCGCTGCCGCCAGCGCGGGGGCGGCGGGCACGGCTTCCTGCTTGGCATAACGGGCGATCGCTGCCTGCGCGGCGGCGGGATGCACGGTCTGCTGGAACAGCACTGGCGCATGTTCGCGCCAGACTTTCGCCATCTGCGAAAGCTGCGCCAGCATGGCCTTGTCCTCGGGCTTCGTGAAAGCATCGAGCAGGCCGGCGCGGGCGAGCGCGTCGGCGGCGTCGAGCGCTGCCGGAACGAGGATCGCGTTGACATCGTAAGGATAGCGACCTCCGCCAAGGCCGTCGTTGCTGTCACGCCATTGGCCGACATCCATGCCGGGGTGGAGCGCGATCAGGTTGTTCCAGCGCGGGTCCTTGGCGAAGGCCTGTGCCTGCTGCGCCACGAAGCGGATGTTCGTCATCAGCGCCTGACCGAGCGGACGCCCCTGATCCTGCTCGGCAAGGAAATCGGCGGCGCGCGCCTTGCCGCGCGGATCGTCCAGCAGCCATGCCTGGGCGACGGGCGCCAGCATGAAGGAGCTGTCGATCATCGCGTAATTGAAAGTCGGCGTGTCGGATTTGCCCTGACCCGCGCGCATGTGATCGAGCACCGCGAATTCGCCGATGTCTTCCTCATGCGCCACGTTGCCGTCGTGCGACAGGCGTTCGAGCACGGCGCGCAGGCCGGTTTCCACCGCTTCCGGTTGCAGCGCCGGCATCAGCATCCGCACCGACATCAGGGTATCGCGACCGAAATAGGTGTTGAACCTCCAGGAGCCCGCCATGAACTTCTCATGGTAGCTGAGGAATTGCAACGCGGCCCGGGCGGCCGGGTCGGCGGCAGCCTTGTCGGTGAGAAGCGTTTCGGGCGTGAACGGCGTCAGCGGCTGTTCGCCGGTGAGCGCGGTCACCGTGAAGACGATGCGTCCGTCCGGGCCTGCCGTGATGGTGTTGTCGCTGACGGTGCCCTGCTCGGCAGTCAGCGAGAGCTTGTAGCCCGGCGCGCCGTCCAGCCGGTCCCTTGCCCAGAGGAGCGTGCGGGCCTGAGTCTGTCCCGGTACCAGCACTTCCGCCGGCGCCGTGCCCAGCGCCTGATAGTCGCGCAGCACGCGAATGCTGGACAGTACGGCCTGCCGCACGACCAGCCGCGAGGCGCGGATCTCGGCGCGGAAGGTGACACCGTGCAGAGTGCGTCCCTGCGCGTCGGTTCCGCTGACGGGTTGGGGCTGGCCGGTCATCGTCCATTCGGCGGCTTGCGGCACCTTCTCGAACCACAGGCCCACGCCGCTGTTGCCGGCCGGGAAGGCGACGATCACGCGCGGATCGCTACCCGAACGCAGCAGCACGTGCGCCGCTACTGGGCCCTGCTGCACGAATGTGTTGAGGTTCAGACCCTCCTGCACGGTGTGCAGCGGCGCCTGTGCGGCGGGCTCTTGAGCCAAGGCGGGCGAGGGGGCTGCAAGGGCGAGAGGAGCGGCCGTCAAGGCCAGCGCGGCGAGCCGAAGGGAGGGCCTGCGAAACAGGGGAGGCATCGGGAAGCTCCATGTAAAATGTGAAAGGCCGCGCTCCGGGAGGAGGGGGAAGAGCGCGGCCTTTCGAAAACCAGCGGCGGCTTCGTCGTATCGACGGTGCCACCGCTGACTTCCAGTCAGTTTATGGGTCGGTATTCGCTCAGAACGAATAGGTGACCGAGGCCAGCGCATTGCGGCCGGCGATCGCGCGGCCATAGAAGAAGCCGTCCACGATCGTCTGCGTCTGTCCCTGACGCGGATTGCCTTCGGTGAAGCCCTTCGCGTTGGTCAGGTTGTCCACGCTGACGTTGACGTTGATCTGCTTGGTCACGTTCACCGTCGCGCCGATCGAGAAGACGCTGTAGCTCGGCAGAGCCACGCCGTTGCCCGAGTCCGCGAAGATCTTGCCGATGTACTTCCAGCGACCGTAGACCTCGCCCAGCCCGTGCGGCAGGATGAAGGCCGGCGTGACCGTCAGCAGCTTCTTGGGCGTGCGTTCGGGCGTATTGCCGTCAAACTGCGGCTGTTCCACGCCGTTGAAGCGCAAGTTGCTGAGCTTCGGATCCTGATAGACGCCCGTCGCGGTGAGGGTGAAGAACGAGACCGGCCGGATTTCCGCATCGAGCTGGATACCGTTGGTCTTGTTGTTCGCCAGCGCATTGGTCGCATTGGCCGGATCGTTCGGATCGATGAACTGGTAGGACTGGTTCTTGAAGATCGTGCGGAAGCCGACGAGCGAAGCGCTCAGCCAGTGGTTCTGGAAGCGTACGCCGCCTTCATAGAGCGTCAGGTCGGTAGGCTCGTGCGTACCGCCGGTATCGCCGCCATTGGTCTGGAAACCACGGGCGCCGCGCACGTAGAGCGAGATATTGTCGGTCAGCTCATAGTTGACGCCGGCCGTGTAGGCCCAGTCGTGATAACTGGCGCTCTGGTGGCTGTACGTGCCGTCGAACGTGCTGCCCACGTCCTGCGCAAGGCCGGGCGTGCCGGGGGCCACGGGTTCGTTGACCGCCGCCGTATTGCCGATGTTCACCGCAACGTGCTGATGCTCGTAGCGGACACCGAAGTCGACGTGCAGCTTGTCGTTGACGGTCAGTTCGTCGTTGAAATAGGCCGAAGCCGAGCTGACCTTGTCATTGAAGATGCCCTGGCCCCAGTTGCCATAGCTGATCATGCCGTTGTTGGTCAGCTGACCGAGCACGTTCCCGTTCCCGTCCAGCGCGACCAGATCGTAGATGTGCGAATTGTTCGTCACATCGTTGATGGCGTAAGCGACGGCCGACTGGTCGTTCCGGCGGCGGACATTGTAGTACATGCCGCCGACGGTGAGCGAGTTCTTGATCGTGTCGCCCTGGGTATCCCAGCGCACGCCGAAGTTGCTGCCGAAGTCCTTGGTCGACAGCGTCTGGTGGTTGAGCACCGTCTGCTGAAGCAGGCCATTGCCGTTGAGCGCATTGAGCGCCGCGGTGTTGGACGCAGGGGTAACCTGCCCGGACTGCAAGTCGCGGATGCCGAACTGCGCGGTGCCGGGGAAGGCTGCCAGACCGGCGGTCAGCAGCGAGTCGACCGGGGATGTGCCGGGCGTCAGGTAATCGACGGCAGAGGCAAGCCCCGAGGTTCCCGCGCCGCTGCCCGGGAAGATGCCGTTGAAGTCGTACTTGCCGTCCAGGTAGCGGGCATGCGCGAACAGCTTTAGTTCGTCGCTCACCGGCTTTTCGAAGTCGAGGCGATAGGTGTTCGACTGCGTGTGAATGCCGCGATCGCCCCGGAACGGACGGATCGTGTTGCCCGTCGCCGACGAGACCGGCACGCCGATGAAGCGGAAGTCTTCGCCCAGGATGTTGTCGTACTTGAGGTCCATGCCGGGGACCGAACTGATCTTGCCCGATGCGGACACCGCGAAGGGCATGTCGGCATAGTAGGGGTCCGACTGGTCACGGCGCTGATAGCTCACGCGAACGTAGCCATCGTCGTCGAACTTCTTTTCCAGCACGGCCTTCACCTGGAAGCTGTCGTACCGGAACGGTGACTTGCGCTGGCCTTCCTGGCTCCAGAAATAGCCGCTTGCCGCGAAGGACACGCTATCGCTGATCGGTGCCGAGAAATAGCCGTCCACGCGGTAGTCGTTGTAGGTCGTGCCCGTTGCGCGGATCGACCCGGTCGGCTTGTCGTAGCTCAGCGGCTTGGAGATGAAGTTGATGGTCGCGCCCGCGCCATTGGGCGCGAGAATGCCCGAGGTGCCGCCGGCAACCGCTTCCATGCGGTCCACCGAGAGGTCCTGCTGGAAGTAGAAGTCCGCGCCGCCGCCGCCGTAGAGGATCGGCAGGCCGTCCTGTTCGATGGTGATGAAAGTCTGCGCGCCGCCGCGCAGGCCGCGCACCGAATAGTTGTTGGAGGCGGGGCCGGCGGTGGCTTCCACGAAGATGCCGGGCACCAGTTCCAGCGTTTCGGCCATCGAGCGCGGGGCCTTGCGGACAAGGTCCGCCTGATTGGCCAGCGTCACGTTGGACGAAGAGTTGAACAGCGTGCGGCGACCGGAGGTGCTGCCGGTGACGATGATCTCGTTGAGGCTGCTGGGGCCGTTGTCGGCAGATGCCGTGGTGTCTTCGGCCTGCGGTGCGGCGCCTTGCGTCGCGGTGGTCGCTGCCGTGGGCGCGGCCTGTCCGTAAGAGGCGCTGGTCATGCCCCCTTTTGTGGCCGGGGCACTGCGCTCTGCCAGAACGGCGGTGCGGCCATCGAACGACACGAGGCGCAAGTCGCTGGCCGCGATCAGGCGGCGCAGGCCGTCCTCTACGGTAAAGCGGCCCTGAACGGCGTTGACCTTGCGGCCGTGGGTGGCGCCGCCCGAGGCGAGGACCTGGATGCCCGCCTGTTGGGAGAAGGCCAGGATGCCGGTTCCCGCCCCTTGCGCAGGAATGTTGAAATTATGCAGTTGGTCCTGTGCCAGCACGGGCGTACTGGCCATGATGGACACGCCGGCAACGCTTGCCAACAAAGCCGATTGAACGTGGAAACGGCGGATGGATCGCATGTTGCCTCCCCTTTCTTTTTGCAGCCGAACACTTCGGCCGGTTTTTTTAGAAAGACGTTCGGCGGAACAGTTTCCGTCAGCGATGCAAAAATAATTTACGGGACAACGCGTATGACGTTGCCGTCATGGACGACACGGCCCCCGACCATCGCGGCCGAGGCCGATGCGAAGCCTTCAATGTCGTCGGTCTGGAACGATCCGACCACGCTCTTATCGGCGAAAACGGGATCCACGACAACCTGCATCGCATGATAGCCGTTGAACTCCGCGGCGGCCTGCGCCAGCGGCACATCCTCGAACACGATCCGGCCGTCCCGCCAGGCCAGTTGCCGGTCGACCGTTTCGCTTTCGAGCGCGGCAACCTTGACGCCCGCGTCGCTGATCACGGCGCTCTGCCCGGCGGTCACGAAAGCGCTGTCCGTCTCGCGGCCGGACCACACTTTCACAGTGCCCTCGGTGACCACGACTACGGTGGCACCGTTTCGGCGGCGCACGCTGAAGGCGGTGCCCACGGCCTGCACGTTGACCGGGCCCGCCGTCACGGTGAACGGCCGATCCGGCATCTTGGCAACCTGAAACCATGCTTCGCCGCGCGTCAGTTGCACGTCTCGCCGGTTCGCCGTGAACGACACGCGCAGTTCGCTGGCGGAATTGATGACCGCCAGCGATCCGTCGGCCAGCGGCACGCGCCGGATTTCGCCGGTATCGGTGCCGAGCGTGGTCGCCCGGGGCCAAAGATTGAAGGAGAGGGCGCCGATCAGGGCTGCGGCGATCCCGCTTCCGCCCAGCGCCAGCAAGCGGCGGCGCGCGAACGGGAACGCGGCGCGGGCAGGGGGGGTGTCGTCATTCGCGGTTTCGTCTTCTTCGGCTCCGGCGAGGACGCGGCACCGGTCGAGCATGCTCATCGCGGCCTGCGCGCGCAGCAATGCACCGCGATGGCGCCGGTCTTCGGCAAGCCATGCGTCAAGCTGGACGCGCTCGGCGGGAAGGATGCCGCGATCGAGCCCGGCGGCCCATTGAGAGGCGATTTCTTCGATCATGGCTGCTTCCGTGTCGCACGCATGGATGCTGCTGATTTCGGGGTCGATCTGGAACGGGCGGGCAAATCGCCACGCTCGTCGTCGGTCATCTGGTTGAGAATGCGGCGCAGCCCGCGCGCCACTTCGTTTTCGACCACATTCTCCGTAAGGCCGAGGCGGGATGCGATCTCGCGCTGGGAAACGCCTTCGATCTTGCGAAGCCGAAAGACCTGCCGCGCCCGTTCCGGCAGGGCATCGATCAGACGCTCCACGCGTTGCAACGCGCTGCGCCCTGCGGCGATCCGCTCCGGCGAGAACTCGTCGAGTGCGTGCTCCATCTCGACCAGACCGCTCGCCGCCTCGATCCGCACGACGCGATCCCGGCGCACTTGTTCCAATACGATATTGCGGGCGGTCCGAAAGAAATAGCGGCGCGGATCGTCGATATGCTCGAACCGATCAAGCTCGGAAATGCGGCAATAGGCTTCCTGCACGACGTCATCGACATCTATCGCCGGAAAGGCCGAGCGCAGCCATTTGCGCAACTGCCTTTCATGGGGAAGCACATGACGACCCACCCATCCGACCAGATGGAGCAGCCGTTCCTCTCCGTTGCCCGTCATCGTGACAATTCCAACGCTGTAACGCGAATTTTCGTAGCACGATCGATGCGATCGGGCGGGGGTACGAGAATTCGGTCGGCCGGAGCGGCAGGAGTCGCACCCGGTCCGGGCGTCCGTATAAGGCCGTTATTTCCACGCGCAACTGCGGGTGCAGGCAGGGCGCGGCGATTTTACCGCATATAGGCCTTGATGATGGAAACCAGTTCCTCGGCCGCAATCGTGCGCGGATCGTTACCCGGCAGGGCGGGGTCCACCATATGCTCGCGAATATGATCCTCGATCACTTCGGCGATGAACCCTTCCAGCGCGCCGCGGCATGCGGTAGCCTGCTGCAATACGCGGGCGCATTCGACATCGGCATCGACCGCGCGCTCCAGCGCATCGATCTGCCCGCGCAATCGTTTCAGGCGATTGAGCAGTTTCTGCTTTTCTGCGGCAACGTGCGTCATGAGGGCCTTTTGGGGGGTTGATACCATACCCCCCTAGAGTATATGGACGGCAGTGTCGAGTTGGCAGCAACTCGGCCATGCACCCTCTTATCGTCCCTCGCAGCCGGCAGGTTCGTTTTCATGCCCCCCAATAGCAGCACAGAGACCAGCGAAAGCGACAGTCGCGGCGCAAGCCCGATCAACGCTTTTTGTCATGGGCTTCGTCTCGGACGGGCAAGGGCTTTGCGGCGGAAGTAACGCCGGGGCCTGATCCTGACGACCGGAGCGCCAAGCATTCCGGCAAGGATTACCCCCTCATGTCCCCCACGCCTGTCGCCACACCCGGCCTTCTTTCCGCTCGTTTCTGCCCGCCGTCCGTGACCTGCCTGTCACATTCACAGGCTAGGCGCACGGGCAGGGAGGCAATCGTGGGCTCTTCACCGTTTTATCCGCTGGCGACCTCGCTTC
Source organism: Novosphingobium sp. PhB165 (assembly GCF_004341845.1). Taxonomy (GTDB): domain Bacteria; phylum Pseudomonadota; class Alphaproteobacteria; order Sphingomonadales; family Sphingomonadaceae; genus Novosphingobium. The sequence goes on along the minus strand of NZ_SLVB01000003.1, from coordinate 12,505 downwards.
AGAGCGGCGCTATACCGGCCTTCGGCTATGAGCGTAGCCAGCGCTTTGTCCGTGTCGTAGGAGTGCGTCTGCATGCCGACTTCTGACGCTCTTTCGGGCAGGATCGGCCAAGCCATGGGCCCCATTCGCGCGCTGCCTGCCTTCTCGCGGATGCTGCGCCTGACACGCCCCAGCCGCGAGGACGCGCTGGCGTTCGCCATTCTGGCCGCGCTGGCGCTGCTGGTGTTTCGCGGGGCGGAAGGGGCGGTTCAGCCGCTCTCGTCGCTGCATCTCGAACCCGTTACGCTCGATCCCTGGCAATTGCCTTATTACGCGCTGCGCACGGTGCTGCGCATGTTCGCGGCATTGTTTGCATCGACGCTGTTTACCCTGGTGGTGGCGACTTTGGCCGCGCGCAGTCGCGCCGCCGGGCAGATCATCGTGCCCGCGCTCGACATTCTGCAATCGGTGCCGATTCTGGGCTTCCTGACCTTTACCGTCACCTTTTTCATGAACCTGTTCCCCGGCAATGTGCTGGGCGTCGAACTGGCCAGCGTGTTCGCGATCTTCACCTCGCAGGCCTGGAACATGGCGTTCAGTTTCTACCAGTCGCTGCGCAGCCTGCCCGGCGATCTGGAGGAAGCGTGCCAGGGGTTCGCCCTTTCGCCGGTGCGCCGTTTCCTGCGGCTGGATCTGCCCTATGCGACGCCCGCGCTGGTGTGGAACGCGATGATGTCGATGTCCGGAGGCTGGTTCTTCGTCGTCGCTTCCGAGGCGATCACGGTGGGCAATACCACCGTGACCTTGCCGGGGATCGGTTCCTATCTGGCCATGGCGATCGCGCACGAGAACTTCCACGCGGTGGGATGGGCGGTGGGCATGATGGCGGTGGTGATCGTCGCTTACGACCAGTTGTTCTTCCGCCCCATCGTGGCCTGGGCCGACCGGTTCCGTTTCGAACAGACGGCCGGCGGCGAGCGCCCGGCCAGTTGGGTCTACGACCTGCTGCGCCGCACCCGGCTGCTGCCGGTGCTGTTCCGCCCGTTCGGTGCAGTCGGCACGCTACTGCTGGCGCTGGAGCCGCGATATCGCCCGGCGCGTTCGCGCAAGCCTCATGCTCCCAACCCACGGTTCGAGCGCATCCGGCAAGTCGCCATCTGGGCGGCCGTGCTGGCCGCGGTCGTGTGGACGGGACATTACATTCTGGCCTCGCTCGGCCTTCTGGAGATCGGCACCGCGCTGGGGCTGGCGATGCTGACCATGATCCGCGTGGTGGTGCTGATCGCGCTGGCGAGCCTGATCTGGGTGCCGTTGGGCGTGGCGATCGGCCTGCGTCCGCGTCTGGCAGAGGCGGTGCAACCCATCGCCCAGTTCCTCGCCGCGTTCCCGGCCAATGTGCTGTTTCCCTTTGCGGTGATCGCCATCGTCCACTGGCACCTCACGCCGGACATCTGGCTCTCGCCGCTGATGATTCTGGGCACCCAGTGGTACATCCTGTTCAACGTCATCGCCGGCGCCAGCGCCATTCCCAACGACTTGCGCGAAGTGGCCGGCATGTTCGGCCTCAAGGGCTGGCAATGGTGGCGGCAGGTCGCACTGCCGGGGATCTTCCCTTATTACATCACCGGTGCGCTGACCGCTTCGGGCGGATCGTGGAACGCCTCGATCGTGGCAGAAGCGGTGAGTTGGGGGGATCGCCATCTGGAGGCGCACGGCCTTGGCGCCTATATCGCCAGTGCCACCACGAGCGGCAATTACCCGCAGGTCGCGCTCGGGATCGGGGTGATGAGTCTGTTCGTCCTCGGCTTCAACCGTCTGGTCTGGCGCCCGCTCTACGCCTTTGGCGAGCGCCGCCTGAGCCTGTCCTGATCTTTTTGTCGAAAGCACTGCCATGGCAACCACCGCATCCCATAGCGTTCTGCCGCTGATCGAGGTCAAAGGGCTCAACCACTATTACGGGCCTCCTCCCGGCGGGCATCTGGTGCTGGAAGATGTGAATCTCACGCTCAACCAGAACGAGGTTGTCGGGCTGCTGGGCCGCTCGGGCTCGGGCAAGTCCACCTTGCTGCGCTCCATCGCCGGTTTGATCCATCCGCGCGAAGGCACGGTGGAACGCGTGGCGAGCGAGGATTGCCCCGATCCGTCGGTATCGATGGTGTTCCAGACGTTCGCCCTGTTCCCGTGGCTGACAGTGCAGCAGAACGTCGAACTCGGGCTGGAGGCGCAGAAGGTGCCGGCGCCCGAACGCCGCGCCCGTGCCCTTGCCGCCATCGATCTTATCGGTCTGGACGGCTTCGAAAGCGCCTATCCCAAGGAGCTTTCGGGCGGCATGCGGCAACGTGTCGGCCTGGCCCGCGCGCTGGTGGTGAACCCCTCGCTGCTGCTGATGGACGAACCCTTTTCCGCGCTCGACGTGCTGACGGCCGAAACGCTGCGCACCGATCTTCTGGATCTGTGGTCGGAAGGGCGGATGCCGATCAAATCCATCCTGATCGTCACGCACAACATCGAGGAAGCGGTGCAGATGTGCGACCGCATTCTGGTGTTCTCCTCCAATCCGGGGCGGGTCGTGGCCGAGATCAAGGTCGATATCCCCCGCCCACGCGATCGGCTCGATCCGCCATTCCGCGCGCTGGTGGACGAGATCTATGCTCGCATGATGGCGCGTCCCGTGCCGTCGCAGCACGCGCCCAACGGCGTGCAGCCGGGCACCGGCATTGCCATGGTGCTGCCCCATGTCTCCACGAACACGCTGGCGGGCCTGATCGAAGAGGTGGACGGCACGCCCTTCAACGGCCGAGCGAGCATGGCGGAACTGGCCGATTCCCTGCAATTGGAAGTGGACGAGCTGTTTCCCATGGCCGAGACGCTGCAATTGCTGCGCTTTGCCGAACTGCGCGGGGCGGAACTCGTGCTCACGCCGGCGGCGCGCCGCTATGCGCAAGCGGAAGTGGATGCGCGCAAGGGCATGTTCGGCGATGCCTTGCTGGCGCATGTCCCGCTGGCCCAGCACATCCGCCGCGTTCTGGACGAACGTGCGAGCCACCGCGCGCCCGCCCGGCGCTTCCGCGATGAGCTAGAGGACCACATGAGCGAGGATTTCGCCGAGGAAACGCTTTCGACGGTCACCAACTGGGGCCGGTACGCCGAAATCTTCACCTATCATGAAGACGACGACCAATTCAGTCTGGACGATCCCCAGTAAGCCGCAGCCGGTATCGGGCCTTCCGCCTGTAACCCGCACCGGCTTGCTCCATTCCGAAACTGACATTGTGGCTTCCCCGGCAACGGGGCGGTGCGTGCTTGTCAGTGCGGGGAAGCCGTTGACGGACAGAGGCTGGCGATGGGCTTGTCACGCGGGCCCAAGGTGCCAACGCCTTGCCGGTGCTCGAAAACTGCGTCCTGCCATATGTGCTCGCGGGTAAACTCGGCACCCCAGGCAATGCCTTTCACAGGCCGCTCATGCTGTGGAATTCGGATGCCGCACCGTGCCGCAACCGCCACATGGGCACAAACCCTGCCAGAACCCGGGAGTCTCCCCAATGCCATCCTGCGGGCGGAAGGCGATGTTGGCGGACCTCGGCTGCCGCCGTGAATCGCGCCCTCGCGACCCGGCCCTGCTGAGCCTCAGCGATGGAGAATGCCGTGACCAAGCCAACGTTTAACGGAGTCATCAAACTCGACATTCGTGATTCCAAAGCGGATTGGGCTCCCTTCCTGCCACCCAAAGCGCCCGAAGGCGCTCCCAATGTCCTGATCGTCCTCTACGACGATACCGGGCAGGCCGCATGGCAACCCTATGGCGGCGCGATCAATATGCCGACCTTGCAGAAACTCGCCGACAGCGGCCTGACGTACACGCAGTGGCACACCACCGCGCTGTGCTCGCCCACGCGGTCCTGCTTCCTGACCGGGCGCAACCATCACCTCAACGGCATGTCCTGCATTACCGAAGGCGCAAACGGCTTCCCGGGCTGGAGCGGCCGCGTGCCCGAAAACTGCATGACCATCGGCCAGATGCTGCAGGACAATGGCTACAGCACCTTCTGGTTGGGCAAGGACCACAACGTGCCCGAGCAGGATATCTGTTCCGGCGGGCCGAAGTCCGAATGGCCGCTGCAAAAGGGATTTGATCGCTATTACGGCTTCCTCGGCGGCGAAACCAACAACTGGTATCCCGATCTGACCGAAGACAACAGGTTCATCGATCAGCCCTACCTGCCTGAGGACGGCTATCATCTGTCGAAGGACCTCGTCGATCAGGCCATGCAGATGATCCGCGACCAGAAGGCCAGCAACCCTTCGAAGCCGTGGTTCACCTGGCTCTGCCCCGGTGCCAACCACGCGCCGCACCACGCGCCCAAGGAATATGCGGACAAGTACAAGGGCAAGTTCGATGATGGCTACGACGCCTATCGCAAGTGGGTCGTGCCCCGGATGATCGAAAAGGGCCTGCTGCCTGCCGGCACCAAGCTGGAAGACTTCAACCCGGTTCGCGAAGATCAGGCCAACCCCGGCGATTACGTGCGCCCGTGGGAGGAACTGAGCGCGGACGAGAAGAAGCTCTTCTCGCGCATGGCCGAAGTCTACGCCGGCATGTCCGAATATACCGATGTGCAGGTCGGCAGGCTGATCGACTATCTGGAACAGAGCGGGCAGCTGGACAATACCATCATCCTCTATTGCTCGGACAATGGCGCGTCCGGCGAAGGCGGCCCCAACGGCTCCGTCAATGAAAACAAGTTCTTCAACAACTACCCCGACTCGATCGAGGAAAACCTGAAGTATCTTGAAGTGCTGGGCGGGCCGGAAACCTATAACCACTATCCTACCGGCTGGGCGGCGGCGTTTTCGGCGCCCTACAAGATGTTCAAGCGCTATTCGGAATATGCCGGCGGCACCGCCTGCCCGATGGTCATTCACTGGCCCAAGGGCATCAAGGCCAAGGGCGAAGTGCGCAACCAGTACCACCACGCGGTGGACCTGGTGCCCACCCTGCTCGAATGCATCGGCCTTGAAATGCCGGACACCTATCGCGGCGTGAAGCAGCATCCGCTGTCCGGCGTGTCGATGAAGTACAGCTTCGAGGCGGATGGGAAGACGCAGAAGAAGCGCCAGTACTACGCCATGCTCGGCACCCGCGGCATCTGGGAAGACGGCTGGAAGGCCGCCGCCATCCACGCGCCGCTCACCGGCAAGGGCCACTTCGATCAGGACGATTGGGAGCTCTACCATGTCGACGAGGACCGCTCGGAATCGATCGATCTCGCCAAGGAGCATCCCGAAAAACTCGAGGCGCTGATCAAGGCCTGGTTCGAAGAGGCGGACGCCAACAACGTCCTGCCGCTCGACGACCGCAGCGCCGCCGAACTGCTGGGTCTGGAGCGACCGACTACCGAGGCACCCCGTGATCGCTACATATATTACCCCGGCACGGCGCCGGTTCCGGAAGGCGTTGCCGTCAACGTGCGCGGGCGTTCCTACAAGATTATCGCCGATGTCGAAATCACCGACGCCACCGAAGGCGTGATCTTCGCCCATGGCTCACGCTTCGGCGGGCACTCGCTGTTCATCAAGGACGGCAAGCTGCACTACGTCTACAACTTCCTGGGCATCAAGCCGGAGCAGAAGTTCGCCTCGGACAAGCTGGCGCCCGGCAAGTATTCGCTGGGCATGGAGTTCATCCGTGAAAAGTCCGGCGAATATGGCGAATCGCTCGGAAAGACGACGCTCTACGTCAATGACGAGGCCGTGGACTCCGGTGACATGAAGACGCAGCTCGGCAAATTCACGCTTTCGGGCGATGGTCTTTGCGTGGGCCGGGACAGCGGCGACGCCGTCAGCGAGGAATACCTCTCGCCCGGCGAATTCAAGAACGGCACGATTTTGGGTGTCGGGGTCTCTGTCGAAAAGGATCAGTACCTCGATCTGGAGAAGCTGGCTGCCGCCGCCATGGCGGTAGACTGACCGACTGACATCTGGAGCATGATCCGTTGTTACGGGAGCGGATCATGCTCCATTTCGATCAGCAGAGCGATCGCGAAGCGCAGAGTTCCCTACCGTGATGCGGGCGGAAGACTGTGAGACGGGATTTCTTGGCCTAGTGGCAACGTCCGCGAAATGCGCGGATACTGGCTGGGGCGGCAGGATTCGAACCTGCGAATGCCGGTACCAAAATCCGAATAGCGCAAAAACTGCCGCTTATTCAGCCCGCCGAAAGTCCCGGAAATTGAGACCGTTACGATGGTCTCAATTTCGTATTCTCAGATCAAGCGAAAAATCGTGATACAAATCGTGATACATTTACGGAATTGGGATTTTAGTTTTTTCAGAGACGCTTGATAGCTGTGCTCCGCGCAGCCGAATTACCCCAGTTTGAGTCACTGTACGCGCCGGCTCCGATGAAGTCGGATTGTCCGAAGCTGGCCGTTTGCGGCCTGACCGGTTTGGATAGCCGGCCAGCTGAAGCCGACATTGCCGCCTTGTCCTAGCCAAGTTAGAACGTCCTGCCAGCGTGAGGGAATGGGTAGACGTATCGCAACAGCGTTCCCGTAAACGCGTGCAGGTTCGATCCCTTGCCGCTTGCAACTATGAGCCGGAAGGCGGCAAAACTCCCTTCAAATCGGCTTCAATTCACCGCGCCGCCCACGATTTGAGGATCCCCACATCAAATCGGTTGTGCGGCAGGAAACACCCAACTCCCATTCAATATGGCTTCGCGCGGCCGGTACAGGCGGACGGTATAGTTCCAGCCCGGCGTTATGGGTAAGCAGTTGGCCACGTCGCCACCCCAACCGCCGAACTGAATTGCGTAAGTCCCATCTTCGTCCTTCGTTGCCGTCACGTTGTTCAGCGAATAGGCTTGCTGCGGATTTGGGGTGAAATAGCCATCCTTGTTATACACGCTGATCGACCAGAATCCGTTGACCGGGACGTCTTTGACCACGAGGCGATGCACCGTCGTGCCGTCATTCGCGGTGGGCTGACCGGAAATGTAGACGGCATCGCGCTCCGGATTGCCGCCCCAGCCACGCGCCGTGCCGATCAAGTGTGAGGTCGGGTCGACATGGCCGCGCGCGCCGAACGCCTTGCGGGTGTCGAACCCGGTCATTTTGCGTACTTGGGCGCGCGTTGCCGTCAGCGATTCCTGGTTCCAGGAGGGTATTTCGAACTGGCCGGGCCGTGCCTGTGTTACCTCGATGGCATCCTGAAGCGCATGAACCCTGGCAAGGTCTGTGGGATCCTTAGGGTCCACGAAAATCCGCACAAGCACAGCCAGATAGCGCGCACCGACTTGATCCCGGGCAACGGTGTACGTGCCGGAGTCATAAAATGTCGCAGGCGCATAGTGATCTTCATCGATCAGTAGCACCGACATGAAACGCCCGTTCGCGTCGGGAAGCGTGATCGTGATCGGTCCTGCGTCCAGATCGTATACGCCTCGCGAATAGATTGTGTCGCGGTTCGTGCGCACTACCGTCTGATGGTTGATGTCCGCCAGCTCCCGGCTGTGGGACAGTTTTCCAAAGGCGCCTTCCTTGGCAAAGGCCGCAAAATAGGTGTCGGTCTCCGCGCGGATGAAGTTGTCGAGGTTTACCTCTTGCACACGCTGCTCCTTGCGTTGACGGAGGCAATCAGGCTGCGGCGCGCGGTCATGAAGCAGGACCTCGGCGCACGCCGTCGTCGTCGGGAGGAGCGGCCTTTTCGCGTGCAACTTCCTGATCGAAGGCGGCACGCTGGCTGGCAATGTATTGGCGGTAACCTTCCGGATCCACATAGGCTGCGGCGCCAAGTTTCACAGCACGAGCGCGCTTGGCATCCAGGTTGAAGCGGTCGGTGTGCGATACCAGCCAGATGTCCGGCCGCAGCGCTTCCAACCGTGCAAGCGTCCGGCGATAGTCGTCGCCAATGCCGGGATAGGATGGATTGGTGGTGACCCGATATCCCGGATTGACGCTGGTCCCGTCCGGCCAGACAACCTTGTAGCTCTTGCCGTGATCGGTGACGGTGGTGACCCAGGTCGTGTCGCCGCGCGTATGGCCCGGCGTGTTGAGTGCGGTCAGGGTGACATTGCCCAGCGTAACCGTGTCTCCGTCGTGCAGCACTTGATCGACCTTGGCCGCAGGCCAGCCCATGGTCTGCCAGTCCCAGCCATAGTGGAAATCGCTCTTGCCTCCGTCCTCCATCGAGGCGACATCGCCCTCCATCATGGCGATCCGCGCGCCTGAAAGCGTCTTGAAATAGGCGAGCGCGCCGGCGTGATCGGCATGGGCATGCCACGTCAGCAGGATCTTGATGTCCTCGGGCCTGAAGCCGAGTTTGCGGATCGATTGGGCAATCATCGGCCCGGACGAAGGCATTCCCGTGCCCAGAAGAATGAGCCCGTCGGAAGTGTGAAACAGGTAGGAACCGAGACCCTGCGTGCCGACAAAGTAGATCGGTCCGACAATGTGCGCGGGTTCGGCGGGCTGTTCCCATTTCAGTGTCTTTATCGCGCCCGCGAGGAACAGCTTGTTGTTCCGGGCCAGATCGTCGCGCGTCGGCTGTGGCTGGGTTGCTGACGCCAACAGGGCGGCCGCTCCCGCCAACGAGAGTGCTGCAATTCGGCGGTACGTCCGAGCAATCAGCAGCATGAGGTAGCACCCTGGAAAGCACGCTCAGGATACTGCCGGACCGTCTCGGGCATAATTGGGGTTAACCCCGATTACGCCGTGAAAATCTGCTGCCGTAAAGCCATCCGGGCACACGCTGCTGAGAGTTGGACCGCAATTCAAGCCGCTGAGCCGGGCGTGGCCCTTTGTACTCTCCGTAGGCTACTGACCGGTCCCCATGGAAAAGCTGCCGGTCGGCTTGCGGCATCATCAAATGTGTCGTGGAAAGGCCGCAATCGGGCGGCTCCCGTCAGTCCAGTTCACCCGCGAGCGAATGGCAGGATTTCGATATTTTAATCTGGAAGGTGCCATTCCGGACACGCCGACATTGCGGACGTTCCCCACCTCGCTACTATGCGTTGTGATTAGATCGACTTTTATCCGCATGCTGGTGGGCACGGCGGTTGCGTCATTTGTATGGGCTGGCGCAATTGCGTGGATTCAACGACCCCGAATTATGGAAGGGACGTGGATCAATCTGTTCGAAGATTCGAAGTTCTTCGAAGGTGAAACTATCAGCGAAGCTTGCGCGCCCCATTTCCACCAAGCCCCTTGGCTTGCATTCTATCCCGCGCCGACATCAAAGCTTTGGCGAGACCTGAACAATGCCAGCAAAACGCGCAGCGGGAAACTCGTCAGTCCAGAGGGAACTTGGCCTGTCACCGCTTACAAGATTAAATTTTTGGGCCGTAAGAGAATTGGAGAATTCCTCGGATTAGCCCCCGTGCTCGGGATTGGTTATGGCCATCTTTCGGCGTCGGGGTCACAGGTCACCGTCGAGCGTTTGGTTTCCATTCAGGAGATCCCAGCGGTCCTCTGCGACGTTCGCTGACCTCCAACAAAGCGGAATGGCAGCTTTTCAAGATTTTAATCGTGAAGCTGGCCTTCCGGCCCCGCCGACTCAGCGGACTGTCAGCTTGTCACCGATTTGATGAATAAGCGCTGCCTCGCCATGCATCCGGATATGTCGCAAGGCCGACTTACGGCATTGAGGGTGATTGTTGATCCGCTGTTCAAGCCAGCGCCGCCAGATCGGATCAGACAGGGCGAGTGAATGGGCTTGCTCCAAGCTACAGCCACGCTCCGCGCGGATTTCTTTTATCAAACAATACCAACGATTCCCGTCGCCTGCATCCAGCCCCTCCCGGCGCTTGCGGTAGTACTGTATAAGGGCTTCACGGTTCGGCATGATGAGGGATTGTAAGGCACATTTCGCCGGTGTCCACTTGCGGACTGCGCGATATCATGACCCCCTTTCGCCTCTGCTACAGCTTGCCGTGACCTCTTCCCCCGACAAAGCGGAATGGAGGATTTCCAGAGTTTTAGCCGGAAACCTGCCGTTCGGGACACGCCGACAAAGCGGACATAAGCCCGAGGCAAATTAAGCGCCCGCTTCACCGACATTGCGGAAATTCCGCAAGGCTGGCATTTCAGGCACTGGACTGATTTACTGGAAGCCTGAGCGGTGAGTATCTACGCGGCTGTGCGAGATTGGGTGGATCGTTGTTGGGAGGAAGGTAATTATCGCGCCTTGGCCCTACCAACAACGTTACTCCTTTTAACGGCTATACTGATCGAGGATAATCTCGCGATTAATTTGTCGTGGATTATATTTATCATCTGGACTCTATTCACCATCTCCAGAGCATGGCGATACATAAGTAGGGCCATTAAAGGTGACCTTACAATCGACAAGAACGGCAGGCTCACATTTACTAAGGAATATTTGAAATCTGAAAATACAGCAGCCACCAAGAAGCGAAGACGCGATGGCTGACGGTGCACCATATCCATCTATCCTATTTGAGCCTCTATTTTCGGTTTTGCCCGACAAAGCGGAATGGCGGATTTGCAGAGTATCAACCGGAAACCTGCAGCTCCGGACACGCCCGACGTTGCGGGCGTTCACTAGGTTTGTATGAGAGGCAAGAGGCAGGCGGATTCCGCCAATGGGTTGTGCAGTCTGAACGATGCTATCTCTGAAAACTGAGGTTTGGTACGACAATGCGCAGGGAAAACGACAGATCCAAAATAGCGGACGCCAAGCTAGATGGTTCACCCTCTTTTTTGGATCGTTCTTTGCGCTGATGAGTACTGGTATTCTTCTTGATCGATCGCAGATTCTCCGCTCCCTTTTGGGAATTGGCTTCATGATGAGATGGGCCGGGGTCGACACAAGTAATCAAAGTTTGAATCAGATCGGACTTATGTCAGCCATGGGATTCGGCATGTATGCCGTCATGCATATAATGCATCGCGCATTCCGCGACATCCATTGACTAGGAAGGATGTCCGCTTCCCCCAACAAAGCGGAATGGCAGGCTTTCAGTGTTTTAACCGGAAACCCGGCATTCCAGACCCGCAGGCATTGCGGCCTATATTCCCCCGGCTATAAGCAAGGCATGCTCGATTGGTCAGTAGTCACATTGATGCTCATAAGTGCGACCATAACCGCCCTATCGTTTCGTGCGAATCGCGAGGCCTCTCGGACGGGGCGCCTACGGTTTCTGTTTTGGCATATTCCCGGTTGGGGTGAGCGAGCCAAAAACCCGACGTTCTTCCAATTCGGACAGGCACAAGATTACTTTCGAACATTTCTCTTTGCCTTCGTCACGGTCCTTTGCGGAGTATACATTCTCGAAGCCCTGGGCGGGAGCGTTTGAAGCAGGAAAGCATCATCTGTCCCTTAACTGTCTAGTTGCATGGACAAAATCTGACATGGAATGCGAGGGTAGCTAGCGCCAACTTTCCTACTTTGAGGGCGCCTGATTCGGCTGTCAGGAGCGGTCGGCCTTTCAACCGAAGGGCGGTTTTTCAGGATTTTAACCTGATACCTGCCCTTCCGGAGTCGCCAACATTGCGGGCATTGAAAGATCGTGGGAAGGCGACGAAATGAGCTATCGCGTCTTCCCCGCCCTGAGTGCCACGTTTTTCGTGTCGATGCTTGCTTGGTCGTTCTGGTCTGGTCAAATTTCACTGATGTGGGGCTCATATCGCCGTGACAAGAGCCCGATCATGTTTTGGTTTATTGCTACCATAATCGTCGCATACGCTGTGCTCTCGGTACTGGCTGTGATTGCCTGATGGTAATGTCCGCTCCCCCCCAACAAACCAGAATGGCAGAGTTGCTGGGTTTTTATCCGAAACCTGCTTGACCGGACCGGCCGTCAAGCCTGACGATTACTTGTGCTGCCAAATTGCATTCGATATTCTGTGGTAATGACCGACGGCTCTCATCAAATTCCGATCATCACCGAGCAGGCCAAAGCCGAAGCAAGGGCCAATCCGAATGGCTGGGTTTACGCGATTGCAGGAGGATATGACGACACCGAGGCTGTCCCGCCGCAAGCAATCCAAGGTGCTTGGAAGGTAAACGAGCATGGTATCCTGACAGGCGAGTTCTCAGCGAATCCTAACTTTGATCCTACCTTCCGTAAGCCATCGGGTTGGCGTGATGTGCTTAAACCGCAACGGTAGCTGAACGTCCGCCGTCCCCAACATTTCTGCCATTGAGCGCGCTCCGGAACTCCCCGATAGCCGCCCATCGTTCAGGCAATTTTGTCTACCTGGCATAGCAACGCGGACCGACCGCTCTCGGGATCGCCAAAGTGGATGCCGAATGACTGAATCCGGGCGATTCCAGAACGGCGGCAATCCTCCGGTCGTCGCTCGAAACCGGTCGGTCTCTTCACGGCCAAACCCAGCCATAATTTCGAGCCCGGCGAGATTGCCCGCGATGCCCCACGCCGGCTGCAGCCGCTTGGAAAAAGAAGGCTTTGGCTAGGCTGTAGACTCATAAACGCGAAGCCACAGCCGTATTGAAGCGAGTTGAACCATGGCAAGGAAGTTCTCGGCCAGTTTGTCGTAGCGGGTTG
>NZ_SLVB01000002.1 GCF_004341845.1 Novosphingobium sp. PhB165 | reverse complement strand
CCGGCATCGATATCGGGCTTGCGCGCGGCCAGCGCCTGGAAGACCCGGGCCAGCGCGTACATGCCGGTGCCGGCGATGAGCCAGGCGATGATCGCTCCGAACGGCCCCGTCGCCGAACCGAACCGCGCCGGCAGATTGAAGATCCCCGCCCCGATCATCGAACCCACCACCATCGAGGTGAGCGAAAATAGCGAGATCTTGTTATCCTGGCTCGGCATCTACGTCTCCCGGCGTGGAATTTCGATGGGTCGCGGCAGTGTCGGGTAAAAAACTGCTTCAGGGTGCGAGAGACGTTCGACGTTGCACGGCCGTCCGGATTTGGGAGGCGAGCGCGTTCTTTGAAAGCTGCCGATGAAGCGGATCGCCTACTGCATCGGGACTGGAAGCCGATCCTTCGACTTCTGCCGCACCGGCTCGAGACCGCGCGGGAGCCGCCAGCGAGGCGGCAAGAATGGTGGAGTCGGAGTTCATCCTGCTCTCCCGGACAGTCGCGGCCAAGGGTGAAAGCAGCCCTAAGCGACGCATTGTCAAAAGAAATAGTTGTATAAAATCGGCCCCTTGGCAAGCGGCAAATAGTTCTCTCTATTTCTGGTGACCTCTCTTGGCGGTCTGCCCGTAAACCAAGAACATCATTGATGATTCCAATCTATTCGTGTCGAGATCGCGTTGTATCGGGTGCGCAAGTCATTGCGATCTGTAGGCCGCGAAGGCGCGCACGGCCATCATGGGGGCAGCTTGCTTGAGCGATAGCGTTCGGGGGAAGCGAGCACGGACCTTGCCCGAACGACAGTCGGGCAGTCCGGCCTTACTATGCCGGATGGTTATAATGATTTGACGCATATTATAGTATCGGCATTCCGATCGGCCCGCCTAGAACTCGCCTCAGGAGAGGTGAGAACGCATGGACATCAAGGAACGCTATGGCCCTTGGGCCGTCATTTCCGGTGCATCGGAAGGGACGGGCAAGGCTTTTGCCCATCTGCTTGCAAGCAAGGGCATCCATTGCCTGCTGATCGCGCGTCGGGAAGCGCCGCTCGAAGAACTCGCGGATGATCTGACGCGGCAATATGGCATTGAGACGGTCATAGCCGCGATCGATCTTGCCAGGCCCGACGCCTGCGACCGGATGATGACTGCGGTTGGCGATCGCGAGGTCGGGCTGTTTGTCAGCAATGCCGGCTCCGATCCGAACGCGGCCCGCTTTCTGGAACAGGACCTCTCGGCATGGGTCGATCTGGTCGAGCGCAACGTCACCACCATGATGAAATGCAGCTATCATTTGGCCGCGCCGATGAAGGCTCGCGGACGGGGCGGCGTGTTGCTGGTCAATTCGGGTGCCTGTTACGGCGGTTCCACCGCCATGGGGACATATTCCGGCAGCAAGGCCTTCACCCTGTGCTTCGCCGAAGGGCTCTGGGCCGAATTGCGGCCTCACGGCGTGGATGTCCTCACTTTGGTGATGAGCCGAACCGATACGCCTGAATTCCGCCGTGTTCTTGCCCAGCAGGGCGTGCCTGTTCCGGACAATATCGCATCGCCGGACGATGTCGCCCGCCTGGGCCTTGAGCGATTGCCGCATGGCCCGATCTGCAATTGGGGCGAGGCGGATGACGAGAGCGGCATGTCGGCCACGTCCGCGGCGCAAAGGCGCGAAAGGGTTGTCATGATCGACAAGGTCACCAGCCAGCTTTTCGGCCGTTCGTGATGGAGGACGTGCAAATCAATTCCGCAGCTCTCGTCGAGGATCTCGCCGCGCGGCAGGCGATCACCGATCAGATCTACCGCTATTGCCGGGCAATGGACCGGATCGACCATGAACTGGGTTATGCGGTCTGGCACGTCGACGGAACTGCCGACTACGGGGAGGCCGTGTTCCAGGGGCTCGGTCGGGACTTCGTGGACCACGTCTGCAAGCAGCACGGCGGCCTGCTGACCCATTCGCATCAGGTGACGAACATCGTCATCGAACTGGACGGTGCGCAAGCGGCGAGCGAGGCCTATGTCACAGCAACCCTGCGGATGGAGCGCGGCGGCAAGCTGCTGCAAATGACCGTGCTCAGCCGCTACGTCGACCGCTGGTCGCGGCGGGAAGGGCGCTGGGCGATCGACCACCGCATCACCGTCACCGACATGGACGAAATCCGCGAAGTCACCCCGATGAAGGTGCACGATCGCGGCAGGCGGGACATGGACGACCCATCCTATGCGGTTTTGACCGCAGGACAAACGAATTACGGAGACAGGACATGAAGGCGGCCTATATCGAGAACGGCAAGGTGCTGGTCGGCGAAATGGCCGACCCGACCCCCGGCAAGGGGCAGGCGCTGGTCAGGACGCACAGCTGCGGCATGTGTGCATCGGAAGCCCACTTCCTCCACGCCGGACAGAACATCATCGACCTGTCGCGGCGGCTCGGCGGGCCTTATGCAGCGCTCGATTTTGCGCGCCCGTTCGTGCCCGGCCATGAATATGTCGGCGAGGTTCTCGATTACGGTCCGGGCAGCAAGCGCACGGTGAAGCCGGGGCGCAAGGTGACCTCGGTGCCGATCATGAGGCAGGACGGCGCCCATGCGGTGATCGGCTTCAGTCACGACTGCCCCGGCGGTTGGGGAGAGCTGATGCTCCTTGACGAGGACATCATGATGGAAGTGCCGTCCGACATGGACGACGATCATGCCGCGATGATCGAGCCGCTGGCGGTGGGGCTGGAACATGCCCGTCGCGGGCGTCCGGACAAGAACGATGCCGCGCTGGTCCTCGGCTGCGGGGCGATCGGCCTTGGCGTGATCGCGGGGCTTAGGATGATGGGTGTTGCGCCGATTGTCGCCGCCGATTTCCATGAGGAGCGTCGCAAGCAGGCGATAGCGATGGGCGCCGATATCGCCGTCGATCCGCGCGAAATCGATCCCTATGCGCCGCTGCCCGCCTTTGGCGGACGCAAGGTCAACCTGATCTACGAGAACGTCGGCCAGCCCGGCATGCTCCAGCGGATCATCGAGGCGGCGCCTTTCGAAGGGCGGATCGTCATGGGCGGATATTGCATGGAGCAGGAGCATCTGCTGGTGTTCGCCGCGCAGAACAAGCGGCTCAATATCCAGTTCGCCGGCGGCGAGGAGCCGCAGGACATGGAACTGGCCATGCGTGCGATTGCCGATGGCCGCATCGACGTGACGCCCTGGCTAGGAGCCCGCATCGGACTCTCGGGCGTTGCGAAAGCGGTGGGCGAAATGTCCGGGCCCGTCGCTCCGGTGCGGACCGTCGTCGATCCGCGAACGTTCTGACGGCAGGGAGAACGCCCATGGCCCGGCTGGGTATCGAAATGATCAGCGTGTTCGGTCTGCCGCCGGTTGAATTCGTTCATCTGGCCGCCGATCTGGGCTGCCGGCATATCTCTACGGGTCTGACCGCGGCCGGGTACAATCCCCACGGTTATGCGCCGTTCTCCCTGCGTGATGACGCGGCGCTGCGGCGGGCGACGATTGCGGCGATGCAGGAGCGGGGCATCACCATTTCGTTGGGCGAGGGCATGAATGTCCGGGCGGGCAGCGATGTGCGCGATCTGGCCGGCGACCTTGATGTGATGGCCGAACTGGGCGCCGAGCGGATCAATACGGTCAGCCTCGATCCGGACCTCGCCCGCAGTTTCGATCAGTTCGGCATCCTTGCGGAGATGGTTGCGGCGCGCGGGATGGAGACGACGGTCGAGTTCGCGCCGTCGCTGTCGGTCCCGGACCTGCCCACCGCGCTAGATGCTCTGCGCCATGTCGGGCGGGCGGATTTCCGGCTGCTGGTCGATACCATGCACCTTGTCCGGTCCGGGGCCGGGGCGGCCGACCTCGCGGCGCTGGATCCCGATCTGATCGGTTACATCCAGTTCTGCGATGCGCCGCTGGAACCGCGCTTTGAAAGCTATTTCGAGGAATCGATGTTCGAACGGGTGGCTCCGGGCGAGGGTGAACTCGGCCTTCGCGAGATCGTCGCGGCGTTGCCGCACGACCGGGTCTATGCGCTGGAGCTGCCCTTGCGTAGCGAGGCGGAAGCGGGGGTCGGCCCGCATGCGCGACTGTCCAAATGCGTGGAGGCCGCGCGCCGCCTTTTGGCTGAAGTACATGGGGAGAGCACCGCGAATGCCTGATTTCAAGGAGCGCTACGGTCCTGTCGCGCTGGTCACCGGGGCATCTTCGGGCATCGGCGCAGCTTTTGCCGAGGCACTGGCGGCGCGGGGGCTGAACCTTGTGCTGGTGGCGCGGCGTGTCGATCGTTTGCAGGAACTCGCGGGCCGGTTGGAGCGCGACCATGGCGTGGGTGTGGAGGTCTGCCCGGTCGACCTTGCGCGGCCTGACGCTGCCGAACGGATGCTTTCGGCCACGGCGGCGCTCGACGTGGGGCTTGTCGTCAGCAACGCGGGCTTCGGAATGAAGGGCGATCACGCCGACAACGATCCACTGGCGATGGCCGAGATGTTGCAGGTCAACTGCAATGTTCCGATGCAACTGACGCGCGGCTTCGCGCCGCGACTGCGGGAGCGGGGCAGGGGGGGCTTCATTCTCACCAGTTCGGTCGAGGGCCTGATCGGGTGCCCCTATTCAGCCGCCTATTCCGCGACCAAGGCCTTGGTGAAATCGCTGGGTGAGGCGTTGTGGGCGGAATTGCAGCCGGACGGGATCGACGTGCTGACGGTGTGCCCCGGTGCCACGGAATCGGAAGCGGCGGCGCGCGCGGGCGTCGATCCCGCGACTCTGCGCAACGTGATGAAGGCCGAGGATGTTGCCGAACTTGCGCTCGACAATATCCGCAACGGGCCCACGTTCGTCAGCAGCGAGCATTATCGCGCGACGTTCGACAAACTGCTGTCGATGCCCCGGCGAGACGCGTTGATGGCTATGGCGGCCGGAATGAAAGGTTCGGCGACGGACCAGAATCGCGGAGGCTGAGGCTTTCCTGCTATTGCGGTGCCGCTGGCCTGCCGATCCCGTTGACGATCAGCGCGGCGAGGAAACGGGCGTGGCGGGCATTGTCGCGCGCATCTTCGGACGGATCGGCACGGATCTCCGTGCCCAGCAGAGTCATCACCATGATGAGCCGGGCGCATTCCTCGCGGTCCGTATTGTCGGCCAGCTCGCCGCGTGCCTGTGCGTCGGCCAGCATCGCGCTCAGCGGGGCGTGGAACATCGCGTGGGACGCCTCGATCAGTTCGTCGCGCAGTTCCGCCATCGAGCCGGGGTTCATTGACAGCGCCTTGCGGAACGCCTGGGCGTGGGGGCGCGCAAGGACTGCCAGCGCTTCCAGCACATAGCTGCTCAGGCGCTGCTCCAGCGAACCGGACAAGTCGAACGTGATCGGCCCGGCATTGCCCAGCACTTCACGCACGGCATCGACGAAGAGATCGGTCTTGTTGGAGTACCGCGCATAGACGGTCTTGCGTGATAGTCCCGCAGCCTTGGCAACGGCATTCAGCGAGGCCGCCTCGCCCTTTTCCAGCAGTTCGTGGAGCGCGGCGTCGCGGATCGCGCGGTCTATCGAGGCAGCTTCCTCCAGACTGGGCCTGCCCTTGCTGCGGGCTTCCTGAACGGATTCTTCCATTGTCGCTGCTGCCCCCTCCGGCGTTCGTCGATGGCTGTCATAGCCGCATCCGCGATCGGTGGCCAAGGATTAAAGAAACATCATTGTATATTTAAATTTGCACTGCTACCCGCAGCCCATTGAGCAACATCGTGGGCGCAAGGTTCAAGGAATGCGGGCGAATCTCCGAAACGGGGCGGAGCGGGCGGCGAGGCTCTCGGTCTCTGCCATCGCGGTGCTGCTCTGCGGCTGCGCGCCGCAAGTCCACCTTCCGCAGGCCGACACGGCGCTGCCCCCCGCTTTCGAAGCGAATGCGGCTCCGGCCGGGACGCTGCCCGAAGCCTCGCTCGACCGCTGGTGGGAAAGCTTCCGCGATCCTCAGCTCTCCGGGCTGATCGATACCGCGCTGGCTCGCAGTACCACGGCGAGGCTGGCCTACGCTCGCCTGTCCGAGGCGCGGGCGACCCGCTCGGTCAATCGCGCCAGCACTTTGCCGACCGGCAGCCTTTCCGCCACGGCAACCGAGCAGGGAACGCGCCGGGTCTGGGGCCAGGGTGCCAATGCGCCGGGTGACGACAGCTATCAGGCGACATTCTACCCGAGCTGGGAAATCGACCTGTTCGGTCGCCTTTCCGCGATCCGCCAGCAGGCCGATGTGCAATATGCCTCGTCCACGCTGGACTGGCACGGCGCGCGGCTTGCGCTGGCGGCGGATGTGGCCACCACGCTGTTTCAGGCGCGCGGTACGGCCATCGACCTCGGCACTGCCCGCGAACGCCTGAAGATCTCAACAGACCTTGCCCGCAGCGCCCAGCTTGGCGAAGCGCGCGGGCTGACTTCGGGGCAGGACGCCGCGCGGCTCGATGCCGATCTGGCGAGTGCCAGCGCCGAAGTGACACGGCTTGAGGCCGAGCTGCAGGCGGCGAAGCGCTCACTGCTGATCCTTGTGGGCACCCCGAATGCGCCGACGGACAGCCTGCCGATCGAGGCGCGGCTGGACGACGCACCGACGCTGCCCGCCGTTACACCGGGTCTTCTGCTTGCCCGGCGGCCCGACGTTCTTTCGGCGGGTCTCGCCGTGGAATCGGCGGCTCTGGGGGTGCGGGTGAACCGGCTGGCGCTGTTTCCCCGTTTCGACATTCAGCCCGGCCTTGCACTCTCCGCGACGACCGGGCCAGTGGGCGGGGCGACCGGGCTGTGGTCGCTCGCGGCGGGGCTGACGGTTCCGCTGCTCGACCGCACGCGGCTCATGGCCCAATTGCGGGTGAGCGAGGCGCAGGGGCAGCAGGCGGTCGTTTCCTACGAACAGACAGTGCAGAACGCTTATGGCGAAGCGGAAAACGCGCTTGTCCGGCTAACCGCCAACCGCAACCGCATTGCCGATCTGGAGCGTGCGGAAGCCCGTTCGCGCGCCGCCTATGACAGCGCTCTGCGCGGTTATCGCGCGGGCCTTACCGATCTCACTACCGTTTTGCAGAGCGAGCAGACCTGGCTTCAGGCGCGCGCCGCGCGCGATCAGGGACGTCTGGCCCTGCTGACCGGTACGGTTTCGACCGTGCGCGCGCTTGGCGGAGGCTGGGACGCCCAAAATCAGATGCCGAGCCAGATGCAGACCTTGACCGCGCAAGGAGCGCAATGATGAAGTCGCCCGTTTTCCGTTTCACGGCCGCCGTTTCCGTGCTCGCCACGATGACCCTTCTGGCGGGCTGCAAAGGGCACGATGCCGACCGCAAGGAAGTCATGCCGCCGCAGGCGGTGACCGTGGCCACGGTCACGCAGCGCGCGATGAGCGGCGGGCTGACCGCTTCGGGCCGCTTCGTCCCGCGTGAGGAGATGGCGGTATCGGCCGATCTTTCTGGCTTCAGGATCGCCAAGGTCTTCGTCGAGGAAGGTGCCGTCGTGCGCGCCGGGCAAGTGCTGGCGCAGCTCGACGACAGCCTGCTGGTTTCGCAGATCGGACAGCTCCGCGCTGGGCTCGCCCAGCAGCAAGTGGCCTACGAGCAGGCGCGCGAGCAGGCGGGCCGGGTCGATGGGCTGGAAGGGCAAGGCGTCCTCTCCAACGAGGCAATTGCCACCCGCAAGTTCGCGCAGCGCAATGCCGCCGCGGCCGAGGCGGCGACCAAGGCCCAGCTCAACGATCTGCTGGTGCGGCAGAATCACCTCGCGATCCGGGCGCCCGCCAATGGGCTCGTGCTCGAACGCACGGCGCGGCCCGGCGAAACGTCGAGCACGGGCACGGCATTGTTCACGATGGCGCGCGACAGCTTGCTGGAACTCTACGCCGAACTGCCCGAACTGGACGCGGCCGGCATCAAGATCGGCGATCCGGTTGAGGTCACGCTGGCATCGGGGCGCAAGCTTGACGGTCACGTGCGCCTGATCGGCGAGCGCGTGGACACCAATACCGGGGTGGTCATCGCCCGCATCGCGCTGCCGGTCGACCGCGATCTGCGGCAGGGCGGTTTCGCCCGGGCCACGTTCTCGCGCCCGGCACAAGTGCTGGCGCTGCCCGAAGCGGCGGTGCGCTACGATGCGGACGGCGCCAACGTGATGGTGATCGACCGCGACGACCACGTCCATCGCCTCAAGGTCCGCACCGGGCGTCATGCCGATGGCCTGGTGGAGCTGCGTGACGGACCGCCTGCGGGAAGCCGCGTCGCGGTCCGGGGCGCGGCCTTTACGCTGGACGGCGACAAGGTCCGCATCGCGGGAGCCGCCAAGTGAACTTGCGCATTTCCGCCTGGGCGATCCGCAATCCGATCCCCGTCGCGCTGCTGTTCATCCTGCTTACCGTGTCGGGCGTGGTCGCCTACATGCGTATGCCGGTGAAGCAGTTCCCCAACGTCAACCTGCCCATCGTCACGGTCACCGTTACCCAGAGCGGGGCGGCACCGACCGAGATGGAAAACCAGATCACCCGCCCGATCGAGAACGCGCTGACCGGCGTGCCGGGGATCAAGAACATCAGTTCGACGGTGACGCTGGGCGCATCGACGACCTCGCTCGAATTCGAGC
The DNA here is from genome assembly GCF_004341845.1 of Novosphingobium sp. PhB165. GTDB lineage: Bacteria > Pseudomonadota > Alphaproteobacteria > Sphingomonadales > Sphingomonadaceae > Novosphingobium. The sequence continues at coordinate 707,630 of NZ_SLVB01000002.1, read as the reverse complement.
TGGGCAGCGATATCCAGAAGGCCACTGACGATGTGCGTACGGTAGTGGAGCGCACCCGCGTGGAACTGCCGCAGGGTATCGATCCCCCGACCGTGCAGCGCATCGACCTCGACAGCGCGCCAATCGTCACATACGCGGTGACCGCGCCGGAAATGACCGACACGCAGCTGGCGTGGTTCATCGACAACGAGGTGACGCGCACGCTTCAGGCCGAGCGCGGCGTCGGGCAGGTCGCGCGCATTGGCGGCGCCGAGCGCGAAATCACGGTGATCCTCGATCCCGAGCGCATGGCCGGGCTGGGTGTGACGAGCGCGCAAGTCAATTCCGCGCTGGCCGCCTTCCACACCGATGCCCCGGGCGGCCGCGCCAATGTCGGCGCGGTCGAACAGACGGTGCGCGTGATCGGATCGGCCGCCGACGTGGCGCGCATCCGCGACCTGACGATCCCGGTGCAGGGACGCTACGTCCGCTTGTCCGACATTGCCGAAGTGGGCGACGGGCAGGGCGAAGTTCGCGGCTTCGCACGCCTGTCCGGACGGCCGGTGGTGGCGATCCAGGTGTCCAAGACCAGCGATGCCAGCGATGTGACCGTATCGGACGGCGTGGCGAAGGCCATCGCCGGCCTCTCCGCGAAGCATCCCGGCGTGACGTTCGACAAGATCGTTTCGACCGCAGATCTCACCCGCCGCAGCTTCATGGCCACGGTGGACGTGCTGATCGAAGGCGTGATCCTGGCCATCGTCGTCGTGTTCCTGTTCCTCCGCGACTGGCGGGCGACGGCGATTGCGGCGGTTGCCATGCCGCTCTCGCTGATCCCGACGTTCATTTACATGGCGGCGATGGGGTTCAGCCTGAACGGCATCACCCTGCTGGCGCTGACGCTGGTGATCGGCATTCTGGTCGACGACGCCATCGTCGAGATCGAGAACATCGAGAAACGCATCGAGAAGGGCGAAAGCCCCTATCAGGCCGCGCTGATCGGTGCCGATTCCATCGGTCTTGCGGTGATCGCCACTACGGCGACGATCATTGCGGTCTTCGCGCCGGTCTCGCTGATGCCCGGACAGGCGGGGCAGTTTTTCCGGGAATTCGGCCTTACCGTGGCGGCGGCGGTCACGTTCTCGCTGGTGGTGGCGCGGCTGCTGACGCCGCTGATGGCGGCCTATCTGCTCAAGCCCCATCACTTGCGCACCTCGACTGTTGCGGGCGCGCGGCTTCATCCGTGGCATGGGCGGGCACTAGACTGGGCGCTGGCACGCCCCAAGATCTGCACGGCCATCGGTACGGGACTGCTGGTGCTGGCACTGGTGATCGCCTCGACGCTGCAGATCGGTTTCCAGGCCACGCAGAACCGCAATTACATCTATCTTGCAGTGGAAGGCGCGCCCGGCGCGACGCGTGACGACATGAACCGCGCGGTCGAACAGGCGACGCGGATCCTGATGCACGAGTCCGATGTGGAGAACGTCTTTGCGCAAGTCGGTTCGACGGGCGGCGGGCTGAACAGTGGCGGGACCGACCTCAAGGACGGTACGCTGACGGTGCTGTTGCGCCATGGCCGCGACGAGACATCGGAGCAGTTCCAGGCCCGCATCGGCCCGAAGCTGCGCGCTATTCCCGAGGCGCGGTTCTACAATCAGGGCAACTTCGGACAGGCGGCCGTTTCGGTGGTGATCGCCGGTGCGGACGGGCCGACGCTGGAACGCACGCAGATGCAGCTTCTGCGTGAGATGCGCCGCCTGAAGGCAATCGCCGATCCGCGCCCGAGCCCCTCGGCGCCGGGCCCCGAACTGGTGATTACTCCGCGTCCCGAAGAGGCTGCGCGGCTCAACGTCGATACCGTCACGCTCGCCAATGTCGTGCGCATCGCCACCATCGGTGACATCGATGCCTCGGTCGCGAAGTTCTCCGAAGGCGAGCAGCGCCTGCCGATCCGCGTGCGCCTGCCCGAAAGCGCGCGGAACGACCTTTCGGCAATCTCCGGCCTGCGCGTTCCCACGCGTGACGGCAACACGACGCCGCTGTCCAGCGTCGCGGATATTCATTTCCAGGCCGGGCCGGGCAAGATCGTGCGCTACAACCGCGAGCGCCGCGTCAGCGTGGAGGCGGATCTTGCGGTGGGCGAGGCGATCGGATCGGCCATGCAGTCCGTCCGGACCCTGCCGACGATGAAGCACTTGCCTGCAGGCGTCCACGAGGCGCAGCAGGGCACGACCCAGATCATGGAGGAGATGTTCGTCGGCTTCGTGCTCGCGCTGTTTGCCGGGGTGGGGCTGACCTATACCGTGCTAGTGCTGCTGTTCCGGGGCTTCTTCAAGCCTGCGGTCATCATGGGCGCGCTGCCGCTTAGCCTGCTGGGCGCGTTCGCGGCGCTGCGTCTTCTGGGCTTTGCCATCGACATGCCGGTGCTGATCGGCCTGCTCATGCTGATGGGCCTCTGCGCCAAGAACTCGATCCTGCTGGTGGAGTTCGCGATTGAGGCCGAGCGGGCCGGTGCGCCGGTGCGCGAGGCGCTGAAGGAGGCCTGCGCGCAGCGAACCCGGCCGATCATCATGACCTCGGTAGCGATGATCGCGGGCATGCTGCCCACCGCATTTGCGATCAGCGAGGGTTCTGAATCGCGCCAACCCATGGCCATCGCGGTGATCGGGGGCATCCTGACCTCGACGATGCTCTCGCTGGTGCTGGTGCCGGTGATCTACGAGATCATCGACGGCTTCGAGCAGCGTCTTCTGCCCAAGCTGGCCCGGCTGGTGACGCATCCCGACCCGGCGCCGCCGGAAGCGACGGACGCCTCGCCCTCACCGGGTTGAGGCGCTGCCTATCGCAGCGAATATGTCACGACGTAACCGAAGTGGTCGGAGAGCGTGTCGCCGCCGTTCGTCTTGCCGAAGGGCACATGTGCTCCGGTGAAGTGCAGCACCTGGCCGGAGCCGGGGCGGAAATATTGCTTGTCCTTCGCGCGCTTCACCACCGCGGCCAGATCGGCGTTCGGAGCGCCGGCAAACTGTCTGGAAGCCTCGGTGGTCCCCAGTGCCGAGCCCATGGCCGCATCGGCGGCGGCCACGCGCATCGGGTCGTGGCCGACATTGAAGTCGCCCGCGAAGACAAGGCTGGTCTGGGACGGCACATTGGCGCCGATGAACGCGCGCGCTTGCGCCAACTGGGCCCGATAGGCGGCGTTGGCCCGCGCAATCGGCACGCCCGATGCGGCGCGGGAATTGAGGTGGGTATCGGCAATGGCGATCGGCTGGTCTTGTCCGGGAACCCGGATCCATGCGAGCAGCACGCCCTTGGCGGCCAGACAGTCATATCCGGCGCAGATATCCTTCGGATAGGCCATGCGGCGGGTCGCCACGATCGGATAGTCGGACATGATGACGAGCCCGCTATCGACCCATTTGCCGTCCGCTTCGCCCTTGCTCCGGGAGGTCTGCCGGATCAGCGCGGTAAGTGAAGGGTCGGTTTGCGATCCTGCCGGAAGGTTCGATGCTTCGGCTTGCTGCGGGCCGGTCGCCACGTAGCGGTAGCCCGCCTCGGCCGCGATGGCCTTGGCTTCGGGAATGAAGGCTTCCTGCAATGCCACGACATGGGGCTGCCTGCCATGGCGTCTCAGGTCCGCCAGTCGCCCGCCGATTTTGGCAAGCTCGGAAGCTCGTCCGAACGCGACAGGGAAGGGCAGACCCTCCACGTTGTAGGTCATCACCGTAAGGCTGCCCGTGGGCGCGGTCGAGATTGGCGCAAAGCCGAAATCCGGCACGGCGGCGGGCAGGGGACGGGCGAAACTGGCGGCGGCCAGAGCGGCCACCATGGCAACGGCGCAAACGCCAATTCGGTTCAGGCCAAGTCGGATCATGAGGAGAAGACACTCCGAAACAGGATGTCGCTTAGACGCCGCCCCGAGGCCTGACCCGCACTGCGGAAATTCGTGTGCGGGTCTGCCGCTCGGCCGGAGTCTTGCCGATGTCCCGAACTCGGGATGAGGAATGGAGTTGGACGAAATGAGCCGATCCATGGTGACAGGAGTGGCCTTCACTTTGCTGGCGATAGCGCCCGTGAATGTTCAGGCGCAGGGCGAGAAGCTGCGAGGATCGGCGGGGGCCGATTACCTGCCGCAGCTGGTCGAATGGTCGCTGTCGGACCGGGCCGGAGCCGATCAGGCAAAGGCCGTGCATTTCGAGCGCGATTCCGGCGATGCGGGATGGAGCATGGATTTTCTGGCGGTCAAATCGCTCGATCCGGTGGAGCGCGCGGTCGATAGGGACAGCGCCCGCTTTCGCGGCAAGCACATGTCGGTGAATGCCTGGCACGCGCTGGGCGGAGAAGACCTCGTGCGCTTCACCGCCATTGCCGGAAGGGTCAGTCGCCGTGCCGCCGATGCGGTGATTCTCCCGGCCAAAACGCGCGCCAGTTATGCCGGTGCCGAACTGGCGTGGGAGCACGCGCGCGACTGGTCGCTTTCGGCCGGCGTCTACCAGCAGGGCGGCTGGGGCGGCCACTCGATGGAGAGTGACCTGCTGCGCCTGACCAATGGCGAACCGGTCGCCGCCAATGGCCTCCATGCGGCGTGGCGCTTCGCGCTCGACCATGGAGACGCGGCGGGAGAGCCGCGCACTTGGCTGGGTCTGGACGGCCATTCCGGCAACCGCGGCAGCGGCATCGGCACCGGCCTGCGTCATGCCAGCGATGTCAGCCTGCTGCTGACGACACGTTTTTGAGGGCGCCATGACCGCCGCTGGAAGATCATCCGAACATCTGCTTTACCTGATCGAGGAGAGTGCGATTGCGCAAGGAGGACGGGCTATGACGTCGCTGGGGCAGGAAGTGCCTGCCGAGGGCGGTCTGCGGCAGCTCAGTCTGGCGATGCGGGGGGAACTGCGCCGGTTCCTGCTGGCGCGGCGCGTCAGCGAGGCCGATGCCGAGGACGTGCTGCAAGACCTGTTCATCCGCCTTGAGACCAGCGTGACCGGCCCGGTCCGCTCGCCGCGTGCCTATCTCTACCAGATGGTCAACAACATGGCGCATACGCGCCGCCGGACCGAGACGCGCCGTCAGGCCCGCGACGCTGGCTGGATCGAAGTGCGGCCCGATGCCCGGACCGGCACGGGCACGGGCACGGGCACTCATGGGCGGGGGGATGCCGCCGAGGAACAGGCCGATGCCGCGCCCGATCCCGAAACCGCGTTGGTCGCGCGCGACCAGCTTGCCCGTGTCGAGGCGAGACTGGCCGAGTTGCCGGAACGCACGGCCCATATTTTCCGCCAGTTCCGGGTCGAGGGCGCTTCGCAGAAGGATATCGCCATCGAACAGGGCATCAGCCTGAGCGCGGTGGAAAAGCACTTGCAGCGCGCCTATCGCGCGGTGCTCGAAATTCGAAACCGGCTTGAGGACACGCCCCCAACTACGGGGATGACAGGGCCTGCCGAAATGACAGGAGGGTTCGATGGCTCGTCCCGCTGAGCACGACATTCAGTCGCAGGCAATTGCCTGGCACTTGCGCCTTGCCGATGCGAGCGAGGAGGAGTGGAACGAATTCACCCACTGGCTGGAGGCTGACGAGCGCCATAACGACGCTTACGAGGCGATCTGCGATGCCGATCATGCGCTGGAACCCGCCATTGGACTGGCCCGGCAGGAACCGGCGGAAGCCGGGGAGATTCCCGTGGCGGCTGTCGCGACGGGACGCGGAACGGCAGGTCGGCGGCGCTGGATGTGGCCGGCCATGGCGGCTTCCTTCGCCCTTGTCGCGGTCGGTAGTTGGGCCGTGATGGGCCGTATGGGTCAGGAATATACCGTCAGCACCGCCCCCGGAGAATCGCGGACACTTGCGTTGTCCGACGGCAGCCGGATCGCGCTCAACGGCGGCACGGAGCTGGTTCTCAGCAAATCCGATCCGCGCGTGGCCGAACTCAAGTCTGGCGAGGCGCAGTTCTCGATCCGGCACGACGCGGGGAGCCCCTTCGCATTGACGGTGGGCGCGCAGAGGATCGTCGATGTCGGCACTGTGTTCAATGTCCGGTCGAGCGGGCGCGGATTGCAGGTCGAAGTGGCGGAAGGCGCGGTGCGCTTCGAGGACGGGGTAACCCGGCTGCGGCTCAATGCCGGGGATACGCTGGATGCCAGCGGGGACCGGCTGGTCGAAGGCACCCGCGCGCCCGCCGATATCGGCAGCTGGACGCGCGGCAAGCTGGTCTACCGCGAGGCGCCGCTTGTCGAAGTTGCGGGTGACATTACCCGAGCGCGGGGGATTGCCATCGAACTGGGTCCGGAACTATCGCATGCCAGTTTTACAGGTGTGATACAGTTGGATGGCGACAATGCATCGCTACGCCGGCGTGTCGAACTCCTGATTGGCGCGAAGGTGACCGAAACAGCCGATGGGTGGTCGATTACACGATGACTGGTTTGTTCCCGCGCTCTTTGCGGTCGCCATCAATACTGTCTGCATCGCCCCGGCTTTGGCCGGGGAAATCCGCGCCTTCTCGGTGCCAGCGGGAAGACTTTCCGATGGCCTGATCACGCTGGCGCAGCAGGGCGGGATTTCGATCGTGCTGGGCGATCCGAAGCTCGACAGCCTGCGCACGCGCGGTCTTTCGGGGCGTTACGAGGTAGCGGACGCGCTACGGCGGCTGCTTGCGGGCAGCGGCTATGACGCGGTGTTCATCGATGCCCGGACAGTGCGTCTGGTCCGGCGTCCACCTGCGCCGCATGCCGCCCGCGCGCCGGATCGCGTGCCGGTCGTTCCTCCGCACTCCCGACCGGTGCTGGAAACTTCGGGCCCGGACATCGTCGTCACGGCTACCAAGCAGCGTATCGGCCTTGCCGATTATCCTGCCAGCGTTGCCGTCGTCGAACCCACCCGCGAGGAACTGGCCCGCGCCGGCGGACGCGGCACCGGCTATATCCTCGGCAAGCTTCCGGAGCTTTCCTCCACCAACCTGGGGCCCGGGCGGAACAAGATCTTCATTCGCGGCATTGCCGACAGCAGCTTCAACGGCACCAGTCAGGCAACGATCAGCCAGTACCTCGGCGACTTGCGGCTGATCTACAGCGCGCCGGACCCGGACCTTGCGCTGCACGATATTACGCGGGTGGAAGTGCTCGAAGGGCCGCAAGGCACACTCTACGGCGCGGGGACGCTGGGCGGGATCATTCGGCTGGTGCCGACGCCGCCCGATCCGAACGGGTGGAGCGCCGAAGGGGCCTTCGGCCTGCGTTTCACGCAGAAAGGCGAACCGGGCGGCGATGGTGCGCTGGTCGCCAACGTGCCCATCGTGGCGCGGAAGCTGGCCTTGCGGACAGTAGTCTACCGCACCGTGGATGGCGGCTATATCGACGATGCCCGGCGCGGCCTCAGCGACATCAATCGCAACAGCAGCACCGGCCTTCGCGCAACGCTGCGCTGGCAGCCGGACGCGGCGTGGACAGCCGATCTCACGCTGGTAGGGCAGAACCTCAATTCGCGCGACGGCCAATATACCCTGCGCGGCGAGCCCGATCTGACCCGCTCGTCCTACATCGCCCAGCCGTTCGACAACGACTACCGGCTCATCGGGCTCACCGTCTCGCGCGACTGGGACCGAATGCAGCTCGTTTCGGCGACGGGCTATGCCCGTCAGAGCATCGATACCGTGTTCGACGCGACGGTCGATCCTGACGAGATCCGCAAGTACGAGGAGGATATCGGCGTCCGGCTGTTCTCGCACGAGACGCGCCTGACCGGGCAATGGGGTACGCGCGGAACATGGCTGGCGGGCGTCAGCCTGCTCCACAACACCGACCACGCCGCCCGCAGTCTTGGCGCGCCCGATGCGCCGGAACCGTTGTCCAGCGTCTCGAACGTCACTCTGGACGCCGCCGTGTTCGGGGAGGTCGGCGTGCCGCTTGGCCGTACCTTCCAGCTTACGCTGGGCGGCCGGTACAGCTACGTGCGCCAGACCAGCGAGTTCATGGGCAGCGACAACAGTAACCCCGAGGATATCGATTACGAGCCGCTGCGGCGCCAGAAGCGATTCCTGCCCTCGGCGGCGCTGGCGTGGAAGCCCCGGGCGGGACTGCTGCTCTACGGGCGCTATCAGCAGGGCTACCGGCCGGGCGGCCTGCAAGTCACCGGTTCGGCCACCGATCCCAGCGCCGACCGCTTCGTGTCCGATCGTATCGAGACGATGGAAGTGGGCCTGCGCTTCGGCATGGAAAAGGGCGCGCGCCTGTCCGGCAGTCTGGCGGCGTCCGTGGCGCGCTGGCGGGATATTCAGGCGGATCTCGTCGGCGTCGACGGGCTGCCCTACATAGCCAATATCGGTTCGGGACGGGTGCGCAATGTGGCGCTGTCACTCGCATGGCACCCGGTCGACGCACTGTCTTTCGAGGCTGCGGGCTTCCTCAATTCGAGCAACTTGTCCGATCCGGCGCCGGGGTTCGACAATGTTGATGACCGCGACCTTCCTAACATCGCCGACGAAGGCTGGCGGACGGCGGTCAAGTATACCCATGGCTTCGGCTGGGCGAACCTGACCGCAGACGCCGCCCTGCGCTACGTCGGGCATTCGAAGCTGGCCATCGTGGCGCCCTTCGCATTGGGGCAGGGGCGTTACTACGATCTTTCGATGGGCGCGCGGCTCGGGTTCGGGCGCTGGGGGCTCTCGCTGGATATCGACAATGCGCTCGACCAGCGGGGCAACACGTTCGCTTTCGGCAATCCCTTCACCGTGGCCGACGGGCTGCAACAGACGCCGATGCGCCCGCGCTCCGTGAGACTGGGCGTCGACGCGACGTTTTGATCGGCATGTGCGGGTCCATCGGGCGTCCGGAGTCATGCCGGCATGACCCAGCCTCTCAGGATCGTCCTTCCCATTCACAGTTTCGAGCCCGGCGGTGTCGAACGGGTCGCGTTGGGACTGGCGCGCCATTGGCAGGATCTGGGCCACGAGGTCGTCGTCGTGCTGGGGCGGGACGAGGGGCTGGACCGGGCCAATGCGCCCCGGACGCTGGATTACCGGATCCGTCCCAATCGATCTCCGCTCCGGTTTCCGACTGCGCGCCTTGAAACGCTATGGATGATATGGAGCCTGTTCCACTATCTCCTCCGCAACCGCGCGGACGTCATTTTCTGCCCTGGCAACACGTACACGATCGTCTGCGTGATGATGAAGCTGCTGCTGCGCGGGCGCTGCCCGCCGGTGGTGGTAAAAGTCAGCAACGACCTCGTCCGGGCGGACAAGACGGCGTTTCGGCGCCGATGGTATCGGTGCTGGCTCAAGATCAACGGTTTGCTGCTCGAACGCTTCGTCGGGCTTGCCGAGCCGATGTTCGAGGAGATCGTCGAGGGCATGGGTGTCGGCGATCACCGGGTCTCTACCATCCACGATCCGGCGCTTGACCGGGCCCGTCTCGAACGGCTGCTCGCCATCGAGCGGGAGCGCAAGCAGGGTCAGGGCCATCGCTTCGTTGCGGTGGGGCGACTGGCGGCGCAGAAGAACTTGCCGCTGCTGCTCATGGCCTTTGCCGAGGGTTTTCGCCCCGGTGACCGGCTCACCATCGTCGGTGAGGGCTGCGGCCGGGCCGCGCTGGAGCGGCAGGTGAGGCAACTGGCCTTGCAGAACCATGTCACGTTCGCCGGTCACGTGGCCTGCCCCGATCCTTTCCTGTGCGATGCCGATTGCCTGATCCTCTCGTCCAACTACGAAGGCGTGCCCGCCGTGGTGATCGAGGCCATTGCGGCGGGCCTGCCGGTGATCGCCACCGATTGCTGTTCCAGCATGAAATCGCTGCTCGGCCACGGAACGCGCGGCGTGATCGTGCCGGTGGGGGATGCGCCGGGGCTGGCAGCGGCGATTGCCGGTTGCGCGGCCCTGCCCAAGCTCTGCGCCGTGGAGCGCGGCTATGCGGCGCACTTTACGCTCGAACGCGCTGCCGCCGCCTACCTCGCGACGATGCGCGAGGCCATCGCGCAAGGTCGTGAGGCCCGCTTCGCCGCCGCGGCCGACCCGGCCTAGCGGTCTTGTTGCGGCATATTTCAAAAAAATTTCGTACCCGGGTGCGGAATCGGTGCGGGCACGGCGTCCCTGCATCATGCGCATCGGATTCCTTTTCAACCACGACCAGATTCACCAGGTCGCGCACAGCCTGCCCATTGCCCTGGCCATGGCGGATGGCGGATTTTCGGGCGAACTGGTGGTTGCGACGACCAACGCCGCGCTCGCGGCCGAAGTCCGCAGGCTGGGCGGGGACCGCATCGGCACGCGCATCGAACATGTCGAGCTTTCGCCCTCGGCGTTTTCGAAGCGCATGGATTCGCTGCTCGGCCGGGTCGTCCCGGCCGCGAAGATCCTCATCTATCGCGACAATCTCGATTTCTTCCGCAGCCTCGACGTGCTGGTGGTGGCCGAGAAGACCTCGCTGATTCTCAGGAATCGCTATGGCCTGCGCAATCTTGCCTTCGTCCATACCCGCCACGGTGCGGGAGACCGGGCGATCGGCTTCGACAAGGCCAGCGCCAGCTTCGATCACGTGCTCTGCTCGGGCCCGAAGATCCGCGACCGCCTGATTGCCGAAGCGGGTGTCGATCCCGCGCAGATCAGCATGGTCGGCTATCCCAAGTTCGACCTCCAGCGCGATGCCGCGCCCAAGCGGTTCCTTCCCACGGCCGAAAAGGTCGTACTCTACAATCCGCACTGTTCGCCGCACTTGTCCTCGTGGTATCGCCACGGGCATGACGTTTTCGAACACTTTCTGGGCGACGAGCGAAACGGGCTTCTGTTCGCGCCGCATGTCATGCTGTTCCAGCGGCAGTTCGTCGTGACCATCGACAAGCTGACCGTCGAGAAGGCCGGGACGATCCCGCCGAAGTTTCTGCGCGGCGAGAACATCAAGATCGATCTTGGCAGCCGCGCCTCGACCGACATGACCTATACGATGTCGGCGGACATCTACCTTGGCGATGCCAGCAGCCAGGTCTACGAATTCCTGCTGCGTCCGCGTCCCTGCATCTTCCTGAACAGCCACGGCCATGCCTGGCGCGACGATCCCAATTTCCATCATTGGACCGCCGGAGAGGTGATTTCCGGGCCCGAGGAACTGCCCGGCGCCATCGCGCGCGCGGAAGATCTGCACGAAAGCCATTACCGCCGCGTGCAGGAAGACCTGTTCGCCGAGAGCTTCGATCTCCAGCCCACACCCTCCTCGGTCCGCGCGGCGCGGGCCATTGTCGATTTCGCGAACGGTTGCGTGCGAACGCTCAGGCCGCTTCAGCGCGCTTCGGCCTGAGGCGGGCGATATCATGTTCGCCAGACGAATGGCCCGGTCACAGGACGAAATCGTCCCGAACGATGTTGCGCACGAGGTAGGGCATGCGGCCCGGCCGCACGGAATCGTCGGCCGGATCTTCACGTCGCTGGGCCTCGTGTTGGGCGGCAAGGCCGGGGCGGGGATCATCAGCCTTGGCTATCTGCTGCTGGCAACCCGCTTCCTCGGTCCGACCGAATATGGCGTGCTGGTGCTGGTCCATGCCTATGTCACGACCGTCTGCGGCATCGTGGAGTTCCCCTCATGGCAGGCCGTCGTGCGCTATGGCGCGGAGGCGCAGCAGAAGAACGAGCCGCATCGTCTGGTCAGACTCCTCCGCTTCGGCGCGAAAGTAGAGTTGATCGGGGGGGCTCTGGCCATTCTTTCGGCCATGTTGCTGGTGCCGCTGGTCGGGCCGCATCTCGACTGGCCGCCCAAGGCCATGGCGTTCGCGCCGTTCTATGCTTTCGCGGTTCTCGGATCAGTGCGCTCGACACCGGCAGGCTATCTCCAGCTATGCGGTCGTTTCGACCTGCTGGGGCTGCACAATCTGGTTCAGCCGGTCGTCCGGTTGGGCGGGGCCCTGATCGTGATCGCCTTCGGCTGGGGCCTTCGCTCGTTTCTGGTGGCATGGCTGCTGGCGGCGCTGGCCGAGTTCGCGGTACTCTGGGCCATGGGCCTGTGGGTGGCCGCGCGCGAACTGGGCAGCGCCTTGTGGGATCCGGAACAGGGTGATCCGGCAGAGGAAAATGAAGGAATCTGGCGCTTCCTGATCGCCAGCAACGCCGATGTCACGCTGGGCGAGTTGACCGGCAGAGTCGCGCCGCTGGTCGTGGGCTGGGTGCTAGGTCCGGCCATGGCGGGCCTGTTCTCGGTGGCGCAACGGGCCACCGTTATCATCGCACAGCCCGCGCAGATCCTTGGCAATACCGCTTATGCGGAACTGTCCCACGTCGTCGCGAGCGGCCGGGGCGGCAAGGCGCTGCGCCGTATTCTCGGCAAGATCGTGGTGATCGGTTTGCTGGCGGCGGCGCCGGTGGTGTTGGTCGTGGCGCTGTTCCCGCAGCAGATCCTGCATCTTCTGGCCGGCAAGGCATTTACCGAGGCGGCCGGGGTGATGATCGTCCTCGTGCTGGCCCGCGCCATCGCGCTGATCGGCCCCCCGTGCAGTTCGGCGATCTCCGCGCTGGGCCATCCCGCCCGGTCGATGAGTGCGAACCTGTTCGCCAGCCTCGTTTTCCTCTCGGCCATGCCGTGGCTGCTCCACCAGTACGGCCTGATGGGCGCGGGCATTCAGGCGCTCGGGCAGGCGATCCTTGCCAGCGGACTGCTTGTGTTCCTCGTATGGCGCAGCAGCCTGCAACGGTGAGCGCGATGCGGATTGCCTATATCATCAACTCGGTGGAAGGCGGCGGCGCGGCGCTGCCGGTGCCGTCGGTCGCGCGCGTGCTGGCCGAGGCAGGCGCCGAAGTGCGCGTCTTTGCGCTTACCCGCCGGGACGGCCGCGCCTTGCCGGCGATGGAAGCAGCGGGCCTCGATCCCCGTGTTCGCGACGGCGGAGAGAAGGACCACGCCCGGGCCCTGCACTGGATGATGCACGAGGTGCGCGCCTGGCGGGCCACGCACTTGTGGACCTCGCTCAGCCGCGCGACGCTGCTGGGCCTGATTGCCGGACCGATGATGAACCTGCCGGTGATTTCATGGCAGCACGCCGCGTTCCTGAAGCCGTGGAACTTGCGCCTGCTGCGCCTGCTTCAGTCGCGGGCTTCGTTGTGGGTGGCGGATTCCCGCTCGGTCGCGAGGTTCGCCACGCAGCGTCTCGGCGTATCGGAACAGCGGCTGGAGACATGGCCGATCTACGCCGTCGATCCCGCCATGCCGGTCGCGCAGGGCTGGCATCCGGGCGAGGTTCTGCGCCTCGGCAGCCTTGGCCGCCTGCACCCGGTCAAGGGCTACGACGTGCTGATCGAGGCGTTGGCGCGGCTGCGGCAGGGCGGTTTCGTGCCGCCCGTCCCCTGCGAGGTCGTGATTGCCGGCGACGGCGCCGAGCGCGAGCGCCTCGAAGCGCAAGCCCGGACTTTGGGTGTCGAGAACCTGCGCCTTGCCGGATACACCGAGGAGCCGAAGCGCTTTCTGGCCGACTGCCACCTCTATCTCCAGCCTTCGCGTTCGGAAGGTTTCTGCATCGCCGGGCACGAGGCATTGACAGCAGGGCTGCCGGTCGTGGCATCGCGCGTCGGGGAACTGGCCCATTCGATCCGTTCGGGCGAAACCGGCTGGCTCGCCGCGCCCGGAGACGCCGGAAGCCTTGCCGAAGGCCTCCGCGCGGCGCTGGGTGATCCGTCGCGGCTATCGGTGCTGGGCCGTTCCGCCCGCGCCGACATGCTTGACCGCTTCTCGCCCGAGCGCTTTTCGCGCGCCGGCAACGCTATCTATCAGCGTATCGCCCAAGGCCCCGCCTGAGGTCGAGCGCGATTCCGGCCAGCGACCGGTCGATCGTCTTGACGTCGAACAGCGTAACATCGCCCCACCCGCTCAGCGTGTGCATGCCTTCGAACTGCCCGGGAAAGGCCAGCGCATCGCCTTCGCGCGCTTCGAAGGCGGTTTCGTCCAGCTGGTCGATCCACAGCGGCCGGATCGCCCCGCCGTAAGTCCGCGTGCAGTCCTGCGTGGGCAGCACGATCGCGCCATTCACGAGCACCGGCACGCCGCCCGGCCGGGCCGAGGCGCGGCTGCGGCGCACCGGGTTGCCGGGATGCGGCGTCCATGGCCCGGTCAGCCGTTCGGCCCATGCCACATGGAGCGTGCCGAGCTTGGTCTCGCGGCTCTCGCCTGAGGAATAGAACAGCCACCAGCGTCCGTCGTGGCGAAGGATCGATGCGTCGACCGGCAGGCAATCGAGCTCGATCGCGCATTCGGCCCGCCATACGTCGAGCGCCGCATTGCCGCGATAGAGCGTGAGTTTCCCGGAGCGATGCGCCTCGGGCAGCATCCAGATCGCGCCTTCGCCCTCGAACACTTGCGGGTAGGACAAGTGCCACGGCTCGCGCAGCACCAACCGCCGGTCGACGAGGCTGAATGCGCGGTCGAAGCTCAGGCGCTCGATCACACCGTGGCGGGTGCGATAATCGTACTGTTCGGCGAAGACGTGAAAGTGCACGCCATCGTCGAAGCCGAACGGGTCGGCCAGAAAGGTGAAGGCGGGCTCGGGCGGAAACCAGATCGCGCTCTCCGGTGAGAAACCCCGGGAAAGCACCTCGTCGAGAGGACGGGTAATCAGCCCGCACTGCCAGATATCCTTGCGTCGCGGCATCGGGCTCTCATAGCCGGATGCCGCGCATTGACAACCGGCATGACGCACGGCGCAGGGTGCCTGTCTTTCCGTCATTGGATGGTACGATACGGCACTCCCCACCGGTCGGAAGTTTTGTCTTATATTTCATATCTGTAGCGAAAGCGTCATACGCGCATGGAATAGGCGCCCCCCGAGGCGCCGCGGACTCAGGTTTACGCGGCGCCTTCAATGACATGGGGGTCACGTGTTACAAAAGTCCGTTCTTCTCTTGGCGGCCGCCGCTGCCAGTTTCACGATTTCCGCACAGGCCAAGGCAGAAGACGTCTCGCCGGCCGAGGCGGACAGCAACGAAGTTCACGATATCGTCGTCATCGGCAGCGGCCAGACCCGCTCGGTTTCGACGCTCCTGCCCGCGAACCTCGATGTCCTGCCCCCGGGCACCAGCGTGCAGAAGGCGCTGAACTTCCTTCCCGGCGTCAGCGCGCAGTCGATCGACGCACTGGGTCTCAACGAGCAGTCGCTATCGCTTCAGGTGCGCGGCTTCAGCACCACGCATCTCGGCTACACGCTCGACGGCATGCCGCTGGGCGACGGAGCCTACAACAATTACAATGGCCTCTCGATCAGCCGCGCGCTGATTTCGGAGAACCTTGGCGAAGCCAATCTCGCGACCGGGATCGCCGGCCTCGGCATCGCGTCGACCAGCAACCTTGGCGGCGCACTGATCTACCTCAGCAGCGCCCCTCACAAGGAAATGGGGCTGATGGCCAGCCAGAGCTTTGGCAGCCAGGACAGCCTGCGCACCTTCGCGCGCTTCGATACGGGCGAGCATGCCGGTTTCTCGGCCTATGTTTCCGGGCAGTATAGCGAGCAGGACCTGTTCGTGAACCAGCGCGCGTGGAACCGGTCCACCGGCAAGCAGCTCAACGGCAAGGCGCAGTACGAATTCACCGGCGGCAAGATCACGGCCTTCGCGGACATTTCGCGCACCAATCAGGCCGACGATCCCTATCTGTCGAAGGACATGCTTGGCCGGCTCGGCTGGGATTGGGGCGGTTATGCGCCGGACTGGCAGTCCTACCTCGGCGTCGCCTATTGCACGGTGACCGGACCGACCGCGCCGGGCAAGTGCGTCAATGCACCCAAGCCGCAAAAGAACGCCGACGTCACCTATACCAACGGCCAGATCCTGCGTAACGACAACCTGTTCTACGTTGCCGGGGATTTCGATGTCACCAAGTCCCTGACCGCCCATCTGCAGGTCTATCATCACACCGACAAGGGCGCGGGCAACAACTGGATCGTCGGCTGGTCCAAGCAAGGCACGGCGACCACTGACGACGACGTACCGGTCCAGATCCGCGACACCCGCTACACCATCAACCGCACCGGCGGGCTAGGCAGCCTCACCTGGGACGTCGGCTTCAACCAGTTCCAGGCCGGCTTCTGGCTGGAAGAAAACAAGAGCAGCGCCGCGCGCTATATCTGGGCCAATGTCACCGGTCCGTTCGACCTCGGCCAGTTCCTGCAAGGCCAGCCTGACACTGCGCAGTGGGTGCAGGAAACCAAGTGGAAGACGCGCCAGTTCTACGTGCAGGACACGATCAAGCTGCTCGATGATGCGGTAACGATCGATTTCGGCTTCAAGGGCACCTATTCGCGGTCCGATGCCGAGGCGCAGGACGGTATCGCCAAGACGCCGCCGCCGGCCTCAAGCCAGTTCGCGACGGGATCGCTCACTGCCAAGGACTTCTTCCTGCCGGAAGCGGGCGTGCACTGGCAGGTTGCGGACCACCACGAACTCTATGCCAGCTATGCCGAGAACATGGCGATGTTCCAGGGCGGCTTCAAACTCGGCCCGCAGTCGGTGACGCAGACCGTCTGGGACGCGCAGGGCAAGACGCTGAAGCCCGAGACATCGCGCAGCTTCGAAGGCGGCTATCGCTATGTGAACGGCCCGGTTCAGCTCGCGCTGAGCGGCTACTGGGTCAATTTCGACAATCGCCTGCTCCAGTACAACCCGTGCCCGACCAACCAGCAGCAGAACCCGGGCTGCGGCAATTCCTTCCACAATGCCGGTGGTGTCACCAGCCGGGGCGTGGAACTGGGCGTATTGTGGAAGCCTGCGCCGTGGCTGACCTGGTACAACTCGGCATCGTACAACAAGTCCACTTATGACGACGATCTCAACTGGTGCACGACCACTTGCGTCGTCAAGGCAACCGCCGGCAAGCAGCAGGTGGATACGCCCAAGGAGATGGTCTCCAGCGTGCTGACCGTGCGGCAGAACGGCTTCTCGGCCTCGCTTCAGGGCAAGTATACCGGCCGCCGTTACTACACCTACACCAACGACCAGAGCTTCGGCGGCTACACCACCTTCGATCTCGGTATGGGGTATGACTTCGGTTCGGTCGGCGTGGTGAAGGGCGCGAAGCTGTCGCTGAACGTCACCAACCTGACCAACAAGCGCTATGCGTCGAACTTCGACAACAGCGTGTTTGCACCGGACGATGCCGCCGGGACGCTGCTGGTGTTCCACTCGTCGGCGCCGCGCCAGATCTTCGGAACGCTGGGCGTCGCCTTCTAAGCCTTTGTAATACGCTCTCGATCCTTCCCCGTCGCGACAGGCGGGGAAGGGTCGACATCAGGCCGAACGAGTGGGCCGGGTCTCGGGGATCATCGCAAAGACCGGCAAAACGCCGAGGGCGACAGCGGCGATCATCAGGCCCGGAACGGCTTGCCACCCGGTCAGCGCAACCAGCCAGTGGGCAACGAATGGCGCAAGGCCGCCGAATATCGCCGTCGCTGCCGTCGCTCCAAGAGCAAGCCCTGAAAGGCGGCCTTCTCCGGGAAACAGTTCGGCGGTCGCCACTGCCCCCACGGCGCTGACCGCACCGCCCAGCGCTGCCAGTATCAGCGCGCCGATCAGGGCCGCGCCGTACGAGCCCATGCCCATCGCCGCAAAACAACTGGCGGGCGCCAGAACGGAAAGCACGCCCACTCCCAGCAGCACCGGCCGCCGTCCGATCCGGTCGGAAAGGGCGCCCACGAAAGGCGTCACGAAAATCACCATGACCGCCGCCGCCGTTGAGAGCCACAGCGCCTGGCTCTCTACCATCACGCCCGTTCCCGTGATGAACACGGGCACATAGGTGATGCCGACATAGTAGGTGATCGAACCCAGCGCGGAAATGGCGAAGCCGCGCGCGATTGCCGCGCGGTGGCGGGAAAGGACCTGACGCAGCGGCTGCTCGGGAACTGTGCGGTGGATGACTTGCCGCTCGAACTCGGGTGATTCTTCCAGCGTGGCGCGGGTTAGCAGTACGGCTCCGGCCAGAACCGCGCCGAACAGGAAGGGTATGCGCCAGCCCCATGAATCGAGCGCGGCTGGAGCCAGTGCATTGACCACCAGCGCGGAAAGTCCCGCTGCCAGCAGCCCGCCCAGCTCGCTCGCCGCCGCGGCGGAGGAGGTAACAAGGCCGCGCCGCCCGCGATGCGCGCCTTCCATCAGATAGGCAACGACGCCGGTATATTCGCCGCCCACCGAAAATCCCATTATGCAGCGCAGGAACAGCAGCAACCAGCCAGAGGCCGGGCCGATGCTGGCATAAGTGGGCAAGGCAGCAGTGGCGAGCATGGCCGCCGTCATCAGTGCCATGGACAGCAGCATCATTCGCCGTCGCCCAAATCGGTCTCCGACATGGCCGAAGACTGCGGCGCCGAGGGGGCGCATCAGATAGGCAATCGCGAAACCGCCCAGTGTGGTCGACAGCGCGGCTTCATTGCCGCCGAAGAACACGCGCGACAGGACGGTGGCCAGATAGAGATAGAGCGTGAAATCGTACCATTCGACGATTGTCGAAAAGGCGGCGATCGCCATGGACTGCCTCGACAAAGGCGCGTGTTCGCGTGCCCCGTCTCCGGCGTTCATCGGCCGGGGCGGCCCGTGCGATTTCCAAACGACATGAAGGGCATGATAATCCGTTGCCCGGTCTTGGCAATCGCAGGACTTCAGTGGCTCAGAGGTGTGGCCGCAAGGAAATAGTCAGAGCGCGCTGGCAAGATGTCCCAGCGTCAAGGCGACACCGGCGCAAGAGATAACTGCTCCCAGACCAAGCTGTACGGGATTGGACAATTGCCGAAGGGGCAGGGCGAGCGTGTTTTCCAGTGTTTTCATGCCCCTTTTGTAGTCCGGTTCGGGGTGGGCAATGAGTGGGAAATGCCGCTCACTCTGATTGCCCATGGCGATTTCCGCAGGTCGCAGCCAACGGCTGTCGTTCGGCGCAAAACTAAATATCCGAGTATACGCCGCGAAATCAAAGACAAGGATAGTCTTGAAGCGCCCAGGTCATTGTTGAGAGTCGTTCGCGTGGAACAAGGGGGCGGCCATAGTCATTGAAGGCGCAAACATCCATGACAGGAACTCCACCATGGCAGGCAAAGTCGAGGAACGCAGCGCCTTTCTGACCGACGTCAAGACTCTGCGTGCACGGGCGCGCAAGTCGCTGGACGATGGCGCGGTCATGCCCAGCTATCACGGCGATGTCGCAAAGACGATTGAGCTGTTGCAGAACGTGGTGGCGACCGAACTCGTCTGCGTGTTGCGATACCAGATGCACGCGATCACGGCGGACGGCATCACCTCCAAGAGCGTCGCTGCCGAATTCGAAGAGCACGCCGCGAGCGAGCACGAGCACATGATGATGGCCGCGAACCGCATCGACCAGCTTGGCGGAGTACCGAACCTCAACCCCGAAGGCCTGGCCTCGCGCGCCGCTACGGAATACGGAAACGGCGGCAATCTGGTTGAGATGATCAAGCAGAATCTCGTGGCCGAGCGGCTGGTGATCGAGCACTATCAGGAACTGATCCGCTATTTCGACGATCACGATCCCACCACGCGCATCATGCTGGAACACATTCTGGCCGACGAGGAGGATCACGCTTCGGACATGCACGATCTGCTCGTCGCGCATGAGGGCCGCCCATTTTTGTAATGGGACGTCACCGGCCTTGCCGATGACGTGCCCGCAAATCGGAGGGATGGAAAGGCAACGGTCATGGCCAATGGCTGGGCGCCGGACGGCGCCGTTCAGGACCAGATAGAAGACAGCCTGAAGGACGCGATATCGGCCGCGAGGGCGCGAATGCCTCATGGCGAAGGCCTCGCGGAATGCGAGGAATGCGGCGATCCCATCCCGGACGCGCGGCGTCAGGCAATGCCCGGTGTCCGCACTTGCGTTGCCTGTCAGGCCCGGCGCGACAAGGTGCCGGTCCATGGGGGCATCAATCGGCGCGGGAGCAAGGACAGCCAATTGCGTTGAATGGAGGAAGGGCCTCCGGGCTGCGGAGCGGTCCAATGGGAACGCGTCAGGCCCTGAGTAGTTGGGGGAACACGATTGCCATCTTTCGAAACGGGAGCTTTTTCATGAAAAATGCCGCTCTGTTCGCAATCCCGCTTGCGGTTCTCGCCTTGGCGGGGTGCAAGAAAGAATCGCCCCAGCCCGCCGAGGCGACCTCTCCCGCGGCCCCGGATACCGCGATGCCGCCCGCCGTGGTGCCCACCGCTACAGAAACCGTTGCAGAGGTCGTGAGCCCGGGACAGGCCTTCGCCAACACCGCTGCGGCCAGCGATGCCTTCGAAATCGCCGCATCCAAGCTTGCCGCGACGCACGCCCAGTCGGCTAACGTCAAGCATTTTGCCGAGCAGATGATTACGGCCCACACCAAGTCCACCACCTTGCTGAAGACCGCTGCCAGCGCTGCGATTCCGGCGATCACGCCCGATCCGACGCTCAGCCCCGCGCAGCAGCAGACGCTCGATACGCTCGCCACCAAGTCGGGTAAGGACTTCGACGAGGCTTTCGCCAAGGCTCAGGTGGATGGTCACCAAGCGACGCTTGATGTTCTCAAGGCCTATTCCTCGACCGGAGACGTGCCTTCGCTGAAGGCTTTCGCGGATCACGTGATTCCGATCGTGGTTGCCCACCTCAACATGGCCAAGGCCCTGTAAGGCGGCGCGGGTTGTCCGGCTACGCGGCGATTGCGCCGCGTAGCCGGATTAATCGATCAATGCCCAAGGAAGAGTTCCGCGACGGCATCGATGATCGCATCGGCATCGAGGCGGTATTCGCGGTAGAGATCGATCAGATCACCGGTCTGCCCGAAGCGGTCGGTTCCGAGCGGACTGACCCGCATGCCCCTGACCCCGCCCAGCCATGAGAGCGCCCCCGGTGATCCATCCAGCACCGTTACGAGGCCTGCGCCCGGTGCCAGTGCCGACAGCAGCGTTTCCGCATGGCAGGACTGCGCCTCACCGCCGTTCCAGCGCGCTGACCGGCGCTCTGACCAGCCCCGGTGCAGCAGGTCCGGCGATGTGACATTGAGCAGCCCGATTCCGGGCAGATCGTCGGCAAGCTGCTCCCACGCGGACAGCGCTTCCGGGGCGACGATGCCGGAAAAGACGATCGCCGCCTCCGCGCCGGGGCCGGGTTTCCGCAGCCAGTACCCGCCCTTGAGCGCATCGCCCTCCCATGCCGCATCCTCGCGCGTCACTTGCGGGATCGAACGGGTCGAGAGCCGCAGATAGACCGAACCGCCGTCCGCCTCCTGCATATGTGCGAAGGCCCAGCCCATGATGAGCGCAAGCTCGTCCGCAAAGGCGGGGTCGAAATAGGTCAGGTTCGGCTGCCCCATGCCGATCAGCGGTGTGTTGATGGACTGATGCGCGCCGCCTTCCGCCGCCAGCGTCAGCCCCGAGGGGGTGCCGACCAACAGGAACCGGGAATCCTGATAACACCCGTAATTCAGCGCATCGAGCCCGCGCGCGATGAAGGGATCGTAGACCGTGCCCACCGGCAACAGTCGCGTGCCGAAATGCGGTGCGGCAAGCCCCAGCGAGGCGAGCATGATGAAGAAGTTGTTCTCGGCAATGCCCAGCTCGATGTGCTGTCCGGCGGCATGCCCCTGCCATTTCTGCGCGGAGGGGATTTTCGCTTTCTGGAACACGTCCACCAGTTCCTGACGCCGGAACAGCCCGCGCTGGTTGACGAAGCCGCCCAGATTGGTGGTCTGCGTCACGTCCGGCGCGGTGGTGACGATGCGGTCGCCCAGCTCCTCACCGGACTTGGCGATGTCGAGCAGGATGCGCCCGAACGCGGCCTGTGTGGATTGCTCGGCGCCATCGGGAGTGACCAGTGCCGGAACCGCGACGATGGGGGCTGCCGGCTCGGCGGCTTTCCGGGCGAGGGCGCTCGTTTCGATGAAGGCCTTGAGCCGGGCCGCGACATTGTCGCCCAGACCGCCCCAAGGCTCCCATTCCTGCCCTTCGGCAATGCCCATGCTGGCGCGGAACTGCTCCATCTGGGGCTTGTTCATCATCCCCGAATGGTTGTCCTTGTGCCCGGCAAGCGGCAAGCCGTGCCCCTTGACGGTATAGGCGATGAACATCGTGGGCCGATCATCGTCGCAGGCATCGAACGCGCTGGTCAGAGTGTCGATGCAGTGCCCGCCGAGGTTGGTCATCAGCGCGGCCAGACTGTCGTCGTCGAAGCTTTCGATCAGTTGGCGCACATGCGCCTTCTCGCCGATATCCGCCATGAGCCGCGTACGCCAGGCCGCTCCGCCCTGATAGGTGAGCGCCGCGAATTCCGCGTTGGGGCAGCTGTCGATCCATTCCTCGATCGCCTTGCCGCCGGGTCGCGCGAAAGCCTCGCGCTGCAACTTTCCGTACTTCAGCGTGACGACGCGCCAGCCGCAAGTCTCGAAAATGTCGTCGAAACGGCGGAACATGCGGTCCGCCGTCGTGGCATCGAGCGACTGGCGGTTGTAGTCGACGATCCACCAGCAATTGCGCAGATCGTGCTTGTAGCCTTCGATCAGGCACTCGTAGATATTGCCCTCGTCCAGCTCGGCATCGCCCATCAGCGCGATCATTCGGCCTGCGTCTTCCTCGCGCACTTGGCCGTGGGCGATGAGATAGTCCTGCACCAGACTGGTAAAGGCCGTGACCGCCACGCCAAGGCCCACCGATCCGGTCGAGAAGTCGACCGGTATCGCGTCCTTCGTCCGCGAGGGGTAGCTCTGCACGCCGCCCAGCCCGCGAAAGCGCTGCAAGCGGTCGAGGCTCTGGTTGCCCAGCAGATAGTGAATCGCATGGAGCAGCGGCCCGGCATGCGGCTTCACCGCAACCTTGTCTTGCGGGCGAAGCGCATGGAAATAGAGCGCGGCCATGATCGCCGTCATCGAGGCGCAGCTTGCCTGATGGCCGCCCACTTTCAGTCCATCGCGCTTCTCGCGAATGTGGTTGGCGTTATGGATAGTCCAGGCGGAGAGCCACAGCAGTCGCTTTTCCAGCGCCTCAATCGCGCTGACGATTTCGGCCCGATCCTGTTCGACGATAGCCGCCATATTTCCCTCTCTCCCGTACTTATTGCGAAGGAGAATAGGCCGGATCGCTGTGGCAGGTCCTTGCAAAACCATGCGCGATGCGCTGCACGGATGGCAGATAGTGCCAAATCTGGATGGCCGGAGAGAATTATATGCCAAATTCGTCGCTCGATCACTTCGACAGGCGTATTCTCGATGAAGTGCAGATCAACGGCCGCGTCACCAATCAGGACCTGTCGGACCGGATAGGACTGTCTCCTTCGCCATGCCTCCGGCGCCTGAAGCAGTTGGAGAGCGACAACGTCATCACCGGCTATGTTGCGCTGGTCGATCCGGAGGCTGTCGGCTTGTCGGTAACCGCCTTCGTCCGCGTACGGCTCGATCAGCAGGACGATCACCATCTGGCATTGTTCGAAGATGCGGTGACCAGCTTTCCGGAAGTCATGGAGTGCTACCTGATGACCGGGGAAGCGGACTATCAGCTTCGCGTTCTGGTGCCCTCGCTCAGCGCGTTCGAGGATTTCCTGCGCGCCCGGCTGACCCGGATCAAGGGCGTGGCGCAAGTGACGACCAGCTTCGCGCTGCGCCCCGTCGTATACCGGACCGCGCTGCCGACCACTGCGTGATCCTGCCGGACAGGGGCGAGCGGTTCATCCTCCACGAGGAACGGAACGTCTTTGCGCTGGCCCACAGGCCAATCGTGGATATGCTCCGCACCAAGGAGAACCACGATGCCGACCACGTCCGAGAAGCGAGCCGCGTTCCGCAAGCTGCATGAGAGCGGGTTCTTCATCATCCCCAACGCCTGGGACGGGGGGAGCGCGGTGCGTCTCGCCAAGCTGGGTTTCAAGGCGATCGCCTCCACCAGCGCGGGCGCCGCGTGGGCTGCCGGCAGGGACGACGGCCAGCTCAGCCGCGACGAAGTGCTGGACCATCTCGGCATGCTGGTCGCCGCGACCGACCTGCCGGTCAATGCCGACTTCGAGAACGGTTTTGCCGACGATCCGGCCGGTGTCGCCGCGAACGTCGCGCTGGCGGTGGATACCGGCATTGCGGGCCTATCCATCGAGGATTGGTCGGGCAGCGTGATGTACGACCTTGGCCTTGCGGTAGAGCGCATTGCCGCCGCGCGGGCGGCAATCGACGCGATCGATCCGGCAGTCATGCTGATCGGCCGTAACGAGAATTTCCGGGTGCCGGGCATGACGGCGAAAGTGAGTATCGCCCGCGCGGTAGCCTATGCCGAAGCCGGCGCGGATTGCCTATTCGTGCCGTTCATCCTCGACCTGGGCGCCGTTGCCGAACTGGTGTCGGCCGTTGCGCCCAAGCCCGTCAATGTCGTTATCCACGACTACGACGCCAGCATCCGCGCGTTTGCCGATCTGGGCGTGCGGCGGTGCAGCGTCGGCGGGAGCCTTGCCAAGCGCACCTGGACGGCATTCGACGAAGCCGCCGCAGCGCTTAGAAGGTGCGAGCCCTAAGGCCACCGAACACACCTCCCAAGCCCGAAAACATCGCTGGAACAATCCTAAACGCGCTTCCTGCCCTTGCGTCCGCCTGCGGGGCAAGTTAGCAGGCGGCGTCTTTCCGCGTCCTGTGGACCGGAAGGGCAAGATCGCGCCGGTGCCTCGAAAGAGGCTTAATAGGGAACGCGGTGAGGGGGCTCGCCCCTGAATCCGAGGCTGTCCCTGCAACTGTAAGCGGCGAGCGCGATGCACATCGCGGCAGGGCAAGGACGCCTGTCGCAGCCACTGGGCCGGACGCTAAGTCATGCGGGGCCTGGGAAGGCCGTGCATCGTGCCGTGACCCGTGAGCCAGGAGACCTGCCGGCGTCTGGTCGCTCTCGCTTTGGCCCAGGGAATGGCCGGGGCCCGGTGATTTTTCCGTCTGAGCGACGAACGAGCGGTGGAGACCGCATCGGTTCGCGTAACGGTCGCCTCGGGCGTCCGGCCGTCCACGCGCGCCGACCGTCGTTGGCGGCAGGTCTCTGCCGGTAGTCGCAAGACGCCGGGGAAATATTGATGACTTTCCGTATAACTGCATTTTGCGCAGGCGTGGCCCTGTGCGCGATTGCTTCCGCTCCTGCCCTTGCGGAGGACGCGCCTTCGGCGTCGGACGCTGGAACCGCCGAAGAAATCGTGGTCTTCGGCCGCGGCGAGACGAAGATCGGCGAGGCCCATGCCGCCAGCGAAGGCAGCGTGGCGGGCTCGGACCTGCTGGTCCGCCCCCTGCTGCGCGTCGCCGAATTGCTGGAAGCCGTGCCGGGCATGGTGGCGGCCCAGCATTCGGGCAGCGGCAAGGCAAACCAGTACTTTTTGCGCGGCTTCAACCTCGACCACGGGACCGATTTCACGACCTATATCGACGGCGTGCAGATGAACTTGCGCACGCACGGCCACGGGCAGGGCTATCTCGACCTCAATGGCCTGATCCCCGAGATCGTCGCCCGTGAGGATTTCCGCAAAGGGCCCTATCGCGCGGATGGCGGCGATTTTGCGCTGGCGGGCGCGGCCTACATGACCACTATCGACGGGTTCGACCGGCCTTGGGTCTCGGTGGAAGGCGGTTCCTACAATGCCGGGCGTCTTGCGGCGGGCGGTACGATCAAGGACCTTGGCGGCGGCGATCTCACCCTTGTCGGGCAGGCCAAGCGCTATGACGGGCCCTGGGAAGAGGCCGAGCATCTGCGCCATTATGCGGGCTTCGCGAAGTACGCGGTGCCGCTCGGCGATGGAAAGCTGGAAGCCTCGCTCCACGCCTATCACGCCACCTGGCGGCCGACCGAGCAGATCCCCGAGCGCATCATCGGCTCGGACATTTGCCCCGATGTGTTCTGCTCGCCCGATCCTTCCGCGCGCGGGCGGACCACGCGTTTCGTTGGCAATGTCGGCGTGACGCAGGCCAGCTGGAGCGCCAATCTCTACGCCCAGTACTACGACTGGAACATGTACTCGAACCCCACCTACAGTGACCCGGACGGCACCAGCGCGCAGATCGAGCAGTACGACAAGCGCTGGGTCACCGGCCTCACCGCGCGCAAGCAGTGGGAGCTTGCGGACAGCCTGCAGTTCACTGTCGGAACCGAAAATCGCTACGACCATATCGGCAGCGTCGGCGTGAACCGCACGGCGGATCGCGAGCTGCTCTATTCGCTCGGCCGCTATCATGTCGAAGAGCTTTCCGGTGCGCTCTACGGCGAAGCGATGTGGAAGCCTCTGCCCGGCCTGCGCCTGACCGGCGGGCTGCGCGGCGATTACTATCACTATTCGGTACGTGCCCGCGATGCGGCGGCCGCCGCGATTGGCGAGGGCAGCGGGCACGATTCCATCGTCTCGCCCAAGTTTTCGGCCGCTTATGAAGTGACGCCGCAGTTCGAGGTCTATGCCAACTGGGGCCGGGGCTTCCATTCGAACGACGTGCGCGGCGCGGTCAATGTGGATACGCCGGTGCCCGTGCTGGTGCGCGGCACCGGCAAGGAACTGGGCGGCCGCCTCCAGATCGGCAAGTTCTCGCTGACCGGCACGTACTGGTGGCTCGACGTGGCCAGCGAACTGCGCTTCGTGGGCGATTCCAACGCGGTGGAGCCCACCGGCGCCAGCAAGCGCCATGGCTACGAGGTAGTCGCCTTCTGGCGTCCGCTGCCGTGGCTGGCGCTCGACGGCAATTATACCGAGAACCATTCGCGCTACGACAATGGCGACCGCATTCCCAACGCCTTCGAGAACGCCGCCTCGGCGGGTGCCTCGATCGTGCTCGACCCGTGGGAAGCGAGTATCCGCGTACGCCATCTCGGGCCCTATCCGCTGGTTGAGGACAACTCGGTGCGCGACAAGGGCAGCACCGTCGTCAACGCCCGCGCCGCGTGGAAGGGCAAGAAGATCGAGATCTATGGCGAAGTGCTCAACATCTTCGACAGCCGGGACAAGGACATCGCCTATTACTACGAATCCTATATCCCCGCATTCGACGCCGACGGACCGACCGATGGCCGGTTGAGCCGTGTGATCGAACCGCGCACCTTCAAGATCGGCGCGCGCTACACGTTCTGAATGCAAGGCGTACCGCGGAGTTTGCTCCGCGGTACGACGCGCCCGTCATGCCCGTCATCCTGAGCTTGTTTCAGGATCCATCTGGCCGCCGATGTGAGTGTTTCGGGAACCAGCGGATATCCCAGTCTGCCAAGGCGACGGCGGTGCGGGCGGAGAGATGGACCCTGAAACAAGTTCAGGGTGACGATGTGGGGAGTACAGGTTGTACTTCTTGTCGAAAGCGGAATTGCCGGATTTGAGCCCGCGATTGATCGGCAGGGCGGTGTCATCACGGTTGCGGCAGGTTCGCGTCTGGACCCCGCCCCGAACGCAAACTACCCCTTGGCCGAACGAACCGAGGGGACATCGAATGAAGCGCGCACGAGCGATGCACATCCGCCAACCGGCGGGGCTGGATCATCTGGAACCGGGCGAAGTCGATGTCGGTTCGCCCGGTCCCGACGAGATCCTCGTGCGCCTTCACGCGGCGTCGCTGAATTTTCGGGACGATCTTGTCGTGCGGGGCGTGTTCCCCGCGAAGGACGGGCTGATCCCCTTGTCCGACGGCGCGGGTGAGGTGGTCGAGGTCGGCTCTGCGGTCTCCGGCTTTGCCGTGGGGGACGCGGTCGTCAGCACTTTTCATCCCAACTGGCGCGACGGTCATGTCGAGCGGGCGGAGCTGAACAATTCTCCCGGCGGTCCGGCAGACGGTTATGCCTGCGAATTCGCGACCCGGTCGGTATCTCACTTCACGCGTGCCCCCGCCGGTTACACGCATGCCGAAAGTGCGACGCTCACTTGCGCCGGTGTCACCGCATGGCGCGCGGTGGTGACCGACGGGCAGGTCCGCCCCGGTGAGACCGTGCTGGTGCTGGGCACCGGCGGCGTGTCGCTGTTCGCGTTGCAATTTGCCAAGGCTGCCGGGGCCACAGTGATCGCGACGTCTTCAAGCCGCGAAAAGCTGGACCGCTTGCAGGAACTGGGCGCGGATCATGTCATCAATTACCGCGAGAATCCCAATTGGGGTGCCGCAGTGCTTGAGCTGACTGGCGGGCTGGGCGCCGATCATGTCATCGAGGTTGGCGGGCCGCACACGCTTCCGCAATCGCTGGTGGCGGCGAGGACGGGCGGCCACATTGCTATCATCGGCGCGGCGGCAGGCTTCGATATCGACACGATGCCGTTCGCGATCGTGCAGGCCAAGCGCCTGCGGCTGCAAGCCGTCACCGTGGGCAGTCGGCGCGATCAACTCGACATGGTGCGCGCGATCGAGGCGCACGGGATACGGCCGGTGATCGACCGGAGCTTTCCGCTGGAAAAACTGCCCGACGCTTTCGACTATCTCAAGACCGGGCAGCATTTCGGCAAAGTGGTGATTGCCATCTGAAGGGCGGCTGGTCGACCGCCCTGAATCACTCATCCGTGCTTTTGTATGAGCGGTGTCTGCGCCCGGATCGCGACAAGGAGACCGTCAAGATACTTCTCGGCCTCGGCAGCGTCACTTTCGGGATAGGCGGCGGTCAGTCGTCCGCTCCAGTAGCCGTAGTTTGCGGTGGTCAGACTGAAGCGCCAGGGAACATTGTTCCGATTGCCACTGAAGATGCCGCGATAGGCATCGAGGTTCGGGTTGTTCGGCACGGTGACCGGGCCTTCGGAGACGATCTGGGGCGCCGAGAAGTGCGACATCGTCTGCTGCCGCATGATCGTGTAGTGATCCTTGGCAGGCATATCGTCGATATGCACCACGGCCATGCGCACGATGAGGTGGTCCTTGCCCTCGTTCAGCAAGTGATCGTAGCCGATCGCGACATAGTCCCCGCTGGTATCGAAGGCCTGTTCCTTGAGGCGGGTGAAGCCTTCCACTTGCGCCGGGAAGCGAAGCCCGCTGGCGACGTGGATAAGCGTGGTTCCGTCAGGCGCGAACTTGAAGCCTTCCGGCACCTCGCTTCCGGTCACCTTTTTGGCGGCGGCCTTGGTCGTGTGCGCGGCGTTGGCAGCGGAAGAAGAGGCCTGAGCCGCCGATGGAGCGGTGAGCAGAAGGCCCAGAAGGGCTACCGATGCAAGTGGCAAGGGCGACATCGCGTTGGCTCCTGTGATCGAGAGACTGAACGAACAGAATGCCTTGAATGAAACAGGCTTCTGGAATTGTGAAGAGTATTATGACGCGGCCATGAAATTCGATGTCGATAAGCGATCATTTGGTGGCAAATTCACCGAATGATCGCAGGTCATGCGGGGTGCGATTGCGCCTCCGGTCCCAGCGCGGCGCAAAGTTCTTCGACCGAAGTCGGCCGCCCGAAGTGCCAGCCCTGCATGCGGGTGCAGCCCGCCGCGCGCGCGATCCGCGCCTGTTCCTCGGTCTCCACGCCTTCGGCCGTGACTTCGGCGTCGAAGGCATTGGCCAGCGCGACGATGGAGAGCATCATCTCGCGCGAACGGGCATCGCGGCTGAGCGGCGCGACGAAGGCCTTGTCGATCTTGATGCGGTCCAGTTTCAGCCTTTGCAGGTAGCCGATGCTCGCATAGCCGGTGCCGAAATCGTCCAGCGCGATCCGGACGCCGAGTTCGCGCAGCCGATTGATCACTTGCGCGGCCTTGTCGGGACGGCGCAGCAGCAGGCTTTCGGTGATTTCCAGTTCCAGCCGCTCGGGCGGGAACTGGGTTTCCTGTAGCGCGTGGCGCACGTCGTCCAGCAGGTTGTGGTCCCAGAACTGTACCGGCGAAATGTTGACTGCCAGTTCGAGTGCGGTCTCCCGCATCGCCAGACAGGCCTGATAGAGCACCTGACGGCCGACCGCGTTGATCAGGCCGCTCAGTTCGGCAATGGGAATGAAGACATCCGGCGGAACGTCGCCGTGTTCGGGATGGCGCCAGCGCACGAGCGCCTCCACGGCCACGATCCTGGCATTGTCGGACGCGACGATGGGCTGGTAATGGACATAGAGTTCCTTGCCGGCGATCGAGGCCTGAAGATCCCGCTCCAGCTTCATTCGCAGCAGGTGGCCTTCGTCCAGATTGACGGCATATTTGCGGGTGCAGTTCTTGCCATCTCCCTTTGCCGCGTACATCGCCACATCTGCGCGGCGCATCAGTTCGTCCTGTCCTTCCGGCCCCACATCGGCCGCATCGGCGCATCCGATGCTGATGCCCAGCGTGACGCGATAGGCGCCGATGACGAACGGCGCCTCGAACGAGCGGATGATATTCTCGCAGATGCAGTCCGCGTCCCGCGCCATGTCGCGGGAGAGCAGGACGGCGAATTCGTCTCCTCCGGCCCGCGCCACCAGTTCGCCCTGGGCGATGCTGCGAACGCGCGCGGCGGCTTCCTTCAGCAGGAGGTCTCCGGCGGCGTGGCCGTAGACGTCGTTGGCGTCCTTGAACCCGTCGAGGTCCATGAACAGGAGCGTGAGATCGTCCCCTGCGGCGAGGTGGGCGGAAATCTGGGAGAGCAGGGTCCGCCGGTTGGGCAGCCCGGTCAGCGAATCGTGGCCCGCGTGGTGGCGTGCGCGCAATTCGCTTTGCCGGAGCGCTTCGATGGTGCGGCTGTTGTTCTGGAAGATCAGGATCGCCGCCGCCACGGAGAGCAGCCCCAGCGCGACGATGGCCGGCGCCACCTGCCGCAGCAGCCGGGTTCCCGGTTGATGGGGTGCCCACGCCAGCCAGCCGAGCGTCGTGCCGTCGGTTCCTTTCAAGGCAACCGATGCGGACGACGGCTCTGGCGGCGCGAGGCTCAACTGCACGGTCGAAAGGCGCAGTTCCTGCGTGATCCGGGCCAGAGTCGGAGCATCGATGGCATGGGCGATCACCAGCATGAACGTGGGATGGTCGGCCGGGATCGAGACTTTGGGTGTCAGGGGAACGATGGCGGCGGTGGAATAAGTGACGATGCGATTGCCCTGGCGGCTGAAACCGGCCTCGATAGGGCTGCCTTCGCGCGGCATCTTTCGCACTTCGTCTATCGAGCGGGTGAATGCCGGGCCGAGCGTTTCCTGCGCGGCGTGCGCGGGGGCTTGGGGGTGCCTGAAGCTGTAGATGGTCTCATCCCGGCCATTCAGGATGAAGATGTCCTCATAGCCCTGAATTCGGCCGAGATAGGCAACGACGTTGTCGTCCACCCAACCCGGTTGCAGGCCCATGCTGATATGGCGGACGGCATCGTCCCACTTCGCATAGTCCTGCAAATCGTGCTGGACCCCCACCGCGAGAGTGCGCACGGCGCCTTCCACGGCCTGTTGTTCGCGCTGCTGTTCCAGACCGTCT
This sequence comes from Novosphingobium sp. PhB165, assembly GCF_004341845.1. Taxonomy (GTDB): domain Bacteria; phylum Pseudomonadota; class Alphaproteobacteria; order Sphingomonadales; family Sphingomonadaceae; genus Novosphingobium. The sequence goes on along the minus strand of NZ_SLVB01000002.1, from coordinate 676,376 downwards.
TGTGCGCGCGTGGTGAGCGCGATCAGAAACAGAACCGATCCGAAACAGGCGAGGAGCAGCAGGATGACCGGCCAAAAATGCCTTGCCTTGAGCGTGAAACTCAGACGTCTCAGGACAGGATGAGTCATGAAGGACATGTTTCGGAACTAGAAATCACCTCTTAAATTATAGTTCCACTTGGCCTCGGTTGGTCGAATTCGATCAGCTTTCCTGCGCGGGCGAGCGGCGCCAAGTTTGGCGCAATTATGTTTCCCATGATTTTTTCGGCCGCAACTGATTGAGTCGGAAGTGTTTTGGACTGCCAATCGCCGGGAGGCTATTGCGATTTTTCGGAGGGTGCGTGCCGCGATTGGGGCATCCGCCTGCCGGCGCTGCCGCCGATTGCCGCAAGCCATGCTCCCCGAACCCGCTCAGGCTGAGCTTGTCGAAGCCCCTGCGAGCGTGGTGGGAGGTTCCGATCCTTCGACAGGCTCAGGATGAGCGGGGTGGGGAAGGGGAGAAGAGGGGTTATCTATTCCGCTGCGGCGGCAAATTCCGTTGCGCATTCGATCGTCTTGCGCACCACCATGGAGTCATGTTCGAGGAAGACGCGCTCGATTTCCGAGCGTTTCTCGAAGATCAGCTTCGCCACGCCTGCCGTCATGCCGCCTTCGTCACCGACGCGGCCGAGTACACCCGCGAGATCTTCGAGAGTCGCTTTTTCGGGGCTTCCGTGAAGCCCTCCCTTCGAATCGCGATAGGCTACGCACTCGGTTGCCATTGCTTACCCTCATGACAGTAATAATTTGAACGAGATGCGGCGAATTCCGGAGCCGAGCCACCGATCGGATTTCGGGAGGATACCCCAAGGAACATGCCTGTTTGTCTCAAATATGCAGGTATAATTCCAGACATAACTGCGGCTAAAATTGATGATCGATAGACAAATTTGATCCATCGGCCGTCGCCGTTTGTGCTGGTGAGCGGAAGTTTACCATTGCGATGGCAAGTAATTCAGCGGCTTGCACTTTTCTCCTTTTCGTAACACCCACGAACCACCCCGGCGGATGCATGTGGATAAAACACCGCATCACTTCGGCGTGCCGGGGACCTGTCAGCCGTGGAGAATGGACTGACGGACGGCCTCATGCCATTCGCATCAAGGGGTTCCTGCCGCTGGGACAAGGGGTCCGCCCGGCCGTTCATCCGGATAAACCCCGATGGCAACGGATGGTCCGGTGGGAGAGGCTGGGCACCGCTCAAAGCGGAGGCCTCGCATGCGATCAACTCATTCTGGTGCGGCTGTCGGAGCCCCGGCCCTGACTGCCGTCCTGACAGTGGCGCTGGCCCTGTCGGCCGTCCCGGCAAACGCGCAGGACAATGCCACTGCCGCGCAAGACACCCCATCGGCGGCCCCATCTTCGGGTAACGACACGCTCGTACTCGATCCCGTCGCGATGTCCGCGCTCAAGGGGATGGGCGCCTATCTCGCCTCTCTCCAGAAGTTCGAGCTGCACACCAAGGCCACCGTCGAAACCACGCTTCAGGACACCGACCTGTCGGTGCATCTGGGTTACGAGGGGACGTACTACGTGCAGCGGCCGACCGGATTCTTCGTCCAGATGAAATCGGACCGGACCATCCGCGAGTATATCTACGACGGCAAGACCTTCACGGTGAACGTGCCGCGGCAGAAGTTCTTCAGCACCGTGGCCGCGCCGCCGACGATCCGCAAGACGATCGACAAGGTCTATCTCGATTACGGCATCAGCCTGCCGCTGGCGGACTTGTTCTACTGGGCGGACAATCCCACCACGGACGGGATCCGCAAGGCGGTGCGTATCGGTTATGCCAACGTCAATGGGCAGGACTGCGACCAGTTCGCCTATCGCGGCGATGACCTCGACTGGGAGTTGTGGATCGCGCGCGGCAAGGCGCCGCTGCCGCTGCGTATCGTCGTGACACACCGCGATACGAACCCGCGCGGTTCCTACAGCGCGGACCTGACGTGGAATACGTCTCCCAGCTTCGATGCGAGCCGCTTCAGGTTCACGCCGCCCGATGGCGCGAAAAGCATAAGCCTTGCGGCCGCAACAGGGGAGCAGTGACATGCGCAAGAAAAGGTCCTGCCAGCTCATCGCCGCCACCAGCGCCCTGCTGCTGGTCGCGACGGCCCTGACTCCGGCTGAAGCCCAGCGCCGTTTCGGCGGTGGGGGCGGCATGCGCGCCGGGGGCGGTTTCCATGCCGGAGGCGGCATGCGCGGCGGCATCTCTCCGGGCCGTGCGCCGGACAATTTCCATGCACCCGGAAGCGGGGGTGGGGGCATTCACAACCCCGACATTCCCCGGGGGCCGCCGCCGTCGCCGGGACCCCATCCCGGCCCGGGACCCAATCCGGGCCCAAATCCGGGACCAAATCCAGGACCGCATCCCGGACCGGGCCCAGGCCCAGGACCAGGCCCTCATCCCGGACCAGGCCCAGGACCCGGACCTGGCCCAGGACCACATCCGGGCCCCGGCCCCGGGCCCGGACCGCACCCGGGACCGCCTCCTCCTCCTCCGCCGCCCGGTTGGGGCTGGGGTTGGGGCTGGGACGACGATCCATACTGGGATGCCGTGGGCGTGGGGATGATCGCCGGCACGACGGCGGCCGTGGTCGCCAGCAGCGCCGCGAACAACAACACGACCGTGGTGATCAACACCATGCCCGTGGGCAGCGTCGTGGCTGTGCTGCCGCCCAATTGCGCGCAAGTGACGCGGGCGGACGTGACGTACTATTCCTGCGACAACGTCTGGTACAAGCCGCAGTACCAAGCGAGCGGCGTCACTTACCTGATCGTGAACCCGCCCGAATAAAGCCCGAAGCACAGGGGTGGAGGCGCTGCGAGCCATTGCGCTCGCAGCGCCTTTTCATTTGGCCCGTTACCCCGACAAGCGGGCGTTCGGGGCGATGAGGGGGCAAAGGGGCGATGAGCGGGATCGCGAGCGCATGGGCTGCACTCTCGAAACGGCGCGGGTTTATACCCGGCGCCGCTTTTTTTCAGGCGGGATTTCCGGCGCTCTTCCTGCCGAGATAGTGCAGGAACGGAATGCCGATCAGGGTCGAGACGACCAGCGACAGCACCACCGCTGCCGGAACCAGCGGCACATTGGGTATGGTCTGGGTAACGATGGCAAGCGCGACGCCAGGATGGCGCGTCGATGCGGCCAATGAGAGTGCGGCCTTGTCGCCGCGATCGGGGCCGCCCAGCCAATAGCCCGCAGCAAGGCCGACCACGGCCATCACCGCGAAAGCGACCAGCGTTCCGTTACCCGCCAGCCTCCAGAACGCGGGTGCGAGAATGATGACGAAAGCGATCACCACCAGCAACAGCAGAATGGTGCCCACCTTGCTGACGATTGCGCTGACGCGCGGCACCGCGCAGCCGAACAGGGGCTGCGCCAGCAGGCCGAGGACCAGCGGGATCAGTACCGAAATCGCCAGCGGCTTGAGCAGCGCGAGCGGCGAGATCGAAACGTCGACCGCGAATATGCGCGAGGCGATGGCGAGCCCTATCGGGACGACGAACAGCGAAACGATCGTCGCCCCGAACAGGAGGCCGGTCACATAACAGCTCTCCGCCCCTGCCTTGAGCTGTTTGCCGGGCAGGATGGGCGGCAGTGGAGACAGCGCCATCGCCGCAACGGCGATGACCACCGGCCGGGGCAGCTCCACAAGGTAGATCATGAGGAACGCCGCGGCCGGGACCAGCACGAACATGGCCACGAAAGCACCGAGGCCCAGCCGCCAGTGAATGACCAGATACATCAGGTCACTCACTTTGGCGCGCAGGGCCAGCGCGAAGAGCAGGAGCACCACGCTCAGGACGGTGGCGAGCTTGACGACGACGAGAAGGCTCATACCGTTGCTCCCGTGGCCTTGCGTGGAGCGGCGTCAGGGCCCTCAGCGCGGCGGATTGACGACGACGTACTGGACCGACGATCCCGCATATTGCGGCTGGTACCAGGTGTTGCCGCATTGCGAGTAGCTGACACCGTTGACCACGACGGTCGAGCAGTTCGGTGGAACCGACCGCACGATGCTGCCCACGACGGCGGCGGTGACGGCGGCGGTCGCGATCGTCGCGGCCGGGTGCCAGTGATCGTCCCAATCGTCCCAGTCGCCGTGGCCGTGATAGCCGCCGTGATAGTCATTGTGCACGTTGACGTTGACGTCGCGATTGACGTTTCGGTTGACGTTGCGGTTCACGTCCCGGTTGGCGTTGTGGTTGATGTTGCTTGAAGCTCCACCACGCGCGGCGGGACGGCCACCGCCACCCATGTTCGGGTGCGCGCCGCCGCCGGCATGGACACCGCCACCAGCGGGCCTCGCACCTCCGGCATGACCGCCGCCGGCGCGGGCTCCGCCGCCGCCTCCCCGCTTGGGAGCAAGCTCGACAACAGCCGGGGCGCCCGCGCCGTCAAGCGAAGTTCCGACGCCATGGGAAGCGGGTGCGGCGAGCGGCGCTCCCTCGAAGGCCAGCGCAAGCGACGCAGCCAGTGCCACGCCGCCGTTCAGCATCATGCTCATTGTCCTTCTCCCTTGGCAGGCGTCATCTTCGAGACATCGGCAATGTTGATGCGGTTGGCACCGGACGGCGGCACGAAGGTGAAGTTCTCACTCGGCGAAAGCGGAGTCAGGTCCCAGGTCAGCAGGGCCGTGTACTGGGGCATCGTCGGATCGTCCTTGTTGGTGATGACGATCTTGCAGGGCAGCCCTTGCGATCCCTGGTCGATCCACAGTTGCCAGTCGACGTGTTCCTGCCGGAACGCGTAGTGCATGCACTGCTTGCCGCCGACCTGCTCGGGCCGGACGATCATCGCCTCCTGAATGCGGGAGCGGATCTTCTGGTCGGTGCTCCAGGTGAACAAGTCCGCCAGCGGGATCTCGATATCGAACTGGGTCTGCGCCTTGTCGACGGTCAGGCCGATAGTCGAAGGTGCGGCGAAGTCGGCATAATAACCCAGTTTCGGCGCGAAGATCGTGAAGGTCTTGCCGTCATAATACATCTCGCGCGAACGGGTGTCGGCGGCGACGATGATCCTGAACGCATTGGGCCGGCGTACGAACGTGTCGACCGTTCCGCCGAACTGGATCTTCTGCCCGGTCACCAGCACCACTTCGGTGGTGACGTCCGACCGGACGTGGAAGGAGGACAGCGCCTGAAGCGCGGCGCTCATCTTGTCGACCGCCGCCATGGCGGCCGGATCGATGGGGGCGCTGGCATCCGCACTCGCCGCCGATGATGCGGCGCTTTGGGCCTGCGCGGGGAAACTCGCCCCCGCCGCGGTGCCAAGCATCGCGATGACCAGTAGTCCGCGCCGAATTGAACCTGAACCCAAAGAGCCTGGACGCAAAGAGCCGGGGCTGGCCATGATCTCTTCCTTTCCTTGATCGGTGTTTCGGTTTCGATATCGCGGGCCGGACAAAGGGAGCGAAGCGTGACGGACGCCGCGTGAACTCTCCCACTATCTGCGTTCCAGCGGGAAACCCCATCGGGGTTTCTGCTGAGGCGGCCGGGTTAGAACCCTTTGGCCGGGCCCCGTTGTTTCCTTGTCAGGAGCGGATTTCTTCCGCTCTCGCCGCCGCGGCCATGGCTTCCTTTTCGGGCGCGAATTCGTCGATGTCGCGCTCAAGGAAGAAGCTGAGACCTGTGCGGATCGCGGCGATCGCCGCCAGCTTGCCGACATCGTCCCAGGTCGGCGCGATGGCCGTCCTGATGATGTCGGCGCCCAGCGCGAATTCCAGCGCCAGCACGATCCACTGCGCGAACTGCATCCAGACCTGGCGGCGCGTCCATGCATTGGGGCGGCGGGTGAGGCGTACGGCCATGCGGACCAGCGCCTCGGCCGCGCCGTAGACCACGATGAGCGCGACCACCGTCTCCAGAATGAGCGCGGAGGATGAGGCAAAGAGGCGAAGTGTGTCTTCCATCTGCGGCGTCCTCCGGGCCTTTATTGCTTGGGGATGTTCATTTTCAGCGGGATCGAGAAGTCCAGCCAGAACGAGTCGCCCTGGAGACGGTTGGTGGTGTCGAGTTCGTGCATGATGCGGGCCCGGAAAGTCGCGGGTGTGCGCGCCATCACGACATTGAGCGCCGCCGTGCCGCCCACGGCCACTGCCTCGCCCTTGAACGAACCCAGGGGGCCCTGGTCGCTGGTCACCTGCTTCTGGTAATAGGCCTGCGCGCCCAGTGAGAACTTTTTCGACAACGCCTTTTCCACGGCGCCTTCCAGATGGATCTCGTCACCGCTGCTATAATCGGTCACGTCGTTCCTGCCGTTGAACGTGTAGCCACCCTTGGCGGAAACATCCCAGCCGGACTCCGGATCGTGCCAGCTGACAGCGACAGACTGGTCGACCGCCCAACGGTGGAGCGAAAGATTGGCCAGCTGACCCTCCCGGTAATTGCCGACCGGAACGCTCACCAAGGTTGCAAGTTGAGCGTGGAGCTTCTTGCCATGCCAGCCAAGCATGATCACGCCGACCGGATCGCCGGTGGTGAGGGCCGTATCGCGCCGGTTCGCCGAGAAGACGCCGCCGTTCGGGCCGGTCAGCACCGCGTCCGCACTCATCATCGGCGCGCCGAACGGCATGATGCCGCCGACGGCAATCGTGCCGCCTAGGAAATTCGTCGAGGGCACGAGCAGAATTGTCTCGAAATCGGCGACGATCGTGGCGTCAAGACCGGCCACGACGTTGCCGTTGATGGGAAACTCCCGCTTCGCGCTGACGCTGCCGTCATAGACGTAAATCGTCTTGTCGTAGAAGATACCTTCGACGGGGGGCATCACGGCCGTGCCCGGACCGCCGGATCCCAGCAGATAGAGCGAAGTACCGCCCTCGGTCGCGTACGCCGCGCCGGGCAGCCCAAGCGACAGGACCGCGAGTGCGGCCGATGCCTTGCATAGTGCCCTCATGTTCGTTCTCCGCAAACCTAAGTTCGGCGGCAAATCTACACGTTCGGATAATGTCGCTTTATCGGGATAAACCCTTGGGAACCGTGACGGACGTTCCCCGCCGTTTCTGCCGTCGCGATTGCACCGACAATCAAGGCGCAGCGCACATAAAGGCGGCGATCCGTATGGGATCGCGGTGGCCGGTCTTAGGGCTTACCCTATGTCCTCCTTAGGGAAACCCCCGATACGCGGTGGAGCAAGCCAGTCATATCCTCAAGCGAACAAAGGACTCTTGAGATTGCTTCGAATTTTTGGCTTCGGCTGATAAATTACCATCGGAATCGAGCGCGTGAGGCCGCTCTCAACTTTGTCTGGATATAGGGGCCGATCCGGAATTCGCCGAAATCGGGCCCGGACAGCCTCGCGAACCTGCCAGTTACTTCACTTTTCCAGTTGCCCGCCTGCCAACGACAGGCCGTCCTATCAGGGAGCCGAACATGGGAAACGATTTAGCCGAAGTGATTTCAGATCGCTTGCCAGTCGCCACGGCGGCACATCGGGCGCAGTCTGCTGGGCGCCGGCATCGGCGGCTGGCCGGGGTGCTCGGCGCAATAGCGGCGACGTGCGTCTGGCAATTGCCCGCGCATGCGCAGACCGTCGATAACGATTACTGGATCAGCGGGATGGCCTATTTCCCGCGCGTGGCCACCAATGTTCGGGTATCCACGCCCGCGCAGGTTCTTCCCAGCACCGACATCAGTCTGGAAAAGGACCTGAAGCTCGACAAGAATGACGTGCTGCCTTCCTTCACGGCCGGCGCCCGGTTCGGCAGGTTCATCATCGGTGCGGACTACTACAAGCTCAAGCGCAATGGCGACGTATCGCTGGCGGACGACATCACGTTCGACGGCGTGACCTATCCGGCGGCCGCCAATGTCAGCAGCGGCTTTGACAGCACGATCTACCGCCTGACGTTGAACTATGCGATCGTCAAGAAGCCAGACCTTGAACTGGGGGCGGGGATCGGCCTTCATGCCACCGATTTCGTCATTTCCATTTCGGGCGAAGGCTCTGTCGGTAATCAGGCCGCGCAGACCGAGGTTCGGCGGCGCAAGGCGCTCGCGCCTTTGCCGACGCTGGGTCTGTTCGGCATCTACAAGGTGGCGCCGCGCGTCGAACTGAATGCACGGGCGGATTACCTTTCGCTCAACATCGGCGATTACGATGGCCGCCTGATCAATGTGCAGGGCGGTGCGAATTACAACGTCATGAAGAACGTCGCGATCGGTGTGGTCTATCGCTACGTCAACTACCGGCTGGGCGTCGACAAGGACAGCTGGAATGGCCGTGTGCGCTACAAGCTCTACGGCCCCGCCGTGCAGCTTCAGGCCTCGTTCTGACGGGGCGAGGCCTGCCCGCAAGCAATGCCGAAGCCGGGCCCTGGGCCCGGCTTCAGTTCATTTCGGGAACAGGAACGTGACCACAAAGCGGGCGCCCCACTCGGGGCCGCCCTCAGGGCGTTCCGCGTAATAGCGCGCGCCGACGGTGAGATTGACCGGCTGCTTGCCGAACTTGACCACGTGACCCACCGAGAAGTTGATCGGGACCACCCAGTTCTTCCCCTTCCAGTCATAGCTGGTTTCGGTGTTGAGCGTGAAACTGGTGGAATCGGGAAGCGTGCGCGTCACGAACGGCTGGAGGAAAGTCTGGCTGACATCCGCGCTGGAAGACTTGCCTGCAAACGACCAGATATGGTTGGCGAGGATCCCGAATGTCATGCCGTGGCCCTGCTTGAGCACGACTGCGGTGGGGCCGGCGCCGAACTTGCGGCCGCTGAAGGCGTCGGCGCCGCTGGGCCACAGGATGGCCGGGCCAACGCCCCAGACGAGGCCGTTTTTCGCCTGCTTGGGGGAGAGAAAGAAGCTTTGCGTGATATCGCCGAAGCCGGTGGCGCCATCTTCGCCGCGAACGGTCGAACCCTCGCTGATGAACGGCACGATGGTTCGGGTGATGAGATTCCAGTTGCTCCCCACGCTGAAGGGAATCACCGGTTGAAAGTTGAGCGTGAAGCGGTCTCCGTCATGCGGGCCGTAGCAACAGTCATAGTTCGTCTGGAACGGCACCGAGATGAGGTTCGAGACCGGATTCGCCAGTTGCTGTGCCAATGCCTGCACATCGGATGAGGCGGCGGGGCCGGCGCTTACGGTAGCGGGCGGCGCTTCATCTGCCTGCGCATGCGCCGCCATGGGGGAAAGGCCGGTTCCGACCAGCGCGAGAAGCGCAAATCGTGACTTCCATCCGTGCGTGGCCATCTGTACCTCCTGAGGTCCCTGAAGCGACTGTTATCAGGGGCTCCATTGTCCGGTCCCTGCGCGCGCATACCATTGGTGTTTTCCCTAGGGGTGCGCGGACAAGTCGTCAGTCCACCGGCATGTGCCGATCGCATCGCCGCGCACGGAATGTCCATCAGGCGTCCAATTCGCCCCCGCGCCCATGTTCCGGGCACAAATTCCTCTGCATTGAATTGGCGGCATATTCGGGATCACGGCGGGTCCGCGAGTCGCAGCGCATCGCCTCGGGGCAAGTCCGCCACGGGCTCGGGAATTACCCTGATTGCCGAGCGCGGACCCTGAGGGGAGAACTGCGTAGTCTCGCGCCACTCAACCCCATTTCGTCAGGGAACGTACACGCATGGCCCAAGCTCCAAACGAAACGCCGTCGAGCAAAACCCCGCTGGCCCGCCCGGAACGCTTCACGGTAACGCCGGTACCGCCATTGCCGGACGTCGGCGCGGCGAAATCGGAAGAAGCCTCGACGATCTATTCCCACTTCCGCACCGGCCTGTCCCGGCATCGCACCGGGCTTTCCGAGCATCGCACCGATCTCTCGGAATATCGCACGGACCTCTCGCGGCATCGCACGGACTTGTCGGAAGACCGCACGGAGATGTCCACGCGGCGCACCGGAATGTCGATCCAGCGCACGCGAATGTCGGCGGATCGGACACTTATGTCCGAAATTCGCACCTCTCTGTCGATGATCGGCTTCGGGTTCACCATCTTCCAGGCGTTCAAGCGACTGGCCGATGCCGGGACCATTTCGAATTCACGCGCACCCGGAAACTTTGGCGGGACCTTGATCGTTCTCGGCATGCTCATTCTGGTGGGCGGGATCTGGCGACACGTCCAGTTCGCGAACGAACTGCGCGCCCGCCGAAAGGAGATGATCGCCGACGGACTGCTCCATGGAGACAGCGCCTATCCGGTCTCCATCACGCTGATCGTGGCCATCGGGCTGATGATCGTAGGACTGCTCGCCTTGGTAAGTGTGGTGTTCGATATTTCCGCATTCGGATGAGGCGTTCCCTGAGTGCGGCGAAGGGAAAAATGCAAATATGTCAATTGCGGCCTAAGGGTAATTACCGATGACAAAGGGCAATTACTGATGGTAACACTACTGAAATTCGGTCCACGTACATAGCAGTGCGATGGATCTTCGAAGAACCATCAGGAGGATTTCGGTGCGGGAAGCTTCCGATACAGCCATGCAGGCGCCTGACCCGATGGTGATTCAGGGCATGGTGTTCGTGTCCGGTGGAACCTTTTGGATGGGTTCGGACGAGCATTATCCCGAAGAAGCGCCCGCGCACCCCGTGATCGTGGACGGTTTCTGGATAGATGCAACTCCGGTCACCAATCGGGACTTCGCCGCTTTCGTCGATGCGACGGGCTATGTCACGACAGCGGAAATCGCGCCGAACGCGGCCGACTACCCGGGCGCGATGCCCGAAATGCTGCGGCCCGCTTCGCTTGTGTTTACGCAGCCGGACCGGCCGGTGCCGCTCGACAACATCGGTTACTGGTGGGACTACCGCTTCGAGGCGGACTGGCGCCATCCTTTGGGACCGGGCTCATCGATCGAGGGGCTGGAAAACCACCCGGTGGTCCACGTTTCCTATGACGACGTTCTGGCTTACGCGAAATGGGCGGGCAAATCGCTTGCCACGGAGGCAGAATGGGAAATGGCCGCGCGCGGCGGGCTCGATCGCGCCGAATTCGCCTGGGGCCACGAACTGATGCCCGATGGGCAGCCGATGGCCAACACCTGGCAGGGGAATTTCCCGAGCGAGAACCTGCTGGAGGACGGCTATCTGCGGACCTCGCCGGTGGATGCGTTTCCGGCCAACGGCTACGGCATTTTCGACATGATCGGCAACGTCTGGGAATGGACGAGCGATTACTTCGCGGCGGCGCATGAGGTCGTGACGACCAAGCCTTGCTGCGCTCCGCGCAATCCTCAAGGCGCTGCGCGTGAACGCAGTTTCGATCCGGCCCAGCCCGAGATTCCCATTCCGCGCAAGGTGCTCAAGGGGGGCTCTCACCTCTGCGCACCCAATTATTGCCGCCGCTATCGGCCCGCCGCGCGCCATGCGCAGCCGATCGACACGTCGACCAGCCATGTCGGCTTTCGCTGTGTCGTGCGCCCGGTCGACGACACCGCCGCATAGGCAGATCGCCTCCGCGGATATCCGTAGGGAAATTTGAAAAAAGGACTGGAAAATGACTTAATTTTCGATCGTTGGGTGGGTGATGAAATAGTTGCAATAGGAAAAAAATCAGGGGTCGCGCTGTCGATTGTGATGTGTTTTGCAACATCGAGGCGCCCAAATGGCTTTCAGCGAACTCTCTTATCTCATCGAGCGTCTGGCCGGCGACATGTCGGTCGATGCGCTTGCTGCCGAAACCTGTACGCCGGAAGACGTCCGTGTAACCTTGCTAAGGGCACGCGACGATGAACGACGGCGGCTGGCGCGCGATCTTCATGACGTGCTGGCGCAGCACCTTTTCATCCTGGAACTCGAATTGCAGTCCCTGCACGACGGCAGGGCCGAGTATCGCGAGCGTGCACATCGCAGCGCGAAAAGCACGATCGACGAACTCCAGCGGCAGATCCGCTGTTTCAGCTATCTGCTGCATCCGCCCGAACTGGAGGTATTGGGACTAGCCGACGCGCTGGATACGCTCGTCTCCGGCATGGCCGCGCGCACCGGGATCGACGTGGAATTCGACACTTATGGTTATAAACCCGGCGCCTGCCACGAAACGGAGCTGTCCCTGTTCCGCGTGGCACAGGCCGCGTTGATGAACGTCTTCAAGCACAGCGGCGCCGGCAGCGCGCAAGTGCGCCTGAAATCCCGGCGCAACTGGATCGTCCTGACTGTGCGCGACTATGGGCCGTCGGATGGCCACGCGGCGAAGCCGCCGGTGGATCCGCGGGACTGCGGAGTCGGCCTCAACGGAATGCATGCCCGGATGGCGGGCCTGTGCGGCCGCTTCACGGTCCGTTCCAGCCAGGACGGGACCGTGGTCACTGCGATCGCGCCGCGACGGCTTGGCGACGATTGCGCGATGGACGCCGCCCTGTTCGAAGACCGCGACGCGTTCCCGCTTCGCGCGCAAACCGTGCCGCGTCAGGCCGATGTCTTGCGCGTCATGAAGGTCCTGCCCGCGATCGCGGGCAGCGGCTGAGGCCCCGCAGAGTGCGCTGATCGGGGCCTGTAATCAGGGTTCGATAATGTTGTTCCGCACGGCATAGCGCACCAGCCCGGCGGTAGTCTTGATATCCAGCTTATGCATGGCCGAGGCGCGGTGCGTCTCAACCGTCTTGATGCTGAGCCCCAGAATTCCTGCAATCTCCTTGTTCAACCGCCCTTCGGCGATCAACTGGACGATCTCCCGCTCGCGCGTGGTCAGTTGCGAGCTACTGGAACTGCGCGTGGACGCCTCTACGAAGCGGTCAAGCAGTGTCTGCGAGACATTGCCGGAGAAGTAGGGGCGTCGCACTGCCAGCGCTTCGACCGCCGAGATCAGGTGCTTGGTCGCATCCGACTTGAGCAGATAGCCGCGCACACCGGCCGTCAGTAATTCCGCCAGAATATCTTCGCGATCATGCATGGTGAAGATGAGTATTTCGACACGCGGAAGTTCCCGCTTCACCGCTCTTGTCACTTCGAGGCCGTTCATCATCGGCAACGAATAGTCAAGAATGACAATGTCGGGCTGTGTCGACCTGATCAGTTCAAGTGCATCCCTTCCGTTTGAAGCTTCCCCGACGATCCGCCAGTCGGGATTTACGGACAATGTGGATCGTACACCGAGACGAATGGCCTCGTGGTCGTCCGCAATTACGATACGCCTGACAGGGCTACTCATCGCCTCCTCGTCGATGCGGCGCGCAGTGCGGGCCTGAATTGTTCGGAAAAGGATTCATCGGACAATCGAACTGTGTCGGCTATCGGGAAAACCCCTTATCCCGGCATGCACATTCCCCGGCCATGACTGAAAGAAACAGGGGGATTGCTGAGTTGCCTTGCGAAAGTCCTCTGGAAGTCGCGATGGCCTTGATGCTGTTAGGCAGCATTCCTTTTGTGGTCTCGACCGGCGCTATCCCTTCTTGGAATTTCCCAGGGTTTATACGGATATTGAGGAAGTTGGGTGGGTGTCAAGCTGTTACTCCCAACAACGGAGCGCGGCTATGTCGGTACTTGGTCATTGGTTGCTTGTCACACCGATCTGGATCATCGGAATCGTGCTCTATGGCGCGATGATCGTGGCGGCATGGGCCGGGTGGAAGCTGCGCGGCGTCACGCGCCGTCGGAAGGCCTCTGCCGCCGGACCGGGAGACGAGGACGAGCAGGCCAAGGACGACCATGCCGAGCTTGGCTACATCGTCTCGGCCGTGATGGGGTTGCTGGCACTGCTGGTGGGTTTCACCTTTGCCCTGGCGATCGACCGTTTCGACACGCGCCGCATGATGGTTCTGGACGAATCCAACGCTATCGGCACGGCCTACTTGCGCACGCAATTGCTGGATGAACCGCATCGCACGAAGATCAGCACCTTGCTGCGGAACTACACGGAGAACCGCATCGCGCTCGCCCGCGAACCGATCGGCCCGCATCAGCAGGAGTTGCTGGCGCGCAGCAACGCGATGATCACGCAGCTCTGGTCGGATACCGTCGATGCCTTCCCGACGATGGTCGCGCGGCCTTTCTCCACGTCCTACATCTCCTCGATCAACGAGATGATCGATGACGATGCCAAGCGCCAGCAGGCCCGTCGTTCGCATGTTCCGCTGGAGGTGTTCGTCCTGCTGGTGGTCTACCAGACTGTCGCGGGCGGCGTGCTGGGCTATGTGCTGGCCGGTCAGCGGGGGCGGATGAGCGCGGCGATGCTGCTTTTGCTGTTCGGCGGCGCTTTGCTGCTTGTCATCGATATCGACCGTCCGACATCTGGCGGCATCGTCGAGGACCAGGAGCCGATGATCGAGTTGCTGGACATGATCAAGGCGCAGCCGCCGGGCAGCTTTGGAAGCGCCCCGACTGCGGCTGCGTTGCCGCCGGGGCACTGATCCGCGCCGGATCAGTCCAGCCCGAAGGACCAGGCGTGGCCGAATTGCAGGTAGAACACCGCCCCGCCCGGTCCGTAGGCCACGTCTACCCCCGCATCGAGACCGAGCTTTCGGGCAATGCGATAGCGAAAACCGCCGCCTCCGGCGAAGATCGCGCCGGAATTGTCGAAGGTTCGCTTGCCGCCGGCGTCGGTAAAGCCCAGCCCCGCAAAACCCAGGATCGACCACCGATCGCTCAGTCGCCGCGTTACTTCGATTTCGCTGCTGTAGACGGTGGCACCCTGATAGCGCGAGGCCTCTACACCGCGAATGTTGATGGCGGGCGCGAAGAAGGCCGGATAGTTGTCCCGCGCGGCATCGATCTCCAGCTTGGCGCCTACGTCCCAGGCCGGCGAGAGCTGATGAAAGCCGTAGCCGTGAAGCTGATAGATCTGGAAGTCGCGGTCGCTGCCGAAGGCGCCTGCGTTGAACTTGCCCTCGGCGTAGATGTTCACGCCCTCGGTAGGTGAAAGCGCATTGTTGCGGCTGTCGAAATGCACGCCGAAGCCGAGCGCGCCGGTGTTCAGCTTGCGGTCGAAATCGGGGGTGAAGTTGTCGGGCAGTTTAGGACCGTCCGGGTCCTGCTGGAAATCCAGCTTCGAATGGAGCTGGCGGAAATCGAAGACCGGCCCGAACGAGAAACGCCGGTCGGCCAGATGCAGGCGCACCGAGCCGACGGCGCCGTAGTCGTAGCGGTTGGTATATTCGATGCCCTGCGGCAGGAACGACGGGTAGATATTGAGATTGATCTTGCCCCGGCCGACTCCGAATTTGTAGCTGACCTCGCCGTCCCACAGCGATCCGGAGCGGAAGAACCCATAGCCGTAGGAGCCGTTTCCGGTTTTTACCGCACCGACCATCGTGCGCGTTATGCCGCTCTTGCTGTCTTTCGGCAGCTTGATGAACTGGGCGATGAGGCCGAAGCCACCGTCCACCGCCGGTTCGGTGATGATGACCGGCATCGGCAGGAAACCACCTTTGGCAAGCGTGTTCGAGAAGTCGAACTTGCCGTCCTTCTCGTCGAAGAACATCCGGTGGAATTTCGATTCCTTCTTGGGTTGAGGGGCTGCCCCGTCGGCCGTGGTATCGGCGGAAGTGTCGGCAGGTCCGTCGGTCGTGGCCGTCACCGGCTGCGTACCGGGGGCAGGGGCCGCCTGCGCCCATGCGAGGCTTGCGGGAAAGACGAGTAGCGAACCGGCGCCAAGCCGGGCGAGCACTCGTGCGAGCGAACGGTGTTGCCGTGGTGCCATGCCGAAATCGTCGCCCCCTGCCATGGATGAAGCTGCGGAACTTCAAAGCTTAAAGCGCTTGGGGCGGCGACCTATCGGTAGTTCACCTGAGATTGCGAGGTACTGGCATGATCTTTTACCGCGTTGCGGCGATATGCCCGGCAAGCTCAGGGTAATTTCCGATTATATGGCCTGCGGGAAGGGCCTAGGCTGATAAGCGGGATGCCAGCCAACCAGCCATCGCCGGGCCCACACGCGTGGGCCCGCATTCGCGGACCCCTCGCGCGGCGCCGGGGCTTGGGCTGTCTCATCGTGCCGATGCTGGTCTGCGTCAGCACGCCCGCGCTGGCCGACGGACCGGGCGACCAGATCGACGATATGGACGAACAGGCCGAAGCGGTCGCCAGAGCCGTGAGCGGCAAGGAAGCCCCCGGCAAGAGCGGAAAGGACATCCTTGCCGTACCGTTGCCGATCACCAATCCCACGCTCGGCACGGGACTGGTCGTGGCCGGTGTTGCCTTCTACAACCCCAACAACGCGCCGTCGCCGTGGATCACCGGCGGCGCGGCGATGAAGACCAGCAACGGCAACTGGCTGGTGGGCGGCTTTCACAGCATGTCGCTGGACGGCGATCGCTACCGCCTGAATGCGGCCGTGGGTGCAGGCGATCTGGTCATGGACTACTACGGCATCGGACCCGAGGCGGGGGATCGCAATATCTCCACGAACCTGCACCAGAAGATCGCGGTGGTCCGGCTTCAGGGGCAGATGCGAGTGGCGCCGGGGCTCTATGCCGGCGTGCGGATGTTCTACGCCAGCGTCGATGCCACGCAGAAGGACCTCGATCCGACCTATCCGGATCTGGCGATCCCGCCGGGTCAGGAGAACACCGACCTTGCCCAGATCGGCCCCGTCGTGACTTACGACACGCGGGACAATTCACTCAATCCACGGCACGGTGTCTATGCCCATGCCGAATGGCTGTTGAGCCTGAAAGTGCTGGGGGGAGACTTCACTTCGCGCAAGTTGACGGCCGGAGTCAGCTGGTACGTGCCGAGCGGAAGCAAGACGGTCTGGGCGTTGCACGGGGGCCTCTGCGGTGCTTCGTCCGGTGCGCCGTTCTATGACTTGTGCCTCTATGGGCAGAAGAACGACCTCAGGGGCTACAAGACCGGACGCTACCGCGACCGTGCGAGCTGGGCCATGCAGGTCGAATGGCGGCGGCAACTGTTCGGCCGGTTCGGCGCGGTGGCTTTCGGCGGCATCGGCGGAACCGCGCCGCGTCTGGACCGGCTGGACGATACCAAGTTCCTTCCCGCAGGCGGCGTGGGCCTGCGCTATCAGCCCTCGCGCAAGACCAATATCAACCTGCGTCTGGATCTGGCGGTCGGCCGGGATTCCAGAGCGGTCTATCTGGGTATTGCCGAGGCCTTTTGAGCAGGGCCCCCGCCGCCCTTCTACTTCGGAGGTGGGGGCGGGAACTTGGCCAGCACGGCGCGCACCGCCGTATCGATCTTTTCCTGCGTCACCGAACTCTGCGTAACCTGCTGGGTCGCCGTGCCGTGCCAGACGGGCGCCTTGGTGCGCGTGTCGTAGATGTCGATCACGAGCGTTCCGTCCGTGACGTTCCGCACATCGACGCGTGATCCGCCCCAACCGCTCCATCCGCCCCAGGGACGGAAGTAGGGCCCGTAAGAACCGAAGTCTGTCACTTCCACCCGGTCGCGCGAGCCGATGGTGAAGCCCACGGCGAAATCGCCGGGGTCCGCCTGGGTAAAGCCTCGGTTCGCCAGTTCGGTGTCGATAGAGGCGCGGATCCGCTCCGTCAGCAGTGGGTTCATGCCGTTCGGCACTTTGCGGTAGGCCCAGCTATAAGTCCGGAACGAGGCGAAATTGGCGTTGGGATCGGAGTCGAAGTTCACGGTGGGCGTTGAGGCACACGCGGTCAGAAGCGCGGCCAATGCCAGAGTGGCCATCCGTCTGCTCATGGTGATTCCTCCTGTGGACATAGGCGGATAGTCGCCGAGTCTCAGGGATCATGCCATCAGGGCCGCCCCTAGGACGGAAGGGGGCTCGCCCCGAGTATACTTAGCGGGCAGCGGGCAAAGTCAGCACGACCAGCAGACCGGGGCCGTCCTGACGATCCAACAGCTCAATAGACCCCCGCGCCAGCGTCATCGCCTTGACCGCGATGGAAAGCCCGAGGCCGCTGCCGGAAGACGGCGCTGCGCCGCGCTCGAAGCGGCGCAGCAGGCGGTCGCGGTCTTCGGCAGGGACGCCGGGGCCCCGGTCGCCGATAGTCACGACGAGGTGATCGGATGTGCGGATGATGGCGATGTCGACCTGTCCGCCTTCCCGCGCATGGCGGACGGCATTGTGGATCACCGCAGCCAGCGCAATCTGGAGCGATGCGGGATCGCATGTCCAGCGCACCACATGCTCGGGCAGGACGGTGAATTCGATCTCGTCGGGCGGCAGGTTGATAAGGGCCTCGGCCACGACATCCGCCACCAGCGCGTGGATATCCACCGAACGCACGGACACCGCCGTCGCATTGAGGCGGGCGAGCGTCAGCATGCCGTCGACCAGATCGTTGGCACGCTTCACCACGGCCAGCAGGCGGTTCACGTCCTCCACGATCGGCTGGGGCGCGGTCTTGCGCAGCAATTGCGCCTGCGCCCGGATCGCCGCCAGCGGCGTGCGCAATTCGTGCGCGACATCGTCGGTAAAGGCCTGTTCCAGCTCGTAGGCCTGCTCCAGCCGCGCGAAGAGCTTGTTCAGCGCCACGATCAGCGGCCCGAGATCGCGCGACCAGTCTTCGGGCACCAGCGGCATCAGATCCGCGAGCGTGCGCGCGTTGAGCGTCGCGGCGAGCCGCTCGACTTCGGACAGGCTCTTGCGCAGCGTCCACCAGAGAATGACCATGGCAGCGGTAAGCAACAGGAACAGTGGCAGCACGAGCCTGCGCACGACCGGACCGATCGAGAACTCGCGCATGGCGTCGCGTTCCGCCACCACCACCAGCAGCCGGGGATCGCGGCCCGGAAGGCCATAGCTACGCCAGCGTTCACCCAGCGCGGTAAAATCGTGCAGGCCCGGCTGGCGCGGGACCAGTTCGACCGGCGCGCCCCAGCTCGATTGCGCGACCGGCTGGCCTTTCCAGAACACCGCGAACATGCACCAGTCATAGGAGGCGCGGAACGCCTTCTTTTCCTCGGCCGACAGCAGCGGATCGGCCTTTCCGGCAAGATCGTTGCTCCGCGCCACCATCACGCCGGCAGTCAGTTCGTCCTGCATCATCATGTACAGCAGGCGCGAGGCATTCACGAGCTGGGCGTCGGAAGAGCGCCCGATCTCCACGCTGGCGACCGAATAGAGGATCGCGCCCATGGCCAGACCGGTGATCGCCAGCAGCATCAGCACGCGGCGGTAGAGCCGGGTGGAGAGCGAGGAACGCTTCACGCCTCCAATCCGCCGACCATGTAGCCCAGCCCGCGCGCCGTGCGGATGAAGTCGCGCCCGAACTTGCGCCGCAGCGAGGAGATGGCGACTTCGATCGTGTTCGATTCCACCCACTGGTCCTGATCGTAAAGCTCGCCTTCCAGATCGGTCTTGGAAACGAAACGCCGGCTGCGCCGCATCAGCAGCGCGAGAACGCGGAATTCCTTGGCGGTCAGCAGCACTTCCTCGCCATCCATGCTGGCGACATGTCCGGCGAAGTCCAGCGTGACCCGGCCAACGCTGAGGCTATCGTCGTGCCGGCGCTCACGGCGGCGCAATTGCGAGCGGATGCGGGCGGCCAGTTCCTCAAGGTCGACGGGCTTGACCACGTAGTCGTCGGCCCCGGCGTCGAGCCCGGCAACGCGGTGCGGCGTGCGGTCGAAGGCGGTGATGACGATGACCGGCGTCTCGTCGCGCCGCGCGCGCAAGGCGCGCAGCACTTCGAGGCCGGTCATGTGCGGCAATCCGATGTCGAGCAGAATGACGTCGTAACTGCCCACCCCGACAGCGACGAGCACGTCGTCACCGCGCGCGAAAAGATCGACGACATAGCCGTCGAGTTCCAGCGCCCGCTTCATTGCCGGGCCAAGATCGGCATCGTCTTCCGCGATCAGCAGGCGGGGCAAGAGGGGGACTCCACGTCGGTTTGCGGGATTGCCAGACGGATCGCCGGATGGTTCAGGCGCCCCATCGGAGGCGGACGAACCGGGACTACGCCAGCTTTCGGGCGACCGTCAAACCGGCCCGAAAACTTTTGTCGCCATCAGCTTCGCGTCAGCTTCGCAGGCTAGGAAGCAGGGCTCGACCTGAACCCACGAGCTTTTCCCGCAGCCCCCCGCTTCGGAAGAGCGGCAGGAGCGGCCAACGAAATCATGACGATACAAAAGTCTCCACGCGAGATCGCGTCCTGCACTCCGTTGGATTCCTCTTTCGCGCAGAGACCGGCCCTGTCGCTCGTCACTGCGGATGATTCTGCCCTGGCGCCCTGCATCGCGCTGGTCGGCTGCGACGGTTCGGGCAAATCCACGCTTGCCCGCGATCTGGTGGCACTGCTGGAGCAGCAGGCGCCGACGCGCGCGATGTATCTCGGCCTCGGTACCGGGGACCTTGGCCGCAAGATCGGCCAGGTGCCGCTGATCGGCCGGATCGTCGAGCGGTTCCTGACCAGCAAGGCCAAGCGCGCGCATGAGGGAGATGCACGGGCGGCAGAGCGCAAAGCGTCCGACAAGCGCCTGCCGGGGCTGGTCACGGCGCTGGCGATGTTCGCCTTCTCGCTCGCCCGGCAGCGGCGTTTTCGCAAGGTTCTCGATTATCGGCGGCAGGGCGTGCAAGTGGTGACCGATCGCTACCCGCAGGCCGAAATCCCCGGCAGCTTCGACGGACCGGGCCTGTCGTGGATGCGCAAGGGCTCGGCGCTGGTCGAACGGCTCGCTTCGCGGGAGCGTGCATTGTACGACGGCATGGCAGCCTATCGCCCCACCGTGGTGATCCGGCTCAATGTCGATGTCGACACCGCGATGGGCCGCAAGGCCGATCATGAGCGTGCGATGTTGGAAAAGAAGCTTGCCGTGATGCCGACTTTGCGCTTTGGCGGCGCGCAGATCGTCGATGTCGATGCCACGCGGCCTTACCGTGAGGTGCTCGACACCGTTCGCGGCGTGCTGCGGCGGCACGGCCTGCAAACATGACGCATACCAACTCGCTTTCCTAATTCGGGCCCGACGATGAATTCTGCTTCCCTTCCGCCCCTCATTGCTGTCGTCGGTTGCGACGGTTCCGGCAAATCGACCGTGACCGAGGCGCTTCGTGCCTGGCTCGACGAGCAGCGACCTGCGCGGATCTGCCATCTGGGCAAGCAGTCCGGCAATATCGGCCGCGCCATCGGCCGCCTGCCGCTGCTGGGCGGCAAGCTCGACAAATCGATCCATGCCAAGGCGCAGAAGGCACAGACCGACAAGGGGCCGGGGCTGGGCGCCGCGCTGGTGATCTATCTGTTCTCGATGCGGCGCGTGCGCCGTTTCCGCCGCATGATGCGCGCCCGCCGCGATGGCTACGCGATCATCGCGGACCGTTTCCCGCAAGTGGGTATACCCGGCCCGATGGACGGGCTGGGCCTTGCCCATGCCGGAGCCAAGGGCCTTGTCGGCGTGCTCGCCCGGTCCGAGCGGCGGCAGTATGAGGCCATGGTGGCGACCCGTCCCGATCTTGTGCTGCGACTCAACGTCTCGCTCGACGTGGCGGTGGCGCGCAAGCCCGACCACCGTTTGTCGTCGCTCGCGCGCAAGATCGCCGACGTGCCGCGCCTGACTTTCGAAGGCGCGCCGATCGTGGAGATCGATGCCGAAGCCCCGCTTGAGCAAGTGCTCGCAGAGGCGAAGGCAGCGATTGCCGAGCGGCTTGCCGCCATGGGCGCGGCCCCGGCACGAAAGGCCGCGTGATGAAGGCCGTGAAACACTGGTTTTCGGACGGCGTGTTCCGCACGATCCTGCGCAATGCGTCCTATCTCGGCTCGACCAAGCTGATCGCCGCGCTGCTGGGCCTGATCGCGCTGGCCTGCGCCGGGCGCGGCATGAGCCCGGCCTTGTTCGGTACGCTCGTCATCATCCATTCCTACGCCAACGGCGTGGGCGCGCTGGTCAAGTTCCAGACCTGGCAATTCATCGTCCGCTACGGCACCCCGGCACTGGGCCGGGGCGACCTTGACGAACTGCGCGACGTGACCGGTTTCGCCTTCGGGCTCGACCTCGCCAGCGGTCTGGTGGGGCTGGCCGGGGGCCTGATCCTGTTGCCATTCCTGGCCAACTGGTTCGACATCCCGGCCGAGGATGTGCGGCTGGCGATGCTCTATTGCACGCTGATCCCGACGATGACGGCGGCCACCCCGTCCGGCATCCTGCGCGTGCTGGACCGGTTCGACCAGATCGCCCTCCAGCAGCTCGTCACGCCGGCTTTGCGCGCCCTTGGGGGCGCCATTTCCTATTTCGGGAACTTCGGTTTCGTCGGCTTCGTGCTCACCTGGTACATCGCGGACCTTGCGGGCGACTTGTGCCTCTGGGCGATGTCGGTGCAGGAACTGCGCCGCCGGGAAATCCGGGGCGCGCTGCGTCCGGGCCTGCTTGGGCCGGGACGGCGGCTGTCGGCCGCCTGGGACTTCGTGTGGACGACCAATATCGCCCATTCGATCTGGGCCGCCTGGGGCCCGGTCAGCAACCTGATCGTCGGCGCCATGCTGGGCCCGACGAGCGCGGGCCTGTTCAAGATTGCCGCCACGTTCTTCGATTCTGCCAGCAAGCCGGCAGACCTCATGTCCCGCAGCTTCTATCCGGAAATCATGCGGCTCGATCCGACCAGTCGCCACCCGTGGCAGCTGGCCATTCGCAGCGCCGTAATGTCCGGCGCGATCGGCGCGCTGATCCTGCTGGTGGTCATCATCGGCGGAGAGCCGGTCATCGGCCTGGTGTTCGGCAAGCGCTATGTCGAGGCTTACGACCTGCTCCAGCTCATGACCGCGTCGCTGATCGTCACGATGGCAAGCTTCCCGCTGGAATCGCTGCTCTACATGGCCGGGCGCCAGCGCTCGGCACTGGTGGCGGAAGGCACGGCGGCCGCCGGTTATGCGCTGCTGCTGTTCGTTCTGATCCATTTCTATGGATTGACCGGCGCGGGCCTGGCCTATGTCGCGGGCGTTTCGCTCAAGGCGCTGTTCATGCTGGTACCCACGCTCTGGGCATATCGTGAGCGGCAGAAACTGGTCTACGTGATGACAGGCGGAGCGCGGGCGTGAACGGGGGCCGGACTTTCCCGGCAGAGACGCTGGATGCGCTGTTTCAAGCGGTCGAGGTGAACGACGTGGTCGACCCCGTCGTCAGCCTTCCCAATCCGATCCCGATCGCCTGTAGCGAGGAGGAAATGCGCCGCTGTCTGGATCTGTGCATGCAGTTCTGGAGCGAAAACGCGGACCCGGTGCAGATGCGCGCGCTGGCCCATACGCTGATCGTTTCCGGCGACCTGCCGCCGGACGCGCGGGTGCGCTACAAGAATATCCGGGCTGCCTACAAGCAACTGCGCTTTGCGCTGGTGCTCCACGGCAAACGGCACAAGGCGCCGCGGCTGTTCCGCTGGACCGTTGCAGTCATGGGGCATCTTCAGGATGCCTTCCGCAACCGGCGGCGCATGGCGGTATTGGGCTATGGCCTGATGCTGCGCCTGATGCTGTCGCGGCCGCTATGGATGGCGGTGCGCCGCGAAGTCGAGACGGTAGAACTCGACACCTCCGCCGGGTTCCTTGCCTTCCGGCGCGAGGAATTCCACCGGCTGAAGCGCTGGCTGGAAAGCGGTTCGCTTAGCGGCCATCAATTTCACATGATGCGCAAGGTCGTGAGCCGTCAGGTCTCGTTCTATGACGTGATGCGCACGCTTCAGCCCGATGAGCAGGTCTACCGCATGTCCCGCTTCCTCAGCGCGATCAACGGGCTGATGGGCGGCATGCATGACGATCTGGTGGAGCAGGCCGGAGCCGGGCAGCGGAACTATCACCGCGACAGCGTCGCTATTCCCGGCGATCTTGCCGACCGTCTGCGAACACTGGTGGCGCGCAATCCCTTCGTGGCGGCCTGACCGGCGCGCCCTGCGTCAGTGGCTGCTGCGGGCGCGGGGGAGGTTTTCGCCGGACATCTCGTAGCGAGGGCGGGGTTCGCACAGCGACATCTCGCGCGCCATGACGGCGGCCTGAGTCCGGTTCCGCGCGCCCAGCTTGGTCAGGATCGACTTCACGGTCGCCTTGATCGCGGCTTCGGTGACATTGAGGTCGTAGGCGATCGTCTTGTTCTGCAAGCCGTTGCGCAGGCTGGCGAGGACATCGAGTTCGCGGGTGTTGAACTTGTAGTCCTCCACGCTCGCACTCTGCGGCGCCCCCCGGCTTGTGACGACCAGCATGTTGTCGACCATGTCGATGATCTCGGGCGGGGCCACCCGCTGTCCGATTGCCACCATCTGCATCATCGAAACCAGCGACTGGCAGGGCGAGTCGATCAGGAAGTAGGCATGCGCGCCCGCCATGTAGAGCGCCGCCATTTCCGAGAATTCGAAAGATTCGACCAGTACGACGATGCGGAGCCGCGGATAGCGCAGCAGCAGGTTGCCCAGCGTGGCCGCACCGTCGGCGCCGCAAATCGACCTGTCGATGACCAGAATGGCCTCTTCATGGCGCCCTGCCAGCGCGGGAGCGAGAGCGGCCAGACTGCGCAGGGGCTCGGCGGTTCCAAGGGCGGAATCGGCCAGGATCCGGCACATTCCTTCCTGCGCGAGTGAGTTCTTCATCGCGACGAACATCGTGATGGACATGGTGGATGCTCCTTGCTTGCGGCGTTCAACCTCGAAAGTTTGCCGGGGCCGTCGTGCCCGGCGGAAAGGGACTGCGGCCGCTTTTCAGGCGGCGAAACGGACGGCGGAGCGCTGGGGGGATTTCGGTGAACAACCGCGTCGATCTAATGGATTTCGCTGTTAACCAGATGCAGCGAGGATTTGCCGGTACAAGGCGATGCACCGTCGGGATATTCGATATTGCCGTCAGGTCGCAGGATGAAGAACTCGGTGGTGTCGACGGAGCCGTTGATGGTGATCGGCCAGATCGTCGAGATCGGCACTTCGTCGCCCGCGATGCGGAAAGTATCGATGCGCCAGGCGATGACCTGATCCATCATTTCCGGTGCGGGAGATTCTCGTCCTCGTCCATGCAAATTCGGTGACACGTAGAAGCCGTCACCCGCAGATACACACGTCGTAGAAATAAGCTCGTGGGTCATGCTACCCCCAGCCAATGGCGCCAGGCGCCGGGACATTCGCCTTGCAAGATCGGAACGGAATATTCCAATGATGACTTGCCTGTTTACTATGTCTCGTCCCGGCTTACGGCGACCTTACAAGCACAGCCGGATAAGATGATGTTGCGCTTGCCGTATTGTGTCACATTGGTGCAGTGTGGCGTGCCGGTCGCATGCGGTTCCCGCATCGCCGCAGCATGAAAGACGTTTGAGCATTTTCAAGTCAGGTGGGATCACCTGACGACTCGGAAAATGCGCCAAACAAACGATAAACAGAGCGCAATCCGGTTCGGAACGAACGGATTACGCTCTGAGCAACCACGGCAACGGCATGGCGGCTCCGGCCGGGATGCCCGAAGCCTTGCGGGGGGCGGGGCATGCGGCTGCTGATCGTCGAGGACAATCCGGAACTGGCAGAGCTTATCGGCCTCCATTTGGCCGAGGCGGGGTTTCCCAACGACATCGTTTCTACAGCCGATGAGGCGCGCGCCTTCGTGGAAACGGGACATCATGCGGCCATGCTGCTCGATCTCGGCCTTCCGGACGAGGATGGCATCGTCCTGCTGCGCCAGTTGCGTGCGGCGGGGCACTTCCTGCCGGTGCTGGTGCTGACGGCGCGATCGGCCATTGCGGACCGGGTGGCCGGGCTCAATGCCGGAGCGGACGATTATCTGCCGAAGCCCTTTGCTGCCGAGGAACTGATCGCCCGCGTCGCTGCGCTCTTGCGGCGGGCCACGGGCGATCAGGGCGGCGCGATCGCCTGTGGCCAGCTTCGGTACGATGTCGCCTCGCAGACCCTGCGTGTGGACGATACCACGATCGTGCTGGCCCCGCGCGAAGTGCAGCTTCTGGATCTCCTGATGCGCCACCGGGACAAAGTGGTGCGCAAATCGCAGATCGAGTCGGCGTTCTTCGGCCTTGGCGAGGAATTTTCCTCCAACGCCGCCGAAGTGAGCGTGCACCGGCTGCGCAAGCGCCTGATGTCGCTGGACGTCGGCGCCGAGATCGTGACCGTGCGCGGGCTGGGATATCTGCTGCGGTCCGCGCAGGAGAAATGATGCGCACACCTTCCGTCCTGCGCCGGATTCTCGTCCTTCACGCTGCCGCCACGCTGATTACGGCCGTGTTCGCCGCATTGGGCGCGTGGCTGCTGATCGACAGCACGGGAGACCGGCTCCAGCGGCAAGTCCTCGACGAATATGCGCAGAAGATGCAGGCGGGGCTGGAGCGCCATTCGAAAGGCTGGACGATCTCGGAAGAGGCGGCCGTGGCCCTGCGCGGCGGGGGCAGCAGCTTCAGCTTCTGGGTCGAGGACCGGGGGCGCCGCATCGCCGTGGACAACCTGAAGTCCTCGCCCTCGCTGGCCGTGCCGACCCGGCCGGACGTCACCTACTTCAGGCGTGTGCGCGGTTCGAAGATCTATTCGGGCATCAGCATGCCGCTTGTCCGCGAGCCGGGAAGCTGGCTGGTGATCGTCCAGAACCTCGATCACCCCGACGTGATCTTCGACGACCTGCGCGCCCAGATCGTGATGGTTGGCGGCGGGCTTCTGGCGATTTTCCTGGTCGGGCTGCTGACGGTGGACACTTACATCGTGCGGCAATCGCTGGCGCCGGTGAAGCGCGCCTCGCGCGAGGTGGAGCAGGTCTTTCCCCACCAGTTGCAGCAGCGCGTCGATACCGAAGGCATGCCGGAGGAAGTGCTTCCGCTGCTGCGCGCCTTCAATGCCGCGCTCGACCGGGTGGAGGATGCCTATCGGATCGAGCGGGAATTCGCGGCGGATGCAGCGCACGAACTGCGCACGCCGCTGGCCATTCTGCGCCTGCTGGCGGGGCAGGGCGGGCCGTCCGAAGTGCAGATGCGGATGCTTCGCCAGATCGATGTCGTCGAAGCGATTGTCGAGCGCCTGCTGCTGGTGGCGGAAGTGGATGCGATGGCCTGCGATCCGGAGGAAATGGTCGAACTGCGCTCGGTCGTGGAAGACCGCGTGGCCGCCATCGTGCCGCTGCTGATGGCGAAAGGGCAAGTCGTCGAGATCGTCGGCTTGCCGCGCATGGAGGTCTTCGCTTCGGAGTATCTGGTCGGCCGGGTGCTGGATTCGCTGCTGGAAAATGCTGCGAAACATACGCTGCCCGGCACCCGCGTCACGGTTGCCGTGGGGCCGGGATCGGAAGTCCATGTGGCCGACACAGGGCCCGGGCTTCCCACTTACGATCCGCAGATATTCGCGCGTTTCGAGGCGGCTCGGCGGGATCTTTCGCGCAGTTCCGGATTGGGTCTCGCGATCGCCAGCGAATTGATGCGCAAGGTGGGCGGGAAACTGGAATCCCGCGCGAACGTCCCGAACGGCGTGATCTTCACGCTGCGATTTCGTTCGGTCTGAACGCGCGGGATAAGGATCAGGCGGCGAAGCCGCCGTCGATGGCGTAGAGACCGGCGGTAACGAAGCCGGCTTCCGCGCTCGCCAGCCAGGCGACGAGGCTGGCGACTTCATCGGGCTGGCCGTGGCGGGCAATCGCCATGAAGCTGTGCATGCCGTCCGCCATCGGCCCGTTCGCCGGGTTCATATCGGTATCGACCGGGCCGGGCTGCACCACGTTGACGGTGATGCCGCGCGGGCCAAGATCGCGGGCAAGGCCGCGCGCCATGCCCTGCATGGCCGACTTGGTGAGCGCATAGGCCGCTCCGCCCGCGAAAGGCATGCGGTCGCCGTTGGTGGAGCCGATCACCACGATCCGGCCGCCTTCGGGCATTGTGCGCGCCGCTTCGACCGAGGCGAAGTAGGGCGCACGCACGTTCACGTCGATCATCCGGTCGATGGCGTCGGGATCGAGTTCGAGCGCATCGCCGATAACCAGCACGCCTGCGCTGACGACCAGCACGTCGAGTGGCCCGGCTTCACGCACGGTAGCGATCACCGCGTCGCGATCCGCTGCGTCGGAGCGCACGGCGGTCGCGCCGGTCTCTGTGGCAAGGGCTTCGGCTGCGTCCTTCGAACCGGCGTAGGTGAAGGTGACGGAGGCGCCTTCCTCGGCCAGTCTCCTGACGACAGCGGCACCGATACCGCGGCTACCGCCGATGACGAGGGCTTTCTTGTTGGTGAAGCGAGTCATGAGTTCGGTTCCTTTCGAATGGAGATCAGGCAAGTTCGAGCGCTTGCGCGGGGAGAGGGAGAGTATCGATAGCGGCCTCGGCAGCGGCGACGACAGTGCCGCGGGCATCGGGAGAGAGGGCCAGCCCTTCGGCGTGGACCACGGTAACATCCGTGATGCCCACGAAGCCGAGCACGGCCTTGAGATAGGGCGTCTGGAAATCCATGCCGTCAACCGGCGATCCGGGGACGAAGGCGCTGCCGCGTCCGGTAACGAGGTAGACCGGCTTGTCCGCGACCAGTCCCACAGGGCCTTGCGCCGTGTAGCCGAACGTCACGCCGGCCTGGCACACGCGGTCGATCCAGGCCTTGAGCTGGCTGGAAATGCTGAAGTTGTACATCGGGGAGGCAATGACGATGGCGTCAGCGGCAAGGAATTCGGCGATCACGGCATCGCCAAGCGCGATTTCAGCCGTGAAGTCGGCATCCGTTGCCGCGCCGCTCTTGGCCGCCAGATAGGCGCCGCTCAGGTGGGGGATCGGATCGGCGGCGAGATCGCGATAGGTCACATTCGCGCCGGGGTTCTCGGCAAGCAGCCTTTCGACAAGGCGGCGGCCAAGCGGGCGGGTAACGGAAGCGTCGCCCAGAATGCTCGAATCGATGTGCAGAATGTTCATGGCGGTAATCCCTGTTCGGTTTCGTTGATCCTGAGATATCCTGCCGCCGACATTCCGATTAGCGGGCTGATGGGCATCTGATTGTTGCCTTCCTGATGCGTAATCACTGTCCATTATGTTTGGAAGACAGGGCTGGCCCGGAGCGATTTCGCGTGACGGATCATTGTGCTAGCCTTGCCGAGTTCAATCGCGTGAAGGGGCACGCATGCCGCATCTGCCGGATTTCGAGGCATGGGCCATCTTCGCGAAAGTCGCGGAAAAGGGTTCGTTCAGTCACGCCGCCGAAGAACTCGGCCTTGCCAAGACCACCGTTTCCAAGACCGTGACCCGGCTTGAGGAGCGGATGCGGACCACGCTGCTCCACCGCACCACGCGCAAGCTCTCGCTTACCGAGACGGGGCGGCTGTCGCTGGAGCGCGCGATGCGCATCCTTGCGGATGGAGCGGCGATTGAGGCCGATATTCTGGAGGAAGCGGCAGTGCCGCGCGGATCGATCCGGCTCGCCTCGATGTCGGGCTTCGGCACCGATGCGCTGGCCGGTGCGCTGCCGGAGTTCCTTAGGGCCTACCCGGAAGTGCGTGTCGATCTCACGCTGCGCGAAAGCCATGTCGATCTTGTGGGGGAGGGGTTCGATGCCGCAATACAGGTCGGCGCGGGCGTGGATTCCAGCCTCAGGACCAGCCGTCTGTTTTCGTTCCGGCGCCCGCTGCTCGGCGCGCCGGCGCTGCTCGAAGCGCGGGGCATGCCCGCGCACCCTTCGGAACTGGCGCGCTATCCGGCGGTGATCCCGACCCATGTTTCATGGGGGCAGGACTGGGTGTTCGAACGGGAGGGGCATGAGGCGGTCGCGCTGCGAATGGACGGCTGTTACCGGGTGAACAACCCGATCGCCATGATACCCGCGCTCGTCGCCGGGATCGGGCTGGCGATCCTGCCCGAGTTCTACGTCTGGAAGCAGCTTGAAGAAGGCTCGCTGGTGGAACTGTTGCCCGACTGGCGGCCGCCGTCGGGCCCGGTCTTTCTGGTGACGCCGCCCGGCCGCGCGCGCCCGGCGCGGGTGCGCGTCCTGCTCGAATTTCTGCGCGAGCATTTCGCGCGCCAGCCCTGGGCGCACGGTATCGAGAGCTGATCAGGTCACGTCGATGCGCACCTCGACATTACCGCACACCGCTTTCGAATAAGGGCAGCGTGCGTGGGCACGCGCCGCCAGTACCTCCGCCAGTTCGGGAGGGAGTCCGGGCAGGTCGAGCGAAAGGGACACGGCCAGCACCGGCCCCGATGCATCGCCGGCGGTCAGTCGAACCGTCGCGGTGACATTGCTGTCCGACGCCAGTGCGACGGCGCGCTCCTGCGCTTCCATCCGCAAGGTAGCGAGGAAGCAGGCGGCATAGGCGGCCGCGAAGAGCTGCTCTGGATTGGTGCCGCGCCCATCGTCGCCGCCAAGGGCGGCCGGGGTCGAAAGATCGACCCGCAACCGCCCGTCGCAGCTTGAAACGCAACCGGAACGTCCGCCAAGGACAGTGGCCTGCGCGGTATAGATCGGGTCCATGGGCTCTCTCACGCCGCCCCGGTCAGCTTCGCGACGGCGGCAGGCGCGGCGCGAAACGAGATCGCAAGGCGATTGTAGGTGTTCATCAGTCCGATCGCGATAGTCAGGTCGGACAGCTGCTTGGCATCGAAGACGCGGGCGGCGGCCTCATATTCGGCATCGGGCACGGCCGTATCGGCCACGCGGGTGACGGTTTCCGCCCAGGCAAGGGCGGCCTGTTCGGTCTCGCTGAACAAGGGCCGTGCCTCGCGCCAGACGGGCACGAGCACCAGCTTCTCCGTGCTGACGCCCTTGGCCAGCAAGTCGCGGCTATGCATGTCGATGCAATAGGCGCAGCCGTTGATGAGGCTGACGCGCAAGTAGACCAGATCGACCAAGGCGGGATCGAGTCCGCTTGTCATCACATAACCGTAGACATGGCCCAGTGCCTTCATTCCGGCGGGGGCGGCGAGATTGTGATCGATGCGGTGGGTCATGGGAACGTCTCCATCGTGATCGTGAACTCGGGGTATGCGGCCATGAATAGAGCAATGCGGGCAAGCCGATTAGGCACCGCGTCGTCACCTGATTGGTGCCTGTGAAGGGCATAATCGATGCCGGTCCGTGCCTTCCGCTCGTGTCAAATCATTGCCGGACACCCCTGCAAGATTGACGCGCTCCCCTTGTGATGAGAGGCCTTGCAAGAGGCGCGGCAAGCAAAGGAACCGCGGCGCCCGCCGAGAGAGGTGCCCTTGCCACGATTACGCTCCTCGCGCCTTCCGGCGCAGGCCGCGATCCTGCTGCTGCTACTGGGGCTGGTACAACTGGCCGGTAGCCTGCTGTTCTATCAGTCGATTGACCGCCAGACCCTGCGCGAGGACCACGCACGGCGGATTGCCGAACTGCTGGTGGTCAGTGAGCGCATCCATGGCATCGACGCGGGGCAGGTGGTGAAGGTCATGTCCACCCGCCATCTCGACGCGCACGTTGCCACAAGCCCGCTAGTGACCGGCGCCAAGATGGCGCGCCCGCTGCGGTCGATTGCGGGTGAAGTCGTCCGGTGGGAGCCGTCACTGGCGGGCCGTGATCTCCATCTCGCCTATTCACCGGGGCCCGAGGGAAGGCGCGATCTGGTGGGTTCGATGCGGCTCGCCGATGGAACGTGGCTGAACTTCCGGTCCAGCGACATCGGCGGCACCTGGCCGGTCGCGGCGCGCGCGACCGTGCTGACGTTGCTGACCGCACTTGCTTGTCTTGCGGTTGGTCTTCTGGCGCTGGGCGTGCTCACGCGGCCCTTGCGGCGCCTTGCCCGCGCGGCCGATGCGATTGGCCATGGCCAGCGCGTGGAGATCGACGAGCAGGGCTCTGCGGATCTGCGCGATCTCGCCCATGCGATGAACGTGATGCAGGAGCGCATCGCCCGGCTCGTCGAGGATCAGGCCCGCTCGTTCGAGGCGATCAGCCACGATCTGCGCACGCCGCTCGCGCGCCAGCGGGTTGTTGTCGATCTTGTCGAGGACCGGGAGCTTGCCGACATCCTCGGCGGCAGCATTGAGGAGATGGAGGCGCTGATCGCGTCGCTTCAGGGCTACCTTCGCGCCCAGCATATCGCCAGCGAGCCTGAAGAGGTCGATCTGGGCGCGCTCGTCGCGGGCGTGGCCGGGGCCTATGGCGACTGCGTGCAGGTTTCCGGTCCGGGCGATGCCAAGACCCGGACTTATGCCGAGCCGGTCAGGCTGGCCCTCTCGGCACTGGTCGAGAACGCGGTGCGGTTCGGAGGCGCGGCGCAAGTGCGGCTGCTGAGGACGGCCGATGGATGGAACATCGAGGTGGAGGACCCGGGCGCCGGCATTCCGGCCCGCCACTTCACCGACGTCCTCGCCCCGTTCTTCCGGATCGACGAGGCGCGCAGTCGGGACGTGCCCGGCTTCGGCCTTGGCATCCCGACGGCGCACCGGCTGATGATGCGCTTCGGGGGAGCGCTGTCGTTCGAGGACAGGGCGCAGGGCGGCTTTGTCGCGCGCATTCGAGTGCCCGCCGCCCCGCATTCCTGATCGGCGCGGCTATCCGGCCATGGCCTTGGCGATCTGCTGGATACGCGCGCGGCGGGCGCTGGCCGAGGTTCCGGCATAGCCCACTTCCTCGTCCTCCAGTGCCCAGTTGCACACCGGCCCATGCGGGAGACGCGCCAGGCCGAGCGCGGCCACATCTTCCGACGAGGCGCAATTGTCGGGGAAGGCGTGCCCCTTGCGCGCCATGAGTTCGCGGTGCGCGGGCGTGTCGGTGCGCCCCATGATGAGGTTCAGCACATCCACGCCGTGGGGGTTGAGTTCGGCCCAGAGTCCTTCGCCGAAGACCAGATCGAAAGCCTTGCTGCCGCCATAGACGGTAATCCCCGGTAGCCCGCCATAGCACGCGCCCGAGCCGACCAGGATGATGCCGCCCCGCCCCCGCGCGCGCATCGGTCCGGCGAAGCGATGGCATGCCCGCATCGTGGTCATGACATTGCGCGTGACGAGCGCTTCCCAGTCGGCCAGTGCGCCGTCGAGGAACAGCGCGCCGTTGGAATCGGCACCGGCATTGAGGATCAGCAGCCCCACCTCGCGCCCGTCCGCAAGATCGGCCATGCGATCCGCCGCGTCCTCAAGCGCAAGATCGATCGAGCCGGTGACGCAGTCGACGCCGTGGTCCCGCGCGATTTCGGCGGCAAGATCGGTCAGGGGGCCCTCGCGCCGGGCCACGAGAATCAGGTTGACGCCCTCTGCCGCCAGTTGGCGGGCGAAAGCGGCGCCGGTTCCTTCCGATGCCCCCGCGACAACGGCCCATGGTCCGTACCGTTCGCGCATGTCCAAAATATTCTCTCCCGCTTATCCGTTCGCCGGGAGGATATCGAAGCGCGGCCATGCCGCCATTTCAAAATGCGGCAGACTTCTATCTCGATCCGAGATAGCCCAAGGGCCATGGAGATCAGACGCCTGCGCTACTTTCTGCGGATTGCCGAAGACGGTTCGCTCACGCGGTCCGCCGGAGTGCTGCGGATCGCGCAATCCGCGCTGACGCGGCAGATGCGACTGCTCGAACAGGATCTGGGCGTGAAGCTCTTCGTGCGCTCCTCGCGCGGGATGGCGCTGACAGAGGACGGCGAGCAACTGCGGACTTCGGTGGCAGCGCCGCTGCGCGAACTGGAACTCGCGCTCGATGCGATCCGGAGGCAGGGGCCGCAAGCCCGCTCGACCGTGGTGATCGGCCTGCCGCCGGGCCTTGCCGACATGCTCGGCCTGACGCTGGCGCTCGAACTGGAACGCCGGGTGCCGGACATTGCCGTGCGCATGGTGGAAGGGCCGACCGGCAGCCTGGTCGACTGGCTCAATCGCGGCGTGGTCGATCTTGCGCTGCTGGAGGATTCCGCCCGTGACGGCAGGATTGAGGAACGTCTGCTGCATGAAGAGCGGCTCTGGCTGATCGGTCCCGTCGATGCGCCTTTCAACGGCACCGTGCGGTTCGAGGATGCGGCGCCGTTGCCGCTGATCGTGCCGTCGCACCATCTCGGCATTGGCGGCGCCATCGAGGATGCCGCAGCGGCGCGCGGGCTGGCGCTCAATGTTCGCATGCATGTCGATGCTGCGCGGCTCGCTCGCGATCTCGTCGAAAAGGGGGCGGGCTATGCGATCCTGCCACACGGCTATTGTCGGGACGCGATTGCGCAGGGCCGTTTTCAGGGGTGGGAAC
Source organism: Novosphingobium sp. PhB165 (assembly GCF_004341845.1). Classification (GTDB taxonomy): domain Bacteria; phylum Pseudomonadota; class Alphaproteobacteria; order Sphingomonadales; family Sphingomonadaceae; genus Novosphingobium. The sequence continues at coordinate 642,432 of NZ_SLVB01000002.1, read as the reverse complement.
TGGTCGAGCCGGAGCTGATGGTGGGTATCCACCTCGCCTTCCGGCGGCATCGGCGCGCGCGCAAGGGCGATTTCGACAGGTTGCAGGACGCCGTGACTGCTATCGCGAGCGAACGGTTCCTAAAGTAGCGGACTGACAAGCCGCGCCAGATTTTCCAGAAGGCGGGAAGTCTGCGGCCGGGCGCGCCATTCGGGCAGGGTCAGTTCGTCGCTGCACTCCAAATACCCGCGCAGGATTTCGAGCATCGGGGCGACGGCGTCGGCCCCGTGCAGAATAAGGCTGATCTCGGCATTGAGTGCGAACGAGCGCATGTCGACATTGCTCGATCCGACCACGGCGATTGTGTCGTCAATGGCCACCGACTTGGCGTGCAGCAGATGGCGGCGATAGCCATGGAGGCGCGCGCCGGCCTCCAGCAGCTCCTGATAGTAGGAACGCTGGGCATAGCTGACGAGGCGCTGGTCGACGACTTGCGAGACGACAAGGTTCACCGAGACCGACCGGGCAGCCGCGTTCTTGACCGCCGTAATCAGCGCCTGATCGGGGATCAGGTAGGGCGAGACGATGGTGACTTCGCGCCGCGCCCGGTGGACCAGCTCGACGAGCAGACGCTCGTAGCCGGTCGTGCCGAAATCCGGGCCGCTCGGCATGGCCTGATGCACCGAACTGCCCGGAGGGGCAGGGATCGGCAGCGCGTCGAGCCGCTCACCGGTTTCGAGGTACCAGTCGCTGGCGAACATGGCATCGAAGGCCGCCACCACCGGCCCTTCGACGCGCGCGACCAGTTCATCGTTGACGATTCCCGGCTTGAAGTCGCGGTTCACGATGTTCTGGGATCCGACGAAGACGATCCGGCCATCGACAAGGCAGAGCTTGCGGTGATTGCGCAAGTCCGTGCGCGCGCGGCGCAAGGGCGCGAAGCGTACCGGCAGGACGAGGCGGGCCTCTACCCCCGCTTGCCGGAGCAGGGCCATGCTGCGCTTGGCCCATGGGCGGGACCCCAGCGCATCGACCAGCACATGCACCGGAACGCCGCGCTCGCGCGCCCGTGCGAGAGCCTCCACCACGGCCTTTCCGGTGCGGTCGTCGGCGAAAATGTAGGTCTGGAGACGTATGCGGATCGTGGCGGCATCGATCGCCTCGATCATTGCGGCGATAGTGCCGTCATAGTTGCTCAGCAGCCGGGCGGAATTACCGGCACAGGCCGGAAATCCGCCGAGCGTTTCGGCCAGTTGCTGGATCTCGGACTGTTCGGTGCCATCGGCCGCGAGGTCCCGGGCGACCTGCTGCCGGAAGGGCTGATCGTCGGCGAAGCGGGCCTGTCGCCACGCCGGGAACTGCGCCCGACCAATGAAACGATAGAGGATGAGCGCCGGGACCGGCAGGAACAGCACGAAGAGCAGCCAACTGCGCGCAGCTTCGGGCGAGCGGCGCATCGGCAGGATCACCACCATGGCCAGGCGAATGACCCATTCGATCAAGAGGTAAGTCAGCGCAAGCCGCGAGGCGTCGAACATGCGGACCAAGGTATCGAGCCGCGCGCGCCATGGCCAGCCTTGAGATAGGAAGGCCGGATTCGGCCCGTATCAATCCTCCAGCGCGGGCAGTTTTCCGCTGTCGACAGCGCGCAGCGGTGCCCGGCTGAGTTCGTTTCCGGCGCGCGTCAGCTTGGAGAGCAGGGCAACGAAGGTCTCCTGCTCTTCGGGCGAGAGACCGGCGAGAATGTCTTCCTGCACCCGCTCGATCCACGGATTGGCGCGCTCCAGCACGTCCTGGCCCGCAGGCGTAAGCGCAAGGACGCGGGCGCGCCGGTCGGTCGGGCTGATCTCGCGCACGACAAGGCCCTTCTGGACCAGCCGGTCGATCACCCCGCCGATCGTCACGCGGTCATAGGCGATCATCCCCGCCAGCGTCTGCTGGCCCAGCCCGGGATGATCGCGCAAGGTTATCAGCGCGGCGAACTGCACTGCCGTCACGTCGATGTCCGCTTCGGCCATGCGGCTGCCGAAAAGGGCAACCGAGATCTGCTGGAGACGGCGGATCAGGTGGCCGGGCAAAGTTTCGAGGTCGCGGTTGCTCATGCCGGCACCTAGCGCGATTTTGCCGCCTTCCTCAAGCCCGCCGAAGGATCGCCGCGAAGTAGGCTGCCAGTTCGTCTCGGGCGTCCAGCGGCAGCACTTGTCCGATGTACTGGTCCGGGCGGACGACGACCACGCAGCCCCGTTCGCGATCGACCCCGCGCATATCGTAGATATCGCCCGCTCCAGCGTCGACGCAGAACGCCTTTTCGTAATCGCGCAGCCCCAGTTCACCCTTGCGGGGCCAGAGCAGACCCGGAAGATCGTCCATCGACAGCGACTGGTGCGCCTGCTGGAATATCGCGCGGACGTCGATAACCGCATCGCTGTCCGCGCCCGCCGTAGTGTGGCGCACCAAGGGAGAGGCCGGATCGCTTTCAAGGAAGCGACAGAGTTCGGCAATGTGGGATTCCGGGCGCGAACCCGGCGCGAGGCCGTCCTTGCCCGCGAAGAGATAGATCCGCCAGCGTCCGTCTGCCTCGGCGACATGGCCGAGCTGCATGGGCTTGGCATCGGCCAGTCGCACGACAGGCGCAGAATGGAAACGCATGCCGATCCCGAACCCTTCGGCAAGGGCCTGATACTCGCCGCTGCCGGTCAGTGCGGAGGGGCGATACTGCGTGGCGGTGCCCGCGGTAAAGCGGCCCTGCTTGACGAAGTAGCGCTGGAACGCGGCGGGATCGACGCCGTCCCCGGTCTCGTCCGTCTTTGGCTTGGCGCTGAACATGGCGGCGAATTCGCGGTCGAAGTCGATCAGTTCCTTGGCGATGGCCTGCCGCTCGGCTGAATAGCTGTGCAGCAGTTCCGGCCCGGCCCTATCGCCCAGCACGGCGGCAAGCTTCCAGCCGAGGTTGAAGGTGTCCTGCATGGACACGTTCATGCCCTGACCTGCCTTCGGGCTGTGGGTATGGCAGGCGTCGCCCGCGATGAAGACGCGGGGAAAGCGCGTGGTTTCTTCGCCTGCGGGCACATCGTCGAACTTGTCGCAGAGGCGCTGGCCGATCTCGTAGACGGACCACCACGCCACCTGCTTCACATCCAGCACATAAGGATGAAGGATGCGCTGCGCTGCCGCGACAAGCTGGTCCTGCGTGATGTTCTTGGCCGAGACGCGCTCGTCCGCGCCCAGTTTGTCTAGCTCGATATAGAGGCGCACGAGGTAGCCGCCCTCGCGCGGGATGATGAGAATATTGCCCTCGTTGGCCGAGTGGATCGCGCTCTTGAGGCGGATGTCGGGGAAATCGCTGTAGGCAAGCACGTCCATTACGCCCCAGGCCTGATTGGCGGATTCGCCGGTGAGGCCAAGTCCGATCGCCTGGCGAACCCGGCTGCGCGCGCCGTCGCAGCCGACGACGTAGCGGGCGCGGATCACCTCGATTCCCTCCTCGCCTTCGGTGCCGACCGGGTGGAGGCGGACCAAGACGGGCGCCTCAGGGTCTTCCGGAACGGTCAGATCGACGATTTCCGTCCCGTAGTCCGGCACCAGCCGGCTCGGCGAATTGCGCATGGCTTCAAGATAGAAGTCATGGACGCGCGCCTGATTGAGGATGACGTGCGGGAATTCGGAGAGCCCTTCCTCGGTGTCGCGGATGCGGCCGTGGCGGGCGATGTTGCGAGCCTCGGTCTCGTCGGGCTTCCAGAACGTGGTCTCGTTGACCCAATAGGCTTCCCGAGCCACGCGGTCTGCAAAGCCGAAGGCGTTGAACATTTCCATCGTGCGGCAGGCGATGCCGTCAGCCTGACCCAGCTCCAGCGGGCCCGGCTTGCGCTCGACGATGCGGGTGCGGATCGCGGGGAAACGGGCGAGTTGGGCGGCCAGCGTCAGACCGGCGGGGCCGCAGCCGACGATCAACACATCGACTTCGTCCGATACCGTGGCGCGAGCGGCGGCCGGATGGATTTCGGGATCGCCGGTGCGGAATCCGTTCAAATGAAACTGCATGTGCATCCTCGCTTGCATGACGGTCTCATTGGGAGAAAGCCGCCTTTGAGTCGATATATGTAGTATACGACATAAATTTAGCGGTCAACGCGGATGAGGGCTGCGCGCGGTAAGCGACGGCAGCCATGAGGAACTATTTTTGTCGCTGTTCGCCGGAATTGTGCGGGGTGAAAGCTTGCAGCGGATCGCGAAAGCATGTCGCCGCGCGGCCATTGATATCGATCAAGCACGCTGAATTGTCATGAAAATCACATATTGCGTGGTTCCCGGCAAAGTTGAATGCTGGCGCGCCGAAGTGCGGCGGGCCGTGCCGGCCGGTTGAATTGCGTGATGCCGATTGTGGGGTCACGATAATGGAGGACGTATTGATGAAGCTTGTTGGAATGGCTCTTGGCCTGGCAGTTGCTTTCGCTCCGATGGCCGCCGAAGCACAGGCAGCGGCGCCTGTGGCCGCCACGCCCTCTGCCACTGCGGGCTATACCGTGACCGAAACGAATATCGGCACCCTGCTTGACGATCCCGCCGCCAAGGCGATCATCGACAAGTACCTGCCCGGTCTTTCCACGAACCCGCAGATCGACATGGCCCGTTCGATGTCGTTGAAGACCGTCCAGCAGTACGCACCTGACAAGATCACCGACGAGGCGCTGTCGAAAGTTCAGACCGACCTTTCGAAACTGCCCGCCAAGAAGTGAATACAATCCGGTCGCCGGACATGATGCCGGCGGCCGGACAATGCGGCAAACAGAGCGTGATTGCGGTGTTCGCCGGTGGTGCGATGCCTGCCCGCTGGCGGCCGATCTTGGTTGGCACCGGCAACGGGGCGGGCCATCAGACGCGGACGACAGGACAATTGAGGTCAATCGACGATGCATGAGAGCAGCCGGAAGCTGGTGGCGCCTGAACTCCTGATCGGGCTCGATGTGATGCCCGACGTCGATTTCGGCGCGGGCATGGCGCAGTTTCGCCAACCTTTCGCCTCGCGGGAAATGCCGCCGCTGCCGGAAAAGCTGGCCGTCGTTTCGCGAAGCGAGCATCGCATCCCGAGCGGAAGCGATGCACCGGACGTGAGGGTGCTTCGTTACGATCCTCCCCAGACGGACAAGGCCTTGCGCCCGGCCATGCTGCACATTCATGGCGGCGGCTATGTGTTGGGCGATGCCGACATGAGCGACATCTCCAACCGCTCCACGGCGCTGGCGACGGGCTGCGTGGTCGTATCGGTGGACTATCGCCTCGCGCCGGAAACGGTCTGGCCCGGCGCGCTGGAGGATTGCTACGTCGCGCTCCGCTGGCTGGCCGACAATGCGGACGAATTCGGAATCGACAGGGACCGTATCGCGGTTTCAGGCGAAAGCGCGGGCGGCGGCCATGCCGCTGCGCTGGCCATTCACGCCCGCAATGAAAACGGGCCGGCGATTCGCTTCCTGCTGCTCGACGCCCCCATGCTGGACGACCGCACGGTCGCCGGAAACGATCTCAATCCCTATTGCGGCGAATTCGTCTGGACGCCGCAGAAAAACCACTTCGGATGGTCGGCTATGCTGGGCCGCGAAGCCGGCGGCGATGACGTGCCGGAAGCCGCCGTTCCCGCCAGAACGAAAGACCTGACCGGATTGCCATCCACCTTCATTTCGGTGGGCGCGCTGGATCTATTTCTGGAAGAAGACATGGAATTCGCCCGCAGACTGATGCGGGTGGGAACGCCCGTGGAACTGCACGTGATTCCGGGTGCCTATCATGGCTTCGGCGTTGCCCAGAACGCCCCGCAAGTGGCCGAGCTTGTCCGCCTGCGCATGGCAGCCTTGGGACGGGCTTTTGCGCAGGGGTGAATTTACAAGGCGCTGCGCGGATGCGCTGCGCCTTGGGGTCCTCAGCGGGTTGCCCGGCTCGGCGTGATCGAGAAGCGGCCGGACCGGCTCCAGTATCCGGCACCCGCCCGAAAAGTGCCCGTTCCGTCAAGGTGCACGAAAGCGTCGGGCTTGCCCAGCGCCTGTGCGATGACGCGCTTGGCGGCGGCATGGGCGGCGGCTTCGTCGCCGGCATCGATCTTCTGGTGGATGGGATCCGACCCGGGCGAGGTCGAGAACTGGAGGTCGAACATCGACGGATTTGCGCTCCTTGCGCGGATCAGAGCAAATGCAATGCCTGATGCTTTAGGGGCGGTGGGGGAATCGTCAATGGCCGCTGGGCACGGCAAGCGGCAGACCGAGTGTCTCGCGCGGCTCAACTATTGGGCGGCGAGGGGATCGCGCCCGACCGCGCTCTTGCTGCGGCGCCGGAGCCAGCGCTCCACGGGACGGTCGAACAGGAGGTACGTCAGGATCGCGGCCGTCAGCGCCAGCAGCAGCATCGCCGAGGCCAGTGCCAGATCGCCCGCCGCAGTGCCGCTGGCCCAGCGCTCCATGAACGTCATGAGCGGCCGATGCACGAGGTAGAGCGCGAACGATGCCTCGCCCAGAAGTTGCAGCACGGGATTGTGCAACATGCCGGACAGAGCCCCCCGGCCATGCGCGAATATCAGAATCAGCGCCGCCATCGGCGGCACGAACACGAGCTGGTACCGGAACGCCAGCGGCACCGAGAACCAATCGACCGCGAACATCGTGGCCAGCACCGTCGCAACCAGTAGGGCCTCGGTCGGGCCGGTTGCCCAGCGTCTTCCCATGCCTTGCTGCCATGCGCGGTAGAGCAGGATGCCCGCGAGGAATTCGAACAGACGGGTCAAGGGGAAGACGTAGAACAGCCAGTCGACGAAAGGCGAGTAACCGTGGACCCGCATCGCCGCGAAGCTGGCGCCTGCCGCGATCACGGCGATGCCGCCGATGAAGACGCTCCGCATCGTCTTGGGGCTCATCTTCACCAGCCAGGGAAACAGCGTGTAGAAGAACAGCTCATTGGACAGTGTCCAGGAAGGGCCGTTCAATGAATAGTGGATCAGCGGCTCGGGAAACCAGCTGTGCAGCAGCGCGAGGTTGAGCCAGATCGCGGGTGTGGGCGGCAAGTCATTCTTCAGCACCAGATAGCCGATAAACGCCAGTCCGACCGCCAGATGGAGCGGAAAGATCCTCGCCAGACGCCGATAGAGGTAAGTCGCCACCGAAACCTCGCCGGTTTTCAGCGCGCGCTCATAGGCGTGGGTCAGGATGAAGCCGGAGAGGATGAAGAAAAAGGTGACGCCGCAGGCGCCTTGCCGCAGGAACACCTCATAAAGGCCCCGCAAGGCAGGGCTGCGGCTCTGTTCGAAGAACACCAGATGCGAAAGCAGAACCAGCAGCGCCGCGAAGAAACGCAGCGAGGTCAGCTGGGCAAGCTTGGCGTGGCTCTGGACCGTCAACATCCGGGCGCGGGTGTCAGCAACTCAAGATAGCGATTGGCCGAAACCCGGGTGGTGAACTGCTCCAGCCAACTGGTCGGTACCGGCGCGGGGCGCTTGTTCAGCACATCGAGCATGGCGTCCGCCAGCATGTCCGGGTCTTCCACGTTCACCAGCTTGCCGAAGCGGCCATGGTCCAGCGCTTCGGCAGGGCCGGAAGGGCAGTCGGTGGCGATTACGGGCGTGCCCAGCGCCATCGCTTCGATCACCACGTTGGCCAGGCTCTCGAACCGCGAGGACAGCACGAAAAGGCTGGCCTTGGCGGTATAGGCATGGGGATTGGGCGCGAAGCCGGGCATCGACACGTCTTCCGAGAGGCCGAGGCGATTGACCAGATCGGTCAGCATCGGGCGCTCCGAACCGTCGCCCAGGATGATGAGGCGGCAGCGCATCTGCTTGCGGACTTTCGCGAAGGCGGTGATGAGCGTGCCGAAATCCTTCTGGTGCTCAAGGCGGCCCACGCCCATGACGATCGGCACGTCGGGATCGCGGAACCACGGATGGTCGACCGGTGCCTGACCGGATTCGATCAGGCCGTCGCTGACGATAGGGTTGTAGATACAGGTGATCGTGCCCGGATCGATGTCGATCACTTTGGCAAGATCCAGCGCCGTGCCCTTGGACACCGCGACGATGGTATCCGCGCGCGGATAGAACAGGTGGGCCAGCCGGAAGAACCAGTACCGCGATTGCCAGGGCCGTGCCTCGTCAAGATCGACCGAGGGGAAGCAATGCTCGGTCAGCATCAGGCGGAAGTGGAAGCCCGCGATCCACCGCACCAGAATGGCGACGAGGTTGGGGAAGCCGAAGCCCGTGCACATCACCGCCTGCGGCCGGGTCCGGCGCAAGTAGGCGCGCAGCTTGGTCACCCGCGCGATGGGGCCCTTTGCGTCGAGCACTTCGTACGTCACGCCCTCGGGAATGAGGTTGCGGAACGGCGACCACGGATTGTCGAGATCGACCAGGATCACCGGGTGGATGCCGCGCGCCAGGAACTCCTCGGCAAGGTTGAACACCACCCGGTCGACACCTCCGTTATAGAGCTGCCGCGCGTAGAAGACGATGTCTGGTCTGTCGGTCTGTTCCATGGGCTGGCTTTCGCAAGATCCTGTGTGACGGCGCTATTCGGCCATGACCGGCGCGGCGCGGTGCGGTTGGGAAACATCCTGCAATATCCCTGCGATCGTACGTGCCTTCACCGCCCAGTCGTGCCCTTCGCGTTCGAGGTGACGGCGGCCGGCATGGCCAAGATCGCGGCGCAGTTCGGGTGAATTGGCAAGCTGACGCATGGCGGCGGTCAGCCCGTCCACGAAGTCGCTCTTCGACGAAGGCGGCACCAGGATCGCGCAGTCGCGGCTTGCATATTGGGCGGCGCCGCCCCAGTCGGCGGCGATTACGGGAACGCCAATGGCCATGGCCTCCATCATCGCGATGCCACCGCATTCCCGCAGCGAGGGCGATACGAAGGCGCCGGCGTCCAGCAGCAGTTCCATGTAGCGTTCCAGCGGGACGCGGCCATGCATCACCACGCTGTCGGCAAGGCCTTCCGCACGCACCAGTTCCTCGATCTCGCCGTAAAGCTCTCCGTCGCCGACAAGATCCAGGCGGACCCCGCCGGCGCGGGCCAGCGGCGCGAAAGCGCGCACGAGGTAGGAGATGCCTTTCCAGTCCACGAACCGGCCGCAGAAGATGAAGGACATCTTGCCGCCCAGCGCGGGATCGGCGCCGCGCTGCTGCCAGCGGCCGAGGTCGACCGCGCTTTCCATCACTTCGCGGATCTGTCCGGAGACACCGCTCGGCAGGGCCGCCCGCGTCTGCTCGTTGGCGACCAACAGCACGGCCGCCTTGCGCTTGCCCGGGATCAGCCGGTGGAGCAGCCCCGTGGCGCTGCGCGTGCCGGAGATCGCCATGCGCACCAGCGGGCCGTCCATGTGCCGGAAGGCGGGCGGCAGGTCCATGCCGCCGCTCATCGGCCCGATCACCACCGGAGCGCCCAGATCGTACATGAAACTGACGGCCCGGGCCGCAATCGGCGCGGGCTCGAAAACCACGTCGACAGTGCCTTGCGCCACCCGCTCTCGCGCCATCCGCCGGATGCGCTGCTGGGTAATCAGGTGGATCAGCTGGTTGAAGACGAGATCCTCCACGCGGTGCGGAAAGATCCGGCCGATGCGGAACAGGATGCGTTGCAGGAAGTGATCACCGACGAAGGAAAACCGCGCGAACATCGCCGGGTCTAGGTCTTCCGCAAGTTGTTCGCGAACGCGCTCGTGGCAAATGATTCTGACATCGTGCCCCAGCGCAAGGAAGTGCTGGAGGTAGTAATAGGGCAGGATCGTTTCGCCGCTGAGATTGCGCGATACGTTCTCGGCGATCAGCAGAATGTTGAGCTTCGGGGCTTCCGGCTCTGACGGAGTCCTCACATCCCCCCGGCCGGGCTGCGGGAATTGAGGGGAGGGCAACTGCACGGTCATTCCGTTAACATCCGTTCGGTCCTTCCTCAGGCGTCGCTCGCGCAGAAATCCCGGATGATGCCGATCGCCGTTTCGATATGGCGCGGGGCAAGGTCGGGATAGAGCGGCAGGCACAGGATCCTACGGGCAAAGCTGCGGGCGACCGGCATGTCCGCGCGGGCGGACGGCAAGTCGCGGTAGACCGAATGATCGCTCACCAGCGGCCAGAAATAGGCCCGCGCATGGATGCCCCTGGCCCGCAGGCGCTCACAAAGCTCTTCGCGGCGGTCCGCTAGATGGTCCGCAAGCAGCATCGGGTAATAGGAATGGTTGAGCTGCCAGCCGGGTTCGGGCTGGAACAGGTCAATGCCTGCGATCTCCCGGATGCCCGCCGTGTAGCGCGCCGAGATCGCGCCGCGCCGGGCGATCACTTCATCGGCATACTTGAGCTGGAGCAGGCCGAACGCGGCCTGGAACTCGCTCATCTTGGCATTGGTGCCAACCGCGTCGACCGAGGTTGCATTGGAGAACCCGAAATTGCGCAGTTGCGCGATCCGCGCCTTCAGGGGCGCATCGCAAATGATCGCGCCGCCTTCAAACGTGTTGAAGACCTTGGTGGCGTGGAAGCTGAGGCAGGTGGCGTCACCCGCCGTCAACAGGCTCTTCCCGTCGCGGCGGACGTTGAAGGCATGGGCGCCGTCGTAGAGCGTCTTCAGGCCGTGGGCCGCCGCGATCTCGGCAATGCGCTCGGTCCCGCAAGGGTGGCCGAAGCAATGCACCGGCAGGATGGCGCACGTCTCGCTGGTGATGGCCTGCTCGATCAATTCGGGATCGAGATTGCCCGTTTTGGGGTCGATATCCACGAAGACCGGCCGCAAGTTGCACGACTGGATCGCATGGGTGGTGGCGACGAACGTGAAAGGCGTGGTGATGACCTCGCCCTTCAGGTCGAGCGCCCGGAGCACGAGTTCCAGCGCCGCCGTCCCGTTCGAGGTCAAGGCGACATGCTCGACGCCGAGATAGGCGGCCAGTTCTTCCTCGAACTGCTGGTGGAACGGCCCGGCATTGGTCAGCCAGCGATTGGCCCAGATCCCTTCGAGATAGGGCAAGAACTCGCTGAGCGGGGGCAGGAACGGGCGCGTTACCGGCGCGTCGTCCAGATCGACCGGTGGGGCCCGTCGTTTCTTGACGACGGTCCGCTCGGCAACAGCGCTGCCGGTGTCTTCAGCCTCATATTCGCTAAGCGAAAGGGGCTCGCCAGTAGTGGCTTTCTGCAATTCCATTGCCGCCCCCATCTATGAACGGAACATGGAAAGAGACTATCGCGCGGTGCCCGTCGGCGTCAGTCTGCATTGCCAGTACAGGTTTTCAGGGAGGCTGGATTCCCGCGCGCGGTGCTTAGGTTCCGGGAGCGGTCGTCGGCTCCGGTAAAGCGCCTTAAGATATATCAAGATGCAAACTTTGAAGTGCCGCAAACGCGCTCAAGTGGCGCGTTGCAGGCATTCATCCGTGTTTACCCGGGGAAACTCGCTGCAATTCCACTGCACCCGCACGGCCTTGTCATTTGAGTGTCGTACGAATGTAAAGGAGATGGCGTCCACCGAATTGCCGGGCAGCGGCAACGTGTTGGCGCGGCGGGAAGAGTCGGTCCAGCCGACGAAGCGGCAGTCGGCAAATCCCGCGCAGCGCTGCTCGGCAATGCGCCGGAAACTGTCGGGGGAGGCACCGGCGGGAAGCGTGACAAGGAAAATGCCCTGATCCTGCAACGATGGGGCCGGAGCTTGTGGAACCGAAGCGAGCGGCGAGGGTACTCCAGCCGTGGCAACTGCGGTCAGTGCGGATGCGGAAGCCGGCTGTCCTCCGTCAAGCGGGCCATCGACCGCGTGTGCCTGAGACAGCGGCGCCAGCAGCGCGATGCGCGGTTCGCTTCCGGCATAGTGCTTGCCGAAAGTGGGGGCGCCGCTCGCGCCGTGCCAGCGGAAGAAGAGGTGGGTCTTGACCACCGCCAGCTTGTCCATCGTGCGGTCCCAGACCGGGCTCACCCAGTCGGTGTGATAGTGCGTGGCCTGCCCGACGGTGGCCTCCACCCGCCCCAGCAACATCTCGGCCGCTACGCGCCGCGCGTCCTGCCAGGCGGCGGGAGTGGGCCGCCTTCGGAACAGTGAGCCGTCGCAGGTAAAGGTGAACTGGCAGCCTGTCGGACGGTCGGCGCCTTCGAATACGACGCCGCAGATCGTGGACGGGAACGCGGCGTGGCGTACCCGGTTGAGCACCACTTGCGCCACCGCCCGCTGGTCCGAAGGATCTCCTCCGGCCTCGTAGAAGTCAGCCGCTGCAAGGCAATCGAGCGCGCGCGAACGGTCCGCGAACGAGCTGTCGAGATAGAACGGCTGAGCCGGGAACAAGGCGCCCTGTGCCAATGGAATCGCGGCATTCACGGTTCGTGCGAGTTGCGCCTGGGCGTCGGTTGCAGGGGGCGGCAAGCCGGCTGTGGACATGGTCAGCGCGGGGACCGCGCGGGTTTTCGTCAGCAGTGCCGCAGCGGGCGAGGCCGGCTGGAAAGCAAGCCCGGCCACCGGAACCGTGGCGCCGGGAGCCAGCGCCATGACGGCGCCAAGGAGCATGGCGCGCGCCCGAACCACGGCGTGGAAACCGTCCCGCCAGCGGCCGGTGCTGCGGCCATCGATGCTCTGCAAAGGGTCAGACAAGATCGAGCGTCCGCTCGACATCGTCGATGTCGGCAATAAAGCCATTGTTGGCTCCTTTCGCGACGACCAGCGCATAGTCCTGCCCCTGCCGGTCGGTGAGCCGCTTCAGTGTGGAATTCACGCCCGTCTGCGGCTGGATCACCAGCGCGCGGGCATCGGCGGGCATCATCAGCAGCCCGTGAACGAGATGATCGCCCTCGACTCCGGCAATCACTTCGGCACCGCCACAGGCGCGGGCGATCTGGGCAATATCCACCCGGCTCGGGTCGAGCACGCGGAAGCCATGCCGCACCGCGAGATGCTCGGCGATGTTCAGTTCGTTGAGCAGCGCGTGGGGCCCAGCCCGGTTCGCGCGCTCCTGCAGGAGGAAGACGCCGGGATGGCGCTCTACCGGGCGGCGCACAAGCCGCCACCGCATCTCGTCGGCCCGGGCGCGTTTGTGTTCGTTATCGGTCTCGTCATCGAACAGCACGAGTTCGTTGCAGTGGATCGCGGCGGCTCTGGCGGGAAGCATCCCGAGCGCGCTTTCGTATTCGAACATGTGGCGGCCGAATTTGCCCGTCGATGACAGTGCAGTCGTGAAAGGCACCCCCGCATCTTCGGCAAGCCGGTAGGTCAGGCAATCGTCGCCCAGCCAGGAGCCAAAGCGGAGATTGCCCGGCCCGCTTTCGTAGAGGGCAAGGCGGCCCATCTCATGCGGGGCAAATGCAAGCGGGGCGAAGCGCGTGCCGGGGCGAAGCCGGCGAATGGCACCACGCGCATGGAGCACGCCGTTGTGGAGCAGCACATCCCTGATGCAATAGCCCATGGTCGGCGCCGCGATCACATCGAAGCCGCCCTTGAAGTGGCGCATCGCTTCCTTGACGGTGCCGACCTCGGCGCCGGAAATCCGCTCCAGCTGGCCGGGCAGGACTTTCGCGCTGCGCACTTCGATGCAGCTGCGGGGGGCGATCTGCCAGCGTTCGAACGCGGCCTTGGTAATGTCAGGCTGGCCATTGCCGAGCAACCGGTCGAGCAGCCTGCGCGCGGGCCGCCATGACAGCGTGCGCCGGGAGGTCGCCGGTGTGAAGGGCCTGTCGGTGGTGGGCGAGAAGGCCGTGTGGGAAGCGTCGTTCACGGGCGCACCACGGCGGCTTGTCGGCTGAACCGGCAGGATCCCTGTCCGCGGTTTCGCGAGGCGGGCAGGACCGTCAAGGCAAGTCTCCACTCATCCCCGAAGGGTCTCATGACGCGCGCGTACGCGCATCCGGGCGACGGCCCACCCACGCAACACAGGCCAAAACTCATTGGGAAAAGTCGCAATGCCGCGAAGCGCCACGCTGCCGCATAATGTGAGCCATGATCGAGATTGCAGGCAGCGCGGCATCCGGCCCCTTCGTCCTGCCGCGACGGCGCGGCGATACAGGGGGAGCGGCGGAGCGGCGAGCACAGGCGCAGGCCGTCCATGGTACAGCCTCTGCTCAGGCAGCAGGAACGCGGCGGGTCGCGTACCTGACGAACGTCTACCCCAAGATCAGCCACAGTTTCATCCGCACCGAGATCGCCGCGCTTGAGCGGCAGGGCTTTGCGGTCAGCCGCTTCACCGTGCGCCGGTCGGACCAGCCGCTGGTGGGGCAGGAGGATCGCGCCGAAGCTGGGCTCACGACCTCGCTGCTGGACAATGCGGCGGGCCTTGCCGGTGCGGTTGCGGCCTGTTTGGCTTCACGCCCCGGTGCGGTATGGCGGGCGCTGCGGCTGTCGCTGCGGGCATCCGGCCCCGGCAACCGGCTGCGGGCCTGCGCCTATTTCGCGGAGGCGGCGCTGCTGGCGCGGCAACTCGAACGCGAGGGGACGCGGCATCTCCACGTGCACTTCGGCACCAATCCGGCCATGGTTGCGCGCCTTGTCGCGCAGCTGGCGCCGGTGACCTACAGCTTTACCGTCCACGGCCCCGACGAGTTCGATTCCCCGCTAGCCCTCGACTTGCCGGGCAAGATTGCCGATGCGGCTTTCGTGGCGGCGGTGTCCAGCTTCGGGCGGGGGCAGTTGATGCGATGGTCCGACCCGGAGCACTGGAACCGCATTCAGGTCGTGCACTGCGCGCCGGATGCGCCGTTCTTCGGCGATATCGAGACCGTGCCGCCCGGCGATGCCTCGCGTTTTGTCTGCGTCGCGCGGCTCAGCGCACAGAAGGGATTGCCGCTGCTGATTGAGGCGGTCGGCCGTGTCGCGGCCAGGCGCCCCATCGCGCTAGACGTACTGGGCGACGGCGAGGACCGCGCATCGATCGAGCGGCAGATCGCCCGGCTCGGCCTTGGCGACAGCATACGCCTGCTCGGCTGGGCTGGTCCGGAGGAGATCCGCAGCGCGCTTTCCGCCGCACGCGCGTTCGTGCTGCCCAGCTTTGCCGAAGGGCTCCCGGTGGTCCTGATGGAAGCGATGGCGCTCCGCCGCCCGGTGATCGCCACCGCCATCGCGGGCATTCCCGAGCTGGTGGATGACAATGTGGGCTGGCTGGTGCCTTCGGGATCCGTCGATGCGATCGCTGAGGCGCTGGAAGCGGCCCTGGATGCGCCTGCCGATGAGCTTGGAGCGATGGGTGAGCGCGGGCGGGAGCGGGTCTTGCAAGACCATGCTCCGGATCGCTGCGCGGCCGGGCTTGCGGCGCTGCTGGCGCCGTTAGTCTAGCAGGTTTTTCCAGGGTATTGCCCGCTCCGTCAGTGGGGGGACATCTGACGAAGCGGGCAACTCGGTGAAACAGGTCTGAGCCGCGAAAATCCTTACAGTCCTGCAGGCGGTATCATCCGCAGCAGCAGCGACAGTTGCCGCCGCCAGAGCGCCGCCTTGCGCTGCCGGGGAGGAAGGAAACGTGCCATCTGTGCGATATCCTTGCGCGACAGTCCCGTGCGTTCGCACAGGAACGGATGGCGCGGCGGATTGGCGAAATAGCTGTAGAACAGCGCCGCGCGGTCACGCCGGGTGGCGGGTTTACCGCGATGAAAGAAGCGCGCCGTGTCGGAGAACACCACGGTCCCGCGCGGGCCCACGCAGCTGACGACATCGTTCTGGAACGAGGCGCCCAGCCGGCGTTCCAGCTCGGCATCGTCGGCCAGTTCGTACGTGAAGCCGTCGCGGTCGTTTTGCAGCGTGTCGGCGCGCGCGATCAGCTCGAACGGACCGCCATCGGTATCCACGTCGTGCAGATAGACCGCGATCTTGAGCATGCGGCGGTCTTCCCAGTCGCGGTGCCATTTGCGCGTGGAAATCGCGCGGCCGTCGGCGACGGTGTAATTGATGGCCACCCCGTCATAGGCGACCGGCAGGCCAAGATAGGCCTCCGCGATGTTGAGCAGCCGCTCCTGCACGCCCCAGCGGTAAATCCACGGATTGCGAACGATGTCGCTGGGCGGCACGATGATGAATTCCGTGCCCTGGCTTGCCAGAGCCCGAGCCTCTTCGGCGAAAGCGCTCGCCAGTTCGCCGGCCTGTGCGAGCAACGCCTGCGAGCCGGGCAGGCTCAATTCGTCCAGCGTCGTCATGTAGACGCCGTGCGTGTCCAGCGCGGCAACGATCCGGGCATCGGCGGCGGAAAGGCTGCGCAGGGCACCACTATGGCGATGCAGCGCCTGACTATGCTTGCCGGCAAGCCACATGCGGACATGGCGCTGATTGGTGATCTTCAACGCGCTGCGTGCCGGCAGATCGTGCAACCAGCGCGCTTTCTGATCGCGGGTCATGCCCGTCATCGTCTTACCTCCCTTGCGTGCGGGCAGGGCTACCCCGCCGGTTCGTCCGCATCCTGCGCTTCACGGAGCTGCTAAAGGTTGGCGAGTGGCGCTCCGGTGGAATGGCCCTCGCGGTCGTCCTGGTAATAGTAGCCGTAGGAATTGGAACGGGACTGAAGTGCGATCGAGTTGTTGAGGATCGTCCCGACAATCGGCGTCGGGTTCAGCGCGTTCGCCACATCGATGATGTCGCGTTTACGGCTGCGCGCCTCTTCGGCCACCAGCAGGACGCCGTCGATGCCGCGCGCGATCAGGACAAGATCGTCCCCGATAAGTGCGGGCGGCGTATCGACGATGCAGATCGGCCCGTTACTGTTAGAGCGCAGCCGCTTCAGGATGTCGGCCAGCGCCGCCGAGGCGAGCAGGCTTCCCGCATTGACGCGGGCGAGGCGGACGCGGTGCACGGTCAGGTCGAAGCCCTCGATCTGTATCGCGGTGTCTTCCCACGCGGCCTCGCCCGAAAGGTAGTCGTCGATGCCGGGCGTGTCTGTCGGCAGGCCCAGCCTTTGCCCGAGCGAGGGCTGGTGAAGGTCGAGTTCCAGCAGGATCGTGGGATGGATGCGGCTGAGCGTCGCGGCAAGGTTCGTGGCGATATGCGTCTTGCCGTTGCCCGCCTGCGCGGAGGTGACTGCGAAGACGCGCTGGTGCATTGCCGTGGCATGGTGCAGCAGGCCCGAACGGATCATGAAGAAGGGCCGCGAGTGATCGCTCATCGCTCCGAACCCGACGATGTGATTCCGGGTGAGCACCTCGGGATCGAGCACCCAGCGGCCGGAGCCCGTGGCAACCGGTTCGGCAAGGCGAAGCGTGGGCTCCACGCTGGTTTCCGCGTTCATCATGCTGCTCCTCTCGCCGGTCTGATGCCGGCCCATCGCGCTTCTATCCACCGCAGGATGCGGGGAAACAGGGCGTCTTCCGGCTGAAGCGCGGGAACCACGCCCAGCACCGGAATCTGCGCCGTCCGCGTCAGCGTTTCCTCGCCATGGATCGTGCCGCTGACCAGTTCGTAGGTGAAGATCAGGGCCAGTCCGAGGCCCATGCCGCCCACCAGTCCCATCAGGATCAGCACCAGCGGCTTGGCACCCAAGGGTTCCAGCGGCAGGCTGGGCTGATCGACGACGGTAAAGCGCTCGCCCTTGTCTTCGGTCTGGAGATTGGCGGCGACTTGCGCGTCGAGCTGCTTCTCGCGAAGCGAGTCGTACTGGCGCTTGAGGTTATCGTACTCGCGCTCGATCATGTTGAGCTGGTAGGCGGCCTCTGGCGCCTCGGCGGCGCGGCGGTCCATGTCACCCATGGTCCGGATCAGTTCGGACCGCCGGTCCGACAGCACCGCGATGCGGTTGCGGCCAGCAGCGATTTCCGAGACCACGACGTTCGA
This sequence comes from Novosphingobium sp. PhB165, assembly GCF_004341845.1. Classification (GTDB taxonomy): domain Bacteria; phylum Pseudomonadota; class Alphaproteobacteria; order Sphingomonadales; family Sphingomonadaceae; genus Novosphingobium. The sequence goes on along the minus strand of NZ_SLVB01000002.1, from coordinate 624,733 downwards.
GGCCTGCTGCGGCTGCTGCGCGGCCACGACTTTTTGGCGCTCGACTTCGGCCTTGGCCGCGATCACGTCTGGAAAGCTGTCGGAATGGATGGCCTGAAGCTGCGCGAGCCGAGCCTGGGCCGTGCGCAGGCCTTCGGATCCCGCAGGCGGTGCCTGATCCAGTTCCTGCTGGCGCGAGGCGAGCAGCCCGTTCTGCTGGATGATCCCCTGCGTTTCGGAATCGGTCCGGGAGATCTCGGCGCGGAGGGCGGAGCTGGACTGCGCACTGAGCGCCACTTCGGAGGGAAGCGCACCGGCATACCGCGCCTCGACATCGCGCCGCTTGTCTTCCAGATCGCGCAGCTGCCGCTCCAGTTCCTCTGACCGGTGTTCAAGGAACGCTGCCGTGCCGGTCGCCTGTTCGGTGCGGAAGCGCTTGTCTTCCACCAGGAACATCTGGGTCAGTTGCTCGGTAATGGCCTGCGCCTTTTGCGGATCGGCGTACTTGTACGACAGCGTGAAGGCGATCGTGCTGCCCCGGCCCCCGATGCCCTGATTGGTGCCGACAAGATCGACCCCGATGTTGCTGCGCATCAGTTCCAGCAACGTGGGCGTGTCGAGCTTGGCGCGCTGGGCCGGGTAGAGGTCGTTGTCCCGGATCAGGTGCGCAAGGCTGTCCCGGCTGACGATCTGCTGGCGGATCTTGGCGATCCGCTCATCGGCGATGTCGGTCAGCGGAGAGGCGACCAGCGTGGTCGGGATCTGCGGGGAATCGATCAGCAGCGTCGCGTTCGACTGGTAGAGCGGGTTGCGCAGCGCGATCGCCACGCCTGCCGCCAGCAGGCCGACTACGACGGGCGGGATCAACCATCGCCAGCGCCGTCTGAGGATCGCAACGATCTCACGCAGGTAGATGCCGAGCCCGTCAGGGTCCGTCTTTGGCAGGGCAGGAGGCTTGATCGATAGTGTCATCGGCGCGGTATCCCGAGAGTGATGCCGATCTGAAGGACGGCGGAATCGGCGGGTTGTCCGCCAATGCCGGTCCTTCGGCGATATTCGACGCCGCCAAATACCGACATCCGCGAATCCAGCCTGTGGTCGTAGCGCGCCGACAGCCGGGTTGCGTTGATGTCGCCATTGGGCCCCAGCTGGGGCGTGCGCCGGTAGTCTGCGCTGGCAGTGATGGTTCCGTATTCGCTGGTCCGCCAGTTGAGCGTGGCGCCGACGGCGCTTTCCCGCTGGATGCCCCGGAAACTGGTGACCACGGGTTCGATGCTGGCGTTGATGCAGACGCTGACGTGGCCCGGTTCGTGGCACAACTGGCCGGAACCGGCGAATTGCACGCCGCCGCTTCCGCGCTGTCCGAACGTGTCGAGGCGAGACGTCTGGGCGATGCCGAGTTCGACCTCGGCGCGCCAGCCATGGCCCATCCGGCGCGAGGCCGTGGCCCGGACCGACCACGCATTCGGGTCGCCGCCAGTTTTCGATTTCGTCCAGGTAAAGACGCCGACCGCACCAAGCGTGGTCAACGAGTCGATCTGCCGCTGGGCATTGAACGTGGCGCCCAGCGCCGATGTCTTGTCCAGCAGGAGGGAATCGTGCGGGACCAGCCGGTTCCAGTCGACCCGCCCGCTCACCGTCGTCAGGGCATCGCTGTGCCAGGTCACCGTCTGCCCAAGGACCGTGCGGTCCTGAAGGCTGAGCGGATCGATGGCGGAATCGATGCTGTCGGTGAGTTCCTCGATCGACAGGATCCGCTCGAACGAGGCATCGGTGTGCAGCGAGAGATATTCGTTATGCCGATGGTCCAGCGCGAGCGCGACACCGCCGGTGACGAAATTGCCGTAGCCCTGGCTGTACTGCCGGAAGGCCACGCTACCATCAGCCTGAAGACGAGTGCCGGGGCCAAGGTCCAGGCCCGCGCCTCCCCGTGCGGCCACTTCGCCGCCGACGGTGAAGGCATCTTCGCCGGGGATCAGGAAAGGATTACGCCCCCCGAACATGCTCAGGTCGAACTCGATATGAGGCGGCGACTGGGCCGTGCCTGTGGCAGTGATCGGGGCGGTATCCGTGACCGGAGAAACTTGTGCCTGGGCGAAGGCAGGCTGCGGCAGCAGCATGGCGAGGCCGATTGCAGGGCCCATCGTGGAAACGATTGCAGTGGCGGATGCCATGATGGGAACATGCCTGTGGCCCTTCACGGAATGACGAGAACGTCGCCGCTCGAAAGCGTCGGCAGCGGCTTGGCAAGTTTACCTGCCTCCATCGCCCGTCCCCCCTTTAGCAACTTGTTGAGCGCTACCGGTTCGACCACTTCGCCACGGGGGGTTTGGCGAAGGATCACCGCGTTCTTGACGTCCGCGAAGTCCGCGGTACCGCCTGCCATGCTGAGCGCCTGAAGAATGTTGGGCGCGGTGCCCGCGGTGAAACCGCCGGGCGTGCGCACTTTGCCCACCACGAAGAAGCGCATGCCGGTGGTTTCACGCACCGAGACCGTCACGTCGGGCGGAGTACCGCGATAATTGAGCGAGATCCGGTCCCGGATTTCGGCAGCGATGTCGGAGACGTTGCGGCCGCTCGCCTTGACGGTTCCGGCGAGTGGAAACGAGAAAGTACCGTCCGGCTGAACCAGCACCTGGCGCTGCATGCGATCCTCGCCCCAGACGAAGACGTCCAGCGAGTCGCCGGCATTGATGGTGTAGCGCGGCGTCATTGCACCGGCGGGGGAGGCGGCCATCGCCGCGCCCACGGCCGCCGTGGAGACCGGCGCGGTTTCCTGCGCCATGACCGGCGCGGTGCTTGCTGCCAGTACCGCCATGAGAATGCCGATCCCGATGGACCGCTCGAAGGCGTGACCCCGGCGAACCGGACGGCTGGCGGACAGGATCGGATGGCTTGCGATGGGCACTTTACCTCCTCGTCCCCGTATTTGACGGGTCTCAGACGGGTTCTGCAAACCGGTTTTTCGGCCGGTTTTGAGGCTTCCCCGCGATCATGGATAAACCTTAACGATTTGGGAAAAGCCATGAAATCGTACGATTGTGGTTCGGTCTTCACCCCCCGGAGAATTCGCAAGGTTTCAGGGGGCAAACAGGCCGAAAGATCCGGCCGCAAAATCCCGGTCCGAATTTTCCGGAGGTTCGATGCGGGTGGCGGTTCGGTGAACAGATCGCGGCGGCGCGTCGCTGCATAATACGGGCGGGGAGGTGACGCATGTCCACGCTCAGCATTCATCACGAGTTCGAGACCGCAGTGCCGTCCGCCCGCGCGCTTTCACCGGCAGCGGAGATGATACGCAAATCCTCCGATCCGGTGGAGTTTCTCGAACTGGCCTTCACGCCCATCGATATGGAGACTGCGCTCGACGCCGTGATCCGGCGCGCGCCTTCCGCCCGGTTTACTTACGTGGTCACGCCCAATGTCGATCACGTGGTCCGCCTCCAGCTCCAGCGCTCCGATCTCTGGCCCGCCTATCGCGGTGCGTGGATGACGCTGTGCGACAGCCGCATCCTGTCCCGCCTCGCGCGGACCGTCGGCCGGGATCTACCGGTCGTGACCGGCAGCGACCTGACCGCCGCCTTGTTCGAGCGTATCGCGCCGGACGATCCGGTTGCCATCCTGGGCGGCAGCAGCGCCAAGATCGACGAGATCGCGAAGCGCTTCGGCCTGCGCAACGTGCGGCACTACAATCCGCCGATGGGCTTCATCCATAACCCGCGCGAGCTTGCCCGCGCGGTGCGCTTCGTGGTGGAGGCCAAGGCCCGCTATTCGTTCCTGGCGGTGGGATCGCCGCAGCAGGAGATCGTCGCGCGGCGCGTGGCCAAGGCCTGCGGCGCACGCGGCGTCGGCTTCTGCATCGGCGCCAGCCTCGACTTCCTGACCGGAGAGGAGCAGCGGGCGCCCGTGGTCATGCAGCAGATGGCGCTTGAATGGCTTTACCGCCTCTGCGCCAATCCGCAGCGACTCTGGCGGCGGTACCTGATCGAGGGACCGCAGATCTTCAGCATTCACCAGACCTGGTGCAGGAGAGCGTCGCCCATGGAAAGGGCGGCCGGAGGCCGGTCACGCTGAAACGCCCACTCACTGTGCTCGCAGGGATTTCCACTCTTGCGGCTGCGGCCGTTCTCTCCATCCACCTTGGCGCGTCGGGCCGGGAGGCGCGGCTTGTTGCCGTTGCACCTTCCGCCCCGCCGACCCCGCACCCGGCTGCAGCAGCCCCTCCGCGGCCCACGGTGATCGGGGTCAATCTCTACGGATTGCTCACCTACAACCGGCAGCCTGTCTTCGCCAACCTGATCGAGCAGGGCGAGTGGTTCTCGTCTCGCGGGCAGAGTTGGAAGCAGATGGGAGACAGCCAGCTCGATCCGTCGGGCTGGGTGAAATGGTTGAACCCGGGAGAGACGGCCCCCCATCTGCTGGCCCTGCCGGGCGCGCCGTTCCGTCCGGAGACCGTGCGGTGCACGTTCACCGGCAAGGGCGAACTGCAAGCCGGCGGCGTGGCCAGAGTGCAGGACAGCGACGCGCATTCGCTGACGCTGGATCTGCAACCGACCGGTAACCCCGAGGAGCTGGCCTGGATCGAGCTGGTTCGCACCGATCCGCAGGACCCGCTGAAGAACATCGATTGCCGCAAGGTCGGAACCCTGGCCGATGCCCGCTTCGATCCCGATTTCCTCGCATTCCTCAAGGGTTTCCGGGTAATCCGGTTCCTTGACTGGCAGCGCGTCAATGACAATGCCCCGGTTTCGTGGGCGACGCGGACGTTGCCGGGTTCGGCATCGCAAGTCTCGGCGGCAGGCGCCTCGATCGAGGACATGGTCGATGTTGCCAATGCGACCGGCGCCGATCCGTGGTTCCTGATGCCTTACAATGCGGACGCCGACTATGTGCGCCACTTCGCGCAGCTCGTCCGCGCGCGCCTCTCGCCCAAGCGCACCGTCTATGTCGAATTCGGCAACGAGGTCTGGAACGATTACTTCGACGCGGCCCAACAGGCCCAGCGCGAAGGCCTGGCGCAAGGACTGGGCGCGGGCGACCCCATGCGCGCGCGGATGGAACGCTATGCCGAGCGCATGGAAGAGACCATGAAAGTCTGGACCTCCGTCTATGCCGACCGGCCGAGCGCGTTGGTCCGCGTCTGTTCGACCCAACACGCGAATTCCTCGCTTGCACGCATGGTGCTGGGCCATCGCGACACGGCACGCTGGGTCGATGCGCTGGCGACGGCGCCCTATATCTGGTTCGATCTCAAGGGCTACCACGCGGGCGATGTCGACCGGGTATTCGCGGGGCTGCCCGGCGCGGTGGACCGCACGATGGCGATGGCTGACGAGAACAAGGCCATCGCCGCCGAATACGGCAAGCGCTACATCGCCTACGAAGGCGGTCAGCATCTGATCACCGACGATCTGGACCTCGCGCGCGCCATCCAGCGCGACCCGCGCATGGGCGCGATCTATGCCCGCTATCTCGAAGGCTGGCGGCAGCGCTTCGGCGACACCATGGTGCTTTACGCATCGACCACCCCGATTGCCGGATACGGCTCGTGGGGCCTGCGCGAATATGCCGGGCAGCCCCTGTCCGAAGCGCCAAAGCTCGCCGCCGTGCGCCGTTTCATGGGAGACGCCGAGTGAACCTGCCACTGGGCCTGAACACCGATCGACTGCCGGAATCGCCCCTGAACCCGCAACCGAGACCGCCACTGGCGCAACCGTCGAACGGTTCGACCGATGCGACGGGTGTCGCCGTGTGTCTGGGGCTTCTGGCGATGCTGGTGCTGGGCGCGGGCGCCTTCGTGGTGGTCCGTACCGGCGTTTATCTGGCCTGCGTCAGCACGCTGGGCGTGGCGCTGTTCGTCCTGTCTCTGAAGGGCGAATATCGGCGTGAGATGTTGCCTCGGGCGCTGATCGGCACGTTCATGCCGCCGATGCTCGCCTGGATGCTTCCGGAAGCCCATCTGATCCAGCTTGTGATGCTGTTCTGGGTGCCGCTGCTGGCGGGGTCGGTCAGCCGCATTGCCGGGGTCTACCTGTTCAGCGTGCTGCTGCTGCCACCGCTTGACCTGCCGGTCTACGTCGGTTCGCTGAAACTGTTCGATTTCGGCATTCTCGATGCGCTGGTGCTGGGGAGCGCCGTTGCCATTGCCTGTCGCCCGGTCCTCCACGCCCGCCGCTTTGCAAGCGACAAGTGGGTGATCGCGGTCATACTGCTGCTGAGCGTGGCGGTCTCTCGCCAAACGAGCATGACGAACGTGTTGCGCATGCTGGTGAACGCCGTGTTCGACCTGGGCCTGCCCTATTTCGTGCTGAGCCGGGGTATCAACGGAGTGGACCAATTGCGTGCCGCGATGCGCTGGTTCGCATGCGGCGGCGTTGCGCTGGCATCGCTGATGACCTTCGAGGCCTTCCGCGCATGGCCGATGTACAACGAGCTTTACGCCCGCGACATGGTGCCCACGATCATTCTGGTCAAGGAACGGGCGGGAATCCTGCGCGCCGCCGGACCCTTCATGGAATCGACTTCGGCGGCGCTGGTCCTTGCCCTGTGCCTTATGGCGCTGTGGATCCTGCGCAGCGATTTCCGCTCACGCCTGCATCATTACCTGCTGGTGGGCCTCGTCTTCCTGGGCATGTCCGTGCCGCAATCGCGCGGGGCGTGGATCGGCTTCTTCCTTGGCCTGCTGGTGCTCGACGTCTATCGCCGAGACTACAAAAGGCTGATCCTCAAAGCCGCCCTGTTCGCGGGCGGCATCGTTCTGGTCTTTGCCGCCGCCCATGTATCAAGCGGGATCGCGGCATCGCTTGGTATGGGAGCGGGCCCGGACGACACCGTGGCATATCGCCGCATGCTGCTCCAGCGCGGTATCGAAGAGATCATGCGGCGGCCGTTCACCGGCTATTCGACGCCCCAGCTCGCGTACATCCTTGCCGACATGCGACAGGGGGAGGGGATCATCGATTTCGTCAATTCCTATCTCTGGGTGACGTTGGTGTCGGGGGTGGCGGGGCTGTCGATCTTCGTGGGAGCGTTCCTGTCACCACTGATCGGACTGTGGAAACGGCGCCGGGATCTTGCCGCGCCGGATATCGATCCACTGGCGTCTCAGGCCTGCGCTTTCGCGTTCACCTGCCTGGTGATGCTGATGGTGATGTTCGCCTTCACCTCCTTCGGATCGCGACCGGCATTCCTGACATTCGCCTTCTTCGGCTTCGCGCTGGCGGTGCGGGGGAGCGACTTGCGGAGTCCAAGGACTCCGGAGGCGATACGGCTGCGTTGACCACGGCGCCAAGGCTTATCCCGGCGCCACTAGAGAGCCACACGACATCTCCTAAATCCCCTGATTTCCAAATCCCGTCATCCCCGCGCAGGCGGGGATCCCGCTTTTTCTTCGTTCAGCACGCAGAGACACGCGGAGACGCAGAGGGAGCAGTCTCTCTGCCTCTCCGCGTCTCTGCGTGAAACCAAAAAGCGGGGCCCCCGCCTTCGCGGGGGCGACGGGCTTATTTGGTCAGAAAGACGGAGAGAGGGCTGGCCTTGGGACCGCCCGTTGTTCAGTGCAGCAAGGGCCCGATCACCAGATCGGCACCAAGACCGCAAGCCACACCCACCGGACCGGCTGCCAGATAGAACAGCTCCTGCCGCAGGTCGAGCAGGTCGAATTTCTGCATCCGCACCCATTTGACCAGCAGGGCGGGCAGTTCCATCACGCCCACCGCCACGATCAGGCCGAACTCGCCGTAAAAGACGAAGCCCGCGACGCCGGCGAAAGCCAGCCAGACCAGCTTGGAAATACTGGCCTCCAGCGAGGCGCGCACGTGTCCGGCGGCCAGCAGTGCCTCGTTTCCAGCATTGGACGAAAGCGCCAGCAACGACGAGATCGAAAGCACCTGAAGGTAGATCGCCGCTTCGGCATAACGGGCGCTGTAGAACAGTTTGACGATTATTGGCGCCGCACCGATGATCCCGCCCGTCGCGAACGTGTAGAGCAGGGAGGGTATCTTGCGCCGTTCGTAGAACTTGGCCTTGAGATCCCCGTGCCCGTCGCGCCAGAGCTGGGCATAGGTGGGATAGAGCACACGGCTCGCATATGTCATCGCAAACGCCAGCGGCGCCGAGGCGAGGTTGCCCGCCAGCACGTAAAGGCCGAAATGGTTGAGCGACATGACCTTGGCGAGCACGAACTTGTCGCACTGCGAGATCACGAGGAAGATCAGGCTGGAGCCGGTGATATAGCGCGCAAAGGACCACAGTTCCTGCACGACGTCCCGGTCCAGCCGGAACTTGCGGAATGAATCGTCGAACATGACGTAGCTGAGCACCAGCTTGAGCGTCCCGTTCGTCAGCATGCCCGCCAGGATCGCCCAGTAGCTGCGCCAGAAATAGGCCAGGACCGCGCTCACCGCGATCTGCACGACAAGCACGACGATATCGATGGCCGAAAGGCGAAGCACCAGTCGCTGGCGCAAGGCGGTGAGCATGCTGCTCGACGAAAAACCGTCCAGCACGAACGTCAGGCTTGATACCGCGATGATCAGCGCAAGCTCCGGCTTTTCCAGAAGCATGGCGATCGGACGTGCGCAGACGACCAGCACCAGCGCCAGAAACAGCGCCCGTATCAGTGATGCGGTCCACACCGTGTCCAGGAAGCGCGGATCGTCGCCATTCTTGTGGCGCACCACGAAGGGCTGGAAGCCGAAGTCGGTAGACATCGTCGCGGCGAACTGGATCGAGGCGACGATGCCGGAGATGCCGAAGACTTCCGGCACCAGCAGGCGCGTCAGGATCATGCCGCTGACGGCTCTGAGCAGGTTGTTGAGGATGACGGTGACGACCACGACATTGGTGTCGCGAAGCGCCAGTCCCTTGATCCGGTCGATCAGGTTGCGGCTTGGCGCCGACCCGGGTTCCGCTGCCGGCGCGGCATTCGGAAAGAACATCAGATCGCGACCCGAATGGACTCTGGTGGCAAAGCCGTCCCCATCTGCACGCACAATCCTCCCTCAGGGTATCGCGGGAAATCTACCGTTCGGGCGCGGGCAGTGTCGATCATGAGAACTGCGAGGGGAGTTTCAGGTCTGCCGCCGCGCCCCCCGCGCGATCTATCCTGCGGGCCGGAACGTGGGCCCGCGAACGCGTTTTCGCGCGTGGTGCCAGCAAGAGGGCAGGCTGCGATGGCGTATCTGGAAATGACGGATCTGGGCGGTTATCAATGCTTCGATCATGAAGCCTGCAAGGCTGCCGGTGCCGACAAGGCGGCGGAATACCGCTTCAACGACCCGTTCCCCCATGTGGTGGTGGATGACTTCCTCGATCCCGACCTGCTGCGCCGGGTGGCCGCCGAGTTCCCTGACAGTACCGGGCATGACTACTTCGACCGCTCGCAGGAACGGCTGAAGTTCCAGTTCCGCCCGGACCAGTGCGAAGGCCCGGCATCGCGGATCCTCTTCGCCGAACTCAACTCGCGCGCGTTCCTGACCTTTCTGACGCAGATGACCGGCATTCGCGGGCTGATCCCCGATCCCTATCATGCCGGTGCCGGGCTCCACGAGACGCGCCGGGGCGGGCACCTTGGCGTCCATGCCGACTTCCCGTTCCACGCGGGCATGAAAGTCGAGCGCCGGCTCAACCTGCTGATCTACCTCAACGAGGACTGGGCGCCCGAATATGGCGGCGCGCTGGAGCTGTGGGATCGCGGCATGCAGCAGGCCCGCCACTCGGTACTGCCTGAATTCGGACGGGCGGTGATCTTCAGCACTGACCGCGACACGTTCCACGGCCATCCCGAGCCGCTGACCTGCCCGGAAGGCCGCTCGCGCCGCTCGATCGCGACTTATTACTATACGGCGATGGGCGAAGACCCGCGCGGGATCGAACGCTCCACCGACTTTCGCGTGCGGCCCGGCACCGGCGACAAGACCGACTGGCGGATGCGCCTGCAAAACCTGAAGTCCGACTGGATGCCGCCGATCCTGCAACGCCGCCACCGGCAGCCGCTTGAGCCAGTGCCGATGCCGGTGCCGAACGAGGCCGAAGCGCCGGTTGGCCCCGCTGCTGCCAGCCCGGCGCGATGATATTCGTTCTGGCATGGGTGATTGCGCTTGGCACTGCGCTGCCCGTGCTGATGCTTGCGTTGGAATGCGCGGTGGGCGCCTGCCGCTCCGCGCGGCTGCCCGGGACCGGCAATGAGAACGCGCTTGCCTGCATCGTGCTGATGCCCGCGCATGATGAGGCGCAGGGGATCGCGCAAGTCGTTTCCGCCGTTCTCGCGCAGCTGCGCGCCTGCGACGAACTCGTGGTCATTGCCGACAACTGCACCGACGATACGGCCGCCATCGCCCGCGCGCTCGGCGCGACGGTGATCGAGCGCACCGACCCCGCACTGCGCGGCAAAGGCTATGCGCTGGAGCACGGCCGCGTCTTCATCGAGACCCAACGGACCACCGGCGAAGCGGGCATCGTCGTCATCAACGACGCAGACTGTCTACCCCATCCCGGCGCGATCCCGGCGCTGGTGGCGGCTGCCGCTCGGTGCGGCGCGGTCGTGCAGGGCGCCTATCTGATGATCCCGCCGCCAACTGCCGATGCAGTGGTGCGCGTCTCGTGCTTCGCATTCCTCGTGAAGAACCTCGTCCGCCAACTCGCGCTCGACAGTCTGGCGGGCGCGGCCCTGCTGCAAGGATCGGGCATGGCCTTTCCGCGCCCGGTCTTCGCGCGGATCGGCTGGGCCGCTGCGTCGCTGGTCGAGGATCTCGACATGGGGGTCGAACTGCTGCTGGCCGGACAGTCCGTGGTGTTCGAGCCCGCCGCCCGGTTCGACAGCGGCGCGAGTTCCGCGCGCGGCACCGCCAGCCAGCGCCGCCGATGGGAACACGGCATGCTGGAGAGCGCACGCCAACTCGTGCCCCGGCTGCTTGCCGCCGGATGCGCCCGGCTGCTTCGCGGCGGCGCGAGCCTGATCGTTGTCGCTTTCGATCTGCTGGTGCCACCCACCGTGCTGTTGATCACCGTGCTCATGGCGGTTCTGGTGCTGCTCCTGCTGATGGTGGGGATCGGGCCGCAGACGCTGTTCCTGTTGGGGGCTGGCCTCGCGCTGGCGCTGGCGCTTGGCGCTGCATGGTGGCGGCATGGCCGCAGCGTGCTGCCGGTGGCGAGCATCGGCCAGATCCCCGGATACATCCTGTGGAAGCTGCCGCTGCTGGCCCAGTTCGTCACCCGGCGTGAGCGCAGCTGGATCCGCACGGAACGGGGGCCATGAACGAAGTCGCCTTCGTCATCATCGGCCGTAACGAGGGCCCGCGCCTGTCCCTCGCAATCGACAGCGTGCTGCGCCAGACGCCGCGTGCCGTCTATGTCGATTCGGGATCGAGCGACGGCAGCGTCGCGCTGGCAGAACGACGCGGGCTGCCGGTAGTGGAGCTCGACCCGCGCTTCCCTTTCACCCCGGCCCGCGCGCGCAATGCCGGTCTTGCCTGGCTGGTGCGCGACGATCCGGGGCTGGCCTTCGTCCACTTCATCGACGGCGATTGCGAACTCGTGCCGGGCTGGCTCGACCACGCGCTAAGTGCCTTGCGCGCGGATGGAGAACTTGCCGCCGCCTGCGGTCGCCGCCGGGAGCGTGATCCCCACGCCAGTCCCTACAACCGCCTCCGCGACTTTGAATGGGACAGTTCCGGAAACGCGGCCCGCGCCTGCGGTGGTGACATGCTGTTCCGTGTCGCGCCGTTCCGCTCGGTCGGCGGCTTTCGCGAGGATCTGATCGCGGGCGAGGAGCCGGACTTGTGCTGCCGCATCCGCCGCTGCGGCTGGACGATCCGGCAGCTCGATATGGACGCGACGATCCACGATGCGGCGATGACGCGCTTTTCGCAGTGGTGGCAGCACAACCGCCGCACCGGCTACGCGCTGGCGGAGGGATTGGCGCTGCGCGGTACGTTCGATCCGGCCTTGCGGCGGCGGGTGATGCGCAATGTGATCTGGGCCATGCCGCCGATGTGGCTGTTCTGGCCGGTGCTATGGACGCGCGTCTGCCTGCGGGGCGGCCCCCTGCTGGCCAGCTTCACTACACTGGGCAAGCTGCCGCATTTTCAAGGACAGCTGGACTATTGGCGCCGCCGTCGCAAGCCGCGCTTTGCCGAAACGGGCCCGCTCATCGAATACAAATAAGTACTGCCGCCGAATTTCGCGCGCGCTCAATTCCGAATATCCGGGCCATCCTGAATTTCTGGCACCATGAATTTCTGGACCGTGTTGATGAAATGGTGGTCCGCGGGCCAGTCCGATAGGCTTCGTCGGGTAAGGAGATAAGTCCATGGGTGGGACGACTGATCCGAATACCGATCCGTTTGTCGAACTTGCAGGTCTGGACTTTGACGGGAAACGGGGGGGCGCTGCCCGCACAATTCTTGTCGGTAACGAGACGCTTCTGGCCCAGTGCGGCGAGCTGTTGCGGGAGCGCGGCCACCAGATCGTAGCCGTTGTCGCGACGCCGCTGTCGCCGGCGGCAGACTGGGCGCGGCGCGGCGGACTGCCGCTGTTCGGCCGCCAGCAGGACCTGCTCAGCGCCGGGATCGGACCGATCGACTGGCTGTTCAGCATTTCCAACCTCTCGGTGCTGTCGGAAGACGTCCTGGGGCTGGCGTCACGCGGAGCGGTCAATTTCCACGACGGCCCGCTGCCTGCCCGCGCTGGGCTCAACACGCCGGTCTGGGCCCTGCTCGACGATGCAGGCGAACACGGCGTCACCTGGCACCTGATGACCCGCGAGATCGATCGCGGCGCCGTTCTGGCCGCCGAAACGTTCGAGATCGCCCCGGGCGAGACCGCGCTTTCGCTCAACACCCGCTGCTTCGAAGCGGGCCTGCGCTGCTTCGAGACGATGGTGGCGGACCTTGACCGCGCCGTCGCTTCGGCCGTGCCGCAAACGCAAGCGCCGCTGCGCATGTTCGGCCGCGCGGACCGTCCCGCCGCTGCCGCCACCATCGATTGGAGCTGCCCGGCTGCCGAGATCGCAAGGCTGGTCGGCGCGCTCGATTACGGTGCCTATGCCAATCCGATGGGCACTCCGAAGGCGCTGCTGGGCGAGCACTTGTTCCTTGTCCGCCAGATCACCGTGCTCGACGACTGGTCGGGCGCGGAGCCCGGCACCGTCCTGCATTGGGGCGCATCGCCGGTTGTCGCCACGGCTGACCGGGACATCCGGATCGAACGCATGGCCACGCTCGACGGCGAGCCGCTGGAGAGCCTCGATATCGGAAATGCGACGGTCTTTTCCGCGCTTTCGGCGGAGCGGTGCGCCAGTCTGGAAATGCTCGATGCGGCGGCAGGCCGGTTCGAGGCATGGTGGCGCCGGCGTCTCCAGCTGCGCGAAAGCCTGCAATTGCCGAGCTTCCGCCCCCCTTCGGAGGAAGGCGGCCCCGTCTGGACCGTGATCGACCGACCGCTCGCACCGGGCTGCGGCGGCATGGCGACGATGGCCCTGATGGTGGCATGCCTCGCCCGCATGGCCGACCGCGACAGTGTCGAGATCGGGTACGGCGACGAGGTCGGCCGGTCGCGGCTCGAAGACGTGGCGGCGTGGTTCGCCAATGAAGCCCCGCTCAAGGTCGCGGTCGATTTCACCGCGCCGGTCGCTGCTCTGACCGAAAGGCTCCAGCGCGAAATCGCGGACTTGCATCGGCACGTCGCAATATCCCGCGATCTCGTCGCGCGCAGTCCGGAACTGCGCAGTGGCAGCGGCTTCGCGCATCCCGTCAGCGTGCAACTGGTCGACCGGTTGGAGGACGCGCGCCCGCGCGAAGGCTCCGTGCTCAGCCTGGCCATCTGCGCGCCGGAAGGAACGTGGCGCTGGACGTTCGACGCCACCCGCTTCCTGCCCGACGAGGCGGACGACCTCTGGAACGCGTTCGAGGCCATGCAGGCCGCCGCCGAAGCCGCGCCCGAACTGTCTGTCGGCAAGTTGCCGCTGCTGACTGCTGCCGAACGCAGCCGCGTGTTGCAGGACTGGAACGCGACCGAAACCGCGCTGCCGCCGGGCGAGACATGGCATCAGCGCTTTGTAGAGCAAGCGGCCCTCACGCCAGATCGCCTTGCCGTGACCTCCTGCGGAACCTCGCTCACTTATGGTGAACTTGACGCGCTTTCCAACCGGATCGCCCATAGCCTTGCCGCACGCGGCGTCGGGCCCGAGGTCTTGGTCGGCCTGCACCTGTCGCGCTCGGTCGAGATGCTCGCCTGCCTGATCGCGGTGCACAAGGCAGGCGGCGCCTATGTCCCGCTTGACCCTTCGTATCCGCGCGACCGGCTGGCCCACATGGTGGCGGATTCGGGCATGCGCCTGATCCTCAGCGAGGCCGCGCTGGCGGGAGACCTGTCGCCCGGCCATGCGCAAGTACTGCTTGTCGAAGACCTGCGCCCGGCGCTGGCCACGCTTTCGTCCGACCCGATCGAGGGCGGCGAAACCGGCGGCAATCTCGCCTATATGATCTACACTTCGGGTTCGACCGGGCTGCCCAAGGGCGTCATGGTCGAACACCGCAACTTGCTCAATTTCTTCGCGGGCATGGACGCCAAGCTGGAGCCCGAGGGCACCTGGCTGGCCGTCACCAGCCTCAGCTTCGACATCTCGGTGCTGGAACTGCTCTGGCCGCTGATGCACGGCTACCACGTCATCATCGCCAATGAGCGCGAAGTGCGCGGCGATGTGCGCAGCGGTGGCCATGGCAGCGTTCAGGCCGCCGTGCCGACGCGGCCCGTAGGCTTCAGCCTGTTCTACTTCGCCAGTTCGCGGGCAGGCGATGCCGCCGAGCAATATCGCCTGCTGCTGGAAGGCGCGCGGTTCGCCGATACCCATGGGTTCGAGGCCGTCTGGACGCCCGAGCGCCACTTTCACGCTTTCGGCGGGCCCTATCCCAACCCCTCGGTCGCCGCTGCCGCCATCGCCGCGAGCACCACGCGCGTACAGATCCGCGCGGGCAGCGTGGTGGGCACCTTGCACCACCCGCTGCGCATCGCCGAGGAGTGGGCGCTGGTCGATAATATCTCTGGCGGGCGCGTGGGCATTGCCTTCGCTTCCGGATGGCAGCCCGACGACTTCGTGTTCAACCCCGCCGCTTTCGCCGACAAGGCCGGCACGCTGCGCCGCTGCATGGACGACGTACGCGGGCTCTGGCGCGGCGAGGCGCGGTCCTATCCGGGTCCGCTGGGTCACGATGTGGAGATCCGCACCTATCCGCGTCCGCTCCAGCCCGAACTGCCGTGCTGGATCACCTCGGCGGGCAATGTGGACACGTTCATCCAGGCAGGCCGGGTCGGCGCCAATGTGCTGACGCACTTGCTCGGCCAGTCGATCGAGGACGTGGCCGTCAAGCTCGCCGCCTACCGCGAAGCATGGCGCGAGGCCGGTCATCCGGGCGAGGGCCGCACGACGCTGATGCTCCACACCTTCCTTGGGGAGGACGAGGCCTCGGTCCGCGCCATCGTGCGCGAGCCGCTGCTGGATTATCTGCGCACCGCGACGAACCTGCTCCATCAGTACGCATGGTCGTTCCCCGCCTTCCGCCGCCCCAATGGCGAGGTGGAGCAAGTCAGCCTCGAAGGCCTCACTGCCGAGGAAACCGACGCACTGCTGGAACACGCGTTCGAGCGCTATTTCGAGACCAGTGGCCTGTTCGGCACGCCCGAGGACAACCTCGACCTGATCGCGCGGCTTTCCGAGATCGGTGTCGACGAAGTGGGCTGCCTGATCGACTTCGGCGTCGATACGGAAACGGTGATCCGCCACCTGCCGACGCTCGACCGCCTGCGCGACCGCGTCCAGAACCCGGCGCCCGCTCCGGCATTCGAGGCCGACAGCCCGCTCCACGAATTGATGGCACGGCACGGGGTCACGCATCTGCAATGCACGCCCTCGCTGCTTCAGGTGCTCGCAGGCGATCCGGAGGCACGGCCCCGCCTTGCCGCGCTCCGCCGCCTGATGGTGGGCGGCGAGGCATTCCCGCCGCAACTGGCACAGGACATGGCCGGGCTCGTCCACGGCAAAGTCATGAACATGTACGGCCCCACCGAGACCACCGTATGGTCCGCCGTTCACGTGCTCGAACCCGGCGAAGTGGCGCCGCCGCTTGGCCGTCCGCTCGCCAACCAGCAGGTCTATATCCTCGACCGCAGGCTGGAACCCGTGCGCCCGGGAAGCCCCGGCGAGCTGGTCATCGGCGGCGCGGGTGTGGTGCGCGGCTATCATGCCCGCCCGGACCTGACCGCCGAGCGCTTCGTTGCGCACCCCTTCCTCGCGGGTGAGCGGGCCTACCGTACAGGCGACCTTGCCCGCCAGCGCGCGGACGGCACGCTCGAATTCCTCGGCCGCCTCGATCATCAGGTTAAGATCCGTGGTTACCGCATCGAACTTGGCGAAATCGAATCCGCGCTGACCGCGCATCCGAACGTCGCAGAGGCCGTGGTAGTGGCCCTGCGCGAAGGTGCGACGACACGCCTTGTCGGCTACGTCTCGCCGCGCGGTGTTCCGGTTCAGGTCGACGCCTTGCGCGAGCACCTGCGTATTGGGCTGCCCGAGTTCATGGTGCCCGGTACTCTGGTCGTGCTCGATGCCCTGCCGCGCACGCCCAACGGCAAGATCGACCGCAAGGCGCTGCCCGATCCGGGAACGGTGACTACCGCCGCTGCCACCGAACACGCGGAAACGGCAGAAACCGCGCCGGCCAACGAGATCGAGGCGCAGATCAAGGCGATCTGGTGCGATTTGCTCAAGATCCCGCATGTCGGGCGGGGCGAGAACTTCTTCGATATCGGCGGCCATTCGCTGCTCGCCATCCAGGCACATCGCCGCCTTGCCGCGATCGCGCCGCGTCCGCTCGCGCTGACCGACGTGTTCCGCTTCCCGACCATCGCCGCGCTCGGCGCCCATCTCACGGCGGACGAGAGCGACGCACCGGCCATGCGCGAAGTCAACGAGCGCGCACTGGCCCGCCGGAATGCCTTCATGCGGCGCGGCGCGGCGCGTGCGGGGACGCGCGTCGGTTCGCCAATTGGTTCGGGGGTCTGAATCATGCACCAGTCGTTCGATTCATTCGAGGAAGGCGGCATGGAGACCACCGCGCCCTCGATCGCCATCGTCGGCATGTCTTGCCGCTTTGCCGGGGCACGCGGTCCTGAAGAGTTCTGGTCGCTGCTGCGCGAAGGGCGGGAGGGGATCGAGACTTTCGGAGAGGCGGAACTGCTCGCCGCCGGGGTGCCCGCCGCCTTGCTCCGCAACCCAAACTACGTGCGCCGGGGCGCGCCGCTGGCCGATATGGAATGCTTCGACGCGGCGCTGTTCGGGCTCAGCCAGCGCGACGCGGCGATCATGGACCCGCAGCACCGCCATTTCCTGGAATGCGCGTGGGAAGCGCTGGAAGATGCCGGGCACACGCCCAAGGGCTTCGCGGAAGCGGGCGGGAGTGGTGGTGGCGGCGGCGTGATCGGCGTCTTCGCGGGCTCGGGCCACAATGCCTACATGCCCTACAACCTGCTCACCAACGGCAAGCTGGTGAACGACGTGGGCCTGTTCCTGCTGCGCCACACCAGCAACGACAAGGACTTCCTGACCACGCGGGTGTCCTACCTGTTCGACCTCAAGGGGCCGAGCATCAATGTCCAGACCGCATGCTCGACCTCGCTGGTGTCTATCCACATGGCGATGCAGAGCCTGCTTTCGGGCGAGTGCGACATGGCGCTGGCGGGCGGCACCTCCATCGAACTGCCGCACCGGCAGGGCTATCTCTACGAAGAGGGCGAGATCCTCTCGCCGGACGGGCTCTGCCGTCCGTTCGACGCGGCCTCCAAGGGCACTGTCTTCGGCAGCGGCGTAGCCGTGCTGGCGCTGCGCCGGCTTGAGGACGCCATCGAAAGCGGCGACCACATCCATGCCGTGCTGCGCGGCTCCGCGATCAACAACGACGGTGCCGGTAAGGTCGGCTATCTCGCCCCCAGCGTGGACGGGCAGGCCGCCGTCATTGCCGAAGCTTTGGCGGTGTCCGACGTCGATCCGGCCGAGATCGATTATGTCGAGGCGCACGGCACCGGCACGCCCATCGGCGATCCCATCGAAGTGGCCGCGCTGACGCAAGTCTACGGCGGTTTCTCCGGCGCCGAGAAGCCCTGCGCGCTCGGCTCGGTCAAAGCCAATATCGGACATACCGACACCGCCGCCGGTGCGGCCGGCGTCATCAAAGTCGCGCTCGCCATGCGTCATGGCGAGATCCCTCCCGTTCCCAACTTCACGACCTCCAATCCAGATTGCGCGCTCGATGCCGGCCCCTTTTACATACCGGCATCAAGCGCGCCCTGGCCCCGGCGTGCTCATCGCCCCCGACGCGCCGGGGTCAGTTCGCTCGGCGTGGGCGGCACCAACGCCCACGTCATCATGGAGGAAGCGCCGCTGCGCGCTCCGGGCAGCACCAGCCGCCGCCGTCAGCTCCTGCTCGGTTCGGGACAGACGGCGGAGGCGGCGAGCGCCAACCTGAAGGCACTGGCCGCCCATTTTGCCGCGAACCGCGAAGGCTCGCTGGCCGATGCGGCCTTCACTTTGGTAACGGGCCGCCGCCACTTGCCGATCCGCCGCTTTGCCGTGGCAGGAACGGCGGACGAAGCGGTCGTCGCGCTTGAGGCTGCGGCTGCGGATCCCTCCGCACGGCCGCCCTGCATTCCGGGCCGCCCGGTCGCCTTCCTGTTCTGCGGCGGCGGTCCCCAGCATGTCGACATGGCGCGCGACCTCTACGAGACCGAGCCCACTTTCCGTGTCGAAATCGATCGCGGTATTGCATTGGCGAACCGGATCGGCGTGCCCGAACTGCGCCGCTGGCTTTTCCCGGTGGAGGCCGACCGCGCCCGCGCCGCCGAGGAAATGGAGCGCCCCTCCAATGCCTTGCCCGCGCTCTTCATCGTGCAGACCGCGCTGGCGCGGCTGTGGATGTCGTTCGGCATAGAGCCTGCTGCGATGATCGGGCACAGCTGCGGCGAATATGCGGCGGCGCATATTTCCGGCGTCGTGGACCTCGAAACCGGCCTGCGCATCGTCCACGCGCGCGGCCGCCTGTTCGAAACCACGGGCGAGGGCGCCATGCTCGGCGTGCCGCTGTCCGAGGCCGAACTTGCGGCGATGTTGCCCGCCGACCTTTCCATCGCGACGATCAACACGCCGCGCCTCTGCGTCCTCTCCGGCGCGGCGGACGCCATCGCCCGCTTCCACCAGACGCTGGAGACGCGCGAGATCGAATCGCAGCCGATCCCGATCACCGTGGCCGCGCATTCACCGATGCTCGACCCGATCTTGCCCGAGTTCCGCGCGCTGCTGCGGACGATGAACTTGCGGGCGCCGACGATCCCCTTCGCCTCGAACCTTACCGGAGACTGGGTGCGCCCGCAGGACGCGACCGATCCCGAGTACTGGGTCCGCCACTTGCGCGAGCCCGTGCGCTTCACCGATGGCCTCCAGCGCCTGCTCGACGATCCCGAGCGCGTGCTGCTGGAAGTCGGCCCCGGTCGCACCATGGGCAGCCTTGCGCGCCATCATCCCGCCCGGCCCGCCACGCAGCCGGTCATCAGTTCGATGCGCCACCCCGACCAGCCATTGGCCGACGATGCCTGTCTGATGCAGGCGCTGGGCGAACTGTGGGCAGCGGGCGTCGATATCGACTGGCAGGCCTGGTGGGGCGGCGAACGCCGCTTGCGCGTGCCGCTGCCGACCTACCGCTTCGACCGCCAGCGCCACTGGATCGAACCCGGCGCCAGCCTTGCGCTTGGCGGGCACGGCCATGCCGAGGATGTGCGGCTCGATCTGGCCGACTGGACCAACGAACCGGTCTGGACCCACTGCGACCTTCCCGACAGCGAACCGCTTGAAGGCCCTGCGCTGGTGCTCTGCGACGAGTCCGGTTTCGGTGAGCGCCTCGCCGCCCGGCTGCGCGCACGCGAGGTTCCGGTCGTGACCGTCCGCGCCGGAAAGCGCTGCCTGGAGACGGCGGAAGGTTCGTACATCGTCCGCCCCGGAGAACGGAACGACTGGGGCTGGCTGCTCGGCCGCCTGGCCGATGCGGAACTGCTGCCCCGGCAGGTCTATCACTGCTGGCAGGTCACCGCCCCGGGCAGCGGCCGTTCGGGCAGGGAGCGCGATGCGCTGCTCGCGCGCGGGCTGCACAGCCTTGTCGCCCTGGCGCCCGAACTGGCCGACGCCTGCGACGGTATCGACGTGGCACTCGCGGTCGTCACCAGTCAGGCGCAATGCGTGGGCGGCGACAGCGCCGTCATGCCGATCAAGGCAACGATGATCGGCGCCGCGCGCACGGTCGCGGCCGAATATCCGGGCCTGCGCACGCGCGCCATCGACATCGACTATTCTCCCGTCGCTCACCCGCAAGCGATCGCCGGGCTGACCGACTGGGTAATCGCCGGATTGGGCGAGACCGATGCCCGCGAATTGTCGGTGCGCGCGGGTGAGGGCTGGCTGCTCGATCACCGCATGGCCGCCAGCGCGCCTACGGCCGAGGGCCACAGCCTGCTCCGGCAGGGTGGCACTTACGTCGTTACCGGTGGCCTCGGCGGTATCGGCCTCACCATCGCTCGTCATCTGGCGAGCCGGTTCGGTGCGCGGATCGTGCTCGTCGGTCGCACCGCGCTGCCGCCGCGCGCGCGCTGGGCCGAACTTCTCGCCCGGGGCGATCTGCCGCTGGCGACCGAGGAAAGAGTGCGCAAGCTGCTGGCTCTCGAAGCGGCGGGCGCGCAAGTGGAATCGGTCGTTGCCGACGTTGCCGATGCCCGCGCGCTGCGCCGGGGCCTGCGGCGGGCGGTTTCCCGGTTCGGGCCGATCACCGGCGTGTTCCACGCAGCCGGTACACTCGATGACGGTCTGATCGAAACCCGCACACGCAGCGCGGTTGAAGCCGTGCTGCGGCCCAAGATCGACGGCACGCTGGCCTTGGAAGAGGCACTGGACGGCCACGCGCCCGAATTCCTTGTCCTGTTCTCGTCGATCAGCGCCTTTGCGGGCATTCCGGGGCAGATCGACTATGCCGCCGCAAACGCCTTCCTCGATGCCTATGCCCAGTCGCGCCGCCACGATCCGGTTACCCGAGTGTGCTCGGTGGGCTGGAGCCAGTGGGCCGAAGTGGGCATGGCCGCCGCGCTCAACCGGCCCGAAGGGGCTGCGAGCGAGCTTCCGGCCGATCTTGGCGAAGGCAAGCCCGTCGCGCATCCGTTCCTCGAACGGATCCATGCAATCTCCAGTCAGGAATTCGTCGTCACCGGCACGTTGTCCCCCCAACGGCACTGGCTGCTCGCAGAGCATCGGGTCGTAAATGCCGGTGCGCTGTTGCCCGGGACCGGCTTCCTTGAGCTGGCCCGGGCAGCGGTTGCACTCGTGAAGCCGGGGCCGCTGGAATTCTCGGACTTCTCGTTCCTGCGGCCGTTCGCGGTGCCCGACGACGGCGCGCGTGAACTGTGCATCCACGCCCGCCGCCGTGCCGAGGGCGGATGGCGCATCTCGGTGCTCGGCCGTCCCGAAGGCGCGGGCGGCAAGGACTGGGTCGAACACGCGCGCGGACTGGTGCGCTGCCATGGCACGACGCCGCTCAATCCGGCGCTCGACCTCGACGCCATTGCCGAGCGCTGCCGCGCGGGTATCGGCGGCGGAGCGGACCAGCCCAAGCTTCAGGTCGGCCCGCGTTGGAACAACCTCACGCGGACGCTGGTGGGCAAGGGCGAGGCGCTGCTGCGGCTCGAATTGCCGGAAGAATTTCACGGCGACCTTGATGAAGTGTTGCTCCATCCCGCGCTGCTCGATTTCGCCACTGCCGGGGCGCAGACGCTGATCCCCGGCCGCGATGCCGAGCGCGATTTCTACGCCCCGTTCACCTATCGCCGCTTCTTGCTCCATGCCCCGCTTCCGGCAGAGATCGTCAGTCATGTGCGCCTTCGCCCGGGCGGTGAGGATGCCGGACAGACGGCGGTTTTCAACGTGACCATCACCGATCCCGACGGCCTCGTGCTGGCGGAAGCGAGCGAGTTCACGATGATGCGGGTGATCGACACCGGCCTGCTCTCTCGCGGGAGCGAATCCGGTGCTGCGCCCGTCTCGCTCGCTCCGGTCCCCGGCGCGCAGGAGGGTGAGGCTATCCTGCCCGAAGAGGGCGTTCGGATCGTCGAGCGCCTGCTGGCGGGCAAAGCCCGGCCGCACACGGTGATTTCGCCCTATCCGCTCCCAGGCGTGCTCGCCCGCCTGCGCAAGCCGCCGCGCCGGGCTCCGGCCGCCAGCGAGGGCGATCCCGCCGACTTGCCTGCGACCGAGGCAGAGAAGGTCATTGCCGACTTGTGGTGCGATCTGCTCGGCATGGACGCGGTGGGCCGCAACGACAATTTCTTCGACCTTGGCGGCCATTCGCTGCTCGCCGTCCAGTTCACCAATCGCCTGCGCCGCAAGACCGGGCAGACGCTGCCGCTGGCGGCGATGCTGGGTCAGCCCACCGTGGCGAACCTTGCGGCGATCATCGATCCCGACAGCCGCGCGCTGGGCGGCGGATCGGGCGCGGCGGCGGAAACCGTCGAGGCGGGCGTCATCACCATCCGCAAAGGCGGATCGGGTCTGCCGCTGTTCCTCATCCACGACGGGCTTGGCGAGACGCTGCTCTATCGCGGCCTTGCCCTGCGGCTGGACTCCGCGCGGCCGATCCTCGGGCTCGAACCGCTGCGCAATGCGGACGGCAGCTATGCCCATACCCGGATCGACGAGATGGCCGCCTATTACCTCGGCCTGATCCGGCAGGCCCGGCCGACCGGCCCCTATCTGCTGGCAGGGCTCTGCGCCGGTGGCGTGATCGCTTTCGAGATCGGCCGCCAGCTTCAGGACCTTGGTGAGCAAGTCGCCTTCGTGGGCATTATCGACGCCGCCGATGTCGAGGCGCGCAGGCGGCGGTTCCTCAACACCCGGTTCAGGCTGGCGCGCATGCGCGGGCTGATCGGCGAGGTCGGCACCGCACATGTCCTGCCCGAACTGGGACGCCGCGCCTGGAACGCAGTGCGGTGGGAAGTGGGTTCGCGCGTCAGCCGGATCCGCGACCGCCGCACCGTCCAGTCCCTGCGCGCCGGAGGCGTGCCCACGGCCGCCGAAAGCACGCCGGCCCGGGCCATGTCGTTCCTCAAGCTCTATGAAGTGGCGCACAAGGAGCATCAGCCGCGCGGCATTTTCGAAGGCGGCATGGTGGCGCTGTTCAAGGCTAGCGACGTCACCAACTTGCCCGACGACATGCCTTACCGCCTGACCTACCGCGACTATGCGCTGGGCTGGGGCAAGCGCGTGCGCGAGGAGATCATGATCGTCGACGTGCCCGGCGGGCATGGCAGCAGCTTGCAGGAACCGAATATCGAGACGCTGGCTCCGCTGTTTCAGGAAGCGCTCGACAATGCGCTGATGGACCTGGCCCCGTCCTACGCTTCCGAGGCGCTGGAAGGGCCCGTCGAATTGCTGGGAGTAGCCGCGGAATGACGCCTTCCAACGCCGCAAAGACGGTGCCTTCGCTCGACGTTATCATCGTCAACTACCGCACCGGACCGCTCGTCGTCTCCTGTCTGGAGAGCCTGCTGGCCGAACGCGGCCCCGATATCGCGCTGCGGGTCTTCGTGGTCGACAACGCCTCACCCGATGGCTCGGCCGCTGTGATCGAAGCGGCAGTCGCGCGTGAAAAGTGGGACTGGGTGACCGTGATCCGCTCGCCGGTGAACGGCGGGTTCGGCGCGGGCAACAATATCGGTTTCGAGGCGATCCTGTCGGGCTGCGATCCCGCGCAGACGGTGTGGCTGGTCAACCCCGATACCCGCGTCATGCCCGGCGCGGCGCGGGCGTTGGTGGAGTTCATGGCCGCCGTTCCCGCTGCGGGCGTGGTCGGCACGGCGCTGCTCGAAGGCGACGGCGCGTTGTGGCCCTATGCCTTCCGCTTTCCGACCATTCTGGGTGAGCTGGAGCGGGGACTGCGCTGGGGACCGGCCTCCAGGCTGCTGTCGCGCCACGCTATCGGCCGCCGGATGGGGCCGCGCCCGGAACCCGTCGACTGGGTCAGCGGCGCCAGCTTCGCGATCCGCCGCAAGGTGCTGGAGGAAGGGCTCCGCTTCGATGAGGGCTTCTTCCTGTTCTACGAGGAAACCGACTTTTGCCGTATGATCCGGGCTGAGGGCTGGCAAACGTGGTACCTGCCGCAGGCCGTGGTGCTGCACATCGCGGGGCAGAGCATCGGCGTCCACGCCAAGGATGCAAAACTGCCGCGCATGCCCGGCTATTGGTTCGATTCTCGCCAGCGCTACTTCGTCAAGAACCACGGCCGCGCCTATGCCATGCTGGCCGACATGGCATGGATGGGCGGGCATATCCTGTTCCTTGCCAAGCAGCTGTTGCGCAGGGAAGACACGCCGGATCCGCCCCGCCTGCTGAGCGATTTCGCGCGGCGCTCCGCATTGGCGCCGCGTCGCAGCCAAAGCCTGGAAAGTGCGTAACCACGCACTACTGGCGCTGAACCGCGAGGCGGACAGGGCCCTGCGCGGCTTTGGCCTTGCGATGGAGCCGATTACAGCACCGTTTCCGCTATGGCTGCTGTCCGTGCCGGACATCGTCGATCCGCGTCTTGCCGCCAGCCTTTCGGATGCGGAGCGGGAGCGGGCAGGGCGCTTTCTGCGGGAGCCACTGCGCCGACGCTACATCGCCGCGCATGGCGCGCTGCGCGTGCTGGGTGAGTGCTATTTCGGAGTGGCGGCGGCAGACCAGCGCTATGATCCCAACGACTTGGGCAAACCCTATCTGTCGGGCGTACCGGGCGCGCAATGCAGCATCAGCTACAGCGGCCAGTCGGCGCTGATCGCATGGTCGCAGGAATATGAGATCGGTGTCGATCTGGAAGTGGTCCGTCCCATCGAGGACGCGGACGATCTGAGCGTGCTTCACTACACGCAGGATGAGCAGGCGGGACTGCGGGGCCCGGAATGCGGGCCGGGCAGCCCCATCTGCGATCGCGCCTTCCTGAGCGTATGGGTCAGGAAAGAGGCTTGCATAAAAGCGCTCGGTGCCGGGCTCTCGATCGCGCCGTCTTCATTTGACTGCGGGGTCGGGCCGGGGGTCAGGAGCGTCGAAATTGAAGGACAGTTCGTGGAATGTGAAAATTACGACCTGAAGGACGACCTGATGGTCGCCTGGGCCCGATTGCGCCGCGTGGCTTCACCGGGTCCATCGGCTTACGAACTGTATAATTGGTCTTACTGATAGGGCTGAAGAAGCCCTTCGCGGATCACGTGAGCAATCATATGAGCACGATTGCGCGTTCTTGTTTTAAGGCGAACGTTTTCTACGTGCCGCTCGACAGTGCAAGGTGCGATCTTCAATTCGATCGCGGTTTCTTTAGCAGAACGTCCCATCGCCACAAAACGAAGTACGTCCAGTTCCCTCGCAGTTAATTGCACTGCATCTTCATTACCAAATCTGTGCATGTAATTCCCCCAAATTTAATCGGTGAGGTCATTTCAACCTCATAAGCAATGTTACCTAGGGCGCTAAATGAGTCACGCTATATTTTGGATTCAACCGCAGCCGTTTGGCTTGGCCTTTTGCGTTTGCGATATCGCATGAGCCTATTCCGTTCATACTTAATCGCCGCTTCGGAACTCTCGGAATGATCCGGGAGTATTATGATGACGATTGCACACAGCGAACCGCACGGAAAAGCGTCCGGAACGTGTGTGGAACACAGATGCGGAAGGGAGCGATGGACGGCGCGCGTTAGTCAAATGGCTAACCCGTAAGAGCGAGGGGGAGGGGGTAAAAAATGGTCCCCGGTGCGCCTGGACAAATCCTTGGCTGAGGGGGCGCCCGATCTTGGGGGGCGAGAGGCCCAGTTTCCGTTTGATCCTGAGTCGGGAGGTCCATCACCCCGTCGCCCCCGCGTAGGCGGGGCCCCGCTGTCTTTTCGCCCCGCCGCAAGAAAAGCGGAATCCCCGCCTTCGCGGGGATGACGGGTTTTGGGTTCGATAACGGGATTGGAATGGCGAATGGCTTGTGGGCGCGGGATTCGCCCCGGTGAACGCTCTGCTTAGCCTAGGCCTGAGCCGCGTCGTCGATGCACACGGTCACCGATTCGCCCGGCTGACGCGATGGCTTACCCAGCGACAGCTCGCGCGCCATGACGGCGGCCTGCGTCCGGTTGCGAACGCCCAGCTTCTTGAGGATCGATTTGACCGAGGCCTTCATCGCCGACTCGCTGACCCCAAGGTCGCGCGCGATGGCCTTGTTGGGCAACCCTTGCCCCAGATGGCCAAGGACCATCCGCTCCCGCTCATTGAGGTTGTAGCTGTCGACCTTGGAGTTCTGGGGCGAATGGCTGGTGACCAGCAGCATGTTCCCCAGAAGGTCCACCAGCTCCGGCGGCGCCACCTTTTGCCCGATGGCCACCATCTGCATCATCGCCACCAGCGCCTGATAGGGCACGTGGTCCAGGAAGTAGGCATGCGCCCCGGCTGCATAGATCGCGACCATCTGCGAAAAGTCGAACGAGTCCACCAGCGTGACGATCCGCGTATCGGGAAAGCTGGCGAGGGTGGCCGCCACGGTGGCTGCACCGTCCACGCCGAGCAGCGACCGGTCGATGACCAGAATGTGGATTTCCGCGGAAGCGGACAAGTCCGCATCCAATTCGCGAAGATGGTCCACCGTCTCGACAATCTCGAACCATGAATCGGACAGAATGCGGCGAACACCTTCGCGCACGAGTGCATTCTTGATAGCAAGGGAAACTGCGGTAGCCATTTTGGGAAAGCCTCTGTTTTCCAATGCGCCAATTGTGCAGCGCCTCAGACGAGGTGGCCGTATATACTGCTCCGCCCAGCAGTGCTTATTCTGGATATCCGAATGCGTACTGTATATTTGCTTTTATCTTATCGCAATGCGTCCATTTGTAGCCCATCGTGACGAGCGGTCGTGGAGCAACGGGTAGCCGCAAGGTGCATGCGAATTATCGAATTTCCCGCTTTTCGGGCGCCGCATCCGGTACCATGCACGGTGCCGATTATCACGAGAGGCGATCGCTCTGAGTATTGCCTCCATGGTCCCGGTAATAAGCGGAGGGCGATTTTCGGAAGGCCCCTTTCGGGATCGAGTAAAGAGGTCCGTCGGCGCGGAATTGGCAAGGCGCTTGATATCCGGTTTTGTTGGGTAGAGATCGGAGCAAGTCCCGCGTCGGAACAGGGCACGGGGCGCTTCGTTACTGCCGGCAGAATTCAGAGGATCCGGTCAAATGCACGTCACCACGTACGACATCGCCGGACCCGTCCTGCTCACGCCCCGGCGTCATGAGGACGCGCGGGGCTATTTCATGGAGACCTTCCGTGCGGACATCTGCGCCCAGCACTGTGACGGCGCCATGTTCGTGCAGGATAACGAGTCCCTGAGCGCGCGGGAGGGAACCCTGCGCGGGCTGCACTTCCAGACGGCGCCGCATCAACAGGGCAAGCTGGTCAGGTGCACCGCCGGCGCGCTGTTCGATGTGGCGGTGGACATTCGCGAGGGCTCGCCGACGTTCGGCCGCTGGATCGCGGAAACGCTCACACCGGATAATGGGAAGCAGCTCTGGATCCCGCCCGGGTTCGCGCATGGCTTCTGCACACTGCTTCCCGATACGGTGATCGCCTACAAGGTGACCGACTACTACAGCCCCGAATGCGACACCGGCCTGGCGTGGAACGATCCGGCGATCGCCGTCGCCTGGCCGGATATCGCCGATCCGGAAACGCTGTCTGCGAAAGACAGGGCGCTTCCCACGTTGAGCGATCCCGCCGCCCGCGTCGCTGGCAAGGAGGCGCTGCGATGCGCGTGATCGTCACCGGCGGGGCCGGCTTCATCGGATCGGCGCTCGTTCGCTATCTCGTTCTGGAACGCGGGTTCGATGTGCTCAACATCGATGCCCTGACATATGCGGGCTGCGAGGCATCGCTGCGCGCCGTGGCGGACCGCCCGAACTACCGCTTCCTAAAGGCCGATATTCGCGACCGCGCGGCGATGGACGCCGCCTTCGCGCAGTTCCAGCCCGACCGGGTTATGCATCTGGCCGCCGAAAGCCATGTCGACCGCTCGATTACGGGAGCTTCGGCGTTCGTCGAAACCAACGTGATGGGAACCTTCGCCCTGCTCGAAGCGGCGCGCGGCTATTGGGCCGGGCTGGACCGGGAGCGGCACGCGGCGTTCCGGTTCCTCCATGTCTCCACCGATGAGGTCTACGGCACACTGGGCGAGGAAGGGCTGTTCACCGAGGACACGCCCTACGATCCCAGTTCGCCCTATTCGGCATCCAAGGCCGCGTCCGACCATCTCGCCAAGGCGTGGCACCGCACCTACGGGTTGCCGGTGGTAGTGTCGAACTGCTCGAACAATTACGGGCCCTATCATTTCCCCGAAAAGCTGATCCCGCTGACGATCCTCAACGCGCTCGCCGGACGGAACCTGCCGGTCTACGGGCGGGGCGAGAACGTGCGCGACTGGCTCTATGTCGAGGATCACGTGCGCGCGCTCGACTGCATTGCGGAGCGCGGCCGACCGGGCCGGACATACAATGTCGGCGGCGGCAATGAGCGTCGCAATATCGACGTGGTGCGACAGATCTGCGCGATCCTTGACGAACTGGTCCCCGCCGAAACCCCGCGCGAACGGCTGATCGCCTTCGTGACCGACCGGCCCGGGCACGACGCCCGCTACGCCATCGACGCCTCCCGGCTGGAGAACGAACTCGGCTGGCGCGCGCAGGAGACTTTCGAGACCGGCCTTGCACGAACCGTCCGCTGGTATCTCGACAACGAGTGGTGGTGGGGCCCGCTGCGCGCCCGCTACGAAGGCGAGCGACTGGGCCTTCCGACAGTGGTCGCCGCATGAGGCTGGCCGTCACCGGAACCAGCGGGCAAGTCGCCAGCAGCCTGCTCGAATGCGGACCGGCACGCGGCGTCGAAGTCGTGACCGTGGGCCGCCCCGAACTGGACCTCGCCTCGGCATCGCCGGACGATGCGATCCGCGCTCTGGAGGCGGCGTCACCCGATGTCATCGTCTCGGCCGCCGCCTATACCGCCGTCGACCGGGCCGAGAGCGACGCCGAAACCGCCCACGCCGTCAATTGCCGAGGCGCCGCCGCGATTGCGCAGGCCGCGAAACAACTCGGCGTGCCACTGGTCCATCTCTCCACCGACTACGTCTTTTCCGGAACGACCGGCCAGCCCCGCCGCGAAAG
This sequence comes from Novosphingobium sp. PhB165, assembly GCF_004341845.1. Taxonomy (GTDB): domain Bacteria; phylum Pseudomonadota; class Alphaproteobacteria; order Sphingomonadales; family Sphingomonadaceae; genus Novosphingobium. The sequence goes on along the minus strand of NZ_SLVB01000002.1, from coordinate 595,466 downwards.
CGATGCCACCGCGCCGCTTGGCGTCTATGGCCTTACCAAGCTCGACGGCGAACACCGCGTCACCGCGCTCTACGGCGAAAACACCGCGATCCTGCGGACGGCGTGGGTCTACAGCCCGTTCGGCGGCAATTTCGTCAAGACCATGCTGCGGCTGGCGGGCGAGCGCCCGGAAATCTCCGTCGTCTCCGACCAGATCGGCAATCCCACCAGCGCGCTCGATATTGCCGAGGGCGTGCTCACCGTCGCGCGCAATCTCGTCCGCAGCCCGGATCCCGCCTTGCGCGGCACTTTCCATATGGCGGCGACGGGCGAAGCCTCATGGGCGGACCTTGCCGAGGAGACTTTCAAGATCTCGCGCCGGTTCGGCGGCCCGCAGGCCGAAGTGCGGCGGATTTCCACCGAGGACTATCCCACCCCGGCCCGGCGCCCCGCCGATGCCCGGTTGGACAGTTCCCGGATCAAGCTGGTGCATGGCGTCGTCATGCCCACCTGGCAGTGGTCGCTTGCGGCCGTGGTCGAACGGTTGGTCGGCAAGCCCGGCGTCGTTCCCTTATTGGTGAGAGCACAGGCATGAAGGGCATCATTCTCGCCGGTGGCAGCGGCACCCGGCTCTATCCGATGACGCTGGCGACGTCGAAGCAGCTCATGCCGGTCTACGACAAGCCGATGATCTACTATCCGCTCACCACGCTGATGCTGGCGGGGATCCGGCAAGTACTCATCATCTCCACCCCGCGCGACCTGCCCGCATTCCGCGACCTGCTGGGCGATGGATCGCAGTGGGGCATGGAAGTGGAATATGCCGTGCAGCCCCGCCCGGAAGGGCTGGCGCAGGCCTATGTCATCGGCGCCGACTTCGTGGGCCGAGATCCCTCGGCGCTCATCCTCGGCGACAATATCTTCCACGGCCATGGCCTGCCGAACCTGTTGACCGACGCGGCCCAGCGCGAGAGCGGCGCCAGCGTCTTCGCCTATCACGTGCAGGATCCCGAGCGTTACGGCGTCGTCGAGTTCGATGGGCAGATGAATGCCCTGTCGATCGAGGAAAAGCCCGCCCGGCCGCGCTCGAACTGGGCGGTTACCGGGCTCTATTTCTACGACGGGCAGGTGGTGGACATCGCCGCAAATCTCAAGCCCTCGGCGCGCGGCGAACTGGAGATTACCGACGTCAACCGAGTCTATCTCGAACGCGGATCGCTCTCGGTGGAAGTGATGGGGCGGGGCTTTGCCTGGCTCGATACCGGCACGCCTGAAAGCCTGATGGACGCCGCCGAATTCGTGCGCATCCTCGAAAAGCGGCAGGCCGTAAAGATCGCCTGTCCCGAAGAGATCGCCTTCCGGCGCGGCTTCATCGACGAGGGCGAGTTCGAGCGGTCCATCGCCCGCCTCGGCAAGTCGGAATATGCGCGCTATCTTCTGGGCGTGCTGGCCCAGACCAGTATCGCGAAAGGTTCGATCACCACCGAACCCGAACCGCGCATCGCGGCGCGGTAGGCAGGCTGGATCAGCCGTTGCTGGGGTAGATGAAGCCGGATACCGGGTTCGAACGTGAACCCATGCCGCCTGCCTGGGCGTACCATACGCGCACTTGGCTCCAGTCACCGGCAGCCGAAACGTCCTCGGCCAAGGCCCCGCGCTCGATCTTGCCGCGGAACGACCAGTTGGCATGGTCGAGCAGGATGTGGCGCGCGTCGAGGATCTTCTCGACAACCGCGACATGGCCCAGCGGCATGGCGGCCGACCGAGCCATCGCCAGCACCGCGCCGATCTTCGGCGTGCTGCCCCGCTCATAGAGGTCCTTGGCCTTTTCCCACCAGGTCCAGGCATTGCCGTGGATATCGATCCCCGAATGATCGCGGGCATAAGGCACGCACTGAAGCGGCGCCGCCATGGCCTGACCCGAGAAGCCGAACACCAGCAGCAGCGCAAACAGCGCCTGAGCAAGAGCCCGCGCCGGATTGCGGCGTGCCGACATCTGCTTGGTCATGGACATGATTTCAGGAGATGAATTGACAATAGAAAACCGATTGCCGCTCAACTACGCCACCCGCTTGTTCTTTTTGGACCCGCTCTGGCGACCCGCCAGGACCGCCGAATTCGGTCGGTGACCGGCGTGAAGCAGCCCTATCGCGGCTTGGCCATGCTCTTTCCCCAAGCCGTGGCGTGGGTGCGACGGATCGAAGAAGGCGCGGGAACCTTATCGATTCGTCGCAAAACTGGGCTCGAAAGCTGCGGTAAACTGCGGTTTCGGCGCGAAAACCGCGATTCAGGAGGGTGCCTGCAAGCCGATTTCCGCAACGGAAACAGGAGATTGCAGACAAGTCCTTTCCCATGGTGCATTGCGGGCGCTCTGCCGAACCGAATGGACCGATGCCGTGCCCCAATTGCCATTCTTTACCGCCGACGTGTTCACCAAAGTCCGCTTTGGCGGAAACCCTCTCGCCGTCGTCTTCGGCGGCCAAGCGATTGATGTTGCAACGATGCAGGCGATAGCAGCCGAGTTCAATCTCAGCGAAACGACCTTCGTTCTGCCACCGGCCGACCCCGCCAACACCGCCCGCGTTCGTATCTTCAACCGAAGCGCGGAAATGGCATTCGCCGGTCATCCGCTGGTCGGCACAGCCTTCGTTCTTGCGAATCAGCGTCCCGATCTGAACGCGGCCACATTCGAGGTTCCCGCCGGGATTGTGCACGTCCAGATCGAGCGCGATGCCGATGGCGTAGTTGTCGCTGCAGCCATCGAAACGCCGCAGCCGCTAACCATTGGAGACACCGTCGCGCACGAGGTCATCGCGCAGGCACTTCGATTGGCTCCGGCCGATGTGGTGACAACGCACCATTTGCCCGTTGCCGCTTCGAACGGAAATGCTTTCGTCATCGCAGAAGTGACAAGGGAAGCGCTGTCGCGCTGCGATCCGGATCTGGCCGCGTTCCGCGCCGCGCTGGCGGCCCATCCGCAATTCGGCAGCCGTTTCGCGATCCACGTCTACAGCCGGGAAGGGCAGGTGCTGCGCGCGCGGATGTTCGCGCCGCTTTCCGGAACCTGGGAAGATCCCGCCACGGGCAGCGCCAACACGCCGCTGGCTTGCCTGCTGCTGTCGCTCGAACCGGAAGCGCAGGAGGCAGGCTTCGAAATCCATCAGGGCGTCGAAATGGGGCGGCCCAGCCTGTTGCATGTCGATGCGCGCCGAACGTCGGATGGGATCGTTGCGACATTGCGGGGGGCCTGCGTGGCGGTCATGCAGGGGGAGATCGCTTTGTGAGCTTGAGGCGCACGGCGGCCCGGCGGAGGGCGGACTGAGACGCAGCACCGCACGCTCCACATAAACACCTGCCACCCAAATCCCGTCATCCCCGCGAAGGCGGGGATCCCGCTTCTTTTGAGCCGGGCGAGAGGTGGGCAAGAAGCGGGACCCCCGCCTTCGCGGGGGCGACGGCGGTCAATTTCGATAGCTTCCGGTCAATTCCATGCGAGGCGCATTTCGCGGCATTCGGCATGGAATTGGCTGAGGCTAGGGCGCTCCCACTTCATGCCGCAGAACGGGTTCGCCGGTCCTCGGATTCGTCAGAGTAACATTCTCCAAGGCTTTGATTAACCAAGTTTCGTCTCTCTTGGTGAGCACCGCAAGGATCAAAGTGTCCACGGCATGCACCCCCGCCGGATGCGCAGGTCCGGTCGTCAGCCGGCTCCAGAAATGAACGACCGTCGCCCCTTCGCCAAGCGGGAGGACATCGATCAACTGGTTTTCCAACGTGGAATCGCTGTAGATCGTCTCGTGAATGGGGCGATGCAGTTCGACGATCTCCGCCACGCCGCGAACATAGTGCCCGAAGCGGTTCACGAACGTGGCGTCCTCCTGAAACAGCGCGCCCAGTGAACCCATGTCGTGGCTGTTCCACGCCGCCTCGAAAGCCATCGGCACATCTTCGGGCCGGTTCATGACTGTCCTCCCGTTTGCTCCGCCGTCGGTTGCCATATCTTTCAGGCAGTCTCGGGCATGAAGCGGCGAAACAGCCTTTCGCTCCCTACGGCAGCGCGGGCGTGTTCGCGCATGTTCCGTTCGGCGCGGTCGGGGTCCATGCGCAAGATCGCATCCATCACTTCACAGTGATTGTGATGAGCCGATAGCAAATGCATGTATTCGCTGGCCGGATCGCTCTCCAGCGCCAGTGCCGAGGCTGATGCGAAGGGCAGATGATCGTTGCGGGCAAGGGCCTGCGCGATGGACGGATTGCCGCTGGCCTCGACAAGCAGCGCGTGGAAGTTCTGGTTGTAGTCGTGGAAAAGATCGAGGTCACCGGCGGCAAGGTACCCCTTGGCGAAGATCGCCTCACCTTCGGCAAGGCAGGCGGAGAACTGCGCTTCCTCATGCGCGGAGAGCCCCCGCGCGGCAACCCGGCGGGCGGCCAGTCCTTCCAACACGCCGCGCACTTCGATCGCGCCGTGGATATCGGCAGCGGTCATTACGCGCGCGGTGTAGCCCCGCGCACCCAGCTTCTCGACCAGCCCTTCGGCTTCCAGCGCCCGCAAGGCGGTGCGCACCGGCATGCGCGAGACGCCCAGCGCTTCCGCCGTGGCGACTTCGCCGATGCGTTCGCCTGGCTTGAAGGTGCCATTGGCGATCATGCGCCGGAGCGAGATAATCACGTAGCGGCCGGGCTTGAGCCGGCCGCTCGCGTTCATCTCATCAAGATCGTCTCTCTCGTCCATCCCTCGTCTTTGGCGGGGTTTTCGCCGCTGTCAAATCAAGCCGTCCCGGCGGCGATGGCGCGGTCGATCATCATGCGAGAACGCACCCCGCCCGCGTCGATATTGAGCTTGAGCAACCGTCGTTCGGGCCAGCGCAGCAGGTTTGCCTGCTGCATTTCCAGCATTTCCAGATCCTCGCTGAAGATCTTGTGCTGCCCCTCGCGGATCGTGTCGGTGAGCGCCGGGTCGTCAACGCCGAAGCGGCGCGCCATGCCCCAGAAGTAATGGTGGCTGGTTTCGGTTTCGGGCGTGATGAAATCGACGACGATGCTCGATGCCTTCGCCGCATCGGGCGCGTCATAACCGCCATGGCCTTCCAGTGCGACGCCGACCTCGATCATCACGTGGCTCGGCAGGCTGAAGCGGCAAAGCTGCCAGCGGTCAACCGTTGCATCCTCGGGCAATCCGGCACCGCGCAAGGCCATGCGCCAGAACGGCGGGGCCTTCACGCCCTCCATGAAGCGGCTGGTGACAACTTCGGTCTCATCCGCGCGGGTGCGCACGGGGGCTTCGTCGATCTCTTTCTGGCCGATGCTGCTGGCATGGACATAAGTCTCGTGCGTCAGGTCCATGAGGTTGTCGATCATCAGGCGGTAATCGCAGGCGATGTGGAAATAGCCGCCGCCATAGGCCCATTCGTCGCTCTCGGCCCAGGCGAGGTGGTGCAACTTGGCGGGGTCGGCCGCCTCGGCATCGCCGGGCCAGACCCAGATGAAGCCATAGCGCTCGATCACCGCGAAACGACGGGCGGCGGGAAAGCCGCCGACTTTCTGGCCGGGCATCCCGGCTACCTTGCCGCGACAATCCACAGTGAGGCCGTGATAGCCGCAAACAAGCTGCCCTTCGCGCACGAATCCAAGCGAGAGCGGCGCGCCGCGATGAGGGCAGAAATCCTCCAGTGCGGCGGCGCGGCCGTCCGGCCCCCGGAAGATCACCATCCGCTCTCCGCAGATGGTTCTGCCGAGTGGTCGGTCCGCGATCTCTTCGGGCGTACAGGCCACGTACCAGGTATTCACCGGCCAAGTGGGCTTGATTTCCGAGGTCGCTTTACCGTCCATCATCCATTCCTGATTCTGCTTTATTGGATCCAATAATCGTATTAATGGATCCAATGTCAAGTCCGGCCAAGCGGGATCGCTCACGAACGGCTATGTCCCGTTAGGTGCCTGCAAGGTATGGTTCAGTCGCTCTTGCGCAGAGGCGCCGGATCGCCGCGAAAGGAAGCACGAACGTGATCGCCATCGGATGCCTTGCGCTCATTGTTTTGCCGCTGCTGGGCCTTGCACTCGGGGGATTTCTGGCGGGGGCGACAGGCGCAAAAATAGGCGCGGCGGCGGGGTTCGTGCTGGCGCTGGGGCTCTGCGGCGTGAGCAGCTATGCGCTTGTGAAGGCGGCCCGCAGCAAGTAGCGCTCCCTCTTGCCGCGAGCCGGATCTTGGCCCATCTGGGCACTCCCCCCGACGACGTCCCGAGGTAGTCTCCATGGAATATGCACTGCTCATCGACGGCCAGCTGGTGGCCGGCACCCAGACGCTCGAAGTCGTCAATCCGGCGACCGGCAAGCCCCTCGCGCTGGCGCCCCGCGCCGATGAGGCGCAGGCCGAAACCGCAATCGCCGCGGCCCGGCGCGCTTTCCCGGCATGGGCGGCGCTCGGCTATGCGAAACGGCGGGCCTATCTCGAAACTCTGGCAACTGCGATGGAGCAGCGGGCGGAGGATTTTGCCCGCCTGCTGACGCAGGAGCAGGGCAAGCCGATCGAGCAGGCGCGCGGGGAAGTCGGGGCCAGTGTCGCGGCGATCGCATATTATGCAGAACAGGAACTTACACCGCGAACCTTGCGCGAATCCGAGGGCGAGCGGATCATCGAGCAACGCTATCCGCTGGGCGTGGTCGCGGCGATCACGCCGTGGAACTATCCGCTGTTGCTGTTGGTACTCAAGATGGCCCCGGCGCTCATCACCGGCAACACGGTGATCGGCAAGCCCGCGCCGACGACGCCGCTGACCACGCTGCTGCTGGGCGAGATCGCGGCTTCAATCCTTCCGGCCGGCGTGTTCCAGACGCTGGTCGACCAGAACGACGTCGGCGCCCTGTTGAGCGGGCATCCCGACGTGGCGCATGTGAGCTTCACGGGCTCGACGCCGACCGGCAAGAAAGTGCTCGCCAGCGCGGCCGATACGCTCAAGCGCTTCACGCTGGAACTGGGCGGCAACGATGCGGCGCTGGTGCTTGACGATGCCGACATCGCGCAGGTCGCGCCGCGCATCTTCGCGGGCGCCACCACGAATTCCGGCCAGATCTGCCTGGCGATCAAACGCGTCTACGCCCCGCGTGACAAGCTCGACGCGCTCTGCGACGCCCTTGCCAAACTGGCGGGGGAGGCCGTGGTCGGCGACGGGCTGGAGCAGGGGACCACTATCGGCCCGATCCAGAACCGCGCGCAGTACGAAAAGGTGCTGGGCTTCATCGAGGAAGCGCGCGGTCAGGGTACGCTGGTTGCCGGCGGTGAGCCGGTTGCCGGGGAGGGCTACTTCATCGCGCCAACCATCGTCCGCGACTTGCCCGACGATGCCCGACTGGTGCGGGAGGAGCAGTTCGGACCAGTCCTGCCGGTGCTGGCCTACGACGATCTCGACGAGGTGATTGCTCGCGTTAACGGCACCGATTACGGCCTTGGCGCCACGGTCTGGACCTCCGACGCGGAGCGCGGCATTGCGGTCGCCTCGCGCATCGAGAGCGGCACGGTCTGGGTCAATCGCCATCTCGATCTGCCGTTCGACGTCCCCTTCGGCGGCGCCAAGCAGTCCGGCATCGGCCGTCAGCAAGGGATCGAGGGCATGGAGGACTTCACGCAGCCCCGCATCGTCAACGCGGCGCTTTCGTGACAGTCCAGCTCTTTTCCTACGGCACCTTGCGCGATCCCGTGGTCCAGCGCGCCTTGTTCGGGCGACAGCTTCAGGGGAAGGCCGACGCCATGCTGGGCTGGCGCCAGCGTATGATCGAGATCACCGATCCCGCAGTGATCGCCAAGAGCGGCACGCGCTGGCATCCGATGGTGGAACGCAGCGAGGATGCGGACGATGCCGTCGAAGGCATGGTGTTCCGGCTGACGCCGGAGGATCTGGCCCGTGCCGATGCCTATGAGGTCGACTACGTGCGGCGAGAGGTCCTGCTCCGTTCGGGAAGTACGGCGTTCGTCTACGGCGATCCCGCCGAATGATCGTTCGCCCCAAGCCCGGCCTGTGGGAAGTTGCCTTCGCGGTGCGCGGCTCGATCCTGCCCTCGATCGCCGGACGGCTGACGTCGATTGCGGCCGTGACTCTGCTCGCGCTGGCAGGGGCGCGGTTCCACCCCGGTCTGTTCGGGCAGATCAGTTCCATGCCCTTCGCGCTGATCGGCATCGCCCTCTCGCTCTTCATGAGCTTTCGCAACAACGCCTGCTACGACCGTTGGTGGGAAGGGAGAAAGCTGTGGGGATCGCTGGTCATCGCCTGCCGCTCGCTGGCCCGGCGGATCGCGACGCTGGAGGAGAGCGAGCGTGCCTTTATCCTGCGCGCGATGTGCGGTTTTTCAGCAGGGCTCGTGGCGCGCCTGCGCGGCGGCGACGAGGTTGCGGCAATCACCGCACATTGCGGTGAGGGGCCGTGGGCCGCAGCCGTCAATCCTACCGACAGGTTGCTCGCTGAAATCGGCACGCGGTGCCTGATCCTGATGCGGGACGGGCGGATCGGCGCGATCCATCACTCCCTGATCGAGGAACAACTCCACCTGCTCGCGCAAGTGCAGGCGGGGTGTGAGCGGATCGCGCTGACACCAGTGCCGTTCAGCTACTCGCTGCTGCTGCATCGGACGGCTTACATCTTTTGCCTGGTGCTGCCGTTCGCGCTTGCGGGAACGCTGGGTTGGTGGACCCTGCTGCCGGTCTTGCTGGTCAGCTATACGTTCTTCGGCCTCGACGCGCTGGGCGACCAGCTTGAGGATCCGTTTGGCCGTGAGCCGAACGACTTGCCCCTCGATGCCATGGCGCGGACGGTGGAGCGGGAGATGCTATCGGCTTTGGGTGAAAGGGATCTGCCGCCCGCAATCGCGCCGGTCGGGTATCTGCTTCAATAACCGGCGAATATTTCGCTTGCACCGGGCTTGTGCGCTCTAGCGCAGTCCGGCCAGCCACTCGCCGATCATCGCTCTTCCCGCCGCCACGGCGCCGGGGCCGAGCGCCTCGTGCGCGCCGCGCAGCGACGCTTCATCGCCGCCTGCTTCGATCACCGCGCCGGGCCATTGCTCGATCCATGCGTCGAAACGCGGGTCCATGCCCATTTCGGCATGGAATTGGAGCCCAAGTATATTGCTGCCGCGCCGGAATGCCTGATGCTTGTAGACATGGCTCGATGCGAGCAGTTCGACATTCTCGGGCAGGGTGAACGTGTCGCCATGCCAGTGCAGCACGGGCACGCCGGAAATGTGCCGCAGCGGGCTGTCGAGAGCATGATCGTGGACCGTCACCGCGTGGAAACCCACTTCCTTCGCGGGCCCCGCGTAGACATTGGCGCCAAGTGCGGCGGCCATCATCTGCGCGCCGAAGCAGACGCCCAGTGTCGGCCGGTCTGCTTCGAGGCGCAGGGTCAGCCGGCGCATCTGGCAGGCGATCCAGGGATAGCGATCCTGCTCGTAGATCCCCATTGGCCCGCCCATCATGATGAGCAGGTCAGGCTCGCGCAAGTCGAGCGAGGAGAAAGCGGGATCGGTTACATCGATGCGATCGACCTGATAGCCGTGATCCTCGATGGGCTGGCGGAAGCCCGCCACGCCCTCGTAAGGGACGTGGCGGATGATCAGCGCGGTCTTCTGCGGCATTGCCCTATTCGTTCGCCTACTGGAAACGCTTCTTTTCGGTGACGTCGATCTGCACCACACGCCCGTCGTGGACGGTTAGCGAGATCTGGCCATAGCGCAAGTTCAGCAACGCCTCGCGCACGGTGGCGAGATTTTCCTCAAGCTGGCGTTTTTGCTCGGGAGAATTGGCCTGCTGGGGAGAGTTGGCAGTCATCTGGGTATCCTCAATCTGCAAAAGTTCGCGATCGCCGGGCTTCGATGCGTACCGTCTGGCCGACTGACGGGGGAACTTGGTTGGTATCGACGTCGATCTCGATAATGGCATTGCTGTCCGCCAGCCGTCCCTCGACGCGCCAGGCGCTGCCCTTGCGGAAGACATTGTCCACCGCGACCGCATCGCCGCCCTCGGCAACGATGGCGATGTCATGCGGGCGCACGTGGCGACCGTCGGGCAGGCGGTTGGTCTCGCCCACGAAGTGCGAGACGAACGCGGTTGCCGGTTCCATATAGACTTCTTCGGGTGTGCCCACCTGGTCGATGCGGCCATGGTCCATGACCACGACGCGGTCGGCGAGTTCGAGTGCTTCCTCCTGATCGTGGGTGACGAAGATCGAGGTCAGGCCCATCTGCTTGTGCAGGTCGCGCAGCCAGCGGCGCAGATCCTTGCGGACTTTAGCGTCGAGCGCGCCGAAGGGCTCATCCAGCAGCAGCAGGCTTGGTTCGATGGCCAATGCGCGGGCGAGCGCCACGCGTTGGCGCTGGCCGCCGGAAAGCTGGCCCGGATAACGGCCGCCAAGCCCGTCGAGCTGGACGATCCGGAGCAATTCGTCGGCGCGGGCCTTGATCTCGGCCTTCTTCGGACGTGTCTTCGACTTGCGCACATTGAGTCCGAAGGCGACATTGTCGGCCACGGTCATATGGCGGAACAGCGCGTATTGCTGGAACACGAAGCCGACTTTGCGGCGGCCGACCGGAATATCCGACACGTCCTCGCCGTCGAAATAGACGTGGCCTTCGTCCTGGAACTCAAGGCCCGCGATGATGCGCAGCAGGGTGGTCTTGCCCGAGCCCGAGGGGCCCAGCAGGGCGATGAATTCGCCCGGCTGGATCTCAAGGTCGATGCCGTGGAGCGCGGCGTAGTCGCCAAAGCGCTTGGTGATGTTCTGGACGCGGATCAATGTCTTGCTCCCGAGTGAAGATCGAAGCGCCATTCGAGCACGCTCTTGAGAACAAGCGTGACGAGCGCGAGTGCGGCCAGCAGCGAGGCCACCGCGAAGGCTCCGACGAAGTCGTATTCGTTGTAGAGGATCTCGACGTGAAGCGGCATCGTGTTGGTCTCTCCCCGGATATGCCCGGAGACCACCGAAACCGCGCCGAATTCGCCCATGGCGCGGGCGTTGCAGAGCAGCACGCCGTAGAGCAGGCCCCAGCGGATGTTGGGCAGGGTTACGTGCCAGAACGTCTGCCATCCGTTGGCGCCGAGCGAGAGGGCGGCTTCCTCATCGTCCTTGCCCTGCTCCATCATCAGCGGGATCAGTTCGCGGGCGACGAAGGGGAAAGTGATGAAGACTGTTGCCAGCACGATGCCGGGCACGGCGAAGATGATCTTGAGCCCGTGCGCCGAGAGCCACGGTCCCAGCAGGCCCTGCGCGCCGAACAGCAGCACGAAGACCAGACCCGAAACCACTGGAGAAACCGACAAGGGCAGGTCGATCATGGTCAGCAGCAGGTTCTTGCCGGGGAAGCTGAACTTGGTGATGGCCCAGCTTGCGGCAAGGCCGAACACGACGTTGAGCGGCACGCTGATCGCCGCGATGAACAGCGTCAGCCGGATGGCCGCGAGTGCATCGGGGTTGGAGACGGCCTCCAGGAAGGGTTCGATGCCCTGCTTCAGCGCCTCGATGAACACCGCGACGAGCGGCATCACGAGGAAGAAGGCGAGGAAGGCAAGCGCGAGCAGGATCAGGACGACCTGCGTGGTGCGGCTCTCGGTGCCGGGAGCGTGCTGCCTCATGAGCCGAGCCTCCGGCGACGGGCAGACTGCATGGCATTCAGCGTGAACAGCACGGCGAAGGAAATCAGCATCATGATCATGGCGATCGCGGTGGCACCGTTATAGGCATATTGCTCCAGCTGGGTGACGATCAGCAGCGGGGCGATCTCGGTCCGGCCGGGCATGTTGCCCGAGATGAAGATCACCGAGCCGTACTCGCCCACCCCGCGCGCGAAGGCGAGGGCGGCGCCGGTGAAGAGCGCGGGCATGATCGCGGGGAAGATCACGCGGAAGAACGTCTGGAAGCGATTGGCGCCCAGCGTTGCCGCCGCTTCCTCCACATCCAGCCCCAGATCGGCGAGCACCGGCTCCACCGAGCGCACCACGAATGGCAGCCCGATGAAGATCAGCGCTACGGTGATCCCGGTGGCCGTGAAGGCAACCTTGATGCCCAGCGGGTCAAGAAACTGCCCGACCCAGCCGGTTGGCGCATAGATCGACGTCAACGCGATGCCAGCCACTGCGGTCGGCAGCGCGAAGGGCAGGTCCACCAGCGCGCTGACGATCCGCTTTCCCGGAAAATCGTACCGTACCAGCGTCCAAGCCACGAGCAGCCCGAACACGGCGTTGACCAGCGCTGCTGCCGCCGCCGTGCCGAAGCTCAGGCGATAGGCCGCCATCGCGCGGTCGGAGAACCCGACTTCGACGAACGCGTGCCAGCCCATGCCTGCCGATTTCAGGAACAGCGTGGAAAGCGGGATCAGGACGATCAGGGAAAGCCAGGCAAGGCTGAACCCGAAAGTCAGCCCGAAGCCCGGAAGTACCGAAGGCGCGCGCCATCGCGGCTTGCGCATTGCAATTGAGGTCATCTGCAGTGGCCTGCTCGATTGAGGACGCCGTTTACGGAGCGTCGTTTCACTTCTTCGTGTAGATACGGTCAAATGCGCCGCCATCGTCGAAATAGGTCTTCTGCGCATTCGCCCAGCCGCCAAAGTCCTTGTCGATGGTGACGAGGTTGACCTTCGGGAACTGCGTGGCGAACTGTTCGGCGATCTTGGGATCGCTCGGCCGGTAGAAGTTGCGGGCGATCGCGACTTGCGCCTCGGGCGTGTAGAGATATTCGAGGTAGGCCTTGGAGACTTCCTCGGTACCGTGCTTCTTCGCATTGGCGGCGATCACCGCGACCGGCGGTTCGGCGAGGATAGAGATCGAGGGATTCACGATCTCGAACTTGCCCGCGCCGAGTTTCTTCTCAGCCAGCAGCGCTTCGTTTTCCCAGGCCAGCAGCACGTCGCCGATGCCGCGTTCGACAAAGGTCGTGGTCGACCCGCGCGCGCCGCTGTCCAGCACCGGAACGTGCGAGAAGAGCTGCTTCACGTAAGTCTCGGCAGCGGCATCCGATCCGCCCGCCTTGCGGCCATAGGCCCAGGCGGCCAAGAAGTTCCAGCGCGCGCCGCCGCTGGTCTTGGGGTTGGGCGTGATGACTTCCACGCCCGGCTTCACCAGATCGCCCCAGTCATGGATGCCCTTGGGATTGCCCTTGCGGACGAGGAAGACGATCGTCGAGGTATAAGGCGAGCTGTTGTTGGGCAGCGCCTTCTGCCAGTCGGCCGGAAGCAGCTGTGCCTTCTTCGAAATCACGTCAATATCGTAGGCCAGCGCCAGCGTGGCGACATCGGCCTCAAGCCCGTCGATGATCGCGCGGCTCTGCTTGCCCGAGCCGCCGTGGCTCATGCGGAAAGTCACGTCCTGCCCGGTCTTCTTCTTCCAGTAGGTCGCGAAGGCGGGGTTGATCGCCTGGTACAGCTCGCGGGTCGGATCGTAGGAGACATTGGTGATCTCCACGCTGTTGCCCGACTTGTTTCCGCCCGAACATCCGGCGAGCGAAACGGTAAGCGCCGTCGCAGCGGCTGCGGCCAGGAACATGCGGCGATGGATTGGCAGGGTATTCATCGTGTCACGTCTCCCGTTGAGGCTTGCATGCCTAATCTCAATTGATTTGGTTGACATTAAAGTTCTTGTTGCAGGGTGACAAGCGGCGTTTTGGAGGCAGGCCATCGCCCATCCGGAGGATACGGCCGGAAGGCCCGGAAGAAGGCCGAATTTTCGGCCGCGAGGCGCGCCGAACCTGTGGGTAATCGGAGGCAGACCGCCTCGTTCCAGCGCCAGGGCGGTATCGCCCGACCGCTGGTGCCCGCCCGTTCACTGCGACGGTGCGCCTTCGGGAGTAGGGGTGCGGGCCGTGCGCGGCGTATGTCCAATTCCCGGATTGAACATGTTGCAGGGATCGAGCGCGGCATAGTGCGCGCTCAGCGCCGGCTTGGCCTCATAGAGATGGCCGACGTTGTGTTCGGCCGGATATTCGGCGCCGCGCCGGTCGAGCAGGGGTAGCATGGCCTGCTCCAGTGCCGCGCAGTCGGTGCCCTTGGCGACGATATAGTCCTGATGGAACACGTGGCAGAAGAAATGCCCGTAATAGAGCTTGTGCAGGATCGGCCGCTCGATCTCTTCGGGTAGGTGTTCGAGCCAGTCCTCGCAATTGCGCGGCAGTGCGATATCGAGCGCGACGATGTCCTCCACCTCCTCCGGGTGGACAGCCCGGTACCGTATCGCCGCTCCGGCCGCCGCGAAGCGGTGGAGGAAGGCGGCTTCGGCCTCCTCGTCACTGCATTCGAAGACCTCGCCCGTTGCAGAAGGGAAATGGCCGGCAAGCCAGCTGCGCGCTTCTTCGATACCGTCATCGGCCATGCGCAGCATGAGATGATGCTCGAAACGGTCGCGCCAGTCCCTGAGGCGGCGCGGCAGGTGTCCGGGCAGGCGATCCGCCACCCATTGCATCACCCTGTCCGAGAGGTTCGACGGCAGCAGGCGGCTGCGCCGCGTAAATGCATCCACCCGGGCCTTGGCTGCGAACAGTGCGGGCAGCCGATCGGTGCCCAGCTTGCGGATGGCGAGGTAGATGTCCTTGCCATAGCGTTCGGCAATATCGAAACAGTCGCGGTGCATGTACTCGCCCGCGACCGGCAAGTGTGCGAAGCCGCCCAGCACCGCGCGGCGCAGTGCGGTGAGTTCGGCCGGGTCGTTGGTGCCCACGTAAAACACCCGGGTTGTGCGATCCTTGACGAAAGTGTCGAGCCGCACGGCGAAGAGCATGACCTTACCCGCGCTGCCCGATGCCTCGAACAGGCGGGAGGGATCAGCATTGAAGCGGGCAGGGCTTGAAGCGTCGATTTCGCGCACATGGTCGGCATAGCCGTGGTCGCACGCCGCGCGATCTTTCGCCGGATCGACATCGGCCTCCGCGAATTCGCCGCGTTCGAGACGGGCGAGCATCGTTTCCGGCTCCTCCCCCAACGCGATGCCGAGATGATTGACAAGTTCGAGCCGCCCGCCGGCATCGACGCGGGCGTAAAGCGCCAGTTCGGTATAGGCAGGCCCGCGCCGCACGAGCGCACCGCCCGAATTGTTGCAGATCCCTCCCAGCACCGACGCGCCAAGGCAGGACGAGCCGATCACCGAATGCGGCTCGCGCCCCAATGGCTTCAGCATGGCTTCCAGCTTGTAAAGTGTGGCGCCGGGCAGGCAGACCACTTGCGACCCGTCCCGGATCAGCCGAATGCCGTCGAGCCGGCGCATGCTGACGATTACCACCGGCCGGTCATAGTCGCCATCGGGCGTCGATCCGCCGGTAAGGCCGGTGTTGGCCGCCTGCGCGATCACGATCACTCCCGCATCGACACAGGCGCGCAGCACGCGCCATTGCTCGACCAGACTACCCGGCTGGACCACGGCCAGTACCGGGCCGGAACCGAAGCGATAGCCGGTACGGAAAGCCAGCGTGGCCTTCTCTCCCGTCAGCACATGGCGCCGTCCTACCGCTTCGCGCAGGCGCACAAGGAGTGCGCCGGCCGCCATCGGGACGGAAGGAATCGCGCTGGAGCCGGGGCAGTCGATCGGCATGGCGTCTCGTCGGCTGGCCGGGTTTCCCGGCGGGGGCAGTCCCTTATGGGGTAACCCGCTAACGCAGAATGCGCAATTGGATGGCGATCTTCGGGGCCATTTACTCCGGATGGCGGGCTGGCGATGTGCCTCGGGTCTCGTTATCGGAAGGTGATGACCAGATCGAATGCCACCCGTAACTGTGCGCTCTTCCTTACGCCGGAGACCCCGGCGTGACGCTGGCAGGCAAAACCGCACTGGTGACCGGTGCAACGGGCGGTCTGGGGCGTGAAATCGCTTTTGGCTTTGCCGAGGCGGGGGCCCACGTCCTTGTGCAGGCACGCGGCCGCGACCGGGCGGAGGACTTGGTCGCCGCCATTGCCGCTGCGGGCGGAAGCGCCGAGGCCGTGGTTTTCGATCTCGCCGATACGCAGGCCGTGGCCGAAACGCTGGCGGGGCAACGGGCGGTGGACATCCTCGTCAACAATGCCGGCCACCGCGATCGCAGGCCGATTTCCGAACTGGACCGTGAGGCAGTTCGATACATGCTGGAAATCAATCTGGTCGCTTGCTTTGACCTTGCCCGCATTCTTGCTCCGCGCATGACCGCGGGGGGCCGCATCGTCAACGTGACCTCGATTGCCGGCCCCATCGCCCGGGCCGGAGATGCCGCCTACACCATGTCCAAAGGCGGCCTTGAGGCGCTGACCCGGGCGCTCGCCGCCGAGCTGGGTAGCCGGGGCATTACTGTCAATGCCGTGGCTCCGGGCTATTTCGCGACCGAGGCAAATGCGGAGATGGTGGCCGATCCCGGCATTGGTCAGCACCTTGCGCGGCGTACCTCGCTCGGCCGCTGGGGGCGCCCGAGCGAAGTGGTAGGGCCGGTGCTTTTCCTGGCCTCACCCGCCGCTTCCTATATCACCGGACAGGTCCTGGCCGTTGACGGCGGATATCTGGCCCACTTTTAGCGGGTCCGTGCCCCGTCCTAGGGGCGCACGACGATCTTCGCCCGCGACAGATTCTGGATGCGGGCAAAGGGCGTGTTCGCATCGCCTTCCCGCTGGGAGGCGGCGCGCAGGACCACGAAGTAGGTGCCCGGCTTGTCGAAGCTATGCGTCGTGGAAACCGTGACATTCGCGCCGGTTCCCGGCTTCGCGTCCTCGTCGAAAGTGCCGTCGCCCTCGAAGTCCCATTGCGCGGAGACCACGGAGCCGGCGCCCGGCGGGACCGATACCGTTCCGGCAAGTCGCACCGGCTCTCCGCGTCGCACGTCCGTCTGCGCCTTGCCATTTGCGGTGATCGTGACGACCGGCTGGATGCCCTGACGCGCGCTTGCCGTGGCGGGGACCTGAATTTGCCCGTCAACCACCTTGTACTGCGTCGATTGTGGCGGCGCCTTGCCGGTTTCGACCCATGCGGACAGATCGCGCAGCGCCTGCTGCAACACGCCGATGTAGGATATCACGCGCGAGGGATCGTCCTGCCGCGTCTGATCGCCGTGCAGCGCGCGGTCGGTGTACCAGATGCGGAACCGGTCATCGAGCGATGCGCCCACGTTCGCGGCAACCTGCCGGCGATACCAGTCGCCCTGCCACGCCAGCGCCTCGCGGTCCCACATGTTCTCGATCAGGATCACCTTGCCGTCGAACTTGCCGTTCGGCACCGCGCCCGAAGCGTTCTTCGTGAACATCGGGCCGAGCAGCATCTTGCGCTGCGCATAGCGCGGCGTGCCGTCGGCGGTGCGGAACTGGTCCCAGACCGGATATTGGCCGTCGTTTGGCGGGACCTGATGCCGGTGATAGCTCTCCACCGCCAGAATATCGCTGTTGTCGAGCGTGACCGCATCGCCCGCCTTGACCTCAGCCACGACGCGCGGATCGTTGATACCGATCATCGCGATGCCGTCCTTGACGTCGCTCAGCAGCAATTTCTTGCCCGATGGCAGCACGAGATCGGCCAGCAGCAGCGGCTTGCCCTGTGGCACTTGCTCCAGTCGCAGGGCCACCGGCACTTCGTCCGCCGAATTGAGCCCCATCGCCTTCCATGCGAGGTCGGCGGTGCCTTTTGCCGTGCCGGGGGAGCGGCCGGTGTCGAGCCCCATGGTCGCGGCCTTCGCCTCGGTGATGACCTCGACGATGCGGGTGGCGGTGTGCGTCCGGTCGGCGGCGTAGAGTTCGGGGCTGTCATGCCCCTCGTAGCCGGGCTGGCTCCAGAAATCGCTGAAGTAGCTCGGATCGACCATGCGCACGGCGCCGAAAAGCAGCGCGAAGGCGTGCGGCCCCATCGTCCGCCAGGCATACCAGGACTGCGGCGGGAAGCCCATGCGCGTCGCTTCGACAAGCGCCGCCTTCTGCTGGGCGTCAAGCCCGGCGTAAGGATTGCCGCTGCCGCCCGCGTCGAGCGCGGCGACCACGCCGTCCAGCTTCGGGCCAAGCACGCGCATGGCATTGAGGCGGACGGTGAACATGTTCGGAATGGCCATTGGCGAGCCGAGCACATAGGGCACCGCCCCGTCCCAGACGCCGTGGGTGTTCTCCAGCGAACCCAGCGTGCGATAAGCGCCGCCGCTGCCGCCATAGGCATAGCCATAGACGTGCGGACGCGGTGCGTAGACCTGCGCGGCCACGAAACGCGAGAAGCGCGCGGCGGCGGCATTGGCGCGATAGGCACCGATGGTCTGGTCCATGCCGCCGATCGGATCGGCCGCCTTGGGGCCGCCGCCATTGGTTTCGATGAAATAGGCCCCGCTGGTCAGTGCCGCGCCGATCCGGTCTTCCTCGCCGCTCAGCCCTTGCGAGAGCGTTTCGCTGTCCGGCACCGGCGTGATGTACTGGAAGAACCGGCCTTGCCAGCCATCCACCGGGAAATAGTAGGAAAACCGTGTGTCGGTACCTTCGAAGCCGCCGTGGACATAGCGGTAGGCCATTGTCCCGTCATGCCGCACTTCGTCCAGATCGACGAAGGGATGAGCGAACATGGCATCATCGGCGGTATAGCCATCGGCCCGAAGCGTCGTCTTGGCGGGAGTCTCCACAGCAGCGGGTGCAGCCATGACAGGCGTTGCCGCCACGCAGGCGAGTGCCAGCGTGGCCGTCGCTGCCAGCATTCCTGCACGCATTTGAGACGGGCGCAAGGATCGCGCGCGCTGGTCGTTCGAAGTCCCGTGCTTCGGCATCCGCATTTTCTCCCGCTTATCCGGCGCACTCGTCGGCGCGCTTTGTCAAACCTCTAGCGCGGTTGGGGCGAGGAGCGCCGCAATATCTTGGGCACGCAACGATTATCGCGGTGGCGGCAAAAGCATCCGTCAGGGGTGCCGAATTCTCAGGTAACCGACCACTGGCGGAGCAGGTTGTGATAGACATTGGTCAGCGCATCGACCGAGCCATGCTCCGGATGGTCGCCCGCAATCGACTGGATCGCGCCGTCCAGTTCGAACATCAGCCGTCGGCGCTCCGGAGAAGCGACGAAGCTCTGGGTCCAGAAGAACGAGGCAAAGCGCACCCCGCGTGTCACCGGTGCGACCCGGTGCAGGCTGCTGCCGGGATAGACGACCAGAGAGCCTGCCGGAAGCTTGACCGTATGGTTCCCGAACATGTCCTCGATAACGAGTTCGCCGCCATCGTACTCGTCGGGATCGCTGAGGAACAGCGTGCTCGACACGTCGCTGCGCAAGTGCTCGCCGGTGCCAGGGATCGGGAAGATCGCGTTGTCGACATGGTTTCCGTAGTGCCCATGCCCGTCATAGCGGCTGAAACGCGGTTGCAGGATGCGCTGGGGCAGGGTGGCGGCAATGAACAGCGGCGTCTGGTAGAGCCGCGTCAGCACCCGGTCGGCAAGTTGCCGGGCCAGCGGGTGATCGAGCGGGAGTTGTTCGTTCTCCTTGACGAGCGCCGCGCGGTGACCCGCAGTGGCGCGTCCGTCGGCCCAGTCGGCCGCTTGCAGCGCCTCGCGGATTTCGCGCACTTCGTCGGGTTGGAAAAGCTCGGGAATCTCGATGACCATGCGGCCTTACTTGCGCAATATGCGCAAGATGACAATGCCGCCGCGTGAGAGTGCCTGAGCCCGGCGGTCACTCCTCGGCCGCGTAAAAGGCGTCCGCGAAGTCGAAGGCGTCGTAGACGATGCGGCGATAGGTTTCGTCGAAAGTCTTCCGGATTGCGCCGTCACTGATGACCATCGGGCGATCCTCCTCCACGGCCCTGACGACCAGCTTGCCGACCAGTTCGGCCGGCCGGAACTTGACCTCGGCATGCCACTGCGCGCCTTCCGGGATCTGCACTTCGCCCTCGCCCGGGCCGCCGAAACGGGCAGGGCGGTAGCGGGCATTATTGGCCTTCATGTTGCTGACGACGCCGTGGGGCACGAAGGCCGTGACCCCCACGCCGTGTTCGCGCGCCTCGATGGCAAGGTTCAGCATCATGCCGATGATCCCCATCTTCGCCCCCGAATAGGCCGCGTGATAGGGGATCCAACTCGGTAGCAGCCCGGCGGTGGAGGCCGTGGCGCAGAAATGGCCGTCGCGCGCGGCCACCATGTCGGGATAGAAGGTCTTTACACAGTTGAGCACGCCCAGCAGGTTGGCATGGACGATCCAGTCGATGTCATCCGCGCTCATGTCGGTGATGCGCTCGAACGAGGTGGCCCCGGCGTTCGCGAATAGCAGCGAGACGGGGCCGAGATGCTCGGTGGCGGCTTGTTTCGCGGCTTCGAGAGAGGCCATGTCCGTCACGTCGCAGCCGATCGCCAGCGCCTTGCCGTCCATTACAGCGATCTCGCGGGCGACCGCTTCCGCGTTTTCGGGAAGGATGTCGGCAATCGCCACGGCCGCGCCCTTGGCGGCGAGTTCAAGCGCCAGCCCGCGCCCGATGCCGCTGCCTCCGCCGGTCACCACGGCCGTCCGGCCCGCCACTTTGGTCATCGCGTTCCTCTCCCCTGCGTCGGTGCTTTTCAGGCCCTGAAGGACCCTACATCCTCACCGACGTCGTTGTTTCGTTCATGGCGGCAGCCGGGGCGAATTCGAAACGACCCAGACCATAATCTCCGGCAATCGTGGTGCGCTGCATGGTGCGGCCAAGCGCCGGGTCGTTGCCCGAGACAGCATGGAGCATGCGCCAGTTATCCCAGATCAACATCTGATCGAGCCGCCAGGCATGGTGATAGCTCTGGGTGGCGGCGATGCGGTTGACGGTCTGGCAGACGTCTTCCAGCAGCGCCTCGCCTTCCGGCGTCTCCAGCCCGAGAATGCCGTCGGCCATGTAGGGTGAAACGTGGAGGCAACGCCCGCCATCGGCGCGTGTCCAGATCGCCGGATGGATTGCGCGGGGCGCGCCTTTCCGGTTTTCCATCATTTCGAGCGCACCGGGCTTTTCGCGGATCACGCGCAAGGTCTTGGGCTGGCCGAAGCGGTTGGTCTGATAGGCGACATTGAGCGTATAAAGGATTTCCGCCTGTTCAAGCCGGTCGCGCAACTCGGCCGGAAAGGCGCGGTAAAGCGCCAGCCCGTCGACGAACCCGGTGAGGCCACCTTCGGAGGTGATCTGAGTTGCCCGCAGCACACCGGCCCGATTGAGTTCGTTGTTGTAGCAATGGTCGAAGTGCCAGGGCAGCCAGTGCGCGAGTTGCTTGCCCTCGATCTCGACGACGCCCGAAGCATTGGGTTCCTGCTTGATTTCGACCACGCCGGGCAACTTGCTGGCATCGACCCGACTGACTTCCTTCAGCGGATGTTCCTTGAGCGGGCCGAACACCCCGCTCAGCGCCACCTGCATCTCGTCGCTCTGCTCGATCCCGTCGAAGACGATCAGCCCCTCGCGCTCGAAGGCATCGAAGATCGCCCGGCGGCTGGCTTCGTCCGCCAGAACCGCGTGCGTGACACCGGAAATGCGCACGCCGAAAGGTAGCTCCTGTCTGAGCGGTTCGATCCTCAATGCGCCCATTCCTTGCATCCCTTCCCATTTGGCACCCCGATCGTTTCATCGGTAGCGTGCTGCCGTTTCTACGGCATCTGTGCGTTCAGCATTGAATCGACCAGCAGCCGCCGCAACTGCTCGTTTTCGCGCCGCAGTTGTTGGAGTTCCAAAGTCGCGGATTCCGGCGCGCCGTTGCGTTCCGGGGCTCTGCGACCGTCCGCTCCGGACAAGAGGCCGTGAAGCAGCACGTGGACGGCATAGCGGATGTTACTCTCAATCTCGGCGGCGCTTACGGTCATGCCCCAGGCCGTCACGGTGGGCGGACCGCAGACGACGATGTACATATAAGCAGTTGCGGCGTTGCGTGCCTGCTCCTCGCCGCATTCGAGCCGGCGGCGGAACAGGCTGGCCAGCCAATCGACGGTCGGGCCGGTGCCGGCATTATAAGTGAAAGCGCCGATCTCCGGAATTCTGGCGGATTCGGCGTTGGTGATCCGCAACAGGCGGATGCCGTCCTCGCTCATTACATTCGCAACGAGGCGGCGGCCGATGCGTAGCAGCGTGTCCTCGAAATCTTCGCTCTCGCAGGCTTCCAGCGTCTCGAGGGGCAGTATCCAGTCCTCGATCGCCCGTTCCAGCGCGGCCTTGAAGAAGGTGAGCTTGTCGCCATAACGCTGATAAAAGGTGCGCTTCGCCATGCCCGCAGCGGCGCAAATCGCGTCGATGCTGGTGCGCTCGAACCCGCTTTCCAGGAACAGTACCAGCGCGCGGTCGAGCAATTCCTCGTTGCTGAGCGAGGGGCGTCCCGGCCCCCGGCTTGGCGGAGCTACGTGCCCTTCCATCACTTTCACACCTCCCCCGCCCGGCATTGGGATGCAATTAAAACGATGTAGGTATTAAATGCTTGCATGTTTCTGCCGGGTGATGGAATGTGTGGGCGTTACACTTATTTATGAAACGATACGGGTGATAATCGGCTCGACAACCGCGTCGGTCAAGCCCCGAAAGTATAACGGGACATAGCGCGGCGCAAAGCCGGCGGAGGAGAGGCGGACGTGGGATTCGCAGGCGGAATTTCCGAATCCGAAGCGGGCATGCCATCCGGTGGGAAGGCGACTATCCCGCTGATCCCGCGCATTGGCTCTCAGCTCATGATCGACAAGGCCGCGTTGCTTTCTGGCCGCCACGCTGCGCAAATTCGTGCCCTGCTGGTCGAGCGGGGCGTCGTGGTCATGCGCGGCTTAGGTGTCGATGACGAAGAATTGCGAACGATCGCACGCAGCCTTGGCGAATTGCGCATCGGCAAGGCGCGACGCGGAGCCGACGGCGCGGTGCTGGCCGAAGGCGATGGCGGCGTGCTCCGCGTGACGCTCGACGAGACACGCAACCCCGAATACGCGCGCTTCCTGTTCGGCAATCAGCTCTGGCACATGGACGGCACTTACGAAGAGGTTCCGCCTTTCGCCACGCTGCTGGCACCCGTGCGCTTGTCCAACCGGGGCGGTGATACGCTCTTCGCCAATACTTGCGCCGCCTTTGCGGACCTTCCCGAGGAAGAACAGCGGCGGCTTGAAAAGCTGCGCGTGGTCCACACGATGCAGGCGGCGCTTTTTCCTGCCAAGCGCGATTGCACGGTTGAGGAGTTCGCGCTGTGGAGTTCCTATCCGCAGCGTTCGCATCCGCTGGTCTGGCAGCACCGTTCGGGTGCCCGTTCGCTCGTGCTCAGCACGTCGGGTGCCTATGTCGAAGGCATGGAGCCGGCGGAAAGCCATGACCTGCTCCAGCGCCTGATGATCCACGCCACGCAGGAGCAATACGTCTACCGTCACAAGTGGCAGCCGGGCGATCTCGCGATCTGGGACAATACCGGCACGATGCACCGCGTGGAACCGTTCGACCGTGAGAGCGGACGCGAACTGCATCGCTGCACGCTCAATGGTGAGGAACCTGTCACGGCGCCGGCCTGAAAGGCTGAATACGACCACTGACCCAACGCAATACGAGGATGAGCAACATGCAGGTCGGTATCCACCTGGGCTTTCAGAATCTCCACGGCATGCCGGACGGCGATTTCTTCCGCCGCGAGACCCAGCTCGCCATAGAGGCCGAGGCCATGGGCTTCGACTTCGCCGCGGCGGTGGAACACCACTTCACCGACTACGCCGCCTGTCCCGATCCGCTGCAACTGCTGACTTACGTCGCCGCGAAGACGAGCACGATCAAGCTGATGCCCGCCGCCGTCATTCTGCCGTGGAACGATCCGCTGCGCGTGGTCGAAAAGACCGCCATGCTCGACCATCTCAGCAACGGCCGCGTGATCCTGGGCATGGGACGCGGCGCGGCACGGCGCGAATTTACCGGCTTTCGCACCGATCTTGCGGATTCCCGCGAACGTTTCGACGAGGCGGCGCCGATGATCCTTGCCGGTCTCGAAACCGGCTTCGTCGAAGGTGTCGGTCCGCACTTCCCTCAACCCCGTGTCGAAGTTCGACCCCGGCCGGAGGGCTGGTCGAAAGAACGCTGCGTCATGGTCTCGATGTCGCGATCCTCGGTGGAGGAAGCGGCCCAGCTCGGCCTGCGCACGCTGCGGTTTTCGCAAGGCGACTGGGCCAAGGCGCTTCCCGAGATCGACTTCTACCGCGAGACCTTCGCCAAGCTCCACGGCGAACCCGCACCGCCTTTCGTCATCAGCGATTTCGTCGTCTGCTTCGACGACGAGCAGCAGGTGATCGATTATACCGACAAGTACTTTGCCGCGCAGTTCCAGCAGGTTGCCCAGCATTACGAGTTCGGCGGCGAGCATTTCCGCAGCCTCCCGTCCTATTCGACATATGTCTACCTGGGCGAAGCGGCAGAGGCGGCGGGCGGCCCGGACAAGGCCTATCGCGACTACATTTCCGGCAACATGATCGGCACCCCCGACCAATTGGTCGAAAAGCATTTCGCGCGGGCGGAGATGGTCGGCGACTACTGGATCATCGCCAATTTCAGCTTCGGCGGGATGCCCTATGACGATGTCTACCGGCAGATGCGGACGTTCGCGGAGAAAGTCATGCCGCGCCTGAAGGAGAGCGCACGAGTGGCGGCCTGAGCCAGTGCATCCGCGCTACCCTGCCGTCTTCTCGCCCATCGCGCTGGGCCCGGTCATTATCCCCAACCGCTATTTCTTCGCGCCGCACGGCAGTGCGCTCAGCGCGGGGACAAAGCCTTCGGACGATCTTGTCGCCTACAGCGTCGAGCGCGTGAAGGATGGCGGCTGCGGCCTCGTGATCGTGGCTCTGGTGGCGCACGAACGCGGCCGCACCCGTCAGCCGTCGCCGCATCCGGACGAGAATGTCGCCGCCTTCGCGCGCATGGCCGAAGCGGTCCACGCAGCGGGCGGACGCATTTTCGGGCAGATATTCTATTGGTGGGGCGGAGCAGGCTGGTGGCAGCCGTTGAGCCCGCCGGCACCTGCTTTCGGGCCCTCCAATCGCCAGTTCGCCTATGGCCGCCGCACCGCGACGACACGGGCCATGACGGTGGGCGAGATCGCCGGAATGCATGAGGCGGTCCATCGCTCGACCGCCAACTTGCGCCGCGCGGGCTTTGATGGGGTGATGCTCCACGGTTCGCACGCCGGGCTGATCGAGCAGTTTCTCTCGCCCTATTACAATGCGCGGGAGGACGATTACGGAGGCAGCTTCGACAATCGCCTGCGTTTTGCGGTGGAATCGCTGGAAGCTGCACGGGCCGGGGCTGGGCCTGGCATGGCCGTGGGCATGCGCTTCAATTGCGATGAGGAAGTGCCCGGCGGCTATGGGGTGGCCGGCGCGCGGGATGCGGTCTCGGCGCTGACCGGACGCGGTTTGCTCGATTATCTCGACCTCGATGTCGGGATGGAGCCGCAGCAGTTTCACCATGGCATGCCGACGGGTTTTTCCGAGAAATTCCCCTACCGCAAGGCGGTCGAGCAAGTGCGGAGCGCAGCAGGCGAGGTGCCGGTGCTGTCCGTTCTCGGCCGGATCACCCGCATGGCCGAGGCCGAGGAGGCGATTTCCTCGGGCGTGGTCGACATGGCGGGATCGGCGCGCCAGCTTATCGCGGAGCCGCAGTTCGTACGGCTTGCGCGGGAAGGTCGCGAGGATGAAGGCCGCACCTGCATCGCCTGCAACTGGTGTACCGCAGCAGGCGGTGACGGGGCGCAGGGCTGCACGATCAATCCGGCGAGCTACCGCGAGCGGCTCTGGGGCATAGACAGTTTCACGCCCGCGCCAAAGCCCTCACGCGTCGTCGTGATCGGTGCCGGGCCGGGAGGGCTGGAGGCTGCGCGTGTCGCGGCTCGGCGGGGGCACCGCGTCACGCTTTTCGAAACGCGGGCGGAGCCGGGCGGCGCATTGGCCGACTGGGCACGCCTGCCGGGCCGCGCGCATTATGGCGAGGCGGTGAAATGGTGGGCGGCCGAACTGGAGCGGCTCGGGATAGACTGTCGCTTCGGTGTTCGAGCCGATGTCCCTCTGGTACTTGCCGAGGCGCCCGATGCAGTGATCGTCGCCACGGGCGCGCGGTATCGCAAGGGCGGGGAGAGTATCTCCAGCGAGATGCCGGTGCCGGGGTGTGACCGACCTCTCGTTCATACGCCGGAAGCCGTGCTCTCGGGCGATGTGAGGCCCGCGGGGCGCGTGGTGATCGTGGATGGAGAGGGGTATCACACCGGCAGCGGCCTTGCCGAAATGCTTGCGGTGCATGGGGTGCAAGTCACGCTGGTCTCCGCCGAGATGTCCCCCGTTTCGGCGCGCTTGAGCGATGCCTGGGAAGAGCGCTTCGTGCTCGCGCGGACGAAGCGGGCCGGAGTGACGCTTGCCACGGGAACATGGATCGAGAGCATCGAGGAAGGCGCGGTCACCCTGCGCGATGTCCATACCGGCGAAATGCGTTCGACGCCGGTGGATGCAGTGATCCTTGCGACATCGCGCGCGCCGGTGGACGATCTTGCCCGTGCGCTCGAAGGACGAGTGGCGCAGCTTTTCACTATTGGTGACGCGCTGGCCCCGCGCATGCTGGCAGCGGCCGCGTATGAGGGGCAGATGTTCGCGCGGCTCATTGGTGAGCCGAACGCACCGCAGGACGTTGCCGGGGCGTGGTTCGCTCCCGATCCCCCGCGCGTCAACCCATTGCCGGCCGACATTCTCCGTCCCGGAAGCTGACGGGAAGTGGCGACGGGCCTTCCAGCCCGCCGCCGATCCATCCTCAGAACTTCACGCCGAAAGTCACGCCGTAAGTCGCCGGTGCGGCCCAGACGCTGCCGATGCCCAGCGATGCGTAGTTGACTGCCGAGCGATAGCGGTGATCGGTCACGTTCTCTCCGAAGAGCGCGAGCGAGTACTTGTCGGAAGCATCGTTCCATTCGGCGCGCAGGCCGAGCTGGGCGTAGTCACCCTGCTTGAACTGCTGGGCAATGCCGAAATAGAACGACGAGGTGTAGTAGAGATTGCCCGAAAGCGTTAGCCTTCCGCCAGCCAGATCGAGCCCGTAGGACGCCGCGAGGTTCGCCGTGATCTCCGGCGAGCGCTGCATCTTGAAGCCGCTGGCGTTGGTGGTGGTTTCGACCAGTGCACCCGCTCCGAGACCGCCGAGCTCAGGAGGCGTGCAGGCGACCGGCGAAGTGCCGAACGCCGCTGCGGGATCGCAGAACTGGTAGAACGGCGCGTTGGGGAACTTCTTGTAACGCGCATGGGTCCAAGCGACGCCCGCGGACACCGTGAAGTCCGAAGTGACGTGCCCGCTCACCTGGCCTTCGAGGCCGTAGATCTCGGAGCTGGCGGCATTGGTGATCCGCGCGGTACCGGCCTGGAAGCTCGACACCTGGAGGTTCTTGTAGTCGTAGTAGAACCCGGAGAGATCGGCCGACAGCCAGCCCTTGGCATACTTGTAGCCCAGTTCGTAGGCATTGATAGTCTCGGGCTTCACCGGGCGGTAGGAATAGCCGCCGACGTTCAGCAGGCCCGCTTTGTAGCCCTGCGTGAACGAGGCATAGATGCTCGATTCGTCGTTCGGCTTGAAGCGCAGCACGGCACGGGGCGTGACGCGGTTGTTGGTGAGCTTCGGCACGTCGTAGCGGGTGTAAAGCGGCACGTCAGACGGGAAGGCGACGGGATTGCCGTTGGCGTCTTCATAAACCGAAGCGGTCAACGCACGTTCGAAATAGGCGTCGTCCACCCAGTCATGGCTATAGCGCGCGCCCGCTGTCAGGAAGAGCTGCGGCGTGATCTCGTACGTGGCGTCGGCGAAGACCGCGATCGACTGCGTGAGCGTGCCGGATTCGCCGTTGCGGACGAACGGCGCAGTGCCAAGCTTGGCATAAGTCGGCCAGGTATCGCGGTTGTTGAAGTAATAAGCGCCGGTCGTCCATTGCAGGCGCGAGCCCGGCTTCGAGTTCAGCAGCAATTCCTGCGTGAAGGTCTTGCTGTTGGAATCGATGCGGATGGTGAAGATCGGGAGCGCGGTGGCGTCAAGATCCTGGACGCTGGTGACCCGCTCGTCGCGGTACTGCGTGTAGGAAGTGAAATCTGCAAAGCCGAGATTGGCCTTGATCGTGCCCTGAATAACGTCGGTGTTGGTGGTTGCCCCGATGCCGTCGGTGGGGTTTAGCGCCACCTGATTGGGCTTGGTCGCGTAATATCCGGTCGGGGTATACTGATAGATCCACTTCGTACCGTCTTCGTCAACGAAGGCATTGTGCATCAGCGCCGAGGGATCGTCGGACTGCGAGTGGGTATAGCGCAGCAGGAAGCTGACGTCGGGCGAAGCCTCGACCTTCAGGCCGGTGCGCACCGACCAGCGGTTATATTGTCCGATCTTGTCGTTGTTATCGATGATGTTGGTCTGGAAACCATCACCACGGCGATAGAGGCCCTCGACATCGAACGCGACGCCCGGCGCGATGGCGGAAGTGCCGTAACCCTGCACTTCGACCGTGTTGAAGCGGCCATAGGACACACGCATTTCACCGCCCGGCTTCTCGCTGGGATCGGCAGTGGTGATGAGGATCGCGCCGCCCGTGGTGTTGCGGCCGAACAGGGTGCCCTGCGGGCCCTTGAGCACCTGCACCGACTGCACCTTCATCAGCTGGAAGTCGGTCGAAGCCGCGCTCGGCAGGAAGAAGCCGTCAAGGTAAGTGGCGACGTTGGGACCGCCGCCCGAAGTGGTGATTGCCGTACCGACGCCGCGAATGGTGGGCTGAGTGTAGACGCCGGACTTGTCGAACCGCAGCGCAGGGACGACCCGCGACAGATCGGAAAGCTGGCGCACGCCGGCATCGGTCAGCGTCTGGCTGCTGACCGAGGTGATCGTGATCGGCACGTCAAGCTGGCGTTCCGAACGGCGCTGCGCGGTGACGTAGATCTCGCCGGACGGCGTCGGTTCGGATGCCGTCTGGGACGCCGCTTGAGCCGCCGTCTGTCCAGCATCCTGAGCCGCAGCCTGTTGCGCCAACATCGCAGTGGCCAACACTGCTGCGGACGATGCGCAGCGCCAGAAATTGATCGACATGTTTCCCTCCCCTGATTGTTGCCCGCCATTTCAGCGGTATCTGCCTTTGGCCTTTGCATTAGCTCACGTTCGGACAAAGTTTCGCGATAGCCATATCGCTATGGCGTTTTACGGGCAGCTCCGTTGCGGAAGGGCCATTAGCCTTAGGGGTTGAGACTATTTTGCAGTGCGGCTTTTGGCGAATGGCCTCTTTGGCCTCGGATATAGAAAGCCCCCACAAGCGATTGCTTTTCGCACCCCCGCGCTTGTCAGCCCCGGCATTCGCTGCCAGCGGCGATGCGCACCCGCTCTGGCCGGAGAGAGCATGAATCAGCCAAGGCATCCTTTCTCATTCCCCGCCTTCCGGCTGTTCTGGGTGGCGCGGCTTTGCACGACCATGGCGCAGGGCGGCATGGTCGTCGTGCTGGGCTGGCAGGTCTACGAAGTCGCCCGCGCCACGCGCAGTATCAAGGAGGCGGCGTTCCAGCTCGGCATCGTCGGACTGGTGCAGTTCATTCCGCTGTTCCTGCTGGTACTGGTGACCGGATGGACCGCCGATCATATCGACCGGCGCGTGATTGCGCGCCTGTGCAGCGTGGTGCAGCTCGGCTGCGCGCTATTGCTTGGCTGGCTCAACACCGGGCATCCCGGTGCCGGTCACGGGGTGACCCTGGGCGCGCTGTTCGCCGTGGCGGCGATGTTCGGGATCGTCAGAGCCTTTGCGGGCCCCGCGCTCAACGCCCTTGCGCCGGATCTGGTCCCGGCCGACGTTCTGCCAAGAGCGATTGCCACGAATGCCATCGCCAGTCGTCTTGGCGCGATCATCGGTCCGGCCTCGGTTGGCTTCCTGTATGATGCCGGGCCGGTGCTGCCCTATGCCGTGGCCGCCGGACTCTTCACGCTTTGCCTCGGCTGCCTGATGGCGATCGGGCCGGTGCCGCGATCGAAGCGGAACGCCGCGCTCAATCCATGGCAGCAGATGATCGAGGGCGTGGCCTATGTTCGCTATCACCCCCTGATCCTCGGCGCCATTTCGCTGGACCTGATGGCGGTGCTGCTGGGCGGTGCGACGGCTCTTCTGCCGGTCTTCGCGCATGACATCCTCATGATCGGCCCCAGCGGGCTTGGGACCTTGCGTGCCGCGCCTGCCCTCGGTGCGATGCTGTCGGCGTTCTGGTTCTCATGGCGGCCGCTCGACCGTGGGGTCGGGACCAAGATGCTGGCGGCCGTCGCGGTTTACGGTGTGGCGATCGTCGGCTTCGGGATCTCGCGGTGGTTGCCGCTCTCCCTGCTGTGCCTGACCGTATCGGGCGCGGCGGACATGTTCTCGGTCTACGTGCGCCAGTCGCTGATCCAGCTTTCCACGCCGCAGGATATGCGGGGCAGGGTAGGGGCCGTCTCATCCCTGTTCATTTCCGCATCGAACGAACTGGGCGAAGCGGAATCCGGCTTCGTGGCGGCACTGATCGGCCCTGTCGCCACGGTGATCGTGGGCGGTTTCGGAGCAATCGCGGTCACGATGATCTGGTCCCGGCTGTTCCCGGCTTTGCGGCAGGCGCACAGCTTTGACATCCGCCCGTTCGAGCCGGCGCGCAAATAGGCCGTGGATAAAATCGGCGGCGACAAGACTAGCCGCCGCTGTAGGGCCCGCCGCTTCTGCGGCAATCCCGCGTTTGAGCCCGGAAATCAAAAGTGTTTCCTGCCGACCGCGTAGGTCGCGGCTATACTATATTTACGATTGAAACACCGCTACTTAGCTAAGCTTGCACACCCGTGGGGGGTGATGGGTGCCATGCTATTGCAAACGCAAGGAAATCAGGTTGGGGGTGAGTCCCACGCAAATAGCCGGCGGCACGCGCGGGCGCGTGATCTGTTGCCTGCGATGATCATGCTCTGCCTGCTGGTGGCGGGTTTGCTCGTCGCCTCGCTCGCCAGTACGGAGAAGGGCGACGGCTATCTCGTCGTGGTCCCTCCGGGCTGGACACTGGGACGGACGACCGGATTGATCCGCGCCTCGGGCGGCCGCTTGGTGCGTCCCGGCGGCTTCTCCAACATCGTCATCGCCGCATCGACAGACCCCCGCTTTGGCCGGGCGCTGAAACGTGCGGGCGCCGTATTTGTCCGGCGGGTGCCGGGTCCGCTGGGCTGCACCGCTCCCCAAAAGCCGAGTACCGCGACATGACAGACGAGATCGCCGCGCTTCGCACCAAGTTCGGGCGCTTCCTGGTCGTCCTGCTCTGGCTCCATGTTCCGCTGCTGGTCACGGTGGCGCTGATTCAGGGCGAATCGCTTCTCAACGCCGCGCTGGCCGGTGTGTTGCTGGCGGGCTCCTACCATCTCATGTGGGCACTGAACGGGCCCGCACCGGCCACACGCTACCTTTCCGCCGTCGCGCTGATGGGCGAGGTCGCCGTGCTGCTGTTCCTGATGCGGGGTCATCCCTGGCAGATGGACATGCACATGTACTTCTTCGCGATGCTGGCGCTGACCATCGCCTGGCTTGATCGCGAGACCATTCTTGTGGCCGCCTTCGCCATCGCGCTGCATCACCTCCTGTTGCTGTTCCTGCTGCCCTATGCGGTGTTCCCGCAGGAAGGAACGCTGGAGCGCGTGCTATTCCATGCCGGAATCGTGGCGTTCCAGACAGCGGTGCTGATCTGGCTCAACGGCATGCTGGTGGCCAGTTTCGAGCGTATCGGCCGCATGAGCAGCGAGATCCTCCAGAAGAATGCGGCGCTTGAAGCGCGCACGCGCGAGGCCGAGGAGGCTACGCGCGTGAAGAGCATGTTCCTTGCGAACATGAGCCACGAAATCCGCACGCCGATGAACGCGATCCTTGGCTACGGCCACCTGATCGGCCTTACCGGCCTCGACGATCGCCAGCGCGACTTCGTGGACAAGATCAAGGGCGCGGGTTCTTCGCTGCTGCGATTGATCAACGACATCCTCGACTTCTCGAAGAACGAGGCGGGCAAGCTCGTGCTGGAAATGCAGGACTTCGACTTGCGCGCGACGATTGCCGAGCAGGTCCAGCTGGTCGTTTTCGAGGCGCAGGCCAAAGGCGTGCGCCTTTTCTCGCACATCGCACCGGACGTGCCGCAGGCGGTCTGCGGCGATCCGCTGCGGATTGCGCAAGTCGCGCTCAATCTGCTGAGCAACGCAGTCAAGTTCTCGGTGGGCGGGCGCGTCGAGGTCAGCGTCTATGTGGTCGAGCGCGAGGGCAAGCGCGCCATGCTCGAACTCGTCGTTGCCGACGACGGCATCGGGATGAGCGCCGAGCAACAGGCCGCGCTCTACCGGCCCTTCTCGCAGGCGGACAATTCGACGACGCGCCGCTTCGGGGGTACCGGCCTTGGCCTCGCGATCTGCAAGCAGATCCTTGAACAGATGGGCGGCTCGATCGCCGTCGCCAGCGCACCGGGCAAGGGCAGCACCTTCACCTGCCGGTTCGAAGTGGCGGAAGCCGGCGCGATTCCCGCGAGCAGGGTGGTATCCTTCGAGCAGATCCGCGACTTGCGCGTGCTGGCGGTCGACGACAATTCGGCCTCGCGCGAAATCGTCGAAGGTATATTCGGCCATTGGGGCATGAATATCGACCTGGCCGCTTCCGGCGAGGAAGCCCTGGCTGCCTGCACGGCCGCGTGCGGCAGGGGCGATCCGTTCGACCTTGTCCTGATCGACTGGAAGATGCCGGGAATGGACGGCCTCACGCTGGCCCGCATCCTTCAGGAACGTGGCCTGGAAGCGCCCCCGCCGCTTACGCTCATCCTCACGGCCTATAGTGTAGACGAAGCGCTGGCCGAAGCGCAGGGGATCGCCATCTCTGCCGTGCTGGCCAAGCCGATCGATCCGCAAGCCCTGCTGGAAACGATCACCCTGCTTTTCGCCGGGGAAGAGCCGGCCCCGGTGAAGCCCGCGCCGCCGGCAGCTCCTGTGCAGACGCAAGTGCAGCCGCACTTGCGCGGCCAGCGCGTGCTGGTGGCGGAGGACAACGAGATCAACCTCGAAATCGCGACCGAACTGCTCACCCAGGCCGGGCTCATCGTCGATCCGGCGATCAACGGGCAAATGGCCTGCGACCTCATCAGCGCGCGGGGCGACAGCTACGCGGGCATTCTGATGGACGTGCAAATGCCGGAGATGGACGGGCTGGAGGCAACCCGCCGGATCCGCGAGACGTGGCCGCGAGGGACACTGCCGATCCTGGCCATGACCGCGCATGCCTTCGATGAGGAGAAGCGCAAGTGCTTCGAGGCGGGAATGGACGATCATATCGCCAAGCCGGTCTCGCCTGCCGCCCTCGTGGCGCTGCTCGACCGCTGGCTCAAGCCCGTGGCGGCCGCGCCGGCTAAAGCGCCGGAAGCGGATACGCGCCAGACGGAGGTTGAGGCTGTACTGCCGGCGCAACTCGCGCCATTCGATCTTCCCGTCGCGCTGGAGCGGGTTGGCGGCAAGGCCGCGCTGCTGCGCCGCCTGATCGTCAGTTTCGGCCGTGATTACGGCGCCGTGCCCACGAACTTGCGCAGCGCGCTCTCTCGCGACGAGCCGTGGGAGGCCCGCCGCATCGCCCACGGTCTGCGTAGCGTGGCCGGGGCTCTCGGCCTCCATACGGTGCAATCCTGCGCCTCGGAGATTGAACGCCTGCTCGAAGCGGAGGACATCGCGTCCGTACCCGCCGAAATCGATGCGCTCGACGCGGCATTGCAGCCCGCCGTTGCCGCCGCGCGGGGCCTCGATGGTCAATCCAGTGAAGACCGTACCGAAGCTTCCGCTGCCGATCCCGAACGCGCGGCACGCGCGCTCGCGGACTTGCGCGGATTGCTGCTGCGCCGCAGCCTTCGGGCGCGCGACGCCTATGAGGAATTCGCGCGGGCCTCAGGCCTGCTGGAAGCCGAACGGCAGAATCACCCGCTCTGTCATGCCTTGCAGCGGCTTGACTATGTAGCTGCATTGGAACTTGTCGACCGCATCGACGACCGTGCTGACATTCAGCCGGTAACCTCCGATCCTGTCGCAATAAGGAATATTCCGTGACCAAGGCGACGATCCTGATTGTCGATGACGACGTGGCAAATATCGAAATCATGAATGCCGCGCTGGAGGACGACTATGATGTCTGCTTCGCCAGTTCAGGCGAGGATGCGCTGGACGTTGCGCGCGCCGTGCAGCCGGACCTGGTGCTGCTGGACGTGGTCATGCCGGGCATCGACGGGTTTGAGGCCTGCCGCAAGTTCAAGACCGACCCCCTGCTGGCCGATGTGCCGGTGATCTTCACGACCGGGCTTGGCGATACCGAGGCTGAAATGCGCGGGCTGTCGCTCGGCGCGATCGATTACATCACCAAACCGGTGCAGCCTGCGCTGCTGCGCGCGCGCGTGGCCAACCACGTCGAACTCAAGCGCATGCGCGACCGGCTTGCGCAAATGGCGGTTACCGACGCGCTGACCGGGCTGAGCAATCGCCGCCACCTTGAAATAGACCTTGCTGCCGATTGCGGACGACTGTCGCGGGGCGACGAATGGCTGTCGGTCATCATGGTCGACATCGATTTCTTCAAGCAGTTCAATGACACTTACGGGCATCAGGCCGGCGATAGGTGCATCATGATGATCGCATCGGCACTTACCCGGGCGATCCGCAACCTGAGTGGTGACCTGAACGGCAAGGCGGCCCGCTATGGCGGCGAGGAATTCCTCTGCGCGCTGCCGGGGGCAGACCCGGTGTCGGCAGGCGAAGTGGCGCTGGAAATCAAGCGGCAGGTCGATGCCCTTTGCATCCCGCACAAGACCTCGCGGATCGGCCCGCAAGTTACGGTGAGCATCGGCGTTGCCTGTGCGCGCTGCCGGGACGGTATGACTCCGGACCACTGGATCGCGGCGGCCGACGCGCAGCTCTACAAGAGCAAGTCGTATGGCCGAGATCGGGTTACGCTGGACTGTTTCGAGGGCGTGGCCTCGCACTGATGTGCAAATGGCCCGGCAGAGCGGGCCAGTACCGGCGGCGGCACGAATGCGGAAGTTCGCGCCGCCGCCGGCGTCTCTGAGAAAGCCCCTCTGGAGAAGGGCCCCGGATCAGGCGGTTGGCGGATAGGGGTGGCGGCCGAAGACCCACTTGGGCGCGTCGTTGGACGTGCGGAATGGGTCTATGAGCAGAACCTTGGCCTCGTGACCGGCCATGCCGGCCTGATGGGCGATGTCGATCGCCCGGTTCAGCGCTGCCTTCATATCGGCGAACACTGCAAGAGCAACGCCGTGGAGAGTGACTGTCCAGCGATCGCCCTGCGGCAGGACGTGATAATCGTTCTGTTCCATGCGCCGTATCTCCTCTCTCTCTCTTTGCAATTGTCGTGAAACGGATGCCGCGAGACGGGTGGGCCTGAATTTGTATCGTCAGGCCGCAAAGCTCTGCCTTGGCGGCGGGATTTCTGTAATCGACTTGCGTGCTGTCGAGGTCGACCCGCACCGGATAATCGCCTTTTTGCGGCCACTTCATCTTGCGACCTGGCGACCTGGGCGGCGGGAAACTCACCGCTCTATATTCTCAACCATACTGGTGGACAAAGTCCTGTCAATGCGATTCGGCGCGGCCTTCGCGGCTCGTCGCTTGCGCGGCACTGGTGGTCTGCCGGCCGTGTTCGGCGGGCGACAATGTGCAATCAAAAACTGCCGAGCCGGTCCCAGCGGATGAAGGGAAGGATCGAGGCATGGTCATCCGTCCATGGCCGCGCGGCGTGCTCGTCCAGCACGGTCCATGGCGCATCCGGGCTGTGCCGCGCCAGTGCATCCAGCACCGCGCCATCGCGTGACAGGGCGATCCAGCGCGACGGCGTGTAGCGGTCGGTGTCAGTCGGAATGTCGAGCCGGGAGAGGGGCGCCAAACCGGCATCGCGGGCATTGGCGCCGACTACCGGGGCCAGATCGATGTAGCGGTTCGAGATGTGAAGCATGAGCAGCCCGCGCGGACTCAGTGCCTTGAGGTAGACCTGCAATGCCTCACGCGTCAGCAGATGCATCGGAATCGCATCGGAAGAGAACGCGTCAATAACCAGCACGTCGAACGAGGCCGGCGGCAGTTTCGCAAGTTCCAGCCGTGCATCGCCGATGACGACGCGGGCATCAGGCGTGCAATCGCGGAGGAACGTGAAGCGGCCGGAGGTCGAGAAACGCAGGACCACCGGATCGATCTCGAAGAAGGTCCAGTGCTGACCCGGCTGCGACCGACAGGCGAGTGAGCCGGTGCCAAGCCCCACCACGCCGACACGGGCGTGTGGCCCCTGAAGCGCTGGGGTCGCGGCAAGCGCCAGTGACACGCCGGACCCGGGTCCGTAATAGGTCAGCGCATCATGCGCGTGCGCGGGATCGAGCGATTGTTCGCCGTGCAGCGTGGTGCCGTGCGCCAACGTGCGGAGCCTTTCCTCCTGCCGGTCGTGCACGGTATAGATGCCGAAATAGCTGCGCGTACGGTCCCCCGCGAGTGTCGCGCGTATCGTCCAGATGCCGCCCTGCGCAACCATCGCCATGGCCAGCACGGTAAGGAACGCGCCGCGCCACGCCATGACCATAAGGCCGGTACCCACCAGAAACACCGTCAGCACCGTTGCGATCAACACGTCATCGGGGCGCAGCGCATATTGGTCCAACTGCCACGCCAGAAACGCCGCGAAGGCGAGCAACAGGGCGAGCGCGATGCGCAAGGGGCCGGAATCGATGCTTTCACTCTCGCTCCAACGCAGCAGCGGCTCAAGCGGCATCAGCAGCGCGGCGGCCAGCACAAGGAGCGGGTGCTCCCACGCCCAGTCGAACACCATCGGTGCGAGCAGCGCCGTGAACAGTCCGCCCAGCGCGCCGCCCGCCGAAAGCGCGAGATAGAACCGCGTGAGATGGGCCGGGCCCGGTCGCAAGTCGTAAAGGCGCGCATGCAGGGCCGTCGCCACGCAGAACAGCAGGAGGCAGGTCGCCCCGGCCATCCACAGCCCGCCCGACCCGTTCGAGACCATCGCATAGCTGCCCGCGAAGAGCACGACAACAGGTGCGATCCGGCTCACCGCGTGGGCCGGTGCGCGCCGATCGGCAAAGGCGAGGACGAAGCTCAGCAGATAGAGGCCGAGCGGGATCACCCAGAGGAGCGGCATCGCGAAGATATCGGTCGTGAGGTGGGTTGTGGTGGACAGCATCAGCCCCGAGGGCACGGCGGAGAGCATCAGCCACAGGATTACGGTGCGCCAGCCGATCGGCGCCTCTTCAGGCGCCTCGACACTCGCGGCGGGCTGATCGGGCAGGGCATATCGGCTCGCGGCGGCGAGCGCGACGAGCAGGACCAGCAGCACGAAGCCGGCCGACCATGCAAGGCTCTGCTGGCGCAAGCTCAACAGGGGTTCGGCCAGCAGCGGATAGGCAAGAAGCCCCGCAAAACTGCCCAGATTCGAGGCCGCATAGAGCGCCCAAGGCTCACCCGCACGCGGATCCGCGGCGAACCAACGCTGCATCAGCGGCGCCTGTGCCGATACGGCGAAGAATACCGGGCCGATCGACAGGCCGAGCAAAAGCGGCACCCACAGCTCTTCGGGAAGTCCGGCAATCCGCGTCATGCCGGTCAGCCCGGCCGGCAGCGTCAGGCCTGCCAGTATCAGCAGCGAAAGGTGCACTGCCGCCTGCCTGCGCAGCGACAGTCTGCCAAGCCAGTGGGCATAGGCATATCCCGCCAGGAGCAGCGCCTGATAGACCAGCATGGCGCTGTTCCAGACGTTCGGCGCGCCGCCGAGACGCGGCAATGCCATGCGGGCGATCATGGGCTGAACGAGGAAGAGCAGGAAGCTCCCGACAAGGATCGTCGCGACGAACAGACCGCGAGCGGGGCCGCGAAAACCGGCTGCACTCATGACGCGGCGCCAAGCCGACACGCAGATTCAAGGCGGAGTTGGGCGGGGGGAGCCATCAACAGCCTCTATCGCATTGCTTGGTCTCGATAAAGAAGTGGCTCGCGCGGAACGCTCAAAAATCCGGATGAGACCTGCGAAACCACGATGGAGTGCAGGCTCGCCGACACTGTGAAACGGTTATTCATTCGCTACGATCGCCGCCTTCCCGCGAACGTCGCGAGAAGACAGGTCGCGGTGACCGGGCCGATCCAGTCGACCCACTGGTCGAGCTTGGGCCAGACGCGCAAGTCGAGCGGCCCCCACCAGGGCATGTTGGCCCTCAAGCCATGGCCATAGAGTTCGATCCAACGGTACTCCGCCTGCGCGATCTCGCGGCCGATGAAGTAACCCGAGGCCAAGGCCGCGCCGGTCCACCAACTGCCGGTGAAACGCGCGATGATCACCTGCAGGATCAGGGCAGCGACCGCGTGTTCGAAATAGTTCATTTTCGGCAGTTCCCTTGGCATCCGATGAAAGGGGGATGTGACTGAAACGAGATAAAGTCGACGCAACTCTGTCGTATTGATGCATTGCTCAAGTCATATTTTTAAATTTCCCTGTGTTGCCCCCATGCAACCCGATCCTGTAAAAATGAAATACCATCCGTTTTCGTGAAAATGACATGGGATTGTCATCGGTTTGTCGCCGAACAGGTGGAATTCCCCCGTCGGTTTCAGGGTGGAGTTCTCTCTCAATGAAGACGGTTCACGTATCTCGCCTGCTTGCGGCAGGCGTCTCGTTTCTTGCCTGCGCCGTTGCCGTGCCTGCCTTTGCGACGGACAATAATGCGGCCGACGCTCCCGCCGATCCTTCCGGAGATGGCGCCGCCACAGGCTCCACGGGTGAGATTGTCGTCCTCGGTTTCGGCGAAACCCGCCAGACGCAGACCGTCAACGCCCAGGATATCGCGTTGCTGACGCCGGGTACCTCGCCGCTCAAGGCGATCGCCAAATTGCCCGGTGTCAACTTCCAGTCGGCCGATGCCTTCGGCAGCTACGAATGGTCGGCCCGCATCTCGCTGCGCGGCTTCAACCAGAACCAGTTGGGCTTCACGCTCGACGGCGTGCCGCTGGGCGACATGAGCTATGGTAATTATAACGGCCTCCACATAAGTCGCGCCATCATCTCCGAAAACCTCGGCAACGTCACTGTCAGCCAGGGCGCCGGTGCACTGGGCACGGCCTCCACCTCCAATCTGGGTGGCACGCTGCTGTTCAACTCGCGCGATCCGGGCCATGAACTCGATGTCGTCGCCAGCGCGACCTATGGCAGCGAGGATACCGTGCGCGCCTTCATTCGCGGTGAAACTGGCGACATGGGCCCCTTCCGCGCCTACGTTTCCTATGCCCACATGGACGCGGGCAAGTGGAAGGGTGACGGCGCCCAGAAGCAGGATCAGGTCAATGCGAAGCTGGTGGGCGACCTCGGCGCAGGACGCCTCACAGCCTGGGTGAACTATTCGGATCGCCGCGAGAACGACTATCAGGATCTGTCCAAGGCGATGATCGACCGCCTTGGCTACAAGTGGGACAACTTCGCGCCTGACTGGAAGGCGGCCTATTCCACGGCTGCGGTCTATCAGAACCAGCTCGCTGCCGCTGCCGGGACGGCACTGCCTTTCCCGACGTACGGGACCGCCTTCACTGCGCCGATCGAAACCGTCGACGATGCCTACTACAATGCCGCCGGCCTGCGCCGGGATTGGCTGGGCAGCGTCAAGTTCGAGACCCCGGTCGATCGGCCGCTGCGCTTCTCGCTGCAATCGTACTACCACAACAACCATGGTCAGGGCCTCTGGTGGACGCCCTATGTGCCGAGCCCGACCGGCGCGCCGCTTTCTGTGCGCACGACCGAATACGACATCAAGCGCGCTGGCGCGATCGCGACGCTGAACTGGGATGTCAGCTTCAACAAGCTGGAGCTGGGCGCCTGGTATGAGGGCAACAATTTCCGTCAGGCCCGCCGCTACTACGCGCTGGACAATACGCTCGACGGCAGCTCGCGGGATTCGCTGGAATTCCAGTCGGACCCGTTCGCCACGCAGTGGGATTACAAGTTCCAGACCAACACGTTTGTCTACCACGTGTCCGACACGATCGACGTGGGTGATGCGCTGACCGTCAGTGGTGGCTGGAAGGGCATCGACGTTGTCAACAAGGCGAACCCGATCGTCCAGTCGAGCTATCCCTCGGGCCGGATCAAGGCCAACGACATGTTCCTGCCGCAAATCGGTGCGGTCTACCGGGTATCGTCGAAGGCCGAACTCTTTGCCAGCTATACCGAGAACATGCGCGCCTTCGTTTCTGCGGTGACATCGGGTCCGTTCTCGACCACGCAGGCCGGTTTCGACGAAATCAGCGACACGCTAAAGCCGGAAACCTCGCAAACCGTCGAAGGCGGCGCGCGCTTCCGTTCAGGTCCGTTCCAGGGATCGCTCGCGGGCTACTACGTGGACTTCAAGAACCGCCTGCTGGCGATCAGCTCCGGTCCCGGCATCGTCGGCAGCCCGAGCATTCTGGCTAACGTCGGCTCGGTCCAGACTTATGGCTTCGAAGCTGCCGCAACGGTGCAACTGCCCGCCGGTTTCAGCGCCACGGCGTCCTACGCCTACAACGTCTCGGAATATCAGGATGACGTTGTAGACGGCACCGGCGCCGTGGTGAATACCGAGGGCAAGACCGTACCGGACAGCCCGCGCCACATCGCCTCGGCCGAACTCGCCTATACCGGCGATATCCTGTTCGGCCGCATCGGCGGCAATTACATGTCGAAGCGCTACTACAGCTATACCAACGACGTTTCGGTAGGCGGCCGCTTCCTGCTCGATGCGTCGCTGGGAGCCAAAGTGCCGGAGGGACATGGCTATCTTTCGGGCGTCGCTCTCGAAGTCTCGGTCAGCAACCTGACCGACAAGAAGTACGTCTCGACGGTGGGCTCGAACGGTTTCACCAACAGCGGGGACTCGCAGACGCTGCTGACCGGCGCGCCGCGGCAGTGGTTTGTCACCCTGCGCCGCGGTTTCTAAAGGCGGCGTGGAACTGAGCCCGTCCCCAAGGCGGGGACGGGCTCAAGATCCTCAGGCGCTGTACAGCGGTTCCGCCGGCGCAGGGGTTCTGCGAACCGTCAGGACAACGGCAACAAGTCCGATGAACGAAGTCGCCGCTCCCGCCAGTGCCACGGCCGGATACCCCAGGCCTGCCGCGATCACGCCGCCGCCCAGCGCCGCGCCAATCGCGTTACCAAGATTGAACGCGCCGATATTGACCGACGAGGCCAGGTTAGGCGCGTCCGCCGCAGCGGTCATGACGCGGACTTGCAAGGGCGGCACCAGCGCAAAGCTGGCCACGCCCCAGAGGAACACCAGCACGGCAGTCGGCGCAGCGAAAGGCATCAGCAGCGCGAAGGCGACCAGGATCGCCGCAAGGCTCGCCAATGTCACCATCAAGGTCCGGTCCACCGAGCGGTCGGCGAAACGTCCACCAAGCCAGTTGCCCACCGTCAGCCCCAGGCCATATGTCACGAGCATGGCGGTGACGAAGCCCAGCGAAGCATGGGTCGCCTCGCGCAGGATCGGTACGACATACGTGAAGACGGTGAACATCGCGCTCGATCCAACAACCGTCAGTGCCAGCGCGCCCAGAACCTTGCCCCGTGTCAGAACGCGCAGTTCCGCCATCGCATTGCCCCCTTGGGGCGCCGGAAGGGCGGGCAACGTCAGGCGTAGCGCGGCCATCGTGGCGAGGCCAAGGCCCGAAATGCCCCAGAAAGCCATCCGCCAGCCAAGGTGCTCGCCCGCCCAGGTCGCCAGCGGCACGCCGATGACGTTGGCAATCGTGAGGCCCATGAACATGGCGGCAACGGCGCCCGCCTTGCGCTCGGGCGGCACGAGGCTGGCCGCGACGACCGAGCCCACGCCGAAGAAGGCGCCGTGGTTGAACGACGTGACGATCCGCGCCACCAGCAGCATGGTATAGCTGTCCGAAATCGCCGCCAGCAGGTTCCCCAGCGTGAAGATGCCCGCCAATGCGATCAACAGCGTGCGGCGCGGCATTCGGCCGGTGGTGAGCGTCATCAGCGGCGCACCCACCATGACACCGAGCGCATAGGCGCTGATGAGCAGCCCGGCCGTGGGGATCGAGATCCCCAGGCTGGTGGCGATGACCGGCAGCAGGCCCATCGGCGCGAACTCGGTGACGCCAATGCCGAACGCGCCGACGGAAAGGGCCAGCAGCCCCGGATTGAGCTTCATGGGTTGCAGTCCTTGTCAGACCATCGCCGGGTTGAGACGGGCAAAGCCCGCCTGCTGGCGATAGGGAGTATGCGGGTAGGGCGGGACGACCTCGCTCGCGGCATCCAGCGTGGCGACTTGTGCCGCCGTCAACGACCAGCCGACCGCGCCGAGATTGTCGCGCAGCTGCTCTTCGTTCCGCGCGCCGATAATCACCGAGGAGATCGTCGGCCGCCGCAACAGCCAGTTGATCGCGATTTGCGGTACGGTCTTGCCGGTTTCCTCGGCAACGCTCTCCAGCGCGTCGATCACGCGGTAGAGGTGCTCTTCTGTCACCGGCGGGGCGAACTGTTCAGTGTCGTGCAAACGGCTTC
Source organism: Novosphingobium sp. PhB165 (assembly GCF_004341845.1). Classification (GTDB taxonomy): domain Bacteria; phylum Pseudomonadota; class Alphaproteobacteria; order Sphingomonadales; family Sphingomonadaceae; genus Novosphingobium. The sequence goes on along the minus strand of NZ_SLVB01000002.1, from coordinate 553,014 downwards.
CGGCGGGAATCGGACGGCCGCGCCCGATCTTGCCCGTAAGGCGTCCCCAGCCGAGGGGGCTCCAGACCAAAGCCCCCACGCCCTGATCGGCGGCAAGCGGCATGAGGTCCCACTCATAGGCGCGGCCGATCAGTGAATAATAGACCTGATGCGCAGTGAGGCGCGGCCAGCCGTGGCGATCGGCGACGCCTTGCGCCTTCATGATCTGCCAGCCGGGATAGTTGGAAACACCTGCGTAGCGCAGCTTGCCCGCCGCGATCAGGATGTCCAGCGTGCCCATCAGTTCCTCCACCGGAGTGGACGCATCGAAGGCGTGGAGCTGGAGCAAGTCGATATGATCGGTACCAAGGCGCCGGAGCGAGGCATCGACCGCGCCGATCAACCGGGAGCGCGAGGCGCCCCAGTCCTGCGGACCGTCGCCCATCGGCAAGCCGGTTTTGGTAGAGATCAGCACCTGATCGCGGCGCCCCTTGATCGCTTCGCCAAGCACTTCCTCGGAGGCGCCGTTCGAATAGACATCGGCGGTATCGAACAGAGTTACGCCGGCCTCAAGGCAGATATCGATCAGGCGCCGCGCTTCCTCGGCGTCGCTGCTTCCCCAGGCGCCGAACAGCGGCCCGCTGCCGCCGAAAGTGCCGGTGCCGAAACTCAGCGCCGGCACTCGCAGGCCCGACGATCCCAATTGGCGGTATTCCATGCTTGATCCTTCCGGTTACGCTTCGGCTGCATAAATGGAACACGCTATCGTGCAGCGTTAGCCCTCGCGAAGGGCAAGGTTCTTTGCTATCCACGCAAAGATGGATGACGGAATGGATCGCGCGCGGGCGCTGGAAGTGTTCGCGGCGGTAGTCGATCTGGGCAGTTTTTCCGCAGCGGGCCGCGTACTGGGGCTCACGCCTTCCGCAGTGAGCCGTCAGGTCGACCGTATTGAGGCGCGACTTGGCGTGCGGCTGCTGCTGCGCTCAACCCGGGCATTGGCGCTGACCAGCGAAGGTAGCGCCTATCTCCTCGCCGCACGCCGCATCCTTGCCGACCTCAACGATTCCGAACAGCAGATCGCAGATCAGGGCGCACCGCGCGGGCGGCTGAGAGTCAGTGCAGCGCTGGCGCACGGGCGGCTCTGCGTGGTGCCGCTGCTTGGCGAATTCGCGCGCCGTTTTCCGCACATTCTGGTGGACATCGCGTTGACCGACGCGCTTGTCGACGTGGCGGCCGGGCAGGCCGATGTGGCGATCCGCTTCGGTCCGCTGCCCGACAGCGGCCTTACCGCGCGCAAGTTGGGCGAAACACGACGCGTCATTGTTGCCTCGCCCGACTATCTGGCCCGCGTTGGTATCCCGCGCGAGCCTGAGGATCTGCTGGACCACAACTGCCTGAGCTTCAACTTTCAGCGCGTGGAGCCAGTCTGGCCATTTCGGCGGGGTGGACGCGATTTCACCCTGTCGGTGAAGGGAACGATCGAAGCCAACAATGGCGAGACGCTTGGACAACTTGCCGAGCAAGGGGTGGGCGTCACCCGTGTAGGTTGCTTCAGCGTCGCCGCGCAAATCGCTTCGGGCGATCTCGTCCCGCTGCTGGAAGATTTCAATCCGGGTGATGTCGAGCAGATCCATGCTGTCTTCGTCGGCGGTGCGAATGTTCCTGCGCGTGTCCGCGTGTTCATCGATTTTCTTGCCGAAAATCTGCGCTGATTCAGGATTTTCCGGCAGGACGAATCACTTGCGCAGCCGCGAGACTTTGCTGGCGACATTTGCAGGCATCTGAATAGACAAGAAAATTCGACAACGTCGGCGCTTGCGGGCGTTGACGGACGTCTTTCTCCGCATGCCCGCATGGCACGTCTTGCTCTCCATCGATCTATGTACTAGTTGGTACACAGATCGATGGAGAGCATTGCGAGCACTCCGTTTTCATGCATTCTCTGCGGACCTGACCGCTCCGGCTATGCAAGCCCGGGCATGTTCGGCGCAATCGAAGACGATAAAGGAGGTGCCGAATGCCCGGCACGAACAACGCTATCGGCTTTCTGGCCAAGGTATGGCTGTGGCTGCTCGGGACGATCATCCTGCTGGCCGGCCTCTTTTTCACCCTTGGCGGAGCGAAGCTCGCCAGTCTTGGCGGCAGTCTTTACTTCGTGGTCGCCGGCATCGCGCTGCTGGTTTCCGGTTTCCTGATCTTCCGCCGCCGACCGGCCGGTGCGCTGCTCTTCGGGGCAACGTTCCTGCTGACGATCTGCTGGGCAGTGTGGGAGGTGGGCTTTGCGTTCTGGCCGCTGATCTCTCGCCTACTGGCGATGGGCATCGGCGCGACGGTGGTTGCGCTATCCTATCCTCTGCTGGTCCGCGCGGCCGGTCGCAGACCCTCGCGCGGTCCCGCACTTGGCGTGGCGGTTGTGCTGGCTCTCTGCTCGGCCGCGGGCTTTGCCGCGATGTTCGTGCCGCATCCCACTGTCGCTTTCACCGGGCAGGAGGGCGCGCTGATTCCGGTCGATCCGACCCATGAGCAGAAGAACTGGGAAGCTTACGGCAATACCGGCGGCGGCAGCCGCTTCGTCGCTCTGGACCAGATCACGCGTGACAACGTGAAGGACCTGAAAGTGGCCTGGACCTACCGTACGGGTGACATGGCGCTCAGCGACGGCAACGGTGCCGAAGATCAGAACACGCCTCTGCAAGTGGGCGATACGGTCTTCGTCTGCACCCCGCACAACAACGTGATCGCGCTCGATGCCGACAGCGGCCGCGAGAAGTGGAAGACCATCATCAATGCGCGCGCCTCGGTCTGGATGCGCTGCCGCGGGCTTGCCTATTTCGACGCCAAGGCGCCGATCCAGCAGCCGAACATGCCCGGTTCCACCCCGGTCACCGCCATTACCGTGCCTGAGGGCGCGCCTTGCCAACGCCGTATCCTGATGAACACGATCAACGCCGAACTGATCGCGCTCGACGCCGATACCGGGAAATTCTGCCCCGACTTCGGTACCGGCGGCCGTGTCGATCTGAAAGCCGGGCTCGGCAATGCGCCTGATCCGCAATACCAGATCACGTCCGCGCCGACCCTTGCCGGTACTACCGTGGTCGTCGGCGGCCGCGTGGCGGACAATGTGCAGGTGGACATGCCGGGCGGCGTGATGCGCGGCTTCGATGTGATCACCGGCAAGCTGCGCTGGGCCTTCGACCCCGGCAATCCGGCAATCACCGGCATGCCCCCGGAAGGCCAGACTTACACCCGCTCGACCCCCAATGTCTGGGCGGCGATGTCCTACGATCCGGCGAGCAACACCGTGTTCATGCCGGTGGGCAGCCCCTCGGTCGATCTCTACGGCCAAACGCGAACCCCGCTCGATCACAAATACGGTGCCTCGATGCTCGCGCTCGATGCGACGACGGGCAAGGAGAAGTGGCACTTCCAAACGGTGCACAACGATCTGTGGGACTTCGACGTCCCTATGCAGCCCACCTTCTTCGATTTCTCCCAAGCCGATGGCAGAACGGTGCCCGCGCTGGTGTTCGGCACCAAGGCAGGCCAGCTCTACGTGCTTGACCGCGCGACCGGCCGGCCGCTGACCGAAGTCGCGAATGTCCCGGTCAAGCCCGCCAACATCCCGAACGAGCCCTATTCACTCACCCAGCCCAAGTCGGTGGGCATGCCGCAAATCGGCACCGGTCTGCTGACCGAGGCCGATATGTGGGGCGCGACGCCGTTCGACCAGTTGCTCTGCCGTATCGCCTTCAAGGGCATGCGGTATGAGGGCCTCTACACGGCGCCCGGCACGGACAAGTCGCTGAGCTTCCCGGGGTCGCTGGGCGGCATGAACTGGGGCGGGCTCTCGATCGATCCCACCAGCAACACCATCTTCGCCAACGACATGCGCCTGGGCCTCTGGGTCCAGATGTTCCCGCAGACGGCGGAGCAGAAAGGCGCAGCGGGCAATGCTGGCGAAGCAGTCAATACCGGCATGGGCAGCGTTCCGCTGAAGGGCACGCCCTATTCGGTTATCAAGGACCGCTTCCTCTCCGCGCTGGGCGTGCCCTGCCAGAAACCGCCCTTCGGCACGCTGACGGCGATCGACATGAAGACCCGCCAGATCAAGTGGCAGGTCCCGGTCGGCACCGTGCGCGATACCGGCCCGATGGGCATCCGCATGGCCCTGCCGATCCCGGTCGGCCTGCCGACGCTCGGCGGAACATTGGCGACGCAGGGCGGTCTCGTCTTCATCGCGGGAACGCAGGATTACTATCTGCGCGCCTTCGACTCCGCGAACGGCAAGGAGATCTGGAAAGCCCGTCTGCCGGTTGGCAGCCAAGGCGGCCCGATGAGCTACAAGTCGCCGAAAACCGGCAAGCAATATGTAGTGATCACCGCAGGCGGCGCGCGCCAGTCGCCCGACCGCGGCGACTACGTGATCGCTTACAAGCTTCCCTGACGGTCAAGGTGGTGGAGTTGAGGCTCTGCCACCGTCCGTTGCCGCAAATCCCAAGCAAACCCCCGCGTTCCGGAAGGCGCGGGGACAGGAGCGGGCTTTGGCCCATTACATGACCAGATTGACCCGACTGGCCGGTTGCGGCCTGCTGATCGCGATTCCGCTCGCGGCCGGTGAGGCGCGCGCCGAAGATACGACCGAAACCGCCGCAGAAGATCAGGCCCAGACGACACCTCAACCCGCACCGCCGCCCACCGGACGCGATACGCTCACCGGAGATTGGGGAGGGCTGCGCACAGACCTCGTCGACGCGGGCGTCACTTTCCGGGGCGACTACGTCTCGGAATCGTTCGCGGCCGTCAAAGGCGGGCTGCGGCAGGGCACCGCTTATACGCAGCAGGTCCGCATGGGCGCGGATTTCGATATGGGCAGGATCGCGGGTTGGTCGGGCACGACGTTCCATTTCACCATCAATGACCGCCGTGGCGTCGGCATCTCGTCGGATTTCGTCGGAAACCGACTGCCAATTCAGGAGGCCTATGGCGGCCAGTATACACGCCTCACCGAAGTCAGCGTGGAGCAGAGCCTGATCGGCGGCCAGCTCGACGTCAGAGCCGGCTTCTTTGCCATGGGCAACGACCTTGGCGGCATGGCGCTGGGCTGCAACTTCGTGAACGCGGCCTTCTGCGCGCACGCACTTTCGCTTTCGGGCGACAGCGGATGGTACAATTATCCCAACGCGCGCTGGGGGGCGGCGATCCGCTACAAACTGCGCCCGGATGTGACGATCCGCACGGGCGTCTATCAGGTGAACCCGCGCCTCAATGATGAGGACAATGCGTGGAACCCCTTCGCGGGCGGGACCATCGGCGTGTTGCTTCCGCTCGAGGTCGAATACGATCCCGGCGCGGCGGCGGGCAGCCGCGTGCTTCCGGGGCATTACAAGCTGGGCGCCTACTACGATACCTCGCGCGTGACGGAGCAGGGCGGCAGCGATACCGTCAAGGGCCGCTACGGTGTCTATCTCCTGGCCGACCAGATGATCTGGCGTGACGGGCAGGGGAGCCGGGGCCTCTCGATCTTCGGCCAGTTCACCGCCAATCCCGAGATTTCCTCGCAGATCACGCGCTGGTATGCGGGCGGCTTCGTCAAGACCGGTACGTTCAAGGGCCGCGACGCCGATACCGTGGCGCTCGGCTTCGTGCACGCCGTGGTCGATCCGCGCCTGCGCCGTCAGAATGTGGATATTGCGCCGATCCCGGGCAGCTACGCCTCGCTGCCCGCCGGCGAGACGGCAATCGAACTCAGTTACGGCATTCAGGCCACTCGCTGGCTCTCGATCCGGCCCGACGTGCAGTACATCGTCGAGCCCGGCGCTTTCAGTTTCCGCTCGACGCCGAACGCGCTGGCGCTGGGCTGTCAGGTGAAGATGACGTTCTGATCCGGCACCAGCAATGCCGTTGCTCTTGAGGGATCGAGGTCCCATAGCGCAGGCGATGCAGGACACCGGGTTCACCGAGCGCAACCGGCGCGAGATCATCGCCATCGCCACCGCCCATTTCGCGGACAAGGGCTTCGCGGGCGCGCGCGTCGATGAGATAGCTGCGGCCACCGCGACATCCAAGCGGATGATCTACTATCATTTCGGCAGCAAGGAAGGGCTCTACCGGGCAGTCCTGACCGAGGCTTATCGCGGCATTCGCTCGGCCGAACTCGAGGCGGGGCTTGATGACATGTCGCCGCTAGCCGCGCTCGACCGGCTGACGGCGCTCACGTTCGATTATCACTTCCACCATCCCGAACTCGTCAGGCTGGTGATGGACGAGAACATGCGCCACGGCCCGCATATCGCCTCGGTCGTGGAGGCGCGGAACGAACTGGTCCTGCCCAAGACGGCGGCGCTGATCGCGCGCGGTGTTGCCGATGGCAGCTTCCGGTCAGGTATTGACCCGATCGATCTGCATATGACGATCAGCGCGCTGGCCTTCTACTTCATCTCCAACCGCTACACCTTCGGCGCGATATTCGATGTCGACATGGCGAGCGAAACCGCTGCCGCGCGGCGCCGGGAACAGGCTGTCGCGATCGTTCGCGCCTATTGCCAGCGGAACCCGTAAAGGTCACCCCGAAGTTCGCAGATTCCCGCGCAGGACTTTCAGCTCCTCGTTCAGTCGGGAGAGTTCGGCTATCGAGAGCCCGGTCGCGGCGAGCACTTCCTGCGGCACACAGCGCGCTTCCTCCATGGTCTCGCGGCCCTTGTCGGTGAGCGTCACGCGCACCACGCGCTCATCCGCGCTGTCACGTGTGCGGGTTACGAAACCCGCCGCCTCGAGTCGCTTGATAAGCGGCGTGAGCGTGTTCGATTCGAGGAAGAGACTCTCGCCCAGTTCGCTCACGGTCTGACCATCGCGGCGGGTGAGGGCGATCAGGGCAAGGTACTGAAGATAGGTCAGGCCCAGCCGATCGAGCAGCGGCTTGTAGATGCGATTGAACGCCAGGCCGGTCGAATAGACGGAAAAGCACAGGAAATCCTCGAAGGGATCGCTGCGTGGGGGGGCGGTCGAGAGGGATGGCTGGGTCATGCCGTGAATATAAATCGCACGCGATTTAATCGCAAGGGTTGACACTGCGTCGATGGGAATGCATTTAGATCGCACACGATTAATTCACTAACGATCAAATATCCCCCATCTCTCGAAAGGAAAATGACGATGTCCATCACCCCTCTCTACAAGACCAGCGCCACGGCTACCGGCGGCCGCGACGGCCAGGCTGCCACCGATGACGGCAGCTTCGCCGTTACGCTCGGCACAGCGAAGGAACTCGGCGGTAATGGCGAGGGCAACAACCCCGAACAACTCTTCGCCTCGGGCTACGCAGCCTGTTTCCTCGGCGCGATGAAGTTCGCCGCTGCGCAGGACAAGTCGCTGCCCCGCGTTCCTGCCGACGCCAGCGTCAATGTCACGATCGGCATCGGTCCGCGCAGCGACAAGGGCTTCGGCCTGACCGCCGAGCTGAAGGCCTCGCTGCCCGGCGTGGACCGCGCGGCCGCCGAAGCTCTGGTTGCCGAGGCCGACACGATCTGCCCCTATAGCCACGCCATTCGCGGCAATGTCGAAGTGGCGCTTTCGGTCGCCTGATCGGCGCCAATGCGCAACGAAAAGGGCGCGGTTCCAAGCGGAGCCGCGCCCTTTCGGTTTGCTTGCGGCCGTTGCCGCCTATCGAACGAGATGCAGGCCGCTCAACAACTGGAGCGATGCCGAATAGTAATCGTCGGCCAGGATCGCTGGTTTTTGTGTCCCGAGCAGCAGACTGGCCACCGCTGCGCCGCCGCTCGAAATCGCGTAGGGCGCCTCTTCACCGCTCATCACGTCGATCCACGCGGGGATCGGGCGACCGGCGGCCGTGCTGGAACGCCAGTACGCATCGACATCGTCCACGAGCGCCGGACGCCCGCCCAATGACGCCCAAAGTGGCACCCGGATCGCGTCATATCCGAAGCGCGGCGGCTTGTCGGGCGCCGGGGCGAGCTGGGAGGGCCCTGTAATCCTCATCCAGTCCACCGGCAAATGGCGAGTCCCGAAGCGGGCAAGCTTCGCAATCGCCTCGCAGTCGGCGATGATCGGCGCCCATGACTGTTGGCCGTCGATCAGCGCGAACGCGTCGAGCGCGGGCCAGACGAAGTATGAGGAATTGAGCGTAACTCCCGCGTCGGTCACGAAACCTTCGATGCCGGGCAGCAAGAGCTTGCGGCCGTAGCGCTCGATCACGCAGTGGCTGGCGATCGCGGCGCGGATCTCGGCCGCGCGGGCGGTGTATTCCGGGTGATTCCAGCGCTGACCGGCAAGGCCGAGCGCCCAGGCGATGATGATATCGCCGTCGGTCGCATTGTTGCGATCAGCCACCGGATTGGCGGCGGTAGGGTCAAAGCGCCAGGAATGAAGCGCCACGTCGGGGCGGGCGAGGTGCTCGCGGGTCCACTTGGCGATCCGGTCGAACGCCTCGCGGTCTCCGGCGTCGAGCGCGAATGCCAGCCCGTAGCTCTGGCCCTCGCTGTGGCTGACGCCCTTGTTGCCGGTATCGACGATGCGGCCGTCCTGCGAAAGGAACAGCTCGCGATAGCTGCTCCAGGTTGCCGGGCGGCCGGGGGTGCGGCTTTGGGCGCCGCCGTTGCAGGCTGCGGTCAGCGTCAGCATCGCGGCCAGGGTGAACTTCCTGCGGTCGATGCGCGGTCCTCGGAACGTCTCGTCGCTAGCCATCGTCGGTCTAATCCTCGTTCAGCGTCCGTGACGCACTTCGAGCAGATCGTCCTTCCAGACGGCCACCGTGCGCAGGGCCTCACCGCTTCCCAGCGCCCGGAACCACGCGTCATAGGCGCCTTCCAGAACCCCCAGCAGCATGGCCTGCCACGAATGGCGCAAGTCGGGCACGACCGGCTCCGGCAAGTGCACGTGGCGCACCGTAATCGCGTCCTCGCCGACCACAAGCTCAATTTCGCCCCAGTCAAGGTCTTGCCAGAAACCGTTTATCCGCGATTGCAGCGCTGCCACGTCGCTGACGTCCTCCAGCGGGACGAGCGTGGCCATGCGGCGGCCGATCGCCACGAAGAACGCGCGCGCCTGCCCGGCGGGCGCGCTTTCGCCCACTTCGGCGGCTGTCATCGTCGCCAGCAGCGCAAGGCCGCCCACGCCGGTCAGGTCCCCTTCGTGCCGGGGGGATGGAAATGCCTGGAACTTCATCTGCCGGTGCTCCCGAAGTTCTGCCTCACGCCGAACACGCTACGGAACTCATCATAACTTCCGAAGGTATTATAGCTCGCTTCACCGCCGATGCGGGTTGTCGGCGTAACCTTGTAGTAAAGCGAGAGCAGCGCCGAAAGCGCAAAGCCGGTCTTGCTGGTTTCATCGTAATAGGCACGTACGTCGTTATCGGCCAGCTTGTAGGCATCGAGCTGGGACTGAAGCACGGGATCGTTCGGATAGAGCGGACTGGCGTCCTGGCTGTAGCTCTGGAAGCCGGGCGTGAACGAGGCGCGCAAATCGAAGCGCTCGTCCTGGAAGGTGTAGTTGACCGGGAAGCCCACGCTGATGAAGCTTTGCGGGCTGAAATAGCCGCCATTGCCCCAGGTGAAGTAGTTCTGGCTCTTGTCGTAGGCCTGATAGTTCACGTTGAGGCCGACCGTCAGGGTCCCTCGCGGCGTCGCGTAAGTTCGCAGGTAACCGCCGACATTGGCCTCGAACCCGTCGTTGCGAACGACCTTGGTGCCGTCGAAACGATAGTACCGCCCCTCGCCGTAAACACCGCTGCCGTCGTGGTCATAGGAAAGCCCGGCGGCGAAGGCCGTGCGCATCACCTGGCCCCAACGCGCCTTGGTCACCGGGTCGACAGTACCGGCGTAGGACAGCACGCTGTCGGTAACCGGCTTGCGTTCGATCATGGCACTGGCGCGCAGGCTGTCGTCTATCTTCGGGGTGACGGCGGCGTGGAAGGCGACCTTGGTCTTGCCCATGCCGATCGGCGTCGTGCCGACTTCGCCCTGAGCGAGATCGCTCTCGTAGCCGATCGAGACGGCGGCGCCTGAATCGTTGACACTGCCCGGGCCGGTAAACACGGCCTCGGTCTGGGAGACGATATTCGCGGCCTCCACCGTGGCGTTCTGGCCGAAGCGGGCCTGCCCGGACTTGCTGGGAGAGCCGGCGTCGATCACCGTCGCTTCCACTTTCCCGTAGACCCGGCCGCCGAGCACGTCGGTTGACAGGCGCGCGGAGCCCTTGATCTCATCCAGACGGCTCAGGCCCTTTTCGCCGGAACGCTGGCGATAGCCGGTCTCGATATCGGCGCGCGGGCCAGTTTCCTGTGTCAGTGCCGCAAGCTTCGACTGGATCTGCGCCATGACCGGATCGCCCGGCACGGCAATGGAGGGCGGTGCGCTCACCGGGAAGTTGGAGGTCGGCGCCGCGCTTACGGAACCCGCGCCATAAGCGGGGCTGGCATAAGCCACGGTGCTGGGGCCCGCCATGGGGGCGGACGGTGCCATCGGCATGGGCGAAGATGCCGCGACCGTGCCCGACGGTAGCCGCGTGCCCGAACCGAGCGCAAAGGGATTGACCGGTTGCGGCGCTGCTGCCGCCTGATTGCGGAACGGATTGGCCGAACCTGCAGGGCCCGTCGTGCCAAAGGGATTTCCCCCGGCCAGCGCATTGGCGGAACCCTGCTGCGCGACATAGAGATCGCGAGCATCCCTGAGCATGCGGGCAGCGGCGCGGTTGTCGCCTCGGGCCTGTTCGACCCGCGCCAGCGTCATGCGCACTTCGTAGTCCTGCGGGAAAGCGCGCAGCACATCGGCCTGCGCCTTGCGCGACAGTTCGCCATCGCCGGCCGCCTGTGCCGTTTCGGCAAGACCGAGCAGGGCGTCGCGGTCGCCGGGCTTGCGGGCCAACACCAGTTGCCAGGTCTGCGCGGCGCGGGCGGACATGCCGCCGGTCTGATAGAGCCGGGCGAGACCGGTCAGCACATCGGTGCTATCGGGTGAGGCGCTCCAGGCCGATTGCAAAATGTCGAAGGAATCGGCGTAGCGCCCTTCGAGCCGCGCGTGATCGGCCTGCGAGACCATCAGCGAGGCATTCATCCGGGCATAGGCGCGCTGACCTTCCGGAGAATTGCCCGCCAATGCGCCGGCGCGCTCCAGCGCTTCACGCGCCAGATCGTCACGGCCGACGCGCGCCAAGGTGCCGATCAGGCCCTCATAGTCCTCCACGCTGGTAATCTGCCCACGCATCGCGTTTTCCGCGACCGCGCTGGCACCGGCGGTATCGCCCAACTCGTAAAGGGCATTGGCGATGGCCGCCTGCTTGCCCGCCGGAATACCGCTCATCCCGCCGAGTTCCCGCAGCGAGTTCAGCGCTTGTGCGGATTGGCCTGCCGCTGCCAGCGCCTTCGCGCGTGCAATCGCCTCGTCGGTTTTCACGCTTACGGCGAAGCTACGCATCGGCGCAGTTCGCTGGGTTTCGGGGATCAGGTCGATCAGGCGGGCGGCCTCTGTCGGACGCCCCATGTCTGCATTGATCAGCGCGGCGGCGTAGAGCGCGTCGGGCTGGCCCTTGTTGACCAGCGAGCGCACCAGCGCCTCGGTCTCAGGAATGCGGCCGCGTTTCAGATTGAATTGCGCGAATTCGTAGCGGATCCATGGATCTTCGGGATCGAGCACGAGCCCGGCCTGGAATTCGCGGATAGCACCCAGATCGTCGCCATTGGCCGCCGCCGCCATGGCCCGGCTGCGTGCCGCGCGCAGTTGCAGGCGTTTGTCGTCGGTAGCGCCGCCGCCCTGGCTGGCCTGCCGGTAGAGATCCGCCGCGTCGGCGTGGCGGCCTTGCTGCTCATAGATGTCCGCCAGCAGTTCCAGCGCGGGCGCCGGTTGCGCATAGCCGGAATGGACAAGCGCCTCGGCCTTCTGCTGTGCTCCAGCGGCATCTCCGCGTGCCAGAGTGTCGCGCGCGTCCTGAAGTCCCGCGAAAAATCGCGCCGAGGTGAGGCCCTGCGCCCATTGTTCCGAACGACCGAGGCGTGAGGCCTGATCGAGCAGGTTGGCCGATTCCGCGAAACGGCTCTGTCGCAGCCGCACGATGCCGAGGCCGCCAAGCGCATCGGGATCGCGGGAATTGATCGCCAGCGCCCGCTCGAACTGGCTGGAGGCGCCCACAAGATCGCCCTTGTCGAGCGCGGCGAAGCCGGCGACGCGTGCCTGCCCACCACGGTTCGCAGCCGTCACGGCGGGGCTCGGCGGTGTGGGTGCCGGGGCGGGTTTGCGCTGCGCGGGGGGAGGCGTGGGCGTGGCTGGCGCCGTTGCCCGTGGCGGCGTCGGGACCGCGTTGCGTGGCGGTGGCGGTGGCGGTGGCGGCGGCGCTGCGGGAGCCGGACGTGCGGGTGCACTCCTCATCGCCGCGAGCACGTCCGGATTGTTTGGATCGATTGCGCGCGCGCGGCGCAGCGCTTGCTGGGCCAGATCCTCTCGCCCTTTCGAGCGCCAGTACTTGGCCTGCTGCAACAGCGCCGCGACGCCGGCCGTCTCTGCAACTGCCACGCCCGTACCGGCGCCGAGGCCGATTGGTGCCACGCTCAGCAGCAAAGCAAGCCCGGTGAGGCGCAGGCTCTTCGTCGCAGACATCATGCGGTTTCGTCCGGGTTGCCGAGGCGGCGCTGGGCCTGACGGCGGAAGTAGAAGTAGGCTGGTCCGGCAAGGATCACGGCGAGCGCGAGCGCGCAGATCCCCATGAGCATCGGCCGCTGGCTGAACCAGTAGGCCATCTTCATCCAGATCGGCAACGACCCGGTCCAATAGCGGTCGCCGATCGCGAAGCTGCTCATGCCGTCGCCGCGCGTGACCGCCAGATCGCCCTGGATCGACGCGTTGATCTTCACGTCCGCCATGCCATCGACCAGCGGGGGGAGTGCGGCCGCATTGTCCGCCAGAAGGGCAACCACGGTGCGGTCCGACGCGAAGGGCGAGCGGAAGCTGACGATGCCCGAGAACCCACGCGAGTTGAAGACCAGCGGCGCCGCCGCCATCGGATCGTCACGCTGCGTGCCGCCGAAAAATGCAGTCAGATATTGCATCGGTGAACGCTGGGAGACTTCGAGATGCCCGTTCACGTAACGCACGGGCGCGCGGGAGAACAAGTTGCCAATCCCGGCCAGTTCGGCGCGGCCGACGACCAGAACGTCCTGATCCGCAAGCTGTTCGGCATCGACTGTCGACGTCACGGTGACGGCCGTCACCGGCACGCCGGTCGAGTCCCCGAACCGGCCCATCAGGTCCAGGAATGCCTCTACCGATGCGGGCAAGGGATTGTCGGACATGACCACGGTGGTCTCGCCAAGATCCGGCGCCACGGTGAAGGGGAAACCGGCACCGGCGAAAGTCGCAAGATCCGGCATGAGGATCGCGTGGTAGGCCGAAGTGAAGTCGATCGTGCTGGTGGGATCGACCGAAGTGCGGACGTTCTCCGGCAGGGTACCGGTGCACTTCTTCTTGTCGGCGATGACCAGATTATAGTCGAATGTCAGCTCATTCTGGCCGAACAGGTTGTAGCGCGGCAGGATGATCGAGGCGTCGGAATCCTGGCTCTTGGCCCCGCTTTGACCGAACAGTTCCTCCCACCATCGCGAGCCCAACGGCAGCGACTTCAGGTACTGCCCGTTGAGCGACACGTCGAGGCGGGAGGCGCGCTTGTCCAGCCACTGCGCGACCGGATAGCGGTAGCCCAGATTCAACCGTCCGCCTTCACGCGGCCAGAAGAACAGGTCAGGCGCGACGCGGAAGCTGGCGCTCAGCGTGCCGGGGCGGAAACCCATGCCTTGCAGCGCATAGGCCGGCATGATCTGCCCAAGCTGGACCGGATGATCGGTGGTGATCCACCGCAGAGCGCCGTAGCGCGACCAGGTCGGGATGCGAACGCCGTCGAAGGCCATGCGCTGGCCGCCGAACACGCCGCGTCCGAGTGCCACCGCGCCCGTGGCAAGGCGCAGTTCGCCGTCGCTGCGGCCCATGAATACCAGCAGCGTGCCGGTGGGATCGGCAGGGTTGGTCATAACCGCGGCCGAAGGGCCGGTGATCGGGGCCAGCGTCAGCCCCGGGATCGACTGGCCGGCCTTGAGGAATACCACTGCGTTGCCCTTGGGCAAGGCGCCGTAGACCGGCTTGAACGAGAAGCGGCGATAGCTGGCCATCGCGCCCAGCCACGAGGCCGTGGCGGCGGATGCCTCCAGTTCACCCTTGTGAGGTGTGCCCGCGTACACGAACGGCATGCGCAGCGGCGCGTTCTGCCCCTTGTCGAAGAACGGCAGCGGCAGTCGCGCAAGATCGGGCCCGAAGGCGAGCGGCTGATAGTTGAAATCGATCCACGAGCGCACATTGCTGATGTTCGCCCAGAGCACCGAATTGAACGGATCTTCGCAATCGCGGGCGTAGTGCCCGACAAGGCGCAAGTTGAGCTGATTATCGCCCGGCAGGAAAAGCGCGGGATTGATCGGAATACGCAGCACCTGCCCGCCCGCATCGCCCCGCGTGAGCGGCAGGGTTTGCACCACTTCACCGTTCACAATGACGACGAGGTGGCTCATGTCATCCAGCATCTGCGGCGACCAAGCCATTTGCAGGGTCAGTACGGCCGAAGTAACGACGCGGTCCTGCCGCATGCCGAAGGGAATGCCGATTTCGCCCTGCGTACCTTGCAGGCGGATCGGGCTGGTGATGCGCATGTCCTTGAGCGTCAGCCGCTCCGCGATGCCGCCCGGCGCGGAAGCGGGTGCAGCTGACGCGGGGTCTGCCGGTGCCGCGGGCTTTGTGGCTGCCTTGGCGGCGGGCACGGGCGCGGCATGGACCTCGCGGGTGCTGAACACCATAGTCGCCAGTCCCAGCCCCAGCGCGGCAACCAGTGCGGCGGCCTTGGCGACGCGCCGGAACGGGCGCTTCGGCGCCTTGGCGGAGCCCGGCGTGCTGTCCTGCGGATGGAAGGGATCGGAAGGTTCGACGGGAGCGAGAAGGGCGGCCTGTTCGCGCATGACGCGCCGTTCGGCGAAATTGAGGCGCAGCATGCGTTTGATGGTCACCATGTCGACAAGGATGATATCGGCGAGCGAGCGGATCCCGTGGACCTGCTCGTGGGGGCCCGAGGGCTGCCAGGCGTCTGCGCGGCCCATGACTGCGCGAACGAGATGGCGACCAGCCAGAACGTCAAGCTGTTCGAAGCGGACGTAGACATTGTTGCCGCTGGTGCGCAGCGTCTCCACCGGGATCGAGAGCACTTCGTCGCCCATGGCCATTGTGATGTGGCCCACCGCAAGGTTCTGAATGGGCTGGCCGGCCGGCAGAGAAAGTCCGGCACCGCCCATCGAGATATCGATGGTGCGCGCGGCCAGCACGTGGCCCGAGGTGAGGTATGCCGTCACCGGCAGCTCGACCGGGATGCGGATGTCTCTGCGGGCCTGCCGCGTCTCGCGCGCGACGGAAACCGCCGCCACCAGGATAATCAGGCTGAACGATGCCCATGCCGCGTTCAGCACCAGCGTATCGGTCTGGACGTTGAACATGTAGGGGAAGAACAGCCATTTCACGACGGCCAGCACGATCCCCATCACCAGCAGCCCGATGCAGATCAGGTGCGGGCGCACGATCGCCCAGTCGAAATAAGTGCGGTCCAGCAGGCTGCCCTTGTCGGTGACATTGAACTTGCCCTTGCGGGGCTGGAACAGCGTCATCAGCGTCGGTTTCACCAAGTGGAAGGCCAGGATCGTTTCGTAGACCTCGCCCCAGAATGGCCGTCGATCTCCACCCTGCGTGCGCAAGTTGGAGGCCGAGGCGCAGAACAGGTGCGGCATGGCATAGGCGAAGATCAACGAGGCCGAGGCCTGGATGATGTTGAGGCCGAAGATCAGGTAGGCGAGGGGGCTGGTCAGGAAGGCGATGCGCGGCAACGGATACTGGAAGTGCAGCATCGCGTTGAGGTAGCAAAGCCGCTGCTGCCAGGTGAGGCCGCGCCCGAACAACGGGTTATCGATGCGCAGGATCTGCGTCATACCGCGCGCCCAGCGGATGCGCTGGCCGACGTGGAGCACCAGTCGCTCAGTGGCGAGGCCCGCGGAAAGGCGGGCGCTGACATAGGCGGTGTTCCAGCCCGTGCGCTGGAGCTTGAGCGCGGTATGCGCGTCCTCGGTCACCGTCTCGCCAGCGAAGCCGTTGGTCTCCATCAGCGCCTCGCGCCGGATGATCGCGCAGGATCCGCAGAAGAAGGCCGCATTCCACAAGTCGTTGCCGCCTTGCACCGGGCCGTAGAACAAGTCGCCTTCGCCCGCCATGTCCTCGATCACGCCGGCAAGATTGCGCTGGACCGGGTCGGGCGAATACATGTGGTGCGGCGTCTGCAACAGGGCAAGGCGCGGGTCCTTCTGGAACCACCCGACCGTGAGTTGCAGGAAGGCGCGCGTGGGCACGTGGTCGCAATCGAAGATGGCGATCAACTCGCCGTCGGTCTTGCCCATCGCCGCGTTGAGATTGCCCGCCTTGGCGTGCAGGTTGCTATCGCGGGTGATGTAGCCGCAACCCGCTTCGCGCGCGAAAGCGCGGAATTCGGCGCGCTTGCCGTCATCAAGGATGAAGACGCGGTAACGGTCGGCCGGATAATCGAGGTCCATCGCCGCGAACACTGTGTTGCGCACGATGCCGAGGCTCTCGTTGTAGGTCGGGATGTAGATATCGACGGTGGGCCAGTTCTCCGGATCACCGATGGGCTCGATCACCGGGCGGTCGAGCGGCCAACTCGTCTGCACGAAGCCGAGGACGAGGATGACCCACGCATACAGTTCGGCAAGGTACAGGCCGCCGCCGAGCAGGAATTCCGGCAAAGTGCCGAAGGCCAGCGTCTGGGTGGTTCGCCAGAACATATACCGGGTGGAGATCAGCACCGCGAGCAGGCCCAGCGCCAGCGAGCCCTTGCGGCCCGGCCAGCGCCGCAGGACAAGAGTCCCGGCGATCGCCACTGCCGCGAATATCCACTGCGCCCGCGTATCGAGCGGCACGCCGACCACCATTGCGGCAATCAGCACGATCGGCACAACGGCGAGGTACCGGAACGCCCTGCCGGGCAGAATTTTACCGCTCATGCAGCGCGGCTCGCGGTCGGTGCGATCCAGGAGGCGGCGGTGGATTCCAGCGCGGGTAGAATTGCGCCGGAAATCGCCCGTGCATCGTGCAGTGCCGCGCTGGCAGGAGCGTAGCGGGAGAGGGGTTGCAACATGGCCATGGCCTCTGGGACGGCCTCGTCAAGGCGGATACGCCCGATCAGCCGCTGCCCCGCCAATTCGCGCACGAAAGCGGCGCCATGCCGGGACAGGCGGCGCGTTTCATCCAGTGCGTTGATCACGAAGGCCGTGCGCAGCAGACCCTCACTCCCGGTTTCTCCGAACATCTGCGGCAGCAGTGCCAGCGTGTCGGGCTGGGCGGTCAGGGTGCAGAGGTGGGCGCAGGCATGCTCGACCAGTCGCAACGCCGCGCGGAATTCGCCCGAGGGCATGTCCACCACCAGCACGCGGTCCTTGCCCGGCGTCAGGTAACCAAGGTCATTCAGCATCGGCAGAAGATCGGCGTCTTCGGCCGAACGGTGCCAGTAGCGCAAGTTGATGCCGCCCACCAACACGGCCTCGTCGGCCGGAGCGGTCAACGAGGGTAGGGATATCGCCTGCGAAAGTCCGAAATGCAGCGCCATGGTGTCGCGCGCGGCCATTGTCAGCACCGTCACGTCGGCGCCTTCGGCAGCAAGGCCCATGGCGAGGTGCGCGGCGACGAATGTCGTGCCGGTGCCGCCCTTCGGCGCATGGCATAGGACCATTGGCATCAGTTCTCTCCCTGCTCGCCCGGCTTTCCGCGCGCGTCTCCGCCCGATTGCGACAGGCGGCGCAGCAGGCCTCGAATGTCCTGGGGTGGGGGCGGGGCAGGCGCTTCTTCAGCGGGCAAGGCAGGCTGGGCGCCTTGCTCGTAACGGCTAAACAGGACCTTCAGCGGTTCCTCCGCCGGTTTGGTCAGGGGGCTCGCTGACGTGCCGCTCAAAGTGCCTGGGTGCGGAGTGATCGAGGGCTGGGCACGTTCGGCTGCCGGGGAAGAGGCGCCGGGGCCATTGCCCTGCGGTGTTCCCGGATCGAGCGCCTGAAGGCGAGGATCGCGGAGGAGGGATTCCAGGATCGGCCAGAGCTCAAGATCGGTGAAACGATCCTCGAATTCGCGATAGGCGAAGTCGCTTCGGCCCAAACGGTCCAAAAGGTTTCGGGCATCGATGCGCATGCTGCGTTTCCCCCTATCGTCACGGCAACATCATTAAAATTGGTTAATATCTAGTTTACGCGGAGCGAAAAGTTCAAAAGCCTCGCGCTGCGAATTTTCTGGTGTGGTGCAGCGATTGTGCCGCAGCTGGCGAGTGGCCGATGGGATGCCCGTTTGGGCCCGTTTTCGACCCACCAACGCTCCGTCCGCGGGGTTCCTCGAAGCGCATTTTCCTCACTCATTCCCCCAGATATTGCGCTCCGATTTGCCTTCGGACTTGATTGCACCGGATTCTTCCGTGGTTCTTGAAGGCGCCAATGTCATGTAAAGGAGTGCAAAATCGTCGCGAAGGCGGAATGGGAACGCGCAATGTCGATAGGGGTTCCAAGGATAGGGGCCCGGTAATCGAGGGGCGGGCCCCAAGAACATCGGGACACCTCCTGACGGGAGGATCGCGGGACAGAGGAAACGGCAGGTGCAAAAGGACGGACAGCTTGAGCTACCGGTGGCCCAGTACCTGCGGCTCAGGCGCCATATCCCGCCGCTCTACGGCGTGCTGGCGATTAACGTTGTGGCGCTGGCATTCACCCATAGAGCTACCGCGCCGCTATACCTGACCCTTGGTGTGCCCTTTCTTCTGGTGCTGGCCTGCCTCCAGCGCATCCACGTCTGGACGCGGCCGGTAGCCCCCGCTGCCATTGCCGTGACCGAGGCTGAGCGCCTCATGCGCCGCACGACATGGCTGGGTATCGGAATGGCGTTGGGCTTTCTGGCCTGGGCGCTCGTCCTCGACCAATATGGCACGCCCGAGCAGCGCGGGCACGTGATGCTGTTCATCGCTGCGACCATGATGGCCTGCATCTTCTGCCTCACCTACCTTCCGCGCGCGGCGACAGCGATCGGCGTGATCGTGATCTGCGCGTTCACGCTCTACTGCGTGCTACAGGGCAGTGAGGAGCGCATCGCGATGGCGCTTTCGATCGGGGTGGTGACGGGGCTGATCCTCTTCGTCATCCGCGATTCTTTCGCCGCGTTCGTCCATCTTGAGGCCTCACGCGATGCCCTGATCGCGGGGCAGCGGCGAGCAGAACGCCTTGAGGCGGAAAGTGCCCGGCTTGCCCGCACCGACGCGCTTACCCAATTGCCAAACCGGCGGCGGTTTCTGGAAGATGTCGAACAGCGCCTCGAAGGCTGCTCACCCGATAAGCGCTTCTCGATCGGCCTGCTGGATCTCGACGGTTTCAAACCCGTCAACGACACCCACGGACATGCGCAAGGGGACCGCCTGCTTCAGGCAATCGGCGGCCGGATTGCGGCCTTGTGTGACGGGAAGGCCACGGTCGCCCGGCTAGGCGGCGACGAATTCGGCGTGATCGTTCCCGCTGCGATCGACGCGGCGCAAGAACTCATGCAGAGGATCTGCCTGACGGTCCAGGAACCGGTGGAGCTGGGCGATACGCTGGTTTCGGTCGGTGCTTCGGGCGGGGTGGCGGCCTATCCGGATTCAGGCCGGGATGTGAACGACCTGTTCGACCGGGCGGATTTCGCGCTCTACTATGCCAAGCGCCATGCACGCGGCAATTGCCTGAAGTTTTCGGCGGAATTCGAAAACCTGATCCGCGCCGATCACCTTGTTGAATCCGCGCTTCAGTCGGCTGATCTGTCGAGGGAAGTCTCGCTGGTCTTCCAACTGATCTACGATATCGAGAAGATGGTGCCGGTCGCAGCCGAAGCCTTGGCCCGCTGGTCTTCGCCGATCGCGGGAACAGTGGCGCCGGAAATGCTGGTGTCCTGCGCCGAACGGCTTGGAATTCTACGGGTTCTGACGCTGCATTTGTTCGATCTCGCGCTGGCGTCGGCCGCCGTCATGCCGCAACACTTGCGCATTTCGTTCAACCTTTCGGCCGGAGACCTGACCAATCCGCAAACCATAACCGGCATTCTGGACCGTATTGGCGCCAGCGGCATCGACCCGTACCGGCTGGTCTTTGAAGTCACCGAAACCTCGCTGATCTCAAACTTCGCTACCGCCGTTCGCGAGCTACAGCATTTGCGGGAAACCGGCGCAAAGATAGCGCTCGACGATTTTGGCACGGGCTTTTCGTCGTTCAATTCGTTGCAGCAATTGCCACTCGACGTGCTCAAGATCGACAAGAGCTTTGCCGACCGCATCGAGGATATTTCGTGCCGCCGTGTGCTGAATGGTATTCGGTCGCTAGCATTCTCCATGTCGCTCGATTGCGTGATCGAGGGCATCGAGACCGAGGAGCAGCTGACCGCCGTCCGTTCGCTGGGATTTCGTTTCGTGCAGGGCTTCCACCTTGCAGCGCCTCGTTCGCTGAAGGACATCGCCGCGCTTGTGGGAGTGGCTTAATTTAACATAAGATATATTATCAATTCATACCGTGGCCCCACGAGGGCGTCCCCTGACGCGACGTCGCTCTCACGGCGCATCGCGAGTTGGGAGAAGCCCGGCGGGTCTCACCATACGTAGCCGTCCCGAAACCAGCGGGTAACCACAAACGCAAGGCCGGCCATGATGGGCAGCAGGAAAGCCAATGGCAATCTTGCGGCTTCAGGGATTTCGTTTCCGAACATCAGGAATCCGAAAAAGGTGAACCCGACAGCACGCCCTGTTGCCGCCCCAAAAGCAAGCATATGCGCGCGCCGGACCTCGTCCGAGGCGCGCCAATTCAAACGCGCCAATAAGCCAAGGCAGATGGCAAATGCCAAGGCCACCGCGATCCGTGCCGGAAGCGGCAGATGTATACCGTAGCTGGGATAAATTCTCTTGGGAAAGACCGCGCCTTCGTCACCCGCGATGCCGATCACCACCGGCATGAGGCAGCTCAGCAATACGGCCAGCCCGAAAAGAGCCAGCTTTCTGCGTTTGTAGCTGCGTTCCCATTTCTCATCGGCACGGCTCATCGTCACCCTCCCAAAAGATTGCTTCCACCGGCAGCCCGAAGACCCGTGCAATGGCATAGGCGAGCGAAAGCGACGGATCATGTTTACCGTTCTCGATCAGGTTGATGGCCTGGCGCGAGACTCCTACGCTGCCACCCAGCCCAGCCTGACTGAGGCCGTGTTCACTGCGGAGTTCCCGCAGCCGATTGTTCATGTCCGGTCTCTGCTCATGTAAGGTATAGCTGACATGGGGCAGCAGAAGTGTCAAGAGAAGCTGACATCATCTAACGGAAGGCGGGCATTTTCCTTGCGCTATCGATTACAGCCCATTTTTTCGCCAGTTTTTCCTTCCGGACCAATGCCTTCCTAGAAAATCTCGATTAATTAACCAAATCTAGCAGAAATGCCGGGATATTGCCCTAATAAGGTCGCACACATCCCCCCGAAGAAAGCCTGATGCTCCTCATCCTGCAATGCATTCGTGACCGGCACGATTTTCCGCTCGTCCTGTTGGCAGCGCTCGTCTGTGCGCTGACCGCGATCGGCACGGTACGGCTGTCCCGGCAGATCCGCTGGGCCCATGGGCGCGAAAAGACGGCCTGGCTGGCCACTACCGGCATTGTCGCCGGACTGGGCATCTGGGCTACCCATTTCATCGCCATGCTCGGCTACGATCCAGGATTCGTATTCGGTTACGATTTCGCGGAAACCGCTGCCTCGCTGGCCATCGTGCTAGGGACATCGGTCGCCGCATTGCTGCTAGCAGCCCGTTTCGATTCGAAAACAGGGTCGTTTTGCAGCGCCTTGCTGATGGGCGGCGGCGTTGCGGCGATGCACTATCTTGGCATGGCCGCGCTTGAAATGCCCGCGATCATTCGCTGGGACCTGGGCTACGTGGTCGTTTCGGTCGTGCTGGCGATTGCGCCTTTCACGCTTGCGATCCCGCTGGCGCTGCGCGGCCAGTCGGCCGGCACGGGGGCGGCAGCGGCGATGCTAATGGCCTTTGCCGTCGTGCTGCTCCACTTCACGGGCATGACCGCGATTTCGTTGATCCCCTCGCGCGCGGACTTCTCATCGGACACGATGATGTCGCCCCGCGCGATGTCGCTGTGGGTCTTCGTCGCTGCTTTCAGCACGCTGGCAATTGCCGCGACAGCGGCCGCCATCAGTCGCCGCGCCGAAATCATGATGCGCCGCAACGAACGCCTCAACAACGAGAGGCTGGAGCTTGTCGGGCGCCGCCTCGATCTTGCGCTGGAGAACATGCATCAGGGCCTGTGCCTGTTTGGCGCGGACGGGCAGTTGGTCCTGTGGAACCAGCGTTTCCTTGAGATGTATCGACTGGCTCCCGGCGATATCCGCCTGGGCATGACCATGCGGGACATTGCCCAGGCGGCCATCGGCAATCGGGCTCCCCCGGCCGAAATCGAACGGCGCGTGATGCGTGTACTCAACAATCTGGATGCCGCGCTCGAAAGCCACGGCCGCGCGCCCGATGTTTCGGAATATGACGATTTCGTCGTTTCGGTCCGTTCGCGCCCCCTCCCCGACGGCGGCTGGGTCTCAACCTTCGACGACATTACCGAACAGCGCCGGACGGAAGCGCGGATCGAGCATCTTGCTTTGCACGATGGGCTCACCGGCCTGCCCAACCGAAGCAAGTTCAATGACCTGATGGACCGCGCGATTGACATCGCCGCTCATTCCGGCGCGCGTCTGGGGGTGGTCGTGCTCGACCTCGACGGGTTCAAGGAAATCAACGATTCACGCGGCCATGCCGCCGGTGACGAGGCGCTCAAGGCCGTCGCCGCCAGCTTGCGGGAGGCCATGCTGGAGGGCCAGAACGTCGCGCGCCTTGGCGGCGACGAATTTGCCGCGACGGTCCTGTTCCGCGAGAACCATGAACTTGCCGATTTTGTCGATCGCATCTCCACCTGCTTCAACGGGCCTTCCGGTTCGGGCGCGGGCGATTTCGTCGTCAAGGCCAGCTTCGGCGTCGCCGCCTATCCGGAGGATGGACTGGACCGTGAGCAGCTCTGCAACAATGCCGACCTTGCCATGTACCGCGCCAAGGAAAACCTTGGCGAGCGCATCTGCTACTACGAAAAGGGCATGGACGAGAGCGCGCGCTACCGGCGCCAGATCGCAGCAGATCTGCGCGGCGCGGCAGAACGCGGCGAGCTCATCATCCTCTATCAGGCGCAGCGCACGCTCAAGGACGGCTGCATCAGCGGCTACGAGGCGCTGTTGCGCTGGCATCACCCGGCCCGAGGCCTCGTCACGCCCTGCGAGTTCATTCCTATCGCCGAAGAGACCGGTGAAATCTTCGCCATCGGCGAATGGGTCCTCCGTCAGGCCTGCCGCGAAGCCGCGCGTTGGCCCGAGCACCATATGGTCGCCGTCAATCTCTCTGCGGTGCAGCTTGGCCTGCCCAACCTTCCCGAGATCATTGCCGGCATTCTCGTAGAGACCGGCCTGCCGCCGCGCCGCCTTGAACTCGAAATTACCGAGACCGCGATCATCGGTGACAAGGCGCGCGCCCTGCACATCCTGCGCAAGCTCAAGGCTATGGGCGTCAGTATCGCCATCGACGATTTCGGCACCGGGTATTCGTCGCTCGACACGCTGAACTCCTTCCCGTTCGACAAGATCAAGATCGACAAATCCTTCGTTACCGGTTCGGAAGACCGCCCTCAGGCCCGCGCCATCATCCGCGCGGTGCTTGCGCTCGGCCGTAGCCTTGACGTGCCGGTCCTTGCCGAAGGCGTCGAGACGCACTTGCATGTCGATCTGCTTCAGGCTGAGGGCTGCGATCAGGTCCAAGGCTTCCTGTTCGGCCGCCCGCAATGCGCGCCCAGCCTGATGGCTGCCGCCGGAATGGAGGTCGATGGCGCCTCCGCAGGCAGCGCCGCCGCCCATATGCTCCACAGCGCTGGAAGCACCCCATCTTGACACTTGGGCCTGGCGATTGCTGAGGGAATTGCCTGCCGAAACCGAACCGGACGGCCTTAACCAGACAGGCAGCGGTACCGCCTGCCACGACGAGGACATTGCCTTGCCCACCGCGATCAGCATTTCACCCGAAGTCACTTTCGCCAACGACCTGCCCATGGTGCTGATCGGCGGCATGAACGTGATCGAGGGGCGCGACATCGTGCTGGAAGTCGCTGCGGAATTTGTGCGCGTTACCGGCGAACTTGGCATGCCATATGTGTTCAAGGCCAGCTTCGACAAGGCTAACCGCTCGTCCATCGGCTCGTTCCGGGGACCGGGACTGGAGGCCGGGCTCAAGGTCCTTGCCGAGGTCAAGGAGCGCTTCGGCGTGCCGATCCTGACCGACGTGCACGAACCTTTCCAGGCCGAAGCCGTTGCGGAAGTGGCGGACATCGTCCAGCTCCCCGCCTTCCTGGCGCGCCAGACCGATCTCGTGGTGGCGATTGCCCGCACCGGCCGGGTCATCAACGTCAAGAAGCCGCAGTTCCTTGCCCCGCACGAAATGCGGCACATCATCCGCAAGTGCGAGGAAGCCGGCAACGATCAGGTCCTGCTGTGCGAGCGCGGCAGCTGTTTCGGATACAACAATCTGGTCGTGGACATGCTCGGCATGGACGAGATGAAGGCCATGGCGCCCGTGGTATTCGACGCGACCCACGCCCTCCAGCGCCCGGGCGGGCGTGAAACCAGCGCCGATGGCCGCCGAACGCAGGCAGCTACCCTTGCAAGGTCCGGCATGGCACTTGGGATCGCCGGGCTCTTTCTTGAGGCTCATCCCGACCCGGACGCCGCGCTGTGCGACGGGCCCTGCGCGCTTCCGCTCGACAAGCTGCGGCCTTACCTTGAACAGGTTCAGGCCATCGACAGTCTGGTCAAGCAGTTCGCGCCGCTCGAAATCGACTGAACCAAGGCCTTCCGGCGCGCGTCAGACAATGCCGCGCGCCTTCAGGATGCGTTCGATCACGGGCTTATCGCCCGGATTGTTGAGTTCGATCGCATCCCATTCGAGCGGATCGAGGGTAACGACCGAAACCGGCAGGCCGAGGTCGAGGAAGCGCAACTGCTCCAATCCCTCCAGCTTTTCCAGTTCGCAGGCCGCTGCCGCCGCGTAGAGTTCGAGCGCGGCGGGGCGATAGGCATAGAGCCCCAGGTGAAGATGGACCGGAGGGAATTCCATCGCCGCCGCTTCGGGGGGCAGATAGGGCAGCACGCGTTTCGAGAAATAGAGCGCTCGCCCGCGGCCGTCGATCACCGCCGTCGTGCCGCCGACGCGGCCTTCGGCCTGATCCTGCGTCAAATGCGCGTAAACCGAGCGCGACGCGCGCACTGCGGGGGTTGCCATCACGGCCTCGGGATCGTGCGACAATCTCTCGACCAGGCGCGGGATAACGCTGGCCGGGGAGAGCGGCGCGTCGCCTTGCAGATTGACGATGACATCAGCAACCGGCCCGAGCCGAGTAATCGCCTGCGCGCAGCGTTCGGTGCCATTCGCGCAATCGGGCGAGGTCATGACGACTTGGCCGCCGAAGCTTTCGACTTCCTCGGCAATCCGGTCGTCATCGGTGGCTACCCAGACGCCGACTAGTCCCTTGGCCGCCCCCCCAACCGCCATGGCGCAGTCCCAGCTACGACGGATGAGGCTGCGTTCCTCGCCCGTGGCCCCGGTCAGCCGAACGAGCGGCTTTCCCGGGTAACGGGTGGAGGCATATCGGGCCGGGATGAGAATGGCGAAACTGACATCGACGGGGCTGGTGCCCACCGAATTGGTGTCCGTGCAATTGTCTTCGAGCATTGAGTTGTTTTTCAGGTCAGTCCGGTGCGCAGGAAATCGTGGACATGGATGATCCCGATGGGGATCTGGATGCCGGTCGCCACCGAAGCATCCTGAACGGGAACGCAGCACGCTTCATCTTCCGCCACCACGAAGGCGCAAGTGATCTTAGAGGCATTGAGGAAGCGCAGTGCATCCTCGGCAGCCATGCCAGCGCGCAGCACGCGGGGCCGGCGGGTCATCACGTCTTGCGCGCGGACCTGATCGAGCGTGCGGAAATGGCGCCGCAAATCGCCGTCGGTAATGATGCCGACAAGCCTTCCGGCAGCATCGACAACCCCGGCGATGCCGAAGCCCATCGATGTCATGCGGGAAATGACTTCTTCCATCGGCAGGTCAAGCTCAACCAGTGGCAACTTGCCATCGCCGTGCATCAACTGCCCGACTGAGGCCAGTCGAAGACCGATCGAACCGCCGGGATGGAGTTCCTTGAAGCCGTCGCGAGAGAACCCGCGCGCATCCATCAGGACCATGGCGATGGCATCGCCGAGCGCGAGTTGCTGCGCGGTCGAACTGGTCGGAGCGATATTCGACGAGCATGCCTCGGTGGCCTGCGGCATCAGGATGCAGACCGTGGACCGGCGATCGACCAGCGAACCGGCGCCGGATGTGACGCCCACCACCGGGATCCCCCGTCGTTCGGCATGGTCGTAAAGAACCTGGAGTTCGGCAGTGTTGCCGGAATTGGAGAGTGCGAGAATCACGTCGCCCTCCACCACCATGCCAAGATCGCCATGGGCCGCTTCGCCGGGGTGAAGATACATGGCGGGCGATCCAGTTGCAGAAAGAGTCGCCGCAATCTTGCGGCCGACGTGACCGGACTTGCCGATGCCGGCAACGACGATCCGGCCCGAGGCCAAGCTCAGCAATTCACAGGCGGAGACAAAATTCCTGTCCAGCGAAGTCGCCAGGTGATCGAGCGTCCTTGCTTCGATCCGGATGACCTCACGCGCCCGTGAAAGTACGCTTTCGCTTCCCCCGACCGCCATCAGGACCACTGAAGATGACAAGACAACTCCCCTTTTCTTGGCGGCTTCGAGCATGGGCTCTTTTGCTGCACTGCACAATAAGTAATGCCTAACATATTCTGTTAGGCAACTTAATCACGCAGACTTAACACCTATTGCAACCTACGTAGGCGCGGCATTGCAGCATGTAAATCCCTGCAAACCCTCGACGTCACCGCTTCGTCGCAATTCCGGCGGCGTTACCCGCAATGCCAGCGAAGTATTGTTAAAATTCTGTAGTTGCGAGGCCGGATTGCCAAAAGAGACCTCACGAGTCGCCCAGTTCACCTGCTGCCTTACGAATTCCGACGGACTGCCAGGGCTGGCCGATCGTTCCGGCGAAACGATCGCGCAACGCCCAGAGCCAGCCGACACGTCTTTCTGCAACGCCGCGAACGCTGAGAAGATCCCCACCGAGCCACGGCAGGAATGGATTGCGCCGCGCATAGGACCAGATCTCCACCCGCTCGACCGCCCGCACCGAGGTACCTCGCGCATGGAAACCCAGCGTGTCGGCCACGACCAGGGTATTGCCGGGGATCGCGAAGACTTCCGGCTCCGACAATCCCATTTCGGCCAGTTCCGCGGAATTCACACGCGGCGAGCCGCGACCGGAGAGGCGGTCCATTTGCTGCGGGCCGACAAGGCTCCGCCGATATTCCCAGTCGAGACGTTCGGGCGTCAGCCGGTGCGAGCCGCGTACATAGGTAAACGGCGCTTCGTCGTGCGCCACCGGATTGAGGAACAGCCAGGCCTTGAGCGAGGAATGGAACGCATCGGCGTGGAGCGCTTCCTGAGGATCGGCGCCCTCCCCCGGATCGTGCGTGACGATCGTTTGGATGTAGTGCAGCGGCGTGATCCGGAAACCCGCCACGTAGGCGAACAGGGCCTTCAGGTCGGCACGCTCCAGCTGGCGGCGCAGTTCAGGGATGGCTTCGAGCATGGCAGGATCGATTGCCAAGCGCCGGGTTATCGCATCGCCCTGACGCATTTCCCGGGCCGGGCCGTGATAGTCGAGGATCGCCTCGCGCAAGGCTGCGAAGGTTTCAGGCGCGACAAAATCGGAAATCGCCACGAAGCCGTCATGGTCGAACGCCTCGCGCCATTCGGGGCGAACGCGCCGGGCCAGACGGCGGCGGCGCCAGGCGCAGAGGCTTCCTGCAAGCTGCACGCGGACGCGGTGCAAGCCAAGGCGATTCAGGCGGCGGGATCCGAGAAGCGGGTTATCGAGAAAGCTCTTTGCCCCGGTTCCCAGTTGGACCATCCAAATCGGAAACATGAGGAACGACTTGACCGATTTGAGAACAATCATATGAAATAGAAAACCAATCTCGGGGGGCGGCCCAATGGCCTCTCTGTTTGGCATTTGGCAACCTTTTTCGCAAGGTTCGGTTCCGGGACTGTGTCCGGCACGTGAGCGTTGTGCGGCGGCAGGGGTCAGGGTGACATGGATTGATGAGGATGGGTCCAGGCGCACGCACGGTTCTGGCACTTGCGGGTTGCGTGGCGGCAACCCCTGCCTGCGCCGAGATCATAGCTTCGACAGGCGACACGGTTCCGGTCGTTACCAGCACGCCGCCTGACAGCCAGGGCGCGGCGACTTCTCTTGAACAGATACCCGTCACTCTACCGGTCGCACCATCCGAAACCCTCGTCGGTGTCCAGCCCATCGCCTGGAATCTCGGTGATGCGCTGGATGGGAACGCACCGCAGGCTTCCGCCGAAGTCGCGGCCATGGCTGCATCGGGAGGCGAGCCGGCTAATGTTGGTATCGGTGCGGCCGGATTCGGCGGTGGCGGTCTTGACGTCAGCGGCGATACCGTCAATGGCCCGGCCGATCCGCTCAAGCGCCGCTGGTCGGACCATATCCCGCGCGACCAGTCTCAATATCGCACGTTCTGGCAACAGGCGCGCACTGTCAGGACTGAGGCCCTGATCGGCGTCGCCTATTTCACGCTCATCAGCTCGCACAAATTCTTCGAGGAAACCGCGCCATTCCACTTCAAGGATGAAGGCTATTTCGGCAAGGACACCGAAAACATCGGCGTCGACAAGCTTACCCACGCGTTCGACACGTACTTGCTCGCGGAATTCTTCCACAGCCAGATTCACCGGAAAACCGGAGCGACGGCGGGCGATGCGATCACGGCGGCCATCATCGCCTCCGGCCTCATGGCCTTCAACGAGATTTCGGACGCGATCGAGCCAGACAGCGGCTATTCGCTTCAGGACGTCTCGATGAACATCGCCGGCGCAGCCCTGTCGGTTTTACGCAATACGGTGCCGGGCATGAAGGAGAAGTTCTCCTTCAAGATCGAGATCGTTCCCAACAGCAATATCTACAGTATTCAGGGCAAGCCGCACTATGCGCAGCAGCGCTTCATGTTCTCGCTCAAGGGTGCCGGCTTTGAAGAGCTGAATCACTCACCGCTTCGCTATCTGGATTTGCAGGTCGGCTATTTCGCTTCGGACTTCTCCAATGCCGACAAGGCGGCGGGTGTCGATCCGAAGCGTCATCTTTTCTTCGGCGTGGGCCTGAACCTTGGCGAACTGCTGTTCGGTAAGTCCCAGTCCCGCCTCGGCAGAGTGGCCTATACCGTGCTTGACTACTTCCAACTTCCCTATACGTCGCTGCGCTACGATACGACCGGACGGGTCGGTTATTGATCCCGACTATCGGCGCATAAAGGGCAAATGATGACGGACCGGCTCACACTCGCGGTGGAGCAGGCAATGCGAGAAGCGGCGGAAATTGCGATCATGCCTCGCTTCCGCACGAGCGAAGCCCACGTTCTCGCCGACAAGGGTGAGGACGGCAACACCGAGCCCGTAACCGCAGCCGACCGCGAGAGCGAAGAAATCCTTGCCGGACGCCTTGCCGCGCTCATCCCCGGCGCAGGGATCGTCGGTGAGGAGGCGGTTCATGCCGACCCCGCGCTGCTGAGCAGGCTTGGTTCCGGGGCATGCTGGCTGATTGATCCGCTCGACGGCACTGCCAACTTCGCTGCCGGACAAGGCCCCTTCGGCCTGCTCGTCGCTCTGGTCGAGGACGGGCTGCCGGTGGGGGGCTGGATTTTCGATCCGCTTTCGAACCGCTTCTGCGCGGCGCTGGCTGGCCATGGCGCCAGCGTGAACGGCGAAGCCTTCAAGGCTGCGGAGATCCCGCGAAAGCGTCCACTGGCGGCCGTCACCCGTCTGTTCGCTAACCGTGCCTCACGCGAAACC
This sequence comes from Novosphingobium sp. PhB165, assembly GCF_004341845.1. Lineage (GTDB taxonomy): Bacteria > Pseudomonadota > Alphaproteobacteria > Sphingomonadales > Sphingomonadaceae > Novosphingobium. Next base: position 522,817 of record NZ_SLVB01000002.1, on the reverse strand, counting down.
CTTATGGACGCGCTGGAGGCCGACTATGATGTCGTCGACAGCCCGCGCTGCGCTGCCGACCAATATCCACGCGTGGCGACTGGCTAAAACGACGTGACCCTGTTTACCCGCACCCTGCCCTGGGATCACGCGGCCGGTGTCGTTCTCCTCAATGAATCCGGCGGGCGCGCAGCCCGGCCGAACGGCCAGCCCTACCGCTGCGACGATCAAGGCGAAGGCCTGATAGTCGCCACTTCACCGCGGCAGTGGGACGCGATGGCCGAGCGACTCGTCGCTCTTGGATGCGATCTCACCAGCACCAGCGTAGCAGCATGAACAGCCTTCCATTCCTGCGTATCCCGCCCTTCCCGGCCCACCGCGCCGCGCCGCTTGCGATTGCCCGCGGTGACGCGGATCCGGTAGCTGCGGCTACGCCCGAGGGCCTGATCGCCGCACTGAGGGAGCACCGGGTGGGTGGCTCGTTCTGGGGCGCACAGGCCGGACGGCCTGCCGGGCGAGACGTGGTGCTTTCCGTCACCCGTGCCGGGGATGCTCCCGCGATCCTGGCCTCCGCGCGCGAGTCCGGACTGCTCGACCGGGCTGTCCTGATCGGCTCCGGCGCGTCAGGGGACGGCCTCCCCACTCTGCCCGCGAACAGCGATCCATGGTTCGTCTGTGCCGGCGCCGCCCAAGTCATCGCGGCGGCTGACGACGAAATCGCGCTGGTCGCTGCGATCCTCGGCATTCCGCTTACCGTAATCGGCGAAGGACGTTTCGCCACGCTGGGCAATCCCGATGCGCTGGGTTCGGTTCTCTCGCAAGAACTGGACCGTCACTGGCGCTTTCGCAGCCCCTTCGACGGTAGCGAGATCGACGCGCTTGAAGCAATCGCCATGCTGGGACGCTGGCGCACATTGATCGACGCCAACCGGCGTGTTGCCGCCGTCCATGGCATCGCGCGCTGGAAGCGGATCACGGCGGACAACCTGCTGTGGGACGGCTCCGGCCCCGTCCGGCACGACCGCGCCGTTCAAAACGGCCCATCTGCTGGCAATGAAGTGCTCGCCTGGATCGCACGCAGCGATGCCAAGGCTCTCGCTGCCCTGAAAGCCGAAGGCGTGACCATCGGCGAGATCGAGGACGGCATGATCCGCTCAACCGGTTTGGGCGCCAATTGCGTGCCCCCGCTCTCGATTGTGGTCGATGTGCAGGGGCCGCATTTCGATCCGGCGCAGGCCAGCTCGCTCGAAACGATCCTCCAAAGCGCCGAGATCGACGCCAAGACGCTGGCACGAGCGGCAACGCTGCGTGAAAGGCTGGTTCGCGCCGGGATCAGCAAATACGGGCAGGACCAGACGCTCGCGGCCGTGCCCGAGCGTGAAGTTGGGCGCCGGGTCGTACTGGTGACCGGACAGGTCGAGGATGATCGCTCGGTGCTGTGCGGCGGTGCGGGTCTGGGCAATCTCGAACTGCTTCGGCGTGCCCGCGCGCAAGAACCGAGGGCCCGAATCATCTTCAAGCCGCATCCCGATGTCGAGGCTGGCCATCGCAAGGGCCATGTTCCCGATGCCCAGATGCTCGAACTGGCTGATGAGATCGACCGCAGTTCATCGATTGCGGCGCTGCTGGACCGGGTGGACGCGGTCCATGTCCTCACCTCGCTGGCCGGCTTTGAAGCGCTTATGCGTGGCCGCGAGGTGGTGACCCACGGCGTCCCCTTCTATGCCGGCTGGGGCCTGACCCGCGACCTCGGCCCGGTTCCTGCCCGGCGCACGCGCAGGCGGACGCTAGACGAACTGGTTGCGGCCACGCTCCTCCTCTATCCGCGCTACCTCGATCCAGTGACGCGCCTGCCGTGCGAGGCGGAGGTGCTGGTGAACCGTATCGCGGCAGGTCAAGCCGATGTCCGATCCCCCCTCATTCGCCTGCGGGAGTGGCAGGGGCGGCTGAACAGGTTGCTGGGCTGGAGAGATCGACGATAGCGGCGAGTACAGCTGCGGCCTCGCTTGCCAATGGATTGAAGCAATTGCTAAGCGGCTAACCTCCGGCGACACCGACTTCCCTACAGGATACGATCTTGGCAGCATCGCGTTCCCACCGGCCCGCGAGGCCTTTCGTCTTCGATGCGAGCCGCCTGATCTGGCGGCTGTGGCGCGGGCGACTGCCGACCGGGATCGACCGGGTCTGCCTTGCCTATCTCGAACATTTCGCGGAGCAGTCCTGCGCCTTCCTGCAATGGCGCGACCACCGCGTCGTGCTGGGGGCCAAGGATAGCGACCGCCTTTTCGCACTGCTGCGGGCAAGTGCGGGCATGGTCGACAAGCGGCGGCTGGTCATGCTTCTGGCGCATGCCATTCCGCGTGCCATGCTCGCGCGTCGGTCTTGCAAGAGCGCCATCTACCTCAATGTCGGCCACACCGGCCTGCACATCGATTCGTTGCCGTCATGGCTGAAGGAGCATGGCCTCCGGCCGGTCTACCTCATCCATGACCTGATCCCGATCACCCACCCCGAATATTGCCGGGAAGGGGAGCTGGCGAAGCACACCGTGCGCATGCGCAATGCGTTGCGCAGTGCCAGCGGGATCATCGTCAATTCAGCGGATACCGGCAATGCGCTCGCCCGGTTCGGGCTTGAGCAGGGGTTGCCGCCGGTGCCGCAACTTGTAGCGCATCTCGGCATCGAAACGCCGGGCTCCGGGAACGCAGGATCGCCGCATCCGCGCCCTTATTTCCTGTCGATCGGCACGATCGAGGCGCGCAAGAACCACATGCTCCTGCTCGACGCCTGGGACCATCTCCGCCGCGAGCTTGGCGCTGACACGCCCGATCTGGTGCTGGTCGGCCAGCGCGGCTGGATGGCCGAGAGCACGTTTGCAAGGCTCGACGGCGCTCGGCCCGAGCACGGCAAGGTGATCGAACTCCAGCGCTGCACGGACGACGATCTCGACACATGGATCACCCATGCAAGGGCCTTGCTCATGCCCAGTCGGGTCGAGGGCTACGGCCTTCCGGTGCTCGAAGCCATGCTGCGCGGCACGCCCGCGATCGCAAGCGACCTTGCCATCTATCAGGAAATCGGCGGCAATGTGCCGCTGCTGCTCGATCCCGATGATGCCGCCGCCTGGGCCCATGCCGCCAGGGACTACCTGACGGATAGCCCGGACCGCGAAAGACAGAAGACTGCGCTGGAAACCTTCGTCACACCCGGGTGGGCGGAGCACATGCAACTGGTCGAGCGCTGGCTTGGCGCCCTGCCCGCGTAAGTCACAGCACCCGCAGCCCGAGTTGCCCCAGCAGTTCCGCCGCTTGAAGGCGGGAAATCGTGGCGCCCCGGAACAGCCGGGCGTCCATCAGTTCCAGCCCGCTGAGATCGGCACCGCGCAAATCGGCCTGCTCGAACCGGCTGCCGTTCAGCGTGGCGTTGCGGAGTGAGGATTCCTCGAACACGGCCATGCGAAAGTCGCATTTCCGCAAGTCCGCCTCGGAAAAATCCACCCGTTTAAGGTTCGACTTCCGGAAGGAGATCCCGGGCAGCTTGGCATAGGAGAGCAGGACTTCTTCCAGCGACACGCCGATCATGCCTGCATCCGTGAAGTCGGCGCCGGTGAGCTTGCAATTTGCAAACCGCGTGGACATGAGGCTCGCCCGCCGGAACGAGGCATTGTTGAAGTCCCCACCCGTCACGGCGGCATCGCCAAAATCGGTACCGACGAAAGAGGCCTCCGCGCCTCGGCAGCCGATGAATGCGGCCTCGGTCAGAATGGCCCGATCAAATCTGGCCCGCCGCATGGCGCAGCGCTCAAAACGCATTTGGCGCAAATCGAGCGAGGAAAAGTCGCCTCCGTCCAGATCGCACTCGATCAGGTGATGCGGCCGCAAGCCGTCTTCTCCGGCCAGATCGGCGCGCGTTACGGTACGGCCGGTCAATGTGGCGATGGCTTCTTTCGGATCGTTCATCACGGCCTTATGGGCGCACGAGCCGGGAGAAGAAAGCCTCGATCAGCACATGGGATAACCGCTTTCGAACCATGGGCGATCGATACTTCACCGCGCTGGCGGGCAAAAGCGGCCGAGGCCCACGGGCCTATTTCAGACTCATTCCCAACCGCGGCGAGAATTTCGGCGCCGTGCAAAGTAGCGCCTGAAGAAGCATGCCAATGGTTCGATGATGATACTCAAACCCGAATAAAAGCAATCTTGCAATCCGCTTATAGACCGATTAGTCGGTAAGTCAAGTTTGTGCACGCAATTGTCCAAGCAGTTTGGGGCTTTTCCAGCAGACGGTATTTCACCGCCGCCTCCGCGCTCTGTCGTGGGGTGCCGTTCGGTGGGAAGGGCAATGCGGCGCCGCTTCAGACGGAATAAGCCAGTCCACATCAGAAGGCTTTCAGGGCCCGCGCTTAACACGCCACGCAAATATCTTCGATCCTTGGGAGAGGCCGCTTATGACGAAAATTACCACGCGTTTGGGACTTTCAGCTGCGGCTACGGCCTCGCTGGGAATATTGCTCGGAACCTCCAGCGCGCTTGTACCCACCCCCGATTCCATGGCTCATTCGCAGACGCCGGCGACCAGTGGCTTCGCGGCAAGCTGCACACCGGAATTCGTGCAGGCCGCTGCCTCCGGGCTTGGCAGTGCGATCACGATCAAGCCGATCAAGGACAGCATGTTCAAGGGCGCCACAAACTACGTTGCGGCAAAAGGCACACGCCCGGCTTTCTGCCAAGTGACCGGAAGTTTCGTCACCAATCCCGAGACAGGCAAAACCTCGAACTTCCTTGCCTCGTTCCCGTCGAACTGGAATGGAAAGTACTTGCAGCTCGGCTGCAGTGGTCATTGCGGCCAGTTCTATGTGAGCGATCCGGCCATGCCTTCCGTCACTGTCACGGCACAAGGACATCCGGGTCAGATCATCGAGAAAGGATACGCGACTTTCGCCACCGACGAGGGCCACGAGGGGCTTGATTCCGCATCGTGGGCAGTGAAGAATGGAAAGGTCGATCAGGACTATGTCGACGATTTCCTCTATCGGGCCGATAAAGTCCTCGCGCGCCTCGGCAAGAATTTCACCACCGCCTTCTACGGCCGCGTGAACGGCGCGAAGACGCAGATCTCGCATTCCTATTTCGAGGGTTGCTCCGGAGGCGGACGCGACGCGATGGTTGCTGCATCCTACTTCCCGGAGGAGTTCGACGGGATCATCGCGGGATCGCCTTACGACATCTGGGGCGTGTCGTTCCACGGCACGGCAATCGGAAAAGCAACGAGCCGCTCGGCGGGATCAGTGCTTACACCCGGCTTGCTCTCGCTTATGGACAATGTGGTCAAGAAACAGTGCGATGCGCTCGACGGCGTCAAGGACGGGCTCATCCAGAACCCTGCCGCATGCAACTTCGATCCGGAACGGGATCTGCCGAAGTGTGGCCCCGGCTCCACGCCCGGGCAATGCTTCACTCCCGAACAGATCGAAACTGTGGCGGTAACTGTGAATGCGGTGACCGATGAGCGCGGAAACATCGTACAGCCGGGCTATTCAGTCAGTGAACTTGGCGTTCTGGGCGGCGGAACGGCGATGCTTAGCGATCCGGTGCATGAGATCTTCGTGCACAAAAACGATCCGGGCTTCAAAGCGGCTTCCATGGTCACATTCCGACGCGGCGGCCCCGGACCTGTCACGGGTTTTCATGCTGTCGTGCCCGCCGCCGAAGTCGCCGCAGCACGAGCAGCCCTGCTCCCCGGCATCGGAACGCTGCCCGAAAATACGGCGCGGCTGATGAACAGTAAGACGAAGCTGCTGATGTGGCATAACTACAGCGACGAGCGGCTCACTCCTTACATGTCGGTGAACTGGTATAACCAACTGGCGCGGCGCCATGGCGGCTTCGACAAGGTCCAGCAACAAGTCCGGCTGTTCATGCTTCCCGGCACCGCCCATTGCAGCATCGTAAGCAGTGCCCCCAATAGTTTCGACCCGATCACGGCACTTGAGGGATGGGTCGAGAAAGGCCACGCGCCTGAGTCCCTGCCGGCCTGGGTCGCCGACCGGCAATATACGCCCGGTGGGCCGAAAGCCTTGGCACTGAAGACCCCGAACTACACCATGCCCCTGTGCAAGTATCCCGAAATGGCCCGCTACAGCGGCAAGGGAGATGTGCAGGACAAGAAGAACTGGAGCTGCAGCCCAAGCGACAAGCGACTGCTCACTGTCGGGACCAGCGGCAGGCAGGCGGGCCTGATGATGAAATAGTGAAATCGCGAGATAAGCCGGTGCACCGGGAACGGCGTCCCGGGACGGCACCGGCTTATCGTCCGCCCGGCGCCCCTTACGATTTCGCCGCAATTGGCGGCGCTTTCGCGGTCTTGATCGAAACAGACAGCCGGATGCCTTGCAACGAAAGCGGCCGCAATCTGGCGAGAGACAAGATACATGAAAAATGCCCATGCTAATCGCGCTTCGAAAGCAGATGCGGCGTTTCCGCTGAGCCGTCGCGGCGTCTTCGGGCTGTCCGTTGCGCTTGCGGTAACGCTTGACGCCCAGCCCGCGGCCGCAGGCAGCGCCCCGACAACAGGCTCGATGAATGCGGCAGACGGCGCGGTTCACCTCCCGCCTCGGATCATCGAGCCGCCGCTGTCCATCAGCGAGGCCGCGCGGGCCTATTTGCGCAAGGGCGCGAATACCGCTGAGGATCCGTCTCCTCCCGTCACCAATTCTGCAGCATGGCGCACGAAGATCGCTTATCACGATGCGAGCATGCTCCGCATGATGAATGGCGGCGATCTGGTCCTCCCCGGTTTCAAGGTGGAAGACCGTGTGATCGGCGCGGCGAAAGTCTATGTTATCACACCGCCGGCCTCTGCGCCCAACCAAGGCAAGCCGCATCTCAGCATCCATGGAGGCGGCTGGACAAGTCTGGGCGGAAAAATCGCCCGCGTTCTGGCGCAAGTACAAGCCCAGCAATACGGCGGCGTGATCTATGCAGTCGATTATCGCATGCCGCCGGATCATCCCTTCCCCGCCCCCCTGGACGATTGCCTTGCTGTCTATCGAGAGATGACCCGCCAATTTCGGCCCGACCAGATCTTGGTCTCGGGCGGGTCGGCGGGAGGCAATCTGGCCGCTGCACTCATGTTGAAGGCACGCGACGGCGGGCTGCCTCAGCCCGCTGCGCTCTTGCTGGATACGCCGGTAGTCGATTTGACAGGTGTGAGTGACACCTTGCAGACCAACCAGCATCTCGACACGTTGTTGAAGGTCTGGCGGCAGGATGCGAATGTCGCTCTCTACGCTGGCAGTTCAAACCTCGCAGATCCTTATCTGTCCCCGCTGAAGGGAGACTTGTCTCGTGGCTTCCCGCCGACCTACCTGCGGTCCGGCACGCGTGACCTCTTCCTGTCCGACACGGTCCGTTTCCACGCTGCTTTGCGAAAGGCCGGTGTCCCTGCGGATCTCTATGTCGGCGAAGCTATGCCGCATGGGGGCTTCGGCGGCCGCACACCGGAAGACCTGGATGCCGTTGCCGATGCCCTGCGCTGGCTGGCCGTTCATTGGACCTGAAGTCGGCCGTAGTTACCTTGACGTGGAGCAAAGCGTAACCTCTGCGGTCCACGTCGCCTGATCAATTGGATTCTCTTGGATTGGCAACGCGACTGAGCGTCACCGGGCCGATCAATCCTGCAGGCCTGAGCGGAGCATCTGCCTTGTATGCGGGCATAACGGTGAAGGCTATCTTGGACGCTCCAGTCTGCGCGTCCCCGATCAAGCGATTGACCCACAAATTGGCGACGCGGACTTCGAGATGGTTCTTCCCATTTCGCAATGCCTTGCCAATGTCGACCTGAAACGGCGCATGCCAAACGGTACCTATCCTTATGCCGTTGAGGCGGACCTCGGCCAAGTCGCCGACGCGTCCCAGATCGAGCAGGACAGGCGCGCCGGAGCGGTAACCTGTCGGCACAGAAAAGTCTTTTGTGTAAGTAGCCACGCCCGAGAAGTACTTGATGCCCGGATCGGTCTGCTCGTTAAGCGGCGCAAGATGCCCCATTGCGAGCGAGCGAGGCGCTCCGCGGCCCGCTTCGAAAGCTACGTTCCACCCGTCATCCAATGACATCATCTGGCGGGGTTCGGACTGAAGAAGCGTCAATGCCTGTGCCGCCGCGTTTCGACGAAAGACCACGAAGAAGCTGTCATTGGCCGCCATCGTGAGCGGCACGACAGTCTCGTTGCCTTCGATCCGATAGGATACTCGCGTGATCGCGCCTGTATCGGCTCTCCAGATCTCCGGCGCTTTGCCTGCAACCCGGAAACGGGCGTCGAACCCTTCTCTTCGGCCGAGTCCATTAGACACGAAATAGATATCGCCGTCGTCCAGTTGCCGATGCACAAATCTGATCTGGCTGTCGGATCGTGCGCCGCCGATTGCGAAATCGGGCGCCACGCCGACGGTTCGCAGGGCGGCATCGACATCATGGCCACTAACGACCTGGCCGGCTCCGACAGAGGTCACGGCGCTACCCGACCACAGGCGGCGAACCAGCGCTGCATATTCGACGGGATCATCCTGCAAGGCAGGCGAACCGGCCGGAGCATCGCCCGCGATCACGGCGCCCGCATCTGCGAGTTCCGCAATGCGCCGAAGCATCGGCAAAGTCATCCGCGCACTCGATCCGCCAAGATAGAGCAGGCGATACCGGGCTCCGGACGGTGCCACCAAAGCGCCTGCGTCGACTTTGAAATCCTTTTGCAGGACCGTCGCATTGACGTAGTCGTAGCCGTTGCGCGTTGGACCATCGGCGTATGCAGCCTTGCCGGCTATGGGAGTAGGCTCCTCTTCGCCATAGAAATAGGCAACGTCGGCAACGAAACGCCCCTGTTGCAACAGCAAGCCGGTCCGCGCCATATAGTCCACCCATGGCCGCGCCATCTCGGACCAGGTTTCGTTGCGCGTGAAGAATTGGCCGATATGCCACATCGATAGCCCCGGCTTCTTGTCGACGGGTTGGTGTACCGAGGTATGGATGACGGGAAGATTGACCCCATTCGCAAACTCGGCGTCAATGACCGGACGCAGATCCGAGGGCGAATGGGCCCAAGGGAAGCGCGTCGACGTCATCGATTCTGCTGCGACTACGTTCTGCCCGAACAGATGGGCGACGGATGCCGCTCCCCGAATGTCGACAAGGTACGGAAATTTCGGCCCGTCCTCGGGCCTGAACGCCCACATCGCGGCCATGGGCACGTCCGCGAACCGCCTCATGTCCATATTGTCGCCGAGCGAGGTACGCCCCCCTTCAAGCGCCTCGCTGTACCAGCGAAGGCCGTTCTCGTGGGCAACTGCCGCGACCGTGGCATAGTGCTCCGAGGCGTGGAGGTCGGCAATCGTGCGACGAAAATCGAACAGGAAGGCATCGCTCTTTGCCCGGGATTCGACGATCGTTCCGGTCAGCACGGGCAGCCATGGACGGGCATCGTAGCCACGCAGCCGGCGAAACTGGTCAAGCATGGCGGGCGTCCAGTTGAACGGACCAACCTCGGTGCTGTCGTTGACGAGCGCCTTCAAACCGTGGGACGCGAACGAACCTGGTCCAAGTGTTTCCTTGAAGCGGCCAAGATAGGTCTCGAAATACCGGCGAACGGCGGCCGCATCGAGTTTGTCCACCTCAAGCCCGGTCGCCTCCGCCGAAGCAGGGTGATTGAGAGCGCCAGTGAGCGAGTAGCCCATCCGCACCACCCGCCATTCTCCCTGAGGAACGGTCCAGTCCAGCGAACCGTCGGGCCGCATCCGGCTTGTCAGATCGAGAACATCGCCGGCCGGCACGCCATTCGCCTCGCTTCCGACATCGGCATCAAGCGCACTGTAATCGGCGGCGGCGGAAAAGCCTGCCTTCACTTCGAACTCGTTGACCCGCGCCTCCTGCGACAGGCGCAGATCGACAATATCGAGTTTTTGCCTCGGCTTGCCGGGTCCAGAAAATCCCGCATATCCGGGCGCAGAGATCGTCGCGGAACCAGCAGCTGGCGGAGCCGGTACGAGAACGAAGCGGAAGTAGCGAGCGACAACCGGCGCGAAGCTGATGGTCGTGGGCACGATGCCAAGGCGGATATCGGTAATCCTGCGCCAGTGAATCCCGTCCATACTGGCTTCGAGGCGCGGTACTACGGTGGCCGCCGAATAAAGGTCGGCAATGTCGGCAATGAAGAGCGATGCGGAACGGATGGTTTGTGGACGGGAGTAAGTAAGAACAATCATGCCGGGGTTTTCTGAGGTGCCCGCAGGGACCTCGACTCCGGTTGCGTAGGAGCCGTCAAGCAGGGCGGTGCCGTCCAACGCTTTGCCATCAGCCAGTGTGAAAGTTGGAACCGCGCTCTTTTGCATATCGTGCACGCGCCAAGCGAACACGGCTGCATCGGCGTAAAAATCCGGAATTGGAGGCTTGGCAACCGCGCTCAGTTCCTTGTGCGGCGCAAGATCCTGAAACAGACCGGTTATAGTTGGCGGAAGTCGCAGCACGCCGTCGAACCGCCGGCCCCCGCGCACTATGGTTTCGCTCCAGACCAGCTTTTTCATCGCGTCCTGAGGCTTTACCCATGGCCCTCCGGACTCGCTCCAACCTGCCGAAGCGGCGATACCGAGTTCAAGACCGAGACCGTTCGCAAGCGTTGCCGCGTGCCGGAATGCACCCTGCCATTCCGGCGACATGTATGTGATCCGCCGCTCCACAACTTTGGGAAGAGCAAAACTCCCGTCAAAAGTCTGCGCTCCGCCCAGCCCGACGCGCTTCATCCATGCAAGGTCTTTCTCGATCCCGTCTTCGCTTATGTTGCCATCCAGCCAATGCCACCAAACCCTGGGGCGGGCGGCCTGGGGCGGATCGCGAAAGCCATCCTCTAACGGATCGCCTTGCGAAACGGCTTGCGGCGCGGGGTCGGCAAGTGCTGCAAACGGAAAGCTCAGGCCCGATCCGCAAAGCAGCGCACCGATCGCAAAAACGGCAAACGTTTTGGTTCTGTTCGGCGCATTTTCCAACGGCAACATCCTGCTCCCCACACCCAGCTTGAACAAACGGAGCCTCCTCCCCGCTGGAGGTCCCAGCACCCATTTCCCGTCGTTCCAAACATCGTGACGGCGGGAAACGAACAAGGAGAAGTGCCGCGTTATCTCGACTTCTCAAAAACCGATTGCAAAAATTACTGACTAGTTGGTAGGCTTAACGCTCATTCGCGATGCGGTCAACGCGCGTGACCGAATCCAAACCGTTTGCAGTTTTGAAAACGTTACGAAAAATTCTGGAGAGTATCCTGTGACAGAAGCCCTCGAACTGATCGACCGTGACTATCTTACCGATCCCGCTCTGTTGCTCGATCCTTACGAGTTTTTCAGGGAACTGCGCGAACGCGGCCGCGTGATCGCATCGAGGGCGCGCGAAGACCTCCTGATTGTCACGGGCTTCCAGGAAGCCCTCGACGTCCTCAATAATCCCAAGGATTTCTCCTCGGCGATCGCTCCCGGCGGCCCGGTCGCACCGCTGCCGTTCGTGCCTGAAGGTGACGACCTTACTCCGCAAATCGAGGCGCACCGCGATCAGATCATTGCTGGCGACTTGCTGGTTGCCCTCGACGATACCCGGCACGCCAACGCGCGCGCGGTGCTCAACCGCCTCTTCGTGCCCTCGCGGCTGAAGGCGAACGAGGCATACATCAACGAACTGGCAGAAACGATGGTGCGTGATGCCGTGCAGAGCGGCGGATGCGAAGTGATCAAGGGCGTTGCCGTACCGTTCGTGACACTTGTGATCGCGGATCTGCTGGGCGTTCCATCCGAGGACCGCGAACAGTTCACCAACGTCATCGAAAACGCGCCCCCGCCGGGCAGCATTCAAGCCGAAGGCGCGACGACGGACGTGGGACCGCTGGAATTCATGGCGGGCTTCTTCGTGCGCTACCTGATGGAACGCCGAGCCGCGCCCAACGGAGACGTCCTCAGCGATCTCGCAACCGCCACTTATCCGGACGGGACGCTTCCGGATGTCATCGAACTGGTCAAGCTCAGCACCTTCCTGTTCGGCGCTGGGCAGGACACGAGCGCGAAGCTGCTCGGCAATTCCATGCTCTATCTCACCCGAATGCCTGACGTGCAGCGCCAGCTTCGCGAAGACCCCAGCCTTATCCCGGCGTTCATCGAGGAAGTCCTGCGCCTTGAAGGGTCGAGCAAGGTCACGTTCCGCCTCGCGCGCCGGGACACCAATATCGGAGACCTTCCCGTCAAGGCGGGCACCAAGGTGATGATCGCCCTTGCTGCTGCCAATCGGGATCCGGCTCGCTGGGAAAATCCCGACGAATTCCAACTTAACCGTCCCAAACTGCGCGAACAGCTGGCCTTCGGCCGCGGCGGGCATGTCTGTTCGGGCGCACCGCTCGCCCGGGTGGAGATCCGGATCATCCTGGAGAAGTTCCTGAAGCTCACGAGCAATATCGCGATCGACGAGGCAGAACACGGTTCGCCAGCCGATCCGGCGCTTGAGTACGAGGCCAGCTTCATCGTTCGCGGACTCGAAAAACTGAATGTGAAATTGACCCCTGCGGCGAACTGAAAACAACCGAATTCAAGGAACGATCGAATGAATGAAAAACGTACTGTTGTCGTTACCGGCGCGGCAGGAGGCATCGGCCTTGGCATTGCCCAGCGCTTTGCGCGCGATGGCCATCCGACCGCGATGCTGGACATGAACGGCGCGCTTCTCGACAAGGAAGCCGAGCTGCTGCGTGTAGAAGGCACGCGGATTGTCGCTCACGCCGTCGATATTTCGGACCGTTCGGCACTCGACGAAGTCTATGACAGCATCCGCAAGGAACTGGGGCCGATCAGCATCGTCGTGGCGAACGCGGGGATTTCAGAATTCGTCCCCTTCATGGAAATGTCGCAGTCGCAATGGGACCGGACGATGTCGGTTAACCTCACCGGCGTGTTCCATACCGTGCAGGCCGCACTTCCGGACATGATCGAGCAGTCCTGGGGGCGGATCGTTACGATTTCCTCGCAGGCGGCGCAGTCGGGCGGCCCGCGGCAGGTCCATTACTCGGCATCGAAAGGCGGCGTCATCGGTATGACCCGGGCGCTCGCACGCGAGTTTGCCCCGCACAACATCACCGTCAACACCATCCCGCCTTCGCTGGTGGAGACCCCGATGATGCACCGGCATGCGGAATCCAGCGGGTTCCCGACCGAGATGATCGTCCAGATGATTCCGATTTCCCGTCCCGGCACGCCCGCCGACATCGCGGGGGCCTGCGCTTATCTCGCTTCCGACGATGCGAGCTACGTCACCGGACAGGTGCTCGGCGTGAATGGCGGGATGTACATCTGAGAGCGACCGCGCTCGCCTGACCTATCCATTACGGCGCCCCGGTTCAGACCGGGGCGCCGCTCCCATACCGTCGCGGGGAGCGGCGAACCGGGCTTGCCGTCGTCACTCTATCTTGCGGAGGCCCAAACGCCGGCAGGCGCGCAAGGCAGGCCAACGTCCTTCAACGTCAGAATGCCGGCCGGGGCCGCCTTGACATTGAAGGCGGCGTTTACGGCCGGCATGGCCGTCATCGTATCCCACTCGTGACGCCCCCAGTGCGCGGGCGGCGTGAAACGGATGCGCGTGTTGACCTCAGGCTCACCCTTGATCACCAGATGGTACTGGTCATCCTCAAACTTCCAGCCCTCATTGAGAAGTTTGGTCAGATACCAGGCGACGGTCACCTTTACGACGGTGCGACCGCCAATCTTCCCGGTCCAACCGGCGCGCAGCGCGGCATTGGTATCCTTGGGGATGGTCATGAAGCCGAGATCGACCGTCTGTGAGGCTGTGGCGAATTCGATATCGTAATCCAGTTCCTCCAGTTCGAAACCCAGAGCTGTCGCCAACCGATTCGCGGCATCGTAGAACGATGTCATCCACAAACGACTTGTCTGGATGACTTCCGGAGTGGCTTCGGGAAGCGATATTCCCATCGCGAGCCAGGTCTCCTTGGATTCATAGACCGAACAATCGGCCGATTCCGAAATCGAGACCATCTCGACATCGCGGCATACCGCTGTCAGCGCAGCGGCTACGCCGTTGATCCACCCGGGGTTTACCCCTGTAATGAAGAGCGAGGCGTCACCTTTACGACAGGCCTCCTCCAGCGCCTTGCGCGTGTCCCCCTGAATGCCTCCAACGTTCAGGAACAGGTTGGTGCTGATGATGTCTATTCCGCTTTCCAGCAATCTGACGGCGTGGTCCAGATCGGCCATGAAAGGTGTGTAGATGACCGCATCGGCACCCAGAGCAATCAGCGCGTCGATATCATTTGTCGCCAACACTCCGCATTCGGGCCGCCCGCAAAGCGTTCCTGCATCCACGCCACGCTTCTCGTCGGAATAGGCAAAGACACCAGCCAATTCCAATCGGGGATCATCCAGAATACCGCGAAGCGCAAGCTTGCCGACTTTTCCGGTGGTCCATTGTATTACCCGCATGGTTTCCATTTCTCTCTCCCGTATAATTTGCAAATTATCGATCAAAAGCCGACTTAAACACTACGACAGACAATATTTCGGAATGTTGCCGGCCAGTTCATTTTTCGGTTTTTCGTTTTAGAAACCCTTGAATATCCAGCCATTGGATAAGCTGGTCGAAGACGCCCAGACTGGTCGTGCCGGGCCTCCCCAACCCAAATCCGTGCCCGCCACTCTGATAGGCATGCAGTTCGACCGGCCGCCCTGCCGAGTGCCAAGCGGCGACGACAGGAAAGCCGTCAAATCTGGCAATCTTGTCGTCAAAGGCCACCGCAGCGAACATCGGCGGTGCCGTTGCCGGCACCTCGACCTTGTCCAAACCTCCGTAAAGGAGCGCAACGAAGTCCGGCCGCCCACCGGGCTCATTTACGAAAGCGGCGTCTCTGGCCACGGTTGCTCCAGAGGAGAACCCGATCATCCCGACGCGTGCTGGGTCCACTCCCCAGCGCGCGGCGTTGGCCCGTACCATCGCGATCGCGGTACCGGCATCCTTGACCGCGGCGGTGCTATCGGTCTCCGTCGCCTCGCCTTTTTCCGCCTTTGCCTGCAGCTGCGCAAAATAGGCCAGAAGATCGGGAACAGCCACGGGCGTCGGTTGGACCCGGTACTTCAGTACGAATGCCGCGATCCCGCGGCGTGCGAACGCATGCGCAACCTGCCAGCCTTCCGCGTCCAGGGCGAGCATGATCATGCCGCCGCCGGGCGCGATCACGACGGCCGCCCCTGTTGCATTCCCCGGTTCCGGAAGGATCGGTGTGAGCGTGGGATGCGAGACGTTTCTCACAACATCCAGCGTTCCAAGCCGTGTCCAGACTTCGGTATCGGCGCTACCCGCGACCGAACCGTCCAGCGGTATCGAAGGTGGTGAATTTGGAGCCGGAATATCGCGTACCGCAGGGCTTGTCTGCGCGGCGCTGGGCACACCGATGAGCGTAAAAGCAAGTGTCCCAATGTATACAGACTTTCGCATGCGCTACTCCCCAGCCCGTCCGGACGCTTTTGCATCCTGGAATCTCATTGCCCGCCGTCGCGATTCCCAACCCTACCGAACAGTTGGTTAATTGCGCAAGCCATGGCAAACCGAAATAGCACCTGTCCTCAGATCAACGAGGCAGCCGCTCGATGTCAGGTGCGAGCGCCAGCACACTGCCCATGAGAATGCGGACAAGGTCCGCTTGCCCCCGCGCGCCGATTTTTGCATAGATTTTCTTAGAGTAGCCCCGTGCCGTTTCGACCTGCAGGCCAAGATCGTCCGCCGCCTCGGCAATCGATCTTCCACGGCACAGTTCAAGCGCAAGCCGGGCCTCGCTCTTGGTAAGCCGGAACAAATCGATGAGTTGGCCACATCGATCCGCGATCCTCCAGCTATCGCCATGGATGTAGGCAACTACAACGGGCTTCCCGATCGTACCGATAAAGCGCCGGGGCGCCGGAACCAGCAGCATGTCCAGCCATGGATCCCTAGACAACGAAACCGCGCGTGGCTGGGCCTCAACACTTGTAGACATCACGCGGATGCTATCGAGAATGGCTTTTTCGGTATTAGCGTCGGCAATCTTCAGCCGCCCCGCCCCGGATCGGCCGAGCATTCCCGATCTTTGCAGCAAAACCGATCCGACGTCGTCGCAATCGACGACCTTTCCATTCCGGTCGAGAGCCAGCCATCCGAATTGCAGCCGGCGGATCGCCTCAGACGCGAGTGACGCAGTGAAGCTTTCTCTTTGCAAAGTCACGTAATTGCGCAGAACGCCTCGCAAAAACGGCGCAAGTTGTTCGAGAAGTCTGTCTACGTCGCGATCGAACGCTCCGACTTTGCGGACGATAGTCAGCCAGGCGTCGACACCGCTAGGCTCTCTGACCCGGATCTGGCGGATATCGCTTACACCATGGACTTGTGTCAGTTCGGTATAGAACGCCGTGTGCTCCCCTTGATCCTGCTCGATAAGATCCCGCAGGGAGTACGGCGTTGCCTCGCTCGTCGTGTCTCCCGAATTCGGGTCCCGTGAAACGAAATGACGTCTATGGATGTCCTTGCTCTCCTCGATGCGGGCATCGCCCCAAATGAGCTGCAAGGCATCATCCTGCCGCCAGCCGGGCGGTTGGCACAGAAGAATGGCAAAGTCGGAGTTGGTAGCGGCGGAAAGCTGCGAGAGAAAGGTGCTCCACAATTCCGTTTCATATGCGCCGTCCAGCAGGCTCTGGGTAAGATCAGCCAAGCCAAGCGTAGCGGACATTCTTAGCTCTCCCGGATTTTACTTCACATACCCCCATATGGGTGTTTTTCTGCTGCCATCCTTACGCCAAGATTGCCGCAACACCAAACGGGCGGCACGACAATAATGCCGCGGGATCGAGGATACTGGGCAACTCCAACCGACCGGCAAAAAGCGGGCATTGCCTGGTGCGATCGTGGGAGGAGAAGGCGACAACGCCATCTGCCGAAAAGAAAATTACCTGCACGCGGATGAAACCACGGCGGGCGAACAGGGAGGAAAGCCATGAAGAAACTACGGTGGATCGTGCTGTCAGGCGCGAGCCTGCTGCCATTGGCAAGCGCACACGCGCAGGACGCGCCGAAGGAAGCCACGGTATATTCGACTGAAGACATCATCGTCACGGCGCGCCGCCGTCAGGAGAGCCTGCAGGACGTGCCGCAAACGGTCAACGCCGTCACCACGGAGGCGATCGAAAAGCTCAACCTTCAGAACTTCAAGGATATTCAGAACGTCGTCCCCGGGCTCCAGCTTGCGGGCGGCGTTACCGGTTCGGATTCCAAGTTCTCGCTTCGCGGCGTGACGTTCGATACGCTGGCGGGCAGCACGAGCCCCACGGTTCAGTTCTACATCAATGAAGCGAGCGCGGATTCGAACCTTGTATTCCAGTCGATGTTCGACGTGGGACAGATCGAAGTGCTGCGCGGGCCGCAAGGCACCTTGCGCGGCCGTTCCGCGCCATCCGGCGCGATCACCCTGACGACCAAGGGCGCCGACCTTTCCGAGGTCGGCGGCTACGTCAACATGACCGGGACCACCCGAGGAAACATCAACGTCAACGGCGCCGTGGGCGTGCCGCTGATCGACGGCGTACTGGGAATTCGTCTAGCCGGGCTCGTCGATCACAACGAACTCGACAGCGTGACGAGCGTGAACAATGGCGCCGATCCGTTCGGCAAGACCGAGGCAATGCGCGCTAGTCTGCGCTTCGAGCCCACGGACACGATCGGCGTGTCCGTGATGTACCAGCACATGGACGCCAAATATCGCTCGTTCCAACAGGTCGATGGCTTTTCCAACCCCTTCCCGATGCTGGGCCTGCCCGCCGGCGGCCCGGTCATCTCGGGCAGCGATCGGCTTGCCGTGTCGGACTTTTCGCGCAATTCCAAGCTGAAATTCGACCTCGTCACCGCCAATGCCGATTGGGGTTTCGCCGGGCAGAAGCTCAGCTACGTGGGCGGATATTCGAAGCAGACGCTGAATACCTATACGCCGCAGGATCCATACAACGTCTTCCCCGGCTTCGATTCCTATCAGGCGATTGCGCCGGCCGGGAACGAGACATGGCGCCATGAACTGCGCCTGGCCTCCGAGGAGCGGATTGCCGGGATCTTCGACTATACGATCGGCGCCTACTACGAACACCAGAAGGGAAGCGCCATAGGCGTCGTCGATCCCTCGACGCCGCTTTCCAACATCGGCACGCTGCTCTCGCAAAAGGTCATAAGCCGCGAGGTTTCGTTCTTCGGCACAGTCACCGCGCACATTACCGACCGCACCGAACTGACCGGCGGCGCGCGGCATATCGATATCAAGCAGACGGCCAGCGAACCCTTCGATTCCGTTCCGGGTGAAGGAAACTCGCTGTGCCTCACGCCGTCGAATTTCTGCCTGCCGGGCTTTGCCCAGACCCAGCCGATCAAGGACACTCACTGGGTCTGGAACGCTTCGCTTTCGCATCGCTTGTCCGATGATTTCCTGATCTACGGCAATGCCGGAACATCCTACCGTCCGCCATTCAGCGTCGTGATCCTCAGTCCGCTGGAAGTACCGGGCTTTCAGTCGGCAAGCGATTTGCACTTCAAGCCACCGGAGAAATCGCTGGGCTTCGAGGTCGGCTTCAAGGCATCGTTCCTCGACAAGCGCGCGCATCTCAATGTCGCGGCGTTCTATCAGAAATTCGACAATCACAACTTCCTGATCGAAGACATCTATTTCGATGACTTCGCGCAAGGAATGGTCACAAGGCAGGATTTCACCGCCGATGCGAATGCGATTGTGAAGGGCATCGAAGCCGATGCCTCCTTCCTGATCACGCCCCGGTGGAATGTGTCGGCCGGCTTCAGCTATGCGAAGGGAACGGTCGACAACGATTATGTGCCCTGCAACGACAGCAACTTCGATGGCATTCCCGACAACGGCGTGCCGACTGCGGCCGACTTTGCGGCCGCCGGCGTTCTGGTAGCGCGCTGCAAGTCCAATCAATCGATTTCGACCGCGCCGCGCTGGACACTCTCGGTCCAGTCCGAATACTCGCACCCGGTGTCAAATTCCGTCGACGGATTTATCCGCGGGCTGTTCAACTATTACCCGGAAAATCCCTATCGCAACGAAGGCGTGGTCATCGACAACTACAGCCTGCTCAATGTCTACGCAGGCATTCGCTCGCCCGACAATGCCTGGGAAATCTCGCTGTACTCGAAGAATGCGCTGAACACGTCTCAGGTTCTTTCGCGGGGACAGGTGGCGCCGGTGTTTGGCTTCATTCCCGTCAACTACCGTCCGATCAGCTACACTCCGCGTCGTGAGTTTGGTCTGAATGTACGATACTCATTCGGATCGCGCTGATCCGCATTCGCAGCCGCACCGACGCGATCCTTCACGCCGTCGGTGCGGCATCATTTCCGTCCTGAAAACAGGCACGTACACCATGGCGTGCCTGCTCGCTTTCCATTCGGGAAGCGGCGAAGCACGACCGCCGATAGGAGCGCCCTGCGCCATGTCCGATAACCTTGTTGCCGCAATCGAGAACGATGACCTGACCCGCATCGTCCTGATCCGCCAGTTCAAAAAGGGCGAGTCGCTCGTCATCGACGAACCGGCATCACCCCATACGCCGGTCGCCCCGTCCGACCTGTGCCTCGTCAAGCTGATCGTCGGGCCCGGCAATCCGGGGCCCGAGGGCGCGCCTTCGACCTCGCCCGGGATCGGCATCGAAGTCTGGCTGCCCTCGCGTGAGGCCTGGAACGGGCGCATCCACAACATCGGCGGCCTCGGCGGCTTCGACGGCGGCCAGCACAGTTCGCCCCATGCCGTGGGCTGGCCTTACGCGGCGCTGACCGCAGGCAGCGAGGGCTCGCTTTCAGCCAGTACCGATTCCGGTCACACGCTCACAAACGGTGCCTGGGCGATGAACCCGGATGGCACGCCGGCGCGCCAGCTTTGGGAGGACTACGCCCACCGCGCGATGCACGTGATGGCCGAAAAGACCAAGCAGCTCGCCCAAGTCTATTACGGTAAGCCCGCACACCATGCCTATTACGAAGGTGTGTCTACCGGCGGGCGACACGGCTACCGCCTCGCCCAGGAGTATCCGGGTGACTATGACGGCATCATCGCCAGCCTGCCTGCACTCAACTGGGCGCAATGGGTGACTGCCGATGTCTACCGCAGCCTCGCAGTCGAACGCGAACTCGGCGGTCATTACCTGACCAAGGCCCAGATGGACCTTGTGTCCAATGCCGCCATTGCCTCGTGCGATACCGTGGGCGGGCAGCACATGGGCTATGTAACCGACAACGCCGCGTGCATCTACGATCCCACCAAGGACAAGGCCGTGCTGCGCGTCGAGGATGGCGGCACCAACGCCGGGCCCGATGCGCTGTCGCTCGCGCAGGCGCGCGTCGTCAACCAGATGTGGTACGGCATCACCAGTGATGGCTCGGCGCCCGATCCCGCGCGCGACAATGGCGTAGGGACGGAACTTTCGGGGCCGCACAAGTGGTACGGCCTCATGCGCGGCACCTCCCTCTATCAGGCCTATTTCGCCAATATCGGCTATGGCAGCTCGAACGCCCACGAGGGATACGTGGCCGATCAGGTGGCGCTCGATCTGGGTGATCCCCGCCTCGCCAATCCGACGTTCCACAATGCCAGCGCCAATGGCGAGGCGGGCTGGACGAAGCTGACTTATGAGGAACTCGCCCGGGCGTTCGATCGCGGAACCGAACTCGACGAGACTTTCGGCCGCCTTGCCAGCGACGATCCCGACCTTTCGGCATTCAAGGCGCGCGGCGGCAAGTTCCTGAGCTGGCACGGCTGGAATGACGAGGCGATCCCGGTCCAGGGAACGATCCGCTACTACGACCGGGTGCTTGAGACGATGGGCGGGCCGGAGCAGGTCCATGACTTCTTCCGCCTCTACCTGCTGCCGGGTGTGGGCCACATGTCTCCCAACGGCACGTCGAACCCCGAAGCGCATCCGCCACTGGTGGCGCCGGGTCAGTTCTTCGCCCTGATGGTCGACTGGGTCGAGAACGGCAAATCGCCGGACGATATCATCATCGAGACTCCCGCCGACAGCCCGATCCGCCGCAGCGCGCCGATCGCACCTTACCCAAGGCAAGTGCGCTACGCCGGCGGGAATCCGAACGAGGCCGCCAGCTACGAAGTGCAATAAAAAGGGGGGCTCCGAAGCATCGCGCACTTGCGTGCTTCCGCGCCCCCTCACAGGCAGACATTCACAGGCGCGCGCGTGTCACCACGCGCGCGCCATTGCATTCAGGTCCGTGGTATCGTCACGCCTGCCTGACGCCCGCTTTCGCCGACTCCAAGCATACGCCGGTCGTTCGCCGGGCATTCCCAGTTGTGACCGTCGTTGACGTCGCCCGTGCCTTTGTACCGCGCCATTTCGGGATACTTGCAAAGTGGCATTGTTCTGCCGGGCGCTTTGTCGAATTGCTTAACGCCGAAGCCGTTCACCGCGTAGTTCGTGGCCCAAAGCGCCTCGGGCGCCTGCCCCTGCTCGACCCATTTCTCCATCGCTCCCATCGCATCGAAGCTGTTGGGGCCTGCACCGCCCATGCTGCAATGCGGTGTGCCGGGAAGGCCGAACAGGCGCACGCTCTGTTGCAAACGGGCATAGCCGCCGTGGCGGGCCGCCAGCTTGTTGTAGAGATTGGTCGAAGCATAGGGCGTCAGGACATTGTCGGAAAGGTTGTGCCAGATCATCAGACGCGTTTTCGAGCGCATCAACGGGTCGAACCCTTCGACGAAATGACCGATCCCGGTTTGCGCCTTGCGGCGAAGCAGAGCGACCTCGGAACTGGGCACGACGATGTGATAGTTCGTGACCTGTCCATTGCCGCCACGCGCGAAGCTCACGACCGAACGCGAATGGAAATTCGGATCGTTGCCGTGAACGAAGACCTTCAGCATGGCATCGGCAAGCGGCCAATAGCCATTGCCGGCGACATCGCCATTGTCCGAACCCGGAAACGGTTCCAGCGCGGCAAGGTCGTCGGGACGCTTGGGAGTCTTGAAGGACATTCCCTGCATGTCGCTGACGGACAGCCCCGGCTGGACGATCTCGCCGTTTTCGTCGGTCACGGCGCTGATCAATGTGCTGACCGTCTCGGCCTGCTCCTTGGTGAAGCACTTTCCGCCGCTTTCACCGGGCTTGCATATCGGCAAGTCGCGCTCGGGCACGAAATTGCAGGCGGCCGGGTTCTGGATCAGACCATCCTCCACCCCGTCAAGCTTATCGCACTGGGCAGCCACGATGGGCGGGATCAATGCCGCCAGTTCCGCCGTGATCACTGCGCCCGGCGATCTCAGTGCGGCGACCGGAACACCTGCGAACTGGAACGCTGCTCCCGCCGCGTTGTAGGGTGAGCCTGAAATGATCCCGTCGAACGCCTGCGGGAACCGCGTGGCCGCAACGAGCGCGTCGCGCCCTCCGCCGGAACATCCATTAAAGTACGAATAGGCGATCGTCTGCGGCCGATTCCTCAGGGTGCCGTAGAAAGCCTTTGTGAAATTCTTGCCCAATTTGGAAAGCACCTCATCGGCGCGGTAGTAGAGATCGTCGATCGCATCTTGATCGATCTGCCCGGGACCCTTTGTGGCCCAGGTACCGCCGGCAAGGCCGGTGTGGCCTTCATCGGTCGCGAAGATCGCATAGCCTCTGTTGATCGCATCCATGGGCTTGCCCTGGCTGGTAATCACGATCGTGGGCATCGCCGGGTCGCTGACAAAGAACTGCCCGCAGTGGCCAGAGCATCCGACCTGCATGTATTTCCCGTTCCAGTTGGCCGGAAAAGTCGCCATGAAGTTGGCGGTCTTGCCGGTAGCCGGATTGGTCACGAAGCTGCCGACGGCCTGGCAGAACGCCGGCGATTCCCCGGCGGATGCGTGAAAGCGTGCGCCGCCCGGCACTGTCGCGCCATTGGGAATGGCCTTCACAGTTACGCCTTCGCCCAGCGCCGAGGCTACCTTCTGCATGGCCTGCGGCGTGCAGGCTGCGGCCAAGGCCTGATCGCTGATCATGGCTGCCGATGGCGCTGAAACCGCCGTGCCATTCGCCATGTCTCCGGTACTGCATCCCGTCAGCGCAAGTGCGCACGTGGCCACCATGATTTCCGGTATTCGCGATGTTTTCTGCATTCGAACCACCCTCCTCTCCCTGTTTCGGCACCGTTGCGCCGCAAGACTCGTCGGAGCTTACCGACTAATCGGTAGATAATTTACTCATGCGGGAGGTACAACGTTTTTATGCCGTTCGGTGCCGGGGAGGATTGCTCTTCGAAAGTTGGCAGCGACGACACTGCAAGCACGGCTGAAGCGAAACAACCTTTACATCGAAAGCCGATATTCAACCGGCCTCTGCGCCTGTCACCAAGCCACCTTGCCATTCAGGATTATGTCGACCGCATGGTCAAGGTGTTGGTCAACGACAGAAGCGCTCAGCCCTCCCGATTCCCCGAGATGGGTATGAACCGCGCCGATCATGCCCAGAAACAACTCGGCCAGCAGCCTTGGGTTTGCCGGCTTTACGCCGTCCTTTGGGCCGAATTCCGTGATGTCACGCTCAATGACATCGACCATTTGATTTTGCCGAATGTTCTGCATCTCTTCTGCAACAGAGCGAGCGCTTCCCCAACATTCGAGGATCAAGTTGCCAAACGCAACAACTTCCGGATCCTGACGCCACCGCGTCATCGACCGGGCGTAATGTCGCAGACGCTGCTCCAGCGTATCTCCGCGCGCGACCGCCCGGCTGTCGGAAATTGCAGACCAGGCGGCCACTCTGTCTTGCATGACGGCCCTTAGCAGCGCGACCTTGTCATCGTATCGTTGATAGAGAGTGGCTTTCGTCACTCCTGCCCGCCTTGCGATCCCGTCCATTGTCGTTGCGGCAAACCCGTCCGAGAGAAAACTGTGCTTGGCAGCTTCCAGCACGTTCCGATCGATGGATTCAGCACGCTCTCGGGACGGTCGGCCACGCGGGCGCGGGGCGATTTGCACGCTGTCCTGTCCAGCAGTTTTTCCGCGCTTTCCAACCGCCACTTTGTTCAATTCCCTTGACGCCGCTCACGCACGGCAATGCGCTTCTTGCCCGTGGCCGACGTCTGCGCAAGAGCACTGACATAAATCGAACCGTGAGTATATTAAATTGACGGGCGCACGGAACTGCGCAATGTGGACCCAACGAAGAGCACGCAGACGGCCGTGAACACCATCACGGGATCGCAACCATGGCGTGTATTTGGGAGATTTCTCATGAACTTATCGCTATCATCGCGGCGAGTCGCAATGACCGTTCTGATTGGCGTTGTCGGGACTACGGCTTCCTCGCTGATGGCGCAGCAGCCCGGGGTGTCCCCGGCGACTATGCAGAAAATCGGTGAGGTTGATAGTCGCTACCAAGCCTACAACCTGGATATGATTGCGATAACCGGCATGGCGAAAAAACCAGTCAAGCAGCAGGCGAGCGGAAGCGCTTCGTCGGATGGGGATGTCCACGTCGACACTGTCATGAGCGGTGTAAAGCTGGACCAGCCGCTTGACCTCTACAATCGCCGCCTGCGCATATTGGCAAGCGCGCTCGGCCCGGCCTACCTGCGCACCAGCGGCACATCTGCAAACACCGTCTATTTCCAGAATGACGACAAGCCCGCGCTGGCCGTGCCGCCGGCGGGGTACAATTCTGTTTTGACGCGGGCACAATGGAAAGGCGTCATCGACTTCGCTCATGCCGTTGACGCCAAGCTGCTGATGTCCTTCACCGTAAATTCGGCCGTTCGTGACAAGCAAGGCATCTGGACACCGCTACAGGCCAGACCGCTGGTGGAATATACCCACAGCATCGGCGGTGATGTCGACGCCGCCGAATTGTTCAATGAGCCTAATCTGCCAAATTACGGCGGCGCGCCCAAGCAGTACGACGCGGCCTGGTTCGCCCGCGATCAGGTCGCATTTCGGGCCTTCGCATCGCAGGCACTGCCGAAGATGAAAATCGTCGGCCCCGGCGACGTTGCCGTGGCCAATATACCACTACCCGGCAATCTTAATCCTGATCAGATGATGTCGGGAAATCCAACGCCCAAGTTCGATGTCATTTCATACCACTTCTATCCTGCAGTCGCACCGCGTTGCGCCCCATCCGACACCCCGGTGGGAACGAGCCCCGAACTGTCGATGACCGATGGTTGGTTCGCCCGGACCGAAAAGTCATTTCTCGATCACAAGGCGCTACGGGACCGTTATGCGCCAGGTGCGCCGATATGGAATACCGAGACCGCCGGTGCGGCTTGCAGCGGCGCACCGTGGAGCGCGACTTTCCTCGACACCTTCCGCTACGTCGATCAGCTGGGAAGACTCGCCAAGTTGGGCGCGAATATCGTGTTCCATCAAACACTGGTGGGCGGCAACTACGGCATGCTGGAACCAGAGACACTGACGCCGAGACCTAACTATTGGGCGGCTCTGCTCTGGAAGCGCCTGGTTGGATCAACAGTCCTGGATGCGGGAAATTCGGGCAAACCTGGCCTGCACATCTATGCGCATTGCGCGCCACAAGGCAAAGGCGCGGTAACACTCGTCGCGATTAATGCCAGCAATGCGGCGCAGCCGCTCCAGACAAACGGAAAAGCGCGGATCTACACGCTGACGGCGCCGGAACTGCAAGCCAAGTCCGTCCTGCTGAATGGCCACGCGCTTGAATTGGGGGCGGATGACAAGCTGCCCGATCTGCATCCGCGGGAGGCCGCCAGCGAAGCCGTAACACTGCCCGCTCTGAGCATAACCTTCATCCAGATTCCCGGCGCCGGCAACCGGGCGTGCCTTTGATGCGTCAAACCCCATTGGTGTGGAGCCGCTACTGGTTTGCAGCTCTTACCGCACGCTTTGCACCTGCGGCGCTCGCTGTGGCAGGGTTAATGGCCACCCCGGCATCCGTCAGTGCTCGGGCAGTCCTGCCTTCCCAAGCCATGGCGGTACCGGACTATGCCCTCCTTGGCCCGGATTTCGCCCGAGGCAAGGTGGGCGGTACCCTCAAACGCGCTATCCTCGACCGGGCACAGGTCTTTTTGACACGTAATCCACGGCCGGCGAAACACATCCGGATTGAAGGTGTGAGTTCCGGACAGGCGCAAGCGCCCGGAATTACAGGTCAGGTTTCAGACGCCCGCGATATTGCGGCCGCCAAGGCCAGTCTCGAAGACATGGACGTCATGTTCGATCTGGCGGTGGCGTGGCGGCTGACGGGTGATCGAGCCTATCTGCGCAAGGCCACGCAGTACATCGATGCCTGGGTGTCCACCTATACGCTCTCCTTCAATCCGATCGACGAGGGGCGTTTCGACAGAATGATACTCGCCTATGATCTTGTCGCACCCGACGCCTCTACGGCGATGCGCGTGAAAGTTAGCCTATTTTTGAAGCAGCTTGCGGCGGGCTATATCGAGGCCATGGAGAAAAGCGACGTTCCCATCAAACCGACGTTGACGAACAATTGGCAGAGCCATCGGATCAAGCTGGCAACCCTTGCAGCCTTTCAGCTCGGCGACGATGATCTGATCCGGCGCGCGCGCATGCTGTTCGAAATGCAAGTCGACGCCAATCTCCTGCCGGATGGTTCGACCATCGACTTTGCTCAGCGCGATGCGCTGCATTACGTGGATTTCAGCCTGTCATCCCAGCTCATGGCCGCTCTCGCTGCAAAAGCGCATGGGGAAGACTGGTACGGCTATCAAGGCAGAGAGGGCAGAAGCCTCCAACGAACGCTTGCCTGGCTCAGCGCCTTCGCCAGCGGCAAGCAGTCACATATCGAATTCGTGAAGTCCGTCGTACCCTTCGACCGGCAACGAGCGGAAGCAGGAAACCCTCTGTTCCGGAACGAGCCGTGGAAACCGGCGACCGCTGAGCGTGTCTATCTGATGGCAGCTTATCTCGATCCCGAATGGCGGACGATTGCCGCCGGACTGCATCGGACGGCGGCGGCGCAACCGGAGCTACGCAATGATGAGGACGGCGCAGTCGAATGGCTGCTCATGCTGGATGAAGGAACCAAGACGTAAGGTGCGGCGCGCAATGCGCCGCATTCCTTATGACGCAGGGCCTCCTTCAAAGGCCCTACCCTTCAACAGTCCTTCTGGACCGAAATCATTGCGACCTTAAACAAGCAGCGATTGGCGCAAGCCTTACATATCAGCCAATTGGCACGGCTTCACCAATCTGAGTGGCAAGCCCGCAAGCTGCTCAACCAAGTTGCGGTATGGGCAGCTGCAAACCAGCCTGTCACCTTTCGAATGGAACCAATGCGCGAATGGTGTTCTCCAGCGTGGCCCCCAAATCGAACGATTCCGGCTTATCATACCACCGGCGGGCTAGGCCGAATATCAGCGCGTAGCAGATGCGAGCCGTCTCTTCCGGATCCTCTGCCCAGGACTGCAGCAATTGGGCAAAGAGGGTTTCGGTTTCCTCGGCCCTTGCCAGGAACCAGTCATGCGCCGGATGGGCGGGATCCATGGCATCCGTCTGCAGGATGATGAGAAAGCGGCCAAGCTCGGGAATTTCCCGATAACGCTCGATAATCCGGCGCAGCAACCGCACCATTGCCAGGTAGGCATCTTTTCCGTTCCCGGAGGATTTTTTCGTGGCGGCCACGAGCGGCGCCACGATCACTTCCTCGCGGCGCTCGATCTCATCGATCAAGGCCATCAGGACGCCATCCTTGGAGCCGAAGTAATACAATAGCCCGGCGTTGGAGATCCCGCACTTGCTCGCCAGACCCTGGATGGTAAATCCGCGCGAGCCTATCTGACCGATCTGGCGGATTGCCTCGTCGATGATCTGCGCTCTGCGAACGGCAGCGTCTTCGCGCGTTCCTCTTTGATTCTTGGAAACCATGGAACTGCTGTACCGATCAGTTGGTAACGCGCGCAAGGCCCAACGCGCCGCCAATCCAACAAATCGGCATTCCCTGCCGCATTAGTGGCTGGCCACCATTTCTTGCCGCAAAATCTCCGCGAGACCATGCGGCCTCGTATTCATCGCCTGATGCCCAGCATCGATCCGCACGATCCTATCGGCTGCGAAGCGTTCGGCGAACCGCTCCTGCCAACGAACCGGCAATATGCCATCGACGAGGCAGACGACGTATGTCGCCGGCACTATACCATGATGATCGTATCGCCATGACGTGTATTCGTACGTCGACAAAGGCCATGTGTCGGCACCCAAGTTCGCCAGAAACGTCGATCTTTGGGCCTCATCCATGTCGTTGCAGAACATCTGAGGATAGCGATCCGCGGGGTTTTCGGTCTTTGGATCGAAAGGCCAGCCGACTTCGTCGGGATTGGTGCCCTGAATTCCGGAGCCCATCAGCGCACGAACGCTCCGGCCTGGTAGAGGTATGGAGCACGAGACATAGACCGCGCGCCGAAACAGGTCAGGACGCCGGGCCAGCATCAGCGACATGACCTGACCGCCTTGTGAATGACCGACCAGCAACGGCCGCTTCAGACCGGCAGCGATGATATCGGCGATCATCTCCTCCGCCACGTCATCAAGGCTAACTTCGGCGGTAACCCGGCCCCGCTTGGTGCCGCAGCCCGGGGCATCGAGAGCCACGGTCCTGCAACCGCCGGACTGCAGATTGAGGGCGGCGATGGTCTCCCCCCACACCCATCCGCCTTGCCCGCCGCCGTGGACGAACGCGATCTCGATATCCATGCACGCTTCCATCTCTGTTCTTGTTATCGGCTATGGGTCGGATCAGGCCGAGGCATCATGCCGCCAGATAGCCGCGTATCGCGGCCAGTGCCCTTGCCGCAAGCGGCGAATGGACCCTCCCCTTGAGGCGCCCTGCGAAGATTGCGGTAGGGGGCAGCGGCAATCCGTCGATGACGATCTCCACCAGTCGGCCATCGCGCAGTTCTTCGGCTATGAAAGCCTGCGAACAGATGCAGACTAGCTCCGTGGCCATCACCGCATCGCGCAGGATATGGTAATTGTCGCAGACCATGCGCGATCGGCTCGGGATCGGGGGGCCCACCGGATCTTCGACCGAACTGGCCCAGGGATAGTCCGCCAGATCGGCAAGTTGCAGATTTTTTCGGCCCGTCAGGGGATGACCTTGTCGGACCACACAGGCGGGCCGCGCATCGCCAACTCGTTCCAGTTCGATTTCCCCGGCGTCGGCAACGTGCGGGCCGGGGAAGAAAATCATTTCGACTTCGTTGTTGGCAAGGGCCTCGACCAGTTCCTCACCCGGGCGGACCATGACGCGAAGCTGCGTATCGCTGGTGCCGAAGAAGTCGCCGGTGAAGCGGGGGACCAGCTCGCTGGCCAGCAGCGGCGCCATTCCCATCGACAGTCGCCCCCCGCGCCCGCCCGCCAGAAGGCCCATGTTGCTTTCGAAGACCCGCAGTCCCTCAAGCAGGGGACGCGCCTGTTCCAGCACCTGAAGCCCTGCCGCCGTGGGCTCGACGCCGTGGCCCACACGGTTGAAGATCGCGAAGCCGTAGCGTTCCTCGATCGTCGCGATGCTGCGGCTCAGCGCCGGCTGGCTGAGATTGAGTTCCATCGCCGCGCGCGAGAAGCTTCCGCAGCGCGCTACGGAAACCAGATGCTGAAGCTTGCCGAGCGATAGGTCCATAAACAATCCGCATGGAGATACACGAATTCAGCATTAGACCTCATACCCCGCTTGCCGCAATGCTCATGCCATAACGACAAGTGGGGATGCCCGATGTTCAAACAGATCTGCTTCTTCCGGAAGCGGCCCGACATGTCGATGGACGCCTTCCTCGACTATTACGAAAACCAGCATTCGCAGCTTGCGAAGAAGATGGGCGCGAAGCCCGCGCTCCCGAACGCGGTACGCTATGTCCGCCGCTATCTCACGCCCGAGCGCAATCCCGTAACGGGCGAAATTCATGATCCGGGTTATGACTGTCTGATGGAAATCTGGTGGAACAGCCGCGAGGATTTCGAAGCCTCGCAGCGCATCATTTCCGATCCCGCGCGTCTGCCGATGACCATGGAGGATGAGCGCCGCCTGTTCGCCAGCCATGCCAATCCGGTCTGCTCGGTGATCGATTACGATTCCCCAATGGGTCCGCATGGCGAGGCGACACATGTCGTGCTTCGCCATGGCGATGAAGCGGAGTAAAGCGGATGAGTGACGAAAGCATGCAGGTGATCCGCGAAGCCCGGCGCGACTGGGTGAGCGAGCACCGTGAGATGTATCTCTCCTCCGGCGGCGTTCAGGGCCACATCATGGACATCACGGCCGTGGGCGGCCGTGCCTTCGCCACGCATTGCCTGGTCAAGTACACCGGCCGCAAGAGCGGCAAGATCTTCATCACGCCGCTGTGCTACGCCGATATCGGCGGCGAAGTGGTGATCTGCGCGTCCAAGGGCGGCGCCGATCATCATCCGGCCTGGTATCTCAATATCGTCGACCAGCCCGAAATCGAATTCCAGATCGCGACGCAGGCATTCCGGGGCACCTGGCGAGAGCCCGAAGGCGCCGAGCGCGAGAAGGTCTGGTCCTTCTTCATCGACTGCCATCCCTTCTACGAGACCTACCAGAGATCGACGAGCCGGGTGCTTCCGCTGGTCATGTTCAAGGCGGCCGAGGAAATTCCGGTCTTTCGCGCCGAAGACGCCACCGGCATCCGGACGACCTGACCGGCCATGACCCACGTTTACGCGAAACGCGATACTGCGGGACTGTCTTACGCGCACGGCATTCCGCTCGCCGAGGAAGCCGGATGCGGCGCGCTGACGCTGGGCGCCTATCTGCGCGAAGTCATGGAGCGTCACGGCCCCGCCGAAGCCGCCGTGATCCACCTTGACGGCGCCGCGGTGCGCTGGACCTATGACGACCTGTGGGCGCGCGCCAACGAAGTCGCGCGCGCACTCAAGGCTTGCGGCGTCGGCAAGGGCACGCGGGTTGGCCTGCTGATGACGAACCGACTGGAGTTCCTCTCCTGCCTGTTCGGCACCGCGCTGGCAGGCGGCATCGCCACGACCATCAGCACATTCTTCACCGCGCCGGAACTCGGCGCCGTGTTGGAGGCGTCGTGCTGCTCGGTCCTGCTGCTTGAGCGTCATGTCCTCAAAAAGGACTTCGCCGCGATGCTGGGCGAACTGGAGCCGTCCATCGGGGGAAGCGCGCCGGGCGCCCTGCTCTCTGCCCGGTTCCCCTTCCTGACGCATATCGCGCGCATCGATGGCGACGAAGGCAGTGGCGCCGTCGAAGGCTGGTCTTCGTTCCTTGCCCGTGGCGACGGTGTTCCCGATGCCGTGATCGAGGCCTGCGCGGCAGCCGTCCTGCCAAGCGATCCGGGCGCCCTGTTCTTCTCTTCCGGATCGACCGGCAAGGCGAAAGGCATTCTCTCCGCACATCGTGCGATCTGCCTGCAACTCTGGCGCTGGAAGACATGGTACGGGATCGATGAGCCGCCGCGGACGTGGTCCGCGAACGGGTTCTTCTTCTCGGGCAATTTCACCATGGCGCTGGGGGGAACGCTGTCTTCGGGCGGCTGCCTGCTGCTCCAGCGCTGGTTCGATCCCGAAGCGGCGCTGGCGCTGATCCAGGCGGAAAAAGCGACGATGCTGCTCGCCTGGCCGCATCAGTGGCCGCAGCTTGAGGCCGTGCCCGGCTATACGGAGGCGGATCTTTCAGCCCTGCGCTACCTGGACGGCGCCTTCCCGCTCGCCAATCACCCGACGGTTTCGGCCAACTGGACCGAACCGCGCGCCTACGGCAGCACCGAGACGTTCACGCTGATCTCGGTCTTTCCAGCCGGTACGCCGGAAAGCGACGCTGCGGGCAGTCATGGACGCCCGACCGCAGGATCGACGATCCGCATCGTCGATCCGATGACCGGCTCCGCCGTGCCGCTTGGCGAACGCGGCGAAATCGCCGTGAAGGGACCAACGCTGATGCTGGGCTATCTTGGCGTCCCGCTGGACGATACGCTGGATGACGAAGGCTTCTTCCACACGGGAGACGGTGGCTGGCTGGACGCTGAGGGCCGTCTGTTCTGGGAGGGCCGGCTCAACGACATCATCAAGACGGGCGGCGCCAACGTTTCACCGCTGGAGATCGACGCGGTGCTGCGCGACTGTCCAGGGGTGAAGATCGCACAGACGGTGGGTTTGCCCGACGCGCTGCTGGGCGAACTCGTGGTCAGCTGCGTGGTGCCGCTGGAAGGCGCGGCGCCCTCCCCCGAACAGATCCGCGCCTATGCCCGCGAGCGGCTTGCGAGTTTCAAGGTCCCGCGCATGGTCCTGTTTTTCGCCGAAGACGAACTCAAGACCACCGGAAGCGCCAAGATCAAGACGGCCGACCTTCGCCAGCTGGCGGCCAGCCGGCTCGTGTGAGGCGAGTTGGGCAGACAATATATTCGAATTGGGAGAGCATATTATGAGCCTGGAACAGGAACTCGCGGAATTGAAGGCGACTGTCGTCTATCTCAAGGACCGACAGGACATTCTTGATTGCATCCAGCGCGAGAGCCGCGCGCGCGACCGGCAGGATGTCGAGCAGATCGCCGGCTGCTGGTGGGAAGACGGTGTGGACGAGCACGGCCCGAGCGTCACGTTCGCTCCGGACTATCCGGAAAAGGCCAACAAGGGCCACTACACGAATTTCAACATGACCAGCCACAACATCACCAACCACATCTGCGAGTTGGAAGGCGATGTGGCGCACTGCGAATCCTACGTGATCGGCGGCCTCTACTGGCTTGATGGCAAGAGTACGACCATCGCCATCGGCCGCTATCTCGACCGGCTGGAAAAGCGAAACGGCGAATGGCGCATCGTCGTGCGCCGCTGCACTATCGAGGCGAGCGCGGATTGCGACGGCACCTGGGTTCACTCCAAGAATGTGCAAGGCTTCCTCAAGGGCCTGTGGAGCAAGGAGGATCCTTCTTACGAGCGGCCCTACGAGTGGAAGCCCCGCGAAGAAGGAGTCCGCTGGTGAGCGATACGCAGACAGTGGCCATCAATCCGCAGACGCTTGAACGCATTCGTGCCCGGGAGGCCGAAATCCTCGGAAAACCGCCGCGCGTCGAGACAGTGGATCGCATGGCGCGCGCCGACGAGATCATCGAGGCCACCGATCGCCTGCGCGCCTCGCTGTTCGGCAACGTCCCTTCGCTCTCGATCGAGCAGGTTCCCCAGATCATGGTGACAATGATGCCGTTCGGCACATTGTGGGAACGGATCATGGGGCTGTCCATGACGGTCATGGGCCCGGCAAGCCGCCTTGCGAAGCGCGACCAGAAGCTGGCGATCCTGCGCACCGGCTGGCTGCTGCAGGCGCCTTACGAATTCGGCGAGCACGTCCATCAATCGAAAGCGCTGGGCATGACCAGCGAGGAGATAGAGCGGATCACGTCGGAAGGCTCGGCATCGCCGCTCTGGAGCGACCACGAACGTGCCATTCTACGCTGTGCCGAGCAGTTGCACGCCAATGCCGCAGTCGACGACGAGACCTGGGAGGTGCTTTCGCGCAGTCTGGACGCCCAGCAGATCTTTGAGCTGATTGTGCTGATCGGCCAGTTCACGCTGGTCGCCTATTTCCAGAATGCGCTGCGGCTTCCGCTGGAAGCCGGCAATCCGGGGCTCGCAGCCCGCTGATTATCGCTGCCGCGCCCGACCTACCGAACTATACAGGACTACGGAGACACCCATGGCGCTGACACGCCTCGTCATCGAACACAGCGAGCCCTATGCGGGTGGCCACTCCTGGGGCGAGGCCGGCCCATACGAACGCCTGACCGGCACGGCATGGTTCGAAGTCGATCCCGCCGACCCGCGCAATGCCGTGATCGTCAATCTCGATCGCGCTCCGCGGACCGCGAGCGGCAAAGTCGCCTTCCGTGCCCCGGTAATCTTGCTCAAGCCCGTGGACATGGGGCGAGGCAACGGCAAGATCTTCCACGACATCAACAATCGCGGCAATACCGACCTCGGGCCGGTCGATGACGCGTCGAAGGTCAACGGGCAGGTCGCGCAGCAGCTCCGCATGGGTTTCGTGCTTGTCGATGCGGGCTGGCACGGCGACGGCATTCCCAATCCAGTGCAGCTCTTCCCCGAGTTTCCAGTCGCCACGCAGGCCGACGGTTCCCCGATCATCGCCAATGTCCGTCTGGAATTCTCGGTCCCGGTACCGATGCTGAGCCAGCCCTTCGCCCCTTTCTGGCGCGCTTACGAGACCGCGGATACCGACACTTCGGCCTCAAGCCTCGTCATGCGCGAGCGGGCAGGCGGAGCGCCGGTCCCGGTGCCCGCCGACAGATGGGCCTTCGGGACGTGCAACGACGGTCTGGAGAGCCTGACGCCCTCCACCACCGACATCACGCTGTTCGACGGCTTCAGCCCGGACCGGCTCTATGAACTGATCTGTCCGGCCAGGAATCCGATTGTCATGGGGCTGGCCTATGCGGTGACGCGCGACCTTGCCGCATTTCTGCGCTCGGCCGCAGCCGACGGCGAGGGCACGCCCAATCCATTGGGCTTCTCACCCCAGCGCCCTGCGCGCCGCTCCTATGCCTATGGCGCCTCCTCGACCGGCATGTATTTGCGCGAATTCCTCTATCTCGGCTTCAATGAGGACGAGGCCGGCGGAAAGGTCTTCGACGGCGTGTTCATCAACACCGGAGGGGCCAATCGCCTCTTTGCCAATGTCGAATTCGCGCACCCCACATTCTATGCCGCGCAGGACGGCCATGCCGACTATCTTTCCAACGCCCAGTCGCCCTTCACATTCGGACCCTCGCTCGATCCGCTGACCGGCCGGACCGATGGCATCCTGAAGCGTCCCGCGACCGATCCTCTGGTGATCGAGGCTGTCGATGAGAACAGCTTCTGGACATGGAAGAACTCCCTCCAGGTCGTCGATGGGCACGGCAACGCCATTGCTCAAGCCGACAACGTGCGGCTCTATTTCAAGGCGGGTTCCGGCCATCTCGGCATCCATGGACTGCTGAGCCCGCCGGTGACGCCAAATGGTTTCATGGGCGAAGCCCGCTACCCGGCGCAGGCCCTCGATGCACCAGCCTTCAACCCGCAAGCCATCGAGCGTTCGCTGCCCGGTCTTGGCGGCGCGCTGGTGGTCGTTCTCGACGAATGGGCGGACCGGGGAATTGCGCCGCCGTCCAGTACCTTCCCGACGATCGAAAACGGCGGGCTGGTTACGATCGAGGAATACCAGGCGCTGTTCCCGGACATACCGGATTTCCAGCCGCCCACCGTCATCGCCGGTCTGGATCTGCTGGATTTCGGACCGGAGTTTGGCCCGCAAGGCGGACGCCTCACCACGCTTCCGCCGCGCCATGGTGAGAGCTACCGCCTCTTCGTCCCGCGCCCGGACGCGGACGGCATCGCAGTGGGGGACCTCCGCCCGATGGAAGCGGCGGTTCCGCTGGGCACCAATGTCGGCTGGAACTTGCGCCGCGAAGGATGCCGCGGCGGCGACCTCTGCGGACTGGAAGGATCGTACCTGCCGTTCGCCCGAACGCGCGAAGAGCGACTTGCCGCAGGCGACCCCCGTCTTTCACTGGAAGAGCGCTACGGCGACCACGCGGGCTTCGTCTCTGCTATCCGCAAGGCCGCGCAGGAACGCGTTGAAGCCCGCTTCATGCTCGAAATGGACGCCCGAGCATGGATCGAAGCGGCCGAGGATTCCGATGTCCTGAGGGAATGACGGCACACGCGTTCCCTCCAACGCGCATAGTCAGGGCTGAGCCAGTCTGCCTCGCGACAGCAGGGGTTCCAGAACCTTGTCCCACTCGGCGACGACGTCGAATTCCCTGCCCTGCCGCAACCATTGCTGAGCAAGGCCCTGCATGACCGCCAGAACGTGGCGGCTGTTCGAGGCCGGCTCGGCAACATAGGGCGTCAGCAGTTTCTCCAAGAGTTCGAGCGTCATTTGCTCGCGCTTTTTGAACCAGTCGTGCGCGACATGCCCCGTTTCCAGAGACTCGGCCTGCAACAGCAGCACGAAGCGGGTAATCACCGGGTCCGCCACCGACCGGCGAACCATCTCCCGCATCAGCGTGACGATCGATTGCCAGGCCATGGCCGAATGGTCCTGCGCATGTTCGAAAGCCTTTATCAGGGGCTCGGCTGCCGCTCTTTCGCTTGTCTCGAGGGTGTCGAGCACTCCCAGCAGCAGGTCTTCCTTCGAATGGAAGTAATAAAGAAGACCCGCGCCGGACATCCCGCAGCGATCCGCAAGACCATGGACCGTCAAGCCGTGAAAGCCGAGTTCGGCGAACATGGCGATTGCCTCTTTCAGGATCGCATTTCTCCGCTCCTGAGGCTTCCAGCGATCCTTCGATTTCGTCACGCACGGCCTCTGGCGACCGGATCGCGTGCGACAGGGTCCGGATCGTTGACGACACGGGTGGAAACGTCGAAGATCATGTTGGGACGTGTCCGGCTGTCGTAGCGCGGCCATGCCAACCGGCTTCCTGCCGGATTGCCGTTTTTCGCAAAATCTAGCCATGCCGTCATCATAAGGTCAGACAGGCTATCGACCTCCGGTCCCTCGCCAATGAACTGGACAGGGACTTTCGTGCCGAACACCAGCGGCACTTCGGTTCCATGCGGACTGCGCAGCACACGGCCCGCCACGCGCGGCTCGTAATCGACGCGGTAGAGGTAGACGGGCGCAGCGTTTTGCGCTGACTTCCGCTCTGCCATTACGATCGAATCCGAACGGAACAGGCGGTCCGTCATCATGGACGACACCAGATAGCTGGGATCGTCATGAGGATAGGCCGCGCGATAGGCGGCGAAGGCAGCCGCGCCGCGATCGCCCATGACTGCGGCGAACCGCTCCCGGGCATGCTCTTCGCTCATGGCGCCGAGCTCGGGGTCACCTGCCATGAAGAGAGTGGCCTCGTCCTTTGCGGACCCCACCATCAGCGGGATATTCCGGCTGAACGCAGTCGCCGCCGGGTCGAACGGGTCGGCCGGGATCGAGCGTCCGTCCACCATCGGCGCAAGCGTCCCTGCCGCCAGCCCGGTCCCGGCCGAAGGCAGGCGCACTGCGGACGCAGCGGCAATGATCTTCTGGCGATCGATTGTCTGCATGGTGTGCACGTCGGCCTTGGAAATTCCCAGCCGGGCAATCGTCTGCTCGGCGATCTCCTGTGCATCCGACTTCGAGACCAGCGAGACGATCGGCCCGCTCATCGCGATCGCCTTGTGGAACAGGCCCTGAGCCGGCGCCATGCCCAACAGGGTCGAGACCTTGGCCCCACCGCCGCTCTGTCCGAAGATCGTCACGTTATCCGGATCGCCCCCGAAGGCGGCGATATTATCGTGCACCCATTGCAGCGCGAGCACAATGTCGAGCATGCCGACATTGCCGCTATCGGCAAAATCCTCATGCAAGCCGCCAAGATAAAGATAACCCATCGCATTCAGACGATGGTTGAGCGAAACGAACACGACATCGCCGCGCCGGACGAGTTCGCTTCCGTCCGTCATCGGATCGAGGCCCGATCCCATCGCAAATGCGCCGCCGTGGAGCCAGACCATGACTGGCCGCTTTCGCGTGGGCGCAGCATCGGGCGTGATGACATTGAGGACGAGACAATCCTCGCTCTCGCCAAGCTGGGCATTGGTCAGATTGGCGACCGCCATCATCACCGGAAGGCCCGGGGCATGGGGATCAACCTTACCCATGATTCCGGGCAAGGTGATCATGCCCTGCGGCGCCTTGTGGCCGAGGGTATTACACGCGCGCACGCCGCTCCACGGCGATACTGCCTGCGCCGGCTGAAAACGCCGCAGGGAAGTGTCGCCTCCATAGGGGATACCGAGGAAACGCGAGACTCCGCCGGCGCGGGCTCCCGTCACTTTCCCCGATGTCGTTTCCACCACGCCCGTAGCGGTCGGTTCGCCCGCATCGGCCATACCCGGCAGGGTCATGGCCGCCGCGCCTGCCAGCGCGGTGCCCAGCACTTTTCTTCGGTCCCATGCGCCATGGTCCATGTCAGTATGCTCCCCTTCCCGGTCATCGTGCGCGGCGCGGCACCGCCAGCCCCAGCGACTTGCGCAGTTCCGGCTTGAGTTCGATCACGTAGAACCCGCTCGCATTGCAGGCGAACCAGATCTGGCCGCTCTCACCCACGTAGCGGACGTGGGACATGCAGGGGTCGCCAGGCTTGAAATAGGCGATCTCACGCGGATCGGCCGGATTGCGCAAGTCCACGATCCGAAGGCCCGCGTACATGAACGGGAACAGGCCCAGCCGGGTATTGTCGGCGTCGTCAACATCCTGGAAGTGCGTGGCGGCCGTCCCGACGCGTCCCACGATACCTCCGGTGGCTTTTTCCATTGTGCTGGGCGTTGGGCAGTTCTCCTGCCGGTTCATCGCGAGCCGGAACTCGCCAACGATCTTGGGATTTTTCTCGTCGGCAATGGAAGTGATGCGCGGCCATGCGCCCGGGCAGGCGCCCAGTTCACCGGCATTCACGATATAGGGAACACCGCCAATCCGCGCGCGAGCCGGCGAATGCCAGCCGGCGTGAGCAGCCGCTCCGATCAGCCGCAGCTTGGGATCGGCCCGGCCTTGTGCAAAGTCGCTGTTGTCGAAGATGAACAGGCCGCCCGCATCCTGACCGACCGCTGCCGGTGACGGAACGCCGGGCTTGGGGTTGCGGAATTCGTGCTCCGCATCCGCGCCCTGCGATGTCGTGACACCCACATAGATGCGCGAGGCATCGGGGCTGAAGACAAGCTCATGCGGCGCGAACGGGAAGCTGGTACCGTCGGGGCGCGTTGCTTCGAATTTGCCGACGAACCTTGGGCTGGACGGGTTGGAAATGTCCATGATCTGGATGCCGCCAGCCCCCGTGAAGGGATTGAGCACGGTTCCATAAACGAACCGGCCGTCCGGCGAGATCGTGATCGTGTGCACCGGCTCCGGCCACTTGATCTCGGACTTCAGTTTGGGATCGGCACATGCATGAACATCGTAGATCGAAAGCCAGCCCTCGTCGGGACCGCCCATCCCGGAAACCCCGCCGTAGGTGCTTGCCGCCAGGATCGCATGATCCTTGGTCGTGGATGCATTCAGGGTTTCCGTCGCGTAGATGGCGCCCTTGTCTTGCAGATACCGCACGGTCTTGGGCGCTGCGGGATTGCTCACGTCGATCACTGCGACCCCGGATGTCGCATCGACGGGAAGCTTGAGCAGCTGTCCGTCCGGTTTGATCGTCATGCCCGAGGCGACGTAAGCGCAGGCGCCCGACCAGGCCATGGCAAGATTACCCGTCCGACCGCCAATGTCCGAATGACCGACGACATTCACGCCGCTCGAGTACGGTGTGGCAAGCACTTTGCCCGCTTCGGCCTCGACAGTCTCCCCCTGCTTGCCCGGCTCAGGGCGGTCCGCCGTCGCTGCAACAGCTTGGGAGACCGGCAGCGAGATCGCCGCACATCCGACCAGAAGGACAGAGCCGAGCGCCTTCAGTGTCATCATCGATTTTGTTTTCCTTGCCTGCATTTCCCTCACCCTTTCAACCGACAACGTCGGGGTAGCGACCGTTCTTGCGCATCCGGCGCATCGATCCGTCTTGCCCCGCGCAAGTCCAGTTCGCCGTATCGAGGCTGTCTAAGTTGGTGCTTCCCCGGTGCAGTTCCGTCACCGTCCGACTCCCCTTCGGCCGGTCCGCTTTGCAGCGAACTCGTAACCTACCGAATGTTTAGTAGTCTTTCTTGTTTTGGCAAGTCCGCGGGTGAAATTGAATTGCCAAGCTTCGGGGTGGCATTGCCAAACGCCTCGAGGCGCGCACTACCGGTCTTCCGTGCACGACCGTCCAAGCTGGACGAAACCTGTGCCGCGATCGCTTCCAGGGTTTTCGCTTAGCGCGGCTCTGATGTCCGTTCAGACGGCCTCGCGTTGAAAGAGCCAATCAAAGACTACGTGGCCTTTCAATAAATCGGCAGGCGCGTGGTAGCCTTGATTTCCGAAAGTGCGACCAGTGAATTGATTTCCTGCACGCCAGGCACCAGCGAGAGCTTGTCGAAAAAGAAGCGCTCATAGGCGCCGATGTCCTTCGCCACGATGCGCAGGATGAAGTCGATGTTACCCATCAGCACGTAACAATCGAGCACTTCCGGAAACCCCCGAATCGCCTCGGTGAAGGCCTCCAGATTGGCGCGTCCGGTGGCTGTCAGTTTCACTTGCGCAAAGATCTGTGCGTTTAGCCCTAGAAGGCCCCTGTCGAGCAAGGCAACTTGCTCTCGAATGTAGCCATTTTCTTTCAGGCGCTGGATCCGCCTCCAGCATGGGGCTTGAGACAGCCCAATCGCTTCGGCGATTTCAGCGGTCGACTGCGCGCAATTGCGCTGCAGCTCGCCCAAAATCGCTTTGTCGAACTCATCGAGTTCATCGATCGACATTTTTCTTAAAACCTCCAATTTTGGTAATTTTTATGCGAGGCAAGCGCAATGGGCTCAAATTGCGCAATTTTTTTTAGCCCATCCGCGGACTATCTTCCGTTGGTGCCCGCCCGCAGAGCAGGCCCTTCACCGGGAAGAGCATATTCCTCAATGTATACAACAAAGCAATTTCTCGTTCGCGCCTGGTCCGATCCGGCAACCGTGTCCCGCGTGGTCAATCCGTTCGTGCAGCTTGGTCTGATCCCTAGGCGGATCGAGGCGCAGGTGCTGGAAACCATGATGGAAGTAACGATCACGCAGGATGGCCTGGGCATGCCGGAAGCCGAGCGGCTGGCCGATAAGCTCGGCGGCATTTTCCTGGTACAGGATGTCAGCCTTCACGATGTCGTGGAACGCGAGTTGGATCCGGCGACATGAACTGGCCAGCGAACGGCCCGCATCTCCACATTCCCGAACCTTGCACGAGGCCTGGAGACGGCGCCGACTTTTCGGGTTTCGCCATCCCGCCTGCAGGCTCCGTTCCCCGGCCTGCAATCGACGCGGATCCGGCCGCGATGCGTGCGCTCGCCTTCGATCTCATCCGCGTCCTTGATGAAAACCATCGAGCCGTGGGCGAGTGGAACCCGCACTTGACGGACGAGACACTCGTCGCCGGCCTGCGCGCGATGCTCCTGACGCGTGCATACGACTCCCGCATGATGCGCGCGCAGCGGCAAGGCAAGACGAGCTTTTACATGAAGTCCACGGGCGAGGAGGCCGTGGCGGTTGCAGCCGCCATGGCGCTGAATTCGCAGGACATGTGCTTCCCAACCTACCGCCAGCAAGGCCTGCTTGTCGCGCGTGACTGGTCTCTGGTTGAAATGATGAACCAGGTCTATTCCAACAGCCATGACCGCCTGAAGGGCCGGCAGATGCCGGTTTTTTATTCAAGCCGCGAAGCCGGATTCTTCTCCATTTCCGGAAACCTTGGCACGCAGTTTAGCCAGGCGGTCGGCTGGGCCATGGCATCGGCTTCGGAAAGCGACCCGCGCATCGCGGCGGCCTGGATCGGCGAAGGCGCCACGGCCGAGGGCGACTTTCACCACGCGCTTACTTTCGCCAGCGTCTATCAGGCTCCGGTCATTCTGAACGTCGTCAATAACCAATGGGCGATCTCCTCATTTTCGGGGATCGCAGGCGGCGAGCGTGCGACATTCGCTTCACGCGGCATCGGCCACGGCATTCCTTCGCTGCGTGTCGATGGCAATGACTTCCTTGCCGTGCACGCTGTCACGGACTGGGCCGCAAAGCGCGCGCGCATGGGCCTTGGTCCGACGCTCATCGAATTGTTCACGTACCGTGCCGAAGGCCATTCGACTTCGGATGACCCAACTCGCTATCGGCCCAACACGGACACCGCCACGTGGCCCCTTGGCGATCCCATTGCGCGCCTCAGCGACCATCTCGCTTCGCGCGGATGCTGGTCGGCAGCGATGCACACCGAACTGGAACGCGAGGTCAAGGAAGTGGTGGACGCCGCCGGGCGCGAGTCGGAAAGTTTCGGCACCCTGAAGGAAGGCTCCCGCCTGCCTGCCTCTTCGATTTTCGAAGACGTCTACAAGATCATGCCTCCGCATCTGCGCGATCAGCTGGCGGAGTCAGGCTTATGAACGCAACACGATCCCTCAGCATGATCCAGGCGATCAACGAGGCCCTCGACGTCGCGCTTGAGCGCGACCGGATGGTAACGATTTTCGGGCAGGATGTGGGCTATTTCGGCGGCGTCTTCCGGGCGACTGAAGGGCTTCAGAAAAGGCACGGGTCACACCGTGTTTTCGATGCACCCATCAGCGAGGCAGGTATTGTCGCCGTCGCCGTCGGCATGGGTGCATTCGGCAAGCGCCCCGTGGTGGAAATCCAGTTCGCCGACTACATCTACCCGGCGGCCGACCAGATCATCTCCGAAGCCGCGCGCATGCGCTATCGCACGTGCGGGGAATGGTGGTCGCCGATTACCGTGCGCTCACCTTACGGCGGCGGGATCTACGGCGGTCAAACCCACAGTCAGTCACCGGAAGGCATATTCACGCATGTGGCTGGCCTGAAGACCGTCATTCCCTCGAACCCTCACGACGCCAAGGGGCTTTTGCTGGCTGCGATCGAGGATGACGACCCGGTTCTCTTCTTCGAACCCAAGCGG
This sequence comes from Novosphingobium sp. PhB165, assembly GCF_004341845.1. Classification (GTDB taxonomy): domain Bacteria; phylum Pseudomonadota; class Alphaproteobacteria; order Sphingomonadales; family Sphingomonadaceae; genus Novosphingobium. The sequence continues at coordinate 480,176 of NZ_SLVB01000002.1, read as the reverse complement.
CTCTATCACGGGCCGTTCGACGGCCATCATGAGCGCCCCGTTCAGTCCTGGTCCGATCATCCGGACGCCGAGGTACCGCAAGGGCATTATACAACGCCGCTCGGCAAGGCGCGCATCGTGCGCGAAGGGGATGAAGTTACGGTCCTTGCCTATGGAACCATGGTCCATGTCGCGCTGGCGGCTGTGCAAGAGACAGGAATCGATGCAGAAATCATCGATTTACGTACCCTCATCCCCCTCGACCTCGACACCATTCGGCAATCGGCCTCCAAAACGGGTCGCTGCGTCGTGGTCCATGAGGCTACGCGAACTTGCGGTTTCGGCGCCGAGCTTGCGGCCCTGGTCCAGAAGCACTGCTTCTTCGATCTGGAGGCTCCGGTTGAACGTGTAACCGGTTGGGACACGCCCTACCCCCATGCTTTCGAATGGGAATATTTTCCCGGCCCTGCGCGTGTGGGGCAGGCGCTCAGACAGATAATCGAGGTGTGATGAGGTGACGACGTACGCATTCAAGCTTCCCGATATCGGGGAAGGAATCGCGCAGGCCGAGATCGTGGGATGGAAGGTCGGTATCGGCGACTGGGTCAGCGAGGACGATCCCATCGCGGATGTCATGACCGACAAGGCCACCGTGGAAATGTCTGCTCCCGTTTCGGGCAGGTTGCTCCAGATCGGCGGTGCGGAAGGGGACCAAATCGCCATCGGCAGCATGCTCGCCGTCTTTGAACTGGAAGGAGAGGAAACTCCCGATAGCATTCCCTTGGTCCAGATGGATATGGCGACGGCAGAACTCGCGTCTACCACCCATGAAATGCTCGCGCAGGTCGCGACCGTAAGCAATGGATCGTCGGAACAAGGCCCTGCGCCTTCGGACAGCCATTTGTTCGGGGCTCCGCCCCGTTCGGCACGGGCCGACCGGGTCGCGGCCTCTCCCGCAGTCCGCGGCCGGGCGAAAGAACTGGGTATCCCTCTCAGCGAAGTCCGACCGGGTGCCGACAGACGCATCCGCCATGCCGATCTCGACGCGTTTCTTCGCTATTCCGAAAGCTACCGCCCCTCGGGCGCCGCTCGTAAAGACGAAGCTATTCGCGTGATCGGGCTGCGACGCCGGGTGGCCGAGAATATGGCGGCGGCCAAACGGAACATACCGCACTTCTCCTACATCGAAGAGATCGATGTCACCAAGCTGGAAGCCTTGCGCGCCGATCTCAATGCCACTCGCGGGGAGCGGCCAAGGATTACGATCCTGCCGCTTCTGGCAGTGGCGCTATGTCGCACGGTCCCGGCTTTTCCGATGATGAACGCACTCTACGACGAGGATATCGGCATCGTTACCCGCAAGGGCGCGGTGCATTTGGGAATAGCCACACAGACCGATGCAGGTCTGATGGTACCGGTCGTACGCGATGCCCATTCGCTCAATATCTGGCAGCTTGCGAATGAGATCGCCCGCCTTGCCGCCGCGGCACGCGACGGCACGATCCGCGCCGCCGAATTATCCGGATCGACGCTGACGATTACCTCGCTCGGCCCGCTCGGAGGAATCGCCACGACGCCGGTGATAAACAGACCGGAAGTCGCGATTCTTGGCCCTAACAAAGTCGTCGAGCGGCCTGTCGTCAGGGATGGCAGGATAGAAGTTGCCAAAGTCATGAATCTGTCGGTGTCGTGCGACCACCGTGTCGTGGATGGATGGGATGCCGCCAGCTTCGTGCAGGCGATGAAGCGGCTGATCGAAACACCGGCCCTCCTTTTTGTCGACTGAGCGACAATAAGCGTCTCGCATCAATCGGCTAACCGCACCGGGCGCCGTCCCGTGCCAAATTCATATGAGGTCACTTCTCCCATGATTGAACTTGCTCAGGCACGTGCCGTCATTGCCGCTGCTCGCGCCAAAGGCCGCGAATTGGGGCTCAATCCACTCACCGTCGTAATCCTCGATCCCGGCGGACATCTGGTCGCCCTCGAGCGCGAAGACAACTCGGGATTCGGCCGACCCGACATTGCACTCGGCAAGGCGGCCGGGGCCCTTGCAATGGGTGTATCCAGCCGCAAGCTGGGCGATATGGCGGCCGAGCGCCCGCAGTTCATGGGCGCCCTTTCCAGCGCATGGAATGGCAAGCTCATTCCTGCCGCAGGGGGCGTGCTGATCCGCTCGCAAGCGGGCGTATTGCTCGGCGCCATTGGCGTCAGCGGCGACGTTTCGGACCAGGACGAAGCAACAGCCTTCGCCGGAATTGAAGCGGCCGGTCTCGCAGTCGGCTGAGCCGAGACCGCTCTCAGCCGAGTGTACAGACCGCACGTCGGGAGACATTCCTTCCTCCATGCTCGGCAAAAAAAACTAAAAAAACCGGAGAGACAGATTGAGACTTAACGACAAGGTCGCACTGGTGACGGGCGCAGGTTCGGGCATCGGGCGGGCAATCTGCGAACTGTTCGCGGCCGAAGGGGCCCGTGTGGTCTGCGCCGACATCAGCGGAGCCCAGGTGGATGTTGCCGCTGCGATTGGCAAGGCAGCATATCCCGTCCATGCCGACGTCACACAAAGCCGGGACGTCGCCGCGATGGTCGCTGCGGCGCAGGAGCGATACGGCCGACTGGACATTCTCGTCAACAATGCGGGGATTACCGGCGCGATCGACGCTCCGCTTCACGAGCAGGACGAGGACGCGTTCGATCTTGTGGTGAACGTGAATCTTCGCAGCGTTTTTCTCGGCATGAAGCATGCCATTCCGGCCATGCTGCGCACCGGGGGAGGCGCGATCGTCAATACGGCTTCCGCCTCGGGGCTGGTCGGATGGAAAGGACTGTCGTGCTACTCTGCGTCCAAGGCAGCGGTCATCCAGCTAACCAAGAGTGCGGCGCTCGATTACGCCAAGGACCGTATTCGCATCAATGCGATTTGTCCCGGTACCACCTGGACCGGAATGGTTCCCTGGTCGGAAGGACTGCGTGAACCACCCGAAGGGACCGCCGTGCTGCCCAACATTCCGATGGAGCGCTGGGGGTTAGACCGCGAAATCGCTTCGGCTGCGGTCTATCTCGTCAGCGACGAGGCCAGCTACGTAACCGGGATCGCGATGCCGGTGGACGGTGGTTATGTCGCCGCCTGACGGAGGCTTGCGGCGATAGATTGACGCTCTCATGCTCCATCGCTAACAATATGACGAACACACCCGCAGAATGGGGTGATCGTCGTGGGAGCAGAAGTCATGACATCGGGATATCCGCGTCTGGAAGGCAAAGTCGCGATCGTTTCCGGCGGGGGCCAGGGGATTGGCGCAGCAATTGCTGTCGCCTACGCCCGCGAAGGGGCCCGCGTTCTGATCACTGGCCGAACCCGAGAGAAGCTGGCAAGCGTCGCCGCTGAAATCGAAAATTCGGGCGGCACATGCGCCTATGAAGTCGCGATCGCGGGCGAACGGGAACAATCGGCAAAAGTCGTGGAACGCGCGATGCGCGATTGGGCCCGCGTCGACATCCTCGTCAACAATGCCCACAGCTTCACAGACTACCTCCCGTTAGCCGACCCAATGATGGAAGAACATTGCCGGATCGATTTCCAGTCCGCATTCTTCGGCTCCCTCCAGTTCATGCAATTGTGTCATCCGCACATGGCTGCCCGGGGCGGGGGATCGATCATCAACTTCGGCTCAAGTTTCGGCATTCGCTGCGAGCCGGGGTTCCTTGCCTATGCCGCATCCAAGGAGGCGATCCGCACGCTTACACGAACCGCCGCTAGGGAATGGGGAACCGACGGCATTCGCGTAAACACGATCCTGCCTTCGGCGATGTCTCCCAAGGCACTGAGCTATCTTGAGGAAAGCCGAAGCTACGATGCCGAACTGGCGAAAGTCGCCGTCGGGCGCTTCGGCGAGCCCGCCGACATTGCGCCGACCGCGATTTTCCTGGCCAGCGACGAATCCGCCTATGTCACCGGCCAGACCATTGGCGTCGATGGCGGCTCCACCATGCTGTGAACCGGGAAAGCCCCTGCTCTTTACTTCCGTCGGAGCTGCGTGAAGAACGCCTGTCGTGACGAATGTACGGTAGCGCCCAAGCAAAGTGCGCGAAGGCCGGACCGCGAAGGGGTTGAACGAGACGATGACAGTCAACCGGCGAATGGGGCCACCGGGATCTGCCGTATGGCACCAGATGCTGGACGGGGCCGAGGCGATCCTGCGAGATGAAGGGTACGGGGCCCTCACCTCGCGCAGCGTGGCTGAACGCATTGGCGTCAAGCAGCGACTGGTTTACTATTACTTCGCCACGATGGACGAATTGATCGTTCAGACATTCCGGCGGCTCGCCTCGCGGGAGGTCGAACGGCTTGAAGCCGCGCTCACCGGCAACAATTCACTGCACGAGGTATGGGACGTCTGCGTCCACACCAGCGATACCCGCATGGTCTCCGAATTCATGGCGCTGGCCAACCGCATGGAGCCGCTTCGCGAGGAAGTGGTCGCCTATATCGAGACGACCCGGCGCATTCAAATCGCAGCGCTCGAACAGGCTCTCGGCAAGGATCTGGCAGCAAGGATGCCCAAGGCCGCCATCGCGATTCTGGCCACGAGCGCGGCACTTACGCTCCACCGCGAGGCGGCTATCGGGATCACCCTGGGACACGATGAGGTCATGAAGGTGATCGAGGAATTCATCGCGCATTACGCGCCGTTGAAATCGTAAGAAAACCTTCTCCCGACGGCCCGTCGGCCACGAGAATTGACAGAGCCGCGGCCTGCTAATAACCTGACGAACATGACGGGGCGGCGCGAATACCTCTCGCGCCGGAATCCGTGCAGGGAGAAGGCATGGCTATGGCTGCTAAGCGAACCGCACTTATAACGGGAGCCGGCGATCCTGCCGGCATGGGCGCCGCAATCGCCCGCCGCTTCGCCCGATCGGGCATGAGCGTGGCCGTGCTCGACATCGTGGAGGAAGGTGCAAAAGAAGTGGCTGCCTCGATCACGGCGGCGGGCGGCAGCGCAATTGCCGTGACTGCAGACGTGACCGACAGAAAGCAGGTAACAGAGGCCGCCGAACGCGTCCGCAGTGCCCTTGGTCCGATCGGCGTGCTGGTAAACAATGCCGCAATCGAAGGCTGGTGCAAGTTCGAGGATCTGACCGACGAACTGTGGGACCGGACGATGGAGGTCAATCTCAAGGGTGCGTTCATAGTCACGCAGACCGTGCTTCCCGATATGGAAGCGGCAGGCTGGGGCCGTATCGTAAACATCTCCGCTCTGGGCGGCCAGATGGGCGGCGTGTTCGACATGAGCCATTACAATTCGAGCAAGGGAGGCATGATCAGCTTCACCCATTCGCTCGCCATCGGGCTCGGCGCCAAGGGCATTACCGCCAATACCGTATCGCCCGGCTTCATCGACACACCGATGGCCCGAAGAGCCATAGAGACCAGCGCGTTTCCGGTCGATCACCGCGAGATCCTCAAGTCCTATCCGATCCCGCGACTGGGCAGCGCCGAAGATATTGCGGCCGCCGTCGCCTTCTTCGCTTCCGAAGATGCAGGATACATCACAAACCAGGTGCTGGGCGTGAACGGCGGTTGCTACAACTGAGGAACTTGTAAGGTCGGTGGCGCCGGTTTCGTCCGGCGCCCACGCTCAGACCCGTGCAAAGTCCCCAGGATCGAGCACGATTGCATTCTTCGCCTTTTCGATAGCGGGCACGACAATATCGCCGTAATAGCCTGGATCACGCTCGAACCGCTCATCACGGGTCAGATCGGCTATTGCCTGGTTGAGTTCGACAAATGGCCTCATTCTCGCTTCGTACCGAGCAAATGCCGCGGCGTGATCTTCGGGCGATCGCGCAATTTCGCTCGCAAGGACGAACCCGCCAACGATGGCCAGCGTCGCGCCCTGACCGGAATATGGCGAAGGACAATAGGCCGCGTCCCCCACAACGGCGATGCGGCCCTTGCTCCAGCGGTCCATCCGCACCTGAGCGATGAGCCCGAGATAGAAGTCCGGCGCAGATTCCATTGCCTCAAGGAAGTGGCCTGTCTTCCAGCCGAGATGCATGGTTCGCTCACGAACCCGGGCCATCTGTTCTGCGCGATTTCCGAGGTCTTCTCCAAGACTTGCCGGCACGCTGAAGCAGACGCGCAGTTGGTCGTTCTCGGGTGTGGGATAGACCATATATCCGCCTGCCGCCCCTTTGTAGCTGATCTGCCAATCCTTGAGGCCCAGAGTGTTCGGCGCCGAAAAGGGCGCAAGCGCGATGCCGAACGGACGCAAGAATTCTTCATCCACTCCGAAACACCGGCGCCGCAGATCCGAGCGCAAGCCTTCGGCTCCAATCACCAGATCGAAACGTCGCCGCTCTCCGCTCTTGAAAGCGACATCTACGCCCTCTTCGGTCTCTTGCACGTCGACAATGGAGTTTCCGAAACAAACCGGAACCTCTTTCGGCAGCGCATTGACCAGCGTATTGGCCAATCGGTCGCGCAATATCTCAATGTCAGGGTTATCGAGCGGCCCGCCGGAGATCGTCATCTCCTCCGAACGCCAGACTTCTTTCCCGTCATCATCGATGATCGATACGCCCTTCATGCGCATGGCATTGGCGCGCACGGCGTGCTCGAGATCCATCGCCTCAAGAACTGCCAGAGCCTTTCCGCGCACATCGATCGCATGCCCGCCGCGTGGTCCAGTCGAAAGACGTTCGACCAGCACCGGGCGAAAGCCGAAGCGATGCAGCCACCATGCGGTGACAGGCCCCGCGATGCTCGCTCCCGAAACGAGGATGTCTTTCATGTCGCTCTCCGCACGTGTTCGTCAAGATGATAGCATCTTCGATGGGGAGAGTGCAGGCCAGGGAACGACAATCGCTCGGCCGATCTCTTCGCGGGCGAGCAACGGTAGGGAGCCGTCAACAGCATTGACCAGATCTGTACAATCGCCAACAAATAGACGAACAAAAGAAATGCGCCGCGTCCATCAAGGTGCCGCATCATGGGAGATGAACATGGAGGTGGTCGATGCAAGTGCCTATCTGGTAATCGCGGAAGGCACGTATCTTGAAGGACTGTCCTACGACTTCCGACGCGGCGTGATCTGGTACAGCGACGTGATCGCCGGCGGCATCCACGGTGTGAGGCCTGACGGAACGCCCGTTGCCAGTTTCAACGAAAGCCGGATGTGGACCGGCGGAGTGATGATGAACGAGTGCGGCGCCGTGCTCTCAAGCGGTCAGGGCGGCATCATGTGGAACGATCCCGACAGTGGCAAGTCAGGCTGGCTGATCCGCTACCTGGAAGGGCTGCCGATCAACGGCATCAACGAAATGTGGCCCGACGGCGAAGGCGGCATCTTCTTCGGTACCAATGACATCGACCATGTGATCGCCGCACGCGACACGCGCCCGACCGCCATCTACCGGATGAGCGTGGAGGGCCGGGTTACCAAATTATCAGACGAGGTCTATTTCTCGAACGGCATCGCGCACGATCCGCTGCGCAGCCGCTTCTATTGCAGCGATACCTTCCGGACTTCTCTGGTTTGGGATGTGACCGACGACTTCTCGCTACAAAATCGCCGGACCTTCTTCGAGAAGGACGACTGCGACGGACTGGCGCTGGAAGACGACGGCACAGTCCTCCTGACGGGGTTTCGCTCGCCAGGCCTGATCACGCGCGTATCACCGGAAGGGCAGGAACTTGCTCCACTGATAACGCCGGATGGCTCCACGACTCAGATCCGCTTCGGAGGCGAGGATCTGCGCGATTTCTATATCAACGTGGTGCCGGGGGACGGCGGCGACAGCCTGAAGGAAGGTCGGCCCCTTTCCGGACGCTCGCGCCTCTATCGGGGCAGGAGCGCGAAGGCCGGAATGCCTGTGCCTCCCTCGCGCTTCACGCTCACCTGACAGACGCGGGCGACCGCCTCACGCCATCTCGGCGGCGTCGACCTTCACGGTCGTGCCGCTCATGAACGCAGCCATGTCGGACGCAAGGAAAAGCACGACGCGGCCGATATCGTCAGGCACACCCACGCGGCCGAGCCGGCTGGTGCTCAGCGCCGGAATCTGCTCGAGAAGTTCAGGCTTTGCCGCAATGGCGCGGGCGGTCTTTTCCGTCCGGGCGTGGCTCGGCGCAACGCCCAGGACCCGTATATCGAAAGGCGCCAGTTCGAGCGCCAATTGCCGGGTCATGCCGCGAACGCCGTGCTTCGACGCGACATAGGCACAAAGCCCCGGCGCAACACCCCTGAACCCGGCCTGAGATGCAACATTGATGATTACGCCGCCTTGGCCGCGCTCGATCATCCGCCGCGCCGCCGTCCTCGCGCCGATAAAGACGCCACGAAGGTTGACGGCCATGACCTCATCCCACTCTCCAACCGTCATATCGAGGAGCGGAATGCTGGGATAAAGCGCGGCGTTTCCAACCCAGATGTCGATCCCGCCAAAGTGCTCAGCCGCCACTGCCGCGACCTGCTCGCATTCCGCCTCATTGGCAGCATCGCAGCGACACGCGACCACCTGCCCTCGTCCCATCGCGCGTATCTCCTCGGCAGCGGCACTAGCAAGAGGCGCGTCGATATCGGCGATCAGCACGTTTGCACCGGCTTCCGCAAGTCGGCGGGCCATGGCTTTGCCAAGCCCCGTCGCGCCGCCGGTAACAACCGCGCAGCGCCCTTCAAGCGATATCAGCTGTTCAATGGTTCTGTCGGATACATCGGCTACGGCCATCGGCTAATCCCCCCGTCTTGAATGACTTCCGGAAAGTCCGGCGTCAGGCCATCTCGAATTTGATGTGAAGGTCTACGAGACTGCGGAAGGTATAGGTCGGCACGAAACGGAAGTGCCGGCTCTCCGGCGGTCCGTGACGGGTCTCATCAAGTTCGAGACGCTTGGTGCGTGCAAGCAGCCGCTCAATCGCGATGCCCGCCTCCATCCGGCCCAAAGGTGCGCCGGGGCAGGCGTGAAGCCCTCTGCTGAAAGCGATATGGTCCCGCAATCCCGCCCGGTCGATATCGAATGCATCCGGATTTTCAAAGCGCCGCGGATCGCGATTGGCCGCCGAGAGACAGGCAGTCATCACGCTGCCCGCCGGAAGCGGAATGCCAGCCAGTTCGGTATCCCTCACGGCCAGACGATAGGCCGCCTTGACCGGTGGATCGAAGCGCAGAACTTCCTCGATGAAGTCACCGATGCGCGCCGGTTCCACACGCAGACGCTCCTGCAGATCGCTATCTTCGGCAAGAATGCGCACAGCCATCGAGATAAGATGCGACGTGGTATCCTGGCCCGCACCGAACAGAAACCGCGCAAGGTTGGAGAGAGTTTCAAAAGGCACGTCTTCGCCGTTCCGGAACTTCGATTGGACCAGCTCGGTCAAGAGATCGTCGCGCGGGCGTTCCAGCCTTTCGCGCAGATAGCCATCGAACAGGTCCTTCAACGCGGCAAGCGGATCTGGGCCGACCTTCGCTTGCGCATCCCCCTCGATCTGGCTTGGCGGTGCGCCGATAGCTTCCAGCAGCACCGCGCGGTCGGATTCGGGAATGCCCATGAAATCCGAAATCGCGAAAGTCGTAGTCGCATGGGCGTAGCGGACGACGACATTGCATTGCCCTTCGCTCGCAAATCCGTCGATCAGACGATCTGCCAGCGATCTCAGGTACTGTTCGTTTTGCCGGATGCGCCGATAGGTCAGCAGACTTGTGATCAGCGTGCGATGCTCTGCATGCCGGGCTCCGTCGAAGCAGACCAGGTGCGCCGACCATGGCAGGCGATCGCGGACTTCATCGAGCTGCGCACCAATGTCATCGCCGTGAGGTTCGAAGGGCAGCGGCGGAATGGGCCCAAGAACGGAAAGGCAGGACGAAATGCCCTCATCCTTGCGATTGAGCAGTTCGGTCAGTTCATCATAGCCGGTTACCATATAGGCACCCTGATATGGCTCGCGCTGTACCGGGCAGATTGCACGAATCCGGCCGAAATAATCGGCGGGATCATCGATCACGGCCCGATCGTTGAAGAAATCCGGTAGCGGCTTGTCCACGTTGTCGCATCCTCTCCCCTCGCCCAGACGGTCATTTGTAGGCGCATAGCAGCGCGGCGAGGACGGTGTTCGTCATATTGTTAGCATCGTTCCGGGGAACGGTCAATCGGCCGCTCCCCGCCTGCGCAAACCTCACCGGAATCGAAAAACCTCTTTCCAACCCATGCTCATTAGTCTACCAACTGTTTAGTTGATATTGCAGCGCCGAACCTTGTGGGTACGAAGGTCACGAATTCCGGGCGGTGCGCCCGTACTGCGTTACCACAGCCTGTCGTCATCCCTCCGGAGCGCCAGGTTGAAACTTGCGAATGCCCGCCGTCTCGATGCGTTTCCTCTCCTGGAAGCAGACGGGACGGCGGGCACTTTTTCGCGTTACACCGTACCGGACGCAATATCGCACCGCGAGGGGACAGAGGGAGGCGGGAAGATGACGATGGCCGAGAGGAACAAGACAAAGATCGCTCGCCGCGTAATCGAAGTTCTGGATTACCTCGACAGCGGGCGCGACGAAATCACCGTGATGGACATCGTGCGCTCTTTCCATCGCCCGCAATCCAGCACCTCCGAATTGCTGGCGAGCCTGGTTGAACTCGGCCTTCTCCACAAGGACCCGGTCGCGCGGACATACCGCGTGATGCCGCGTGCGGCGTTCATCGGCCAGTCTTGCCAACCACAATCGATCCGCGACGGGCGCATCGTACGCCTCGTTGAAACGCTCCATTCGCAGACCGGATACCCGGTTACACTCAATGCGATTGTCGGTGTATCGGCACAAATTGTCGCAGTGCGCGGTACCGGCGATCTGGCCACGCGCAAGTCACGCTTCCAATGCGGTGCCAAAGATCCGCTCGCCTTCAGTGCAGTCGGGCAAATGCTGCTTTCAGCGGTGCCCCAACCACGCCGAGGCGGCGTTCTGCGTCGCCTCAACGCCGAAGCCGAACAGAAACGCAAATTCGCTGTAGCCGAAATGGACGTGCGTATCGCAGCTATGAGCGAGCGGCAGTTCGCGATCGGTCCGGCCGGATTTGGAACCGACCGCAAGGCGCTGGCGCTGCTCGTTCCCGGTCAACCCGGGGATCGCCCGCTGGCAATCGGACTCGTCCTGCCGGCGCGCGAAAAGACGGAACCCGCGCCTCTTTTGGAGCAAGTTCACGCTGTCATGGCGACGTGCCTCGGGATTCCGGAAATCGGCCAGCCCGACGATGAAAGCCAAACGGTCCTCGAAATGCGCAGCGTGTTGAAAGCATCCGCCTGATCCGCGAAACGTCCTGCAGGTCAACCAGCCAAATCGAACCGACACTCTGAAATACCAGGCAAAGCGCGCCCACAAGAATCCGCGCATCAGGGAGAGTAAAAAGGGAATGCTGGCAACGCGTATGAAACCGGGGCTTTATTCGGCCCTTGCCGCCGTACTTGCACTGTCTGCGTGCAACAAACCCGCTCAGCCGATCGATCAGAACATGATCGCGAATCCCGACGAGTGGCCGAGCTGGGGCCGCACGCCGGGCGAAACGCACTATTCGCCGCTGGACGAGATCAACACCGACACGGTCGGCAATCTCAAGCTGGCGTGGCATACCGATCTGGAGCCGGGGTTCACCGCCAGCACCCCGTTGATGGCCGAGGGCAAGGTCTTCGTGACCAGCGGCCACTCGCATATCCGCGCGCTCGACGCGGTGACCGGCAAGCAATTGTGGGAATACGACGGCGGCACGCGCGAGCGGGCTACATCCACTCTGCAGATGAGTTGGGGCAACAAGGGCATCGCCTATGACGCGGGTCACGTCTTCCTTGTTACCACCGATGGCTACGTGATCTCGCTCGATGCCAAGACCGGCAAGGAAGCGTGGAAGACCTACGACTATCCCGATCAGGCCCCGCGCAATTCGAACGGCGCACCGCGCGTGTTCGGGGGCAAGGTGATCGTCGGCTTCGGCGGCGCGGATATCAGCCCGGCGCGCGGCTTCGTCTCGGCCTATGACGAGAAGAGCGGCAAGCTTGCCTGGCGCTTCTACACCACCCCCGGAGACGAGGTTTCGCCGGTCAATCAGAAGGCCGAAGCGGTCATGCGCAAGACATGGCCGAGCGGGTGGAAGAACCCCGACGGCACCCGGCGCGGCGGCGGCGGCACCGCGTGGAACGCGTTCAGCTACGATCCCGAACTCAACATGATCTACCTCGGCATCGGCAACGGCTTCCCCTACAACCAGAACCTGCGCAGCCCCGGTGGTGGCGACAACCTGTTCCTTGCCTCGATCGTCGCGGTCGATGCGAATACCGGCGAATACAAGTGGCATTATCAGGTCTGTCCCGGCGAGCAGTGGGACTGCACCGCCACCACCGACATGTCGCTGGCCACGCTGAAGATCGACGGCAAGGACCGCAAGGTGCTGATGCAAGCGCCGAAGAACGGGTTCCTCTATGTGATCGACCGGGCGAGCGGAAAGCTGATTTCCGCCGACAAGATCGCCAAGGTCACCTGGGCCGATCACATCGACATGAAGACCGGCCGCCCGGTCGAGAACCCCGGCATCCGCTACGCGGGCAAGCCCGGCATGTTCGAACTGTGGCCGGGACCGACCGGCGCGCATTCGTGGATGCCGCAGGCCTACAGCCCGCAGACTGGTCTCCTTTACATCCCTGTGATCGAAAAGGGCGCGCTGATTGGTGACGGCCAAAAGGGCGGCGCGGAGATCAGCAGGGGCATGGGCGTGACACTCAATCCCGAAGCCGGGTTGAAGAACGATTCCCGTTCCTTCCTCAAGGCTTTCGATCCCGCCACGCAGAAGGAAATCTGGAAAGTCGAACTCCCCGGAGACTGGCCCGGCGGCGTGATGGCCAGCGGCGGCGGACTGGTGTTCGAGGGGCAGATCGACGGACAGTTCGTCGCCCGCGATGCCAAGACCGGAAAGCAGCTCTGGTCGTTCAAGGCACAGAGTCCGATCGTTGGCGCCCCGATCACCTATCGGGCCGGCGGCAAGCAGTATGTCACGGTGCTGTCGGGCAATGGCGGCACTGGCGGCGGCATCGGATCACCGGGCAACGCGGCTTACCGCACCGATTATCGCGCGCCCCGGCATGTGCTGACTTTCGCGATCGGGGGAAGCGACAGCCTTCCCGCCTATCAGCCGCCCAAGCTGGTGCCCCCCGCCGATCCGGATTTCAAACCGGATACAAACAAGATCATGGCAGGCGGGATGGCATTCGCAACCAACGGGTGCATGGTGTGCCACGGCTGGAATGCGGTGGGCGGCGGAGCCGCGCCTGACTTGCGCTATTCGCCTGCAATCGTGGATCCGCAGACGTTCAAGATGATCGTTCAGCAAGGCGGCCTCAAGCTCAACGGAATGCCGCCCTTCCGACAATTGAGCGATCAGGATCTGGAAGCTTTGCGTCTCTATCTGCGCGCACGCGCCAAAGCAGCTCCAGGGGAGGCGCAGGCAGCACAGCATGGTGGGCCGAGCTCGCGATAAACCGGCAAGTCCTGCATATCGAAAATGACGGCAAGAGCGGGAATCAAGAGTAACTCGATTCTTACGCTCTTGCCGCCAAAATGAGCTGTGAGAGGAACAAGACCGGCCATGCTTTCCTGGACTTTAGCGGCCCTGGCGGTCGCAGCAGCACCGGTAACCGTGGCGGCCGCCCCGGTCGCCGACTGCCCGCTTCGCGATGCCGCCTTTTCGCTGGATTCTCCGCTGATCGACGTGCTCCTCAGCCCGTCAGCGAAGGCCGCTGCGGATCAGGCGATGTCGGGAAAGCTGTCGAGCCTGCCACCGTTTTTTGCGCGAACCGACGCACCGACCTTTTCCGCCATTTTGACGCTGCGCCAAGTCGCCATGATGGTGGGGGCGGATGCAAAGGCGCTACCTGCGCTCGATACGAAATTGCGATCCCTCCCGGTGACCGAGGCCGACCACATTGCCCGGTGTGCACGCTATGACAATGACCGCCCACAATTCGATCTCCAGCCGGGCAAACCGCACATTCTGCTGTTCGAAAAGATAAATGGATTCAAAGACGAGCCCGGCTTCAATGCTGCCCATGCCGCCTTCATCGCAATGGCCGCGCGCAAAGGCTGGAACATCGTCACGACGAATCGCGGCGGCGCCTTTACGCCCGAGAATCTTTCGCATTTCGATGCAGTCGTCTGGAACAACATCAGCGGGGACGTGCTGACACTGGCGCAGCGCAAAGCCTTTCGCGACTACATCGAGAAAGGCGGTGCCTACATAGGCGTACACGGCAGCGCCGGCGATCCCTCCTATTTCTGGGACTGGTACGCCGATACCCTGCTAGGCGCCCGCTTCGTGGGCCACCCCATGCAGCCGCAGTTTCAGGAAGCCCGGATATTCGTTGACGACAAGACGCATCCTGCGGCAGCCCGCCTGCCTGCGACCTGGACCATGAAAGATGAATGGTACAGCTTCGCCGCCAGCCCGCGGCTCACCGGGGCCGACGTCATCGCCCGTCTGGACGAAAGCACCTATTCGCAGAATGGTGGTTTCGGTGAGAAGCTGTCGATGGGTGACCACCCCATCGCGTGGAGCAGACACGTCGGAAAAGGACGGATGTTCTATTCGGCAATCGGCCACCTCCCGCAATCCTACTCCGAGGCGCACTACGTCGCCATGCTCGAAGACGCCGCCGACTGGGCAATCGGTAAATCAGCATCGCCAACGACGGCTCACGAGTGATCCCGCAATGCCCATCAGCCAGGAAAGGCAATTATGGCGAATGAAGGAATCTCGCGCAGGCAATGCGCAAGTCTTGTAAGCACGGCGGCTATCGGCGCCGCCTTGGCACCACATGCCTTTGCGCAAGCGGCCGCTGCCGGCGCCGGCATATCGAGCCCGCCTGCGGATTTCGACCCTCTTCCCTTCGTGAACCCCGAGCTCAGGCCAATGATTGCATCGGCATTGCCGATGATGCGCGGCTCGGTCACCACCAAGGAAGCCGTGATTGCCGCCCGATCCAGCCGTTCCCCGCTTGAGCGCGCGCCCAGCACCGGGGTTTCTATCGCCGAGAAGCGGATTCCCGGAAAACCAGGCGATCCCGATGTGCGTATCTATATCGTCAACGCTGGGCCGAAAGCGCAGGCCCGCCCTGCGATCCTGCACATTCACGGCGGCGGCTACATCCTTGGGACTGCCGCAAGCGGCCTGGCCGACCTACAGGATCTCGCCCGCGATCTCGACTGCGTAATTGTCACGGTGGACTACCGTCTTGCGCCCGAGACCGCATTCCCCGGCCCGCTGGAAGATTGCTATGCCGGCCTGAAATGGCTCCATGCGAACGTGGGCGCGCTTGGCGTCGATCCTGCGCGCATCGCGGTAAAGGGCGAAAGCGCAGGTGGCGGTCTGGCCGCGATGCTTGCGATTGCCGCGCGCGACCGGAAAGAAGTTCCGCTGGCCTACCAATGCCTGATCTACCCGATGCTTGATGATCGGACGGGAAGCACCGTGCACCGGCCTCCCCAGCAGGGCGCGCTGATGTGGACCCCGCAAAGCAACAGGTTCGGCTGGAGTAGCTTTCTGGGCATCCCTGCGGGATCGCCGCAAGTTCCAGCCGGGGCTGTACCCGCTCGCACCGCAAACCTTGAAGGTCTGCCTCCCGCTTTCATAGGAGTCGGTACTATCGACCTGTTTTATGAGGAAAATCTCGAATACGCACGGCGCCTCGCGGCCGCCGGCGTGCAAGTGGAACTTGCCATTGCTCCCGGCGCTTTTCATGGCTTCACGCTGGTCCGTCAGGCGAAACTCGTCCAGCGCTACGAAAGCCACATGATGGCCGCCCTTCGCGATGGTTTGGGGCTGCCGCCAGCATAGGCCTCCAACGCCGGCGCCAAGGACGGGCGCTTCCAGCCTTCACGACATGAAAAGAACCCCCGCCACAATCTGGCGGGGGTTCTTTTCCATTCAGACCCGGGCAATTGACGCCGGGATCACCTCGATCCGAACGCGTAACGGAATGTCAGTCCGAACTCGCGATTGGGGGTCGTATTGATGATCGTGTAGGGGCTGGTGGCCGTCATCCCCACCGTCTTGAAGGTGGGCAGCACCAATTGCTGGTAGTTCGACGTGGCCGCGCGGTTAATGATCGTCGCCTTGTCGACACCAAACAGGTTCTTGGCAAAGGCCGAGACTTCCCAGGCGCCCTTGGGATCGCGAATGCCAAGGAACAGATTGAGCAGGCCATAGGAACCGACCTGATCAAAAGCGAACTGGGGATCGCCCTGCGCCGATCCGTTGAAGTTGAACATGGCCCGCCCGAAACCTTCGAGCGAGGACGATATATCCTGATGATACTCGGTCTGAACGGTTGCGGAGAACGGCGACTGGAACGAGGAACGCTGCGTCACCTTGCAACCGGCCACATTATTGGCCCCGACCGCGGCCTGAAGGGCCGCAAGCGAGGGCGGCGCGCTCAGATCGTCGGGAATGCCGTCGCCATTGAGGTCGTTGCAGGGAATGAGCCCGTTCTTGATCTTGCCCAGCGCGTAACTTGCCGTGGCCGAAACGCTCCAGTTCGGCGTGATCTCAAAGGAGGCATCCGCTTCGACGCCGTTGACTTCGACCGGCACCGAGGCGACGAAATTGAAGATGCCCACTGACGGCGTCACCGTCACGGCTCCGCCGGCACCCACCGTGGCCATGTAATTCACGTAATAGACGCCGCTCTGGGAACGATAGGGATAGTTGTTGAACTTCTGGTGATACACGGAGAGGTTTGCCGTACCACGGCCGCCGAACAGCGTGGTCTTGATACCCGCTTCGTAGGACTGCGATGTTTCGGTCTTCAAGTTCTGGAATGAGTTCTGAAGATCGGACTTCACGACGCTGAAATCACCGATCGAAAACGCACCGGGACGCCTTGAGGTACCGAAGCTTGCATAGGCCATGACGGCGGGACTGAAGCGGTGCTTGAGCGAAGCAATATAGATCATGCCGTCGTCGTTAACCGGCGACGTCGGGAGAGCGTTGCCCGCGATCACCATCGGCACGCCCGGATCCCGGTGTTTGATGTGGCGCAGACCGCCGGAAAGCTCCGTACTGTCGCCAATATGTGCCGTCAGGTTCGCGAAGAACGATTCCTCGGTCACGTGGCCGCCATTCAGGCCGATAGGTGTTTCGGCGATCGTGGCCAGTCCACCACCAAGACTCGCAGGAAGAAATACCGGGGTCTGCGAAATTACGTTCGTGTCGGCTTTCTGCAGCGTGTGGAAATAGCCCGCTACGTAGTCGAACATTCCCGCGACCAAGGATTCGTTCTGAAGACGGATTTCATGCGTCCACGTGTCGGCGTGGGTATGCGTGGTCTGGAACCAGTTCTTTCCCGAAAGGATATTGGCGCTGTCTGAGTTCGTCACCGACTGGACGTCAAGATCGTACTTCTGACCCTGATAGACCAGCAACTGACCGGCAAGGCGGAGTTCCGCGCGCCAGTTATAGCTGTTGAACGTCTGATCGACATTGCGGGGATTGGACAGGATCGAAAGCCGGTCGCCCGGCGTGATGACCGGATCGCTTTGCTCGGCGCTGGGATCGAACAGCGAGTAGGACGCAAATTGATCGAATTCGCGCGCCTTGCGCGACATCGTCTGCGCCACGCCGTAAAGCCGCAGGAAATCGGTCGGCTCGACAAGAAGACTGATGCGCCCGCTTGCCGTATGGGTATAGGGATCTCGGCGATCGCCATCGTTCTGGATCGACGTGACACGGTTACCCTCGCCCGCCGAATAGACGCCCGCGACACGCACCGCAGCCAGCCCGGACAGCAGTGGTAGATTGAGTGCACCATTGACGTTCTGGCCGCCAATAGTGTTGGCCGTCGTCGACATGTAGCCTCCGACATTGTAAAGATCGGGTCGCTTCGTGTTGACGACAATCGAACCTGACGGGGTCGCCTGTCCACGCAAGGTTCCCTGCGGTCCGCGCAAGACTTCCACCTGACTCACGTCATACATGGTCTGCAGGACCAGGCTGCCCTCCTGCGGGGCATCGTTCTGGTAAAAGGCGACCGAAGCCGAGACGCCGGCGTTGGGATCGTACTGGATCCCGCGCATCTGGCCGCCTGCGGCAACGCCGTTGGAATTGCTGAAGAACTGAAGGCCCGGAACCAGGTTCTGCACTTCGTTGAAGTCGCGCATGTTGAGCTTCTGGATCTGCTCGGACGTGACAGCATTGACCGCCATCGGCACGTCCTGAATGCTTTCATCCCGGCGACGCGCTTCGACGATGATGACACTCGACGCTTCTTCGGCATCTTGGGATGGAGCTTGCTGCGCCATTGCTGGAACAGAAATCGACAGAGCGCTCACACCGATGAACGCCACCTTCTTGCAAAGGCGCATGTAATACCTCCCCTATTTTTTAAGGCGCCTCCAACCAAATGGGCGCTGTTGATTGCCTGACCAATCTTGATTCCCCTATTGCACCCGCCTTCTTCCTTGGCAAGCAGCATGGCACAAGATTGCATACAATCTGAGTCAGAGAGGCAGTTGGCCCACCTCCAGGATTGGGGGCAGGCCAACGACCAAAAATCTAAAATATCCATAAAACCACGCGTTTTAGCGATTTTTATCGGCAAAGGGTGCCATCGATCTCTTCGTCTTTTCCCGTCGAGGCCAGATCATCGCCACAGCGTTTGGTATCCAATAACAGGCCTTACCACTTTTAAGGCGAGAAAAGCCGCTCGAAATGGCCTACGCCTCACTGCGCCCAGACGCGCCCTTTCCAATTGGAACGCACCGATGGACCAAGCGCTTCCGCGTTCTCGCCCAAGGCGAAATCATAGTCGCCCGCCGGGATAGTCCATTTTCCGTCGGCCCAATCCGCCAGCAGGCGATTGTCGATAGTCATGCTGACACTACGAGACTCGCCGGGCTCAAGCGCGACACGCTGGAATCCGACCAACCGCTGCACCTTCCGCCCGGCTCGGCCAACCAGATAGAGCTGGACGACCGTGGCGCCGCTGCGTTGCCCCGTATTGGTGACAAGCATTGTCGCGCGGTTGCCCTGGATCTGGAGCTTGCCGGCCTGAAACGCCGTGTAACTCAGCCCGAAGCCGAACGGAAAAAGTGCCCGCTGTTGCTTGAGGGCATTCCATCGATAGCCGACGTCCGCGCCTTCGATGTCGTAGTTCACATTGAGCCTGGTGTTCGCAGGAATGTTACCGGGTGAAATGTCGCCGCTCAATTCCACGCCGTCGAGATGAGGGCGAGGGAGTTGTGCGGTGGCGGCAGGGAAAGTGACCGACAGGCGGCCCGAGGGATTGGTTTCGCCGAACAAGACTGAGGCAATCGCCTCGGCGCCCGCCGCGCCCGGATACCAGGCCTCGACAACGGCGGCTGTCTTGCCAAGCCAGGGCATCAGGACGGGGCCGCCCGTTTCAAGCACCACGATCGTACGCGGATTGGCTGCGGCAACGGCCTCGATCAGGGCGTCCTGCCCGTCGGGAAGGCCGAGGTCCGGCGCGTCGATGCCCTCGGTCATCCACTGCGTCGCGAACACGATGGCGATATCCGAGTGCCGGGCAAGCTCAACCGCGCGCGAAATGTATCGGCTGTCGCGAAAGCGAACCTCCGCGCCTGCCGCTCGCCGCTTGATCGCGTCGAAAGGCGCGCCGGGCTGGTACTGCTGCGAAATCATGGCCGCGAATGGCCCCGATCCGCCGATCGGCACCGTCAGCGCCGGCCCCTTCTCGCCGTTGACCTGGCTCGAACCTGCGCCCGACAGTACCCCGGTATCCGCAAAGCCGCCGATGACGGCAATGGATTTCGCCGACCCGGCAAGCGGCAAAACGCCGCCGACATTGCGCAGCAAGACGATGCCCTGCTCGGCAATCCGGCGCGAGACGGCGAGGTTGGCAGCGGCATCGACTGCCTTTGCAGGCTCACCCGGCTTGTCGAGCCCGTGAGCATAGATGCTCGTCAGGATCCGCTTGTTCATATCGTCCAGCCGCCGCGCGTATTGCGGGTCGGACGCAGCCTTGCCTGCCAGAGTGTCGCTGAAGAACACCTTCGGGTCCATTTCCTGACCCGACTGCTGGTCGAGGCCGTGAATGGCGGCTTCCACCCCATGAACAGCGCCCCAATCCGACATGACGAAGCCCTTGTAGCCCCAGTCCTGCTTAAGCACTTTCTGGAGAAGCCAGTCATTCTCGCAAGCGTAGGCGCCATTCACCTTGTTGTAGGCGCACATCACCGCGCCGGGACGTCCGATTTCAAGACCGATCTGGAAAGCGAGGAGATCGCTCTCCCGCGCGGCGCTTTCGGATATCCGCGCATCGAGAAAATAGCGGCCGCTTTCCTGATCGTTGACCGCGAAGTGCTTGATCGTCGAGATAATCCCGTTCGATTGGATACCGGCAATCGCATTGCCCGCCAGGACACCGGAAAGCAGCGGATCTTCGGACAGATATTCGAACGTGCGCCCGTTGCGCGGGTCCCGGATCAGGTTCGTGCCTCCGGCCAGCATCACATTGAAGCCCTTGGCCTTCGCCTCTGCGCCAATCATGGCGCCGCCGGCATGGATCAGATCGGGATCCCACGTCGATCCCATGGCCATACCGGAGGGAAGTGCCGTCGCGCCGTCCTTGCGAAGACCCATGAGCCAGGCGACGCCGAGACTTGCATCGGTTTCGCGCAGCGAAGGTACGCCAAGGCGCGGAATGCCGTGGACGTAGCCCGCGCCGATGACGGCATCGGCGGGCAGTTTCATCGGCCCCATGATCGGGACCGCCATCTGCCCGTGCGTCAGGACGGTCTTCTCCTCGGCCGACATCTGCCGAAGCGTGTTTTCGGCCCGAGCCTCCGCACTCTTGACGTCAGCATCGTCGCTCCGCGCAGGAGCCGCCACTGCCCCGGTTGGGCAGGCCAGCGCCAGAGCCAACACAGAACTCAACGTCCGCAGATTTTTCGCGCGCATGAGCCTCCCCCCCTTTTTTCTTCAGACCAGTTCAAGCAACGCCACACCTTCGGGCGGCAAGTCCACCGAGACCGAGGCATTGCGGTCCAGCCGCAGCGTCACCGGCGCGGCGATCGAGGATTCCTTGCGCAAGGTATCGATCTGCGCAGGCGTCGGCAGGCGGGGCGATCCCATCGCGCGCCATGCCGGCATCGGCGATCCGCGCTCCTGATCGACGAAGCTCACCTTTACTTTCTGCCCCTCCCACGCTCCGGCAAACCGCACGTCGAACCGCTTCGGAGACCCGGTGACTTTCCGTTCGGACGTGGCACCCGGAATACCGGCCGGCTGCAAGGCTTCCGCCAGATTCCAGACGAGCGCGGATACGCCGCCCTCATCCCGCCGAGAGGCCAGTGCGGGCCCGTCCGCCTTGAGCCGCCGCGTGCCCAGACGATGCAGCAGCCGGTACGTGTTGAAGCTCGGGCGGGCGATGCCCTGCACCATCGTCGCCCAGCCCATGTCTCCCTCTTTGAGCAAGTAGTCGGGGACGCCCAGTTCCTCATAGGTGCCGGAAAGCACCCAATGCGACATGCCACGCAGCATCGGCAGGCACTGCGTCACGACTTCGGCGATCATGGCCGGACTGTCCGAAGACCACTCGCTAAGCCAGATGGGCTTGCCCGCGCAGGCCGACGCCTGTACCTGCCCATGCACCTTGCGCACGGTATCGGGGATCACCTGGTTCACCGAGAACCGGGCATCCTTGCCGTAGAGATCTTCCTGATTTCCCCCGGCATAGGCATGCGTGGAAATGAAATCGACGGGCGCATTGCTCTGGGCGCAGAATCGAGCGAAATCGTCGACCCATTTGCCGCCCGAAGTCGCGGGGCCGCCCACCGCAATCGCCGGATCGATCGATTTGATCGCCACCGCCGTTGCCTTGTAGAGATCGAAATAGTCCTGCTGCTTGCCGCTCCAGAAGAACGGCAAGTTCGGCTCGTTCCAGACCTCGAAATTCCATCCGCGAACTTTGGCGATGCCGTAGCGGTCGGCAAGCGCGCCGACGAAAGTGCGGATGAAAGCGGCCCAATCCTCCATGGATTTGGGCGGAGTGATGTTCGCCTCGTAAAACCCGAATGTCGATTTTCCCGAAGCGAGCGCGCCGGGCATGAAACCGACTTCGACAAAGGGATCGACACCGCGCGCCACCAGTCCGTCGTAGACTTCGAACACGTTGCGGAAGTTGGGGCTGGGCTTGCCGCGATTGAGAATGGAAGGCGCGAAGACCCCCATCTCGTCCGCGAATATGCCGTGAAACCGCACTCTCTTGAGGCCGCAGTCACCGACCCATCGATCGAGATCGCCGCGCCAGCTTTCGCGCATCGTGATTGCCGCGCGGTCCGATCCGGCACATTCGGACCAGACGTGCTTGAGGTCGCCGGTCGCCTCGCGCGTTTCGATCAAAATCGGAACACGGTCGGACAGTTCGGCCCCTGCCGCCCTGCCCGCAAGCGACATGGCGCCGAGCGCAGCCGCGCCGCCCATGAATTCACGCCGATGCATATGCCCCCCTCAGACCGCGTTCGCGCGGATAATCTGCCGGTAAACTGCTGCGCTCGGCTTCAGCTTGCGCGCGAAGGTCTTGCGATCGACGCTCGCCAGCCCGAATTGCGGCTTGAAGCCTTGCAGCCACTCGAAATTGTCGATGAGCGACCAGTGCATGTAGCCCATGACAGGCACACCCGCATCGATCGCGTCATGCAGTTGCTTGAGGACTTGCGGAATATACCATTCCCGGCGGCGGTCGTCGGGCGTTTCGAGGCCGTTTTCCGTCACGAAGATCGGCTTGCCCGTTTCCTTGTGGACATACTCGACCGTATTGCGCAGCGCTTCGGGCTGCTTGATCAGTTCTTCCAGATGAGCGCGGTCCACATAGGGCATGTCGGGGAAATCCGGCAGTTTCGCACCGGCGCCCGGTATGCGGACCTGCCTGTACGTCTGCACGCCGATGAAATCGCCTGCCCGCGCGGCAACTTCCAGCCAGGGGCCATAGGCCGCCTTGCGCAGTTCGCCATAGGGCGAGCCCTCATTGGCCGGCTGGAAATCGACCAGGTTCAGGGTAACGCCTGTCGGCAGGTCTCCGCGCGCGGCCTTGATGGCGGCAAAGCCTTTCTCATGCGCGGCCATGAGCTGCGGCGTCATTCCCTTGATGTCCGGGTGGTTCATGGTCACGAACCGATCGCTGCCCATGGCCCGCGCAGCGGCTGCATGCGCCACCTGCTGCGCTTCATCCAGCTTTCCGAAATAGGCCTGGGACTGCGGCATGATCCGGTAGGTCAGGCCGACTTGCGGTTCGTTGATCGTGCAGGCAACGCCGATCTCTGCAGCCAGTTGCCGCGCCGCGCGGTCGCAGTAGCGTGCGAAAAGATCGGGCGATTCCGGATTGAGCCAGCCCCCGGCGGCAGCGAACCAACGCGGTGCGGCCACGTGGTAGAAAGTGACCACGGGCTCGATCCCGGCCTCGCGCAAGGCCGCGATGAAGCGGCGGTAGTAATCGAGCTGGGCCTGCGAAAACTCGCCGCGTTCCGGTTCGATCCGCGACCACTCGATCGAAAAGCGGTAGGCGTTGAGCCCGATCGCCTTCATCACCGCAATATCTTCGCGCCAACGGTGGTAGCTGTCGTCCGCATCTCCCGACAGTTCGGCGAATGTCTGGGGCTTCACATGCTCCATCACCCAGAGGTCGGCATTCACGCTGTTGCCTTCGATCTGGTAGCCCGCCGTAGAGGCGCCCCAGCGAAAGCCTTTTGGAAACCGGCGGACTGCCGGTGCGGCAAGGGCCGCTGGAGCCGTCAGCCCGACAGTGCCTGCCGCCAGAGCAGTGGCCGCAGCCGTGAGTGCCGTGCGGCGATCAAACCGTGTGTTCCGATCGTCCATTCTCTCTCCCCTTCGATATTTGTTGTTTGCAGCGCTGCCTGGTGAAGCGCCGCATCGAAATTCGATCATTTATTCAGCATGATGGCGGCGACGACGGCCTTGCCGCCCGCGCCGGCAAAGTCGAGCTTGAGCGTGCCGCCGTGCACCTCGACAGGAAAACTCAAGGCCTTTGCCTTGAGCGCCCCGCCTGCCGACTGGGCGATGTTGAACGCGGGAACGACCACGGCGCCATTGGCCGATACTGTCATCGTTGCGCTGGCAGGAGCGGCAGGAGACGGCTGGAAGGTCAGTACGGTGACCTTCCATTGGCCGTCAGGCACCGGAATCGCGTAAGAAAAGCTTTCGCCCTCGCGCCAGAAATCAAAGAGCTCGGGCGTAGGACCATCCACACGACACGGGTTGGCAAGCTTGCGCCCGAACCCTTCCATGTTGAGCACCATCGGCGTTCCGCCGGTCACGAAATCGTCGGAGCCGAACTGGCGGCCAGCCACGGTGCGCCCTGCCAGATCGCCCGCGTCGATGGCGATGCCGGACCGCACCGGATCCGGCCCGGTCCAGACCATCTCGTCCTTCACACCCACGCCGTTGACCGCACCTTCGACCACCGCCCGGTTGGCGCCGGGGACCAGCGCAACCGCCGGCCATACGCAGATCCGATCCGTGCAGGGCACCTCTCCGATTGCCTTCCCATTGATCGTCAGGCGCGCCTTGGTCGCATTGGAATAGGCCTTCACCTCCATCACCGGATAGGCGCGCGACACGTATCGCTTGCCGGTCAGATGCATCATCGGTTCGGGATTCCACTGCGCCTTGTAATAGTAGAATGCATCCTTGCGCGTCTTGCGATCGAAGCTGACGAGGCCCTTGGTATTGAGATCGATCGCATCGCCCTCCTGCCGGAGGTCGCTGGGAAAATCGAACATGTTCCAGATCCAGCTCGCGAACACGAAGTCACGCTCGCGGATGACGGGCCAGGTCTCCTCATGCACGAAGGACTCGAATTCCTCCGGCTGGGGCCGCCCCGCCATGTTGACGAAGCCGGCCCGCACATTGTCGCTATGCTGCGTCAACGCGCCGCCTGCGCCATATTCCGAGACAGACAGCGGCAGGCTCGGATGATCGCCATGCAAGCGGTCCAGCGCCTCACCGAACTGCCTGCGCGCGTCGGTCTGATTGGGCATGTACCAGCCGTAGTAGCGGTTGTAGCCGATAAGGTCGGTGGTCCCGGCCAGCCCTTCGCCTGCCGTCTTGATCATCGTCAGCCCCTCGCAGCAGTCCGCGAACGTGGTCGGTCGCGCCGGGTCCTCCTGCTTGGCGATTGCATTGAGATGCTTGAGCAGAGCGAGCGGCTGAGGCGGCTCGCCCTGAACTCCGAAGCCTTTTGCCGAATCCACCTCGTTCCCCACTGACCACATCATGATCGAGGGGTGGTTGAAGTTCTGCCGGATCTGCTCGCGCAGTTGCTGTTCGGCATTGGCCCAGAGGTGTTCGCTGCCCTTGCCTCCCGAGAGCGAAGGCGTGGTGACGTAGGGAAGCTCCGCCCACACGACCATTCCGGCCTTGTCCGCTTCGTCCGACCAGGCATCGGCATGCTGATAATGGGCCTGACGCACGGTATTGGCGCCCAGTTCCCTGATCATCGCCATGTCGCGCGCATGGTCTTCGTCCGAAAGAGCCCAGCCCTTGCCCATGACGTCCTGATGGCGCGAGACGCCGTGGAGTTTCACATGCTGCCCATTAAGGGAGAACCCCGCCTTGGGATCGAAGTGAAAGCTGCGCACGCCAAGCGGAACCGAAACCGTCTCTCCGGCTGCCCCCTGCTCGCGCGTTTCGACGGACACCGTATAGAGATACGGGTCGGCGACCCCGTTCCAGAGATGCGGCTTGGCAACCGAGAGGTTCACGTGCCGGGAATCCTGCCCCGGACTGAGTTCGAGGGCCTGCGATTGCTTCGCAACCGGCCTGCCTTGCGCGTCCCGGATCACCGTGATCACTGCCAGACTGCGCTTGACCGTTCCCTGATTACGAAAGCGAACCAGCACATCGATATCTGCGCGCTCGGGCGAGATTGCATTGGCTTGTGCGTAGACACCGGGCCCGCCGAAATCGAGCAGATCGACCCCGGCATCGCGCGCCGTTACCAGCTTTACGCCTCTGTAAATGCCGCCATTGACGAAAAAGTCTCCGGAGAGGGGGATGACTTGCCCGCTCTCGTTATCGGCGCTCGGCCTCGAATTGTCGGCGCGCACGGCAACGATATTATCCTGTCCCGGTTTCCAGACGGATGTCACGTCGATGCGGAACCGCGCGAATGCGCCTTCATGCCGGCCGACATGGGTGCCGTTCACCCAGATATCGGCAATCTTCCCCACGCCTGCAAAGTCGAGATACTGACGATCGCGCGGCCCGGCCTTTGGTGCCGCGACATGGAGCCGGTACCAGCCTGCCCCCTGAACATTGTTCGCAGCCGGGCTTCGTTCGAGCGCATATTCGCCGATGCGGTTCCAGGTATGAGGTACGGACACGGTCTGCCATGCCGTATCCGCAAAGTCCGGCAGCACCGCCGCAGACCGGTCGAGATCTCCGAGATGAAACCGCCACCCGTTCGAAAGATCGAGCACCTCGCGCCCACTCTCGGCAGATGCGCTGCGCGTGACCTCGGCATGTGCCGGGATCGCAATCGCGCCGCAGCACAGTAGAGCCGGCAACATGGCGCAAGCACCCTTTGCGAATATCGTCACGCGAGCATCCTCTGTTTTTGGTCTGACCTCAATGGATCAATTGGACAGATTTCTGTCAGAAGGCTTGGCAATGGTCAATGAGCCTCGCTTTCCGCAACGAGAGATCGCGGTCAGGCGATTATCTTGTATCCAATTGGAAACCGAGTAGCGGCGTGCGAATCAGCCGGCCGCGCCGGACACTGGGGCGGCTTTTCCGGAAACATCCTGCTGTTCGGCATAGCTAAGCAGGGCTTTGTGGGTGCGGCGGACCTGTATGGCCCAGATACGCTGTGCCAAATCGATATCCTGCTGAAGAATGGCATCGAAAAGCAACTCCCGCTCGGCACACATGGCCCGCAGCCGCCCTTCATCGACAACCGACATGCGCGCGAAAGCAGCGCGATAGCTGTAAGTCGTGTCCCACAGCCACTCGATGACATGCGCAAGCAGCGGCGCCTTGTGTCCACTGAAACACAGGATGTGAAAATCCCGCGTCAAGTTCAGGTATTCTTCGTAGTCCAGCGGTCCAGCCAGACGATCCTTCAGGACCCGGAGCTGTTCGATGACCTCTCGCGTCAGATTCGGAATGCTTTCGCCGAGCAGCATCGGCTCCAGAACCTCTCGTATACGATAGGAGACATCCATGTCCTCCACGGTCCGGCTGATCACTTTGGCGCTGGCATTCGCGCGCAGGGAAACCATCCCCCGCTTTTCGAGAATCCGCAGCGCATCGCGTACGGGGATCCGGCTGGTGCCAAGTTCGACTGCCAGTTCGTCTTGCTTGATCGGTTCGCCGGCCGCCAGTTCCCCGGTCATAATCCTTTCGGCGATGATCCGCGCCACGCGGTCCCCGGCAAGATCGGATCCATCGTCCATTTCTTCACTCTCCAGAATTATCTACCCTCACCCTAGAACGGGCGGATTTTTGCGGCAAGCCGCAATGAGAATTGCAATCGCGCTGAACACCTGTATGACTTATTGTATACAATCATGTGAAATGGGAGATAGGATATGTCGCTTGAAGGCAAGGCCGCGGTAGTGACCGGCGGTGCGCGCGGCTTGGGTCGTGCGATTGCGCTTCGCCTCGCGAAGGACGGCGTGGCAGTGGCGGTCTGGGACCTGAATGGAGCCGGAGCGCAGGAAACCGCCCAGATGATCATCGATCAAGGTGGCAAGGCCATTGGTCTGGCCGCTGACAGCTCGCTTGCCACCGAGATTGCCGCTGCGGCCAACGAAAGCCGGGCAGCGCTGGGTCCCATTTCGATTCTCGTGAACAATGCCGCGCTTTCGCCCTTCGCGAAATTCGAGGATCTCGATGAGGAAACCTGGGACCGCCTGATGGCGATCAATCTCAAGGGGCCTTTCCTGTGCGTGAAGGAAATCGTTCCCGACATGCTGGCGCAGGGCTGGGGGCGTATCATCAACATTGCATCGTCGTCTGCCCAGGCAGGAACGCCCAATCAGGCTCACTATGCGGCCACCAAGGGCGGTGTTCTGGGCTTCACGAAAGCCCTCGCAATGGAATTCGCGACGCGCGGGATCACGGTCAACGCGGTGCCGCCGGGCTTCGTCAATACCGAAGGACTTCAGGAATCTCCGGTCGACGTCGAGGCCTATGCGCCGATGACACCGATGCGGCGGGCCGGACGCCCCGAGAACATCGCCGCCGCCGTTGCCTTCCTGGCCTCGGAAGATGCCGACTACATCACCGGCCACACGCTCAGCGTGAACGGTGGACGCTATCTCAACTGATCGCTGGCAGGGGATGGAATGACCATGACATCGGCAATCGAGATAACGCCGCTTGGCGGCGGGACCGGCGCTTCGGTTCGGATCGAACCCGCCTGCGCATCCACTCCGCAGGCTGCACGGGCGATCCGCGACGCTCTGGACCGCTACCACGTGCTTATTTTCCCGGAGGCACACTTCTCCGATCAGCATCTTCTCGATCTGAGCAGTGTGCTCGGTTCGCTCCACGCCAACGACGTCACCGATGATGGTACCGCGCCCAGCGGGAAAGGCATCTACCGCATCGCGCTCGACAAGATGGATGCCAACCAGCTCGACTATGTCAAAGGCAATGACTGGTGGCATATGGACGGCACATCATACGACACACCGGGCAAGGCCACGCTCCTCAAGTGCGAGAGTGCGCCCGCAGAAGGCGGAGACACCGGCTTTGCGAACCTGCACGCCGCCCACGCGGCGCTTCCGCAGGATCGCCGCGACCAGCTTGAGAGCCTGCGCGTCAGTCATTGCCTTGCCGCCGTCGGCAGGCTGATCCATGCCGAACCGACGGCGGCGGACTTCGCGCGGTGGAACGCAGTGTTCCCGCCGCGTGAACATCCGCTCGTGTGGCATCAGAAGGATGCGAACAGCGTGCTTCTGATCGGTTCGACGGCCGATCATGTCGTCGGAATGGAGGCATCGCAAAGCCGGCAGCTTCTGGACGAATTGCTCGAATGGTGCACGCAGGACCGGTTTACCTATCGCCACACGTGGCGCGCGGGCGATCTGGTCATCTTCAACAATCCGGCGCTCCTGCACCGGTCCTATCCCTATCCAGCCTCGGCCGGGCGAATATTGCATCGCACGACACTGCGCGGTGAAGAAACGATCGCCTGACGCACAAAAAAAGGGGCGGCAATCTGCCGCCCCTTCGCATTTCTGCCCGGTCCCGCCGGACCGGTGCCGCCCGTTACTTGGCGGCAGGAATCTTGGCGAGATCGGCGTCGATCTGCTTCAGCTTCTCATCCGTAAGCGCGTCGCCGGCATAAGACTGAAGCTGACGCAGCGTCATCGAGCGCGCCATGTCGATCTGCGGATTGCTGATCATGTCATGAATGTACTTGTCGAGAACCGCCTTGGTCTGCGGATTGTCGAGCAGGGTGCCGAGATCGGTCTGCGTCGAGTAGGCCGGCGTGGCAGGTGCTTCGGCCGCGATCGCAGGTGCGAGCGTAACCGGCACGGACAGCGCTGCGACGCTGGCGAACATGAGTTTGTGAAGAATAGTCATGAGCAATTCCTTTCAGCTTCATCCCCGGTGCCGGACGCCCGTTGTCCCGCACCCGTATCCATTTCTTGTCTTCGCCTTGCACCAGCTTGTGCCACGGACAGAAAGCGGAGCCTTTGCGTCCTGTTCCGGCTAATTTGGCGCAGCGATTCAGGCCGTCACTTCAATATACCAACCATTCGGTTGTTCAACAGGATTTCCGCAGAACTCACGCTGTATGCCAGCGCGTGAATTCTTCTGGACCTGCACGCTCGGTGATCAGCTGGTTAACCGTGGCCGAGAGATCCTCGTATCCCATCGCCATGCCGGACAGCAGGATCTGATTGTCCGGAATATCGAGGATGCGATGCACTACCGGCCCATAATCGCACCAGGCCTGCTGCGGACATGTTTCCAGCCCGTGCGCACGGGCCAGGATCATGACGTTCTGCATGAACATTCCGCTATCCAGCCAAGCGCCCAGTCCGTGACTGCGTTCCATCGTAAAGAACAAGCCCACCGGCGCCCCGAAAAAGCGGAAATTGCGCAAGGCCGCGGCTTGCCGTGCAGGATAATCGTCCCGCGCAATCCCGTAGAGGGAAAAGAGGTCATATCCCACCTTGCGTCGCCGCGAGAGGTACGGCTCGTCCATGGAAGGCGCCAGATAGGCATATTCAAGCTCGCGCTCTCCGGCTTCGGCAGCCGCGATGACCGCTTCGGAAAGGCGGTCCCGGGCCTCGCCGATCACGACATGGACGAGCCAGGGCTGAATATTCGTTCCCGAGGCTGCCCGGGACGCACCCGCCAGAATAGTACGGACAACCTCGGGATCGACATCATCGGCAAGGAATTGGCGCACGGATCTGCGCCCGACGACCGCTTCCTCGGCCGACATCGGAATGTCCAGGTCCCAACCGTTCACGCGTTCGACCCATTCATCTCTGCAAGCTCCTCCTTGCGGCGCTGCTTGAGTACGAAGCGCTGCACTTTGCCGCTTGGTGTGCGCGGCAGCGCATCGGCGAAATGAACCCGGCGCGGAAAAGCGTGAGCGGCATAGTGTGTCTTTACCCATTGCTGGATTTCACGCTCCAGTTCAGCAGATGGCTGCTTGCCCGGAGCGAGAACGACATAGGCTTCCATCACTTCGCCGCGAACCTGATCCGGCACGGCAATCACTGCCGCTTCGGAAACCGCAGGATGCGATATCATTGCCGATTCCACTTCGAACGGTCCGATGCGGTACCCCGCCATGATGATAACATCGTCATCGCGCGCCGAGAAATGGAAGTAGCCTTCCTCATCCACGCTTCCGGTGTCCCCCGTCACGTAATAACGGCCATCGGCAGTAAACTTCTCGGCCGTCTTGGCGGGATCGCCGTCATAGCCGTGGAACCAGAGCAGCGGGCTTTCCTTCACGACCAGAGCCACTCGGCCGACTGTCCCGACGCCTACAGGCTCATCGCTTTCTTCGGCGAGGATCGTCGCGGACCACCCCGGCATGGCGTGCCCCATCGCTCCGGCCTTGATCGGGCGCCGTACCAGCGGATGGTGGTGATTATTGATCACCATTCCCGCCTCCGTCTGCCCGTAGTGGTCGTGGACTTCGACACCCAGTGCGTCGACGGCCCATTCGTTCACGTCGGGCGTCAGCGGCTCGCCCGCACTCGATGCGCAGCGAAGATGCAGCAACCGCCCTTCCCCCAAGTCCGCTTGGCAAAGCGCCCGATAGACAGTCGGCGCAGCAGCAAAGTTGGTGACGTGCTCCCTTTCAAGGATCGCCATTGTCGCTTCCGGCGAAAAGCCGCCGGCGTAAAGGATCGATCGTACTCCGGTGGTGAAGGTGGCAAGTACCCCGAAATAGAGGCCATAGGCCCAGCCCGGATCGGCCGCGCACCAGAACACGTCGTCCTCGCGAACGCCCTGTCCGAATTCCGCATAGGCCTGAAACGCCGCAAGTGCGCGCTGCGGCACGATCACCGCTTTCGGCTTACCCGTCGTGCCCGATGTATAGATGTGGATGATCGGCGCTTCACCGCCAAGCCGCACTGCCTCGAATCCCGGAACGCCCTCGTCCAGCAGTCTGCTGAACGACAGCACGCCGCCGCCGCCCGGACCGGTGGATATGATGTGCCAGGTCGCATCTGCGGGCATGTCCTCACCGGGGGCGAGCTTGTGCTGCTGGCCGGCATCGCAGACGACAGCGACGGCACGGCTTCCCTCCAGCCTCATCGCGATTGCGGACGGCGCGAACGCTGTGAAAAGCGGTACATGGACGGCCCCGAGCCGCCAGATCGCCATCAGAGTGACGAGATATTCCCGGCTCTTCCCCATAAGCGTGGCGACGCGGTCCCCGGGCCGGATCCCGAGGGTGCTGAACGCACTGGCAAGCTTTTCGGATTCCAGGCGCAGTTCGCCATATGTCAGATCCTTGCCCACAAGATCGCCATCGATGATCCGATAAGCCAGTGCTGATGGATCATGACTGTCGCACAGCAATTGCGCCGCACCGGCAGCGGGATCCCGATAGCGCGCATTCAGGAATTCCACGCGAGCGCGAATGCGATCGTCGTCGGTCTCGCCGGTCATTTCGGTTCCCCGTATTCGCGAGCAGCCTGTTCAAGCTGCGTATAGAGACTTTCCACCGCCAGGAGCGCCTCACGCGCCTGCTCGGCAGGTGCCTTGCCCGCGCGTACGCGGGAAAGGCTCGGACATTCGATGCCCACGGTCGCATCGGCAGGTATGGCGCGCAGCATATCCAGAAGCGGAAATTCACCTTCGCCGGGATAGAGGCGGTGTGCGATCGCCTCGCTCGCAGCGATGTCGCTCGAAGCGATCAGGGGGCCATCGCATAGCTGTACATAGCGTATCATCCCGGCCGGAATCTCGGCGATATCGGCAATCGAGCCGCCCGCGCGGATCAGGTGGAAGGGATCGAGCGTTATCCCGACGTCCGCGCCCGAAGCCACGATAAGGTCGCGGGCCTGCCGCAAGGAGCTGGTCTTTCCGCCCGCCACCGGTTCCAGATTGGCGCCGATGCCGTATTCGCCGGCAATCTCGGCAAACTTGCCCAGAAGTTCGGCGGATTGCCTGCGATCGGGATTAGAATAGTTGAGAACCAGCGCCGTCTTGCCCCCCAGCCGGGCACCGCGTTCCAGTGCCGGTCGATAGGCTTCGAGCGCATCGAAGGAATGCAGGTCGAACACCTCAAGCGTCTCGACCGCGATCCCGGTGGCCTGCAACCGTTCGGCGCAGCCTGCCTCTTTATCAGCGGTACAAGCCGCCGAAGCGTAGAGCGCCGGCGGCTGAACCCACAGGCTGATCGTCCCGAAACCGGCCTGCGCCGCTGCCTCGATGAGTTCGGTTGGCTCGGTATCGGTCAGGGTCAGGCTGTCTAGCGAAAATCGCGGCATCTATCTCTCCTCTTCCCGCCTTTTTCAGGCGCGCTGCCCGGTCACCTTTGCGGAGCCGAACATTCCCATCTTGCATTTGCCCGAGACGATATCGCCTTCAATCAGGAGATCGTACTTGAGCGTGATCTTCATCGGCTTCTCGACCTTGAGGTCGAAGCGAACCCGTCCTGCATCCAGCCTTCCGCCATCGAACGCCTGACTGCCTTCAGCACTGCTGAACATTCCCGAAACGCCGCCCGCGCCATCGGTTGCAAAAGTCACGACCATGGGTTGGGGCCCCATCGGGGTCTTGAGCACCATGTTCCAGTCGCCGTCGATGCTGCGCGCCTCGGCAGCGGACTGCTCCTGGCTGTTCTCGGGCATCGGGGGCGGTGCCTCCGGCTCCTGCACGGCATCGGCCACAGGCGCAGTGGCCATTTCGGAATGGCTCGCACCAAATCCGGAGACATCTCGCTGCTCGACGATATCCAGTATGCGTGCGGGCGTCAGCGGCAGCACGAGCTTCTCGATCTCCCCGAACGGGGAAAGAGCGTCGGCAATCGCGTTCACCAGCGTGGGCGGCCCGATGATGGCCCCGCCCTCACCCACGCCGCGCATGCCTCCGATCGTCTTCGACGGCGTGTTGGCGTGTATGAATTCGAACACCGGAACATCGCTGATCGCCGGCAGGAGATAGTCCTTGAACGTCGCGGCAGTGGGATTGCCGCGGGCATCATAAGGCATTTCCTCAAGCAGAACCATGCCGATCGCCTGAGCAAGCCCGCCCGAGATCTGCCCTTCGACCACGCCGGGATTGATCACGGTTCCGCAATCCTCGGACGATATCCAGCGCAGAATTTTCACGAAACCCGTGTCGGTATCGACTTCGACAACGCAAAGATGTGCGGCGCTCGTCAGGGTCATCGGAGGGGGCTGATAGCGGAATTGCGCCTCCAGTCCGGCCTCGAAGCCGGGAGGCAAGCGGTCCGGCTCCGCATAGGCGATGTTGGCGATCTCTCCCAGCGGCCGTGACATTTCCGGAGCGCCGGCGATGTGGACGATGCCGTCCTCGATCGACACGCTTTCGGGAGATGCATTGAAGAGGTGTGCAGCAAGGACCCTAACCTTGTCCGCAAGCATTTCGGACGCGCGGATCGCCGCGCCGCCGCCAATGACGCCCTGCCGGCTCCCGGCCGCGCCGGGTCCGAAGCCTCCTCGCGAACTGTCCCCTTCGAATACCGTGACATCGTCATAAGCCACGCCAAGCCGGTCCGCGATGCACTGTGCCATGGTCGTGGCGGTGCCGTGGCCCTGCGAATGCGTAGACATCATGGCCGTGACCCTCCCGGTCGGCTCGATCCGAACCTGAGCGAGTTCGCCTGTCATCGTGACCATGCTGCCGGCCGATCCGGTCGGCTCGATATAGGCGGCGATGCCCACGCCAAGATAGCGGCTCTGCTCGCGCGCCTGCGCCTGCTCTTTCCTGAAAGCCGCGAAGTCGAAATGGGCGACCAGTTTTTCCAGGCATTCTCCGGGCGTGATATCGTCAACCGGAATGCCCATGCAGGAAACCGCAGGCTGGTCCTTCAGGTAGACCAGATTGCGTCTGCGGATTTCCACGGGATCTATCCCGAGCCGGCGCGCAGCCTTGTCCAGCAAGGTCTCCCGGATCAGCGATTCCATGGCCCACGGCCCGCGATAGGCGGCAAGACCGTTGGTATTCGTATACCAGCCGCGCGAAAGGAAGGCATAGGCCGGCATCTTGTAAGCCGCCCACAGGAACATGTGGACCGCAATGTTGTTGTCCGCCCCCTGAGGATAGGCGCCATTGTTGCAGTCATAAACGGCGTGGCTGGCGACAAGCCGGCCATTCGCATCAAGCGCCGCAGACAGCCTCATCTGTGCTTCCCGGCACTGGTTCGAGGCAGTCAGCGCCTCATAGCGATCCTCCGTCCACTTGAGCGGACGACCGAACAGCATCGCTGCGCAGATGACCGCGCATTCTTCCTTCCAGGGCGTGTTCTTGAGGCCGAACGAGCCGCCGACATCCTTGGCGATGACCCGGATCGCTGTCTGCGGCAGTCCCAGTGCCAAGCTGACCCAGCGGGCGATATTGTGCGGGCTCTGGCAGGTTATGTAGAGCGTCAGCTCTTCGGGGCCCTCCCTGGTTGCAAGGATCGCGCGGTTTTCCATCGGCGCCTGCGAAATGCGCTGATGGACAACCTCCTGCGTCAGCAGGCAGTGCGCACCCTGAAGTGCCTGAGCCAGATCCTCCTCGGGCTCCTCATCGCCGATTTCCGACGCTACGTTCGTTTCGGTGCCGGGATGGATGGGCGCGGCAGCCATGGCATCGGCAATCGTGACGACCGGGCTCAGTTCCTCATAATCGATCTCGATCAGGGATACCGCATCTTCCGCGATAGCGCGGGTTTCAGCGATCACCATGACGACGGGATCGCCGACATACTGGACAAGCTCACCGGCAAGGGGCGTGATCGGCACCTCGGACGGGGTAAAGAAGAAGCTCATCATGGTGATCGGCTGCGCGGCGAGTTCGCGCGCAGTGTAGATCGCGTGCACCCCCGGCAATTCAGCCGCCACGGACGTCTCGACCCTGGTTATCCGTCCGTGCGCAATCGTACTGCGGGCGAAAGCAACGTGGAGCATGCCCGGTAGCACCACATCGTCGGTATATTGCCCGCGCCCGGTCAGCAGGCGTGCATCTTCCTTGCGTTCCACCCGCTTGCCAATCCAGCGCGCCGCGCCCGATCCCGCCGAAGGAATAAGTGTCTGTTCGCTCATGTGTCGCTACCGGCCGAGCCGACCTCCGCTGCAAGCATGGTGATGGCCCTGCGAATGCCTTGGTAGCCCGTGCACCGGCAGATGTGCCCGCTCATCGCGGCGACCATGGACTGCTCGTCGCAGCGCCTGTCCGCACATAGCGAGGCCAAAGTCATGACCACTCCGGGTGTGCAGAACCCGCATTGGAGGCCGTGCGCCTTGCGCATGGCGTCCTGCGCGGGATGAAGCGCATCCTGCGCATCTGCAAGACCTTCGACCGTAAGGACCTCACTGCCTTCGGCCTGGACAGCCAGCATCAAACAGGAACGCACGGCGCGCCCGTCCACCATTATGGTGCAGGCGCCGCACACGCCGTGCTCGCAGCCCATGTGCACGCCGGTGTATCCAAGCTTCAGCCGCAGGAAATCCCCCAGCGAGGTGCGCGCCTCCACCGCTTCGGCGACCCTGCGGCCATTAACCTTCATTTCGACGCGATATTCGCTCATGCCACTTCTCCAAGCGCGAGGGCATCGCCGATGCTTCGCGTAAACATTCGGCCCCCCACGGTCCGCCGATATTCGGCGCTCGCATGATGGTCATCGAACGGAGCAGCATCGGAAACAGCGAGCCGCGAAAGCGATTTCAGATCGAGCGCATCCGGCGCTTTGCCTTGCAGTTCCGCCTCGACGCGGCGCATCTTCATGGGCGTGGGCCCCATACCGAACCAGGAAAGTCCGACCCGCTGGATGAGGCCACCCTCGATCACGAGGGCACCAACCATGCCAACCAGTGCGAAGTCTCCGGGTCGCTGGGCAAGTTCCTGAAACACCACCAGATGCCCTTGCGGCCAGTCCGGATAAATAATCCCTGTCACCAGTTCGTCGGGTTCCAGCACGGTCATGTAAGGGCCAAGATAGAACGCCTCCGCAGGCACCCGTCTAGTGCCCCGGATAGACGCGATCTCGATCTCCGCACCAAGCGCCACCGCCGTAGCCGGCATTTCCGCCGCCGGTTCACCCAAGGCAACCGAACCTCCTATGGTGCCGCGGTTGCGGGTCTGATGATGACCGACATGGCTGAGCGCACGGACAAATGCGGGAAGATGCTGCGCAAGGAGCTGATCCTCAAGCGCATCGGCCTGTCGTGTCATCGGTCCCACGCGGATGCCGCCGACCACCCTGTCGACTCCCCGCAGCTCCGGTATCGCGCCGATATCGACCAGAACAAAAGGCTGGCTCATCCGCAGATTCAGCAGCGGTACAAGTGTCTGGCCGCCAGCGATGACCGTTGCCCCTCCCCCTGCCTCTGACAGGATCGTGCAAGCCTCATCGATGGAGGCAGGGCGCACGTAGTCAAAAGGTGCGGGCTTCATCGCATCGCTCCTCGCCGACCTGCCTCGAAGGCGGCTGCGGCCGTGACCACCAGCATGGCCAGAGCGACAATAAACTCGAATTGCAGGTGCGCGGCGCCCAGAACAAAGCCGGCTGTCAATGCCAAAACGAGTGCGGCGACCCACGCCCATGGCGCGCGGGATGGCGAAGCCAGTCCAGGCATCGGTCCTGGTACCGAACCGGAAGCGGACGGTGCGGCAGGGCCTGTGTGAACGCCTACTGCGGGCTCCGCGATACGATGATCGGCAGAGCCTCCCGTCAGCACTTCCTCGAAACGGGAAAAGAACTTTGCGGCCAGATTGCGCGCCGTCGCATCGATGATCGGACCGCCGAGTTGGGCCATTCGGCCACCCACTTCCGCATCGACGGTGTAGGTTATCATCGTGCGTCCGCCGCCGAGGTCTGCAAGACGAACTTTTGCCTCCCCCTTGGCGGATCCCGCAATGCCGCCGTTGCCGGTTCCCGTGATCGTATACCCATTCGGCGCTTCGAGATCGGACAGGCGAACGTCACCTTTGAAACGCGCGCCGATCGGTCCGATCTTCACTTCGGCCACCGCTGCAAAGCCGTCGCTGCCGTCCCTCGTCAGGCTCTGGCATCCGGGAATGCATTGCGCCAGGATTACCGGATCGTTCAATGCCTGCCAAACGGCATGGCGTTCGGCAGCGACTTCCTGCTTGCCATCCATGCGCATTGTCCAATTCTCCCATTATCGCGCCGGCATGTTCCCGCCCGGCTGTATTGGCACTCAAAGCTGAGGCCCTGGATCTCCCCCTGACCTCGGCGTCATCAAGGCGATCTTTGCGGTGCAAACGGCACCAAAGCGCGGACACCCATTTCGAACTGAGCGGGAAGATCGAACCTGCCGTCCTCCAGCCAGCGGCGGGTCAGCCCCTGCATCAATGCCAGGATAAGCCGTGCCGAAAGTTCGGGAATGGCAGCCCACGGCGCGAAGAGCTTGGCGAACAGGTCTTCAGCTTCGTTCGCGCGGTCGATAAACCAGCCATGAGCGGAATGCCCCGAACTCATCGCGTCGGTCTGGAATATAGTGATGAAGCGCGTCAGCTGGGGGGCGTCGGACAACCGCTCGGCCATCACCCGAAGCAGCCGAACGGCTTCCTCATACGCGCGTTCATCGTTCGACGATGATCGCTCTATCGCGGCGAGAAGCGGTTCGATCGCTATTTCTTCGCCCTGCTCGATCTCGCCCATCAGAGCCAGCAGCAGATCGTCCTTGGATTGGAAATAATACAGCAGACCGGCATTAGACAGCCCACATCGCCGTGCGAGCCCCTGAATTGTGAAACCGCGCAGCCCACCCTGACCGATCATGCGAATGGCCTCACCCACGATAAGCGCACGCCGTGCGGCTGCGTCTTCCCGGTTGCGGTGGCGATTCGACATGGTCATTCAGCAATGTTACCGAATGGTTGGTAGACATTGCAAGTGCAGTTGATAACTTGCGCGTGCAGCTGATCGCGTCGGCGTCGAGCAGACCTATTGCAGCCAGCGGTTGATCAAATTACCAACCATTTGGTTTACAGATATCCAAAATCGAACTCATGATTGCCACTGAAACAAGGCCAATCTCGCCAGCACAGCGGCTAAACGCACGTCCAATTCAAGTGATGCCGACTTCAAAGGCACATCGGTTACCGGGAGATCACGAATGACTGAAAATGGGCAAATCGCACTTGTCACGGGAGCGAGCCGGGGCGCAGGTCGCGGCATTGCCCGTGCCCTGGGCTCTCACGGGTGCACGGTCTACGTCACCGGACGGACGCTTAACCCCGGCGATGCCGAAGTTCCCGGAACGATCTTTGCGACTGCCCAGGAAGTGACCGAGGCCGGAGGAAAGGGCATTGCCGTAAAATGCGATCATGCAAACGACGCCGAAGTGAAGGCGCTGATCGAACGGATCATCGACGAACAGGGCCGGCTCGACATTCTCGTCAACAATGCCTGCTATCAGAGCCATGCCATCTCCGCGCCTGGACAATTCTGGGAAAAACCCCTCGAAATTGCCGAAATGATGAATGTCGGCCTTCGCAGCGGTTTCGTCGCAAGTTGGTATGCTGCGCCGCATATGGTGAAGCAGGAAAAGGGTCTGATCGTGTTCACGTCATCACCCGGAGCCGCGCACTATTGCTTCGGGCCGTGCTACGGCGCCCAGAAGGCCGGCGTCGACAAGATGGCGCATGACATGGGCGTCGACTTTTCGGATGCCGGAGCAAATGTCGCTGCCGTGTCGATCTGGATGGGGCCTCTCACCACGGAACGCCTGCTCGAAATGATGGAGGCGGCGCCCGACAAATTCAGCCATCTCGAAGGCAAGCTGGAATCGACCGAATATACCGGCCACATCGCGTGGGCCATGTTCAACGACCCTGACCTGATGGACCGCTGGAACGGGAAGGTCGTCATTGGCGCGGAAGTAGGCCGCGAAATCGGCTTGATGGATGTGGGAGACAAGTATCCGCTATCGGTCCGGTCCACGACTGCTACCGACACGCCGGTCTTCGCCAAGTACAAGGTAAAATAGGTCCAGCCGGAAAGTGCCGGTGAAATCCGAATGCGTGATTGCCGGCACCTTCCCGCGCCCGGATGAGCCCCCTCCCGAATTTTGGTCCATCCTATTGATAAGACCATTTCCACTCTTACCCGAACATTGAGTCAAGCCATTAAGTGTGCGATGGGATGCACATGGCAATTGGCGAAAAGCTGTATCACCGCGTTGCTGGCGCGATCGAGGAGGGAATCTGCAGCGGCCGCTATCCCGAGGGCACTCGCCTTCCGGGGGAGCGCGATCTTGCGGAGGAATTTGGCGTGAGCCGTCCGACTATCCGCGAAGCCATGATCGCCCTTGAAATTCGCGGGCTGGTTTCGGTTCGCCATGGTTCGGGCCTTTTCGTGATGCCGCAGGCCAGTCGCCCGCGCAGCGCTCCAGAACTGGACGTCGGCGCATTCGAGCTTATCGAGGCGCGCATTCTGTTCGAGGGTGAAGCGGCAGCCTTGGCCGCAACCGCAATTGACGCACCCGCGCTGGAGAGGCTCGGCCTTATTCTGGATGAAATGGACTCCGGCAGCGCCGGTCACGCACAACGCATGGATGCCGACCGCGAATTTCACTTGCTGATCGCTGAAGCGACCGGAAACAGCCTTGTTCTGAACACCGTGGAAACGCTCTGGAACGTGCGTGAACAATCGCCGCTATGCGCGCATATGTTCGACAAAGCCCGCCGGGAAGGTGTGACGCCTCGTGTTGATGAACATCGCCTGATAGTGGAAGCGCTGCGCAACAAGGACGCCGACGGCGCCAGACGGGCGATGCGAGCTCACCTCAAGCGTGTTTCCGAAGACGTATTGGAAGCCACCGAGCTGGAATTGATCGAGCAGGCGCGATCGGAAATCGAAGCACACCGAAACAGGCTCGCCCGGCGGGTCTGAATCTCGCCCGCGCCAGACGCATCAGGCGAGGCCTGACGTCGGGCGGGGGCGGAACCAACATGGCCCCACCCCCGCTTGCGACATCAAGGCACAAGATCGGCCGCGTCAAGGCGATGCCCCTCGTACTCCGCGAAACCACGGGTCCCCGGCTGGCCTGACGCATCAGGCGCAAAAATGAGCGCTGCCGGATGCTCGCCCCCGAGTGGGCCAAATGTCATCTGGAGTTCCATTGCACCAGGCTTGGGTCCCGAGACCCTTAAATCAGCATTGTACGTCGAGCGGCCGGCCGGGTTTATGACCATCGTTTCCTTGCCGCTATAAACGCTGCGCCCGTCATCGCTGAAGTTTTCGTAGATCTTCTCGATGTGTGAAGCGGTTCGGCGAAACAGAATTCGCCCCGAGGCCTGGCCATAGACTTTTACGTCTACGTCGCGATTTGTAGCGGCAAACGCGCGAACCTGCGAAAGTTCGGAACTGGCATACCTTCCCGGCTCCGGCGTGGGAACCGCGCGGACAGCCGGCCCGGGCTTGTAATCTGGAAGCCGAACGATGCGAATGCGCTTGTCCTTGGCACCTTTCAGGCCCTCGATCCACAGACCCCTCTTGCTGCTCGGATGCCAGGACATCGGCGAGTAAAAGGCCCAATCCCCCTGCTCATTCAGGTTCGCGCCAAGATAACCCGGCGTGCTTTTCGAAACTTCAAGATCGATCAGCGCGGGCCCGATGTTGCCCGCCCGGCCAAGGCGCACGCCGGTAACGCTGTAAGTGTAGGCGAACATGGCAAGATCCATGCCGAGCGCAGTAGGATAAGGTCGCGGCAAGAGCCCAAGGATTGCCGGATCGGACGGCCGGGAGAACCTTGTCGTCATCGTCAAGCCGAGACGGCCATCAGGGGAGACGATCGTAGTCTCGTTGTATCCCGGCGTATCGGTGATCGCTTTGACTTCGCCCGTCGCGATGTCCTGGATAACGGAATCGGGTGTATCCCGCTTCAATCCACCCGCGAGTGACAAAGCCGCTCCACCGGCCACGAACTGCTTGACCTCTCCTCCCTTGATATATTCGGGAACGACACCGTCGGGATGTGCAGGATCCTGGTGGAAGGGGTTCATGGTACTGACGATCCGCGGCGAGGCGATGGTGTACGCCTCGCCCGTACGCTTCAGTTCTCCGGTGAAGACAAGCGCGGAGGAAGGGAGGAGGAGCGTGGTCCAAGCGACATGTCGGTTATCAGGCGCGACCACGATTTCCGACCACCGGTGGGAAACGTGATCCCCACCGGCAACTTCCTGGGGATAGACGACGGGCAGAAGCTTGGGCTGCTTGCAGGTTTCCAGGCTGGTCGAACACTCCAGAACAAAATCGCCTAGAAATATCCGCTTGTTGTCTGGAAACACCATGAAGCGCAGACCATTGTCCTTTTCCCGCGCCGGGATCACGCCGGAATAGAACGGACGCAAATTCTGGCCACTGTCATCCATCGTTGCCACTGTAATGGCGCGATCATTGCTATGATCTTGTGCGTACACGACCAGAACTTTACCCGAAGGCGTATAGGTCGCCACTCTAAGCCCAAGTCTGGCGTCGAATGGGATCGTCGAGATTTCGGCACGCCCGAAAGCATGCTCCTGGCTGGTTGCCGCATGGCCGGATTGTGACGTCAGGCACATTACCAGAATTGTCAGGAGACCAGTCCTCTTGGTCATCACGCTCTCTCACTCCCGATGCTATTTTTCGGGTGTTGTCCGCCCCTGTAGCAATTTTGGAAAGTCGCAAAATGTGTCATCGGCTGGGCGATACGGATTCAGGTAAGATTTTCCAGCACCAGACAGAGCGCTCAAAGTGCGTGTTAGCTCCTCAAGTACCTTCGTTCTTCGCGCCGAAATTTCACCAATTTTGTCGGAATTTATCGGCAACTGCTCCGCGCGATCCGAGGTTATCGGCACTCACCCTCCCAGGAATGCGGATGGGGTCACCGCGCACAATTCAACATATTCTCCGCGCCAAAAGCGTCCAGATGTGTTGCATATTTTTGGCCTGACCAATATATGGCGGCCAACCCTGCGCGCGTGACGCCGTGCATAAAGTTCAGGATCCCAGACTCCCATGCTCATTCAGAACGCCAAGGTCATCGTCACCTGCCCGGGACGCAACTTCGTAACTCTCAAGATATTCACCGATCAGGGCGTGTACGGGATCGGAGACGCAACGCTGAACGGGCGTGAAAAGTCAGTCGTGAGCTATCTCGAAGACCACGTGATCCCGTGCCTGATCGGCACGGATCCCCGCCGAATCGAAGACATCTGGCAATATCTCTATCGCGGGGCGTACTGGCGCCGGGGCCCGGTCACGATGCGGGCAATCGCGGCCGTCGACATGGCGCTCTGGGACATCAAGGCCAAGATGGCCGGCATGCCCCTTTACGATCTGCTCGGGGGCAAGAGCCGCGATCGCGTCATGGTCTATGGTCATGCCAATGGCGGGGACATTGCAGAGACCGTCGATGCCGTTGGCCAATATATTGATATGGGCTACAAGGCCATCCGCGCACAGACTGGCGTTCCAGGCATCAAGGACGCCTATGGAGTGGGGCGAGGCAAGCTCTACTACGAGCCGGCCGATGCGGCCCTTCCCTCGCAGACCGGGTGGGATACGCGCAAGGCGCTTAATTATATCCCGAAGATGTTCGAGAAGCTGCGCGAGACCTATGGTTTCGACCACCATCTCCTCCATGACGGACACCACCGCTATACGCCGCAGGAAGCGGCCAATCTGGGCAAGATGCTGGAACCGTTCCAATTATTCTGGCTGGAGGACGCGACACCGGCCGAAAACCAGGAGGCCTTCCGCCTCGTGCGCCAGCATACGGTCACGCCGCTCGCGGTCGGGGAGATCTTCAATACGATCTGGGATGCCAAGGATCTCATCCAGAACCAGTTGATCGACTACATCCGCTGCACTGTGGTGGGTGCGGGCGGTCTGACGCATCTGCGCCGCATTGCCGACCTTGCCAGCCTCTATCAGGTCCGCACCGGATGCCACGGTGCGACCGATCTCTCACCCGTAACGATGGGCTGCGCTCTTCACTTCGATACCTGGGTGCCCAACTTCGGCATCCAGGAGTACATGCGGCACAGCGAAGAGACCGACGCGGTGTTCCCGCATGATTACCGCTTTGAAGATGGCCATCTCATCTGCGGCGAAACGCCTGGTCACGGCGTCGACATCGACGAGAAGCTGGCCGCAAAGTATCCGTACAAGCCCGCCTATCTGCCGGTAGCGCGGCTGGAAGA
This sequence comes from Novosphingobium sp. PhB165, assembly GCF_004341845.1. GTDB lineage: Bacteria > Pseudomonadota > Alphaproteobacteria > Sphingomonadales > Sphingomonadaceae > Novosphingobium. The sequence goes on along the minus strand of NZ_SLVB01000002.1, from coordinate 436,295 downwards.
CGGCACCATGTGGAACTGGTGAACCGCTCCGCTCAATCTTGACCAACGCTGAAGGAAGTCCGTCCGCGAGCCCGGCACTGCCGGGCCGCGACGGGCCCTCACATGCGCTCGGGGGCCAGCCTGCGACGCTTCTCCATGATATCCAGCTTGGCCTTTTCGATCATTTCCAGTTCGGTGACTGCGAGTAGATCCTCGGAAACCCGGCGCAAATGGTCGCGCATGGCGTCCCGAGCCATGGCGCCGTTCCTTGCCTGCAACGCTTCGTAGATGCGGCGGTGCTCGTGTGGCCGCGGATTGATGCCTTCGTGCCGCGCTTGCTCGAACATGTGGCGGCAGAGAGGTGATTGATCGCGAAGGTCCCACAAATGCTCTATCGTCTGGGCGACGATGGAGCTCTGGGTCCCTTCGGCTATCGCCAAGTGAAATTGCCTGTCGAGGTTGAGTTCCTCGACCGAGGATGGGTCCAGCGCCTCCATTTGGGTCAGGATGTCCCCGATATGCGCGATTTCCTCGTCGCTCATCACCGTTGCGGCAAGCCCGGCCGCCTCACCTTCGAACATCAATCTGGCTTCGATCAATTCGAAGGCACCGACATTCAATTCGGTCTCCGGGGGATCGGCAGGTATCTTGCCGCTTACGTAGACGCCTGAACCGTGCCTGACCTCCACAAAATTACGGATCTCCAGCGCGATTACGGCTTCTCGAATGGTGGGGCGGCTAACCTTGAAGATTTGCGCCAAATCGCGCTCCGCAGGCAGGCGGCTTCCGTGCGTGTATACACCTTCGAGGATTTTCTGCTCGATCTGGTGAGCAACGCGCTGGTACAGTTTGGATCGTTCGGTCATCGCAATTCGAATGTCACAGCCGCTTACCGACGGCAAGACGTCATACCAATCGCGAAGCAGCCAAAAAAGACACTTCAAGCCGCAACGGTGCCTGATTGCCGCGAGCAAGAATGCCATCGGCACGCATTTCTCGTTGTCCGTGGTTCAGATCCGCCCACCCTTTAAGAGCGGGCGGACTCGCGCCATGCCAGGCCTAAAAATCCGGCAACACCTACCGGCCAGCGCCCATACAGACGGGTCGTGTATGATTGCCGTTTGCCCTCCCAGGAGACGAAAAATTCCTCCTCATCACAGCCATGGACCGGGACTGAGCCAATTCACCAGTGATGTTGAACGCCGCACTTTCATCGCCTTTCTTTCAGATTTTGTCCCTGCCCGACAATCGCATGCAGCCGCCTGCCGGGTGAGGGTCACTGGCCATTACTTGCTCGTGTTCGAGACGGCTTCTCGCCGATTCAACCTCGGCCGACCTCCCACCCGACATGCGGCCGCAATTCACTCCTTCATCAGCAGGCAGATGCCGCCGCCCACCAAAGTTACGATGGCAATGCCAATTAACCCGGGCACGTAGCTGCCGCTCATCTCGTGGGTTTTGGCGATGGCGAAGGGTGCAAAGGCCATGATGGGCAGGAAAGCCATCGTCAGACCAAAGGCCCGACCAGAGGCCGCCGCCCCGAATTCGTTGGCAATGGCCGAGGCGATCAGGGGCCAGAGCCCTCCCCCCATGCCCACGAGCACAATACCGCTGGCCAAGCCAATCATCCCCTGCCCCAGCGCCGTGATGATTCCGCCCGTGGCCGCGATAACGGCAAGCATCGCCAAGGGACGGCGATTGCCAAATCTATCGGACAACAATCCCATCAACAGCGTCGAGCCAAGTTGGGCCCCGCTGAAGAGCGACAGGAGCAGACCCACCGCTGACTGATCGAGCCCGCGACTGCTGGCGATTGGCCCAAGGTTCTGGTTGACGCCGCCCCACAGGCCCAGCAGCGGCAAGTACGTGGCGACAACGATCCAAAACGTCCGCCGCCTGAACACCTCGCGCCAGTGAACCTCGACGTGGGCCGCGGCGCCGGAAACGGGTTGATCGCCCGGCGCGCTGACGTAGTGCAATCCATCTTCTTCTGTCGGGCGATCCCGTACCAACCAGAACGCCAGTGGCAGCATGACCAGACCGATGAGGGTCCCCGCCCCCATCCAAAGCATCCGCCACTGGAGCAACGGCAGCAGCGCGGCAATGATCGGCGGTAGGACAACACCCGCGCCGCTGAGGCCGAACGATGTCACCGCCAGCGCCAGCCCGCGACGCCTGACGAACCAGCGTGAAACCAGGGTATTGGTAATGACCGAGGTGGAAAGCGCCATACCCAGAGGCAGGACAACGCCGTAAAGCGCCAGGAATTGCCATGTCGCAAAGATCGCTCCGATAGCGACATGAAAAAGCGCAACAAGTCCCAATCCCGTCACCAGAAGGGTTCTTGCCGGCACTTTGTCGGCCAGCCCGCCGGCAAACGGTGCCAGGATCGCACTTCCCAAACCCAGCAGGGCAATGGCCAGTTGCAAGGTGCTGACAGGCGTGTTGAGGTTGCTCGACCAGTCGACAACGAACAGCGTAAAAGCGTTAACCGGCATGCCGTTCGATGCCACCTGCGCAAGCGTGGCGATGGCGACGATGGTCCAGCCATGATACCATCCGAATTTGCGCGGCGCTTCTGCTGCCACCGACATCCATTTTTCTCCCAGATTGATTTCGGCCGTTGCCGGCGGCTTCATGCAGGCGCGCGCTGCCTGCCACTGTTTGATGGCCGGCCTTCGCTCACCGAATGCTTCACACACCAACCATCAGGCTCGGCGGAAATCGCATTTCGACCTGGCGCCGCGGATGTGCGAATGAAAAACCCTCTCATTCGGTATGATGAGAAACGTAAATCACTTCGCCGCCGCACGGGGCGGCGGCGAAGCGTGTTTCGCATTTAGATCAGAACTGCTTGCTAACACCGAACTGTACGAAACGACCAATGGTGTTGCCGTTGATATAGCCATCCTGCGATGCAGTGATCGATTGCTGGATATAGCGCGGCGGATCCTGGTCGAAGACGTTGTCCACATTCAGAGAGAACGAGAGGTTCTTGAAGATCCCCTGCCCCGGAACGTCATACTTGAAGAAGAGATTGAAGACGTTGAACGATTTGACACGGTCCTGTTCCCCCGCAGAACTCACGGTGGGATCGAGATCGTAGCCAGCCGTGTGGTTCCACGTCACCTGAGCGCGCAATCCGCTGATTGTTGTGCCAAGGACCGTGCTGAACTTGAAGCGGCTGTTGTTGGCTTCCAGCAAATCGCTGAAGGCAGCGCCCGCGATGGCCTGCTGCTTGCGGTTAAGCCCGTAGTTGGCGTTGAAGCCCAGATCGAACGAGGCGAACCCGGCATCGATGCGGTAGTTCAATGCCATATCCAGGCCGTCGAGCTTCACATTGGCGAAATTCCGCTTTCGCGCATCGAGGATGGCATAGCAGCCCGTCGGACCTGTTCCCGCGACCGTGCAGCCGGAACCGACGATAGTGTCCGCCTGTGCGAGATAGGAATTGATCTGCGCCTGCGTGGGATTGACGGTGATGACGGATCCGAAGTTCGTCCAGAAATCGACCTGGTTAGTGAAGTTCGGCAGATTGATGAGATTCTTGAAGTTGATGTTCCAGTATGTGAGGCTGAGATTGAGCCCCGGAACGAACGGCGGCTCGACATCAAAGCCAAGCGACCAAGTCGTCGCCTTCTCCGGCTGGATGTTCGGTGCGCTGCCCAGCACAACTGCCACGTTGCTGTTTTGCGGCGCAGGGTAAGTTCCATTGGCGATAAGGCTGGCTGGTGGCAGCAGGAACGACAGCCCATTGACCTGATTGTACGATGTAACATCGGTTTCCGGCCTGTCCGCAAGGCTCGGCGCGACGAACGACTTACCCCATGATCCGCGCAGCTTGACCCAGTTTACCGGCCTGTACGTGACGCCGATCTTGGGATTGAAGGTATCGCCGAAATCGCTGTAATCGTCATATCGTCCGGAGAGCGAGAAGGTCAGCTCGCGCATCCCGCCAAAACCGTTGTCTGCCCCGAAAACTGGCACGACCAGTTCACCGAAAGCGGACTTTGTATTCCGCGAAACTGAGACAATCGGAAGATTAGCGTAAGGCGCGATAACTGTGACGCCGTTGTAGACGAGACCGCCATAACCGGTGTTTTCCGTACCGGGCACGATCGAGCCTTTCTGCGATCGCAGGCCTTCGGAATTGTACTCGACACCGCCTGCGAACTTCACGTCTCCGCCGGGCAACTTGAACAGGGAGCCATCAAGGATCAGGCGGCCACTGAACAGCCGCTGGCGGGTCCGCCCGAACGATTCATAGTTGCTGAGAACATTGAGCCCCAGATCGCTGCTCGAATTGATGTCATAGGGATTGAGAAGGCCCGTGGCGATCGCGAGAGGCACTGCGGTCGAGTTGTACTGCCCGACGATATTCTGCGTCGTGCTTTCACCATAGCTGCCGAGCCCGCGAAGCTGCCATCCCTTGCCCAGGTCGGCCGTGAACGTCGGCGTGACGCCCCAGGTACTGAGCGACAGGCGCTGCTGTTCTGTGTCGTCGCCGCCATAGGAATAGGAGACCTGATGGATCTCGAACGGATTGGCGGCATTGACCTTGTGCGCCGCCATGTAGGGGCTCGGTATCAGGCCCAGGAAGGCCGGGCCGATGTATTCGGAATCGTAAATGGGCCCGAGATCGGCGGACACCTTGCGCTGGGTGAACCACGCCCGGATGTCGACTTTCAACGCATCGCTCAGGTCCTGCGAAAAGCCGGCGAACACGGAGTGGCGATTTTCGCTTGGATAGATCGGCGCCCCGTCGCTTTCGTCGCACTGGTTGGCGGTATTGGCCACCGCCGATCCCGTCGAGTAGGGCAGCGCGTAGATCGTGCCCGAGGGAACAAGTTGCACGTTTCCGGGAGTGCAGCGCACGCTGGTAATGGGGAACGGAACCCCCGTGATCGTCTTGGGATACATCCGTACATAGTCGCGGTCCCGGCCGTAGATCGCGCCATGTTCAGAATAGTTGTAAGAGATATAGATCGAGCCGGTATCCCACGACTTGCCCGCTGTCGCGTTGACATCGAATGCGTGATAGTCGTCGGCGAATCCGTAGTGCCCGTCTACGTTGAACCCATCGAACTTCTTGCGCGTAATGAAGTTGATCACCCCCGCGACAGCGTCCGAACCATAGATCGCTGAGCCGCCATCGGGAACGATCTCAACGCGCTCGATGACGCCGGGCGGGATGATGTCGGGGTCGGGACTGGTCGATTGGATGCCCATGCCCACGATGCGGTGTCCATCAAGAAGGACGAGCGTGGGAGAGCTGCCGGCCGTCTGGAAACCGGGAAGGTTGCGCAGGTTCGGACGGTTCGTCGTGACCTGGTTGAAAGCGCCCGCCGGCTGCTGAAGCGTGTTGAACTGGCCGAGTTGCGGAATTGTCTGAAGGAGCTGCGCGGTGGTTGTGGCACCGGTCGATTGAATGGCCTGCTGCGTGACATCGATAACATTGGTGCCGGTCGGCGCCACGCCGCGAATAAGCGTGCCTGTGACGACAATTTCCTGGACCTGCCGGTCCGTCAGTTGCCCTTTGTCATCCGGTTGCGGAGGCGGTGGACTATCAGCTTGGGCAAAGGCAGGAACTGCAAGGCAAAGCGCTGAAATAGCCACCCCGCAGTTCAGGACCACACCGAGCCGTGAACAGCCGTTCAAATTCTTCATACAACTCCCTCTCCGTTTATATTATTTTATTTCCCATTTATATTTATTAGTATTTTCGCCATTCTCGATAAGATCGATAACCGTGCCACGACGTCCATTTCGCAGGGCGAACATTCGATGCTGCCCGCCTTGACAAGATTGGCGAGCATCAAAGTCGCACACGCGACTGATCCTAAGGAAACTTCGATCAATCAATAAAACGTGACTTGGATATCAAGTAAGTCGCACACTCCCCGCCCCACCCTATGTACGGCGGTTTTCGAGGTGTTTTATCGGGCCCTCCCCTGCCCGGATTATCGAGTCGCGATCTTATATACCATACAGTCGGTAAGTAGAAAGCTGTACGGAAGGATTATTCCGGATTGGGACGCTCCAGAGCGAATTCCCGAGAATTCCGGCGATCCCGTGATCGACAACTTTCTGCCGCCGAGGAATGTTTGACGGGCACCGCCACCCCTCCGTGAAGCGCCGGTAAAATCGCCTCTTTTGTTTTTACCGAACGGTTGGTAGATTACTCGGGATTTACGGCGAATCGAATGCGCACGGCTTTCCCGGCCACGATGAGTGGTCGCGAGAGGCCCATGAAATAACGTCGCTTGGCCGAGCGGCAGAGTTGCCGAACCGGGCATAAGATCATTGGGGGAAGGATAAACACATGCACCGAATATCGCGGATCGTCCTGTCAACGGTGACACCATTGCTATGCGTCGCTGCGGCGCTAGGAAACTACGGTAGCGGGGAAACTGTCGCCTCGGCGCAGGACGCAAAGCCGATTGCGGCAACTGCGGTTAGCCAAGGCACTGCTATCGCCGGTGGCGTCGTCGCCGCGAGCATGGCCGAATTGTGCCAGCCCGCCGCCATGCAGGCGATTGCATCCAAGCTGAATATCAAGGTCACGGTCGAGAAGCTGCCTGCGAACGAGCAGCCGGGCCCGTTCCTCGAAGGAGGCACGCGCTTCACGCCGGCCCGCGGCGATCTGCCGGCCTATTGCCAGGTTACCGGCAGCTTCGTGACCAACCCCGCGACCGGCAAGACGGCAAACTTCCTTGCCACCTTGCCTATGACCTGGAACCGCAAGTACCTCCAGCTGGGTTGCGGCGGCCATTGCGGGACTTTCGCGGTCAGCGATGCCGCCTCACCCACGATCACGATCACGAACCAGGGTAAACCGGGCGACAGCGTCCGGAAGGGCTACGCCTCCTTCGCGACAGACGAAGGCCATGCCGGTTTCACGCAGGGCAAATGGGCTATCACCGGCCCGGGCCAAATCAGTCAGGACTATCTCGACGACTATCTCTATCGCTCGCAGAAAGTCCTTGCGACAATGGGCAAGGAATTCACGACCGCATTCTATGCTCAGGCGAGCGGAACCACGTCGAAGATCGCCTACTCCTATTTCTGCGGTTGTTCGGGCGGCGGACGTGACGCCCTTGTCGCGGCAGCATACTTTCCCGAGGCGTTCGACGGTATTGTTTCGGGATCTCCTTATGCGAACCTCTCCAATCTCGCATTCCTGACCACCGGCGCCTCTCTGGCAACGGTACGCTCACCTGACGCAAACCTGCCGGCTTCGCTCGTTGCCCAGATCAGCCCGCTGGTGCTCGCGAAATGCGACGCCGTGGACGGCGTCAAGGACGGCCTCATCCAGAATCCGATGGCCTGCGACTTCCGGCCGGAAAAGGACCTTCCGCGCTGCGCAGACAACAAGCCGGGCGCCAATTGCTTCACCCAGGCACAGATCGAAAGCGTAAGCACGGTTTTGACGGCAGCTACGGACCATGAAGGGCACGTCGTTCAGCCCGGCTATTCTGTAAGCGAGCTGCAAAATTCGCTCATGCTGCCGCCTGCCAATCCGGGCACCGCAACCCCCTGGCCCGATGCCGGAAATCCGGCAACCGGAGCGAGCAACGGCATGGCCTTGCTCGGCGACGCCGTCATCCGCGTCTTCACCCACCGCAACGATCCGGCCTTCCAGACGGCATCGGTGATTTCGTTCGGTTCGGGCGGTCCGGGGCCCATCACCGGTTTCCGGGTGATCGCTCCAGCCGCGGAAGTGGCCAAGGCGAATGAAGCGCTGCGCATGGGGATCGGCGATATTTCGCAGAACGCCGCCAAACTCATCAAGAGCAATCACAAGATGATCATGTGGGTAAATCTGAGCGATCATCTCCTGACGCCCTACATGTCCGTCAACTACTACAAGAAGCTTGCGAAGACCTTCGGCGGCTACGACAAGCTGCACAAGAACATCCGCATGTTCATGCTTCCGGGAACCGCGCATTGCAGCGGCGGCGGTATTGGTGAGGGCCCTGGCAGCTTCGATGCGCTGAGCGCCATCGAGGCATGGGTTGAAAAGGGCGACGCTCCCGACAATCTGCCCGCCACGCTCTACAAGGCGAACCAGTTCGGCGTCGATTTCAAGCAGCCGCTCGGCCGCACGATGCCGCTGTGCAAGTTCCCTGAAATGGCGCGCTACAGCGGCAAGGGCGATGTGAAGGACGGTGCCAACTGGAGCTGTGTCCCCGGAGACAAGCGCATGCTCAAGCTCGGCGAATCCGGAAGACAGGCCGGCGTCATCGATTGAGGGTCATTCGGGCGACGGCAGCGAGCCGGTTCCGTCGCCCCGCTCGACCAGAAAACCGAGACTGGCTTCGTAGATGCGGCGCACTCAAACCGCGCCGCACATCCCTTCGCTCCCGCACGGTTGGGTCTGCGCCATTAAGGCGAGGATCCGATGGCGGGGGCGTCTTTCGCTCCTTGTTTTGAACTGGAGTCACGATGACAATTGCCCGGTCCAAGGCGCGAAAGGTGCGCCGCCTTGCCTTGCTTCTTGGAGCAGGCATCGCCCTGCTGCCAATCTCGGACATCAACGCTTACGCCCAGCAGGCCGAGGATCTTGAAGCCGGTTTCCGCGATCCCCCGCTCACGGCGCGCCCTCGCGTCTGGTGGCACTGGATGAACGGGAACATCACCGAAGACGGCATCCGAAAGGATATCGAGTGGATGGCTCGTATTGGCATCGGGGGCATGCAGAGCTTCGATGCCGCCGTGGTTACTCCGCAAATCGTGGCCAAGCGCCTCCCTTACATGAGCCCTGAATGGAAGCATGCTTTCCGGGTCGCTGCCGAAGAAGCCGACAAGCATGGCCTGGAGCTTGCCACCGCCTCTTCTCCGGGGTGGAGCGAAACCGGCGGCCCTTGGGTCAAGCCGGCCGACGGCATGAAGAAGCTCGTCTGGAGCGAGATGTCTGCAGAAGGCGGCAAGCGTTTCATCGGCAGCCTTCCGCCCATTCCGGATACCACCGGCAGCTTCCAGGACATCCCGGCCCAGCACATGGCCTTTTCGCCCGGGCAGGAGGGGATCGCCTTCCCTCAATATGCCCGCGACTTTGCCGTGCTGGCCTTCCGCATTCCCGGCGATTGGACGCCGCTTCCGATCCCATCCGTCCGCGTGGACGATCGCCCTCTGGATGCAGCGGCGCTGAACGATGGCAGGTATGCCCAAAGCGTGGACATCCTGACCGCCGGATCGAAGACGCCATCTGCTGTGCTGATCGAATACAACAAGCCCAGAACCATCCGTTCCGTGACCTACCAGATTTCGGGAACCACGTCCGTCCCGCTTCTCGAAGCGGAGGGCGAACACGGCGAATGGCGCAAGGTGGCAGAGCTGCCGGCAGGACCGATGCCCTCGACGGCAAGCTTCGCCCCCGTGACCGCCGCCCGGTTCCGACTGAGCTGGAGCGCGCGCGCCAATCAGGGTGGCATGCTTGGACAGATGGGCGACATGACGCCGGGAGTCGATATCCCCGGCATGTTGCAGGCCTTCGGCGCCAAAGGTGCCGCCGAAATGATGAGGGGCGGCGCCTCCGACCGCATCAGGATCACCGAGCTGGCACTGCAGGCGGCACCGCGGGTCAACGCTTTCGAACAGAAGGCCGGGTTTGCGATTGCCAATGACTACTATGCGCTTGATCGCGGTGTCGGGCCCGAGGTTCCGGGCATAGATCCAAAAGACATCGTTGACCTCACCGGCCGGATGTCACCCGATGGCAAGCTCGATTGGACGCCCCCGGCCGGGCACTGGAAGATCGTGCGTCTGGGCTATTCGCTGACAGGCACGATGAACCACCCGGCGACGGCCGAGGCCACCGGTCTCGAAGTCGACAAGTACGACGGCCACGCGGTGCGCGATTACCTTCAGACCTATCTCGACATGTATGCCAGCGCCACGGGTGACGACCTGATCGGCCGGCGCGGCCTTCGCGCAATCCTGACGGACAGTACCGAAGTCGGCCCCTCAAACTGGACCGCCGATCTGGTAACCCAGTTCAAGGCGCTTCGCGGATACGATCCGAAGCCCTGGTTCCCGGCTCTCACCGGTGTGATCGTCGGTTCGCGCGCCCAGAGCGACGCGTTTCTCTATGATTTCCGCCGGACACTCGGCGATCTCATGGCAAGCCAGCATTATGCGACAATCGCGCAGGTCGCACATGAGCGCGGCCTCATTTACTACGGCGAGGCTCTGGAGACCAGCCGCGTAGTCCTCGGCGACGACATGGCGATGCGCCGGCCGACAGACATACCCATGTCGATGTCGGCCGCAGAGATAGACATGCGCGGCGCTGCGTCGGTCGCGCATATTTACGGACAAAATCTGGTCGCCGCTGAATCGCTGACCAATGCCCTCTCGCCGTGGGCGACTTCGCCTGCAGATCTGCGAGCAAAGATGGATTTCGCATTCGCGTCGGGCGTCAACCGGCCGGTGATCCACACATCGGTCCACCAACCGGTCGATGACAAGCAGCCCGGTCTCGCGCTTCTCATTTTCGGACAGTACTTCAATCGGCACGAAACCTGGGCCGAGATGGCGAAGCCGTGGATCGATTATCTGGCGCGCACCGCATTCCTTCTCCAGCAGGGACGCGACCATTCCGATCTTGCCTACTTCTATGGCGAAGAGGCCCCGCTGGTGGGACAGTTCAACACTTCGCCCAAGGATGCGCCCACGCGCTACGGGTACGATTTCGTCAATGTCGCCGCGCTGCACGACGCGCTGAAAGTGGAGGGCAAGGATCTGGTCACGCCCGGAGGCGCTCGCTACCGCGCGCTCTATCTTGGCGGCACCAGCGACCGGATGACGGTAGCGACCCTGCGCCGGCTCGCCGCGCTCGCCAACGACGGCGCGATAATCATGGGGCATGCGCCCTCGTCCTCTCCGGCGCTCGGGGACGATCCGCGCGAATTTGCTCAACTGGTCAAGCAATTGTGGACCGATGGCTCGGGCGCGACTGTCGGCAAAGGGCAGGTCATCGGCACGGGCGATGTCGAGGCAGCGCTCGCTCAGTCAGGCCTGGCGCCCGATTTCAGCTACACTGGAGCGGCGAGCGACAGCAAGATCCTGTTCCGGCATCGAACCCTGCCTGAGGGTGAAATCTATTTCCTGACCAACCGCACGGAGCACCGCGAAACCGGTGAAGCACGCTTTCGCGTTACCGGAAAGCTTCCGGAAATCTGGCGAGCGGATACAGGTCAACATGTGCCCGTCACATACGGCATCGAGGATGGGCAGACAGTCGTGAAGCTGGACATGGCGCCGACCGATGCGTTCTTCATTACCTTCGTGCGGCCGGCAACGGCGCAGTCTGCATCGGTTCCCGAAGTGGGCCTCAAGCCGGTCAAAGATATCGGTGCGGGCGTCTGGAATGTCGATTTCCAGCCCGGTCGCGGCGCACCTGCGTCAACGAAGTTGCCCCGCCTCGCTTCCTTGAGCGAGAACGACGACCCCGGCATCCGCTACTTTTCCGGAATCGCGACCTACAGCAAGACCTTCGAGCTGCCCAAGGAAACAAGGCCGGGGCAACCGCTGGTGCTCGATCTCGGCAAATTCGGGGACATTGCCGAAGTTACGGTCAACGGCCATCTGGCGGGCACGCTCTGGCGCGAGCCACATACCATCGACATCGGTTCACTGGTCAAGGAAGGGCACAACACCCTTAGCGTCCGGGTAGCCGATCGCTGGGTAAACCGGCTGATCGGAGATGCACAGCCCGGCGCCCACAAAGTGACCTGGACCAGCACTCCGACTTACCTGCCGAATGCACCGCTGCGGCCTTCCGGGCTGATTGGCCCCGTTTACTTGCTCACCCCGCAGTAAACGAAAGAAATCGATAAAACAGAGGGAGAGGGTATTGCGAGTTTTGATGAGATCGGCGCTTTTGCTGGCCTTGGCTCCGTCAGCCATGGCATCGGCTGCGCCCACGGCACTCCCCCATTTGCAGCGCAATGGTGCCGCAACGCAGTTGATGGTCGACGGTGAGCCCTATCTCGTGCTTGGCGGCGAGCTGCATAACAGCAGCCCGTCCAGCCCGGACTATATGGCGCCGATCTGGGACAAGCTGGCCCGCAATCATGTCCGCACAGTGATCGGCGCTGCCAGCTGGGAACTGGTCGAGCCGCAAGAGGGTCATTACGATTTCACCGCCGTGGACGACCAGATAAGGCAAGCGTCCGCGCATGACATGAAGCTCGTCCTGATCTGGTTCGGTGCCTACAAGAATGCGGAGTCGACCTACACCCCATCCTGGGTGCGCAGCGACACGGCCCGCTTTCAAAGCGGTCGAGCGCGATCCTAATGCCAAGCCCAAAGGGATCGCCGCCTATCTGGGCTATAATCCCACGATGAGCGTCTTCAGCGACGCCTTGCTGCAAGCCGACGCACGCGCCTTTGCCGCGCTCATGGCGCATATTCGGGAGATCGACCGCAAACATACCGTCATCATGATGCAGGTGGAGAATGAGGTCGGCCTTCTCGGTGACAGCCGCGACCGCTCGCCACTCGCGGCGGCCGCGTGGAGCCAGCCAGTGCCGCCTGCGCTGATCGCCTATTTGCGCGACCATCGCGCGACCTTGCGACCGGAACTGTTGGCAGTCTGGCAGCGCAATGGCTTCCGGGAAACGGGAACATGGGCAGAAGTGTTCGGCACGGACAAGGCGGCCGATGAAATCTTCATGGCCTGGGGCTTCGGCAGCTATGTGGAGCGCGTGGCAAAGGCCGGCGCGTCCCAGCTTGCGCTGCCCATGTACGCCAATGCCTGGCTCGGCCCGCAGGCCAAGTCTCCCGAACCCGGTGACTATCCCAGCGGCGGCCCGGTTGCCCGAATGATGGATGTTTGGAAGGCAGCAGCGCCCTCGCTCGCCCTCCTGGGGCCGGACATCTATGTGGACGACTATGCCGGCACGCTGGCGGACTACAAGCAGGCCGACAATCCGATCTTCAATCCGGAAGCGAAGAACGACACGGGCAATCTGTTCGTGGCAATCGGCCAATATGACGCCATCGCTTTCTCCCCCTTCGGTATCGAGGACGCGGCGGATGGCAGCGAACTCTTCCAGGCCTACAAGGTGCTGAACGAGATGTCCGGCCCGATCGCCCGGGCGCAGGCGGAGGGCAAAATTCGCGGCTTCCGCATCGCCAAGGGCAGCCAGATCAAGGAGACGCTGGGCGACTATACCCTCAGCATTTCCGGGCCGATCTCCACAGTGGGAGCCTTCGGCGCGGGTACCGGGGAAGAGGCGAAGCCACCAGAAACCGGCTACGGCCTTGCCATCGCCAGCGGCGAGGATGAATTTCTGATCGTCGGTCGCGGCATCAACTTGCGCTTTTCCATCCCCGGCACTCAAGTCGAGATCGATCACGTTCAGGAAGGCGTTTTCGAGAACGGCCGCTGGATCGCCGGCCGAACGATGAACGGCGACGAACGCTATTTCCTTTTCCCCAATGACGGCCTGCGGATCATCCGCCTGAAGCTGCTGCGCCGCCCCTGACGATGATTTCCGGAGAACATCCATGAACAGTACACGCCGCCAGACTTTGCTCTCGGCGATGGGTGCGGCAGGCCTCGCTGCCCTGCCCGAAACACTATCCGCAGCGAATAAATCCGTCTCCAATCATGCCCGCAAAGGAACGGACTGGGGGCGTGGCATCGAAGGGCAGCGCACCGCCGATCTGGGCGACGGCACATTTCGAAACCCCGTCATGGCGGGCGACCATCCTGATCCCAGCATCCTGCGTGACGGCGACACTTACTATCAGGTCTCCTCGTCCTTCGTTTACTATCCGGGATTGGTGATCTGGAAGTCCGGCGATCTGGTCAACTGGTCACCGATCGGCCCTGCCCTCACCGAGCCGGTCGGTTCGGTCTATGCGCCGGATCTCGTGAAGCACGACGGGCGCTATTACATCTATTTCGCGGTACGCGGCGTGCCGCAAATGCCAAGCGCGACCGGCGCGGCCCGCCGGCCGATGACCAACTATGTCATCCACGCCGACCACATCGAGGGCCCGTGGAGCGAGCCGGTCGATGTGGGCATCTACACCGCCATCGATCCCGGCCATGCGGTGGGCGAGGATGGCAAGCGCTATCTCTATGTGAGCGATGGCGTGCTCATCCCGCTGAGCGATGATGGCCTGACCCGCTCCGGACCGGACCAGAAAGCCTATGAGGGCTGGAAATATCCCGCCGACTGGGCGGTCGAGACCTTTGCTCTGGAAGGGCCGAAGATCATCCGTCGCAATGGCTGGTTCTATCTGTTCTCTGCCGAGGGCGGTACGGCGGGGCCGCCCACCAGTCATATGGTGATCGTCGCACGCGCGAAGTCCATCAAGGGGCCTTGGGAGAATTGCCCGCACAACCCCATCGTCCGCACGACTTCGATCAACGAACCCTGGTGGTCGCGCGGTCACGGCACACCGGTCGAGGATCCATCCGGGAAATGGTGGATGCTCTATCACGGCTATGAAAACGGCTATCGCACGCTGGGGCGGCAGAGCTTGCTGGAGCCCATCGAATGGACGGCAGACGATTGGCCCCGGGCGCTTGGCGGCGACCTGTCCCGCCCGTTCCGCAAGCCGGCGGGCCGTAAGCTCGGCGCAAATGGCGTGGCCTTCTCCGGCCCGTTTGACGCGGGTGCACTGGGCGCACGCATGAGCTTTTACAAACCCGGCCGCAACTATCGGGACCGCGTCCGCTTCGACAACGGCGCCCTCGTATTGACCGCCCAAGGCAAAGGACCGGCTGACGCATCGCCTCTGGTCATGAACAGCGGCGATCGACGCTACGAACTGTCGATGGAAGTGGAACTGGAGGGACAGGTAACCGCAGGGATCCTGTTGTTCTACAACGAGAAATATTTCTGCGGGATCGCCACAGACCCGAACCGCTTTCGCGCCTATGTGCTGGGTGAGGAGAATGCCTTCGAAGCCCGAGTGCCTGCCATCGGCCCCCGCCTATATCTTCGGGTTCGCAACGAGGATCAGGTTGGCCGCTTCTATTACAGTGCCGACGGCCAGACTTGGGTGCTCCACCGCTCCTATGAAGTGAGCGGCTATAACCAGAACATGGCGGGAGCGTACCTCAGCCTGCGCCCGGCGCTGTTCGCGGCGGGTAGTGGCACCGTCAGGGTCCGCAATATGGTCTATTCTGCCGATTGACCCATTCGGGCGCGGTCACGCTGAATCGAAGCGGCCCCCGCGCGGGATTGTTGCCCGACCGGGGCTGCTTTGGTTCGAGATGGACGCCATTTCGGCACCCCTTCGGGATTTACCTCACGGTTTGACCAAGATGGTCCATCGCTGCGCCAGGAAGGATTGAAATATCGACATATTCCTTCGCCTTCCTTCCTGGCGTTGAACCATATTCCTTCAATCCCGATGGCGCTTTTTACGCCCGGTGAGCCCCAATCCGTTATTCCTTGGGCGTCACCCAAACTTCGACCGGCGTGATGAACTTGCCCGGAGCGGGCTTACCGACATGCACGCGATCTGCGGTCACCTGCTCGCCGGTCGAAAGATGGAAGGTAACCCACGGCTTGGGCATGCGTTCGAACTTCATCTTCTGGATGATTTGGCCGGTGGTCGTGTTCATGATTTGCGCGATGATACTCATGGGCAGCCCGCTAGCGCCGATTGCGGAGGGGCGTCCATGCCGCAAATCCGGTTATCCAGCGAAATAATATTCATACGAAATGAAAGATTATATTGAAATTATATGTCAACTTTTATCGAGTTACCTGCCCTTCTTGATTTCCGGGACTATGCTTGCTGCAAACGCCTTCAAGCGCCGCTCCACGACAACCTCCGAACCGTCCGGTTATGACATTTGCTCCGATAAGCGGCACGTAAAGCAACAAACCCCGGCACTCCGATCACCCTCGGGTCTTGACGTAAAGATTGGGCGGAAGTCCGAGTTCGCGGCGGAACATCGCCGTGAATGCGCTCGGGCTATCGTAACCGTGTTCCAGTGCCACTTCGAGCACAGTGGCCCCTGCTGCGAGGCGCGGCAGGCTCAGCAGCAGCCGCATGCGGCGCAGCCATGCGCCGAAGCTCATTCCCAACTCGCGATGGAACATCCGGGCCAAAGTGCGCCCGCTGACGTGAACTTTTGCGGCCAGCCCCTCCAGAGTCACCGGCGCGGACGGATCCGCTATCATCACCTCGCACAGCCGCATCAACCGCCGATCACGCGGAAGCGGAACGTGCATGTGCAGGCGCGGCGCGGCCGTGATCTCATCGAGGATCAGTTCCATCACCCGCTCGTCCCGCCCGCCCGGCGCATAGTCCAGGGGGATTGCCGTCGCCTCGACCAGCGCCTCGCGGAGGAAGGGGGAGATTTCTATCACCTCACAGGTGACGGGCAGATCGGACCGAGCGTCGGGCCCGACGAAGAGCGTGCGCATCGAGACATCGCCGGCAATGCGGATCGCGTGCTCGACTTCGGGCGGCATCCACACCGCGCGCCCTGTCGGGACGACCCAGCTTCCTTCCGCACACGTCACTGTCATGACACCCGTGAGCGTGTGAATGAGCTGCGCGCGCGGATGGCTATGCGGTGCGATATGCTCGCCATTTGGATGCTCGCTCGCAAAGGCGGCAATTAGCCGCGCCGCACGCTGGCATTCATCGACAGTTCGCAAGATGTCCATTTCACGACGATTATTGTCATACCCGCAGGAGATGGACAAGCGCGTATGCCCTAACGGAACGGGCCCAAGATGCTCTGAAAGACCCTGCTTCCGTGCCCCAGCCCTCCGCATCGCTTCCTGCCGCGATCCTGCCGCTTGCTCTGTTGGCAGGGTGCGCGGCTGCGCCGTCCGCCCCACCCCGCTCGACGATTGCGCTGCCCGAGGCGCCCTCCTCGGCCGACCCGACACCGTCACAGTGGTGGCGCCTTTACAACGAACCCGATCTCGACGCGCTGGTCGCGGAGGCGTTGACCGACAACCGGGACCTTCAGGCGACCAAAGCCCGGCTACTCGAAGCACGCGCGGTGTTGCGCGAAGCCGAAGGCAATCGCTTGCCCGATACCGCACTCTCCGCAGGCGCTGGCCGGGGCAGCACGTTGCAGGACCAGATCGAGGCAGCCTCTCGGCAAAGTTCGCATGTCCGCACCGGCTCGCGCTTCGATCTTGGCGCAGACCTCACATGGGAACTCGACCTTTTCGGCCAGATCGATGCCTCGATCCAGGCTGAATCGGCAGACAGCGAGGCGGAAGCTGCATTGCTCGATGCGGCGCGCGTGGCCATTGCCGCACAAGTGGTGCGCGGTTGGGTTGACGCCTGCGGCCTGTCTCGCCGGATGGCGATAGCGCGGGAAGATGAAGCACTGGCGGCACGTAACCGCCAGATCTTAGAGACCCTGCGGGATGCAGGCGCGGTCACGGAAGGCCAGGTCGCGGAAGCTGCGGCCGACGAGGCGCGCACCCATACCGTGCGCCCCGCACTGGAAGCCCGGCGGCACGAGGCGCTGGAGGCGCTGGCAGTGCTCACGGGCCGCGTGCCGTCGGACGTGCCCGCCGCCGCGGAGGCGTGCACGCATCTGCCGGAATTCGCTTCCGCTCCGCCGCAACTGGATGGCCGGGCACTTCTGAACCGTCGTCCAGACGTGCTCGCGGCCGAACTGAGGCTGAAGGCCAGCACCGCGCGGATCGGCGTCGCCGTGGGCGATCTCTACCCGCATATCGCCTTTGGCGCCGGGATCGTGAGTTCGGCGAAGACGCCCGGAGATCTTGGCCTACGCAACAATATGGTCTGGCGACTGGGGCCCCTGCTCTCGTGGAGCTTTCCCAATGTGAGCGCCGCCCGGGCCCGGATCGCACAGGCACGCGCCCGGGAGCGCGGCGAACTGGCCCGGTTCGACGCCGCGATCCTCACCGCGCTTCAGGAAGCGAGTGCAGCCGCTTCCGCGCTCGATGCCGCCGCGCGAACGCGCGACGCCCGCCGCCTTGCTGCAGAGCGGAGCGATAAAGCCGCCGAACTCATGCGCGCGAACCGCGCGGCGGGCGGTGCGGATGCGCTGGAGGCGCTTGCTGCCGAGCGCGGCGCCCTTTCTGACCGGGCCGCACTGGCCGAAGCCAACCTCGACTTTGCCGCCGCACAAGTCACCCTTTTCCGCGCTCTTGGCGGAGGATGGGAAGGCGCGCCCGATCCGGCGGCGGCGCCACTGATCCGCTCGCCCCTGCTCACCACACCGCGTTCACCCTCGTGATCGACCATAACCAGATGAGTAATGAGACAATGACCGATGCCGCTTCCCCAGCCCGCAGCCTTCGTCCATCCCGCAGAAATCTCGCGCTTTCGGCTGCGGCCTTGGTGCTCGTCGGCGGAGCGGTCTGGGGGCTGCACTGGTGGTCGTTCGAACGCTTCATGGTCGATACCGACAACGCCTATGCCCGCGCCGACGTGGTGACAGTGGCGCCGCTGGTAACAGGGCGCGTGGTCGAATTGGCGGTAGCGGACAACCAGCGTGTGACGGCCGGACAAGTGCTCGCGCAGATCGACGACCGCGATTACCGGGCACGGCGCGAAGCGGCCGCAGGTGCCGTGGCGGCAGCCGAAGCGGACATCGCTGCGCAGCAAGCCCGTATCGCCAATCTGGGCGCACAGATAAGCCAGCAGGACAGCGTGATCGCCCACAGCGTTGCGGCAGCCACGGCCAGCGCCGCCGATGCGCATCGCAGCGAACTGGAGTTCCAGCGCCAACGCCTGCTCACCCGGCAGGCCGTGGCCAGCGCCCAGGCGCTTGAAGGTGCCGAGGCCGATGCCCGTCGGACACAGTCTCAGCTTGCAGCCGCCAACGCATCGGCCGCCGCCGAGCGCAAACGACTGCCCGTGCTCGCCACGCAGCAACAAGCCGCGCAAGCCGATCTGGACAAGGCAAGAGCGGCTCTCCGTCAGGCCCATGCGGCACTGGATCTGGCCGTTCTGCAACTCGCCCGCACCGTGATCCGCGCACCGGTTTCCGGCACTATCGGTCAACGCACGCTCCGCGTGGGCGAATACGTTGTGCCGGGCACGCCGGTCATGGCCGTGGTGCCGGACGCGGTGTACGTGGTCGCCAACTACAAGGAGACGCAAGTCGATCGCGTGCGCCCCGGCCAACCGGCACGGATCGCGGTCGACGCTTTTGGCGGTGTGACGCTCACCGGCCATGTGGACAGCATTGCGCCCGCATCCGGCGCAGAGTTCGCTCTGCTGCCGCCCGACAATGCCACCGGCAATTTCACCAAGATCGTCCAGCGCATGCCCGTGCGCATCCGTCTCGATCCCGGACAGCGTCGCGCCAGGGGCCTTCACCCCGGCATGTCGGTGGTAACGCAAATAGACACCCGGGAGAGCGGACGATGAGCGGCGGTGGCGGAGGGGAAACGGTCTCCACGCGGGCGTGGGTCGCGGTGCTCGGCGGTGTGGTCGGCTGCTTCATGGCAGGCATGAACGTCCACGTCACCAATGCTTCGCTGCCCGACGTGCGCGGTTCTCTGGGTGCTTCGTTCGAGGAAGGGGCGTGGATCACGACCGCCTATCTGGTCGCGGAAATCATTGTCATCCCGCTGACCGGCTGGCTGGTTTCGGTCTTCTCGATGCGGCGGGTACTGATGGTGGGAACAGCCGGTTTCGTGTTGTTTTCCATCGTCTGCTCGCTGGCGCCCAATATCGGCGTGATGATTGCCGCGCGGGCGCTTCAGGGTGCTTTCGGCGGCGTGCTAATTCCGCTGTCGTTCCAGATCATCGTTACCGAACTGCCGCCTTCCAAACACCCGTTCGGGATGGCGCTGTTCGCCGTCGCCAATAACGTGGCGCAGGCCGCCGGGCCCTCGCTGGGCGGATGGCTGACCGAGGCCTACGACTGGCGTTGGATCTTCTCTCTGCAAGTGCCGCCGGGCTTGCTGCTGCTCGCCGCAATCGGTTGGGCGACACCGCGCACGCCCATGGCGCTGAGCAAGCTTCGCAGCGGCGACTGGGCCGGAATCGCGACGATGGCCATCGGCCTCTCGTCCTTGCAGATCATGTTGGAGGAAGGCGGCAGGAAGGACTGGTTCACGTCATCCTTCATTGTCAATTCGGCGCTGTGCGCTGCGATCTGCCTCACCGCCTTCGTGGTGATCGAACTGCGCCGGAAAGACCCGTTCATCGATTTGCGCCTGCTGGGTCGCCGGAACTTCGGCCTTGCCAGTCTCATGCAGTTCACGTTCGGAGCCGCCGTATTCGGCGTGGTATTTCTGGTGCCGAACTATTTCGCGGAAGCCCATGGCTACAACGCACTTCAGATCGGCCTGACCATGATCCCCTACGGATTGGTCCAGTTTGCCATGTCCTTCGCATCGCCGCGCCTGATGAAATGGTTCGGCGTGCGGGTAGTCGTCATGCTGGGGTTCGCGGTGATGGCGGCGGGGTGCCTGATGAACATCCACCTCGATGGCGATGCAGCCAGCAATGTGATCGTGCCGTCGCTGGTGGTGCGCGGGATCGGGCAATCGTTCATCGTCGTCGCGCTTGGCGTCATGGCGGTGGACGGTCTGGAAAAGTCCGAACTCG
Source organism: Novosphingobium sp. PhB165 (assembly GCF_004341845.1). Classification (GTDB taxonomy): domain Bacteria; phylum Pseudomonadota; class Alphaproteobacteria; order Sphingomonadales; family Sphingomonadaceae; genus Novosphingobium. Next base: position 415,778 of record NZ_SLVB01000002.1, on the reverse strand, counting down.
GATCCGCATCGGGCCTGTTTTCGACGCTGCGCAATGTGGGCGGCGCCATCGGCATCGCCATTGCCGGACAGATCGTCGTCGACCGCGAGAAGCTCCACGCAAGCCGGATCGGAGAGGCGATCACGCCGTTTTCGCAGGCCTACCGTGATCGCATGGTGGACATGGTGCGCTTGCTTGGGCACGGACAAGTGGAACGCCACACCGCCCTTCACGGCCCGGCGACCGGTCCGCTCCGGCAACAAGCGCTCGCGCTGCTGGATGCGACGGTGCACCGCCAGGCCCTGCTGCTGGCCTATAGCGACGCCTTCCTGATTGCCGGCCTGGCCATGGGCGCCTGCGCTTTGGGGAGCCTTTGCCTCAAGCGATCGCGCTGAGACAGTCCGTCCGATGGAGTTATTCCGCGAAAGCCCCCTCGCGGTAAATACTGACTTCTGGCGCCAAGATTACGCGGGTATAGTTCTATAAGGTCATTAGAGGCTGTCACGTTACGTCTGAAGACTGTGTGATCCCCACATGTGAAACGACACCGTTTTCATGGAGGGTTGGTCAAAATCGACCACTTTCAGCAGGTAAGCCGTTAGTTAATACACGTTAACCACGTATCTAAACCGCAGTTTCAGCCCGAATGCACAATGCTCCCCGCAGCAGGAGGCTAGACATGCCAAGTATGGGAAACAAATGCGGAGCGCTGGCCATGGCGCTGCTGGCCTTTACGGCGACGTCAGCCAGTGCCTATGACGGCACGTCGATCTCGGTGTCCGGTAGGGTGCCGACCGTTTGCCAGGTCAGCATTGCCGGTTCGTCCGCCCGTCCCATTCAGGCCGGCACCAATGACCTTGGCGTCATGAACGAGCTTTGCAACAACCTCGCCGGCTACACGGTGACCCTGAATCATCCGGCCGGTCTGGTGAATTCATGGGTAGAGGTCGGCAGCCAGCGCATTGCGATCTCTCCGAACGATACCCAGACGGTGATCGTCGACAATCGCGCGCCCGCCTACAGGACCGAGCCGCTGCGTTTGGTCCTTTCGCAGGCCCCTGAAAGCGCGACGAACTTCAGCCTCAATGCCGAGGCGAAGGGCACCATTTTCTAAGCTGGTAGCCCCGCTGGAAAGCAGGGCCGACCTGCCCTCCGGTGCTTACGGTTTCCCGGCCGAGCACCCGTCGCCGCCCGACAACCCAAGGCGCGGCGAGAACGTCAGCGTGACGATATCGCTATACTTGCCCGCAGGCATGCGTTGGATATCCCGGCTCTGGAGTTCCACCTGCACGTTGTGGTTGCGGCCGCTGGGCGCTGGTGTCTGGCTGCACGTCACGGTCGACTGGTTCGATACCGGGAAGCCTGACAGTTTCAACGCATAGGGAAGCGCGGCGTCGTCTCCATCGAAACGCTTCATCACGCCGCGATCCTGCGCGACACGGATTTCGTAAGGCACGGTGGACTGTGCAGTGACGGTCAGGCCGCGAACGGGATTGCCGCTGGACCCATCGATATCACCGAAATCGATACGCCCTCTTTGCGACCCCGCCGACCCGACGAAAGTCGCGATGCGCTCGGGCACTGTCACATCGACGGCCACCTGGCTGCCCAGTTGCGTGCCGCGATCGATCTCATCCCGACCGGCAAGGCAGACGAAGCGAAGCTCAAGCGGCTGATAGTAATTCCCGGCAACGATCCCCTGCCCCGCCGGAATCTGCAGCCGGAAGTTCTGGTTCACGTTGTCGCCCGTGGCGTTGGCGGAAAATTCGATCAGCGCACCATTGGTCGCATTCGGCTGTTCCGCACCGGACACGAGGATCATTCGCCCGGCGTCCTGAACCCAGCGGATATCGTAGCGGACCGAATTGTTGCGCCCGAGCGCCGACCCGCGATTGACCGCGCCGGGGTTCGCCAAAACCAGTCGCACCGCCGTCACGCGCGGATCGAGGCGGCGGACGTGAATGGTGAAGATCCGCTCGATCCCGGCCGGATTGAAGGGATCGTAGTCCACGCTGAGTTCGCTGGCAGAAGCGCGAAAGTCCACGCAATTTGCCTGGGCCAATTGCGGGAATGCAACGGCGAGCAAACTTAACAGTGGCAGGAGAGCGGTGGCAATCTTCATTGGGTTCTCTCCGGCTTCAAGGCAGCCCCGCGCTGCAATGCGTCGCTTGTCGTCACATCGATCTCATAGACGAGAGTTCCCTCGTCCGTCGGCATTTCGATCCGCCACTTACCTGCGCGCAGTCCTTGTACCGCGAAACGGCCGGTTCGGTTGGTGAACATGTCGACAGGCTTGCGATCCGGCTTTGAGACTTCGATCGCATGCCCGCCGACCAGTGCCAGCGGCGTACCGTCCGGCTTCAGGAGTTGACCGGCGTACGTGACGAAATAGTCCGAACCGATTTCGATCAGATGGCCCGACCGATAAGGCGGGCGGACCTGGATGATGCCGGTTCCGACATCGTACCCCGCCGGTGCGCCGGGAACGTCGTAAGTGATGAGGCGCGGCGAATAGGCGGAAAGCTGCGGTACGACCGCGCCGCCGAAGAGCCCCGACTTGGCGACATAATCATCACCGCGCGGATCGATGTAGACCGGCGCGCCCTTGAGCGAGTCGTGCGTCTTGACGATCGCGAAGCTGTCGTAGATCGGCCGGGAAAGGGCAACGGAACCGCCCGCATAGGCCAGCGAGAATGCTGCCCGCAGCGAGGTGCGCTGATCGGTGATGGTCCCGTTATTGTCGAAGGACGTGTAATGCGCCGCGCCCAGTTCGGCCCGGTTCGTCATGTAGTTCACCGTGGCGTTGAGACCGACCGAGTCGTCGACCCGATCGATATTCGCCGACGCATTGTAGGACCCGACACCGGTGCCGCTGGAACGCTGATAGCTCAGGCGGGCACGATCGTTCTGGGTGTCGAAGTCGCTCGTGACGCTTGAATTCTGGTCGAAGCGATAGATCAGCGACACTCGGGCACCCGGACCCGAAGCGCGCTCGCTCTTCTCGTAGCTCGCTTCGGCTGTCAGCAGCAGCCGCTGGTTGGGCCGCCAGCCATACGTGGCGCGGAAAGTGGACTGGTCTTGCCGCGATCCGCGTCCGACCGAATAGAAACCGTCGAGGCTGAAATAATGGTCGGCGCCAAGAGACTGCGAATAGGTCGCGCCGATATCGAGCAAGTAGGGATTGCTGGCCGCGAGCGTATCGGGCAGCGCGAAGTCCTTGCTGGTCGCCTGAATGGAGGCGGTCAGCGAACGGCCATTGTTTTCCGTCCCCACGAAGGACAGTTCGTAGCCGATATTGACGGCATAGCCGCTGCCGACCCAGGTGTTGTGCGAACCGGCAAGGTTCAGCGCCAGCGTGCCAACGGGGGAGGCCCAGACCACTTCGGCGCCGGCCACGGCGCCCCGGCGCTGGGCCTGGAAGTTGGCGCCGACCGTCAGCTCCTCGGTCAGACCATGGCGATAGAAGCCCGATGCGACGGGTTCGTCGCTATACGTCCGGCCATTGGTATCGAACGGCGTCTTTACGCCGCCGTAGATCCCGAACTCGCTCAATCCAGCGGCCAGCAGCGTGCGGTCAAAATTGATCGAGAACGAGATCACGTTCTCGCGGCCGGAGTCGTCCCTGATGAGCAGCTTTACGTCGTTCGAGCCTTGGGCGAACGGGAAGTCGCTGATGTCGTAGGTGCCGGGATTGAGGCGCGTGACCTGCACCGACTGGCCGTTCACGATCGTTTCGACCGTGGAGGCGCGCGTCAGCGTGAACGACCTCTGGCCCTGCGGCTGCACGTTCCGCTGCGGGTCCAGATCGGCATAGACGCGCGAGAGCGACACGCCCGCCATCGGGCTCGTGCCCGAAAACCCGCGGGAGACCGGTTCAAGGTCGCCCACGGTGTAGCGCGCCGTGTGCCGCTGGTCGTCGTAAACCAGCCGGGTGCCTTCGCGGCGGAACACGTCCTGCACGCTCGCCTCGTTTTCAAGCACGACACCGCCCACCCGCACGGCACTGTCCAGCAGGACGTTCGGGGTGATGAAACCGGTTTGCGGGCCCGTGTAAACGTAATCGCTGTTGACGAAGGCCGTGACATAGGCCGAAACGGCTTCGGCGGGTTGGATAGGGCCGGCAACAGGCTCGTATCCGCTCATGACACGGAGCGACTGGCGTTGACGAACCTTGGGGTCCACCGTCATCAGCAGGCCCAGCGTGCTGGGATCGTAGGCCAGCGAAACGCCATACTTCGGCAAATCGGCAATCGAAACCGTAGGCTGCGTGCTGACGCCATCGGCAAGGCGCTGCCAGACATCGGCGGAAAGCACATTCCGCAGCAGCGGCAGCAGGTCCTGCACATCGACCAGGATGCTGTCGTCGGCCTTCAGGGTGTAGGAAACTTCGCCCAGCACGAACCCGTTGTCCGAAAGCGGGCCGCCCATCGGAATATCCCGCCCGGTCGGGTTCAGGCGCTTGGCCGCGCTGTGCCCAGCGAGCCCGGCATCGGGGGCAGCGGCCACCACGCTGGGGGTGGCGCTGCTCATGGCGGTTCCGCTCATCAGACCCGGCAGCGCAGTCGTACCTTCAGGCACGCTCGCCGCCAGTGAACTGAACGGAACCAGCCCCGCCAAGCCTAGCAGATAGAAGGGATAGCGGTTTGGCACGGCGTCATTTTCTTCCGGCCGAATTCAGCTCGACTGACAGGGTACCGGAGGAGTCCGGTAGTTCGACGTTCATCGGAAGGATCCGGCTCGCTTTGGACGGCACGAGGCCGAGTCCCATGCTTTCGCGGATTTCTTCCGGCTCGAATGTTTTGCGATAGGCTTCGGTACCGTCGCCGCGGCGTTCCACCACGGTCATGCGGTTGCTGGCCAGGTAGCCGTACGTGCCGCCGTCGTTGGTGACTTTCACGACGGGCTGCGGCTTGCCCTGAGCGTCCTTGCCGATGGTCGCTTCGACGATCTTCAGCGAAGGCGTCTCGGAAGCCGAACCGACGCTGACGAGAACCTTGAAGCGATGAAGAACCTGAATGGTGTTCTGGCCGTCCGGCATGGTAACCGGCAGCTGTGCGATGGTGACGTAGAAGTGCTTGCTCTCACCGGCGGCGGGCTGACCGATCCATTGGACCCGGAATGCCTGCGACTGGTTGGCCGCCAGAGTGGCCTGGCTGGGGAAGACCAGCAGATCGTCACCCTCTGCGTTCTCGTCTTCCTGAAGTTCGCCGTTCACCACGTTGACGGGATGGACCGTCACTTCCACGGGAACCGTGTCCGGGAAGGTGTTCTGCAACGTGACGATGGCCGAGGCCCGGCGCCCCGTGGTTTGCAGGTCGACGACGACAGGCTGCACGTTGAGCGCCAAAGCCGGGGTAGCAGTAGCCAGCAATGCTGTCAGCGACACCAGCGCGTGCGCGGCGTGTCGCGCAAAACGCGAATTCATCATCTTCATCCTGAAACGGCGCGGTCCGGAAAGGTTGGAGGCGGGCCGAAGCCCGCCTCCAGAGAAATCAGGCAGCCGGGGTCAGCTCGATCGAGACGTAACCCGTGTAGTTGCCAGCAGCCATCCGACGATCGGTGAGCGACGACCAGTTCGTGGCGGTGCGGTTGGCACCGTTCGACGAAGCAACAGCCGTACCGTCGCTGACGGCCTTCGTGAACTTCACGTGGGTTTCGACAGCGCTCAGGCTGTCGTGGCCGCCGAAGCGCTGGGCAACGGTCGAACCGGCGTCGGTCGAGGTCGAGTCAAGGGCCAGGCCGTTGATCGAGGTGTCGAGGTTGTAACGGATGTACTGAGCGAAATCGCCCTGTGCCAGGCCGTTGCCGGTCGCGCCGTCAAGGGCGAGAACAGCGCGCGACACCTTAACGTTGCTGCCGCCGTTGTTGCAGAAGGCAACGACGTTGGCGTCGGTCAGCTTCTGGGCGATCTCGTCGGTCACGGTCGAACGGACCTTGGCGTTGGCGTCGGTCAGGTCACCGATGGTGATCGACGAAGCCTGCGACGAGATGCCGCACTTGCTGTCGACTTCAGCCTTGATGTCGATGCTGGTGGTGGTGGCGGCCTGCGCGCCACCGGCCACGAGGAAGATCGCTGCTGCGCTGGCGGTGAGAATCGAACGCTTCATAATCAATTCCTTAGGCAATATAGCGCACAATGGCGCGGATGATGTAGAACCCCATGTGCGGTTCTTGCGAATTACATCGGATCCCGCATGGGCAACCGATGGCTGAACGACACGCCGACCCACGCGCCGTCCTTCAGATGGAGAGCTGCCTTATGCGCGTGGCCCGACCACCAGAATTAGAGTGTCCTTGTAGTGACCGGCAGCAAGCCGCGGCTGAGCCGTGGACTGCGCAGGCCAATCGATCTTGACGACCGCGTTGCGGCCGATGCTGATACCGGGACCCGACTTGAGCCCGTTCCCCGGTACGGGGCTGGCGAAAGAGCACCGGCCTCCGTCGATGAGATCGCCGGATCCGCAGCGCTCGCTGCGGACCATGCCCTTGTCCGTCTCCAGAGAGATCGACACCCGATAGGACTTGCTGAAGGCAAAGCCAGATCCGTCATCGGAAGCATCCAGATTGGTGAGAGCACCGCGCTGCGACGTGACGCCAAGCGCATAAGGCGTGTTGCAGTCGAGACCGACCGCGAACGAGAAATCGGCAGCGCTTTCAAGATCGCGCGGCGCATTGTAGCTAACCGGACCGCCGGCGGCGAAGCCGCAGCGCTCCTTGATGCTGGCAACCACGTCGATCGAGACGGAGTCGCTGTGGGCATGTGCAGAAGTTGCAGAAAGAAGTGCCGCGACCAGCACACTGCCGGTCCGGCAGGCGGCGGACGCTCGCCGCCGTGACCACACGGAATGCATTAAGGCCCCACTTAATTTCCGAGCGCGTTCAGCCCCCTGCTGCCCGCATCCACTCGCCCTAACTAGGTATGAATGCGGCTTAGAAATGGACTGACGGATTAGCAAATACAAAATGTTAGCTAATTGATTACTACCCATTTTGGCACAGGTCTGCGGCAGTTCCTGAACGATTCTCGAGCGTTGATGACGCCTCGAATCCCGGATTCAAGCGCTTTCGACGAATTGCGACGGTCATGTTGCAGGCCATGTTCACGACATGGAGTGGTTGGAATTCCTCGCAATTTATATCCGAATCGGACGAATCGCCGCTTGCAAGGAATACCCAAAGGGATTCGAACGCCCCGTTCGGGAGCCACGCCCACTCTGGTTTCGGCGTTCGCGAGGCGCTAAGGGGCCGGGATGTCGACCGTCAAAGATCTCGCACAGCTGGGCAAGCGCATTGCCGCTCAACATGGCTGGGCCGCAGCCAAGGCATTCAAAGCCTATGAAATGAACGAAGCCGACCGCGCGGTGCTGTCGAAGTGCGCGACGGACCTGCTGAAAGTCTTTCCGCCGGTCTCGGGCGTGGCCGCGGAAATGAGCGCCGCTTTGGCGGTGGGACTGGAAAGCCGCCTGGCCGCGCCAATCCATGTCGTGGCCGGAACGCTGGCCGTGGAGGGCGTGCCGGTCTTCGGCGACCGAACGCCGTTCGACGGCGCCGAAGTCTTCAGCACACCCAATCCCGACTGGAATGGTCATGTCTGGGTGATGATCGGCCCCTATGTCGTGGATATCGCGATCTTTCGCGCTGCCTATTCGCGTCAGGGACCGGCGCGATTGGCCCGCCATATCGATCTGAATTTCGGGCCGAACAAGGGGCTCTACGTCGATCTCTGGAGGCGGACGCAGCAGGTGGGCCTAAGCTACGAGCCCCACTACGTTCTCAGCGCCGATGAGGTGACCCGGCTGATGGGCGGCGCCTATCACATCATAAAGCAGGCCCAGCCCGAGCAGCCCTGACCGCCCTGAGGAAACTGTGGGGCGGATCAAAGTCGGGGACTTCCTCTTGATCGCAGCCTTGGCAGTGGCCTAGATCGCAAAATGCCGGTCAAATCGCTGGCGAACGGGGGCTTTTCCATGATCTCTAAACGCGGGTTTCTCACGGGCGCGGTGGCCATGGCCGGCATCGCCATGACTTCGCGGCTCCATGCCGGGGCTGCCTCGGACCCGCGCCTGCCGAACGGCCCTGACGTCAAGCCGATTTCCCGCGAGGAGTACGCGGCCCGCATCGCCAAGCTTCAGGGCCTGATGCGCGAAGCCGGTATCGGCGCGCTCATTGTCGAATCCGGTTCGAGCCTGCGCTATTTCACGGGTATCGAGTGGTGGCGCTCCGAGCGGGTGACTGCCGCGATCATCCCGGCCGACGGCGACACGGTCGTGGTCACCCCGGCCTTCGAGGAGCCGAGCGTGCGCGAAACCTTGCGCATTCCGGCGGAAGTCCGCCCATGGGACGAGGACCAGAGCCCGGAACTGCGGATGGCGGGCGTGCTCGTCGACCGCAAGGTGCCGAAAGGCAAAATCGCCATCGAGCCGACTTCGCGCTTCTTCATCTTCGACGCCTTGCGCAAGCAAGCGAGCGACTGGGAAGTGGTCTCGGGCGAGGCACTGGTCAACCGCTGCCGCCAGATCAAGTCGCCTGCCGAACTGGCGCTGATGCAGCGCGCCAACGACATAACCATGGCCGCGCTTCGTTATGTCCATGGCGAGATCAAGCCCGGCATGACCCAGCAGGACATCGCCAGCCTCATGGACAAGACGTCTGCCGCGATGGGCGGGCCACCGGAATTCTCACTGGTTCTGCTCAACGAGGCGAGCGCCTATCCGCATGGTTCGGCGCAGCCGCAAGCAGTCCGCGAGGGATCGGTGATCCTCATGGATTGCGGCGCGCAAGTACACGGCTATCAGTCCGACATCTCCCGCAGTTGGGTCTACGGCGAACCGTCGGCCCGCCAGCGCAAGGTGTGGGATACCGTCAAGCGGGGGCAGGAGATCGCCTTGGAAGTCGCCCGGATCGGCACGCCCGTCGGCGCGATCGACGATGCGGTCCGCGCATTCTACACCCGCGAAGGCTGGGGCCCCGGTTATCGGCTGCCCGGACTGTCGCACCGCACGGGCCATGGCATCGGGCTCGACGGTCATGAATCGCCCTATCTGGTGCACGGCGACGACACGCGTCTGGAAGAAGGCATGTGCTTCTCGGACGAGCCCGGCCTCTACATTCCCGGCGAATTCGGTATCCGACTGGAGGACTGCTGGCACATGACGGCCTCCGGACCAAAGCTGTTCACGCCCTTGGCGAAGTCGATCGACCAGCCCGTCTGAACCGCTGAACGAACGCCCGGATTTTATTGGGCGGGCCAGCGCGCGCCTGTGCGTTGAAAGGCAGAAAGGTTCGCTATCCGTCGTCAACGCGCTCTTTGACGACGGCAATGCACGGTCCGTCACCATCCTGAAACTAACGGTGCCGTATCTGCACTTACCCGGCATCATGGATGCGATGTCGACATATGTGGCCCAGGACGCCGAAACGAGCGAACCGCACGGGCGCAACCTGCGACTGCTCCGCAACGCCGCATTAATCCTGGTCGGCCTTATATTTACGGTATGGCTCATCCTGTTCGTGACGAAGGGCCGCTTTCTCAAGCATCCGTTCGAACACATCGCCAGTTCACTGTCTGACCGCCCGGTACGCGTAGCCGGGGATTTCCAACTCTACTTCGCACCGCTGCGCATCAAGTTCCTCGCCGAAGGGATCGACGTCGCCAACCCCGCATGGGCCGGGCGCAAGAGCCTTTTCGCCGCCCGCCGGGTGGAAGCGCATATCGCCCCGCTTTCGCTGCTGCTCGGCCGCCGCCACATCTACACGCTCGATCTCGATCAGGGCGTGGTCGATCTTGAGTGGGATGCGCGGCATCGCGCCAACACATGGACGTTCGGTTCAGGCGGGGGCAAACCGCTGGAATTTCCCCGGATCGACCGGGCGACGGTTTCGGGATCGCGCGTCCGCTATCTTGACCCGCAGATGCCGCTGGAAGCCAACCTCCAGGTCGATCCGATCGTCTCGACCGATGCCCATATCGGCAAGGCCGTGGCCCTACACGGCGATGGCACCCTGCGCGATACGCCGTTCCGCGTGCAGGCCCGCCTGCTCTCACCCGATGCGACCGTCAATCGCGGCGCCAATGCGCTGGAATTGCGCGCCTGGGCGGCGAACAGCGTGATCGACGTTTCCGGGCAACTGCCGTCGATCTCGCAAATCGAGGATGTACCGCTGCAAGTCCGCGCGCAGGGCCGGGACTTGTCGGACCTGCTCGATGTCATCGACGTGGTCATTCCGCATACCCGCAACTATGTGCTGCGCTCAAAGCTGGTGAAGGACGGCACCAATTATCGGTTCACAAACCTGAGCGGCAGGTTCGGCCAGTCCGATCTCTCGGGGCAACTCACGATCGCCAATGACAAGCGGCTGCGCCTTACCGCCGCGCTGGTGACCCGCCGCCTCGACATCGTCGATGCCGCACCATTTATCGGCTACAACCCGGACATCGTCGCCGCCAGAGGCGCAGTTGCTGCCGCCGCGGCGACCGGCGCCGGGCCCCAGCGGGTGCTTCCCGACGCGCGCCTGCCGGTCGAAGCGCTTCAACGCTTCGACGCCGCCTTGAACTGGAAGATCGGCGTGGTCCGTTCGAGGAACGTGCCGGTGCAGGACATCGCCCTTACGCTCCGTCTCGACCGGGGCCGACTGGCGCTTTCGCCGCTGACTTTCTCGATGGCGCGGGGCGATGTCTCATCCGATCTCATCTTCGACACCCGCGAGCGTCCCACCGCGACCAGTTACGATATCCGGCTGTCACCCACGCCGATGGGGCGCCTGCTTGCAGGCTACGGCCTTGCCCAATCCGGCACGACCGGCACCATCCGGGGCCGGATCAGGCTGGAGGGCCGGGGCGATACCATCCACGATTCGCTCGCCAGTTCCTCGGGCCGCATCGCCTTCGTCATGCCCCAGGGCACGCTGTGGACCCAGAATGCCCAGCTTGCCGAGTTGGATATCGGGACTTTCGTGACCAAGATGTTCGAAGGCAAGCTCAAGAAGCCCATAGAGGTCAACTGCGGCTTGCTCGCCTTCACGGTGCGCGGCGGGACCGCCGCGGCGGATCCGATCCTGATCGATACTTCCAAGAACGTCGTCACCGGACGCGGCGGCTTCAGCTTCGATAGCGAGGCTCTCGATCTGGCCTTCCGGGCTGACGGAAAGAAGTTCAGCCTGTTTTCGGGCCAGTCTCCGGTCGGTATCGGGGGGCACTTTGCGCACCCCTCGCTCAATGTCGTCAGCCCCGCGCTGCTGGCCCGCGCCGGAGCCGGGATCGGACTTGCGGTCGTTGCCGCGCCGGTGGCCGGGCTGCTTGCCTTCGTCGATATCGGCGATGCCAAGTCCGCGGCCTGCGGCCCTATTCTGGCAGGCGCAGGAGCCGCCGCACAGCGCACCACGAAAGGCAAGCCGCGCGACGATGTCGGTAATGGCCATGTGAAGAAGATCGACTAGCTGCCGAGCCGTCTCGGCGATCGATCATGCCCTAACGAGAGGCTCTAAACGGGATCGTCCTCATTCGCGTTCGCTTGCAGCAAGTCGAGTCCATGTTGCACATGGACGGCCGCCAATGTCTGGCCGCAGGCATCCAGGCGTTCGAGCACATCCCGGAGTGCCGCCGCTATTTCCTGAAGTTCGCTGAGCCGTTGTGCCTGCGAAAACATGATGAGTGCTGCCGTCCTGAACTGATCGGGAACTATGCTTAATCCCATTCGGTCGCCAGGCAAGAACGATGTTCTTGCAGCAGGCCATCAGAACGTTGCGGCGACGGCGCGAAGATACTCCTCCATTTGCGCTTTCGCCTGCTCGGTCAGCATGAGGAACGATCGCCTGCCGTCTTTCGGATCGTTTTGCCGCAGCACCAGCCCCTCCGCCTCAAGAATGGCAAGCCATCGCAGCGCGGTGGTCGATGCCGCCGCCGAAGCCAATGTGGCCGAGGTCACGGACACCCGGCGGCCGGAATGTTCCGAGACGTAAAGGTCCAGCAACATATCCCATGCCGCTTCACCGAATAGATCCTGCTTGAAGAAGGCAGCCCGCTTGCGGCGGCCGCCGTAGATACATTTTGCCACCGCCAAAGGATCCGCCGGAGCGGAATTGGCACATTCTCTCATGATCGGCGTCGCTTCGATCAGAAAATCCAGTTTTCTAATAATTTCCTCCAAGCCGTCTTTCATGTTTTCCGGCTCTGTTTCCCGATACATGTTGGATTTCCTTTCCAATCATGGCGAGCAGGCGCCATGAAGGATTCGCCTGCACACGACAAACGCCTGAAACGCGATTTAGCCCAAGTTTGCAGAAAGTTAACAGTGGTTTGCCCCTAAGCTTCAGGCGACGCGGTTGGCCGGCAGGCGACCATTTTACGGATGACCGCCGTGCTCGATGGTTAACTTTGAATTACTTCACTCCAGCACATTTTCACGCAGTGTTCGACGCAAGGACGGAACCGATCCCGTCTGTCGCAATTGTCACGGTGTGGAACGGCGCCCCTGCATTCGGGCCAAAGCCGGTTGGCAGCGTCTTGATCGGACATCCTGTCGGGGTTTCATGCGCCGATTGCATGAAACCTGGAGGCGGCGGCGCCGTTGACACTCCTGCGCGCATTCCCTGTTTCGACGTTCCCGCAAGGAGAGCTTCATGCCCGACCGCACAATCGCCGATCTCATCGCCCGTACCCTTGCCAACGCCGGGGTCGAACGGATCTGGGGCGTCACCGGCGACAGTCTCAACGGGTTGAACGAAAGCCTGCGCAAATTGGGCAGAATTCGATGGATGATGACTCGGCACGAGGAAGTGGCAGCCTTTGCGGCGGGCGCAGATGCCGCGCTGACAGGCAAACTGGGCGTCTGCGCCGGGTCCTGCGGCCCCGGCAATCTCCACCTCATCAATGGCCTGTTCGATTGCCACCGCAATCGCACCCCGGTCCTTGCGATCGCCGCACACATTCCGTCGTCCGAGATCGGGCTCGGCTACTTCCAGGAAACGCACCCGCAGGAACTGTTCCGCGAGTGCAGCCACTTCGTCGAACTGGTCACCAATCCTCGCCAGATGCCGGAAGTGCTTCACCGCGCCATGCGCACGGCAATCGGGCAACAGGGGGTCGCCGTCATCGTCGTACCGGGCGATGTTGCGCTTGCGGATGCGCCTGCAGGAGCGAACTTTCACTTTCCCGCCCTCACCCCACCGCGCCTCATCCCCCGCGATGAAGAGATCGAAAAGTTGGTGGGCGAACTGGAGCGATCCAAAGCCGTCACTCTGCTTTGCGGCGCCGGTTGCGCCGATGCCCATGACGAGGTGATCGCGCTGGCCGACCGGCTCGGTGCCCCGATCGTCCACGCGCTGCGCGGCAAGGAATATGTCGAGTGGGACAATCCTTACGATGTCGGCATGACGGGCCTGATCGGCTTCTCGTCGGGCTATCATGCGATGGAGAACTGCGACACCTTGCTCATGCTGGGGACCGACTTCCCCTATCGCAACTTCTACCCCGCCGACGCCCAGATCATTCAGATCGACCGGGACCCCACCCAGCTTGGCAAGCGGACGCCGATTGCGCTGGGGGTCGTCGGCGATGTGCAGGAGACATTGACGGCGGTGCTGCCCCGTATTGCGCGCAAGAAAGACCGCCGTTTTCTCGATGCCGCCCGCGCGCACTATATCGACACGCGCAAGAGCCTCGACGAACTCGCCGTGCCCGACAAGCCGGGGCGGCCGGTCCATCCGCAATATCTCGCACACCTGATCAGCGAACTTGCCGATGACGACGCGATTTTCTCCGCCGATGTCGGCACGCCGACGGTATGGGCGGCGCGCTATCTGACGATGACCGGCAAGCGGCGGCTGTTGTTTTCCGCCAATCACGGCTCGATGGCCAACGCCTTGCCGCAGGCACTTGGCGCACAGGCGGCCTGCCCCGGGCGGCAGGTGATCTCGATGTCCGGCGATGGTGGTTTCGCCATGTCCATGGGAGATCTGCTGAGCGTCGGGCAACTGGACCTGCCGGTCAAGATCGTGATCTTCGACAATGGCTTGCTGGGCTTCGTTGCGATGGAGCAGAAGGCAGGCGGCTATCTCGACGTCAACGTTCAGCTCAAGAACCCCAATTTTGCCGCCATCGCCGAAGCGTCGGGAATACGGGGGTTTGATGTCCAAAGCTCCGAAACGCTGCGGGATGCGCTAAGCGAGGCTTTCGCCCATCCGGGCCCCGCGCTGGTCAATGTCAGAACGGCGCCGCAAGAACTGGTGATGCCGCCCACGATCAAGTCCGAACAGGCGAAGGGCTTCAGCCTCTATATGCTCAAGGCCGTACTCAACGGACGCGGGAGCGAGATCGTCGAATTGGCGAGGACGAATTTGCGCCGATAGCCACTTTTGTGACTGTTCGAAGTGGGTTGCACCGCCCGAGCGATGCTGCAACTGCACATGCATCTTTCTCCATTGCGCTGCGTCGCAGCACGCCGCATAACGATCAGGCCTTTCAGGCATCCTCTCCCAAACTTCACAAGCCGGCCCCTGTGGCCGGCTTTTCTTTTTCGCGGCATCGATGCAGCGACTGGGTGCGAGTGCTCCTCCGCAATATCCGCTGGTAGATCGTCAACCCGGCGATAATATCGAAAAATCCGAGATTTAACGCCGAAAACGGCGGCTATGTGTGAGATCGCTTCTCGGTGAGTTGTCTCCGTCCGGTGGACAATTCGTTAGACCGATCGACACAATTGCAAATTACGCAATAGCGGTGGATCAGCTTGCATTTGCGTCAACCGGGGGGGAGGGCCAAATGGTCATCGACGCTGCAACGCAGCATATTTGTCGAGGTGTCCATGTTTTCGCTGCTCTCGCTCTATTTCGCTTCACGTCGTGATGTCGTTGTTGCCGAACGCCACATGTCCGGCCTGACCAAGCAGTCCGCTCCTGCCGCAACTGCAACGCCCGCTGCGGTCGAAGTCGAAACCGCTGCCGTTTCGGAAAACCTGCCGCTGGCTGCCTAAGCAGCCTCCGGCCGGCAGCATTCCTGTTCCGATATTTTGAACCGTCGCCCGGCGACGTGTTCCGGGACTGCTGGCTAATGGGGGATCGCAGCCAACAGCGCGGCCCCGACAGATGGTTTGGTCTGCTGCGCCATACAAGGCGCGCCTTCCCAGACCTTGCGCTTTGATGTCATCGGCGCTTGTCGTCGGCCCCGCCGATATCGATTGACATCCGCCGCGCGAACAACTCTTATTGCATCGCAACAATTTCACACATCCACGCCTGTCTCTTCACGAAGATAAGGATGGAATGCCGATGCTGATTGTAGTGCAATTTCTGCCGCAAGTCCTGGCACCACTCACACCTCAACTGCGGCTTGAGGAATCACACCTATCCATCTCATTTTTCACGAAGGTATCGCCGCGCGATGCCGGACGTGATCCGGCGTGAGTATCCCTCCGCGCAGCAGAGAACCCAAACTCGTTGACCTCGCGCTTCAGGGCGGCGGAGCCCATGGCGCGTTTACATGGGGTGTACTGGACCGGTTGCTGGAAGAGCCATGGCTCCGGATCGACGGGATTTCCGGCACGTCGGCAGGCGCCATGAATGCCGCCGTACTCGCTCACGGATATATCACGAAAGGTGCCGAGGGTGCCCGTGAAGCGCTGGAGAAGTTCTGGCGTCAGGTTTCCGAGGCAGCCCGGCTCAGCCCGCTCAAGCGCAGTCTCCTGGATATGCTGCTGGGCCGATGGTCACTCGATTACTCGCCGATTTTCCAGTCGATGGACATCATGGCGCGCGTGGTTTCGCCCTACTACCTCAATCCGCAGGGCTACAATCCGCTGCGGGACATTCTCGCAGACAGCATTTGCTTCGACACTCTGAACGAGAGTCCGATCAAGCTGTTCATCACCGCAACCAATGTCCAGACCGGGCGGGGGCGCGTGTTCCGCAATAGCGAACTGACCCCCGAGGTTCTGCTCGCCTCGGCCTGCCTGCCGACGATGTTTCACGCGGTGGAAATCGATGGCGAACCCTATTGGGATGGCGGCTATTCCGGCAATCCCACACTGACCCCGCTCGTGCGGGACTGCGATTCCGAAGACACGATCATTGTTCAGGTAAATCCGGTGAAGCGGCCCGGAACCCCCTGCACGGCCAGCGAAATCGCGAACCGCCTCAACGAGGTTTCCTTCAACGCGGTCCTTCTCAAGGAATTGCGGATGATGGCCCTGCTGCATCAGGTCTCCGCCGCAAACGTGGAAGGGGCGACTGGCGAAGGCGCTAAATGGGCGCATATGCGCATCCACCGGATCGCCAGCGATGCCATGCTCGATCTGGGATATTCCTCCAAGCTCAATGCCGAATGGGCCTTTCTCCTGCATTTGCGAGACATTGGCCGGGCCGAGGCAAACACGTTCCTGGCCGAACACGGCAATGCCATCGGCAAGCGATCCTCGTTCGACATCAGCGAGTTGCTCGACAGTGTCTGAAGCGCTGAGTTTTGTCGGCATCGTCGTGGGCCTGGGCACCTTGATGCTGTTCGCCTTCCGCGGTTGGAGCGTCCTGTTCCTCGCGCCTGCCTGCGCCCTTCTGGCTGCGGCATTTTCCGGGTTCCCCCTGCTGGCAAGCTGGACGCAAGTCTTCATGGGCAGCGCCGCCGGCTTTCTGGGCCAGTTCCTGCCGCTCTTCCTGCTGGGCGCGACTTTCGCAAAGCTCATGAACGACAGTGGCTCGGTCAATGCGATTGCCGAATTCATGTCGGCCCGACTGGGGCCCGACCGGGCCATTCTGGCTGTGGTCCTTGCCGGCGCGCTGCTGACCTACGGGGGAGTCAGCCTGTTCGTCGCCTTCTTCGTGCTGGTGCCGATGGCGCAAGCCATGTTCAAGGCGGCGGATATTCCGCGCCGACTGGTTCCAGCAACGATCATCCTTGGCACCTCCACTTTCACGATGACGGCTCTTCCGGGAACACCCGCCATCCAGAACGCGATCCCCATGCCGTTTTTCGGCACGACGGCATTCGCCGCGCCTGGGCTTGGCATCATCGCCTCGGCATTGATGCTGGGAATAGGGCTGACATGGCTTCAGCGTGCCAAGTCCGTCGCGGTAGGCGGCGGCGAAGGCTACGGGCAGGCGCGCTTGTCCACGCCCGATACCGCACAGATGCGCGAACATACGATTACGGCCTCCAGCTTCGACCCTTCCGAGGCCCAACAACCCGCTGCCGCCGCCAGCCAACCGTCTTTCGCCATTGCCCTTATCCCTTTCGCGGTGATGGTCTGCACCAACCTCATCCTGTCGCTTGTCGTGTTCCGGGGCCGCGAAGCCACGTTTCTGGCTCGGCACGAGTGGGGACAGACGACGCTCGGCGCGGTGGCGGGCCTGTGGTCCGTACTGGCAGCGCTGATATTGGCGACGGTGACCGTGGTGGCGCTGAACCGGAAGCGGCTCACCAATCTGCGCGGCGCGATCGACAGCGGCATGAATGCCGCCGTGCTGCCCGCCATGAGCGTAGCCAGCCTTGTGGGTTTCGGCGCGGTGATTGCGACGCTCCCCGCCTTCATCGTTGTCCGCGAATGGGTGCTGGGCCTCAACGGCGGCCCTCTGGTGACGCTGGCAGTGGCGACCAACCTGCTCGCTGCCCTGACCGGATCGGCGTCCGGCGGACTGACGATCGCGCTCGAGGCCCTTGGCTCGACGTACATGGACATCGCCCGGCAGAGCGGCATCGATCCGGCCCTGATGCACCGCGTCGCCACGATCGGCGCGGGCACGCTTGACATTCTGCCCCATAACGGCGCCGTCATCACGCTGCTTTCCCTGTGCGGAACCAACCACCGCGAAAGCTACCGGCTCATCGCCGAAGTGGGCATCATCGGCTCGCTGATCGCACTGGTGGTGGTCATTGCTCTAGGCGGATTTTTCGGCTCCTTCTGAGCGATTAGCCCCCTGCGTTTACTCGACAATCGGCCCGCCACTGTGCGATGCTCCCGCAACGGAGAGTTTCACCGCACAGGAGCGGATCGTGAAGCGAAAGGTTCTGGTGTCCGAGCTGCGCCAGTATCTCCAGGATCGTAAATCCCGGCGCACGTGGAGCCTTGCCGCGCGGGACGGCATCATCGCAACCGCCGGTATCCTGCTCGGCTTCACCGGCGCGGGAGCGGGCGACAGGACCTTGATGTTGGCCGCCACTGCGGCAACTGTCGCCGGCGTGCTCGCCGCCGGAGGCGCGGAATGGTCAGAGGCCGCATCCGAACGGGAAGCGCAGCTCAATGCGCTGGAAGTGGAAATAGCCGAACTCCAGAAGCAGAAGAGCGTCCAGGAAGCCGAAATCGTCGAATATTACCGCAAAAAAGGCCTAAGCCAGGATCTCGCGGTCAGGGTTGCCAGCGAGCTGATCGTGCGCTCGCCCTTGAAAACGGCGATGGAAAGCGAGCACGGCATCCTCAAGCTGACCTCTCAGGCCGAAGTCGTGCTGACCGGGGTATCGGCTGCCATTGCCTACTTTCTGGGCGCCGCCATCCCGCTCGTCATGACGTTCTTCCTGCCGGTCGACATCGAAGCCGAAGTGATTTTCGTGGCGGCCCTCGTATCGCTCACGTTTATTTCATTCATCGGCGCGCGGGTGGGAGACATGGATGTTTCCCGCAACGTCATCCGTACGCTTGTGGTTGGCGTTGGGACTATCGCCATCAGCTACGCCGTGGGAGAAATCGCCTTCTGAAGCTTTCCGCCGAATAGCAGTAGCAGAGTGGGCAGCAGCGTCAGCACCAGCGGTGCTCCGATCCCAAGCCCTGCGATGATGGCCGTCGCCAGCGGACGTTGCAGGCCAGATCCGCGCCCCAGCCCCGAAGCCAGCGGCAGCAAGGTCAGTATCGCGATCAGCGCCGACATCACGATCGGCCGCAGCCGCGCCCGGCCCGCTTCCAGCAAGGCAGCGGCATCGACCGGCGCACCCGGAACCAGTTCGGCCAGGTAGAAGATCGCCAGCTCCGTAATCATGCCGATCACCATCGTCAGCCCCATCAGCGCCGAGATGTCGAGTTCTGTGCCCGTCAGCCACAGCCCCACGAACACGGCCGCGGTCGATAGCAGCACCGTTCCGATCACGGCGGCGGTGAAGGCCCAGCGCTCGAACAGCAAAGTCAGCAAGAGGGCCGAGAGCAGCAAAGCGGCAACGAAGACCGTGGTCAGATCCGAAAAGCTCTGCTGCTGCTGGGCGTAGAGCCCGCCGTAATCGACGCGCACGCCGGCGGGCAGGTGCAACGCGGCCACCGCTGTCTGCACTTCGCTCATGCCCGTGCCGAGATCCTTGCCCTCAAGCCGCGCGGTAACCGGAATGAACGGCGCCAGATCCTCGCGCGTGATCTGCCGCTGTCCGGCGGCGATGCTGATCGCGGCGATGGAGCGAAGCGGCACTGTACGGCCATCTGGCGCACGCAGCGTGAGTGCACCGAGGGCGTCCGCACGCTGGCGCAATTCCTGCGGCAGCCGAACGCGCACATCGATCACTTGTTCGCCCGCCAGTATTCGGGTGGCGATAGTGCCGCCCACTTGCGCTTCCACTTGCCCGGCCACCACTGCGGGATCGAGGCCCGCCATGGCCGCAGCCGCGCGGTCGACCTTGATGATGATCGCATCGCCCGCGACCCGCAGCCCGCTTGCCACCTCGACCACGCCGTCGATCTTGCCAAGCGCGGTGACCACTTTTCCGGCACTCGCCTCCAATTGTGCCGGGTCGTCGCCGAACAGCTTGACCTCGATGGGCTGCGGGACCGCTGTCAGGTCTCCGATCAGGTCTTCCATCAATTGCGCCGTCTCGATTTCGAGACCCGGAACGCGCGTTTCCACTTTCTCGCGGATATCGGCCATCACCGCTTCGATGTCGCGGCGCGATCCGCCCTTGAGGCGAATGAAGAAATCGCCCTCGTCCGCCTCGGTGAGGCCGCCGCCCAGTTGGACGCCAGTGCGGCGCGAATAGCTCGACACTTCCGGCGTCTCGCGGATGATCGTCTCAACCTGACGCAACAGCCGATCGGTATCGTGCAGCGCCGCGCCCGGTTTCGCCCGGTAGTCGAGGATGAAGCCGCCTTCGTCCATCACCGGCATGAAGCCGGATTCGAGGTGGCTCCAGGCCAGGAATCCCGCCGCCGCAAGGATCGCCGCGCCCACGCCGGCAACCAGCAAGGGCCGCTGGAAGGCTCGCCCGGCAAGCTGGTGATACCGCCGCCCGATCACTTCGGTGAAGCGATCCGCCTTGTCGGCAGCCTCGGCATCCTTGCGGGTCAGCCAGCGTTCGGCAACGAGCGGAAGCACGAAGCGTGCGTAGAGCAACGACACGACCAATGCAGAGGTCATCGTCACTGCCAGCGCCTTGAAAAAGCCCCCGGTCACGCCGGAAATGAAGGCGAGCGGCAGGAACACGACGATCGTTGCCATCGTCGATCCGAACAGCGGCCGTGCCATTTCACGCGCGGCGGCAAGCATCGAGGGACGCTCGTGCTCCTCGCCGGCTTCCTGCAACCGGCGCATCAGATGCTCAAGCATCACAACCGCGTCGTCGACCACCAGCCCGACCGCCGCCGCCATGCCGCCCAGAGTCATCATGTTGAAGCTCATGCCCAGCGCCAGCAACGCCAGGCAGGTCGCGGCCAGCACGGCGGGGAGCAGCGAGGCGGTTATCACCATCAGTCGCCAGCTGCGCAGGAACAGGAACAGCACCAGCCCGGCAAGGATCGCGCCGAGCAGGATCGCATCGCGCACCGCATTCGCGGCGCCGGTCACCAGTTCGGACTGGTCGTAGAAGAAGCTGATCTTCACGTCCGCAGGCAGCGCGGCGCCATTGAGGCGCGTCTCGACTTCGCGGACGAGCTTCACGGCATCGGCGGTCGGGGTCTGGCGGATGTTGACCAGCACGGCATCGGTGCCGTTCGAGGTGACCCGCGTCCAGGCGGGCGCGGGTGCGCGGCGGATCGTCGCGACCTGACCGAGCGTGGCAACGCCTGCACCGGCCGTATCGCCGGCCTTGATCGGGATCGCGGCCAGATCGCCCTCGCCCGTCAGCCGATTGTCGACGAGCGCGAGGTAGAGCCGGTGGCGGTCCTCGATCCGGCCCACGGCGGCGACGCTGTTGGCGCTGCCCAGCGCCGTCGCCACGTCCGAAACCGTCAGTCCCAGCGCCCGAAGCCGCGCGGGATCGACATCGACCGCGATCTCGGGCGAGGATCCGCCGACAACGTCCACGCCCGCGACGCCGGGCACCGTCGACAGCAGCGGCCGCAACTTGAGCTGCGCCAATTGCGCCAGCGCGACACCGTCGCGCTTGGTCGACGTCAGCGACAGGCCGAGGACGGGAAAGATCGTCGGGTCCGAACGGCGCACGCTGAAGCGCGTGCCCGCCGGCAAATCGGGCAGGATCGTCGCCAATGCGCCCTGCGCCGCGAGCGTGGCTGCCGCCATGTCATCGCCCCATCCAAAGCCGAGCGCGATCTCGGCCGAGCCGCGACTGGTCGTCGAACGGATCTGGGTGACGCCGGGAATCTCGCGCAGCGCGATTTCGGCGGGGCGCGTGATATCGGCTGCCATCTGCCCGGCATCGCGCTCGCCCGCGTCGATGGCAACGACGACGCGCGGATAGTCGATGTGCGGGAACAGCGTCACCGGCAGCCGCGTCGCCGCGACCAGTCCGGCAAGGGTCACCAGAAATACGCTCAGCCAGATCGATCGCCGGTGGCGGGAGAGAATGCCGCTCACTTGGGGCTGCCCTCGCGCACCTTCATGTCATCCTCAAGTGCGGTTCCGCCTTCGGTCACGACCCGTTCGCCCGCTTGCAGGCCCTTGAGGATGCGAATGCGGTCTCCGGCGGAGCTGCCGGGAAGAACGTCCCGTGCCTTGGCGATCCCACCCTGCACGACGAAGACATAGCTGCGGCCGCCATCGTCGAGCAAAGCGGCATAAGGAATGGTGATGCCAGTGGTCGCGGCTCCGGCCGACAGGGTCGCGCGCAGCGGCACGCCGGCGGCCGGCGCCAGTCCCTTGGGCAGGCGGACGAACAGCCCCGCAAGCCGCGTAGCGGGATCAACCTGCATATCGACACCGACGACGCTCGCAGCGACCGAAGCCCCGCCGCCAACGGGCTCTATGCGGATCTCCTGACCCGGCCGGATACGCTGGGCCAGCGCCGGATCGACGCCGAAACGCGCGCGCAGGTCGCCGGGCGCGGCAATAGTCGCAAGGACGGTGCCTGCGGCAAGTTGGTCCCCCGGTCTGGCCGTGAGCGCCTGCACAGTACCCGTAATCGGTGCGCGCAAGGCAAGGCCGTTACCGGCAAGGCCGAGATTGGCCCGGGTCGCGCTCGCGGTCTGGGCGGCGGCGCGGGCCGTCTCGACGTCGGCATCGCTGGCAAGGCCATCGGCGCGCAGGCGCACCGCGCGCTGGTAGGCGGCTTGCGCCGCTGCGACATCGCTGGCCGCCTTGGCGATCTCAAGCCGCGTGGCCGGGCTTGCCTTGAGCGTGGCGATTTCCTGACCGCTGGAAACGGCGGTTCCGGTCGGCGAAACGACCCGCGCCACGATTGCCTCTGCGGGCACGACCAGTGCCTGAATGCTGCCGGGGCTCGCCTCGGTCGCGCCAAAGATGGTGACCTCATCGCTCGACGTACCGCTCTCGGCGGGTGCCGTACGCACCAGCGCGACTGGCTCGGGCGTGGCTCCATCGGCTCCATTGTCGCTTCCGCAACCGGCGAGCAGCAGGCATGAAAGGAGCGGAATACATGCCTTCATCGGGTCCATCCTTCGCTGAGACCACCGGAAAGCAATTCAAGAGCGATGGTCTGCTCTGCGATCTGTTGATCGAGTTGGAGAAGCGCGAGGCGGCGGTCTCGCAGCGCCTGCCCAGTCGTTTCGGCCGTAGCGAGCGCAAGGTCACCGCGTTTCATGGCGCGCTCCGATGCTGCGGCATGGCGCTCGAAGGCGGGCATCTCGGCCACGAGCGCTTCGCGTTGACGGCGCAGCAATGCCAGCCCCTGAACCGCCGCATCGATTTCGGCACGCGTCTGGAACAGCCGCGCATCATATTCCGCGCGAAGCTGCTCGCGCGTCGCCTTGGCAATCGCGATATTGCCGCGATTGCGGTTCCACAGCGGCAACGTGAAGCCGATCGCGGGCCCGGCGGTGTAATTGTTGGCCGTGTCGCGCGCGCCGGCCAGCGTCAGCGACAGGTTGGGAAACTGTTCGAGCACGGCCTTGTGCAGATCGGCTTCGGCAACGCCGTAACCGGCCCGCAAGGCCTGAAGATCGAGCCGGCGGTCGAGCGCTTGCGCGACCAGAGTCTCCGAAGACGGCGGCACCGGCGTCGAAGCCGGCGGCGCGAGCTGGAGCACGGTTCCGGGCGGCAGGCCCAGCAACTGATTGAGATCGGACTGGGCCGAGGCAAGGTCGCGTTCGGCGGAACGGGCCTTGTCGGTAGCGTCGACAAGCGCCTGTCGGCGAGCGTCGAGATCGCCGCCCGAAACATCGCCGCGCCCGGCGGCCCGCTGGGTCGAGGCGAACAGGCGCTCGGCCGCCGCGGCACTTTCCTGCGCGATGGCGAGTTGCCGGGTCAGGGCCTGAACCCGCACCCCCAGCAGCCGCGCCTGCCCGGCCGTGTTCCATTCAGCCCAGGCCAGATCGAGGCGCACCTGCTGCTTGCTTTGCTCACCCGCTTCGCGCGTGACGCGGGCTGTGCGCAACTGGTTGAGATCGAGCCCCAGTTGCGCGCCGAAGCCGTTGAAGATGTCCGGCCCCGACAGGAGCTTGTCGAAATTAGCTTGAAAACTCGGATCGGGGAGCAGCCGGGCGGCAAAGGCCTGTGCATCCGTCACACCGGTTCCGGCGCGCTGGGCCTTGAGGTCGGGATTCTCAAGCACGGCGATCACTGCGAGCGCATTGGGCGTCAGCGGCGCGCCGAGATCGATGGCTTGCGGTGCCAGAAACGGCCGGTCGATCGTCTGCGCGTCCCGTGACAATACCGCCGTGTCCGGCGGCGCCAGCACCTGCCCGGCCGGTGATAACGGCGCAGGTTGGTAGCTGGCGCAACCGGCAAGCATTCCGATCGCAAGCAAGGGGAGCAGACGAGTCACGAGCGCGCGGTCAGGCCGGTCGAACGACGAGGATATGGAACGACCCCGGCACCGCCGCCGGACGGCCGCCAGCCTGCGTGGGCGCGGCAAACCGCGCGGTCGGCAGGTAGATATTGCCCGTTTCCGGATCGAGCGCACCGGTCCGCGCGCCGACTTCGGTCTTCACGCGGCCGACACGGGTGAAGCTCTGGAGCGAGACGATATCGAGCACCCCGTCCTTCCCGCAGGGTACGAAGGCAAGCCCGCGCGCCGCATCGAGGATCACCGCATCGGGACCCTGCCCGATATCGACCAGCGCCACCAGCTTGCGCGCCTTGGCGTCGACAATCGCCGCCTTGCCATTGGCACAGGCCGAAATCAGCCGCCCGTGCTTGCTATCGAGTGCAAGGCCGGTCGGCCCCTCGCAGCCCGGCAGCGCGATCGGCTTTCCGGCCACGCCGCGCGCGAGATCGACGGTCTCGACCTCGCCCAGATCCTCGTCGTTGATGAACAGTGTCGCCCCGTCGGTGGCTGCATATTCGAGCCCCGGCTTGACCGGGATCGTTCGCAACACGCGCATCGCTGCGGTGTCGAGGACCGAGACCGAGCCACTGTCGGAATTCATTACGAAGGCATGCGAGCCGTCCGCATCCAGAATGGCGGCATCGGGCTTCTTTCCGACAGGTACTTTGGCCAGTTCATGACCATCGGCGGCATTAAGAAAGCGAACCGTACCGTCCGTGCCGCTCGTGACCAGCAACCGACCGCCCGCCAGCGGCAGAACAGCATGTCCGCGCTGCACTTCGCCAATGGAACTTGCATTGCCGCCCGATGCCAGATCGGCAACCGTCACCGCCCCGCCGCGTGCCACATAGAGCCGGTGCGCGGTGGAATCGACCCGTGCGTAGTCCCACGGGCCGTCGGGTCCGGCAATCGCACCGTCCAGTCGATATTGGGGCGCGGGCGCAGCAGGCGCGGCGGCGGTGGTCAGCAAAGCGGCAAGTAAAGCGATAGTCAGGCGCATTGCACTTCTCCTCGTTGAGGTGCATCTGCTCTGTTCGTGCCGTCAGCGCCAGTCACCGAACCATACATTGGGAAAATACAATGCGGTATAGCGCGGATACAGCATTAACGATTTGCGCGGCAAGCCAATCTCAGGGAACCGACCGGCCGGATGCATATCCTCCTCGCAGAAGACGACGACGAAACCGCCGGTTTCATTGAACGCGGCCTTGATGAACTGGGCCATGCGACAACGCGCGTATCGACCGGCGATGGCGCTGTTCGCGCGGCCACGACCACGGCGTTCGACCTGGTCATTCTCGATCGCATGTTGCCCGGACTGGAAGGGCTCGAAGTCCTGCGACGGCTGCGCGCGGCATCGGTGCGCGTGCCGGTGCTGGTCCTGACCGCGCTGGGCGGCATCGCCGACCGCGTTGCCGGGCTGGACGCGGGTGCCGACGACTATCTCGTGAAACCCTTCGCACTTGCCGAACTGGCCGCACGGATCAACGCGCTGATGCGCCGCGTACCGGTGGACGTGGTGACGCGGTACGAGGTGGGCGACATGACGCTCGACATATTGCGCCGCGAAGTGACACGCAGCGGCCGGACGATCCACCTTCAGCCGCGCGAATTCGCCTTGCTC
The DNA here is from genome assembly GCF_004341845.1 of Novosphingobium sp. PhB165. GTDB lineage: Bacteria > Pseudomonadota > Alphaproteobacteria > Sphingomonadales > Sphingomonadaceae > Novosphingobium. The sequence continues at coordinate 390,102 of NZ_SLVB01000002.1, read as the reverse complement.
GAACAGTTGATGCGCCATGCCGGACGCATCGTCACGCGCACCATGTTCCTCGAACTGGTGTGGGGTTTTCACTTCGATCCGCAGACCAACATCGTTGAAAGCCATCTCAGCCGACTGCGCACCAAACTGCGCGAGGGTTTTGCCGACGATCCTATCGAAACCGTGCGCGGGGCAGGATACCGGATGCGCCCCGATGGCTGAGCAGCCCCGTCGCAGCGCCGCTTATCGCATCGCCTTCGTCTATTCGGCCGCGTTCGCACTGGCGATCCTGCTACTGGGCATCGCGGTCTATTTCGCCGCCGACGCCGAATTCCGCCGCGCGCGCGACCGCGCGATTTCCGATGAAGTGACCGCACTGCTCCACGAAGCCGCCGGCGGCAGCCTTATTGCCGAAGTCCGCGAACGCGAGACGGCGAAGGCCACCGATTCCTTCGGCTATGCGCTGTTCGACCCACAGGGGCGGCGTATCGCGGGCTCGCTCGACACCGTGCGGCCCGAGCCCGGCTTCGGCATGATCGTCTTCCGCGATCCGGAAGAGGGGCGCGACACCGCGCGCGCCAAGACGGTCGAACTGCCCGACGGCAATCGTCTGGTCGTCGCCATCGATTCCGAGACGGTCGAGGATATAAACGCGACGATCCTGATGCTGTTCGGCGCCGCTTTCCTTGTGGTTCTGGTCATCGGGGTCGCGGGCGCGCTGGTGCTCGGCAGCTATCTGCGCCGCCGGCTTGGCGCCATCAGCAGCACCGCGCGGGGAATCGTTGGCGGCAATCTTGACCAGCGCGTCCCAGTGGGCACGCACCGCGACGAGTTCGACGAGGTGGCCCTCGCACTCAACACGATGCTCGACCGCATCGCCGGGTTGATGGACAATCTGCGGCAAGTTTCGAGCGACGTTGCGCATGACTTGCGCACGCCCTTGCTGCGCTTGCGGAACCAGCTCGAACAGGTCGGCACCGTCGAAGGCGCGGCGGCGAAAGCGGTCGAACAGGGAGACGAACTGCTCAAACTGTTCTCCGCGATCCTCCGCATCACTGAAGTGGAGGGCGGCGGGCTGGCCCACGGCTTCGCCCCGGTCGACCTGTCCGCGCTTGCCGAGGATGTCGGTGAGAGCTTCCTGCCCGCCGTGATCGACAGCGGCCGCAGCCTGAGCACCCGCTCGGTACCGGGCGTCTCGGTTCTCGGCGATCGCGAACTGCTGGCGCAGGCACTCGCCAATCTGCTCGACAATGCGATCGTCCATACCCCGCCGGGCACACAGATCACGCTGACACTGGAGACGAGCGACGGGCAAGCCCGGCTCATCGTCGCGGACGACGGACCGGGCGTATCGCCCGCCGACCGAACCCGGCTTACCCAACGCTTCTTCCGCAGCGAGGCGAGCCGAACGACGCCGGGCAACGGCCTTGGGCTCAGTCTTGTCGCGGCGGTTGCGGCGGCGCATGGCGGAGACATCGCCATCGGCAGCGAACCCGGAGGCCTGCGGGTTACACTCACACTGCCTCGAGTAACCCGCAACTCCTGAGGAGCCGTGCATTCGGGAACGCCGCGCAAGCAAGCCCACGGCAGCGCCCCCGAACGCAATTGTCAGAACGTCAGCGTGACGTCGCCAGTGAAGGCCCGTCCGGTCTGGTAGTAATACTGGTCGAACAGTGCCGTCTTGCCCGGGCTGATGTTGGTGACAGGCCGCGCGTTGAACAGGTTGTTGACCTCCAGACCAATCCGGACCGGCCCGATATCGTAGCGAGCCGAGAGGATCGCGGTGTTATAGCCATTGCTCTTGTAGGCATCCGGCTCGCCCTCGGCGAACCACTGGCGTCCGATATACTTGTCGATCAGCGAGAAGCGGATCGGACCCTGTTTGTAGAGCACGCCTACCGCCGCCGTATATTCGGGCGCATTGGCAACTTGCGTGCGTGGTTCGTCAGGATTGTTGGTCTTGGCATAGTTGCGCGAAGCGTTGGCAAAGACCGCGATGCCATGGTCGAACGCGTAAGTGATCTGACCTTCCACGCCCTTGTACTGTACGGCGCCCTGGTTGAAGTAGACCACGCCTTCGCTGGCCGGCGCCGTCAGGTCCTGCGCGAACTTGTTGGTGAAATCGATCTTGTAGACGTCGGCGTCGATGCTGAGGCTATGGCCGTGATAGACCGCGCCGGCCTGATAGTTGGTCGAACGCTCGGGCTTGAGCGTCGAGAGGCTGGGATCCGCGACGTAGAGATAGCTCAGCGGCGGCGCAAGGAAACCGCGCGCATATTGGCCGTAGACCGAAAGCTGGGACGTCACCTCATAGTTGACCGTCGCGAACGGCAGATCAACCGTATAGGTGTTGCTGAGCTTCTGCGGATAGCGGGTCGTCTGGTTGTAATCCGCATCGATCCGGCGGTTGAAATTGACGTGCTTGAAGCCGGGCGTAATCTTCAGACCCGCGATCGGCCGCAGTTCGAGTTCGGTGAAGACCTCGGTGTGGTTGGTGTTCGAATTCTGGTCAAACTTGATGTTCGCAGGCGTTGCAATGCCGGTTACTGGGTCCTTGACTGCCTTCTCGACGAAGTTCGGGCCGCCGGTGATCAGGTCAACGTCGCGCTGCTGGCGATAGGTGTCCGACCATTCGAGCCAGGCGCCCGCCGTGATCGCACCGAAGCCGAAATCGACGCGGGTCTTCGCGATATTGCCGTACATCCGGTACTGGTTGGTCTTGGTATAGCCCGGAACGCCGAAGGTTTTCGCACCGCCCGGGGTCAGCGTGACCATGTTGGCCTTGGCGATATCGGCCGCGCTCGCCGTCGCATAGAGCGTCACGTCGTTGCCGCTCAGCGTTTCGTTGTCGTAGCTGTAGGTATAGGCGCGATCGTCGAAGGTCGCGAAGGACGAAAGGTTCGCCTCGAACTTCACGATCTCGAAATCGGTGGTCTTGTGGGTATGGTTGTACCCCCAATAAGTCTGCGAGTTCGGATCGTTGTTGAGGCTGAAATACTTGCCGAACTGCGCGATCTGGGACTGCGTCGCGCCGTCCTTGTCGGGCTGGTTGAAGTCGTTTTCGTTATAGGTGCCAAGGATGGTCAGCTTGGCGTCCGGCCCGATCGGGATCATGATCTTGCCAAACAGGTTGTTGGACTTGAACGGGCTGTAAGTACGCGCGCCATCCGAGCCGATATGCTGGGCGCTCAGTACGACTTCCGCGCCGCCCAACTGCTTGATCGCGCCGCTCTGGACGACGCCGCGCAGCAGCCATGTGTTGTAGCTGCCGTAGCTGCCCTTCATTTCGACGCTCGGGTCCTCTCGCGTGGCGCGTGAGAACATGTTGAGGTTGCCGCCGAACGTTGCCTGGCCAAGCTGGCTGGCATTGCCGGGACCGCGATCGACGACCAGCGTTTCGACGGTGTTCGACGGGAAGAACGTGTTCGAATGGTGCGTCGGATCGTTGGTGTCGCCGAACGGCACGCCGTCATAAGTGATGTTGTATTCGCCATCCTGGAAACCGCGGATCTGCGCCTTGGATTCCGAGAGGCCCACGCCGTTGGCGGCGCCGTAGTTGGAGACGCTGGGCGAGATCAGGGCGATCTGGTTGAAGTCGGCCGTGGCGGGAAGCGAATCCTCGATGAACGAGCGCGAGACGATCGATTGCGGCTGCGTTGTCTGCAAGGACGCCGTGACGGGCGCGATTTCGTTGGCGCGCGTGGAGGTCACGAGAATGTCGGAGCCCTCGGCAAGGTCGCTCTTCGCCGACGTCTGGTCTTCGTCGCTCACGGGAGGTTTGGCCGCCGTCTCCGCCTTGGCGACACCGGAAAGCATCGGAATCGAGAGGGCGAGCAGGCTCGCGCCGAAAAGGCGCAAATGCGCCCCGGTCTTGCTGGTCATCTTGTGTGTTTTCCCCACGCCGCCATGGCGTGCGACCGCCGCTATGGATGACGTGTGACAGTTTCGTTGCGGAGGCCCGCAGATTGGCGTCTTGTAATGTACATTGGGATAAACCCCGATGTTCATACGGAATTGAGGTTGGGCCCAATGCCGCGAAAAACCGCCATTCATACGCTGACATCGATGCGCCGTTGCCAATCGAGCGCGCCAAAGCTAGATGGATCGCGTCGGAAAAGGCAGACTTGGTCTGGTAAGCCCAAGTCCTTTCGGTAACGAAAGCTCTGGTCTTTGGCCTCGTGCTTGAGATCCCCGCGACGAACCTCGGATGCCATCTGGCCGTCCGGTCGTTCGTCCGCGCGGGTTTCGGATTCGGGAAACGCTCCGGTCGAACATCGACACAGGAGTATTTCATGCCCGTATCCCATTCGCAGCTTTACGATGTCATTATTGCCGGTGCCGGTCCCGTCGGCCTGTTTCTTGCCTGTGAACTGCGACTCTTCGGCTGCTCGGTACTGGTGCTGGAACAGGCGCATGACGCGGGCTCACCGCTCAAGCGCCTGCCGTTCGGGCTGCGTGGTCTGTCCGTGCCCAGTATCGAAAGCCTCGATCGCCGGGGGCTTCTCGCCGCGATCGAGGCGCGCATGGTCGATCGCGGTACACCGGCCGCTGCCCACTGGATGCAGCAACCCCGCGCGCCCGGCGGTCACTTCGCAGGGATCCAGTTCTTCAAGGATCGGGTCGACGCAAGCCAATGGCCGTATCGCCTGCCCGGCCCGCTCGGCACTATTGCGGTCGACATCGAGAGCATCGAGGCCGTACTGGCCGAGCGCGCCATCACGCTTGGGGCTGAAATCCGGCGCGGCTGCGGCGTCGAAAGCTTCGATCAGTCGGACGAGAACATTACCGTCCGCGCGGGCACCGAGAGTTTTCATAGCCGCTGGCTCGTCGGGTGCGATGGCGGGCGAAGCACGGTCCGCAAGATCGCGGGCATCGCGTTTACCGGCACGGAGCCGGAATTCACCGGCTATTCCGCACAAGTCGAACTGGCAGATCCCGAGAAGCTTCGTCCCGGCCGCCACTACACGGCGACGGGCATGTATACTTACGCGCCGCTCGGCACGATCGCGATGGTCGATTTCGACGGCGGGGCCTGCCATCGCGCCCAGCCTGTCACCCGGGAGCACGTCGAGGCGGTGCTGCGCCGGATCTCCGGCACGGATGTCATGGTGGCGGCGCTTGAACTCGTCACCACCTGGACGGACCGCGCCTGTCAGGCGACCGACTATCGCAAAGGCCGGGTGCTGCTGGCGGGCGATGCCGCCCATGTGCACTCACCTCTGGGCGGACAGGGCCTCAATCTGGGGCTGGGCGACGCGATGAACCTTGGCTGGAAGCTTGCCGCCACTGTCCGGGGCGAAGCGCCGCCGGACCTGTTGGACACTTATGCGCGCGAGCGGCAGCCGGAGGGCGAACGCATTCTCGACTGGTCGCGCGCGCAAGTCGCGCTCATGCGGCCGAGCCCGAGTTCGCGCGCACTAGAGGCGATCATCCGCGGGTTGATGGAGACCGGCGACGGCGCCACCTTTTTTGCCGAGCGTGTCTGGGGCACCGGGCTGCGCTACGATCTCGGCGGGAAGCATCCGCTCATGGGCCGCAGCGCGCCCGACTTCGATCTGGGTGATGGAACGCGGTTGAACGAACGGCTCCGCCATGGGCGGGGCTTGCTTCTGGATTTCGACGCATGCGCGTCACTTCACGCCATTGCGAGCCGGTGGAGCAAGCGGATCGACTATATCGCCGCCGATCCGCGAGATCGTCTTGGCCTGAGCGCTCTGCTGGTGCGGCCGGACGGGTTCGTCGCGTGGTCGAGCGATCTCTCTGTGGATGGAGAGCAAGTGGCACCCGCCCTTGCGCGCTGGTTTGGAAATCCTTGAATTCGAGCCATGACTGAAGGGGGCGAGCGCGGCATCCCGCTCTCGCCCCATGACACGCGTCGTTGCAATGACGGTTCTCATCAGCTTTGGATGAATTCCAGAAGATCCTGGTTGATCACATCGGCATGCGTGGTCGGCATGCCGTGCGGGAAACCGGGATAGGAAATCAGCTTGCCGTGCTTCAGCAGCTTGACCGAGCGAGCGCCGGTGGTCGTGAACGGGCAGATCTGGTCATCCTCGCCATGCATCACGAGCACCGGCACGTCGATTACCGCAAGATCGTCGTAGAACTCGGTCTCCGACAGGACGCGCACGCATTCCCACTGTGCGATCGCCGCGCCCATCATGCCCTGCCGCCACCAGTTGTCGCGGATACCCTGTGACACCGTCGCGCCTTCGCGGTTGAAGCCGTAGAACGGGATCGTGATGTCCTGATAGAATTGCGAACGATGGTACGCAGTGCCGTCGCGAATGCCGTCGACCACCTCCTTGGGAACGCCATCGGGATTGCGTTCGGACTGCATGAAAGTCGGCGGGATCGCGCTGATGAGAACGGCTTTCGCCACGCGGCCCTTCCCGTATTTCGCGACATAGCGGGTCACCTCACCGCCGCCGGTCGAATGGCCGATGTGGATCGCATTGGTCAGGCCCAGCTTTTCGACCACCGCGAAGGCGTCCGCAGCATACGTATCCATGTCATGGCCATCCGAGGTCTGGCTGGAGCGGCCATGGCCCCGGCGATCGTGGGCGATGACGCGATAGCCCTTCGAGAGGAAGAACATCATCTGGCTGTCCCAATCGTCCGCGCTGAGCGGCCAGCCATGGTGGAAGAACAGGGGCTGAGCATCCTTGCGGCCCCAGTCCTTGTAGAAGATCTCGGTGCCGTCCGCTGTCGTGATCGTCGCCATTTTCGCTTCCTTCCGCTTGACCAGGAGGACCCGCGTCCGTCCCGCAGTTGAATACCTACGTCGTATGGAACTGCATCGGCATCGGCGCTTCCGACATTATCGGAGCCAAAACCGACATTCGGGGAATCGGATCTAAAGTGGAGCCCCGCGTTAGCCTGTAAATTTATATGTTAATACAGGATCTTGCTCAGCCTGATGGCGCGGACGATAGCAACGTTTGATCACGCAGAAGATGGGGAGTTCTGCCCCCTGAGTACTCCGTAGTTGGATGCCGAATGCGGGCCTTACCGGTCAGGGGCCGCATTCATCGGGCACGGCCTCGGCAAGGATCAGCGCGTAGTCTCCGTTGCCGTCCGTCCAGTGCCGCGTTTCGCTCCAACCGCCGGCCTGAAGCAGAAGCCGCATCTGTTGCGGTGTGTACTTGTGGCAGTTCTCGGTGTGGATCGTCTCGCCTTCGTCAAGCCGGAAGGGCTCGCCCGCCACTTCGAAACTGACGGCATCCATCGCCTCAAGGTGCATCTCGATCCGGGTCCAGCCAGCGTTCCAGACGGCACGGTGGCGAAACGCGCCGACCGGTATGGTCCCCTGCAATTCCCGGTTAATGCGGTGCAGAAGGTTGAGATTGAAGCGGGCGGTAATGCCTTCATCGTCGTCATAGGCGCGGAGCAGGCGATCCGTCGATTTCACGGCGTCCATACCGATAAGCAGATTGCTGCCTGCGCCCAGACTGACGCGCATCGTTCGCAGCAGGTCGACGGCGGCAGAGGGCAGGAGATTGCCGATTGTCGAGCCCGGAAAGAACCCGAGCACCGGTCCGCCGTCCCGACTTGGCGGGAGCTGGACCGGATCCATGAAGTTCGCCTCCACGGGCACGATCGCGACTTCGGGATAGTCACGGGCCAATGTCGCGCAGGATTCCGCGAGAAACGCCCCGCAGATCTCGACCGGCACGTACGTTGCCTGCGGCATGGCATCCAGCAGCATCCGCGTCTTGATCGAACTGCCCGAGCCGAACTCCACAATCATCGCCGCCGTCCCAAGCCGGGCCGCCACCAGCGACGCGCACTGCCTGAGCAAGGCGGTCTCGACGCGCGTGGGATAGTAGTCGGCAAGGCCGGTGATCTGCTCGAACAGGCGAGAGCCCTCAAGGTCGTAGAACCAGCGCGCCGGGATCACCTTGCGCGACTGGGAAAGGCCGTCAAGAACGTCCTTCCTGAACGCGGGGTCGCAGTCATCGGCCTTCCTGTCCGGCTGCGGAAGCGGAACGGCGGCGCTGGCCGCAAGGGCGAATTCGAAATCACGGGCATGCATGTCACATGCTCCTTGCAAGGCGCAGGCCCGTGAATTGCCAGCGCTGGTGGGGATGGAAGAAGTTGCGATAGGACGCGCGCAAATGCCCACGCGGCGTTGCACAACTGCCCCCCTTGAGCACGAACTGCCCGGACATGAATTTGCCGTTGTATTCGCCGACAGCGCCCGGTGCCGTCTGGAAGCCGGGCCATGGGCGATAGGCCGATCCGGTCCATTCCCAGACATTGCCAAACAGCGAAGTGAACCGGTCCGCCCCATGCTCGGCGCGCGGCATCACCGGCGCGGCGTGGTCGAGTTGAACGCCTGCCCCGGGATCATGATCGCGGGCAGCCGCTTCCCATTCCTGCTCGGTGGGCAGGCGGCATCCCGCCCACGCCGCAAAAGCCTCCGCCTCGTAGAACGAGATGTGTGTGACGGGGCTTTCAGGATCGACCGGCAACCATCCGGCGAGCGTGAAATGCTCCCATTCCCGCCCCTCCCCGCGCCAATAGAGCGGCGACGCCACCCCCTCGCGCCGAGCCCAATCGAGACCGTCCGACAGCCAGAGCGTGGCCGTTTCGTACCCCTTGTCGAGCATGAATTCGATCCACTCACCGTTGGTTACCGGACGGCTCGCGAGGGCATGCGGGGCGAGCCATGTCGAATGCATCGGCTGTTCGTTGTCGAAGGCAAAGTCCGGTCCGTCGTACCCGGCGTCCACGCGGCCCTGAGCACCTTCGATCCAGTGCATGGGGGCTGCGGTTGCGGGGCCCTCACCCTCCCCCTTCACCCGATAGACTGGCCCTAGCGGATTGAGCGCAAACAGGTGCTTGATATCGGTCAGCAACAGTTCCTGATGCTGCTGCTCATGCTGGATGCCCAGTTCCAGCAGATCACCGTGCCGTTCGACAAGCTGCGGCAGAACCGCGACCATCGCCTCGTCCACGCGGCGGCGATAGTCGATGACTTCCGCAAGCGTCGGGCGGGTGAGCAGCCCCCTATCGGGCCGTGGCAGCCTTGCGCCTTCCGCCTCATAGTAGCTGTTGAAAAGGAAGGGCCAGCGCTCGTCGTAAAGCCGGTAACCCGGCACCTGATCCCGCAGCAGGAACGTTTCGAAAAACCACGTCGTATGCGCAAGATGCCATTTGGCGGGCGAGGCATCGGGCATCGATTGCGCGGCGGCATCGGCCTCGTTCAATGTCTCGACCAGTTCCAGCGTCAGCGCGCGGACTGCCAGGTAACGCTCGCGAAACGCGCTGTGAGGCAATGTACCGGATCGTCCCTGCCCGGTCCGGCTCGGCAAGCTTGTCATGCACGGCTCCAATTGTAGGTGGCCTGAAACATGCCCCTCCGGGGTCATCAAAGACAAACTAAGCGCGGCGCAGTGCGTTCCCAATCACGCGCAAGTCGCGGACACTCGAACAACACCAGGCAGCAGAATCTCTCAAATCGAACGGCGAACATATCGCACCGATAGATCGCGAATATTACGCCTTGTCGGCACCTATCCGCGCGTGTGCGTCAGCGGTCGAGCAGTTCGCGAACCTTCGAAGCAAGGTTCTTCATCGTGAATGGCTTTGGCAGAAGCTCCACTCCTTCGTCGAGACGCCCGCCGTGCATGATCGCGTCGCGGGTATATCCCGAAGTGAACAGCACCGCGAGCCCTGCCTGACGTTCGCGTGCCAGAAACGCCAGCTCACTGCCCGACATGCGCGGCATGACCACGTCGGTCATCAGCAGCCGGATCGGCTGTTCGTGCCGCGCCAGCATGCCAAGCGCCGAGGCGCCGTCATGCGCCTCGATCACGCCGTACCCAAGATCCCGCAACGCGCCCACGGTATAGGCCCGCACGTCGTCGTCGTCTTCCACCACCAGGATCGTTTCGGATGGACTTCCCATCTCGGCCGAGGCGATGAGCTGATCGCTGGACTGCTCCGCTTCGGCAATGCTGCGGGGCAGATAGAGCGAAACGCACGTCCCCGCGCCGGGCCGCGAGGCGATCTGGATGCCGCCGCCCGACTGCTTGGCAAAACCGTAGACCATGGACAGGCCAAGGCCAGTGCCCTTGCCGACTTCCTTGGTCGTGAAGAACGGATCGAACACCTGACCCAATGTCGTCTCGTCCATGCCGGTGCCGGTATCGACGACATCGATCGCCACATAATCACCGGCGGGAATTTCTCCGCCCGGATCCGTCGGCGACGCTGCGGCCGTATCCGACAGGGACCGGTTCCGCGCCGTGATCCGCAGGGCCCCACCCTCGGGCATGGCATCGCGGGCATTCACCGCCAGATTGAGGAGCGCGTTCTCAAGCTGGTGAGGATCGGCCTCGATCGTCCAGATCTCGTCGGATGCATCGACGGTGATTGCGATGGCTTCGGTGATCGTGCGCAGCAGCAAGTCCGACATGCCCGCCAGCAACTCGGGCACGTTGACCGCACGCGGATCGAGCGGCTGCCGGCGCGAAAAGGCTAGTAGCCGATGGGTGAGCGCGGCGGCGCGCTCCGCGCCCTTCATCGCGTTGTCCAGCGCACGCCGAATGCGCGGATCTGCGGAGGACTCGGTCCGCCGTATCGCCATGTCCACGCTGCCCATGATAATCGTGAGCAGGTTATTGAAATCGTGCGCGATACCGCCAGTCAACTGGCCCACCGCTTCCATTTTCTGGGCCTGGCGGAGCGCCTCTTCGGCCTGCCTGCGCTCGGCCACTTCCATGGCGACGCGGTGCTCCAAAGTGTCGTTGAGATCTCTCAGCGCCGCCTCCTGAAGCTTGGCATAGGTGACGTCGTAGATAACTCCGAGCAGACGGTAACCCGAACCATCGGCATCGCGCAGGACTTCGCCGCGCCGCGCGATCCAGCGGCGTTCGCGGTCTTCTCCCCGGCAGACCTGAAACTCACCGCCCAGACTGTCCGGCGGGGCGGCCTGACTGCCCTCTGGAATGAGCAGCGGCTCGCCCTCGCACAGCACTGCATTGATGGTTCGTACGGGCAGGCGGTCGGCCGGGTGCAGGCCCAGCAGCCTGCAAAACTCGCTGGAAACCGAAACCGTGGCGAATCCATCGCTATATTCGAACGTGCCGACCCCGCCCGCGCTCTGGGCGATGCGCAGCCGCTCCTCGGTGCGCTTGCGCTCGGTGACATCCACCAGCAGGCCGGTGAAGCGGACGGGCTGATCGTCCTCATCCAGATGGCTCTGCCCGCGCCCATGCATCCACAGCACCGCGCCCGATGGCGAGATGACACGGAATTCCTTGGAGAACAGCGCGGCCCCCGCCAGCATCCCGGCTACGGCAATGCGGATGCGTGGGCGGTCTTCGGGATGGATGGCGCGAAAGAAGGCCGAAGTCTCGAACCCGGCGGACAAGTCGTCGCCGGGCAACGCGTACAATTCGGCAAAACGATAGTCGACGTAGAGCCGCTCGCCGACGATATCCCAATCCCAGGAACCGCTGGCGCCCGCTGCCGCAAGCACCGCGCGCAGCTGATCCTGATTCAGGGATTCCCTGAGTTCAGGCATCGTCGCCAACGACGCCCGCGATGAATTCGTCAAGCAGTTCCTTCAATGTCGCCAACGAGGGAATGTCCATCAGCATCGCGATATAGCCCCGGATGTCCCGCATCCGCACCGCAAAGTCGATGTAGAGGAACAGCACCAGCCCGCCATTGCCGCCGCGTTCGTCGACCTCAAACAGCATGGCGCCATTGCCGCGCAGCACTTCCGGGATCGTCATCGTCAGCGAGCGGCGCAGCATGTTAGCCATCGTGGCAAGGCAGGAGTTCAGGATGACATTGCCGGTTTCCGCCAGCGCCTCGTGCTCCATCTCCAGCACTTCCTCGGCGCTGAGTTCACCGCCGGTGACGGCACGGACCAGTTCGAGACTGTTGGTTTCGGGGAAGATCAGCAGCGCCCGGCCTGAAAACGGCCCGGAAAAATCCTGCCGGACCGCGACGAGATCGACCACCTCCCGCTCGCTGATGAGCCGTGCCGCCCGGCTCTGGCTCACCACTTCGATCGAAGGGACCGAAAGCAGGACCTGATCCCCGATCATCTTGCGCAGGCTGGACGCCGCCCGGCTGACGCCGATGTTGACGATCTCCGTCAGGGCATCGCGTTCGAGTTCGGAGAGTTCGACCTGCTCGGGTGTCATGCCTTGGCCGTTCTCAGCTTCAGCGCTGCTCCGGACACGAAGCCGGACAACGCCTCACTGGTAACCGGCTTGGCGATAAAGGCAGCACCCACTTCGCGGGCCTGAGAGATGATCTCGTCCTGGATGTTGGCTGTGATGATCGCGATGGGCATGTCAGGCCTCATAGCGCGCAACTCGGCCGCGAGTTCCAGACCGTTCTTCTCGCTCATGTTGAAATCGACCAGAGCGACATCGACTTTTTCCGTTTCGAGCAGTTCCAGCGCCTGTGCCGCGCTGCCCGCCTCCACTTTCTGCCAATCGGGCTGAAGTTGCCCGAGCGCCTTGGCCGCCACGATCCGCGCCAATTTGCTGTCATCGACAATCATCACACTCACCGACACTTGCGACTCCTCCTTTTATGAATTCAGCTGACTATTTCGGTCTATATCCCGCCCGATCAGGGGTCGGCATTGATTTGTTCGGAAGCTGAAGCCCCGAGAATGGGCAGAACGAGGTTCTTCAGAAAAAGATCCTTCGGAAAGCCCTCCAGCGCGGGACAACATAGCAGCAGGATCTGCACTACCGCGAAATGGGCGCCTTCCAATTCACCCAGATGGACCACGCGCCCAGCATCTTCCTGCAAGGCCACCAGCAAGGGCTCCGCATCTTCGACGGGACAGTGCCCAACAAGCCGGATCGCGGGGCCATCGACTACCACGCTCATGCCAGCAGCTCCGGCAAATCGAGCACCAGCAGCACAGTGCCATCCGAGTGAACCGTGGTTCCGCCCACCGCCGGAAGCGCGGAAAGCAGGCCGCTGCGTTCGCGCACAGGCGCATCGAGCCGGTCCCCCAGCGCATCGACCCGAAGCGCCATCGGCTCCCCGCCGGCATCTGTCACCACCAGACGCGCCACCGGCGAAACTGTCTCGTCATGCCCGAGCAGGGCGGCCAGCGCCACGACCGGCACTGTGCGGTCGCGTATGATGCAGGCATTGCCCTGCCCCAGCGTCTGGATCTCGGTGGCATCGAGACGCAGCGTCTCGACGATCTGGTCCATTCGCAGACCATAGCGCTCGCCCGCCACCGACACGGTGAGCAGCCGCGTCACGATAGCGTTGAGTGGAAGTTGGATCGTCAGCCGGGTGCCCTGCCCCGGTTCGCTTTCGATATCGATGGTGCCTTGAAGCCGCTCTACCGCGCGTTGCACGGCATCCATGCCGACGCCCCGCCCCGACACGTCGGTCACCACTTCGCTGGTGGAAAATCCCGGCGCGAAGATCAGCCGAAGCACCTGCCGCTCACCTAGGTTTTCGGCCGTTTCCGCAGCGATTATGCCCTTGGCGACCGCAGCTTTTCGGATCGTGGCCGGATCGATACCCGCCCCGTCATCGACGAGCGTGGCCACCAGCCTATCCCCCCGCCGCGCAAGTTCCAGCGCCACTCTGCCTTGCGCGGGCTTGCCGCTGCGCAGACGTATTTGCGGGGCTTCGATACCATGGTCGATCGCGTTGCGGACAAGGTGTAGCAGGGGTTCGAACAGGCCCTCGGCGATCTGCTTGTCCACCTCGATCCCGTCGCCAGACAGCTCGAAAGCGACATTCTTGTCGAGCGCAGAGGCCAGTTCGCGCGCGAGCCGGGGCAAACGGCGGAGCACCGGCTGCAGCGGCACGAGGCGCACGTCGGCCACCATGGCCGCAAGCGTGCCGACCGCGCGCGCCAGGCCGCTCTGGATCCGCCGCAGTTCGTCGGCCAGCGCCCGGTCGACCCGCTGAGCCTGCCGGGTCACGCCTTCAAGGCCGTGCATGGCGACCGCCAGCTCCCTGACTTCCGCCGCCAGCGTGTCCAGCTTGTCCGCCGGAACCCGCAGCATGGTCGCCCGGTCCGCCGAAGTGCTTGCCAGCGTTTCGGCCAGAGCCTCCGTCAGCGCGGAGCCGGACGGCCGCGCGATCTGGGCGAAAGAGACCTGATCCGGGACCATCCGGAACGCGCCCTGAACGGCCTTGAGCGTGCCCTTGGAGACACCAAGAATGCCCAGAACGCACTTGAAGGGCTCGATGTCAGCGATTTCCGGCGTTTCGGCGCTGCGAACCACATCGATGGCCAGAAGATCGGGGACTCCCGCCACGAGTGCCAGCGGATCCTCTCCTCGAAAGAAACATTCGGAATCGGGAATATAGCGAAACGCGGTTGCGGCGCCGTCCAGATCCCGGAACCTGCTGTCCGCCAGCATCGCCCCGAGCCAATCGGGCGCATCGGCTGTTTCCGACGTCGCAGTTTTGGATTCGGTTTCAGACGGCCGCTCGCCGTCTTCCCCCTCATCGTCCTGCAAGCTCTCCGCCAGTGTGGCGGCGCGCGCTTCGGCGTCCGCAGGGAGGGCGCCGCCGTGCTCCATCTCGTCGATCCAGCGGTCGAGCTGGTCGATCACCGCGACCAGCGTCTCCAGATCGTCCCGGCCCATCGCCGTCCGCCCGCCGCGCTCGCGCTCGAGCCGGGTTTCGGCCGTGTGGAGCAGGTGTTCCGCCGGGCCCATGTCGAACAGGGCCACCGATCCCTTCAGGGTATGGACCGTGCGGAACAGGCTGGACAGCACCTCGGACCTGGCCGGGTCGCGCGCCAGCAAGGCGAGGTCGCCATGCGCCTGGGCGACAAGTTCGCGTCCCTCGATCAGAAATTGTTCGAGCAGCTCGTCCATCACGGCCGACGATATACGATCGCGTCGTCAAGGCGAACGAGATTGAAGCGCGTGTCGATCCGCGCCATCGATTCGCTGTGCCCAAGACACAGGAAACCGCGCGGCAGGAGCGCGTTGTAGAGGTGTCCCGCAGCGCTCGCCCGCGATATTTCGTCGAAATATATCAAAAGGTTGCGGCACAGGATGACATCAAACCGCCCTTGCGACGCCACGGCCGCCGCGTCCACCAGATTGACGTGGGTGAACTGCACGGATTCGCGCAAATCCTTGATGATGCGCCGCTGATAGTGCTTCTCCGGCTCGAAATAGGCCTCGCGCGCAGCTTCGGGCAGCCGCGCCAGCGCGCGCTTGCCGTAGTGCCCGTCCCGCGCCGAGGCGAGCGCGTGGGTATCGATGTCAGATCCCACGATCTCGACATGATAGGCATCGACCATCGCCCAGTTTTCCAGCAGCCAGATCGCGATCGAATAGGCTTCCTCGCCATGGGCGCAGGGCATCGACCAGATGCGGATACGCCCGCCCGGCGCTTTCGTGGCGGCCAGTTCGGGCAGGATCGCATTGGCGAGCGCGGCGAACTGGTTATCCTCGCGGTAGAAATAGGATTCGTTGATGGTCACCGCGTTGATGAGCGCCTGACGCTCCGCCTCGTCGCCCATCAGGCGGCCGAAATAGGTGCGCATGTCACCGCTGCCGGTGCGCCGGATGCGCTCGATCAGCCGCCGCTCGATATAGTAGGCCTTCTTCTCGCTGAAGACCATTCCGGTCCACATGTAGAGCAGCGTACTGACCTGCGCGATGTCCTCATCGGTGGGCGGCATATCCGGCCGGGGCTCCGTCGGCGCGCCGATCACGTCCGCGCCCAATCGCAGAGCTGCCCGGCGATGCTTTCCAGCGGCAGCACCAGATCGGCTCCGTCCATTGCCACCAGCGCGCCCGGCATGCCCCAGACCACCGCCGTTTCCGCATCCTGCGCGATGACATGGCCGCCCTGCTGCCGCATGCGCGCCATCGCCCGCGCGCCGTCGGTTCCCATGCCGGTCATCAACACGCCCACCAGCGCCTCGGCCCCGATGACCTCGCAGGCGCTGTCCACCAGCCGGTCGGCGCTCGGATGCCATGGCAGGTCGGCGCGGGCAGGCGCCGAAAGCGCCACCACATCCCCGAAGCGACGCGACATGATGAGATCGGCGTCGCCCCTCCCGATATAAGCCGTGCCCGGCTCCAGCGACGTGGCCGCCGATACTTCCCGGACCGACAAGGCACATTGACGGTCAAGCCGCCGCGCAAGTGCTCCGGTAAAGCTGGCGGGCATGTGCTGTGCGATCACGATGGGCCAGGGGAAATCCGCAGGCAGCGGCTGAAGCAGCGCATCGAGCGCGGGCGGCCCGCCGGTGGAGACGCCCACGAGCACGGCGGCCACACCCGTCAGCGGATCGCCCGCCAACCGCTGCTTTTTCCCTGCCGACCGCGCGCGGGGCTGGTCCGCCACCCGCGATATCCGCGCCCGCACGCGTTCCGTGAGGCGCCGCGATCGCGGTATCCGCGCGCCTGCCGCCATGCGTACCTTTTCGACAAGGGCCTCGGCGATCCGGTCGATCTCCAGCGAGATCGGGCCGCTGGGCTTGGCGATGAAATCCACCGCGCCGAGCGACAGCGCTTCCAGCGTCTCGTCAGCGCCTTCCGCGGTCAGGGCGGAAACCATGACCACCGGGCAGGGGTGCTCGACCATGATCCGGTCCAGGCAGGCCAGCCCGTCCATGTCCGGCATGTGGACGTCGAGCGTCACGACATCCGGGAGGAAAGTGCCCAGCATCGCCAGCGCCTCGGTCCCGCTGCGCGCCAGGGCCACTTCGAAGCCGTGACCCGAAAATATCTCGACCAGCAATTTGCGCATGAGCGCGGAATCGTCGACGACCAGCAGCCGCGTGTCCGTCACGCCGCACCCGCTTTCCGCGTCGCGGCCGCCAGCAGGTCCCGCGCGGCCGCGTCGATCAGCGCAAAGGGGGATACCAGCAGCGCCATCCCGGCAGTACTATCCTCTGGGCTATCCTCTGGGCTATCCTCTGGGCCATCCCCTGGCGCATCCTCAAGTGCGGCGAAGCCTTCGAACGTCTCATTGGCCCGCCCTCCGGTGGGGACTGCCGTGGCAGCCGCCTGTGCCGAGAGGCGAACCATCCCGTAGATTTCCTCGACCAGAAATGCCGCGCGGCTGCCCCCGTGCGAGGCCACGATCAGCCGCTGCCGGTCACCGGCCTCGGCCGCCCTGTCCAGTCGCTCCGCAAGGTCGATCACCGGCACCGCTTCGCCGCGCAAGTTGGCGACGCCGCGCAGCCATGACGGCGCCTCGGGGATCGCCGAGATCGCGCGCGGGGCTCTGGCAACGGCGTCCACCGCCACGGCGGGAACTGCAAGCCGGTGCGCCCCTGCGCGGAACGACAGGAACGTCTGCCCCTGCGCCTCCGCTTTGTCCGGTACCGTCGCATCCGCCCGTTCCGGTGCAGTCATGACGGCGCGAAGCCGCGCGGTCACGTCCTCCGGCAGCAAGTGTCCGGCATCGAGCACGGAAACCAGACGCCCCCCCTCTGGCGGGCGGCAGATCGCCTGCACCACGGCTTCCGCCTCGCCCCTTACCAGCGCCACAGGCACCGGATCGATCCGCGCCTTTGGCGTGCGCAGCACATGGCGCAGCCGGTCCACCACCAGACCTACCCGCGTGCCGCCGATCCGCGCCACGACCACGCGGGCATTTTCCGCGAGCGGCGCATCCATCGCCAGCAATCCGGCCAGCGAAAGCAACGGCAGCAGGCCGCCGCGATAGGCCATCGTGCCCAGCGCCGCTCCGATGGCTTGCGGAAGCGCGGCCACATCGTCGGCGGGCAGGCATACTTCCTCGATCTGGTCGAGCGGCAGCGCGAAATGCTGGCGGCCGACTTCCAGGACCAGCAGCAAGGCCTCATCGTCACGGAAGTCTGCGGCATTTGGCGCGGCAGCGGGCGTCCCGGCCGCTGCCTTGATTCCGGCGCTGCGTTCGCCGACCGGAAAGGCCTCCGCCAGCAGGGCTTCGAAATCGGGCGCACGGTCTTCGCCGCCCGTTACCAGCCCGATCACTTTGTCGATCGCAAGCGCACAAGGCCGCTCGCCGCCCAGCAGGAGGGCTTGCCGGGCCGGGGCATCGCGGCCGTCCACCAGTCTGGCCGCAGACACCACCGGAAGCACCTGACTGCGAAAGCGGGCGACGCCGACAAGGCAGGCGGCGGCTTGCGGAACCACGGTTATCGGCGGCAGCGCGGCAACTTCGCGCACGCGCGCCGCGTCGATAGCCATGCGGGCGCCGCCCGACGTGAAGACAAGCAGCGCTTGCCCTGTCGCGGCACCGGGGGCCGTCACCGCCTCAGCCCTTCCCTGCAGGCGAAACTGAGCCAGTCAATGAAACGGCGAGCGCGGCAATATCCTCGATGGCAGCCGCAAGATCTTCGGCGCCCTGCGCCTGCTGGCGTGCGGCAACCCCTGCCTCTCGCGCCGCGCCTGCGGACAATTCGGCGGCCTGCGCGATCTGCTCGCTCCCGCTGCGGATTTCGCGCACCGAGCGCAGGATCGCATCGGCGCCGTCGCGGATCGTGGTGTTGTTGCGCGCGGTTTCGGCAAGGCTGCCGGTCATCCCCGCGAACCGTTCTACCGTCGCCTGATTGCGCCCCGCCTCGGTTTCGCCGGAGCTGGCAATCAGATCGAGATCGCGGCGGACTGTCGCCAGTTGATCCTGAATGCTCCGCACCGCGTCCTTGACGTCCTCGGCATTGGTCGTGGCTTCGCGCGCCAGCTTGCGGATATCCGCCGTGACCGTGGCGAACCCGGCGCCCGCCTCACCGGCGCGGGTTGCCTCGACCGCGCCGCTCACAGCCAGCATATTGGTCTGGAGCGCAATCAGCGCCAGCGCGTCTCCGATTTTCTCGATGCGGCGGCCGGTATCGCCCACATCGCCAAGCGCGACCAGAACCGTGCGCATTTCCTCCACCACGCCGGACATCCCGGCCACGAGCGCGGCGATGCGGCGGCTGGCCTCCTCGGTGGTTTCGACAATCCCGGTGATCTTTTCGACTGCGAACTGCGCGCGTTCCTGCGCTGCCATTGCGGACGTCTCGATCTGGCCCATCGCCGCGCTGGCCTGCATCGTTGCCGCGCCCTGGATCTGCGCGCCGCGCGCGATCTGCTCGATGGCGACGAGGATCTGGCCAGAGGCGCCCGAAAGCTCCTGCACCGTTGCCGAGAGTTCCTCGGCCGCCACGCCGACTTGCTCCACGGCCATCCCGCCATTGGTGCTGTCGGTGAGCAGAACGGTGAGCCCCCCCAGCGCTTCCGCCGTCTGCTGGCTCTCCTCAAGCGAGGTGGCCTGCTGTTCGATGGCCTGCCGTGCCTCAGCCGCTGCTGCCGACTGTTCTTCCGCCGCGCTGGCGATCTGCTCGGCGCCCTGCTCCGCCTCGTTCGCGGCCAGATCGGCCTCACCGGCAGCGGCGGCGATGGCCTGCGCGCCTTCGGCAAGGGTGGTCAATTCCTCGCGCGCGGCGTCGAGCGAGGCGATCAGCGACTGGCTTCCTTCCGCTTCGCCGCTGGCATTGGCGGCAGCCGCGCGGACACGGTCGGCAACGGCGCGGATGGCTGCGGCGATATCGCCCGCCAGCGTCTGGATGTCAGACGCGCTGCTTTCGGAACGGTCGGCAAGCTCACGCACTTCGTCGGCGATGATGGCAAAGCCGCGCCCGCCATCACCCGCCCGCGCGGCCTCGATCGAGGCGTTGAGCGCCAGCATGCCGGTCTGCTCGGAAATGTCGCCCACCGCGCGGCCGATGGCAACGATGGTGCCCGCCGCCTGCTCCAGTTTCGCCATCACGCCCACCGAAACCAGTTGGCGGCGTGCATTGAGCGTGATGGCGGCGGCGGAGGTTTCGATCTGCGCCGATGCCTCTCCGAAACCGGCCTGCACGAATTCGGTCTGGCGCTGCGAGGCCGCCGCGCGGTCGCTCGCCTCGCGGAAGTCGGCGCGCAGGGCGGTAATGAGGCCCAGCGATTCCTGTGCGGCACCGGCGGCTTCTTCCGAAGCGCTCGAAATCTGATCGACCGCGCGCTGCAGCTCGGCGGCGGCGGCGGCGGCTTCGGCAAGGCCGCTGGCGAGTTCCTGCGTGGACTGGTCGATCCGCTCCGCCGCGTTCGCGGAACGGCCCCGCCCGCCGCGTACCGGACGTTTCGCGGGCGCCGTCAGCGGCTTTTCCTCGGCAGCGGCCTTGCGGACCGGAGACCGGGCGCCGAGCGCGGATTTCTTTACCAAAGCCATTGCGATTCCCACGTGGTCCTGGACGAGATCGCACGGACATATGCGACCATGCGGGCGAACGCCATCAAACAGTTGCGCCGTTGTCAGCCGATTTAGCTGATGCCCGCTCCCTTGCGGGAACCCGCCCTGTCATGGCGTGTTTTGCAAGGCATCCCCAAGGCATGCAGGCGGATAAATTCGGGGGCCCGCAAAGGAGTAAGGGTCGTTGGCGTTACGGGCAGAGACTGGCGAGGGGTTCCTGTCTCACGACGGCGAACTCGCGCGCCGGATCGCAGCGCATGACTGGGCCTCGACCGCGATCGGACCCATCACCGGGTGGCCGATCAGCCTGAAGCACACGGTCGGTTTCATGCTGCCCTCCCCGGTGCCGCTGGTGCTCCTTTGGGGCGAGCAGGGCGTGATGATCTACAACGACGCCTATTCCCGCTTCGCCGGTGGCCGCGACAGCCGGTTGCTGGGCTCCAATGTCCGCGACGGCTGGGAGGAAGTGGCCGATTTCAACGACAACGTGATGAAAGTCGGCCTTTCCGGCGGCACGCTCAGCTACCGCGACCACGAACTGGTCCTCCACCGCGACGGCGCGCCCGAGCATGTGTGGATGAACCTGGACTACTCCCCCGTGCCGGGTGACGACGGCAAGCCCGGCGGCGTGATCGCCGTGGTCGTGGAAATCACCGAGGCCTATCACGCGCGCCAGGCGCTGGAGGAAAGCGAAACGCGCCTGCGCTTCCTTGACGAACTGGGCCGCGCGGTGTCGGACTGCCGCAGCGCCGACCGCATTCTCGCCATCACCAGCCGCCTTACCGCCGAGCACCTTGGCGTATCCAGCTGCGCCTATGCCGATATGGACGCGGATGCGGACGGCTTCACGATCCGGGGAGACTGGCACGCACCGGGATCGCCCTCCATCGTCGGGCACTATAGCCTTGCCGATTTCGGCGCGCTGGCGGTGCGGGAACTGGGTGCCGGACGCCCGCTGATCGTCAAGGACAATGCCCGCGAACTCCCCTCCGCCGCGGCGCGGACATTCCAGGATATCGGCATTGCCGCCACCATCTGCATGCCGCTGGTCAAGGAAGGCCGGCTGGCCGCACTGATGGCCATTCACGACCGCAAGCCCCGCGACTGGACCGATTACGAGCTGAGCGTGATCCGCGAGGTCACGGACCGGTCCTGGGCCCATGTCCAGCGCGTCGGCGCCGAAGACCTTTTGCGTGAGCGCGAGGCCTACAACCGCCAGATCCTCGACAGCGCGAGCGACTACGGCATCATCGCCGCCGATCTCGACGGGAGGGTCACGCTCTGGAATGCGGGCGCCACGGCGATCCTCGGCTGGAGCGAGGCGGAAATGCTCGGCCAGCCGATGGAGCTGATCTTCACTGCCCATGACCGCGACGCCGGCCTGCCCGCCGCGATGCGCGCGCAGGCGCTGGAAACCGGCCGTGCCCATGAGGCGCGCTGGCATTTGCGCAAGTCCCACGAGCCCTTCTGGGGCCTCAGCGAACTGATGCCCCTGCGCAGCAAGACCGGGGGCGCCATCGGCTTCGTCAAACTGCTGCGCGACCGGACGCAGGAATACCGCGCGCAGGAAGCGCTAAGCCTCAGCGAGGAGCGGCTGGCGCGCGCACAGGCGGCGGGCGGCGTGGGCCTGTTCTCGATCGACATCCAGCGCGACACGATCGACGGAACCGCGGAATTCTGGCGGATCTTCGGCATCGCCCCGGAAATATCCCACTCGACCCGCGCCATCGAGGATCTGGTCATCGGCGAGGACAGCGAACTCGTTTCGAGCAGCAAGCGCCGCCAGAGTGGCGAGGCCGTTCTGGATGTCGAATACCGCATTCGCCGTCCCGACAATGGCGAGGAGCGCGTGATCGCCCGCAAGGCCAGTTTCGAATTCGACGCGGACGGCCGCCCTGCGCAAATGATCGGCGTGGTGCAGGACGTGACCGACCGCCGCCGCATCCAGCGCGCGCTCGAAAAGAGCGAGGCGCAGTTCAGCACGCTTGCCCAGAACATGCCCAATCAGGTCTGGACCGCGCGCGCGGACGGGCGGCTCGACTGGTTCAACGACCGGCTTTACAGCTATACCGGCCTTCCGCACGGCAGTCTGAAGGACAGCCGGTGGTCACGGATCGTCCACCCCGAAGACCGGCTGAGAGCGGCGCGCAAGTGGGCCGCCTCGCTCGCGACCGGGCGGATCTACGAAGCCGAATTGCGCCTGCGCGATTCCCGGGCCCTGTACCGCTGGCACCTCGCCCGCGCGCTGCCGCTGCACGATGCCCACGGCGAGATTACCGCATGGGTGGGCACGAATACCGAGATCGAGGCGCAGAAGCGCGCCGAAGCCGCTTATGCGCAAGACCGCGACCGTTTGTGGACGATCAGCCGCGACCTGATGATGGTGGCCGATTACGCCGGGATCATCAGGGCGGTAAATCCCTCGGCCGAGCGCGTGCTGGGCTGGCGGGAGCAGGAGATGCTGGGGCAGCCGATTTCCCGGTTCGTCCATCCCGACGACATCGAGCCGACCGCCCTGGAAATCGGCAAGCTGGCGGGCGGTTCCAACACGCTGGCCTTCGAGAACCGCTATTGCACCAAGGATGGCGAATACCGGCTGTTGGCCTGGACCGCCGTGCCGGACAATGGGCGCATCCACGCCATCGGCCGCGACATCACCGAGCAACGCGCCATGGAAGACGCCTTGCGCCAGAGCCAGAAAATGGAGGCTGTGGGCCAGCTTACCGGCGGCATCGCGCATGACTTCAACAACCTGCTTCAGGGCATTACCGGCAGTCTGGACGTCATGCACAACCGCCTTGCCAAGGGACGGACGGACGATCTCGACCGCTGGCTTCAGGGCGCGCGGACTTCGGCCGAGCGCGCCGCCGCGCTAACGCATCGCCTGCTGGCCTTCTCCCGCCGCCAGCCGCTCGATCCCCGTCCGGTACGCGCCAATCCGCTGATCGCCTCGATGGAGGACATGCTCCGCCGTTCGCTGGGCGAGCACATCGATCTGGAATTCGTGCTGGCGGGCGGGCTGTGGCAGACGCGGTGCGACCCCAACCAGCTGGAAAGCGCGATCCTGAACCTTGTCATCAATGCCCGCGATGCCATGCCCGATGGCGGTAAGCTGACGATCGAGACCAGCAATGCCGATCTGGACGGCCTGGACCGCGCCCGCCAGCGCGAACTGACGCCGGGGCAATATGTCTGCATCGCCGTCAGCGATACCGGCGTGGGCATGAGCGAGGACACGGCAGCGCGCGCCTTCGAGCCCTTCTTCACCACCAAGCCGATCGGTCAGGGCACCGGGCTTGGCCTATCGATGATCTACGGATTTGCCCGCCAGTCCGAAGGGCAGGCGCGGATCTATTCGCATGAAGGGCGTGGTTCGACGATCAAGCTCTACCTGCCGCGCCATCGCGGACAGGGCGATATCGATGCCGAAAAGGCCGATGGGGCGAACCTGCCCGTCGCCCGCAGCGGCGAGATCGTGCTGGTCGTGGAGGATGAGCCGGTCGTGCGCGGGCTGATCCTCGACGTGCTGGACGAACTGGGATACCGCTCGATAGAGGCCGCCGACGGCCCCGAAGGCCTTGCCATCCTGCAATCGGACGCACGAATCGACCTGCTTGTCACCGATATCGGCCTGCCGGGCCTGAACGGGCGGCAAGTGGCCGATGGCGGGCGCAGCTATCGCCCGGATCTCAAAGTGCTGTTCATGACCGGATACGCGGAAAACGCCGCGCTCGCCTCGGGTTTTCTCGAACCGGGCATGGCCATGATTACCAAGCCCTTCGCCATGGATGTTCTCGCCCGCCGTATTCGCGAGACCATCGAATGCTGACACTGCATCCTGCCCTTTCGAGGCCCCCTGCCCTTTCGAGGTTCCCCAACAATGTCTGAACACGCCGCATCCGCCCACCCTGCCGACTTTCACGGTCTGCGCGTGCTGGTCGCCGAGGATGAACTGCTGGTATCGATGCTGCTCGAAGACATGCTCGATGACCTCGGCTGCCACGTGATAGGGCCCTATGCCGCGCTGTCCCCCGCGCTGGAGGCGGCGCGGGCGGGTGCGTTCGATGTCGCGGTGATCGACATGAATCTTGCCGGCGAGCGATCCGATCCCCTGCTGGCAGAGCTTGCCGAACGCCGCATCCCGGTTGCCATCGCCAGCGGCGCCGGGCCGTCCGATCTTCCGGGGCAGCCTACCACCGTGTTGAGCAAGCCCTATAGCTTCGATCAGTTGGCCGATGCGGTGCGGACCTTGCACGATGCACGGTCTCTGGATCGCCCGGGTAACGCCTGACGCGATTCGAAAACGGGGCGGATATCCGACACTATAGGGACCGCGAAGCGGCTGTTCCCGGCAGGTAGCGTCCGACTATTCACCTAATCAATTCATGTTGTTGTTCTTCCAGTCCAAGAGTATAGTGCGGCATCGATCACGTCCAAATCCACCTCCTGTCTGAGAGATCCGTATGAGGGGCAAGGTTACGATGATCGCGGCGACTGCTGTGCTCGCCGCGCAACCTACGAACACGCTGACCGCGCAGACGAGGCCGGCCGAACCGATCCAGACGCTTCCGGCGCCCGTGGATACGTCGTCCCCGTCGGTTCCCGGAGTGCAGCGACCCGTGCCGCTGCCCGCACCCGTTCCGGGCCGGCCGCAAGTACGGCCACCCTCGGGCGGGGGACAGTCCGGAGGGGGACAGCGCCCCGTACCGCTTCCCGCGCCTGCCCCCGGACGGCCCAACGGTTTCGCGGGGCGCCTCACCTGCGAGTCGCGCAACAACCGGACCGAGCGCTGCAATGCGCGGACCGAGAACCGCGTCGAACTGCTCACGCGCTCATCGCAGTGCGTTCGCGGGCAGAGCTGGGGCTACGATCAGCGCCAGATCTGGGTTTCGCGCAATTGCCGGGGCACTTTCGCTTATGGCTATGGCAACAATCACTGGCAGGATCAGGGGAATAACAACAACAGCGGAGGCGGGTTGAGCACCGGCGCGATCATCGGCGGCGCCGCCGTGGCGGCCGGGCTGGTGGCCCTGCTCAACAATCGCAACAGCCCCAGACCTTCGGGCGCTTCACAGGGCAGCGTTCCCCCGCCGCCCACTGCAACGCCTACACCTGCGCCAACGCAGCCGGAAACCCCGCCGCCGCCCACGGGCCCGTTCCAGCCGGGACCGCCTGCGACCGTCGTGGCGGATCTGTCCTCGCTGCCGCCCGATGCGCGGCCGTCGATGAACACCTGCATGATGGAGGCTGCGCGGCAAGTCGGCATAACGGGCGGAACGCAAGTGCGGTTCGACAGGCTGGTCCATATCGAGCCCGGCAACGGCGGCTGGCGGTTCCGCGCGCAACTCACCGGCACATATCCCGATGGCGAGCGGATGTTGCCGCTGTTCTGCCGCGCAACGCCGACGCGGGTTGTGGAGCTTGATTTCAGGAACTGAGCCGCTGCCAAACAGACAAGCCCGGCCGCCCTGCCGATCCATGATCGACAGTGGCCAGCCGGGCTTTTCGATAAAGGAAGTCCGATCAGTGGTGGAACAGCAGCCAAAGAACCAGAATTACCGGAATCGGCACGCCGATCAGCCACAATAGAATACCCTTGCCCATGCGACTCTCCTTACTTGTTCTCCTCTGAACAACGAGTGCATGAGCCAACTGTTCCCGAATAATGCCGGGCATGATCGCACCTAATTTGCGTTAGTGTTCCCCGGATATTCGACGGAGCCGCTCGCATCTCGAAGCACAGACCGACCTCGGGGCCCGCGAACGAATTCGGCACCAGGCCCCCATCCTCCGTCGCCCCCGCGAAGGCGGGGGCCCCGCTTCCTTGCAGCCTTTCCACTCACATCACGTCCCACGCCTGGGCCTTTCTGCCTCAAGAGTATTCAGTGGTCATTTCCGGCGCGCCCGCGCCGGTTCTCAGCAGCGCGCAACGGCGTTACCCTTTCCCGTCGACCCGGCAGAGCGAATCGACATGACAAAGGGAGCCCGAGCATGCCTCAGGAACGGGTCACGGTTATCGTGCCTGCTTTTCATGCCTCCGGAACGATAGAACGGACGGTTCGCTCGATCTTCGGCCAGCCGCAAGTGCGGCCTCGGGTCATCGTCGTGGTCGATGACGACGAGGGCAAGACCGAGGCGGTGCTATCCGAACTGGCCGATCCCCGGGTCGAAGTCGTGACCAACCCCGGCAACCTTGGCGCGCAGAAGTCCCGCAACCGCGGGCTGGCGATGGTCGAGAGCGAATACGTCATGTTTCTCGACAGCGACGATTTCGTCATGGGCGATTTGCTGCACGGCCTGACCCTCGCGCTGGCGGATGGCGCGGACATCGCGTTCGGCCCCTGGCTGTTCTACGACGAGGGCCGCAATCAGGCGAGCCGCCGCAAGCCGGCCTATGACAATGCCGCCGAATTGCTCGACCGGTGGCTCGTTCGCAGGCAGTGGACCCCGCCCTGCGCGGTCATGTGGCGCACCGAATTCCTGCGGCGGATCGGCGGCTGGGACGAGAAAGTCCGCCGCAATCAGGACGGCGAAGTCGTCTGCCGCGCGGCGCTCGCGGGGGCGCGGCTGGCGCATTCTCCGCAGGGCTGCGGCGTCTATGTCCAGCACGATTCCCCGCTGCGGATCTCCGGCAACCGATCGACGTTCGGCGATCTTGTCGAACTGGCAGAGGCCCTTCTGAAGCAGCCGACCGAGGCGCTGCCCGAACCCGAGCGTCAAAAGATCCTGGGCGACTATTTCTACTGGCTAGCCGACAGCGCCTTTCGCCGGGGAGACCGTGAGCAAGGCCGAGAGGCAGTGAAGCGCGGCGCGGAACTGGGCGGCGAGCTGCGGCTCAATTCGAAGTTCCCCCGGCTCGGCGCGGCAGTCCTCGGGCTCGAAACCTATCGCGGCGTCACCTCCTGGATGCGCGGCGCGAACGACTGACGGCATGCAGCGGTCCTCTCACCGCCTATTCACCCTTTAAAGTTGCGCACGAACTCAGACATGCAAAGCTTGGGCAAGGTCGCCAATCGTTTCCCCCCTCAAGGGTCGCCCATGCCTGTGCCACCTGCCAGAGAACATCACTGGGACGCCGTCCGGGGCAGCCTGATGCTGCTGATCGTCCCCTACCACGTTGCACTTGCCTATCGGCCCGGCCGCGAATGGATGGTGCCGGTGAGGGAGAGCGATCCGCTGATGACGGTCATCGCCGAAGTCATCCATGTCTTCCAGATGCCGGCCTTCTTCCTGCTCGCCGGCTATTTCAGCGCGCTTCTGCTCGCACGCCGGGATGCGCGGAGCTGGCTGCACGGGCGACTGCTGCGGATCGGCGTTCCCCTTGTGGTTTCACTCGTGACCATCGTCCCGGTCCTGAACCTGCTCGCCGCCTCGGTGCGCGGGGGAGAGCACCTCACCGGACTTCAGGCGCTCTATCCCACCAACGGTACAGTGCTTCGCCATCTGTGGTTCATGGTGGTGCTGCTCTATCTGCAATCGCTGACGGCGCTGGCCTGCACGCTCCATCCGCCGCTGCGCACGCTGTCTGTCCCCCAGCGCTGGGATGAACAGGCGGCCAAGCGGTTCACGCTGCTTTTCATTGTCGCGGGGATCGGCATCGCCGCTTACTGCGGGCTCGTGCTCGGACTGGCGCGCACGACGATGAGCGAGACGGGCATTCTGCAAGGCCTGTTCCGGCTGGCCGACTTTGTCGCCGCCCTGCCCTTCTACGTCGTCGGCATGGCGCTCCACCGCGCACCGGCAGTGCGTGCCGCGTTCGACCGCCCGCGCATCGTGGTCATGGTGCTGACCCTGCTGGCGACCGGCGTGGCGGTCTATGCCGATCATTATCAAGTGTGGCCGATGGAGCGGGTATTCGGCGCCTTCGCGGCACTGGGCTGGGCGCAGTCGCTGGTGGGGCTCGCCCGGACGTTCTTCCACCGCGAAAGCGCGGCGATCCGGATCGTGGCCGATTCCTCGCTGGTGATCTATCTGTTCCACCTGCCGATCGCGATCGCTCTCACTATCCTCGGCTACCGCGTGCAGTGGGGGGTCTGGGTCGAATGGTCGCTTATCAGCGCCGCCACGTTTCTCGCTGCTTTCGCGATCTGGTTGGCTATCCGGCGGGTGCCCGTGCTGAATTTCCTGTTCTCGGGCGTGGTGCCCCCTCGCGGCGAGCCGAATGCCCCTCGCTTGGCGGTCGCACAGCCGGAAAAGGCTGCCTAACCGCTGCGCAGCGGGCGGAAACGCTCCGGCAGAATGTTTGCCGCCTGCCGCAGCATGGCGGCCATCGCCTGTCGGCCACCCGGCGTGCAAGCCTGCGCAGCGGCTGCACCGCAATAGCTCGCCACCAGCGCAATCGCGATCACCACAGCGGTCGGCAGGCCCTGCCCGACAAGCGAGACCACGCCCCAGGCGAACACGCCTCCGAGCAGGGAGGGCAACTGCACGAAATACATGAACCGCTGCGTGACCGGCGTGCCCAGCGTGGCATAGCGGTAGAGCAGCGGCGCGGTGGCAAGCTGTCCGATGAAATAGGCCTGCGCCACGCCCGCCGCGCCCCAGCGCACGCCGATGATGAAGCTGACGATGCTGACGGTGCTGGAAAAGATCCCCCAGTACATCATGCGCCGGGTATTCCCGCTACTGATGTAGAGCCATGCGGTGGTGTTCGGCACACATTGCACGATGGCGGTGAGGCTCAGCCAGAAGAAGATCGGACTCGCCGCCGCCCAGCGCGGGCCGAGCAGGAAGGGGATCAGCCGGTCCGAGCAGATTGCCGCCGCGAGTATGCCCGGCATCGATCCCAGAGCCAGCGCGCGCAGCGCCAGTTCGTAGACGCGGCGGTAGCGTTCGGGCTCGTCGCGGACACGGCTGAGCACCGGAAGCATGATGCGGGCAAGCGGCTGGTTGATGTTCTGGAGCGGGAACAGCATCAGTTTATAGCTGCGATCATAGAGACCCACCGCGTCGGCGCCGTGCACTTTGGCGATGATGACGTTGTCGAGGTTGCGCGCGAAGAAGTTGACAAGGTTGAAGCCGGTCAGGTTGGCCCCGAACACCACGAGGTGGCGCACTCCGGCAAACGACGCACCAAGGCGCGGGCGCCAGCGGCAGGCCCGCCACATCATCGCCGTGCTGACCACGGCATTGAGGAAAATGCCCAGCCAGATCGCCCAATAGTTCATCAGGATCAGCGCCGCGATGGTCGTCAGCACGAAGGTCAGTATCGAAACGACGATGTCGTTGATGCTGAGGGCGTGGAAACGCATCTCACGATTGAGCAGCGCCTGATGCTGGAGCTTGAGGCCGGTGACCAGAATGGTGAGGCCCGTCGCCGCCGTGACATATCCGGCGCGCGCATCGCTGTAGAATGCGCCTGCCAGCGGCGCCAGCGCCACCATCGCCAAGGCCGCCACGATCGAGACGAGGACGTTCAGCCAGAACAGCGCGTTGGAATGCTCGTTGTCGAGTTCGCGCGTCTGCACCACCGCCTGCGTGAAGCCGAGGTTCTGGAACGTGAGCACCAGCCCCGTCAGCGGCGCCACCATTGCGGCGACGCCATAGTCGGAAGGCGATAGAATCCGGGCGACGACGATGGTGGTCGCCATCGTCCCCACCACCTTGACGAATTGGGCGACGGCAGTCGATGCCAGCCCCCGGGCGGCGTGTCGGCCGATTTCGTGAGACTGTGCCATCCCCCGCCTATCCGCCTGTGGCCGTTCGCAATCGGTGCTTTGGCAATGGATTCAAGATGGCCACCTTTCGCTGCAACCCCGCAAGGCAGTTTAACGGCAGACAGCGTACCTAGTGCTGCACCGCAGCACCATCACTCCAAAGGCCCAAACCGCCTGCATATCACGGCGCATCCGGATAACGGAGGCTCCGGGTCGAGGCTCAAAGAGACCGGGCGGGTGCTTTTGGGTTATTTTCCAGGGTGCGCCCAGCGCTTGCGTCGGAGGCCAAACCCGTCTGGACGGCGAGATCCGTTTGGCCCCAAAGCTTCGTCGCCCCCGCGAAGGCGGGGGCCCCGCTGCCTTCGCGACCTCTCGTTTTTGCGCAAGGAAGCGGGATCCCCGCCTTCGCGGGGATGACGGGATATTTACCAGCGAATATTGCGGGCCAAGCAGGTGCGTTCCGCGCCTCCACCATGCTCAAAAAAGGGGAGCCATCACGGCTCCCCTTTCCGGCTGCACAAAAGCGCAGCGAAGTTCAGAGCGTCCCATCCGGATCCGAAAAGGCCGAACCCGACCCGATCGTGCCCGGCCCCACGCGCAAGTTGTTCTGCACATGGCGCACGCCCGATACGTCATCCGTGAGGTCCTCCGCCCGGCGCTTTTCGGCACGGCTGTCCACCGTGCCATCCAGCGTCACTTCGCCGTCTGCCACGGTAACCCGCACGCGGCTGGCATCGACGCGCCAGTCATTGGTGAGGCTGTCATGCACATCCTCGCGAATGCGCTCGTCCGAGCGGGTAAAGTCGCTCGGCCCGCGTCCGCGATGATCGACGTGGCGCCGGTGCGCGGCTTCCTCATTGCCGAACCAGCTGGCGATCTCGTCCCCGGCACGCTTCAGGAAGCCGCGCCGTTCGCCATATTCGCGCCAGTCGCCATAATCGTCGCGCGAAAAGCCGAAGGTCGGGCGGTAGCTATTGCTGGGGTGCATGCCGCCGCCAAACCCGCCGCCGACACCGCCATGGCGCACGTAGTTATCGTGTCCGCCATAGTCGCCGCTGGTGAAGCTGGAGAACGTATCGCCGGAAGCGCCGTCGAAATTGTGGATCGGATATTCCACATCCCTCGGCCGCTGATCGCCCCTGCCATAGGCCGCGCGCGGGTCCGACGGGTATGGGTAATCCGGCCCAAGCCGACTGGCAAAGCCGCCGTCATCGATATCGGTGCGCGGATCGGGAATATACCGCCCTTCCGGATCGGGCGGTGCGGGGCGATTGTTGTCGTCCTGATCCCGGAAACCGCCGGCTTGACGGGAAGGCCCGTCCTGCCACTGCCCTGCCTGTCGCGGCACGTCCCAGCGGCCTTCATCTCCTTGGTACCCGCCCGGTTGCTGACCGCGGGTACTCGAATCGCGTCGGTTCATCGGTGCTCTCCTTGATCGCTGCGCTCGGCGCGATGTTCGCGGCGGGAACTCTCGCTCCACGCCGCACACTGCGCTCCATCAAGGAAACGAAACAAACGGCATTCCTATCCACTGCCCGCCGCCCAAACTGACGATTCTGTCGCAGGTCTGTCGCAGGCATTCGGCTTCTCTCGGGGGTTCGATCGGGAGATCGTTCTTTCGAAACAGCCCGCCGCAAGTCGGCGCGGAGTGTCTCGGAAATGACGCGCCGAGGCGCTAAACGCATGCTCCGCGACAAGGAGCGAACGCCCCGCGCGGATGGAGGAGTCTGGATGAAGATCTATACCCTGAAGTTCCTGGACGACGGGAACGGAGGCGCGCGGCGCCTCGATTTTGGCGCCAGCGATCTGGCCGAAGCGCTGATCGTGGCGCACCGCAAAGCCGCCAAGTGCACCGCCGAACTCTGGCAGGGCGCCCGCAAGCTCTGCACCATCCGCCGTGAAGGCGCCGGTGGCCCCATGCAGTCCGCGCGGTTCCTCTCCGCCTACTGAAAACCCCATCCAAGCACTGTAAACTGCACGGCGAAAGGCCGGGCCGGAAGTCCGTCTCCAGCTCGGCCCTTCGTGCGCGCCGCGAAGGCGATGTGCACCGTCTCCCTTCAATAAGACTTCCCTCTTCGCATCCGACCGCCTAGAGGGCCCCTTTCCCCGGGGGGCCGCTGACGTGCGGCTGAGAGGTGGTCAACAGGCCGCGACCCGCTGAACCTGATCCGGTTGATACCGGCGTAGGGAGGGATGGCGGTGCGTCCGTTGTCTCTCCATGTGGAGTGGATACGAGACGATGGCCGGTGGTTTTACGTATTTCGGGGGAGCGGCGCTGGCGTTCCCGGCTTTGCTTCTCGCGACCCCGGCGGCGGCCGAGGCAGACGATGCCAATCCCCGCGACATCCAGGTCGTCGGCCACCCCGATCCCGAGGGCCTGCTGCCGGACCAGACCGCGCCCAAGGCCATCAGCGCGATCTCGGCCGACTTCATCGTCAAGCAGGCGCCGACGCTCAATGCGTTCCAGCTGGTCAATCTGCTGCCCGGCGCCAATGTCTCGTCGAGCGATCCCTATGGACTGTCGACCAGTTCCAGCCTGACCCTGCGCGGCCTGGGGCAGGACGAGATCGGCGTCTTGATGGAAGGCGCGCCGCAGAACGACATCGGCTATTACTACGCCTATCCCTCGCAGTTCGCCGATGCCGAGAACGTGCGACAGATTTCGCTCGCGCAAGGCGCGGTCGATATCGATGCCCCGCTGGTCGGCACGGCGGGCGGCCTGCTCTCGCTGTCGCTGGACGATCCCAAGGCGCAGCGCGGCGGCCTGATCAATCTCTCGCTCGGTTCCTACAACGAACGGCGCGTGTTTGCGCGATTTGATAGCGGCGAGATCGGCAACAGCGGGCTCAAGGCCTTCGTCTCCTATTCGAACAACCGCGCGGATAACTGGCGCGGTGCCGGTTATGACACGCGCCAACACGTCGATGCCAAGCTGCTGGGCGAATGGGGCGACGGCAACCGCGCCAGCATCGCCCTGTCCTTCAACGAGGCCAAGACATCGACCTATCCCAGCCCCACGCTGGCCGAATGGCAGGAATACGGGCGCGGCTTCAATTACGACAAGCGCTATACCGACGGCGATACCAATTACTGGCGCCTCTATCGCAGCCCGTTCCGCAACTTCTATGTCGCCGCGCCGCTGCATCTCAAGCTGAGCGATGCACTGACATTCGACAGCACCGGCTACCTCCAGTTCGGATACGGCAATTCGCCCTACGGCACGCAGCTGACCGAGACCGGCAATTTCCTCGGCACCGAGGAACTGACGCAGCCGATCGCGCTGCCCGGCGCCGTGGACGGCGTCGCCACCGTGCTCGGCAACTATACCGGCAACCAGTTTCGCGGCGGCAACGTCAGCAAGCTGACCCTTGAGACGGGCGCGCACCGGCTCACCGTCGGGCTCTGGTTCGATTACGGCACCGACCGCGTCAGCCAGTCCTACACCTCCATCGATGCGGACGGCCGTCCGACCGACCCGTGGGGCCGACAGGCCAACGCGATCCGGACCGCCGACGGCCGCCTGCTCGCTTACGAGAACATCCGCACCGAAACGGTGACCAAGGGCTTCTTCCTGGCCGACAGCATCACGATCACCCCGCGCCTTGGCGTGGAGATCGGCTTCAAGGGCGTGAACGTACTGCGCAACGGCGACAATTACCTGCCCGGCCCGGAGCAGAAAGTGCGCCTGAACAGCTCTGCCGCGCTGCCCCGCGCCGCCGTGCATTACCGGCTGGACGACCGCCAGCAGATCTTCGCAAACGTCACCACCAATTTCCGCTCGCCGAACGAATTCACGCTCTATGACACCTATTACGGCGATGAACTCGTCAGCCAGGGCACGAACGCGCTCAAGAACGAGTATTCGGTCTCCGAGGAACTGGGCTATCGCTACATCGGCCCCAGCCTGTCGTTCTCGCTGACGGCCTTCCACTATCACTTCCGCAACCGGCAGGTGGCGACCGTGATCGACAACGGCGGGGCACTGGTCAACTCGACGATCAATGCAGGCAGCCAGACATCCTACGGTCTGGACGGCGAGATCGACTATCGCCCGGCCAAGGGCGTCAGCGTCTATGTCTCGGGCGAATATCTCCACGCGCGGCTGGACGACGACCTTCCCGTCGGCGGCGACTATCTCCCGACCAAGG
Organism: Novosphingobium sp. PhB165; assembly: GCF_004341845.1. Classification (GTDB taxonomy): domain Bacteria; phylum Pseudomonadota; class Alphaproteobacteria; order Sphingomonadales; family Sphingomonadaceae; genus Novosphingobium. The sequence continues at coordinate 356,135 of NZ_SLVB01000002.1, read as the reverse complement.
GCAAGCGCGCCGTATCGAGCCCCACGTTCCAGTTCGGCATGGGCAGCACGTACGACGACGGACGCCTGTTCGGCAGCACCGCGCTCAAGTATGTCGGCCGCCAGTATTCGACGTTCATGAACGACGAGAGCATCAAGGGCTATGCCACGCTCGATCTCTCGGTCGGCGTGCATCTGGCCGGCTTGATCGATGCCCAGCGCATGGATCTGCGCCTCAATGCGATCAACGTGACCAACCCGCATGTGCTCTCCGGCGTCCAGACCGTCAGCAGCAATGCGCAGGACACGTTTGGCCGCAACGGCACGCTCATCTCCGGCTTCGCGCCGGCCTATTATATCGGAAGCGGGCGCGCCTTCGTGGTGACGCTCTCGCGCGCCTTCTGACCATGAGCGGCGCGGCGCCCCATCTCGTGCATGGCATGGGCATGGATCTGGAGACACCGGACTGGCCCGCCATCACGGCGGCCGAGGCCGAGGCGATCCTCGCCCATTTCCCGGCCGCCGGGCGGCTTGCCGCGCTGCACTGGCACTCGCCGCGCCCGTTCTCTGCGGCGACACTGGTGCAGGCGAGCCAAGGGGAGTTCCTGCTCAAGCGCCACCATCGGCTGGTGCGGACGCCGCTCGCGCTGGCGGAAGAGCACGAGTTCATGGCCCACTTGCGGTCTGCAGGCGTGATGGTGCCGGAGGTCATGGCGGCGTCGGACGGCTCGGGCGCGGTCATTCAGGGTGACTGGAGCTACGAACTCCACCGCAAGGCGCCCGGCATCGATCTTTATCGCGACCGGCAATCGTGGACGCCGTTCCTCTCGCACGACCACGCCCATGAGGCGGGGGCGGCGCTGGGGCGGCTGCATCTGGCCGCACGCGATTTCGCGGCGCCTGCGCGCGGGCGCCATCCGCTGATCGCGAGCTTCACTATCGTGCCCTCGCGCGATCCTCTGGCCGCAGCCGAGGCCTATGTGGCCACCCGTCCGGCGATCGCCGGGTTCCTTGCGAACATGCCGTGGCGCGAGGAACTGGCCCTCCTGTTCGCGATGCTGGGCAGCGGACTGGCCGAACGGCTGGAGAGCCAGCCGCCGCTCTGGACGCATAACGACTGGCACCCCTCGAACTTGCTCTGGTCGCCCGAGGGCACCGTGACCACTGTGTTCGACTTCGGACTGGCAACGCGAACCTGTGCGCTCCACGATCTGGCCACCGCCATCGAGCGCACCGCAGTTCCGTGGCTGGAACTGGGCCAAAACGCCGCCGATGCAGGAGCCGCCCTCGCGCTTCTTGCGGGCTATCAGACGGTCCTGCCGCTGGCCCGCGCCGAAATCGAGACTCTCGTCCGCCTGCTGCCGCTTGCGCATGTGGAATTCGCGCTGTCGGAGATCGACTATTTCGCCGGTATTCTGGGCGATGGCGATCAGGCGATGCTGGCGTGGCAGGACTATCTTGTCGATCACGCGGAATGGTTCCGCTCCCCGCCGGGCCGGAACTTCCTGATGGCGTTGGAAAACGGAGCACTCGCCTGATGTCGGCACTGGAAATCATCGCCGTCGTCGTCAGCTTCCTCGGGATCTGGCTGACCGCCAAACGCTGGATGCTCTGCTGGCCCGTCAGCCTTCTGGCCTGTGCGCTCTACTTCAAGTTGTTCCTCGACGTGCGGCTCTATGCCGACATGGTGCTGCAAGCGCTGTTCGGGATTGCCCTGCTCTACGGCTGGGCGGTCTGGGCGCGGGGGAAGCACGATGCCGGAGAAGTCGTCGTGGAGCCGCTGCCTCCCTTGCAGGCCTGCGTAGGGTTGGCGGCAGGCGCCGTGGGCGCGGTCGCCATCGGCTGGTTCACCAGCCACTATACCGACGCGGCGCTGCCCTGGATGGATTCGACGCTGAGCAGCTTCAGCCTTGTCGCCCAGTACTGGACTGCGCGGCGGCATTCGGCCAGTTGGCTGCTGTGGATCGTGGCGGACGTGCTCTATGTCGGGATGTTCGTGTTCAAGGGCTTGTGGCTGACGGCGGGGCTCTATGCGGCGATGGTCGCGCTTGCCGTGCTGGGTTACCTGCGTTGGCAGCAGGCCCGGCGCCCCATGCCGGCCTAGGAACCCGCGTTTTCCGGGAGTTTCGGCAAGGCATCCGCGCCAAGACCGAAGCGTTGCCACACGGTCAGCACATTGCCCAGCATGTGAAGCTGATTGCGCGTGCTCTGATCTTGCGTGACCAGCGGGTCTCGATAGCTGTGGGCATTGTGCAAATCGGGCGTCCGCGCCCGGATGCGCGCCGGGCTGTCGAGGAAATAGGATAGCCCCATGAAGCTGATGTAGAGCCGCAGGTTGAGCAGCAGTTCGTCCGCGTCGATCCCGGCACCGCTCGCAGCCGCATAAGTGGCGGCAAAATGGCCGAGCAATTCGTCGAGATGATCGGTCCAGATATCTGAAGGCGCGCCGCTCAGGCAGCCCCAGAGCGCAAAGGCGAGGTTGATCTGACCGGCATTGCCCCAGTCCATCAACCCGCAGTGCAATTGCCCCTCCCGGTCGCGCCAGAACCAGCAATTGTCGATATTGGCGTTCCAGTGGCACAGCGCGATCAAGGGACCGGGCCGCGTCAGGTAGTGGGACAACTCCTCCTGCCGGCGCAGGAATTGCGGTGCCTCGCGAGCGACTTTGCCAATGGTTTCAAGCGCGAGTCCCGGTGGCAGTAAGTGCCCGCAATCGTCCACGAATGCGGCCAGTTCGGCCAGTTTTTCCCGGAGTTCAACCTCGCTTGCAGTGATCCGAAGCCCGGTCGAGGCTGCCAGAGCCTGCGCGTCATAGGCGAACACCGCCTCGATGGCGGATGCCTCCTCCGCCCGGCACTGGATCGCCGCGATCCGGGCCAGAGCCTCCACGATCACGCGATAGTACGCGAGCGGCTCGCCCAGCAGATGATCCATGCATTTCTGGTGCTGCGGCTCGATACCGGCATTGCCGAAGGGGATCGTCTCGGTAATCAGCATGCCCGTGTGGCTCGCCGCGTTATAGTCGGCGAAGTAGGTCCTGGGCGTGGGTACCGGCAGGGGATGCTGCGCGGCATAGCGGGCGAAACGGACTTCGCCGACCATCTCATGCTTGCCGCGATTGTCGCGCCCGGCATCCGAGAAATCGCGCGAGAACTTGACGAAAAGCTCACAGTGGAGCGCGGGATCGGGCCGCTCGTACGTGACTGACAGGAAGCACTTCTCGCCGGTGCTGCCGCCCGCGCAAGGCTCGATCCGGACGATCTCGCGCACGGCATTGTCTGGCCCCAGCGCACCGAAGGCGCGCATGGCCTTTGTCAGGAACTGAGGGCCCGCCGCCGTGAGCGCCGCCGTATGCGCGGGGATCGTCAGCCCGGTCGCGTCGCCTTCGACATGGTCGAGAGGAGGTATCGTCATGCCTTCATCTCACCATGTTCAGGCCCCTGCGCAATCCGGGCGCGCAGATATCGCGGCGGGGAAGCGCACGGTCAGGAATCCGGCGATGGATCGGGAACTTCACCCTCAAGGTAATCGGGCAGGCGGCCCGCCGGCACGATCCCCAGGAACGCGATCCCCGCCATCAGCAGCAGCCCGACCTTGAGCGCCCAGAGCCGCCCCTCGGTATTGATGAGCAGCGCCTTCGCACGTTGCTCGGGCGAGGCGGTGGTATCTGCCAGAACGGTTTCGAGATGGTCGTTGCTCACGAAGTTGATGTTGCCAAGGTCAAGCTCCGAGGCCACCTCCTCCGTCAGAATGGGGCTTCCGGCCAGGCGGGTCATGACAGTCGCACTGAGCAGCGCGACCAGCAACGCCCCGGCGACAGCCGTGCCCACGGCGCTGGCCAGATTGTTCGTCGTGCCGCGCAAGGCGCCCACATCGCCCGCCAGCGACGCGGGAGAAGCCGTGACCAGCACGTTGAACAGCAGCGTCACCAGCGCGCCCTGCCCTATTCCGAAAGCCACAAGCCCGATCAGCACCGGCCCCGAACTCCAGTCGTTACGTACCACGAAGGCCAGCCAAAGCAGCGCAGCGGTGCAGAAGCAAAAGCCCAATCGGCCGATCGTGCGCGGGGTAAGCCGCTTGTAGAAACGCACGACAAGGATCGCGGCGAAGAACACCGTCAGGTTGAACGGCAGCATCGCCACGGTTGTCGCCCAGGCCGAACGGCCCTGCACGATCTGGATGTAGAGCGGAATCGTGAAATTCAGCATCGCCTCCAGTGCGACCACCGCGAACATGGCGTAGACGGCAGCGCGCTCCAGCGGGGAATCGATGACGGCCAGCGCCAGCAAGGGCGTCTGCCCGGCCCGTTCCCGCCTGCGGGTCCAATGGAAGAACGTCTGGCCAAGCACCACACCCACAAGGATCAGGAACGGCGCCGGTGAGAGGCCCAGCACCGCAAACGGGGCATTGGGGGTCGCCATCACCGTGCCCCACCCGTTGAGATTGTTGAGGCCGAACGTGATCGATAGGATCGATGCAGCGGCAAGCACCACGCCGACGCCGTCGATCCGGATATCGGGATCGCCCTTGTCCTTGCGCAGGCGAAAACTCAGCAGGAAGATCACCACGGCAAGGATGACCATGAGCGCGAAAGCCGGGCGCCATCCGAAATTCGTGCCGAGAAAACCGCCGATCAGGAATGCGGAGACGCCCGCTCCCGCCCGTGCCGATCCCAACGTACCCAGCGCGGTTGCCTGTTGCACGCCCCGGTAATTCTCCGCGATCAGCGCCACCAGCGCGGGAACGAGTACCGCTGCCGCCGCCCCGCTGAGCGCCTGCGCGAAGATCATGAAACTGGCCGATGGGCTCAGCGTCATTACCAGTTGTGCCAGCCCGAACAGGATTACCATGGTGCGAAAAATGAGCACCGAGCCGAACCGCTGGTTGAGCTTCGCGCCCAGCATCACGAAACCGGCCACGATCGAGGAATACATGACGATCCCGGTCGCCACCGTGGTCGGTGGCACACCGAAGGATTCGACCATCCCGCCCATCGCGACGGGCAGCGACGCCACATTGTAGGACATCATCGCCTGCGCCAGCGCAATCGCGATCATGGGGACCCATGATCGCTTTTCGTCCCGATCGATCCTCGGCCGCGCGTCGGTCATATGCACTCCTTTGCTGCGAGAAACGAGACGAGCCCTAGTTTTCGGGCCCGGACGAAAGAAACAGGTCCATTCCAAGCTGCCCGGACAGATATTTCGCCGCGAGTTGGCCGCGCACGCTGTTTCCCGCCGGGTCCAGCAGCGGGGAGAATGTCCCGAGCCCGCCTTTGCCCGGCGAAACCGCCACGAGGCCGCCGCCGATGCCGCTCTTTCCCGGCAGGCCGATTTCGTAGAGCCAGTCTCCCGAGGTTTCGTAGAGCCCCGCCGTCGCCATCACGGCCAAAGTGTAATGGCACGTCATCTGGTCAACGACGCGCCTGCGGGTCACCGGATTGACACCCCCGTCGGCAAGCGTGGCGCCCATCACCGCGATGTCCCTCGCCGTAACATCGAGCGCGCACTGCATCGTGTAGATGTCCAGCGCCTCCATCGGATCGCAATAGACGCGCCCGTTGCTGTGCAGGAGCTGCGCGATGCCGCGATTGCGCAGATTGGTTTCGCGCGCGCAGGCCAGCACTTCGGCGTTCAGCGCAAGTTCCCGTCCGGCAAATGCCGAAAGGCCGTCCAGAACGAAGGCCCACTTCGCCTCCGCCGTGGCGCCGGGCACCAGACTGGTGGTGGCGATGGCGCCGGAATTGACCATCGGGTTGGTGCGTCCATCGACGTTCATGTCGAACGGCACTACCGAATTGAAGGGAAAGCCGGTCGCGTTCACGCCGATCCTGTCCCGCGCCGCCGCCGGTCCGATCTGCTGGCACACCAGGGCGAAGACGAACGGCTTGGAGACGCTCATGATCGTGAAGTCATGATCGGCATCGCCCACGGCGTGAACGGAGCCGTCGGTTCCCACCATGCAGAGACCAAACAATTCGCGGGGAACGCGTGCAAGCGCCGGATAAGTCTGCGAGCAGGCGCCATCGTCATTGTGCCGGAACAGGTCGTAAGACCGCTCGATCAGGCGCTGGACCTGCGACGAAGGAGGAAGGTGCCCGGTGGAAACAAACGGCGTGTCTGCCTCTTCCTCCATGGTATCGGATCCTGCCTGTGAACCGGGGACGGGTTCTGTCGGTATTCAGGGAATCGAGAACTTGGATCGTAGCGCCTGTCTGCCCGACGTGTACCTGCGATTTCTCGGCACATTGGCAGTATCTGGAACAGCTTATGCGAAATTGGCAGTCTTCGCACGGCCTAAAAGCAAGATCCGTCAGCCGTACCCGCGCGGCCCGACCATCGCCGCCACCCGCCCGGCAATCGCCAACGATGCGGTGAGCCCCGGCGATTCGATCCCGAACAGATTGATGAGGCCGGAAAGACCGTGAACCTCTTCGCCTTGCAGCACAAAATCCGCAGTTGCCATGCCGGGCCCGGCCAGCTTGGGGCGGATTCCGGCATAAGCGGGCTGCAAGCGTTCCTCCTCGACTTCCGGCCAGATCCGGCGAGCCGCCGCAAGGAATTCCGGTTTCAGCGCTGGGTCGACAGTATAGTCGATCGCATCGACCCAATGGATGTCCGGACCGAACCGCGCCTGTCCGCCAAGGTCCAGCGTGAAATGGGTGCCGAGGCTGGCTGGCCCCGGGACCGGATAAATCAGCCGCGTGAACGGAACCCGTCCGGAATAGGAGAAATAGCAGCCCTTGGCGAGAAACTGTGGCGGGACCAGCGCCGGATCGAGCGCTTCGATCGTCCGCGCCAGCGCCTGCGCGCCCAGCCCGGCGGCATTGACGAGGATCGGCGCCGATAGCCGCGTGTCGCCGATTTCGACGACCCAATGCGAGCCGACCCGGGCCACGTCGCTCACCGGCGCATCGCATACCAGCATCGCCCCGTGCGCTTCGGCCTCGCCCAGCAATGCCAGCATCAGTTCGTGCTGGTCGACGATGCCGCTCGACGGTGAGTGGATCGCCCCCGCGCAGTTCAGTTCCGGCTCGATCGCGCGGGCCTCTGCGGGGCTGAGCCGCACGAGATCGTCCACTCCCGCCGCCGCGCCGCGCGCCATCACGGCGTCGAGCGCGGGGAATTCCTCCTCGCTCGCGGCGATGATGAGCTTGCCGCAGCGCCGGTGCGCGACGCCGCGTTCCTCGCAAAAGTCGTAGAGAAGGCGGCGCCCCTCAACGCAGAGCGCCGCTTTCAAGGAACCATCGGGATAGTAGAGCCCGGCGTGGATCACGCCGCTGTTGCGCGAGGACGTAATCGTGCCGAACTGCCGCTCACGCTCAAGGATCATCACCTCGTGACCTGCAAGCGCAAGTGCCCGCGCGACCGCAAGACCGACCACCCCCGCCCCTACCACAATCGCGCCGACTTCATCCATCCGCCGACTTTAGGCCAAGTAGCGGAACATGAAACGCATTTTGCGAGCCATGCGGGAATTTCCGCCAATCAGGCGCCCGACTGGATGATCTTCCAGCCGTTTCCGGACGGATCACGGAAATTGGCATCGACATTGCCATAGCGCGCGATGGGTTCCTGCGTGAACTCGACGCCGCGCTCGCGCAGCCGCGCATAGGTCGCGCGGCAATCGTCGACCGCCATGACCAGAGGCGGCATCGCCCCCTTGGCCACCAGTTCGCACAGCGCCTGTGCCGTTGCCGGATCATGCATCGGCGCTTGCGGGCGGAAGAGGCCGAGTTGGAAGGACGGCTGCTCCGGATGCTGCACGGTCAGCCAGCGATAGTCGCCGTTGCGCTGATCTGTGTGGACCTGAAAACCCAGCTTGCCGACGTAGAATTCGTGGGCTTCGTCCTGATCGCGGACATATAGGCCGACTACTTGAATTGCATCGCTCATGGGACCTCCATTGCTTGAGACCCGGCTGACTTATCGCTGCATTCCTGCCTGCGCTTCTCCGAAACTGCTATGGTGAGATTCGGCCGGTGCGCCGCGCTGAGATAGCAGGCTGGAATGCGCCCGAAGCCCTCCAGCGCGGCCTGTTCGCGGATCCGGAAGGCGCCCGGGCTCTCCCCCACGACATCGCGGAAAGTGCGCCCGAAAGTGCCGAGACTGTTCCAGCCCGTCTCGAAGGCAATCGCGGTAACGGCCAGATCGGTGTCACGGAGCAAGGCCTTGGCCCGTTCGATCCGCCGGGTCAGCAGGTAGCGGTGCGGCGGCATGCCGAAGGCCTGCCGGAACGAGCGCGCGAAATGGGCCTCCGACACGCCGCTGACGCTGGCGAGCCTCTGGATTGGCCAATCCTCGTGCGACAGGGCATCCATGCCGTCCTTCGCACGCAGGAGTCGGCGCAGCAGCAAGGCGTGGTAGTTGGCGGAGGCAGGGCGCGCGCCTGTGGGGTGGTCGGATGCCATGCACCCAACCTAGCCGTCTAACGGGATCGGGCCAATACTGGCGGAAGCTGCACGCCGCTCAGGCTGATCAGGCCTGTTCGGCTTCCTCGACCGAGAAGAAGCGCTGGATCACGTCGCGGGCAAGGCGCGCGGGACGCTTGGTGTCTGCATCGATGCAGCACCAGCTCGACTTGACTTCGGCCAGCACTTCCTCGCCGCGACGGATCACGGTTTCGTAGAAAGCGCGCGCCCCCTGCACCTTTTCAAGGAGCACAGTGGCAATCACGTCATCTTCGAGGAAGGCGGGCCTGCGGTAGGTGATCTCGTGTTTGATCGCGACCCACAAGTGCTGGGCGATCGCCTCAGCCGGGGCGATGGCGCGCCAATGATCCAGCACCGCCGCCTGCACCCATTTCAGGTAGCTAGCATTGTTGACATGACCCATGAAGTCGATGTCGTCGGGATCGATGCCGATCGGGAAGCGGTAGGGAATCGCGTAGTTCACCTATACGTCAATAGCACCTCGGCGATGCGCGAGATAGCGGCATTTGGAGGTAATCCCTCCGCCCTTCAGGAAGCCGCGCCGACCCGTGCCGGCGCGGCCTGAAATCAGGCAATAATCGCCGCGATACCCGCGCGCGCGATCTGCGCGTCCTGGTGCGACTTGACGCCCGACACGCCCACGGCGCCGACGAAATCCCCGTCGACGACGATCGGCACCGCGCCTTCCAGCAGCGCCTCCAGCGAGGGAGCCGACAGCATCGCCACGCGGCCATCGGCGACCATCTGTTCGTAATTCCCCGAATCGCGGCGGCCCATGATCGAGGTAACGGCCTTGCTGGGCGCCATGTGCGCGGTGCTGGCGGAAGCGCCGTCCATCCGCAGCAGGCCTAGCGGGTGGCCTCCGTCGTCGACCACGGCGATGGTCACGGCCCAGCCATTGGCCTGGGCCTCAGCCTCGGCGGCGGCCAGGATCGCCTTGACGTCGGCGGCTTCAAGACTGTGTTTGGTTTTCATGCTATCCGTTTCCATTCCGGGCGCGGGCCCTGCGGCCCGGCGCATCTGTGATGAGGCAGCCGGCTCTTAGCACTGCGCGCGCGCCATTCCAGAACGATTGCGTTCGCTTCGCCGCGCGCCCGCGATGCAGCATCGCAATTGGCGCGCTCGATCACCGGCTGCCGCTGCGCGCGAAGCCCCCGGTGAGCACGCGGTTGAACTGCTCGGCGACGGGCGCCAGATCGCCCGGCTGTTCACCCAGCCATTGCTGCATGGCCACCGCGAACATCATGCCGAAGCCCGCCAGCCCGACGAATTCCGGGTCCACGCCCTCCTTCACCAGCGGTTCGAGCACGGCCCCGCGCTTGCGGATGAGCGGCTCGATGTGATCGCGGTAGAGCCGCCGCCCGCGCTCCAGATCGGAAAACAGCGCGGTCACGAGCAGCGGCAGCGTTTCCTGCATCGCCGCGAGATGCTGCATGGTGGCAGGCTGTGCCAGTTTGCCCATCTCCTCGGGCGTTTCTGCCGCCTGATAGACCTCGACCCGGCCCTGCACGACACGCAGTGCCTCGATCAACGGTTGCAGCACAGCTTCCTCGAACAGCTTCTCCTTGGTGGGGAAGTGTTTGAACAGGGTGGCCTGATTGACGCCCGCAGCCTCGGCAATGTCGCGCGTGCGGGCGCCGGCAAAGCTTGATCGGACGAAGGCCTCCCGCGCTGCGGCGATGATCTCCTGACGGCGCTCGGTGCCGGGCCGGTAGACCCTGCGTGGCGGCAATGGCGCAGCCTGGGTCTCGGTATCGCCGGGGAAGGAGGGCGGCATCAGGTATCCTGTCAGACAAGCAAATTGACTGGCGCGGCGATAGCAAACGACCTCTGCCAAAACAAGCAACCAGTCACTTGCTTTCGTTCGGATGACGCGTCACCAATCGTGCAAAGCCCCCAACGGGCGGCACGATGATGGAGTGATGCATGACGACGGCCACGATCGATACGCCCGTCAAGGGCGCGCTGTTCACCGGCGGCGCGACCACCGACTGGGGCAAGGCGCGCTTCGAATTGCTCGTGGTCGAGGATGCACAGTTCCGTGACGCTCTGCCTCGCGCTGCGGTCACCGACGCGAAGCGGCAACCGGGTCTGCGGCTCGCCCAGGTCGTGCAGACCGTCATGGAGGGCTATGCCGACCGCCCCGCCATCGGCCAGCGGGCGCGGGAATTCGTAACGGACGCTTCCAGCGGACGCACCTCCGCCCGAATTCTCGGCCATTTCGAAACCTGCACTTTCGGCGAACTATGGTCTCGGGTGAAAGCAACCGCGACGGACTGGCACCATCATGCCGGGCATCCGGTGAAACCGGGCGACTTCGTGGCCATCCTTGGCTTCGCCAGCGCGGACTATGCCACGCTCGCGCTGGCGAACATCCATCTCGGCGCCGTCAACGTGCCCTTGCAGGCGACCGCTCCAGCCAGCCAGCATGCCGACATCATTGCCGAGACGGAGCCGAGCGTGCTTGCCACAGGCATCGAATATATCGACTCCGCCGTTGAGGCGGTGTTGTCCGGCACTGTTCCCCCGCGCCTGATCGTGTTCGACTACGAGCCGCGAGACGACACCCAGCGCGAGCGCTTCGAAGCCGCTCGCGAGCGGCTGAAGGCCGCCGCTTGCCCGATCGCGGTCGATACGCTGCAAGACGTGATCGCACGCGGCCGCTCGCTGCCCGAAGTGCCGCTCCACGTCTCGGAGCAGGACGATCCGCTGACCTGGCTGTTCTATACGTCCGGCACCACCGGCACGCCCAAGGGCGCGATGATCGCCGAGCAGACGATCCGCAACACCTGGCTCTACGCGGCGGAAAAGCCCTCGATCACGCTCAGCTTCATGCCGATGAGCCACATGGTCGGCTATGGCTATCTCTTCCTCGCGCTCGCGAACGGCGGCACGAGCTTCTGTTCGCCCAAGAGCGATCTTTCGACCCTGTTCGAGGATCTCGCCATGGCGCGCCCGACGATGGCCTCGCTGGTCCCGCGCGTGTGCGAAATGCTCTACCAGCACTATCTCGGAGAAGTGGACCGCCGCATCGCCAAGGGCGCTGACGAGGCCGCCGCGCAGCAGGAGGTCAAGCTGGAGATGCGCGAAAAGCTGCTGGGCGGCCGCTTGCTCTCGGTCGGCTGCGGCTCGGCGGTACTGTCGCCCGAAGTGCACCAGTTCATGCTGTCGATGCTCGGCATCCATATGGCCATCGGCTATTCCTCCACCGAAATGGCGACGGCGACCGTGCTGGTGGACGGCAGGATCCAGCGCCCGCCCGTGATCGACTACAAGCTCGCCGATGTGCCGGAACTGGGATATTTCACGACCGACAAGCCCTATCCGCGCGGCGAATTCCTGGTGAAGATCGCCAAGTTCATGGACGGCTATTACAAGCGCCCCGATCTCACGGCGGAAAAGTTCACCGAGGACGGCTTCTACCGTTCGGGCGACGTGATGGCACTGACCGGACCGGACCAGCTGATCTATCTTGACCGCGTGAACAACGTGCAGAAGTTGTCGCAAGGCGAATTCGTGGCCATCGCGCGGCTGGAGGCGCTCTACACGCAGAGCCCGCCGATCCGGCAGATATACGTCTACGGCAGCAGCGACCGTGCTTTCCTGCTGGCGGTCGCAGTGCCGTCGGCGGAACTGATGACCCAATATGTCCAAGGCGGCGAGGCGGCCGATCGGGTCAAGGCCGCAATCCGCCGCGCCCTGCAGGAAGTTGCCGAGGAGCACGGTCTTGCCAGCTACGAAGTCCCGCGCGACTTCCTGATCGAGACTGAGCCGTTCAGCTCCGAAAACGGATTGCTCACCGGCATTGGCAAGTTCAGCCGCCCCAAGTTCAAGGATCGCTACGGCGCGCGCCTTGAAGCTGTCTATGCGCAGATCGCGCAGGATCAGGTCAGCGAGCTGCGGGCACTGCGCAACGGGAGCACGGATCGCCCGGTGATCGAAACGGTCGCCCGCGCCGTGAAGGCCACGCTGGGCGTCGCGGAAACGGATGTGACGCCGCAGTCCCGCTTCACCGACCTAGGCGGGGATTCGCTTTCCGCCCTCTCCTTCTCGATGCTGCTGGAGGAGATCTTCGGCGTCGAGGTGCCGGTGGGCGTCATCATCAATCCCGCCGGCGACTTGCGCCTGATCGCCGACTACGTGGAAGCGTTGCGATCGGGCAGCACGCGCCCGAGCTTCTCGACGGTCCACGCGGCGGACGGCACCACGATCCATGCCGCCGACTTCAAGCTGGAGAAGTTCATCCCGGCCGAGATGCTCGCCGCCGCCCCCCGCCTTCCGGCCCCGGCCGAGACTGTCCGGACCGTGCTGCTGACAGGCTCAACCGGCTTCCTCGGCCGCTTTCAGGCGATTTCCTGGCTGGAGCGCATGGCGAAGACCGGCGGCAGGCTGATCCTTGTCGCGCGCGGCGCCAATCACGCACAGGCCTTGCAGCGGGTAGAGGAAGCGCTGGACAGCGATCCCGCGCTGCTTCGCCATTTCCGGGCGCTGGCTAAGGACCATCTCGAAGTGCTGCCGGGCGATCTGGGACTGCCCGGCCTCGGTCTGGACGAGGCGACATGGAACCGCCTTGCCGAAACCGTGGACCTCATCGCCCACACCGCCGCGCATGTAAACCATGTGCTGCCCTACAACCAGCTGTTCACTGCCAATGTCGGCGGCACGGCGGAACTGATCCGTCTGGCCCTGACGCACCGCCTCAAGCATTTCGACTATGTCTCGACGCTCGGCGTGATGGCGTTGGCCGGGCGGCCGGTGGGCGAGGACGGCGATATTCGCGAGGCGATCCCCACGGCCGAACTCAGTGACGACTATGCCAATGGCTACAACATCAGCAAATGGGCCGGCGAAGTGCTGCTGCGCGAGGCGCATGACCTGTGTTCCTTGCCGGTCAGCGTTTTCCGCCCCGGCATGATCCTCGCGCACAGCCGCTATGTTGGCCAGCTCAATGTGCCCGACATGTTCACGCGCCTGCTCTACAGCCTCGCGATCACCGGCGTCGCGCCCGCGACGTTCTATGCCGAGAACCTCTCGGGCGGGCGTCCCGTCGCGCGGTACGAGGGCATCGCGGTGGACCTGCTGGCGGATGCGATCACGGCCATCGGCCTTGCCAACCGGAAAGGCTTCCACGCCTACAACCTCGCCAATCCGCATGACGACGGGGTGTCGCTCGATACTTTCGTGGACTGGATGATCGAGGCGGGCTGCGAAATCGAGCGGATCGACAGCTATGCCGACTGGCTCTCGCGCTTCGAAACGGCGATGAACGCCTTGCCGGAGGAAGCGCGGCACCAGTCCTTGCTCGCGATCATGGAGCCCTACCGGCGTCCGCAGGCGGCGGTGGCAAAGTCCTTCGTGCCGGTCGAACGCTTCCAGAGCGCGTCCGAAGCGGCGGGTCATGCAATCCCGGGCATTTCGGCCGGGCTCATCCACAAATATGTCGATGATCTCAAGCAGATCGGCTTCCTGAAGTGAGCGGCGCGTCCGTTCTCTGCGCGGTCGTGGACGGCGTTCACACCATCACGCTCAACCGGCCGGAGAAGCTGAACGCGCTGACAAGCGAGATGTTCGCCGCGCTCGACGAGCACCTCCGGCACGGCATCGAAGGCGCAGCATGCGTCCACCTCAAGGCCAATGGCCGCAGCTTTTGCGCGGGGCATGATCTCGACGATCTTGCGGCCACCGAAAGCTACGAGGTGGAGCGCTCTGCCAACGACGTGATCGAACGGCTCGCCGGCCTGCCGGTGCCCGTCGTCGCCTCGGTTCAGGGGCATTGCTTTACGGGCGGGCTGGAACTGGCGCTGGCGGCGGACATCATCATCGCTGCCGAAACGGCCGAGTTTGCAGACACGCACAGCAAGTGGGACCTCGTGCCGATCTGGGGCCTGACCCAGCGGCTCCCTCGCCGCGTCGGTTCACACAAGGCGATGGAACTGATGTTCACCGGACGGCGGTGTCGCGGCCCGGAAGCGGAGGCCATCGGGCTCGCCAACCGCTGCGTTCCCGATGGGGAGTTGGAGCAGCACGCCAGCGCACTGTGCCAATCGATCCTTGCCAACAGCGCGCGTTCGAACCGCGCTATCAAGAAGCTGGTGCTGGAGACCGACGGCATGTCCCTCTCGCAGGGGCTTGCGTGGGAACTGCACCGGACAGAGGGGCACGGCCCCGACTTTCAGGCGAATCTGGCCGCTAGAAGGGCCTGAGGCCGTCTGCGATCATCGCGCCCCACGACGGTAACTCCCACACTTTGCCCGCGTTCGCCCGGTCCTGTGCTTCCTGACACGGTTTCCCCCCGGCAAATCGAAGTGTGCTGACTGACACAATCTCATGACACATAACGGGCGCTCTGCGGCGGCTCGCCGTAATCAATGAGGGCGGGCCGCGCATCGGCGGTCACGGAAGGATGATCGGACATGAATTTCACCCCACCTCCCGGCAAGATTGAAACCGGGCGGCGCCACTTCCTTGGCCTTGCTTCCACGGCCATGGCCGCCGCCGCCTTCCCGGCCATATCTTCGGCCGCCGTCCCGGCAGCGGCGCCTGACGCCGCCAGCATCGGCGGATCGTTCGGCCCCGTCAGGCAGATCGATGCCGGGCCGTTGAATATCGGCTATGTCGAAATGGGCCCGGCCAAGGGTAGCCCGGTGCTGTTGTTCCACGGCTGGCCTTACGACATCCACGCCTTCGCGGACTCCGCGCATATTCTGGCGGCCAAGGGCTACCGCGTGATCGTGCCCCACTTGCGCGGCCATGGCACCACCCGGTTCCTTTCCGCCACGGCCTCGCGCAACGGCCAGCAGGCCGCCATCGCGGCGGACGGCATCGCGCTGATGGACGCGCTGGGCATCAAGCGGGCGCTGGTCGCCGGGTTCGACTGGGGCGCGCGCACCGTCAACATCATGGCCGCGCTCTGGCCAGAGCGCTGCAAGGCGATGGTCTCCGTCAGCGGCTACCTGATCGGCAGCCCCGCCGTGAACGCCAAGCCGCTGCCGCCCAAGGCAGAGCTGCAATGGTGGTACCAGTTCTACTTCGCGACCGAACGCGGCCGTGCCGGCTATGCAGCCAATACCGAAGACTTCGCGCGGCTGATCTGGCAGACGGCCTCGCCCCGCTGGAACTTCGACGACGAGACGTTCCACCGCACGACGGCCTCTTTCGCCAATCCCGACCACGTCGATGTCGTGATCCACAACTACCGCTGGCGCCTCGGGCTCGCGGATGGCGAGCGTCAGTACGACGCCGACGAGGCGAAACTGGCGGCAGGTCCGGTCATCACGATCCCGACGATCACCATGGAAGGCGACGCCAACGGCGCCCCCCACCCCGATCCCGCCGCCTATGCCGCCAAGTTCAAGGGGCCTTACGCCTTCCGCCTCATCAGTGGCGGCATCGGCCACAACCTGCCGCAGGAAGCGCCCGAGGCTTTCGCGCAGGCCGTGATCGACGTGGACAAGATGTAATGCCGCGCATCTCGCGAATGGTGCTTGTCGGCAGCAGCGCGCTGCTCGCTGCCGTTCTTGCGGTTCAGGCCGGTGCGGAAGGTTCCGCGCCGGTCTCCCCGATCTACGGTGTCGCGCTTCCCAAAGGATACCGGAGCTGGGAGCTGATCGCCCCCGCGCAGGAAGCCCCGCCGCTGGACGAACTGCGCACGACGCTTGGAAACCCCACGGCCATGAAAGCCTATCGCGCCGGGACACAGCCCTTCCCCGATGGCACGGTGCTGGTGAAACTGGCGTGGAAGCACGTCCAGTCGCCCGAGTTTGCCCCCGCCTCGATCCCGGGCGCGGCGACGACGGTGCAGGTCATGGTCAAGGATTCGAAGCGCTATGCTGCCACCGGCGGCTGGGGATTCGGCCGCTTCGTGAACGGTCAGCCGGTAGACGCCGCGCAGCATCAGACCTGCTGGTCCTGCCACCAGTCCCGTGCCGCCGGTCACGACTTCGTGTTCACCCGCTACGCGCCCTGATCGTGGAGCGAAAGCCCCGCGACGCGGGTCAAGACCGCCTTCGCCCGGCCATAGAATTGGTTTGCGGCAGGATGCCTCTTGCCAGCGGCGCGGGCGCTTGACGCCGCAATGTCAATTAAATAGGTTGAGAAACAGGACGAGGGGATACTGGCTCGTCTCAATCACGCTCCCATTTCGGCGAGCACATCGTCCAGTCCGCGGCTTTTGATCGGGAAGCAGCTTGCTCCGCGTTACCAACGGCTAAAGCGCGCGACGCCAAGGCGACATCGCCAGGCTTCGTGTTCCCCAGCACATAGGGGTGATGCGATGCGTATCGGCTTTTAGAAATGACGCGTGCCTGCGGGGCCAGATCCCGTTCAGGCCGCAGGCGCTCGATTACCCCCCGTATTCCGTCAGCCCGGAGCAGATCACGGCATGACCATTGAAATTCGCAAGCACGGCCGCGTCGGCGCAGAAGTTCTCGGCATCGACCTCGCTCGTCCCATTCCCGACGAAGACTTCGCGCTCGTCCGCAGCGCATTCGCCGAGCACGGCGTGGTGTTCTTCCGCGACCAGTCGATCACCGAGCCACAGCACATCGCCTTCGCCCGGCGCTGGGGCGCGATCAACATCAACCGCTTCTTTGCCGCGCATCCGGACTACCCGGAAATCGCGCTGGTGGTGAAGGAGCCCGACCAGCAGCACAATATCGGCGGCGGCTGGCATACCGATCATTCCTACGACCTTGAACCCGCGCTCGGATCGATCCTGGCGGCGCGGGAATTGCCGCCAGAGGGCGGCGCGACGGCGTTCGCCTCGATGTATGCCGCCTACGACGGCTTGCCGGAACCGCTCCGGGCCCGGATCGAAGGCCGCCGCGCGGTCCATTCCGCGCGCCATATCTTCGGCAGCAAGGCCGTAGCCTACGAAGCCTTGCAGGACACCCGCAGCGATGGCCGCATCGGCAATTCCTCGGCGGCGGACGTGCTGGACGATCCCGTGCATCCGGTTGTCATCACCCACCCGCTCAGCGGCAAGCGCGCGATCTACGTCAATCCGAGTTTCACGCTCCACATCCTCGGGCTTGCCGAGGAGGAATCGCGCGATCTGCTTCAGGAGATCTACGCGCACTGCCAGAAGCCGGAGTTTCAGGAAGACTTCCACTGGCGCGACGGTTCCATCGCCTTCTGGGACAACCGCGCCACCTGGCACTATGCCTACAACGACTACCACGGTCACCGCCGCGAAATGCACCGCATCACCATCGAAGGCGTAGCGTTGGGATAGCCATCATGAGCGCGCGAGAGGAACCACAAGGCATCATCGATACGGGCGCATCCGGCACGCATGCCGGTAGCGGATCGGAGGACGATTTCTGGCACGTGGGCGATATCGTCCGGGAGCTTGCCGATATCCGGCAGGACTGGCGCTCGGTGAACACCCAGCATGCCGAGCACGGCGTGGAGGGCTTCCCCTCCCGCGTGCGTGTCGCCAAACTGGCGGACGAGCTGTGCGGGGCACTGTTCCCCTTGCGGCTCGGCCCCGATTTCGTGCGGCGCCATAACGAGGAGACTTTCGTCACCCAATCCTTGCAGATCGCGCTGAGCCGTCTGCAGGCGCAGCTTCGGCTCGAACTGGCCTATTCCAGCACGCAGGACCGCCAGGCGGACGAGATCGTGCTGGCCTTTTCCCGCCAGCTTCCGGCGATCCGCCGGATGCTCGATCTCGATCTGGAGGCGGCCTATGCGGGCGATCCTTCGGCGCGCAGTCTGGACGAAGTGCTGATCTGCTATCCGGGCCTGCTGGCGATCATCCATTACCGGCTCGCCCATGCGCTCCACGGGCTGGGCGCGCCTCTGGTCGCGCGCATCCTGACCGAGATCGCGCATGGCACCACCGGGATCGATATCCATCCGGCCGCGCAGATCGGCCGGGGGTTCTTCATCGATCATGGTACCGGGGTGGTGATCGGAGAGACTGCCGTGGTGGGTGACAACGTGCGCATCTACCAAGGCGTGACATTGGGCGCCAAGGCCTACGCGCCGGACGGTTCGGTCGCCGCCGCCAAGGCCAGCCCGCGCCATCCGATCGTCGAGGACGATGTGGTGATCTATGCCGGGGCGACGATCCTTGGCCGCATCACCATCGGCAAGGGCTCGGAGATCGGCGGCAATGTCTGGCTGACGCACGGCGTGCCGCCGCACAGCATGGTCTATCAGGCCCGCGAGCACGTGGTCACCGGCAAGACCCCGGCGCTCAAGGGAGATCCGCTCAACTGATAGCTTGGCAATGCAATTCGCGGGGGAAGTCTGGCCGGCTGCTCCCGCTCTGGTTCGAAGTTACCGGCCCGCGGCATTTGATCGGGATGCAGCTTGCTCCGCGTCACCAACAGCTAAAGCGCACGATGCCCGGGCGACAGCGCCAGCGTCGTGAATTCCCTCCATGGATGAGGTGAACGATGCGCATGATGTCTATCCTTAGCTGACGAGCAGCGCCCGGCCGGAGCCATTCCGCCTGCCGCACTGCACTCCCGCGCCTCCCCTTCTCCATCACCGATTCCGAAACCGGAGCGCCTTTTCGTGCGCGCCGGACACAACCTCACGCGACAAACCCGAAGGATACTCCATGCGAATTTTCACCCGCGCGGCGCTGCTGCTCGCCGCCAGCGCCCTTTCTTCCGGCGGTCTGACTTCCGCCGCCGCGGCGCAGGACGGTGCCGCCCCCGCAGCCTCGATCGGCGGGCCCCAGACGTTCACCGGCCGGATCGGCCTGACCCGCGCCGATTCCGCGCCTGCCTTCCCCGCGCAGCCGCAGGCTCCGAAGGGCGCGCCCAATGTGCTGCTGGTGCTGCTCGACGATGCGGGCTTTGCCGCAACGTCCGCGTTCGGCGGCGTCCCGCGTACTCCGGCGCTGGAAAAGCTGGCGGCGCGGGGCGTTCGCTATAACAGCTTCAACACCACCGCGATCTGCTCGCCCACCCGCGCCGCCCTGCTGACCGGGCGCAACCACCACGAGGTCGGCTTCGGCAACCTTGCGGACATCGCTGCCGGGTTCCCGGCCTACAACTCGATCTGGAACCCCGATACCGCCTCGGTCGCCCGCATCCTGCAAGGCAACGGCTATTCGACCGCCGCTTTCGGCAAGTGGCACAACACGCCCAAGTGGGAGATTTCGGCGGCGGGTCCGTTCAACCACTGGCCCACCGGCCTCGGTTTCGATCACTTCTACGGCTTCATGGCCGGTGACGACAACCAGTGGGAGCCGCACCTCTTCAACGACACCACGCAAGTTCCCGCCGCCACCACGCCCGAGCAGGGCTATCATTTCACCACCGACCTGGTGAACAAGGCCGTCGGCTGGGTGGACGATCACGAGGCGGTCGCCCCGCAGAAGCCCTATTTCCTCTATTTCGCGACCGGCGCGGTACACACGCCGCACCACGTGCCGGAGGAATGGATAGACCGCAACAAGGGCCGCTTCGATCAGGGCTGGGACAAGTACCGCGAGGAAACCTTCGCGCGCCAGAAGAAGCTGGGCATCATTCCCGCCGACGCCAAGCTGACGCCGCGCCCCGAAGGCATTCCCGCGTGGTCTAGCCTGTCGGCAGATCAGAAGAAGGTCTATTCGCGCCAGATGGAGGTCTTTTCGGCCTTCATGGAGCAGACCGACTACGAAGTGGGCCGCCTGATCGACACGCTGCGCGCGCGTCCCGGTGGCGACAACCTGATGGTGATCTACGTCGTGGGCGACAATGGCGGCAGCGCCGAGGGCGGCCTCGACGGCAGCATCGGCAACGAGGCCACCGCCAATGGCGACATTCCCAAGGGCATCGACCCGCAACTGGCGCAGCTCCAGAAGCTGGGCGGGCCGGACTTGTCCAACCACTATTCCGCCGGCTGGGCCTGGGCGACGACCACGCCGTTCCAGTGGATGAAGCAAGTCGCCTCGCACTTCGGCGGCACGCGCAATCCGCTGGTGATCTCGTGGCCGGGCCATACCAGCGATCCGGCGCACATACGCGGCCAGTTCGGCCACGTAAACGACATCGCGCCGACCATCCTCGACGCTGCGCACATCTCGTTCCCCAGTGAAGTGGACGGGGTGAGGCAGATCCCGTTCGAAGGGCACAGTCTGGTCGCGACGTTCACCAACGCCAAGGCGCCGGAAACGCATACCGAGCAGTATTTCGAAATCTTCGGCAACCGGGCGATCTACAAGGATGGCTGGATCGCGGCCGCCAAGCGCAACTACCAGCCGTGGAACCTGCTCCACGACCTTCCCAAGGTGTTCAACGATGATACCGCGAACGACCGCTGGGAACTCTACGACGTTGCGCATGACTACAGCGAAGCCAACGACCTTGCCGCCAAGTACCCGGAAAAGCTGGCCGAACTGAAGGCTGAGTTCGTCAAGGAGGGCCAGCGCAACGGCGTGTTTCCGCTGGTCCCGCTGCCTGTCGGCGCCCCGGCGCTACTCGATCCGACGCGCAAGAGCTTCGTGTTCCAGCCGGACATTTCCGGCCTGCCGCTCAATGCCCTGCCCGACCTCGGCAACCGGGCGCATAGCCTGACGGTAAAGATCGAGGGCGATGCCGGAAGCGCGTCGGGCGTGCTGGTGGCCGAAGGCGGGCGGCTTGGCGGCTTCGTGCTCTATGTGAAGGACGGCCATCTCGCGTTCGAGAACAACGCCTATGGCCAGCGCCGCGATACCGTGGTTTCGACCGCTACTCTGCCACAAGGCCCGGTGACGGTGGGCTACGACTATGTGCCCGTGCCGAGATCGGGCGGCCCCGCGCTGTTCCCGGCGCCCGGTGCGGGCACGATCCGGCTGCTGATCGACGGCAAGCCGGTGGGCGAGGCGAAGATCACCGACTTCCCGACCTCGCCTGCCGCGTTCAGCGAGACGTTCGATATCGGGCAGGACCGCAACTCGCAGGTGAGCCGGGAGGCCGATGCCCGCAAGCCGTTCAGCGCGAAGCTCGGCGAAACGCGGCTGGAGCTGAAGTAAGGAAAACCCTCGCGCGGCTGTTTGTCAGCCGTGCGAGGGTATTTTCAGGCCCGGATCAGTCTCAGGCGGGGTTCATCGCCACGTCGTAATCGGCGCAATAGTCCGCAAAGCGCTCGCGGATGGCTCCGGCGGTCAGGCCGTAATCGGCAAGGTCGTACGTGTGCTTGCCGAAGCGGTCCTTGGGCTTGGCCTCCATGTAATGCTGCATGTTGGCGGCGGCCTCGGCGCTCAGTTCATCGCCGAAGTGCGCATAGAGCTTGCGCATCGTGCCCAGTGGATCGCGGATCTGCTCGGTGTAGAGAATATCATGGATCGCATCGCGGCCATGACGCTGGCGGAAGGCATTCTGCCGGGCGATCATCACTTCGAACGTTTCGACCATGTCGCGGCCCAGCGCTTCACGGTCCACGGTATCGCTGAACATGCGGCGCACGTTCCAGACCAGACTGCACGCGGAGCCCACCACTTCCACCGGATCGCGGTGGGTCATCACCAGACAGGCGTCGGGATAGACCTCATGCAGCGCATCGAGATAAAGCGGATGCCACGGGTTCTTCAGCGTCCAGCGGCCCGGCGCGTTCGACTGGAGCAGTTGCAGCAGGCGCTTCTGATAGCGGAAAGCAGGCAGATAGTCCGCCTTGTCCAGGAACCAGCGGTGATAGCTGGGGATGTTGTACTGCGAATCAAACACTTGCGAAACCAGGCTGGGCGCCATCGAGAACTGGCACTCGCACGGGCTGTCGCCATCCTCGTGATGGATTGCCGAGATGTGCGGCATGACTTTCAGCGAGTGATCGATCTGCGCCTGCGCGGCTTCATAACGCGGGCCTGCGTGGAATTCCTCGGGCTTCGGCGGCGGCACGGAGGCGAAAGCCTCCCAACGCAGGAAGCAGCGGCGCGCGGGGTCCTCGTTGAGCAGGTTGATCGTCAGCGTCGTGCCCGTGCGCGGCAGGCCGAACACGAACGTGGGCCTTGTCACGGGCTGGTCGAGAATCTCGGGATGACGCGCCAGCCAGTCTTCCACCTGCATCCGGTTGGCAAGGTATTCGGTGACGTTGCGCGTGAAGACGGCAAGGCCCATCGGCGTCAGGTCCGCCTCCGTCTCCACCGCTTCGGTCAGGATCCGCAGCGGCTCGCGGATTTCCGCGTCATCCCAGGTGGTGTTTTCGGAACGCTCGCGCGCGCCGGTGATGATCGTATCGGCAAGTGACATCAGGGGCTCCCCCACTTGTTCTGTGAATTTGACGCTCCATTACCACGACAGTCGCCTCCGGCATTCCGACAGGGGCAATTCATCGATAGGGCGATTGAACCGCCGCCGGAGCGAAGACCGCGCTATCCGGCAATCGCGCCCGCGGCATTCATCCGCGCGAAATCAGATGCCCACCGTCAACGGCGAGACAGGCCCCGGTGACGTAAGAGGCCAGATCGCTCACCAGATAGACCACGGCGCCGACGATCTCCGCAGGCTCCCCGCCCCGGCCGAGTGGCTGGTTCTTTCGGGCGTGGTCGGCAAAGCCTTCGGAGCGAGACCATGCCTTGGTGCCGTCGGTATGGAACGGCCCGGGCATCACCGTATTGACGCGCACCGTGGGGCCATATTCCTTGGCAAAGCTTTCGGTCAGCGTGTTGAGCCCGGCCTTGGCGGCGGCATAGGGCGCGAAATAGGGCTCCGGCTTGCGCGATCCACTGGAACTGACGTTGACGATCGCCCCGCCCCCGCGCGCCACCATCTGCGCGCCGAACAGCGCCGAAAGCCGGAACGCCGAGCGCAGGTTGACCGCAAGGATGTGATCGAACGCGGCCTGAGAGGTTTCCAGCGAGGACGGTTCCACCGGCGACTTTCCGGCATTGTTCACCAGAATATCCGCCCCGCCCCAGCGCTCGGTCACTTCGGCGAAGAGGCGGTCACAATCGTCCCACGAGGCCGCATCGAAAGCATGGGCCGAGGCGCGGCCGCCCAGAGCCTCTATTTCCGCGACCAGCGCCTCACAGCTCTCCCGCTTGCGGCTCGCCACCGCAACTGCCGCACCGGCCTCTACCAGCCCGAGCGCGATCGCCCTGCCCAACCCCCGGCTGCCGCCGGTAACGACGGCGACGCGGCCGGTGAGATCCATCGTAATCGCCATGGCTCAAGCCGCCAGTTCACGCTCGATTTCAGCCAGTTCGGCGGCATAGCGGGCCTCTGCGTCGGCCGTGCGGCTGGGGATGTGCTCACTGGGAAACAGGCCTTGCGCCGGGGCGGTCTGCTTCAACAGCGCATTGGCGATCTGCACTTGATGCACTTCGGTCGGCCCGTCCGCCACGGATAGCATCGGCACGCCCATCCACATGCGCGCCAGCGGCGTCTCATGCGTGGTACCAAGCGCGCCGTGAAGGTGGACGGCCCGCCGCACGATGTCGTGGTAGACGCGCGCCATCGCCACTTTGGCCATGGCGATATGCATGCGCGCGGCGCCGTGCGGCTGGGTATCGATGATCCATGCGGCCTTCAGCACCAGGAGGCGGTACATCTCCAGTTCCAGCGCGCTGTCCGCGATCATCGCCTTAACCAGCTGGTGATCGCCAAGCTGGCGGCCCTGCGTGCGGCGGGAGACCGCGCGTTCCTGCATCATCTCCAGCGCGCGCTGGCACTGGCCGACCACGCGCATGGCATGGTGGATGCGCCCGCCGCCCAGCCGGGCCTGCGCCAGCTTGAAGCCCTGCCCCGGCCCGCCCAGCATGGCATCGAGCGGCACGCGCACCTTGTCGAACCGCAGATAGGCGTGATGGCCGTGATCGACCGGATCGTTCATCCCCGCCACGTCCCGGATATCGACCAGCCCCGGCGTGTCCGAGGGGATCAGGAACATCGACATCCGCTCATGCGGCGCGTTTTCGGGATTGGTGACGACCATCGCGATCACGAAGGAGGACACCTTGAAGTTGGAGGCGTACCACTTCTCACCCTCGATCACCCATTCCTCGCCCTCTCGCCAGGCGCGGCAGGTGAATTCCTTGGGATCGGCGCCCGCCTGCGGCTCGGTCATCGCGTAAGTCGAGAAGATTTCGCCATCGAGCAGCGGCTGCAGATAGCGCGCCTTCTGCTCGGGCGTGCCGAACATGGCCAGGATTTCGGCATTGCCGGTATCGGGCGCCGCGCAGCCGAAGATCACCGGACCCCACGATGTGCGGCCAAGGATTTCGTTCATCAGCGCCAGCTTCACCTGCCCATAGCCCTTGCCGCCCAGTTCCGGCGTCAGGTGGCAGGCCCAGAGCCCTTGGGCCTTCACTTGCGCCTGAAGCTTCTTCGCCATGGCGCGGGCCTTGCGGTTGCGGATGTTGAACTGCTCGCTGCCCTGCGGGAACAGCAGGTCCATCGCCTCCACTTCCTCGCGCACGAAGCGGTTCATCCAGTCGAGCTTTTCCTGAAATTCAGGATCGGTCGAGAAGTCCATGTGATCCTCATCCTCAAATGTCGTGACTGTGCTTGGCGGGTCTCAACCCGCGATGATCTGGCGCGCCTTGGTCATCAGCCAGGTGGCATAGCCGTGGACCGATTCCCCCACATTGGCGGGCACCTTTCCAGCCTTGGAAGCGGCGTATGTACCTTCTAGCAGGCAGGCGAGCTTGTAGCAGGCAAGCGCGAAGAACCACGGCATCTCGCTCATGTTCCGCCCGCTGAGCGTGCCGTAAAGTTCCACCAGTTCCCGACGCGACAGGAAGCCGTCCCAGGGCCGCACCATCGGCGCCTTGCCCTCGGGATCGCCGGTTTCCGACCAGCTGGACAGGATCCAGCCCAGATCGAGCAGCGGATCACCGAGCGAAACCAGTTCCCAATCAAGCACGCCGGAAATCTTCGGTGCCTTCAGCGAGAACATGACATTGGGAAACTGCATGTCGCCGTGGACCAGACCGATCCGGCGATCGGTCGGCAGGTTGTCGCCCAGCCAGCGGCCCACCTCATCGACATGCGGCAACTCGCCCGGATCGTAGCCCGGCGTTGCTGCATAGCCTTCAAGCTGGGATCTCCAGCGCTCGACCTGCCGTTCATGCCACAGGTCCGGCTTGCCAAGATCGGCAAGGCCCGCCGCGACATGATCGACCGCGCCCAGCGCCGCCGCCGCCTTGACCAGCTCCTCGCCCATAGCCCGCCGCCAGCCGGCATCGGTGGCATATTGCCCAGGCAACTCGCCCGACTGCGCAAAGCCTTCCAGCGGCTCCATCAGGAAGAAGCAGGCCCCGATCACATCCGGATCGGCGCAGGTCGCCAGCACGCGCGGATGCGGCACCGTGCTGCCTTCCAGCGCGGTCAGCACGCGTGCCTCGCGCAGCATGGTCTCGTTGCTCTTGGGCTTCAGGTGCTTGCCAGGGCGGCGCAGGATCAGGTCTTCGCCGCCCCGCGTAATCAGGAAAACACTGTTCTGAAGGCCGCCCGTAAGCTTGCGAACAGCCGTTACGGGGCCACTTCCCGGCACGTCCTGCGCCGCGATCCATTCGTTCAGGCGCGCCCAATCGATCTGGCCGCCGAAGTCGTCGAGCGCTTCGGCCATTTGCTCTGGCATGGCATCCTCCAGTGTTCTGTCTTGTTCGCCAGTCTGCGGATCGCGATGCCCTTCCGCAATCGGGTCGTGCATCCCGATCTGGACGCAAGGCGGATATTTAGCCAAATTGCGACGCGGTATTGGGACACGAAGAGCATGTACGAAGCAAGCGGAAGACGCGGACGATCAAGGGCGGTCGCCGACCTCAGCTTTTCCTCGGCAGAGGTCACCATCGTCCATGGCAGCCTCTCGAACGACGGAGAGTCGATGCTGGCCAGCGATCATGCGCTGCTCGACTTGTGCGTCACCCCGCGCCCCGCCAACGCGCAGGGCGCATTCGCGCATCACCGGTTCGAGAGGTTGGGCGATATCCTCTTCGTGCCGCCGGGCCATCCGCTCCAGATGCGCTGGGACGGAGCGGAAGTGCAGCATTCTATCCGCTGCGAATTGCGCGGACGGCTGGCGCAGCACCGCTTTGGAGAGCGTATGGAATGGACGGCCCCTCGCCTTTCCGCCGCGCTCGATATCGGCAGCCAGACCGTGCGCCTGCTGCTGCGCCGCCTTGCCGAGGAAGCGCGCACGCCGCGCCGGGATTCCAAGCTGCTGGTCGGCTCCATCGCGGCGCAACTAACGATCGAACTATGCCGCTATTTCGAGGAGATCGCCGAGGAAACCGCGCACGGCGGCCTTGCACCCTGGCGCCTGCGCGTGATCGACGAGCGGCTGGAACGCGAGGCCTTGCCGCCCTCGCTGGAGGAACTGGCCGCACTGTGCAGCGTCTCGGTCCGCCAGCTTACGCGGGGCTTTCTCGGCAGCCGGGGCTGCACGGTGGGGCAATATGTCCATCACCACCGGCTGGAAACGGTAAAGCGCCTGCTCGCGACGCAGGAGAGCATCAAACAAGTGGCCGATGCGGTGGGCTTCGCGTCGACCTCCAGCCTTGCCCATGCCTTCCGCCGCGCCACTGGCCTGACACCCCGTCAGTACCAGCAGCGCATCTGGCGGTCGCAGGAAGCGGCTCAGCCTTTGGTGGCCGTAAGCCCCGTACGGTAATCGGGCTGCGCGGGCTCACCGAAAGCGGCAAGAATCCGCTCCTGCCGCGCGCGCACGCCTTCGCGATAGTCGGGATGGGTGACAATATAGGGTTCGTCGTTCTCCACCGCCCGCACCACGGCGCGGCCGAGCCAGATCGCTTCCATCATGTTCGCCTCGATCGCGGCCCTGCGCGCGGGATCGCCGGCGCTCACCTTGCCAAGATCGGCTTCCGACATGCGGCTGCGCGTCAGCCCCGGGAACAGCGTGGAGACGCCGACGCCCTGAGGCGCAAGTTCGTCCCGCAGAGCGTCGGAAAGCGCCAGAACCGCGAACTTGCTGGCCGAATAGGCCGCAAAGCTGGCGAAAGGGCTCAGCCCGTTCATCGACGAGGTGTTGACGATATGCCCTTCTCCCCGCGCCGCCATGGCCGGGCCGAATGTCTGGATGCCGTTGTAGACGCCGGTCACGTTGATCGCCATGACCCGCTCGAATTCCTCGGGCGATACGTCGAAAAGCGGCTTGAAGCCGGTGGAAATGCCCGCGTTGTTGCAGAGCACGTCAACGGCGCCGAAGCGAGCCTCCGCCTCCACGCGTGCCGCCTCCCAGCCTTCCAGCGACCGCACGTCGAGCGGCAGTGTGAAGACCTCGACATCACTGGGGAGTTTGGCAGCTTCCTCCTGCGCGAAGCCATGGTCGATATCGGCCAGCACGATGCGCGCGCCGCGTTCGGCGAAGGCCTGCGCCATGCCGCCACCGATCCCGCCACCACCGCCGGTGATAAAGACGGTCTTGCCCTGAAGGTTCTTCATGCCGCTGTTCTCCTGTCGGTCGCGGATCGGGTGATGTGCAGCCGATCACGCAAGGGTGCGCTCTTGATTTCGTCCGGCCCCTGGATTTCAACCGCCAATGCGACGTGGGCCAGCGAATACATCAGGTCCATCAACCGGCGCTCCTGCGGTGCGAGGTCCGCCATTGCGCGGCCGTCGAGCGCGGCCAGCGCAGAATCGAGCAGCGGCGCGGCCGCCGCGAAGAACGCCGCGCGCTGCTCGGGACTGGAGGCGGAGCGCATCGCCGCACGCTCGGCGG
The DNA here is from genome assembly GCF_004341845.1 of Novosphingobium sp. PhB165. GTDB lineage: Bacteria > Pseudomonadota > Alphaproteobacteria > Sphingomonadales > Sphingomonadaceae > Novosphingobium. The sequence continues at coordinate 328,130 of NZ_SLVB01000002.1, read as the reverse complement.
TGGTGGCAAGCGCCCATGTTGCCACGAAAGGTTCCAGCGCTTCGAAGCCGGAAGGAAGCTGCGCGCTCATATCGTCTCTCCCGTTTCGCGCGCATAGTCGCGGACGCGCTCGTTCACGCTGTTGAACAGGTGGCGGCACAGCGCCTCCATGTGCTGGAAATGGATATGGCTGATCGCGCCGCTTTCCAGCCCGCGCTGGCCGCGTTCGATCATGTCGATATCCTCGGCATGGATGTCGCGGATCTGGCAGAGCGAATATTCGCGCGCAAAGCTCTCGCTGGCATCGGCGTCCTCGCCCGACCAATAGACCCGCACCACCCCGCGCGAGCGGTTGGCCGCAATCGGATAGACCGTGTGCGAGAACGGCTGCGTCGGCGTGCCGATGATGAAGATGTTGGGGAAGAACGCGAGATAATCGCGCCCGTGCGGCAGATCGAGCAGCCCCCGGCGCATCAGCGCGGGAATGCCCTTCATCGAGGCTTGCCGCTGGAACGGCTTGAGATCCGGCGCGGGGTTCGACCAGATCCGCTGTGTGCGATGCGGCCCGCAGAAGCCGACACTCGCGGGATAGCCGAACTGGTTGTCCGCCCCGATCGCCGCACCGCCCGAGCGTGGGTGGATGAAGCGCAAATGATAATTTTCCTGGAAATTGTCGTACGTCAGCTTCCAGTTTGCGTCGATCTCGTACGTGTACTCGCTGAAAGTCGTGGCACGGGCGACGGGCATGGCCTCAAGCCGCTCCGCATAGTCGCCCAGCCATTCGTGCAAGGGCTGCGCCTGCGGATCGAAGTTCACGAACAGCATGCGGCCGCATTCCGCAAGGCTAACCTGCGGCAGCGCGCAGTCTTTCTTTTCGAGATGGAACGCCTCGAAATCGGGTGCGGACAGCAGTGCACCGTCGGTGCCGAACGTCCACATGTGGTAGGGGCAACTGAACTTCGCCTGCCGCCCTGCCGCTTCGGCCACAAGCTGGGTGCCGCGATGGGTGCAGACGTTGTGAAACGCCCGTATCACACCGTCGCGCCCACGCACGATCAGCAGCGAGGCTTTGGCAAATTCAAGTTCCCGGCGCACGAAACTGCCGGATTCCGGCAGCTCGCAAACGTGGCCGACGTGGATCCAGCTCTTGAGGAAAACCGCCTTGCGCTCAAGCTCGAACCACGCGGGGTCATAATAAGGGGCGGCCGGAACGGGATCCGTTCCAAGCCATGCCACGTCATCGGCCGGAATAGGCCGATAGGCTGGTGCTGCCACATTCACAGGTCGATTCCTCTCGGTTCTTGTTTGCCACGTTTCTAACGCGGAACCGATTCGATTCTCAACACTGTTGCTTAAACTTTTTACACGCGCAGCAATCCGTCCCGGCGCAGTGTGCGCTGGTGCTCGGTGCGGAAGCGCTCGATCACGGTCTCGTCATCAAGATCGGGGCGGACGCTGTTGCGGAACACGCGGGGACCGATGATCGCGGAGGTCAGCAGCATCGTGCAGTAGACTTCCACGTCGATTCCGCTGTCCGACAGGGTCGCCTTGTTTGCAGCGATGAACTCATCCCATTTCGGATAGTTTTCGCGGATATCTCCGGGAGCGATGAAGTTCTCGATCCAGAGCTTTACCAGATCCGGATTTTCGAGAACGAAGCGCGCGATAAGGTCGATCCGCTCGGGCTGCGGGCGCGAGGCGGTGAAGCCCTGCACGATCTGCTGGGAAGACCACGTGCTGACCGCCTCCAGCAAGGACTCGCGATCGGCGAAATGGTAATAGACGGTTGCCCGGTTCAACCCCAACGCCCTGGCCAGCGCGGTAATCGACAGCGCCTCGACGCCTTTTTCCGAAATCAACCGCACCGAAGCCTCGATCAGCGCCTGATGCGTGGATTCGTAGCTCTTGTTACGACGGGTCCGGCCGGGCGAAGGAGGCGAAGGGGATCGGGTCATGCCTTTTGCATGCCCCAACTTGCCCCAGCAGGAAAGAGTACTGGGGAAAGACCGCTGCGTCAAAGGTATCGTGCCAATTCCGAGAGTTCGACCAGCACATTGCGCGTTTCGGGGCTCAACTCGCCCACGGCCGCTTCAAGGTGATGTTCGATGTGATGGGACACCAGCGTGGTGCGCGCCTTGTTCAGCGCGGCGATCACGGCCTGCAACTGCTGGGCGATTTCCAGCGCGCTGCGGTTTTCCTCGATCATCGACGTGATCCGGGCAAGGTGGCCGTTCGCCCGCTTCAGCCGATTGACCAGTGCCTTGTCGGTAGCATGACTCATCGATCGCCCTTCTTCGCTCGCTATCTCACGGCAGGTGGTGCCAGGCCGAGAGGGTCACATAAAGCCCGATGCCAAGGATAACGAGACCGGAAATATAGGGCGCCCTGCGCACGGCCTCACCGAAGCCGGACCAGCGTTTCTCGACATGGCGCAGGCTCAGCGCAGCCAGTACGCCCGAGGCGACCATGGTGATGGCAAGGCCCACCGAGAAACTCAGCACCAGAGTAGCGCCCAGCGCCAGTCGCTTGAGCTGGAGGCAGAGCATCAGCACCGTGATCGCACCGGGGCAGGGAACCAACCCCCCGGTCAGGCCGAAGATCACGATCTGCCCGGTGGTCACGCGTGCATTGGCGAAACGCCGCCGGATATCCTCTGCGTGCGCGGCCTCATGCGCATCGACATAGCCGCCGGTCGCCAATTCGAGTTCGTGAACCTCTTCGTCGGACGGCTCGTGGTGATGATGGTCGTGGCCATGGTGGTGATGCCCGTGGCCGTGCGAGTGGTCGGCGTGGAAGTGTGCGGCCGCCATCTGCTCCCGCCGCGCGCGGTGCAGCATCCAGAGCGACATGCCCACGATAATCAGACCCGAGGCAAGCTGGAACCACGGCTCGGTGTCCTCTGCCCGCAATCCGCCGAACAGCCACATCCCGCCGAGCGCCACCGCCCAGACGACCATCGTATGCGACAGCGTGGCAGCCAGCCCAAGCAGCACCGCCTGACGCACGGTGCCCTTCACCGCGATAATGAAGGCCGCCATCATAGTTTTCGAATGACCCGGCTCAAGGCCGTGCAACGCTCCGAGCAGGATAGCGCTGGGGATGAACAGCCAGGCGTCGGAACCGACATGGGCGATGAGTTGGGGAAGATCGAGCATGCCGCCCAATATCCCCCCCGGGGGGATATGGAAAGCCCCTATTCCCGTGGAGACGCGGTGACGGCAGCTAGCCGATCCCGAAAAATTTCTCCGCGCAGCCAGCCACGATCCAGTCGCGCTCGGCCTTGGGTACGCCCCGGAAGTTCTCTTCGATCACCGCATGGCTGTGAGGGAAAGTGGTCTCCGAGTGCGGATAATCCGATGACCACATGATGTTCTTGCAGCCCGACTTGTGCCGCAGTTCGATTCCGATCCGATCGGATATGAACGACGCGTAGACATTCTGATCGAAGTAATGGCTGGGCGGATGCTTGATGGTGCACTCGGTCCAGTGGCGCTGCATCTCCCAGGTGCGGTCCATGTATTCGCAGGCCCACGGGATCCAGCCCACACCGCTCTCGATCAGGCCGATACGCAGCTTGGGAAAGCGATCGAAGACGCCGCCATAGAGCATGATGCTGACCACTTCGAGCATCGCGGTCTTGCCCATCGGGATGTCGGGCAGGAAATTGGTCTTGTCCTTGTACCGCGAAACCCGCGCGCCAAGGTGGAAGGTGATGGCTAGATCGAGTTCCTGAGCGGTCGCCCAGATCGGATCGAACTCGGCGTCGCGATACTGGCGATCGCCGCCGGAATCGCCGGTCATCGCCTGCCAGATCGAACTCATCTTGGTGAAGTTCCTGATCGACTGGGGAAAGGCCGGGATGTTCACCGCAACGTCGCCGCGCTTCCGGGCCTCGTGCATCATCCGTACCGTCGTGGACACATCCACGGTCGGCAGGAAGGCGGCGGAGAAAAGCCTCTTGCGATCATAAGCGCAGAAGTCGGACTGCCAGCGATTGAACGCGTCGAAGCTGTCGAAAAACAGGTCGAGATTGCCCGTTTGCAGCGGACCGCCGCCGAATAGAACGGCCTTGTCCATGCCGTCCCGGTCCATGTCCTCGATGCGTTTTTCGGCCTGCCAACCGCCCAGCCGCATGTCGGAGAACTTGCCGACGTTCTTGTATTCCTCGGTCTTCCGACCGGCCTGGCTCTGCATGAGGTGGACTTGCCTGCGCTGCCCCTCGAACACGACATAATCGACATCGCCCACGGTTTCGACGGTCGGTGCCTGATCGCGGAATTCGGGAGATAGATACTCCTTCCACATGGTTGGCGGCGGTGTGACATGCACGTCCGCATCGACGACGTAGTCTACTACGCGCGGGGCCGCTTCGATCTCGCGATTGGCATTCGCCTCTTCCAGGATAGTCATGGCATCGGCTCCTTATGTAGAAAGGTTGGTGCGAAGAATTCGGGTCAACCGACCACGGAGTTCTGAAGCAGTTCGGCGATCGCCTCGCGGGAATACCCTGCCCCCGCCAGAAGTTCTTCCGTATGCTCGCCAAGCAGCGGTGCCCGCACTGGCTCCTTCGGCGCATAACGACCATCAAACCCGACCGGACCGGCCGCAAGCTTGACGCTGGTTCCATCCCGCACCGCAATCGGGAACAGCAGCCCGTTGGCTTCGACTTGCGGATCCGTCGTGACATCGTGAATAGTGCGCACCAGTTCCCACGGCGCGTCCCAGACATCGAAGATCGGCTTCCAGTCTTCCCAGTTTCGCGAGCCGATCGTTGCCTGAATTTCCGCAATCAGTGCGGCACCATGGTCGGCACGGCCCGCATTCGAAATGAACCGTGCGTCCTGCAACAGATCGGAACGATCGATGTTGTTGCAAAGCGCCGGCCAATAGCGATCTGGGTCGAGGAACATCAGTTGGACAAAGCGACCGTCGGCGGTTCTGTAGGTATAGCGCAGGGGCGCCCGCATGGGATCGCCGACATGGGCGTGCTGCTCGGGCGTTCTGGTCTGGCTGACGACGACATCGGCCGAAAGCGACCACACTGCTGTAGACAGCAGGGACACGTCGACGACGGCGGCCTCGCCGGTCATCGCCCGCTTGAAGAGCGCGCCAGCTATCCCGTAAGCCACCGAAATGGCGCTGACGTGATCGCCCAGCGCCGGGCGCGGCTTGACCGGTTCGCTCATTTCCCTGGGCCGCAGCACGTGGGCGAAGCCGCCACGCGCCCAGAAGGCGGTTGAATCGTAACCGGCCTTGTCGATTTCGTTTCCCTTGAAACCCACGCCGTTGCCGCGAACATAGATGAGCTTCGGATTGCGAGCCTGGAGATCCTCCGGCGTCAGGCGCAGCGACTTGATCGCCTTGGGGCGCAAGCTGGTCAGGAACACGTCCGCCGTGTCGATCAGTCGCAACAGGGCTTCCCGGCCGCTCTCCGTTTTCAGGTCGATCGCGATCGATTTCTTGCCGCGATTGTTCTGCTCCAGCGAAAGATTGGCCGAGCCGGTCTCGCGCCCGTCGCCGATTTTCAGTGTGCGGTAAGGATCGCCACCATCGACCGTCTCGACGTGGATGACCTCGGCGCCATGATCGGCCAGCAGCGCCCCGGCGGCGGGAACGAACACGTATTGGGCCAATTCGATGATGCGAATTCCGGAAAATACCTCGGTCATCCCTCTCCGACTCCAGTTCCTGTTTTTGCGGATTTGCGAATCAATCTAACATTTGTTTGGTTTTTGATATAGTCTGTTTTTAGACCCTGCTTGATGCGGGAAATGCCGGGAATTTGCCCACGCGGCAGCCGGTCTGTAGGAGTGTCGCAATGATCAATCGCCCGGCTATCCCGCCCCGTCGCACCTGCGATTCGATGTCCCGCCGCAGGGCCCGATCGTGAGCACCAGAGCCGGAAAGAGACCGGTTCCGGGCGCATCCACCGAAAAGGGAACCGACCGCCGGGAGCGCATTCTTTTGGCGGCGCGGCATCGCTTTGCCGCGTCAGGCTTCGAATCCACGACGGTGCGCCAGCTTGCCGACGATGCCGGTTTGCTCGCAGGCAGCCTTTACTATCACTTCGCGAACAAGGAGCAGATGCTCCACGAAATCGTGCGCGATGTGGTCAACCGGCTGCGCGATGGTGCGCAGGAGATCCAGCAGCGCCAAACCAATCCGGAGACAAGCCTTGTCGCGCTCATCTATTTCGATGTGAAGGAGAGGACGACCGATCAGGAGGTGCATGCCATCCTCCATCAGGAGCGCGCCTATTACCGGAGCAACCCCGATTTCGATTACGTCGTGGCAGCCCGCCGGGATCACTATCTGGTCTGGCGGGCTATTCTTGAGCAGGGTATCGAACAGGGCTATTTCAGGGCCGATATCAATATCTTCCTGACGCTCACGACGATCATTCGCATGCTCAACACCGCTGCGGATTGGTACATCCACGATGACCGCGCGACGATCAGTGCCGCAGGCATCATTTCTCGCGATGAGCTGAGCGCCTTCTACGTCAACTTCGTGCTGCGCGCGGTGCGCACGTCGGAACGGATCGAAGCGCCCGTTCCATGGCCAGGCAATTACGCCGGTGCAGCCGGCGAATGATCGCGCCGGGACAGAGCTGCATCGCCGCAATGTTCCGGACGCGATAGCGGCAGACTACGGCAAGGCCTGAAATCTCACAGCGTTGCGGCCCTGTTCCTTGGCACGATAGAGCGCGGAATCCGCCGTGCCTATACAGTGGGATACGACGCTGGAGTCGATCTTCCCTCCGCCCTCACCGGACGCCACCGTGACGCCGATGCTGATCGTGACGCGGCCCACCGGACTGTCCGGATGCGCGATAGCGAGGGCCTCGATCGCCGCCCGGCAGCTTTCCGCGAATTCGACAGCCGCATCGCCGTCCGCATCCGGCAGCAGGACCACGAATTCCTCGCCGCCGTAACGGCCGACTGCCCCACCGGCCCGGGCGCCGTGACGGCCGATGATCTGCGCAACCGCCATGAGGCAGGTATCGCCCGTCACATGCCCGAAGCGGTCGTTGTAGGCCTTGAAGCAGTCGATATCGGCCACGAGCAAGCCAACCGGGCGCCGCTCCCTTGCTCCGCACCGCAGGCCCCGGCGGACTGCCGTCTCCAACCCTCTACGGTTCAGCAGGCCAGTGAGATGGTCGGTACGCAGCGAGGCCAGCAACCTGCGCCGGGATCGCCTCAACCCTTGCTCGATCCGGGCTTCGCGCGTGATGTCGATGGCCCCGATCATCATCTCGGCCAGTTCCCCGCCGCGATCGTATGTGGCGTTGAAAGTCAGCATATACTCGCGGCCGCGCCAGGAGATCCTGAGGTCCGGCAAAGGCTGGCGACTTCCGGCCAGCCGATAGCGCTTCTCAAGGATCGGCCGAAGCTCGGGGAGCAGAGCGGTGACGCAGTAGCCGTCCAGATCGACCACGCGATGGCCAGCGATCTGCGCCATTTGCTCGTTGACGAACAGGACATGCCGGGCGCGGTCGAGAATGCAGAGCGCGAAGGGAACCGCGTCAAAGTACCGGCCCACCGTCTGCCCCATACCCGGCGCGCTATCGAAACGGTCATCCGGGCGGCTGGCCAAGGGCGGCGCTCCGAACGGATAGGCACCTTCCTGCGCGCATGCGGCTTTCACCATCATTCCCCAATCTCGCCACGCTTGATCGTGCCGGATTCTTCCATGGTTCTGGAAAGCGCCGATGTCATGTAAAGGAGTGCAAAATCGTCCCGACTTGTAAAACGTTGTAAAAAGTGGCCCGTGGCCTGCTATCCATGAACGGTTCCGCTGGTATGGCACTTCTGGGTCCATGATTGCCTGCGGCGGAGCGTACATGCGGATTGCAATTCTGGAGGACGATCTGGCCCTTGCGGGCTATGTCGAAAAATCGCTGTCGGCGAGCGACCATAGCTGCGTGATGTTCACGGATGGCCAGAAGCTTCTGCACCATCTCTACCGTGAAACTTTCGACATGCTCATTCTGGACTGGAACGTGCCGGGCATGTCCGGGCTTCAGATCCTCGACTGGATGCGCGACAATCTCGATACCCGGCCGCCTTCGCTGATGCTCACGAGCCGGTCGGCTGAGGAAGATATCGTTGCCGGATTGTCCGCCGGAGCGGACGATTACGTCATCAAGCCGGTGTCTGCCGCCGTGCTGCTGGCCCGGGTCAATGCCGTGGCGCGGCGGGTCTATCCCTCGCCGTCCAGCAATATCGAGGTTTTCGGCCCCTACCAGTTCGACAGCCGGGCGGAGACCATCGAATTTCAGGGCGAGCCCATCGCGGTCACGGCTAAAGAGCATGCCCTTGCTACCCTGCTGTTCCGGAACCTGAACCGTGCACTTTCCCGCGCCTATCTGCTGGAAACGATCTGGGGCGTGAAGCCGGACCTGCCGACCCGAACGCTTGACGCGCACATTTCGAATGTCCGCACCAAGCTGAACTTGCGCCCGGCGAACGGCTTCAAGCTGACGCCAATCTATTCCTACGGTTATCGCCTGGAAGTTCTGACTTGACCCCTGCACATGTCTTTCGCGCCTCCCTTGGCGCAATGTTGCTTGCCTGCTGTGCCGGCGTCAGCGCCGAAGCTCCGTCTTACGTCACATATAGCGTGAACAGGAACGACACGCTTTACGATCTGGCACAACGCTATTTCGCAGATCGCGGCGGCTATGTAGTCGTCCAGAAACTTAACCGGGTCTCCAATCCGCGTCGGATGCCGGTGGGCAAAGTCCTGAAGATACCCCGCTCGTTGCTGAGGCGCGAACCTATCGAGGCCGTGGTGCAGAACTACAAAGGCTCCGTTCTGGTAGGCACGAGAAGTGCCGCGATCGGGCTGAAGGTTCATGAAGGCGATCTGGTCGAGACCGGGGACAGGTCATTCGTGTCGCTGCGCCTGCCGGACAACACCACGGTGTCCCTCCCCTCCGGAACACGCGTTCGTGTTCAGATGCTGCGGCGGACCCTGTTGGCGGAATCGGTCGAGCGCCAGTTCGTGATTCAGAAGGGGCAGGCGGCGGGCATAGTAACGCCGATGACCGACCCGCAGAGCACGTTCCAGTTCCTCACGCCCCGAGCCATGACATCCGTACGCGGCACGCAGTTCCGGGTGAGTTACGAACCCGGCGACGAAAGCTCGCATGTCGAAGTGACGGAAGGCAAAGTCGCCTTCCGCGAGGACCGCGAGACGGAGCAGTTCGTGGAAGCCGGTTTTGGCACCAGCGACCAACTCCCTGCACCAGTGCCTCTGCTCGCCGCGCCGGATCTGGTCACGCCGGACAAGGTTCAGGACGAAGAGCGGCTTGCTTTCGCCGTGAAGCCCCTGACCGGTGCTATCCGCTATCGTTTCCAGCTTGCCCGCGACGCGGGCTTTCTGGACGTGATCGACGAAGCCTTTGCCGATACCCCGCAAGCCGAATTGCCGAGCCTGCCGAACGGTACATACTTCGTGCGCATGGCGGGGATCGATGCGAACGGTCTTGAGGGCAAGCCTTCGGTCTATAGCTTCGAGCGGCGGCTCAATCGCCTGCGCACCAGCCTCGAACAGAGCCGCGCGGGCAGATATCGGCAGTTCCTGTTCCGCTGGCAGGCGCCGGACCTGACCGGGGCGCACTTCCGCTTCCAGCTTTCGCACAACGCCGACGGCTCGTCCCCGGTCGTGGACCAGACTGGCCTTGCGGGCTCCTCCTTCGTCATCACCGATCTTCCCGGCGGCACCTATTACTGGCGGGTGATGAGCATCGAGGCGGCCAGCGGCAGGATCTACACGAAATGGTCGCCGACCAGCGAACTGCGGGTCGGGAACACGAAGTGAATCTGGGACGGCACCTCAAGACCGAATGGTGGATCATTGCGATCCTCGTCAGTCTGCTGGCTGCGCTTCTCACGCTGGGCGAAGCATTGTCGCGGATGGACAATGCCGTGTACGATCACCTGCTGCAATTCGACCGCAGCGCACCGGACAGCAATATCGCCCTTGTCGAGATCGACGATGCCAGTCTGGCCGAAGTCGGGCGGTGGCCGTGGAGCCGCGCCGTTCACGCCGATCTGATCGCGCGGATCGGTCGCGCCGGCCCCCGCGCCATCGTCTACGACACGCTGTTTACCGAACCCAGTGCGGCGGCCGACGATATCAAACTGGGGGACGCGATCGCGGGCGCGGGAGACGTCTTCCTGCCCTATTTCGTGAACATGCGTACTTCGCCGCCCGGCATTGTCGCGCCCATAGCGCCCGTTCGCAGAGCGGCCGCCGGGATGGGGTTCACCGACTACCTCGTCGATCCGGACGGCGTCATGCGCTCGGCCCCCACCGGAATAGGATCGCCGCCCACGCAGATGCATCTGATGGACGTTGTCCACCAAGCCGTCGAAGGCCGTTCGGGGCCTCCCGTGCGGGCGCGATTGATCCCCTATACGAAGGACGGGCCTCCGCCTCATATCAGTGCCTCCTCGATCCTCAACGGCGAGGTCCCCGCGCAAGTGCTGGCCGGCAAACTCGTTCTGGTAGGGATAACCGCCGCCGGGATCGGCCCGCGCTATGCGGTGCCCGGCCTTGGCACGATGTCCGGGCTGGAGATCAATGCCCAGTTCCTGCGCGCCCTGCTCGACCGCAGGATGATATCGACGGCCGGGACAGGCCTTCGCATCGCCTTTGCCGTCGTGCCCGTCTGGCTCCTGATGCTGGCGATGGGGCCGTTTCCCCGGCTGACACCCTTGTTCAGCCTCGCGGCGGCGACGGTCCTGATCCTTACCGCCACGAGCGCGCTGCTGCTTTTCCAGCGCCTCTGGCTTCCTCCTGGAAGCGGCATTCTGGCCTTGTGCATCGCCTATCCGATCTGGGGCTGGCGGCAACTCGCCATCACGCAGCAGTTCATGCACGGCGAACTTCTGCGGCTTGAGGCCGATTCCACGATCTTCATGCCTTCTGCTGCAAAGGCGCCGCGACAGCCGCTTCTCTCGACGATTGCCCTGCTCACGGCGGCGATCACCAGCAACCGCGACATGAAACATTTCGTCGCGGACCGGCTCGACCAGTTGCCCGACGCTACGCTGGTGACGAACGGCAAAGGCGATATCCTGCTCGCCAATACATCGGCCGCGGCACTGTTCGGCGAAGAGCACGTTCGCCCCCATGGCTCGGGCAATGCCATCGCGCTGCTCACGCGTTTCCGGAAAATAGGCTCGCGAGAACCGCTGAGCTTTCCGACTTCGGCGGAACACGGCGCCCAGAGCTTCGATGCGATGACGAGCGACGGCCACTTCTTCACGATCCGCTTCGCCCCGCAGCGATCCGTTGGCGGCAATTTCGTCGGCTGGATCGTCCAGTTCATGGACGTGAGCGAAGCCCGGGCCGCACAGCGCCAACGCGACGATATTCTTGAGCTTCTGACCCACGACATGCGCTCGCCGCAAGCCTCGATCCTCGCGGTTCTCGATACCGCGCCGACGGAAAACATCGCCCCTGAGGAAGCGCGAAGAATTCGCCACTATGCCGAGCGCACGCTGGGTCTGGCCGATGGTTTCGTGCAACTCGCCCGCGCCGAAAGCCTTGAGTACGCGCTGGAAGAGGTCGCCCTTGGCGACATGGTGATCGATGCCACCGATGACCTCTGGCCTCAGCTGACGGCCAAATCCATCTCGATCGATACTTGCGACATGGCAGACCGGCTGATCGTGCGCGTGGAGCGATCGCTTATCACCCGCGCCCTCATCAACATTCTTGAGAACGCGATCAAGTATAGCCCTTCAGGAAGCCGGATCCGCTGCACCACCAGCCTGGAACATGGCGCGGACGGTGAGCCGAGGGCGATATGCACCATCTCAGACGAAGGCCCTGGTCTGGACGAAGAGCAGAAGCTCAGGATCTTCGAACGCTTCCATCGCGGGGCGCTTGGCGCCGGCCGGAGAGCCGACGGTGTCGGCCTCGGCCTCAGCTTCGTCCATACGGTTCTGGTTCGTCACGACGGCGAAATCCGCTGCACGAGCGACGCGGGCCAGGGAGCGACGTTTACGCTGATCCTGCCCCTCGCCGACTGACAGGCCGGGGGGCGGATCGAGTGCCTTACCCGCCCTCTCCGGCGGGCCGCGAAGATGCCGTGCCGTCCAGTTCTGTCAGGAAAGCGCGGGAGAGCCTGTCGGTGGCGTCGGGCTTTCCGATCCGCTGTGGCTGCTGTGCGACGATCCTGTAGACCTCGCGCCCGGTGGCGGCGTCCGACATCACCAGAGTAACCACCCGCGCCCCTATCGCGCGGGACCGACTGGGGGCGACAAGCCATTCCGCCTTTGCTTCGCCGCTATCATCCGGCGCGAGAAGTCCGGTCTTTCCGGGAAGGTCCGAGGCGGTCAACTGGACAAGGTAACGCCCGTGATCGGAACGGACGAAGCCATGCGAGGTAAGCCCGGCAAGAACCGCCGTCTGCCACGCGTCGTCCACGTTCCCGTTTCCGACAAGTTCTATCGTACCGCCTTGCGGCATCGTTCCGGCAGAATGCAGTGCCAGGGGCGGAACGCTTGCACATCCGGCCAACAATCCTGCCAGTCCCAACGATATCGTCTGAAGATGTGATTTCATTTTCAATTCCGATGGGGCCCACGATGCCGGTCCAAATGTAATTTCGGGCCATGGCCAGCTAACGGGAATCCTGGAGCAAATGGCAATCTTTGAAGTGCCGATTTTACACTGCTTTACATCGGTTCCGACGATTCTGGCCTATGGTATCCGGACCGCGACATCAGTGGCGGCCACTTCGATTGCAAAGGCGCACTACCCCCGCGCGCATTTACCCCATGTCTTGCCATCGAGGTGAGAGTCGACCCGGATCGAACCGGGCATCCCCTCCGGCCCCGCCCTGCCGCACTGCAGAGCGGGGCCTTCTTTTTTCAAATATTGGACGACTGCGACGGAGCAAAGCATCTGCCGGCTCCGTTTAATCGATACGGCAGCTGTAAATGCCGCCGGAGGGCCCCGCTTTCCTTAAACCGTTCGTGAAAGGATCGACGCTCCTCCCAGCCGGATCCGGCGCGAGTTGCCTGGGACGGTGAGCGCGGACAAACGAGAGCGAATGTTAGATATTGCTTTACTTCATGGCGTCTAAAGCGGATTGGACAATTCAGCCTCAGGCTCCATTCGGGAGAAGAACAGATGTCCGACAACGCCCAGCCAGAACTCGCCCGACTTACAGTAGAACTCCTCAGCGCCTACTTCACCAACAACAGTGTGCCCAGCAGCGATCTGCCGGGGCTGATCGAGGCGACAAGGACCGCGCTGTCGGGCTCTGCAACGCCCGAACCTGAAGCCGCTCCCGATTTCACTCCCGCCGTTTCGGTGGAAGAAAGCCTGGCCTCGCGAGACCACATCATCAGTCTTCTTGATGGCAAACCCTATAGAACCTTGAAGCGTCATCTTTCCAACAACGGACTGACGCCGGAGCAGTACAAGGACCGCTACAAGCTGCCCGCAGACTATCCAATGGTTGCTGCAACTTACTCCGAACAGCGCCGCAGCCTTGCCAAGAAGCTGGGCCTTGGAAGCCGTTCGCCGCAAGTTGCGCCGCCTTCAAGCGCAGCAAAGCCCAGCGCCAAGGCGCCGAAGGCCGCAGCGGCAACGCCTAAAATTGCCGCCGCGAAGGCCGTGACCGCCAAGGCGGCCGAAAAACCGGCTCCGAAGACGCCGAAGGCCCCTGCCAAGAAAGTAACCGCCAAGGTCGCCAGCGCCGGGAAGCCCAAGCTGACTGCCGCGAAGGCCGCCTCCACTCCCGCAGCGTCGGGCAGCCCGGCGAGCGAGCCAACCGTCCGGAAGACGGCCGATGCAGGCGCGAAGAAGGAGCGCCGCATGGCGCGCCCCAAGATTACGGCTGAAAGCGGCGCCCAAACCAGTTCACCCGCTTCGGACGCAAAGGCCAAGTCGCCCACGAAGCCCGCGGCAAAGGCAACCACGACCACGGCCGCCAAGCCGGTGAAAGCGCCTGCTGCCGCTACCAAGTCCGCCGCGAAGCCGAAAGCCGCAGACGCCAAGAAGGCAAAGTCGACGCCTGCCAAAGCATCCGCCCCAAAGGCGGCAAAGAAAACAGCGCCGAAAATCGCGGCCGAGATTGCCGTTCCGGCCGCTAATCCTGAACCGGCAGCCGCAAGCGATGACAAACCGGCGGTCGCCAACACCTGATCCGGCGGCGGGCGACGCTCGAAGTAGCGGTCGCCCGCCTCCCCAGTATAGGTAGGTCTGGCTCGTGGCGGCCAACATCCAGATGAGGGTCGCGTTGACGGCGAAGGCTATTGGGGCGGCCGTGCATTTTCAGGCACGGCCAAGCGAGTTCAACTGGCCTCCAGCGCCTGCGCGAGATCGGCCACGATGTCGTCCGGATGCTCTATGCCGATCGACAGGCGAATGGTGGATTGCAACACACCGATCCGGTCGCGAACTTCGGCCGGAACGCCGGAATGGGTTGTCGTCGCCGGATGGCTGGCGAGCGATTCCGTGCCGCCCAGGCTTACTGCCAGCTTGAATATCTGAAGCGCGTTCAGGAAGCGGAACGCGGCGGGCTGCCCACCCGCAATGTCGAAAGCGAAGGTCGATCCGGCCCCCGTGCACTGCGCGGCAAAGACCTCCGCCTGCCGCGAACCCTCCGGATAGAACGGCGGATAGGCCAACCCCTCGACTTTCGCATGAGCCCGCAGGAAATTCGCGGCCGCTGCCGCGTTCGAATTGGCGCGCTCCATCCTCAGGCCCAGCGTCTCAAGCGAGCGTCCGAGCATCCAGCAGCTGTGCGGATCCAACTGCGTCCCGATAGCACTGCGCAACAGCCGCACCTCGCGCATGAGTTTGGCCGATCCCAGCGCCGCACCGGCAACAAGATCGGAGTGGCCACCGACGTACTTGGTGAGGGAATAGAGCGAAATATCGGCACCCAGCCGCAGCGGATGCTGGAAGACCGGACCTAGCAGCGTATTGTCGCAGACCAGCAGCGGGCGGTGCCCCTGCATGCGCTCGATGTCTTCGCACAGCCGCTTCAGCATCGCGATATCGACAAGACTGTTGGTGGGATTGGCGGGTGTTTCGACCAGTACGAGCGACACCCGGCCCTGTGCGACAGCTTGTTTCGCCGCAATTGCCACCGCGTCTTCATCAAGCCCATCGCTGAAACCGACGGCCTTGATGCCGAAGTTCGCGAAAGTCTTCGCCAGCAGCGTTTCAGTTCCCCCGTACAGGGGCTGCGAATGCAGGATGACATCGCCGGGTCTCGCGAAAGTCAGCACCGTCGTCGTGATGGCGCCCATGCCCGACGAGAAGACCACTCCGGCCTCCGCACCTTCGTAGACCGCCATGCGATCCTCGACGATCTCGCTGTTGGGATGGTTGAAGCGGGAATAGACCAGCCCGCGCCCCTGCCCCGGCGGCGGCTCCTTGCGGCCGGCCACATAGTCGAAAAAGTCGCGCCCGTCTTCAGCGGTTGGAAAAACGAACGTCGAGGTGAGAAAGACCGGTGGCTTGACCGCCCCTTCCGACAGGAGCGGATCGTAACCGTAGTTCAGCATCAGGGTATCCGGGTGAAGCGTGTGCCCACCGATCGCCGTCTTGCTTTCGCGAGGTGCAGTCATTTCCCTCTCCTTGGCCGGACGTGCAATCTGCCACGGTCCCTGGTGGCTAAACAAGCGATACCGGCTCAAGTTGCGGTTTGCCGCGTTCTCCGCACACCGCTCATCCTGAGCGAAGCCCGCGCCCCGCCTCCGGGGGCTTCGACAAGCTCAGCCTGAGCGGATTAGAGAGGTTGCGCGCGGATTTTCATCGGCCCGATCAGAAAGCTGTACGTGCGGCCAACTCATACGCTCGGCAAAGTACCGGTTTGGCGCAAGGCTTCCCCCAGCGCCAAGGCCGCCGAGGTGGCAAGGTTCAACGAACGCACCTGAGGCCGCAGCGGAATGCGGATCCGTGCGTCGCATATGTCCGCAACGGCAGCCGGCACGCCCGCGCTTTCCTTTCCGAAAAGCAGCACATCGTCTGCCGTGAAATCGAACTCGTAGGCCGATTGCGTGCTCTTTGTCGTGAACAGCACGAGCCGCCGCGAACCGATGGCACTTCTGAAAGCATCGAAGTCGGCATGCCGGGTAATGGTGACGTGATCGATATAGTCCATGGCGGCCCGCCGTACCCGGCGGTCATCCCACTCGAAGCCCATCGGCTCGATAAGGTCCACATCCGCGCCCAGACAGGCACCAAGCCGGAGAATGGCGCCGACGTTTCCAGCAATTTCGGGTTCAAAAAGAGCAATGCGCATTGAGGCTGATTGGCGCCGACGGAGCAACCATGCAAGCCTGCGACGCTAACCTGGAGCCATTTACGCCCACTCTTCCCGGCCAATCGCGCGTGGGATGATCCATCCCGCGACGGATCGTCGTTCTGGACAGCGATCTGCGATCTGGCCAGTCTCGCCCGGGATGCGGGAGGGAGATGGACCGTGCAGCAGGAGCAAAGCCGCCTCGTGAATGGAAATATTGCTCTGCAGAATGCAGATCCCGCCAGCTATCTGACGCGGTTGGAGGCGAAGGCCGATCGGAGGGAGACGCCTTGCGGTGACGGGACAATGGTCTGGCGCATCTGGGGAGAGGGCAAGCCCCTCGTGCTTGCTCACGGTGCGCAGGGATCCTGGACTCACTGGGTGCGCAATATCGAGCATCTGGCGCAGCACCGCCGGCTGATCGTTCCGGACCTGCCCGGACACGGCGATTCCGCCATGCCCGCAGAGACCGAGCATGCTGCCTTGTCAGCGGCACTGGCACGGGGGCTTGAGACCATTCTCGCACCCGGCGAACTGCCGGCCGATCTTTGCGGCTTTTCCTTCGGGGGAGTGGTGCTGGCACATCTGGCTGCACTTCACCCGTCTGTTGCGCGGCGGCTGGTGATCGTTGGTTGCGGCGGGCTTGGCACGCCGTTGCGGCACCCTCGCCTCGGCCGGATCAGCGGGCTGACCGGAGAGGATCGACGGGCTGCCCTGAAGGCGAACCTGCTCGGGCTGATGCTCCACCATCCGGACAGCGCGGACGACCTGGCCATTCACATGCTGCTCCCCACCGCCAAGGCTGCGCGCCTGCACGTGCCGCCGCTGGTCCTGCCCGATCGGCTCTTGCGGATATTGCCGCAAGTGCGGGGACAGGTAGACGCCATCTGGGGCGAGTGCGACCTGCCTCACCCCGCGCCTGCCGTGCAGGAAGCGGCGCTGCGATCGGTGCATCCGAACGCCGACTTCCGGGTCATAGCAAACGCGGGTCATTGGGCGATGTATGAACAGCCCGAATCATTCGACGCCGCATTGCTCGACATCCTCGCCAAACCGCCGCGGCCGGGTTGACCGGCAAAATTGCCCCTGTCTCCCGACACGCACACATAGGTCTAGCAAGCCTTTCCGTGCGCGGCAGAAAGCCGCCCCTCGACGAAAGCCCCAGTCCAGACTTGCCCCTACAGGGTTCTGCCAATGCCATGACCGCCTTGCCCGGGTAAAATTAATCCGACCGAGTTACCTACAAAGGGCGACCCTATGTCATGAAGCACTTGAACGTGGTCCAGGGAGCGAGGGCCTTAGCCGCTGTGTTCGTGGTCATCTCACACGGAGCGGCATGGGCCGTCGGTTTCGGCTCGCTCGGGTTTCCGTTGTCAGACTTCGAATTGCTGGGTTCAATGGGCGTGCTGATGTTCTTCACCATCAGCGGCTTCATCATGGTCCACGTCGCGCGCGATGGGTTCGGCGAAACCGGCGCGCCCGGCAATTTCCTGCGCCGCCGCATCGCCCGCGTGGTGCCGCTCTACTGGCTGATGACGCTGGTCGCCGCCGCGATCGTGGTGAAGGACGCGCGGCCACTGGACATGGGCTATTTCGTGCAAACCCTGCTGTTCATCCCTCACGCCGCTGCCGGACGGTTGATGCTGCCAGTGCTGGGCGTGGGCTGGACGCTGAACTACGAGATGTTCTTCTACGTCCTCTTCACCGCCGCCCTGTTCATGCGACGGGGGCTGGCGATCCTGTGCATGGCACTGGCCGTGCTACTGGCCATCGGGCAAATGCTTCACCCCGTCTGGGACCACCGGGATGCGCGCAGCGTCCTTGAGTTCTGGACGGCGCCGCTGCTGCTGCCGTTCCTGCTGGGCATTGGCATCGCCGTAGTGCGTCGGGGCGCGCCTTGGCTGCGGGTCCATCGCCCCCTGCTGCTGATGCTCTGCGGCGTCGCCATCATCGTGGCCATGCAGCAACTCCTTATCGCCCCGGGGAGCGAACTGGTCTGGAAGCGCGTGGGCTTGCCGGTGGATGCGGCCATTATCGCCGCCTTCGCGATCCTGGCCCCGAGTACCATCCCGGTACCGGCCTGGCTGGTTCTGACGGGAGATGCCTCGTTCAGCCTCTACCTTGTCCACCCGCTGCTGTTCGGCGTGGCAAGCAGACTGGGGGGCAGAGCGCTGGGCCTGGAAAGCCCGCCGCTTGCCATTGTGTTCTATGTGACGCTGAGCATCGCCGCAGGCATGGCACTCTACTTCATGGTCGAGCGCCCGCTCACCCGGCGGTGCGCCCGCGTGCTGGCGTCGTGGGGCCCCAAACCGCAAGCGATACCGCTTCCGGGCTAACGGCCTTGTTTGGAAATTCGCTGAAAGCGAATTTTACGGCACCAGCCCTCTCCCCGCCCCGAAAACGTAAGCGGTTGCTCCTCAATCATTCGTCCTCGTAGTCGTCCGGATCGAAATCTTCGGACAATTCGTCCGCATCATACTCGCCCGACAGAAACTTCAGAGGGTCCAGATCGAGATGGGTCACGACCTCCTGACGCGTCGCCACGACAGTGATTTCGTCGCCGTCTTCCATCTCGATCACCGTAATCTGATCGTCGCGCCCTTCCGTCAGATCGACCACGTCGACCGAGTTCACCTGGACTTCATCACCATCCGGCGTTTCGAATGTGAATTTCGGCATGCGTTTGCTCCTGACTCTCAATCCGCCGAACACGGAAACGAAGATCGAGTTCCAAGGGAAATGATTTCCAGGGCCATCGAACCCATGGTTCCAGCACGCGGTCACTGCATCATGGCGTAGATGCGACAATGCTCAAGATAGCCCGCCTCATGCCTTGCCGCGAGCGCGACCACCGATCGCCACAGCCAGGACGGCGCATCAAGGCCGGACGAGTGCCCCTTCTCCATCGCCTCTACCCATGCCCGCCGCGTGGGTGCATCCATTTGCCGGGCATGCGCTTTTCCCACGACGCCGGAAAGATAGCGCGCCGCTTTCAGCGCTTCTCCGTGCGAGAATTGGTCGACTTCGATCTTGAGATCCTGCGGCATCAGTTCCCGTACGAACATCGAGTGGCCCAGAAGTTTCGTCGCCGCGATGCGTTCGCCCAGATAGGGCGAGAGGGCCAAGGCCGCTGTGAGTACCCGCTCGGCAGGGTCGGCGGGCATCGTCACTCCGGCAGCGGCCGGAGCGACAGGCTCGACCGCCTCCTTCATGTCTACGAGGGCATATTCCGTGCCCTCGTCCCCTTTCATGGCGACGATAATGGCGAACCGCATCAGCCCCAGCGAACTGCACCCTTTCATCCAATAGGCTGCATCCGCCATGATCGGTGTGCGATTTTCCCCCTTCCGATCCAGCGAAAGGATCATTCGGCTCACAGGTGGATGGGTTATGACCTCGCGCAGTGCGGCCCGCTCCGCGATATCCACCGGCCAGAAGCGCTTGCCGATCGGGATCGCGGGCTCGACATCTTCCAGTCGCTCTCTCGCAAGATGGCGCCACTTGCGGCCCAGCGCCCGGCGCCGCACCGTGCGCACGGCCTGAGGCTCCGCGCTGTTACCGTCCTCGCCGCCAGCCGGTTCGGCAACAGAAGCGAAGGCTTCTTCATAACCCTGAACCATCTCCTCGATCATCCGGGCGGTAACGACACCGGGCAAATCCGAGCCGCGCGCCGCAGTCGCGAGAGAGAGGCCAAGTCGAATAAGGTCATGGGCCGGATTTCCGATCACGGCCTGATCGAGATCGCGGATCTGGATGGCGACGTTACCGTTGCTATCCGCAATAGGGCCGAGGTTGCCGAGGTGGCAATCGCCGCAGATCCAGATCGGCGGGCCTTCCGGGATGATCCGGGCGACGGGGGAATCGGCCAGCCATTCGTAAAATCGCGCCGTATTGCCTCTGACAAAGGCGTGAGCGGATCGCGCCATCTTCAGATCCCGGCGCGCATGGAGGAACGAGACACGATCTGCCGGGGTCAGAGCTTTCATAAACTGGAAACGAACGGGAAAAGTCCTCGTTCCTGCCGCGCTGGTTTACGTCTTAAACGGATGGGCGCAATCCTGTCCCGCCGATAGAAATTGTGCGAGACCGTCAGGCGCGCACGACGTCAGATGCTGCCGCCGCCCAGCGCCGCGTAGAGTGCCACATCGTTTTGCAACGCCGCCGCACGAAGCAGGATCAATTGCTGCTCGGCCGTGAAGAGATTGCGCTCGGCGTCGAGCACCTCAAGGTAGACCGATACGCCGCTGCTGTAGCGAAGCTCGGCCGTTTCGGCCAAGATCCGCTGATCCTGAACCGCGCGCTGCTGGGCGGCGATCTGTTCCTGGAGGCGCTGGCGGCCCACCAGCCCGTCGGCCACCTCACGGAAGGCCTGCTGCACGGTGCGTTGATAGGTCGCAACGAGTTCGTCCCGGCGCGCCTTGCTTTGTTCGAGCTGGGCGCGGCGGCGTCCGAAGTCGAACAACGGAAGGGCCGCTCCGGCGCCGAAGGTCCAGGTGCCACTGTCTCCGTTGAACAGGTTGCCGAGTTGGGGAGACAGAAATCCGGCCATGCCGGTGAGGGAAATGGTCGGAAAAAATGCCGCGCGCGCCGCGCCGATATTGGCATTGGCGCCGCGTAGCTGTTCCTCCGCCGCCAGAATGTCCGGGCGAAGCGTCAGTAGCGTTGACGGCAGCCCGGCGTCCAGCGACGTCATCTGGTGCGCATCGTTGATGCCATATCCGGTGGGAAGCGGCTGCGCCATGGGCCCCCCGACCAGAAGCAGGAGGAGGTTCCGCTGCTGATCCGTCGTGCGCTGCAAGTCCGCCAGTTGCGTCTGCGCCTGCGTGATCAGGATCATCGCTTGCTGATAATCGACCTTCGACGTGACGCCCGCATCCAGACGCAGCTTGGCGATCTCTCCGGACTTCTGGCGGCTGGCAAGCGTGCGCTGGGCAACGTCGATCCCCGCCTCGCCCGCGCGAATGGCGTAGTATACGGTTGCGACATCGCGGATGAGCGTCAGGCGCAAGGCGCGTTGCACATCGACGGTCGCCAGATAATTCCGCCGCGCCGCTTCCGTGAGATTGGCCACCCGCCCCCACAGATCGAGTTCGAAACTGGAGACAACGAACTGCACCTGAAAGGCGCCGATCGTCTGCGGCCCGATGGCGGTTGGCGTTCGCGACCGTCCGGCACTCGCGCCGCTGTCGACATTGGGCAGCCGTGCAGAAGCCTGAACCCGATATTGCGCCTCGGCCTGCGCGATGCGCGCGGCCGCAGCGGCAAGATCGCGATTTCGATCGAGCGCCGAGCCAATATAAGCCTGAAGCTGGGGATCGCCGAAGAAGCTGTGCCACGAAATCGCACTGGCCTGCTCGCCCGCAACCGGCGTGGTTTCCGGATAGGCCGGCGGAACCGGCGGCTCCGGCTGGACATAGGCCGGCGCCATATTGCATCCAGCCAGAAGGCAAAGTGGCGGCAGGGTAAGGGCGAGCCGGCGCACGTCTAGCTTTCCTCGGCCTGATCGGGCTTGGCACCGGGCTTGGGCTCCTCACGCCGCCCGCCCAGCCATCTGCGCGCCGATACGAAGAACAGCGGCGTGAAGAAGATGCCAAGCACCGTCGCCGTGAGCATGCTTCCCATCACGCCGGTCCCCACGGCACGGCGGCTGGCCGCGCCGGCGCCCACGGCGATAGCCAGCGGCAACATGCCGATCACGAATGTCAGGCTGGTCATCAGGATCGGCCTCAGTCGTTGCCGCGCGGCGAGGCTGACCGCCTCGCTCGCCGTCTTTCCTTGCGACTCTTCGTCGAGCGCAAACTGCACGATCAGGATCGCGTTCTTCGCCGCCAACCCGATAATCGCCACGAGGCCGACGTTGAAATAGACATCCGCCATCATGCCGCGCGCAAGGGTGAAGAGCACCGCCCCCAGGACACCCAGCGGAACGACCATGAGCACCGCCAGCGGAATGGACCAGCTCTCGTACAGCGCCGACAGCAGCAGGAAGACGACGATCAGCGAAAGCCCAAGCAAGGCGCCGATCTGGCCGCTGGCCTGACGTTCCTCGAAGGCAGTGCCGGTCCATTCATAGCCATAGCCGGGCGGCAGCACCTCCCGGGCGATCCGCTCCATCTCGTTCAAAGCGGCACCGCTGGAATGCCCGGGGGCCGGCTGGCCGGAAATCGCCACCGCCGGGAACCCGTTGTAGCGTTCAAGCTGCGCCGGACCGGCAGTCCAGTGCATGGTGCTGAACGCGCTGAACGGCACCATTTCGCCCCGGTCGTTGCGGACCCGCAGGGCGGCGATGTCGCTGGGCTCCATCCGCTGCGAAGCCTCCCCCTGCACGATCACTCGCAGAACCGTGCCGTCATGCATGAAATCGTTCGCATAGGCGGAGCCGAACGTGACACTCAGGGCCTGATTGATCTGGCCGATCTGCAAACCCAGCGCCCGCGCCTTGACGCGATCCAGGTCAAGATAGAGCTGGGGCCGCGAAGGCTGGGTTTCGAACCGGACCCCGGCCAGTATCGGGCTCTTGGCCGCCTCGGCAATGATCGCATGCGCACGGCTAGCAAGATTGTCGCCAGTGCCGATGCGATCCTGAACCCGCATGGAAAAGCCGGTGGCATTACCCAGCGCCGAGATCGGCGGCGGTTCGAAAGCGAACATCGTTGCTTCGGGAATGGTGAAGAATGCCTGGTTCGCGCGCGCCGCAAGGGCGCCGGCGGAATTGTCCGCGCCGGGGCGCTCTTCCCACGGCTTCAGGTCCACGAAGGACATCGCCGCGCCCTCTCCCTGTCCGAACAGGCTGAAACCGTAGATCGAAACGACGTTGCGCACCTGGGGCTGCTTGAGAAGGAAGCCTTCGGCCTGCCGCACGGCACCTTCTGTGCGCGCCATCGTGGCGCCCGGCGCGGCGTTGTAGCCGATCATGATCGAGCCCTGGTCCTCCGTCGGCAGGAAGCCGCCCGGCAACCGCGCGAACAGCAGCCATGTCACAAGGCAGATCCCGAGGAACACGACAAACCAGCGCACCGGCGAGCGGAGCATGGTCTCCACCGCGCCGACATAACGCCCGGTGGTGTTTTCGAGACCGCGGTTGAAGCGATCGAAGAACCGTGCAGGCAGGCTCCGCGGCCTATCGTCCACTTCCGTCTTCTCCGGCGGTGGTCGCAGAATACTGCCGCACAGCGCTGGTGCGAGCGTCAGCGAAAGCACTGTCGAAACGATCATCGAGATGGTGAGGGTGACCGAAAACTGGCGATAGACACCGCCGCTCGCCCCCGGAAAGAACGCCATCGGGATGAACACCGCCACCAGCACCAGTGTAGTCGCGATGATTGCCCCGGTAATCTGCCCCATCGCCTTGGCCGTCGCCTCGCGCGGGTCGAGGCCCTCCTCGCGCATGATGCGTTCGACATTCTCGACGATGACGATGGCGTCGTCATTCAGGATGCCGATCGCCACCACCATCGCGAACAGCGAGAGCAAGTTGAGCGACATCCCGAACAGCAGCAGGCCGAGGCACGTGCCCACCAGCGCAATCGGCACGATCAGCGTGGGCACCACGATCGCACGCCAACGCTGGAGAAACAGGTAGACGAAGGCCGAGACCAGCAGCAGCGTCTCGATCATCGTGCGCATCACGTTGTTCACGGAGCGGACGATGAACGGCGTGGAATCGAACGGCGTCTCCCACACGATATCCGGAGGGAAGCTGCGCTCCAGCTCATCCAGGCGCGCCCGCACGCCGGACGCCGTCGACAGCGCGCTGGCGCCCGAGGCGAGCTGCACGCCGATCCCGACCATTTCCTGCCCGTTCAGCGTGGCATGCATGGCATAGCTGTCCTCGCCCAGTTCCACGCGGGCGACGTCGCCGAGGCGAACGGTCGAACCGTCGGGATTGGACGCGACGATGATTTCCCGGAACTGCTGAGGCGTGGAAAAGCGGCTCTGGGTGATGATCTGGACATTGAGATCCGCCGTCGATGCGGTTGGCCGCGCGCCCAAGGTGCCGGCGGCCGTCTGGCTGTTCTGCTCGCGCACCGCCTGCAGGACTTCCGCCGGGGTCAGCCCGTATCCGGCGAGCTTATCACGGTCGAGCCAGATGCGCATGGCATAGGCCGAACCGAACAACTGCACATCGCCGACGCCGGGAACGCGGCGCAGTTCCTCGACAATGTTGTTGCTTGCATAGTTCCCCAATTGGGCCCGCGACGTTACCCCGGACTTCGACCGCAGCGCGACCATCATCAGAAATCCGGACGAGGACGAAGTGACCCGCACACCAGCGCGGCGAACGTCCTCGGGAAGGCGTGAATCCACCCGCGCCAGACGGTCCTGAACCTGCGAAACTGCCACGTCGAGCGAGGTGCCCGGCTGGAAGGTCACGGTGACCTGCGCGGTGCCGTTGGAGCGGCTGGTCGAGGACATGTAGAGGAAATTGTCGACCGCATTCATCTCGCGCTCGATGACCGAGGTCACTGTCCGGTCAAGCGTGACCGCATCGGCGCCGGGCAAGGCGGTGGAGATGCTGACCGAAGGGGGCGCGATGTTCGGAAACATCTCGATCGGCAGATTGGCGATGGCAATCCCGCCGAACAGCAGGGCGAAAATGGCGATCACCCAGGCGAAGACCGGGTGATAGACGAAGAAGCGGTTCATCCCTCGCTGCTTGCCTGTTGCGCCGGCTGCTGGGCCGGTTTGAAGGGCTGTGGCGCAACCTTCTGGTCCGGCACGACGGTCTGCCACCCTTCCACCACGATCCGTTCGCCGGCCTTCAATCCCGAACGGACGATCCACATTCCGTCATGCGATTCACCGAGCGTGACGAGCCGGCGCTCAGCCACATTGTCTGCGCCGACAACGATCACGCTGGTGTCTCCGGCGCCGATCATGACCGCGCGTTCGGGCACGGAGAGCACATTCACGAACGTTCCCGCCTGCAGGACGCCGCGCACGAACTGGCCGGGCAGAAGGTCCCGGTGCGGGTTGGGAAATACCGCCCGCAACGCCTGGCTTCCGGTGCCCGGCTGTACGACCAGACCCGCGTAATCGAGGTGGCCGACGACGCCGTAGTCCTGCCCATTCTCCGTAGTCAGGCGGACTTCGATGTTGCGCAAGTCGGGGAGACGGACTTCGCCGGAACGCGTCATGCGCGCCAGATCGAGCAGATCGGAACTGGACTTCGTGAATACGACATAGACTTGGGAGAGTTGATCGACCTGCGTCATCAACGTACCCGCTCCGGCACTGACGAGGGCGCCCTCGCTCACTTCCGCGCGACCTACCCGGCCGGCGATCGGGGCGCGCACTGTCGCATAGCTGGCCGCGAGCTTCGAACGGTCAAGCGCTGCGCGCGCGTCTTGAACGCCCGCTTCGGCCTGCCTCAGATTGTTCCGCGCGCTTTCATATTCCAGTTCACTGATTGCCTGCCGTCCGATCAGAGAGGAAAATCGCTTTACGACTTGCGCCGCGTCCGATCGGGCAGCGAGCGCGCGCGTCAATCCCGCGTTGGCCTGTCTCAATTGAGCCTGCACATCGCCGGGATCGATCTGGAACAGCGCGGTGCCGGCCGCGACATCCGAGCCTTCCTGATAGAGCCGCCGCAGGACGATGCCATCGACGCGGGCGCGGACCTGCGCCGATCGAACGGCTTCCACCCGGCCCGGCAATTCGATGGCATTCGCAGCCGACGATCGACCGACCGTCAGAACCTTGACCGGTGTTGGCGGCGGGCTGGGAGCCGTTTCGTTGGAACACGCCTGAGTAAGAATAATACAGGCCATCGCTGCCAGACGGCCGGCATTTTTCAGATTAGAGAACGATGTATACTTCTGGCGCACGAGAGCTTTCCTTAACAAAGCCTCAACACGGTCTAGTATATCGTGCAATTAAATCTCAGGCGGCCCTCTCGCCGTCTCCTTGGACACCCATTCCCGGAATCGGATTGGCCGCCGTGGCAGCAAGCATGGTCAGCGCAATTCTCTGGGGAGATCACCTGCAGACGGAGACGACATAAAAACCTCCCCATGACGTTCGGACTGAGGCTTCGCCGGTATGACGAAGGTCCTTCATCCCTGCCCGAGGCTGTCGTTGAAAAAGCCGCTGCGAGCAGGAAAATTCCCGAAAATCGGATATGTTAGCCGAATCGAACGATAGTCCTTTGTCTCATAGCGCAGAGATCGAGGCAATACGTTGCCGATTTCAGCCCATGCCGGGGCATAAAATTGAAGTTGCTCGACAAACGAGTACAGATTGTTTCATCGCCATTAAAGACCCGGCCTGGCCCGCGTATCCGCGGTAATTAGACGGGCCTATCGGCCGACCGGCGATAGATCCGACCTCCGGTACTTTGTCAGAATTTGGAATCGGCACGCCAAGCACCGGGCAACCGTTTCCGGCTGCCCGCGGCGCTTGTGTCACCTACCCGTTAAAGGCTCTGGTTATCGTGCCGAGGCAAGTTGAACCGGAGCGGCGCCCGAAGCCTCTGCCGTGCGCGATTCGATCTTGGTGCGGATGTCCGCAATCACCGCCGTCCGGCACTCACGCGCCTTCTCCTCGGCAGCGAGATGGATGTTCGCCAGTCGATCACCGCAGACCGCGCGGGCGGCCTGATCCATGCGGATGGCCAGTCGCTGCTGGCCGTCGACCGTGGCAAGGTCGAGCCCCTTGAGCTGCAAGACAGCGCTATCCTGGGCGAAAGGATTTTGCGCGGGGGCCGCAGAAGCGGCCGTGGCGAAAGCGAAAGAGGCCAAGACCATTACACCGATCTTCATCATCTTCTCCTGAACACATATCGACGATCGCTCTCCGGCGACCTCGCTTTCATAGCGTTCAGCAGGGAAACTGACAATGAACCGTTGGATTATCTACTGACGGGCCTCAAATCGGGACTATGGGCTGCCGATAACCAGCGATGCAAGGTCCGTGGAATGACCCAGCAATCCAATCGGGAGATCGACGCGCGCGCTCGCAACTTCGGTTTCGCCGACCGTGACGTCGATCGCCCGGGCCATCGGCAGGGACCATTCCCGAACGGTCTCAACCGGCAGGCGAACTCTCCAGGCTTTTTGCCCTTGGACAGGGACCTCGTGCCCGTTGATGCGAACCGTGGATGCCGGGTCGGCCCGATGGCCGGAAATGAGCAGACAACTTGCTCCGCCGCACGAGACCAGTCGCGTTTCAGCCTGCGGCGCGGCCATAGCGCAAGGCGCGAAGCTCGCGGTCCAGACCGCTGCGCTCAGCGCTATCGCCCGCGTGCCGAGATAGTATCGGCTCTTCAATGTGTTGAAAGGCCATCGAGCTTGCCCGCACCCTGTTCGGCACTGGGCGAAACACGCCGGCTCGGTGCACCGCCAACGGCCTGAGCCCGCGCTTCAACGCTTTCGAGGATCGCCCTGAACAGCTTTACGCCAATGGCCGCCACGCCGGATTTGCGCGCTGGCTGGAAGTTTGTTTTCGGCCCCATTCAAAACCCTCACCTTGCCCGATCTGAAACTGGGCTTGGACAGGTGATGAAGGCAGAGGCAAATTTTCGATGAAAGGCATAGATTGGGACTATGACCTGTGCAGCGCACGGATGCGCCGGAACACCTCATCAATGAAAAGCTGCGTGGCCGTGTCGCGCGCGGGTTCGGACCGGGCCAAAAGGAAGATGTCGTAAGAGGGCTCGAATTCCGCGGGGAGCAGCGGCCACAGCAGGCCTCTCTCCACTTCGGCCTGGACCGCATGCACGGGCAGAAACCCGATGCCGACGCCGTTGACGACGAGACGGCGGGCTTCGCCGGTGTCCTCCACCAGTCCCGTCACTTTGCCGCCCAGCCTATAGCGGCGACGAAGCTGGGTGATGGCTTCGATCTCCTGCTCACCCGTAAGCACGAAGCCTTCGCCAATCAGTTCCTTCAACTGCGTTACGCGATAGCCGAAAAGCGGATGGCTGCGCGCGCAGTAGAGTTGCTGCCGCTCCACGAACAGCGGCTCGTAGACAAGGCTGCCGCGAACGCCGCCGTCGTAGCCGACCCCCACTTCCACTTCGCCGCGCTCCAACGCATCCAGCACCTGACGCCATGGCGAGACGCGGATCTCGATATGAATGTCGGGATTGCGGCGGTGAAAACTGGCGATGGCCTCGTCGAATTCACGGGAAACGACGCCCGGGACCATCTGGATGCGGACGATGCCTTCAACCCGCCGCGTCGCCTGCGCGATCTGGTGCGGCATCAGGCGGGCGGATTCCAGCATGTCCTCGCACAGCGCCATCATCGCCTTGCCGGCGCTCGTCATCTCGACGCCCGTCGCGGAGCGATGCAGCAGCGTTGCGCCGACCTGATCTTCCAGCCGCTTGAGCGCCGCGCTGATGCTCGGTTGCTGTTTGTTGAGCTGCCTTGCCGCCGCCCCGATGCCCCCGGCGCGGACGATATCGACGAATGTCCGGAGCAGGTTCCAATCGACACGCTTCGCGAACTTCTCGTCGATCAACGGCGTTCGTTCGCTCATCTGCTTGCGTGTCCCCATCAAGGCAAAACCCGAGCCCGCAGTAGCCCGACATCGCTCTAAAAGCATAGACGCGATTTATGCGCAAAGCGAAATTACTGGCATTCCCACTATGCCCTTCGCATCATCCCACGCCCGAACGTCCGATCCGTTTCCACGGATCGGACGTTTAAGCTTTTTATATCAGTATATTCCGTAAGCAATCAGCTCCCGGCGTCGCTTTTCCCCTTCAGCGCGGACTTCGGCCACCATGTCAGGGTGTGCTCGTCATGTGCGGTCGTCCAAAGGCCGTGGTGCGTATAGCGTAGCGCACCGCTTCCCGCCGCCTTGCCCATGCGCTTATCGACGCCCATCGTCTTGGGATCGATTACCACAAAGACCTGATCGTCTGTTGTGCGCAGCCAGACTTTGCCGCTGCCGGTGTCGATATCGCCCCATTTCAGGTTCTCGCCCACCTTGATCCGTCCGGAGAGTTCGCCGGTGTGGGGATCGATACGGGCCACGGTGCCGTCCCCCTGTTCCTGCACCCAGACGCCGCCCGACCCGGCGGCAAGGAAGCCCGGCTCCTTCCCCAAAGGCGTCTTGCCGACCACGCTGTTCGTTTTGGGATCGATGCGTTGCAGCGATTGCTGCTCGGCACTGACCGCCCACAACGATCCAAACCCGAACGCCAGATACCACGTGCCCGGATCGACAGTAACCGAAGCCGTCACGCTATTGCTGGCAGGATCGACCCGCGCGATCTTGCCGCCCGCGTCACTCGCCACCCAGATCGACCCGGCGCCCGCAACGACATTGAGTTCGCCTTTGGGATTGGCAATGCCGGTGGCGATGGTTGCCGTGAGTTTCGCGGTGCGGATGTCGATCCGGTTGAGCGTGCCCTCCTTGCAATCGGCAACCCACAGGGAACCATCCGCGATAGCCATGGCGCCGCAAGGGTGGGCCATCGCGACCTCCGCGAGCTTACTTTCGCGAGACCAGCGTTCGACCCGGCCCTTGTTCGTGGCCCAGACGGTCTTCCCGTCAACCGCCAGGAAATCCGCGAAGCCCGGTACCGTGATGACCTGCTCTTGCTGAGCCTGAGCGGCAGTTGAGATGGTAGCCATGGCCCCGGCCGCAGCCAGAACCGTCAGTCCGAACGTGCGCATGTTTCCCCCTTTGATCTTGCCGATGCGAGTCAGGCTGCGCGCGCGATGAAAGCGCGCCATCCGCCGAGGCTGGTGATGTCCTCCGCCCCGGTCATGGCGCGCGGTTCGGCGACGAAGCCCTTCACGCTGCTGCCGTCAGCCAGCGTAACGGTGCCGATCGCCAGCGGTGCAGGCACTTCGACCACGAAGCTACCGAACTCGGCGACGCCCAGTTCGTAAACCTCGACGGCGATGGACGCCCCATCCTCGCTATGCACAAGCGCGGGCTTGGCGGGCACGCTGTCGGCCATGGCATAGAGCCGATACGTCGGCGCGGTTTCGAAGGCGCCGACGAACTTCGCATCGCGCGAGGTGAGCTGCCAGTGAAGCGGCATGTCCTTGAGATGGGCGCCAACGACGGCGAGTTTCACGGTCTGCATCTTTCCCTCCAGATCGAGTGATGGCGGCAGCGGGAGATCCGCAACCGAAAGGTAGGCGTCGGCCACGTCCAGCAGGGCGCGGTCGGTATCGGCGGGGCCGATCAGGGTAATCCCGAAGCCCGTGGCATTGGCGCGTATTCCGGCAGGCACCGCGAGCGCGGCCATGTCGAGCAGGTTCACGAAATTGGTGTAGAGGCCCAGATTGCTGTTGAGCGCCACGGGCGCCGCCAGCAGTTCGGAGACGCGGTAGGTGGTGCCGGTGGTCGGAAAGGCCAGCATGTCGATATCGGACCACAGCAGGTCGGCATGGCGCTTGATCTCGGCAAGGCGGTACATGCCGTTGAACAGTTCCACCGCGCTGACCTCAGCGCCGGGTTCGACGATGGTCCGGACGGTCGGGTCGATGGCGTCCGGGTTGTCCGCGAGCATATCTGCCACCGCCGCAGTGCGCTCCGCGACCCAGGGACCGCCGTAAAGCAGCTGTGCGGCCTCCAGCAGCGGCGCCAGATCGACTTCCACCAGTTCCCCCAACCGCGCCAGATTTTCGAGCGCGCGGTCATAGAGAAATTCGGACTCAGTATCGCCGAACCAGACCCGCTGGTCGCGGCGCGGCACGCCGATGCGCGCGGGCCGGAGCGGCTTGTCTGCCAACTGCTTGGAGTACGGATCGGCCGGATCGAAGCTTGCTACAACCTGATCGACCAGCCGCGCGTCGGCCGTGTCGTCGGTGAAGACGGTGATGCAGTCGAGCGTGCGGCACGCCGGGACGAGGCCATGCGTGCTCCATCGCCCTTTCGTGGGCTTGAACCCGATCAGGTGGTTGAAGGCGGCGGGAACGCGACCCGAGCCGGCAGTATCAGTGCCCAGCGCAAAAGCGACCAACCCGGCCGCCACCGCAACGGAGGAACCCGAGCTGGAACCGCCACTGACATAGGCGAGATTGGAGGCATTGCGGGGGATGCCGTAAGGGCTACGGGTACCGACCAGACCGGTGGCGAACTGGTCGAGATTGGTCTTGCCGATGCAAAGCGCGCCCGCCGCCGTCAGGCGCTCGATTACCGTGGCAGAGCTTTCCGGGCGGTAGGCGAAAGCCGGGCAGGCTGCCGTGGTATCGAAGCCTTCCACATCGATATTGTCCTTCACTGCGAAGGGAACACCTGCGAGCGGCAGCACTTCCCCGGCAGCGATGCGGGCATCGACAGCGCGGGCCTGCTCCAGAAGCTGCTCGCGGCTGGCGCGGCTGATCCATATCTGCGGCTGTACGGCATCATAGGCGGCGGCGCGCGCCAAGGTCTCTTCGGCCACCGCGACGGCGCTAATGCGCCCCGCATTGACGGCATCGGCGATGGCAGCCGCGCTGCGACGATCGGGCGCGGTCATGCGTGCTGCCTCAGGGCCAGCATCGGCGCGCCGGGCTGCAACGACTGCCCCTCGCGCATGTAGAGAGCCTCGATCGTGCCCCGGCCGGGGCTTTCAACAGGACATTCCATCTTCATAGCCTCAATCACCGCGATCTTGTCGCCCGCTTCCACCACGTCCCCTGCCGCCACGAGCAGCATCGAGACCACGCCGCCGTAAGGCGCTTCGACCAGGTTGGAGCCCACCGGGAGGTCGATCACCGCGCCCTCCGGCTCCTCGACCTCGCCGGAATCCGCAGCATGGTCGAACTCGCCAAGCCGCTGCCAATCCGCGCGTTCCTCGTCGAAAGCGGCCTTGCGCTTTTCCTCGAATTCCGAGATCGACTGCGCATTCTCGGCAAGGAAGGCCCGGTAATCCGCCAGCCTGAACTCGGACGGCTCGATCCGGAGCGAGCGGCGCCCGGCGGGGAATTCCCGGCGCCATTCGGTCAGTTCGTCCGCGCTCACCGGATAGAAACGGATCTGGTCGAAGAAGCGCAGCAGCCATGGCTTGCCTTCGGTGAAGGCGTCGGTCTGGCGATAGGTGTTCCAGACCTGAACCGTCCGGCCGAAGAGCTGGTAACCGCCCGGCCCTTCCATGCCGTAGATGCACATGTAGGCGCCGCCGATGCCCACGACATTGGGCGGCGTCCAGGTGCGCGCGGGGTTATACTTGGTCGTCACCAAACGGTGCCTGGGATCGACCGGAGTGGCCACGGGAGCGCCCAGATAGACGTCGCCCAGCCCCATCACGAGGTAGTTCGCCTCGAAGATCAGGTTCTCGACCGCATCACTGTCGGCAAGGCCGTTGATGCGGCGGATGAACTCGATGTTGTCCGGGCACCATGGCGCATCGGCGCGGACCGTGGCCATGTACTTCTCGATCGTCTCGATCGTTGCCGGATCGCGCCAGCTCAAGGGCAAGTGGACGATGCGCGAAGGGATCGTGAAGTCCTCGAGGTCGCCCAGCCGCTCCTCCGCCGCGATGAGCATGGCCAGCGCGGCCTGCTGGTCCAGCGCCTGCCCATCGAAGTGCAGCTGGAGTGAGCGGATGCCGGGAACGATATCGATGACGCCGGGCAGAGCCAGCCGCTCCAGCTCCGTCATCAGCGCATGCACCCGAATGCGCAGTTCGATGTCGAGGACGATCTGGCCGTATTCGACAAGGATGTTCCGGTCGCCCTGCTGGCGATAGACGGTGCGCGGACGCCCGGGGCCTTCTGCCACTTCGGCGAGGATGGGGGACAGCGTCTCCACCGGGCGGACCGGCGACGAGGCAGGCACCACGCCTGTCGCCACGAACGTGCGCTGCGAGGTATCCGCCTCCGTCGCATCGTCGATATTTACCGGCACGAAGCGCAGGCGGTCGCCTGGGGTGAGCTGTCCGATCTTCCAGCGATCGGCCGCGATCACCACGAAAGGACAGACGAAACCGCCCAGCGAGGGGCCATCGGGGCCAAGGATGATCGGCATGTCGCCGGTGAAGTCGACCGCGCCGATGGCATAGGGATTGTCGTGAATGTTGGAGGGGTGCAGACCCGCCTCGCCGCCGTCCGTACGAGCCCAGCGGGGCTTCGGACCGATCAGGCGAACGCCGGTGCGGTTGCTGTTGTGGTGCACCTTCCATTCCGCGCCGAGGAACGACTGGACGTCATCATCGGTGAAGAAATCGGGCGCACCATGCGGGCCGTAGAGCACGCGCAAGGTCCAGTCGGTCGAAATCTCCGGCAGGGCCACCATCGGCAGCGCCGCGTCGGTGCTTTCCCCGGCCAGATGCAAGGTATCGCCCGCCAGCAGCCTGCGCGCAGCATGGCCGCCGAACTGCCCGAGTTCGAACGTGCTGCGGCTGCCCAGATAGGGCGCCATGTCGAGCCCGCCGGCGAAGAGCACGTAACCGCGCATGCCGCCGGTCGAGGCCCGTCCAAGCGCCAGCGTCTGGCCTGCCTTCACATCCGTCGGAACGCCGCGCGGAACCGGCTCGCCGTCAAGCGTCGCGCCGAAGTCCGCACCGGTGATGCAGATCCGCGCCGGGGCTACGAAAGCAAGCGTGGGGCCGGTGACAGTGGCTTCCAGACCCGCCGTCCCTTCGGGATTGCCGAGCAACCGGTTGCCGAGGCGGAAAGACTGGTCGTCCATCGGCCCCGATGGCGGCACGCCGACAGCCCAGAGCTTCTGGCGTCCCGGCCAGTCCTGCACGGTCGTCGCGGTGCCGCCGCTGACCACGCGGATCGAGCGCGGCTCGTAGACGATGCCGTCAAGCACGCGGGTCGAGACTTCGCCGCTGACGAAAGCGGGCGAGCGCACGACATCGCGCAGCCAGCGCAAGTTGGTTTCGATGCCGTCCGCCCGGCTCCGGTCGAGCGCCGCCTGCGCGGCCTCGACTGCCTCGGCACGGGTCGGCGCGTGGACGATCAGCTTCGCCAGCATCGGATCGTACCATGCGCTGACCGTGCTACCCGCCGAACACCATGTCTCGACGCGAATGTCGGAGGGGAATTCCAGAGCGGTCAGCGTGCCCGAAGTGGGGCGGTAGTCGAGCGACGGGTCTTCCGCATAGAGGCGCATCTGCACCGAATGGCCTTGCGGGGTCGGCGGCTCACGGTCGAGGAATGTGTAGTCCCCCGCCCCCCCGCGCACCATCCATTCGACCAGATCGATACCCATCACCATTTCGGTGACGCCGTGCTCGACCTGAAGGCGCGTGTTCATCTCCAGGAAGAAGAACTCCTCCCGGTCAGCGTCGTAGAGATATTCGACCGTCCCGGCCGAACGATACCGCGCGGCCTCGCCCAGTCGCACGGCCGAGGCAATCAGCTCCGCCCGCACCCGTTCGGGCAGCAGCGGCGCGGGGGCTTCCTCGACCACTTTCTGGTTGCGGCGCTGGAGTGAACAATCGCGCTCGCCAAGAGCCATGACGCGGCCCTGGCCATCGCCGAACAACTGGACCTCGACATGGCGCGCGCGCCGGACGTAGCGTTCGAGGAAGACGCTGGCATCGCCGAAATTGCTCAGGCCCTGCCGCGCCACCGATGCGAAAGCATCGCGCAGTTCCGCCTCGTCTTCACAGACGCGCATGCCGATGCCGCCGCCGCCCGCCGTTGCTTTGAGGATCACCGGGAAACCGATTTCGCGTGCAGCGAGTACGGCATCCTTTTCGTCGGCAAGCAGCCCGGTACCGGGCGCCAGCGGCACGTCATGCGCCGCCGCAAGCGCGCGGGCGCTGTGCTTCAAGCCGAACGTGCGGATGTTCTGGACGGTGGGGCCGATGAAGACGATGCCCGCCTCCGCGCAGGCCTCCGCGAACTCGACGTTTTCGGCCAGGAAACCGTAGCCGGGATGGATGGCCCCTGCCCCGGTCTTGCGCGCGGCATCGAGGATCGCGGCGATGTTGAGATAGCTGTCGGAAGCTTTGGCCCCGCCGATGCAGACCGCCTCGTCGGCTTCGGATACGTGGTTGGAGCCTTCGTCTGCCTCGGAATAGACGGCGACGGACTTCAGGCCCATGCGTCGCAGCGTGCGGATGATGCGGGTGGCGATCGCGCCTCGGTTGGCGATCAGGACCGTGTCAAAGTTCATGCGGTGACAATCATCCGAACGGGGGTGGGGTTGAAGCCGTTGCAGGGGTTGTTGACCTGCGGGCAGTTCGAGACGACGACGACGACGTCCATTTCCGCTCGCAGGTCAACGGTCAGGCCCGGCGCGGATATTCCGTCGACGATGCCCAGCGACCCGTCCGGCTCGACCGGTACGTTCATGAAGAAGTTGATGTTGGACACGATGTCCCGCTTGCCCCGGCCCTCGGTGAGATTGGCTTCGAGGAAGTTCTCCACGCAGGCATGCTCGGCCTTGGTGTGATGGCCGTAGCGCAAGGTGTTGGATTCGCAGGAGCAGGCGCCGCCGATGGTATCGTGATATTCGACCGAGGTGGCGGCGATGGTCATCATCGTCCGGCCCTCGTTGGACAGCAGCCGGGTGCCTTCACGCAGGAACAGGTTGCCCTGTGCGGCAACGGTATCCTGCGCGCTGTAGCGTTCGGCATCGTCCTCAGCCGAATAGAGCAGGAAATCCACGGCCTGATTGCCTTCAAGGTCGACGATGCGAAGCGTCTGCCCGGCCGCAACGTGGTGCAGCCAAGGCGCCCGGGCGGGCACGATCACGTCGTGGATCACGGCGCCGGTGAGGCCGGACATGTGGGGATCGGCGTTCATTGTGGCCTGTCCTTTCAGCGACGGAAGTAGTCTTCGACGTTCTGGAAGGCGCGAA
Source organism: Novosphingobium sp. PhB165 (assembly GCF_004341845.1). Classification (GTDB taxonomy): domain Bacteria; phylum Pseudomonadota; class Alphaproteobacteria; order Sphingomonadales; family Sphingomonadaceae; genus Novosphingobium. The sequence goes on along the minus strand of NZ_SLVB01000002.1, from coordinate 292,165 downwards.
GGCCTTCCGGCGTGGCAGTGCGGATCGGGTCAGCCTCAGGCGTGACCGGGCCGCGCCATGCCGAGACGCGCAGCGGCGTCACCGTCCAGTCGTCACGAGGGTCGAGCACGTGCGGGCAATTGGCGATCACCACGATCACGTCCATTTCCGCGCGCAGCACCACGCTGCGACCGGCCTCGAACGGACCGACCTGCGGGGTGATCGTGCCGTCCGTCTCGATCCGCGTGCCCTTGAACAGGGTCACGCAGGGATGCACATCGCGGCGGCCAAGGCCGTGCTTGCCCGCGCCCAAGAGAAAGCGGTCGCGCCCGTTTGGATAGGCGCCGCTATTGCTGCCGTCGCCGTATTTGGCCGCATTGGTGGCGGCGTTGGAGGTGCCGCAGAATGTGTCATGCGTGCCGGCATCGTCTTCCAGAATGCTCATGAGCACGCGGCCCATGTCCGACAGCAGCAGCTTGCCCGCATCGAGGTAGGCGTTCCACTGGACTTTCACGGTGTCCGCGACGTTGAGCCGCTCGGTCGGCATTTCCGCATTGAAGACAAGCAGCGACGCGCAGGCATCGCCCTTGATGTCGATCAGCCGCAGGCGCGTGCCGCGTGCCAGCCGCCGGGTGGCATAGCCGCCCGCCGCAATGGTCTCCTCCCACGTGAGGTCCTGCGCCGCCACGCCTGCGGGCAGATCGCTCGCGACTGGCGGCAGCACCGGCATGCTCTCGATCACGGTGCCTTCCATGCCGCGTGCATGGTCGCGGGCGGCAAGCGGGTTCGCCAGAATCTGGGTCATGAATTCGCTCCGATCGACTGGGAGTTGCCACCATCAGGTTCGTAAAGCGGCGGCAGAAGGGCGGTGGTGGTCACGAGTTCCAGCTGCTGCATCCCGCGCACGCGCCGGATGGCATCGCACAGTTCCTTCAGCCGCACGGCGGGGCCTTGCACGAGCAGGACTTCGAGAGATTGATCCTCCTCCAGCACGACATGCTGAGAGGAAATGATTTCCTTCAGATAGCTGGTCTGGGTCTGGGAAAGCTGGTGCCGAACGCGGCCCTGCTCGCTGCGGTAAACAAGGGTAATCGTGCCGGCGAGCATCTCGTCCGGGTGGTTAAGCGAGCCATGCTCGGCAAGAGCGTGGCGGATCAGTTCGGCGATCAGTTGCGAACGGGAAGGAAGGCCCCGTTCCGCCACCATCGTGTCGAGCTGTCTGAAGAGGTCTGCCGGAAGGCTCATGCTGAGCCGCGCCAGGCTTGCGGATTCGGAGCTCATATGCACCTCCTTCCAATTATTACCTATTCAGTCAATAGTAATACTTACGCGCTCGTCGGAAATCTGTTCGACCCGCTCCTTGAGCGGCAGATCGTAGACCGCAACCGCGCCGAAACGGTGGGGCGCGTGCGGATCGTGACGGCGCTTGTCGAGCGCGATCACGCGCGTTCCAAGACTGAAAGCCTCGCGAATATCGTGGGTGACCATGACGATCGTCAGCGCATAGTCGCTCCACAATTTCCGGATCAGCACGTGCATGTCCGCACGTATTCCGGGATCGAGCGCGCCGAACGGCTCATCCAGCAGGAGGATGCGTGGCCGCTTCACAAGCGCCTGGGCAATCGCCAGTCGCTGTTGCATGCCGCCGGACATCTGCGCGGGATAGAGGTGGAGACTGTCGCCAAGGCCGACGGCCGTCAGCATCTCCACCGCTTCCTCTTTCGCCGCGCGCCGGGCAGCGCCGAACAGGCGGGCCGAAAGCGGCGCCCTTGCACATTCCATCCCGAGGATCGTGTTGCCCAACGCCGAGAGGTGCGGAAACACCGAGTAGCGCTGGAACACGATGCCGCGATCCGGTCCGCACTCTGGCGCGAGCGGTATGCCGTCGAGGAGGATGGAGCCGTGGGTCGGCCCCTCCTGCCCCAGGATCAGGCGCAGAAAACTGCTCTTGCCCGCCCCCGAAGGACCAATGATCGAGACGAAGGAGTGGGCTTCGATATCGAGAGACAGTTTCTCGATGACGATCCTGTCTCCATATTCGACCCAGACGTCGCGAAAGCTGAGAAGTGTGCTCAATGGTTATCTCCGTGTGCCCACGGGAACAGCCGCCTGCTCAGGAAAGTCAGCGTCACGTCCATCGCGATCGCCAGAAGCGCGATCCAGGCGACGTAGGGAATGATGACGTCCATCGAGAGATAGCGGCGAACCAGGAAGATGCGGTATCCAAGGCCGACATCGGATGCGATCGCCTCGGCCGAGATCAGGAAGACCCATGCCGGTCCGAGCGACAGCCGCATCGCCTGCAAGAGCCGGGGCATGGCCTGCGGCAGCGCCACGCGGATCATCACTTGCCAACTGCTGGCGCCCAGCGTCTGCGCCTTAATAATCTGTTCTCTGGGCAAGGCGGCGACATGGGCCGCGATATCGCGGATCATGACCGGCGCTATGCCCACCACGATGAGCGCGACTTTGGCCGTCTCGCCCAATCCCAGCGCGATGAACAGGATCGGCAGCAGGGCAATCGGCGGGATCACCGCGATGCCCGTCACCAGCGGCCCGAACGTGGCACGCACCGGCGGCAGAGCCCCCAGCGCGAGCCCGACGCAGATCGCCATCAATGTCGAGATGCCCAGCCCGATCCCCAGCCGCTGGAGGCTTGCGAGCGTATCCGCCCAGAACACCAGCTGACCCGTCAGCTGGTCGGGCTGGAACATCAGGACGGACATGCTCTGCACCATACTGGAAGGCAGGGGCAGGATCTTGTCCGCCGGATTGGCCGCGTGGCGGCTGGCGGCTACCAGCAGATAGGCCACCGCCAGCAGCAGGATTGGCAGCGCGCCAAGGAGCAGGCGGTCGCTTCGCCGGAGTTGACGATTCACCCAACGCATTGCGTCATGTCACCTTGATGTAGCGGGATTGAAGGGCGCTGAGTGCGCTCAGAGCTTGCCGTCGGCTGCCATCTTCATGAAGCTTTCGTCGAAACGCAGCGTCACGTGCTGGGCATCGCCAAGCGTCTTGCCACCGGGGAAGGCCATTCCCACCGCATCTGCGGAAGTCGCGCCCTTGAACAGGCCCTTGGAGAAGCTGAAGTCCCGAACGCGTGTCATGGTGGTGACCAGCGCCGGAGACGATGCCGCCGCGACCGCCGCCTTCGGATCGGAATAGAGGAACGTGGTGGTGAGCTGGCTGTCGAACGCTTCCGGCGTTGAGCCCGCCAGCTTGGCCATCGCCGCGCGCGCAGCCTTGCCCTCGGCATCCTGACGCTTCATCAGCGCCACCGTTTCGTACCAGATGCCGGCAAGCGCCCTGCCGAGGTTCGGATTGGCCTTCAGCGTGGCGGTATCGACCGCCAGAAGATCGAGAATTTCGCCCGGAATGTCGGCCGAGCTGAACACTTCCTTCGCGCCGGGCTGTTCCTTCATGACCGAAAGCTGCGGGTTCCACGCGACCGCCGCCGTAACGTCCGGGCTGGCGAACGCACCCACGATGTCGGCGTCCGAGGTGTTCACAGTCTTCACGTCGTTCAGCGCCAGCCCGGCCGAGTTCAGGGCGCGTGCGAGCAGGTAGTGCGAAACGGAAAGCTCGACGAGGTTGATCTGCTTGCCCTTGATGGCCTTCAGATCGCTGGCGCCCTTCAGCAGGATGCCGTCGTTGCCGTTGGAATAGTCGCCCACGATGATGGCGCTGGTATCCTTGCCGCCCGCGGCCGGAATCGTAAGGGCATCCATATTGGCGACAGTAACGCCGTCCAGCTTTCCGGCGGTATACTGATTAACCGATTCGACGTAGTCGTTCACCTGAACGATGTTGATCTTGATGTGGTACTTGTCCGCCCACTTCTTCACGATGCCGGCCTGCTGCGCGTAAGGCCAGGGCATCCAGCCCGCATAGATCGACCATCCGATGTTGAATTCCTGGCGCTTCGGCGCGTCGCTCGATGTCTGTGAGCAAGCCGCGGTAAGAAGCACGCCAGCCATCAGTGCGGCCTTGGATATTCTACGGATCGATACGATCATGAGTCGGTCCCCTTTCGCAGTGCAGCATTGCCGCGAATGAAAGGGTTGTCCATCGAAAATTATTACGGTGAACCGATTCTGTAATACTCACCCCTTGAGGGGGAATCGGCACGCGGACCGAGAGGCGCAATTTCCGCCACTGCCCGGGCTATTCCGCCAAGTCCAGACACGGATTGGCTGCGGCGATCGGATCGGAAACCGTCGCTGCGATCTTCAAGGCACGTAGCGCGGCGGGATCGTAATCCTCGCCACAAGCGGCCGTTACACCGCCTCTTCGCTCTTGGCCCGCGGCTTGCGGGTTGGGGCCGCGTCGTCGCTCCTGGCCTTCTCCTGCTCGTGAAGCGGCGGAAGCAAGGCAGTGGTGGTAACAAGCTGGAGCTGGCGAACACCCCGAATCCCGCGCAGCGCGTCGCACAATTCCTTCAATCGCGCGGCAGGCCCCTGCACCAGAAGGACCTCAAGCGACTGATCGTCCTCCAGAAACACGTGCTGCGAGGAGATGACTTCCTTCAGATACTCTGCCTGGCTCTGCGCAAGCTGCTGGCGCACTTTGCCCCTGTCGCCCCGGTAAACAAGGGTGATCGTGCCGGCGAGCATCTCTTCGGGACGCGTCAATGCCTCATGCTCCGCAAGAGCATGGCGGATGAGTTCGGAGATCAGTTGCGATCGCGAAGGCAGGCCGCGTTCTTCCACCATGGCGTCGAGCTGGCGAAACAGCTCGGCGGGGAGGCTCATGCTGAGCCGGGCAAGACTGGCGGGATCGGTGCTCAAACTGCGCCCCTTTCTGCGATCATCACTATCTTCACATGCAAAACCTTACGGCCGTCTCCTATCGCATGCGCCGGCAATAAGACAGTCCGCGATTGCGGTCTCGGCAGGTTCTGCAGGAAGTACAAACAATCGTGCGCATCGAGTGCCCGGCGGGACAGGTCATGTGCCTGCCACGCGCGAATCAGCAACGATGTTTTCCCCTTGGGCGGCGCCCGCCTGAGCAGCGTTCATCACGCTCACCAAACGCACGTGCGGCAAAGCTTCATAAACGCCTCCTCCAAGAATGGCGGTATTCCGCCATTTTTTCCGATTTTCCGGTAAATGCTGCACTTGCAGCATTAATACGCTTGACGAAAAAGGTAATATCCATACCGTGTGCTTAATGTCGCCGAACAGAGCGACGGAGCGGGAGGAAAGAATCTGCAATAGCAAGCCGGGTCGCCGGCTTGGATGGGGGTTTTCGATGGGACAACTGCCGGCCAGCATCACGGTTCTATCAGGCGATGAGCATTCATTCGCCGGTGGCAGCTATCCCGACGTAAATCCGGATTCTTCCGACGCACGGAATGACACTACACTGAAGAACAAGGTCTTCGATCTGCTGCCACCGGCGTTCGTCGCGCTCACCGTTCTGTTCTGGGCTTATGGCCCGAAATCATGGATCGACAATTCCTGGTCCCTCGTCGTCGCCACTTCGCTGACGACACTGGCGGTGTTGGCCCTGGAGTGGATCCACGAACGGCATTCGCGCTGGCGAATGAACACGCGCGAATTCGTCACCGATCTGTTCTACGTGATCCTCGGAGCCACGGTGATAACGTGGGTCTCGACCAAACTGGCCGAAGATCCGCTGACCTCGGTGAAACACTCGCTCGGCATTACCACCCAGTGGGCCATGCACTTGCCGTTCGTCGTGCAGGTTGCGCTGGTGATCTTCGTCATCGAATTCGGCCAGTACTGGATGCACCGGCTGATGCATAACTGGACGCCGTTCTGGCTGACCCACGCCCCGCATCACCACATCACCCAGTTGAACGCAATGAAAGGCGCGGTGGGTAATCCCATCGAACTGTTCCTCATCAGCCTCAGCATCGTGGCCCTGTTCGATATCCCGCAGGCCGCCCAATTCTGCGCTTTCAATGTTCTGGCGGTCGTTTCCACTTTCGCACACGCCAATGTGCGCTCGGATCCACCCCGTTTCTACTCGCTCTTCTTCACGACGATCCGGCATCATAGCCTCCACCATTCGGTCGATTATGAAGCCACCCGCTGCAATTACGCCAATTCGCTGATCCTCATCGACCGCATCTTCGGAACCTATCGCGAAGGCGAATCCGCGATCGTCGGGCAAGATGAACGCAAGCGACTTTCCATCCGGGAGCAGTTCCTGTTCCCCTTCCAGCCGCTGATCGCGCGGATCATCGCGAAACGTAGCGAGGCGGCCTCCGCAACCCGCTGATCCACGGCGCAATACCAAGGATCGCATCGGTAAATACCTCGGCGCGCAGTGAGAGCGCCGAGTGCAGGAAACGCGCCGGCAAGACACCCCTCAAGCGGTGGCAGGGCGCGTCCAAGAGGGACTTCCAAGCAACACCCACAGGGTTCTGGCAGGGGCAAGCCAGGGCACGGGCAACGTAAACCAAAACACAGACAGGGAAGCACATGACATATCGCGCAAAAATGAAAGCGGGGCTGCTGTCCGCAACCGTGTTCACAAGCACCGCACTGGCCGTGCCGGCCATGGCGCAGGACGCCACCGTATCGGATGACGGCAATGCCATCGTCGTGACCGGCACCCGCCGCGCCACGACGATCATGGACACGCCGATCAACATTTCGGCGATCGGCTCCGAGGACCTCGCCCGCCAGCACATCGACGACGTGCGCGATCTTGCCGCTTTCACGCCCGGCCTGACGATTTCCGACACCGGCCCCGGCGGCACCGGGACGATCGTCCTGCGCGGCCTCAATGCTTCCGATGTCGATTCCGGTGGCGCCAACTATGACGATGCGCTCGGCGTCTATCTGGGCGAAGTGCCGCTCTACTACGACTTCAAGCTGCTCGACATTGCGCGCGTGGAAACACTGCTTGGCCCGCAGGGTACACTCTACGGCCTCGGCACACTGGCGGGCGCGATCCGCTACATCCCGAACCGCCCCGATCTCGACAGCTTCGAGGGCGAGGCCCATGGCCGCCTCTACGGCAAGAGCCACGGCAGTCACGCGGGCTATCAGTTCGACGGCATGATCAACATTCCGATCGTCAAGGACCACATCGCGTTCCGCACCGCCACCGGCTACTATTACGACCCCGGCTTTATCGATTATCCGCTACTGCTTCAGGAACCCGGCGTCTCCCTTCCGCAGCCGGGCGGTCCGGACGGTGTAACGCCCGAAGAAGCCTCGGCAAACCTGAAGAAGCGGAAGGATCTGAACTTCGAAAGAACCTTCACAACGCGCAACCAGTTGCTGTTCCAGACCACCGAAGACCTGAAGGTCATTTTCACTTACGCATTCCAGCGCACCAAGACCGACGGCTCCCAGTCCAACAGTGCAGGCGTGATGGGCACCGGCAAGTACGAGAACGCCGCCCGCTACGAAGAGCCGGTAAACCGCCGCGCGCATCTGGCCAGCATGGAGATCAACGCAAACATTGCCGACATCGCCGATCTCGTGTCGACAACGGCCTATACCAATGTTCGCGTGAAGTCGAAGTCCGACAATACTGACTTGCTGCTCGATCTCGACTACGACTACGAGCTGTTCCCGGCGTTTTCGAGCTGGAACGAATCCGACAATACCCGCAAGCAGTTCAACCAGGAAATCCGCCTCGTCTCGCGGCACGGCGGACCGCTCAACTGGGTGCTCGGCGCCTTCTACAACGATCAGAAATACCACAACGATTATGCCGAACACACGCCCGGCCTGTCGGACTTCTACGGCGTTCCCAACAATCCCGACGATCTCGAATATGTAAGCTACATCAAGTCCAAGGTAACCGAGAAGGCGATCTTCGGCGAAGGCACGTTCAAAATCACGCCAAAGTGGCAAGTCACAGGCGGCGCGCGTTACTTCAAGTATACGTCGGAGATCCAGGGCGCACTCGTCCTTCCCCTGCTGGGTGATCCGCTCAGCCCCTATGACCTGACTCCGTCGGGCGGCAAGGCCAAGCAGGATGGCTGGGTGTGGAAGTTCAACACCTCGTACAACTTCACCCCGGACCTGATGGTCTATGCCACGTACAGCAAGGGCTACCGCATCGGCGGACCGAACCGCGTGGCGCCCTGCCCCGATCCCGTTCCGGCAAACCAGCAGAACGCCTGCGCACTGCCGAACGAGATCCAGTACGGTCCGGACAAGACGAAGAACGCCGAAATCGGCATTCGTACGCAGCTGTTCGACCGGAAACTGTCGTTCAACTTCGATGTCTTCCATATCGTCTGGGACGGCATTCAGGTCGACTCGACCACCCTTTACGGCGCAACCGGGATCACCGTTAACGGCGGTTCGGCCAAGTCGCAGGGCTTCGAAGCCTCGTTCCAGCTCAGGCCGATCCCCGAACTGGCGATCCAGGGCATGTATTCGTACACCGATGCGAAGCTCACCGACGACGTACCCGGCATCATCACGATCCGCACGACCCCCGGCGATTATGACGCGCGGCCGAAGTTCACGCAGCTCGACGCGCTGGACGGCGACCGTCTGCCGGGTTCGGCCAAGAATTCGGGCAGCCTGGGCGCCACTTACACCATGCCGTTCATGGACGGCAGCCTCATCGGCAACTGGACCGCAACCTATCGCGGAAACGTGGTGTCCCGACTGGGCTGGGACCGCGCCTATGGCGACAAGATCCCGGGCTACGTCCTCCACCGGGCCTCGATCTCTTACGAAACCGACAAGTACAGCATCGGCCTCTTTGCCAACAACATCTTCGACAAATACGCCGTCGTCTCGGTTGGCAACGATCGCTCGCGCATCGGTGTAAACGATGGCGTTGCCGTGCGCTTCTACCGCCAGACCGTGCTGAACCCGCGCACAGTCGGGATCGAGGCACGCATAAAGTACTGATCTTCATGCGAGGATCGAGGGTTCCCGGAACGACGGAGCACCTCGATCCCGCCCCCTGCGTTACCCACTCCGCCATCGCTTGCCAGACGGCAGGCGATGGCGCTTTGTCAGAGCTTCACGCCCTGCGCCTCAAGCCATGCGCGCGCCGGTTCCAACGCGGCTTCGTGGGCCCGCCATTTCTCCACGGAATCGGCGTTGATCGGCCGACGCACTTGCGCCGCGCTGGGCGTAGCAACGGCGGTACCGTTCTCATGAAACGACAGACACTTCTCGTCCCAATCGAGATCGCAATGTTGCAGCAACCGCCGCGTTTGCCCCTCCTGATCCGCGACCAGCGCCTCATACGACAATTGCAGAGCCCGCCCCGGCCAAATGCTTTCCCAAAGCGCCATCAGCCGGTCAAAGCGCGCATAATAGCGCGCCGTGTCCATGAGGTCGTAAGAGTAGGCGTAATAGGCCGATTGGCTGGCGAAGAGATTCTTGTAGTTGCTCCAGATCGTATCCATCGGATTCCGGCGCAGGCAGACGATCCGGGCGTTGGGCAAGGCATGCGCAATATGCCCGATGTAGAGGAAATTAGCCGGCAACTTGTCGGTAAAGCGTGCTTTCACGCCTGGACGGTGATGATCGGCACGCTTCAGATAAGCGTCGCCAATCGCCGCCGGATCGATGCCCGCGCTGGCAGCAATGGTCTCCGGATCGATCACGCGCCGCGATGACGTGCCCGCAAGTTGCTTGACCGCCAACGGCATCGCCTGAAGCTCACCGGCCGCCTCGACATCGCGGTGCGACGACAGGATGCGGTCGACCAGCGTGGTGCCCGTGCGCGGCATGCCCACGACGAAAATGGGTGCCGGACCGGCCTTGCCCCCGCTTGCTTCGAAACTGTTCGGCGGGCCGCCGAATAGCGCCTCGATCGCGTCGAATATCGCGGCATCCTGCTGGAAATCGTAACCGAGCGCCTGTTTCTGCGCATCGTTGGCAGCGGACAGATGCCGAAACGCTTCGGCGGCATTGCCGATGTCTTCCAGTTCCTTTACCAAGGCATAGCGTATCCGGAGGGCTTTGTCGGGCACATCCGCCCGTGCCAGCGCCGCTTCCAGCCGGGGCACATGGTTGGTCAGCGCGGTCTGACGAGAGAGAATGGCGAGCGCATAATGCGCACGCGCATCACCGGGATCTGCGGCCAAAATCCTTTCGTATTGCGCGCGTGCTTCTTCGACGCGGCCCGTAAAACCGCTCGCCGCCGCCAGATTGTAGCGATAGTCCAGATTGTCCGGCGCGGCCGCCACTGCCTCTGCGAATGGAGCCATCGATGCCTCATGGTCGCCAAGCCGGGCCAATACACATCCGATAGTATCGAACGTCAGGGCGTCTTCGGGCGTCAACGCCATGGCCTCACGCGCGGCATTCGCAGCTTCACCGTCCCGCCGCAGCAAAATGAGCAATCGTGCAAGCTGCGCCAGATGTTCGGCTTTCGGACCTCGCTCCACCGCAGCTTCGATCAGGGGAACGGCATTGGCCAATTGACCCGCCTCTGCCGCTGCGACGCCGAGCAGAAAGAACCCTTCCGGCTGTTGCGGGCTGCCCTCCGCAAGCGCCTTGGCAGCGGCAACAGCGGCCCGCAGGTCGCCGCGTTTCAGCGCCTCTCTCGCCTGCGTTTCCAGCATCAAGCCGCAACCGTCACGGAATTCGAATTATGCCCCGACGTTTGCTGGAAATGCGCCTTGAACAGAGGGCATGGCCAAGACCGCAAGGAAGCGGGATTCCACCTGATTTCCATCATTGCTCCACGTACCCCTTCCGACCGAAGCCTAACCGTCAACAACGATTTTGCCAACCGATCCTGGGCCGTCCAAATCGGCTCCACGCGCTATATCGGCATCGCTCGATTTTTTCCCGGAAGAGAGCCGGAAACGTCCACTTTGTGTCTAGACACGATGGGCCCATTGGTATTACGTTATAACATGTTAGTATTACTGAAATGGGTAGCGAAATAATACGAGGGCAGGCGTATGGACGGAGTTCGCGTAGGTAAAAGATTGATAGGTACACAGGCGCCGGTAACCATAGGCTGGGAGAACATACCCAGGGTGGAGGGCGGCCCGGTCAAGCAGTTCATCTTTACCTGGTTCCAGCCCACGGTGCTCTTCGCACTGCTCGCGTTCTGGTATTATGCCCCCAATTCCATCGCCAAGGCATCCACCGCAGTGGGCATCGGCATCGGCTTCAAGGTGCTGTTGCTGGGGCTTGAATGGGTAAACCCGCGCCACGAGAGCTGGCGGCTCACCTGGAAGGAACTGGTCACAGACCTGTTCTATGTCGGGCTTGGCTATACGGCGCTCCGAATAGTCGACGATTACATCGGCGACAAAGTCATGGTCGAAGCCGTACAGCACTATTTCCACTGGGACAAATTTACCTGGTTCATGGGTCTGCCGCTGCTGGTGCAGGCTTTCCTGATCTCGTTCGTCTTCGATTTCGGGCAATATTGGATGCACCGTGGGATGCATAACTGGTACCCTTTGTGGTTACCCCATTCGGTACATCACTATATCACCCAGTTGAACATCAACAAAGGTGCCGTGGGCAATCCGGTAGAACTGTTCCTGATCGGGCTCGGCATCGGCGGCTTCTTCGACTTTCTGCCGCGCGCCTTCTTGCTCGCAGGCGCCTTCGGCATGGCGATCGGCACTTACCAGCACATCAATGTCCGCTTCAATTCGCCAAGATGGTGGCGCTTCCTGTTCAACACGACCGAACATCATAGCCTGCATCACTCGCAAGACTTTGAGGCCACCCGCAGTAACTATTCGGGCTCTTACATCTTCATCGACCGCATTTTCGGAACTTGCATTGACGGTGAGGCCGAACTGTTGGGCATGGAAGGCGGCCGCCGCATGTCGATCCGCGAACAGATGACCTTCCCTTTCACCGAAGGCTGGAAGTCGCTCAAGGAACGCTTTGGTCAACCGATAGCCACACCTGCCGAGTAATGCCTGCTCCATCCGCATAATCCGCCTGCTCCCATTTGCCATGCCCGGTCTGGGCCGCCTTGAGCGGCCCGGGCTTGAGGCTTGCCGCCAAACGGCATCGAACAGCTCTCCCAAAGGAGGTCACGTGAACTCGCGTTTCATCGACTGGATCTGGCACGTTAGGGGGAGCGTGACACTCGCCCCCGAACAATCGAGCGACGATGTATTTGACAGGCTCGACCCGCTGTTCCGCCAATACGGCACCAGCCACGAGCGGACGAACGACACCCTGATTTTCCGCAAGAAGGATCAGGCTGCTCAGGACAAGATGTCCGTGTTCGATGGCGGTGTCTTGCAGATCGAACAAGGCGTGTCCGGGTCCGTGCTACGCTATCATCTGACCAGCCGGGCATTGCTGTTCTGTTTTCTGGCACCGTTGCTGTTTCTAGGCATGGCTCAGTTGACCATAGCCCTGAGCAAGCACGAAAAACCGTCAGCCGAAGCCGCAGACACGTCTGGGAAAGGCCGTGATGCCAAAAAGAATGCAGACGTCCCGATGAACGCGATAGATAAGGCCCTGGGCGCACCGGCACCCGAAAAGAAAGACGCGGGCAAGGCTGAAGGCCGCAACAAGAAACCCTCGGCCACGTCCGCCTATGTTTTTGCGGCGATCTTCGCCGCGCTCTATCTCGTAGGGCGAATTCTCGAAGACAGGCTGGTCAAGGCATTGTTTAGAAAGAGCTTGCTGGGCGCATAGCCCCGAAGTTTCTTCGGATTTCGCCTACCCGTATAGCAAAAAAATAGAGGGCGTGACCGGCAATACCGGCCACGCCCTCGAGTGGGTAATCTTAGAACGAGCCGCGCACGCCGATCATGAACTGGCGACCAGGCTTGTAGGCCGTGTACGTGGCGTTGGTGAACTGGAAGTACGTGCGCTGCGTTGCATTGCCGAAGTTGGCCACGTCGAACGTGATTTCCGGTGCGTGTTCAATCCCGAACATCTTGTAAAGGTCGAAGCTGGACGAGAAGTCCCAACGCTGCAGGTCATCCGAGAACAGCGCGGCATTGGTGATGCCGTTCTGGTTGGGCCCCGAGATCTGCGAACCCTTCTGGAAGGTCGTCGAAACGCGCAGGCTGACACCGTGGTTCTCGTAATAGCCGGTGATGTTGTAGGTGTACTTGGCCACACCGTATGCCACCGGCGCCGGGGTACCTTCGCCGTGCTGATCGACAATCGTGGCGTTGGCATTGAAGCCAAGACCCCGGATGCCAAACTGTTCGGTCACGAAGTCGAGCGGCTGGACCCACTGGAACTCAAGTCCGTTGACGATCATCTTGCCCGACGCATTGACCTGCTGTTGGACAACGACCGTGGCGTTGTCCGGCCCGCCGCGCGCATTGATCGCGCCTTGCTGCGTCGGGTTCAGGTTGTCGTAGGTGATGCCATAGGGTGCGAGCGACGAGAAATTGACCGTCGCCGTACCAAGCGTGGTGAACCCGCTCATTTCCTTGCGGAACGCAGCCATGCTGACCAACCCGCCCGGCCCGGTGTAATACTCGATGCCAAGATCGATGTTCTTCGAGACATAAGGCTTGAGCGCCGGATTACCGATCGTCGCGACGTCTGCAGAGGGGCTGGAGAAATTGACGCCCGGCAGCTGAGCATTCGGATCCGGCCGTGTCATCGTCTTCGACAGCGAAAGACGTGCGACAGCATGTTCACCCACATCATAGGCGAGGTTCATGGCCGGCAGCCAGTTGTCATAGCTGTTGTGGGTAGTCGCCTGGCTCACGATGTTCGGATACAGCCCGCCATCAAGCGGCGCCGGGGTGCCGGCGGGCGGCGTGTTGCGCGGATCCGGCAGCGAGACGCGACCGCTGATGGTCTGATCCGTATGAACGAAGCGTACGCCGATGTTGTAGCGCAGATCGCTACCGGCAACTTCGGCCTTACCGTTCGCCTCAATGAACCCGGCTGCCGACTTCTCACGAATATAGCCGCCGCTGGCGCCCGTGTTCGCCGAACCCGTATCAGGCGCGTTGTCATGGAAGTAGGCGTAATTGCTGTCCTTGGCGAACCGCTTCCAGTCAAGCGTAACGAAACCGCCCGGACCAGGGACCAGGTAGCTGGCCAGTGCAGACTGCGGAATCAGCGAGCCACCGTAAGTCACCGCGCCACCCGTGTAGCCCGGCCAGGTCGGATAACCTGCCGGCGCCGAGCCGGGTGCGTCGAGACCCTGGCACGCCGGCTGACTGTTCGGCGAGGGGACGAAAACGCTGGGGTCATTGCCGCAGGTAGCGTTCTGCCATGCTTGGCTGTTGTCGTAGGCGGTGATCCGACGCGAGATGTCGTCGTAATTGCCGCCAGCCTTGATGTTGAAGGACTCGTCGCCCCACGTCAGGTCGCCGCGCAGGCCCTTGTTGATATTGGTGCGGCGTTCGTCCTGAACGTTGACGCGCCCGCCGTTCCAGATGAAGTTCGCCGGATCGTTAAGATCGACGTTCGTCGTGATCGAAGGGATCGACCCGTTGTTCACGTAATCGACCGTTACGCCTGAGCTTGCCGCAGTGTTGACAAGGACAGTCGGCGATTCACGATGGAAAGTGCTGTGAAGGTAGTTGACCTGGAAGTTGAACTTCAGGTTATCCATCACCTGCCACGAAAGACCCGGATTGAAGCCGTAGTATTCGGTCGTTTCGATGAAGGGACGATATTCGAGGAAGAACTGCGAATTCGCAAAGGTGCCGCTGGTCACCGTGCAGCCGTTGCTGCAATCGTCCTTGTCCACCGTCATGTTGAGCGGGATGGCCGAACCGTTGCGACCGACCCAGTTCATGTCGATGCGCCGGAGATCGTTCTTCTTACGGCCATACATGCCATCGATGTAGACGTCGATCTTGTCGCTGGGCTTCCACTCGGCGCTCAGGATCGCGTTGATCCGGTCACGCGTGCCGGAAGAAATCGACGGACGGCCAAGACGCGGGATAATCCCGTTGTCGATCTGCTGGATAGTCAGACCCGGGTTGTGTGCCAGCAGGAATGCCTGGTCGATCGTGGTGCCGGTGACCAGACCGTTGCCGGCATTGGCAGGGACGGTCCCAGGAATGGTCCAGTTGCCGCCACCGGTGCTGTTGCAACCCGAGGTCGCGCCGCACTGCGCGGCGGAAAGGTTGGGGTTGGTCCAGCCGATGGTTTCAAAGCCCTTGACCAGTGACTGGTCACGCTGCGCCGATACGCCTGCGAGAATGCCGAAATCGCCGAAAGTCGCGCTGGCCAGCGCCGATCCGCGGCCACCCCACTTGTTTGCCGGGCTATTCTTGATGCCCTGCAAGCTATAGGAGAAGTGGGTCCCTTCGCGGTCGAACGGACGGGCGCTGCGAAGGTTGACGTTACCCGCTGCGCCGCCTTCGATAAGGCTGGCCGAATAGCTCTTGTTGACCGTCAACTGCGTGAACAGTTCCGTCGGGAAGAAGCTGAGGTCGACCGAGCGGTCGGTGCCCTGCGCGTCCGTCGTGCCCGAAGACGCGACTGCGATCGGCGCGCCGTTCAGAGTTACGCTGGTGAAGTTGCTGCCCAGACCGCGGATCGCGACGTTGGTGCCGGAACCATCAATATCGCGGCTGATGGTGACGCCGGGAATGCGGTTAAGCGATTCGGCGATGTTGGTGTCCGGGAACTTGCCGATATCTTCGGCAAAGATCGAATCGCTGAACGATGTCGTGTCGCGCTTGGACGCAATCGCCTCGGCAAGGCTGCGGCGGTAGCCGGTGACGATGATTGCCTGCGCATCGTCGCTGGCATTCTGATCAGGCGCGGCGGTCGTTGCAGCGGGAGCGGCGCTCTGCGCATCCTGCGCCTGCGCGATGATCGGGAACGCCCCGGCAAGGATGGTTGCCCCAAGCAGTGCCCGGCGAATCATCATGGCGCGCGAATCTGTGGTGTATGTGCCCATATTCCCCTCCTAAATATGCGCTCTCTTGAGAAGCGCTTTGAAACTACCCCATGGTAGCGCTCACATTTTTGGATTGATAGGACGATCTTGAGACTTGTCAACGGACTTTACGAAGGTGGCCCTCTTTTTGAAGATTCTATTCGGCGCAACCCGATGTCTATCCGGGAAATTTAGCCAAAAATGGAGATAGATGACCGCTAAGCCAGATCGCTATTCACAATAGTCAATCTATAAGACGATCATCATATTTACTCCGTCTAATATGCATGACGGGCAAAGCCTCCTCCAGTGGGCCGCGCAGGAATGCAGACGTCGCTGGCAAACGATCCGATTGACCGTCCGGTTCGCGTCGACGATATGTGATAGCGATAACATGGTCGTGAGTGGGTGTGTTGAAACAGTTTCCCTGTGAACTGCCGAGCGGTGCGGCCTTGGCCATGCCGTCGCCCCCTTCCGGTACAGTGTCGCCGACCAGGTGCTGACCATCGGATCGAACAACCGAGCCTAACGGCGAGATAAAATCAGAACATAGGAAAATCAGGATGTCCGAAGCCAACACATGCGCCCTGTCGCGTCGCAAGCTGCTGGGTAGCGCTGCGTGGAGCGCGGCGCTTGCTGTCGTGCCCTCGCCCGCCTTTGCCGCGCTTGCCAAGGCCGATGCTGTTGACCGGCGCACAGCGTTCCCGCTGATCGTCAATGGCCAACCGGCGACAGTGCTGGTCGATGCGGGCGCCGATTCCGCCGTTCAGCATGTGGGCGCCAGCTTTGCAGCCGATCTGGAGCGCGTCAGCGGCAAGAAGCCCCAATTCCTTCAGGGCGCTACCGAAACGCTGCGCGGCCCCGTGGTGATGATCGGCGTCCTCGGCCAGAGCTCCATGATTGACCGCCTCGTCGCCGCGGGCAAACTGGACGCGAGCGACATTCGCGGCGAGTGGGAGACCTTTCGCCAGATCGTGGTCGACAACCCCATGCCCGGCGTGCCCCGCGCATTGGTGATCGTCGGTTCGGATCGGCGCGGCGCGGTGTTCGGCACTTACGACATTTCCGAGCGGATGGGCGTGTCGCCGTGGTACTGGTTCGCCGACGTCCCCGTCTCGCGCCGACGCGAAGTGCTGATCCCGGCGGGCTCGCGCCGTGACCAGCCGAAAGTGCGCTATCGCGGCTTCTTCATCAACGACGAGGACCCCTGCCTCAGCGGCTGGGCCCGGAAGAAGTTCGGCGGCGTCAACGCGGCCATGTACGCGCCCGTCTTCGAGCTGCTTCTTCGGATGAAGGGCAATTATCTGTGGCCCGCCATGTGGGGCAAGGCCTTTGCCGACGACGATCCGCAGAGCATGGTGCTCGCGGATGCGATGGGCGTCGTGATGGGCAATTCGCACCATGAGCCCATGCTGCGCGCACAGGCCGAATGGCATCGCCACACCGACAAGGGCGTGACCGGTGGTGCCTGGGATTACACCGACAACCGCGACAATTTGCGCACCTTCTGGCGTGGCGGGATCGAGCGCATGATGTCGCGTGGAGGCGGCCGGGGCTACGAGTCGGTCGTCACCGTGGGCATGCGCGGCGATGGTGATCAGGCCATGGCGGAAGGCACGGCGACCGACCTTCTGGAACGGATCGTCACCGATCAGCGCGCAATCATCGCTGACGTCACCGGCAAGCCGGCCAGCGAGACGCCGCAAGTCTGGGCGCTCTACAAGGAAGTGCAGGACTATTACGACCACGGCATGAAAGTGCCGGACGACGTCACCCTGCTCTTTTCTGACGACAACTGGGGCCAGATCCGGCGCTTGCCCGATCCTGCGGCGGCGCCTCGTCGGGGCGGCTACGGCATCTATTACCACTTCGACTATGTCGGCGGGCCGCGCAATTACAAGTGGATCAACACCAACCAGATCGAGAAGACCTGGCAGCAGATGGACCTCGCCTACCAGCGCGGCGCGCGGGCGATGTGGATCGTGAACGTCGGCGATATCAAGCCAATGGAATATCCGCTCGGCTTCTTCATGGCGCAGGCCTGGAATCCGGAAGCGATGACGCCTGCGGCTCTCGCGGCCTATCCGCGAAATTGGGCGACCGCCACTTTCGGCCCCGAACAGGCCGGGCCGATCGGTGACCTGATCACGGCTTACAGCCAGTATGCGGCGCGCCGGAAACCCGAACTGATCAACGAAGCCAGCTTCGCACTGGGCGGCATTACGCCCGATGGTCTCGATGGCGGTGAATTCGGCGCGATAATGGCCGAATGGGACATGCTGGAGGCGCGCATGCTTGCGGCGCGCGCCAGACTCTCTCCCGACAAGCTCGACGCCTATTATCAGCTCATCGAATTCCCGATCGCGGCCTTGGCGAACTTGTACCGGCTCTATTACGGCACGGCGTGGAACCGCCTGCTCGCGTCCAAAAACGATGCGCGCGCCAACTATTTCGCCGATCAGGTCGAGACCGCCTTTCGCCGCGATTCCGAGCTGGCGCAGCGCTATCACACGATCAACGGCGGCAAGTGGGACGGCATGATGACGCAGGTTCACATGAATTACGTCATCTGGAACGACCCCACGCAGCAGACGATGCCCAGCATCATGCGGGTCGGCGCCGACACGCCCAGCGACCGGCAGCGGCCGCAGCCCAAATTCGTGAACCGCGCGCTGATGCCTGCAGGCGTGATCGCAGTGGAAGCACAGGCATTCAGCCGAGCCCGCAACGGCAGCGGTCTGCGCTGGACGACCATCCCGCATCTCGGCCGCACCGCAGGCGCGGTACTTGCGCTGCCACAAGGGCGGCCCGCCACCCGTCCGGACGACGGCCTATGCCTTGAGTACGACATCACTTTGCCGCAAGCCGGGCCGGCAACGGTAACGCTCTATCTGACCCCGACGCTCGACACGCTCGGCCATGAGGGCACACGGATCGGCGTTTCGCTCGACAATGGGCCGGTCCAGATACTGCAATCGCAGCTCGATGCTTCGGGCGGCGCACCGGATACCGCAGGCAAGCAGCGCTGGGCGGACGCAGTATGCGATAACGTCGTGCGGCTTTCGGCCGAGATGGGGAGCGCCAGCGCCGGGCGGCACACCGTCAAAGTCTGGCGGATCGACGACAACATGGCTCTGCAAAAGCTGGTGATCGGCAGGGTCCCCGTGCCCACAACCTATCTTGGGCCGCAAGCAGTAACCGGCTAACAGCCGGGTCGCTCGCATGCAAAGATTGGGGGGGAAGCGCGGTGCCCCAAATCACCACCGCCGGGGAGAATGGTGACGATGCGTTTCCCATCGGGCAAAGCTTTCGTGCTCACTCTGAGCGCGATGGTGGCGGCGGGGGTGGCGGCGGCGAGTGCCTCCGCTGCCACGCCCAGTCCGCTCATGGCGCCTCTCGACCTCAAGGCGCCGTTTGCCGCACGCTCGGCCTGGCGGCTTACCGCCACGCAGGGCCCACAGGTAGAAGATCCCGCCGATGGCGAGATGGTGCCCGGGGCGATCTCGCTGTGTCTGACGCGGGACAATGGCCGCAACTGCGATCCCGCGCCGAACCGCGCATTGCGCCTGTCCAGCGGCGATGACCTGTTCGTCCAGCCGCACTTCCTGCGCCGTGCTCAGGTGGTCCGGCCTTCCAGCGAACGGCCGTTGCTGCTGATCGAACTCGCCAGCTTCCACTCCGGCAATGGCGATCAGCGGGTATCCTTGCAACTCTACGCCTATGACCGGGCGAATGACGCCTTCCGGCTCGCGTACGAGCGTCGCACCAACCGCAACAACAATCAGGAAATTCGCTACGTCGAAAGCGGCCCGCTTGCCGGAGCGGTGATCGCCGCCGATCCCACCGACGATGCACCGTTCGGATACTGGATCTCGGTCTCGCGCCCGGACACTGCAGGCACATACCGGCAAGTGCTGCGGTTTCGCAGCGCGACGGCCTATGGCGACGGCAACCCGCTCGCGGTCATCGATTCCGAGATGCCGAACATCCAGCGAAGGCTGGGAATCTGGCGGCCCGGCATGGCACTTCCCCTGCCCGCAAAACCGTGCCCGCGACCTCACATGGTGAACGAGGCGCTTTGGTGCGACTGATCGCCCGCGCCGGATCACGAGAGTTCAAGCCGCCATTTCGCCCTGCAAGGCCGAGCCGACCACGCCCAAGGCATAGTCGCTCGTCTGGGCGACATTGAACCGCACATAGCGCGCCGCGCTCTGGCTTGGGCTGAACACGTTGCCCGGAGCCAAGACCACATCCTGAGCGAGGCATGTGCGCGCAAGGATCGCGCTGTCCACGTCTTCGGGCAAACGACACCACAATGTGAAGCCGCCAACGGGCTCGCCCTGCGGTATGATACCCATCGATGCGAGACGCATCCCCACGATCTTGCGCACCTTGGTCAACCTGCTGCGCAGAGCCTCCATGTGACGACGATAGCCACCCCCTGCGAGAATGCGGCTTATGGCGTTCGTGGCGATAGGGTTGGGGCCGCCGAAGCCGGTTGCCAATTGCAGGTCGGTGAGAGCGTCGATCCATTCGGGGCGCGCCGCGATGTAGCCGCAGCGCAGCGCCGCGGACAGGGTTTTCGAGAAGCTGCCCACGCGGATCACCCCCAAAAGACCATCGAGCGCGGCCATCGTCGGCACCCCGGGGGCGAAGTCTGCGAAGATGTCGTCCTCCACGATCACCATGCCATAAGCTGCGGCGATGCCGGGCAGGCGGTGTGCGGTAACCAGACTGAGGCTGGAACCGGTGGGATTGTGGAGGTTCGAATTGGTGATGTAGAGGCGCGGCCGCTCGGCCGAAACGATGGCTTCGAACTCGCCCGCATCGGGCCCGGTCGACGTGTAGGGCACGCTGACGGCGCGCACGTTGTGCGCGGCGATCAGCGCCTGATAGTTGAAGTAGCAGGGGTCATCGAGCAGGACCGTATCGCCCGGCTTCAGCAAGAGCCGGCAAATCAGGTCGATGGCCTGCGATCCCGAATTGGTCAGCAGGATCTGGTCGGGATCGCATTCCAGCCCCTCCGCCGCGAAACGCAGGGCGATCTGCCTGCGCAGCACTGGATCGCCCGCCGTGGTGCCGTAATGGGTCAGCAGATCGACATCACGGCTGAGGTCGCGCAGCGCCTTCTGCAAGGCGCGTTGCGGCATCCAATCGGGCGGCAGCCAGCCGCAGCCCGGCTTGTCATTGGCCAAGGGGGCATCGAGCGACTGGCGCGACACCCAGAAAGGATCGATTTCGTGATCCCGCTGCGGAGCGCGTGCAGAGGGACTTTGCGGCGCACTGGCGAGATGGCTGACGTAAAAGCCCGAACGCGGGATGGCCTCGATCAGGCCTTCGGCAACCAGCCGGTCATAGGCTTCGACCACGGTTGCCGGTGAAACACCGAAGCTGGCCGCACTGCGCCGCACCGACGGCAAGCGATCGCCCGCACAGAGGAGACGCCCCGAAATGCGGCTGCGGATGCCCTCCATCACGCGCCCGGTCTGCGTTTCCTCCATCGTCTGTATCACTCTCTATACCAGCACAGAATAATCAAACTGTACCGCTGTGTAACTGGCCGCGCCAGTCCCCTTCGCTAGATCTGCGCCTGTTGGATTTCGAGGGACCGTTCATGCAAGATACCTATCGGGGCTGGGGCAGCGGCTTGCTGGCAGTGGCTATTTTCAGCGGCTCCATGCCCGCCACGCGCATGGCCGTGCTGGGATTTTCGCCCTTGCTGTTGACGAGTATGCGGGCGCTGATCGCAGGCGGCCTGGCCTTCCTGCTACTGGCCGGACTGCGCCAACCCCGCCCCACGCACCGGCAGTGGCAGCAGGTGGCAGTTGTCGCGGGCTGCTGCGTTATCGGCTTCCCCTTGCTCTCTGCACTGGCATTGCAGCACATGTCTTCCGCGCGTTCCCTTGTCTTCATGGGACTATTGCCGCTCAGCACGGCCATTTTCGGCGTCGTGCGCGGCGGCGAGCGCCCTTCGTCCGCCTTCTGGGCGTTTGCCCTGCTCGGCGCGCTGGCAGTCGCGGGCTTCGCACTGACGAAACAGGCCCATTCGTCCGCGCTGGGCGATAGCCTGATGATCCTGGCGATCATCGTATGCGGCCTTGGCTATGCCGAGGGAGCAGTCCTGACTCGCGAACTCGGCGGATGGCAGGTCATCAGTTGGGCCTTGCTGCTCTGCGTGCCGCTGGCCATCGCGGGTACTATCGCGTTCTGGCCCCGGGACGGCATCGCAAACGTCGGCATGTCGAGTTGGCTGGGCCTTGCCTATGTTTCCGTCTTCTCGATGCTGATCGGGTTCATCTTCTGGTACCGTGGGCTCAGCCTCGGCGGAATTGCCAAGATCGGCCAGTTGCAGTTGCTCCAGCCTTTTCTGGGCCTTGGCCTTGCGGCCTTCCTTCTTCGGGAACACGTCGCCCCCGGCATGCTGGCCGCAACAATGCTGGTTGTCGCCAGCGTGGCCGGGGCGAAGCGCTTCGCATAACCGATCCTGGCGCGCGGGATCAGCCGTAGCGATGAATGCGGGCGCGCCGCAGGATCCTGTCTTCCAGCGAATAGTACAGCCAGATGTCTTCCCCGATCACCAGACAGGACGCGGCGAAGCCTATGTCGGTGGCGGCCCTGTCCTTCGCGGGCGGCGGCATCAGGATCGGCTCCACGCCGCGCCCGGTCACTCGGCTGAAGTCCGGCGCAAAGCTGATCCACCCGATCCGCCATCGCGCATCGGCGGTGGCCCCGTTGTAGAACATCACCGGGTCCTGCCCGTCTATCTGGACGATGGGCCCGGTGGAAAGGTGCCAGTTGTCCCAGCCATCTTCACGCACCGTGAAGGGGTCCTCGGCGACCTTCCAGGGGCCTTCCTCGGTGGGCCCGACAGCCATGCCGATGCGCGAGGCATCGTTCTTCGCGTATTCATAGAACAGCCGGAACCGCCCGTCGGTACCCCGCGCGAGTGTGGCCTCCTTGATGTTCCCCTCTCCGGGCGGCGCCTTTAGCATGACGCGGTTCTCCCGCAAGTCGGTAAGCTTGGCCCCCTTGGCGACCAGCAGCGAACCTTGCGAGCGGGCCGCGTCCACGCCCGTGTAGAAGATCAGATAGCCACCGTCCTTTCCCTGAACGACAGTCGGATCCTCACAGCCTCCGGCATCGTCTGGGTTGGGCCCCGGCACGATCGCGGGCGCATCGGCGATGTGAAAGCAGACGCCGTCCGTGGAACTGCCGGGCCAGATCACGCCGGTTGGATCGTTCGGCCCAAGCGGATTGGGCAAGACCCTGACGAGCAGATGATAGACGCCCTCTTCCGTCCAGACGAAGGGGCTCATGAGGTCGTGGCCCGCCAAGCGGCCATCGGGAGCCGCCGCGTCGAGCGTGACGTCCTGCAAATCCTCCACCACATAGGCCGGCACGCGATCAGGCTCCTTGCGCAACCGTCAGCGACAGGGCGCCGTCGATCGTCACGGTGGTTCCGGTGATATAGTCCGCCGCAGGTGAAAGCAGGAACAGCGCAAGTTCCGCCACTTCCTCCGGCCGCCCGGCACGGCCCCACGGGATGGCCGCCTCCTTGGCGCGCAGCTCCGTCGGATTGTCCAGCGCGCTCTGGTTCATCGGCGTAAGGATCATGCCCGGAGCGATGCCGTTCACCGCGATCCTGGCCGGCGCAAGTTCAAGAGCGAGCGTGGCCGTCAACTGCGCGAGCCCTCCCTTGGCCGCGTCGTAATCGGCGCCGCCCGCGCGCGGGGCCCGCTCGTGTATGGAAGAGATATTGACGATGCGCCCGCCCCGCCCGGCGGCCTCCAGCGCGCGCACCATCCGCCGGCAGGTCAGGAAGGGGCCATAGAGATCCGCGCGGATAACGCCGTCGAACTGCGCCAGCCCCATGTCGCGCAGCATCACTCCCGACATATTGCGCCCGGCAGAATTGACCAGAAAATCGACAGTGCCGAACGTTCTTTCCGCCAGATCGAACAGGGCCTCAACTTGCCGTTCGTCCGCGACGTCGGTTTGTGCCGCCGCGGCGCGGCCACCCCCTGCCTGCACTTCGGCCAGAACCGCGTCAGCGGCGGCCTTGTCGTTGTGATATGTGATGACGACCGGCACACCGGCCTGCGCAAGCCTGACCGCGACCGCCCTGCCGATCCCGGATTCGCCCCCCGTCACGATGGCTACGGAATGTTCGGGCAGCGATATGTTGAGAGTGGTCATACCCGCTAAACTCTCCAACGAGACAGCGGTGCCAGACGATCCTCCACCAAACCGCCTTGCTTTCCTGATCTTCCGGGTGCCAAGTGGGGGCATGTTAGCTCACACTCGCGCGATGGTTGCTGCGGCAGCCTATGCCTTCATCACCGGCAAGAAGGTTGCAGGTATCTACGATCATTCGGCAGGGCGAGATCTGCGCATCGCCGCCGAATGCCGGGGAGATCAGTTGCAAGGCTTCGACGGCGGCCGCATGGCAAAGTTCGGCGGCACGCTGCCCGAACTCTACGATGCCGGCGACAAGACTTTCGTGTCGTTCGAGATCAACGGCACCATGGCGCAAGGCTACGATCGGAGCACATCAAGTGCCTTTACGGCGCATGTGACCGACCGCGTCGTGCAGCTGTACGACCACGGCCAGGGCACGTGGTTCCCGTTCGACATCCAGGACGTTGAGGCCGGCTACGATTTTGATCGCGACGCTCAGGCAAGCCGCTAACGGCGCCCCCGGCGTCAGGATTTAGGGCCGGAAAGAGCGAGCTGCCGATCATCGCAGGTCGCGAGGGGAAGCAGTTCCGCCGGGACAATCGCCACCTTGCGCAGATCGCCGCCCCGCGACACGAGAAGCGCGACGGGCCGACCCGACGGCACCAGCTTGAAGTAACTGCGCCAGTCGGACAGCGAGCGGTCCACGACGCGCACGTTCGCGATGCGCTCTATGACATCGCCGTTCCGGAGCCCGGCCGAGGCGGCAGGTCCGCCCGTCATGATATCCATGACCTGAACGCCTTCTTTGGCGCCATTGATCCACATTCCAGCCCGGTCGGCCAGCGCCGTATCAGGATCGGGATTGCGCAGCGATGCGAGGTACATCGTTCGGTTTCCATAATCGAACGTGACCTTGTAGCGCTTGAGCAAGCCGCTTCCGACATTCCCCTCGTAGTTCGCATCGCTGAAGGCCCCGCGCCGTGCCGAACTCAGGCCTGCGACCGGGCCGCAGACATTTACCGTACCCAGCGTCAGCATCGTGGCGCGCGTTACCGTCGATCGCGAAGGCCCGCCCACGCCCCACCCATCGGTAACGGAGACCGCACCCGGATAGGCTGAGAGAAGCGCCGCTTTCTCGACGAAAGGCGCGGTCAGCGTAACGTCCGAGCGAGAGCCGGTATCGATGTTGAACCGCGCCGCCCTTCCATCGATGCTGCCCAGCACTTGCGGCATGTGCTCGTAAAACGTGAAGGGCACCGGAGCCCCAGCCCCGCGCCGCTCTTGTTCCGCGAAACGGGTCCGGTCGATGATCGTCATGGTCTTGGCACCGTAATCCAGAGTGACCACGAAGCGCTCGAAGAACCCGACCCCCAGCATGCCGCCCAGCCGGATCCCCTCCACATCCAGCGGACTGAAATCGAGCACGACGGCCAAGGGATCGTGCATTACCGCTCCGCCGGCGTCGAGCGTGGCGATGCGCGTGTAACCAGTCGTCACGGTCTTCTCACCGGCACCCGACGATTTGCTCTGACCAACAGCCGTCAGCCCCAATTCCTGCGCGAGCCACGGCGTGATGATCTCATGCCCGCCGGTGTCGATGAGGAATGGAAACGGCCCGCGACCGTTCACCTTGATCTCGGCAATCACATGATTGTTCAACATCCGGAAGGGGACGACCACCCGTCCGGAACCGGGCAAGGACCAGTCGGACGACTGCTTGACGGGCATCGCATAATAGGCAGAGCCCAGCGCGGCGGCGGGCTTCGCCTCCAACAGATCCATAGTCGCGGACGAAGCCTCGTCGCCATCGGTGATCGTCTCGATCCGCTGCGGCACCATCAGGCCGTTCGAGGGGGCATAGGCCGAATAGCGGACCTCTGCCGAATGTCCGAAAGTCGTTTGCTCAAGGACCGAGCGTAGTAGATGCGTCTGCGGATCGAAGCTGGCCTCGAACGGAGTGCCGCCCTTCGGCGTGATGCGCAGCCGGTCGCAGCCCAGCGATTCCACAGTCGCGCCCGCGCGGTCATCGCGCCACCAGAGTCCGGCATTGCGATAGGCCTCGCTCACCGCGAGTGGCCGCTTGTTCCCACCGTCCTGCGGCAAGGCAAACCCGGTAAGATCGCGCGCCCATGCGCCAGTCCCGTCGAACCCCTCGGTTCCGCCGACCGGACCGGACCGGCTTTCCTCGATATACATGCCGGAGGCCCGGTCCACAGTAACGGTCGCCTCGCCGTCCAGCCCGGCATCCCTGGTGCGGTACCGGGAAACCACGGTTTCAGGAGCCGCCGTGCTCAGCAGCGTGGCTTGCCGGTTGGCATCCAGCAGTGCTGCGGGATTGGAAACGCAAGCGATTGCGGAAGCGGCAGCGAGAAGAAATTCCAATATTCGTCTCCAAACGGGCTGCCCAACTGGTAAGGTGGGGACGATGTCCGGTCTTGAACGAAATTCACCTGCACCGTTCACCTGCCTGCGCAACGCGCCGGCAGGACGAATGCGCCACCCCGCGCACCAATCGCTGGCCCGCCACCGGCACGATGCGCCTTTTGCCGCCGTCGTGATAAGCGGCAGATACGTCGAGGCGGGCGATACCGGGCGGCACGAAGTCGGGCCCGGAGAGGTCATCGTCCACCGGGCCTACGAAAATCATCTGGACCGATTTGCCGAGTGCGGCGCGGAAGTGCTGGTCCTTCCCTTGCCACACGGCTGGAATGCACCAGTATTGGGGGCTATCGACGATATCGACGAGATCGTCCGCCTTGCCGAACGCAGCCCCGCCATGGCGGCGGAAAAACTGAAGGCGGAATTCGTCGCCAAGCCCGCAGTCAATCAGGACTGGCCGGCCTTGCTCGCCGCCGCTCTTCGAACCGGCCCGGACCTTTGCCTGCGCGATTGGGCCGAGGGGCACGGCCTGCATCACGGCAGCCTCAGTCGCGGCTTCCGGCAGGAGTTCTCCGTGTCTCCCGCCCGGTTCCGGCTCATCTCGCGCATGCACAGAGCCTTGCAACTCATCGATCGCAGCACCGACAGCCTGGCGAATATTGCATGCGACGCAGGGTTTTCCGATCAGGCCCACCTCACCCGGACGGTCAGAAGTGAGACCGGCATGACGCCGATGCAATTGATGGCACGGTCTGGAGAAACCACAGGCCTCCTCGCGGGGTAGAGCGACTTGCCCAGCCGCCGAAAAATTTCGAGGGATCCGCCAAGCTGCCGCGTAAGCGGATCGCAACTTCGGGAATCGATTGCCATGGACGACATCGACACCATCCTATCCCGCCTCGGCACGCTGCCGCTCGATCCCCGGCTGGGCGACATCGACGACGCCGTGCTGACCGGCCTGGCGGCACGCGCGGCTTCGCGGGTGTCGGCACGAACGATGGCGACGGTGATCGTGCTCTCGCTGGGTGTCGGGATCGTCGGCTCCGTGGTGCCCGCGCCGCCGATCCGCGCCGCCGCCACGTTCCCGCTCGGCGCGCCGGCGGCACTGGCCCCGTCGACACTCCTTGGGGGCGATTGATGAACGAGCGGCTTCGTCTTGTCCTGATGGTTCTGCTGGCCTTCGGTGCGGCGCTGGGCGGCGTACTTGTCGGCCGCGCATGGATCGCGCCGCCCACGCCGGTCGAATCCGAACTGCATACCCTGCTCCATGCGCAGCTCGACCTCGACCCCGAACAGACCCGCAAGATCGACGCGATCGAGCACGAATTCGCCTTGCGCCGTCAGGCACTCGAACTGGAACTCCGTGCAGACAATGCCCGGCTGGCCAGCGCTATCGAGGCCGAACGCGGCTACGGCCCGCGAGTCGCCGCCGCCGTCGATGCCTCGCACAGGGCGATGGGCGAGTTGCAGAAGGCCACGCTGGAGCACATCTTCGCCATGCGCAGCGTGCTGCGCCCGGATCAGGCGGCGCGTTTCGACGCGGCGGTCGTCAAGGCACTCACCGCGAAGCAGCGCTAATGATCGATCTCGCCGCCTGCACGGACGGTGAGCTGGCCGCGCTCGCGCTGGGCGGACGGCAGGCCGCCTATCGCGCGCTGATGGATCGCCATCGCGGCGCGGCGTTCCGCCTTGCCCGGCACCACTGCGGCGACGACGACGCCGCGCTCGACGTGACCCAGCAGAGCTTCATCGCCGCGTTCGCCGCATTGCGGCGCTACGACGGCGCACGGCCGTTCGCGCACTGGCTCGCCCGGATCGTGATCAACAAGAGCCATGACTGGGCGCGGCGGCGCAAAGTGCGGCAATTCTTCACGTTCGCGGTGCCGCTGGATAGCGCGCATGGCGTAGCCGAACCCACGCCCGATGCCGAGCGGCAGACCGCCGACCGGCAGGAACTGGAACGCACGATGCACGCCATTGCCGCGCTACCGGCCAAACTGAAGGAGGCGCTCATCCTGCGCGCCATCGAGGGGCTGAGCCAGACCGAGGCGGCCGCCGTGCTGGGCGTGAGCGAGAAAGCGGTCGAAACACGCCTCTATCGCGCCCGTGCGCGGCTATCCGAAAATTTGAGCGAAAAATCTGCCAGAAAAATCTGAGGGGATAGGCGCCCGGCCGCGTATTGGGTGACGAACCGACTCTCAGGGGCATCTCTCGGCATGGAATTTCCACAAGTGACCCGCCGCAACCTCATCCAGGCGGGCGCGATCGGCAGCGGCGCGCTGGCGCTTCAGCCTTGGCTGCCGGCCTGGGCGCAGCCGGTCTCGGCCGGGCTGACGACGCTCAGCGGCGAGGACATCACCTTGCGGATCGCCCGCGACACGCTCGATATCGACGGCAAAGCGGCGCGCGCGATCAGCATCAACGGAACCGTCCCCGGCCCTCTCCTGCGGCTGAGGCAAGGGCAGAATCTGCGTCTGACGGTCCAGAATACGCTGGACGAGGACACTTCGCTGCACTGGCACGGGCTCATGCTGCCGTTCCAGATGGACGGCGTTCCGGGCGTTTCGTTCCCCGGCATCAAGCCGCGCTCGAACTTCACTTACGAGTTCCCCATCGAGCAGGCGGGCACGTACTGGTACCACAGCCACTCCGGCTTGCAGGAACTGAAAGGGCTATATGGCCCTATCGTGATCGATCCGGCGGGCGCCGAGGCCGCGCCGTTCGACCGCGAGCATGTGATCCTGCTTTCGGACCACAGCTTCGTCGATCCAGCGCGGATCCTGCGGAATCTCAAGGCCGAGCCGGGGTACTACAACTATCAGCGCCAGACGCTGGCCGGGCTGCTGGCCGGCAAGGACCAGACACTCTCCGACCGGCTGGCCTGGGGCCGCATGCGGATGGACCCCACCGACATTTCCGACGTGACCGGCGCTGTCCTGCACTATCTCGTCAATGGGCATGGGCCCAAATCCAACTGGACCGCGCTGTTCAAACCCGGCGAACGCGTGCGCCTGCGCTTCATCAATGCTTCGGGCATGACCGTGTTCAACGTGCGCATTCCCGGCCTTGCGATGTCGGTGGTGAGCGCGGACGGACAAGACGTTCGCCCGATCACGGTTGACGAATTCCAGTTCTCCCCGGGCGAAACGTACGACGTGATCGTATCCCCGACCGAAGACCGGGCCTTCACCATCGTCGGCGAAAGCGTCGATCGTTCGGGCATAGCCCTCGCCACACTGGCCCCGCGACCGGGCATGACGGCACCCGTTCCGCCACTGCGCGAACGCCCCGTGCTGACCATGAAGGATATGGGCATGGAAATGGAAGGCATGGACATGTCCGGCATGTCCATGCGCGACGGTACCCATGCCCCCCAAGTCAAGCTTGGGCCCGGCGTCGAGATGATCAATCCGATGCCGATGGACCGCACCGGCGATCCGGGGCTGGGGCTCGACAATGTGGGCCACAAGGTTCTCGTTTACCGGGACCTTGTAGCGCTCGAACCCAACCCGGATCCGCGCGCCGCCGAACGCGAGATCGAAGTCCATCTTACCGGCGCCATGGACCGCTACATGTGGTCGATGGACGGCAAGACCATGAGCGATGCCCATGAACCTTTGCCGATGCGCACCGGCGAACGGGTGCGCGTGACGCTGATAAACGACACGATGATGGCGCACCCGATCCATCTGCACGGGCACTTCTTCGAATTGGCCACCGGCCACGGCGACCATTCGCCGCGCAAGCACACGGTCAACGTCCTTCCCGGCGGCAAGGTCAGTTGGGATGTCACCGCGGTCACCGGCGACTGGGCATTTCACTGCCACCTCGCCCTGCACATGGCGATGGGAATGATGCGCATCGTCTCCGTCCGGTCCATGGAAGGACATTCGGCATGAGGCGGTTTCTGCCGATCCTGCTGCTGAGCCTGCCCGGCACCGCGCTGGCGCAAATGGCAGACCCTCACGCGGGCCACCACATGGAAGGCGGAAGCATGCCGGGCATGTCCATGCCGGAGATGCCCATGCCCAAGATGTCGATGGCGCAGGATGGTGAATCTGCCGGCACCGACCAGTCTCCCGGCAGTGCGGCGCCGCCTGCAATGGCACATGATCGCCTTGCCGACCGCTATTGGGACCCCGCCGAGATGGCCGCTGCCGAGCGCTCCGCAATGGGGGCACCGGTCACGACTTACGCCAAAGTCCTTTTCGATCTGGCCGAGTACCAGATCCGCGACGGCAAGGACGGCTACCGCTGGGAGGGGGAGGCCTGGCTCGGCGATGTCGATCGCTTCGTTATCAAGAGCAAAGGCGAAGGCACTTTTGGCAGCGGCATCGACCATGCCGAGTTGCAGGCACTCTACGCCAAAGCGCTCGATCCCTGGTGGAACCTCCAGTTCGGCGCGCGGCAGGATCTCGGGCCCGGAGCCCAGCGGTCATGGGCAACAATCGGACTGGAAGGCCGCGCGCGCTATCAGTTCGAGACCCAGGCCGCCGCCTTTCTTTCGGACAAAGGCCAACTGACCGCACGGATCGAAACGGCCTACGATCAGCGGATCACCCAGCGTCTGGTCCTGCAACCACGCGCCGAAGTAAACCTCTCGGCACAGGACATGCGTGCCGAGCGCATCGGCGCAGGGCTGACCATCGCGGAACTGGGCCTCAGGCTCCGTTATGAAGTGAGGCGCGAATTCGCCCCCTATCTGGGCATGAACTGGACATGGCTTTCGGGCCGCACCGCCGATTATGCCCGCGCTGATGGCAGAGACGCGAACGAAGCCAGCGTAGTTGCGGGCATTCGAGCGTGGTTCTGAGCCCGATCCGCGCGGTGCTCCGCACCGCCGGATCGGAAGGCGTCAGAGCACTTCCCGCTCGCGTGTCTCATCGGCAATCTGCGCCAAACGCGCCGCGTGCGAGGGCATGCGCTCCACCGCGCCAACGATGTTGCGCCGCAGATCATTCAGGGCAGCTTGCAATTGCGGCTTCGGCAACATGGCGGGCAACTGGTGATGCCTTTCGGGCCAAACGCCCTGCCCGATCAGGACGGCGACCCAGGAATCCACCCGAAACAGATCGTCCTGGCTTTGATAGGCAATGGCTGCCTCACGGAACAACTGAATGCGCGCGGCAAGGCTGTCCGGGATGGCCGCCGCCGCGCGTTCGCGCCAGAATGCCGTGTCGTCCCGATGCGTCATCGCATAGTGAAGCACGATGAAATCGCGCACATGCTCCCACTCATGGCGTGAGCGGGCATTGAACCAATCGGCCACCGCCGTATTATCCGGCCCGAACGGGAAGTTCTGGATCAACCAGGTGACCGCCACCATGACCAGATGGATGCTCGTCGATTCCAGCGGCTCCACAAAACCGCTGGCAAGGCCGAGCGACAGGCAATTGCGATTCCACACACGCTTGCGCATCCCGGCGGTGAAACGCAGCAGGCGCGGTTCGAACAGCGGCGGCCCGTCCAGCGACTGTAGCAAGCGATCGCGCGCTTCGCCGTCGGACAGGAAATTGCTGTCGTAGACGATCCCGTTGCCGACGCGGTGTTGCAGCGGGATCCGCCAGCGCCAACCCTCGCCGTGCGCAATGGCGCGAGTATAGGGAACCGGATCGCCTGTCGCCTCGCTCTGAACGGCAAAGGCGCTGTCGGTAGGGAGCCAATGGCTCCAGTCCTCGAAACCGGTTTTCAGCGTCTGCTCGATCAGCAGGCCCCGAAAACCGGTGCAATCGATGAACAGATCGCCCTCGATGCGCTCGCCCGACGCCAGCACGAGAGCGGTGATATCGCCGCTTTCGCCATCCTGTTCGACACTGGCGATGCGCCCTTCCACGCGCCGCGCTCCGGCCCCTTCGGCCACGCCGCGAAGAAACCGGGCATAGGCGCTGGCATCCAGATGATAGGCATAGCCGAGCGAATTGTCTCCGGACGCGCCGAACCGGCCAGCCATCGCCGCCTGCTGTTCCAGCGAATAGTCACCGTAATCTCCGCCGAAACCGGCCTTTCTTCCTTCAAGCCAGAAGTGCTGGAAATCGGCCACGAACGTGGAGCGGCCGACCGAACCGAACGGGTGGAAATAGTGGTCGCCAAGCCGGTCCCAGTTCTCGAATCCAATGCCCAGCTTGAACGTGGCATGGGTGGCGCGAACGAAGTCGTTCTCCTGAACGCCGATGAACTCGTGGAACGTGCGTATCGTGGGAATGGTCGACTCGCCGACACCTACAGTGCCGATCTCCTCGGATTCGACCAGCGTAACATCGATCAACCCACTCAACTGGCGCACGAGTGCGGTGGCGGCGAGCCATCCAGCGGTCCCGCCACCGGCGACGACGACACGTTTGCGCGGTGTATTCATCGGTTGATCCTGTTGGCAATCAACGCCCGGAGTCGGCGGGCGATCAAGGGGTCCAGCGGTGCGAGCGGACCGCGCGCCGCTTGGGGCAAATGGGCTGAGGCAGCCTCGGACGGTCCGAACACGTAGTGATCGAACATGCTGCGCCACGCAGCCTTCTCATGTGGGGGGCGCTCGCGCAGGCTGAGCAATCCGTGCAGCAAAGTCGTCATCGGATCGTCGACAAATGCCGGCACAGCGTTCCACCAGTAATTGATCAGCACATTGAAATCGCTCAGGCTTTCAACCTGATGCCACCACAATGCCGGATAGATGAGCACGTCTCCGGGCTCCAGCTCGGCCACTTCGCCGGCTGCGAGTGCATCCGCAAAACGCGGGTAGCGGGCAAAATCCGGAGATGCCGGGTCAACCATGCTGACGATCTGCCCGGCGGGGGTCGGTTCGATCGGTCCCGGATAGAGATTGCTCACTTGATCGGGCGGAAACAGCGTGAACCGCCGCCGGCCGGCAACACACACCGCCATGTTGTTGGACATATCCCAATGCGCGGCAGCGACGGTCCGGTTGCCGATCCAGATGCTGGCAATGGGAGAATGACGCGTGAACGTATCGTCGCCCAGCACGGCATCGTGCGACGCGCGCAGGCCGGGAAGATACGTGTCGAGATCGGTCGAGCCGATGTAGAGCGACGGTGCATTCCCCGCGCCCCGCATGGCCAGAAGTCTGTCGAGAAAAGCCGATACCGTGCCGCGCTCGGTGGTGAAATTCAGCCCCGTCAGGTCGGAATTGTAATGGTATCGTCCGCGAATTGCCGGATCCCCGACATAAGCGACGACGGGATGACCAGCATCATGCTGCTTGAGCAATTCCGCCGCGGCATCGGCGGACGCCAAGCCTGCGCGCACCAGCGGCCAATGCAATGCGGCCCCCCGGACGATCACGGGCCGCCCGGCCTCGATCAACGCAGTCACGCCCAGCGCATCCAGCGGCAGGTCGTCGATCACCTGCGTACGCCGCATCGACGCAGCGCCTGTCACGCGCTGATCGGCGTCAGCTACCACGGGCCAGCTTGCGATCAAGCAGCGCCGAAAGATTGTCCAGCGAAGACATCAACCATACGGCGCAGCGCAGGAAATCGCCCGCGTTGAGCCGTGCCAGTGCCGCGCCGTCCAATGCAGCAAAGCGCTCCTGCGACAGAGTCCAGACATCGGGAACCACGAAGCATCGGCCATCGGGTGCCTCCATCCGCAAAGTCACCGGTTCAAGCAGCCCGGCCTCGTCGAACGCCTCGATCATCGCCGGACCTATCTGCGTTCCGGCGTAAATCGAACGCAGCATGCCTGCGGCATAGTCGAGATAGGGCGTATTGCCCCCATGGTCGAGGAAGATGCGCTGGCCCCGTTCGCGCGAGATGCGGGGGTGATCCGGCGTGATATGGATCATCGCTTCACCCGGTCCGCCGGCGCTGGGCAGGCCGATCGAAAAGGGACCGCGAGTCATCAGGGCCGGGATAGCGCGTGCCTCCCATTTTTGCCCGTCGAGATAGAGATTTTCGTCTGCCTCAAAGCCCAGCAGTGCGACAGCTCGAAAGGCTCCGGCCGCATCGCGCCGAAACACGATCGGGTATTCGCGAGACAGCGCCTCGAATTCGGGGGCGAAGACCGTGGTCTGGTTGACCGCGTCGCCCCATTCCGCGCCAAAATCCGTGATGACCCGCAGATCGTGATGATCGACATTGTTGAGAAGCACGGGGCCGGAAAGCACGGAATCGGACATTTTCAATCGCCAGTATCAGGTTCGGTATGGGCATCCTACACGAAGAAGACCGTGGCAAAACGGCCTTCTTCGCGCGGATGTTCAGGTTTTTAGAACTTGTAGCTGGCGCCCAGCAGGTAGCGGGCCGAACCTTCGGCTTCGTACCAGGTGTCCATCTTGTCGCGACCGTAGGTTCTCACGCCTTCCTCGAAGATATTGATGCCTTCGAAGCTGACACTGATCTTCGGCGTGATGTCGTAGCTGACGCTGAAGTCAACCTGACTGTAGGGTGCCGTGAAGACCGGGTTGTGATAGCTGTCCCGGTTGAGCTGGCTGAGGTACTTGGCACGCCAGTTCCAGGCTGCACGGGCGGAAATCCCGTACTTTTCGAAAATCAGCGTCACGTTGGCCGTATCCGAAAGTCCCACCAGTGCGAACTGGTTCACGCTCGGATCGGCAGCCACGTCGATACCCACGTTGCCGCGTACCAGCGTATAGCTGGCGGCAATGCCAAGGCCGGTCTCGCCAAGGAAGTACTGACCGGCAAGCTCTACGCCGTAGATCTCGGCGTCCTTATTGTTGATCGGCGTGTTGACCGAGAAGTTGAACAGCGGGTCGTTGCCATCGGCCGTGATATCGACCGCGGCGAGCGTGCTGTCCACGAAGCCTTGATCCAGAGCGCGGGTCTGGGTGTTGTAGTGCGCCTGGAACTGGGCATCGGCGGCCGCAACGTTACCATTCGCCTGCTGGAGCAGCGCGGTATAGGTAAACAGGTTCACGTCGGTGATATCTGCACCGAAGCCCTGCAATTGCGTCTTCGCAGTCCCCGAACGCGTTCCCGGCTGACCCGAAGTCGGATCGGCCAGCCCGAACAGCGTACGGTTGACAAGAGTGTTGCCGATGAAATTGTGGACGCGCTTGTCGAAGAAACCGATCGAAAGATAGACATCCTTGCGCGGATACCATTCGAGCGACAGGTCGAAGTTGTCCGAGCTCAAAGGATCGAGATCGGTATCATTGGCATTACCTGTCGCAACGCCACCAATCGCCGTGGGTCGGGGCGGCGAAGAGACAGTGGTCGACGCGAACAGGTTGTTATAAGGCGCACGCGCGATCGACTTGCCGTAAGAGAAACGCCCCTTCAGCTTCGGGGTGATGTCGATCGAGAAGTCAAACGACGGCAGCAGGTTGTTATAGGCGCCCCGATTGCGCAATTCTTGCCGATCAGGCGAAAACTGAACGTTGAAGTCGTTGTCGGCCTGCCAGACGATTGCGGTCGGAACCGACTGCAGCGAAACAGCCTTTACCTTCGTGCTTTCGAAGCGGGCACCCGCGACGAGTTGGGCGGTATGATCGCCGATCTGGCCATTCCAGGTCACCTGGCCATAGACTGACCAGATGTCTTCCTTGACGCGGTTGTCGTTATTGGCGTCGATGTTGTTCTGGTGGCCAACCTTATCATCGGTGATGCCGCTGTAGTAGTCGTAGAGCGTGTTATAGAGCTTGGCCGCGTTCTCGGTCCGCCACGCCACTTGGGTATTGGCGTCCGCGTTCGGATTGTTGTGGTGGAACTGGCAAGCCGTGCAGAACTGGAAGACCTGGCCCGGTGCCACGGCGGCGATTTCAGGCGGAAGCGAGTTGCCCCAGTCGCCCAGAACCTGACGCGTGTTGTACTGCGTCTGGCGGGTGTCCGTGGTGCGGTAGTTGGCACCGAAATCGAAGTGGCTGTTGCCGCCCAGATCGTAAGCACCGTCAAGACGGAGTTCCTTGACCCGCTGGCTCTGCTCGGAGTCGAACTGGCGCTGGACGGCGCCGGACAGGTCGCCCTCGTCCAGCTTACCGTCGCAGTTACCCTTGGTGTAGGGGGTGCCGTTCGGCGTGACGCTGTGCGCGCAATCGTTGAACGTGAATGCCTGCTGCGGGAAGCCGCCCGTCGTCCAGTTGAGCGACTGCGACGTCACGACCGGCATGTTGAACGCCACCGTCGTCGAGGTCTGGCCGTTGGGGTTATCCCCTTGGCTATCGCCCTTGCCGAAGTGACCGTCGAGCGTGAACGCCAGCTTATCGGTGGCCTGCCAGGCCACATTGGCGCCGATGTCGTAGAGGCGGTTCTTCTGGGCGCGATAGGCCTGCTCGAACGCCGTGTCCTTCACACCGTTGATCGTCTCATGCAGGAACTGCGTGGTGGCGATCCCGTTCGATGCGTCGTCGAAGCCCACTTCGTCGAACGGACGGTTGAACCAGTTCGACTGGGTGGAACGACGCTCGGATTCGCGCAGCTGTGCGTAGAGGCCGTCCACCGTCACCGTCAGCGTGTCGGTCGGCTTGTACTGGAGTACAGCCTGACCGTTGATCCGCTCACGGCTGTCTTCGGAGAAGTGGTAACGGCTGTCGTTCGGAACGGCGACCAGCACGTTCGGATCGGTCGGCATGTTGGTATATTTGGTGGCCGCGTTGACGAAGCCGTTGGCCGGATTGAGGAAATCCGACAAAGTGCGGATGTTCCAGTCGTCGTTGGCCTGGCTGGGCACCGTGAAGTTGCGCTTCTGGTAGCTGCCGAACACAGTCACGCCGAACCGCTGGTCCTGATCCGTCCAGCTAGCGATGCCCGAAACTTCGGGGGTTACGTGCGAGCCGCAGCTGATGCAGTCGTCCGCGCTAGTGTCATAGCTTGCCTTGGCGCCGATGGACCCCTGAAAACCGCTGTCAGCGTTGTCGAACGGACGGCGGCTCTGGATGTCGATCGTCGCGCCGATGCCGCCCGAAGGTACCGCGGCGCGCGCCGTCTTGTAGACCAGCAGGGTCTTGACGCCTTCCGATGCCAGGTTCGAAAAGTCGAACGAACGACCAGTGCCCGATGCACCGTCGCCGCCCTGGTCACCGCCCACCGCGACGATATCCGAAGTCGCCAGCTGGCGGCCGTTCAAAGTGACGAGGTTGTACTGCGCGCCGAAGCCGCGAACCGTCACGGTCGAACCTTCGCCGTTCACGCGGTCGATCGAGACGCCCGGAATGCGCTGCAGCGATTCGGCCAGGTTGGTATTCGGGAACTTGCCGATGTCTTCGGCCGAAATGGCATCGACCACACCGTTCGAATTGCGCTTGATCTCTGCTGATCGCATCAGTGAGGCGCGCACACCGGTGACGACGATTTCATTGGCATCGACAGCACTATCCGGCGCAACCGCCGGTGAGGAAGCCGCCGCTTCCTGTGCAACGGCAACGCATGGCGCGACCAATCCCGTCAACAACGCGATTGCTGACGTCGATCGCGCAAGCGTCGACACAAGGCCTGAACCCTTCATGATACTCTCCCCTGTTCTACTGCGTTTTATTCAGCAGCCGTCACGCAGCTTTGCACCGTCTGACGGGCGCATTGCTACAACTACCGACATCGATGTCAATTACTCTTGGTGATAGTCGCGGTTACAATTGATCCACTTTGGCGCCCGGATGGCCAATGGCCGCCGTCGAGATGCACGAGTTTTTCGGCAATCACATGTTCGGCATCGGTCGCGAGCGTCAGCTTGTAATCCCCGGGCGGCATCTGCCAGCCCTGCGCCGTCCAGCGGGCCAGCAGGCGCGGATCGGCATCGATCGTGAGCGATGCGGTCTCACCGGGTTTCAAAACGCGGCGTGACCAGCCGACAAGTCGGGGCGTCGCGGTGCCGGGAACCGTCGCGTAAAGCTGCGGAACGACCGTCGCCGGGCGCTTGCCGTCATTGCGGACATCCACACTCGCGCGGGCAGCGGCGCCGCCGGAGAACCCGGCATTGGCGAAGGCAGGCCGGCCGTAGCTCAGCCCGTATCCGAACGGAAACAGCGGCTTCTGCTTGCTGGCCGCATACCAGCGATAGCCCACATCCGCGCCCTCCTGATACGTCACCGGATAAGTCGGAAGCTTCGCAGCGTCACCCATGGCGGCGTTGGCGCCTGCACCGTTATCGGCAGGGCCGGTAGCGGCAAGCACAGGTTTCGAGCGCGGCAATTGCGCGGCTGCGACCGGGAAACTGATCGGCAGGCGGCCCGACGCGTCGACTTCACCAAACAGCACGCGGGCAATAGCCTGTCCGCCGCGCTGCCCCGGGTACCATGCCTCGACCACGGCCGGGACACGCTGGATCCACGGCATCAGAACCGGGCCGCCGGTCTCCAGAACGACGACGGTCCGCTTATTGGCGGCGGCAACCGCATTGATGAGGGCGTCCTGCCCGTCCGGAAGCGACAGTGACGGCGCGTCCTGCGCCTCTGTCTGCCACTGGGTGGCGAAGACGATCGCGATATCCGCCTCTTTTGCCGCCTGCGCCGCTGCGGCCGGATCGCTGCCGTCAACGAAGCGGACTTGTGCGCCCGGCGCCAATTCCTTGATGGCCTGCAACGGTGACGAGTTGTGATAGGTCACCCGTGCGAACGACGCCGCCGCGCCGCTTGTCAGCGGAATTTCAATCGGCACCCCGCCCACAGAGCGGACCTGCGAGGACCCGCCGCCCGAAAGCACGCCGACATCGGCGTGGCCGCCGATCACCACGATCGACTTCGCTTCACGCGCGAGCGGAAGGATATCGCCTTCATTCCTGAGCAGGACGATGCCTGCCTCCGCCACCTTCTGCGCAACTTGCGCATGCGCGTCGTAATCGATCGGCTGCGCGCTCACCGGCGTGGGGTGGTCGTAAAGGCCCGAGGCGATCACGCCCGTCAGAATGCGGCGAACCATCTCGTCCAGCCGTTCGGCCGGAACCCGGCCTGCGGCAACCGCATCGGCTAGCGGCTTTCCGAAGAAGATGCTGGAATCCAGTTCCTGTCCCGATTCTTGATCGAGTCCGGCGTTGGCGGCCTTCTCGGTCGAATGGACCGCGCCCCAGTCCGACATCACGAAACCGGTGTAGTTCCACTCCCCGCGCAGGACATCGGTCAGCAGGAACTTGTTCTCACAGGCGTAATCGCCATTGATCCGGTTGTATGCGCACATCACCGAGGCCGGCTTGCCGTCGGCGATCGCGATCTCGAACGCGAGCAGATCGCTTTCCCGCAGCGCCACCGGATCGATCCGCGCATCGAGGACCATGCGGCCGGTTTCCTGACTGTTGAGCGCAAAGTGCTTCACGGTCGCGACGATATTGTTCGACTGGACACCGCGAACCGACGCCGCAGCCATCTTTCCGGATAGCAGCGGATCTTCGCCGTAATATTCGAAATTACGCCCGTTCCATGCGTCGCGCGTCAGGTTCATGCCTCCTGCCAGGAGGACATTGAAGGTCTTGGCACGGGCTTCCGCGCCGATCATGGCGCCCCCGGCATAGGCCAGATCAGGATCGAACCCGGCAGCGGTGGACAGGGCGGAAGGCAATGCCGTTGCGACATCGCCCTTTCGCTGTTCCACCTGATTGGCGACCCCCAGCGAGGCATCGCTTTCGCGCAGGATCGGAATGCCGAGGCGCGGCACGCCCGGCACATATCCGGCCGACGGGATCATGTCCGCCGGCGGGTTCTTGGTGTTTGGCGGGAACAGCCCGTGGACCAGCGAGAGTTTTTCTTCGAGCGACATCGCCTTGACCAGCGCGTCGGCGCGCTCGGCCGGCGTACGTGCGGTGTCTCGCCAGATCGGCATGGCAACGGTCCCCTGTGCTGGCGACGACGTAGCAGCGGCCTGGGGAACAATGGTCTTGGCCAATACGGACACCGGCGCAGCCGTGGCGAGCAGCGAGAGCGTGAGCCCTGCCAACTGCTTCGACGTTGCAATAGTGCGCAGACGGCTACGCCGCCCCGGAGCTTTCGCTTGAGCTTTCATGATCCTCCCCGCCGCATCTTGGTCGGCTTGAGGGTCTGATCGCAAAGTCTGACATCGATGTCAACACGTCGTCCGTCACCCGTCGGCCACGGATCCGGTGAAAATGTAGTCATCCGGGAAATGGCGCGCGCGCGTTGCCGCGAACTTGCTTATGATTGACGCTCAAAAATAAA
Source organism: Novosphingobium sp. PhB165 (assembly GCF_004341845.1). Taxonomy (GTDB): domain Bacteria; phylum Pseudomonadota; class Alphaproteobacteria; order Sphingomonadales; family Sphingomonadaceae; genus Novosphingobium. Next base: position 251,799 of record NZ_SLVB01000002.1, on the reverse strand, counting down.
AATGAGGGTGCCCTTCATGACCATACAGTCCGGCGTGGCGGCGCTGGCTACGCACGCCCCGCAAGCGGCCGCGCAATCGTCTGTTAAGGCCGCAGAACAATTGCGCGCTGCGCGGGTGTTCAACCTGTCTATCGGCAACTGCTTTATGGGAGGCTTCGTCGTATCGCTGGTGAGTCTGCTGGTTCCCCGGCTTAAACTGCTGATGGGGCTCGATTATACGCGCGCTTCGCTGGTGCAGTTGGCGTTCCATTCCAGTTATTTGCTGTTTGCCTTGCCGGTCACGGCATGGCTGGTGCGAATCGGCTACATGCGGGTGATGGCGCTGGGCTGTGCGATCATGGCGGCCGGATGCCTCGGGTTCATCGCCGCAGCGGCCCTGCACAACTATCCGCTCGTGCTGCTGGCATTGCTGGCGCTGGCAGGCGGCATTACGTTTTTGCAGATCGCCGGTAACGTCATGGTCACGCTTGTCGAACCCGCCGACCGGGCGGTGCCCCGCATCACGCTGCTGCAAGGCTTCAACTCCATTGGCACCGTTCTGGCCCCACTGCTGGGCGCGTCGTTCCTCCTCAGCGACCGCAGCGTGGGGCACGATGCCGAAGCCTGGCTGATGGTGGCCCTTCCCTTCATCGGCTGCGTCGTCATCCTGCTCGGGATTGCATGGGCCTATGCGCACAATCGCAATCTTCTGGAAGGAACCGAGCCGCCGCAGCGGGTGCCACTGAACGCCTTGCGATGCGTGGTGGCCACGCCCCGTCTTCTTGCAGGTTCCATCGCGATGTTCGGCTATGTCGGCGCGGAAGTGACGATTGGCACGCTCTTGACCAACTATCTCGTGCTGCCGGAAATCATCGGCGCCGAGCCGGTGACGGCAGGCCGTCTGGTCAGCCTTTACTGGGGCGGCGCCATGGTCGGCCGCTTTTTGGGTGCGGCGGCGCTGAGCCACTGGCCTCCTGCCCGCGTGCTCACCGCCACGGCGCTTACGGCAACGGGCCTGGTGGCCGTCGCCGCTCTCGGGAACGGCATGCTGGGGGCGGCGACCCTGATTGCGGTCGGCCTGTGCAACTCGATCATGTACCCCACGCTTTTCGCGCTCTCCCTGCCCGATGAGCAAGGCGCCGCGCCCTATGCCTCGATGGCGCTGTGCATGGCGGTTGTGGGCGGAGCCATCGTCCCGATGATTACCGCAGCGCTTGCGGACAGCATCGGCCTCTTGCCGTCGCTGGTGGTTCCCGGCATCTGCTATGTCGTCATCGCGATGTTCGCGCTCGTCCGGGGCGGCTATCCCGCTGCGCTGGCAAGGAGAATGGCTTGAAGGTTGTTACGATCAAGGACGTTGCGGCGCGTGCGGGCGTGTCGCCCAAGACGGTGTCGCGCGTGATCAATGGCGAGCAGCATGTCCGCGCCGAGATTCGCGAACATGTGATGCGCGTGGTCGATGAACTGGCCTACAAACCCAATGCCTTCGCGCGCGGATTGTCGAGTTCGCGGTCCTTCCTGATCGGCCTTTTCGTCGACGATCCATTCTCTGGCTATGCGGCCGATTTGCAACGCGGCGCCATCGACCAGTGCCGGATGTACAGCCACCACCTTGTCATCGAGGCGGTTGAGCGCGAACGGCCGGACTGGCTTGCGCAGATCGATGCGACGCTGCGCGAACTACGCCTCTCCGGCGCGATCCTGGCCGCGCCGGTCTGCGACTGGAGCGAGGTACTGGAACTGTTCGAGAGCCATGACATCCCGGTCGTAAGGCTTTCTCCCGCCACCGATCCCGGCAGGGCGCAGCAAGTGCAGATCGACGACCGGGCGGCGGCGCGCGAAATGACCGAGCGACTGATCGCGCTGGGCCATCGCGACATCGCCTTCGTCAGGGGCCATACCGCACACGGTGCCGCAGCACTGCGCTGGCAGGGCTTCGCGGACGCCTGCGCGGATGCCGGGATTACCATTCCCGCACGGCGCGTGCTGCAAGGCGATTTCAGCTTCAAGTCGGGTCTGGCCGCAGGCGAGGCCATACTTGCCGACGACGATCGGCCGACCGCCATCTTCGCCTCCAACGACAAGATGGCGTTCGGCGTGCTCATGGTCGCGATGCGGCATGGTATTGCCGTGCCCGGCGCGCTTTCCATCGCGGGCTTCGATGACGACGAAATCTCGCGCATGGCGTGGCCGCAACTGACCACCATCAATCAGCCCAATGCCGAAATGGCGAAAGTGGCGGTGGACCTGCTGATCGGCAACAATCCGCAGGTCAAAAAGGAACCGGGCGAGAGCGTCGAACTCAGCTATTCGCTGGTCGAGCGCGAAAGCTCCGGGCCAGTCATGAACGGCATGGCCTAGACGCCCTCACGTGTTCAGCAGCAGCGGCCACCGTTTCGGCCGCCGTAACGTGCCTCCTGCCGGTCGCGGAAGAATGCCGTGCGGTTCATGACCGGCCGGTCGGGGTGATGGTCGCGCATATGGGCGAGGTAGTCCTCGTAAGCGGGCATCCCCACCATCAGGTGGCAGATCCGGCGCAGGGTCGAAAGCAGCCCGCTCATGCCGCCACCGCCGGGCCGACCACTTCCCGTACAGTGGGTACAGCACTACGACGCGAAACGAAGCATGTGCGCAGCGCGAATACCAGCAGCGCCAGAACCACCGCCAGAAACGCCCCGACAAGCGCCGCATCGATACGGTCGTTGAAGATCACCTGCCGCATTTCCGCGATGGACTTCGCGGGAGCCAATAGCTGCCCCTCATCCGCCGCCGCCGCGAACTTGGCCGCGTGGGCAAGGAACCCCACTTTCGGATCGGCGGAGAACAGTTTCAGCCAGCCGGCCGTACCCGTGCAGATCAGCAACCAGGCCGCCGGCAGCGCCGTCACCCAGACATAGCGGTCCTGCTTCATGCGGAACAGCACCACCGTTCCCAGCATCAGCGCGATGGCGGCGAGCATCTGGTTGGCAATGCCGAACACCGGCCACAGCGTGTTCACCCCGCCCAGCGGATCGGAGACGCCCTGATGCAGGAAGAACCCCCATGCAGCAACGCATAGCCCGGTCGCGACAAGGCCCGGAACCGGCCCCTCGTTACGGCCGAAACGCGGCGCAGCGATGGCGATGAGGTCCTGGAGCATGAACCGCCCGGCGCGGGTCCCGGCATCGACCGCCGTCAGGATGAACAGCGCCTCGAACAGGATGGCGAAGTGGTACCAGAACGCCTTCATCGCCGGTCCGCCGACAACGTGCGAGAAGATCTCCGCCATGGCGACCGCCAGCGTCGGCGCACCGCCCGCGCGCGAGATGATGGTATGCTCGCCAAGGTCTCGCGCGGTCTGCACCAACACCTCGGCGGAGAGAGGATAGCCCATCGCGGTTACGGTGTGCGCCACCTGCTGCGGGTCGGTTCCGATCACGGCGGCGGGGCTGTTCATCGCGAAATAGATGCCCGGATCGAGGATCGAGGCGCCGATCAGCGCCATGATCGCAACGAACGCCTCCATCAGCATTGCGCCATAGCCGATCATCGGCGCGTCGGCCTCGGTCGCTATCAGCTTCGGCGTCGTGCCGCTGGCGATCAGGGCATGGAAACCGGACACCGCACCGCAGGCAATCGTGATGAACAGGAACGGGAACAGTCCGCCCGCCCAGACCGGCCCGCCGCTGGCCGCGAAGGGCGTGAGCGCGGGCATCCTGAGCGGCGGCGCCATAATGACGATGCCCACCGCCAATGCGCAAATCGCGCCGATCTTCAGGAATGTCGAAAGATAGTCGCGCGGAGCGAGCAGCAGCCAGACCGGCAGTACCGAGGCGACCGCGCCGTAGCCGATCAGGACCCAGCACAATTGAATGGGCGTGAGCGTGAACAGCGGCCCCCAGAACGGCGACTGCGCAATCGCCTGTCCGTAGATCAGCGCCAGAACCAGCCCGACCAGCCCCAGCAAGGAGACTTCCCCGATCCGTCCGGGCCGGATCCAGCGCGTATAGGCGCCCATCGCCAGCGCCAGCGGGACCGTGGCCGCCACGGTGAACAGGCCCCATGGGCTTGCCGCCAGCGCCTTGACAACGATCAGCGCCAAGACCGCGAGAATGATGATCATGATGAGAAACGCGCCCAGCAGCGCGATCACGCCTGCCGCCTGCCCCATTTCCATGCGGACCAGTTCACCCAGCGAGCGCCCGTCGCGCCGCATCGAGATGAACAGGATCATGAAGTCCTGCACGGCGCCTGCCAGCACCACGCCAACGATGATCCAAAGCGTCCCCGGCAGATAGCCCATCTGCGCGGCCAGCACCGGGCCGACCAGCGGGCCCGCCCCCGCGATCGCCGCAAAATGGTGGCCGAACAGCACCCTGCGGTCGGTCGCCACATAGTCCAGCCCGTCCGCGCGGTAGACCGCCGGTGTCGGGCGGGCGGGATCGAGGCGCATGACCTTGCGCGCGATGAAGCGCGCATAGAAGCGATAGGCGACAAGGAACGAACAGACCGCCGCCACGAGAATCCAGAGTGCGTTCACCGGCTCACCGCGCGAAAGCGCCACGACCGCCAGCGCCACCGTGGCCGCGAGTGCCATGGCTATCCAGCCAATTCGATGCATGGCCTGCTCTTCTCCCTCAAATCCTCGATTGCGGTTTGCGCAGGATTGTAGCGCGCCTGCAAGACCTCGTGTGCCCGGCCCGGGGGTTTCGAATCGGGGCGAATGCAGATGCATCCGCCCCTCTCCACTCAGCGGGCGGCGTCGGGTGAGCCGGAAAAATGAGACAGAGCACCCCTTTTGCCCCTTCGGCCACTCCCTATGATGGGGTCGTGCCGGGCTGGCCGGACGGTTAACTTCTTTGCGGGTAGGTAATATCGAGGTCCGCAACAGCAACGATGAGGTCGCAAGGGCAACTCCGTGCCTTGTTTGTCATCAACTCCCTCGCCGGGGGCGGAGCGGAGCGTGTCTTCACCACGCTGGTCAAGGAGCTGAGCGCGCGCGAATGCGGCCTTGCGATCACCGTGGCGCTGCTCGACGACGAATCCGAGGAAGCCTATAGCCTGCCGGAGGATATCCCGGTCGAGCGGCTGGGCACGCGGGGCGGCATGCTCCGCAGCATCACGCAGTTGCGGCGGGTGGTCGCCCGGCTGCGTCCCGATGTGACCGTATCGTTTCTGTCCCGCGCCAATGTCGCGGCGGTGGTCGCCATGCGCCGGATCGGAAGACCCGCGATCATCAGCGAGCGCGTCAATACGACTGCCCATCTGCGGTCCGGCCGTTTCGGCTTCCTGAGCCGCCTGCTGATCCGCAGCACTTACCCGTCCGCGCGGCAGATCATCGCCGTTTCCGAAGGCGTTGCCCGGACGCTGGAGGAAGACTTCGCGATCGAGCGCGAGCGGATCTGCGTGATCTACAATCCAGTGGATCTCGACAGAATCCAGCGCCTTGCGGCTGCGGAACCCGAGATCCCAGTATCCGCGCACGATTTCGTGACCATGGGCCGCCTTGTCGCCAACAAGAACACGGCCATGGCGATCCGGGCCTTGGCAGCCTCGCAAACCGATGGCCGGCTGATCCTGCTGGGCGACGGGCCCCTGCACGGTGAACTGGAGGCATTGGCCCATTCGCTGGGCATCGCGGACCGGGTCCACCTCGCGGGCTTCCTTGCCAACCCTTACGCCGTGCTCGCCCGCGCCGGGTGCTATCTGCTGACGTCCGACGCGGAAGGGTTTCCCAATGCCATGCTGGAGGCCATGGCCTGCGGGTTGCCGGTGGTCGCGACCGACTGCCCCTCGGGCCCGGCGGAAATCCTGCAAGTCGCGCTTGGCGGCAGCGAGCCCGCTTTCGGCGCGGGCGGCGCGCTGGTCGCCATGAACGACCACCGGGCCATGGCCTACTGCATGGACCGCCTTGTCACACCGCCCGCGCGCGAACGGGCCGCGCAGGAGGGCAAGGCCAGAATCGATGCCTTTTCCGTGGAGCGGGCCGTGGACGCCTTCCGCGAGACTATCCTCAAGGCGGCCGCCGGCGCCGGAGTGCCCCCTGAATGAAAGTTTGCGTAACAGGCCTTCGCGGTATTCCCGGCGTTATCGGCGGCGTCGAGACCCACTGCGAGGAACTGCTTCCGCGCATCGCCCAGATCAATCCCGATATCGAGATCGAGGTATGCTGCCGCGCGCGCTACGTCGATCCGGAGCTTGTCAGCTTCCGCCGGCTCAAGCTCATGGCGCTCTACGCCCCGCGTACGAACGCAAGCGAGGCGCTGGTTTCCACGCTGATGGGCGTGATCCATGCCTGGCGTGAGGGCGCGGACGCCGTCCATATCCACGCTGTTGGCCCCGCGTTGCTTGCGCCCATTGCGCGCCTGCTGGGCATGAGCGTGCTACTGACCCATCACGGCGCGGACTACAATCGCGGCAAATGGGGGCTTTTCGCGCGGTCCATGCTCAGACTTGGCGAGTGGGTGGGCATGCACTTCGCGGACCGGGTCATCTGCGTCTCTCCTTCGCTCGCGGCGACCATGCGCGATCGCTATCCCGGAGCGGCCGGGAAGGTCGTGTTCATCCCCAACGGTGTCAATCCGCCCGAACCCTCCTCCGCCCCCGCCGAGGAAGTGCTGGGCAGTCTTGGCTGCGCGCCGGGCAATTTTGTGCTCTGCGTCGCGCGTCTGGTTCCGGAAAAGGGGCTCGATTACCTGATCGACGCATTCCGGATGAGCGGCGACAACCGCATCCTCGTCATCGCCGGAGCAGGCCGGAAGGGCGACCGGCATGCAGAACAGCTCATGGCGCGCGCCGACGACAAGGTGCGCATGCTGGGAATGCAGCCGCGCAGCGTTCTGGGCGTGCTCTACCGCCATGCCTCGCTCTTCGTGCTGCCCTCGTTCCATGAAGGCCTGCCGATTGCCGCGCTGGAGGCACTGGCCTGCGAGTGCCCGGTGCTGCTCAGCGATATCCAGCCCAATCTCGACATCGGCCTGCCGGAAGACTGCTACTTCCCGGTGGGCGACGTGGATGCCCTGTCCGCGCGGCTGGCTGCGGGCGGCGAAGTGCCCGATGAAGCCGCCCCTTTCCATCTTTCGCTGATCGACTGGGACGAAGTGGCGATCCGCACGACCCCCTATTACCGCGAACTGGTGAAGCGGGCGAAGCTTGCCCCCGAACTGCACAATGCCGGATAAAAGTCCGTTCGAAAAATGCGCGGGAGCGCATTTCTGGCGCGGCGCCGGCCCGGTCCCCCATCCCGTGGAGGTGTCCCTTTGCTTGCATTGACCGCAGGAAGCCCGCCCCTCCCCGCCTACATCGTGCTTCCGGCGCTGATGGTTTACCTCGTGCTGATCCTGCTCCTGGCCATGCGGGCCAGTGCTTCCACCAGCTTTCTGGTGGCCACGTTCGGCATCCGGCTGGCAATGTCGGCCCAGCCCCATTTCTCCTATTCCTCCTCGCCCGCCGGATTGAGCTGGAATGCGCTGGCATCGGTACTGATCGTGGTGACCGGCAGCCTGCTGCTACACCGTACGCGGGCCGTGCCGCTCATACTCATTCCGATCATCCCGTTGACGCTGGTGGTCATCGCCAGCCTGCTGCTCAACAAGGACGTGTCGGGCGGCATCGAAAGCCTCGTCAAATATGCGTTTTTCGCCACGATCGCGCTGACCGCCTATGACGCCTTCGTCGCCGACGGACCGGGCAAGGTTCTGTCCCGGCTGGTCTTCACGTTCACGCTGCCGCTTGTCCTGCAATGCGCCAGCCTCGTGCTCCATATCGCCAAGGCCACCGAAAGTGATGGGTCGGCCTCCTATATCGGCGGCTACAACCATGAGGCCAGCTTCTCCATCATCCTGCTCACCGGCTTGCTGATCGCGCTGCTCCATCCGGCGCTGCGGTCGAGCTACAAGCTGGGCATCGCCGCCGTCTGCGTCGGCGGCATTCTCGCTGCCAATTATCGCACCGCGATCATCGCCGCCGCCCCCTTGCTGCTGGGCCTGATAATGGCGGCGATCCTGTCTGCCGTTCCGCCGCGCCAGCGCCCGGTGGCGGGCATTCTCGGCGTCCTGCTGGTGCTTTCGGTCGTGCCCGTGATTCCCAAGCTGGCGGGGGATCGCTTCGATGCCGTAACCGTCGTCGCCGATGACCCCGACGTCCTGACCAAGGCACCGGACGAATTCCGCAAGACCGACCGCGCGCTCATGTCCGGCCGGCTCTTCCTCTGGAGCGAGTACATCGATGACTGGCGCCACGGGACCAAGCGCCAGCACGTGCTCGGCTTCGGCGCCAATTCGTGGGAAGGCCGCTATCGCTACTACGCGCACAACACGCTGATCTCCACGCTTTACGAACTCGGCACGCTCGGGGTGGCATCCATGCTGCTGCTCTGGTCGTGGATGTTCGTGATCGCGCTGTCGACGGCAGGGTCCGTACGCATGACGCTTGTCATCGCGCACCTCAGCTTCTTCATCCTCAACATGGCAACGATGCCATTCTGGATGATCGAGGGGATCCTGTTCTACGGCCTGCTATGCGGTTTCACGGTCTATTCGCGGCTGAATCCACCGCCCAGGCCTCAACCCGTCGCAAATGGGCTTCGTCCCCGCCCGGTGTGAGCGGCGCGCCGGCCTCCAACGACATTTCCCCCGCGTGAGTACCAATCGATACGATATCGAGGAACCAGATGATCAAGACGTTCGGTCTCGTGCTCCCGCTCCTGTTTGTCGGCCCCGCCGTCGGCCCTCAATACCTTGCGGATTCGCCCGCTTCGATGGCGATGGCGCCTCTGGCCCTGACGCAATCGGCATCGTCCCTTGCCTCGTTCCGGATGCCGACGATTCTCAAGCCTGCAGTCAAATCCGCGGATTGCCCCACGATACCCACCATCCGGCTCGGGCCAGGCACCCCGCCGCTACGGAAAGTCTGCGCCTCGAACGGCAGGATTTTGGTGAATGGCGGCAATGCCCAGGGGTTTGAAATCTCGGACGTCATCGCCAAAAACTACGGACCGGTGCTGCGCGGCGTGAATGTCCCCGGCCTTCAAGTCCTGCGCGTGTCCGCGACCGGCGCCCGCGACGACCCGAAGCTTGGCCTTGGCCTCGTCAACGTCAGCAACGGGATCGGTCATGCGGTGTTCCGCAACCTCGTCTGGATTGGCGACCCTGCCTCGCCCGCCATCAATGGCGACGACGCATGGGCCGCCATCGCGCTCAAGGGCAAGGACGCGAACGACCTCGGCACGTTCGAGATCCGGAACTTCGACTTCCAGAACCTGATCATGGCCGAGGGCACGCATTACCGGAACGTGGACGGCATTTCGACCGAGAAAGGATATACCGGCACGATCGCCGACGGCCGCGTGATGAACGCGAGCGACGCCTGCCTCGACCTCAAGGGCGACGTGCATGTGGACAACGTCTACCTCGCCGGGTGCCGTCAGGGCCTCAAGATCTGGCATAGCCAGAACCACGGCCTGATCGAGCTTGGCACCAATCGCTTTGCCGGCATTCTCGGCAAGGGTACGCCGTCGGAAACCCGGACGATCAATATCGATACGCTGATCGTATCCGGCGATCCCTCGATACCGCTGTTCCGCGCTGAAGAAGGCCGGGTGGACCTCCATATCGGCCGCCTGATCGCCAAGCCCAATCAGGTCCTGCGCGGCAGCGGCAGTTATGCGGGGTCGCAGGTTGTGGTGGATCGGCGGATCAACAATTAGCGCCCGCAAGGCAGATCTATTTCGTGATCGGAACACGGAGTCTGCTCAACCAGACCCGTCATCCCCGCGAAGGCGGGGATCCCGCTTCTGCTGTGCAGGGCCGAACGTCGCCAAGAAGCGGGGCCCCCGCCTTCGCGGGGGCGACGAAGTTTGGAACCAGGAACCTACCATCCGCACATTTCTGATCCAATTTTCCGACAGCTTAGGCCGTCAGTTCGTCGTAAAGCGCCAGCATGCGCTGCGTATGGTGCCGCGCGCTCAGGGCGTCGCGGGCTTGCCGACGCGCTTCATCCCATTGCCCGGAATCGGGCGCGGACAGACCTTGCAACACGGCCTGCGCGAAAACCTCGGGGCCGGCCTCGCGCGGGACAAGGAGGCCGCCGCCGAACCGCCGCCCGGTCTCGCCAAGCCCCGCATCGTCGGTGGCGACATAGGGTACGCCCAGCATGAGCGCCTCCAGCGGCGTGCGACCGAGCGGCTCCTCGATCGCGGTGATCGCCAGCAGGTCCAGCACGAGAATGTTCTCCTCCACCGGCATCCGGAATCCCGCGAAGATCACACGCGCGGCAATGCCCAGTTCGGCGGCATGGCGTTCGAGCGCCTCCTGCGTGTCATCCACCTCGCGCCCGAACACCACGAAAGTCGCGTCGGGCCGCAGTTCCAGCACCACTTTTGCCATGTCGAGAAAGAAGCGCGGCCGCTTGCGATGGGCGAAATTGCCGATGAACCCGATCAGCGGTCCGCCACCGGCGGCTTTCGGATGACGCGCCTCGAACGCACGCCGCAGCGCCGCCCGGTCCTGCCCGGTCTCCAGTTCGAAAGGATTGTCGATCCGCACCGAGCGGCGCGCCAGCCGAGGCGGCAGGCGCTGCTCGACCGCCTCCGAAATGCAGACGATCCGGTGCGCGAGGCTCATCACCATGACATTGGGCAGCGCGGTCCGGTTGAATGCGCGATTGTGATAGACCACCGGCAATCCGCGCAGCCGCGCCGCCGGACCCCAGCTCTGGAGCGCCGACAGGTCGTTGTTGTGCACCACGGTTCCCGGCGGCTGCTCCGCCAGCAGGCGCAAGTGCCCCGGCAGCAGCCGCGCCTCCGCAACAAGGCCGTGGCGAAACGCCGGCGCCTCGGGCAGCGGCCAGACCGTGAAATCCCGCTCCCGCGCCACCTGTTCGATCAGGCTGCCGCGCGGCGCGGCGACGACCACCTCGACGCCGTACTCGCTCTGAAGGCATGCGCCGAGCGTGAAGGAGGAGACATGGCTCCCCCCGATCTGCGCGTTGGTAAAGGGAAAGATGACCCGGCGGGCCGGCATCACTGGCAACTCCACCGGCCTGGACAGCGCTATTGTGCAGTGCAACCCAAGCACCTATCCAGTGCAATTAGGTATAGGCGCCAAGTGGCACAGGACGGGGCGAAACGCCGATGGCCGTAATCTGGTCCTTCCCGGGCGAAGAGAACCGCAGGAGCAATCCCTACACGGCCACCCTCGTCGCGGAATTGCGCCAGCTTGGCCATTCGACAACGGTTCCGGGCTGGAGCGGCCGCCTCTTCAGGCGGTGCGACATCATCCATCTCCACTGGCCGCAAAAAGTCATTCAGCAGAGCCTGCCCGCCAGCCTGCGTTCGATCACGGCGTGGCTGGTCTTTCTTGCAGTGCAAAAGGCGAAAGGTGCGCGGATCGTCTGGACCGTGCACAACGTCGCCTCGCACGAGGGCCTGCGCCCGCGCCTCGAACGCTGGTGGATGAAACGGCTGATGCGCCTGCTCGACGGCGTGCACGCGCTCTCAGATTCCAGTCTGCGCGAGGCCGGTGCCGCCTACCCGGCGATCCTGCAAAAGCATCCCCTGGTGGCGCCGCACTGGACCTATGACGGCGCCTATCCCGCCCCCAAGCCCGCCACCGGGCCACGATCAATCGCATTTCTGGGCGACCTCAAGGACTACAAGGGGCTGGACCTCCTCCTGGCCGCACTCGAAGCGGCCGAGCCCGATGGCCGCCGCTATGTCGTTCACGGATTGCCGGTGGACGGGCTCGACGCCGATGTCCTCCGTGACCGATTGCAGGCCCTGCGCGAGCGCGGATGGCATCTCGAATTCGTTCTGGAACGCCTGAGCGAGCAGGAACTGGCGGACCGGCTGGCGGAAGCCGGGCTTCTGGTGCTGCCATACAGGAAAGGCCAGAACAGCGGCCTTGCCATTCTTGCCGCCGAGCGGGGGACGCCGGTGCTGGTATCGCGGCTGCCTGCATTCCAGCCACTGCTGGATGAACTGGGCCCGCCGCGCGCCGTGGCGATCGATTCTCCCCTCTCCCAAGCCCAGATTGCACACTCTTTCGACGCCGCAACGGCCGTCGCCGGATCGATAGACAGCGATTTCGTCGCCCGGCGGGCGCCCGCACGGATCGTGTTGGAGATTTCGAATTACTACCTGTTTCTCATGGAACGGGGGGGTGGTTCTACTTCAAGATGACCCCTGCGACCCTGCGTTTCAGGAGCATGTGGACTTGAACATAGGATCCCAGCCCATCGATCTCCAGCTAGCGCATGACGGCAAGCCCCCGGCCGCCGAAGGGCGGCAAGGCAGTGACAAATTCATCGACCTTGCCTGGATCGCCACGCTGGCGTGGCGCTACAAATGGTTCATGCTGGGGGTGATCGCCGCGGTTCTGGCTGCGGCCATGATCGCCTATCTGCTGGCCCCGAAAGTCTACCAGGCCAATGTCGTGCTGGCGCTGGACCGGAACGACCAGCAACTGGTCCGCACCGCCCAGACCGACCCGACCGATGTGGTCGATTCGCCCGCTGTCGATACCGAAGTGCAGGTTCTGCTCTCACCCGAAATTGCCCATGCGGCGGTGGAACGGTCCAAGCTGAATACGAACGCCGCATTCCTGCAGGCCAAGGCGCCGAAGGCGACGGCCCCTCTCACTGTCGAGCAGGCGGCCAATCTGGTCAGCTCGGGCCTCGTGGTCGAGCGCAAGGGCCTTTCCTTCGCCATCAACCTGGCTTTCAGCTCGAACGATCCGCAGGTTTCCGCGCTGGTCGCCAATGCCGTGGCCGATGCCTATGTCGGCGGCCAGGTCCAGGCCGCGCAGAACGCGCGCGGCGAAGACATCCAGCAGCTGCGCACGCGCCTCGACCAGCTGCGCGGCGATGTGCTCAAGGCCGAAGCGGCCGTGGCCGACTATCGCGCCAAGGCAGACCTCGTGGCCGTCAGCAATGACAGCACGATCCCCCAGCAGGAAATGGCGACGCTGAATACCGAACTGGCCTCGGCCAAGGCGGAACTGGCCGCCGCGCAAGGCCGCGCCAGCGCGAATGCCGGGACCAACGGCTCGCTCGTCAATTCCAGCCCGGTGATCGCCGAGCTTCGCCGTCAGGAAGCCGAGCAGGAGCAGAAGCTGGCCCAGCAGTCCGCCTCGCTCGGGCCCAACCATCCCGACCGGGTCCGCACGCAGGCTGAACTCGCCTCGACGCAGGCCTCGCTCAGCCGCGAAGTGGCGCGCGCCAGCACCGGCGTCGGTCAGGACGTGCGGGTCGCCAGCGACCGCGTCGGCGCGATCGAGGGGGCCATCGGCGGTGCCAAAGGACGGCTGCTCGCCGGCAACAACGCCTCGGTCCGCCTTGGCGAACTGGAACGCGTGGCCGAAAGCTCACGCCAGCTCTACCAGACTTTCCTCGACCGCTACCGCGTGGAACTGGCAACCCGCGGGACCGAGAAGAGCAAGGCCGACATCATTTCGCGCGCGCAAGTGCCGATCCTGCCCACCTCGCCCGACCTGCTGGTCTACCTGCTCGCCGGGCTGATCGGCGGCGTGGTTGCCGCCGTCCTGCTGGCGCTCGCGCTGGAATGGCGGGAACGCGGCATCCGCACCCGCGCCGAGGCCGAGGAATTCACCGGCCTCAAGGTCATCAGCAGCCTGCCCGACATCGCGACGATGGACGAACCGGGCTTCCACAAGGGCGAAGTCCTCGGCGTGCCGGACTTCCTCATCGACCACCGGGATTCGCCCTTCGCGGAATCGGTGCGCGCGATATGGACGGCACTGCGCATCGGCCAGAAGGGCCAGATGGCGCGCACGATCGGGCTGACATCCTCGATCCCGGACGAGGGCAAAACCAGCACCGCCATCGCGCTCGCCCGGTCCGCCGCGATGGCCGGCCGGCGTACGCTGCTGATAGACTGCGATTTTCGGAGGCTGGGCACGACTCTCGCACTTGGCCTCAGCGGCAAACCGGGGCTGGTCGAAGTGCTTTCGGGCGAAGCCCAGCTTGAGGACGTCATTCTGCTCGACAAGGCCTCAGGCGCGCATGTCCTGCCGCTCAACACGGCCGCCGGCAACAATTTCGACGTTGTGCAATCCGATGCCACGGTCGTCCTGCTGGACCGCTGCAAGCATCTCTACGACTTCATCGTGCTCGACATCGCCCCCGCCATTCCGGTCGCCGAAGCGCGCGCGGTGGCGGCCATGGCCGATGCCGTGCTGATGGTCGTGCGCTGGCGGACCACGCCGCGCAGCGTGCTCAAGACCGCGCTGCGCGAACTCGAACGCGCCGATGCCAAGATCTTCGGTGTCGTGCTGACCCAGGTCGACACCCGATCCGCCGCCGTACTGGGCGAGGAAATGGCGTATTATCAATACTATTATACGCGCACAGCGACGACTTGATCGGAGTTACAGTTCGTCGTTGAGATCGTAACCGAAGAATTCCAGCACTTCGCCGGCGCCGGAAAGTTCCTCCGCCACCATTCCGCGCTCATGCTCGGAAAGCAATTGGGCGTGCTCGGCATTGAGGTTGACGATGCCCTCCAGCGCCGCTTCGCCGGAATGGATCGTGGGTTCGAGGCCGAAAGCTTCCAGAATCGCATCGGGCCTTGCGCAGAAACGCTCATACGTCACGCAAGGGTAGCCGGACTGGCGCGCTGCCGCCATGAGCCGCTCGCTCCGCCATTGCCAGATCCGGGCGAGATGCCGGATGACCAGCGCCCGGCGCGCGCCGTGGTATTCCTTGATGAGATAGCGCCGCAGTTGCGAGGCCACATTGGCCATCGGCGCGCGGTTGTTCACGACCGCGCGGTGCTGCGGAAAATAGCCGAAAAGCTGCTTATGGCGAACGAGGTTGGGCGGGCTCTTCTCCAGCCAGTAGCTATAGCGCCCTTCCGCATCGAGTTCCGCGATCCGCCCGTTCCACGCGCCGAGGACAGCCTCGAAATCGATGAACTTCTCGGGCCACCAGCGGTCAGTGTCCATCAGCCCCTTGATCAGCCGCTGTCCTTCGAAATTGTGATAGAGCCCGCCAATATCGCCGCGGCGCACCATGTGCTGGGCGATCTCTGTGGAGCCCGAATTGGGCGGCGTCAGCAGGAACAGGAACATGTGATCGACACGTTCCGCCCGTCCGCGCGGCCAGTAGGGGCGCTCATCCAGTGCGTTGGCGCCGGCCCCCAGCGGCTTGAACAGCTTGTTGATCCATAATTTGCGTTGAGGCGTTTCGCGCATACAGCAAGCCGGTTTAACCTTTTGAATTCAGTTAGGGCGGCCCATGCACCACAACTCCGATCAAGGGCCCAATTCCTCCAGGAACCGGGCGGCGGAGTATCACAGCATATCTGGCCAAGGATCGCTGAGCGATCATCATGTCAGCCGCGCTCACTGCCGCAATGGCTAAAAAGGGCTAGGCGATCCCGGCACGGTGCCCAGCAGGCCCGTTATCGACGGTTCCGGTTGGTCTGCGCTGCTTCAGGCGCGCCCACCTGTACGGAAATGTCATGGCTATTGTTGCCGCGCCTGACTTTCAGGTTGAGCGCCGTCCCGATTGCAGTTCGGCCAATCACGTCGCGCAGGGATGCGGCCGTGGGCGTGGCGTGCCCCGAAACTTCGACGACGACATCGCCTTCCCGCACGCCCGCACGAGCCGCAGGGCCGCCCGGCGTGACCCCGGCGATCAGCGCACCCGGCAGCGGCGCTTCGCCGCCCGGCCCGGGCACGGTATCCGTGATGGCAATGCCAATGCCTCCGCGCCGCACAGTGCCGTGGGCAAGGATTTGCTCCATCACAAATCGCGCCGTGGCGGAGGGCACGGCAAAACCGATGCCGACATTCGCGCCGGGCCCGTAGATTGCGCTGTTGATGCCGATGATCGTGCCATCCATCGCGATCAGCGCGCCCCCCGAATTACCCGGATTTATGGCCGCGTCGGTCTGGATATAGCTCTCGTAGCCATCCTGGCTTTGCCCTCTGCCAAGCGCACTGACGATGCCGGATGTGACCGTCTGGCCCAGCCCAAAGGGATTGCCGATGGCCAGCACCTGATCACCCACGTTTACCGCATCGGAATTGCCAAGCGCGAGTTGGGGCAGATTGGTCGCACGAAGCCGCAGTACCGCAAGATCGGTTGGCGGATCGGTCCCCACCAGATCGGCTGCGAAAGTCCGCCGGTCGGTCAGCACGACCTGAATAGCCCGGGCATTCTCTATCACGTGATTGTTGGTGAGCACGAGCGCGCGGCGCCCATCGATGATCACGCCGGAACCGGCCGCGAGACGGGTTTGCTCTCGCGGAGGGCCGAAATAGCGGCGGAAGAAGGGATCGCGCAGCAGCGGATTGTCGGTTGCCGGTGACGCCTGCAAGACGGCAATATTGACCACGGCCGGCGCAGCGGCCCTGACCAACGGCGCGAAGCTGGCCGTCCCCGCCCTGCTCGATGGGAGCGCGGGCGCTGGGGCAGGAACACCAACCTGCTGTTGCTCCTTCTGAGGATCCTTGTCACGGCACCCGCTCATCATAACAAGGAGCGCAAATCCGACGGTTGCAATGGGAAATACTCTACGCAAGGTAGGCTTCCTTCCAACTGACATCGCCTTGCGCAAACCGGACAACGGCATGCGCGCCGGAACGGCATTTTCAATCGATCCGGAAGCAAGCTAACAAGAAATAGCCACTGTTCCTATTGGAATAATCCCGATTTCGGCAAATCACTTCGCCGAGCATCTTTGCCCCGTGAATTGGCCTCCTCCTACCAATCGACCACGTCATCGCTGCCACCGAACGCTGCGGGCAACCGCCTGTAGTGCGGGAGATCGTCGACGACCGGCAGGACCGCATCCTCGCAATGAAGATGGAATTGCGGCGCGAACTGCTCTTTCGGAAGAAGGTAGGCATTGAGGCTGCGCAGGCCCGCCACCGCGACTTCGGTGAACAAGTGCGTTCCGCAAGCGCCGCACCGCATCCGAGGCGTCGTGCGCACCTGACCTGATGCGGGAGCGCCTCTGATTACCTGCACCGCGTCGGCTGCGTAAACCGCGTTGAGCGCATAAGCTGCGCCGTGGGCAAGCTGGCAATCGCTGCAATGGCAGTAGACCTGAAAGACAGGACTTCCCTCGATTTCCAGCCCTACCGCGCCGCACCGGCATTCCGCTTCGATCACGTCTATCCCTCTCATGGCCCTGCCCCGTTCGGAGGAACTGTAGCAGAGCCGGTGCGCGCCGATATGACCGACCCGCGCAGGGAGCACTATTCGCCGGTGCGAACCGTTCGCGCGCTCAGCCCGGGCTGACAGCCTCCACGCGGAACAGGAATTCGGAGATCGCACGGGTCTGGAAGTGCAACACCGCCGCGTCAGCGCGGTCCAGAGCATCGACAAGCCCGGCCGTCCGATCCGGCCCCAGCGTCAGGTCGATCTCGATCCGGTCTTCATAAATGCGCCCGCCGCCAAGAATGCCGTTGTCGAACGCGGTATCCGGCGGGTCCAGAAAGATCGTCACGTCCGCACCTGCGCGCATCCACGGATTGGACGCATCGTCATCCGGGATATGGCCCTGGATCGCGGACGGGGAAACCTGCGTGACACTGACCTTGAGATCGGGACGGTTCATTTGCCCTGTTATTTCCATCTTCGCAGGTCACGCTCAAATCTCGGGCGCTTGGCCGCTGGCGACGCAGCCGCCTAGCAATCCCCACAGGATCGAGGAAGGCCCCATTTTAAACAAATCTGGTAAATGAATCCCTGCGGCGCCGCCGAAAGATCGCGCGGGCACGGCCGGGAATTCCGGCTCGGTTGCCTGCGGAATACCGCATCCCGTCCGTTCAGCGGGAGATCAACGCCGGCGGCGCGCCTCGATGGCAGCCAGTTCGGCCTTGTCCACGAAGCCGTCGTGGTTCGTATCGGCCCGGTTGAAGGCGCGAGGCGGCGAGGCATCGAGTTCGGCACGGGTCACCATGCCGTCGTGATTGGTGTCGCTCTCGGCGATGAAGGCGTTGAGCTTGCTCTCCATCGCCGGATTGTGGCTGGCGCGCGGGAAGTCCGCCTTCGATACGCCGCCGTCGCCATTGCGGTCCATGTTTGTGAAGCGCTGGCTGCGTGCCTTGATATATTCGTTACGACTGATGCGGCCGTCCTTGTTCAGATCCGCATTCGCGAAAGCGGCATCGGCGCGGCCGCCGCCCTGCGCCAGAACCGGCACGGGGCTGCACAACAGCAGGATGCACACACCCCAAGCCGGGGCCGACAGGTTTTTCACAGGGGTCATGACCGTTCCTTTCTCTCGATTGTGTGAGCGCCTCTCCGCGCGTCAGAAAGCCTCGCCTCTCTCGATTGTGTGAGCGCCTCTCCGCGCGTCAGAAAGCCTCGCCAATGCCGAAGTAGAAGGCCGGGCCGTCCTTGCCCCAGGCAACATCGGCGCGCAGATTCACATTGGCGTCCTTCGACGCCAGATAGCGCAGCCCCACCCCGCCCGAGGTGAGCACGGTGCTGTGCTTCCAGATCGACCCGACATCTTCGGCAATGCCGCCCACGCCGGCGAAGGCCACGCCCCCGATCCGCCAGAACAAGTGCTGGCGCAGTTCCGCCTGAAGCGCCCAGCTTGCGCCGTCGCGATAGCGGCCGGTCTCGTAGCCGCGCAGGTCACCCTGCTGCCCGAACAGGCACAAGTCGTAATAGGGCGCATCCTTGGAAGCGCCGCAAAGCTGCTGGCGAAGCGCCAGAACGGTCTGCTTGCCCAGCGGGAGATAGGTGTTCGCGCCCAGCTGGAACTTGTGGTGCGTGAAATCGCTGCCCAGCCAATCGGCACCGTAGAGCAGCGTGCCGGTTGCGTAGACGCCCTTGCGCGGATTGGTGGAACTGTTGCGGCTGTCATACGTGAACGACGGGCCGATCATCGAAATCGTGCTCTCCCGCTCGAACTTGGGCGGCGTGATTTCGGGATGGTTCGGCAGCGGCACAGTGACCGAGGCATTGAGATCGAGGTAGAGAAACCGCCCCCCAACGTAGAAATGGCGAAGCAGGCCCTCGCGGAAAATCTGCCCCTGCACGTCAAGCACACCCGCAAGCGCCTTGTCGTGCATCTTGATCGACAGTCCGGCGGATCCGGCATCGGGCCCGATGCCGTAGAAATCGAGATTGGCCACGCCATAGCCCGCGAAGCCCAGAAAACGCACCCGGTCATGCGCCAGCGACATGCTGTGAAACAGCCCGGCGCCCCAGGTATGGGTGCTGGTATAGCCGCCGCCCAAGCCGCTGACCCACGGCTGCGCGGACTTGTTCGGATTGTAGAACAGCACCGCCGCCCCCGCGACTCCGGTGCCGATCGCCGGGTTCGAGATCGGGATCGGCGCCACCACCAGATCCGGCTTGCCGCTCGGCTTCGACGCATTCTCATCCGAAGCGGACAAGGGTTGGGGCAAGCCGAGGTAATCGGGCGTGATTTGCATGGCCTGATCGGTCATGTCCTTGACCGGCAGGTTCTGCGCGTGCGCTGGCATGGCCCATGCCAGCGCGGGCCCGATCAGCACGGTAAGGGCTAAACGCCCGCTCATAGCCATCTTCGGCGCCAGCCTCCCGGTCCAGTGGAACCGCAGCGATCTTCCTCCTTGTCGGACGCGGATGGGATAGGGGAAACGCTGGCCTTGCGCGGGAGGAAACCCTTGCCTTGCCGATCCGCCGTGGCTGTGGGCATGCGGTCATGGCGGCGTTGCACCCGAAAGCCGGACCGCTATGAGACCGTCATGGGGGCAGGCGGCCTGCATCGGCCGATCGCTTCCGCCCATGGGCCATGGGCGCTATTCGAGGATCTGATGAGCGACCTGTTCGATACCGCGACACCCCTGGGCAAGGCGCCGCTGGCGGCGCTGCTGCGCCCTGCGACGCTGGACGACGTGATCGGTCAGGCGGCTCTGGTCGGCCCGGGTTCGATCCTGCGGCGGCGCATTGCGGCGCGGGCGTTGGGCAGCGTGATCCTCTACGGCCCGCCGGGCATCGGCAAGACCTCCATCGCACGCGCGGTCGGCGCCATGCTCGGCAAGGAGTTCCGCCCGCTCAATGCGACGCGCGCGGGCGTCTCGGACTTGCGCCGGATCGCCGACGAGGCGCGGATCCGGCCGGTCCTGATCTTCGTGGACGAAGTGCAGCGCTTTTCGGCCACGCAGGCGGACGATCTGCTGGCGCTCTGCGAGGACGGCGTGGCCGATTTCATCGGCGCGACCACCGGCAATCCCTATCACGTGCTGCCTCCGGCGCTGGTCTCCCGTTCGACGATCCTCAAGCTCGAACCGCTGACCATCGAGGAAATGGAGCAGGTGATCCAGCGCGGGATCGCGCATTTCGCGGCGCAAGGCGTGCATGTGGAACTGACGGCCGCGCAGTTGCGCATGATTGCCGGTCGCTCCGGCGGTGATGCCCGCCGCGCGTTGACGACGCTCGAAAGCCTCGCCGTGGGTCACGAGACCGATGGCAAAGTGACGATCACTGACGAGATGCTGGCGGAAGCCTATGCCTCCGCCCCGGTCAATCACGACCGCTCGGGAGACGCGCATTACGATGTGGTTTCGGCCTTCATCAAGTCGATGCGCGGGTCGGACCCGGATGCCACGCTCTATTGGCTGGCGCGCCTGATCCATGGCGGCGAGGATCCGCGCTACATTGCCCGGCGGATCATGATCCACGCCTCGGAAGATATCGGCCTGGCTGACAATACCGCATTGCAGACGGCAGTCGCCGCCGCGCAGGCGGTCGAGAAAATCGGCTATCCGGAAGCGCAGATCGTGCTTGCCCACGCCGCGCTGCACATCGCCCGCGCGCCCAAGTCCGGTTCTGCGTGCAGCGGCATCTCCCAGGCGTTGCACTTCGTTGCCTCGCATCCGCCTGCCAGCGTGCCGCTCCACTTGCGCGATGCCCACTACAAGGGCGCTGCGGCACTTGGCCATGTCGGATACCGTTTCCCGCACGACGATCCGCGCGGCTGGGTCGAACAAGAATATGTGCCGGGCTTGAAGAAAGGCGCGTTCTACCAGAGCGACGCCCGCAGCGCCCCAACCTTCGAACGCCGGGCCGACGAGTATTGGGAACGCACGACCGGCCAGCCCCAGCCGCGCCGGATGCCCAAGCCGGACGGCGCGGCCGATTGACCCTGCAGGCAACCATCGTTTCCCGGTTGCCCCCGTCGATTGTTAGCGCTATCTTTCTTCCCATAAGCTCACACGACCGGGAGATAGATGTGTCGAGGCGAATTTACGCTGCCCTTGCAGCAACGGCTTTCTGCGGCCTGATGGCCGCTGGCAACAGCAACGTGGCTTCCGCCGAAGCCACTGCCCAGTCTTCGACGCAGGCCCCTGCCCCTAACGCCGCTGCGGCCAAGAAGTACCTTTCGCAGCCGCTGGTCACCGAAATGTACACCGCCGACCCCTCGGCCCACGTGTGGAACGGCAAGTTCTACATCTATCCCAGCCACGACATCGACGGCCCGACGCCCGAGGACGACCTTGGCAGCCACTTCGAGATGCGCGACTACCACGTGCTTTCGATGGACAATGTCGGCGGCAAGGTCACTGTTGGTCCCGTCGCGCTCGACGTGAAGCAAGTGCCCTGGGCCGACAAGCAGATGTGGGCACCGGATGCGGCCTACAAGAACGGCACCTACTACCTCTACTTCCCCGCCAAGGACAAGCAGGGCGCATTCCGCATTGGCGTTGCCACCTCGAAGGACCCGATGGGCCCGTTCAAGCCGCAGGCCGCGCCGATCAAGGGCAGCTACTCGATCGACCCGGCCGTCTTCACCGATGACGACGGGCAGAGCTATATGTACTTCGGCGGCATCTGGGGCGGCCAGCTCCAGCGCAACACCACCGGCAAGTACGATCCCAACGGCTCGAAGACCGACCTTCAGGCCGACGACAAGCCCGCCCTGCTCCCGCGCGTCGCGCGCATGAGCGGCAACATGCTCGAATTCGCCGAGGCCCCGCGCGAGATCAAGATCGTCGACGAAAAGGGCAACCTGTTGCTCGGCGGCGACCATGACCGCCGCTTCTTCGAAGCCTCGTGGATGCACAAGTACAAGGGCAAGTACTACTTCAGCTACTCGACCGGCGACACGCATTACCTGGTCTATGCCATCGGCGATTCTCCCTACGGTCCGTTCACTTACAAGGGCCGTATCCTTCAGCCGGTGGATGGCTGGACCACGCATCAGTCGATCGTCGAGAAGGACGGCCGCTGGTGGCTGTTCTATGCCGACACGCAGCTCTCCGGCCAGACGCGCCTGCGCAACGTGAAGGTTACCGAACTCCACTACAACGAAGACGGCACGATCCAGACGATCGATCCGTTCGTTCGCTAAGCGCAAATCGGGGACCGGGGGATGGCAAGACGATCCGCACGCCTGCTGATGGCGGCACTGCTCGCCGCCATCCCCCTTCCCGCGCTGGCGGACGCAGCGCCGCAGATCGCGCTGACATTCGACGATATTCCGGCGCACAGCCTCCTGCCTCCGGGCGAGACCCGGGTTGCGGTGATCGACAGGATCATTGCCGAGTTGAAAGCTGCCAGGGCGCCTGCGTTCGGCTTTGCCAACGCGGGCAAGGGCGAGCCGGGCGAACTCGATGCCGTGCTCGCCCGCTGGAGCGAGGCGGGGCTGCCTTTCGGCAATCACGGCTATAACCACCTCAATCTCGATGCTGTAGGCGAGCCGACGTTCGTCGCCGAGATCGACCGCAACGACGCCGAACTCGCGCCGCGCGGCATGAAGCGCTGGTTCCGCTATCCGTTCCTTGCCGAGGGCAAGAACCCAGCGGTCCGCGACGCCGTGCGCAAGGCACTGGCCGATCGGCACTACCATATCGCCGGCGTGAGCCTCTCCTTCGACGACTGGGCGTGGAACGAGCCCTATTCCCGCTGCGCTACGCAGGGGAACCAGAGCGCCATCGCCGATCTCGAAACCCGCTACCTCGATGCCGCGCGCGCCGACGCCGAAGCCGCGCGCGCCGCCTCGAAAGCGCGGTTCGGACGTGATGTGCCCTATGTGCTGCTGCTCCACATCGGTGCGTTCGATGCGCGGATGCTGCCGCGATTGCTCGATCTCTATCGCGGCATGGGGTTCCAGTTCATCACGCTGGAACAGGCGCAGCGCGACAAGTTCTACGCCGCCACCGATCCGCGTGAGCCGGGCCCGACCCCGGCTCTGCTGCGGACCACACCGCTGCCGCCGAAACCGGGCGCCGAGGTCTGTTCACGCTGAACGTGGTCCCGGGTCGGTTCCGGCCGGAATCGACCCGGGCGAACGCACACCCGCCCCCTATCGCAGCAATTCCAGCGGCACCGCCTCACCCATGGCCTTGTATCCGGCCGGATTGGGATGGATCGCATCGCCGCTGTCGTAGGCCGGGTTGAGGTGATCCGGGCGCGCCGGGTCGCGCATGACTTTGTCGAAGTCGATCACCGCATCAAAATGGCCGGGCGTGCGGATCCAGGAATTCACCGCCTGTCGGTCCGCCTCGTTCGCGGCAATGGGGTGGTAGAACTCCATGCCCATGAACGGCAGCAGCGTCCCGCCGTAGACCTTGATGCCATGCGCATGCGCACGCGCGACGATCTGGGCGTAAGCGCCGGTGATCTGCTCGACCATGGCGGCGTGCTGCTCGGCCGTAGCCGGGTGCTCGCGCGTCAGATTGCCAAGGTCGTTGATCCCTTCCAGCACGATCAGGTGGGATACGCCGGGCAGCGCCAGAACATCGCGGTCAAGCCGGGCCATGGCGTTCGGGCCAAGGCCGTCCAGCAGCACGCGGTTGCCGCCGATGCCCTGATTGATGACCGAGCGCTTGCCGCCAAGGCGGCGGGCGAGCACGTCTGTCCAGCGGTCGTTACCGTTGGTGGTGGTGCCGCGACCATCCGTGATGGAATCGCCCAGCGCCACAACGGCGCCGGTGCCGCAAGCGTGGGCCTCGATGCCGGAGAGCAGGAACCAGTGCTCCATGGTCTTGGCCGTGGGCAGATCGGCCTCACGCACATGGTCACCGGGGATCCAGTAAGAGGTAGTGCGCGCGCCGGGGTGCGAGGTCTGGCGCTGCGGCACCGCCTCCACGTGGAGCGAGATGGCCAGATCCTCGAACGCCTTTACCGGCAGGTCCACCGGGTCGGAGAGCCAGTCGCTGCCCGGCGGGATCACCACGCGGGTCTTGCCGGAAAAGCGCAGCGGCGTGAGCGAGGCGGTGTCGATCCCGGGCTTGCCCACATGCGGCGCCCGCGCCAGCGTGGCCGCCTCGATCACCAGCGGCGTATCGCCGAAAGCATTGGAAAGCCGCACGCGCAGCCCGCTGCCGCCGATGGAGGTGCGCACGATCTGGCGCAGCGTCACGTCGCTGCGGGCCTCGGCGGGCAGAGCATTGTCTCCGTCCGGCTGCATTTGGGACGATCCCCACGCCGGGATCCAGGGGCAGGAAGCCGCCAGTGCGGGCGCGGAAATTCCGGCGCCCAGCAGGGCGACGGGCAGAGCGGCGGTCAGGGCAAGATAACGGACTTTCGGCAGCATCGCGTGAACCCTTGAAAAGAAAAAAGCCGGCGCCCTAGGTACGGGGCGCCGGCTCGAAGTTTACAGGGAGGAGGAGGGGTTCCCTGGAAAGAACGATCAGAAGTTGGCGCGCAGACCCAGCAGGACCTGACGGCCCGGATAATAGACCGAGTACGCCGCGTTGTCGTACTGGAAGGTCGTGCGGATCGGCGCGTTGTTGATGTTCAGCACGTCCAGCGTCAGACGCAGACGGTTGTCGAGGAACGGCAGCTGGTAACCGGCCGAAAGGTCAAGCTGGCCGCGGGCATCCGAACGCAGCGCGGCGCCCTGGATGTTGTTCTGCGGTCCGTTCAGCGCGATCGACGCGTCGTTCCAGACGTAGTTCAGGCTGACCGAGACGCCGTGCCCTTCGTAGAAGCCCTGAAGGTTGTACGAGTAGGGCGAGACGCCGGTGGCGACGAGGCCCGAGGACGACGACTGCTTCAGGTACGTGCCGTTGGCCGAGAAGCCAAGGCCCTGAACCAGGAAGTCGAGCGGCTGGACCCAGGTGACTTCGATGCCCTTGATGCGCAGGTCGGACAGGTTGATCGGACGGTTCACCGTGATCGGCAGATCGTTGATCGCCACGCCGGATGCGGCAGCGCGGTTGCGCAACGCGTCCTGCTGGGTAGCGATCAGGCTGTCGAACGGAATGTTCAGCGAACCGAAGCTGGCGCTGGTCACCTGCGTGCTGGTGAAGCCCTGGATGTTCTTCAGGAACGCCGAGACGCCGACATAACCGATGCCGCCGGTGTAGAATTCACCGCCGATGTCATAGTTGTCCGAGGTGTAGGGCGTCAGATCCGGGTTACCCGCAGTCGCCACCAGCGCCGACGGGTCGGAGAAGGTGATGCCCGGCAGGATCAGGCCCGCATCCGGACGGGTCATAGTGCGCGAAGCCGAAGCGCGCAGCTTGACGTTGTCCATCACGTCGTAGGTCAGGTTGATCGACGGCAGGAAGTTGTCGTAGTTCGCCCGCGAGGTGATATCGATGATGCTCGTGCCCACCTGGCTCGGGCCGGTGACGACCTGATTGGTGTGGGCATAGCGCATGCCGGAATTCATGTGCAGGTCGCGGCCGAAGATCTGGGTCACGCCGTTCAGTTCGAAGTAGGCACCCCAGACGGTCTCGTCCATGTCGCCGGTGGCGCCGCCGGTCACCGCACCGCTCGCCTGCGGCGCGCTGTCACGGTAGCTGGCGTAGTCGGTGGCCTGCCTCAGTGCATCGAAGTCCGGAACGACGAAGGCGTTGTAGCCGACGCTGCCGCTGGCGAGATGGCCGAAGTTGTTGACCGGGAACTGCTTCAGGTACTGCGAGATCGCCGAGGTCGGCACCGAACCGGTGGCGCCGGTGCAGCCGACGCCGCAGACCGAAAGCTGGTATGCCGGGCTATTGTCGTAAGCGCGGATCGAGCGCTCGGCGCGGTCATAGGCGCCGCCGAACTTCACGTTGAAGTCGCTGTCGCCGATGGTGGTGTCGAGGTGCGCGCCCTTGGTGTCGGTGCTGCGACGAACCAGAGCCACGTTCTGGCGGTACCACTGCCAGCCGAGGTTCGGATCGTTCAGGTTGGCGTTCGACGTGATGATCGGCTGGTTGGAACCGCCGGTGTTGTCGTAATAGACGTCCACGCCCGAATTCGGAGCGGTCTGGAAGGCCCAGGTCGGCTGTTCGCGGAAGAACGAGCTCTTTGACCAGTTGGCATTCGCCTCAACCTTGATGTTGGAGGCCGGCTGCCAGGTCACGCTGGGGTTGATGTTCCAGAACTTGGTCGTCTGCTTGAACTGGCTCGCCTCCAGGAAGAACGACGAGTTCGCGAACGTACCGCTGGTGACGACGTTGTTGTCATCCACGGTAAGGTCGATCGGAACCATGCCGCCGGTGGCCTGCGCGCCGGTGCCCGGGCCCGAGTTACGGACCTGCCAGTTCATGTTGACCTTGTCGTAATTACGCTCGGACTTGGCCCACATGGCGTCGAGAGCGAAGTGCAGCTCGTCGCTGGGGCGCCATTCCATCGACGCCAGTGCCGAAATGCGCGAGCGCGTGCCGGTGGTCAGGCTGTTGCGGCCGAGGCGCGGCAGCAGCGCGGTGCTGAGCTGGTCGCGGGTAAGGCCCGAGGTGGCGACGGGGTCCACCGGCTGCCCGGCGACAAGGCCGTGACCGGCATTGGCCGGAACGGTCGAAGCCCAGTTCCAGTTGTTGTTGCCAGCATCGGTGCAGCCCGTACCGCAAGGCAGGTTGCCGTCGCCCCAGCCCACGGATTCGAAGGCGTCGACGCGGGTCTTGGTCTTCACGCCGGCCACGCCGACGAGAATGCCGAAGGTGTCGCTGGTGTGGCTGGCGACGATGGCGCCACGCGGGCCGAACTTGTCGTTGCTGTCGGTATACTGGCCCTGCGCCACAACGGTAACGTGGTCGCCCGGCTTGTCGAACGGACGGGCGTTGTGAAGGTTGACGGTACCGGCAATGCCGCCTTCGAGCGTCGAGGGCGTCGGGCTCTTGGCCAGATCGAGGCGCGTGAAGAGTTCCGAGGGGAAGAAGTCGAGATCGACTTCGCGGTTGGCGCTGCCGCCGTTGGTGCCGCCGTCCGAAGCGACCTGAAGCTGCGAACCGTTGAGCAGAACGCGGGTGAAGCTGGGGCCGAGGCCGCGAATGGCAACCTGCGTGCCTTCGCCGTTGATGTCGCGGTTGAGGCGCACGCCGGGCATGCGGTTCAGCGTTTCGGCAAGGTTGGTGGCGGGCAGCTTGCCGATGTCTTCGGCGAAGATGGAGTCACCGAAGGCCACGGCATCGCGCTTGGCATTGGTCGCGCTCTGGAGCGAGGCGCGAATACCGGTGACGACGATATCTCCGCCCGACGGTTCAGCATTGGCATCCTGCGGGGCCTGGGCGGCATCGGCAGCCGGTGCGGCGTCCTGTGCATGGACGGCAGGCGCGACAAAACCCTGGAGCGCCGCGGCACTCAGAAGAACGGCACGAACGGAAATACGGCTGGAACGCATTAAAAATACTCTCCCATGTAGGACATGTCCGCTTCCAAGCGGATCACGGGTCGCGCCACCGCTGGTAGCGCTATCATTAACCCCTACATATGGAGAGCACCGACCCGCGTCAATACCAATGTTAGCGGTATCTCTATTTGTAGGAGTAGAGCTTTACCCGCTGAATCTGCCACTTTCCGGCGTCCAGCCGGATATGACGGCCCTGATGGGTCTGGTCGCCATTGAGCAGTCGGCCGGGTATCCACGTGCCGGTCGAATCGAATTCGCCCTCGAATGCCGAATCGATTCCCGCCAGCGCGGCGGCGTCCGATTTGGGCTTGAAGGTCACCGTGATGCCCTGCCCGGCGATCAGATATTCCTCGGGGCCGATCTGGATGATCATTCCGCCCGCCGCAGCGATCGCGGCAGTCGTGCCCGGCACCGAGGCGTCGGCGCCGGGGTTCGCCACCGGCTTCTGGATATCCGCGTAGGCAATCGTGAAGCGGTAGGGGCCAACGTCGCGGGTTTCCGGCTCGTAGACCAGCGTCTCGTCATAGAGCTGGCGGGGCTTGAAGCCGACCATGCGATCGGTGCCCTGCGCATCGAGGATATAGGGCTTCAACTGCTGAAGCACGCCATAGGCATCCTTGAGCGCGCCCGGATTCTCGTCGACCGAGTCGATGGAGAAGGGACCGAAGCCGATCGCGTCGAGCTGGCCGATGGCATAGAACGCGTTCGCCGGCGTCACCGGGTTGTTGGAATTGTGTGCCTCGGGAATGAACAGCACGTTGTCCGGCCGCTTGTAGCCGTTCACGATCTCCACGAAGTTCGGGAAGTAGATGTCCGGCGACAGGAAATCGAGATGGGCGCCGCCCGCCTTCCACACGTCGAGCAGGTGCGGCAGAGGGCCGCCGCTCGGGTATTCGCCGGGGATGCGGCCGGGGCGATTGAGCGCCACGTTGACGTACATCGGGATCGGATAGGCCGCCTTGCCCGCCGCCGCGAGCTGGTCGGCGAAGCGGGCATAGTGCCACGCGGTGAACACTTCGGCCGAGGCATCGCCGCCGCCGAACAGGTCTTCCCACGATCCGCTGGTGCGGGCGCCGTGCTCCAGCCACATCCGGCGCATGCCGGGGACGAGGCTGTCCTTGTGAGCGACAAGGTAGTTCACCAGTTCGGCCGGAACCGGCTCGCGGTAGGCGGCATTGGCGGCGGCGCTGTAGTCGCGCGCGACCGGCAGCATGCCGATCTCGTTCTCCACCTGCACCATGACCACGGTGTTCTGCGTGGAATCGACCGCCTTCAGGTGCGCCATCAGTGCGGCATAGGCGCGCTCATCGGCCTTGAGCGTCTCTCCGCCGAACGTGGAGAGAATTTCCACGCTCTGCCCGTTGGGCAGCGCCGCACGCGGGAAGCGCTGCTGGTCGCGCTTCACCCAGGCCGGAACGTACGTGGACATGGAATTCTTCCACGCGCCGAACCACAGGATCACCAGCTTGAGATCGTTCGCCCGCGCCGCCTTGATCTGCGAATCCACCGAAGACCAATCGAACGTGCCCTCGGTCGGCTCGATCAGTTCCCACGACACCGGCGTCAGCACGGTGTTGAGGTTCATGGCCTTCAGCCGCTTCCAGTGCGGCGCCATGTAAGTCGCGCTGGAAGCGGCCGAATTGCTGAGTTCGCCCGCGATCATCAGCATCGGCTTGCCGTTCACGATCAGCTGCTTGGTATCGCCCTTGGCTTCAAGGCGAGGCGCATCGGCGCGCGCGGGAACGGCCAGGCTCACGCTTGCGCAGAGAGCCGTGACCGCCATGAAGGCAGCGCGGAAGGTCATTTTACTTCTCTCCGAGGAACTGGATAATGGCGGCGCGGGCGCCGGATTGTTCGAGACTGTCCAGATGCGCGGCCACGGCAGCCAGCGCTTCCTCGTCCGGTACGAAGCCGAGCACGCCCAGCGCGGCCACGACGCGTTCGCGCGGGGTTTCGGCAGAGGCCAGCGCGGCGCCCAGAGCGGCGGCTGCGGGATCGTCGATAGCGAAGCTCTCACCCGCGTCGGTCGTGCCCGCCTGCCAGCGCACCCATGCCGCAATGCCGAGCGCGATGGCAGCGAAGGAACCGCCCTGCCCGCGCACGGCGGTCAGTGGCGCAAGCAGACGCTGCGGCAGCTTCTGCGATCCATCCATGGCGATCTGCCGGGTACGGTGCTGAAGCGCGCTGTTGGCGAAGCGCGCCATCAACTGCTTGCGATAGGCCGCCACATCGAGCCCGGCAGGCGGATCGAGCGTGGGCACGACTTCGTCCCACAGCCGCTCGACGAACAGCAGCCCCTGCGCGGTGCTGACGAAATCATGCACGAACGCATCGCCCGCAAGACCGCCGAGATAGGCGATGGCCGAGTGCGCGCCGTTGAGCAGGCGCAGCTTGGCTTCCTCCCACGGGGCGACGGCGTCGGTCAGCTGGACGCCGAATGCCGCGAAGTCCGGGCGCTCGCCAGCGAAGGCGTCCTCGATCACCCATTGCAGGAAGGGTTCGGCCTTGACCATCGCGCGATCCTCGGCGCCGATTAGAGCGGCGAGACCGGCAATGTCCTCGTCCGTCGTCGCAGGAACGATGCGGTCAACCATGGTGGCCGGGAACGAGCAGGTCTCCGCGATCCACGCAGCCAGCGCCGGGTCGTGCGCTTCGGCCATGGCGAGCACGGCGCCCTTCAGCAGCGCGCCGTTGTGGGGCAGGTTGTCGCAGGAAAGGATCGAGAGCGGCGCCAGCCCCTGCGCACGCCGACGCGCCAGCGCGGCGACGAGGAAGCCCGCTGCCGTACGCGGGCGCTCCAGTCCGGCGAGATCGGCCGCCACGTCCGCATCCTCGGCCATGAGCTTGCCGGTCTTGCGGTCGAGGCAATAGCCTTTCTCGGTGATCGTCAGCGTGACGAGGTGCGTATCCGGCGAGGCCAGTGCGGCGATCACCGCCTCCGGATCCTCAGGCGCGACCAGCACGCGCTGCACCACGCCCATGATCTGCGGCGTCTGCACCTCGCCTTCGCGCACGAGCAGCGTGTAGAGCCCGTCCTGCGGCGCCATCTGCTCCCGCACCGAGGCCGAGCGCAGCGAAACGCCGATCACGCCCCAGCGCAAATCGCCCGAGGCCAGCGCGGCCTCGAACACGGCGGCCTGATGCGCGCGGTGGAAGGCGCCGATGCCGAGGTGGACGACGCCCGCCTTGACCGCCGCGCGGTCATAGGCAGGGCGGGCGACCGAGGCCGGAACCGCGGCGAGAGTCTCGTTCGAAAGCCTCACAGTTTGTACGCCGCCTTGACCAGATCATAGGCGAGCGCGCGCGCCACTTCGTGCGCCTCGTTCTCGGGCAGGCGATGTTCGGCCACGAGCTGCGCCAGCCATGCGCAGTCCATGCGCCGTGCCACATCGTGCCGGGCCGGGATCGAGAGGAAGGCGCGGGTGTCGTCGTTGAAGCCGACAGTGTTGTAGAACCCGCCCGTTTCGGTCGCGCGCTCGCGGAAGCGGCGCATGCCCTCGGGAGAATCGTGGAACCACCACGGCGGCCCGAGGCGCAGTGAGGGATAGTGTCCGGCCAGCGGTGCCAGTTCGCGCGAATAGACGTCCTCGTCCAGCGTGAAGAGGATCAGCGTCAGGCGCGGGTCGTTGCCGTAGCGGTCGAGCAGCGGCTTCAGGGCCTCCACGAATTCGCCCGGCATGGGAATGTCGCCGCCCTTGTCGCGCCCGAAGCGGTCGAGCACGGCCTTGTTGTGGCTGCGGTGGACCGCAGGGTGGAGCTGCATGACCATGCCGTCTTCCACGCTCATCCCGGCCATTTCGGTCAGGAGCTGGGCGCGGAAAAGTTCGGCGTCTTCCTTGCTCGCACCCGCCAGCACGCGCTGGTAGAGCGCCTCGCAGTCCTCCGGCGAAAGGTCGGCGGTCAGCGCGCTGGGATGACCGTGGTCGGTCGAGGTCGCGCCCGCATCGCGGAAGCGCGCGCGGTGAAAGCGGTGCGCGCCAAGGTAGCCCGCGTAAGTCGAGACATCCTCGCCTGCCATTTCGCCGAACTTCGCGACCTTTTCGGCAAAGCCCGGCGTTTCGGGATCGACGACCGGATCGGGGCGATAGGCGGTGACGACACGGCCGTTCCAGCCGCTTTCGCGGATCGCGCGATGATGGGCCAGCGGATCGAGCGGCCCCTCGGTGGTGGCGATCAGTTCGATATTGAACCGCTCGAACAGCGCGCGCGGGCGGAACGCCTCGGTCTTCAGCGCCGCGTCGATCACCTCGTAGTAGTGGTCGGCGGTCGTCTCATCGAGCAGCACGTCGAGGCCGAAGACTTCGGCGAAGACCCAGTCCAGCCACATGCGCGAGGGGGTGCCCCGGAACAGGTGGTAGTTCTTCGCGAAAATGTTCCAGATCTTGCGCGGGTCCTGCTCCACCGGGCTGCCATCGACGCTCGGCACGCCGAGCGATTCCAGCGCCACGCCCTGCGAATAGAGCATGCGGAACACGTAGTGATCCGGCACGATCAGCAGCGAGGCGGGATCGCTGAAAGCCTCGTCATAAGCGAACCACGCCGGATCCGTATGGCCGTGCGGGCTGACGATCGGCAGGTCCTTCACGCCCTCGTAGAGCGCGCGCGCGATGGCCCGGGTGCCGGGATCGGCAGGGAACAGGCGGTCGGGATGGAGAACGAGGGGACTGGTCATGCGGAAACTCTCTCACCGTCGGGATCGGCGACTTGATAGCGGGGAAGGATCAGGTGAATGACGCCAAGGGCCACGAGATAGGCGCAAGAGGCGACCACGAAGATCGGCTCGTAGCTGCCCACCCGCTCCAGGATGGTTCCGGCGAACTTGGCCATCAGCATGCCGCCCAGCGCGCCGGCAAGCCCGCCGAGGCCGACGACCGAACCGGTCATCCAACGCGGCATCGTATCGCCCGGAAGCGCGTAGAGATTGGCAGAGAAGCCCTGATGCCCGGCGCAGGCAAGGCCGATCAGCGCCACGGCGGTCCACAGGCTCTGCGCACCCGGCGCCAGCGCAATCGGCACGGCGCAGAGCGCGGCCAGGAACATCGCTGTCTTGCGCGAACGGTTGACGCTCCAGCCCCGGCCGATGAA
Source organism: Novosphingobium sp. PhB165 (assembly GCF_004341845.1). Lineage (GTDB taxonomy): Bacteria > Pseudomonadota > Alphaproteobacteria > Sphingomonadales > Sphingomonadaceae > Novosphingobium. Next base: position 219,224 of record NZ_SLVB01000002.1, on the reverse strand, counting down.
GCGCGAGGATGTCCAGCCGCCCAGCACCGAGCCGATATCGGCCAGCAGGTAGACGGCGATCAGCGGCGGTCCGAAGTCCAGCATCTTCACGCCGAACTGCTTGTTGAAGAAGTCCGGCAACCAGAACAGGAAGGTCCACCAGACCGGGTCGATCAGGAAGCGGCCCAGCATATAGGCCCAGGTCTGGCGATAGCCGAACAGCGCGCGCCACTTGACCGGGCGGACGGGCTCGACCGGATCGGCCTCGATCCACGCCAGTTCCTCGGCGCTCAGCGACTTCTTGTCGCGCGGACGGCGGTAGAAGCCGAGCCATGCGACCAGCCACACCACGGTTAGCAGGCCGGTGAGGATGAAGGCCCAGCGCCAGCCGAGCGTCATCGCGATGATCGGCACCACCAGCGGCGTCAGGATCGCGCCGACGTTGGAGCCCGCGTTGAAGATGCCGATGGCCAGCGCGCGCTCGCGCTTGGGGAACCATTCGTTGGTGGCGGCGATGGCGGCGGGGAAGGTCCCCGCCTCGCCAATGGCCAGCGGGATGCGGGCGATCAGCATGCCGCTGGTGGAGGTGAACAGCGCATGCGCCATGTGCCCCACCGTCCACAGCGTCACCGCAAGCGCATAGCCCGCGCGTGCGCCGATCCGGTCGATCAGGCGGCCGAACACGACATAGGCAATGCCGTAGCCCGCCTGGAACCAGATCGCGAGGTCGGCATAGCCGCTCTCGCTCCAGCCGTAGCGGGCTTGCAGTTCGGGCTTGAGCGTCGGCAGGACCAGCCTGTCGACATAGCTCAGGACGACCGCCGCGAAGAGCAGCGCGCAGACGATCCAGCGGATCCGGCCCGCAGGTTTGCGCGGGCCGGTTTCGGTTTCGACTACTTTCAGCGTGGCGCCGTGCACAGTGCTCACCAGTTGTACATCGTGCCGTCTTCGAGGCGGTTCACCGGCAGGAAGGCGCGGGTATATTCATAGCCTGCGGCCAGTTCCTCGTCGATGTCCACGCCCAGACCCGGCGCTTCGCCCGGGTGCATCATGCCGTCCTCGAAAGTGTAGGCATGGGGGAAGACCGCATCGGTCTCGGGCGTGTGGCGCATGTATTCCTGCACGCCGAAGTTCGGCACCGAAAGGTCGAAGTGCAGCGCGGCGGCCATGCAGACCGGCGAAAGGTCGGTGGCGCCGTGGCAGCCGGTGCGGATCTGGTAGAGATCGGCCAGCGCGGCGATCCGGCGCAGATGGGTGATGCCACCCGCGTGGACGACCGTGGCGCGGATATAGTCGATCAGCTGGTTCTGGATCAGGTCCTTGCAGTCCCAGATCGAGTTGAAGATCTCGCCCACGGCCAGAGGCGCGGTGGTGTGCTGGCGGATCAGGCGGAAGGCCTCCTGATTTTCGGCAGGGGTCGCGTCTTCCAGCCAGAACGGGCGGTAAGGCTCCAGGTCCTTGCCGAGGCGGCCGGCCTCGATGGGGGTCAGGCGGTGGTGGATGTCATGCAGCAGGTGCACGTCCCAGCCCAGCGCCTCGCGCGCGGCCTTGAACAGTTCGGGCACCACGCGCAGATACTTCGCGGTGTTCCAGACGTTCTCGGTCGGCAGATCGGCATCGGCCGGCTCGTAGAAGTACTTGTCCTTCGAGACGCCGTAGGTCGAGGCCATGCCCGGCACGCCGCACTGGAGGCGGATCGCCTTGTAGCCCTGCTTCTGGTATTCGAGCGCGACCTCGATCGTGTCTTCGATGCTGGTGCCGTTGGCGTGGCCGTAGACCATCACGCCCTCGCGGCTGGCGCCGCCGAGCAGCTGGTAGACCGGCAGGCCCGCAATCTTGCCCTTGATATCCCACAGCGCCATGTCGACGGCGGCAATGGCGGTCATCGTCACCGGGCCGCGGCGCCAGTAGGCACCCTTGTAGAGATACTGCCACACGTCCTCGATGCGGTGCGCGTCGCGGCCGATCAGGCAGGGGATCACGTGGTCGGTCAGGTAGCTGGCAACCGAAAGCTCGCGGCCGTTGAGAGTCGCGTCACCGACGCCGGTGGTGCCGTCGTCACAGGTGATCTTGAGCGTGACGAAGTTCCGCCCCGGGCAGGTGATGATGACTTTGGCGTCGACGATCTTGGGCATTAGGGGAATCCTCAGGCGATTTCGAGGGTTGTGGTCTTATGATCGACGCTGCTGGCGCCGACCATGATATCGAACAGGCCGGGTTCGACGACTTCTACCATATCCTCGTTCCAGAGGCTGAAATCGTCGGGGCCGAGAGTGAACTCGATCTTGCGCGTCTCGCCGGGCTTCAGGGTGACGCGCTTGAAGCCGCGCAGTTCCATGACCGGACGCGTGACGCTGGCGGCCTGATCGTGGACGTAGAGCTGCACCACCTCGTCGCCCTCGCGCTGGCCGCTGTTGGTCACGTCCACCGAGACGGTGACATTGCCGGAAACGCCGATGCGCGGGGCCGAAAGGCTGGGCGCGCCCACGGTGAACGTGGTGTAGCTGAGCCCGAAGCCGAAGGGATAGAGCGGCGCCGTCTCGGTGAAGAGATAGCCGCGCTTGGCCGAAGGCTTGTGGTTGTAGAAGAAGGGCACCTGCCCGACGTCCTTGACCACGGTGACCGGCAGCTTGGCGCCCGGATTGACGTCTCCGAACAGCGCCTCTGCCATGGCGGTGCCGCCTTCCTGACCGAGATACCAGCATTCGAGAATCGCGTCGGCCTGCGCGGCAACTGTGGGCCACGAGGGCGGACGGCCGTTGAGCGCAACCACGATCACCGGCTTGCCAGTAGCCTTGAGGGCGAGGAACAGTTCGTTTTGCTCGCCCAGCAGGTCAAGGTCGGTGCGGTCGCCAAGATGGGTGCGGGCATAGCCTTCGCGGCTGGTCTGCTCGGTATCGCCGATGGCAAGCACCACCACGTCGCAGCCCTTGGCCATGTCCACGGCCTCGGCAATCAGCGCGCGGTTCTTGGCGGGATCGGCCAGCAGCACTTCGTTGGCGGAGCGGTCCTCGCTGCGGGTGATGAACACGCCTTGCGCGAAGACGACTTCGGCCTTGCCCGCTACGCGCGCGGTGATGCCTTGCACCAGATTGACCGTGGTGCGCGGCTCCGACGAATAGCCGCCGAGGCGGGTGACATTGGCGTTCGGGCCGATCACCGCGATGCGCTTCTGAGCCCCTGCCGTCAGCGGCAGGACGCCGCTATTCTTGAGCAGGCAGATCGACTTGCGCGCCGCCTCCAGCGCCAGCGCGCGGGCTTCGGCATTGGCGGTGAGCTTGGCCGAGACCTTCGGATCGATCGGCGCTTCCTCGAACATGCCGCCTCGGAACTTGAGCGTCAGCATGTGGCGGCAGGCGGAATCGACGGCGGCCAGCGGCACCAGACCCTTGCGGACCTGATCGGCCAGCGTGCGATAGGCATCGCCGTCCGGCAGATCGCAATCGACGCCCGCGTGCAGCGCGAGGCGGGCGGCGCCTTCCAGATCGCTGGCGAGGTGGTGGAACGTCGCCAGTTCCGGGATCGCGGCATAGTCGCTGACAATGGCGCCATCGAAATGCCATTCGCCGCGCAGCACGTCCTGAAGCAGCCAGTGGTTGGCGTGGCTGGGGATGCCGTCGATCTCGTTGTAGGAGGGCATGACCGCGCCGATGCCGGTGCGGCGCACCACTTCGCGGAACGGCGGGAAGAAGGAATCGCGCAGTTCGCGCTTGCCGAGCGGGGCCGGAGCGACGTTGTTGCCCGCTTCCGGCTGGCCGTGGCCGGTCATGTGCTTGAGCGTGGCGAAGACTTTGCCCGGAGCCAGTTCCTTGCCCGGCCCCTGAAGACCCAACACGGCGGCAACGCCCATTTCGCCGCAGAGATAGGGGTCTTCGCCGAAGGTCTCCTCGATGCGGCCCCAGCGCGGATCGCGGGCGATATCGACCACCGGCGAGAGCGCCAGCGTAGAGCCGTGCGCACGCACCTCGCGGCCGATCACCGACTGCACGCGCTCGACAAGGTCGGTGTCGAAGCTGCCGGCCATGGCGATGGCCTGCGGGAAACTGGTCGCCTCCGGTGCCATGTAGCCGTGCAGCGATTCCTCGTGGAAGAGGATCGGAATGCCGAGGCGGGTCTGCTCGCGCGCCCACTTCTGCGCGGCGTTGACGAAAGCGATGGTATCGGCGGGCTTGCGCCAGCGGCCGGTGACTTCGGTGCCGGTGTTATTGGCGGTCGCCGCGCCGCCCCGGTCGGACGGGCGAGCGATCTGGCCGATGCCGTCGGGATGGTTCTTGCTGGCGCGGACGGGATCGAAAGCGCGCGAATCGTCCATCACCTCGCGCTTGCGGGTAGACAGCGTAATGAGCTGGGCGACTTTCTCGTCCAGCGTCATGCGGGCCATCAGGTCCTTCACGCGCAAGTCGATGGGAACCTTGGGGTCCTTGTAGAGCGGCGTCGCGGCGCGCGCGGCCACCGGCATGAACGCCAGCAGCGAGGCCCCCGCGCTCCAGCGCAGCAGTTCGCGGCGGGCGATCATGCGGGCGTAACCATGGCGACACGGCACGAGGCCGCAAGCATCAGACAAACCGGAAAAATCATCGTCCTACCTGCATCCCCCAGCCGCTTGCGGCCATTTCCCAATTAGGCGGCAAACTATGTTGCCTGCCCCGACTTTTATGTGGTAGCGCTATCATGCGCGACAACGAACAAGCTTGTCAATGGCGACGCCGCGTGAATTGAAATTCGATAATCTGGGACATTGGGCAGGATGATGAAGAAGCGGCTTCTGACGATTGGCGTGTGCATGATCGCACTCGGGGCCGCAAGTGCGCCGGCACTGGCAAATGACGGCTACGATCTCTGGCTTACTCCCGCTGTCGCTGGCACCGCTGCGCCGGATATCCGCGTGATCGGCCAATCCGAGACACTGACTCTTGCCGCCGGTGAACTGCGCCGCGACCTTGCCGCATCGCCGCTGCCCGTGGTCCTCGCCCGCGCCGACGACCCGGCGCTGGCCGCCCTGCGCCTGTCTACCGCCACGCTGGGCGAGGAAGGCTACATCGTGCGCACCGCCACGATCGACGGCCGCCCTTCGCTGCTCGTCACCGGCAAGACCGACCGCGCGGTGCTCTACGGCGCCTTCGCGCTGATCCGCGCCCAGAAGACCGGCGTGGACCTTGCCGCGATCAACCTCACTTCCGCGCCGAAGATCGGCCTGCGCGTGCTCAACCATTGGGACAATCTCGATGGCTCGGTGGAACGCGGCTACGCGGGCCAGTCGCTGTGGGACTGGTGGACGCTGCCTGACTTCAAGGACCCGCGCTATACCGACTATGCCCGCGCCAACGCCGCGCTGGGCATCAACGGCATTGTCATCAACAACGTCAACGCCAAGCCCGAGAGCCTGACCGCGCCCTATATCGCCAAGGCCGCCGCGCTGGCCGACGTGTTCCGGCCGTGGGGCATCAAAGTCTATCTCTCGGCCCGCTTCTCCGCGCCGATCGAGCTGGGGCACCTCAAGACCGCCGATCCGCTCGATCCCGAAGTGCAGGCATGGTGGAAGGCCAAGGCCGACGAGATCTACCGCGCGATCCCCGATTTCGGCGGCTTCCTGGTCAAGGCCAACAGCGAAGGCCAGCCCGGCCCGCGCGACTATCACCGCAGCCACGCGGACGGCGCGAATATGCTGGCCGCTGCCGTCGCCCCGCATGGCGGCATCGTGATGTGGCGCGCCTTCGTCTATGCCGAAACCGACCCGGATGACCGCGCCAAGCAGGCCTATACCGAGTTCCACCCGCTCGACGGCAAGTTCGCGGACAATGTGCTGGTGCAAGTGAAGAACGGCGCCATCGACTTCCAGCCGCGCGAACCGTTCCACCCGCTGTTCGGCGCCATGCCGAAGACGCCGATGATGCTGGAACTCCAGATCACCAAGGAATACCTCGGCTTCGCCACCCACCTCGCCTACCTCGGCCCGCTGTTCGAGGAAGTGCTGAAGGCGGACACCCGCGCCAAGGGCACGGGATCGACCGTGGCCAAAGTGGTGGACGGCTCGCTCTACGGCCACAAGCTCAGCGGGATTGCCGGCGTTGCCAATGTCGGGCGTGATCGCGACTGGTCGGGCTCCACGTTCAACCAGGCCAACTGGTACGCCTTCGGCCGCCTCGCCTGGGATCCGACGCTCTCTTCCGAGGCGGTGGCCCGCGAATGGGCGCAGCAGACTTTCGGCAACGATCCGCGCGTGATCGATACCGTCGTGCGCATGATGATGCAGTCACGCGAGGCGGTGGTCGATTACACCGGCCCGCTGGGCCTTGCGCATCTGATGGGTACCGGTCACCACTACGGCCCCGGCCCGTGGATCAGCGACCTTGCCCGGCCCGAATGGAACCCGGTCTATTACCACAAGGCCGACAAGGCCGGCGTCGGCTTCGATCGCACGAAGACCGGCAGCAATGCCGTTGCCCAGTACGAACCGCCGGTCGCCAAGCTGCTGGCCGATCCGCGCACGACGCCGGAAAGCGAACTTTTGTGGTTCCACCACCTGCCGTGGGACTGGAAGATGAAGTCCGGCCGCACGCTGTGGGAAGAGATGGTCGCGCACTATGATCGCGGCGTCGCCACGGTGGCGCAGATGCAGGCCGAATGGCAGGGCGTGAAGGGCAGCGTAGACCCCGAACGCTGGCAGAAAACCGCCACTTACCTCGAAATCCAGCACCGCGAGGCCAAGTGGTGGCGCGATGCCAGCCTTGCCTACTGGATGTCGGTCAACGGCCTTCCGCTGCCCGCCGGGGCCGCCGCGCCGGAGCACGATCTGGCCTGGTACAAGGCGCAGGACTTTCCCATGGCCCCCGGACACCCTCACTGATCGCAGTTCGATGGTTGCGCTAACGTCCCAAATTGTGGAGTTAGCGGACTGGCCCCGGCGTTCCACCCGGAACCCGGGGCACCGCCAGGGAACCAGATGACCACAAATACCAGAGGCCCGCGCAAGCAGCGCTCCAGCGCCAAGATCGACGATGTCGCACGCCTTGCCGGCGTTTCCCCGATGACGGTCAGCCGGGTCATCAACAAGGGCGCCAATGTCCGCGAGGAAACTCGCCTCAAGGTGGAAGCCGCCATCGCGGAGCTTAACTACGCCCCCAGCACCGCCGCGCGCGTGCTGGCGGGGGGCGAGGATCTGCGGATCGGCCTGCTCCACTCGAACCCGAGCTTTGCGTACCTGAGCGAATTCCTGGTCGGCGCGCTGGACGAAACCAGCGCCGCCAATGCGCAGTTGCTGGTGGAGCCCTGCAACGAGGAAGGGCGTGAGGCCAAGGCCGTCGAGCAATTGCTCCGCACCCGAATCGACGGCGTGATCCTGCCCCCACCGCTAAGCGATTCGCCTGCCGTGCTGGAAGCGCTGAAGAACGCGGACGTGCCGGTAGTGGCGGTCGCCACCGGCCGCGCGCCGGAATGGGCGCTCTCGGTCAGCATCGACGACCGCGAGGCGGCGTTCACGATGACGCATCACCTCGCCACGCTGGGCCATCGCCGGATCGGCTTCATCACCGGACACCCCAACCAGACCGCCAGCGCGGAGCGCCTTGACGGCTATCGCGAGGCGCTGGCCGCGCTCTACATGCCGTTCGATCCGGCACTGGTGGCGCAGGGCTACTTCACTTATCGCTCCGGGCTGGAAGCGGCGGCGCAGTTGCTGGACCTTCCCGAGGCACCGACCGCGATCTTCGCCTCCAACGACGACATGGCCGCGGCCACGATCACCATGGCGCTCCGCCGCGGGATCGAAGTGCCGCGCCAACTGACCGTCTGCGGCTTCGACGATACGGCACTGGCCGTCTCGGTCTGGCCCGAGCTGACGACGATCCGTCAGCCCACCACCGAAATGGCGCGTAAGGCCGTGCAATTGCTGATCTCGGAAATCCGCGCGCGCAACGCCGGGAAATCGCAAATCGGCCATCCGCATACGGTGGCCGAATTCAAGCTGATCCGCCGGGATTCGGACGCCAGCCCGGTAGCCTGAACGCACGAAAACGCCCCCTAGCGACGGATAGTCGCAAGGGGGCGTTTTCCATCTTCACTTCGTCATTGCGGGGAAGGTTACGCAGGCGGAACGTCGCCCAACCGGAAGCCGCCGATGGTGACGCCCTCCACGGTGAACCCGCCGATCAGCTGTTTGCGAGGTGAACCGGCAAGCCCGCAACGCCCGGATCGAATGCAAAGACGTTGCCCGCCAGCGGCTGGGCTTCCAGCTCCGCCGCCGACAGACCCTTGCGCGCCGTGGTGGCATAGGCCGTGCGCAGATCGGGGCCGCCGAACGCGATCTTGGTCACGTTGGCGACCGGGAAGCGCACCGTGGCTATCAGCTTGCCCGACGGATCGTAACGCCTGACGCCCCAGCCGCCGAACAGGCCGGTCCAGAAGCAGCCCTCGGCATCGATCACCGAGCCGTCGGGCCAGCCCGCGCCGTCTTCGATCGTGACGAAGTGCTCGGGCGTGCCGAGCGTGCCGTCCTCGCGCACCGGCACGCGCCAGATCGTCTTGCCCAGCGTATCGGTGTGCCACAGCGTCCGGCCATCGGCGCTGATCGCGGGGCCGTTGGTGATGACCACCTTGGGCAGGCCGGAATCGGTGCAGTGCCCCTTGTCCAGCCGGTAGAGCGCGCCCGAAGCCTCGGTTTCCGCGTCATCCATCGAACCCAGCCAGATGCGTCCGGCGGGATCGGTGGCGGCATCGTTGAGCCGGTTGTGCGGGCGCGTGGGTTCGGGATTGTGGAGCAGCGCGAACTGGCCCGTTTCCGGATTGAAACGGTGCAGCCCGGTCTTGATCCCGGTAATCATGTCCCCGCGCGCGGCGGGCAGCACCCAACCGATCTGGTCAGGCGCTTGCCACGTATCGAGCGCGCCGGTGGCCGGGTCATGCCGGTAGAGCCGGTGCGCCTTGATGTCGACAAACCACAGGCGGTCGCCGGCCCAGACCGGCCCCTCGCCCAGCGTGGCGCCGACCGAAAGGACGGATTCGGGCGTCATCTCAGCGCCACCCGGCGTCGATGAAGTAATCGTGGCCGGTGCACATGGCGCCGTCGTCCGAGGCCAGGAACATCGCCAGCGCCGCAACGTCGGCGGGCTGGATGCGGGCCTTGAGGCACTGCGCGGCCATGATCTCGGCCTCGCCCTCGGGCGTGTACCACTGCTTCTGGCGCGGGGTTTCGACATTGCCCGGAACGATCGTGTTGACGCGGATGTTGTCCGCACCCAGATCGCGCGCCATCGCGCGGGTCATGCCTTCCACGGCCGCCTTGGCGGTCTGGTAGAGCACGAGGTCGGGCAGGCCCAGGTGCCAGCTGATCGAACCGAAGTTCAGGATCACGCCGTGGCCCTGCGCCTTCATCGCGGGAACCACCGCCTGCGCGGCGAAGAACTGGTGGCGCAAGTTGGTGGCCATGCGCTCGTCCCAATAGGCGGGCGTCACGTCCTCGATGGTGTGACGGTCATCGCGCGCGGCATTGTTGACCAGCACATCGACGCCGCCGATCGCCTCGGCCAGTTCGGCAAGCACGGCAGCGGTGGCGTCAAGGTCGCGCAAATCGCAGGCGCGGAAATGCGCGCCCGGCAGCGATGCGGCCAGCGTCTCACCGGCAGGCGCGTCGATGTCGAGGAAACCGACATGGGCGCCCTGCCCGGCAAAGGCCTCGACCAGGCCCGCGCCGATACCGGTGGCGCCACCGGTAATCAGGACGCGCTTGCCCTTGAGGCTGGGATAGATGGCGGAATGGTTCGTCATGGATGTGATCTTCATGATGCCTTGAGCAGACCGCGCGACAGCAGGTTGGCGTAGAGCGCGGAGATTCCGGAGCGCCAGGGCGCGGCATCGCGCGACGTGACGACACGGTTGCGCAGCTGGCCGAGCTTGTCGCTCTCGATGGTGACGGTATCGCCCACCTTGTGGGTGAAGCCGCGGCCTTCCTCGTCGCGGTCCTGAACGGGCGCGAAGAGAGTGCCGAGGAACAGCACGAAGCCGTCGGGATACTGGTGCTCGCTGAGCGTCTGGCGCACGAGATCGAGCGGATCGCGGCTGATTTCGGCCATGTTGCTGGTGCCGTTCAGCACGAAGCCGTCTTCTTCGCCGGTGATCGAAAGGCGCACTTCGGCGGCGCGCACATCGTCGATGGTGAAGCTCTCGTCGAAGATGCGGACGAGCGGGCCGAGCGAGCAGGAGGCGTTGTTGTCCTTGGCCTTGCCCAGCAGCAGGGCCGAGCGGCCTTCGAAGTCACGCAAGTTGACGTCGTTGCCGAGCGTGGCGCCCACGGCCTTGCCGTCGCTGCCGACCAGCAGGGCGATTTCGGGCTCGGGATTGTTCCAGCTCGAATCCGAGCGCACGCCGATCTCGGCGCCCGCGCCCATGGTGGAAAGCACGGGCGACTTGGTGAAGACTTCCGCGTCGGGGCCGATGGCGACTTCGAGGTACTGCGACCACAGGCCGTCCTCGATCAGCGCGGCCTTGAGCTGCGCGGCGCTTTCCGAGCCGGGCACGACCGAGCGGATCTGGCCGCCGATGCGCGCTTCCAGACGCTCGCGAATGGCGGCGGCGGCGCTCCAGTCACCCCGGGCGCGCTCTTCGATCACGCGCTCGATGGCGGAGGTCGCGAAAGTAACGCCGCAGGCCTTGACGCACTGAAGGTCCACCGGGCTGAGGAGATTGACCTGTTCGGCGTCGAAAGCGCCCAGTCGCGCACCGCCCTGGCCGGAGAAATCGCCCGCTTCCACCAGTGCCGAAACAGTGGGCACCACAGCGGACATGTCGATCAACTCGCCGCGAACGACAAGAATCGGGCTTGGCCCTTCGCCGAAATCGGCGCGACCCAGGAAAGTGCCGGAAATCCAGTCAGCAGGCATCAACGACATGCAGTATCGGGATTCGTCACGAATTCCCCCTCCCACGTTTCTTCAGTGATAGCGCTACCAATTGGCAGATCAGAGGCCGTTGTCAAGGCCGATTGCGCGCAGGCGCCATGGTTCCAATATCGGCCCGGCATACCGAATGGCTTATGCGCCGGATACCGCGCGGTTCCGGACCGGAAATCTCCAGCCCCGCAGCTTCGCACGAAAACACGGGAGGACCTGAAAACAGGGAGGATTTCGGCAAGCGCGTGCGCATGCGGAGAAGCGCAATCGGTCCGGACAAGGCCCGCCGTAACGGCAGCGGCGATGCTCGAAAGCGGTTATTTATACTCGATCAACTGCGTCTTGCGCGCGCGCAGCGTGGTCCAGCAGAAGCCGAGTTGTCCGAAACAATGGGGCACTTTTCCCAGCACGATGTGGGTGGCATAGCTCGCGCCCGAACGGCGATAGACCCGCCACCACAGCACCGGCCACAGCAACCAGAACGGCGGAAGCGCCCACAGCAAGTTGCTCAGCAGGTAGCGGATCATCCGCGGGTCTTCCGAACCGCGCCGGTACCATGCCTCTGCGCCCGCATGGCCGCTGCGCCGGTTTCGCTGCCACCATTGCCACCACGTGGTCATCGCCGCATCGTGCAGCGTCATCTCGTCGGGCAAGCGGACGATGTTCCAACCGCGACGGCGGATCCGGTGGCAGAGATCATTGTCCTCGGCCGCAATCAGCCCCGGGTCGTAGCCGCCGACCGCCGAGACAGCCTCCACCCTCATAAGCGCATCGCCCCCGCAGCTATCGGTGGGGCCCGGCTTCCCGTCCCACTCGATGTCGCAGACGCGGTTGAAAAAGGTCTGGTCGGGATAGCGTTCACGGCGACGGCCGAAGACCACTGCGGTACGCGCGTCGTTTGCGAGCCCGGCCAATCCCGCCGCGATCCAGTGGGAATCGAGTTCGCAATCGCCATCGATGAACTGGACGAACTCGGTATCCGGCCAAAGCTCGCGCACACGCGCAAAGCCGGTATTGCGGCCGCGCGCGGCGGTGAATGGCGACGAAGTGTCCAGTTCGATCACCTCGATACCGTAAGTGCGCGCCAGCGCCGCGCTGCCGTCTTTCGAACCCGAATCCACGTAGACAACGCGGTCGCTCGCCAATCTTGCCGATTGCAGGCAGGGCGGCAGCCGCTCGCCTTCGTTGCGCCCGATCACCACCACGCCAACGGCTGCATTCCGTACCGCACCGCCGTTGCCGCCCACATCTTGCATAATCGACATCGCCTGGTCTTCCATGACTTCAAGCCCGGGGTCCGACAGATCGGTTCAGATCGGGGCCGGGGGGATCAGTTTCAGCCACGCGGGCAGCCCCTCTTGCCAGAGCGCGCTGGCGCGCTGGCGGGGCGACATGCCCTGCACCAGCTCCGCAATTTCGCGCCGTTTCAGGCCCGACCGCTCGCAGAAATAGGGATGCCGCGTGCTGTTCGCGAAATAGCCGTAGAACAGCGCGGCGCGGTCCTTGTCGTGCGCCGGTGCACCGCGATGAAAGAAGCGCGCGGTGTCGGCGAAAACCACCGTTCCGACCGGACCGGTGCAACTGACGACATCGCGCGAATAGTCGGCACCCAATCGTTCGTTGAGCACTTCGGGAGTGCCGAACTCGTAGACGTAGCGGTCGTCGACACCTTGCGAGGGGTCTACCCGGCTGATGAGTTCGAACGGGCCGCCCCGGTCGGTCACGTCGCTGCAATAGACCGCCAGCTTGATCATCTTGCGGTCCTCGCGGTCGCGGTGCCATTGGCGCGGGCCCAGTTCGGTGCCGTCCGCAACGGTATAGATCAGCGCCATGCCGTCATAGGCGGCGGGCAGGCCGATATAGGCCTCGGCAATGTCGAGCAGACGGTCGTTGAGGCCCCAGTGGAATATCTCCGGATTCTCGACCGTGGCGGAGGCCGGCGCACACGTGAACTCGCGCCCGGCACCCGCTTCGCGCCGTGCGTCCTCGGCGCATTCGCTCGCCGCCTTTTGCGCCGCGCGCAGCATTTCCGCCGAACCCGAAAGGCCCAGCGCGTCGAGCGAGGTGATGAACACGCCGTCGCGCTCCAGCCCTTCCACGATCAGCCGGTCGATCCCCTCAAGCCGGGGCAGCAACGGGCGATGGGATGCCAGCGCTTCATTGTAGCGCCGCCCAAGCTGCCGCCGCATCAGCGACGTGTTCGAGAGGTTGAAAGCCAGTTGTGCCGGTTTGTCGCCAAGGCGGTTCAGTATTTTCTGGGAAATCGTCTTCGACATGCCGGCTCCATCGATAGGCAGACCCTTGATGATGCCGCGGCGTAGACTCGGATTTGGGCAGGCCCGTATTTTCGACGTGCCTCCTCTTCAACGAGCAAGATGCCACCCCGACATCAAGAGAAGTCTCGAACCCTCAATTCATGATCTGCTATGTCCGGGTTCGGCAAACAATCCGGAGTTTCCGGTCCCCATTTCCCAAACTTCCGCGAGCGCGCGAGTGCACTATTCTCATCGGATCGTTTCGCCGGGAGTGTGCCCTCACCATGTCATCGCCACAATTTCCGGAGAGCGCGGAGGCGCGGCGCGTTCTGGTGGTGGGCGGTACCGGCTTCGTCGGCCAGCACCTTGTCGCGCGGCTTGCCGAAAGCGGCCGCGCGGCGCGCGTGCTCACCCGCAATGCGCTGGCCGCGCCCCCAGCCCTGCGCGGTGAACGGGTTGAACTGGTCGAGGGCAACTATCGCGATCCGGCCGCACTCCATGCCGCGCTGGAAGGCGTCGATGCGGTCTGCCATCTCGCCAAGGGCGAGGGGCGCAACTGGCAGGAATACCTGGATAACGACGTGGAGCCGACGCGGCAGGTGGCCGAAGCGGCGCTGCGCCAGGGCGTGCGCCGGTTCATCTATGTCGGATCGATCGATTCCTATGCCTCGGCCTGCCCCGACGACCGCATCGACGGATCGACCACGCTCGACCCGCGCATAGAGCGGCGCAACCACTACGCCCGGTCAAAGGCCGCTTGCGAGGACATGCTCCGCACGATGGCGCGCGAGCAGGGCCTGCCGCTGGTCATCCTGCGCCTTGGCATCGTGATCGGCGCTGGCAGTTCCCCCGTCCACTACGGCGTCGGCCGATTTACCGAGTGGAACCGGCTGACCTATTGGGGAGACGGCAGGCACAAGCTGCCCTTCGTGCTGGTAGAGGATGCCGCCGATGCGCTCGTCCGGGCGCTGGACGTACCCGCCATCGAGGAGCGCAGCTTCCTGATCGCCGATGCCCCCCTGCTGTCCGCACGCGATTATGTCGCGGCGATGCAGGCGCGTTCGGGCGGCAGGGTCCATGCCGCGCCGCGCGCCATCTGGCGCTATTGGCTGACCGATCTGGCGCGCGGGCTGGTCAAGACGGCGATCCGCCATCCCAACCGCCACCTTTCCAGCCTGCACGACTGGCGCTGCCGTTCCCACCGCGCCACATACGACGCCGCCCAGAGCATTGCCGCTCTGGGCTGGCGCCCCGCGGGCACCCGCGAGGCGCTGATCGAGCGCGGCATCTACCCGGCGGTAGAGGCCATGCTCTGACGGCAAGCTCCGCGCGTTATTTGGCGTCCAGGAACGCGACGATTGCGGCGGTCGTCGCCGCTGGCTGCTCTTCCATCAGCCAATGCCCCGAACCGTCGATCACCGACTGCTGGACATTGGAAAAGGCGCCCTGGGCAACGGCCGCCATCGTCGGCCCGAAGGACTTGGCGCCGCCGATGGCCAGCACCGGATTGGACAGCTTGCCCTTCGCCATGAATGCACGGTTGTCGATCACGTCCTGATCGAACGCGGCAAATTGGGCAAAGCCCGCGTGCATCGCGCCGGGCCGGGCGTAGAGCGCGGCATAGTGCTGGCGCGAAGCCTCATCGAAATGGGCGGGATCGGCCGAGAATTCGTTCCAGAAACGGTCGAGATAGATGCGCTCGCGCCCGGCCACCAATCGCTCCATGTCCGGCCCGCCAAAGCGGAAATGCCAGAGCATCGGGCTCTTGAGGATCTCGTCCCACGGACCGACGCCGGGGATCGGTGCGTCCATGAGCACTACCTTGCCGACGCGCTGCGGGTTTTCGGAAATGAAGGCGAAGGCGACCATGTTGCCGATGTCATGGGCGACGACATCCACTTTGCCGACCTTCAGGCTGTCCAGCAGCCCGGACATGTCCACGCCCTGCGTCTTCTTGTCGAAGCCGCTTTCCGCCCGCGCCGAAAGCCCCATGCCGCGAAGATCCGGGATGATGACCTGATGGTTGCGCGCCAGCGCGGTTGCCAGCGGGCCCCACATGTCGCCGCTTTCGCCGTAGCCGTGGATGAGCAGCACCGCCGGGCCCTTGCCACCCACGCGAACATGCAGGGTAGTGCCGTTGGTGGCGATGTCCTTGACCGCGAAACTGGCGGGAAGCGGCACGATATCGGCCAGCGCCGGAGTCGCCGTGGCAAGCAATGTGGCAGCGGCAGCGACAAGAAATTTCAACATCCTGTTCTCCTGTGACATCGCCCGGCGCAATCGGCCCGGCATACATTCGATCTGGGAAAGGGTCTGGACGTCTGGCACCGTTCGCGGCGCAGTAATGCGGACTATCTACTTCGCTTGAGACACACCTCAGCGGGCCGTGAAAGATCCTGTTGGTCGCTACGGCCAGAACTGGCCGCATCTTGTTCTTGAAGGATAGCCGCCAAATGGCCCCGACCGGCGGCGTAGTCGGCGCGACTGTAAACCAGATCCGCACCGCGAGAAAGCATTCTTGCCTATCTGGCAGTGACATACGGAAGATTTCTCAGGGTGCCCTGACATCACCCCGCCAGGCAAGGACCAGACGCGCGCAAACGCGTGATCTTTTCCATTTCATAGAACGTATGCAGAGGTTTTATCGGGATTTTTCCAAGCCGGGTTTCCTCATAGTGTCCATTTACCGCAGCAAACGCAGCGACTTACACCTTTCAACCGGCCCTCCCAGCAAGGATCAGCATCATGGCATATGTCACCACCACCGACGGCACCCGCATCTTCTACCGCGATTTCGGACAGGGCCGTCCGATCGTCTTCTCGCACGGTTGGCCGCTCAGCTCGGATGCCTGGGACGGCACGATGCAGTTCCTTGCCAACAACGGCTTCCGCGTCATCGCGCATGACCGCCGCGGCCACGGCCGCTCGGACGCCAGCGCCACCGGCAACACCATGGATACTTATGCCGACGATCTGGCAGCGGTCATCAAGCACCTCGATCTGACCGATGCGATCCTTGTCGGCCACTCGACCGGCGGCGGCGAGATCACCCGCTACATCACCCGCCACGCCGGTTCGAACGGCACCGGCCGCATCTCCAAGATGGTGCTGCTCGGCGCGGTCACGCCGCTGATGGGCGCAGTGAACGGCAACGACGACGGCGTGCCGATCGAAGTGGTCGACGGTGTCCGCAAGGCGCTGATCGACAACCGCTCGCAGTTCTTCCTCGACTTCCCCGACGTGTTCTTCGGCATGCACAAGGAAGGCGCGCCCAAGAGCGAAGGCTGGCGCATGGACTTCTGGAGGCAGGGCATGGCGGCCGACGTCAATGCGCTCTACGCCTGCGTCGAACAGTTCTGGGCCTCCGACTTCCGCGAGGAAATGAAGCACATCGAGATCCCCGCGCTCGTCATCCATGGCACCGGCGACGAAGTGGTTCCCTTCGAGATCACCGGCAAGCGCGCCGCCGAAATCCTGCCCAATGCCGCGCTGATCGCTTACGAGGACGCCCCGCACGGCTTCCCCAAGACGCATCAGGACCGCCTCAACGCCGACCTGCTGGCCTTCGCCCGCGACTGAGGATCATCTTGGCGAGCAGGCCTGCCTGCTCGCCAAGCCATTCAGACCAGCGTCACTTCGCCGCGCGCCTGCAAATCCTCGGCCACCGCATCGATGCCCTGCCCGATACCGCGCGTGAGTGCGGCGGGAAGCGCCACGGCAAACCCGCGCGCGATCAGGCCGTCCGCCGCCCAGCGCACGCAGTAGTCCGCCGCCACGCCGACCACCGTCACGTCGCGCACGCCCGAAGCGGCCAGCCGCGCGAAGAACGCATCGCGGTCCACGCCTTCTCCGCCGCCGAGCGGACGGACCGCGATCCCCGGCTCCGCCCACATGTCGAACACGCCTTTTTCCAGTACATGCACCGGAATCGCCGGATCGATGAGCGCGGGATCGAGCACGGTTTCCCATCCCGCCGTGCCGCGCACGCAGTGGATCGGAAACGCCTCCGCCTCCGGCGAACCCACGTAGACATCAGGCACATGGGTATCGAACGTCATCAGCACGCCCGCCGTATCCTGCGGATCGAGCGCCGCCAGCCATTGCTGCATGGGCGCCACGATCGCCTCGGCATCCGGCACGGGCAGCGCGCCCGATGCCTTCACGAAGTCGCGCTGCATGTCCACCACGATCACGAAACCGGCCATCGTCACGACTCCCTATGCTGAGCCCATTGACTTATATTCAAATCGCGAATAAGTAAAGTGCAACCTGAACATAAGGGTGCATCATGGCTTTGAGCGAAGCCGAATTCCTGACGGGATACGATCCCGGCGCCTATGATCGGCCCTCGGTGGCGGTCGACCTCGTGCTGATGTCGGTGATCGGCGGAGCCCCCGCCGCGCTGCTGGTCCGACGCGAGGAACCGCCTTTCGCCGGCCGCTGGGCGCTTCCCGGCGGCTTCGTGCGGATGGACGAGGGGCTGGACGAGGCCGCGCGCCGCGTGCTGGGAGACAAGGCGCACATGGCAGGCGCCTATGTCGAACAGCTCTACACATTCGGCGCCGTGGACCGCGATCCGCGCACACGGGTCATCTCGGTGGCCTATTTCGCACTGCTTCCCGCCGACTGTTTCGCCGCCGCGCTCAAAGCCGACGGCAGCCTCTCCCTCGCGCGTATCGCCGTGCCGCGCACAACCGGAGACGTGGCGGGCGAAGCATGGAGCGAGGACAGCGCGCTCCCCCTCGCATTCGACCACGCGCAAGTCCTTGGCCTTGCTGTGCAGCGACTGCGCGGCAAGATCGACTGGTCGCCGGTCGGCTTCGCGCTCCTGCCCGAGCGGTTTACCCTGCGCGCCTTGCAGGACGTGCACGAGGCGATCCTGGGCGTGCCGCTCAACAAACCGGCCTTCCGCCGCCGCATGCTCGACCGGGGCTGGCTGGAGCCGACCGGAGAGCGCGAAACCGGCTCCTCCTTCCGCCCCGCCGAACTCTTCCGGTTTCGCAGTCTTCCCATTTCCGGCTGAACAGGTTTCCCATGGTCTATACCGACATCGCCACGCGCACGTACAACCACAACTGGCGGCTCGATCCGGTCGTGCGCAGCCTGCTCGATACCGATTTCTACAAGCTGCTGATGTTGCAGATGGTCCGCCAGCTTCATCCGGACGTGCACGCGACGTTCGAGCTGATCAATCGCACGAAAAAGGTCCGCCTTGCCGAGGTGATCGACGAGCAGGAGCTGCGCGCCCAGCTCGATCATGCGCGCTCGCTGCGGTTCGGCAAGAAGGAGCTGATCTGGCTGGCGGGCAACAGCTTCTACGGCAAGCGGCAGATGTTCAGCCCGGATTTCATCGCCTGGCTCGCCACGTTCCAGCTTCCCGAATACGATCTCCGCAAGGTCGACGGGCAGTACGAATTGCGCTTCCACGGCCCGTGGACGCACACGATGATGTGGGAAATCCCGGCGCTGGCGATCATCAACGAACTGCGCTCGCGCGCGGCGATGAAGGGACGCGGCCGTTTCGAACTCGACGTGCTCTATGCGCGCGGCAAGGCGAAATTGTGGGAGAAGGTGGAGCGGCTCAGCAAGCTGCCCGACCTTGTCATCTCCGACTTCGGCACGCGCCGCCGCCATGGCTTCCTGTGGCAGCGCTGGTGCGTCGAAGCGCTGAAGGAGGGCCTTGGCGAGCGTTTCATCGGCTCCTCCAACGTGCTGCTGGCCATGGATGCGGATCTGGAAGCAATCGGCACCAATGCCCACGAACTGCCGATGGTGCTCGCCGCGCTGGCGCCCGACGACGCGGCGCTGGCCGAAGCGCCCTACCGCGTGCTGCGTGACTGGCAGGACCACTATGCCGGCAACCTGCTGGTCGTCCTGCCCGATGCGTTCGGCACCGCCGCTTTCCTGCGCAACGCGCCTGCATGGGTGGCTGACTGGACCGGCTTCCGCCCGGACAGCGCGCCGCCGATCGAGGGCGGCGAACAGATCATCCGCTGGTGGCAGGAACAGGGCCGCGACCCGCGCGAAAAGCTGCTGATCTTCTCGGACGGGATGGACGTGGACAGCATCGAGGCGACCTACCGCCACTTCCACGGCCGCGTGCGCATGAGCTTCGGCTGGGGGACCAACCTCACCAACGACTTCCGGGGCTGCGCGCCGTTCCAGACCGACGGGCTCGACCCGATCTCGCTGGTATGCAAGGTGACCGAGGCCGAGGGGCGGCCCGCCGTCAAGCTGTCCGACAACCCCGCCAAGGCCACCGGCGACCCGGCCGAGATCGAACGCTATTTGCGGGTCTTCGGCGAGGCCGGGCGTCAAGCCGCCGAAGTGACGGTCTGACGCCCGGCCTACCGGTCAATCTGCGGCGATCTGCTCCAGGTGCGCCATCACCTCGGGCGTGAGTTCGAGTTCGGCTGCCGCAAGGTTCTGCGCAAGATGCGCCGGGCTGGAGGTTCCGGGAATCGCCAGCATGTTGGGCGAGCGGGCCAGCAGCCACGCCAGCGCCAGTTGCAGGGGTGTCGCCTCCAGTTCCGCCGCAAGGTCCGAGAGGGCCTGCGACTGGATCGGCGTGAAACCGCCCAGCGGGAAGAACGGCACATAGGCAATGCCCTGCGCCGCCAGGTTATCGACCAGCGCCTCGTCCGTGCGGGTGACGAGGTTGTAGAGGTTCTGCACGCAGACGACCGGGGCGATGGCCTGCGCCTCCTCGATCTGCGCGGCGGTCGCGTTGCTCATGCCCAGATGGCGGATGAGGCCCTGCTGGTGCAGTTCGGCAAGCGCGGAGAACTGTGCCTCGATCGATCCCTCGCTGGGCGCATGGACATCGCCCATGACGCGCAGGTTCACCACGTCGAGCACGTCGAGCCCGAGATTGCGCAAGTTGTCATGAACCGCCTGCGTCAGCTCCGCCGGGCTCTGCGCGGGCATCCATGAGGCGTCCTCGCCGCGAACCGCGCCCACTTTGGTGACGATCACGAGATCGTCCGCATAAGGATGAAGTGCCTCGCGGATGATCTGGTTGGTGACGTGTGGGCCGTAGAAGTCGCTGGTGTCGATGTGGTTGACGCCGGCCTCCAGCGCGTCGCGCAGCACGCGCACGGCGGCGTCATGGTCGCGCGGCGGGCCGAAAACGCCGGGGCCCGCGAGTTGCATGGCGCCGTAGCCCATGCGTCGCACGCTGCGATCGCCCAGAACGTAGCTGCCGGCCTTGCTGATATCGGTCATGTACGGATGTCCTTGGATGCACGCACGGGCAGCAGGCGTTCAAGAACCGCCTGCGCCGCACAATAGTGCCTCCGTCCCACCCATCAAATAGGGCGAAGAGAAGCCCCCGGTCAAGACGCCCGCGGCGCCAATCCCTCGGCAACCGGAACCCGCGCCGGCGCAGCGCGGCCGAGCAGCAGGATCATCGCTGCCCCGGCCAGCACCGCACAGCCGACGATCACCAGGAACGTCTCGTAACCGCCCGTGCGGGCCAGCGTGTAGCTCAGCAGCGCGGCGCCCGCCGCGGTCGAGAACGACATCGCCGCCGTCAGCAGGCCAAGCGTCGAACTGTAGATCTCGACGCCGAAGTGGCGGGCAACGAGGAAGGCGACAATGTCACCCTCGGCACCGAATGCGAAGCCAAGGCAGAACACGGCGGCGGTCAGGACCGCCGGCGCGTCAAAGCTCGAGGCGATGATGAACAGGCCGAGGCTCGGCAACGCGAGGCTGACGAAGGACACGAAATAGGGCGGGAACCGATCAAGCGCGACGCCGGTGACGAAGCGTCCGGCCAGCATGCCCACCGATACCGTGCTGAGCATGATCCCGGCGCCTTCGCCCGTAACGCCGTTGGCCAGCAGCAGCAGCTTGAGCTGAACGAGGATGATGGTCTGCGGCAGATTGCAGAGCAGCATCGCCCCCAGCAGGATCCAGAAAGCGGGCATGCGGAAGATCGCCGGATAGTCCTCACGCGCGCGGCGCTTGGGCGCCGCCGTGCCGGACTTTGCGGGCGCGCTGCTGGCCGGGATCAGCAGGAACGTCGCCAGACCGGCAATCGCGGTGAAGATCGCCACCGCCTGATAGGCCGCGCGCCAGCCGTGAAGTTCGACATAGTCGTTGAGCAACGGCGCGATGACGATGCCCGCCAGCGCCGGGCCGGACGCGACGATCGCCAGCGCCAGGCCACGCGCGTTCTTCACATATTGCACCGGCAGGCGCGTGTAGACGGTGGACGTGGTCGTCACGCAGATCACGCTCTGAACCGCGAAGATGACCATATAGACGCCCAGCCGGCCGTCCATCAGGCTATAGGCCAGATAGACCAGCGGCAGCACGACCTGCCCGATCAGCGCCGTGCGGCGAACGCCGAACAGATCGGTCAGCCGCCCGATGAACGGAAAGACGAACGACATGATCAGCGCAAGGCTGCCCACCATCGCGAAATCGGCCTTCGACCAGCCCACGTCCGCCACCAGCGACGGCGCGATGGTGCTGGTGATAACGCCCACCAGCGACATGCCGCTACCCATGCCGATCGTTGCGGCCAACAGCGGTCGCCAGTTACGGCGCAGCTCACCCAGATATGTCATTGCATCCTCTCGCGGCCTCAGTGCAGTGCTGGTGCCAATTCCCGTAATACGTCAAGCGCCGGCGCCACATCGAGGCCGGCTCCGGTGATCGCCTGAATGCAGACATGGTCCGCTCCGGCGGTGAAGTGCTCGTTCACGCGCGCGGCGATGGCCTCCGCGTCGCCCCAGGCGAACAGCGTATCGATCAGGCGGTCGCTGGCCGACGCGATTTCCGCGTCGGTAAAGCCCAGCCGCCGCCAATTGTTCTGATAGTTCGGATAAGACTGGTAATTCGCGAGCGCAGCCCTGCCGATGGCCCGGGCGCGTTCGGGATCGGTTTCAAGGATGACGCCCTGCTCGGGCGCGACCAGCCTGTCCGGCCCCACGGCTTCGCGGGCAATGGCGGTGTGGGCGGGCGTCACCAGATAGGGATGGACGCCGCGCGTGCGCGCACCTGCAAGTTCCAGCATCTTCGGGCCCAGCGCGGCAAGGCAGCGCGCCTCGGGCGGCAGGCCGGCGTGGTCCAGCCGGTCGAGATAGTCCCGCATCACCGCAAGCGGCTTGGCGTAAGCCTCACCCACGATATGCGCATGGCTCACGCCAAGGCCGAGCAGCACGCGCGCACGCCTGTCTTCAGGCAGGGCCTTCCACCAGTCGGCAATCTCGACGGGATCGTGCTTCCAGATATTGAGGATGCCGGTCGCAATCGTCGCGCGGGAGGTGGCATCGAGGAGATGGTCGATATCGCCGGTAATGTCGCCGCCGATCCCGCCGGGCACCCACAGTGCCGAATAGCCCAGCGCCTCAAGTTCCGCAGCGGCGGCACTGGCCGTGCCGCGATCTCCGAAGCGCAGTTCGAGCGACCACACGCCAATCCGGCCGATTCCAGCCGTCATCGTGCCAGATCCTTGACCGTCACGGTGCTCCGAAGCCCGGCATGCTCACGAGCCTCAGCGTCTTCGATCGCGGGAAATTCCATGCGTACGACCTTGTCCGGTTTTTCGCCTTTCGGCGCCAATGCGTGAGCCTAGCCCACCATCGGCCCGATCCCGAAACGCCGGGGCGTTATCGCGCGGGAAGGCGGGACCGCTAGACCGCCCGCTTGGCGATGCCGATGAAAAGCAGGATGCCCAGAACCGACATGATCGCCGCCATGACCAGCACCGGGCGGCCGAGCCGGAATTCGCCCACTTTCTGAAGATCCCGCATGGTCAGCCAATAGCCGAACGAGCCCAGCACGATCGCGGTGACGCCCAGCCCCGCCAGCACCAACCCTGCCGTTTGCGCGCTTCTCGAAGAGGCAATACTGCCCGCCTCCGCCATCGACTGCAGGACCTTGTAGATCGTGAAGCCGAAGCTGAACATCGACAGCGCCGTGCGTATCCACGCCATCAGCGTCCGGTCGGCCGCCATGATCGTGCGCACTTCTCCCAGATCCTGCGGCAGCGCGGCCCTGTGGCCCGAGTCCGTCATCGCGGTTCTCCATGCGTTGGAACGGCGGGCCAGACAGGTCCCGCCACCTTGCGATACGAAGGCTAGCGATCAGGCAGCGCGCTCCCATCGGTATAAACCCTCGGTCGCGCGGGACGCGAGCACCGAGGGCCTAGCCCAAGGCAGGCGCGATCTCTATCGGAATGCCGGTGTAGCGCACCATCCCGGTCGTCCGGTCGACCTCGCTGGTACTGGTCAGGAGATTGACATTGGCCGTCTCGTGCCCGTGCGGGATCGAGGCGACGCCGGGGCGGATCGTATCGCTCACATTGGCGGTCAGCACGATCTCGCCGCGCTTGGTCGACACCCGCACCGGATCGCCATGCACGATCCCATAGGCTTCGGCATCGCGCGGATGGAGGATGATGTCGGCCGGGCTGCCGAGGAAACTGAGCGCCGCATTGAGCTTGCGCCGCTGGCGCCGGGAAATGAAGCACAGCGGGTGCGCGCGCCCGATCCGGGCCTCGTCGTCCTCCAGCAACGCATGCCATGTGTCCACGAGAACGCCGGGCGCCAGTCGCCAGCCGCCCATCCGCTCGACATGGTCGTCCACCCACTTGCCGGGGAATTCCAGCGGTTTCGTGATCGCACCCTCGCGCGCGAGTTCGTCGAAACCGGCGCGGGCATAGGGCATCAGCGATGCCAGCATCGCATCGTCCGCCCCCGCGTCGAGATCGCTGGCGGGCACATGCGGAGCGACCCGCATGCCCGCGCGCTTCATGAGCTGTGCGATCACCCACCACGCCGAGCGCCGCTCCCCCTGCGGCGCCACGACCGGCGGCGTGTAGAGTAGCGAAACGCTACCCGCGAGCGTATCCCAGAACGAGATATCCGCCCTCTCGACCTGATCCTTGGTCGGCAGGACATGCGTGGAAAGCGCTGTCGTCTCGTTGCCGATGATCTCGAACGTGACGTTGAGGTCCAGCGTTTCGAGATTGCGCCGCAGCAGATTGGTATCGGGAAACGAGCGCAGCAGACTGCCGCCGAAGTTCATCATCGCCCGGATATTCCCGGCGGCGATCTCGCCCGGCAGCGCGGCGCAGGGCCAGTCGCCGATGAGCCCGTTCACTTCCGGCATCGTCGGCGCGCCGGGCGTGAAGGGATGCTCCATCACCGGGAGTTCGAAACTGTCGTAGCAGGTGATGAAGCCGGGATGGAACCAGGCCCCGCCCTTGCGGTTCATCCGGCCCGTCAGGATCATCAGCACCCAGGCCAGCCACTGCGTGACATTGGCGGAATCCGCCATCGTCACCCCGGTACCCGTCTCCACCACGACATGGCCCTTGCGGCGGATCGCCGCGAGCAGGTCAGCCAGATCCTCCTCCGGCACGCCGGCGATGGCGGCGGCCTTCGCCCGGTCGAACCCGGCAAGCGCGGCGCGCAGTTCCTCCAGCCCCTGAACCGGCTGCGCAAGGTCCATCGGCCCGCCATCCAGAATCTCCCGCACCAGCCACGCCAGGATCGCATAGTCCTTGCCCGGATAGGGCGCGATGTGGCGGGTGGAGAACTTCGCGGTCTCGGTGAAGAGCGGATCGATGGTCCAGACCTCGCCCCGCTTCGCCGCCGCGCGGATCGGCCCTGCCGGATTGAACATGCCGGTGTTGTGGCCGTGGCTGACCATGGGATTGACGCCGACGTAGAGCAGCATCTCCACATCGTCGTTGTCGGTCTTGGGAGAAAGGCCGGGGAAGCCGCCGACCAGGGTCGCCACCAGCACTTTGGCGGTGCCGTCGATAGTCAGCGGCGAGAACTTCGGCGCCGTGCCCAGCGCCTTATGGAAGGCATCGACCATGTGATAGCCGGAAGCATCCATGCCCAGCCCGCTGCCGAAATAGACGCCCACCGCGCCGGGACCATGCGTGTCGATCACCGCGCGCAGCCGCTGGGCGATGTCGTCCAGGCATTCGTCCCAGTCCACTTCCACCAGCACGCCCTGCTTGCGCATCATCGGCCGGGTGATCGCATCGGGATGATGGTGAATGCCGCCAAGTGCACGCCCCTTGGGGCAGCTGTAACCCTTGCTGAGCGGGTGGTCCCGGTCCGCCCTGACCTTGACGATCCGGTCATCTTCCAGTTCCACCACCATGCCGCACTGGTTGGTGCAGACGCGGCAATAAGTGCGCTTGCTGCTGGTGTCCTGCACGTAACCTCTCCCGGCTTTGGCAGCATGCGAAGCCGCATCGACGAACGCGATTCCGCATAAGTGGTCAGTCGGCCACTTAGTGCATCTTGTCAACGCCCGGGATGATGGATAGGCCGTCCGCAATGGACAAACCGGTCGTTCCGAAGCGCCGCAACCTGGCCGCGACACAGGAGCGCATTGTTGCCGTCGCCGCCGCGACGTTTGCGCGGCTCGGCTATGCGCAGGCCAGCCTGCGCGACATTGCGGAACGCGCCGACGTGGCGCCATCGCTCATCAGCAAATATTTCGGCACCAAGGCCCGCCTGTTCGAGCATGCGCTGATGCATGTGGTGCGGGCCAACACCGTATTCAGCCAGGAAAAGGCCGGTTTCGGCGAGGCGATGGCCCGGCTGATCCCCGATCGCAGCAATGCCGATATCACCGTGATGCTGGTGCTCGCGCTGGCCCATCCCGAATCCCGCGAAGTGGCCATGCGCGTCTCGCGCCGGGAGATGATCGAGCCGCTGATGGAATGGCTGGGCCCGCCCCATGCGGCCGAGCGCGCAATGGACATGTTCGCGCTGCTCAGCGGCTTCGCGATCCAGATGCAGGGCCTGCACGAAGGGCCGATTCCGGAGCATTCGCTCCGCTGGCTGGCGCAGTCCCTCCAGGCGATCGTGGACGTGGGCCGCGATCGGTGACGTGCGCGCGATCCTGAATCGCGCCGCTGGAATTCCGCTCTACATCAACGACCCGCGCCGCTTCATGGTAAATCCCGATGCACAGGCGCGCCGGATAAGGATAGGATGCGAAAGACATCGGGGCCGTCAGGAAAACGCCATGCGAATGAGCCCGTCTGCCGACCATGTTCACCGTAACCGCCGCCCCTCTGGCCGCCTTGGAATGGCGGCGCTGATCCTGCTCACTCTGGCCAGTTCCTGTCACCAGAAGAATCCGGGATCCCAGTCCGAACAGGGGCGCGCGCAAGGTCAGGGCGGACAGGCCGCCCCAGACGCCGTTCCGCGCGGCGAACTGGCGCTACCCGCCGAACTGCTCCCGCTGGTCGACAAGGCCTTTACCGGCGATCTCGACGAAATGATCAAGCGCCATATCGTCCGCGTCGGCGTCACGTACAATCGCACGTTCTACTTCATCGACAATGGCCAGCAGCGTGGATTGTCCTACGAATACATCACCTTGCTGGAAGACAAGCTGAACAAGCAATTCGGCACGCCTGGCGGCTCCAAAATCCACGTCATCCCGATTCCGATGCAGCGGGACATGCTGCTCCCCGCCCTGCACGACGGGAAAGTGGACCTCGTGATCGGCCAGCTCACCACCACGCCGGAGCGCCAGAAGCTGGTGGACTTCACTGACCCGACCCGCCGGAACGTCAACGAACTCCTGATAACGGCGCCCGGCACGCCGCCGGTCCATTCGCTGGAAGACCTGTCGGGCCGGCAAGTCTTCGTGCGCAAGAGTTCAAGCTATTTCAACAGCCTGGAGGCGCTTAACGCCCGCCTCGTGGCGCAGGGAAAGAAGCCTGTCGATATCAAGGCGGCCCCGGAATCGCTCGAAGACGACGACATTCTGGAAATGGTCAACGCCGGGCTCGTGCCCGCGACCGTCGTGGACGACTATCTCGCGCATTTCTGGCATCAGGTCCTGCCCAAGCTGGAAATCCATGAGGATATCGCCTTGCGGACCGGCGGAAATCTGGCCGTCGCCGTCCGCAAGGGCAATCCGCAGCTGCGCACGGCGCTCAACGGCTTCATCGCCAAGGACGGCCTCGATTCCGTCATCGGCCGGGTGCTCAGCAAGCGCTATCTTCAGAACACCCAGTTCGTCACCGACGCCACGTCGACGGACCAGCGCCAGAAATTCCTGAACATGGTCGACCTGTTTCGGAAATACGGCAGCGAGTACAAGTTCGATTTCCTGCTGATGGCCGCGCAAGGCTATCAGGAATCGCATCTCGATAATAATGCCAAGAGCCACGTCGGCGCGATCGGCGTCATGCAGCTCATGCCGGCCACCGGCGCGCAGCAGAACGTCGGCAATATCCATGAACTGGACCCCAATATTCACGCCGGGGTGAAATACATGCGCTTCATGCGCGACCGTTACTTCCAGAACGAGCCGATGGACGATCTCAACAAGGGGCTGTTCACGTTCGCCTCCTATAACGCCGGGGCGGGCCGCATCCGCGACTTGCGCCGCATCGCGGCGGAACGGGGCCTGAATCCGAACGTCTGGTTCGGCAACGTGGAGCGCGTCGCCATGGAGAAGATCGGCGTCGAGACGCCGACCTATGTCAGCAATATCTACAAGTATTACATCGCCTACAGCCTCGTTCTGGACGAACACAATCGCCGCGAGGCCGCCAAGAAACAACTCGAGAAGACGCTGCACTGAACCGGACTGCCCCGGCGACGCCGCCACCGCCGGGGTTCGGTTCACGGGTCAGGGGATGAGCAACAACTTGCCCGTCGTGCGGCGCCCCTCCATGTCCGTGTGAGCCCGCGCCGCATCGCGCAGCGGATAGGTCGCGCCGATGTGGATCTTCAACTTGCCTTGCGCGATCCAGTCGAACAGCTGCGCCGACTTCTCGCGCAGCAGCGCCGGGGTCGCGATGTGGTCGGAGAAGACCGCATAACCCAGCTTGATGCTCCTCGGCAGGCTCATCACGTCGATGGGCCCCGGCCCGCCCAGCACCGGGCCGTACCAGCAGAACGTCCCCGAACGGCGCAGCACTGCCAGCGACCCGGCAAATGTGGCGGGGCCTGACCCGTCGAACACCACGTTCACCCCCTCCCCGCCGGTCAGCGCCAGTACCGCTTCGGCGAAATTCCCGTCCGCATCGACGACAACGTGATCGGCCCCGGCCGCGCGCGCGGCGGCGACCTTGTCCGCGCGGGAGACGCGGCCGATAACCGTACCGCCGCGCAGCTTGACGATCTGCGTCAGCAAGAGACCCAGCCCGCCCGCCGCGGCATGGACCAGCGCCACATCACCGGGCTGCACCGGATAGAAGTCCGTCGCGAAGTGGCTTGCGGTGAGGCCCTGCATCATCACGGCAGCAGCGGTACGGTCGTCTATCCCATCCGGCACGCGGACCAGCGCATCGACCGGCGCGACCACGCGCTGCGCATAGCTGCCGGGAAGGTAGACCCACGCCACACGGTCACCCACCGCGAAATCGCCGACGCCCTCGCCCAGCGCGATCACCCGGCCCGCGCCCTCGACGCCGAGCACCTTGGGATCGGGGATCTCGTTCCAGGCCATGCCCTGCCGCACGCCGATGTCCATGAAGTTGACACCTGCGGCCGCCACTTCGACCAGCACTTCGCCGGGGCCGGGCACCGGCTCCTGCCGTTCCACGAATTCCAGCCGGTCGGCGCCGCCGATGCCGTTCATCACCACTACCTGCATCTTGATTCCTTTCTTGAATGATCGTTCCATAACAAACCAAAAAAAGGGCGGCCTGATCAGCGCAACGCGCGCATGACCATGCCGCCGAGCGCATCCAGTTGCGCACCCTCCGCGCCGCCCCGCGCGGCGAGGCGGATGCCGGCAAAGCTGGCGATCAGGTAAGTCGCCGCCGCATCGGGATCGAGCGTTGCGGCCAGATCGCCCTCGGCCTGCGCGGCCTCGATCCGTTCGATCAACCCGGCGCGCAAGGCGCGGTCGGCAGCGGCATTGATCGTGTTGAGTTCGCGATGCGAGCAGCCGAATTCCGCAATCGAGCCCACACCCAGACAGGGCACCGCCGCCTCGCGCACCACGCGGGCCACCATCGCCTCGATCCCGTCGACCGCGCGCGGCCCGGTGCGCAGCGCGGCGCGGTGGGCCTGGCCCTCCGCCAGGACGTAACGCCGCAGGACCTGCTGGTAGAGCTGCCACTTGTCCCCGAACGTATCGTAAAGGCTCTGCCGCCCGATCCCCATCGCCGCGACCAGCATCTGCGCCGAAGTGCCTTCGAAGCCATGCTCCTGAAATACCGCGATGGCCGCATCGAGGGCGGCGTCGACATCGAAAGTGCGGGGTCTTGCCATGCGCCGCATATAAGGTTATTGGAACGACCATTCAATAACGAACTGACGAGAGATTCGCCGCATGTGATCCGCCCCTGACCGCAACGCCCCAACCGCCTTGCCTTCAGGGAATCCCCATGCCTGCGCCTTCCAGAATCGTATCTTCGCTTTCGCTTGCCGACGTCTCGTGGTCCACGCCCGACGGTCAGCCCGTGCTCACGCACCTTTCCATCGACTTCAGCCGCGAGCGCGCGGGGATCGTCGGCCGCAATGGCGTGGGCAAGAGCACGCTGCTGCGCCTGCTGACCGGCACGCTCGAACCCGAGCGCGGGCAGGTGATCCGTTCCGGAACCATCGGCACGATGCGGCAGATCGTCCAGGTCTCGCCCGAAGAGACTATTGCCGATCTCATGGACATCGCCCCGGCCCTTGCCGTGCTGCGGCGCGCGGAGGCAGGCACCGCCACGCTCGACGAACTGGCCGAGGCCGACTGGACGCTGGAGGCGCGCCTTGCCGAGGCGCTGGCGCAAGTGGGTCTCGACATGGCGCCCGAAACCCGGCTTGCTGCGCTTTCCGGCGGGCAGCGTACGCGCGTGGCGCTGGCGGGTGCGGTCTTTGCGCGGCCCGATTTCCTGCTGCTGGACGAACCGACCAACGACCTCGACCGCGAGGGACGCCGCGCGGTGCGCGAATTGCTGGAAGGCTGGCGCGCGGGCGCCGTGGTGGTCAGCCATGACCGGGAACTGCTGGAAGCGATGGACGCCATTGTCGAGATGACCACGCTCGGCGCCGCGCGCTACGGCGGCAACTGGAGCGCCTATCGAGAGCGCAAGGCCGTGGAACTCGCCGCCGCCGAGCAGGATCTTGCCGCCGCCGAGCGCCGCATTTCCGAGGTCAAGCGCAAGGCGCAAGTCGCCGTCGAGCGCAAGCAGCGGCGCGATGCGGCGGGCAGCCGCAAGGCCGCGCGGGGGGACATGCCGCGCATCCTTGCCGGCGCCCGGCGCGACCGGGCGGAGAAGAGCGGCGGCGACAATGCCCGCCTCGCCGACCGCATCGAACAGGCCGCCTCGCAAGGGCTAGATGAGGCGAAAAGCCGCGTCGAGCGGCTGGAGACGCTTTCCGTCTCACTGGCGCCGACCGGGCTTGCCGCTGGGCAGCGCGTGCTGGATGTGCGCGGCGCGACGTTCGGACATGAACCGGGGGTGCCGCTGCTCAAGGGCGTGAACCTTACCCTCACCGGGCCCGAGCGGGTTGCCGTCACCGGGCCGAACGGGGCGGGCAAATCCACCCTGCTCGCGCTCGTTGCCGGTCGCAGTGCGCCGTGGTCAGGCAGCGCCGGGGCTCTGGTGCCGTTCGCCTTCCTCGACCAGCGGCTCTCGCTGCTCGATCCCGCCGCCTCGATCGTCGAGAACTTCGCGCGGCTCAATCCGGGGATGGACGACAACGGCCGCCGCGCCGCGCTGGCCCGCTTCCAGTTCCGCGCCTCGGCGGCGGACCGCGTGGTCGGCACGCTCTCCGGCGGCCAAACGCTGCGCGCGGCGCTGGCCTGCGTGCTCGGCGGGGTTCAACCGCCGCCGTTGCTGATGCTGGACGAGCCGACCAACCACCTCGACCTCGATTCCATCGCGGCTGTGGAGGCGGGCCTGCGGGCTTACGACGGCGCGCTGCTGGTGGTGAGCCATGACGAGGCGTTTCTGGACGCCATCGGCGTTTCCCGGCGGTTCGGGTTGGGGTGAACTAAAGTCCTCCCCTGCAAGGGGAGGGGGACCGCCCCCGCTCATCCTGAGCTTGTCGAAGGAAGGGTGGTGGAGGGGTGTCCAGCTCTCAGCAGAGTGCCACGCCGAGAGCGTTACACCCCTCCGTCAGCGCTTCGCGCTGCCACCTCCCCTTGCAGGGGAGGAGCTTGGTTGACCGCTCAGAACTTCATCGAAAACGGATCACGCCGGTCGCCGGAAAAGTCGATGAACACGTTCTTCGTCTGGGTGAACTCCAGAATCCCCGCCTCGCCGCGCACGCGGCCGAAACCGGAATCCTTCATCCCCCCGAACGGCGCCTGCGGAGCGGCGACGCGGTAGGTATTGACCCAAACCACGCCCGACTGGATCGCCCGCGTCATCCGCATGCAGCGGCTGATGTTCTCGGACCAGACGCCGCTCGCCAGCCCATAAGGCGTGTCATTGGCGATGGAGACGGCCTCGTCCTCATCCTCGAAGGGAATGATCGACAGCACCGGGCCGAATATCTCCTCGGCCGCGACTTTCATGTCGTTGCGCACGTCCGCAAAAATGGTCGGCTCGATGAAGAAGCCCTTCTCCAGCCCCGGACCCTCGGCCCGGCCCCCGCCCGCAACAAGGCGCGCACCGTCGCCCTTGGCGGCTTCGATGAAGGAGAGGATCTTCTCGAACTGCGGCTGATTGGCGGCCGTGCCCATCTCGGTCTCGGGCAGGCGCGGGTCGCCCATGCGGATCTGCGCCGCGCGTTTGGCTAGGCCGTCCACCATGCGCTCATAGATGCCGCGCTGGACCAGCAGGCGCGATCCGGCAATGCAGGTCTGCCCGGTGGCGCCGAAAATGCCCGCCAGTGCGCCGATCAGCGCGCGGTCGAAGTCGGCATCGTCGAACACGATGTTGGGTGACTTGCCGCCCAGTTCCATCGTCACCGGCTTCAGGTTCGCGCCCGCCGCCTGCGCAATCAGGCGGCCGACGCCGGGGCTGCCGGTGAAGCTGATCTTGTCGACCCGCTTGCTCTCGCTAAGCGCGCGGCCGACTTCTCCCGCGCCGGTCACGACTTGCACGACACCGGCCGGGAAGCCCGCCTTCTCGCACATTTTCGCCACTTCCAGCGTGGTGGTGGAGGCATGTTCGCTGGGCTTCAGGATCACGCAGTTGCCCGCCGCGAGCGCCGCCGGCAACGTGTTCGTCAGGATGGCGACGGGCGAGTTCCACGCGGTGATCGCGGCCACCACGCCGAACGGCACGCGGATCGCGAAATCGAGCGTGTCCTTCTGGTCCAACGGCACGACGTCGCCGTGCATCTTGTCCGCCCAGCCCGCGTAATAGCGGAAGATACGCGCGGCATAGCCCATCTGGTTGTGCGTCTCGCGGATGACCTTGCCGTTGTCGGTGGTCTCCAGCAGCGCCATGCGGTCTGCATCGGCATCGAGCAGGTCGGCCACCTTGTTGAGCAGTTTCGCCCGCTCGCCGGGCGTGGTCTTGCTCCACACGGTATCGAAGGCGCGGCGCGCGGCGGAGATCGCATCCTCGACATCGCCGGACGTGGCGACGGCGATATGGGCATGGACCGACTGGTCGTAGGGATTGATCGCCGGAAGCGTGCCGCCGTCGGAAGCGGGGCGCCACTTGCCATCTATGAAGAGGCCGTAAGTCTCGGTCATGCTGCGCTCCCGGCCAGAACCGACGTACGCACGGTGGCGACCATGTTCTTTGCCTCGCCCTGCTGGGTCCAGACTTCGGCGCCGCTTTCCGTCGCCTGTCCGCAGACGTGGAGCGGCACGCCGTCGAACGCGGGCTGCTGCCCCCGGAAATCGAAGCCCGTGACCGGCACGTCGAGGCTGCGCGCGGCGAGCGCCACCAGCAGCGTTGCCTGTAGCGGCCCGTGGACGACAAGGCCGGGATAGGCCTCCTCCTCCATCGCGTACTTGCGGTCGTAGTGGATGCGGTGGCCGTTCATGGTGAGCGCGGAGTAACGGAACAGCAGCACGGAATCCGGGTTCACCTCCTCGCGCCAGGCCACATCCGGCGCAGGCGCGGCGACCGGCGCGGGCAACATGGCGGAGGCCGGTTCGCGGTAGACAAGATCCTGTTCCTCGCTGACGGCAATGCCCTCGCCCACGTCGAGATCGTGGCGGACCGTGACGAAGACCAGCTTGCCGGTGCTGCCGGTCTTCTCCTTGATCGCCGTGATCGTCGAGGTCTTGGTGACGGTCTGGCCCAGCAGCAGCGGCTTCACGAACGAGACACGCCCGCCCGCCCACATGCGGCGCGGCAGCGGCACCGGGGGCAGGAAACCGCCCTTGGCCGGATGCCCGTCCGCACCGAGGCCCTGCGGCGGCTTCACGTCCCAGAAATAGAGCCAGTGGTGGAGCAGCGGCAGCGGATCGCCCGCCTTACCGGCGCCCTCCCCGCCCAATGCCACGTCGAGGGCATTGCTGCGCGCGCATTCCAGCACGTCGGTCACGGAAACGCTGCGCCCGATCCAGTCTTCGAATTCGCTCAAGTTCAGTTCCTTTGATGGAGCAGCGGCAGGCCCGCGCGCGGCCAGTCGACGGCGACCAGCAGTCCGTGGCCGGATATGGTGATCCACGCCGTCTTCATGTCCGGCCCGCCGAAACAGATGTTGGTGCAAAAGGGCTCGGGCCCCTGCCAGTATTCGAGCTTCTCCCCCTCGGGAGAGAACACGGTGATCCCGCCCGTTACCAGCGTGGCGACGCAGATATTGCCGTTCGCCTCCAGCGCCATGGAATCGAAGCGCTGGTAGCCGGTCGCCTGCCCCAGCATCGTGCCGCCATTGGGCGAGGGCCACGCCTTCTTGCCAAGCTCGCGCTTCCCCTGTTCGTTGGCTGCCAGGATCGGCCATTGCCAGAGCCGCCCGGTCTCGGTCTCCGAGACATAGAAGGTTTTCTCGTCAGGCGAGAGGGCGCAGCCGTTGGGCGTCATCAGCGGGAACGCCGCCTGCCGGATCCACGAACCGTCCGCCGCCGCATGATAGAGCACACCGCAGTCCATCACCCGATTGTAGGTCTTGCCGTGGTCGGTGAACCACATGTCGCCCTGCGCATCGAAGATGATGTCGTTCGGGCCGTTGATCGGCACGCCGTCGCAATGGGTGTAGAGCGCGGTCACTTCCCCGGTTTCGAGGTCCACGCGCTGGATGCCGCCGCCGGTATAGTCCGCCGCGCGGCCGTGCGGGCGGTTGTAGCCCTTCACGCCCTGATTATCCTCGGTAATCCAGTGGAAGCCGCCGTTATTGGCGACGTAGCAGGCCCCGTCCGGCCCGATCGCGGCGCCGTTGGGCCCGCCGCCGAGGTGCGCGATGACCTCCTTGCTCCCGTCCGGCTGCACGCGGATCAGGCGCGTCCCCTTGATTTCCACCACCAGCACCGAGCCGTCGGCCATGGCGATGGGGCCTTCGGGAAAGATCAGCCCATCGGTGACGACGCGGTATTCCAGCTTGCGCAATTCCATCGCTCAAGCCCCCTTGCCAGCATCGGGGCGAGCGCGCGGATCGACCACTTCGATGATCCCGGGGAAGTAGCTCTGGCCGATCCCGGCATCGATGGCGGCCTGATAATACTCGGCGGCAAGACGCGGCAGGCGCGGTTCGACGCCCATCTGCTCGGCCAGCTCGATCGTGTAGCCCAGGTCCTTGACCGCATAGGGCATCGGGAACGCCTTTTCCGGGAACTGGCGCGGGACCATGGCTTTCAGCCCGTGGTTGCGCAGCGCAAAGCTGTCCCCCGACCCCAGCGAAACCGCCTCCACCAGCTTGGCGGGGGCGACGCCCGCACGCTCCGCCACGACGAACATTTCCGCTAGCGCGGCCACTTGCTCGAACAGCAGGGTGTTGTTGATGAGCTTCACCACTTGCCCGCAGCCCACATCGCCGCAGAGCGTCACGTCCGATCCCATGTAGCGCAGCAGC
Organism: Novosphingobium sp. PhB165; assembly: GCF_004341845.1. Lineage (GTDB taxonomy): Bacteria > Pseudomonadota > Alphaproteobacteria > Sphingomonadales > Sphingomonadaceae > Novosphingobium. Next base: position 184,247 of record NZ_SLVB01000002.1, on the reverse strand, counting down.
GGCTCGATCCGCGCGAACAGCGCCTCATCCGCGCCGACCATGATCGAGAGCGTGCCGTCGATAGCCGCCTGCCGCGTGCGCGCCACCGGCGCATCGGCGAAAGCGATGCCCTTGGCCGCCAGCAAGCCCGCCACCGCGCGCGCCTCGGCCACGCTGGTAGTGGAAAGATCGACGACGATGGTGCCGGGCGCGGCATGGGCAGCGATCTCCTCGCACACCGCATGGACCTGCTTGCCTCCGGGCAGCGAGAGGAAGATGACGCGCGCCGCCCGCGCTACATCGGCAACAGATCCAGCCGCCGCCGCCCCGTTCGCGACTTGCGCGGCCAAAGCCTCGGCATTCATGTCGAAAGCGTGGAGCGGCCCGGCATGCTTGCGCACCGCATTCGCGCACATGCCGCTGCCCATCACGCCCAGCCCGATGAAACCCAGTGCGGGTATCGTTTCAGTCATCTTCCCAAGGTCCTTGCTTCTTGCGTTTCAGGTACCTGCGATCAGGTCTTCAATAGATCACTTCAGCCTCTTCCAATGCATTGCGCTCCGCCCGACCCATGCCGAGCAGTTCGCCGTAGACATAATCCTCGTGCTCGCCGAGCGCGGGGGTACCCCGGACTATGCCGATATCTTCGCCCTTGGACAGCCGCATCGGCACGCCCACCGCTGCACGGCGCTTGCCGTCCGGTTCGGTGACTTCGACCACCGCCCCGCGCGCGCGAAGGTGGGGGTCTGCGGCAATCTCGGGCGTGGTCCACGAGGCGTGGGCAGCAACACCCGCCGCCTGCAGCCACCGCGCCGCATCCTCGGCCGGGAGCGTCGCGGTCCAGGCCGAAACCAGTCCATCCAGTTCGCGCCGATGGGCATGACGATCCGCCTCGCTGGCAAAGCGCGCGTCCGGCGCGATCCCGGTCACAGCGCAAAGCGCCTGCCACTGCGCGTCATCTTCCACGGCAATCGAGATCCAGCGATCCTCGCCCAATGCGGGATAGACGCCGTGCGGCGCCATGCGCGGATGGTCGTTGCCGGCACGCCGGGGCTCTCCTCCCGCAGCGGCCAGCAACAGCGCCTCGCCCACCAGAGAGGCGGCAACTTCGCGCGCGGCCACATCGACATGCCCGCCCTCGCCCGTCACCCGGCGGCGATGGAGCGCAGCCATAACGGCAACGGCGGCGTTCATGCCGACGGTGTGGTCCATCACGTGGCGCATCTCGACCGGCGGCCCGTCCTCGTAGCCGGTCAGCTCGCCTAGCCCGCCCCATGCACCGAACAGCGGCGCATAACCGGCAAAGTGGCTGTCCGGCCCGGTCTGGCCGGAGGAGGACACCGACAGCATCACCAGATCGCGGCGCACCGCCTGCAAGGCCGCGAAACTCAGCCCCAGCCGGTCCATCACGCCGGGCCGGAAGCTTTCCGCCGCCACGTCCGAGACGGCGACGAGCCGCTTGGCCAAAGCCGCGCCCTCGGCCTTCTTCAGATTGATGCGCACCGAAAGCTTGTTGGAGGCGACCTGATCGAACGTCGCCGGGCCCATGCGGCCGTAGACCGGGTGCGGTTTGCGGAAGGCGTCGAGCCGCATCGCGCTCTCCACTTTCACCACTTCGGCGCCAAGCTGCGAGAGCAGTTGCGTACAGAACGGCCCCGCGTTGTGCACCGTGAAATCGGCGATGCGGATACCCTTCAGGGGAAGCGTCATGACAGCACCTCGGCCGGGATGTGGTTCATTTCGCCCAGTTCCGGCGGACCGCCACGCAGCGAAAGCGGCGTGCCATCGACATGGACGGGAGAGACCAGCATGTTCACCAGCCCGGTTCCCGAAACGGGCACCGGCTGGAACAGGCGGCGATGATGTTCCTGACTGCCCCGCAGGATTTCGGCGGGCGTCTTGTAGCGGGCGATGGGGACCGAGAGCTTCTGCCCCTCGGCCACGATATCGTCGACCTTGCGCACGATGGCCCATTCGCGGATGTGGCGGTTGATCTCGGGCCCCCGGCGGCTGCGTTCAAGGCTATCCGCCAGCGCCGGATCGAGCGCCCATTGCGGGCTGCCGAGCAGCTTGACCAGCCCATCCCACTGGCGCTGCTCCAGCGTCAGCAATTCCACGAAACCGTCCGCGCAGGGGACCACGCCGCCGTAACGGAACGAGCGTTCGACGCGGTGCTCGATGGACCCGTCTCCCAGCCGCTGGATCGCGAAAGCGCCCACGGCCAGGGCGGCGTCCTGACTGGCGATGTCCACGAACTGGCCGCCCACGTCGTCCCGCACCCAGAGCGCGGACAGCGCGCCAAGGGCAGCGGCGATGCCGCCCTGCATCTCGGCAAAATGCCCGGCGATCTTCACCGGCGCGCGGTCCGGGAAAAGCTCCACCGAGAGGCCGTTGGGCAGCAGGTTCCCCTCACCCGAGGCGTGCTGGAGATTGATCTCGCTCGCCTTCCAGTGCGCCTTGGGACCATGGGAACCGAACGGCAGGACCGAAACGTGGACGAGTTGGGGATGGCGCGCAGTGACGGTCGGTTCATCCAGCCCACCAGCCTGCCGCAGCGCCAACGGGGTATCGTCTATGAAGATGTCGCAGGCGCTCAGCAGACCGCCCAGCGCGGCCCGCCCTTCCTCCGCCGTGAGATCGCAGACAATGCTGCGGGCCCCGGCGGCGAGATAGGCGAACAGGGCCGAAGTGGGCTTCGCTCCCTCCCCTGACGGGACGAATGGAGGTTCATCGCGCAGGACCGAACCGCAAGGCGGTTCGACGAAGATCACTTCGGCCCCCTGCACGCCCAAAAGGCGCGCCGCATAGGCCGCCGCCACGCCCGAAGCGTGGACGACGACCCTGAGCCCATCGAGAGGCGCGCTCACTTTGTCCTCCCCGTCCCGGGGAGGTGGCAGCCCGCAGGGCTGACGGAGGGGAGTCGCGTCCTCAAGCAAGATCGCGTCAGGACGCAAGTCCCCCCCACCACCCGCTGCGCGGGCGGTCCCCCTCCCCGTTTCGGGGAAGACATCAGCGTACCACCGGCAGTTCGAGGTCGAGGCCCGAGCCGTCCACGAACACCTTGATCTGCGGATCGAGCGAGGGCAGCACCACCGTCGCCAGACCCGGCGTGGTCAGTTCGCCGCGCTGGTTCTCGCCCTTGATCTCGATATCGACGAGGGCGTGGCCGTCCTTGATGTACTTGCGCGTCACGGTGCCGCGCGCCCAGGTGCAATCGCCCATGGTGTTGAAGCGGCTCATGCGGGTCTTGATGCGCTTCAGGAAGCCGGCATCGCCCATCCAGTTGGTGATGAGGCTGGCCATCCATGCCGAACGCTGCGGGCCGTAATCGTAGACGCCGGGAACGCCCACTTCCTTGGCCGTGGATTCGCGGTGGTGGCCGATGCCGGTATACTCGATGCCGCCGCCCGCTTCGGGGTTGCGGAAGAAGTGGCCCGGGTGCTTCACCGCGTTCTTGAAGATCACTCCGTGGGTATGGCCGCGACCGCAGCCGACCAGGAAGCCCATGGTGTCCATCAGGCTGAGCGGACCGCGCACGATTTCGGGAAGCTGTTCGCCTTCCTGCACTTCTTCCCAATAGCGCACGTTGCCGCCGCGAATGTTCTTCTCTTCGTCAAGAATAGCCTGATCGATGTGCTCGAATTCTTCGGGCGTATATTCGTGGGTCTTGATGTCGGCATACTTGCCGGCCTCGCGCGCGGCCTTGCGCTCGTGGCGAGTGCAGGTGCCGAGCGCGCGGGCGACGAGTTCGCCGCGCTGGTTGTAATAGCTCGCCTCGACATACTGAAGGACGAGGGTGCCGGAGAACTGGCTTTCCTTCACCTCGACGCCAACGACGCGCTCGATGGCGGTCAGGCGGTCACCCGGGCGGATGTGGCGGAACATTTCCCAGTCGTTCCCCGCGTAGAAACCGTGGACGCCGGGCAGGCCCCAGCGCGTGCGGCCAACCCAGCCGAACGCCATCGGGAAGTTCGGATGCGCCAGCATCGAGCCATGACGCGTCAGGCGGCCGACTTCGAGATCGCGATAGAGCGGATTGAGATCGCCGATGCCGTTGCAGAAGTTGCGGATCGTGTCCTCGGTCGCGTCCTGAAGATAGGGGCCTTCGGGGCGAAGCTGCATGCCGATCATGTTCTCGGCCGCCTTGATCGCCTCGGGCGTGATCTTCCCTTCGGCGGGCGCGGCGCCGACTTCCTTCTCGCTGGTAACGGTAGCCATGATTTCGAGATCCCTTTTCCCATCGGGCAAGGGGCCTCCCCTCACCGCATCTGCATCAATGATGGATAATGCATTATTTTCGGGTGGGGTCGAGGTCCAGCGGCGGCGAAGGACGGATCGCGATTGATCGCGGAGGCGGTAACTGCCCGCTTACGGCAGGCGCGCGTCAAGGCTGCGCAAAGGGCGCGCAGGTATCTCCCATGTCACGTTAGGTGTCGTTCAGGTCACGCCCCGAAAACGGGCGTTTTCAGGTCATTCCGACCAGTCGAACGCGCCGCTTTCGACGATCCGCGCAAAGCGGCCAAGGCAGGCGAGAGCATGCATATGCTCGTCCGCGGAGACGCCGGCGCAGCAATCCTCAAGGATGACCACTTCGTAGTCGCGGTCATGCGCCTCGCGCGCACCGGAATGCACAACGCCATTGGTGGAGACGCCACACATCACGATCCGCTCGACACGGTGCGCGCGCAGAATCGCTTCGAGCGCGGTGGCGTAGAACGGGCTGACGCGGTGCTTGACGATGTCGAAATCGCCCGACTGCGGCGCGATTGCGGGGTGAACCTCGGTGCCCGGCGTGCCGAGCTGAAAAATCCCGTTCTTGCGCGCACCGGAGAAGATAGGCGAGCTTTCGGGCGCCTCACGGTAATCGGGCGAAAACCCGACGCGCACATAACCGACCAGAGCCCCTGCCGCGCGGGCCGCAGCGATGGCGGCGCGGGTATGCTCCAGCACACCGCGCCTGCGCACTTCGGCGGCATAGGTCTGCATGCTGAAGCCGTCTTCGGCGACAAGGTCGTTCATCATGTCCATAACCAGGAACAGAGTCGTCTTCATCGCGAGGCCAGCCTTCCCTTTAAGCACCTGTTTTCATGACGCTATTTTGCCGCAGCCAAACATGGCGACAACAAATGGCGTGAAAGTCAGGTAGATCGCCGCCCCAAGCCGGGTCAATCGCGGATATGCCATCCAGCGCTCAGGCGCGCAGGATTACCGCCGCCGGATCGTGGAAGAAGCTGCCGATGCCGATCAGCGCCGATTGCGCGCCGGGGACCTGCCGATTGCCCAGATTTCCGCGCAGTTGCCGCGCGGCCTCGGCATAGAGATTGGCCCCTCCCGCGCGGCCGTGTGCAAGCCCGCCGCCATCGGTCAGAACGGGCACGCGGCCGTCGAGCATCAGGATATTGCGGGAACTGTCCCACGATGTGCGGAAATAGTCGGTCGCCTCGCCGATGCCGCAGTAACCGGCCGCTTCGGTGATGGCGATGGCGTCCATCGTGTAGCCGTCATAGGGATAGAACAGGTCGATATCCGGCAGCCGCAGTTCGCTGCGGTCCCACAGGCCGGACATCGAAACCTGGAACGAATTGTCCCGCCAGCCCGCGAAATTCTCGTAATATTCGCCGATGCGCGTGCCGCCCAGGGCCATGGCATGCACGAAAACCGGCTTCACATTAAGGTCGCGCGCACGCTCGGCCGTGGTGATGACAAGCGCCTCGGCGCAGTCGCACGGCACGTCCATGTCGGCCACCTGCATCGGGTCCCAGACCATGCGCGAGGCGTGATAATCCTCCAGCGAGAGCGGCGACTGAAACACCGCCTCGGGATTGAGCGCACCATAGCTGCGGGTGTTCACCGCGAGCATGGCGAAAGCGTCCTTGTTGACGCCGAAATCGTGGCAATAGCGCCGCATGATCGCGGCATAGGGTTCGCCCGAGTGGATCCAGCGCTTGGCGAAATCCCCCAGCCCCACATCGCCGCCGATGCCCGCAAACTGCGCCGCGCGGGCGCGGAACGGGTCGCGGGCCGCCGCGCGGGACATGCCGGGCGAACGCACATTGGCCTGCACCAAAAGGGCCATGTCGCACAGGCCCGAGAACACCGCCTCCACTGTGTAGACCAGTGCCGAGCCGAGCCAGCCGTTCTTGCCCCATGTGCAGCGCTCAATTCCCAACGCGCCCTGAAGGCTCAGGAATCCGGCATTTCCCATCGCCAGCGAGGTCATGCCGGAACCGCAGATGCCGTCGATCTCCTGGCGGTCTATGCCCGCGTCGGCGATGGCATTGACCGCCGCTTCAAGCCCCAGCGAAAGCTCCGAACGCTGTAAGTCGCGCCCGTAAGGGCTGGAGCCGATGCCGACTATCGCGACCCGATCGCGAAGAGGATTGCGTGCCATGGTATCCCCTCAACCAGCCGGTTCGAACGCGGGCCAGTTTCGGCCGGCTTCCTCGATCCATGTCAGGCGCAGCGGCATGTCGTGGCGCAGCGCTTCCGGCGGGCATCCCACCACACGCGACAGATAGCGGAGCCCCGGCTGCTCGGCCAGTTCCACCGCCGCCGTCAGGATCGGCTCGTAGAGCGGTGTGTCGGGATCACGCGACTGGTAGATCAGCGTCCACATATAGAGGCTGCCCCGGCCGCTGACTTCGGTCGGCACCACGTTCCACGAAAGACAAGCCGGGCATAGGGGGCGGTGCGGATAGATCCAGTGGCCACAGTCCGAGCACCGGTTGATGAGCAGCCGTCCGCCCATCAGCCCCCGGTAATGGGCGATATTGTCCCGATCGATGTGGACATCGGGATAATGGGCAAAGACCTCGGCATCGTCCGGTTCGCTCATTCTGCGTCCTCCCGGCGGAATAGCGGCACACTGGCACTGGCGGCCGGCTGCCAGACCACCTCGACGCGGTCTCCGATCGCCACGTGCGCCGGATCGGCATCGACCAGCACCGACACCAGACGAACGCCCGGCGCCGCGTCGAATTCCACCAGCGCGGGAATGCGCCATGCCGGCGGCGCGTCGGGCTCGGCGCCGCGAACCGGCAGGATCGTGAACGAATAGAGCCTTGCCTGCCCAGCCGCGACCCACTCGACCGGCTGGGTGTGACACTCGGGACAGAACGGCCCCGCCGGCCAGCGGAACGTGCCGCAGGCAAGACATCGCGGCATATGCGTCTCGCCGCGCGCACCAGCCTGCCAGAACGGCTCGCTCCATGTGTCCATGGGCACTTCGAAAGTGGAGAAATCCGGGGTGATGCTGCGGGTCATAGGGCGTTCGTCAGGATGGCGGCGGTCATCGGAGTGGGCGCGGGACCGCCGGTTACCAGCGCCGTTCGGGCCCCGGAGACCTGATTGACGGCAACCCCGCGCAATTGCTCCACTGCCTCGCGAATGTGAGTCATCCCCACGACATAGGCCTCGGACAAATGCCCGCCATGCGGATTGACCGGGATCCTGCCGCCAAGCCGGATGGCCCCGCTCTCCACGAACGGGCCGCCTTCGCCGCGCGCGCAAAAACCGAAGTCTTCCAGTTGCATGACGACCAGGGGCGAGAAGTGATCGTAAAGGCACGCGACATCGATATCGTCCGCGCCCATGCCGGTACGTTCGTAAAGCCGCCGCGAGACATCCATGCCGCCCGCCGAGACGAACGCCTCGGCGGTCTGGCCAAGCCAGAAGAACGCGCGGCCCCAGTCACGGCTGCCGTGCTGCGCGGCGCCGGCAATGTAGACGGGCTTGTGCGGCAGGTCCCGCGCGCGTTCGGCGCTTGTCACCACGAAGGCCAGCGCGCCGTCGGTTTCGAGGCAGAAATCGAACTTGCACATCGGATCGGCCAGCATCGGCGCGGCCATGTATTCATCGAGCGTGACCGGTTTGCGGCGAAACGCGGTCTCGCGCGTGGCGGCGGCGGCGCGCGATGCCATGACCACTTCGGCAAAGGCCTCGCGCCGGGTGCCGAATTCGTGGCAATGACGCCGTGCCTGTAGCGCCAGCGCCTGACCCGGCCCCTGAAGCCCGGCAAGCCGATGGAACACATTGTCCGGGCTGGCCGCGAAGTTGCCCAGTGCCTGCCCGACGCGGCGCCCGATCTGCTGGGTCGCGCCGATGCACACCACCGTCCGGGCGCGACCGGTCTCGACCGCCATCTCGGCCAGATCGAGCATGCCCGCCATACCGCCGCCGAACGCCGAGACGCAGTGCGCGAACGTGACGTTCCTGAGCCCGAGCTGCTCGATAATCATGCCGGTGTCGAAGCCGAAGGCGAAGAAGGCTAGGCCGTCCACGTCCTCGATCCCGAGCCCGGCATCGGCCAGCGCGGCAAGGACGGCCTTGTCGATCAGTTCGATCAGGGTCTGCGGCGCGCTTTCTCCGCGAAAGTAATAGGGCGTCGCGCCGCTGCCGACGATTGCCGCCGTGGGGCCCGCTGTGGGTTTGCGCGCCATCACCCGGCCTCCGCGGCGAGTTTGGCGGGCAATCCGTCCGGCAAGTCGCCCTCATCGCCAATGCGCAAGGCCGGGCCCTTGTTCGGCAGCAGGAGGAACAGCAGGCTGCCCGCGAAGACCGCCACCGCCATCAGCCCCAGGAACGGCGCGAAGGTATTGCTCAGCCGCAGCGAAATGCTGAGCGCCAGCGCGCCCAGCGCCGAGGCGGCGAAAACGCCGACATAGACGCAGCTGAGCGTCGAGCTGAAGATGCGCAGGCCGAAATGGCGCGCCACCAGAAACGACTGCAGATCTCCCTCTGCGCCGACGGCGATGCCGATCATGGCCATGGACATCCCGATCACCACGGTCTGGTCAAGCGGGCTGGCCAGCAGCGCGTAACCGATCGACGGCACGATCATCGAGACGGCCGCCACGTAAGGCGCCGGAAACCGGTCCAGCGCCAGCCCGCAGGCGATCCGTCCGACCACGGTGCCCAGCCCGTAGACCGAGATCATCGCCGCGACCGACCCACTGCCAAGGTGATTGTCATGCAACATCATCCCCATCTGCGAGGAATGAAGCGGGGTCTGCAATGTGCAGAGGAACATGGCCGCGAAGATCACCCAGAACGTGCTGCTCGACAGGATCAGCCGATAATCGCCACGCGGCGCCGGCGTCTGGACATGGACGGAAGTCGGGGTCATTCCCGCCCCCTGCTCCGCCGGGATCAGCGCGATGGCGAGAAGGCTGCACGCGAATACGCCGGCCGCCAGCAGACGATACCCCACGCGCCAGCCCCATGCGTCGATCGCCGTCGTCAGCAGGGGCGCGGCGGCGGCGCCCAGGATAGCCGGGGCAATCGTCACGATCGTCAGGGCAAGCCCCCGCGCCCGCGTGAAATTGGCCGCGATCAGCCGCGTATAGACCACCGGACTGGTGAAGCTGCCCAGCATCAGGATCGAGCAGGAAATCGCGAAATAGACCAGAAACACGCCGTTCATCAGGCTATAGGCGACAAGGCAGGCCGGAATGCCGAACGCGCCCACCAATGCCACGCGCCGAACGCCGAAACGGTCCGCGAAGCGCCCCACGAACGGCAGGGCGATCAGCGTGGTCAGCATCGACAGGCCAATCAGCGCGAATTGCGCGCGCGACCAGGCGAATTCCTTGACGAGATAGGGCCCGAAAATCGTGGTCGTATAGCTCATCAGCATCAACCCGGCCCCGGTGCCGAGGCTTGCCGCGAACAGGGTGCGGGCATTGCTCCTGAGTTCACCGAGGTAGGTCATCGCGTGCATCCTTCGGCCGATATCCCCTGTCGGCCGCCGCAGCCGACAGGGTGACAAGAACTCAACGACTTCCGATCGCAAAGCGAGCAGTAATGCCCACTTCGCGCTCTGCGGTCATGCTGATGTTCCGATAGGCGCTTGCCGGCGCCACTCCGCCCACCACCGAAGCGCCGCTGACGGGCGCCGTCGCCGTGCGCGACAGGACGCGGTCGGTATCGAGCATGTTCTTGGCATAGATCCCGATGTCCCAGCTATCGTCCGCCGCACGGATGCCGGCGAAGAGGTTGATGAGCCCATAGGCGGAGATGTCGTCGATCGGGTTGGTGGGATCGTTCTTCGACTTGCCGTAGAAGGTGACCAGACCGCGCAGATATCCGTCGATGGAGCTGCTCAGCCCGGTTTCGTAACTCGACTGAAGCGTGGCGACGAACGGCGAGTTCGTGCCCGAGCGCAACTTGTCGACTTGGCAGACGGCCACTTGCTGGCCGCCCGTGGCAGCCAGAATATCGGCCGCCGTGGGAATACCGGCGTAAGGGTTGCACGGGATCGTGGCGTTGGTGATCCGGCCGTTGGCATAGCTCAGGTTCGCGCCGATATCCCAGCCCCGCACCGGCGTTCCGCCCACTTCCAGCTCGACGCCGTCCACCTTGGCGGGAACGCCTACCGTCAGAGTGGTGATCGACCGCACGCCGGTCGTGCCGCCGACGTCTGAGATGTAGAAGATGTTCGGTGCCGCATAGGCGAAGTTGTCGAACGTCTGGTGATAGCCGGTCAGGTTCACCCGCAGCTTGCCGTCGAGCCAGAGGGACTTGATGCCCAGTTCGTAGGACTTCGATTTCTCGGGGTCCGGGTAATAGAGGCTCGCAAGCAGGCCATAGGGCTGGGACTGGTTGCGCAGTTGCACCGGATTGGTGGCCGAACCCGGCCGCCATGAGGTGCCGAAGCTGGCATAGGCCATCAGGTTTCGCGTGAAGTTGTGCTTGAGCGAGGCGGAATAGATGGTCGCGTGGAGCACCCGGTCCTCGTCGGCGGCGGGGATATCGACGCCATTGGTGCTGAGGCCACCAGTGGAATGATAGCGGATCCGGCGGATGCCGCCGGAAAGTTCGGTAGAGGCGCCGATATGCGCGGTAAGGTTGCCGAAGAACGACCGCTCGAACGATCCCCCCGTGCGGAGCACCGACGTGTGATTGAGCAGCAGCGGCCTGGCGGCGCTCCCCGCGAACACCGGCGTCTGGATGTCCAGCAGCGTGGGATTGTCGTTCTTGTTCCACAATGCGCCGACCACGTAATCGAAGATCCCGGCGATGCGGGTGTCGGACGAGAGCCGCAATTCGTGGTTGGTCTGCGTCGCGGTGATATCGGCCACTTGCGCCGCATCAAGAAACGATTGCGGCACCGTTGCCGGCAGCGCCGCGCCAAGGTCGTTGGTCTGGCTGGAGTGGATCTCCTGCCGGTTGTGCGAACCGACGTAGTTCACCGACTGTCCCCACACCTGCAAGTGCGCGGACCAGTTGTAGACCGTGAAGGCCTGCCGGTAGGTATAAGGCGCGTACATCACCGAGAGGCGATCCCCGGGCGCGATGGGGATCGGGGACGGCGGCGCCGTCGGGTCCGCGTAGTCTAGCGATTCCGCCTGCACGAAAGTCACCGCCTTGCGCAAGGTCGTGGTGTAGGACCCGTCGAGCGTCAGGGCATCGAACGGCACCGCCCGCAGCGACACGCGGCCGCCTTCCGTGCGGCGCGAAGGATCGGTGGAATTGTTGATGCTGGAGATGCGGTTATCATCCCCTTCGTCAAGGATACCGGCAAGGCGGATGCCCAGCCTGTCGTTGATGAGCGGGATATTGAGCGCGGCCTGCCCGTTCACATCGCCCCAGGTGTTCACCGTGCCCGAGACGCTGCCGCCCACCTCGCTGAGGTCAGGGCGGCGCGTGGTGACGGTGATCGATCCCGAGGGGGACGCCCGCCCGCGCAAGGTCCCCTGCGGCCCGCGCAGGACCTCGATCTGGCCGATGTCGAACATCGACTGGAACAGGATCGGCGCCGAAGTGGGCGCATCGTTGAGGTAGAATTCGATAGTGCCGTTGTTGCCGCTGGCGTTCACGTCGTAGGCGATGCCACGCAGCGTTGCCCGCGTGGCAATGCCGTTCGGGTCCTGCGCCAGGGTCAGGCCCGGGACGAGGCTCTGGATTTCCTTGAACTCGCGGACATTCAGCTTGCTGATTTCCGCCCCGGTCACGGCCTGAACCGTGAGCGGAACGTCCTGCAACGTCTCCTCGCGGCGGCGGGCCGTGACGATGATCTCGCCCACGCCGATGGCGGACTGCGACGACGAATTCTCCGCCGTTTCCTGCGCCAAGGCGGGATCGACAAGACCCATAAAGCTGACACCCGCGAGCAGCAGCGTACCAATTCCCCTCATTATGTCCTCCCCAGGCATGTCGTTTTTTTTGAATTGGAATGGCGTGAAATCAGGGTGTTATGCCGGTGTTTTCTCCTGCGCCCACGCTGCCAGAGCGATACGATCGAGCTTGCCGCTGCCCAGTCTCGGCAAGTCGCCCACGAAGACCACATCACGCGGCAGCTTGAAGTGCGCGAGCCGGGGTTTCAGCCATGACAGCAGGTCCTCCCCACTGAGCGGGCGGTCCATCCTACAGACGATGTAGATCCGCACCGCTTCCACCTTGCGCGCGTCCTCGACGCACACGGCGGCGCAGTGTTCGACGGCCTCGTGCTCGCAGACGGTCCGCTCGACTTCTTCAAGACTGACGTTTTCGCCGCCGACCTTGGCCATCAGCTTGATCCGGCCGCGATAGGTGACGAAGCCCTCTTCATCGACCGAGACAAGGTCCTCGCTGTGCACCCAACCCTCGGCATCCAGTGCCCGTGCCGTCTCCTCCGGCTTGTTCCAGTAGCCGATCATGGTGTTGCCCCGCACCCACGCCTCGCCGATCTGACCGGGCGCGACGTCGAGCCCGGTTCGCGGGTCGATCACGCGCACCTCATTGCCTGGCAGCGGCCGACCGCCGGTGGCGTGCTTGTCCCGCGGATCGGTCGGTCCGGTGATTGCGCAGGGGCCGTAAGTCTCGGTCAGGCCGAAGGGGGAGAACGCGAATTCCACGTTCGGAAGCACCGTGCGTGCCGCCTCGTTGTGCACGTGGGCCAGCCGCAGGCTGTCCAGCACGATGCCGCGGGCATGCGCCTCCATCACGGCTTCCTTGCCCAGCACGCCAATGAACACGGTGGCGCGCTCCTGCTGGATCAGGCGGATCGCCAGATCGACATCGAAAGCCTCGGTGAACACCAGTGTACCGCCCTGCGGCAGCATGCTCATCAGCCCGTAGATGCTGCCCCCCGCGTGGAACAGCGGCATCATCGAGAAATAGGTATCGCCCTGCCCCATGCCCGTGCGCCGCGCATGCAGGATGCCGTTCGCCACGAAGCCGCCCTGCTGGAGCATCACGCCCTTCGGAAAGCCGGTGCTGCCCGAGGTGTACTTGACCATGATGAGGTCTTCGGGCGTGGCCGCGAGCGCCATGCGGTCGGCGATCGCCAGCCATTTCTCGCGCGTTTCGGGGGCCGTATCCTGAAGCGCAGACCAGTCGTAGGCGCCCGGATGCGAAGACCCGGAGCGGCTGTAGACCACCACGTTGCGCAGATCGGGCAAGTCCCGCGAGCACAAGGCACCCGGCGCCGTCGCCTCACCGAACTCCGGGCAGATCTGCGCCAGCATGTCCGGCATGTCGAGCTTGCGGAAGCGGTCGAGCATGATGAGGTGCCGCGCGCCGGACTGGGCGATGCAGTACTTCACTTCGGGCGGCTTGAGGAACGTGTTGATCGGAACCACCGCCGCGCCGAGCCGGACCGCCGCAAAGCACGAGACGACCCATTCGAGGCGATTGGTCATCCACAGCACCACGCGGTCCCCGCGCGCCACGCCTATGCTGGCGAGGCCTGCCGACATGTGGCGCACGCGGTCGAGCAACTGGGCATAAGTCAGTCGCCGGACGACGCCCTCATCGTCGGCGCCGACAATGGCATCGCGTTCCGGATCGAGCGCGGCGGCATCGACCAGCGCCTGCCACAGCGTGCGGGAACGGGCTGCCTCCAGCGCCGCGCGGTCAGCCACGCTGGCGGGAATCCAGGCGATCGGCCGGGCCTCGGTCATGGTCTCTTCCGGCATCAGGCCACCGCGAATTCGGGATGGTTCAGACGGAACAGGCGCGCAGCGTTGCCGCCGACGATATCCGCCTTCTCCCGTTCGGAAATGTCGATACCGTCAAACAGATGCGCGATGACCTCGCGTGAACGCGGGAACGTGCCTTCGTGATGCGGATAGTCCGCGCCCCAGAGCAGCGCCGATGTCCCCGTGACCGAGCGGGACATGATGCAGGCCCGGTCGGTCTGAAACGAACAGGCCACCTGCCGCGCGATGATTTCGTGCGGCAGCAGCGATAGCTTCGGGCGCACGAACGTCTCATGCGCCTCGTAAACCTCGTCCATCCGTTCGGCGAGCGCTGCCAGCCAGCTGGCGCCGCCCTCGATCACGCAGACCTTGGCGCCGGGAAACCGGTCAAGCAGGCCGCCGGCGACCATCGCGCCGATAGTGATCATCCCGTCGGTCGCCTGCACCATGTAGTTCATCACGGCGCCGCCCGCGCCCCGGAAGCTGCGGACATCGTTGCGCCCGGTGCCGGTGTGCAGTGCGAAGACGATGCCCAGCCGCTGGGCCGCGTCGAACACCGGGTCCCACGCATCTCTGGTATAGGCCGGCAGGCCGGAATCGCGCTCGATCAAGCTCGGCAGCATCGCCGATGTGAAGCCGAGCGCCGCCAGCCGCTCCATCTCCGCAACCGTCTGCGCGAAATCGCGCACCGGCAGGATCCCGCATCGCACGAAATGCCGGGTGTGGTCCTTCAGCAGGCCGTGCAGCCAATCGTTGTAGACTTGCGCCGTGGCCAGTTCGGCCTCGGCATTCTCGATCATGTAGGCGGTCAGCCCCAGGCTGGGAAACACGATCTCGGCATCGACGCCGTCCAGCGCCATGTCTTTCAGGCGATATTCGATCTCCCGGTTTCCCCGCCGGTCGGGGCGGCCGAACGGCTCGCCATCGGGGCCGATGCGCGGCGCCCCGCGTTCGATGGGCACGCGCTGGAGCACTTTGTCTCCCGCCTTCGACAGGATGAAATCCCCGTCCTTTTCCGCATGCAGGCCGAACTTGCGAAGCGAAGGCGGCAACCCCTCGCTGAACAGGTCGTTGGGTTCGACGATATGCCCGTCCGCGCTGAACACGAAAGTCATGGCTGCTCCTCCGGGGCAGGAGCACCCGCGCGGCGCCGGATTTGAAGAGAATGCAAGGCGCCCTCCGGCAACGACGATCCGTTGCCGGCAGAACTGTTCCCAAGCACCCTTCCCGTACGCGGCGCGGCTCTCCGCTGCCCTCTTGTTGTAACGGGCTCAGCCTATGTCAGGAGAAGCGCACGGAACATTCGCTATTGCCATATATCTCCCATCGAATTTTCCGATGGGTTCATTCGTGCTCGAACAGGAAGTGGTCGAACGCCGCGACCAGACGGCTGCGCCGGATCGAGGAAGGCCGCGCCAGACTGAAGGCACGGGTATAGGAAAACCCCGCGACATCGAGCTGCGCCAGCCGCCCGTTGTCGAGATCGAACTGAACCAGCGCGCGTGACAGGCAGCCGATTCCGCCTCCGGCAATGACGGCATGGCGCACGGCCCAATTGCTGGTGGATTCGAAGGCGACCGGCAACTGGCCAATCTCCTCGTGCATGTAGTAGCGCAGGCGCGCGGTCTCCGACGAGTTGGCCTCGCGCAGGCACCAGTGCGCGTCCTTCAGGTCGGCGATCTGCAATGGCCCGCGCCGGGCGAGCGGGTGATCGGCGCTGACCACCAGCACCAGCTCGTCCGTCTTCCACCGCGTCAGCTCGATACCCGGCACATTGGGGAAATTCTCGATCAGCGCGGTCTCGATCTCGAACCGGCCGAGGCGTTCGAACAGAGTCAGTGTCGATTCCGATTCCACCCGGATCTGGACTTTGGGATGACGGCGCATGAACTCCACACAGAGGCGCGGCAGTTCGGTTTCCGCGATCGTGGCGGTTGCACCGATCACGAGCTGGCCGCTCAGTTCCCCCTGCCCGTCGCGCTCGATATCTTCCAGTTCGCCCAGTACCGACCGCACCATCGGATGCAGGCGGCGCCCTTCGTCGGTGATCTGGAGCGGGCGCCCCTTGGCGTGGGCGAACAACTGGCGGCCCAGCACGATCTGAAGATCGCTGATCGCGGTGCTGGCCGCGCTCTGGCTGACATTGAGCTTCGCGGCGGCGGCCGTCACGCTGCCCAGCGTGGCCACCGCGTCGAATACCTGAAGCTGGCGAATGGATATCTTCATGATGGCAAGCGCCTCATCCCGGCCTGTTTTGGCACATCGTAGGAGTCATCGGAAAAACCGAAAAGCCCCCTCATGACTTTGCGGGTATTTCGCGGTGCTCCCGGTCGTATCATCGCCGCATCAAAACAGAGAGGATGCCATGAACACCGCCACGCTGGAGCGCTCGCAGACCGGTTCGTCGATCAAGGTCATTGATGCCGACACCCACCTTACCGAACCGCACGACATGTGGGTAAAGCGTGCGTCGGCGGCCATGCGCGACAGGGTGCCGCAAGTGAAGATGCTGAACGGCACGCGCAGCTGGGTGATCGATGGGGACAAGTCCATCGGCACCGGCGCGCATCCCAACAGCGCGATCCTCAAGCAGGGCGGCAAGGTCCGCGACCTCGACACGTTCCTGAAATTGCAGTTCGAGGACGTGCACACCGGATCCTCCTCCGTGAAGGAGCGTCTGGCGGTGATGGACGAGGCGGGCATCTACGCGCAGATCGTCTATCCCAATATCCTCGGCTTCGGCGGGCAGGCGGCAGCCAAGGTCGATCCGGAACTGCGGCTCGAATGCGTCAGGATCTACAATGACGCGATGGCGGAATTGCAGGAGGAAAGCGGGCAGCGCCTGTTCCCGATGGCGCTGTTGCCCTGGTGGGACGTGAAGCAGGCCGTGCGCGAGACCGAGCGCTGCATCGCGATGGGCCTGCGCGGGATCAACATCAATTCGGACCCGCACACCAGCACGGATGCGGACGGCAAGCCGCTCCCCGATCTCGGCCATGAACACTGGTATCCGCTCTGGGAAGTGTGCGAGGACAAGGACCTGCCGATCAACTTCCACATCGGCGCCTCGGAAACCGCGATCGACTGGATGGGGCAGCAGGGCTGGCCCTCGCTGCCGCGCGACTTGCGCTCCGGCATCAGCGGCGCGATGCTGTTCTTCAACAACGGCAAGGTGGTGTCGAACCTGATCTATTCGGGGCTGCTCGACCGATTCAGGAAGCTGAAGTTCGTCTCGGTGGAGAGCGGGATCGGCTGGGTGCCGTTCCTGATGGAAGCGCTGGACTACCAGTTGCAGGAAATCGCCGAGACCAAGAGCTTCGACAAGAAGCCCTCGGAATACTTCAAGAGCAACTTCTACGCCTGCTTCTGGTTCGAGGAAGGCCGCAGCGCCGCCGAAACCGCGCGCAAGGTGGGCATGGACAACGTCCTGTTCGAAACCGACTTCCCGCACCCCACCAGCCTCTATCCCATCGATCACCTGGAGAACCGGCTGGACGGCTTCACGTTTGAGGAGAAGTCGAAAGTCCTCAGCCTCAACGCATCGAAGCTCTACAAGATCGAAGTCTGACCGGGGAGGTCAGCGCAGGCAGCAAGGGCACGTTCCTCGCTGCCTGCTACTTATATTCCAATAAGATCGGGGCGCGGGGGCCCGGGGAGAGAAAGCCTTGAAAATCTGTCGCTTCACACTGGCCGATAGCCCGGAAATCCAGCGCCTCGGGATTGTCGAAGGCAACTTCGTTCACGATGTCACGGCCAGCACGGACGCATTGCCTGCCTTGCGGTGGCCATTCCCGCCGGGGGACCAATTGATCGGCCAGTTGCCGCATCTGCTTCCGATCATGGCGGATCTTGCGCAGACCATGCCGCCCATCGCGCTGGATGCGGTGCGCCTGCTCTCGCCGGTGGCCAACCCTTCCAAGGTGGTGTGCGGCGCAGGCAACTGGAAACACCACGGCGCCCCGTTCGGCATGATCGGTTTCATGGGCAAGTCGGCAACGGCAATTGTGGGCGCCGGTACCCCCGTGGAAATCCGCTGGCCGGACCGCACCACCCTGCATGAGCCCGAACTCGCCATCGTCATCGGGCGCAAGTGCACGAACGTCTCGCAGGCCGAAGCGCTCGACTATGTCGCCGGCTATGCCTGCGCCTTCGACACCACGCTCAAGCCCGAGCGCGAGGACTGGGCCTTCTGCAAATCGTTCGACACTTACGGCACGCTGGGCCCGTGGCTGGTCACGAAGGACGAGATCCCCGATCCCTCGGCGCTGTCCTACAAGTTCTGGGTGGACGACGACTTGCGCGGAGAGCGTAGTTTTGCGGACCTTACCGGAGCACCTGCGGAAATGATCGCATTCGCCTCTACCGCGATGACGCTCTATCCGGGCGACATCGTGCTTTCGGGCGCCGCCGATGTCGGCCCGATCCGGCCGGGAGAAACGATGACCATCGAAATCGGCGGGATCGGCCGGATGTCGGTGCCGATCGTGCTCTCTCCGCATGCGCGCGCCGGGTAATAGGCGCCGCCTCAGGAAGCGGGAAGCATACCCTCGACAAGGATAGCTTCCCGCCTCGTGAAAAAGGGCGCGTCAGGCGCCGAGCAGTTCCGCCATCTCCACCACGCGCTTCTCCCGCGCGCTGAGTTCCGCCGCCGCGCCGATGGCGACTGCCATCAACCCGTCGCGCGCGGTAACCTGAACCTCGCCCTCGCCGCGAACCGCGCGGGCGAAAGCCTCGTGCTGGTAGAATGTCGCGCCGTGATGCGAGCCGGCATCCATCGCCGCCTCGTCCACCGCCACATGCCAGCGCTCGACCGCCTTGGGGCCGGGCCAGGGCACGCGCGGCGACCAGACGAGATCACCTGGCGGGATCAGCACGTCGAGGCGGCCCTTGTCGCCGGTCGCGCTCATCTCTTCCTGATGCTCGGCGCCTTCGGCAAACATGCACAGATCCAGCAACGCACGGGTGCCATCCGCAAAATCGACAGTGGTGAAGCTGTTGTCGATGATGTCGGGCTGGCGGCCGTCATAGCGCTCGTCGACGTGGTTCACATCCATCGCGCCCGAACAATAGACGCGCACCGGCTCCGAGCGGGTGATGAGCCGCATCAGGTCGAAGAAGTGGCAGCACTTCTCCACCATGGTACCGCCGGTATTGGCCGAGAAACGGTTCCAGTCGCGCACTTTGACGAGGAACGGGAAGCGGTGCTCGCGGATCGAGAGCATCTGCAAGTGGCCGACCTTGCCGCCGTGGATCTCGTCGATGAAGGCCTTGGCGGGCGGCATGAAGCGGTATTCCATGCCGGTCCAGAACACGCCCTTGCGCGCCTCGGCGCGCTCGACCACCCAGCGCGCGTCTTCCATCGTCGTGCAGAGCGGCTTTTCGCAGAGGATCGCCACGTCGCTGTCCAGCAGCGGTTCCAGCACCGCCCGGTGCGTGAAATTCGGCGAAACCACGACGACCGCATCGAGGCCCGCGTTGGCAATCATGCTGGCGCTGTCGGCATATTCGGCCACGCCCTCGGCCTCGGCGCCCAGCGCGTCCTTGGCCCAGCCCAGCGAGGTCGGCTCGGGATCCGCAATTGCAACGACTTGGGCGCCTTCAAGGATTTTAAGGTTGTGGATGTGTTCCACACCCATCATGCCGGTACCGACGATCCCGTACCGCAAAGCGTCTTTCATTTCGGCAATCTCTATTATATCGGTTGAGAATATGACCCTCCCCCTATCGACCCAATCCGTCCCGCTCGGCAAGAGTGGAATTTCCGTTTTTCCGATTGCCTGGGGCATGTGGCGGCTCGCCCGAGCCGATGGCAATGACGATATCGGCGCCATTGTCGCGCGTATCGAAGCCGCTCTCGAAGCGGGCATCACCCTGTTCGACACCGCAGATATCTACGGCTGCGACGCAGCGCTCGGCTTCGGCGGTGCGGAGTTGCTGCTGGGCAAGGCGCTCGCCGCCCGGCCTGACCTGCGCGCGCGCATGGTGATCGCCACCAAGGGCGGCATCGTGCTGGGCGTGCCCTACGATTCGAGCCCGGAATATCTGAACAAGGCGCTCGAAGCCTCACTGGAACGCCTCGGCCTGCCGTCGGTCGAACTCTACCAGATCCACCGCCGCGACTTCCTGGCCCACCCGCGTGACGTGGCCGCAGCCCTCTCCGCCATGGTCGAGAGCGGCAAGGTCAAGTCCATCGGCGTGTCCAACTACAGCCCCGCCGAGTTCGAGGCGCTGCAAGCCTTCCTGCCCTTCCCCATCGTCTCCACCCAGCCGGAATTCTCGGCCGCGCGTTATGCGCCGCTCTATGACGGCACGCTGGATCAGGCGATGGCCCGCGACGTGGCGGTGCTGGCATGGTCGCCGCTCGGTGGCGGCCGCCTTGCATCGGGTTCGGAAGAGCCGGTCGCGAAACTGTTGGCCGCGCAGGGCGAGCGCTTCGGCACCGATGCCGCCGCTGCCGCGCTCTCGTGGGTCATGGCGCATCCCTCGCGCGCGATCCCCATCGTCGGCTCGCAGAACCCGGAACGCATCCTCGCCTCGCGCGATGCGCTCAAGGTCGAATGGACCGCGCCCGAATGGTATGCGGTGCTGGAAGCCTCGATGGGAGCACGCCTGCCGTGAGTTTGGATCCCTGCGAGATCAGCTGGTTCTCGGCGCTCTGCGACGATGACTACGAGTTCCTCGGCCAGCCGGACCCGATGCTGCGCTCCAGCTGGGAGCACTGCCGCAATATCGTGACCGCCGCCGAGGAGGGCGGTTTCGACAATGTGCTGCTGCCTTCCGGCTATGCGCTCGGCATCGACACTACTGCCTTTGCCGCCGCCATCGCCACGCAAGTCCGCCGCATCAAGCTGCTGATGGCCGTGCGCATCGGCGAGATGTGGCCTGCCCAGCTTGCCCGCCAGATCGCCACGATTGACCAGATCTTGGGCGGCAGGCTGAACATCAACATCATTTCCAGCGAAATGCCGGGCGAAACGCTCGACGGCGGCGCGCGCTATGAGCGCACCACCGAGGCCATCGAGATCCTGCGCACCCTGCTCTCGGGCCAGCCGCTCGATCATCAGGGCCGGTTCTGGAACCTGAAGCTCGACGCCCCGCGCATGATCGCGCCGGGTTCGAAGTGTCCGGCGCTCTACTTCGGCGGCCTGTCGGAACCTGCCCGCGAAGTCGCCGCCAAGGGCTGCGACGTCTACCTCATGTGGCCGGATCGCATGGAGGCGGTGAAGGAAACCATCGCCGACATGCGTGCTCGCGCGGCGAAATATAGCCGCACCTTGCGCTTCGGCTACCGCGTCCACGTGATCGTGCGCGAGACCGAAGCGGACGCACGCCTTGCCGCCAACCGCCTGCTCTCGCGCCTCGACGCGGCCGAGGGTGCGGCGATCCGCGCGCGTTCGCTCGACTCCCAGTCGGTCGGCGTGCAGGCGCAGGCGGCTCTGCGCGAAACCGCGAGCGATGACGGCTACGCCGAGGACAACCTGTGGACCGGCATCGGCCGCGCCCGCTCGGGCTGCGGCGCCGCCATCGTTGGCGATCCGGATCAGGTGCTGGCGAAGCTTCAGGCCTATCGCGAGGCCGGGATCGATGCCTTCATCCTCTCCGGCTATCCGCATGCGGCGGAGGCGGATCTGTTCGCCCGGCACGTGCTGCCTAGGATCGATCACGGCCCCTTGATGTTCTGATTTCCAGCGCTTCCCGGTTCCTCCCCTGCAAGGGGAGGTGGCAGCGGCGAAGCCGCTGACGGAGGGGTGAAACGGGCTCGGGCCGTGGCGCCACGCCGAGAGCCCGACACCCCTCCACCACCCTTCGGGCGGTCCCCCTCCCCTTGCAGGGGAGGATTTTGGGGCGTCCCGCAAGTGGACCGGCGCGAGTAAACGCGTACGAATTCCTTAGGCCATCGTGGCCTCAACAATACCGTCGCCCCCGCGAAGGCGGGGGCCCCGCTGCCTTTGCTCCACGCTCGCCAAGAACAAGCGGGGTCCCCGCCTCCGCGGGGACGACGGAGAGTTTTTAGGGGGATCTCAGCCCAACTCCGCCGCCTCCAATCCCACCCCCGAGGCTAGAATTTCTTGTTCGCGCACGTCTGGCCCCACCGCTAGACCACGGGTTCAGAACAGAAGGTCCGCGATGTCGATTTCCCCCCGAGCCCCGATGAACCGCCGCAAGGCGCGCCGCGCATGACTCTCTCTCCGCGCCGCCGCTGGCTGCTCTTCACACTCGCCCTGACGGCGGGCGTGCTCAATCTCGTCGACCGCCAGATCATCTCGGTGCTCAAACCCACGATCGCCGCCGACCTTGGCTGGACGGACAACGATTACGGCACACTGGCGGCATGGTTTCAGGCAGGCGCGGCATTCGGCTTCCTCGCGGCAGGCTGGATCGTTGACCGGCTGGGCGCGAAATGGGCCAATGCGGCAGGCGTCGCCGCCTGGTCGCTGGCAGCGATGACCCATGGCTGGGCCAGCAGCTTCAGCCAGTTCGTGCTCTGCCGCATCGGCCTTGGCGCCACGGAATCGATGGGCACTCCGGCCGGCGTGAAGACCATCGCGACGATCTTCCCGCCCAATCTGCGCTCGCTGGGCTTCGGCCTCACCAACATGATGAACAGCATCGGCGCCATCCTTGCGCCGCTGGCGATCCCGGTGGTCGCGGCTTTCTGGGGCTGGCGCGCGGCGTTCGTGATCGCGGGCCTGATCGGCCTTGCGTGGGTGCTGGCATGGCTGACCGCCTCGCGCGGGGTGGATTTCGGCGATAGCCAGCCCGCCGTCCCCGGCAACGTCCTCTCGGGCGACAGGCTGTTCCTCAAGGAAGGCCGCACCTGGACCATCGCCCTCGCCAAGGTCCTGTCCGACGCGACGTGGTGGCTGATGCTGTTCTGGATGCCGGACTACTTCCACCGGCAGTTCGGCCTTTCCGGCACCGAACTCGGGCCGCCGCTGGCGCTGGCCTATTGTGGATCGGCGGCGGGTTCGCTGCTGTCGGGCTATGCCGCCAATCGGCTGTTGTCGAAGGGCTGGAGCGCCAACCGCACGCGCAAGACGCTGATGCTGATCTCCGCGCTCTGCGTGGTCCCCGTGCCGCTGGCACTCCACGCACAGGAATACTGGATGGCAGTCGGCCTGATGGCGCTGACGCTAGCCGGGCATCAGGGTTTTTCGACCAACCTGTTCGGCCTGATCGCCGACGTCACGCCGCGCCACAAAGTCGGCCGCGTGACCGGCTTCGGGGCATTCTGCGGCAACCTTGGCGGTACCGCGATCAGCAAGATTGCCGGGCTCGTGCTGGCTGCCGGGCTCGGTTACGGCCCGCTCTTCGGCTTCGCCTCGGTATCCTACCTGCTGGCGCTGGGGTGGATCCAGATCACCATGCCCAGAATCGTCCCTGCCGAGGATACGTAGGATCACCTCGTCTCCCGCATGGGGCGACTAAAGGAAAACTATCTTTCTCAACTGAATTGGTTGACTATGGTCCGCGCGGTTCAAGGGAGACAAGAATGACCATGACCCCGCTCCGCGCCGCCCGCACTCTGCTGCTGGCATCCGCGGTTCTCTTCCCGGCAGCGGCCTATGCCGATGAGGCTGCCGATCGAAGCGCCATCACCCCGCAGCCGGGCGAGATCGTCGTTACCGCGCGTTATCGCGATGAATCGCTCCAGCAGGTGCCGATCGCGATCACCGCCGTCAGCGGCCAGTCGCTTAACGACCGCGCGATCCACACGCTGCAGGACCTCTCCAACACCGTTCCCTCGATCGATTTCCGCAATGGCGCATCGAACAAGGACCGCACGGTCTTCATTCGCGGTGTCGGCACGATCAGCACCTCTCCGGGCGTCGAATCCTCCGTCTCCACCGTGCTCGACGGCGTCGTGCTCACCCGCCCGGGCCAGGCCACGCTGGATGTCGGCGAAGTGGAGCGCATCGAAGTTCTGCGCGGCCCGCAGGGCACGCTGTTCGGCAAGAACGCCTCGGCGGGTGTCATCAGCATCGTCACCGCCGCGCCCTCGCAGCAGTTCCACGCCTATGCCGAAGGCTCCGCGACGACCGACGAGGAATACCGCATCAAGGCGGGCGTTACCGGCGGCATCGCGCCCGGCATTTCGGCCCGGATCGACGGCCTCTATGCCAATTATGACGGCAATGTGCGCAACGTCTACACCGGCAACGAGGTGAACGGCTACGAGCGTTACGGCGTGCGCGGCAAGATCCAGGCGCAGGCGACCGACACGCTGAAGCTGACCCTCGCGGGCGATTACCTGCACTCGCACGACACGACGCCGAGCGGCGTCTACGCCAGCACCAGCCAGATCGCCTATCCCACCGGCGCGGTCACGCAGTCCCCGGCACTTGCCGCGTTCCTGGCCAGCCAGGGCATCACCGCCGGCCCCGAAAACCGCAAGGTCAGCACCAATTTCGACACCGATGTGCGCGACCGGAACTACGGCGGCTCGCTGACCGCCGAATGGGGCATCGGCGACTACACCGTCACCTCGATCACCGCCTATCGCGAGTGGAAGAACGAGCAGCATCAGGACTACGACGCCCTCTCGCAGCTTTCCGCCACGTTCCCCGAGGGTGAGGACTTCGGCACGGTCGACAACCACCAGTTCTCTCAGGAACTGCGCCTGACGTCGCCGAAGGGCAAGTTCATCGACTATGTGGTGGGCGCTTACTACCTCCACACCAAGACTGATGAAGTCTACACCCGCGCGCTCACCCGCCTGATCTCCGGCGCCGAGAACACCGTGACGGGCGTGGCGAATTACGGCGTCACCGGCGATAACTACGCGGTGTTCGGTGAGGCCAATATCAACTTTACCTCGTGGCTGCGCGCCATCGCTGGCTATCGTTCGACCTGGGACGATCTCAGCTACTACCACGTGCGCACGTCGACCAACGACCCGACCAATTCGGGCTCGCCCTCGCTCGATGTCGCGGGCATCCGCGCCTATCACAACTCGGCGGATTCGACCTCGACACGCGGCGATTCCTATCGCGGCGGCATCCAGGCGGACTTCCTGACCAACAATCAGGCCTATTTCACCTATTCGCGCGGCTACAAGGGCCCGGCCTACAACGCCTATTTCAACATGCGCTCGCTCAACGCGACCACGCCGCTGGATGAAATCGCGCTGAAGCCCGAAACCTCTGACTCGTTCGAAGGCGGCATCAAGGGATCGGCGCTCAATCGCCAGATCACCTATGCGCTGGCGGTCTATTCCACCAAGTTCCACAACTATCAGGCCAACTACAACGACGTGGTGGGCGGTGCGCAAGTCACCCGCCTGATCAACGCGGGCACCGTGCAGACCAAGGGCGTGGAGTTCGACTTCGGCCTGCACCCGATCCCGGGCCTCTCGCTCGATACCTCGGTCGCCTATACCGATGCCAAGGTGATCCACTTCATCTGCCCGGCCGGCGCGCCGTCGAGCTGCGATATCGACGGACAGGTCCTGCCGTTCGCGCCGAAGTGGAAGCTTTACAGCAACGCGGCCTATCGCTTCGCGCTGTCGAACGCGCTGGACCTCGAAGTGCAGTCGGACATCACGCTGAAGAGCCGCACGCAGTACCAGCTGACCGAAACGCCGGGCACGGTGCAGCCGGGCTACTATGTGTGGAATGCCAGCGTCGCGCTAATCGGCACGACCGGCGACTGGCAGCTGCGCGGTTTCGTGAAGAACATCACGAACCAGAGCTATTCGAACTACCTTGCCAACGGCACGCTGGCCGGTATCGTCCGCTACGTGCCGCGTGACGACAAGCGCTATGCGGGCATTCTGCTGCGCAAGGACTTCTGATTGAGCGGGCCGTGGGTGGGAGAATATCCGCTCACCCACGGCCTACCCATGAGCGTCCAAGTCCGAACTCAGCCCAAAAACAAACCCGTCGCCCCCGCGAAGGCGGGGGCCCCGCTTTCTGGTTTCACGCGGAGGCGCGGAGACGCAGAGAAAACCGTGCAGCATTGCACCGTCCTCTCTGCGCCTCCGCGCCTCCGCGTGCTGAACGAAGAACAAGCGGGATCCCCGCCTTCGCGGGGATGACGGAGCGTTGAATTCAAATTTTGATCAGGAAATCCAAGCCGTTCAGAGCCCCTCGCCACCCACCCAATGGGCGTCGGCCAAATAGCGCGCAAGGTTCCAGACCTGCCGCCGGATATCCGGCACCGCCACGATCTCCCAGGCCTCGCCCTTGGTCACCGGTCCGACTGCGAACAGGGTGTCCTGCGGCTTGCCCTCGGCATCGCGCACGCGGCCGAGATGTTCGACATCCAGCCCCAGCCGGTGCTCGTCCGGCCGAACCCGGCCCTGTGCGAGCAAATCCTGCACCAGCGGCAACCCGCTGCGCAGCAGGTCGCCCTCGGGCCCGGTGCAATTAATCACCCGGCAGACTTCCAGCCTTTCCAGCCGATCCTCGCCGCGCGGACGATAGTCCACCGCGACGCCCCGATCCGTGGCCTGCGAGCCGGCCAGCTTGCCGGCAACGAAGTCCAGCCGTCCTTCCGCTTCCAGTTCCGCCAGCCGCTTCGCCACATCGGGCGCAAGGCGATGCCGGTGGACATCCCAATAGGGCCGCAAGTGCCGCAGGAAGCGGCGCTGGGCGGCAGCATCATGACGGCGCCAGAGGTTCTGCGTGTGCGGCCGCTGCTCGTCCACCGCCGCGCGCCAGCCAATCACTTTGGCCCGCTCCCGGATCTGGCGGACCAGTGCGGAACCGCGCGCATCGGGCGCCGGGACGTTCTCGACCGCCGGGCCCGTCTCGGCATGGGCGTGCGGCTTCAATCCGCGCCGCGACAGCGCGGTGATGCGGCCCTTGAACCCTGCCTTGTCGAGCGAGAGGATCATGTCCGCGGCCGTCAGCCCCGTGCCGATCAGCAGCACATGATCCAAAGTCTGGGCATCGGCAACCGCGCCGGGATTCCACGGATCGGCGAAGCAGCGATCCTCAGGCAGCGCCGCCAGTGCCGGATGCGGCGCGGGCGGGAAGTTGCCCAGCGCCAGAACCAGCGAACGGGCCTCGATCTCGCTGCCGTCGTCCAGTTGCACAGTGACCTGTCCGTCTCCAAAACGCGCCGACAGCGCTTCGGCGCTGATGATCTGCGCCCTCGGCCCGGCATCGGACAGCGCCTTGATCAGCAGTTCGCGCAAGTAGAGTCCATACGTCAGCCGGGGCACGAAGCGATTGGCCTGTTCCTCCCCCGTCTGGCCGATCCAGCGCAGGAAGTTCGCCGGATCGTCGGGAAAGGCGCTCATGTTGGCGGCGCGCACGTTGAGCAGATGCTCCGGCCCCCGCGTGCCGAACGCGAGTCCCTTGGCAAGCTGCGTCTGGTTGCGCTCGATCAGCACCACCCGCACGCCCTGGCGGATCAGGTTGATGGTGAGCAGGGTGCCACTGAACCCGGCGCCGACTACGGCTATGGGAAGGTCGCTGGGTTCGACTTTGGGGAGCATCTGATTCATGTCGCCTCCAGCCTATCCGCATAGCCACCCATTTATCAACCATTTTGGTTGAGAATAATGCCGGTATCATAATGAAAGGCGAAAAAACTGGGGAATTGCCGGGCTCGCGATGCCAGATCCTCGCTTGATCGCGCCCTGTAGCAACGCTTCATGGGCCCGCGGGCGACGACCGGTGCATGGCTTACGACGACGCCCGAATGACAGCTGGCCGGGCAACCGAATCCCCGTTGACAGAACATTGTCCACCGTTATGGTTGAGAATGTAAGGCGCACCACGAGTCCGCCTTTCCCCGGCCTCCTCCGGTGGCACGAAGCCCCGCGAAGCCTTCCGTGCAGGTCGTCAACGACAGCACCCCCATCCCGTAATTTTCGATGCTGCCCGCCACCCGCGCCGCAGCCGACGAGGAGATTGTGCGATGAATGCCGTCACCCATGCTACCCGCCCTGCCGAAACCCATGCCATCGACGATTTCGAAGTCATCCGCGTGGAAGCCAATCTCGGCGCAGAGATCCGGGGCCTCGACCTTACCGGCCCGGTCACCGACGAACTGGCCGACCTGCTCCGCAGCCTCTTGTGGGAACATCAGGTCCTGTTCTTCCGCAATACCGGCATCGATGATGCCAAACAGGCCGAAATCGGCCGCATCTTCGGCCCGCCGGTGGCCGACAGCATCGCCAAACGCCGGGGCGTGAAGGATGAGGACATCATCCCCTTCAACACCGGCCCCTATTCCAACGGCTATTACGGCACGCCCTGGCACGCCGACGCGACCTACCTCGAAACACCCTATCAGGTATCCATCCTGCGCAGCGTGATCGCGCCGGAACTCGGCGGCGACACCGCCTTTTCCAGCGGCATCTCCGCCTACGAAGCGCTCCCTGACGAGGTGAAGCAGAAGATCGAAAGCCTCGACGCCATCCACCGCCCGAACGGCAAGGCCTACCGGCTTATCGATGACGAGAAGGAACTGGCCGATTACCTCGACGAATATAGCGGCGTGGCCCATCCTGTGGTCATCACCCACCCCTTCAACGGCCGCAAGGTGCTCTACGTCAACGAAGGCTTCACCAAGGAAGTGGTCGGCCTGCCGGAAGACGAGAGCAAGGAGCTGCTCCGCACCCTGACGCACCAGTTCTACCGGCCCGAAAACATCGTGCGGTTCAAGTGGCAGCCGGGCTCGCTGGCGATCTGGGACAACCGCTCCGTCCAGCACTACGGCGTGGCCGACTATGGGCAGGCCCAGCGTCAGCTCGTCCGCATCGTCGCCCAGGGCGACCGGCCGCGCCGCTGAACCCGCCGATCTCCGCCCCTTCCGAAAAAACTGAGCAAGGGTCCGCATCCGTGACCAATCCCCGTCGCCTCTCCGGTTTCCTTGCCTTGAGTTCCGTTGCCCTGCTGGCAGCCTGCCACTCCTCTTCCAAGCAGGACGAGCAGCCCACCCTGCGCGTCGCCGACCAGCTCCACACGCTGCAATCGGCGATCGGCGCGGCGGGCGAGGGCCAGCCTAAGTCCTATCAGATCCAATGGTCGAATTTCATTGGCGGCCCGGCCGTGATCGCGGCCGAGACCGGCGGATCGGTGGACCTTGGCTGGATGGCGGAAACGCCGATGGTCTTCGCGCAGGCGGCGGGCAGCCCGGTTCGGGTCGTCGCGGTCAGCAGAGGGCTAAAACCGGGCACCTCGAACATCGCGCTGGTGGTGGCGGCCAATTCGCCGATCCATTCCGTGGCGGATCTCAAGGGCAAGAAAATCGGCTACACGTCGGGGACGATCTCGCAATATCTGGTCGCGCGGCTGCTCGATCAGGCCGGTCTGAACTTTGACGACATCACCTCGGTCAGTCTCTCCGGCATCAGCACCGCGGTGCTGGACAACGGGACTGTCGACGCCTTCACCGCAGCGGAACCGATGCTCACACAAGGGATCGAGGCCGGCAAGCTGCGCGTGCTGGCCTATGGCGGCCAGCCTGTCACGCCGGGATATGGCTATCTCGTGGCTTCCGAGGCCGCGCTGGCCGATCCCAAGCGCGCGGCGCTCATCGCCGATTTCGTGGAGCGCACCGCCCGTTCGGTGAAATGGCAGCGCGAGAATGTCGACAAGGCTGCACAGGTCTCGGCCAAGGCCTACAACGTCACCCCCGCACTGGCCGGCCAGATCCTGCGCCGCATGCCACTGGGCTATACCCCGATCGATGCCTCGATCGTGGCCGGCCACCAGCAGGAGTCCGACCTGTTCCACAAGTTCGGCCTGATCCGCCAGCGGGTCGATGCCTCGAAACTGTTCGACCACCGCTTCGACGCGTTGGTCCGTACCGTGGAGAACGGACGATGAATGCTCCCTTCTTCGATCCCGGCCCGCTCGTTCGCCCCGCGATCCGCACGAAGGAGGACAAGCCGGACCGCCTTTCGCTGGCGCGCCGGGCGATCGGGCCGCTGCTGGTGCTCGCGCTCTGGGCGGGAACGACCAGCACCGGTCTGGTGAGTGCCACGACCCTGCCCTCCCCCAGCGCACTCGCGACGACATTAGCGCATTTGTGGACCGAGCAGGCGCTTCCCCACCAGGTCGCCGTCTCGCTCACCCGCGCTCTGGCGGGCGCCGCGCTCGGCATTTCGCTGGGGCTGCTGCTCGGCATCATCGCGGGGTTGACGCGGCTTGGCGAGGAACTGTTCGACGCAACCTTGCAGATGATGCGCACCGCTCCGCCGCTGGCTTTGGTGCCGCTGTTCATCGTCTGGTTCGGCGTTGACGAAACGCCCAAGCTGCTGCTGATCGGCCTTGCGACCCTGTTCCCCATGTACCTCAACACCTACTCGGGCGTGCGCAATGTCGACCGCAAGGTGGTGGAGGCTTCCCGCACTTTCGGCCTCAGGGGCCCGCGCCTGATCCGCGAGGTGATATTGCCGCTGGCCCTGCCCTCGATCCTCACGGGTCTGCGCTTTTCGCTCGGCGTATCGCTGCTGATGCTGATCGCGGCCGAAACGATCAATGCACAGGCCGGGCTCGGCTACCTGCTCAACACCGCGCAGGTCTATCAGCAGGTCGACGTGATCCTCGTCTGCATCTTCATCTACGCCGTGCTCGGCCTTGGCGCCGACCTTTTCGTTCGCCTGCTCGAAAGAGTGCTCATGCCGTGGCGCGCCAATCTGGCAGCGCGATAGGAGACCGACGATGCTGCATTCCGCACCTTCCAAGCCTTCCGCTTCCGTCCACCCGCTTTTCGTACAGGAAGTGCTCCGCAATCGCGAGATCGACCCCTTCGAGGGTCGTCCGCAAGCGGTGGCCGTGCAAGGCGTCTCGCGCCTGTTCCACGGCCGCCCCGTGCTTGACGGGGTGGACCTGTCGATCCGGCCGGGCGAGTTCGTCGCCCTGCTGGGTGCCTCGGGCAGCGGCAAGACCACCCTCCTGCGGATCCTCGCCGGACTCGACGCCCCCGACAGCGGTGAGGCGTGGGTGCCCGAAGCACGGACCGTGGTGTTCCAGGAACCGCGCCTGATCCAGACCAAAAAAGTCTGGAAGAACGTCGTGACCGGCCTTTCCGGCCGCGCCGCGGCACGGCACGTGGCAGCCGAGGCACTGGCCGAAGTGGGCCTTGACCACCGCGCCGACGCATGGCCCGCCACGCTTTCGGGCGGCGAGGCGCAGCGGGCGGCGCTGGCCCGCGCATTGGTGCGCAAGCCGCGCCTGCTGCTGCTGGACGAGCCCTTCGCCGCGCTCGACGCGCTGACCCGCCTACGCATGCAGCGGCTGATCGGCGCGCTGTGCCAGACGCATTCACCGGCCACACTGCTCGTCACCCACGATGTGGAGGAAGCGCTGCTGCTGGCCGACCGCGTGCTGGTGCTGCGCAACGGCCGCATTGCCTATGACAAGCGCATCACGCTGGAGCGTCCGCGTGTCGCCAGCGGTCAGGAATTCGACGCCTTGCGCAGTGAACTGCTGTCAGAACTGGGCGTGCATGAGGAAAATCCAGTGCCCGCCTGAAGCGGCAAAGGAATGTAAACCGGCCAATCCCAACCCTCAGCCGTCATCCCCGCGAAGGCGGGGATCCCGCTTCTTGCGCGCGAAACGAGAGGTTGAAAGGCAGCGGGGCCCCCGCCTTCGCGGGGGCGACGAAGCAGTGGACCTGGAAGTTTAGCGTCACATTGAAGCCGAGCGGACATCCAACGCCGAATTCATCCGCGCACTTTAGCCCTGCTCCACGGACTCCCGAAGTTCGCGAAAACCCGTCTCGATATGCTGCCGCGTGGCCAGCATGGCCGTGGCGGTATCGCCCGCGATCAGCGCGGCCAGCATATCGTCATGCTCGTCAGCAGCGCGGCTGACGCGCCCTTCGAGCCGATTGATAAGGTCGAAGGGATAGCGGGCCCAGAGGATCTGCACGAAATGCAGCGTCTGCGGCATCGCGGCGATCTCGAACATGCGGTGGTGGAACCGGTAGTTCGCCGCACGCGCCGCCTCGTTGTCGCCCGCCGAGAAGGCGGCGGCGAACTCGCCCGCCAGCACGGTCAGTTCGGCGATGTCGGCCCCGGTGACGTTCTCCACTGCGCCGCGCACAAGCTGGGTTTCCAGCAGGATGCGCAAGTTCAGAACCTCGCTCGAAGCCTCGATATCGAACGGCGCGACAGTGGCGCCGCGATGGCTGTCGCCGATCACGTAGCCCTCGGCCGAAAGCAGTTTCAGCGCCTCGCGGACCGGGGTAATGCTGGTCTTGAGCAGCGTGGCGATTTCCTGCTGCTTGAGGCGGGAGCCACGGGGAATCCGGCCCGAGATGATGCCTTCGCGCAGGAAGTCCGCAACCTGCTCTTCCTTCGTGCGAAACGGCATCATCGCATTGGTCGTCACTTGCGCATCACCCCTTTTGTCGCACCGGTGCCCAGGCGAAATCGCCGGGTTGATAGGCCTTGGCGGCCCCCGCTGACAACAGCGCCGCCGCTTCCTCCCCCGAATAACCGAGATCGGCGAGCAGCACTTCGGTATGTTCGCCGATCTCCGGCGGCGGCAAGCCGGGCTCGACAGGACCCACGCCCGCGAATTCGGGAACTTCGAACTGGAGCCCGCGATATTCCACATCGCGCAGCTTGCCCGGCTGACGGGCCTGCGGCGTTTCGAGTACGCGTTCGAGCGGCATGACTTCGTGGAAGCCAAGGCCCGCGGCTTCGAGCCGGGCCACGGCTTCGTCGAACGTGAACCGGGCCACCGCTATACGCACGGCCTCTTCCACGGTTTCGCGGGCCTTCTTGCGGTCGCGCAGCCTGGCGAATTCGGGAGCATCATGCTCGGGCATGGCAAGCGCGCCGGTCAACCGCGCCCAATGCGCATCGGTGAGGACGAGCAGGTAGATCCAGCGCTGGTCCGAAGTGAGATAGGCGCCGTAGCCAGGCATCGAGAACTCGCCGCCGCCCTCTTTTTCAAGGCGGCCGAGCAACTGCGTCTTGAGCTGCATGCCCGCCAGATCGCGTGCGGCCAGATGGAGGCCGGTCTCGTATAGGCCCACCTCGATCCGGCGCGCCGCCTCGTCGGCATCGGGATCGAGCAGTGCGGAAAGCACGCGGATCACCGCGTAAGTGCCCGCGAACTGGTCGTGGTAGGAAGGGCCGAAGCGCGTCGGTCGGTCGTCCACGCGGTGGTCGTCCATGGCCCCGGTCGCCGCTTCGGCAATCGGGTTGGTCATCAGCCCTTCGGCCTGTGGGCCATGGGTGTAACCCTTGATGTGGACGTGCACGAGGCGCGGGTTCACGGCCATGCAATCGTCCGCCGTAACCCCCAGCTTGCGGGCGGCCGAGGGCGCAAGGTTGTGAATCACCACGCGCGACGTGGCGACAAGACGGCGGAACACCTCCTTGCCCTCTTCCGTGGTCAGATCGAGGCAGATCGCCTTCTTCGAATGGCTATAGGCAATGATCGTCCCGGAGGGCCCCCCGCGCACCAGAGAACGCGTGGTATCGCCTGCGGGCGGCTCGATCTTGATGACCTCCGCCCCCAACTGCGAAAGAATATGCGCCGCGAACGGCGCCGCGATCATGGTGCCGAGTTCCAGCACGCGCATGCCCGAAAGGGGCCTGTTTCCCTTGCTCATGCCTGTCTGGCTAGCAATAATGCATTATCCATCATAGCCACGCCGCATCCGTCGGGCGATATCCGGCGTATCAAAGCGGCTTGCCGCAAGCCTCCATCGGCAACGAGAGGCGGGGATCCGTCAGGAAGGCGTGGTCGGTCAGGCTGCCGAGGAATGCGAGAAGCGCGTCCAAATCAGGCTCCGACACGGAAATGCCGTCGTGCACGCGGATGGCGTCGGCAAGCGTGGGTGCGGAGCCGTCGTGCAGATAGGGCGCGGTGACGCCCACATTGCGCAAGCTCGGCGTGCGGAACTTGCCGAAATCCTCGCGGGATGCGGTGACTTCCGCCAATCCCGCATCGCCGCCCGCCGCGCCGATGCGGTGAAACTTCGCGTCCGTGAAGTCCTTGCCGGCGTGACAGGACGCGCAGGATCGCTTGAACACCTCCAGACCGCGCCGGGCTTCCGCAGAGAGACCATCCGCCTGCCCGGCCGCGAACCGGTCCCACGGACTGCTGCGCGAGACCAGCGTCCGCTCGAATGCGGCGATCGCGCTGACCGTATTGTCATAGTCGATCCGGCCACCTCCGCGCGGAAAGGCCTTGCGGTACATGGTGCGATAGCACGGATCGCGCCCAAGCCTTTTCGGTATCTCCGCCTCATGCCCGGTCATCGCCATCTCCACCGGATGCTCTCCGAGGATCGGCACGGCGGCCTGCTTCTCAAGCGTGGTCTGGCGCGGATCGGCCCATGTCAGCGGCGATAGCGAAGCAAGGTTCTGAAGGCCGGGGACGTTCCGCCGCCCGGGATCGCCAAGCGCGCCGGGATGCATGCGATTGCCATCCGCGAAAGCGTGGTGCTGTTCATGACACGTCGCGCAGGACATCGTCCCGTTGATCGAGAGGTCCGCGTCGTAGAACAGCCGCCGCCCCAATTCGACTTTGGCCGCGCTGTCTGCGCGCACCACAGCGCCCGTCTCCCGCCCCTCACCCGATCCCGAAACGGCGAGCAGGCCGAAAAACGCAGTGGCGATCAGCAACAGGCCCGGCAGGGCATAACGCATGGCAGCGTCAGGGCAGCCGGGCGATCAGCAGCGGCAGACGGGATTCGGGATTGGCCGAAATCTGAAGCTGATAGTCGCCGGGTTCGAGCGTGAAGTCGACCATCTTGCGAATGCCCGAACAGTCCGGCCCATGGCCATGCGCGATGGAAGAGACGGCGGCCCCGCCCTTGACTACATCGATCCACGCGGCCGATCCAAGCGCCACACGGTACTTGCCGGGCTCTGTAATCGTGAAGGCGAAAATTCCGCCAAAACTGACCGATCCGCCCGGTTTTTCGGGCCTTAGCGCAAAGTGGACTTCGGGCGTGGCGCGCAATCCGCCGTCGACCGCCTTGCCCACTTCGAGCCGCGCGGCGGTGAGTCCGTGCGCGTCCCCCGCTGCCACCAGGGTCGTCCGCGAGTTCCATGCCGAGAGTTCGGGTGGCAGCGCGACAGGGGTGGAAGGACAGGCGATCGGGTCGGGAACGACGTTCGCCATCTCCTGAGCCCCGGCCGCGCCGGAGGCCAGCAATGCCGCGAGCGCCCAACCGCCGGATAAAACCCCGATACCGCGTCCCGTCACCATGAGTCCCTCATTTCGTTGCACTTTCGCGTCCGCAAAAAACTATATACGGCCGGATATAGAGAATCGCCAGAGCGGCGACAGTACAAATCATGGGGGTTCCAGTCATGCGTCTTGCATCCGCGTTTGCGGTTACTCTTTCCTGCGCGCTCGCCGCGCCTGCGCTGGCGCAGACCGCTGCGCCGTCCGACCAGACCGAACGCAGCGATGCCTTCACGCTGGGCCAGATCATCGTCACGGCGCCCTCGCCGACGGCGCCCTCGATCACATCGTCCACGCTCGATGCCGAAGCCATGCAACTGTTCAATCGCACCAGTCTGGACGACGCGGTGAACCTCATGCCCGGCGTGTCTTCGTCGAACAGCGGCGGATCGCGCAACGAACGCCTGATCAACGTGCGCGGGTTCGATCGCTTTCAGGTTCCGCTCTCGATCGACGGCATCCGCGTCTACCTGCCCGCCGATGGACGGCTGGACTATGGCCGCTTCCTCACTGCCGACATCTCGCAAGTGCAGGTCGCCAAAGGCTATGCCTCGGTGCTGGACGGCCCGGGCGCGATGGGCGGGGCGATCAACCTCGTCACCCGCACCCCCACGCAAGCGATCGAGGCAGAAGCGCGCGGCACCCTGAACCTTGGCCGTGAGGCGGAATACAGCGGCTACAACCTCTTCGCCCTGCTCGGCACCCGGCAGGACAAGTGGTACGCGCAGGCGAGCTACACGCGCAATTTCACCGATCACTGGGACCTTCCCGGCAGCTATGAACCGACGCCGGGCTCGGCCGAGGACGGCGGCCACCGCGACCTCTCGCGCACCGAGGACTGGCGCGTGAACGCCAAAGTCGGCTTCACGCCCAATGCCACCGACGAATATTCGCTGAACTACACCCGGCAGGAAGGCTCGAAGAACGCGCCGCTGCACATAACCGATCCGGTCTCCAGCCAGCGCAACTGGTCCTGGCCGTACTGGAACATCGACAGCATCTACTTCCTCTCGACCACCGCGCTGGGGGATTATGGGACGCTGAAAACGCGCGTCTACCGCAATAGCTTCGACAACCTGCTGAGCGCCTTCGACGACGCCACCGAGACCACGCAGACGAAACCACGCGCCTTCAACAGCTACTATGCCGACACCGCGTGGGGCGGCTCTGCGCAGCTCGATGTCGACGTCAGCCCCGCCAACCGCCTGAGCGTGGCCGGGCATTACCGGCGCGACAAGCATGTCGAATGGCAGCAGGTCTTCCCCTCGGGCGCAACCGAGCCGAAGCAGACCAGCATCGAGGAAACCTACAGCATCGCCGCGGAAAACCGGCTCGCCTTCAGCCCGACACTCGCGCTGACGGCCGGCGTCAGCTTCGACTGGCGCGATCTTTCCAAGGCGGAGGACTACGCCAATAACGCGCTGATCGAGTACCCGCTGCACAACGGCAAGGCGCTCAACGGTCAGGCGCAGCTCAACTGGACGCCCGACAACGTTACTAGTCTTCATGCCAGCATATCGTCGCGGGCGCGCTTCCCGACGATCTTCGAACGCTTCAGTTCACGCTTCGGCGGCGCGGTATCCAGCCCGGATCTCAAGGCCGAGCGCGCTACCAATTACGAGATCGGCGGCTCGCGCGATTTCGGCCCACTCCATGCCGAAGCGGCCCTGTTCTATTCGCACCTCAACGATGTGATCGTCGCCTTCCCGTTCCTTTATCAAGGACAGTCGGTCACCCAGAGCCGCAACCTTGGCAGCGGCAATTACTACGGCGGCGAGATCGCCTTGACCGCAAAGCTTGCCAACACGCTGAGCCTCGGCGGCAATTACACCTACACCCACCGCGACCTTGACGATCCGACCAACAGCGCCTTCCAGCCAACCGGCGTGCCCACGCACAAGGCCTTCGTCTGGGCAGACTGGTCGCCGCTCGATGGCCTGCACGTTCTGCCCAATGCCGATATCGCGTCGAACCGCTGGACGGTGAACACCGCCGGCACGCGGTACTACCGCACGGGCAGCTATGCGCTGGCCAATCTCACCGTCAATTACGCGCTCTATCGGGGTGTGGAAGTGGGCGCGGGCGTGCGCAACCTGTTCGATGACTACTACGTGCTCACCGATGGCTTCCCCGAGCCGGGCCGAAGCTTTTTCCTGAGCTTCCAGTACAAGTACTGAGGCGCCGTCCTCATTACTGCATGG
Source organism: Novosphingobium sp. PhB165 (assembly GCF_004341845.1). GTDB lineage: Bacteria > Pseudomonadota > Alphaproteobacteria > Sphingomonadales > Sphingomonadaceae > Novosphingobium. Next base: position 147,053 of record NZ_SLVB01000002.1, on the reverse strand, counting down.
TCAATCCCGCCGCTTCCGCCGCGCATGTTGCGGCGGGCGGCGCGGATGGCCGGGACGCGAGTTCGGCCCGGGCGGCATCGAGATCCGCGCGGAAGGCCTTGTCCGCATTGAGGCGCGCGACGGCCGCCGCCGCCATCAGCCGTCCCGCATCCACGTCGCTGGCCCAGTGGGCGTTGCAGACCAGTCGGCTCTCGCCGAAAGCATAGCCTCGCTGGAGGATGGCGTCGGTATGCTCCGGCACCAGTTGGGTGAAGATCAGGGCCCAGCCCCATCCGAGTGCACTGTGGCCCGAGGGATAGGAGCCATCGGTCCGCAAGGTGGCTTCATCGGCGGGAAGGCAAGTGCCGTTGCCATGCGCGACAAAGGGGCGGACGCGCTGGTAGTGATCCTTCGCCTTGTAGGTCGACAGGCCGATATCGATCATCGACTTGCCCAGCAGCCGGTAGAGGACCGGCGTCCGCTTCGGATCGGGTGTGACTCCGGCGGCGCAGGCGAAAGTCTGGAAGGCATGGGCAGGCTTGAGATCGGCATCGCTGGCCGCCTGCACGAAACGCGGCGAGCCCGGCGCGCGTGACATCGCCTTGCTGACTTCCTCATCGCGCGCAAAAGCTGCCGATTCCGCTGCGGGCGGTGGCGGCAGCAGGGCCAGACTGTCAGGCAGCTGGTCCATCGGCAGATAGCCCTTGGGCATGCCGGGAGGCAGCTTTGCGGTGATGCTCGGCACCGATCCGGCTGACGTTCGGGCCGAAGTCTGGCCGTCCGGCGCCTGAGCCGCCGCCGAGACGAAAGTCGCGGCGGCGGCCAGGGAGGACAGGAGTGCGGCGCTACGCACTCCGCCCATCAACTCGATCCAGCGGATGCGTCAGCCATCTTGGCGATTGCATCGTCGATGGTGAAGCTGTTGGGACGCTGGATCGGCGGGAACTCCTTGAAAGTATCCGCAAACATCGCGGCGCCCGTCTGTGCGGCGTAGATGAAGTACGCGTTGTACAGGAACCAGTCGTAGTACGTGTTGGACGTGATATCGGCGAATTCGTAGGGGTCGGTTCGCAGATTGAACAACTTGGGGAGGCGTAGCCGGGTGAAGGGCTCGGCCCAGACCTGCATCGTTCCCTTGCAGCGCTGTTCGAGGAACACCAGCTTCCAGTTGTCGTAGCGCATGGCGAGGATGTCGCCGTCGTCGCTGATGTAGAAGAAGAAGTTGCGCGGGCTCTTCTCTTCCTTGCCGGTGATGTGGCCCAACAGGCTCACCCCGTCGATGTGGTTCTTGTAGGTCCGGCCGATCGCCGAGTAGCCGTTCTTCACTTTCTCGACGATGTCGGGCGCGCCGGCCATTTCGAGGAACGTGGGCAGCCAGTCGTGATGCTGGACGATGCCGTTGGAAACCGAACCCGGCTTCACCTTGCCCGGCCAGCGGATCACCAGCGGAATGCGGAAAGCGCCTTCCCAGTTGGTGTTCTTTTCGCTGCGGAACGGCGTCATGCCGCCATCCGGCCAGGAATTGCGATGCGGCCCGTTGTCGGTCGAGTACATGACGAAGGTATCATCGGCGATGCCCATCTCGTCGAGCGCGTCGAGCACCTCGCCCACGTTCTTGTCATGATCGATCATGGTGTCGTGGTAATTGGACTGCCAGCGGCCGGCCTGACCGAGACTTTCCTTCTTGGTGTGCGTGAACATGTGCATGTGAGTGGTGTTGAGCCACACGAACCAAGGCTTGCCCTCCGCCTCCTGCTTCTTCATGAAAGCGAGCGCGGCAGCGACGAACTCGTCGTCGCAGGTCTCCATCCGCTTCTTGGTGAGCGGGCCGGTATCCTCGATCTTCTGCTTGCCCACCTTGCCCCAGCGCGGCATTTCGGTGGGATCGTCCACGTCGGTCGCCCAGCTGTGAATCACGCCGCGCGGACCGAAACGCTCCTTGAAGTGCGGCATATCCGGTTCGTGCGCGGGATAGTGCTCCATCTCCGGCTCTTCCTCGGCATTGAGGTGATAGAGGTTGCCGAAGAACTCGTCGAAACCGTGGTTGGTGGGCAGCATGTGGTTGAGATCGCCCAGGTGGTTCTTGCCGAACTGCCCGGTCGCATAGCCCTGCTCCTTCAGCAGCGCAGCGATGGTGACGATCTTCTCGTTCATGCCGATGGGAGCGGCCGGAATACCCACTTTCGACAGTCCGGTGCGCAGCACGCTCTGCCCGGTGATGAAGGAAGAGCGGCCGGCAGTGCAGCTTTGTTCGCCGTAACTGTCGGTGAACTTCATGCCTTCCTTGGCAATCCGGTCGATGTTCGGCGTTCGATAGCCCATCAGACCATCGGTATAGCAACTCAGGTTGCTGATTCCGATGTCATCTCCCCAGATTACCAGAATGTTCGGCTGTCCGTTCGGCATCAGACTTTCCCTTCGAGTATTTAAGCCAATAGTCGAAGGTTCGGCGGCCCGTATCTATCGGTAGTTTCCCTGAACATCGCACAATGCGCCCCCGACGCCCGCGGCATTTCGTTTTGTCTTTATTGTTTTTGCGGCCCCCGCACTTCGCCGGAGCGCCCCCGGAGATCCGTCCGCAAATCCTAGGGGTAATCCCCGATTCATGCGCAGGCTTCGGTACTTCAGATTTGCCCGGGACATTTGCCGATCAGCCACGACGATCCCGCTGGAGAAGGCTTCGATGGAATTCGTCAAACATCTCCTGCCGCTGCTGCTGACGGGCAGCCTTGCCCTGATGATTATCGCGGCCGGCATCGCATCCTCACGCGGGGACTTCGCCTATGTGCTCGCCCGCCCGGCGCTGCTGGGCCGCGCGATGGTTGCCATCGTCGTCATCCCGGTCCTGATTGCGGTTGTCATCATCGCGCTGTGCCCGATTTCCCATTCGGCGAAAGCCGGGATCTTCCTGATGGCGATTTCTCCGGTGGCCCCGCTCATGCCCGGCAAGGCACTGAAGTTCGGAGGCCATGGGGCATACGTATATGGCCTGCAGGCGGCCGGCGCGGTGCTGGCGCTCCTGTTCGTGCCGACACTGGGCGAACTGGGCTCGAAGTTCTACGACGTGGATGCCCATTTCCCGATCGGCGTGGTCGCGCGGAACATCTTCGTCGGGCTGGTGATACCGCTGGGAATCGGACTGGTGCTGGGCCGTCTGGTCTTGCGGAAGGTTTCACCGGCGCTTCCGCGCACACTGATGATCATCGCCAACCTGCTGCTGATACTCGCCTTTCTACCGATCCTGGCCAGCCTCCTGCCGGACATCGGGGCATTGATCGGCGACGGGACCATTCTGGCCATGGCAGTCGTGGTCGGCACAGCCTTGATCGGAGGGCACCTGCTGGGCGGCCCTGACCCGGCCAACCGCGCGACGCTCGCCTTCTCGGCATCGATGCGTCACCCCGGCATCGCGCTCGCCCTTGCCGGGGCCAACCATGCCGACAAGGCGATAACCGCTGCCGTGCTGTTGTTCCTCCTCGTCGGCCTGGTGGTGCTTATTCCCTACCAGGTCGCCCTCAAGCGGAAGGCCGCACCGGCCTGAAGAAGGCCTGTCTTCTCAAATCACCTGCAAGGCACCGCCGGCAGCAGCGGAGGCGCGCATGGCGTCCATCACCTGCATCGTCGCCAACCCGTCTGCAAATGTCGGAGGCGCAATCGACGAACCCGCCTCAGTCCCCGCGATCCGGGCCATCAGTGCCTCGCACAGGCGCGTGAAAGGGCCCATCTCGAAGTGCGAAAGCCGGTCAGCAGGCGGCGGCGGAGGAAGCTGCAAATCCGCAGGCACCGGCAATTCGCGAGTGCCGCTCCTGTCGGCCACGAACACTTTGCCGCCTTCGATCCAAACGGTGCCTTTCGAGCCCGCGCAGCGGCACAGGCTCGCAGGTGCACCCCAAGCTCCGGCCGACTGCTGCATCGAACCCTCGACACCGTTTTTCATCAGAAAGCGCATCGAATAGCTGTCTTCGGCAACGCTCTCGCGGTCCGACACGGTCATCAGGTTGGCGCTCAGCAAGTGGAAATCGCCAAGCCACGCGCGGATCTGGTCGATCAGGTGCGACCCGCCCGCGCCGAGCCATCCGCCGCCGAATTCCACATCGAACCACCACTTCGGCAATCGCGCCTCGGGATCGGCGCAGAACGGGATGAACTGGTCCAGCACCAGAAATCGCGGCTCCCCGATCAGACCTTCGGAGATCGCGCGCCCGAACAGCGCACGCTCAGGCAGCCAGCGGAATTCGTGCGAGACCATATGGACAATCCCGGCGCCTTCGGCGGCCCCCAGCAAGGCCTTGCCCTGCGCCGCATCGAACGCGAAAGGCTTCTCGCAAAGGACATGGCAGCCACGCGCGATCGCCGTTCGCGCAAGCGCCGCATGGGTGCTCGGCGTGGTCGCGATAGTCACGATCCTGGCGCCAGTTGCGCTGATCGCCTCGTCAAGATCGGTGAAGAATGCGGGAATGCCGAGCGATGCAGCCTTGCGCTCCAGACGCTCGGCGTTTCTGCCCACCAGGCCGACGATATGAAAACCGGCTGCTCGCAAGGCCGGAACGTGGATTCGGCAGCCGAAGCCGGTGCCGACGACCAGGACGCCGAAATCTGCAGTGCCCATATCTACGCTTTCCCTTCCCCATCCACGCTTCGGCGTGTTCGTTCGGGCAAGTTATGATAGTAAATACTATCTTGCAAGGCGCCACCGCGATAGGGCGAGGATATAGCGCGGCTCAGAGCCGGCCGTGGGCCCGCTCAAGCGCTATTCCGGCAAGGTTCTGTCCGCGCCGGACATACCGGATCCGCACGCGATCGAAATCGCGGACCGATGTCTGAAATGTGGCAAGGTATTCGGCAAATCTGGGCGCAACGCGGCGGGTCGCGCCGTTGATCTGGTCCACGACCATGGTCGAATCGCCGAGCAGGGTCACGTCCCTGACGCCAAGCGAACGCGCCAGTTGCAGCCCCTCGATAGCGGCGAGCCATTCCGCATCGTTGCTGTCGCCGCGCCCCAGATCAGTCCGGAGGAAGGTCCTTCCCCCCGCGACTACCGCCGTTTCGATCGGCCCGGGATTGGGACGACAGCCGCCGTCGAAATAGATCTTCACGAATGCGCTTCGCCGGGATTGCGGGCAAACCAGATAACATGATCCGCCCCCCCTTCGCGGGCGCATTCATCCACGACGACTTCGGTCACGTGGAACCCCACTTCCTTGAGGCGCTGGACGAAGTTGGCGCAAGTCGAGGCCGACCAGACGGCAAGGATGCCACCCGGCTTCAGCGCCAGACGCGCCGCCTTCAGCCCGCGAACGGTGTAAAGGTGATCGTTCTCAAGCCGCGTGATCCCCTCAGGCCCGTTGTCGACATCGAGCAGGATCGCATCGTACCCTGCCCGGGCGGAATCGATCAGCATCGCGACATCGTCGTTGACAAGCAGGACCCGCGGATCGTCGAGGCAACCCGCGGTCAGGCGCTGCATCGGCCCGCGCGCCCATGCAATGATTTCCGGCACGAGTTCGGCCATCGTCACATGGGCATCGGGGCCCAGCACCGCCAGGGCCGCGCGCAAGGTATAGCCCAGACCATAGCCGCCGATCAGCAGTTCGGCCGCAGGCCGATTGCCAAGCCGATCGCACGTCATCGTCGCCAGCGCCTCTTCCGAGGCGCTGGCCCGTGTACTCATGAGTTCGGTGCGATCGAGCAGGATCGTGAACTCATCCCCCCGCTGCACCAGACGCAAATGCACGCCGTCGGGCACTTCGGCAGTGTCTATCTGTTCATGCCCGGCAATCGTGATGCGTTTGGGGGACGGAGGCGGCTCCGTAGCCGATTTTACCGTGATGACTTGCGTGCCTTGCGTGCAGCATAACGCGCGTCACGCGCCGCCTTGAGTTCGGCCTCCGTTGGCGGGACCACGATAGCGGCGGCCTTTGCAGCTTCGGCGATTCTCTTGGCTTCGGCCCGCTCGGCCGCGCGCTTTGCCCGCAGTTCCTCGCGCTCACGCGCCTTCTCGGCACGTTCGGCCAGCACCGCGGGATCGACTGCGGGCTTCGCCTTCAACTGGGCAAGCGCTTTCGCTCGTGCCGCCGAAGCAGCCGCAACGCGATCCTGAAAGCCCGGTTCCTTGTATCCTGCCATTGATTGTACCTGATGTTCCTCTGAGATCACGAGCGCGCGTAAGCGATGCGCCGACAACCATCCGCTGCGTGATCGTGCCTGAAGCGCCTAGCACGAAGAGTCTCCGGAAGCGACCTGCCAATATCGGAAGCGGTTTGGGGCTCGCGAAAACTTAAGGCAAAACGAATCCCACAGTCGCCTGCGCGACCGGTCGATGCTCGGCCTCCTGCCACAGTCTCACGTCGAGAGTGGCCAGCCTCCTGCCCAATTTCAGCACGGGCGCATCGGCAACGATCGGCGCCAGATGGCAGGCCCGCAAGAACGTGATGTTGAGCGTATTCGTAACTGCCATCGCCACCGGGCCAACGTGAGCAAGCACTACGGCATAGGCGGCAACGTCCACCAGGCCCATGAGCGTGGGGCCGGAAACAATGCCGCCGGGCCGGACCATGTCACTGCCGGGGTTAAGCTGCATCCGCACGTGCCCGGGTTCCACAGACACCAGATCGCCGAATGCCGGCCGGGCAGCCGCCGGAAATGCCGCGTCCAGAAAGAGCGCAAGTCCCGCAAGATCGAAGCGGAGCCGATCGTCGGAGATCGGGTTCTGAGATATTGTCGCCATCGGCGCACCTTACGGCATGGAAAGCGCCGGGCCCAGCGTTCTCCCAGTATTTCCGCGGCGCCGGCGAGCGCCATGGAAACGCGAACCGAGCGATGACAAAAATATAATTGGCTGACGGGAATTAGCCCATTTAGCCGCAACAAACCATGAACAGAGCGAAGACATATCTGCATGACCCGCTTGAGCCCGACCACGCTCATGCAGAAACGGCCCTGTGCACCCGGCATCAACACCCGTCGATAACTTTGAAATTGCAGGTCATTTATAAAACGATGAAGGCTCTTTTCCGCTCCTGCGCCCTGCTTTCGATGGCAGCTATTGCCCTTCTGTCGGAGCCTGCACTGGCCGATGCCGACAAGTGCAAGTTCGATATGATGGCGAAATTGCCCGTTGTCATGGAGGGTGAGCGAGCCAGCGTCGCGGTGAAATTCAATGGCAAGGACAGCCGCGTCTGGCTCGACAGCGGCGCCTTCTTCAATTTCATGCCCAAGGCCAAGGCAATGGAACTGGGTCTTTCGACCGGGCCCTTGCCTGCCGGCTTTTTCGTGAGCGGGATCGGCGGCAGCTTTACCCCCGAACTGGCACGCGTGCGCGACTTCGGCATCCTTGGTGCCACACTGCACAACATGGAATTCGTCGTCGGCGGCAGCGACAGCGGCAACGGATTTCTTGGCGCTAACCTGCTCGGCATTTGGGATACAGAATTCGACCTCGCCAAAGGGGCCGTCAATCTGTTCAAGGAAGCTGGCTGCAGCAAAGTAAGCATGGCTTACTGGGGTGCGGGCATGTCGGTGGGTGAGGCACGGCTGCTAGGCGGCGCGTTCCCCAACGATCATCACATCTATGTGGAAGTGTTCGTCAACGGCCATCCGCTGCGCGCCATGCTCGACTCCGGAGCGCCGACTTCCGTCATCGGCCGCCACGCCGTGGGCCAGGCCGGGATCGATCTCACGGCACCGCAGGTCGTGGCATCGGTCAATATGAGCGGCGTCGGGTCGCATGAGCGCAAAAGCTGGATCGTCCGCACCAAATCCATCTCGATCGGCGGCGAGAATATCGCCAACAGCCCGATCCGTGTGGTTGATGACGCTGCCGACGACAAAGATTACGACATGTTGCTCGGCGTCGATTTCCTGATGGCCCACCACGTGCTGATATCGCAGCCGCAACACAAAATGTTCCTGACGTACAATGGCGGCCCGATCTTCTCCGCCAGCACCGACCGGGAAATCGGACGCCACAGCACAACGCTGGGGAAAGACCTCGGCGCAAGCGAAACGGTGGCCGAGCCCAAGACCGCCGATGAATTTGCCGGGCGCGGCTCCGCGCGGCTCATCAAAGGCGATGCCGTTGGCGCCATCGCCGACTTCACGGACGCCATCAAGCTGGCGCCGGAAAACGCCAACTTCCTTGCCCATCGCGCCCAGGCCTACATGCGGAATGGACAACGCGATCTGGCGACGAAGGATGTCGGCGCCGCACTGGCGATTACCCCCAACGACCACCGCCTGCTCACCACCCGCGCACAGATCGCGCTGGCCAAGGGAGACAGGGCGCAGGCGCTGGCCGATACAGAGGCGGCCGCCGCAAACACCCCCAAGGGCTCGCTCGACGCAATGAGCCTGGTGCTGCTGTACGAGCGATTGGGAATGCCCGATCGGGGACTGGCGCTTATCGATCCGGTCATCGAACTTCACCGGGGCGACTCCAAATACCCGGCCTTGCTCAACGCGCGCAGCTGGAACCGGGGCCTTGCCAATGCCGATCTCGATAGCGCGCTGAAAGACATCAACACCGCGCTCAAGAAGGCCGGGCCGAATGCTGGCATGCTGGACACCCGCGCGCTGATCCAGTTCCGGCGCAAGGACTATGTCTCCGCCATCGCCGATGAAAGCGCGGCTCTCGACAAGCAGCCCGATCTGGCCGCCGCCCTGTTCACCCGCGGCCTCGCGCGCGCGGCCAACGGCGACGTCGTCGGCGGAAATGCGGATATCGACTCCGCTCGCAAATCCCGACCAGGGATCGAGCGGCGCTACGCCGCCTACGGGCTGCTGGCACCCGGAGCGAAGCCCGCGATGTTATCAGGGGCGTCGTCAGTCGAGCCTGACGATGCCGAGGATCAGGATAATGGTGACCTTCTCTGATCCTCAGCTGTCGGTAGCTCCATCGCTATGGTCTGCGGCCGTGAGTCTCGTCCGTGATGAAAGCGGCAATGGCGCCTAACCTATCGGCATAGTGCTCGATCTCTCCGACACTGAGATTCCGGGGAATGCCGCTGATGACCAGTTGCAGCGAAACGGTGCCCGTGGGCGAAAACACGGGCGCGGTGATATAGCCAATCCCGTCCTCGCCCAGATCACTGAGGTCGAGAAGCTGCACTTCGCGCGGCGTCAGGTGGCTCACCAGATCGAACACGGACGACCAGTAAGCCTCGTCGCGCTTCTGACCGGCCGGCAGCGCGGTCGCCTCGCGGGCGTGGCTGGTACTGGGCCCGTTGGCGGCAACCGCGTAGCCGCGCCGCCGAATTACGGGGAATGCCGCCAATAGCCGTGCACGAACCGCTTCGCTGATGTGGGGGGTCGCCTTGTCGAGATATGCGTCGATCACCGCATCTCCACCCCAGGCAACATGGCAAAGCCCAAGCGGCGGCACGAGCGGACGGCGCTCTCCCACGCGCGTCAGGCCGCGATGCGATTGCGGCGTCCCTTCCTTGGCCAGCACCAGAATCTCGTCATCGACCACGGTGTTGGCGCTGCACTGAACGTTCAGTTCCAGTGCCAGGCGTGCAATCTCGCGTCGTGCGATGTCGATCCCGCGATGTTTTTCCACGGCCGCTTGCCCGATCGCCACCATCGCCATGCCCAGCGAATAGGTTCGCTGCTTTTCATTGCGCGAGAGGAACCCGGCCCCGGCCAAAGTGGTCAGGATTCGATGCGCCGATCCGTTACTTAGCCCAAGATGTCGTGCGATTTCCGCCAGCGAGAAGCTTTCCGTGGGCCGCGCGGTGAGGAAGTTCAGCACGTCGATCACGCGAGCGGTCGGATTGGACGTGTCTGGCAAGGGCGAACTTCCTGTCCCGAGATTTACAAAGGTATTGACTCCAATCTTCGTAAATCACATCGTTCCATAAATAACAATATATATTCCAATATTGGAACGGATGAGATGATGGAAAGGCAGAACGAACTCGATCTCCACGGCAAGGTCGTGATTATTACCGGAGCCAGCCGGGGTGTGGGCAAGGAAGCCGCGCTCCAGTTTGCCGCACGCGGCGCGCGGGTGGTATTGGCGGCCCGCACGGTGGAGGTCGACGAAGCCTTGCCGGGGACGATCGGCGAAACGCTCGCTCGGATCGAAGCTATGGGCGGCGAAGCCATCGCCGTGGCGACCGACCTTGCCAGGGAGGACGATCTGAAGGCACTCGTCGATGCTGCAGTATCCCGCTTCGGCGGCGTCGACGTCCTCGTCAACAATGCCGCCGCGACCACGGGCGATATCTGGGGCAAGCCGTTCCTCGAATTGACCCGCGCCGAGTGGCTCTACCAATTCGACGTCAATGTGCACGCGCCGTTCACGCTTACGCAACTGGTCGTGCCGATCATGGAAAAGCGCGGCGGCGGGCGCATCATCAATCTGTCCACCGGAAGCGGCGAGGTTTTCCGCCGGGCCGAGGAACCGCCGAAGCTGGACGCCGTCGGCACGTTCAGCCTCGCGGTGCCGGGTTACTATTCGAGCAAGCGGGCGCTGGACCGTTTCGGCAATTGCATGGCACCGGAATTCCACGCCCGGAACATTGCAATCATCGGCATGCATCCGGGACTGGTCTCCACCGAACTGGTGCAGATCCGGGTGAAAGAGCGCGGACTGGATGACAGCGTGGCGGTGCCCATGGCCGTGCCTGCGCGGATGCTGGTCTATTTCGCGGCCTGCGAGAACCCTTGGGAATATACCGGGCGCCTGTTCTGGGCAGAACGAGAGATGGCCGAGATGGGCATCGAACTCGATCCCGTCGCCAGCGATGCGTAGAGCCAACCATCCTCAATTCTGCCTAGCAATCTACGCTGCGGGAAGAGAAATGGAGAGCGGTCCAGTTCTTGGGCCCGGTCAACAGCTCGCCACAGACGGATTAATCGGTGCCGGTCGCGCGTAAACCGCCGTCTCGGGAGGAACTCGCCACCGAACCGGAAGGGTGAAGCAACGAACTCCGCGGCGCGACTGTTAGCATTGAGGGCGGCCTTTCCCACGGCGCCGAGCTAAACAACACACGCGAATGCGGTGTGCCCCGGCGCCGTTGCTTCGCCCCATCCCACAAGAGCGCAAAGGCCGTGCGGAAGAATTGGTAGATGCGAAGAAATTGATAGCCGCTCGCTGCCCTCGCGCCCCGCCCTCCACTACCCAATCAAAAGCAGGGAAGGTCCCACCCGTTGCTTTGGGAGGCAGCCGAATTCAATGAAATTGCTCCAGAAATTGTGGGACAACATTTTTCTAATCATTTGTAATCCAAGCGCACAGCGAAACTGCAATCGATTATATTCTCGCCAACTCACCAACTAATTATGATCTTACAAGTCAAATTTTAACGGGCGGAATTACAAAATCATCAATTCATTTTCGTAATACACGAAGAATGATATGATGCCCCTCGGGAATCGAGGAGGTAACATTGGCTGAAATCGACGATCAAACTGACATTCCCGACCATTTCTTTATTGCGATGGATCTGGATGGCAAGCCGCATTACGTGCTGTGCGGATCGGTATACTCCTTTGCGGAGGATGCGCTTTCCGAATCGGCACTTGCAGGGATCAAAGCACTTTTTGAAACGCTGACCCTCAATGCAACACCAATCACCGAAGAAAATAAGGACACCGCTCCAGTCACTATGAAATTCTATTCAATGCAATCTGCACTATTGGGTCAATCCGCACATAGATCCGGTAAATGACACTTGAGCCTCGTGCTCGAGATTTAAGCAAGACCCTTTTCCTGGCGCGAAAGGCCGCCCGCATCGCCGGTGTTACGCGCATCGGCGATGTTTCCCGGTTCGCCGTGCCGGGCATACCGGTGTTTCAGGCAATCCGCCCCTTTTCGAAATCGCTGAGCGTTTCGCAGGGCAAGGGCATAACGCCGATGGCCGGTACTGTTGGCGCCCTGCTCGAAGCGGTCGAACTCTGGGCAGCGGAAAATCTGCAGCCACCAACCTCCCGGGCACGGCTGATCGATCTCGATCCCTCGGATCGGTTGTTGTGGTCGGGCGACAGGCACGCACTCGCCCTGTCACTGGCCTCCCACCGGGAGCGCTACTGGCTGGATGGACTGGACCTCTTCAACCATGCGCCGTGCAAAGTCCCGTTCGATCTTCTGTCGCTCGATTTCACGCAGCACTGCTTTGAATTCAGCGTGACCTCCAACGGCCTCGCTTGCGGTAACAATGACGACGAAGCACGGGCATCCGGAGTGGCCGAGCTGCTGGAGCACCATTGCTGCGCGCAAGTCGAAGCACTCTCGCCGCGAGAACGCTGCGCGCAGCAAGTGGTGCTCGCAACCATCGACGACCCCGTTCTTATCCGACTTATACGGCACATTCAGGCGGCGGGCTTTCAACTGCGTGCCTGGAGCATTGGCGACGCATTCGGGATCGCTGCCTTCCAGTGCCTGATTACCGAAACGAAACGCCAGTTCGACGATCTCGCCCCCTCGGCCGGCAGCGGCTGCCATCCGGACAGACGTGTCGCCTTCGCACGGGCCATGCTCGAAGCCGTCCAGTCGCGCGCGACCCTGTTCGCCGGCGCGCGCGACGATCTTGAAGCGCAATCCTATGCAATGGGGAGGCAGCAGGAATTCGCCGTCCTGCTTTCATACCTCGGGTTTGGCGAAGGCTCCCACCGCTGGCACGACATACCGACCCGCGAGGGGCTGGACGCCCCAGCCCGCCTGCACTTCCTGTTGCAGGCGGCGCGGTCAATTGCCGACGTACCGGTTGTCGCGTTCAAGCACCAACTCCCGGTGGAGGGCTTGAGCCTGTGGCATTGTCTGGCGCCCGGCCTCATGGATCTGGCGAGAGCGAATGAGCCCCATGAGCCGGATCGCCGCGCCCCCACCATCTTGCGCGCGCGCCGTCGCGACACCGTTCTGTTCGCGGGGCCCAGCCTATACGGCCTCGACGTTGCCGACGATATCGAAGTCCGCCCGCCCGCCGTCTGCGGCGATCTGGCCGCGCTTCTCGACAAGCCCCCCGCGACGGTGGCGCTGATCGACGGCTTCTTCCGAACAGCGCGCACGACTTGGCACAAGGAAATACTCAGCTTGCTGGCAGCCGGCGTCCGCGTAATCGGCGGCGCGAGCCTCGGCGCGATCCGCGCTGCCGAGCTGGATGTCTATGGCATGGAAGGGATCGGCGATATCTACGACGCCTACCGTCGCGGCACATTGATCCGCGACGACGCGGTGCTCATTTGCCATGCCCCCCGCGAGCTTGGCTACGCTCCCATGACGACGGCTCTCGTCGACGCGGAATTCGTGTTGGCAGGCCTCGACGTTGAGGAGAGAGACCGCCGCATGATGCAGCGCATCGTGCGCACCACGGATTACACCGTCCGGACCTGGCGCCACTGCCGCGCGCTTTTCACGCAGCGTACCGGGCGCGATTTTCCGGTTCCGGCCGATCAGCTTGAGCGTTGCCCTTCGATCAAAAGACACGATGCGGAGCGCATTCTCGAAGCGATGCGCAAGCCGCGCACAGGCGCGGTCGCAGCTTGCGCAGAGCCTCCCCGAACTTTCTACTACGAACAGCTCCTCACCAACGCGGAGCCAGTATTTGCGCAAGGTTCGACTTGATGAACGTGCGATGTTCGATGGGGTTGAGCGGCAAGGTATAGTCCACCCACTCCATCACATCCTCCAGCTGCGGCTTCGTCGGCTGCTGCCAGGCACGCAAAAAAGCATCCCTGAAGCGCTCTTCGATTTCTGCCATCAGGCCGTCGCTATCGTCCAGCCTTACGGCATTCGCCATGCGGACGGCGGTGTATTGCAGCCCCATTTCGCCCGATACGGAGAAATGCGCCTCCGCGTCCTCCGCAAATCCCCGCAGCGCCGCAAGGACCGCGTAATCGGCGTGATAGTCGCTGGGCGGGAATGGATTCTGCCGGAACGCCCGCTGCATCAGGTCTTCCGCCGCCTCGAAAAGGCCGAGGTGGCACATGCCGAACGCGCACATGTTCACCATGTCCGGATCGTTCGGCAATGCCGCCAGCGCGGCCTTGAACTCGCGTTCGGCATGCGCGACATTGCCCTTGCGAAGCTCGCACCATGCCTGACGCAGCCGCACTTCGCAGTGCCCGGGTTGCACCTTGACCGCCTCCCGTAGATGCCGTTCGGACGCCTCCCTGAAAGCCTGAACGTCATGGCCGCAGACCTGCTGCCAGAAATCGGTGTTGTACATACGAACCAGCAGCAGCCGGGCGGCGATATGGGCCGGATCCTCCTCGACCAGCTCTTCCAACAGAGCCACCGCCGCTTTCACGGACTCCAGATCGCCCAACTGGCGGATCAGCAATCGCGCCCGCGTGTATTTCGCGCCTTCCTCCGCCAATTCGCCGTCGTGCGACCACAGCTGCCTTTCAAGATCGCGGTCGATCGCGGGCAGGACGACTCCGCTCGCCTTCTCGACCAGCATGTCGATCGCCTCGATCTCCAGCGCCGCGAGCCGGATAGTTTCGGCCCAGAGGATCACGTGGCTTGCCGCATTGGCAAGTTGCAGGCTGGCCTGATAGCCGGAACCGATCTGCCGCACGTTCCCGGATAGGGAATAGATGGCCAGAGCATGTTCCGCCTCGGCAACGACGGAGCCGACATCGCCTTCGTCGAGCGCCAGGACGTGGAGGCCGCGAAACTGGCAGACGGCGCTGCGGATCTCGTCGACGCAGGCCTCGCCGAACGAGCGCACCGCATCCTCCTGCCCCTGCGCGCGGAGCGGCGAGACCAGCACAAGCGGCATCATGTCGCGGCTGCGCAGCGCTATGCTGGGAGAATTCGCCCTTCGCCCCCCGCCGCCCACTGCGTCCTGGGAAGGCGAGATACCTTCAGCCAGTGAATGGAACAGTTCGCGCGTCCGCGCCGATGGGCGGGCGCCGAACTCGCTGTCGAGCCGATTGCACAGCTCGCGGTAGCGGCGGTGGAGCGAGCTGCCATCACCGATGTCATGGTCGAGCCGCATGCCCAACCGCGCGGCGGCTTCGTTGGCCGGCTCAAGGCGATCGAGCGATCGCAGGATTTCGCGGGCGTGCTTCATGTCATGCAAGCCCGCGCATCGCAGGGCGTCGAGCACCTCTTCCAGTACCTGCTCGCGCAGCCGGACACGCTCGGCCATCAGCCATTCGTCGAATCTCGGCGAGAGGTCGAGAAAGTCCTCCAGCACATCGCCATGCGAATGGCCCAGCACCGTGGCCAGGACCTCCAGATCCTGCGCGTGGGCCGCCTTGCTGATCAAATCCAGATCGGATTGCACCCGCTGCCCATCCAGATGAACGGCATCGCGATCCATGGCGAAAGCCTCGCCAAGGCCCGACAGTTCGCGCAGTTCCTTCAGCGCCTGTCGAAGGCTCGCTCTGGCTTGCATGGGTGCCCGATCGCTCCACAACAGACCCGCCAGGCTTTCCCGCGTCGCGCTTCGGTCCGGAGCCAGCGTCAGATAGGCAAGAATGCCCCGCGCCTTCCGCCCCGGCAGCGGCATGTTCGCCCCCTGATGCCGGATTGCGAATACCCCCAAGAGGTTTACGCAAACCGGTTGCATCTCGGCGTTGCAGTTGTCCACTGAAGCAGTCACGCGCAGTTTCCATCCGCTGAAGTCGTACCGCAGCCGCCTTCAAGTCATGGCCTGTATGTGCCGTCATGGAAAATGCCTCTTTAAGTATCGTATAGCAAGCAAGGGGTGCCTTTATACGGCACCCCCGCCCATTTATTTGGCTCGCCCGGCCTATTTCGACCCAGTCAACTAATACGACTTCTATTGGACAACCGACGCCTGCGCGATTTGCGACACCGGATTTGTCGCAAGGTTGATGGCGATATCCCGCTGCCGCCGGACCTCACGCTGGGCGTCCTGCATGCAACGCGTGCCGCCCCGGTCCTCCCATGTGGAATGGAAATTGTTGTCAGCGCAGACCTTGCGAACCGCCCGGCTCAGGCGCCGATCGAGCATCGCCACGCCCTCAGGGGTCGCCAGATTGAGATCGCTGTAGTGAACCTGTTCCGTGCGCACGACTTCCCGGGCATGCAAGGCCGCCGGAACGCAATTCGCGGCGATCGTCAGCAATAGAAAAGCAGCGCCGACCGAATTAAATCTGATCGTGTTCATTTCCCGTCTCCAGGCTGGTCCGGCAAAAACTACCGGACGAGGAGGTCATGGGACGGGACACGTGATCGGCCACTTCGGGCCCGCGTGAAAAAAGCGTGAAAAATGCTATGGGGCGGAAATGAGCGGCGAGACCGCCCCTTTTTAGGCTGACTTCGCGATCCGGGCGCGCAGCGCCTCTTCGGTGACGATCTCGATCGGCCGTCCTGCGTCGCGCAGTTCCTGCGCCTTGCGATGGAGTGGGCTGGCATCCACCCATCGGCCGTACGGCTGCGCGCTGGCGATCACCAGCATCGTGGTCGTCATGCCCACCGTGCTGACAACGCGCGCGCCGGCCTGCGCCGCCCACTGCGCCAGCGGACCATCCCGCGCCTCGCCCAGCACGGCAAGGCGCGCCCCCGAAAGCGGCCCCGAAGCGGCGGGCGCAGGGGCTTTGCCCCGCACACGCTGCGGCTTGGTCATCCAACCTTCAAGATCCACGCCGGTCGACTCGATGGCCCTCAGGATCACGATGCCCGCCGCGCGGGCATCGCTCAGCGCGTCGTGATGGCGGTGCTCGATCCCGAGGAAGCTGGCGAGGACGTTCAAGCGATGGCTCGGCAATTGCGGCCAGGCCCGTTTGGCCACCGAAACGCTGTCCAGCCAGCGTGTTTCGATGGCGGGGCGCTCGCTCACCCGGCAGGCCGCGCCAAGTGCGCCCTTGTCGAACCATGAATGGGCAACCGTGATCCGCCCGCTCAGATAGGCATCGACCGCCTCGTGGATCTCGCCATAGGAAGGCGCGCCGACAACGTGCCGCGCCGTGATCCCGTGGATGCCCACGTTGAACGGAGAGAACTCGTCACGCGGATCCACGAGCGTTTCGTAGGCGAAGACTTCCTGGCCGCCCTTGAATCCGACGATCCCGATCTGACAGATGCTGCTGACCCGCGAGCATGCGGTCTCTACGTCAACAACGACGAAATCGGGCGCGTCGGAAGCAAGTGCGGTGGGCGGCGTATTCACGGGATTCAACGAGAGCATGCGCCGCCTATAGCAAGGCGGTCCCGGCTGGGCGAGGCCGCCATGCCATAGGCGGCCCCATACGGGCGGATTTCGTCGATCTGCCCCGTATAAAATGCTCGCCTGTCATGATAATCATGAGGAACGCGATGTAGAGGCAGTGTCGTCCTGCCAATGGCCCTATCCGCACACGGTCCTTCCGCCCCGGACAGCGTGATGTCCGCAGTCATCTGGAATTTCGGAGAGAGAAATAAGCACAAGCCCCAGAGGAGAGTAGTGATGGAAAAAGCTACAGTTCTGATCTCAACAGCAGTCGCTCTGCTGACGATTACGGCATGTGCAGGCACCGATCACGGTAACACTTCCGCATCGCGCGAACCCCGCCGATGTTTCTGGCCATCGGACGTGCGCAATTTCCGGGCCGTCAATGCGACAACGGTCAATATCCGCGCCGGACGCGATGTTTACCGCCTCGATCTGCTGGGTAGCTGCCCCAATATCAACTGGAATGAGCGGATGGGCCTGATGACGACCGGAAGCTCCACGATCTGCGTAGGCTCAGGCCTTGGGACCTCGGTCGTGACGCGCGGAACGGCCGGGCGGGGGCAACAGCGCTGCCCCGTGCAGACGATCACGGCACTGACGCCCGAAGAAGTGGCCGCACTTCCAGGCCGCGAGCGGCCCTGAACGGATTCCCCCAATCGGCCCTCTCCCGATGAGGGCCGATTGACGCCTTTTCATCGACTTCCTAAGCGCGGAGGGCTCTACCAGTCCCACCACCGCTTGCGAAGGAACCCGCGCGATGAGCTTCTGCGATACGATCTGGGAGGAAATCGCCCCGCTGCGCCGGGCCATTCTCGAACATCCCTTCCTGACCGAACTCGCGGCCGGCACGCTGGAAGCGGAGAGTTTTCGCCACTACATCGTGCAGGACAGTCTCTATCTGGCCGAATACGCGCGCGCCCTCGCGCTTGCCGCTGCGCGTGCGCCGACGGCGGCGGGGCGCCTGGAATTCTCGGACGGCGCCAAGGTCGCCGTGCAGGTCGAGGAAGCGCTTCATCAGGCGTTCTTCGCGCAGTTCGGCGTGACTGCCGAAATGGCGCATGAAAGCGAGCCCACGCCCGCGTGCCTCGCCTATACCAGCTACCTCAACGCGCTGGCCGCCACCCGCAGCTATGAGGAACTGATCGCCGGAATCCTGCCCTGCTTCTGGGTCTATTGGGAAGTCGGCTGCAACGTGAAGCCCAGCGCGGCCTCGCCCAATCCCTATGCCGCGTGGATCGACACTTATGCGGCACCCTCGTTCGGCGAAGCGACCGACCGCGTGCGCATGCTGGTGGACGAGGCTGCGGAAAACGCCACCCCGGCGACGCGAAAAGCGATGGCGACAGCCTTCCGCAACGCCGCGCGCTACGAATGGATGTTCTGGGATTCCGCCTATCGCCGCGCCGCCTGGCCGATCTAGCGCCAGCGCCGGAGCGGCTGACGACTACTATTTCTTCACCGCCGCCGCCGGTTCGGGGTTCTCGAAAGCCCAGTTCAGGTAAGCCGCAATGCGAACGCCCGCGTGCTTGAGCCGGTCGTCGATCTCGCCGCGATGCTGATAGGCATAGTCCCACGAAAGGCTGGGGTTCGCGGGGTAGATCGTCTTGCGCAGGGCAACGCTCTCGGCAATCCAGACCGCCGGATCGCGCTGATTCCAGGCGATAACCTGTTCGGGCGTAATCGAGCGCGACAGCCAATGGGCATATTCGGAATAGGATAGCGAGCGGTGCTCGATCAGTCCGGAATCCCAGACCGAGTGCAGATTGCTCGGCGTTCCGAACCACGTAACCGAAACGGTGTTGCCGCCGCGGTCGTCGCCGCCACCGGCATGCAGCGGCTGATGCAGATCGCCAATGATGTGCACGATGAAGCGCAGCGCCGTGCGCTTGTCATCCAGCGAGGCATTCGGATCGCGCAGAGTCGCCGTGAAGCGCGTCAGGGCCGTCATCGCGTCGCCTTCGGGCGGCGCGTCCGAAGCGGCATAGCGGTCGCCATGCACAGTCACATAGTGCCACGGGCTGGCTTTCTTCTGCCAGAATTCGGCAGGATCGGACTTCATGTCGTCCGGCCATGTCGCCGCTTCGGCAAGGTCTTCCTCGCCAAGCAGCAGGCGGACATTGGCACGGGCCACGCCGCTCAGGTTTTCATCGGCAATGGCACCGGTAATCCGGTGTCCAATCGGCCCCCATGCCTGAGCCGGGGATGCGATGGCGAGCGAGAGAGCGGTAAGGGTCAGAAAGCGCATGCGAATTCCATACAGGCGCAACCGGGCCTCGCAAAGAGGGGAGCGAGCACCTTTCCCACGGCTTCCCGGCACTGCCGGATCAAATCATTCTCCAACAACCGCATTCCGCCGAAACCAGGATCGCGTCCCGGCGGAAATCGGCCTGACCGCTCAGGTGATGGAGCGCGCGCACAGGACATCGGCGACATAGACCCGGCCGGAAACCGTCTCTGTCGTCTGCGTCCGCGCCACCACCCAGCCCACGGAGCGGCAGAACTGGTTCGCCGCCTGCCGGGCACAATTGGAGCTGGAACCGCCCTCGCACTGGATGCGCTGCCCGTCGCGCAGCGGCGCGGGGAAGAATTCCGCCGACGCCCCGCGCAAGGACTGGCCGACGCCCGTCCCGAAAGCGCCGGTCGGGCGCATGGACAGTATCGTCCGGAACTGCGGATTGAGTGTGGGCTGGTCCCGCGTGATCGTGGTGCAGCGGCCGGCGTAGTTGCGGGCCGTGCAGATCTGCCACTCACCGCTTCGCACCCGGATCGAGCGTGCATCCCATCCCAGATTCAGATTGGGCTGGGCATTCGTCACCGACACGAAGGGGCCGTTGAACAGCGTGTCCCGGTGAACGATCGCTTCAAGCACATTGGCTCCGGGTGGTGCCGGACGCCGCTCCTCCGGCTGCACCGCCGGAGCGGCCTCCTGCTGTGTCGCTGCGGGCGGCTCCTGACTAGCCGCAAGCCCGGGAAACATGAATGCCGCCGCAAGTGCGGCACTAACGATGATGCGCATCGCCGTCCTCCTGCCATTGCTGTGAAGATGGGGCATTCGCGCTGAATGCCCCATCGCTTCGATTATCGTGACAGAGTGTTCTTGTAGACCTTTCCGTCCTTCATGATGACCACGAAATTCCTGGCCGGATCGGCGACCAGATTGAGGTTCTGGAGCGGGTTGCCGTCCACCAGCAGAAGATCCGCCAGCGCCCCGGTTTCAACGACGCCCAGCGTGCCCGCGTAAGGCGCACGCTTGCCCGACAGCTTCAGCAGTTCGGCATTGGTGGAGGTTGCCATGATCAGCGCTTCCGCAGGCGTGTACCAGCGGGCCAGAGAGGCCAGAATGGCGCCCTGCTGCTGCGCCAATGCGCGTGAGAACAGGACGTCGGTGCCG
Source organism: Novosphingobium sp. PhB165 (assembly GCF_004341845.1). GTDB lineage: Bacteria > Pseudomonadota > Alphaproteobacteria > Sphingomonadales > Sphingomonadaceae > Novosphingobium. The sequence continues at coordinate 126,557 of NZ_SLVB01000002.1, read as the reverse complement.
AATGCCGTCTTGATCTTGTACTTCTTGGCATACTCATAAGTGCGCGCGATGCCAGGGAAGACTTCGTCCGCTTTTTCCCGCTGGACGGAACCCACCGGCATGCCGGTGCGCATTTCATCGGGCAGAGGTTGCAGGCTGAGCCAGATGCCCTTCTGGGCGATCAGCTTGGCGTCGGCCTCGGTCATCAGAAAACCATGTTCGATACAGGTCACGCCTGCGGCAATGGCCGACTCGATCGCTGCCGGGGTAAAGGCGTGCACGGTAACGTACGTGCCCCAGTTATGCGCGGCTTCCACGGCCGCTTGCAGCTCCGGCACGGTAAAGGTCACCACATCGATCGGGCTGAACGGGGAAGAGACGCCGCCCCCGGCCGTAAGCTTGATCTGCGAGGCGCCCTGCATCAACTGCTCGCGGACACGCACACGCACTTCATCTGGGCTGTCGGCAATGGCATAGCCGCCCAACTGCTCTCCGCGCGTGAGCGGGCCGCCGATCTGGCGCGGCAGGTCCGACAGCGACCGGAAATCGCCATGGCCACTGGTAACGGTAATCATCGCTCCGGCCGGGTAGATGCGCGGGCCGACCGCAAACCCGGCATCGATCGCCTGCTTGAGGCCGAACACCGGTCCGCCCACGTCGCGCACTGTTGTAAAGCCGCGCAGCAGCGTGTCTTTCGCCTCATCGCCCGCGATCAGGTTGAGGTAGCCTTCATTTCCGGTGAGCATTTCGGCCGGGGTCGGGCGGATGAACATCGCATGCCAATGCGCGTCGATCAGGCCGGGCATCAGGGTCCGGCCGCCGCCGTCTATAACCAGCGTATTCGCATCGGCGGCAATCGCGTCCGTCGAAATACGCTCGATCGTGTTGCCGCGGACAAGCACATTGGAGGGCGCCGAAAGGTTCGCGTTCTTGCCGTCAAAAATGCGGACATTCTGGAACAGCGTCGCCTGAGGTCCTGCGTCGGCGGGGGCCTGCTGGGCCATGGCGGGAACGGAAAGCATCGCAAGCAGAGACGCCAGCAGCGCCACCGGCCAGAAACGGCCGACGGCGCGCGAATCCGGCGCGCCCAGAACCTTCTTCAACCATGTGCATGACCTCATGGCATTTCCTCCTCCTGACACCGCCGCCTACCCGGCCATCGCGTCGAAATCGAAACCCTGAAAAAACGCTCACAGATGACGAAGGCCTGCGTCCATTCGCCTATTTGTTCAAAGATGCACTGGTGGGCGCAGCGCAGGCCGAAACCGAAGCGGTCTGCGAACCGTTCACCGGCCAGCTGAGTTCGTACACGACCCGAAAACCGTTATGGTCGGAAAGGACCGGCCCGCTCGGCCCGCCATCGAACATGCCTTCGGCGCGTATGGGGCGTATCTTCACGACCGCGCCCGACGAAAAATACTGCTTGTCCTGCACGCGCCGCCATTGATCGGCGTGCTCCCAATGTTCAAGAACCTCGCACTGGTCGGGCTTCTCGATGCAGAACTGGTGGACGTTCTGTAACGGGAACTGCCGCGAGAAATGCTCGAAGCGGACGTCGGAGTTCCGCATGTTGAAATCCCCGGCGATGATCGTGGGGCTAGACAAGTCTCCGGTCGTGCTCGCGAAATCGGACAGTTCGTTGGTCTGCCGCTCGTGGGCGGCCGCGTGGCGCTCCACCGATACGCCCGACGCACGCTGCGCCTGCATATGGGTGTTGAAGACATCGATCCTTCCCGGGACGCCCGGGATAATGATCTCTGCCATGAGCGCGCCCTTGTTGGACAGGCAGTCAAACCCCGCGCAACTGCCCCTTGCATAGGGCCGCGCCTGTGCAAGCACGACCGGGTAATCCGTGGCGATCACCAGCCCGCTCGATGTAAAATTCTGCGCGATTTCGCCGCGGAAAATATTGCGCCTGCCCGGCAGCGGGCCTTGTACGTTGGGAGCCTGCCGCGTGCTGGTGTGCGGGCCGACGGTCAGATCAGTATAGCCCGTATCCTCGACCGCCTGGGCGGCAGCGCCGCTGAAGACTTCCTGGAACACGATGATGTCGGGGCCGTTATGCTGCGCGCGGAACGCGGCGAGACGCTTGCCGATCTCGCGCAGATAGGGCGCCCGGTTCTGACGGGCCGGCCAGGGCAGGCCTTCGATATTGTACGTGAGCACATCGATGTGCGTAATGGCTGTTGTGCCATCCGCCGAATAAGTGATTGGAGGCCCCGTAGCAGCCGCGCAATCGGCCGAACGTTCCGCAGGCAGGCTTGCGCATCCTGATAGTAGGAGTGCGGCACCTAATGGTGGAATACACAACCTCACAGTGACTTACTTATCACCGCGCGCCCCAACCGGCGCAAGCGATATCTTGTCTCAATGACTGGAGGCGTACTCCAAGACGCGGTCACGTTGCGACAAGGCAACACGACCGTCGTCCTGGCTTCAATACTTAGCGAACGAAGCGCCAGCGCATCGTTTCACCGGCATGGAACGGAACCACGCTGATCTCTCCATGCGTGATCGCGGCCGGCACGACCACATCCTCACGCCGCAAGGTCACGGTGCCCTCGTTCAGGGGCAGGCCGTAGAAATTGGGGCCATGCACGGAAGCGAAACCTTCCAGGCGGTCGAGCACGCCTTCCTCGTCGAACACCTGGGCGTAGCTTTCCAGAGCGTACGGTGCGTTGAAGATGCCCGCGCATCCGCAGGCCGCTTCCTTGCGCTCCACCGTGTGCGGCGCGGTATCGGTGCCGAGGAAGAACTTCGGCGAGCCGGACACCGCCGCCTTGCGCACCGCGAGACGGTGCTGTTCGCGCTTCGCCACCGGCAGGCAGTAGGCATGCGGGCGAATGCCACCGTCGAAAATCGCGTTGCGGTTGATAATCATGTGCTGCGGCGTGATCGTGGCGCCAATCTGCGGCCCGCTGCCGACAACGAAATCGACCGCATCGGCCGTCGTGATGTGTTCGAGCACGATCTTGAGGCCCGGGAAATCGCGCACCAGCGGCGTGAGAATGCGCTCGATGTAAACGGCCTCGCGGTCGAAAATGTCGACTTCGCGATCCGTCACTTCGCCGTGGATGAGCAGCGGCATGCCGATCCGCTGCATGGTCTCCAGCACGCGGGCAAGCTTGCGCACATCGGTAACGCCGTGCGCGGAATTGGTGGTGGCATTGGCGGGATAGAGCTTGCAGGCGGCGAACACGCCCTGCTCGAACCCGCGCTCGATTTCCGCCGGATCGGCATCGTCGGTCAGATAGCAGGTCATCAGCGGCGTGAAGTCCGAACCGGCCGGGAGAGCGGCCAGAATGCGCTCCCGATAGGCCTGCGCCGCAGCCACGGTGACGATGGGCGGCGTCAGGTTCGGCATGACGATGGCGCGCGCGAACTGGTCTGCTGTGTAGCCGACGACGGCTTTCAGCATCTCGCCATCGCGAAGATGCACATGCCAATCGTCGGGGCGGCGGATCGTGATCTGTGATGTCATGCCGCCGCTTTAGCCGCCAAGATGCGAGTCGTCGATGGTTCCGGCAGCATCGATCGACATGCGGCGAAGCACGGCCATCCGCCGATAATTTCCTATAATGAAATCAAACCGGGTTCATTCCAACCGCCCTATGCCCGGCACGCAAGGCGAGGTGCAAAATGACAATAAGCCCAATCGATCGGGTTTCGGCGGCCGCCTCCGGCCTGATGACCGCGAGCAGCGAACAGGCCGCAAACTTCGAGCCTCCTCACTCGGCGGATTCGGGAGCGCAAGCGGCAGATTTTCCGAAGCCGGTAGCCGCGCAGACAATAGGCTTCGGCAATCTACTGCTGCCGAGCACGGCCATGAATCTCATGAAACTGCTGGATGGAGAGCCGGTAGCTCCACTCGGCTCAAAGGCCCTTACGGATCGCGAAGTGCTTCAGCGCAACATGAAGCTGGCGGCTGCGAATTCGGAGAAACCGCCATCTGCCGGAGATCCCAATTATTACACGCAGAAGGATCTCGATACGATCAAGGCGGCCACCGGTTACAATCTTGTCGTATTCAACGGCGGAACCGCAATAGTCGATGACAATGGAAACCCTCCCCCGTCAGACATAGGCACGAATATTTCCATCCTTGCGGCCACTATATCCGGAGATCGTTCGGTGGGGATATTCAAAGGCGAAGTAACCGGCGGCGAATTACGCGATATATTTGCGCGTTACGCCGACATCGGCCAGTCATTTTCTGCCGATTGGCTCGACAAGGCGATAGACTTTCTCCAGAGCAGCCCGTCAGTCAGCCAATAGTCCCGATAGTCGAGGGCTAGTTCGGCTCTCCACCCCGCCAAGCTGAAAACGCACAAACGTGCCCTATTAGGTGCGCTCGACCGGCGCACATTCCAACGAAGGATTCTTTCGGAATCTCGGTGTTTACCCCAATGGAATCCTTCGGATCCACGCGTAACGTGCCCGTCTCAGCCTTCCTGACGTTGTCCGAAGGCCGGATATACGTGGCGGAGGCCCAATGTCACCTTCACCCGTTCTTTGAAAGGTCATGCGATGAGGTTAGATCGTCTGCAAATCACGCGTCGTCTGGCAGTTGGTGGCATCGCGGCCGCCGTACTGACAATGGCTGTTCCGACACAGGTGAGCGCCGCTTCATCGGCGGCGGAAATCGAGGCAAAGTCGCGGGCCGCGCTGAACCAGCTCCTTGCCTCCAACCCCAAGGCGGCAGCCGTTGGCAAGAAGGCCAAGGGCGTCATGGTCTTTCCCAAGATCATCAAGGGCGGCTTCGTGATCGCCGGTTCATCCGGTGACGGCACGCTGTTTGTAAACGGCAAGGCAACACGGTTCTTCAACATGTCGAGCGCTTCGGTCGGCTTGCAGGCCGGAGCCCAAGGGTACGGCTATGCGCTCTTTTTCATGAATGAGCAAAAGATGGCCGAGACGATCAACGGCGCGAGTTGGGATGCCGGCTCCGATGCCAGCATAGCGTTCATCGACAAGGGCGCCGAAGCGTCGCTCGATACGGCCAACCTGAACAAAGCGATCTATGCGTTCGCCTTCAGTCAGAAGGGCTTGATGGGCGGGGTTAGCCTGAAGGGCAGCAGGATCAAGGAAATCCATCCGAAGTAACCGGATGCAAGCGGCGGGCGAGGTGCCATTCGGGCGAACGTGCCCGGCTCACCTGTCCGCCGCTTTCCCAATGGAATGCAACAATCCGAAGTGCGAGGGTGCCAGCGCACGGTCGGTGAAGCGCGCCGTGCGGATGGCGCCGTGGAAGAAGTTCACGCGGTTATAGCGCACGCCTATCGAGGTGTTGCCCGGCCCTTGCGGCGTGAAGCCGTCAACCCGCGCCTCGCCTTCCAGCACGCCGTCGACATAGCTGCGATAGGTCGTTCCGTCGAACGTCTGGGCAACGTGATACCAGCGGCCGATGGGGTGCAGCTTCGCCGGGTCGATCAGGACCTGCGAATAGCCCTTCCCCTTGATGAAGCTGTCCAGATACCACGAATTTCCGACCACCCGGATCTCGAACATGATCCGCGTCTGGTTAGCGGGATCGTCCGAGGCGAGATGCAGCCAGCGCTGCTCGAACGCGCCGCCGTCGGGCCGGAACACCGCCTCCAACGTGAACTGCCGCGCGCCGGCAAGCGGATGGCGGGCAAGGTAGAGCGCATCGTCCACGCCGTCGAACACCACGGCCTTGCCGACCGGTCCGTCCTCGACATGGGGATTGCCGAGCACTTGCGGGTGCAAGTTGCCGATGCGGTCGAGGCGGTCGAACGTCCAAACGACCTGCCCCTCCTTCGCCTGCGCCGGGGCGGCCAACACCGCCAGCACCAGCAGGGCGAGGGCCCGGACACGCATCAGTGCGCCTCCCCAAGGATCACGACATTGTTGCGCTGGGTCACTTCCGGCGCTCCGGTCGAGACTCTGACATGCAGCACTTCAGGCGCACCGGCGGGCACGGTGAGCGTGACCGTTGCCGTCTTGGCCAGGAGGTCGGTCGGCGGCGCCAGCGCAGGCACGGGGGCGGAAGCGAGGACCTTGCCCTCGGGCGTCTCCAGCGTGAGCGTGCCCGCAGGCGCGGCGACCGAGCCGAGGCTGTGCACGGTGACGGCAAGCCTGTTGCCCTTGCGCGTCACGTCATCGAGACCGATGCCGAGATCGGGGCGATGCTCGGGCTGGACAGCGGCCTTCTGCTTGAGCCGGAAAGTCATGACCGTCGCCGTGCCCGGCGCGAAGGTGACCGGCAGCGAACCGCCGCGTTCCAGTTCGACCTCGCGCGGGGTCGCGCCCTTCGCGACATCGCTGCCGTCCGCAGCAAGACCCTGCGTCATTTCCCAGGTGCCCGCCACCACGTTCCACGTTCCCATGTCCGCGCGCTGCTCGGTGCCGGTGGTGTTGTAGGCGACGACCGTGAACTGCTCGGGCGTTGCATCGCGCACGAGGATCGCCACTTTCACCGCCGCCTCGGGATCGGCGAAGCGCCAGCTCACCGCGTTGCCCGGATAAGTCTGGTTACGCTTGAGGGCGATACCGCCGAGCCGCTCGCGCTGGAGCAGCTCGTTCGGCGCCTCCACGCGGTCGCTCCACCAATGGCCTTCGGTGTACATGTACATGTGCTGGCTCTTGTCCGAGATGCCATGGGCATTGAGCGCCTCCAGCCAGGCACGGTCGCCGGTGGTGTTCCAGGCCTCGAACCGGGCGAAGTCGTCGCCGCCCTCTGCCTTGCGCAGCACGGGGTCCTTCAGATCCCCCCGCTTGCCCAGTACGGTCAGGGCGTTCTCGTTAAGCTCGGCCAGCACGCCGAAATTGTCCTTGCCGACGCGGCCGAGGATCGGGCGCAGATACTTGTCGTCGCCGGTGAAGCGCCATGCCGCCCAGGCCGACTGCATCGGCAGCGTGGCGCCGCCGCCGTCGCCCGCGCGCTCAGTGTCGTGGTCGAAGCTGATGTCGTTGGGGAAAGTCCAGAGCCCGTTCGCGCCCTGCTTGCCATGGGCCAGCAAGCCGTCGACCAAGCCCGTCACCAGTCCCCGCGCGGTCGGATCGGCATTATAGAGGCCCAGCAGGACCGGCGTGTGCATGATGACGAAACCATAGGGTTTCTGCCATGCCCACGGCTCGTCGCGGTAGATCTTGCGCGCGCCGTACCAGCTGGACGAAATGTGCATGTGCCCCGCCGGGTTCACGCGGATCACTTTGCCCAGCGCCTTGACGGTGGCCATCATCCGCTCGACCGCCTTGGGTTCGCCCCAGTTGAGGTAAAGCCGCTCGGCGTCGGAATTGATGCCTTCCTCGTAGACGTGCAGCTCGTCGGTGGTGATGTAGCCCAGTCCATCGACGATCATGCCGTTCTTGTAGACCGCGTCCGATAGCGCCCGCAGCGATCCGTTGATCTTGTCCGGATCGACGCCCATCAGCGCAAGGCCGGGCCATTGCTGGGTCAGGTCGGTATCGTCGGAAATGCCGCCGCCGAAATCGCCGTAGGGCACTTGCCGATTGTCGATCCACCAGTTCACGAATTGGCGAGTGAGCTTCAGGTCCTCAAGCTGGCGGAACGCCCAGAGCGGCATGCCGGCCGGCGGCTGCGGCTGGACGAAGGGTGGAAGCTGCGCCTCCGAATAGCCGATGTCCGCCCAGTAGCGCCGCGCTTCCAGATTGTCGGGATCGACGCGCAGCAGGTCGGTGATGTCGCCATAGAGGCGCCGATAGAGCGCGGCGCGCTTGGACGCGGTATGCTCCTCGACCAGGAAGGCCCAGTTGTCCTTCACCTGATTGAAGCGGTCGGCCACATGTTCGACTTTCGCCTCGACACGGTCCTTGAAGACGAGGCGCACGGTCATCCCGTCGATCGATTTCGCGCCGAAGTCCGGCGCGGCCGAGGCCACCGTCATGTAGAGGCTGTCCGCCGTCAGGATCCGGTCGCGCAAGTCCAGCCAGAGCGTGCGCGGCTGTCCGGGACGCACCGATACCTGCACGTCGATCATGTCGCGGTCGGGCCAGATCGGGTCCTTCACGCGGATGTCGAGCGGGATCACGCCTTGCGCATTGGGCTTCGCGTCGATCGCGGGCAGGTCGATGGCCAGCCCGTCCAGCCCGTCGTGGACGTTCTCCCAGCCATAGTTCCAGGCGCGCGCCAGTGGGCGGCCTGCCGGAGCGTCGCCGAAGTTCGAGGGGATCAGCACATGGACCAGCGGCAGGTCGTCGCCGCTGCGCCGCGCCATGCCCGAGGCGCCGGCGCTGCCCGCGCCGACCGCCGCCTTTACCCCGCCGGTCGGGAGCGCCACCACGGTCGAACGCTCGTTCGCCGGATAGCGCCCGGCGATATGCGCATTGAGCTGCTCCAGCGCGCCAAGGTCCGACGCGGCATCGGCGTGCACCGTATAGCTAAGCTGGAACGTGCCCTTGGGCACTTCCCCGGCATGGATATCGTAGGCCCAGATCTCCTGGATCGGCTGCTCCTGCATCACATTGGTGAAGCGCAAGCTGCCGCCCGTCTTCGTGGGGGTATCGGTGAGCGAGCGCACCACGCCCTTGGGCCGCGCCGCCAGCTTGCTCCACGCGGACTTACCATCGGGAGACCACTCCAGCGCGCCGTAGGCCGCGCCGCGAATTTCGACGCGGTTGAACGCCGCGTTCTGCGGCAGCGTCAGTTCGTAGGTCTTGCCGCCCTCAACATAGACGTTCCAGTCCGGCAGCTCGAAATAATCGTCACGCCCGGGCAGGCGAGAGCGGTTGTAGACGCCGGGCCAGGTGGTCTCGGCAATGCCGTCCACGCCCTTCCACATCCATTCCTTGAGGTCCTTGGCATCCGCGAATTCGACCTTGCGGATGGCGGTGACCTTGTCATCCAGCACGGGCGGGCTCTGCGTGTCCCAGCCGAAGCGATGGAGCCACGCCTTGCGCAGATCGGTCTGAGCTGAAGCAGGCGTTCCGGCCGGTTGCTGCCGCGCCGCCAGTTGCGCCACTTGTGTACCGTCCAGCATGTGGTCGTAGACGCGGATGCCGTCGAGGTCGGACCCGCGCATGAAGTTGTAGCGGCTCTGCACCTGATGCGGCGCGATGACGCGGCCCGCGAGGCCGAACTGGTCCAACGCCATGTCGAGATCCGCCGCCTGCTGCTTCGAGGCCACTTCCTTGCCATCCCAGAACAGCCGCACGCCCTGCGTCTCGTCCCAGGCGAAGGCGATGTGGTGCCAGTCATCGGCGGTCGGCGGCGTCGGGATCGTCCAGCTTACCCGCACGCGCGAGAGATTGGCGTCGGTCACGAAAGCATCGAAGCCGTGGCCGTTCCAGTCGATGCGCAGGAAGGCCATGTCCCAGCTCGAATGGTCGCCCGCGCTCGCGCGGAAGATGACGAACGGCGCCTCGCCCACCGGCGTATGGCTGCGCCAGAAGAACGACAGCGTGCCGCGCTGCGCATAGATATTGCCGGGCGCCTCCCACGCGACATAGCCGCCATCGGACCATCGCCCCGCACCGCCGACGGCACCGTCAGGAACGATCGAGACATCGCTCTTGAAGTTCGGAACCGCCGCGCCGCCGGACACCGTCGCATCGAACCCGCTGTCGAGCGGCGCATGGAACAGCAGGCCGTCCGCCTCCTGCGCGATAGCCGGAGCCCCGGCAATGCAGAGACCGGCGACAGCCAGAGCAATCCGCGAACAGACCAGATTCGTCACGATACGCCATTGGGGGTGCGACACGCAGGCTTCTCTCCCTTGGCGGGCCGGGGAGAACACTCTCCACGGTCTCCGTCCTTGGGCAACCTTATGACACCGGTATCATTTCGATCAAGCCCCCCGCTGCCAGCCTGTATGAAAAGTAATCCCCCGCCTCAGAACCCGATCGTGGCGACCATCGCCAGCCGGGTCTCCTTGCTGTCCGCAAAGGGCGCCTTCTTCAATTGCTGACCCAGATCGAGTTCGAGATCGAGATAGCGGCCCACCGTATAGTGCGCCTTGGCGCCCACGCTCACCAGTTCGGCGTTCTTGGGCGAATCCGGCAGGCGCCGCTGCTGCCACACCTTGCCGTAGTCAACGAAGACCCCAAGCTGCATCTGGTCCTCGAACTGCCCACTCTTCGCCAGCAGGTGGAAGGCTGGAGAGTTCAATTCGGTCTTGGCGAGGAAACCCTGGCTGCCCAACGCCGCGTTGGGATCGTAACCGCGCACGCTGCCCAGCCCGCCGGCGGAAAGCTGCTCGCTGTACGGCAGGTTGCTGGTGGCGAACTGGGCCATGCCGCGCACAACCCAGTTAATCCCGTGCGGGAGATAGGTCGTGCGCGTGATCGAGATGCGGTCGTAGGCGTAAGTCGCCTTGCCATAGGGCACCAGTTGCTGGAGATCGGCATCGGTATTGTGGCTGGTGACATTGCCGGGCGAGATCACGGTCTGGTTCTCCAGCACCGTCTGGCCGTGCCGGTCGTTGATCGTGCCGGTGAAGATCACCGGAACCTGGAACACTTCGACGGCGGAATCGAGCAGCCGGAAGCCCAGGAATTCAAGGTTGCTGTTCGCGCGCTTGTAATCGATGCCCACCTGGATGCTGGTCCGCACCGTGCCCGGCCCGCGCATGTTGTGCACGAAGCGCGCGCTGACCTGGCCGGAATGCCCCTCGCTGTTGAACAGGTCGGAAAATTCCGGCTTCTGAATGGCATAGGCACCGAAGATCATCAGCCGGTCGTCCGGCGTGATCGGGATGACGTCGCTCGCGGAATGGGAGGTATATTCACCCTTGAAACTGCGCGTAAACTGGTAGGAGAGGATCTGGCCGGTCCCCAGCACATTGCCCCAGTTGAAGCCCACGAACCATTCGTCGCGGCCCAGCGTGGGCACGCCCTGATTGTCATACCCGGCATAGACGCGCACCGGCAGCCGGTCGTGCGCTTCCAGCACGAGGTCGGTCGTGCCGGTTTCCTGCCCGGGCCGGACCACGCCGTCCACGGTCAGGAACGGGTTCTGGTTATAGTCGTCCAGTGCCTCGCGCAGGCGCGGCAGGGTCAGCACTTCGCCCGTTCGCAGATCGCTCATGCCCCGGATCAGGTTCGACGAGAAATGGCGGTTGCCCGTCACGTCGATGGCGCCGACCCGGTATTCGGTGACGACTACCTGCACCACGCCGCTCTGTACGTTCTGCGGCGGCACGCCGACATCGACGAAGGGATGATCCCCGGTCCGATAGGCATCCTGCACCACGCGGACGATGGCATTGAGATCGCCGCGCGTCAGCGGCCGGTTCAGATAGGGCCGCATCGCCGCGTCAAAGGCCGGATTGGCCAGCAGCGGCAGCCCGCGCACTTCGACGCCGGAGCTCGCCCCATCGGCGGCAATGCCCGCCGGTTGCAGCCCGGCGGGGCCGTTCACGAAGACCAGTCCGCGCAGCACGGGAAGGATCTGCGTGGCATCATCGGCGGAAGCGGCCGGCGCCGGCGGCGTGGGCACTTCCGGAGCGGGCTGGTTGGGCGGCTGTTTCGGCATCCGCCGCTCGAAGTCCTGCGCATGGGCCAGCCCCATTCCCAGCCCGGTCCCGAACGTTGCCGCACCCGCCGCGACAAGCGCGGTCACCACCTTCATCGATTTCATCATCATTGCCCCCCGCCAAGACCGATTGCCGGTGAAGGCGTGTCGTAGTGGATCTGGATCTGCACGCTGCCGCCGCCCCGGTTCAGGATCTGGTCACTGGAATTGACGACGGCGGTGCGCTTGCGGATCGTCCAGTCAGTCGCGGTCTGGTCGATCCCGCCAGGCTGGAGGATGCTCGGCATCGCCGCCATGCCCTGCGTGAGTCCCTGATAACGCGGGAAGATGCTGGGGTAGACGATATAGAACCGCCCGAAGAGGCCGCCCCAGAACTTGGCTTGCAAGTCCGGCAGATCAGGCAGGCAGAGCACCACCGAAGCGCACGGATAGGCATAGAGGATCGTGCCCGGCCCGGTCGCAACGTCCGGCAGGTTGTAGTTGGCGAGCAGCGTGCCCTGGTTGGCCAGATAATCGGAAGGCGAAAGTGCGGCGGTCACCAGATGCTGGCCCGGTTCGGGCGAGGCATAAGTGCCCTGCGTCTGCGTGATGCTGGCGCCGTCACCCGCCACGAAACCGGTGATCGTGTAGTCGCCGGGCTTGAGGGTGGCATTGGTATTACCGTCGCGCTGCTTGGTGGGATTGCCGGTGATCGCCACCGTCAGGTCCGCGCGGTTGATCGTGCCGTCGCCCGAGGCGCTGGTGGGCAAGACATAGTTGCTGAGCAGCGTGCCGCTATTGGCGGTGTAGTCCGAACTGTCGAGCGCCGCGGTCTCGGTATGGGCACCGGCATTGGGGCCATCGTAGAGGCCCGAGGTCTCCGTAATCCGCGCGCCCTCTCCGGCCACGAAGCCGGTCAGGCTGTAATTCGCGCTGGTCAGCGTGACGTTGCTGTTGCCGTCATAGGTCTTGGTGGGATCGCCGATGATCGCCGCCATCAGGATCGCGCGGTCGATCGTGCCCGCACCCGAAGCGCTGGTGGGCAGGACGTAGTTGCTCAGCAGCGTTCCGCCGTTCGCGGTGAAATCGCCCGTGGCAAGGCCAGCCGTGACAATGCGGGCGCCGGCATTGGCGCTGTCGTAGGTGCCGACGGGTTGGGTGATGATGGCGCCCTCCCCGGTGGCGAAACCGGTCAGGCTGTAGTTGGCGCTGGTGAGCGCGATCGTCTTGTTGCCGTCGTAGGTCTTGGTCGGATTGCCGATGATCGCCGCCATAAGGACCGCGCGGCTGATCGTACCGGCACCCGAAGCGCTGGTCGGCAGCACGTAGTTGCTGAGCAGCGTGCCGCTGTCCGCCGTGAAGTCCCCCGCGTCGAGGCTGGTCGAAACAGTGTGCGGACCGGCGTTGGCGCCGTCGTAGAGGCCCGCCGTCTGGTTGACCGTCGCGCCTTCGCCGGGCGCGAAGCCGGTCAGGCTGTAATTCGCGTCGGTCAGCGTGGCCGAGGTGGTACCGTCATAGGCCTTGGTGGGATCGCCCACGACCGTGATCGACAGTACCGCCTGGTCGATAGTGCCCGCACCCGAGGCGCTGGTGGGCAGTGCGTAATTGGACAGGAGCGTGCCGCTGTTGGCGTTGAAGTCGCCCGCGCCAAGGCTGGCGGTGACGGTGCGCGATCCGGCGTTGGCGCTGTCATAGAGCCCCGCCGTCTGCGTGATGGTGGCGCCCTCTCCGGCGATGAAACCGGTGAGGCTGTAATTCGCGCTCGTCAGCAGGGCGTTCGCATTGCCGTTGTAGGTCTTGGTGGGGTTGCCGATGATCGCCGCCAGCAGCGCGGCCTGCGTGATCGTGCCTGCTCCGGTGGCGCTGGTGGGCAGGATATAGTTGGTCAGCAAGGTGCCGCTGTTCGCGCTGAAATCTGCGCCGCCAAGGCTGGCGGTGACCGTGCGCGATCCGGCATTGGCGCTGTCATAGAGCCCCGCCGCCTGCGTCACGCTTGCGCCCTCGCCCACAGCGAAGCCGGTGAGGCTGTAATTCGCGCTCGTCAGCGTGGCATTGGCGTTGCCGTCGTAGGTCTTGGTCGGATTGCCGATGATCGAAGCCGTGAGGATCGCCTGCGTGATCGTGCCCAGCCCTGCCGCGCTGGTCGGCAGCACGTAGTTCGACAGCAGCGTCCCGGAATTGGCGGCGAAATCGGCACTGCCCAGGCTGGCGGTAACAAGGCGCAGGCCCGCGTCACGGCTTTGATAGGTGCCGGAGGTCTGGGTGACGCTCGCCCCCTCTCCCGAAACGAAGCCGGTGAGGCTGTAGTTCGCACTGGTCAGCATGGCGGCGGTGGTGCCGTCGTACGTCTTGGTCGGGTTGCCGATGATCACTGCCAGCAGGGTCGCCTGCGTGATCGTGCCCGGACCGAAGACGGTTGTGGGCAGCAGATAGTTGGACAGCAGGGTTGTGCCGGTTGGCGTGAAATCGGAAGGATCGAGGTCCGCCGTGATCAGGTGGATACCGGCATCCTTCGACGCATACCTGCCCACCGTCTGCGTGACGATCGCGCCGTCGCTACCCACGAAACCGGTCAGGTCGTAATTGGCCGGGGTGAGCGTCGCGATCGTATTGCCGTCATAGACCTTCGTAGGATTGCCGATGATCGCGCCGTCGATCGCGCGCCCGTTGATGGGGCGCGGGTTGATCGTTCCTGCACCGGACGCACTGGTCGGCAGGATGTAATTCGACAGCAGCGTGCCGCTGTCGGCCGCGAAGTCGATGCTTCCCAGTGCGGCAGTGACGATCCGGGGCCCGGCGTTGGGGCTATCATAAGTTCCGAAGGTCTGCGTCACGCTCGCGCCCTCACCGGCGACGAATCCAGTCAACATGTAGTTGGCACTGGAGAGCGTGGCATCGGTAGTGCCGTCGTACGTCTTGGTCGGATTGCCGATGATCGCAGCGGTCAGGATCGCCTGCGTGATCGTCCCCGCGCCGGTCGCGCTGGTGGGCAGGATATAGTTGCTGAGCAATGTGCCGCCGTTCGCCGCAAAATCGCCGCCTGCAAGGCTGGCTGTCACGCTGTGCGCTCCGGCATTGGGTCCATCGTAGAGGCCGGCGGTCTGGGTGACGGTCGCCCCCTCACCCGCGATGAAGCCGGTGAGCGTGTAGTTGGCGCTGGTCAGTATGGCGTTGGCGTTGCCGTCGTAAGTCTTCGTGGGATTGCCGACGATCGCGGCCAGCAGCGTGGCCTGGGTGATCGTGCCCGCGCCGGTGGCATCGAGCGGCAGTACGTAGTTGGTGAGCAGCGTGCCGCTGTCGGCCACGAAATCCGGACTGCCGAACGTGACGCTCACGGTGCGGGGCCCGGCATTGGCGCTGTCGTAAGTACCCGCGGTTTCGGTGATCGTCGCGCCCTGCCCGGCCACGAAGCCGGTGAGGCTGTAGTTCGCGCTAGTCAGCGTGGCGGCGGTGGTGCCGTCGTAGACCTTGGTCGGATTACCGATGATGCTGGCCGTCAGCACTGCGCGCTCGATCAGGCCGAAGCCGGTTGCCGTAGAGGGCAGGAGATAGTTCGACAGCAGCGTGCCGCTATCGGGCGCGAAGTCGCTTGCCCCCAGCGTTGCCGTGATCTGGCGGAAACCGGCGTCGGGAGAGGCGAAGAACCCGTCCGTCCGCGTGATCGTCGCGCCCTCACCGGCAGCGAAACCGGTCAACGAATAGTTGGCGGGGGTGAGCGTGATCGCCGTGGTCGCATCGTAGGTCTTGGTAGGCACGCCGACGATCGAGGCGACCAGTACCGCCCGGTTTATCACGCCGGCGCCGCTGGCCGTGGTGGGCAGGATATAGTTGGACAGCAGCGTGCTGCCGGTCGCGGTGAAGTCGGTGGCGGCAAGGCTGGCGGTGACGGTCCGCGCGCCCGCATTGGGGCTGTCGTAAGTGCCCACGGTCTGCGTCACGCTTGCGCCCTCACCGGCGACGAAGCCGGACAGCGCGAAGTTCGTGCTGTTCAGCAGCGCGGCGGTGGTGCCGTCATAGCTCTTGGTCGGCGTGCCGACGATGGCGGCGGTGAGAAGCGCCTGCGTGATCGTGCCCGCGCCGCTCGCGCTGGTGGGCAGCACGTAGTTGCTCAGCAGCGTGCCGGATCCGGCCGTGAAGTCTCCGCCGCCGAGGCTGGCCGTCACCGTGCGCGGTCCGGCATTGGCACTGTCATAGAGCCCCGCCGTCTGCGTCACACTGGCGCTTTCGCTGCCGATGAAGCCGGTGAGCTGATAATTGCCCGAAGTGAGCGTCGCGGCCGTATTGCCGTCGTAGACCTTGGTCGGGTTGTTGATGATGACGGCGCTGAGCGTCGCCTGCCCGATGGTGCCCGCGCCGGAGGCCGTGGTCGGCAGAACGTAGTTCGTCAGCAAGGTCCCGGAATTGGCCGTGAAGTCCCCGCCCGCAAGGCTGGCGGTGACGGTGCGCGGGCCCGCGTTGGCGCTGTCGTAGGCGCCCACCGTCTGCGTCACGCTGGCGCCTTCGCCGGTGACGAAGCCGGTGAGCTGGTAGTTGCCGCCGGTCAGCGTGGCCACGGTGTTGCCGTCGTAGGTCTTGGTGGGATTGCCGATGATCGCCGCCGTCAGCACCGCCTGATCGATGGTGCCGAGGCCCTGTGCGCTGGTCGGCAGGATATAGTTTGACAGCAGCGTGCCCGATCCGGCGGTGAAATCCCCCGAGCCCAGCGCGGCCGTGACCAGCCAGTTCCCGGCATTGGCGGACGCGTAAGTACCAAAGGTCTGGGTGACGGTCGCGCTCTGCCCGGCGACGAAGCCGGTGAGCTGGTAATTTCCCGCGTTCAGCGTGGCATTGATGTTGCCGTCATAAGTCTTGGTGGGATTGTTGATGATCGCGGCGCTCAGTTGCGCCGGAGTGATCGTGCCGGCCCCGGTGGCGCTGGTCGCCAGCACGTAGTTGGACAGCAGCGTTCCCGAATTCGGGTCATAGTTGGCCTGCGTCAGCGCGGCGGTGATCGTGCGGGCCCCCACGTTGGCGCTGTCGTAGGTGCCCACCGTTTGATTGATGGTCGCCCCTTCGGTGCCCGCGAAGCCGGTGATCAGGAAATTGCCGCTCGCCAGCGTGGCCGCGGTGTTGCCGTTGTAGACCTTGGTCGGATTGCCGATGATCGCGACGTTCAGCGTGGCGGGCGTGATCTCGCCGATGGGCTGGGCGGTCACCGCACCGGAAATGCTGTAATTGCTCGCATCGATCCCGGCGAGCGTCAGTCCGGTCAGCGTCACATTGATCGCGGGCGCCACGTTCTTGTCCGCGTAAGACCCCGTAATCCCGGCAGTATTGACGCTGACGTCATCCCCCGAGACCACGCCGTTCAGCGTATAGGCGGTGGACGCCATCGGCAGATCGGTGGTGGAATCGTAGACCTTGGTCACCTTGGTCAGCTCGATCAGTGCCTGCGTGATATCGGCCGAGAGCCCGGTCGGCTGTGCCACCACATAGTTGTCGAAGGGATTGTTCAGCAGCGCATAGCCCGCCGCCGTGACCGGAATGTTGGTACCGACGTTCTTGGTCGCGAACGTGCCGCTCGCGGCCGAAGAATCGAGTGCGACAGTATCGCCGCTGACGACATTGACCAGCACCGCCGAACCGCTGTTCAGCGTGGCATTGGTGTTGCCGTCATAGACCTTGTTCTGCGCCGTCACGCCCGAGATCGTCAGCACGCGCTGGTCGATAGTCCCCGCTCCGGTGGCGCTGGTCGGCAAGGCATAGTTCGAAAGCAGCGTCGCCCCGGTCGGCGTGAAATCGCCGGCTCCAAGCAAGGCGGTAACTATCCTGCTGCCCTGATTGACCGTATCGTAAGTTCCCGCCGTCTGCGTGATGGTCGCGCCTTCGCCGGACGCGAAGCCGGTCAGCGAATAGTTCGTGCTGCCCAGCAGGGCACTGTTGTTGCCGTCATAGGTCTTGGTGGGATTGCCGATGATCGCGGCGAACAGTTGGGCCTGCGTGATCGTGCCGATATTGCCCGTCACGCTGGAACTGATGGAATAGTTCCCCGCGCTCGCCCCGGTCAGGCCGAGGTTGTTGACCGTTACCGGCTTGCCGGTGCCGACATTGGCGCTGTCGTTGTACTGGCCCGTTACACCGGACGTATCGGCAATCACCGTGTCCCCGCCCAACACGCCGCTGAACGTATAGCCTGTCGAGGCGCCCGGCAGCGTCACCGTGCCATCGTAGACCTTGGTGACCGAAGTCAGGAAGATCTCCAGCGGCGTGATCTGCGCGCTCAGGCCCTGCGGCTGCACGAGGTTGTAATTGCCGGCGTCCACGCCGGTAACGGTATACCCGCTGGTCAGCACGTTCCACAAACCGACATTGGCGGTGGCATTGCCCGCGCCGTCAATGAAAGTGCCGGTGTTGTTGACGTTGTCCAGCCTGACGTCATCGGTTCCGAGAACCCCGCTAAGCCCCGCACCGGTAGTGTTGAGCGAGGCGACGGACGACTGGTTGTAAATCTTGTCCTGCGCAAGGACGCCAGTCACATTGAGCGTGGCAGGCGTGATCGTGCCGATCGCGGCATCGGTCACGCTCGTTGCTATCGAATAGTTGCCCGCGTCCGCACCGTTCAGGACCACGCCGCTCAAAGTTACCAGCTTGCCGGTGCCGACGTTCTTGGTGTCGTAATTGCCGGTAATTCCGCTCGCCGTTACGCCCACGCTGTCCCCGGCGACCACGCCGGACAGCGCGTAGGCGCTGTCCACCGTAGGGACCAGAGTGTTGGCATCGTAGACTTTGGTGACGGAAGCGAGCCGGATCGTCGCCTCGGTAATGTCAGCGGCAAGGCCCACGGGTTGCAGCACGATGTAGTTGGGCGCATCCACGCCCGAGGTCGTATAGCCCGTCGCGGTCACCGGAATGGCGGTGCCGACGTTCTTGGTGGCGAACTGGCCGCTGGCGCCGCCGGACACGAGATTGACCGTATCGCCCGCGAAGACGCCGGACAGCGATCCGCCCGAGCTGTCGAGGGTGGCCTGCGTGGTGCCGTCATAGACCTTGTTCTGCGCGGTAATGCCGATCACTTGCAGGGTGGCCTGCGTGATCGTGCCCGCACCGCTGGCACTGGTGGGCAGGAGGTAGTTCGCAAGGTTGGTGCCCGATCCCGCCGCGAAATCGCCCGCGCCGAGCGATGCGGTGACCACGCGCGAACCCACGTTCTTGCTGTCGTAAGTGCCCACGGTCTGCGTTACGTCGGCGCTCTCGCCCCCAACGAAGCCGCTGAGCGAATAATTGGCGCTCGTCAGCGTGGCGACGGTGTTGGCATTGTAGATCTTGGTCGGATTGCCGACGATGATCGCGGCCAGTTGCGCCTGCGTGATCGTACCGGGGCCGGAGATCGAGGTCGGCAGGACATAGTTGGACAGCAGCGTCCCGGCATTGGCGGTAAAGTCCGAAACCGCAAGAGTGGCGGTCACCGTGCGCGCACCGGCGTCGGGGCTGTCGTAGGCCGCCCCGGCGGACTGTCCGACGGATCCACCCTCGCCCGCGATGAAGCCGCTCAGCGCATAGTTCGCGGCGGTGAGCGAAACTTCCGTAGTACCGTCATAAGTCTTGGTCGGATTGCCGATGATGCTGCCAGTCAGCGCCAGCGGATTGATGTCCGCCGTCAGTCCCGAAGGCTGCGCCAGCGTGTAGTTGCCCGCCTGTCCGCCGGAAATGGCATAGCCGCCGACATCCACCCGCAAGTTGGTGCCGACGTTGGACTGGCGGAACGCGGCGGAAGAGCCCGAACCGCTCAGGACCACATCGTCGCCCGAAAGCACGCCCTGAAGCGTGGCTGTGCCCGAAAGCGTGGCGGCGGTGGTGCCGTCGTAGAACTTGTCGTTCGCCAGCAGGTTGGCAATCGTCAGCCCGCGCGGCGTGATGTTGGCCGTGAGGCCCTGCGGCTGGAACAGCTGGTAGTTGCCGATGGACGCGCCGGTGACGGTATAGCCCGAAACCGTGACCGCGATTCCGTTGCCGACGTTCGGCGTCGCGAAGTTACCGGTGGACGCGCTGGGATCGAGCGTAACGTCGTCGCCGCTCACCAGACCGAACAGCGTAGGCGTTCCGGCAAGCTGAGCCAGCGTGGTCTGATCGTAGACCTTGTTCTGCGCCGTCATGCCCAGGATGACCAGCGGCGCAGGCGTGATCGTGCCGGGCCCGGCGGCTTCAACTGGCAGGACATAATTGGTCAGCAAGGTGTTGGCGCCGGCCGTGAACGCGGCCGAGGAGGGCAGCGCTGCGGTAATCACGCGGCTGCCGGCGTTCGGGCTGTCGAACTCCCCGGTGGCGGCGCCGGTGATCGTCATCGATTCACCGGTGATGAGGCCCGATATCTCATAGTCGGTCGGGTTGAGGCCGATCCGCGTGGTGCCGTTGTAGACGCGCGTGGGATTGCCGATGATGGTCGCGGTAAGCGGCGCGCGCAGGATCGTGCCGATGCCGGTCGCTTCGGTCGGCAGCGTGTAATTGTCGAGATTGGTGCCGGAATCGGCGATGAAATCGGTGGGCGCCAGCTGGGCGATCACGGTGCGCAGGCCGGCATCCTTGCTGCCGTATTCGCCCACCGTCTGGGTGATCGTCGCGCCTTCGCCGGCGATGAAGCCGCTCAGCGTATAGTCCGCCGGAGTCAGGGTGGCGACGGTATTGCCGTCGTAGACCTTGGTGGGATTGCCGGTGATGTCCGCGTTGATGACGCCCGGCCCAAGGTTGCGCCGGACGATCGTGCCCAGGCCGGTGACCGGCGAGGGAATGATGTAGTTCGACATGAGCGTATTGGCGTTGGGATCGAAATTGCTCGCATCGAGATTGGCGGAAACGGTCCAGATACCGGCGTTGGCAGAGGCGTACTGGCCCTGCGTCTGGTTGATCGAGGCGCCCTCTCCGGTGACGAAGCCATCCACGAAGAAGTTGGTGGGGCCAAGCGAGGCGTTCGCATTACCGTCATAGGTCTTGGTCGGATTGCCGACGATGACGATGGTCAGCGGAGCAGGCGTGATCTCACCCTGGATCGCGCCGGTCGTGGGCAGGATATAGTTCGAGAGCAGCGTGTTCGGCCCGGCGACATAGTCGGACGGGTTCAGCGCCACGGCAATATCCCAGATGCCCACGTTCTTGGACGCGTAGTTGAGCCCCGAAGCCTGCGACAGCGAGATGGATTCGCCCGCGACCACATTGCCCAGCGCAACCTGGCTGCTGTCCACGACCGCATTGGTGGTGCCGTCATAGATCTTGGTCGGCATGCCGTTGCCGGTCAGCGTCAGCGGCCTTGGAGTGATGGCGGCCGTCAGCGAGGAGGAGAAGCTGAGATTGTAGTTGCCGGCGTCGGCTCCGCTCAAGACGATCCCGCTGATCGTAACGGGAATGCCTTGTCCCACATCTTTCTGGGCAAAGGTGATCTGCGCCCCCGGCGTGGAAATCGGGACGACCACATCGCGCGAATAGAGGCCGGAAATCTGCAGCCCCGAAGTGTTGACGTCGGCAAAGAACGTACCGTCATAGATCTTGTCGTTCGCCGTGATCCCGGTAACGACCAGAGATGCCCGCGTGATATCGGCCGAAAGCCCGCTCGGCTGCGAAACCACGTAATTCCCGGCGGACGACCCGCTCAGCGTAATGCCGGTGGCGGTAACGGGGATCGCGGTGCCCACGTTCTTGGTCGCGAAGACGCCGGTCGCGCCCGCGAAGTCCAGCGTGACATCGTCGCTGCCCACCACGCCGAAGACCGAGGCGCCGGTGGTATTGAGAACGGCATTGGTGGTGCTGTCGTAGACCTTGTCCTGCGCGACGATGCCGCTGACCAGCAGCGAGGCCGGATTGATCAGCCCCGCCCCGGTCGCGATGGTGGGCAGGATATAGTTGGACAGGCTGGTGCCCGAACCGGCACTGAAGTTCGGCGTGGTGAAAGTTGCATTGACGGTCCGCGCGCCCGCGTTGGGGGAATCGTACGCCGCCGTCGCCGCGTTGGAGACATTGATGGTCTCGCCGGTCACGACACCTGTCAGCGCGAAATTGGCGGCGGTGAGCGAGACTGCCGTGGTGGCGTTGTAGGTCTTCGTCGGCGTACCGACGATCGCCGCCGTCAAAGCCACCCGGTTGATCGTACCGACCGTGTCGGTCACGCTAGGTGTCGTTACGGCATAGTTGTAGACCGGTATGCCATTGTGGGTCGCCTGGAAATTGCTCGCCGTTACGGCAATGCCGGTGCCGGCGTTCTTGTCGGCATAAGCCCCGTCGAGCGTCCATACGTCATTGTTGATAATGCCCGTGACAGTAGTGTTGCTGTCGTTGAGCGTGGCCAGCGTCGTGCCGTCATAATCCTTCACCACCGGCCCCAGCGTGAAACTGACACTGGGCGTCACGCGGTAAAACCGCCCGTTGCCGGGAGCCGGGAACGCGGTCAGGCCGTCGTAGGCGTAGGAATAGTAATCGGGGATCAGGCCGCCGTCGGTATCGTTCGCGGGATCGTTGGAGGCGACGAACCAGTCGGCCGTTCTGGACGTGAGCGCACCGGCGCCCGCATTGTTCACGAAAGTGCCCGTCTCCAGTCCGATGTAACCGTTGGTGGTGATCGAACTACCGGCCGCAAGAGTCAGCGTCCCCGGCAGCGAGAACAGCGTCTGCCCGACCGAGATCGGGGCGTTTACGGTAACATTGCGCCCGGCATCGATCTCCAGTTCACCCACACCCGAGATCATCTGGCCGACAACCACGTCGCGGTAGGCATCGAGCGTAAGCGTACCGGTGCCGGTCCAGACGATCGGCGCGGCAACGGTAATGTCGCCCAGGCCGCCCGTGCCGCTGGCACTCGTCTGCTGCGTGACGTTGGTGCCGGTGTTCAACGTACCGACGATCGTGGAGGCCGCCGTGGCATCAATCACCAGATCATCCGGGTCGATCAGCCAGTTGCCGCCGGTGCCTGCTGAAACCGTGGCCGCGCCGACGCTGAAGCTGTGACCGGAAGTCTCGATCAGCCCGCCACCTTGCGGGCCGCCCGCCGTTATCCGGGCGCCATCGGCAATCGTGGTCGACTGGGCAATATTCGCACCGCTGGCATAGCCGGACGTGCCGACAAGCACTTCGCCGCCGCCGGTCCCCGTCGCGCGGATATCGGCGCTTCCGGCCAGTTGGACTTGCGCGCCGTTGACGCCAACGGTGCCGCCGCTGCCATCCGCGCGCGTGGCGGAGAGCGTGCCGCCGACATCCACGGTGCCCGAAGGCGCGGTCAGCCAGAGCTGGCCGTCAATCGTCGCGGTGCCCGTGGCCTTTACAAGACCGTCACGATTGCCCGCCAGCGCGAAGATATTGCCGTTGGCCGCCTTGAGCGCCACTGCCGCCGCCTCGATCCGGCCGGTCTGGGTCACGTCGCCGCCACCGGCACCGTAGGAGACGTAGATGCCGTCCGCCTTGCCGTCGGTCGTCGCCAGAAGCACATCGTCCGCCGCCGCCAAAGTCACACGGCCCTGCGCGGCACTGATAAGGCCGCTGTTCGTAACCGAGCGCGCGATCAGGACGACGCTGCCGTTCTCGGCACTGATGGTGCCCTGATTGTCGATTCCGCCCGGCGAATTGCCGGCAGCGCGTACTGCCCCGCCCGCCATGAACTGGCCGGGATCGATCTGGCGCGTGGTGCCGACGAAGCTGCCCCCGGTAAGCACTTTGCCCCCCGGCCCCACGATCATCCCGGCGGGGTTCATCAGATAGACCGAGCCGGTTGCCGAGAGCGTCCCGTCGATTTGCGAAAGCTGCCCGCCCATCACGCGGTTGAGCGTGGCGCCGGCCGCATTGTTGATCTGGACGGTGCGGTCCGCCCCGATCGAGAAGTCCTTCCAGTCGATCACCGCGCGGGCCGAGCCCTGCGTGATCGTCATCGTCGAGCCGGACGTGGCGATGGTGCCAGAGCCGCCCGCGAACACGCCGCCTGTCGGCAGCGGGGCGGTTTGCGCCAGACAAGGCGTCGCCAGGGAAAGGAGCAGAGGGACCGCCATCCCGCCCGCCGGAAGTACTCCGCGCGCGCCGCTCCGGAGCAGTCTTTTCAGGATCGTGGTGCTCAGCATAGCTGAGCGAACATGTGCAGATCCGTGCATAAAGCCTCGCTGCCCACCCGTTGTATTATCTACTTTCCTCCTGTTGACGCAGCCATCCGGAAAAACCCTTAGTACTAAGCATAAATACTTGGAGCGACTGGTTACTTAGTTAGTCAGCCGCTTTGTGTGACATAGTCGACGCAGCGTTTGACGGCAGCAAGGTCATCGCGGCTTATGCGACCGGCGGTGGCGCTGCCTTCCCGAAACCCGCTCGTTTCGAGGCCCACAATCTGCATCCACGACTGCGCGAAATCTTGGATTGTCCAATTGCGAATCATTTCATATTCGGGAATATATCTCGTATATGGAACATGCCATTCATCCTTATCGCGCCTTGGCCGATCACATCCGGCTGCTTCGGACCGATCATGGCCTCAGCCTGCAGGATCTCGCCGCGAAGAGCGGGGTCAGCCGCGCCACGCTGTCGCGGATCGAGAACGCAGAAGTCAGCCCCACGGCCGAAACCCTCGGCCGGCTGGCCACCGCCTTCGCGCTTCCACTCTCTCAGCTTTTTGCCCCGCTCGAACGCGATTTTCCGCCACTGGTCCGTCATGCGGAGCAGAGTATCTGGTCAGACCGGGATAGCGGGTTCACCCGCCGCGCCGTCTCGCCTCCGAGCGGCCGGTTGAAGCTGGAATTGATCGAGTGCGAGATCGCGCCCGGCCAGCACATTGCTTACGATCAACCGGCATTTCCGGGGCACGAACATCACCTGCTCCTCCTGACCGGGGCGCTCACTCTCACTGTCGATGGGGTGCGGTACGAACTGCGTCCGGGCGACTGCCTGAGGTACCGCCTGCAGGGTGCGTCCTGCTTCGAGACCGGCGATCAACCGGCCCGCTACATCATCGCTCTGGCCTGAGGAACGGCTCGAAATGGAAACGAAGGTTGTCGCGCTTGACGCTCAGGCGCTTGAGAAATGCGTTACCTCGCTGTCCCGGATCCTTGCCGACAGCGTCGGCGATGGCGCGTCCATCAGCTTCATGGCGCCGCTGTCCCGGGACGATGCCGAGGGCTTTTGGATGGGCGATGTTCTGCCCGAGGTCGCGGCCGGGCGACGGCTATTGTTCGGAGCAGAGCGCGGCAACGAGATCGTCGGAACCGTCCAGCTCATCACGGCGATGCCCCCGAACCAGTTGCATCGCTGCGAGATTGCAAAGATGATCGTCCATCCAGGAGTCCGCCGGCTTGGCATCGGGCGGGCTCTCATGAACCGGGCGCTCGACAGCGCGCGGAAGCTCGGCAAGACCCTCGTCACGCTGGACACGAGAACGGGAGACATTGCCGAGCCGCTCTATGCCTCGGCCGGCTTCAAGGTCGCCGGAATCATTCCTGACTTCGCCTGGGACCCCGACGGGAAGGCCCGGCATGCCACCACCTACATGTACCGGCAGATCTAGCCTTACCGGGCGATGAAACCGCCGATGCCCGCGATGGCAAGCTTGCCTGCCGGAAGCGCTGTTTCCGCGAATGTGAGCCGCAGATAACGGGTCTCCACCATGGCCGGGAACGCGATCCGCTGAGTCGAGAGCGCATAGGCAATATTGCCGAACTCGCCCGCGGCGGCGCGCGTCCAGGTCTTGCCGTCAAGGCTGGTCTCGGCAAGGTAGCCTTTCGGCGGCGCGGAATCCGCCATGACCTGCCGCGAGGGCGTGAGCGTGAAGCCGCCAAGGCGGGTCGGCGCGCCAAGGTCCACGGTCACGTTGGCAGGCTGGCCCGGCTGCGGCGCGGGCTGCTTCCAGATCGTGCCCGCATCATTGTCCAGCAGCACTTCGGCGTGCGGGGCGCTGGCCGAGACGACCGACCACTTCGTGGTGTCGAGCACGCTGGGATCGGTTGAAACGATGACCGGCACGTCCACCGGCGCGACGCTGGCGAAGAGCCCGAATTCCGAGATCGCCGGAGCCGCGCTGCCTTCCAGCACGACCAGCCGCACGCGGCGCGGCGCGATCGGCTGCGGCAGGCGCAGGATGCGTTGGGCACCGATGCATTCCTTTTCGGCAATGCGCTGCCACTGGCCGTCGATCTCCGCCTCGACAGCGAAGCGCGTCACGCGCACGCCGAGCGGCAGGAATTCGCGCAGACGCACCACGTCGAAGCGCGTACCCGGCGCGAGGTCGAGCGTCAGCGTCGGTGTGAGCACGGCATCCGGCGTGGACCAATAAGTCTCGCGCTGTCCGTCCAGCACGTTCGCTGCCGCGAACCGGCTTCCGCGCGTGGCGCTGGCATGGGCGACACTGCCCTGCGCCAGATCGCGAGCGAACGTGGCCCGGATCGCATCGCCGAACGAGGTGAGGATCTTCACGTCCTGATCGGCGATCCGGCCGCGCCGGTCCGGCGGCAGGTTCAGGTTGAGATTGGTGCCGCGCCCCACCGACTCGTCGTAGAGCCGGATCAGGCGCGCCGGGGTCTTGACCTTGGAGTCCTCGTCCGCGTGATAGAACCAGCCGGGCCGGATCGAGACATCGGTTTCGGCGGGCCACCAAAGCTCGCCGCCGCGCAGGCCGGAATTGCCCACGGCCTGTTCGTAGAGGCGGTTGGGCATCGTCGGCCAGCAGGGATCGCCCGCCACGCCGTCCTCGTTGCCCACCCAGCGGACATCGGCGCCCAGCGGATCGAATGTGCAGGCATCAGGCTGGAGTTCGTGGACCAGCTTCACGATCGAGGGCCAGTTGTAATACTTCGGCGCGTCGATCTTGCGGGCCTCGCGCGCGCCGCCGTAGTAGCCGTCACCGCCGTTGGCGCCATCGAACCAGACTTCGAACAGCTTGCCGTAGCGGGTGCAAAGCTCGGTAAGCTGGGTGCGGTAATAGTCGATATAGGCGGGGCGGCCATATTCCGCGTGGTTGCGATCCCACGGCGAAAGGTAGAGGCCGAACAGCATGCCCGCTTTGCGGCTCGCCTCGGACATTTCCGCGACGATATCACCCTTGCCCTGCTTGTAGGGGCTGTTGCGGATCGAGTGCTCGGTGGTCTGGGTCTGCCACAGGCAGAAGCCGTCATGGTGCTTGGCGGTCAGGATCACGCCGCGCATGCCCGCCGCTTTCGCTGCCGCCACGATCTGGTCGGCGTTGAAATCGGTGGGGTTGAACCACTTCGGGTCCTCGTCTCCGTAGCCCCATTCCTTGTCGGTGAACGTGTTCATCGCGAAGTGGATGAAGGCGTACATCTCGTGCCCGTGCCACTTCCATTGCCGCTCACTCGGAACGGCGCCGGAGGGTGCGGGCGCCCCGACCTCACCCAGCTTCGGGCGCGCGGCCTGCGCGGCATCGGCGCCGAGCGCGGCAGTCGCGACGGCGGAAGTGGCCAGAAAGCGGCGGCGGGAAAAGTCCATCGTCAGTCCTTGTGGGGAGCAGGTGTGCCGGAACGCTCTGGTCAGAGCGGGGCAGAGAGCAGTTGCGGCTGGGTATCGGCCAGCTTGACCAGCAGTTCGCCGAAGAGGCCATTGGCCCAGGCGAACCAGTCGCGCGTGAATTTGGCAGGGTCGTTGCTGTCCACCGCCTCGTGGATGAAGCCGGTGCCCGCATCGGTGTCGCGCAGCATGCGCAGCATCGCGCGGATCACTTGAGGATCGCTGCTGGACAGCGCGCGCACGATCAGGCTCATCGGCCAGACTTGCCCAAGCCCGACATGCGGCCCGCCGATGCCCTCGATCTTCGATCCCCGGAAGAAATAGGGGTTCGCATCGGACCAGCAGGCATCGGCCGTCGTCCGCCAGAGCGGATCAGTCGCGGGCACGCATTCGAGGAAGGCCAGACCCAGCAGCGAGGGGACATTGGCATCGTCCATGAACATCGCGTTGCCGAAGCCATCCACTTCGTAGGCCCAGACGCGGCGGCCATCGGGCAGCAGCATCGTGCCCCATTGGCGCAACGCTGCATCCACCTCGTCCGCCAGCGAACGGGCGTCGGCGGCGAGCGCGGTATCGCCGCGCGCCTGCTCGGCCACGCTGGCCATCTCGCGCAGGGCCGTCACCGCGAAAAGGTTCGCAGGGATCAGGAACGGATAAGCGCAGGAATCGTCCGAGGGGCGGAAGCCGCAGTGGATCAGCCCCACCGCGCGGCTCGGCGCGCCCCAGCCGTCCAGTTGCAGTGTCTCGCTCGGCCGATTGCTGGTGCGGCGGAAGCGATAGGGGCCGGGCGATCCCTTGCGCTGCTGTTCGCGCAAGGTGCGCACGCAGGCCCGCGAGGCATCGGCCCAAGTCTCGTCGAAGGGGACCTTGTCGCGCGTCTGGCGCCAGTACCGGAAGCCGAGCCGCATTGCATAGCAAAGCGAGTCGATCTCCCATTTGCGCTCGGCGACGCCGGGCTTCATCTCGGTATCGTCCTTCAGCGCCCACGAGAGGTTCGTCTTCTGCGAAGGATCGCGCATGAAAGCATTGGCGTAAGGATCGATGAGGATCGAGCGCGACTGGCGGGCGATCAGGCCCCGGAACAGCGCGGTCAGCGCCGGGTCCTTGTTCACCAGATGGAGGTAAGGCAGCACTTGCGCCGTGCTGTCGCGCAGCCAGAGGCAGGGGATGTCGCCAGTGATGACGAAAGCATCCGGGCGGCCGTCCACTGTGTCCATGTAGACGGTGGTGTCGAGCGTGTTGGGATAGCAGCCCACGAACATCGCGCGCAGCTTGGGATCGGCGATCTTGCGCGATACGCGGTCGATCTCCGCCTCCACCGCGCGGCTGACATAGCGGCGCTCTGACACCGGCGGGCGGCCTCCGCCTGCGGGCATGGGGATCGTCGCCGCCCGGGCCGCACCCGGAAGGGCGAGGCTGGCGGCGCCCGCAGCAACCCCGGCAAGCGCACCGCGCCGGTCGAGGTTCATGATCGTCTTCATAGTTTCGCTCGTCACTTCGGGAGTTCCAGTTCCTGCCCGGTCAGGGTGAACTGCGCCCATGCGCCCGCGCCGTCGCCCGGCTGGCCGCCGCCGATCCACACCTTGTAGTCGCCCGGAACGACCTTTCGCGTGCCCTTGCGGTCCACCACGGAGATGCTGCGCGGATCGATCGTCAGCGTGACCTCCCGCGACTTGCCCGGTGCCAGCGAGACCCGCGTGAAGGCGGCAAGCTGGCGCTGCAACACGCCCTGCGTCATGACCGGATGGTGCTCGATCACCGGCGGCACGACATAGGCCTGCACCACTTCCTCGCCCGCCATCGCGCCGAGGTTGCGCAGCGTGGCGGTAACCGTGACCGGCTGGCCGATGCCCGGCGCGGAGACCTTGGCGCCCTCGTAGCCGTAAGTCGTGTAGCTCAGGCCATGGCCAAAGCCCCACAACGGCGTGCCGGTGAAGTAGCGGTACGTGCGCTCCTTCATCGAATAGTCGACGAAGGCGGGCAGATCGGTGGTCGAACGATAGAACGTCACCGGCAGGCGGCCCGAGGGGTTGTTGCGTCCGGCCAGAGTCTCGGCAATGGCAGTGCCGCCTTCCTCGCCCGGATACCAGGCCTCCATCACCGCATCGGCCATGGTGTTATCAATCGAGACGGCGCTGCCGCTCGTCAGCACCACGATCACCGGCTTGCCGGTGGCCTTGAGCGCCGCCAGCAGTTCGGCTTGCGGTTCGGGCAAGGCAATGTCGCTGCGGTCGCCGCCGACGAAGCCCGGCACCTGAACCTGAAGCGCCTCGCCCTCCAGATCGGGCGAGAGGCCCAGCACGGCGACCACGGCATCGGCCTGCCCTGCCGCCTTCAGCGCCTCTGCGCGCTGCGCGGCTGCGGGCGGCAGCCACATCAGGCGCAGGCCCTCGTCCTCGCCGTAATGGTCGAGTTCGAGGCTGATCGGCTGCGGCGTCCCGTCAAGGGCGAGTTCGAATTCGACCCGCTGCTTGCCGAGCATCCCGGCGTGAAGCTGCTTGCCCCCGACACTCAGGCGTACCTCATCGTGCCGCTTGCAGTCCTTCCAGCAAGCCGGAATATCGAGCGCGAGGCGGTAGGTTCCCGGCCCCGGCGGGACCAGCGATCCGCTCCAGCGCGCCTTGAAGCCCGCTGCGTCCAGCCCCTTGGGAGCCATGCGGGTGAGGTTGAAGTCCACCCGCCGGTCCTGCCGCACGAATGCCTGCTTGCCCGAAAGGTCGAAGTATTCGGCCCTGAGCCCCGGCTTGCCGTCCGCGACAAGCGCCGTTTCCGGCACGACGACCGGCGCGCCCTCGGCAAGGACGGAGCCTTGCGCATAAGCGACGTTCGCCGCGCCGAACTGGCGGCGGATGCCTTCCAGCGGCGTCACCGGGTCGGCGGCGGTGCCGTGGTAATTGGCCTCTATCACCGCAAGATCGTCGGCATTGGTGCCGATCACGGCAAGGCGAGTGCCCGCCTTCAGCGGCAGCCTGCCGTTCTCGTTCTGGAGCAGGACGATGGCCTTGCGCGCAGCTTCCAGCGCCAGTGCGCGGTGCGCGGGCGTGTTGACCTCGGAAGGCTTGATCTTGCCCCACGGATTGCTCGCGCCGAAGGCGATGCCCAGCTTGTAACGCGCCTCCAGCGAACGCGCGAGCGCACGGTCCACGTCCGCCTCGCTCAGCAGGCCGCGCGCCACGGCCTGCGTCAGCGCCGCATATGTCGTGCCGCAATCGAGGTCCGTCCCGGCCTTCACCGCCGCAGCGGAAGCCTCGGCCGCGTCGTAGCGGTAATTGTGGAACATCCAGATGTTCGCCACCGCGTCGCAGTCCGACACGACGAAGCCCTTGAAGCCCCAGTCCTGCCGCAGCCGCGTGGTCAACAGCGCCTCGTCCGCGCAGACCGGCGTGCCGTGCGTGGAGTTGTAAGCGCACATCAGCGAGAGCGGCTTGCCCTGTGTCACTGCCATGCGGAACGCGGGCGTATACGTCGCCTCGCGGTCCTGCGGGCTGACGTCTACGTCAAAGCTGTCGCGCCCGGCCTCGGGGCCCGAGTGGACCGCGAAGTGCTTCGGCGTGGCGATCACGCGCGGGTGGAGCGGATCGGGGCCCTGAAGACCCTTGATGAAGCCCACTGCCAACGAGCCGGTGAGGAACGGGTCCTCGCCGTAGGTCTCCTGCCCCCGGCCCCAGCGCGGGTCGCGGAAGATGTTGATGTTGGGCGACCAGATCGTCAGCCCTTCGTAGATGCGCCGGTCGGCGTTCACCGGCCCGGCGTTGAACTTGGCACGCGCTTCGGTCGAAACGACCGTGCCAACCTGCTCCATCAGTGCGGGATCGAACGTGGCCGCCAAGCCGACAGCCTGCGGGAACACGGTGGCAACGCCGTTGCGGGCAAGGCCGTGAAGCCCCTCGTTCCACCAGTCATAGGCAGGCAGGCCCATGGCCTTGGCGGCAGGCGCGGTGCTCTGGAGTTGATCCGCCTTCTCGGCCAGATCGGCCTTGGCGATGGCAGCGAGCACGGCGGGATCGGCCTCACCCGACAAGTCCTGCGCGGCAACCGAGGGAGCCGCCAGAACCATTGCGATGGTGATGGGAGCGAGCGTGATCGGGAAGAGGGCCTTCATCACCCTTCTCCCGCCAAAGTACGCAGCACCAGCGCCTTGCGCAGCGCGGCCTCGTCCGCCTTCGACGTGATCTCGATCCGGCGGCTTTCGCCCGGCAGCAGGTCGAACCCGTTGTCCGAAGCCTGCGCGCCGACCGCGCCGAAATCGAGCATGACCGCGCGGGCCAGCGACTTGGCGGTAATCGTCACCACCTTGCCCTCCCACGTTACCGAAAGGCCGGGCGCGGGATAGGCCATGGCCTTGGGCAAGGCCCGCTCGACGATCTGGCGCGAGACGGTCTTGCCGCCGATCGCCAGTTCCGCCACGCCGTAGCTCGCTTCGGCCGGCGCGCTTGCGAAGACTTGCGCATCGGCCACATCGGGAACGGGCGTCGCCGTCGTGGGCGCGAGTGTCACCGCCCCGCCCGCTTCACCCAGCTTGCTGCCATCCATGGCATAGCCAGTCAGACGCCATTCCGCCGCGATCGGGCTGGTGGCATCGGACGCGAAGCTGACCTTGGTGGCCGCGTCATGATGCTCGGCAATCACCGCCTGCGGCGCAAAGAACCGCCGCGCGGCATAGTGCAGCAGCTTCCAGCGCCCGTTATAATCCACGCTCGCCCACGAGATCGAGGGCCAGACATCGTTGATCTGCCAGTAGAGCGAGCCCAGCGTCACCGGCGCGCAGGCGCGGTGATGGCGCGCGGCCAGATCGATCGCCTGCGCCTGATTGACCTGCGTCAGGTAGACGAAGTCCGCAAGATCCTTGGCCGGACGCAGCCTTGCGTCGAGGTAGAACTTCAGGCGCTCATTGCCCTCGCCCGCCAGGAACTTCTGGTGCGCCTTCATCACCGGGCTGTCGGGCGCCTGCGCCGCATCGCCTGCGAAATCGCGGATCGTCGCCATGACCGGCATGGACTGGAAGCCATATTCCGACATGAAGCGCGGGCAGGAGAGCGTGTAATTCTCCACCGGCTTCGAGCCCGACCAGACATCCCAGAAATGGCGATCCCCGGCGGCATCGGTGTCGACCGGACCTTCATAATCGGTCGAGGGCGAGCCGGGCCAGTAAGGCGTCGTCGGCGCATGATCGGTCACGGCCCCGCGCAGCACGCGGTCGAACAGCACGGTCATCGATGTGGCCATGCGCTCGTGTTCGTCGGGGCCGACGGCCTTCTTCCACGCCTTTCGGTCGCTCCAGGTCTCCCAGCCGGACAGCACTTCATTGCCGCCCGCCCAGACCACGATGGAGGGATGCGAACCCAATCGCTCGACCTGCTGGTCGGCCTCGATCCGCACGTTCTCGCGGTAGGCCGCGTCTGCGGGAGGCACCGCGCCGCCGAACATGAAGTCCTGCCAGACCATCAGGCCCATGCGGTCCGCCGCGTCGTAGAAGCTGTCCGGCAGGTAGTAGCCGCCGCCCCAGACGCGGATCATGTTCATGTTCACTGCGCGGGCATCGTCCAGGATCGACTGCATCTTCGCGTCAGTCACGCGCGAGGGGAACATGTCGAACGGGATGAGGTTCGCGCCCTTGGCGAACACGGTCACGCCGTTGACGCGGAAGCCGAAAGCGCCGTTCCCGCGCACCAGCTGGATGTCGCGTAGGCCCACGCTGCGCGCGGCCTTCGCTCCGGCGCCCGCGCCCGAAACGATCTCTCCGGACACGTTATAAAGAGGCTGATCGCCATAGCCCACCGGCCACCAGCGCTTGGGCGCGGCGATGGTCAGCGGCACCGTCACCACGCTCTCGCCCGCATCGAACGCGGCCTCACGCTCGACGGGGGCCAGAACCTGCCCGTCCGGCCCGGTCACACGCGCGGAGAAGCGCGCCTTGCCGGGCTTGTCCGCCACGACGCGGAACTTCGCCACCAGTCGGGCCTCGTCCTTGCCGAGCGATTCCTGCACGACCTCGAACGCGCCGAGCCGCGCCTCGTCCCATGCCTCAAGGCGGACGGGGCCGGAAATGCCCTGATTGACGATGCGCGGGCCCCAGTCCCAGCCATAGTGATACTTGGGCTTGCGGATATAGGCGGAGGTCTGCTTGCCCTTGGGCTCGTCCCCGAAGGCGGAATCGTATTCCCCGGGCAGCGGGTGCGCCTCCGCCAGCACCATCGGCTGCAAGGTGCGGATCGGCGAGGCGAAGCGCACGACGATCTCGTTGCGCCCCTGCTTCAGGAACGGCTTGGCCGCCACGCGCCACTGGCGGTGTCCGTTGTCCGCCTTGAGCACTTGCTTGCCGTTGATGAAGACGGTGGCGAACGTATCCAGCCCGTCGAACACGAGATCGAGATTGTCTCGCACCATGTCCTGTGCACTCACGTCCAGCGTGCGGCGCAGTTCCCAGTCGGTCAGGCCCGCCCACTGGATCGCGGCTTCATTGGTGCCAAGGAACGGATCGGGCACCTGGCGCGTGGCGATCAGGTCCTGCTGCACGCTGCCCGGCACTTGCGCGCGGAACCAGCGCGCGGCCTTGGGATGGGCCTTCACGGCCGCCGCGTCGCCCGGTGCGATGCGGACCTGCCAGCCATCGTCCAGCGCGGTCTGCGCGGGCGGAGCCGCCAGCACCGCGCCCGAAACGCTCGCAAGCCAGATGGCCAGTGCCCCGCCTGCGAACTTGCCCGCCAACTTCACTGCGCCTTCTCCCCGTAAACCACTTTTTCAACTGCATAGACGGGATCGGACAGCGCCGCGGTGAACTGGAAGCACACGTCCGTCTCGTCGCTGAGTTCGGGCCGGTCCGGCAGATTCGCCGTGAAGGTGAACTGCTGAGGCGCGGTCTTCGGATCGGGCAGCGGGAACGAGGCCAGCACAGTCGAGCCCGGCATGGGATCGTGCTGCTTCTGCTTGGGATCGGCACTCTTGTCCGCCGCGCGGCATCCCGCGCTGATCACCAGTTCGCCGTGCGTCGTCACCGCGTAATGCCTGACCAGCGCTGCTTCATCATGCGCGAGCCCGTAATTGCGCGGCAAGCGCGCGACCGAAACGGTGATCGACTTCGCATGGGCCAGCGGCGCGTGGTCGTCGGCCTGACAGGTATCGAAGATATTGACGTTGTAGGCGGGCGCATTGTCCGTCGCATCCGCATTGAGCGGCACGCGCAGCCCCTGCGAACCGCGCGGACAGGCGGTAAGCGTGGAACTGGTGGAAGTCAGCAGCGCCTCGCGCGCGGTGTCGAAGCGGCGCGGTGCCGAAAGCGCGGTGCCATCCGGCGCGAAGCTGGCAGCAGTGACGACCGTGCCCGGCTTCACCGAAAGGGCCTTTGCATAGGCGGGGGACTTCGCGCCCGGCGCCTTGCCATCCAGCGTGTAGTGGATGGTGCCGTAAGGCGCCTGCATCGCCATGGTCACGCCGATGCTCTTGGCATCGAGCGCCGCGCCGCGCGTCTGCGTCGGCGTGAAGGCCACGCCGAAAGCACTGTCGGACACCTGGAAGCCGCCCTGCTTCCAGCGGCGGATCTGCGGCGTCAGGCGCGCGAGGAAGCCCGGATAGTCCTTGCTTGCCACCGGCGGAGACCAGGCCACTTCGGCAATCGCGCCCAGACGCGGGAACAGCTTGTGCTGCAATTGCCAGGGCGTGACGATGTACTCGCTCCAGGCATTGCCCTGCAGGCCCATCACGTGCTGCGCCTTGGAGGCATCGATCCCCTTGGGCATCGGATCGTAGCGATAGACCGCTTCCATCGTCTGGATCGAGATGCGCCCCGGCGCTTCGTCCGGCAGGGTCGATTCCAGATTGTCGAGATAGAGGTTCGGCGCGGGCGAGAGCACCACGTCGTGCCCGGCGTTGACCGCATCCACCGCGCCCTGCTCACCGCGCCAGCTCATCACCGAGGCGGAGGCCGGGAGGCCGCCTTCGAGGATCTCGTCCCAGCCGATCAGGCGGCGGCCGTGTTTCGCGAGGTATTCGCCGAACTGGTCGATCATCCAGCTCTGCATCGCGTTCTCGCTCTTGATGCCCAGCTTGCGCATCTGCGACTGGACTTCGGGCGAACGCTCCCACTGGTCCTTCACCGCCTCGTCGCCGCCGAGATGGATGAACTGCGAGGGGAAGACCTCCATCAGCTCATCCAGCACGTTGCGCACGAACGTCATGCCGCCTTCGTTGGGATTGAACAGCCAGGGGAAGATGCCCCAGCTGTTGCCCACCGCAGGCCGGTCCCCCAGCATGCCCAGTTCGGGATAGGACGCGACCAGCGCCTGCGCGTGGCCGGGCAGGTCGATCTCCGGCACCACGGTAATGCCGCGCGCGGCGGCATAGGCGACGAGCGCCTTGAGCTGCTCCTGCGTGTAGAAACCACCGGTTTTCGGGCCGGGTCCGTGGCCGGTATCGGGCCCCGTGCGCCATCCGCCGATGCGGGTGAGTTCGGGGTAGCGCTTGACCTCGAAGCGCCAGCCCTGATCGTCGGTCAGGTGGAAATGCAGGGTGTTGAGCTTCACTTCCACCATGCGGTCGACGATGGCGTAGATGGATTCCATCGGCTGGAAATGGCGCGCCGGGTCGATCATCACCCCGCGCCAGCCAAAGCGCGGTGAATCCTGGATGGTCAGCACGGGAACGGAAACGCCCTTGCCCGCCGCGGCTTTGGCATCGGCGGTCAGCAGCTGCATCAGCGTCATCGCGCCGTAGACGAGGCCGGACTTGCCCGAGGCCGAGATCACCGCGCCGCCGGGCGTGACGGTCAGCCGGTAAGCTTCCGCGCCGGAAATCGCGGGATCGCGCTCGAAGCGGATCGGTGCGGTGGCAGCGCCGGGCGCGACCGACAGCACAAGGCCGTTGGCACCCTTCACATGCTCGACAAGCAGGCGCGCCGCTTCGGCGGCATCGGCATCGCCGGCGGGAACGCCGATCGCGGCACCCGAACCGATGGTGAGCTTGCCGCTGCCCTGCTCCACCGAAGCAGGCCACGGCGCGAGCGGGAGGGAGGACGCGGATTGCGCGTAAGCAGGGGCCGAAAACGCCAGGCCCGCAAGAATCGCAGCCAGTGCCGCTCCGCTGCCCCGGACCTGCCGAGACCTTTTTGCCGTCATCCTCATACCTGCCCCCTTGTTTTTTGCGACCAGAGCCATCAACGTAACCAAAATATATCCTTTAGAGCAATAGGTCTTATCCGATTGCTGCAAAATGGGCTTGGACCGAGACAATTTGATGCGATTGTCAGCACGACATGACCAATGTAAAGCCATTCGCAAAGAATGGGACAAGGGGGGATCGAATGTCGTTTTCTGACCGGATTGGTCGTCTGCGCGAAGGTAACGCGGCGCCGCTGTATATCCAGCTTCAACAGCTGATCCGCGACGCGATTTCCGAAGGCGTGCTCGATCAGAACGAGGCGATTCCGCCCGAACGCAATCTCGCCATCGAATACGATGTCTCGCGCATCACCGTGCGCAAGGCCATCGCTGGCCTTGTCGAGGAAGGCAAGCTGACGCGCCGACGCGGGGCTGGCACGTTCGTCGCCTCGCGCGTGGAAAAGAGCTTCTCCAAGCTGACCTCGTTCAGCGAGGATATGGAAGCACGCGGCAGGCGCGCCTCCAGCGCCTGGATCTCGCGCACGACGGGGGCGGTCAATTCGGACGAAGCCATGGCGCTGGGCCTCGCGCCCGGCAGCACCGTGCTCCGCTTCACCCGCATCCGCTATGCCGACGACGAACCGCTCGCGCTCGAAATCTCGACGATTGCCGGATACTGCCTGCCCAGCATCGATGCCGTCGGGGATTCGCTTTACACCGCGCTGGAAAAGAGCGGAAACCGGCCGGTCCGCGCACTCCAGCGCCTGCGCGCGGTGCCCTTCGGCACCGAGCACGCGCGGATGCTGGGTGTCGATCCCGGCCACGCCGGTCTGCTGATCGAGCGCCACGGCTTCCTGCGGGACGGCCGCCCCGTGGAATTCACCCGCTCGTACTATCGCGGCGATTCCTATGACTTTGTTGCGGAGCTTATCGAAGGATCATGAAGCGTCGTGAATTGCTGCTGCGCGGCGCCTCTACCGGCGCCGTCGCTACCCTGTTGCCTGCTTTCGCTCCTTCCAGTTTCGCTGCTGAAACCCCGTTCGGCCCCGGCATGCCCGACGGTCTGCCGATGCCCGCGCCGCTTGCTGGGCCCTCGCCCCGCCTTCCCGAAACCGACCCCTCGCGCACGCTGCTCGAACGCGGCTGGCGGTTTCACGAGGGCGAGGTCTCGGTGCCCGAGCCTGCCGACCACAACGCCACCTACCTCTCGGTCAAGGCCGGCAATGCGCGCGGCTCCGCCGCCCTCGCCTTCGACGATTCCGACTGGCCGACCGTCGATCTCCCGCATGACTGGGCCATCGCGCAGGACGTGAGCGAGACGGCCAATGTCTCGCAGGGCTACCGTCCGCGCGGGATCGGCTGGTATCGCCGCCTGCTGCGCCTGGACGAGAGCCAGAAGGGCCGCCGCCTCGAACTCCATTTCGACGGCATCGCCACCCATGCCACGATCTGGATCAACGGCAGCGAAGTGGCCCATTCGTGGTCCGGCTATAGCAGCGTCATTGTCGATCTCACCCCCTTTGCCCGCTTCGGAGACGAGCTGAACTGGATCGCCGTGCGCGTCGATGCGCAGGCGCGCGAAGGCTGGTGGTACGAAGGCGCCGGGCTCTACCGCCACGTCTGGCTGGTCAGCCGCCCCGCCCTGTCGATCGAGACCGACGGCGTGCACTGCGATCCCGTGCGCCAGCCGGACGGGACATGGCAGGTTCCGGTCGAAGTGCGGCTCACCAATGTCGGCGAGGAAGCGGGGCAGGCCGAGATTTCGGCCCGTCTGCTCGATCCCGAAGGCCGGGAGATCCACCGCTCCGGCGGCGCGGCCACTGTTGGCCCGCTGGAACAGGCGCAAGTGACCACCGCGCTCATCCCCGGGCCGGTCAAGCTCTGGTCGCCCGATGCGCCGGTGCTCTACTGCGTCGAGGTGGACCTGCTGCGCGAGGGCAAGGTCGTCGACACCCGGCGCCAGTTCATCGGCTTCCGCACGGTCGTCTTCGATCCCGCGCGCGGCATGATCCTCAACGGCGTGGAGACCAAGCTCAAGGGCGTCTGCATCCATCAGGACCACAGTGGCGTCGGCACCGCGATCCCCGATGCGCTGGCGCTCTGGCGGCTCCAGCGGCTGAAGGCGATGGGCTGCAACGCCATCCGCATGTCGCACAATGCCCCCGCCAAGGAAGTCTTGGACTGGTGCGACCGGCTGGGCTTCCTGGTCATGGGCGAAAACCGCCTGTTCAACCCGGCGCCGGATTATTTGGCGCAGCTCGAATGGATGGTGCGGCGCGATCGCAACCATCCCTCCATCGTGCTGTGGTCGGTGTTCAACGAGGAACCGATGCAGGGCACCCATGCCGGTGTCGAGATGGTCCGCCGCATGCGCAAGGCGGTGCGAGCGCTGGACACGCAGCGCCCGGTGACGGCGGCGATGAACGGTTCGTTCTACAACCCGGAGAACGTCTCCACCGTCGTCGATGTGATGGGCTTCAACTACTATCAGGGCGATTACGACAAGTTCCACGCCCTGCACCCGGACAAGCCGATCACCAGTTCGGAGGACACCAGCGCCTACGAAACGCGCGGCGCGTTCGAGTCCATTCAGGCGCAGCAGGTCATCACCTCGCTCGACAAGGAATCGGCCTCCTGGGGCGCGACCCACCGCGACAGCTGGAAGATGATCGCCGAGCGTCCTTTCGTGGCGGGCGGCTTCGTCTGGACCGGTTTCGACTATCACGGCGAGCCGACGCCTTACGCATGGCCCTCCACCAGCAGCTTCTTCGGCATCATGGACCTCTGCGGCTTCCCCAAGACCGCTTTCGGCATCCATTCCGCCCACTGGCGCGACGACGCGCCGATGATCTGGCTGGCCCCGCACTGGACATGGCCGGGACGCGAGTGCCAGACGCTGGAAGTCTTCGCCATAACCAATGCCGAAGCCATCGAACTGCGCCTGAACGGCGAAGTCATCGAGCGCGTGCCCGCCGCCGACCGGATCATGGGCCATTCGTTCAAGGTGCCCTATCGCCCCGGTCGGATCGAGGCGCTGGCACTGCGCGGCGGCAAGGTCGTCGCCAGCGCGGTTCATGAAACCGCAGGCGCGCCCGTCGCGCTGCGCCTGACGCCTGCCCGGCAAGCCATCGCCAGCGACGGCGAGGACGTGCAGGCGATCACCGTGGACTGCGTGGATTCGCGCGGTCGCCACGTTCCCACCGCCAATCTGCCGGTGGAATTCGCGATCACCGGGGGCCGGATCATCGGCCTCGGCAACGGCAATCCCAACGACCACGACAGCGAAAAGGGCAACAAGCGCGCGCTGTTCAACGGCCTTGCGCAAGTCATCGTCGAGGGCGACGACAGCGGCAGCCGGTTGACGCTGACGGCCACTACCGGCGGCCTGCGGCCTGCCCGCCTCTCACTCGCCCGCGCACCGCGCGAACCGCGTGCACAAGTGCCGCCGGTGCCTGCCGAAATGCCGATCACCGACTGGCGCCGCTCGGCCCTGTTCGCGCAGCAGCCCGATCCGGCACTCGCGCCGGTGGACGGGGACAACAACTCGTGGGACTTCGTGCGCTCTGGCGTCGCCGCGGCTGCCGGCAACAGCGGCTGGCGCAGCTATCGCACCCGCTTCACGCCGTGGAAGAAGATCGCGGCGCAAGGCGGCACGCTCCACTTCGCGCAGATCACCGGCGCCGCCGAAGTCTGGCTGGACGGCAAGCTGGTCGCGCGCAAGGCGGACACTGCGGCGGCTTCACTGACCGCCACGATCCCGCCGGGCACGGGACCGCGCACGCTGGCCGTGCTGATCGAGGCGAAGGACAGCGCGCCAAGCGGGATCACCGGAAGGGTCTACGTCTCGGGCTGAGCGCCCTGCGCGAAAAGGCCCAAAATGTGCTTGCGCCTGTGACAAGAACGGCTCAGCTTGGGTGCCCACACCCTTGCGCGTCAGACGCAAGACAAGAGGACGCCGCCTGCGGCGAAGCTCTGCCTACAGCGCCCGGCGCGCCTTCGCATGAGAGGAGGCGGACCGATGGGCACAGCTCCCAGCGCCAATTTAGCCCCCAGCCCCCGTTCCGCCTTCGGCGCCTCGGGGGCTCGCATGATCGCTCTGGTCGGACCGGCAGGAGCGGGTAAGACGAGTCTGGCGGAAGCGCTGCTTTTCGCGAGTTCCGCGATCAACAGAGCCGGTTCAATAGAGGCCGGCTCCACGGTCGGCGATGCGAGTTCCGAAGCGCGTTCGCGCGGCGGTTCGACCGAAATCAATCTTTCGCATTTCGACTGGCTGGGAGATCGGTTCACACTCCTTGATCTGCCGGGCGCGGCGGGCTTTATCGCCGATGGTTTTGCGGCCCTGCAATCGGCAGACCTTGTTCTGGTGGTGGTCGATCCGGTGCCTGAACGCGCAGGTCTGGTCGAACCTCTGTTGCGGCGACTGGACGCGCTGGACATTCCCCACGCCATCGTCGTCAACCGCGTCGACACCGCACGCGCCGGATCTGTCCATGACTTGATAGACAAGTTGCAGCCGCTCAGCCGCGAGCCGCTGGCGCTCCGCCAAATTCCCATTCGCGAAGGCGAGCAGGTGGTCGGCTATGTCGATCTCGCGATGGAGCGGGCCTACCGATACCGTTCGGGAAGCGAATCCCAGAAGATCGAGATGCCAGCGGATATCGCCGATCTGGAGCGGGCCGACCGCGGCAAATTGCTCGAAACATTGGCGGATTTTGACGACGAGCTGCTCGAAACCCTGCTGATGGATGACATCCCCGACGCCATGAAGGTGATGGCCGACCTTGCCGAGGATACCGCGCACAATCGAGTGATTCCCGTGGTGCTGACTTCGGCGCTCACCGGAGGGGGTATCCACCGTTTGCTGAAGCTGCTGCGCCATGAAGCTCCCGGGCCGATGGAAGCCGCGACGCGCGTCGGCACGACCGATGGCATTCATGTATTCAAGGTGGCGCAAGGAAGCGCTGTCGGACGGCTCACGTATGCGCGGGTCTATGGCGGCCTGCTCCAGGAGGGTGAGGAACTTGTCGTCGGAGACAAAACCGCCCGCTGCGGTTCCCTGTTTGCCGTGCAAGGCGAAAAGACCGTTAAACAGGCGAGTGTCGGCACAGGCGAGGTGATCGCCATATCCAAATTGGACGATGCTTCCGTGGGCATGGTGCTGGCCCGCAAAGGAGGTGCGCCGAGCGACGTGGCCGTGCCGGACTATCCGCCGCGCAATGCGAAACTGGCCATCGCGGCGCGTGATCGCAAGGACGACGTCAAGCTTTCTGCCGCTCTTCACAAGCTGTGTGACGAAGATCCGATGCTGGAGTGGGGACATGACGAGGCTACTCGCGAGACCCTGCTCAGGGGCGTGAACGACGATCATCTCGAGGTTGTTCTTGCCCGGCTCCGGCGTCGCTATGGCGTCGTGGTGGATAGCCGGCCGCCAAGCGTCGCCTATCGGGAATCCATCCGGAAGAGCGCGACGCAGCGCGGACGGCACAAGAAGCAGTCGGGCGGGCACGGCCAGTACGGCGATGTCGTCCTCGAAATCGCTCCGCTTGAACGCGGTGAAGGCTTTCGTTTTTCGGACCGCACTGTCGGCGGCGCCATCCCGAAGCAGTGGATTCCTGCGGTGGAAATGGGCGTGCGCGACGCGCTGGAGGCCGGGCCATTGGGCTTTCCGGTTGAGGATGTTGCGGTTACGCTGACCGACGGCTCCCATCATTCGGTGGATTCTTCGGAGCTTGCCTTTCGCATCGCCGGCCGCATGGCTGCCAGTGAGGCCCTGGCAGCCGCCGCGCCTTATCTGCTTGAGCCCATCTGCCGGCTGGTGGTCGATATGCCGACGGGTACCGGCTCGAAAGCCGTCTCGGTACTTTCGAGCCGACGAGGACAAATCCTCGGCTTGTTGCCGCATCCGGATTGGGAGCGCTGGGAGCGCGTGGAAGCGCTTTTGCCCGAAGCAAACTTGCAGGGGCTCGACGGGGACTTGTGCTCGCTGAGCCAAGGGCTCGCCCAGTTCACCGTCAGCTTCGATCATCTCGCCGAGCTGACCGGAAAGCAGGCGAGCGAGGTCGTATTGGCCCGAAAAGACGTGGCAGCGGCATAACTCCCTGTTTCCGCAGGTCGCAGAATTTGGGAAGATCGCCGTAAGAGCGTTGCAGGCCTTCCACACGGTAGCGTCTGGATTCGTTCCGGATGGAAGCGACTGGAGAGGCGCAGCGGGATGCAGACTACTGACAAGAGAAGCGATCGGTTCGCGCTGGTCACTGGCGGGGGTTCGGGTATCGGCGAAGCGATCTGCCACCGGCTTGCGCGGGATGTGACAGCCGTGGCGGTGCTGGATATCGACGTCGATGCGGCACGTCGGGTCGCCGAAGACATCAAGCATGCGGGCGGCAACGCGATCCCCGTT
Source organism: Novosphingobium sp. PhB165 (assembly GCF_004341845.1). GTDB lineage: Bacteria > Pseudomonadota > Alphaproteobacteria > Sphingomonadales > Sphingomonadaceae > Novosphingobium. The sequence goes on along the minus strand of NZ_SLVB01000002.1, from coordinate 84,205 downwards.
CATGGCAATGTCGCGGACCGTGTTTCGATCGAAGAGGCCGTGAACCGGGTTCATGCGGAACTCGGCCCGGTGACGGTACTGGTCAACAATGCCGCTATCGAAGGTTTTCAACTGTTCGAAGACATCGAGGAGGCAAGTTGGGAACGCGTGATGGAAGTGAACCTCAAGGGTCCTTACATCGCGGTTCAGGCGGTTCTCGCGGATATGCGGGGCGCCGCCTGGGGGCGCATCGTCAACATCTCCTCTCTGGCAGCGCAAATCGGCGCCTTCAAGATGGCCCATTACAGCGCATCCAAAGGTGGTGTGACATCGCTGACGCGCACCCTTGCGATCGAACTGGGCGCGCAGGGGATCACGGTGAACGCAATTGCCCCCAGCTTCATCGACACCCCGATGGCGCGCCGCGCGATTGCCGCGAGCGACCTGCCGATACCCTTTGAAGAGATTTTGAAAAGCTACCCTATCCCGCGTTTTGGCCGCCCCGAAGAAGTCGCCGCGGCCTGCGCGTTCTTCGCATCGGACGAGGCTTCCTACATCACTGGCCAGCTTCTGGGGGTCAACGGGGGCGCAGCATTCTAGAGCATGATCGGATCGTACTGACCGGGAATTACGTCCAAGCCTTTCCGCCGACATTCCGGCCGGACGTCGGCAATGGCGCCCTCACGGGAACAAGGGCATCCGAAAACTTGCCTCCAAACCGATTGACGTTGCGGGCCGGAGCCGACATATGGCGGTCCAAGGCGATGGATTTCCGCCGGGCCGTCCGGCCGAACCGCCCTTGCAAGGGCCGATGATTCCTACTTGGCGCCGCAAGGCAGCAAAGGAGGAATTGTGCGCGCGACTTTTCATAACCTGTTCAATGTGGCGGCGTTCTTTGGCGATCGTCGTGATCATGCCATGTCGGTGGTGCGCTGGACACTGATCCTGGTCCCGATGGCCGCACTGGTCGGGACGCTGTGCGCAGCATTCCTGTGGAGCCTTGACGCCGCTACCCGGCTGCGGTTCGACTTTCCCTGGCTGCTGTACTTCCTTCCCGTGGGCGGCGCGGCCATCGCCTGGCTCTACCACCGCACCGGGCGGTCGGTGGAAGCCGGCAACAACCTCATTGTCGAACAGATCCACGAACCGGGTGGCGGCGTGCCACTGCGCATGGCGCCGCTTGTCTTTGCAGGCACCATCGCGACGCATTTTTTCGGAGGCTCGGCCGGTCGTGAAGGGACCGCAGTGCAGCTTGGCGGCAGTCTTGCCAGTGCAGTTGCCAGCCTGTTCAAGCTCGATCCTCCCGGCATCCGCATCCTGCTGATGGCAGGTATTGCGGCGGGCTTTGGCGCTGTGTTCGGCACTCCGCTGGCAGGCGCCGTCTTCGCGCTGGAAGTGTTGGCGCTGGGGCGGATCGAATATGCCGGCATCATGCCCGCCCTTCTTGCGGCGCTGGTGGGCGACTGGACGTGCCATGCCTGGGGCATCCACCACACGCCCTACCACATCGCCTATGTGGCATCGGATGCCGGCGCCCTTCTTGTCGAGCCGATGCTGCTTGCCAAAGTGGCGATAGCCGGCGTCGCCTTCGGGCTGGCCGGACTGGCCTTCGCGGAGGCCAATCACGCGCTCGGCGGCTTCCTCAAGCGCCGCGTCCCCTATGGCCCGACGCGCGCTGCGCTGGGCGGCGTCATGGTGATCGCGCTGGTCTATATCGTGGGCACGCGCGCCTATCTTGGCCTTGGCGTCTGGTCCGCCATCCCGGGCGACCCCACCATCGCGGGGTTCTTCACCGGCCCGGTCGATCGGTGGAGTTGGGCGCTCAAGTTGCTGTTCACGGTCGTAACGCTCAGCTCAGGCTTCAAGGGCGGCGAAGTGACGCCGCTGTTCTTCATCGGCGCGGCGCTGGGCAATGCGATGGGTTGGCTGCTGGGGGCTCCGCTCGATCTGTTTGCGGGGCTCGGCTTTGTTGCGGTGTTCGCTGGCGCTGCCAACACGCCGCTCGCCTGCACGATCATGGGCGTTGAATTGTTCGGCGCGACCCACGCGGTTCCCATCGCGGTGGCCTGCTTCGTCGCCTACATCTGTTCAGGCCATAACGGCATCTACCTGTCGCAGCGCATCGCCGTGCCGAAGCGGGCCTCACGCGCGCATCTCGGGGCGGCCACGCTGCGTGACGCGCGTGCGACGCGCAGCATGCCCCGCCCGCATTCTTCCACCGGCATCACCAACGAGCAACGTTGATGGCCCCAAAACACAAGGCGTGCCGGGCGAGATTGGGATGAATCGTTAGGTCAGGCCGCCGATCGCGCCGGGAATTGCGCCATCAGCTTGGCAACCTCCTTCTCCACTTTATCGGTATTGAGCTTCGAGCCGACATCGTCGACCGCCTTTCCGTGCCAGAGCGGCCGCTTCGTCTTCGCGTCGAAGGCATCCACGGACAGTTGCCCTTCCGTATATTGGCGTACGTCCACCTGCCGCCCGAAGGCGCCCCAGGTCTCGACATCGGTCTTGTCCTTGGCACCGACGGTGATGATGACGGCAAGGTCACCGTCATCCGCCTTGGCATAGCCCTTGCCGGTCAGGCCCTGCTCCACTCCCATCCGGATGCGCTCGAAGGCCACCGGGTCCATGCCGGAGGGCGGGCGCTCATTCACGATATGGAATGTCTTGTAATCGGCGAAGTTCACGCCGGGCGTTGCATCCGACGAAACTTTCGAAAAGCTTGCCGTGGGCGTTCCCAGCGCAATTGCCATTGCCAGGCAAAGTGCAATCCGTTTCATTTTCAACCTCCGCATCGGCCATTGGATGGCGGCGAGACTAACGCGCACCGATTCTCATGTTATTGCGGTTTTTCCCGAGAAATATGGGCGGTAACCCCGATCTTCCGCGAAATTTGTGGCGCCCTTTGCCGCGCCTCATCGCGGGTGCGGAAGACCGCGCCGCAGATCATCTCTGATTTCAGCATTTCGCTCACCCGTTCCTCAGACTTGCCACCCCACCGGTCGTTCTTCTAAGGGCGCCGTGAACAAGAATCGGCAGCTCCATCGTCCGGTCAGATCGAGGGACCTCTTCCATGCGCAAGAATATTGCGTGGCCGCTGGCATTTGCCGGTGTGTCTACGCCAACGCTCGCCCACGCAGCGAGCGCGGTCTCCAATCAGCCCAATGGCGCGGATACGGTCTGGATCCTGATCTCGTCGGCGCTGGTACTGATGATGTGCATGCCCGGCCTCGGCCTCTTCTACGGAGGGCTGGTGCGTGCCAAAAATTTCCTGGCGGTGCTTGTTCAGGTAGGTGCGGTCGCTGCGATCGCATCGCTGTTATGGATTGTGTGCGGGTACACCATCGCCTTTGGCACCGTCACCAACGGCTGGTTCGGCGCCGCCAACGCGCTGATGCTCTCCGGCCTCCCGGCCATGCGCGCCGGACTCACCCTGCCTGAAAATGCCTATGCCTTGTTCGAGATGTGCTTTGCAGCCATCACCCCAGCGCTCATGGTCGGGGCCTGGGTCGACCGGGCCCGCTTCAGCTGGGTCATCGGCTTTTGCGCACTGTGGAGCCTCGTTGTCTACGCACCTGTCGCGCACTGGATCTGGGGCGGCGGTTGGCTGGCGACCCAATGGGGTACGCTGGATTATGCGGGCGGCATCGTGGTGCATACCACGGCAGGTGTCTCGGCTTTGATCGTCGCGATCATGCTGGGCAAGCGTCAGGGCTTTCCCAAAGCGCTGATGCTGCCGCACAGCCCGGCCCTTACCATGGCCGGCGCTGGCCTGCTGTGGGTGGGATGGTTCGGCTTCAACGGCGGATCGGCTCTCGCTGGCAACGGCACGGCGGTGAATGCGATCATCAACACCCATATCGCCGCCTCGGCTGCCGCAATATCGTGGCTGCTGATCGAGCGTATCACTTTGGGCAAGCCGACCAGCGTGGGCTTCGCCACCGGCGCGATCGCGGGATTGGCGACAGTGACCCCGGCCGCGGGCTTCATTGCGCCCGGCGCCGCCCTGCTGTTCGGCGTGGTGGGAGCCGGTATCTGCTTCCCGATGATCCTGCTGGTCAAGCACAAGTGGGAAATCGATGACTCGCTCGACGTCTTTGCCGTTCATGGCGTGGGAGGCATGGCAGGTTCGCTCCTGCTTGGTGTTTTCCTGTCCAGCGGCCTGGGCGGCGTCGGCTACGCCGAGGGGATGTCCGGGGCCCGCCAACTCGTCGCGCAGTTGCTGGGCGTGAGTGTGGTCGCCCTTTGGTCAGCGGTTGCGACCGTAGCCATCGGGCTTTCGCTGGCACGGGTCCTGCCGATGCGGGTCAGCGAGGACGAGGAAGTCGACGGGCTGGACCTATCATCGCACGGCGAACGGGCCTGGGAGTTGGATTAAGTCACTCTCTGACCCTGTCCCGAAGGCGATCCTGCTGCTGCTGGAAACAGGTGGCGCCGGTGCCTTCGGGGCTGCCCCGAATCTCGCGTTCCGACCGGCGGCACGTGCTTTCGAACCGAATTCGCCTCGGCCCTCTCGGGCAGCTGCGTACGCCATGTCGCGTCTGGTTTACGTCATCCTTCATGCCGCCCGATACCTGCAATAATGCTGCAATATTTGCGACATCATTGCGCATCGCTGAGGTCGTAGTGGCCGTGCCGATAGCCACGACGGCACTATAAACACCCGCAGCTCCGGTAAAGAATACTCTCGACCGAAAGCCCTTTCGGAGGGGCAATCACCGACCACGACCAGTGGTAAAACCGACCAAGCTGCGCCTGTCTGTTTCCGTCCTCATTTCTTTAAGAACAAACGGAAATTCATGCGATCGCCAATTCATCAACGCGCTTCGGACACGGCCTCGTTGGTCAATTCAGACGCGATACAAGTCAGCAATATCTTTCCGACGCCATTGGCCAGCATCGAGCATCCCGATGCTTCGCGTCTCAACCGCGATCTGACCACGGCCATATTGGCGCGGGAAGCAGCCGATCCCGGCGTTCGGCACAGCAATCAGGGCGGCTGGCAATCACAGGATGACTTCCTCGACTGGAGCGGCGAGGCAGGCGCGGATCTCGTTGCCTTCGCCCTGGCTTTCGCCAACAGGATGTCCGCCATATGGCATCCCCAGCAGGGCTTGCTTGAAGCCAATCTTGACTGGGCTTTCAATGCTTGGGCGAACGTGAACCGCCACGGCCAAGGCAACATCGGGCACGCACATCCCGGTTGCTACTGGTCGGCCGTATATTGGGTCGATGACGGAATGGATGACGCCGAAGGTTTGGGCGGAGAGCTCGAATTTCTCGACCCGCGCGGCTCCATGCCGATCATGCTCACACCTGCGATAAAGATGCGCATAGAGGGTTGCTTGTTGGCAGGCCTCAAGCATCAGGTTCGCCCCTCGTCAGGCACGCTGCTCATGTTCCCGTCATGGCTGATACATGCGGTGAACATTTTTGAAGGCAAGCGGCCCAGGATTTCCGTGGCGATCAACTTCGTACCGCCGCTGGCGGCGTAAGGCCCACTTCACCGGGGCGGCCGGCCATGCCCCCCACGCCCCCCCCCTATGCAGGATGGGATCCGCGCAAATCCGGCCGCAGCGAAGCGACAGCTTCGGCGGCCGATGCGGCGCCGAAAACGCCCTCTTGGGCGTTTTCGACCAGCCTCTGAGACGCGATCGCGCAAAAGCTGCCGCACACGGCGCGCGCCGGCGCCTACCCGTAGCCTCCGAAAAGACCGATGCGCGTCATTGCGCAAGCCTGGCGAAAGATCCATGATCTGCCTTCAAGGGAGCAATGAACGATGTTCATGCCCGTTTTCGGCTGCCCATCGTTATCGTAGCGCCGGAAACTGCCTGCCTTCGATTTGAGTTCCTTGTGCGAAAGGACGTCCATGAGCCATCCATCCCCTCTCGCCGTATCGCGCCGCGTGGTTCTTGCGGGAAGCGCCGCCAGTGTCGGCCTCAGCGCGGTTCCGATCGGGGGTGCTTCCCAGAATGTCGAGGCCCCGCCGCTGACCATGCCGCCCACCATGCCGGTGTCGATGGAAGTCAATGGCAAGCCGGTCTCGCTCACCCTCGATACCCGCACGACGCTGCTCGATGCGCTGCGCGATCATTTAAAGCTCACTGGCACCAAGAAAGGCTGCGACCACGGCCAGTGCGGTGCCTGCACGGTGCTTGTTGACGGCGTCAGGATCAATTCTTGCCTGACCCTTGCCGTCATGCACGAGGGCGACAAAGTGACCACTATCGAAGGATTGGGCACCCCGAGCGACCTGCATCCAATGCAAGCGGCCTTCATCAAGCATGACGGCTACCAGTGCGGCTATTGCACGCCGGGTCAGATCTGCTCCGCCGTTGCCGTGCTCGAAGAGATCAAGGCGGGCGTGCCCAGCCATGTCCAGGCCGACATCACCCACGCCGCCAAGGCCACGAACATGGAGATGCGCGAACGCATGAGCGGCAATATTTGCCGATGCGGCGCCTACTCCAACATCGCCGAAGCCATGGCGGAAGTCGCGGGGACAGCCTCGTGAGGGCGTTCACCTACGAACGCGCCCGCTCGCCGCTGGCCGCTGCGGCGGCGGTAGCAGGCAAGCGCGGTGCCCGGTTCATCGCCGGCGGAACCAACCTGCTCGACCTCATGAAGCTTGAGATCGAAACGCCCACCCATCTGGTCGACGTTCAGGATATCGGCCTCGATCGGATCGAGCCTACCGACGGCGGCGGCCTGCGTATCGGTACGCTGGTGACCAACACCGCACTTGCCGCCGATCCGCGCGTGCGCCGCGATTATGGCGTGCTCACCCGCGCCATCGTCGCGGGTGCCTCGGGGCAGCTGCGAAACAAAGCGACCGTGGGCGGCAACCTGCTCCAGCGAACGCGTTGCCCCTATTTCTACGACACCAATCAGGCCTGCAACAAGCGCAAGCCCGGGTCGGGCTGCGCGGCAATCGGCGGGGTAAATCGTCTGCTGGGCGTTATCGGCACAAGCGATGCGTGCATCGCCACCAACCCCGGCGATATGGCAGTTGCGCTGCGACTTCTCGATGCCTCGGTCGAGACGGTGGATGGACAGGGCAAGACCCGCACCATGCCTATTGCCGAGTTCCACCGACTGCCGGGCGATACCCCGCATGTCGAAACGGCGCTCCAGCCCGGCGAACTGATAACCGCGGTAACCCTGCCGAGGCCCTTGGGCGGGCGGCATCTTTACCACAAAGTGCGCGACCGAGCCTCTTACGCCTTCGCCATCGTTTCGGTAGCGGCGGTGATCCAGCCGGACGGCAGCGGGCGCGCGGCCTTCGGCGGCGTGGCGCCCCGGCCCTGGCGGGTCGAGGCTGCCGAAGCCGCCATGCGCGACGGTGCGGCGGCGGTTGCCGCGCAAGTCTTCGCAGGGGCCCGGCCGACGCATGAGAATGCCTTCAAGGTTCCCCTGGCCGAACGCACGCTGGCGGGCGTTATGGCAGAGGCACGCGCGGAGAACCGGGCATGAAGTTCGACACCCCCGCAGGCACCAACCCCATCGATCGCATGAAGGTGGTGGGGCAACCGCACGAACGCGTGGAGGGGCCGCTCAAGACAACCGGAACAGCGGCTTACGCCTACGAGCACCAGCAATATCCCGGCGCGCCCGTCTATGGATACGTGGTGGGTGCCGCGATAGCCAAAGGCCGGATCGACTCCATCGACCGGACGGCGGCCCAGCACATGCCCGGCGTGCTTGCCATCGTGACTGCGCAAGACCTTGGCGCATTGGGCTTCGGCCCATTGGGGAAAGGCGACAAGAACACCGCCAACTTGCTCGGCGGCCCCGATATCGAGCATTATCATCAGGCCGTCGCGATCGTCGTTGCCGAGAGCTTCGAACAGGCGCGTGCCGCCGCCAATGCGGTTCATGTCGCCTATACGCGCGGACAGGGCCGCTTCGATCTGGCGCAAGAAAAGCCGAACGCCAAGGCGCTCACGGGATCGGATGCCGATACCGCGACCGGCGATTTCGAAACGGCCTTCGCGGCAGCGCCTGTCCAGATCGACCAGACCTATACCACGCCCGACCAGAACCACGCGATGATGGAGCCTTTCGCGACGATCGCGTGGTGGGAAGGCGATGCGCTTTCACTCTGGACCTCGAACCAGATGATCGCCTGGAACCGCGAGGATCTCGCCACAACGCTAAGCTTGCCGCTCGAAAAAGTGCGGATCATGTCGCCTTATGTCGGCGGTGGTTTCGGGGGTAAGCTGTTCCTCCGGTCAGACGCCGTCATGGCCTCGCTCGGCGCCAAGGCGGTTGGCCGGCCTGTGAAACTGGCGCTTCCCCGCCCCTTCATCATGAACAACGCCACCCACCGCCCGGCGACGATCCAGCGCATCCGCCTTGGCGCCACGCGGGACGGGAAGCTCGTCGCCATCGGCCACCAAAGCTGGTCGGGCGACCTGCCCGGTGGAGGCCCCGAAGTGGCGACGCAGCAGACCAAGCTGCTCTACGCCGGGGCCAACCGGATGACCGCCATGCGGCTGGCCGAACTCGATCTGCCCGAAGGTAATGCCATGCGCGCGCCGGGTGAGGCGCCGGGCCTGATGGCGCTTGAAATCGCGGTCGACGAAATGGCCGAGAAGCTGAAGATGGACCCGGTCGCCTTCCGCGTGCTCAACGATACGCAGGTCGATCCAGAGAAACCGACGCGCCCCTTCTCCCAGCGGAACCTCGTGCGCTGTCTGAAAGAAGGCGCCGAGCACTTCGGCTGGCATCGCCGCCTCGCCACCCCGGCACAGGTGCGAGAGGGCCGCTGGCTCGTGGGCATGGGCGTGGCGGCCGCTTTTCGCAACAATATCAACATCGCGTCAGCCGCCCGCGTCCGACTGAACGATCAGGGGATCGTCACGGTCGAAACCGACATGACCGACATCGGCACCGGCAGCTACACGATCATCGCCCAGACCGCAGCCGAGATGATGGGCGTGGGCATCGACAGGGTCGTGGTGCGGCTGGGGGATTCCGCGTTCCCGGTATCGTCAGGCTCCGGCGGGCAGTTCGGCGCGAACAGTTCCACTTCGGGCGTCTATGCAGCCTGCGTCAAGCTGCGCGAGGCGGTGGCGCAGCGGCTGGGATACGATCCTGAGCGAGCGGAATTCGCGGATGGTCTGGTGCGTGCGGACAATCGCTCCGCCACGCTCGCGGAAGCCGCCCAAGCGGGCGAACTCGTCGCCGAGGGCAGGATCGAATGGGGCAATCTCTCGAAGCAGTTCCAGCAATCGACGTTCGGCGCCCACTTCGTGGAAGCGGCCGTGGATTCCTTTACCGGTGAGATCCGCGTACGCCGCATGTTGGCGGTCTGCGCTGCCGGACGCATCCTCAATCCGCGAACCGCGCGCAGCCAGATGATCGGCGCGATGACGATGGGCGTGGGCGGCGCGCTGATGGAGGAACTCGCCGTAGACAAGCGCTTCGGGTTCTTCGTGAACCACGACCTCGCCGGCTACGAAGTCCCGGTCCATGCCGATATCCCGCATCAGGAAGTACACTTCATCGACGAGGCGGACGCCACCGTATCGCCGATGAAGGCCAAGGGCGTGGGCGAACTGGGTCTGGCGGGTGTCGGCGCGGCCGTCGCCAATGCCGTTTACAATGCCACCGGGGTCCGTGTGCGCGATTATCCGATCACGCTCGACAAACACCTCGCCGGATTGCCCACGCTGACTTGAGGCGGCCGAACCCAAAACGACCTGGATTATCCCTTCCCGGAGAACGATCATGAATCCCGACACGACGGCCCTGGTCCTGATCGAATTCCAGAACGACTTCACAAGCCCGGGCGGCGCCCAGTATGATGCGGTCAAGGCGGTGATGGACAGCACCGACATGCTCGCCAACACGCAGGCACTGGTCGAGCAGGCGCGGGCCGCCGGGGTGAGCGTGATGTATGCGCCGATCTCGTTCGCTGATGGCTATCCAGAGATCGCCAGCGACGCGTACGGCATCCTTGCGGGCGTGAAAGCTGCCGGGGCCTTCAAGCAGGGAAGCTGGGGCGCGGCGATCGTGGATGTCCTGGCGCCTCAATCCGGCGACATCGTCATAGAAGGCAAGCGCGGCCTCGACTGTTTCGCCAGCACCAACATCGATTTCATCCTGCGCCAGCGCGGAATAACGGATGTGGCCATCGCAGGCTTTCTGACCAATTGCTGCGTCGAATCCACCATGCGCAGCGCCTACGAGCGCGGCTACCGCGTCGTCACGCTGACGGATTGCACCGCCACGCTCTCCGAAGACGAACAGCGGCTCGCGACCGAGAAGAACTTTCCGATGTTCTCCCGTCCGATGCGCAATGATGCCTTTCTGGAAGAACTTGGCTGCGACGTGCTCTCCAAAGCCTGAATCGGGCGAGTGACGCAATAGTCGGAACGTCCGGTCACGATGACGATCACGATGACGGCGGCGGAATGGGGAACCCCGTTGCCAGATGGTCGATCCACGCCCTGACAGCCGGAGGAAGGCCTCGGCGTGTCGTGAAGACCAGATGCACGATCCCCTTCTGACCTCGCCAGGCCGGCAGCACATGCACCAGTCTCCCATCGGCGAGTGCTTCGCGGCAAACATGGTCGGGAAGAAGCGCAATGCCGAGGCCGTCGATCGCGGCATTCCTCACCGCCAGCATGTCCTCGCATGAGAGCCGAGGGGAAAAGCGGACATGATGCGAGGCTCCCTCGTCGGTTTCCAGCAACCATTGAATCTCGTCGCTGCTGTCGCTCGTGCTCAGGCAAGGCAGATCGGGCAATTGCGCAACCTCTTTCACGCGGCTCGCCATTTGGGGACTTCCCACGAGGATGCGCGTCGAAGTGCCCAGCGAACGCATGGTCAGGGACGCGTCGCTCGTCAGCGCCGTCCGCACGCGCAGGGCCACGTCGATGCGCTCGTCGATCAGGTCGACCGCCCGGTCGGTCGCCACAAGCTGAAGGCGGATCTTGGGGTATCGTACGAGAAATGAGGGAAGAAACGCCGAAACCAGCTCGACCAGACCGGTCGGGCAACTGAAGCGCACCCGCCCGTGAGGTTCGGCCTGGGCCTGCATGACCAGGGTCTCAGCCTGTTCCACTTCGGCCAGAATCGTTCGGCATCGCTCGTAAAACGCCTGCCCGGTGTCGGTCACGCGAAAGCGCCGGCTCGATCGTTCGATAAGGCGCAGGCCCAGACGCTCTTCCAGTCCCGCGATGCGGCGGCTGAGCTTGGATTTGGGTTCGCGCAAAGCGCGCCCGGCGGCCGCGAAGCCACCATGAGTCACGACCTCGGCGAAATAGGCATAGTCGTTGAGATCGATTTTCATCATCGTTCCTCCAATGGAACGCTAAGTGCCACATTTGCCGTCTACACGCATCATCGTTCTGGATGCATTTCCAAGGGGCAACGGCGATCCCGCCGCCAGCTTCAAGGAGAAAGACAATGACGGACAAGTTCAATGGCAAGGTCGTAGTGGTAACCGGCGGCACCAGCGGCATCGGGCTCGCAACTGCCAAGGCATTCGCCGACGAAGGCGCCTCGGTATTCATCACCGGGCGGCGTCAGGACGCCCTTGATGCGGCGGTCCGTGCGATCGGTGGCCGCGTGACCGGCGTGCGCGGCGACATGGCCGAGCTTGCCGATATCGACAGGCTCTACGACGCAGTCCAGCAGAAGCATGCCCAGATCGATGTGGTCTTTGCCAATGCCGGCGGCGGTGAGTTCGCCCCGCTCGGCGCGATCACCGAAGAGCACTACCAGCGCACTTTCGACACCAATGTGAAGGGTGTGCTGTTCACTGTCCAGAAGGCGCTTCCGCTGATCCGCGACGGCGGCTCGATCATCCTCACCGCCTCGACGACCAGCGTGTCGGGCACCCCTGCCCTCAGCGTATATTCGGCCACCAAGGCGGCAGTCCGCAACTTTGCCCGCAACTGGATTTTGGACCTCAAGGACCGCCGCATCCGCGTAAATGCCGTCAGCCCCGGCGTGACGGAAACGGCCGGGCTCAATGAACTGTTCGGCGGCGGCGAGCAGGCGGAAGGCACGAAGGACTACCTTGCCGGACTGATCCCCGCCGGGCGTGTCGGCCAGCCGGAGGAAATTGCCAAGGCAGTCCTGTTCCTCGCCTCCGACGAGGCAAGCTTCGTCAACGGGGTCGAACTGTTCGTCGACGGTGGGCAGGTCCAGATCTGAAGCGCATCGGGAGGTTTCCGCCGACGGGAACCTCCCTCCGTCCCCCAAGACGCCCAACGCGGCGGCGAGACACGAAGGCCTCTGGAAATCCAGGGGCCTTTGCCTTCATCACAGTGGCGAAATGAGCGGAAGGGTGCCGATCTCGCCCGCTCGCGGCAAGCAGCATGGGCACACAAATAAGGCATTGCCGCTGCGGATATGCTTGGCTACATGCGAATGACTCGCAAGTTCGGCAGGTCGTCGTTGAGGCTGAAAGGGAAGCAGATGCCGCAACGCGATGTCATAACCGACATTGTTACCGAGCGCCGGGACGAGTTGGTGAGATATGCGGGCGCAGTCAGCGGCGATGCGGACGGCGCGGAGGACCTTGTGCAGGAAGCATGGTTGCGGCTGGATCAGGCCGCGCGCGTGCAGGAGGTCGCCAAGCCCACGCACTTGCTTTGGCGGGTGCTCCGCAACCTGTCGATCGATCGCAGCCGCAGGATTGCCCACGAAGGCCGCGTTGTCGCGCAGGCGGACGAGCGGCGGTTTGCGGAACTCCCGGATGACCAGGCTTCGGTGGAAGCCATGCTGATCGCGCGCGACGAACTCGCCCGCATTCAGCGCGTGCTCGATGCGCTCGATCCCCGCACGCGCACCGCTTTCGAGATGCATCGCTTTGAAGGCGCAAAACTGCGCGAGATCGCCGCACGCCTCGGGGTTTCCGTGACGGTGGCGCATGGTCTGGTGGCGGCGGCCATCCGCGAAATTCGCGCCGCGATTCCCCGCTGATTGCGATCGATGCGCGTCGTGCGCGAAAAACACGCCGCTTCGCGCGTCTGTTGGGTAAGAGGATGGAGAAGATGCGCCTGAAAGGCGCAACGATCCTCGATACTGGCAGGAAACGGGAAGACGGGTGACAGGGCAGGGATGACGGGCACTTTCCCCGATGACGCCGCGCGGCACGCCGATGAAGAGGCAGTGGAGTGGGTCATCCTGCTGCGCGAGGAGGCCGATGAGCCCGAGACGCGCGCGCGCTTCGAGGATTGGCTGGCCGCATCGCCGCTCCATGCCGAAGCTTGGGCCGCAGCGGCCTATGCCTATGACCGGGCGGGCGATGCACGCCCGGCTTATGCCCCTCCCGTCCGCGCCGCCGAGCCGCGCCCGGTGCTGCCTGCCGGCCCTTCACCCTACCGGCGCCGGGGCGGGACGCGCCGTTCGCCGGGCTGGCGGCGCCTGCGAGTCCGCCATCTGGTTGTAGCGGCGGTGGCGGCCTGCCTCATGCTGGCCGTCGCGCCTTCGGTCATGCTGCGGGCTCAGGCGGATTACCGTACCGGAACTGCCGAACTGCAGCAGGCACAGCTCGCGGACGGCAGCGTGGCCCATCTCGCGCCGGGCAGCGCCATCGCCGTATCTTACGGCGCCAACCGCCGGGAAATCCGCCTGCTGAAAGGCGAGGCGTGGTTCGACGTGCGGCACGATCCCGCCCGTCCCTTCTATGTCGACGCAAACGGCGTCACCACGACAGACATTGGCACGGCCTTCGACGTCCGTCTCGATGCGGGCGGCGTCACCACGCAAGTAACGAGCGGCCGGGTCCGCGTCGCTTATGCGGCCCGGCCGCCGGTGTCCGAGCATCTGGCCGGAGGCGACGCCGTGCGCGTGGGATTCGACGGTGCGGTCGAGCGCAGTACGATGCCGCCCGCGCAGATGGCAGCGTGGCGCAATCGCCAGATCATCGTCCACGACCGCCCGGCGACCGATGTGATCGACGCGCTGCGGCCGTGGTTCGCGGGAGTCATCGTCGTCGGGGGCGATGGTTTCGCGCACCAGCGCATCACCGGCGTCTACAACGCCGGCGATCCGGCCGAGGCGCTGCGCGGGCTGACGCAGGCCTATGGCGGGTCCGTGCAGACGATCACGCCGTGGATGATCGTCATCTCCTCAAGCTGAAAACTTGCTGGAATCGGGCACTAAAACCGATTTCGCTCATGCCTCCCGAAAAAATTCCCGCAGCTGCGTCTATTCGGATGAGAGGTGTTATTGCGACGCATGAGCGGAAATGCCTCTGGTCAGGGATAACGATGAAGGAGGCATTTTTGGTGGTTCAGGGTGGGTTCGCCGGACGCGATGGTTTGCGGAACAAGAGGTCGCGCCGTGCCGCACTGGCGGCATTGTTGATGACGGCCGGGCCAGTCGCGCTGACCGCCGCTGCACCGGCGCAAGCGCAGGACGCAGCGCGCAGCTTCGATATTCCCGCCCAGCCCCTCGCCAATGCGCTCACCGCGTTCGGCCAGCAGTCCGGGCTTCAGGTTAGCGCGCAGGCGCCGCTGCTCGAAGGACGCACCTCGCAGGCGGTGAAGGGATCGCTCTCGTCCATGCAGGCGCTGAGCCAGATGCTGGTCGGCACAGGCCTGACGTTCCGGATGGTCGGAACGACGGTCTCGCTCGAAGCCGCGCCGCAGGCTGCCGGCGGCACGGTCCTGCTCGGCCCGGTGCGAGTGGAGGAATCGGGCGGATCGCAGAGCGCCGCCAATACCGCCGCGACCGACCCGCAACGGCCCACCGGCCCCGGCGAAGGCTATGTCGCAACGCGCAGCCTGACCGCGACCAAGACCGACACTCCGATTGCGCGCACCCCGCAGGCCATTTCGGTCGTCACCAGCGCCCAGATCGCCGCGCAGGCCGCGCAAAGCGTGCCGCAGGCGCTGCGCTACACCTCCGGCGTTCAGGCCGAACAGCGCGGCGTCAACACCGACGGCGAGGAATATGTGTTCGGCCGGGGTTTCCGGCTGGAGGAATACCTCGACGGACTGATCCTGCCCGACGTCTCCTACAACATCGCCTCCTATGAGCCCTACAACCTCGAACGCGTGGAAGTGCTGCATGGCCCGGCCTCGGTCCTGTTCGGGCAGGCCTACCCCGGCGGCATCGTCAATCTGGTGAGCAAGCGGCCTACTGCCGATCCGCTGCATGAAGTGCAGCTTTCGGCCGGAAGCTGGAACCGCTTTCAGGGCGCGGTCGATCTCGGCGGCCCGCTCGATGCCGGGGGCGACGTTCTCTACCGGCTGACCGGCGTTGCGCGCCACAGCGATTCCCAGATCGACCACGTCGAAACCGAGCGCTATTCGCTCGCGCCTGCCGTTACTGTCCGGATCGACAAGGACACCGACCTGACGGTGCTGGGCAACGTGCAGTACGATCCCAAGGCGGGGTATTACAATTTCGTACCCTCGCAGGGCACCGTGACGGCCAATCCCAACGGCAAGGTCTCCACCAGCCTCGACATCGGCGATCCTTCGTTCGACCGGCACAGCCGCACGCAGTGGGGGCTTGGCTACATGCTGGAGCACCGCATCGGCGAAACGTGGACGCTGCGCCAGAATTTGCGCTACACGCACATCCGCGACAGCCTCGACAACGTGTTCACATATGGCTTCCAGCCCGATCTGCGCACGCTCAACCGTTATACCTTCACCAACCACGAGAGCCTCGGGCAGATCGCTGTGGACAATCAGGTGCAGGCGAAGTTCTCGACCGGCGCGCTGGAGCACACGCTGCTTGTTGGCCTCGACTATCGCCGGATCGACTATGAGGAGCGCTATGGGTCGGACTTCGCCGGGCAGCCTACGCTGGATGCTTTCGCGCCGGTCTACGGCCAGAGCTTCACGATGCCCGCCTATTCGGGTGACGAGGATGTCGGGCAGGACCAGCTCGGCCTCTATGCGCAGGACCAGATCCGCGTAGGCAAGCTCGATATACTCGCCGGACTGCGTCAGGACTGGGCAGGATCGACGGATCACGAGCGGATCAGCGGGCAGGTCACCAAACAGAACGACAGCAAGCTGACGGGCCGCGTCGGCGCGGTTTACAGCTTCGCGGGCGGCCTTTCGCCTTATGTCAGCTATGCCACCTCGTTCCAGCCGACGGTCGGCACCGGCTATGACGGATCGGCGTTCCGGCCGACGACCGGAGAACAGTACGAGGCGGGCCTCAAGTACCAGCCCACCGGCCTGAATGCTTTCGCCACTGTCTCGGTGTTCCACCTGACGCAGCAGAATGTGACGACGCCCGATCCCGATCCCACGCATACCGGCTTCAGCGTCCAGACCGGTGAAATCCGTTCGCGCGGGGTGGAATTCGAACTGCACGCGCACCCGGTGCCGCAGCTTGGCCTCATCGCCACGTACACTTACCTCGACAACAAGGTGACCAAGAGCAACGACACCGAGAACGCCTTCGGCAACAACCTTGGCAAGCGGCCCTTCGGCGTTCCCCGCCAACAGGCGTCCGGCTGGGCGGACTATACGTTCGACGGCGGCCACATCTCCGGCCTGACGCTCGGCGCCGGTGTCCGCTATGTCGGATCGACCTATGGCGACAGCCTCAACACCTTCAAGGTGAAGGCCAGCACGCTTGTCGATGCGCTCGCCAGCATCGACCTGAGCGGAATGGGCGAAGCGCTCGAAGGCTGGAAGCTGAGCGTCAACGCCAGCAACCTGCTGGACAAGCGCTACGTCGCCTATTGCCAGAGCGCCTCGCTCTGCGCCTTCGGGCTGCGGCGTACCGTGCTGGGTTCGCTGGCCTACCGCTGGTGATGCCCGGGTGAGAGCGCGAAACATGCAGGCGTGGTCGGTCATCCATCGATGGTCGAGCCTCGCCTGCACGGCCTTCCTGTTGATGCTGTGCCTGACCGGCCTGCCGCTGATCTTCCACGACGAGATCGACGCGGCAAGCGGCCGCCTTGTCCATCCCCCGGCCGGGGAGCACGGGCCGGAACTCCCGCTCGACCGCATCGCGGACCGCGCCGATGGTGCGGTGCAGGCGATCTACTGGAAGGATGAGGAACCCCGCGTCGTGCACCTCGTCACCACGAAGGCGGGCGACACGGCTTGCGATGCGCGCACGGCCCTGCCGCTCCGCACGCCGACGGCTGGGCCGGACGTGATGGGCGGTGTGCTCATGCTGCACAGCCGCCTGTTCGCAGGGCTTGCCGGATACATTGCGCTTGGGCTTGCCGGGCTGCTCGCCGTGCTCGCGATCCTATCGGGCGTGGTTCTTTACGCGCCGTTCACCCGCCACCTGCGGTTCGGCGAAATCCGTCGCTCTCGCCCCCTTCGCGTGAGGATGCTGGACCATCACAACCTGCTCGGCATAGCTACGGCGGCGTGGCTGGCGGTGGTGGCGGTAACCGGCACGATCAACACGCTGGAGGAACCGCTCTTCGCGGTCTGGCGCGCTGACCGCCGGCCCGACGGTATCGCTGCTGCCCAAGGCAAAAGCGTCACACCGGGACAGGCCCTCGCCGCCGCCCGTCGCGCTGCCCCGGCGCTCATTCCGAACAGCATGGTTCTGCCCACATCGCCGGTGGGTACTCCCGGCGACGTGACCGTCTGGATGCACGGCGGCTCTCCGCTGACCGAGCGGCTCTATCGCCCCGTCATGGTCGATGTCCGGTCCGGAAGGGCCGAACTGGACCGGAACTTTCCATGGTACCTCAATGCCCTCAATCTCGCGCGTCCGCTCCATTTTGGCGACTATGGCGGATTGCCGCTCAAGATCATCTGGGCCTTGCTCGACATCGTGACGATCGTGGTTCTCGCCACCGGGCTCTTTCTGTGGTTCGGGAAGTGCAGGCCGAGGAGGCTCGGATGAAGGCACGGCACGTTTCCGCCCGCGAGCAATGGGGCTGGCCAGTCGCGCTCGCCGGGCTGACCCTGTTCGGGCTGCTATCCGCGCTGCTGGGTGAAGGCGGTCTATGGTGGGCCCTGTCGTGGACCGCGCTCGCAACGCCGCTGCTGGTAAGCGCGCGGCATGTCATGCGCCCTTCTCAGCCGATGACGAGGATCGACGACAATGCCTTGTGAACCGCAGGCCGAACGACTGGGCTACCGCCCCGCCGCGAGCGGGCGCTTCTACGGCCTGATCGGAACCGTCATCGTCTACGCGCTGGCCGCGTCGGGTTTTCTTGTCGCGATTTCCTTTGTCGCGACCCGGCCTCCGGCTGCTCCGGCGCTCGCGGTGGTGAACCTGAGGACGGCCGCTTCGCCGCCGGAAAAGACGCCCGAAAAACAGGATGCGCCCAAGCCGGTCGAAAACAAGCCTCTCCCGGCGGAACCGCAAAAGGTCCCGCCGCCTCTGCCGGTCGCCATCCCCATCGTATCGGTACCGGCGCCGACCGCCGCCGTTACCAAGCCGGCCGCCCCTGCTCCCCAGCAGACCGAATCCGCCGCGCCCAGGACGCTCCCCGCGCCGCCCGCCCCGCAAGTGGCCAGCAATGCGCCCGACACATGGGAGGGCCGGGTGCTGGCCGCACTCAACCAGCATCGCCACTATCCGGCCATGGCCAGATCGCGCCACCAGCAGGGCATCCCTTACGTGCGCTTCGTGATGGACCGGCAGGGCAAAGTGCTATCCTGCCGCCTTGAGCGCAGTTCGGGATTCCCCGATCTGGATCGCGAGGCCGTATCCCTGCCCAAGCGCGCTGAGCCCCTGCCCAAGCCCCCGGCCGAACGGATCGGTGACACCGTGGAACTGGTCGTACCGGTCGAGTTCCTGCTGAGTTGAGAGCGGCGAAGGCGCGTGATCGCCGGGCTTGCCTGAGGCCGTCCACTCTATCGACGGCCAGCTTCCCCTACCGCTGCCCAGCCATCTGTTAATTCGCCTTGGCCAATTCAGCCGCATAGAGCACCGGTTTGCCTTCGACATTCGCGCGATAGATCATCCAGCGCCCATCCGGCGTAAAATGCTCATTGGGCTCCAGCGTGTAGTCCTGCCGGGAAAGGTCAACTATCCGTTCGCTACGCAGCGTTCCGGTGGCGATCAGGCTCTCGGCATCAAGCGTGTCTTCAGCTTCGGGTGATGCGTCCGCGACGGGATGGAAAACGCTGATATACTTGTCGGCATCGTTACCGTCGCCCGCGACAACAGTGCCATCGGGCGAAGTGAGATAGTGGTAGGCACCTTGGTCGTGGGCAACCTTGTACCAAATACGCTTTTTGGCGTTGCCGCCGCTCTCGATCTCGTACCGGGCAAGCCAGAGCATGCCGCCCTTGGGCATTTGCAGGTCGTACCAGATCGCTTTGCCGTCGCTCGACCAGTATTCGTGCCCGGCGATTTCGCCCTGCATCGAACGCTGGTGTATCTTGGTGAGCGCGCTGCCGTCGGTGCGGATCGTCCAGATGCGGTCAACTTTGTGCCACGGGCCTTCGTGACAGAACATCATCAGTCCGGGGTCTTTGGGCGAGAACTGGACATGGTTCAGCCAATCGGTGGCGCGGTGGATGCTGTGGCTGGCGCCCGTCGCGGTATCGATCGTGAATATCTCCATCGGCACTTTTGCGGAGAGTCTTGCGTCCATCCAGCGCGCCTTGGCCGCTGCGAAAGAGAGCGGGTGGCCCTGCGCATCGGTGCCAGAATAGCTCGGCGAGCCGGTCTTGGGATCGCGCTTGCCTTGTGCGGCGATGGCGGGCGGCGGCGGTGCCAATTCGCGGTGCCCGGCAAGGAGAGTATCGTCGGCATTGATCGATTCGATGCGGCCGCCGAGCAATTGCGCAATTCTGCGCGACTTGCCGGTGTCGAGGTTCAGAACCCAGACGGTGGAAGGACCTTCGCCATCGTCGCTACCGGCCGGGCGGGTGGTGTAATAGGCTTCCGGACGGGTGTGGCCGGTGAAGAGCAGTCGGTCCACAGTACCCCGAAAGACCAGTTTCGTGGACCAGTCGCGGGTCGAGGCCGTGCGGATCCCTTCGGCAGTCAGATAGACCATCCTGTCGCCATTGGGCGTGAAAGCGTTGTAATTGAAATAGAGGCCGTAGACGCCGGGCCGATCATCTATCCTGACAATCCGGTGGCCGGTAGCAGGATCAATCCATTCGCGCGGGCCCTCCTTCGGCCAAGCCGCCGGCGCCATCAGAGCTGCGCCCGCCGCGATCACCAAAAGAGCTTTCCGCATTGCCTTCTCCGTCCCATTTTTAGAGATGCAATACCGAATATAGGGACGATGGCAATATGGGGATGGCACCCGAAGGCTGCACTCCCTGACGACTATCCGCCGGTGACCATGCGGGAGCGGGTCACCACCGATTGCCAGCGATCGCCGCTGCCGCCATACGTTTCCAAACCCGACAAGAAGGGAGCATCATGAAGAGACTCCATTTTCTTCTTCCGCTGATCGCCTCGCTGGCGGCTTGCGAAACCACACCGCACGCAACGGGGCCTCAAGAAACGGGGTCCACGAAGGCGATGATCACGCTCTCGGGCCACGCCACTTATCGCGAGCGGATCGCCCTGCCGCCCGCCGCGCACCTTTCGGTCGCGATCAGCGACGTAAGCCGGATGGATACCGCCGCGCCCGTGATCGCCTCTACCGAGTTCGCCACCGAGGGACGGCAGGTGCCGCTGGCCTTCACTCTCGATTACGATGCGACGAAAATCGACCCGCACGGTCGCTATGCGGTATCGGCGCGCATTACCGATGGCGGCGGGCAACTCATCTGGATAACCGACACTCACACGGCCTTGCCCGCTGTCGGGCAGCCGGTCGAATTGATGCTGGTGCAGGTTCAGCGATGAACCTTGGCGATTGCCGGGCTCTGCTAGAAAGTGTGCTCCGCAAGGATGATTTCCGCCGCGCGCCAGCCGATTGCCATCGTCGGCGCATTGGTGTTGCTGCCGGTGATCGAGGGCATGATCGAGGCATCGACCACGCGGAGTCCTTCCACACCTTGCACCTTGAGATCGGCGCCGACCACGGCGTTCTCGTCCGATCCCATCCGGCAGGTTCCGACGGCATGAAAACCGGTGGAGCCATACTTGAAGGTCGCCTCCAGCAGGTCCTCGTCGCTGACCGTGCCCGGGCCGGGGATCAGTTCCTCGACGATGTGCTCGGCTAGGACCGGCTGCGCGGCCAGCTTGCGGATGTAGCGCAGGATCGCAACCGCATTGTCGCGGTCGTACTGGGTCGCCATGTAGTTGGCATCGATCTTGAGCGGGGCCGAGGGATCGCTTGCGGTGATTTCCAGCGTGCCCCGGCTTTCGGGCCGCAGCGTGTAGCCATAGATCGTCACCGCCGGATAAGGACTGACGCCCTCCCGCCCGGACGTGAACGGCCCCAGTCCGATCTGCGCATCCGGTAACTTCAGGCTCGGATCGGTCTTGATGAAACCACCGGCAACGAACGTCGAGCGCGCAAGCGGCCCTCGCCCCAGGAGGCCCCAGGCCAACGCCGAGCGAACCAGTCCGAGGCCCTGAAGACCTGCGTTGCTGCCGCCGCGCTTCACCCGGTACTGGACGGGCAGGGTGCGGTGATCGCTCATATTGCGCCCGACCTCAGGGCGATCGACCACCGTCTCGATGCCGAGGCTTTGCAGCAGTCCTGCCGGACCGATACCCGAGCGCTGGAGGATCGCCGGAGAATTGAGCCCGCCGGCACTGAGGATTGTCTCCCGTCCGGCGGCAACGCTGAACTCGCCGCCCCGATGGCGAACGCGCACGCCGGTCGCCCGCCGTCCGTCGAATTCCACCGCAAGGACCTCGGCGTCCGTCACCACATCGAGGTTCTTGCGGCGCATCGCCGGCTTCAGGAATGCGCGCGCGGCGCTGAAGCGCTTGCCGTTCTTGCAGATCGTCCGAGGCTGGCGACCGAAACCGCCCTCCACGCTCGCCTTTACGCTGTTGATGTCGTCCACGACCGGAACGCCAAGCGCTGCCGCTGCTGAGATGGTCGCGCGGAACAGCGGATCGTCGCTGGGCGAGAGGTTGACCTGAAGGGGCCCCGCCCCGCCGCGTGCCTGTGCGGGGCCCAGTTCGTGCCGCTCCATTTCCTCGTAGCAGCGGCTGATGTCCTGCCAGCCCCAGCCCCTGCCGGAGCCGGCCTTGGCCTCCCAGTCATCGTAGTCGTCCGGCGCGCCGCGCGTGTAGACCATGCCGTTGATCGAACTGGATCCGCCCAGCGTGCGCCCGCGCATCCAGAACTCCGCCGGACGGTTGCCGCCGGGCGAGGCCATGTAGCGCCAGATATAGGGGCTTTTCGGCCCCATGAGCTTGGCGAGGCCCATTGGAACCGTGATGAGCATGTTGCGATCCGATGGGCCGCATTCGAGGAGCAGCACCGAATTGCGCGCGTCGGCCGAGAGGCGATTGGCCAGCACGCAGCCGGCGGACCCCGCGCCGACAATCACATAGTCGTAATGGGGGCGCATCAAGCGATGCCCAGCGCCGCGCGGATCGCGTTGCCCACCGCGCTTGCCCCGTCGGCCCCGCTCATGCGGTTGTGGCAATAGGCAACGGCAAGGCCCGTGGCGGGATCGGCCCATCCCAGCGAGCCGCCTGCCCCCGGGCACGCGATTGCGGTGGTCGATGCCAGCGCCATGGTGAGCGGCGACTGGCCATCGTACATCCAGTAGCCGCCCTGACTGAGCGGCATCGGCATGCCGAAGAACACCGGATCGGGAAGCGTGCCGCCGGGCCGCATCTGACAGCTCATCGCCACGCGTTCGGGCGAGAGCAGGCGCTTGCCATCAAGTTCGCCGCCATTGGCAAGGATTGCCCAGAACCGCGCGAGGCTGCGCGCGGTGAAAATACCGCCGACACCGGCAATCGTCGCCCGCCGCACGTCCTCCCGCTCGAAAATGTCGGGAGCGAGGCGAACATCGAAAGGCATTGCCTTTTCAAGCACCGTCCCCGGCGGTGGCGGCTGCATGTTAAGCGCGTCGACAAGCTTGGCGATGCGGGGCTCGACCTCCTCCGGAACCCCGATCCACAAGTCCTCGATGCCGAAGGGCGCGGCGATTTCCTGCGCCACGAATTCCTGAAAGCTGCGGTGTTCGGGGTCGGTCCGCCGGACAATCTCGCCGATCACCCAGCCGAAAGACACCGCCTGATATGCCGGTTGCCCCACCGGGAAGATCGGTTCGAGCGCGGCGATGCCGGTGGTCATCGCATTCCAGTCGCACATCATCTCGGGCGTGACGGCCGGCGGCATCTGCGGCGTGCCGGTCCGGTGCGAAAGCGCATCGCGAACGGTGACGGCCTCCTTGCCGTTGGCGCCGTACTCGGGCCAGTATTGGGCCACCGGACGGTCGTAATCGACAAGGCCGCGTTCGGCCTGAACGTGCAGTGCGGTCGCGGCAACAGCCTTGGTCACCGAGAAGACGTTGAACAGCGTATCGCCGTCCACCTCGCGGTCGCTGGCGGGATCCGCGACACCTGCCCAGGCATCCGCCACAAGCTCGCCGTTCAGATAGGCGGCGACCTGCACGCCGACTTCGGTTCCATCTGCGACCAGAGTGTCGAGAACTTTCTGGACAGCTGCATTCACTGCCTGATGCTTGGTCATGTCTACGCCTCTCCACCGGAGCGGCGTAAGGCCGGCTCAGACAGCCCCCGCCAACTCTGCAGGACTCATAATATGCATTTTATGAGCAGGTCAATTCCCGATAATCGGCATTCCTGCGGCGATATCCATCCATAATACGCTATATTAAAAATCCCTTGAAGTCCCGCCGCCGGGCGTGGAATGGAATGCGCACGGCCTCGCCGATGCGAGTTGAATGACGGGAGCAATGCGCAAATGGCTGGCAAGCCATCGAAGGAAGGCCTGGTTTCGGCAGCGGCCGGGCGCATGAAGGAGATGATCCTGGCGCGGGAACCCGACGCGCAGATCGGTTCACTTCCGGATGTCGCCAAGGCGCTGGGCGTCGGCGTGGTCACAGTGCAGCAAGCCGCGCGCGTGCTGGAGCATGAGGGGTTTCTGAAGGTCAGGCGCGGCAACGGCGGCGGCTATTACGGCGCCCGCCCGAACGCCGCGTCGCTGGGCCGTGCCATCGCGGGCTTCCTTCAGGTCAACCAGACGCGCGAACACGAAGCCATTGAGATCATGACGCTGCTCGACTGCGACCTGATTTCCGCTGCGGCGCTTGCGACCGACGAGACGCTTCGCGCGCGGCTGCGCGATCTCGGCAAGCGCATCGATGCCTGCGACACGGCGGAGCAGCGAGGCGCCTTCGAGCAGGAGATGCAGGACATCATCTATGCCATGGTCGATCGGCCGTTGATGGAGATGCTCGCGCGGGTGACCATGGAGCACTATTCCTCGCACGCCCACCTGCCGATCTATCCGGGAACGGACGGCGCGGAGCGCTGGAAGCAGGAGCGCCACAACATCATCTACGCCATTCTGAGAGGCGATCCGGGGCTCGCCCGTTTCGAGGCGCAGCGCCGGCGCGAGGACATTCTGGAACGTCTGGCAAAAGCCCAGTCAATGGCTGGCGGGCAGTAGCAAGGGTCAGGCCTGCTCTCTCACCGCATGGACATCGAATAGGGCCTTTTTGCAGAGCCCGAACCCCATGCCTTGTTCGGCGTCGCCTGCATCGTGAAACGAAGCGTGCCGCCGCTGCGCACGTCGGCATCGGATATCCACGCGTGTTCAAGCGGGCGTCCGTTCAGTTCCACCTTCCCGACATAGGCGTTCGCGTCGGTCAGGTTGTCCGCATCGACCGTGAAGGTCTTCCCGTTCGGCAGCGTGATCGCGGCGTGGCGCACGAACGGGCGGCCGATCACATACTGGTTCGAACCCGGCGTTACCGGGTAGAAACCGAGCCCCGTGAAGACCAGCCACGCCGACATCTGGCCAAGGTCGTCATTGCCCGAAAGCCCGTCCGGCGTCGGCTTGTACTGGCTTTCGACAATCTGCTTCAAACGTTCCTGCGCGCGCCAGGGCGCCCCGGCATGGACATAGAGATAGGCGACGTGGTGGCTGGGCTCGTTGCCGTGGATATACTGGCCGATCAGCCCTGAAATGTCTTCGGCATGGCTGTAGTCCAGCTTCGAATTGTCGAAGTCGAACATCGCGTCCAGCCGGGCAACGACCTTGCCGTCCCCGCCCAGCATCCGGAACAGGCCCGCCTGATCCTGCGGCACGAACCAGCTGTATTGCCAGGCATTGCCTTCGGTATAATCGGAGCCGTAGTTGATCGCCGTCGGATCGAACGGCGTGCGGAACGATCCGTCGCTCTTGCGCGCGCGCAGCCAGCCGCTCTTGGAATCGAACGAATTGCGCCAGTACCCGGCCCGTTTGTCAAAACGGGCGGCAAGATCGTTGCGGCCCATCGCCTGCGCCATGCGGGCGATGGTCCAGTCGTCGTAGGCGTATTCGACCGTCTTGGAGGCCGCCTCCGGCTCCTTGTCGATCGGCACATACCCGCGCGTCATGTACTCACCCAACCCGCCGTAGGGCGCATAGTCCGCGCTGGCCACCATCGCGTCGAGCGCCCTGGCCGCGTCGAACCCGCCGAAACCCTTGAGGTAAGCATCGGCGATCACCGGCGCCGCGTGATAGCCGATCATGGTCCAGGTCTCACGCCCGGCGAACTGCCACACCGGCAGGATACCCCAGGGGCTGTGCTCGCGGCTGGCGACCAGCGAATTGACGATGTCGGAGGTGGTCGCTTCGGGCTGGACCAGCGTGAGCAAGGGATGCTCCGCGCGGAACGTATCCCAGAGCGAAAACGTGGAGCGGAACGTGAAGCCCTCGGCCTTGTGAACCTGATCGTCAGGGCCGCGATAGCGACCGTCCGCATCGCTCCAGACGCTGGGCGCCAGCAGGCTGTGATAGAGCGCCGTGTAGAGGTTGGTCCGCATCTGCGGCGCGGCATCGATCGTCAGGCGGTCGAGCGCCTGCCGCCATTGCCCCTCGGTGCGGTGGCGCACGGTGTCGAAGTCGGCACCTTCGGCATCCAGATTGGCCATGGCGCCCTGCTCGTCCACGCCGGAAATCGCCACGCGCACTTCCAGAGGCCGGTCCAGCGCGCCGAAGTCCAGCCGCGCCTCCAGCGCCTTGCCCAGCTTTTCGGCCAGCGCATCGCCGCCCTGCCCCGGCAACGCCTGAGGGGCGCGGAACCCCTTGTAGGCCACATGCTCGTCGCGATCCACGAAAGCATGGTCCTTCAGCGGCGCGGAAAAGCGCATGGCGAAGAACAGCTTGCGGCCCGGTGCCCAGCCCCGCGTCTCGCGAAAGCCGGTGACCGTGCCGTCTGCGTGCAGATGCAGGCCGGACCACAGGATCTTGCCCGGATAGTCGTAAAGGCTGCTGCGCAGGTCCAGCACCAGATGGGCCTCGGCACCCTTGGGGAACGTATAGCGGTGGATGCCGACGCGGGTGCCGGCGGTCAGCTCGGCGCGCACGCCGCTATCGGCCAGCGTCACCGCGTAATAACCCGCGCTGGCGACTTCGCTGTCATGGGAGAAACGCTGGCGATAGCCGGAACCGGGCTGACCGGCGCTGCCGGGATCCAACTGCACATCGCCGGCCTTGCCTATCGCAGGCATGACCAGAATGTCGCCCAGGTCCGAATGTCCCGCGCCTGAAAAGTGCGTGTGACTGAACCCCTGAATGGTGCTGTCGTGATAGCTGTATCCCGCCGCATGGGCATAGCAATCGCGGATCTGACAGGTCGTGTCCGTATCGGGCGACAGCTGCACCATGCCGAAGGGCGCGCTGGCACCGGGGAACGTGTGGCCTTCCGGGCCGGTGCCGATCATCGGGTCCACCCAGTGCAACGGATCGTCTTCTGGCGCGGCCGCGAGCGGTTGAACGGCAAGGACACAAGTTAACGCGGCGACCGCAAATGATAGCTTCATGGCGCCAGAATAGACAGAGCAGCCCCAGGTGTTCAACCGCCGCCGATCGGCGGGATTTCGCGTTCAAGCACGGCAATCGTCGTCGGCATCGCGGCCATTGGCCATCATCCGCGATAGCGCAGCGTTTCCACCAGCAGCGCGAAGGCCGGCGAGGCATGGCGCCGACTGGGATAATAGAGGTGATAGCCGGGGAACGGACCGCACCAGTCCTCCATCACGCGGACAAGCCGGCCTGCTTCGACATGATGCATCACCTGATCTTCGGGCAGATAGGCAAGCCCCAGCCCGTCCAGTGCCGAATTGAGGCGCAGGCTGATATTGTTGAAGACCAACTGGCCTTCGATGCGCACGTTCACCTCATGCCCGTCCTTGTCGAGGTCCCAGGGGAAAATGCCGCCATAGGTCGGCAGACGGATGCCGATGCAATTCTGCGCGGTCAGGTCCTGCGGCGTGCGGGGGATTGGATGGCGAGTGAAATAGTCGGGCGAACCGACTACCGCCATGCGCATGTCGGGGCCGATCCGAACGGCGATCATGTCCTTTGCAACCTGGTCGCCCAGACGCACGCCGGCGTCGAAGCCTTGAGCCACGATGTCGGTCAGCCCGTAATCGACGATGATCTCCACGCGAACATCGGGGTTGTCGGGAACGATCCTGCGAAGTGCCGGTTGCAGGATCGAAACGGCGGCATGTTCTCCAGCGTTAATGCGGATGGATCCAGCAGGCCTGTCGCGCAACTGGCTGAGGGAGGCGAGTTCCTGCTCGATTTCCTCGAAACGCGGGGCCAAGGTATCGAACAACCGACGCCCCGCCTCGGTGGGTGCCACACTGCGGGTAGTCCGGGTGAGCAGGCGCAGTCCGATACGCTCCTCCAGTCCCCTGATCGTCTGGCTCAGGGCCGATTGCGAGACGCCCAGCTTGGCCGCAGCGCGGGTGAAGCTCAGTTCTCTGGCGACGACAACGAAGGCCGCCAGCTCGTTATAGTTCTCGGTTGCCATTGATTAGCCCAGCTTATCGAAACATGCCGATTATAGAGACTAATCGTACCTTCGCCACCAGCCTATCTTGATCGCCGACCAGTGGAACGAGCTTGGACGTTTGGAGCCGAGAAGGATGGAGATGGACTCTGATTGGGCCATTGGGCGTCGCGCGATCGTCGCCGATGGCGGTATCCGCAAGGTTCGTTCCCGAGAACCCGCGACCGCTGAACCAGATAGAAGAGTAGGACAACGACAATGACGACCGAGACTCCCACCGTCACGCTGAACAATGGCGTAAAAATGCCGAGCCTGGGCTTCGGCGTGTTTCAGGTCCCCGACCCCGCCGAGTGCGAGCGCAGCGTGCGCGACGCGATCGATGTCGGCTATCGCTTGCTCGACACCGCAACGTCCTACGGCAACGAAGCCGCGGTCGGTGCGGCGATCCGAAGCCACGGGATCGACCGCAACGAGCTGTTCGTCACCACCAAGCTGTGGATCGAGGATGCAAGCTACGAGGGGGCGAAGGCCGCCTTCGAACGCTCGCTCGAAAAGCTGCAACTGGACTACCTCGATCTCTGGCTCATCCATCAGCCCTATGGCGACGTCTATGGCGCATGGCGTGCCATGGAGGAACTCCACCGCGAGGGACGCATCCGCGCGATCGGCGTCAGCAATTTCTATCCCGACCGTCTGCTGGACTTCGTGCTTCACAACCAGATCACACCTGCCGTGAACCAGATCGAGATCCACCCCTTCCACCAGCAGAGCGACGCGCAGGAACTCCTTGCCGAATACAAGGTACAGCCCGAGGCCTGGGGCCCGTTCGCCGAAGGCAAGAACGGCCTGTTCTCCAACGAAGTGCTTGCCGTCATCGGCCGGAAACACGGCAAGACCATCGCGCAAGTCGTCCTGCGCTGGCTGAACCAGCGAGGCATCGTCGCCATCCCGAAGTCGGTTCGCAAGGAACGCATGGCCGAAAACTTCGCGATCTTCGACTTCGAACTCGACGAAGACGATAATGCCAAAATCGCAACCCTCGACCAGAAGGCGAGCAGCTTCTTCGATCACCGGGATCCCGCAATGGTCAAGTGGCTGGGCACGCGCAAGCTCTGAACGCGGCACGGCGAAGTCGGTCAATCAGCGCCGACTTCGCCGTGCCCTTGCTCCGTTCGAGCGGCGGTTTAGAGCCGCATAGACGTGAGGATACCTCCGACCTCCCGATGGGCAAAGATCCGCACCGGCGGCGAGAATCAAAAACGGGGCGCACACCCCTGCGCGCCCGGTCCGCGCCCGGCATAGATCGTCCCGCGGCAAGCACCCCGCCCTCACCCAGGCACTACCGTTGCCCGAAATTTTGACTGTGAGAGCAATCAAATTGCCCCTGAAAGCCAGAATGCGCAGATTGACTTGACGCAATTTTACCATGAACCAACCATCCGGATGGTAGGTGCGACTACTGCGATTTCTCCAAGTTAAATCCGTCATTCAACTCAAACAAAAAGCCTGAGTATTAGGGGGGAATCCGTTCAGCCCACCTGCCCGTGAAATATATAAAAAAACCGGGAGAGGGATGATTATGAAATCTTCACGACTGAAGAATTGCGCGCGCGCGAGCGTCGCGATTATTGCGCTGCTGCCCGCTATGGCTGTGGCTCAATCTGCCGATCAATCGAACGAGGGGCACCAGGGCGACCAGCCTGCCGCGTCCCGCGAAACCGAAATCGTGGTCACCGGCACGCTCATCCGCGGCATTGCCCCGGCCGGCTCCAACGTCATCGGCATTACCGACGCGCAAGCCAAAGCAACCGGCGCGGCAACCGCCAACGGGCTGCTTTCCAGCCTTCCGACAGTGGGCAACTTCTTCAACTCGGTGCAATCGGGTGTGTCCGGCGTCGCGGGCTCGAATGGCAGCACTTCCATCGCTCGCCCGAACCTGCGCAACCTGCCCGGCGCGAATACGAGCGGCGGCGCGCAGACGCTCGTCCTGCTTGACGGCCATCGCGTAACGCCTCTTGGCATCAACCAGCTTGCGGTCGACCCCGACTTCATTGCACCGCTGGTGATCGAACGGGTCGAAGCCATGACCGACGGCGGTTCGGCCGTTTACGGTTCAGACGCGCTGGGCGGCGTCATCAACTTCATGACGCGTAGCCGCTATGACGGCGTTCAGCTCGATGCCAAGGTCGGCATCGGAGACAGCTACACCTCGTATCAGGCGGGCGGCATCGCGGGCAAGGACTGGGGTTCCGGTTCGGCCTATATCGCCTATCGCTATTCGCAGAACGACGCACTGTTTGGCTCCGACCGCGACTATGTCCATCGCATCGATCCGCTGACGGGCATTCCGACCGGCCGCAACTGCGCTGAAGGCGTCAACGTCTCGGCAGGATCGGGAGCCGCTGCCCGTAACTATATCATGAACGGCGCCAATCTGGCAGTCGGCGGCCCCATCACTTGCGACTATGCGCAAGACGTTGCCATTTATCCGAGCGTCAAAGCGCACAACGTTTTTGCCAGCCTGATGCAAAAACTGGATGACAATCTGCAAGTTGACCTGAAGTTCTATTACGCAAATCGCCAAATTCGCGGAAACAACGGTACATTGGGCAACGGCCAGCTGGGCACGGGCGCGGAATCGATGGTCACGCTCGCGCCCTCGAACCCGAATTATCACCCCCTGCCGGTGGGAGACCCCAATTTCGGCATGGCTCAGACGGTCCGCTTCAGCCTTGCAGATGCCTTGGGCGCGCGGTCCAGCACGCAGAATACCAACCTCGATACGTGGAACGTCACACCGCAGTTAACCTGGAAATTCGGCCACGACTGGCAATTGCGCGCGCTGGCGAACTACGGCAGGGGCACAGTCGATTACGAGAACGCGCAGCTCGTGAATGCCCGCGGCAACTCGCAATTGCAAAATGCCGCCAACACCGGTGCTTTGAACCCATACAACGTGGGGGCGACCAGCCAATCCGTGCTGGATAGCATTGTCGGTTACGACGTGGGAATTGGCCGGAATGAGTACGCCAATTTCCGCGCCATTCTCGACGGGCCGATCGTCTCGCTGCCGGCAGGCGATCTGCGCGCGGCCCTCGGCGCGGAATATTCGACCGATACGATGCGCCAGCGCACGACCAACGTGACCACCTATACGCTGCTGCCGCCAAGATCCTATACCCAGACCGTCAAATCGCTGTTCGGCGAACTGCAGGTCCCGGTCCTTGGCGGCGGCGACAATGACATGTCGCTCGTCGTTGCCGCATCGGCCCGCTACGACAAGTACAATGACTTCGGAGACACCTTCAATCCGAAATTCGGTATCACTTTCGAACCGTTCAACAGCCTGACCCTGAGGGCAAACTGGGGCAAGTCGTTCAACGCCGCCACGCCGGCAGACCAATTGGGGGTCTATTCGTCGATTGCCCAGCAGATCCCGGGCGCGTTCCTTCAGTTTCCGCCGCCCACTCCGGGCGTTTGCGGCGTGTCCGGCCTTCCGGCATGTGCGTCGGCAACCGCTGCGGGCATCTACCTCAACGGCGCGGTTCCCGGTCTCCAGCCGCAGAAGGCCACCAACTGGTCAGCAGGTTTCGACTTCCGGCCGATCGACAGGGTCACGCTTAGCGCCAGCTATTACAGTATAGACCTCAAGGGAACGATTGGGCGTCCGGTCAGCGGGTCCAACTTGACTGACTTCTACATGGGTTACCCCGATCTTTGGTTGTTCCAGCCCTCGGGCGAACAGGTTGCGCGGATCCTCGCCACTATCCCTGCGGCGGGTGTCGGAGTTGCACTCGCAAACCCGACCTCGACGAGCCAGGCGCTCCTTCTCGGCGCGGGCGGATCCACGACGCCAGTTCAGGTCCTGCTTGATACGCGTGCCCAGAACCTGGGCCGCACGAAATTGTCCGGGATCGATTTTTCGGCCAACTTCGACTTTGACACCAGCTGGGGATCGATCGATGGCCGTGTCGCCGGAAACTATCGCCTTACGCAAAAGAACCAGTCCCGTCCCGGGATCGCCTGGTTCGATGTGCTCCAGTATGATACTTCGAAGTACCAGATTTCGACCAATCTTGGCACAACGATGGGCCAGTTCCGCGCCCAGGCAACCTGGAATCTCACACCGGGCTACACACGTAGCGCGAATGTGGCCGGTCAGAAGAGGGTTTCAGACTTCAACATCGTCAACCTTTACTTCGGTTACGACTTCAAGGGTAGTGGCTTGGCGAATGACCTGAGCGTGACTTTGAACTTCAACAACATCTTCGACGAAGAGCCGCCGGTATACCTCGATGCCGGGCAGCCCGGCTACCTTCCGGGCAACACCTTCACTCTGGGCCGCATGGTTCAGCTGGGCTTGTCGAAGAAGTTTTAAGACCTTGCAATAAAATATTGCCGAGCGCCCGTCCGACAGTTCTATTGGGCGGGCGCTCTTTTTTTCGAGGCACAATGGAAAAGAAATCGGATCGCAAGGTTGTACGGGTGGACGGCGGGGTCCGCCGGGTACAAATCATGGATGAAGCCCAGCGTCTCATCGGCGAGCGGGGCTACAACGGCTTTTCCATTCAGGAACTTGCTGACCGCTGCTCTCTCACGAAAGCTGGCCTGCTTCATCACTTCAGCAGCAAGGAGCAGATTCTGATCGATTTGCTGGATGACCGTACCAAGCGGCACCAGCTTGACATGAAGAACTGGGTTGCCCGCCGCAAGGCAGCGACAGTGGGATGGTATGACCGTGCAACGTTCATCGAATCGCTCAAGAAGAGCGTCGAACGCGAGATTGCCGATGTCGAAATGGTCCGCATGCACGTGATGCTGCAGGCCGAGACTCTATGTGCAAGTCACCCAGCGCATAACTACTTCAATACGCGCGAAGCCATGCGGCAAAGGCGGATGGCGCTTGCGCTCGAACACTTCTGTCAGGATCCACAGACCACGGCGCGGCACCTGCTGGCGCTGATGGACGGCCTGACGGCGCAATGGCTACGCGAACACATGAACTTTGATCTCGCGGCCCAATTTGCAGCGGCGATCAGCCTGCAATTACCCCAGCCCGATGACGAAAATTAGCGTCGAACCAAAGGGGCAATAGCAACGCCATTGCCCGCGCCGGTTTTGGCGGCTTGCAATTGCGAGATCAGTGCAGTCTCACCGCCGTACCAGACCCTTTGGCTGCACGACACCAAGATCCAGATGCGTCACGATCCCCGGCGCCGCATCGCATACAGCGGGCACGGCGGTACAGCCGACCAGCCCTGTCCAGGGCAAACCGAGGAACGGATGGCGTCCGTCCTCTTCCTCCATCGCCATCAAGTGGCATTCGAGCGGCGGCTCGCCCTTTATCCGCACGCGGTACTTGGCCTCGCCCTGTTCCCATACCGGATCGAGGTCTTCGCCAAGCTGCCAGTAGAAATGATACACGATCAGCGGTGCACCCTCACACCAGGCGGTCCACTCGTAATGCTGGCCGCCCACAGTGCCCGCCTTCACCTCGCCGTAGAGGTGCTGAATGTCCTTCAGCGCCTTGGCGACCTCGAACTTGACGGTGACTTTCTCGATCTCCTTGCCCAGCCCTTCGGCAATCATCGCCATGCTGGAGTAGAAGTGCTTGTAGGTCTCGGGCGAACGCCGGGGATTTGCCAGCAATTCCTCAGGGTCGGCACCGAAGCCCATGATCTCGGTATAGATCATCGGGTTGCGCACCTTGTCGATGATCTCCGACACCTCGATGCAATCGACCCGGCTCATGAGACGGGCCAGCGTCAGCGGAAGGATGTCGCCCGAGAATCCAGGGTGGATGCCGCAGCCGTGGAAAGAGACATTACCCTCACGGCAGGCTGCCTCGATACGCGCGGTTTCCTCCGGAAGCCACTTGTTGGGCAGGAACGGGCCCGCCGGTGAAACGACATTCTTGCCCGAAGCAAGCAACTGGCACACCTGCTCCAGTGGCGGCGTCATCATGCTGGGCGCAAACAGGACGCAGTCCGCCTCCATCGCCAGGATCGCATCGATATCGCTGGTTGCCTTGATGCCCGTGCTGGGCAGGCCGACCAACTCGCCAGCGTCCTTGCCGACCTTTTCCGGATTGGTGACGTAGACGCCGACCAGATCGATGACCGGGTTCTCGATGAAATATTTGAGCGCTGCGCTGCCGACCGTGCCGGTGGCCCATTGGATGACGCGATAGGTCTGTTCTGTCATGGTACTGCTATCCTCAGTTCAGGCCACGGCTCTGGCCGCCATCGACACGGTAATTGGCGCCGGTGATGAAACCGGACAGCGGACTGGCGAGCAGGCATGCCACCATGGCCAGTTCGGTTGGCTTGCCGACACGCCCGACAGGCGGGATCTCGAACACCTGCGCCTCGCCGAAACGTTGGCAGACATCCTCGAAACTCATGTCGGGGTCGCCAAATTTTTCGCGTCCGAAGCGCAACAGGCCATCGACCATGATGATGCCAGGTGTCAGGACATTGGCCGTTACCCCTACCCCGCGCAGCGAGCCTGCAAGGCTTACGGTGAAGTTGTTCAGTGCGGCCTTGGCAGCAGAATAGTCTGCGCCCATGTAGTTGGGCTGCATAGCCACCGCGCTCGATACGTTGACAATCCGTCCGAAGCGGTTCGCCACCATATCGGGCACACAGAGCTGACACAGCTGCACCGCGCCCATGGTGTTCGCGCGGTAATTGGACAGGAAGTCCGCCGCGTCGATCTCCACCGGAGCCTTGGACGAGTTGCCTTCCGAATTGCCACCGGCGTTGTTTATCAAGATTTCGACATTACCGCCGAGCGCTGCCACCGCCGCCGCGTGGACGGATTGCGCCCCGCCGTCATCGGCAAGCTCGCCGATGGCGACGCCAGCCGCACCGATCGCGGTGGCAACTGCTTCCGCGCGCTCGCGGTTGCGCCCGTGTACGACAACGTGCGCTCCTTCCTCAGCCAACATGCGGGCAATGGCCTCGCCGATCCCGCTACTGCTGCCCGTGACCAGCGCACGTCGCCCTGACAGATTCAGGTCCATTCATCTCTCTCCCAGTCGTTCGCTCGCAAACATCACGACGCGGGTCGCCATTCCATTCCCAAATGGGGATCTCCCGAAGTTGGGAAGCGACAGGCGCCTTGGTCGATGCGGCGATTTGGAGAGAATGTTCTGTAGGTCCGTCCGGTGGGCTGCCCCCCATCGACCGATTTGTCGGTAATTTCGGCGCAGTAACGCTTACACCGAGCAGACATCCACGCGCACATCATTAATCCGGC
Organism: Novosphingobium sp. PhB165; assembly: GCF_004341845.1. Taxonomy (GTDB): domain Bacteria; phylum Pseudomonadota; class Alphaproteobacteria; order Sphingomonadales; family Sphingomonadaceae; genus Novosphingobium. The sequence continues at coordinate 49,199 of NZ_SLVB01000002.1, read as the reverse complement.
ACACGTGACAAGGCCCGCCCTTCGAGGGCAGGCCTTGCCGATTCAAAATTGCAGGTCCGATCAATATTTGAAGCTGACCGTACCGATGACCGTACGGCCCGCTGCCTGATGGGCGTAGTGGGTAGCGTATGCCTGATCGTAGTACAGCTTGATAGTTAAGTTCGGCACATCCAGTTCCGGACCTTGTCAGGCTGCCTGCGATCAGGTCTCCGGACTGCGAACGCTGCGCCAGGCCTCGCGGACTTTGGCTATGCCGAAGCGCAGAACCTGCGCAGGATCGATGTGCGGCATGGTGGGCAGTTCGTCCGGATCGACGATCGCGTGAAGGATGGCCGGGCCCGGCGCGGCAAGGAACTGCGCAACCGTCGTATCGAGATGCGCGGGATCGCGAACCGTGAAACCCTGCGCGCCACATGCCCGGGCAAAGGCGGCGAAATCGACGTTCGGAAACGTCGTGCCCTTGGCCGCGGGCAGTGCGGCTACCTCCATTTCGAGATGGACGAGGCCCCATTCGGCATTGTCGTAGACCACGATCTTGACCGGCAATTGATGCTCGACGCTGGTCATGAACTCGCCGAGCAGCATCGTCATGCCCCCATCGCCGACATGGGCGATCACCTGTCTGGAACGGTCCAGCAGTTGCGCGCCGTTGGCAAGGCCCAGACCCGTGCCGACCGCCGCGTTGTTGAAGGAGCCGGTGTTCTGCTGCCGGCCGCTCTGCCGCCACCAGTTTGCCGCCCAAAGCGTCACTTCGCCGGTGTCGGTGACGATGATCGCATCGTCGGCAGCGTGATTGCTGATCGCCCGCGCCAGTGCGGGCGGGTGGAGCTTGCCCGGGGTGCGCGCGATATCGGCCCGCTTGTCCAGCATGGCGTTCCATTCGTTACGGGCGGTCTGCGCCTTTTCGAGGAAAGCGGCGTCCGAGCGGGCGGGAAGAAGCTCCAGCAACATCGATAATGCCGGGCGCACGGAGCCTACGATGCCCAGCGCCACCGGCGCACGCCTTCCAAGGGCCAGCGCGCGTTCGTCGATCTGGATTACCCGGCCATGTTTGGGAAGGAATTCGGAATAGGGATAATCGGTGCCCAGCATGAGAAGCAGGTCCGCCTCGTTGATGGCGTCCACACCTGCCTTCGAACCGATCAGACCCACGCCGCCGATCCAACAGGGATTATCGAAGGGAAGAATGGCCTTTCCCCGGAACGTGTGCATGAGCGGGGCTTTCAGCCTGTCGGCAAGCTGTTCGAGTTCGTCTCCCGCGCCATGGCAGCCCTGTCCGCAGAAGACGGCCACGGTCTTCGCCTCGCCGATCATTCGGGCAGCTTCGGCCACGTCGGCCTGAGCCGGGGCAATTTCCGGCCGGGGCCGCAGGACGGCCATGCTCGCCACATCTCCCCCGATCTTTGCGGCAAAGACCTCCGGCGGCACGTTGATATGAGCGACACCGCGTTCGGCATAAGCGGCGGCAATGGCTTCGCGGATGACGGCGGGTGCCTGTTCCGGCGCGCTGATCATCTGGCTATAGACGGCAACGTCGCGAAACAGCAGGGCCGGATCGTCTTCCTGAAGATAGTCGGTCCCCCGCTTCTCCGCCGGAACGCCGCCCGTGATGGCCAGCACCGGCGCATGGTCCTTGCGCGCCTCGTACAGACCGGCGACGAGGTGGTTGCCGCCCGGGCCGGTCGTCCCGCAGCACACGCCAAGGCGTCCGGTCAGTTTCGCTTGCCCGGTGGCCGCAAGCGCCCCGCCTTCCTCATGACGGACGCCGATCCAGTCGATCGCGTCCTCCGCATCCAGCGCATGGGTGAAGGGATTGAGAGCGTCACCGACCACGCCGAACACGTGGCGAACGCCCAGTTGCGCAAGTGTATCGACCAGCAATTCGGCTACGGTTCGGGACATGGGGGGCTCTCTCTCAGAGTTTGACGGCGTGGAAACGCCTCACCGTCCCGTCTGCTCCCACGCGTTCTCGAGCCCCGAAGAGTCGCTCGCCGGCAGGAGAAGCGGAACGTCCACACCCCCTGCGCATTTGTAAACGATGAACCTCCCTCATCGGCCCATCCGAACGGCGCTGGCCCTGATCGCAGCATGTCTTGCGGCATGCGCGATATTGGCCGGAGCGTTCCCCGCCAGCTGGCTCAAGGAACTTGCCGAACGCAAGCTGAGCGAGAACTTCGGACGCCCGGTGACGATCGCGGGGATGTCTCGCGACAGTGCATTCTCGTTCACGCCGGTCCTCGGCCTGAACGGGGTGGCCATTCCGCAGGCGGCATGGGCGGGCCCGGGCAGGCTTGCATCCATCGACCGACTTCGCGTGCGAATCGCGATATTGCCGATGCTGATCGGCCGTGGCAGCCCGGAACTTGTTTCAGCGGACGGTGTGATGCTTGACCTGGTCCGGGATGCGGACCGCCGCGTCAACTGGAACAGCGGCGGCAAGCAAGAACCCGGAGCGAGCCCCACGATATCGTTTGCCGGGATGGAATCGGTGAAGGCGCAGATCCGCTATCGGGATGCGCTTCGCAAGCGATCGGTCGAACTTCATGTCAGCATCGACCCCCAGCACGGGCTGGTCGCGTCCGGCCCCGGAACGATCGACGGGAACGCCGTGGCCGTAACGGTCAAAGGACCGGCGGGCGCGGCGAATGCGCCATGGCCGTTCGAGGCCAGCATTGTCGGCGCGGCGATCGACATGCGCGCGAAAGGAACCATGGCCGGTCCGCTGCGCACGGACGACATGAGCCTCGACATAACGGCGCGGGCAAACGACCTCAAATTACTGGACCGCGTGATCGAGGCCGGTCTCTTCCACACGCAACCGATCGGCCTGACCGCAAGCGTCCGGCACCGGTCGGACATCTGGACGATCGACGGTCTCAAGGGCAAGGTGGGCAACAGCCCGTTTTCCGCCAGGCTCTCGGTCGACAAGTCCGGAGTCCGCACAAAGCTCGATGGCGAAATCCGGTTTGCGACATTGGATTTTGCGGATCTGGCGTCCGATGCAAGTCGGGCCGCCAATCACGCGTTAGAGCGGGCCGAGGGAGAGAGACTGGTTCCCAATACCCGACTCAACATCCGCAAGATCGACAAGACCGACGGGCGCATCGCCTTTCGCATCGACCGGATCGCAAGTGGCGGATCCTCGCCATTGCGCAGCGCGCAAGGCGTCCTGACAATCGATAACAGGCTGCTCATCGCCAAGCCCCTGACGCTGCGCCTCAGCCGTGGCGTTGTTGGCGGCGAGATCAGGGTCGACCAGCGTCAGGGCCAGAGCGAGCCGACGATCACCCTCGCGCTCGACATGCGCGGCAGCAGCATCGACGCGCTCGCGGGAGGCAGCGGTGAAATCGACGCCACCGTCGATGGCCGGATTCGGCTGTCCGGCGTGGGAAACACGGTTCGCGAAGCCGTCGGCAAGTCCGACGGAATCATCGGCGTAAGCGCGCACGATGGGGTCCTGCCGGCAAAACTGGCCAGCCTGCTAGGCTTCGATGTCGGAAAAGGCCTGCTTGCCGACAAGGGCAAGCAGGCGACGCTACGCTGCGCCATCGCCCGTCTGGAAATGCGTCACGGAACAGGAACTGCCGCGCCGGTGCTGGTCGACACCAGCGAAAGCCAGACGCACGGCACCGGCACGATCTCCTTTCCCGATGAGCGCATCTCGCTCACGCTCACCGGCGCCCCCAAGAGCGATTCCGTCCTGCGCCTGCCCGGCTCGATCCATGCGGGCGGGACGATCCGCAATCCGTCCGTCGTGATCCCCCCTGAGGTGAAGTCCGTGGGCAACGTGATCAAGGCATTGGGCCGGGCGATCTCGGACAAGCGCATGCCTGAAGCGACAGACGCCGATTGCACGGCACTGAATGCCCGCGTGCTTTCGCCCCGTGTGGATTGAGACGGTTCGCTGCGCCGCTCTGGAACTGCGGGCACGGGTCCACCGTTGCACAGGCAGAGGATAATCAAAGGGAACGCGATCACTCCATGTACGGGATTATCGAAGCCGACAGAGAAGCCGCAAGAGCACTGCGCGAGGTTCTGGCCGACATTTGCGGCTTCTGGCATTGCCCTGATGATGATGGGCAACTCTGCCAGGCATTGGCCCGGCATCGTATGGAAGCCGAACAACGCCTCACCGACAAACTGGCGCCTTTGGGTAAGGCGCGGGCGTGCGAACAAATGCCGCGTTTGATGCAGCAGGAGATGCCGCCCCTCGCGCGCGGTTTTGGTCCGGCCCACCAAAGCACGAGATCTGGACACAAGTAGCGATCCGGCGCCCCGCTTTAACATGGCGGGCAAGCGATTTGACCATGATTGCAGTGATGCCCGAAACAGATGTGGCGGACTGGACGCCACGGGATAGCCAGAGTCATAGTCGCGCAGAACACCCGGAATTCTGGAGCCTGTCCGTGACCATCGACATCGATCTGCCTGTGGTCCGACATGTGCCCGGAGAACCGGTGCTGGGGCTGGGACAATACGAACTGTCCGCGCTCGGCATTCTCAAGGAAGAGTTCTTCATTTCGGGAACGGCGCGATCCTTCGTTGCCGTGGGTGAGACTGGCTCCGATGGCAGGTGGACGGTAGCGCCGGCCGATCTTGCCGATTTCGAGACGCGAATAGTCGTATTGCGTCCCGCCGCCCCGGAGGCGTTCAGTGGAACGGTGATCGTCGAATGGCTGAATGTGTCCGCCGGCATCGACGCGGCACCCGATTGGAGCATGACTCATCGCGAGATCGTGCGGAGCGGCCACGCCTATGTGGCAGTCTCTTGCCAGGAGGTCGGGGTGCAGGGCGGCCCCAGCATGGGCAGCGACATGTCGCTCAAGAAGCTGAACCGCGAACGATACGAAAGCCTGATTCATCCCGGCGATGCCTTCTCGTACGACATCTTCACGCAAGTCGCCCGGATGCTTCGATCCCCGAAGGCCGCAAGGGTGCTCGGCAACCTTGAGCCACAATACATCCTCGGCGTCGGCGAATCTCAGTCCGCCACGTTTTTGGTGACTTACATCAATGCCGCCGATTCCATGGCAAAGGCATTCGACGGCTTCCTCGTCCATTCGCGGGGGACGACTGCGGGCCCCCTGTCCGGCCAATCGATCTTCGTGGGCGAACGCGTGACCGGCGTAAGGCTGCGCGAAGACTTGCGTGTTCCGGTGATCATGATCGAGACCGAAAGCGATCTCACGTCCCTCGGCGGCCTCGCCGTGCGCCAGCCGGACACCGACAGGTTGCGCACGTGGGAGATCGCCGGCACCGCGCATGCGGACAACTATCTGCTTGCAGTGGGGAGCATCGATTCAGGGAATATCCCGATCGAGAAACTCGCGGCCGCGTTCGAACCCATCCAGGACTTGATGGGCAAACGGCTCGGCAAGCCCGTCAATTTTGCGCCCCAGCATCACTATGTCGCTCAAGCGGCACTCCACAGGCTCCATCGATGGGTCATGGACGGTGAAACCCCGCCGAGCGCAGAGCGATTGCAACTCGCGTCCGACGATCCCTCCCAACTCGCGAGGGACGATGATGGAAACGTGTTGGGTGGCATCAGAACGCCTTGGTCCGATGTCCCCACCGCCTGCAACTCGGGAATTGGCGAGGCGGGCACGTTCTCATACCTCTTTGGCTCATCGGTGCCGTTCGATCGCGCCAGACTGGCAAGCCTCTATCCCGGTGGCGAGCCGCAATATCTGGCGATGTTCGAGCAATCCCTCGATCAGGCGATCGACGCCGGATTCATATTGCCTGCCGACCGAACCGAAATCCGTGGTCTTGCCTCTTTTGGCTTTCGCTTCGCTATCCGTTAGCACGAGACCCGAACCGTTCTGAGGTCCCCTCCAAAGGGGCTTTCCGGCGGCCAGCCGGATCGCCGAGGCGGCGCAAACATCGGTTGACAGGCAAACTCAATCAAATAAGTTGAGTTTACCGGGCCGCAGCCCGGCTTTGCAGTTTCGCCGAACAACGTGCGCGCGGGAAAGCGTTCGTATGTCCGGCATTTCTGGCCCCAGGCGACCACGTCCGGGCTTTTCACTCCATGTCTGGGATTGAGAGGGTTGCGTGGGCCTTGGCGCTTGTTTGCGCGCGTCTGCGAAACCTGCCCAATCCCGAGAAGCCGCGCGGCCGCATCGCCGCGACAATTCGGAAGGGATGACGTTGAACCGCAAGATCCTGATGGCAATGACTGCCCTCGCGTCCTCATTCGCCATGGCCAGCACCGCCGGTGCCCAACAGCAGCAGGCGTTCCAGGGCACCGTGGGGCGCACGTTGGCGGAATCGAAGGAGTGGTGGCCCGAACCAGCGCGCGCGCCGGCAGGTGCCCCCAACGTGGTGTGGATCCTGCTCGACGATGTCGGCTTCGGCGCCTCCAGCGCCTTTGGCGGCGGCATCAGCACGCCGGCGCTGGAAGCGCTGGCGCAGCAGGGTTTGCGCTATACCAATTTCCACACGACCGCGATCTGCGCGCCGACGCGCGCGGCCTTGCTGACCGGGCGGAACAGTTCCTCCGTCCATGAGGCGGGATTTTCGCACATTCCGCTGTCGGCCGGCTTTCCGGGCTGGGACGGCCGGATCCCTTCCGAAGACGGCACCATTGCCGAAATTTTGCGCGACAGGGGATACAATACCTTTGCCGTCGGCAAATACGGCCTGACGCCCGATGAGGACGCCACCGATGCCGGGCCCTTCGATCGCTGGCCTACCGGCAAGGGCTTCGAACACTTCTTCGGCTTCCTGGGATCGCAGACCGACCAGTACAAGCCCGACCTGGTGGAGGATCAGGCACACGCCCAGCCCGATGGGCGCCACCTGAGCGAGCAGATCACCGACAAGGCGATCACCTATATCGACCGCCAAAAGACGGCGGCCCCGGGCAAGCCCTTCTTCCTCTATTACGCGCCCGGCGCCACCCATGCGCCGCATCAGGTCGCGGCGGAATGGAGCGATCGCTACAAGGGCAAGTTCGACGAAGGCTGGGACGTCTATCGCCAGCGCGTGTTCGAACAACAGAAGCGTCAGGGGATCATTCCCGCCAATGCCGTGCTTCCTGACCGCGATCCCGGCATTACCGCCTGGTCGTCACTCTCGCCCGATGAGCGGAAGCTCTATGCCCGCTTCATGGAAGTCTACGCCGGCTATCTGACCTATACCGATCATGAGATCGGCCGCCTGATCGATCATCTCAAGGCGACGAACCAGTACGACAATACGCTGTTCGTGGTGATCGTGGGCGACAATGGCGCCAGCAAGGAGGGCACGCTGAACGGCGATATCGATCGCAAGATCACGTCTAAGCCGCTCAGCTATCAGGAAAACGTCGCCTACAATCTGGCCAAGATCGGCGAACTGGGAACGCCGTCGGCAGTGGAGGGCAACTATCCGCTCGGCTGGGCGCAGGCCGCGAACACTCCGTTCCGGCTTTGGAAGTCCGACGCGAACAGCGAAGGCGGCACGCGCAATCCGCTGATTGTCACTTATCCGAAGGGTATCAAGGGCAATGGCGCCGTTCGCACCCAGTACGGCCATGTCATCGATATCCTGCCAACCACGCTGGAACTGATCGGCCTGAAGGCCCCGGATCGCATTCGCGGATTGGCGCAGCAGCCGATCGAAGGGACCTCGCTGGCCTATTCCATCACCGACGCGAAGGCGGCATCGCAGCATCGCACGCAGTACTATTACATCTTCGGATCGCGCGCGATCTATCAGGACGGATGGAAGGCCTCGCTTCCCTATCCGAACGCCGTGATCAGCGGCAGCCCGAATGCCGCCAAGCCGTTCGATGAGAATGCCTGGGAACTGTACAACCTGAACGAGGATTTCACCGAGCGCGTGAACCTTGCCCAGCGTTATCCCGAGAAACTGGCCGCCTTGCGCGCCCTGTTCGAAAAGGAAGCGCAGGCGCACAATCTCTACCCCCTGATCACCTGGGACGATGTGCGCAACGGCCGGATCCATCAAGTGCCGGGCGCTCCCACCGGACAGCATGCGCTCGATCAGCTGACCGATCATCAGGCAAAGGCCCAATAGGCCCGGAGCGGCATTCCCGAGGCAAGCCTCATGGTCGGTCACGCGATTGCGTGGTCGGCCATGAGCGGCGATGCCGGCGTTCGCGCCTCACCGATGATCCGCGGACGACTAGGCAACGCGCATGCAAAACGATTGCGCCCCAATCGGCCCGATGGCACGTCGCAGCACTGAAATGAAAACATGGAGAGACCCGAGGTGACGGAAAGACCGCTGCATCCCGAGACACTTGCCCTGCATGCAGGCTGGCGCGCCGATCCCGCCACCGGTGCCGTCGCCCCGCCGATCTACCAGACCACATCCTATCAGTTTCACGATGCGGACCATGCCGCCCGCCTGTTCTCGCTTGAGGAATTGGGCAATATCTACACCCGGCTCGGCAACCCCACGACCGACATTCTCGAAAAGCGGATAGCCGCGCTTGAAGGCGGCGCCGCGGCGCTGGCCGTGGCCTCGGGACAGGCCGCATCGGCCTACGCGATCCAGAACCTTGCCCGCAGCGGCGACAACATCGTGAGCGGCACCGACCTTTATGGCGGCACTTACAATCTCTTTGCCAACACGCTGAAAGACATGGGCATCGAGGTCCGGTTCGTCGATCCTGCGGACCCGGAAGCCTTCCGGCGCGCAAGCGACGAGCGCACGCGTGCCTGGTACGTGGAAACCCTGCCCAATCCCAAGCTTGTCGTCTGTCCCATCGGCGAGATTGCGAGCCTTGGCCGCCCTCTCGGCATCCCGCTGATCGTCGACAATACCGCAGCACCTTTAATCGCCCGCCCGCTGGAGCATGGCGCCGCGATCGTCGTCTATTCCACCACCAAGTACATCGGCGGGCATGGCACATCGATCGGCGGCATGATCGTCGATGGCGGCAATTTCGACTGGAGCGCCTTTCCCGACCGGCAACCCCTACTGAACACGCCCGATCCCAGCTATCACGGCGCCGTCTGGGCGGAAGCGGCGCGTCCGCTTGGGCCCATCGCCTACATCCTTCGCGCCAGAACGATCCTCTTGCGGGACCTTGGCGCCGCCCTGTCGCCCTTCAATGCGTTCCAGATCCTGCAGGGGCTCGAAACCTTGCCGCTGCGCATGCCGCGCCATTGCGAAAATGCCCTTCGGATCGTGCAGTACCTGCAGAGCCGCGAAGAGGTTGTCCGCGTCATTCACCCCAGCATTCAGACCGGAATTCAGGCAGAGCGGGCCCAGCGATACCTCACGGGCGGGCTTGGAGGGCTGGTAGGCTTCGAGCTGAACGGCGGGCGGGACGCCGGACGCCGCTTCATCGATGCGCTCGAGCTGTTCTATCATGTGGCCAATATCGGCGATGCAAGGAGCCTCGCGATCCATCCGGCCTCGACGACGCATTCGCAGCTCTCCGAAGCGGAGCAGAAAGCGACGGGCGTGTCACCGGGCTATGTCCGCCTGTCGATCGGCCTCGAGCATATCGACGACATTCTGGCCGACCTCTCGCGAGCGCTCGACAAGGCAAGCGCCTGACGCCGTGATACGAACGGCCATGCTGCCAAGGCATGGCCGTTGCGGCTCAGCGAGGACGTTTCCCCGGCCCAAGCCCACCCCCATGGCCAAGAATTTCAGGGCTTGCTGCCGCCGCCGATCTGTCGCACCGCCTCAGGGCAACCTTCGGACGGAATTCAGGATATGAAAAAGAGCATGGGATGGCCCCTTTTAGGGCTGGCCATTGCGCTCGCCGCGTTCTTCTCGAGCGGACAGGGCTTCCCCAGTGCAAGGGCCGAAACCATGGCCTCGTTACAGGAGCGCGCCCGCATGAAGGACGCGCTCGCAAACGATCCGGGCGTCCCCAGCGTGGCCCCGCAAGGGTACGACGTCACCATCGTCGTCTTCTCGGACTACCAGTGCCCCTACTGCCGCAGGTTTCACGCCGACCTGAAACAGCTCCTCGCCGCCGACCAGAAACTGCGCGTGGTCTACCGCGACTGGCCGATCTTTGGCGGCGCATCGCGCGAGGCTGCCCGGATCGCCATGGCCACGCGCTATCAAGGCAAGCACGCGGCCTTCAACGACGCCCTGATGGCAGGCCCGGTCAGGCTCGATACGGATGCCATCCGCCAGGCCGCGACGCGCGCGAATGTCGATTGGGCCCAGCTGCAAGCCGACCTTGCCCGCCACGGCGGCGAGATCGACGCGGCGCTGCAAAGGACCGGGCGATTGGCCGAAACCCTCGGGCTCTCGGGCACACCCTCGCTGGTCATCGGCGACTACCTCATCCCCGGCGCTATCGACGGTGCGACCTTGCGCAGCGTCGTCCAGAAATCACGAGCCGGAAAGTCCTGACACCTCAGCCGGTGCCTGTGACGCATTCCGCTGCGTCCACTGGCCGGGCGTGAGGCGAGATAACCTTGACGATCGTCAGCTTGCGATCATGGCCGTCCCGGTCCGGCCACAAGATGGATTGTCCTTGCCGCATACCGATCAATCCGGCGCCAACGGGCGTGAGGATCGATATCCGATTTCCCGTGATATCGGCTTCGCCCGGGTAGACCAGCTGGACTGTCCGGCTCGAACCGCTCGCCGCGTCCACGAACTCGACAAGGCAGTTCATCGACACGATGCGCGCAGGAAGAGCGTTCGATCCGTGCAGCGTAGCACGCTCTATCTCCTGCAGGAGAAGTTCGGCGACTTCCGGAAGCCGATGCTCGGCCGCAAGCGCAAGATTGGTAAGGGTCTCGGCCTGATCATCGATGAGGTGGATCGCCGGCCGCCTGGCCGCCTTCCTGATATTCATGGTGCTGGTTATCCCGCAAGAGAGAAGCCCCTGCACGAAGCAGCGGGCGTTTCCTTCACATCCCCGAGCCTGGTGCACGCGGCACCGAACCCGGGGCTAATTGCCTGCGAGAAGCTGTCCCCCGTGACGGGCGAAACGGATTAGGCGAAGGCGTCCGTGCATCGGTTCAGCATGCCCTCAAGAAGCGGGCCCGTCAAATGAGACGCGCGCGAATCCTTCCGCCGAGTAGTTGAAGACAACCATCCGGCGCGCTGCTAGGGGTCAGCCATGATGTCATTCCTAACCTCGAAAAAGCCGGAACTCGCGATCGATTTTGGCACAGCGAATGTTCGCGTCGTTCATCGCTCAGAGGGCATTTTATTCGACGAACCTTCGCTTTGCTGTTTCACGGGCCCATGGGGTGCCGAGCAACTTCTTGCAGCCGGAACAAGCGCACGGGCGATGGTGGACCGGACGCCGAGCCACATGCGGATCAAGCGTCCGCTTCGCCGCGGCGTGCTTCAGGATATCGACGCGGCCACGCACATGCTGCGCTACGCGCTTCGAAGCGCGGTGGGACGCTCCGGACTGGGCAGGACGCGCGTCCTGATCGGCGTACCTTCGGATGCCACGCAGGCTGAGCGGGCGGCACTGCTCACGGCGGCGAGCGACGCCGGTCTGGCCTCGGTTCGCCTCGTCCCGGAACCACTGGCCGCTGCGATCGGCGCAGAGCTTCCTATCGAGCATCCCACCGGCACCATGGTTGTCGAATGCGGGGCCGGTACCAGCGAAGTGGCCCTGATCTCCCTGGGAGGCATTTGCCAGACACGCTCGGTACGCGTCGGCGGCGCATCGCTCGCCCGCGCCATTGCCGACGATCTGCACCTTCGGCACAAGCTGCTCATCGGCGACCTCACCGCCGAGCGCGTCATGGAGGAGTACAGCGCCCGCGCGCAGAGCGGCGAACGTTCGCTGCCGATCGAGGTCAAGGGACGCAGCCTGCGCACCCAGATGCCGGCTGTCCTGTCGCTTTCGTGCGAAGAACTCGATCTCGTCGCGGAAAAGCATTTCCGCGTGATTATCGAGGCGGTGCGGCAACTGCTCAGCGAAACGCCGCCGGAGCTCAGCCATGACATTCTGGCGGACGGCATCGTTCTGACCGGCGGCGGCGCACTGTCGCCCTTGCTGGGCTTGTTGATGTCGAAGGAAACCGGCCTTTCCGTACGCACGGCAGCCGACCCGAGCGAATGTGTAGCGCGCGGCCTGCAGGCAATGCTGCTGCACTGAGACGACATCGACCGGCGAGCAGCCCCCGCGCGGATTTCGGTTAGCAAACGAAAGCGCATCATGAACTGCGATTGATCCGCCCAGCGCTTCGGCTTGCCGCCGCGCGGGCGCAACTCGCGCCGGTGCGAAACCGAACCGAGCCGAGTGTCGGGAGCAATTCTCCGCGCGCAAGCGTTGTGCGTTGGCAGGAGAAGGAGCCCGATCGATGTCGCTTGCCGCCGACTTTGCCACCACCGCCCGCCGCGAAGTGCTTACCCGACCGGTCATGTCCCTCGTGCAGTCGGCGCTCCCGGCCCTCTCCGCTACCGAGAACGAGGCCATCGATGCGGGCAACACCTGGTGGGACGCTGCGCTGTTCACCGGCAATCCGGACTGGGATCAGCTCCTCGCCGTCCCTCCCGCCACGCTGACGGATGAAGAGCGCGCGTTCCTGAATGGGCCGGTGGACAGGCTTTGCGCGATGATCGACGACTGGCGAATGACGTGGGAGACCCACGACCTGCCGCCGGAAGCCTGGGACTTCCTCAAGCGCGAGAAATTCTTCGGCATCATCATACCCAAGGAACACGGCGGGCTGGGCTTCTCGAACTTCGCGCATAGCGAGATCGTGCGCAAGATCGCCACGCGCTCGGTATCGACGGCCGTGACCGCGATGGTTCCCAACTCGCTCGGCCCGGGCGAGTTGATCCTGCGCTTCGGCACCAAGGCGCAGCAAGAATATTGGCTGCCCCGTCTGGCCGATGGACGCGAACTGCCCGCCTTCGGGCTTACCAGCCCGGAAGCCGGCTCCGACGCCGCCTCCATGACCGATGAAGGCGTGATCTGCCGGGGCGAATGGAACGGAGAGGATGTGCTGGGCATCCGTCTCAACTGGCACAAGCGCTATATCACACTGGGCCCGGTGGCGACGATCCTGGGCCTTGCTTTCAAGCTGCGCGATCCCGACCATCTGCTGGGCGGGCAGGACGATATCGGCATCACCGTCGCCCTCGTGCCCACCGACCTGCCCGGCGTCACCATCGGCCGCCGCCATGTCCCCTCCATGCAGAGCTTCCAGAACGGCCCGAACGAGGGGCACGACGTGTTCATCCCGCTCGATAACGTGATCGGCGGGCCCGAGCGCGTGGGTCAGGGCTGGAAGATGCTGATGAGCGCGCTTGCGGCCGGGCGCGGAATCTCGCTGCCCTCGCTCTCGGCGGCGGCGGGAGCCTTCGCCGCGCATACGACTGGCGCCTATGCCCGGCTGCGATCGCAGTTCAACCTGCCGATCGGCAAGTTCGAAGGCATTCAGGAGCGCCTCGCCCGGATTGCCGCCAATGCCTACCTGCTGGACGGCGCCCGGCGCCTGACCTGCGCCGGGCTCGATCAGGGGAACCACCCGGCGGTCATTTCCTCGATCCTGAAGCTCCACGCCACCGAACGCATGCGGGTGGTCATCAATGACGCGATGGACGTCCACGGCGGCAAGGGGATCATCGAAGGGCCGCGCAACTACCTTGGCAGCCAGTACCGCGCCATTCCGGTTGGCATCACCGTGGAGGGCGCCAATATTCTCACCCGCAGCCTGATGGTTTTCGGCCAAGGCGCGATCCGGTCGCACCCCTATCTGCTGGACGAAATCCGTGCCGTCGGCGATGCCAACCGCAGCCGGGCGCTGGCGAATTTCGATCAGGTGCTCTGGAAGCATATCGGCCATGCACTGAAGACCGCTATCCGCGCCTTCGTGCGGAACTGGAGCGGCGGCCTGTTCGCGCCCGCCCCCAGGGCCGGCAAGGCGAAGAAATACTATCGGCAGATGAGCCGCTATGCCGCCGCCTTCGCGTTCGTGTCGGACATTTCCTTCCTGACGCTGGGCGGCGAATTGAAGCGGCGCGAACTGCTCTCCGCTCGGCTGGGGGACGTGCTTTCGGAGCTGTACCTCCTGTCCGGTGCGCTCAAGCGCTGGGAGGATGAAGGGCGGCAGGATGACGATTTGCCACTGCTTGCCTGGTGCATGGAAAGCGGCTTCGCGACGATCGAACAGCGCTTCGCCGAGATTATCGCGAACTTCCCCGCAAGGCCGGTCGGCTGGATGCTGCGCCTGTTCATCCAGCCCTTCGGCCGCCGCCGCAATGGGCCTTCCGACCGCACGATCCGCGCCTGCGCCGATATCCTGCTGGAGCCCTGCCCTGCACGCGATCGGCTGGTGGAGAACGTCTACATCGGCGGCGCCGACGAAGCGGTAGGCCGCCTGACCGATGCCTTCCGCCAGACCGTCGCCACCCAGCCCATCCACGACCGGCTGCGCAAGGCGCGCATCCGCGATTTGGACAAGGCTCGCGATGAGAACCTCATCACGGCCGAGGAATTCGAAAGCCTGAAGGCCGCCGACGCCGCCGTGGCGGAAGTGATCGCCGTAGACGATTTCGCCGCCGAAGACCTCGAACGTTCCCACCCGGAAAGCGCCGACAACCGCATCGGCGAGCCTGCCGAATGAGCCGGGCCGTCTATATCGTCGATGGCGCCCGCACGCCGTTCCTGAAAGCGCGCGGCGGCCCCGGCCCCTTCACGCCCGTAGACCTTGCCGTGCAATGCGGCCGGCCGCTGCTGCTACGCCAGCCTTTCGCGCCCACGGATTTCGATCAGGTTATCCTGGGCTGCGTCAACGTGATTGCCGATGAGGCCAATCCCGCGCGCGTTGCCGCCCTGCGGCTTGGCTGCGGGCCGCAAACCACGGCCTTCACCGTCCAGATCAATTGCGGCTCGGGCATGCAGGCGATGGATACCGCCTATCGCTACATCGCTGACGGCGGAAGCGATCTTGTCCTTGCGGGCGGCGCCGAAGCGCTGAGCCATGCTCCACTGGTCCTTCGGCAAGATGCGGTGGAATGGCTGGCGGCGATGCAGGGCAACAAGGCCGGTCCGCTTGGCGCGCTGAAGGCCGCCAGCGGGTTCCGGCCTGACTTCCTGAAGCCCATCGTCGGCCTCGAACGCGGGCTGACCGATCCGATCACCAACCTTGGCATGGGCCAGACCGCCGAAGTGCTGGCGCATCTCTTCTCCATCTCGCGCGAGGCGGCGGACCGTTATGCGGTGGAGAGCCACAAGCGGTTGGCCAAGGCTCAGGCCGAAGGCTGGCTAAAGGGCGAACTCGAACCCGCCTTCGCCCGCGACGGCACCGTCTACAACCACGACGACGGCGTGCGGCCGGACAGCGACGCCGCCAAACTGGCCAAGCTCAAACCCGTGTTCGAGCCGCCTTTCGGCAAAGTCACCGCCGGCAACAGTTCGCAGATAACCGACGGAGCCTGCTGGACGATCCTTGCCTCCGAAGCGGCGCTGGAGCGTCACGGGCTGTTTCCCCGCGCGCGCATTCTGGACAGCCAGTGGTCCGCGCTCGATCCCTCGATCATGGGGTTGGGGCCGGTTCTGGCCGCCACCGAATTGCTCAAGCGCAACGCATTGACGCTGCAAACGGTCGAGCTTTGGGAACTCAACGAAGCGTTCGCAGCGCAAGTTCTGGCCTGCCTCGCCGCCTGGCAGGACGAGGGTTTCTGCCGCGAAGTGCTCGGCCTCGACGGCGCGGCGGGCGCGATCGATCCCGAGTCCATCAATGTCGATGGCGGGGCGATCTCGCTCGGCCATCCGGTCGGCGCCAGCGGAGCCCGCATCGCGCTCCATCTGGTTCAGGCCATGGAGCGGCTGGGCAAGCGGCGCGGCATCGCCACCGAATGCATCGGCGGCGGCCAGGGCGGCGCCATGCTGATCGAACGCGCGTGAAGGAGGCCATGATGAACGATCCCGTATGGACCTATCTGGCCGACCGCGACCTGACGCTCGGCCCCGTTTCCCGTTCACAGGCCGGTGGCGAGTTCAAACACTGGCAGTTCTCGCGGGATGCCGACGGCATGGCCTGGGCCGTGATCGATCAGCATGGCACCGGCGCCAATACGCTCTCGCAGGCGGTATTGGAGGAATTCTCCCGGATACTCGACCTTGTCGAGCAGCGCGCGCCCAAGGCGCTGGTGATCCGCTCGGCCAAGAAGAGCGGCTTTCTCGCGGGCGCGGATATCTCCGAATTTCGCGGCGTCACCGACGCAGCCGCGATCCGCGCAAGGATTGCCAGCGCCCATGTGGTGGTCGATCGGCTGGCAGCGTTCACTTTGCCGACCATCGCCGTCATGCACGGCTATGCCATGGGCGGCGGGCTGGAGATCGCACTTGCCTGCAACCAGCGCATCGCCGTGGAAGGCACCCGCTTCGGCTTTCCCGAAGTGCAGATCGGTCTTCACCCCGGCCTTGGCGGAACCGCGCGCTTCCCGCATCTGTGCGATCCGATCGAGGCGATGAGCGCCATGCTGACCGGCAAGTCGATCCACGACCGGGAGGCCCAGCGCATGGGGCTGGTCGATACGGTAGTGCCCGAACGCCACGTTCGCGCGGCGATCGGGGCGGCTGTGAGCGGCGATCTCGGTCAGGCGCGACAGGGACTGGTGGGACAGTTGAAGGACACAGCCCCCGCCCGCCGCCTCGCCGCGCGTCAGATGCGCGCGCAGGCCGAAGCGCGCGCGCCTTCGGCGCACTATCCTGCGCCCTATGCCCTGATCGACCTCTGGGAAGAGCATGGCGGCGACATGGAGGCGATGAAGCAGGCCGAGATCGCCTCCTTTGCGCATCTGATGCTGACCGATACGGCACAGAACCTGATCCGCGTCTTTTTCCTGCGCCAGAAGCTCAAGGATCTTGCCCCCAACGCTTCGGGGGTGGCGCAAGTCCATGTGATCGGCGCGGGCGCAATGGGCGGAGACATCGCCGCCTGGTGCGCGTGGCAAGGCCTGCGCACGAGCCTGTCGGACGTGAAGCCGGAACCCATCGGCGCTGCCATCGGCCGAGCCGCCGCGCTCTACGAGAAGATCGCCCACGGCGACCGCCTGAAGATACGCGATGCGCTCGATCGGCTGATCCCCGATCCCGAGGGCCACGGCATCGCCAGCGCCGATCTCGTGATCGAGGCCGCGCCCGAGAAAGTGGACCTCAAGCGCAAGCTCTACGCCGATGCCGAGCCGCGCATGAAGGAAGGCGCAATCCTGGCCACCAACACCTCCTCGATCCCGCTTGCCGAGCTGCGCGAGCGGCTTCGGCGGCCGGAGCGGCTGGTCGGCATCCATTTCTTCAACCCGGTCTCCCGCCTCGATCTCGTCGAAGTGGTCAGCCACGACGGCACCAAAGCGGAAGTTGCTGCAGAGGCGCGCGCTTTCGTAGGCCGCATTGGCAAGTTGCCCGCTCCAGCGAAGAGCGCGCCCGGCTTCATCGTCAACCGCATCCTCACCCCCTACCTTGTCGAGGCCTTTGCCCTGATGGACGAAGGCCTGCCGCCCGATGTCATCGACAAGGCCGCCACCGATT
Source organism: Novosphingobium sp. PhB165 (assembly GCF_004341845.1). Lineage (GTDB taxonomy): Bacteria > Pseudomonadota > Alphaproteobacteria > Sphingomonadales > Sphingomonadaceae > Novosphingobium. The sequence continues at coordinate 31,762 of NZ_SLVB01000002.1, read as the reverse complement.
TCGGCATGCCGGTCGGGCCGCTGGAACTGGCCGATCAGGTAGGCCTCGACATCGGCCTCGCGGTTGCCGAGATGCTGAAGCGGGAACTGGACTGGCCGCTTCCGGACGCTCCGCAATGGCTGAAGGACAAAGTCGAAGCGGGCGACCTTGGCCGCAAGACCGGCAAGGGCATCTACCTCTGGCGCGATGGCAAGGCCGTGAAAGGGCATCCCGCAAAACACGGCACGCTCACCCCGGATCCCGATCTCGTCGACCGGCTGATCCTGCCGATGCTCAACACGGCCGTGACCGTGCTGCGCGAAGGCGTGAACGACGATCCCGACGTGATCGATGCAGCGATGGTCTTCGGCACTGGATTTGCCCCGTTCCGCGGCGGCCCGCTCCATTATGCCCGGGAACGCGGCGTCGGCGAGGTCACTGCCACCCTCTCCGAACTCGCCCGCAAGCATGGCTCCCGCTTCCAGCCCGACGCGGGGTGGGACGCCTTGCAGTGACCATCTGCTTCGCCGATCCCGAAGAGATTGCCGATCGCATCATTGCCCACACCGGCGGCCGGATCGTGCTGGGGCTGCCGCTGGGGCTCGGCAAGTCGCCCCACATCGCCAATGCCCTGTTCGAACGGGCACGCCGCGATCCCGCGATCCGGCTCGACATCTTCACCGCGCTCACGCTGGAGCCGCCCGCACTCGGGTCCGATCTGGAACGCCGATTTCTGGAACCTGTATTCGCGCGCACCATGGGCGGATATCCCGAATTCGCCTATGCCGCCGCCCAGCACGCGGGCGACATGCCGCCCAACATCGAAGTCAACGAGTTCTTCTTTCAGGCAGGCAGCCGGCTTGCCACGCCGATCGCCCAGCGCAGCTATATCTCGGCCAACTATACCCATGCCATTCGCTACCTGCTCGATCAGGGCGTCAACGTGATTGCCCAGATCGTCGCGCGGCGCGGCGATCGCTTCAGCCTGAGCTGCAACAGCGACATGACGCTGGACCTCCTGCGCGCCCGCGACGCCGGCAAGGCCGACTTCCTGCTGGTCGGGCAAGTGAACGACGAGCTTCCCTTCATGACCGGACCGGCGGACCTTTCCGCCGATCGTTTTGCGATGATCCTGGACAGTCCGGAGACGCAGTTCCCGCTGTTCGGACCGCCCAATCAGCCGGTCAGCGCGGCGCAACATGCGATCGGCGCCCATGTCGCCTCGCTGGTGCCGGACGGCGGATCGCTCCAGATCGGCATCGGCGAAATCGGCGATGCCGTCGCCCATTCGCTGATCCTGCGCCAGCAGCGTCCGGACCGCTTTCGGAGTGCGATCGATACCTTGCTCGTTGCCGGGCAGGTTCGTCCTGCGGTTGAAACGGCCCCGTTCGACCGAGGGCTCTATGCGCCGACCGAAATGCTGGTGGACGGCTTCATCGCGTTGATCCGCGCCGGCATCGTCAAGCGCGAGGTAGAGGGGGCGGTGCTCCACGGCGGCTTCTTCGTCGGCCCGCGCGCATTCTATGCGGCCCTGCGCGACATGGACGAAACCACGCGCGGCCGCATCCACATGCGCGAAATCTCGTACGTCAACGCGCTCTATGGCGACGAGGCAGCCAAGCGCGCCGCCCGCGTCGGCGCCCGCTTCGTCAACAGCGCGATGATGGTGACCCTGCTGGGCGCGGCGGTCTCGGACGGGCTGGAGGATGGGCGCGTGGTCAGCGGCGTGGGCGGCCAGTACAACTTCGTCGCGCAAGCCCTGGAACTGGAGGGCGCGCGCTCGATCATCACGCTCCCGGCGACCCGCAGGCACAAGGGGGAACTGCAATCGAACCTCGTCTGGACCTATGGCCACGAGACGATCCCGCGCCATTTGCGCGACATCGTGGTCACCGAATACGGCGTGGCGGACATACGCGGCATGAGCGACGAGCGGGTCATCCAAAGACTTCTCGCCATTGCCGACAGCCGGTTTCAGGATGAATTGCTCGATCACGCCAGGAGTGCCGGCAAGATCGACGCGAAGTGGCAAATTCCCATCGAATGGCGAAACAACCTGCCCGCAAGACTGCCACCGGCGCTACAGGCAGACGATTTCCCGCCCTATCCGTTCGGCACCGACTTCACGCCGGTAGAGCAGCGGCTGCTCCCTGCACTCCTGTATCTGGCAGACAGCAGTTCCCATCCCGGCACCCTGGCGAAGATTGCCGCACGCGGCGTGCTCGGCAACGTCACGGCCGAGGAAGAGGAAGCGCTGAATCGGCTCGGGCTCGCTGCTCTCGAAGGTCACAAGGCACAGAGCCTGCGGACGCGAACCTATCGAGCTTTGGTTCTGGGTGCAGTGCGTTTGACGAAATAGCCCGGATACCGCGAGACCATTCGATGTTCGGACCGGCAGCAACGCGCGCCCCGATCACTCGCCCCTTGGTTCGCCGCTCCTGGAACGGGGCCGCCGACATGGTGCGGCGGCCCCTTTTGCAAGGCCAATGTTCACTTCTGCGAGATTGTAACTTCGCCTATCGCGCCTCCTGCAAAGGCGTAGCCGGGGGCCGCATCCGCAGGATAATCGCCCACCGGAGAACCGCGGTCGATCCCGACATCGAATGTCTCATCGATGGTAAAATAGGTTGGCAACGTCATTCTCAGCTTGCCCGCATCCTCCCTGTGCCCATCGATATTGAGCGTGACATCCGCACCGTTTGCAAAGCCCTGCCCCTGGTAGGCAATGTCGACATCGATCCGATGCTGCCCGGCGGAGAGCGGCGCCGCGCTTCGCAGGTCGAGCGTCTGCAGGTCATAGGCGCGATAGCGGAACACCGCATGGTGGCCGGCATCCACGAAGATCGTCCATCCGGCAGACTCGCCCCCCACCGCCGCGACGACGCCCTGAGCTGCCGGATCCGTCCGCAAGGTTGCCGAAATGCCCCAGGAACGATTCTGAACCTTGGGCAAGGCCGTCTCAGGTATTCCTACCGCGCCGGCATGGAAAGTTGCCTGTTTGACGCCCGCCGCCAGATCGGGAAGACCGCGCCCGAACAGCTTTGGGCCGGATATCGGAAGGACCTGGTTGGCCGCCGCCTCCTGTTCGAAAAGCCGCTTCATGTCCTCCAGTCGGGCCGGCTCTTTGGCGGCAAGGTCGGTCGATTCCGAAAAGTCGCTGCGCAGGTCGTAGAGCTGCCACACGTCCTTGGCCGGGTCGGTGTCCTGAAGTGCCACTTTCCAGGGCACGGGCCCGTGGTTGGCCATGGCGAACCATCCGTCATGATAGATGGAGCGGCGACCGAACACCTCGAAGTACTGCGTATTGTGCCGTTCGGCAGCTTTGGGCGCATCGAACGTATAGCGAAGGCTCACGCCGTTCATCGGCTTTTGCGCAATGCCATCCACGCTCTTCGGCGCCTCGATTCCAACGATGTCGAGAAGCGTCGGGACCACATCGTTGATGTGCCCGAACTGACTGCGAAGCCCGCCTTTGTCCTTGATGCCATTCGGCCAGGTAATGACCATCGGATTGCGAATGGCGCCAAGATGCCCCGCCATCGACTTGCCCCACGGAAACGGTGTGTCCGTGGCCCAGGCCCAGGCTGCATTGACATGGGCATAGGCATTGCGCGTGCCAATATCGTCCAGCCGGGCATCGGTGACCGGCGGTGCGGGAAATCCGATCAGGCCGCGCAGATAGCTGAGCGATCCCGCTGTGCCCCCCTCCATGCTCGCGCCGTTGTCGCCCACGAGATAGACGATGACGGTGTTGTCGTACTGACCGCTGTCCTTCAATGCCTGAACCACCTTGCCGACTTGCGCGTCGGTATGGGCAAGATAGGCGGCATAGGCTTCCATCAACCGTGAGGAGAACGCCTTCTCCTCGGCGCTGAGACTGTCCCATGCCGGAAGTTCGGCAGGACGCGGTGTCAGCCTGGCGTCTTTCGGAATGACGCCAAGACGCTTTTCGCGCGCGAAGATTTCCTCGCGCAGCTTGTCCCAGCCCTGATCGAACTGACCGCGATAACGATCGATCCATGGCTTCGGTACCTGGATCGGGGCATGAATGCCGCCCGTCGCCAGATAGAGGAAGAAGGGCTTGTCGGGCGTCACCGAATGCTGGCGGCGCAACCAGTCGATGGAATGCGCGGCGAGGTCTTCGCTCAGGTGATAGCCCGTGCCGGCCGGACGCATGGTGGGCGTCGTCCCGTTGAACAGCGTCGGCTCGAACTCGTTCGTCTCACCCCCGATGAAGCCGTAGAAGGATTCGAATCCCTCGCCGGTCGGCCAGCGGTCGAACGGGCCCGAGGGTGACATTTCCCAGTCCGGCGTCTGGTGCCACTTGCCGAATGCCGCCGTACTGTAGCCGTTCTCGCGGAGGATTTCGGCAATCGTCGCGGTGTCCTTGCCGTGATAGCCGGTATAGCCTGGGCGCCCGTCGGCCGTATTCATGACCGCGCCGATGCCTGTGGCATGGGGGTTTCGCCCCGTCAGCAGCGCTGCGCGGCTCGGCGAACAGATGCCTGCGGTATGGAAGCGATTGAATCGCAGGCCATCGTGCGCAAGCGCATCGAGCGCGGTAGTCTGCGCCGGCCCGCCAAATGTCGAGGCCGCTCCGAATCCGACATCGTCCAACAGCACGATCAGGATATTGGGCGCGCCCTTTGGCGCCGGCTTCTGGACAAGCGTCGAGGCTGTGACCGGAACAGACGAAGCAGGCACGGGCGTACCGGGAATTGGAGACGGCGCGGATTGCGCCCAGGCGCCCGTCACGGGTGTCAGGCCCGCCACGGTTAGCGAAGCGGTTAGCAAGAGGCGGCGGCGAAGGATCATGGTTGCTCCCCTGAAGGCGTTCGCGGGTCCGGTGCGTGCCAAGGGCGCAAGCGACTACGGCTCACGCCGAGGCGCGGCCAAGCGCGACCGGATGCCGGACGAATGGCCGGATGCTGGAATGCGAGAAAAGGCGAACGCGTCTCCGGTGGACCGGTGCGCGGTGCCCCACAACTAGCAGAGCGGGATGCAATTTCTAATGCATAAGGAATGCCAAATTGATAACCCGTGGTAATGGATGTCGATCTGACCAAACTGCGCCACGTGATCGCCGTTGCCGATTGCCTCAGCTTTTCCAAGGCCGCCCGGGCATTGCGGCTGACGCAGCCTGCGCTCAGCCGCAGCATCGCCCGCACCGAGCAGCAATTCGGAGTGACGATATTCGAACGCGGGCGCAGCGGCGTATCGATAACCGGCCAGGGCACAACCATCCTTGCCGAGATGCGGGAGCTGATCGCGCATGCACGCGAATTGGAAAACAATCTTCGGATTTACGGGCGCGGCGAGGCAGGCAGGGTCAAGCTCGGCGTCGGCCCGCAGCCTGCCAGTATCTTTCTTGCGAAGCTGGCGGCATCTGTCCTGAATTCCCGGCCTCGGCTGGATTTACAGGTCGAGATCCGCTCATCCGAACAACTGCTGGAAGATGTCCGCGCCGATCGCGTGGACGCGGCACTGATTACGGATTTCAACATGGATGCCGCCGACCTGATGGTGGAATCGTTGTGCAATCTCGATCGCGGCATCCTGGTGCGACGGGACCATCCATTGGCCGGGCAGGCGCTATGCGCTGACGATATCTACCGCTTCACGGTTGCCTGTGGCTCGCGCATTCCCATGCCGTCCGGCCACGCAGGCCTGTTCGTCTGCAACAACGACCATATCGTCGGCGAAGTGGTAAAGCAGACGGACCTCGTCTGGTTCGCATCACCCAAAGTTGTCGAAAGCGAAATCGCGCAAGGCCATATCGTCGCGCTCGAACTGGACGAGCAGGCGCACGAGCCCCTCTCGGCCGTGCTCGTGCGGCGCAGCTATGGGGCCCCCTCACCTGCCCTCACGTTCGTGATCGGTGAAATCAAGCGCCTGTTCGAGACGGTCAAGCCTGAGATTGCCGCCAGTTGAAGATCCGACGAGACAACCGCCCAGTTCACGGAAGCGAGAACCGGGGCATCGAAGCGATTGCCGAACAGCGTGTGGATGGCGCCTGCGAAAACCCGGAGAAAGCACGGAACAAGGGTCACTCAGGCGATCAAAAAGCCTGCCTTCAGTACACCCAGAGCAAAACCGGTGGCCTGAAGGCAGCACTTCTTCGAACGATGTCGATCAGGAGGCCGAGGCGCTCGCTTCGACCAGGTCGGCGATGCCGGCTTCTGTGGTGATCACCATTCCCGCGACCGAGGCAGCAACCTGAATGGCGCAGCGCGCGACCTTCGTGGGATCGATGACGCCAGCCTGGAACAGGTTCTCGTATGTCTCCGTCTGGGCGTTGAACCCCATATTTTCGTCACCGCCGTCAAGCAGTCGTCCGGCGACCACACCGCCATCGTAACCGGCATTTTCCGCGATCTGGCGAACCGGCGCCCGCAAGGCGCGACGAACGATTTCGATGCCGCGGGTCTGGTCGTCGTTCTCGCCCTTGAGGTCGTTCAACACCTTTGAGGCATAGAGTAGCGCCGTACCCCCGCCGGGAACGACACCTTCCTCCACGGCCGCCCGCGTCGCGTAGAGGGCGTCTTCCACGCGGTCCTTGCGCTCCTTCACTTCGAGTTCGCTCGATCCGCCGACCTTGATGATCGCGACACCGCCAGCAAGCTTGGCCAGGCGCTCCTGCAGCTTCTCCTGATCGTATTCGCTGGTGGCGAGCTCGATCTGGGCCTGGATAGTCGCGATGCGCGCCTTGATCGCATCGGCCGTGCCCGCGCCGTCCACGATCGTTGTGGTATCCTTGTCGATCGTCACTTTCTTGGCACTGCCCAGCATGTCCAGCGTGACGTTTTCGAGCTTGGTCCCAAGGTCTTCGGAGACGATCTCGCCGCCCGTCAGAACCGCGATATCCTCAAGCATGGCCTTGCGGCGATCGCCGAAGCCCGGAGCTTTGACCGCCGCGACATGCAGACTGCCGCGCAGCCGGTTTACGACGAGCGTGGCCAGCGTTTCGCCCTCCACGTCTTCGGCAATGATCAGCAGCGGCCGCTGGGACTGGACGACCGCTTCCAGCAAGGGGAGGATCGAGGCCAGCCCCGCCAGCTTCTTCTCGCACAGGAGGATGTACGGATCGGTCAGTTCCACCGTGAGCTTCTCGGCATTGGTGACGAAGTAGGGCGAAAGATAACCCCGGTCGAACTGCATGCCTTCGACGACGGCAAGCTCGAATTCGACGCCCGAGGCTTCCTCGATCGAAATGACGCCTTCCTTGCCGACTTTTTCCATGGCTTCGGCGATCTTGCGGCCGACCACGTCATCGCCATTGGCCGAGATGGTTCCGACCTGCTCGATCTCCTGCGTTCCCGCCACGGGCTTGGACCGCGCCTTGAGTTCGGCGACCACGGCTTTCACCGCACAGTCGATACCCCGCTTAAGGTCGATGGGATTGGCCTGCGCAGCCACGGACTTCATGCCTTCGAGAACGATCGCCTGCGCAAGGACAGTGGCCGTGGTCGTGCCGTCTCCGGCGTGATCGTTTGTTCGCGAGGCGACGGTGCGCAGGAGCTGCGCGCCCATGTTCTCGAACTTGTCCGAAAGGTCGATTTCCTTGGCGACGGCAACGCCGTCCTTGGTGATGCGCGGCGCGCCGTAGCTCTTGTCCAGCAGGACGTTGCGCCCCTTGGGGCCCAGCGTCACTTTCACGGCATTGGCAAGCGTATCGACACCCCGGCTGAGAGCTTCACGAATATCGCGCGAGAATCTTACGTCTTTGGCTGGCATGCTCGGTATCCTTCAAGATGGAGATGTTTGGCTTCGCCGGAAGCGCCGGCCCGCAAACAACTCAGTCCAGGATGCCGAGCACGTCGCTGTCCTTCATGATGATCAGATCCTCGCCTTCGATCTTGATCTCGGTGCCGGACCATTTGCCGAACAGAATTCTGTCACCGGCCTTGACGTCCAGAGCGATGACATCGCCGTTTTCCGCGAGCGTGCCCGCGCCCACGGCGACGACTTCACCCTCCTGGGGCTTTTCCCGCGCATTGTCGGGAATGATGATGCCGCCGGAGGTCTTCTCGGGCGCTTCGAGCCGGCGCACGAGAACGCGGTCGTGCAAAGGGCGAAATGTCATGGGGAGCGATCCTGTCGCTGGGCCGCGACGAGGGCGTCGCTTTCACAAGTGGAGCCAGCGCTACGCCTTGCGATTGGCAGTCTTTACCAAAGAGTGCCAATGCCAGCATATGGGCAGTACATGCGGCGATTCAAGGGCGCGCGCCCGCCAGTCCCGGTCGGGACGCGCAGATCGCGCGGACGTTCTTACCGAACTACCAGGGCCCTCTGTCACGATAGAAGGGAAACCGTCGCACGGGCCCTGCCACGAGGTGGTTCTTGAATTTTACACGCATCAGTTCGGCGCCTTCCTCCCGAACGCACACCAGGTGCGTACCTCCGGTCGGAAGCGGTTCGGTCACGCTGATGGTAACGGCAAATTTCTCGCAAAGGGCCACTACTTCGGCTTCGTCGAGAGTCAGATTCATAGCTCGGCTCATAGCGGCAGTCCCAAAATTGTCACAGGATACGGGGGAAGGCACAAGCGAAGCATCGCGATGCCCCACTTGGTAAGCGCCGGCCTGGCGAAACTCTCAATCGGAGACCGGCCCACATACGCGGTTGCCGATCTGCGTGGGAGGATGGCCTAGGATCGCTTTTCAGGCTGAAGCGATATGGGACCCTTTGCCGACGGATTGGATGCGTTCGGCTTAGGGGGAGCAGGCTTCTTGGGCTTGCGGATTTCCCTGCTGCTCTTTTTCTGGCTCTTTGCCATTTATTGATCCTTTGAGATCGGATTGGATGCATTTCCGGGGCGCGAATGGAGGAGCGCCGCGGCGCGCAGTGCAGTCCAACTGCACGCGGCGGCCGCACCGAGCCTGAGCTGGTAATCTTCGATTTGGTGTCCCCAGTTTTGAGCGAGTTGCCGGTGTTTCGTGCGCACTGCGGCATCGATGGCCGAATCCGCTCGCATCGATGCAAGCTGGTGCGCGAAGTATAGCCGATTGAGGTCCAAAAAATGGCTCCACGTCGTAAGCGGGAGCGCAATCGGTCTCTCAGTCGCGGGTGCCTACAGAGAACCCATCCGCGATGAACGGTATATAGGCACGCATCCGGGATATAATAAGGGGATCAGGAGCGATGCTGAAAAAATACTTTGAATGACATACCAGAGCACGCATGCGCTCAAATTCGCCCCCATCAGCTATCTCCTGCGCCTAGAACACGAATAAATACTGACTGCGATCCAATTGCTGACCGAACAGATCGTAGTGGTAGACGATGTCTTTCCCGTCCTTCGGTTAAATCGGCGCTCCTTTTCCCCTAGGCTTCGTTCACCTCGAAGCAATCCGGGCCAATCTCCTCGTGTGGCAGGCCTCCTGCTGCGGTCTGATTTCGTCACCGCTTATCGCGTTAAAAGAACCAATAATCCCACCGATAAGTATCCCATATTGCCGTCCCCGCGGTGGTAACGGTATCTTGCACGGTCGAGGGAGCGAATGTGGAGGTGGCACATGGCACGCGCCCTATTCCTTCAAGCGCCGTCCTTCGATGGTTTCGATGGCGGCGCAGGTTCGCGATATCAGGCAAAGCGCGAAATTCGCAGCTTCTGGTATCCGACATGGCTGGCGCAACCGGCAGCGCTGGTCGATGACAGCAAGCTGATCGATGCGCCTCCCGCCCGGCTCAAGTTGGATAGCGTCCTTGCCGAAGCGCGCGGCGCGGACTTGGTCATCATCCATACCTCGGTGCCGAGCTTTGCGTCGGACGTGGCGACGGCGCGCGCGCTCAAGGATCTGGTGCCCTCGCTCAAAGTCGGCTTCATCGGCGCCAAAGTGGCGGTAGAGGCGGAGAAGAGCCTGCGCGATGCAGGCGGTGCCGTCGATTTCGTCGCGCGCAACGAGTTTGATTTCACGATCAAGGAAGTTGCCCAAGGACGCGACTGGAACGCGATCAAGGGCCTGTCCTGGCTTCAGAACGGCACCATCGTCCACAACGAAGACCGGCCGATGCTGGAAACGATGGACGACCTTCCCTTCGTGACGCCAGTCTACAAACGCGACCTGCACATCGAAGATTACTTCATCGGCTACCTCAAGCACCCCTATATTTCACTCTATACCGGCCGCGGCTGCAAAAGCCGGTGCACCTTCTGCCTCTGGCCGCAGACCGTGGGCGGCCATCGCTATCGCACCCGCTCGGTCGGGCATGTGATCGAGGAGATACGTTGGGCGCAAAAGGCCTTCCCGCAAGTGAAAGAGTTCTTCTTCGACGACGACACGTTCACCGACGACGCACCGCGCGCCGAGGCGATCGCGCGCGAATTGGGCAAGCTCGGCGTCACCTGGTCGTGCAATGCCAAGGCCAACGTTCCGTACGAGACGCTGAAGATATTGAAGGACAATGGTTTGAGGCTGCTGCTCGTCGGCTATGAAAGCGGCAACCAGCAGATCCTCCATAATATCAAGAAAGGCATGCGGATCGAGGTCGCGGAGAAGTTTACGCGTGACTGCCACGCCCTCGGCATCACGATCCACGGCACTTTCATCCTGGGTCTGCCCGGCGAGACGCGGGAGACGATCCAGCAGACTATCGAGTGGGCCCGGCGGATCAATCCCCATACTATCCAGGTAAGCCTTGCGGCGCCCTATCCCGGCACTTTCCTGTACAACCAGGCATTGGAGAATGGTTGGCTCGACACCGACAATGCCGAGCTGGTGGATGCGCACGGCGTGCAGATCGCACCGCTGCACTATCCGCATCTGGAGCATCGGGAGATCTTTCACTCGGTCGAGGAGTTTTACAGGAAGTTCTATTTCCGCTCGGGCAAGATCGCCTCGCTGGTGGGCGAGATGGTGCGGGACTTCGACATGATGAAACGCCGCTTGCGCGAGGGGGTGGAATTCTTCGACTTCCTGCGCGAGCGCAAGAGGACGGCCTGAGCCATGGACGCTCCCGCCACCCTCTCGCCCGAGCCGGTCCGCCCCGGCGCGCGCTTCATTCCGGGCATCGTCGACCTGTCGGTAACCGACTATTGCAATGCCGATTGCAGCTTCTGCGGCTTTGCGCGCTCGAAGATGAAGCGGGTGCCGCGCCGGTTCGTCGATGCGGACGGCGTGCTGCGCGCGCTGCCAATCCTGAAACGGCGCGGAATTGCCTATATCAACTTCCAGGGCGGCGAGCCGCTGCTTCACCCCCGCATGATCGAGATGGTGGCGGCTGCCCGCGCCATCGGGATGAAGCCCAGCCTCATCACCAATGGCTGGAAACTACCCGAGAAGGCGGAAGCGCTGGCCAAGGCGGGATTGCAAAATCTGCTGGTCTCGATCGACAGCCATGATCTTGCCGCGCACGAGGCCAATCGGGGCCTGCGCAACCTGACCGACCGGATCGCGCGCGGTATCGTGCAACTCAAGGCCAGGGGCGTGCCGGTGATGGCCTCGGTCACCGTCAACAAGCTGGTCGATTTCGCTGCGCTTCCCGACACCCTGCGCCAGCTGGGGTTCGACGCGGTCACGTTCTCCTATCCGCGCAAGGATCCGTTCGGTTCAAGCAGCCTGGTCTATGATGAAGACAGCGACCTGGTGGATTACAGCGAGGCGGAACTGCTCGCCGCGCTCGATGCGATCTTGGAGGTCAAGAAGCGCTTCCCCGTCCTCAATCCCACAGCGTCGGTCCGGGATATCCAGCGCCATGTAATGGGAAAGCCGGAAAGGTTCGCCTGCGTCGGCGGGTTCAAGTATTTCTACATGGACTGGAACCTCGACATCTGGCGGTGTGAGGCTTGGCATGCTCCGCTGGGATCGGTGTTCGAGTTCGATCACATGCCCGACGATCGCAGCCCGTGCACGGCCTGCATCATGTCCTGCTATCGCGATACGAGCACATTGATGCACGCCGGGGTGGCGGTCGATGCGGCGGGCAGAGCACTTGCGGAGTGGAAGCCCATGCAGGCGGCGCGAACTTTGTTGAACCGCGCCGTCGCGCAATCGCTCGGGACGACGATGGCGGAGGCAGGATTGATCGTTAAGCTCGGGCTGAGGAAGGGCAAGGCCGTGCGCACGCCGTGATCGCCGCTGTGTCGGCATCGCAAGGGCAGGCGGAGGCACAGAGCAATTGGTTGTGCCGATTTCCATCAGCCGTTTGTAGATCGGGTCAACTCCTCCCAATCCGCAATCTCGCGCTCCATCCTGTCCATGCGCTCGCGAACCAGGCGCAATGCATCGCTGCCCAGCAGCAGTTGCGGCGGCGGAGCGTCCGACGCGACAAGCGCAAGCACTGCCGCGGCAAGCTTCGCGGGATCGCCCAGTTGCTTGCCATCTTTCTCGTGCCGCGCTGTCCTGATCGGGTCGAATAGCGCGTCGTAGTCGGCAATCGAGCGAACGGTCCTGACCATCGAGCGCCCGGCCCAGTCGGTACGAAACGAGCCGGGACACAGCGTCGTCACGTGCACTCCGAAAGGCGCCATTTCCGCACGCATGACATCCGAAATACCCTGCAGCGCAAACTTGCTGCCGCAGTAGTAGCCTATTCCTGGCATCGTGATCATGCCGCCCATCGATGTCACGTTCACGATGAACCCGCGGCGGCGCTTGCGGAAGCGCGGCAGGAACGCCTTGGCGACAGCGACCGCACCGAAGACATTCACATCGAACTGGCGGCGCATTTCCTCAAGCGGCGATTCCTCCAGTATCCCTTCGTGTCCATAGCCGGCGTTGTTGATCAGCACGTCGACCGGGCCATGCTCTTGCTCGGCTTCCGCGACGATCGCGGGAATACGCTCGAAATCGGTGACATCGCACAGGACCACGCGCGCGTCCGGCAAACGCTCCCGCAGCGATGCCCCGGCCTCGTGCGAGCGGACCGAGCCAATCACCCGGTGACCGGCCGCCAGCGCGGCTTGCGCAATGGCGAAACCGAAACCGGAGTTGGCGCCTGTGATGAAAAAAGTCTGCTCTGGCATGGCTGTTCTCTGCTTGATCGGATTTACGGCTTGTCAGATAGTATGTTGTCGGAGCAGCGCCCAATTGCGCTTCCTCTGAGATCCTTGCCCAATCCTATGAAATCACCGTCCACGCAGTCTACGTTACCCACGCTTGCCGCCGAACTCGCACCGCAGCACGGCTATAACGCCACGCCTTTGCCCGGCGTCCGCATTCTGCGGTCCGAAGCGATCCTCGAAGACGTGCCCGTACTCTACCGGCCCGGGGCAGTGTTCGTGCTGCAAGGGTCCAAGCAGGGCTTCGTCAATGGCGAGATCTACCGCTACGATGCCGACCATTACCTTGCCGTCTCGGTTCCCGTGCCGTTCCGGATGGCCTCGCAAGCCAGTCCCGAACACCCCCTGCTCGCCATCTATCTCGATTTCGACCTGCATCTTGCCGCCGAGATCGTGACCGCGCTCGATGGAAAGGCTGATCGCGACGACAAAGTGCGGGCTCGCAGTCTTGTCTCCAGCCCGATGGCACCGCCGATCCGGGATGTCCTCGGTCGCTTGCTTCGCGCCCTTGGGGATGCGGAGGAACTCGCCATTCTCGGCTCGGGTCTGCTGCGCGAGTTGCATTACCGCGTGCTGGTGGGCCCTCAGGGTGGTTCGGTGATGGCAGCGCTTCGACGCCATGACAAAGCAGACCGGATCGTGCAGAGCCTGACCCTCATTCGCGAACGCTACAACGAAGGGTTATCGGTGCCGCAGCTTGCCGCATCGGCCGGCATGAGCGTTCCGTCCTATCACGCCGATTTCAAGGCGCTCACCGGCAACACGCCGATCCAGTACATCAAGGCCCTGCGGCTGCATGAGGCCCGGCTGATGATTGCGCGGCGCAAAGGATCGATTGCCACGATTGCCGCTGAAGTCGGCTATGCCAGCCCGGCCCAGTTCAGCCGGGAATTCAAGCGCCATTTCCATCGCAGCGCGAGCGAGGAAGCGAAATGGATGCGTCTGCATCTCGGGGAGATGGATTAGGACAGGACGCTGGCTCAATCCCGAAAGCGATAGGGATCGAAACACCGCGCATCCCGATCCCGATTTCCGGCCAGCGCGGTTTCGAGCAGTTCGGCCGCGAGCGCCGCAAAGGCGATGCCGTTGCCGCCGAAACCCGCGGCTATCCAGACGTGTTCCATCGATTGCACGGGACCGATTGCAGGCAGCCCATCCGGGGAACTGCCGAAGGTAGCCGTCCAGGCGCAATCCCAGTCGATCTGTTCGCATCCCAGCGTGGCGGCCAGCCGTGCCGCAATCTTGCCTGCCTTGGCTTCCAGCAGATCGTCCCGCGTTTCGGCCTGGGAAAAGTCCACGTCCTCGCCGCCGGCAATGATCCGGCCCTCGCTGCATGAGCGGACATAGAGATAGGGATCGTTCGCTTCCCAGATCATCGCATCTTCGGCCCATAACGGCGCGACGCCGGGTCTTGTGGCGATGACGTAAGTGGAGAGCAGAGAGAAGGCTGGCGGCAGGAACAGCCTTGCTCGTTCGTATCCGGTGGCAAGGATCACGTCTTTTGCCGTGAACCTGTGACCTTCCGCCGTTTCCAATTCGACGCCCCGGGTGGAGGGATGAAGGGCGACAATGTCCACGGGATAGCTCAACGTGCATCCATGCGCCTGCGCGCGCGCCAGCAGGGCGTGACAGGTTCGAACCGGGTCGATGGCATAAGTGCCGGTCGAAACGATCCCCGCCCGCGGCGCTATGCCGAACCGTTCCGCCACCGCTGCGGCGGGGAGAAACTCGGACGGGAGGCCGTGCTGCCGGTGAAGCCCTGCCTCGGCTTCAAGGCCGCTGGAATCGAGCAGTCCGCCAGCCAGATATACGGTGGGGCCATCGGTCTTCAGCGATGCGTCCAGCCCATCGAGATGCGTGCCGAAACGCTCGACTGCGGCGAATACGCGCCGCCAGCGAATTGCCGCTTCCTCTTCGCCCACCTCGCGCGCAAGCGAGATCAGGGGCACGTCCATGGCCCACATGATCTGGGCGGTGGAAGCGGCGGTGCTGCCGGTTGCCGGCGGGCGCCGATCGCACAGGGCAACCGTTCGCCCGCCGCGCGCCAGCCTCTCGGCGAGGACGGAGCCCATGATCCCGCTGCCAAGGATCGCGATATCGACGTCCGTGGCGGGCAGCGGAGAAGCGGGAGGAGAGCGCCAGTCACTTTCGCGCCATGGCACTCTGCCGGTCCGCAGATCGCGCGCTTCGGTGAGGGGAATGGCAGCGCTCACGCCAGATCGCGCAGTTTCGCTTCGCGCGCCCAGTGCCGCTTCGCACCGACTTTGGCGAAATCCTCCACCGGCACGACGCCGTCATCCTTCTCGACGCCGGCCTTGTCGAGGATCACTTGCGTCCCGGGGCAATGGGCAATCGTCTTGCAGTGGCCGTAAGCGTCCATGAACCATTGCACGGCTGCGCCTTGCTCCGCCAATTTCTCTGCCGCCTCCGGCATCAGGATCGAGGCGACGGCATCGAACACGACCGAGGGCGAACCGGCCAACTGGCCATCGGCCTTCAGCGTGCCGCCCTTCACGGCGATCCCTCCGACCTTCGGCGCGACAAGAAACGCCGTGCCGCCCGCTTTCTCTATTTGCGCCTTGAGAGCATCGATCGCGGCCTTGTCCGATCCTTCGGCGAACAGAATGCCGATCTTGCGGCCCTCCAGCGTGTCGAGCGCTTTCTTCTGGATCGAAAGGGCGTCCGATGGGTTCATCGCTATCGGCTCGCGGGCCGCCTTGGCTTTTTTGGGCAGATCGATAGCCAATCCTGCGGCCACCCGCTTTGCCAGATCCTCGTCGACGTTGCGCAGGCGGGCGACCACGCGCTCGCGAATATGCGGGATAGCAACTTTCGACAGTTCGAAGACGATGGCCGAGGCGATGTGCGCCTGCTCATTTTCAGTCTGCGAGTGATAGAACAGCGCAGCCTGACTGTAATGATCCGCAAACAGCTCCGCGCGGATGCGCAGCTTTTCGGCCGGGTCGTTACGTTCGGCATTTTCGGGGAAGCTGACGAAACCAGTGTCCGCGCACGCGCGGGGGCCAGCATCCTCTCCCGCTTGCGCCAGACTGTTCGGTTCGTAATTGGCGCGCCCGGTGGGCACCAGAGTCTGCATCATGCCGTCGCGCTGGAAATTGTGGAACGGGCACTTGGGCGCATTGATGGGGATCTGGTGGAAGTTGGTTGTACCCAGCCGCGATTTCTGGGTGTCCAGATAAGAGAACAGGCGGCCTTGCAACAGCGGATCGTTGGTGAAATCGATGCCGGGGATCACGTTGCTGGGCAAGAAGGCCACTTGCTCGGTTTCGGCGAAGAAATTGTCGACATTGCGGTTGAGCGTGAGCCTGCCGACCACTTGCAGCGGAATCTCCTCTTCAGGGATCAGCTTCGTCGCATCGAGCACGTCGTAAGGCTGCCCAGCGGCCCATTCCTCGTCGAAGACCTGCACGCCCAGATCCCAGGCGGGGAACCCGCCACCGGCAATCGCTTCGAACAAGTCGCGCCGGTGGAAATCGGGATCGGCACCGGCGATCTTCACCGCCTCGTCCCAGACCAGCGATTCCATGCCCAGTACAGGCCGCCAATGGAACTTGACGAACTTGCCCTCTCCGCTTTCGTTGACGAAGCGGAAGGTGTGCACGCCGAAACCTTCCATCATTCGAAAGGAACGGGGAATCGCCCGGTCGGACATGGCCCACATGATCATGTGCAGCGATTCCGGCATCAGCGAGACGAAGTCCCAGAAGGTATCATGCGCCGATGCCGCTTGCGGATAGCCGCGATCCGCCTCCATCTTCACCGAATGGACCAGATCCGGGAACTTCATGGCATCCTGGATGAAGAAGACCGGGATGTTGTTGCCCACCAAGTCCCAGTTGCCCGTCTCGGTGTAGAATTTGACCGCGAAACCACGCACATCGCGAGGCGTGTCGACCGATCCCGCGCCGCCGGCGACGGTCGAGAAACGGACGAAGACCGGGCATGTCGCGCCCTTCTTCTGAAAGATCGACGCCTTGGTGATTTCAGGAATGGCGCGCGTGCACTCGAACACGCCGTGCGCCCCGGACCCACGCGCGTGGACGATGCGTTCGGGAATACGCTCATGGTCGAAATGGAAGATCTTTTCGCGCAGAACGAAATCTTCCAGCAGCGACGGGCCGCGCTCCCCCGCACGCAGGCTGTTCTGGTTATCCGCAATGCGATGCCCGAAATTGTCGGTCAGAAATGACGCGGGATCGCTGCTTGCCCCGGCGACCTCCTGGTGCAGTTCGCCGCCATTTCCAGCACTCTCACGGGGTTCATTCCGACCGCTGCCGGGACGGATGGCTTCGCGTGCGTTATCGGCGGCTGGGGTGCGATCGTCCTTCGGGGAAGACATTGCGACAACTCCTGAGGAAAAGGCGGCCGAAGCCGAAACGGCCGGCGAACCTGTCTAATGAAGCGCCCCGCCTGCGTCGCCGTTCCCCTGCGCCCCCTCGCCTCGTCGTGCCCGAGCCCCAGAACGACGATACGTACAAACGCGCTGACCGGCATGCATGCGCCTACTCTGGGCACATAGAGTCGGCAGCTCGCCTCTCCGCGAAGCGAGCTGCCGTCAGACTGGAAGATTATGCGCTATGTGGGCGCGACTGGCGCCGATCAGTACCGGGGCGTCAGCCCGTAGCGCACCCTCTCCTGCTCAACCTCTTCGGCCGAGTAGACAGGAGCATTCTCGTCGAAGCGGGTCCAACCGGACTCTCGATAGCGGGCGCCGCGCGCCGCGATATCGACGGAACCCACCGTATCGACGGCGGCATTGGCCCGAGCGACCTCCGCGTCGTTCACCTTTGCACTCAGCAGTACCCCGCCGCGCCTTACGCCCTCGGAATATATCTGCGCTTCTTCATCCGAGTGTCCCGCATGCTTGAGTGCACCGACAATGCCGCCCGCCGCTGCACCGCCAACCGCACCCACGCCTGCGCCGACAGCGGCAGCAGCCAACCAGCCCGCTGCGACGATCGGACCCAGCCCGGGAATGGCGAGCATTCCCAACCCTGCCAGGACGCCGCCTGCACCGCCCAGCACCGCACCGGCGGACGTGCCTGCGGCGACCGCCCCGCCTTCAGTCACGCCCTCGTGCACATGTTCGCCATGCACATTGTTGGCAATGACACTGATGTCGTCACGGGGCACGCCAATGCTTTCAAGCTCACGGATTGCCTCTGCAGCATCCGCATAATTGTCGAAGAGACGAGTGATTGTCTTTGTCATGATCATTCTCCGCGCTGGTCAGGTTCAGTGAACGGTGACGTTACCCTTGTAATCAAGAGCGACCGTCACGGACTTGCCATGCTTCATGGCCTTGCCCTGCCAGATGCCATTTTCGTTTTTCGTAAGCTTGCCGATGTTCGTGTATCCGGCCTTGGCAATACGCCCACGAGCCTGGTCTTCCGTGAAGGAGTTGTGCCCCTTCGCAGCGTGGTTCGTGGTCGCGACGGTAGGATCCTTGACCGCCGGATTGTGCGATTGCGCGTAGGCAACAGAAGACCCGAGCGCGGCAGCCAGCGCCGCGACAAATACGATTTTCATGGTTTTTCTCCTCTGTGCTGACCTAACGAATCCACTCATCGTTGGTTGCCCGGAGAAGTCGCTCCTTCACCTCGCGACGGTCCCATGAAGCAGAAACAGGACGAAACGAACGATCGCCATCAGCCTCATCGATCGGCAGCAGCAGCGACCGGAATTCCCGCTTCCTTGCGCTCCGAGTACCGGTCGACAAGTTGCGCTGCGTGCGGGCGCATCAGCACCGTGAAGCGCACCAGTTCTTCCATCACATCGACGATGCGCTCGTAATAGCTCGACGCCCGCATCCGCCCATCCTCGTCGAACTCCTTGTAGGCCATCGCCACCGAAGACTGATTGGGGATCGTGAACATCCGCATCCAGCGCCCCAGCAGGCGCAGCGAGTTCACGGCATTGAAGGATTGCGAGCCGCCGGACACCTGCATGACTGCAAGCGTTCTTCCCTGCGTCGGCCGCATGCCGCGCATCTGGAGCGGCAGATGATCGATCTGCGTCTTCATGATGCCGCTGATCTGGCCGTGCCGTTCCGGGCTGCACCAGACCATTCCTTCCGACCAGAGCGCGTGTTCGCGCAGTTCGTGGACGGCCGGGTGATCGTCTCCCGCCACCTGGTCGGGCAGTGGCAGGTCGCCAGGATCGAAGATCCGCGTCTCCGCGCCGAAGAATTGCAGCAACCGAGCCGCCTCCTCCACGGCGAGGCGCGAGAACGAGCGCTCTCGCAGCGAGCCGTATAGCAGCAGGATGCGCGGCGGCGGTTGGTCCGGGCCAAGGCCGCTGGCGGGACGCGCCAGCGCGAAGGCCTTGTCCAAGGCAGGAAGATGATCGGGGGCGGTGAGTTCGCGTAGTCTCATGCGGGGATACCTTTCTCGTACCAGGGACAAGTCCGCTCCACCAAGGCGGCGATCGACGGGATCACCGGTGCTTCCACCAGCAGGGCGTCGGAATTGAAGCCAAAGAGGCTGATGGCAGCGGCCAAAGCCCGTTCGAAGAAATTGGAGGGATCGATCAGGGCCGAAGGGACGGCAACGCACCGCGCCACACCGAAACGGCGACCGCGCCAATAGGCGATGCTGGCAGGCCTTCAGTCCTTTGCCGAAGTGGCAGGTGCGGTCGCAGTGCCGCCGCCCAAGGCGATCTGCATGTAAACCGTGTCGAGCCAGCGTCCGGCCTTCCATCCCATGCCCGTCAGGCGGCCGACCTGCTCGAAACCGCAAGTATCGTGCAGAGCAACGGACATCGGTTCAGCACCGCCAATGACGGCGACCATCTGCCGGAAGCCATAGGCTTCGGCGGCCTCCAGCAAGGCCTTGAGCAGCAGCTTGCCGATGCCGCCGCCGCGCCGGTCGTGCGCCACGTAGATGCTGTTCTCGCAGGCATAGGCGTAAGCGGGCCGATCGCGGAACTGGGTGGCGTAGGCATAGCCCACCAAATCCGGTCCATCGCAAGCGACGAGGAACGGCCAGTTCCGGCCAGTCACCATCCGTATCTTGTCTAAGGTCTCGGCCTCGGTCGGCGGCACCACTTCGTAAGTCGCCGTGCCATGCAGGACATGATACGCGTAGACGTCGGCAATCGCCCGGCCATCGTCGATCGTTGCGCTGCGAACCGAAAGAGTCATCGCCGGGTTCCTTCCACGACTTCGCCGTCTTCCTTGACGAAAGTACTGCGTTGCCCGGCCGGCAGCAAATCCAGCACTTCTTCGGACGGCCGACAGAGCTTGACGCCCATCGGTGACACGACCAGCGGACGGTTGATGAGCACGGGATGCTCCATCATCGCATCGATCAGCACCTCATCGCTCAAGGCCTCATCGCCGAGGCCCAGTTCGGCATAAGGCGTGCCCTTCTCGCGCAGCAGGGCGCGCGGAGTGATACCGGCCCGCTCGATGAGTTCCACCAGCAGCGCGCGGCTTGGCGGCGTCGTCAGGTACTCGACGACATGAGGTTCGATGCCTGCATTGCGGATCATGGCCAGGGCATTGCGAGAGGTCCCACAAAGCGGGTTATGGTAGATCACGATATCCGTCATCGTTGCCTCTTCAACAACAGGTAAGTTCGGCCAGAAGCGGCTCGCACAGTTCGGCGCGACCTTGGCAGCAATCCTTGGCCAGATAGACCATCAGTCCGCGCAGCGCGTCGAGGTTGGCCCGCTGGATTTGTTGCCGACCACGCTTCTCGGAAAGCACCAGCCCGGCCTTCGCCATCACGGCCAGATGCGTCGAGAATGTGCTTTGCGTCAGTTCAGAAGCTTCGACCAGTGCGCCGGTCGATAGGCCGTCAGGCTCGTGCCGGATCAGCAGACGAAACGCTTCAAGGCGCGTCGGGTGCGCGAGGGCAGAGAGAATCGAGAGGGCGTCACCGATATCCATTCATCGGAATTATCCGATGCAATTAATTTCGTCAACAAGCCATCGTTTATTTCCGATACATCCAACAGCCTTCCCGGTTGGGCCATCGGTCTTCCATGAAAATGGCCGAATCGAACACCGGACCCGGCAGCTATGCCCATGCTTTCGAAAGTCCCGCAGAGAGCCACAGCCAGGCGTAGACTTCTCGCCTGATAACGATGCCTCCCCCTTACCCGCCAAGAGTCATGACCTGCTCCTTCCATGGCGGAAGGCGCCCACTGAAATTGTCAGATCCCTACGCCCGGCAATGCTGCTCGACCTGTGTGTCTTGGCGTTCTACCTGCAAGGCCATGCTGCATGTCGTCCATCATCCCGGTTACGCGGTCGAAGCCGAACGCACGGGCACTTTCCCGCATGACAAGTATGCGCTGGTGATGCGGGCGCTGGGCGAAAGCGGCGTAGCTATGACGGTCCATGCGCCAGAAGTCATGTCGAGAGAATGGCTCGAGGCTGTCCACGCCCCGGCCTATGTCGACGAAGTCATCGGTTGCACGGTGCCCGCGGCCAAGCAGCGCCGGATCGGTTTTGCGATCGACGAACGGATCTCCCGGCGATCGCAGCTCTCCCCCGGCGGAACATGGCTTGCCGCGAAGCTCGCGCTGCAGCACGGGTATGCTGCAAATTCCGCCGGCGGCAGCCATCACGCCCTGGCCGATACCGGCGCGGGCTATTGCGTGTTCAATGATCTGGCGCTCGCCGCCAACAGGCTGATCGAGGAGGGTAACGTCTCGCGTATCCTGATCCTCGATCTTGACGTGCATCAGGGCGATGGCACTGCGGCCCTGACCGCAGGGCGCAGCGACATCTTCACGCTTTCCATTCATGCCGAGAAGAACTTCCCGACACGCAAGGCGCGCTCATCGCTGGATGTCGCACTACCCGATGCAACCGACGATGCGGACTATCTGGAAGCTCTGGCCGGATCGCTGCCCATGGTCCTCGATCATTTCGTGCCGGAACTGATCCTGCTGCAGGCAGGCGTCGATGCCCATAAGGACGACAAGCTTGGCCGGCTGTCCCTGACCGACGAAGGCCTCGCGGACCGCGATCGCTTTGTGGCGACAGAAGCGAAACGGCGCGGCATTCCATTGGCGAGTACGCTGGGCGGTGGTTATGGCGCGGACCGTGAAGCCGTGGCCTTGCGGCACGCGCGCACGATCCTCGCCCTGTCCGCCACGATTGGCGCGAGCGATACGGCCTGAACGCGCGCGCTTACTGGGCCGCCTTCCTCTCGGCATTGAGGCGCTCGACCAGTTTCTGGATCTCGTCGGGATTGAGAACCCAGGTACGGGTCTTGCGGCCTTCACGAAACACGGGCCGCGTCAGCAGGATGCGCGCCTGCTCCTTGGCGAAAGGCTTGAAGAGCGCGAAGTGCATCACGCATTCGAGCATCGATCCGATCACCGGCGTCTTGCCGTCCAGATCGATCAGCGTTGCAGGCTGGTCCCAAGGAATGTTCATCATGCCGCGCGCCTATCGCGAGTTAGAACGAATGCAAAGGCTGAATGCATTCACCCGCGCTGCCTCCAAATGCCACGAGCGCCTGACGACCATCGGCTAGGCCATCGTCTTGTGGACGCTGTGCACGATCTGCAATGAATCCTTCGACGGTGGCAGTCCGAAATAGCGCGAGTATTCCCGGCTGAACTGGGTGGGGCTTTCGTAGCCTACGCCAAACGCAATCGAGGTCGCGTTTCCCTCTCCAGCGATTAACAGCGATCGTGCGTGAAGCAGCCGGATCCGTTTCTGATACTGAAGCGGGCTGAGCGCCGTGACCGCCTTGAAGTGCCGGTGAAACGCAGAAACGCTGAGCGCTGCCATCGCAGCAAGAGCCTCGACTCTCAGTGGTTTGGTGAAATTCTCGCGGATCCATTGGATGGCGATGCTGACACGCGAGAGCGCCGTTCCGGGCGCAGCGATGTCCCGCAGCATCCAGCCCTGGGGTCCCTGAAGGACGCGGTAGAGGATTTCGCGCTCATAAGCGGGAGCCAGCGCGGCGATGTCGCCAGGATGCTCCATCAGGCGTAACATTCGAACCCAGGCGTCGAGCAGTTCGTCCGTGACCGGCGCAATCGAGAAACCGGGGCTGTAGAGATCGCCTCCAGCAGGTTTGGGCAGGTCCGTCAGCAGATTTGCGACAATCGTCGGCTCCAGAGTGAGGCTCACGGCCAGATAGGGCTCGCCGGTTTCTGCCGGATGAACCGAGCCCACGGCGGGCAGATCGACCGACATCACGAAATAGGTGGCCGGATCGTAGCGCAGTGTGCGGTCTCCGACTGTCATCGTCTTCGATCCGGTAAGAATGAGGTTGATCATCGGATCATAGACCGCTGCCAACTGATGTTCAGGGATCTCGCCCTGCACCATCGCCACCCGAGGGATGCCCGTGTCGGTACGCCGATTTTCGGCGTGCGCGGCCAGGCGTCGCAGTTCGGTCAGGTTCGTGTTCATGCGCACGACCATCTCACGCACAGCTCCATCGACCAACCCAAAAGCAGAAATAGGCATGGATCGAGGAGGATCCGGTAAGCGCCGTCCAGTCCATCGGCGTAGTTCAAGGCTCGACAACATCGCGAGGAGCTATCCAATGAAAATCGTCATCGTCACCGGTGGGAGCCGGGGCATCGGTGCCAGCACTGCTCGCCTCTGCGCGAAGGAAGGCATGGGGGTCATCCTCACCTACAACAGCAACCCTGCTTGCGCTGAGGCGGTCGCGGCCGATATCGAGGCGAATGGCGGCAAGGCCGTCACGCTGAAACTTGACGTTGCAGACACGTCGGCATTTCCCGCCTTCCGTGATGCTGTCCAGGTGGCGCTGAAGGCTCGCTGGGACCGCGAGGATTTCGACGGCCTCGTCAACAACGCCGGATATGGCGTCTTCAATCCGATAGCGACGGTCACGGAAGCAGAATTCGACGGCCTGTTCGCCGTCCATCTCAAAGGGCCGTTCTTCCTGACGCAGACGTTGCTGCCGATCATGGCCGATGGCAGCCATATCGTGAATGTCGCAAGCGCCACCACGCGCGTCGCAACCGTCGGTGTCGCACCCTATGCCAGCTTCAAGGGCGGGCTAGAGGTTCTAACCCGCTACATGGCGAAGGAGTTCGGGCATCGCGGCATCCGCGCCAATTCGATCTCACCGGGCGCGATCCGCACCCAGCTCGGCGGCGGTCTCAACGACGAGTTTGAAGCCATGCTGGCCGGGCAAACCGCGCTCGGCCGCGTGGGCGAACCGGACGATGTCGGCGGCGTCATCGCGGGGCTGTTCTCTGATCACAATCGTTGGGTCAATGCGCAGGCGATCGAAATCGCCGGCGGCTACATCATCTGAACGGGAGAGCCACATGCTCGATCACGTCTTCCTGTCGGTCAGCGATCTCGATCGCTCAATCGCCTTTTACACCGCCGCATTAGCGCCGCTGGGGATCACGCAGCGGGTCGATTACGATGGAAAGGATGGCCCTCCGGGGCACCCGGACCTCAAGGGTTTCGGCAAGAACAACCGGATGGCCTTCTGGCTGCGATCCGGCTCCGTCGAGGGCGGGGCCGCCCATGTCGGCTTCATTGCCAGTTCGCGCGCAGAGGTCGATGCGGCCTACGCCGCGGCCATCGCGGCGGGTGCGACCGACAACGGACCGCCCGGACCCCGGCTCCATTACGATCCCCGCTATTACGCCGCAAACGTGCTGGATCCGGACGGATACAGCCTCGAATTCACCTACAAGAGCTGGCAGCACTGATATGACGAAATTGATGATTTACGGCGCCGCCGGCTACACCGGGCGCATGGCGTCCATCAACGCCAAGGCACACGGCCTCGACTTCGTCATCGCCGGAAGAGTGAAGGACGAAAGCAGGCTCAACTTATTCGCCTCGGAACTGAACGTCGAATATCGGCTGTTCGTCGTCGATGACCGAGCCGCCGCCGAGGTAGCGATGGAGGATATCGGCGTGCTGCTGAATTGTGCCGGTCCCTTCATGCATACGGCCGAGCCAATGATGCGCGCTTGCCTGGCGCCCGGGGTCCACTATCTCGACATCGCGGCCGAAATGGACAGCTACCGCCTTGCAGAGACGCTGGATGCGGAAGCCCAGGCGGCCGGCGTAATGCTGTTGCCCGGTAGCGGCGGAAGCGTGGCGATGCTCGGATCGCTGGCGGGACACGCAGCGAAACGCGTCGCTGCTCCCTCCAAGCTCAGCATCGCGCTGCACGTCACCGGCGGCTTTTCCCGTGGGTCGGCGATCAGTGCCAGCGAGAATGTGACAGCGCAGACACTCCACCGCGTCGATGGCACGCTGGTCAGCCGCGATGCGGGTGAGGTCCGCACCTTCGATTTCGGCAGGGGGCCAGCCACATCCTTCCCGGTGACGCTGCCCGATCTCATCACGATCTGGCGCGCCACGGGCATCCCGAACATCGAGACGTTCGTCCATGTGTCGGAGGGCGCCTTCCCCGAGGGCGATCTGGCGCAGATGCCGGATGGCCCCACCCTGGAACAGCGCGAAGCCAATCGCTATCAGGCGGCGGTGGAAGTGACCGGCGACGACGGGACCGTGGTTCGTTCGCTGCTCGATACCGTAAACGGCTATACGTTCACGACGATCGCGGCAGCAGAAGCAGCGCGGCGGGTTGTGGGCGGCGAGGCGCGACCGGGCTTCCAGACCCCGGCCACGCTGTTCGGCATCGGCTTTGCCGAGACGATCGCCGACACCCGTATCGTCGATCAGTGACGCGGCGAGAGGGCCTGGCTATGGAGGACAAGCAGGATCGCGGCGAGGATTTCGCCACCCATTGCTGGTCCTTTACTTCGGGCAAGCCGATCGAAGGCAGAGTCACCGACGCGCAGACCGCGCCGTCGGTGACCCTCTCAAAAAATCTGAAGGCACGAGGCTTCAAGTTTGTCGGGCCGACGATCGTCTACGCCTGGATGCAGGCCGTCGGCATCACCAACGACCACCTCCCGGTCTGCTTCCGCAGGGCGCAGATTTTGGAGCAAGGCCGGCCCTCACGTTTCAGACGCCGCGTGCGCCGCCGGTGGCCCTGATCGACTCGCCGCTGACCCAGTGGGCATCTTCCGATGCCAGGAACAGGACGGTGGGCGCAATATCCTCCGGCTCGCCGAAGCGTCCGAACGGCGTCTCGGCGAGCAGTCTTTCGCCAAGCTCGCCCGCGAAATTGCCTTCGGTCGCGCGGGTGTTGGTATAGCCGGGCATGACGGCGTTCACGCGGATGCCGCGCGGGCCAAGTTCACGCGCCAGCGCATAGGTCATGGTATCGACCGCGCCTTTGGTCGCCGCGTAGATGCTGGTGCCGGGAGATGGATGCGTGCTGAGGATCGAGCTGATGTTGACGATGCTGCCGCCATCCTCGCCGAAATGTCTGACCGCTTCGCGGATGGCAAGAAAATAGCCAAGCACGTTCACATTGAACTGCTTGTGAAAGGCGTCTTCGGTCAGGCTCTCCGCCGTCTCGAACTTTGCAACGCCGGCGTTGTTGATGAGAATATCCAGCCTGCCGTGCCGCGCGATGACGTCGTTGAAAAGACGGACAACATCGCTCTCCTTCGACATATCGGCTTGGAGGGCAGCTGCTGCTCCGCCCTCAGCTTCGATCAATGCCACCACCGCGTCGGCGCCGTTCTTGCTGGTGGCGTAATTCACGATGACGCTCGCCCCCTCGGCGCCCAAAGCCCGGGCTATGCCCGCACCGATGCCGCTCGACGCGCCCGTGACGAGCGCGACTTTTCCCGTTAATCTCATGAAATCTTCCCTCTCGGCGAAAGCCGGAATGTCGCATGGCTGCGATGGTATCGGTCGCTACCGCTCGGCCTTCAGATGACGGAGAGCACAGACGGATCGCCGGAACGCCAGACGTTATCGATCGTGACGCGTTGTATGACCCAAGCATCATCGCCGCGAACCAGTTCGACATCGTAGCGGTTCTTCATGAGATAGTGCCGCGAAGGGTCGGCTGCTGGCACATGCTGCGCCTCCACCAGTGCATCAAGGCGAGCCCGGTCACCATCGACGGTGACGCGCGGATTGCTGACCGAATGCGTGGTATCGAGGGACTTGAGCGATCCGGATAGGGCCGCGACGATATTCTCCCGCCCCTGCAGCACCGGATATTCGAAACCGGCCTTGGCCGCGGCTGGCCTGAAATCGGACACGGCGTCCGCCGCGAAGGCCGATGCGAGCAGATCGGAATTCTTGAGGTCGATGCCGGCGGCGAAGCGGTAGAGGGTTTCCGCCGCTGCGAGCTTATCTGCAGCATCGCTTGGCTGGATCGGCTGGTTGGTCTTCAACATGATACGGTCCTGATCTGGTTGGCGTCGTCTTGGCGACATCAGCCGGATCTAGGGCCCGCTGCTCCTGTGCAGTAGGCAGCGGAAGAGCATAGCAACCATTCCCTGCAAGAATGCTCAGGGTATCTGAAGGCCGGGCTGGCTAGCGAAGGTCGCCGCGAGAAAATCGATGAAGACGCGCACGCGATATGGCATTTTGCGGCCACCCGGCGTGACAAGATGGATCGGATCGGTATCCGCTTTATAGGCTTCGAGAATTCTGACGATCCTGCCTGCTTCCAGATCCGCATGAAACAGCGCGCCCGGCCCGTGCAGGATGCCGATTCCTGCGAGCACAGCGGCCCGTAAATCCTCGCCATCGTTCGACCGAAACGCGCTTGTCGGCATGATCGCAACAGTCCCCTCCTCGCCGCTGAACCGCCATTCGATGGCCCGCCCGCCGGTTTGGGCTGCGATGAGCTTATGGCGTGCCAGATCTCGCAGGTCCGCTGGAGTGCCATGCCTGGCGAGGTAGTCTGGAGAAGCAACGGTGATCATCTGCATCTCACCAATCTTGCGGGCAATCAGACCCGAAGAACCAAGCTCGCCGACGCGCAGCGCCACATCGACTCCGTCCTTGACCAGATCGGCAAACGGTTGGCCGGCGGTAAACTCGACCTCGATCTGCGGGAACTGCGCAAGAAAGGAAGGCAGGCTCGGGATGATGTACATGCGGCCAAGGACCGGAGGAGTGGCAACGCGGACGAGTCCACTTGGCGCAGTGGATCCGTCGCGGATACGCGCTTCGGTTTCCTCAAGGTCACTGATCAGGCGCCGGGCGGAATGATAGAGGTCCAGGCCTGCTGCAGTCGGCCTGAGTCCGCGAGATGTGCGCTCCAGCAACCGCGTTCCAAGATGCGCCTCAAGAGAGCCTATCTGCTTGCTGACGGATGGTTGCCCCAAGCCGAGTTCGTGCGCGGCACGCGTGAAACTGCCCAGTTCGATAACACGCGTCAGCAATCGCAACGTCGATAATCGATCCAAATCGTCATTCCCTGTTGGAATGCCAACGTGGTCGCGCATTGGCTTGTGCACAATCCCACGCAGAGATTATTTCTCTGCGAACGTCAGGTTTCAGGAACGATGATTAGATCGTTCCAGGGACGTGCCGCTGACATACAACGCCCGCCTCGCGCGCATCGCGAAAGGGCATCGCCGAAAGCTGTTCAGGATAAATACGTTCATGGTCGGTCTTGTTGCCAACGACGCAGGGTTGTTCCCTCAAGCCGGCATTGAGCCGCATAGAAGGCAATGCAAGCGTTCAAACACCCGGCCGACCAGCCTTTGACCGGCCGGCCAGCCGGGACGAATACAGCCGACGATTAAAGCTTTACGCGAGCCATGCCCATTTCATTGTAGCGCGGTCCAGCCGTCTTGCCGCTGGGAGCGGCGGCCTCGATTGTGGCGAGGTCATCGCTCGACAAGTCCACATCGGGCGCACCGACGCTATCCCGCAAGGTCTCGCTGCGCTTGAAGCCGGGGATCGGCACGATGTCCTCTCCCTGAGCCAGCAGCCAGGCGAGCGCGATCTGTGCATTGGACACGCCGTGACGCTGCGCGACTGACGCGATCGCATCGACGATCGCCAGGTTCCGGGGCATGTTCTCCGGAGAATACCGTGGGTCGTTGCGCCGCCAGTCGTTTGCCGGCAGGTCGTCGAGACTGCGGATGCCCCCAGCCAAAAAGCCGCGCCCCAGAGGGCTGTAGGGCACGAACCCGATGCCGTTTTCGCGGCAGGCGGAAAGGATGTCGTCTTCGACATCGCGTTCCCAGATCGAATATTCGCTTTGCAAGGCGGCGATCGGATGAACTTTCGCGGCCCGGCGCACGGTGTCGGCCGCCGCCTCCGACAGGCCGATGTGGCGCACTTTGCCTTCCTTGACGAGGTCCGCCATGCCGCCGATCGTTTCTTCGATGGGGACCTGCGGATCGACGCGATGCTGATAGAACAGGTCGATCGTGTCGATGCCCAGCCGCTTCAACGATCCTTCGCAGGCACGCCGTGCGTTTTCGGGGCTGCCATCGACGCCGACCGGCGTGTCGCCATCCCAGCGCATCGCGAATTTCGTGGCGATGACCAGTCCTTCGCGGCGCCCCTTGATGGCCGCGCCGACCAGTTCCTCGTTACGGAACGGGCCATACATTTCGGCGGTGTCGAAGAAGGTGACGCCCAGATCGATCGCCTCGTGGATCGTTCGCGTGGAGACATCGTCGTCCGCAAGGCCATAGTTGATGTTGCCGTCGCGGATCATCGGCATGCAACCCACGCCGATGGCGGAAACCTTCAGGCCTTGGCCCAATGTACGATACTTCATTGTATTTGCTCCCAGCTTGGCCAGACGGACGTCCTCAGAAACGCTCGCCAACCAGTTCCTCACTCTTCGCCCAAAGCGCCTTCGCGGTTTCCGGATCGAGGGCATAGGGCTGCACGCCGCCACGCAGGCCTTCGCTCTCCTGCATTTCCGCGACATGGCAGTCCTCGCAATAGCGTCCGCCGATTTCGGAAGGCTCCGCGACGATCGCGCTCCAGACCGAGGTCGCCGCGCCTTGCGGGATCGACTTGTAGACGAGCGGCGGCTGGCCCGCAGCTTCAAGGCCGGCGCCGATCGTGGCGACCAGTGCCTCCTTGTCTTCCTCGGTCATGTACCGGGACAGTTCGGTGTCCCAGATCACGCCGGGATGCACGGCCGTGGCGCGAATGCCGCTATCCCGATGCCGCCGGTCGAACTCTACTGCGAAGAGGATATTGGCGGTCTTGGAGCGACCATAGGCAACCCATGGATCGTAGGGGGTCTGTTCGAAGCCCGGATCGTCAAGGCTCACGTTGCCGTAGCGATGCCCGGCCGACGACAGGTTCACGAGCCGGCCACCCGGTTTCAGGAGCGAGGCGATACGGTTGACGAGCAGGAAATGGCCCAGATGGTTGGTGCCGAACTGGGTTTCGAAACCGTCCTGCGTATGTCCGAACGGCGCTGCCATGACCCCGGCATTGGCGATCACGATGTCGAACGGCCCGCCATCCGCGTTCAGACGGTCCGCGCAGCTGCGCACACTTGCGAGCGACGCGAGATCCAGTTCCACGAGTTCGAAGCTGCCCTTACTGCCTTCGGCCGCCGCGCGCACGCCTTGCGTCGCAGCTTCGGCTTTCTTCAGATCGCGCGCCGCGCCGACCACATCGGCGCCGTGGGCGACGAGGGTACGGCAGGTTTCGACGCCGATGCCTGCCGATGCGCCGGTCACCAACACGCGCTTTCCGCTAAGGTCTATGCCTGCAAGCACGTCATCGGTCGTCGAAGTCGCGCCAAATTGCTGGGTCATGATGCTCTCCATTTGCGTGGCGGCAGCGGCCGGCGATATTTCCGGGCTGCAGGTCACGGCCGGCATATGGGCGCGTCATTGCCGATGCAGGTGCCCGATCGTCTCAACGCCTTGCCCGATCCTATCAGCATGGTTGAATCGCGCCACCGGCAGTACGATAGTAGGTGCCATGCAGGAGACGCTTGATCGCATGTGCCGGCGCGTGGAGCGCCATGTCGGCGGCCCGGTGCCGGAAACCGCCGTGCCGCGCCTGCGCATCCACGCGGCGCACGAGGTGGGCTCGGCCATGAGCAGCCGCTATGAACCGATGATCTGCCTGGTCCTGCGCGGCGCCAAGCAGGTCACGATCGGCAATCGCGTGCTGCGCTATGACGCGGCAACCTGCTTCGTGACTTCGGTGGAAGTTGCCGCAGTCGGCTGCGTGATCGAGGCATCGCGTGATCGCCCCTATCTGGTAACGAGCCTTGCGCTCAACCGGGAGGTTCTGGCGGAACTGCTCGCCGAACTGCCCCTTACCGCCACAAACGGGGATGATGCGGGCCCGCTTGCCGGGTTCGGCGTCGCGCCGGTCACATCCGATATTCTTCTCGCCTGGGAGCAGCTTCTGGCCTTGCTGGATACTCCCGGCGACATTCCCATCCTGGGCCCCGCACGCGAGCGGGAGGTCCTCTATCGGCTGCTGCAAAGCGGTCACGGCTCGATGCTGCGGCAGATCGGATGCGAGGATAGCCGACTGTCCCGCATTCGCCGGGCGATTGAATGCGTCCGCCGGAATTTCGACCAGCAACTCAGGACGGAGTCTCTCGCGCAGATCGCGGGAATGAGCGTTCCTTCGTTCCACCGCCACTTCAAGGCGGCAACAGGTATGAGCCCGTTGCAGTACCAGAAGAGCCTGCGATTGCAGACCGCGCGCCGCCTGCTTACCGTCAGCCCCGACGCAGCGCGCGCGGCCTTTGCGGTCGGATACGAGAGCGCGTCGCAGTTCAGCCGCGAATATGCGCGGCATTTCGGCGAACCTCCGGTTCGTGACGTTGTCCGGCTGCGCGGTCATAAGTCCGACGCGTTCGAGGCGATCTAGGCTGTAGACTCATAAACGCGAAGCCACAGCCGTATTGAAGCGAGTTGAACCATGGCAAGGAAGTTCTCGGCCAGTTTGTCGTAGCGGGTTGC
>NZ_SLVB01000001.1 GCF_004341845.1 Novosphingobium sp. PhB165 | reverse complement strand
GTCTGCCAGGCGTCGTAGAAGCCCGAACCCTGCCGCGTGAGCTGATCGCCCGCAAACGCGCCGAAGCCTTCATTCGGGTCCACCGCGATCAGCTTCTGCAGCGAGCCGTTCGTGTGCGAGCGGCTGTAGGACACGATCATGTAGTTTTCGAGGTTGGGCGCGAGATCGGCCACGGCGCTGAAGCGCAGCGCGGTATAGTCGACGTCGCCGAAATCCTTGGGCCCAATGCCGCTGTTGTTGTGGATGTAGCCGTCGCGCGACTGATGATCGACACCCATTCGGATGCGCAGCGAGTCCATGACCGGGATGTTGATGACCGCCTGAACGCGGCGCAGATCGTAATTGCCGATCGATCCTTCGACAAAGCCCTCAAGGTTGTCGGTGGGCTTCTGCGGGACGAGAAGGACAGCACCGCCGGTGGTGTTGCGGCCTTGCAGCGTACCCTGCGGGCCCTTCAGGACCTGGACGTTCGAGAGATCGAAGAAGCTGCCCGGGCCGGCGCCGTCGCCAACCGGAACGTTGTTCGACGCACCGCGCGGCGCGACGACGTCCGCAAAATAGACGCCGACGGACGGAGCGGTGCCGGTGTCCTGAACGAAACCGCGAATGGCGAACGTGGAGTTCTCATTGCCGAAGTTCGAGTTCGCCGACAGCGACGGCGTGTAACGCGCCAGATCCTGCGAGTTGACGACATTTCGGTCGGCAAGCTGTGACTGATTATAGGCAGTAATCGAGATCGGTACGTCCTGCAGTCGTTCCTCGACGCGGCGTGCGGTGACGATAATGTCGTTGGTGCTGGCTTCCGTATTGTCTGTCGACTGCGCTGCGGCTGGGGAGGCGGCGAAGGCAAAGGCAATTGCACTGGCGCCGATCATCATGGAGCACGATTGGAATTTGGTAAGCACGCTGTCCTCTCCGAATTTATTATTATGCCAGGGCATACGAACGGGCGCCGCAAAACGCGGCCTCCGGGCAGGCATTATTGACTATGTTCAGATATATAGCGCTGCGGCGCATAGCGTCGGCGTTGGGAGGCGGCAATTCCGATCGCCGATAATTCCCAGTGATCGCTGTCGGGATGATGTCTGCCGATACAAATCGCGACTTGTCTTTGTGCGACTCGCATTAATCGATTTGACCGAAGCCAATTCAATATTGAATCGATCTTGCATTCCAAAGACAGTGTAGCAGTTCTTATGAACTTCACTGTATCACAAGTCTAGGGTCTGCGAATCGATCGTAGACAGGTCTCCCTACATCGAATCTTCAGCGGTTCAACTGGTCGAACGACTTTTGTTCAACAGATCGAATGATGCGCGTCGCAACATTGATCGATGCCCAAATGGTCCGCGCTCATCGCCTCATCGGGGACTTCGCCATCTTCGCGACCGAAAGCGGAAAATCCACTCGGGCCGTCATGGCAGGCTCCAGCATGTCTTGGAAAAGCGAATTGGTCGGGGAGACAGGATTCGAACCTGCGACATCTTGCTCCCAAAGCAAGCGCGCTACCGGGCTGCGCCACTCCCCGACCCTTCGGTCGTCGATGATGATGTTGGGTCCGTGCCGGCCCTCTACGGTGGTGGGCCCGGCAGGATTCGAACCCGCGACCTAGCCGTTATGAGCGGCCAGCTCTAACCGCTGAGCTACAGGCCCCAACCGTTCCCCCGGCTCATCGACAGCGCCGGGGTGAAAGCCCGTTAGCTTGGTGCGTCGCACTAGGCAAGCTCGACTGCGTGCATGATTTCGCCAACGCTCGTCGGAAGCACGTCGCGCCGCGCAAGATGGCCGAAAAGCTGGCGCCACCAGTCATATAACCTGTTGAGATCTTGCACGTCCTGTACGTAAGGCGTGTGCCCGGGGGCCAGCGAAGGGCTGTGGAATGAGAAAACCAGCACCGGCAGACCGTCGTCGATGGCGATATCGACTCCGCGAAGCGCTTCGTCGACACTGATTCCCTCGGGCGTCAGGGCGATGCGTTCGAGCAGTCCGGTGCGGGCGAGCACGCCGCGCACTTGCGGCGCGCGCCAGAGGTG
Organism: Novosphingobium sp. PhB165; assembly: GCF_004341845.1. GTDB lineage: Bacteria > Pseudomonadota > Alphaproteobacteria > Sphingomonadales > Sphingomonadaceae > Novosphingobium. Next base: position 1,217,948 of record NZ_SLVB01000001.1, on the reverse strand, counting down.
CGGGTAGATCGCATTGCCCATCTGCCGCAGCGGCCCCCAGTAGACCGTGGTCAGCGGCAGTTCGAGCAGGCGCTTGGCCGGATCCACCCAGTAGGGACGCAGCGGATGTTCGCGGTAGTTCGGGCCGCCCGCGCTGCTGTAATCGAACCGGGCACGCACCGAACTGTCGATGGCGATTCCGAATTCGGTGAGGATTTCGGCCGTGCGGGGGCCAAGGCCATAGCGGCCGGCGCGATAGATTCGCGGCGCGGTTCCGAAGGCCTCGACGATCCGGGCATGGAGCCGGGCGAACTTCTCGCGTTCCAGGGTGAAGGGAAGATTGCCTGCGTAGGAGTTGAACTCGCTGACCTCTTCGTCGAACGGCGGGCTCACCCAGGGGTGGAGTTGGACGCCCACTTCGGCACGCCCGGCGCTGACGGCATTGCCGATGGCTTCCGGTATGCGCGGTGATTCGGCGACCGGATAATCGACAAGGTAGATCGGCTTGACGCCGAATCCTTCGCAGAATTCCTGAAACTGGCGTAGGGCCGAGACAGTGACCGTGCTGTAGCGGTCACGGTCGAGCGGGGCGTCCCAGTCGAACTCTTCCTCGGTATCGACCGTGACGATGAAGCGCTGGCCGAAATCCTCCCGAAAACGGGCAAAGGCGTCCGGCTTGGGCGGCTGAAGGATGTTGATCCCCGACAAGATTGAATTTTCCCCCGATCGGGTCGCATCCGGTAGGGCGACTGAATTCAGAGCGCTCGGCTCCGCGATGAATGGCTATGATCTGTGTCCAGCGCGGTCAACCCGGGCAGGTGAAGCTCGAGGCGTGCGCCGGTGCGGCGCAGACTGCCGCCGGCTGCTGCCGCCTCTGCTGCCGCAAGACGCAGGGTGAAGCCGATCCCGAACATGCCGGTAGACAGCGCATGGCCGCGATCGCTCGACGAGGTTTCGTGGAAATTCTCGTCCGTGCGGGCCGCGAGCGAGGCGGGCAGGGCGACGCGCAGCATGACGCCGTTATCCTCGCGCCCCCATTCGACCGGCAGGATCTCGTCGAATGCGGTGGACCCGGCGAGCGCCGCGAACAGGCGCCAGATAAGGCGTTCGGCCTCGGTACGGTCGAGTGGCACTGGCAATGCCGCGTCGTCGGTCATGGCGATAAGCGCGAAGCCGCTGCGGCGTGGCTCGGTCCATGCCTTCAGGCGGTTCACCGTTTCGGCGAGCACGGCGCCCAGGTCGCATTCCCCGGTTTCGAGGCCGAGCACGCCGGTTTCCAGCCGGACCAGCCGGTCCAGTTCCTCGAAGCCGGCAAGAATATGAGCGCAGTCTCCGGCGATGGCGGCTGCCAGCGCGCGATATTCATGCGGAGCAGGGCCATAGAGCTGCTGCTGGATGATTTCGGCGGCGACCTGAATCGCATTGGCGGGGGTGCGCAGCTCGTGCAGCACCTGACGCAGCCGGTCAGCTTCGCCATGGCCTTGCACGGCGGCGCCGACTGCGGCGAGCACGGCGGGACGGCGCAAGCGGCCGCAATAGCCCATGAAGCGGCCGCTGACGGGATCGAAGCGAGGAACGGCATCGACTTGCCAGGTGCCCCGAATCGCGGGGGCGCCGCTGATTTCCACTTGTGCTGCGCGCAGCGGCAGGCGGTGGCGCATGGCCGAGACGATGCCCGCCGGTGCCTCTATGCCCGGCGCTTCCGTGGAGGGGAGGCCGGAAAGGTCGAGGCCGATCAGCGAAGGCGCGTGGATACCGTCTGCCCAGGATACGCGGCCTTCGGCATCGGTGCTGAAGTCGATCGCGGCCGGTACGCGCGGCGGGCTGGGCGCGGCATCGTTATGCGGTGCGCGCGGCTCATCGAAAGCCCCATCGTGGTCGTGATGCCCGTTGCCGAGTGCCTCGCGCGCCTTACGGAATTCCTCGATACGGCGGACGATGGCGCCGATCCCGGCCTGCGTATTGGTAGGCGGCGGCGCGACGCCCAGCGAGGCAGTGGCTTGACCGAATTCGGCGAAGGGCGCGGTTTCGACGGCGCGGAGCGGAGGAGGGGGGGCGGCCTGCGGCGGAGCAGTAGGGCCAGGCGCAGTCGGGCTCGGCGAAGCACTCGGGCTCGGCGAAGTTGCGGCGGGCGCGGCAGCGGTAGGAGCAGGCGGCGCTTCGGCCTCCACTTCCAGCAACATGTCGAGTTCCATCGCCTCGACAGGCGGAAGAGCCCGGTCCTGCACACCGAGTTGTTCGAGCAGGGCATCGACTTGCGGGCCAAGGTCGCGGCGGTGGCGCAGAATTCCGCGCGCCCGGATGGGCAGGGCGGGGATCAGCGTGAGCCAGGCATCCTCGGTCAGATTGGCGGTGCGCACGGCGGCAGTGGCCACTTGCGGCTCGGCTTCGGCAAGGCGCGCGACAAGGCGCGGGTTGGCCAGAGGCTGAAGCGGCTGCGCGACCAGCCGCGCGCGGTCGGCGGCAGGAATGATCTTGTCCAGTTCGCGCAGTTGCGCGAACCCGGCGGCAACCGCCCAGGAGCGGGCATTGGCCGGCAGCCGGCCGAGAATATCGACCAGTTGCCGGTACTGGATACGTGCCAGTGCCTCGCCCGTAGTTGGCAGTCGCAACACCGTGGCAAGACGATCGTCGAAATGCATTCCCGCTCCAAACCGTCCGGTGGCCGCTCATGCGCCAATCCGCCGCCGGACTTCAAACTGACACTCTAATCTGCCCCTTGGCGGCGACTTTAACGCAAATCGCTTAAGGAGAGGTCACCAAGCCGCGCACTTCCTCGGATTCTACGGTGGATAACCGCCGCTGGCAAACGGTGCAGACAGCGAAAGCGGTCGGTTTCTAGGCGTTGCAATGCGGTACAATTACGCTATGGGATAATAATATTACAGGGGTGCACGTGTTTTCGAGTGGAAGTTACATGCTGGACGACGCCGGCGCGCCCGCAAGGAAAGATTCGCATGATCAATCTCGATGAAATCGACCGCCGCCTGCTCGCAGAGCTGCAGAGCGAAGGTCGCATCACCAACGTCGAACTGGCGCAGCGCGTGGGCCTGACCGCGCCGCCGTGCCTTCGCCGCGTCCGCAGCCTTGAAGAATCGGGCATTATCCAGGGCTATCACGCCGATCTGGATGCCTCGAAACTCGGCTTCACCATCACTGTTTTCGCATTGGTCAGCCTCAAGAGCCAGGCCGAGGAATCGCTGCGCGCGTTCGAGGACCACATGAAGGGTCTGCCCGAAGTGCGTGAATGCCACATGCTCAATGGCGAAATCGACTTTATACTGAAGATCGTCAGCCGCGACCTTCAGAGCTTCCAGGAATTCCTCACCAGCAAGCTGACCCCGGCACCGAACGTGGACAGCGTCAAGACCTCGCTGACGATCCGCACGGCCAAGAACGTGCCCGGAGTGCCGCTGGAAGGCTGAGGCTCCTGCGCCCTCGCGCCGGTCCGCGTGGCGGGCCGTGCCGGACGGGGGCGCAATTCAATCCACTGATATGGCGGCAGGCCGGCGAACCATGGGTTGCCGTGTCGCCGCCGACAGTCACAAGCCTGCAGCGGCTTCCAGTGCCACGATGTAGCTCTGCGCACCGAAGCCGGCCACAGTGCCCTTCGCGGCCATGCCGACCCATGACTTGTGGCGGAATTCCTCGCGCGTGTGCGGGTTCGAGAGATGGACCTCGATGACCGGCACTTTGACGGCGCGGATGGCGTCAAGCAGCGCGATCGATGTGTGCGTATAGGCGCCCGCGTTCAGCAGAACGGCATGGGCGCCGTTGTCCTCGGCCTCATGCAGCCAGTCGACAAGGTGGCCTTCGTGGTTCGACTGGCGCATGTCGATCTCGCAATCCAGCGCTTCTCCGCGTTCGACGAGCATGGCGGCGATGTCGTCCAGCGTCTGGGATCCGTAGATGCCCGGTTCGCGCAGGCCCAGCCGGTTGAGGTTCGGCCCGTTGAGCACATAGACCAGCCTGGCTGCCATTTCGCGAATGTCTCCATGAACTTGCCGACACGCGGTACGCGGCCGGACGCTGCCGCTCTAGCGCAACTGCACCGGCCCTGCAAAGCGCGCGGCGGTGCCGTCAGCCGACAGGCTCTGTCTGGACGCCGACGCGGAAGGGTCCGTTGTTCATGACGGGGCCGGATGCTGCAGGGGCGGCGGCCTGAGCTGGCGCGGCATCGGGGGCGGGCGGAGGGGTGTCCGCCGGCTTGTCATCAGGTTGCTGAGCGGCATCCTGCGGAGTGGTTTCGCCCTGGTAGAACTGGGCGAGTTCGGCATCGTGAGCTTGCTTCGCGGCGGCATCTGCCGTTGCCCGCGCAGCGGCCTGATTGGCTGCCTCAGCCTTTGCCGTCTCGGCCTTCGCCTCGGCAAGCTGTTGTTCGAGTTCCGCTTCGCGGCTCTGGCCGCAGCCGGTCAGCGCACCGGTCAGGACAAGTGCCGGTGCCACCAGCACCAGCGAACGCACGACATTCCGAAACACGCAAATGCTCCTCGCAAGGGACCCGAAGGCCTTGCGAGGAGGTTTATCACCGAAGCGTTAGCGCAATGTTAGCGATCCGAGCCCTTGGTCTTGCCCCACTGGCGCATCGCCGAATACCCGAGGTAGCCGGTGCCGAAGAGCGCATAGAGCGGTTCGGGAATGCCGTTGAGGTAAGCGGTCATGCTTTCGGCGATGGCGTGGGCAGTCGCTGGGCTGAGCGCGCCGATCAGGCCCATCGGCAGCGACCAGAGCAGCATGACGTACATTACATAAAGGAAGCTGGGCCGTGCGCGACTGGTCCAGGGATCGGTGGAATTGGCCTCGGCGATGATAGCCGAGAGGCTGGCCTGCAGCATTTCCAGATCCTGGCTGTTTTCCTGCTTGAGCAGTTCCAGCTTGGCGCGGTCGCGCGCTTCGGGGTCGGGGATGACCTTGTCGATGATCTTGGCGATGGGATCGATAATCGAATCGAGCAGCGGCATGGACGAGCACTCCCTTTCGGATTGTTGCTCGCAACCAGATAACCAAATCGGTTCGTGTAGGAAAATGCCGCAAACGCGCGTCGAGGGTCCCCGAGGGGGGGGGGATTTGCATTGTCGACGATGTTGGGAAAATTGGTCGGGACGAGAGGATTCGAACCTCCGACCCCCACACCCCCAGTGTGATGCGCTACCAGGCTGCGCTACGTCCCGACCGGAGCGCGGCCTATAGGCAGGTCATTCGGATAGCGCAAGCACCCTTTCTTCACTTTCTTCACGGGGCCTGTGGATGAATGTGTCAGGGCTTGAAGTGGCGCCGAAGATGGCCATTTGCCCGTGACATTGGGGGGCTGGGGGCGCTTTCGCCCGCGAGTGCGCGCGTTGCCAGCCTTCCGCTTTATTGCTAACCGCGCCCATCCGGTGAAATCCGGCGACGGTATTTCGGGGCGGGGCGTGCGGCACATCCGATGCAACGCGCGATTCGCGCCGGGACGAAACGACAAGAAGGCCCTTCATCTCAATGCAAAGCTCGATTCTCAACCAGCTTGCCGCCGCCGCGCCCGCGGGCGCTCCGCCCGCATGGATCCAGTATCTGCCCTTCGTGGCGATGGCCGCGATCTTCTGGTTCCTCATCATGCGTCCGCAGATGAAGCAGCAGAAGGAACACCGCAGCAAGCTTTCCGAGCTGAAGCGGGGTGACGAAGTGCTGACCGGCGGCGGTTTCGTCGGCAAGGTCCTCAAGGTCGATGATAACTATGTCGAGATCGAGATCGCCCAGGGCGTGAAGGTCAAGGCCGTGAAGTCGACCATTGTCGACGTCATTCCGCCCGCCGGTTCCAAGCCCGCCAACGACTGAGGCTTCGGCCCTAAAATCAGAAAAAGAGAAGCCTGAGGCTATGCTCGAATTTTCCACCTGGAAGAAGGCCTGGTACTGGGCGCTGACGCTGTTCTTCTGCGTCTGTGCCCTGCCTTCGCTGGTCGCGCTCACACCGAACGTGCGCTGGCCCTCGGCATTGCCCGAGCCCAAGATCAATCTCGGCCTTGACCTTGCCGGCGGCAGCCGCCTGCTGCTCGAAGCCAATCGTGACCAGGTCACCCAGCAGCGTCTGGAAGGCATGGAAGAATCGGTGCGCACGCGCCTTGGCCAGAGCGAGCCGCGCATTGCCATCGGTGACGTTTCCAGCTCCGGCGGCAAGCTCTCCTTCACGGTGCGCGACCCTTCGCAGGTCGATGCCGCTCGTGAGGCGATCCTGCCGCTGACCTCCGGTGCGGGCCTCTCCGGCCAGCGTGACTGGGACATCCAGGTGGTTGACGGATCGCGCTTCGTGCTCGTGCCGACGCAGGCCGGTATCGACCTTGCGATCAACAACGCGATGGAAACCGCGGTCGACGTCGTGCGCAAGCGTATCGACGCGCTCGGCACCAAGGAGCCCGATATCCGCCGCCTCGGCGGTACGCGCATCGACGTGCAGGTCCCCGGCCTTCAGGATCCGCAGGCGCTGAAGAACCTGCTGGGCCAGACCGCCAAGCTTGAATTCAAGATGGTCGATGAGACCGCCGTGCCCAGCGATCTTGCCAAGGGCGTGGTTCCCCCGGGTTCGGAACTCGTTCCCTGGGCCGATCCCAAGGATCCGGCCTCGCAGGGCGTGCCGGTGCTGGCGGTCAAGCGTCTGGGCGGCATCAAGGGTGATGAACTCACCGATGCCAAGCAGGCCTTCGAGCCCAAGACCAACACACCGGTCGTCTCGATCACCTTCAACCAGCAGGGCGGCGAGAAGTTCGCCAAGCTGACCACCGAGAACGTCGGCAAGCGCTTCGCCATCATCCTTGACGGCAAGGTGCTTTCGGCTCCCAGCGTCCACGAGCCGATCCTCGGCGGCAGCGCTCAGATCTCGGGCAGCTTCACGGTCCAGTCGGCCACGCAGCTCGCGATTGCGCTGCGTTCGGGCGCGCTGCCGGTCGATCTCACCGTGGTGGAGGAGCGCACCGTCGGTCCCGACCTCGGCGCCGATTCGATCCACAAGGGTGCCATCGCCATGGGCGTGGGCACCGGCTTGCTGATGATCTTCATCCTCGTCACCTATGGCCGCTTCGGCGTCTATGCCTGCTGCGCGCTGGTGGTGAACCTGCTGATGATCCTGGGCGTGATGAGCCTGTTCGGCACCACGCTGACGCTGCCCGGCATCGCCGGCTTCGTGCTCACCATCGGTGCCGCCGTCGACGCCAACGTGCTGATCAACGAGCGTATCCGCGAGGAACGCCATCGTGGCCGGCGTGTGCTGCAAGCGGTGGAACTCGGCTACAAGGAAGCCAGCCGCGCGATCTTCGACGCCAATATCACCAACGTCATCGCTGCCGTGCTCATGGCGGCTTTCGGCACCGGACCGGTGCGCGGCTTCGCCATCGTTCTGTTGATCGGCATCGCCACGTCCGTGTTCACTGCCGTGACCATGACCCGCATGTGGGTCGCCGGCTGGCTGCGCAAGACGCGGCCGGCGGACCTGAACCTGTAAGAGGAGAGGACAGATGAAGCTCCTCAAGCTCGTTCCCGACCACACCAACATCCACTTCCTGCGGTGGCGGGTGCCGTTCTACGTCATGAGCCTTGTACTCATGGCGGCCTCGATCGGCCTCGTCGTCACCAAGGGCCTCAATCTGGGCGTCGACTTCGTCGGCGGCCAGGTGATCCGCGTGACCTTTGCGGAGGGCACCAACGCCCCCGTCGAGGTGCTCAGCAAGGAGATCGACAAGCTGGGTTACGGCGAGCCGATCCTCCAGCGCTTCGGCAAGCCGAACGAAATTTCGATCCGCATGAAGCTGCCGGCCGGCGCGGACAAGAATCCGAAGCTGTCGGACGCGATGGCGCGCACCATCACCACCGACATCCGCTCGAACCACGCCGATGCCCGTATCGACGGTGTCGATTCGGTCTCGGGCAAGGTCTCCGGCGAGCTTGGCCGCAGCGCCATGCTCGCACTTGGCCTCGCGGCGCTGGCGGTGGCGGCCTACATCTGGATCCGCTTCGAGTGGCAATTCGGTGTCGGCGCGCTGTTCAGCCTCGTGCACGACGTGACGCTGACGCTCGGCCTCTTCGCGATCACGCAGATGGAGTTCGACCTCAACATCGTCGCGGCCCTGCTGACGCTGATCGGTTACTCGCTGAACGACACCATCGTCGTCTACGACCGTATCCGGGAGAACATGAAGAAGTATCGCAAGATGCCGATGCCCGAGCTGCTCGACCTTTCGGTCAACGAGACGCTCGCCCGCACCATCGTCACCTCGCTGTCGATGCTGATCACGCTGGTCTCGCTGCTGCTGCTGGGCCCGGACGTGATCTTCGGCTTCACCGCCGCGATCGTGCTGGGCATCTTCGTCGGTACTTACAGCTCGATCTACATGGCCGCGCCAATCCTGATCTGGCTGGGCGTGAGCAGCGACAGCTTCGTCAAGACCGAGAGCGAGATCGACCGTCAGGAACGTCTCGCCCGCGAGCGCAGCGCGCGTCCCTGACGCTACTGACTGGCTGACAGGAAAAGGGGCTGCTCCCGCAAGGGAACGGCCCCTTTTTCGTGCCCGAATGGCGCGCGGTCAGGGCTATTTTGCGATCCTGTAAAAGTCCGCCACCCGGTCAAGCGCGAGGCCGAGCACCAGCTTGCCGCTGCGCACCGGCCACCCCAGCGTCTTTTCTGCAGTTGGCACTGTCTCGCCCGCGCAGACCACGCGCCACAGCACGTCGGCGAGCCCTGAACCGGCGGCAGCGATGGCGCCATCAAACCGCGCTTTGGCGGCAATCTGGCGCTCGCCGGGGCTGAGGTCCGCCCCGCCGCCACCGACGCGGACCGGGTCCCAGTGCATCGTCACGCGCGGCGAAAGCTGCGCGCGTTCCCAGTCAGCGCGCAGGAGTTCGCCAGCGGCGAACCGGCGGTCGCTCAAATGGCCGCGGGCATGGAGCCAGGATAGCGAGGATTCGGCCAGATTGACGGTCACGCTGCGCGGCCCCCGCCGTTTGGGCGAATCGGCAGCGAGGCGGGCCGGTCCCTCGCTTGTGAGCGTGCGTTCGACAAGATGCTGCTTCATGGCTTCCTCCAGAGTTTACAGAAGGTCGCAACTTGCCAAACTGGAGTGATTGTAGGAAAGGGAAAACCTAATTGGTTATTTCGAGGTGCCCGTGATCAACCGCATTCGTGACATCCGGCAGCAGAAAGGCCTTACTTTGGCGGATGTGGCTGCCGCCTGCCGTCCGGCGACGACGGCGCAGACCATCGGGCGGCTTGAAACCGGCACGCGGACGCTGTCGCTTGGCTGGATGAACCGCATTGCCGCCGCGCTTGAGGTGGAACCCGAACTTCTGCTGCGCAGCGAAACGCGCGAACCGGCGATGATCGTCGCGGTCCTGACCGAAGCCGGGCCAGAAGCGCCGCATGCGCCACGTGAAGCGGTGCCACCCCACGAACTCGCCGCCGAAGCGCCCTGGCTGGTGCTGGAAGTGGAGACCTCCTCGGGCGAGTACCGTGCGGGAGATCAGGTCTGGCTGCGGCAGCTGCCTCCGGGGCAGGCGACGCGGGCGCTCAACCGCGATGTGCTGGTGCCGCGTCCCGTCGGGCGCTTCGCGTTCGGGCGGCTGATCGATTGCGACGGGGATCGCATCGCGCTGCTGCCTCCGGCCATCGGCCAGAGGCAAGTGCTGGTGGAACATCCGCAGTGGCTGGCGGTTGCGGAGATGCTGGTCAGAAAGCTCTAACTTCTCACGCGTAGGGGCACGTCATGCGCATCCTTTCGATAGCCACGCTGTTCCCCAACCCCGCGAAGCCGTCCTTCGGGATCTTCGTTGGTAACCAGATGCGCGCGGTGGTGGCCAACTGCGCCGTCGATCTCGTGATGGTGAGCCCGGTCGGTGTGCCGCCATGGCCGCTGTCGCGCCGCAAGCCTTACGACGCGCTGCGCGAACTGCCTGAGGCGAGCGACGCTTCGGGCATTGCAGTGCTCTATCCCAAGTTCACGCTGATCCCGAAAATCGGCGGCGACAGTAATCCGGGGCGCATTGCCAAGGCGATCCTGCCTCTCGCGCGCCAGTTGCATGCCGAGCAGCCGTTCGACCTTGTCGATGCGCAGTTCTTCTTCCCCGACGGCCCCGCCGCCGCGATCGTGGCGCAGGAACTGGGCGTGCCGCTGACGATCAAATCGCGCGGCGCCGATATCCATTACTGGGGGCAACGCCCGGCCGCGCTCGCGCAGATGCTCAAGGCGTCGCGGCAGGCGAGCGGCATGCTGGCGGTCAGCGAGGCGCTGCGCGCGGACATGATCGCGCTCGGCATGCCGGGTGATCGGATCGGCGTGCATTATACCGGCCTCGACCGTGAGCGTTTTCATCCCATCGAGCGCGGCGCGGCGCGGGCCTTGGTCTCGGCGCTGCCGGACCTTGGCGTCTGGTCGGTGGGTCCGCTGCTGGTGACGCCGGGTTCGCTGATCCCGCGCAAGGGCCAGCGGCTGGTGATCGAGGCGCTGGCGCATTTGCCGGGTGTGCGCCTTGCGCTTGCGGGCGTGGGCGCGGACGAAAAGGCATTGCGCGGGCTTGCCCATTCGCTCGGCGTTGCCGACCGCGTGCAGTTTCTCGGGCAAGTCGGGCACGATCTCCTGCCGCACTTGCTCTGCGCGGCCGATGTGCTGGTGCTGCCCTCGGCGAGCGAGGGTCTTGCCAATGTCTGGATCGAGGGGCTGGCCTGCGGCACCCCGATCGTCGTTCCCGACATCGGCGGCGCGCGCGAGGTGGTGAAGGATCCCAGCGCTGGCCGCCTTGCCGAACGCACGCCCGAAGCGATCGCCGAGGCCGTGCACGCCATTCTCGCCGACCCGCCAAGCCAGGAGCAGGTTTCGGCCAATGTCGCCCGCTTTTCATGGGGCGTGAATGCGCAGAACCTCGTACACTTCTGGCGCGCGGTGCTGGACGGAAAGTCGCTCGAAGACGAGGGCGCCGCAGCGCTCACGGGGTAGATTTAAGCCTTGCCCGTGCGGCAAGATCTGTTTCCCAATCTGAAGATGCGTGCCAACTCCAAACCCGTCATCCCCGCGAAGGCGGGGATCCCGCTTCTGTTGTGCAGGGCGCGAGGTTGCCAGGAAGCGGGGCTCCCGCCTTCGCGGGGGCGACGATGATGTGGGATTGGCAGTTCGACTTATATCCAGAGGGTGGGGCGTGTGCATCTCCGGGCAGGAGACGCATATTCACCGCCGAACTCCGGATTAGCCCTCGACCTGCTCGGCCAGTTCCAGCCAGCGTTCCTCGGCCGCTTCCTTGTCGGCGCGGGCCTTGTCGATGGCGGCAGTAAGACTGGCGAATTTCGCCGGATCGCGGGTGTAGAGCGCGGGGTCGGCCAGCGCCGCCTCGTCTCGGCCAATGGCCGCTTCCAGTTCCTCGATCTTCTTCGGCAGCAGTTCATAGTCGCGCTGGTCCTTGTAGGACAGTTTGCCCTTCTTCGGCGGCGGCGGAGCGGCGGTATTGGTGCTCTCCTTCGCCTTGGCCTTGCCCGCGCTGGTGCGCTGGCGGCGCTTGGCTTCCCAGTCGGCATAGCCGCCCGCGATCACGTCGATATGGCCGGATCCGTCGAGCCCGAGGGTCACGTTGACAGTGCGGTCGAGGAAGTCGCGGTCATGGCTGACGATCAGCACGGTGCCGTCGTAGTCCGAGATCACTTCCTGAAGCAGGTCGAGCGTTTCGAGGTCGAGGTCGTTGGTCGGCTCGTCCAGAACCAGCAAGTTCGACGTGCGCGCAAATTCGCGCGCGAACAGCAGGCGCGAACGCTCGCCGCCGGACAGTGTGCCCACTTTGGCCTCGACAAGGCCGGGGTCGAACAGGAAGTCCTTGAGGTAGCCCTGGATGTGCTTGCGCACGCCGACCACGTCGATCCAGTCGCCGCCTTCGGCCAGCACGTCGCGGATGCGCATTTCCGGGCTCATCCGGCTGCGCTGCTGGTCGATGACCGTGGCGTCGAGCGTCGCCGCGCGCGTTACCTTGCCCTCGTCGGGCTGGATTTCGCCCATCAGGATCTTGAGCAGCGTCGTCTTGCCCGAACCGTTGGCGCCGACCACGCCGATGCGGTCGCCGCGCTGGATGCGCAAGTTGAAGTCCTTAATGACCGTGCGGTCACCAAAGCGCTTGGTGACGTGTTCGGCAACGATCACCGACTTGGTCTTGCTGTCGTCTGCGACCACGGCAAGTTTGGCCGCGCCTTGCGGGCCCATCATCGAGGCACGCTGGGCTCGCATTTCCCAGAGCTTGGCAAGGCGGCCCTGATTGCGCTTGCGGCGCGCGGTGACGCCGCGTTCCAGCCAGTGCGCCTCGATCTTGAGCTTGGCGTCCAGCTTCTGCGCGGCGCGCGCTTCCTCGGCGTAGACTTCTTCTTCCCATGCCTCGTAGCCGCCGAAGCCGATGTCCCGACGGCGCAGGCCTCCACGGTCGAGCCAGAGCGTCGCATTGGTCAGGCGGGTCAGGAAGGTACGGTCGTGGCTGATGACCACGAAAGCGCCGTTGTAGCGCTGGAGCCAGGATTCCAGCCAGTCGATGGCGGCAAGGTCGAGGTGGTTGGTCGGCTCGTCCAGCAGTAGCAGGTCCGGCTCGGAGGCGAGGGCGCGGCACAGTGCGGCGCGGCGGCGCTCGCCGCCCGATGCGCTGCTGGCTTCGCGCGAAAGGTCGATGCCGAGCTGGTCGGCGATGGACTCCACCTCGTGGCGCGGCGGTGCGTCGTCGCCGTGGATCGCGAAATCGAGCAGAGTGTCGAAGCCGGTGAAGAACGGATCCTGCTCCAGCGTCACGACGCGTGTGCCGGGCTGGACCGAGCGCGTGCCCTTGTCGGCATCGACGATACCCGCGATCAGCTTCAGCAGCGTGGTCTTGCCCGCGCCGTTGCGGCCGATCAGGGCCAGCCGGTCGCGCGGACCGATGTTGATGTCGATGTCCTGGAAGAGCCAGCCGTTGCCCTGGATGAGGCCGAGGCCTTCCCAGCTGAGAATAGGTGCAGTTGCCATGATGCCTGCGCCCTACAGGCAGGGGCAGGGGGCCGCAAGCGCGGCGGAAGCAATGTGAGCGTGGGATTCCTGCAACACATTTCAGTCGGTGCCGCCTTCGTGCCACATTCAGGACTTGTTCAAGCCCCGGTGCTTAGGCACCCACGACGTTATGAAACGCCTCGTCTCCTTTCTTGCAGTGCGCAGCGCTTTCCTGGGCGCAACCGTGATTGCCGCGTTTGCGCTGGTGGCGCCGTCGCTTTGCGCGCACGCCGCCGATCCGGGCGGAGAGCAGGGGGAGGCGCGCCGCGAGCGCAAGGCGGGCAATATCCTCTCGATCCGCCAGATCGAGCAGCTTGTCCTGCCGCGCATGGGGGCGATGCAATACCTCGGTCCCGAATATGATGCCGCCGCGATGGCGTATCGGCTCAAGTTCATCCAGAATGGAAAGGTCTATTTCGTCGATGTCGATGCCCGCACCGGCCGCGTGATCGGGCAATCGCGCTGATCGGATCCCGCCGATCGGGCGCGGTTATGCGCCCGGAAGGCCGGATCGCTTGACGCTTACCGGCTTTCACCCCATTTGCTTCATCCATTTCGTGGCCCATTTCAGGGCACCTCCGAGGGAGAGACCGATTTGCGCATCCTGATCGTCGAGGATGAACCTACGCTCGGCAACCAGCTCAAGACCACGCTGGAACAGACCGGCTACGCCGTCGATCTTTCGACCGATGGCGAGGACGGACATTTCCTGGGCTCGACCGAGGACTACGACGCGGTGATTCTCGACCTTGGCTTGCCCGAGATCGATGGATTGACCGTGCTCGGCATGTGGCGCCGCGAAGGGCGCGACTTCCCCGTGCTGGTGCTCACAGCCCGCGATTCCTGGTCGGACAAGGTGGCCGGGCTCGATGCCGGCGCCGACGACTACCTTGCCAAGCCGTTCCAGACCGAGGAACTGATTGCCCGCCTGCGCGCGCTGATTCGCCGCGCTTCCGGGAACACTTCCAGCGAACTGACCGCCGGCGACGTGCGGCTGGACACCCGTTCCGGCCGCGTCACACTGGCCGGCGAGCCGGTCAAGATGACCGCGCAGGAATACAAGCTGCTGTCCTACCTGATGCACCACAAGGGCAAGGTGGTCAGCCGCACCGAACTGATCGAGCATATCTACGATCAGGATTTCGACCGCGATTCGAACACGATCGAGGTCTTCGTCACGCGCATCCGCAAGAAGCTGGGTGCCGATGTCATCACGACGATCCGTGGCCTTGGCTACAGCCTCGACGATCCCGCCGAACCCGGTCGCGGCTGAGGTGTCGGCGGTGGCGAACACCGCCCCGCCCGAAGCCGTGCCCGAACCCGAGGCACGCGAAAGCTTCCCGCACGAGGCACCTACCGGTTCGCTTGCCCGGCGCATGATGCTGATTGCGGCAGGATGGATTTCGATCCTCCTGCTGGTCGGCGGGCTGGCGCTCGACCACACGCTGACCGGGCTCGTCACCCGCAATTTCGACGAACAGCTGGGCTACATGCTAACCGGCATGATCGGTTCGGCGGAGATCGGCCCGGACGGAGAAGTCTTCTTCATCCGCCCACTGGGCGACCAGCGCTTCCTCGAGCCGAATTCGGGCCTCTACTGGCAGATTCGCGGCAAGGGGCACGAGGATTTCCCCTCGCGCTCGCTGTGGGATCGCAGCCTCGACGTGCCGGCGGACCACTTCGACGCCCAGCCGCACGTCTATGATTCGCACCAGTTCCCGGGCGAGACGCTGCGCGTGATGGAGCGCTCGATCATCCTGCCGGGCAGCAATACCAAGTGGATGTTCACGGTCGCCGCCAGCCGTGTCGATCTGGACGAGCAGATCAAGATGATCCGGGCGATCCTGGTCTACAGCTTCGTCGCGCTGGGCTTCGGCCTGCTGCTGATGGCGGGGATGCAGACCTGGTACGGCCTGTTCCCGCTGCGCCACGTGCGCCGCGCGATCCAGAAGCTGCGTACCACCGGATCGGCCCGCGTTGCCGACCCACTCCCGCGCGAGGTCGAGCCGCTGGTGGAAGAGCTGAATGCACTGCTCGAACACAACGAGCGTCAGGCCGAGGAAGCGCGCACCCATGCGGGCAATCTTGCCCATGCGCTGAAGACGCCGCTGACCGTGGTGATGAATGCGGCGACCGCCAAGGCGCCCGATCTTGCCGATACGGTGATTCGCGAGGCGGCGGTGATGCGGCGGCAGGTCGATCACCATCTGGCGCGGGCGAGGGCGGTGGGCCGCCGTGCTGTGGGCCAGTCGCGCGCCGATGTCTGGCCCAGCCTTGAGGCCGTGCTGCGCGCGGTGGAGCGGCTTTACGATCAGGCCCGCTGCGACCTGGATGGCAACCACGCCGCCGTGGTCGCGCTGGAAAAGCAGGACCTTGAGGAAATCCTCGGCAACCTCATCGAGAATGCGGCCAAGTATGGCGGCGGCAGCGTGTTCGTCACGGTCGACGCCGAGCGCGATTCGCGCCTGTGCCAGATCTGGGTGGAGGATGACGGCATGGGCATTCCCGAGGCCGAGCGCATCCGCATCTTCGATCGCGGCGCGCGGCTCGATTCGGGCAAACCCGGCACCGGCCTTGGCCTTGCCATCGTACGCGACGTGGTGGAAATCTACGGCGGCAGCGTCGAACTGGACGAGAGCGAGGATCTCGGCGGCCTGCTTGTCAGGCTTTACCTGCCGCGTGCTATCGCCTGACATATTCCCGGCTTAAAATCCCGTGGAACCGGCGCTAACGACTGTTGCGGAACCAGCCGTTCGTCCCCATGGGCCCGGTTCACCTGATCGAGGATAACCCCCAATGACCGATTCCATCACGCTGACCGTATCCCCCGACGAGATCGAAATGATCGTCGATGCGCTGGAGGCCGACCTCGAAGGGTATGTCGAGGCCGCCAAGGAAGCGCGCGAGGACGGCAACAAGGAAGACCTGGAGACGTTCGCGGAAGCCGCAACGCGCATCCAGGCGCTGATCACGCGCCTTCAGGACCTCGTCGAGGGCTGATGCAAGGCTGAGGGATGGCGCGAGATCGCGCCGTCCCTCAGGTATTACCTGTCGTCAAATTCGCTTTCGGCGAATTTCCAAACCGAACCTCAGCCCGCTTTCGCGCGCTGGTGGTGGCGGATCACTTCATCGATGATGAAGCGGATGAACTTTTCGCCGAAGTCGGGATCGAGCTGCGCGTCTTCGGCCAGCTTGCGCAGGCGGACGATCTGGCGCTCTTCCCGGCTGGGATCCGAGGCGGGAAGGTTCTTCTCGGCCTTGTAGGTGCCCACGGCCTGGGTGATCCGAAATCGCTCGGCGAGCATGTGGATCAGCGCGGCATCGATGTTGTCGATGCTGGCGCGGTAAGAGGCCAGAACGGGATCGGTGGCGGGAGGCGTGGTCTCGGTCATCGGGACGGTCCGCTAGCACGCCTCCGCGCGCTCTTCCAGTCCGGCCGCCAAACCGTCCTTTCGATGTGCCCCTCCAATCGGCCCCGCCAAACGTATTGTGCACCCGCGTTGTGGCATTCGCTCTTGCGTAAATGCTTGCAAGCGCGCAATGCGCCGAAACGATGAGTGCCGATGTCATACCCCTGCGCACGCGCGGATCGCAGCCTTCCCTCGCCCCCATGCTGGCGCTTACCGCGGCCGGCATGAACAGCGTGAATGCGGTCATTCTTGATCGCATGCAGAGCGAGATCCCGCTTATTCCGGCACTGGCCGGTCACCTGATTTCGGGTGGCGGCAAGCGCATGCGCCCGATGCTCACCGTCGCTGGGGCGGAACTCTGCGGGTATCAGGGCACGCGCCACCACAAGCTGGCGGCTTCGGTAGAGTTCATTCACACCGCCACGCTGCTGCATGACGACGTTGTCGACGGTTCGGACCTGCGGCGCGGCAAGGCGGCGGCCAATATCGTCTTCGGCAACCCGGCGACGGTTCTGGTGGGCGACTTCCTGTTCAGCCGCGCGTTCGAGCTGATGGTCGAAGACGGCAGCCTGAAGGTCCTCAAGATTCTGTCGAGCGCCAGCTCGATCATTGCCGAGGGTGAAGTCGATCAGCTGGTCGCCCAGCGCAAGATCGAAACGAGCGAGGAACACTACCTCCAGATCATCGGCTCCAAGACCGCCGCGCTCTTTGCCGCCGCGACCCGCATCGCCGCTGTCGTCGCCGAGAAGGGCGAGGCCGAGGAACATGCGCTGGATGCCTATGGCCGCAACCTCGGCATTGCATTCCAGCTTGTCGACGACGCCATCGACTACGATTCGGAGGCCTCCGAATCGGGCAAGGACAAGGGCGACGATTTCCGCGAAGGCAAGATGACGCTTCCCGTCATCCTCGCCTATGCGCGCGGCACGGCCGAGGAACGCAAGTTCTGGGAAGAGGCCATCGCCGGCTTCCGCACCGAGGACGAAGACCTCGCCCACGCTGTCGAGCTGATCAACCGTCATGGCTGCGTCGAGGCGACGCGTGAGCGCGCGCGCCTCTATGCGCAGCGCGCCATCGACGCCCTGTCGATCTTCCCCGCCGGTGCCGCGCGAGACGCCATGTGCGAGGCAGTCGAGTTCGCGGTAGCCCGCCGCTACTGATCGGGGCTTTCCCTTCGTAATAGATCACGGCGTGCCCGGTCACCGGGCGCGCCGTTCGTTTATGCGCGCAAGACATGCGGGCAGGCGTGAAGTCGTTCGCGGCACTGTTTGAAGTTCCCGGGTCGTATTCTATTGGTTTGATAGATCGGGAGATTGCCATTATCTTCCGGCCATTACGTATCCTGTGAAGGAGCGCGTTCGATGGTCTGGTCGTGCCGCGAGGCGGCGCCGTTTCCCGCCTCAGGCCCGGCAATGGCCCGCGCTCTCCGACTTGCGCTTCGATATCTTCCGTCCCCCCCGATTTCGCGAAGAGGAGCCCCCAATGCCCTTCCTGACGACCGGATTCGTGCGTTCTGCCCGCGTGCTGGCACTGCCGGCGCTACTCATGGCCGGCATTGCCGCAGACGCCTGTACGCGCGCCGTCTACCTCGGGCCGGATAACAATATCATCACCGCCCGCTCGATGGACTGGAAGAGCGACATCCTCTCCAACATGTGGATCCTGCCGCGCGGCATTGCGCGCAGTGGGGAGGCTGGACCCAATTCGATCAAGTGGACCTCGAAATACGGCAGCGTCATCGTCAGTGGCTATGACGTCTCGACCACCGACGGCGTCAACGAGAAGGGGCTGGAAGCGAACCTGCTCTGGCTGGCCGAATCCGAATATCCGCACTTCGACGCCAAGAGCAAACCCGGCCTGACCATCGCCGCCTGGGCCCAGTACATGCTCGACAATTTCGCGACGGTGGATGAGGCGGTGACCGCGCTTCAGAAAGAGCCGTTCACGATCGTCACCGACAATGTCCCGGGTGAGGATCGGCTGACGACCGTGCACCTCTCGCTTTCGGACGCCACGGGGGACAGCGCGATCATCGAATATATCGACGGCAAGCAGGTCATCCACCATTCCCGCGCCTATCAGGTGATGACCAATTCGCCGATTTTCGAGCATCAGCTTGCGCTCAATGCCTATTGGAAGGACATCGGCGGCACTGTCATGCTGCCCGGTACCAATCGCGCCGCCGATCGTTTTGCCCGTGCGTCGTTCTACATAAATGCGATTCCCAAGGCTGAAGACCCGAACAAGGCGCTTGCCTCGGTGTTCAGCGTGATCCGCAATGCCTCGGTGCCTTACGGCATCAACACGCCGGAAGAGCCGAACATTTCCTCCACCCGCTGGCGCACCGTGTTCGATCACAAGCGGCAGCTTTATTTCTTCGAATCGGCGCTGACGCCCAACACATTCTGGGTCGATCTCAAGAAGATCGATTTCTCGAAGGACAGCGGGAAAGTGAAGACGCTCGATCTCGGACCGAACCAGGACCACACGTTCTCGGGTGAGGTGTCGGGCGACTTCGTGGAACACGCGCCCTTCCGTTTTCTGGGCATCAGCGGTTAGCCACCAAGCTCCGGCGTGAGGTGAGGCCAGGAAGCCACCCTGCGCCATTCGGGCAACACTTCAATGCTGCAATGAATCGGCAATAAACCTGCAATTGCCGCGCACCTTTGGCGCGTCTATCCAGACCCCGTTATGCCCCTTGATTCCGAGCTGGCTGCCACGGGTTATCAGCCCGGGTCGCCGCGCCAGCGCCTAGTCTCCTCGCTGCTTTCGGCAGCCATATTGGTGCTCGCGCTCTTGCTTGCGATCACCCAGACGGGCTTTGTCCCGGCTCTGGTGAAGAAAACCGCCGCGCTGACCACGTTCGACGTCGTCAATCATGAGCGTGAAAAGGGCGGCAGCGAGCCTCAGAAGCAAAAGCAGAAGCAGGAAAAACACACCGAGCACAAAACGTCGGTTCCGGTCGTGACGGAGAAGCCCGTCGAGCAGCCTGCGGCCGCGAAAAAGCAGGCTTTCACGTTCCTGCGCATGTCCAGCAACGATTTCGCGGCGGCGGACATCGGCAAGATGAAGGGCGAGTCGTCGGCTTCGGGCGATCAGGCTCCGGGCGGTTCCGGCGGCACGTACGGCCCCGGCGAAGGCCCGGGTGGCATGGTGCTCTACAATGCCGCCTGGTTCCACGAGCCGACCGATGCCCAGCTTGCGGGTTACCTGCCGGACCATCGCCCGACCAGTGGATGGGGCGAGATCGCCTGCCAGACGCAGCCCCACTACAAGGTCGACAATTGCCAGATCCTGGCCGAATCGCCGCGTGGATCGGGCTTCGGACGCGCGGTGCTCAACGCCGCCTGGCAGTTCGAGGTTCAGCCGCCGCGCATCAACGGCAAGGCGCAGATCGGCAGCTGGGTAAGGATCCGCATCACTTACAGCGAGCGGGGCATATCGTCCTGAGCCGCCCGCGTAACCGGGCGCTCAGGCGACGCTGAACGCGCTCTTCCGCTCGGTGCCGAGGCGCTCGATCAGATCCTCCAGCCGCATCGGCATGCCCAGATGATAACCCTGCGCCAGCGTGAAGCCGGCGA
The DNA here is from genome assembly GCF_004341845.1 of Novosphingobium sp. PhB165. Classification (GTDB taxonomy): domain Bacteria; phylum Pseudomonadota; class Alphaproteobacteria; order Sphingomonadales; family Sphingomonadaceae; genus Novosphingobium. Next base: position 1,197,977 of record NZ_SLVB01000001.1, on the reverse strand, counting down.
TGCGGGCGCTCAGCATCTGCTCCTCGGTCTCGATACCCTCGATCACGCAGTCGAGCGAAAGCGAGCGGGCGAGGTTGCGGATGGCCGCGATCAGGCGGCGGCCGCGCGTCTCGTCAAGGCGAGGGGCGAAGCTGCGATCGATCTTGACCATGTCGAGCGGAAGCTGGTGCAGCGCGGAGAGGCTGGAATAGCCGGTTCCGAAATCGTCCAGCGCGATCCGCGCGCCGGTTTCGCGCAGGCCTTCCAACGCATCGCTGGCGCTGTCGAACTTGGCGATCAGCGAAGTTTCAGTGATCTCGAAGATCAGCCGCGAAGGCGCGCCGCCCGATCGTTCGATCAGGGCGATCAGCGCGGCCACGGTCTCGGCATCGGCAATGTCGTGGCCGGAGAGGTTGAAACACATGTGCATGGCCTCGGGCAGGCGGATAAGTGCTGCCAAGGCCTGCGTGAACAGCGCCAGCGTAACTTCGCGGGCGCGGCCGATACGTTCCGCCGACGCGATCAGCATTTCCGGAGGCACGGCGCCGAGCGAGGGCGAGGTCCAGCGGGCGAGGCATTCCACGCCCATCGGCATGCGATTTTCGGTGGCGACGATCGGCTGGAAGACCACCGAAAGCTCGCGGGCAAGGTCGGCCGTTTGCAGCGCCGCGTCGAGCGCCTGCTCGGTGCGGATCATGCCTTCGAGTTCACTGGAAAAGCGCACGCACTGGCCGCGCTTTTCGTTCTTGGCGTGATAGAGCGCGAAGTCCGCACGGTCGAACAGGGCATCGGCGCTGCGGCCGCTGCCGGGGAAGTCAGCAAGGCCGGCCGAACAGCCAACCGCCACGACAAGGTCACCGACCCGCGCCGGACGTCGGATTTCGGTGCAGAGCTTCTGGGCAATCGCCTCGGCTTCCTCGGGCGAGCCTTTGACGATGATTCCGAACTCATCGCCGCCGAGGCGGGCAATGACTACATTTTCGGGGCAATCGGCGATCATGCGCTGGCCGAGCACTTGCAACAGGCGGTCGCCCTGCGCGTGGCCGTAAGTATCGTTGACCGGCTTGAAGCGGTCGAGATCGATCAGGCCGACGGAAAACCCCTCGGCGCCATCGGCATCGGTCAGCATCGCTTCAAGATGGCTGAAGAAGCGCCTGCGATTGGGCAGCCCGGTCAGAGCATCGGTTTCGGCAAGGCGCGCGTTCTCTGCGCCCAGCACTTGCGCCTGCCGCCGTTCGCTGGTGAGCGCGTGCTGCGTGGTTTCGAGAGCGACGAAGGAATCGTAGGTATCGCGCAGGATCTTCAGGATCACCGTGGCGACCAGCGTGATGTTCACGGCGATAGCTATGCGCACCAGCGGCCCCATGATGAGGCTGTAGGCAAGGAAGATCCCCAGCACGAGCGTGCAGATCAGCAAGGCCGCGTTGGGAAGGAACGTCAGGCAGAAGACGCAGCCCAGCACCGTTACCGCGATGTAGATGGCGACATGGCCATGCTCGTAAGGCCCGCCGTACTGGTCCAGCACAAGCGCCCAGCCGACGAATGCCACTGCAATCACCACCGCAAGCCAGGTGGTGCGCCGCATCCGATATTCGGCCACGTCCGGATCGAAGTCCGCCGATGTGGTCGGCCGCAGCCAGACGAGCATGCGCATCAGGCAGGCGGCGACGAGAATCGCGGGAACCGTCAGCGTCAGATAGCCCGGCGCCAGCGCCCGATGCGTGAAGGCCAGGATTGCGGCATTGACCGAAAGCAGCCCGTAAAGCGGCGGCACGCGTTCGCGCAGGCGCAAGTATTGCGCCACCGGCAAGGGATGTTGACCGGCTCTATAGGTCAGGTTGGGGGTATGATCGGGGTGTTGCAAGGTCATCGGCTCCGACAGCCACAGTTAGCTATCAATCGTTGAGGAAGAGTGGATGGCCGGACGAACCCGCTCCAAAATGGTTGCATTTACCCGTAATGGTAGCGGTCTGGCGAACCGTTCGATTGGCTTCTAAGGAAGCACGCGTGAGCGAACTCCCGATCCATGCCGTGCTACCCGAACTGCTGGCCGCCTTGCGTGCCGGGTCCCGCGCCGTCCTGATCGCGCCGCCCGGTGCGGGCAAGACGACCGCGCTGGCTCCTGCGCTGTTGGCTGAGCCATGGTGCACGGGAACCGTGATCCTGCTTTCGCCGCGCCGTGTGGCGGCGCGCGCCGCTGCCGAGCGCATGGCCGCGCAGCTTGGCGAGCCGGCCGGTGAGACCATCGGTTATGTCACCCGCCTAGATGTCAAGCGCTCCGCACGCACACGGGTAGTGGTGATGACGGAGGCGATCTTCGTTGCCACGATTCTCTCCGATCCCGAGCTTCCCGGCGTATCGGCGGTGCTGTTCGATGAAGCGCACGAGCGCCATCTCGACAGCGACCTTGGCCTCGCGCTCGCCATCGAGGCAGGCGAAGTTTTGCGCGAAGACCTGCGGGTCGTCGTCATGTCAGCCACCATCGACGGCGCGCGGTTCGCACGCTTGCTGGGGCCCGAAACGCCGGTGATCGAGAGTGAGGGCAAGGCCTGGCCACTGGCCTTCCGCTGGCTCGGTGCGTCGCCTGCCTTGCGTATCGAGGAGGCGATGACATCCGCGATCCTTGCCGCCTGGCGCGAGCAGGAGGGCGACATCCTCGCCTTCCTCCCCGGTGTCCGCGAGATCGAGCGCGTGGCGGAGCGGCTGACGGAGCGATTGCCGCACGTTCCGATCCTGCCGCTCCACGGCCAGTGCGAGCCCGCCGCCCAGCGGACCGCGATCCGCCGTGATGGTGAGGGCCGCCGGCGAATCGTGCTGGCCACGGCGATCGCGGAGACGTCGCTGACGCTCGACGGCGTTTCCGTCGTCGTTGACAGCGGCCTCTCGCGCCGGGCGGAGTTCGACAAGGCGGCGGGCGTGACCCGGCTCGCGACCCACCGTGCCAGCCGCGCCTCGGCCGCGCAGCGTGCTGGCCGCGCGGCACGGCAAGGGCCCGGCGTGGCCTATCGGCTGTGGGAAGAGGCCGCCCATGCGGGACGGCCGGAGTTCGATCCGCCCGAAATGCTCACCAGCGATCTGGCACCGCTGACCCTCTCGCTGGCGCAGTGGGGCGCGGGAGATCCGGCGGCGATGGCCTGGCTGGACCTGCCCCCCGCGCCGTCACTGGATGCCGCGCAGAGGCAACTCGAATCGCTCGGAGCGCTGGATGGGGAAGGGCGGATCACCGATTTCGGGCGCAAGGTTGCCAGTCTGCCGATGGACCCGGCCCAGGCGGCGATGATTCTGCGCGCGACCGAACTGGGCGCCGGAGGCACGGCCGCGAAGCTGGCGCTGCTGTTGCAGGAACGCGGGCTGGGCGGCCGCAGTGAGGATCTGGCACAGCGCCTGTCTCGCTGGAACGGCGACCGCGCGCCGCGTGCCGAAGCTTCGCGCAAGCTGGCGTCGGGCTGGGCCCGCCGTGCGCGCTCGTTGATGGTCGAGGGCGGACAGGGTCAGGACGTGCCCCCCGGTGTCCTGCTCGCGCTCGGGCGACCGGACATGCTGGCCCGGCGCCGCGATGCCAGCGGCGAGAACTGGCTTTCGGCCGGGGGGAGGGGCTACGTGCTGGATCCCGCCTCGCCGCTCGCCACGCGTGAATGGATGGTGATCGGCGATGCACAAGGGCAGGCGCGGGGCGCGCGAATCCTGTCGGGCGCGACGCTGGAGCCTGCCGAAGTCGAGCAATGGCTCTCCGAACGGATCGAGCGCCGCTCGGTGCTGCGCTGGAACGAATCGGAAGGGCGCGTGGAAGCGCGGCTGGAGCGCCGAATCGGGGCAATCACGTTAGCATCCGGACCCGACCCGACCCCCGATCCCGCCGCGATTTCTGCATTCCTGCTCGAACGCGTGCGCGAGAAGGGGCTTGATCTCGTGCCGTTCGGCAAGGGGGCTCACGCCTTGCTGCGGCGCGCGTGTTATGCGGGGATCGAGCCGCTGTCGGAGGCTGCACTGCTGGCCGATCTCGACGACTGGCTTGGCCCGCTTCTCGGCCGCAGGCTCGACGCGGTGGACAAGGGCGCGCTTGCAGATGGCTTGCGAAACCGGCTCAACTGGGACGACCAGCAAAAGCTGGAGAAGCTGGCGCCGCCCGAATTTCGCAGTCCCGCCGGCACCAGCCATGCCATAGACTATGAGGACGAGGGTGGGCCCAGCGTCGAGATTCGCGTGCAGGCGCTGTTCGGGCTCGACCGCCATCCCACGTTCGGCCAGCCGCCGTTGCCGCTTCTGCTCAAGCTGACGTCGCCCGCCGGGCGCCCGATCCAGACCACGCGCGACCTGCCGGGATTCTGGCGCGGATCGTGGCGCGACGTGCAGCGGGACATGAAGGGACGGTACCCGCGGCACCGCTGGCCGGACGAGCCGTGGAACGAGGATCCCAGCCTGAAGACGCGAAATGCGTTCGAAGCATCGCGGGGCAAATGATTTGCGCTTGATTCTCGCCCCGATTCGACGGCAAAGCGCTTGCCCATGAGTGCACGCATCTATCAGCGCCCGAAGAACGCCATGCAGTCCGGCAAGGCACTGCTTGACCAGTGGGTTCTCGAATTCGCCGCCGCCGAGGCCAAGAAGCCCGATCCCCTGATGGGTTGGGCCGGTTCGGGCGACACGCAGCAGCAGGTCAGCCTGACGTTCCCGGACGTGGAGGCGGCCAAGGCCTATGCAGAGCGCTACGGCATCGAGGCAGAGGTCCATGTAACTCCGCCGCGCCGTCTCAAGATTCAGGCTTACGCCGACAACTTCCGCTGATCCATCGCGCTCCGGCGCGTTTTTTCGCAGCAAACGGCCCGCGTTCCCACATCAAGGGGCGCGGGCCGTTGCCGTTCCGGCTCTGTAATTTCGGCTGGAACAAGTGCCGCAAGGGCTGGACAAACCCGAAGCGCGCCGCCATATGCCCGCCCGGGAGTCGGGTGGACGTTTGCGTTCGCCAATCTGGTCAGGTCCGGAAGGAAGCAGCCACAACGGATTGCGACGGGTCGCCCGGCTCCTTCAGCCAACATCGTGATGATACCTCAAACTGGCCTCTCAGGTCGCAGGACACCGTTCCTGCCGGTATCATTTCACGCACGGCTGTGGAGCAAATCGCTTTCCTCCTGACATTCGCGGCCCCAACCCCTAGTTTGGCAGACGATGGACGATTCACGCGACATGTTCGGCGATAGCCCGCCCTGGAATGACGGGGACGAGGAAGAGGCCGCACCGACCTCGGCGGAAATGGAAGCCGCCGGGCAGGTGTCGATGTTCGGTGATCCCGAACCGGCGCCCGAGCCCGCTGCAACGGAGCCGGAAGCCGAACCCGCTTCGGAGCCGGAACCTGTGGCTGAACCGGAGCCTGAGGTCGCGGCGCCTGCACCTGCACCTGCACCTGCACCCGCAATTCCAGCCGCCCCGAAAGCACCGGCGCCTGCCGGTACGCCCGCGCAGCCTTATCGCGTGCTGGCGCGCAAGTACCGTCCGCAGAGCTTCGGCGAACTGATCGGGCAGGAAGCGATGGTCCAGACGCTGGCCAATGCGATCAAGCGCGACCGACTGGCCCATGCCTTCCTGATGACCGGCGTGCGCGGTGTCGGCAAGACATCGACCGCGCGCCTGATTGCCAAGGCGCTCAACTGCATCGGTCCGGACGGGCAGGGCGGCCCGACCATCGATCCCTGCGGCCAGTGCGAGCCTTGCCGCGCCATTGCCGAAGGCCGCCATATCGACGTGATCGAGATGGACGCGGCCTCGCATACCGGCGTGGACGACGTACGCGAGATCATCGAGGCCGTGCGTTACGCCGCGGTTTCGGCGCGCTACAAGATCTACATCATCGACGAAGTCCACATGCTGTCTCGCAACGCATTCAATGCCTTGCTGAAGACACTTGAGGAACCGCCGGCGCATGTGAAGTTCCTCTTCGCGACGACCGAGGTGGACAAGCTGCCGGTGACGGTGCTCTCACGCTGCCAGCGTTTCGATTTGCGCCGCATTCCCGCGCCGATGCTGGCCGATCACTTCGCGAAGGTCTGCGGCCTCGAAGGTGTCGAGGCCGAAGCCGAGGCACTGGCCATGGTCGCCGCTGCCGCCGAAGGGTCCGTACGTGACGGCCTGTCGATTCTCGATCAGGCGATTGCCCATGCCGATCTCGACGGCGAAGGCCAGGTCCGTGCCGACAAGGTACGCGACATGCTCGGCCTTTCCGACAAGAGCGTCCAGCGCAAGCTGATCGCGGCGATTCTCGATGGCAAGGGCGCCGATCTGCTGGACCTGGTCGCGCACCAGTTCGCGCTGGGCGTCGAGCCGATCGCGATCCTGCGCGGGCTGATGGAACTGGGGCACCGGATCGCCGTGGCGCAAGTCGCCGGCAGCGCGCACGACGCCCATTCCGCCGAGGAGCGCGAAGCGATCGAGAGCTGGGCCAAGGCCCTCAAGCCCGGTCACGTCCATCGCCTCTGGCAGCTCCTGCTCAAGGGGCATGAGGAAGTGAAGTCCGCCCCCGATCCGCTGGTCGCCGCACAAATGGCGCTGCTGCGGATCATGCACGCGGCCGACATGCCCGATCCGGGCTCGCTGGTGAAGAAGCTGGAAGACCTTGCCGCGCGCGCGCCCGTCGCTACCGCGCCGGTTGCCGATGGTACGGGCGCCCCCGCCGGAGCGGCGCCTGCCGCCACGATCTCGCCGGAAATGCTGGCGAAGCGCTGGGAAGAACTGGCCGACGACGTCGAGCATGCGGGGGAGCTTTCCACCGCCAACACCATGCGTATGCAAGTGCGCGTGGTTGAGCTGCGGCCGGGGCTGCTGCGCTATTGCCAGCCGCCGGGCTTCAGCGAGGACATTACCGCACTTGTGCGTGCTGGCCTTGCCAAGGCGACCGGCGAGCGCTGGGAAGTCCACAAGGTCAGCGAGGACGGCGCGCCGACGCTGGTCGAACTGGCCGAAGCGAAGAAAATCGCGGAAAGTGACGAGGTCAACCAGCACCCGCTGGTACTGGCCGCCAAGGCCGCTTTCCCGGATGCCAAAGTGATCGAGGATGAAAGCCCGCTTGCCGTTGGCGGCGGTGCCCGCAATTGGAGACGTTGAAATGAAGTCGATGGAAGAGATGATCCAGGCGGCGCAGCAGGCCGCCGAGACCATCCAGAAGCAGATGAACGAGACCCAGGCCAAGCTGGACTCGCTCGAAGTCGAAGGGCTTTCGGGCGGCGGGCTCGTCAAGATCCGCTGCTCGGCCAAGGGCCGCGTCATCGCCGTGTCGATCGATGACAGCCTGATGCAGCTGGATGAGAAGCAGATCCTCGAAGACCTCGTGGTCGCCGCCTACAACGACGCGCGCGTCAAGGCGGACTCGGTCGCCGGTGAGGAACTGGCCAAGGCCCAGCAGGGCATGGGTCTGCCACCGGGCTTCAAGATGCCGTTCTGATTCTTTCTGTTTTGAGGCCGATTTGTGACAGATTTTTCTAACACCGATGGGTGTCTGGGGAAATCCGGGACGGGCCTTTTCGCCGCCCTCGGCGCGGACCATGGATTCACCGGATTCATGGGCCGAACCGGGGGCGGTTTGCCGTTTTTGGCCGCTCGCCGGGCCTGAAAACGCTTTTCTACGGCCGATCCGTCCCATTTCCGGAACGGATGACCCCGGTGTGCCGAATGCGCCTCAGTTGCGGATATTCTACACCGGCAATAAGGATTACCGTGGAGGCGAACGGCAAGCGCTTCCACAGTCTTTCACGGCTATTGCATTGCGTGCTGCCTGATTGACACCATATCTATCGCCAATGGCCGGCGTCCGAATGGGCTTCGGCACGTATAGAATTGGATATGCCTTTGAACCTGCTTCCGTTGCTGCCCTTGCGCGATATCGTCGTGTTTCCCGGCATGGTCGTGCCTCTCTTCGTCGGCCGCGAAAAATCCGTTGCTGCACTTGAGGCGGCGATGGCGGGTGAAAAGGACATCTTCCTTCTCGCCCAGCTCGATCCCAGCTGCGACGATCCCGAGCGTGACGATCTTTATGACACCGGCGTGATCGCCAGCGTCCTGCAACTTCTCAAGCTGCCTGACGGTACCGTCCGCGTGCTGGTGGAAGGGCAGGAGCGTGCGCGCCTGACCGGCCTTCAGGCTGAGCAGGGCGCCGAGGGCGAAATGCTGGTGGCCGACGTCGAGCGGATCGATGCGGACACCGTCGAAGGTTCCGAGAGCACCGAAGTTGCCGCGATGATGCGCTCGGTGGTCGAACAGTTCGGCGAATATGCCAAGCTCAACAAGAAGCTCTCGCAGGACGCGGGCGAACAGCTGGGGGACATCGAGGATGCCGCCCGCCTGGCCGATACCGTGGCCGCGCAGCTTTCCGCCAAAGTCGCGGACAAGCAGGCCGTGCTCTCCGAGCCCGATCCGCTCAAGCGGCTGGAGATGGTCTATTCCTTCATGGAAGGCGAACTCGGCGTCCTTCAGGTGGAGCGCAAGATCCGTGGCCGCGTGAAGCGGCAGATGGAGAAGACCCAGCGCGAATATTACCTGAACGAGCAGCTCAAGGCGATTCAGTCGGAGCTGGGCGGCGGCGACGGTGAAGAAGCCAACGAGATTCAGGAGCTTCAGGACAAGATCGAGAAGACGCGCCTGACCAAGGAAGCGCGCGAAAAGGCCACGGCGGAGCTGAAGAAGCTCAAGTCGATGCAGCCGATGAGCGCCGAAGCCACGGTCATCCGCAACTATCTCGATGTGCTGCTGGGCCTGCCCTGGGGCAAGAAGAGCAAGCTCAAGCGCGACATTTCCGAGGCGCAGGGCGTTCTCGATGCCGATCACTATGCGCTCGACAAGGTCAAGGACCGCATTGTCGAGTATCTGGCCGTGCAGGCGCGTACCAACAAGCTGAAGGGGCCGATCCTGTGCCTCGTCGGCCCGCCGGGCGTCGGCAAGACCTCGCTCGGCAAGTCGATTGCCAAGGCGACGGGCCGTGAGTTCATCCGCCAGTCACTGGGCGGCGTGCGTGACGAGGCCGAGATTCGCGGCCACCGCCGCACCTATATCGGCTCGCTGCCGGGCAAGATCGTGACCAACCTGCGCAAGGCCGGCAAGTCTAACCCGCTGTTCCTGCTCGACGAGATCGACAAGCTGGGTCAGGATTTCCGCGGCGATCCGGCCTCGGCGCTGCTCGAAGTGCTCGATCCCGAACAGAACGCGAAGTTCCAGGATCACTACCTCGAACTCGATATCGATCTGTCGGACGTGATGTTCGTCTGCACCGCGAACAGCCTGAACCTGCCGCAGCCGCTGCTCGACCGCATGGAGATCATCCGTCTTGAGGGTTATACCGAGGACGAGAAGGTCGAGATCGCCGAACGCCATCTGATCCGCAAGCAGGTGGAGGCGCATGGCCTCAAGAAGGGCGAGTTCACGCTCACGCAGGATGGTCTGCGCGACCTCATCCGCTACTACACCCGCGAGGCGGGCGTGCGTACGCTGGAGCGCGAGATCGCAAGGCTTGCGCGCAAGTCCCTGCGCCAGATCCTTGAAGGCAAGACGAAGGGTGTGGTCATCACGCCGGAAAACCTTGCCGAATTCGCGGGTGTGCGGAAGTTCCGCCACGGCGTGGGCGAGGAAGAGCATCAGGTGGGCGCCGTCACCGGCCTCGCCTGGACCGAAGTGGGCGGCGAACTGCTGACGATCGAAAGCGTGACCGTGCCCGGCAAGGGTGCGATCAAGGCGACCGGCAAGCTTGGCGAAGTGATGAACGAGTCGATCCAGACCGCCTTCAGCTTCGTGCGCGCCCGTTCGCCCGCTTATGGGATCAAGCCGTCGATCTTCAACAAGAAGGACATCCACATCCACCTGCCCGAAGGCGCGGTGCCCAAGGATGGTCCTTCGGCTGGTATCGGCATGGTCACCTCGATCGTCTCGACGCTCTCCGGCGTGCCGGTGCGCAAGGACATCGCCATGACCGGCGAAGTCACCCTGCGCGGCCGCGTGCTGCCGATCGGCGGGCTCAAGGAGAAGCTGCTGGCCGCTCTGCGCGGCGGCATCACCACGGTGCTGATCCCGGAAGAGAACCGCAAGGACCTCGCCGAGATCCCGGAGAACGTTAAGCAGGGGCTGGATATCATTCCGGTCAGCCATGTCGACGAAGTGCTGGCAAAGGCGCTGGTGGAGCCGCTCACCGCGATCGAGTGGACCGAGGCCGACGAACTGGCCGCCGCTCCGCCGCAGACTCCGGCCCCCTCCGCCACGGCGCACTGAGGCGGACAGGACAAGCAAAAAACGAGAAGGGCGCCGGTCGATCCGGCGCCCTTTTTGCGTTTTCAGTCTACCGGCACGAGTTCGGGAAACTTCCACGTTCCGTCGAGAATTTCGGGACGAGGGCGATAGAGCCGAACCGTGTAGTTCCAGCCCGGCACGATCGGTAGCACGTTCGGCAGATTTCCGGCGTCTCCGCCGAACCGGATGGTGATGGAGCCGTCCTCGTTCTTCTTTGCGGTCAGGCTGTTGAGCGAATAGGCATTCTGCGGATTCTTTTCGAAAAATCCGCCTTCGTTATAGACGCTGATCGACCAGAACGCGTCGACCGGCACGTCCCTGACTGTCACCGTATAGGCGGCCTTGCCGTCGTTGTTCGGCACGTTCTTGCCAAGATAGGTCGCGTCCTTGTCGGGATTGCCGCCCCAGCCGGCAGCGGTGCCGATCAGGTGCTTGACGGGGTCGACCTCGCCCTTGGGGCCGAAGGCATGCACGAAGCCATCGGCATGGCTGGCAAGAACCAGCAGGCTTTCGCGAATTTCCTTCAAGCTGGCAGGGTCCCAGTCGGGCAGTTCCAGCTTGCCGGGCGAGGCCTGCGATACCTGGATCGCGTCCTGTAACTTATGAACCTCGGCAAGATCATCAGGGTCGTTGGGGTCGGCGAGCGTGCGGATCGCCACCATCACATAACGGGTGCCGACGTTCTCCTGAGTCAGCGTGCGAGGCTCGTGACCATAGAACACGAAGGGCGCGAAGTGATCTTCGTTGATAATCTGCATCGACATGAAGCGCTGGCCGGTGTCCGGCAGGGTGATCGTGACCGGCGCTGCTTGCAGATCGAAGACCCCGAAAGAGTAAAGCGTGTCGCGATTGAGGCGGATAACCGTCTGGTTGTCGATATCGGCTGGTTCTCGGTTGTGTTTCAGTTTGCCGATCCCGGCCTGCTTTTCATTGATGGCAAGGTAATTGTCCGTCTCCGCCCGCGCGAAATTCTCGACAGTTACAGGCGCGCTCATGTCGTGTTCTCCAAATTGGTCGATAATATTCGGGAATGGATCGAGCGTAATTGGCGGCGATTTCATTGGCTATCGGGGTAAACCCGGAAATGACTGTCGGTGGCCGCGAATAGAAGCGCGCCACCCCGGCGTCGCATGACGGCAGCGGCGGATGCGCGGGTTCCGGCAGAGTTTGGCAGGGCCCGCGAGGTGAGGCGTTGTCGCCGCATAACGGTTATTCCGTTTCCCACATGGCGCTAAAAGAGTAATTTTTGGTCGAAATGCAATCTCTATGCGCAAGCGGTTTGCGCAGTCTCTTGCCATCCCCGCGCTGTGCCTGTAACGGGCCGCTTCCCGCGCCGCGTCCTTGCCGTGCGGGGATTTGCATGAAGGATCTTGAAATGGGTTACCGGGTTGCCGTCGTCGGCGCGACCGGAAATGTCGGCCGCGAAATGCTCAACATCCTCGCCGAGCGCGAATTCCCCTGCGATGAGATCGCAGCGGTGGCTTCGTCGCGTTCGATCGGGACCGAGATTGAATTCGGCGAAACCGGCAAAATGCTCAAAGTAAAGAACATCGAGCACTTCGATTTCACCGGCTGGGATATTGCGCTCTTCGCCGTCGGCTCGGAGCCGACGAAGATTTACGCGCCGAAGGCCGCCGCTGCGGGCTGCGTGGTGATCGACAACTCGTCGCTCTACCGCATGGACCCGGACGTGCCGCTGATCGTGCCGGAAGTGAACCCGGACGCCATCGACGGCTACAAGGCTCGCAACATCATCGCCAATCCCAACTGCTCCACGGCGCAGATGGTCGTGGCGCTGAAGCCGCTGCACGACAAGGCGAAGATCAAGCGCGTCGTCGTTTCGACCTACCAGTCGGTTTCCGGCGCGGGCAAGGCGGGCCTTGATGAGCTGTTCGAACAGAGCCGCGCGATCTTCGTCGGCGATCAGGTCGAACCGCGCAAGTTCACCAAGCAGATCGCCTTCAACGTGATCCCGCACATCGACGTCTTCCTCGACGACGGTTCCACCAAGGAAGAGTGGAAGATGATCGTCGAGACCAAGAAGATCCTCGATCCCAAGATCAAGATCCAGGCCACCTGCGTGCGCGTGCCGGTCTTCGTGGGCCACTCGGAATCGCTGAACATCGAGTTCGAGAACGAAATCTCGGCCGAGGAAGCACAGGACATCCTGCGCGAGGCGCCGGGCATCATGCTCGTCGACAAGCGCGAGGACGGTGGTTACGTCACCCCGATCGAAGCCGTTGGCGACAGCGCCACGTACGTCAGCCGCGTCCGCGAGGACCCGACCGTCGAGAACGGCCTGGCGCTGTGGTGCGTATCGGACAACCTGCGCAAGGGCGCTGCCCTGAACGCGGTACAGATCGCCGAACTGCTGGGCCGCCGCCACCTCAAGAAGGGCTGATTTCGGCTCCGGTGACGGGTGGGCTTCACGGCCCGACCTGACAGACAAAAAGGTCCGCGAGGCAGATGCTTCGCGGGCCTTTTTTGTGCGCACGCGCGGGGGTCTTTGGGGAACCCATCGCAGCGAAATTCTGTATAGTGCGTTTGTCTTGGACGGTTCCGCCACGCTTCATGCATGCACCTTCGGGTACGCCTAACAGGGAAGGCCATCGAGTGACCTCACGCATCGTCGAGCAGGGTGATGGCACCCGTCTGAGTGCAGTGCGGGTGGTTGCGCCGTGACGATCGAGCAGATCATTGCCCAATACGGCCTTTTCGGACTGTTCCTCGGCGCGGGTTTCGAAGGGGAGACCATGACCGTTCTGGGCGGGCTCATGGCGCATCGGGGATTGTTGCCCTATTGGCCGGCGGTGCTGGTTGCGGCGGGAGGGTCGTTCTTTGCCGATCAGCTGTTCTTCCAGCTGGGACGGCGCTTTCGCGATCATGGTTTCGTTCGCCGTATGCACGCCCGACCTGCCTTTGCGCGGGCATTGGCAGCGTTCGAGCGCCATCCACTCACCTTCACCTTTGCGTTCCGCTTCATTTACGGCCTGCGCACGGTGAGCCCCGTTGCCATCGGCACCACGCGGCTGGCGACACGGACGTTCGTGGCGGTGAATGCCGTGGCGGCGCTGGTCTGGGCGTTCATTTTCGTTTCGCTCGGCTATTGGTGCGGGGAGGCGATCGATACGCTTTTCGGGCGCATCCGGTCGATCGAGCACTTGCTGGCCGGAGTCGTGGCGGTGGCACTGATCGCGGCACTGGCCATCCATTACATACGGCGCCGACCACCCGCCGCATGACTCTTGTCCCGGCGGCGCGGCGGTTCCATCTAGGGGCTTCCTGAAAGCGAGGGAGGCTTTTCGTGCAACAACCCGACGCCGCATCCGGTCTGGCGCTCATCGCCAGCCGGCTCAACACTCTTTCCGCATTGCTCGACAAGGCCGAGGGGCTTTGGGTGGGCAGGGATCTCGACACGCTGGCCGCCGCGCGGCTGGCGATCGACATGCATCCGCTGTCCTGGCAAGTGGCGGCCACCGCAACGCAGGCCGAGCAGTTTCTCGCATGGAGCCGGGGCAAGGAGCAGCCGAACACCGTCACTCCGCCCACCGGCTGGCATGATGCGAAGGCGTTGCTGCGCGAGGTGCTGGCCAAGGTACAGGCAGCGGCGGCTGAGGCTGCGGCACTGCCGGAGACGAAGCACATTCGTCTGGAGCCGATCGGCATGTGCCTCGATCTCTCCGGCCAGCGCTATCTGGACGACTGGATCCTGCCCAATCTCTATTTCCACCTGATCACGGCCTACGCGATCCTGAGGATGCAGGGGCTGGAGTTCGGCAAGGCCGATTTCATGGCGCACCTTGCCGGGGACATCCGGCCGATTGCACCCACGCCGGTATGACGGTGCGGATGACCGGCGGCTGCCAGTGCGGCCGCATCCGCTACACGGCCGAAGTCGATCCCGAGACGGCCTATCTGTGCCATTGCAAGATGTGCCGTCGGGCGACCGGGGGCGTCTCCACTGCCTTCGTCAATCCGCTGCGCGACAAGGTGGTCTGGCATACCGAGCCGGACTGGTACCAATCCTCGCCCATCGCGCGGCGGCCGTTCTGTTCGCAGTGCGGTACGCCGCTGGGTTTCGAATTTAGCGAGGGGGCGACGAATATCGACCTTACCGTCGGCAGCTTCGACGATCCCACGCCGTTCCGGCCCGAGCACAACTATGCCACTGAATCGATGCTTCCGGCATGGGCTGACGTGACGCATTTGCCCGGCTACACGAGCGCCGAGAATCCCAATGTGATCGAGCGCTGGAAGGCGGCCGGAATGGCACCGCCCGAGTGATCGATCCTCCCGTAGAGCAGGCGAATTGGCAGTGAGCGACGCTAAGACCGAATATCTCGAAGGCTATGCCGGCACCCGGCTGGCCGTGCATGTCATGGGCGATCACGGCGCGCGGCCGCTCCTGCTGCTCCACGGGCTGTTTTCCAGCGCGGATGTGAACTGGATCAAGTACGGCAACGCGCGGATACTTGCCGATGCCGGGTTCGAGGTCTTCATGCCCGACTTGCGCGCCCATGGGCAGAGCGGGGCGCCGCACGAAGCCGATGCCTATCCGGGCGACGTGCTGGTGCGCGATCTCAAGGCGACGGTGGAGCAGCTTGGCCTTGGCGACTTCGACCTTGGCGGCTTTTCGCTGGGTGCGCGGACTTCGGTGCGCGGCGTGCTGGCGGGGCTGGCGCCGCGTAAGTTGATCCTTGGCGGCATGGGGCTCACTGGCCTTTCGGGCTGGGCGCGGCGCTCGGCGCATTTCGTGGATGCCATCGATCGCTTCGGCACGATCGAGCGCGGGGACAAGGCTTTCATCGCGCAGGCCTTCATGAAGTCCATGAACATCGACCGCGTGGCGGCGCGTCTTCTGCTCCAGTCGGTGGACGATACGCCTGCCGATGCCATCGCGCAGGTCTCGATGCCGACGCTCTGCGTGAGCGGCAAGGATGACCATGATAACGGTTCGGCTGTCGAACTGGCGGCGGCGCTGCCGGACGGGCGCTATGTCGAGACGCCGGGGAATCACATGTCTTCGGTGACGTTCAAGGATATGGGCCGGGCTATGGCGGCGTTTCTGCTCGATTGAGGTTCGCGCGACGAGAAGGAAGGACATGAGTTCGCGCAAAGGCGCAAAGGCGCCAAGGGGCGGTGTGATTGTGGCATCGCCGTTTTGAGCGAATACCCTCTGCGCATTTCGATAGATGGCAGAGGGTAAGAAGCCTTTGGCGCCTTGCCCGGCCACTTTGCGCCTTCGCGCCTTTGCGCGAAAACCCGTCTTTTTTGCGTAATTCACTTAGCCCGGGGCTCATCACCTTTATGTCATCGGGCATATATCGGCCATCGCCCTCCCGATACGGTTGATCTTGCGCCAAGCCCGGTTAGTCTCCCGCGCCATCAGAACATACCAAGAGGGCGCACCCATGAAATTCGCATCCACCGCACGCGCGGCGCTGGCCGCCGGGCTTTGCTTCGGACTTGCCGTTCCCGCTTTCGCCGAAGAAGCCAAGGCCGACTATCCCACCACCGCTGCCGGTGCGGCACAGTTCATCGCCGATGCCGAGAAGGACCTGTTCCCCGCCTCGGTCGACAATGCGCGCATCAGCTGGGTGAACTACACCTACATCACCGACGATACCGACGCGCTGGCGGCGCAGTCGAACGCGGCGATCACCGAGAAGCAGGTCGCCTATGCGATCGAGGCCGCGAAGTTCGCGAACGTCCCGGGCCTCGATCCCGACGTTGCCCGCAAGCTGGGCATCCTGCGTCAGGGCATCGTCCTGCCCGCGCCGACCACGCCGGGCGCGGCGGACGAACTGAGCACGATCTCCACGCGCCTTGCCTCCACATATGGCAAGGGCCGCGGTACGCTCGACGGCAAGGAAATCAACGGTTCGGACATCGAGGCCGCCATGGGCGATCTTTCGCACACCCCGGCGGAATTCGCCGAGATGTGGACGAGCTGGCACGACAACGTCGGCGCGCCGATGAAGGGCGACTACGTCAAGATGGTCGGCATCGCCAACCAGGGTGCCAAGGAACTCGGCTATGCCGACGTCGGCGCCATGTGGCGTTCGGGCTACGACATGACGCCGGAGCAGTTCTCCGCCGAGACGCAGCGCCTGTGGGAAGAAGTGAAGCCGCTCTACCTCGCGCTGCACACTTACGTCCGCCACAAGCTGAACGAGAAGTACGGCGATGCCGTGCAGCCCAAGACCGGCCCGATCCGCGCCGATCTGCTGGGCAACATGTGGTCGCAAGAATGGGGCAATGTCTATCCGCTGGTGGCTCCGGCCGGCGCTGGCGATCTTGGCTATGACATCGGCGCGCTGCTGAAGGCCAAGGGCAAGACCCCGCTCGACATGGTGAAGTATGGGGAGGGCTTCTATTCCTCGCTCGGCTTCGCGCCGCTGCCGGAGACGTTCTGGAAGCGTTCGATGTTCGTGAAACCCGCCGACCGCGAGGTGATCTGCCACGCGTCGGCCTGGGATATCGACAACAAGGACGATGTGCGCATCAAGATGTGCACCAAGGTGAATTCGGAAGACTTTGTCACCATTCACCACGAGCTGGGCCACAACTACTACCAGCGCGCCTACAACAAGCAGCCCTACCTCTACCTCAATGGCGCCAACGACGGTTTCCATGAGGCGATCGGCGACTTTATCGCGCTGTCGATCACGCCGCAGTACCTCGTCCAGATCGGCCTGCTCGACAAGGACAAGGTGCCGAGCGCCGACAAGGACATCGGCCTGCTGCTGCGTCAGGCGATGGACAAGGTGGCGTTCCTGCCGTTCGGCCTGCTGATCGACCGCTACCGCTGGGGCATCTTCGACGGCTCGATCAAGCCGGCCGACTACAACAAGGCGTGGACCAAGATGCGCCTCGACTATCAGGGCGTGGTGCCGCCTTCGGCCCGTCCCGACGACGGTTTCGATGCAGGCGCCAAGTTCCACGTGCCGGGCAACACGCCCTACACGCGCTACTTCCTCGCGCGCATCCTCCAGTTCCAGTTCTACGAAGCGGCGTGCAAGCAGGCCGGCTGGAAGGGCCCGCTCCACCGTTGCAGCTTCTACGGCAACAAGAAGGTGGGCGAGAACCTCGACCGCATGCTGGCGATGGGCATGTCGAAGCCCTGGCCCGAGGCGCTCAAGGCCTTCACGGGTTCGGACAAGCTGAGTGCCAAGCCGATGCTTGCCTACTTCGCGCCGCTCCAGAAGTGGCTCGACGAGCAGAACAAGGGCGAAAAGGCCGGCTGGTAATACGAATGCGCCGCGGGAGCCTGGGCTCCCGCGGCGCATCTATCGGACTTTCAGGGCCGCTGCCGTCATTGCATTCCCGGCATCCACTTCGGCGGGCTGCTGTTCGCGGCGATGTTGCTGAGCGTGCCGATCCACAGCGACTGATGGCCCGAGCGGGGCAGGATATGGCCGGAGAAGCGGAACGTGACGGCGCGCGGGTGCTTGCCGAGCAGCGTGTTCAGCTGGCTGGACGCATCGCGCGAGAGTTCGAAGCGGTTCCGCCCGGTCTTGTCGTCGCAATCCGGCGCCTGAAGCGAGAAGCCGTCCACCCCCGCGACCAGCACGGCCTGGCCCTGCACCGGACCCGATGAGGTGGTGTTGACGTTCCAGCAAGCGCCCATTTCGTGAGCGGGTTTGAGTTCGGAACAACCTGTGCCTGCCAGAGCAAGCAGGCCTGCAATCGATAGTCGCACGTGTGCCGTCTTCATCGGTGCTGTCATCCTCTCTCTTTTCATTTTTTTGAGAGGATGACGCGGCATTGTCCGTCGTGCAACGAAAGATGTCATCTGCGGTTCATGAAAGACCGCGAAATCGGGGAGCCGGACGGACCCGGCTCCCCTTTTTTTCACTGTTTAGAAGTCGACAGTCACGTTCATGAAGAGCGTGCGGCCATAGACATCGTACGTGGACGGATAAGTATTCGCCTGCTCCTGGTTGTCGCCCAGGATCGGCGGCTTCTTGTTGAACATGTTGTTCATACCCACCGACCAGGTGAACTGCTTGGCCACGTCGATCGAGGCGGCAAGGTCGAAGTAGTCGAACGCCTTGATCTTTTCGACGCTGTAGTCGGTCGACACATCGTCGTCCTTGACCGGGGACAGGTGACGCCAGGCAAGCGACAGGGTCTTGCCCTCGGTCGACCAGGTCACGCGGCTGTTGAGGCGCCACTTGGCGTAGACGTTGCCGCAGAGCAGGCCGAACTTGCCGGCGCAGTCATACGACATGTCCGAAATCGTCGCGATCGGCGTGAACTTCCAGCTCATCAGGCGGGTGCCCGAGAAGCGCAGGTCCAGCTTGCTCTCGTCATTGACGCCGAACGCGAGCGGGATCGTGTAACGTGCGTCGAAGTCGATGCCGTCGGTCTTCACACCGCCGGAGTTGGTCAGGTTGTCGATGGCGCCGTTGATGTTGTAGCTCGTCGGATCGCGCGGCAGCAGCGAGCAATAGTCGGTGTTGTAGGGTGTCCAGCCATTGGCGGCAGTGCCGTAGCAGGCACCGACGATGTTGTTGGTGGTGGCGGTGGTGATGAAGTTGTCGATCTTGATGTTGTAGTAATCGACCGTCAGCGAGAAGCCCGGAATGAAGCGGGGCTGGATCACCGTGCCGAACGTCCAGGTATTGGCGGTTTCCTCACGCAGTGCGCTGTTGCCTGCGTTGTAGCTGAGGATCTGCGGATCGGTGGTGAAGTTGCCGATCTTGCCCGCCGGAACGCCCGAGGCAATGCAGCTGGCATTGAGCGTGGCATTGGAAAGCGCCGCGCTGGTGGCGCAGGGGTCGCTTGCGGTCTCGTAGTTTCCGATGCTGCCGCTGTAGAGATCGGCAACCGTCGGCGCGCGAACGGCCCGCGAATATTGCCCGCGCAGGCTGATGTCCTTGACCGGTGCCCAGACAAGACCGGCCGAGAATGTGCCGACCTGACCCGCTGCGGTCGAGTAATCGGAGAAGCGATAGGCGCCGTTGAATGCCAGACGGTCGATGAACGGCTTGTCCGCCAGCAGCGGCACGTCGATCTCCGCGAAGAGTTCCTTGACGTTGTAGCCACCCGCGGTCGGGCCGGAGGCGTTGAAGCCGATCACGTCGCCCGAGGAGAGCGCCGCGTCGGGTTCGAACTTGCCGTGTTCGTTGCGGTATTCGGCACCGAACGCCAGACCCGCGGGCCCGGCACCGAGGTCGAACAGCGAATTGTTGGTGATCGCACCGCTGGCGACCTTCTCGGTGATGGTCGAGCGGTTGACCGTATCGATCGAGATGAAGTCGGCCGCCGCCTGGCTGATGTTGCCTGCGCCGAAGATGTTGAGCGGGACGCAGCCGTTGCTCGTATCGGTGCAGACAAGGTTGCCCGCGCTGTCACGCGTGGTCATCAGCGCCTGCTGGACGCGGCTGGCCGAGACGTTGCCGTACTGGTGCTCCACCTGCCGGGTGCGGGCGTAGCTGAAGTAAGCGTCGTAGTTCCAGTCGCCCGAGATATTGCCGCGCGCGCCGATCAGGCCGCGAACGGCCTTGCTGTCCATCACCGAAATGCGGTTGCCCACTTCGTTGAGGCGGCGATAGACCGAGGCGGACGTATAGCCGTCGCCATCGGTATCGTAGCTTTTCAGCAGCGCCTGCGAGTCAGCCGAGAGGAACGAGCTGTTGGTGTCGATCTCGTACGTGCCCGAGAGCGGCGTGGGTGCCAGCTGGTTCTCGACGCGGTTATGAACGTACTGGCCCTCGCCATAGATCGTCAGGTGATCGCTAACGTCGAAGTGGGCCTGACCGAACAGCAGTTCGCGCTTCTGCGGGACCTGAAGGTAGTTTTCCGAGGCGTAGTTATAGGCGTCTGCCGAGGTATAGTCCCGGTAGCTGCCGTCCTGATTGAACATGTAACGGTTGCCGTCGAGCGAGATCGCGCCCTGCGGGATGTAGCTCGAACCACCGGCCGTGAGGCCGCCCGCGCCGTCTTCGGTCTGGGTCGTCGCGGTGTACTTGCGGGCCGACTGAAGGATCGGATTGCGGCGCATGTAATCGCCATAGAGCGTGATGTTGCCGCGCCCGTCCGCGAAGTTCTTGCCGACCAGCAGGCCGCCGCCATACTGCGCGCCGTCGCCCTGTCCGGTCAGGCGGTAGTTGGCGTTGGCCTGCACGCCGTCATAGTCCTGCTTGGTCACGAAGTTGACCACGCCGCTGACCGCGTCCGAGCCGTAGACTGCCGACTTGCCGCCCGTGACCACGTCCACGCGCTCGATCAGCGCGGTCGGGATCGTGTTGAGGTCGACCACCTGGTTGGTGTCGTAGGAAACGTAGCGACGGCCGTTGACGAGGATCAGCGTGCGCACTGCGCCAAGGCCGCGCAAGTCCGCCGTGGCGACACCGCCGCCGGGGTTGTTCGACGATGCGGTTGCGCCCGGAAGCACCTGCGGCAGGTCCTTGAGGATGTTCTCGACATTGACCTGTCCGGTCAGTTTGATCTCTTCCCGGCTCACCGCCATGATCGGCGCGGCCTGTTCGAGATTGGCGTTGGACAGGCGCGAGCCGGTGACCACGATGGCGCCCGTATCGGCACCGGCGTCGGTTTCATTGCCGGAAGTGGCGGCGGTGTCTTGGGCCTGAGCTGCGACCGGCAGGCCCATGAGGAGCGTGGACGCCAGAAGAAGGCGCTTCATCTCGGATGTCATTGATTACTCCCTATTGCGGATCTCGGCGCGGGAGAGGGGTGTGCGCGTCGAAATCAGGAAAGGGTGTCTGCGCGGGAGTCCCACGCTTGTCATGCACGATCAGTAGTTGTGTTGGATTGATTCAGGGCCAGTTGTAGAACTGCCACAACTATTTCAGATCAAGAAAAGAAGATGAAAAATTCGAAATTCAAAAGAAATACAATTGAAATGGAATTTCATGTTCTTTTCTTGAAGGGTGATATCTCGATTATTGGTTGTTTGAGTATCAATCAAGTCAAAAAGTGTCGATAATATCGTATATTGTGGAATATAATTATACCGTCCTGTGGTGGCGCGATGGTTGATTGCGCTGGTCGGCCGGAGAGGCGTGCAACGAAAAGCCGCCGCTTTCATGACGAAAACGGCGGCTCATTCGTGTCTTGGTGATGGACCGGCGCCGAACCGCCGCCGTTTAACGGAACGGCGGTTCGTTGAATGCGCGCAGCTTGCGGCTGTGCAGGCGCTCGCCCTCGGCGCGCAGCAAGTCGCAGGCCTGGAGGCCGATCTTGAGATGGCTGGCGATGGCTTCCTCATAGAACCGGTTGGCCTGGCCCGGCAGCTTCAGTTCGCCATGGATCGGCTTGTCGGAAACGCAGAGCAGGGTGCCGTAGGGAACGCGGAAGCGGTAGCCCTGCGCGCTGATCGTGGCGCTTTCCATGTCGATGGCGATGGCGCGGCTGAGGCTGAAACGGTGCGCGGATTCGGTGTAGCGCAGTTCCCAGTTGCGGTCGTCGGTGGTGACAACGGTGCCCGTACGCATGCGCTTCTTGAGATTGGCGCCGCCTTCGCCGCTCACCGCCTCGGCCGCGCTGGCAAGGGCCTGCTGCACTTCGGCAATGGCAGGCAGCGGGATTTCAGGCGGCAGCACGCGGTCAAGCACGTGATCGTCGCGCAGATAGGCATGGGCGAGCACATAGTCGCCGATGCGCTGGCCTTCGCGCAGGCCGCCGCAGTGGCCGATCATCAGCCAGACCTCGGGGCGGATGACCGCGAGGTGATCGGTGATGGTCTTGGCGTTCGAGGGGCCGACGCCGATATTGACCAGCGTGATGCCCGACTTGTCCGGCCGGATCAGGTGATAGGCCGGCATCTGGTGGCGGCGCCACGCAGTGTCCGACAGGCGTTCACGCGCATTGTCGACCGGCGTGTCGAGATAGAGCCCGCCCGCGCCAGAAAGCGCGGTGTAGCCATCGGTGCCGATCTGCCGGCCCGCCCAGTCCACGAACTCGTCCACGTAGCGGTGGTAGTTGGTGAAGAGGATGAAGCGCTGGCAGTGCTCGACGCTGGTGCCGGTATAGTGTTGCAGGCGTGCGAGGCTGAAGTCGGTGCGCAGCCCGTCGAACAGGGCTAGCGGCAGCGGCTCGTCCTGCGGGTGCATGAAGGTGCCGTCGGCGATCTCGTCACCGATCATGGCGAGTTCGGTGGTCGGGAAGTGCGCCGCCAGTTCCTGCGGCGTGACGCTGCCCATGCCGATGCCGTCGAGCACGTAAGGGAAGGGGATCTCCTGCGTGGAGCGGCCCACTTCGATGGCGATTTCATAGTCTTCGTGAAGCAGGCCGAGCTGTTCGTGCAGATAGTCTGCGAAGAGCCGCGGGCGGGTGATCGTGGTGACGTATGTGCCGATGTCGTTCAGCCGTCCGAACGAGCGGCTGTAGAGCGAACCGCGCTCGACGCCATGATAGGTGATGCGCAGCTCGGGATAGCACCAGGCGCGTGCTTCGCGGCGTTCGACAGGGGGGAGTGTGCCGTTCTCGACAAAGGCGGCGATATCGGCCTTCAGAGTGGTGACGGCGGTTTCGTAAACGCGGACCAGTTCCGCGATCGTGCTTTCGATCGTTTCCATCGCCCACACTTACGCGATTCGTATTGCAGTGCAATAGTCGGGCCGGGCGATTGGATTGGGGTGTTTGCGTGGGAAGGTTTCACGCGGAGGCGCGGAGACGCGGAGGATTTCTGGTGCGCCATGGGCGCCTTCAGTATGTGTCGTCAGCGTTTTGCGCGTGCCGCGAGTATGAGTGCGGCTTTGCCGCCGGCGCTATTCCTCCGCGTCTCCGCGCCTCCGCGCGCATCAATCTATGATGCGCATCAGATAGGTCACAGTTTTTCCATTTCCCAGCAGCGCCTCGCCCACGGGTTCGAAGCCGAGCGCCTGATGGAAGGCTTCGCTGGCCGGGTTGGGCGGGTCGGAATTGACCTCGCAGACCACGCATTCATGTCCGGCGGCGCGGGCCCGCTCGAAGAGATGAGCGTAGAGCTTGCGTGCAAACCCGCGCCCGCGTGCCTCGGGCGCTGTGACCACCCGGTCGACATAGACGAAGCGCCGGTAACGCGCGCGGAACCACTGGAAATTGGCGCTGTCGTAGTCCGCATCCTGATCGAAAGCGATCAGCGCTGCGTCCAGCGTTCCGGCATTCCGGCCAATCCGCGCCGCCACGAAGGCGCGCTCCACCAGCAACTCCATCCGCGCCGCGTCGGCCAGCGAAAGTTCGACCGCATGGGCATTGTTGAGCGCCAGCAGCGCCGCGCGCAATTCGGCATTGGTGGCATAGCCGGGGCGCAGGTCGGTGGGATCGGTCATCGTCGGGTCCGCACAAAGGAGAAAGGCCCCCGCTCCGTGAGGAGCGAGGGCCTTTCGAAACGCTTGGTCAAGCGGAAGGGGAAGCTCAGGCTTCCTCTTCGCCTTCTACCGCAGCTTCTTCGACCGCGATTTCGCCGGGTTCGGCGTTCGGGTCGTAGGCTTCGGTGAAGCCCGAGACGTCCTGTTCGAACATCGCGGCCATGACGTCGACGCCCTGCGACTGCAGGTCGGCTTCGTCGGGCGAGCGAGCGACGTTCACCTTGACGGTGACGGCGACTTCGGGGTGCAGGTTCACGCGAACGTCGAACACGCCGATCGTCTTGATCGGGCGTTCGAGCACGATCATGTTCTTCGCAACCTTGGCGCCATCGGCGTTCAGGGCGTCGACGATGTCACGCACCGAAACCGAACCGTAGAGCTGGCCCGAGTTCGACGAAGCGCGGATCAGGACGACCTGCTTGCCTTCGACGTCGCCCGAGTGCTGCTCGGCAGCCGAACGACGCTCAGCGTTTTCGGCTTCGATCTTCGCACGGTTGGTCTCGAAGACCTGCTTGTTACGCTCGTTGGCGCGGAGCGCCTTCTTGTTCGGCAGCAGGTAGTTGCGTGCGTAACCGTCCTTGACGGAAACGACGTCACCAATGGCGCCGAGCTTCTCGATGCGTTCGAGGAGGATGATATCCATGAGGTTCGTCCCCCTTACTTGACGATGTAGGGCAGGAGGCCGATGTGCCGGGCGCGCTTGATCGCCTGGCTCAGCTCACGCTGCTTCTTTGCGGAAACCGCGGTGATGCGGCTGGGAACGATCTTGCCACGCTCGGACATGAAGCCCTGAAGCAGACGCACGTCCTTGTAGTCGATGGCCGGAGCGTTCTTGCCCGAGAACGGGCACGACTTGCGGCGGCGGAAGAATGCACGTGCCATGGATCAGGCTCCTTCACGTTCGCGACGGCGAGTACGCTCGCGATCGCTCTTGCGCATCATGACCGAGGGGCCGCCTTCGTGCTCGTCGACGCGGACGGTCATCCAGCGGATGATGTCTTCGTTGATCGCGGTCTGACGCTCGAGCTCGGCGACAACGTCACCGGTAGCTTCGATGTTCAGCATCACGAAGTGCGCCTTGCGGTTGCGCTTGATCTTGTAGGCGAGATTCTTGAGGCCCCAGGTCTCGGTCTTGGTGACCTTGCCCTGGTTCGACTCGACGATCTCGGTGGCGGTGGCGGCAAGCGTATCGACTTGCGCCTGGCTGAGGTCCTGGCGTGCCAGGAACACGTGCTCGTAAAGAGCCACGGCACTTCCTTTTCTCTAATCTAACCGATCGCTGGCTGTCCGCGGGATTGCGGGGCCCCTCCGGCTTTCGTCCTTTCCGAGCGGCCATACGGCACGGTCGGAAGGCGCGCCCTTATGCGGGGTGGCCGGGAAATGCAAGCTCTATCCGACCGCACGCCCCCGGCCGATGCCGGAGGCGTGCGAAGCGAAACGGGCGCTCAGGGCTTGATCCCGAGCTTTGTGTAGAGCGTATCGACGCCCGGATCCAGCCGGCGGGCAACGGCGATTTCGTCCCGGCTCTCGGCCGCGCGGCCAAGGCGGGCGAGGACAATGCCGCGCATGTAACGGCTTTCGGCCTGCGTCGGTGCTTCCAGAATTACGGCATCGAGATCGTGCAGGGCATCGTCATAGCGGCCAAGGCGGAACCAGATCACTGCCCGGCTGTCGAGCGGGCCGACCGGGCTGGCGGCCAGCTCGACCGCGCTGGAGCACTGGCGAACCGCGCTTTCCACCTCGACCCCACGCATGCCCTTGATCCAGCAGGCCAGGTTGAGCAGGTCCGGGCTCTGCGGCCTCTGCGTCATCAGCGTGTCCAGCATCGACAGCGCCTCGGTTGCATCGGCATAGAGGCCCAGCTTCTCGACTTTCGACATTTGCCAGAACCGCAGTTCGTCGCCGCCCAACGCAATCTTCTCATCGATCAGTTCGCGAACTTCGTCGGTCTTGCCTTCCAGTGCCAGCAGCGTGGCCACGAGATCGGCGGAGGCGCTGTCCGAAGGATCGAGTTCCTGCGCCTTGCGGGCATCGGCCATGGCGCCCGGCACGTCGCCCAGCGCGCGGTTGACCTCGGCGCGTTCGAGATAGGAGGGCGCATCCGCCGAAAGGGCGATGGCGTGGGTCAGGTCCTCGCGCGCACCTTTGTAGTCACCGATGCCCCGGCGCACGCTGGCACGTGCGATCCAGGGATCCGGCTTGGGCTCCTTGGCCGCCATGGCTTTGGTGAGGATGCCGTCGATCGCGGCAGCCTGTGTCGTGCCCTTGGTGGCGGGAGTGAGATCCCAGCGGCGCGTGGCATTGGCGGGGGCGACGATCTGCGGAACTTGTGCCTGCGCCTTGGCGAGTTGCGCGCGGTCGGCGGCGATCAGGTCCGCGGGAACTTCCTGCCCCGAAGCGTCCTGTCGCTCGTCATAGGAGAACAGGCCGCCAGTGAGCGCCGCATGGCCGGTGAAGCGCGATCCGCCGACCGAGGCGTCGATGTCGTTCGCGCCCTGGAGCGTATAGCCCTTGCCGGCGTCCGGCAGCTTGATCCGCACATGATAGACCATGCTGACCGGCTGCGTCGTGGCGACCGGAAGCTGCCGCCATTCGGCGCGGGCACGGTCGGGGATGAAGGAGAAGTCGGCGAGCATGCTCTCCATCCGCCGTTGCATCAGCCGGTCGCGCGGCCTCCACACGGTGGTGACGATGCCACGCCCCTTGAGCACGGTAGTGGCATTGTCGGTCGAGGTTTCGATCGAAACCTCGGGGTACTGGCCTTGGCCAAGCACGCGCGTAAGCTGGCTGCGGACCATGTCGTCGCGCTGCTCGGGATCGAGCGAATTGGCGGCTAGCCCGATGCCGAGCGCCTGCGCGCCGTGGAGCGTGACTTTGGCCGTAACGACCGCCGGCAGATCGAGGCTGGTGCTCTCGTCATAGTCCGCCTCCAGTTCCAGCGTCGGCCGCGCGTTGGCGTGGGTCTCGATCAGTTCGGGCTCGGCACCGGCCGTACGCAGCGGCAGGACGTAGCCGAAATCGGGCGTGTCATGGATGTCCTCGATCCGCGAACCGAGTCCGGTACCGTCAAGCCAGAGGCTCTGTCCGCCCACTTTCGCCCGGACCAGCACGTGGTCGAACACGGCGGCGCTGGGCAGGCGGCGCGGCAGGTCGAAAGCCCCGCCTGTGGCGCTGGCGGTCACCGCCTCGGCCTCCACGCCCAGCCGGTCAAGCAGGGCCAGCAGGAGCAGGGTCTTGGCCTTGCAATCGCCGTAGCGCAGTTGCCAGGTCTCCTCCGGCTTCTGCGGCGTATAGTTGCCGCCGTTCATCTGGACCGCGAGATAGCGCACTTTGTCCTGCACGAGCTGGAGCGCGGCCTGCGCACGCGTCAACGGATCGGTCGAGGCGGCGGCGATCTTGTCCGCCTCGGCGGCCAGCGGCGTGCCGTCGGCAATCAGCCCGTGCGCCGCATAGAGCGGGGCGAACGTGCGCGAAACCTCGGGCCAGTCGCGGAACGTGGAGAATTCGAAAAGCGGCAGAGGGCGGAACCGCGCGGGTACGTCGGCCGGCATTTCGGGCTGCTTGGCCAGTGGCAGCGGCACTTCCAGTTCCATGGTGTCGCCATGGCGGACCGGGGCTGCCGGGCTGTCCTTGGTGAGGATCTGCCACTTGGCGTTCTCTGCCACCGGCCAGATCACGCGCAGGCGCCCGGTGCCGATCCGCAAGGGGCGAACGGGGAGGACGGCCATGGCCTGCACGTGATCGCCCAGCACTTTGTCATGCTGCGTGCTGGAATAGCGCAGGCGGAACAGATCGCCCACGCGCAGGCCCTGAATCGCGGCCGTGGCGCTAAGTACGCCGGTGAGCTGGCGCTGTTCGAGCAATTCCTCGCGGCGCAGCACGTCAAGCTTCATGCCGCCTTTGAGGAGGTCGATAGTCTCGCCATCGCGCACGATCGAGATCTCGTGAATGATGAGGTCTCCCTGATCGGGCGACCACTGCGCGGCGACGGTAGAGAACTGGGCGAGCATCTCGGCAGAAGCGATCCGTACCGCCGTATCGTTATAGCGCCAAAGCTGGCCGCCTTCGACCTTCTGCTGCGAATCGTAGATGGCGATGGGCGCCGTGTCGGAGCCGGTGGCGGCAGGCAGAGCGGCGACTTTCACCCAGGCGGGCGAGGGCTGGTAGAGAACGGTCTCGCCCGCAAAGGCCGGAGACGGAATAGCCGCAACGATGGCGCAGGCCAGAACGGCCCGCGAGACTTTGCCCAGATGCACCTGAATTTCCCCCAATTGAACGGCGCAAATGTGTAATCCATTGCCATTGCCGCGCAATAGGGTGGGCGAGAAATGGCACGTCTTTCTGGGCGCCCGATGGAAAGCTTTGGCCGCCTCCAAACCCCTCGTCGTCCTGAACCTGTTTCAGGATCCATAGGGCCGCTTGCACCGTGTTTTGATCGGCCAATCGCGCCTGCGTGCCCTCCACACGGATCATGCTGAGCTTGTCGAAGGATGGCAGCACCGCGCCACGCCGCCGAGGGCTTCGACAGGCTCAGCCTCAGCGGGATCGAGAAAATGGTTGAATGAGCGGAAAAAAGCTTTGGTCGCCCCGTCATCCTGAACTTGTTTCAGGATCCATCGCGCCGCTTGCGCCGTGTTTTGATCGGCCAATCGTACCTACCGCCCTCCACACCGCTCATCCTGAGCCTGTCGAAGGATGGCAGCACCGGCGCCACGCCGGCGGGGGCTTCGACAAGCTCAGCCTGAGCGGAGTTGGGGAATTGGTCGAATGAGGAAATGTGGATGCCTGCGCTAACGGTGGACGACATTGCAGCGTCGATTCTGCGTTCCAGCAAGATGCACGCAGTGGCTTCTATTGCTCATGCCGTTCAAGGGCGGCAGATGACGAATATGGCTACCGATTTTGACCAAATCACTGTGCGAATTCAGCGCTCGATTGAAAGCTTTTCCCCTCCGGCTGAACATGTAGGATTCGGCATTGAGTTGGGTCGAGAATGGTTCGTCGACCAATTGAACGACCTCAAAGCGTCGATTGTCCATCCATTTTTCGCGGAAATGCGGGACGATTTTGGTGATGGTCTCGTGGTCCTGCCAGTTATAGTCGTGGCGGACGATAGTGCGGGAACGGTCATCGCGTTTGATCCCAAAGCCGACGAGTTTGTCTTGGCCAATCGTGAGGTTGATCCTGTCGCCACCCGGTCGGCGGACTTAGTTTCATGCGGTGTAAGGGGCGACGTGGTGGATTGCTTTCTGTCGCGATAACTGAAGGCAAATGTCGGCTTATGGGAGACGATAAACAGCGAGGGAATAGCTGCAATGGCGGCGGTTCCGGAAAGGCATATCTCGGGTAAAGGCAGCGACAGATGGATTTAGCGCTCGAATTACTCCCTACCGCCCTAACTCACCGCCAGAACAAGGTTGCGCACTTGCGGGTAAACCTGCGTTTCCCAGCGCGACCCGGCAAACAGGCCATAATGGCCCACGCCGGGCTGGAGGTGGTGCCGCTTCAGATGCGGCCGCAGGCTGGAACACAGGAAGTGCGCCGCCGCCGTCTGGCCCACCGCGCAGATGTCATCCCGCTCGCCCTCGACAGTGAGCAGGGCCGTCTTGCGGATCGCACCGCAGTCCACCTTGCGGCCCCGATGCTCCAGTTCGCCCTTGGCCAGCAGCGCCCGCTGGAACACCTTGTCGATCGTTTCGAGATAGAATTCGGCCGTGAGGTCCAGCACGGCGAGATATTCCTCGTAGAACGTCTCGATCTTGTCGGCATCGGCCTGCCGGTCGTCGGCCAGCGCCTGATAGAGCTTGCGGAACTGGCCGAAGTGGCGGCCGAGGTTCATCGACATGAAGGCGGAAAGCTGGATGAAGCCGGGATAGACCTTGCGGCCGGCGCCCTTGTGGCGCCACGGCACCGTCTCGATCATCGTGTCCTGAAACCAGGCGAAGGGGTGTTCGGTCGCCAGTTCGTTGACGCTGGTGGGGCTTTCGCGGGTGTCGATAGGGCCGCCCATCAGCGTCATCGAGCGGGGTTGGCAGGGATCGTCGTCCTGCGCCATCAGCGCGACGGCTGCCAGCACCGGCACGCAAGGCTGGCACACCGCAAGCACATGCGCGCCGCGCTTGCCGTCGGCGTCACCCAGTTCCTGCAGGAAGTGAATTACATAGTCGATGAAGTCGTCGAAGCCGAAGTGACCCTGGCTCAGCGGGATGTCGCGCGCGTTCTTCCAGTCGGTGATGTAGACGTCGTGATCGCTCAGCAGCGTGAACACGGTATCGCGCAGCAAGGTCGCGTAGTGGCCGGAGAGCGGGGCGACGACCAGCATCTTCGGTTGCGGCGCTGCAACATCGTCCTTGGCAAAGTGCAGCAGGTTGCCGAACGGCAGGTCCACCACCACTTCCTCACGCACGGCGACCTCGCGGTTGCCGCTCAGTACCGAGGTAATGTTGTAGGCTGGGCGCGCATGGGTGATCGTGGCCTTCTCGAATGTCTCCGAAAGCGCGAAAAAGCGGCGTAACCAGGGCTGATCGTGGGCTCCGCCAAAATAGCGGTCCCGCATCTCGACGGTGTTGCGCGCGGCCCAGCGGGGGAGTTCGAGCAGGTCCGAATAGGCCTGGTACGCCTGGTAGAGCATGCGTGGTCTTTCCCTGCCGCGGTTTCGCGCGCGATTCGTTTCGAGGCGCAATCGGTGCTGGATTCATGCTGCGCTGCATCATAAGCTGATGCAAGCAAAAGCACATTATGCGGAGACGGCGGTGAGCGAGTCGGGAAGCGCCCAGCTATCGATTTCGAGCAAGACCTATTCGGCCTGGTCGCTGCGCGGCTGGCTCCTGTGCCGCCTTGCGGGGATCGAGGTGGAGGAGAAAGTAGTCGCCAACGATGCGGCCAATCGCGCGGAGTTGCTGCTGCTCTCGCCCTCGGTTCTGGTGCCGCGTCTCGAACATGAGGGCGCCAGCGTGTGGGACACGCTGGCGATCGCCGAATATCTCAACGAGAAATACCCCGGCGCGGGAATGCTGCCGCAGGATCCGATCGCGCGGGCGCATTGCCGCTCGATCTCGGGCGAGATCCATTCCGGCTTCACCAACTTGCGCTCGGCGCTGCCGATGAACCTCAAGGTGGAACACGAAAGCTTTCCGATCTTTTCCGGGGCGCGCCCGGATATCGAGCGGATCGAGGCAATCTGGCAGGAATGCATCGAGATCTACGGCGGCCCCTATCTGTTCGGGAGCGAGCCGACCGTGGCCGATGCCATGTATGCGCCGGTTACGCGCCGCTTCCTGAGCTATGCCGTGCCGATGAACGACCTGTGCCGCGCCTATTGCGAGACCATTGCCGTGTGGGCGCCGATGGCCGAATGGCTGGCCGCCGCCAAGGCCGAGCCAGAGGATATCGAGGAACTCGACGTCGAGTTCTGAAAGCAAAGACAACCCGGCGGGCATCGCTGCCCGCCGGGTGCTTTCGGGACCTCAGGGATCCCGCTGGGGAACCGTTCAGCGCAGAAGCGTAAGGACGTTCTGCTGGGCCTGATTGGCCTGCGCGATCATCGCGGTGGAGGCTTGCGAAAGGATCTGCGCCTTGGCCATCTGCGTGGTTTCGACCGAATAATCGGCGTCCTCGATCCGTGAGCGGGCGTCGGAGAGGTTGGTCACATTGCTGGTCAGGTTGTTGATCGCCGATTCCAGCCGGTTCTGCCCGGCGCCGAGCGAGGCGCGGTTGACGTTCAGGGATTTCAGCGCATCGTCGACATGGTCCAGCGTGTTCGAGGCGGCGGTGCTGGTCGAAACGTCCAGCGCCGTGGCGTCGAGATCGGTGCCGTCGATGGCGACCGATGTGAGAGTAACCTTTTCGCCGGAGTTCGAACCGGTCTGGATGTCGAATGTCACGTCCGAGCCGGAGGTGGTGGAAAACAGCTTGTTGCCGTTGAACGTGGTGGTGGAAAGGATGTCGCCGATCTGGTCGGTCAGCGCGGACACTTCCTGCTGCATCGCGTCGCGGTCGGTGTCCTGATAGGTGCCCGATGCCGACTGGATCGCCAGTTCGCGGACCCGCTGGAGCATGTTGGCCACTTCGTCCAGCGCGCCGTCGGCGGTCTGCGCCAGAGAGATGTCGTCGTTGGCGTTGCGGATGCCCTGGCTCATGCCGCGGATCTGCGAACTCATCGAGGTGGAGATGGCAAGGCCCGCGGCATCGTCCTTGGCGGAATTGATGCGCTTGCCGGTGGAGAGGCGCTCCATCGCGGTGCCGAGCGCCGCGTTGGCGGCAATCGATGCGTTCGAGGCGCGGATGGCGCTGATGTTCGTGTTGATGACCGACATGATTGTTCCCCAGTTTCAGTATGTTGGAAGTCACCGTCGAGGCTCGTTCCGGACAGGGGAGAGAACGGTGCGCATTGAACGCCGTTAAGGGCAGTGTGAGGGGAGCAATGGCAATCGGTCTTGCGGAAGTGCGGCGTCGGCCACCACAGAAGGCCACAAACCCCTTCATTGGCGAGGTTTTTGCCGGAATTGCTTGATCGGTGAAAAATTCCCCCGCATGGCTTGGGAATTCTGTTCAACCGACCAAGGATTGTTCTTCCAATGCCTTCCGGCCTCGTTGCCCTGCTCGATGACGTTGCGGTGATCGCGCGTGCCGCCGCCGCCTCGCTCGATGACGTGGGGGTGGGTGTGGCCAAGGCCGGGAGCAAGGCGGCCGGCGTGGTGATCGACGATGCGGCGGTGACGCCGGGCTATGTCACCGATTTCACGCCCGATCGGGAACTGCCGATCATCTGGAAGATCACCAAGGGATCGCTGCGCAACAAGCTGTTCATCCTGCTGCCGATTGCTCTGGTGCTGAGTGCGTTTCTGCCCTGGCTCATCACGCCGATCCTGATGCTGGGCGGCAGCTACCTCGCTTTCGAGGGCGCGGAAAAAGTGATCGAGAAGCTGGGCGGCGCCAAGCACGGCGAAACGCTGGAAAGCCCCGTCCAGGACGCGACGACATTCGAACAGGTGCGCGTTTCCGGCGCCATCCGCACAGACCTGATCCTTTCGGCAGAGATCATGGCCATCGCTCTTGCCGAAGTCGCCGACAGTTCGCTGGTGACGCGCGCGGTGGCGCTGGCGCTGGTGGGCGTGCTGATCACGGCGGGCGTCTATGGCGCAGTGGCGCTAATCGTGAAGATGGACGACATCGGCCTCCACCTCGCCCGGAAGGAAGGGAAGGGCACGCAGGCCGTGGGCCGCATGCTGGTGCAGGGCATGCCCAATGTGCTGACCGTGCTCGCTTCGGTCGGCACGGTGGCGATGTTGTGGGTCGGCGGCGGGATCATCCTCCACGGTCTTGAGCAACTGGGCGTTCCTGCTCCGGCGCACCTGGCGCATGACTTCCAGCACTGGCTCACGGTACTGGGCGGGCCGCTGGGCGGTGTGCTCGGCTGGCTGGGCTATGCGCTGGCTTCGGCCGTGGTCGGGCTCGTGCTGGGCGGCGTGATCGCGCTGATTGTGCATCTGATCGCCAAAGTGCGCGGCAAGGCGCACTGATCGGCGATCAGGGCCTCGATCAGGGAAGCGCCGCGAGCAGTTCTTTCGCGAATACCGTCAGCGTGTCGTCTCGCGCGCCCATGACCACCACGCGGTCACCGGGCTTGGCGATCTCGACAATGCGGCGGGCGCAGTCCTCGCGAGCGGCGACATATTCCGCCTTTCCGCCCGCTGCTTCGATCAGGCCGACGATGCGCTCGCTGCCCTGCGAGCGGTCCACCGTGCCGCCGAAATAGACCGGATCGCACAGGATCGTCACGTCATCCGGGCCGAGCTTCGCCGCGAAGACTTCGGCGAGTTCGTGGCCCATCTGGCGCAGCGGGCCATAGCCGTGCGGCTGGAAGAAGGCGATCACCCGGCCTTCGTGCGCCTTGAGCGTGGCGAGCGTGGCCGAAACCTTGTCCGGATTGTGGCCGAAATCGTCGATCACCGTCACGCCTGAGGGTGAGGTGCCGACGATATCAAATCGGCGCGCAAGGCCGACGAAACTGCCCAGCGCCTCGACCGCCTCAGCCACCGGAACCCCGGCCGCATTGGCGGCGGCAATCGCGGCCAGCGCATTGTAAAGATTGTGGCGTCCCGGCACCTTGAGGGCCAGCGCATGCGAAGAGCCATCGCGGCGATCCACGACCGTTGCGGTCAGCGAAATCGGCTCTTCCACAATATCCGTCGCGGTGATCTGCGCGTCCGGCGAAACAATCCCGAACGTCACCAGCGCCTTCGCATGGGGGGCGAGGGCGGCCGTTTCCGCATCGTCGAGGTTGATCGCGGAGATCTCCGCGCGGCTCAGGAAGTCACCGAAAAGCTGGCGGAGTTCCTCAAGGCTTTTGTGATCGAGGCTGACGTTGCCCAGCACCGCGACCTTCGGGCGGTAGAGTGCGATGGACCCATCGCTCTCGTCCACTTCCGACACGAAGACTTCGCCCTCACCCACCCGGGCACTGGCGAAAGGCGCGTCGGGCGAGGCGAAGTTCTTCATCACCGCGCCGTTCATGATCGTGGGATCGCGGCCCGCGTGGGTCATGATCCAGCCGGTCATGCCGGTGACGGTCGACTTGCCGGAGGTGCCGCCGATGGCAATGCCGAAAGGCGCAGCATTGAACAAAGTCGCCAGAAGCTGCGCGCGGCTCATGCGCAGGCAACCGAACTCTTTCGCGCGGACCACTTCGGGAACGGTGTCTTCCACCGCTGCCGAGGCGACCAAGGTCTGCGCCGCGCCGGTAATGCCGCTGCCATCCTGCGGGTGGAGCTCGAAGCCGAGGCTTTCCAGCCAGGCGAACTTTTCGGGCGTGCGGCCCTGATCGCGGCTGCGGTCCGATCCTGCGACTTTCGCGCCGTGCCCCTTTAGGATCAGCGCGAGCGGCAACATGCCCGATCCACCGATGCCGCAGAAGAACCAGGGATGTGAAGTGAGGTCGTGATGCTCGGAAGTCATGAAGCTTCGGTATGCGGCCTTGTTCGTCCTGACAACCTCGATAGGAAGGAGCCATGACCCGTATCGCAGTTTGTGCACCGTCCACCCCGATCACCCGCGAGGATGCGGAGGCCGTCGTCGCTCTGGCGGCTGCCGAGTTCCCCGATGTGGAGCTTGCGATCCACGATCAGTGCTTCGAAGTGGAAGGCCATTTCGCCGGCAGCGACGCGCGGCGGATCGCGGCCCTGGTGGAATGC
Source organism: Novosphingobium sp. PhB165 (assembly GCF_004341845.1). Lineage (GTDB taxonomy): Bacteria > Pseudomonadota > Alphaproteobacteria > Sphingomonadales > Sphingomonadaceae > Novosphingobium. Next base: position 1,163,227 of record NZ_SLVB01000001.1, on the reverse strand, counting down.
GCCAACGACCCGTCGGTGGATGCAGTGTGGTTCGCGCGCGGCGGCTATGGAGCCTGCCGCGTGGCCGAAAGCGCTATCGCGAAATTCACGCATGACGCACAGAAGAAGACTTTCCTTGGCTATTCCGATGCGGGCTACCTGCTCGGCGGGCTTTATCGTGCGCGGATCGGCAAGCCGGTTCACGGGCCGATGCTGGCCGATATCCGGCGCGAAGGCGGGGCAGGGGCAGTGCGCCGCGCATTACGCTGGCTGACCGGCGATGCCTCCGGCGTCGAACCCACCGGCGACGATCATCCGCGCGTCGCCTTCAACCTGATGACGCTGTCGATGCTCTGCGGCACCCGCCTGATGCCGGGGCTGGCCAAGCATGTCGTGCTGGTGGAGGAAGTCTCCGAGTATCTCTACGCGGTGGACCGGCTGTTCTTTCACCTGACCGCGCACCTCGGCGGCGTGGCCGGCCTGCGCCTCGGCCGGGTCAGCGACGTGCCCGAAAACGACCGTCCGTTCGGCATCGAAGCCGAGGAAATCGCGCGCCATTGGTGTGCGCATCACTCGATCCCCTACCTCGGCAGCGCCGATATCGGGCATGATGCCATGAACCGCATCGTTCCCTTCGGGCTTGCCGAGAGACACTAAGGTCAATAACCCGCCGCGCCACGTTCGAATCGCAAATCGGCAGGGCGCATCCGCTAACCCGCCGGACAGGAGGAGCCGCCACATGCGTGCATTCGTATTCCCCGGACAGGGCAGCCAGAAAGTCGGCATGGGCGCCGAACTCGCCGAAGCCAGCGCCATTGCGCGCGAAGTCTTCCAGGAAGTGGACGAGGCGCTCGGCCAGAATCTCTTCCGTATCATGACGCAGGGCCCGGAAGAGGAACTGACCCTTACCGAGAACGCCCAGCCGGCGATCATGGCCAATGCCATCGCCGTCCTGCGCGTGCTGGAGAAGGAAGGCGGCATTACGCTCGCCGACAAGGCGGACTTCGTCGCCGGTCACTCGCTGGGTGAATATACCGCACTTTGCGCCGCCGGTGCTTTCAGCCTTGCCGACACCGCGCGCCTGCTGAAGCTGCGCGGCCAGTCGATGCAGGCGGCCGTTCCGGTCGGTCTTGGCGCCATGGCGGCGCTGCTGGGCGCGGATATCGAGAAGGCCACGGCGCTGGCCGAAGCCGCTGCCGAAGGTCAGGTTTGCACCGTCGCCAACGACAACGACCCCACGCAGGTCGTGATCTCCGGCCACAAGGAAGCCATCGAGCGCGCCATCGCGCTGGTGAAGGACCACGGCATCAAGCGCGGCGTGCTGCTGCCGGTTTCGGCGCCGTTCCATTGCCCGCTGATGCAGCCCGCTGCCGATGCCATGGCGGAGGCGCTGGCCAAGACCCCTCCGGGCAGCCTGCATGTGCCGCTGTTCGCGAATGTCACCGCCTCGGTCGTCACCGATCCCGCCGAAGTCCAGCGCTTGCTGGTCGAGCAGGTCACCGGCCGCGTCCGCTGGCGCGAAAGCGCGATTGCCATGCGCGAGGCGGGCGTCGAGACCTTCGTCGAACTCGGCGGCAAGGTGCTCGGTCCGATGATCAAGCGTTCGGCCGGTGAGGTGGAGGTGATCTCCGCCGTGACCATGGCCGAGATCGAGGAACTGGCGAAGGGCCTCTGATCGGGGCTCTGATCGGCGCGCCGGGCTTGACCCGGCGGCCCTGAAGGTTTGAAGAAAGGCGCCGTTCAGCGGGCCGTCGCTGCCGCTCAGGCAGACGATTCACGGAGATTTTGAAAAGATGTTCAACCTCAACGGAATGACCGCCCTCGTCACTGGCGCCTCGGGCGGCATCGGTTCTGCCGTTGCTCGCGCGCTGGCCGCGCAGGGTGCGCGCCTTGCCATCTCGGGCTCGAATGCCGACAAGCTGCGCGCCTTCCGCGACGAGCTGGACGAGCACACCCCGCAGCACCTGCAGGACGTCGACCACGTTGCCATCGCCTGCAACCTCGGCGATGCCGAGCAGGTCGAGAAGCTGGTTCCCGCCGCGCTCGAATCGCTGGGCAAGATCGACATCCTGATCAACAACGCCGGCATCACCCGCGACAACCTTGCCATGCGCATGAAGGACGAGGAGTGGGATCAGGTCATCAAGATCAACCTCGAATCGACCTTCCGCCTGATGCGCGCCGTGACCAAGCCGATGATGAAGGCCCGCTTCGGCCGCATCATCAACGTCACCTCGGTTGTCGGCACCACCGGCAATCCCGGCCAGATGAACTACTGCGCAGCGAAGGGCGGCATCACCGCCATGTCGAAGAGCCTCGCGCAGGAACTCGCTAGCCGCAACGTCACCGTGAACTGCATCGCCCCGGGCTTCATCCGCACCGCGATGACCGACGTGCTGCCCGACGCGCAGAAGAACGCGCTCAACGGCCGCATCCCGATGGGCCGCATGGGTGAGGGCGAGGACATCGCCTCTGCCGCCGTGTTCCTCGCCTCGAAGGAAGCGGGCTACGTCACCGGCCAGACGATCCACGTCAACGGCGGCATGGTGATGGTCTGACATGACCTTGGGATTGGCGCGGATGGTCAGGGTTGAGCCCTGCGATCCGCGCGATCCCCATGCCGTTTCGGTGATGGAGCGCCTCTCGCGGGTGCTGAACGCCATCACCGGCGATGGCGGTACGTCCTCCTTCGATCCGGCCGATGTGCTCGTGTCCCGCGCGCTCTTCGTGGTGGCGCGGGATGAGCATGGCGCCGCGATCGGATGCGGCGCCTATCGGCCACTCGAAGGCGATGTCGCCGAGATCAAGCGGATGTATGCCGAACACGGTAGCGGCGCGGCGATTCTGTCCCATCTCGAAGCTGCCGCGCGCGCCGATGGCTATGGCGCTGCATGGCTCTCCACCCGGCGCGTCAACGCCCGTGCGGTCTCGTTCTACGAGCGTCACGGCTATGTCGAGATCGCACCGTATGGCCGCTATGCGGATCGGCCGCAGTCGATCTGTCTCGGGAAAATGCTCGAATCCTAATCGTGAACGGTGCGGTCCGCGCTCACGATATCCGCGCCCAGCTTTCCGGCGAGATCGCGCGCGACGGCCAGGATCGAGTGGCCGTCCGGTTCGGGATCGGGCGCTGCAAAGCTCACGGTGCCGTTGGGCGACCACCAGAGCGCGCGCAGCCAGCCGCCATAGCCATCGCGCCAGACTTCCACATCGCCGCCACGGTTCGGCATGACGACCCACTCGCGGGTAACCGGATTGAGCGCGTTGGCGTCACCATCGGCAAGCCGCACGCCCTCGATGCCGATCACGGCTTCTTTCCATTCAGGCAGGGTGATCGGGCGAATTTCGCCGCTCTCATCCTTGCGTTCGATGCGCAGATGGTCAGACAAGTGGTTCGTCTCCCACGATTTCGGCGTGGCTGGGGGTACTTGTGAACATGCTCCGAACGCGTCTTGGGGGCAAGCGGCGAGCGTCATCGGGGCGCCGGAATGCGGCGGGCTGCGGCGCCGGGGCGAAAAGTCACGAGAAACCCCCGATTTATCCCCAGTTTCGCCTTTCGGGGGGCATTACTCGCTTGCCGCAAGCCTTACGTACGCTAGAGATATTCGTCCTGAAATTCGGGATCTCCCGCCTTCGCGGGGGCGTCCCAAGCCCGACCAAGGGGGACCTGAGGCTGACATGAAGGCCACCATCGAACGTTCCACGCTCCTGCGCTGCCTCAGTCACGTGCAGTCCGTCGTCGAGCGGCGCAATACCATTCCCATTCTCTCGAACGTACTGATCGAGGCTTCGGGCAGTGGGTCGTTGCGCATCATGGCGACCGACCTCGACTTGCAGGTGGTGGAAACCCTTGGCGCGGTCTCGGTAGAGCAGGCCGGCGCGATCACGGTTTCCGCGCACCTCCTGTTCGACATCGCTCGCAAGCTGCCGGACGGTAGCCAGGTCAGCCTCGATGCGGCCGATAACCGCATGGTGGTGAAGGCCGGGCGCAGCCGCTTCCAGCTGCCGACGCTGCCGCGCGACGATTTCCCGATGATCGCCGAGGGCGAGCTGCCGACCAGCTTCGAAATTCCGGCGGCAACGCTGGCGCAGCTGATCGACCGCACGCGCTTCGCGATTTCGACCGAGGAAACGCGCTACTATCTCAACGGCATCTTCCTCCACGTCTCTGACGAGGAACTGAAGGCCGCCGCCACCGACGGTCACCGCCTCGCCCGCTTCACTCTGGCCCGTCCCGACGGCGCCGAGGGCATGCCTGACGTGATCGTGCCCCGCAAGTGCGTGGGCGAGCTGCGCAAGCTTCTCGAAGAAGCGCTCGATACCAATGTGCTGGTCGATCTTTCGGCCAGCAAGGTGCGCTTCACCTTGGGCGGCGAGCATGGCGTTGTGCTGACCAGCAAGCTGATCGACGGCACGTTCCCGGACTACACGCGCGTCATCCCGACCGGGAATGACAAGCTGCTCCGCATCGATCCCAAGAGCTTCTTCGAAGGCGTGGACCGCGTGGCGACCATCGCCACCGAAAAGACCCGCGCTGTGAAGATGGCGCTGGAGCAGGACCGCGTGACGCTTTCGGTCACCTCGCCGGACAACGGCACGGCGGCGGAAGAAGTGCCGGCAGACTATTCGTCGGATGGTTTCGAAATCGGCTTCAATGCCAATTATCTCAAGGACATCCTCGGCCAGATCGATGGCGACACGGTGGAACTACACCTTGCCGACGCCGGCGCGCCGACGCTGATCCGTCAGGATGAAAAGAGCCCCGCGCTCTACGTGCTGATGCCGATGCGCGTCTGATTTCGATCGGCACGCAAAGGAAAAGAGGGCCGGGGCGAAAGCTCCGGCCTTTTTCGTTGCGGATCGGAAATGCGGGGTGAGGCTGCGGAAAGGGGCTTTACGTGCTTTGCTTGAATATTCCCGCGATTGAGGGTTGGGCGCAGTAGGCCCGGCCGAAGGCGTCTTTCGGCGGGCTGTTCTTGCAGAGGATCGCGGCCTGCACATCGGGTATCATGTCGAGCGGCTCATCCGAGCGGTCATGCCGGGCGATGACTTTCTGCAAGTCCTGGAGGTAAGTGGTGAGCGCAGGGCGCGTCGTTGGCGAAGAGGCAGCGAGCCCGCGCATTCTTTCGGCTTTCGCATATTCACCCATTTCGCGCAGGGCATTCGCGGCCTGCGCCTGTAGCCAGATCCGGTCGTCGGCAGGCACGCTTGCAGGCAGTTGGTTCACCGCGTTGACCAGAACCTGCTGGTAGCGCGTGGTAAAGGGGCGATGGGAATCGTTGCGGTCCTGCCCTTTGGCGCTCCAGATCGCCGGCAGCAGCAGTTCCAGCGCATCGGCGTCGGGCCGCCCTATCTTTCTGGCGAGCCAATAGGCGCGATAGAAAGGAGATTCGGTGGTGCGCATCGCCTGATAGACCGGCGTCGCGATCCACCGGGCAAGGTCCTGCGTCTCGGCGGCCGTGAAGTCTGCAAAGACGACAAGGCCGTTGCCAGGGCATTCGGGTATCGGATGCGGGAAAGGCACCTCCGAATAAGGCTGTCCGTCCGGGCGGCGACCCATGATCGAATAGACCGGAACCGTGGCGGCGGTGAACTTTTCGCCGCCCACCGGACAAGTCATGGCGAGGGAGCCCGAATGCAGCGGAGGTGGCAGCGGCGGGGGAGGTGAAGGCGAGGCAGGCGGCGTAGCCAATTGAGCAAGCAGGACTATCGCAATACCAAGCATGACTGCTTCCTCTCTGAGGGGGCCGTACTTGCGACGAAGGTAACCGAACGCGATCGATCCCGTAAACCGGGAATGGGCCGGGGCGGGTTGGCGCCCCGGCCATTGACCATGGTCTTGCTCAGGCTACTTCGCTGCGCATATCGGGCTCTACCGCGAAATAGTGCGGCACTTCGTCCGCTTCGATCGGCTGGCTGTAGAAGTAGCCTTGCAGATGCGTGCAGCCCGCGCCCTTGGTGGCGTCGATGAGGTGGGCCTCGCTGATGCCTTCGGCCACCACTTCGGCGCCGACATGCCGGGCCATCGTCACCGCCGCTTCCAGCACCGCGACCGAGGCCGGGTCCTGTCCAAGGTCCATCACCAGGCTGCGGTCGAGCTTCATGCGGTCGAACTTGAAGCTCTTGACCATCGAGAGCGAGGAATAGCCCGTGCCGAAATCGTCGAGCGCGATGCGGAAGCCGAGGTTACGCAGCAGATTGAGCGTGAGCAGCGCGCGGGTGTTGCGTTCGATGGAGAGCGATTCCGTCACTTCCAGGAACAGGCGCTGCGGGGCGATGCCGTGGCGGCCGCAGGCGTCGAGCAGGAAGGCGCTGAACCCGTCATGCTGGAGTTGCAGCGGCGAGAGGTTGATGCTCATCGTCATGTCGGGCCAGCGCGCGAAATCGGCCAGCGCGCGGCGGATGATCCATTCGCCCAGCCGCACCATCTGGCCGCTGCGCTCGGCGGCGGGGATGAATGTGGAAGGCGGCACTTCGCCCAGATCCGGATGCTTCCAGCGGACCAGCGCCTCTACTTCCTGCACGGTGTCGGAAACCGGGTGAATCGGCTGGTAGACCATGCGCAACTCGCCTCTTTCGAAGGCGGTTTCGAGGTCCTTTTCAAGGGCCCGGTCGACGGCGCGCTCCTCGGCCATTTGCGGCGCGAAGCCGGTGGCGGAATTGCGGCCGTTCTTCTTCGAGGCGTAGAGCGCCATGTCGGCATTGCGCAGGATCTCGTCGATGTCGGCCTCGTCCGAGGCTTCCACTTCGGCGACGCCGATCGAAGCGGTGATCGCCACCGAATATTCGCCGAGGCTGAAGGGCGTGCGCACCGAATCGGTGAGGCGCGAGGCCAGCACTGTGGCGGATTCGCCCTCTGCCATTTCGATGCAGACGGCGAACTCGTCCCCGCCGACGCGGGCGACGATGCTGCCGTCGCCGAGATTGGCCTTGAGCCGGGCGCCGATCAGCCGCACCAGATCGTCTCCGGCGGCGTGGCCGTAATCGTCGTTGATGTGCTTGAAACGGTCGATGTCGATCAGCATGCAGGCGAAGCGGCGGTCCGGCGCGGCGCTGAACAGCCAGGTCACGTCTTCCTGGAAGGCGCGGCGGTTGGGCAGGCCGGTGGCCGGGTCGCTGAAGGCCAGATTCTTGACCGCCTTGGCATTGCGCCGGAAGGTTTCGAGCGGGCCGGACAGGTCCTTCAGTTCCTTGAGGCGGAAGGAGCCGATCTCGATATCGAGGTCACCATTGGCAAGGCGTTGCAGCGAACCGTGCATGCGGCGCACGGCGGGCAGGATGTTCCGGAGGATGTCGAACAGCACCAGCGAGACGATCAGGATCGTCACCAGCCCGGTGCCGAGCACCAGCATCTGCCAGCGCCCGATCGACGCGACCAGCCGCCGCTGCGCGGCCTCGCGCTCGGCATGGGCGCGCTCGACGATGCGGGCGGCAAGGCCGGCCATGGCATTGTTGCGCGCCTCGATCCGGTCGATCAGGCCTTGGCCGGCGTTGTGGCGGGACTGGATTTCGAGAATGGCGGCGATGTGCTTGTCCAGATCTGCGAAAGGATCGGAGGCTTCCGGCAGGTCATAGAGCGCCATGCCGCTGTTGCGCAGTTTGCCGAGCCGGTCGCCGATGGCGATGGCTGCGTCGGTCAGTTCGTCGGCGGTATCGTCGCTGGCGACAAGGCCGCGATTGGTCGCCATGCGCAGCTTGCCCACGGCTTCGGCGAACTGGTCCGCGTTCTCGGCAATGGCCGATGCGTGAACAAGCGCCTCGCCCTCATGGCGCAGCCCGAAGGCTTCGCGTTGGGTGACGACCTGCAACAGCACGGTCGCCACGACGATAAGTGCAAGCGCGCCGACAAGACGCGTTTCCAGCGACGAAAGCAGCCGGCCGATCGCCGGTTTCCAAGATGACATCATGCACCCGAAGTTTCGGGGTTTCGATATCGCCCCGGTTGATTTCGGATGGCTAAGTAGACGACAAGTTCTAAGAAATCATAATAATAACAACTATTTAATTTCAAATGCTGTCATCAAAATGCAATGTTAAAGCGCTTTACAGGCGGGCTTTTGCAGCGGTTTCGGCTCTCGCTTCGGTAACGACAGCCTTTTCTTGGAGCAGCGGCACCAAAACCGCGTTCAGATCGTCAAGATCGAAGGCGCCAGCCTTGGCGTAACGCAGCCTTCCGTTCCTATCGATGACGAAATTGGTGGGAACGCCGGTGAGCGGTCCATACGGGCCCTTGATCTTGCGCGCGGCCGGGATCGCCATGGCCTTGAACAGGTCCTTCAGCAGATAGAGCGGCGCGGAGTCTTCCGTGGTGATCGCGAAGACGCTGAGGCCGTGCTGGTGCTGGATCTTGTAGTAGTGATCGAGCGTGGGCAGTTCCTTGCGGCAGGGCACGCACCACGTCGCCCAGAAATTGAGCACGACGACTTGCCCGCGAAGCTGTGCGAGCGTGACCTTGCTGCCGTCCATCAGGGTGATTTCGAAGTCCGGCGCCATCTGGCCGATCACCGGCGCGGGCTTGGCCTCGACTGTCCCCACAGACATGGCCAGGATCAATGTCGCCGCGATTGCGGTGCGGACATGCTTCATCGTCATCGTGCGTAACCCCCTGTTCGCAAGAGTGGCAGGGGATAGCTGCGGCGGCGGGACGGTCCAGTGAAAATTACGCATTTGTTGCCGGTGGCCGCTGGATCGGCAGCCACCGGCAGAACGCGTCAGTGCTTGCCGGCGGCCTCTATCATATGTTCCACCGCGACGAACTTCTCGCGCGGGGCGCCGTCGCGGGCATTGGCGATCTCGGCCTCGTCGATCTTCTGCCAGTCGGTGAATTTGACGTAGTCGATCCCGCGTTCGGCCGCGAGCGCGTCGAAGCCGGGACGGCCGGGCTTGCCGGCGCCATCGGCGCGGAAGCCGCCAAGGTCGTCGGAAATCTTCTCGACGATGGCGAAGCCGTCGGGCCGGTTGGTGCCGATCGTGCCGGTGGGGCCGCGCCGGGCCCAGCCGACGCAATAGAGCCCCGGCGCGATCCGGCCGTCCTCATTGGCGAAACGGCCGAGCTTGTCGTCATAGGGCACGTCCGGAATCGGCGAGGTCTGGTAGCCGATGCAGGCGATCACCAGTCCGGCGGGAATGCGATAGGTCTCTCCGGTGCCGACTGCCTTGCCGTTTTCCAGCCGGGTGCGCTCCACCTCGACCGCCTCGACACGGGTTTCGCCCAGGATGGCGCGCGGGGCGGCGAAGAAGTCGAAATCGATGACGACGCGGCCGCCTTCAGGCTCGGGGCCCGTTTCGGCCTCCGATTCGACCGCCGCGAAGGCGCGCAAATGGCTCACCGCCTTGCGCTGGCCGGGTTCGAGCGCGGCGTCTTCGGCGGCGGGCGGCAAGTCGGCGGGATCGACATGCGGCCAGGCGCGGGTGAGGTGGGTCAGCTCGCCCAGTTCCTTGGGCGTCATCGCGATCTGGTGCGGCCCGCGCCGCCCGAGGATGACGATGCGGCGGACTTGCGACCCCAGCAAGGTATCGAGTGCGTGCCGGACGATGTCGGAGCCCGCGAACTCCTCCTTCGACTTGGCAAGGATGCGCGCCACGTCGAGCGCGACATTGCCGTTGCCGATCACCACCGCCGTGTCGTTCGAAAGCTGCGGGGCGAGCCCGGAGAATTGCGGATGGCCGTTGTACCAGCCGACGAAGGCGGCCGAGCCGAAGACATTGGCCAGATCCTCTCCGGGAAGGCCCAGCTTGCGGTCGTTGGGCGCGCCGGTGGCGAGCACGACGGCATCGTAAAGGTCGCGCAGTTCGGCCACGGTCACGTCACGGCCGATATAGACATTGCCGACGAAGCGGACATTTTCGGAAAGCGCGGTCGTTTCGTAACGGCGGGAGACGCCCTTGATCGACTGATGATCGGGGGCCACGCCGCTGCGGATCAATCCGAAGGGTACCGGAAGGGCATCGAAGATATCGACGCGCACACCGTCGCCCCATTGCCTGAGCGCTGCTTCGGCGGTGTAGTAGCCGGCCGGCCCCGAACCCACGATCGCGATATGCCGCATGGACTTGCTCTCCCGTGAGAGGGCGCACCGGGCGTGCGCCCCGTCACTTTGCAAGCAAGCATGGGGCAGGGAACGGAGCAAGCGAAAACGGCCACTTGGCTGCGCTCTGTCCCAAGTGGGCGGGTGCCCGTCGCGGGCCCGTCAGGGGATAAGTGTTATCCCCTGTGAGGCGCAGCAAATTCGGATTTTTGCGGTCACCGATTGGCGCGGGCTTAACCCTTTTGAAATGGCCCCGCCTGCAATAGCGAGGGCATGGCGAAAACAGGTTCCAGACGGCGATGGCCGACCGCTGGCGAGGGCGTGCCGGATTCGCGCGCCTCTGCGCCGCTGCGCGTCGATGCGGCCGGCGAATCGGAGCTGACTGTTTCACACGATAGTGCTCCGGACATTCTCGCCGTCGACGAGCCGGTATTGGAAGCGACTGCCCCGCGCAGTGCCGCCGGGAATTTCGCGCTGCTGCGGCCCAAGGGGGGAAGCAGCGACCCGCTGTTCTATTTCATTGCCCGCCGCTGGGAACTGATGGCGCCGTGCATGATCTGCGCGCTGGTCATTATGGGGCTGGTGGCACGGGCTGCGCCGGGGCCCGGGCCCTCGTTGCTGACGCTGTTCGCGGCGCTTGGCTGCCTTGCCGCGCCGTGGCTCGCCCGTATCGAGGAACGCTGCGCGCACGATAGCTGGAAGCGTTACCCGCTGATGCTGCTGGCGATCGCATTGCCGATGGCACTCTTCGGCACCGCCGCGACGGACTGGACCCTGTCCTCTCCCGAGCTTGGCGGAAGCGTGACGATCTCGGTCTTCGTGCTGACCGTGCTGCTGGCGACCGTGCTGCTCGAAGGGCGGCAGACGTCCATCGTGACCGCGACCGTGGCCCTGTGGTGTGGGGCTTCGTTGCCGTCGACTTCGTTTCATGCGTTCGGCCTCATCGTCGCGGGGAGTGCCGTGGGCCTCGTCGTCGCCAGACGCCAGATGCGGACGGCTGCGGCGGAATCGGCCCGCGGCGCCGAACAGGCCCTGCGCCAGCACCGCGCCGAGGAACTGCTCGGCGAATATGAAGACACCGGGCAGGGCTGGTTCTGGGAGAGCGACCGGCGCGGGCTGGTCACGTACGTCTCGCCGCGCATTGCCCAGCTTCTCGGCTGCACGCAGGAAGAGGCGGCCGGGCGCACGTTCGCCAGCCTGTTCCATGTCGAGACCGGCGGGCAGCAGGAGAGCGAGCGCACGCTGGCCTTCCACTTCGCCACGCGCTCCTCGTTCCAGGATCTGACCGTACGCGCCGCGACGGGCGAGGCGGATGAGCGCTGGTGGTCGATCTCGGGCCGTCCGGTGCTCGACCAGTTCCACAATTTCCTGGGTTTTCGTGGTTCGGGCACCGACCTGACCGAGACCCGCAAGTCGCAGCAGCATGTGACGCAGTTGGCGCGTTTCGATTCGCTGACCGCGCTCGCCAACCGCTATCAGATGGCGGAATGGCTGGAGAAGATCCTCACCTCGCCGCGCCTCGAAAGCCGCGCCTGCGCGGTGTTCCTGCTCGATCTCGACCGCTTCAAACAAGTCAACGACACCATGGGCCATCCGGCCGGTGACGCGCTGCTCAAGCAAGTGGCCGAGCGGCTGACCGGCACCGTCGGCGCCATGGGCCGTGTCGGGCGCCTTGGTGGTGACGAGTTCCAGGTCCTGCTTCCCGGCCATCACCAGCATGAGGGCCTTGCCCATCTGGCGCGGCGGATCATCGAGAACCTGTCGCAGGCCTATCCGATCGACGGCGCGCAAGTGACCATCGGCGCCTCGGTGGGCATCTCGCTCTGCCCCGACAACGGCGTGACGGCGGAGGAGATCATCCGCAATGCCGACCTCGCGCTCTATGCGGCCAAGGGCGGTGGGCGCGGGCGGCATTACTTCTACGACGACGATCTCCATTCTGACGTCAAGGAACGCCAGCAACTGGAACAGGACCTGCGCGACGCCATCGCGCTGGGCACGCTGGAACTCCATTACCAGCCGCAGATCCGCACCACGACCGAGCGGATCACCGGTTTCGAGGCACTGCTGCGCTGGAATCATCCGCGCCACGGCTATCTTTCGCCCGCCCGCTTCGTGCCGGTGGCGGAAGAGACCGGGCTGGTTGCCGAGATCGGCGAATGGGCGCTGCGCACTGCCTGCCGCCATCTTGCGGCGTGGCCGGACGAAGTGCGCGTGGCGGTGAATGTCTCGCCACTGCAATTCTCCAACCCGGCATTGCCCTCGATCGTCACCCGCGCCATCGCGGACGCCGGAATCGCGCCCTCGCGGCTCGAACTGGAGATCACCGAGAGCGTCTTCCTGGGGGAGGACGAATCGACCGAGGCGATGTTCGCTGCGCTCAAGGCAATCGGCGTGCGTCTGGCGCTCGACGATTTCGGCACCGGCTATTCCTCGCTCGGCTATCTGAAGAAAGCGCCGTTCGACAAGATCAAGCTCGACCAGAGCTTCGTGCGCGGCGCCGCCATTGAAGGCAGCCGCAATGGCGCGATCATTTCCTCGATCGTCAGCCTTGCCGAGGCGCTGAATATGGAGACCACGGCCGAGGGCGTGGAAACGCTGGACGAGCTGGACCTCGTCCGCCTGCTCGGGTGCAGCCACGTGCAGGGCTATATCTACGAGCGGCCGCTGGACGGCGTCGGCGTGGCGGCGCGGCTGGCGCTGGGCCTTGGCGCCACCGCGCAGGGCCCGCGCTCGGCGCGTGCGCCGCGCCAGACCATGCTGCGCAAGGTCATGCTGGAGCACGGCGGCCATATCTACCATGCCACAATCCGCAATGTGTCGCAGACCGGCGCGCTGGTGGAAGGGCTGTGGAACGTGCCGGTCGAGACTTGCTTCGCGCTGCATCTGTCCGACGATCACGTGGTTCTGGCCCATGCGCGCTGGTGCCGCGAAGATCACATGGGCGTCGAATTCGCGGCGCCGCTGGAGCTGGATGCCCACGGAGCGGTGCTTTTCACCGCTCCGCGCACCCTTCGCGAGGCAAGCGATTCGGGGCCAATGCGCAAGGCAGGCTGACAGCGGCCAAAAGCGCTGCTAACGGCGCTCCATGACCGAACTCGCCCAGATCCGAAATTTCTCGATCATTGCCCATATCGACCACGGCAAGTCCACGCTTGCCGACCGTCTGATCCAGTCGACCGGTGGCCTCTCCGAACGTGAGATGAGCGCCCAGGTGCTCGACAACATGGACATCGAGAAGGAACGCGGCATCACCATCAAGGCGCAGACCGTGCGCCTGAACTACACCGCCAAGGACGGGCTCACGTACGAGTTCAACCTGATGGACACCCCGGGCCACGTCGACTTCGCCTACGAAGTCAGCCGCAGCCTTGCCGCCTGCGAAGGCGCGCTGCTGGTGGTGGACGCGGCGCAGGGCGTGGAAGCGCAGACCCTGGCCAACGTCTATCAGTCGATCGAGCACGATCACGAGATCGTGCCCGTCATCAACAAGATCGATCTCCCCGCTGCCGAGCCCGAGAAGGTTCGCACTGAGATCGAAGACATCATCGGCATCGACGCCTCGGAAGCAGTGCTCGCCTCCGCCAAGTCGGGAATCGGCATTGCCGAGATCCTTGAAGCCGTGGTCGCCAAGATCCCGCCGCCGAAGGGTGAGCGCAATCAACCGCTCAAGGCCATGCTGGTCGATTCGTGGTACGATCCGTACCTCGGCGTCGTCATTCTGGTGCGCGTGATCGACGGCGTCATCAAGAAGGGCCTGCAGGTCAAGTTCATGCAGGGCGGCACCGAGCACCTGATCGACCGCGTCGGCTGCTTCACGCCCAAGCGCATCGATCTGCCCGAACTGGGCCCGGGCGAAATCGGCTTCATCACCGCGCAGATCAAGGAAGTGGAACAGGCCAAGGTCGGCGACACCATCACCACGGTGAAGGGCGGCGCTACGCAGGCTCTGCCGGGCTACAAGGAAGTGCAGCCGGTGGTGTTCTGCGGCCTGTTCCCGGTCGACGCCAACGACTTCGAGAAGCTGCGCGAATCGATCGGCAAGCTGCGCCTCAACGATGCCTCCTTCAGCTTCGAGATGGAATCGAGCGCGGCGCTGGGCTTCGGCTTCCGCTGCGGCTTCCTCGGCCTGCTGCATCTGGAAATCATCCAGGAGCGACTGAGCCGCGAATACGACCTTGACCTCATTACCACGGCGCCTTCGGTGGTCTATCGGCTGACGATGACCGACGGCACCGTGAAGGAACTGCACAATCCTTCCGACATGCCCGATCCGGTGAAGATCGACTTCATGGAAGAGCCGTGGATCAAGGCGGTGATCTACACGCCGGACGAATATCTCGGCTCGATCCTGAAGCTCTGTCAGGACCGTCGCGGTATCCAGAAGGACCTGACTTACGTCGGTGGCCGCGCACAGGTGACCTACGAACTGCCGCTCAACGAAGTGGTGTTCGACTTCTACGACCGCCTGAAGTCGATCAGCCGCGGCTATGCCAGCTTCGACTATGAGCAGATCGGGCTTCAGGAGGGTGACCTCGTGATGATGAACATCCTTGTGAACAACGAGCCGGTCGATGCGCTTTCGATGGTTGTGCACCGCAGCCAGGCCGAACCGCGCGGTCGTGCGCTGGTGGAGCGTCTGAAAGATTTGATCCCACGCCACATGTTCAAGATCCCGATCCAGGCGGCGATCGGCGCCAAGGTGATCGCGCGCGAGACGATTTCGGCCATGCGCAAGGACGTGACCGCCAAGTGCTATGGCGGCGACATCACGCGCAAGAAGAAGCTTCTGGAAAAGCAGAAGGAAGGCAAGAAGCGTATGCGCGAGTACGGCAACGTGCAGATTCCGCAGGAAGCCTTCATCGCCGCGCTGCGCATGGGCGAGGAGTGAGGCCTGCTTCAGGCTCGCTTCGAGTGGATTGAGAAAAGGGCGGGGGAGCGAGGCTCTCCCGCCCTTTTTCTTTGCCGTGGCGTTGGAAGAAGGAAGCGGGATCCCTCTTGCCCCGCCTTATTCTCGCACCCCGCCTTTCGTCATTGCGAGGAGGCGAAGCCGACGAAGCAATCCAGAGCGGCGTAAACCGCCCCTGGATTGCTTCGCTGCGCTCGCAATGACTAAAGTCGGGTTCGGAAAATGGGTGGCGGGCGAGAGCCCACCGCCCATCACACCGTCAGAAAATCCGCCGCACCGAAAGCAGGACAGTCCGGCCCATCGGGTCGAGATAGTCCTTCTGATAGGCATAAGGCGTGGCGCCGGTGGCATCGGTCACGCGCTGGCGCTGGTCGAACAGGTTCTCGATCGAGAGGCTGACACGGGTGCCGCGCGCCCAGGCCTTGCCCCGGAAACGGTTTTGCAGGTTCCCGAAAAGCCTGAGATCGAGCGTGGACAGCGACGAGAAGTGCAGGTTGCCGGTGGACGAGGAGAGCCCGTCGCCCTCGACATGGGTCGCGCTCTGCCAGTTGCCCTCCAGCCGGAAGCCAAGGCCGTTGTCGATTACGCCAAGGCTGGCGGTGACCTTGTGCTGCGGCGTCGCGTTGCCGGTGATCGTGCCGCCGTGAAGGAGGTCGATCGTCTCGCTGTCCTCGGTAAGCTGCACGTCCTGCCGCAGGACCCAGGTGTGGTAGACCGAGGCGAGCAGGCGCATGCCGTTGTCGCTCCCGCCCGAGAACCCGCGTCCGCCGCGCCCACCCGGGCCGCCGAAGCCGCCGGGTCTGCCGCCGCCGGGGCCGCCCGGGCCACCGGGACCGCCTTCACCGGGAGGCGGTCCGAAGCCGTCTGGCGGCGGACCGTCGCGGGGAGGGCCGAAACCGTCTGGCGGCGGTCCACCTGGAGGGCCGAAGCCGCCGCCGGGGCCTTCGCCCTCGCGCTGGCCGTTGACGGTGATCTCGTTGTCGGCGCCGGGCTGACCGGGCTGGGGCACTCCGGCCTGCTGGCCCGGCGTCTGCCCGGGTCTTTGACCACCGGCAGGCCGCTCGCCCTGCTCACCGAACCGACGGCCGCCCCATGGGCCCTCCCCGGGGCGCCGCTCGGGGCGCTTGGGCTTGCGGAGTTGGGCCGAGAAGTTGAAACCCCAGCGCACTTGCTCGGTGCGCTGGCGATAAACGTTCACAGGACGGGAATCGACGCTTGTGAGCGTGCCGGAATCGTCGCGGATGAAGCGATCCGGGAACGCGTCCTCGACTTGCTCGGTCACGCCGCCAAGGCTCATGATGGCGTTGCGATTGCGGCTGTCGACATAGCTGGCGCTGAAGTTGAGCTTGGGCTCGCTGGTCAACTGGGTGTTGATGCCCAGCTTGAAGCTGTGGCGGTCATCCGCCTTGAGGTTCGGGTTGCCGCCGGTGATCGTCGTCACCAGCACCGACTCGCCCGTCACATAGTCGAAGACGCGCTGGTTGGTGGTGGTGATCACCGGGTTGCTGAGCTGCGCCACGGTCGGCGCGCTGCGGTCCTCGTTGACTGCGGCGATCACCGTCACGTTCTTCACGGGCGTCCAGTTGAGCCCGTAGCCGAACGTGCCGAGCGTGCCGTAGTCCGAAACTTGCGTGATGCCGCCGTTGAGATTGAGGCTGAGCGTGCCGATCGCGCCGAGGAAGCCCTTGGTGCGGCTGGTCAGCGGAATATCGACGCTGAGCTTGGCGCTGCCGTTGGTGCGGCTGGCGTCGCCGTCTATCGTCGAGCCTTCGCGAATGGTGGTCGAGGATTGCGAGGTGAAGTCGCCGCCCAGTTTCAGGCTCACGCCCATGTCGCCGGCTGGCAGCTTGAGCAGCTTGCCGAAGATCAGCGCGCTGGCACTGCCGGTGTCGCTGTTGGACTTGGCGCGATTGGTCAGCATATTCCCCAGCAGGCCGGGTGACAGCGTGCCATAGGGATCGACCGTGGGATCCCCGGCATCGAGCGCGGCTTGCAGCGCGGCGGTGTCGTACCCCGTCTCGGTGCGGGTATCCGTCTCGGTGTGCTCGTAGCTGGCGATGACCGAGAGCTTCCAGCGGGTGGACAGGTCGACGTTGAAAGTCGATCCGGCCGTGACATCGCCGGTATTGGTCGACCGGTTCAAAGGATCGGTCGAAAGATAGCGGTTGAGCGTGGTTGCGGTGCCGTCCGAGAAGGGATTGTCGGCGGGAACCGTCAGTTCGCCGTCGGCCAGCCCGCCCAGCGAGCGGCTGGTCTTGTACGTGCCCTTGACGTTGAACGAGAGGTTTGCGGAACCGCCCAGATCGTGCGCAAGGCTAGCGCCAAGCGCATAGTTGCGCGTCGAGGCCTGAAGCGTGCGATAGGCCCGGTCGTCGGAAAGCCCGGCCGCCGGGGTTATGCCGCTGTTGGGATCGGGCTGGATATCGCGGTCGCTTTCCAGAATCGCGGCCTGCGTGTTGATCTTGCCGGTCAGGTTCACGCGGTCGTTGTCGTGGATGCGCGTATAGGTGAACGCGCCCGAGCCCTGACCGCCGCCGCCCTTGGTCGAAAGGCCGCCGCCCAGATCGGCCACGCGCGACTGGAAGCGGCGCTTCAGGATGATGTTCACCACCTTCTGCTGCGCGTCGTAGCCATACTTGATGGCCACTTCCTCGGGCAGGATGTCCACCCGGAGCACCGATTCCACCGGCAGGTCGCCAACTTCGTTGACGCCCGAGACACGCTTGCCGTTGACCAGCACGACCGGCCCGCTCGACGAATCGCGGCCGGAAATGCTGGCGGTCTGGTCGGCGATCTCGTTCAGCAGGTCGCTGATCGAATCGACGCCGTAGGATGCGATTTCGCCCGGGCCGATCTGGTTCTCCGGCGGAATGTCGCCGATCACCGCGCCGGGAACCGCCTGTCCGGTGACGATGATCTCGTCATTGCTGACAGTCTCGTTCGAGCTGGCGGCGGAATTGCTCTTGGCAGCGGAGGACTTCGGTGCCGCAGCGGGCGCGGCCGTCGCAGCCTGCTGCGCGCGAGTCTCCACCGGCACGGCCAGCGCCGTGGAGGCCAGCGCAAGGTAAAGCGCACTGTGGTGTGCGGGCAGGGCGCGTGTGCGGGCGATAGCGGAGGTCCTCATGTTTTCCGGGCTAGATGGAGAGTGCCTCCCGGCAAATCCTCGAATGGTAAGAAATTGTAATGGTCCCGTCGCAGTTGTTACAGACTGACGAATTCGGTGCACGGGCACGGCTAAAGCATTGGGTTTGCGAACGTAGTTAAGGCCCGCGCAGGAAATTCTGGCGGCCGAGCGCGCCGTTTCGGCGATTGGTCTGGAAAAGGTCCCATTTAAGCTGCCGGAAAAGCCGCTCGCTCGATGGCATTTGCCAGTGCGCCGGGTTGAACACCAATTGGTTACCGACATATATGTAGCAAGAAAGGACCGGCGGGGTGGGGGATGCCCCGTTGGAACGGGGAAGTACGGGTTCGATGGAAATCGATTGTTGGGCGCACGAACCGGAATCGGCGCAGTTTCGGCGGATTTTGGAAGTCTTGCCGCTGTTGACCGAGAAACAGCATGAGGTGTTGAGCCTCGTGGCGGAGAATCGCACGAGCAAGGAAATCGCATGGGAACTCGGGATTTCCGAAAGCGCGGTGAATCAGCGCATCGAAGGCGTTCGCAATCGCACCGGCTCGCCGCCGCGCGCGGAGCTGGCGCGCGTCTATCGCCAGTACCAGAAGCTGCCGGATGCAGCCTGTAATCCTCTACCAGACAAGAATCCTCAGGTTTCGCCAATCGACGTTGCCGCCGAAGAATGGGGGCAGGACGAGCAGGGCGACCGCCTCAGGCTTGCCGATGGAGTGACCTTCAGAGTGGAGGCGCCCTGGCACGCCGAACCGGTCGACCGGCTTGTTCCCGAGGTGCTCGATGGTCCCGATGCAGGTCTCAACCGCATGGCAGCCATGGTCCTCATCGCCGGCGGCCTGCTGCTTGTTGCGGTGTTTGGACTGGATCTTGCCACGGCGCTGAGCCGGCTCTCGTGAGCCAGCCTCGATCGCTCACAATGTCAGGCGTCTCGTTCGGGTCGAAGGCGTCGATGGAGGGTCCTTATGTCGATGACGATTTCCGCAGCCACTGCCCGCATCAGCCGCCAGCTCCCCGAAGCCGAGCTTTCGCTCGATTCGGCGCTCCTTGCCTCTGCCCGCCTGATGGAATCGATGCTGCTGGCACGCCAGGCGGACGGCGTGGCGAATTTCACGGGCCAGACCGCGATCCTGCGCCTTGCCAAGTCGCAGCGCTCGCTGATCGAATGCCAGAACGACATGATCCGCGTTCACCGTGCGCTTCTCGACGCCGGCCGCGAGGTCAAGGCAATCATCGACGAGCCCGAAGCCTGCCCCGCATCGGGCACTCTGGTCGAAGAAGCGCCGCTGCTTCAGGTCGCCTGATCAGGTCCGGCGGGATCGCAAGGCCCGCGCGATCGGGTTCGCATGGCGGCGGGGGGCTGCCATGCTGATCTGGGATGCGCGGGCCTACGTGCTTCACGCCGTGCTCCTGGTATTGTTCGTTCTGGCGCTGCGCCGTGGTGCAGCGCCGGAACGCATCCTGACGACAACCCTTCTCGGCATGCTTGTGTTCGACCGGATCTATCACCTGATCACCGGACAGCATGCCGTGATGGTCATGGGAGTGAACCTTGGTCATTTCGCGATCGACGTTATCGGCCTTGCAGTCTTCGTTACTGTCGCTCTCAGCGCCAACCGGAGCTACCCGCTGTGGATAGGGGGCGCGCAGATGGTGGCGCTCTCAAGTCATTTCTATCCGCTGCTGGCCCACGATTTGGCGGGGACGGGCTATCTGGCGATGAGCATCATGCCCTCCTACGCACAGACGATCGCGATGGGGATTGGTCTTGCGTCGCACATGCGGCGGCAGAAGACAGCGGGCAGCTATCGCTGCTGGCGCACATCCTCCAGCCCTTTGCAAAAGGGCAGGCCGAGGACATCGCCCGCCGCATGATCCAGTCGTTCGGGTCGCTGCGCGGGATTACCTGCGCGTCGCCCACGGCTCTCGCTGACGCAATCAGGGGGGGCAACTGCAACGAGGATATGCTGGTGGCAGCGATCATCGTGGCGCGTGACATCAATATGCTGGCTGCCCGCGAAGCGCTCTACGGCGAACCTACCGAGCCGGGAAATCCACGACTGCGCCAATACCTCGTCCGCAGGCTCGGCCCGCGTCACGAGGAATGCGTGCTGGTCCTGTTCCTGACGGCGGAGGGTCTGTTCATCGCCGAGGATTTCTATGCGGGGGCCCATTGCAACACGGCGAGGCTGCCGCTGCGCCGCACGGTACGCCGTGCCTTCGACCTTGACGCCCGGCGGCTGGTGATCGCGCACAACCACCCCTCGGGCAATCCCGAGCCCAGCGCGGCGGACATCCGGGCAACCCGTCATTTCGGCGAGATTGTGGGCGCGCTCGACCTCGAACTCGACGATCACGTCGTGATAGGCTGGAACCGGACCGTGAGTTTTCGCGAGAGAGGATTGATCTGAAAGGCGTTTATCGCGCGGGACCCATCATTCCGCCGAAATGCCCCGTTCGGGTATTTGACATTGTGGGCGATGGAACCAGACTGTCTTCCGTTACTTCCAGACACTCTCTATCCGGCGGAATTGCCCAGCTTTCGAAATCGCTTGGCTCCGCTTCCGGCATTCCTACGGCTTTCACATTCCTGCCGCACACTTCCCCCCCCCCACTGCATTGGAGACACGCCCTTGATCCGGACCGTGACCGTACCCACCACTCCGTATGAAGGTCAGGCGCCCGGGACCTCGGGCCTGCGCAAGAAAGTGCGGGTGTTCCAACAGCCCAATTACGCGGAAAACTTCATCCAGTCGGTGTTCGATGTGGTGAGGCCCGCACCGGGCGCAGTGCTGGTGATCGGCGGCGACGGACGCTTCCACAACCGCGAGGTGATCCAGCAGGCGATCCGCATGGCCGCCGCCAATGGCTATGCGCGCGTGCTGGTCGGGCGCGGCGGCATTCTCTCGACCCCCGCGGCCAGCCACGTGATCCGCAAGTACGGCGCCAGCGGCGGCCTAATCCTTTCGGCCAGTCACAATCCCGGCGGCCCGGACGAGGATTTCGGCATCAAGTACAACATCGCCAATGGCGGCCCCGCGCCGGAGAGCGTGACCGGTGCGATCCACGCGCGGACCGAGACGATCGACCGCTGGCTGACCGTCAAGGCGGACGACATCGATCTCGACAAGCTGGGCGAAGTCCGCGTGGCCGATACCACGGTCGCCATTCTGGACCCGGTCGCCGACTATGCGGAACTGATGGAGACGCTGTTCGATTTCGACGCGATCCGCGCGATGGTCTCTTCCGGCTTCACCATGCGCTTCGACGCGATGGGGGCCGTGACCGGGCCCTATGCGCACGAGATCCTCGAAAAACGCCTCGGCTTTGAACAGGGGACGGTGGTGCACGGTACGCCGCTGGAGGACTTCGGCGGGCATCATCCCGATCCCAACCTGATCCACGCGCGAGACCTCTACGATCTGATGATGGGGCCCGACGCGCCCGATCTCGGCGCGGCATCGGACGGCGATGGCGATCGCAATCTCATCATCGGCCGCGGGCGCTTCGTCACGCCGTCCGATTCGCTGGCCATGCTGGCCGCCAATATCGAGATCGCGCCCGCCTATCGCGGCCGCCTGACCGGCATTGCCCGCTCGATGCCGACCAGCGGCGCAGCCGACCGCGTGGCCACGGCTTTCGGCATTCCGTGTTACGAAACGCCCACCGGATGGAAGTTCTTCGGCAACCTGCTCGATGCCGGCAAGGCGACGATCTGCGGCGAGGAAAGCGCGGGCACGGGCTCCGACCACGTGCGCGAGAAGGACGGGCTCTGGGCCGTGCTGCTCTGGCTCAACATCCTCGCCGTGCGCGGGATCAGCGTGGACGAACTGGCGAAGTCTCACTGGGCGCGCTTTGGCCGCAATTACTACGCGCGGCACGATTACGAAGCCATCGACAAGACAAACGCCGATGCTCTGATGGCCGAACTCAAGGCCGCGCTGCCTGCGCTGCCGGGCAAGACGTTCGGTCCGCTGACCGTCGCGCATGCCGACAGCTTTGCCTATACCGATCCGGTCGATCACTCGGTCAGCGAAAACCAGGGCATCCGCGTGCTTTTCGAGGATGGCAGCCGCGTGGTCTTCCGCCTTTCGGGCACGGGCACTCAAGGGGCGACGTTGCGCGTCTACCTTGAACGCTACGAGCAGCCGCTCGGCCATCTCGACGCCGAGACCGCCGCGATGCTGGAGCATCAGATCGCCGCTGCCGACGCCATCGCCGGGATCGCGCGCCACACCGGACGCACGGCGCCTGACGTCATTACCTGAGCAGGTGCGTTCCGGGCTTTCAGTCCCGAACGCCATGTAATTTCGACACGCTGGAATGGCGACATTCCGGCGTGTCGGCGCGGTCCGTGAGATCCCGAAGAATCAACACATTGCGGCTGCTTTCGGGCGCCAGCTGATGGCAAATCCGGTGCACTTGCGACCGCATTTATCCCGATGAATGCACAGGCTTTGCCCGGTTTCTGCCGACCTTATCCACAAGGCTGTCCACGCGGCCCCGCGCAGCGCAACGCCGTGGCGGTTTCGCGGCGGCTGTCTTGCGCGCGTCGGTGGGGCGGCAGAGCATCCCGTTCGCGACGCCCGCGAAGGGCGCATTGGGGAGAACGCGGATGCCTCGGATCGACGTGGGTGGAATCGGCATTGCCTACGAATTGCTCGGCAAGGAGGGCGACCCGGCAGTTGCGCTGACGCCGGGCGGGCGCTTCACCATGGAGGTACCGGGCCTGCGCGAGATGGCCGAGGGCCTTGTCGCGGCGGGCCGCCGGGTCCTGATCTACGACCGCCCGAACTGCGGCGCATCCGATGCCTGCCTGCTGGGCGAGAGCGAATCCGAGATGCAGGCAGAGGCGCTGGCTGGCCTGATCCGCAAGCTGGACCTTGGCCCGACGGTGATTGCGGGCGGATCGGGCGGCAGCCGCGTCTCGATGCTCGCGGCGGCGCGCGATCCCGAAATCTGCTCGCACCTTGCGCTCTGGTGGATCTCGGGCGATCCCATCGGGCTCATGCAGCTCGCCACTTATTATTGCGGCGAGGCGGGGACGCTGGCCAGCCGGGGCGGCATGGAGGCTGTCCTTTCGGCAACGAGCTGGGCGGAAAACTTCGCCAAAAGCCCGCAGGCGCGCGATTTCATCCTGTCGCAGGATCCGGACAAGTTCATCGCGGTGATGCAGAAATGGGCGGCGGCCTACGTGCCTTCGCCGGTGAGCCCGGTCCCCGGCATGACCCAGCGCGACTTTGCGCGGCTGACGATGCCGGTGCTGGTGTTCCGCTCAGGCACCAGCGATCTTTCGCACACGCGGGCCACGTCGGAATGGGTGCACCGCATGATCCCGCATTCGCGGTTCATCGATCCGCCATGGGGCAACGACGAGTGGAACGAGCGTTCGGTCGAGACGCATTCGGGCGGAAACGGGCACACGCTGTTCCGTTCTTGGCCGAAGCTGGTGCCGTTCTTGCTTGAGCTTGCGAGTCAGTAACGGACGTCGTCTTCGCCGGAGTGTATTCGGGGCGCTGGTTGCACCTTGCACAGAAGAAGCGGGATCCCCGCCTTCGCGGGGATGACGGGGGTTAGTTGAATGGTGGTTGGGCACTTGCTCGCTGTTCATTCTCCGTCGTCTCAGAGAAAGCTGGGGTCGCTTTCAACCGCCACGGCGCTTGAACGAAAGCACGTTAAGTGAATGGCGCGTTTGCCGACGCCGCTCTCGGTCTTTGCCGGAATGACGGGCAAGGGGGCCGCAATACCGGCGAGCCCAACGGACCCTGGCGCTACAACCCCAATTCCCGTCGTCCCCGCGAAGGCGGGGACCTCGCTTTTCTTGAGAAGTAACGATCCGCATTCCGGAGCACTTACCCACCGGCCGCCCACAACACACCCACAACCAGTCCACCGATTATGTCCGATATATCCACAAACCTGCGCAAAGTTATCCCGGCTTGTGCACCATCTACCGACAGCTTCCCGACAGGATATGCCTGCTATATCGACAAACTTATCAACAGGCTTGCCCGGCAATGGAACGAGGTGCTCTAGAGCGATGATGAACCTCGATCGCTACCTCGCTCGTATCGGCCTCGACGCCGCACCTGCCGCCGATCCCGAAGGCCTCGCAGCGCTGCAACTGGCGCATCGCCTCGCCATCGGCTTCGAGAACCTGGCCATCCCGCTGGGCGAGGGCATCCGCATCGACAGCGCCAGCGTTTTCGACAAGCTCGTCATGCGTGGGCGAGGAGGCTATTGTTTCGAGCAGAACCGGCTGTTTTCAGACGTTCTGTCAGCCATCGGTCTCGTCAACCGGCCGCTGCTGGCGCGCGTGTTGCTGGGGCTGGCTGAACATGCCGCGCCGCCCCGCACGCATACGTTGCTACTGGTGAACATGCAGGGCGCGGCGTGGATTGCCGATGCCGGTTTCGGAGGCAGCTTCGTGCCGCCGATGCCGCTGGAGGACGGCGCGCAGGCGCAGACGCCGGACGGTGCCTGGCATCGCCTGCTGCGCAGCGGCGAGCGCGGATCGCTTGGCGGCGAATGGCGGCTTGAACGCGCGGGGCCGGCCAGCGCCACCGACGGACGCAGCGCGCCGCACGGTGACTGGCAGCCGCAATACATCTTCGACCTCAGCGAGGTTGCGCAGGACGATCTCGAGATGGGCAACCACTGGACCTCGACCCGCCCGAACACGCGCTTCACCACGCTTTGCGTGGCCAGTGTGGTGCTGGAAGACGGCTTCGCGGCAATGACGGACCGCCAGCTTTCGCTCTACCGGAACGGCGCCAGCGAGACGCGCGACATTGCCGATGCGGCCGATTACGCCCGCACTCTGCGCGAAGTCATGGGCATTGACCTGTCAGACGAGGAAGCGGCACGCCTGCCGCTGTTTGCCTGAAGGAGGCGGGTCTCAGACTTCCCTGAGCCTCGGCATCAGTTCGACGAAATTGCAGGGGCGGTTCCGGCTGTCGAGCTGTTCGGCAAGGATGCCGTCCCACCCGTCCTTCACCGCGCCGTTGGAGCCGGGCAGGGCGAAGATGTAGGTTCCGCGCGCCACCGCCGCGCAGGCGCGCGACTGGACGGTCGAGGTGCCGATGGTCTGATAGGATAGCCAGCGGAACAGTTCGCCGAAGCCGGGAATGTCCCGATCCTTCACCCGGTCGATCGCTTCGGGCGTGACATCGCGGCCGGTCAGGCCGGTGCCGCCGGTGGTCACGATGGCGTCGATCTCGCGGTCGTCGATCCAGTTGTTGAAGCGGCTGGCGAGGCGAGCGGCATCGTCCTTCTCGATGGCGCGGGTGACGAGCCGGTGGCCGGCATCGCGGATGCGCTGTTCGAGAATGTCGCCCGAGGTGTCATTCTCGGGGCCACGGGTGTCGGAAACGGTGAGCAGGGCGATGTTGATGGGCTTGAATTGACGTTCGGGATCAATGGCCACGCACAATCGCTCCGTTCGCTGCCATGTGGACGCCCTGCGAGCCGGTGAGGCCCGGGAAAGTCGGCCACAGGTCCTGTGCAAGCGCCATGCGGCTTTCCGAAGGGCCGCCGGCCTGACGCTCATACATCCAGTAGTTGCGCAGCACTATGTTCACGTAGCCGCGCGTTTCCCAGTAGGGCAGCGATTCCATCCACAGCAGCGGATCGCCGCCGCAGTTCACTTCGGTATTCCAGCGGGTGATCGGCACGAGGCCCGCGTTATAGGCCGCCATGACCTTGAGCAGCAGGCCCTGCGTGCCCGGCGCGTCGCGCAGCGTCTGCAAGTGCTGCTGGCCGAAGGCGAGGTTGACCTCGGGCTTGTTGAGGTCGCCCGGCGTGCCGGACACGCCCAGCGCGGCGGCGTGGTCGCGCGCGGCGGCGGGCATGATCTGCATCAGCCCGCGCGCGCCGGCGGGGCTGACGACGCTGGTCTGGAAGATCGATTCCTGCAGCGTATGCGCATAGACGAGCGCCGGATCGACTTTCCAGCCACCGGCCGGAGTCCACTTCGGCGTCGGGAAGCGGCTGGCCGGTTCCGGACGGCCGCCGGTCGGCGCATTGTAGGCCATCCACAGCTGGGTCGAAGGCAGGCCGAGATCGCGGGCAAGGCGGGTGATCTGCACATATTGCGAGGCATCGCCGATGCGCGCCTGATGGCGCAGCACTTCGTCGGCAAGGCCGTCCTCGCCGATTTCGGAGAGTTCCACGGCGGCGCGGATATTGGGGGTATTGCGCAGTGCCTGCCAGTCGGCCTGCGTGAAGTCGGCGGCGGCGTGCTGTTCGGGCAGCTTCATGCCCAGCTGCTCGGCGGCGAGCATGCCGTAGAGCGTTTCGTCACGCGCGGCGGCAAGGCGCAGTTCGGTGGCAGCCATCTCCGGCTTGCGGCAGCGGACCAGCGCGCGGCTGCGCCAATAGTGCGCGGCGCTGCTGAGCTCGGCGTTTTCGGAATTCTTCGCGGTCTTGTCGAAGGCGTCGGCGGCGCCGTCGCAGTCGCCCAGACGCCAGGCGGCAAGTCCGGCGGTCCACCACGATTCGCCCACCCACGGACCGGCGCCCATCGCGCCCAGCTGCGCCACCTGATAGGCCTGCGCGTCAAGGTTCTCGATATAATAGGCCCAGGCGACCTTCTGGCGCCATTCGGCCTGCGCATAAGGGCTGAGCGAAGCGTCGATACCGTCGAGCAGGGTGCGCGCGCCGGTCGGATCGTCGTTCTTGATGCGCTCGTTGATGCTGGCCGAGATCGCGGCGGGCATCGTGCCATCGTCGATCGAGGCCGGGCGCACGCGCTTGGTCATCGTCGGCAGACGGGCGAAAGCCTGTTCGCTGGGGACGGTGGGCACGCTGGCGGCGCCGCGCTTCAGGGCCAGGCGGCTGATCTGGTCGGCGCCGGGAAGCTCGGTGCCCTGAGCCAGCCAGGTCTGGAGGTCGCTAAGCTCGATCTTGGGCGAGCCCGAGGCCAGGAAGTATTCGGCGCGGAGCTGCTGGTGGAGCGGGCCGTCCGGACGGTCCGTCAGCATCTTCTGAACGGTCGCCCAGTCCTTGGCGTCCACTGCGGCGAAGGCCTGCTTGTAGTAATCCCGATCGTCCTGGCTGAGCAGTGACGGGACCGCCGTGTTGTCTGCGCGGGTGCGGAAGTATTCCACCGCTGCGCTGTTGGCGAATGCCGGCGTGGCTGCCAGCGTGGCGACAGCTAGCGCAGCCACCCCCGCGGCGCGCGCTGCCTTGGCAATGTGTTTCACTTCAATTCCCCGCATCCTGCGACCTGACCCCGAATTTCGTGGCCGGATGGATGCTCCCTCAGGGTGCCGTCCACTCCAGCCAGGCCCTCCAGATACTTGCTTTCGCGCGCGGATTTTGCAGCAGCGCAGCAAGCCCCCATCCTGCCAACAGAGGTATAGTCATTCCTTCATGGTGAAATTGTCTTAAAACGGCAGCCCGTTGCGGTGATTCGTGGCCGATCAGCGGCAGAACGTTGCCTCCGAGCACAATCAGCCGCTTCGGAGCGGCCAAAGCGATGTGCCGCGCCAGCGCGTCGCCCACCCCGCGAGAGGCCGCCGCGCGCCAGTCGGGCACCGGATCGGGGCGGGGCAGGGCACTGGCCAGGTAGACATCCTCGCGCCGCATGCCGAAAGCCTTGAGCATCGCGTCGAGCAGCCTGCCCTGCGGCCCGGTGAGCAGCCGCTCGCGGTCCTCGCCCTCGGGCGTTTCCACCACGATCATCAGCTCGGCACCTGCCTCACCCTCGGGCATCAGGCGGCCGGTAGGGCCGCCATCGTCGAGCAGGGTCTCGGTCATCCACCATGCGCGGAAGGCGTCGAGGTCGGCGGGCAGCAGCTTGGGGTCGATGCTGGTGGGCGCGGCGGGGGCTTCGTCCACCACTTGCGGGCGGCGGCGCGGCGGGCGGCGACTGCCGTCTTCGGCCTGCTCTTCCTCGGGCACGATCCATTCGCGCGGTTCGTCGAGGAAGTCGCAATCGACTCCCGCCTCGCGCCACCAGTCGAGCGCGGCGGTGATATCGGATTTGATATCGTCCAGAAATTGCCGATTTGGGGCCTGATCCATCGCGTGGGTCTTGACCTGTCGCATTCCACCAATCAAGGCACAACACGAATTAATCGCGCGTTTAAGTGCGTGAATCGTGAATTTCAGGGGCTGTTGGGGCCAGAACCGGGCCAGATTACGGGGCCAGACTACGAGGGTTGCCATGATTGAACGTGAATCGATGCCTTACGACGTCGTCATCGTCGGCGGCGGGCCAGCCGGCCTTGCCACGGCGATCCGTCTGAAACAGGTCGATCCCGAACTTTCCGTCTGCGTCCTTGAAAAGGGCTCGGAGATCGGCGCCCACATCCTTTCGGGCGCCACCATCGATCCCAAGGCGCTGGACGAGCTGCTGCCCACCTGGCGCGAAGACGGCTGCCCGCTGGCCGAAACCCCGGTGACGGACAACTGGCACTGGCACCTTACCAAGAAGAAGAAGTTCTCGCTGCCGCATCTGGTGATGCCGCCGCTGATGTCCAACAAGGGCAGCTACACCGGCTCGCTGGGCAACCTCTGCCGCTGGCTGGCCGAACAGGCCGAAGCGCTGGAGATCGAGATCTTCCCGGGCTTCCCTGCTGCCGAGATCCTCTATGACGATGCCGGCGCCGTGATCGGCGTGCAGACCGGCGACATGGGTGTGGACCGCGAGGGCAATCCCAAGGACGACTTCCAGCCGGGCATGAACCTGCTCGGCAAGTACACCGTGTTCTGTGAAGGCGCGCGCGGCCACCTGACCAAGCGCCTGAAGGCCAAGTACAATCTGGAGGCCGATTGCGAGCCGCAGATCTACGGCATCGGCATCAAGGAGCTCTGGGACATTCCGGCGGACAAGCACGTCCCCGGCCGCGTGATCCACACGCAGGGCTGGCCGATGAGCGAGACCGACAGCTGGGGCGGCGGCTTCCTCTACCACCAGGCGAACAACCAGGTGGCGCTCGGCTTCGTGACCGCGCTCGATTACAAGAATCCCTACGTCTATCCGTTCGAGGAATTCCAGCGTTGGAAGCAGCACCCGGAAATCCGCGCGATTCTCGAAGGCGGCAAGCGCGTGGCCTATGGCGCGCGCGCCATCAACGAGGGCGGCTGGCAGTCGGTGCCGATGCTGGCCTTCCCGGGCGGCGTGCTGGCGGGTTGCTCGGCGGGCTTCGTCAACGTGCCGCGCATCAAGGGCACGCATACCGCGATGAAGAGCGGCATCCTTGCGGGCGAGGCGATTGCCGCCGCGATTAAGGCGGGCCGCGAGCAGGATACGCTGGGCGAATACGATACCGCCGTGCGCGAAAGCTGGATCGCCAAGGAACTGAAGCTCGTCCAGAATGCGGAGCCGCTGGTCGCCAAGTGGGGCGGCGAGATCGGCACGGTGCTGGCAGGCGCGGACATGTGGCTGCGCACGCTGTTCGGCTTCGGTGTGGCCAAGCCGATGAAGCACCACACCGACGCTTCCACCCTCCAGCGCGCGGACCTCTACAAGCCGGTCGCCTATCCCAAGCCGGACGGCGTGATCAGCTTCGACCGCCTGACCAGCGTGTCCTATTCGTTCACCAACCACGAGGAAGACCAGCCGGTCCACCTCAAGCTGACGGACCCCACGGTTCCCACGCGGATCAACCTGCCGGTCTATGCCGGTCCCGAGGCGCGCTATTGCCCGGCGGGCGTCTACGAATTCGTCGATCCGGACGGTTCGGGCATGAAGCTGCAGATCAACGCGCAGAACTGCGTCCACTGCAAGACCTGCGACATCAAGGACCCGACGCAGAACATCGAATGGGTGACGCCGGAAGGCGGCGGCGGTCCGAACTACCCGAATATGTAATCGGCGATGGGGGGAAGGCTGAGCCTTCCCCCTTTTCGGCTTCTATTTGCGGCGAATCTTTCTTGCGGCCCATCTTCATCGTCACCCTGAACTTGTTTCAGGGTCCATCGTGCAGCGTGGGCGGAACGGGAGATAGCCAGCCGAGAGTTCCGCTGGTGACACGACGCTTCGGAGCAGGCGGCCAGATGGATCCTGAAACAAGTTCAGGATGACAAAAGGCGGGATGTTCGGGTGTTCAAAAACATTCGGAAGTCCGAAAACGAGGGCCACCTTGCCTCTCCGTTCGCATAGCGGCATGGACAAGGCGATGATTTCCGAAACCGCCTACGCCAAGATCAACCTCGCGCTCCACGTCCGCAGACGGCGCGAGGATGGCTATCATGAGCTGGAAACGCTGTTCGCCTTCGTCGATGCCGGGGATGAACTGACGGCGGTTCCCGCCGAAGCCGACCGCCTGACAACCCACGGCGAATTCGCGGCGAAGATCGACGATCCTTTCGGCAATATCGTCGCCAAGGCGCTCACCGCATTGCCCCATGGCAAAGGCTGGTCCGTCGATCTCGAAAAGCGGCTGCCGGTGGCCGCTGGGCTGGGCGGCGGCTCGGCCGACGCGGGCGCGGTGTTCCGCATGGTCGAGCGCGCGCACGGATTGCCCGAGGACTGGCACGCCCATGCTGCCAAGTTGGGCGCCGATGTGCCCGCCTGCGTGCTCTCGCGGCCCTGCATCGGCACCGGCACCGGCACCGACCTCACTGAAGTTTCCGAAAATGACCTCGCAGGCTGTCCGGTGCTGCTGGTCAACCCGCGCCTTCCGGTGCCGACCGGCCCGGTGTTCAAGGCCTGGGACCGGATCGACCGGGGGCCCATGCCGGGCGGCACACTGCGTGACATCGCGCTGTCCGGCCGCAACGATCTGGAAGCTCCCGCCATCGAAATCTGCCCGGCGGTGGCGGACGTGCTGGCGGCTCTGCGCGAGACCGCGCCTTTCCTCGCCCGCATGTCCGGTTCGGGCGCGACCTGTTTCGCGCTCTACGAGAGTCAGCAAGCCTTAAGCGAAGCGGCGGCAAGGGTGGCGGCGGTCCGCCCCGATTGGTGGCAATTGTCCGGGAGCCTGCGTTGATTACCGAAGCGCGCATCACCGAAGCCTGGCGCCTGCTGGGCACGCCGCAAGCGGGCGGCATCCTGATCGTTGGCGATCATGCCTCCAACCGCGTGCCGGAGGGGATCGACCTTGGCATTCCCGCCGAACTGATGGAGCGGCACATCGCCATCGACATCGGCGTGG
This sequence comes from Novosphingobium sp. PhB165, assembly GCF_004341845.1. GTDB lineage: Bacteria > Pseudomonadota > Alphaproteobacteria > Sphingomonadales > Sphingomonadaceae > Novosphingobium. Next base: position 1,132,081 of record NZ_SLVB01000001.1, on the reverse strand, counting down.
CCGGCGTGGCGGAGCGGATGGTCGAGCAGGGCGGAAACGGCGGCATTGCCGCATGGCTCGCCAATGTCAGCCGCCTTGTCTGCGACTTCAACCGCGACTTGGATGCGCCGGGGCTGCTGCCTGAAGTGTCGGACGGCCATGCGATCCCCGGCAATGTGCTGTGCACCGAAGGCCGCTCGGCCCGCCTTGCGCGGTATTTCCACGCCTACCACGACGGTCTCGAAGCCCGGCTGGTGGCGGCCGAGCCGGCGCTGATCCTCTCGCTCCACAGCTTCACGCCCGCGCTGGCGACTTGCGACAATCCCCGCCCGTGGCATGTCGGCGTGCTCTACAACGAGGATGACCGCGCCGCGCGGATCGCGATTCCGCTGCTGGAGGCCGAAGGCCTCGTGGTGGGCGACCAGTTGCCCTATTCGGGCAAAGTGCTCAACGCGACGATGAACCGCCATGCCGAGGCGCATGGCCGCCCCTATCTCGGCATCGAGATCCGGCAGGATCAGATCGAGGACGCGGCCGGTCAGGCGCTCTGGGCCGATCGCATGACGCGCGTGTGCCGGGAGGTTGCGGTTCGTCTCGGCTGACTTGTGGAGTGCGGGCCGTCACGATACTCTTCCGGCACCTAAGCATCGGGGGAACGTCATGATCGGCTATCATGTGGTGCGACTGGCGAAATTTTCCGGCCGCGAAGCGCGTGCGAAGTTCTGGCCATGGGTCGCCGTGGTGATCGGGCTGACGTTCGTGATCGGTGTCATCGCGGTGGCACCGATGATGCTCTCCACCATGACCCGGATGCAGCAGTTCGCTCACGAGCATCCCGATCAGGCGACTGTCATGTCGGGGCCGGGCAGCTACCAGATCCGCATCGAGGGCAATCACCCCGAACTGATGCCGGACCCGGCGCCGATCTTTGCGGCGATGGAGGGCATTGCCGCGCTGGCCATCGTCCTGCTGGCCGCCGCTATCGTCCGTCGCCTGCACGACGCCGGGCGCGGCGGGGCATGGGGATTGCTGCCGCTGCCGTTCCTGTTCTTCTCCTTTGCAAGGATGCCCGCGATCTTCGCCGCGCCTCAGCCGGACATGGGCCTGTTCGGCCTGCTGGCGCTCAACAGCCTGCTCTTTCTCGGCGCGGTAGGCGTGCTTGTCCTGTTGCTGGCGCAGCCGGGGCGGGCCAAGGAAAACCGTTACGGCTTGCCGCCGGAAGGCTGATCGGGCGGCTCGGACTTGCCTGAGCCGATGCCGAACAGCGCCAGCACTTTCTTGCGCAGATCGGTCACCGCCACGATCAGCGCGGACAGCGCGACGACCACGCCGGTGACCAGCTTCAGCCAGAACGGCGCGCTTTCCAAAGTGTCCTGAATCCAGCCGACCACGCCCACCTTGACGTGGAAGCCATAGGAATGCGGCGTGCTCACCACGTCCCAGAACTGGCCTTGCCGGTCCTTGACCTGCACTACGGTAGTGATCGTCATCATGTGGTCGCCGCCGCGCTTGGGCGTGACCTGCCAGCCCCAGACCGTCGAAGGATAGGGCTTGCCGAGGTGGACGCGCTGGGTGCGGTCGCGCAGCGGCTTGATTTCGAAGGAGTCGTCGCCTTGCAGGTCCGCCGCCACGAATTCGCCCACGGTGACGCTGAAGTGCTGCACATGGCCGGGCATCTGCGCGACGACCCGCTCGGGCGCTGGAGCAAGGTCGGCAGTGGTCGCAGGCGGCGGGGCCGGGGTGACGAGCGCGGCATTGTCGGTCGCCTCAGCCACGGGCGCGGCCGATGCGTCCTCGCTGGGGGCAGGGCTTGGTTTGGGGCTGGGAGCCGGTGTCGGGGAGGGTGCAGGCGTGGGATGAGGCTTCGGCGGATCGGCGGCGACCGCCAGCCACACCGTGAAACTCTCGCCGCGTTCGAGCGGATTGGGCGCGTTGAACGCCGCCGTGCCGTCGGTTTGCCGCGCCGCCTGCTTGGCGAATTCCGTGCAGTCGTCGGGCAGGACATAGTCCTGGATCACGTCGCAGTATTCGGTGCCTTCGGTGGGCCCCCGACTACCTGGGGCGTTCGTGCAGGCACTCAGCGACAGTGCCGCCGTAAGCAGCGCAAAGCCGCCAAATCCGCTCCAACGCATTGGTGCCATGGTGATCCCCCATGCCCGGATGCCCCTGATGCAAACGGTTTCATGGAAGCCCCCATCCTGTCAATCGGGGCTTCCCAGGCGCCTTGCGACTGCGCATGATCCGGAAAGTTAAATCGGTCATCCGGGACATTTTATGGCTCGCAAAAGCCGCCCGCATCGCGTAGGGGGCGCGGGCAAGACGGTGCGCGCGACGTGCGGCACCGGTCATTTCCCGGAGTTCGCACAATGCCCGCCTATCGCTCACGCACTTCCACTCACGGCCGCAACATGGCGGGCGCGCGTGGCCTCTGGCGCGCGACGGGGATGAAAGACGCGGACTTCGGCAAGCCCATCATCGCCGTTGTAAACTCCTTCACGCAGTTCGTTCCGGGCCACGTCCACCTCAAGGACCTTGGCCAGATGGTCGCGCGCGAGATCGAGGCAGCGGGCGGCGTCGCCAAGGAATTCAACACCATCGCGGTCGATGACGGCATCGCCATGGGCCACGACGGCATGCTCTATTCGCTGCCCAGCCGCGACCTGATCGCGGACAGCGTTGAGTACATGGTCAACGCCCACTGTGCCGACGCCATGGTCTGCATCTCCAACTGCGACAAGATCACGCCGGGCATGCTGATGGCCGCGCTGCGCATCAATATCCCGGTGGTCTTCGTTTCGGGCGGGCCGATGGAAGCGGGCAAGGTCGTGCTGCGCGGCAAGGAGCAGGCGCTCGATCTGGTCGACGCCATGGTCGCCGCCGCCGATGAGAGCTACACCGACGAAGAAGTGAAGGCGATCGAGCGTTCGGCCTGCCCGACGTGCGGTTCCTGCTCGGGCATGTTCACCGCCAATTCGATGAACTGCCTGACCGAGGCGCTGGGCCTCTCGCTGCCGGGCAATGGCTCGACCTTGGCGACCCACTCGGACCGTCAGCGCCTGTTCCTCGAAGCCGGCCGTCTCGCGGTCGATCTCTGCCGCCGTTATTACGAGCAGGAAGACGAGACCGCGCTGCCGCGCAATATCGCCAGCTTCAAGGCGTTCGAGAATGCCATGAGCCTCGATATCGCCATGGGCGGCTCCACCAACACCGTGCTCCACCTGCTGGCCGCCGCCGTTGAGGCGGGCGTGGACTTCACCATGGAGGATATCGACCGCCTGAGCCGCAAGGTGCCGTGCCTTTCCAAGGTTGCGCCTGCGAAGAACGACGTCCACATGGAAGACGTTCACCGCGCGGGCGGCATCATGGCGATCCTGGGCCAGCTCGACCGCGCGGGCCTGCTGCATACCGACCTGCCGACCGTTCACGCGCGCACGCTGGGCGATGCGCTGAACCACTGGGACATCTCGCGCACCAACGCGCCTTCGGTGCAGGAATTCTTCAAGGCCGCGCCGGGCGGCGTGCCGACGCAGACCGCCTTCAGCCAGTCGCGCCGCTGGGAAGAACTCGATCTCGACCGTGAGAACGGCGTCATCCGCTCCAAGGAGCATGCCTTCAGCCAGGACGGCGGACTTGCCGTGCTCTACGGCAACATCGCGCAGGACGGCTGCATCGTGAAGACGGCAGGCGTGGACGATTCCATCCTGAAGTTCACCGGCACCGCGCGCGTCTACGAATCGCAGGATGCCGCCGTTGCCGGCATTCTCGGCGGGCAGGTCGGCGCGGGTGACGTCGTGGTCATCCGCTACGAAGGACCGCGCGGCGGACCGGGCATGCAGGAAATGCTCTACCCGACCAGCTACCTGAAGTCGAAGGGCCTCGGAAAGGCGTGCGCGCTGCTGACCGACGGACGCTTCTCGGGCGGCACCTCGGGCCTCTCGATCGGCCACGCCTCGCCCGAAGCGGCCGAGGGCGGTGCCATCGGCCTTGTCGAGAACGGTGACACGATCGAGATCGATATCCCGGGCCGCACGATCAACCTGATGGTCTCGGACGAAGTGTTGGCGCACCGTCGCGCCCAGCAGGAAGCACGTGGTGCCGATGCCTGGTCTCCGGTCCATCCGCGCCCGCGCAAGGTTTCCGCCGCGCTGCAGGCCTATGCGGCCATGACCACCAGTGCCGCCAAGGGCGCGGTGCGCGATGTGACGCAGCTCAAGCGGAAGTAAAGGGACGCCCTTCGGCAGGGCGCATCCCATCTCCAAATTCCTGACGGGGCTCCCGCGAAAGCGGGGGCCCCGTTGTCAATTGTACTCCCGGTCAGGCGGATCAGAGTGCAAGCGGTCCGGTGCTATCGCTTCCGCACTTTATTTTGATCGCTCGGGAACCAAATCCGGTTTCGCGGAAAGCATACGCGAAGAACTGGCTAGGCGAATGTTTTTAATGAGTTGAGCAGAAGGCCCTCGATTCGGTCCGAAAACGCATTCCCGCCCTATTCGCAACAACAGCGCGCCACTTAACCCAATCGCCGCAAGTGAAAATGCAGTTCCGGGCCACGCAAAAGTGCGTTTCGTCCGTGCAGTCTGCATCGGTTCACCGCACGTTGCACTCGGATTACCCGCACGGGCCCGGTTGTTAGGGAGAGTGTTCATGTGCCCGCAAGGTGAATCTGAACAGGCAGAACATCCATGGTTCAGGTGCGGCTTACCGGTCGCACATTTTATGAAGCGAAATGGAGGGGTTCTGACAGCCGGTTACACCATCACAGGGGGACGGCAGTCGGACGAGAAGCTGCGATCACGCAGGCCCGACTGGTCGAGATTGAAGGAGTAGCGCAATGAGTGTCATTTCCAAAAACCCCAAAGCCCTTTTACTGATCGGCACGCTGGCTGTTTCGGTGGCCGGCAGCGTTTCCGCGCAGCAGCAGGACGGCCTGGAAGGCAGCGTTACGGCAGACGCCTCCAGCCAGCAGCCGGTCGACACGGCCGGCATGACCAAGGGTCCCAAGGTCGAAGGCATCATCTCCGCGCGCAGCGGTGACCGGGTCCAGGTTACCAGCGCCAACGGCAACAAGACGATCGTCACCGTCACCAGTGCCACCAAGGTCAAGTCCAGCGGCGGCTTCCTGGGTCTGAACAGCAACAAGCTGGCGACAAACCAGCTTCTCAATGGTCTGCCGGTTTCGATCGACACCTTGCAGGGCGGCGGCGCGCTGGTGGCCAGCTCGATCGATCTGAAGAACAAGGACATGAAGGTCGCCTCCATGATCCACAACGGCACGGATCAGCGCTTCGCGTCCAACGAAGCGGCAACCGAGGCTCTGCGTGGCCGCATGGGCGACATCGACAAGTACAACATCAAGGGCACGACGAACGTGAACTTCGACACGGGCAAGTTTGACCTGACGCCCGAGGCGAAGAGCAATCTCTGCTCGGCGGCCACTTCGGCCGACGGCATGGATAATGCCCTTCTGCTGGTGGTCGGCTACACCGACTCCGTCGGCAGCGACGATTACAACCAGACGCTCAGCGAAAAGCGCGCCACCCGCGTGGTGAACTACCTCCAGCAGGCTTGCCACTGGAAGCCCTATCGCATGCTGACCCCCACCGGCATGGCCAAGGCCGATCCGCTGGCGGACAACAGCACGCCCGAAGGCAAGGCGCAGAACCGCCGCGTTGCGGTGAACATCCTCGTCAGCAAGGCCGTGGACGGCTACTGAGCCAGGACGCACGGGGTGGGCTTTGGTCCCACCCCGGGTTTTCCGGCCGGGCTACGGCTCGGCCGAATTCAAGTCTGGCGGCATGTGTCCCATTCTCGGGCTGTGCCGCATAGATGCTTGTCGCTGGCGGGAATGTCCTTGTAGCAGAGGCGCATGGCCCGCTCCCTTACAGGCATTGCCTTGCTCCTCGCGCTCGCCGCTTGCTCGTCGCGGCATGAAGCGCCGAAAGTGGCCGAGGGGGACGAGCATATTCCCTGTGCCGTCTCCGGCTTCGGCAAGCTTCAGCCGGTCTGCGCGGTCGAGCGGCTGGAAGGGCCGGATGGGCTGTCCCTGCTGGTCCGCCATCCGGACGGCGGCTTCCGCCGCTTTGCCGTCGTCAGCGACGGACGCGGGCTTGAGGTTGCCGACGGGGCGCAAGTGGCGGTAACAAGGTTGAACGGCGACCGGCTCGACGTTTCGGTCGGGGCCGACCGCTACCTGTTCCCGGCGACGAGGAAGCCCCATGCCCCATCGGCTGCTGCCCCATAATGACCAGATCCTGACCGTAGCGCAGATGCGCGCGGCCGAAGACGCGCTGATCGCGGCGGGGTCTTCGGTTTCCGCGCTGATGCGGATTGCCGGGTTGGGTGCGGCCGAATGGGTCTGGCGGGTTTCGGCGGGCAGGGCGGTTACCGTGCTCTGCGGTCCCGGTAACAACGGCGGCGACGGCTATGTGATCGCCGAAGCCATTCGCGAGCGCGGCGGACAGGTTACCGTGGTGGCCGCAGGCGATCCGAAAACCGACGCGGCGCGCGAGGCGCGCGCTCTCTACCACGGTGCGGTGGTAGAGCCTGATACTGAGATCCATGGCGATGTCTTCGTCGATTGCCTGTTCGGCAGCGGGCTCACGCGGCCGCTTGCGGCGGAGCATGTGGCATTGCTCACGCGGCTGGCGCAGGCGCATCACCACCGGCTGGCGCTCGACCTGCCGAGCGGCGTGCAGTCCGACACTGGCATGATCCTGAACCCGGGCCTGCCGCACTATGATGCGACGATTGCGCTGGGCGCGTGGAAATTCGCGCATTTCCTGATGCCGGCGGCAGCGACGATGGGCACGCTGCGGCAAGTGCCTATCGGCGTGGCCGCGGTGGAAGGCGCGGCGGTTCCGGTCGCCAAGCCCCGGATCGGCGCACCTGCAGTGGATGCGCACAAGTACCGGCGCGGACTGCTCGCCGTAGTCGGCGGCGCGATGCCCGGCGCGGCGGTGCTGGCGAGTGTGGCGGCGCAAGGCGCCGGAGCCGGGTACGTGAAGCTTTTCGCGGACAGCAAGCGCAATGTGCCTGCCGATCTCGTGGTCGATCAGGGCAAGCTGTTCGACGTGCTGGTCGACGACCGGAATACCGCCGTACTGGTGGGCCCGGGCCTAGGGCGAGACAGTCTGGCGCGAGAGCGGCTGGCGATTGCGCTGGCCGATCCGGTACCGGCAGTGATCGATGCCGATGCGCTGGTACTGCTCGGGCCGCGCCTGCTGACCGAGCGGAAGGGCGCGACAGTGGCGACTCCGCATGAGGGTGAGCTGGTCACGCTCGAACGGACGTTCGGCTGCGATGGTGGGGGCAGCAAAGCCGACCGCGCGCTGGCACTGGCCAAGTCGGCCGGAATGATCGTGGTCGCCAAGGGACCGGACACGGTGATCGCTGCGCCGGACGGGCGGGTCGCCTGTGCGCCGCGCGCCAGTTCGTGGCTCTCGACCGCAGGAACCGGCGATGTTCTGGCCGGTTGCGTCGCCAGCCGCCTCGCTGCCGGAGCGGAAGGATTCGCGGCCGCCTGCGAGGGAGTCTGGCTCCACGGAGAGGCGGCGCGCCGCGCCGGACCCGCCTTTACCGCCGGCCAGCTTGGACAAATGGTCCCGGCTGCGCTAGCGGCCTGCCTGTGACTATTGGAACCGAAGAAATTCTGCGTATCGCCGCCAAGGGCGATGGTGTGACCGCATCCGGCCGCTTCGCCTGGGGCGCGGCGCCGGGCGACCTGCTGCATGAGGACGATACCCTCGAATGGGGGCCGCACCACATCCAGCCGGCGTGCAGCCATTTCGGCCGCTGCGGCGGCTGTCAGCTTCAGCAGCTTGACGAAGAGAGCCTTGAGCACTTCGTCGCCTCGCGCGTTGCCAATGCCTCGGCCTCGCAGGAACTGGGTGCCGAATTGATCGCGCCGCCCTACCTCTCGCCGCCGGGCGCGCGCCGCCGCGTATCCTTGCGCGCCGAAAGCTCGGGCGGGCGCGTGACCATCGGCTTCCGCGAGGCGAAATCGCACCGGCTGGTGGAACTGGAAGAATGCCCGGTGATGGCGCCGGAACTGTTCGCGGTGCTCGGGCCGCTGCGCAAGCTGCTCATCACCATGGGCAAGGCGGCACCCGCGAAGAAGGGTGGCCGTCCCGGCAAGCCGACCAAGCACCAGCAGCCCCGCATGGCCGCCGACATCGAGATGACGCTGACCGAGCAGGGAGTCGATCTCGGCATCAAGGGGCTGACGGCAGAGGGGCTTGCCGCGACCGAGGCGATGCTCGATTTCTCGCGCGAACATAAGCTCGCGCGCTTCACCATGGATGGTGGCTACGGTTTCGAGACCGTGTGGGAGCCGGTGCCGGTTACGGTGCGGTTAGGTGGCGTTCAGGTACCGCTTCCGCCGGGGGCGTTCCTGCAGGCGACGGCGGACGGCGAAGAGGCGCTGGTGGAGGCCGCGCGCGGCTGGCTGGCAGGCGCGGCGACCGTGGCGGACCTGTTCTCCGGCCTCGGCACATTCGCTCTGGCACTGGCCGGACCGCAGACCAGAGTGCTGGCCGCAGAGGCTGCGCGCGATGCCCATCTGGCGTGCAAGACGGCTGCCGGACGCGCACAACTGCCGGTTTTCTGCGACCACCGCGACTTGTTCCGCAACCCGCTCCAGCCCGACGAGCTGAGCAAGTTCGATGCCGTCATCCTCGACCCGCCGCGCGCCGGTGCGCGCGAGCAGGTGGAGTGCATCGCGGCTTCGAGCGTCGGCCGCGTGGTCTATGTTTCGTGCAATCCGTCAAGCTGGTCGCGCGATGCGGCGCGGCTGATCGAGGCGGGATTCAGGCTGGTGGAACTGCGCCCGGTCGGCCAGTTCCGCTGGTCCACCCATGTCGAACTCGCGAGCTATTTCGAGCGCGCATGACCGGGTGAAAAGCGCGGGAATTCAGTCGGATTCCTGCGCTTTTGCCATCATGTCCATGAAGTCCCGCGCGAAATTGCGGTCCTCTTCGTTGTCGAAGGCGACATCGAGATCGGGCGAGGCGTTGAACATATAGAGCAGGCACCACAGCGCGAAGCGCCGCGCGCGGTCCTTCTCCATGCCAAGGTCGACGCGAATGCGATCGAGCCCGGTTTCCAGCGTGGAAGGGGCGATGGTGGAAAGGTCGTCGGTGCCGAAGTAGCGGCGGAGCTGATCGTCGAAGTCCATGGCGCTCCCTACAGGGATCCGCCGCGAACGTCACGTATTCCCGTCGTTCTCGGATTCGTCGGCATTGCAGGATAGCAGCTGGTAGATCACCGCGCCCCAGGCGCTGCCGATCACGCCCACGAAGAACATCGACCAACTCAGGTTCCAGCTGGTTGCCATCACCTTGCTGACGAGCGTGGCCAAAGTCAGGAAGATGAAAGCGATTTCCAGCGCGAGTACTGCCCACAGTACTGGCGGACTTGCCAATTGCCGGCGAACTGTCTTCACGCAGCACCTCCCGAACTACGCATCTCCCGATAAGGAGATTACTACGCCGGGAGCGCTTCGTCTAGAACATGACCACGGCGGCGCGGGCGATCAGGAACATCAGGCAGAAGGTCGAAAGCGCGTAAAACGCGAAGCGCAGCGGCATGCGATTGAAGGTCGTCTGCACGATCGAATGCATGACCCGGAAGCCCACGTAGGCCCAGGCGACCTGCGCATTCATCCCATCCCCCAGCCCAAGCAGCGCAAGCGTGATCGAGATCGCATAGAAGATCACCGGATCTTGCAGCAGGTGGTTGTAATTATGCGCTTTCCACTCGACCTGCGGTGGCAGCACATGGTCGAGCGAGACATGGGGATCGTCGATCAGTTCTTCCGGATCGACTTTGCCGAATGAGGAAAGGCGCGATCCGTAGAGCCAGAACCACATGACCATGGTCCAGGCCGCCAGCGCGACCACGGGTTGCAGGATTGCCATTCCGGTCATGGGATCTCCCTTGCTGCGAACCCGAGCCTCGGCCGCGCCGGCCGGCTTGTCAATGCGGTACTTGGGTCAGGACTTAGGCGTTTCCGGACAATACCTTGGCGAAGGCCTCGGCATCGGTGTTGCCGCCCGAAAGCACCACGGCAGTACGGTCGGTCAGGGAGACCTTGCCGGCCAGCACGGCAGCGAGCGCGGCGGCTCCACCGGGCTCGATGACAAGGCGCAGCTTGGCGAAAGCGAGGCGCTGCGCCGCGCGCACTTCGGCGGGCGTGGCGACGAGTCCGAAGGGACAGCGGGCTTTCAGAACCTCGAAGTTGATCGGCCAGGTGGCCGGCGTCTGCAAGGCATCGCAGGCCGTGGGCGGGGCATCGGCGGCCACGCGGCGGATCTCGCCGTCCGCAAGGCTGCGGCGGACATCGTCCCATCCTTCGGGCTCGACCGGCACCACGGCCGCATCGGGAAGGGCGAGGGCGATTCCTGCCGTGAGCCCGCCGCCGCCGCAGGGGGCGACGATCTGGTCGGGCCCGCCGAGCCCGCGTTCGGCCATTTGCTGGGCGATTTCGATCGCGGTGCTGCCCTGTCCCTCGATGATCCAGGGGTCGCCGTAGGCATGGACGAGCGTGGCCCCGCGCTCTTCGCAAAGGCGGTTGGCCACTTCGTCGCGGTCCTCGCCGCCGGGGCGGTCATAGAGCACCACTTCGGCGCCGAGCGCGCGGGTATTGAAGAGTTTCACCTCCGGCGCGTCGGTCGGCATGACGATAGTGGCGGCAATGCCCAGCCGCCGTGCGGCCCAGGCCACGCCCTGCGCATGGTTGCCGCTGGAAACGCCGACGACACCGCGCCCACGCTCGCCATCCGTCAGCGCGGTAAGGCGGTGCCAGGCCCCGCGGATCTTGAAGGCGCCGACCGGCTGGAGGCTCTCGGCCTTGCACCAGATCGTGCGGCCATCGACCTCAAGCGGCAGCAGCGGCGTGCGTGGCAGGATCGCCGCGACTTTGGCGGCGGCTTCGAGCACGCCTTCGTGGGTCGGGCGGCGTTGAAGATTCGGATTCGGGAGATTCGCGTTCATGGCCAAGGCCATAAACTCACCGCGTCAGCCGCACCATCTGGTAATAGCCGAGTGGCCCGCGCGTGAACTCCACCGACAGGCCCCGGTCTCCGGCAATGCGTGCCGCCTGCATGGGCAGGTCGAGCCGGGGCGTGACGTGGAACTTCGCCAGCCAGCCCCGCAGGCCCGCCCGCAAGGGGGAAGGCAGGCCCGCGAGGTCGCCGAAATCGACGGCATGGAGCACGCCGCCGGGGGAAAGCGCCGCCACCGCGCGCGACAGGGCGTCCTGCCAGCCGGGGATCATGGAGAGCGTATAGGAGAGGAAAATGCGGTCGAACCCGCTGCGGCCGAACAGGGCTTTCGGATCGAAGCGGGTGGCATCGCCGGGCGTTAGCTCGGCCTGCTCGCCCAGCCGCCTGCGGGCGTTCTTGAGCATTTCGCTGGAGATGTCGAAGCCGTGGAGCGTGGCTCCGGGCCACGCCTTGCCCGCCAGTTCGAGATTGCGCCCGGTGCCGCAGCCGACTTCCAGCACGGACATGCCCGGCGCCGCATCAAGCTCGCGGATCAGCCGGTCGCGGCCGAACAGATAGTATTTGCGCGTGAGGTCGTAGATGTGGCGCTGGCCGCGATAGACGCGGTCCATCAGCGCGGCGTGATCGGCGGGAAGGGTGGTCTCGGTCACCGTCAGCCTTTCAGCACGTAGAGGTGGACGCCGCCGTAGATCGAGGAGCGATCGCCCTCGGTCGCCGCGCGCGATTCGTCCTCGCGGTAATCCCAGCGCGAGAGGATCTCTTCCGGTACGCGGCCGGGCAGCAGCGTGGGTTCGGCGGCGGTGCGGAACAGCACGCGCGATCCGGAGCGGGCGGTGCGGGTGATCTCGCTCCACAGTTCGGTGAGCTGGGCATCGCTCATCCAGTCTTGCGCATCGAGCAGGATGTAGCGATCGAACGAGGCATCCGCGCTTTCGGAGAGGACTTGCGTGAAGTTGGCATGGCGCAGGGTCAGGCGGCCCAGACGTTCACGCACCATCGGCACGTTGGCTTCCTGCAGATAGGGCGGGAGCGGGGCCTTGGCTTGGCGACCATAGCCGCGCCCGAAGGCCTGCCAGGCGAAGTAATTGTCACCCAGCGGGAAGTGGCAGGCCAGCTTTTCGAGGCGGGCGCGGAGCACGTCGGCCATGCGATGGCCGCCGGCCAGCGCGTCGTACTGCGCGGGCGGAATGCCGAGGCCGAACAGCGAGGCGGGCTGGTCGGCCAGCCAGCGCACCAGCTTGCGCTCGAAGATCGGGGCGAAGCGCTCGTCGAACACGCGGCGCTGTTCTTCCAGCGTCTCGGCACCGAGGATTTCGCTGGGGTCGATCTTGTAGAGCTTGGCGAGCACGTGCGCGGCGCCGATGAAGTGGCCCAGCAGGCCGCGCTTGTAGATGCCGCGCGTAAAGCCCCGGATGCGCTGGCGGCCGGCGAGATCGCGGCCTTCCCAATAGCGGCGCGTCGCTTCGTCGAGGTGCGGCGCCAGCTTCTCGCGGTAGATCGCGGCGTTTTCCGGCTTGTCGGCTTCGGCGATGAAGCTGCGCAAGTCGGCATAATCAAGGTTCTCGATCGCGGCGATCTTCAGGCGGCCGAGTGCGATATGCGCGGTGTTGAGATCGACGCAGGTGATCGCGGCCGGATCGGCGGTGAGATAGGAAAGCGCATTGCAACTGCCGCTGGCGATGGTCAGCACGCGGCTTTCGGGCCCGATCTGGAGCGCGGCCATGTCTGCCACCGGATCTTCCCAGATCTGCGCATAGACCAGCCCCTTGAAGGCAAGGGCGAAGGCCTTGTCGAGCAGGCGCGACGCGCGTGAGGATTCCGAGCGGACGACCGCTCCCTCGATCAGATCGGAAGCAGGGCGTGCGTTTGGCATGGTAGTGGTCCCCCGGTGCCGTATCGGTAATGGCACGGCGGCAATGCCTCCACCGGGTGACCGCGTGATGACGGGATGATGGCGAATTATGACAGCCGTGGTTGGATATGGTTTGACGCGTTGCCGGTGATCGCCTGGTTTCGGCGGAACCATCCCGCACCCTCCTTTCGTCATTGCGAGCGGAGCGAAGCAATCCAGAGTCGTCGCGCAGAACCGCTCTGGATTGCCACGTCGGCTTCGCCTCCTCGCAATGACGAAGGAGGAGGGCAGAAAACTCTCACAGTTGAGTTGTCACACAGGGGCACTATATGCGGCCCTTTCGCGGCTTGCGCGTTCAAGGAGATAGATTGGTGAGCAAGGTTCTGGTGATCGGCGCAGGCGGCGTCGGTTCGGTCGCGGTCCACAAGATGGCGATGAATCCGGATATCTTTTCCGACATTCATCTCGCCAGCCGCACGGTTTCCAAGTGCGAAGCGATCGCCGAATCGGTGAAGCAGCGCACCGGCGTGACGATCGGCACCTATGCGATCGACGCCGACGATGTTGAGGCGACCTCGGCGCTGATCCGCTCGATCGGTCCGAAGCTGGTCGTCAATCTGGCGCTGCCCTATCAGGACCTCGCGATCATGGACGCGTGCCTGGCGACCGGCACGCACTACATGGACACCGCGAACTACGAGCCCAAGGACGTGGCCAAGTTCGAATACCACTGGCAGTGGGCCTATCAGGAGCGCTTCAAGCAGGCGGGCCTGATGGCGCTGCTGGGTTCGGGCTTCGATCCGGGCGTCACCTCGGTCTTCGCGATGTGGCTGAAGAAGCACAAGCTGAAGACCATCCGCACGCTGGACATTCTGGACTGTAACGGCGGCGATCACGGCCAGGCCTTCGCGACGAACTTCAACCCGGAAATCAACATCCGCGAAGTCACCGCGCCGGCCCGCCACTGGGAAAACGGCCAGTTCGTCGAGACCCCGGCGATGGGCGTGAAGCAGAGCTTCGACTTCGAAGCCGTCGGCCCCAAGAACATGTACATGATGTACCACGAGGAACTGGAAAGCCTCGCCAGGTTCATCCCTGAAATGGAGCGCGCGCGCTTCTGGATGACCTTCGGTGACGAGTACATCAAGCACCTCACCGTGCTGCAGAACGTGGGCATGACCCGCATCGATCCGGTGATCTACAACGGTGTGGAAATCATTCCGCTCCAGTTCCTGAAGGCCGTTCTGCCCGAGCCCAGCTCGCTTGGCTCGACCACCAAGGGCAAGACGAACATCGGCGACATCGCGACTGGCGAAGCGCTGGACGGTTCGGGCGAGAAGACGTTCTACATCAAGAACATCTGCGATCACGAAGACGCCTATGCCGAAACCGGCAACCAGGCCGTCAGCTACACCACCGGCGTTCCGGCGATGATCGGTGCGGCCATGGTGCTGACCGGCGCATGGTCGGGTGAAGGCGTGTTCAACATGGAGCAGTTCGATCCCGATCCCTACATGGACATGCTGAACAAGCACGGCCTGCCCTGGACGGTCGAGGAACTCGACGGCCCGCTCGCGTTCTGATGCCTATCCTGCGGACCGTCCCTGTGGGCGGGCCCGGCGCTTTTGCGCTGGCGGCCCGCCCCTCGGGGGACGGTCCGCAATTTTCCGTCGCGCCGATATGAGCGCGGCCGATCACGGGTCAATGTCAGGCTGACGACAGCCTTTATCGCTGCTACCCCGAAGCACGGGGCGGCAAGGCGCCGCACGCAATCCGCGTCTATTGAGGCATTGATGAACTGGTCTTTCGTTGCCCCCATAGCGATGCTCGCGGGCTCCAATCTGTTCATGAACACCGCCTGGTATCTGCATCTCAAGATGCCGGGCAAGGCGCTGTGGATGGCGATCCTAATGAGTTGGGGCATCGCTTTCTTCGAATACTGCCTTGCCGTGCCGGCCAATCGGATCGGCAGCCAGGTCTATTCGCTGGGGCAGCTCAAAGTGCTTCAGGAGGCCTTTTCGCTGACCGCCTTCGTGCTGGTGGCATGGGTGTTGTTCGGCCAGAAGCCGGGCCTCAACGAGCTGGTCGGATTTTCGCTGGTCGGGGCGGGGGCATGGTTTATCTTCAAGGGGCCGTTCGGCTGAGGCCGTCCCCCTCTCGCAAAGGACTTCAGTGATGGAAACCCGCGCCGGCGATCCGGGAGCCTTCGTTCACTTCGACCTGTCGCGTGTCGACAGCCCCAGCTTCGTGGTCGATGCCGCGAAGCTGCGAGACAACCTGCGTGTGCTGAGCGACATCGGCGAGCGTGCAGGCGTCAAGGTGCTCTCCGCGCTCAAGGCCTTCTCGATGTGGTCCACCGCGCCGATCGTCGGCGAATATCTGGACGGCGTCTGCACTTCGGGCCTGTGGGAAGCGCGCCTTGCCAGCGAGTTCTACGATGGCGAGATCGCGACTTATTCCGCCGCCTACAAGGCCGAGGATCTCGATGAGATTCTGCGCCTGTCGGACCATGTGATCTTCAACTCGCCGATGCAGATCGAGCGCTTCTGGTCGCAGATCGAGGCCGCCCGCGCTCGCGGCGAGGCCTTCGACATCGGCCTGCGCGTCAATCCGATGCACCCCGAAGGCGAAGTGCCGAAGTATGACCCCTGCGCGCCGCACTCGCGCCTCGGTTTCCCGATCGACCAGTTGACCGAAGATCATATCGAGATGATCGACGGCATCCACATGCACACCCTGTGCGAGCAGGACTTCGAGCCGCTGCGCCGCACCTGGGACAAGGCGTTCGATTACCTCGAACCCTTCTTCGGCCAGTTCAAGTGGATCAACCTCGGCGGCGGGCATCACATCACGCGCGCCGATTACCAGCGCGACGAACTGGTGGAATTCCTGATCGACCTTCAGGAAGACACCGGCGCCGAAGTCTATCTGGAACCCGGCGAGGCCGTGGCGCTCGATGCCGGCATTCTCGTCGGTTCGGTGCTCGACATCGGCCACAACGGCATGCCGGTGGCGGTGGTCGACATCTCCGCGACCTGCCACATGCCCGACGTGATCGAGGCACCCTATCGCCCCGCCATGCTGGGCGAGCGGGAGGATGGCGATGGCCAACCCGTGCGCCTTGGTGGTCCGTCCTGCCTCGCGGGTGACGTGATCGGCGACTATGTTCTGCCCGAACGTCCCGAACCGGGCATGCGCTTCGCGTTTCTCGATCAGGCGCACTATTCGATGGTCAAGACCACGACCTTCAATGGCGTGCCGCTGCCGTCGATCTGGCTCTGGGATTCCGAGACGGACTCGCTCGAATGCATCCGCCGCTTCGATTACGAGGATTTCCGGGCCCGGCTGAGCTGATCGGACTTCGCTGATTGAGCGGGGGCAGGGCGGCTCGGTCCGTCCTGCCCCTGCCACGACCGGTGCCCCGGCCGGTCCCCCACGCGGACGAGTCGCGTGAACCCCACGGCAAGGGGTGCGTTTTAACCGTGAATTGCGATGCTTTTTACCGCCTGTCCGGGACATTCCCGGTCGGCCAGTAATGACGGTTTAACCACCTGGTTTTGAAAGACTAAATTCGGCTTTAGGGCGCGCATTTCGGTCGTTCATGAAGCTTATGTGACGTTTTCATGAAAGCCCGATTTTTTCACTTGCGATTCATCCGCTCAGCCCTATATCCGGCCCCTCGCTGCCCCATGGGGACTTCCAAACCGCAAGGCAGCTTTTCGCTAACAATTCCGTTTGGGGGTCCCTTGAGTTGCTCGAACATCTTGATGCACCGGCCGTAGCGCGCACCCTCGCGCCTGACGAACCCGTTATCCTCAATCGCCCGCATGCTGCCGCGCGCGCTGCTCGTTTCTTCGCCACGAAGTTTCCGGGCAAGTCGCTCTATGCCGTGAAGGCGAACCCCTCGCCGGATCTGATCCAGATCCTGTGGGACAATGGGATCACGCATTTCGACGTAGCTTCGATCGGTGAAGTCCGCATGGTCCGCAAGACCCTGCCGGCTGCGACCCTGTGCTTCATGCACCCGGTCAAGACCGCGAGCGCGATCCGCGAAGCCTATTTCGAGCATGGCGTCCGCACTTTCAGCCTCGATACCATCGAGGAAGTCGAGAAGATCCTCGAAGCGACCGCCGATGCCGAAGGCAATCAGGCGACCGACCTGCGCCTCTGCGTGCGTCTGCGGGTCTCGTCCGAATATTCGGAACTGAGCCTCGCCTCGAAGTTCGGTATCGATCTGGCCGACGCCGGCCCGCTGCTTCAGGCGACCCGTCAGGTTGCCGACTGGCTGGGCGTATGCTTCCACGTCGGTTCGCAAGCGATGACGCCGTTTGCCTATGTGCAGGCGCTGGAGCGCGCGCGCGCGGCGATTGCCGACGCGGGCGTGGTTATCGACATGATCGACGTCGGTGGTGGCTTCCCCTCGGTCTATCCGGGCATGGAACCGCCGCCGCTGGAAGACTACTTCCAGATCATCCACCGCCACTTCGAAGCATTGCCGATCGCCTACAACGCCGAACTGTGGTGCGAGCCGGGCCGTGCGCTCTCCGCCGAATACAGCTCGATGATCGTCAAGGTCGAGAAGCGTCGCGGTGACGAGCTTTACATCAACGAGGGTGCCTATGGCGCGCTCTACGATGCGGCGCACGTGGCATGGCGTTTCCCGGTGAAGTGCATCGCGCGCGATGGCCAGCGTTCGGAGGACCTTCAGGAGTTCTCGTTCTACGGCCCGACCTGCGACGATGCGGACTTCATGGAAGGCCCGTTCATGCTTCCCGCCGATATCAAGGCGGGCGACTGGATCGAAGTGGGCATGCTGGGTGCCTATGGCGCTGCCATGCGCACGGCGTTCAACGGCTTCGGCACGGGTGACGTGGTGACGGCCTCGGACGAACCGATGGCCAGCCTCTACAGCGGCGACCGCAAGGATCCGCGCGTTTCGGACAACGTCGTTTCGCTGCGCTGATCGCCAGTCGATAGAAACAAGAAAAGGCCCCCGGTCATCGCTGACCGGGGGCCTTTTTCGTTGGGCTTCAGTTCGCGGTGAGCAAGTCCTTCAGGCCAAACGGCTGGCAGCGCAGGAACTGCGGCGAGACCTTGATTTGAGCGCCTAGCGCGGCAGCGGCGTGCCACGGCCAGCGCGGATCGTAGAGTACAGTGCGGGCAATCGCGATCATGTCCGCCTCGCCATTGGCAAGGATCGCCTCGGCCTGCTCGGGCTCGGTGATGAGGCCCACGGCGATCACCGGCATGGTGTCCACCGCTTCCTTCACCTTGTGGGCGAGCGGAACCTGATAGTTCGGGCCGACCGGGATCTGCTGGTCGGCATGAAGGCCGCCGCTGGAAACGTGGAAGCCGTCGCAGCCACGCGCTTCAAGAGCCTTGGCGAAAGCGATGGTCTGCTCGATGTCCCAGCCGCCCTCGACCCAGTCGGTGCCGGAGACGCGCATGGTGACCGGCTTGTCGGCCGGGAAGGCGGCGCGCACGGCGTCGTAGACTTCCAGCGGGAAGCGCAGGCGATTTTCAAGGCTGCCGCCGTATTCGTCCGTACGCGTGTTGGAGAGCGGCGAGAGGAACTGGTGCAGCAGGTAGCCATGGGCGCCGTGAAGCTGAATGGCGTCGATGCCCAGACGGTCCGCACGGCGAGCGGCGTCGGCGAAGGCATCGCGGATGCGGGCAAGACCGGCCCTGTCGAGCGCCTGAGGGGCGTTCTCATGCGGAAGGAAGGGAATGTCCGATGCGGAGACCGTCTGCCAGCCGTTCGCGTCCTGAGGGGCGATCTGGCCGCCTCCGTCCCAGGGCTTGGCCGTGCTGGCCTTGCGGCCGGCGTGGGCCAACTGGATGGCGATGGGCATGTCCGACCAGCGGCGCACGGATTCGAGCACTTTGCCCATGGCTGCCTCGGTCTCGTCATCCCACAGCCCCACGTCGGCATAGGAAATGCGGCCTTCCGGGCTGACGGCGCTGGCCTCGATGGTGAGGATGGCGGCGCCCGACTGGGACAGGTTGCCGAGGTGCTGGACATGCCAGTCGGTCATCTTGCCGTCTTCGGCGGAATATTGGCACATCGGCGCGATGACGATGCGGTTTGCGAGGGGGAGCTTGCCGAGGGAAGTCGGTTCGAAAAGCTTGGCCATGGGGTCCTTCCGGTCATGTCGTCGCAGCTAGGGGGAGGGCGCGCGGAGAGGCGCCTGCGACGGCAGGCAACTTGGGGTGCCCCGGCCAAATGAAAAGGGCCCCTCGCGCGTGCGGGGGCCCTTCCATGAAAAGATTATGTTGCGGCCGCGAAAGCCGCTCTGACCCGGTCAGGCGGCGAGGCGCATTTCCAGGCGTTCCCAGATCTCGACGAGCGCATCCGTCAGGCTGCGCATCATCGCTTCGGTATGCGTCGGCCCGGGGGTGAAACGCAGGCGTTCGGTGCCGCGCGGCACGGTGGGGAAATTGATCGGCTGCACATAGGCGCCATATTCGGCCAGCAGGATGTCGCTGATCTTCTTGGCCTTGACCGGATCGCCGACCATCAGCGGCACGATGTGCGTGGTGGAATTCATCACCGGCAGGCCCGCGTCGCGGAACATCTGCTTGAGCGTCGCGGCCGAGTGCTGCTGCGCCTCACGCTCCGCGCTGGAGCTCTTGAGGTGCTTCACCGAGGCCAGCACACCCGCCACCAGCACCGGCGAAAGCGAGGTCGTAAAGATGAAGCCGGGGGCATAGCTGCGGATGCAGTCGATCACCTTCTGATCGGCTGCGATATAGCCGCCCATCACGCCGAACGCCTTGCCCAGCGTGCCTTCGATGATGTTGATGCGGTGCGCCGCCTCGTCCCGATCGGTAATGCCGCCACCGCGCGGGCCGTACATGCCGACGGCGTGCACTTCGTCGATATAGGTGAGGGCGTTGTACTTCTCTGCCAGGTCGCAGATCGCATGGATCGGAGCGATATCGCCGTCCATCGAATAGACCGATTCGAAGGCGACCAGCTTGGGCAGGTTCGGGTCCGTCGCGGCCAGTAACTCCTCAAGGTGTTCGAGGTCGTTGTGGCGCCAGACCTTCTTCTCGCAGCCCGAATTGCGGATGCCGGCGATCATCGAGGCGTGGTTCAGCTCGTCCGAGAAGATCACGCAGCCCGGCAGGAGCTTGGCGAGCGTGGAGAGCGTGGCATCGTTCGAGACATAGCCCGACGTGAACAGCAACGCGCCTTCCTTGCCATGAAGGTCCGCCAGTTCCTGCTCAAGTTCGATGTGGTAGTGCGTGTTGCCACCGATGTTGCGGGTGCCGCCGGAACCGGCGCCGACGTCGTGAAGCGCCTCTTCCATGGCTTCGATCACCTTGGGGTGCTGGCCCATCGAGAGGTAGTCGTTGGAGCACCATACGGTGATTGGCTTGGGCCCATTGTGGCCCGCAAAGCAGCGGGCGTTGGGGTAGGCCCCCTTGTTGCGCAGGATATCGATGAAGACGCGGTAGCGACCTTCGGAATGCAGACGTTCGATCGCCTGTTCGAAAATGTGCTCGTAGTTCACCTGGGCTCTATCCTGCACTGGCCGTGAAGTGGCTTCTACCTGTTATTGGGCGCCAATACCGCATCGTTCGAAGCCTGACCAGACGGTTGTATCAGTTACGGTGATTGATATCGCCTCAGGATCGGCTTGAAATAAACCGTCTCGCAGGCGACATTTTCGCATCGAGGCGGGTTTCGAGATGATTGCCCTCAGGATTTCACGAAACCCCAGGGCACGCCGTCCGGCGCTGCCGGATCATGTCCCGGGATCACCACCAGGCTTGGCGCAGCCCGCTTGAGCGCCTGAATGGTCATCAACCATGACGCGATCGCGATGCGCTTGTCGGGGTGGCCCAGATCGGCAAACGTCCGTGCCGGTGGGCGCAAATCCTGCCAGCTTTCGGACACTTGCGCGACATCGCCGGTAAACAGAAATTCCCGGCCGTCCGCCAATTGCACGAAGTACATCGTCGCGCGATTGGGCAGATCGAGCTGGGGGATGGCCACGATTCCGGGGGCGACCGCGCGCGGGTGGCCGTCGCTGAGATCGGGCAAGGGCAGCGCTTCGGGAGAATGGACCGCGGGATTGCCCCGGTGCGAGGGCCGGTCCAGCAGTTGCAGTCGCAAGCCGGCCTGCGCGACTTCGTGGTCCACGCGCCGCTGGGCGATGGAATCGAACTCGGAGACGTTGTTTTCCTCGGCGATTTCGGCCGTCGTGCCGGCGTCGATGACGATTGGACGCGCGCCGGGCACCAGCAGTTCGTAGGCCCGGATGCCGGTGCGAATGGGGCGCAGGCCGGTTCCGGCCGCGAGCTGGTTGTGCAGCGACATGCGCGTGCCGATCAGCTCATGACGGATCTGGGTGGGATGCGCGCCGTCGATAGACTTCGCAAGCGTGCGTAACTCGTCGATGTCGAGCGGCTTGGCGTGGGCATCGGGCGCGCTGGCGTCGAACTGGAACCAGTAGAGCGGCAGCCCGACGAGCAGCAGCAGCGCGAGCACGAAGACGTTGAATTTCGGCGTCAAAGCAGCCCGCCCCCTTCAAGTCCGTACCGCGCCAGGGCAATGGCGTAAGATGAGGTCAGGTCTCTGGTCCCGGTGAAAAGGGCCCGGTCGGGGACCGCGCGGGCAAAGTCCTGCCCATCGGTCAGCCGGGTGATCTGGCGGGCGATGCCCTGTGCGCCGTGGACAAAGGCGACGCCGGGGCCAAAGGCGTCGGCCAGTTCTTCTTCCAGCAGCGGGAAATGCGTGCAGGCGAGGACGACCGTGTCGATCTCGGTGCCGCCGGGCATGCTGCGCAGGGCCTCTGCCGCGCGGCGAATGACGGCCGGATTGACCGGTTCGCCGCGCAGCTTGGCTTCGGCGGCCTCTACCAGTTCGGGAGCACCGTGGCGCAGCAGCCGCTTGTCGGCGGCGAATTCCTGCTCCAGCCGGTCGACGTAAGCCTGCCGGATCGTTGCCTGCGTGCCGAGCAGCCCGATGGTGCCGGTGCGCGTCATCGCTGCCGCCGGCTTGATCGCGGGCACGGTGCCGACAATCGGCACTTCCAGCACTTCGCGCACCATGCCCAGCGCGATAGTCGAGGCGGTGTTGCAGGCGATGCAGACGAGGCGCGGCGAAAAACGTTCGGTCATGCGCCCCAGCAGCCCGGCAACGCGCGCGGCGACTTGCGCCTCGGTCTTGGTGCCATAAGGCAGACCGGCGGTATCGGCGGCGTAGATCACTGGCGCTTGCGGCAGTGCCTTGCGCAATTCGGCAAGCACGGTGAGACCGCCCACGCCCGAATCGAAAACCAGGATCGGCGCGGCGGGGTCGACCTGCAAGGCGGTCGACACGGCGGAATTTTCGGAAGGCATCGTTTTTCCCTGTACCTTGCACACTGTTAACCGCGCCGGGGCGCTGAGGGCAATCTCGAAAGCTGCAAGTCACTTCGCCTTGCGCGTCCGAGCAGCTAAGAGGCCGGACATGTATTGGATTCTCCCACTCGTTCTCGGCTACGCTCTCGGCTCGATCCCCTTCGGCCTCCTCCTCACGCGCATCGCGGGAGGCGGCGATTTGCGCACGATCGGCTCCGGCAATATCGGCGCGACCAATGTGCTGCGCACCGGGCGCAAGGGCCTGGCGGCGGCGACGCTGCTGCTCGACTTGCTGAAAGGCCTCGCCGCCGTGCTGATTGCCGCGCATTTCTGGCCGGAATGGGCGTGGCTGGGCGCGCTCGGCGCGTTCCTGGGCCACTGCTTCCCGGTCTGGCTGGGCTTCAAGGGCGGCAAGGGCGTGGCGACCATGGCGGGTGTGGCCTTCGGCCTCGCATGGCCGGTGGGGCTGGCTTACGCGCTTACCTGGATCGGGCTGCTGCTGACGGTGCGAATCAGTTCCGTCGCGGGGATGACCGCCGCTGTCGTCGCGCCGATTGCCGCTTTCGCGCTCGGACAGGGGCAGGCAGCAGGAGTGCTCGCGGTGATCGCGGCGCTCGTGCTCTTCCAGCACCGCGAGAACATTGCCCGCCTTCGCGCCGGGACCGAACCGAAGGTCGGGAGCGGCAAGAAGCCGTGAGTCGAGCCGGGGGGGACAGCAAGGGCGCACTTTCGCAGGACGAGGCGTTCGCGCGCATCCGTCTGCTGCGCTCGCCCAATGTCGGTCCCGTCACATATCGTCAGCTGCTTGCCCGCTGCGGCAGCGCCGAGGCGGCGATCAAGGCCTTGCCCGAACTCGCCGGCCGCGCCGGGCGGCGCTACCAGCCCGCGCCCGAAGGACTGGTCGAGGCGGAAGTCGCCCGCATCCGCAAGGCGGGCGCCAGCTATCTCTTTCACGATTCTCCGGACTATCCGGGTCTGCTGGCACAGAGCGAGGGCGCTCCGCCGATCCTGACGCTGCGCGGCGATCCGGCGCTGCTGGGTCGACCCTGCGTTGCCGTGGTCGGTGCGCGCAATGCTTCGGCCGGTGCGGTGCGATTGGCGCGCGGGTTCGCGCAAGGGCTGGCGGAGGCCGGTTTCACGGTGGTTTCCGGCCTTGCGCGCGGGATCGACGGTGCTGCGCATCAGGGCGCGCTGGCCGGTGGGGCGACGATCGGCGTGATCGCCAGCGGGATCGACATTGCCTACCCACCCGAACACGCAGAGCTTCAGGAGCGCGTGGCCAAGGAAGGCCTGCTGATAGCCGAGCAGCCACCGGGTACCGAGCCGCTGGCCCGCCACTTTCCCACCCGGAATCGTATCATTTCCGGGCTCGCGGCGGGAACGCTGGTGGTGGAGGCGGCGCCCAAGTCGGGCTCGCTCATCACCGCAAGGCTGGCGGGAGAAATGGGGCGCGAGGTCATGGCGGTGCCGGGCTCACCGCTCGATCCACGGTCTCAGGGGTGCAACCAGCTTATCCGTGACGGCGCGGTGCTGGTTCAGTCGGTCGCGGATGTGATCGAACTGCTCACCCATTTCGACGGCACCCCGCGCGCGACTTTTCGGGAAGGCGAGGCCGAAAGGCCGCAGCCGCCGGAAGGAGCCGGTTCGGAACCTGCTGGTCCAGGTGAGCCGGCCGGGCTCGCCCAACTGCTCACCACGGCGCCGGTCGCTGTGGACGAAATCATCCGGCAGTCCGGGGCAAGCCCGTCTGTCGTGCAACTGGAATTGCTGGAACTGGAGATCGCCGGAAGGCTGGTCCGCCACGCCGGTGGCAGGGTGAGTTTGGGGTGACTATCCGCAGGTCGATGGGGCGACTTGCCAAACATTGTATATTTTTAGCAGCTTGACTGCGGAATTCTTTATGGGGGACATCTTGAGCGGTTATTTGGGCGCCTTCACAGTGGGCGATATCTTTACCAAAACTTTTGCCGTCTTCGTTGCGAATTGGCGAGCCACAGTCATCTATGCGGTGTTCGTGGCCTTGCTTACAAGCGGGTTGCAATTCGGGCTTGCGCGCAACGGCGGATATCCCTTCTCAGGGGCCGGCTTGGCGGCCACGATTGCCGCAACGCTCCTCTCCAACATCGCCGGATACGTACTTGTGTGGCATATCCTCGATCATCTCGATTTTGCCACGACTTCGTTTTCCGGAGGGCGCTATTTCCCCTATCTCGGCGCCACCATCGTCATGGGTATCGCAAGCTGCTTTGGCATGCTGCTCCTGATCGTGCCGGGTCTGCTGCTCATGGCGCGCTGGTCTGCGGCGCTCCCGCTGATTACGGCCCGAGGAACGGGAGTGTTCGATGCGATGGCCGAAAGCTGGGAGATGACCCGGTCGCGTATGTGGACGATCATAGGATTCTATTGCCTGTTCGGGCTGGTGATCATGGCAATTACGTTTCCTGTCATGGCGGGAATTGGCATTATCAGTCTTCGCGAGGGCCTTCCCACAGAGGTCAGTGTGACCAAATTGGGGCTTCAGCTTGTCGGCAGCGTGCTGCAAAATCTCGTTTCGGGTGTCGTCGTCTGTTCGAGCGTGGCTCTTTTTGCCCTGTTGCTCGAAAATGCGGGCGCCGAAACCGAAGTCTTCGCCTGATACCCGCCGCTGACATCCTTTTGTCGCATCGGGGTGCTTGACGAAGCGCCCCAAAGCTTCTCACCCTATGCGTGTACACACATGCGCCCGCGTGGGAGCGCGCGCGCAGGGGCTATAAGAGTAACGAATGCAGCTAGTCATCGTCGAATCGCCGGCCAAGGCCAAAACCATCGAGAAGTACCTCGGCAAGGACTACAAGGTCCTTGCCAGCTACGGTCACGTCCGAGACCTGCCGCCCAAGGACGGCTCGGTCCGCCCGGACGAGGGCTTCGAAATGGACTGGGAACTCTACGGAGACAAACAGCGCCAGGTGAAGGCCATCACCGACGCCGCGAAGGAGGCTGACCGCCTGATCCTCGCCACTGACCCTGATCGCGAGGGTGAGGCGATTTCGTGGCACGTGAAGGAACTGCTGGCCAAGCGAAAGGCGCTGCCGAAGGACGTGCAGCGGGTGACGTTCAACGCCATCACCAAGGAAACGGTGACCAAGGCGATGCAGCACCCGCGCGAGCTCGATCAGGACCTGATCGATGCCTATCTTGCCCGCCGCGCGCTGGATTACCTGTTCGGCTTCACGCTTTCGCCGGTGCTCTGGCGCAAGCTGCCCGGCGCCAAGTCGGCGGGCCGCGTGCAGTCGGTCGCGCTGCGCCTGATCGTTGACCGCGAGCGCGAGATCGAGGCGTTTACGGCGCAGGAATACTGGTCGGTCGCGGCGCAGATGGCGCATGACGGCACGGACTTCACCACCCGTCTGGTGACGTTCGAAGGCCAGAAGCTGGACCGTCTCAGCATCGGCGACGAAGGTACCGCCCTTCGCGCCAAGGCCGCTGTCGAGGGCGGCGCGTTCCGCGTCGAATCGGTCGAGACCAAGCCGCACAAGCGCAACCCGCAGCCGCCGTTCACCACCTCCACGCTCCAGCAGGAGGCCGCGCGCAAGCTCGGCTTCTCGGCCAGTCAGACGATGCGCGTGGCGCAGACGCTCTACGAAGCGGGCGCGATCACCTATATGCGTACCGACGGCGTGCAGATGGACCCGAGCGCGGTTTCGGCCTGCCGCTCGGCGATCTCGGACCGTTTCTCGGGCCACTACCTCCCCGAGAAGCCGCGCCACTACGAGACCAAGGCGAAGAACGCGCAGGAAGCACACGAAGCGATTCGCCCCACCGAGTTCACCAGGGATCGTTACGGCTCGGGTGACGAGGGCCGTCTCTACGACCTCATCTTCAAGCGCGCGATGGCCAGCCAGATGGCCTCGGCCAGCCTTGAGCGCACCACCGTCACCCTGCGGGACGGCACCGGCCAGCACGAACTGCGTGCAACCGGTCAGGTCGTGAAGTTCCCGGGCTTCCTCGCGGTTTACGAGGAAGGTCAGGACAACAAGTCCGACGATGACGATTCGGGCTTGCTGCCCTTCATGAAGGCGGGCGACATGCCGGCCAAGAAGGACGTCACCGCCGAACAGCACTTCACCCAGCCGCCGCCGCGCTTCTCGGAAGCCAGCCTCGTCAAGCGTCTGGAAGAGCTGGGCATCGGCCGTCCTTCGACCTATGCGGCGACGATTCAGGTCATCAAGGACCGCAACTACGTCCGCACCGAGAAGAACCGCTTCTTCGCGGAAGAATCGGGCCGACTGCTGACCTCGTTCCTCGAACGCTTCTTCCAGCGCTATGTCGCCTACGAATTCACGGCAGGCATGGAAGACGAACTCGACGACGTTTCTGGCGGCCGCCAGGAATGGAAGGCACTGCTCGAAGCCTTCTGGCGCGATTTCAAGCCGAAGTCGGACGAAGTCATGGAGAAGAAGCCCTCGGAAGTGACCGAGGCGCTCGATGAGTTCCTGTCGGACTACCTGTTCCCGGCCAAGGCCGATGGCACCGATCCGCGCCTTTGCCCGAAGTGCGGCGAAGGCCGTCTGTCGCTGCGCGGCGGGCGCTATGGCGCGTTCGTCGCCTGCTCGAACTATCCCGAGTGCAAGTTCACGCGCAAGTTCGCGCAGCCCGGCGGTAGCGCCGATGGCGGCGGCGATGATGAAGCGCTGGGCAAGGATCCGGAAACCGGGCTGGAAATCGTCCGCCGTACCGGCCGCTTCGGTCCC
Source organism: Novosphingobium sp. PhB165 (assembly GCF_004341845.1). GTDB lineage: Bacteria > Pseudomonadota > Alphaproteobacteria > Sphingomonadales > Sphingomonadaceae > Novosphingobium. Next base: position 1,105,169 of record NZ_SLVB01000001.1, on the reverse strand, counting down.
TATATCCAGCTTGGCGAAGGCAAGGAGGCCAAGCGCGCGTCGATTCCCAAGGACATCGACGAGTTGACGCTGGAATGGGGCATCAAGCTGCTCAGCCTGCCGCGCGCGATCGGTCCGCACCCGGAGACGGGCAACGAGATCACCGCGAGCATTGGCCGCTATGGCCCCTATCTGGCGCACAACGGCAAGTATGCACGCCTGCGCAATACCGCCGAAGTGTTCGAGACGGGCATGAATGCCGCCGTTTCGCTGCTCGCCGATGCCGCCAATCGTGGCGGCGCCGGGTCGCGCACCAAGGCGGAGCCGATCAAGGTTCTGGGCGCACACCCAACCACGGCCGGTGAGATCAAGGTCATGGCGGGCCGTTATGGTCCCTATGTGACCGACGGCACTACCAACGCCACGCTCCCGCGCGACCAGAAGCCCGAGGATCTGACGGCCGAGCAGGCGATCGCTCTGATCGATGCCAAGGCTGCCAAGGGGCCCGTGAAGGGCAAGAAGAAGGCCGCACCGAAGAAGGCTGCTGCCAAGAAAGCCCCGGCCAAGGCTGCTTCGGAAAAGGCACCTGCTGCGAAAAAGGCGCCTGCCAAGAAGGCTCCGGCCAAGAAGGCCGCTCCCAAGGCGGCAGCGAAGAAGGAGGCCGCCGAATGAGCGACAAGATCGCCAAGCACAAGCAGCCGTGGAAGCCCGAAGAGCTTCAGAAGCTTCAGGTTCTTGCCGGAAAGGGCAAGGGCCTCAAGGAGATCGCCAAGGCCCTCAACCGCACCGAGGAATCGACCAAGGATGCGGCGCGCCAGCATGGGTTCGCCGTCGCCAAGGCCCGCTGATTTCACGGCCTTAGGCGGTATAGCCCGTATTGGCGGGTGCCGAGGGTCACCCCCGCATAGCGCTCGTAGGCCGCGGCAAGCCGCTGGCGGACGAGCGCGCGGGTGGCGAGGTTGGGCAGGTTGGGGCGGCCGGATTCGGCCACCACGACCACGCCCGGGCGGGTATCGAACACGCGCCCGACTTCGGCGCTGGGATCGACCCCCAGCGCTCCGGCCTCGTTCATGGCATTGAGGTGGCTGGGATAGGCGAAGCGCGTCGGGATGCAGGCGTTCGTCGTACGGTAGAGCGCGCTGTCACCCTCATAGACGTAGAGGCAGCGGCCGTGGAGTTCGCGGGCGACCAGATCGCTCGCCTGGGCGAAATCGGCGGCCGTGCCTTTTTCGCGGATCTGGAAGGCGGGCACCAGCACGGCGCCGATCAGCCCAAAGCCGAGCAGCAGATTGCCGTACCAGCGCTCTCCCTTGCGTGTGCGGGCAAGGGCAGGGGCGGCGAGCACGGACAGCGGCACCAGAACGGGGCCAAGGTAGTGATCGTACCAAGTCCCGAACACCAGAAAACCGCCGATCGCGAAGAGCGCCCAGATACGCAGGGCCGGAAGCACCCCCGGCCGCTCGCCGCGCGAGGTGGAGAGCCGGATCGGCGACAGACGGTAGGGCGCGAGCAGGATCGCCAGCGCAAAGGGCGTCATCGCCAGCACTTCCTTGCCGAGTTGCGCAAAAGCGTCGGCATGGTCGGTAGCGCGGCCGAAAATCGACAGCATGTTGCTCTGGACGAAAGCATCGAAGTGCCCGGCCATGGCATAGCCGGCGGCGGCCGCCATGGTCGGCAGCAGGGCCACGAACGCCCAGAGCGCTCCGGTGGCGACAAGGCGTGGCAGCCGCCAGCCATCGGCCCGGCCGCGCGCGAGCAGTAGCAGGCCGAAGCCGATCCCCTCGAACAGCACCGTGTACTTGACCTGCATGGCCAGGCCGAGCAGCAGCATCGGCACGAGCGCTCGCCGTCCCAGCAGCGGATCGCGGACCCGTTGGCAGGCCTCGATCGTCAGCATTGCGGCAAGTGCCACCGGCAGGTTGTAGAACACCGGAGCCTGCCCCAGCGCCGCGTTGAATACGACCTGCCAGAGCAGATAGACGATCCCGGCCGCCTGCGCGGCGCGCGGCGGAGCGATCCAGCGGGCCATGCGCTCGATCACCAGCGCGGTCAGGACCGACGTGGCCAGCCCCAGCAGTTGATAGGTCAACACGGGATCGAAGGGCAGCAGGTAGACCCCGCGATAGATCGCGAAGAGGCCCCAGGGCTTGCGGTCCCAGATATCGACGAAGGGCAGGGCGCCCGCCGCCATGCGCTGGCCGACCAGCAGGTAGAACTGCTCGTCCGACTGGAAGGCAGGCTTGCCCAGCATCATCAGCCGCACCACAAGGCCGGCGACGATGTAGAGTGCGGGAGATGCCATGCCCGGGCGGACAATCCGTCCGGTACGGGCAAACAGGCGCCCGGTTGCTGCGATCATGGTCGACCCTTCGTATTGTCCGCGCCCGCCGCAGGATGGGGCAATGATGTCGCCGCTTCGTCATGGAAGTTGAAGATGGCAATTTAGAGACGCCGCCACGGGTCAGAATCAGCGGCTTGCCTTTGCGGCGCAGCCTGCGACAATTTCTTACAGCGCCGGACTTGCTTCGAAGGCGGCCTTGGGGCGTTGGTCAAGGCATGCTGCAAATGCGAGATGATGATCGGGCCAAGGTGCCCGAGGCCCGGCAAACCGACATCGGTGCGCCCGATATGGCCGATATCGACACCGGTCTGGAAATGCCGCGGCGGCTCTGGGCGATCGTGGCGATTTCCTTCGGCACGGCGCTTTTCGTGCTCGACGGCACGATTGCCAATGTCGCGCTGCCGACCATCGCCCGCGATCTGTCGGTTGAGCAAGGCGTCGTCGTCAATGTGGTGACGGTCTACCAGTTGGTCATGGTCATGGCGTTGCTGCCTTTCGCCAACCTTGGCGAGCGGCTGGGCCTGCGACGGGTCTACCAGACCGGACAGCTGATCTTCATGGCCGCTTCGGCACTGGCGTTTCTGGCCCACTCGCTGCCCACGCTGCTAATCGTGCGCGCGGGACAGGCGTTCGGCGCGGGCATGGCGATGAGCGTGTCGGCCGCGCTGATCCGGCAGATCTATTCGAAGCGCAGCCTTGGCAGTGGGCTGGGCATCAACTCGGTGATCGTCGCCAGTTCCAACGCGCTCGCGCCGGTTCTGGGCGGCTTGATCGTGGCCCATGCCGACTGGCGCTGGGTCTTTGTGGCGGCGGTGCCGCTGGCGGCGCTATCGCTGCTGATCGGGCGATTCTTGCCGGACCCCGTGCGAGGATCCACGCCGTTCGACTGGCGTTCGGGCCTGTGGAGCGCGGCGAGCTTCGCCCTGCTGATCGGGGGCATCGAACTGGCCGCCCATGGCGGCATGGTCGCTCTTGGCGTCGTGATCGCGCTGGCGGGCCTCGGCTCGGCGCTGGCGCTGGCCTGGCGCGAGCGGCAGCGGGCGAACCCGGTGTTTCCGGTCGACCTTCTGGCCATGCCGTCGATCGGCCTCTCGACACTGGCCGCCATCGCCGCCTTCGTCGGTTCGGCCGCGCTGGTCGTGGCGCTGCCGTTCCGGTTGGAGCAGGGCATGGGCTACACGCCGCAGGAAGTCGGCCTGCTGGTCCTGCCGTTCCCGCTCACCATGCTGGTGGTGGCGCCGATTGCGGGGTGGCTTTCGGACCATGCCTCGCCCTCGATCATGGGGCTGATCGGCATGATCATTGCCGTGGCCGGCCTGTGTTTTCTGGCGTTCCTGCCCGACCATGCAGGCGTGGTCGCGATTGCATGGCGGCTGGTGGTCGCCGCGCTCGGCTTCTCGCTGTTCTTCTCTCCCAATGCGCGCATGATCGTTGGCAACTCGCCGCGTGAGCGCGCGGCGGCGGCGGGCGGACTACTCGCGACAGGTCGCCTCTTCGGCCAGACGCTGGGTGCGGCGCTGGTCGGCATCACGCTGTCGTTGGGTTTGGGAGAGGGCCCGGTGCCGATGCTCGCTTGCGCGGTGCTGGCGGCCGTAGCGGCTTTCGCCAGCCTCGTGCGGTGGAGGCTGGCGGAGAAGGCCTAGTTACGGTTGCGGGTGCCGGTCGGGGACGTCGTCTGCGGGGGCACGGGCGGCGGCACCACGAGCGGCACCGGCAGGGGCAGCAGGTTTGGCCGCACCGATTTGACCCCCACGCGCGTCAGCCACCAGGCGATTTCGTTGGCGGTGGCTTCCATGCCCGCATAGTTGAGGTGCCACTGAAGGCCCAGATGACCGTCATAGCCATCGGGAGAACCGATCATCCACGGCATCGCGTCGCAAGGCGTGTGCGTGGCCGAGGACTGGTTCATTTCCACCAGCACGGCGCCGTTGGCCGAAGCCACGCGGGTAGTAATGTCGGCCAGACGAACGCCGATCTGGCGTACGATCGCGGCGTGTTCCTCGCTGATCGGCGTATCGGCGCAGAGCTTGCCGGGCGCGGGCAGCGGGGTCAGGTACTGGACGAAGACGAGCCGCGCATGGGGTGCCTGCGTGCGGATGCGCCGGGCGATCTCCATCAGCTGCATTTCGTCGCGCGCATAGTCGTATTCGGTCGGGATCTTGACCGCCGCACAAGGGCGCGGCTTGCCGCCCGCCGCAAGCGACTGTTTCGCACGATAGGCGCAGGACGCGTTGAACAGGTTGCCGACGTAGTTGAGGTCGTTCCCGCCGATGGTGAGCGTGACCAGCCGGGTCTGAGGCGTCACCGCGTTGATCTGCGGCGCAATGTCGCCCCAAGGGCCCAGCACGTTGTCGGTCGTCGCGCCGGAGCACGACCGGTCGGTAAGCACCATGCCGAAGCGTTCGGCCAGCAGCGAGGGATAGTTGTTGAGGCTCTGCCCGCAGCGCGCCGGCGCGCCGCCCTTGGCGGGCGGCAGCATCGGCCCGGCCGCGAAGGACGAGCCGATGGCGACGTAGCGCTGGCCGGCCAGCGTCTCTTCCACTTGCGCGGTGGGATCCGCCTGGGCGGCGTGGGCAGTCGTGAACGATGTGGCGCAGCCGCCGAGCAACAATGCCGTGGCGGTCAAGCCCGCCAGGGTATTCCTTGGCATTACTTCACCCAGTCCAGTCCGATTTCCTCATAGAGATCGCGCGCGTCGGCCCAGTTTTCCTCGACCTTCACGTGAAGGAAGAGGTGGACCTTCTGGCCCAGCACTTCGGACAGTTCCTTGCGCGCCGCTTCGCCGATCGCCTTGATCTTGGAGCCACCCTTGCCCAGCACGATGGCGCGCTGGTTGTCGCGGGTGACGACGATCTGCTGGCGGATCTCCACCGAACCATCCCTGCGCTGCTCGTAGGCTTCGGGGCGCACGGCGGCATCGTAGGGCAGTTCCTCGTGAAGCTGGCGGTAGAGCTGCTCACGCGTGATCTCGCAGGCGAGCAGGCGCTCGCTGGCGTCGGAGACCTGATCCTCGGGATAGTGCCAGGGACCTTCGGGCATCAGCCCGGCGAGGTGCGTCTTGAGTTCCGGCACGCCGTCGCCCGAAAGGGCCGAGACGAAGAACACTTCGTCGAACTGGACTTTGCCGGTCAGTTCCTGCGCCAGCACCAGCAACGGTTCCTTGGCGCCGGCATCGACCTTGTTGATGACCAGGATCTTGCGTTCCGGGCGCGTCGCCAGCGATTCGAGCAGGGGTTCCAGCTCGTGGCGGCGCTTCTTGATCGGATCGACCACCAGCAGGACCGCGTCGGCCTCCTGCGCGCCTTCCCAGGCGGCAGCGACCATCGCGCGGTCAAGGCGGCGCTTGGGGGCGAAGATGCCGGGAGTGTCGGCCAGGATGATCTGGACCGGACCGTCCAGGGCGATGCCCATCAGGCGGGCGCGGGTGGTCTGCGCCTTGGCCGAGGTGATCGCCACCTTCTGGCCGACGAGTGCGTTGACCAGCGTCGACTTGCCCGCATTGGGCGCGCCGATGACCGCGACGAGGCCGCACTTCTGGGGCGAGCCGTTATTCTCGCCAATATTCTCGGGAGCGCCATCCTGGCTCATCCGAATTTCCTCATGAATTCCTCGGCGGCGTGCGTTTCCGCATCCTGCTTGGAGTTCGCGGTTGCGCGCGCCGAGCCGACATTGTGAATCGAAACCTCGACAGTGAATTTCGAGGCATGGTCGGGGCCTGAGCGCTCGACCAGCTTGTATTCGGGCATTCGCCGGCGATTGCCGGCTGCCCATTCCTGTAGCGCGGACTTGGGGTGCTTACGCTTCCCGGCCTTGCCCTGCATAGCATCGTGCCAGAGCTTGCGCACCATGGCGCGCGCGGATTCGAAGCCGCGCTCGATGAAGCAGGCGCCGATCAGCGCTTCCATCACGTCTCCAAGGATGTTGTCGCTGTCCAGCCCGCCATCGTCGCGCGCCTGCTTGCCCAGCCGCATGCGTGGACCCAGATCGATGCCGCGCGCCACCAGCGCGCACGTGGCGCGGGCGACAAGCGCGTTCAGGCGCTGCGAGAGGCGGCCCTCCGCTTCTTCGCTGTTCTCGTAAAGCCATTCGGCGACCGTGAGCCCAAGCACGCGGTCGCCGAGGAATTCGAGGCGTTCGTAATTGCGCTTCTCGCCGGTGCTGCCGTGGGTTAGCGCGGCGAGCCAGAGGGCTTCGTCGGCGGGCACGGCGCCCGAGATTTCGGCGATGAAGGCGCGATCCTGCGCGTCAAGCACTCAGATCAAGCTCCCGATGCGGCTCCAGCGCGCCGCTGTGAACCAGGTCCAGGGTTCGAACCAGCTGGCCGAACCGTCGGTGGAGAACATCATGATGGCCGCACGGCCGACCAGATTGTCCTGCGGAACGATGCCGATGCCCTGTCCTTCGACGGCGGGGAAGCGGCTGTCGAGCGAGTTGTCGCGGTTGTCGCCCATCAGGAACATATGGCCTTCGGGCACGACATAGACGCCGGTATCGTCCTGCGGCGTGTGGCCGAGGTCGAGCACGTTGTAGCTCTTTCCGTTCGGCAGCGTCTCGCGGTACTGCGGATAGTTGCAGACCGGGCCGCCCTTGGCGTCGGTGCCCTCGAACTCGGGGGCGTAGCAATGGGTATTGGGCGTCACCGGCAGCGCGAAATCGGGCTGCTTCACGCGCGGCACCGGCTTGGCGTTGATCCAGACCTGACCGCCCTTGACCTGAATCTCGTCACCCGGAAGGCCGATCACGCGCTTGATGTAGTCCACATCGTTGCCGGGAGGGGCCTTGAAGATCACCACATCGCCGCGCTCGGGCTGGCTGGCGAAGACGCGGCCCGGGATCAGCGGCAGGCTGAACGGCAGCGAATATTTCGAATAGCCATAGGACCACTTGGTGGCGAACAGGTAGTCGCCATTGAGCAGGCGCGGCAGCATCGATTCGCTCGGGATGTTGAACGGCGAGATGATGAAGCTGCGCAAGACCACCACGCCGAGCACCAGCCAGAACAGGAACGCGAGGAAGCTCTCGTCCTTCTTGGCGGGCTGATCGGAGCGCTTGTCGCGCGCGGCCGACGTGGGTGCACCGGGGTTTGGGGTGGGGTTTGCGGAGGCCGCTGTGTCGGTTTCGCTCATGAGGCAAACCCTTGTTGCGCGCGCGCGCTTCCGTCAAGCGCAATCCCGCCGAATTGGCGACGTTGATCGACCAAAATCGTCATCATCCGGGGATGATTGGTCTGCAACAATGGTCTTGGCCAAGTGGGTCAAGCCCTGCATAACGCCCCGCGCGATTAGGGTGCAATTCGGGCCGGAATTTGGCCGCAAATTCGAATGAAGGGATACAAGGCATGAGCAAAGCGGCGTGGAACAAGCTGGAGAGCCTTCCCAAGCTGAGCCTGAAGGAGCTCTTCGCTGCCGATTCCGGCCGTCTGGACACTTTTGCCACGCGTTTCGAGGCGGGCGATCCGGAAGCCGCCTGCGGCATGTTGTTCGACTGGTCGAAGACCCATCTCGATGCCGCCCATGTTGCCGCTTTCGAGGAACTGGCCGAAACGATGAACTTCGCCGGCCGCCGCGCCGCGCTGTTCGCCGGTGAGATCGTCAACCCCACCGAGGGACGCGCCGCCGAACACACTGCGCAGCGCGGCGTCGGCAAGGAAGAGAGCGTCGAACTCGCGGCCGAGTATCACCACCGCATGGCCGCCATTGTCGAGGCCATTCACCGCGGCGCCATGGGCGAGGTGAAGCACCTCATCCACATCGGTATCGGTGGTTCGGCACTTGGTCCGGCACTGGCGATCGACGCCTTGGCGCGTGACGGTGCGATGGTCGACGTTCACGTCGTCTCCAATATCGACGGCTGCGCGCTGGAAGCCGCTTTCGCCAAGTGCGATCCGGCCACGACCATGCTCGCAGTCGCATCCAAGACTTTCACCACCATCGAAACCATGACCAATGCCGAGAGCGCGATCACGTGGCTGCGCGAGAACGGCGTCGAGGATCCCTATGGCCGCATCGTCGCGCTGACCGCCGCGCCGGACAATGCGATCGAATGGGGCGTCGACGAGACCCGCATCCTGCCGTTCTCTGAGAGCGTCGGCGGGCGCTATTCGCTGTGGTCTTCGATCGGCTTCCCGGTCGCCATGGCGCTGGGCTGGCCGGACTTCGCCGAGTTCCTGAACGGGGCGGCGGCGATGGACGTCCACTTCCGTGATACCGACGGCCTTGCCAACTTGCCGCTGCGCGCGGCTTTCGGCGACCAGTACTATACGCGCCTGCGCGGCTGCCAGACGCGCGGCGTCTTCGCCTATGACGAGCGTCTTGCACTGCTGCCGGACTATCTCCAGCAGCTGGAGATGGAATCGAACGGCAAGTCGGTCACGGCCGACGGCGCGCCGATCGATGGACCGACCGCGCCGATTACCTGGGGTGGCGTCGGCACCGATGCCCAGCACGCGGTGTTCCAGCTCCTGCATCAGGGCACCAACATCGTGCCGGTGGACTTCATCGCCGCCATCGCGCCGGGCGACGATCTCAACCCCGCGCATCACCGCATCCTGCTCTCCAACTGCTTCGCGCAGGGCGCCGCGCTGATGGCCGGCAAGGAAAGCGACGACCCGGCACGCGCCTATCCGGGCGACCGTCCCTCGGCGACGATCCTGCTCGACGAAGTCAGCCCCGCCACGTTCGGCGCGCTGATCGCGTTCCACGAGCACCGCACCTTCGCCAATGCCGTGCTGATGGGCATCAATCCCTTCGATCAGTTCGGCGTCGAACTGGGCAAGGAAATCGCCAAGCAGATCGAGAAGGGCGACACCGCGTTCGACCCTTCGACCGAGGCGCTGCTCGCATTGGCGGGCATCAAGTAAGTCGGCGGGGACACTGCTCGTAAATTGAAGGCCTCCGCAGCAATACTGCGGGGGCCTTCAATCGTCTTGCGATGTCCCGCTCTATAATGACCCCATGGGGACATGGCCGGGGCCACCGGTGCCGAAAGGCACGGGCGGCCGGCCGTATCATGGGGAATGGCGGCGATGGGGGGAGCGCGAAAGGCTCCGGGGCGGACGGCTTCGGCATGGCACGGCGCTGCGACGGCGAGTCTGCTGGCACTTGCTTTGGCGGGCTGCGGTGGAGGCGGTGGCGGCGGCGTGAATTCGACGCCCGTTCCCACGCCGACCCCGACGCCCGTTCCGACCCCAACACCAACCCCGACGCCCACACCCACGCCGACGTCCTCGATACCGTCCGGCTATGTCATCACGCCCGCCGCCCAGCAGGCAAAGCGCTCCGCCAATGATGACGCCGAATACCGGCGCAATTACGTCTCGTTCGAATATGTAAACGCGCTCTACGCGCTCGATTCCGGACATACCGGGCAGGGCGTACTGGTCGGCGTGCTCGACGACGGGGTGAAGGCGGTCTCCGAACTTTCCGGGCAGATTTCCTCGCTCAGCCGTGACTTCGGCACCGTCACGCAAGGCGGCGTGACGACGAGCCGCAATGTCGTGGGTGACGACTGGTCGGACCACGGCACCATGGTCGCCGGGGTGATCGCCGCGAAGAACGACGGGGCAGGGGTTCAGGGCATAGCGCCCGATGCCAAGGTCGTCGCGCTGCGCATCAGTGCTGTCGATCTTGACGAGAGCGATACCGAAAAGGCCGAAACGCTGGGCATCCACATGGCCGAGGCGCTCGACTACGCGGGGCAGAACGGGATCAAGGTGGTCAACGCCTCGATTGCCAAAGTCGATTCTTCCGTACCCAGCGCCTATTGGTCGCAGGCAGTGGCGAAATACGCGGCAACCGGCGGCCTGTTCGTCAATGCGGCGGGCAACGAAGGCCTTGCCAATGCCGATGGCTATCTGGATGTCACCGCCGCCAATCGCGATGCGTGGCTTTTCGTGGTCGCGCTCGAAGGCACACAGACCAGCTACCAGCTTACCGATTATTCGAACCAGTGCGGCGCTGCCGTCATGGACCACTGCGTTGCGGCGATGGGCACCAGTGCCACGCAGGCGGTGGACGGCAGCTATGACTGGTTTTCAGGCACGAGTGCGGCGGCGCCGCAAGTCTCCGGCCTTGCCGCGCTGATCCTGTCCAAATGGCCGCAGCTTACCGGCCAGCAGGCGGGGCAGGTGATCCTCGCCACCGCGCGAGACATCGGGGTTCCCGGTGTCGATCCGGTTTTCGGCCACGGGCTGATCGATGTGCAGGCCGCGCTCTCTCCGGTGAACCCCACGCTTTCGAACGGCACCGTCGCCACGGCGGCGGGCACTACCGAGCTGCTGCTGCCGGATGCCGTTGCGGCAACGGACATCAAGGCCAAGGCACTGTCGTCGGTGACGGTGCTCGATGCGTTCGGGCGGGATTTCAGCGGCGATCTGTCCGGTCTCGTGGCCCGGCCGCGCGATGTGCCGCGCAGCATGGAGCGGCAAGTGGAAGTGCAAAGCCGCGCCGGAAGCACCCGCTTCGATACCGGGGATCTGCACGCCAGCATGGGCTTCTCCGCGCTGCGGACCGGGCCGGACGGCAGCGAAATGCGCGGGTTCCTCACCAGCGGCGAACTGGCGGTGCGCACGGGCTCGACATGGCTCACGGCCTCGCTCCATTCCACCGACGCCGTCTCGCCCGAGTTCTTGGGCATCGCGCCGAGTTCGGACGCGGTGTTTGCCTATTCGCCGCTCGCCGACATGGCGTTCGGCGCGGAACATCCGCTGGCGGGTGGCAGGCTGGGGATCGCCGTGGTGGGGGGTTCCGAGCACAGCGAAACGGTCCGGCAGCCCCGCGCGGCGGGTGCGGTGGTGAACTGGCGCACGCAGGGGACCAGTCTCAAGGCGGGCGTGATCGACGAGGACAACGCGGTCTTCGGCACGCCGACAGGCGGTGGTGCGCTGCGCTTCGGAGACGGCGCGACCACTACGTTTGTCGAAGCGGCGCAGTCCGTGCCGCTGGGCGGAGGCTGGGGGCTGTCAGGCTATGCCAGCCTTGGCGCAACGCGGCTCGAGCTGGCGGACGACATGCTGCTCACGCACGCGGGCACGCTTGCCACCACGCGCTTTGCGCTGACCGCAAACCGGGGCCTCGCGGGCGGCGTGCTGCGCATCGGCTTCGCGCAGCCGCTGACCGTGATCGCGGGGCAGGGCACTTACACACTGGCGACGGGCTACGATCTTGAGAGCCGGTCGCTGGTGTTCGGCGAGCGCAAAGTCGGCTTCGGCAAGGGCATCGATCCGCTGCTCACGTTCGGCTTCGAGAGGGGCAGCAAGGCGTCGCAATTGCAGCTTGCGGCGGCGGCGAGGGCGGACGGCGGGGACGTTCGGCTGCTCGGCACCTGGCGCCTCTCGCTGCGCTGAAGCCGCATCGGGGCCGGAGCGCACACGGCGTCCCCGGCCCCTCGCTTTCAGGAGCGGTATTCAAGCCCTTCCGACCAGTCGCCGTTCAGTGGGACATGCGATGTGGCGGCAGCAGGCTGCGTATTCATCAGGCGGTGCAGCAGGCGCTTGCCTTCGTCCCAGCTTCCAAGCTTGGAATCGGCATTGATATGGCCCGCGTCGCCCGCGTCCTCGAATTGGCTGCCCCATTGCTTGGCCAGGAGCTTGGCCGTCGGAAAGCCGATCCATGGATCGTTGCGGCTGGCGACGAGGATCGAGGGGAAGGGCAGGGCATCCGCTGGCGTGGGTGCAAAGCCGTTGAGCCGATCGTCGCGCGGGAAGAAGTCGACCTCGGGCGGGGCCACCAGGAGGGCACCGATCACGGGATTCGACCAGCCGGGCTGCTCGAACTTGGCCCACCACGCGGTGAGCAGGCAGCCCAGGCTATGGGCAACCAGCACCACCGGGCGTCCGGCGCGCTGCACGGAAAGGTTCAGCCGGTTGATCCAGGTGTTGCGATGCGGCTTTGCCCATAGGCCAAGGTCGACCATCTGGGCGTCTTCCATTTCGTCTGCCCAGCGGCGCTGCCAATGACCTGCCCCGCTGCCGTCAAGGCCGGGGATGAGCAGGACGAGCGGCTTTTCGGCAGGCGCTTCAGGGATTTGCGTCTGTGCCATTTATCTTCTCCCGTAAGGGGCGCCCGCCGGCGATGAGGGGGGAGACCGGAGGGCGATGCGACTCCTATAAACTCAACCAAATGAGTTGACAATGAGTCTGCGCCCAGCGGAGGGCCGCTTTCGACGATCCGTTAAGGTGAGGGCAGCCGGGCCCCATGCACCTGTCCGCAAATGATGCGTTGGCAATCGGCCCGCCCATGCCCCATATGCCCCCGGCCCGGGACCGGGCCCCGAACCAAGCGCGCCAAGGGGCGCATCAGGAGCAAGCCGCATGTCCGAATTCGACTACGACCTCTTCACGATCGGCGCCGGATCGGGCGGCGTGCGGGCCAGCCGGATTGCGGCGTCGCACGGTGCGCGGGTGGCGGTGGCGGAGGAGTACCGGGTCGGCGGGACCTGCGTGATTCGCGGCTGCGTGCCCAAGAAGATGCTCGTCTACGGCGCGCACTTTGCCGAGGATCTGGAAGACGCCAAGCAGTTCGGCTGGGACATTCCCGAAGCGAAGTTCGACTGGGTGAAGCTGCGCGACAACGTGCTGGGCGATGTCGACCGGCTGAACGGGCTCTACACGCAGACGCTCGAAAACAACAAAGTCGAGATCTTCCACGAGCGCGCGACGATCACCGGCCCGCACGAGATCACGCTGTCCAGCGGCGAGAAGAAGACCGCCAAGGTCATCCTCATCGCCACCGGCGCGCGTCCGCAGGTGCCCAATTGCCCGGGGCACGAACTGGGCATCACCTCGAACGAGGCGTTCCATCTCGACGCCATTCCCCAGCGCATCCTGATCGCCGGGGCAGGCTATATCGCCAACGAGTTCGCCGGCATCTTCAATGAATTCGGCGCCAAGGTGACGCTCATCAACCGCTCGGACCAGCTCCTGCGCGGCTATGACGAGCAGCTGCGCGACCGCCTGCTGGAGATCTCGATCGCCAAGGGCATCGACTTCCGGTTCAATGCGGACTTCCGCGGCATCGAGAAGAATGCCGATGGCTCGCTGACCGTCTCGATGACCAACCACGAGCCGCTCGAAGTGGACTGCGTGATGTTCGCCACCGGCCGCGTGCCCAATGTCGAGGGGCTGGGGCTGGAGAACGTCGGCGTCGCGCTGGACGACAAGAACGCCATTCAGGTCGACGACTATTCGCAGACCAACATCGACCACATCTATGCCGTGGGCGATGTGACCAACCGCGTGCAGCTGACCCCGGTCGCGATCCGCGAGGGGCAGGCCTTTGCCGACACCGTGTTCGGCGGCAAGCCGACGACGGTCGACTATTCGTGCATTCCCTCGGCGGTGTTCAGCCATCCGCCGATCGGCTCGGTGGGCCTTACCGAGGCGCAGGCGCGCGCGCAGTACGGCACGGTGGAGATCTACACGAGCGACTTCCGGCCGATGAAGAACGTGGTCGCGCACCGCAACGAGCGTTCGCTTTACAAGATGGTCTGCGAGGCGGGCACGGGCCGCGTGCTGGGCCTGCACATGATCGGGCCGGAATCGCCGGAGATTATCCAGGCCGCCGCCATCGCCGTGAAGGCGAAGCTGACCAAGGCCGATTTCGACGCCACCATCGCCGTTCACCCGACGATGTCCGAGGAACTCGTGCTGATGAAGTGATCGCGGGCGGTTTCGTCTGGCTGATTGGCAACCGGGGCTGCGGTGACTGTTCGTTCAGTTGCCGCGGCCCTTTTGCATTTGCTTCGGGGCGCCGGAAAGATGGAGGGCGGGAGCATCTTGTCGCACAGGCGATGGCTGCATGCCCAAACCCATCGGTGGGGCGAAATCGGCCCGAATGTGCCACTTTTGTCGTTTAACCGTGCGATTAAAACTATTGACCTTGGCGTTTCAACCTGCCTTAGCAAGTGCAACGAATTCGTGCCGTCAAGGTCACTGCCAAGGGATAACGGATGTCAGCCAATATCGCCGAAATGGAGAAGCGCCGCGCCGCAGCAAAGCTGGGTGGTGGTGAGAAGCGCATTGCCGCGCAGCACGCCAAGGGCAAGCTGACCGCGCGCGAACGCCTCGATATCCTGCTGGACGAAGACAGCTTTGAAGAGTTCGACCTTTACGTCGAGCATGACTGCACCGATTTCGGCATGGAGAGCCAGAAGATCCCGGGCGACGGCGTCGTCACCGGATCGGGCACCATCAACGGCCGCCTTGTCTATGTGTTCAGCCAGGACTTCACCGTGTTCGGCGGCTCGCTCTCGCACCGTCATGCGCAGAAGATCTGCAAGCTGATGGACAACGCGATGAAAGTCGGCGCGCCGGTGATCGGCCTCAACGATTCCGGCGGTGCGCGCATTCAGGAAGGCGTGGCTTCGCTCGGCGGCTATGCTGAAGTGTTCCAGCGCAACGTGCTCGCTTCGGGCGTGGTGCCGCAGCTTTCGCTGATCATGGGCCCCTGCGCGGGCGGCGCGGTCTATTCTCCGGCGATGACGGACTTCATCTTCATGGTGAAGGATAGCTCCTACATGTTCGTCACCGGGCCGGACGTGGTGAAGACCGTGACCAACGAAGTCGTCACGCAAGAGGAACTGGGCGGCGCGATCACGCACTCCAGCAAGACCTCGGTGTCCGACCTCGCGCTGGAAAACGATATTGAGGCGCTGCTGGCGGCGCGCGATTTCTTCGACTTCCTGCCGCTCAACAACCGCGAGGAAGTGCCCGAGCGTCCCTGCGCCGATCCGTGGGACCGCGCTGAGGAAAGCCTCGACACGGTGATCCCGCCTTCGGCCAACCAGCCTTACGACATGCATGAGGTGATCCGGAAGACGCTCGACGAGGGCGACTTCTTCGAGGTCCAGCCGCTGCATGCCGGGAACATCATCGTCGGTTTCGGCCGTATCGAGGGCAAGACCGTGGGCGTCGTCGCCAACCAGCCGATGGTGCTGGCGGGCGTGCTGGACATCAACTCGTCCAAGAAGGCCGCGCGTTTCGTGCGCTTCTGCGACGCGTTCAACATCCCGATCATCACGTTCGTGGACGTTCCCGGCTTCCTGCCGGGCACCGATCAGGAGCACAACGGCATCATCAAGCACGGCGCCAAGCTGCTGTTCGCCTATGCCGAGGCGACCGTGCCGAAGATCACCGTGATCACCCGCAAGGCCTATGGCGGCGCTTACGACGTTATGGCGTCCAAGCACCTGCGCGGCGATCTCAACTATGCCTGGCCGACCGCCGAAATCGCGGTGATGGGCGCCAAGGGCGCGGTGGAGATCATCTTCCGCGGCCTCTCGCCCGAAGGCATCGCCGAGAAGACCAAGGAATACGAAGACCGCTTCGCCAACCCCTTCGTGGCGGCGAGCCGGGGCTATATCGACGAGGTGATCTACCCGCACTCGACCCGCAAGCGCATCGCGCTGGGGCTGCGCAAGCTGCGGACCAAGAGCCTCGAAAATCCCTGGAAGAAGCACGACAACATTCCGCTTTGATAGCGTCACGGATCGCGGCGCATCGCCTTTGGGCGAGCACCGCGATCCACCCCGGCCGCGAAAGACGGCACGCATCGAAAAACCAGATTGGGAAGTCAGGTCATGGAAGACATCTACATCGTCAGCGGCGTACGCACGGCAGTTGGTGATTTCGGCGGCTCGCTGAAGTCGTTCATGCCCTCCGATCTGGGCGGCAAGGTCGTGACCGAGGCGCTGGCCCGCGCGGGCGTTTCGCCTGAGGACGTCGGCCACATCGTCATCGGGCAGGTCATGCCGACCAGCGCCAAGGACGAGATGCTCAGCCGCGTGATCGGCCTTAACGCGGGCGTGCCGTTCGAGGTGCCTTCGATGACGCTCAACCGTCTTTGCGGATCGGGCGTGCAGGCGATCGTTTCGGCCGCGCAGATGATGAAGCTGGGCGAGGCGGGGATCACCGTAGCGGGCGGCGCGGAATCGATGTCGAACGTGCCCTATCACGACCACGGCGTGCGCTGGGGCAAGAAGATGGGCGACAACACGCAGGAAGACGCACTGACCGTCGGCCTGTCGGACGCCATCGGCGGCTACCACATGGGCATCACCGCCGAGAACGTGGCGGAGCGCCACTGCATCTCGCGTGAGGATATGGACACGGTCGCTGCGACCAGCCACCAGCGCGCCGCCAAGGCTATCGCGGAAGGCCGCTTCAAGGAGCAGATCCTCCCCGTCGAAGTGAAGACCCGCAAGGGCGTCACTGTCTTCGATACCGACGAACATGTCCGCGCGGACACCACCGTCGAGACGCTCGGCGCGATGCGTCCGGCGTTCAAGAAGGACGGTACGGTCACTGCGGGCAACGCCTCGGGCATCAACGACGGCGCTGCCGCCGTGGTGCTGGCGACCGCTTCGGAAGTCGAGAAGCGGGGCCTGAAGCCGATGGCGAAGATCGTCGCCTGGGGCCATGCCGGTGTCGAGCCTGCCTACATGGGCGAAGGCCCGATCAAGGCGGTGCCGTTGGCTCTGAAGCGCGCCGGGCTCTCGCTCGACCAGATCGACGTGATCGAGAGCAACGAGGCTTTCGCCGCGCAGGCTGCCGCCGTTTCCAAGGTGCTGGGCTTCGATCCGGAGAAGGTGAACCCCAACGGTTCGGGCGTTTCCATCGGCCACCCGGTCGGCGCGACCGGCACGATGCTCGCCATCAAGTGCATGTACGAATTGAAGCGCACGGGCGGGAAGTACGGCCTTGTCACCATGTGCATCGGCGGCGGGCAGGGCATCGCCCTCGTGCTTGAGAACATGGCCTGAGCCTGTGACGGAGGCGTTACTCTTCCTTGCTGTCCTGACGGTGTTCTGTTGGCTGACGGTATGGGAAATGCGACGCTTCGGCCGCTTGAGGCTGCAGATTGGACGGAGCGGGGTAGAACATTGGCTGACAGAAAACGAACGGCCGAAGCTGTTTCGAGCGGTGCTGGTCTTGATGACAGCTCTGCCGGTCGTCGTTGGAAGTATGATGCTAATGTCCCAACTGAAGGTTTTTGCTAAATGAAGCTGGGTCGTCTCAACCACATCGGCGTCGCCACGCCGGATCTCGACGCCTCGATTGCGTTCTATCGCGACGTGATGGGCGCCACCGATATTACCGAACCTTTCGTGCTGGAAAGCCAGCAAGTGCGCGTCTGCTTCGTCAACACGCCGGGTGAAGACGGCACGGCGGGCACGCAGATCGAACTGCTCCAGCCCACCACGCCGGACTCGGCCGTGGGCAAGTGGCTGGAGAAGAACCCGCTCGGGGGCCAGCATCACATCTGCTACGAAGTGCCGGACATTCACGCGGCCAAGGCGTGGTTCGAAGGCCTTGGCAAGCGCGTACTCGGTGAGCCGCGCATGGGCGCGCATGGGACGCTGATCTTCTTCGTCCACCCCAAGGACATGGGCGGTCAGCTCACCGAGATCATGGAAACGCCCAAAGAGGCGCATTGAATAGAAGCCGTCGCCCAAGCTCCACCGTCATCCTGAACTCTTTTCAGGATCCATTTCGCCTCCGGGCGACGACGGTGAGAGGGCGAGGAATGGATCCTGAAACACGTTCAGGATGACGAAGCTGCAAGGGTAGTGCGATGACCGAGGGACCGAACATCAACGACTGGAAGGCAGCCGCCGACAAGGAGGTCAAGGGCAAGGACCTGACCTGGAACACGCCCGAGGGTATTGCGGTGAAGCCGCTCTACACTGCCGAGGACGTGACCGTCGATCCCGGCCTTCCCGGCTTCGCGCCGTTCACGCGCGGCGTGCGCGCCTCGATGTATGCCGGCCGTCCCTGGACCATCCGCCAGTATGCGGGCTTCTCCACGGCCGAGGAATCGAACGCTTTCTATCGCCGCAACCTTGCGGCAGGTCAGAAGGGCCTTTCGGTCGCCTTCGACCTTGCCACCCATCGCGGTTACGACAGCGACCATCCGCGCGTCGTGGGTGACGTGGGCAAGGCCGGCGTCGCCATCGATTCCGTCGAGGATATGAAGATCCTGTTCGACGGTATTCCGCTCGACAAGATGTCGGTCTCCATGACGATGAACGGCGCGGTGATCCCAATCCTGGCCTTCTTCATCGTTGCGGGCGAGGAGCAGGGCGTCGATCGCAAGCTGCTCGACGGGACCATCCAGAACGACATCCTCAAGGAGTTCATGGTCCGCAACACCTACATCTACCCGCCAGAGCCTTCGATGCGGATCATCTCGGACATCTTCGGCTACACCAGCCGCGAGATGCCGAAGTTCAACTCGATCTCGATTTCCGGCTATCACATGCAGGAAGCCGGCGCGACGCAGGTGCAAGAACTGGCCTTCACCATCGCCGACGGCGCGGAATACGTGAAGTACGGCGTGGCATCGGGCCTCGATATCGACAAGTTTGCGGGCCGCCTCTCGTTCTTCTTCGCCATCGGCATGAACTTCTTCATGGAAGTGGCCAAGCTGCGCGCTGCGCGCGTGCTTTGGCACCGGGTCATGACCGATCTGGGCGCCAAGGACGAACGGTCGAAGATGCTGCGCACGCACTGCCAGACTTCGGGCGTGAGCTTGCAGGAGCAGGACCCCTACAACAACGTCATCCGCACCACGATCGAGGCGATGGCCTCGATGCTGGGCGGCACGCAGTCGCTGCACACCAACGCGCTGGATGAGGCGATTGCGCTGCCGACCGACTTCTCGGCCCGCATCGCCCGCAACACGCAGATCATCATCCAGGAAGAGACCGGCATGTGCAATGTCGTCGATCCGCTGGGTGGATCCTATTACATCGAATCGCTGACGCAGCAGCTGGTCGACCAGGCCTGGGAGATCATCGAACGCGTGCAGGCCGAGGGCGGCATGGCCAAGGCTGTCGCCGCTGGCTGGCCCAAGGCGATGATCGAGACCGCTGCCGCCGCCCGTCAGGCCCGTGTGGACCGGGGCGACGATGTGATCGTCGGCGTCAACAAGTACCGCCTTGCCAGCGAAGACCTGCTGGAAACGCTGGAAGTGGACAACGCCAAGGTCCGCGAAGGTCAGATCGCCCGCATCAACAAGATGAAGGCTGACCGTGACGAGGCCGCCTGCCAGGCCGCGCTCAAGGCCCTGCGCGACGGTGCCGCCGCGCCCGCCAGCATCGAGAACAACCTGCTCGCACTCGCCGTCGAATGCGCCCGCGCCCGCGCTACGCTGGGCGAGATCAGCTCGGCCATGGAAGACAGCTTCCAGCGCTATGGCACCCAACCGACCCCGGTGAAGGGCGTCTATGCCGCGCCTTACGAGGGCGACAGCCGCTGGCAGCAGGTGCTGGACGGTGTGCAGGCCGTGGAGCGCCGTCTCGGCCGCAAGCCCAAGGTGCTGGTCGCCAAGATGGGTCAGGACGGCCACGATCGCGGCGCGAACGTGATCGCTTCCGCCTTCGGAGACATGGGCTTCGACGTCGTGTCCGGCCCGCTGTTCCAGACTCCGGAAGAAACCGTGGTGCTGGCGCTGGAGAGCGCGGTCGACGTGGTCGGCGCGTCAAGCCTTGCGGCAGGTCACAAGACGCTGATCCCCGAACTGATCCAGAAGCTGCGCGAAGCCGGTCGCAGCGACATCAAGGTGATCGCCGGCGGTGTCATCCCGCCGCAGGACTATGAATTCCTGCGCAATGCCGGCGTTCAGGGCATCTACGGCCCCGGCACGAACGTGGTGGAATGCGCCGCTGACGTGCTGCGCCTGCTCGGCCACAACATGCCGCCGCTCGGTTCTTCGCTGGAAGCGGCGGAATAAGGACGGCGATGCTGGATCGACGCCGCGCTTGTGATTATGGCGGAGCTTTGGCCCCGCGTTATCCCGCGCGCGTTCCGGCTGCCTGAGGAATGACTATGACCGAGACCCCCGCCGTCACTGCACGAAACGACTGGACCCGTGAGGAAATCGCGGCTCTGTTCGACCTGCCGTTCACCGAACTGGTGTTCCGCGCAGCCGAAGTCCATCGCGCCAGCCATCCGCATAACGAAGTGCAGCTTTCCACGCTGCTTTCGATCAAGACCGGCGGCTGCGTGGAAGATTGCGGCTATTGCTCGCAGTCCGTTTCGGCCAACAGCGGCGTCAAGGCGACCAAGCTGATGGAAGTGCAGCAGGTGCTCCAGCGCGCGGCGCAGGCGGCGGATCAGGGCTCGACCCGCTTCTGCATGGGCGCCGCTTGGCGCAACCCCAAGGACCGCGACATGCCCGCCATCATCGAGATGGTGAAGGGCGTGCGCGCCATGGGCATGGAAACCTGCATGACGCTGGGCATGCTGACGCCCGATCAGGCGGACATGCTCTCCGAAGCGGGCCTCGACTACTACAACCACAACATCGACACCTCGCCCGAGCGTTACGATCAGGTGATCACCACGCGCACGATGGACGACCGCCTCGACACGCTGTCGAACGTGCGCATGGCGGGCATCAACGTCTGCTCCGGCGGCATCGTCGGCATGGGTGAGACGCGCGCCGACCGTGTGGGCTTCGTCCACACTTTGGCGACGCTGCCCGATCACCCGCAATCGGTGCCGGTCAACGCGTTGGTTCCCGTGAAGGGCACGGTGCTGGGCGACATGCTGGCCGACACCCCGCTAGCCAAGATCGATGACGTGGAATTCGTGCGCACCGTGGCGGTCGCGCGCATCACCATGCCGCTGTCGATGGTGCGCCTCTCGGCAGGCCGCGAATCGATGTCCGAAATGACGCAGGCGATGTGCTTCATGGCCGGTGCGAACTCGATCTTCACCGGGGACAAGCTGCTGACCGCGCCGAACTCCGGCGACGACAATGACGCGGCGATGTTCGCGCGCCTCGGCATCAAGCCGATGGCCATCGAACTGACCCCGGCGCAAGTCGAAGCCCAGCGTATGCCCAAGGGCTGTGCGAAGCTGGAAGCGGCCGAGTGATCCACGGGTGATCCTGCCGATCCTCCTCCTGGCCTCGGAGCCCGCGATCGATTGCGCCAATGCGATGACGCAGACGGACATGAATGTGTGTTCGTACCGCGACTTCCAGTCGGCCGACCGCGCGATGAACGAGGCTTGGGGGAAGGCGGCAGCGGCGGCGAAGGGGGCCGACAAGCAGGGCCCCGGCGGAAATTTCAATCGGCTGCTCGATGCGCAGCGCAAGTGGATCGCTTATCGCGACGCCCAGTGCTTTGCAGAGAACGGCCCGCGTGAGGAAAGCGGCACGATCTGGCCGCTCCAGCAGAACGGTTGCCTCAAGGAATTGACCGAGGCACGCACGAAGCAACTGCGTGACTATGGGAATGCGGGGAATTGATGCTCCACGCCTTCCGCTCGCAAATCCGTCATGCTGAACTTGTTTCAGCATCCATTTCTCGCCTCGCGCCGATGGTCTGTGCGGCGCGATGGACCCTGAGCCGTCAGGCCAGCAGAGCTAAACGAGTTCAGGGTGACGATGGAGGAAGGCGCGGGAAGTGAATGCAAAGACGACCATGCCGGAATGGCCTTGGTCGTCGCGGCACTGGTTTTGATGTTCAACGCCGGGTTCAAGCACGGCGACTGAGTTGGGAGTTACGGGGTTGTTCAAGAAAATCCTCATCGCAAACCGAGGCGAGATTGCCTGCCGCGTGATCAAGACCGCGCGCCGCATGGGCATTCAGACGGTGGCCGTCTATTCGGACGCCGATGCCCGCGCACCTTTCGTGCAGATGGCCGATGAGGCCGTCCACATCGGCCCCGCGCCTGCCGCGCAGTCGTACCTGATTGCCGACAAGATCATTCAGGCCTGCAAGCAGACCGGCGCCGAAGCCGTCCATCCGGGCTATGGCTTCCTGTCCGAGCGTACCTCCTTCGCAGAGGCGCTGGCCGCAGAAGGCATCGAGTTCATCGGCCCTCCCGTCGGCGCCATCGCCGCGATGGGTGACAAGATTGAATCCAAGAAGCTTGCCAAGCAGGCCGGCGTCAACGTCGTGCCCGGCTTCGTCGGCGAGATCGAGGATACCGAGCACGCCGTGCGCATCTCGAACGAGATCGGCTATCCGGTGATGATGAAGGCCTCGGCCGGCGGCGGCGGCAAGGGCATGCGCCTTGCCTACGACGAAAAGGACGTGCGCGAGGGCTTCGAGTCCGTGAAGCGCGAGGGCCTGAACTCCTTCGGCGACGACCGCGTCTTCATCGAAAAGTTCATCCTCAACCCGCGCCACATCGAGATCCAGATCCTCGGCGATAAGCACGGCAACATTCTCTACCTGAACGAGCGCGAATGCTCGATCCAGCGTCGCCACCAGAAGGTGGTGGAGGAAGCGCCGTCGCCCTTCGTCACCGAAAAGATGCGCAAGGCCATGGGTGAGCAGTGCGTCGCCCTGTCGCGTGCAGTGGGCTACTATTCGGCCGGTACGGTGGAACTGATCGTGTCGGGCGCCGACCCGACGGGCGAGAGTTTCTACTTCCTGGAAATGAACACCCGCCTTCAGGTCGAACACCCGGTCACTGAAGCGATCACCGGTGTCGATCTGGTCGAACAGATGATCCGCGTCGCCGCCGGCGAGAAGCTGGAGATGACGCAGGCCGATGTGAAGATCGACGGCTGGGCCATCGAAAACCGCGTCTATGCCGAAGATCCCTATCGCGGCTTCCTGCCCTCGACCGGCCGCCTCGTGCGCTATCAGCCGCCGGTTGACGGCTGGGACGACGACGGCTCCGCAAACGGCCGCCGCGGGATCGACGGCGTGCGTGTCGATGACGGCGTCTATGAAGGCGGCGAAGTCTCGATGTTCTACGACCCGATGATCGCCAAGCTGATCACCTGGGGCGAGACCCGCGACGAGGCGGCCGACAAGCAGGTTGCCGCGCTTGACCTGTTCGAGATCGAGGGCCTTGGCCACAATATCGATTTCGTCTCGGCCATCATGCAGCACCCGCGCTTCCGCTCGGGCGAACTGACCACGGGCTTCATCGCCGAAGAATATCCCGAAGGCTTCACCGGTGCGCCTGCGTCGGAGGAACTCAAGGGCAAGCTGGCGGCCGTCGGGGCTTTCGTCGCCACCGCGCGGGCCGACCGTGCGCGCCGGGTCGACGGGCAGCTCGCCTCGCGCCGTCTGGCGCCGCCGTCGGAATGGACCGTCATCATCGACAAGGCGCCTTTCGAAGTCGTCATCGACGATGAGGACGTGACCGTGAACGGCATCTCCGTCGACCTTGCGATGGAATATACGCCGGGCGACCGCCTGATCGACGCCGAGATCGACGGCGAGGCTATCGGCATCCGTGTCGCGCCTACGCGCACGGGTCTGAAGATGACCACGCGCGGCGCGATCCACGACGTGCAGATCCTGCCCAGTCGCGTGGCTTCGCTGACCAAGCACATGATCGAAAAGATCCCGCCGGATCTTTCGAAGTTCCTGATCTGCCCGATGCCGGGTCTGCTCGTCGCGCTCCATGTGGGCGAGGGTGACAAGGTCGAAGCCGGACAGCCGCTTGCCGTCGTCGAGGCCATGAAGATGGAGAACATCCTGCGCGCCGAGAAGTCGGGCGTGGTGAAGGCGGTCAATGCCAAGGCGGGCGAAAGCCTTGCAGTGGACGCCGTGATCCTCGAAATGGAATAAATGCATCTAGATCATGACCCCGCCGCACCTGCCGGCGACGAAATCACCTTCGATCAGTTCCTTTCCGTAGACATCCGCATCGGCACCATTGTCGCGGCGGAAGTCTACGAAGGGGCTCGCAAGCCGAGCCTCAAGCTGCGGATCGATTTCGGTCCCGGTATCGGCGAGAAGAAAAGCGTCGGACAAGTCGCGGCGCTCTATTCTCCCGAGGAACTGATCGGCAGGCAGGTGGCGGCGGTCGTGAACTTTCCCAAGCGGCAGATCGGCAAGGCGCTGTCCGAAGCGCTGACGCTCGGCTTTGCGGACGAGGAGGGCCGGGTGGTCCTCTTCGCGCCGGACAAGCCGGTTCCCAACGGTTCGAGGTTGTTCTGATGGCGGGTTTTGCCGCGCTCCTGTCCGAAGCGCCGGAGATCGACGGCGGCTTCGCGTTCGATATCACAGAGGATTGGCTGCAGGGGCGCACTGCCTATGGCGGGCTGACGTCAGCGATCGCTCTGGCCGCCGCGCGGCGGGTCGATCCTGAACTGCCGCCACTGCGCTCGGGCCAGTTCGCGATGATCGCGCCGCTGGCCGGACGGGTCGAGGCGCGGGCGCGGATCGTGCGCAAGGGGCGCAATGCCACCTGGGTTGCGGCGGAACTGTCGGACGAGAAGGGCGTGGGTTTCAGCGCGAGCTTCGTGTTCATGCGCCAGATCGAGAGCGCGGCCGATATCGCGGGCTATACGATGCCGGAAGGCGTGAGCCCGGTCGAGAGCGCCAAGCCGGTGCCGATGGAGCATGCGCCGGTATTCCTGAAGCAGAACTTCGATGCGCGTTTCGCGCTGCCGAAATCGGCGCTGGGTGAGGCGGACTTGTGCTGGTGGGTGCGGCTCAAGGAACGCGAGGGCCTCGATCCGGCGGTGGAGGCTGTGCTCGTAGGGGACGCGCTGCCGACGGCGGTGCTGCCGCTGCTCAATTTCCGCGTGCCGATCAGTTCGATGCACTGGCACGTCAACATGCTTGAGCCCGCGCCTACGACCGAGGACGGCTGGTGGCTGCTGCGTTCGACCAGCGAATTCGCGCGCGATGGCGGGGCGAGCGAGCATATCCTTCAGTGGAGCGCCTCGGGCAGGCCGGTGATTGCAGGATTGCAGTCGGTCGCCGTGTTTGGCTGAGGGCGAGCCGCCACTCCACCTGCGATTTCAACAAAAATCCCCGTCGCCCCCGCGAAGGCGGGGGCCCCGCTTTCCTTGCCCCATGCGCAAGGCCTGAAGAACAAGCGGGATCCCCGCCTTCGCGGGGATGACGGGTTTATCCGCTCAGGCGGGGTTCGGCTCACCCGCCAGCGTCTTGCCCAGCACGATCTTGAACACCGAGAAGGCGACGAGCCCCAAAGTGGCCGCGCCCACGTGCATCAGCCAGAACGACACGATGTCCATCGTCGAGTACCAGCCGCCGACGACGCCGACGATCTTGTTGGCCCCGAAGAACGCCAGATAATAGATGCCCACCACGGTCGCATTGAGCGAACGCGGCGCGATCTTGGTGAACAGCGCAAGGCTCACCGGCATGATGTGCGCAAAGCCGATCGAGTTGAACAGGTGGAACATCACCGGCCAGAACAGGCCGATCTTCCCGCCCCCGGCCGTTGCCGCCGCGATCACCAGGCACATGCCGCCGGTCATCGAGAACAGCGAGCCGATGATCATCTTGCCCAGTTCGTCCGGCTCGCGCCCGGTGTGGCTGGAATGCCACTTCCAGAACGCCGCGACTGCGACCAGCATCGAGAAGCTGAGCGTCGCATCCACCGTGATCATCCAGCTCGTCGGCAGGGTCTCACCGAAGAAGGTCAACTGGAACTTCGCATCCGCCCAGACGAGATAGGCGTTGAAGATCTGCTGGTTGCTCATCATCGAAATGGCCAGCACCGGCACTAGCACTGCCAGCGCACCAAGCCGCGGCCAATCGCTGCGGGTGAGGGGCTGGCGGGGCACCTTTTGCCCGCGCGCCGCGCGGTTGTCTTCCGGCAGCCAGGGGCGCGCCTTCAGGTAGATCAACAGGCCGATCACCATGACGACGCCGGCAGTGCCGAAACCGTAGTGCCAGCCGACCTTCTCGCCCAGCGTACCGGCGATCAGCGGGGCAGCGATCACCGAGACGTTGATGCCGATGTAGAAGATCTGGAAAGCCATGGCGCGGCGCAAGTCTTCCGGCTTGTAGAGTTCGCCCACCTGGCTGGCGATGTTGCCCTTGAACAGGCCGACGCCCACCACCAGCGAGATCAGCGCGAGCAGGAACATCCCTTCGAACGCCATCAGGAAGTGGCCGAGCGACATGACGATCCCGCCCGCGATCAGCGTGGCCCGGCGGCCCAGCCAACGGTCCGCGATCACGCCGCCGAGGATCGGCGTCAGATAGACCAGCGAGGTATAGTCACCGAAGATCGCCGATGCGAGCGGCTGACCTTCCAGCCCGGCATAATGCCAGCCGCGCAGCCACGAAAGACCCAGCACTTTGCCCACGTTCTCAGGCAAAAGCAGGTACTTGACCATGTAGAGCACGAGCAGCGTCTGCATCGAATAGTACGAAAAGCGCTCGCAGCCTTCGACGAACGAGAGGTAACCCAGTCCGCGCGGATGGCCGAGGAAGGCGCGGTCGTCGCGCTCGGCTTCCTCGGGGAAGTCCAGCTCGGGGGTGGCTTCGGCAATAGTCATCGCATTCCCGGAAATATTGTTATATTTTAAGGATGTTTGTGTTCTTGGAGCATGCCTATAATGACGTGTCCCGGAAATGTCACGTCGTTGACGTCATGGCGTCGGATTCCGCTGCTTAGCTCGTCAGCTTTTGACGTGCTCGGGCTTGCCCTTCCGCTTGGTGGCGGCAAGCTTTTCAAGCTGCTTCTCGCTCATCGAATCGACCATCTCGCGCGAGGCGCCTTTGAGCGCGCTCTTCGCCGTCTCTCCGCGCTTGGCGGAGAGGGCCGCACCGGCGGCTTTCTGCTGGGCTTTGGACTTGGCGGGCATGGCGGTCTCTCCCTTGCCGTGATGCAAGGAAGGACGCGCGTCCCGCCATCGAAGTTCCCGAAAAACGCCGAAACCGCGCCCGGTCAGGCCGGGCTGCGCGCCAGTTCTGCGTCGAGGAACTGGGCCACGTCCTCAAGCGAGACTTCGCGGTCCAGATAAGTCTGGCCGATGCCCTTCATCAGCAGGAAGGGCAGGGTGCCTGCGTCCATCTTCTTGTCGTGGAGCATGTGATCCACCAGCGCTTTGCCGTCGCAATCGAGGCCCAGCGCCGCGAGGCTCGCGGGCAGTCCGATCTCGCCGATATGACGGGCGACATGCTCGGCGGTGGCCTGCGGCATAAGGCCCTTGCGCGCCGAATAGCGGGCGGCAAGTACCATGCCCAGCGCGACGCCTTCGCCGTGCAGCAGGCGGTTCGAAAAGCCGGTCTCGGCCTCCAGCGCATGGCCGAAAGTGTGGCCAAGGTTGAGCAGGGCGCGCTTGCCGGTGGTCTCGAATTCGTCCTCGGCAACGATTCGGGCCTTGCTCGCCACCGAATGGGCCACGGCATATTCGCGCAGTGAGGCGTCGCCATCGATCATTGCCGCGCCATGCGCATCGCACCAGGCGAAGAAGTCCGCATCGTCGATAAGGCCGTATTTCACGACTTCGGCATAGCCTGCCAGCAGTTCGCGCCGGGGCAGGGTTTCAAGCGCGGAGAGATCGGCCAGGACCAGCGAGGGCTGGTGGAACGCGCCCACCAGGTTCTTGCCGGCGGGGGTATTGATCGCGGTCTTGCCGCCGACGCTCGAATCGACTTGCGCCAGCAGCGTGGTGGGCACCTGGATGAACTTGCAGCCGCGCTTGAGCACGGAGGCGCAGAAGCCGGTGAGATCGCCGATGACGCCGCCGCCCAGCGCGATCACGCTGTCCCCGCGCTCGACGCCGAGTTCGAGCAGCCAGTTGACCGTAGCGGCCAGTTCTTCCCACGACTTGGTTCCCTCGCCCGCAGGGAGGATGCGCCAGTGCGGCTCGTGCCCGTTCTCGCGCAGCGAGGCTTCGATCACGCCTCCCCATGCGGCGTGGACATTGCTGTCGGTGACGATCGGCACGCCGCGCTTGCGCAGCAGTCCCCGGCAGTTCGGCACGAGTTCGGCCAGCAGCCCGGCGCTCACGCGCACTTCGTAGGGGCGTCCAGCGATGTCGACGGAGATCACAGCCATTGCGAGAGTCCCTGAAGTACCTTGTTGATCGTCTGGACGTGCGGTCCGCTGGCGCTGACCACGTGAATCGGTGCCTGTGCGTAGTGCGGCCGGCGATCCTCGCGCAGGCGCGCCAGAATTTCGCGCGGCTCGCCGCCTTGCAGCAGCGGGCGATTGTCCTTGCGCGCGGTGCGTTCGACCAGCGTGTCCACCTCGCTGTCGAGCCAGACAGTGATAGCATGATCGAGGATCAGCGCGCGCGTCTCTTCATTGCAGAAGGCCCCGCCGCCGGTAGCGACGACACACGGTGCTAGGCCCGCTCCCAGCAGGCGCGCGATCACGCGGCGCTCACCGTCGCGGAAATAGGCCTCGCCATAGGTTTCGAAGATCTCGGGGATCGTCATCTGCGCCGAGCGTTCGATTTCCTCGTCCGCATCGACGAAGGGAAATTCGAGCAGGGTGGCCAGCCGCTTGCCCACGCTGGACTTGCCCACGCCCATCATGCCGACCAGCACGATAGGCCTGTCGATCCGCCGGGCGAGAGCGGCAATTTCTTGCGCGGAAAAGCGGGTCTGTTGAACGTCCATTGCCCCACCGCCTATAGTTGCGCTAGGTCGCAGCGCAAGCATCGGTGAAGGAAGGTGAGTGACGATACCAAAGGGCAGGCGAAGGCTTCCGGGCGTGACTGCGGCTGTGGTCGTCGCGATTGTGGTGGTTGTCGGGGGCATGGCCTGGGCTGACGGTGGTCGCCGGCAGATCCGCGATATCGTTCAGCCGGTGTCTGTTCCGGAGCTTCCGCGATGAATTCCCGTATCCGCGCCTGGCATGTCTTGGTCGGCACCGCTCTTGCGCTCACGTCGGTATGGGCGGTGGCGCAGGATGCGCCCGAATCGCTTCTGCCCAAGGGTTTCGAGGAACCCACGCCCACACCTACGCCCGCTGCGGCACCGGCTGCGGCCGGCAACACCGCCGCGCCGCGTGCGATTTCCACGCCCATGGTGCAGCCGATTCCCGGTACCGCGCCTGCGGCTGTCGATGCGGGAGCGGCGATTCCCGCGCTTCTCGGTCAGGGCGGGCTGACCCGCGTGCCCACGCTCGAAGAGCTTGAGCGCATGTCGCCCGAGGATTTCGAGGATCTGCTCGGCAACAAGATCGATCTCGACATGCCGCCGCAGGCGCGTCGCTCGATGGAGCAGATCGGCCTGATGGATGACAGCGAAGGCGGCCTGCCTGCCGCCTCGCTGGGATCGCAGAATGCCTCTGTGGTGGAAGCGGCGCTGGCGGCCAATCAGGGCCAACTGGTGTCGCGCTGGGGGCATATCCTGCTCCGCCGTGCGCTGATCTCGCGCCTTGCCCCGCCTGCCGGGATGAGCCCGCAGCGCTTCCTTGCACTGCGCGTGGCACTGCTGCTGCGCATGGGCGAAAGCGATGCCGCGCGCGCCGTGTTGCAGGATATCGACATTGCCAATTACACGCCGGAACTCGGCGACCAGGCGTTCGAGACATACCAGCGCGCGGCCGATTTCACCGGTCTTTGCCCGGTCTTCTCGTCCGTGGGTTCGCTGCGCGACGATGCGCAGTGGGATGCGGCCAAGGCGATCTGCGAGGCATTCCGCGGCAGTGGCGCTTCGGCCATGGCGAAGCTCGACAAGATGCGCGTGCACGGTTCGATGGAGCGCATCGATCTGCTGCTTGCACAGAAATACGCCGGGGCCGCAGGTCGTTCGCGCAAGGCGGTGACGATCGAGTGGGACGGTGTCACGACGATGACGCCCTGGCGCTTCGGACTGGCCAATGCCGTCGGCCTGACGCCGCCGGACAGTGCCATGGCCGATGCCGATCCGCTTTATAATGCGATGACCGCGCTTGCGCCGATGGTCGGGCTAGAGCGCCGCGCCGCCGCGGCCGATCACGCCGGTTCCAGCGGCGTGCTGTCGAATGCGGCGATGGTCGACCTCTACGGCCAGCTCTATTCCGATCCCGAAGTGACCGGCGACTGGCAACAGCGTGCGGAAACCCTGCGCAATGCC
The DNA here is from genome assembly GCF_004341845.1 of Novosphingobium sp. PhB165. Lineage (GTDB taxonomy): Bacteria > Pseudomonadota > Alphaproteobacteria > Sphingomonadales > Sphingomonadaceae > Novosphingobium. Next base: position 1,075,099 of record NZ_SLVB01000001.1, on the reverse strand, counting down.
TATGTGCTGGAGGATCCCTCCGCGCGCTTCTCGGCGATGCAGAGCTTGTGGAACGGGGCCAATGGCGCCGATGCCGTTTATGCGCGGCAGGTGCTGACCGCCGCTGCTGCTGCACGCATCGCGCCCACCAAGGATATGGAGGATCAGGCTCCGGCGCTGCTGACCTCGATGCTGGCGGCCGGATTCGATTCCAACGCGCTGGCCTGGTCGCCGGTGGTGGCTTCGGGCAGTCAGGGCTGGGCGTTGCTGGTTCTTGCCGCTCCGGGCCGCATTCGCACGGTCGGGGCCAGTCCGGTGAACACCTATATTGATGCCGACAACAGCACCGACAAGCGCCGCAGTGCTTTCCTCGTTGCCGGTCTGGCGGCGCTGGGGCGCATCGATTCGAGCGATGCAGGCAGCCTTTCCGGCCAACTGGGGCTGGGGCTGGATAGCAGCACCCGCTACACCGCCGCGCTTGACCGCGCTGCTGCCAATGGCGATTCCGCCGGCGTGGTGCTGCTTGCCGGGCTTGGCATGCAGGGTGACGACTGGCACCGGATGACGCCGCGGTATCTCTTCCACATCGTCTCGGCGCTGCGCACCGTGGGGCTTGAGGCCGATGCGCGGATGATCGCGGCCGAGGCCGTGGCGCGGGCCTGATCCGGTGACGTCGCGCGGCTCGCCGGTCGGCGCGCCCGAGCGCTTCCTCACCATGCTCGCCGCCGAGCGCGGGGCGGCCGCCAATACGCTGGCGGCCTATCGCCGCGATCTCGATGCGGCGGCCGACGAACTGGGCGATCTCGTCATGGCCGATGGCGATGCGCTCGCCTCACTGGGCGAGGCGTGGAGTGCGGTTTCGCCCGCGACGCTCGCGCGGCGCTGCTCGGCATTACGGCAGTTTTACGGCTTTCTTGTCGATGAAGGGCTGCGCGAGGACGATCCTTCCCCCGCCTTGCCGCGTGCGCGAGCACGGCGTCCGCTGCCGCGCGTTCTCTCGCGCGATGAAGTCGAGCGCTTCCTGACACAAGCGGAAGAGGAGGCTGCGGGAGACCGGCCCGAATCGGTGCGCCTGCTGGCCTTGCTCGAATTGCTTTACGGCTCCGGCCTGCGCGCGAGCGAACTGGTCTCGCTGCCGGTCACGGCGGTGCCGCGCGATGCGCCGTTCCTCCACGTTACGGGTAAGGGCGGGCAACAGCGGATGGTGCCGGTCAGCACTCGGGCGCGCGCCGTGCTGTCACGGTGGTTGGCGGTGAGGAAGGGTACCTCTCGGCATCTCTTCCCCTCGCGCGGGGAGAGCGGCCATCTCACGCGGGTGCGGCTGTTCCAGCTTCTGCGCGAACTGGCGGCGCGTGCCGGGCTCGATCCCGAGCGAGTCTCGCCCCACGTGCTGCGCCATGCCTTCGCCACGCATCTGCTGGAAGGCGGCGCGGACTTGCGCGTGTTGCAGACACTGCTCGGCCATGCGGACATCGCCACCACGCAGATTTACACGCATGTCGAGAGCGCGCGGCTGGTGGCCCTCGTCAACGCGCGGCACCCGCTGGCCCGGCGCGGCTAAGGCTATCTCTGCTGAGGGGGGGGGCTTCGTCCCGAGGGGGGGTGCTGTCAAGCTGGGCGACACTTTCCCATCGTCGGCGGCGGGCATGACCTTTCCTGAGGGCGGGCGGACCACTTTCCAGAGCTCTACGGCCTGTAGCCGGGCGCTTGGCCGGAGCCCGGATAGAAGGCCAAACTCGCTGCATAATACAAGACCCGCGGGTGTCCCACGGGTCTTGTCAGGGCCTCTGCGTGGGCCACAAACGGAAAGGGGCGGCAGGTTGTGCCTGCCGCCCCGAACCGTTTAGCTCGAAAGCTTCTTACGAGGTCGTCGTGCCCATGGCCGACGAGGTCTTGTTGAAGGTCGAGGTGAGCTGCGAGCCCATGCCCTGGAGAGCGGCGATCGCGGCAACGGCGATCAGAGCGGCAATCAGGCCGTATTCGATAGCGGTGGCGCCTTCTTCATTGCGACGCAGCTTGGCGAGAAACTTCATGGTATGTCTCCTGATGTAAGCAGTCTTCATGTACCCGGTCCTTCCCGCCTGGCGTCTTGCTTCAGCGCTTCGGACAATTTCGTTTTTAGAGATGAAGTGTTGAAAAATGCTTAAGTTCGCGTTGTTCTTAGCTGGCTTCAATTGCAGTAGCTGACTTCGAAGAAATGGTATTCCACATGCCGACGGTCTCATTGGCGACGCCGTTTAAGGCAACGATCATCGCAATTACGATGAGGGCCAAGATGAGGCCATATTCTACGGCGGTCGCGGCTGTATTGTCCTTGAGAATACGGATGCCGATCGATCGGATAGTCATGAGCAACCCTACAGTTCGCCAGATCAATCGAGGAAATGCCATCTTGGCGTTAATGAGTTCCTAAGAAGGATATCGAAGCTGGAAAATTCTTTTACACCGCTGCTGGTTGTCGCCGTGGCGCTGATACGCGCGGACGGGCGCGTGCTGATGCAGCAGAGACCTTTGAAGAGCGCGCATGGCGGACTCTGGGAATTTCCGGGCGGGAAGGTGGAGCCCGGTGAAACGCCCGAGCAAGCCGCCGTTCGCGAGCTGGAGGAGGAGTTGGGGCTGGCGCTCCACGCTGAATCCCTGGTGCCGGTAGCCTTCGCGAGCGGGCACGCGGGCGCGCATGCAGGCGCGCGTTCGCTTGTCATACTTCTTTACGTTTGCCGGGAATGGCAGGGGGAGCCGCATGCGCATGAGGCGGAAATGCTGGACTGGTATGCCCCGGATGCGGTTCCGGGCCTGACAATGCCGCCGCTCGATTATCCGCTGGCGGCGGCGCTGTGCAAATTCCTTCACCTGAGTGCGATATAGGCGTTGACGAGGTGAGAATCCCCTCCTATTGGCGCCTCTCCAACGCGCCCGTAGCTCAGCTGGATAGAGCATCAGACTACGAATCTGAGGGTCGGACGTTCGAATCGTTCCGGGCGCACCATTCTCCTTCTGGGGTCTTTGTGGCTTCGTGTTGGTGGATGGATACATAAAGCACTTTGCGCCCGTAGCTCAGCTGGATAGAGCATCAGACTACGAATCTGAGGGTCGGACGTTCGAATCGTTCCGGGCGCACCATTCTCCTTCGGGAGTTTTCGCGGCTTTGTGTTGATGGTTGGATACATAGGCAATCTGTGCGCCCGTAGCTCAGCTGGATAGAGCATCAGACTACGAATCTGAGGGTCGGACGTTCGAATCGTTCCGGGCGCACCAATTGCCAGCGACATACGAAAAACCCCGCAAGGCTTTGACCTTAGCGGGGTTTTTCGTGTTTTGGTCTCACGCGGGCCGGACAGTCGGTGCCGGCGTGCGAATCAGCTATGCACCGGCTCGGCGTCGTCCGGATGCTTCGGCCGCGCGAAGCCCTTCGAGAGGCCGTGGTAGAGTTTTTCCTTGCAGACCAGCGTGCTTGCACCATCCGCGATGATCGCGGTCAGAAACAATGGCACGATCATCCCCCGGCTGGCCGTCGTCTCCATCAGGATGATGACGGCGGTCAGCGGCGCGCGCACCACGCCGACGAAATAGCCGACCATGCCCAGCAGCACGATGGCCGGCATCGGATAGTCGGGGAAGCCGTAGGCGAGCAATTGCCCGAGCCCGGCGCCGACCGAGAGTGAGGGCGCAAAAATGCCCCCCGGCGCACCTGAGACCGCCGTGGCGGCGGTCGCCAGGAACTTGGCGGGGCCGAACCAGGGAGAGGCGGTGCCGTGCCCTTCGATCATGTGGCGGGTGGTTTCGTAGCCGGTGCCCCAGGTCGATCCGCCGCTCACCACGCCCACCACCGAGACCACGAACCCGCAGGCGAGGGCGAGCAACACCGGGCGTCGCCGCACGGCCAGGAATGTGGGATGGGCGCTACGCGCGAAAGCCAGCAATGTGCGCGAGAACAGCCCGCCCAGCACGCCGCCTGCGATTCCCGCAACCGGCGTCACCAGCAGCACCGGGACCACGCCCAGCGTCTCGCGCATCGTGCCGAAATAGACATAGTCGCCCGCCACCGCGAGGCTGACGAGGCCCGAAATGACGACGGCGCCCATGACCAGTACGGCGACTTTCTGCTCGAAAGCGGCCGCCAGTTCCTCGATGGCGAAGACGACACCGGCCAGCGGCGTATTGAAAGCGGCGGCAACACCTGCCGCGCCCCCGGCGATGAGCACGCCGGCCGAGATCGGCACGCGCAGGATGCGATGGCAGGTCACCATGATCGAGGCGGCCACTTGCACCGTGGGCCCCTCGCGTCCCACCGAGGCGCCGGCCAGCAGCATCACCGTTGTCAGCAGCAGCTTGGTGACGGCGGTGGGCAGGGCAAGCAACCGCGAACGGGTAAGTTCAAGATCCTGCCCGGCCGCCATGACTTGCGGAATGCCGGAGCCTCGCGCTCCCGGAGCCCAGCGATGGGCGATCGCCACCGTGGCGGCGAAGACCAGCGGCGTGAGTACCAGCGGTGCGAACCGGTGCTCGGCCTGGAACTGGCTGAAGATCTTCTGGGCAAGGTCGCCCATCCACGCGAACAGGATCGCAACGAGGCCAAGCAGGATGGCGCCGATCACGGTGGCGGCGCGGCGGCGGGCCATGTCCAGCGATTGGTCGATACCGGGTACGGACTTCTGGAAGGTCCGGAGGTGATCCGCGAGAGGCAATGGAGTTCCGTTCGCAAAGGAGGCAAGGGATCGCCGCACCGGAACCGTGCGGCGGGCTTGCGGCACCCCCTTGGTAGCCGCACTTTCCGAGTCGACAGGATTTCACCCGATCCGGAAATGCTCCAATGCCCCCGTGCGGCCGCGCATCGCAAGGACTTTCCCCGAAAATACGCAAAAGGGTCGGGAGCGCACATGGCGATCCCGACCCTTCCGGATTTGTCGATTCGGAGCGGTTTGCGCCGCAGCCCGATTCGCGCCTGGCGTTTACTTGCCGGCGCCCGAAGCGGCAGCACCGGCCTGAACCTGCGAGTTGAACTGGGCCGCCGTCACGCCAAGCGCGAGGGTACCATCAGTGCCGACGCCGATGGCGCTCTTCTGGAGAGCGACGGCAGAGCCGGTCTTCAGCGCCACGGTCACGTTGTCGCCGTCAACCTTGCTGACGGTGCCGAGCACGACGCCGTCTGCGCTCTTGACCGGGGCATCGACGACGAGCGCGGAAGACAGCGTCTCGGCCGACTTCGCCTGCGCGCCCTGAACGGCGGCTTCGAGCTGGGCCTTGGTCATGCCGATGGTCAGGCCCTTGTCGCGCGTGGCGAAGGCCGATTTGGGCAGTCCGGCGCGCGCGGTGCCGGTGTTGAGCGTCACGACGTCGCCCTGAACCGCTTCGACCGAACCCACTTCATTGCCTTCGGGGTCGTAGACCTTGGCGCCTGCCGTGGGGGTGGCAGCGGCCGGTGCGGCCTGTGCCATGGCAGCGGCGGGAACGAGCGTTGCGGCAGCCAGCGCGGCAGCGATGAGCGATTTCTTCATGGCGTAACTCCTTCTCCATGCGGGCACCGACCCGGCGGCGACCGACACGCAACCCTCCAACGCGAGAGGGCCTCAAAAAACTGGTCCGGAAAAAGACGACCCGGACGGCTCTGCCCGGCTCTTGCCGGAACCCGCTCCGCGCGCTTTTGCGCGTGGGAAGGAGCGGGGATGAAAGACATGCGATGTGCATGTTTGTAACGGAATGGCGGGTGAACGGTGCCGGATCAACCGTCGGACCGACCGCGATTTGCGGCGAATCGGCGTAAATCCGGCGCCTCGGTGGCTACATGCGATGAACTGTGCGGTCATCCCACCGTCATGTGATCGAAGCCTTCCGCTTGCTCTCGGGAACTTGTTGCGCTCTGGTTCGCTGGGGCCCCTGGTGGTGGTTACCGGATCGGACGGGTGGACGCGTGAATACCGAGAATTCGAGCGGGATCGACGATGGGGCGGTCTCCCCGTCGGTCTGGCGCTATGCCAAGGCCCGGCGCGCGCATGTCGTGATCGATGCCGCCGCCTATTTTGGGGTCATCCGGGAAGCGATGGACGATGCCCGCCAGCGGATCTTCATGATCGGCTGGGACTTTGATTCGCGCATCTTGCTCCCTGCCGGCCGGCGCTGGTGGCAAGGCGGGCGGGGGGAGCATTTCCCGGCGCGATTGGGATCATTCATCGTCTGGCTGGTCCACACCAAGCCGAAGCTGGAAATCCTGCTGCTCAAGTGGAACGTCTCGCTGGTGAAGTCGCTGTTTCGCGGCACCATGGTCATCGATCTGGTGCGCTGGGCGCTGCGCAAACGCATTCACTTCCGCTTCGACGGTGCGCATCCCATCGGATGCAGCCATCACCAGAAGATCGTGGTGATCGACGATGTCTTCGCGGCCTGCGGGGGGATCGACATGACCTCCGACCGCTGGGACACGCCGGAACACCGCCCGCATGACCCGCGCCGCCGCAAGCCGAGCGGGCGGCTCTATGGACCCTGGCACGACGTCACCATGGTGATGGAAGGGGAGGTGGCGGCCACGCTGGGCGATCTCGGGCGCGATCGCTGGCAGGTTGCAGGGGGCGCCGAATTGGCGCCGTGCGCACCGCAGGAGTTCAGCCCCTGGCCCTCCGATCTCGTGGCCGAGTTCGAGAATGTCGAGATCGGTATCGCTCGTACCCGCGCCGAGTACGAAGGCTGTACGCAAGTGGCCGAGATCGAGGAGCTGTTCGTCGAGCAGATCCGCCGCGCGCGCCGTTTCGTCTATGCCGAGACGCAGTATTTCGCCTCGCGCGCGGTGGCCGAGGCCATCGCCGAACGCCTGATCGAGCCTGACCCGCCCGAATTCGTCATCATCAACCCGCTCAGTGCCAGCGGCTGGCTCGAACAGGTGGCGATGGACACCGCGCGCGTCGAACTGATCAAGACGCTGCGCAATGCCGATCATGCGGGGCGCTTCCACGTCTTCCACCCGCGCGCGTCCGACGGCACGCCGATCTATGTCCATGCCAAGCTGCTGATCGTCGATGACGAGATCCTGCGCGTGGGTTCGGCCAACATGAACAACCGTTCGATGGGGCTCGATTCGGAGTGCGACGTGTTCATCGACGCGGCGCGGCCGGCCAATGCCCATGTCGTGCCCGCGATCCGCGCCTTGCGCATTCGATTGCTTGCCGAACACTGCGGGAAGCGGGAGGACGTGATCGTGGAGGCGCTGGATCGCCACGATTCGATGGCCGCGATGATCGAAAGCCTTGTGCCGGTGGGCAAACATCTCGAACGCTTGCCCTTGAAACATCTCTCCGATGCTGAAAGAGCGCTGGGGGAAAGCGCTCTGCTCGATCCGGAACGACCCGGGGAGATGTTCGAGCCGATCGAGCGGCGCGGTCTGTTTCGCCGCAAGGGGCAGCTCATGCGGCTGCACCTACAGGAAAGATTGCGAAGGAGTATCAAGGGATGAGCAGCCTGGTCGGTCCCGACGAGGACAGCCCTTTCGAAAAGAAGCCCCCGGTGCCGGAAGAAGTGCAGGACGCGATCCGCACCTTGATCCGCTGGTCCGGCGACGATCCGGAGCGCGAGGGCCTGATCGACACGCCCAAGCGCGTGGCGCGGGCGTGGAAGGAATATTGCCAGGGTTATGGCGAGGATCCGGCCATCCACCTCAAGCGCGTGTTCGAGGAAGTGGGCGGCTATGACGAGGTCGTGCTGCTCAAGGACATTCCGTTCCAGTCGCACTGCGAACATCACATGGCGCCGATCATCGGCAAGGCGGCGATTGCCTATCTGCCGCGCAACCACGTGGTGGGCATCTCCAAGCTCGCCCGCGTGCTGCAGGGCTATGCGCAGCGCCTGCAGATCCAGGAACGCCTGACCGCCGAAGTGGCCGAATGCATCTGGACCCACCTGAAGCCGCACGGTGTCGCCGTGGTGATCGAGGCCAGCCACGCCTGCATGTCCGCGCGCGGCGTGCGCACGCCGGGCGTCAGCATGATCACCAGCCGCATGATGGGCACGTTCCTTGAGGACGAGCGCAGCCGCAAGGAAGTGCTAAGCCTGATGGGCTACTGACGCTTATCCCCGTTTCCGCGCGGTTTTAGCATACGGGGGGCTTGAACAGCGCCCCGGCATGCGGTGATGGATGCCGGGTGGCCCATTCACGGTGCCGCGCGGGGGTGGGTTTGAGCGGCCGGATCGAAACTGTCAAAGCGCCGGGCGAGGGGCGGTGCTCGGGTGGGGGCACAAGCGCTGTACGCCTGTGGCTGGACCGTGCGGCCGTGCTGGTTCCGGCGGGCATGTTGCTGGTGCTGCTGCTGCGCCGCGTCTGGGACGTCGATATCTTCTGGCAGCTCAAGCTGGGCGAGATCATCCTTGCCCACGGCGGCCCGATTGCGCGTGAGCCTTTCGCCGCGCTTCACCTTGGAGAACCGTTGCCCGCCGTTGGCTGGCTGGCGCAGGCGAGCATGGCAGCGGTGCGCATGGCCGGGGGCTGGGGCGCGCTGCGGGTGTTTGACGCGCTGTGCTGGCTTGGCGGATTCTGGGCCGTGGCGGCGGCCTGCCGCCATCGCGGAGCGGGCCGTCAGGCCGTAGCGCTCGCGCTGACTCTCGCATTCTTTGCCGCCTTGCCGACCGCGAGCATCCGTCCGCAGAGTTTCGCCGCGCTGTGCTTCGGCCTGCTGCTGGCGCTCCTGCAATTGCGCCTGCGCCCGCTGGTGACGATCGCGCTCGGCGCGCCGCTATTGGTGCTGTGGCAGAATTTCCATCCTTCGGTGAGCATCGGTGCGCTGGCGCTGGGGATCTACGCTGCCGTTGGCCTGCTGGACTGGCTGCGCGATCGTACCGGGCCCTTGCCGATTGCTGCCGCCGCGCTGACGGTGATCGCAATAGCCGCGATCTTCGCAACGCCGGACGGTTTCTCGATCCTCGCGATCTCGGCCACCAATGCCGAGATGAGCCTGGCTATCGGCGCCAGCGAATGGCGGCCGCTGTGGATCCCGGCCAACTGGAGCAATGCCGTGCCGGTGCTGGCAGTCGTGCTGCTGACGCTGCGCATCGTGCTGCGCACGCGCCGTTATGGCGCGGCGGAAGTGCTGGTGGCGCTGGCCTTGCTGGCGATGACTGCGCTGGCCTATCGCTTCGCGCTGTTCTGGGCACTGTCGATGGTGCCGGTGATCGCGCGCGGGGCGAGTTCGGAGGAACGGGACGAGGCGACTATCCCGCGCTGGCTTCCGGTCGTTGCCTTGGCGCTGGTCGCGGTGGTGACGCCCTTGCTCGCGCCCACGCGCTTCGCCGCGACTTTGCCGTTGGAGAGCATCGCCCGGCTGCGGCAGGAGCATCTGCGCGGCACCGTCTATGCCGATTTTCCCTATGGCGGCCCGATCATCGATGCCGGATGGCCCGACTGGCGCGTGGCCTATGACGGGCGCTATTACCGCTATGGCCATGACGAGTGGCAGTACAACGGCGGGATCGAGAACGGGTACGTTCCGCTGGTCGACGTGATCGCCAAGTGGCACCCGGTCGCGTTTCTCATTCAGGAAGATCACAATGCCCCGCTCGCGGGTGAACTGGCTCGTTCGCCGCACTGGACGCGGATTTTCCGGGGTGTGGACGGGGTGGTGGTCTATGTCAGGCGCAAGCACTGACAGTTCGATCCGTCCACGGGGCGCGGAACTTTAAATCATACTCTCGTCGCCCCCGCCTGCGCGGGGACGACGGGATTGGACGATATTCAGCCGCCGCGTGTCACCGGCACCAGCGCGCCCGTAACCGCACGCGCGGCGTCGGAGGCGAGGTACAGGATCACATCGGCAATCGCCTCGGGCCGGACCCAGGTCGAGAAATCGGCGTCGGGCATGTCAGCGCGGTTGGTGGGGGTGTCGATGATGCTGGGCAGGATTGCGTTCACCGTGACGCTCGTTCCTGCCAGTTCCTCGGCCAATGCCTCGGTCAGGCGGTGAACGCCGGACTTTGAAGCCGCATAGGCGCCCATGCCCATGCCCGCCTTGATCGCCGCGCCCGCGCCGATATTGATCACGCGCCCGGCGGCAGAAGCCTTGAGCCCGGGCAGGGCAAGCTGGGTGATGGTGGCCGCAGTGGTCAGGTTCATCGCCTGCATCTTCGCCCACGAGGCGAGCGATCCGCCTTCCAGCGTTTCCCAGACGAAGCCGCCCGCGATGTTGACCAGAATGTCGATCCCGCCATGCGCGCTCACCACTTCGTCGAGCGCCGCGCCGGTCGCCTGTCCATCGGTGAGATCGACGCTGCCGATATCTAGCGCCCCCGCCAGCGGCTCCTTGGCCGAGGGCGCGAAGTCGATGCGGGCGACCTTGTCGCCCCGGGCGGCGAAGGCGGCGGCGACGGCATTGCCGAGAACACCGAATCCACCGGTGACGATAACCGAACGGGCCATGGAAACTCCTCTATTTGCGGCGAGGCTATCGCGCGGGCCGGGGGGCGACAAGCCGGGGAGGGCAGCCGTCCTCAAGCCAACGCCCCGCCGATGCGAAATACCGACAGTTCAGGCACGAAAAAGGCGGCACTTCCGAGGAAGAGCCGCCTTTCGCATGGTCAGTCCGGGATCAGAGCTGGCCGAGCATGTGGTCGGCCGAGCTGACCTCGAAAGCACCCGGCGCTTCGATGTTGAGCTGTTCGACAACGCCGTCATTGACGACCATCGAGAAGCGCTTGCCGCGCTCGCCCATGCCGAAACCGCTGCCGTCCATCACGAGGTCGATGGCCTTGACGAAATCGCCATTGCCGTCCGCCAGCATGGTCACGTCGGCCGAGCCCGAGGCCTTGTTCCACGCGCCCATCACGAAGGCATCGTTGACGGCGGTGCAGACGATCTCGTCGATGCCCTTGGCCTTGAGTTCGGCGGCCTTGTCCACGAAGCCCGGCAGGTGCTTGGCCGAGCAGGTCGGCGTGAAAGCGCCGGGAACCGAGAACAGGGCGACCTTTTTGCCGGCAAAGAAGTCGGCGCTCTGTACCGGTTCGGGGCCGCTTTCGCCGGCCTTGGTCAGCTTCACGTCGGGCAGCTTGTCACCAACGGCGATGGTCATGGAGTTTATCCTTTGTCTGCAAGTGAATCGCAACGCCGGCAGATATAGGGCCGCCGCGCGGAGGGGCAATGCCGCGCGGGTTAAGACCTCTTCACCGTGAAGATCAAATCCACCGAAACCATCGCCATGCCATTCTTCGGCGCGGCCGGGAGATATCTGGCTTGCGGAGGAGGATGAGCATGAAGCACGCCCGCCTTTATTCCGGTCGGCACCCCGGACGCCGCGAAAAGCGCGCACGATTTTTGAAATCCGAAGACAGATTGCTGATCGCGTCGTTGATCGGCCTTGCAGCCGCACTGGCGATTGGGCTCACGGGCTGAGGCTAATTGGCCCCAGGCCTACGGCGCTGGCGGCAAGGTAGCGGGGTGGGCTCCGATCGCTATGACGCGGTCGGCCAGCCTGTCTACTTCGGCGCGGTCGTGGCTGACGTAGAGGATCGGCAGCCGCAGTTCGTCGCGCACGCGTTCGATCACGCGCAGGATTTCGTCGCGCCGCTCGGCATCGACCGAGGCGAGCGGTTCGTCCATCAGCAGCACGCGCGGACCCGAGAGCAGGGCCCGTCCGATGGCCACGCGCTGGGCCTCGCCGCCGGAGAGTGTGGCGGGCCTCCGGCCGAGCAGATGGCCGATCCCGAGCACGTCCAGCGCGGTGTCGAGATCGAGCCAGCGGTGCTCCGGCACGGCGAGCCGCCAGCCATAGAGCAGGTTTTCGCGCACGTTGCGGTGGGGGAAGAGGCGCAGGTCCTGAAACACGTAGCCGCAGCGGCGGCGTTCCGGCGGCAGGTCTATGCGGCGTTCGCGGTCGAACACCACGTCGTCGGAAATCACGATATGGCCGCTGCTCGGGCGTACGAGCCCGGCAATCATGTCGAGCAGGGTGGTCTTGCCCGCGCCGGACGGGCCGAACAGCGCGGTCAGCCCGCCTTGTTCGGCCTTGAAGGTATAGTCGAACATGCGGCCGCTGCGCTTGAGGCTGATCGAGACATCAAATGACATAGCGCATCGCTCCCGCCCGGTGGCGGCGGGCCAGCCATTCCGAAATGACCAATGCGGCCAGCGACAGCAGGATCGACAGGCCGGCAAGGCGCGCCACCTGCCATTCCGCTCCGGGAACCTGCAAGGCGCTGTAGATGGCGAGCGGCAGGGTGCGCGTCTCGCCCGGAATGTTCGAGGCAAAGGTGATCGTCGCGCCGAATTCGCCCACCGATCGCGCGAAGCCGAGCACCAGCCCCGCCAATATACCGGGCAGGGTGAGGGGCAGGGTGATCGTGGCGAATGTTCGCAGGCGGCCTGCGCCAAGGGTGCGGGCGGCCTGCTCGTAGCGCCGGTCCACCGCCTCGATGGACAGGCGCATGGCGCGCACCATCAGCGGCAGTGCCATGATCGCGGCGGCGAGCGCCGCGCCGGTCCAGCGGAACATGAAGCTAAGGCCGAACGTGTTCTCGAAGAACCGGCCGAGCGCGGTGTTCGGGGCAAGCGCGATCAGCAGCAGCCAGCCCGTCACCACCGGCGGCAGCACCAGCGGCAAATGGACCAGCGCGTCCAGCACGATGGCCCCGGGAAAGCGCCAGCGCGCCAGCACCCAGGCCAGCGCGAAAGCCAGCGGCAGCGCGCAGGCCATGGCGACGCCGCTGACCTTGAGCGACAGCAGCAGGACTTCCCATTCCTCGCCGGTCAGTGCGGTCATGCGGCCCTCGTGTACTTAGGGCCGGCTACTTGGTGCCGAAGCCGAAGCGGCGGAACAGGGCCTTGCCTTCGCCCGAGAGCAGGAAGCGGCGGAAGCCTTCCGCATCCGGGTGGCGCGAGGCGGTCAGCACGGCCACCGGATAGCTGATCGGGGCGTGCGAATTGGCCGGGAACACACCGGCCACGCGCACGGCGGGTTCGGCGCGGGCATCGGTGGCATAGACGATGCCGAGCGGGGCCACGCCGCGTCCGACGAGAGCCAGCGCGGCGCGCACGTTCTCGGCCGGGGCGAGGTGGTCCTTTACCGAATCCCACACGCCCAGATTGGTCAGCGCCTGCTTGGCATAGATGCCTGCCGGAACCGCCGCCGGATCGCCCACCGCGAGCCGCCCGTTGCCGAGCGCGCGGGCCAGCGGGAAGCCGGGCTTGATGGCGATGTTCTGCGCATTGCCCTTCGGTGCCACCAGCACGAGGCTGTTGGTGAGGAACGAAACGCGCGTCTTGTTACGGATCAGGCCCTTGCCCTGAACTTCGTCCATCCAGGGCTCGTCGGCGGATACGAAGATGTCGGCGGGCGCCCCGGCCTCGATCTGGCGGGCCAGCGCCGAGGATGCGGCGAAGGAAATCTTCGGGCGCGGATGGCCCTTGGCGGCCCAGCCATCGGCGGCGGCGTTCATCGCTTCCTGAAGGCTCGCGGCGGCAAGCACCAGCGGGCCGTCGGACTGGGCCATGGCAGGCGAACAGAGCGAGGCAAGAAGGAGCAGGACAGGCAGGAACAGGGCGCGAAGCCTAAGCATCTTCAAATACCTCCCGAAACAACTGTATCCGGCTGTATATGGTCGCGCAGGTCTTGCCTAGGGCACCTTCAGGTACGGTTCAGTGCTCTTGCCGCTCGGTCGGAATCGGGCGCAGCAGGGCCGCGAGCGCGGCAGTGTCGGGATTGTCCGCGGCTTGCTCGATTCGCTGCTCCAGGGCGCGGTAATGGGCCAGAATCGTCTCCCCCGCCTCGGTGAGCTGCGCGCCGGAGCCACCCGCGCGGCCGGGCGAAGTGGCCACTAGCGGCTGCGCCCAGCAGCGATTCATCGCGTCGACGAGCAGCCAGGCACGGCGATAGCTCATGTCCATCGCCCGCGCCGCAGCAGAGATCGAGCCATGCGCGCGGATCGCCTCAAGCAGGTCGGCCTTGCCCGGGCCCATGGCGATTTCCTCACCGCACAGAAGCCGTGATCGGATCGAGAGTTGAGGAAAACGGCCAGTCATGATGGGCCCTATGCCATTGCCGGCCCGGTCAATCCACGCGGAAGTGCCGGAATGGAGAGGCGTTGCAGGAAGACATCTATCTGATAGCATCCCCGATGAGGCCATTGGCTTCGGATCGCCACGTCAAAAAGTCGGGCGATAAGGGAGTCGCGGGGGCGGTCCGGAAAAGGAACAGGGGGCAAAAGCCCTCCGGTCGCGCCCGCGCACGAGAGAGGATGCGTGGATGAAGATTGCCGACGAAAAGATTGTCCGCTTCGAACGCCGTCTCGATTCGGCCATTGGAATGATGATTCCCGGGCCGGAATTGGCGCTGGGTAGTGCGGAACGAGACGGAAATCGCCAGGGACGGGATGTTCGTTCGCTAACTATCGCGGTGGCGATGTGCATTGCCTGCTGGGTCTTGCTGGGCTGCTACCTGTTGTCCTGAAACGGGTGGCATTCAGCGCGCGGCGACCGGCGGCGCGGGCACCCAGCCACCGGCCGTGGCGGCGTAGAGCCGGGCGACGTTCTGGAACTGACGCGCGCGCGTATCCACCAGCGCCAACTGGGCATGCTGGTAGGAACGGCCCGAATCCAGCACTTGCAACACGCCGCTGTTGCCGACTTCGAAGCTCCGGCGCGATAGCCGCAGCGAATGGTCGGCAACTTGCGCCGCCGTCTCGCGCGCGGCGAGTTCGCGCGTATCATTGCCCAGAGCCGCCAGCAGGCCGGAAACCTGCCCGAATGCCTCGGTAACGACCTCCTGATACTGTGCAGCAGCTGCGCGGGCTTCGGCTTCTGCCCCGCGCTTTTCGGCCTTGAGCGTGCCGCCGTGGAAGATCGGCGCGGAAAGCCCGGCGAAGATGTCGAAGGCATTGAACTTGTTGCTGAACATCTTGTCCAGCTCGGACGTCGACTGGCTTGAGGTCACCCCCAGCGTGATGTCGGGATAGAGATTGGCCGTGGCGACACCCACGCCTGCAACGGCGGCATGAAGCTGCGCCTCGGCTTCGCGGATGTCGGGGCGGGAATGAACGAGCGCCGAGGGCAGGGCGACGGGTACGCTGGCGGGCAGCGTGAAGGCCTGGAGCCCGAACCCGATTGCACCCAGTTCCGCTGGCGAGATGCCCAGCAGTACCGCCAGCATCGCCCGGCCTTCGGCCAGTTGCTGCTCGACGGAGGGCACGTCCGCAAGGTCGTTGGCGAGTTGGCCCTGGGCGCTCAGAACCTCGACGCCGGTGCCTTCGCCGGCATGTTCGCGCTTCTGGGTGAGCGAGACGTTGCGCTCATCCTCGGCAATCAGGGCCTTTTCGGTGGCAAGGCGGTCATTGAGCGCGGCGATGGCGAGGACCTGACCCACCACGCGTGCGGCGATCATCAGATGCGCGGCTTCGGTCGCGCGGGTTTCGGCTTCGGCCTGAGCGCCGGCCCGTTCAAGTGCGCGGCGGGTGCCGCCGAACAAGTCGAGATCGTAGCTGACACCCCCGCCCAGCGTATAGAGGTCGAACTTCGGATTGGGGATCGAACCAAACTGGGAATCGCTGGAAAGGCCGAACGCCGCGAGGTTGACGCGCTGATATTCGGCGCGGGCATTGGCGTCGACCTGCGGCAGCTGGCGTCCGGCCACGGCGGCGACCTGCTGGCGGGCCTTCTCCAGCGTCGCGCGCGAGGCCGCGAGCGAGTGGTTGCCCGCCAGCGCGCGGGCCACCAGCGTGTCGAGATCCGGATTGCCGAAGGCCTTCCACCAATCGGCCTGCGCCGCATCGCCGAGCGCCGCCTGTTCGTGCGATGCGGCGCCATAACCGGCTTCGGCCGAGGGCTGGGCCGGTGGCGCATAGTTCGGCCCTACCGTCGTGCAGGCGGCGCAGAGCAGGAGCGGAAGAAGGGTAGCGGTCTTGCGCAAGGTCATTCCCCGATGGGCAGTGTATGGGTGTCCGCCTCGACCTTGCGCACGCGCATCAGCAGCACGAGCGGGATCAGGCAAAGGGTCAACACGAATACGAAATGGAACAGTGTGATATTGCCCACCATCGTCGCCTGCCGCGAAATTTCGCCATAGATCGCGCTCATGGCCTGCTGCGATCCGAAGTCGAAATCGGGCCGCGCCCAGACGAACATGGGATTATCAGGCCGTACGTGCTGGACGAGGTCGTTTTGCGACTGGGCGATGAAGTGGAGATATTCGTACTGGATCGCGGAGATGCCGACAGCATTGCCGACATTGCGGGTGAGCGCAAAGATCGCCGCGCCTTCGTTGCGCAAGGCCGGATCGAGCGTCGAGAACACGATGACGGATAGCGGCACGAAGATCATCCCGCTGCCCAGCCCTTGCACAAGCCCCGCGAAAACCAACGTGCGCTGGTCCACATAAAGGTCGACATGCGAATACATCAGCATGCCCGAGCCCATGAGTACGAGCCCGGTGACGATCACCGCGCGGGTGTCCACGTACTTGAGCAGGCGCGAGACCAACAGCATCGATGTCAGCGTGCCGATCGCGCGGGGCAGGCTGATGAAGCCCGCCTGTAGTGCCGAGTAGCCGAGCAGCGACTGAGTCATCACCACGATCATCGGGATCGTCGCGAAGGCGACTACGCCGATCATCATCGAGAAGATCGAGCCGATCGCGAAGTTGCGGTCCTTGAACAGGCCGGGCCGGATAAAGGTATCGCGCGCGGTGGCCATATGCACGACCATGAGATAGCTCGCGAGCCCGCAGATCAGGGCGTAGATCCGGATTTCTCCGGAATCGAACCAGTCGAGGTGCTCGCCGCGGTCGAGGATCAGTTGCAGCGTTGTCAGCGCAACGGAGACGAGCACGAAGCCCAGCAGGTCGAACCGCGTCTGCAATCGGCTCGGACGGCGGCGCAGGAATGCCAGCATGCCCAGGAAAGACAGGGCGCCGAACGGAAGGTTGATGAAGAAGACCCAGCGCCACGTCAGCGCGTCGGTCAGCCACCCACCCAGCGTTGGTCCGATGATCGGCCCGGCCATGGAGCCGAGCGCGAAGATCGCCATGGCCTTGCCGTGTTCTTCAGGCGGATTGATGTCGAGGAGGATCGCCTGGCTGAGCGGGACCAGGCCCGCTCCGCAAGCGCCTTGCAGGAAACGGGCGAGGATGATCGTCTGGAGATCGGTGGCAAGCCCGCAGAGCGCGGAGGCCAGCGTGAACCCGGCGACCGAGAACAGCATCACGTTCTTGCGTCCCACGCGCCCGGCCAGCCAGCCGCTGAGCGGCGTGGCGATGGCGCTGGCGACAAGGTAGCTGGTCAGCACCCAGAGCACCTGTTCCTGCGAGGCGGAAAGGCTGGCCTGCATGTGCGGCAGGGCGACATTGGCAATGGTTATGTCCACCGCGACCATGGTCGAGGCCAACATGCAGGGGATTGTGATCAGCAGCCGTTGCAACGGCGACGGATAGGGGGAGGGCGCTGCGGGCACCGGCGGCATCCGCACCGGCTCAGGGTTTGCGCGCGGCGGAATTGGACGAGGTATCGGCGGCGAAGAGGTGGCGTTCGTGGCCGGTATCGACTTTGACGCTGGCGCTCAGGCCCGCGCCGAGCGGCAGGTTGCCCGCCGGTTCGTCCAGCGTGACCTGCACCGGCAGGCGCTGCACCACTTTCACCCAGTTGCCCGTGGCATTTTCGGCCGGAAGCACCGAGAAACTCGATCCGGTCCCGGGGCTGAAGCTCTGGACATGGGCCTTGAAGGCATGATCGGGGAACGCATCCAGCGTTACCGTCGCCGGCTGGCCGGCGCGCATGTAGCGCAGCTGGTCTTCCTTGAAGTTCGCCTGCACCCAGAAATTGAGCCCGGTCAGCATGAACACCGCGCGGCCGGGTGATACGTAGTTGCCGACCTGAAGCTGGTTGACGCGGGTGACGATGCCGTCCTGTGGCGCGCGGACTTCGGTATCGGCAAGGTCGATGCGTGCCTGCGCCAGCTTGGCGGCCGCCTTGCGCACGTCGGGAAGCGCAGAGGTATCGCCCTCGACATGCCCGGCGAGACCGGCACGGAGGCTCTCGGCGCGCGCTTCGGCGGCGGCAATGGCCTGAAGCGCCGTGCGCGCCTCGGTCGAGGCCTGTTCGTACTGGGCGCGTGAGGAAATGCCCTCGCCGGTCAGCGACTTCTGCCGCGAGGCCTCGCCCATGGCGAAATCGTGACGGGCCTGGGCCGCGGAGACCTGGGTCAGCGCTTCCTGATAATCGGCGCGGCGCGAGGCGGCGTCGGTCTGGGCTTTGGCAAGCTCGGCCTCGGCGGAATCAACAGCGGCCGTGAAGTTGGTGGGACGGATGCGAAACAGCACTTGTCCCTTGCGGACATGCTCGTTCTCGCGGACCGCGATGTCGACCACGGTGCCGGCCACATTCGGGCTGATCGCGACCATGCCGGTCTGGAGCGCGGCATTGTCGGTTTCCTCGTAGCGCCCGCCGGAGAGATAGAACCATCCGGCTCCGGTCAGCACGATCAGCGGACCCGCCAGCATCAGCACCGCGCGCAAGGGCTTGCGGCGGGCGGAGGGAACCGAGACGCCTTCGTCTTCGGCCACGATCGAGGTTTCCGCGTTCATTCTGGTTCCTTCGCGTGCCCCTCGGCTCCCGGACGAGAGACTCGGGGGCACAGATAGTAAGCATAGTTAGTATCAGCTATGCGAGGATCGCAAGAGGAACGTGGGCCTGATCGCGAATGCGATTTTGGCTGAAGACGCGGGAAGAATTCAGCGGGCGAGGAAGGTTTTCACATCGGTCATGAAACGGTCGAACTGATCGTGGTGCAGCCAGTGGCCGGCATTCTCGTACTCGATCAGTTCAGCCGACGGGAAATAGTCCACGCGGCCGTCGGTGGCCGGGCTCTGCGAGAAGCTGTTCTTGCCCCAGAGCATCAGCATCGGACAGGTGATCGCCTGCCACAGGGCGATCACATCGCTGGTGGGCATGTCGGAAACCGACCAGATGTTCACGTAATTGTCGAACTTCCAGCTCCAGGTGCCGTCCTCGTTACGGTTGGTGCCGTGGATGGTGAGGTGGCGGGCCTGCTCGTCGGTGAGGAAGGAATTTTCCTCCTTCATGCGCTGATAGGCGTCGCGCCGGGTCGCATATTTGCGCGGCGTGCGGCCCGAGGCACGGCGCTTGTCGTCCACCCACTGGCGCAGCCGTTCGCCCGCGCCGCGCTCCTCCATCTGGCGGCGGATATGCTGCGGGGGGCCGAGGCCCTCGATATTGACGAACTTCTCCACCTTCTCGGGAAACATCCCGGCGAAGCGCGTGGTGATCCCGCCGCCCAGCGAATGGGCGATGATCGTGACCTTGTCGTAACCCAGCGTGTGCACGAGCTGCGCGAAGTCGTAGACCATCGCGTCCATGCCGTAATGCCCCTCGGGCGACCATTCGGAATCGCCATGACCGCGCAAGTCCGGGCAGATCACGTGCCAGTCGCGGCGCAGTTCCTCGGCCACCCAGTCCCAGCTGCGGCAATGGTCGCGCCCGCCGTGCTGGAGGATCAGTGGCGGCGCTTCCGCATTGCCCCAATCGACATAGTTGAGGCGCAGGCGCTGCGATACGAAGCGGTTCGAGGTAGGTCCGAGTTGGCTGTCCATCATCGAAGCGTGATCTGCCACGGAGATAAGGTCAACTGCGACGAAGCGATGATTTGCGGGGATCAAGTATTTCGATGAGGCCCGAAACGCTTGGCAAACCGGGGGGCTTGGCCCTATCTCGCGCCCCGACGATTTTCACGAAATCAATTTCAAGAGATATAGGCCGGAGGCTTCGTAAATGGCGACCACGCACAAGACCCGCATGCTCATTATCGGCTCCGGCCCCGGTGGCCTGTCCGCCGCGATCTACGGTGCGCGTGCAGGCATGCAACCCATTGTGGTGCAGGGTCTTCAGCCGGGCGGCCAGCTGACCATCACCACCGATGTCGAGAACTATCCCGGCTTCCGCGAAGTGATCCAGGGCCCCTGGCTGATGCAGGAAATGGAGGCGCAGGCCGTCCATGTCGGCACGCGGATGATGTACGACGTGATCACCTCGGTCGATCTCAAGGGCCCGGTGTTCACCGCCGTGGGCGATTCGGGCGACGTCTACGAAGGCGATACGCTGGTCATCGCCACTGGCGCGCAGGCGCAGTGGCTGGGCGTTCCGGGTGAGCAGGAACTGTCGGGCAAGGGGGTTTCCGCCTGTGCCACTTGCGACGGCTTCTTCTATCGCGGCAAGATGGTCGTGGTGATCGGCGGCGGCAACACCGCTGTCGAGGAAGCGCTTTACCTCACCAACCACTCGGACGAAGTGACCCTGATCCACCGCCGCGACAGCCTTCGCGCCGAGAAGATCCTGCAGGACCGCCTCTTCGCCAACCCGAAGATCAAGGTCGTGTGGAACAAGCGCGTCGAGCGCTTCATGGAAGGCGAGAACGGCGACCTGCGCGCGCTGGCTCTGATCGACACCCAGACCGGCGAGCAGAGCGAAATCCTTACAGACGGCGCTTTCGTCGCCATCGGCCATGCTCCGGCGACCGAACTGTTCAAGGGCAAGCTGCCGATGGATGAGACCGGCTACCTGCTGGTCGAACCGGGCACGCCTAAGACCGAAATTCCGGGCGTCTTCGCTTGCGGCGACGTCATGGACCATACCTATCGCCAGGCGATCACGGCTGCCGGCACCGGCTGCATGGCCGCGCTCGATGCCGAGCGCTACCTTGCCCACCGTGACTTCGCAGAAGCTGCTAAGGTCGAGGCGTAACTATCTGATCGGGAAGGGAGAGCGGCTCGAAGACGGCTCTCCCACCTGAATACCAAACACGCAACACTCCAAGTATCAGCGTCGAATATAAAACCCCGTCGTCCCCGCGAAGGCGGGGACCCCGCTTTTTCTCGCGACGTGGAGAGAAGGAAGCGGGACCCCCGCCTTCGCGGGGGCGACGGAGGGATGTGAGGTGAACCCTGCGTTCGAAGGCTGCGCATTGACGCTCGAAGCGTCAGTGCGCAGTGGTTCGCAGTATTTCCAAAACCTGCCTGAACAACCAGTCCTGAGCCTCAGGCTCGACGTAGCTGTGCGTGGCATCGGAACAGATGCGCAAGCGGTCGTCCGACTTGTCCCAATTCGCCAGAAAAGCGAGCCCCGTGCGGTCGCGCCCGGCGATCGGGAAGCGTATCGGCCCCCTGAAGCCCACAACTCCGGAGGCGATCTCCGCTGCGAGACCTTTCGGCCGACCCGGAATAGGCCGCGCTGCCGCAAAGAGGCTGCGTAGCAACGGCCCGATAGCGACTTTACCCGTTAGCAGGCGCTTGAGTGCGGCCGCATCGCCAAGCCGCCGCCGATAGTGATTGCGCACGACCTCCGCAGGGGGCTCGTCGGCGGAATCTTCTGCGAAAGTCCAGGGATTGGACAGGATCAGGGCGTCGAAACCCGCTCCGCCAGCCAGCATCAGCGCGCTGGCCGCATCGCAGTTGCCGAATCCGACTACACGCATGACCTGCGGGCACGCCGTGCGCAGGGCGGCGAGTGCGGCGGCGATATCCGGCGCGCTTGAACGAAAGCCTCGATTGTCGCCTTCGCTGTCGCCGACACCCCTCCGGTCAAATCGGAGGACCGGATAGCCTTCGGCGGCGACACGGGCGGCAAGGAGAGCCTGACTGTTCCATGCTCCCGCCCGTGTCTCGTTGCCCCCGGAGACGATGAGCAAGGCGGTGGTGCCCGAAGCATCGTCGAGCGTCGCGGCAAGCTGCGCACTTTCGCAGGCAAAGCTGAAATGCCGCCGGTTCATGCGCCCAATCCCGCGATAAGCAGGGCGGCAAGCGCATCGGCCTGGGCGGCATCCTCGTCAGGCTCGGCGCGCAACCAGAGGCCGCTGCCGCCGAGCTGGTCCTGCGCAATCATCGCGGCGGACGGATCCGGTTCGCGTGTTTCCAGATCCCCGAACAGGGCCGCACCGAGCGAATATCCGGCCAGAACCACGCCTTCCCTATGCGCCATTTCGGTCAGGATTTCGCGTGCCTCCTCTCGCCCCGCCTCGCGGCTTGCGAGCACTCGGGCCCGAACCATCGAGCGCAGGATGCTCGCACCTTTCACCGGGGCGTAATGCCATGAGGGAAGCCCAACCGGAGCGAACAGGCGCCCTCCGCGCAGGGCAAGCACATGCGTTGCGCCGAAATGCTCAGCGGCGAGGGTCATAGCCGCGCGCCAGCTATCGGCGTCCTGATCGCAAAGATTGCGCGGGCTTTCGTTGGTGCCGGGAAAGTCGGGCAGGAAGGTGTCTACGCCGGCCCTATCGAGCCGTCGCATCACCTCGACCGTGAAACGCCGCAAGCGGTTCGCTTCGTCGAACAGGGCGGGCACGATCAGCAGTCGCCGCGCGCGGCCCCGATCGCAGACGAGCGCATATTCCTCGCCTGCGCCGAGATGCGCTTGCGGGCAAGGCCAGAGCAGGGGAGTCATGCGACGGTCCCCCCGGTAACGACGCTAAGGCCGGTCAGGCCGTGGCGCGCTTGGCCTGGGCAAATTCGAGCAGGCCGCCGAAGGTCTCCAGCATCTCGCCGTCGATCTCGTCGTCCTCGATGATGATGTCCAGTCGGTCTTCCAACTCGGTCAGCAGGCCGGCCACCGCCATCGAGTCGAGCTCGGGCAAGTGTCCGAACAGGCCGGTATCCGCCTGGAAAGTATCGGCTTGTCCCTGCTTGAGGCCCAGCACGTCCGTCAGGATTCGGCGCAGCAGCAGGTCGGTATCGTCTGGCATGGCCCCTCTCTTCGGGCATTATCGTAATCTCCGCGCCTCTAGCCGCGCTTCGCGGCTGCGGCAAGGCGGCGTGCGGCCCCCTTGGCGATATTCGGCCAGTTTCTGGGATCGAGCGGCCTGTACATCTCCAGTCTGTATCGCGGTCGCACAATTTCCATCCAATCGCGCTTGTAGGGATCGTCGCCGGTGCCGAAGTCGACGAGATCGACCTTGTCCACATCGATGACATGACGAAAAAGAGCCGCGCTCAGCACCGAGCCGGGCGAAAACGGCTTGGCGCTTTCCCGGTGCGCCAGCTTGTGGATCCACGCGGTGCCGCCCTCGACTGTCCACATCTGCGCCGCCACGGCCTCGCCGCCGACCTGAGCGATGCCAAGACGCAGCCGCCCGGCTTGTCCCTCGGCCATGGCAAAGGCGCGCAGGAAAGCGGGGCTGCCTTCGGCGACTTTCCAGCTTTCGGCGTAGATATCTTCGTAAGCCGACCATGCCGAGGCATCGAAATGATCGAGGATCATGGTGGAGACTTTGCCGGACTTGCGCTTCAGCGTGGACCGCAAGGGACCGGGGCGCGCCGCGATATATTCTTCGTAACTGCGGCCACTTACGGGCAGGACGTGATTGACGTCGCAAGGTTCGCGGAAGACCCGCCAGCCTGCGCGCGCGAACGTGCGCGCGAGCAAGGCCGCGCTGTCGTCCTCGTCCGGCACACCGCGCAACGTCAGCCGGTGCGCCCGTTTTCCAAGATCCCGGGCAAGCGTGGTCAACAAGGCCTCGGTATCGCTCGCGACAGGGCGAAAACGAAAGGTATACCAGTTGGATAGCGCCTGAAGTTCACCCAAATTATTGGCCAGCGCCAGTGCGGCCAGAGTGTCTCCATCGCGCGCGACGGCGATCAATGGATCCATGTCGCAGTGCTCGGCCAGCATAACGAACCAGTCGAGCCGGTCGAACGGGGCGTGCTGGTTGCTCTCGGAAAGCCGGAGCGCTAGCTGGCCGTCCGATTGCACTTGCTTAAGATCGCGGTGATAATCGACCTTTACCACGTAGCCTAACAACCTTCTGCGGAGCTTTTCCTCGACATGAGTGGCAGTCCCGATACTCCGATCCTGCCGCTCGACCATCTGGCGCTGTGCGGGCAAGACGATGCCCCGGCGCTGGTGCTGCGTGGGGAGACTCTGGACTACAAGGCCTTAAGATCGCGTGTCTCCCGCTTGGCGGCGTGGCTGGCGCAGGAAATTCCGCAAAAAGGTGCGCGCGTCGCGACATGGGCGGCCAAAGGCGAACTCACCTGCCTCATGCCGCTGGCGGCCGCACGCGCGGGGCTGATCCATGTGCCGGTGAACCCGCTGCTCAAGCACGCGCAAGTCGCGCATATCCTTGCGGATAGCGGCGCCGTGATGCTGATCGGCACTCCCGCGCGACTGGCGACGTTGGGCGACGCGGACGTCCCGGTCGCCTGCCGTGTTGTTGAGGAAGCGGCCGCACTGTCCGAGGCGGCGGCGCTCGCTGGAGATCTGGCGCCGTCTCAGGCCGATCCGGACGAATTGGCAGCGATTCTCTATACCAGCGGCTCCACCGGTCGGCCCAAGGGCGTCATGCTCAGCCATGCCAACATGTGGCTCGGGGCCGAGAGCGTGGCGCAGTATCTCGGTCTCGAACCCGATGATCGCACGCTGGCGGTTCTGCCGCTCTCGTTCGATTACGGGCAGAACCAGTTGTTTTCGACCTGGTTCGCGGGGGGCTGCGTCGTCCCTCTCGATTATCTCGTGCCACGTGACGTCGTGAAGGCGGTCGAGCGGCACGGCATTACGACTTTGGCGGCCGTGCCACCGCTCTGGGTGCAGATAGCCGAACTCGACTGGCCGGCCGAGACGGCGGCCAAGCTGCGCCGCCTCACCAACAGTGGCGGGGCCTTGACCGTGGATCTCGTTCGGCGGCTGCGCGCGCTGTTCCCGGATGCGCGGCTTTTCGCCATGTATGGCCTGACCGAGGCGTTTCGCTCGACGTATCTCGATCCCACGTTGATCGATACGCACCCCACCTCGATGGGGATGGCGATACCGCATGCAGAAGTGTTGGTTATAAATGAATTGGGAGAAGTTTCTCAGGACGAAGAAGAGGGTGAACTCGTCCATTCCGGGCCACTGGTCGCGCAAGGCTATTGGCAGGATCCGGAACGCACCGCAGAGCGCTACAAGCCCGCTCCGGCGGCGTCGCGCTATGGCGGCATGGCGGTCTGGTCCGGAGACCGGGTGCGGCGCGCGGCCGATGGCCTGCTCTATTTCGTCGGACGCCGTGACGCCATGATCAAGTCCGCCGGCAACCGCATCAGTCCGCAGGAAGTAGAGGAGGCTGCACTGGCAACCGGGTTGGTTGCCGAGGTGGTGGCGCTGGGCCTGCCCGATCCGCGTCTGGGGCAGGCAGTTCACCTTGTCGTGAGGGCGATGCCGGGAAGTTCAGGTGTGGAAGAAGAACTCACGCGCAAGCTCAAGGAAGATTTGCCTAATTTTATGATTCCAAAATCCATTCACTGGCGCGAGGCCATGCCGATCGGCCCCAATGGCAAGATCGATCGCACCGGCCTTGCCGCTGAGCTGGCGGAGATGGCGTCGTGAAGCCGCTCGGTCCGATTCCGGCCGGTTATGCGGCAATCGATGGCGTGCTGGCTGTCGGCGGCGAGCCGGTGACCGAATGGGTCGAGCAGGCGGGCGATACGCCGCTTTTCCTCTACAGCGCCGATCTCGTCCGTGCGCGGGTCGCGCAGTTGCGCGCGGCCATGCCTGCGCGGCTGGCGCTGCATTATGCCGTGAAGGCCAATCCCTTCGCGCCCTTGCTTTCCCTGATGAACGGCCTTGTCGACGGGTTCGACATCGCCTCGGGCGGCGAGCTGGAGATCGTTCGCGGGGCCGGGATCGATCTGGCGAAAGTCAGCTTTGCCGGCCCGGGCAAGCGCGATCGCGAGATCGAGGCGGCGATCGTCGCGGGCGTCACGCTCAATCTCGAATCCGAGGCCGAAGCGCGCCGGGCCTTCGCCATCGGCGAAAAGTTGGGCCGTACACCGCGCCTCGCCATTCGCGTGAACCCCGATTTCGACCTCAAGGGCTCGGGCATGAAGATGGGCGGCGGTGCCAAGCCTTTCGGCGTCGACGCCGCGCGTGTGCCTGCCCTAGTGCGCGAAGTGGTGACGAGCGGCGCGGAATGGCGCGGCTTCCACATCTTTGCGGGCTCGCAGGCACTCGACGCTGCCGCCATTGCGGACACACACGGGCAGACTCTGGATCTCGCCGCGCGATTGGCAGAGGAGAGTGGCTCGGCGCTGCCGCACTGCAATCTGGGCGGTGGTTTCGGCATTGCCTATTTCCCCGGCGACGTGCCGCTGGATCTTGCCGAAGTGGGGGCGCGTCTGGCCGAGCGTTTCGAATCGCTGCCGGAAGTCCTGCGAGAGACCGACTTCTGCATCGAACTCGGGCGCTATCTGGTGGGCGAGGCGGGGGTCTATATCGCCCGCGTGATCGACCGGAAGGAGAGCCACGGAGAGGTCTTTCTCGTAACCGACGGCGGTCTTCACCATCAGCTTGCCGCTTCGGGCAACTTCGGAACCGTGGTGCGCCGCAACTATCCCTCCGCCATCGCCACGCGTTTTGACGCCCCGGTCGAGGAAGAGGCTTCGATCGTCGGATGCCTTTGCACTCCGCTCGACAAACTGGCGGACAAGGGCGGTTTTCCGCGCGCCGAAGTGGGTGATCTGGTCGCGGTGTTCCTTGCCGGGGCCTATGGGGCCAGCGCCAGTCCGGCCGCCTTCCTGGGGCAGGGTCCGGCCCGCGAAATGCTGGTGTGAGAGGGCGTTAAGACTCTCTTTCAGGTTGTCTCATTCCGGGACTGACCGGATTCCGGGCAAATTGGCTAACGCAATGTTCACCCTTTCAACCGATAGCGGAGGCTGAATTCTGCCGGGTCTGCGACGGGGAAGCATTTCCTCCGTGGATCGGCGCTGGAAGGAAGAGCTTATGCCGCACTCCCGCTTTGTCCGTCTGCTGGGCGGAACCGCGCTTGCCAGCGTGGTCCTGACGGCGTCTGCAAGCGCAGCCTCGCGCCCGCAGCTGCCGCCCGCGCAGTTCGTGGCGATGCAGGAGGGGCCCGGCGAGGAGTACGTGATCGGTCCGCTGGACCAGCTGACGGTCTTCGTCTGGCGGAACCCGGAACTGGGCGCTAAAGTGCAGGTCCGGCCCGATGGGCGCATCACCACGCCGCTGATCAGCGACATGCCGGCCGTCGGCAAGACGCCCGCAATGCTGGCCGAGGACATCCGGCTTCAGCTCTCGCAATATATCCAGGACCCGCTCGTTTCCGTCATTGTCGACGGTTTTGCAGGCACGTTCAGCCAGCAGATTCGCGTGGTCGGGGCGACGGAGAAGCCCGCCTCGATCCCCTACCGTGCCAACATGACCGTGCTCGATGCGATGATCGCGGTGGGCGGCCTGTCAGAATATGCGGCGGGCAACCGCGCCCGGCTGATCCGCTTCGACAAGGCGAGCGGCACCCAGAAGGAATATCAGCTGCGCCTCGCCGATCTGCTCAAGAAGGGCGAGAGCAAGGCCAACGTGATGCTGAGCCCCGGTGACGTGATCATCATCCCCGAAAGCATGTTCTAAGAGGGACCTAGGGTGACATGAACGGCCTCTACGAAGAACTGCTGAGCGCGATCCACAGCGTCTGGCACCGGCGCTGGATTGCGCTGGGCGTGGCCTGGGCGATCTGCCTGCTTGGCTGGCTGGTGGTCGCCCTGATTCCCAATGCCTACGAATCGCAGGCGCGCATTTTCATTCAGCTCGACGATGCGCTGGCCGAGCAGGTCGGCATCGGCGTGGCGGACAAGAAGCGCGATATCGAGCGCATTCGCCAGACGCTGACCAGCGCCGTCAACCTTGAGAAGGTCGTGCGCGGCACCCGGCTGGGCGAAACCGTGAATACGCCTGCCCAGATGGAAGCGGCGGTGCTGCGGCTGGGCGACAAGGTCAAGGTGGTCAGCCAGGAGGACAACCTCTTCGAAATCACTGCCAGGGCCGACTACGGCTCGTTTTCCGATGCCGAGAATGCCCGGCTGGCGCACGAAGTGGCGCAGAAGATGATCGACATCTTCCGTGAGGAAAATCTCTCGGGCGACCGGGGCGACATGGCGGAAACGCTGACATTCGTGAACGGCCAGTTGCAGGTGCGCGAGAAGGAACTGGAAAGCGCCGAACAGCGCCGCACCACTTTCGAGGCGCAGCACCCGGAAATGGCGCAAGGCGGCGCTGCCGTCGTGCAGCGGCTGGAATCCTCGCGCACGCAGCTTCGCGATGTCGAGGCCGATCTCGTCGCCGCGCAGAGCGCGCTGGCCTCGATCGACGGTCAGCTTTCCAGCATGCCGCGCACGATCGCCGGTACCGGCGTTGGCGGCGCGGCTGCCGCGCTGGCCCATGCGCAGGCCGATCTGGTGCAACTGCGCGGCCGGGGCCTGACCGAAAACCATCCCGACGTGATCGCCGCGCGCAACCAGATCGCCGCGCTCAAGGGCCCGGCGGCACAGGAGGCCGCGAGCGGCGGCGGCACGCCGAACCCCGCGTACAGCTCGCTCCAGTCGATCCGTGCCGAGCGTCAGGCCGCCGTTCAGGCGCTCGTCGCCCGCAAGGCCGGGCTTCAGTCCGACATCGGCTCGCTGACCGCCTCGGCCATTCAGGACCCCGCGCTGGCGACCGAGGCGCAGCGGATCAACCGCGATTACGACGTGCTCAAGGAACAGTACGACAAGCTGCTGCAAGACCGCGAGGAACTGCGCCTGCGCGGCGAGGTCAAGACCGGGCGCGAGGCCGTGAAGTTCCAGGTGGTCGACCCGCCGACGAGCCCGCGCAAGCCGATCGCGCCCAACCGCCCGCTGCTGCTTTTCGGCGTGTTGCTGGTCGGTATCGGCGGCGGCTGTGTGGCGGCCTTCGCACTGGGGCGCGTCCGTTCGGTCTTCGCCACGGCCGGAGGGCTTGAGAAGGCCACCGGACTGCCGGTGCTGGGCGCGATTTCCCAGCACGTGACCGATGGCGTGCGGACGATGCGTCGCCGCAAGCTCAAGCTGTTCTACGGCGGCGGGGCGGCGCTCGGGGGGCTCTTCGTGGTGTTGCTCGCGGTGGAGTTCATCCAGCGGGGCACGGTGACCTGAGGACCGTGACTATGACCGAACAGAGCAAGATCCCGCAGCCCGGCGCGACCGCAGACGATGCCGTCCCGGCCAAGCGTGAATCGCTGATCGAGCGCGCGGCCGGCCGCTTCGATTTTTCGCGCATGACGCGTCCCGTGCTTCCGGCTGTGCCCGAGGTTTCGGCGGCTCAGGTCCAGACGCCGCCGCCCGTACCCGTGCAACCGGCAGTCCAGACGAGCCCCCGTCCGGTGGAGCCTGCAACGCCGTCCCCGGTGACTTTCACCGGCCCGCGCCATCCGATCGACCGCGAACGGCTGCGCGAGCAGGGCCTGATCGTGCCCGAAGGCACCGTGACCGCGCTTCTGGAAGAGTTCCGCATCGTCAAGCGCCAGCTCTTGGTACAGGCGGCGGACCTGCGGCGCCAGAATGCCGGTGCGGCCGCGCAGCGCGTGCTGATCTGCTCGCCGCATCCGGGTGAGGGCAAGACTTACTGCGCGCTCAATCTCGCGCTCGCCATCGCGGCCGAGAAGGAAAACGAAGTGCTGCTGGTCGATGCCGACTTCGCCAAGCCGTCGATCCTTTCGACCCTCGGTCTGCCGGGCGGGCGTGGACTTATGGATGCGCTGATGGACGAAACCATCGACGTGGCCGACTGCGTGCTCGGCACCGACGTGCCCGGGCTCTGGGTGCTTCCGGCTGGCGATACGACCGT
This sequence comes from Novosphingobium sp. PhB165, assembly GCF_004341845.1. GTDB lineage: Bacteria > Pseudomonadota > Alphaproteobacteria > Sphingomonadales > Sphingomonadaceae > Novosphingobium. The sequence continues at coordinate 1,045,540 of NZ_SLVB01000001.1, read as the reverse complement.
CAACGACAGCGAATATCTCTCCACCTCGCGCACCGCCGAAGTGCTCGGCCGCCTGACCGAGGGTACCCAGCGCCGGATCGTGATCTTCGATTCGCCGCCGGCACTGGCCGCGTCACCCGCTGCCGAGCTTGCCAAGCATGTCGGACAGGCCGTGGTGATCGTGCGCGCCGACCGGACCGGGCAGGGCGCGCTCGATGATGCGGTGTCGCTGCTCGATGCCTGCCCCAATGTCCAACTGCTGCTTAACGGCGCGCAGTTCAGCCCGAGCGGTCGTCGCTTCGGATCCTATTACGGGTACAGTGGATGAGCGTTGGAAGTGTGTTTGCGTACCCGGCCTTAGCGTGTCTTGCCGTAATGATGCTGGTACCCGTCGAAGCCCAGGCGCAAGTCGCGGGTAGCGGTGCGGCGGGCATGGCCGGTACGGGTTCCGGCATGGGCGGCACGAGTGCCACGGGTGCCGATTCCGGTGCCACGGGCAAGAGCGCCGGGGGGACGGGGCATGGCGCCGCGAAAGGCGCTCGCCAGCTGGCCATCACGCCTTATATCGAGGTCGATCAGATCGTTACCGCCGAACTTTCGCCGGGTAGCGACGTACTCACCTGGACCCAACTCGCGGTCGGCGTCGATGCCTCGATCACCGGGCGCAACAATGCGCTTGCCGCCTCGGTCCGCTACCAGAAGCAGATCGGCTGGGGCCGGGCGTCGAATGGCGACGTGCTGAGCGGTGTCGCGCGCGGCTATACCACCGTGCTGCCGGGGCTGACGCTGGAAGCGGGCGCTCTGGCGACGCAGACACGGGTAGGCTCAGGCGGATCGGCGCTGTCCGGTGGCACACTGCCGGGCACCTCGCGCACCAATATCTACACCGTCTATGGCGGCCCTTCGTTCAAGACCCGCGCGGGCGACCTCAATCTCTCGGCCGATTACCGCGCCGGTTACACCAAGGTGGACGAGCCCGGTGCCTATGGCGGCGCGGTCGGACCCGACATCTTCGACAGCAGCGTCACCCAGGTCGCCGATCTGGAAGCAGGCGTCGAACCCGATGTGATCCTGCCCGTGGGCCTTGGCGTCGGCGGCAGCTTCTATCAGGAAGACATCTCCAACCTCGACCAGCGCGTGCGCGACATGCAGGCGCGGGGATTGGTGACGGTGCCGGTCAGCCGCACCGTGCGTGTCGTCGGCGCGCTCGGTTACGAGGATGTCGAAGTGTCTAGCCGCGATGCGCTGCGCGATGCGGACGGCAACCCGGTGATCGGCAGCGACGGCCGCTATCGGACCGACAAGAGCGCGCCGCGCGAACTCGCCTATGATGTCAGCGGGCTGATCTGGGATGTGGCGGTCATGTGGCGGCCCAGCCGGCGCACCTCGCTCTCGGCCCATGTCGGGCGGCGCTATGGCGGGACAGCCTATGGCGGCACGTTGGCCTGGGCGCCGAACGACCGCAGCAGCGTGAACCTTGCGGTCTACAACAATATCTCGGGCTTCGGCGGCCAGCTCAACCGCGTGATCGACCAGTTGCCCGACGATTTCGAGGCCGTGCGCGATCCGGTAACGGGTGACCTGCGCGGCTGCGTGTCCTCGCTCAACGGCGGCACCTGTCTGTCGGGCGCGCTGGGATCGGTGCGCTCGGCGGTGTTCCGGGCGCAGGGCTTCGCAGCGAGTTATTCGACGCGCTTCGGCCGCCTCGATGCCGGGATCGGCGCGGGTTACGACCACCGCCGCTTCATCGCCCGCGAGGATTCGGTGCTCGCCGCCGCGAACGGTACGGTGGACGAGAACTGGTGGCTGGCCGCCTATCTCTCCGGCCGTCTGGGCCGCGAGGCGGGCTGGTCCACCAGCGTCTACGCCAACTGGCTGTCGAGCAGCGACCCGCTGACCGGGAATGTCACCGGCTATGGCGGCAGCGCTTCCTATTACCGCATGCTGGCCCGCCGCCTGCGCGCGTCGCTCGCGCTCAGCATCGATGGCGCCAGCCGCGACGATACGTTCGATGACGATATCTGGACCGCATCTGCCCTCGCCGGGCTGAGGTACAGTTTTTAAGAGTTCCGCTTTAATTCGCGCTTTAAGCAGTGCGCGAGGAGAACAGGAAATGTTCGAAGATTTCTACGGGCTCCGGGCTAGGCCCTTCCAGCTCACCCCCGATCCGGCGTTCTATTTCGAGAGCGCGACGCACCGCAAGGCGCTGTCCTACCTTGGCTATGGCCTAGCGCAGGGTGAGGGCTTCGTGGTCATCACCGGCGAAGTGGGTGCGGGCAAGTCCACGCTGGTGGCGCACCTCATGGCGACGATCGACCCCGCGCAGCTGACCGCCGCGCTCGTGGTGACCAGCGCGCTTGACGGGGAGGAGATCGTCCATGTCGTTGCGCAGGAGTTCGGCCTGCCGGTGGCGGGGCACGACAAGGCCTCGGCGCTGGGCGCCATCGAGCACTTCCTCCACGGCGAGGCGCGCGCCGGTCGTCGCTGCCTGCTGATCGTGGACGAGGCGCAGAACCTTTCGATCAGCGCCATCGAAGAACTGCGCATGCTCTCGAACTTCCAGCTCGGCGCGCATCCGCTGTTGCAGACGCTGCTGCTGGGACAGCCCGAGTTTCGCACGACGCTGCTCGAAAGCGACCAGCTGGAGCAGCTGCGCCAGCGCGTGATCGCGACGCATCATCTTACCGCGATGACGGCAGGCGAAGTGCGTAGCTATGTCGAGCACCGGCTCGCCTGCGTCGGATGGCAGGGCCGCCCTGCCTTCGATGACGAGGTTCATGGCGCGATCCATGCCGCGACCGGCGGCATTCCGCGCCGGATCAATCAGGTGCTCAACCGCCTGCTGCTGCTGGGTGCAGTCGAGCAGCGGGTGCGGATCGACGTCTCCATGCTGAACGAAGTGTTGGGTGAGCTTGATGACGATGGCGCCATCGCGCTCGTCAGCCCGCGGCCGGCCAAGGCGCCTTCGCCGGCGCCTGTGCACGCCGAACCGGCTGGCCAGGCCGTGGTTCTCGATACCGGGGCCACTGCCGCCATGATCGAGAGCGCGCTGGCCGAGCGCGATATGCAGATCGACGAGCTGCAACGCGCGGTTCTCGAACTCGCCGCAGCGGCGGAGCATGTGGATCGCACCGCCACTGGCGATCCGCAGGCAATCGCTACGCTTCAGAACCAGCTCGCGCAGGCACAGGCGCAAGTCGCCCGGCTGGAAACGCGTGTCGAGGAGCAGGAGGCCACGCTGCGCCACATGCTGACCATGCTCATCGAATGGTTCGAGGGCGGCGAAGGCCACCGCGCGGCGGCCTGATCCGACTGCGCGCGCCGGGAATTGGAGCCAGACATGCGTGATATGCGGCCGATCAACGGGCTTTCGGTCGACGTCGAGGACTGGTTTCAGGTCGGCGCCTTCGAGACCGTGATCGACCGCGCCCAGTGGCCCTCGCTGCCCTGCCGGGTCGAGCGGAACTGCGATGAAATTCTGGCGCTTTTTGCCGAGGCCGGTGTGGTCGGCACGTTCTTTACACTGGGCTGGATCGCCGAGCGGCATCCAGCGGTGATCCGCCGGATCGTCGAGGCCGGGCATGAGATCGCCAGCCACGGCTGGGACCACGAGCGCGTGTTCCGCATGGACCCGCACCGTTTCGGCGAAGACCTCTCCCGCGCACGCAAGGCCATCGAGGATGCGGCGGGCGTGGCCGTCACCGGCTATCGTGCGCCGAGCTTTTCCATCGATGCGCGCACGCCGTGGGCTTTCGATGTGCTGGCGGAGCAGGGCTATCGCTACTCGTCCAGCGTCGCGCCGGTGGTGCATGATCACTACGGTTGGCGCGAGGCGCCGCGTTTCGCATTCCAGCCGATCTCCGGGTCGGATTTCGTGGAAATCCCGGTGACTACCGCGCTTTTCGGTGGGCGGAGACTCGCGGCGGGCGGCGGCGGGTTCTTCCGTGTCCTGCCGTACGGCTTCTCACGCTGGGCGATCCGGCAAGTGAACGGCGAGGGGCGCCCGGCGGTGTTCTATTTCCATCCCTGGGAAATCGACCCGAGTCAGCCGCGCGTCGACAATGCGCCGCTGCGTTCGCGGCTGCGCCATTACACCAATCTGGGCGTGATGGCCGGGAAGCTGCGCCGGCTTATCGGCGAGTTCCGCTGGGGCCGGATGGACGAGATCGCCGCGCGTGAGGCGGCGGGCGTGACGGCACTGGCGGCATGAACGCACCGTTTTCGCTTCCGGCGAGTCTGCGCCTGCCCGATCTCGACGATCCCGACGAACTTGCCCGGATCGAGAGCTTTCTGGCGCGCCATCCCGATGCCACGCCGTTCCATCGTCCGTGTTGGTTCGTCGCGGTCGCCAAGGCCACCGGCAATCGCGCATTGGCGCTGGTGCAGGAGCGGCACGGCGAAATCGTCGCCTTCCTGCCGCTCGATGCGATCCACTCGCCGGTCTTCGGGCGTCTGCTGGCGTCGAGCGGCTTTGCCGTCGGCGGCGGGCTGCTGGCCACGCCTGAGGCCGATGTCGAGGCGATCTTCGCCGCGCTGGAGGAACTGGCGTTGCGGCTGTCTTGCCTCGCCATCGAATTGCGCGGCGGCGTGCTGCCCGATGCGCGCGCAAATTGGGCGCTCAAGACCGAGAGCCACTGCAACTTCACCCGCCCGCTCGCGGCGGACGACGAGGCTGAACTGCTCGCGATTCCGCGCAAGCAGCGCGCCGAAGTGCGCAAGGGTCTCGCCAACGATCTCGAAATCGAAATCGGCAGCTCCGAACGCGACCGCGCGGCGCATTACGCCGTTTTTGCCGAGAGCTATCGCAATTTGGGCACGCCGGTCTTTCCGCGCGCGCTGCTCGATGCGGTGATCGATGCGTTCGGGGCGGACGCGGATATCCTGACCGTGCGCCACGCCGGGGCGCCGGTCGCGAGCGTCATCACGCTCTATCACCGGGGCGCGGCGATGCCCTACTGGGGCGGCGGCACCCATGCGGCGCGAGGGCTGCGGGCGAATGACCGGATGTATTTCGAACTCATGCGCCATGCCCGCACGCGCGGTTGCACGCATTTCGACTTCGGTCGCTCGAAGACCGCGAGCGGCGCCTATCACTTCAAGCGCAACTGGGGCTTCGAGCCCGAGCCGCTGACTTACGGGACCTGGACCGCGCCGGGCGCCGCCAGACGCAATGCCGATCCGACAAGCGCCGGACTCTCGCTCCAGATCAGAGTCTGGCAGCGCCTGCCGCTCTTCGTCGCCAACCGGCTGGGGCCGTTGATCGCGCGCGGGATTGGGTAATGGAGATCCTGTTCCTCGCCCACCGGATTCCCTTTCCCCCGGATCGCGGCGACAAGATCCGTTCCCACCACATCCTGAAGGCGCTGGCGAGGCTGGCGCCGGTCCATGTCGGCTGCTTCGCCGATGACCCCGCCGACCGGGACAGCGAGAGCGATCTGGCGGCACTCGCGGCGAGCCACTTGCTGCTCGATCGCACAAAGACGCTGGCGCTGGCGGGGATCGAGGCGCTGGCGCGCGGGCGGCCGCTCAGCATCACGGCGTTCCACGATGCCCGCATGGCGCGCTGGGTCTCCGAAACGCTGCGGACCCGTCCGATTGCGGGGATCTACCTCTTTTCCGGTCAGGTGGCGCAATATGTCCCGGCCGAGTTCGCCGGACGTGTGATCGCCGATCTCGTCGATGTCGATTCGGCCAAGTTCGAGGCCTACGGCGCGAAGGGCCGTGGCCCGCGCGCATGGATGGAGCGGCGCGAAGGCCGCCTTCTCGCCCGCGAGGAAGCCGATATCGCCCGCCGCGCCGATGCCACGCTGCTGGTCAGCGATGCCGAGGCCCGGCTGTTCCGCGAGCGGCGGGCCGATCCCTCCTGCCGCGTGGAAGCGATGGGCAATGGCATCGACAGCGACCTGTTCGATCCGGCCGGAATTACGCCCGAGCCGCGCATGGCGGACATGACCGGGCCCCGCCTAATCTTCACCGGACAGATGGATTATGCGCCCAATGTGGCCGCTGTAAAGCGCGCAATCGAGCGGATCATGCCCGCCGTCCGCACCCGCTTTCCCGATGCGAGCCTGCACGTCGTCGGCCGCAATCCGCCGCCTGCATTGACCGCGCACCATGGGCGCGACGGCATTCACATATGGGGCCGGGTTGACGATGTTCGCCCGTTTCTGGCGGCAGCCGATATGGCGCTGGTCCCGCTCGAAATCGCGCGCGGCGTGCAGAACAAGGTGCTTGAGGCGATGAGCATGGGCCTTCCCGTGGTTCTCTCGTCCGGCGCGGCCACCGGGATTCCCGCCGAGGACGGACGCGATTTCCTCGTGGGAGAGAACGATACGGCGCTGGCCGAGGCGGTCTGCGCACTGGCGGCAGATCCCGTCAGGGCTAAAATGATTGGGCACGCCGCGCGCGCGTGGATCGAGGCTCACGCGGGCTGGGATGCCGCGCTCGCCGCGCTGCCGGGACTGATGGGATGCAATGCTCCGGGGCTCAGCGATGCCGCCTGAGGCGCTTTCGCTTGCGCGGGCGCATGCGGTTCCGGAGCACTGGCGCGGCGCGCTCCTGCGAATCTCTCTGGGCTGGCTGGCGCTGATCGTGGCCTTTTTCCCCGACTGGTCGGCAATGGCGCGCCAGTGGTGGGATATCTCGACTTACAACCACGTGATCCTGATCCCGCCGATCATCGGCTGGCTGGTCTGGCAGCGGCGGGACGAACTGGCGAAACTGACGCCATCTTGCTGGTGGCCCGGCGTCGTTCCCTTCGCGATGGCGGCCTTCCTTTGGCTGCTCGGCGCGCTTTCGGGCCTCGACCTTGCAAGGCAGGCCGGGGCGGTGGCGCTGCTCGCCTCATCGGTGCCGCTGTTGCTGGGGCCGCAAGTCACTGCCGGGCTGCTGTTCCCGCTCTGCTACATGGTCTTCCTCGTGCCGTTCGGAGAGGAACTGGTTGAAGTTCTCCAGACCGTGACGGCCCGGATAACGATTGCACTGACGCATCTCTCCGGGATCGAGGCGCGGATCGACGGGGTGTTCATCGATACGCGCGCCGGGCTGTTCGAGGTTGCCGAGGCCTGCTCGGGCGTGAAGTTCCTGATCGCCATGATCGCGTTCGGCGTGCTCGCCGCCAATGTCTGCTTCATAAGCTGGCGGCGGCGCGCTGGGTTTTTGCTGGCCTGTGTCGTCGTGCCGGTGCAGGCCAACGGGGTACGCGCCTGGGCGACGATCTTCGCCGCGCAGTTCGTGGGCACCGAAAAGGCGGCCGGGTTCGACCACATCGTCTACGGCTGGATCTTCTTCGCGCTGGTGCTGGCGGGCGTGATCGCCGGAGGCTGGCGCTTCTTCGACCGCCCGCTCGAAACATCAATGATCGATGCCGAACGGATCGAAGCCGATCCCCTGCTGGCACGACTTGGAGAGGCGCGGATTTCGGCATCGCTGGCGCTGCTGGCGATGACAGCCATCGTGACGGGCGCATTCCTGTGGGCGCACTATGCCGACAATCTGAAGGCCTCCGTGCCGGCGCGTATCGATTTACCGGAGGTCGCAGGGTGGCACCGGGTCGATTATGCCCCGGCGATCTGGTGGGAACCGCGCGCCGAGGGCGCCGACCACCGACTGCTTGGCCGCTACGCGGATGGTGAGGGCGATCAGGTCGATGTCTTCGTGGCACTCTATGCCAGTCAGGGAGAAGGGCGCGAGGCCGGAGGCTTCGGGCAGGGCGCCCTGACGCCGGACAGCCCGTGGGCCTGGCAGGGTGTCGGCCCCGCCTTTGCCGATGGTCGCAGCGAACGGCTTCTCGGTGCCGGAACGGTCGAGCGCCTCGCGGTAACATGGTACCGCACCGGAGGTCTGCTGACCGGCAGCAATGCCCGTCTCAAGCTGGCGGTGATCGGCGATCATCTGCTGCTGCGGGAACGGCCGACGATGATGCTGATTCTTTCCGCCGAAGATCGGCCCGGCCGACCGGCGGAACGTGCGGTCGCCCGGTTCCTCGCCGCGACGGACCGCCCCTCAGGGTGGATGGACCGCATCGGCAAGCTCCGCTAGGTCCGTCATATATGTGCGGGATTGCCGGTATCTACCATCTCGAGACGCCCAAGCCCGTCGATCCCGCGCGGGTTGAGGCGATGTGCGATGCCATCGCTCATCGCGGGCCTGATGGACAGGGTGTCTGGACGGCTCCGGGCATTGCATTGGGCCATCGCCGCCTCTCGATCATCGACGTTGCCGGCTCGCCGCAGCCCATGGCCTCTGCCGATGGCCGGGCGATGCTGGTGTTCAACGGCGAGATCTACAATTTTCAGGCGCTGCGCAGCGAACTGGAGGCCCATGGCGCTACGTTCCGCACGCAGGGCGATAGCGAGGTGATCCTGGCCGCCTGGCAGCGCTGGGGGCCTTCCTGCGTTTCGCGCCTCCACGGCATGTTCGCCTTCGCGATCTACGATCTCGAAGCGCGATCGCTGTTCCTGGCGCGCGACAGGCTGGGCGTGAAGCCGCTCTATCTTGCACCGCTGAGCGACGGCAGTCTGGCCTTCGGTTCCGAACTCAAGGCGCTGTTGGCGCATCCCCTGCTGCGGCGGGAGATCGATCCGCTGGCGGTGGAGGATTACCTCGCCTGGGGCTACATGCCGGACAGCCGGGCGATCCTCAAGGGTGTCTCCAAGCTTCCCGCAGGCCATACGCTGCTGCTGCGCCATGGCGCGCCGATGCCGAAGCCGGTGCAGTACTGGGACGTGACTTTCGCCGAACGCCGCAAGGGCCGAATCGCCGATCTTGAGGCGGAGCTGCTCCACCTCATGCGCGAGGCGGTGACATCGCGCATGGTTGCCGATGTGCCGCTGGGCGCGTTCCTGTCGGGTGGGGTGGACAGTTCGAGTGTGGTTGCGCTGATGGCCGAGGCGTCGTCGCGCCCGGTGCGGACGTGCTCGATCGGTTTCGACGTCGCGGCGCTGGACGAGACGGGCTATGCGGACGAGATTGCGCGGCGCTTCTCCACCGACCATGTTTCGCGTCGGGTCTCGCCGGACGATTTCGATGCGATCGATACGCTTTCGGCGATGTTCGACGAGCCTTTCGCCGATGCCTCGGCGTTGCCGACCTGGCGCGTGTGCCAGCTTGCGCGGGAATCGGTGACGGTGGCGCTGTCGGGCGACGGCGCGGACGAGGCTTTCGCGGGCTATCGGCGCCACGTGTTCCAGCATGGGGAGGATCGGGTGCGCTCGGTGCTGCCGCAATCGCTGCGTGGTCCGGTGTTCGGGACGGCAGGGCGAATCTGGCCCAAGGCGGACTGGGCGCCGCGCCCTCTGCGCGCCAAGGCGACCTTCCAGTCGCTCGCGGCGGACAGTGCGACGGGTTATGCGCGTGCCATCTGCTTCACGCCGCCGGAACTGCGCGACACGCTCTATTCGGACGCCTTCCTGCGCCTGCGCGGCGAATATCGGGCCGAGGACGCGGTGATCGAGACGATGCGCGGCGCCCCGGCCCGCTCGGGTCTAGACCGCGCGCAATATGCCGATCTCAAGCACTGGCTGCCGGGGGATATCCTCACCAAAGTCGACCGCACGAGCATGGCGGTCAGCCTTGAAGCGCGTGAGCCGCTGCTCGACCACCGCCTGATCGAATTCGCCGCCAGCCTGCCCGAATCGATGCGCGTGCGGAGCGGGCAGGGCAAATGGCTGATGAAGCGGACGATGCGGCGGATGTTGCCGGACGATATTCTCTATCGCCCGAAGCAGGGCTTCGTGACACCCATCGCGCAGTGGCTGCGCGGACCGCTTGCGAATACCGCCCGGGAAATCGCGACCAGCGCCACGCTCGGGCGCACCGGCTGGTTCGATCTGCGGCGCCTGACCGCGCTGGCGGAGGCGCATATTGCCGGGCGGGCCGATCACTCGCGGCTCTTGTGGCAGCTTCTGATGCTGGACAGGTCGCTCGCGCGGCTGGGGATCGCCTGAGCCTGATGCCGCGCGGAGGGAAGGCCATGCGGCGAATCATCGTGAACGTGGATTAACCTAACCTATTCTTAGGACCTTTGGCCTAGGTCCGGTCACCAGGCCCCATTGCAGGACGTGCATGAAGATAGCAGGTCGCCATTATCGGACGCCAGAGCGCGCGATTTTCGCGCCTCGCGAATCCGTGCGCGGTGTGGGTGCCGATGGAGATCATTCTCCAAGGCGGTTCCGTGGCTGAGATCCTTTCGCGCTTGGCCAAGATCTGGAAAAGCCCGCGATTTCGCATCGTGTTCTGGGCTGCGCTGACGGGCGTCCTGCTCGGCGTAAGCGACGCGGGCCTTCCGCTTGAAGATATCATCGTCAACGGTCGCACGATGTTGCGGGCGCACCCGTCCGATGGGCAGATCGCCCTCGTGTTGCAGGATGACCGGACGCTGGAGGAGTTGCAGCTTGCGGACATCCCGCGGGTAGACGATGCAACCATGACCCAGAACCTGTTAGCCGCAGGCGCCCGGCGCGTGTTCTTCGATCGGTCGCTCAGCTTTGTAGGTGATGATCCCGGGAACGAGGCTTTCATCAAGACACTGAAGGCCCACCGTGGGCGGATATTCCTTGGTGCGCTTCCAAGCAACGACCAGGCGAGCGGCAATTACGCTGCGACCATTCCGCCCACCGTTTATCGCGCGGATGCCGATGTCGTATCATTGCTTGCGCTGAACCATCCGTTCAATCTGAGTATCAGCATGCCGTTCGCGTCCGACAGTCCGGCCGGCCGCATTCCAAGCTTGGCGGCCAGAATTGCCGGCGTATCGGGTTCGGTGGATGATCTGTTTCGGCCGGACTATTCGATCAAATACACGACCATCCCGACGGTGAGCTACGTCGATGTGCTAAAGGGGAGGTTCGACCCACGGGTCGTGCGCGGCAAGGACGTGATCATCGGGCTGAGCGCGGTTATGTATCACGATGTGCACCCTTTGCCCGCGCAAGGGTATGCGCCGGGTGCTTTTTTCCATGCAATTGCCGCTGAGACCCTAAAGCGAGGCGTGCCGATGCAACTCGGTTGGCTGCCGCCGTTCTTGCTGATCCTGGTAGTGATTGTGTCAGGCGTTGGCAGAGGTCGGGCTCTCGATATCTATCGTTTCACGGGTCTCGTAGTTGTCCTCATAGCTATTCCGTTGCTTCTCGACGGGCAGAATATTCAGGTCGATGTCGTTCCTGCGATCGCCATGGCAGCAGTGGCGGTGTTTCGCATGCGGCACCTCGACAAGATCGAGGTGGCAGGCGAAACCAATGCCGGCTCGGGCCTGCCTAGCGTTCAGGCGCTGCGCAAATACGACGAGGTGTCGAACCGGATTCTGGTGGCCCTCAAGATCCGCAACTACGCCGCTATCATCGGCAGCTTTGCTGGCGAGGTGGAGGCACAGATCGCGCACGAGATCGTCCGGCGCATCCGCATCAGCGACAGTCAGGTTGTGGTCTACCACGAAGGCGGCATGTTCCTCTGGCTCTCGACCATCCGCAGCACTTTCGACCTGTTCGAGAACCTCGAAGGGCTGCACCGCATCGTCCAGAATGGCATTCAGGTCGGCGGGCTCGACATCGACCTCTCGTTTAACTGCGGTATCGATTCCGAGTTCGATCGTCAGGTATCGAGCCGCGTCGCCAGCGCCATGCAATCCGCCGAAGAGGCGGTGCGCAACGATGAGCTCGTCTACAAGTACGACAGCCACAAGCACGAAGCGCGCTGGGAGATTTCGCTGCTTACCCAGCTTGACCGCGCTATCGACAATGGCGAGGTCTGGGTAGCCTATCAGCCCAAGCTCGACGTCGCGACCAACCGTGTCACCGGGGCTGAGGCGCTGGTGCGCTGGACCCATCCGGAGCGTGGGCCGATCAGCCCCGACAAGTTCATTCGTATTGCCGAGGAATTCCACCGCATCGAACGCATTACCCGCTTCGTCGTCAACGAAGCGGTGCGTGCTGCGGTGGAATTGCGGCGGCAGGGGCTGGATTTGTCGATTTCGGTCAACATTTCGGCGCAGCTCCTGCGCAATCCCGGACTGCCGGGCATGATCCTCGACATCCTCGCGTTGCACGGTCTCGATCCCGAGAAGCTGACGCTGGAGATCACCGAGACCGACAGGCTCGATCGCAGCTCTCGCACCTTCCAGATGCTCCAGAAGCTGGTCCAGGCCGGTCTCAAGCTGTCGATCGACGACTTCGGTACAGGCAATGCCACGATCGACTACTTGCGTTACCTGCCCGCAAGCGAGGTCAAGATCGACAAGGTCTTCGTTCAGGCGATGGAGGCCAACAAGGAAGACCTCCTTCTGGTGCAGTCGATCGTCGAGATGGCGCATTCGCAAGACCGCACGGTCGTGGCCGAAGGTGTGGAGACATTGGCCGCGCTCGAGATCCTGCGGGCCATGAATTGCGACATCATCCAGGGGTACTATGTCTGCCGTCCTGTCCCATTCCGGGATCTTATCACGGAAATTAAGGGCCGGGAGGCAAGGCGCACTGGTTAAAAAAGTCTTGATGACCTTTTAACGCATTGTTATCCATTTGGACAGCCGCGAAACAGCGGTGGTTCACATGGGGTAATTACAATGACCAAGGGTCTTTACAGCTGGGGTTGGACCGGCCTCGGCGGTCGCTAAGCTTCCGCTTTCATGCGGCGTTTCGTAAGTTCATCTTGTGAAACGCCGCAACCAAATTAAGAAAACGACGGAAATCTGCGAAAAATACCAGGTTCAATACCTGGTCTTTTAATAGGTTTCACCTACAGCGCCCTTCCTGCCAAGGATCGGGCGCTTTAATTTTGCCTGAAGAATGGGCGCTAGACCGGGTGCGTGAATGGTGTGGCGGCGCATGGTCTCCGGGCGGAGTCGCTGCGACCGAGTCGATCGTTAAGGCTTTGATCGTTAACTTTTGCCGGGATTCGAGACCTTAACGAGCCTTCAAAGACCAGCCGTTACTAGTCTTGCAAAATGTTAACAGCAGGCTTCGCCCGGCAAGACTTGGCCGATACGCAACTTCGTTAACGCCGGTAAGGCAGGGGATCAGTCTTCGCCGTGACCCATGGCGAGATATTCGGCGCTCTGCATCTCGTTAAGCCGGCTGACCGTGCGCTCGAATTCGAAGCGGCCGTCTCCCGCCGCGTAGAGGTCCTCGGGCGGGGCGTCGGCGGCGGCGATCAGCTTGACCTTGTGCTCGTAGAGCGCGTCGATCAGCGTCACGAAGCGTGCCGCTTCGTTGCGGCGGTCGGGCCCCATCTTCGGAATGCCGACGACGATGACGGTGTGATAGGCGCGTGCAACCGCCAGATAGTCGGCTGCGCCACGCGCTTCGCCGCAGAGGCGTTTGAAGCTGAAGACGCCCACGCCCTTGAGGCTTTTGGGCACGTGCAACATGCGCCCGCCGCCGACATCGAGTTCGGCCGATGGTACGTGGTCGCTGTCTTCCGGCGGGTAGTCGGTCAGGCGGTAGAAGGCCTCACGCGTCTGCTCGGTCGCGTCTTCGCCCAGCGGATAGTGCCAGGTCGCCATGCCGCCAAGGCGGTGCAGGCGATAGTCGGTCGGGCCATTGAGCGTCAGTACATCCATTTCCTTCTCGATCAAGTCGATGAAGGGCAGGAAGTGCTCGCGGTTAAGGCCGTTCTTGTAGAGATCCTTGGGCGCGCGGTTGGACGTCGTCACCACGGTCACACCCTCATTGACGATGAGGTGCGTGAACAGCCGGCTCATGATCATGGCATCGGCAGAGTTGTTGACGACCATCTCGTCGAAGGCGAGGCAACGCACGTCGCGCGCGATGGCAGCAGCCACCGGCGGGATCGGGTCCCCGGTTTCCTTCTTGCGCTCGTCCCGCAGGCGCGCGTGAACTTCCAGCATGAAGGCATGGAAGTGGATGCGGCGCTTGTCGGGGATGTCGAGCGTGTTGTGGAACAGGTCCATCAGCATCGACTTGCCGCGTCCGACGCCGCCCCACATGTAAAGACCGCGCGGCGGCGGGGCCTTCTTGCCGAGAAGCTTGCCGAACAGGCCGCCTGCCGCGTTTGCCTTGTAGAGTTCGCGTTGAAGGCGGTCGAGCCGCAAGGCAGCGGCAGCCTGCTCCGGATCGGAGCGAAGCTCGCCGGTCGCGACCAGCGTCTCATAGCGTTCGAGTATGGCAGTCATGGCAGAGTGCGCTTGGCCAAATGGGACGGATGCAGGATAAGCTTGCGGACCACCGCGGGATACGCGGCGCAGCGGATGTCGACCCGGATATCGGGTCGGCACTCCGCTGCGTCAATCCGGCTCACGTTCTGTCAGGCCGTCAGGTGATCGGGCGCGATCAGACCTGGCGCTCTGCCTGCATCTTCTTGATCTCTGCGATCGCGCGTGCGGGCGAAAGGCCCTTCGGGCACACGTTGGCGCAGTTCATGATGGTGTGGCAGCGGTAGAGGCGGAACGGATCTTCCAGATCGTCCAGACGCTCGCCGGTCATTTCGTCGCGGCTGTCGGCCAGCCAGCGATAGGCCTGGAGAAGGATCGCCGGGCCCAGGAACTTGTCGGAATTCCACCAGTAGCTCGGGCACGAGGTCGAGCAGCAGGCGCAGAGAATGCACTCGTAGAGGCCGTCCAGCTTTTCGCGCTGTTCGGGGCTCTGGAGGCGTTCCTTGCCGGGCGTGGTCGAAACCGTCTGGAGCCAGGGGCGAATCGAGGCATACTGCGCGTAGAAGTGCGTGAAATCAGGGACGAGGTCCTTGATGACTTCCATGTGCGGCAGCGGGGTGATGCGGATATCGCCCTTGAGGTCCTCGATTGCGGTGGTGCAGGCGAGGCCGTTCGAGCCGTTGATGTTCATCGCGCACGAACCGCAGATGCCTTCGCGGCACGAACGACGGAAGGTGAGCGAAGGATCCTGCTCGCTCTTCATCTTGATAAGCGCGTCGAGAACCATCGGGCCGCAGTTGTCGAGATCGATCTCGAACGTGTCGTAGCGCGGATTTTCGCCCGAATCGGGGTCGTAGCGGTACACAGTGAACTTCTTCACGTGCGACGCGCCTTCCGCCTTGTGGACGTTGCCCTGCTTCTTGATCTTGCTGTTGGCCGGGAGGGTGAAGGTCGCCATGAAAGAATCCCCGTGATCTTGCACTGCGGCATGAACCGCGACTGATGACCCCCTCTAGCGATTCAGCGGCGCGGAGCAAGGGCAAGTGTACGCGCCGTGGCGGATTGCATGCGCCACGGCGTGAAATGCAAGCGCAGAGCGGGCTTGCAAGCGCGTCTCCCTCGAATTCGCATGACGAAATCGCGGCCTTTTCGCGGTAATCTGCGTGTGGAGGCAAGGGCAGGGCGGCCCCGATCCGCGAACGCGGCGAGTCTCGCTCGGCCCTGTCCGGCTTGTGAACGGAAGGATTCTGGCGATGTTGAAGCGATATGTGATCGAGCGGGACTTGCCGGGCGTGGGCAGCATGAGCGCCCCGGAACTGGGCGGCGCGACTAAAGTGTCGAACGATGCTCTGGCGGAAATACCCGGAATTCAGTGGGAGCATTCCTATGTCACCGCCGACAAGACGTTCTGTATCTACCTTGCCGAGAGCGAGGATAAGATCCGCAAGCATGCCGAGAAATCGGGCTTTCCCGCCAACAAGATCACCGAAGTGGTCGGGATGATCGATCCCACCACCGAGCGCAACTGCATGGTCTGAATACAGAATTTTCGTCGGCTTGATTCTCGGCGCAAACGAAAGGGCCCCGCATGTTGCCATGCGGGGCCCTGTTCATGTCGGCTGTGGTGCCGGAGAGGAGCGGTTTACGCTCCCCTGGCCGGATCAGTTGCCGAACGTGCGCTGCCACCAGCCGCGACGCGGCGAGGAGTCGTCGCCGCCGTCTTCACCGGCCGATACCGTGGCTTCCTCGACTGCCGGAGCGGTGGCCGGGGCGGCTTCGGCGACCGGCTCGGCCGGGGCTTCAGCCGTTGCTTCGGCAGGTTCGGCCTTCTTGCGGCGCGTGCGCTTCGGCTTTTCCGCTGCGGGAGCGGGTGCTTCCTCAGTGACGGCTTCGGCAGGCTCGGCCTTCTTGCGGCGCGTGCGCTTGGGCTTTTCCGCTGCGACAGCCGGCGCTTCCTCGGCAGCAACCTCGGTCACGACGGCAGCAGCGGCTTCAGCAGGCTCGGCCTTCTTGCGGCGCGTGCGCTTCGGCTTTTCCGCTGCGGGCGCAGGCGCTTCCTCGGCTTCCGCTTCGACCGCAACCGGCTCGGCGGCTGCCGGGGCGTCCGCCACGGCATCGGCCTTCTTGCGGCGCGTGCGCTTCGGCTTCGGGGCTTCCTCGGCTTCGGCTGCAACCGGCTCGGCGATCGCTTCGACGACTACGACTGCTTCCGCCGGGGCGTCATAAGCGTCGTCTTCGTACGAACCGTCTTCGGAGCCTTCGCTCGCCTCACCGTTTTCGCTGCCGTGCTCGCCATTCTCGCCGTTGCGGCGGTTACGACGGCGACGGCCACCACGGCGGCGGCGCTTGCGGGGAGCTTCGCCATCCTCGTCCTCGGCTGCGGGGGCAATGCCCTCTTCGCCTTCGGCCTCGGCTTCGTTGCTCTCTTCGGCGCCTTCGTCAGCGTCGCTGTCGTCGGCTTCGTTTTCGCCTTCAGCGTCCTCGGAGGTCTGCTCGTCACCACGGTCGCGGTTGCGGCCCCGACGGCGCTTGCGGCGCTTGCGGCGCGAGCCGCCTTCGCCATTGGCGTCGTCGCCGCCGTCACGGCCGCGCGATTCCTCGCGGGCTTCTTCTTCCTCGAACTCCTCCTCGTCGTCGATGAAGTCGTCCTCGACCTCCTCGGCGATGGGTTCGAAGCGCGGCACGAAGTCGTTGCGCGGGCCCGAGGAAACGACGCGCATCTTCGCGCCTTCGTTCTCGCCTTCGGGGATCACTTCGACAGTGACGCCGTAACGATCCTCGATATCGGCAAGGTCGGTACGCTTGGCGTTGAGCAGGTAGATCGCCGCTTCGGTCGATGCGAAGAGCGACACGACGATGCCCTTGCCCTTGGCGGCTTCGTCTTCAATGAGACGCAGCGCTGAGAGACCTGCCGAGCTGGCGGTGCGGACGAGGCCGGTACCGTCGCAGTGCGGGCACGAACGCGTGGTCGCTTCCAGAACGCCGGTGCGCAGGCGCTGGCGGCTCATTTCCATCAGGCCGAAGCTGGAAATGCGGCCGACCTGAATGCGCGCGCGGTCGTTCTTTAGGGCTTCCTTCATCGCCTTCTCGACCTTGCGGACGTTGGAGCCGTACTCCATGTCGATGAAGTCGATGACGACGAGGCCTGCCATGTCGCGCAGGCGAAGCTGGCGGGCGATTTCCTGCGCGGCTTCGAGGTTGGTGGCGACCGCCGTCTGCTCGATCCCGTGCTCCTTGGTGGCGCGGCCCGAGTTGATGTCGATCGAGACCAGCGCCTCGGTCGGATTGATGACGATATAGCCACCCGAACGCAGCTGCACGACCGGGTCGTACATCGCGGTCAGCTGGTCTTCGGCGCCGAAGCGCTGGAACAGCGGAACCGGATCGGCGTAAGGCTTAACCTTGCGGCCGTGGCTGGGCATCAGGAGCTTCATGAAGTCCTTCGCCGCGCGGTAGCCTTCCTCGCCCTCGACGATCACTTCCTCGATGTCGCGATTGTAGATGTCGCGGATGGCGCGCTTGATGAGGTCGCTGTCCGAATGGATCAGCGCCGGAGCGGCCGAGCGCATCGTCTGTTCGCGCAGCTCGTCCCACAGGCGGGCGAGGTAGTCGAAGTCGCGCTTGATCTCGGTCTTGGTGCGCTGGAGGCCGGCGGTGCGCACGATGCAGCCCATCGAACGGGGCAGCGCCATTTCGGCAATGATCGACTTCAGGCGCTTGCGGTCCGATGCCGAGCTGATCTTGCGGCTGATGCCGCCGCCATGGCTCGAATTCGGCATGAGCACGCAGTAGCGGCCGGCGAGGCTGAGGTAGGTGGTGAGGGCAGCGCCCTTGTTGCCGCGCTCTTCCTTGACGACCTGCACCAGCAGCACCTGGCGGCGCTGGATGACGTCCTGGATCTTGTAGCGGCGGCGCAGTGCCATGCGCTTGGCGCGCAGGTCATCGGCTTCCTTCGAGCGGCCCGAATTGCGGCCACCCTGACGGCGGCCACGGCCGCGACGGCCACGATTCGAATTCTCGCCGCCTTCGTCCTCGGCAGCGTCTTCGTCCGCGGTTTCGAAGCCGTTCTCGACGTTGCCGTCCTCGATCGTGGCGACATGGTCCTTCTCGGACGTGTCGACCTCGGTCAGGCCGCCATCGTCGTAGCCTTCGCCGCCTTCCTCGTCCTCGTCATCGCCTTCCGAAGCGCGCAGAGCGGCTTCTTCCTCGGCATGGGCGGCCTCTTCGGCCAGCAGGGCCTCGCGGTCCTCCTTGGGGATCTGGTAATAGTCGGGGTGAATTTCGCTGAAGGCCAGGAAGCCGTGGCGATTGCCGCCGAAATCGACGAACGCTGCCTGAAGCGAAGGTTCCACGCGGGTAACCTTCGCCAGGTAGATATTGCCCTTTATCTGCTTCCTGTCGGCCGATTCGAAATCGAACTCTTCAATGCGATTTCCCTTGAGTACCGCCACCCGCGTTTCTTCCGGGTGGCGCGCATCGATGAGCATGCGCGTTGCCATTGTGTATTCTCCATGCGCGCTCGGTCCCGGCCTCGAAGGCGGTGACGGCGCGATCCTGTTCGATGATGTCCGCAGCCTTGGCATCAGCGCCGCTGTATCCAGCGAGGCCTGATGAGACAGAACCCGAAATTGGGCTCACGTCGGCGCGGACGGGGGTAAAGGTGAAGTCGGGGCCGTTTGGCTCCCGGGATGCGACTCTGTTGTCTATCGTCCTTGCGGGCATGCCGAATGGCGTGCCTGCGGACGTGAGCGTGTCTGCCAGAGTGAGTTCGCGCAGTGATCCGGAATGCGATCTTGGATACGCGGAAAATTGCAGCCACGCTGCCCACGCCCCTTCGGGCGTCGGCTTGCAGGGCGGCAATTGGCTTCTCATCTCTCGCATCAACCTGTTCGTTCCGGACAGAATTCATCCGGATCTTGCAACCGGGTACTGGCTTCTTCGGTCCTGTCCGGCGGCATGTAGGCATGCACTTGCCGAATTGCTTGGACCGGAAGTTTTATGGGCCCGGGCCGAAACGCCTAGCATTCATAGCCTTGCACGGCAAGGTCATTGCCATGCTTTCATTGCATGGGGGAGCCTGTTGGATGGCCTGGGAATATTGGCCGGTTCGGCGGGGCAGGGCGGGTTGCCGGCGCAACAAGTTTTTCCGCCGATAACCGGGGGAAAGCGTGGTCCTGCGGGATTGCCGAGCGCATTGCCGCCGCCTAGTCACAGGCCCATGTCGCGCAGGCTGCAATTGCTTCTCCTCCTGTCGGCGCCTCTGGCGCTGCTGGCGGCGTTGCCTGTGCTCTATCCGCGTTTGGCGGTTTCTGCGCGCGATCTCGAATATGTCGTCCGCTTCGACCTGCCGACCGCCGATGCGCCGGTGAACCTTCCGCGCGTCGATGGCCCTGCGGATGCGAGCCGCCCGCTGGTAGTGATCGATCCCGGTCACGGCGGTTTCGATCCGGGCGCCGGGCAGGGCGACTTGCGCGAGAAGACGGTGGCGCTTCAGGTCGCGCTGGCGATCCGTGAGAAGCTATTGGCAGCGGGCGGCATTCGCGTGGCGCTGACGCGCGACACGGACCGTTTCATCGCGCTGGCCGACAGACCGGACATCGCCCGCCGGCTCAATGCCGACCTGTTCCTGTCCATCCACGCCGACAGCGCCGAAAGCGACGGCGCACGCGGTGCGAGCGTCTACGTCCTGTCCGAACGCGGATCGAGCGAGGCGGCCGAGCGCTTCGCCGCGCGCGAAAACCAGTCGGGCAAGGTCAATGGCGTGACGCTCACGCAGACCAGCCAAGATGTCGGCGCGATCCTGCTCGATCTCTCGCAGCGCGGTGCGCAACAGGGGTCGAGCCAGTTCGCCGGTCTTATTTTGCGCGAGATGCAGGATGGCGGGCTGGGATTGCACCATGACCAGATCGAGACAGCCGCGCTGGCCGTGCTCAAGGCGCCGGATATCCCCTCGGTCCTGTTTGAAACCGGATACATCAACAACCCGGACGATGCGCGCTTTCTGGGCTCGCACCAAGGGCAGCAACAGCTTGCGGAAGCGGCCGCGCGAGCGGTCCGGGCGTGGTTCGCGCGCCGGGCCGGGGCGTGACGGATGGGCATCG
Source organism: Novosphingobium sp. PhB165 (assembly GCF_004341845.1). Classification (GTDB taxonomy): domain Bacteria; phylum Pseudomonadota; class Alphaproteobacteria; order Sphingomonadales; family Sphingomonadaceae; genus Novosphingobium. The sequence continues at coordinate 1,025,356 of NZ_SLVB01000001.1, read as the reverse complement.
TCCGACGCGAAAAGCGCGCGGCGGATCGTGTCCTGTCTGGCCTAGCACAAAATCCCCATGCTAGAGGGCGGTCGCAATGACTGACGATATCAGCGAAAACGGCGCCGAGCAGAACCCCGGGGATGCTCACTTCCGCCTGCGCCGTGGGGGTGCCCGTGCCGCCATTTCCGGTCGCCTTGCGGGGCTGCGCAAGACCTGGCGCGAGCGCAAGTGGTTCCGCCGCTTCGGCTATCTGGCCGCAGCGGGCGCCATCGTGCTTGGCGGGAGCTACATTGCCATCGGCTATGGCCTGCCCGACGCCAACAAGCTGCTCGAATACCAGCCGCCGCTGCCGACCATGGTGCGCGGCGTCGATGGCGAGATCGTCTACAGCTATGCCCGCGAGCGCCGCGTGCAGCTGCGTTACGTCGATTTCCCGCCCAAGCTGGTCGATGCTTTTCTCTCGGCCGAGGACAAGACGTTCTGGACCCACGGCGGCGTCGATTTCGGCGGTCTTGCCGGCGCGGTTGTCGACTATGCGTCCAAGCTCGGCTCGGGCGGGCGTGCGCGTGGCGGTTCGACGATCACCCAGCAGGTCGCCAAGAACATCCTGATCGGCGACGAGTATTCGGTCACCCGCAAGCTCAAGGAAATGATCCTGGCGCGGCGGATCGAGGGCGTGCTGACCAAGCAGCAGATCCTCGAACTCTACCTCAACGAGATTCCGCTCGGCCGTCAGAGCTTCGGCGTGCAGGCGGCGGCGCGCGCTTATTTCGGCAAGGACGTGGACCAGCTTGACCTCCATGAGGCGGCGTTCCTCGCGATCCTGCCCAAGGCGCCCGAGCGCTATGGCCGCAAGCAGTACGAGGAAATGGCGATCAATCGCCGTAACTGGGTGCTCGACCAGATGGTGTCGAACGGCTGGGCGACGCGCGCCGATGCCGATGCCGCCAAGGCGCAGCCGCTCGGCCTGATTCCCCGCCGCGTCGAGACTTACGACACCGCCAACGCCTATTTCATCGAGGAAGTGCGCCGCCGCCTGATCGACCAGTATGGCGAAAAGGCCGAGGATGGCCCCAACAGCGTCTATGCGGGCGGTCTCTGGGTGCGGACCTCGCTCGATACCGAGATGCAGAAGGCGGTGCGCGACTCGCTGCGCGCGGGCCTGCTCAACTATCAGGGCAATCGCGAATGGGCGCATCCGATCGCGCATGTCGACGATCTTGAGAACTGGCAGACCCAGCTGATCGTCGCCAACAAGACGATCGATTACAAGGACTGGCGCGTCGGCATCATCCTTGACCGTTCGGGCAGCACCGGGCGCGTCGGCTTCTCCGATGGCAATGTGGGCACGCTTGCCAATGTCGCGGATGCGGCGCGGCCGGGTGACATCGTTGCCGTCGCCCCGGTCGGTGCCGGGACTTATGCGCTGCGGACGATCCCGGAGGTTTCGGGCGGCATGATGATGCAGGAGCCGGGCAGCGGCCGCATCGTCGCCATGCAGGGCGGTTTCGATGCCGGGCTCGATTCGTTCAACCGCGCGGTTCAGGCCGAGCGGCAGCCGGGCTCGACGATCAAGCCCTTCGTCTATGCCACCGCACTCCAGTACGGCATGACCCCGGCGACGCAGGTGCTGGACGGCACGTTCTGCGTCTATCAGGGCGCGGCGCTGGGCGACAAATGCTTCCGCAACTTCGGCAACGAGGGCGGGGCGGGCAGCCACACCATGCGCTGGGGCCTCGAACAGTCGCGCAACCTGATGACCGTGCGCATCGCCAACGACACCGGCATGCCGCGCGTTATCAAGACGTTCCACAACGTCGGCATCGGCGATTTCAAGCCTTACCTGTCCTTCGCGCTCGGCGCGGGCGAAACCACGGTCGCGCGTATGGTCAATGCCTACTCGGCGCTGGCCAACAATGGCGTGCAGTTCCAGTCCTCGCCGATCGACTACATTCAGGACCGCAACGGCAAGGTCATCTGGAAGTCGGACAATCGCCGCTGCGATACCTGCAACATGCCCGAATGGGACGGCAAGCCGATGCCGCGCGTGGATCGTCGCGGCAAGCAAGTGCTTGATGCGCCTACGGCGTTTCAGGTCGTCCACATGCTGGAGGGCGTGGTCACGCGCGGTACCGCCGCGCGCCTGCGCGAACTCAACATGCCGCTGTTCGGCAAGACCGGCACGACCAACGGCCCGACCGACGTGTGGTTCGTGGGCGGCACGCAGGACTATATCGGCGGCGTCTACCTCGGTTACGACAACCCGCGCTCGCTGGGCGGTTATGCGCAGGGTGGCCGCATTGCGGCACCGATCTTCAAGCAGGTCGTCGATACCACGCGCCCGCGCTGGTCGATGCAGCCGTTCATCGCGCCCGCCGGCATCCGCATGGTCCGGATCGATCGCGTGACCGGCAAGCGGGTCATGGGCGTGGAGCCCAGCGACGATCCCAAGGCTGCGGTGATCTGGGAGGCCTTCAAGCCCGACACGGAACCACGCCAGTATACGCCCGAGGATGAGTTCACCCGCCGCCGCGATGCGCTCGTGGCCGAAATCCGCCATGCCCGCGATGTGCGCGAAGCTGCGGCAGGCGCCAATTCCGGCGACACGACCGACTTCGTCGAGGAACAGGGCGGAGTTTACTGACTGTCCGAGATGGATGATTTGACGGCCCGGGCAAGCGATTGCCCGGGCCGTCTCGCCAGTTACACCTAGCGTGGTTAGGATCGCTTCCGGAACAGGGAGAGGATCCATCGATGAATAAGATCGATCGTGCAGGGGGTTACCGGAAGTCTGCTCTGGCTATGGCGCTCGCTGCTGCGGCGCTGGTGCCATTGAGTCCGGCGCTGGCCGATGCGCCCGCCGCCACTTTGACAGCGGCCGCTGCAACCGCCGATACGCCATATATTCGCCCGGATGTGGCAGCCTATCTGAAGGCGCAGGAGGCCCATCCCCTGCCGGCGATGACCGCCGAAGTGCTGGCGCAGATCCGCAAGCTTCCACCCGGCGCCCTGCCGTCGCGCGACGTGCCGGTGGGCGAGATCGCGGTGAGCAAGGATCTTGAGATGCCCGGACCCGCGGGCCCCATCAAGCTGCGCCTGTTCGATGCACGCGCCCAGCGGGGACCCGGGCCGGTGCTCGTGTTCTATCACGGCGGCGGCTACATTCTCGGCAGCATCGATACCCATGCCGCGCTGGCGGCCGAAATCGCCCGCCGTCTCGACCTGCCGGTGGTCTCGGTCGAATATCGTCTTGCGCCCGAGAATCCCTGGCCCGCCGCGCCGGACGACGGCGAAGCCGCCGCCCGGTGGGTCGCCGCCAATGGCAAGGCGCTGGGCCGCGACGTCACCGGACTGGTGCTCAGCGGGGACAGCGCAGGCGGCAACCTGACGCTGATCGTCGCCGCTGCCCTGCGCGACAAGCCGGCGGCGGTTCCGGTCATCATGCAAGTGCCGATCTATCCGGCGACGGATTTCGTCGGCGACTATCCCTCCACACATCTGTTCGCCAACGGCTACGGGCTGGACAAGAGTTCGACGGACCTGTTCCGCAAGCACTATGCGGCCGATCCGAAGAGCTTGCGCACGTCGCCGCTTCTGGGCGATCTCAAGGGCCTGCCGCCGACCGTTCTGGTGACCGCCGGGCTCGATCCGCTGCGCGATCAGGGCCGCGCCTATGCCGCCAAGCTGGTCGAGGCCGGGGTGCCGACGGTCTATTACGAGGGCAGGGGGCTGGTCCACGGCTTCACCACGTTCCGCAAGGATATCCCCTCGGCCCAGCAGGATACCGAGAATTTCCTGACGCTGGCGAAAGTCATGCTGACGGAAGTGGAGAAGAAGTAGGTTTCAGGCGTCGCCCTCGCTTGGCGGGGGCGACGTGTTGCTTGAAGAAAAGCGGGGTCCCCGCCTTCGCGGGGACGACGGGGATTGGGGGGTAGAGCGAAGGCGCGTATTGCCTTCGCTTCAATCAGGACCCAGCTCGGAATTGCTGCGGGGTGATGCCGGTCCAGCGCTTGAATGCGCGGCCGAAGCTGGTCTGTTCGCCATAGCCTAGCCGGTCGGCGATCTCGTCCAAAGACAGGCGGCGGTCGGCAAGGTGGGCGCGGGCAAGCGCCTCGCGCTGCTTCTCGACGAGTTCGGAGAAGCGCACCCCCTGCTCGGCCAGCCGCGATTGCAGGGTCCGCACCGAGATCCCGGTTTTTTCCGCGCAGCGCTCGATCGAGCAGCTTCCCGAGGCGAGCGCGCCGCGAATGTAGCTGTTGACCTTGTCGACGATCGAAGGACTGTGGGACGACTTTACCTGCTGGAGATAGGACCCCAGCAGCTTGTAGAGCAGCCGGTTGGCGCTCGGCACCGGTTGTTCCAGCGTGCGCACCGGGAAGGCCACCGAATTGCGCGGCGAATGACCGCGCACCTTGCAGCCCAGCAGTTTCTCGATTTCCGGCAGGTCGCTGGAACGTGGATCGGCCGAAAGACTCACCCAGTTCGGCCGGAACGCGGGCCCGCCGATCGCTTGCAGCAGCTTCAGGTTGAGCATGGCGGCCTGATAATTGGCCTGATCGTTGAGGCCGATATCGGTGTTCACCAGCCAGGTCAGTTCGGCGGTTTCGCGGCCCTCGATCAGCACGACCTCGCAATCGGGGGCGTGGACCACCGGCAGGAACTCGATCAGGCAGCGAATGCCTGCGCGCACGGTGGGGGCGGCGCGGCACAGCGCGGTGACGCAGCCGAATACTTCCGGATCCTGCATCGAGCCGAAGTGGAGACCGAACAGCGGATCGTCGAAGATCGCGCTGCAATATTCGAAAGTGTCCGCCACTTGCTGCGGGGCGATCAGGCTTTCCGGATCGGTCAGCACGCGCGCTTCCATGCCGTGCCGCTCGACAATGCCGCGCGCATCGCGGCCGTGGCTGCGCGCCAGATTGGCGAGCCCCGCGAAATTGGCCGCGCGCACTTGGCCGCCGCTGGGTGTGACATCCAGAGGGCCATCGAGGCTGAAGAAGCTGTTGCGGTCCATCGGCGTCCTTTTCGGCATCGTCCTCTCGCGCATGTATTTCGGGCAGTTCCGCCTCTTCATGTCGCGCATCCAATATCGAGAATGCCGCGCCTAATGCCAATCCCCCTTGCCTTGCCTGTGGCAGCACTCGGGCAAGCCCCGGGGGTCAGCTTTGGCGCCATGCGGGAGAATGGGAGAGAACCATGAAGACGATTGCCGACCACAAGAAGGTCGCCGAACAGCATGTCCTCTACGAGAAGGACCCCGTTACCAAGATCGCCACGATCACGTTCAACCGTCTGGAAAAGCACAATACCGCCACAATCGGCATGCGCGCGCGCTTTGGCGAGCTGGTGTTCAAGGCGAACATCGACGACGACGTGAAAGTGCTGGTGATCCGCGGCATGGGCGATCATCTCGGCAGCGGCGGCGATCTCGACGAGCATGGCGATCTCTACCTGAATCCGCAGCCGGGCGACGGTTTCCTTGTCGATCTGGAGATCGAGGATCCGGACGTGAAGTACCCGCCGCCGGGTTCGTTCCGCTATCTCCACGGCCTGACCGACTATTACGCCAAGGCGCGTTCGGGGAACCGCCCGCTTCAGGAATTCAAGAAGATCTCGATCATCGAGGCCAAGGGCTATTGCTATGGCTGGCACTTCTATCAGTGCGCCGATGCGGACATCATCGTCTCGTCCGACGATGCGCTCTTCGGTCATCCCTCGTTCCGCTACGCCGGCTGGGGCCCGCGCATGTGGCAGTGGCTGGAGATGGTCGGCCTGCGCCGTTTCTCGGAAATGCTGTTCACCGGCCGCCCGTTCACGGCGGACGAGATGAACAACTGCAATTTCGTGAATTCGGTCGTCCCGCGCGACAAGCTGGAGGCGGAGACCGCCAAGTATGCGCACGCTTGCTCGATCACCCGCCCGACCGACGTGGTGGTGGCGCAGAAGACCTTCATCGAAGCCTACAAGCAGTATCGCGGCGAATATATGGGCAGCCTGCTCACCGGCTGGCTGGAAGGCATGCTGCCGCTGATGAAGGACGATGGCGAGAACGACGTCAATCTCGGCAAGGGCAGCACGTTCAAGCAGGGTATCGGCAAAGTCGTGAAGGGCCATGACGAGAACTATCCGCCCGAATGGCGTCTCTCGATGAAGGGCCGGAAGGGCTGATTTTGGGCCCGCAGCCGTGCGCGAACAAGCCGCGCGCGGCTGCGCCAGACGCATCAAATTGCAGCTTCGGCCAATATATGCACGCATTGCAGATTGCGGTGCATGAGATGTAGAGTTGCGGCGCGTTCTGATGATAGGTTCATCGAGAGCTTGCGAGACCGTCAGCAGTCGGCCGCAGCCTCGCCACAACGGGTCGCGCGCAGCAATGCACCGGCCCCAGCACCCGAGGAGAGGGTCATGGCTGAAACATTGTTCGCGCTGGACAGGCGCAATGTTCACGAAGGTCAGAAAGTGTTCCGGGGGGACCGGGCGCAGGAATACTATCGCGGCGACTTCTGGGTGGAAGATGCACCCAATGTCGACGTCCGGTCGGAACGCCGGGCCGTCGGGCCGGTTTCGATCATTCGCCAGCGTTCGGCGAGCAACCTGTTTTTCCGCCGCTCGCGCCAGCATATTCGCGAGGATGCCACCGATCTTTCGATCTTGTGGTTCGTCCGGCGCGGCGAATTCGCGTTCTCCAACCAGTGCGGCGCCAAAGTCGCGGTGGAGGGTGATTTCGTCATCACCCGCTCTATGGAGCCGTTCCTGATCGAATGCCGCACGGACGAGGCGGGGCAGAGCGAAGTGCTGCACGTCACCGTGCCCACGCACCTGCTGCGCTCGCACGTCGCGCAGGACTGCAACAGCGCACTGGTCGTGCCGGCGCTGCGGGCGCGGATGGTCCCCGAACTGGCAATTGCCGAACAACTGTTGGGCGACGTGTTTGCCGACGACGGCCGTCTTTGCGAGAATTCGGCGCGGCTGCTGGTCGAAACCGCTTTCGGGCTGATCGGCCATGCCGTGCGCGCGCTGGAAGAGCCGCGTCCGGCTCGCCAGTCGATAGCCGAACGGCGGCTCGAGGATGTTCTGCGCTTCATCGAGGTGCACTTGTCCGACCCGCAGCTCTCGACCGCGATGGTGGCCAAGGGCTGTGGAATCAGCCCGCGCTACCTCTCTTTCCTGCTGCGGCTGCGCGAGACCTCGTTCTCCGAACTCGTCTGGGAACAGCGGCTGACCAAGGCGCGCGACTGGCTGACCGATTCCGATCCGCGCGATATCTCGATCAGCGAGATCGCCTATGGCGTCGGCTTCAAGAGCCCGGCGCACTTCAGCCGGATGTTCAAGCGAGTCTTTGGCGCTAATCCTCGCGAATATCGGGGCGATTGCGGATCGGAAGTGCCTGTGCGTCCCGCGCTCACCCCCTCATCCACCGGGGCGGCCGGGTTCGGCGAATTCGTCACCGGCTCCAGTCTCCTTCAGTAATTTCTGTTCCCGCGGCCGGGGTGCATGTCGCCCCGGCGATGCCTTCGTCCGTCTCGCCGCCGCGCTTGCGCAGGCGTGCGGGGCAGGGCGATGTTCGCCCGCAAACGCATGAGAGGATGATTTCCGATGCCCCGTTACAAGCTTGTTGCGCTGACCACGCCGCTGCCCGGCCGTGAGGACGACTACCACGAGTGGTACAATACCAAGCACTTGCCCGAGCTGGTCAACAAGTTCGGCATGAACGGCGCGCAGCGTTACGAGCTGGTTGCCAAGCTTATCGGCAACGACACCAACCCCTATCTCGCGATCTATGACATCGAGTGCGAGGACCCGATGGCCCTGCTCGGCGCGATCGGCAAGGCGACCGCTGCCGGCGAACTGACCCAGAGCGACGCTTCCGACATGGCGGTGTGCTACACCGCGCTGTTCACGGAACTGGGCGCACCGGTGCTGCCCGCCTGAACCTTAGCGGAGAATGCCCCGGCCGGGGCATTCTCCGTACGACTTTCAGCGGCCGATGAACTTCGGCGCCCGCTTTTCCTTGAGCGCCAGAACCGCCTCGAGATGGTCGGCACTGCGCACGCTCACGCTTTCGTAGGCGATGCCCGCGTCCATCAGCGCCGTGGCGAGGCGCTTCAGTTCCAGATTGGTCAGCAGCTTGGTCGCGCGGATCGCCATGGTCGCGCCGCCGAGCAGTTTGGCGCAGAAGGCATCGACCTTCTCGTCGAGTTCGCCAGCGGGCACGCAGTGATTGACCAGCCCGATCTCGGCGGCCTTGCTCGCGGTGAGCAGTTCGCCGGTCAGCAGGTATTCCTTGGCGCGGGTCAGGCCGATGCGCTGTGCCCAGATCACCGCGCCGCCGTCGCCCGCGACAAGGCCGATGCCGACATGCGGATCGCCGATCTTGGCGCCTTCGGCCGCGAAAATCACGTCGCACAGCAGAGCCAGCGTCGCGCCAAGGCCTACGGCATGACCGTTGAGGCGGCAGACAACCGGCTTGTCGATGTCGAGCAGGGTCAGGACGATGCGCTTGGCGACGCGGGCCTCATGATCGAACAGGTGCGGATTGCGTGCCGAGTTCTCGATGTGGTCAAGGTCGCCTCCGGCCGAGAAGGCGCGACCGGCGCCGGTCAGCACGATAACGTCCGACCCGGCATCGTTCTGTGCGAACCACAGCGCCGCCGCCAGTTCGTCGTGAAGCTCGAGGTTCACCGCATTCATCGCATCGGGCCGGTTGAGCGTGATGCGCAGGAGCCGCCCCTCACGGGCAAGCAGGATGGTGCCGAACTCCGGCAGCGGCAGCAGATCGTCGCTCATTTTCGGCGTGTCTCCCTTCGTTTCCCTCGCTCATAAGCGCCTCGCCGCGTTCGGCCACCTGCAATCGTCCGGTGGGCGAAGCCTTCGCCGGGGCGAAACATGCGTGGTGACAAGGCCTTGATGGTCCGCTTCGCTTGCCATTGGGCGGCAAGTCCGATCTACCTCGCCCAAAGCCCGCGCATGTAAGCGCGGGGCACGGGTGAGAGGGCGAGATGGCTGAGTTCGACGAGACGTTCGACTGGGTGGTCGTGGGCAGCGGGGCGGGCTCTATGGCTTCGGCTCTGCTGATGAAGCAGGCGGGCAAGTCGGTCGTCATTCTCGAAAAGGCGCAATGGGTCGGCGGTACCACTGCCAAGTCCGGCGGCGTCATGTGGATTCCGAACAACCGCTTCATGGATCCCGGCGAAGACAGCTTCGAACGCGCCTGCCAGTACCTCGACGCGGTCGTCCCCGATGGCGAGGACAGCCCCGGCACCAGTCCCGAACGCCGCCGCGCCTATGCGCGCGAAGCGCCGAAGATGCTCGACTTTATCGTCTCGCAAGGCGTGGCGATGGAGCGCGGCTCGACCTTCTGGCCGGACTATTACGACGATCTTCCCGGCGGCATGAAGACCAGCCGCACTGTCACCGCGCTGCCGTTCGACAAGAACCAGCTGGGCAAGGAATGGGCGCCCCGGCTTCGCCAAGGCTTTGCCGAAGTGCCGGTGAAGCTTGATGACGGTATGAAGCTGCCGTTCGCCAAGCACTCGTGGGCGATCAAGATGCTGCTCGTGCGGGTCGGGCTCAAGATCATTGCAGGCAAGCTCACCGGGAAGCACTGGGTCACGGCGGGGGCGGCGCTGCAAGGGCGGATGCTCAAGGCCGTCATCGAGAAGGACGCCGCCGACATCCGTCTGGAATCGCCCGTTTCCGAAGTGATTATCGAGGATGGCAAGGCCGTTGGCGTTGTCACCAAGAAGGCCGGCAAGCCTTGGCGCGTGGGCGCCCGCCTCGGTGTGCTGATGAACGCGGGCGGCTTCTCGCAGAACCAGCCCATGCGCGACCGGTACATGCCCGGCACCCGTGCGGTGTGGTCAAACGGGATCGAGAGCGATGCGGGCGACATGCACGTCGAGCTGGAGCGCAAGGGCGCGGTGCTCGCACAGATGGACCAGATGGTCGGCTTCCAGATGAGCGAGGCGCCCGGCTGGGATACCGATTACGTCAAGCCCGGCACCCAGAGCACCACCGGTAAACCCCACGCGATTCAGGTCGATCAGTCCGGCGTGCGCTACATGAACGAGGGCGGCTCCTACGAGGAGTTCTGCGAGAACATGCTGGTGCGCAACCGCACGATTCCCGCGATCCCGAGTTGGGCGATCATGGACCAGCAGTACATGGACGAATATGCCGTGGCCGGTAAAGGCACGGCCAAGAAGAACATGGCAAGCTGGCTCGCTTCCGGCTGGATGTGCAAGGCGGATACCGTGGAAGCGCTCGGCCAGCAGATCGGCGTGCCGGCAGAGACCCTGAAAACCACGGTAGAGCGTTGGAACGGCTTCGTTCGCGGCGGCAAGGACGAAGACTTCCACCGCGGCGAGCGCGCCTATGACAATTGGCTGGGCGACCCCTTCTTCAAGGACGGCCCCAATGCCTGCATGGGCACGATCGAGAAGGGGCCATTCTACGCCATTCCCGTGGTCCCCGGCGATGTCGGCACTTATGGCGGCGTGATCTGCGACTGCGATTCGCGCGTGCTCAAGGCGGACGGTACGCCGATCGAGGGGCTTTATGCCTGCGGCGTCACCACCGCCTCGCCCATGGGTCGCGTCTACCCCGGTGCGGGTGCCAGCGTGGGTCCGTCGATGACATTCGGCTGGGTCGCCGCGAAGCATGCTGCGGGGCTTGGCAACCAGCTTTGATCCGTTCGGCCCGGCGTCCCGCGAGGTGGCGCCGGGATGCTCCGTGGATTGCGAGTTTGGGAAGAGGGCGCCCGGTGTGCTGGACGGGATATCGCGGCGCCACCCGTCACGGTAGGCTGTTGGCATGCGATCCGTTGAATTGCGAAAGATGAAGGCGCTCGGTGACGAGATGGCCCCTCTTGTCATCGAGGCTGAAAGTGAAGGTCATCGCTCCATGCGACGGCTTCGTGACGAATGGAGTTCCGGCGCAAATCGCTTTCAAGGTGCGGGTGAATTTCTATTGGCTGCCTATGCCGGCGGAAAGTTGATAGCGGTAGGGGGACTTAATATTGACCCCTATTCGTCCGCCCTGGGTATCGGTCGCATTCGACACGTTTACGTGTGCTCGCAAGCGCGGCGTCGCGGCGTGGGGACAATGCTGGTGAAGCATATAATAGTTGGCGCTGGACGGAGGTTTTCGACGCTCCGGCTTCGCACGACAACGGCCGAAGCTGCGGCGTTTTATGAGCGCCTTGGCTTTCATGGTTGCAATGAAGAGGCCGCGACGCACATTCTCGAACTCGGCGCTACGTAGTTCCACAAAGTCCGATCTTCGGCTGGGCTGCCCCGGCGTCTGAAATCAGGAAATTCTTCCGCAAATTTTGGTGTTGCTTCGCGAATCCGCCGTGCCGTCGTCAATAGATCAGTTACCGGCAGCAGCCGTGGTGGTCACGAATGACTGAACGCGTAGGCGCGGGAAGACGTCCTCGATCGGCGTGCTGTCGGGCAGCACGTAGACATAGCCGCCCTTCTTCGCGAATAGGGGTTCTACGCCTCTTTTGTAGAAGGCCTGGGGCACGTTGATACAACCGAAGGTGATGCGGTTGTCGTCGATCGTCGGCGACAGCATCCGCGCCTTGCGGTTTTCCTTGTTGCCGACCGGAATCGTGTGAAGCGCCACCGACGTCGCATAATCGACCCAGAGCACTTTCTGCTGACCGGCAGCAAACCCGAACTTCGCCAGGAAGCGGCCGGCAGGCGTGGTCTTCTCGGCCGGGCCGATCTCGGACAGCGACTTGGCACCGATGCCGGGCGTTGCTTCATCGCCGAGCGCCTTGCCGATCAGCACCGGCGCATTCGCCAGCAACTTGCCCTCGGCATCGTACAGATAGGCACGCGCGGCCGGCTTATCGACAATGACGTAAGGCAGCGACTGGTTGTCGCCCGAAGAACCGACCCAGTCGGCCACACGGGCGGCATCGACGGAAATTTCCACCGTCTTCGCGGGCTTTGCTTCCTTTGCCGAAGCATCTGCCGGTGCGGTTTTGCCCGGTGCGGCTTTGGCCTTTTTCGGGGCGGTTTTCTTCTTGGCCGTCTGTTCGGAAGTCGCCGGTTTGTGGACGGGCGGCTTCGCCTGTGCCGGAGCGGCACCGGCCAGCGCTAGCGCTGCAAACGCCATGGAAACACTGATCATCGTAAGAGTGTACTCGAAGAAAAACGCTTGGAAAATAGGTCGCAGAAAACGTCTGCCCGAAATAATCGGCAGGAATGGTCGGCGTCGCGAAGGCGCCGACACATCACATTGCAGTTCAGCCGAAGGTGCGCTTAGTTGCGCGCCTTCTTGGGCTTGGTCTTCATGGCCGCCAGCTGCTGTTCGACACTGTCGACGCGGCCGCTCAGCTGATCGATCCGCTGGCTGTTCTGCTGGGCCTGACCGGAGGCAGCCTGTGCCTCGGAAAGGGCCTGCTTGGCAGTGCCGTCAGTCTGTTGGAGCTTCGCATCCAGCCCATCGATCCGCTGGTTCACGGTGGCGATCTGGTCGTTTACATAGCCCTTGGTGGCGCAGCCACCGAGGCCCATCGATCCCACGAGAATCACCGCGATAGGGGCAAGTTTCGTCAGATATGGCGACATCGCATTCACTCCTGTTTCTATTGTTTAACGCCCCATACCGCTCCAAGCCGAGCGTGAGAGCGCGAACAATGCGATTCTGGCCGACCGTGCATCCCCCAAGATGAATGGATGTAACAGACCGTCCAAGGGCAATAAGCGATGTGAGGGCGATCGGTTCCGAACTATTTGTTTGCCTGCATCGGCGCAGCGAAGTGACTGCGCAGACCTTCCGCGTCTTCCCAGCTTTCGCCGCGCTCTAGGGCGCTGCTAGGCCCGGTCGCGAGATGAAATCGCGCGACTTGGAAGGAATAAGGATCATGCATCATGCCGACGCGGGCGCGTGCGAATTGCCCGATAGCGGGCAATCGCTGGTGCAGGCCCCACCGCTCGCCGGAGAGCCGGGGCAGGGCGCGCATACCATCGCCGGCTATCTGCGCGAGGTTGCCCGTCGCCATGGTCCGAGCGAGGCTGTCGTGCTGCGCAAGGGCGACCATCGCATTGCATGGTCTTACAACGAGTTGCTGGCGCGTTCGATGGAAGTGGCGCGTGCGCTGGTGGCTTGCGGGATCGGCAAGGGTGAACGCGTAGGCATCCTTATGACCAACCGGCCGGAGTTCCTATCGAGCCTGTTCGGCACGGCGCTGGCAGGCGGAGTACCGGTGGCGCTCAGCACTTTTTCGACGCCGCAGGAACTGGATCACCTGCTGCGCGCGTCCGAGATCACGCTGCTGCTCTATGAGGCGCGGGTGCTCAAGAAGGACTTCGGCGCGATGCTGCGCGAACTGGAGCCGATGATTGCCACCGCGCGGCGGGGGGAGCTGGCCTCGGCGCATTTCCCTTATCTGCGGCAGCTTGTGGCGCTTGGCGGGCTGCGCGGCGAAGCGGAGCCTTTCGCGGTAGAAGCGGGCGGCGCGGTGGAGACGTGGGACGAATTCGTTGCCCATGGCACCGGGATCGCTGACGATCTCGTGCTGGCGCGGGCCGATGGCGTGCATCCGGCCGATGTCGGCGGCATCTTCTTCTCGTCCGGCACGACCAGCCTGCCCAAGGGCGTGGTCCATTCACAGCGGGCTTTCGCGGTGCAATGGTGGCGCTGGCCCCGGCTTTTCGCGATGCATGAACCGGTGCGGAGCTGGACGGGCAACGGCTTCTTCTGGTCGGGCAATGTCTCGATGGTGGTGGGTACGGCGCTTTCGACCGGTGGCACGGTGGTGCTCCAGCGGGTGTTCGATGCCGACGAGGCGCTCGAATTGGCGGAGAAGGAGCAGGTGACCTTCCTCAATGGCCGCCCGCACCAGTGGGCGCGGCTTCAGGCCTCTCCGAAGTGGGCGGGCGCCGACCTCTCCAGCGTGAAATATGTGCCGCGCGGAGAACTGATCTGGCAGCATCCGACGGTAAACACCGATTGGGAAGTGCCGATGTCGTTCGGCTGCACCGAAACGATGACGATCTGCACGTCCTTCGTTGCGGGCGACACCGAACATGGCTTCGAAGGCTCGTTCGGGGCCCCTTTGCCGGGGAATTTCCTAAAAATCGTAGAGCCGATATCGGGCCGTCCAGTGCCTGTCGGAACGGTTGGGGAGATGTGCATCAAGGGGCCGACGCTGATGTCCGGCTACCTCGGCAAGGCGCCGGAGGAATGCTTCGATGCAGAGGGTTTCTTCTGCACCGGCGATGCCGGACGGGTCGACGAGGCGGGGCGCTTCTTCTGGGAAGGGCGCATGACCGAGATGATCAAGACCGGCGGGGCCAATGTCGCGCCGATCGAGGTGGACGATGTGATCGCCCGGATTCCGGGGGTGAAACGGACCCAGACAGTGGGCGTGCCGGACGATCTGCTGGGCGAAATGGTGGTCGCCTGCATCGTTCCGATCGACGGGGCGGCGCTCGACGAAGCGACTGTCATCGCCTCCTGCAAGGCGGAGATCGCCAGCTTCAAGGTGCCGCGCCGGGTGCTGTTCTTCCGCGATGAAGACTACGCCATCACCGGCAGTGAAAAAGTGAAGTCAAGCGAAGTTCGCGCGCTGGCGGTCGCCCGGCTGGCGGCGGATAACGCCGAGGCGGTCCGGCCCACCCTTGCGTGAAGGCGGCCTTGGGGTACTGAACTTGAGTTCAGCCAGCCCCGTTCATGACTGGGCGGAATGAGGCTGTTCTAGAGAGGACTTATGAGCCAGACACTGGAGAACCGGGCCAAGCCCGACGCCAAGACCCAGCTCGACATTTATCGCCGGATGATCCGGATCGAGCGCAACGACGACGCCACCCGCACCCAGATCCGTCGCGGCCGCATTACCGCGCCGTACTACTCGGCGCGCGGGCAGGAATGCATTCCTTCGGCCATCTCGGTGCTGCTGAATAACGACGACAAGATCTGCACGATCTATCGCGGCATCCACGACATGGTCGCCAAGGACATGCCGCTCCGCCCGCTATGGGCAGAGATTTGCGGCCGCGTCGACGGCACTTGCAAGGGCAAGGGCGGCCCGATGCACCTGACCCACCCGGAAACCGGCGTGATGGTCACCACCGGCATCGTCGGTTCGTCCATGCCAATCGCCAACGGCTTCGGCTGGGCGGCGCTGCTGGACGGCACCAAGCAGGTGACGGTCGCCTATTTCGGTGACGGCGCCAGCAACATCGGCGCGTTCCACGAAGCGCTGAACCTGGCCTCCGTGTGGAAGCTGCCGGTGATCTTCGTGTGCCAGAACAACGGCTTTGCCGAGCACACCCGCTACGAGAACGGCACTTCGGTGGACCAGATCTCGAAGCGCGCGATCGGCTACGGCATGCCGGGCTACACCGTGGACGGCAACGACCCGGTCGACGTCTATGCCCACGCCCATGCCGCCATCGAGCGTGCTCGCGCGGGCGAGGGGCCGACGCTCCTTGAATGCAAGACCTTCCGCTTCATGGGTCACGTCTTCGGCGATGCCGACGGCTACATGACCAAGGAAGAGAAGGCGGAGGCGATGGCCAAGGATCCGCTGCCGATCTACCGCCAGAAGCTGATCGACGACGGCATTGCGACGGCCGAGGAACTCGACGCGCTGACCGCGAAGATCGAGGCCGAAGTGAACGACGCCATCGAATTCGCGATGGCCTGCGAATTCCCGTCCGACGACGAACTGCGCCGCGACGTCTTTGCCGAGGAGATTCCGGCATGAGCACCGATACGCTTGAAACCACCACCGTCGAAACGGTGAAGATGAACGGCCTCCAGGCGATCAACGCCGCGCTGATGGAGGCGATGGAGGCCGATCCCAAGGTTCTCGTGCTGGGCGAGGACATCGCGGACAACGAAGGCGGCGGCGTCGTCGGCGTTACGCGCGGCCTTTCCACCAAGTTCGGCACGATGCGCGTGCGCTCGACGCCGATCTCGGAACAGGCGATCATCGGTGCGGCCATCGGCGCGGCCATGGGCGGCTACAAGCCCGTTGCCGAAATCATGCTGATGAACTTCACGACTGTCGCCATGGACATGATCGTGAACCACGCGGCCAAGCTGCGCTTCATGTCGGGCGGCCAGAGCCAGGTGCCGATGGTGATCCGCACCTTGACCGGCGCGGGCAACCAGACCGCCGGCCAGCATGCCGACTTCTACGAGGCATGGTTCTGCCACACCGCCGGCATCAAGGTGGTGATCCCCTGGACCCCGGCGGACTTCAAGGGCCTCTACCTCTCGGCCATTCAAGACCCGGATCCGGTCATCATCGTCGAAAGCGGCAAGACGCTGTTCGTGCCGATGGACGTGCCGGTCAACCAGGGCCCGATCCCGCTGGGCAAGGCGAACGTCGTTGCACCGGGTAGCGACATCACGATCGTTTCCTATGGCCAGATGATGTTCACCGTCATGCAGGCTTATGAGGAACTGACCAAGGCAGGCGTCTCGGTCGAAGTGGTGGACCTGCGCACGATCTCGCCGTGGGACAAGGAAACCGTGCTGGCCTCGGCCGAGAAGACCGGTCGCCTGCTCGTGGTTCACGAAGCCGGCCGCAACTTCGGCCCGGGCGCGGAAATCGCCGCGACCGTGCAGGAAACGCTGTTCGGCAAGCTCAAGGCGCCGGTTGGCCGCCTTGGCGCGCCCTATTGCTCGGTGCCGTTCGCCAAGAAGCTGGAAGACGCTTTCCTCGTGCAGCCGCCCGAAATCATTGCCGAGGCGCAGCGCCTCGTCGCGATGGGCTGATCCGGCAGCACCGCGTTACGGAAACGAAGGGCCTTCGCAGCAATGCGGGGGCCTTTTTCGTTTTGCGGGGAGTGACAAAGGTGTTGAACGGCTGACCAGCCTTGCGGCCGGAACCGGCGTAGACCCCCTCACATCAAACCAACCCAAACCTGTCCCGTCGTCCCCGCGAAGGCGGGGACCCCGCTTTTCTTGCGCGCAAGGCAAAAAGGCAGCGGGGCCCCCGCCTTCGCGGGGGCGACGGTGTCTGGGAGGAGGGTGCGAGGCAGAGCAAAGCAAAGCAAAGCCGGGCCACGATGTCGGAATTGCCGAATTAGCCTACCACACCATCGCATCTGCCCGTTTCTCGGGCCGGATATAGATCGAGGTGATCCAGGGCGAGAGCGCTTTCATCCGGTGCTCCAGTTCCTCGATCAGGGTTTCTGCCTCGCCCATAAGGAGGTCGTCGGCAAAGTCGGCGCTGATGGCCACGAAGATCGCCTGCGGACTCGTGTGGATAGTGCGTATGTGGTTCACCGCGTCGATACGCGGGTGGCCGTCGAGCACTCCGCGAAGCTGGCCGATGAGCACCGGGTCGGCCGCTTCGCCGATCAGAAGACCCTTCGCTTCGCGCGCCAGAACGATGGCCACACCCGCGAGAACGCAGCCGATCAGGACCGAGGCCACGCCATCGATGCGGGGATCGTCGAAGTGGATCGCCGCCCAGATGCCGATCGCGGCGATGACGAGGCCGATCAGCGCGGCGCTGTCCTCGAACAGCACGATGAAGCCGGGAGGATCCTTGCTGCGGTGGATCGCGCGCCACCAGGTCTGGTCGCCGCGACCGGCATTGAATTCGCGCACGGCAAGGGTCCATGAGGCGCCTTCCATGACGAAGGCGATGGCCAGCACGATATAGTTCAGTGTCGGATCCTCGATCCGGCGCGGATTGGTGATGTGGACCAGCCCCTCGTAGATCGACACGCCCGCGCCCACCGCGAAGATCAGGATGGCGACGACGAAGGCCCAGAAATAGAGTTCACGCCCATATCCGAAGGGGTGTGAAAAGTCGGCGGGGCGGCTGGCGCGCTTCTGGCCGTAGAGCAGCAGGATCTGGTTGCCGCTGTCGACCAGCGAGTGCACGCCCTCGGTCAGCATCGAGGAAGAACCGCTGATCGCGGCGGCCGTGAACTTGGCGACGGCGATGCCGAGATTGGCCGCGAGCGCGCCGTAGAGGACGATATTGGCCTTGAAGTGCGCGGTAACGCTGGCTGGCTCGCTCATCGGGGCGGTTCCTGCGGGGACTTGGGAGTCCCAACTGTCACCGCCCCCGCAAGGTTGCGCAAGTCCCGCCTTTTCAGGCGAGTGCTTCGCGCCCCACGCGCTCGTTCCAGAGGTCTGCATTGCCGCAAAGTTGCAGGTTCAGCAGCGCGCGCTTGAGGAACAGGTGGCAGGGATGCTCGTCGGTGAGGCCGATGCCGCCGTGGAGTTGCACCATCTCTTCCGTGACGAAACGGAAGGCTTCGGCGGCGAGGACTTTGGCAGCCGCCAGTTCGGTCACGCTTGCGCTTTCGTCCCGCACGCGCTTCCACAGCAGGGCTTCGGCAACGACGATGCGCGTCTTCATGTCGGCGGCGCGGTGCTTCAGGGCCTGGAAGAGCGCAATCGGCCGGTCGAACTGGCGGCGGACCTTCATGTACTCGATCGTCATGTCGAGCGCGGCGCCCGCCGCGCCGATGCAGTCCGCCGCGAGGGCGAGTTGCGCCTCACCCGAAAGCCGGTCGTGGAGCGCCTTGGCGCCCGACGCGTCGGTGAGCATGAGGGTAGGGGTATAGCTTTCCAGCACCACGTCAAAGAGGCGGCGGCTGGGGTCCCAGATCGGCCGTTCGACCAGCGAGACGCCCGGCGCATCGAGCGGTACCAGCGCATAACCACCGGGAAGCTGCGCGACCACGGCAACCGCCATGTCGGCCTCGAAAACACCGGAAATCGTGCCCGAAATGCTGCCGTCCGAGCCTTGCGTCAGCTTCGCGGACAACATCGGCAGCGGCGCATATTCGCCGCCCGCCAGCCGTTCGAGCCAGTCCGCCCGCTCGGCGAAATCCTCGCTGGCGATAACCGCCTGAAGGCCCAGTTGGGCCGGGATCAGCGGCATGGCGGCCAGAACGCGGCCCATTTCGAGGTGCAGCGCCGTCGAAGCCTCGCGCGTGAAGCCAAGGCCGCCGTCCTCTTCGGGCAGGCGCACCATCAGCCAGCCCATCTCGGCGGCCAGTTGCCAGCTTTCATCGCGCGAGGGCGAGAGCTTGTCGGCCGGGAACGCCTTCTGCGCGGCGTCGGTCAGTTCGTTGAGCTCGATCACAGCACCCACCCCTTCGGCTCGCGCGGCATGTCGAGCATGCGTTCGGCGATGATGTTGCGCTGCACTTCCTCGCTGCCGCCGGCGATGGTCCAGGCATAGGAATTCATGAAATCGGCCATCCAGTTGCCGGTATTGAGATCGCCGAAAGTGATCGGCGCGACATATTGCTCGTCCATGCCGCCCAGTCGCAGGCCCAGCGCCGAATAGGCCCGCAGCGCGCGGCTATAGGCGTTCTTGACGATGGAGGCGTCGCCCATGCGCTCGATCCCGTTGATGCGGTTGTCGAGGAACTGGTCGGCAATCGCGCAGACGGCGTCCACTTGCGTGACCAGCGTACCGAAATCGCGCAGCACGCCGCGATCTTCCTCGTGCCCATGCTCGCGGATCAGCTTGGCCACGCGGCCCAGCGCGCCGCGCATGCGGTAGGACAGTTCCATCAGCGTGAGGCCGCGTTCGGAAGCCAGCGTGGCTTGCGCCACGGCCCAGCCTTTGCCTTCCTCGCCCACGCGTTCGGAGACCGGAATCTCCACGTTGTCGAGGAAGATTTCGGCGAATTCCTCGTCGCCCTGGATCTGGTGGATCGGGCGGACAGTGACGCCGGGGGCCTTCATGTCCATCAGCAGGTAGGTGATGCCCGCCTGCTTGACGCCGTCAGACGAAGTGCGCGCCAGCAGCAGGCACTTGTCCGCGAACTGGGCCATCGTCGACCAGACTTTCTGGCCGTTGATGACGTAGACATCGCCCTTCAGTTCCGCGCGCGTCTTGATCGCGGCGAGATCCGATCCGGCGCCGGGCTCGGAGAAGCCCTGGCACCATGTCTCGCCCTCAAGGATTTTCGGCAGATAACGCGCCTTCTGCTCGGCATTGCCGCATTCGTGCAGGGTGGCGAAGGCATGGTAAGTGGAGACGAACGAGAGCAGCAGGCGCGGGCAATCGGCGCCGGCCAGTTCTTCGTAGATCACTTTCTGTTCGGCCAGACTGCGGCCGCCGCCGGGATATTCGGCGGGCCAGTGCGGGATCGCATATCCGGCGCGGACAAGCTTACCGAACCAGTCCCGCTGGGTGCGGACGAAATCGTCTTGCGTGCGGCTGGCATCGCGCCAGCCGGTGGGCGCTTCGGCGGCGAGGAAGCTGCGGACTTCGCGCCGCAGGGCTTCTAGATCGGCTGTATCGGTCATGCCCTGTCCTTGCCGGTCGCGCTGGTGGGCGTCCAGACGGAGGCAGGTCGCTGCGGCGATATCGGGGATATGGGCCAAGTCGGCGTTAGAAGGGGCCGATAGATCGTGAGCAATAGAACCCGTCATCTCCGCGAAGGCGGCGATCCCGCTTTTCTTGGCTGGAGTGGCAAGGAAGCAGCGGGGCCCCCGCCTTCACGGGGGCGACGGAGTGAGTTTGGGTCAGGGCAGCGTCAGGCAAAGGGTGGCGGCGATTGGTCCGCCAGCCGCCTTCACACGGCCACTTCGATCATCTCGCCTTCCACCCGCACTTCGTAAACCTCGATCGGCATCGTCGCGGGCGGATTGATCGGCGCGCCGGTTTCGAGATCGAAGCGGGCACCATGGACCGGGCAGGAGATCCAGCCATTGCGCATCCTTCCGCATTCCAGCGTCTCGTAGGCATGGCTGCACAAGTTGCGCACGGCGAAAATGCGGTCCTTCGTGTTGCACAGGAGCACGCTGATGCCGTTCACTTCCACCATGAGCTTCGAGCCGGCGGGCACGTCTTCCAATTTGGCTGCGGCAACGAAGGTCTTTTCGGTCATCATCATCCCGGTTCGCTTAGGGGCCCTGAAGGGGGCATGTCTTGCGGACCTGCTTGCGGTGCCGCCGCGACGCAAGGGCGCGGAGCGGGCACAAGCAGGATCAAGCAAGACGCTGTACCGTGGCGGTCATTTCGCGGGCAAGCCGCCGACGCGATAAGACTCCCGAAAAATGCGCGCCGCATGATGCGCACATCGGGAGAACATGGGTGGCGGCTGCTGAGAGTTTCGATGTCGTGGTGGTGGGATCGGGCTCGGCGGGCGCCATGGCGGCGCTGCGCAGCGCCGATCTTGGCCTGAAAGTGCTGATCGTCGAGAAATCGCATAAGTTCGGCGGCACTTCCGCTACTTCGGGCGGGGTCATGTGGATCCCCAATCACGGGCTCGACGGCGATCAGGGAGACAGCCGTGAGAGCGCGCTGGAATATCTCGACGCCACCATCGGCGTGCCGGTCAACCGCGAGCGGCTGGAGGCTTTCGTGGACGAGGCGCCGCGCATGCTGCATTTCCTCAAGTCCACCGGCGTTTCGGTCATGGCGGCGGCGTGGCCGGACTATTTTCCCGGCCGTCCCGGTGCGCGGGCGGATCGTTCGGTGATCGTACCGACGTTCGACGGACGGCAACTGGGCGACGGGCGCTATGCCTTGATGCGCGAGCAGTACAACCGCTTCAAGCTGTTCGGCCGCTATGCCATGGACCTGACCGAGACGTTCGCGCTGATGATGCAGTCCAAGGGCTGGCGCATGGTCGCGGGCAAGATGATCGGGCGCTACTGGATGGATCGCTCGACGCGCAAGGTTTCGCACCGGGACAAGCGCTTCACGCAGGGCGCGGCACTGATGGGGGCGACCTACGAGCAGGTCTTCGCGCGCGGTGCGGAATTGCGGATGGAAACTTCTCTCGAAGGCCTGACGGTGGACGAGGGCGGCCGGGTTACCGGGATCGAGGTTTCCAACTTCGGCCGCAAATATGCCGTGGAGGCGCGGCACGGCGTCGTGCTGGCGGCGGGCGGGTTCGAGTGGAATCAGGCGCTGCGCGATCGGTTCTATCCTGTCCCTGGCCTCACACGTCATTCCTCGACGCCGGAAGATGGCAATCGCGGCGAGGCAATGATCGCGGCGGAAGGGATCGGCGCGTCTACCGAGCATACCTCGCAAGGCTGGTGGATCCCGACGATGACCCTGCCGATGAAGGGCGCCTCCAACTTCCATGAGATCCATCAGGCTGCTTTCGATGTCGGCCGTCCGTGGAGCGTGGTGGTGAACCGCAAGGGGGTGCGCTTTGTGGACGAGGCCTGCGGCTACGACCAGTTCGGTCAGGCCATGGTGCGCGATCAGGTTGAGAGCGGGGCGAACTGCCCGTGCTGGCTGATCTTCGACGCCAAATTCCGCAAGAAGTTCAGCGCCGGCGGGCTGATGCCCACGGTCCATACCGCCGAGTACAAGGTTCCGGCGGACTGGTGGGACCATTACGTCTTCCGCGCGGAGACCATTGAGGAACTTTGCGCCAAGACGCATCTGCCGGTCGAGGCGGTGAAGCAGACGATCGCCAATATGAACGGCTATGCGAAGACCGGCGTCGATCCGGAGTTCGGGCGGGGCATGAACCCCTATGACCAGATGTTCGGGGATCCTTCGTCCACGCCCAACCCGAATATCGGGCCGATCGACAAGGCGCCGTTCTACGCGGTGCCGATCAACAATGGCGATCTCGGCACCAAGGGCGGGCTGCGCTGCGACGCGCGGGCGCGGGTGCTGGATGGCGCGGGGCAGCCGATTGCGGGGCTCTATGCGGCGGGCAACAATTCGGGGACGCCGTTCGGCGACACTTATCCCGGGGCGGGGGCGACCATTGGACCGGCTATGACCTTCGGGTTCGTTGCCGCCAACGACATTGCCGAGCGTGCGGGGAACCAGCGAACGGGCTAAATCGAGAGGTTGAAGGAAGCGGGATCCCCGCCTTCGCGGGGATGACGGAGTAAGGTGGGGGCGATCTCGCTGGCCTCTTCGCAGCTTCCCAGGACAATCGTGATTGAAAAATTACCGTTATTCCCGCGAAGGCGGGGATCTCGCTTCCTCAAAGCGGCGACGGCACAAGCGGAGCAGGTTCAATGAAGGGCAAGGTAGCAGTCGTCACCGGAGCGGCAGGCGGCATAGGCGAGGCCATAGTCCGCGCGCTGGGCGCGAAGGGCGTGAAAGTCCTCGGCACCGGGCGCAATGCGGGCAAGCTTCAGGCGCTGAAAGATGCGCTGGCTGATACGATGGCGTTCGATTTCGTCGCCGTCGATGCCACGGCGGACGACGCGCCGCGTGCGATTGTCGAAGCTGCGGTGGAGAAGTTCGGCCGGCTCGATGTGCTGGTCAACAATGCGGGCTCGTTCAACTTTGGGCCGGTGGACCAGACCACTGACGACATGCTGGACGAAGTGCTCGGCATTTCCCTGCGCGCGCCGT
Organism: Novosphingobium sp. PhB165; assembly: GCF_004341845.1. Taxonomy (GTDB): domain Bacteria; phylum Pseudomonadota; class Alphaproteobacteria; order Sphingomonadales; family Sphingomonadaceae; genus Novosphingobium. Next base: position 1,002,084 of record NZ_SLVB01000001.1, on the reverse strand, counting down.
TCCGGCTCTGCCGAGAGGCACTGAAAGTGATGGGTGAGGGAAGTTCGATCCTCTTCATCGGTTCGACCTGGGGACTCTACGGCACTCCGGGCGGCGGGGCTTATTCCACCGTCAAGGCCGGACAGATCGGCTTGATGCAGACGATGGCCGCCGAATACGGCCCGCGCGGCATCCGCTCGAACTATGTCGCGCCGACCGTGGTTCGCACGGAAATGACGACGGCCTTCTGGGATCTCGACTTCTTCCGCCGCACCAACCACGAACTCACCCCGCTCCAGCGCGATTGCTCGGCGGCGGATATTGGCAACATGGTGGCCTTCCTTGCTTCCGACGAGGCAGGCTTCGTCAATGGCCAGACCATCGCGGTGGATGGAGGGATTTCGACCACGCGCTATGTCTCGCCCGCGGCCATCGGGGCGGTTCGCCAGTGATTCAGCGCGGCGGCTTGCAGGTCTTGCCTTCGTAAGCGAAGCGGATCGTCTTGTATTCACTGCCGCTCCAGCGGGCGATGGGGAAGCAGAAGCCGGGGCCGCTGATCTCGATATCGGGATAGCCGTCGACCCCGCGCGTGGTCTGGAAGGTGGCAATGCCGGTCTCGTTGGCCATGAGCTGCCAGCCGGCGGGTGTCTGGCGCAGGAGCTGGAAACCTGCGCCGGCCATGCCGAAGCATTCGGTGCTTTCGGCGGTGATGAGGGCTTCGGGGTGGCCGTCTCCGTTGATGTCCTTGAGTTCCACCGCCTGACGGGTGACGGTAGTGGCGCCGTCGCAGCCGTGTCAGACATTGCCGGCCTTCACGTAGCCCGCCGCGCGCATCAACTGGTCGAACTGCGCGGGTGACAGTGCGGCGGCCTTCGGCGCTTGCGCGGCGGCCGGAGCGGCAAGAGCAATGCTGAGCAGGATGATCTGGCGGATTGCCGGCATCGTTGTTTCCCCAATTCCGGTCCCGGGTTTGGCGATCGACCGGCCGAGCCCCTTGGCAAGAGGATGCTCACGAGGCGCATTTTCGTCAATTCGGTGAACTCCCAGGCGGTTTTCGCCGGGGCGTTGGCCCTTGGCTTGTGGGTGCGATGCCCGCTGGGTAACGCCGGGAGAAAGAACAGACGCGAAGGATGCCATGCAGTTCGAATGGACCGAGGAACAGGATGCGTTCCGGCACAAGATCCGGGACTTCCTGCACGCCCAGCTGCCCGAGGGGTGGGAGAAGTTCTCCGAACACGGTCCCGCGTCTCCGGCGCTGACGGCGTTTGCCCGCGGTTTTTGCGAGAAACTGGCCGAAGTGGGCCTGCTGTTCCCGCACTGGCCCAAGGAGATGGGCGGTGAGGGGCTGGGGCCCTGGGAGCAGCAGATCCTCTCCGAAGAGATGTGGATCGCCGGTGAGCCGCGCGGCGGACAGTACATGAACGTCAACTGGATCGGCCCCACGCTGGAAAAGTACGGCACGGCCGAGCAGAAGGCGCGCTATCTGGAGCCGATCACGCGCGGGGAATCGCTGTGGTGTCAGGGCTTCTCGGAGCCGGATGCGGGATCGGACCTTGCGTCCTTGCGCACCCGCGCCGTGCTGAAGGATGGCCATTACGTCATCAACGGCCAGAAAATCTGGACTTCCTACGCCGGGCTGGCGGACACCTGCTTCCTGCTCACGCGCACCAGTGATGACCGCAAGAAGGGCATTACCATCGTCCTCGTGCCGATGGACACGCCGGGCATCACCGTGCGCCAGATCCCCTCGCTGATCGGCGAGGGCGACATTCACGAAGTCTTCTTCGATGACGTGACCGTGCCCGAGACCGCTCGTTTCGGCGAGGAGGGACAGGCTTGGGAGATCGTCGCCTATTCGCTGCGCAATGAACGCCTCGGCATTCCGCGCTTCACCTTGGCCCGCGCCGCGCTCGACCGTGCTGTCATGATGCTCAAGGATCGCGGCGACTTCACCCGCGAATACGTCCGGATCGAGGCGGCGCGCTGTGCGGCGCTCTGCGAGGCGGCGGGAACGGCCAATTATGCCGTCGTCCAGAAGCGCGTGGACGGGCTGGCCATCGGCGCCGAGTCCAGCTCTGCCCGCTATGCCACCGTTATGGCCGAACGCGCGGTTTGCGAATTCGTGGTGGAGTTCCTGCCCGAAGCGCTCGCGGGCGCTTCGCCCTATCTCAAGATGCACCACCAGCGCGGCATCGTCGCCGGTGTCGCCGCTGGATCGGCCGAGATCCAGCTCAATATCATCGCCAGCGACGTGCTGGAACTGCCCCGGGAGCCGCGCTGATGCAGCTTGCCCTTAACGAAGACCAGACGCAGGTCCTCGATTTCGTCGAAGCGCTCGCACGGCCGTTCGCCTCGGCGCCGCTCCATGATGCCGGGCTGGCGTTGGAAAGCGCGGAACTTGACGCGGCGCTTGTCGAGAACGGCTTTCTCGATGTCATGGCGGTTGAGGAACTCGGCCCCGTAACCGCAGCGCTGGTAGTCGAGAAGCTGGCGCGCCTGCCGTTCGCGGTGGAAGCGGCGGCATCGGCTCTGGTGCGCCCGCTGATCGATCCCGAGTTGCCGCGTCCGCTTTGTCTGGTCGAGGAAGGCCGGACCTCTGGGCCCGTGCGCTTTCTGCGTCCCGGTGCGACGGTGGTGGTTGTCGGCCAGTCGGGCGTTCGCAGTTTCACGGCGAGCGCCGATCAGATCGCCGCGGCGCAGGAGGATACGCTTTACGCTTATCCGGTGGCCTTCCTGACCGGGCTGCCCGAGGCGATGACTTCGCACGATGTCGATCCCGCCGAAGTGACTCGCGCATGGCGCGTCGCCATGGCGGCGGAAGCAGCGGGGCTGCTCGGCGCGGCTCTGGCAAGCGTGGTGACCTATGTGTCCGAGCGCAAGCAGTTCGGCCGCCCGCTCGCGACCTTCCAGGCCATGCGCCACCGTCTGGCCGAGGCGCAAGTGGTGACCAATACCGCTCACTGGCTCGCCATGCGCGCGGCGGCCACCGGCGACAGTGCCGACGCGGCCATGGCCCTGCTTCATGCGCAGGAAGCCGCCAAGCGGGTGTGCTACGATTACCACCAGTTCCTTGGCGGCATGGGCATGACGCTGGAGCATCCGCTGCATTTGTGGACGTACCGGCTCAAGCTGCTGACCTCGGAACTGGGCGGACGCGGCGCGCAGGGACTGGCGGCGGCAGAGGCGCTCTGGGGATAGGGCGCGCTGCCCATCCAAACACGATCCGTCGTCCCCGCGGAGGCGGGGACCCCGCTTGTTCTTGAGACGTAGCGAGAAGGAAGCGGGGCCCCCGCCTTCGCGGGGGCGACGAGTGTTGTGCCGAGAGTGTGGTGCTCCGCCGTTCAATCCGCGTCGATCATGCCTTTGAGCTGTGGACCGCCACCCACCGTCAGCGTTTCGCCGGTGTTGTAGCTGGCCGCATCACTGGCGAGGAAGGCAATCGCCTGCGCCACTTCCAGCGGAGTCCCCGGCCGGCGCAGAGGAAACACCTTGCACGCATCGGTCGCGTCGAAGCCGACCTTGGCCCAGCCTCGTTTCGCAAGCTCGGTGGCGATCATGCCCGGCGCCACGCAATTGACGCGCACGCCAGCAGGCCCCCATTCGGCGGCGGCGACGCGGGTGAACATCTGGAGTCCTGCCTTGGCGGCGGAATAGGCGCCGCAGCCCACCGTGCCGTTGATCCCGGCCAGCGACGAGACATTGACCACCGCCCCGTTCCCATGCGCCTTGAGATGGGCGATGGCCGCGTGCGAGACGTAGAACGCGGCATTGAGATTGAGCCGAACGTCCTTGTCCCAAAGTTCGGGCGCCATCTTCGAAAGCGCGGAAAAGCTCGACATTCCGGCATTGTTGATGAGCACGTCGAGCCGCCCCAGCCGATCTGCCGCTTCCTGAACCATGGCCGTGGCCGCGTCGGCATCGGTTACGTCGCAGGACAGGCTTGCCACGCGGCGGCCGGTCTCTTCCGCGATCTCGCGCGCGGCGGCCTCCAGCCGGTCGGCGCGGCGGGCAACCAGCATGACATCGGCACCGCGCTGCGCCAGCAGGCGTGCCACTTCCTTGCCGATGCCGGTGCCGCCGCCGGTGACCAGCGCAGCGCGTCCGGTCAGGTCAAAGCCTTCGATCATCCCGTCTCTCCCGATTTCCTGTTTGCGGACAAGACTAAGCACCCTTGGAGCGATGGCGTAACCGCGCGCGCGATATCGGGTCTCAGGCCGTCGCGAGGCACGCAAGGCCGTGCGAAACTTGACCGTGACAGAAGAAATCAATGGATGAGGACAGAATGCAGGGAAGCGATCTGATCGATCTGGGCGGACAAGTGGCACTGGTCACCGGCGCCGGACAGAATGCGGGGCGGGCGACCGCTCTGGAACTGGCCCGGCACAATGCGGGCGGCATCGCCGTGAACGACTACGTTGCCGAGCGGGCGGAGGCCGTGGCAGCCGAAGTGCGCGCGCTGGGCGTGCCGGCACTGGCGGTGCCGTTCGACGTTACCGACCTGGAAGCGGCAAGGGCGGCCAACACGGCGATCACCCGCGAACTGGGTGCGGCGACCGTGCTCGTCAACAATGCCGGCATGGCGGGCCCCACGGCCTCAATTCGGCCGACGCAGAACTTCTGGGAGGAAGACCCGGCGCACTGGCAGCGCTATCTCGGCACCAATCTCTACGGGGTCTACAATTGCAGCTATGCGCTGATCCCCAACATGGTCGAGGCGAAACGCGGGCGGATCGTCACCATCGTTTCGGATTCGGGCCGCGTGGGTGAGGCCAAGATGGCCGTCTATGCCTCGGCCAAGGCCGGCGCGCAGGGCTTCATGCGCTCGATCGCCAAGGAACTGGGGCGCTATAACGTGACCTGCAATTCGGTCTCGCTCTCCGCGCTGATGCCGGACATGAGCGAGGAGCAACTGGCCGAAGTGACGGCGAGCGATCATGCCAAGGCGATGCTGTCGCGCTACACGATCCGCCGCTACGGCAAGTCGAGCGATGTGGCCGCGCTGGTGAGCTTCCTCTGCTCGAACGCGGCGGAATGGATCACGGGGCAGACTTATCCGCTTAACGGAGGCTATGCGCCTTCGGCCTGAGCCTGCTGCAAGCCACCTCGGCAGACGATCATCGTGCTGCCGAGGGTAGGCGGCGAGGGCTGTTTTCTCAGGTCCGCGCGCCCCGCGCGAAGAGCGGATGGTCGCACAGGGCATAGCTCGGGTCCGCTGCGCCCTGGCCGAGCAATCCGCCGCCGTCGAAGGGGCGGCGCAGCTTGAAGTCGTAGGTCACCACGCGCTTCGAGAAGCGCCATTTGCCGTCGGCACAGCGGCGGTAATTATCGATGTAGCGCACCGCCATGAAGTCCTCTTCCTGCGAGCCGTCGCGCGCCGGAATGAGGTGCCACGCCAGCGCGTAGACTTCGCCGCACGCCGTATCGCCCCCGGCATCCACGGCGATCATATGGTTGCACACATGGTGGCCCGAATAGGGCATGTAGGGGAACGACCCCTCGATGAAACGGCAGTAGTCTTCCGCCGGACCATCGAAGCTGTCGCCATGCGAGTCGGTGGCATCCTCGGTGTAGAGATCGCGCAGCAGCGCAATGTCCTGCCGGTCGATCGCGCGCGAATAGAGCAGCACCAGATCGCGGATCGCGTCCTTGTCGAGCAGTTCGCGGAGTGCCTTTTCGTCGATGGCCATGTCTTACCCTTCCCGGATTTCGCGTTTTAGAGCAGCGCCCCGCCATCCACCGGATAGACTTGCCCGGTGATGAAGCTGGCCCGCTCGCCCGCAAGGAAAGCGACCATGCCCGCCATTTCCTCGGGCAGCGCAAAAGGCCGCCCGACGAACGTGCGGCGCTGGCGGATTGCGCGGTCCTCCTCGGACACGCTGGCGGTTCCGCGGCTGAACATGCCGGATTCGGGATGGAAGCGGCTGCCTTTGCTGAATGCGGCGGGATCGCGGGAGATCGTGGCGTAGGGTGCGATGGCGTTCACGCGGATACCGTGCTGGCCCAGTTCCTTGGCCAGGACCACGGTGAAGCTGTGCACCGCGCCCTTGGCGGCCGAATAGACCGCAAGCTGGTAGTCGCCGACAAGCGCCGCAGTGGAGCCGACATTGACGATGGCGCCCGCCTTGCGCACGATCATGCCCGGCAGCACGGCATGGGTCATGCGCAGCACCGTGCCGAAATTGAGGTCGATATCGGCCATCCAGGTGGCGGGATCGGAATCGGCAAAGAAGCCCTGCGCGACATTGCCGCCCACGTTGTTGACCAGCACATCGACCGGGCCAAGTGTCTCGGCAGCGTCCAGCACGCGGGCCGGAGTGCCCGGGTCGGTGAGGTCGGCGGCAACGAAAAGCGCCTCAGGCGCTCCGGCCAGCCGGCATTCCTCGGCCAGTCGTGCGCCGGCCTCCGCATCGCGGCCGACAAGTACGGTCCGTGCCCCTTCGCGTGCCAGTTCGAGCGCTATGGCGCGGCCGATATTGGCGGTCGCCCCGGTGACGATCGCCAGCTTTCCGGCCAATCCGAGGTCCATTGTCCTGCTCCCCGCAATTCGTATTGCCGGTGGCTAGAGTGGATCGGAAGTCAGGGCAAACCGCCGGAGCGATCAGCCGCGGGGACCTTTAGGTGCTGCCATTAAGCGGAGAGATCAACCGTCGCTGTCGGAATCGGAACTCGAACCGGAATCGCCATGGAACTGCGGCCTGCGCGAACTCAGCACGCAGCGCGTTTCGGTATCGGCGCCGTCCGCACCGACCACGCGCAGGAAGCCGGGCGAAATGCGGTGCAGGCGCATGCCCCTGAGTCCGCCGCCGGTCATCACCACGTCGTCGCCAGTTAACAGATAACTGCCGCGCACGCCGTCGACGCCTTTGTAGCTGGAATAGATGACCACCTGGAAATTGAGCGTCGGCACCGGGATTCCCACCGGACCACCGGCATCGCCGTCCTTCTCGCAGTTGTAGCGGCCCAGCGCCAATGTTCCCAAGGGGCCGCCGGGGATCGGCGGTGCCGAGTTGCGCGCCGCCACCGGCGCGGCCATGGTCATCAGCAGGACGGGCGCAAGCAGCAATGCGGGCGCAAGCGCTCGAGCAGGGGCGAATAAGGCGCGATTCATGACCAATGCGCTAGCATTGGCGCGAAGCAATTGCCACAGTCAGTGTCCTCGGCTAAGGGCCCATGCTTTCCGTACACCGGCTCTTTCCCATCTTAAGGTTTACTCCATGAAGATCAGCGGCGTCGACATTCGTCCCGGCAATATCCTCGAATACGAAAAGGGCATCTGGAAAGTTGCCAAGACGCAGCACACCCAGCCGGGCAAGGGCGGCGCCTTCATGCAGGTCGAGATGAAGAACCTCATCGACGGCCGCAAGACGAACGTGCGCTTCCGCAGCGCCGACACCGTCGAAAAGGTGCGTCTCGACACCAAGGACTTCCAGTTCCTTTATGTCGAGGGTGACCAGCTGGTGTTCATGGACATCGAAACCTACGAGCAGATCCAGCTCCCGGCCGACCTGCTCGGCGATGCCGCGTCGTTCCTTCAGGACGGCATGCAGGTTCTTCTCGAACTGTGGGAAGAGCGTCCGATCTCGGTCCAGCTCCCCGAACAGGTTGAAGCTACCATCGTCGAAGCCGACGCCGTGGTGAAGGGCCAGACCGCTTCGTCCAGCTACAAGCCCGCCGTGCTCGACAACGGGGTGCGCGTGATGGTGCCGCCGCACATCGAAAGCGGTACGCGCATCGTCGTCGACGTGTACGAGAAGGCCTACGTCAGGAAGGCCGACTGATGCGCCGGGCGGTCGTTTCCGCGCTGCTCGCCGGTTCTCTGGCCTTCGGCGCCTCACCGGTGCTGGCGGCTGCGGCCAAGCCTGCCGCGAAGCCGGCCGCCGCGTCCGCAGCCAAGCCGGCCCCGCAGCCTGCGGCACCGCCGCCTGAGGTGCAGCACGCGCTGCTCTACCTCAAGGTGCTGATCTCCGGGCTCCAGTCCGACAAGGTTGATGAACCGGTCAAGGGCGTGCTGGTCGGCTGCCTCTACAACAATTCGCTCTCGCGGATCAGTACGGCGATGGACAAGGTCATCGCCGACAATCCCGAGAAGGTGCACCGCGACAAGCCTGATGAAATGCTGAGCGCCATGGTGGCGATCTGCAATCACAGCGCGCAGGCGGCACCCGGCCAAGCTGCACCGGGCCAGCCCGCGCCCGGAAAGCCCGTTCAGGGCCGATGATCGGGTCGGCGCGGCCGACTTGCATATGGATAACCGGCCGGTAACATCCGGCCATCGAAGGACTAAGGTATTATGGCGGCCATTTCCGGTCTCATGCGCGTGATGGAAAAGGCGGCCCGCAAGGCGGGCAACCGGCTCCGTCGCGACTTCGGCGAAATCGAGCACCTCCAGGTCTCGCGCAAGGGCCCGGCGGACTTCGTCTCCAAGGCCGATCAGGCTGCCGAGCGGACGATCTGGGACGAACTGCGCGCCGCGCGCCCCGACTGGGGATTCCTGTTCGAGGAAGCGGGCGAGATCGAGGGCGATCCCACCAAGCCGCGCTTCATCGTCGATCCGCTCGACGGCACGACCAACTTCCTTCACGGCATTCCGCACTTCGCGATTTCGATCGCGGTGCAGGAGCCGCGCCTTGACGGCAAGGGCTGGGGCGAAGTCACTGCCGGACTGATCTATCAGCCCGTCACTGACGAGAGCTACTGGGCCGAGAAGGCACGCGGCGCCTGGCTTCAGGATCGCCGCCTGCGCGTATCCTCGCGCCGTCACCTCGACGAGAGCGTGATCGCCACCGGCATTCCGTTCGCGGGCCATGGCGATGCCGGGCAGTGGACGCGAATCTATCACGGGCTTGCCCCGCAGGTTGCGGGCATCCGCCGCTTCGGTTCGGCCGCGCTCGACCTCGCGTGGGTTGCCTCGGGTCGTTACGAAGGCTTCTGGGAAGCCGATCTCAAGCCGTGGGACACGGCCGCGGGCTGCCTTCTCGTGCGTGAGGCCGGCGGCTTCGTTTCGGACTGGAAGGGCCGTTCGCCGTCGATCTGCGACACCGAGATCCTTGCCGGCAACGACGTTTTGCACTCGCGTCTCCACAAGATATTGGTAACTGCGCTCAAGTGACTTGAGCATGGGCGCCGGCGCGGCTAAGGCGTCGGCGTCAGGGCCGTTCATCATCGTATGAATGGCCGGCGTGCAAGCGTGCCCCTGTGGCGGAATGGTAGACGCGAACGACTCAAAATCGTTTGTCGCAAGGCGTGCCCGTTCGAGTCGGGCCAGGGGCACCACACGCGATTCGCCGGATGGATGATGATCCGGCCGAGAATGATCACCGGGAATAGGGCCTGCCGTATCGGCCGCCCTTCCTTGGTAAAATGCTGATGTTTCAGCACTGATAATCCCAAATCCCGCGCAGTTTAACGGTTAAACACTGACGGCCCCGGCCGATTTGGGTCATTAGCCGTTTCGTCGCTCGATACGTCGATGCCTTCCGTATTGCGGACTTGCCGGCTCAGGCTGTCTTCCTCCGGTTCGCAAACTGCATTCGTATCGAGAACTGCTGGAATCCGGCCCGTTTCACGAGTGCCGAGTTGGGCCGGGCGCGTGCGGTTTCCCCTACTGCCGCCGATCGGATTCCCGCATTTCCCGCAAGTCCGGCCACGCCCGTCCCCCGAGGACGGCCGTGGCTGCTTCGGGTCGCAAAACGGGCAGGAGTTCACTCCGCCCCGCTGCGCCGGTCTACTCCGGGGGGAGTGGACCGGCGCGGATTGCCCTGAACCGCGCCGTACCGCGCCCGGCTGCATGCAACGGGCGGCAAGTACGTTTGCCAAGTCTCTCTATCCGGACTATTTTGTCCGCGAAGGGAATGACATGGAACGTAGTCATGCCGAATTCCAGGACGCGCTTTCGCGCGTTGTCGGATCCGCTACTTTCCGATCCTCGCCGCGGCTTGCGGAACTTCTCACCCATCTTGTCACACAGACTGTCGCTGGTCATGCGGACAGGCTGAAAGGCTATGCCATTGCGCTCGATGTCTTCGGGCGGGACGAGGATTTCGATGCCTCGTCGGATTCGATCGTGCGCGTGCAGATGACGCGGCTGCGCAAGGCGCTGGTCGAACACTATGCGGGGGAGGGGCAGGACGATCCCGTCCGCATCGTTATCCAGCGCGGCTCCTACGTGCCAACGCTGGAGGATGCGCCGGTTCGCACGTATGCGCCGGAACCGGCGCTGGTGACGGCGGCTCCAATTCCGCCAACGAATGAGGTACCGCCCGGTACGGAGACAGCGCTCACCGATGCGGCTGACAGGAATGGACCGGCTGAGCCGGAGGCCCATGCCCCGCCCGCGATGGATACGCCCCCCATCGAGCCTCGCCGTGAAGACATGATCCATTCGGCGAGCGCGCTGAACTTGCGCCGCCGCGCCTGGGTGCTGCTGGCAGTGCTGGCGCTCGTATCCGCGCTGCTGATCGTATATTGGCCGGGGGACGAGCGCGATACCGCGATCGCCCGTGCCGGAGAAATGCCGCAGGGGCCGACAGTCTTCGTTGTCCCGTTCGCCCTCAGCGGGGCCTCGCCCGAAATCACGCAAGTGCGCGATGGTATTCAGTACGATCTCGTCAATTATCTCTCCCAGCTACCCAATCTCGCGGTGATTGGCCTGGACGAGAACGGGGTCTCGCCGGCGGTCGAGCGGCGGGCGAAAGCGGCGCCGCGCGGCAGCAGTTTCGTGCTTCAGGGCTCCGTCGTGGCGGCGGGAGACAAGTTCCGCGTGAACTCCAGCCTTGTGCGGATACCCGGCGGGGTGGTGGTCTGGTCGCAGAACAGTGACTTGCTCTCCTACGATCCCAAGCATCTGCTCCAACTTCAGTCCGAGATCGCGCTGGGCGTCGCCTCCCGGCTCGGGCAGCCCTACGGCGTGATCCACGAGACGATGCGACAGGATCTCGAAAACCACCGCGATGTCTCGATGGAGCACTATTTCTGCGAATTGCGCGCGTTCGAGTTCATGCGCAGCAAGCAGCCCGGCACGCTCGGCCCGGTGAAGGAGTGCCTTGAGCGCGCGGTTGCCGCCAATCCGAACTATTCGAACGGCTGGGCGCTGCTCTCGTGGGTTCACACCTATCAGGCCGTTGCCGAGGGTACCGGCAGTTCGCAGGCCGCACTCGATGCCGCGTCAAGGGCGGTGGCGGCGAATGCGACCAATGCGCAGGCATACCAGTTCCTGGCGATTGCCCGCTTCCACAACGGCGACTTCGACGCCGCGCGCGAGGCGATCGGCAAGGCGCTGGAAATCAGCCCGAACAATTCCGAGATCCTGGCCGACGCGAGCCGGCTGCTCGGTGTGCTGGGGGAGCATGACATTGCCCCCGCGCTGGCGCAGAAGGCGATCCAGCTCAATCCCGGCCATCCGGCATGGTACTGGTCCGGGCTGGTGATCGATGCCCTTTTCCGCGAGGACGGCGCGCAGGCCGTGCACTATGCACGCCTCAATGCCGAGGATCGCGGGCTCATTCCGCGCTATCTGCTGGCGTCGGCCTATGCGCTGGACGGGCAAGTGCAGGCGGCGGGCAAAGTGCTCGATCAGGCCGCGAAGGACTATCCCAAAGTCGCGCGGGATCGGCGGCAACTGGTGCGCGAACTGCATATGCCGGACTTCGTGACCCGGCCGCTTGAGGAGCATGGCCTGCTGGGCCCGTGAAGTACTGGAGTGGATTGGGGAAAGTCGTGAAGAGGGCGGCTTGTCGGACTGCCCGGCACGACATAGGCTGCGCTTCATGAAAGCCAGCGCAACCCTGCTCGTCACTGTTTCCGCAGCCGTTTTCGGCTTTTCCTCGCCGGCGCTGGCCGCTGCGCCGCAGGACGAGCTTTCAGCCACGATCAGCCGCGACTTGCCGGGTTTGATGACGATCTATCGCGATCTTCACGCTCATCCCGAACTGAGCACGCAGGAATTGCGCAGCGCTGCCATCCTTGCCAAGGCGGCAAGGGATGCAGGCTTTACCGTCACCGAGAAAGTGGGCGGAACCGGCGTCGTTGCCGTCCTCAAGAACGGCGAGGGCCCGACCGTGCTGATCCGCGCCGACATGGATGCGCTGCCGGTAGTCGAGCAGACCGGGCTGCCGTTCGCCTCAAAGCAGCGCGGCACGTCCACCGCCGGGGTCGAGAGCGGCGTGATGCACGCTTGCGGGCACGACACCCACATGACCGCGTGGATCGAGACCGCGCGCCTCATGGCGGCGCACAAGTCCGAGTGGGCGGGGACACTGGTGATGATCGGCCAGCCTGCCGAGGAGACGGGCGAGGGCGCGCTCGCGATGCTCAAGGACGGGCTCTATACCCGCTTCCCCAAGCCCGATTTCACGCTGGCCTTCCACGATTCGGCGGATCTGCCCGCGGGACAGGTAGGCGCGGCGGTGGGCTGGGCGCTCGCCAATGTCGACAGCGTCGACATGGACGTGAAGGGCATCGGCGGCCATGGCGCCTACCCGCAGACCACCAAGGACCCGATCGTTCTGGCCAGCAGCATCGTCATGAAGCTGCAAACGCTCGCCAGCCGCGAGACCAATCCGCTCGATCCGGTGGTGGTGACGGTGGGCTCGTTCCACGCTGGCGCCAAGCACAATGTCATTTCCGACGATGCCAAGCTTCAACTGACCGTGCGCAGCTATTCGGACGAGACGCGCGAGCGCCTGCTCGACGGGATCCGGCGCATTGCGCGCGGCGAGGCCATCGCCTCCGGCCTGCCGGACAATCTCATGCCGGTCATCACCGTCAAAGAACCGCATACGCGCGCAACATGGAACTCGCCGGAATTCACCCAGACAGCCGTCGCCGATCTCAAGGGAAAGATGGGCGATGCCAATGTGATCGTCACGCCGTCGGTCATGGGCGGTGAGGATTTCGGCGAATTCCGCCGCGCGGACGAGAACCATATCCAGTCGGTGATCTTCTGGGTGGGCGGGGTCGATCCGGCCAAGCTGGCGGCTGCCAAGTCCGGCGGCGCCCCGCTGCCCTCGCTTCACAGCCCGTTCTGGGCCCCGGTGGCGGACAAGGTCATTTCCTCCGGCAGCGAGGCGATCACGCTTACTGCGATGAGGCTGATGCCGCGCACCTGATCTCTTAAGATACCGCATCTACCGGGCTGTAAATCCGCCCGACATCGATGCCGGGCAAAGGACGCATTCGGCTGAAATCGGTGCGTCCTGCGGCAATGGCGATTGTCAGATTTACCGACAGTTTACCCATTTTCCTTAGGATCGGTGCAAGGCCGCATCCGGCCCGGCAAATGGCGCCCCCGCGACTATGATTCGCCTGTTCAAACATTACATTCCCCACGCGGTCGTGCTGCTCTGGCTTGTCGACGTGGTGCTGCTGGCGCTGGCCAACGAAATCTCGTGGCGGCTGCGCGCGGAGCAGATCGGAATGGAGGCGGGCGATCTTGCCGGTCGGCTCGGGGTCCACGGCGCCTTTGCGGCGGTCATCGTGCTCGCCATGGTCGCGGTCGGGGTCTACGGCGGCGATGCCTTGCGCTCCATGCGCTTTGCGGCCGCCCGCCTGCTGGTGGCGGTATCGCTGGGCGTCATCGCGCTTTCCTTCGTCGATTTTCTTGTTGCCGGACAGCACTTCTGGCGCTCGACGCTGGCCTATTCGATGGCGTTCGCGATCCTGCTGCTGATGGCCAACCGGCTGGTGTTGAGCGGTTTCCTTGGCACATCCGCGTTCCGTCGCCGCGTGCTGGTGCTCGGCGCCGGAAATCGGGCGCAGCGTCTGCGCGATCTGGCCGAACGGCCGGAGAGCGGCTTTGCCATCGTCGGCTACATCGGCATGAGCGAGGCCAAGCCGGTGGTCGAGGAAGCGATAGCGCGCGGCGCGATCCACGATCTCACTCGCTTCGTGGGCAACCTTGGCGTCAGCGAAGTGGTCCTCGCGCTGGAGGAACGGCGCAATTCCCTGCCGCTCAAGGATCTGTTGCGGATCAAGACCACCGGCGTGCACGTCAACGAGTTCTCCAGCTTCCTTGAGCGTGAAACCGGCCGCGTCGATCTCGATACGGTCAATCCCAGCTGGCTGATCTTCTCCGACGGCTTTTCCTCGGGCCGGATGCTTTCCAGCGCCGCCAAGCGCGTGTTCGACATCTGCGCGAGCGCTCTGCTGCTGGTTCTAGCTGCGCCCGTCATCGTCCTGTTCGCGCTGATCGTGAAGATCGACAGCCGGGGCCCGGCGTTCTACCGGCAATCGCGCGTGGGGCTGTTCGGTGAGGCTTTCGACGTGGTGAAGCTGCGCTCGATGCGCACCGATGCCGAGATCGCGGGCGCAAAGTGGGCGCAGAAGGACGACCCGCGCGTGACCCGCGTCGGCCGCTTCATCCGCAAGGTGCGGATCGACGAACTGCCGCAGGCCTGGAGCGTACTCAAGGGCGAGATGAGCTTTGTGGGCCCGCGTCCGGAGCGGCCCGAATTCGTGGCCGATCTAGAAGAACAACTGCCCTATTACGCTGAGCGGCACATGGTGAAGCCGGGGATCACTGGCTGGGCGCAGATCAATTACCCTTATGGCGCCTCGATCGAGGATTCCCGCCACAAGCTCGAATTCGATCTCTATTACGCGAAGAACTACACGCCATTCCTCGATTTTCTGATCATTCTTCAGACGTTGCGAGTGGTGCTGTGGAGCGAGGGGGCACGATGATTATCGGGCAACAGACCGCCATATTGTGGTCGAGCGTCGGCGCCGCGCTCAACCTCTCCGGAGCGGTTGCCGTGGCGAGCCTGGCGTTCTGGCTCTGGCCGCAGCGCGGGCGCTTCGCCAAGGCCGGCACGCCGATCGTCGCCGCGCTGTTGCTGACGGCGACATGGGCAGTGGCCGCAGTGGCGACCGCGAACATGCTGACAGTCTCTCTGGCAGAGAGCGCGCGCAATCTGGGCTGGTTGATGGCCGTATACGCGCTGTTCGCCAGCGACGGGCGCCACGCCAGCCTCGCGCCGATCCGTCCGGTAATCTACGCGTTGGTCTTCGTTGAAGTGCTGCATCTGGGGGTAGACCTTGGCCTTTCGCGCCCCGCTTTCGAGCGGCACGTTGTGCAGGTGGCATTCGACTTCACGGTGATGCTTCGTCTGCTGGTGGCCGTGGGCGGGCTGGTGCTGGTCCACAACCTCTACGCGGGTGCGCCGCGTGAGGCGCGCGGGGCGCTGCGCTGGCCGGCAGCGGGGCTGGCGGTGCTTTGGGCCTTCGACCTCAACCTTTACACGATCGCTTATCTGGGCAGCACATGGCCGGTCGAGATCGCGGCCCTGCGGGGTCTCTCGGCGATGGCGTTGGCGGCATGCCTCGCCATCGGCGCGGCGCGCAACCGTGACGAATTGCGCCTGCGCCCCTCGCGCGCGGTGACGTTCCAGACGTTTTCATTGCTGGTGATCGGCGTCTACCTCGTCGCCATGGTCGCCGTGGCGCAGTGGCTGGCTTATGCAGGAGGCGATTTCGCGCGCCTGATCGAGTTGGCCTTCCTGACGCTGGCCAGCGCTTTTGCGCTTGTCGTGCTACCGTCGCGGCGGGTGCGGGGCTGGCTGAAAGTGACGCTGGCCAAGCACTTCTTCCAGCACCGATATGACTACCGCGAGGAATGGCTGCGGTTCACGCGCACCATCGGCAACGGCGGCGAACAGGCGCTGCCCTTGGGTGAGCGCGTGGTCCAGTCGGTCGCAGATGTCACCGCCAGTGCGGCGGGCCTGCTGCTGACCCCGGGTGATCAGGGCGACCTCACCATTGCCGCGCGCTGGAACTGGCGTGACATCGACGTTCCCGCCGTGGCCTACCCGCTGCGTGCGCTGGCGCCGTTCGAGAGGCACGCCTTCATCGCTGACCTTGATGAGCAGCGCACCGGCGTCATGGCTGGCGGATACGAAGTCGAAGTCCCGGCATGGCTGCTGGCCGAGCCGCGCGCCTGGGCGCTGGTGCCGCTGGTGCATTATGAGCGGCTCGTCGGCATGGTCGTGCTTGCGCGTCCGCAACTGACGCGCAAGCTGGACTGGGAGGATTTCGACCTGCTGCGCGTGATTGGCCAGCAGCTTGCGAGCTACCTTGCGGAGAATTCCAGTCAGGAAGCGCTGGCGGAATCGAGCCGGTTCGAGGATTTCCACCGCCGCATCGCTTTCGTGATGCACGATATCAAGAATCTCGCCAGCCAGTTCAGCCTGCTGGCCCGTAACGCCGAACTCCATGCCGACAAGCCCGCGTTCCGCGCCGACATGCTGGTGACGTTGCGCAATTCGTCGGACAAGCTCAACGCCTTGCTGGCCCGCCTTTCGCGCTATGGAAACGGCGCGGTGGACAAGCTGGAACCGGTTCCCGCAGGTGATGTCGCACGGGGCGTGATCGAGCGATTCCGCGACAATCCGCAAGTCGTGCTGGCGGAAACGCTGGAGACCATGGTGACAGCGAACCGCCATTCGCTCGATCAGGTGCTCGTCCACCTCATTCAGAACGCGCTCGATGCCAGCGAGCCTGACAGTCCGGTGTTTTTGTCGCTCGCGACGGACGGGCTCAATGCCCGGTTCGAAGTGCTCGATTCCGGTTGCGGCATGTCTGCCGAATTCGTGCGCAACCGCCTGTTCAAGCCATTCGTCTCCACCAAGAGCGGCGGCTTCGGCATCGGCGCGTTCGAAGCGCGCGAACTGGTACGTGCGATGCGCGGCCGCCTCGAAGTGGAATCCCGCGAGGGGCTGGGATCGCGCTTCGTCGTCCGCATCCCGCTCGCCGCCGCCACCGATTTTTACCAGACCCTTGCCGCCAAGGATCAGAAAGTAGCCTGAGATGACAGAAACTTCCAAGGCGCTGCCGAAGCTGCTTGTCGTAGAGGACGATGCCGGGCTTCAGGCCCAGCTCAAGTGGGCTTACGAGGATTTCGAGGTCCTGATCGCGGGCGACCGCGCGCAGGCCATGGCGCTGCTGCGTTCGGAAATGCCCGATGTGGTGACGCTCGACCTCGGCCTGCCGCCCGATCCCGACGGCGTGACCGAGGGCTTTGCCGTGCTCGACGAGATCATGGCGTTGAAGCCCGATACCAAGGTGATTGTCGCCTCGGGGCATGGCGCGCGGGAATCCGCGCTTCAGGCCATCGCGCGCGGCGCTTACGACTTCTACAAGAAGCCGGTCGATATCGATGCGCTGGGGCTGATCGTGCGCCGTGCGCTTCAGTTGCATCGACTTGAGGACGAGAACCGTCGTCTGGCCTCCAAGGTGGAGAAGGACGACAAGGTTCTCGGCCGCATGATCACCGCAGCGCCGGAAATGGTGCGCGTCGCGCGGACGATCGAGCGTGTGGCCAACACCAATGTCTCGGTGATGCTGCTCGGCGCGTCGGGTACCGGCAAGGAACTGCTGGCGCGCGGGCTGCATGAGGCAAGCGGGCGCGCCAAGGGTGAATTCGTGGCGATCAACTGCGCCGCGATCCCTGAGAACCTGCTGGAAAGCGAGTTGTTCGGGCACGAGAAGGGCGCCTTCACCGGCGCCGTGAAGACCACACCCGGCAAGATCGAACAGGCGGGCGGCGGTACGCTGTTCCTCGACGAAGTGGGCGATATTCCGCTCCAGCTTCAGGTGAAGCTGCTGCGCTTCCTTCAGGAGCGCGTGATCGAGCGCGTGGGTTCGCGGGAGTCGATCCCCGTCGATACGCGCATCGTCTGCGCTACGCATCAGGATCTGGAAGCGATGATCGCCGATGGGCGGTTCCGCGAGGACTTGTTCTATCGGCTCGCCGAGATCGTCGTGAAGATCCCCAGCCTTGCCGAGCGGCCGGGCGACGCGACCTTGCTCGCGAAGGCGTTCCTCAATCGCTACGCCAAGGAAATGAACCCGCGCGTGCGGGGCTTTTCCGCCGATGCGCTGGCGGCCATCGATGCCTGGCATTGGCCGGGCAATGTGCGCGAGCTGGAGAACCGGGTGAAGCGCGCCGTTATCATGGCGGACGAGAAGCTCGTCTCCGCCGTCGATCTCGATCTTGCCGAGCCTGACGAGCAAGTGGCCAATGCCCTCAACCTCAAGACCGCGCGCGAGCAGGCCGATCGCAAGGTCATCCGTCATGCGCTGGCCCGGAGCGAGGGCAATATTTCCAGCACCGCCAAGATGCTGGGGATCAGTCGGCCGACGCTGTACGATCTGCTGAAGCAGTACGATTTGCAGAGCTGATCGGTTCGCATTGCCAAAGAAAAAGGCCGGTAGCGCATCAGCGCCACCGGCCTTTTCTATGCCTTCAAGGCGGAGCCGATCAGATGTGGATCGGCTTGCCCTGCACGGCCATGGCCGCTTCCTTGATCGCTTCCGAGTGGGTCGGGTGGGCGTGGCAGGTGTAGGCGATATCTTCCGACGTCGCGCCGAATTCCATGGCCTGCGCGGCCTGGGCGATCATCGTGCCCGCCACCGAGGCGATGCACCACACGCCGAGAACGCGGTCGGTTTCGGCGTCCGCGATCACCTTCACGAAGCCGTCGGGCTCATGGTTGGTCTTGGCGCGCGAGTTGGCGAGCATCGGGAACTTGCCGACCTTGACTGCACCGCGAGCCTTGGCGGCTTCTTCGGTCAGGCCGACGCCGGCGATTTCCGGCTGCGTGTAGACCACGCCGGGGATCACGTCGTGGTTCACGATGCCGGTCAGGCCCGCGATGTTTTCGGCAACGGCGATGCCTTCGTCCTCGGCTTTGTGCGCGAGCATCGGGCCGGGGATCACGTCGCCGATGGCCCAGACGCCGTCGACCTTGGTGCCGAAGTCGTGGTCGGTCTCGATCTGGCCGCGCTGGTTGAGTTCGAGGCCGATGTTTGCGAGGCCGAGGCCATCGGTGTTCGGCTTGCGCCCAATGGCGACGAGCACGACATCAGCGTCGATCGTTTCGGCAGCGCCGCCAGCGGCGGGCTCGACGGTGACCTTGGCAGCCTTGCCTTCAACCGAAACACCGGTGACCTTGGTCGAGAGCTTGAGCGTCATGCCCTGCTTCTTGAAGATCTTGGCGGCTTCCTTGCGGACGTCGAGGTCCATGCCGGGGAGCAGCTGGTCGAGGAATTCGACGACGGTGACTTCCGCGCCGAGACGACGCCAGACCGAACCGAGTTCAAGACCGATCACGCCGCCACCGATGACGACCATCTTCTTGGGCACCGAGGCCAGTTCCAGCGCGCCGGTCGAGTCCACGACCACGCCGCCGGCGTTGTCGATTTCCACGCCCGGAAGCGGGGTGACCGAGGAACCGGTGGCGATCACGATGTTCTTGGCGGTGACGGTCTTGCCGGCAACCTCAACGCTGTGCGCGTCCTTGAACTGGGCGTAGCCCTTCAGCCAGTCGATCTTGTTCTTCTTGAACAGGAATTCGATGCCGCCGGTCAGGCCTTTCACCGCGTCAAGGCGCTGGCCTTGCATGGTGTCGAGGTCCAGTTCGGGCGTGACCTTGATGCCCATCTTGGCCATCGAGCCGCCTTCCTTCGCCGCTTCGAAGTATTCCGAAGCGTGGAGCAGGGCCTTGGAGGGGATGCAGCCGACGTTGAGGCAGGTACCGCCCAGCGTCTCGCGGCCTTCGGCGCAGGCGGTCTTCAGACCGAGCTGCGCGGCGCGGATCGCTGCGACATAGCCGCCGGGGCCGGCACCGATGACAAGGACGTCGTAATCGTAATCAGCCATTGTTTAGGCCTCCGTCGCGCTAAGGGGCTTCGACAAGCTCAGCCTGAGCGGGAATTGTTCTAACTTCAAGTAACTACCGCGCGACATCCGCTCATCTGCGAGCTTGTCGAAGGATGCCGCGCGGCATTGGACCCTCAGAGGTCGATGAGGAGACGCGTGGGATCCTCGATCGCTTCCTTGATCGTCTTGAGCGCGGTGACTGCCTCGCGGCCGTCGATGATGCGGTGGTCGTAGGACAGCGCGATGTACATCATCGGGCGGATCACGATCTCACCGTTGCGCACGACCGGGCGGTCCTCGATGCGGTGCAGGCCGAGCACGGCCGACTGCGGGGGGTTGATGATCGGGGTCGACATCAGACCGCCGAACACGCCGCCGTTCGAGATGGTGAAGGTGCCGCCGGCCATGTCGGCCATGGTCAGCGTGCCTTCTTTGGCCTTCTTGCCGAAATCGGCAATGGCCTTCTCGATGCCGGCGAAGCCCAGCTTGTCGCAGTCCTTCACGACCGGAACGACGAGGCCGTTCGGGGCCGAGACGGCGATCGAGATGTCGACGTAGTCGTGGTAGACGATCTCGTCACCGTCGATCTGCGCGTTGACGGCCGGGATGTCCTTGAGCGCCAGGACCGAAGCCTTGGCGAAGAACGACATGAAGCCGAGCTTGATGCCGTGCTTCTTCTGGAACACGTCCTTGTACTTCTCGCGCGCTTCGATGACGGCCGACATGTCGACGTCGTTGAAGGTGGTGAGAAGCGCAGCGTTGTCCTGCGCGGACTTCAGGCGCTTGGCGATCGTCTGGCGCAGACGCGTCATCTTGACACGTTCCTCGTTGCGCGCGGCCGGGGCAGCGGCAGCGGGGACCGAGGCGGCGGGCGCCGAAGCCGGCTTGTTCTTGGCCGCTTCAAGGACGTCGTCCTTGGTGATGCGGCCGTCCTTGCCGGTGCCCTTGATAGTGGCCGGATCGATGCCGTGTTCCAGGATCGCGCGGCGCACGGCCGGCGACAGCACCGACGAACCGGCGGCAGCGTCGTCCGCTGCGGGAGCCGCAGCAGGGGCGACGGCAGCGGCCGCCGGGGCAGGAGCCGGCGCAGATGCAGCCGGGGCGGCAGCGGCGGCGGGGGCCGCAGCGGCGCCCGAACCGGCTTCGATCGTGGCGATCAGCGCGCCGACGACGACGGTGTCGCCTTCCTTGACAAGCTGCTGGCCCATGACGCCGGCGTGCGGCGCCATGACGTCGATGGCGACCTTGTCGGTCTCCAGGCTGGCGATGGGTTCGTCAGCGGCAACCGCTTCGCCGGGCTGCTTCAGCCACTGGCCGATGGTGGCCTCGGCGACGGATTCCCCAAGGACGGGGACCTTGACTTCGGTGGTCATGATTTATCTCAAGCCTTCTGCTTGCGGCGGAGTTCGGAACGTACGGAGAGGTGCAGCGCATCGGCAACCAGCGCGGCCTGTTCGGCGACGTGGCGCTTGGCGAGACCGGTGGCCGGCGAGGCCGAGGCGTTGCGGCCGGCATAACGGGGACGCGGCTGGGCGACACCGGCTTCCTTGGCGGCAGCTTCGATCTGCGATTCGACGAAGAACCAGGAACCGTTGTTCTGCGGTTCTTCCTGGCACCAGACGATCTCTTCGAGATTCGGCATGCGCGACAGGCGCTTGGTCAGCGGCTCGCCCGGGAAGGGATAGAGCTGTTCCATGCGGATGATCTGCGTGTCGTCGATTTCGGCGGCATCGCGGGCTTCGAGGATGTCGTAGAAGACCTTGCCCGAGCACAGGATGACCTTCTTCGTCGCCGCGTCGCTCGGAGCATTGGGATCCGAGAGCAGGCGGCGGAAGTGGCCGTCACCGAGGAATTCCGAAGCGAGCGACTTGGCCAGCGGATGACGCAGAAGCGACTTCGGCGTCATGATGACCAGAGGCTTGCGGAACGGACGGTGCATCTGACGGCGCAGAACGTGGAAGTAGTTCGCGGGCGTCGTGATGTTGCAGACCTGGATGTTATCCTGCGCACAGAGCTGCAGGTAACGCTCCAGACGGGCCGACGAGTGCTCCGGACCCTGGCCTTCGTAGCCATGGGGCAGGAGCATGACGAGGCCGTTGGCGCGCAGCCACTTGGACTCGGCCGAGGCGACGTACTGGTCGATGATGATCTGCGCGCCGTTGGCGAAGTCGCCGAACTGCGCTTCCCACAGCACCAGGGTCTTCGGATCGGCGCTGGCATAGCCGTACTCGAAGCCGAGCACGCCATATTCCGAAAGCGTCGAGTTCAGCACCTCGAAGCTGCCGTGGGGCAGGGTCTTCAGTGGCGTGTACTTGTGCTCGTCCTTCTGGTCGACCCAGACGGCGTGACGCTGCGAGAAGGTGCCGCGTTCGCAGTCCTGACCGGACAGACGCACGCTGTAGCCTTCGGTGACGAGGCTGCCGAAAGCGAGTGCTTCCGCCGTGGCCCAGTCGAAGCCGTCGCCCGACTTGAACATCTCGTCCTTGGCGGCGATCACGCGGGCCAGCGTCTTGTGGACGGTGAGGTCCTCAGGAACAGTGGTCAGCACGCGGCCGAGGCTGTCGAACAGCTTGTTCTCGATGCCGGTTTCGACGTTGCGACGCGCGGTTTCGGGATCGGCAGGCTTGTGGAAGCCGCTCCACTGACCGGCAAACCAGTCGGCCTGGTTGGCCTTGTAGGTCTTGGCGGCCTCGAACTGCTCTTCCAGATGCTGCGTGAACGCGGCCTCGGTCTGCGGCAGGAACGCGTCGTCGATGACGCCTTCCTTCTTCAGGCGCTCGGCATAGATCTGGCTGACCGGCGGGTGCTGGCGGATCTGCGCGTACATCAGCGGCTGCGTGAAGCCGGGCTCGTCGCCTTCGTTGTGGCCGAAGCGGCGATAGCACCACATGTCGATCACGATGTCGCGGCCGAAGGTCTGGCGATAGTCGATCGCCAGCTTGCACGCGAAGGTCACCGCAGCCGGATCGTCACCGTTGACGTGCAGGATCGGCGCCTGAACGCCCTTCGCCACGTCCGACGGGTACGGCGAGTTGCGCGCGAACTGCGGGCTCGTCGTGAAGCCGATCTGGTTGTTGATGATGAAGTGGATGCAACCGCCGGTGTTGTAGCCCTTCACGCCCGAGAGGCCGAAGCACTCCCAGATGATGCCCTGGCCGGCGAAGGCCGCGTCACCGTGGATGAGGACCGGCAGCACCTGCTTGTGCTTGGCGCCGGGGCCGACGTCGTCGCCGATGTCGTCCGCGATCGTCTGGTAGGCGCGGACCTTGCCGAGCACGACCGGATCGACGGTTTCGAGGTGCGACGGGTTGGGCATCAGGCTCATGTGGACCTTGATGCCGTCGAACTCACGGTCGGCCGAAGTGCCGAGGTGATACTTCACGTCGCCCGAGCCGCCGACGTCTTCCGGGTTGGCAGTGCCGCCCGAGAATTCGTGGAAGATCACCTTGTAGGGCTTGGCGAGGACGTTGGCGAGCACGTTCAGGCGGCCGCGGTGGGCCATGCCGTACACGATTTCCTTCACGCCCAGCGTGCCGCCGTACTTGATCACGGCTTCCAGCGCCGGGATCATGGCTTCGCCGCCGTCGAGGCCGAAGCGCTTCGTGCCGACGTACTTCTTGCCGAGGAACTTCTCGTACTGCTCACCGCGGACGACGGCCTGAAGGATCGCCTTCTTGCCTTCGACGGTGAACTCGATTTCCTTGTCGGCGCCTTCCATGCGCTCCTGGAGGAAGCGGCGCTCCTCGACATCGGAGATGTGCATGTATTCGAGGCCGACCTTGCCGCAATAGTTGGCGCGCAGGATCTGCACGATCTCGCGAACGGTCGTCCACTCAAGGCCCAGCGCGCCGCCGACGTAGACCGGACGGTCCTGCGCAGCGCCCACGAAGCCGTGGTATTCGGGGGTCAGGTCAGCCGGAAGCTGGCGCTGGTTAAGACCAAGCGGGTCGAGTTCCGCCGCCAGGTGACCGCGCACGCGATATGTGCGGATCAGCATCATGGCGCGGATGGCATCGGCCGCCGCTTCGTCTATGCGGGACTGGTCGATCTTCGGACCACCCTTGGCGGCGGCCTTCTCGATCTGGACCTTCAGCGCCGCGGGGTCGAGGCCCTGCGTCAGGTCGTCCTCGAACTCGGCGCCGACGAGGGGCCAGTTCTTGCGCTGCCAGCTGGGTCCGGCCTGAGGGCCGTCGAGGGCGCCATTGTCAGCCGAGCCGGGGGTGAAGTCGAAACTCTCGTCGCCCATGGGAATCACCTTCATGTGGCGTCGGGAGGGGATTCCCGGCGCTACCGAGCATAATCTGCGCGAAGCCGGAATCCGGGGAGGAATTCCCGGTTCTTCGCATATCATCCGGCGTCAAATCGCACCGGTTATTTATAGACCCGTGGCGGCGGCAATGGGCTGCCGCCACGGGCAAAACTGGTTACGCCAGTTCTTTGAGAACCTCGACCAGCGTCTCGCCAAGCAGCGAGGGCGAGGGGGAGACGCGGATGCCCGCTTCTTCCATCGCCGCGATCTTGTCCTCGGCGCCGCCCTGGCCGCCCGACACGATCGCGCCGGCGTGGCCCATGCGGCGGCCCGGAGGAGCCGTGCGGCCGGCGATGAAGCCAACCATCGGCTTCTTGCGGCCACGCTTGGCTTCGTCCTTGAGGAACTGCGCCGCTTCTTCTTCGGCGCTGCCGCCGATTTCGCCGATCATGATGATCGACTTGGTCGCTTCGTCGGCCAGGAACAGTTCCAGGACGTCGATGAAGTTGGTGCCGTTGACCGGGTCACCGCCGATGCCGACGGCCGTGGTCTGGCCGAGGCCGGCGTTGGTGGTCTGGAACACGGCTTCATAGGTAAGCGTGCCCGAGCGCGAAACAACGCCCACCGAACCCTTGGAGAAGATGCTGCCGGGCATGATGCCGATCTTGCATTCGCCGGGGGTCAGGACGCCGGGGCAGTTCGGACCGATCAGGCGCGACTTCGAGCCCGAGAGGGCGCGCTTCACGCGGACCATGTCGAGAACCGGGATACCTTCGGTGATCGCGACGATCAGTTCCATCTCGGCGTCGATCGCTTCGAGGATCGAATCGGCGGCGAACGGCGGCGGAACGTAGATGCAGGTGGCCGAGGCGCCCGTGGCGGCCTTGGCTTCAGCAACGGTGTTGTAGTTCGGCAGACCGATGTGGGTCGTGCCGCCCTTGCCCGGGGTCACGCCGGCGACCATCTGCGTGCCATACGCAAGGGCCTGCTCGGTGTGGAAGGTGCCGGTGGCACCGGTCATACCCTGGGTAATGACCTTGGTGTTCTTGTCGACGAGAATGGACATAGGGGAATCCTAATTCCTGTTCCTGGGGTAGGCCGAAGTGCGGCTTGGGAAGCGCCATGGCGCAAATTCTGCGAAGTGCAACCGTCCAAGTCGTAAAATCAACGGCCCTGAAAATATCCGGACCGCCCGAAGGCTCTACCGGCAGGGTGCCGGGAGCCTTCGGGCGGTATTTCGGATCAGGCCAGCGAGCCGTCGATCGCCTTGCAGGCGACCAGCAGTTCCTTGACCGCATCGATCGAGACCTGAAGACCGGCCTTCGCCTTTTCGTTCAGTTCGATTTCGATGACCTGCTCGACGCCGCCGGCGCCGATCACGACGGGCACGCCGACATAAAGGTTGTCGACGCCATACTGGCCTTCAAGGTGTGCGGCGCAGGGCAGAACGCGCTTCTGGTCGCCCAGGTACGATTCAGCCATGGCGATCGCCGAAGCGGCAGGTGCGTAGAAGGCCGAGCCGGTCTTGAGCAGGGCAACCACTTCGCCGCCGCCGTTGGCGGTGCGCTTGACGATGGCGTCGATACGCTCCTGCGTGGACTTGCCCATCTTGATGAGGTCGGGAACCGGGATGCCCTTGACCGTCGAATATTCGACCACAGGCACCATGGTATCACCGTGGCCGCCGAGCACGAACGAGGTCACGTCGCGGACCGAAACGCCGAATTCCCAGGCCAGGAAGGTCGAGAAGCGAGCCGAGTCAAGCACGCCGGCCATGCCGACGACCTTGTTATGGGGCAGGCCCGAGAATTCGCGCAGCGCCCAGACCATCGCGTCGAGCGGGTTGGTGATGCAGATCACGAATGCGTCGGGTGCGTTGGCGGCGATGCCTTCGCCGACCGACTTCATCACCTTGAGGTTGATGCCGAGCAGGTCGTCGCGGCTCATGCCGGGCTTACGGGCAACACCGGCAGTGACGATGATGACGTCTGCGCCGGCGATGTCTGCATAGTCGTTGGTGCCGGTGATCTTGGCGTCGAAGCCTTCAACCGGACCGCACTGCGACAGATCGAGCGCCTTGCCCTGCGGCAGGCCTTCTGCGACGTCGAAGAGGACGATATCGCCCAGTTCCTTCTGCGCGGCGAGGTGCGCGAGGGTGCCGCCGATGTTGCCGGCGCCGATGAGGGCAATCTTCTTACGAGCCATGATGCGTGCTTGTCCTTCCCACAAGGCGGGATCGACGGACTATAAGGCGGCCTGCTTTCGTCCCGCTGAAGGCAGGTGCCGGGTTCAACGAAGGGCGCGTTACGCCCCTCGATCCGACATTGCAACCGGGAAACCGCCTTGCATCGGCATGGCGACGAAGATTTTACTGATAATAGTTCGCAATTGCAATAGAGGGGTCGGAAGCGCGGGAAACTGGGCCCGGAATCGCATCCGGCCAACCGCTCGGCGCAAAAGCAACCGCGCAATTCGCAAGCCTGTGGCAGCCTTGCGTTGCCCGGATTCTCCCGCAGCAAAATGGCACTGGCAAGAACGGACGATGCGAGTCGGCGCGCCGGCAAGGCGCGTTGTCGCGATTGAGGCGGCAATACAAGGGATGAAACGAAAGAGACGCGGGCCCTTCGACCCGCGCCTCTTTTATGGATTTCGATGGGGAAACGAGGTCAGGCGCCGTTGGCGATCTTGCGTGCGAGCGCTTCGGCCATGCGGCGGTCAAGCTGGCGGCAGATTGCCACCCACCAGTTGCAGGCCTTCTCGTCACCGTGGAGCCGGGCTTCCTCGGCATTGGCGCGGGCATGCCGCGCGGCGGACAGGCCGTAGACCGCGAAGTGGCGCAAGGCCTCGGTCAGCATCCGCTGGTCATGGCCGTTCTGGTTGGCGGCGGAAGGGAGAAGCGGGCCTGAGGCGAAAGTGCCGCGACGTTTCGGGTCGTTGTCGTTCGCGGCGTCGAGCGGCGCCCAGGCACAGCGCATGCGCTTGATAACCGGCGTCATCCCGCCCCGTGCAGCGGAAAAGCGAATGGTCATCGTCGCAGGCCCTTTTTGTGATTGTCGTAGGGCCTTCTATTGCCACGGAGCCCGCTAAGTCTTCGTGAGGGGCTATGGTTTCCAGAGTGTTCAGATTAACTAAGGAAAGACCTTTATCAGGTGCCTGGGGCGGCGATCCACTTGCCGGAATTGGCATATTCAGGACGGATGCCCTGCGCCTCCGGCAGGCCCTGCGCGCGGTAAATGGCATCGCCGCCGCGTCCGCGCACGTCTTGCGTATAGCGTGGGGCCGGTGAAGGCGCAGGAGCGGCGTCGCTCTCGGCCGGTGGAGGCGCAGTCGGCGCCGTAGCGAAGGCGCGTTGCAGCGCGACCGGGTCCAGCGCGGCATCGGCCATGGCACTGGCGGCGGACAAGTCGCGTGGGCGCGGCGCGGCCATCGGCTCGCCGCCGAGATAGGCAAGGCGGAACGCGGCAGGCGCACCTGCGGCGCCTTCGAAACTGTAGAACCGGTGCGCGCCGATCGTGGTGAGATAATGCAGCGTTGGCGCCCAGTAGGGATTGATCTGGATCGTATGATAATGCGTCGCGAGGCCCACGGGCGCGTAGACATAACCGGCCAGCGCGGCGCGGGCGACGGCGGCGGCGCGGTCCCAGAAAAAGCGCTGCGGCGCACGGGCCAGCGATCCGTCGCAGGCGAAGGTGAACTGGCAGCCGGTCGGCCGTTCCGACCCCTGAAACACGACGCCGCACACGGTCTTGGGATAGGCGGGATGCGCAAGGCGGTTGAGCACGACTTGCGCCACCGCGCGCTGGCCGGCATCGGGCTCGGTCGCGGCCTCGTAATAGATCGCCATGGTCATGCACTGCTGCGCGCGGGCCCGGTCGAGTTCGGTCCCGACGAAACGAAACGCGCGGGCTACCGGTCCGGATGGATCGGCGGGAAGGGCTGCACTGGCGTCGTCCGTCTCCACGGCCGGTTCTGGCTGGAGGTAATAATAAGCAGAGCCCGGGAAGCTGCTGCCCGGCTGCTCGAAGGGCATCGGCAGCACGGCGCCATCACCACTACGGGCATCGGCTATAGTAAAGCGATCCCAATTGCCGGGTTCGGCCACGGCGGGCAGGGCGACGGCCGCCAGCGCCCCGGCCCCAAGCGCCCAGCGTCGCCGTAGCCGCCGCCGGGCATGACGTCGCCCGCCGCGCGCGAACTTCCCCGTGAAGTCACGCGGGCGCGGCTCCATCTGGGTGAGTGCGGCAGGGAAGGGGATTTCGGTCACGCGGTCGTCCTAGCGGTTCAGCGCGGACAGCGCATGCGCGCGCTCGCGACTGTCCCGGAGCGGTACGATCTGACGGGAAAAGATGAAGGAGTGGCGAACGGACCGTTAGGCCGGCCCATTCGCCACTCCTTCTGCGCCCAATCGAGCGCCGGCGTTTCGGACATGCAGGAAGCCGCAAGGCCCCCTGCATGATCCCTGTCTGTCTTACTTCGCGGGCTGCGTAAGGCCGCGCGCTTCGAGCATCGGCTGGACGCTCGGGTCATGGCCGGTGAAGTTGCGGAACATCTCGCCCAGTTCCTTCGAGTGGCCCTGACCGAGGAACGTGGCGCGGATGTGGTCGCCATTGGCGCGGGTCATGCCGCCGTTCTGCTCCACCCAGGCCCAGCCGTCATGCGCAAGCACTTCGGTCCAGATGTACGAGTAGTAGCCCGCCGCATAGCCGTTGTCCCAGATATGGCGGAAGTACGGCGTCCGGTAGCGCGGCGGGATAAGGTCCGTCCGCAGGCCCGTTTCGGCCAGCGCCTTGGCTTCGAAAGCCATTGGCGGCTGCGCGGCGGCTTCGGGGCTCAGCGTGTGCCAGCGCAAGTCGAGCATCGCGCCGGTGAGCGTTTCGCCCAGCGCAAGGCTCTGGTTGAACTTGCGCGCCGCCTTGATCTTCGTGAGCAGGTCCGCCGGCATCGGCGCGCCGGTCTGATAGTGCTTGGCGAAGTTCTGGAGCACTTGCGGCACGGTCGCGAAGTTCTCGTTGAATTGGCTGGGGAACTCCACGAAGTCCGTGGCGGTATTGCTGCCCGAGAGCGAGGCGTACTTCTGGCTGGCGAAGAAGCCGTGCAGCGCGTGGCCGAATTCGTGGAACATCGTCGTCACATCGTCCCACGTGGCAAGCGGGGGCTGGCCATCGGCGGGCGGGTCGATGTTCAGGGTGTTGGCCACCACGGGCTTGGTCCCGTTGACGAAGGACTGGTCAACGAAGTTGTTCATCCACGCGCCGCCCTTCTTGTTGGCACGCGCGAAGGGATCGTAATAGAACAGCGCCAGCGACGAGCCGTCCTTGTCGAAGACTTCGTAGACGCGCATCGTCGGGTGATAGACCGGCAGGTCGGTGCGGCGCTTGAAGGTGATCCCGTAAGTCTGCGTGGCGGCGTAGAACACGCCGTTTTCCAGCACGTTCCAGACTTCGAAGTAGGGCTTGATTGCCGTTTCATCGAGGTCGTACTTCGCCTTGCGGACCTTCTCGGCATAGTAGCTCCAGTCCCAGGGCTGGAGCGCGTCGGTCACGCCGTCGGCCTTGGCGGCTTCGGACAGCAGCGCAGCCTCGCGGTCCTGCGTGGCGCGCAGGGCGGGGACGAAGCCATTCATGAAGTCCATCGCCTTCTGCGGCGACTTGATCATGCGGTTGTACATCTGGAGCGTCGCGAAGTCCGGCTTGCCGAGCAGTTGGGCCTTCTTGGCGCGTGCCACCGCGATCTGGGTGACGATGCCGGTGGTGTCGTACTGGTCGCCCGAGGAGGTGCGGTTGATGCTCGTCTCGAACACCTGCTTGCGGCTGTCGCGGTTTTCGAGCTGGGTCAGAACCGGCTGCTGCGTGAAGTTGAGCAGCGGGATCAGGTACTTGCCGGGCTTGCCCTGATCGGCGGCACGCTTGGCGGCGGCGGCGATGTCGGAATCGCTCATGCCCTTGAGCTGGGCGGCGTTGTCGAACACCACCGCATGGGCGGCAGTGCCGGCGGTCAGCGTCTGCGAGAACTTGGTCTCAAGGGTGGCGATCTCAAGGTTGATCTTCTTGAGTTCGACCTTTTGCGCGGGTGAGAGCAGGGCGCCGCGATTGACGAACTTGTCGTACGTCGTGGCGAGCAGCATCGCGTCTTCGCCGGTCAGCGCCTTGCCTTCCGCGCTGTCGTGCACGGCCTTGACGCGGGCGAACAGCGCGGCGTTGAGGTAGATATCGTCGTTGAGCGCGGAGATCTGCGGGCTCACGGCCGTGTCGGCAGCGTCGAGCGTGTCATTGGTGTTGGCCGACGTGAGTTGGCTGAACACGTTGTAGACCCGGTCGAACATGCTGCCCGCGCGCTCCATGGCGACCACGGTGTTCTCGAAGGTCGGCTTGGCCGGGTTGGCGGCGATCGCCTTGATTTCGGCGCGCTTGGCGGCAATGCCGGCCTCGATCGCGGGCTGCCAGTCGGTGTCCTTGTAGAGGGGGAAGTTCGGCGCCTGGAATTGCAGCGTGCTGGGTTGGGCAAACGGCCCGGCATAGGCGGTTGCAGCGGCGGGCGCCGCGCTGGCCTTGGCATCCTTGGCAAGAGCGGTCATCGGCATGCCTCCAAGCAGGCCGGTGCCCAGCACGAGGGGGGCAGCAGCGGCCATGAGCCGGGTCTTCATCGGTCATTTCTCCTGGCGGCGGCAACCCTGAAAGATGAGCCGGCATCCGGGGGAGCGTGTGCATGAAGCCGGCTCCCCTGGCGCCGGTGAGGGCGCCGCAGGTGGTGGAAGCCATGGGTTGAAGCGCAGAAATCCGCCACAGGCAAGCGCTCACACGCACCATTCCGGCGCATTGCGCAAGCGGGCTTACGGGCTTTCGTTATCGCCAAGCGCAATGACGCCGGAGCGCAACCATGTTACGCTCCGGCGCCTCGACGGTCGCGCCATGCCTCTGTGAAGAGGCGAGTTTGCCGGCGGGGGGATTTCCGGCCCGGTCAGTTCGACCGGAAGCGACCGTTCGACCAGATCTGCATGGGTTGCTCGCGGCCTTCGTCGTGTGCGCGCACGCGATCCTCAAGCTGGCGATCGAAGATCAGCGAGCCGGTGCGGCGGGCAAAGCGGCTGCGGCGGTAAGGAAGTTCGGCCCCAATGTTCATAATGTATCTCCTCTCACGCCCAGCAACGCCGAAGCGGCGACTAGGTTCCCACTTTGGGACAGCGAATCCGAGGAAGGAGTCAGGTCAAAAGAGTTAGGCCAAGGAAATCAGGTCACCAGATTCTGGGCTCGGATTCAGGTCGCAGAAAACAGCGGCAGTGGCAGGCGCGTACCCGCGGCGGCGTCGGCCAGCGTGGAGCGGTCCAGTTCGGCCAGAAACGCGCCCACGGCATTGCGGAGCAGGCCGGTGAGCCCGCAGGCCCCCTTCAGCAGGCAATTGTCGCAATCGGCCGGTTGCAGGTTGGGCTCGGTCAGGCGCACGACTTCGCCCAGCGTGATTTCGCTCGCCGGGCGGCCGAGCCGAAACCCACCGCCGCGCCCGCGCACCGTCTCCAGCAAGCCCGCGTTCCCCAACAGGTTCACCACCTTCATCGCATGATTGCGCGAGATCTCGTGGGCTTCAGCCACTTGCGCGATCGAGAGCAGGTGATCCCGGTCCATGGCGGCGTGAAGCAGGATGCGCAGGGCGTAATCGGTGTGCGCAGTCAGGCGCAATCGCGGTCTCCGTAAATTGATGCTTCTGGTTTACATCTTTTCCGATCGACGTATAGATGCATTCAGTTTGCATCTTTAAAAGGGCGACTCGATATGACTGCTCCTCTCGGCGAACGGACCGTCGCCATCGTCAAGGCCACCGCGCCGGCGCTTCAGGAACATGGCGTGGAGATCACCACGCGTATGTACGAACGGCTTTTCGTGAATGAGGAAGTGCGGGCGATGTTCGACCAGGCCGCACAGCAATCGGGTGAGCAGCCGCGCCGCCTTGCCGCCGCGATCCTTGGCTATGCGCAGAATGTCGACAAGTTGCAGAAGCTGGATGGCGCCGTGGCCCGCATGGTCCATCGCCACGTCGAGACCGGGGTGAAGGCAGAACACTACCCGCTCGTGGCCGAAGCGCTGCTCCCCGCGATCCGTGACGTGCTGGGCGATGCGGCTACCGACGAAGTGCTCGCGGCCTGGGGTGAGGCATATTGGTTCCTTGCCAATCTGCTGATCGGCAAGGAAGAGGAAGCTTACGCCGAGCGCGAGATGGCGTGACCGCCCTCGCGGTTGAGCCGGTCCTCAGCGGGTGCCGACGCCGCGATCGAACTGGGATTGCAGGTTCGCCAGCGTCGTCGGACTGACTGGCGGGAGTTCCTGCGCCGCCTTGCCCTTGCGCAGGGCGGCGCGGTCCTTTTCCGGTGGTTCGACCACGCGCACGCGGACGGCCGCCTTGCCCTTGCCGCGAATGCCAAGGGCTTCTGCGGCGCCACGTGACAGGTCTATCACCCGGGCGCTCTCGCCAAAAGGCCCCCGGTCGTTGACGCGCACCACGATGCGGCGGCCGGTGTCGAGCGAAGTCACTTCGACATAGCTGGGCAGTGGCAGCGTCTTGTGTGCGGCCGTGATCCAGTCCGGGCGGAAGCGTTCGCCATTGGCGGCTTTGTTGCCGGATTCGTTGCCGTACCACGTGGCATAGCCGAGCACGTCGTAATCGGGCTGGGTCGCGGGCGTATAGGTGACGCCGCGCACTTTGTAGGGCGCGCCGACGCGCACCGGAACGTCGCTGACCGCGCGGAACTTTGTCCCGCCGCCGCAGGCCGATAGCGCCACGGCCAGCGTGACTGTCAATGCGAATGCGGGCCCCCGCGCGCCCGTTAAACTGCCGCTCATTTGAAATTCCTAGCTTTATGGGCGTCGCCGTGTCCAATCGTTCCGGCGCTGACTGCGGGCGGGTCGCCGGAACCGGGGGCGCGTCCGGCAGGTTGTCCACGGCTGAAGGAGTGCGCGCATGTTCAAGTCGATCGCGGTGGCCACGCGCGACCGGGGGCGGATGGCCGAAGTCTCTGCCGTGATTGCGCGCTTCGGGCTGGAATCACTGGCGGTCCGGCTGGGGCTGGGTGAGAGCGACAGCCGCGAGGGCGTGGAAGCCCGCGACCTGCCGACACGCACGCGCCGCGCGCTGGAGGCGCTGGGGCCGACTTACGTCAAGCTCGGCCAGATCCTCGCCACCCGGCGGGATCTGCTGCCTGACCCATGGATCGCCGCCTTCGAGCAATTGCAGAGCGACGCCCCGCGCCTGCCGTTCGAGCAGTTGCGCGCCGAAGTGGAAGCTGCACTGGGTGAAACGCCCGAGACGGCCTTCGCCGCCTTCGATACCGAACCGCTCGCGGCGGCCTCGATCGCGCAAGTCCACCGCGCCCGGTTGCAGGACGGCACAGAAGTCGTGGTCAAGATCCGCCGCCCCGGCATTCGCGCGCGGATGGAGGCGGACCTCCGGCTCATGCGCCACCTCGCGGCATTGGCCGAGGCGCGTAGCGGCGCAGTGCGGCGGATGCGGCCGACGGCGATGATCGAACAGCTGGGCCGCGAGATCCTGGATGAGCTGGATTTCGCCAACGAAGGTCGCAATGCAGACCTGCTGCGCGCCGATCTCGCCTCGCTGGAACATGTCATCGTGCCCCGCATCCACTGGGAATGGACCGGCGAGCAAGTGCTCGTCATGGACTATGTCGAGGGCATTCCCCCACGCGACCCGGCGGCACTCAAGGCCGCCGGGATCGATCCTTCGCGCATCGCCTTGCTGGGGGCGGAACTGGTACTGGAGATGGTGCTGGTCAACGGGCGCTTCCACGCCGATCCGCATCCCGGCAACCTGCTGTGCATACCGCCGAAACAACCGGGAGACGATGGGCTGGCCTTGCTGGACCTTGGCTCGGTCGGTTTCGTCAGCCCGCGAAGACAGCACGAATTCCTGACTTTCATTCTCGCGCTGCGCAGCGGCGATCCGCGCGGCGTGGCCGACATGCTGGTGGCATGGTCCGAAGGGGGCGATATCCCGCGCGAGACGTTGCTGCGGGCCTCCGAGCGCCTCGTCTCGCGGCACGGTACTGGCAAGCTGGTGCTCAATGCGATGGTGGCGGATTTCTTCCCGCTGCTGCGGCAGGAGGGGCTGGTGCTGCCGCCTGACCTCGTACTGATCTTCAAGGCGATGGTGACGATGGACGGCGTGCTGGCGGGCATCGCGCCGGACTTTGACCTTTCGGACGCGCTGGGCCGGATGCGCGGCAAGCTTGTCGCCTCGCGGCTGTCGCGGCTGACCGAGCCGGATAAACTCGAAGCCGCGCTGCTGGAATTCTCCCGCGTGGCTGAAGAGGCGCCCCGTTTCCTGCGCGCCGCTGCCGCGAGGATGGAAGCGCCCGTCTCTCAGGCCCGCGACGAGAGCGCGGCCAGAGCCATCAAGCTGGCTGGATGGCTGGTAGGCGGCGCGGTGGTGTTTCACGCGCTTGCCGCCTTGCTGATCCACTGGACCTGAGCCAGCGCCCGCCGTCCGTAGTCCGTCGTTCCTCCACCGTCGTTCGTCATTGCGAGCGGAGCGAAGCAATCCAGAGCGGTTTGCGCCTACTCTGGATTGCCGCGCGGCTTCGCCGCTCGCAATGACGAGGGTGGGAAACGGTGGGCGGTAATCACGTGCGGCCCGTGTAGCCCCCTTAGGTCGCCGCCCACTGTGTTAAGGGCGAGGCGCTTACTTGCGCGCCGCTTCCGACTTGTCCCGTGCTGCCTTGAATTCCGAACCCGGCTTCCACTGCGGCCACCGGGACGAATTGGCGAGGTCGGTACCGATCGTGCGGATCAGTTCGATATCCTGCACCGCGCCGTCCATGTTCCAGTCCGGCGACCACATGTCGCAGGCCTGATGATAGCACTGGCCAGTATAGGCATCGATCCACGCCTGACCCGCCTTGACGCCGCTGTCCTTGAGGTCCGCCGCGCCCGCGATGCCCATCAGCAGCATCACCGGCACGCCGCGCTTGGCGAAGGAGAAGTGATCGGCCCGATAGAACAGCCCACGCTCGGGCAGGCCCTCGGGTGTCACGCGGCGGCCTTGTGCAGCGGCGACGCGGGCCATGTCGTCCTCCAGCGTGTCCTGGCCCTTGCCGATCAGCGTCACGTCGTTCGCGGCGCCCGCCGTCTGGAGCACATCGATGGCGAGGTTGGCGACGGTCTTCTCCATCGGGAACACCGGATTGGCAGCGTAGAATTCGGAGCCGAGCAGCCCGCGCTCCTCCGCCGTCCACGCGGCGAAAACGACCGAGCGCTGCGGCGGCGTCTCCGCCTTCATGACCCGGGCAATGTCGAAGAGCGCGGCGATGCCGATCCCGTCGTCATTGGCGCCCGCGCGGTAGATGCGGCCCTGCGCGTCCGGAGCGCCCTTGCCATAAGCGTCCCAGTGGGCGCCGAACATCACCACTTCGTCCTTGCGCGTGGTGCCGGGGATCTGGGCCAGCACGTTGTGGCTCATGACCTGTTCGTGGTTCACCGGCACATCGGCATCGAACGCCACGCCCTTGAGTTCCACGGGCTTGAAGTCGGCCCGCCGGGCGGCGGTGGAGAGTTTTGCAAGGTCCAGTCCGGCCGAAGCGAACAGCCGGGTTGCCGCATCGCCCGAGAGCCAGCCTTGCAAGGCCAGGCTGGTGAGCTTGCCCGGCGCGCGCACGATGTCGTAGTTCTCGCCGCCCGGGCTGGTGACGACGTTCCAGCCATAGCCCGCGCCTTCGGTCTCGTGGACGATCAGCGCGCCGATTGCGCCTTGCCGCGCGGCTTCTTCGAACTTGTAGGTCCAGCGGCCGTAATAGGTCATCGTCCGGCCGCCGAACTTGCCGGCGACCGGCTCGCCGCTGGCGGCGTGGAAATCGGGATCGTTGATGAGGAAGACCACGACCTTGCCTTTGAGGTCGGCGCCCTTGAAATCGTCCCAGCCGCGTTCGGGCGCGTTCACGCCGTAGCCGACGAAGACCACCGGCGCGCCGGCGATCCGGGCCGTGTCGTCCGGGCGCACGGTGGAGATGTAGATGTCTTTCGCCACCTCGACCGGCATCGTGCCCTTGGGGCTGGTAAAGGCGAGCGTGCGGGGCGCGGCCAGCCGGGTGTGCAGCAGCGGTACGTTCTGGACCCACTGTCCATCAGGCCCGGCAGGCTGGAGGCCGAGGTCCTGGAAGCGCGCGATCAGGTAGCCGATGGTCCGCTCCTCGCCCACGGTGCCGGGCGCGCGGCCCTCGAACGTGTCGGAGGAGAGCGTTTTCACATCGGCAACGATCCGTGCGGGATCGATGGCCTCCTTGGCGAGGGCAGGGTGCGAGGCGGCGGCGAGCAGGGCTGCGACCAGAATGGGGATGCGAGGGGGGGATATCGTGTTCATGCCCCACGCTTTTAGATCGCGAGGTGGGGGAGGCAAGGGGTGGTAGTGCTTGTCTGCGGGGCCTTCGACAGGCTCAGGCTGAGCGGGATTGGAAGGTGGTTTGGGGTCTGCGGGTTCCGGGGCGCTGCGGATGTGTCGTTATTTATAGAAGCCTTCGCGCAAGTTTATCCCGTGTTCCAGCCACGCTTTCATCGCTGCCAGCATCCCGGTCCAGCCTTCGCAATTGCCGTAGGAGGCCTTGATCCCCTCCGGCGTGTCCAGCCAGCCTTCCTCGGCGATCTGGACGCGCGTGCGGCCGTCGTCGAGCGCTTCGAACGTCATGGTCACGAGTGTCCGGTGTGTGCCGTCGGCATCTGCTGGGACCGCGCTCTTGTCGCCATCCCAGCGCAGGACGATGCGCTTGTCCTTCTCGACTTCGACCACATGGACGGGGAAGGCGCCGGGGAAATCGTGAAAATCCCAGGTGACGACGGCACCCGTCTCCAGCCGGCCTTTCGCGCCGCCGGTGGTGAAGAATTCGGACAGCGAGTCAGGGTTCGCGACGGCTTCGAAAACCTCGCCAACAGGCTTTGCGATCCGGCCCCCGACAGTGAACTTCGGCGTCATGGTTCGACTCCCTTGCAGGTCGATCCGATTATGTTATGATTTTGTAACATGTCAACCGACGATCAAGACGACGCGCTGTTCAAGGCGCTTGGGCACCGGGTGCGGAGGCGCATGCTGGACGTGCTGAAGGAGCGCGCCTGCACGACAGGCGAACTGTGCGCGCTGATGCCGGAACTCGATCGCTGCACAGTGATGCAGCATCTGAAAGTGCTGGAGCAGGCCGGGGTGCTGATCGTCGAGCGGCGCGGGCGAGAGCGGTGGAACCACCTCGACGCCCTGCCGATCCACGCGATTCACGAGCGCTGGATCGGGCCTTATGCCGCTTACGCCGCGTCGATGCTCAGCCGTCTCAATCGTATCGTGGGTGACGCGGAAAGTCCCGGCGTGGCGCCCGATGTGGAGACATCACGCTGAGATAAAATCAAGCACCATGAACTGGTTATGGGGGCTTTCTGCGTAGTCTGCGAAAGGCGGGCACGAGGTGAAGCCGCCCTTGCGGTAGAGCGCGATGGCCGGTTGGTGCAGCTCTGCCGTGCCGGTTTCCAGATAGAGCCGCGCATAGCCACGCGCACGGGCTTCGGAGACCACATGATCGAGCAGGGCACGCCCGACGCCGGTGCCCCGCGCTTCGGGGGCGGCGCGCATCGATTTTACTTCGCCTTCGCCGTCTCCCAGATCTTTGAGCGCGGCGAAACCGGCAAGCAGGTCCCCGCGCCAGGCTGTCCAGAAGGTCACTTCCGGCGCCGAAAGGCCGCTGGAATCGAGCGCGAAGGCATGCTCGCCCATGACCGAGGCCAGCTCGGAAAGGTGATGGGTGAGCAAGTCGGCGACATAGGGCGCCGTCGGATCGTCGATCCGCAAGGTGAGCGTTGCTGTGACCATGATCGGGTTACTTCGGCTGATAGGTCTGTTCGACGCCGGGGAAGGTGCGGGCGCGCACCTCCTCGGCATATTTGGCCGCTGCTTCGGAGACCAGCGTCGCCATGTCGGCATAGCGCTTCACGAAGCGAGGCACGCGGTCGAACATGCCCAGCATGTCCTCGGCCACCAGCACTTGTCCGTCGCACTGCGCCGAAGCGCCGATTCCGATCACGGGTACTTCAAGGCTCTGCGTGAGCGCGACTGCGATCGGTTCCACCACGCCTTCGACGACAACCGAGAAGGCGCCCGCATCCGCCACGGCCTTGCCGTCCGAAATGATCTTGGCGTGCTCTTCCTGACTGCGTCCCCGTGCGCCGTAGCCGCCCAGCGCATTCACGGCCTGCGGGGTGAGGCCGATATGCGCCATCACCGGAATGCCGCGGCTGGTCAGGAAGGCGATGGTCTCCGCCATGGCGACGCCGCCCTCCAGCTTGACGGCGGCGCAGCCGGTCTCGGCCATGACGCGCGCGGCCGAGGCGAATGCCTGCTGCGGGCTTTCCTCATAAGAGCCGAAAGGCATGTCCACGATGACCAGCGAGTGGTAGCTGCCGCGCACCACGGCGGCGCCGTGGGCGATCATCATGTCCAGCGTGACGGGCAGGGTAGAGGGCAGGCCGTAGATGACCTGCGCCAGCGAATCCCCTACCAGCAGGATGTCGCAATGTTCGTCCAGCAATTGTGCTTGCCGGGCGGTATAGGCCGTTAGCATGACCAGCGGCTCGGCGGTCAGGCCGCCGGATTTGCGGCGCTGAATGGCAGGAACCGTCAGGCGCTTCATCGGTGCCGGAGTGGGATTGGCGCGGCTGGTCGCGGTGTCGAGCTGGAAGGTCGTGGACATGGCTCGGGCTTTTAGCGGGCTCGTCCGTGCTCGGTAAACCCCATTAGCTCGATGTCTTCGGCACAGCCCGGAACTGGCCCCATTATGCGGTCCAGATACAGCAAAACTGGGGAACCAAGCGCGTTATCGCTTGCGATGTTCGGGCATGGCGCTAGCGTCGCCGCCATACAAGAACTCGGGGGTCCAATAATGTTCGGACGCGTAAAACCGCTCGACGCCATTCTGGCGACGGCGGAAAAGAAATCTCTTCACCGGTCGCTCGGACCCGTGCAGCTGACGCTTCTGGGTGTCGGCGCAATCATCGGCACCGGTATTTTCGTTCTCACTGCCGCGGCGGCCCAGAAGGCCGGGCCCGGCATGATGTGGAGCTTCGTGATCGCCGGCGTCGTCTGCGCCGTGGCGGCACTGTGCTATTCGGAACTGGCCTCGATGGTGCCGGTTTCCGGTTCTGCCTACACGTACAGCTATGCAGTCGTCGGCGAATTGCTGGCCTGGATGGTCGGCTGGGCGCTGATCCTGGAATATGCCGTTGCCGCTTCGGCCGTTTCAGTCGGCTGGTCGGGCTATTTCATGGGCCTGCTCAAGAGTTTGACAGGGTTCCAGTTACCCGAATTGTTATCGGCTGGACCCAGCTGGTCGCTCACCGGCGTCGATTTTAGCCACGGCATCATCAACGTCCCCGCCATCTTCGTGGCGCTGGCGGTGACGGCGCTGCTGGTGATCGGCACCAAGGAAAGCGCCACTTTCAACGCAATCCTCGTCGCCATCAAGGTCGCCGCGCTGACGATGTTCATCGCGCTGACCCTGCCGGTGCTGAAAGTCGAGCATTTCGAGCCTTTCACGCCGAACGGCTGGTTCGGCCCGGCGGGTAGCAGCGGCATGGGCGTCTTCGGCGCCGCCGCCTCGATCTTCTTCGCCTATGTCGGCTTCGACGCAGTTTCCACCGCGGCTGAGGAAACCAAGAACCCGCAGCGCAACGTGCCGATCGGCCTGATCGGCAGCCTTGCGATCTGCACCGTGTTCTACCTGCTCGTCGCCGGCGGGGCGATCGGTGCCGTCGGCGCCCAGCCGACCGCAGCGGGCATTCAGCCCGGCTCGCCCGAGTTCGCCGCACAGTGCGCCGCACTCGCCAAGCAGGGCGCAACGCCGCTGGTCTGCTCGAACGAGGCGCTGGCCCAGGTTCTCCGCTCGATCAACTACACCCGCGCGGGCGACCTCATCGGTCTGGCCGCCAACCTTGCGCTGCCCTCGGTCATCCTGATGATGCTCTACGGCCAGACCCGTATCTTCTTCGTGATGGCGCGCGACGGCCTGCTTCCCGAGAAGCTGGCGACCGTCCACCCCAAGTGGAAGACGCCGCACATCGTCACCATGATTACCGGCGTCTTCGTGGCGATTGCCGCCGCACTGCTGCCGGTGGGCCAGCTCGCCGACATCTCGAACTCGGGCACGCTCTTCGCGTTCCTGATGGTCTCGGTGGCCGTGCTGATCCTGCGCGTGCGCGATCCCAAGCGCGTCCGTCCGTTCCGCACCCCGCTGGTGTGGGTGGTGGCGCCCTTCGCGATCATCGGCTGCGTGGTGCTGTTCTTCAACCTGCCGGTTGAAGCGATGCTGGTGCTTCCGGTCTGGGGCGGTATCGGCCTCGTCGTCTACTTCGCTTACGGTTACCGCAAGAGCCATGTCGGCCGCGGTATCGTCGAGACTCACGAGGAAGACTTCGACGCTCCGCCGCAGCCGCTTCCGCCGCACTGAGGCAGGGGCTTAGCGAAAACAGGAAAGGGGGCTTCGCGCCCCCTTTTTTGTTGCCCGGCCCTATTTTGTTGCCCGGTACAGCGAAGTTCTCCCTAAATTTTCCCCGCACTATCCTCCGGTTTTCCCGGAGTTACCCACAGTGCGACAATCGTTTGAACCGGCCGCTCCAGTAGTACGAAATTTACCAATTGGTGGGAGAATTCCCCCCAGGCACAGTCAAGGCAGTTTATCGTCATGGCAATCATCAAGGCGTTGATCCCGGCTTTCCTGCTTACGTGGGTCGTTTCGCTGGTCATCGGATCGCAAGGCTCGCATGGGGGAGCGCTTACGATCACGCATACGTTCTACCAAGGTCACGAACTCTATTGGTCCTGGCCCTTGTTCCTGGGCGCCACCGGACTGGCCTGGGCGATCTTCTCGATGCTCGAATAAACCGATGTGCGGAGCGAAGGGGAAGGTGCGGGCGTTGATGCGGCATGATCTTTCCCATCGACCGCGTGGCCATGTCGCTCATTCTGCTTGCCTGTCTCGGGCTGGCGGCGGCGGACTGGCTGCGCGACCATCCCGGAAGCGATCCCTGGGCCCCGCTCACACTGGCTGAGCGCCCGGGATGGGCCACGGGGCGCAAACTGGCCGCGTTGCGTGCTGATCCGGCTGACTGCCAATCCTTCCTGCTCCGCAGTGATTTTCCCGGCAAGCCGTTGCCGCCGGTGGGGGAGGGAACCTGCCGCCGCGCCGATCGCCGGATGCTTGGCTTCCCGGGCTCGACGGTGCCTGCTCTCAAGCCACGCCATGCGGAGGGAACCTGCGCTCTGGACGCAGGCCTGGCATGGTGGCTGCGCCACGGTATCCAGCCGCATGCGGAAATGATCTACGGCAGCCCGGTGGTGCGGATAGAGCATCTCGGTACGGTGAATTGTCGTCGCATCGGTCACGGCGATATGGGTAACTGGAGCGAGCATGCCACCGGCAATGCCATCGACGTGGCGGCCTTCGTGCTGGCCAATGGGCGTCGGATAGAGGTCCGGCGCGACTGGAAGGGTGGCATCGACGATGCGGTGTTCCTGCATGCCGTGCGGGACGAGGCCTGCAAGAGCTTCGCGACCGTGCTCTCGCCGGACTACAACGCCGCGCATGCCGATCATCTGCATCTCGATCAGGCGAACCGGCCGACCGGCTGGCGGGTCTGTCACTAAGCAAAATTGAGTGGGAAAAGGCGGCTCTGAGCCGCTATGCCTGCACCGATCCATTCAAGGATGGTGACCCCTACGGGAATCGAACCCGTGTTTCAGCCGTGAAAGGGCCGCGTCCTAACCGCTAGACGAAGGGGCCATATTTTTACCCATAAGCGTCACCCGAAAGCAGCCGCAGATGGTGACCCCTACGGGAATCGAACCCGTGTTTCAGCCGTGAGAGGGCCGCGTCCTGACCGCTAGACGAAGGGGCCGTAAAGGCATTTTGGTCCTGCGCTCGTGCACCAAGATGGTGACCCCTACGGGAATCGAACCCGTGTTTCAGCCGTGAAAGGGCCGCGTCCTAACCGCTAGACGAAGGGGCCATTCCGATCTGTGCCGGAGGCAGGACCGGCCCTCTAGCGGCGGTCCCCCGGGGGGTCAACCCCCTCTTGGCGAATAAAATGAACTCTTCGTGTCAGTTCCCGAAATCAGTCGAGAAATGCGGCATCATCGACGTGGAGTTCGGCTTGCGGACGGCTGCCCCAGTCGTCGATCTTGGCCCGACCGGCCAGCCACAGGCGGCGCCCTTGCGAGGCGTGGAGCAGGGCCTGCCCAAGGTCGGTTTCGGCTGCGCGGAAGGCCATGGCCTTGAAGCGGCCGCCGTCGTTGCCGCCAACGATCAGGCGGACGTGATCGGCGCCCACCGTATCGGCCTTGATGACACGTACCGGCCCGACTGCCACGCGCGGGCCCGGCCAGCCCATACCGTACGGCCCCGCGCTTTCCAGCGTCTCGACCAGATCAGGGGTGAGACCGCCGGGTGCGAGCGCCAGATCCAGCAGCATCGACTGGTGGGCGCTGGCCGCCGCAACGTCGGCGCCAAGGCGCGAATCGAGCCATTCGGCCAGTGCGTCCAGCTTGTCGGCCGCGATCGTGAGGCCGGCCGCCATGGCATGGCCGCCGCCCGCCACCAGCAGG
Organism: Novosphingobium sp. PhB165; assembly: GCF_004341845.1. Classification (GTDB taxonomy): domain Bacteria; phylum Pseudomonadota; class Alphaproteobacteria; order Sphingomonadales; family Sphingomonadaceae; genus Novosphingobium. The sequence continues at coordinate 959,575 of NZ_SLVB01000001.1, read as the reverse complement.
CCCGTCTCGCGCGCGGCGATGATCGCGGCGCCAAGGTCCACGCCCGAGATCGAACGGCCCGAACCTTTGCCGTTGCCTGCCTCGTCGGCGTCAAGGGCGATGACCAGTGTCGGCTTTCCGGTCTTTTCCTTGATCCGTCCGGCGACGATGCCGATCACGCCGGGATGCCAGCCGGCACCGGCGACAACGATCACGGCGCGGTTGTGCTGGGCTGCAAGCTGCGCTTCGGCGGCTTCCTGCACCGCCTGCTCAATGGCGCGGCGCTCGTCGTTGAGGCGGGATAGCTGGGCGGCGATCGTGTCCGCTTCTTCCGTGTCGGTGGTGGTGAGCAGGCGCACGCCCAGCGTCGATTCGCCGACGCGACCGCCTGCATTGATGCGCGGACCCAGCGCGAAGCCGAGGTCGGAGCAGGTGGGCGCGCGATTGAGGCGGCTTGCGTCAATCAGCGCCGACATGCCGATATTCTCGCGCTTGGCCATGATCTTGAGGCCTTGCGCCACCAGCGCGCGGTTGAGGCCGTGGAGCGCGGCAACGTCGGCCACGGTGCCCAGCGCGACAAGGTCGAGCAGGGCGAAGAGATCGGGTTCGCGGTGCGTGGCGAAAAAGCCCTTGCGGCGCAGGGCCCGCACTGTGGCCACGGCCAGCAGGAATGCGACGCCGACAGCCGCGAGATGTCCATGCCCGGCGGCGAGTTCGCTCTCGTCCAGACGGTTCGGATTGACCAGCGCCATGGCGCGCGGAAGCACGGCGGAGCACTTGTGGTGGTCAACCACGATCACATCGACACCGGCGTCATTCGCCATGTCCAGCGCCTCGTACGCCATGGCGCCGCAGTCGACCGTGACGATCAGGCTCGATCCCTCGCCGGCGATTCGCACGAGCGCCTCGCCGCTGGGCCCGTAGCCTTCGAGCAGACGGTCGGGAATGTAATAGCGCCCGTCATGGCCGAGCCCGCGCAGCAGCAGGATCAGCAGCGCAGCGCTGGTGGCGCCATCGACGTCGTAATCGCCGTAGACGGTCACTGTCTCGTTCGTCAGCACCGCTTGGGCAAGACGCTCCGCGGCGGTGTCCATGTCGCGGAATTCCGAGGGATCGGGCAGGAACGAGCGCAGCGAAGGACTGCGGTGCCGCTCCAGATCCTCACGCGGGACGCCGCGCGAAAGCAGCAATTGGGTGACGATATCGTCGCCAAGGCCGCCTCCGAAGCCGGAGCCGGGCTCCGAAAGGTCCATGTTGCCGCCGCGCCAGCGCCAGGACTTGCCGGAGAGCGAACGGTCGATGCCGAAGACGGATGCGGGTCTGGATGCCATGCAGGGCGGTTATACCAGCCAGTGCCCGGCGGGAAGCCCGCGCACTCATTCAGGCGGGATTGCCTGCATTGGGCACTAGGGAGCGGCGGCGATGCGCGGTATAGTTCCACGGATAACGGAGAGGAAACGGCCATGACCAGATCCACGGAGCGTCCGGTGCCCTTGCTCGCGGTTACGGCGGGAGGCTGAGCGATGCTGGCGATCATCTGGCACAGCCGCACCGGCGCGGCACGGGCGATGGCGCTCGCCATTGCCGAAGGCGCGGGCAGGGCGTCCTTTCTGCTTCCCGCAGCCGAGGCGATGCCCGCCATCCTGATGGGCGCGACCGGCTACGTTTTCGTTTGTCCGGAGAACCTTGGTTCGATGTCCGGACAGATGAAGGAGATGTTCGATCGCTGCTATTATCCGCTGCTCGGCCGGGTGGAGGGGCGGCCCTATGCCACCGCGATCGCTGCCGGTTCCGACGGTGCCGGGGCGCAGGCGCAGATCGAGCGGATCGTTACCGGATGGCGGCTCAAGCGCGTGGCGCCGCCGCTGGTGGTTCGGCTCGGTGCGCAGACGCCGCAGGAAATCCTGGCGGAGAAGACAGTTTCGCCGGTCGATCTCGATTCTTGCTGCGAATTGGGCATGGCTTTCGCGGAAGGGCTTGCACTCGGCATCTACTGAGGCCTTCATGTGCTTGCAGGGTATGGTTAATGTCCGGTCGCGGGGCGACGATTGAACGGATTCGACGGGGGCAAATTGATGTCAGGTGCTGGGGTGGAAACGGATGATCCGGTGAGCTTCGACTTTCGTGGTGCGGAACGACGGCCAGGCTCTTCGGTCACGGGCGTCTCGCTGCTGTTTTCCGCGGGGAAGCGCCCCTCGGTGGAAGACATCGAAAGGCTGCTCGGCGGGGGCGACGGCAGTGCTCCGGCGGCCCGGATCACCCACAAGCCGCCGCGCGAGCAGGGATGGCTCGAACTGCTGTCGAGCGGGCTGACATTTGACCTGTCGGGCCTTGCGCCCGCTAATCCGGCATCCGGGGCGGAAATCCGCCACGCCTACGGTTTCGATGCGGTGCCTGAAATGGGCGCTTTGGAAGCGGTCGAGATTGTACCGGGCGGCCATATCGCGGGGGGCAGCACGATGCTGCCGGTCGTGCGCACCTTGGCCGGTCTGGCGGCCGATCTTGCCCTGCAGCTACCGGTAAGCGCGGTGGCGTGGCATTCCGCGGGCACGGTCATGGCGCCAGGCTATTACGCGCGCATGGTGATGAACTGGCTTGGCGGCGGCGCTTTTCCTGTGCTCGGCTTGACCGCATTGGTACCGGCAGAGGACGGCAGCATCGCCAGTCAGGGTCTCGCTGCGTTTTCCGGACAGGAATTCCAACTCGAAGCGGCCGAGGGGGAGCGGCGGGCCGACACCGTCAAGCTCGCCATCCGGGTGGTGGACCATATCGTACGCCATGGCCCGCTGACGACGCCCGGCCCTATCGATGGCGCGCCCGGCCTTTTCGCGGAGCCGTCGCAGGTCGGCAAGGTGGTGTGGATCTGGCGCCAGAATTGACAGGATTATTGACGGGATCGGCCGGGCACTGCGAGAATTCCTGTCTTTCCGAGCGGTCAACCGCAGGCATCAGCCAGACTACGATCCCGGTTTGCAGCGACATCATCTGCTGCCGCGCGAACTGCTCGGGCGTAGGCCGTTCGCGCGCATGTTCACGACTCTCGGCCGGGAAAGCCTGCGCTTCGAGGATTTTCGCGATAACGGATTGCTGCTGCCCTGCGATGAGCGGGCGGCCCTGCGCATGGGGCTGCCGCTCCATCGCGGGCCACATCACCGTTACACCGAACTTGTCGTTGAGCGCGTGGCGCAGATCGAGGCGTATTGGCGCCGTGCGCATATGCGGGATCCGCAAGCGGCAGCGATCGAGGCGCAGATGCGGCTCGATCTTTTGCGCCGCGCGTTGAGGCGGCTGCTGCTGGCGCGTCGGGCCACACGCCCTTTGCTGAACCGTCACGATCCGCTTGGCCATGGTCTCGATTTCTCGGACCTTGACGCTCTGGCGGATCTGCTTTGGGACGGGACGGCCCTGCCGGCTCGGCTGCCTGCCCCGTCCGTATTGCCTCAGGCGATGCCGGCGCGGGCGCGCAGCTCCGTCTTGGCCGACTGATACTGCGCGTCCAGTGCAGCGACGAGATCGGCCACCGGCTCGATCCGGTCGATGGCGCCCACGCCCTGACCGGCGCCCCAGATGTCCTTCCAGGCCTTGGCTGCGGTATTGCCGCCCGAGCCGAAGTCCATTTGTGCCTTGTCGCCTTCAGGCAGATTGTCGGGATCGAGACCGGCCGCGACGATCGACGAGCGCAAATAGTTGCCGCGAACGCCCGTGAACAGGCTGGAATAGACGATATCGGCCGCATGGCTGTCGACGATGGCCTGCTTGTAGGCTGCCGTCGCATTGGCTTCGGTGGTGGCGATCCACGGGCTGCCGACATAGGCGAAGTCCGCGCCCATGGCCTGCGCCGAGAGGATCGAGCGTCCGCAGGCGATCGCCCCCGAAAGTGCCAGCGGCCCGTCGAACCACGCACGGATTTCCTGCATCAGGGCGAATGGAGACTGGGTTCCGGCGTGTCCGCCCGCGCCCGCTGCAACCGCGATCAGCCCGTCAGCGCCCTTTTCGACGGCCTTCTTCGCAAACCGGTCGTCGATCACATCGTGCATGACCAATCCGCCCCAGCTGTGAACCGCCGCGTTGACTTCCGGGATCGCGCCCAGCGAGGTGATGACCAGTGGAACCTTGTGTTTTTCGAGCATCTTGAGGTCTTCCTCAAGTCGGTTGTTGCTCTTGTGGACGATCAGGTTGACTGCGAAAGGCGCCGTGCAACCCTCTGTTTCTTCGGAAATTTGGTGCAGCCAGTCATCGAGCTGACTGGCGGGGCGGGCATTGAGCGCGGGAAAGCTCCCGACGATTCCCGAACGGACCTGGGCGATCACCAGTTCGGGGTTGGAGACGATGAACATCGGGGCGGCAATCACGGGAAGGCGCAGGTTCGCGAAAAGCGCAGGCAGGGTCATGTCTCGTCCGTTTAAGTGATCGATTAAATTGTGGCATAATCGGACGCCCGCGCCGTGTCGAGGGCGTGGTAGCGCCACGGCGTTACTGCAAGCGGGCAAGGGCCTTGGTGCGTGACCTCGATGTCCCACGATGTAATAGACAGCACTGTCGACTAGTAACAAGGCCATTGCGAATGGCCCGCAAAGGAGAGGAATTTCGTCATGGCTGATGCCACATCGACAACGGGCGCCACGCTCGATTGCTCGGACATCGATCAGTATCTCGGCAAGGTCATCGATTCCTCGCCGATCCGCGAGCCGCTCGGCAACAACGATATTCGCCGCTGGGTGCAGGGGATGCACTATCCCAACCTGCTCCATTTCGATCCGGCTTATGCTGCCGCGAGCCGCTTCGGCCGTCTCGTCGCGCCGCAGAGCTTCCCGATCGTCATGGACGACGGCCATGGCACCGCGCCTTCGTGCATGGGCTGCATTCCCAATTCGCACCTGCTCTTCGGCGGTGACGAGTTCTGGCACTATGGCCCGCGCATTTTCGGCGGCGATGTCGTTTCGAACGAGCGCATTCCGTTCGACTATGTGGTCAAGAACACCGGCTTTGGCCCCACCTGCTTCCAGCGCGGGGACAATTTCTACCGCAACCAGAACGGGGAACTGATCGCCAAGCAGCGTTCGACGGCGATCCGCTACCTCGCCTCCGCCGGCGGTGACACTGTCAACACGGCAGAGTTCGATGAACCGGAGTGGACCGACGAGGAACTGGAAAAGCTGGAAGAGCGCAAGTTCGCGTGGATCCAGATGCTCCACGATCTGGGCCATGGCGAGCGCTGGTGGGATGACGTGCAAGTGGGCGACCATCTTCCCGAGCGCGTCATTGGTCTCCACACCGTCGCCAGCTTCACCACCGAGTGGCGTTCCTATCTCTTCACCACCTGGGGCACGCTTGACCGCCGTGAACTTGATCTTGCCGCGCTCGGCTTCACGGCAGAGATGGCAGGGCACGAGAACGACCCGCATATGGAGCGGATCAATCCCGAATTGACCGACGGCGCCTATATCGGCCCTTCGCGCGGGCACCTCTTCCCGAAGTATGCGCGCAAGATCGGCATGCCGCGCGCTTATGGCTATGGCGCTTCGATGGGTGCCTGGGTGACCGATTATCTGGCGGGTTGGGCCGGCGAATGGGGCATGGTGGTCCACTCCACCGCCAACTATCGCGGTCCGGCGCTTTCGGGCGACATCACCATCCAGACTGCCGAAGTGATCGACAAGATGGTGGACGAAGAAGGACGTCACCTCGTGCAGGTCAAGCACAAGATGATGAACCAGAAGGGCACGCTCATGTGCGCCGGCGTGGCCGAGATCGCCCTGCCGAAGAAGCCCGGCTGACGACCCTTCAGGCTGTTTCCGGTCCGGATGCGGGAGGCGTTATCGCCCTCGGATCCGGACCGAAACGGTTCGTACCGCGCGTTCCGGGGATGCAGACGAGCGCAAGGCAGACGAGCGCGAATGCCGGAAACAGCAGCCAGTCGAGATAGCGCGTAACCGCTTCGACACTGCCGCGCGCATCCCAGCCTGCCGACAGGGTCACGAGGTCCAGAGACAGGTTTTGCAGCGCAAGGATCGGAATTGGCAGGGTCCACAAGCCGCTGAAATTCAGGTCGTGCGCGCGCCGGACGAACAGCGCGAAGCAAGGCAGTACGATCAGGGCGGGAATGCCCAGACGGGCCCACTTCAAGGCATCCCCTGATAGAAACAGCGATGCCGTTCCCGACAGCAGCAGATTGAGCAGGATCAGGCTCACCCCGCATGCCAGCACTTCGGCGCGACTAGCGCGACCGGCGGCACTGAAAGTCAGGCGCAGCGCCCGGGTGCCGTATCGAAGCCAAGTCTTCATCGTATCGTTCATGTGGCGGGGCCGATCCCGTGGCTGCTGAAGTCGAGCCCGTTGCGTTCGGCATGTTCCGACATGCGCATCGGGAAGAGGACCGAGGCCATGAGTGCGGCGATGGTGCTCGCGACGGCCGCCCAGAGGACCACGGCGCCAAGGCCCACCGCCTGCGCGAAGATCTGCGAGATCATCGTATGACCGCGGGCATACCCTGTTCCGCCGAAGGATGGGCTCAGGAACAGGCCGAGAAGCAGGGTTCCAATCATGGCGGGAAGCCCGGCTATAGCAAAGATGCCAAGGGTGTCATCGATCCGTGCGCGGGCAAGTAATCGCAGTCCCTGCCGTGCCGCCAGCGCTCCGAGAATGCCCAGCACCAGCGCGGCACCGGGCGATATGTATCCGGCGGCGGGAGCGACGGCGGCAAGGCCGGCGAGCACGCTTGAACCGAGGCCTGACGATCCGATACGGCCGTGGCTCAGGCGGTCGGCGGCAAACCAGGTGAATACACTTGCGGCCATGGCGACGTGCGCGTTGATCGCGGCGGCGGCTGCAGCATCGGAAGCGGCAAGGGCCCAGCCTCCGCAGAGGCCAATGCCGCCGATCCAGACCAGCGCGCTACCGGCCAGTCGCAGCGGGATGCCGCCGTTGCCGTCACGTTCACCGGGATAATCGAGACGGCGACCCATCATCACCGCGACGACCAGCGAGGACGCACCCGTCGCGACGAAGATGGGCAGACCGCCGCTCCAGTCGAGCGTGCCGACCGAACTCGCCAGCCAGCCTCCGCCCATGACCCAGTGCGAGATCGGCGCTGCGGCCATAAGCGACCACAGCGCGCAGAACAGCACGACCCATCCGAACCGCGCGCGCTCGGCCCAGGCGCCGGTCATCAGCACGGGAGCCAGCGTTGCCGCGACAAGCTGGAAGAGAACGAAGGCGCTTTCGGGAATGGCGGTACCCGCGCGCACGGCGCTCAGCCGGATCAGCATCCAGGCATTGCCGGCGCCAATCCAGCCGCCCGATACGTCACCGAAGGCCAGCGTGTAGCCAACCACCGTCCAGATCAGGCTGACGACGGCAACGATGGCGAGGGTTTGAAACAGCACGGACATGCCGTTGCCCGCGCGCAGCCGCCCGGAATGGAGCAGGGCTATGCCGGGAAGCGCGGCCAGTAGTACAAGCGCGGCGGCGGCAAGCAGCCATGCGGTATCGCCGCTGTTCACCGCATCATGCAGCGATTGCGCCAAGGCAGGGCGCGGCAGAGCCGCAAGCAAAGTCGCCACGGTAACCGTGCCGCGCGTGTTCATCGAACCATTCCCCCCGAAATGGACCGGCCAGAAAACCGGGCCCCGGGGAGGACTTAGAGCAGGAAAAGGTTACGAGACAAGTTACCGCGCCTAGGGCAAGTCGGGCAGGACCTGATCGGGCGGGCGGTGGCCATCGACCCAGAAGCGGATATTGGCGATGATCCGCTCACCTGCTTCGCCCCGGCCCTCGAAAGTTGCGCTGCCGAGATGGGGAAGGGCAACCACATTAGGGAGCGCGAGCAGCCTCGGGTCGATACTCGGTTCCCGCGCGAAGACATCGAGCCCCGCGCCGGCGATCCGGCCTTGGGTTAGCACGTCGATCAGGGCGTCCTCGTCAACCAGTTGCCCGCGCCCGGTGTTGATAAGGCAGGCGCCGGACTTCATCAGGGCAAGCCTGTCTGCATCAATTAGCGGCGCACCGCCGGGCAGGGCGGGGCAATGGAGCGTCAGAATGTCGCTTTCGGCGATGAGGCGCTCCAGATCCGCTTCGAACCGGGCGCCGAACATGGTCTCCAGAGCGGACGGGAGACGGCGGCGGTTGTGATAGACCACCTCAAGTCCAAAGGCGCGGGCGCGATGGGCAACGGCCTGACCGATGCGTCCCATTCCGACGATCCCGAGTCGCTTGCCGGACAGCGCGCTGCCAAGCATCGTGGACGGCGCCCAGCCTTTCCATTGGCCGTCGCGCAGAATGGCCTGGTTCGCGCCGAATCGCCGCATGGTGAAGAGAATGAGCGCCAGCGTGAGATCGGCGGTGTCGTCGGTGAAGACACCCGGCGTATTGGTGACGACGATCCCCCGCGCCCGGGCGGCATCGACATCGATATGTTCGGTTCCGGCGCCGAAGTTCGCGATCATGCCGAATCGCGGATCCGCCTGCGCGATCAGTTCGGCGTCGATGCGGTCGGTCACCGTGGGGACGAGCACGTCGCATTCGCGCATGGCAGCGGCAAGCGCGTCGCGCGTCATCGGTGTGTCGTCGGCATTGAGAACCACGTCGAACAACTCGGTCATGCGCGTTTCGACCCCCGGCAGCAGGCGCCGCGTGACGATAACGCGGGGGCGTCCACCAGGGCGATGGGCCAGATCTGTCTCGGTAACCAGAGTCATCACGGGAATGGGCTAGGCCGTCCACAGGCGGCGGGTCAAGCAGCCTTGAAGCGGTGGCCGGGGGCAAGGTATGAATGGGGTATGTCTCAAGGAAAATCGTTCCGCCTGCGCGCGGTTGCCTGCGCCGTCATTGTCGGTGCATTCGCCGGCTTTCTCGCGGTGCCGGCTTCGGCTGCTGATGAGGGCAAGGTTCCCTATTGGGCGTCAATCGATGCCGACCTCGCGAACTTGCGCGTGGGGCCGGGGGAATCGTACAAGATCGACTGGGTCTATCGCCGAGAGCACTTGCCGGTGAAAGTGATCCGCCGTGAGGGGCCGTGGCGTTTGGTTGAGGATCCCGACGGTACGCAGGGCTGGATGCGCGACCTGCTGCTTTCGCGTACGCGCTCGGCGATGGTTCGCTCCAAGGGCGTGATCGAGATGCATGCCGAACCGCGCGGCTCCTCGCCGATGCTCTGGCGGATCGAGCCGGGCGTCGTTGGCCTGCTGGGGGAGTGCAAGGAAGGCTGGTGTCCTTTCGACATCGCCGGACACAAGGGTTTCGTCGAGCAGGAGGATCTCTGGGGCGCGGGCACGCTCTGAGATGGATACCCCAACCTGCTGATGACAAAGAAAAACCCCCGCCGTTTCCAGCGGGGGTTTCTTCTTGAGAGCTTGTATTGCGATCAGGCCAGTTCGATCGCCACGGCCGTTGCTTCGCCGCCGCCGATGCAGAGCGAGGCAACGCCCTTCTTCAGGCCCTTTTCCTTCAGGGCATTGATGAGGGTGACGATGATGCGGGTGCCCGAAGCACCGATCGGGTGGCCAAGGGCGGTGGCGCCGCCGTGGACGTTCACCTTGTCATGCGGGATGCCGAGGTCATGCATCGCGAACATGGCGACGCAGGCGAAGGCTTCGTTGACTTCGAACAGGTCCACGTCCGAAAGCTGCCAGCCCACCTTGTCCATCAGCTTGGTGATCGCACCGACCGGAGCAGTGGTGAACTTCGCGGGCTCCTGCGCATGGGCGGCCACGCCGACCACGGTCGCGACCGGAGCGAGGCCCTTGGCTTCGGCCACGCTCTTGCGGGTCATGACAACGGCAGCAGCGCCGTCCGAGATCGAGCTGGAAGTGGCGGCAGTGATCGTGCCGTCCTTGGCGAAAGCGGCCTTGAGCGTGCGGATCTTGTCCGGGTTACCCTTCGGCGGCTGCTCGTCGGTGTCGATCACCAGATCGCCCTTGCGGGTCTTGACGGTGACGGGAACGACTTCGTCCTTGAACGAGCCATTGCTGATCGCTTCCTGCGCGCGGCGGAGCGACTCGATCGAGTAGTCGTCCTGATTTTCGCGGGTCAGCTGGTACTCGTCGGCAGTGACCTGCGCGAAGGAGCCCATCGAGCCGCCCTCGTAGGCGTCTTCAAGACCGTCAAGGAACATGTGATCGTAAAGCGTGTCGTGACCGGCGCGGGCGCCCGAACGGTGCTTCTTGGACAGGTACGGCGCATTGGTCATCGATTCCATACCGCCGGCGATGATCACGTCGAGCGAGCCCGAGGCCAGTGCCTCTGCGCCCATGATCACCGTCTGCATGCCCGAGCCGCAGACTTTATTCACAGTGGTCGCCTGCACCGACTTGGGAAGACCGGCCTTGATCGCCGCCTGACGGGCAGGGGCCTGGCCGAGGCCGGCGGGCAGCACGCAGCCCATATAGATGCGTTCAATGTCGTCACCGGCGACACCGGCGCGCTCGACGGCGGCCTTGACCGCGGTTGCGCCGAGGTCGGTTGCCGACACTTCGGCGAGCGAGCCTTGCAGACCGCCCATCGGAGTACGGGCGTAGGAAAGAATGACGATAGGGTCCGAAGCCGAGATCTGGGCCATTATTATGCCTTTCACGCTGGAAAACAGGTATCCTTGGCAGGTGAACTAGTGTTGCGCTGCATCAATTGCAATTGGCGACTCTGGCGATAACGGATGCGACCATGCTCCATCCCCATGGCGTTGGCCTATTGCTGTTGAGCGTCATTTTTCGCAATCTGGCTGCGAAATCTTGCATCTGTGGGGCAGTCCGGCGTTTCTTGTGCCCGTTCGGGGAATACCGTGGGCTTTGCCGGGTTGCGCTACGCCGCCGTATGCCCACTATCGGTGTCCCCGTCCCGGCTTATTGCGAACGTGTTGCAACGCAACGAACTTGGGCCGAATATTCCGCTTGGACACCTTGCAGAGGGGGGAGGGCTGGCCTAAGAGCGCCCGCAACGACCGGACGTTGTCTTTGGCATGAGTCCGGCTGCCGTAATACCGGTATGAGGCCAGAACCATTGACTGATCTGTCACAATACCTGCCGATCCTCATCTTTCTGGTGATCGCGCTCGCGCTCTCCTCGGTGATTGTGCTGCTGCCGATCGCCGTCTCCCGCCTGACCGGCACCCACAACCCGAGTGCTGACAAGAACAGCGAGTACGAATGCGGCTTCCCCGCGTTCGAAGACCCGCGCAGCCAGTTCGACGTCCGCTTCTATCTCGTGGCGATCCTGTTCATCGTCTTCGATCTTGAAGCTGCGTTCCTGTTCCCGTGGGCCGTTTCGCTCAAACTGACCGGCTGGGCCGGCTGGCTGACGATGATGGTGTTCCTCGGTGAACTGGCCATCGGCCTCGCCTATGCATGGAAGAAGGGAGCTCTGGACTGGGAATGAGCACGCTCGTTAACTCCGCCGGCCAACCTCTGGCGCCGGCTGCAAGCCAGGGCGGTGCTGTTACGCCGCCCGATCAGTCCTTTTTCAAGGACCTCAACCAGGAAGTGTCCGACAAGGGCTTCCTCGTCACCTCGACCGAGGAACTGTTCCAGTGGGCCCGTACCGGCTCGCTGTGGTGGATGACCTTCGGCCTCGCTTGCTGCGCGGTCGAGATGATCCACGTGAACATGCCGCGTTACGACATGGAACGCTTCGGCGCCGCGCCGCGCGCGTCACCGCGTCAGTCGGACGTAATGATCGTTGCCGGCACGCTCTGCAACAAGATGGCCCCGGCACTCCGCAAGGTCTACGACCAGATGTCGGACCCGAAGTACGTCATCTCGATGGGCTCGTGCGCCAACGGCGGCGGCTACTATCACTACAGCTACAGCGTCGTGCGCGGTTGCGACCGGATCGTTCCGGTCGACATCTATGTGCCGGGCTGCCCGCCGACTGCCGAAGCGCTGCTCTATGGCGTGATGCAGTTGCAGCGCAAGATCCGCCGCGTCGGCGCGCTCGATAGGTAAGGACGACGATGACCGTTCTGCATTCCGCCCCGAAGTTCGCTTCGAATGAAGGTGTGATCGAGACGCTCTCGGCCGCACTGGGCACCATGGTCGAGGCGAGCAAGGAAGAGCACGGCGAAGTCGTGCTCACCGTTGCGCGTGATCAGATCGAAAACGCGCTTCGCCTGCTGCGTGACCATCACGAATACCAGCAGCTGATGGAAATGGCCGGCGTCGACTATCCGTCGCGGCCTGAGCGTTTCGAAGTCGTCTACATGCTGCTCTCGGTGACGAAGAACCATCGCCTTATGGTGAAGGTGAACGCCGCCGAAAGCACGCCGGTGCCGACCGTGACCACGCTGTGGCCCAACGCGGGCTGGCTGGAGCGCGAAGTGTTCGACATGTACGGCGTGATCTTCGCCGGCAACCCGGACCTGCGCCGCATCCTCACCGACTATGGCTTTGAAGGGCATCCGTTCCGCAAGGACTTCCCGCTCACCGGCCATGTCGAGCTTCGTTATTCGGAAGAAGACCAGCGCGTGGTCTACGAGCCGGTCAAGCTCGCGCAGGACCTGCGTCAGTTCGACTTCATGAGCCCTTGGGAAGGCGCCGAATACGTGCTTCCGGGCGATGAAAAGGCCGAAGGAGACAAGGCGTGAGCATCCAGCTCGAACAGTCGCCGACCACCGGCGATGAAGTCATCACCAACTACACGATCAACTTCGGCCCGCAGCACCCGGCGGCCCACGGCGTGTTGCGCATGGTCATGGAACTCGATGGCGAGATCATCGAGCGCATCGACCCGCACGTCGGCCTGCTGCACCGCGGCACCGAAAAGCTGATCGAGCACAAGACGTACCTTCAGGCGCTGCCGTATTTCGACCGTCTGGACTACTGCTCGCCGCTGGGCATGGAGCATTCCTACGTTCTTGCGGTCGAAAAGCTGCTCAACCTCGAAGTTCCGATCCGCGCGCAGTACCTGCGCGTGCTGTTCGCCGAGCTGACCCGCATCTGCAACCACATGCTCAACATCGGTTCGCACGTCATGGACGTGGGCGCGATGACCCCGAACCTGTGGCTGTTCGAAATCCGCGAGGACTGCCTCAACTTCTTCGAACGCGCATCGGGCGCACGCATGCACTCGGCCTGGTTCCGCCCCGGCGGCGTTCACCAGGACGTGCCGCTGAAGCTGCTGACCGACATCGCCGACTGGCTCGACACGCGCCTGCCGGAGCTGTTCGAGGACGCGATGAGCCTCGTGGTCGACAACCGCATCTTCAAGCAGCGCAATGTCGACATCGCGCTGGTGAGCAAGGAAGACGCGCTGGCATGGGGCTTCTCCGGCCCGATGATCCGCGGCGCGGGCATCCCCTGGGATATCCGCAAGTCGCAGCCTTACGACGTCTATGACCGCATGGACTTCGAGATCCCCGTGGGCACCAACTCGGACTGCTACGACCGCTTCATGGTCCGCGTCGAGGAAGTGCGCCAGTCGGCCAAGATCATGAAGCAGTGCCTGGCGCAGATGCCCGAAGGCCCGATCGCTTCTTCCGATCGCAAGGTGGTTCCGCCGAAGCGTGGTGAGATGAAGCAGTCGATGGAATCGCTGATCCATCACTTCAAGCTCTACACCGAAGGATTCCATGTGCCGGCCGGCGAAGTCTACGTCGCCACGGAAAGCCCGAAGGGCGAATTCGGCGTCTATCTGGTGTCGGACGGCTCCAACAAGCCGTACCGCTGCAAGATCCGCCCGACTGCCTTCTCGCACCTCCAGGCGATGGATTTCATGTCGAAGGGGCACATGCTTCCTGACGCGACCGCCATTCTGGGCGCCATCGACGTGGTGTTCGGGGAGTGCGACCGTTGAGCAAGCTCGCCATCGCCGAAGCCATGATCGCGGCCTACAACGCACAGGACGCCGATCTTTACGTGACCTACATGACCGACGAAGCCAGCGAAGCGAACTATCGCGGCGCTGTGGTTCGTGAGGGCAAGGAAGGCACGCGCTCTGGCCTCAAGGCGGCTTTCGCCAAGTGGCCCGAGAACAAGGCCGTGATCGTCTCGCGCGAAGAGACCGACAACTATGTCGTCTTCCGTGAGCATGTCACGCGTGGCCCGGCGACGGACGGTTCCGATCTCGTCGAGCCGTTCGACGTTCTGGCCGTCTACAGCTTCGAGGGCGACAAGTGCTCACGCGTCGAGTTCATCCGGTGAGGGAGATCATCCGGTGAAGTTCAACACTCTCGAACTGACCCGTATCTGGGCCGCTGTCACCGGTGTGGCGCTTGCGGTCTGGTATTTTGCCGCCGTCTACCTCGCATTCCAGCCTTCGGCCATGTTGCCGATGATGGTGACTGCGATCGGCGGCTTCGAATTGTTTCTTTTCGGCCAGGACCAGTGGCTGAAGCGCAGAGGTAAGCATGGCTGACCGCTATATCGAACCCGATACGCCCGAACTGCGGGCGCGTTGGGGCAATTTCGCCTGGACTCCGGAAAACGCCGAAAAGGCGAAGGAAGTCGTCGCGCGTTATCCGGAAGGGCGCCAGCGCTCGGCCGTGATGCCGCTGCTCGATCTCGCCCAGCGCCAGGTTGGTGCCGAGCTGAACACGCAGGGCTGGCTGCCGATCCCGGTGATGGAATACATCGCCGCCTATCTCGACATGCCGATCATCCGCGTGGTTGAGGTCGCGACCTTCTATACGATGTATAACATCGCGCCGATCGGCCGGTTCCACGTGCAGGTCTGCGGCACCACGCCGTGCATGCTGCGCGGGTCTGACGATCTGCTGGCGACCTGCAAGTCGCGTGGCATGAAGAAGGGCCACATCTCGGAAGACGGCCTCTGGTCGTTCACCGAGGTTGAGTGCATGGGCAACTGCGCCTCGGCCCCGATGGTCCAGATCAACGACGACAACTACGAAGACCTCACGTCGGACCGCCTGAACGCGGTGCTCGACGCGCTGGCTCGTGGTGAAACGCCCAAGGCCGGTACCCAGGATCCCGCCCGTCACACCGTCGAACCGGTGGGCGAGCCGACCAACCTGGCGGCCATGATCACCGAAAACCATGACTATCGGAGTGAGTGGTAATGGCTCTCCTCGATAAAGACCGCATCTTCACCAATCTCTACGGCTATCAGCCGTGGAACCTGAAGGAAGCGCAGGCGCGCGGCGCCTGGGACAACACCAAGGCGCTGATCGAGCGCGGCCGTGACGCCATCATCGACGAGATGAAGGCTTCGGGTCTGCGCGGTCGCGGCGGTGCGGGCTTCCCGACCGGCATGAAGTGGTCCTTCATGCCCAAGCAGCCGCCGCTCGACCAGAACGGCAATCCCAAGCCCAGCTTCCTCGTGATCAATGCGGACGAATCCGAACCGGGTTCGTGCAAGGATCGTGAGATCATGCGCCACGACCCGCACCTCCTGTTCGAAGGCGCGTTGGTCGCGGGCTTCGCAATGGGTGCGCGCGCGGCCTACATCTACATTCGCGGCGAATATATCCGCGAGGCAGAGACGCTGTTCGCGGCACGTGAAGAGGCTTACGCAGCCGGCCTGCTGGGCAAGAACGCCTGCGGTTCGGGCTACGATTTCGACGTCTTCGTCCATCGCGGCGCTGGCGCTTACATCTGCGGCGAAGAAACCGCGATGATCGAAAGCCTCGAAGGCAAGAAGGGTCAGCCCCGCCTGAAGCCGCCGTTCCCGGCCGGCGCAGGCCTCTATGGCTGCCCGACCACGGTCAACAACGTGGAATCGATTGCCGTTGCGCCGACGATCCTGCGCCGCGGCGCTGCGTGGTTTTCCAGCTTTGGCCGCGAGAACAACAAGGGCACCAAGCTCTTCCAGATCAGCGGGCACGTGAACCGTCCCTGCGTGGTCGAGGAAGAGATGTCGATCCCGTTCAGCGAGCTGATCGAGCGTCACTGCGGCGGCATTCGCGGCGGCAAGGACAACCTGCTGGCGGTGATCCCCGGCGGTTCGTCGGTTCCGCTGGTCCCGGCTGCCGACATCTGGGATGCCCCGATGGACTTCGACGGCCTCAAGGCCGTCGGCTCGGGCCTTGGCACCGCAGCCGTCATCGTCATGGATAAGTCCACCGACATCGTTCGCGCCATCAGCCGCATCTCGTACTTCTACAAGCACGAGTCCTGCGGTCAGTGCACCCCCTGCCGCGAAGGCACGGGCTGGATGTGGCGCGTGATGGAGCGCCTGCGCACCGGCGATGCGGAAGTCGAGGAAATCGACATGCTGCAGCAGGTGACCAAGCAAGTCGAAGGCCACACCATCTGTGCTCTGGGCGACGCTGCGGCGTGGCCGATCCAGGGCCTGATCCGTCATTTCCGTCCGGAGCTTGAGCGCCGGATCGCCGAAAACGTCCGCGAGGCTGCCGAGTAATGCCCAAGGTCAAAGTCGACGGCGTCGAGATCGACGTCCCCACCGGCGCAACTGTGCTGCAAGCTTGCGAGCTTGCCGGCAAGGAAATCCCGCGCTTCTGCTACCACGAACGCCTGAGCATTGCCGGCAACTGCCGTATGTGCCTGGTCGAAGTGAAGCCCGGACCGCCGAAGCCCCAGGCTTCGTGCGCGCTTCCTGCCGCCGAAGGCCAGGAAATCCGCACGGATTCCGAAATGGTCAAGAAGGCGCGGGAAGGGGTGATGGAGTTCCTCCTCATCAACCACCCGCTCGACTGCCCGATCTGCGATCAGGGCGGCGAGTGCGACCTTCAGGACCAGTCCGTTGCCTACGGTCGTGGCGCTTCGCGCTATGACGAGAACAAGCGCGCGGTCACTGAAAAGTACATGGGCCCGCTCATCAAGACCACGATGACGCGCTGCATCCACTGCACCCGCTGCGTGCGCTTCTCGGAAGAGATCGCTGGTGTGGATGAGATCGGCGCGCTTTATCGCGGCGAGAACATGCAGATCACGACTTATCTCGAACATGCTGCCAAGCACGAGATGTCGGCCAACGTGATCGACCTGTGCCCGGTCGGCGCGCTCACCTCGCGTCCCTACGCCTTCGAGGCCCGTCCCTGGGAACTCAAGAAGACGCTGGGCATCGACGTGTCGGACGCCACGGGCGCCAACATCCGCATCGATGCACGCGGGCGCGAAGTGCTGCGCGTGCTTCCTCGTAACAACGATGACGTGAACGAGGAATGGATCAGCGACAAGGCGCGCTACATGGTCGACGGGCTTACCAAGCGCCGCCTCGACAAGCCGTTCCTGCGCCGTGACGGCAAGCTCGTGGCGGTCAACTGGAACGAGGCTTTCGCTGCCATCGCCACGCTGAACCCGGGCAATTCGATCGCCGCCGTCGCAGGCGACATGGTCGATTGCGAAACGATGTTCGCGGCCAAAAAGCTGGTTGGCGCGCTCGGTTCGAAGCTTGTCGAAGGTCGCCAGACCGGGATGGACTACGCGACCGACAATCTCGCCGCCGTCAACTTCAACACCACGTTCTCGGGCATCGAGACCGCTGACGCGATCCTGATCGCGGGCAGCAACGTGCGCTGGGAGGCCCCGCTGCTCAACGTCCGCCTGCGCAAGGCGGTGAAGCGCGGCGCCAAGGTGTTCCTCGTCGGTCCCGAGTGGGAAACCACTTTCGGCGGCGAGTTCCTTGGCGAAGACCTCTCGGTCCTCGGCAATCTGCCGCAGAACGTCGCCGATGCGCTGTCGAACGCGAAGCGTCCGGCGGTCATCCTCGGCGGTGCGGCGCTCGGCCGTGGTGGTCTGGAAGCGGGCCTCGCGCTCGCCGCCCAGTTCAACCTCGTTCGCGATCTTGAAGATGGCACCAAGTGGAACGGCTTCAATGTCCTCCACATGGCAGCAGCCCGCATGGGCGGCTTGATGCTCGGCTACGCGCAGAAGGGCGGCATCGCCGACCTCATCGCCGCCAAGCCCAAGGTCCTGCTCGCGCTTGGCGCCGACGAAGTGGACTTCACCAAGTTCGCCGATTCGATGATCGTCTACATCGGTCATCACGGCGACAAGGGTGCCCACGCTGCGGACGTGATCCTGCCAGCTTCGGCCTACACCGAAAAGGCGGGCACTTACGTCAACACCGAAGGCCGCGTGCAGTGGGCCGACAAGGCCGTCTTCGCACCCGGCGACGCGCGTGAAGACTGGACGATCCTGCGTGCGCTCGCGGACGCCTTCGGCGTGTCGGTCGGCTTCGACAGCTTCGATCAGCTGCGAAATGCAATGATCAAGGAAGTTCCTGCACTTGGCAGCGAAGGTCTTGCCGATTACGGGAGCGTTCTGCCCAATGGCGGCGGTTCCGCTGCCGGTCAGATCGCCTATCCGATCAAGGACTTCTACATGACCAACCCGATCGCCCGTGCGAGTGCCGTCATGCAGCGCTGCTCGGCCGAAATCCTGCACGGTGAAGATCTGGCGGAGGCCGCGGAATGACCGCTTTCTTCCAGACTCTCGGGATGAGCCACGAGTGGGCATGGTTCGTGTCCACCGTCTGCGGCATCCTGCTCATCGCGCTGCCGCTGATGCTGGCTGTTGCCATGATCATCTATGTCGACCGCAAGATCTGGGCGGCCATGGCGCTGCGCCGTGGTCCCAATGTGGTCGGCCCGTTCGGCCTTCTCCAGTCCTTCGCGGACGGTCTGAAGGTTTTCCTCCAGGAAACCATCATTCCTTCGGCGTCGAACAAGGGCCTGTTCCTGATCGCGCCGGTCGTCACGTTCACCGTGGCGTTGCTGGCCTGGGCGGTGATCCCGTTCAACTCGGGCGCGGTGCTGGCGGACATCAATGTCGGCTTGCTTTACGTGCTCGCGATCAGCTCGCTCGGTGTCTACGGCACCGTGATGGCGGGCTGGGCATCGAACTCCAAGTACCCGTTCTTCTCGGCGATGCGCGCTTCGGCGCAGATGATCTCGTACGAAGTCTCGATCGGCTTCATCCTGATCTGCGTCGTTCTCTGGGCCGGTACTTTTAACCTCAACGGCATCGTCTGGGCCCAGAAGGGCCACGTTTTCGGGATCATCAACGGCTTCGTCGCGAACCCGCTGCTCTTCCCGATGTGGGTGATGTTCCTGATTTCGGGCATGGCCGAAACGCAGCGCGCTCCCTTCGACCTTACCGAAGCGGAATCCGAGCTCGTCGCTGGTTACCAGACCGAATATTCGTCAATGGCCTTCGCCGCCTACTGGCTGGGTGAATATGCCAACGTGCTCCTGATGTGCGCGCTTAACGCGACGCTGTTCTGGGGCGGATGGCTGCCGCCGCTCGATATTCCCGTTCTCTACCTCGTGCCGGGCTTCATCTGGTTCCTGCTCAAGGTCGCATTCTTCTTCTTCGTGTTCAGCTGGGTGAAGGCGACGGTTCCGCGCTATCGCTATGACCAGCTGATGCGCCTGGGCTGGAAGGTCTTCCTGCCCGTATCGCTGCTGTTCGTTGTTCTCGTCAGCGGCTACCTCATGGCTACCGGACACTTCCAATGACCGTCGGACAACTCATAAAGAGCTTCACGCTCTGGGAGTTCGTGAAGGCGCACTGGCTGACCTTGAAGTATTTCTTCAAGCCCAAGGCGACGATCAACTACCCCTTCGAGAAGAACCCGCTTTCGCCGCGATTCCGTGGTGAGCATGCCCTGCGCCGTTATCCCAACGGCGAGGAGCGCTGCATCGCCTGCAAGCTGTGCGAAGCGATCTGCCCGGCGCAGGCGATCACTATCGAAGCCGCGCCGCGTGCCGACGGTTCGCGCCGTACCACGCGCTACGACATCGACATGACGAAGTGCATCTACTGCGGCTTCTGCCAGGAAGCCTGCCCGGTGGATGCGATCGTCGAGGGGCCGAACTTCGAATACGCGACGGAAACGCGCGAGGAACTGCTCTATGACAAGGCCAAGCTACTGGCGAACGGGGACAAGTGGGAGCGTGCTATCGCCGCGAACCTTGAAGCCGACGCGCCGTACCGATAGGGGGCCGCGGACATGATCCAGATTATCGCCTTCTACCTTTTCGCGGCGCTGACCATCGCTTCGGCGGTGGCCACCATCTTCTCCCGCAACCCGGTGCATTCGGTGCTGTTCCTGATCCTGGCGTTCTTCAACGCTGCCGGGCTCATGGTTCTCGTCGGCGCCGAGTTCATCGCCATGCTGCTCATCATCGTCTACGTCGGTGCTGTCGCGGTTCTGTTCCTGTTCGTCGTCATGATGCTCGACATCGACTTCGCGGAGCTTCGTGCAGGGTTCGTCAAGAACTTCCCGCTGGGCCTGCTGGTCGCGGCCGTATTGGTCGCCGAACTGCTCGTCGGTCTCGGCGTCCTGAAGTCGGGCGCAATGACGCTCGGCACGCCTGATGGCACGGCAGCGATTCCGGTCGGTGCGTCGAACATCGAGGCTATCGGCGCCCTGATGTATGGCCGCTATCTCTTCCTGTTCGAGGCGGCGGGCCTGATCCTGCTCGTTGCGATGATCGGCGCCATCGTGCTGACCCATCGCCAGCGCACCGACACGCGTGGTCAGAACATCAGCAAGCAGATTGCACGTCGTCCCGACGAAGCGACCGTCAACGTCAAGCCCGAAGTGGGCAAGGGGGTTCAGCTGTGATCGGCATCGAACATTACGTGGCCGTCAGCTCGATCCTTTTCGTGCTCGGCGTCCTCGGTATCTTCCTCAACCGCAAGAACGTCATCGTTCTGCTCATGGCGATCGAACTGATCCTGCTTGCGGTCAACATCAACCTCGTCGCCTTCAGCGCGTTCCTGCACGACCTCACGGGTCAGATCTTCGCGATGTTCGTGCTGACGGTTGCCGCCGGCGAGGCCGCAGTGGGGCTTGCTATCCTCGTGATCTACTTCCGTGGCCGCGGCACGATTGCCGTCGACGACGTCAACCGGATGAAGGGATAAGGCCTTGCAGCATATCCTGATCATCGTCTTCCTGCCATTATTGGCAGCGATCATCGCCGGGCTTGGCAACAAGCAGCTCGGTAACGTCGCGGCGAAGTCCCTCACGACGGGTGCACTTTTCGTATCGTGCATCCTTTCGTGGCCGATCTTCATCCAATTCTTGAATGGTACCGCTGAAGTCGCCGTCGTTCCGGTCCTCAAGTGGGTCCAGTCGGGCGCGATGACCTTCGACTGGGCGCTGCGTGTCGACACGCTGACCGCCGTCATGCTGGTGGTCATCACCTCGGTCTCCGCGCTCGTGCACCTCTATTCGTGGGGCTACATGAGCGAGGAGCCGGATCAGCCGCGCTTCTTCGCGTACCTGTCGCTGTTCACCTTCGCCATGCTCATGCTGGTGACGGCGGACAACCTGGTGCAGATGTTCTTCGGTTGGGAAGGCGTGGGTCTCGCGTCGTACCTTCTGATCGGCTTCTGGTTCCGCAAGCCTTCGGCCTGCGCCGCCGCGATCAAGGCCTTCGTGGTCAACCGCGTGGGTGACCTTGGCTTCATGCTGGGCATCTTCGGCACCTACCTGGTGTTCGGCACGGTCTCGATTCCCGAGATCCTGCACGCAGCGCCGGGCATGGCGGGTTCGACCATCGGCTTCCTCGGCCACCGTTTCGACACCATGACCGTGATCTGCATCCTTCTGTTCATCGGTGCGATGGGCAAGTCGGCGCAGCTTGGCCTGCACACCTGGCTTCCGGACGCGATGGAAGGCCCGACCCCGGTCTCGGCCCTCATTCACGCAGCCACCATGGTCACCGCCGGCGTCTTCATGGTCTGCCGTCTTTCGCCGATGTTTGAGACCAGCGAGACTGCGATGCACGTCGTCGCATTCGTCGGTGCCTGCACCTGCTTCTTCGCTGCCACCGTCGGCTGCACGCAGTGGGACATCAAGCGCGTGATCGCGTACTCGACCTGCTCGCAGCTCGGCTACATGTTCTTCGCCGCTGGCGTCGGCGCCTATGGCGCGGCCATGTTCCACCTGTTCACGCACGCGTTCTTCAAGGCACTGCTGTTCCTTGGTGCCGGTTCGGTCATCCACTCGATGCACCACGAGCAGGACATGCGCTTCTACGGCGGCCTGCGTAAGCATATCCCGATTACCTTCTGGGCGATGACGGCGGGTACGCTGGCCATCACCGGCGTGGGTATCGCAGGTTTCGCGGGCTTCGCAGGCTTCCACTCGAAGGACGCGATCCTCGAAGCAGCCTTCGGTTCGGGCACCCAGATCGGTGGTTTCGCCTTCTGGATGGGCATTGCTGCCGCGCTCATGACGAGCTTCTATTCGTGGCGCCTGGTCTTCCTGACCTTCTTCGGCAAGCCGCGCTGGATCCAGTCGGAGCACATTCAGCACGCCGTTCATGACGCGCACGGCCATGGCCATGACGATCATGCTCACGATGGCCATGAGCACGCTGAAGACGAAGATTCGCATGCGAGCGAAGAAATCGGTTCGCGCGGTCCGGACTACACGCAGCACGGCGACGGTACGGGTGGCTACCACCCGCACGAAAGCCCGCTGGTCATGCTGCTGCCGCTGATCATCCTCTCGTTGGGTGCGATCTTTGCCGGCTTCATTTTCCAGCATGCCTTCGTCTCCGAAGGAGAGGGCGAGTTCTGGAAGGGCGCACTGGTCTTCCACGAACACCTGATCCACGCGATGCACGGCGTTCCGACCTGGGTGAAGTGGGCTCCGTTCACGGTGATGGCGCTGGGCCTGCTGACCGCATGGTACGGCTACATGAAGAATCTCTCGTTCCCCAAGGCAGTCGCCGAACAGCTCGGGCCGGTTTACACCTTCGTGTTCCGCAAGTGGATGTTCGACGAACTCTACAACACGATCTTCGTCCGTCCCGCTTTCTGGCTCGGCAAGGTGTTCTGGAATGTCCTGGACATCGGCGTGATCGACAAGTTCGGTCCCGACGGTGCGGCCTGGGTCGTCGCCAGGGGTTCGACTTACGCGCAGAAGGTCCAGTCGGGCTATCTGTACAGCTACGCACTTGTCATGCTGATCGGCGTCGTTGCCGCCATCAGCTGGGTGATCGCGGGATAAGATGATGAGTGGTTTTCCGATCCTCAGTCTGATGTTGCTGGTGCCGCTCGCGGCGGCACTGGCTTGTCTTTACCTTGATGCCAAATCGGCCCGGGTTGTGGCGCTTGTCGCCACGCTCGTGGACCTTGCTCTTGGCATTGTCCTCTGGATGAACTTCGACATTGGCGGAGCGCAGTGGCAGTTCACGGAACGGCATGAGCTGTTCTCGGGCTTCTCCTACGCTCTCGGCATCGACGGCATTGCGCTGCTGCTGATCCTGCTTTCGGTCTTCCTCATGCCGATCTGTATCGGTGCGAGCTGGAACTCGATCGAAAAGCGCGTCGGCGAATACATGGCCGCTTTCCTGCTCATGGAAACGCTCATGATCGGCGTCTTCGCGGCACAGGATATCTTCCTGTTCTACATGTTCTTCGAAGCCGGCCTGATCCCGATGTACCTTATCATCGGCATCTGGGGTGGTGCGGACCGTATCTACGCCGCTTACAAGTTCTTCCTCTACACGCTGCTCGGTTCGGTGCTGATGCTCGTGGCGATGCTGTGGATGGTCCACACCGCCGGCACGACCTCGGTCCCCGCACTGATGGCCTATGACTTCGACCCGCAGGCACAGACCTGGCTGTTCCTTGCCTTCTTCGCCAGCTTCGCGGTGAAGATGCCGATGTGGCCGGTCCACACCTGGCTTCCGGCGGCGCACGTTCAGGCGCCGACCGCTGGCTCGGTGATCCTGGCGGGCGTGCTGCTGAAAATGGGTGGCTACGGCTTCATTCGCTTCTCGCTGCCGATGTTCCCCGAAGCTTCGGCCTACTTCGCGCCGCTGGTGTGGGGGCTGTCGATGGCCGCAGTCGTCATCACCTCGCTGATCGCGCTGGTGCAGAGCGACATGAAGAAGCTGATCGCCTATTCGTCGGTCGCCCACATGGCGATCGTGACCATCGGTCTCTTCGCCTTCAACCCGCAGGGCCTCGAAGGTTCGATGCTGGTCATGCTGAGCCACGGCCTCGTCTCGGGCGCGCTGTTCCTTTGCGTGGGCATCATCTACGACCGCCTGCATACCCGTGAGATCGTCCGTTACGGCGGTCTTGCCATCAACATGCCGCGTTATGCGCTGTTCTTCCTGCTCTTCACGATGGCCTCGATCGGCCTTCCGGGCACCAGCGGTTTCGTCGGCGAATTCCTGAGCCTTGGCGGCATTTACCAGGCATCGAGCTGGACGGCGCTTATCTGCACCACCGGCATCATTCTGGGCGCTGCCTACATGCTCTACCTCTATCGCCGGATCGCCTTTGGCGACCAGAAGAACGCCGATGCCGCCGCCATGGCCGACCTCGACGTCCGCGAACTGCTTATGGTGGTTCCGCTGGGCCTCGCGGTGCTGTGGATGGGCGTCTATCCCGAGAGCTTCATTGCTCCGATGCGCGCCGACATTGCCGCGCTCGACGCCCGGATTGCGCGTGCAAAGCCGGAAGGAGACGCCAAGTTGGCCATGGGCAAGGAAAAGCCTGCGCATGAAGAAGCTGCGCATGAGGGGGCACACTGATGGACTGGTCGCAGTCACTGCGCCTGATCGCGCCGGAAGAAACGCTGAGCTTCGCAAGCCTCGTCTTGCTCCTGATCGCCGCCTGGGGTGGTGACAAGGCTGCCCGGCTGATCTCCGTTCTCGCCGTGGCGGCGCTCGTCGCCGCCGGCGTCCTCGTCGCCCCCGCGCTTTGCGGCGGTGCCATGGGCGTCGAAACTTACGCCTTCTTCGGCCAGTTCAAAGCCGACGCTTTCGCTTCCTTCGCGAAAGTGCTGATCTACATCTCTGCTGCCGTTTCGATCATGGTCGCTCCGGCCTACTTCGATCGCTTCAAGGCGATGCGCGCCGAATATCCGGTGCTCGTCGTTCTGGCAGCGATCGGCATGAGCATGATGGTTTCGGCGACGAACCTCATCACGCTCTACATCGGCCTGGAGATGAACTCGCTCGCCGCCTACGTCCTGGCCGCGTTCCTGCGCACCGATGGTCGTTCGGCCGAAGCGGGCCTCAAGTACTTCGTGCTGGGCGCGCTGGCTTCCGGTATCCTGCTGTTCGGCATGAGCCTGACGTATGGGTTTGCAGGCACGACGTCGTTCGACGGCATCAGCGCCTCGATGGCGCATGGCCTCTCGCATGGCGCCCTGTTCGGCCTCGTGTTCGTCTTCGCCGGTCTTGCCTTCAAGATCAGCGCCGTACCGTTCCACATGTGGACGCCGGACGTCTACGAAGGCGCGCCCACGCCGGTGACCACGCTCTTCGCAACGGCCCCCAAGGTCGCCGCGATGGCGCTTACCATGCGCGTTGCCATCGAAGCCTTTGGTGAACAGGCGCATGCCTGGCAGCAGATCGTTGTCTTCGCGGCACTCGCTTCGATCGTGATCGGTGCTCTTGGCGCGATGCGTCAGTCGAACATCAAGCGACTGATGGCCTATTCGTCGATCAACAACGTCGGCTTCATGCTGGTCGGCCTCGCGGTGGCAACGCCGGAAGGCATCTCGGCCATGCTGTTCTACCTCGCGATCTATGTTGCGATGTCGATCGGCGGTTTTGTCATGATCCTGATGCTGGCCGACGAAAACGGCAATCCGGTTGAGGATCTCGGCAAGATGGCCGGTCTGTCGCGCACCCGTCCGGGCCTTGCCCTGGCGCTGGCGATGATCATGTTCAGCCTTGCCGGTATCCCGCCGATGTTCGGCTTCTGGGGCAAGTTCCTGGTCTTCAAGGCCGCGGTTGACGGCGGCATGATCGCGCTCGCCGCGTTGGGCTTCGCGGCCTCCGTGATCGGCGCTTTCTACTACCTCAAGGTCGTCAAGATCATGTACTTCGACGAACCGGCCGACGTGGTGAAGGGCCAGAGCGACATCTGGCACAAGCTCGTCCTCGTGGGATCGTGCGTGGTCATCTCGCCGCTGGGCTTCCTGCTCACCCGCTGGCTGGGCCATCTGGCTGACACCGCTGCGGCGGCGCTCTTCTCCGGCCTTTGATAGAGGTCGTCGAAGAGACCGCTTCGACCAATGCCGATCTCGTCCGGCGCCTCGGCGCCGGCGAGGGCATTGCTGAAGGGTTCTGGCTGCGCGCGGTGCGACAAAGCGCCGGGCGCGGCCGTCGCGGCAAGGAATGGTCCTCGCCAGAGGGCAATCTCTACACCAGCACTGTCATCGCGCTTCGCGCCGATGATCCGGCGGCTCATACGCTGGCTTTCGTGGCAGCACTTGCCGTCCGAGACCTGATCGCTGCGCTGCTGCCCGCAGACGCGGCTGTTCAATTGAAATGGCCCAATGACGTTCTCGTCGCCGGCGCCAAGATCAGCGGCATTCTGCTGGAACGCTGCGGCGATCATGTGATCGTCGGCATCGGTATCAACCTTGTATCCGCGCCCGAACTGGCCGACCGCGCTACGGCGTCGGTACTGGCTTCGGGTGGAAGCGATGTCGATGCGCAAAAAGTGCTCGAAAAGCTGGCGACTGCTTATGCGAGGCGTCTCTCGCAATGGCGGAGCGAAGGGCTCTCGGCCACGCTGAGGGCCTGGCAGCAGCATGCCTATCCGCAAGGCACGCCTCTGAAGGTTGTGCTGGACGGGGAGGGGGAGGCGCTCGGCGCTTTCGCCGGGCTTGACCCCGACGGTGCTCTGCGCTTGCGTCTGCCGGACGGAAGCCTACGTGTCATCCATGCGGGCGACGTCTCGCTGGTCTGAAGGAATTCCGATGCTGCTCGCGATCGATGCCGGCAATACCAATGTCGTTTTCGCGCTCTTCGAAGGGCGCACACTGCGAGGCCGCTGGCGCATCGCGACCGATCCGCGCCGTACGGGCGACGAATATGCGGTCTGGCTGATGCAGTTGCTGGCGATCCGCGGCGTCGATCCCAAGGCGGTGGACAGCATCATCATCTCCACCGTGGTGCCCCGCGCGCTGCACAATCTGGAGATCCTCTGCCGCCACTATTTCGAAGTGGAACCGCTGATCGCGGGGCAAGGCAAGGCCGACTACGCGATCGATATCGACGTTGACGAGCCGCGCTCGCTCGGTGCCGACCGCGCGGTCAATGCGATTGCCGCGCATGAACGCCACGGCGGCGATCTTATCGTCGTCGACTTCGGCACGGCCACGACTTTGGACGTGGTCGACTATCATGGCGCCTACAAAGGTGGCATTATCGCGCCGGGTATCAATCTTTCGCTGGACGCGCTGGTCGGCAATACCGCCAAGCTCCCGCGCATTGCCATCGCCGTGCCGCAGAGCAAGTCGGTGATCGGCCGCAATACCGAAGACCAGATGCTGATCGGGGTATTCTGGGGCTACGTCGCCATGATGGAAGGCCTGATTGCCCGCATGCGTGCGGAAATCGGCCGTCCCGCCAAAGTAATCGCCACCGGCGGTCTCGCCGTTCTGTTCGACAAGGCGACGGACATCTTTGATGCCGTCGATGCCGACCTGACGCTTGAGGGCCTCGCCATACTTGCCGAGAGGGCTGTAGAGAAGTGATACCGGGTAACGAACTGCTGTTTTGCGCGCTGGGTGGTTCCGGCGAGATTGGCATGAACGTCAATCTCTATGGCTGCCAGGGCAAGTGGCTGATGGTCGATCTCGGCATGACTTTCGGCATGAACGAGTACCCGGGCGTCGATCTCGTCTTCGCGGACCTCGAATTCATCGAGGATGAGCGCGAGAACCTGCTGGGCATCGTCCTGACCCATGCGCACGAAGACCACATCGGCGCGGTACCCTATTTCGCCGAGGCGCTCGACGTACCGATTTACGCGACCCCTTTCACCGCGCGTCTTGTCGCGGCGAAGCTGGAGGAAGCGGGCATCCTCGGTGAGGTCGAACTGATCGTGGTCGAGGATCTCGAACGCTTCGAACTCGGGCCGTTCGGCATCCGCTATGTGCCGCTGGCGCACTCGATCGCGGAAGGCAACGCACTGCTGATCGACACGCCTTACGGAAAGATCTTCCACACCGGCGACTGGAAGCTCGATGACGAGCCGCAAGTTGGCACACCGACGACCGCAGAGGAACTGACCGCGATCGGCGACCAGGGCGTGCTCGCGCTTGTCTGCGATTCGACCAACGTGTTCAATCCGCAGGCTTCGGGATCCGAGGGCGAGGTCTATCGCGGGCTGCTGGAGGAAGTGAAGTCGCATCGCGGCAGGCGTGTGCTCGTCACAACTTTCGCCTCCAATGTAGCGCGGCTTCAGACGCTGGGCGATGTGGCCCGCAAGACCGGGCGCAAGCTCTGCGTGGCCGGGCGTTCGCTGGATCGGATCATCGAGACGGCAAAAGCCAGCGGCTATCTGGAGAAGCTGCCCGAACTGATCGATATCGATGCCGCGATGGACCTGCCGCGCGGCGAGGTCCTGATCGTCGCCACCGGCGGGCAGGGCGAGGCGCGTGCGGCGCTGGCGCGTATTTCGGAGGGCAACCATCCGATCAAGCTTGAAGCGGGCGATGTCGTATTGTTCTCGAGCCGCCAGATCCCCGGTAACGAGATCGCCATTGGCCGCATCCAGAACCGTCTTTCGGATTCGGGCATAGTTATCGTCACCGACCGCCAGAGCACCATCCACGTGTCGGGACATCCCGGCCGTCCGGAGCTTCAGGCGCTCTATGGCTGGATCCGGCCCGAAATCCTTGTCCCGGTTCACGGTGAGGTCCGGCACATGCGCGAGCAGGCGCGGCTTGGTCTTGCGAGTGGCATTCCCAAGGCCCTGTTCCAGAAAAACGGCGATCTCGTACGCCTTGCGCCAAGTCATCCCGGAAAATTCGGCGAAGTGCGCTCGGGCCGCCTAGTGCTCGACGGCGATATCATCGCGCCCGCGGATGGCGATGCGATGGTGATGCGCCGCCGGATTTCCTTCAACGGCGTGGTCTCGGTCGCAGCCGACCGGAAGGGCAACGTGCAGGTTGCCGCAATCGGGCTCCCGCTCGATGAGGACTACGAGAAGTTCGTCGAAGAGGCGCAGCAGGATGTCGCCAATGCGCTTGGCAGGGCGAAGAAGTCTGAACGCGAAGTTCGGATCGAGGCGGCGCGGCTTGCCGCGCGCCGGGCAGCGACGCGCTGGTCCGGAAAGAAGCCGCAAGTGCAGGTTCTGCTGCTGGAGGATTGAGCGATGGCCATGCAATGGACTTCGATGATTGCGATTTACGGCCTGTTCTGGGTCCTGGCCGCGTTCCTCGTCATGCCGTTCGGCCTGAGGACGCCCGATGAGGTGACTGGCTATCGGGTCGAGAAGGGGCACGCCAACAGCGCGCCCGTGAACTTCCGCCCGAAGCTTATCGCCAAGCGCGCCACGGTCTTGGGACTGGTGCTTTTCGGGCTCTATTACATGAATTACGCCGAGCAGTGGGTCACTGCCGACGATCTCAATGTCTTTGGGCAGCCGCCGGTGAAAGATATCGGCTACTGATCCCGGAAGGTCGGACGCGAGGCTGTTCCAGCCTCGCGGCACCGTCCCAAATCAATTGCGCAGCCGCTCGATAGCCTGTGCCAGCGCGACGTAGAGCTTGCCCATGTCCGATGAGAGCAGGGTGACGCCCAAGGCATTGCCGTCGCGTGTCGAAAGCACCTGACGCAGGATCGCCTCGAAATCGTGGATGTAGCGGCTGACGTGCTCGCGGAAGGCAGTCTCGCGCTCGAACAGATGCTGGATCGACTTGACCTCGCCGGCATCGAGCAGGGCTACCGCGCGGCGCGTGAAGATGCCGCGATCTCCGCGAAGATAGGCCGCCCAGGCCGTATCCGATACGTCGGCCGAGAGCGATGTGGCGATGTCGATCGCGTTCGAATTGAGCGACTCGGTAATGAGCGCGACGCGCCGGGCGAAATCGTTGTCGATTTCCTCTTCGGCCCGTTCGCGCGCGTGGGCGACGCGGTTTTCCAGGTTGCCGACGAGTTCGTCCACTTTCGCAAGCTGGTCGCGAAGCTGGATCGTGGCCTCGCGCGTGGCGCCCGAAGCATGGGCGACGGCCTGATCCAACTGGCCGGTCACTTCGGCCACACGCTGGCGCATGGCCTTGTCGATGGCCTGTGCGCTTTCGTCTCCAAGCTCTTGCGCCACGCGGGCGATGCGCTCGGCACTATCGCCCTCGATGGCTTCGACAGATCCCGCAAGCGCCGCCTGCAAAGCCGAAACGGCATCGCGAAGCTCGCCTTGCGCCTTTCCGGCCGCGTCGTCCGTGGCGATTTCGATGGCGGAGACCGACTGGCGCAGTTCGTCCAGTAGCTTACCGTGTGCGGTACCGCTGCGGGCCAATTCGGCTTGTGCCTCGGCAAGCTCGGTGGTGAGGGCCTTGAGGCCGAGACCGGACGTCTCGATCGTCCCGGCGAGTTCCAGGCCATTGCCGGCCGATTCCCTCAGCGATGCGAGGAGGGCGGCGATCCCCGCTTGGAGGCGATTCAGCCGATCCTCGGATAGTGCGAGGGATTCGGGCAAGTCATTGTGGGCATATCGTGCGCTGCCCTGAATCAGTTCGAGCAGGCGGACGCTGGCTTGGGTGAGCGTTTCCACATCGCCATCGGTCGCGGCAAGCGTTGCCCGAGCGGCGGTGAGGCGTTCAGTGAGCGAGCCGAGGCTGCCGGCGAGGCGGCTCTCGATATTTTCGCTGCTGACAGCAATGGCATCGAACCGGGCCTGATAGCGCTCCAGTTCAGCGGTGATCGCACCGGCCTGCTCGCCCAGCGTCGCGGCTTGCAGGCGATGGCGTTCGAGCCTTTCGGAAATCCCCGCGTCAAGATCGCCGAGCATGGCTTCGATACGGGTAATCGCGGCCCGTTCGAGCTCGGACTGGCGTGACTGGCGCGCATCGAGTTCCGCAGCGAGCCGCTCACGGCGAGCTGCAATTGTGCCGTCGAGTTGCTCGGCGTCGGCAGCGATGGCGTTCAATGAGGCCTTGAGCGCGCCGATAGTGGCGTCCTGTGTACGAGTGATGCCACGGCCGACTTCGCGCTGCTCGTCCTCAAGCTCTTCCAGCGCCTTACGCCAATCTTCCGCGGCGCGGCCCTCGCTGTCACGCAGCGCGCGGGAAACGACATCGCTCTCCTCACGCAGGGCGATGAGCCGGGCGCGCAGGGAGGTGAGGCTCTCCTCCTCGTGCCGATCGAGTTGTGCGCGCGTTTCGGCGATTTCGGTTTCGAGCGCGTTGGCGCGCGTGCGGATACCCGCGAGTGCTTCCACCTCATGCCGTTCGAGTTCGGTGCGGAACGCCTCGCCGCGTTCGTTCAGAACGGCGAAGCGTTCGTCCGCGAGCGTGCCCATGCGGTCGGTGCGGGTGGTGAATTCGTCGAGCGCCGTCGCCACCGCTTCGCGCAGGCGCGAGACCTGCCGTTCGCTGGCGGAGCCGAACTCATTGAGGCGGTTGAAACCGTTGATCATGTCCTCAAGCTGGACATGCGCCGCCCGGCCGGCGTTGCCGATGTTATTGGTGACGTCCTTGGCAGAGCTGGCGATCACGGGGAGCTGGCTGCGCAGCTTCTCCATGTTGTCGAGCGCGGTCGCGCTGACAGTGCTGATCGAATCGACCTGGCCGCCATTTTCGCGGATAAGATCCTGCAATCGTTCGGCATTTTGCGAAAGGCGCTCGGTAGCGATGCGGCCCAATGCTTCAAGATCGCGGGACTGCGCGGCCACGAACTCCCGCGCGAGGCTCAGCTCGCGGTTCACGGCGGTCAGCCGCTTTTCGAGATTCGCGGATTCGCGCGACAGCGTCCGTGCGACATCGCCGAAGCGTTTACCTTCGCGCGCGCTGTGGCGCATGGCAAGCAGCCAGACGAGTCCGATCAGCAGCAAGGGAACCGCCCAGGTCGTCACCGTCGCAGGGATCGCCACCAGTGGCAGGCTATTCAGGAGCGGCCATTGCGATCCCAGGAAGAAACCGGTCCAGGCTGCCGCGGTGAAGGCGGCGAGGGCAGGCAGCAGCCACTTTGGCGCACCCGTGCCACGCGTCAACGCTGCCGGCGCCAGCGCGCGATGCCATTCTTCCTGCGACAGGGGCATGGCATCGCCTTCGTTTTCCGTCATGGGAGGCTGCGAAACCGCTGCGGCATCGCCATTTTCACTATGGTTCGCGCCGAACGCGATGATCCTGTTTTCCCCGGACATGGCGGCAGGATACCATGTGTGATCCTCCAATAAACCCCACTTTAACCCTTCTCGGATTAAGCTGGGGAAATGGCATATGAAGCAGGTGCACTCGAAGCAACGCTGGCGGCAGCGGCAGGCGGGGACGCGGATCTTTTCGCGGAACTGCGCACGTCTTACGTCGAAAGCGTGGACCGGCAAGTGGATCTGCTCGCGCGGGCCCGCTGCGACGGAAACTGGCAAATGGCGGCGATGCGGCTCAAGGGCATCGCGGCCAGCTTCCACAGCGCCTCGCTGCTGATGCTGGCCGATGAGGCGTTGGACGCGGCTCCGGGCGACCCGGCGGTGGTTCGCCGACTTCGCGCTTATATCGCCGAGTTTTCCGCCGACTGATTGCAGGCATACGCTTGGCACTCGCGCGTCCCATGTTTACATGGTGCGGGGTCGCTGGAGGGTTACAAGCTGCGCATCGCATTGCTGGCCATGACGGAGCCCGCGGGAGCGGGTCAGCCGGTCCCACGCGCGTTCCTGCGTGTGGGCGGGGCTATGCTTGCCCGGCACCAGCTTGGCCTTGCGCTGGCTATGGATTGCCAGAGGGTGATCTGCATCGCGCGCGGCGCTTCGCCGGAACTCATCGCGCTTCAGCACGCGGCTGAGGATGCCGGGCTGCAATTCTACATTTCTACCGGTTCCCGCCCGCTTTCCGGGCTGGTAACCGCCAATGACGAACTCGTCGTCGTCAGCGAGGGGCTCTTTGCCGAGCCGGCGCGCGCGGTTTCGCTGTTCGACGGGCCCGCCCCGGCGGTGCTGGTTCAACCCGTTGAAGGCGCGCTGGCCGAAGGGTTCGAGCGGATCGATCTCAATCGGGCGGGGGCCGGGCTGATGCAGATTCCCGGGCGCCTGGTCGAGCACCTTCACGAACTTCCTGCCGATTGCGACGTGCCTTCCGCGCTGATGCGTATCGCACTGCAATCCGGCATTCCGATGCGCGAGATACCCGCCGATGCAAGGGCTGGGGCGAACTGGCGCATGATTCGCACCGAGGCAGAGGCGCACGCAGTCGAAACCGAGTGGTTGCGCACACGGTTCGGCGAAGGGGAGCCGATGTCTCCGGGGCAAGCGATTGCGCGCCAAGGCGTTGTGTCGTTTGGCTCTTCGCTGCTTCACGCCGGCAATGCGAGCAATGCTCTGAGCGCCGCGGTTCTCGTGGTGCTGGCGATTTCCGGCGGTCTTGCGTGGTTCGGGACGCTTTCGGTCGCGTTTCTGTTCGCATCGCTCGGCGCTATCCTTGTCGAGGCGAGCCGACTGATCCGCTCTGCCGAACGTCAGGCGCTGGGGCAGCTTCCTCCCGCGATTCCGCGAGCCCACGTACTCGGTTGGGTGATTGATGCGACTTTTGGACTTCTGATTCTCGCCAGTGTCCCCCGGCTTTTCGGCGAAAGCCTTCTGTCCTGGATGTTTCCTCCCACAATGTTGATGATGTTGTTGGCCTTGGTGCCGCGCGTCGTCAGCGGGCCGGCAACGCGGCTTGCGGGGGACAGGGCGCTGCTTGGCGTTGTGCTGGCGTTTGCTGCCGGTTTCGGGCAGGTTGAACCCATTGTGGAGGTTCTGGCAGTTGCTCTGGTCATCCTTGGCATGGCTCTTCCGCTGCGCAGAAAAGGCTAACCGGGGCTTAACCAAATACAGGGTATTAAGGGACGGATGATCGACAATGCTGTCCATCCGGCCAACGTGGAGAACGTCGAGGCCGTGCTGCGCGCCGAACTGGCGCGGGGCGACGCATTGGCGGCAAGCGTCCAGCCCGTCCTTCGGCATTTGCTGACGGCACAGGATGGCGCGCTGTTCAGTGACGAGATCCTTGCGCGGGTGCGCGGCATGTTGGGTGACCTGGCCGGGGCGCTGCTCGAAACGCCGGGCGGTCTCCCCGCACAGGGAAGCGAGGAGCACGAGGCGCTTGTGCTGGCCTTGATGGACCAGCGCGCACTGCTGGGCCACGTTCATGCACTCGCGCTGGAATGGCGTCTGACCGAATGGTTGCAGGCCCGCATGGCGCTCGACCCCGTCGTTTCGCCGCTGCTCCAGTCGCTCGTTTCTTCCGAGAACGAGGGCATGCAGGCCCTCGCCATGACATGGCTTGCGGCGCAGGCGCGCTGGTGTCAGGCGCAGCGCCGGATGGGGCTGCCGTTCACCGAACTGCCGGGCGAACTTCTGCACGGGGCGCTTCAGGCGCTCCGTATCGCCCTGTCCGGTACGACCGATGCGGGCGCGAGGATTGCCGCGACCGAAGCTGCGGTCAGATTACGCTATGAAGAGGGGGCTAGCCGCCTTGGCCTTGCTGCGCAGCTCGTCATGGGGCTGGGCAATCATGTGGACGATGCGCTGGCGATCGACTACGGCGGTCTGGCACTGTTCCTCACCGCGCTGGCGCTGCGATCCGGACTTGGGCGCGATGCGCTGGTGCTGTCCACCCATGAGGCGCAGGCTGCGCGGCTTGCACTGGCACTTCGGGCCGCAGGGCTTTCGGCCGCCGAAGTCACGCGCCAGATGCTGGTGTTCCATCCCGGCCAGATCCTGCCCGAGGTGTTCGACGAGATCGGCGGGGACATGGCAGCGATCATCCTGGCAACGGGACGTCTGGGGGGCTGATGCTCGCCATCGGCAACATCGTGGCTCGTGCCGAATGTGACGCGCAGGACCGTCTGACGCGCGCTGACGAGCCGCTGGCCGGATTGCAGACGCGGTGTGGCGGCGCGGTTCCCGGTGCGATTGCGGTGCCGGAACTCCTCGATATCGTCCGCAAGGCCCGGAGTTACGGCTTCCGCCTGGCACGCGCAATTACGGCCTTTGATGGCGCCGAACTCGTAACAGCCTGGGTGGAGATCCAGCCGCTCTTCGGCGAGGATGATTCGGACGAGGCCGGATGTTGCGAGATCGTCGTCCGCAACTGGCAGACGACGCAAGTGGCTGTCGAGGACACCGCAGCTTCCGATCGTCGCCGTACGATGATCGACCGGCACCTTGCCGAGTTGACGGCGCGGCTTGACGGCGCGCAGCGGGTGCTTTCGGTTGAGACGGACAGTCCCGAACTCGCAGGCGTTGCCGCGGCCATGGCGGGCGGACTTGGCAAGCCCTGGACCGATTTTGTGCCGCCGGAAAACTTTACGCAGCGTCAGCCGCTGCATTGGCGCCTGCTCGACGGGGCCCGGGTCTGCGTGGCGGGTTCGCAGAGGCCTTGGCGAGTGGCGCTTGTTCCGCAGTTCCAGCCTGGTTTTGATCCGACCGGGTTCGAACTTCTGCTGGTTTCGGATGCGCCTTCGGCACCGTTGCCGACAGTGCATTTGCCGGCCGAGCCGCTCATGCGGCGCAGTCTGGTGGGACAGGATCTCGCGCCGGTGCTGCGGCAGCCGATCGCCCGGATCATCGCCAATGCGGAGACGATCCGCACGCGGCTCGCTGGGCCGTTGCCTGATGCCTACGCTGAATATGCCGGTGAGATCGCGGGGGCGGGCAAGCTGCTGCTCGGCTTGCTTGAGGACCTGGCCGACCTGGAAGTCGTCGAATCCGACAATTTTGACACGATCCCCGACCATATCGATCTTTCCGAAGTCGCCCGGCAGGGCGCGGGAATTCTCAATGTGCGTGCGCAGGAAAAGGGTATCAGGGTCGAGGCGCCGCACTGGACCGAGAGTCTGCCGGCCATCGCTGAATTCCGCCGCGTTCTACAGATCATGCTGAACCTGATCGGCAATGCGGTCCGCTATTCGCCCGAAGGCTCACAAGTCTGGATCAGGCTGGATTCGCTTGATGGGCGGGCTTACGTGACGGTGGCCGACCAAGGGCCGGGCTTGGCGCTTGAGGATCAGGAACGCGTCTTCGAGAAGTTCGAGCGCCTTGGTCGCAGCGGCGATGGTGGTTCTGGGCTTGGTCTCTACATTTCGCGGTGCCTGGCGCGTGCCATGGGCGGCGACCTTACCGTGGAGAGCGCTCCAGGGCAGGGTGCGCGGTTCATTCTTGAATTGCCGGCTGACCGCGAGGCCTGATGATTCAGTTCAGTTCGAGCCGAGATGGTTCGATCATTGCATTGATTTCAAATAATAATGTTGGGATCGGCTGCGACGAAGTGGCCTAGAGCCGGTTGTCGCTGCTGCTACGCCCGTTATTTCGCCACGCCAGCCACAGCAGAATCGCGCCAACACAGACCATGACGGCGCCGCGAACGGCCCAACCGCGATCGTCTATCATGAAGCTGTTTGCGGGCCAGAGCACCAGTCCGGTCCCCTGTCCGACCCAAAGCACGCCCAGCGCGACGGCCAGGAGGCCGATGATGCAGGCGAGAATTCTCAAGAACAGCATGGTAATGCCCCATAATGGCCCAGTGGCTGTGTAGTAACAACTTGCGGCCAATTTGTGGCTTTCGCAACAATATCCTTGATTCGTAGAGCAACAAAAAAAAGGCCCCCGCTTTCGCGAGGGCCTTTGATCTTGTCCGATGCGCCGGGATCAGCGCTGATTCATCGGCACGTAATCGCGCTGCGTCGGGCCGGTGTAGAGCTGACGCG
This sequence comes from Novosphingobium sp. PhB165, assembly GCF_004341845.1. GTDB lineage: Bacteria > Pseudomonadota > Alphaproteobacteria > Sphingomonadales > Sphingomonadaceae > Novosphingobium. Next base: position 923,070 of record NZ_SLVB01000001.1, on the reverse strand, counting down.
GGCGGCCGATCTTCTGGCCTGGATCCGAGATCATTTCGTTCCACTGCGCGACCCAGCCCACGGTGCGGGCAAGGGCGAAGAGCGCCGTGAACATCGTGGTCGGGAAGCCGATGGCCGAGAGGATGATGCCCGAGTAGAAGTCTACGTTCGGGAACAGCTTCTTCTCTACGAAGTACGGATCGTTCAGCGCGATCTCTTCAAGACGCAGTGCGGTCTCGAAGAGCGGGTCAGTGACCTTGAGCGCGTCGAACACTTCGCGGACGGTCTTCTGCATGACCGTGGCGCGCGGATCGTAGTTCTTGTAGACGCGGTGACCGAAGCCCATCAGGCGGAACGGATCGTTCTTGTCCTTCGCACGCTCGATATAGTGCGGGATCTTGTCCGGCGTACCGATTTCCTTGAGCATGTTGAGCGCGGCTTCGTTCGCGCCGCCATGTGCAGGGCCCCAGAGGCAGGCGATGCCGGCCGCGATGCACGCGAACGGATTGGCGCCCGACGAACCGGCAAGACGCACGGTCGAGGTCGAGGCGTTCTGCTCGTGGTCGGCGTGGAGGATGAAGATACGGTCCATCGCCTTTTCGACGGCGGGGATCACTTCATATTCTTCCGCCGGCACACCGAAGGTCATGCGCAGGAAGTTGCCGGTGTAGCTCAGCTTGTTGTCCGGGTAGAGGAAAGGCTGGCCAACCGAGTACTTGTATGCCGCAGCGGCGATCGTCGGCATCTTGGCGATCAGGCGGTGCGAGCTGATCTTGCGGTGCTCGGGATCCGAGATGTCGGTCGAGTCGTGGTAAAACGCCGAAAGCGCACCGACCACGCCGCACATGATCGCCATCGGGTGGGCGTCACGGCGGAAGCCGCGGTAGAACGTCGCCAGCTGCTCGTGGAGCATGGTGTGGCGCGTGATGGTGTTGGTGAACGTGTCGAGTTCGCCGCCATTGGGCAGCTCGCCGTTCAGCAGGAGGTAGCAGACCTCCATGAACGAAGAGTTCTCGGCCAGCTGGCCGATCGGATAACCGCGGTGCAGAAGGACGCCTTCGTCACCGTCGATATAGGTGAGCGCGCTCTCGCAGCTGGCCGTCGACGTGAAGCCGGGGTCGTACGTGAACTTGCCCGTCTGGGCGTAGAGCTTCCGGATATCGATTACATCCGGGCCGACACTGCCCTTGAGCACGGGATAATCGAATTCCGTGCCACCAGCATTCAGTTTGACCTGATCACCCACCAGTTCTTACTCCTTATATTTGCGTTCCGGCCGCCACGTCCGCCTGCGCGCCAATGCGAGCAAGGCTTTCGTCCCGACCGAGCAGAACCAAGACGTCGAAAATGCCCGGAGAGGTCGTTTGACCGGTCAGGGCGGCTCGCAGCGGTTGTGCGAGCTTGCCGAGGCCCAGTCCCAGCTCCTCGGCCATTGCCTTGAGGTTGGCTTCCAACGCCTCGAGGGTCCATTCGGACTCTCCCGAGAGGCGCTCATGCATCACGGCAAGGCGCGCACGCGCTTCGTCGGTCAGCAGCGCCTGCGCCTTCTCGCTCATGGCGAGCGGGCGCTTGGCGAACAGGAAGGCCGCGCCTTCGGCAAGTTCGTTGAGGTCCTTTGCGCGGACCTTCAGAACCGGCATGGCCCGCGTGAGCAGGGTCATGTCCGGATTGTTGCAGCCTGCTGCCTCAAGGCGCGGCAGGACGAGGCCGGCAAGCCGGGCGTCATCCGCTTCGCGCAGGTAGTGGCCGTTGAGATTTTGCAGCTTGGCAATGTCGAAACGCGAGGGCGACTTGCCGACGTCGGCCATGTCGAACCATTCGACCGCCTTTTCGCGGCTGATGAATTCCTCGTCGCCGTGACCCCAGCCGAGCCGCAGCAGATAATTGAACAGCGCTTCGGGCAGGATGCCCATCTCATCGCGATAGGAATCGACGCCGAGTGCGCCGTGGCGCTTGGAAAGCTTGGCGCCATCCGAACCGTGGATCAGCGGCACGTGGCCATAGACCGGGACATCCCAGCCCATGCCATGGATGATCACGAGCTGGCGGAAGGCGTTGTTGAGATGATCGTCGCCGCGCAGGACGTGGGTAACGCCCATGTCGTTATCGTCGACCACGACGGCGAGCATATAAGTAGGCGTTCCGTCCGAACGCAGGATCACGAAATCGTCGATCTCCTCGTTCTTGACCGTAACTTCGCCCTGGACGAGGTCCTGGATCGTCGTTTCGCCCTCGCGCGGCGCCTTGATGCGCACGACATAGGGCTTTTCGGCGGGCCAGGCCGAGGGATCGGCGTCGCGCCATTCGCTGTCGATGCGGAACGGGCGGCGCTCTTCCTGTGCCTTCTGACGGCGTTCGGCGAGTTCCTCGCTCGTCAGGTAGCAGCGATAGGCGTGCCCCTTGGCGATGAGTTCGTCCGCGACCTGGGCATGCCGATCCGAGCGGGCGAACTGGAACACCGCCGGCTCGTCGCCGCCGAGCCCCAGCCAGTTCAACCCATCGAAAATCGCCTCTATCGCCGGTTCGGTCGAACGGGCGCGGTCAGTGTCCTCGATGCGCAGGAGGTACTTGCCGCCATGGTGGCGGGCATAGAGCCAATTGAACAGCGCCGTACGAGCGCCGCCGATATGCAGGAAACCCGTGGGCGAGGGGGCAAAGCGCGTGACGACGGGCTTTCCGTCCGTCTGTCCGCTCGATGCGCTACCGCTTGCCATTGTTATCACCTTCCGTCCTTATGTCGGCCATGGCCAGCCACGCCGCCACAACCGATGATCCCGTTTTTCCGGCCTCTGCCGGAGGCGCTGCGTTGCAGCATCGCCCATGGATCAGCCAGAGCCACATGTCGAGGTGTTTGGTCGGTGTCGAGTGTTTTCTTTCGAACTGCGGTTTCGACAAGGCGCCGTGGCTTACAGTGGGCTTTGGGGCCGGAATTGCAGGCTGGTTTGGCCTACCCGGGCCTCTCTATTGGATTGCATTCTGCGCAACTTGTGCGGCTACCGCAACTGCTGCCAGCGTCTGGCGGCACGGTCGGGCCAACTTTCCGCTGGTGCGACGTGCGGTCATGTCGATGGCGCTGGCTTTGCTGTTCGGTTGCCTGGCCGTGTGGGGCCGTTCCGAGCTGGTTGGCGCGGCGCCGATTTCGCGCTCCTTATCGGGTACGTTCATGGCCCGCGTCCTGTCGGTGGAAGAGCGGCCGGCCCAGGAACAGCGCCGGTTTGTTGTGGCAATGCGGGAGCCGGCGACCGGCCGGGCGATAATGGCGCGGGTGACTGTGCCCAATCGATTCGGCGCTCTGCACGCCCATTCGGGATCACAATCGCAAGTCGGGCCGGGCGCGTTGATCCGCTTCCGTGGCAGGCTGGTTCCGCCGGCTTCTCCGCTCATCCCAGGGGGTTACGATTTTGCTCAGGCAGCGTGGTTCGCGGGCCTTTCCGCAACGGGTAGTGTCCTCGCGCCGATTGAGGTCTTGAACGCCGGAACGGGGGGAGACCTTTTGGCTGCCTGGCGGGAAGATCTGAGCGGTCATATCCAATCGAAGCTACCGAGCGGCAGTGCAGGTATCGCCGTGGCATTGGTTACCGGGGACATGGGGGGCATTTCCCAGCAGGATGGGCAGGCCATGCGCGATGCCGGGCTGGCGCATCTGCTCTCGATCAGCGGTCTGCACGTGAGTGCGGTTATCGGCGCCGTCTATTTTCTCGCGCTTCGCCTGCTGGCGCTCTCACCTGCATTGGCGTTGCGCTGCCGGCTTCCCATTCTGGCGGCAGGGTTGGGGGCAATCACCGGCATCGCCTATACGTTGTTGACGGGATCGCAGGTGCCGACGGTACGATCCTGTGTGGGATCGCTCCTGGTCCTCACCGCATTGGCGATGGGGCGGGAGGCCCTGTCCGTTCGCTTGCTGGCGACCGGGGCCTTTGTTGTCATGCTGTTATGGCCAGAATCTCTTGCCGGGCCGAGCTTCCAGATGAGCTTTGCAGCAGTGCTTGCGCTGATCGTGGTGGCAAATGCCGGTCCGGTAAAGCGCTGGATGGCGCCCCGTGAGGAAAGCATTGTGATGCGCCTTCTGCGCGATATTGTCCTTACGCTGGTGACCGGGATCGCGATCGAAGCCGTACTCATGCCGATCGGCCTCTATCATTTCCATCGGGCGGGTGTGTACGGAGCCATGGCCAACATCGTGGCAATTCCGCTGACGACCTTCATCATCATGCCGCTGGTCGCTGGGGGCCTGTTGCTCGACATCGCCGGACTGGGCGCCCCAGTCTGGTGGCTGGCGGATTGGGCCATTGCATTCCTGCTGGACCTTGCTCACGGAACGGCAGGACTTCCCGGCGCCGTGAGGCTGTTCCCGACGATGGGAACGGGCCATTTCCTGCTTTTCGTCGCGGGCGGACTTTGGTTTGCCTTGTGGCGTGGGAGAGTGCGTTTTCTGGGGCTCGTCCCCGCAATCGCAGGTGCACTCGGTTTGGCATTGCTGACGCCGCCGGACATCCTTGTTGCAGGCGACGGCCATTACGTGGGCGTGGTTGTCGACGGCGGAAGAAATCTGGCCCTCTTGCGCGAGAGCAAGAGCGATTATGCCATGGACAACTTCCTGGAAGTGGTCGGCCAGAGGAATGCCCCACTTTCCCTGCCTCGGCGGCCGGAAGCACGCTGCAATGCGGATTTCTGCGCGGTTTCACTTGATCGTGGCGGCCGGACGTGGCGTGTACTGATAGCGCGCAGCGACGCCTATGTTCCTGTCCCCGCGCTTTTGCGCGCGTGCAGTCAGGTCGATATCGTGATTGCAGATCGCGGCTTGCCAGGAAGTTGCCATCCCCATTGGCTCAGGATCGACCGACCTATGCTCAAGCTGACGGGCGGTCTCACCGTCGACCTGTCTGGGCAGACAGTGCAGACCGTTGCCCAAGAGCAAGGCGGTCATGGCTGGTGGCGGCCCTAGAGCGTATTTGAATCAGGAAGCATCTGATGAATCGGAAAACGCGACAAACCAAAAACTTGGAGCGTTTTACCCGATACAGTCGGATCAAACGCTCCAGATCGTCGTAGATGCAGGATTTCGCTGCCCGCCAAGTGGGCGTTTGCGCTGCTCGCTTCAGTGATAGCGGCGCAGAATTCCAGCGAGTTTACCCTGCACCTGAACTTCATCCGCACCGTAAAGTTGGGCTGTATATGCCGCATTGGCCGGGTCGAGCCGTACCTTGGGGCCTTCGCGCCGCAGGTACTTTAGGGTTGCCTCTTCACCACGAATGAGGGCGACGACAATCTCGCCGTCACGCGCGGTATCGGTACGCTTCACGAGGGCCAGGTCACCATCGAGAATTCCCGCCTCGATCATCGAGTCGCCCGAAACTTCAAGGGCGTAATGATCACCGGAACCGAGCAGGGCCGCCGGAACCGGCAGCATCGACTGACCCTCGATGGCCTCGATCGGCGCCCCGGCAGCGATACGGCCGTGCAGCGGAATTTCGATCACGTCGTTGGCCGGTTCGGGTGCCCGAGGAGCCGGACGCAGTGACGGCGCTGTTTCGCGCGGCGGCGCAGCGGCGGCGGCCGGCTTGCTGTTGACGTCTTCGGGCTGACGAAGAACTTCCAATGCCCGTGCGCGGTTGGGTAGGCGGCGGATAAAGCCGCGCTCTTCCAGTGCCGAAATCAGGCGGTGCACGCCCGACTTGGACTTGAGGTCAAGCGCTTCCTTCATCTCTTCGAAGCTAGGCGAGACGCCGCTGTCTTCGAGCCGCACCTGAATGAACCGGAGCAATTCGTGCTGCTTGCGCGTCAACATCTGGCCTGCCTCACCTGCTGGGCCGCCGTCAGCGGCCTTGTTGCCATCGCGAAGAACACTTGCAGGATCGTTCGCGAACAATGAGGGAACAATTAAGCAACGAATCCGGTAACGTCAAGCAATACCGCCATTCTGGAGCAAGTAGACTCGCACCGGATCGCCTGCCCCGGCAACTGGCGCACGCGCGGGGCGATCGATCAAGACATTGCTGATGGCCAGCGAAGCGAGTGCGCCACTGTCCTGAACGACTTGCGGGGTGACGTTTTCTCCGTCCCACACGCCTCTCAGGAATTCGCGGCGATCGCCGGTCGCGGGTAGAGGGCTTGTCAGCAGGGCGAGCATGGACATGGGCGTCGGTCGGGCCGCGCCCAGCAGCGCGCGCAGGACCGGCAGCAGGAAGTGATACGCGGTAATATGGCTGGAAACGGGGTTTCCGGGCAGTCCGATAACGAGTTGGCTGCGCGGGCCTTTGGCTTTCCGAGCAACCAGGATCGGCTTTCCCGGTTTGATCGCTACGCGCCAGAAATCGAGTTTGGCGCCCCAGGCTTCGAGAGCCGGGCGGACAAGGTCGTGCTCGCCGACGGAGGCACCGCCGCTGGTGACGATCACGTCCGAATCCGCCGCCGTCTGGAATGCTTTGACCAGTGCTTCCAGTCGATCCTCGACCGGCCCGATCCTGTCGACTTTCACGGGCAGATTGCGCGCCATGGCGGCGAGCATGGCGCCATTGCTGGCGGGGATTTGATGTGGTTCGCAGCATTCCGGGTCGGAAGTCAGTTCGTCCCCGCTGTCGATCACTGTGAGGTGGGGAATGCGCCGGACAGGAAGGTGTTTGTGGCCGGCTGCCATGGCGAGCGCCGCCTGCGAGGATCCAATCCGAACGCCAAGGGGAAGGACTTCCTTGCCTTCGGGGAAGTCCATGCCGCGATGGCGTATGTGTTTGTGTGCCGGGATGGGCGCCTCACCGGTTAGCGAGATGCGATGCTGTTCGCGGGACAGATCTTCCTGGAGGATGACTGCCTCGGCGCCCGCGGGCATCAGCGCGCCGGTGGAAATGCGCACGGCCTGACCCGGTGCCACGGTTGAGTCGTAGGGATGACCCGCCGCGCTCTCACCCACCACATGCCATGGGCCGGTGAGGTCTTCGGCGGTGACTGCGTAGCCATCCATCGCCGAGACATCTGCTGCCGGTTGGGTGCGGCGAGCCAGCATGGGCTCGGCAAGGTAGCGGCCCAGCGCCCCCTCTATGTCAACGCGCTCGATCGGCAGGGGTTCGACAAGCGAGAGCAGCTTGGCCTGTGCTTCTTCGAGCGAGAGCATTGGATGTCCGGCCATCAGGCAGTGCCTTCCAGAGTCCAGTGTCCCGACTTTCCGCCGCGTTTCTCGATGAGCCGAATTTCGCCGATGACCATGCCTTTATCGAGCGCCTTGGCCATGTCGTAGATTGTCAGAAGTGCGATGGAAGTTGCTGTAATAGCTTCCATTTCGACACCAGTTTTGCCGGTGAGGGTGGCCGTGGCCGTTGCGCGGATGGCGCTGTCTTCGAAATGGAAATCCACGTTGACCGCATCAAGCATGAGCGGGTGGCACATGGGGATCAGATCGGCGGTCTTCTTGGCGGCCATGATCCCGGCGATGCGGGCTGTGCCAAGAACATCGCCCTTGGGCGCGTTTCCGAGGCGGATCGCTTCGAGGGCGTTCGGCGTCATGGAAATCCGGCCAGATGCCACGGCGAGGCGTTGGGTTTCGTCCTTGGCGCCGACATCGACCATGCGGGCGGTTCCATTCGAATCGATGTGGGTCAGGCTCTTGGTCATGTTCAGCCTTCGGCTTCCGCAAGGTGACTCAGTTTACATGGTCCTGAGAAAGATGCCGCAGCCGCGCCGGATCGCTGGATTCGCGCGGTTTTTCTGGAAGTTCTGCAAAGGTCCATGAAGGACCGATGGCAGATTTTGTGCGAGTAGGACAGGGATTGCGGCGCGATTATCGCAAGATCGATCAGGCAGGCATTTGGGTTTCGTGGCAGGACAGCTTGCATGACACGAAGCTCGAAACAGGATGAACATTCGCGCCGCCGCTATTTTGACCGAATGGCGCGCGTGGTCGAGCGGATCGATGCAGAGCAGGACGCGTCGCCAGACCTCGAAACGATCTCAGGTTGGGCCGGATTCTCGCCGTACCATTTCCATCGCCAGTTCCGGGCGCTGAGCGGAATGCCGGTCCAGCGTTTCGTTCAGCTTTCGCGGTTGCATCGGGCGGGCACGAAGCTGGCCTATCAGCCCCGCACGCGGGTTACCGATGCCGCGCTGGATGCCGGTTACGAAGCGCCAGAAGCCTTCACCCGCGCCTTTCGCGCGTGGATCGGTCAGACGCCTTCGGCCTTTCGTGCTGGGCCGGACTGGTTGGCATGGCAGGCCCTGAGCAACACACTTCAAGCGACAAGGAACAGGGCAATGGTTGAAACCACGGCAATCGACGATGTCGAGATTCGCGTATTTGCATCAGTGCACGTGGCGGTCATGGCGCATCGTGGCGACATGGCAAAAATCGGCGACACGATCCGGAGATTCATCGACTGGCGGCAATCGGCGGGCTTCGTGCCGCCAGGCAGCCGCACGTTCAATCTCTTCCCGACCGATCCGCGCACCACACCGATCGAGGATCATCTGGTCATGCTCTGCGCGTCGGTACCGGCATGGTTCGCCGGTGACAGCCCGGCCGGCGTGCGTGTGGACGAGATTCCCGGCGGCCGCTATGCGGTGCTGCCGATCACGGGTCCGGCAATGGACCTGGAGGAATCCGCGCTATGGCTCTACCGGGAATGGTTGCCCGCCAGCGGCGAGAGCCTGCGCGATTATCCTCTTTTCTGCGAGCGCGTGCGCCTTTACCCGCAGTTTTCCGCGACCGAGGCGCTCACGGAAATGTTTCTGCCGCTGGCCTGACCGGCGCGCTGATCAGGCGCCGGTGAGCAGAGTTCGCGTTGCCGCTTCCACGTCCCTTTCGCGCATCAGGCTTTCGCCAACAAGGAAGGTCCGCGCACCGCAACCTGAGAGTCTTTCGAGGTCGGCGTGGGTGTTGATGCCGCTTTCGCTGACCAGAAGCGTGCCCTCGGGCGCCAGTGGCGCAAGGCGTTCGGTGGTGGCGATGTCGGTGACGAAGCGCTTGAGATTGCGGTTATTCACGCCAATCAGCCGCGACTTCAGGCGAGCGGCGCGCTCCATCTCAGCTTCGTTGTGGACTTCGACGAGGCAGTCCATGCCGCGTTCGTGGGCGGCGGCTTCGAGTTCGGCCATCAGCACGTCGTCAAGAGCGGCGACGATGATGAGAATGGCGTCGGCGCCGATCGAGCGGGCTTCGGCCACCTGCCAGGGATCGACCATGAAGTCCTTGCGGATCACCGGCAGCGCGCAGGCGGCGCGGGCGTCCATAAGGAAGTCCTCATGGCCCTGGAAGTAAGGCGCGTCGGTGAGGACCGAGAGGCAGGCGGCGCCGCCGCGCTCATAGGCGACGGCATGTTCTGCGGGACGAAAATCAGGACGAATCAGTCCTTTGGAAGGCGAAGCTTTCTTGATTTCTGCAATCAGGGCAAAGCCGTTTTGGGCCTTGGCACGCAGCGCCGCTTCGAAGCCGCGCGGGGCGCTCTGGTGCGCGGCGTGGGCATCAAGGTCGGCCATGGTGGCCACGGTCTTGCGCTCGGCAACTTCCTCGCGCTTGGTGTCGCAGATCTCGGTAAGCTTGTCGGACATCGTAAACCTTTCGCGCGGCTCAGGCCTTGAGCGCGGAAATCCAGCAGTTGAGCAGGGCATTGGCGAGGCCCTTGTCGATGGCTTCGGCCGCTTCTTCGACGCCTTCGCGCCAGGTCTCGGCCTCACCGGCGACGATCAGGGCACCGGCGGCATTGAGCAGCACGGCATCGCGATAGGCGCCGTGTTCGCCCATGAGCAGGCGGCGCAGGGCTTCCGCATTGTAGGCCGCGTCGCCGCCGCGGATCGCGCCGACGGGTGAGATGGGCAAGCCGACATCCTCCGGCCCAACGCGGCGCATCGAGAGTTCGCCGTGCTTGATCTCGGCCACTTCGTTGCCGCCCGCGAGGCTGAGTTCATCCAGCCCTTCATCGCCGGAGATCACGAAGGAGTGATCGCTGCCAAGGCTCATCAGCGCTTCGGCGTAGATCGGCACATAGGCCGGGCGGGCGATGCCGACGAGTTGGCGGCGCACATTTGCCGGGTTGGCGAGCGGGCCCATCAGGTTGAAGATGGTGCGGCGGCCGATCGCCTTGCGGATCGGCATGATCCTGCCCATTGAGGGATGGTGGCGGGCGGCGAAGAGGAAGCAGATGCCGAGGTCGCCCAGCGTCTCTTCCGCTGTTTCAGCCGCGCGGTCGAGATTGAGGCCCAGCGCTTCCAGCGTGTCCGCCGCGCCGGCCTTGGAACTGGCGGCGCGGTTGCCGTGCTTGGCGACCGGTACGCCGCAGGCCGCGACGACCAGCGAGACCGCCGTCGAGACGTTGAGCGTGTGGTGACCGTCGCCGCCGGTGCCGCAGACGTCGATGGCGTTGGCGGGGGCATCGATCGGGATCATGCGGGTGCGCATGGCGCGCGCGGCGCCGGCGATCTCGCTGGCGGTCTCTCCGCGCTCGGTCAGAGCGAGGAGGAAGCGGACCACGGCGTCGTCGCCCACGCGGCCATCAAGAATGGCACCGAAGGCCTCTTCGGCTTCGGCTTCCTCGATGGGATGAAGGGGATCGGGCAGGATCATCGTCGTCATGCCGCGGCGAGCCGTGCGGGCATTCGGGCTTCGATGCCGCAGAGCTTCAGGAAATTCGCCAGCATCGCGTGACCGTGCTGGGTAGCTATGCTTTCCGGGTGGAACTGCACGCCGTGGATCGGCAGCGCCGTATGGCGGAAGCCCATGACGTGGCCGTCGTCCGACCGGGCATTGATCGTCAGCGTCTCGGGAACGTCCTCGACGATCAGCGAGTGATAGCGCGTGGCGGTGAAGGGCGAGGGCAGTCCTGCGAACAGCCCGGTGGCGTCATGCGTCACGGCCGAGGTCTTGCCGTGCATCAGTCCGCCGCGCACGACTTTGCCGCCGAAATACTGGCCGATCGACTGATGTCCAAGGCAGACGCCGAGCAGCGGCTTTCCGGCATCGGCGGCCGCACCCACGAGGTCGAGGCTGATGCCTGCCTCATTCGGGGTGCAGGGGCCGGGCGAGATCAGGAAGCCCTGCGCGCCGCTGGAAATCGCCTGCCCGGCCGAAAGTGCGTCGTTGCGAACGACTTCGACTTCGGCGCCCAGTTCCATCAGGTAGTGGACCAGATTCCAGGTGAAGCTGTCGTAGTTGTCGATGACGAGGATCATGATCCAGCCTTTCCAGAATTGGCCCCGATAGCGGCCTTTGCGCTTTTCTCGACAACGATCAAGGGGCCGAGCGGCGGACCGCCGTCGACGCGCCCGTGTTCGGGGTCCCAAAGCGAGGAGACGCTGCCGTCGAGAAACAGCGCGTTGGGACAGTCCAGCTTGTCGCGAAACAGCCGGGCGAGCTTGCCGAACGAGACCGGCTCATCCGAGATCACGAAGTGCGCGCGCCCTTGCCGGTCGACACCAACGGCATTGCGCAGCTTGAGCGATTGGCCGTCTTCATCGATCCGGGGATGAAGCTTGCCGTCGATCACCAGCATCGGGCCGGATTGCGTGCCGAAATCGGGGCGATGGTTCACTTTGCTCGCGAACTGGTCGGTCGTGCGGATCTGCCAGTGTCCGGCGGCATCGCCGAAGAATACGCCGTTGGGCAGGAGGTGGAAATTACCCCAGCCCTTGTTGGTGTTGAGCGTATGGACGCGCTCGCCCTCGATCGCGGCATAGCCGATCGGCTTGCCGTCCGCGTCGAACATGCCGCCGTTCATCGCGAAGGCGACTGCCGGGCTGCCCGAAGGCCGCCCGACCGCAAGCTGCGAGAGGCTGCGATAAGGTGCGCCGTTCTTCGGCCCCAGAACGAGGTGGATGGTGTGGCGGCCGGGCGTGGCGGTGCAATGCGTGAAGCTCGCGCCTTCGAAACTGGCGCCCTCGCATGGCGGCGGAGGCGGAGCCTCCGCTCGCCGCTGCGGTTGCTGGGCGCCCGAGGAACAGGCAGCGAGGGTTAGCGCAGCCGCAAGAGCGGCGGCCCTCATTGGCCGAAGCCCGGCTCTCCCGCCACGCGGATGGCCTCGCGCGCGGCGGCGAACAGAGCGCCCGACTTGGCCTCGCACTCACGCTGTTCGTAAGCGGGATCGCTATCGGCAACGATGCCCGCACCGGCCTGGACGTGAAGCACGCCGTCCTTGAGCACGCCGGTACGCAGGACGATGCACGAGTCGACCGAGCCATCGGGCGCGAAATAGCCCACGCCGCCGGCATAGGCGCCGCGCGTTTCGGGTTCGAGACTGGCGATAATCTCACAGGCGCGGACCTTGGGCGCGCCGGAAACGGTGCCTGCCGGGAAGCCCGCGAAGACGGCGTCGATGGCATCGTGCTTCGCCGTGTCGAGCTGGCCGATCACGTTCGAGACGATGTGCATGACGTGGCTGTAGCGCTCGATCGTATAGCTGTCCGTCACTTCGACGCTGCCGGCAGAGGCGACCCGGCCAACGTCGTTGCGACCGAGGTCGAGCAGCATGAGATGCTCGGCGCGTTCCTTGGGATCGGCGAGCAGGCTCACTTCGTTGGCCTTGTCCTCGGAGGCGGTCTTTCCGCGCGGGCGCGTGCCGGCGATCGGGCGGATCGTCACTTCGCCCTCGCGAACGCGGACGAGGATCTCCGGGCTCGATCCGATCAGCGCGAAGCCGGGCAGGTCGAGGAAATAGAGGAACGGAGACGGGTTCACACGCCGGAGCGAGCGGTAAAGCGCGATCGGCGGGAGCGGGAATTCGCAGGTGAAGCGCTGGGCCAGCACGACCTGGAAGATGTCGCCCGCCTCGATGTAGTCCTTGGCGCGCGTGACCATGGCTTCATAGTCGGCGGCGGCCATCATCGGCGTCCGTACCGGCTCGGGAAGGTCCGTCACGGCGGCCGCGACCGGGACAGGCGCGGAAAGCTTGCGCAGCGCCTCATCGATGCGTTCGGCCGCCATATCCACAAGCGTTTCGGGCTTGCCGTTTTCGGGCCACAGCGGGGCAACGAAGAACAGCTCGTCGCCAAGCCGGTCGAAGATCAGGATCAGCGAGGGGCGGACGAAGAGCATGTCGGGCAGCGCCAGTTCACTCTGCCGTGCACGAGGCAGCTTTTCGACAAGACCGATGGTCTCGTAGCCGAAATAGCCGACCAGGCAGGCGAGGGCCTTGGGCAACTCGGCCGGAACCTCGAAGCGGCACGATTCCACCAGTGCGCGCAGTTCGGCGAGGGCATCGCCTGGGAGCGCCTCGAAGGCGTCCCGGTCATGCTGCCACTTGCGGTTGATCGCGCAGGAGTGGCCATCGGCGCGGAACACCAGATCGGGATCAAGGCCGAGCAGGCTGTAGCGCCCGCGCGTCTCGCCGCCTTCCACCGATTCGAGCAGGAAGTCGCCGCGCCCTTCGGCGAAGAGCCTCAGCGCGGCCGCCACCGGCGTTTCGATATCGGCGACGAGACGGCGCCAGAGCAGCGCGGGCTTACCCTCGCGCAGCCGTGACAATGCCTCTTCGCGATCCGATTCGCGCTTCATGCCGATGGGTGTCCTTCTTTGGGTGTTACGGGTTTATCGGTCAGTTCGCCGGCGTGGTGCCGCCAAGCTGATCGCGCACCGTCTTGAATGCGGGGGCGTGCTTCTCGGAGCCGACCTGCTTGGTGATCGCCTTGGCGAGCGCGTCGGTATAGGCCGACCCGAGCTGGCTGGAGAGTTCGCGCTGCGTACCCTGCACGACAACCGGATTGCCCTGACTGGGCGTCTGGACGTCGTTGAGCGCGACGACGAACCAACCGCGTCCGCCACCGGCCGACTGCACCTTCACGGTGCCCTTGGCCATGTGGAACAGCAGCGAGACCGGCGGGGGAACCTGACGGCCCTGGCGCATGGCTTCGGTCAGCATCGGGCGGCTCATGGCCACGTCCTGCACCGGCGGCAGCGTCTTGCCGAGCGCGGCGACGGCCTCGTTCAGCGACTTGCCGCTGCGCACGGCAGCCTGAACCTTGAGTGCGGCTGCCTTGGCGTCGACCGAACCCTTGTCGAGCTTCCACGCCTCGGTCACGTCGGCGACGATTTCCTTGAACGGGGCAGGGGCGGAGGGGGTGATATCGGTCACGTCATAGATGACGTAGCCGGCGGTGGTTGGAGCCGTTGTGCCCGGAGTGAGCTGGGCAAGCTGCGGCTTTTCCTGCTCCATCGAGAAAGCGGTCGAGAGGATCGGCTGAAGCTGGGCAGGCGCGGTTTCGCCGGGCTTGCCATAGACGGCGCCCGTGGCGGTGATGGGCTGGGTCGTGCCGACCGTAGCGCCGATCGCCTTGGCAACTTCGACAAGGCTCGCGCCGCTCGAGAACTGGTCGTCGATGCGGGAAAGCAGGTCGGTGAAGGCCGCGCGCTGCTTTTCTGCGGTAAGCTTGGTGACGATGTCGGCGCGAACGGCGGCGAGCGGACGCTCTGCGGTCTTCTGTTCCTGCTCGACACGGATCACGTGCCAGCCCAGCGCGCTCTTCTGCGGAGCGGTGAGCTTGCCGGTCGGCGTCGCGAAGACGGCGTCGGCAACTGCCGGGGAGAACTGCGCGGAAAGCTGGTCGTGGCTGAAGAATTCGAGGTTGGCGGCCGAAAGGCCCTTTTCCTTGGCAGCCTGCTCCAGCGACTTGCCGCCGGCCACTTCGGCCGCGACAGCCTTGGCGGCGGCTTCGGTCGGGACGATCAGCTGCGTGATCTTGCGGTCATCGCGCGCGGCGTAGAGCGCGGCCTTGTCGGCCTCGTAACGCTTGGCGATATCGGCGTCGGTCGGCGCGGCGACGTTCTTGAGCGTGTCCTCGCCGAAGATGGCGTAACGGATCACGCGGCGTTCGGGGCGCACGAACAGGTTCGAATGGGCCTTGTAGAACCCTTCGAGTTCGGCCTGCGATGGCGCCTGCGTAGGCGCAAACGCCATCGACGGCACAGTCACGACCTGACCCTTCCGGTTCTCTTCCAGCAGTGACGCGTAACGCGTGGCAAGCGAGAGCGGCATGGTCGCGCTGAACTGCGCAGGGATCATGAGTTGCTGGGCGATCAGGCCCTGGCTGAAATCGTCGCGCAGGGCCTGCTCGGGAATGCCCTTCTGCGCCAGCGCCTGCCGGAAGGTGGTCTGGCTGAACTTGCCGTCTACGCCCTGGAATGCGGGGATCCGTGCGATTTCGCTGTCGATGAGGCGCTTGCTTGCAATAACGCCGTTATCGTTACCGAACACGGCAATCGCAGTGCGCGAGATGATCTCGTCGAGGATACGCTCAAGACCGCCCTCAGCGACCAGCATCTTCATCGTTGCGGTCGGGTTCTGGGCCCGGATCTGCTCAAGCTGCGAATTGGCAGCCGAGGTCAGCTCGGTGGCTTCGACATTCTTGCCGCCCACGGTGGCAACCGCCGTGGCGCTGCCCAGGCCTGCGGAGTTGCGCATGCCGTTGATGTCCCCGCCTGCAAAGGCGAGCGTGATGAGCACGAGTACCGCCAGGGCAATGCCGGCACCGATCTTGGACTTCAGGAAGTTACGGAAGAATGAGAGCATGGACCGGGCCGATCAGCGTGGAGAACGAATATACGGACAAGCGCAAAGGCGAAACCGATGCGGGCGCAGGCTTTAGGGGGCGCGATGCGATCCTGCAATGGCTGACCTGCAGTGGTTGGCGTGGAGAGTGCGGGGGCACGGTGCATGCCGGGCGGCAACTCGGCGCAATTCGCCCCGTCCCGGCGGTTTTGCGTGTTCTGGGGCGGCGCGACTTTTGACAAGTCGGGCCCGGCTGCCTAGCAGCGCCCCGCAAGCGTTCGGCTGATTCCCGCCCTCGGCGGTAGAACTACGTGGCCGGACGCAGACCAAAAATGATTCAGGGTTTTTGTTAGATGGCTGCTCTGCCTTACATCGTCGGTAACTGGAAAATGCATGGCACGCGCGCGATGCTTACCGAGGCGCGCGCGATCGACCGGGCTGCCGCACGCTTTCCCAAGGTGCAGGTTGCCCTCGCTCCGCCCGCCACGCTGATCTTCCGTATGCGCGACGCTGTCGAGCTGATCGGCGTCGGCGGCCAGGATTGCCGTTCCGAGGAGAGCGGCGCTTTCACCGGCGATATCTCCGCGCCCATGCTCAAGGATGCCGGTGCGGACTTCACCATTCTCGGCCACTCGGAGCGCCGCACGCTCCATGGCGAGAGTGACGCGCTCGTGAAGGCCAAGGCCGAGGCCGCGCTGGGTGCGGGCCTTGCGGTGATTCTCTGCGTCGGTGAAACCGAAGCGCAGCGCGACGCGGGCGATGCCATCGCCGTGGTCGCCGCGCAGCTTGAGGGTTCGTGCCCGCGTACCGACGGGGCGCCCGAAAAACTCTCGATCGCCTATGAGCCGGTCTGGGCCATCGGCACTGGCCGCGTGCCTTCGATCGAGGACGTGGCCGAAATGCATGCAGCGATCCGCGCAAAGCTCGTCGCGCTTTATGGCGAAGGCGGTGCGGACGTGCGTATCCTTTACGGCGGCTCGGTAAAGGCTGAGAACGCGGCCGAACTGCTCTCCGTGCCCGACGTGGGCGGAGCGCTGGTCGGCGGTGCCAGCCTGAGCGCCGAAAGCTTCACGGCCATCATCGGCGCGGCGGCCCTGCTGGACGCCGACTGACGCTGAAATGTTGCGCTTTGCCGGAAGCGAACGGGCAGCGATGTCGTTCGAATTCCGGCTGGTGGCTTGCGCAGGGGCGCTCCAGCGCCTATCTGCGCGGCTTGAATCGCGGGACGAGCAATCGTCCCCTCCGAAAGATCGAGACTTAACACGATGCTGTTCACTTTCCTGACCGTGGTCCAGGCCATCGTTGCCTTGCTTCTTGTGGTCGTGATTCTGATTCAGAAGTCGGAAGGCGGCGGCCTTGGTGTTGGCGGCAGCCCCTCGGGCATGCTTTCGGCGCGCGGCGCGGCGAACTTTCTGACGCGCGCGACCGGCGGTCTTGCCGCGGCTTTCGTGATTCTCTCGATCGTGCTTGCGGCGCTGGCGGTCAACAAGACCGGCGACGACGTCGATACTTCGCTTCAGCGTGCAGCGGTTCCCACCGCGCCGGCACCGGCCGCTCCGGCGCCCGCGCCGACCGATCCGCTCGCCGGCGCGGCCAATCCGGCCGCCGCTCCGGCCGCTCCTGCCGGTGGCGCCACTCCGGCCCCGGCGAATGATCCGCTTTCGGGTGCCGCTGGCCACTAAACCGGCCCGGTACCCCCGCGTATCATCGTAAAGAGAATGCCGTCTGGCTCTGACAGACGGCATTCTATCGCTTTTTGGTCTTTGGCCATCCGTTTGATCTGTGGATTGAGGCACAGCGCTCTTGCGCTCGTGCCCCCATGCAATTTAAGGGCCGACTCCCATGGCGCGGCATATTTTTATCACCGGCGGCGTGGTTTCCTCGCTCGGTAAGGGTCTCATGGCGGCGAGCCTCGCCGCACTTCTGCAGGCACGCGGTTATCGCGTCCGCATCCGCAAGTTCGACCCCTACCTGAACGTCGATCCGGGCACGATGAGCCCCTATCAGCACGGCGAAGTCTTCGTCACCGACGACGGTGCCGAAACCGATCTCGACCTTGGCCACTACGAGCGCTTCACTGGCGTCTCGGCGCGTCAGGCTGATAACATCACGTCGGGCCGCATCTATCAGGACATCATCGCCAAGGAGCGTCGCGGCGCCTACCTCGGTGCCACGGTCCAGGTCATTCCGCACGTTACCGATGCGATCAAGGACTTCGCCATGGCGGAGACCGAGGACCTCGATTTCGTGCTGTGCGAAATCGGCGGCACCGTCGGCGATATCGAGGGCCTGCCCTTCGTCGAGGCGCTGCGCCAGATGCGCAATGAACTCGGCCGCGAGCAGACCTGCTTCGTCCACGTCACGCTGGTGCCCTACATCGCCGCTGCCGGCGAGCTGAAGACCAAGCCTACGCAGCACTCGGTGCGCGAACTGACCGGCCTTGGCATCCAGCCCGACATCCTGCTGTGCCGCTGCGATCGCGAACTGCCCGAAAGCGAGCGCCGCAAGATCGCGCTGTTCTGCAACGTGCGTCCGCAGGCGGTGATCCCCGCACTCGACGCGCCGAACATCTACGCGGTGCCGCTCCAGTATCACATGGAAGGCCTCGACGCGGAGGTTCTGCACCACTTCGGCATGTCCTCGCCCGCGCCGGAACTCCGCCGCTGGAGCGACATTACCGACCGTTTCGAACACCCCGAAGGCGAAGTGACCATCGGTGTCGTCGGCAAGTACGTCGGCCTGCCCGATGCCTACAAGTCGCTGAACGAGGCGCTCGTCCACGGTGGCATGGCCAACCGCGTGAAGGTCAACGTCAACTGGATCGATGCCGAAATCTTCGAGAAGGAAGATTCGGAAATCGCCGCCGCGCTTGAACCCATGCACGGCATTCTGGTGCCCGGGGGCTTCGGCGAGCGCGGTTCGGAAGGCAAGATTGCGTCGGTCCGCTTCGCCCGTGAGCGCGAGGTGCCGTTCTTCGGCATCTGCCTCGGCATGCAGATGGCCTGCATCGAAGGTGCGCGCGCTGCCGGTATCGAAAAGGCCAGCTCGACCGAGTTCGGCCCGACCGAAGAGCCCGTGGTTGGCATCATCACCGAGTGGATGACCGAAGACGGCCTCCAGACCCGCGCCGAAGGCGGCGATCTGGGCGGCACCATGCGTCTTGGCGCCTACAAGGCGATGCTCTCGCCCAACAGCCACATCGCCTCGATCTACGATGCGACCGAGATTTCGGAACGCCATCGCCATCGCTACGAGGTCAACGGCAAGTACCGTGACGCGCTTGAGGGCAACGGCCTGATCTTCTCTGGCATGTCGCCTGACGGCCTGTTGCCCGAGATCGTCGAACGTCCGGACCATCCGTTCTTCGTCGGCGTGCAGTTCCACCCCGAACTCAAGTCGCGCCCCTTCGAACCGCACCCGCTGTTCAAGGGCTTCATCGCTGCCGCGCTGCGGCAGGCGCGTCTGGTCTGATCGACCGGTTCGAAATCGAAAAAGGGCCGGCTCCCCTGCGGAGCCGGCCCTTTTTCGTTTCAGCGAAGGAGTGAAAGCAGCAGCGTCACCGTACCGATCGAAAGGACCGTGGAGGTGAGGATGACTTCCGCGGTCAGTGCACCTTCGCGGCGGTGGAATTCGGCCAGCATGAAAGGTCCAGTGCCGGTAGGCAGCGCTGCCAGCAGTACCGCCGCATTGCGCAGCGGTATGGGCAGGGGAAAGACCCAAAGCGCCAGAACCAGCGTCAGCGCCGGATAGACGAAAAGCTTGAGCGCCACGAGAAGCGCGGTCGTGCCAGCCGCGCCTTCGCCCTTGTCGCGCGGTTCGGCCAGGAACATGCCGAGGCAGACCAGCGCGCAAGGGCTGGCGGCCGAACCCAGCAGCTTGAGGAACGCATCGAGCGGGGCGGCAATGCCAAGGCCGCTCGCCATCACCGCCGCGCCGGCCAGAGGGGCCAGCACCAGCGGATTGCGAAACAGGGCCTGGCCGACACGCAGCATGATAACGGCGGGATTTCCACCCTTCTGATTACCGAATTCGATCAGCACGATGGCGAGTGCGAACAGCACGCAGACGGTGTTGATCGTGGCGATCAGGGTAAGCGTCTGGGATGCGGGCCCCAGCGTTGCCAGTAGCAGTGGGAAGCCAAGGAAGGCCGTGTTCGAGTAGCTCGAATTGAGCCCAAGGATCGCGGCATTACCGATGTCGCGCCCCATCCACCGGCTTACGGCCACGGTCAGCACGAAGAACGCGAAAGTGCTGATCGCGAAGACCGCGACGAAGCCCGGTTGCCAGAGCTGGGCAAGGTTTGCCTTCGCAACGATGTCGAAGAGCAAGGCGGGCAGGGCGAGGTAGACGACGAAACGGTTTAGCTCGGTGGTCGATTGCGGGCTGAAGATGCCGACGCGGCGGGCCAGCCAGCCGACAAATGTCAACGCGAAGATCGGCAGGACGACCAGAAGTATCGAGAGCATGGTGGAATTGCGGTCCGCTATGTCGGGAGCGTGCCGCTTATCGGCTGCAAGGCTCGCATTCCAGCGCGGAAAAGGCGCAGGGATGTGCGGTGGGCGCAAAAAGGGCGGCCCGGATGTCCGGACCGCCCTCGATCATATCAATGCGTCAGGGCTGCAATCAGGCTGCGGCGATCTCGTCGGAGCCGCCTTCGACCACGGTCAGCGTATTGCCGCCGATCGCGATCTTCTTGGGCTTCATCGCCTCGGGCACTTCGCGAACGAGGTCGATCACCAGCAAGCCATCGGCAAGGTCTGCCTGATCGACGCGGACATAGTCGGCCAGTTCAAACCGGCGCTCAAACCCGCGTTGGGCGATGCCGACGTGCAGCATCTCGCCTTCATTGCCGTCGTCGGGCTTGTTGCCCCGGACGACGAGGAGGTTCGCCTGCGCGGTGATGTCGATGTCGGCCGGCTTGAAACCGGCGACCGCCAGCGTGATGCGATAGGCGTCGGCACCACGACGTTCGATGTTGAAGGGCGGATACTTGTCGCCGGCGTTGGCGCGCGCCTGGTTCTCGATCATGTCGAACAGGCGGTCGAACCCGACCATGGTGCGGCGATAGGGGGTGAAATCGATGCGATTCATGACAAAAATCCTCGTCTGAGCAATCTTCGTTTGATGAGGCCCGAAAGCTCGGCGCCTCGTAATCGAGCCATCCCCATGGCGGGCCATGACTCGAGTGATTAGATATGGTAGCGCCCCACGCTTTCAAGGGGACGCTAACCCTTTTGACGGAGCCCGTTTTGATGAGTGAACCGAAGGTCGAGATCTACACCAAGTGGGGTTGCCCTTATTGCGTCGCGGCCAAGGCGCTGCTCGACGACAAGGGGGTGCCTTATGAGGAGTACGACGTGACCATGGGCGGCCCCAAGCGCGCGGAGATGGAAGAGCGCGTTCCCGGTGCGCGCACCGTGCCGCAAGTGCTGGTGAACGGAAAAGCCTATGGCGGATTCGACGATATCAATGCGCTCGACCGTGCGGGTGAGCTTGACCCCGTCCTTGGCTTGTAAGGCGTCGGGCAGATGACGCGCGCGGCGCTGTTCCAGATGACCACCGGCATCGATCCCGCGGCCAATGCCGAGGCGATCGTTGCCGCTGTCGCCGAAGCGAAAGCTGGCGGTGCGGCCATGCTGTTCACGCCGGAGATGTCCGGGCTGCTGGACCGCAAGCGTGATCGCGCGGCCGCCAACATTGTCACGGAGAGCGAGGACCGCGTGCTTGCCGCCGTGCGCGACGCGGCGGCGCGCGAAGGCTTGTGGGTCCATATCGGCTCGCTTGCGGTGCGTCCCGAAGGCGGCGACGGCCGATACGCCAACCGCGCCTTCGTGATCGATGACAAGGGCGAGATCCGCGCCCGCTACGACAAGATGCACATGTTCGACGTGGATCTTGCGACCGGGGAATCCTGGCGCGAATCCAATGCCTATGCGCCGGGCGACAAGGTGGTGACGGTGGACACGCCGCTGGGCCGCCTGGGCCTTGCGATCTGCTACGATGTTCGCTTTCCCGCGCTGTTCGAGGCACTGGGACGTGAAAAGTGCGACGTGATTGCCATTCCCGCTGCCTTCACCGTGCCTACCGGCAAGGCGCACTGGCAACTGATGCAGCGCGCCCGCGCGGTCGAGGCCAGCGCATTCGTGCTCAGTGCCGCGCAAGTCGGCCATCATGAGGACGGACGCGAGACTTACGGGCACAGCATCGCGGTCGATCCCTGGGGCGATGTTCTGCTCGACATGGGCGGCGAGCAGGCGGGGCTTGGCTTCGTAAACCTCGATTTCGCGCGCATTGCCGAAGTTCGCGCGCAATTGCCGAGCCTTGCCAATCGCCGTGCGATCGCCAAATAAGCGGTTAAACGCAAGAAGTGTCGCAATGATTGTCTATGATCTCGAATGCCGGGGCGCGCGCCATCGGTTCGAAGGCTGGTTCAAATCCTCCGATGATTTCGTGCGTCAGCAGCAGGGCGGCCTCCTGTGCTGTCCGCAGTGCGGTACCGGGGATGTCAGCAAGGCACTTCAGGCTCCAAGGTTGGCGCGCAAGGGCAATCAGCGGTCCGATCCGGTTCCGTCCTCGCGAGCCGTCTCCAAGCCAGAGCCGCATCCGGTCGCTCCACGCGAAACGCCTGTCGCCAGCGCGCCGCTGCCACCTCAGGCCGTCGAACTGATCCGAAAACTGGCGAAGATGCAATCCGAAGCGCTGAAGGACAGCCGCTATGTCGGGAAGAGCTTCGTCGATGATGCGCGCGCCATGCACTACGGCGAGCGCGAGGCGGAAGTGATCCACGGCGAAGCCAGTGTCGAGCAGGCACAGGAGCTTATCGAGGAAGGCATCGCCGTGGCACCCCTGCCGTTTGCGGTGGTTCCGCCTGAGCAAGCGAATTGAGCGAATTGCGGCCCTTCACGCACTGAGGCGTGAGACTCTACGAATGCCCGAAGCAACGGTGCCATCGATGCCGGAATTCGGCCCAATAGGTCACGTCAGTGCGATTGATTTGTGAGTGGACGAAACGTCGACACACTATTTGCGCTAAATCCGCCTGACTTTTTCCGAAAGGAAAAGGGTGTTTGGACTGACCCCGTTTTGACATGGGTATGTGCCACGGGGCAGTTTCAGCGATCGAGCCAACGTAAGGTGTTGTGTACGAAACGACACCCCTTGCTCAATTGCCAAATCCTTGTGAGAAATCGGCAATCTGAAAGGGTGTGAATATCACGCGTGGCCTGCCGTTCGTCCGCCGGTGCGGATCACGGAATGGCATTTGACATTGCGGACCGGGAGATGGTCGATCCTGCCCGTCTACAAACCGCGCTCGTCTGCGACTGGAGACTGGTCGCCACGCCAAGCGGCGCCGACGAATTTGGAAAGACAGTTTCATGAGCCTTCGTTTCATCTTCATGCTCACGCGCAACGATCGAACTGTCGAGGACGCCATGGAACATGTCCAAACCGCGCTGGGCCTTGGCGTGCGGCACATCGGCTTCAAGGATATCGGCCTGTCGCCGGACCGACTGAAAGCGCTGAACGCGGCGATCCGGGAGGGCGGGGCGACCTCCTATCTCGAAGTTGTCTCGCTTGGCCGCGATAGCGAGAGCGCCTCGGCAAAGGTCGCGGTTGATATCGGCGTGGATGTGCTGCTCGGCGGTACGCATGCCGAGGACGTGCTGCCCATCATTGCCGATACCGAGATCCGCTATTTCCCGTTTCCCGGCCGAATTTCCGGCCATCCGAGCGTGCTGGAAGGGACTATCGCGGAGATCGTCTCCAGCGCGGTGGAACTGTCCGCCCGTGAAGGTGTGCATGGGCTTGACCTGCTCGCCTATCGTTCGACGGAGGATGCTTCGACCTTGATCGGGGCTGTCTGCTCGGCGGTGTCCAAGCCTGTCTATGTCGCGGGCTCCATCGACAGGCCGGAACGGATTGCAGCCGTGCAGAAGGCGGGTGCAGCAGGCTTCACGATCGGCACTGCTGCGCTCGACGGCAAGTATCTGGCCGAAGATGAGCGATTGCCCGGTCAACTTGCCGCGATTATCCGCGATCTTGCGGCTTTGGGCCGAGACAAATTGGAATAGGACAGATGTCCGGCGTGAGCGTGATCGGTAACGACAGGATTCAGGCGCCAAATTGACGATAGCCACAACCGCCTTGCGAACCCACCCTTCACACGGGCGGGGTCGCAAGGAGCGCCTGTTCCTCATTCTGCCGCGCCGCGTAAGCGATTGCCATTGCTGGTATGGGAAGCCGTCTCGCCTGCGCGGCCAATTTACGAACAGGCTGGACGCATGATGCGTCCATCGATAAGGACCGCCGATAAGTGGCCCCGTAGCTCAGCCGGATAGAGCGACAGATTCCTAATCTGTAGGCCGCGCGTTCGAATCGCGCCGGGGTCACCACTTTCCGCACCTCGTCCTCGCCGACTGCGCCCGCTCAACCCGTTAGTGGAAATCCCTTGATCTTGGGAGGATGCGCACATTGCGGGGGTGCGACGAGTGACGGATTTCGTCACCGCGTCCACTGCCGGGAAGAGCGTGTTGAGGCTGCGATACTTGTGCCTGTGAGAGGCGGGACAACGCGCTGCTGGCATCGGTGACCTTGGTGACGATCAGGTGAACCACGTCCTCCTTGCTCCGCTGAACCTCGCCGTCGATCACCATGAGGCGTGCGGCCATGAGCGCGCGCCGTTGGGGCTCCATATCGCGTGCCCAGAGCAGCGCGTTGACGACCCCGGTCTCGTCCTCGATCGTGATGAAGATCGCATTGCCCTTGCCGGGCCTCTGGCGGACCAGCACTACCCCTGCAACGCGCAGTTTCGTGCCGTCCCGCGCTGCGTTGACCGTGGCGCAGTCGGTAACGCCCCGCTCTGCGAAATGGCCGCGCAGGAATTGCATGGGGTGGCCTTTCAGGGAAAGCCGCTGGGTCTGGTAATCCGCCATGACTTCTTCCGAAGGCGTCATCGTCGGTAACGGTGCATCCGGTTCCTTGCCCAGTTCCGGCGCATCCAGCGCGGCGAACAGCGGCAATTGGACGGGCGGAACGCGCCGCGTCTCCCACCCGGCCTCGCGCCGGTTCTGCCCCAGCGAGCCCAGCGCGTCGCCATCGGCCAGCAGGCGAAGCGCGCGGGCGGGCAATTCGGCGCGGCGGGCAAGGTCTTCCATTCCGGCGATGGGCCGTTCCTTGCGCTTTTCGGTCAGCATCTCCGCCCATTCCTCGCGAAAGCCATCGATCTGGCGCAGGCCAAGGCGCAGCACGCGCTCACTCTCCAGCGTATTGTCCCATTCGCTGGCATTTACGTCGATCGGGCGCACTTCGATCCCATGCTCCTGCGCGTCCCGCACAAGCTGGGCGGGGGCATAGAAGCCCATGGGCTGGCTGTTGAGCAGCGCGCAGGTGAACACTGCCGGATAGTGGCATTTCAGCCATGAAGAGACATAGGCCAGCCAGGCAAATGCCTGTGCGTGGCTTTCGGGAAAGCCGTATTCGCCGAAGCCCTTGATCTGCTCGAAACATCGCTCGGCGAACTCGCGAGGATAGCCGCGTGAGACCATGCCTTCGATGAGCCGGGGCTGGTAATGATGTACGGTGCCGTTGTGGCGGAATGTGGCCATGGCGCGTCGCAGGCCGTCGGCCTCTGCGGGTGTGAAGCGGGCTGCGACCATGGCGAGTTTCATCGCCTGTTCCTGAAACAGCGGGACACCGAGCGTCTTCTCGAGAACGCCTTCGATTTCGCCCTTAGGCCCGGGATAATTGACCTCTTCCTCCTTGTTACGTCGCCGCAGATAGGGATGGACCATCCCGCCCTGAATGGGGCCGGGGCGCACGATGGCGACCTGAATGACGAGATCGTAGAGGCATTTGGGCTTCATGCGCGGCAGCATGGCGATCTGCGCACGGCTTTCGACCTGAAAGGCGCCGATACTGTCCCCTTTTTGGAGCATATCGTAAGTGGGCTTGTCCTCGATCGGAACGGTAGCCAGCGTCAGGTCGCGCAAGTCGTGATCGCGCAGCAGGTTGAAGCTCTTCCGGATCGCGGTGAGCATGCCCAGCGCCAGCACGTCGACTTTCATCAGGCCCAGCGCTTCGAGGTCGTCCTTGTCCCATTCGATGAACGTGCGATCCGGCATCGCGGCATTGTGGATCGGCACCAGTTCGTCGAGCCGCCCTTCGCTCAGCACGAAGCCGCCGACATGCTGCGAGAGGTGGCGGGGAAATTCGAGCAATTGGCCGACCATGTCGCGCAGGCGCGCCAGTTCCGGATTGCCGGGATCGAAGCCGGCCTCGGCAAGGCGGCTTTCGGGCAGTTCCTCGTCGCCCCAGCTACCCCAGATCGTGCCGGACAGGCGGCTGGTCACGTCCTCGGTCAGGCCCAGCGCCTTGCCCACCTCGCGGATGGCGCTGCGCTGGCGGTAGCGGATGACAGTGGCGGCGATCCCGGCCCGGTCGCGGCCATAGCGCTTGTAGACGTACTGGATCACTTCCTCGCGCCGCTCGTGCTCGAAGTCGACATCGATGTCCGGCGGTTCGTTGCGTTCGCCGGAGAGAAAGCGTGAGAATAGCAGCTTCTCCTGCACCGGATCGATCGGCGTGATCTCCAGCAGGTAGCAGACCAGCGAATTGGCGGCCGAACCTCGCCCCTGGCACAGGATCGGCGGTTCGCGGGTGCGGGCATGGTTGACGATATCGTGAACGGTCAGGAAGTAGCAGGCGTACTTCTTGTCGCGGATCAGGCTGAACTCCTCGTCGAGCACCTCGCGGTAGCCATCCGGCAATCGGTCGCCGAAGCGTTTCCTGGCACCTTCCATCACGAGATGTTCGAGCCAGCTCTGCGGCTCCCAGCCTTCCGGCACCGGTTCGCGCGGATATTGGTAGACCAGTTGGTCGAGCGTGAAGTGGATGCAGTCCTGCAAGTCCTGCGTGGCGGCTATGGCTTCGGGGCAGGCGAGGAACAGGCGCGCCATTTCCGCAGGCGGCTTGAGATGGCGCTCGGCATTGGCGGCGAGGCGGCGGCCGGCGGTCTGGACGGTCAGGCCTTCGCGGATGCAAGTGAGCACGTCTTGCATCGGTCTGTCGTCAGGCGAGGCATAGAGGGCATCGTTGGTGGCGATCAGCGGCACGCCGGTCCGCGCGGACAGTGTCATGCGCTGTTTCAGATAGCGGGCATCGCGTCCGGCGCGGGGCATGGTGGCGGCGAGCCAGAGATAGGGCGTCGCGGTGCGCAGGGTTTCGAGCAAGGTGGCATCGCCGTCCATCGCGATCAGGGCCATGTCCTGTGCGTGGTCGAGCAGGTCGGGCAGGTGCAGCGTGCATTCGCCCTTCTCAGCGCGACGATTGCCCAGTGTGAGCAGCCGCGTCAGCCGCCCCCAACCGTGGCGCGTGGTGGGATAGGCAACCACGTCCGGAGTGCCGTCGGCAAAGACGAGCCGCGCGCCGACGAGGAGCCGGAAACCGCTTCCGGCGCCGCCCAGTTCCCGCCACGCCTTGAGCGCGCGGGCCACACCGGCCACGGTGTTGCGGTCCGCGATGCCAATGCCGGTCATGCCCAGCGCATGGGCCCGCGCGACCATGAGCTGCGCGTGGGAGGCGCCACGCAGGAAGCTGAAGTTGCTGGCGGCCACCGCCTCCAGGAAGCGAGGGGCTCTCGGATCGCTCATGGGAACAGCCCGTGCAGATACCAGCGCGGGCTGGAGGTTTCCTCGAACAGGCCGTGCCGGAACAGCCAATAGCGCCGACCTTCGGCATCCTCGATCCGGTAATAATCGCGGGTTGGCGGTTTTTCGCCGGCAAGATGGCCCGTCGGCTTGCGCCACCATTCCGCCCCGATGCGCTCGGGCCCCTCGGCCAGTCGAACCTCGTGCAACCGGTTTTTCCAGCGAAAACGCAGCGGAGGGCCATCCGGCACGCCGGCGACCACGTCCACCGGCTGCGGAGGATCGAGCAGCAGGACCGGGCGCGCGGGCCGGTCTTGCACATTGGGCCAGTCGCCGGCCTGCACACGCATGGCCGGTTCCAGCTTTTGCGTCACTTCCGGCAAGTGCCTGTCGCAAGGCGTGAGGCGGCGAACGCGGTTCGGGCCGAGCCGGACGCTGAGCCTGTCGATCAGGGCGGCCAGATCGTCGGTCAGGTCTTCCGCCGCGCCTTCGAGCGCCATCTGGCGCGAGGGCAACGGTTCGGTGCGCGAGACCCCCAGTTCGATCGAATCGAAGCCGAAACCGGGATCGAGGGGATCGGACAGGGTGTCGATCCGTTCGTGGAGCAGCCGCATCACGGCGGCCGGATCGCGTTCCGGGCGTCCGGTATCCACGACCAGTCGGCGCCGGGCATTGTCACTCCGGCAGAGCACGACCGTGAAACGGCGGCCGCCCAACTGGCGGGATTCCATGCCTTGCGCCGCTTGCTCCAGCAGGTCCTCGATAGCGTCGAGCGCGTCGTCGGTGCGGATAAGAGGCTCTGGAAAGCGCGTTTCGAGGCGGATTGGCGGTGAAACGCGGCGCGGGGCGATTGCGCTGGAGGCCTCGCCCAGGATCTGGCGCAGGCGCGTGACCATCTCCTCGCCGAAACGGGCGGCCAGCGTCTGCATCGGTCGCCGGGCAAGGTCGCCAATCTGTCGCAGGCCCGCTCTGCGCAGGGCCGCCTGCGCCTCCTCGGGCAGTTCCAGCGCGGTGATGGGCAGGGCCAGCACATCCTCGTTTTTGCCGCCATGCCGCGCCAGCGCACGCGCGGCCGCTGCGTTCGGTCCCAGCGCGTGGCGGGTGGTGTAGCCGGACAGGGCCACGGCTTGCCGCGCCAGTTCGGCTTCGCCGCCGAACAAGTGTGAGCAGCCGGTCACGTCGAGCACGATCCCGTCGGGCGGATCGGCAGCGACCATGGGAGTGAAGCGCACCATGGCTCGCACCAGAGCATCGAGTTCGCGGGAATCGAGCGCCGGATCGGCCGGACGGGTCGCCAGCGAAGGGCAGCGCGCCCGGGCGTCGGCCAGAGTCATGCCTTTGTCCAGTCCTGCATCGTTCGCGCAGGAATCCACGGCAGTCAGGCGCAGCGCATTGCCTACTCGGGATACGAGTGCGAGGGGTTCAGGCGGCGCGGGTATGCTCGGGCCCGCCACCTTCCGCACTCTCTCGCATGCCAAATAGGGGAACCACAGTGCCAGGCAGCGGCGCCCGGTGGGTTGTGTCGTCAGTCGCATCGCGGAATGTTCCATGATCCCCATCCCATTCCAGCCGCCACCGGCGGCCTGCGGGGCCATTGCGCCAGCGCAGCAGGGTCGCCTCCATTGCGGGCGATCCCGGGGCATTGGCTTCGAGGGCGTGGGAAGGCGCACTGGATATGGCCCAGCGTGTCTGCGCGGCGCTGGGGCGTGGTTCGGCATCCTGACGCAGCACGATGACCCGGCAGCGCGATTGTTCGGCCGCCAGAGCCAGCCTTCTGCTGGCGGTCAGGTCGTACTTCGCGAAAGATCCGCGCGTGTCCAGCAGGACGAGTTCCACGCCCGGGCAGCGCGCCGCTTCGAGACCCGCGCGCAGGAGGTCGAGTTCGTTTTCGGTCTCCACAAAGAGCAGCCGGGCAGGGGGCACGCCGAGCAGCGCCAGTCCGTCTCCAGCGGGGATCGCCCGGCCGGGTGCCCGGGCCATTTGCACGAACACCGCCGCGCCGGGTTTGCCGGGCTCACCCCTGAGGTCGCTTCCGCACAGGGCAAAGGCAAAAGCGGCGGCGCGATCGTCTGCGCTCGCGTGGATTTCGTGCAGGCGCCCGCATTCGAGCGCGGGTAGTTCGCTACCGGCCGCCTGTGCGAGGCGCTCGGCCGCGCTTCCCGTCAATTTGAAGACCTTGTCGGCCATACTCCGAATCGCCTGATATGTTCTCTATATGTTCCATACAACAACCTTCGCCGCTTGCCAAACGGAGCGGCGATCAGCAGCCTCGATGTACGGGGATCTTCAGGCGTTACAGCGTCAGCCGGCAAAGGCCGTGGCGACCGTTGCGGTCATCGCCGCGAACATGGGGGAGCCGTGGCCCCGGCCGCGAAGTGCCAGATATCGGGCCTGTGCCCCGCGGTTCTGCCAGCGAGCGACCAGCGCCTCCCCCGCGGCGCCGCTGCATCCGTCAGGACCGCGTTCGGCAGTGCCGCTGGCGATCAACAGGCGAGCCTTCAGCGTGGGATCGGCCTTGCGCTCCTGCGCCTCCAGCATGCCGCCGCCGAACCAGAGCGACGGGTTCACCGCGACGATTGTCGAATAGCAGCGTCTCGTAAACAGGCTGTGCAGCGCCAGCAGGCCGCCGAAGTTGTGCCCGGCAAGCGTTTGCTGCGCGGGATCGAGGTGCCAGCGTCCCTCGACCAGTGGGCGGAACGTCTCTTCGATTAGATCGAGGAAACGCTCCGCGCCACCGGTTGGGACGCCGCTAGCGGGAAAGCCCTTGGGGATCGCATAGCCCGGCACCGCAGGGGTGTAATCGGCGATGCGGCGCTCCAGAGAGCCGGATTCGATGGTGACGATCACGCCTTCCGCGATGCCCTCGCTCCGCGCGAGACGGCGGGCAGTCATTGTGGCAATCGCGAAATCGTCCTCGCCACCAAGCAGCCAGAGCACGGGCCAGCCTTGTGCGGGCGGCTCACCTTCGGGCCACGAGACCAGAATGCGGTAGAGGTGGCCGTCGGGGGCAGGAATTTCCTGCATATCCGAACGCGGCAGAGCCCACGGTGCCGCGTCGAACGGATCCGCAGAAAGCATCGAGAGCAAGGCTGAGATACCCAGGATAGGCTGCATGCTGGGGCTCCTTGACCAGCGGATATCGAGGCGGACGATCACCCCGCGGCGAGAACGGCCATGGCGGCAGGCGGCTTGCTCACGATTCTCTCCCGGGTTGCGATGTCGCCTCATTCGCTAATGATAATCACTCGCAATTACAAGTCTTGTGCGCGAAAGGAGGCGCAGATCGGCAGCAATCGGGATCGTGCACCATAGGTGCGCGATCCACTCTGCATGGCAGATCGCCATTGAAGCTTCATTTCCAGCCGCTAACGCCGGGGGCAACGACAGAATGGGGCACAGGGAAACGGTAATGAAATTCGCAGCTTGCATCGCAGCTCTGATGGCCGGCACGGCGCTTGCCGGTACGCCGGAAACGGCCTTTGCCGAAGAGGCTGATGCAGCCGCGAATAGCTCCTCCGATACGTCCAATTCCAACCAGATCGTTGTTACCGCGCAAAAGATCGCCCAGCGGGCAGTCGACGTGCCGATCACGCTTTCGGCCATCACCGGCGAGCGCATGCGCCAACTGGGCGTTACCGATATGGGCGAGCTTTCGGCCTATGTTCCCGGCCTCAACATCCAGATCCAGAGCGCCAACAATCCCGGCTTCGTGATTCGCGGCATCACTTCGGACAGTGGTTCGGCGCAGGAGGGGCCGCGCGTCACGCTCTATTATAACGGCATCGACATCTCGCGCTCGCGCGGGGCCTATCAAGGGAACTTCGATCTCGACCGCATCGAAGTGGTCAAGGGCCCGCAGGCAACGCTGTTCGGCACTGCCGCCGCCATCGGCGCGATCAGCCTTGTTTCGGCCAGGCCCCAGCCGGGCCTCTCGGCGCAAGTTACCGGCGCTTACGGCAACCTCGATGCCTACCGGCTGGAAGGCTTCGTCAATGCCGGCAACGACGTCCTTGCCGGGCGTATCGCCTGGCAGTGGAAGAAGCGTGATGGCTATGTGAAGAACCTCGCGCCCGATCAGGACGATCTCTATGCGCAGGATCAACTCGGCCTGCGCGGATCGCTGCGCTTCACGCCGACCAGCGACTTCACCGCCGATCTGATCCTCACGTACGATCGCCAGCGCAATTCGGGCACGCCCTTCCTGTCGAAGGACCTCGGCTCGACTTCGGTCGACGGACTGTACGGCCCGGCCTATCTCGGCGGCTCGCGCTATTCGGCCGAAGTGCTGGGCAGCGACAAGCTGGGCCTCCACCGCGACGTCTACGATGCGAACCTCACCGCAAGCTGGGACTTCGCGGACGGCTGGAACTTCACCACCGTCAACGGCTACCGCCACTTCGATGCGCTGGAAGTCTTCGATGCCGATGGCTCGGCCGCCTGGTATCTTGAGTTCGCCGAACACGCCAAGGGCTGGCAGGCGAGCCACGAGAGCCGCTTTACCTATAGCGACGACCAGTGGCGCGCCTCGTTCGGGTGGAACTATTTCATCGAGGACAGCTATCAGTACGTGCCGTTCTCCTCGGAAGTCGGCACCTATCTGCAGTGCACCGCGAACATTATTCCGGGCCTTGGCTGCGTCTCGGCGAACAACACGGTTACAGCATCGGCGGCCACCTATCTTGCCAGCCGGGGACTGGTCAGGCAGCTGCCCTATTCGAGTTGGTACGAGAACAAGGGCCGCAACCAGTCGTGGTCGATGTTCGGCGATGTCGCATTCAAACCGGTTCCAGCCGTCGAACTCACGGCCGGCGCGCGCGTGCTGATCGAGAAGCGCCGCTCGGGCTATGCCGCCAACCAACCTGCGGCGCCGCTATACGGCCAGCCGCTGCTGCCGCTGGTCGATACCGGCGGGCAGACGTTCTATGCGCAGCGCTCCTATGCCGCCGTGCTGCCGCGTTTCAACGCGCTCTGGCACCTCAACTCCAACGTCAATCTCTACGCGACGATTTCGGAGGGGCGCCGTTCGCCGGTGGTGCAGCTTTCAGCCGCTACCGGGCCCGTCGAGGATCTGAACCTGATCGAGGCCGAGACGGTCTGGAACTACGAAGTCGGCATCAAGGGCTCGGCGGGCATCTTCTCGGGCTCGCTGGGCGTCTATTATGACGATTACAGCAATTTCCAGGTCGACGTGATCGATGCCACGACCGGCGTCGCCCGCACCGAAAGCGCCGGTTCGGCCACCAACATCGGCGTCGAGGCCGAACTGGAAGCGAAGTTCACTGACTGGCTGAGCGCGTTCAGCAACGTCGGCTTCATCAGCGGCGGCATCGACGACAAGGAAGCCAACGGCATCTACGCCGGTAACCAGTTCCGCCTCCAGCCCAAGTGGCAGTGGGCGGCGGGCCTCAATCTCAATGTCCCCGTCACCCAGAACACCAGCGTGTTCCTGACGCCCAGCGTGACCTATCGCAGCAAGATCTACTTCGAAGTCCCGAACAGCGAAGCGATCAGCCAAGACGCGGTAACGCTGGTCAACGTACGCGGCGGCGTCTCGTTCATGGACAATCGCTTGCAAGTGGCCGGCTATGCACGCAATCTCGGTAACGAGAAGTACCTATTGGACGCGGGAAATACAGGCGGCTCGTTCGGGCACCCGACCTTCATTCCCGCAGAGCCGCGTACTTACGGCATCGAACTGACTGTGCGTTACTGAACCTTCGTAAACGGGAAACAGGACCCATGACGCTCGCTCTCGACCGCCGCCTGCTGATCAAGGCAGGCGCTCTTGGCCTTGCCGCGCTTTCTACACCGGGTCTTGCGCAAGTGCTCACCGCGCGCGGTTTCACGCATGGTGTCGCCAGCGGCGAACCGGCGGCGGACTCGGTCCTGCTGTGGACGCGCTATGTCGGCAGCGGGGAGACGAAACTGCGCTGCGAGGTGGCGGAAGACGACGCCTTCCGTAAAGTCGCCAGCGGAGGTGACGTCGTGGCCTCGCCCGCCCGCGACAACTGCGCCAAGCTGGTCGTGGCGGGGCTCCAGCCGGGCAAGTGGTACTTCTACCGCTTCATCGCCCCAGACGGCACGATGAGCGAGGTTGGTCGCACGCGCACTTTGCCGGTGGGCGAGGTCGATCGCTTCGGCATCGGCTTGTTCTCCTGCTCGAACATGCCGTTCGGCTGGTTCAACGCCTATGCCCATGCCGCCGAGCGCGACGATCTCGACCTGATCGTCCACGTCGGCGACTATATCTACGAGTACAAGATCGGCGAATATCCCGATCATCCCATGGCGGGCCGCCCGATCGAACCGGCGAACGAGATCGTCACGCTGGCCGACTATCGCCTGCGCTATGCGAGCTATCGCCTCGACCCCGATTTGCGGGCACTGCATCGACGCCTCCCGATGATCGCGCAGTGGGACGATCACGAATTCGCCAACGATGCCTACAAGGACGGCGCGGAGAACCATCAGCCCAAAACGGAGGGCTCGTGGGCCGTGCGCAAGGCAGCGGCCGAGAAGGCTTATCGCGAGTGGCTGCCGGTTTCCGATGCCGACTGGGGCAGCTATCAGATCGGCTCGCTGGCAACGATCTTCCGTCCCGAGACGCGGGTGACGCAGCGGATGAAGCAACTCGATCTCGGCTCGGCCTTCAAGGGTGGGGATGTCGGCAAGGCGCTGCTCGCTTTCCGTGATGGGCCGTGGCTGTCGGCCGACCGCACCCTGATGGGCGCCGCGCAGGAGGACTGGCTCTACAAGAGCTTTGCCGCATCGACCAAGGCCGGGACACGATGGCAGATCCTTGCCCAGCAAATCGTCATGGGCATGCTCAAGGCGCCTCAGGCGCTGGCTGATTTCGTTCCCGCCAAGGGCGATGCCAGGATTCGCCGCCAGCTCATGGCAATTTCGGCCGCCGCGAAAGTAGGGCTGCCGTTCAACATGGATTCGTGGGACGGCTACCCGGCTGCGCGTGAACGCCTGCTCAAGGCGGCGCGGGAGGCGGACTGCAACCTCGTCGTGCTTTCGGGCGACAGTCACAATGCCTGGGGCAACGAGCTTTCGAGCGGGGGCGCGGCGGTCGGCGTGGAATATGCAGGGCAGTCGGTCACCTCGCCGGGCTATGAGGAATACCTGCCACTGGCCAAGCCGGACGCGCTGTCCGCCGTGTTGCGCGGAGCCAATCCCGAACTGGTCTTCGCCGATGTCAAGCGCCGGGGCTATGTCTCGCTCGACGTGCGGCCCGATCAGGTGCGCGGCACCTGGCACTTCATGTCCACCATTGCCGAGCGTACCACCGCCAATACGGACAGCACCACACTGGCGGTGAAGTGGGGCGATCGGGTCTTCACAAAGACCTGAGATCTATCCCTGAACCCGCGCCAAACCGGGTTCGGAACGGTTGACGCAAGGGGCGTCGCCGCCGCAGAGAGTGCCGGTTTCCTAATTCCGCAAGGATTCCCCCCGCCCATGTCCGATTCTGATTCCGATCCCACCTCCGGTTCCGGCGAAGCCATGTCCGGCAATCCCGACCGCCGCGATTTCCTGGGCGGTCTTGCCGCCGCAATCGGGGCGGTTGCCGTTGCAGGCGCGCCTACCGAAAGCGCCGAGGCCCGGCCCGCGAAGGCGTCCTCCTCGCGCCCGGTCAGCGATGCGAAGCTGCGTGAGGCGATCGATACGGTGGTGGTGATCTTCGCGGAGAACCGCAGTTTCAACAACCTCTTCGCGGACTTCCCCGGGCTGGAGCAGCCGCTTGCCTCGGTTCCGCCCGAACGCACCCGCCAGCGGGACCGTGACGGCAAGGTGCTGGAGCGGCTGCCGAAAGTCTGGGAAGGTCTGGTGCCGTCGAAGCAGGTGGTCCAGCACGCCGAATACCAGATCGGGCCCGACGATCTCGGGCCGATCCCCAATGGCGCCTTCGCGCTCAAGACGCCCGACGGCGATCCGCTCCCGCACGGGCTGGTGACGCGGGACCTCGTCCATGCGTTCTACCACAACCAGATGCAGATCAACGGCGGCGCCAATGACCATTTCGTTGCCTTTGGTGACAGCGGCGCGCTCGTCATGGGGCACTATGGCGACACCCGCGCGCAGCTTCGCCTCTGGCAGCTCGCGCGTGAGTTCACGCTCTGCGACAACTTCTTCATGGGCGCGTTCGGTGGATCGTTCCTCAACCACCAGTACCTGATCTGCGCGCAGCCGCCGTTCTATCCGGACGCCGACAAAAGTCCGGCCGCCAAGCGCATCGCGCATCTGGAAGGGGACGATCCCAAGGGTACCCGCCTCAAGCTCGATCCCAAGACTGCGCCGAGCGCTCTGGACGGGCCGGCGGTGTTCGGGCCGAGCACGCTCTCGCCCGACTTCTGGGCGGTCAACACGATGCTGCCGCCCTATGCGCCGACCTACGAATTGGACCCGGACAAGCCCGGTTTCGCCAATGCCGCCAGCGCCAACACGCTGGTACCGCAGCAGCACAAGACGATCGGCGACATGCTTTCGGCCAAGGGCGTTGAATGGGCATGGTATGCTGGCGGGTGGAATACGGCGCTTGAGGGAAAGATGAACGACGCCTCGTTCCCTTCGCGCCCCAATTTCCAGCCGCATCACCAGCCGTTCAACTACTACGGCCGCTTCGCCCCCGGCACGGCCGACCGCGCGCGGCATCTGCGCGACGGCGGCGAGGGCGACACCGCGCGCACCAACCGCTTTCTGGCGGACGCCGGGGCGGGCAAGCTTCCGGCGGTCAGCTATTACAAGCCGCAGGGCAACCTCAACATGCATGCGGGCTACTCAGACATCGATTCGGGTGACCGGCATATCGCCGCCGTGGTCGATGCCCTGCGTGCCAGCCCGCAGTGGGAGAAGATGCTGATCGTCATCACGTTCGATGAAAACGGCGGCTGGTGGGATCATGTCGCGCCGCCGAAGGGCGACCGCTGGGGCCCGGGCACGCGCATTCCGGCCGTGATCGTCTCCCCCCACGCCAAAAAGGGCGTGGTTGACCATACGATCTACGACACCGGATCGATCTCTCGCTTCCTCACCCGCCGCTTTGGACTGGAGAAGCTTTCCGGCCTGAAAATGCGGGAAGATGCCATGGTCGCGGCCAGCGGCGTGGCACCGGGCGACCTGACCGGAGCACTTGACATTGCCTGAGAGCGCCTGAATTTTTAGCGGCGCACCAAAACAGGTGCGCCGCTCCTGCGAATGCGACAGAGTGCTGACATTGGGGCCGATTCTCTTTGGCTTCGATGAACCAGAACCTTCGGGCAAATCGCATTTCAGGGCAGGGCAATTTCCATGAGGCATATCCTTCTTCCGGCGGCGTCGCTCGCCGCCATCGTGCTTTCCGCGTCTTCCGTTCAGGCTGCGCCGACGGCTTATCCCGATGCCGAGGCGCATGTGCTCGACATGGCCAAGAAGGCCATCGCCCTGCGCTCCGTGGAAGGCGAAGGTAACCAGACCCCGCAAGTCGCTGCCCTGTTCAAGCAGCGCCTGATCGACGCCGGCTGGGACGCCAAGGACATCGATATCGTCCCCTACAAGGACACCGCCTATCTCATCGCCATCTGGAAGGGCAGCGACCCGTCACTGAAGCCGCTCGTCGTCTCCGCGCACATGGACGTGGTCGAAGCCAAGCCTGCCGACTGGGAGCGTGATCCCTTCACCCCGGTGGTGGAGAACGGATACCTCTACGGCCGCGGCGCCAGCGACACCAAGTTCGAAGCGGTGCTGGCGATGGAATCGATGATCGAACTGCGCAAGCAAGGTTTCAAACCGAAGCGCACGCTCGTCATCGCCTATTCGGGTGACGAGGAAACCTCGATGGCGACCTCCAAGCTGATCGCCGAGCGGTTGAAGAACGCCGAACTCGTGCTCAATGTCGATGGGGCTTCGGGCACGCTGTCCGAAGAGACCGGCAAGCCGCTGTTCTGGACCTGGCAGGGCGCCGAGAAGACCTACATCGATTACGAGATCACCGTCACCAATCCCGGCGGCCACAGTTCGGCCCCGCGTCCGGACAATGCGATCGTCCAGCTTTCCGAAGCTCTGGTGCGGATCGGCGCCTACAAGTTCAAGCCCGAACTCAACGACGTGACCCGCGCCTACTGGACCGAGGCGTCGAAGCTGGAGGCCGATCCGAAGAAGGCCAAGGCGATGCGCGACTTCGCGGCCAATCCGAACGACCCTGCCGCGCTGGAAGTGCTGCGCGCCGATCCCGCCAGCGTGGGCCGCGTCAGCACGACCTGCGTGCCTACCATGCTGTCCGGCGGTCATGCCCGCAACGCCCTGCCGCAGCGGGCGAGTGCCAACATCAACTGCCGCATCTTCCCGGGGCACACGCGGGAAGAGATCATGGCCGAATTGGCGAAAGTGGCCGCCATGCCCGCCGCAAAGTTCTCGGACGTGACGGGCGACGATTCCACGATGGCCCCGGCCTCGCCGATGCGACCCGATTTCGTCGCTGCCGCGCGCAAGGCCGTGACAGCGGCCTGGGGCCCGGTACCGCTGATCCCTTCGCAAGCGTCGGGTGCGTCGGATTCGATGTGGTACCGTGCGCTCGGCGTGCCGAGCTACGGCGCTGCCGCCTCGATGATCAAGGACTCGGACGAATTCTCGCACGGCCTCAATGAGCGTATTCCGCTGCTCAATATCCGGCCGGGCATCACTTATTACCTGTCGATGTACAAGGATCTGGCTGGAAAGTGAGAAGCATGGGGGCGGAACGGAAGCGGGTGAAGCAGGGGGCTTTTCTCGCGGCAATTCTGGCGGGCGCGCTGGCCGCGCCCGCTTCGGCGGCAACGCTTTATGTCCGTGCGGGACGACTGATCGATGTGGACTACGGCACCACGCGCACCGGGCAGTGCGTGCTGGTGACCGACGGCCGCGTCATCCGCGTGGAGGCCTGCGGCAAGACACCTTCGGGTGCGCAGGAGGTGGACTGGTCGGCCTATACGGTGCTGCCCGGCCTCATCGATCTGCACACCCACCTTGCCGATACCGGGCAAAGCGCCGATGTCGCCGCGCCGCTCAAGACCTCTCCTCAGCTGACCGCGCTGATCGGGGCACACAATGCCAAAGTGACGCTCGACGCGGGCTTCACTACCGTCCGCGATGTCGGCACCTATCGCGGGCTTACCGACGTGGCCTTGCGCGACGCCATTGCCGCGGGTGACGTCCCCGGACCGCGCATGTTCGTGGCCGGTGCCTATATCACCAAGCCGGGCGGCGGGGGTGAGCTTAACGGGGTGGTCCCGAACGACCAAGTTCCGGCGGACATGCGCTACGGCGTGATCCGCAACCCGCAGGAAGCGCATGAGAAGACCGAATTCCTGTTCGAGCATGGGGCCGATTTCATCAAGATGATCGCCACCGGCGCGGTCCTCGCCATCGGCACCGAGCCGGGGCAAGTGGAATTGACCGAGGACGAGATGCGCGCGGTCGTTGCCGTGGCGAAGGAGCATCACTCCTACGCGACCGCCCATGCCCATGGCGCTGAGGGTATCAAGGCGGCGATCCGTTCCGGCGTGCATTCGGTGGAGCATGCCAGCCTGATCGATGACGAGGGCCTGAAGATGGCCAAGGATGCCGATGTCTGGCTGGTCATGGATATCTACGACGGGGACTGGATCGATCAGCAGGGCACCAAGGAGGGCTGGCCCGCCGAATACTTGCGCAAGAACCGTGAGACCACGCAGATCCAGCGCGACGGCTTCGCGAAGGCAGTGAAGATGGGGGTCAAGCTAGCCTTTGGCACCGATGCGGGGGTCTATCCGCACGGTCTCAATGCGCGCCAGTTCGCCTATATGGTGAAGTACGGCATGACGCCGATGCAGGCAATCAAGGCGGCGACGATCGATGCGGCGACGCTGATTGGTCACGAAAGCGAACTGGGCTCGATCGCGCCCGGCAAGTTTGCCGACATGATCGCGGTCGAAGGCGATCCCTTGCGCGATGTGAGCGTGCTGGAGCATGTCTCGCATGTGATGAAGGCGGGGACGGTCGAGGAATAGCGGCCTCAGGCCGCCGCCAGCCGTCCTCCGCTCAGCACTTTCGCGGGTCCGGGCGCTGCGCGGACCAGTGCGGTCCCAAGCGCCACGACCGCCAGCAGCACGATGAACGGCTGGGCCAGTAGGAAGTAGGGATAGAGCGGCGACCCGAGCTTGCCGAACAACGCACCCAGCAGCGGGCCTCCCAGCCAGATCAGGATCAGGTGCGAACAGAACAGGAAGAAGGCAAAAGGTTCGATCCGCAGCAAGGGGGTCTTTAACGGGCTGGCCGAAAGAGCCCAGGCCAGGCGCCAGTAAGCCGCAGCCGCCGTCAATCTGATCGCCAGATCCAGCGTTGCACTGGCGGCATTGTCCGGCTGCATGCCGTACCGAAGCGTCAAAAAGAGCTGTAGAGCCATCAGGCTCGCGAATGGCAGAAGTGCCACCGGCAGGGGCCATGAGGCCACTCGGTCGGCGAAATTCTCGCGCCGGGCGAGAATGCCCAGCACGAAAAAGAACGGGATCGAGGCCCGCATCACCACCGGCGCGCCGATGCCGACGATCTGGCAAACGGCGGCGATCGAAGCGATTGCCACCAGCCATGGGTTCGCAAGCCGCACCAGCCACGGCGCGGCCAGCATGCAAACGAAGAGGTCTCGCAGGAACGGCATCTGTACGTTGATGTCCGGATTGCGGCTGGCGACGAAGAGTTCCTCGAACACCCAGTCGAACGAGTGCGGCGTTGGCGCGGGCAGGTTCAGCAACCATGCCGTCCCGGATACCAGCAGCAGGGCGAGGGCGTTCCACAAGACCATCGGCAGCAGGATCGTCCGCGCCTTGCGGGCGACATGCGTGGGCCAGTCACGCGTGCGGCTCGACGACGCGACCAGCCAGCCCGAGATCAGCCCGAGCAGCGGCACGGCGCTGCGTCCGAACACGTCCATCAGCACCCAACGAAAGTCGTCCTGCGGGGTGCCGCGGGCCAGTTGCAGGTCGTAGCCGGTCAGGCCCGTCCAGGCGTGGACATAGACCACGCCAAGGATGCAGATGACGCGCGCGATGGAGATCGCAGCAGACTTGCGTGAGGGATCGGCAATCAAAGTGCTGGTCAAGCGGTCTTCCCGTTCTTGGCGACCCGGCCGTTCTTGGCACCGGTCCGGAAATCGGCCCTCCGCTTGCCGCGAAAGGCGCCGGTTTCCCGTAACCGGACCTCAGGACGGTTTTATCCGCTATGCCCAGCGTGATTTCGGTGGGTTGCCCGCTCGAAGGGATGAAGCGCCCGGTTTTAGGCCCTGAAGCGTCCGAAACGGCCCTTGTCGGCGATCACCTCGTGCGCGCAGTTGTGGCCCGGCGCGCCGGTCACGCCGCCGCCCGGGTGGCTGCCCGAGCCGCACATGTAGAGCCCCTTGATCGGCCCGCGATAGCTGCCATGACCGAGCACCGGACGCGCCGACCACATCTGGTCGAGCGTCAGGTTGCCGTGCATGATGTCTCCGCCGACCAGGCCGAACTTGCGTTCCAGCCCCTTGGGGCTGAGTACCTGTCGCCCGAGGATCGAGGCGCGGAAGCCCGGCGCGTATTCCTCCACGGTGTCGATGATGGTATCCGCCGCCTTGTCTTCCTCGGCGTCCCAGTCGCGGCCATCCGGCAGTTCCGGGGCGAACTGCTGGCAGAACAGGCTGGCGACATGCTGGCCTTCGGGCGCGAGGCTGTCGTCCACGGTCGAGGGGATCAGCATCTCCACGATCGGCTTCTTCGACCAGCCATAGGTCTTCGCGTCGAGGAACGCGCGGTCCATGTAGTCCAGCGTCGGCGCGATGATGATGCCGGACTGGTGATGCTCTCCCGGTTCGGGAATGCAGGTGAACTTCGGCAGTTCGGAAAGCGCCACGTTCATGCGGAAGGTGCCGCTGCCCGCCTTGAAGCTCTTCATGCGCCGCTGGAAATCGGGCTTTAGGTCGCTCTGCGCGATCATCTTGCCGTAGAGCAGCTTGGGCCCGACATTGGCGATCACGCGGGTGGCGGCAATTTCTTCGCCGCTTTCAAGCCGCACGCCGGCCACCTTGTCGCCATCGACGAGGACCTGATCGACCGGGCTTTCCAGGCTGATCTCCACGCCCAGCTTGCGACAGACTTCGCCCATGATGCGGGTGATGTTGCCCATGCCGCCGACCGAGTGGCCCCATGCGCCCTTCTTGCCGTTCACCTCACCAAAGACGTGGTGCAGCAGGACGTAGGCGCTGCCCGGCGTATCGGGCGAGGCATAGTTGCCGACCACGGCGTCGAAACCGAACGCGGCCTTCACCGCCTCGCTCTCGAACCAGCCGTCCAGCAGCCCGCGCGCGGATTTGGTGAAGAGGTCCAGCACATCGCGTTGCGCTTCGATGGAAAGGCCCGCCAGCTTGCGGCCCTGAAGCGCCGCGTCGATCAGTCCGCGCCAGCCGTCGCCGGCATTGGGCGGTGACTTCAGCGCCAGATCGCGCAGGACTTCGGCCACGACTTCCAACGAATCGTAATAGGCGGGCAGCACTTCGGCATCGTGCTTGGAAAAGCGGCGGAACTCCGCTTGCGTGCGCTCCAGCCCGCCGCCCAGCTTGAGATAGCCGCCGTCTTCCTGCGGCAGCAGGTTGGAGATCGGCCGCTCGATCACGCGGTAGCCATAGTCGGCCAAGCGCATGTCGGCGATCACCTTGGGCTGGAGCAGGCTGACGGTGTAGCTGGCCACCGAATTGCGGAAACCGGGGTGGAATTCCTCGGTCACCGCCGCGCCGCCGACCACGTCGCGGCGCTCCAGAATGCGGACCTTCAGCCCCGCGCGGGCAAGGTAAAACGCGCAGACGAGGCCGTTGTGGCCGCCGCCGATGATAACGGCATCGTATTTCTGGGTCATTTTTGGCTCCAGCCGGATGCGGGCCGCTCGTTCTGGCGGGCCTCTGGGATCAGTTCGCGGATGCGCTTGCAGAAGTGGCGCAGGCAGACTTCCTTGTCGGACAGCGGCCCGACCGAGAACGTGCGCGAGGCCATGCCCGCCTGCACGCGGGCGATGAGCTGCGTATCCTCGGCATTGACCTGCCGATTGATGCGCCAGTTGAGATAGCGCGCGGCGCGCATCTCGCGGCGGTCATCGGGAAGCACGTAGCTGATCTCGCGGATCATGCAGGTTTCCGGCCCCGTGGGCAGCCATTGCATGAAATCGACCTGATCCGGATAGATGTCGAAGGCGACGCCGGGCCATAGCTTGAAATAGAGCCAGTGGCGCTGCCGGTCCTCGGGCAAGTGCGGCACCGACGGCAGCAGGCGCTGGTACATGCGTTCGGACCAGTTGGACGAGGGCGCGTCCATCAGATCGCCCCACATCCGGTCGACATGACGCTCCGCTTCCACGCCGTAGCTGCGGCCAAACAGGCGGGTGAGACCGGGGTGGGCGACGGGGATGTGCAGCCCGTCCGAATAGTTGTCGCCCACGTTCTTCCAGTTCACCTCGCGCGGGCGCATGGTGACGCGGCCAAGCGCCTTCAGATCCTCGAAGCGATAAGGTGCGACCATCTCCTCGTAAGGGGCCATCATTTGCGCGATCGAGGGGCCGCCGTCATTGACCAGGCGCACGAAGATGAAGCCGCGCCAGACTTCTATGTCCACCGGAGCAAGGCCGTGCTGGGCCTTGTCGAAATCGGGATAGCTCTGACTGTCGGGCACGCCGGCAAGGCGGCCGTCGAGA
Source organism: Novosphingobium sp. PhB165 (assembly GCF_004341845.1). Taxonomy (GTDB): domain Bacteria; phylum Pseudomonadota; class Alphaproteobacteria; order Sphingomonadales; family Sphingomonadaceae; genus Novosphingobium. The sequence continues at coordinate 880,286 of NZ_SLVB01000001.1, read as the reverse complement.
TCGTAGACCCAGGCGTGATAGGGGCAGATCAGCTTCTTCGCGCAGCCGCTCGCGCCATCGACCACGCGCGATCCGCGATGGCGGCAGACATTGGTGAAGGCGCGTAGCTGCCCGTCATTGCCGCGCACGACGATCACGCTTTCGCTGATGTACTCCAGCGTGTGCCAGTCGCCCACGTTCGGCACGTCGCTCTCGTGGCAGACGACCTGCCAGCTTGGGGCGAAGATGCGCTCCTTCTCCACCGCCAGGAATTCGGGATCGGAATAAGTCCAGGCCGGCAGGCTCCAGCCATCGAGCGGATCGTTTTCCGCGAAATCCTTGAGCTGCGTTGCCATGGGCGACTCCTTGTTGTACGATCGTATAACAACGCGATGACTACCAAGCAATCCTCCACACCGGCCTATACGCGCGGTGATCCCGACGAGCGGCGGCAGAGCCTGATCGAGGCGACGGCACGGTGTCTTGCGGTGCACGGCGTGGGCGGGACTTCGGTTCGCTCGATCTGCGGGATGGCAGGAGTGTCGCCGGGGCTGTTGCGACACTATTTTGGCGGCGTGTCCGATGCGATTGCCGAAGCCTATCGCTGGACGGGAAACCGGGTCGCACGGGCGCTTGAAGAGGCCGTGGCCGAGGCGGGTGAAGAACCGAGGGCGCGCCTGCTGGCCTATCTCGCTGCCAGCTTCCGTCCGCCCATTGCCGATCCCGAACTGCTGGCGACCTGGCTGGCATTCTGGGCAATGACGCCGCAGGACTCCGGCATCGCCGCGCTCCACGAAGAGATCTATGGCGAGTTTCGGATCGGCATGGATGCGCTGATCCGCGCGTGCCGACCGGGCATGGCCGATACCCGGCTGATCGGCGTGGGCCTGACCGCGCTGATCGACGGGCTCTGGCTCGAACTCAGCCTGGGCAAGGCGCCCTTCACGCCGGAGGAGGCGACCGGACTGGTCGAGGCGTGGCTAGACGCGCTGCTCGGCGTTTCGGCGCCGGACCATGAGCCAGATCGGCAGGCCTAGCGCCATCAGCACGAAGCTGAGCCCGCTCGCGCCGATCCCGGCCCCCCAGAGCGTCCACAACGCATAGACAGCACCTAGAATGGCGGCGGGGCGCGCAACTCCCAATCGCAGCGCTGAAAGCGCGCAGGCAAGGTAGAGCCACAGCGTCGCCGAGGTCGATAGCAGCAGCAGATATTCGAACAGCGCCTGCATCGACCGGCTGGCGTTCATTGCCGCAAAGAGGCTGGCGATCACGGTCGAGATCAGCAGCGCGCGGCGCGCGACCCCGCGCCCGTCGGTCTCAGCGAACCATGCAGGGAGCAGGCGGCGGTTCGCCATGTCGCGCACCATTTCGGCTTCGAGCAGGGTCCAGCCGTTGAGCGCGCCGACGCAGCTGATGACGGCAAAGACCGTGATAAACGTGGCGGCGTCTGCATTCCAGAAGCGCGCGACGAATGTCGCGAAGGGGGCCGGCGAATGCGCGGCAACCTCCACCGGCAGCAGTAGCGCAACCGCCGAGCAGACCAGAAGGTAGAGAATGCCGGTAAGCCCCGTGCCCCAGAGCGTGGCGCGGGCGATGTTCACTTCAGGATTGCGCACGCGGGCCGTCGCGACGCTCGCGCTCTCGAAGCCGAGCAGCGCCCAGAGCGTCAGCGTGGCGGCGCCGTTGATCGCGCCGAAGCCGATGCTGCCGGGAACGGGAGGCGCGACATGCGCGCGTCCGCTTCCGAGCACGGCTGCAGCGATCATGATGACGACGATAAGCGGAAGGACCTTGAGAGCAAGGGTGACGATCTGGAACTCACCGGCCGCGCGCACGCCGCGCAAGTTGATGAACGCCATGAGCCAGAGCAGCACGATGGCGGCCATCGCCGGGACGTACTCGCCCATGCCAAGCAGGGGCACGATGCTGGACAGATAGCTGACGGCGGCCACCGCGATCGCCACCACCGAGGTCCAGATCGAGACCAGATAGATCCAGCTGATGAAGAACCCGGCAGCCGGTCCGAAGGCGTCTGTAACGAAGCCCGCCGGTCCACCGGCTCCGGGACGGGCACGGGTAAGGCGGCTGAGAACATAGGCGAGCACAAGTGCGCCGCTGATCGTTATGAGCCAGCCGATCACCCCGTTCCATCCGAACGGCGCAAGGCTGGCGGGTAGCAGGAACACGCCGGAGCCGATCATGTTGCCCATGACCAGCGCCGTGGCCGCCACGAGGCCCAGACTTCCGGCTTTGGGATTCCTGTCCGTCACGTGCGTGACACTGTCAGAAATCCGCGCCGAACCTGATGCCGGTCAAGGGCGGGAACGTCGACGGCGAGCTGTTTCATCGCCGCCGACTATGCGTGGTCATGCCCCAGTGCTCAAGCCACCCCGTCAGAAGCCCCCTTTATCAGAAACCTCGGGCCACGCCTTCACGCCGCGGATCCGCGCCCCCGACAAAGCCCTTCGGCGCCACGATCACGGCTTGCAGGCCGGATTCCTCGCCCCGGCTGGTCGACAGCGGCATGCCGCGCGCGGCAAGGGCGGCCATGATCGGATCGGGGAACACGTCGGCGCTGTACGTGTCGCCCTTCGCCACGAGGTTGGGCAGCGAAACCGCCTCCTGCGGGCTCATGTGCCAATCGAGCAGGGCAACCAGTACTTTCAGGTTATAGGCCTGGATCGCAGAGCCGCCGGGCGAGCCTGCGGCCGCCACGAACTTGCCTTGCGGTGTCAGCACGATTGCCGGGCCCATGCTGGAACGCGGGCGCTTGCCGGGCGCGGGGGCATTGGCCGCAGGGGCACCGTCGTCGTCGGTGGGCGAGAACGAGAAGTCGGTAAGCTGGTTGTTGAGGAAGAAGCCGTCGACCATCCGGCCCGAACCGAAGATGCTTTCGACCGTGGTCGTCATCGAGACGACGTTGCCTTGCGTATCGACGATCACGAAGTGGCTGGTGCCGCCCGGCTCGGCCGTGGCGTCTGCTCCGTTGACGGGCGCGCCTTGCGGCATGCCGAAGGTGATCGGACCGGCCTTCTCGCCGATCAGCGCGGCGCGGGATTTGAGGTAGTCCGGCGCGAGCAGGCCGGCGATCGGCACTTTCACGAAAGCCGGATCGCCGACGTAGCGGTCGCGATCAGCATAGGCGAGGCGGCTGGCCTGCGCGAACTGGAACCAGGCCTTCTCGTCGCTGGCGGAGCGCTTGTCGATATCGGTATGAGCCAGCACGCCGAGCGCGATTTGCAGGCCGGGGCCGCCGGAAGGCGCCTGCGGCGTACAGACCACATAAGTGCGGTAGGGATTGCAGAGCGCCGGGCCCGAATGCGGGCGATAGGCGGCAAGGTCGGCCAGCGTCATCGTGCTTGGGCGCGAACCTTCATGAAGGCGGGCAACAATGTCCTGCGCGATCGGGCCGGTGAGCAGGCCCGAGGCACCGAACCGGGCGATCCGCTCCAGCGACTTTGCATAGTCCGGATTGCGCAGGCGGTCTCCGGCGACATAGCGCGTGCCGTCGGCCTTGGTGAAGTACCGCACCGCATCGGGCGCGGAGGCCTGCGGCGCCTTCGAGGCGATCATCCCCGCCAAACGCGGGCTGACGATGAAGCCATCCTCTGCCAGCGTGTGCGCCTTGTCGAAGAGGCCTGCCCATTCGAGCTTGCCGTGATCGCGGTGGGCCATGTCCAGCATGGCGATGGCACCCGGCACGCCCGTCGAAATGCCGCCGAGTACGGCATCGAAGAAGGGCAGGCGCTTGCCGGCGTCATCGACGAAGAGGTGGTTGTTCGCCCCCATCGGCGCCATCTCGCGCCCGTCATAGGCCGTGACCTGCTTCGTCTTCGCGTCATAGAAGATCATGAAGCCGCCGCCGCCGAGGCCCGAGCTTTGCGGCTCGACCAGCCCCAGCACTGCCTGGATCGCCACCGCGGCGTCCACCGCCGAGCCGCCCTTGCGCAGAACCTCGACCCCGGCCTCGACCGCGAGCGGGTTCGCAGCGGCGACCATGGCATGGCGCGTTGTGGCGGATTGTTGCGGGCGCGCAGCCTTCGCAGCGGCAACATCGACGGGCGCCTCTGCCCAAGCCTGAGCTTCCGGAACCAGCGGAGCGGTGAGGGCGAGTGCCAGTGCAAGGGCAGTGATTCGGCGGAAAGGCGAGGGATGACGCAAGCGCGATCTCCGGCAAGGAGGGATTGAGAGCGACCGATTTTCCCGAGGCTTAACGAGCCTTCCGGCTTCGCACCAGCCCTCCTGCGCGCAGATATTCTGCAAGGTGGCCGGTTCGGGCGCCCATGGTCCGAACGATCCTTCGCAATTGCAGCGTGGTTGGTGAGGGGGACAGTTGCCTATTCGCTTGCGTTACTTGCAATAATATCTCCCTTGGAGTGACTTGCTGCCATTAGTTAGCGTGCTAAGGACCGCGCATGCAGGAACGACGGTTGCGTGAGCGGGCCCTTGCCACAAGGCTGGGCCCGATTTCGCGCTCATGGCTACAATTGGCGGACGATGCGCTGTCCTCGCTCGGGATATCCAATTCCTCGGGCTGGGCGCTGGTGCATCTGCTGCGTCTTGGAGAAACAGTGCGGCAGGGGGAACTGGCGCGTGTCGTCGGCGTGACCGAGCCATCGCTGGTGCGCACCTTGAATTTGCTCGAAGGCGCAGGCTTGATCGAGCGCATTGCCGACGAGAGCGACCGCCGCGCTAAACACCTTGCGCTGACGCCCGAAGGTGCTGCGCTGGCAGAAAGAATCGATACGCGACTCAATGCATTGCGCGCGGGTCTGCTCGATGGCATTTCTGATGAAGACCTTGAAACCACGGTGGCGGTTCTTGACCGGATCGCTGTTCGCGTGGCCGAGAGCAGCGGCAAGCCATGACCACGCGCTTTGGACTCGATACAGCGCTGTTTTCGGTAAAGGCGTACGCCGCCGCGATTCTGGCTGTCTATATCGCGCTCTCAATCGGGCTCGACCGTCCCTATTGGGCATTCCTCACTTCTTACATCGTCGCGCAGCCGCTGGCGGGTGCGGTCGTGTCCAAGGCGGTGTTCCGCGTGATGGGCACATTCGTGGGCGCGGCCGTGGCTGTCATCATGGTGCCGCCGCTGGTCCACGCGCCCGAACTGCTCACGCTGGCCATCGGGAGCTGGCTGGCGATCTGCGTCTTCATCTCGCTGCTCGATCGCACGCCGCGCGCCTATGCTTCGGTTCTGGCGGGCTACACGGCCGTGCTGATCGTGCTGCCCAGCGTCGATACGCCGCAGCTGATCTTCACCACTGCGGCCCTGCGCGTGCAGGAGATCACCATCGGCATCCTGTGTGGCAGCTTCGTCCACGCGCTGGTGCTGCCGCAGTCGGTCTCGGCCTTCCTGCTTCACCGCGTTTCGACGATCCTGGCCGATGCCGAGCGGTGGTCGGGCGATTCGCTGCATATCGAGGTTGATCCTGCGGTCGACAGGGAGCGCCGCCGACTGGCGCTCGACGTGACCGAACTGCATCAGCTCTCGATCCACCTTCCCTACGAAAGCACCCGGATCGCCCCGCGCATTCGCACGGTTCGCGCCTTGCAGGACCAGCTCTCGCTGATCATGCCGCTGGGTGCGGCGGTTGCTGACCGTATCGCCCAGCTTCATGAATCCGGCGGCGGACCTGTCGAAGTGGCCACGCTGCTGGCGGATACCCGAGACTGGTTTTCCCGGCTCGATTCCATGGATATCGCCCGAAGGAGCGAAGAGGCCGAGGCCTTGCGCGCGCGCTGCGCGGCTCTGGAGCCGCAAGTCGGCGAAGGGGCGTCCTGGCACGACCTGATCCTGCTCAGCCTGCTGTCCCGCCTGGCGACCCTGATCGGCGCTCACCGCGATTGCCGCGACCTTGCCGAGCAGTTGGCGTCGCCCACCACCCGCCCGGTCAGCGGGCGCACGGCAGCGCTGCTCGAAGGGCGGCGCGGGCGTGAGCTTCACCTCGACTTCGGCGGTGCCATTCGCGGCGCGCTCAGTGCCTTCATCACTATTGTCGTGGGCTGTGTGATGTGGATCTACAGCGGCTGGCACGACGGCGGCACTGCGATCATGCTGGCCGGCGTCTTCACCGCGCTGTTTGCGTCCGCGCCCGATCCACTGGCGCCGCTGCGCTCGTTCTTCGTGGGCACTTTCATCGCCACACTGCTCGGCATGCTCTACGGCTTCGTGATTTTGCCCCGGCTCGACGGCTACCTGGAATTTGCGGCCGCCATGGCGCCGATGCTGCTGATACTGGGCATGCTCATGCAATCGCCGCGCTTCGGCGGTATCGCGGTGCCGCTGCTGCTCGGGCTCGGTACTCCGGTGCTGGTGGCGGATCGCTACGTTGGCGGCTTTGCCGGCTACATGAACGGCTCGCTCGCCCAGCTTACCGGCATTCTCTACGCCATCGTCATGATCCGGCTGCTCAGTTCGACAGGGGCGGAGGGCGCTATCCGGCGCACCTTGCGCGCGGGCTGGATGGACATCGCCGAACGCTCCAACCTCATGGCGCCGCCCGACGTGCGCGCCTGGATCAACCGTATGCTCGATCGAATTGCCCAACTTGCCCCGCGCCTTGCCATGGCAGGGCGCTCGCCCGGAAAGCCGCTTTACGATGCCTTGCGCGATCTGCGCACGGGCATCGCCATCGGCGAGCTGCGCGAACTGCGCCTTGGCATGTCGCCCGAACGCAGTGCCCCGCTCACCGCCGTGCTGCGGCGCGTCGGCGAATATTACCGCAGTCTCGTGCCCGACCGTCCGGCACCGGCGGACCCGGAACTGCTCCATGACATCGATCTGGCGCTGGACGCGGTGCTGCGGGACAAGGACCGCGAGGTCAGCCGCGCCGGTGCGCTGGGGCTGGTGAGCTTGCGCCGCAACATCTTCCCCGATGCCGCGCCCATCGCCGCTTCCACGATCACCCCCGCTTCGCAGGTTCCGGCATGAGGGGAGAAGTCTCGTTCGACGGCGTGTTCGTGCCGACGCTGCTGGTGCTGGCAGTGATTGCCTCGATCATCACGCTGATGCTCATGCGCATCGCCAATCTCGTGGGTTTCTACCGCCTGTTCGCTTATCGTGCGGCGGTTGACCTGTGCCTCTACATCTTCGTGCTCGGGCTTCTGGTCTGGGCCGCTCCGCTGATCGGTTTCCGCCAATGAAGAACCTGTTTGCCCGGATTGCCCCGAGCCTTGCGACCCTCGTGCTTGTCGTTATCGCCGCGCTGGTGGCGATCTGGCTCTGGAATCATTACGAAAACAGCCCCTGGACCCGTGACGGCCGCGTTCGTGCGGACGTTGTGCGGGTCACGCCCGACATCGGCGGTCTCGTCACCTCGGTCGAGGTGCGCGACAATCAGGAGGTGAGGGCGGGCGACCTGCTCTTCGTGATCGACCGGCCGCGCTATTCGCTGGCAGTGCAGGCGGCGCAGGCCGCCGTGCAGAGCGCCCAGGCGAAGCTCGGTCAGGCGCAGCGAGAGGCCGCGCGCGACCTTGCGCTGGGCGATCTCGTCGCGACCGAAAGCCATGAACAGAACGTCGCCGCCGTCGCCACCGCGCGCGCCGCGCTGGACCAGTCGCTGAGCGCGCTGGACAAGGCCAAGCTCGATCTTGCCCGCACGAATGTACGCGCCTCGGTCAACGGCACCGTCACCAACCTTGACCTGCACCCGGGCGACTTCGTCGCGCCCGGCAGTCAGGCGATGGCGCTGATCGACCGCGATTCGATCCGGGTCGAGGGCTATTTCGAGGAAACCAAGCTGCCGCACATCCACGTCGGCGCGCCGGTCACCGTGGTACTGATGGGCGAGACCCGGCCGGTGAAGGGCGTGGTCGAGAGCATTGCGGCGGGCATTGGCGACACCACCCGCACGGACTCGCACAACCTGCTGCCTAACGTCGATCCCACGTTCACCTGGGTCCGTCTGGCCCAGCGCATTCCGGTCCGTATCCGCCTGACCGAAGTGCCGAGCGGCGTGCGCCTCATCGTTGGCCGGACGGCGACAGTAACGATCGAACAGCACGATCAGGCGCCGGCCAAGGGTCAACCGGCAGGACAGCGCGCTCCGGCCCAGACTGTTCCCGCTCAGCCTGCTCCGGCCCAGACTGTCCCTGCGCAACCGGCACCCGCGCAAACGGCTGCGGCCGCGCCGACGGAGCGTGCCAAGTGATCCGCTCCGCCTGTCGCATCTCCGGCCGCCTGCTCGGCGCCGCCTCGCTGGGGGCGCTGGCCCTGCTCGGCGGCTGCGTGGCCGGGCCTAATTACAAGCCGCCCGAGAATTCGGCAGCTACCACGCCCGGTGCCACCGGTGCTTTCGCATCGGGGCAGGGGTCCTACTTCTCGCAAGATCCGCTGCCCGATCACTGGTGGCGTCTCTATGACGATCCGCGCCTCAACGCGCTGGTCGAGCAGGCGCTGGAAGCCAATACCAACTTGCACGCGGCCGATGCCAACTTGCGCAAGGCCGATGCCGTTGTGCGTCAGTATGTCGGCGAGAAGGGCCTCGAAACGACGGTGCAGGCCAATGGCGCTCTCGAACGCGACTATACGCTGACATCGGTGGGCACCAACATGCCCGGCGTGCTGACGTATGATCTTGGTCTGGCGCTGAGCTATCCGCTCGACCTCAACGGCAAGCTGAAGCGCGCCATCGAAAGCAGCCTTGCCGACCGTGAGGCGGTGGAAGCCGCGCGCGACGCGGTACGCATCAGCGTGGCGGCCGCGACCACGAAGGCCTATGCCGACGTCTGCGCCGCGAACTATCAGGAAGCGACTGTCCGCAAGGTGATCGCGCTGCAGCAGCAGACGCTTGATGCGACTACCCGGCTCAAGCGCGGCGGTCGCGGAACGGCGTTCGATACCAGCCGTTCGCGCACTGCGGTCGAGAGCAGCAAGGCCAGCCTTCCGGGCTATGCCGCCAAGCGCAAGGCCGCGCTCTATCTGCTGGCCACGCTGCTCGGAAAGCCGCCGGCGGAATATCCCGCCGATGTCGAAAGCTGTTCGGCGCTGCCGACGCTCCGCAAGCCGATGCCGGTGGGCGACGGCGCGGCGATGATCCGCCGCCGTCCCGACATCCGGCAGGCGGAGCGCACCATCGCGGGGGATACCGCGCGTATCGGCGTCGTCACGGCCGACCTTTATCCCACGGTCAGCATCGGCGGCGGGATCATCAACGACGGCAAACTGGAAAACATCGGCACGACGCACAGCTTCGGCTTCAGCTTCGGACCGATGCTGAACTGGAGTTTCCCGAACCGGCCGCTGGTCAAGGCGCGCATCGATCAGGCCAATGCGCAAGTCGATGTCGACCTTGCGAAGTTCGACAGCACCGTGCTCGATGCCCTGCGCGGCACCGAGACGGCGCTGGAGACTTATGCGCGCGATACCGATCGGGCCGCTGCGCTCGGCAGCGCGAGCAGAAGCGCGGGCGTCTCGCAGGCGCAGGCGGCCAAGCTGTTCCGTTTCGGCCGCAGCGACATTCTTTCGCTGTTGACCGCGCAGGCCAATCTGGCGGCCACCGAAGTCAACCACGCCGCTGCCGAAGCCGCGCTGGTGGACGATCAGATTGCGGTGTTCATGGCGCTCGGCGGAGGCTGGGAGCAGGACTGACGCACAGGCGCTCCGGGAAGGTCGTCCCGGGGCGCGTGCACTGCCGCCGCATCAGGCCGCGCGCCGGCGCTTGACGAGACTGCTTTCGTAAGCGGCGAACAAGTCGTTGAAATGCTCGTCCATGGTCCGCGCGGTTGCCGCCGGGCGTGGACGATCACGCACGACGGCGCGGATCGCTTCGGCCGCGGCGTGGACATCGGCGGCGGCATAAGTCCGCCCGGCGCCATCGCGCGCGTGATCGGCGGCGCCGCCCGCATCGGGGACCACCACCGGAACGCCGCTCGCCCGCGCTTCGGCCGCAGTCATGCAGAACGTTTCCGCCTCGCAGCCGTGGACCAGCGCATCGGCGCTGGCCATGATCCGCGCGAAAGCCAGCCGGTCTCGCTCCGGCGCGAAGAGGCGCACGTGCGGGTTGCCGGCGATATGACGCAGGATCGTGCGATGCTCGCGCCCTTCGCCCAGCATGACGAGGCCGATCGGGCTCTCCTGGCTGGCCATGCTGACGGCATCGATCACCATGGGCCAGCGTTTTTCGGGTGCAAGGCGGCCCACCGCCAGCAGCAAGGCGGCGCTTTCCGACAAATCGCAGTCCGCCAGCAGCCGCGCGCGCAACGCGGGATCACGCAAGGCAGGCGAGAAGCGCTCCGCCTCCACGCCCATCGGGATTGTCATCGTGTGCTGGACCCCGCCCTCGTCGAGACGCCGGGACAAATCGCTGTTGGCGCAGACGACATAATCATAGCGGCGTGAGTGCCGCCGTAGGTGCTCCCAGAATACCGAGAACTGCCGGTCGATGGTCTGGCGGGAAAACACGTCGCCCAGCCAGCGATAGGCATAGGCCGAAAGCGGATCGGCATGCATGACCAGACTGCGCGGCGTGGCCGAGGGCCAATCGGCGACGAGCGAGGCGCTGCGCCATGGGGAGGTCGCCTCAACGAAATCGGGCTCCAGTGCGTCGAGCGCGGCGTGGAGCCGTCCCGCCTCGTTGAAATACCAGTACTTGCGGTCGAGCGGGAAGCGCGGGCTTTTCAGCGTGACGATGCGGGCGCCGGGCCCGCGCTCGATCACCGCGTCCTCGTCACCGGGGGCGAGGATCACGATCTTGTGACCCAGCGTGGGGCCGATGCGCAGCTTCTGCTCGACATAAGTCCGCACGCCGCCACCCTGCGGCGAATAGAATGCGCAGACGTCAACGATTCTCATGTTGTTATCCTTGCGACCGGTACTGGCTTAGTTGAGTGGGGCGACGCCCAGCCCGTGGCGATAATTGAGCACGATGCGCAGCGAGGTCATGCCGCTGCCGGCAACGGTGCTGACGCTGCGCACGCTCGGCTTGCCCCAGCCGAGTCGGGGGTTCTGGGAAAAGCCGATGCCGTCGATCCGCCAGTTGAACTTGCGGTCGCTGTCACGGTCGTGAAGCAGGGTGACCGCGAATGTGCCTGGTCCGGGCAGGCGCACGCAGAGCTTCGGGTTGCCCGTTGCCGGAACCGGAACTTCCACGCGCCGGAAGGTCTTGCCCGCGCTGACCAGCACATTGTCGTCGGCCAGGAAATCCTTGTCGTTGGCCGGATAGACTTCGAGCTTGAGCTTGCCGACGCGGTCTTTCAGGCCAACCACTTCGACCTCGAAGGCCGGGCCGCGTTCCCCGGCGCGGCACTGGCCTTCGGCCTTGCCGAGGTCGGGGGTGGAAGGGATCAGCGCGGCGGCGAGCGGGAGCAACAGCGAGAGGCTCATACGGCGATCTCCTCGGGAGCGGCGAGGTCACGGATCGCGAGGAGCGCGCCCAGTACGAGGTGCGTCGCCAGGATCAGGCCTGCCATCAGCATCATCAGCGGGCCGATGTCGCCTTGATTGCCAAGCGCGAGCACGGCGAAACCGGCGAACAGGAGGTCCTTGTTCGGCATCAGCGGCAGGCGCGAGACGAGCAGGCGCAGCGTCGCCAGGAACAGCCACCAGCTCAGCGGCACTTGCGGCAGGACGATGTGCCACATCACCGCATTCGACAGCGTGGTGAAGGCGATGCGCGCGAGGTGGACCTGCGTGATCATCACCAGTTCGGATCGCGGCAGCGTGAAGACCTTCCGGCGCAGCAGCATCGTCGCGGCCGAGATCACCACCAGCAGCGCCAGCGAATAGACCAGCATCCGCGAATCGAGCCCCAGCCGCGTCATGCCCACGATCGGCAGCATGATCGCCACCAGCAGCATGGTCACCACGTTGCCGGTCATCGCCGAGAGGATCGCCACGTCTTTCACCGCGCCGAACGGCGCCGCCGTCAGCGAAACGCGCTTGCGGGCCCAGGTGTAGAAATAGGCCTCGCCCAGATAGCCGAGCAGCAGTTCGTTGTAGATCTTCTTGCGCAGCAGCGCGAGGATGCCCCCCGGCGGAATGCCCCAGAGGCGGTTGAAGATCAGCCATTCGCTGGCCGGGGTGACAAGGTAACCGGCGGCGAAGACCAGCCAGAAGCCGATACTCACGGGCATCATCGCCCGCATCCGCGCGATTTCGAGGCCGCCCATTTCATGGATAACGGCGGCGATGACCGCGAGCGACAGCGCGATCGAGAAAAGAGCCTGCTTGCCGCGATTGGAGGTGCGGTCTTGCGGCGTCAGCTGGATGGGCGGGGCCTGCGGGGGCAGCGCTGGTGGTGCCAGTGCGACGAGGGATTCGTTCACGCGATTCTCCGGGGGTGGGCGCGGGGGCTCAGAAGGTGCGCTGCCAGGACGAGGGCGGCAGCCAGGCGCTCTCGTCGAGCATGCGTATGCGGCTGCGCTCGTGCTCGCGGCGCAGTTCGTCCATGAGGCCGATGTAGCGCGCGGCCGCGCCTTCGATCTCGTAGCGGGATGCAATCGTTCGGGACCGGGCGGGATCGCCCGGCAGTTCGCGGATCCGGGCGAGCCCGTCGGCGAACGCCACCTCGTCGCCAATGGGCACGAGCAGGCCGGTGCGCCCGCTTTCCAGCAGGCAGGCCATCGATACGCAGCAGTCGGTCGAGAGCACCGGCAACCCGCTCGCCAATGCCTCCACGACAACGCCGGGCAGACCTTCGTAATCCGAACTGAGCACGAAGGCATCGGCTTCGGCCAGCAGCGGATCGATGCTGGCAAGATGTCCCGGCAGGCGGATCTGCGCGGTGATGCCAAGTTCGCCGGCAAGCCGCTCGATCGCGGCGCGTTCGGGGCCTTCACCGGCGATGGTGAGCGTGTCGCCCGGCCGTGCCGCACGCGCGAAGGCGCGCAGCATCAGCGGGTGGTTCTTCTGCGACACCAGCCGTCCGGCCGTGAGATAGCGCGTGCCCCAGGCCGAGGCCGGCCGCCGCTCGATCTTGCCAAGGTCGCTCAGCCGGCGGCGGGAGAGGATCGGATTGGCGATCGTCGCCACCTGCCGCGGATGCGCCAGCGTGGTCTCGCGGATCTCGCGTGCCATCGGTTCCGACAGCGCGACCAGCCGGTCGATCATCCGCCCCTGCGCGCGCAGCCACCCGGCATAGCCGCGCCGGAGCAGCGGCGACATGTCGGGCCGGTGGAGCGCATTGCTGACTTTGAGCACCATCGGCGGCACCCGTTCGCCCAGCATGACGCGCATCGCCGCGCCGACCACGGCATAGGTGTTCCCGGCAAGGAACAGCACGTCCGCGCGATGTTCGAGCAAGTAGCTGTGCAGGCAGTGGATCATCCACGGCGTTTCCCACGCGGCGGTGGGGAAGGGCGCGGGCAGTTTCCAGTAATCCAGCGCCGGCGCCGATGTCAGATGGCTGCTGCCCGAGCGGCCGAGGACAATCGTCACTTGATGTCCCGCACGGTCCCACTGCGTGGCCAGCCCCAGGGCCACACGTTCGACACCGCCCGGATCGAGGCTGTGGATCGGTATCAGGATCCTGAGCTTGTCCTTCATATTTCCCCCGACGTCGCCGGCGGGCTCGATCCGCAGCCGGCGCGTGCAATTTCCTTCGTGGCGACCCTTGCGGAGCGATGCTCCGAGACGGCGTTTGCGGAGAAGCTCTCCGAGGTGGCGTTACTGTTCGGGATCCATGTCGGGTTCGTGACGGCGGCGCGGCGGTCATGTTCCGGACGGAAAAGCGTATTCAAAGCGTCACGCCCGCTAGGGGTTGGCCCTTAGTTCGGCGTAACGCGCGGGTCGGTGGGTAACGGCGAAGCGCTTCAGCGTCGCATCGATGCTGTCGAGCAGCGACGTCTTGGTCACGTCGCCCGGATGGACGGCGATCCGCACTGTGCTCAGCACCCCGAGCGCGGCACGCGCCAGGCCTGCGAAGGCGAGCGAGGAGGCCGTGCGCATCGTCGAGCGGCTCGCCCAGGTAATGACCGGGCCTTTGGCCAGTACCGCGTCGGTCGAGGCGTCCCAGACGCGCCAGTGATCTTCACAGAGCGCGAAATCGGCCTTGCGCAGCGCCGTCCTTGCGCCTTCGCCGTAAAGCCATGCCGGAGCGATGAAGCCCGCGCTCTCGCGCCCGATCACGTCCTCGACCAATGCCTTGCCTTCCAGCATTCGGGCGAGGGCCGTGGCATCGTCCAGCCCGAGGAACTCGCCTTCACCGGCGGTCATATGCTTCGCCTTGAAGCGCGCGGCGGCATCGGCATGTTCGGTCATGTCCTTGTGGAACCAGCCGTGGACGAACATCTCGATCCCGCGATCCGACCATGCCCGCAGCCGCGCCTGAAACGCCCTGTCGGCCTTCAGGGGATGACGGCCCCAGTGATCGGGCACCACCAGCATGGCGAAGTTAGGACCGCCCAGCCGCCGCTCAAGCAGATCGACCAGTTGCAGCACCGCGAGTTCGCTGCCGGGGCCGACATCGTGGATCGACGCCAGAAGCCGCTTGTTCTGCGGTTTTCGCACGGTTTGAGACAGGCGCTGGGGTGGGGAGGGCATCGTTTTCGTACAGCTCCATGGCTCGCGCCACGCCGACTATGCGTGCCGCGTGACTTTCCCATGACGCCGACGAAGGGGGATTTCCGCAGTCTTGCAGGGATCTCCATCGCCTGAGTGAAATTGGAGCGCGCCAAACCGGGTTTTTTCCGCTATGGCCGCCCAAACACAGACCGATGGGTCGTAAACTCCTCCCCATGTTACCCCCCAAGAGACCGCGCAAGCGGCACAGGACAGATTCGACAAACTCATGACTTTTTCCCAGCTTCCCCAGCCTCTCGCCGACGCGCTTACCGCGCAAGGTTACGAGACCCTGACCCCGGTCCAGGCCGCCGTTGCCGAAGCCGAGGCGCGCGGGCGTGACCTCGTTGTTTCGGCGCAGACCGGCTCGGGCAAGACCGTTGCCTTCGGTATCGCCATGGGCGACGAACTGCTGGCCGACGGCTCGATTCCTTACGCCGAAGCGCCGCTTGCCCTTGCCATCGCACCCACGCGCGAACTGGCGCAGCAGGTCAGCCGCGAGCTTGAATGGCTCTATGGCAAGACCGGCGCGCGCATCGTCACGTGCGTAGGCGGCATGGACCCCGTGCGTGAACGCAAGCAGCTTGAACGCGGTGCGACGATCGTCGTGGGCACGCCCGGCCGTCTGCGCGACCACCTCGAACGCGGCAAGCTTGACCTCTCGGCGCTGCGAGTCGTCGTGCTCGATGAAGCGGACGAGATGCTCGACATGGGCTTCCGCGAAGACCTTGAGGAGATGCTGGACGCGATGCCGGCAGGCCGCCGCACGCTGCTGTTCTCGGCCACCATGCCGCGCCCGATCGAGGCACTGGCCCGCCGCTACCAGAACGACGCGCTGCGCATCTCGACGATGAGCGAGAACCGCGGGCATGGCGACATTGCCTATCAGGCCGTCACCGTCGCTCCCGCCGATGTCGAGAACGCCGTGGTCAACCTGCTGCGTCTTCATGACGCCGAGACCGCGATCCTGTTCTGCGCCACGCGCGACAATGTGAAGCATCTCCACTCGACGCTGACCGAGCGCGGCTTCTCCGCCGTGGCGCTGTCGGGCGAGCATTCGCAGAACGAGCGTAACAACGCGCTTCAGGCGCTGCGCGACAAGCGCGCCCGCGTCTGCGTCGCCACCGACGTTGCCGCGCGCGGCATCGATCTTCCCTCGCTGACGCTGGTCATCCACGTGGAGATCCCGCGCGATGCCGAAACGCTTCAGCACCGTTCGGGCCGTACCGGCCGTGCGGGCAAGAAGGGCACCGCCGTCATCGTCGTGCCGTTCCCGCGTCGCCGCCGCGTCGAAGGCATGCTGCGCGGTGCGCGCATCGAGGCCGAATGGATCGCAGCGCCGACCCCCGAGGTCATCCGCGCGGCCGACCGTGGCCGCCTGATGGAAAAGCTGCTGGCCCCGGTCGAGGCTGATGAGGAAGATCGCGAGATCGCCCGTGAAATCCTCGACAAGGTCAGCGCCGAGGATCTCGCCGCCGCACTGGTTCGCGCTCACCGCGCCGCCATGCCGCAGCCGGAAGAGCTGATCGGCAGCAGTCCTGAGGCCCGCGAGGCGCGCCAGCGTCCTGGCTTCGACGATGTCGTGTGGTTCACCATGGATATCGGCCGTGCCCAGCACGCCGATCCGCGCTGGATCCTGCCGCTGCTGTGCCGCCGTGGTCACGTCACCCGCAATGCGGTGGGCCAGATCCGCATCGGTGCCGACCAGACGCACTTCCAGATCCCGCGCGCGCAGGCTGACCAGTTCATCCGCGCCGTGGAGCGCACTGCGCATGACGAGAGCGGCGACGTGGAAAACACCATCCGCATCGAACTCGCGACCGATACGCCGCGCGATGTCGCCCGCGACCGTCGCCGTGACCGTGAAGGCCCGCAGGGCCGTGGCCGCAAGCCGCATGGCCGTGAAGAAGGTGGACGTGGTGGCTACGAAGGCCAGCGTTACCAGCCGCGCCCGACCGGTGGTCGGCCGGAGCGGAGCGGTGGCGGCGCCACGGGTCCGGGCGGCGGCAAGCCGTTCCACAAGAAGCCGAAGAAGGGTGGCCGTCAGCCTTACTGAGGCTGATGGCATGAACGGGATGCAGGTTCCTGCATCCCGTCTGTCCAGATGGTGATCTGCCGCCGAGGCCAAATCCGTGCGGCAACCCAAACGCTATCCATGACACAATAAACCCGTCGTCCCCGCGAAGGCGGGGACCCCGCTTTTCTTGCGCCGAGGCAAAAAGGTAGCGGGGCCCCCGCCTTCGCGGGGGCGACGGGTCTTATTCGGTAGGTTTTGTTTCGGGAAAATATCCCAGGCTTGCTCAGGTCCCGATTGGGGCCAGCATACAGCTAAGCCTCTCAGACAAGCAGTTCGATAACCTCGATCGCTTCGTCCTGCCCATTGAAATCCACGAACTCACCCGCTTCCGCGCCCAGCAGGGCACGGGCGAGCGGTGCGGTGAAGGCAAGGTCGCCCTTGGCCGGATCGGCCTCGTCGTGCCCGACAATGCGCACATCGCGCGTCTTGCCATTCAGCACAAACCGTACCCGGTGCCCGAACATCACGGCATCGCCCGAAGGCGCAGGCTGGACTTCGGCCGTCGACAGCCGCTTGCGCCAATATCGCAAATCGCGCTTGGCGGTATTGAGCGCGGTTTCCTCGGTCAACGTCGGGATCTGGGCCTCCAGCGCGGCGATCCGTGCCTTGACGAGCTCCAGCCCCTCGCTCGTCACAAGGTTGGGGCCGGGCGGGATCGGCACTTCGAACTTGGGTTCGAGATGTTCCTCGTCCCCGTCGCGGCGGAAGGCGACGCTCACGCCGTCTTGCCCATCAGCGTGTCCATTGCCTCATTGGCTTCGAACCAGCCCATTTCCGCGACTTCCAGGTCATCGGCGGCCTGCGTGCGGCGCTTGCCGAGTTCGCCGAAGTTCAGCTTGGCAAGATCGCCCTTGGCGGCAGCGGGATCGGCCAGCGCGGCGTCGAGCGCGTCGAGCTGCTGCTGGATGCGCTTCATGCGCGTTTCCGCCTCGGTGACTTTCTTGCGCAGGGCCTTCAGTTCCTCGCGGGCGATGGCGCCGGACTTGCGCGCGGGCTTGCCGTCGGACTGATCGGAAGCCGACTTGGGCTGGTTACGGCCGAGCACGAAATCGATGTAGTCCTCGATCGAACCGTCGTAGTTCGTCGCCGTGCCCTGATCGACCAGCACGAGCCGGTCGGCCGCCAGTTCGACCATGTGGCGGTCATGGCTGACAAGGATCACCGCGCCTTCGAAGGCATTGAGCGCCTGCACCAGCGCTTCGCGCGCATCGACGTCGAGGTGGTTGGTCGGTTCGTCGAGGATCAGCATGTGCGGCGCATCGCGCGTCACCAGCGCTAGTGCCAGACGCGCGCGCTCGCCGCCCGAGAGCGTGCCGATGCTCGCCGTCGCGCGGTCTCCCGAGAAGCCAAAGCGGCCAAGCTGGCCGCGCACCGCCACCGGGGCCTTGCCGACCATGGCGCGGGTCATCAGTTCGAGCGGGGTCGAATCGGTGGGCAGTTCCTCGACCTGATACTGCGTGAAGTAGCCGACGCGGATCTTGGGCGAGAAAGTGAGCGAGCCTTCCATCGGCTGAAGCTGGCGGGCCAGCAGGCGCGCCAGCGTGGTCTTGCCGTTGCCGTTGCGGCCGAGCAGGGCGATGCGGTCTTCGGGATCGATACGGAGATTGAGGCGGCGCAGGATCGGCTTGTCCGCCTCGTAACCCACCGAAGCAAGGTCGAGCGTGACGAGCGGTGGGCGCAGTTCGTCGGGGCTGGGGAAGTCGAAGCTGAGCGAGGGATCGTCGATCATCGCCGCGATCGGCTGCATCTTGGCCAGCATCTTGGCGCGCGACTGTGCCTGCTTGGCGGTGGAGGCGCGAGCCGAGTTGCGCGCGACATAGTCGGCCAGCTTCTTGCGCTGCGCATCCTGATTGGCGCGCGCGGCGGCTGCCTGCGCGGCACGCTCGGCGCGGATGCGCTCGAAGCTGTCGTACGTGCCCGGATAAAGCGTCAGTTTGCCGTGTTGCAGGTGGAGGATGTGATCGACCACGTTGTTGAGCAGATCGCGCTCGTGGCTGATGACGATCAGCGTCTTGGGATAGGACTGGAGGAAATTCTCCAGCCACAGCGTCGCTTCAAGGTCGAGGTGGTTCGACGGTTCGTCAAGCAGCAGCACGTCGGGCTGCGAAAACAGCAGGCCCGCCAGCGCCACGCGCATTTTCCAGCCGCCCGAAAAACTGTCGAGCGGGCGGCCCTGCATCTCCTCGTCGAAGCCGAGGCCGACAAGGATGCGCGCGGCACGTGCCGGGGCGGTGTAGGCGTCAATGGCAATGAGGCGATCGTGGATGTCACCAAGGCGATGGGGCTCGGTGCAGGTTTCCGATTCCGCGAGCAGGGCGGTGCGCTCGACATCGGCGTCAAGGACGGCTTCAAAGGCCGTTCGGGTACCGCTAGGTGCCTCTTGGGCGATATAGCCGAGCCGCGCGCGGCGGGGCATGTCGATCGAGCCGCCGTCGGGTTCCAGTTCGCCGATGATCGCCTTGACCAGCGTGGACTTGCCCGCGCCGTTGCGGCCGATCAGGCCCACCTTGCCGCCATTGGGAATGGTGGCGGCGGCCTGGTCGAGGATGGTACGCCCGCCAAGGCGAACGGAGATGTCACGGATCGTCAGCATGGGAGGCCGCCTAGAGGCTTTCGCGCGCCGTGGAAACACCCCCTGCGGAACATTCCTGCGCGGCCGAGGTTTGCTTCGCTGCGATGCAGTGTATGTATGTGCATGGTATTGCCCAAGTATCGCCAGCGATTCACCCCGGGGGGCCGTTGATGAAGAAGAGCGTGATCGCCGCGATTGCCGTTGTGCTGGTGCTGGCGGCGGGTCTCGTCTGGTGGATTGTGCGGGGGCACCATGCTTCCGATGAGATCGTGCTTCACGGCAATGTCGATATCCGGCAGGTTTCGCTGGCTTTCGATGGTTCGGGGCGGGTTACCCAGGTGGCTGTCGAGGAAGGTGACGCGGTTCGCGCCGGGCAGGTTCTGGCGCGGCTCGATACGGTGACGCTGGGCCTTCAGGCACGCAATGCCGATGCGCAGGCCGCCGCAATGCGCCAAAATCTGCGCAAGTTGCAGAACGGTACCCGCCCTGAGGACCTCGCTCAAGCCCGTGCGCGGGTGGCCTCCGCCCAGGCTAGTGCAGCCCGCGCGGCGGACGATTACAAGCGGGCGCAATCGGTCTCTGCCAATACGGCGGGACGCGGGGTAAGCGGGCAGGAACTCGATCAGGCCCGCAGCGCTTCGCAGATGGCCAATGCCCAGCTCAAGGAAGCCAGTGAAGCGCTGAATCTGGCGGTTCGCGGCCCCCGTGCAGAGGATATCGCTGCCGCCGAAGCACAAGTGAAAAGCGCCGAGGCCCAACTCGCGCTGTTTCATCACCAGATCGATCAGGGCGAGTTGAAGTCACCGGCGGATGCCGTCGTCCGCTCGCGCTTGCTTGAAGTGGGTGACATGGCCACTCCGCAAAAGCCAGTATTCGAACTTGCGCTCACCAGTCCCAAGTGGATCCGCGTCTATGTAGAGGAAGCGGATCTGGGGCGGGTCCGCATCGGCCAGCAGGCGCGCGTGGTCAGTGACAGTTTTCCGGACCAATCGGTCGCCGGCACTGTGGGGTTCATTTCGTCGGTCGCCGAATTCACGCCCAAGTCGGTGGAGACCGAATCGCTGCGGACGGCGCTTGTCTACGAGGTTCGCGTGCGGGTCGACGACAAGGAGGGCCGTCTCAGGCTCGGCCAGCCGGTGACGGTACGGATCGATCCCGGAAACACAAAGGCAGGACGCGCCCCGTGAGCACCGCCGCCGCGCCATCGGACGCGGTCGGCGATCTGACCGTTGCCTGCGAAGGCCTGCGCAAGGTCTTCAACGGGCCGGACGGCAAGCCTTTCGATGCGGTGCATGATCTCTCGTTTTCGCTGCGCGCGGGCACGATTTCCGCGCTCGTCGGACCGGACGGCGCCGGCAAGACCACGCTCATGCGGATGCTTACCGGGCTGCTGAAGGCAGACGGCGGCACGCTGAAAGTGCTCGGCATCGATGTCGCGGCTCATCCGCAGGCAGTGCAGGACCGGATCAGCTACATGCCGCAGCGTTTCGGGCTCTACGAGGATCTCAGCGTGCAGGAGAACCTCGATCTTTACGCGGATCTCCACGGCGTTCCGCAAGACGTGCGGGCCGAGCGGTTCAAGCGCATGCTTGAGATGACCGACATGGCCCGTTTCACGGGGCGAGCGGCGGGCAACCTGTCGGGCGGGATGAAGCAGAAGCTGGGGCTTGCCTGCACCTTGGTGCGCGTCCCCGATCTGCTGCTGCTCGACGAGCCGAGCGTCGGCGTCGATCCGCTTTCGCGGCGAGACCTTTGGGAAATCATCGAGCAACTCATCGAATCCGACGGTCTCAGCGTTCTGGTGAGCACGGCCTACATGGACGAGGCCGAACGCTGCGATGAAGTTCTGGTCATGGATCATGGCCGCCTGCTTGCACAGGACACGCCGACCGAAATCACTGCCAGAGCGCGTGGCCTTACTTATCTCGCCTCGCCGGCGCCCGGCACGCCAGCACGCGATTTGCAGGCGCGGCTGATCGACGCGCCGGACCGGGTGATCGATGCAGTGCCTCGCGGCGGGGCGGTTCGGTTCATCCGCCAGCCCGACACGCCGGTCGAGAGGCTGGGCGATCTGTTGCAGGGGCGGCCCGTCGAGGAACGCGGCGAGGAACTGGAAGACGCCTTCATGCTCCTGTTGCGCCAGCATAACGCGGGCGGAAAGCCGGATGCCATTCATGAGGCGGCATCGCAGGATGCCCTTGTCTCTCCCGCTGCTCCCGATCAGACGGAGGGGGAGAATGTCATTCACGTGCGCGATCTCGTGCGCCGGTTCGGGGATTTCACCGCCGTTGCCAACACGTCCTTCGATGTGCGGCGCGGGGAGATATTCGGACTGCTTGGCCCCAATGGCGCGGGCAAGACGACGACGTTCCGCATGCTCTGCGGCCTGCTTCCGGCAACCAGCGGCACTCTGGAAGTCGCAGGCGTGAACTTGCGCCGCGCGCGGGCCGAAGCGCGGCGGCGGATCGGTTATGTGGCGCAGAAGTTCTCGCTCTATGCCAATATCTCCGTGCGCGAGAACCTGGAGTTCTTCGGCGGTGCTTATGGTCTGCGCGGGCCAGCGCTAAAGCAGCGCGTCCAGACCATCGTCGAGCAATTCGGGCTCGATCCCGCCGCTACGAGCGGAGCCCTGCCGCACGGCTACAGGCAGCGCCTCGCCATGGCGGCAGGGCTGGTGCACGAGCCGGAGATCCTCTTCCTCGACGAGCCGACCAGCGGCATCGATCCGCTCGCCCGCCGCGCTTTCTGGCGGACCATCACTTCGCTTTCCCAGTCCGGGGTTACCGTTATCGTCACCACCCACTTCATGGAGGAAGCCGAATACTGCGACCGCATCGCCATTCAGGATGCCGGTCACATGCTGGCGCTGGGGACGCCGCAGGAAGTGCGGGAGCAGGCTGGCGGTGACAGCGTCGACGACATGAATGAGGCTTTCATCGCCATCGTCGAACAAGGCCGCGCGCACGACGCCGAGGAGAAAACGGCGGCATGAACGGCACGGAAAAAGGCACAGGCAACGGCGAAAGCGCCTTCACGACCCGGCTTGTGGCGCTGGTCCGCAAGGAGACGCGGCAGATGCTGCGCGATCGCAGCAACCTCGCGGTGGGCCTCCTGCTTCCCGTCGCGCTGATTCTGCTGTTCGGGTTCGGCCTTTCGTTCGACGTTCGCCATGCCCCGATCGCGCTTATCATGCAGGATCGGTCGGAAGGCGCGCGCGAGATCGTGTCGGGGCTGCGGGGTTCGGCCTATCTCGATCCTGTCGATGTGGAGACGATGGAAGAGGCCAGCAGGATGCTACGCGATGGCAGAGTTGATGCCATCGTTCAGATTCCAAGCGATTTCGCCCGTCGTCAGGTCAAGGGCGGCGCCCAGATCCAGCTCATCCTGAACGGTGTCGATTCGACCACGGCGCAGACTCTGGAAGCCTATGTGCAGGGCGCCGTGGCGACTGCCATGGCGCGTCAGGCCGACCGCGGCGGCGTGGTTTCGCCGGGCGGTTCGGTCATGCTGATGACACGGACGTGGTTCAACGAGGAAGGGAACAGTCGCTGGTATCTGGTGCCGGGGCTGGTGGTGCTCATCATGACACTGGTGGGGGCCTTTCTCAGTTCGCTGCTGATCGCCCGAGAATGGGAGCGGGGCACGCTTGAATCGCTGTTCGTGACGCCGGTGCAGCCGCTTGAACTCGTGCTCGCCAAACTGGCGCCCTATATCGTTGTCGGGCTGATCGACCTTGCGATGTGTTTGCTGGCGGCGGTGTTCCTGTTCGGCGTGCCGATCCGTGGGTCGCTGTTGGCGATCGTGGTCGTCTCAATCCTCTATCTGCTGGTCTCGCTGCTGGTCGGATTGCTGATATCCGGCGTGACGCGCAACCAGTTCGCGGCGAGTCAGGTGGCGCTGCTGATCAGCTTCATGCCCGCGCTCATGCTATCGGGCTTCATCTTCGACTTGCGCAATATTCCCATCGCCGTGCGCATCGTCGCCGAGTTCCTGCCGGCCACGCATTTCATGGGTGTTATCAAGACGCTGTTCCTTGCCGGGACCGACTGGGGAATGGTGGCGAGCAACAGTGCGATCCTGATCGGCTACATCCTCGTATTCACCTTCCTGACCCGCCGCACCTTGCGCAAGCGACTGGACTGACCTGATGGCGCCGGCCCCAAATCGCTTTCCAGATCGCGCCGTTGCATGGCTGGCCGAAGTCGCCTTCCTGTTCCGCAAGGAAGTGCTGGCCCTGTTCAAGGATCCTGCCAACCGCATCATCCTGTTCGCGCCGGCCTTCATCCAGACGCTGCTGTTCGGCTACGGCGCGATCCTCGATCTTCAGCATGTGCCCTATGCGCTGCTGGACCAGAGTCGAGGGCAGGCGGCGAGCGAACTGATCGCGCGACTGGACGGCACCGGCGTATTCTCGCGGCAGGCGACGCTGAACAACACCAACCAGATCGCGCCGCTGATAGACCGCCAGAAAGTGCTCATGGCGATCACGATACCTGCCGATTTCGACCGGCGACTGGCGAGCGGAGAGGATGCGCCGGTGCAGGTCGTGTTCGATGGGCGCAATTCGACGACGGCAGGCTCGGCAGCGGCCTATGTCGCCTCGGTCGTGCAAGCGTTCAATGCCTCGCGTAAAGGCGTGCAAGGTGTGACCGTGGTGCGCCGCGCCTGGTTCAATCCCAATCTCGAATCGCGGTGGCAGATCTTGCCCGCCATGATTGCAACCCTGTCGATGCTGCAAACGATGCTGCTCGCCGCGCTTTCGGTCGCCCGCGAGCGGGAGCAGGGGACATTCGACCAGTTGCTGGTCACGCCGATGACGCCGCTCCAGATACTCGTGGGCAAGGCGCTTCCCTCGATCGTCGTGGGCTTGCTCCAGTCGACCATCGTTTTGCTGATCGTGCTCCTCTGGTTCCGGGTGCCGATGAGCGGCTCGCCCTTTCTGCTCTATTTCGGGCTGCTTTGCTTCAACATCGCCTCGGTGGGTATCGGCATGACGCTTTCGGCCTTCGCGCTGAACATGCAGCAGGCGATGCTCTTCTCGTTCATGCTGATCATGCCGCTGACGCTGCTTTCCGGCATGCTCACACCGATCCGCAACATGCCTCTGGTGCTTCAGTACGTTACGTATGTGAATCCGCTGAGGTTTGGCGTTGCCATAGTCCGCCGTGTCTATCTCGAAGGGGCGGGGCTTGGTGAGATTGCACCCAATTTCCTGCCTTTGCTGGCGGTGGCGGCGGTTACGTTGCCGCTTTCGGCGTGGCTGTTCCGTCACCGGCTTGCCTGAATGCGAGGATATCCTGCCATGTCTCGTGCCCGGATCAACGCCTGTCTCCCGCTCGCGGCCGTGCTGGCGATCAGCCTTGGCGCGTCCGGCTGCACGGTTGGCCCCAACTTCAAGGCGCCTGCGGCAGAGGCTCCGGACGACTGGTCGCAATGGCGCAGCGGAACCGGCGATGTGGTGGCCGTCCCCGCCGGCGCGCAGGCCATGCCGGCCGAGTGGTGGACCCTGCTTGGCGATCCCGTGCTGAACGATCTCGAACGCCGCGCGCTTGCCGCCAGTCCCGATCTCCAGACAGCGGCGCTCCATTTCGCGCAGGCCCGCGCCCAGCGCGGCGCGGTCGCTTCCGAGGGGCTGCCACAAGTCAACGGAAGCGCCGGCGTCACGCGCGAACGGATGAGCGAATACGGCGCTTCGACCCGCCTCTTCGACGTACTGGCGGGAGATAATCGCGATCAGCTTGCCAAGTATCTCGCCCGGCCATTCACGCTATTTCAGGGCGGTTTCGATGCAGGCTGGGAGATCGACCTGTGGGGCAAGGTTCGCCGCTCGGTGGAAGCAGCCGATGCCAATGTCGCCGGGCAGGGGGCGCTGCTCGATCTGACGCGGCTCTCAGTCACCGCCGAGGTGGCGCAGGCCTATTTCGCGATGCGCAGCGCGCAGGCGCAAGGCGCGGTTGCCGGGGAGGATATCGCCCTGCTCAAGGACCGCGTGGGGCTGGTCGGCGCCCGCGTAGATGGCGGCATGAATGACCACACCGCGATAGAGAGCGATCAGGCCAGCCTGCGCGCGTCGGAGGCGAATCTGCCCGCGCTTCAGGCGGAGGCGGCTGCGCAGGCCAACCGCATCGCGCTGGCTCTGGGCGTTCAGCCGGGAACGCTGCGGGACGAATTGAAACCGGCCGCCATTGGGCCGCTGCCTCCCGCACTTCCCGACCTGTCGCTAGGCCTGCCGTCCGAAGTGGCGCTGCGCCGGCCGGACGTGCGCGCGGCTGAGGCCAAGCTCCATGCGGCGACGGCGCAGATCGGCGTCGCGACTGCCGATCTCTATCCCACTATTACGCTGGGCGGCGGTTTCGGTTTGGAAAGCTACCGTTCGCAGAACCTGTTCGATTGGGCGAGCCGGACCTGGCAGATCGGCCCGAGTCTCAGCCTGCCGATATTCGACGGCGGCCGTCGCCGTGCGACTGTGGAACTGCGCAAGCTGGAGCAGCGCGAGGCGGCGGTGAACTTCCAGGTTGCGGTGCTCAAGGCGTGGCAGGAGATCGACGACGCGCTCACCGGCTACACAGCCGATTGGCAAGCGCGCGAGCACCTGTCCCAGCGCCTAGAACATGCGCGCGCCAATGCCGACCTTGTGGAGGCGCGATACAAGGGCGGGCAGGTCAACTATCTTCCGGTGATTGACGCCCGTCGCGCGGTCCTGGCGGCAACGCGCGAACTCGACGACAGTGACGCCCGCCTGCGCACCCGTCTCGCCGCGATCAACAAGGCGATCGGGAATGTTCCGCCTGCTGCCTCTCAAGCCGCAATGCGGTGATACGTCGCCCCGTTACGCTGCGTTTGAACGCGGCCAAGAGTTATCAACACTTATATCGACGGTTTTGCGGTGCAATGATCCCTCTGGACCTGTCGCTAAAGAGTGCGAATCGCGTAATATTCGTACTTGCAACGCGGAATCACTTGTGATTCTATCACGGCATGAGGGCCATGCGTCACGACACCAACCTTGCGAAGGAGCGTTTGGTACAGGGTTCTGCCCTGGCCTTGCTGCTGCTCATGGGCGGCTTCGCTATTGCGGGGCCCAGCGGCGTGCTGGCGTGGGGTGAAAACCAGCGGCTGCTGGAGCAACGGCGCGAGAAGCTGGCTGAGCTTGAAAGCCAGCGCGATCACCTCAAAAACCGCGTGGCCCTGCTGGATTCGCGCAAGGTCGATCCGGATCTTGCCGGCGAACTTCTGCGCGCAAATCTGAATGTCGCGCGCCCTGACGAAATGGTCATGCTGATCAAGCGCTGACTTTCCGTCGGTTTTCGGGCTTAGGTATTGGCCCGGCTCGATTTCCATGCTGCGATGCAACATTTCCATTTGCCATAATTTTTGTGCTGAATACGGCAAATTTCCGTCATCGTGCTTTCGATTTCCGCGCGGCGTCCTATAAGCGGCGAGAAATCAATCGCACCAACGATGGGGAGTCCCGTTGCCCAAAGCCAAGAGTGACGCCGGGTCCGGCGCCGAGCCAGCCGCAGTACCGGCACAGGACGAAGACTTTGCGCTGCACAGCCTCCAGGAATCACTGGAAGCCGACAAGCGCTACACGCCCAGCAAGGAAGAACTGCTCCACTTCTATGAGCAGATGTTGCTCATTCGCCGCTTCGAGGAAAAGGCGGGCCAGCTTTACGGCCTCGGCCTGATCGGCGGTTTCTGCCATCTCTACATCGGCCAGGAAGCCGTTGCCGTGGGCCTTCAGTCCGCGCTCGATTCCAACCGCGACTCGGTCATCACCGGTTATCGCGATCACGGCCACATGCTTGCCTACGGCATCGATCCCAAGCTGATCATGGCCGAGCTGACCGGCCGTGCGGCCGGTATCTCGCGCGGCAAGGGCGGCTCGATGCACATGTTCAGCGTGGACCATAAGTTCTACGGCGGACACGGCATCGTCGGTGCGCAGGTCTCGCTCGGCGCAGGCCTCGCTTTCGCGCACAAGTACCGTGAAGACGGCGGCGTCGCGATGGCCTACTTCGGCGACGGCGCGGCCAACCAGGGCCAGGTCTACGAGAGCTTCAACATGGCGGCTCTCTGGAAGCTTCCGATCATCTTCGTGATCGAGAACAACGGCTATGCCATGGGCACTGCCGTGAAGCGCGGCTCGGCCGAGACGCACTTCTATCGTCGCGGCACCGCGTTCCGGATTCCCGGCATGCAGGTCGACGGCATGGACGTGCTCGAAGTCCGCAAGGCAGCCGAAGTGGCGCTCGAATATGTGCGTGCCGGCAATGGCCCGGTGCTTATGGAGCTGAACACTTACCGTTACCGTGGCCACTCGATGTCGGACCCTGCGAAGTATCGCAGCCGCGAGGAAGTGCAGGACGTGCGTGAGAAGCGCGATCCGATCGACCACGCTAAGACCGAGTTGCTGGCCATGGGCGTGGACGAAGCCGCGCTCAAGGAAATCGACAAGCGCGTCCGCGCTGCCGTGGCGGAATCGGCCGACTTTGCCGAAAATTCGCCCGAACCCGAAGCTGCTGAACTCTATACTGACGTCCTGGTGGAGCGCTACTGATGGCGATCGAACTCAAGATGCCGGCGCTCTCTCCGACGATGGAAGAGGGCAAGCTTGCCCGCTGGCTGGTGAAGGAAGGCGACGAAGTCACTTCGGGTGACATCCTCGCCGAAATCGAGACCGACAAGGCCACGATGGAATTCGAATCCATCGACGAAGGCACCATCGGCAAGATCCTCGTGCCTGAGGGCACCGAGGGTGTGAAGGTCGGCACCGTGATTGCCGTTCTCGCCGGTGAGGGCGAGGACGCTTCGGCGGTTTCCGCGCCCGCTCCGAAGGCAGAGGCTGCCCCCGCAGCCGAAGCCGCGCCCGCTGCTGCCGCTTCGGCGCCGGCTCCGGTCGCTGCGAAGAAGGATCCCGAGATCCCCTTCGGCACCAACATGAAGACCTCGACCGTGCGCGAAGCTCTGCGCGACGCCATGGCCGAGGAAATGCGCCGCGACGACCGCATCTTCGTGATGGGTGAGGAAGTGGCCGAGTACCAGGGCGCCTACAAGGTGACCCAGGGGCTGCTTGAAGAATTCGGCCCGCGCCGCGTGATCGACACGCCGATCACCGAATACGGCTTTGCCGGCATCGGCACCGGCGCCGCCATGGGCGGCCTGCGTCCGATCATCGAGTTCATGACGTTCAACTTCGCCATGCAGGCGATCGACCACATCATCAACTCGGCCGCCAAGACCAACTACATGTCGGGCGGCCAGATGCGTTGCCCGATTGTGTTCCGTGGTCCGAACGGTGCGGCCTCGCGCGTGGGTGCGCAGCACTCGCAGAACTACGGTCCGTGGTACGCCAACGTTCCCGGCCTGATCGTGATCGCGCCTTACGACGCTTCGGATGCCAAGGGCCTGCTCAAGGCAGCGATCCGCAGCGAAGATCCGGTCGTTTTCCTTGAGAACGAGCTGATCTACGGTCGCACGTTCGAACTGCCCGAGCTTGACGATCACGTCCTGCCGATCGGCAAGGCGCGCATCATGCGTGAAGGCAAGGACGTGACCATCGTGTCCTACTCGATCGGCGTCGGCCTTGCGCTCGAAGCCGCCGAGCAGCTGGCTGGTGAAGGCATCGATGCCGAAGTCATCGACCTGCGCACCCTGCGCCCGCTCGACAAGGAAACGGTGCTGGCCAGCCTTGCGAAGACCAACCGCATCGTGGTTGCCGAAGAAGGTTTCCCGGTCTGCTCGATCGCTTCGGAAATCTCGGCGATCTGCATGGAAGACGGCTTCGACGACCTCGACGCCCCAGTGGTTCGCGTCTGCAACGAGGACGTGCCGCTGCCTTACGCGGCGAACCTCGAAAAGCTCGCGCTGATCGACACGCCGCGCATCGTCGAGGCAGTGCGCAAAGTCTGCTATCGTTAAGGCCCTGGTGCCGATTTGGCGTAAGCGCTGACAAGTAAGACGGCGGCGAAGCGAAGGCTTCGCCGCCGTTTTGCGTTACGGGCTTGCGCGGCAGACCATGGGGGCTAGAGAGGCCTCGTGTCCGAGCCATCCGCCCCCGAAAGTCGTCCCGAAGACCTGCTCCTTCCCGCATTGCCGCAGACCATGCGGCTTGCGCTGGCCTATGCGCCGTCGCGCGCAAGGTTGCCGACGCTGGCGCTGCTGGCGCTCGACCAGCGGCTTGCGGGCCTGCTGCGGCACTCGCGAGAACCGATGATGGCGCAGATCCGTCTCGCCTGGTGGCGCGAGACGCTGGCGCGCGATGCCAGCGAATGGCCGGAGGGTGAGCCCTTGCTGGCCGCGCTTCGAAGCTGGAATGGCGCGCATACGGCTCTCGTGGCGCTTGTCGATGGTTGGGAAGCGCTGACCGGGGAAGCGCCGCTCGCTCCCTCTGCACTGGAAGAGATGGTCGATGGCCGCGCCGCTGCCTTTGCGGGCCTTGCCCATGCACTGGGCCGTGAGGGTGAGGTTGACGCCGCGCGAACTCTCGGACGGCGCTGGGCACTGGCCGACCTTGCGACGAAGCTGAACCATCCGGGCGAAAGCGTGGTCGTGCGCCGTCTTGCCCAAGCCGAACAAGGGCGGCCCGCGCGGCGGGTGTCACGCTTGCTCAGGCCGCTTGCGGTGCTGGAAGGGCTGGCGCGCGAGAACATGGCGAGCGGCGGGCAAGGCTCGGCGCGAACCGTGCTCAAGGCCATGCGGATCGGCCTGCTCGGTCGCTGAATTTGCAGCGATAACAGACATGTAATTTCCCTGCGGCGCGAAGCCGAGTGGATAAGCCGCGCAATTTCAGGGAGATTGCGATGCAGCGCTTCATCCTCGGCGGCGTGACGGTGCTACTGCTGCTATCGCTGGGACTGTTCTGGTGGCAGGGGCGTGCCGAAGTGGAAAAGGCGGCGCCTCCTCCGGTCGCGGCCAAGCCGCAGCCTCATCCAACCGACATTCCCAGTGCCGATCTTGAAAATCTGGCGGGTCCGGAACTGCCCGAAGCGACGCCGCTCACCCGGGAGCAGCGCCGCTTCGCGCGTTACGATTTCAACCGCGATGGCAAGATCAGCCGCCAGGAAATGCTCTCGACGCGCACAGCGGCATTCCGCAAGCTCGACAAGGACGGCAACAATCTGCTGACTTTCGAGGAATGGGCCGTGGCGACGGTCGACAAGTTCGACCGTGCCGATGCCAACCACGACGAGATCCTGACCCCGGACGAATTCCGCGCGACCGCGCCGCCCCCTCCCAAGCCGAAACCGAAGTGTTCGTGCAAACCCTGAGTTATGCGGGCGTCAGGTCTGCCAGCCAGGGGGCGATCTCTTCCTTGGCGCGCTCGGTATAGGCTTCCTTGCGCTGCTTCTTCTTCACGTCATGGAGCGGCGGGAAGAGGCCGAAGTTGACGTTCATCGGCTGATAATGCTCGGCTTCGGCATCGCCGGTGATGTGCGAGAGCAGGGCGCCGAGCGCGGTCGTGCGTGGCGGGGCCTGCCATTCGCGACCCGTCAGTTCGGTCGCCGTCATCAGGCCGGCCATCAGGCCGACCGCCGCGCTTTCGACATAGCCTTCGCAACCGGTGATCTGGCCCGCGAAGCGCACGTGCGGCGCGGTCTTGAGGCGCAGCTGGCGGTCGAGCAGGACCGGCGAATTGATGAAAGTGTTGCGATGCAGGCCGCCGAGGCGGGCGAATTCGGCATTCTCAAGGCCCGGAATGGTGCGGAACAGGCGCACCTGCTCGGCGTGCTTCAGCTTGGTCTGGAAGCCGACCATGTTCCACAGCGTGCCCAGCTTGTTGTCCTGCCGCAGCTGGACGACGGCGTAGGCCCAGCGGCCATTCGGGTGTTCAGGGGTCGCCCAGTGCGGATTATCCAGCCCGACCGGCTTCATCGGCCCGAAACGCAGCGTTTCGACGCCGCGTTCGGCCATGACTTCGATCGGCATGCAGCCGTCGAAGTAGGGTGTATTCGCTTCCCATTCCTTGAACGAAGTCTTCTCGCCTTCGACGAGGCCTTTATGGAAGGCTAGGTACTGCTCCTTGTTCATCGGGCAGTTGATGTAGTCCTTGGTCTCGCCCTTGTCCCAGCGCGAGGCCATCCAGCATACGTCCATGTCGATCGAATCGTTGTAGACGATCGGTGCGATGGCATCGAAGAAGGCCAAGCTGTCGGCCCCGGTCGCCGCGCCGATGCTGTGGGCCAGCGATTCGGCGGTCAGCGGGCCGGTGGCGACGATCGTGGTGCCTGCTTGTGGAAGTACGTCGATCCGTTCGCGCACGACGTCGAGGTTGGGCAGGGCGGCAAGCCGCGACTCCACTTCGGCCGAGAAGGCGTCGCGGTCGACCGCGAGCGCGGAACCGGCGGGAACCTGCGCCTTGGCCGCGGCCGCCATGATCAGCGAATCGCAGCGGCGCATCTCGTGGTGGAGCAGGCCGACGGCATTCTTCTCGTCGTCGTCGGAACGGAAAGAGTTGGAGCAGACCAGTTCGGCCAGGCCATCGCCCTGATGGGCCGGGCTTCTTTCGCCGCCCTTGTCCGCCGAAGCGCCGCGCATTTCCGAGAGGCGAACCTTGAAGCCGCGACGGGCAAGCTGCCAGGCGGCTTCGCTGCCGGCAAGGCCGCCGCCGATGATGTGAACGTCATAAGTCATGGCGGTTGCGCCTAGACCTTTGCGGCGCGATGGGGAAGGGCAAGGTCGTCTCCGGCGAACGCGTAGTCGCGCTGTTCCCCGGAGATTCAGGCCGAAAATTCAGGCCGGAAAGAGCAGCCTACCGTCCTCGGCATAAGTGACGGGAGCGTGCGCAACGACGGCCGATAGCGGCAGATCTGCGTAGATATGCGGAAAAAGTGCGCCGCCGCGCGAGACTTCCCACTTCACCGCATCGCCGAGCAGATCGAGATCGACGGCGGCAAGGGCGAGGCCGGTCTGGCCGGAAAAGTGCTTTTCCAGCGTTTCCTGTGCCTGCGCGGCAGTGGACATGTGAATGTAGCCGTCAGCCTTGTCGATCGGTGCGCCGGTGAAAACCCCTTCGGCGAGCAGCTGCTGGAGCTGCTCGCCGGTCAGGATCTTGTAGGCGATCGAGTCGCTCACGCTTCGGTTTCCGGGGCCTCGTCCGGCGTTTCCGGCGCTTCGGATGCGCCGGCTTCGATTTCGGTGCCTTCGCCTTCGACGACATCCTCATCGGCCTCGTCGAGACGCACGGCGCTCACCACATGCTCATCGCCGGAGACGTTGAACAGGCGTACGCCGGCCGAGCCGCGACCGATCACGCGGAGCGAATCGAGCGGCAGGCGGATCAGCTTGGCTTGATCGGTCACCAGCATGAGCTGGTCGGCACGAGTCGCCGGGAAGCTGGCGACAACCGGACCGTTGCGGGCGATGTTGTCGATATTGGTGATGCCCTGACCGCCACGGCCGGTGCGGCGATATTCGTAGGCCGAGGACAGCTTGCCGTAACCGTTGGCGCAGACGGTGAGGATGAACTGCTCCTTTTCGACAAGGTAGTCGAAACGCTCGGCGTCGAGCGAGCTTTCGCCTTCCTTCTCGCCCTTCCAGGGTGCGAAGCGGAGGTAGGCCTCGCGCTCTTCCTGGTCCTGCACGCCGACGCGGTGCAGGATCGAGAGCGAGATGACCTCGTCATCGTCCTTCAGCGTCATGGCCTTCACGCCCGTGGACGTACGGCTTGCGAATTCGCGCACCAGATCGCCGGCGAAGCGGATGGCCTTGCCTTGACGGCTTGCCAGCAGAACGTCGTCCGAGTGGGAAAGCAAGGCCACGCCGATCAGACGATCGTCGTTGGGCGTGCCGTCCGCATCGGGCTCGAACTTCATCGCGAACTTGCCGTTCGACGGGATGTTCGCGAAGGCGTCCATCGAGTTGCGGCGCACATTGCCCTTGGCCGTCGCGAAGACGACCGAGAGCTTGCTCCACTCCTTCTCGTCCTCGGGGAGGGCGAGCACGGTCTGGATCGTCTCGTCCTTGTCCAGTGCGGGCAGGAGGTTGACGATCGGGCGGCCACGCGTGGTCGGGCCGCCTTCGGGCAGCTTGTAGACCTTGAGGCGATAGACTTTGCCGGCGGTCGAGAAGAACAGCACCGGGTTGTGCGTGGACGTGACGAACATCGTCGTCACCACGTCCTCGTCCTTCGTCGCCATGCCGGCGCGGCCCTTGCCGCCACGGTTCTGAGCCCGGAAGGTCGAGAGCGGGGTGCGCTTGATATAGCCGTCCATGGTCACGGTAACGACCATGTCCTCACGCTCGATCAGGTCCTCGTCCTCGATGCCCTCGGCAGCGCCGGTCAACACCGACACGCGCGGGGTGGCATAGAGTTCGCGCACGGCAACCAGTTCGCCGCGCATGACGCCGTAAAGCTTCACGCGGTCGGCGAGGATCGAGAGGTATTCCTCGATTGCGGTGGCCAGTTCCTTGAGCTCGTCGCCGATCTCGTCGCGGCCCAACGCCGTCAGGCGGTGCAGACGCAAGTCGAGGATCGCCTTCACCTGGATCTCGGATAGGCGGTAGGATCCGCCATCCTGCTCGGCGCTGGGCTCGATCGCCTCGACGAGGCGGATATAGGGCGCGATATCGCCGATCGGCCATTCGCGCGTCAGCAGGCGGGACCGTGCCTCGGCCGGGTTCGGCGCGCTGCGGATGATCTTCACCACTTCGTCGAGGTTCGAAACCGCGACGACTAGGCCCAGCAAGATATGTGCCCGGTCACGCGCCTTGTTCAGTTCGAACTTGGTGCGGCGGGTGATGACCTCCTCACGGAACTGGATGAAGGCCTGGATGATATCGCGCAGGTTGAGGACTTCGGGGCGGCCGTTCTTGATGGCCAGCATGTTGGCCGCGAAGTTCGACTGCGCCGGGGTGTTGCGCCAGAGCTGATTGAGCACGACTTCCGGCGTGGCATCGCGCTTGAGGTCGATGACGACGCGCATGCCTTCGCGGTTCGATTCGTCGCGGATGTCCGCAACGCCGTCGATCCGCTTGTCCTTGGCGGCTTCGGCGATCTTCTCGACGAGGCCGGCCTTGCCGACCTGATAGGGAATCGAGGTCAGCACGATCGAGCGGCGATCGCCGCGGCCTTCCTCGATCTCATGGCGGCAGCGCATGATGATCGAGCCGCGACCGGTGAGGTACGCATTGCGCGCACCACCTTGGCCGAGGATCAGCGGCGCGGTCGGGAAGTCCGGACCCGGAATGATCTGGATCAGTTCTTCGATCGTGACGGCCGGATTGTCGATCATGGCAAGGCAGCCGTCGATCACTTCGCCGAGGTTGTGCGGCGGAATGTTCGTGGCCATGCCGACGGCTATACCGCCGGCGCCATTGATCAGCAGGTTCGGGAAGCGCGCCGGCAACACGGTCGGCTCGCTTTCGGAACCGTCGTAGTTGTCGGCGAAGTCGACCGTGGCCTTTTCGATATCGGCCAGAAGCTCGTTCGACACCTTGTCGAGACGCGCTTCGGTGTAACGCATGGCGGCCGGCGGATCGGGGTCCATCGAGCCGAAGTTGCCCTGGCCGTCGATCAGCGGAACGCGGAGCGACCATGGCTGCGTCATGCGCGCCAGCGCGTCGTAGATCGCGCTGTCGCCATGCGGGTGATACTTACCCATGACGTCACCGACGATACGGCTCGACTTGCGGTAAGGACGCCCGGCAACATAGCCCGCTTCGTGGCAGCTATAGAGAATGCGGCGGTGCACGGGCTTGAGGCCGTCGCGCACGTCCGGAAGCGCGCGGCTCACGATCACGCTCATCGCGTAATCGAGATAGCTCGTCTTCATCTCATCGACGATGTCGATGCGGGTGTATTCGCCTTCGGGACCGGGGTGTCCGGGACCGTTCTGCTCTGGAATGTCGGTGTCGTCGCTCACGCGCTGGATCGTTCGTTGCTGCGGGACAAGGGATGATGGATCGCCCTAGGGCATGCGTAAGGCGAAAGCCACCGGAACGCGCTGGGCGAGGGGGTCAAGCGTTCCTTTTTCCACACTTATGGAGTGTGCGGAGCAAACCGGCGCGCTGCAAACCCGGAAAGCTTGCGACGAAACGCATTCAATCAGCGTTAAGCGGCGTACATCTAATCGGGCGCCGAGGTTGCCAAGCGACCATTTCGACGCCAAACCGGCGCGGCGCTTTATGCGGTGCCGCTGTTCGCGGCGCGACCGTATGTGTCTTGTTGAGGAGTTGGCCTTGATGGCTCGCAAGTTCCTGATTTCCCGAATTGCCCTCGCCGTGGCCCTGAGTGGCGGCATGGCGGTTGCCATGGTGCCGGCTGCGGCGTCCGCCAAGGACGCCAAGAAGGCAGACGCGGCCAAGTACTCGGATGCCTTCATCAAGGCTGCCGGTCCCATTGAAAAGGCCGTCAACGCGGCAACTGCGGCACTTCCGCAAGGCGCAGGTCCGGATGCTTTCCCGGCCGCCAAGTCGAGCATCGACACCGCGCTCGGCGGCAACGGCAAGGCTGCGATGGAAGCCGCCATTCCCAGCGCGACGACGCCTGACGACAAGCTTGCGCTTGGTCAGCTGATCCGCACCTATGGCGTGCTCGCGCAGGACCTCGCGTTCAAGCAGAGCGGCGTGCAGATGATGATCGCGAGCGGCAAGATCCCGGCGACTTCGGCCGGTTCGACCTACTTTGACGCGGGCGTCAACGCTTTCAACCTCAA
This sequence comes from Novosphingobium sp. PhB165, assembly GCF_004341845.1. Taxonomy (GTDB): domain Bacteria; phylum Pseudomonadota; class Alphaproteobacteria; order Sphingomonadales; family Sphingomonadaceae; genus Novosphingobium. The sequence goes on along the minus strand of NZ_SLVB01000001.1, from coordinate 844,500 downwards.
GGACTACGCCAATGCGGCGACGTACCTGAAGCAGGCCAAGGACGCCGGCTATCAGGATCCGCAGGGCCAGCTCGACATGATTCTGGCGGAATCCTACAAGCGCGGCAACAACCCCGAAGCGGCGATGGCGATGGCCAAGGCCGACATCGACGCGGCCCGCGCCAAGGGCGTCGCGCCCAGCGAATCTTCGCTGCGCAGCGTTCTCCAGCAGGCTTACAACGCCAAGCAGCTTGATGCTTCGGCCGAATATGCCGGGCTGCTGGTGCAGTATTATCCGCGCGACGAGACGTGGAATATTTCGACCTCGATCGTGCGCCAGCTGGGCTCGTTCGACAAGTCGGACAACCTTGACCTCATGCGCTTGATGTTCATCAGCGGCGGCATGAAGGACAAGCGCGACTACTTCGAATACCTCGAAGATGCCGATCCGCGCGCCTATCCGGGTGAAGCGCTCAAGGTCATGGACCAGGGCCTTGCCAAGGGTCTGCTGACCCAGGCCGAAGTGGGCGCCGACCGCGCCAACAGCGCCTCGCGCGTTCCGGCCGACAAGGCCTCGCTGCCCGCAACCGAGCGTGATGCCCTGAAGCCCGGAGCCACTGCCGCGCAGGTGATGACCGCTGCGGACGTGTTCCTCAGCTACAGCCAGTACGACAAGGCCGAAGAACTCTTCAAGGCCGCGCTCGCCAAGCCCGGTGTCGATGCCAACAAGGCCAACCTGCGCCTCGGCATGGCGCAGGCGATGCAGGGCAAGAACGCTGAAGCGCAGGCGACCCTTGCCAAGGTTACCGACAAGCGTTCGTCGATCGCCAAGCTGTGGTCGGCCTATGCTGCCGGCAAGGGTGCACGCCCCGCTGCCTGATCCGGCGGTTTCGGTGCAAAATGAAAGGGCGGCGGGTTATCCCGCCGCCCTTTTCGTTTGTCGCCGTTCTGTTCGCCGATGAAAGGCGTCAGCGAACCGGTGCGAACTTTCCGGTGTCGTCGTCCATCAGGTGCAGTTCGCCATCGGAAATCGCGAAGAACGTGCCGCGCAGCTTGAGTTCGCCGTTCTTCACCTTGTGGCGTACGCAAGGGAAGGTCATCAGGTTGTCGAGGCTTACGCGCACCGCGGCCTGCTCCATCTCGCGTTCGGCCGGACGGCCGGTGATGCCGAACTCGGCCGCGACCGGGGCGCGGGCGTCGTCGAGCATGGATATCCAGTCGGCGATGAATCCGCCTTCGCCCGGCTCGGTTCCACGCAGTTCCTGTGTGAGGGCCGCCTTGCAGCCGCCGCACATTCCGTGGCCCATGACCACGATTTCCTTCACCTTCAGCACCTGCACCGCGAATTCGAGCGCGGCGGAGACGCCGTGATGGCCGGGATTGGTCTCGAAGGGCGGCACCAGCGCGGCGACATTGCGGACCACGAAGATTTCACCGGGATCGACGTCGAATATCTGCGAGGGATCCACGCGGCTGTCCGAACAGGCGACGATCATGATTTCCGGCTGCTGGCCTTCGCTCAGGCGTGCCCAACGCTCGCGATGAGGGGTCCAGCCCGAGTCGCGGAAGCGGCGATATCCGGCGATCAGGTTGTCGAGGACGCGGTTTTCTGGAGCGTTTGATTCTGTGGGTGAAACGGTCATCGGGTCCTCCATTGATGCGCACGCAACCCATAGAGCGGATATTCGCACTGGCAAGCCGGCAAGCTTGCGACTATCTGGGCCCCATGAACGACCTCTCCTCCGTGCCGAGCCCCGAGCAGAAGCCTGAACGTCAGCGCAAGCCAGACTGGATCCGCGTCAAGGCGCCGACCAGCAAGGAATATGGCGAAACTCGCCAGCTCATGCGCGATCTCAAGCTCAATACGGTTTGCGAAGAGGCGGCATGTCCCAACATCGGCGAGTGCTGGACCAAGAAGCACGCCACGGTGATGATTCTGGGCGATACCTGCACGCGCGCCTGTGCGTTCTGCAACGTGAAGACCGGCATGCCAGGGCGTGTCGATCCGCTTGAGCCCGAGCATGTCGCCGAACTGGCCGTGAAAACGGGCCTTGAGCACATCGTCATCACCTCGGTCGATCGCGACGATCTTCCCGATGGCGGCGCCAACCAGTTCGTGAAGGTGATTCAGGCCCTGCGCGCCGCGACTCCCAACACGACCATCGAGATTCTGACGCCCGATTTCCGCGGCAAGATGCGCCGCGCGGTCGAGGCGATCGTGGCCGCGGGTCCGGACGTCTACAACCACAATCTCGAGACCGTGCCCCGCCTCTACCCGACCATTCGCCCTGGTGCGCGTTACTACGCTTCGCTGCGTTTGCTGGAAGAGGTGAAGGCGCATAACCCGCTGATCTTCACCAAGTCCGGCGTGATGCTCGGCCTTGGTGAAGAGCGTCTGGAAGTCCATCAGGTGATGGACGACATGCGCTGCGCCGACATCGATTTCCTGACCATGGGCCAGTACCTGCGCCCGACGCCGAAGCATGCGGAGGTCAAAGAATTCGTCACGCCCAAGGCGTTCGATGCCTATGGCGCCATCGCCCGTGCCAAGGGCTTCCTGCAAGTGGCCTCCTCGCCGTTGACGCGTTCGAGCTACCATGCTGGCAAGGACTTCGCCGAAATGCGCGCCGCGCGCGAGGCCAAGCTGGCGAAGGCTGGGGCCGGAGCGGCTCGTTGATGCTCCGTACCTCCAAAGCTGCGACGACCAAGGCCTGACCGTGCCCGGAATCCATGAAGTCTACCGGCTGCCTTATAGCGCCGAACAGATGTTCGACCTCGTCGCCGACGTGGGTCGTTATCAGGAATTCCTGCCCTGGGTGGTGGCCACGCGCGTCAAGTCCGATACCGGGACCGAGATGATCGCGGACATGTTGGTGGGCTTCAAGGCGCTGCGGGAGAAGTTCACCTCACGCGTCGAGAAGGTCCGTCCGCGCGAGATCAAAGTACACTATGTCGATGGCCCGATGAAGGACCTCGACAACTGCTGGACCTTCCATCCGGTCGACGCGCATAGCTGCGACGTGGAGTTCGATGTGCGTTTCAGCTTCCGCAACGCCCTGTTCGAGAAGCTGGCCGGACAGTACTTCGACAAGGCTTTCCGTAAGATGGTCGCCGCCTTCGAAGCGCGGGCGCACGATCTCTACGGCGAACCGCAGACCAGCTGAGCGGCCTGCGGCCGCCCAGTTCGGTCAGTTTTCCCAGCGGCACCTAAAGTGACCCAAGGCGTACCTTGGGATCACCTAACCCGGTTTTGCAGTTACTCGCTGCCCGGCAGCAGCAGTTCGAGCGCGATGAGCGCGGCCTGATGCCGGATTTCGGCGCGGCCGGTGCCATCGAGCTGCTTTTGCTCCGCATTCACATCTTCCTCACCGCGCTCCGCACGGGCGAAGACCACGGTGCCGACCGGCTTGAACTCGCTGCCGCCATCGGGGCCGGCGATACCACTGATCGCCACGGCGACGTCGGCACGGCTGTGGGTGATCGCGCCTTGCGCCATCGCCCAGGCCGTCGCCGGGGAGACCGCGCCCAGCGTGTCGATGATGTCGGCGGGCACGCCGAGCTGTTCCTGCTTGGCCTCATTCGAATACGTGATGAACCCGCGATCGAGCACGGCGGAGGAGCCCGGCACTTCGGTCAGCGCGGCGCAGACGAGCCCGCCGGTGCAGCTTTCCGCCACGGCGACCTTGCGCCCGATCGCCTTGTTCTCGGTAATCACGCGCTCCGCGAGGTCATAGAGATCCTGCGGGAAGAGGAGGGTGTTCGGCATGTCAGTCCTTGCAAAGGGTCAGCCCGGCGATCCTGGCCTTGTCCCCGACATCGGCGGGGGCAATGTCCCGGGCCTTGGCGGTGGCTTCGACGATCAGGGCGATCAGTCCGGCAGTGTTCTCGGGCGGCAGGGGCGACAGCAGGTCGATCGCGAGATCGATGCGGTCGCATGATTTGAGCGGAAGGTTCTGCGAGACCAGCCCTTCGACAGTGATGTCGACGAGCGGGCGCAGCGAATCGTCAGGCAGGTTGCGTGCAAACTTGGCCACGTCCGCGCTCTGGCCTTCGCCGAGCTTGAGGAAGGCGGCCTTGGCTTCGGGCCAGTAGCGGCCCTTTTGCGAGGCGTAGCGGGCGACCAGTTCGTCGCTGTGCGTGCGCAGATAGGCATTGGCGGGCAGCACTTGCTGGCAGCGCTTGGACGTGCCCGATATGACTTGCGGGAGCGCGTAGCTGAACAGCGCTTGCGCCTCGCCCCGGGTCAGGCAGGTCGCTTCGGCGGCCTGCGCCATGCCGGGCACCAGCGCCATGACGGGCGCGAGCAGGGCCACAGTGAGCGACAGAATCTTGCGATGGGCCATGTTGAGCGCTCCTAGATCCGGACGAGGCTGACCGCCGCCTGCGCGGCAATGCCTTCGGCTCGTCCGGTGAAACCCAGTTTCTCGGTAGTGGTTGCCTTGACGCTGATCGCGGCAATGTCTGCACCGAGGATTTCCGCGAGTCTTGCGCGCATGGCCTGCCGGTGCGGCCCGATCTTGGGCGCCTCGCAGATGATCGTCACGTCGGCATTGGCGAGCATGTAGCCGGCCTCGCCCACCAGTTTTCCGGCATGCGCCAGAAAGCGGTCGGACGCGGCGCCTTTCCATTGCGGATCGCTCGGCGGGAAGTGCTGGCCGATGTCACCCGCGCCGATTGCGCCCAGCAGCGCATCGACGAGAGCATGGATGGCCACGTCCGCGTCGCTGTGGCCGGAGAGGCCGCGCGTATGCTCGATCTTCACGCCGCAAAGCCAGAGTTCCTCACCCGCTTCGAGGCGGTGGACGTCATAGCCGGTGCCGACGCGGATCGGCGGCGTGGATGGGGTGAAGTCGGCGGCGAAAGTCAGCTTGTGCAAGGCTTCGTCTCCTTCGACGAGCGCGATTTCGAGACCGCCCGCCTGTGCGACCTGGGCATCGTCCCCGGCGGTGGCGGGGCCTTCCCACGCGCGGTGAGCGGCGAGGATCCCGGCGAATCGGAAGGCCTGAGGGGTCTGCACCCGCCGCAAGGCTTCGCGCCGGGCCGGGGCGCCCATCGTTTCGCCGCTATCGCCGCATTCGGCATGGGCAAGGCTGTCGACCACCGGCAGTACCGGGATCGCACCGTCATGATGTCCGAGCGCGGCGGTCAGCCGGTCGATGACGGCAGCGGGCAGGATCGGACGGGCGGCGTCGTGGATGAGCACGAGGTGGGGCGCGGAACCGGCCAGAACTTCAAGGCCGAGTCGCACCGATTCCTGCCGCGAGGCACCGCCCGTCGTAAGCTGGATGTCCTTGATCCCGGCGAGAATTTCGCGAACCAGCGCATCGGCGCCTTCGGGGATAGCCACCACGATCGGCGCAACGCCTGCGCCGCTGAGCGCCTCGACCGAATGGCGAAGCACCGGCTTGCCGCGCCAGAGCGCGAACTGCTTGGGCAAAGGCTGCCCGGCCCGCAGGCCCTGACCGGCGGCAACGACGATCGCTGCCACCTTTTGCCCGTCTTCAGTTCGCTGATGCGGAATTGTCTGGTCGTGCGACATTGTGCTCGCCGGTAATCGCTTGCCGTCGCGAGGGCAATCCACTATGCGCTGCCTGTTTTTTAGGCACGCTGCGTTTTCAGGGCACGTGACATTTTTAAGGCAATTTCGAGCTCGCTTATGAACGAACTTCCCACGCCACCGGCAGTCACGCCGATCGAGGTCGGACCGGTAAGGATCGACTGCCCGGTCGTGCTCGCGCCGATGACGGGGGTTTCGGACCTGCCGTTCCGGCGCATGGTCCGTAGCTTCGGTTCGGGCCTCAATGTCACCGAGATGATCGCCAGTCCGGCCGCCATCCGTGAGACTCGCGTTTCGCTTCAGAAGGCGATGTGGGATCCGGTAGAAGACCCGGTTTCGATGCAGCTTGTCGGTTGCGATCCGGAACAGATGGGCGAGGCGGCCAAGCTGGTCGAGGATCGCGGCGCGGCCATTATCGACATCAACATGGGCTGCCCGGTACGCAAGGTCGTCAACGGCGATGCCGGCTCGGCGCTGATGCGCGACGTGCCGCTGGCGACGCGCCTGATCGAGGCCACGGTCAAGGCCGTGAAAGTGCCCGTCACCGTCAAGATGCGCATGGGCTGGTGTCATGACAGCCTGAACGCCCCGGAACTCGCACGCATTGCCGAGGATCTGGGCGCGAAGATGATTACCGTGCACGGCCGCACCCGCAACCAGATGTACAAGGGCTCTGCCGACTGGAGCTTCGTGCGCAAGGTGAAGGACGCGGTTTCGATCCCCGTCATCGTCAACGGCGACATTTGCGAGATTGGCGATGCCGCCAAGGCGCTAGACCAATCCGGCGCGGACGGGCTGATGATCGGGCGCGGTGCCTATGGCAAGCCCTGGGCCCTTGCGCAGGTCATGCAGTGGTGGCGCGGCAACGGCCTGCTTGCGGAGCCCGGCTTCGGCGCGCAGTACGAGATCATCCGCGAACATTACGAAGAGATGCTCTCCCACTACGGCCGCGAAACCGGCGTGAAGATGGCGCGCAAGCATCTTGGTTGGTACGTAAAGGGCATCAAGGGATCGGCCGAGTTCCGCAACCGCGTGAACTTCGTCGACGATCCCGACGTGGTTCTGGCCATGCTGGCCGAATTCTATGCGCCATTCCGGGATGAGCCGCGCGAGGCGAACGTCCTGCAACGCCAGGCCGCATGAACCTCGCGCCGGTCAATGCACGACCGGATGTCGGGCGGCTCATGGCCAGCCTGCCGCTCGCCGTTGTCGTGCTTGAACCCGGCCTCAGGATCGCGTCGCTCAACCCGGCGGCGGAGCAGTTCTTCGGGCAGTCGCTGCGGCGTCTTACCGGTAGTCCGCTGCGCGATGTGATGACGGTGCCTGACGGGCGTCTGCTGGAGCGGCTCGACGATTACGAGACGCCTGTTTCCGCGCGCGAGGTCACAGTCTCGATCCGGGGGCGCGGCGTGCGGCGGATCGACGTGAACGTCGCGCCGGTTGCCGATACGCCGGGCTGGCAGGTGCTGACGATCCACGACAACAGCGCGACCGAGGCCATGGGCGACGATTCGGGAAGTGCGGACAATGCTGTCCTGCGCGGTCCCGAGATCATGGCGCATGAGATCAAGAACCCGCTGGCGGCCATTCGCGGTGCCGCGCAGCTGCTTTCGCGCCATGCGGGTGAGCGGGACATTGCGCTTACTGAGCTGATCACGTCCGAAGTCGACCGCATAGCCAATCTGATCGAGCGCATGCAGAAGCTGTCGCGCCGGACCACGCCGCCGGTCGAACCCTGCAACCTGCACGAGGCCGCGCGCCGCGCGATCGACGTGATTGCGACGGCGCATGAAAGCACGGCCCGTAAAAACACGGCAACGGCCGTGCGCATCGTCGAGGAATTCGATCCTTCGCTGCCCGCCGTTCTCGGCAGTTCAGACGCGCTGGCGCAAGTGATCATCAACCTCGTTTCCAATGCGCGCGAGGCCTGTCAGGGCGAGGCAGAGCCCCGCGTGGTGATCCGCACGCGCTTTGCCAGCGGCCTTCAGCTTCACACCACCGATTCGGGCGAGCCTGTGCGGCTTCCCGTCGAGCTGCGCGTCACCGACAACGGCCCCGGCGTCGATGCAGCAATGCGCGATCATATCTTCGAGCCCTTCGTCACCACCAAGAAGGCGGGACAGGGGCTTGGCCTGCCGCTGGTGCGTAAACTCGTTCGCGACATGAACGGGCGCATCACGCACGAGCGCGACGACGAGGCGGGGCTCACGCATTTCCGCGTGCACCTGCCGCTGGCGCGCGAAACGCGCGGGCGGGCAAGCAGGAGGAAGGTCGCGCCATGAGTGTTCTGCTGGTCGAGGACGACGTCTCGATCGCCATCGTCATTACCGCTGCGCTTGAGGCGGAGGGGTTCTCCGTCGTCCATTGCCAGACCATCGCCGAGCGCGACCAGATGCTGGAAGATGGCTGCTTCGACGCGCTGGTCACCGATGTCATGCTGCCTGACGGCGACGGTATCGAGACGATCGGCCGCGTGCGCGATGCCCATCCGATGATGCCGATCATCATCCTCTCCGCACAGAACACGCTCGATACCGCCGTGCGGGCGAGCGATACCGGCGCCTTCGAATACTTCCCGAAGCCCTTCGACATCGACGAACTGGCGCGCACGGTCCGCCAGGCGGCGGGAGCGGGGAAGGGGCTTTCCCCGGCAGGCGACGAGCCGCTGGGCGACGGGTTGCCGCTGGTCGGCCGCAGTGTCGCCATGCAGTCCGTGTTCCGGATGATTACGCGGGTGCTGCGCAATGATCTGACCGTGCTGATCTTGGGCGAATCGGGGACCGGCAAGGAACTCGTTGCCGAGGCGATTCACAATCTGGGCCACCGCCGGGGTGGGCCGTTCATTGCCGTCAACACTGCCGCGATCCCTGCCGATCTCATTGAAAGCGAGCTTTTCGGCCACGAAAAGGGCGCCTTCACCGGCGCTGTCGCGCGTCATGTCGGCAAGTTCGAGCAGGCTTCGGGCGGTACGCTGTTCCTCGACGAGATCGGCGACATGCCGATGCAGGCGCAGACCCGGCTGCTGCGCGCGCTCCAGTCGGGGACCGTGCGGCGCGTGGGCGGGCGCGAGGAAGTGCGGCTCGATGTCCGCATCGTAGCGGCCACCAACAAGGATCTCGAACCCGAGATCGCCGCCGGGCGCTTCCGCGAGGATCTCTATTACCGCCTCAATGTCGTCCCGATCCACATGCCGCCGCTGCGCGAGCGGCGGGACGACATCGACGTGCTGGCTCGCCATTTTCTCCAGCTTGCCGCTGGGGAAGGGCTGCCGCGCCGCCAGCTCAGCCCGGAGGCGGCGCAATTGCTGGCGCGGCAGGCGTGGCGCGGGAATGTCCGCGAACTCAAGAACTTCATCTACCGCCTCGCGCTGCTCGCGCGTGAGGACCTGATCGATACCGAGAGCGTGCAGGCTCTGCTCGTGCCCGAAGGCGCCGTCCCGGCCAATGGCTCCGGCCATGCACCGGACGACTGGAGCGGTACGGACAGCGGCGACGGAATCGCCGGTGCCGTGTCGCGCTGGCTCGCGGCGGAGCGGCCCGCGAGCGGAACGATCTACGAAGCCGCCGTGGCGGCTTTTGAGCGTCCGCTGTTTTCGGAAGTGTTGCGCGAAACGGGTGGCAACCAGCTGCGCGCTGCGCAGGCATTGGGCATAAATCGCAACACCTTGCGCAAGCGCCTCAGCGAACTCGCGCTCGATCCTGAGGAATTCACCCGTCGTTCATGATCCAGCCTTGATGGATTTGCTCTTGCAAACCGGCAACACTAGCGTTGTAACTTGGCCACGATGAGCGAAATCAAGGTCCGCAAGCGCGCTTGGCCGCGTTGGTGGCGGCGTGTCCAGATTGCGGCGCGCCGGGCGAACTTCTTTGCCGTGATGGAAGTGGTCTCGGTCCTCGCCTTCCTGCTCGGCATGACGGCGGCGACCTGGATGGCGCTGGACAACGGGGACGACAAGCGCGCCCTGTTGCCGTCCAATCTCACGGCCACGCTGCTGATCGCAACGCTGGTTCCGGCCATGGCGATCCTCGTGCTGTTCGGGCGCCGCATCGCCCTGCGCCGCGCGGCAGAACACATTGGCGGCACCGGGCAGATGCACGTCCGCATGGTGTTCATCTTCTCGCTGATCGCCGCGGTGCCGACGCTGCTGGTGGTGGTCTTCGCCTCGTGGCTGTTCCAGTCCGGCGTCGAGTTCTGGTTCTCCGATTCCTCGCGCGGGCTGCTGGAAAACGCCAACAAGCTGGCACGTGGCTATTATGAGCAGACGCAGCGCGACGTAGGCTACGAATCGGTCGCCATGGCGCAGGACACGCGCGTCATGCTGGGCGAATATCCGGTCGCGAGCCGCGAATTTCAGGCCTTCTTTGCCGATCAGGTGTTCCGCCGGAACCTTTCCGTCGCCGCGCTGATCCAGGTGGCTGGAGACGGCAGCCAGCGGACGCCCATCATTGTCGATCCGGATGGAAAGTCCGATTCCAAGCGGATCGGGCAGGACGTGCAGCAGCGGCTCCAGAAGGGCGAGCCCTATGTCGTGACCACCGATGCAAACCGGATCGTCGCGGCCGTGCCGATCGAGCGGCAGTCCGGCGTCTATCTCTATGCCGCCCGAAGCAACGACCTGCTGGCGCTGAGTCAGGGCCAACGGGCGGAGAACGCGGAAAATATCGTTCAGGCCTACGAGGTGCTGACCAGTCGCGCCCGGGTGTTGCAATTACGCTTCAACATCGCGCTGTTCATCGCTTCGCTGGCGCTGGTCGGACTGGCGGTGTGGGTCGCGCTGCGGTTCGCGGACCGGCAGGTCAAACCGCTCTACGAACTGGTCGACGCCGCGCGGACCGTGGGCAGCGGCAACTTCGCGTTGCGGCTTGAAGGACGCACCGGCACGGACGAGATCGGCCTGCTCAATCGTGCCTTCAACCGCATGACGGCGCAGCTGGAGAAGCAGACCCAGGCGCTGCTGGGGGCCAATCGCCAGCTTCACGAACGCCGCGTGTTTATCGAGGCGGTGCTCGAATCGGTGACCTCGGGGATCATCTCGGTCGACAACCAGCGGCGGATCCTGCTGATGAACAGCACCGCCCTGAAGCTGCTGACCGATCTTCCGCAGGCGCCCGAAGACTTGCCGCTGGACGATCTTGCGCCGCAGTTCGCCGCGCTGATCGACCAGAGCAGTTCGGGCGGGCTCGTCCAGTATCACCGCAAGGGCGATCTGCTGACTTTCGCTGTGAAGGTGACCCGCGATGCCACCGGCCACGTGCTCACGTTCGAGGATATCACGCGGCAATTGCTCGACCAGCGCACTGCTGCATGGTCGGACGTGGCGCGCCGCATCGCGCATGAGATCAAGAACCCGCTGACCCCGATCCAACTGGCGACCGAACGCCTCAGCCGCCGCTATCGCAAGCAGATCATCGACGATCCCGAACTGTTCGAAGACCTTACCCGCACGATCATCCGGCAGGTGGGCGAGCTTCGCAAGATGGTGGACGAGTTCTCCTCGTTCGCGCGTTTGCCCAAGCCGGTGTTCCGCAACGAGGATCCGGTCGCGCTGACGCGGCAGGCCCTGTTCCTGCAGGAAGTGGCCCGGCCCGACATCAATTTCCGCTTCACCAGCGATCCCGACATCGGCAGCATCGATTGCGATCGCCACCAGTTCGGGCAGGCGATGACCAACGTGCTCAAGAACGCGGTGGAGGCGATCGAGGCCAAGGCCAAGGATGCGCCGGAAGGCTATCACGGAACTATTGCCGTCGGGGTCGATGCACTGCCCGAAGCGATCCTCGTGCGCGTGGCTGATAACGGCATCGGCCTCACGCAGGATCGTGAGCGGATCATCGAACCCTATGTCACCACGCGCGAAAAGGGCACCGGCCTCGGCCTCGCGATCGTCAACAAGATCATCGAGGAGCACGGCGGCGAAATGCAGTTCCTGCCGACGCCGGGCGGCGGCACCACGGTAACCATGCGCTTCGCCATCGATCCCACGGCGCAAGCACGCAAGGCGGAGGCCGCCGAATGAAATCGGCACGCCGCCCGCATTCCCATCCATTCAAGTCCAAGAAGATAGTGTCATGGCCCTCGAAATCCTGATCGTCGACGACGAGCGCGACATCCGCGAACTGGTCGCGGGTGTGCTGAGCGACGAAGGCTATGAATGCCGCACCGCCGGTGACAGCGAAGCGGCACTGGCCGCGATCGACGCCCGCCGCCCGTCGCTGGTACTGCTCGATGTCTGGCTTCACGGCAGCCCGATGGACGGTCTGGAAGTGCTCGATGCGATCAAGGCGCGCGAACCGGGCTTGCCGGTCATTATTTTCTCGGGCCACGGCAACATCGACACGGCCGTCGCCGCGATCAGCCGGGGCGCGGTGGACTTCATCGAGAAGCCCTTCGAAGCCGAAAAGCTGCTTCACCTCGTCGGCCGTGCCACCGAGACCGAGCGCCTGCGCCGCGAAAATGCCCAGCTCCGCTCCGACTTCACCATGGGGGAGGAGTTCACCGGTTCGAGCGGCTCGATCAACCAGGTGCGCGCGACGCTCAAGCGTGTCGCCAACACCGGCAGCCGCCTACTGATCACCGGACCGGCCGGTTCGGGCAAGGAAGTGGCGGCACGCCTGCTTCACGCCTGGAGCGCGCGGGCGGACAGCGCCTTCGTCAGCGTCAATTCGGCACGCATCACGCCCGAGCGCTTCGAACAGGAACTGTTCGGCGAAGAGAGCGAGGGCTCGCTGATCCGCCCCGGCCTGCTGGAAATGGCCGACGGCGGAACGCTCTATTTCGATGAAGTGGCGGATATGCCGCTTTCGACACAGGCGCGCATCCTGCGCGTGCTGACCGATCAGGCCTTCGTGCGGGTGGGCGGCACCCGCCAGATCCGCGTCGACGTGCGCGTGGTTTCCTCCACTTCGCGCGATCTCGAAAAGGAAATCATCGAGCGCCGGTTCCGTGAGGACTTGTTCTACCGCCTCAACGTGGTCCCGGTCTCGATCCCGGCGCTGCGCGAACGCCGGGACGACATTCCCTCTCTGATCGATCATTTCTTCGCGCGCTATGCCAACGAGCAGGGCGTTTCGCCGCCGCAAGTGAGCGCTGAGGCCATGACCGCGCTTCAGGCCTACGAGTGGCCGGGCAACGTTCGTCAGCTGCGCAACGTGGTCGAGCGGACAGTCATCATGGCCCCGCGCGAGAAGCTCGCCCGGATCGAGGTGGACATGCTGCCGCCCGAAATCTTCAGCAACCGGGCCGGCGGCGAGGCGGGCATCTCGGTGATGATGAGCGCGCCGCTGCGCGAGGCTCGCGAAAGCTTTGAGCGGGAATATCTGCGGCTGCAAATCCGGCGCTTTTCGGGCAATATCTCCAAGACCGCCTCATTCATCGGCATGGAGCGCTCGGCCCTTCACCGCAAGCTCAAGCTGCTCGGCATGGCCGAGCGGCGCGAGGGCGAAGGTGAGGGCGAGGTGGACGACGAAATCTGATCGCGACGGGCCTGCGAGAGGTTTACTGACAGGGGGAGGAGAGGGGAGCTAGCTCGGAATTTCCCATTCCTTTCCGATCGTGTCATTGTACTGCTACATTTTTCGCGTTTACTGCATTGCAGCAAGTCGATAGGTTTCGATTCGCAAAAACGGCCTCTACCCCCCGGAAGAGGCCAGATCGCGGCCCGCAAAAAGCGGGGCGCCAAAAAAAGGAGCAAGATATGGCTGGCCGCACGCTTACCGCGCGTCCTCGTCCCACCCCGGCCCCCGGCGATGAAACGCCTGAGGCGCCGGTTCCCGTTGCAGCCGGAACCTCGGCAGGCAAGGGGCAGAACCTTCAGGACCAGTTCCTGAACCTCCTGCGCAAGAACAAGACCCCGGTCACCATGTTCCTCGTCAAGGGCGTGAAGCTCCAGGGCATCGTGACCTGGTTCGACAACTTCTCGATCCTGCTCCGCCGCGACGGTCAGTCGCAGCTCGTCTACAAGCACGCGATCTCGACGATCATGCCGTCGACGCCGATCGACGCGCGCCAGTTCTCGAACGGTGCGGAAAGCTCCAAGAAGACCCGCGTACTGCAGGACGTGTTCCTCTCCAGCATCCGCAATGCCGGCGTTCAGGTGACGATGTTCCTGATCAACGGCGTCATGCTTCAGGGCCGCGTGGCGGCATATGACCTGTTCTGCATGCTGCTGGAACGCGAAGGCTACGTTCAGTTGGCCTACAAGCATGCGGTTTCGACGATTCAGCCCGTGACTCCTGTCGATCTTCAGGCGCATGAAGAAGCCGACGAAGACTGACGAGAAAAGCTGAACCGATTTGAACGATGAACTGAAGGGTGAGGTCACGCGCGGCGCGCGTGCCCTCGTCGCATATCCGCAAATGCGGGGTCGATCTGACCTCGATCCCGAAGCCCGGCTTGAAGAGGCAAAGGGCCTTGCCCACGCGATCGGCCTTGTTGTGGCCGAAGCCATGGCCATTCCGATCCGCGAACCCCGTGCCGGCACGCTGTTCGGTGAAGGCCAGATCCAGAATATCGGCGTTGCCTGCGAGCTGAACGAGGCCGAACTGGTTATCGTCGACGGTTCGCTGTCGGCAATCCAGCAGCGCAATCTGGAGGAAAAGCTCAAGCGCAAGGTCATCGACCGCACCGGGCTGATCCTTGAGATCTTCGGCGAACGGGCGGCCACGGCCGAGGGCCGTTTGCAGGTCGAACTCGCGCATCTCGATTATCAGGCCGGCCGCCTCGTGCGCAGTTGGACCCACCTTGAGCGTCAGCGCGGCGGCTTCGGCTTCCTTGGCGGCCCGGGTGAAACGCAGATCGAGGCCGACCGCCGGATGATCCGCGACCGGATGAGCAAGATCCGCCGCGAACTGGAGCAAGTGCGCCGCACGCGCGGCCTCCACCGTGACCGGCGCGAGAAGGCACCTTGGCCAGTGGTGGCGCTCGTAGGCTATACGAACGCCGGAAAGTCTACGCTTTTCAATTACTTGACGGGTGCCGAAGTGATGGCGCAGGATCTCCTGTTCGCCACGCTCGATCCCACCATGCGGGCGATCCGCCTGCCGGGCGTCGAAAAGGCGATCCTTTCGGACACCGTGGGCTTCATCTCGGACCTGCCGACCCAGCTCGTCGCGGCTTTCCGCGCGACGCTGGAGGAAGTGACCGCGGCGGACCTCATTCTCCACGTTCGCGATATCGCCAATCCCGATACCGAGGCGCAGAAGCGGCAGGTGCTGGACGTGCTGGCCGACTTGGGCGTGCTCGGTACCGGCGAGGAGACGGCGGACGACGAGGACGTCGTGCCCGCGATCCCGATGATCGAGGTCTGGAACAAGTGGGACCTGCTGGACGCGGAGCAGGCCGCCGAACTCAATGAGACCATCGCGCAGCGCAAGGGCGAGACGATCGCGCCGATCTCCGCATTGACCGGTCTGGGCTGTGACGCGCTGCTCGAAACCGTCGGCCTGGCGCTGACCGAGGATTCGAAGCTCTACACTTTCGTCCTGCCCGCCGCAGATGGCCAACGCATGGCATTCCTCCACGCACGCGGCGAAGTCGTGTCCGAGGAGGATGCGGGCGAGGGTGAGGAGGGGCCTCTGCTGCGTTTGCAGGTCCGCCTGTCCGAGCGCGAACTAGGCCGTTTCGGCGCGCTCTGACGCCTTGACGGCCTGCCAATAGCCTTCCTGCTCATCGAGTGAGAGCGCCGCAAAATCCCGGCCGTCTGTGGTGGCAAAAGCCTCCATCGCCCGGAAGCGGCGCTCGAACTTGGCATTGGCGGCGCGCAGGGCGTCCTCGGGCGCAATGCCGTTTAGGCGGACGAGATTGACGGCGGCGAACAGGAGGTCGCCGGCTTCTTCCAGCTTTTCGGCGTCGGAGGCTTCGGCCAGTTCACCCATTTCCTCGGTCAACTTCTCGGCCGCACCGCTGGGGTCGGGCCAGTCGAAGCCGACGCGTGCGGCGCGCTTCTGAAGCTTCTCGGCGCGCATGAGGGCGGGCAGCGAGATGGCCACGCCGTCTATGGCGCTGGTTGCGCCTTTGTCCGCGCGTTCCTGGGCCTTGAGCTTTTCCCAGCGCTCTGTCTGGGCGTCGCCCGATGTTTCATCACCAAAGATGTGCGGGTGGCGCGCCTCCAGCTTGTCCGAAATGGCTGCTGCGACGTCCGCGAAAGCGAAGTGCCCGAGTTCCTCGGCCATGCGGGCGTGAAACACGACCTGAAGCAGCAGATCACCGAGTTCGCCGCGCAAGTCGGCCAGATCGTCACGGGCGATGGCGTCGGCGACTTCGTAGGCCTCCTCGATCGTATAGGGGGCGATGGTCGAGAAATCCTGCTCGCGGTCCCATTCGCAGCCCGAAACCGGGTCGCGCAGCTGCGCCATGATGCCGAGAAGGCGGTCGATCTGATGATGGTGCTGGGTCATGTCGAGCACACCTATAGCGGCGGCTTTCGGGGAGCGCACGCTTGCAGTGAGGGTCCTCGCGGAAGTCCGGTCAGGATGCAGTGATAATATGTATTATGTTAAATAAGGGGTGGCTTGGAGGTGCCCCGTCAGTGGCGCCGATCACTGGCGAGTGTGCAGACCGAGCATCTGGATCAGCATCACCAGTCCAATGATGATCACGGCCCAGATCAGCGCGAGCTTGAGCCCCTTGGAAAATCCCAGCTGCCGAAACCGCGAATTGCTCGTAACCAGAATGAGCGCGCAAACGACCGAAATGACCCCGACGATCGTTGCTGCATTGCTCATGGTTCGATCACCATCCCGTCATAGCCGACCAGCACATTGTCCGGCACTTCGCCGCTCAGTGTGGCATAGTCCATGGACTTGTCGAGATGCGTGAGCACGGCCTTGCCGACCCGGCAGACGGAAGCCAGTTCCAGCGCCATGCCGAGGTGCGCATGCGTCGGATGCGGTTCGCGGCGGAGGCAATCGACCACGAGCAAATCCGCGCCGTAGCACAAGTCGATCATGCCTCTTGTGATTTCGCTGAAATCTGTCGCGTAAACGACTGATTTTCCGTCGCAATCGAAGCGGAATGCGGTCGATTCCGCTGGTCCGTGCGGCATCTGCACGTGATCGACACGGAAGCCTTCGCAAAGGCGCAGAGTGTCGAGATTGTCCAGGCTGACCAGCGTCGGATAGCCGAACTGCCCCGCGAAAACGTAGCCGAAGCGCTGGCGCAGGCGGCGGACGGTTTCCGAGTTGGCGAAGCCCGGGATCGGACCGGCGCGGCCATAGCGCAGCGGACGCATGTCATCGATGCCGTGGCAGTGGTCCGCGTGATCGTGGGTCCAGAACACCGCGTCGATGCGGTGAATGTCATTGGCGAGCAACTGCGCGCGCAAGTCCGTCGAGGTGTCGACGAGAATGCGGTTGCCGGCATCGCTTTCGAGCAGGATCGAGACGCGCGTGCGGCGGTTTTTCGGCTCGTCGGGATCGCAAAGGCCCCAATCCGCGCCGAATTCGCCGCCGAGGCGCGGCACGCCGGTCGACGTGCCACTGCCGAGCATCACGACTTTCACGCGACTGCCTTTCGGTCCGCCTTGGTGAAGAGCGCGAAGAAGTTGCGCGACGTAACTTCTCCAAGCTGCTCGGCGCTTACACCGCGCAGATCTGCCACGAAGCGCGCGGTGTCGGCGGTATGGGCCGGCTCGCAGCGCTTGCCGCGATGCGGGACTGGCGCGAGGAACGGCGAGTCGGTTTCGACCAGCAGTCGATCCTCGGGAACGATCTTCACAACCTCTTGCAAGTCCTTGGCATTCTTGAAGGTTACGATGCCGGAGATCGAGATCGTGAGGCCAAGAGCCAGGACTTTGGCGCCGAAATCGGCGCTGGCGGTGAAGCAGTGGATCAGCGCCGGGAAGGCCCCCTTCCCCATCTCGTCCTCAAGGATGCGGAACGTATCCTCTTCCGCATCGCGGGTATGGATGATCAGCGGGAGCCCGGTTTCGCGCGAGACCCGGATGTGGGTGCGAAACAGCGCTTGCTGCACGTCCCGGTCCGACTTGTCGTAATAGTAGTCGAGGCCGGTCTCGCCGATGGCGATGACCTTGGGGTGCCGCGTCGCTTCGAGCAGCACGGCTTCGCCAAGGTCGGCATGCTGGTCCGCTTCATGCGGATGAATGCCGACCGAGGCCCAGACGTCCGGAATGCGCGCGGCCGTGCCGACCACGCGGTCCCATTCGCTCTGCCGCGTCGAGATATTGAGGAAGCCCTTGATCCCGGCTGCACGCGCGCGGTCGAGCACGCCCTGCTGGTCTTCGACAAGGCCTTCATATTCGAGATGGCAGTGCGAATCGATAAACATCAGGTGGTTGCTTCCGTTTCCTCGGGAAGTTCGAGACGCGGGAATACGCCTTGCGGCTTGTCGACCTTATAGCCGCTGGCGGCAAGAGTTGCGAACCAATCGGCGTCTTCCAACGCGGCATAGGTGCGCGCATCGGCAGCGATGCCCATCTGATCGAGCAGTGCGTCGATCGCGGTCGGCACGACGGGTCGGACCGCGATGGCAAGGTCGCGCACGACGCGGAACAGCGTCATCAGCACGGCTTCCATGCGCTCGGGATCGGACTTGCGCAGGGCCCAGGGCGCCTGCTCATCGACGTACTGGTTGCAGGCGAAGACGGCGCGCATCCAGGCTTCGAGGCCGTCGCTGAAGGCGAGATCGGTGAAGCCCTTTCGCAGGCCGGCAATGCCCTCGGCAACCGCCGCGAAGAGGGCCTTGTCTGCCTCGCCATCTTCGTAATCGGCCTTGATAGTGCCATCCATGTTCTTGAAAATCATGGAAAGACTGCGTTGGGCAAGATTGCCGAAACTGTTCGCCAGTTCGGCATTGGCGCGCGTCACGATCGCTTCCGGCGACCACGAACCATCCTGCCCGAAAGCCACTTCGCGCAGCAGGAAGTACCGCACGGCATCGACGCCGAAGGTTTCGGCAAGCGCGATCGGATCGGTGACGTTGCCGAGCGACTTCGATTCCTTCTGCCCGCGATTGAGCAGGAAGCCGTGGCCGTAGACCTGCTTCGGCAGCGGCAGACCGGCGCTCATCAGGAAGGCAGGCCAGTAGACCGTGTGGAAGCGAACGATATCCTTGCCGATCAGGTGCAGATCGGCGGGCCAGTATTTCGCGTAATCGCCGCTCTCGTCGGGGAAGCCGAGGCCGGTGATATAGTTGGTCAGCGCGTCGACCCACACGTACATGACGTGGATGTCGCTGCCGGGCACCTTGATGCCCCAGTCGAAGCTCGTGCGCGAAACCGAAAGGTCGCGCAGGCCGCCTTCGACGAAGCGCTGGATTTCGTTCCGGCGCGTCTCCGGGCGGATGAAGTCGCCCGAATTGTAGAGTTCGAGCAGCTTGTCCTGATATTTCGACAGGCGGAAGAACCACGATTCCTCGACAGTCCATTCGACCGGCGTGCCTTGCGGAGAGAGCTTGGCGCCCTCCTCGCCTGCCACCAGCTCGGACTCGTCGTAGTAAGCCTCGTCGCGGACCGAGTACCAGCCCTCGTAACGGTCGAGATAGAGGTCGCCGTTGGCTTCCATCCGCCGCCACAGTTCCTGCGTCGCAGCATGGTGGCGCGGCTCGGTCGTGCGGATGAATACATCGTAATCGATGTTAAGAGCGGCGCACATGTCAATGAAATGCTGCGACATTTCCGTCGCCAGCTCGCTCGGCGTGATGCCCAGATCGCGCGCCTTCTGCGCCATCTTCAGGCCGTGTTCGTCGGTTCCGGTCTGGAACCGCACGTCGAAGCCTTCCGCCTTGCGGTGGCGGGCGATGACGTCGGCGGCAATGGCCTCGTAGGCATGGCCGATATGCGGCTTGCCGTTGGGATACGAGATGGCGGTGGTGACGTAATAAGGCTC
Source organism: Novosphingobium sp. PhB165 (assembly GCF_004341845.1). GTDB lineage: Bacteria > Pseudomonadota > Alphaproteobacteria > Sphingomonadales > Sphingomonadaceae > Novosphingobium. The sequence goes on along the minus strand of NZ_SLVB01000001.1, from coordinate 825,123 downwards.
GGCCATGCGGCGTCGCAGTTCCTTGCTGGGTGTTATGGGCGAGCCGCTTCTCTAGGCATCGCGGCCGAAGCCAGCAACCCGCCAATTTCCATTATCAGGAGCCCGGCGTCGAAATTGTAGGTGGGAGCCTGCGCGGAAATCCGCATCAGGGTGCCGTGCGCCTCGATCAGCGCGAGTTGCCGCGCGCGCGATGCTCCGGCCAGTTCGCCTACCAGCACGGTGCGCGCCAGTTCGAGCGCGGCAAGCTGACGGTCGCGCGCGGGGCGCGCGCCCATTTCGTCGGCAAGGGCGCCGCGCAAGTGATAGTCCCGGTCACCCTCGTGAAGGATCCGTAGCATCAGTTCGTGGATCGGGCCGAGATCGTGCTCGACGAAGCTGAGTGCCATTCCCGGCGAACCCTGCGCGGCCTTGATCGCCGCCTGCCGGGTTGCTGCGTCGGATTCGGGAATATCACGTCGGATCACCGCATCGAGTTCGGCCTCGCCCAGCGCGGCAAAGCGCAGCACGCGGCTGCGCGAGCGAACCGTGGGCAGAAGCCTGCCGGGCTGGTGGGTGACGAGCAGGAAGAAGGTACCCGCCGGAGGCTCTTCCAGCGCCTTGAGCAGCGCGTTGACCGCGCTTTTCTCCAGTTCGTCGGCCGGATCGATGACGATCGCGCGGCGTTCGCCTAGTGTCGGCTTGGTCGTGAGGCGGCGGATCATCTCCCGCACCTGATCGACCGAGATGCTGCGCTTGGCCTGCCAGGGCTTGCCTTCGGCCTTCTTCTTCGCCTCATCATCGTTGGCGGGAAGCGCCTGCAGCACATGGATGTCGGGATGCGAGGCCGGGTCGGGCCGGGGTTGGCCGGGCAGTCGCACCAGTTCGGCGGCGGCGGTGCGCGCGAAGGCCCGCTTGCCTAGCCCGCGCGGACCCGCGAGCAGCCAAGCGTGGTGCATCCGCTCCGAACCGATGGCGGAGATCCATTCGTGCCAGGCGTCGCGCTGGCCGATGAAAGGCAGGTCGTCGCTCAAGTGCGCGGCTCTGGAAGGGCGGCGATCAGCGGTTCCAGCGCGGCCATGGCGTGGGCCACGGTCTGTTCCGGCGTGCCGTTGCCATCGATGCGGGCAAAGCGCGCTGGCTCGGCTTCGGCAAACCGGGCGAATGCCTCGGCCACGCGGGCGTGATAGGCCGCTTCTCGGCCGCCTATGCGGTCCGTTCCCTCGGTGTCGCGCCGCGCAAGGCGGGCGCCCGAAACCTCGGGCGAGACTTCGAACAGCAGAGTCAGGTCGGGCAAGAGGCCTTCGCTGCCGATCGCATGAAGCGTGCGGATATCGGCATCGGAAAGTCCGCTGCCGCCGCCCTGATAAGCGCGGCTCGAATCGAGATAGCGGTCGCAGATGACCCACGCGCCGCGTTCCAGCGCCGGGCGGATCAGTTTCTCGACATGATCGGCGCGCGCTGCCGCGAAGAGCAGCGCTTCGGCGCGGGCGCCCCAGCCGTCACCCTCGGCATGAAGCAGAAGGTTGCGGATCGCTTCCGCGCCCTGTGTGCCGCCGGGCTCGCGGGTGGTGACCACCTCGATCCCGCGCGCACGCAGCGCTTCGGCCACAAGCCGGGCCTGGGTGGACTTGCCCGCCCCTTCCCCGCCCTCAAGCGCAATGAATTTCCCCCGGCTCATGCGAAGAGATTGATAAGCCCGTTCCACAGCCTGTCCAGCGGCCCGCCAACGGCGACATCGCGGGCAGCGTAGAGCGGGACATGGCCGGGAGCGAGACCGTCGACCTTGATTTCAAGCTGGCCGACTTCGTCCCCCTTGCGGATGGGGGCCTGCAACGGCCCCTTGTAGTGGACGGCCAGCGTGATCTTCGGATTGTCGCCCTTGGGCAGCGTGGCGTGGACTTCACGATTGGCGACAAGCGGCACCGAGCGGGCATTGCCGCCCTGCACCGCAGCCTCGGTCACCGGCTGCCCCTGATCGAACAGATGGCGCGGCGTCCAGGCGGAGAACCCCCATTCGAGAAGCGCTCGGGCGGCCACGTCGCGCTGCTTGGGCAAGGGTGAGGCGGCGAGCACCATGACGAGGCGGCGCCCGTCACGCTCGGCGGTGCCGAGGAAGTTGTAGCCGGCTTCGCGGGTGTAGCCGGTCTTGATGCCGTCCGCGCCGGGGACGACGCCCACCGTCGGGTCATGGCTGCGCATGGCGACATCGCGCCAGAAGTAGTGCTTCACGCCCGAAAACTCGCGGTAAAGCGCGGGGTGACGGATGATCATGGCATCGGCCAATCGCACCAGATCGCTGGCGGTGACGTAAGTATTGCCCTCGTCCATCCAGCCGTTCGGCGTGTTGTAATGGCTGCGCGTCATGCCGAGGCGCCGCGCCGCGTCGTTCATCTTCGCGGTCCAGCCGGGAATGCTGCCCGCGTAGCCTTGGGCCAGCACGATGGCGCCATCATTCGCCGAGGCCGTCATGATGCCGTGGAGCAGGTCCGCCGTGGTGGGATGGTCCTTCTCGGTCAGGTACATCGACGTGCCCTTGGCGAACCACTCATGCGCCGTTTCGGGACGGACGGAGAACCGGCGGTCGATCGGCAGACGGCCCGCGTCGATCTCCTCGAAGGCGACGAAGGCGGTCATCACCTTGGTCACCGAGGCAGGCAGGAAAGGCACGTCCGGATGGCGCTGGACCAGCACCTGCCCCGAACCGAGGTCGACCAGCAGGCTGACGGGAATCCCCTCAAGCTCCGGCGGAGGCGTCGGAATGGCGGCATTGGCCGGCACACCCAGCGCAAGGGCCAGCGCGGGAACGAGATAGCGGGCGGACTTCGGGAACAACTTCAAGACGCGACTTCTCCCGGCGCATCCTTGGCGGACGGCTGATGCGGGTGGTGCGCGCCGCAAGACTAGTCGGTGCGCGAGATTCGTGCGTCGCTATACCCTGCCGCGCGGGCCTTCTCCAGCGCTGCGGCAGCTTGTGCACCATTTGCGAAGGGGCCGAGGTGAACGCGCCAGAACTTGCCTGCGGGCGTGACCTGGGCGCCGAGGCCGCTGGCCGCCTTGCGGGCGTTGGCCTCGACGGAAAACGTGCCGACTTGAACAACTTGCGTGCCCTTTGCGGGAGCAGCGGCAGTTGGTTTCGTGATCGGCTTGGGCGCTGGTTTGGGAGCGGCCACGACCGGGGCAATCGGCTTGGGCTCGATTGTCGGTATAGGCGGCTTCGGTACCGGAGCGGCGGCGGCCGGCACTGCGGCCAATGCCGATGTGGGGCTCCTGGGCATCGTCGGCGGGGTCGAGGGAGGAGGCAGCAGCGGTGATTGGTCGGCAAGCTTGCGGCGCAAAACCTTCAGCAGGCCATCCGGCGTCGCCATGCGTTCCGGCGCCCGGCCGCCGCTGCGCAGAAGGGCGCGCTCGGCCTCGGGAGGGTTGACCCGGCGCACGCGAACGGCGCTGTGGGCGCCGGCGGCGATCCCCAGTTGCGTGGCGGCATCGGCGGAGAGTTCCATCAGCGCATCATTCGTCATCGGTCCGCGCCGGGTGATCCGCACGAGAATGGTGCGGCCGCTGTCGAGCGCGGTCACTTCAGCATAGCTGGGCAGCGGCAGCGTCTTGTGTGCGGCCGTTATGCCCGCTCCGCCGCCCTCTCCCACCTGGGCATAGCCCACGGCGTCGTAATTGAGTTGATCCTCAGGGGTCCAGGTCGTGCCGCTGATGGCGAACGGTTCGCCAACGACAACCGGATAATCGGCAGCCGGTCCGCTGATGGGGGGCGACGGGGGATTGCTCTTGGCGGTTGCGGGAACGGTGGTCAGGAATATCAGCGCCGCGAGCGGCAGTGCATGGTTAACGGGCAATCTCATCTGCAAGCAACCCAACGGACAATGCGTAGTAGTTCGAGCAGTTGTACTGGAGGATCACCCGATAATTCCCGGTTAACAGATAGGCAGGCGTCCCCGGACCGTCAGGCTGGAACAGCGAGGCCTGCACATTATCGCCGATAGGTCCGAGAGCATTGACGCCAAGCGCGCGCCATTCGGCCACGCTCTTCCACTGCGAGTGGCGGGCATGGACTTGCGTGCAAGTGGGCGCCGAAAGCTTCGAGCCATAGGAACCGATCGAGAAACCGGCAGGCAGCGAGGCGCGTACGCCCCAGGGCTGGCCCGGCCGCCAGCCCGCATCGCGGAAATAGTTCGCGATCGAGGCCAGCGTATCCGCCGGGCTGGAGAAAATGTCGCGCGTGCCGTTGCCGTCACCATCGGCAGCGAGGCGCAGATATACGCTCGGCAGGAACTGCGGATAACCGAAGGCCCCTGCCCAGCTTCCCTTGAGCTTGTAAGTCGGCACGCCCTGATCGACCATCTTCATCAGCGCGATCAGCTCGTTTTCGAAGAGCTGGCGGCGGCGCCCCTCCCACGCCAGCGTCGCCAGCGAGCGGGCAAGGTCGAAATCGCCGACATAGCTGCCGTAATTGGTCTCATGCCCCCAGATCGCGAACAGCATCTTGGCGGGAACGCCGTAGCGCCGCTCTATCGAGGGGAGAATCGAGGCGTTCTGCGCGTAGCGATCGCGCCCCCGGGCGATGATGCTGGGGCCGACATGCTGGGCGATGTAAGGCGCCACCGGCGGCGGCGCGCTGCTGCGGTTGGGCTGCGCGCTATCAAGCGCGATCACACGGTCGTTGGGCGTAAGGCCGGTGAGTACCTGCGAAATCGTGCTTGCACTGACGCCTTCCCGCCGGGCGCGGGCCGCCACCGATTGCAGGTAGGCGTCGAAACTCTGCCCACCAACACTCTGCACCACCGGCTGCGCATCGACCGACGAAAGCGGTACGAGAGCAAGGGCTGCTGCAAGAAACGGAAGACGCAGGGACCGAAGCTTCGAAGAACAACTCATCACGCCTAAATCTTGCACAATGCGTCGGCGATGCAAATGGGCCGAACGTCTCAGCCGTGGACAGCCGCCGCAAATGGGCTGCATTCCGTCCCGATCGACGTTTCCGGATCGGGGGTTTTCGGTGCCGCACCCCCTTGCAAGGCGCTCGCTTTTCGCTATGCGCGTTGCCGAAGCGGACAGGTGGCCGAGTGGTTTAAGGCAGCGGTCTTGAAAACCGCCGTGGGTGCAAGCTCACCGTGGGTTCGAATCCCACCCTGTCCGCCAAATGCCCCCCGGAACATCCCAAAAACGGCTATTTTTAGCCACAGGGCATACGGCACCACGCCGTGCACCGATGCACGGCGTGGTAACAATAGTTAGGCGATCGCCCCCTGTGCTTTGAGCGCCTCGATTTCGTCCCATTCGACACCAAGTTCCATCAGGAACATCTCGGTATGCTCGGAAGCCTGAGGCGCGCGGGTGGTTTCCACCGGCTGGTGGTTGAATTGAACCGGCCCGCGAACCAGTTTGAGCGGAGCGCCGCCATCGGCCGCTTCCACTTCGATGAGCATGTCGTTTGCCAGCGCCTGTTCGTCGCTTGCAAGGTCGAGCAGGCTCTGGAACGGCGCCCATTGGCCGGTGAAGGTCTTGAGGTGCTGCCGCCAATACTGGAAGGGACGCTCGGCGAATTTGCGGGTGAGGATGTCGCTGGCTTCTTTCCAGTTTTCCATCAGGCCCTGAACATTGGCAAAGCGCGGATCGTCGGCGGCTTCGGGGGCGCCTACATGCTCGAACATGCTGCGAATATGCGGGCCCGGCGTGAGCGTGCAGAGGTTGATGGTGCCGCCATCGGAGGTGCGGAAATTGCCCATGAAGGGGTTACCCGCCTTTCCGCCCGATGACGGCATAGGCACGCGCATGACTTCGTTGTGTTCGATGAACTGGTCGACTGCGGCGCCGGCGGCCCACCATGCCGTACTGATCAGCGATACGTCGACCTCCAGGGCCTCCCCCGTGCGGTCACGATGGAAGAGAGCGGCCGAAATGCCCCCGGCGATATTCATGCCGCCCGACGAGTCACCGAATGCCGGAATACCCTGCGATAGGGGGCCGTCCAGACCGTCAGGACTCATCGAATAGCCAACGCCGCTGCGCGCCCAGAACGCGGTGCCGTCGAAGCCGCCGACTTCCCGCTCAGGCCCCTTGTCGCCGTAAGCGCTTCCGCGCGCGTAGATGATTTTGGGATTGGCAGCGCGAATCTGTTCGACGTCGATGTTCAGTTTGCGCCGATGTTGTGGGAGGTAATTGGTAAGGAATACGTCCGCCGTCGCCGCGATCCGGTAGATGAGTTCCTGCCCTTCGGGTGTCGAGATGTCGATTCCGACGCTCCGCTTGCCGCGATTGGGATGCTCCATCAGTGTATTGCGGCGCGGATCGACCCTTTGGCCACCGAGATTGACAATCCCGCGCATCGCGTCCCCGCGAACCGGGTGCTCGATCTTGATGACGTCGGCTCCCCAATCGGCGAGTATCCCACCCGCCGACGGGACGAACGTATGCTGCGCCACTTCCAGAACGCGGATTCCCTGCATTACTTTCGTCATTCGTTCGGTATCCTCTCCGTCGCAGCCGCGGGTTCCGGAAACGCTGCCATTGCAAGTCGTTGGGGGATCGCAAATTGGCGGCGTGGCCGACTACGCGTGCTCATTCTGTCGGCGCATAAGCAAGCGCCGACATGCACATGGGCTTGGCTGTATCGACACCGTCCCGAACGTCCTACGGGTAGTGGTTCGCCATGACGATTTCGGCTGACATCCGACAGCAGGGAAGACGTCCCGCGGCTTTCGAGGAACGCTTCCCAACTCGCATCAGCTGCGGAAAGTCGCGAATATTTACAGAAAGAGAGCCACGTTCGTCTGAACGTCGTCAGTTCGGTCCTATCTGGAGCGCGCGGATCAATCTTCGAGACCGTCCGGAACCCAGCTGGGCGCCCGCTTTTCGATGAAGGCTCGCATGCCTTCGCGCGGTTCCTGCGAGTTCTGTAGCGACCAGAACATCGTCTGATAATCGATCGGCCGATAATGTTCGTTGAGCAGCCGCTTTGTATGCATCCGGGCCTCCGGCGCGGTCCGCAGGATTTCGGTGGCCGCCTTCCGGGCCTCGTCGTGAAGGCGCTCGTGCGGCACAACGCGGGAAATCAGGCCGATGCGCAGCGCCTCCCCGGCGTCAATGGTCCGGGCACTGAGCAGGAGATCGCGAGCGATCGCCATTCCCACATGCAAGGGCAGCGTCGCCGCATAGGTTGCATCGATCAGCCCCCTCAGCAGTTCGGGAACGCGGAACGTCGCGCGTTCGCTGACCACTGCAATGTCCGACATCATGGCGGTCAGGAGACCACCGGCCTGACATATTCCGTTTACCGCCGAGATGATCGGCGCGGTGCTTTCGCGGATCGCGATAAAGGGCAGCGTCTCATAGGTCAGGCCCGTCGGCACGGGTTCGTCACCTTCGACCTTTCGGCCGCCCATGTCGCCGCCGGGGGCAAAGACATCGCCGGTGCCGGTGATGATAAGAGCCCTTGCTTCCTTGTCGGTGTTGACCAGGCGAACGGCCCGTTTGAGGCCGAGGTACATCGCAGGCGTCATGGCATTGCGCGCTTCGGGCCGATCGATGATGCACCAGGCAAGCGGACCTTCCCGCTCTATGCGAAGCCCGCCCGTACCCAGATTCCAGTCGTCCATGAAATTCATTCCTCCACCCGGTGTTAACGGCGCTGCCGCCTTCGAAGTCTTTTTCATGCACGCTCAGGGCAAAGCGGCGACGCAGCTCTGGCGTAATTGCCTCGGCGTCGCATTCAGGTGGGTTCTTGCGAAACGCGACATCGCGGACTGTTCGGAGAAGCCGAGCTTCTCGGATATCCGACCAAGTGGAAGCGCGGTGTGACGCAGGTAGTACATCAGCACGTCGCGGCGCACCTCGTCCTTGATCGTCTGAAACGTGCAATGTTCCGATTGCAGCCGCCGATGGAGAGCTCTGCTATGGAGGTCGAGCACATGTGCCACGTCCTCGACGGCGCTGTTGCCGGTCCAGAGCAGTTGCATGACAACGCTGCGGACCAACGCCTGGAATGCCGGCCGCTGAGTGCCATATTCCCTTTCGATGCGTTCGATGAGTTCGCTCAGCGAAACCTCGTCGGGATCGAAGATCGGCCTCGACAAGTCTTCTGCCGTGAAGGCAACGCCATCTTCGTTGCAGCAGAACCGAACGTTGCATTGGAAGTATCGGCGATAGAGCGAGGGTCGCGATATGGCTTCGTGACGGAAATGCACGCGGCGCGCACCGACATGCCCGCCCGTCATGGAGCGGGCAGCCAGATGGCCGGCAAGCAGTGCGTGCTCGATTGCCTGGCTTCTGCTTGAGATGTCCTCCGCGAGCAGCTCGTGCCCCATGAACACGGTCTGTCCGGATATTGTCCGCCCCATCCAGACCCGGGCGCCCAGACTGTGCGCCGCGTTGTGCGTGGCCGCGTAAGTGAGGGATTCGCCGAAATTGCGGCAGTTTCGCATCACGTTGCCGAGCGGTCCGAACAAGGCCGTCCCGCCCTGCCGTTCGGCAAGCCGCATTCCAAGGTCATCGACGTTGAGAGTTGCCGCGGCCTGTTCCAGAACCCCGACCCACTGACGGCAGCTCACAGCCCCCTCGATCTCGCAGCTTTCGCAATCCAGATCGAACGACCCGAGAATATCTTCCGCATCACCGCCCAGTTCACGGATCAGTTCGGGCAAAAATCGCAAAATCCGCGCCTGAATTGTCTGGGATGCGGATTCTGCCATCCACTGCGCAACTGTGTCTTGCGTTTGACGGTTCATCTTTTGATGTCCGCTTCCTGAAGTCAGCGCCATCTCATGAGCGCCTTCGGATTGAATGCTCGCAGGCTTCCCGCACCATGCACGTACCGTCAAGCATGCTCGGATTGCCGGAGCGATGCCCGACAAAATGCGGATCTGCGGGTCAACGAAGCGGTGTGCGCCACGCTCGCCCACCCGTAATCAATCGAGTTCTTCCTGCTCGCGCTTCATATGAAAGCGTGCCCGGATGCGGCGCGCCCAGACTTTTCGGCTGTACTGGCTGGCAATAGCGGCAAGTTCCGGATCGCCCTGAATGAGTGCCCCAAATTCCATCAGCCGGGCATTGCGCCAGCTCTGTACGAAACGGCGATGTTCAGGCGAAACATCGTCCGCTGCCGGCCCCTGATAAGTCCTGCGCGAGAAGGCCACGTTGATGTCGAAGATGAGCTTGATGTACGCACTGTCAGCCAGCTCGAACACAATATCCTGCGTCTCACGTTCGAGTTCCCGGACTTCGTCGAAACCGGCATCGTCGGAGACCGCGCGGGTCCGCTCCACGAGAGTCGCCGTCCTCTCCACGATCACGTCATGCGGTGCATGAGCGGCCTTGCGCATGGCCTCGACCCATAACGCGGTGGCGATGACGGTGACATCCTCCGGCGGCACCTCCATCATCGACAGATACATGCTGACAATGGATTCGATCGTTTTCGAGTCCGGCCGGGATGCGAAATAGCCACCGGCATTGCCGCGGCGAACGGCAAGAAAGCCCTCGCGCTCAACCAGCCTTGCGGCTTGCCGAACGGTAGCCCGGGCAAAGCCAAGCTCGGAAATAAGCGCCTCTTCCCGGCCAATATAGGTTCCGGGCTCGCGCGCGAGGACGATCTCTCTCAACTTGTCCGCCGCGGTGTCGAGTGCCGTTCTGCTTTTGCGCTTGTCCATCCCGCACTTTCAAATCACGAAACCGATCGCATCGTCCAGTCGGTTGGCCTGGGGCGATGCGGCAAGTCCTATGCCACGCCTGACAGTCTTTGAGTATCCTTTTTGACATCGATATCGCCAAGAGAGAAAGCGTAAAGCACGCTGCGCATGGGCCGGTTCGGAAGCATAGAAAATGCCTATGGCATTGCCAAGAAAGCCTATTTGACCCTATGCCTTCGTGCGTGCCATCCCCTCCCCACACAAAAAGGGGAGATGCTGGATGACGACGGGCAAGTCGGTATATTTTGCCTTGGCAATGGCCTGCATGACGGCAGCCGGTAATGCGGCGGCGCAGCCCGCCGACTATCCGGCGCCTGCTCCGGCAAGTGCACCGGCCGAACCGGGGGCCATTCCGCTCTACGGAGCCAAGACTCCCGGATCTGCCGACAGCGAGAACTGGTCCCGGTATTTCGGCAAGGACTATTCGGTCCGCAATGTCACCCGGCCCACCCTGACGCCGATTCTTCCCGATCCGGCCAAAGCGACCGGCGCCGCCGTGATCGTGGCGCCCGGTGGAGCTTTCATGGCGCTTTCCATGTCGCACGAGGGCTGGGATGTCGCGCAGGCGCTTGCAGACCGCGGTATTGCCGCGTTCGTTCTGAAATATCGCCTTCTGCCGACGCCCAAGGACGAAGCGGAAGCCGGGAAATATGTCTGGGCCAAGATGATGGCGGGCATTCCCGATCCAACCAGACAGCCGGAGTTGACCAATCCGCAGGCCACCGAGGATGGCCTTGCCGCCCTGAAAATGGTGCGTGAAAACGCCGCGAAATGGGGCGTGGACCCTGCCCGCGTCGGCATGATCGGCTTTTCGGCCGGCGCCATGACGTCACTCCAGACCGTCCTTGCCGCGAAGCCGGGCGAGCGCCCTGCCTTCTTCGGGTACATCTATGGGCCGCAGGCAAAGATCGACGTTCCGGCCGACGCATCGCCGATGTTCGATGCGATCGCTCTGGACGATCCCCTGTTTCCATCGATGGGCTTCCCGATTGCGCAGGGCTGGCTTGCAGCCAAGCGACCTGTCGAAATCCATGGCTACCAGCAGGGTAGCCATGGTTTCGGGCTCGGAAAGCCGAACACGACGACAACGCTCGTGCTCGACGAATTCACCGCGTGGCTTGCAATGCAAGGTTTCCTGACCCGCAAAGCCGCGCCCTGACCCGGGGTGAGTGCGCGCCGTTATCCGGCGCGCACCATTTCGAAGCTTTTCGCCATGTGCTGCGAAAAGCCATCCTCTGCCGGATGGAAGGTCCACAAGCGATCGGTGTCGCGGATCGCATCGATGTTGTCGCCAACGGTGTCGATGCTCCAGTCCGGCCGGTAGAGTCCCTCCGTCTCGGTAATGAAGGCACGCGCGACGCGCCCGCCCATCGAGACGTACATCTCACCCGTAACCGAACAGCTCTCATGTGCGAGCCAGCCGACGACGGGCGCCACGAGTTCGGGCCCCATCGGCGGATACTGCGAGATATCGAGGCCCTCGGCCATGCGCGTCACCGCGCCGGGCAGGATGATGTTGGACTTCACCCCGCGCGCCGCGCCTTCAATCGCGACGATGTTGTTGAGGCCGATCATCCCGGACTTCGAAACCGCGTAGTTCACCACGCTGGGCATCGAGTATAGTCCGCCGATCGATCCTGTCAGGACGACGCGGCCATAACCATCCTTCGTCATGCGTTCGAATGTCGGGCGAACGACGTGAAAGGCACCGAGCAGGTGGACATCCACCACCGCGCGAAAATCCTCGTAGCTGATCTCATCCAGCATCGCGAAACGGTTGTTTCCGGCGTTGTGGATCAGCACGTCGATCCGGCCGAAAGCATCCAGCGCGGCTTCGACGATTGCCTTGCCGCCTTCCGGTGTCGCAACGCTGTCGGTCGAAGCCACCGCCTCATATCCGGCATCGCGAAGGGCCTGGGCCGCCTCCTCGGCGGGGCCGGTATCCGATCCGTTCCCTGACAAGGCGCTGCCATTGTCGTTGATGACGACTTTGGCGCCGAGCGAGCCGAGCAGTTCGGCATAAGTCCGCCCCAGCCCGCGCGCGCCGCCAGTGATGACGGCAACCCGCCCATCGAAACGACGATCGCTCATGATGCTCTCCAAGTTGTATCGCCAGCCGCCCAAAGAGGGGCGCCGCGCGTTTCTCTGAGGGACGGAATCGTGCGTCCGTCGCGGTCGGTCAGGCCGTATTCGGCGGCCAGTTCCGCGTTGATGAAAGTGCCGCCCGAACGCGAGCCGACTTGCGGGTCCATTGCGAGCGCTGCGATCACCCGGCCCGGAAACTCGGGAGAGGAGCCGACCGCGCTGTTGAGCTGGTTCGCCATGCCCGGCACCGTCTTCAGGTTCTCCGTCGCGCGTTCGGTATAGGTGAAGCCTTGCCACAGCGAGACGGCCGAAACGCCTGTTCCGCGCAGTTCATGGCCCATGTCCCGCATCATGCGGTCGGTGGCGGTCTTCGTGGTGCCGAAGATCACGTCGTACGTGTAGGTCACGCCCACGTAGCCGGACAGGGCCGCGATCAGCCCCGATCCCTGCGGGACCATGATCTGCGCAGCGTGCCATGCCGCGATGTAGGCCGCGCGCATCCCGGTGTCCCAGATCTCCCACTCGTCGAGCGGCTTTTCCCAGAAGCCATCACGTCGGGTCATCGCATCGGGAATGGCCATCGCATTGTTGACCAGGATGTCGAGGCGCCCCTCGTCACGACGGACCTGCTCAAACAGCGCCGCGATCTGTGAATCGTCGGCAAGGTCGAGGGGAACCGCGACCCCTCTGCCCCCGCGCGCGTTCACCTCTTCCACCGTCTGGTTGACCGTTCCCGGCAGGACGTGCTGACCGGGATCGACGGTTCGGCCGGTTACATAGACCGTCGCTCCGTGCTCGGCGAGGGCACAGGCGATCCCCTTGCCGATTCCGCGACTGGCGCCGGTCACGACGGCGACCCGGCCCGCCAGTCCATTCGATAGACTACCCATGGTTTTCCTGCCTTCTACAAAAGCCTCATCCCGCATCGGTGGTCGCCGCGATCGGCTTCCACACCGGCGATCCGCGCGTGGCGCGGGCGGATTGGATCACCTGCCCGTCGACATCGGTGAGGCCATATTCCTGCGCGAGTTCGGCGGTGACGAATTCACCGCCCGAACGCTTCATGATCTCCGGATCGGCGGCCAGCGCGGCGATGACACGTCCCGGATGCTCCACGCTGCTGCCATGCATCTGTGTGATCGAAGTCGTCATCTGGTCGCCCATCTTCGCCAGATTGTCCTTCGCCTTCTCGGTAAGCGTCAGCCCCTGCCAGAGCGTGAGCGAGGCAACGCCGTGCGGCTCCAGTTCGATCGCCATATCGCGCGCCATGCGGTCCACGGCGGACTTCGACGTCCCGAATATCACGCCGTAGGTGTAGGTGACGGCCGCAAAACCGGAAATGGCGACGATCAGCCCGGACTTCTGCGGAACCATAAGCCGGGCGCCATGCCATGCCGCGACGTAGTTGGATTTCACGCCCACGTCCCACATCTCCAGGTTGGAGAGCGGCTTCTCCCAGAACCCCTTGGGCTCCAGCAGATCGTCCGATAGCGAGAAGGCATTGTTGACGAGAATGTCGAGACGGCCCTGCTCCGCCCCGATCCGTTCGAACAGGGCTGCCACAGCCGCATCGTCGCCGTGGTCGCAGGCCACGGCGATACCGCGTCCCCCGCTTGCCTTTCCGCGCGTATCGCACTCGGCAGCCGTGCCGCCGACAGTGCCGGGCAGGTAGTAGTCCCCCTCTCGCACCGTGCGCCCGGTGACGTATACGGTCGCCCCCTGTTCGGCGAGAACGAGTGCGATGCCCTTGCCGATGCCGCGACTGGCCCCGGTTACGAGCGCGACTTTTCCGCTGAGCGGCGCGCTCATGCGTCCGCCCCGGCGAACCAGCGTTCGCTGAAATCGCCCTTGGCACGGCCAGGGAAGTGTTCGGCCGTGAAAGGATAGCCCATCACGCCCTTCGACCAGTCGGCTGCGGCGCCCCAGTCCTGCTCCCAGTCATAGAGCATGATGCGATCGATAATGCGCCACTCGCTGCCGCGTTTCTCGAAGCGATCGAGATAGCGACCACCGATGCAGGTATCGCGCTCTCCTCCCTTGGCACCCTCGCCCATGTCGACGCGGTGGTAGGAAAACACGTGGCTTTCTACCGATGCCCGGTCTCCGTCGAGTTCGATGAACGACTGCCCGATCAGGTGCTGCGTGTCCTTGATGGCGTCCGCGCCGGGGACGACCCAGGCGAGATAAGCTTCGAAGTCACCGGAATAGACGCCGTAATCGAAGTGCGCTTCGGGCCACCAGCAGGAGCGGATCAGCTCGGCACTGCGACGATCCTCGCCGCGTGCCAAGCGGGCAATGCAATCGCGAATTGCCTCGCGATCGGCGAGCAGAGTGAAATCGGGGCTCATTGTTCCTCTCCTTGACAGGCTTGTGGCGCCTGACTGTTTCTTGATTACCGCGCGGCAGACCCTGAACTCTTGACGGATTGCGACAGCTTGGGCCTGCGAGCCATCGGTCAGTGTGGCACGCGTTCCTTCACGAGCACGCGCCGAGGGTTGGCGATCAACATGCGCTCTATGTCGAGCTGAGAGACGCCCGCGTTACGGAGCGCCGGAAGCACGTCGTCGTGAATATGCAGGTAGTGATGCCGGGGCATGGCCTGGTTATAATCGTCGACTTCGGGAAAGAAGTCCGACCAGCAGCAGCAGTCGTGGCTCAGAACCATCTGCGACGCATAACCGCGACTGACCATTTCGGCGATCGTGGCCACCCGCTGTTCCATCGAAATCTCGAACTCCACGCCGAACCGGTCCATTCCCAGCATCGAGCCGCGGTCGGCGATCCTCATCAGGTAATCGATGTCCGTCGTGTCGCCGCAGTGGCCGATTACCACATTCTCAAGGTCGACGCCTTCTTCGGATAGCACTTTCTGTGCGATGAGGCCGGTTTCGTGTTTCGCAGAAGTGTGAACCGTAACGGGGGCACCGGTCAGCACATGGGTTCGTCCGACAGCCCGCATGATGCGTTCGACACCGCCCGTCAGGCCGGGTGCATCGATCGCACATTTCAACATTCCTGCCCTGATGCCGGTGTCCGCTATACCCTCGACGATATCGGCTACGAAGTGCCCGACCATCGGTTCCACGCCGGTATCGTGGAGCAGTCCGGGACCCCAGTACTGAAACGGAGCCGGAACCGCGTCGAACGTATAGGCGCCCGTCGAAACGATGATGTTTATACCGGTTCGGACCGCAACTTTGGCGATGCTGGGCATGTGCCGCCCAAGTCCCAGCACGGTCAGATCGATGATCGTATCGAAGCCGGCCGCCTTCAGGTCGTCGAGCCGCGAGACCGCGTCATCGATCGTCTTGGGGGACAGGAAATCGGGCCGATAATTGAAGGTATATTCCATATCCATCAGGAAGACATGTTCGTGGATCAGGACCCGGCCCAGGTCCTTCTCGGAAATCGTCCCGTTTGCCGTTTGAATCGTGGGCACACCTCAATCCTTTCAGATTTCCAGGCAGACTTTGCCGAGCAGGTCAGGCCCGGGCGAGGCAACGCCGATCGGCATATCTCGCGGGGTTCAGGCCGATCATGAAATCCTCCCTGGATGCGTCGCGGTTGTCGCGCGCCACCTCTTCGTGTGCCGGTCAAAGCGCCTTCGGCGTTCTCATCAAATGGAACGGTGCAGCTACTTCAAACTTGACGGATCGCGACACGTCGCCGTCAGCGGCCGAACTTCGCTGTAGCGATGGCGCCCGGAATCACCATGTCTTCGCCGCCATCACGCAACCGGCAGGGGGAATGGTCAGGCCGTTTCGTTCGCCAGCCATTTTGCCGCAAGCGATCGGAGTTCGGATGTCTTGATCTTGGCCGATCCCGTCAAACCCAATTGCTGCTCATCGAGACCAATGACCCGGCGAGGTATCTTGTAGCTTGCCAGCACCGCACGAAGCTTTTCGCGAACCGCATCCTCGCTCATTTCGCCGGCGACATGGAACACCACGCAGGAGACGACGATTTCCCCCAGCGTTTCATGCGGCACGCCGACCGTCTGGCTCATCTTGACGCCAGGCAGCGCGCGAATGGCCTCGTCGATTTCGAGCGGGGAGACGTTGGCACCGCCGGTCTTGATGATGTCGTTCAGTCTGCCTTGCCAATGCAGGCGTCCCTGCTCGTCGAGCCGTCCGCCATCTCCCGTGCGGAAGTAGCCTTCCTCGTCCAAAGTCTCGAACAACGGCGTGCCGAGATATCCCAGCATCAGCGTCGGCCCCTTGACCGCGACCTCTCCATTCTCGCCCAGTGGGACAGGGTGCCCTGTGAGGGGATCGACGATCTTGATCAGATTTCCCGGCAGCGGCACCCCGTGGCTTTCGGCGGCATCATCGGCGGTGGTCATTGCCGGAAACGCCGCGCTCAGCGTGAAAGTCTCGGTATTGCCGTAGCAGTGCCTGGGCTCGATCCACGCAGTTGTGACTGTTGGATGAGCGGCAATCGGACATGCCGTATCCACGAATGTCAGCGAGGAGAGGTCCGCCGCTTGCCAGTTTGGAGCCGCCGTAAGCTGCTCCCATTGATGCGGCCACGCGAAGGGAAATGTCACGCGCTCCGCCTGAAGGAGATCCAGCGCCTCTGCCGGATGGAAGGTGCGCTGAAGGATCAGCGATCCGCCCATCGACAGGGTGCCGCCGATAATCATCGCAAAATTGCCAGACCAGAAGAAACCGTTGGCTGTCCAACTGCGCACGGCGTCGCTCAGCCCCTGCTGGCGCCCCATCCGCCACATTTGCAGCGATACGCCCTGATGGGCGGAAAGGATGCCTTTTGGCCGCGCGGTCGAGCCCGAGGAAAAGAACAGCGCGCCCGGATCGGCCGGAACCACACTTTTCGCTCTCGCATCCAGCCGGTCGTCCGCCACGGCCCGCCCCAGATCCAGAAAGCCATGCCAGGAGCGGGCAGCGCCCCTCCCTTTCCCGCCCACCACAGCGAGTTCCCGCAGGAACGGAAAGCGGTTCGACGCATAAAGGCCAGGTGCGCTTGTCCCGATTTGCGGATCAAGCCCGCAAAGGATCTCAAGGAAATCCTTCTTGAGCACGCTCTCCTCAAAAAGAAGATACGACACTGCCGAATGCTCGATCAGATATTCAAGCTCGGCCGGGGTCGAGAACGTGCTGATCGGCGTAGCGACGCCGCCTGCCAGTGCCGCCCCGAACATGGCTGAAAGGAACTCGGCCCGATTGGTCATGAGGACGCCGACGCGCTCCCCCTTGCCTAGCCCGGTCGCCATCAGCGCCTTGGCGACTTCCCGCGAACGGCCCCACAAGTCGCAATAGCTCCATCGCTCGCGCGACCCGTCGTCAAGGCGGTGGACCAGCGCCTCACGGCCGCCATAGAGGGACGTCACTTCCCGCAGAAAGCCGCCAAGCGTCAGTTCTCCCAGCCCCGCCTCCTCGCTGAGCGGAAGCCCGCGTGCGATGGAGACAGAGCGATCGACGACGAAATCGTGCGAAGACAATGGCCGCCCCTCAGTACGGAAGCTGAACTTCGTTGACCGAAGTGACGACGATCTTGCCGTCCTGATTGGTCATCTTCACCTCGATCCGTACGACCGGGAAGCCCCATTCGGAGTTCTCGATTTTCTCGATGACTTCGCCTTCGATGTAGGTGACATCACCTTCGAATGCGGGGCCACGGAACTCGGACTTGGCGTGGCGTACCATACCGTCATGCCCGGCCCAGAATGCGAGGTAGTCGGTGTTCCAGGCTGCCATCGTTGCACCGTAGCCATAAGCGCGGTGCATGCCGATCTCGCTGGCACGACCATCGTCGATATGTCCGCGCGAGGGGCCGAGGTACAGACCGTCACGCAGACGCGGATCGGTCATCGCGCCCACTTCGTCGAAGGAAAAGCCGTCGATCCAGCCCATGTCCTGGTTGACCCAGCAATCGGGAACGCCCTCGACGCCCTGCCAGTAGAAGCTGCCCCAGATGTTGAAGATGAAAGCACGGTATTCGGTGGTGAAGCTGGCGATCGAGTGCGGCCCGATCACCCGGCGCGGCAGCTTCTGGCCGACCGAGACTTCCTCGAAATGCGGCGACTTGCCTTCGCGGTTGGACAGGAACCAGTCGCGGCGGATCTTGTCGATCTCATCCAGTTCGGCTGCGGTCCACTTGTGCGGCGTGCCGGCGGTGGAGGCATACATTCCGCGCTTTTCCGCTTCCTTCGCCAGATAGCGGATCACCGTGGGGCAAGACTTCGCCACCAGATCGCCGCGCTGGTTGCGGTGGATCGTATCGCCGCGCTGGAACAGCGTGGGGCCGGCAAACTTGGTGTCGGTCAGCTTGTAACCGGTGAAAATGCGCTCATGGCTCAGGTGGTCGCCGGGGCGAACGTGGGTGCCGTACCACCACCATTCCTCGCCGCCGAAGATCATGTGCTGGCCGTCGATCCGGCCGACGCAGGCCTGATTGTTGCCGTGACCATAGTCGAGCGCGACACAGATCGATTGCGGGGCGATGATGTCCCCGAACTTCGTCTCCTGTGCGAAGCGCTGATCCCAGTGGAGCGGGTTCACATAGTCCATCGCCATGACCCAGCGGCGGATATCGGTCTTGTTGCACGGCTCCCAAAGCTCGCCGCCGCCGACCTTGTGGCCAAGCCGCCATTCGACGTCGCTGATGTCCATCTTCACCTGGGTGTCACTATCCGTCACGCCAACTCTCCCAATTGTCGTCTTGGTCTGCCGCCGGCGGATCGCCGCAGGCTGTCAGCCGTCCGTGAGACAATCGCGGGGTTTCGCCGCGCAGACTTGACGGATCGCGACGCCCGGCAACGCGCTGTGGCGATATCGGCGGCAACGCTCTGCGCGAGCGCCGTGGCGGTGGGTAATCAGGCGCATTGGCTCTACGACGCCGAAGGTAATCCATCAGCCATCTGAGAACAGAGGCGCCGGAGGGATCAATACTGGCTTTCTTGGTTCAAGATGTTGATATTGATATCAATTTTAGAGATGGTCGTGAAAATAATCTCGGCATCTCAAGCCTGGAGAGGGACCCGCGAATGCAAGATTCGACCGGCCAGAAATTCGGCATGGAATTTATAAGCGTGCTTGGTCAGGAGCCCTCCGAGTTCGTGGAGCTTGCTGCAAAAGTGGGGTGCTCCCGGATTGGACTGGCCCCCTCACCCATTTCCGGACCGCTTGGAACCGACCCGCAATGGACGCTTCGCGGTGACCGACCGCGTATAGCGCGGCTGAAACAGGCGCTGGCAGATCACGGGGTAAAGATCAGCCTTGGAGAAGGCTTCATCATCATGCCTGGCCGAAACATCGCCGATGCTGAGGCCGATTTCGATCTCATGGCCGAACTGGGTGCCGAGCGCCTCAACGTCTGCGCGATGGACCCGGACCCTATCCGCAATCTGGAGCAATTCTCGACCTTTGGGGCTTTGGCTGCCGAACGGGATATGCCGGTTACGGTTGAGTTCATGCCGGCAACACCTGTTCCCGATCTTGCTGCTGCACTGGCATTCGTGGAGGCGTCCACGGCATCGAACGCCAGCGTGCTGGTCGACGCTATGCACTTCTTCTGCTCTGGCGGGACAATCGAAGAACTGCGCAATGTGTCCGAGAACAAGATCGGCTATGCGCAGCTATGCGACGCGAAGCAGGCCAGCTTTTACGACGAATATTTTCAGGATGCGCGGCAGGAACGGCTGCTGCCAGGTTTGGGCGTGCTGCCGTTGGCCGATTTCCTTCATGCATTGCCGCCCGGCTGCCCGACGGGTTTGGAAGTTCCGTCGATCACCAGTGCTTTGGCCGGTTTGCCGCGAGAAACGCGCTTGATCCAAGCCCTCGATGCAGCCCGGGCGCTGCTCTGACACTCACGGACCGGCGGGTATCGAGCGGCGTCCGGACAGGGAGGACAAATCTACCTGAACGATAAGTCGCCGCTCTGAAGCGGGATCGCGGCTCTACCCGATGCGGGCATCGCGTGATCGACTTTCATGCTTTTCTCGATGAGGACTGCCGCCCTCGCAATCGGATCGGCGGCAGAGAATTGCGCTTCACCGTCCTCATTCCAATCGAGCCCGTCCAGAGCAGCCTGTGCGCGTGCCATCTGCGCGCCCTTGAATCGAGGATGATGCTGGAACGCCTGTCCAATCGCGTCGAGAACATCGCAATCCGGCTGAATAACGTCGCCAAATTGCCACATGGCATAGTCCGCGTTGCCATTCCATTTCGCGTCATGCGAATTGACGAACAGGCAGGGCCGCGGTTGGACGAGGAATTCGTAGACTTGGCTGCTGACATCTCCAACGTAGAGATCGGCCCCCAAAGTATAAGTCATGTCTATCGAACGACATGATCCCAGATCGATAATCACACGACCGGTTACAGCCATCGCCTCCAACGTTTTTCGGCGAGCATCGTCCCAATTCTGGGCCAGCCGAACATGAGGCGCGACGACCAGATTGTATCGATCATCACCTGCAACGGCCTCGATCAAGCGACAAGTGAAGCTGTCCGCCGATGAAAGCTTTTCACTGAAATGCGGATTGTACAGAATGACCGGGCGATCATTGTCGAACAGGCGAGGTGCCTGCGCATGCCTGCGCAGACTTGCTGAAATTTTTACCGGCCCGGACGCCGCGCATCTGTCTTCGTTGACCAGCCCCTCGGCCAACAGCCTTTGGCGGTCTTTCTGGCCTGCGACCACGACATAATCGAAATAGCGAAAGCGCTTTTCAAAGCCCACTGCGCGATCGCCCGCGCCGTGCGGGATATGAACGATCTTCGGGCATCGTCCGGGCAAGCGCTTGAGAAGCGTGGAGGTACGCTCCGCGCACAGAATGGCATTTCCCGCCCGAATTCGACGTGCCCAGACCAGAAGCCGTGCAAGCTTGTCGAGCTTTCGCGGCGCGCGCCGACCGAGTGGCGTCGGAAGATCCATCGTCACGATGGTTGGCAAAGGGTATCCCAGGGCAGTTGCCATGTTTTCGATGTCAGCAACTTCGTCCGCATCCGGAACGAAAATGGTGACATCGAAAGTCCCCCGGCGTTGCAGTTCAAACGCTACAGGCAGGAAGTGGGCAAACTGGTGCCGTCCGCCGATGGCAGGCACGTGCAAGCGCGGCCTCACGTCTGTCAGCCGTTGTGAAGGTGATGCGGAAGCGAACATGGTGCAAATTCAGTAGCAGGCACTGGATCGCCGGGGAGCATCGCTACTCCGCCAACAGGGCATGTCCTTTTCACATCGAAACCAAGCGCGCCCGTCATATTTCCTCAAATCAATCGCACGATTTGCCCCAATTTAGGTGGCGCTTAAGCAGCGAAAGAGAGCGCTGTCCAGAGATCTGTTTGAACGAACAGGCCGGATGGCCCATGCAATTGATGCGGATAATAGTTCGGCGAATTGCGCGTTTGCCGATAAGGCACTCGGGCAAATAAAGAAGGCGGCCTTTCCGGGGTGTTCATCCGGTTGCGGAGCGGGCGGCGATGTTAAGCGAAATCTATCTCGACGCTATCACGAAGGCGCCACACTTTGCGGATGGGCAAAGTGTGCGACGTCACGCAGATATATGCTGATTTTTCGCGAGTCGGGGCCGTCCATGGAGTCGGTTTCATGACGCGGGCTGTTCAAGGCGTGCTCCACCCACAAGGAAGCGTCGGATGCGATTGCTGGTAGTCGAAGACAACCCCGATCTTGCGAACGCGATCGCACAGGCCTTTGCAGCGCACGACATTCGCTGCGACTGGGCCGCGACGGCCGGCGATGCGGAGTTACTTGTCGAAACCACGGACTATTCCGCGCTCATCCTCGATCTTGGCCTTCCGGACGAGGACGGGCTCTCTTTGCTCAAGCGCCTGCGGAACGCACGCATTACCGTGCCCGTCATCGTGGTGACGGCGCGCGGCGAAAGTGAGATGCGGATCAAGGGGTTGGATAACGGCGCCGACGACTATGTCGTGAAGCCGTTCCTCTTTGCCGAACTCCATGCGCGCCTGAACGCGATCCTGCGCAGGCAGAGCGGCTATGTCGATACGCTGCTGCGGACGGCGAACCTGACCCTCGACCAGCGTTCACGGGAGGTCACGATCGACGGCAAACCTTTCGAACTGTCGACCCGCGAAATCGAGGTTTTGGAGCTGCTTATGCGCCGAAGTGGGCATGTTGTGCCCAAGCAGGTGCTTGAAGATCAACTGTTCGGAGCTGGGGACACGCTCGGTTCCAACGCCGTGGAAGTCTATGTGCACCGCTTGCGGCGAAAGCTTGAGGAATTGGCCGCTGTCAAAGTGCAGACGGTGCGCGGAATCGGTTACATGCTGTCCGCGGCATGAGGGGCCAATGGCTTCCGCGATCGCTGTTCGGCAGGCTCTTGCTGGCGCAGATCGCCAATATTCTGGTCCTGGCGATCATACTGCCCGTGATCCTTTCGCATACGCTTGCCGCCACCGCAGACAGTTTCATCGCCGCGCGGCTTGCCCGGACCGCAGACCAGGTGGCTCGGCAGGTTGAGGCGCCGGGCGATTCGACCAGAATTCCCGACAGTTCGGCATGGCGGGGCGGCCGCAGTTTCGCATTGCTCGATCCCGAGGGAAAGATCCTCCTGCGCAGCCCCAAGGCCTTGCCCGAAGGCATTCTCCACATGCCCCGGCCCGGAGAAAAAGGCTTGGAAAGGCATGGTCGCTACGACGTTCTCACCCGCCCTCTCCTGCGCGGCGGCGTGCCGGTCGGCCGGATCGTGGTCGCGCAGGATCGCACGGTTCCCGACGAGATCGTGGACGATGTCGTCGATGAGTTCCTCGGCCATTTCCTGTGGGTGCTCCCGCTTGCCCTGCTGGCGTCGCTGTTCGTCTCGCTGGTCGTGATGCGGCGCGTGACAGGCAATTTCCGGCGTGCCGCCTCGCAGGCGGACCTTATCGGCCTAACCCGTCTCGACGCGCGGATCGATGAAGCACGGCTGCCGAGCGAGGCCACCCCCCTCGTCCACGCCACGAACCGTGCGATCGCTCGGCTTGAAGCGGGTTACCACGAGCAGGGCGAATTCGTGGGCAATGTCGCGCATGAGCTGCGCACGCCGCTTGCGCTGCTGTCGCTGCACACGGAACAGCTTCCCGGCTCTCCCCAGCGCGACCAGTTGCAGGCGGATATCGAGAAGGCCAACCACGTCGTCCGCCAGTTGATGGAACTTGCCGCGATCGACCGGCTGCATCCCGAATGCCGGCCGGTGGATTCGATCGAGGTGGCGCGCCGGGTTGTCGAATCCATGGTCTCCATCGTCTACAACGCGCGCCACAGCATTTCGCTGGAAATGCCGGACGAGCGGCCACCTCCGGTGCAGGCGGTGAGCGAATTGCTGGAAATCGCGCTCACCAACCTGATCGACAATGCCGTGCGGCACACGCCGGAAGGCTGCATAATCTGGGTCGTCGTGGAGGCAAACGGGTGTCTGGTGGTCGAGGACGACGGGCCCGGGATCGATTTCGACGACAACGAGACAGGGCGCCGCCGTTTCCGCAGGGGCGGCACTGCCCGCACCGACAGCGCGGGTCTCGGCCTCAGCATCGTCGAGCGCATTATGACCGTCTGCGGTGGAGCGCTGGAAGTGGAGCGTGCACCCAATGGCGGTGCCCGCATTCGTTTGCGAATGGCTCCGGTAGACAGTCGTAATGTTGATGTAAGTTCGTGAGCCCAAGCATCGGCGGATCGTGCTTCCGACAATGACTGCGGGCATCACGACCGGCAGGCGAGGAGAGCAGCGGGAATGGCAATTGAAGGTCAAGCCGGCGAAGATCCGGCGGGGCGCTACGAAGGCGAAACACCACCCGTCAAGCGCAGGAAGCCTTTGCTCATCGCCCTCCTGATTCTGGCGGCACTGGTATTGGTCGCGCTGGGCGTGCGGCATTTTGCCACGAAAGCGCGGGAATCGAACGGGCGCCCTGCGGCGGCGGTCAATGTGGGCAAAGCGGTACGTGCCGACGTTCCTGTCAACATTTCCGCGTTGGGCACGGTCCAGCCGGTCGTGACGGCCACCGTCCGCACGCAACTGGCGGGGACCTTGTTCAAGCTGTTCTTCCAGGACGGCCAGATGGTGCGGCAGGGGCAAGTCCTCGCCCAGATCGATCCCCGCCCTTACGCGCTTGCGCTCGCGCAGGCGAAAGCAAACCTTGCCCGCGATCAGGCGCAGCTTGCCGCCGCACAAGTGGACCTCGGCCGTTATCAGACTCTGCTGCGGCAGGATTCGATTGCAAGCCAGCAGGTGGATACCCAGCGTGCCACCGTACACCAGCTTGTAGCCACGGTGGCGGCCGACCGCGCCGGTATCGGCACCGCGCAGCTCAATCTCGAATATACCTCGGTCAAGGCGCCCGTGACGGGGCGGGCCGGGATCCGTCAGGTCGATATCGGTAACTACCTGACGCCGTCCGACACCAACGGCATCGTGGTGGTGACCCAGCTCGATCCGATCGACGTGACGTTCTCGGTGCCGCAGGCCCAGCTCTCCGCGATCGGGCATGAGGCCGGCAGCGGCGCGGGCCTGCCCGTGCAGGCGCGTGACCAGAACAGTCTGGCCCAGATCACGGCCGGTCATTTCCTGACTTTCGACAATCAGGTGGACACGACGACAGGCACGGTGAAGGCCAAGGCCCGGTTCGACAACAGTGGCAACGCTCTGTTCCCCAGCCAGTTCGTCAATGTCTCGATGCTGGTCCAGACGCTGCACGGCGTCGTGACGGTGCCCGTGGGAGCCGTGCGCCACGGCGCGCCGGGCGACTTCGTCTTCGTCCTTCAGCCGGACCACACGGTGAAGCTGGTCCCCGTGAAGATCGGCCCGTCAACTGCCGACCGCATCGCGATCCTGTCCGGCCTAGCTGCTGGATCGACGGTCGTTACGGAAGGTGCGGACGGCCTCGAAGACGGTGCGAGCGTGCGGCTTCCCGGTGAACATGGCACGCCCGGCAAAAACGGCGGGCATAAAGGCGGCCACGGGCACGGCCATCATGCCTCCGGCACTTCCCGGTCCAGCGACGCGGCGGGCGGATGACGGCTCCGGAGACCTCGGCCCCGATCCCGCCCACATCGGGCGGTCCGTCGCGACTGTTCATCCTGCGCCCGGTGGCGACGACGCTGCTCATGGTCGCCCTGCTGCTGGCCGGTCTGGTCGCCTATCGCAGCCTGCCGCTTTCGGCCCTGCCCGAAGTCGATTACCCGACGATCCAGGTGACGACGCTCTATCCCGGCGCCAGCCCCGACGTGATGGCGCTGACCGTCACGTCGCCGCTCGAACGGCAGTTCGGCCAGATGCCCGGGTTGACGCGGATGACTTCCGCGTCGTCGTCGGGGGCTTCCGTCATCACCATGCAGTTCCGGCTCGATCTCTCGCTGGACGTGGCCGAACAGGAAGTGCAGGCGGCGATCAATGCGGCGACAACGCTTCTGCCCACCGACCTGCCGGCACCGCCGATCTACGCCAAGGTCAATCCCGCCGACGCCCCGGTCCTCACGCTCGGAGTAACCTCCCCCACTCGCCCGCTGGGTGAGGTGCAGGGCATTGTCGAGCGTCAGTTCTCCAATAAGATCGCACAAGTGCCGGGCGTGGGGCTGGTGTCGATGTCCGGCGGCCAGCGACCGGCGGTTCGTATCCAGGCCAATGTCCCTGCCCTCGCCGCGCGCGGACTGTCGCTGGAGACGATCCGCACCGCCATCGCCAATGCCAACGCCAATGCCGCCAAGGGCAGTTTCGACGGCCCGACGCGCAGCTGGACCATCGATGCCAACGACCAGCTTGCCGATGCCGCCAGCTACCGCAACCTCGTGATCGCCTTCGCCAATGGCGCGGCGGTCCGGCTCGGCGATGTCGCCAGCGTGGTGCAGGGCACCGAGAACGTGCGCCTTGGCGCCTGGATGAACGGCAGCCCTGCCGTGGTGATCGACGTGCGCCGTCAGCCGGGCGCCAATGTCATCGGCACGGTCGACGCCGTGCTGGCGTCCCTGCCCGACCTTGAGGCCCAATTGCCGGCGGATGTCCATGTCACGGTGCTGACGGACCGGACCACCGGGATCCGGGCCTCGGTCGCCGACGTGCGCTTCGAACTGGTGATCTCGGTGCTGCTGGTCACGCTGGTGATCTTCCTGTTCCTCGGCTCGCTGCGCGCGACGATCATCGCCAGCATCGCCGTGCCGCTCTCGCTCGTGGGGGCCTTTGCGGCGATGTATTTCCTTGGCTTCTCGATCAACAATCTGACGCTGATGGCGCTGACGATCGCGTCGGGTTTCGTGGTGGACGACGCCATCGTCGTGCTGGAAAACATCGCCCGCCACGTGGAAGACGGCCTCAATCCCTTCGACGCGGCGCTGCGCGGTGCCAGCGAGATCGGGTTCACGATCATCTCCCTCACTGTCAGCCTGATCGCCGTGCTGATCCCGTTGCTGTTCATGGGCGACGTGGTGGGGCGCCTGTTCCGCGAATTCGCCGTCACTCTGGCAGTGACCATCCTGCTTTCCGCCGTGGTCGCGCTCACGCTCGTGCCGATGCTTTCCGCCCGCTGGCTGAGGCCGGCGCACGAGGAGCGGCAGCACGGCCTCTCGCGCATGACGCAGGACGGATTCGCGCGGATCTCGGCGCGCTATGCAGTGCTGCTCGACCGTGTCATGGCCCGCCAGACGCTCACCCTGTTGGTCTTCGCCGCGACGCTGGTGATTACCGGCCTGCTGTTCTGGGTCATTCCCAAGAACCTGTTCCCGGAACAGGACACCGGCCAGATCGCCGTCACCACCCGTGCACCGCAGGATGTCGGCTATGTGCGGATGGCGGCATTGCAGCAGCAAGTCGCGGCACGCATCCTTGCCGATCCCGCGGTGGCCAGCCTGAGTTCGGCCATCGGCGTCGACGGGCAGAATGCCACGCTTTCCCAAGGGCGGATGCTGGTCAATCTCAAGTCTCCGGGCGAACGCTCCAGCCTGTCCCGGCTCCTGCACGGACTCGAGCGCGCCGTGGCGGACATACCCGGCGTGCAGGTCTATTTCCGCCCGGTTCAGGACCTGACGATAGACACGTCCGCAGGCCTCAATGCCTATAGCTTCTCGGTTCAGGGGGCGGACGAGGGCATGGTCGCCGAGTGGGGCGCGAAACTGGCGGCGGCGCTGCAAGACAACCGGCATTTGCGCAATGTCACGTCCGACGTACTCGCCCATGGCCGCGCGGTGATGGTCGACATCAACCGCGACACGGCCGGACGGCTCGGCCTCAGCGCGCTGACCATCGACAACGCGCTCTACGATGCGTTCGGCCAGCGCATCGTTTCCACCATCTACACCCAGTCGAGCCAGAACCGGGTGATCCTGGAAGCCCTGCCGGGCAGCGTTGCCGATCCGCAGGCACTGGGTGACTTGCGCATTCCCGTCAGCGGTACGCAGAGCGTGCCGCTTTCGACCGTGGCGACGATCCGCACCGCCGATGCCCCGCTCGTCATCACGCGCGAAGGGCAATTTCCCGTGGCGACGATCGGCTTTGATCTGGCGCCCGGCGCCTCGCTCGGCAGCGCGGTGACAGCGATCAGCCGGGTCGAACGGAGCATGGGCATGCCGGAGGCGCTCACCACCAGCTTCACCGGCGCGGCCAGTGCCTTCCAGTCCTCGCTCGGCAATGAACTCTGGCTGATCCTTGCGGCGATCGTGGTCGTCTACATCGTGCTGGGCGTGCTTTACGAAAGCTTCGTCCATCCCGTGACGATCCTGTCCACGCTGCCCTCGGCAGAAATCGGCGCCCTGCTCTGCCTCTGGCTGACCGGGGCGGGACTGGGTGTGATCGGGATCATCGGCATCGTTCTGCTGATCGGCATCGTGAAAAAGAACGCCATCATAATGATCGACTTCGCGCTGGAGGCGATGCGCGCGCGGCAGGCCAATCCCCGCGATGCGATCCGCGAGGCGGCGCTGCTACGCTTCCGCCCGATCATGATGACCACTTTCGCGGCGCTCTTCGCCGCGCTGCCGCTGATCTTCGGCGGCGGCATGGGGCATGAACTGCGCCAGCCGCTCGGCATCGCCATCGCTGGGGGGCTGGTGTTCAGTCAGGTGCTGACCCTGTTCACCACGCCTGTCATCTTCCTGGCGCTGGAAGAGCGGCGAGCGCGCGGATGGCTGCGGCCACGGCCAGCCGAGGCGGCGGCGTGAACATCTCGGCGCCCTTTATCCGCCGCCCGGTCGGCACGATCCTGCTGACGATCGGGCTCATGCTGGCGGGCGCCGGGGCCTTCTTCATGCTGCCGGTGGCGCCGCTGCCGCAGGTCGATTTTCCCACGATCCTCGTGCAGGCCAGCCTGCCCGGGGCCAGCCCTTCGACAATGGCCTCCAGCGTTGCCGCGCCGTTGGAGCGTCACCTCGGCACCATTGCCGGTGTTTCCGAGATGACCTCGCGCTCCGGCGTCGGATCCTCGCAGATCACGCTGCAATTCGACCTTTCGCGCGATATCGACGGCGCCGCGCGCGACGTGCAGGCCGCGATCAACGCCGCCCGCGCCGATCTTCCGGCAACGCTCAAGTCCAACCCCAGCTACCGCAAGGCCAATCCCGCCGAAGCACCGGTCCTCATCCTTGCGCTGACTTCCTCCACACGAAGCCCCTCGGAAATCTACGATGCGGTCTCGAACGTGGTGCAGCAGAGGCTGTTGCAGGTTCAGGGCGTGGGCGACGTGGAACTCGGCGGCGCGGCGCTGCCGTCGGTGCGGGTGGAGGTCAATCCGCTCGCCCTGTCGCACTTCGGGATCGCGCTGGAAGACGTGCGCACCGCGCTGCAATCGGAAAGCGCCAACCGACCGCGCGGGGTGTTCGACGGTCAGGGCTACAGCTGGCAGATCTACTCCAACCAGGCCGGGCTCCACGCCGCCGATTACAAAGACACCGTGATCGCATGGCGCAGCGGCGCTGCCGTCCGGCTGTCCGACATCGCCAATGTCACCGACGGGCCGGAGGACGTGCGCACGATGGGCCTCTTCAACGGGCAGAAGGCGGTGCCGATCCTGATCAGCCGCCAACCCGGCGCCAACATCGTGCAAGTGGTGGACGCCCTGAAGGCGCAGCTCCCCGGCCTGCGCGCGGCTCTTCCCGCCGATATTCACCTCGCCGTCGCCTCCGACCGGACGCTCACCATCCGCGCCTCGCTACGGGAAGTGGAAGTGACGCTGCTGATCGCCACGCTGCTGGTCGTGCTGGTGGTCAGCCTGTTCTTGCGGAGCTGGCGCGCCACGCTGATCCCGGCAGCGGCGGTCGTCGCCTCGCTGCTGGGCACGTTCGGTGTGATGTATCTGGCCGGCTTCTCGCTGGATAACCTCTCGCTGATGGCGCTGACCGTCGCGACCGGGTTCGTCGTGGACGATGCCATCGTCGTCGTCGAGAACGTCAGCCGCCATGTGGAGGCCGGGATGAAGCCGCTGGATGCCGCGCTGCTGGGCGCGCGCGAAGTGGCCTTCACCGTCCTGTCGATCTCGATCAGCCTTGTCGCCGTATTCGTGCCGCTGATCTTCATGGGCGGGCTGGTCGGACGCTTGTTCCGCGAATTCGCGCTGACCATGTCGGTTGCGGTGCTGATCAGCCTTGTCGTTTCACTGACGACCACGCCCATGCTCGCCTCGCGCCTGCTGAAGACCGAGACGCATGAAGGGCCGGTCATGCGCGGCGCCCGGCGCGGGTTCGACTGGACCCTTGCCCGTTACACCCGCGCGCTCGACTGGGCATTGGCCAATCGCGGGCCGATGCTGCTGCTCCTGACAGGTACGGTGGCGCTCAACGTCTACCTGATCGCCATCGCGCCCAAGGGGTTCTTTCCGCAACAGGATACCGGCGGGCTGCTCGGCGGCTTGCGTGCGGACCAGAGCATTTCCTTCTCCGAAATGCAGGACAAGCTGACCCGCATCGCCCGGATCGTGAAGAGCGACCCCGCCGTCGCCACCGTGATCGCCTTCACCGGCGGATCGCGCGCAGGAGGCGGTTTCCTGTTCACCACGCTCAAGCCCCGGTCGGAGCGTCCCCCGGCAACGCAAGTGATTGCCCGGCTGCGGCCGAAGCTGGCGAGAGTGAGCGGCGTCAGCCTGTTCCTCAATCCCGTGCAGGACCTGCAGGTCGGCGGAAGGCAAAGCAACAGCACTTACCAGTACGTGCTGAAGGCCGACGATCCCGCCGTGCTCAAGGCCGCCGGGCAGAAACTGGTCGATGCCCTGAAGCAGCAGAGCGGCGTTCTCACGGATGTCGATATCGATCAGCAGGACGCCGGGGCCAATGCCTTCGTCGACGTGGACCGCGATGCGGCGGCGCGGCTGGGCGTACCGATGGGGACGGTAGATTCAACCCTTTACGATGCCTTTGGTCAGCGGCAGGTGGCGAACATCTACTCGGGCCTCAACCAGTATCACGTGGTGATGGAAGCCGCGCCGCAGTTCAACGGTTCGCCCGCAGCGCTGGCCAACATCTACCTGCCGATCGACGGCACGGCAGCGGCGACCGGAACCAACGGCGCCAGCAACGGCGGCACGGCCGTCGCCGCTGGCAATGCCGTCAGCACGGCGGCGCGGACGATGACGCCGCTCTCGGCCTTCGCCCAGTGGTCGACCGGCTCCACCAACGCCGCCGTCAGCCATTCGGACGGCGAGCCTTCCGCCACGATATCGTTCAACCTGCCCTCCGGTTCATCACTCGGCGTGGCGGCACGCACGATCACGCAGGCACAAGCCGGGCTCGGCCTTCCCGCCACTGTCCACGGCGAGTTCGGCGGCACTGCCAAGGTATTCGCGCAATCGACCGCCAGCATGCCGCTGCTGATCGTCGCCGCGCTGGCGGCGATCTACATCGTGCTCGGCATCCTCTATGAGAGCGCGATCCATCCGCTCACGGCCCTTTCCACCCTGCCCTCGGCCGGGGTCGGCGCGATGATCGCGCTGATCGTCTCCGGCGGGGAATTCGACATCATCGCCCTGATCGGAATCATCCTCCTAATCGGCATCGTGAAGAAGAACGCGATCATGATCATCGACTTCGCCCTGGAAGCGGAGCGCGGACGCGGCCTTTCGCCGGTCGAAGCCGTGCGCGAGGCCTGCCTGCTGCGCTTCCGCCCGATCCTGATGACGACACTGGCCGCCGCGCTGGGCGCCCTGCCGCTGGCCATCGGCTTCGGGGACGGTGCCGAACTGCGCCGCCCGCTGGGCATCGCCATTGTCGGCGGACTGATCGCCAGCCAGGTGCTGACGTTGCTGACCACGCCCGTCGTCTACCTCGCGCTCGATCGCTTCCGCCGCCGCGGGCCCCCTCGCGAGGGCCTGCCTACGCTATACGGAAATCCGGCGCCCATCCCGGGAGGCCCGGCATGAACCGCAAGCCGTTCACCACCTGCGCCTCTCTGGCCGTTCTGCTGCTGGCCGGCTGCAATCTCGCCCCCGCCTATCACCCGCCCACGACCGTCGCCATCCCGGCCTCGTTCAAGGAGGCGCCGGATTGGGCCCCTGCCCGCCCGAGCGACGATGTCGCGCGCGGCGCGTGGTGGTCGCTATTCGGCGATCCTGTGCTCGACGGGCTGGAGCGCAAGGTCGAGGTGACCAACCAGAACGTCGCAGCCTCCCGCGCCGCCTATCAGGCCGCGCGCGCGATCGTCGCCGTGCAGCGCTCCAACCTGTTCCCCACAGTCACCGGATCCGTCAGCGCCGCGCGAACCGAGCCCTTTAGTGCGACTTCCGGCACAGACCCAACGACAAGCACCGGTTCCCGCTTCGCCCTCGGCATCGGCGCGAGCTGGGAGCCGGACTTGTGGGGGCGGCTGAGCAATGCCGTCACGCAGGCGGGCGCGAATGCGCAGGCCGCCGCCGGAGACCTCGCCAACGCCACCCTTTCTGCGCAGGGCGAACTTGCGACCGACTATGTCCAGCTACGTGGCATCGATGACCAGCGCGTGCTGCTGGATGCCACGATCAAGGACTATGCCCGCGCGCTGACGATCACGACCAACAAGTACAACGCGGGTACCGTCGCCCATTCGGATGTCTATCAGGCGCAGACCTCGCTCGCCAACGCCACGGCCACCCGGCAGGATCTCGATCGCCAGCGGGGCCTGCTGGAACATGCGATTGCGGTGCTGATCGGCGAAAACCCCTCGACGTTCTCGCTTGCCCAGACCGACGTGAAGCCGACGGTGCCGACGACGCCGGGAATCCTACCGGCCACGTTGCTCGAACGCAGGCCGGACATTGCCGCCGCCGAGAGGCGGGTCGCGGCAGCGAATGCCAACATCGGCATCCAGCGTGCGGCCTACTTCCCCCAGATCTCGCTATCCGCGAATGCGAATACGGATGGCGGCTCCGTCAAGCAGCTGTTCTCTGCCGCGACAAGCCTGTGGTCGTTGGGGCTTACCGGTCTGATGACCTTGCTCGATTTTGGCGCGCGCCACGGTCAGGTGATGCAGGCCCATGCCGAGTACGATCAGGCCGTCGCAACCTACCGCCAGACAACGCTCACGGCATTCCAGCAGGTGGAAGACAACCTGATAGCCACCCGGGTCCTGGCGGGAGTGACGAAAAGCCGCATTACCGCCGCCGATTCCGCAAACCGCGCGGAAACCATCGCGAACAACCAGTATCTTGCCGGTATCATCGATTACTCGCAGGTCATCGTCGCCCAGACTACTGCCTTCAATGCGCGCCAGACCCAGATACAAGCGGTGATCGACCAGCAGACAGCCACTATAGCGCTGATGCAAGCGATTGGCGGAAAATGGGAATGATGCATCTGCGCGCGGGGCAGGCTGACCGTTGCGCAGGTCGCTGTGCACGCGAATTCAGAGAGGTGCGTCGCTCGTCGCAAGGTGATAGCCTGTCTTCACCTATCAAGAGGGAGAGAACTTGATGCCGCTGATCGATAGAGCCGCGCGGGCACTGGCGAAGGCTGAACATGGTTCCGACGAATGGAATGGCCTCACTCCCGAAGATCAGGAGGTGCTGAGGCAAAATGCGCTGGCGGTTATCTCGGCAATCCGCGTTCCCTCGCCGGCCATGACCGCTGCGGGCGAGAAACTGATTGGACAGGAGCGCCGCCACGCGATCGACCACGGCGACATGCACGACGCCTGGCAGGTCATGATCGACGTGCTCTTGCAAAAGAACGTCAGCGGGTGAGCAGGAAGCCGGCCTGACGTTTTTCAATCGCTATGGGTTTGGCGAAAGTTCGTCCGTAAGCGCCAGCAGGACGACTTTCGCCTCGCGACTGCGGATTGCCGGGCTTTCGCGATTAGACGGACACAGGCTCCGGAATGACGGTCATGTCATAGACGACCACCTTCTCCCATAGATGTTCGCAGGATTTGACGAAGGCCTGATGGATCGGGTGATCCTGATAGGTTTTCTGATCTTCCGCGCTGCCGAAATACATCAGTTCCGACACGTCGTAGCTTGAATCCACGACCTCGCGCTTTTCGGTGCTCGCTGGAACGCCGATTTCCAATCGGCGGATGACCGGAATGCCCTGCAATGAACGCAGACCTGCAATAAGCTGGTCGCGATCCGCTCGCGATCCGGGCTGCCTCAGCCAGAAAAACACGTGATGCACCAGCTTCGCCTCGGCAAGGGATGTTGCCGCCTTAACCGAGGAGGCGGCGCTGTGCGCGTCATTCGATGCTGTCATTGCCGCCGTTTCCTTTCTGCGCGTTTCCAAGGAAGATCATTGGTGAGGCACGCGCGCGATGGATGCGCGCTGGACGATGTCGTGATCGAAAATTTCGTCGCTCACACCGACCTCTGCCTTGCCGAGCGCGGCGATCAGGCACTGGGTGGCGCGAAAGGCCATATCCTCGACCGGTTGCCGCACCACCGTCAGCGGCGGCCAGATGCGCGATGCCAGAATAGTGTCGTCGAAGCCCGTGACGGTCAGATCTCCGGGCAATTGCAGTCCCATGTGATTGGCCTGCGCGACTACGCCTGCCGCCAGATCGTCGCTGCTGCAAATGGTTGCGGTCGGCCGGTCCTGTCGAGACAGAAGCGTCTGCGCGGCCGCCATGCCCGATGCGTAATCGAACTCGCCGTGCTGCACGATCAGGTCGGCCTCTTCGGACAGACCAGCCTCGTGCAAAGCCGCCCGGAAGCCGCCTAGTCGCGCCGCCACCACGCTGTAGGGATCCGGGCCGGCGACATAGGCGATACGCCGATGGCCGCTGGCAATGACCTGCCGGGTGATGGACTGCATGGCGGCCCGGTTGTCGATCCTGACGGTCGTGATATCGGGCATCGCGGTGCCGGTCGCGATGGCTGCCAGCGGGACACCTAACGCGGAAAGAATGCCCGATCCGCTGAGTTGTTCGGCAAAGGGCGGGATGAGCAGCAACGCATCGGCACCGGATCGGACGAGATCCTGGGCCATGCGTTCGGCTTCATCGCGCGTGTCGCCGTCCCCGTCCCGCAGGATCAGCTGGAGGCCATGCGCGTTGGTCGCGCGCAGCGTCCCGACCAGCACCGCATCGAGAAAAGGCGTCCGCCGGTTGCTGTAAAGAAGGCCAACCGTCGTCGCCCGCGCCTTGGCGAGGCGTCGTGCGGCCAGATTGGGGACATAGCCCAGTTCCGCAATCGCGGCCTGTACGGTCGCCACGGTGGCCGCGCTGGCCCTGCCCGCACCGTTGATGACATTCGATACGGTCATGGCCGACACTCCGGCCCGCTGCGCAACCGCGCGGATCGTTACGCCATTTTCGTTTCGTCTCGCCATCAGGTCCCCGTCTCCATAGGTTCTGATAGCGTGTTTCCAGCGCCTTCATAGCGCTGGAAACTCCGGTTCAGCCTAGGGATCAGATCGTGCCCGCTTTCATCGCTTCCACGGCGTGATCGACCGCGCGCGCGGTCAGGGCCATGAAGGTCAGCGACGGATTGACGCAGGAGATGGAGGCCATCTGCGCTCCGTCCGTGACGAACAGGTTGGAGGCATCGTGCGCCTGATTCCACTTGTTCAACACCGACGCGTGAGGATCGGCGCCCATACGGGCACCGCCCATTTCATGGATGGCGTCGCCCGGCACATGTTCCTTCACACTGCTTTGGACGTTCTTCAGGCCAGCCGCGCGCAGCATCTTTTCGCCCTGTTCGCGGGCGTCCGCCATCATCCGCAATTCATTGTCGCGGAACGTGACGTTGAACTGCATCAGGGGAATGCCGAAGCGATCGGTCTTGTTCGGGTTCAGCGCGACGTGATTATCCTCGTACGGCAGGCATTCGCCGAATGCGCCCATCTGGAATTTCCAACCGCCATAGCGGCGCATCCCTTCCTTCATCGAGGCGCCGAAGCCCACAGGTTTGGCCGGCTCCCGGTAGGCGGCGCCCTGATAACCATAGCCGCGCCGGAACCCCAGATCCTCGTCCTTGCCAATATTGCGGAAGCGCGGGACATAGATGGCGCCGGGCCGGCGGCCATATTCGATGAACTCCTCCATGCCGGGGATTTCGCCCTTCACGCCGACGCGGAAGATATGGTCCATCACGTAGCGACCCAGCGTGCCGCTCGTATCGAAATGGCTGCGCTGGCTCCCTTGCGGGCGCGAGTTCATGAGGATCTGCACCGAGCCAAGCGTCGAGGCATTCAGGAAGACAACCCGTGCGCTTACCACTTCGGCCTGACCGGTCTTGGCATCGACGAAGCGGACGCCCGTGACCTTCCTGGTCGCGGGATCGTATTCAAGATTGGTGACGACGGCATCCGATCGCAGCGTCAGCCGCCCGGTTGCGCGCGCGGCAGGCAAAGTGACCGCCTGCGTCGAGAAATAGGCGCCGAAGGAACAGCCATTGCTGCACTGGTTGCGGAACTGGCACTTGGTGCGGTTCTGCTCGGGCTTGTCCTCGGTCATGTTGGACAGGCGGGCATTGATCATCTTGCGGCCGGGGAATTCTGCCTCAAGCCGCTGCTTCATCCATTTTTCGGCGATGTTCATCGGCATCGGCGGCTGGAATTCGCTATCCGGCAGATAGTCGAGATTTTCGCGCGATCCGGACACGCCGATGTATTTCTCGACATAGCTGTACCACGGCGCGAGGTCTTCGTAACGGATCGGCCAGTCGCCCCCGATACCCTCGCGCTTGTTCGCTTCGAAATCGGCGGGACTCCAGCGGAAACACCACCGCCCCCAGATCAGCGACTTGCCGCCGACCGCGGAGGGGCGGATCCAGTAGAACTTGCTGCCTTCGCCGTAATCGTAGGGATTGAGCCGGTCGTTATTGTAGAAGGCCTGATTGCTGGGCGTGACATAGCCGTGCTGGGCGATGAAATAGTCGCTCTCACGGAGGCCGTCGGGCATGATGTTGCGCGCGGGGACTTCATAAGCGGGCTTGCCGTCGTACGTGTAGTCCTCGCCATGCTCGACCATGTGGCCCCGGTCGAGCATCAGTACACGCAGCCCCTTTTCCGTCAGTTCCTTCGCGGCCCAACCGCCGCTTACGCCCGAACCGATGACGATCGCATCGAACCTGTCCGTAGAAGCCATAATGATCCTCTCCCGGTCAGAAGCGCAGCGCGCTCAGCGTCTGGAAGCTTTTCGTGATGTCGGGGATGAAGGGCGCGGGCGCCTGATCGTTTTCGACATAGAAATGCTGCACGCCGGCCAGCTGGTTCAGCTTGAAGATGCTGGCGAAGTCGATCCTGCCGGCG
Organism: Novosphingobium sp. PhB165; assembly: GCF_004341845.1. GTDB lineage: Bacteria > Pseudomonadota > Alphaproteobacteria > Sphingomonadales > Sphingomonadaceae > Novosphingobium. The sequence goes on along the minus strand of NZ_SLVB01000001.1, from coordinate 788,758 downwards.
CCAACGGCCGCCATGCTGCGGTCGGCGCGCATGTCCTTCACGTGATAGGCATAGATGCGGCCCGGCAAGCTGCGGATCAGTGCGTGAGGATCCTGCCCGGCATAGATGGCCCAGTAGAGGTCCAGCTCGAACTTCAGCAGCGCGGGATTAGTGCCCTTGATCAATCGCTCGTAGAGGCTGACGCCGTCCGGTTTGACCGTGAATTCGAAATCGTGGTTGTGGTAGGCGAAGCCCAGACCGGCCGCCTTCAGCTTTTCGCCAATGCGGTTGATGTTGGCAATCGCCGCATCCCACGCGGGGCCATTGCGGTGCTTGTCGACCATGTAAGGCAGGACGATCGTTTGCGCGCCCAAAGTCCTGGCCATGGTGACGCTGGCGTCGAAATTGTCCAGCAGCGCGTCATAGCCGACATGGATGGACGGGCTCTTCAGGCCCAGCCGGTCCATGGTCTTGCGCAGTAGGGCATGATCCATGGTGTCATAGCCGCCACCGCCATATTCCACTTCGCGATATCCGACCTTGGCAACCTGTTCGAGCGTTCCAACCGGATCGGCAGCGAAGATTTCGCGCACGGTGTAGAGTTGCAGTCCGATTTTGGAAATCTGCGCGGCGCGGGCGAGACCGGCAACGAAAGGCTGGCTGGCGAGCACGGCAAGGCCGCCGGCGCCCAACATCACGGAACGACGATTCATGATCATGCGGAATAGACCTTGTTGACCTGAGAATAGGGAAAGGCGCCGTTGTATTCGCTGGGCACCGGCAGATATTCGCGCTCCTGCGTGATGCCGATTTCGGACGTGTAATAGCCGACGATCACCATCTGCCGGAACGCCTTGAAGAACTCCGCGCCGCCCGGAAGCGCGTCGTTCATGGTAAGGGTCAGCAGCGCATCTTGCTGATCGGGCTTGGCCTGAACGGCGGGCAATCCATAGTCCTGCCGGCTGCGGGCATCGATTTCGGCGAGACCGGACAGGATCGGCTCGCGGTCTTCCGCAACGGCCCAGTCCGCGAGCAGCTTTTCGATATAGGCGGGCACGCCGGCGGCAATGGCGCCGGGAGTGTCGGTCGTCGGCATGACGCGTTCGCTCAGGGCCGACATCAAGGCGCGTTGATCGGGTGTGAAGACCTGAACACTGGGCGCGCCCTGGTCTATCACCGGCATTCCGGCGCCGGGCGTGACCCCTGCCGCTCGGGCCAGCGGGGCGAAAATCTGGGCACCGAACATGGCGACCATGCCGGCTAGTGCATCTCTGCGGTCCATTATCGTGTGGCCCCTTTCAGATCTTGCGCGATGGCATCTTCCGGCAAGGGACGAACCCAGATGTTACGGAAGGACACCGGCGAGTTATGGTCCTGCAACTGGATCGGCGCCTTGTCGCCATGCGCCTCATACTGCGCGACTTTGCGCCAGATGGTGGTGCCGAGCATGGCCTGATGGTTCTGCACCAACACGCCGTTCAGCAGCACCGTGACATAAGCCGGGCGCGCAAGACTGCCGTCCGGGGCGAAGTGCGGGCGTTCGAAGACGATGTCGTAGCTTTGCCATTCTCCCGGCGGCCGGGACGGATTTACCAGCGGGGGTTTCCACCCGTAGACCGCGCCCACGGTTCCATCGGCATAAGTGGCATTCTGGTAGCTATCGAGGATCTGAACCTCATAGCGCTGCATGAACCAGATGCCGCTGTTGCCGCGATCTTGAGAGCTTTTCTGCGGCGGGTTGGGCGAGCGGAACTCGAGATGGAGCTGAACATCGCCGAACTCCTGCTTCGAGATCAGATTGTTCTCACCGCCGCTTTGGGCGCGGGACGGGATCGTCATCGCGCCCTGTTCCAGCAGCCAAGGGCCGCGCTCGCCGTGCCATGCGTCCAGCGATGTACCGTCAAACAGGACGATGGCGTCGGACGGCGCACCGCCGGGTGTCGCGGCAGGCGTGACAACGGCCGGCGCCGGGCGATCGGGATCATGGACGTGCCATTTACCGCCGGGCAGGATCGGTGTGTCCCTGAAGCCCGGCCTATCCTCTGCGTGGGCAAGCGTGCCGGCCATCACGCAAGCCGCCGTTACCATGCCGATGTGGATGCCCTTCATCCTCGCGCGCCCCTTCATGCCTTGTCGATGGCGCGATAGGCGGCGATTAGCCGATCCTCGCCTGCGCGCCCGTCCAGCGAATTTCCGTGCTCCATGCCGATCACGCCGGCATAACCGCGCCCGCGCAACCAGCGGGCAATATTGGCGAAGTTGATCTCGCCGGTGCCCGGCTCCTTGCGTCCGGGATTGTCGCCGAACTGGATGTAGCCGATCTCCCCCCAGCAGGCGTCGAGCGTCGGGATCAGGTTCCCGGACTGAATCTGTTCGTGATAGAGGTCCGCCAACACCTTGATGCCCGGGCTATTGGCGCCGCGCGCGATGGCATAGCCCTGCGCGATCGACTGCATGAAGACGCCGGGATGGTTGGTACGCGTATTGAGCGGCTCCATCACCAGCGCCAATCCATGCGGCGCGACAATGTCTCCGGCGCGCCGCATGCAATCGATGATCCGCCCGGTCTGGATCTCCACCGGTACCTTGCGGTCCATGAAGCCGGTGACGACGGTCATGTGCTTGGCATTGAGGCGCTTGGCCACATCGATGGAGGTACGGATATCCTCCAGAAACGCACCCCGCTCGGCATCGTCGTTGCTGCCCAGAACCGGCCGGAAATCAGCCCATTTCGGCATGCTGGCGACGAAGACGCCCATGGTCATGCTGCGCTGGGCAAGCGCGCGGGCCATGGCTTCCTGCTGTTCGACCGGGCGCTTGCGTGCCTCGTTATCCTCCCAGGCGCGAAACCCCTGGTCGGCCGCGTAAGCGATCTGTTCCAGCAGGCCGCCCCGACTGGCGAAACTGCCTTCATGCGGAGCGTAGCCGAGCGAGAAATGCGCCGCATTCGATCCGCCTGTGCCCTTGCCCGTGCTGATCGACAGGGCCGGAGTTGCCGCAGCAGCAAGTCCGGTGGCGATCACCGCGCGTCTGGAAAGGCTCATGCCACGCCCTCCACAACGCATGCGGCGCGGCGGCTGGCGCGTCGTTCGGTCAGCCAGATCGCGCCGAACACGAAGAGCAGGGTCAAGGGAACGAACGTCAGCCGCGCGAAGGATTGGGAGGCGGCGGCATCTTCCACGGCGTGCAGCGCGGAACCGCTCAGCTGCGTGAAGGCTTCCGGACCGCCCGCAATCTCGACTTTCGCCTGATCGAACATTTCACCGAGGCGAGGCAGAACAAAGAAGCTCGCCAGAGCGCCAGCCGATCCGACCAGCCCCAGCGCCCACGAGTCCCCGCGCGGATAGCGTTCGGCGACGGAGGCCAGCATCGTCGGCCACATGGCGCAGACGCCGAGGCCCCAGACGGTCGATGCAAGGATCGCGGAAACGGGCGACTGGGCCTGCGACAGCAGGAACAGGCCGATCGCGGCAAGGAGGCTCGAAACCCAGAGCAGTCCCGGGTTGGAGAGGCGGCCGGCAATCCGCCCGGCGAAATGGCGGAAGACGAACATCAGCGCGCTGACATAGACCAGAAGCAATATGCCGCGCATGCCGACCCGATTGCTGAGTGCAACGTCGATCCACTGACCCGGTGCCAGTTCCGAGGATGCGGTCAGGAACATGGCGCCGAACCAGACGAAGAAGCTGGGGCGGCGCACCACTTCCAGCATCATGTCCTTCATGGCCCGCTCACCAGCCATTTTGGGCGGTTCGGGAAACCGGGTGGTCGCCGCGATCACGATGACGCAGACGGCGGGCAGGAACACCAGCGCCATGATCGCCTGCCACGGCAAGAGCGGCGCGAGGAATACGCCCGCAAGGCCGCCGACAATCAGCCCGCCGGGATACCATGCATGCAGCACGTTCAGGCGATGCGTGGTGTCCTCGGGATAGAGACGCGCGGTGAGCGGGTTGATCGACGCTTCGGCAAAGCCCCAGCCGATGCCGCTCAGCAGCATGCCCAGCCACACCAGATGATAGACGGCCATGCCTGTAGCGAAGGCCCCTGCTCCCACGATCAGCGCCGTGCCGATCAGGAAAGCGACGCCGCAGCCGATCAATATCCGGCGGATACCCACCCGATCGAGCAGCGCGCTGACCACGAAGACCGTGATTGCAAAACCCAGAAAAGCCGCGCCCAGAGCCGCGCCGATCAATTCGCCCGCAGCGATCGGCGCGATGGGATCGATCCATTGCGCCTTCAGGCTGCTCGCCACTGCCGCGCGCAAGGATGCGCTCATCGATGCCGTGAAGAGCGCCAGAACGCTCAGCCAAAACAGCCTCTGCCGGTTTACGCCCGTCATGCCCCGTTCCTCTGCCCAGTGCCCCGTTGAATGTTTTTTATCGGGGTCGTGTCTGCTTTGCCGTCAGGTTAGTCCCAACCAGCGCTTGTTGTTGGCGGGGTCACCGCCGCCTGCAAAATCGTCGAAGGCCCGTTCCGGCCGGCGGATCATGTGTGCCGCAATGAAGGGCGCACCTTCGCGCGCGCCGTCCTCAGGATGCTTCAGACAGCATTCCCATTCCAGCACCGCCCAGCCGTCATAGCCGTACTGCGTCAGGCGCGAGAAAATGCCGGTGAAGTCGATCTGGCCATCACCCAGCGAGCGGAAGCGGCCGGGACGGTCGATCCAGTCGGCATAGCCGCCATAGACGCCCGCCCGTCCGGTGGGATTAAACTCCGCATCCTTCACATGGAACATCTTGATGCGGTCGTGATAGATATCGATGAACTGGAGATAGTCCATCGCCTGAAGCACGAAGTGGCTTGGATCATAGAGAATATTGGCGCGCGAATGGCCGTCGACCGCGTCGAGAAAGCGTTCGAACGTCAGGCCGTCATGCAGATCCTCGCCCGGATGCAGTTCGTAGCAGAGATCGACGCCCTCTTCGTCGAATGCATCCAGAATAGGCCGCCACCGGCGCCCCAGTTCCGTGAAAGCCTCCTCCACCAGACCGGCAGGCCGCTGCGGCCAAGGGTAGAAGTACGGCCACGCCAGGGCGCCGGAAAAGGTCGCGTGCGCGGTCAGCCCCAGCCGCCGGCTTGCCTTGGCGGCCAGCTTCAGCTGATCGACCGCCCATGCCTGCCGCTCGGCGGGTTTGCCGCGCAATTCGGGAGGCGCAAAATTGTCGAACGCCGCATCGTAAGCGGGATGAACCGCTACCAACTGCCCCTGCAAATGGGTCGACAGTTCGGAAATCTCGACGCCCGCCTCGCGGCAGCGCCCGGCCAGTTCGTCGCAGTAGTCCTGGCTTTCGGCAGCGAGCGCCAGGTCCATGCAGCGCGGGTCGTTACTGGGCACCTGAATGCCCTTGTAACCGGCCTTCGCCATCCAGCGTGCGGCGTTGTCCAGTGTGTCGAACGGCGCGGAGTCGCTCATGAACTGGGCCAGGAAGATCGCGGGACCGCGCATGGCCTTCCGCGCCTTCACTTCAGGCTTTTGAGATAGGCGATGATCGCCGCGCGCTTGGCCGGATCCGGCGTGGAAATCGGCATGCGCGTACCGGGAACCTTCTTCGACGGCGCGGCCAGAAAATCGTCCAGGCTCTGATCGTCCCAACGCAGTTTGGAACTCCGGAGCGCGGGCGAATAGCCGAAGCCGGGAAGCGATGCCGCCGGACGGCCCACAACGCCATGCAGGTTGGGACCAATGCCGCTCTTTCCGTCGCTCTCCACGCTGTGGCAGGCACGGCAGGCGTTAAAGGCCGAAGGCGCTGTTTGGGCCATGACCGGCGCGGCAAACAGCATCGCCGCGACTGCGGCAACCGGTGTCAGGCTGAGGTTTGCTGTCATGCGCATCCTCGACTCTCCGTCTTATTTATTGTTGCCTAACGTTTACCGGTAAATCATATCAGATCAAGGCCAGAATTATGGGGCTGGGACAAAGCGAAAAAAGGAGGAGAGAGGTGAGCACACGGACCTTGCGTCTGGCCATGGCCGGAGGCGGCGAAGGCGCTTTTATCGGTGCTATCCACCGCGCCGCAGCCGCGCTCGACGGACGCTGGCGGCTTGTCGCCGGCACGTTCAGCAGCGATCCCGAGCGCAATCGTCGCTCCGGCGAAACGCTGGGGATCGAACCTGCCCGGACATATAACTCGCTCGATGCGCTGCTCACGGCGGAAGCTGCTTTGCCGGAGGGAGAACGGGTCGATGCCATATCCATAGTGACGCCGAACCATCTTCACGCCCCCATGGCGATCGCCGCGCTGGACGCAGGATTTCACGTGTTTTGCGAAAAGCCGATGGCGCTCGATCTGGAACAGTCCCGCCTGATCGCGCAGGCGGCGGCGCGATCCGGCCGTCATTTTGGTCTGGCCTTTACCTATAGCGGCTATCCCTTGGTGGAAGAGGCCCGCGTGCGCGTATCGCGGGGAGACTTCGGCAAGATCCGGCTGGTGCAGGTCGAATACTCGCAAGGCTGGCTCAGTCAGGCCATCGACCGGGAAGGCAACAAGCAGGCGGAGTGGCGCACGGACCCTGCCCGCGCCGGATTGGGCGGATGCCTTGGCGATATCGGCACCCATGCCTTCCATCTGGCGGAGCATGTTTCGGGCCTGCATGTCCGGGAACTCTGCGCGGACCTGACGACTCACGTTCCGGAACGGCGGCTGGACGACGATGTCAGTGTCCTGCTTCGTCTGGACGGCGGCGCGCGCGGAACGCTGAAGGCAACGCAAGTCGCGGCAGGGGACGAGAACGGCCTGAAGCTGCGCATTCACGGCGAACACGGTGGTCTGGAATGGACGCAGATGGAGCCCAATACGCTGACCCTGCGGTGGCTGGACCGCCCGGCCGAGACGCTCCGTTCCGGTGGTCCGGGGCTGGCGGAATCCACCCTCCTCCGGCTCCGTACGCCCGCCGGACACCCCGAGGGCTATATCGAAGCGTTCGCCAACCTCTACCGCGCTTTTGCCGCCCGAATATCGAACAGCGCGGCAGTGCCGGGGGTGGATGACTGGTTCCCATCGATCGAGGCGGGGCTCAGGACCATGGCTTTCGTCGAAAGCGTTATCGCCAATTCCGCGTCCGAGGAGAAATGGACGGAACTTGCGGTTGGGCCTCTCCCATCGGGCTGACCTGCTTCGGTCAGGCGATGCCGTGTCAATCAGCCCCCTTTTCGGTCGCGGATGTCACTTTGAGCGGGCAATTCATGCGCTGTGCGCACAATCGCACATATAATGTGCTGAATTGCTGGACATCTCGCTGCTCATGTATCGCCGATGGGTCGTATTTTTCGCTGGTTTCCTCGCTGTGCTGGCGGCCGTGGTGCCGCTGGCCGGGATTGCGGCCTATGCGCGATATCGAGCCAGCGCGGCCGAGCAGGAGCATCGCCTCGAATACAGCAATTGGACGCTCATGCGGGCCGGTCGGCAACTGGCCTATACCAAGGCGGCCTTCCGCAAGCTTGAGGCGGAAAACTGGAGGGGGTGTTCGCCCGACCACATCGCGCGCATGCGTCAGGTCACCGTAGACACCCGTACGGTTGACGAAGTCGGATACTTCATCGACGGCAAGCTTGCCTGCACAAGCTGGGGGATGGTGACGAAGGACATCGCGAAGGGCACGCCCGATGCCATGTTGCCCGATGGTTTCGGCCTCTACCTGAACGTGAGGCCCAAAATCACGGGTGGCGCTCCCACTCTGGTGCTCGCCCACGGCGACTACAATGTCCTGATGCGGCCTGAGCGGCTTGTCGATGTCCTGACGGACACGGCCATGACGCTGGGGATCGCCACGCTGGACGGAAAGCTGGTAGCGATCAACGGGACCGCGGGTCTGCCTTTAGCGCACCGGATCGCGCGAACCGGCGGTTTCGGCCGATCGGGAGCGCTTGTCTATGCTTCGAGCCAGGACAGGAATTTTCGCGCTTTTGCGATCACCGACCATTCACTCGTCGAAACGCGCGTAGATCGGGAACTGTGGCTGCTGGTCCCGATAGGTCTGGCGGTTTCCGCGCATCTCGTGTGCCTTGTGGTATGGCTGTCGCGCCAACGGCTTTCGCTGGAGCGTGAGATTGCGATCGCCATCAAGCGGCGCGAATTCCGGGTCTGCTACCAGCCGATCATCGAGCTTTCGACAGGTCTCTGCGTCGGTGCCGAAGCGCTGCTACGGTGGGAGCGGGCGGACGGATCGTGTGTGCTGCCGGACCTTTTCATACCGCTTGCGGAACGCAACGACCTGATCGAACCGCTCACCGACCTCATGATCGCTTGCGTCGTGGAGGATCTGGCGGAAATGCTGCGCCGCAAGCGCAACGTTCATATCGCCATCAACATTTCTTCGGCCGACATGCAGAGCGGGCGTTTCCTTCCGATCCTGACGACGGCCCTTGCCCGCACGAACGTCGCGCCCGAGCAGATCTGGCTGGAGGCGACCGAGCGCGGCTTCATGAATGCGGCGGCCGCGCGCGCGACACTGGAAATCGCAAGGGCGCAGGGGCATCCGGTTGCGATCGATGACTTCGGCACGGGCTATTCCAGCCTCTCGTTGCTGGAACTGCTCCCACTTGACGCCCTGAAGGTGGACAAGTCTTTCATCCGGGCAATCGGAAAATCCGCTGCCACCAGCGCCGTCATCCCGCACATCATCGATATGGCCCACGGCCTGAATTTCAAGATCATCGCTGAAGGCGTGGAGACGCTGGAGCAGGAGGCCTACCTCCGCAGCGCCGGTGTCGAATTCGCGCAAGGCTGGCTCTATTCGCAGGCGCTCCCGGCCGCCGATTTCCTGCGATATTATGAGCGTACGAACGCAGATGCCCCATCGCCGGAATTCCGGGGCATCGCGGGCTGATCGGAGAATTCAGCGCTTTCCAAGCGGCATCACATAGACATCCAGATGGCGAAGCTTCTGCGCGTCATCGAATTCGTAAATCGTCACCGTGTTCGACACGTCCGTTACCCCGTCACGCGAATTGCGCTCCTCCAGTTCCAGGATCACGCGGTTCGCCTGTTCGGTGACATGGCGCAAGGTTCCTTCCCAGGAGCTGCCCGCCGCATATTGCGAGACATAGTACTTGTACTTCGGCCAATCGATCACTTCGGCCTGAGGGCCCAGAAACACGCCCATGCGTTCATAGGCGTCGACATTGACGAGCGCCTCGATCCCGGCCCAGTCCGAGGCTTCCAGCGGCCCGGACTTCGCTTTCTCGACGATGCCCGCGAACTCTTCGCTATAGGCGATGACCTTTTGCGTGAGGCCGGTGAAATCCGTCGATTTCGGCATCTCGTTCGCCATGTACCCTCTCCCGATTTTATGGATTTCCCAGAATAATTACGCGTCAGGACATCACCAGTCCGCCATCGACGTTGATCGACTGCCCGGTCACCGTGCGCGCCTCGTCAGAGGCGAGGAACAGCGCCATTCGCGCCACATCGTCAGGCGTGGAGAAGGTCTTCAGCGGCACGCCCGCGACCAGACCGGCCTCGACGTCCTCGAAGCTCTTCCCCTGCTCATCGGCGATCCGCTTCATGTAGTTGATCATGAGGTCGGTGCCGATGGCGCCGGGCACCACGCAATTGCAGCGGATGCCGAATTCGCCCACCTCGCGGGCAATCGTCTTGGTGAGAATGCGCAGTGCGCCTTTGGCAGCGGAATAGTGGCTCTTGCGCGCCATGCCGTCCCACCCCGCGCTGGACGAAAAATTGACGATGGAGCCCGTCCGCCGTTCCAGCATCGAACGGTTCAGCACCTCGCGCGTGCACAGCATCGCGGCCATGCAATCGACCCTGTATGTGTCGAGGAAGTTGTCGACCGTTTGCTCCCAGATCCACTTGTCGACACCGGGGACGGCCGCGTTGTTCATCATCACGTCGACCTGACCCCAGCGGATCATTGCCGCCTCGACCATGGCTGCGACGTCCTCCTCCACGGTAACATCGGCGCGCACCGCCACAGCGTCCGCGCCGATTGCGGCGGCAACCTCCTCCACCAGCTCAAGCCGCCGGGCCGCCAGAACCAGCCGGGCACCTTCCTGCGCCATCATCTTCGCCATGACCGGGCCGAGCCCGGTGCTCGCGCCAGTAATGATCGCGACTTTTCCTTCGAAGCGGCTCATATCGTGGCCACCTTGCGCATGGTCTCGTGGCTCTCCGCCGAACCGTCGAGCGCGCGGTTGAAGCGCTCGACGATACGCCAGCCCTGCACGCCGCGTTCCAGAGTCCAGTGATTGACCGCCGCGCGCCAAAGAAACCAACGGTCATCTTCGCGAAGGATCACGACCGAATAGCCGACCGCTTCGGCCTTATCGCCATGCACGCTGATCTTCGGCGTCGCCGTGAGGTGCGCGCAGCCGGTCTTGACCAGTTCGAGATGGCCTTCCCACGCATACATGTCGGCGATTTCGTCAGGCGCCGAAAGGCGCAGAGTGCCGCCATCGGGCAAAGTGAAGTTGTAGCCGCCGCCCTCGACCCACAAATCGCCCGCAGGCCGTGCTGTGCCGCTATCCACCAAAGGACCGTAAGTGTTCAGCAGATTGAGGATCTCCAGATGATCCTCGGCCTTGCGGCAGCGCTCTTCCAGCGCCGCCAAGCGCGCTTCGACATCCATCCCTGACAGTCCTTATGGTTTGCGTCCGGTCTTTTGGTGCCCGGTTCGATGACAGCTTACGCAACAGGATGGATCTGAAAAGCCTTTACGCGCGATCGCCCATGGCCGGATGTGGGAGGGTCACGCGGCCACCTGCTCTCCGCCGGAACCGCCCGGTGAAGATTCTTCGGCGGCATTCATTTCGGACGAGGCGGCAAGCCGGCGGTATTTGATGCGCCGGTAAAACCTTCGGCATTTCGCCACGAAATCGGGTGCGACCTCCTGCCCCTGCTCCAGGAGATAGGAACGAAGCCGTTGCAGGCGATTGGTCGAAGCGGTCTGAAAAACGAGCTGTCGATAGGCCTCAAGCGTATCGTCGCGGTCGATGATACTGTTCGCGTCGGCGATGACTTCACCGAAGTAGGTGTCCACCAGCTGTTGTCCGGCGCTGAGCTTTCCCGACTCGGTGAGCTTGTTGAACAGCAACCATGACAGGCGCATCTTGCTGTCTATGCGGTACGTTGCGCCCTGACGCTTCACCCGCACCTGATCGGCGATATCGTCGATTATCATGGAGCAACCGGGCGCAAGCCGCTGCTCAAGCGTTTCCAGATCGCGATCGATCCGCCCATCGGCGTCGAGCATCAGGACGGAAACGGTCTGGTCGTCCGGGAGAACCGAAAGCCCGCTTCGCAGATCGGATGGTGTAACCGTGACCAGATCCTGGACGCCGTAGCGCGCCAGATTGGCCTCAATCCGCGCGATGCGTTTCCCTGGCGAGTTCAACGACCGCCTCGGGCCGCCGGTCATCGGATCGAACGTGAACACATGGCCGGATTTGCCCGAATGTCGCAGACCCAGCGCGAGTGCGACCGTGGCCGCCCCCATGGCCGTGCCGACTTCGACGATCTGACCGCCGCGTTGGGCGGTTTCGTAGATGCGCGCATAGACGGCCGGCGCCAGCATCCCGTCACAAGTTGCGATAAGTTCTGAAAAAAGCTCGTTTCTTGCACCCTCGAGCATCGGAAGCCTCCCGAAATGCCTCTCCTATTCAAGTGTCGCTACTGTGAGTCAGAAATATATGATCCACCATCTCGTGGAGAATATTATTTCACATGAAATTCAGCCGGATTCACCATCGACTCTTAATGATTTCACTCGCAGTAATTGCCTACTGTAGAGTGCAGATCATTTTTACGCTCATAAAATCACCTTCCGATCGGGAAAAATCGCGATCCCATTAGGTCCGGGCGCCGAAATGCGAAGGCGGTTCCGGCTCGTGAAGCGCTCTTGCCCTGATGCACCGCCGAGACTACCAAAGCGACCGTCGAGACGCTTTCAGGGTCTCGGCACTGATCGCGCCGGTGTCCCGAAAGGGGCTTAAAAGGGAACGCGGTGAGGACCTTGCGTCCGAAACCGAGGCTGTCCCTGCAACTGTAAGCGGCGAGCGCGATGCACATCGCGGCAGGGCAAGGCGCCCTTGCCGCAGCCACTGGGCCGGACGCTAAGTCATGCGGGGCCTGGGAAGGCCGTGCATCGAGGCCTTGACCCGCAAGCCAGGAGACCTGCCGGCGTCTGGTCGCTCTTGCCCTGGCCCAGGGGATGGCCGTGGCACGGTAACTCCGTCTGAGCGACGCACGTGCGGCGAGGGCCGCACCGGCATGCGTGCCGGGCGCTGGACGGCGTCCGTCCGGCGCACAGGCCGGCCGTTCACGCGGAGGCCCTCCCCGAAAGTCGCTGACGCCGACGGGGTATTCACGAATGCAAGTCAGTTCTGTTTCGCATCGAACACCGGTGGCCGAGGGGCCTTCCGGCAAACCGCGCCTGCGCCGCCGGGTCGCGGTGCTTTTCGCTGCGCTCGTAGGCGCAAACGTCGCCACCTGGCTCTGGGCGTTCGGCGCGTTCCACGGCAATCCCGTGATGCTCGGCACCGCCGTGCTCGCCTGGAGCCTTGGCATGCGCCACGCCGTGGACGCCGACCACATCGCCGCGATCGATAATGTTACCCGCAAGCTGATGCAGGACGGGCAGCGCCCGCTCACGGTCGGGCTGTGGTTCGCGATCGGGCACTCGGCCATCGTGCTGATCGCAGCAACCACGATTGCGGCGGCGGCCAGCACGCTGGATGATTTCGAGGCATTCGGCCAGTCTGGCGGGGTTATCGCCACGGTCGTTTCGGCCAGCTTCCTGTTCGCCATCGCCATCATGAACCTCGCGATCCTGCGCGGCGTGTGGTCTCGCTTCCAGCAGGTTCGTGGTGGCGGCACTTATGCGGAGGAGGATCTGGACATCCTGCTCGCCGGGCGCGGCCTGATGGCGCGCATCCTGCGCCCGCTGTTCCGTCTGGTACGCAAGAGCTGGCACATGGCCCCGCTCGGCTTCCTGTTCGGCCTGGGCTTCGATACCGCGACCGAAGTGGCGATCCTCGGCCTTTCGGGCGCTCACGCGGCGGACGGCATTTCGCTCGGAACGGTGCTGGTGTTCCCGGTGCTCTTCGCCGTGGGCATGGCGCTGATCGACACTGCCGACGGGGTCATCATGCTCGGTGCCTACGAATGGGCTTTCGTGAAGCCGATCCGCAAGCTCTACTACAACATCACGATCACCTCGATCTCAGCCCTTGTGGCGCTGGTGATCGGGTCGATCCAGACGGCGGCGCTGCTGGTCGACAAGTTTGGGCTGAAAGGCGGGTTCTGGTCCGGCGTGAGCGCGCTGTCCGAGCATTTCAACACGCTCGGCTTCCTTATTATCGGCCTGTTCGTGCTGTGCTGGGTGCTGAGCTACGCCGTTTACCGCTGGCGTGACTTCGACGCCATCGAGGTGGCCACCGACGGAGGCTGAACCCACGCGGAGGATGCACCGGGCTTTCCCGGGCATCCTCCGCGTCCGGTCATGCAGTTGCCGGCTGCGGCCGGTTGGCGATCAGGTTCTCGACCACCGAGGGATCGGCAAGCGTCGAGATATCGCCGAGGTTCGAGAAGTCGTTCTCACCGATCTTGCGCAGGATGCGGCGCATGATCTTGCCCGAGCGGGTCTTGGGCAGGCCCGGCGCGAACTGGATGACGTCCGGCGTGGCGATCGGGCCGATCTCGTGGCGAACCCACTTGATCAGTTCTTTGCGCAGCGCCTCGTCCGGCTCGACTTCGGCATTGCAGGTGACGAAGGCATAGATGCCCTGCCCCTTGATCTCGTGCGGCATCCCCACGACCGCTGCCTCGGCAACCGCCGGATGGGCCACGAGCGCCGATTCGATCTCGGCCGTGCCCATGCGGTGGCCGGAGACGTTGATCACGTCGTCGATGCGGCCGGTGATCCAGTAATAGCCATCCTCGTCGCGGCGGCAGCCGTCGCCGGTGAAGTAGCATCCCGCGAATGTCGAGAAGTAGGTCATGAAGAAGCGCGCGTGATCGCCCCAGACGGTGCGCATCTGCCCCGGCCAGCTGTCGGTGATGACCAGGCAGCCATCGGCCGCGCCTTCCAGCACGGTGCCGTCGTTATCGACCAGCATCGGCTTCACGCCGAACATCGGCTTGCTGGCCGAACCCGGCTTGAGCGCGGTGGCGCCCGGCAGCGGCGTGATCATCGCGCCGCCAGTCTCGGTCTGCCACCAGGTATCGACGATCGGGCAGCGCCCCTCGCCCACCACCTTGTGATACCACTCCCACGCCTCGGGATTGATCGGTTCGCCCACCGAGCCGAGCAGGCGCAGGCGCTTGCGCGAGGTTTTCTTCACATAGTCGTCACCCTCGCGCATCAGTGCGCGCAGTGCCGTCGGGGCGCCGTAGAAGATCTCGACTCCGAACTTGTCGACCACCTGCCAGAAGCGGCTTGCATCGGGGAAGTTGGGCACGCCCTCGAACATCACCGTGGTCGCGCCGTTGGCCAGCGGGCCGTAGACGACGTAGGAGTGGCCCGTGACCCAGCCGATATCGGCCGCGCACCAGTAGATCTGGCCCGGCCGGTAATCGAAGACGTACTCATGCGTCATCGAGGCCCAGACCGAATAGCCGCCGGTGGTGTGGAGCACGCCCTTGGGCTTGCCGGTCGAACCCGAGGTGTAGAGGATGAACAGCGGATCTTCGGCGTTCATCTCTTCCGGAGCGCAATCGGCGGACTGCGCGGCGACCGAGCTGGCCCAATCGATATCGCGCCCCTCGACCATCGGCACGCCCGCGCCGGTATGGCTGAGGACGACGACGGTCTCGACGTCCGGACAGGCCTTCAGCGCTTCATCGACATTGGCCTTGAGCGCGATGGTCTTGCCGCCGCGCAGTCCTTCGTCGCTGGTGAGCACGATACGGCTGTCGCAGTCCTGGATGCGGCCGGCGAGCGCGTCGGGCGAAAAGCCGGCGAAGACGATCGAGTGGATCGCACCGATGCGCGCGCAAGCGAGCATGGCAACGGCGGCTTCGGGCACCATCGGCAGATAGATGGTCACGCGGTCCCCGCGCTTGACGCCGCGCGCCTTGAGCAGGTTGGCGAAGCGGCAGACCGATTCATGCAACTCGCGGTACGTGATCCGGCGTTCCTGGTTCTTAGGGTCGTCCGGTTCCCAGAGAATGGCAATGGCATCGCCGCGCTCGGCAAGGTGACGGTCAAGGCAATTGGCGGAGAGGTTGAGCGTACCGTCGGAGAACCAGGAAATGCCGAAATCGGCTTCGTGGAAGCTCGTTTTCTTGACCTCGGTGAACGGCTTGATCCAGTCGATCCGCTGCGCCTCGTCGCGCCAGAATCCCTCAGGGTCGGTGATCGAGCGCTGATACATTTCATCGTAACGCGCTGCGTCGATCAGGGCGTTCCGGGCCCATTCTTCAGGCACGGGATAGATGGCCTCAGCCATGACGTATTCTCCTCTCCGGCCGAGTGCATCCGGCGAAACCCTATTTCGCGCCGGCCCTGGACTCGCTTCGAGAATCCGGTCGGCGTCTCACTCGTTCGGCGTGACGTTAGCCAAAGATCGCGCGCCTTGCACCATGTTCGCAAAGGCTTCTTCAAAGGACGCGGGGAAATCCCGTTCCGGTTCCGGGACGGTTCTCCATCCCGGCGCGCGACAGGGCCAGTGGCTTGTGTTATCTCACTGATATTGCCGCAGCGAAGGCGGCGGCGATTGGTCCCGTCACAGGCAAGTCCCTGATTGCGATTGCTGATCCCGATCAAGGACAAGTTCCGCCCGGCGGCCTTAGGAACCGGCACTTCTCGACGGAGTCTCGTCCATGTCTTTCAGTGACGTCATTACCCTGCCCACCCGTTCCGGCATCGAGCTGGAGGTCCGCCCCGCCAAGGAAAGCGACGAGGGCGATGTTACCGCCTTCTTCGAACGCGTGGCCGACGAGGATCGCCGTTTCCGTTTCTTTGCCGCCGCCGACAAGGTGAGCGCGCAGCAGATCGCCCCGCTCGTCAATGCCGACCAGTTTCGCACCGAATCGTGGATCGGCTTCGACAAGGCGAGCGGCCAACTGGTCGCCTCGGGCGTGCTGGCCTGTGACGAGGCGCTCGATACCGCCGAAGTCGCGATCTCGGTTGCCAGTGCCTACAAGGGAAAGGGCATTGGCTGGGCCATGCTCGATTTCCTTGGCAAACAGGCCGATGCGCGTGGATGCCGCCGAGTGATCGCGATCGAGAGCCGTGAAAACAGCGCCGCCATCGAAGTGGAGCGCGACAAGGGCTTCACGCCCGAAACCTTCGAGGGCGATCCGACACTGGTGGTGCTTTCCAAGACGTTCCGCTGAAAGGTTTCCACCGTTTCGGTGCGAACCGTCGGTGCCGCTAACTCCTTGGTAAGTCTGCATCTTGCAAGGCAGTTCCCACACCGGGGAGAATGCCTTGCAAGACGTTACGAGTCTCGACCAACTCGACCGCGATACTCGCGTGGGCGTATCGATCCTGTGCGAGGTCCGGCAAGGCATGCGCCCTTGGAAGGCCGCGCGACTGGATGATCTGTCTCCGGGCGGTTTCCGCATCGCATGGCTTTCCGACACCCGCGACGACATGCCTCTGCGCATCCGCATTCCGGGGCTTCAGATGCTTGGTGCGCGGATTTGCTGGGTGCGCGGGACCACGGTCGGCTGCGAGTTCGTCGAGCCTCTCCATCCCGCTGTTTTCGAACATATCGCCCGCGCCGCCGCCAACTGACCGGTCCCCGGTAGTAGCGACAGCAAACGAAAAGGGCGGGCCTTTGCGGGCCCGCCCTTCGCGTATTCCGTATCGGCGCTTAGCCTTACATGTGCAGCGCGCGGCCATAGGCGGCGAGCGTTGCCTCGTGCATCGTCTCCGAGATGGTCGGATGCGGGAACACAGTGTTCATCAGCTCCGCCTCGGTGGTTTCGAGCGTCTTGCCGACCACGTAGCCCTGGATCATTTCGGTCACTTCCGCGCCGATCATGTGGGCGCCGAGCAGTTCGCCGGTCTTGGCGTCGAACACGGTCTTCACGAAGCCTTCCGGCTCGCCCAGTGCGATGGCCTTGCCGTTACCGATGAACGGGAAGGTGCCGGCCTTCACTTCGTAGCCCGCTTCCTTCGCCTTCGCTTCGGTCATGCCGACCGAGGCGATCTGCGGGTGGCAGTAGGTGCAGCCCGGGATGTTGCGACGGTCGAGCGGGTGCGGATGCACGTCCTTGTTGCCCAGTTCCTGCGCAATCGCCTCGGCGGCAGTGACGCCTTCGTGGCTTGCCTTGTGGGCCAGCCAGGGACCGTCAACGCAGTCACCGATCGCCCAGATGCCCTTGACGTTGGTGCGGCCGTAGTCGTCCGTCTTGATGTGGAAGCGCTTGTCCGGCTCGATGCCGAGGTCTTCCAGACCGATGTTCTCGACGTTCGGCACGATGCCGATGGCGACGATCATGTGGCTGAATTCCACCGCCTCGGCCTTGCCGGCCTTGTCGGTGATCGTCACCTTCACGCTGTCCTTGCCGACGACCATGTCGCTGGTCTTGGCGCTGGTCATGATCTTCATGCCCTGCTTGGTCAGCTGCTTTTCGAGGAACGCCGAAACGTCGGCATCCTCGACCGGGACGATGCGGTCCATCATCTCGACGACCGTGACGTCAACGCCCATGTCATTGTAGAAGCTGGCGAATTCGATGCCGATGGCGCCCGATCCGATGACCAGAAGCTTGGTAGGCATTTCCTTCGGCGTCATCGCGTGGCGGTAGGTCCACACGCGGTTGCCGTCAGCCTTGGCGTGCGGCAGGTCGCGGGCGCGGGCGCCGGTGGCGATGACGATGTGCTTGGCTTCAAGGGTCTCGGTGCCCTTCTCGCCGGTCACCTGGAGCTTGCCCGGAGCGACAAGCTTGCCGGTGCCCATGTGCACGGTGATCTTGTTCTTCTTCATCAGGTGCGTGACGCCCTGATTGAGCTGCTTGGCAACGCCGCGCGAACGCTGGACCACGGCATCGAGATCGGCCGTGATGTTCTCGGCCGAAAGACCGTAGTTCTTGGCGTGCTTCATCTGGTGGAATACCTCGGCCGAGCGCAGCAGCGCCTTGGTCGGGATGCAGCCCCAGTTGAGGCAGATGCCGCCGAGCAGTTCGCGCTCGACGATGGCGGTCTTCAGGCCCAGCTGTGCGGCACGGATTGCCGCGACATAGCCACCGGGACCCGAGCCGAGAACGATGACGTCATAGGTATCAGCCACTGAGTTACTTCTCCTGATCGATGACGCGCGGTTTGCCGAATTCGTTCACCGCGACGAAGGTGAACACGGCCTGCGTCACCTTCACTTCTTCTTCTTCATGCCGATGGCGACGCCAGGCTTCGATGGCGATCGTCAGCGAGGTACGACCGACGCGCTTGATCTCTCCATAGACGGACACTTCGTCACCTACCTTTACAGGCAGATGAAACTGGGTGCCGTCCATGGCTACGGTGACCGCGCGGCCACGCGAACGGCGCGCGGCGATAAGGCCGGCGCCCATGTCCATCTGGCTCATCAGCCAGCCGCCGAAGATATCGCCATAGGCATTGGCATCGGCCGGCATCGCCGTGACCCGGATCACCGGGTCACGCGGGCAACCGCTGGTCTTGTCTTCCATCTCAGGCAACCATGCCCAGCGGCGTTTCGACGTATTCGCGGAAGGCGGCCATCAGGCGCGCACCATCGGCACCGTCCACCGCGCGGTGGTCGAAGCTGCCGGTTGCGCTCATGACGGTGGCGATGCCCAGCGAATCGTCGGGCATGACCCACGGGCGCTTCTCGCCGGCGCCGACGGCGATGATCGTCGCCTGCGGCGGGTTGATGACGGCCGTGAACTGCTTGATGCCCATCATGCCCATGTTCGAGATCGAGGCGGTGCCGCCCTGATACTCGCCCGGCTGCAGCTTGCCTTCCTTGGCGCGCTTGCCGAGATCCTTGGTCGCCTTGGCGATTTCGGAGAACGACTTGCCGTTGGCGTTCTGGACGATCGGGGTGATCAGGCCGCCCGGGATCGAAACGGCAACCGACACGTCGGCGCGGGCATACTTGATCAGCTCGTTACCGGCGAAGGTCACGTTGCATTCCGGCACGTCGATCAGCGCGCGGCCAAGGGCCTTGATCAGCATGTCGTTCACCGAAACCTTCACGCCCTGCTTTTCGAGCATGGAGTTGATCTCGGCGCGCAGGGCCATGAGCTTGTCGAGGCGCACGTCCACGGTGAGGTAGATGTGCGGCGCTTCCTGCATCGACTGGGTAAGGCGACGCGCAATGGTCTTGCGCATGCCCGACAGCTTTTCGACGGCGTGCGGGATGCGGTCATCCAGCAGAGCGCGGGTTTCGGGCGCCATTTCGACGGTTGCGGGCTTGGCTTCACCGGCAGCGACAGGCGCGGCGGCAGGCGCTGGGGCGGCGGCCGGAGCAGCAGCCTTGGGCGCGGCGGTACCGGGCTGGGCGGCTTCGACGTCGGCCTTGACGATGCGGCCCTTGGGGCCGGTGCCGGTCACGGCGGCAAGGTCGACGCCCTTGGCGACGGCGATGCGCTTGGCGAGGGGAGAGGCAACGACGCGGCCGTCAGTGGCCACGGCGGCAGGCGCGGGAGCCGGAGCAGCCGCGGGCGCAGCAGCAGGTGCAGCGGCCGGAGCCGGGGCAGCCGCCTTGGGCGCCTCGGTCTTGGCAGGAGCGGCGGCGACAGCGCTGGCGTCTTCGCCTTCACCGGCGATCACGGCGATCACGGTGCCGACCTTCACGCCTTCGGTGCCTTCCGGCACCAGAATCTTGCCGACGACGCCTTCGTCGACGGCTTCGAATTCCATCGTGGCTTTGTCGGTTTCGATTTCGGCCATGATGTCGCCGGAGTTGACGGTGTCGCCTTCCTTAACCAGCCATTTTGCCAGTTTTCCCTCTTCCATCGTGGGGGACAGGGCGGGCATCTTGATCTCGATGGGCATGGAAGCGTGTGTGTCCCTTGTTATCCTGTGGAGGGGGGAGGGTTGGCCTTTCCTTGGACAAGTTGCGCGCAGCATACAAGCGCCTTCGCAATCCTTTCGCCATTCGTGATCTCTTGCACAGAGACCTGAATGGCCTGATAAGCAGTTCGCAAGGGGATCAGGGCCAAAAAGTCATGCGTATCTATCTGGTTATCGTTGACGAAACCGAAGAGGCGCTGGTCGCTCTCCAGTTCGCCGCGCGCCGCGCCGCGAAGACCGACGGCATGTTGCATCTCCTGGCGCTGGTACCGCCGCAGCCTTTCAATGCCTTTGGCGGCGTCCAGGCGACGATCGAGGAAGAAGCCCGCGCCCGCGCCGAAACGCTGGTGACGGCAGCGGCCGGCAACCTGCTGTCGCAAGGCGCGAAAATGCCGGTGATCTCGGTCCGCATGGGCGAGGATATCAAGATCGTGCGCGAATATCTCAAGGAGCATCCGGAGGTATCGGCGCTTGTTCTGGGTGCGGCGAAGGAAGGCGGGCCCGGCCCGCTGGTAGCGCACTTTACGGGTGCGGGACTTGGCCAGATGCCCTGCCCGGTCTTCGTGATTCCCGGGACGCTCGATGCCGAAGCGATCGAGCGTCTGAGCTGAGCCACTTTCTTTTTTCGTCATTGCGAGCGTAGCGAAGCAATCCATCGGCGGCTCGGGTCGCTCTGGATTGCTTCGCTACGCTCGCAATGACGGGAATGGGGCAGGTAATCCCCCTGCCCCGCTCTCGTTACTTCTTCTTACGGCCCTGATGGCGGATATTGCCCGGCCTGCCGCGCTGGCCGACCATATGGCCGCCCTTCTTTTTCAGCGGTTTCATCGGAGTCGGCCGCCCGCGCGGTTCGATCCGGCCGCCGCCTTCCTCCAGCTCGAACTTGAGCGCGCCGGTCAGCGGATTCGCCTCGGCAAGGCGCAGGCGCAGGATTTGGCCCACAGCATAGCTCGTGCCGCTGCTTTCACCCTCGAGGACCTGCGCCTTCTCGTCATAGGCAAAGCGCTCGTCGCCCAGAGTCGAAACCGGCACGAGGCCGTCGCCGCCAAGACTGATGATCGTCGCGAAGAAGCCGAACTTTTGGACGCCAGTAATGCGCGTATCGAAGACTTCACCGACACGGCTTGAAAGCCAGGCGGCGACATAGCGGTCGATGGTCTCGCGCTCGGCCTCCATCGCGCGGCGCTCGGCCTGGCTGATGGCGTCGCTGACGCGGCCAAGATCGTCTCGGTCACGCTCGGACAGGCCCGAGGTTGCCGGGATATCGCCCTTGGGTGCGGGTTGTTCCAGCCCATAGGCATCGACCAGCGCACGGTGGACCAGAAGGTCGGCGTAGCGGCGGATCGGCGACGTGAAGTGCGCATAGGAGCCGAGCGCGAGTCCGAAGTGCCCTTCATTGCGCGGGCCGTAATAGGCCTGCGTCTGGCTGCGCAGCACTGCCTCCATGATGAGCGCCTTCTCGCTCTCGTCCGCGATGTCCTTGAGCATACGGTTGAACAGGCCCGGCGTGATGACCTGCCCAAGCGAGAGCTTGCGGCCGAATGTCGCCAGATAGTCCTTGAGCGTGGTCAGCTTCTCGCGGCTCGGCGTTTCGTGGATTCGGTAGACGACGGGAGCCACTTTGGCTTCCAGCGCCTTGGCGGCCGCGACGTTGGCGGCGATCATGAAATCCTCGACCACGCGGTGCGCATCGAGCCGCTCGCGAATGGCGATTTCGGCAATACGGCCATGCTCGTCAAGCTTCACGCGGCGCTCGGGCAGTTCGAGTTCCAGCGGATCGCGCGCTTCGCGGGCCTTGGCGAGCAACTTCCAGCAGGCCCAGAGGTGCTGGAGATGCTCTTCCGCCCGGTTCTCGTCGATGCGGGTCTGGGCGTCTTCGTAGGCGATCACTTCATGGATGCGCACGAGCGCGCGGGTGAAGCGCCAGTCTACCACCTTGCCCTCGCCATCCACCTTGAGGTGGCAGGCCATGGCCGCGCGGTCCTCGCCCGAGCGGAGCGAGCAGACATCGGCGCTGAGCACTTCAGGCAGCATCGGGACGACGCGGTCGGGGAAATAGACCGAGTTGCCGCGACGGCGCGCCTCGCGGTCCAGTTCGCCGCCGGGCCGGACATAGAAGGAGACGTCGGCAATGGCCACGAGCGCGTCGAAACCGCCCTGCTCGTTCGGCGTGGCCCAGATCGCATCGTCGTGGTCGCGCGCGTCCGAGGGATCAATGGCGACGATAGGAAGGTGACGCAGGTCCTCACGCTTCTCATGGCTGAGGGGCATCTTCGCCGCCGCCTCGGCTTCGGCGATGGTCTCTTCGGTGAAGTGATTGGGGATGCCGTGCTTGTGGATCGCGATCAGGCTGAACGCCTTGGGCGCCAGCGGCTCCCCGAGCACTTCGGTAACCTTGACCGAGGGGCGCGCGGAGCGGCCAATGGGTTCGGCCAGCACGAGTTCGCCCTTCTCGGCGCCACCGAGGTCGGAAATCGGCGAGGAATTGCGGATGCGCTTGTCCACCGGTGCCAGCCAGGGCTTGCCCGCGCCGTCGATCTCGACAACGCCGAGGAGCTGTTCCGAGCGCAGCGTCAGCTTCTTCATCGGATAGCCGCGCCAACCGGTGGGGGTTTCTTCCGTGCGAGCCAGCACGCGGTCGCCCTTCTTGAGTGCCGAGCGGCCTTTCTCGATCAGGCGGATGCGCGGCGGCGGCGAGGCATCGTCCGGCGTCCAGGTATCGGGAACGGCGATCGGCTCACCTTCCTCGATCATGATGATGCGCAGCACCGTGACCTTGGGCAGCCCGCCCATGCGGTGGAACGCCGTCCGCTTGCCGTCGATCAGGCCTTCCTCGGCCATGTCCCTGAGCAGCGCCTTGAGCTGGATCTTCTCCTGCCCCTTGAGGCCGAAGGCCCGCGCGATCTCTCGCTTGCCGGCCGGTTCGGTCGAGTTCTGGATGAAGTCGAGCACCTGCTGGCGGGTGGGCAGGCCGGGCTCGTGCCGGGGCGTAGTGTTCTTGGGGCGAGGCATATCTCCGCACTTGGAGACAAACGCGGGTAAATACAATCCGCGATAAGACGCGCCCTGCGCCCACGCCGCCCGTTTTGCCGACTTCAGTGCCATTCATCACGCAACATTGCCGATTGAAGCCGACGCTAATGACAAAAGCCGGAGTGGCTCGTGCCTGCCCACTCCTGCGACTTGTCGCATCTTAATTACTACAGTATTGTTCGAAGAAATTGGGGATATTGGGGGATATCGACATGCTTCGGGCACCATCATCTTGTCGATTTTCGGCGTTTTTGTCCGGTACGGCGCTGGCCTGTACTCTGTTGGCCACACCGGAAGTAGCAAAAGCAGCTCCTGCACCTGTCGATACTTTCATTGGCAGCATTCTTGCCGATGCGCCCGATGCTGCCGCGCTCAATGCACGTTGCGACAAGCTCGCGGGCGAAATCGACCGCCGCATTGCCGAACTCGAGGCCGAACGCGGCGCTGCCACCGACGACGGCACCTTGCAGCGTTTCGATGACATCTACGACCTGATCGCGGCAACACAGGGTGAGTTCGGCCTGTTTCGAGAAGTGATGGCCGATGCCCCGCGCCGAGACGCCGGTGCCGCGTGCGAGGTCCGCATGCAGAATGCATCGGCCAAGCTCAGCCTGTCTCGACCCGTATATGATCGCTTGAAGGCCGTGGACGCGGGTACCGACCCCGCCACGCGCTATTACCTGACGCGCTCGCTAGAGGCTTTCGACCGCGCCGGTGTCGCCCAGTCGCCCGATGGCCGCAAGGCGATCCAGGCGTTGCAGGATCGCATCGCCGCCAACGGCACCGCTTTCGAAAAAGGCATTGCCGACGCCCGCAAGACGCTTGAAGCCGATCCGGCCGAACTGGCTGGTCTGCCCGACGATTTCATAGCCGCCCACCCGGCGGGCGCGAATGGCAAGGTCACGCTGTCCACCGACAGCACTGACATTGTGCCGGTCCTGACATATGCCCGCAGCGACGATCTGCGCGAGCGCGTGCTCCGGGCTTCCCGCACGCGCGGCTATCCGCAGAACGACATCCTGCTGACGAACCTGCTGAACGACCGGGCGCAACTGGCATCCGACCTCGGACGCAAGGACTACAGCGCGCTCGCCCTCGAAGACCGCATGCTGAACACGCCCGCGAAAGTGGACGAACTGCTCGGCGGCGTCGAAACCATCGCCCGTCCCATTGCCGAGCGAGACTATGCCAAACTGCTTGCGGAGCGGCGGCGTGACGATCCCGGGGCAAGCGAACTCACGCTGTGGCAACTGCCATTTTACACACAGCGCGTGCAGCAGCGGGACTATTCCTACGATGCTCAGGAGGCTCGTAAGTACTTCTCCTATGCGAAAGTGCGGGACGGCATCCTGAAGCTGACGTCGGACCTGTTCGGCGTCGAGATTCGCCCATGGCGGACCGCAACGTGGGATCCGCGCGTCGAAACCTATGAAATGGTCGAAAACGGAAAGGTCATCGGCGCCTTCTATTTCGATTCGCACCCGCGCCCGGGCAAGTACGAACACGCCAACATGATCGGCCTGCGCATGGGGATTGCAGGCCGCAGCATTCCCGTGGGAGCGCTCGTCACCAATGTCTCGGCGGGCGAAGATGCCGATGCGCTGATGGAGCATGGCGACGTCGTCACCTTCCTTCACGAATTTGGCCATATGCTGCACCACATCTTCGGCGGCCAGACCGCGCGCTGGGCGGGCCAATCGGGCGTGGCCAACGAATGGGACTTCGTTGAGGCACCGTCGCAGATGCTGGAGCAATGGGCCTACGACTACGACACGCTTGCCACGTTCGCATCCGATGCGCAGGGGAAGCCCATTCCGCGCGAGCTCGTCGCCAGCATGAATCGCGCGCGGTATTTCGGCCGCGGAATGGATGAGCTGCGCGGTGTCGCTTATTCAGAGATTTCGCTGCGACTGCATCAGGCCCCGGCACCCGCTGATCTCGGTGCGGCGACGCGGGCGATCTATGCGCGTAACGTCGTCTGGTCGGTGCCCGACTGGTGGCAGTTCCAGGACAGTTTCAGCCACCTGAACGGCTATAGCGCGACGTATTACACCTATACCTGGTCGCTGGTGATCGCCGACGATCTTTTCACGCAATTCCAGACGCATGGCCTGCGAGACCGGGTAACGGCGGAACGCTATCGTCAGTTGGTTCTGGCCCCCGGTGGTTCCCAGCCCTCGGCCGAACTGGTGAAAGCGTTCCTGGGACGACCGATCAGCCTGGATGCCTACAAAGCGCAACTGGCCAAGGACCAGTAACCCCGGCTCCGGCTCCGGTTCAATGCGCCGGGGCCAGTTCCCGGGCCACGGCCTGAACCGGCGCATGCACCGCATCCTGCATCCGCGACTTCACCATGAGCTGCCACGAAGAGACGGCCAGCACGCAGGCCAGCAGCGGCTGAAGCACTCTGTCAGGCGCGTGCGAGGAGAGATAGCTGCCCAAAACCACGCCGGGGATAGAGCCGATCAGCAGGTTCCCCAGAAGCACAAGATTGACGTCGCCGATGATCCAGTGGCCGGTCCCCGCGATGAGAGCCAGCGGCACGGCATGGGCGATGTCCGATCCGATCAAGCGTGAAACCTGCAGGCGCGGATAGAGCAACAGCAGCACCGTCACGCCGATGGCACCGGCACCGACCGATGAAATCGAGACCGCAACGCCGATCACCGCGCCCAGCAAGATCGTGCCGAACGTGACTTTACCTGGAGGGGTAAGCTCGTCGCTGTGGCGTGCGAAACGCATCAGCCATTTACGCGACGCCACCGCCAGCGCGGTTGCGAAGAGCAATATCGCCAGCGAGAACAGGATCACGCTCTCCGACGATTTGCCGATCTTGCCGACATAGGCGAGCACGCCCACGGTCACGATAGCTGCGGGGATGCTGCCGGAGGCCAGACGGCGAACGATCGTCCAGTCAACCGTCTCGCGCTTGCCGTGGACCACCGAACCGCAGATCTTGGTGACTGCAGCGAAGAGCAGGTCCGTGCCGACAGCGGTTTGCGGGTTCACGCCGAACATCAGAACCAGCAGCGGCGTCATCAGCGAGCCGCCGCCAACGCCGGTCAGGCCCACGAGCACGCCGACGAGAAGCCCCGCGATCGCGTGCATCATGTCCAGAGGGTGGGTCATTGCCAGTTCACTCTCCAAAACGCATGCCGGGGGCCTGAACCGGTCGGGACCGGGCGGCAGGCGCGGGATAGAGTGGCCGTGTCCGGCCCTGCTTTCCCCGCGCGCCCTTGAAGCGCTGGTTCTCTATCCATACGGCGCTGCTTGGCAAGCACCTCGATATACTCATTCTGGATCGCAGACAGCCTATTGCGGCGAACCAAGCGGCAGGAAGCCACCGCCGGGCACGGCCGCGGCGACCGGGCTTTCGCTACCGTCTGCCGCGATCGAACTGACGCCAAGAATCCAGTCGTCACCGCGCAGACCGTCGAGCTTGACGCTTGTCGCGGCGGTTTTCGCCACGAGTGGCTGCGCTTCCCATTCGCCGGCATCGGTGCGGCGACGCCACACGGAGTAAGCCACTGCGCCGTCCACCGGTTTCCAGCTCACGTCGGTCCAGGTCTTCACGGCAGAATCGGCCTTCGCCTCAGGCGGCATCGGTACTTTCGCCAGCGCAGCGAGCGCTGCAATATTCAGACGGGTAACGCGGGCCAGATAGGGGAAATCCATCCGGTCGATGGTATCGCCGTACCGCACGCCATTCTCGGTGCGCAGGTCCTGATGCTGTTCGTTATAGTCCTCGATGGCGACCGAGAAGCGCACTGCCGGATTGCCCTGTTCAAGGAACGGGAGCTGATCGCCGCCACGCCCCATGCGATCGGTGCGCCAGACCTGACGGACCTCAAGCTTGTCCGGCACGCCGCCCGACAGTGCGGCAATGAAGCGCGAGATATTGCGCGAAGGGCTGTCGTTCTCGCCGCCGAACCGGCGGGCGTCGGCGCGGGTCTTGTCCGTGGAATCTGCGCGCGGCCCTTCGGAGAAGAGACGCACATGGGAATCGTCGACCACGCCGTCCGAACCGTGGGTGCCGCCAACGATATCGTTGTTGAGCACCGCCTTGACGGTCCAGCCCTGCTTCTTCGCGTAATCGGCGAGCAGCTTGCCGCCGTAGAGGCCCTGCTCTTCGCCCGAAAGCGCGGCATAGACGATGGTAGTCGGGAACTTGCGCTTCGAGAGCACCCGCGCAGCCTCAAGCACCAGTGCAGTGCCCGATCCGTCGTCATTGGCGCCGGGGGCATCGCTCTTGATGTCCATCACATCGGTCACGCGGCTGTCGATGTGGCCTTCGACGATCACGACCTCGTTCGGACGTTCCGTGCCGCGCTGGATGGCCACCACGTCAACCATCTTGACCGGCGTGGGGATGCGCGTGCCGCTGACCATGCTTTCGGGCATGACCACTTCGAGACAGCCGCCGCAGGCCTTGGAGGTCTTGCGGAACTCATCGGCTGCCCAGCGCCGCGCGGCGCCGATGCCGCGCTTAGGATCCGTGTCGGACGAGAGCGTGTGACGGGTGCCGAAAGAGACCAGCTTTTCGATATCCGCGTGCATCCGCGCTTCGGATACGTCGACGGCCTTGGGGGCGGTCTTGGCATCCGCCACCGCCGGCGCATCGGCAGCGCTGGCGGCGATCGGGCTGAGAATGCTGGTAGAAAGTACGGCGGCGACCAGGATCTTATTCGTCATGGGCGCGCTTGTCGGGCCTCACGCCACGATTGGCAAGGCCCGAGGTGGCGATCAGTGCCGAACCGGCGCGTCTCCATAGCGGTTCGGCCCAGGTGTCGAGGGCCAGACGCCGAAGACGATGACGATCAAAATCGCGCCCCAGCTCATCAGGCTGGCGCCCAGAACCTTCGATTGCATGGAGAGGATGGCGGTGGGATCTGAGCCCGAAACCCGGTTCATCGCGACGATGATTTCGCCCATTTTGGACCAGATGAGCGCCTGCGCGGCGAGCGAAAGAACCAGTGGAATCAAGGCAATCCAGCCCGGTCGATTCGAATCGTGAAGCCTGCGGATGAACGCAGTGAGCAGCAATAGCCCGGCAATCACCGCAACCACCGCATTGAGTGTCATGGCGGTGCGCATGTACCCCGCCATCTGTGCCATCAGCCGGGCCTGAAGCTCAGCCTCGGTCGCGCCTTGCTGCGCAGCGCTGAACGCGCCTTTCATCATCCCGCTCATCATCGGCATCGAGATGAGCAATCCCGCCGCGTATTGCAGAATGAACAGGAAGAGGACGTAGAACCAGAAGGTTTGCCGCGCTTCGCGGCCCTTGAAGTTCAGCAGGTTCGTCAGATTGTACTTGATCGATCCCAGCACGTCCTCTTCCTTTCCGTTTCCTCAGTAGGCGCGGGCCACGTAAATGCGTTCGACCGCCGGGCGGCCGGTAAAGACGCAGGCGCCGGTCACCGCGTCACCGCCGAGCGGGGTGTTGCGCATGGTCAGCTTCAGCGCCTTGAGCTTCTGCACCACGGTTTCCAGTTCATCGCCGGTCGGGCGGGCCCATTCAACCTCGACCCAGCCCGGATAGCGCTTGTCTTCCGTGAAGAAGCCGACGAGTTCGTCGAAGCTGCCGACGCGGGTGATATTGGCGTCATGGCGCGCCTTCGCCTCGGCGTAGAGCGCGGTCTGGAATTCCTCGATCTCGGCAGCGGCGCGGGCGATGAAGTCGTCCTTGGCCATCGCGACGAAGTTGGCCTTGCCCGCTTCGTTCCAGAGCCTGTCGCGGCGCAGCATCGAAACCTGACCACCGGCCGCATCGCGCCCGCCGATTTCGAGAATGAGCGGCACGCCCTTCTTGACCCAGGCCCAGCGCTTCTGCGTGGCCTTGCCCGGACGCTTGTCGAGCAGGATGCGGACGGATTCGCCCAGAGCCGACTGCTTGACCAGCGACTTGCGCAGGTCCTCGCAATAGGCGAGCAGCGCCGCGTCCTCGTCATTGTCGCGCAGCATCGGCAGGATGATGATCTGGTGCGGCGCAACCATCGGCGGCACACGCAGGCCGTCATCGTCGCCATGGACCATGATCATGCCGCCGACCATGCGGGTCGAGGTGCCCCAGCTGGTGGTGTGGGCGTACTGCTGCGTGCCTTCCTTGTCCTGGTACTGGATGCCGGAAGCCTTGGCGAAGCCGGTGCCGAGGTAGTGCGAGGTGCCGGCCTGAAGGGCCTTGCCGTCCTGCATCATGGCCTCGATCGAATAAGTCGCCACCGCGCCGGGGAAGCGTTCGTTCTCGGGCTTTTCACCGGCGATCACCGGCATGGCCAGCTCGGTCTCGGCAAAGTCGCGGTACATTTCGAGCGCGCGCAGCGTTTCTTCCATCGCGTCTTCACGGTTGGCGTGGGCCGTGTGGCCTTCCTGCCAGAGGAACTCGCTGGTGCGCAGGAACATGCGCGTGCGCATTTCCCAGCGCACGACGTTGGCCCACTGGTTCACCATCAGCGGCAGGTCGCGCCACGACTGGACCCAGCGCGCCATGGCGGCGCCGATCACCGTCTCCGAAGTCGGGCGGACGATCAGCGGCTCTTCCAGCTTGGCTTCGGGATCGGGAACGAGGCCGCCCTTGCCGTCACCAATCAGACGGTGATGGGTGACGACCGCCATTTCCTTGGCGAAGCCTTCGACGTGCTCGGCTTCCTTGGAGAAGAACGAGAGCGGGATGAACAGCGGGAAATAGCAGTTGGTGACGCCCGCTTCCTTGATGCGGTCATCCATCAGGCGCTGGATACGTTCCCAGATGCCGTAGCCCCATGGCTTGATGACCATGCAGCCGCGAACGCCCGACTCCTCGGCCATTTCGGCCTCGGAAATGACTTCCTGATACCACTGGGCGAAGTCGTCCTCGCGCTTGACGGAGAGGGCGTGGCGAATAGCGGACACTGGGGCTACTTCCTGCTTGTCTGTGATGCGGGCGGACCATCCGCCGCATTCGGGCCCATCGGGTTTCTACACCGCGAAGGGCCCTTGCGCAGACCCTTATTTGCCCAGCGCGTCAAGCCTCTTCTGGATTTCGGCCATCTGTTCGCGCAACACCGCAAGGTCACCCTTGTCCTCGGCCGGCGGAGCCTTGGGCTCTGCTTTTTCGGCACCGGGCATGAAGGCAGCGGCGGCGGCCTTGAACATGGCCATGTTCTGTTCGGCCAGCTTGGCAAGCGGATTGTTGCCAAGGCTGTCCTCGAACGCCTTGTGAAGCTTGGTCTGGTTGGCGCGGAAATTATCCATCGACGCTTCCAGATAGTGCGGCACCAGCGACTGCATGGAATTGCCGTACATGCTGATAAGTTCGCGCAGGAAGTTGACGGGAAGCATCTGCTCGCCGTTCGATTCCTCTTCCATGATGATCTGGGTGAGGATGGTATGCGTGATATCGGTGCCGGTCTTCGCATCCAGCACTTTGTAGTTCACACCCTCGCGGGTCATCTTCGCGAGATGGTCGAGCGTGATGTAGCTCGACGAACGTGTATTGTAGAGCCGCCGATTTGCGTATTTTTTGATTATGACGGTGTCGTCTTCGTGCGCACCCGTTTCAGCCATAGCCAATCCCCAATGATTTAGGGGACCGAGGATACCACTCAGGAATATCGCAACGCAACACAATTTGCTGCGCAGCAAAAGACGGTTATGCCGGACTTAACGGCCGAAGCGGCGCCCTAAAGAAGTCAGCAGCTCATATTGCGAAAGGCCGGACACTGCCGCCGCTTCGGGAAGCGCGTAATCGGCCGTCACCCAGTCGCCTTCGCCCAGATCGGACGCCGATGAAAGGTCGATCACGGTCATGTCCATGCTCACCCGGCCTAGCACGGGAAGACGCTTCCCGTTCGCATGGAATGCGCCCTTGCCGGACCAGCACCGCAAGTAGCCATCGGCATAGCCCAGTGCGATCGTGCCCACGCGCATGGCGTGCGGCGCAGTGAACGTGGCGTTGTAGCCAATGGTCTCTCCCGCCGCGACATCGTGAACCTGAAGGATCGCGGCTTGCGGCCGCGCGACCTGCCGCAACAATGCGGCCATCTCGCCGCGTGGAACGCCGCCGTAGAGCGCGATGCCGGGACGTGTCAGATCGCCGTGGAAATCCGCTCCGAGCGCGATTCCACCGCTATTGGCAAGGCTGGCACGGGCATGGCGCACCTCTCCGCGCGCAGCATTCCAGCGCGCGCATTGCAGCGCGTTGAGATCGGTTTCCTCTTCCGAGGCGACAAGGTGCGAAAGCATCACATCGATATCGAGCGCACGCACCGCATCGTCGCCCAATTCGGCGAGCGAAACGCCGAGACGGTTGATCCCGGTGTCCACCATCAGATGGCACCGTCCCCCGCCCGCAGCGTTCCAGCGCTGGGCCTGCGCGAGCGAATTGATAACCGGAACGATTCCGGAAGCACGCGCGAAAGCGGCATCGGCATCGCTAAGCGGACCGTGCAGCACGGCGATGCTTGTCGGCTCGGCAGAGTTCAGAAGTTCGGCCGCTTCGCCCCAGTGGGCCACGAAGAAGTCTGCGCAGCCCGCCTCGCGCAGCAAGGGCACGACCTGCTTCGCGCCGAGGCCATAGGCGTTCGCCTTGACTGCCGCCCCTGCCCGCGCCGCTCCCGAAAGCCGATCGAGCGCGCGCCAGTTGGAGACGAGCGCGTCGCTATCGATGTCGAGACGGAGAGCGGGTTCAAGAACTTCAGGGAGCATCTTCACCATAGTCACGCGGGGGGCCTCCCCGCAGCCCCCATAGCGAGACCACGAGGGCGACTGCGACCACCCCCCAGGTGTACCATAGGCCCTGGTAGGGGTTGCCGCTGCTGGCGACCATGTAGCTGGAAATCAGCGGAAGGAAACCGCCAAAGTAGCCCGTGCCGATGTGATAGGGGATCGACATCGAGCTGTAGCGAATGCGCGGCGGGAACATTTCCGACAGCAGTGCCGCGACGGGTCCATAGGTCGCGCCCGAAAGCGCCATCAGCACAACCAGCACGCTGCCGATCATCACAGCCTCGCCAATGCCGGGCCGAACCTTGGCGAAATCGTATCCGGACTGGCCCAGCCAGTGCTGCAGCATCTTGCCGCGCGCCGCCTTGTCCTCCCATGGATAGGCGGCCAGCGGGAGGACCCTTTCTCCGACCTGGATTTCCAGCTTCGGTGCCGCATCCAGCCGATACGATACACCCGCGCCGGCAAGATCGCCGAGCAGCTTACCGCAAGGCGTAGCCTGTTCGGTCCTGAAGGGATTGTAGCGGCAATCCGGCCCTGCCACGAAAACCGGGGCCTGCTCCGCCGCATTGGCAAGGCCGGGATTGGCGTAATTGCCGATCAACCAGAACGACGGGAAGAGCAGCAGCAGCGTCAGCACATAGCCCAGTACGATCGGCTGCTTGCGGCCGACCTGATCGGACAGGCTGCCGAAGATCACGAAGAAGACCATGCCCAGCGCGGCCGAGACTCCGACGATGATCTCCGCGCTGGTATCCTCCATCCGCATCGCGCCCTTGAGGAAGCTCAGCGCCGAGAACATCGCCGTGTACCAGATGACTGTCAGCCCGGCGGCAATGCCGAACAGCGCGATGACGATGCGTTTGCGGTTGCCGGGGTAAGTGAAGCTTTCCTTGAAGGGATTGCCGGAAAGCTCACCCTCCTCGCGCATCGCCTTGAAAACCGGGCTCTCGGAGAGCTTGAGGCGCATCCATAGTGAGACCGCCAGCAAGCCGAGCGACAGCACGAAAGGCACGCGCCAGCCCCACGCCTCCCATGTCGCTGGCCCCATCACCGCCTTGCAGCAGAGGACTACGAGCAGGCTCAGCACGAACCCGCCGACCACGCTCGCCTGAATGAAGCTGGTGTAAAAGCCGCGTCGACGCGGCGGCGAATGTTCCGATACGTAGATCGCCGCACCGCCGTATTCGCCACCGAGCGCAAGGCCCTGCAACACGCGAAGCAGCAGTACTATGGCGGGCGCAGCCATGCCGATTTGGGCGGTGGAGGGAATCAGGCCAACCCCGGCGGTGGCGATGCCCATCAGTGTGACGGTGATGAGGAATGTGTACTTCCGGCCGAGCCGGTCCCCCAGAAACCCGAACAGGATCGCGCCGAGCGGGCGAAAACCGAAGCCGACTGCGAAGCCGGCCCAGACCAGCAGTGTTTCCAGCGTGACATTGCCCGATGGGAAGAATGTCTTGCCGATGATCGCGGCAAGGGTGCCGTAGATGAAGAAGTCGTACCACTCGAACACGGTACCCATCGACGAGGCGGCGATCACCAGCCTGATGTCGGACGTGCTGGGCGCCGCTGCTTGCCGCTGCCACACTGCCTCTGCCATTTTCACCCCCATGTGGCCGCATTGCCCCCCGGCAGGCCGTTTGGTCCGGTTTAACCGGTCTCGCCTGCCTCGGAAAGCGCGGCGAGAGCAGCTCTCCACGGCAGCATGACGGCGCCATGCCGCGCCGGATAGTCCCGCGCGGCGGCGATCGTTACAAGGCCGGGCCAATCGGGCAGCGGCGCTTCGCCGGCAAGCCAGCGGGAAATGGCTTGCCCCGCCTCGGCCAGTTCCGCACGGTTACGCCCCTGTGCGGCATCGGCGAAGATCGCGGCGGCAGCCTGTCCGATCGCACAGGCCTGGCTGCGCACGCCGAGCCTGGCCACTCTGCCCTCCCCGTCAAGCGAGAGGCCGAGCGCGATCGTGCTGCCGCAACTGGGCGAGCGCGCTTCCGCCGTGAACGGCAGTTCGCCGTCCCAGCGGTATGCCGCCAGCCTTACCGCTAGGCCAAGGACTTCGGGGGTATAGAGGACCGTTGTTGTCATGCCGGTCAGGACTTGCTGTCCTGCGCGTCGGCCGTCTGCGCCTCACGCCGCCGGTCGGCCAGCATCTTCACCAGCGCTTCGCTGCTGGCATTGACGAACGAATAGGTCCGCGCCTCCTTGATCCAGTCGGGGCGGCCGGCCGCCCCCCAGATCGTGTCGTAGCCGAGCACCAGCACCGAGAAACCGATCACCGTGATCAGCACGCCCTTGACCGCGCCGAAGCCGAAACCCAGCACCCGGTCGATCGGGCCCAGCAGCGAGGCACGGCTTGCGCGGCCCGCCCAGTTGGCGACCAGCTTGACCGCCGCGAACGGCACCAGCAGGCAGAGCGCAAAGGCAAGGACAGGCGTTGCCGAACCGTCGCCGGTATGGGGTTCGAGCCAGTGTGCGACCGGCGTGTGCAGTGTGCGGATGGCGATGACAGCGGAGACCCACGCCCCCAGGGCAAGGATCTCTTGCACGAAACCACGCATGAAACCCGTGACGGCACCAACGCCGACGATGACGAGAACTGCAATATCGAAACCGGTCATGGTATCCGCGAAACTAGAGCCTGAAGATCGAAGAGATAACACCGAGAACGCCCATGGCGATCCTCGCTCCCTTCGCCGGCAGGCTCTAGGCATCCGTCAGAATACGGTCAACGAGGTTGGGCAACATAGAAAGGCCCGTGAAGTCCAGCCCTTTCTCGGGCTTCGTGGTGGCGACCGGGCCGAACGCGCTACCGAATCCGAGCTTGGCCGATTCTCGCTGTCGGATCGATGAATGGGCCACCGGGCGAATCTCGCCCGCCAGCGAGACTTCGCCGAACCAGACCGCGTTCTTGGGCAGAGGGCGGTCCCCCAGCGCCGAAACCAGCGCCGCAGCCACGGCAAGATCGGCGGCCGGGTCTGCCAGACGGTAGCCACCGGCGACGTTGAGATAGACTTCCGCACTGGAGAAATTGAGCCCGCAGCGCGCTTCCAGCACCGCCAGCAGCATGGCCATGCGGCCCGAATCCCAGCCAACCACGGCACGGCGCGGTGTCGCCCCGCTCTGAAGACGGACGATCAGCGCCTGGATCTCGATCAGGACCGGCCGCGTGCCCTCCATCGCCGCGAAAACCGCACTGCCTGCCATCGCGTCCTCACGACCCGACAGGAACAGCATCGACGGGTTGCCGACCTCGGCCAGCCCGGCACCTTCCATCGCGAAAACGCCGATCTCGTCGACCGGACCGAAGCGATTCTTGAGACTGCGCAGGATGCGGTACTGATGGCTGCGTTCGCCCTCGAAGCTCATCACCACGTCGACCATGTGTTCCAGCACGCGCGGACCGGCGATGCTGCCGTCCTTGGTGACATGGCCGACAAGGATCAGCGTGACGTCGTTTTCCTTGGCATAGCGGATCAGTTCGAAAGCGCAGCCACGCACCTGGCTGACCGTGCCGGGTGCGCCCTCGATCGTGTCCGAATGCATGGTCTGGATCGAATCGATCACCAGCAGCGAGGGCGGATCCATCATCCCCAGCGTCGTCAGGATATCGCGCACGGAAGTCGCTGAAGCGAGCTGGATCGGCGATTTCGACAGGCCAAGGCGTTCCGCTCGCAGGCGCACTTGCCCCGCCGCCTCTTCGCCGCTGACATAGACCGCCGTACTGCCGGAATTGGCGATATGCGCCGCAGCCTGAAGCAGCAGCGTCGATTTGCCGATGCCCGGATCACCGCCCAGCAGAATCGCCGAGCCCGGCACAAGTCCGCCGCCCAGTGCGCGGTCGAATTCGGCAAGTCCGCTCGCTCGCCGCTTGGGCAATTCGCCCGGGGCATCGAGGGGCGTAAACAGGATCGGCCGCCCGCCCGACGAAAGATCGTGCTTCGAGGAGAACACCGTCTGCGGCGCATCCTCGGACAGCGTGTTCCACTCGCTGCAATCGGGGCACTGACCCTGCCAGCGGTTGGAAACGCCTCCACAGGCCTGACAGACATATCTACGCTTGGGCTTCACCATGGCGCATCGATTATCTGGAACGGAATGAGAACGCAATTGCCTTTCGGCGCGAGCCGTTCCAAGCTAAGTCCATGCGCCAGAAGGAACTGCGGATCGCGCTCGTCTGCTACGGCGGCGTCAGCCTTGCCGTCTACATGCACGGTGTCACCAAGGAGCTGTGGAAGGTCCTCCAAGCCAGCCGCGCCTATTGGGCCGGCGATGTTGAGCCGGTGGGGACCACCGCCATTTACCTGCGCCTGCTGAGGGGGCTGGAAGCGGCCGGAAACCTGCGTTTGCGGGTGTTGTGCGACATTGTCGCCGGAGCCAGTGCAGGCGGTATCAACTCGATCTTTCTGGCACAGGCGGTCCACTCGGGGCAGTCGCTGGAACCGCTCACCGACCTCTGGCTCGAATGCGCCGATGTCGACGAACTGCTCGATCCCGAGGCGAAGCCGTGGTCGGGGCGCACCAAGTTCTGGGCGCACCCGCTCGTGTCCTACCTGCTGACGCGGCCGGGCAATGCCGTGAATGCCAGCGTCGCTCCGGAAACGCGGCAGGAAGTGCGTGACAAGCTCTCCCGCCTGATCCGCTCGCGCTGGTTCGAGCCGCCGTTCAGCGGCATTGGCTTTTCGCGCCTGCTCGCGCGCGCGTTGACGGCCATGGGGGCGACTCAAGGGCTGGCCTTGTTGCCGCTGCGCCACCCGATCGACCTGTTCGTCACTGCCACCGACTTCAAGGGGCATCTCGAAACCTTGCGGCTCCACTCACCCGAACTGGTGCTGGAAAGCGAACACCGGCTGACGTTCGGCTTCCGCGCCCGCAGCGGCGAACCGGAACTGGCGGCACTTCCCGAACTGGTCATGGCTGCGCGCTCGACCGCCAGCTTTCCCGGCGCATTCCCGCCGCTCCAACTGGAGGAGATCGACCGGCTTGTCAGCGAAAGCGGCATCGACTGGCCAGGACGCGACGCGTTTGTGCGGCGGGTCATGCCCGAGCATGCGGCACGCGGCGATCTCGATTCGGTCTCGCTGATCGACGGCTCGGTGCTGGTGAACGCGCCGTTCGCCGATGCCATGCGGGTGCTGCGCGATCGCCCGGCCACGCGCGAGGTGGACCGCCGCTTCGTCTATATCGATCCCGCGCCGGACCGGATCGGCGCCGACCTGAGGCGCGATACGCGGCCTCCGGGCTTCTTCACAACGATCTTCGGCTCGCTCTCCTCGATCCCGCGCGAGCAGCCGATCCGCGACAATCTGGAAGCGCTGGAGGAAGATTCGCGCGAGATGGCCACGCTGCGCGCCATCGTGCGCGCGCTGCGCCCGGAGATCGAGGACACGGTGGGCAGCCTCTTCGGGCATACGCTGTTCCTTGACCGGCCGACTCCCAAGCGGCTCGCAAACTGGCGGGCGCGCGCGCAACAGGCCGCGTTCGAGCAGGCGGGCTTTGCGTACCACGGTTATGTCCAGGTCAAGTTTACCGGCGTCGTCACCATGCTGGCGCGGCTCGTATTCGAAGCGGCGAAAGGGCTGGGTGTCGGCTCGACTGCGCCCATCGTCGAGCGGCTCTATTCCTATCTCTCGGAGAACGGGATCGACCGCATGCAGCCGCTGCGCGGGGGGACATCGCCCGGCATGGCGGCCTTCTTCCTCATGCAGGACATCTCCTTTCGCATCCGCCGTCTGCGTCTGCTGGCGCGCCGAGTAACGCAAGAGTGGAGCCTCGACGGCGATGTTGACGAGAGCCAGCGCGACGCCGCGCGCGAGGCGATCTACGGCGCGCTGGCGCTCTATATCGACGCCGAATCGGTGTCATATCTGGGTGAGGAATTCACCGCGCTTGCCGAACGCGTGTTCGAGGATCCCGGCGCGCTGCTCGATCACGTCGCCGACCGCCGCGAGCTGCTGGAAATCGACGCGCAAGTAGACGAGATCCTTGCCGAAATGCTCTCGGCCATGCCGGCGGGACTGCGCAAGCGGCTGCTGCTCGCCTACCTCGG
Organism: Novosphingobium sp. PhB165; assembly: GCF_004341845.1. Classification (GTDB taxonomy): domain Bacteria; phylum Pseudomonadota; class Alphaproteobacteria; order Sphingomonadales; family Sphingomonadaceae; genus Novosphingobium. The sequence continues at coordinate 751,056 of NZ_SLVB01000001.1, read as the reverse complement.
TTACCCGTTCTACGACACGGTGACGCTGCCTTTGCTGCGCGGCGATGGGCTGACCGAGTTCGATCCGGTGCGTGTAGACCGCATCTCGCCCGAGGACTGCACCGCGATCCGCGAAGGGCCGACCTTGCGCGGATCGGAATTCTACAACTTCGGCGCCTTCTTCAGCCGCGCCTACCGTGAGAACGACTATCTCTGGGGCCGGCTTCACGGCGCCGAGCGGATGATCGACTTGCTCGCTTCCACGCTGGACGGCGAATATGCGCTCCCGGAACGCGAGATCGAAACCCTGCGCCGGGACGCTTTTCTGGCGGTGCTGAAAGAAGAAGAGGATCGGCTGACTGCTGATCCGGAGCTTATCAAAAACCTGCGCGAAGAGGTGCTGCGCGGTGGGAACACCTGAGGCTCTCGTCCCAAAACCACTCGTCGCCCCCACGAAGGCGGGGGCCCCGCTGCCTCATTGCTACATCGCAAGAAAAGCAGGGTCCCCGCCTTCGCGGGGACGACGAGGTGTTATGAGGTGAATCGCGGCCCGAATTACTCGGTCAGGTCGTTCCACGCTTCCTTGATGCGATCGAAGAAGCCCTTCGAGCCGGGACATTCCTCGCCCGTCTCGGTGGACTGAAGTTCGCGCAGCAGTTCCTTCTGGCGCGCGGAAAGCTTGGTGGGTGTCTCGACGGTGATCTCGATAACGAGATCGCCCCTACCCCTGCCCTGCAACACCGGCATGCCGGCGCCGCGCTTGCGCAACTGCTTGCCCGACTGGATGCCAGCGGGAATGTCGAGCGTGATCGGCTCGCCGTCGATACCCGGAATCTCGATCGATCCGCCAAGTGCCGCCGTCGTGAACGTGATCGGAACTCGCGTCAGCAGCGAAGTGCCGTCGCGTTCGAACACCTTGTGGCGCTTCACATGGAGGAAGATGTAGAGATCGCCCGGAGGCGCGCCGAACGGCCCGGCCTCGCCCTTGCCGGCAAGGCGGATGCGGGTACCCGAATCGACCCCCGGCGGGATTTCCACCTGAAGCGTCTGGGGCTGATCCACCCGGCCCTCGCCGCCGCAGGAGCGGCACGGCTTTTCGATCACTTCGCCCCGGCCGTGGCAGGTGGGGCAAGTGCGCTCGACCACGAAGAAGCCCTGCTGCGCGCGAACCTTGCCGTGGCCGCCGCACATATTGCAGGTGCGCTTGCCGGTGCCGGGCTCGGCGCCCGAACCGTGGCAGGGCTCGCAGCTTTGCGAGACCTCGATGGTGATCTCGGTGGTCTTGCCCTGGAAAGCCTCGTCGAGGCTGATTTCCATGTCGTAGCGCAAGTCGGCGCCGCGGCGTGCCTGCTGGCGTCCGCCGCCGCCCCCGAAGGCGCTGCCGAAGATGGATTCGAAGATGTCGCCGATGTCGCCGAATTCGGCACCCATGCCCGGGCCGCCACCGCCCATGCCCTGCTGGAACGCAGCATGGCCATAGCGATCATAGGCCGCCCGCTTCTGGGGGTCCTTGAGGCAATCGTAAGCTTCGCTGATCTGCTTGAAGCGCGCCTCGGAATCGCCGCAACCGGGATTCTTGTCGGGGTGATAGCGCATCGCGAGCCGGCGATAGGCGGACTTGATAGTCTTGTCGTCGGCGCTGCGCTCTACTTCGAGCAGTTCGTAATAGTCGATTTCGGTAGCTGACACGTTTCGTTATTCCCCGCGTGCGACCTGGCCGCCACCGCTACGATCCGTTACGATGGCGGCCACGCTTGTCATGAGGACCGGTCAGCCCTTGTTGTTTTCGTCGACTTCCGAGAATTCGGCGTCGACAACGCCATCGTCCTCGGCCGGAGCGGCGTCCGGAGACGCAGCCGAAGCCTGCTCCTTCTCGTAGATGGACTGACCCATCTTCATCGCCACTTCGGTCAGTGCCTGCGACTTGGCCGTGATGTCGGCGGAATCGCCGCCTTCGATCGCTGCCTTGGTCGCGGCGATGGCCGCTTCGACTTCCGACTTCAGGCCGGCGTCGATCTTGTCGCCATGCTCGGCGATCTGCTGCTCGGTCGCGTGGACGAGGCTGTCGGCGTTGTTCTTGGCCTCTGCGGCCTCACGACGCTTCTTGTCCTCTTCGGCAAACTTCTCGGCATCCTTGACCATCTGGTCGATGTCGTTGTCCGACAGACCGCCCGAAGCCTGGATGCGGATCTGCTGTTCCTTGCCGGTGCCCTTGTCCTTGGCAGAGACGTTGACGATGCCGTTGGCGTCGATGTCGAAGGTTACTTCGATCTGCGGCACGCCGCGACGTGCCGGCGGAATGCCGACGAGGTCGAACTGGCCGAGCATCTTGTTGTCCTGCGCCATCTCGCGCTCGCCCTGGAACACGCGGATGGTCACCGCCTGCTGGTTGTCCTCGGCGGTCGAGTAGACCTGGCTCTTCTTGGTCGGGATCGTCGTGTTACGGTCGATCATCTTGGTCATGATGCCGCCCAGCGTCTCGATACCCAGCGACAGCGGGGTAACGTCGAGCAGCAGCACGTCCTTGACGTCGCCCTGAAGCACGCCGGCCTGGATCGCGGCGCCCATGGCGACCACTTCGTCCGGGTTCACGCCGGTGTGCGGATCCTTGCCGAAGAAGTCCTTCACGACTTCGCGCACCTTGGGCATGCGGGTCATGCCGCCCACGAGCACGACGTCGTCAATGTCCTTGGCCGAAAGACCGGCATCGGCGATCGCCTTGCGGCAGGGTTCCAGCGTGCGCTGGATCAGGTCCGCAACCATCTTTTCAAGATCGGCGCGGGTAACGGTTTCGACGAGGTGCAGCGGGGTGGTGGCGCCGCCTTCCATGCGTGCGGTGATGAAGGGCAGGTTGACCTCGGTCGTCGCGGTGGACGACAGTTCGATCTTCGCCTTCTCGGCCGCTTCCTTCAGGCGCTGCAGAGCGAGCTTGTCGCTGCGCAGGTCCATGCCTTCCTTGGCCTTGAACTTGTCGGCTAGCCATTCGACCAGCTTGGTGTCGAAGTCTTCACCGCCCAGGAACGTGTCGCCGTTGGTCGACTTCACTTCGAACACGCCGTCGCCGATTTCGAGGATCGAAACGTCGAAGGTACCGCCGCCAAGGTCGTAGACGGCGATGGTCTTGCCGTCCTGCTTGTCGAGGCCATAGGCCAGCGCCGCCGCGGTCGGCTCGTTGATGATGCGCAGCACTTCAAGACCGGCGATCTGGCCGGCGTCCTTAGTCGCCTGGCGCTGTGCGTCGTTGAAGTAGGCGGGCACGGTGATGACGGCCTGCGTCACGGTCTCGCCGAGGTACGATTCGGCGGTTTCCTTCATCTTCTGCAGAGTGAAGGCCGAGATCTGCGACGGGCTGTAATCTTCGCCGCCGGCCTGGACCCAGGCGTCGCCGTTCTTGCCCTTGACGATGTGGTACGGAACCAGCTCGGTGTCCTTCTTGGTCACCGGGTCGTCGAAGCGGCGGCCGATCAGGCGCTTCACCGCGAAAATCGTGTTGTCGCCGTTGGTCACGGCCTGGCGCTTTGCCGGCTGCCCGATCAGGCGCTCACCATCCTTGGTGAAAGCGACGATCGAGGGCGTCGTGCGCGCGCCTTCGGAATTCTCGATAACCTTCGGCTTGCCGCCGTCCATCACGGCCACGCAGCTATTGGTGGTGCCGAGGTCGATACCAATTACTTTTGCCATTATCCCCATTCCTCACGTCAGTGGATGACACCGCGCGGATAGCCCCCCCCGAACGAGGCAAGGCGGCTTGCACGGCTCGATGACGTTCAAGTCGTCGATGCGGCATATAGGTGCGGTTTGTGTTGGAACAAGAGCGTTGCAATGGCATTAGGCACGCGAAATTTTCATGGCCCCCAAATTTTTTACAGCCCAGAGACCGCCCCGGCCGAACGCCTGCCAGAAGGATGCCCAGCTTGAACATCAGCGTGAACATGAACGTCGACAAGAGCCGTACGCTGAGCCTGATCGCCGCCGCCCTGATCGTGACGCTGGCCGGCTGCAAGCAGGAGGCCTCGAATCCGCAGGACGGCACCGCCACTTCGGCGGCTGCGCAGGCGGGCACCGGCATCTCCGCACGCGATGGCAAGCTGGTCCTGCCGCCGATTCCCGGTCGTCCGGGCGCGGTCTACTTCACCGTGCGCAATGACGGCTCGGCACCTGTGGCGCTGACTTCCATCGAAGTTACCGGCGCGGGCAGCGCGCAGATGCACGAAACCAGCGGCGGCACGATGAAGGCGGTCGATTCGCTGCCCATCGCCCCGGGCGCCGAAATCGAATTCGCACCCGGCGGTCTCCACGTGATGGTCTTCGATATCTCAGGGGGGCTCAAGCCGGGCCTCACCACCGACCTCGTGCTGACCTTCTCCAATGGCAAGAAGCTGACCATGCCGGTGATGATCGACACCATGGGCGGTGCCGCCGACGGCAACGACATGGACGGCATGGGCCCGATGGCAATGCCGAGCGGCGATGCCGGGACCGGGGCCGGACACGGCAATCACGGCGATCGCGACAAGGGCGACGCCGCGATGGGGTCGATGCCGGGAATGGGCCACTGACCGTCCCGGGTGCCGCCCCCACCTGTCCAGCCGGCGGAGAACGCGGGCTGACGGCGGGGGAGGCGGCGCTCATCACCTCGGTCTTCAGCGCCGCGATCGACTGTGCGCCGGTTCGCATAAAGCGGCGACGCTGGTTTCCTGTGCAGCCGCCGCACGTCGTCATGGCGCCTTGCGGGCATTTGCACTTCCACCCACGCTCACCGCTTTATGTTGACGATTTTGCTGAGGCCTCGCTGCCATTGCAGGGCCTCTTCATCCACGAAATGGTTCATGTCTGGCAGACGCAGCGCAAGGGTCGATGGTACCTTCCGCTGATGCGTCACCCGCTATGCCGCTACGACTATGCGCTGCGTCCGGGCTGGAAGCTGGAACGCTACGGCATCGAGCAGCAGGCCGAGATCGTCCGCCATGCCTTCCTGCTGGCGCGAGGAGAGCAGATCGCCGGCGCGCCATCCCTGGAAAGCTACCGGGCGATACTGCCCTTCGGCGCGCCGTCCTGAACCGCGATCAGCAATCGCGATCCCAATAGCGGTTGCCGTCGCGGTCGTAGCGATAGCAGCCGTTGTGCTTCTTCTGGGTCGAACCCACCGCAGCACCGGCCGCCGCGCCTATCGCCGCGCCCGCACCGGCATTACCGGCAATCGCACCGACACCGGCACCCAGCGCACCGCCTGCCAAAGCGCCTTCGCCGCCGTAGTTACTGGCACATCCGGCCATGCCGAGCACGCCGGCAGCAATGATGGGAAGCATGAGCTTACGCATGACAATTCTCCCGAATCAGTTTCATACCTGAGCAACGGGCCGCCTGGCGGACGGTTCCTGTCCGCCGCGCGAATTGTCTACGACCCGCCCCCGCTCGTCGTGAGGAGGGCGGGCCGCAAAGGGTAGTCTATCAGTCCGGCTTCTTGGCCACGGCGACCATGGCCGGGCGCAGGAGGCGGTCCTTGATCATGTAACCGGCCTGGAGTTCCTGCACCACGGTACCGGGCTCCGCATCGGCCGAGGGAACCTCGATCATAGCCTGATGCTGGTTGGGATCGAGCGGCAGGCCCATCGCGGCGATTCGTGTGATGCCGTGGTTGGTGAAGACCTTGTCGATCTCGCGCCCGGTCGCCTCGATGCCCGCAACAAGGCTCTTCAGCTTGTCATCCTCACGCAGTTCGGCGGGAATCGCCGTGAGCGCGCGAGCAAGGTTGTCGGCAACCGAAAGGATGTCCCGCGCGAAGCCCGTCGCGGCATAGGCGCGGGTGTCGGCAATGTCCTTTTCAAGGCGGCGACGTACGTTCTGGGTTTCGGCGCGCGCATAGAGCGCGTCCTGTTTGGACGTTTCGAGTTCCTCGCGCAGCTTTGCGACCTCGTCGCCAGCACTTGCCTTGTCGATCATGTCCTCGGGCACACCCTTCAGTTCTTCGGCCACGGCCGATTCTTCTGCCGACTGGGTTTTTTCTTCGGTCATTCTTCTTTGGTTCCAAGCTATCCGATGAGCTTGCCCAGGCTCTGGGCAGTGAAGTCCACCATGGGGACGACGCGCGCATAATTCAACCGAGTCGGGCCGATTACCCCCACCACTCCGACCACCCGACCCTCCCGGTCGCGATAGGGCGAGGCGATCACCGCCGAGCCGGAAAGCGCGAAAAGCCGGTTTTCAGACCCGATGAAAATGCGCGTCGAATCGGCCTCACGCGCGATGTCCAGCAGCTCGGCCACCGACTGCTTGTTCTCGAGATCGTCGAGCAGCGAGCGTACCCGTTCGAGATCGGACAGTGCCGTTTCGTCGAGCAGGTTGGCCTGACCGCGCACGATCAACACCGGGCGATGCATGACATCCTCGCTCCAGACGGCAAGGCCGCGCTCCACGAGATCGCGGCTCGCCGCGTCGAGCGCGGAATGGCCCGAGGCGATCTCCGCACGCATGCTCCGCGCCGCTTCGGCAAGCGTCCGCCCGGCCAGATGCGCCGAAAGGTAGTTGGAGGCTTCTTCCAGCGCGCCCGGCGGCAAGCTCATCGGCAAATCGAGCACGCGGTTCTCCACTGCGCCGTCCTCACCCACCAGAACGGCTAATGCCCGGCCCGGCCCCAGTTCGACGAGCTGAAGCTGGACGAGTCGCGGTTCTCGCCGGGGCACCATGACCACGCCCGCGCCTGACGACATGCTGGACAGCAGCGCGCTGGTCGCCTCCAGCGCCGCCTCGATCGGGCCCGGCGCGGCGATACGGCTTTCGATCGCCATGCGTTCCTCGGCCGTGGGTTCGGCCACTTGCATGATGCCGTCGACGAAGAGCCTCAGCCCCGCCTCGGTCGGCAGGCGGCCCGCACTTGTATGTGGCGCGGCCAGCAAGCCCAGCGATTCGAGGTCCGCCAGAACCGAGCGGATCGAGGCCGAGGAAAGATTTACCCCGCTCGTCCCCGCGAGGACTTTCGAGCCCACCGGGGTTCCGGTCGCAAGGTATCCCTCCACGACAAGGCGGAAAATGTCCCGGGCACGGGAGGTCAGTTCGGTTATCGGTTGGCTCGGCATCTCGCTTACAATTTAGGCAATGCCCTTGCGGCCTCAAGCCTATTCCGCCTAGGGGCACCGGGTTAATTCACGATCCGACTTCGAGCAGAGGAAATTCCATGCGACCTTCCGGCCGTGCGCCCGACGAGATGCGCGCTATCGACATCCAGACCGGTTTCACCAAGCACGCCGAAGGTTCGGTGCTGATTTCCTTCGGTGACACCCGCGTTCTCGTGACCGCTTCGGTCGAGGAAAAGGTGCCGCCGTTCCTGCGCGGCAAGGGTGAAGGCTGGGTAACGGCCGAATACTCGATGCTGCCCCGCGCCACCCACACGCGCGGTTCGCGTGAGGCCGCCAAGGGCAAGCAATCCGGCCGCACGCAGGAAATCCAGCGCCTGATAGGCCGTAGCTTGCGCGCCGTGGTCGACATGAAGAAGCTCGGCGAGCGCCAGATCGTGCTCGACTGCGACGTGCTTCAGGCCGATGGCGGCACCCGCACCGCCTCGATCTCGGGCGCTTGGGTTGCCCTGCGCCTTGCCGTCGACAAGCTGATGGCTGAAGGCAAGATCAAGGAAGACCCGATCACCGGCCGCGTCGCCGCAATCTCCTGCGGCATCTGCGAGGGTACGCCGGTGCTCGATCTCGATTACGTCGAGGACAGCGCCGCCGATGCCGACGCCAACTTCGTGCTCATCGAAGGCGGCATGATCGCCGAAGCACAGGCAACCGCCGAAGGCGCGACTTACGACGAAGAGGGCCTGCTGCGCCTCCTGCGCCTTGCCCGCATCGGCTGCGACGGCATCTTCGCCGCGCAGGCCAAGGCGGTCGGACGCTAAGTTACCTCCCCCCACGACATTCCGTCGCCCCGCGCACGCGCCGGGGCGACGGAATTTAAGTACATCGGAAGCAGAGCATGACCCGCAAGCTCGGAAACACCCGCCTCGTCATCGCCACGCACAACGCGGGCAAGCTGAAGGAAATCTCGGCTCTGCTCGCGCCCCATGGGCTCGAATGCGTGTCGGCGGGCGAGCTTGGCCTGCCCGAACCGAAAGAGACCGGTACGACGTTCGTCGAGAACGCGCTGCTCAAGGCCCATGCCGCCGCGAAGGCGTCCGGGCTGCCGGCGCTCGCCGATGACAGCGGCCTCTCCGTGGTCGCGCTGGACGGGCGCCCCGGTGTCTACACCGCAGACTGGGCCGAGCGTCAGTGGTTCGAAGGTCCCAAGGGCCGCGACTGGTTCATGGCAATGGGCAAAGTCGAGGGGCTGCTGTGCGAACAGGGCCCGGACGTCGATCGCTCCTGCTGGTTCTCTTGCGTCCTCGCGATTGCCTGGCCCGATGGTGAAGAGGCCGTCTACGAGGGCCGTTCCAACGGCACGATGACCTGGCCGCCGCGCGGCACGATGGGCTTCGGCTACGATCCGATCTTCGTGCCCGATGGCTTCGAGATGACTTTCGCCGAACTCGATCCCGCGGACAAGGACCGCATCAGCCACCGCGCCGACGCCTTCGCCAAGCTGGTCGCGGAGCAGTTTGCCGCGTAAAGACCTGTCATGGCCCGCGCACTCTATATTCATTGGCCGTTCTGCCTCGCAAAGTGCCCCTATTGCGACTTCAACAGCCATGTGCGCGAGCGGGTCGAGCATGATCGCTGGCAGGCGGGCCTGCTGGCCGACATGCGGCGCGAGCATGAAATCGCAGGCGGAGAAAAGCTGTCGTCGATCTTCTTCGGCGGCGGCACGCCCTCACTGATGCCCCCTGCCCTCGTGGCGCGGCTGCTTGAGGAAGCGGAGACGCTCTGGGGCTTTGACGAGGGCATCGAGATCACGCTGGAGGGCAATCCCTCCTCGGTAGAAGCGGCGAACTATGCCGCACTGGCGGGGGCGGGCGTCAACCGCGTGTCACTCGGGCTTCAGGCGCTGGATAATGAGACACTGCGATTCCTCGGTCGTCTGCACGATGCCAGCGAGGGTTTGAAGGCGCTCGACGTGGCGCAAAAGCAATTTGTGCGCGTCAGCTTCGACCTCATTTACGCGCGGCCGGGACAGAACCTCGACCAGTGGCGTGCGGAACTGGAACGCGCGCTCTCCTACGGCACTGGGCACCTTTCGCTCTACCAATTGACCATTGAGCCGGGCACCAAGTTCGCGACGATGGTGCGTCAGCACGAGTTCGAGCCGCTGGATGAGGATGCCTCGGCCGACATGTTCGCCCTCACGCGCGAGATGACGGCCGCTGCCGGAATTCCGGCCTATGAGATCAGCAACCACGCCCGTCCGGGCGAGGAAAGCCGCCATAATCTCGCTTACTGGCGTTATCAGGACTATTGCGGCATCGGCCCCGGCGCGCATGGACGGCGCGGCGGCGTGGCCACCACGCGCCATCGCAAGCCCGAGAACTGGCTGGAAGCGATCGACCGCGCCGCCCACGGCATCAACGAAACCCGCGAACTCGGCCGCCGCGAGCAGGCGAGCGAAGCCATGCTGATGGGGCTGCGCCTTGGCGAAGGCGTCGATCTTGATGCCATGGCGTCCCGCTTCGGCCTTTCCGCCGCCGAACTGTGCGACGATGCCAAGGCCGCCTTCTACGAAACGCAGGGCCTCGTCCGGCGCGAGGGCAAGCGCCTGATCGTGACCGAGGCCGGAATGGCACTGCTCGATGGCCTGCTCGCCGAACTGGTGCCCGCCGATCTCGTCGAGACATGACCAAGGCGGACCTGCTCGAAGCCTGGGGCAGCCACCTCGTCCACGCCCGGCGGCGCAGTCCGCACACCTGCCGTGCCTATATCGCCACTGCCGCGCGGCTGATTGACAGCCTTGAAGCACCCGATTGGGATGCGCTGACCCGCGTCGATGCCGCCGCCTTGCGTCGCCATCTCGCGGATCGGCGCGAGGACGGGATCGGTAATGTCTCGGCCGCACGCGAACTATCCGCCATCAAGGCCTTCCTCACTTTCGCCCGCGCGCAGGCAGGCGTGTCCGAACGCGCCGGGCCGCGTATCCGGGGGCCGCGTATCAAGAAGGGCATTCCCCGCCCGGTCACGCCGGACGAGGCCGTAAATCTCGCGGCTACCGTGGAGGAAGACGCACGCGAGGAGTGGATCGGCGCACGTGATCGTGCAGTGCTCTTGCTGCTCTATGGCGCCGGGATGCGCATTGCCGAGGCGCTCTCGCTGACCGGCGCGGCCATGCCGCTCGGGGAGACGATCACGGTCACGGGCAAGGGTAACAAGCAGCGGGTCGTGCCGCTTCTGCCGGTGGTGCGCGAAGGGGTCGCGGACTATGTGGGCAAGTGCCCCTGGCCGCTTGAGCGCAGCGGCCCGCTGTTTCGTGGCGCCAAAGGCGGCGGGTTGTCGCAAGGCATGGTGCAGAAGGCCATGGCGCGCGCGCGCATCGCGCTCGGCCTGCCCTCCACCGCGACGCCGCATGCCCTGCGCCACAGTTTCGCGACGCATCTGCTGGGTGCTGGGGCAGATCTGAGGAGCCTTCAGGAACTGCTCGGCCACGCGAGCCTTGGCTCGACGCAGATCTATACGAAAGTGGACGCGGCGACGCTGCTTGATGTCTACCGCAATGCCCATCCGCGCGAGCAGGGGTAGAAATCGGGGGGGAACAGGGGGCACATGGCCCCCTGCGTCAGCCCATTCAGATCGCGCCTTCGTCGGGCGCCAGCAGGAAGCGCCAGATCAGCGCACCGATGGCCGCGCCAATCAGCGGAGCCACCCAGAACACCCAGAGCTGGCTGAGTGCTGCCGTCTCCGCGAAGAGTGCCACGCCGGTCGAGCGAGCCGGGTTCACCGAAGTATTGGTGACCGGGATCGAGATCAGGTGGATCAGCGTGAGCGCCAGACCGATGGCCAGCGGGCCGAATCCGGCCGGTGCTATCCTGGAGGTCGAGCCAAGGATGACGATGATGAAGCCCGCCGTCAGGATCGTCTCGATCAGCAGCGCCGCGTGGAGCGAATAACCACCGGGCGAAAGATCGCCGAAGCCGTTGGTGGCAAAGCCGCCGGGGGTCCACCCCGCTTTACCCGAAGCGATCGCGAAGAGCGCCGCTGCCGCCACGATGGCGCCGATGACCTGGGCGATCCAGTAGGGGATCAGGTCTTTCCAGTCGAGCCGGCCGCCAACGGCCATGCCGAACGACACCGCAGGGTTGAAGTGCCCGCCGGAAATCGCGCCGACCGCATAGGCCATTGTCACCACTGTAAGCCCGAAGGCCAGTGCGACGCCGGCAAATCCAATGCCAAGTTGAGGGAAGGCCGCTGCGAGGACTGCAGAACCGCAGCCTCCGAAAACAAGCCAGAAGGTACCGAAGAATTCAGCTGCCAGTCTCTTGGACATAACGCCTGCTCCCCTATGGTTGCGGGGGAAGAATACGTCAGTATGCTTAAGCAGGATAGCTGGGAATTACACTAAGCCGATATCCGACTTCATTTTTTTACATGAAGGGGATTCTGGCCGGTCGGCTTCCAGCTCATGACACGCCAGAGATACCAGCAGAGCGTCATTATCGCGAGCACCAGCGTACCCCAGCCGATCCACTGCCCGGCCTCCGCAAAACGGCGTCCCAGCCACTGTCCGCCCATCAGCAGAAGCGTGTTCCAGACCGCCGCTCCGGCAGCCGTATAGAGGAGGAACGGCACGCGCCGCATATGCGCGAGACCCGCCGGAATCGAGATCATCGTGCGGAACATCGGCATGAAGCGCATAACGAAGACGACCCAGTGGCCGCGGCGGCGGAAGAAATGCCCTGCCCGCTCGACATCATGCCATTCCATCGTCAGCCAGCGCCCCCAGCGGTCGACCAGCGGCCGCAACCGCTCGTAGCCAAGCCGGTCCGCGATGAGGAACAGGATGTAGTTGCCCACGGTGCAACCCAATGTCCCGGCCAGCAGGACCGGCCAGAACGTCATCGTCCCGCGCGCCAGCGCGATCCCGGCGACACCCATGATGAGTTCGGACGGAATCGGCGGCACCAGGTTTTCCAGCGCCATCAGGAAAGCGATGCCCCAGTAGCCACCACCCTCGATAAGGTGGATTACCCATTCATCCATGGCGGCATTCCCGGGGCAGGCTTACGGTCACATCGCCGCGTGGCGGATTTCGATGGCTTCCCAGATGAGTGCTCCGGTATCTGTGCCGTTGAATCGGTCTATCGCGACGATACCCGTGGGCGATGTCACATTGATTTCGGTCAGCCATTTTCCGCCAATCACGTCGATGCCGACGAATACCAGTCCGCGCGCCTTGAGTTCAGGGCCAAGCGCCGCACAGATCTCCATTTCGGTCGAAGTGAGTTCGGTCGCCTCCGCCGAGCCTCCCACTGCAAGGTTGGAGCGGAATTCGCCCGCGCCGGGGCGGCGATTGATCGCCCCCGCCACCACGCCGTCGACCAGCACGATCCGCTTGTCGCCCTCCGAAACGTCGGGAAGGAAGGGCTGGACCATGAACGGTTCGACCCAGGCGTTCTCGAACATCTCAATCAGCGCGCCAAGGTTGCTGCCGTCGGCAGGCACGCGGAACACCGCCTTGCCGCCATTGCCGTGGAGCGGCTTGATGACCAGATCGCCGCCGAAACCGGCCTCGATATTGCGCTGCTGGAACAGGCGCACGTCCTCGATACGGCGGGCGATGAAGGTCGGCGGCATGAAGCGCGCGAAGTCGAGAACGAAGACCTTCTCAGGCGCGTTGCGGACCGAGGCGGGATCGTTGACCACCAGAGTCCGCCCGGCAAGGCGTTCGAGCAAGTGCGTGGCAGTGATATAGCCAAGGTCGAACGGCGGATCCTGCCGCATCAGCACCACGTCGATATCGGCAGCAAGGTCGATCAGGCGATAGTCGCCGCGCGTGAAATGCGCGCCTTCGACGCGCTGGACGGCGACCGGCGCGGCCCAGCAGGTAAGCCGACCGCCCGTGCCTTCGGAGGCGTCGTAGGCCAAGGTCCGCACGTCATAATGAAACAGAGTATGCCCGCGCTCCTGCGCAGCAAGCATCAGGGCAAAGGACGAATCGCCCGCGATGTTGATCGTCTCAAGCGGGTCCATCTGGATGGCGACGCGTAGGCTCATGGAATTCGGTTCCTCGGGAGAATCTGGGGGAGGATAACGGGGGGAACTACGGGGCGGAGGCTTAATGAAATTCGGCAAGCCGTGCGAATAATTTCGTCGCCGTTCCTCGCCCTATTTCTTCGATCGATACCGGACTTCCTACCCCCCGCTGTCACGCGAAAGGTTGCCAGGCATTGGCAATCCGTCGCGGCCAGCACCCCGGCGATAGCAGCAGGACATCAATCCTGAGGCTGTCGCCGGGCTTCTGATAGCGCGGCGCAAGCGCTTCGGCGGCCGCCGCGACACGCCGCAGCCGATAGCCATCGATGGCATGGTCGAGATCGGCCTTGCGGGCGCGCCATTTCACTTCGACGAAGCAGAGCACCCGGCCGCGCCGCGCCACCAGGTCCACTTCGCCGCGCGGCGTCTTCACCCGAACGGCAAGGATCCGCCAGCCCGACAGGCGCAAGTACCAGAGCGCCAGCGCCTCGCCCCGTCGGCCCTGCCGTTCCGCCCTTGCGCGCCGCTCGCTCACCGAATGGCGCTCACTTCAGTTCCAGCGCGCGGGCATAGAGGGTCTTGCGATCGAGCCCGGTAGCCTTGGCCACGCTCGCCGCCGCTTGCGAGGGCTTGGCTTCCTGCAGCGCGGCGCGGAGCAGCGCATCAACGTCGACCTCCCCCATCGGCTCGTCGCCGGGCGGGCCGACCAGCAGCACGATCTCGCCCTTGGGCGGATGCGCGGCATAATGCGCGATCAGTTCCTGCGGCGTGCCGCTGCGGCATTCCTCGAACTTCTTGGTCAGTTCGCGCGCGACCGCCACTTCGCGGCCCGGCAGCACCGAATCGATAGCGCCCAGCGCATCTTCAAGGCGCGGCGCGGTTTCGTAGAACACCAGCGTCGCCGGAACGCGGGCCAGATCGCCCAGCACGGTTTCGCGCGCCTTGGTCTTGTTGGGCAGGAAACCGGCGAACAGGAAGCGGTCGTTGGGAAGGCCGGAGAGCGTCATCGCCATGACCGCAGCATTGGCGCCCGGCAGGCTGGTGACAGCAATTCCCCGTTCACGCGCGGTGCGGACCAGACGGTAGCCGGGGTCGGAAATCAGCGGAGTTCCGGCATCGCTGACCAGCGCCACCGGCTCGTTTGCCATCAGTGAAAGCAGCCGCTCGCGGTCCCCCTCCCCGGCATGATCGTCGTAGCGGATGAGGCGCTGCTTGATACCCAGGTGGTGGAGCAATTTGCCCGTAACCCGCGTATCTTCGCAAGCGACCGCACTCACGCCCCGAAGCGTCTCTACGGCGCGGACTGTAATGTCCCCAAGGTTGCCAATGGGGGTTGCCACTATGTAGAGGCCTGGCGAAAGACTGTTTTCCATTATCGGCCTCATGGCCCAAGGACTGCGGGAGCGGCAAGCAATGTTCGACAAGAGCCTGAATGGACGACCCAATCGGCGTAATTTTCTGGCCGGGGCCGCCATGGCACTGCTTGCGGGCTGCGCGGTCGTTCCCAAGGCTCCCGCGCCTGCTCCCGCACCAACGCCCGCTCCCAGCGACAACGTCGTCGCCACCGATACCGAGCGCCACCGCGTGGCCCTGCTCGTGCCCACCACGGGTCCCAATGCCGGGGTCGGCCAGTCGCTGGCCAATGCGGCGAACATGGCGATCCTCGATACCGGCGCGAAGGACCTGCGGATCACCGTCTACGACACCGGGACCAACCCCGGTGAGGCCGCGCGCCGCGCGGTAACCGACGGCAACAAGCTGATCCTCGGCCCGCTGCTCGCCGACGACATCGCCGCCGTGCGCGCGGTCGCCCGGCCTGCGCGAGTGCCGCTGATCTCGTTCTCCAATGACGAGAAAGCCGCCGAGAGCGAAGTCTTCATCATCGGCAACCTGCCCGGCCAGTCGGTCGCCCGCACGGTGGCCTATGCCCGTCAGCAAGGCGTTTCGAGCTTCGCGGCGCTGGTTCCGCGCGGTGAGTATGGCGAACGCGTGAGCAGTGCCCTGCTCGCGTCGGTACGCGCCAGTGGCGGCACTGTGCTGGCCATGGAGCCCTATGACCGCACCGCCGCCTCGATCAGCGCGGCAGCGACGCGCATCAAGGCCAAGGGCGGCTTCGGCGCGCTGCTGATCGCCGACAGCGGCGGCCTCTCCTCACGCGCCGCCACCACGTTCCGCACCGGAGGCGGCACCGGCACGGTCCGCCTGCTCGGCACCGAACTGTGGAGCGGCGAAAAGGAGCTGACGACCACTCCGGCCCTGAACGGCGCCTGGTTCGCCACAGTGTCGGACACCCGCTTCGGCCAGTTTGCCAAGAGCTACCGCGCGCGGTTCGGCGCCCAGCCCTTCCGCATCGCCACGCTCGGTTACGATGCGGTGCTGCTGACCCTCCGCGTCTCGCGCACATGGAAGCCGGGAGCGATCTTCCCCACAGCGGACATGTTTGCGCCCGACGGATTCCTGGGCGTCGACGGTGCCTTCCGCTTCAACCGCAACGGTCTGATCGAGCGCGCGCTGGAAGTGCGCGCGGTGGAGAGCGGCGGCGTCAAGGTGATCGACGCGGCGCCGACCGGGTTCGCCAAGGGCAAATAATCGCGAGCGGAGGCACCCTCGGCCGGCTGCCTCCGCATTCTGTTCCCTTTTTCTTCTCCATTCGACCAAACCCCTGCGGATAAGCGCAAGCGCCTGCTTGATCGCTGATTCCGGGCCTGCCTATAGTCCGCCCATGTCCGATGACCTCTTCGACAAGCTCCCCTCCGCCGCAGGGGAAACCTATGACGGTTCCGCGATCGAGGTGCTGGAGGGGCTGGAGCCCGTCCGCCGCCGTCCGGGCATGTACATCGGTGGCACCGATGAGCGCGCGCTGCATCACCTTGCCGCCGAAGTGCTCGACAATGCGATGGACGAGGCCGTTGCCGGTCACGCCAACCGTATCGAAGTGACTCTGGAAGAGGAGCCGGGCACCGCCGGGCGCCTCACCATCACCGACAACGGACGCGGCATCCCGGTCGACGAACATCCCAAGTTCCCCGGCAAGTCGGCGCTGGAGGTCATCCTCTCCACGCTGCACTCGGGCGGCAAGTTTTCCGGCAAGGCCTATGCCACGTCGGGCGGCCTCCATGGCGTCGGCATCTCGGTGGTCAACGCGCTCTCGGTGAAGACCCGCATCGAAGTTGCGCGCAACAAGGAACTGTTCGCGCAGGAATTCTCGCGCGGGCAGACGCTTGGTCCGCTCCAGAAAGTCGGCGCGGCGCCCAACCGGCGCGGTACGGCCGTGACCTTCACGCCCGATCCCGAGATTTTCGGCGACCAGAAATTCAAGCCTGCCCGCCTCTTCAAGCTGGTCCGCTCCAAGGCCTACCTTTTCGCGGGCGTCGAGATCCGCTGGAAATGCGCACCCTCGCTCACTTCCGAAGAGGTGCCGGCAGAGGCGACGTTCCAGTTCCCCGGCGGCCTGGCCGA
Source organism: Novosphingobium sp. PhB165 (assembly GCF_004341845.1). GTDB lineage: Bacteria > Pseudomonadota > Alphaproteobacteria > Sphingomonadales > Sphingomonadaceae > Novosphingobium. Next base: position 734,515 of record NZ_SLVB01000001.1, on the reverse strand, counting down.
CCATCTGGCCGAGCAGATCGGCGGCCGCGAATGCGTGACCACGCAGTTCTTCTCCGGCACGCAGGATTTCCCGCGCGGCGATGACGGCTCCGAGCAGGGCCGCGTCGAATGGGCGATCGCCTGGCCGCTCTATTCCGACGGTTCCTATTCCTGGTACTGCAACACCATCCCGACCCCGGATGGCGGCACCCACGAACAGGGTCTGCGCGCTGCGCTTACCAAGGGCATCCGCGCTTTCGCGGACCTTGTGGGGCAGGCGAAGAAGGCCAAGGACATCACTCCGGACGACGTGGTGACGGGCAGCGAGGTCATGCTCTCCGTCTTCGTCCGCGAACCGCAGTTCCAGAGCCAGACCAAGGATCGCCTCACCAGCCCCGAGGCCGCGCGCCTTGTCGAAGCGGCGGTGCGCGATCACTTCGATCACTTCCTGACCGATAACATGGAGCGCGGCAAGGCGCTGCTCGGCTCGGTGATGGAGCGCATGGACGAGCGGCTTCGCAGAAAAGCGGAGCGCGAGGTCAAGCGCAAGACTGCCACCAATGCCAAGAAGCTGCGCCTGCCCGGCAAGCTCACCGACTGTTCGGGTGAAGGCGATGGCGAGACCGAACTGTTCATCGTCGAAGGCGATTCGGCAGGCGGCTCGGCCAAGCAGGCACGTGACCGCAAGACGCAGGCAATTCTGCCGATCCGCGGCAAGATCCTCAACGTCGCCAGCGCCACCAACGACAAGATCCGCGCCAATCAGGAAATCGCGGACCTTGGCCTCGCGCTCGGCTGCGGCACCCGCAAGGACTGCAACGCGGACGACTTGCGCTACGATCGCATCGTCATCATGACCGACGCCGACGTCGACGGCGCCCACATCGCGACGCTGCTGATGACGTTCTTCTTCCAGGAGATGCCGGACATCGTGCGGCGCGGACACCTCTACCTTGCCCAGCCGCCGCTCTACCGCCTAACGGCGGGTTCGACCTCGGCCTATGCCCGCGACGATGCGCACCGCGCGGAACTCGAAAAGACCGTGTTCAAGGGCAAGAAGGTCGAAGTCGGCCGCTTCAAGGGCCTTGGCGAGATGAACCCGCAGCAGCTGCGCGAGACGACGATGAGCCCGGCCTCGCGCTCGCTGATCCGGATCACCCTGCCCCCCGAATACGAGGACCGCGCGGCGGTGAAGGACCTTGTCGACCGCCTGATGGGCCGCAATCCCGAACACCGCTTCCAGTTCATCCAGAACCGCGCGGGCGAGATCGATCCGGAACTGATCGACGCGTGAGGCTTAGGCGGGCACTGCTCGCCAGCCTCAGCGCATCCGCTTGATGAACAACCCGCTGTCGCGCATTTCTGTCGCGAAGTTGGGGAGTGTCTTCACCAGTTCCGACAGGCGCGAGAAACCATAGCTGCGGGCATCGAAGCTGGACCGGTTGGCAACGCGCTGGCCCACTTCCGAGAGACTGGCATAGCCGTTCTCGTCACGCTTGCTGGCCTTCCAGCCCTCACCGATGAGCTTGACCAGATCGGCGTCGATGGGCGGCACAGTGGTCTCGCCCGGCGTCTCGTCCTCATCGGCGGCGGGTAGCGCGGCAAGGTCGATGAACCGGGTGCAGGCCTCGCGAAATGCCTCGGGCGTGCGGCTCGTGCCGAAGCCATAGACCGGCGTGCCGTTCTGGCGGATGCGGATGGCGAGCGGCATGAAATCGCTGTCGCTGGTCATCAGGCCGAAGCCGTCGACATGGCCGTCGTAAAGCAGGTCCATCGCGTCGATCGTCATTTTCATGTCGGTCGCGTTCTTGCCCTTCGTCACGTCGAACTGCTGCTGCGGTTCCAGCGCGTGACGGTGGACGAGCCTGGACCATCCCTTGAGCGAAGCCTTGCTCCAGTTCCCGTAGACGCGCCGGACATTGACCGAGCCGAGATCGCCAAGGATGGTCAGCGCCGCCTCAAGGTGACTGGGCGAGGCATTGTCGGCATCGATCAGCAGGGCAATGTTGCGCGCGGCGCGGGGTTTGTTCTCGGGCATCTCAGGCTCCTTCGTTCAGGGCAGCTCCTCGTCGCCATGCGGCTTGGGTCTGAAGCTGGCCCGGCGCCAGACTATCGCGAAGAATGCAGCCAGCACCAGCGGCATGATCGGAACGGAAAGGTTCAGCGCCAGCGGCCGCGCGAAAGCGGGGGCGACGAACGCCAGCAGCAGCACCAGTTTCTCGTAAGGCGCAAAGCCGGTTCGCCGCCCCTCGCCCGCCAGCCAGAGCATCGGGAACGCCAGCAGAACCATGTCGTAATCGAGCACGAAGGGCGTCGCCAGCGGCGCTCCGGCCAGCACGAGCGAGGCCAACGCGGGCCGCCAGCCCTTGGTCCACGCCGCGACAACAACCAGCGCCGCTACGGCAAGAGTAACCAGTCCCTGCACTCCGTAAGCCGCCCAAACCGGCGCGCCGAGCAGCCGCAGCGCTGCGAACGGGCTCACCATCTTGCCGAAACCTACTGCGCCTTCCGCCATGGCAGCCTGCGCGCGGCCGCTTGCCGCAAGCCAGTGCAGCCATGTTTCAGGGCCGAAGGCCAGCGCCGACAGCCCCGCAAGCGCCAGCGCCGTCACGGCAGCAAGGCCGATCACTTTCCACTCGCGCGAGGCGATCAGCGCCAGCGGCACCAGCAGCCCGAATTGCGGCTTGATCGTCGCCAGTCCGAGGCAAAGCCCCGCCAGCAATGGCTGCCGGCGAACCATCAGCACACCGGTCCCGAGCAGCGCGGCGACAAGCCATGAGGTCTGCCCGTGCGTCACCACGATCGGCATCGCCGGAAACGCCGCAAGCAGCAACCACCGCGGCAGGCCGATCTCGGCATTTCGCCACCAGACCCGCACCGCCGCCGCGTAGAACGTGCCCGTCGCCAGCAGCCACGCCGCCAGCGCGGGAAAATACCCCAACCAACCGAGCGGCCAGCACAGCGGCAGGAACGAGGGCGGATAGAAGAACGCAGTATAGCCACCGGGCGGCGCGAACCACGCCCGCTGCGCGGCAATGTGGGCGGCAGCATCATAAGGATCGCCATGCGCGATCAGCATCCGCCCGGTGGTCCAGAAGCTGATGAAATCGCTGCCAAGCAGGAAACCGTTGGCATCAACCCCGCCGTGCGCTGTCACCAGCAGCCAGGCCAGCATGGCCAGATTGAGCCCGGCCAGCAGACGCAGGTATCCCCGCACCCGGTCCGCACCCAGCCAGTCCATTTCGCGCAAGAATCCAGCCCCCATGCGCCGCTGATTGCAACGCCCCGGCGGCGAAGTCCATGCCCTCGACTGCCCGCTTGCCATGCTGCAACGCAAAACTTAGGGATTAACCGAATAGTTAAACAACGGGACAGGCCGAATGCAGCGTTTCGAAGGCACCAGCAGCTACGTCGCCACCGACGACCTGAAAGTCGCGGTCAACGCCGCCGTTCTGCTGCGCCGCCCCCTGCTGGTGAAAGGGGAGCCTGGCACCGGCAAGACGGTGCTGGCCGAACAGATCGCCGCCTCTCTCGACGCGCCGCTCATCACCTGGAACGTCAAGTCCACCACCAAGGCGCATCAGGGCCTTTACGAATATGACGCCGTCGGCCGCCTGCGCGACGGCCAACTGGGCGATGCGCGTGTTCACGACATCAACAACTACATCCGCAAGGGCAAGCTGTGGGAGGCCTTCACCTCACCCCGCCTGCCCGTCCTGCTGATCGACGAGATCGACAAGGCGGACATCGAGTTCCCCAACGATCTTCTGGCCGAACTCGATCGCATGGCCTTCGACGTCTACGAAACCGGCGAGCATGTCGCCGCCGTGGAACGCCCGATCGTGGTCATCACCTCCAATAACGAGAAGGACCTGCCGGACGCTTTCCTGCGCCGCTGCTTCTTCCACTATATCAAGTTTCCCGAGCGCGAGACGATGCAGGCCATCGTCGACGTGCACTTCCCCGGCATCCAGAAGACCCTCGTCACCAAGGCGATGGAGATCTTCTACGAACTTCGCGAAGTGCCCGGCCTCAAGAAGAAGCCTTCCACCAGCGAACTCCTCGACTGGCTGAAGCTGCTGCTGAGCGAGGACATGCCGCTGGAGGTCCTCCAGAATCAGGACCCGGCCAAGGCGATCCCGCCGCTGCACGGCGCGCTGCTGAAGAACGAGCAGGATGTGATGCTGTTCGAAAGGCTCGCTTTCATGGCCCGCCGGGGAAGCTGACTTTCGCGCTTCGCATTTTCTTCCGGGTATCCATCAGGCCATCGACACGGAAATTCCGGCCAGATATCGATTGCCGCTGATGTCGCCAGAAGTGAGGAAAGCCTGACCCAATGACAGCACCTTATCCCGGCCGCTGCGCCTGCGGCGCCGTCACGCTCGAAATTTCGGGCGAGCCGATCGCCACGCGTCAGTGCTGGTGCCGCCAGTGCCAGCAGCTCGCAGCGGGTGGTCCGACCAACAATGCCATCTTCAAGGCCGAAGATATCGCCATTGAGGGCGATCTCGCGTCTTCCACATGGACAGCGGCGAGCGGCAATACGCTGACGTTCCACTTCTGCCCCAAGTGCGGAACGCAGATATTCGCGCAAAGCTCGGCGCGTCCCCACCTCAAAACCATGCGCCTTGGCGCGCTGGACGCAGGCCATGGCCTGAGGCCGGAAGCGGTGATCTGGACCGACGACGCGCCGGAATGGGCGCACTTCGATGCAGCGCTGCAAATATGGCCGCAGCAGCCGCCGCCACCGCCCTCTCCGGCATGATTTTGCCGTGACCAGGGGCTCGCAGACCCGTTTCGCGGCGATCCGCGCGCGGCTCGAAGCGTTCGAGCCGCGTCCCGGTTGGCGGGCGTGGCTTTATGAGTTCCTGCTGTTCGGCTTCAAGCAAGGCTGGGCCTGCCTGTTCGGCGGTTTACTGTTGGGGCTACTGGTCGCCACGCATCTGTTCTATCCCGCGCAAGCGCCGCTGGCCCGCTACGATTTCCTGGCGCTCGCCGCGCTGACGATCCAGATCGCGATGCTGGTGCTGCGGCTTGAGACGATGGACGAGGCGAAAGTCATTCTCGCTTTCCATGTCGTCGGCACGGTGATGGAACTGTTCAAGACCGCGCACGGGTCATGGGAATACCCCGAGGCTAACATGCTGCGGATCGGCGGCGTTCCGCTGTTTTCGGGCTTCATGTATGCCGCCGTCGGCAGCTATATCGCCCGCGTTTGGCGCATCTTCGATTTCCGCTTCACTGGTTATCCGGCCGAAGCCGTCTCGGTGGCGCTGGCCGTGACAATCTACGTGAACTTCTTTGCGCATCACTGGCTGCCGGATATCCGGCTGGGCCTTTTCGCGGTGCTGGGCGCATTGTTCCTGCGTACACGGATCTGGTTCCGCGTCTGGCGAGAGGATCGCTGGATGCCATTGCTGCTCGGTTGGTTTCTCGTGGCGTTGTTCATCTGGTTCGCCGAAAACCTCGCGACGTTCTCGCAGGCGTGGATCTATCCAAGCCAGCGAAATGGCTGGACCATGGTACACTGGAGCAAGCTCGGCGCGTGGTACCTGCTGATGTATATCTCCTTCGTGCTGGTCGCGCTGGTGCATCGGCCCAGATCGCGCGAGAGCCGCGCGGTTTCCTACGGCACCACGGGTGGTGTAGGTTCGCAATCATGAACCTCGCACGCTCCCTCCACTCGGTAACTTGGCCGAAAAAGGCATCGGCACAAGGTGACACAGACGCGGGTTATCAGGTTTTGAAAAGTCACACAGGCATATGCAAAGTGACACGTAACAGATTGATTTCACAACAAGGTGACAGATCGCTTCGCCATGGCTTTCGTGTCAACCGGAGCGGAGCGTCCCCATGCTGCTGAACTTCGTGGAAGAACTGCGCGCGGCGGGGATCCCGGCCTCGCTCAAGGAGCATCTGGTCCTGCTCGAAGCGCTGGACCGCGAGGTGATCGAGCGGACGCCGGAGGCGTTCTACTACCTCAGCCGCGCCACTTTCGTGAAGGACGAGGGCCTGCTCGACCGGTTCGACCAGGTGTTCCAGAGGGTCTTCAAGGGCGTATTCAGCGATTACGGCCAGCAGCCGGTCGATATCCCGGAGGACTGGCTGAAGAAGGTGGCAGAGCGCTACTTCTCGGACGAGGAAATGGAGCAGATCAAGGCGCTCGGCTCCTGGGACGAGATCATGGAAACGCTCAAGAAGCGTCTGGAAGAACAGGAAAAACGCCACTCCGGCGGCAACAAGTGGATCGGCACCAACGGCACCTCGCCGTTCGGTCATGCCGGCTACAATCCGGAAGGCATCCGGATCGGCGGAGAAGGCAAACACGGCCGCGCGATCAAGGTCTGGGAAAAGCGCGAATTTGCCAATCTCGACAACACCCGCGAACTGGGCACGCGCAATATCAAGGTGGCGCTGCGCCGACTGCGACGGTTCGCGCGTGAGGGTGCAGTCGAGGAACTGGATCTCGACGCCACCATCTCCGGCACCGCGCGGCAGGGTTGGCTTGATATCCGCATGCGGCCCGAGCGGCACAATGCGGTGAAAGTGCTGCTGTTCCTCGATGTCGGTGGATCGATGGACCCGTACATCCAGCTGATGGAAGAGCTGTTCAGCGCCGCCAGCGCCGAGTTCAAGAACATGGAGTTCTTCTACTTCCACAACTGCCTCTACGAAGGCGTGTGGAAGGACAATCGCCGCCGCTGGTCGCAGCGCACGCCGACCTGGGATTTGCTCCACAAGTTCGGGCATGACTACAAGGTGATCTTCGTCGGTGATGCGGCGATGAGCCCTTACGAGGTCAGCCATCCGGGCGGCTCGGTGGAGCACATGAACGAGGAAGCCGGCGCGGTCTGGCTCCAGCGCGTGGCGCAGACTTATCCGGCCACTGTCTGGCTCAACCCCACGCCCGAGATCCAGTGGGGCTATTCCAGCTCCACGCGGATGATCCGCGATCTGATGGGCGGGGCGATGTTCCCGCTGACACTCGACGGGCTCGACGCGGCGATGCGGGAACTGACACGCAAGAAGGCGTGACGGGCTTGCCTACATCTGGCGACGGGAAGATGATGCAGCGGTAACCGGAAACGGGAGTGCGACGATGAAAGACATTGTACTAATTCTCGTCATCGGTGCCCTGACGATGGGCGCGACACCTTCAACAGGTGCAGGCAAGGCTCCGGCCGCCAAGGCTAAATGCGGCTATACCATTCAGCGCGCCAACGAGGCGGCGGGGCATGGCACGCCCCGTTCCAATGACGACAAGCCGAGAATGATCCGCGCGGTCGACACACGCCTGGCCGGTTGCCCGGTTCTCGTGCTCGCCGACGGCAAGATGATGGCGCCCCCGCCCGTTGCCGATGGGAAAGCGGCCTTGTCGCCCGCTCAGTAGAGCAGCAGGTCCGAGATCTCGGCCTTCCACGCGGCTTCGTCGGCACCGGCCGCCCCATCGAGATCCTCGGGAAGCGCTGCGGGATTATCCACCCACTCCCGCAGGCCGGGGCCGCCGTTGATGACGTCGATGGCAAGGCGCGTGAACTCGTACTCGTACGGGAAGTCGCGCCAGATCGGATAGTCCGGATAGAGGTTACGGATCGCCTTGAACGCCAGCGCCTGCAGTCGCCACGGGCGGAAGGCATGGTGATCGTAGAACTTGCCTTCGGCGTGGATCATCAAGCCGCTGCACAGGGTCTTGGCATGCTTGTGGAAGGTCGGCTCAAACCAGCATTCGCGCAGGGCGCAGCCTTCGAGCCATTCAGGCGCAAAACGCTGCATCTCGGCCAGAACCGCCTTGGCATCGATATCGGGCGCGCCAAACAGCACTTCCAGCGGGCGCGTGGTGCCGCGACCTTCCGAAAGCGTCGCGCCCTCGATCATCACTGTGCCGGCATAGGCGCGGGCCATGTTGAGATCGGCCGCGTTGGGGCTGGGATTGATCCAGATGCGGTCCTGCGGCCAGCCGAAGCCGGGGCCTTCGGGCTCCCAGCCTTCCATCGCGATCACGCGGTAATCGACATCGAGCTTGAAGTGACGGACGAACCAGTGACCCATCTCGCCCAGCGTCAGGCCATGCCGCATCGGCATCGGCCCCGCACCGACGAAGCTCTCCTGCCCAGGCAAAAGCGTCAGCCCCTCGACCGGGCGACCGGCGGGGTTGGGACGATCAAGCACCCAGACGCTCTTGCCCTGCTTCTCAGCCGCTTCCAGCAGATAGAGCAGCGTCGTCACGAAAGTGTAGATGCGGCAGCCGAGGTCCTGAAGGTCGAACAGGAACACATCGGCGCTGGCCATCATCGCCTCGCTCGGGCGGCGGACTTCGCCGTAAAGGCTGTAGATCGGAATGCCGTAAGCCGGATCCAGCTCGTCGGCGGTCTCGACCATGTTGTCCTGCTTGTCGCCCTTGAGCCCATGTTGGGGGCCGAAAGCGCTCGTCACGTTCACGCCCGCCGCGATCAGCGCGTCGAGCGAATGGACGAGATCCTCGGTCACCGAGGCGGGATGCGCAACAAGCGCCACGCGGCGCCCTTCGAGAGGCGCACGCAGTTCAGGATCCGCCAGCAGGCGGTCGATGCCGAATTTCACAGGGCCGAATTTCATGAACCGGTCGGTGCCGCAAGCTCGAGCGTGAAGCAAGACGGATCGTGGAAGTCGGGCTCGTCACCGCTGTGGGAAAGCGCCCAGTAGCTCTTAACGCCGCCCTCTTCCTCGATCACCGCCGTGAAACCGTAGTTCAGCGGCAGCGCGGGCAAGCCGGCAGCGGGAATGGCAGCGTCGAAGATCGCGATGTCCGAACCCTTGCGCATGGTGCAGTCGGGCTCGCGCGGCATCGATCGCTCGGCCATGCCTTCGCGGCGGCCGGTGAAGTCATAGACGTTCCACCGCTCGGACGGGGAAAGGTTGATCTCGACGTAGGACGGCCCGCCGGGCGGCTGAAGGAACAACTCAAAACAGGTGGTCTGCCAGAGACCTTCCGCCCGGCCCTTGCCCGCGAAAGCCGGCACCACCAGCTTGCCGGCGCCGAGAATACGCCAGCGCACGCGCAGCCAGCTCTCGTCGAAACCGATCACACGCGTTTCGATACTGCGGACAAGGACAGGAGGATGTGCCGGGTGGCAGGTCAGGTCGGCCATGCTGGCATCCGTAGAGGGCTGCCTGTCCGCCTGACAATCCGGATTCGGCCGGATGTCACCACGAAAGCGACCAACCGCTTTCGCTTGGCTGCTTCATCTTGAGCCTTTCGCATGCTAGGCGCCCGGCTCCCATTAACGAAAAGCACGGTCATGACTTACAAATCTTCCCTGCTCCGCGTCCTCGAAGAGCGCGGCTACATCCACCAGACGACGGATGCCGAGGGCCTCGACGCTCTCGCAGAGAAGCAGGTCGTGCCGGGCTATATCGGCTTCGACGCCACGGCGGCGTCGCTCCACATCGGCAGCCTCGTGCAGATCATGATGCTGCGCCGCCTCCAGCAGACCGGCCACAAGCCCATCGTGCTGATGGGCGGAGGCACCACGCGCATCGGCGATCCCACCGGTCGCGACGAGAGCCGCAAGATGCTGTCCGACGAGACGATCGAGACCAATATCAAGGGTATCTTCTCGATCTTTTCGCGCCTGCTGAAATTCGGCGACGGCCCCACCGATGCGGTGATGGTTAACAACCAGGACTGGCTGGGCCAGCTCGGCTACATTCAGCTGCTGCAAGAAGTGGGCACGCACTTCACGGTGAACCGGATGCTCTCGTTCGATTCGGTCAAGCTGCGCCTTGAGCGCGAGCAGCCGATGACCTTCCTCGAATTCAACTACATGATCCTGCAGGGCTACGACTTCCGTCACCTCTGCAAGGACAAGGACGTACGCTTGCAGATGGGTGGCTCCGACCAGTGGGGCAACATCATCAACGGCGTAGAACTGACCCGCCGCATGGACAGCAAGGAAGTCTTCGGCCTGACGACGCCGCTGCTCACCACGGCGGATGGCGCCAAGATGGGCAAGTCGGCCGCCGGCGCGGTCTGGCTCAACGAGGAAATGCTGCCGTCGTACGATTTCTGGCAGTACTGGCGTAATTCCGACGACCGCGACGTGGGCAAGTTCCTGCGCCTGTTCACCGACCTGCCGCTGGATGAGATCGCCCGCCTCGAAGCCCTCGAAGGCGCCGCGATCAACGATGCCAAGGTCGTGCTCGCCAATGAAGTGACCAAGCTGTGCCGCGGCGAGGATGCCGCCGTCGCTGCCGAAGCCACGGCCAAGGCGACATTCGCGGGCGGCGGCATGGGCGACGATCTGCCGACGCTGGACGTGACGGGCGAAGGCGTGCGGCTCGGCGCCGCGCTCACCGAACTGGGCTTCACCGCGTCTAATGGCGAGGCGAAGCGCAAGATCGGCGAAGGCGCCGTCCGTCTGGACGACGTCCTCATGAACGATCCGGGTTTCCTGATCGAAGTGGCTGCCGGGGAAACCCGCAAGCTCAGCCTCGGCAAGAAGAAGCACGCGATCCTGCGCAACGCTTGATCGCAGGTGAGGCACCGTTGAACCCGGCAGGACGGCAAAATTCTGCCGGGTTTACGGATTGTTTGCCATTTTGATGCACTGTGTCCCCTCACGGTCACAACCAGAGGCTAAATGGACATGAGTGCAGGAGCACAGCTCTCTGTAACCGACAAGCGGCGGGCGGCTCGCCACCCTGTCGATCACAAGCTGATTGCCGAGCATCGCCAGATGGGCGACGTTCATCTGCATATCATCAACCTTTCGGCTCAGGGCTTCATGTCCAAGGGCGAACTTCCCCTGGATCGCGGAGAGCGCCTCGTCATGCGCCTTCCGGTCATCGGCAGGATCGAAGCGCACATGATCTGGTCGCACGAGGGCCGTTCAGGCTTTCAGTTCGAGCGGATCATCCGCATCGACGATTTCCTGAAGCTGGTGGACACCGCCCAGCCCAACCCCCGACTGCGCCCGCGCCGCTGAGCGCCCGCCCTGTCGGGCACTCCTTCAAGCCATTGGCGAAGCACGAAGACGCCGCGTGGACTAGTTCCGCGCGGCGTCTTCGTGTGGCGTTCGCGCCGCATCGCAACATGAAATTTCCGTCATGTGCGATTGGCACTTGATATAGTATATCATCACCCTTAGCCAAGTCGCCATGACGACGCCTCAAGCCCGAATCGCCCTGCTGGCCTCCGCCGGCGCCCTGGCCACCGCAGCCTTGCTCGCCGTCCCCGGCACGGCATTCGCCGAGACGGCCGCCGCACCGGCTGCCGCTGACGACAGTTCGCATCCGCAGGAGAGCGGCCCTGAGATCATCGTTTCCGGACGCGTGATCTCGGGCAATGCTGATCCGATCAATGCACCGGTGGTGCTGACCGGAGACAGCCTGACCCGCGATCTGAAGCCTCAGATCGGCGAGATGCTGGCAAGCCTTCCCGGCGTTTCCAGCAGCGGCTTTGCGCCCGGCGTCTCGCGCCCGGTGCTGCGCGGCTTTGACGGTCCGCGCGTTCAGGTTCTGCTCGACGGTATCGGTTCGCTCGATGCCTCATCGGTCTCGGCCGACCACGCGGTTTCGCTCGACACGCTCAATATCGAACGCGTCGAAGTGCTCCACGGCCCGCGCGTTCTGCTCTATGCCAGCGATCCTTCGGGCGGCGTGGTGAATGCGGTGGACAAGCGAATCCCGCGTCAGGTTCCCGACAAGGCCTTCACCGTTGACGCACTCGGCTCCTACGGCACGGCGGCGAACATGGTGAACGGCGGGATTGCCGCCGACGTGCGCCTCGCCAGCCGCCTCGTTGCCCACCTGAACGCCTCGTACAACCACAGCGATGATCTCAACATCGGCGGCTATGTCCTTTCGCCCGAACTGCGCGCGCAGACTCTGACGCAGGCGAACGACCTTGCCGCCGCCGGCGATGCCGTGGGCGCCGCAACGCTGACCGCGCAGGCCAACAGCAAGGGCAAGCTCACCAACAGCGGCACCGAAGGCTGGACAGTGGGCGGCGGCCTCGCCTTCATCGACGATGGCGGCGACATCGGCGTTTCCGTGCAGCGCCTTGCCAATGACTACGGCATTCCGCCGCGCCCCTCGACCGACCCGGATTCGACCAGCATTTCCCTGCGCCAGACTCGCGTGGACTTGCGCGCAGGCCTCAACCTCACCGGCTTCCTCAAGCGCCTCGAAGTGCGCGGCGCCTACGGCGACTATGAGCACGCCGAAATCGAGGACGGCAACATCGGCACCCAGTTCAACAACAAGGCCGTCGAGGTCCGTCTTCAGGCCGATCAGGAAAAGCACGGGATCTGGAGCGGATCGAGCGGTGTTCAGTACTCCTCCTCGCGCCTCTCCATCAGCGGCGACGAATCGCTGCTGCCGGATAACAACACTGACCGTTTCGCGGTCTTCACGCTCCAACAGTTCGAAGTGGGCCACTTCGACCTCGAAGGCGCTCTGCGCTACGAAAACACGCAGATCCGCACGATACCGGACGGTGACCAGCGCAATTTCGATCAGTATGCGGCGGTCGGCGGCGTCGCCTGGCATGCGACTGATACGCTGACGTTCTCGGCCAACTTCTCACATGGCGAGCGCGCGCCATCGGCCGAGGAACTCTTCGTGGACGGCCTGCACGATGCCACCCAGTCCTACGAGCGCGGCGATCCGAACTTCACGGTCGAGCGCAGCAACGGCGTCGAGGCAGGCATGCGCTACAATGGCGGCGCGGTGGTCGGCTCGGTGACGCTCTACGGCATCAATTTCGATAACTTCATCACGGCCGTACCCACCGGCGAGATAATTCAGGACTTCCCGGTCTATCAGTATATCCAGGCCCCTGCCCGCTTCCGCGGCGTCGAGGCCGAGGGCGCCGTCACGTTCGCCCGCTGGGGCGACAATTCGCTGAAGGCCGATGCGGGCGTCGACTATACCCATGCCAAGCTGGTCGACATGGGGCCGGTCCCGCGCATTCCGCCGCTGCGCACCCGTGGCGGTCTGGAATTCGACTCGCCCGCAGTCACGTTGCGCAGCGAAGTCGAATGGAACGCCAAGCAGAGCCGCGTCACCGAGAACGAGAACCCGACGAGCGCCTTTACGCTGGTCAACCTCAGCGCGACCTGGCGCCCGCTGGGCGAGCATGGCCCGCTGTCCCTGATCCTCGCAGCCGACAATCTCTTCGATGTGACCGGCCGCCTTGCCGCTTCGGAAACGCGTGACTTCGTGCCCATCTCCGGGCGTGACGTGCGGCTCACCGCGCGGTTTACTTATTGACTGCAAACATAACCTTTCGAGAAAGATCGGCGGCATGACTTGGCAAGGCCGGGTCATGCTGCCATGCAGCCGGTCGTGAATACGCCCTCGTCTCCCCCGCATTCCACGGGCGCCGCCGCGCAGCCCACTTCGCCGCTTCGCATCGCCGATTATCGCAAGTTCTGGCTTGCCCGCTTCTTCGCGGTACTCGCCTCGACCGGTATGGTCGTCATCATCGGCTACCAGCTCTACGACGTTGCCCGCAGCGACTATGGCATGTCGATCACGCAGGCATCCTTCCAACTGGGCCTGCTGGGCTTCGCGCAGTTCCTGCCGATCTTCCTGCTGACCCCGGTCTCGGGCGTCATCGCCGACAGGTTCGACCGCCGCCGCGTGGCCGGTCTGGCGATAGCAGTCGACATTCTGGTAGCGATCGGTCTGGGCATCGCGACTACGCTTGAATGGCGCAGCCTGCCGGTGCTTTACATGTTCGCGGCAGTGCACGGAGCGGTGCGCGTATTCGTCGGCCCGTCGATGAGCGCAATCGCACCCAATATCGTTCCCGCCGAACTGATCCCCCGCGCCATCGGTTTCAACTCGATCGCCATGCAGGCCGGCACGATCATCGGACCGGCAGCCTTCGGCTTCCTTTTCGCGAGGCACCACGCGCTCCCTTACTGGATCGCGGCCGTCCTGATGGCGCTCTCGGCGATCAGCATCCTCGCCATCCGCAATCTTCCGCCGCTGGCGAAGGACGCGCGAAAGGCCCACCCGCTGCGCCAGATCGTCGATGGCTTCCATTTCATCTGGCATGAACGCTTCCTGCTCGGTTGTATCACGCTCGACCTTTTCGCGGTCCTGCTGGGCGGTGCCACCGCGCTGATGCCGGTCTTCGCGCGCGACATCCTGCATGTTGGACCGGAGGGCCTTGGCCAGATGCGCGCTGCAACGGCGGCCGGCGCGGCCGTGGTCGCCCTCTGGCTTTCGTTCCGCCCGCTGGCGAAGAACGTCGGCGTCAAGATGCTGCTCTCGGTCGCCGCCTATGGCGCCATGACAGTGGGCTTCGGCCTCTCGCGCAGCTTCCTGATCTCGCTGGGCTTCCTTGCCCTGCTCGGCGCTGCCGACATGATCTCTGTGTTCATCCGCAGTTCGCTCGTCCAGCTGCGCACGCCGGACGACAAGCGCGGCCGCGTCTCCGCCATCTCCGGCCTTGCCATCTCCGCCTCGAACGAGCTGGGCGAGATGCAGTCGGGCGTTGCCGCCGCACTGCTCGGCGCGACGGGGGCTGTTGTCTTCGGCGGCACCGCTGCCATAGTCATTACCGCAATCTGGGCTTGGGGTTTCCCTGAGATCCGCCGGGCCCGAACCTTCGCACCACGTTGGGAGCACCACTGATGAAGGCCGACAACATCCTCGCCACCATCGGCAATACGCCGCACATCCGCGTTTCGCGGCTGTTTCCCGACCATGAGGTCTGGATCAAGGCCGAGCGCGGCAATCCCGGCGGCTCGATCAAGGACCGCATCGCACTGGCCATGATCGAGGCTGCGGAGGCCGATGGCACGCTTTCGCCGGGTGGCACGATCATCGAGCCGACTTCGGGCAACACCGGCATCGGCCTTGCCATGGTGGCGGCGGTCAAGGGCTACAAGCTGGTCCTCGTCATGCCCGAATCGATGTCGATCGAGCGTCGCCGCCTGATGCTCGCCTATGGCGCCACCTTCGACCTGACGCCGCGCGAAAAGGGCATGAAGGGTGCTATCGAGCGCGCTAAGGAACTGATCGCGGAAACGCCCGGTTCGTGGATGCCGCAGCAGTTCGACAACCCGGCTAACGTCGCGGTTCACGCGGAAATCACCGCCCGCGAAATTCTCGCGGACTTTGCCGATACGCCCATCGATGCCCTGATCACCGGCGTCGGCACCGGCGGCCACATCACCGGCTGCGCCGAAACGCTAAAAGCGGTCTGGCCTTCGCTCAAGGCCTATGCGGTGGAGCCCACGCTGTCGCCGGTCATTTCCGGCGGCCAGCCCGGCCCCCATCCGATCCAGGGCATCGGCGCCGGGTTCATCCCCGGGAACCTTCACACCCAGGCGATCGACGGCGCGATTCAGGTCGATCCGGCCGATGCCAAGGAATGGGCTCGCCGTTGCGCGACCGAGGAAGGCATGCTGGTGGGTATCAGTTCGGGCGCAACGCTGGCCGCAATCGCGCAGAAGCTGCCGTCGCTTCCCACCGGTTCGCGCATTCTGGGCTTCAATTACGATACCGGCGAACGTTACCTCTCGGTACCCGACTTCCTTCCGGAGTGACCGAAATGGAGGCGATCACCTACAACCACGCGGGGCAGCCCCTTACCGGTTGGCTCGCTCGTCCGAAGGGTACGCCCCGCGCGGCTGTGATCGTCTTCCCGACTATCGCCAACTATGCCCCTCCGGTGGAACGCCGCGCGCGGATGCTGGCCGACCTTGGCTATCTCGCCATGGTTGCGGATTTCTACGGCGAGCCGGTGGAAAGTTTCGAAGCCTCGTTCCCGCTGGCCGAAAAGCTCCGCGCCAACGTCGATCACTATCGCGGCCGATTGGCGGCGGCGATAGCAACGCTGCGCCGGGTTCCGGACGCGGCCGACCTGCCGATGTTCGGTATCGGCTATTGCATGGGCGGGCAGGCCGTACTCGAAGCTGCACGAGACGGGCAGCACCTGCTGGCGGCGGTGAGCTTCCATGGCACACTCGCCACGGCCAAACCGGCCGAAGCGGGTGCGGTCAAACCGCGCATTCTCGTCTGTCACGGCGATGCCGATCCGCTGGTTCCACGCGAACAGGTTCTGGAATTCTGGGACGAGATGGATCGCGCCGGCGCAAACTGGCACTTCCATTCCTATTCCGGCGTCCGTCACGGCTTTACCGATCCGGGCAGCGACGCGCGTGGGATCGCGGCCATCGGCTACAATGCCAGCGCAGACCGCCAGAGCTGGGCCGCCATGATCAGCCTGTTCGACGAAATCCTCGGCTGAGGTACATTTTCAAGGCATAAAACCGTGGCCGCCATAAGCGGCGGCCACGATCGGTTCCCAAAGCTTAGCAGCCGTGAGACTTGGTGCCACCACCATCGTGGTGACCATTGTCGCCACCACCGTAATGATGATCGCTGTCGCCCCAACCATTGTGATGACCGTTATCACCGCCACCATTGTAATGGCCGTTACCGCCACCATTGTAGTGGCCATTGCCGCCACCATAATAGTGACCGTTATTGCCATCGTGGCGGCCATAGTTGTTGTCACTGGGCCGGTAGTCGTGATCGCGACCGCCGTTGTTCCCACTAAAGCCACGGCCGGAGTCGCCCCTGCCGAAATAGCTGGCCAGCTTGAACTTCTGGTAGTTTAGCGTGGAACTGGCAGGTCTTTGATCCGCCAGCGCAGCGGTTGGAATGCCGGCCAGCAGGCCAGCAATCGCCGCAACGACTGTCACTCGTCGGTTCATGACATTTCCCTTCCTTCTTGCGCCCCGTAAAAGCCTCTCGGCTTCCCTCCATCATGCCCGCGACGGAAAAGCCTCGGCGTCCCCGTCGAAGGCATGCCCTACCCGTTGACCGGTGACGGGGCAGGACACCGGCATGGAGCAGCCACATATTTTCTTTGCTTCATCGTAGGACAGCGGATTTCTCACGAGAAATCAGTGCTGTCGTCCGCAGCTTTGCCTTCCGCGATGCAGCATACGAGCCGCTTGCGGCGATATGTCCGCCTGATGGGTTAAGCCGAAATTGCCACCGTCAGGTCCGAAAGAGGGGATTTTGAACACAAGTAAGGAAAGTTATTGTTTTTAAGAGATTATAGCCCCACCTGCCAGCCTTCACGCGATGTGGGGGCTGTAAGGCAACTGTCAGCTTTCGAATGATTCGAGGTCATTACCCGCGAGTCGCCGATAGAAACAGCTGCGAGCGCCCGTGTGACAGGCGGGGCCTTCCGGCCGAACAAGGAGTTCCAGTGCGTCCTGATCGCAATCGACTCGAATCTCTTCGACTCTGAGGAAATGCCCGGAAGTCTCCCCCTTCAGCCAGAGGCTTCCGCGTGAGCGTGAATGGAAGTGCGCAAGCCCCGTCTCGCGCGTCTTGGCCAGTGCCTCGGCATCCATGTAGGCAACCATCAGGATCTCCCGCGTTTGCGAATCCACCGCGATCGCCACCAGCAGTCCATGTGCATCGAACTTAGGGAGAAATTCGCTGCCCAGCTCGCGTTCTGCCTTGGTGATCTCACGCATTTTCGGAAAATTCCCTCTGCTCTCGCACCGGCCTGCCGATGTTGCAGGATAACCACAGCCGATGACCAAAATCCCCGTAACGCCCTCATGCCTCTTTTCAACCCCCGGCTTTGCGTGGATTGTGGCCTTGCAGCTGGGGGGCTGCTTCCGACCACAGGTCGCTGACTGGTAACAAAAGCCTCAGGCAAAGTTACCGAGAACAGGCGCCACGGTTCAGGGAAATGTCGACCTTCCGGTCGGCGAAAGAATGAGGGATCGGACTAGGCGGCCTGCAGGGGGGCCGCCGAACCGCTCAGCGGAGTCCAAGAGTTTCGTCACGAGACGCCCGGAACCTTCGGTTCCGGGCGTTTTCGTATCTGGCTCACACGATATCCAGCGCCTCATCGAGGACGCGCGCGAAACAGGCGATCAGAACTTCTTTGGCACCGGCACGCTTGAGCGCCGACACGCAGGCCTGGCTGGTGGCGCCGCTGGTCAGCACATCGTCCACCAATACGATGCGAGCGCCCTTGATCCGCGCGCGCCGTCGCGGGGAGACGCCGATGGCTCCCGAGAGTACCCGTTGTCGCGCCTTGCCGCCCAATCCGCCCAGCGACGGCGTGGCCTTGCGCCGCTCCAGCATGTCCACTTCGAGTCGCGCGCCTCTCAGGCGGGCGATCACGCGCGCGAGTTCGGCTGCCTGATTGTAACCCCGGTGCCAAATGCGCCAGCGATGCAGCGGCACCGGCACGACCAGCCACTCTTCGCCGACCTGCGGCACACGTGCTGCCATGAAAGCACCGAGCATGTCTGCAAGTGCCAGACGATTGCCGTGCTTGAGCGCGAGAACGAGCTTGCGCGAGGCATCGTTATACAGCGTGGCAGCAGCGATCCCGTCGTGACGAGGCGGCTCCGCGAGGCAAGGCGCGCAGACTGATCCATCCGGAATGTCTCTCGGGAAGGGCCGCGCGCAGGACGCACACGAAGGGTCGCCCGGGATGGCCAGACTGCTCCAGCAATCCGGGCACAGCCCGTTCTGTGCAGCAAGCGAGGCCCCGCAAAGCGGACAACGCGGCGGGAAGATGAGGTCCAGTACAGGTGTGAAGGCGGCGGCGATCTTCATCTCGCCAAGCCTAGGCAGCCGATGTGCAAGCTCAAGCTACAAGCTGTTCATCGCCACGCGCCTCGCATGGTTGATCGGCACGGTTGCGCAAGCCGTCAGGACGCGGCAGGGAACGCGGGATGGCTGAAACCGCTCCCCCTGCGTCCCCCCCCCGCATCTTTGCCCCTTCCCGCCGCATCGCCGCGCGACGCCGCGCGCTGGCTCTCCAACGATTGCCGGATGCTCCGCGCTATCTGCTTGAGGATATGATCGAGGACGTGGAAGAACGCCTCTCGTTCCTCCGCTTCGAGCCCAAACGCGCGCTGATCGTGGGTGACTGGACGGGAACGCTGGCCCGTTCACTGGCTGCTCGCAGTGTCGAAGTTGTCGAAGCTGAACCCGCGATGGGCTTCGACGAGGAAGCGCCCTACCCTTTCGATGGCTTCGACCTCATCGTCAGCCTCGGCACGCTGGACACGGTCAACGACTTGCCCGGCGCGCTTATCCACGCCCGTCGCGCGCTGGCACAGGGCGGCATGCTGATCGCCAGCTTCCTGTCGCTCGGAAGCCTGCCCCGGCTGCGCGAGATCATGATGGCCGCCGATGCTGAGCGCCCTGCCGCGCGCATTCATCCGATGGTGGACGTGCGCGCGGGCGGGCAACTGCTCCAGCGTACGCTCTTCGCGGATCCCGTGATCGACCAGCGTCCGCTTCAAGTTTCCTTCCGCAGTCTCGAACGCCTCGTTGGCGATCTGCGGGCACAAGGTCACGGCAGTCTGTTGGCAGACCCTGGCCCGCCACTTGGCAAGGCCGCGCTCGAACGTGCCCGGAGGGCTTTCGCCGAAGCCGGGACGGACGGGCGAACCGTGGAACGCTTCGAAATCCTCACCCTCTCGGGCTGGAAGAAATAAGAAAAAGGCCGGGGGATCACCCCGGCCTTTTCATTTTCAGGCCAGCGCGGCCTGAGCCGCCGCCAGTCGCGCGATCGGCACGCGATACGGCGAGGCGCTGACGTAATCGAGGCCGACCTTCTCGCAGAACGCGATCGATGCCGGATCGCCGCCATGCTCACCGCAGATGCCGAGCTTGAGATCGGCATAAGTTGCGCGGCCACGTTCGGCACCCAACTGCACGAGCTGGCCGACGCCTTCGATATCGAGGCTGACGAATGGATCGCGCGGATAGATGCCCTTTTCGACATAGGGGCTGAGGAAGCGCGCAGCATCGTCGCGCGAAACACCCAGCGTGGTCTGCGTCAGGTCGTTGGTGCCGAACGAGAAGAACTTGGCCTCCTCGGCGATCTCACCCGCCATCAGCGCGGCACGCGGCAGTTCGATCATCGTGCCGACCATGTAGTCGAGCGTCCGGCCCTTCTCGGCGAAGACCTTGGCAGCGGTTTCATCCACCGCCTTCTTGAGGATCTGCAGTTCGCGCTTGGTGGCGACGAGCGGGATCATCACTTCCGGCACGATCGCCTCGCCCGAAGCGGCTGCGACTTCGCAGGCGGCCTCGAAGATGGCGCGGGCTTGCATCTCGTAGATCTCTGGGAAGGTGATGCCCAGGCGGCAGCCGCGATGGCCGAGCATCGGGTTGAACTCGTGGAGTTCGTCGGCCCGGCGCTTCAGCGTGTCGACGCCGATGCCGATCGTTTCCGAAAGTTCTGCAAACTCGGCATCGCCGTGCGGCAGGAACTCGTGGAGCGGCGGATCGAGCAGGCGGATGGTGACCGGCAGGCCGGCCATCACCTCGAAGATCGCGATGAAGTCCGCACGCTGTTCCGGCAGCAGCTTTTCCAGCGCGGCGCGGCGGCCGGCTTCGTCTTCGGCCAGGATCATCTGGCGCACGGCCGAGATGCGGCCGGCATCGAAGAACATGTGCTCGGTGCGGCAGAGGCCGATGCCTTCGGCGCCGAACTGGCGGGCCATCTTGCAGTCGGCCGGAGTCTCGGCGTTGGTGCGCACCTTCATGCGGCGGTGCTTGTCGGCCCAGACCATCAGTGTGGCGAAATCGCCGGCCAGTTCCGGCTCGATGGTCGGCACTTCGCCGGCCATGATGTCACCGGTCGCGCCGTCGAGTGTGATGATATCGCCTTCCTTCAGCTCACGGTTGCCCATGCGCAAGGTGCGGGTCTTCATGTCGATCGACAGGCCCGAAGCGCCCGAGACGCAGGGACGGCCCATGCCGCGCGCCACGACCGCCGCGTGGCTGGTCATGCCGCCGCGCGCCGTAAGGATGCCCTTCGCGGCGTGCATGCCGTGAATGTCCTCAGGGCTGGTCTCGACGCGAACGAGCACCACGGCCTCGCCCATTTCAGCACGCTTTTCGGCGGTATCGGCATCGAGCACGATCGCGCCCGAAGCCGCGCCAGGCGATGCGGGCAGGCCCTTGCCGAGAATGTCGCGGGCGGCCTTGGGATCGAGCGTGGGGTGCAGAAGCTGGTCCAGTGCCATCGGATCGACGCGCTTGATCGCGGTTGCCTCGTCGATCAGGCCTTCGTCCACCATGTCGACTGCCATCTTGAGCGCGGCCTTGGCGGTGCGCTTGCCCGAACGGGTCTGCAGCATCCACAGCTTGTTGCGCTCGACGGTGAACTCGATGTCCTGCATGTCGCGGTAGTGCTTTTCGAGAAGCTCGAACACCGCGGCAAGCTCGGTGTACGCGCCCGACATCGCCTCTTCCATCGACAGCGGCTTGGCCCCGGCACGCTCACGCGCGGCCTTGGTCAGGTACTGCGGAGTGCGGATGCCGGCGACGACGTCCTCGCCCTGCGCATTGACCAGCCATTCGCCGTAATAGGCCTTTTCGCCGGTCGCCGGGTCGCGGGTGAAGGCAACGCCGGTGGCCGAGGTATCGCCCATGTTGCCAAAGACCATGGCCTGCACGTTGACGGCCGTGCCCCAGTCACCCGGGATGTCGTTCAGGCGGCGATAGACCTTGGCGCGGTCAGAATCCCAGGAATCGAACACTGCCTGGATCGCGCCCCAGAGCTGTTCATGCACGTCCTGCGGGAACGGGCGGCCGAGTTCTTCCTCGACGATGCCCTTGTATTCCTTGACGATGGCCTTCCAGTTCGACGCCGTCATCTCGACGTCGTTCATGTAGCCGTTGTCTTCCTTGGCGATCTCCAGCGCTTCCTCGAAGCGGCCGTGATCGAGGCCAAGGACAACGTCCGAATACATCTGGACGAAGCGGCGATAGCTGTCCCAGGCGAAACGCTCGTCACCCGAGGTCTGCGTGAGGCCCTCTACGGTGGCGTCGTTGAGGCCCAGGTTGAGAACGGTGTCCATCATGCCCGGCATCGAAACGCGCGCGCCCGAACGGACCGAAACCAGCAGCGGATCGGCGGCATCGCCGAAGTTCTTGCCCACGGTCTTTTCGATATGCGTCAGCGCTTCGGCAACGTCGGCGCGCAGCTCGGCCGAGAAGTCACCGCCTTCGGCAAGGTATTTCACGCACTCTTCAGTGGTAATGGTAAAACCGGGAGGAACCGGCAGGCCGATTCCGGCCATTTCGGCAAGATTGGCACCCTTGCCGCCGACTACGACCTTGTCGCGCGCGCGTGCGTCTTCATTCTTGACGCCGCCGCCGAACGTGTAGACCTGCCTGCTCATCTATCCCCTGACTTTCCTGTCCTGGTTGATAAAACTCTTCGAGAACTCCGGGGATCAGCCCTTAGCCCTCGATCCTCGAAAAATCCGCGACGTTGTGCACTGCAGCACGGAATCGATCAAGCAAGGCAAGCCTTGAATGGCGCTTGACCCGATCGCTGTCGTTGACGATAACCTGCTCAAAAAACGCGTCTATCGGCGCGCGGAGCGATGCCAGCGCGGTCATCGCGGCGGCGAAATCTTCCGCCGCCACGGCGCGGGCAACTTCGGGCTCGGCGGCCGTTACCGCAGACATGAGCGCCTGCTCGGCGGGTTCGGCCGCGTAAGGCAACACATCGTCGCCCGCATGGCGGTCCGCCATCTTGGCGGCAATGACTGGCGCGAGATCGGGATCGTCGACCATGGCGAGCGGATCTTCCTCGCCGGTGCGGGAGATTTCTCCCTCAACGCCGTGCCAGTCTTCCTTCTTGAGGATATTCGCCGCGCGTTTGTACCCGGCGAGCAGGTTCACGCCGTCGTCGGTCTGGACGAAAGCCTGAAGCGCATGGACGCGTGCCAGCAGCCGGACGAGATCGTCCTCACCGCCGAGCGCGAAGACCGCGTCGATCAGATCGTGGCGGACGCCGGCTTCCTTCTGCTGGACCTTGAGACGGTCCGCGAAGAAATCGAGCAGGTCGCCCTCGGCAACGCCGAAACGCAGCCCGTTGTCGGTGATGAGACGGATGATACCGAGCGCCGCACGGCGTAGCGCGAAGGGGTCCTTCGAGCCGGTCGGCTTCTCGTCGATCGCGAAGAAGCTGCGGAGCGTATCCAGCTTGTCCGCCAGCGCGACAGCCACCGTTACCGGCGCGGTGGGGACTTCGTCGCCCTGCCCGACCGGCTTGTAGTGATCGCGAATGGCATCGGCCACGGCGTTCGGCAGACCTTCGGCACGGGCGTAATATCCGCCCATAAGCCCCTGAAGTTCAGGAAATTCTCCGACCATCTCGGTGACGAGATCGGCCTTGCAGAGTTCGGCAGCCTGACGCGCCAGTGCCGGATCGCAATTCGGGACGATGCCTTCGCTCGCCAGCCATTCCGCCAGCTTGGCCACGCGCTCGACCTTGTCGGCGACGGTGCCCAGCTTCTCATGGAAGGTGATACGGGCCAGCTTCTCTGCCTGAGCCGAGAGCGGCGTCTTGCGGTCCTGCTGCCAGAAGAAGTGCGCGTCCGACAGACGCGCCGCCAGCACCTTGCGGTTCCCGTCGACGATCGCCACACCGCCATCGGTAGCGGCAATATTTGCCGTACAAATGAAAGCGTTGGCGAGCGAACCTGCGGTATCTTCGCAGACGAAATACTTCTGGTTCACACGCGCGGTGAGCTGGATCGTCTCAGGCGGAACTTCAAGGAAGTCCTCCTCGAAACGGCCGAGCAGCGGCACCGGCCATTCGGTGAGGCCTGCGTTCTCGATGACGAGGCCTTCATCCTCGACCAGCACGAGCCCGGCAGCCACAGCCGCCTCGCGCGCCTTGGTGCGGATGATGTCCTGTCGTTCCTCGTGGTTCACGAGGACGTGAGCGAGGTGCAGCTTGTCTGCATAGTCATGCGCGCCGCCGATGGTGATCTCGCCGGGTGCGTGGAAACGGTGGCCGAGCGTCACAAAGGACGACTGGATGCCGCCCACTTCGCAGGCCACAAGCTCTTCACCAAAGATCGCAACGATGCCCGAGAGCGGACGCACCCAGCGCAGCGATTCGGTGGAGATCGAGGCCGCGCCCCAACGCTGTGACTTGGGCCAGGGGAAGTTGCGGATGATCGAAGGGATCACTTCGGCAAGAACCTCGGCCACGGCGCGGCCCGGCTTCTCGACGACGGCAAAGTACGTGTCCTTGCCCTTGAGATCGCGGACTTCGAGCTGGTCCTTGGTGAGGCCCGTCTTGCGCAGGAAGCCTTCAAGCGCCTGTTCCGGCGCGCTGGTGGCCGGACCCTTGGTTTCCTCGTGCACGGCTTCGGTCGCCAGCGGCAGCCCGCGCGCGATCAGCGCGAGGCGGCGCGGGGTGGACCAGACGGTCACTTCACCCACGGTGACGCCCGCCGCCGCCATGTCCTTGCGGAACAGCTTTTCCAGATCGGCGCGCGCGCCGGCCTGCATGCGGGCCGGAATTTCCTCCGAGCGGAGTTCGAGAAGGAAGTCGGTCATACGGTCCACCCCGGGAACTTGGCTTCCCATTCGGCCTTGTTTTTCTCGATCCACGCCTCGCACGATCCCTTGGCGAGATCGCGCACGCGGCCGATGTAGCTGGCGCGTTCCTGTACGGAGATCACGCCGCGCGCCTGAAGCAGGTTGAAGAGGTGGCTCGCTTCGATCGCCTGATCGTAAGCCGCGAGCGGGATTTCCGCCTCGATGCAGCGCATGCATTCGGCCTCTGCGGCCTTGAAGCCCGCGAACAGCGCCTCGGTATCGGCGATCTCGAAGTTGTACTTCGACATCTGCTGCTCGTTGGCGAGGAACACGTCGCCGTAGCTCACGCCTTCGTTGTTGAAGCGCAGGTCGTAAACGCGGTCCACGCCCTGGATATACATGGCAAGGCGCTCAAGCCCGTAGGTAAGCTCACCGGCGACCGGCTTGCAGTCGAAACCGCCAACTTGCTGGAAATAGGTGAACTGCGTCACTTCCATGCCGTCGCACCAGACTTCCCAACCAAGGCCCCAGGCGCCCAGCGTGGGGCTTTCCCAGTCGTCCTCGACGAAGCGGATATCGTGCGCCAGCGGATCCACGCCGATCGCCGCGAGGCTCTGGAGGTAGAGTTCCTGAAGGTTGTCCGGATTCGGCTTCAGGATCACTTGGTACTGGTAATAGTGCTGAAGGCGGTTCGGGTTCTCGCCGTAACGGCCGTCGGTCGGGCGGCGGGAGGGCTGCACATAGGCGGCCTTCCACGGCTCGGGCCCGAGCGCGCGCAGCGTCGTGGCGGGGTGGAACGTACCTGCGCCCATGCGCATGTCGTACGGTTGAAGGATGAGGCAGCCCTGCTTGCTCCAGAAATCATGGAGCGTCAGGATCATGTCCTGGAAGCTGAGCGGCTGTTTGGCGGCGGTCGACATCGAAATCCCGTCAAAACTCTTGGCTGCGCGGCCTTTGGCGGATCGAACCCGGCAAATCAACCGCACAAAAAGACCGTCTGGTGACTGGGAGCGCTACCCTGAGGCAGTCGGGGCCGCTAATGGGCCTGGCGGCGGCCTGTTAATGCGCCGTTTGTCCCTCCCCCTTCATGGAACGGCGATGCGAATCCTCCGAAAGTCCCGCCTTCGCCTTCTCGCAGCCGCACTTGGCCTCTGCGTCGCCGCGCCCACGCTGGCGCGGGATGAAGCCCCCGCGCGCCCCGCCATGTGGAAGATCGAGGACAAGGACACCACGATCTACCTCTTCGGCACGATCCATATCCTGCCCGAGGACACTCACTGGTTTGCCGGTCCGGTGAAGAAAGCCTTCGATTCGTCCGACCTGCTGGTGACCGAGACGCTGGTCGATTCGCCCGAATCGTTGCAAAAGCTGTTCATCGAAAAAGGCATGCGCGCCGATGGGACCACCCTGCGGGCCAGCCTTGCGCCCGAGGAACGCGCCGCGTTCGAGAAAGCGGTTGCCGGAATGGGGCTGCCCGCGGAGACCTTCGATCCCTACGAAGCATGGTACGCGGGGCTGCTGCTTTCGCTCCTGCCGCTGAAGGCGGCGGGATACGACAAGGCCAATGGCGTCGAAACGCTGATCGATGCCAAGGCGGCCGAAGAGCACAAGGCGCGTAAAACGCTGGAAACGCCCGAGTACCAGATCGAACTGTTCGACAGCATGCCGGTCGAGAGCCAGAACCGCTATCTGGGCGAAGTGCTGGACCAGCTTCCAACGCTGCGCGAGGACGTGACCAAAGTGGTTGCCGCATGGAAAAGTGGGCGCCCCAACGAACTCGCCAAGCTGCTCAATGAGGACGAATCGGACGAGGCCATGCGCAAGGCCTTCATCACCAACCGCAATCAAGCCTGGGCCAAATGGCTCGAAGCGCGCATGGCCGTGCCGGGCACGGTGTTCGTTGCTGTCGGCGCCGGACATCTGGCCGGGGAAGGCAGCGTGCAGGATGAACTGGCCAAAGTTGGAATCAAGGCAACAAGGGTTCAATAACAAGACGATGCGTTGGTTTCTTGCCATCTGGTCGAGCCTCCTGCTCGCCGCCTGCGCCCAGCAGCCGGAGCCCGCCAATCCGGCGCTCTGGCACATCGAAGGGCCGCATGGCGAGCAAGGCTGGCTGTTCGGCACGATCCACAGCACCCCGCACCCCTTTGCGTGGCAGACCCTTGCCGTGCGCAAAGCGTTGGCAGCGTCGGACACGATCATGGTGGAAGTAGGCAACCTTGCGGACGAAAAAGCCGTCGCAGCCACTTTCGTAAGGCTTGCCAAGAGTGATGGGCAACCTCCTCTTTCACAACGCATATCTCCCGAAGAACGCCCTGCCCTTGCCGCGCTACTCAAGCGTGGCGGTTATTCCGATGGCGACTTCGCGCAGCTTGATACCTGGGCAGCCGCCCTCACACTGGCGCGGATCGGTGCGAGCGATGACGATGCCCGCAACGGCGTCGACCGAGGGGTAATGGATGAAGCCGGCAGCCGGCCCATCGTCGAACTTGAAGGCGCCGAACGCCAGCTTGGCCTGTTCGACAGCCTGCCCGAGACCGACCAGCGCGACCTTCTGGCCGCCGTCGTCACCGACCAGCAGAGCGACGACGACACCCGGCTCGCCGACAGCTGGCGCAAGGGCGATATGGCGGCGATCGAGAAGGAAACCCGGCGCGGCATGCTGGCCGACCCGGAACTGCGCGCCGTGCTCTTCACCGGCCGCAACCGGGACTGGACCGACAAGATCGCCGCCGCCATGCAGGAAGGACGGCGCCCCTTTGTCGCCGTAGGCGCGGCGCATATGGCCGGGACGGAGGGCCTGCCCGCCATGCTTGCCGCGCACGGCTTCACCGTCACGCGCGTGGAGTGACCGCCTCACCCTGCCGCGCTTGCATTTCCGCCGCTTTCCCATTAAGGGCGCGCGCTTCCCGTCATGGTCATCCCTGGAGGCGTGGCGGGACGGTGCGGGCCGATGAGCGGTTCGATACCGAACTTTATCCAGTTTCTGAAAGGCAAGTCCTATGAGCGATACGCTTAACCTGCCGGCCGAGACGCGTGAACGGGCTGGCAAGGGAGCCTCCCGTGCTCTGCGTCGTGATGGCCGCGTTCCCGCCGTCGTCTACGGTGGCAACGAAGAACCCCTCGCGATCCACGTCGAGGAAAAGGAGCTGACCCGTCAGCTCATGACCGGCCATTTCTTCAACTCGATCATCGAGGTCGAAGTTGACGGCAAGAAGCTGCGCACGCAGCCCAAGGACGTTGCCTTCCACCCGGTCTCCGACCGTCCGCTCCACGCCGACTTCCTGCGCGTCGTCAAGGGCGCAACCGTGCACGTCAACGTGCCGGTCGTCTTCGCGAACGAAGACGCCTCGCCGGGCCTGAAGCGCGGCGGCGTGCTCAACGTCGTCCGCCACGACCTCGAACTGGTCTGCGACGCCGAGAAGATCCCGCACGAGATCGCTATCGACGTGACCGGCTTCGAAGTGGGCGAATCGATCCATATCAGCCACGTCAAGCTTCCGGCCGGTGCCGAGAGCGCGATCACCGACCGCGATTTCACCATCGCGACGATCGCTGCTCCTTCGGCTCTGAAGAGCTCGGAAGGCGATACGGCCAAGACCGACGCCGAGTAATCGGACGGTTCCAGATTGGCCCCTCCCGCCCCGGCACGTCCGGCGCGCGGGAGGGGCCTTTCGCTTTTCTGGGCCCCTCTTCCCGAGATCGGCCCTTTTTCAGGATCAGCTAAGCCATGCAGCTATGGGTCGGCCTCGGTAACCCCGGACCGCAATATGCGATGAACCGCCACAACGTCGGCTTCATGGCGGCAGATGCGATTGCCGAGATCCATCGCTTCGGCCCGGTCCAGAAGAAATTCCAGGGCTGGCTTCAGGAAGGCCGCATCGGCACGCAGAAGGTGCTGCTGCTCAAGCCCGCGACTTTCATGAACGAGAGCGGCCGCGCAGTCGGTGAAGCCATGCGCTTCTACAAGCTGGCCGTTTCCGACCTTACCGTGTTCCATGATGAACTCGATCTGGCGCCGTTCAAGGTCAAGGTGAAGCAGGGCGGCGGGCATGCCGGGCACAATGGCCTGCGCTCGATCGACCAGCATCTTGGCCCCGATTTCCGTCGCGTTCGCCTTGGCATCGGCCATCCCGGCCACAAGGACCGCGTGCATGGCTATGTGCTGGGCAACTACGCCAAGGCGGAGATGGACCCGCTTGCCGGCATGCTCGGCGCCGTCGCCGCCGAAGCCGATCGCCTTGCTGCCGGTGACGACGTGCGCTTCATGAACGACGTGGCTTTGCGTCAGCAAGACTGATCGCGGCGCCAGACTCGCTATCCGCCGCGACTGGCGCTAAGGCGCGGCCAATCATTTATTCCGGAGTTACACATGGGTTTCCGTTGCGGAATCGTGGGCCTGCCCAATGTCGGCAAGTCGACCTTGTTCAATGCGCTCACCGAGACGCAGGCAGCGCAGGCGGCCAACTATCCCTTCTGCACGATCGAGCCCAATGTCGGCCAGGTCGGCGTGCCCGATCCGCGTCTCGACAAGCTGGCCGCGATCGCAGGTTCTGCCAAGATCATCCCGACCCAGCTGTCCTTCGTGGACATCGCCGGTCTGGTGCGCGGCGCCTCGAAGGGTGAAGGCCTGGGCAACCAGTTCCTCGGCAACATCCGCGAGGTGGATGCCGTCATCCACGTCCTGCGCTGCTTCGAGAACGACGACATCCAGCATGTCGACAACAAGGTCGATCCCATCGCGGATGCCGAGACGGTCGAGACCGAGCTGCTGCTCTCCGACCTCGAAAGCCTCGAAAAGCGCGTTCCCGCCGCCCAGAAGAAGGCCGCGCAGGGAGACAAGGAATCGAAGATCATCGCTTCGGTTCTGGGTCAGGCGCTGGAACTGCTGCGCGAAGGCAAGCCCGCGCGCCTCACCCAGCCCAAGGACGAAGATGAAGCCCGCGTGTTTGCGCAGGCTCAGTTGCTGACGGCCAAGCCGGTGCTCTACGTCTGCAACGTCGAGGAAGAAGCCGCCGCCGAAGGCAACGAATTCTCCGCCCGCGTCTTCGAGAAGGCCAAGGCCGACGGCGCCACTGCCGTCATCGTTTCGGCCGCGATCGAATCGGAACTCGTCGGCATGGAAGCCGAAGAGCGCATGGTCTTCCTTGAGGAAATGGGCCTGCACGAGACCGGCCTCGCGCGGATCATCCGCGCCGGTTACGACCTTCTGCACCTGCTCACCTTCTTCACCGTCGGCCCCAAGGAAGCGCGGGCATGGACCGTACACCAGGGCGCCAAGGCTCCCGAAGCGGCGGGCGAGATCCACTCGGACATGCAGCGCGGCTTCATTCGCGCCGAGACCATCGCCTATGAGGACTACATCGCCCTGAACGGCGAAGCAGGCGCCAAGGAAGGCGGCAAGCTGCGTCAGGAAGGCAAGGAATACGTCGTGCACGACGGCGACGTCATGCACTTCAAGTTCAACGTCTGACCCCTTATCCGGCGCGGGGCTTCTGTCCCGCGCCGGATCCTTGCGTATCCTCGAATGATTCGAGGATGGGACATGGCCCCTCATCGGAACCCGCGCATTCCCGGGCCAGACGGCGCAGCGATCGGCGCGCCGCTTCCAGTTCCGCGATCTCGCGGTCCAGCGCTGCCAGACGCACTTGCGCCATTTCCCGCGCCCTTGGCCGATCTCCGGTGTGATCGAGGCTGATCAGTTCGGCGATCTCATCAAGGATGAACCCCGCCGCCTTGGCCGAACGGATGAACCGCAGGCGCCGCACGTCCTCTTCGCCGTAATGCCGCCCGCCCCGACCGCCGCCGGTTCGCGCGGGCCGGGGATCGAACAACAGTCCCTTGCGCTGGTAGAACCGCACCGTCTCGACACCTACACCGCTCGAACGCGCCAATTCGGAAATCGTCAGGGCCATGCTTGACTCCGTACCATGGTACGGAAGGTATAGCCTCTTTCCATGACGCAGCAACCGACCGGAAAGCCGACCGCGGTACTCCACCGCATGGTCATCGACAGGCACCCTTGTCCCTGGGGCCTGAAGTCGAAGCACTTGCTTGAAAGACTGGGCTACGCGGTCGAGGACCACTGGCTCACCACGCGCGAGCAGACGGATGCCTTCAAGGCCGCGCAAGGCGTTTCCACCACGCCGCAGACTTTCATCGGCGGTGAGCGTATCGGCGGTTACACCGATTTGCGCGCCCGCGTCGGCCTCAGGGTCCACGATCCCAAGGCGAAGAGCTATCGGCCGGTCCTTGCCGTCTTCGCCACCGGACTGGGCCTTGCCGCGGCGGCGAGTTGGGCAGCCTTTGGTACCCCGTTCACCTTGCGCACGGCGGAGTGGTTCGTCTCGATGACGATGATGCTGCTCGCCATGCTCAAGCTGCAGGACATCGAGCAGTTTTCGACGATGTTCCTCGGCTACGACCTCTTGGCCATGCGCTTCGTGCCTTATGCCTATGCCTATCCGGTGCTCGAATTTCTGACCGGAGCGTTGATGACGGCGCATGCCCTGCCGTGGCTTTCGATCCCGGTCGGCCTCGTGATCGGCAGCATCGGCGCGGTCTCGGTGTTCTATGCGGTCTATATCCAGAAGCGCGATCTCAAGTGCGCCTGCGTCGGCGGCTCGGGCGCAGTGCCGCTGGGTTTCGTCTCGCTGACCGAGAACCTGTTCATGGTCGCCATGGCGCTCTGGATGCTCGCACGAATGGGCTGAGCCGACATCGACCTGTCATCACTTCGCGGCTAGGGCGCGCGGATATGAAACGCTTTCTCCTGCAGTTGGGGGCCTGCCTTGCCCTCCCCCTTTCCGCCGCCTCCCTTCCCGCAGCGGCCCAAAGCGCTCCGCCTGCCGCCGAAGTCCGGACGCCCGTCACGATCCTCGTCTCGATCGACGGTTTCCGCGCCGACTATCTCGATCGCGGAATCACCCCCAATCTCTCGGCTCTTGCCGCGCAGGGAATCAGCGCCTCGATGCACCCCGCGTTCCCGAGCAAGACCTTCCCCAATCACTGGACGCTGGTGACCGGCAAAGTGCCCGACCACCACGGCATCGTCGCCAATCGCTTCGAAGACCCTGCGCGTCCGGGCGAAGTCTTCACGATGGCGAGCGACGATCCCTTCTGGTGGAACGCCGCCGAACCGATCTGGGTAACGGCGGAAAAGGCCGGGATCCGCACAGCCACGATGTTCTGGCCCGGCTCGAACGTCGCCTGGGGCGGCCACCATGTTAAAAAGCCATGGGCCGAGGACGTGGGCGGCATGCGCGCGTCCGACTGGCAGCAATACAATCAGGCCGTCACCCCCGTGCAACGCGTGGCGGCCGTGATCGACTGGCTGCGACGCCCTGCCGCGACCCGCCCGCGACTGGTGACGCTCTATTTCGATCAGGTCGACACCGCCGGTCACCGCTACGGCCCCGTCGATCCGCACACCGATGCCGCGATTGCCGATGCCGACAGCGATATCGGCCTGCTCGTCTCCCAACTGCGCGAACTGGGTCAGCCGGCCAATCTCGTGATCGTCGCCGATCACGGCATGGCCGCCACCTCCAGCGAACGCACGATCGCGCTCGACAAAGTGGCCGACCCGAAGCTCTACGAACTGGGCGACACCGGCCCCTTCGCCACGATCACCCCCGTCAAGGACAAGGAAGCCATGGTGGCAGCGGCCCTGCTCAAACCCCATGACCACATGCAGTGCTGGCGGCGTCAGGATATTCCCGCTCGCCTCCGCTACGGCAGCAATCCGCGCATCGCGCCGTACTTCTGCCTTGCCGAAACCGGTTGGGGAATCGCCGCCACCGCGCCGACCAAGGTCGAGAGCGGCGGATCGCATGGCTTTGATAACGCCGCGCCCGAAATGGCCGCGCTGTTCGTAGCGGCGGGCCCGGCGATTCGCCCGGCGGGCAAGCTGCCCGCGTTCGACAATGTGGATGTCGCCCCACTGCTGCGCGACTTGCTCGCCCTGCCGCAGGCGAGCGACGGCGATGGGGACGATGCCCCGTTCCGTCCGCTACTGACAACGAAGTAGCCGAGCTTTCCCCGCCTGCCGGTCAATCGGGGGCGGGGGTACTCGGGGCCTCCTCGGGGCCGCTCCTGCACGTCACTTCGCCGTCCGCCAGGAAGGCCACGCGCTCCTGCGAATCGTGCAGCACCAGTCGCGCCGGCCAATGCGTATTGTCCGAACCACCGGCTTTATCGGGCAGGCTGACAAGGTCGACCCAAGTTGAGAGTCCGACGTAAGTTGCCCGCGCATTGCCCGGAAGTTGCGCGCTTTCCAGCTTCGCGGCGTAGCGCTTGAGGTCGCCCTCGATGCGCATGAAGCCTTCTTCGGCATTGGCGATGAAGAGCGGATCGGCATCCCCCTGCTTGCGGAAGGTGCAGCCGGGCTTGTCGAGTCCGTAGCGGTCGATATCGATCCGGGTGATGGGCTTGGGGAGGATCGGCTTGAACGGTTCCTTGCTCATCCGTTCGACCATCGCGATGTCGTGCGCATCCTCGGCGTCCTTGCGGGCCGGGCTTCCCTGACCGCAGGCCGCGAGGGAAGCCAGCAGGCTCATGGTAAGGCCCATCGCGGGGCCCATGCCGGGGATTGTGCGCGGCGTCATTTTCGTCCGAAGAGCTTCTCGATATCCTGGTTGGCCAGTTTAACCCACGTAGGGCGGCCATGGTTGCATTGGCCCGAACGCGGCGTGCGCTCCATTTCGCGCAGCAGTGCATTCATCTCGGCAACCGAGAGCGAGCGCCCAGCCCGCACCGAGCCGTGGCAGGCCATCGTCGCCAGCACCAGATCGAGCCTTTCGCCCAGCAGCAATGCATCGCCGTTCTTGGCAAGATCGTCGGCTACGTCGCGGACCAGCGCATGTACATCGCTCTTGCCCAGCACCGATGGCACCGCGCGCACCAGCATCGCGGAGGGCCCGAAGCGTTCTAGCGAGAGGCCGTAGCGGGCCAACTCAGCGATCTTGTCTTCCAGCGC
This sequence comes from Novosphingobium sp. PhB165, assembly GCF_004341845.1. Classification (GTDB taxonomy): domain Bacteria; phylum Pseudomonadota; class Alphaproteobacteria; order Sphingomonadales; family Sphingomonadaceae; genus Novosphingobium. The sequence continues at coordinate 701,214 of NZ_SLVB01000001.1, read as the reverse complement.
GTCGCAGGCGGCCTCTTCCAGTTCGACCACTTCGGGCAGCAACAGGGCCTGGCTGCGCACCATGGCTTCCTCGGCACCGGCGGCCTTGAGCCGTTCGAGCACGAGGCGTTCGTGCGCGGCATGCTGGTCGACGATGACGAGACCGTCCTCGGCCTCGGCCACGATATAGGTGCCTGCCACCTGCCCGCGCGCAACGCCCAGCGGATAGCTGACCGCCTCATCCGCATCCTCGGGCGCGGGTTCGGCGCGGCCCGAGGGCTCGGCCATCATTTCCGCCTCGTAGGAGCGCCAGACAGCTCCGGCTTCGGCCACACGCGGCGCCATCGGACGACTCGGAGTAGGCGCATATTGCCGCGCGAAGAGCGAACCCAGAGCCGGGGCGGGCTCGGGCGCCACCGGTTCGACCTGCCACATGTTCATGGCGGCGGCCTGCGGGGGCTGCGCGCTTTTCTGCCCGGCCGATTCGAGCGCATGGCGCAGCGCGCCCACAAGGAAGCCGCGAATAAAGGCGGGATCGCGGAAGCGCACCTCGGTCTTGGCCGGATGGACGTTTACGTCGACTTCCTCAGGTGGAATCTCAAGAAATAGCGCCAGCACGGCATGCCGGTCGCGCGCCAGCATGTCCGAATAGGCACCGCGCACCGCGCCCACCAGCAGGCGGTCCTTCACCGGCCGCCCGTTGACGAACAGGTACTGATGATCGGCAACGCCGCGATTGTAGGTCGGCAGGCCCGCGACACCCGTAAGCCGCGCGGAACCGCGCTCGGCATCGATCAGCACGCCATCGTCAGCCAGTTCGCGGGCAACGAGCCGCGCGACGCGCGACGCCAGTTCCTCGCGCGGCTGTACCGCCAGAACGCGGCGTCCTTCGTGCTCCAGCGTGAAGCCTATGTCGGGCCGGGCCATGGCAAGGCGGCGAACCACGTCCTGGCAAGCGGCATATTCGGACCGCGGCGAGCGCAGGAACTTGCGGCGCGCGGGCACTTTGCCGAACAGATCCTCGACCCGGATGCGGGTTCCCGGCGGCAGCGCGGCAGGCGAATCCACGGCGACCACGCCATGATCGACCACCCGCTTCCAGCCTTCGGAGGCATCGTGTGGGCGGCTTTCGATGGTCAGCCGCGCCACCGAGCCGATCGAGGGCAAGGCCTCGCCCCGGAAGCCAAGCGTCGTCACCAGCTCGATCGCCTCGTCGGGCAATTTCGATGTCGCGTGGCGTTCCAGCGCCAAGGCGATCTCGTCAGGCCGCATGCCGCAGCCGTCGTCCGTCACCTCGATCATGTCGAGCCCGCCTGAGGCCAGACGCACGGTGATCTCGGTCGATCCCGCGTCAATCGCGTTTTCGACCAGTTCCTTGAGCGCCGAAGCGGGTCGCTCGACAACCTCGCCCGCGGCGATGCGGTTCACAAGGTGCTCGGGAAGGCGGCGGATCGTGGGCATTTTCAGGTCTCTGGTTCGGCAGCGGAGGGGTGCTTCGCAGGGCGGTTCCATCGGGTCCGGCGCCGCATTCACGAACTGTTCCAGTCCCTAGCGACGAAGCGCGGGGATTTCGAGACAGGCCCCTGCGGATTCCCCCCAAAAAACGACACAAAATTTTGGCGTTTCGCAAATCGATGGTCTAAGGGGCTCACTCTCCTTCAAACAAGCCGGCCACGCCGTCCCCTGACCGGGCGGCAAGCGGCCTGAAAGACAACGGATTACTGATGGCTTCGCTCGTCTCGCGATTCTTCAAGCTCGGCTCCCAGAACATGGCTATCGACCTGGGTACCGCCAATACGCTCGTCTATGTTCAGGATCGCGGCATCGTGCTGAATGAACCGTCGGTAGTCGCCATCGAGACGCTGAACGGCGTCAAGAAGGTCAAGGCCGTGGGCGATGACGCCAAGATGATGATGGGCAAGACGCCCGACAACATCGAAGCCATCCGTCCGCTGCGCGACGGTGTCATCGCCGACATCGAAATCGCGGAAGAGATGATCAAGCATTTCATCCGCAAGGTGCACGGCAAGAAGAACCTGTTCCGCTATCCGGAAATCGTGATCTGCGTGCCCTCGGGCTCGACCTCGGTCGAACGCCGCGCGATCCGTGACGCGGCCTCGAACGCCGGCGCCAGCCAAGTCTACCTGATCCTCGAACCGATGGCCGCCGCGATCGGCGCCGACATGCCGGTTACCGAACCGGTCGGCTCGATGGTGGTCGACATCGGCGGTGGCACCACCGAAGTCGCCGTGCTGTCGCTGCGCGGTCTGGCCTACACGACTTCGGTGCGTGTCGGCGGTGACAAGATGGACGAAGCGATCGTTTCCTACGTTCGCCGCCACCACAACCTTCTGATCGGCGACGCCACGGCGGAACGCATCAAGAAGGACTACGGCATCGCCACCATCCCGGCGGACGGGATCGGCGAAACCATCCACATCAAGGGCCGCGACCTTGTGAACGGCGTGCCGAAGGAAATCACCATCAGCCAGGCCAATGTTGCCGAGGCGCTGGCGGAACCGATCGGCGCGATCATCGAAGGCGTGCGCATCGCGCTTGAGAACACCGCTCCGGAACTCGCAGCCGACATCGTCGATCAGGGCATCGTGCTCACCGGCGGCGGCGCGCTGATCCAGGGCCTGGACGACTATCTGCGCGAAGAGACCGGCCTGCCGGTCAGCGTCGCCGAAGACCCGCTGTCCTGCGTCGCGCTCGGCACCGGCCGCGCGATGGAAGACCCGGTCTATCGCGGCGTGTTGATGTCCGCATAAGCGTTCGCGCGGGCGGCGCGGCCATGAGGGCTCGCGCCGCCCGCATTTGATTCCGGCGAAGGTTTCGTCGGCAAGGCCATTAACGGCGGTCCGTCCGCCCATTGTTCAGGAGTGCATGGCGCATGGCGCCGCCCGCAAACAGGCGCTCCAGCTATTCGCGCAGGGCGCAATATTCCACTTTCCTGAGCTATTCTGCGGGCGTGCTGGGCGCGGTCGTGGGCATCGGCCTCGTGGTGGTCTCGCTGGTCAACCCCGACATGTTTTCCTCGCTGCGCGGTTTTGCCAGCGATGCGACCGAGCCAGCCAGCCAGGCTGCGGCCGGCGGGCGGGAACTCGGCCGCAACACCTTGGCCGAGATTTCCGGATTCCTGCATTCCGGCAGCGAGAACGCGCGCATCCGCCGCGAGCTTGACGAAGCCAAAGTGCGCCTCGTGCAGGCACAGGCCACCAATGCCGAGAACCAGCGCCTGAAAGCCCTGCTCGGCATTCGCGACGGTGATGCGACTCCGGTCGCGTTCTCGCGGCTGACCGCCTCCACCGGCGCCAGCACCCGTCGCTATGCGACGCTGGGCGCAGGCCGCGACAAGGGCGTGATCACCGGCATGCCGGTGCGCTCGCCAATGGGTCTGGTCGGGCGCGTGCTCGAAGTGGGCGCGTCAAGCTCGCGCGTGCTGCTGATTACCGACAGCGAGAGCCTTGTCCCCGTCCGCCGGGCGACCGACGGCGTCCCCGCCTTCGCGCAAGGCGCGGCCGACGGCACGCTGCGGATCCGCCTGATCAACCTCGGCATCAATCCGCTCAAGAAGGGTGACGTGCTCGTAACCTCGGGCTCGGGCGGTCTGTACCGGCCGGGAACGCCGATGGCGATCGTCACCGACCTGCTGCGCGACGGCGCCATGGCCCGTGTGCTCAGCAACCCCTCGGACACCGACTACGTCATGGTCGAAAGGGCATGGGCACCGCCTCCGCCGCCGCCGCCTGCGGTGAGCCCCGATGGCAAACCCTTGGGTAAGCGCTGATGTCGTTCAAGACAGCCCGTAACCACGCGCGGCGGAGCATCAACCGTGCGCCCTGGCCGCTGATGGCGCGCACGGTGCCGTGGCTGACGGTCCTGCTGGGATCGCTGGTTCCGTCCTGGCTGATGATCGCGTCCGCCCCGGTGATGCCGCCGATCGGCTACCTGATCTTCCTGTCCTGGCACCAGCTCCGCCCCGGACTTCTGCCGATCTGGGCGGGTCTGCCACTGGGTCTGTTCGATGACCTGTTCTCCGGCCAGCCCTTCGGCTGCGCGGTCTTGCTCTGGTCGGCCTCGTCGATCGTCCTCGATCTTGTCGAAAACCGTCTTCCCTGGCGCAATTTTGTCATCGAGTGGCTGATGGCAAATGGCCTGATCATCGCGTATATCGTGCTCTGCCTCGCTCTGGCCAATTTCGGCGGCGCGGCTTCCCCCATTCGTGTCATCGTGCCGCAGATCGTGATTGCCGTGCTCGCTTATCCGCTTGTTGGGCGCTTTGTCGCCATTTCCGACCGCTTCCGCCTGACCCCGTTCCTGGTCTCGCGATGAAGATCAACTTCCGGCGCCTCATTCAGCCGCGCCACGTCAGCGCCGGTACGCTGCGCAACAGCTTCGACCGGCGCAGCCTGGTCGTAGGCGGCATTCAGGGCGGCATCGGCGTGCTGCTGGCAAGCCGCATGGCCTACCTCGCGATCGGACAGAACGAGAAGTACAAGCTCGAAGCCGAGAGCAACCGCGTCAACCTCTCGCTGATCCCGCCACGCCGTGGCTGGATTCTCGACCGATTCGGCACCCCCCTCGCCTCCAATCGGGCCGACTTTCGCGTCGACGTGATTCCCGAGCGCATGGTGGACAGCGCCCACACGCTGGCGACGCTGGGCCAGTTGCTCAGCCTTACGCCGATCGCGATGCAGGATCTGGAAGACAAGATCGACAAGTCGCGCGGTTTCGCGCCTGTCGAAGTTGCCAGCGGCCTCGATTTCGAGCGGTTCGCCGCTGTCAGCGTGCGCCTGCCCGATCTGCCCGGCGTCGTCACGCAGCGCGGCTTTTCGCGCTATTATCCTACCGGATCCTCGGTCGGTCACCTGGTCGGCTATGTCGGCCCCGCTTCGGCAGAGGAATACGAGAAGGATCGCGATCCAGTCCTCATCACGCCGGGTTACAAGGTCGGCAAGGACGGGCTCGAAAAGTATTTCGAGAAGGATCTGCGCGGTAAACCGGGCGCCCGCCGAGTCGAAGTGACCGCCTCCGGTCGCATCGTTCGCGACCTCGACACGCGCGAGGACGTTCCGGGCAAAACCATCAAACTCACCATCGACGCCGGGCTTCAGGACTATGCCTCCCGGCGCATCGGCCTCGAATCGGGCTCGGTCGTGGTGATCGACTGCACCAATGGCGACATCCTGGCGATGGCCTCGATGCCCAGCTACGATCCCAACAGCTTCTCGGACGGCATCGGCCGCCTCGAATGGAAGATGCTGTCGGACGACGACCACGTGCCCTTGCGCAACAAGGTGCTGCGCGGCCTCTATCCGCCGGGTTCGACGGTAAAGCCGATGGTGGCGCTCTCGTTCCTCGAAGCCGGGCTCGACCCGAACGAATCGGTCGTCTGCAACGGCGGCCTGCGCGTGGGCAACCGCGTGTTCCACTGCTGGAACCACCACGGTCACGGCCAGGTCAACATGCTGAAAGGCATCTACCAGAGCTGCGACGTCTACTTCTACAACTTCGCCCAGCGCATGGGCATGGACCCGATCGCGGCGATGGCGCGCCGGCTTGGGCTCGGGCAGGAATTCCCGCTGCCGGTCAGCGGCCAGTCTTACGGTACCGTGCCCGATCCGGCCTGGAAGGAACGCAAGTACGGCAAGCCCTGGGCCGTGTTCGACACCGTCAACGCGACGATCGGTCAGGGCTACTTCCTGGTCAATCCGCTCCAGCAGGCGATGCAAGTCTCGCGAATCGCCAGCGGCAAGAAGCTGATGCCGCGCCTGATCCACGGCGCGCACGATGCGCCGCCCGAATCGCTCGGCGTCAAGCAAGAGCACCTTGACCTTATTCACTCGGCGATGAACGAAGTGGTCAACGGACGCGGTACGGCTGGCAAGGCACGTATTCCTATTCCCGGCGTGCTGATGGCGGGCAAGACCGGTACGGCGCAAGTCGTCGGTCTCAACTTCGGCAACGGCAAGGGCGGCCAGTGGAAGCATCGCGACCACGGCCACTTCATCTGCTTCGCCCCCTTCGACAATCCGCGTTATGCCATCGCCGTGGCTATCGAACATGGTGGTGGTTCGGGCGCGGCCTACCCCATCGCGCGTGACGTCATGACCTACCTGTGGGACAAGCAGAAGGCCATGGAGGTACTCGAAGGCTTCGAGAAGGACTGGGGCGGCACGGCGCAGCAGCGTCTTGAGGCGCGCTACCGCAAGTACGCCACCGAATATGGCGTGGGCGCGCCTGCAGTTTCGCCGGAGCAGGAGAACCTGGCCGTCCAGCAGGCCGAATCGACGGCGGAAGCACAGCAGCCGATCGTGCGCGACGCCCAGTCGCCCGCTCCCGAACCGGTGGCGGCTGACAATCCGGCGCCGCCCCCCTCGCCCGCGCCCGCCGCTTCTCCGTCCGCCGCTGCCGGTACCGTGCAAACTCCCGGAACTCCGCAATGAGCCGTACCATCGTCCCCGACACCATCGCCCGCCAGCCCTGGGGCATGCTGGTGCCGCTGATGGGGCTGGTTTCACTGGGTGCGGCGGTGCTCTATTCGGCCGCAGGCGGCAGCCTTCAGCCTTACGCACTCAGCCATGTGCTGCGATTTATCGTGTTTCTGGGCATGGCCATCGTGATCTCCCGCTTCAGCCGGGATTTCTTCCGCACGGTGGCCTATCCGCTCTACGGCGCCATCGTCATCCTGCTGGTGTTGGTCGAGGCGATCGGCGCTGTCGGTGGCGGTAGCCAGCGGTGGCTCAACCTTGGCTTCATGACGCTCCAGCCTTCGGAACTGATGAAACCGGCCATCGTGCTGGTGCTGGCGCGCTTCTACGAAACCCTGCCGCATGCGATGACGGCAAGCTGGCGCGGCCTCGTCCCGGCGGGCCTGCTCATCGTGCTGCCGGTCGCTTTCGTGGCGATCCAGCCCGACCTTGGCACCGCCCTCGCCATCTGTTTCGGCGGCGCAGTGACGATGTTCCTGGCGGGACTGCCGATGTGGTGGTTCGTCGGCGCGGGCCTCAGCGGACTGATCGCGGGCCCCATCGCGTTCTTCACGCTGCTGCACGACTACCAGCGCAACCGCGTGCTGACCTTCATGGATCCCGAAAGCGATCCGCTGGGCACCGGCTATCACATCACCCAGTCGAAGATCGCGATCGGATCCGGCGGCATTTTCGGCAAGGGATTCGGCAACGGGTCGCAGAGCCACCTGCAATACCTGCCTGAGCCGCATACCGACTTCGTCTTTGCCACCATGGCAGAGGAATGGGGCATGGTCGGCGGCTACTTCGTACTGTTCGTATTCGCGGTGGTGCTGACCTGGGGCACGCGAGTCGCCCGCAATGCGCCTGACCGCTTCTCCAGCCTGCTGGCTGCCGGCATGACCGCGACGATCTTCTTCTACGTCGCGATCAACCTGATGATGGTCATGGGCCTTGCCCCGGTGGTGGGAATCCCGCTGCCGTTCATGAGCCACGGCGGCACCTCCATGATGACCAACATGATCTGCATCGGCACGCTCATGGCGATCAACCGCTGGAGCAGCCGACCAAAAAGCATTTCCTGAAAAAATCTGAAACTACCCCCTTCCCATCCAAATTTTTGCCGCTATAGGAGCCTCTCCGCCGCCGAGGAGGAGCCCGCAAGGCTCTGAAACGGCAGCCCGGCCAGGGCAAAGTGTGGACGCATAGCTCAGTTGGTAGAGCAGCTGACTCTTAATCAGCGGGTCCTTGGTTCGAGCCCAAGTGCGTCCACCAGTCCTGTCCTTACGCGGAAACGTGTGGACGCATAGCTCAGTTGGTAGAGCAGCTGACTCTTAATCAGCGGGTCCTTGGTTCGAGCCCAAGTGCGTCCACCATTTCCGTACCTTACGCGGCAACGCGTGTGGACGCATAGCTCAGTTGGTAGAGCAGCTGACTCTTAATCAGCGGGTCCTTGGTTCGAGCCCAAGTGCGTCCACCACCGCCTCCCTAAAAAGAACATCATCCCGTTTCGGGTTTGTTTGCGAGGCATTCCGGGCGCCGTTTAGGCCCCTCTTCCTTCATCCGTTCGAATCGGCATCCGCGCGGTTTATCGTAGCCGTCGTTATGCGCGCGCATGACGCTGCAGGAGCTGAAAGCTGCCTGAGGCGAGCTCGGCGCCCAAAGGGCATCGCTCTGCTCGGGAAATTTTCCCTGCCATAGCCGCCACGCGCCGAATTCGGGAAAACGTCTACCGGGACCGTACCGCTCAGCCTGCGCCTTCACGGGCCGCCTGAGCCCTTATTTCGCGGCCCCGACGTCATCTTCTTCCGCAGTCGGCACCGCCGAGCCCGAGGCCTGCGCCTCGATCTCCCGCGCCGTCGTATCGATCTTCGCGCGGGCTGCAGCGTAGCGCTCGTCGAACGTCGGCTCGCGGTGACAACCGGCAAGCGCCGCCAGCGATACGACACAGAGGATCGCCCGCCGCATCAGTAGTCCTTCTTGATCTTCACGCTGAGCGAGTTGACGCCCGAACCACCCGCCTGGCTCAGCACCGACAACCAGCGGGTCACGCTGACTTCCAGCTGGGTCGCGGTAAAGCCGCGCGCGTCAGTGATCAGCTCGACATAGATGTCGTCGGTTATGTACTGGCCCGCTGCCAATGCTGTGCCGCGCCCGCTCGCCTCGTCCGGGCTGAGAATACGCAGGCGGTCGATCCCCGTCGCCGAACGCAGCTTGCCCAGCGGATTGAGCCCCCCGCCACTCGCCCGCAGCGAATTGAGCGATGTGGCAAGCTGAACCGCCTGGATCGCCGAAAGGTTGGCGATCGAACTGCCGAACAGAATGCGCGACAGGATCTCGTCCTCAGGCAGGCTCGGCTCGGAGCTGAATTCGATCTGCGGATTGAACGCACGGCCGGAGACCGAAACCGTCACGTTGACGTCCTCGATCGATTCGGTTGCCGTGATCGCCACCGAGGGATCGATCGTGCGTCCGCCGTTGAATGTGATCTTGCCCTCGGAAATGCTGAACGAGCGGCCGGCGAAATCGAGGTTGCCGCGGATCAGTGTAACATCGCCGGTCATCGTCGGCGCCGCTGTGGTGCCGCCTACCGTGAAGTCCGCGCTCCATTCGGAATCGAGCCCCATGCCTGAAACGTAGAGCTTGTCCGACGCCCGGAGGTGCAGGTCTAGACGGAGGGTCGAGAATGCGGATGCAATCTGCTCGGCTTGTTCGTCGCCGGTGACGCGCGTTGGGCCGGACTTCGGCTTGAAGCGGACGCCGGTGAGACGCGGAATTTCCACCGCCCCCTCGCGAACGATCTCGTATCGGGTTTCCGGCAACCTCAGTTCGCCCGAGAGCAGCGCCTTTTCGCCGGCATGCTTGGTCAGGTTGAGAGTACCCGTGGCGCTTGCCGACAGCGACGCGCTGCGCGCCAGCCGGGCCCGATCCAGCGTGACCGTCAGCGCCATCGGATAGCCTTCCGCTGCCGAAAGGCTCATCCGGCCGCTGGCGCTCACGGTGCCGTTGCCGGCATTGGCGCTAAGTGACTGAAGCTCGAAACTGTTGCCGGTGAAACGGCCTTCGAGGTTCATGTTGGTCAGTCTGGTACCGAAGGCCTGATATTCGTAAGTCAGGTCCCGACCCTTGATAAGGCCATTTACGCAGGGGTCGGAAAGCTTGCACGAGAAGTCGGCTGCAAGCCCGATCGGCCCGCTCAGCGTCTGGCCCGCCTGCCCGATGAAGGAGAACAAGGTATCGGCCGGGCCGTTGTAGCGAATGCCGCCGCCCAGCGGGGCTTCCAACAGACGCGACATCCATGACCCTTCGCCCGACGGCAGTGGGCGCAGCGTTGCCGCCAGCCGCCCGATCACGCTGCCGCGCCGGCGGATCACCGCATGCGCCTCTCCGCCATCGGGCACCAGCTTGCCGAGGAAGTTGATGTCGACCGGCTGGCTCACCGTATTGGAACTGGTGCGGGTGAAATCGGTAACTGTCAGGCGCGCATCGGCGCGGGGGAACGCGCTGCTGCTGGTCTGTTCGAAATCGAGGCTGCCGCTCGCGCTGCCGCCAAGGCCGTAGCCCGGCACGAAAGCGTTGACGGCGCCGACGTCGAAGGTCTCCAGCCGGCTTTCCAGTTTGATCCCGCCGTCGCCATAACGGCCGGCAACGCGCGCGGTGCCGCGACCGAACGTGAGCGTCGTCGGCAGCAGTTCATAGCCATCCTTGCCCGGCACGATGCGCGCGGGGCTGAGCGTGCGCAACGATTGGCCGCGCACGCGTCCCTGTAGAGCCACGCGCCACAGATCAGGCGCGAGATCGGCATTGACGCCAAGGCGGAACGGCACGCCGCTCACGCCTTCGATCAGCGCCTTGGCCTGTCCGCGACCGTCGCGATAATCGACCAGCACGCGCGCGGCGGCCAGATCGAATGCACCGATCCTGGTTCCCGCAAGCTGTGCGTCGGCCACGACGGTAGGCTTGTCGTAGAGGATCGCGCGGCCATCGATCAGGGCCGAGCCCACCGACAGATTGGCCGGGCCCGGGAATACCGCGTCCTTGGCGCGCAAGTTGAAGTCGACCGCCTGATACTTGCCCTCCGCCGCCAGTCTCAAGGCACCGCCGATGCCATTGCCCTGCGCCGTCAATTCGCCCGCGAAGGGACCGGCGGCCGTTTGGGTAAGTTGGCCCGCGAAATCGACGCCCCCGAGATTGGCGCTGTTGATCTGCATCGCCAGTTGCGCGCCCATGTGCAGGGTCACGTCGGCCTTCAGCGGCCCGTAGTCGGTGTCGCTGGTCAGGTCGAAACGGTAGCCGCCATGAACGCCGGTGATACGCGCATCAAGGTTGGCAAGGCCGATGCCCAGGCCGGGATGCTCCGCCGTGACATGCGCGTCGGGATTGGCGATCGTGCCGTCCACCCGCACGCCGAGCGCGCCGTAGCGCTGCGATGTCCCGCGTGCATTGAGCGAGATCCGGCCGTCGGGTGACCAACTGCCCTGCCCGTCGGCAACCTTGAGGTCAGGCGCGTTCAGGCGCAGCGACGAGAAGTGTACAATGCCGTCGGAGCCATAGCGAACCCGCGACGAGGCCGCGAAATTACCGCCGAGGAAGTTTTCGAGGCTGGAGTTCAGCAGCTTTCTGGAACGTGCCTGAACCGTGCCTTCAAGCGCGAAACCGCTCCGCTCGCTCTTGAGGTCCATATTCGTACGGATGTCGAAAATGCCGACGCTTTCGAGGCGATAATTGTCGATCCTGCCGTCGATTGCGCCCGTATAGAGGCCCTTGGCGACATCGGCGGCAAGGATCAGCTTCGCATCGATGCGATCGGAGCGGATACGCATGTTGTCGGAGAGGATCCGGGTGCCCTGGATCGCCAGATCGCCGTCGAGCCGGACATTGGCGAGCGTGCCGCCGGCCACCGTATCGAGCCCGACGATGCGCTGAACACGCGCCGCGACCGGGATCATGATCCTGTCGGCATTGACACGCGCCGCACCCTCGGCGGTCAGGCCTTCGAGGCCCATGTCGTTCATTTTCAGGCGCGCGGCGTTGATGCGATAGGCAACTCGCGGCCGGGTGAAGGCCCCGTCAAGCGCAAGCGAGGCTGTCAGCCCCGATCCGCTGAGGTTCTTGGCCATGACCGTAGGCTTGAGCAGCACGAACTGAAGCCGCAGGTTGTCGAAACTGTTCTTCGACAAATCGACCACGCCGTCCGGCCGCAGCGTGAAGGCATCGCTGGAAACGAGGCCAGACAGCTTTGCCCGCCGCTGATCCAGCGCGGCCGTGAGATCAAGATTGGTGATCGGCCCCAGCAGCCCTGCTGTCGGCCCCGTGAAGAGGCGCGCGATCTGCGTCGGCCCCTTGATCCCGAAAGTGCCGTTACGGGCGGTCAGTGCCAGCCTCGCCATCTCGCTGCCAGCAAGATCGGCTTCGAACTGCCCATCCCATGCCTTCCAGTCGCCCTTGCCGTCCAGCCGGAAGCGTAGGGGCTGCTTGAACCCGCCCAGCGCGGCAATCACGCCGCCGGTCGGGGCATCGAGATCGGCCTTGAGCGCCAGCCGGTTTTTCGCTGGCACTGCATCCAGCTCAAGGTCGAAGCGATCTCCGCCCTGCTTGCCCTCGATGGCAATCGTTCCGCCCTTGGCGAAGACTTGCGCGCGCCCGTCGGCGATATGCGCCCGGCCATCGACGGTGAGGATGCGCCGTACTCCGGCGACCGGCGGTTCGGCGATAAAACGGCCGATCTTGAGGCGGCCGACATCGATATCGAGATCGGGCAGCAGCGGCTCGTTGCTGGGCGGCGTCGGCAGGAACTTGGGCGTGCGGCGCAGGATCATCCGCTCGGTCGTGGCGCTGCGCACATCGACATGTCGGCGCAGATAGGCGAAGGGCCGCCAGTCGACGTCGATCTGGGGAGAGAACAGGAATTCGCCCTGCGGATCGCTCACCGAAAGGTCGTGCAGCGTCATCCGGCTGTAGAGCGAACCTTCGATGCGGCCGACCTTGATGCGCATGCCGTTTTCGAAGCGCAGTCCGGCGATCTGTTCGGCCACGAAGCGGTGGCCGGGGCCGGTATCGATCCCGAAAATCACTGCGGCGGCCAGTACCACGGTGCCGAGCAGCAGCCCGACAATGGTCTTGAGCGCGCGGATCCGCAGGCGGCGGCCGAGCGATGGACGCGCGCGGCGGCTCTGATCGAGTTCCTCGCCGCCGATCTCGTCTTCGTTCTCGGGCGGCAGGGTGTCGTCGTCTTCGATCATCAGAAGGCCTGCCCGATCGAAACGTAAAGATTGAAGCGAGACTCGCCCGGCTGGCGGTCGATCGGCGTCGCAATATCGATGCGGACCGGGCCGAAGTTGGTGTAATAGCGGCCGCCGATACCGACACCGTAGCGCAAGTTGTTGAACTGCGGCGTCGTTTCCCGATAGGCCTGACCCGCGTCGACGAAGGTCACCACGCCGAAGTTTCCAAAGCGGTAGCGCGCCTCGACCGATGCCTCGTTCAGGCTGCGCCCGCCCACGGCCTTGCCGTCCGGCGCCTGTTCGCCCAGCGCCTGATAGCTGTAACCGCGCACCGAACCGCCGCCGCCGGCATAGAGCCGCCGCGAAGGCGCAATGTCGAACAGTTGCGCGCCCTGGATCGAGCCGAGGCGGAAGCGCCCTGCCAGCACGAGGCTGTCGGTCACGGGATAATAGGCAGAACCGTCGAGCCGGCTCCGGACATAGGGATTGAAACCACCCTTCACCGTAGCCTCGGGCTGAACGAGCGCGGTAAACCGGAAGCCCTTGGTAGGATCCAGCAGGCTATCGGTATGGTCGAAACCGGCCTGTCCGTTCACGCCGACGACGTAGTAGAGCTTACGGTCCCGCGTGCCGGTGGCGATGTTGTAGTCGGTTTCACCGGTAATCAGGGCCTCGGCGCCATAAGCATACGTGAACTTCTTCTGCCACAGCGGTGTCGAATCGCGGGCCATGCGGACCGCAATACGGCCGGTATAGGCGCTGTAAGCGTCGTAATCGTTGTGGAACGCCTCTGCCACGACCTCCAAAGTGCGATCGCGCTTGCCGGCATTGGAGCGGCGGAAGGTCGTGCTCAGGCCCTGCTGCCGGGTACCGGCGGTGCCGTTGACGATAACCGCGCCTTCGGGCGGGAACATGTTGCGGTGGGTCCAGATCGCCTGCGCGCTCAGGCCCTCACCCGTGGCATAACCAATGGTGCCCGCGATCGTGCGCGGCGGACCGGCATCCTGCTGGACGTGCAGCGTGACATATTCGGTACCGTCATCGCCCGCCGATTCGCCGGTCTTGCGTGGTTCAACCGAGACGGTCGAAAACAGGCTGGTCGCCACCAGCGCCTTGCGCAAGTCGTCCACCTTGCGGCTGTCGTAAAGCTCGCCGGGCTTGAAGCGTGCCAGCACGCGAATGTGCTTCTCGTCGAAGGCAAGGTCGCCCGAAGTGGTGAAGCCGCCGAACCGCCCACGCGGGCCGACGTCGATAGGCAAAGTGTAGACGCCGTCGCCGGTGTCCTGATCGAGCAGGATGTCGCGGTCGCCCAGTTGCGCGAAGGCATAGCCGTTTTCGGGCAGCGCGAGCGCCACTTGCGCTTCGGCTCCCTGAACCCGCTGGGCGATGATGGGTTCACCGACCTTGAGGGCGAAATTGTCCGCAATGAGGTTCGGAGGAATCGTCGGATCCGCCTTCACGACGATATCGGAGAAGACATAGCGCTTACCGGGATCGACAGTGATAACGGCGGTGAACGCAGCCCCCCGCTCGGCACCTTGTCCGCGCTCGATCCGGGTAGTGATGACCGGCGAATACCATCCCTCCGCCGCGAGGACGGTCTGCATCAGTGCCGCGTCGTCGTTGAGGCGCGACCGCAGCATTGCGACATTCGCCGCCTTGCCGTCGCCCTTCTTCAGCGCCGAGTGTGACCTGAACTCGCCTCTGAGATCGATATCGGCCGCCTGATCGGCGGCGTCGAGTCCATCGACCCGCATGGCATAGGCGATTTCGCTGTCCTTCGACTGCTGCTCGCTCTCGGCGAACTGGACGGGCGTGACTTCGAACTGATCTATGGGCGGCAGGGGCGCCATCAATTCGGGATCGCGCACGGGCGCTTCGCCAATGGCTTCGGTTGAAGATGGGGCTGGAGCAGTCGCAGTGACCGTCGCCGTGCTCGCGCCGCCCGCGGCGGTCTGATTCGCCTGCTCCCCGGCCGGCTGATTCGCTTGCTGGGCCTGCTGAGCGGTCAGCCGCTTCTCGAACTCCTCGATCGAATCGAGCGGCTTGTCGAGTTCGGGGTCATCGGTGGCATCGAGCTTGGGGATCGACTTGTTGAACTCGTCATCGGGGATGATCGGCTTCACCTCGGGCAGGGTCACATCGGCCGGAGGCGCGGGCACGTCCAGCTTGCCCGCTTGCAGCGAATCGTCCGCCCGCGCGGGCTGATTTCCAGCGTTCTGAGCGCCGGCCTGCGCCCCCGCCTGAGCCGCGGTATTCTGCGGCGCGGAGCCGGTCGGCGGGCTCGCCGAAGGGTCTGCATCCTGCGCATAAGCAGGCACGCCGGAAGCCGCCAGCATCAGTGCCAGCGTAACCAATCCGACGCTTTCACACCTTAGCCGGGAACCGGCGGCGGCGTGATCGCTTGGCCTGGGTATATGGAACGCGATGGAATACCCCCTGTAGAGTCCGGCCCTGTGAAGTTTGGCCTGACGAAGCCAAACCTTGTCGAGTCTGGGCAAGAGCCCCTCTCGTGCTTTACCGTATCGCATTGCAACAGCGAAAGTTCCCACCTGCAAGGGGGTACGTGATGGATACCCACGACGGATCATCGGACCGTGGCCAGATAGAGACAATTTCCGGCACCAATCCCGTCGGCGCAGGCATGTCGCACCCCGGTTCCGATGCCAACGCACCCTGGGCGCTTTCCGGAAGGGCCTGGTGGCGCGTCATCCGGCGCGTCTGGGTCATGAGCGGCTTTCACGAACTCGGTCTGCTGGCGGCCGGGCTCGCGTTCTATTGCTTTCTTGCGCTCACCCCGCTGATCGCGGCGACCGTGATGACTTACGGCCTCATCGGAGACGTCGACACGGTGCGCAAGCAGATGCAGAGCATCGTCGAAATCGTACCGCCCGAAGTCGCCCACATGCTGGAAGAGCAGTTGATCCAGATCGTCACCACCAGCCGGGGCGTGACCGGCTTTGCGCTGGTGATCGCGCTATTCTTCGCAGTCTATGGCGGTATGCGCGCGGCGAGCGGGATGATCAGCGCGCTCAACGTGATCAACGAAGAGCGCGAAACGCGCGGCATCATCGCCCTCACTTTCCGCGCCGGCGGGCTCACACTTTCGGCCGTGCTGATCGCGTTGACCGGGATCCTTTCCGGCGGCGTGTTCGCATGGCTGCAAACGCAGGCGAGCGCCTTTCTCGGCGACGCGACGCAAACCCTGTTCAGTTGGCTGAATTGGACGGCAGCAATCCTGCTCGGCAGCCTCGGCTTCGCGCTCATTATGCGTTACGGCCCGGATCGGCGCCCGGCCAAGTGGCGCTGGCTGAGCCCCGGCGCCTTGCTGGCAACGCTGTTGTGGATGGCGGTGTCGTTCGGGTTCTCGCTCTATGTCGCCTATATCAGCGACTACAACGCCACGTACGGCTCGCTTTCGGCCATTGTCGTGTTCCTGATGTGGCTGTTCCTCTCGGCCTATGGCGTGCTGCTGGGCGCGCTGCTCAATGCCGAGATCGAGCGGCAGACCGTGTGCGACACGACCCGGGGCCCTTCCCGCCCTCCCGGCGAGCGCGGCGCAGTGCTGGCCGATGTCGTCGACGACCACGTGCCCTCGCTCGACGACCTGCAACGCAAGCGCAACCGCCGCGCCGACAAAGTGCGCCGCGAGGCCGGTTAGCGCCGCAGGATTTCGAGCGGACGCCGCGCTTCGTCCAGCCGGATCACGAGGTCCGCGCGGGCGGGCATCTCGGCCAGGATCAGGCGGGTGATCCGCTCGTAATGGGCAATGAAGCGCGCAATTTCGGCTTCGGTCATGACCTTGCTGCCCGGCGCAGGGTGTCCGGCCAGATCGCGTTCCTGCTCGGCACGCCAGCGCTGCACCACCTCGAAACCGGGCGCGGCAAGCAGCACCAGACGGTCCATCCTTGCAAAGAGCCGCTGATAAGAATCGCCCAGCATATCGTTGACCCAGCGGCGCCAGCGGCCGTCCGGGTCCTCTTCCGCTTCCAGAGCATTGACCGGGTCAGTCAGTTCACTCGTCCGCTGCGGAAAGGCGCCCACGCACCAGCCCTCCAGCACCAGGACCTCGCAGCCGGGCGCAACGATGGGCCAATTGCGCTCCGGCGCGCGGTCGTCCCGCGCCTTGTCGAAACGCGGCAGCGCTGCCGGACCGCCGCTTTCCAGCGCATCGAGAACGTCGAGGCCGAGCTTGATATCGTGTGTGCCAGGAACCCCGCGCGTCGCCAGCAGTGGATGAACCTCACGCGACAGGGCCTGACGCTCGGCATGCGTGAGGTAAAGATCGTCGAGCGAAAGCACTGCGCTCGCCAATCCTTCGGCCCCGCATTGCCGCCGAACCGCTTCCGCCAGCGTGGATTTGCCCGATCCTTGCGCGCCGCATATGCCGATAACCACCGGACGGTGCCGGAACGCAGACAGCGCGCCGCGAATTTCCGCCATCAGGGCTTCGACCATGCGGGGGACGGCCTTGCTCATGGTGCGAACGTCGCCGCCTGTCCGTGGCACAGGCCCGCACCGTCCATGAGATTCCAGACCACCGCTGGACCGATGCGAAACCGCCGGCCCTTCGCACTGATCCGCACACCGGCGTAGTCGTCGATGAAGCCCTGCGTGGTCACGCGATCGAGCAGCCGCTGACGCTCTTCCCGCAAAGGGGCTTCGGCGGAAAGTCTGGACGGCATCCCCACGAATTGGGCGGCATCGCATTCGAAAGCGGCGAGCGCAGCGGCATTGCCGAAAAAGAACAGCGGATCGGGCTCAGTCCCATGCGCAACGACGGCGAAAGGTGCCTGCCAGAGCGCCTCGACCGGATCGCCTCCGATCGCGACGAGCGGCTTGCCCAAAAGCCGCTCAAAGCTCTCGGCAACGAGTGCGATCGGCCCGGCGCAACGGGGCTCGCGATAGGCCATCAGCACTGGACCTGCCTCCGCCAACACCGCCTGTTCGCCCATTCCGATCTCCCGCCTTTCGCCTGCTCTCGGATAGCAGCACAAAGCCCCGTTTGCGACCCGCACGGCACCATCGCGACGGCGATCAGCCCGGCGCAAGGTTGAAGCCCCCGCCCCACTGCGACTAGCTACTTGCCGACAAGACATTGGGGCCGGCGTTTGCCCGAGCCTGTGAGAGGAAGGACAAGCGGGATGACCGATATTCTCGGCTACAAGGGCAAGCGCGTAATCGTCAGCGGATGCTTCTCGGGCATGGGCGAAGCGACGGCAAAGCTGCTCGTCGAACTCGGCGCGGAAGTTCACGGTTTCGACTTCAAGGAAAGCGCGGTGCCGATGGCATCGTTCACCCAGATCGACTTGCGCGACCCGGCTTCGATCGAAGCCGCCGTTGCCAAAGTTGGCGGCAAGGTCGACGCCCTGTTCAACTGTGCGGGCCTCGCCGGTGGCGGTGGTTTCCCCCCGCTGGACGTGATGAAGGTCAACTTCCTCGGCACCCGTCACCTTACCGAGCAGGTTGTGCCGCTGATGAGCGAAGGCGCCGCCATCGTCTCGATCGCCTCGACCGGCGGCCTCGGCTGGAGCCGCCGCATTCCGGTGCACATGCAGCTTCTCGCCACCAAGGGCTTCGAAGCCGGCCTCGCCTGGTGCGAAGCCAACCTTGACCAAGTGGCCGAGGGCTATGCTTTCTCGAAGGAAGCGGTGATCGTCTGGACGCAGTTCATGGGCGCGCAGCTCATCAAGAAGGGCATCCGCATCAACTGCTCGCTGCCCTCACCGACCCAGACCCCAATGATGGCGACCTTCCACGCCACCTCGGGCAAGGCCGTGGTCGATGCCGCTGCCGAGCCGCTGGGCCGCTACACCACCCCCGCCGAACAGGCTGGTCCGCTGGTGCTGATCTGCAGCGACCTTGCAGGTGTGGTCAACGGCATCGTCATGCCGGTCGACGGCGGTTTCATGGGCGGCCTTGCCACCGGTCAGGTGGACATCACCAAGATGATGAGCAAGCAGCCCGCTTGACGACTTTCGTCATGTAAAAAAATCGGAAGGGGCCCGGACGGCATGTCGTCCGGGCCCTTTTACCTATGCGTCAACCTGCTAAGGCGGACGCAACAACGAGGAGCAGGACCAACAGCATGACCGACGCCGTACTTTACGAGATCGACGCCGAAGGCATCGTCACGATCACGCTCAACCGGCCGGAACTGCGCAATCCGATCTCCGATCCCGAAGTGATCGAGGGCCTGCTTGGCGCGCTGGAGCGGCTGGACAGCGATCCCGCCGCGCGCGTCGCCATTCTCACCGGTGCCGGCAAGGGCTTCTCTTCCGGCGGCAACATCAATGAGATGAAGCCGGGCGGCAACGTCAACGGTGGCGAGCCGGTCCGCACCCGCCTCAATTACAAGCGCGGCATCCAGCGCTTGCCTCTCGCTTTCGCCGCGCTTGAAGTGCCGGTGATCGCCGCCGTCAACGGCGCAGCGGCAGGCGCGGGCTGCGACCTCACCTGCATGTGCGATCTCCGCATAGCCGGTGAAAGTGCGCGCTTTGCCGAAAGCTTCGTGAAGATCGGCCTGATTGCGGGCGATGGTGGCTCATGGCTGCTGCCCCGCGTGGTCGGCTGGTCGAAGGCCGCTGAAATGGCTCTGACCGGCGACATGATCGACGCGGCAGAGGCACTGGCCTGCGGGCTCGTGTCCAAGGTCGTGCCCGATCATCAGTTGATGGACGAAGCCCGCGCCCTCGCCCGCCGCATCGCCGCCAACCCGCCGCACGCCGTGCGCATGACCAAGCGCCTGCTTTGGGAAGGTCGCCGCAGCGATCTGGCCACCCTGCTGGAAATGGCCGCCGCCATGCAGTCTGCCGCCCACGCCACCCACGATCATGCCGAGGCGGTCGATGCTTTCCTCGAAAAACGACGGCCTGAGTTCAAGGGCTCTTGAATTTCGATGTGATCGGTTCATATCGCGCTCACACCGTAATGTGAGAATGGATAGACTCATGGCAGGCAATGTGATCGAACAGGTCCGCAAGCTCGTCGCCGAAGGCGGCATGAGCAAGTCGGGCCTTGCCCGCGCGGCGGGGCTCCACGCCAATACGCTGCGCGACTGCACCGAGCCCGACTGGAACCCCACCGCCGAAACGCTGACCAAGCTGGAGCGCGTGTTGTTCTCGAACGACGATCGCCAGATGCTGGTCCCCATCGAGGAGATCATCGACGAGGCGCGCAACGGCCGCATGTTCATCCTGGTCGATGACGAGGATCGTGAGAACGAGGGCGACCTCGTGATCCCGGCCCAGATGGCGACCCCGGCGGCGATCAACTTCATGGCCACCCACGGCCGCGGGTTGATCTGCCTGACGCTCACCAGCCAGCGCGTCGACGAACTCGGCCTCGACCTGATGAGCCGCCACAACGGCACCCGCCACGAAACCGCTTTCACCGTTTCAATCGAGGCGCGCGAAGGCGTGACCACCGGCATCTCCGCTGGAGACCGCGCGCGCACCATCTCGGTCGCCATCGACGGCACCAAGAGCAAGGCCGACATCGTCACCCCTGGCCACGTCTTCCCGCTGCGCGCCCGCGACGGCGGCGTGCTGGTCCGCGCCGGCCACACCGAAGCCGCTGTCGACATCTCGCGCCTTGCCGGCCTCAATCCCTCCGGCGTGATCTGCGAGATCATGAAGGACGACGGCACCATGGCGCGCATGGACGACCTGATCGGCTTCGCCCGCATTCACGACCTGAAGATCGGCACGATCCGCGACCTGATCGCCTATCGCCGCAAGCACGACCGCATGGTCGAAAAGAAGAACGAGATCACGTTCCAGAGCCACCACGGCGGCCAGTGGCTCGCCCGCAGCTATTTCAACAAGGCCACCGGTGACGAGACCATGGCCCTCATCAAGGGCCGCGTCGATCCCGCCAAGCCGACGCTCGTGCGCATGCACACGCTCTCGATGTTCACCGACGTGTTCGGCGAGGAATCGACCGAGCGCGGCAACCTGCTGCACCGCGCGATGGAAATGATCGGCGAGGAAGGAACCGGCGTGATCGTCGTGATCAATCGCCAGATCGGCAGTTCGATGTCGAAAGTCATGGACATCAAGCAGCAGATCCGTGCCGGCGAAATGCCTGACATCGAAGAACTTCGCGACTATGGCGTGGGCGCGCAGATTCTCGCGGAGCTTGGCATCCACGACATGATTCTGCTCACCAACACCCATCATTCGCTTGTCGCGCTGGAAGGCTATGGCCTGAACATCGTGGATGAGCGCCCCATTCCCTGCGCCCCCGAAGGAGCGAACTGACATGGCCCGCTTTCTCATCGTCGAAGCCCGCTTCTACGACCATCTCAACGACCAGCTGATCGCCGGCGCCAAGGCAGCGCTGAAGACCGCCGGCCACAAGGCCGAAGTCATCACCGTGCCCGGCGCGCTGGAAATCCCGGCCGCCATCTCGCTGGCCGATGCCACCGGCGATTACGATGGCTACGTCGCCATCGGCGTGGTCATTCGCGGTGAGACTTACCACTTCGAAATCGTCGCCGGGGAATCGGCACGCGGCATCATGGCGCTGACGATGGACGGTATTGCCATCGGCAACGGCATCCTTACCGTGGAGAACGAGGAACAGGCGCTGGTCCGCGCCGATCCTGCACAAAAGGACAAGGGCGGTGAAGCCGCCAAGGCCGCGATTGCGCTCTACGACCTCAAGGAGCGCTTCGCCTGACGGAGAGTTGAATGGCTGATACGGTTCCGGTCGCGCACGCGTACATCGACGGCATCCCCCTCGTTCTGGGCGGAAACGTCTTCGGATGGACTATCGACCGGGACCGCAGCTTTGCGGTGCTCGACGCCTTTTACGAGGCGGGCGGACGCATGATCGACACCGCCGAGGGGTATTCCAACTGGGTTCCCGGCCACAAGGGCGGCGAATCCGAAGCGATCATCGGCGAGTGGCTACAGGCGCGCGGCGTGCGCAGTGAAATGCGCATCGCCACCAAGACCGGTCAGGGCGGCGCGCCCGGCTCCCTGATACCCGAAAAGGTGTGCGCGGCGCTCGACGGCTCGCTTGAGCGCCTGCGCACCGATTACGTGGACCTCTTCTACGCCCACCGCGACGACGGCACGACTCCGCTCGATGAAGTCGCAGCCGTCTATGGAGACCTGTTCCACTCCGGCCGGGCCCGCGAACTGGGCGCTTCCAACTATACGGCCGAACGGCTCGCCGCCGTGATCGATGCCGCCGACACACTGGGCGTCCAACACTTCACCGTGCTCCAGCCGCTCTACAACCTTGTGGCCCGGGATGAATTCGAAGGTCCGCTCATGGCGCTCTGCCAGAAGCGCGGGATCGCGGCCCTGCCCTATTACGGCCTTGCGGCGGGCTTCCTCACCGGAAAATACTCCAGCGCCGGCGAGTGGGAAGGCACCACGCGCGCCCACTCTCTCGATGCAGCGGCAGCCCATGGCGGGTGGGCCATTCTCGACGATCTGCGCGCGATTGCAGCCGATTCCGGCGCCAGCCCCGCACAAGTCGCGCTCGCATGGTTGAATGCGCAGCCGACGATTGCAGCACCGATCGCCAGCGCTACCAGTCCCGAACAGGTCCGCGAACTTGTCGGCGCAGCACGCCTCATCCTTTCTGATGAGTGTTTCAATGCCCTCAATACGCACAGTTAGACCGCGTATATCTACCTATATTCATCAGATACATTACTGAATTTACACAATCAGTTCACTGCAAGGTCAGATTTGATCGGTTAGTCAATCCCGTATGTCCTGTACCCAACTTGGACATAGCCGAATGACGAGTTCCCAAATCTCCGGAATGATGTAGCGATCATAACAGAAATATCCGTTACCGATCCTATTCGGAGCTAACTTCAAACCTCGACACCTCGCCGCAGAGGCGGGTCGCAGCCCCCGGCCCGGGGAT
Organism: Novosphingobium sp. PhB165; assembly: GCF_004341845.1. Lineage (GTDB taxonomy): Bacteria > Pseudomonadota > Alphaproteobacteria > Sphingomonadales > Sphingomonadaceae > Novosphingobium. Next base: position 678,647 of record NZ_SLVB01000001.1, on the reverse strand, counting down.
ATCGGGCCCTGTCGCGCCACCAGCCGCGACCGACGGAGTATATGCCAGTGAACACCGAACGAAAGCGTGCCGCGTTGATCGAAGCCCTCATGGCGAAATTGCCGGATCTTGAGGAGTTCGGCGCCTTCGTCGCGGCGGCGCATCTCCAGGCGGCGATCGACGCCCTGCGCGTGCCCTCCAACGCGGAGCAAGAAGACTCCAATTCGGAATAAGCTGAACAAGACGGCCTGTCTTCCGCATGCCACAACCCCGTTCGGAAAATGAATTGCGATTTTGCCGCGCCCGAACCTTCCTGTCGAATTCAGTCAGGAAGCTAATCGGATCGACAAGCAAGGCCAAAATTCATGATCTGCGGGAGTAATTGCTGCGAATAGTATCGTGTTCGGTACCCCCGATCGGCACGGAACCATTGCAGCCAGGCGTTTGGTGGGCTCTGGCTTATGGAGAAGACCGATCAAGTTATGCGCAACCGAGCCAAGGCCATACGCCTTATCGGTATCGCCAACGAACTTCTCGCCATGGCGCGGGAACTCGAAATCGGACAGACTATCGCTACCGACGCCGCGATCGGAACCGAGCGCGACGGCGGCAAGGGCGCCAGCCAGGACCACCCCATCTGGGTTGAACTGGCCCGCCAGACTTATGACGATCGCCGCAGGCGGACCAAGATTTTCGGATCGGAGGAGCTTTTCGGCGAACCGGCCTGGGACATCCTGCTCGATCTGTTCATTGCCGCCAAGGAACGCCGCCGCGTCTCGGTGACGAGTGCCTGCATCGGCTCGGCGGTTCCCTCGACCACGGCGCTGCGCTGGATCACCATTCTCGAAAAGCAGGGTCTGCTCGTGCGCGAGGCGGACCCGGGGGATGCCCGGCGCGTCTACGTCAAATTGAGCGCGCGGGGCTATGCCGCGATGCTCGAATATTTCGCCTCCGCATCGCGTTCCGTCGTGTTGCTCGATGACACTCGTACGGAGTTCTCGGCAATGCGCTGATCCCGGTAGCCAACCCGTTTCGCCCCTGGGGGTGGGGATCCGGGCACGGAACCGATGGAGGCGACCGGGTGGTCGGTCTACTGACCCAGGCCGATCACCCGGTTACAAAGTCAAAGAAAAGGCCCGGCTCCCCATGGGAACCGGGCCTTCCTTTAAACGGACAGTCCGATCAGCGCGCCAGACGGCCGAACGCCGAAGCGCCGGCGAACTTTGCAGCCTTGCCCAGCTCTTCCTCGATACGGATCAGCTGGTTGTACTTGGCAAGCCGGTCCGAACGGGCGAGCGAGCCGGTCTTGATCTGGCCACAGTTGGTGGCAACGGCGAGGTCGGCGATGGTCGCGTCCTCGGTCTCGCCCGAACGGTGCGACATGACGGCGGTGTAGCCGGCGCGGTTGGCGATCGAGACGGCTTCCAGCGTCTCGGTCAGCGTGCCGATCTGGTTGACCTTCACCAGCAGCGAGTTGGCCATGCCCTTCTCGATACCCATGACGAGACGCTTGGGGTTGGTCACGAAGAGATCGTCGCCAACCAGCTGGACCTTGTGGCCGATCTTGTCGGTCAGGGCCTTCCAACCTTCGAAGTCGTCTTCGCCCATGCCGTCTTCAACCGAGATGATCGGGTAGGCTTCGCACAGGTCGACAAGGTAATCCGCGAACTGGATCGGGCTGAGCGACAGGCCTTCACCGCTGATCTCGTACTTGCCGTTCTTGAAGAACTCGGTCGCGGCGCAATCGAGCGCGAGCTGGACGTCAACGCCCGGCTTGAAGCCCGCCTTCTCGATCGAGGCCATGATGAAGTCCAGCGCATCGCGCGTGCTGGCAAGGTTCGGCGCAAAACCGCCTTCGTCACCCACTGCGGTAGCCAGGCCCTTCTCGTGCAGGCCCTTCTTCAGCGTATGGAAGATTTCCGAACCCCAGCGCACGGCTTCTGCGATCGAACCGGCGCCAACCGGCATGACCATGAATTCCTGGAAGTCGATCGGGTTGTCGGCATGCTCACCGCCATTGATGATGTTCATCATCGGCACCGGCAGCACATGCGCGGAAACGCCGCCGACATAGGAATAGAGCGGCAGGCCGCGCGCGTTGGCAGCCGCCTTCGCCACGGCGAGGCTGACGCCGAGGATGGCGTTGGCGCCAAGGCGACCCTTGTTCTCGGTACCGTCGAGTTCGATCATCGCAAGGTCAAGCTCGCGCTGCTCTTCGGCGTCCATGCCCACGAGTTCTTCGGCGATTTCGGTGTTTACCGAATCAACCGCCTTGAGCACGCCCTTGCCAAGATAAACGTTCTTGTCACCATCGCGCAGTTCGACCGCCTCGTGCGCGCCGGTCGATGCACCCGAGGGGACCGCAGCGCGGCCAAAGCTGCCGTCTTCGAGGAGCACGTCGACTTCGACGGTCGGGTTGCCGCGGCTGTCGAGAATCTGGCGGCCGTGGATATCGATGATCGCGGTCATTCTGGGATTTCCTCCTGAACGGCGCCACTGGAAGAGGCCCTGGCGCTCTCGAGGGCGTCTTAGCAGGGGAACTTGAGGTTACAAGTTGCGTTGCAGCAGCGCGGACAAGTTGTGTTACTCTGTCGGCACATCGCATATAGGCGAAAGACCGGGGTTACCCCGAAACAAGGAGGACAACGCCATGGCCGAACCCACCAGCGGCACGGGAAACGGAACCGAAAACGCCAAGAGCCACTTCAGCAAGGCCGTTGAAGAAGCCCGCGCGGGCGCTCTGGCCCTCGGCAAGGAAGCACAGACCGTGGCGGAAGGTTACCTTGGCAAACTGAACCAGGCCAAGGGCGAATGGTCTAACGAGGCCAAGAGCCGCTCGGAAGACGCCAAGACCAAGGCCAGCGCCTTTGCGGACGACGCCAAGGTGAAGGCGACCGACCTTGCCAACCAGAGCAAGGCCAAGACCAGCCAAGCGATGGTGGGCCTTTCCAAGCTGATCGACGACAATGTGAGCGTGATCGACGAGAAGGCCGGCCCCAAGTACGGCGACTATGCCCGTACGGCCTCCAAGTCCGTGGCCGATGCCGCAGCCCGGCTTGACGAGAAGACGCTCGACGAACTGGGTGAGGATGCACGCGAATTCGTGCGCAAGAGCCCGGGCATGGCAATCGGCGTCGCAGTGGCGGCCGGCTTCCTGTTCGGCCGACTGTTCAAGAAGAGCAGCTGATCCGGCCCCCGGCGCGATCTGCGGCAATGCTCGATCCTGACACGTCCCTTCGCTATGACAGCGATATAGAGGACATTTCGCTCGCCCAGGACCTCAAGCTTCTGGCCGAGGAGGCGCGCACGCTGGCGCAGGCGGAACTGGCTTTCCAGAAAACCCGGGCCGCCTACGTCGGTGCGGAGGCGCGCACGATCGCGCTGTTTGGCGTGCTGGCGGCGGTTGTCGTGTTCTTCGCACTGATGGCGCTGGTGTTTGGTTTGGTGCTTTCGCTCGCCTCGGTCCTCGGGCCCTGGCTGGCGACGGCGGTGGCGACGCTGGCCCTGCTTGTGATCGCCGCAATCCTCGGCTTGAGCGCGCGCGGGCGGGTCAAACGGGTGCGGTCCGTGCTGTCGAACGGAGGTACTGACTAATGGCATCGCTCGCCGCCCGCCTGGCCGAACACCGCGCCGTACGCGACGAGGCAAAGGCCACGTTCGATGCCCATTACGCCGCACTCAAGGCCGACATGGAAGAACGCGGGATTGCCGGACGCCTTGCCGACGAAGCGATCGACAAGGCGCTCGACGTTCTCGATGAGGCTGTCGCCGTGGTGGAGACACACCCCGCCGTGGTGGGCGGAACTTTCACCGCGCTGGTGCTTTGGATTTTGCGAAACCCGATCATCGCTTGGATCACCGACATATTCGGTGCCCTGTCGAACCGCAGATCGGATGAACATGAGAGCGAAAAAGGAGCCTGACGTGAGCGACGTTGAACAGAAAACGCCCGCCCAGTCCGCAACCGACGTCAACTTCGGAGCCGTCGTGCCGATCCGGCCGGCGACCGATGCCGACAGTCCGTCGCGAAAGGTCATCGCTTTCGTGAAGAAACACCCGGTGCTGGTCATCGCAGGCGGGCTGGCTGCCGGGGCGGTCGTCAGTGCCCTACTGCCACGCCGGGTGACCGACAAGGCTATGTCGCGCACGCTGGAACTTGCCGAAGCGGCGGGCGGCGCGGCACTGCTTCTGGGCCGCAATGCTTCCAGCAAGGCGCAAAGCCTTGGCATCGGCGCCAAGCGCGAGGCCGGACAGATCGCCGACCGTGCCGAAAAAGTCGGCGGCAATGCAGCTGAACGGCTTGAGCGTTACGGCCTTGCCGCTCTTGCAGCAGCCAGTGCACTGGGCCGCGCGACGGCGGAGCGCGCGGAAAAAGTCGGCGGCCCTGCCGCACAAAAGGTCAGCAAGCTTGGCCACGACGCGGCGGAGAGTGCCAGCGAGAAGTCGCATCGTTTCATGGAACGCATGCAGGATTTCGCGCAGCGCATGACTCACTGAGTTAATATTGCTATTGATTTGCAGGAGCGTAAAGGGCCGTATCGCGCATGCGATCGGCTCTTGCCCTGCAGACCGCCAAGACTTATGGGGACCTCATCTCTCTCCCACAGGAAAGCGGTCCCTCCCCATGCAGAAACTTCACCTCGTGATGGGTGGCCGGGTCAAAGATCCGCGCAGCCTTGAATACGCAAATCTCGAAGAAATGGACCTTGTCGGCGTCTATCCCGATTACGCCTCGGCCGAAGACGCCTGGCGTTCGGCAGCCCACCGTACGGTCGACGATGCGGAAATGAAGTACGTGATCGTCCATCTTCACCGCCTGCTCCAGCCGGACCAGCCGGAAGCCTGAACGGGCTTTCCGCTACCGAACGGCAGCGGATACGAAAAAGGCCGGCTTTCGCCGGCCTTTTCTTTTGCTCTCGTCCGGCGAAGTCCGGTTCAGATGAACTCGATCTTCTGCACCAGGTAGAACTTGTCGCCCGAAGGCACGGTCACTTCAACCTCTTCCTCGACCCGGCGACCGATCAGCGCCTTGCCCAGCGGCGAGTTGTAGCTGATGCGGCCAACACGGGCGTCCGCCTCGTAAGGGCCGACGATCTGGTACTTCACCGGCTTGTCGTCCTCATCGAGCAACGTAACCGTGGCGCCGAAGATGATCTTGTCGCTGGTCAGCGTGGCCGGATCGACGATCTGGGCGCGCGTGATCTTGTCTTCGAGGTCGGCAATCGTGGCTTCGACCTGGCCCTGACGCTCCTTGGCGGCGTGATACTCGGCATTTTCCGAGAGATCGCCGTGCGCGCGCGCTTCCTCGATCGCATCGACGATCCGGGGGCGCTCTTCACGCAGCGCCTTGATCTCGGCGGTAAGCTTCTCATACCCTTCAGCGAGCATGGGGAGCTTTTCGATACTGGCCATCAAACACTTCCTTCCTGCTGCCTCCCCGCTCCGCGAAACCAGTCGAGGGAGACTAGTTTCCTGTCCCGTCCCTCAGGTCATTCCCGAGGACTGGGCCGATCCGCAGCGATGTGGGGAGGCTAGATCGATTTCAGCTATAATAATCCTGCAACGAACGCACTTCAAGCTGGGTCCCGCGCAGTGCGGAAATTGCCTGTGCAGCAGCGACGCTGGCGGTGGCCGTGGTGAAGTACGGAACCTTGCCGGTCAGCGCCGAAGCGCGGATCGATTGCGAGTCCTTCAGGCTTTGCCACCCTTCGGTGGTATTGAAGATCAGCGCGATTTCGCCATCGACGATCTTGTCGACGATGTGCGGACGGCCTTCCGCCACCTTGTTGACGAGTTCCACCGGAACGCCCGCTTCGCTCAGGTACTTGTGGGTGCCGGCCGTGGCGACGATCTTGAAGCCTTCCTTCACCAGCGTCTGCACGCCGGGCAGGATCACGGCCTTGTCGCTGTCCTTCACCGAGACGAACACGGTGCCGCTGTCGGGCAGGCGCATGCTGGCGCCGAGCTGGGCCTTGAGGAAGGCGCGCGGGAAGTCGGCATCAAGGCCCATGACTTCGCCGGTCGACTTCATTTCAGGGCTGAGCACCGGATCGACGCCGGGGAAGCGCGCAAACGGGAACACCGCTTCCTTGACCGCCATATACGGCAGATCGCGCTTGAACGGCGGGAAGTCGGCCAGCTTTTCGCCCGCCATCACGCGCGAGGCGATCTTGGCGACCGGCTGCCCAAGCGCCTTGGCGACGAAGGGCACGGTGCGCGAGGCACGCGGGTTGACCTCGATCAGGTAGACCTCGCCGTCCTTCACCGCGAACTGGATGTTCATCAGGCCGCGCACGTTGAGGCCAAAGGCCAGTGCTTCAGCCTGACGCTCCATCTCGGCGATGATCTCGGCCGACAGGCTGTACGGCGGCAGGGTGCAGGCGCTGTCGCCCGAGTGGATGCCCGCTTCCTCGATGTGCTGCATGACACCGGCAACGACGACCTGATCGCCATCGCAAAGCGCATCGACGTCGCATTCGATGGCGTCGCGCAGGTACTGGTCGATCAGCACCGGGCTGTCGCCGGAAACCTGAACGGCAGTGGCAATGTAGTTGTCGAGCTGCTGTTCGCTGTCGACGATTTCCATCGCGCGGCCACCAAGCACATAGCTGGGGCGCATCAGCACGGGGTAGCCGATGCGGTTGGCGACGTTCACTGCCTCGTCACGGCTGCGGGCAATGCCGTTGGCCGGCTGCTTGAGGCCAAGCTTTTCGACGAGCGCCGAGAAACGCTCGCGGTCTTCGGCAAGGTCGATGGCGTCGGGCGACGTACCAAGGATCGGGATCCCGGCGTCTTCCAGCGTCTGTGCCAGCTTGAGCGGCGTCTGGCCACCGAACTGCACGATCACGCCGACAAGCTCGCCCTTCGACTGTTCAACGCGCAGGATTTCCAGCACGTCCTCGCCGGTCAGCGGCTCGAAATAGAGGCGATCCGAGGTGTCGTAGTCGGTCGAGACGGTCTCGGGGTTGCAGTTGACCATGATGGTCTCATAGCCAGCCTCAGAAAGCGCGAAGCAGGCGTGGACGCAGCAATAGTCGAACTCGATGCCCTGACCGATGCGGTTGGGACCGCCGCCGAGGATCACGATCTTCTTGCGGTCGGACGGATTGGCCTCGTTCTCGGGCTCACCGAAGATCGGGGCTTCGTAGGTCGAGTACATGTAAGGCGTCACCGCCTCGAACTCGGCCGCGCAGGAGTCGATGCGCTTGAACACCGGGTGCACGCCCAGCTTCGTGCGCAGCTTGCGCACTTCCTCTTCGCTGGTGGCGCCGGTCATAGCGAGCAGGGTGTCGTGCAGCAGGCCCGAGCGCTTGGCCTGGGTCTCGCCCATGCCGCCGGCAACGCCGACCGAACGCACGGCCAGCGTGGCAAGGCGCTTGTCCGAGAAGCCCATGGCCTTCAGGCGGCGCAGACCCTGCGCATCCACCGGCAGGCCGTGCTTCATGATCTGCGCCTCTTCGGCGATGATCTCTTCGATGTGGCGCAGGAACCACTTGTCGTAGTGGGCGATGGCGTGGACTTCATCCACCGTGAAGCCTTCGCGGAAGGCCTGCGCGACATGCAGCAGGCGCTCCGGCGTCGCGCGCGACAGCGCGGCGGTGATGACGTCGCGGCCCGCACCTTCCAGTTCGACCACGCGGTTGAAACCGTCCAGGCCGGTTTCAAGGCCGCGCAGGGCCTTCTGCATCGATTCCTTGATGTTACGGCCGATCGCCATGACTTCGCCCACCGACTTCATCGCGGTGGTGAGGTCGTTCTTGGCGCCCTTGAACTTCTCGAATGCGAAGCGCGGGATCTTGGTGACGACGTAGTCGATGGTCGGCTCGAACGCGGCCGGCGTGGCGCCGGTGATCTCGTTCATGATCTCGTCGAGCGTGTAGCCCACGGCCAGCTTCGCCGCGACGCGCGCGATCGGGAAGCCGGTGGCCTTCGAAGCCAGCGCCGAGGAGCGCGAAACGCGCGGGTTCATTTCGATGACGATCAGGCGGCCGTCCTTCGGATTGACCGCGAACTGCACGTTCGAACCGCCGGTTTCGACGCCGATCTCACGCAGCACCTCGATCGAGGCGTTGCGCATGATCTGGTATTCCTTGTCGGTCAGCGTCAGCGCCGGAGCGACAGTGATGGAGTCGCCCGTGTGGACGCCCATCGGATCGACGTTCTCGATCGAGCAGATGATGATGCAGTTGTCGTGCTTGTCGCGCACGACCTCCATCTCATATTCCTTCCAGCCGAGCAGCGATTCCTCGATCAGCACTTCGGTGGTGGGCGAGGCATCGAGGCCCGAGCGGACGATCGCCTCGAACTCGGCCTTGTTGTAGGCGATGCCGCCACCGGTGCCGCCCATCGTGAAGCTGGGGCGGATGATCGAAGGCAGGCCCGTGCGTTCGAGCACGGCGAAAGCTTCGTCCATGGTGTGGGCCACGCCCGAACGGGCCGAATTGAGGCCGATCTTGTCCATCGCGTCGCGGAAGCGCTGGCGATCCTCGGCCTTGTCGATGGCGTCGGCGTCGGCGCCGATCATCTGCACGCCGAACTTCTCCAGCGTGCCGTCGTTGAAAAGCGCCAGCGCGCAGTTCAACGCGGTCTGGCCGCCCATCGTCGGGAGCACCGCATCCGGGCGCTCCTTCTCGATGATCTTGGCGACCACTTCCGGCGTGATCGGCTCGACATAAGTGGCGTCGGCCATGTCCGGATCGGTCATGATCGTCGCCGGGTTAGAGTTCACCAGGATGACCCGGTAGCCCTCTTCCTTCAGCGCCTTGATCGCCTGCGTCCCCGAATAGTCGAATTCGCAGGCCTGGCCGATGATGATCGGGCCGGCGCCGATGACGAGGATCGAGGAGATGTCTGTGCGCTTGGGCATGGGCTGTCCTGGGGTGTCCTGTGTGTCTTGTATGTCGGACTGGCGGCCTAGGCCACCAGTTCGCCAAACGCCTTGTCCCAGTAATCCGGGCCTTCGGCTTTGGCTTTGAGAATGATCGGGTTGCTGTCCTGTTCCTCGCGGATCACCGCCTTGAACCGGTCAGCCTGAAACTGATGCATCGAACCGCCGTACTCGCCTTCAGTGGTCGACCAGGCGCCCGTTTCGAGCATCCGGTCGATGAAGGCCTGGCCGGCTTCCTTCGAATGCTTGCGCACCTTGGGGCCGAACTTGCGGACGGCTACCGAGATCTTGTCCTCGAAGATGAGCTGCAATTCACCGTAAGGGTAAAAACGCGGCGCAACCGAGAGTTCGGCAGCCTGTCCGGCAATATAGTAAGCGATCATGTGGTCGATAAGAGCGGTCATTATATGGCACCTTGCTTTGCACGGGTTGCCGGCGCGAAGGCCGGGAACCCCAGTGCATAGGCAAAGCGACATGCCGGGTCGAAATCTCGCTGGTCCGCACCGGCAATGATCGCCGATGCGGGATACGGCGCCAGCGCCCCAGCAAGAAACCGACCCGTGACGCCCATCAGGCCAGCATCCCCACGAACTTTTCGAAGAGATAGAAGCTGTCCTGCGGTCCGGGGCTGGCTTCGGGGTGATACTGCACACCGAAGGCCTTCTTGCCCTTGATCGCAATGCCGCAGTTCGAACCGTCGAACAGCGAGACGTGCGTCTCTTCGACGTTCTCGGGCAGCGACTGGTTATCAACCGCGAAACCGTGGTTCATCGAGGTGATCTCGACGACGGAGTCGTCCAGGCGCTTCACCGGGTGGTTTGCGCCGCGATGGCCCTGGTGCATCTTCGAGGTCTTGGCGCCGGCTGCGATGCCGAGCATCTGGTGACCGAGGCAGATACCGAAGATCGGCACGTCACGGTCGAGCAGCGACTTGATGACGGGCACGGCATATTCGCCGGTCGCCGCCGGATCGCCCGGACCATTCGAGAGGAACACGCCCGCCGGCTCCAGCGCGAGGATCGCGTCGAGCGACGTTTCGGCGGGAACCACCGTCACGCGCGCACCGGCCTTCACCAGATTGCGGAAGATGTTGTCCTTGGCGCCGTAGTCGATGGCGACCACATGCGGGCGCGCATCGCCCTCGCCGTTACCGAAGCCCTGGCCGAGTTCCCAGGTCGAGCCTTCCCAGCCCTCCTGGATTTCGCGGCTGACGATCTTGGCAAGGTCCATGCCTTCAAGGCCCGGCCATTCCTGCGCACGCTTGATCAGCGCGGGAATGTCGAATTCGCCTTCCGGGTTATGGGCGATCACCGCATTGGGCGCGCCCTGCAGGCGGATGCGGCGGGTCAGCGCGCGGGTATCGACCCCGGCGAGACCGACCTTGCCCTTGGCGGCAAGCCAATCGCCGAACTCACCGGCAGAGCGGAAGTTCGAAGGCAGCGTCACGTCCTCGCGGACGACGCAGCCGACAGCGCCATCGACCTTGGATTCGAGATCCTCGTCGTTGACACCGACGTTGCCGATGTGGGGGAAAGTGAAAGTGACGATCTGGCCCGCGTAGGACGGATCAGTCATCACTTCCTGATATCCGGTCATCGCGGTGTTGAAGCAGACTTCGCCGACTGCTTCGCCGACGGCTCCAAAGCCGCGGCCCCAGACCACGTGTCCATCGCTCAGGACGAGAACGCCTGTCGCCCCTTCAGGTTTGGGCGCAAGCGTATATGCGGCGTCGGCCATGGTGGGTCGCTCCGTTTACGGCGTTTCTGACTATGTGTGCTAAGGCCCGCCCGCTAGACAGGGTTGTGCACCGCGTCAAGGCGCGAGAGGTGCAATTTGGCGCGCGGCTTGCTACTTTTGCGCCACGACAATTCCCCAAACCTATCAGAACAGCAGGAAACCAATGCTTCGTGATTCGATCAAGGCCGCCCAGATCACTGCGATGAAAGCCGGCGACAAGCCGCGCCTGGCCGCAGTCCGACTCATCCTTGCCAAGATCAAGGACCGCGACATCGAACTGCGCACGGCCGATTCTCTGCCGGACGACGATGCCATGGTGATCGACGTGCTCCAGAAGATGGTGAAGCAGCGCCGCGAATCGATCCAGCTCTTCGAGGAAGGTGGCCGTCCCGAAAAGGCCGCCGAAGAGAAAGCCGAACTGGAAGTCATCGAAACCTTCCTGCCCGCGCAGCTGTCCGAGGAAGAGACCAAGGCCATTATCGAGGCCATCAAGGTCGAAGTCGGTGCCGAGAGCATGAAGGACATGGGCAAGGTCGTCGCCGCGCTGAAGGCGCGCCACGGCGCCGAGCTCGACATGGGCAAGGCCTCGGGCTGGGTGAAGGCGGCGCTGGCCTGAACCTGACGGAACGGCGGCAGGACCGTGCTTACCCCTCAATGGCTTGACCAGCTTCGCGCCCGCACCACGCTGTCGGCGCTGATTGGTCGCTCCACCCGCCTCCAGAAGGCGGGGCGCGAGTTCAAGGCCTGCTGCCCGTTCCACAACGAGAAGTCTCCCAGCTTCACCGTCAACGATGAAAAGGGCTTCTATCACTGCTTTGGCTGCGGCGCACATGGAGATGCGATCCGCTGGATGACCGACCATCAAGGCCTGTCCTTCATGGATGCGGTCAAGGAACTGGCAGCCGAAGCAGGGATGGATGTCCCTGCCCCCGATCCGCGCGCGGCCAAGGCGGCGGAAAAGCGCGATACGCTTCACGATGTCATGGCCGATGCGCAAGCATGGTTCGTGAGCAACCTATCCTCGCCCGGCGGCGAAGCGGCGCGCGGCTATCTCGCAACGCGCGGATTCGACGCCCACACCCTCCAGCGCTTCGGCTTCGGCTACGCGCCGGAGGGGCGGCAGGCGATGAAGGAAGCGCTCGGCAAGTTCCCTGAGGCCATGCTGATCGAGGCGGGCCTGAGGATCGAGGTCGAGAATCGCGATCCCTACGACCGCTTTCGCGGCCGCCTCATGCTACCGATCGAGGATGCGCGCGGCCGGGTCATCGCCTTTGGCGGCCGTATCCTCACAAAGGAGAAAACTGAGGCCCCCAAGTATCTGAATTCTCCGGATACGCCGCTGTTCGACAAGGGCCGCACGCTCTACAATCTGCACCGCGCCGCGCCCGCCGCGCGCCAGTCGGGCCGGATGGTGGTGGTCGAAGGCTACATGGACGTTGTCGCCATGGCGGCGGCGGGAATCGGCGAATGCGTCGCCCCGCTCGGCACCGCACTGACCGAGCATCAGATCGAGATGCTGTGGCGTCATGTCGAAATGCCGGTCCTCTGCTTCGATGGTGACGCCGCCGGTCAGCGCGCGGCCATGCGTGCGGTCACGCGGGCACTTCCGCTGCTGCGCCCTGCCCACTCCCTGCGAATCGTGCGCCTGCCGGAAGGGATGGACCCCGACGACCTCATCAAGGCCAAGGGCGCGCGGGCCATGGAGGACATCCTCGGCACCGCGAAAAGCCTTGTCGACGTGCTCTGGGAAGTCGAACGCGATGCCCAGCCGCTCACGACGCCTGAGGACAAGGCCGGGTTGAAGGCCCGCCTGATGGAGCATGTCGACGCGATCCAGCATCCGGATATCGCCAGCCTCTATCGCCGCGAGCTTCAGGACCGCTATTCGGAGTTCGCCTTTCCCAAGCGCGAAAGCCGCTGGCAACAAGGGGATCGCGGCCAGTCCCGCCCCGGCCAATGGAACCAGCGTGGCGGCGGCGGTGGGCGGGGCAACTTCCAGAAAGGCCGCTGGAGCCCCCTGCCCGAATCGGATCCCGAATCGCTTGAACGCCTGCGCAAGGCCGCCTCGGGCGGCGCGCGGGACGGGCTTTCCGCCGCCGTGCTGGCCGGGCTGATCCGATGGCCCGACCAGATCGCGCGCCATGCCGAAGCGTTGGCCCGCACCCCCGGCCTCGATCCGCGCTTTTCCTTGCTGCTCGATTGCTACGACGTGAACCATCATGCGAAGGAACCGCTTGTAAGCGAGGCTCTTGCCACCATATTGTCGAACAGTGGCCTGGAGATCCCCGGCACCGCAGAATACTCCGGATTGCGCTTCGGGTTCTTGAATCCTGACGCAAGCGCGGATCAGGCGGCAGAGGATCTTGTGCAGGCCGTCGATCTCTTGGTGGAGCGTCCGGTACTGGAAGCGGCTTTGGCGCAGGCAACATCCCGCTTCGAAAGCGAACTATCGGATGAGGCTTTTGCCGAACAGCAACGTCTTCTCAAGAGAAAGCTGGAATTCGATAGTCGCCTAAGGCAAATGGCTACTAGGCAGGCGGCTTCGTCATGATTGTTTAGAATCAGGGCGTAGGCACGGGGAAAACGGCGGATAGATGAGCAAAAACGACAACACCGGCGATACCAACGACGATGCGCCGCTGATCGACCTCAACGAGGCCTCGATCAAGAAGCTGATCGCCCGCGCCAAGCGCCGGGGTGTCATCACCGTTGACGAGCTGAACGAGGCCCTCCCGCAGGACCAGATGTCCACCGACCAGATCGAGGACATTATGGCCGCGATCTCGGAAATGGGCGTCAATATCGTCGAGAGTGACGAAGACGCCGACAATAGCCAGGACGACGACCGCGAGTCGGAAGAGGCCGATGGCGACGAGATTTCGCCGCGCATGGTGGTCGACGCCAAGAAGAAAGAAACGGTCGAGCGCACCGACGATCCAGTGCGCATGTACTTGCGCGAAATGGGCGCGGTCGAACTGCTCAGCCGCGAGGGCGAAATCGCCATCGCCAAGCGGATCGAAGCCGGCCGCGACATGATGATCCTGGGCCTCTGCGAGAGCCCGATTACTTTCCACGCCATCATCCAGTGGTCCGAAGCCCTCAACAACGGCGAGATGCAGCTGCGCGAGATCCTCGATCTCGACGCCATGCTCTCGAAGGAGCCTGCGCCCGAAAGCCTGTCCGAAGACGGTGAAGGCGATGACGACGGCGAGATCAGCGAAAAGACCGCCGGCCCCTCCTTCAAGGAGGACGACGAAGCCGAGGAAGAGGAAACCGTCGACGAACTGGACGAGGACGGCGAGCCCCGTGCCAAGCGTCCGGTTGAAGAGGAGGAGGAAGACAACACCCTCAGCCTCGCGCAGATGGAAGCGGCCCTCAAGCCGGAAGCGCTTGAAAAGTTCATCCTCATCACCGAGCTGTTCCGGGCCTTCGAACGCCTCCAGTCCGAGCGTCTCGACGCGCTGGCGCTGGGCATCGACTTCCCGGCCGCCAAGGAAGAACAGTACCAGTCGCTGCGCGAGGAACTGACCGCGCAAGTCGAATCGGTGAAGTTCCACGCGACGAAGATCGAATACCTCGTCGACAACCTCTACGCCTTCAACCGCCGCCTGACCGCCCTTGGCGGCCAGATGCTGCGTCTGGCCGAGCGCCACAAGGTGAAGCGCGCGGACTTCCTTGAGACCTACGTGGGTCGCGAGTTGGACGACGCGTGGCTGTCGGACATGTCCAAGAAGGACAAGAAGTGGGCCGCCTTCGCCGAAGCTGAAGCCGATCCGGTCGAGCGCATCCGCGCGGAAGTCTCTGACATCGCCGCCGCCACCGGCATGGCGCTTCCCGAGTTCCGCCGCATCGTCAACATGGTCCAGAAGGGCGAGCGCGAGGCGCGCATCGCCAAGAAGGAAATGGTCGAGGCGAACCTGCGCCTGGTGATCTCGATCGCCAAGAAGTACACGAACCGCGGCCTGCAGTTCCTGGACCTCATTCAGGAAGGCAACATCGGCCTGATGAAGGCGGTCGACAAGTTCGAGTACCGCCGCGGCTACAAGTTCTCGACTTATGCCACCTGGTGGATCCGGCAGGCGATCACGCGCTCGATCGCGGATCAGGCGCGCACGATCCGTATCCCGGTTCACATGATCGAAACGATCAACAAGCTGGTCCGCACCAGCCGCCAGTTCCTTCACGAGCAGGGCCGTGAGCCCACGCCGGAAGAAATGGCCGAGCGTCTTTCGATGCCGCTCGAGAAGGTGCGCAAGGTGATGAAGATCGCCAAGGAGCCGATCTCCCTCGAAACGCCGATCGGCGACGAGGAAGATTCGCACCTGGGCGACTTCATCGAGGACAAGAACGCGATCATCCCGGTCGACGCAGCGATTCAGGCGAACCTCAAGGAAACGGTCACCCGCGTCCTTGCCTCGCTCACACCGCGTGAAGAGCGCGTGCTGCGCATGCGCTTCGGCATCGGCATGAACACCGACCATACGCTTGAGGAAGTGGGCCAGCAGTTCTCGGTCACCCGCGAACGTATCCGCCAAATCGAGGCCAAGGCGCTACGCAAGCTCAAGCACCCGAGCCGCAGCCGCAAGATGCGCTCGTTCCTCGACCAGTAACGGTCGAAAGCCGGACACTTCAGAAACGCCCGCAACTCCGGTTGCGGGCGTTTTTCTTTGCCTGCGCGGGTTTTCTTACCTCGGCGCGTAGACCGCGATGCTCAGCGCCGGGGCGTCAAGCCGAACCCAGAGCGCAACACCCACCGCCGCCAGCAGGAGGAGAACGGTCAATACCTGCGACCCCCTCAGCGAAACCGGCCCACGCAGCGGCACCAGCGCGCAAACGGTGACCGCGAGCGGCAGTACTGCCACCATCGGCATGGTCGGACCCACCGCCTGCATCAGCAAATAGCCGAGCATCAGCATATAGCCCGTGACCACGCCCGCCACGATCATTTCGGCCGTACGAACCACGCTGCCGAACTCGAACGCTCGCAGCAGAGCGACAACGCCGCCCAGCAACAGCGGTATCGTCAGCACATAGGCGGCCGTCGGCGCGAAAATCTGGAACGCCGCGCCGGCCAGCCACAGTGGCAGGACGAGACCAGCCTCTCCGGCGGGCCTGTCCGGCTTCCGGCCAGCCACCAGCAGCGCCGCGGCAAGGCTGGTGCAGAAGGTCATGATCTGGAGGCGGGGGATCGCCGCGAGCCGGTCATAATAGTTCACCGGCCCATCCGCGCCCGACAGCAGGTTGAGCAAGTAAAGCGCAGCACCGGTCACGATGACGAGCCCGAGCATGCGCCCCAGCCCGCCCACGAACGCCCGCCCCTCGAAACGCCGGAGGGCATGCACCGCATAGCCGGCGAAACCAACCGCCAGCATCACCCACCCCCACCAGGCCGCGTAGTGCACCGCGAAAAGTCCGAACACGTCGAAGAACACGATGTCGGGTGACTTGCCGGGCAGTTCCGGCGCATTGGCCATCGCCCGCGCCAGCTCCAGCGCTTGTTCGCCCATCTGCTGGAGCGAGCCCTGATCGAGATTGGCGGCGGTCGCCAGCGGTGAATGATAGAACGCCGGCCTGCCGATGAACGCGAAGTTCCACGCCGGATAGCCATGCGGCAGTGCCACGGTGAGGTCAGTGTCGTTGGGCAGCACGCTGTAAATGAAGGTCGCCAGCGACGTTCCCGCCGGGTGCGGCACGGACGAGGCCCAGAGCCGCGCCACATCGCCATTCATGGCCGAAGTCTGGAACAGGTTGGCCTTGCCCCCGCCTCCGCGCGTCTCAAGATTGATGATTGCGCCGATCTGCCGCGCTTCCGGCGCCTGACCGAAGAACAGCCTCGCGCCATTGAGGTTCGCTTCCTCGCCATCGGTGAGGATCACCATCACGTCGCGGCGACGTTCGCGATCCTGTGCAAGCGCCCGCACGGTTTCCAGTATCGAGGCAACGCCCGCCCCGTCGTCGGCTGCGGCAGGCGAGCCCCAGACGCTATCGTAATGCGCCATCAGCGCCACCGCCGGCAGATCGCGATCCTTGCCGGGCAGCACGGCCACGATGTTGACGAGCGGGATTTCCGCCCGATTTTCGCCGCTGCGCCGGTTCAGCTGGTCGCGCACGTCTGCCGGAAACAGGGCCTGCTGCGTGCGTACGGTCATGCCGAAGGCACCGAGCCGGTTCATCAGATAGCCGCGCAGAGCCGCATGCTCCGGCGACCCACTGGGATGCGGCGCGCGGGCAATGCGGGTAATGTCCGTCATCGCCCGTCCGGCGGAAAACGCATCGGCAGGCGCGCTGACAGATGCCGAGCGCGGCGGTGTCGTCCCCAACACGGCCAGGATCACGGCAAGAAGGAGCGCAAGAACAAATGGCTTTGCCGACTTCACCGCTAACCCCTTTCGAGAAACGGAGAACATCCTTCCCGCCGCCACCCCTGTCAATCGCGCCGGACAAGAGGCTTTCGGCACTGTAAATCGGCGCTATTATGCCCATTCCCGTTAATTGCGCCCCCATGGGGCGGACAATGGTGGCATTGCGACGAAGTCACGACTAAGGGGATGCGCAAACGAATCCCCGCATCAGGACAGGCACACCGCTCCCATGCGCATTGCGATTGCATCTGACCACGCCGCCGTCGACCTCAAGGCCGAACTGCGCGAATACCTCATCGAACTCGGCCACGAAGTTGCCGATCTCGGCCCCGAAACCGCCGACCGTGTCGATTACCCCGACTACGGCTACAAGCTGGCTTCGGTCGTCGCAGACGGCATTGCCCAGTTCGGCGTCGCTCTTTGCGGCTCCGGCATCGGCATTTCGATCGCCGTGAACCGCGATCCGGCCTGCCGCTGCGCGCTCGTTTCCGAGCCGCTCTCGGCCGCGCTCGCGCGTGAGCACAACGACGCCAATGTCATCGCCATGGGCGCCCGCCTGACCGGCATCGACATGGCCAAGGCCTGCCTCGACGCATTCCTCTCGACCGAGTTCGGTGGCGGACGCCACGCGGGCCGCGTCGAAAAGCTTTCCAATCCGTCCTTCTGAAGGGGCTTTCAGAACATGACCGTCGAAACCGCCATCCGTTCCCCGGGCTTCTTCACTGACAGCGTGGCCCAGAGCGACCCCGCCGTCGCCAAGGCCATCGGCCACGAACTCAAGCGCGAACGCAAGCAGATCGAGCTGATCGCCTCGGAGAACATCGTCTCCAAGGCCGTGCTCGAAGCGCAGGGTTCGGTGCTGACCAACAAGTACGCCGAAGGCTATCCGGGCAAGCGCTACTACCAGGGCTGCGAGCCTTCGGACGAAGTCGAAACGCTGGCCATCGAACGCGCCAAGCAGCTGTTCGACTGCGGCTTCGCCAATGTGCAGCCCCACTCGGGCGCGCAGGCCAACGGTGCCGTGCTGCTCGCCACCGTGAAGCCCGGCGACACCATCATGGGCATGAGCCTCGATGCCGGCGGCCACCTCACGCACGGCGCCCGCGCCGCGCTTTCGGGCAAGTGGTTCAAGGCCGTGCAGTACGGTGTGACCAAGGACACCCACCTGATCGACTACGATGAGGTCGAGGCCCTTGCCAAGGAGCACCAGCCCAAGCTGATCATCGCCGGCGGCTCCGCCTATCCGCGCGTGATCGACTTCAAGCGCATGCGCGAAATCGCCGACGCCGTGGGCGCGCTGTTCCAGGTCGACATGGCGCACTTCGCCGGCCTCGTGGCTGCAGGGCTCCACCCCTCGCCCTTCCCGCACGCGCACATCGCCACCACCACCACGCACAAGACGCTACGCGGCCCCCGTGGCGGCATGATCCTCACCAATGACGAGGCGCTGGCCAAGAAGATCAACTCGGCGGTGTTCCCTGGCCTTCAGGGCGGTCCGCTGATGCACGTCGTCGCCGCCAAGGCCGTCGCCTTCGGCGAAGCGCTGCGTCCCGAGTTCAAGGACTACGCCGCGCGCGTGATCGAGAACGCCAAGGTCCTCGCCGACACGCTCAAGGAGCGCGGCGCCGCGATCGTTTCGGGCGGCACCGACACCCACCTCGCGCTGATCGACCTCTCGCCGCTGGGCGTGACGGGCAAGGACGCTGACGAGGCGCTGGAACGTGCGGGCATCACCTGCAACAAGAACGGCATCCCCTTCGATCCGCTGCCGCCGATGAAGACCAGCGGCATCCGCGTGGGCTCGCCCGCCGGCACCACCCGCGGTTTCGGCCCGGCTGAATTCCGCGAAATCGGCAACATGGTCGCCGACGTGCTCGACGGCCTTGCCAAGTGCGGCGAAGCAGGCGACGCTCAGGTGGAGCAGAACGTGCGCGCGCGCGTTGAAGCGCTGTGCGATCGTTTCCCGATCTACGAGGACTGATCCAGGAGCCCCAGTGCCATGACCGACCCCGAACGCCCCAACGACACCGGTGATTTCATCTCGGACGCTCGCCACGAGCTTGCCGGAATGTTGCAGGATGGCCTCGACCATCCGTCTACCAAGCCCGTGTTGCTCTGGGGCGCGGCGGGGGCGGTCGCCGGTGCCGTGCTGCCGTTTGTCTCGATCCCGCTCGGCCTTGCGGTCGGCGCCGGATACCAGTTCTACAAGCGCGTGCGGCCCTGAGGCCATCCTTGGAAATTGAAAGTAACTGACTGAATGCGCTGTCCTTTCTGCGCCCACGATGATTCCCAGGTCAAGGACAGTCGCCCGACCGAGGACAACACGTCGATCCGCCGCCGCCGCCAGTGTTCCAGCTGCGGCGCGCGCTTCACCACGTTCGAACGCGTCCAGCTTCGCGAAATCACCGTGGTGAAGAGCGACGATGCCCGCGAGCCGTTCGACCGGGCCAAGATCGAGCAATCGGTCACCCTCGCCTGCCGCAAGCGCGGGATCGAGCGCGAGAAGATCGACCAGCTTGTCTCCGGCGTTCAGCGTCAGGTCGAAACCCTGGGCGAATCCGAAGTCCCCTCGCGCGAGATCGGCGAGATGGTGATGGAGGGCCTGCGCCAGCTCGATTCGGTCGCTTACATCCGCTTCGCCTCGGTCTACCGCGCGTTCAACGAAGCGCGCGATTTCGAGGCATTCGCCGGCACCGTACGCGATGTGGCCGGGCAAGGCGCCACCAAGGGCGCAGCAAAGGACGGCGACAATGGCTGACGTGAACAAGCCGGTCATCGTGCTGGTCCGCCCGCAACTGGGCGAAAACATCGGCAAGGCCGCGCGGGCCATGCTCAACTTCGGCCTGACCGAGATGCGCCTCGTCGCCCCGCGCGATGGCTGGCCCAACCCCTCGGCCGGTCCCGCCGCCGCCGGCGCCGACACGGTGCTGGAACACGCGAAAGTTTACGAAACGCTGGCCGAAGCCGTTGCCGATTGCGCCAATGTCTACGCCACCACCGTCCGCAAGCGCGGCGTGACCAAGCCGGTTGTCACGCCGGAACAGGCCGCGCGCGAAGTGCATGAGGCGCAAGGTCGTTCGGCCTATGTGTTCGGCCCGGAGCGTTCGGGTCTGGAAACCGAGGACGTCGCGCTTGCCCGCGCGATCCTGACGGTGCCGATCAACCCGGAGTTCGCCTCACTCAATCTGGCGCAGGCCGTGATCCTCTGCTCCTACGAGTGGTCGAAAGGCGTCACCGCCTCTGGCGAACTGGCGCAGCCGACCGTGGAGGACCTGCTCCCCCCTGCCCCGCAGGAAGAATTGGAAGGCCTTATCGGCCACTTCGAGCAACTGCTCGAACCCAAAAACTATTTCTGGCCCGAAACGCGTGCGGCAGCCAATCGGCTGACCTTGCGCAATCTTCTCACGAAGCCGGCCTGGAATCACCTCGAAGTGCGCACCCTTCGCGGTGTGCTCTCTGCCCTCGGAAACGAGCGTCGCCCGCGTAGTTGAGCCGTTTTTCGGCTTATCCGCTTGACTTTCACCCCCGAGCCCGTATGGGGCACCCCTTCACATGGCGCCTGCCTTCTTGACAGGTCTGTCCATTCGGCCCCGCACCCCGGTGAAGCGGCGGCCGCATCCAGCGCATTAGGCTGGATGGTGCGCCCCGGGAAAACATGGACCGTTTCCACAGTGGAAACGGCAGCAGAAAAGGAGACGACTTATGTCGAAGCGTAAAAGCGCCAAGTATAAACTCGACCGCCGCATGGGCGAGAACATCTGGGGCCGTCCCAAGAGCTCGGTCAACCGCCGCAGCTACGGCCCCGGCCAGCACGGCCAGCGCCGCAAGGGCAAGCTGTCGGACTACGGTCTGCAGCTGCGCGCCAAGCAGAAGCTCAAGGGCTACTACGGCGACGTGACCGAGAAGCAGTTCAAGGCCACCTACCAGGAAGCCGCCCGCATGAAGGGTGACACCGGCCAGAACCTGATCGGCCTGCTTGAGCAGCGTCTGGACATGGTTGTGTACCGTTCCAAGTTCGCGCCCACCATCTTCGCGGCTCGCCAGATCGTTTCGCACGGCCACATCCGCGTCAACGGCGTGAAGTGCAACATCGCTTCGCGTCGCGTGAAGGTCGGTGACATTGTCAGCCTCGGCAACAAGGCCAAGGAAATGGCTCTGATCGTCGAAGCGCAGGCTCTGCCCGAGCGTGACGTTCCTGACTACGTCGCTCAGGACGGCACCGACAAGGTGACCTTCGTTCGCGTTCCGACGCTCGACGAAGTGCCCTACCCGGTGAAGATGGAACCGAACCTGGTCGTCGAGTTCTACTCGCGCTAAGAGTTTCGGGTCTTCGGACCAGGATTAGGAAGGGCGGCTCTTCGGAGCCGCCCTTTTCTTTTGCCCTGCATCTTCGCGAGGCGACGAAGTGCCGGAAAACGCGGTGAATCGACGGACTTGTCAGGGAACCGACATGGTTCGCGGGCATTGAACCAGCACTATGTCTCGATTCCGTTTCATCACCCCCCACCGCACCGGCAAATGGTACACGACCCTCGATCTCGCCCAGCGCTTCGCAAGCAAGATCGGCGCCGGATTCCTGGATCTGCGAAGCGGCCGCTTCGTCGCTTACCCCGGAACCCGGCTGGAAGTTTCCTGCTGCTAGGGCGTTTTTCGGGTTATCAGGCGAAGTCACCTGATAACCCGGAAAAACGCGACTAACCGCACTAGTTACTGGCTACGGTAGTCGGCAGGGCCAGTGCCTTGCGCAGGAAACCGTCGCTCTGCTCCAGGACCTTCGTGCGCGCCGCGCTGTCGTCCAGCGAGTGGGCAAGCCCCGGGAACGTCACCAGTTCCACTTGCTTGCCGGCATCGCGCAAGCGCCGCTCCATGATCTGCGACTGATGAACATTGACGTTCAGGTCCCAATCGCCGTGGAACATCAGCACCGGCACCTGGATCGCGCCGACGTTCTGCGCAGGCGAACCTTGTGCAACGTGGGGGCCGTTGCCGATTTGCTGATCGACCAGCCGGTAGTCCGTGCGATTCAGGTGATCCTGCCGCAAAACGCTGAGATCGGTTACCGGCGCAATCGCCACGATCGCCTTGAAGAGCCCCGGATCGAGCACGCCTGACTGAAGCGCGGCATAGCCGCCGTAGGACCAGCCGACGATTGCCAGCTTGTCCTTCGCGGCAATCCCGCTCGACACCAGCCAGCGGCCTGCGTCATCGACATCGCCGATGGCCGTCCGCCATGACTGGAAACCGTTCTTCTCGAACCAGGCTTCCCCGAACCCGGCCGAGCCCCGGAAATTCGGCTGAAGCACGGCAAACCCGCGTGCCGCGAAGAACTGCACCAACCAGTCGAAACCCCACTCGTCACGCGACGAAGGACCGCCGTGCGGCATGACGATCGCCGGAAGGTTCTTGCCATCACTGCCCGGCGGAAGAGTCAGATAGCCGGGGATCATCGTCCCGTCGGCGGCCGGGAACTGGACCGGCTTCATCTCGGCCAGCTTGCGCCCCGCAAGCGCCGGCCGCAGCGGCAGGATTTCTTCGAGATGGCGGGTTGCCTTGTCATAAAGATAGTAACGCCCCGGATCGACATCGCTACCGGCGAACATCACCAGCTTGCTCTCATCCTCGCTGGACGAGACGAAATCCACCAAGGGCGATCCCGGCAGCGCCTTGCCGAGGGCGCTGCGCAGTTTCGCCAGTTCGGGGTCGAAATATTCGGCTTTTCGATAGTCGCCGGCATAGGACACGCCGACCACCCGCTGCGTGCGCCCCAGACGGACGAGATCGTCCACCTCTATCCCGGGCTTGCTGAACACCAGCTCGCGCGCCTTGCTGCCGTCCAGCTTCTCTCGATAGAGCGCCAGATAGCCGTCCTTGCGCTCGAAGCCGTAGGCGGCATCCAGCGTGGGATCGACCGCCACCGGCTGGAAACCGCTGTCCGAACCGGAAGCATTGAGCGTGACCCGGCTCAACAGATCCCACGAATGCGAATCCTTCGTTCGATAGAAGTAATTGATGACATTGGTGTCGTACCCGCCGCTGGTGGTGGGATTCAGACCTCTGATCCGCACCGAACCCCGACCGTCGGTGATGTAATCCGTCGCATCGATGTTGGGCTTTTCGATCGTGGTGCGGCGCAGCGTTCGAACGTCCACGCTCTCGACGCCCAGCCCCTCAAGGGAACTGGCAAGGTGAGTTCCGATCTGTTGCTCGGGCACGAACTGGCGCAGCATCAGCACTTCGCCCGGCCGCGCGCCGGTCCAGTCGATGATGTCGCCGCCGTACCATGCGAAGCCGACAGCGCGCGAACTCTCGGCCGGGGTAACTACCTTGAGCGGCTTACCGTCCAGATAGAGCGCCACGAGCCGCGTGAACGACGTCAAATCGCTGGTCGCCACCGAGACGCTGCAAACCAGCTCATTGTCGGATGGCCAGGAGCAATGCCGAATCCTTTCGGCCGCGGTGTTGGAAACCACCAGCGTACGCAGCTTCGCATCCTTGTCGTATTCGGCCACGGCAACCGCGGTACCGTTCCGACCGATCGACTGGATCATCGCGATCTTCATGCCGCTTGGCGACATGCTGACGCCGTCCACCGCTTCACGCGTACCGAAGAGCGCCGCCACGGCCTCCACGCTCTCAGCCTGTGCCGTCGGTGCCGCCTGCGCGGTCGTCGCAAGACCGGCACAGGCAAGCGCCGCCAGCGATGCCGAGGCAACAAACCTTTTCATGAAATCCCCCAAATCAAAACCTGACCGTTAAAGCCGGCCCAATCGGGGGAGGAAGTTAAAATGCCGACATATCAGCCGAAATAATCGCGCCGGAAATCGGCCGCGAAAGCCGCGAACCGGCTCTCGGCGATAGCATCGCGCATACCTTGCATAAGTTGCTGATAGAAAGAGATATTATGCTCCGTCATCAATATCGCACCGAGCATCTCTCCCGACTTCACGAGATGGTGCAGATAGGAGCGGCTATAAGTGCCGCAAGTCGGGCACTTGCAGCGCTCGTCGATGGGCGCACTGTCCTCGGCATGGCGGGCATTGCGCATGTTGAGCGGGCCATTCCAGGTGAAGGCCTGCCCATTGCGGCCCGAGCGGGTGGGCAGCACGCAATCGAACATGTCTACCCCGCGCTCCACCGCGCCCACCAGGTCGTCGGGCTTGCCGACGCCCATCAGGTAGCGCGGACGATCCGCGGGAAGCTGCTGCGGCGCGAATTCCAGCGTGGCGAACATCGCCTCCTGCCCCTCGCCCACGGCAAGGCCGCCGATCGCGTAGCCGTCGAAGCCGATCTCGCTCAGCGCATCGGCCGAAGTCTTGCGCAGCCCCTCGTCGAGCGCGCCCTGCTGGATGCCGAACAACGCCGAGTTGGCGGCATGCTCGCCGCCGCTGTCGAAAGCCTCGCGGCTGCGCTTCGCCCAGCGCATCGACATCTCCATCGAACGCGCGATCACGTCGCGCGGCTGGTCGATCTTCGGGCATTCGTCGAAGCACATGACGATGTCGGAGCCGAGCAGCCGCTGGATCTCCATCGAGCGTTCCGGCGTCAGCAGATGGCGCGAACCGTCGAGGTGGCTGGCGAACGTCACGCCTTCCTCGGTGATCTTGCGCAAGTCCGACAGGCTCATCACCTGATAGCCGCCGCTGTCCGTCAGGATCGGGCGGTCCCAGTTCATGAACTTGTGCAGCCCGCCCAACCGCGCGACGCGCTCGGCGCCCGGGCGCAGCATCAGGTGATAGGTATTGCCCAGCAGGATGTCGGCGCCGGTGGCGCGCACATCCTGCGGCTTCATCGCTTTCACCGTGGCGGCGGTGCCGACCGGCATGAAGGCGGGCGTGCGGATTTCGCCGCGACGCATCTTGATGACGCCGGTGCGGGCCTTGCCGTCGGTGGCGTGGATGGAGAATTCGAAACGGGGGTTCATGCCCCGCCCGTTATCCAATTCAGAAGCCGTAGACCAGCGAGAACCGCGAAATGGTATCCGTCCTGAGCGTACCGTCGGGCGGCGAGGACTCGTGGGAGAACGAATAGGACAGCTTGGCCTTCAGGCTTTTCGACATCCCGGCCTCGATACCGGTATTGGTGGTGAAGGTGCTGTTGCCGGTCTCGATATACGACGACGCCGTCTGCGTGAGCTTCAGCGTGTTGTCGACTTTCCAGCTGAAATCGAGCGAGGTCAGCGTCGACCATGTCGTCTCGGAAGGATCCACCACAAACCGCGTGCGGCGCACCGCCGGTCCGACTTCCACCGACAGCGCCAGATCACTGCGCTTGATAACCCGGTAACCAAGCCCGCCCGACAGCGAGTAACGATCGCGGAAGCCCTGGATTTCGTTGCTTTCCCACTGGGTACGACCGAACGTGAACAGGCCGTCGTTCAGCGTGTAGCGGGCCTGATAGCTGGCAAGGTACTGCTCACGCGTAACCGTGCCCGAATCCTTCTGGTAGTCCGCCGTCAGCTGGACGGTGTGCTGCCAGTCGATCCCCTTGCGATCGAGATTGAGCGCGCCGGAGAAGCCGAAGTTGCTGGTGTTGCCGGTGGCGCGGAATGCACCCAGTTCGACCTTGCCGGTCCACAGCTCAAGGATGGCCGACTGGCGGATGCGCTGCGTTTCCGCGTTGGCCTTGGCGGCGAGCTGGCGGGCAGCCTCGTCGTCGTAGCTCTTCTTCATCGCCCGGATCTCGTCCTTGTCGTAAGGCTCGGTATCCAGCGCAACTCTTACGACAGCGGCCACCGTGGCCGAATCGCCGGTGCGGATCGCCGATTCGAGCATGGCGCGCACGTTCTCGGGCAGGCGCGGCGGGCCGCACGGCACGAACGGCGTGGGCCACGGATAAGCCGGCAATGCGAGCGCAAGCGGCTCCACCGGCACGATGACCGGGGCCGCTTCCGCCGGATTTCCGGGGGCTACAGGCAAAGTAAGGGGACTCTGTGCCTGTGCAGGAACGGCAACAAGCAGCAGCGGCAGACCCAACAAACGCATCGACATACCAGAAAGTTAGCGGCCCAAGAAGTTAACGACCAAAGCGTTAACGCCTTAGGCGCGCAGGCGCCAGCCGGTGCGGAAGATCCATGCGATGAGCGCAATGCAGATCGCGAGGAACGCCAGCGTCATGATCAGGGAAATGCCGATCGGGAAGTCCGACTTTCCATAGAAGCACCAGCGCAGGCCGTTCACCAGATAGACCACCGGATTGACCATCGCCACCGAGCGCCACGGCTCGGGCAGCATGCCGATCGAATAGAACGTGCCGCCCAGGAACGTCAGCGGCACCACGAAGAGCACCGGCACGATCCCCAGCTTTTCGAAACTGTCCGCCCAAATGCCGAGGATGAACCCGAACAGCGAGAATGTCGCCGATACCAGCAGGATGAATCCCAGCGTGTAGACCGGGTGGACGATCGTGTAGTCGACGAAGAACGTCGCCGTGGTGAGGATGATGGCAGCAAGGATCAGCGACTTGGTCGCCGCCGCGCCGACGAAGCCGATCAGCGTTTCGGCCACGCCCACCGGCGCGGAAAGCAATTCGTAGATCGCCCCGGTGAAGCGCGGCATGTAGATGCCGAAACTGCCGTTCGACACGCTCTCCGCAATGAGCGTCAGCAGCAGCAGGCCGGGCACGATGAAGGCACCGTAGCTGACACCCTCCTGCCCCGAATGCATCCGGCCACCGATCGCCGCGCCAAAGACGACGAAGTAAAGCACCGTCGTCAGCACCGGCCCGAGGATCGACTGCATCGCGGTGCGCATGGCCCGCATGACCTCGCGCTTATAGATGGTCCAGGTGCTGCGCGCGTTGAAGGCGATCATGCCGCCGCTCCTTCCAGAAGATCGACGAAGATGTCTTCAAGGCTCGATTCGCGGATGTCGATCGACGTGTAGTCGATACCCGCCGTCACAAGACGCTTGGTAAGTTCGGCCACTTCGGCCTTGCCCCGTCCCGAACCGTCGCCGCCGCGATAGACCAGTTCCATCCCGTCTTCGGACAGGCTGACATTGAGCCCCTCCAACACCGCCGGCACCGCCGCGAGCGGCGAAGACAGGGGGAAATGCGCTTCCGTCCGCCCCAGCCGCTTCATCAGCGCGCGCGTTTCATCGACCATGCGGATGCGGCCGGCCTGGATGATTCCCACGCGGTCGGCCATTTCCTCGGCCTCTTCGATGTAGTGGGTGGTGAGGATAATCGTCGTGCCCCGGTCGCGCAGAAGCGAGATCTGCGCCCACATGTCACGCCGCAACTCGACATCGACACCGGCAGTCGGCTCATCGAGGAACAGCAGTTCGGGCTCATGCGCGAGGGCCTTGGCGATCAGCACGCGACGCTTCATGCCGCCGGAGAGAGCACGGATCTGGTCGTTGCGCTTTTCCCAGAGGCTAAGCGCACGCAGGATCTCTTCCACCCGCGCCGCATCTGGCGCGAGGCCGAACAGCCCGCGCGAATAATTGACCGAGTGGATCACGGTCTCGAACATGTCGGTCGCCAGCTCCTGCGGCACCAGGCCGATGCGCGCGCGCAGGCGGCGCCAGTGGCGGTCCATGTTCTCGCCGAACGCATGGATCGTGCCGCCGGTCGGCCGCACCAGCCCGCAGACGGCGCCGATCAGCGTGGTCTTGCCCGCCCCATTGGGACCGAGCAGGGCAAAGATCTCGCCCTTGTTGATCGAAAGGTCGACCCCGTCCAGCGCCGTAAGGCCGCTGTCGTAGGTCTTTGTCAGACCGCTGATTTCAAGAATGCCTTGCATCTGTGCGTGATGCGCGAAACCGATGACGGTTCCAAGACCGAAATATCAGGCCGGCCGGGGAAATCTGCCACCAGCCGGCCAGACCGAAGGGATTATTTCTCGAGGTTCTTGAAATCGTCGTCGCGAATGTATGCCGTGTAGCCGCCGAACATCTTGGCGGACGCATCGGGATTGCTCATCAGTTCCTGCATGGCAATGCGCCCCAGTGCTTCACCGGCCGTGCTGAATCCGGCACTGCTGTGGACTTGATAGAGCGGGCGCGCCTGTTCGGCACAGTCCACAGCGATCAGCCGCGTAAAAATGGTCGCGACCTGACGATCCAGCCCGTCCTTCTGTGCCGGATCGATCTTAGCGATATCCGCGACTTGCGGCGCGCTGCCGAGCGCAGCGACGAACCAGCGCGCGAACGCGACCCGATCCTCGCCGGTGGACTTCATCACAAAGCATTCGCCCAGCTTGGCGGCGAGAGTGTGTTCGACTTCCGGCGAGAGCGGCGTTGGCGTGGGCGGCGCAGATGCCGCCGGCGGCGCGGCTGCGACGGCCACGCCAGGCAGCATGGTCGCGAGCGCGAGCGCCATCGCGGCCGCTCCCGACCATTTCGGACATGTCATGGAAGTTCCCCCTATTCTCGAATCAGCAGGCTGGAATCGCCGTAGCTGTAGAAGCGATAACCCGTGGAGATGGCATGCCGGTAAACGGCTTGCATCCGCTCCAGCCCCATTAGGGCGGAGACGAGCATGAACAGCGTGGACTTGGGCAAGTGGAAGTTCGTCATCAGGCCGTCGATCGCCTTGAAGCGATAGCCGGGTGTGATGAAGATCGCCGTATCACCCTCGAAGGGGCGGATCACGCCGTCCTCGCCGGTCGCGCTTTCGAGCAGGCGCAGGCTGGTGGTACCGACCGCGATCACCCGATTGCCGGCTGCGCGCGCCGCGTTGAGGCGATCTGCGGTGGCCGCGTCGATGCTGCCCCATTCGGCGTGCATCTTGTGGTCCTGGGTATCGTCCGCCTTGACCGGCAGGAACGTGCCCGCGCCGACGTGCAGCGTCAGCGTCTCACGCAGAACCCCGGCGGCTTCGAGCCGCGCCATCAGTTCCGGCGTGAAATGGAGCGAAGCGGTCGGCGCGGCGACGGCGCCGTCCTTCTCGGCGAACATGGTCTGGTAATCGCGGCGGTCGGCCTCGTCGGTCTCGCGCTTGCCGGCGATGTAGGGGGGCAGCGGCATGCGCC
This sequence comes from Novosphingobium sp. PhB165, assembly GCF_004341845.1. Taxonomy (GTDB): domain Bacteria; phylum Pseudomonadota; class Alphaproteobacteria; order Sphingomonadales; family Sphingomonadaceae; genus Novosphingobium. The sequence continues at coordinate 649,711 of NZ_SLVB01000001.1, read as the reverse complement.
CTGCCCGCTCCAGCAGCACTTCGACCGGTTCCTCGCCTTCGAACAGCAGGACCCAGCTGCCATCGTCCAGCCGTTCCTCGGCGATAGCCGTGACATCGGCCGGAAATTCCACACGGTCGCCGGGGCGCAGGCGCTTGGCGTTGCGCACGAAGGCCTGCCAGCGGCGGAGGTCGACGCGCTTGTGCAGCGTGGCGCCGATCCGCGCCTCGCCCCGGCGGCCCTCAAGCTGGGCCGGGATCACGCGCGTATCGTTGAAGACCAGCACGTCGCCCGCCCTCAGGATGTCCGGCAGATCGTGGACATGGCGGTCGACGAGCGGGCCTTCGCCAGTCTCGTCACCGCGGCCATCCACGATCAGCATCCGTGCCGAATCGCGCGGACGCGCCGGTCTCAGGGCGATATTTTCGGGTGGCAGATCGAAGTCGAAAAGGTCAACGCGCATGGCGCGCCTCTAGGCGCGCGCCATCGCCGCGTCATCCCCTTTCGAAGAAATTCAGTTCGACTTCGAATTGCTGAGCTGATCCGCCGTGATCTTGGCAGGCGCTGCCGTCGCAGGCGCTGCCGGCGGCGGTGCCTTGTTGTCCGAGGCGAGCGAGGCCTGGACGATCTTGGTCGGGTTCGCGGGCGGCTCGCCGCGCTGGATCGCGTCCACGTACTGCATGCCCGAGATCACGCGGCCGAACACCGTGTACTTGTGATCGAGCGAGAAGCGCGGATAGAGCACGATGAAGAACTGGCTGTTCGCGCTGTTCGGATCGTTGGTGCGCGCCATCGAGACCATGCCACGCAAGTGCGGCATCGAGTTGAACTCGGCTTGGAGGTCGGGAAGCTTCGAACCGCCCTGCCCGGTGCCCGTCGGATCGCCCGTCTGGGCCATGAAGCCGTCGATCACGCGGTGGAAGATGATGCCGTTGTAAAAGCCCTGCGCGGCCAGCGTCTTGATCCGCTCGACATGGTGCGGCGCCCACTTCGGCATGAGACGAATGGCAACGCGGCCGCCGTCCGACAGGTCAAGCAGCAGCACGTTTTCGGGATCGTGCGTCACGTCGGGATCGACGACGACGGAGAGCGGCGGCGCGGCAGGCTCAGCCGCCGTAGCCGGTGCAGGCGCTTCCTTCTTCTTGGCCATCGCAGGCGTGGCGACAAGCGCGAGGCCGATCATAGTCGCAGTAAGGTTCAGGCGAAACTTCATCGAATACTCACAAGGAAGCCGTTCAGGCGTGGGGCGATAGAGCCCCGGTGCTGACGTGACAATGAATGATTTTGTCGCAGATAGGCTCAGTAGTCGCCCTGAAGGCCTTTCGCGGCGATCCGGCTGACAACATCGTCACGCACCGCCGGGCTGACGAAGCGGGAGATGTCGCCGCCGAAGGTGGCGATTTCCTTGACCAGCTTGGAAGCGATCGGCTGAAGGCCGACATCGGCCATCAGGAAAATCGTCTCGATGCTAGGGTTTAGCTGCTGGTTCATGCCCGCCATCTGATATTCGTATTCGAAATCGGCGACAGCGCGCAGGCCCCGCACGATGACGTTGGCCCCCTGCTTCTGCGCAAACTTCATCAGCAGTGCGTTGAATCCGACGACGGTGACATTGTCGATGCCCAGGGCCGCAGCTTCACGCTCCACCATGGCCATGCGCTCTTCGGGCGTGAACAGCGGGTCCTTGGAAGGGTTGGTCGTCACCCCGATGATCAGCCGATCCACCAGCTTGGCGCCGCGCCGGATGATATCGGCATGGCCCAGCGTAATCGGATCGAAAGTGCCGGGATAGACCCCGATACGCTCTCCCAGACTCATCAATGATCCCTCTCGATGATGTAGCGCGCGACCGCGCGCAGCAGGTCGGCTTCCTTGCCGTGCTGCGAAAGGTGCCCGATGGCCTGTTCAACCAGCATGCGCGCCTGTTCGCGCGCGCGGTCCGGGCCAAGCAGGGACACGAACGTTTCCTTGCCGGCGGCCGCGTCCTTACCCACGGCCTTGCCGGCGACTTCGGCATTGCCCTCATGATCGATGAGGTCGTCCGCGATCTGGAAGGCAAGGCCGATGTCGCGCGCATAGCCGCGCAAGTGGGCGCGGCCTTCGGGCTGAACACGCCCGAGAATCGCGCCCATCTCCACCGCCGCACCCAGCAGGGCGCCGGTCTTGAGCTGCTGGAGGCGCGTGACGGTCTGCAGATCGAACTCGCTGGTCTCGGCCACGAGGTCCATCATCTGGCCGCCCGCCATGCCCTGTGCGCCGCTGGCATGGCCAAGCGCCTGCACCAGTTCGATGCGCGTGAAGGGATCGGCACTGACGGCCGGATCGCCCAGCACCTCGAACGCGAAGGACAGCAGCGAATCGCCCGCGAGTACGGCCGTCGCCTCGTCGAAAGCCTTGTGAACGGTCGGCTTGCCGTGACGCAGAGAATCGTCATCCATGCACGGCAGATCGTCGTGGATCAGCGAGTAGACATGGATCGATTCGATGGCGATGGCCGCACGGATCGCCGCCTCGCGAACGACGCCGTACATCTCGGCCACGGCTGTCAGCAGCAGCGGTCGCAGGCGCTTGCCGCCGCCGATCGCCGCATAGCGCATCGCCTCGATCAAGCGTGCGCGCGCGTCTTCGGGCACCGGCAACAGCGCGTCGAAGGCACGGTCGACCTCGTCGGCGATCTTCGCCAGCCCTTCGGCGAGCAGCGGATCGCTCACCCCGACCTCAGTCATGTGATCAGCGGTCCGCGTCGAACGGCTGGGTGCCGGTGGGCACCCCGTCCGGTCCGGCGACGATTCGCTCGATCCGGGCCTGCGCGGCATCGAGCCGCTTCTGGCAATGCTGGCGCAGACGCTCACCCTTCTCGTAAAGCGTGATGGAATCCTCAAGCGGCACATCGCCGCTCTCAAGCCTTCGCACGATGCCTTCGAGTTCGCGCAGTGCGTCTTCGAAGCTCAGGCTTTCGATGGTTTCTGTCTCATCTACCATGGTGCAGCAATGGCCTTGCCGCACCAGCCGGTCAAGGGAGCAATCCGCGCTTCCCCGGTTTCGTCGCGCCCATATGCCATGCGCCGCCGACGATCCGCACCGAAGCCGCTGCAAGAGCGCAATTCTCCGTCATTCCTGATAGATATAGTCCTTGAAGGTCGCCATCGTATCGGTCCAGAATTCCAGCGTATCGAGGAACAGTTCCTTGCTCATCCCGCCCTTGTCGAGATCGAGATCGTACTGGATCACGCAGTCCTTGTCGTCGTCCACCTGCGGCGTGACGAAGCGGTACTTCTGCGCGAAGGTGTTCATCGCCTCCAGACTGCAATGCGTCGCTTCGGTCCAGCCGGCATAGAACTGGACACTCGAACAATCGGCGCCATCGGTGCAGCCATAGAAGGTGATCGTGAAACGCGATCCCGACGATGCGCTCCGGATCAGCGGGTCTCCCACCGAATCCTTGGACAGCTCCGCACGGTAGCCCGCGTCCTGCAAGGCCGAGACGATAGTGGCCGGCGATTTTGCCGTCACCATCTGCGCCTGCGCGGAACCAGCCACCATCAGCCCCATGACAATGGCCAAAGCTGCAACGATTTTACGCATAAACCCCCTGAATTATTCGGACAATCGCAGCATGATCGTGTGGCACATCGGCCCGGGCCTCGAAAGCGAAAGTTCATCTCAGGGCGCGTGCCGTCTAGCGCACGGCGACGGACATGGCTAAGGCGCCTCGCATGACCGGAATCACCCCTGACGTCGTCGAGGCGCATGGCCTCAATCCCGCGGAATACGAGCGCGTCCTGCACGCCCTTGGCCGAGAGCCGAACCTAGTCGAACTCGGCATATTCTCGGTCATGTGGTCTGAGCACTGCTCGTACAAGTCGAGCCGCTTCCACCTGAAGAAGCTGCCGACCAAGGCCCCCTGGGTCATTTGCGGCCCCGGCGAGAACGCCGGCGTGATCGACATCGGCGATGGACAGGCCGCCATCTTCAAGATGGAAAGCCACAACCACCCCAGCTACATCGAGCCTTTCCAGGGCGCAGCCACCGGCGTCGGCGGCATTCTGCGCGACGTCTTCACCATGGGCGCCCGCCCGGTCGCCAACATGAATGCGCTGCGTTTCGGCCGCCCCGATCATCCGAAGATGAAGCATCTCGTTCAGGGCGTGGTCGAGGGCATCGGCTCCTACGGCAACTGCGTGGGCGTGCCCACCGTCGGCGGCGAGACCAACTTCCACAAGGCGTACGACGGCAACATCCTCGTCAACGCCATGACCGTGGGCGTCGCCGATACCGACAAGATCTTCTACTCGGCCGCAACCGGCCTGGGTAACCCGATCGTCTACGTCGGCTCCAAGACCGGCCGCGACGGCATCCACGGCGCCACCATGGCTTCGGCGGACTTCGACGAGCATTCGGACGAGAAGCGCCCGACCGTGCAGGTTGGCGATCCCTTCACCGAAAAGCTGCTGATCGAGGCCTGCCTCGAACTCATGGCCACCGACGCGATTGTCGCGATCCAGGACATGGGCGCGGCCGGCCTCACCTCCTCGTCGGTCGAAATGGCCAGCAAGGGCGGCGCCGGCATCCGTCTCGACATGAACAAGGTGCCTTGCCGCGAAGAGGCGATGACGCCTTACGAGATGATGCTCTCGGAGAGCCAGGAGCGCATGCTCATGGTACTTCAGCCCGGCAAGGAAGCCATGGCCGAGGCGATCTTCAAGAAGTGGGAACTCGATTTCGCCGTAATCGGCGAAGTGACCGACACCGGCCACATGGTTCTCGAATTCAATGGCGAAGTGGTCTGCGACATTCCGCTCGGCCCGCTCGCCGACGACGCGCCGGAATACGAGCGCCCCTACGTCACCCCTGAGGAATACAAGGCCTGGGCCAAGGTTCCGGCCATGGGCGACGTGGCGGAAAGCGCCGACGTGGGCGCGGACCTGCTCAAGCTGATGGGCACGGTCGATCTCGCCTCGCGCAAGTGGATCTGGGAACAGTACGACAGCCAGGTCGGCGGCGACACGATGCAGAAGTCCGGCGGCGACGCGGCCGTGGTGCGCATCCACAACACCGAAAAGGCGCTGGCGATCAGCACCGACTGCTCGCCCCGTTACTGCTACGCAGACCCCTACGAGGGCGGCAAGCAGGCCGTGGCCGAGACTTATCGCAACATCAGCGCAGTGGGCGGCCTTCCGCTCGCCATCACCAACTGCCTGAACTTCGCGAACCCGCAGCGCCCCGAGATCATGGCGCAGATCGTCGGCTGCCTGAACGGCATGGGCGATGCCTGCCGCGCGCTCGACTATCCGATCGTTTCGGGCAACGTCTCGCTCTACAACGAATCGAAGGCCACCGGCGGCGGCTCGGCGATCCTGCCGACCCCGGCTATCGGCGGCGTCGGCATCCTCGCCGATCATGAGAAGATGGCGACCGTGGCGTTCAAGAACGCCGGCGATGAAATCTTCGTTCTTGGCGGCAAGGGGACGCACCTTGGCCAGTCGATCTGGCTGCGCGAGATCGCAGGTCAGGAAGCCGGTGAAGCCCCGAAGGTCGACCTCAAGGCCGAAGCCGAGAACGGCGCCTCGATCCGTGAATGGATCGGCGCGGGCAAGGTTACCGCCGTTCACGACGTCAGCGACGGCGGCCTGCTCGTCGCGCTGGCCGAAATGGCGCTGGCCAGCGGCTTTGGCGTTGAACTCGACGGCGCGCTGACCACGGCCGAGGCATTCGGTGAAGACCAGTCGCGCTATGTCGTGACGGCTCCGGCTGGCACTACCCTGCCCGGCGCCGTGAAGATCGGCACGGTCGGCGGTACTACCGTTTCCGGCGTCGAAATCGCCGCCCTGAAGCAGGCCAACGAGGCCTTCTTCAAGGACTGGATGGAAGCCTGATTTCATAGCGGCGGGCTGCTGCGGTAGCCCGCTGATCAAGAATTATCGCTCAAGCCCGGCCTTACCGACTGCGTGTGAGGCCGGGCTTGAGGAACTTAGCGAATCCGCTCAGGGTTTGCAGGTCGCGCTGGCCGCCAAGATCTCCACCGACATCACCGAAAACGCGCTTGGCGAAATCCACCTTCCGATGGGCAGGACGAAAAGCCTGCGCATTCGGCAAGCAAACTTGCGACACCAGAGCACCGAGTCCTCAAAAAGATCCGTCATCCCCGCGAAGGCGGGGATCCCGCTAAACTTGTTGCGTGGCGTAAGAAAGCGGGGCCCCCGCCTTCGCGGGGGCGACGAGGGATAGATGCCTAAAAAGATAACCCAACAACGGTGGCTAGTAGCCAGCCTCAGCCGCCCGTCGAAGACGCCAACACATTAACCGTCAGCGCCAAAATCCCGAGATTAAATGCAAACGCGAAGAGCCCGTGGAATGTGGACACGCGCCGCATGCTCGAATCGGTGATCTCGATATCCGCAGTCTGGCAGGTCATGCCGATCACGAAGGCGAAGTTCACGAAATCCGAGAAGTCCGGCACACAGTCGCCCGGAAAATCGAGCCCCCGGCTATCTCCGCCATCGCGCGAGGAATAGAACAGCCGCGCATAGTGGAAGGCGTAGATGAGGTTGGCGAAGGTCCAGCAGGACAGCAGCGTCACCACCAGCAGCGCAATCTCGCCGGTTTTCAGACTCTTGTTGTCGAGAACTAGGGTGCCTAGCGCGGCAAGGATCACCGAAGTGACCACCCCCGTCAGCACGAGCAGCATGATCTGCCCGGCATCGTCGCGCTTGGCCTGCTGGCGCATGACCGTGGCATTGCCATTGCACCACAGCGGCACGCAGGACAGCGTGAAAGCGATCACCCCAAGGTCGAAGGCCGTGACAACGGCCTCCACCGCAGGCGCTACGGACAGCAATGGCAGCACGGAAAGCGCCATCACCGCGAGAAACAGCAGGTAGCGCGGGTGCGACAGCCGGCTCAGGATCGGATCTCGTTCACCGGCCATCGCTTGTCCCCTCTCAGACCCGAACCCATTCCTGCTCGTCGATGCCGAGCAGGCGCAGCACACTGGTCAGGTCGCCCCGGTCGATCCAGCCGTTGGCTGCCGCGCGCGCCTTGGGCTTGGCGCGGTAGGCAATGCCATACGTCGCCGCTTCCAGCATCGGAATGTCGTTGGCGCCGTCGCCAGTGGCAAGCGTGGTGACATCGCCGCCCAGCGCCGCCAATTCGGCCAGCAGGGTCGCCTTCTTCACCGAGCTGTCGACGATCGGACCGGCAAGGCCGCCGGTCAGCTTGCCGTCCGCAACCTCAAGCCGGTTGCCGACCACATGCTCGAAGCCCAGCGAGGCAGCGACCGGATCCGCGAAGTGATGGAAACCGCCGGTCACCAAAACGGTGCGGCAGCCCAGCTTCTTGAGCGTCTCAACCAAAGTGCGCGCACCCGCGACCGGCCGGATGCGGGTGGCAAGGCATTCGTCGATCGCACCGACAGCGAGACCCTTGAGCAGCCCCACGCGCTCACGCAGCGCCTGTTCGAAATCGAGTTCGCCCTGCATGGCCCGCTCGGTGATCTCGGCGATGCGGTCCTTGATACCCGCGAAATCGCCCAGTTCGTCAATGCACTCCTGCCCGATCATGGTCGAATCCATGTCCGAGATGAACAGGCCGGGCACGATCGGCTCATGATCGCAGACAAGCCCGTCGGTCGGCGCGAAGTGATCGTCCAGCGCCTTGCGGAGCGTGGCCGCATTGTCGTCCGGCGAGGCGATCTGCATGGTCTGTTCGCAGAAATCGAGCATGGCGGCGGAAGCGAGGCGCACGCCCCCTTCCTGCATTTCGGCACGGGCGGCATCGATTCTTGCCGAGAGGTGGTCCGGTTCTGCTATCAGCCGCGCAATGAGCACTGCGAATTCCCTTGAAGCTACGTATGAAAATTCCACTGGCGGCGATCCGTCCGGACACAAGCCACCGCTCGCGCTCATCGCAGGGCCGACCGCGAGCGGCAAGAGCGATTGTGCCGTTGCCCTTGCGCAGGAGCTGGAGCGGCGCAGCCGCCGCGCGGTCGTGGTCAATGCCGACAGCTCGCAGGTCTATGCCGATCTGGCGGTCCTGAGCGCCCGCCCCCTGCCCGAGGAAATGGGCGGGATCGAGCACCGCCTGTTCGGCGCGTGGGACGGCGCGACAAGCTGCTCCGCTGCCGACTGGGCCCGTACCGCGCGCGAGACGATTTCCGCCATCCATGCCGAGGGCGCCGTGCCGATCCTGGTCGGCGGCACCGGCCTCTATATCCGCACCCTGCTCGACGGCATCGCCCCGGTGCCCCAGATAGACCCCGCCGTGCGCGAGGCGGTGCGCGCCCTGCCCGTCTCCGAAGCCTATGCCGCGCTTCAGGCCGAGGACCCCGAACGCGCCGCCCGGCTCGCCCCGGCCGACTCGGCACGCATTGCCCGCGCGCTTGAAGTGGTCCGCTCCACCGGCAAGCCGATCGCCCATTGGCAGACCATGACCTCCGGCGGGATCGGCCATGCCGTCTCGCTGTTCCCCGCCGTACTCTTGCCCGAGCGTCAGGCGCTCTACCGCCGCTGTGACTTGCGCTTCGACCGCATGATCGAACGCGGCGCGCTGGGCGAGGTCGAGGCGCTGCTTGCCCGCAAGCTCGATCCGGACCTTCCGGTCATGCGCGCCATCGGCGTTCCCGAACTTGCCGGAGTCGTTCGCGGGGACTGGGGACTCGCGGAAGCCGCCGCGCGCGGCGCGCAGGCCACCCGCAATTACGCGAAACGCCAGTTCACTTGGCTCCGGCACCAGCCTCCGCAAGATTGGACAAGGATCGCGTACGATAATTTCGAGCAAAAAACACTTGAAGATAGATTGTTTCAGGTTATGGGGTTGACGTAACATTTTCGTCCCCCTAGAGCCCGCTTCAAGTCCTGCCGTGGAAGTGAAGCAGGAGGAGAGGGAGACCCGGCACGGCGTCCGTCGTGTCGGGTCGGTTTCATTATAGTGCGTCAACAGGCGCGCTATGGTTGTTTCAGGCGGCAAGATTCGTATCGAGCCGCAATATTCGAAGACGACCCTACCCCCGGGGCCCGTCCAAGAGTCAAAAAGGAATGTATTGTGACTGAAGAGCGCAGCGGCGCGAACATCCTGGTCGAAAGCCTGGTCAAGCAGGGAGTCGAATTCGTATTCGGTTATCCCGGCGGCGCCGTGCTACCGATCTACGATGCTCTATTCGGCGACGAGCGACTTCGGCACATTCTTGTGCGTCACGAAGCCGGTGCGGCTCACGCTGCCGAAGGCTATGCCCGTTCGACCGGCAAGCCCGGCGTCGTGCTGGTCACTTCCGGCCCGGGCGCGACCAATGCGGTCACCGGCATTGCCGATGCCTTCATGGATTCGATTCCGCTGGTCGTCATCACCGGGCAGGTTCCGACCGGCCTGATCGGCTCGGACGCCTTCCAGGAAGCCGATACCGTCGGCATCTCGCGCCACTGCACCAAGCACAATTACCTCGTGAAGGATCCGGCGGACCTTGCCGCGATCATCGACGAGGCGTTCGAGATCGCCACCACCGGCCGCCCCGGCCCGGTGCTGATCGACATTCCCAAGGACGTCCAGATCGCGATGGCGCCCTGGCACGAAGCGCCGGTCCAGCGCCGCAAGCGCTACGACCCGCGCACCATGGGCACGGCCGACGAGATCGCACAGGCCGTCGAGATGATTGCCAAGGCCAAGACTCCGGTGTTCTACACCGGCGGCGGCGTCATCAATTCGGGCCCGCGCGCCACGGAGCTGCTGCGCGAGCTGCAGGAAAAGACCGGCGCGCCGGTCACCTCCACGCTGATGGGCCTTGGTGCCTTCCCCGCCGACCATCCGGACTGGCTGGGCATGCTGGGCATGCACGGGACCTATGAGGCCAACCTGGCGATGAACCAGGCCGACCTGATCATCTGCGTCGGCGCCCGCTTCGACGACCGCGTGACCGGCCGCCTCGACGCCTTCGCGCCGAATTCGAAGAAGATCCACATCGATATCGACCGCGCCTCGATCAACAAGACCGTGCGCGTCGATCTGCCGGTCATCGGCGACTGCGCGAACGTGCTGGCCCAGATCCTCGAAGGCTGGGGCAACCGCGCGCCGCAGGATCTCGCGCCGTGGAAGGCCCGTATCGAGGACTGGCGCGAAAAGAAGAGCCTCTCCTTCCCGGAGAACCGCAACGCGATCATGCCGCAGCTGGCGATCCAGCGCCTGTTCGAACTGAGCAAGGACAAGGACCCGATCATCTCGACCGAGGTGGGCCAGCACCAGATGTGGGCGGCGCAGCACTTCCACTTCTTCGGTCCGAACAAGTGGCTGACCTCGGGTGGTCTCGGCACGATGGGTTACGGCCTGCCCGCCGCGATCGGCGCGCAGCTCGGCAATCCGGACAGTCTTGTCATCGATATCGCGGGCGATGCCTCGATCCAGATGAACATCCAGGAACTCGGCACCGCCACGCAGTACCGCCTGCCGGTGAAGATCTTCATCCTCAACAACGAGTGGATGGGCATGGTTCGCCAGTGGCAGGAACTCACGTACGAGAGCCGCTACTCGCAGTCCTATTCGGACAGCCTGCCGGACTTCGTGAAGCTGGCCGAGGCCTATGGCTGGAAGGGCATCCGCATCGAGAACGAAGCCGATCTCGACGCCGGTATCCAGGCGATGATCGACTATGACGGCCCCGTCATCGTCGACTGCCTGGTGGCCAAGGAATCGAACTGCTTCCCGATGATCCCCTCGGGCGCATCGCATGTCGAGATGATCCTCTACGGCGACACTGTCGCCGGCACGATGGACGATGCCGCCAAGGCGCTGGTCTGAGACCGCACGAGATCCGAGAGTACTTATGATGCACATCCAGCACGAAGCCGAGGAACGGCACGTCCTGACCGTTACGGTCGACAACGAGGCGGGCATTCTTGCGAAGATCGCGGGCCTGTTCACCGCGCGCGGCTACAACATCGACAGCCTGACCGTGGCGGACATCACCGAAAACCACGCGCTCAGCCGCATCACCATCGTCACCCACGGCCCGCCGAGCCAGATCGACCAGATCCGCGCCCAGCTTGAACGGCTGGTGCCGGTGCACAAGGTGATCGACCTTACCGAAGTGGGTCCTTACGTGCAGCGCGAACTGGCGCTCGTGAAGGTGACCGGCGTCGGTGAAAAGCGCGTCGAGGCGCTGCGCATTGCCGGCGTATTCCGCGCCCGCCCGGTGGACACCACCACCGGCAGCTTCATCTTCGAACTGACCGGCGCGCCGGACAAGATCGACAGCTTCGTGGCGCTGATGCGCGAACTGGGCCTTGTCGAAGTGGGCCGCACCGGCATCGTCGCGATGATCCGCGGCGCCGAAGAGGCCTGACGCAAAGCCATTTTCCCGGCCCCGCGGCCGGAACCTGAAATCCCCGCGCCCCCGCGCGCAGACAACATCCGGCCCCGCCACCGGGCCCTCGAAAGGGTAGTACAATGAAGGTCTATTACGACGCCGACTGCGACATCAACCTGATCACGGACAAGAAGGTCGCGATCCTCGGTTACGGCAGCCAGGGCCATGCCCATGCCCAGAACCTGCGCGATTCGGGCGTCAAGAACGTGGCCATCGCGCTCCGCGAAGGTTCGGCCTCGGCCAAGAAGGCCGAAGGCGCCGGCTTCAAGGTGCTTTCGAACAAGGACGCCGCCGCATGGGCCGACGTGCTCATGATCCTCGCGCCCGACGAGCACCAGGCCGCGATCTACGCCGCCGACATCCATGAGAACCTGAAGCCCGGCGCGGCGCTCGCCTTCGCCCACGGCCTCAACGTCCACTTCGGCCTGATCGAACCCCGCGCCGACATCGACGTGATCATGATCGCGCCGAAGGGCCCGGGTCACACCGTGCGCGGCGAATACACCAAGGGCGGCGGCGTGCCCTGCCTCGTCGCGATCCATCAGGACGTGACCGGCAACGCGCAGGACGTGGCTCTGGCCTACGCTTCGGGCGTCGGCGGCGGCCGTTCGGGTATCATCGAAACCAACTTCCGCGAGGAATGCGAAACCGACCTGTTCGGTGAGCAGGCCGTGCTTTGCGGCGGCGCAACCGCGCTGGTCCAGGCTGGTTTCGAAACGCTGGTGGAAGCCGGCTACGCGCCGGAAATGGCCTACTTCGAATGCCTCCACGAGCTGAAGCTGATCGTCGACCTGATGTATGAAGGCGGCATCGCCAACATGCGCTACTCGATCTCGAACACCGCCGAATACGGCGACATCAAGACCGGTCCGCGCATCATCACCGATGAGACCAAGAAGGAAATGAAGCGCGTTCTGGAAGACATCCAGTCGGGCCGTTTCGTGAAGGACTTCGTGCTCGACAACCGCGCCGGCCAGCCCGAACTGAAGGCCTCGCGCAAGGCCGCCCAGCGTCACCCGATCGAAGAGACCGGTTCGAAGCTGCGCGCGATGATGCCGTGGATCGGTGCCAACGCGCTGGTGGACAAGGAAAAGAACTGATCGGAATTTAATCCGGTTAAGCAATTCCCCGTTTGACGGTGAAGCGAAGGCGGCGCAGAAATGCGCCGCCTTTTCCTTTGTCCCGACGGGAGTTGCCGACGCGTCTTTCCTATTTTGCGGTTCCGCTCGCCCTTGCCGCTGCCCTCGCGGCCCCCGTCATCGCGCAGCCCGGCCCCGGCGGTCCCGGCGGCCGGATGGAGACGCTTCACGGTGCAGGCACCCCGGCCGATGTGAAGGCCGGCACTTACGCGGTCGAACCCGCGCATACGCAAGTCACCTTCAGCGTCGCCCATTTGGGTATTTCCCCCTTCGCCGGCACGTTCTCGGGCGCCAGCGGCTCGATGACGATCGATCCCAAGAACCTTGGCGCCACCAAGCTGAGCGTCACCATCCCCATCTCATCGGTGCAGACGACGAGCGCCAAGCTCTCGCAGGAACTGGTCAGCGCCGACTGGTTCGACGCCGCCCGCTTCCCCACAGCGACCTTCGTCGCCACCTCGGTCACCCCACGCGGGCCTGACAACGCCGCGATCGACGGCACGCTCACGCTCCACGGCGTCAGCAAGCCGATCACGATCATGGCGCACTTCTTCGGCGCCGCGCAGAACCCGATGAGCAAGAAGGAATCGATCGGTTTCCTCGCCCGCGCCATGATCAAGCGTTCGGACTTCGGCATCACCAAGTACGTGCCGATGGTGTCCGACGAGACGGTGCTGGTCATCAACGCCGCGTTCGAGAAGCAGTAACCCCGCGCGAGGTGCGGGCTGTCATCGACTGTTCAAGCATTTTCGTGCATCCTCCTCTCCGGTAAAATCGCGAAGGGAGAATGGCATGATCCGCAGATCGACCACGATGACCGCCCTCACCGCTGGCCTTCTGGCCCTTTCCGCCTGCTCCGGCACGGGTGCCGGCACCGGCAAGGAGAAAGTCGCCGAAGCCGCGCCTCCGCCCGCGCCGCCGCCTTCGATGGAGCCCGATTGCGGCGCCGACAAGCTCGGGTCCTATGTCGGCCAGCCCGCCAGCGACGAAGTGATCGCCGCCATCGCCGCAACCCGGGGCGACAAGCCGATGCGCGTGATCAAGCCCGGCATGGGCGTCACCATGGACTACATGCCGGAACGTCTGAACGTCCAGGTTGGGGAAGACGGCAAGATCAAGGGCTTCAACTGCACCTGACCCCTTGATCGGTCCCGCGCGCACCGCCACGGTGGTTCCTCAATGACGAGGACCGGCGAATGAACGACGTGGACGATATCGAGCGCGAGGACGGCGTCGCCCGGGTCGAGGCCTTTTCCGACGGCGTCCTCGCCATCATCATCACCATCATGGTGCTCGAACTGAAGGCCCCCACGGCCGAGGGACTGGCAGCATTCTGGCCGCTCTGGCCGGTGTTCCTCGCCTATGCGCTCAGTTATGCCTATGTCGCGATCTACTGGGTGAACCACCACCGCCTGTTCAGCCATGCCCGCGTCATCACCAGCGGCCTCGTCTGGGCCAACATGCTGCTGCTCTTCACGCTCTCGCTGATCCCCATCTCCACCGCCTACCTCGGCGAGCATCATTTCAGCCGTGAAGCGACGGTGATCTACCTCGTGACGATGTTCGTCCCGGCCCTCGCCTACGTAACGCTGCAAGGCCGCGTCGCCGCCACCGGTGCGCGCAACAGGGCAAGCCGGGTCTATCACCGCGCCTCGCGCCGCAAGGGCCTTGCCGCCTCGGCGGTCTATGCACTCGGCATTCCGCTGAGCTTCATCACGCCCTGGCTCGGCGTCGCCTGCGCGGCACTGGTGGCCGTGTTCTGGATGCTGCCATGGAGCCGTCTGGACCGACTCTTCCTCGCCTGCGAGGACTGACCGGACCGAGATTATCGCCGGGCAAGTTTCTTGCGCGAGGCAATGCTGCGCCTGCAAGACTTTATGCCTTTTCGCTTTACAAGCGGCCGGTCAATGCTCATAGGCACCGATATGACCCTTCGTCTTGGCCTTATTCTGCGACTTACACGCCCTTGGGCGTGAGATGACGCGTCGGTCCTGCGGCGCGCTCGGCGCTCAAGGGGACCCTGCCAGAACAGGCCGAAATTTCGGCCTTATCCGACGAAGACGAAAATCCGAGCGAGATTACCCATGACCATGTTGACAGACCCCTCGGTCAAGTACCGCCCCTTCCCGCAGATCGACCTGCCGAACCGCCAGTGGCCTTCGCAGGTCATCACCAAGGCGCCGCGCTGGCTTTCGACCGACTTGCGCGACGGCAATCAGGCGCTGATCGATCCCATGGGCGCGGAGAAGAAGAACCGCTTCTTCGATCTGCTGGTCAAAGTGGGCATCAAGGAAATCGAGGTCGGTTTCCCGAGCGCCGGCGCCACCGAGTTCGATTTCATTCGCGGTTTGGTCGAGAACGACCGCATTCCCGAAGACGTGCTGGTGCAGGTGCTGACCCAGTCGCGCGAAGACCTGATCACCCGCTCGTTCGAGAGCCTGGAAGGCGTGCCCGCCGCGATCGTCCACCTCTACAACGCCGTCTCGCCGCTGTGGCGCACGGTGGTCTTCGGCATGGAACCGCACGAAATCCGCGGCATTGCCGAGAACGGTGCGAAGATCCTGCGCGATCAGGCCGCCAAGTATCCGCAGACCAAGTGGCACTTCGAATATTCGCCGGAGACGTTCTCCACCGCCGAACTCGATTTCTCGATCGAGTGCTGCGAAGCCGTGATGAACATCCTCCAGCCGACGCCGGAAAACCCGATCATCCTCAACCTGCCGGCCACGGTCGAGGCGGCAACGCCCAACGTCTATGCCGACCAGATCGAGTACTTCTGCCGCAACCTGCCGAACCGCGAATCGGCAGTGATCTCGCTGCACACCCATAACGATCGCGGCACCGGCGTCGCGGCGGCCGAGCTGGGCCTGATGGCCGGCGCCGACCGCGTCGAAGGCTGCCTGTTCGGCAATGGCGAGCGCACCGGCAACTGCTGCCTCGTGACCGTGGCGCTGAACATGTACACGCAGGGCGTCAATCCCGAGCTGGACTTCTCGGACATCGACGAAGTGATCCAGACCGTCGAGTACTGCAACCAGCTCAAGGTTGCCGAGCGCCATCCCTATGGCGGCGAACTGGTCTTCACCGCCTTCTCGGGCAGCCATCAGGACGCCATCAAGAAGGGCTTCGCGGCGCAGGAAAAGCGCAACGACCAGATTTGGGCAGTGCCCTACCTGCCCATCGATCCGGCCGATCTGGGCCGCGATTACGAGGCGGTGATCCGCGTCAACTCGCAGTCCGGCAAGGGCGGTTTCGCCTGGGTGATCGAGCAGGATCAGGGCCTCAAGCTGCCCAAGCGCATGCAGGCCCACTTCTCGAAGCACGTGCAGGAACTGGCCGACGAACTGGGCCGCGAACTGCAGGCCGCTGACATCTGGGAAGTCTTCCGCAAGGCCTACCGCCTCGACGATCCGCAGCACTTCGCGCTGATCGACTGGGAAGAAGCCAAGGCGGCCGACGGCACCCGCGTCTTCGCGGGCAAGATCGGTGTCGACGGCAAGGAACAGACCGTTTCGGGTCGCGGCAATGGCCTGATCTCGTCGGTCACGGCAACGCTGGCCGAAAGCTTCGGCGTCACCCTCGACGTGCGCGACTATGCCGAGCACTCGATGGGCAAGAGCACCGACGCGCGCGCCGCCGCCTACGTCGAATGCGTGACGCCGGATGGCCGCACGATCTGGGGCGTCGGCATCGACGAGGACGTGGCCACGGCCTCGGTCCGCGCCGTGCTCAGCGCCGCCAACGCCGCGCGTCCCTGACTTTTTGCGACAGGGGGCCTCGTGCCCCCTGCGCTTCCCTCGAGTGGCGCTCAGGCTTCCAGCGCGCTCACCATCACCCGATAACCGTCCGGATCGCGCAAGGCGAATTCCAGCGTGCCCGTGGCCGGGTTGTGATGCGGCTCTTCGTCGAGTTCCGGCGCGAGCGAACGCGCGCGCTCCAGCGCCTGTTCGAAATCGTCGACCCGGAAGAACAGCAACAGACCGTTGCCCGGTGACGGTTCTGGCCCGATCAGCGAGGGATGCTCATGATCGCCCCATCGGTGGAGGCACAGCAGCACGGTGCCGTCCGGGTCCACGATCTGGCCGAACCAGTCATGGGCGGGCGATGCTTCCGGCAGGCCCAGCAAGTGCCGGTACCAGCCGAAACTGCTGACGACGTCCGCGACGCCAATGATCGTCCACAACCGCTTCATCACACACTCCCGCGCGCCCGGCGTTAATTCAATCCATACCAGAGCCCGTACAGAAACGCGGCATGCGCTACGTGTTCATCGCCGCCGCCCTTGCCCTGACCACCGTGCCTTTGCAGGCCGGGCCGGGAGATATTCCGCTGGTGGCAATCGGACTGCCCTTTGCGCCGGAGTCGCCAAGGCCCGTGGCACCGACGCATCCGCTATACCACAGCATCGAGATCGGTGAGATCGAGGGCCTTCCCTCGACGGTCGGCAGTTCGGCGCTCAACTTCATAGCCGCTGCCAAGCGCTCCAGCATCAACGCCGGGCTGCGCGAAAGCTTCGAGCGCATGAACATGCTGGCCCCGAAGGATAGCAAGGCGCGCGGACGGCTCATCGTTAGCTGGGGCGGGAGCCATACGCCGTTTCGGATCGCCACCTCCAACGCAGCCACGGCGACGCTGCATTATCGACTGGTGCGGATCGACAACGGCCACATCCTGTTCGAGCGTGACATCACCACGTCGATGAAAGGCTCGGGCAATGGAGATGCCGGCATGCGCGACAATGGAATCGTCCGCGCGGCCATCGCATCGAACTTCGCCTCCGCCGCCTACTGCCTTGACCATACCGCGCTCGGCAAGCCGCCCGCGGACTGCGCGCTGGTTCCGCAGTTTTCAGTTACCGTCACCCGCGTCTACAACCGCTGACCGGCCCGCCCGCACAAACGAAAAGGGCGGCCCGAGGACCGCCCTTTTCTTGAATTCTGCCCAATAGCGATCAGTCGCCGGTCAGGATGCGGTCGACGAGTTCCTTCACGGTCGGCGTGAAGCCGTTCGAGTAGAACGGATCCTGCTTGAACTTGTAGGCGGCGTGGCCTGCAAACATCAGGTTTTCGTCGATCGGACCGCCATGGGCGATGTCCTGCAAGGTCTTCTGGATGCAGAAGCTGCGCGGATCGGCGAGGCGACCGGTGGTGTAGTCGTCGTGGTCCTTCCACGACGAGAAGCCGCAGTGCGACAGGCAGCCCATGCAATCGGCCTGATCCTGGCGGATCACGTCGCGTTCGGCGGGGTTCACGAAGATGATCGTGTCGTCCGGCGTGCGCAGGCCGTCGGTGAAGCCCTGTGCCGACCAGGCACGCGCGCGGTCGAGATCGCGCGGCGTGACCCAGAAGTTCTTGCCCTTCACGCCGACGTCGAGCCGCACGGTGTGCTCGCCCGCTTCGACCTTCGAGTAGGGAATC
Organism: Novosphingobium sp. PhB165; assembly: GCF_004341845.1. Classification (GTDB taxonomy): domain Bacteria; phylum Pseudomonadota; class Alphaproteobacteria; order Sphingomonadales; family Sphingomonadaceae; genus Novosphingobium. The sequence goes on along the minus strand of NZ_SLVB01000001.1, from coordinate 631,826 downwards.
TGACGCTCCGAGCGCGCTTCGAGGTTGCGCAGGAACGGATTGCGGACAGCCGAGGAATAGAACCCGGTCGGCGAGAAGCGGTGGAGCAGCACGTCGCCCGGTTCGAGCGTGCGCAGATGGTCCTTCCACTGCTGCGGAATCGGGCTTTCCTGCGTCAGCAGCGGGCGCGTGCCGTACTGGAAGGCGATCGTGCCGAGTTCGGGATTGTCGATCCACTCGTTCCAGTCCCGCAGGAACCAGACGCCGCCGGCCATGACGATCGGCACGGCATCAGAGATACCCTCGGCGCGCATGGTTTCGCGCAGCGCCTTGACGCGGGGATAGGGATCCTCCGGCTTGAGCGGGTCTTCGGCGTTCGACAGGCCGTTGTGACCACCGGCCAGCCAGGGATCTTCATAGACCACCGCCGCCATCAGGTCGGAAACCTTGTGGTAGGCACGCTTCCACAGGGCGCGGAATGCGCGGGCGGAGCTGACGATCGGCAGGTAGTTCACATTGAAGCGAGCCGCGATCTCGGACAGCTTGTAAGGCATGCCCGCGCCGCAGGTCACGCCGGTGACCATGCCCTTGGTCTTCTCCAGCACGCCTTCCAGAACGGCTTGCGCGCCGCCCATTTCCCACAGCACGTTGATGTTGATCGCGCCGTTGCCGTTCGAGATCTCGTACGCGCGCTGCACCTGTTCGACAGCGCCGTCGATGGCGTAGTCGATCAGTTCCTGATGGCGTTCCTTGCGGGTGAGCGCACGGTAGATCTGGGGAACGATCTTGCCCTCGGCATCATAGCTGTCCGCATTGACCGCGCTGACGGTGCCGATGCCGCCGGCCGCCGCCCAGGCGCCCGAGCTCATGTGATTGGTCGCGGCAACGCCCTTGCCGCCCTCAACGAGCGGCCAGACTTCGCGTCCACCATAAACAATCGGCTTGAGACCCTTGAAACCCATCTTCTCTTTCAACTTTCCCCCGGCGCGGCGGGTCGATCAGACCTGCCTTATACGCCCTGTGTTACTGACGCTCACCTGTTTTGCGTCGCGGTTTTGCCGGAGAGCCGGCACGGCACGATATTTTCGGGCTCCGGCCGCGCTCCCACAGCCTCGAACTGTGCGAGATACCCTTGAAGTTCCGGCTTACGAACAAATTCGGTCAAGCGGAAGCCCAACGCACCAAATTCGCAGAAAAGCAACTGCGGCGGAATGCCGTGGCGATCGCTCGCCCGGTCCGCCTCGACCACGATGACCCGTCCGTTCGGCCGCAGCGCCGGGCGCAAGTTCCAGAGGAACGCGTAAGGCTCGCTCACCTCGTGATAGACATGCACGAGGAAGATGCGGTCGAAGCTGTTTTCCGGCAGGCTCGGATTGTCGGGCTGACCCAGCTTGATCGAGACGTTGTCGAGCTGCTCGCGTATCACGCGGGTACCCAGACGCTCGTTCGCGGCGTGGTCGATATCCTCGGCCAGCACCCTGCCCTTTGCCCCCACGCGCTTGGCGAGGCGCACCGTATAATAGCCCTCGCCCGCGCCGATATCGGCCACGGTCATGCCGGGCTCGATACGGGCCAGATCCATCACGACTTCCGCCTCATGGAGGGAATCGCGCTGGATTTCGGTGGAGGAATCGGTGTCGCTGGCCTTGCTGACCGGACGGTCCGCCACCGGGAAAGCGCGCACGCTTTCGGGGCGCCCGTCGTCAGGCGTCTTCTGGTGGCAAGCGCCGACAGCCAGCAGAAGGGCCAGCGTCGCGGTTCGACCGGAAATGAAGCGGGGCAAGCGCATGCGGCCCTTTAGCGGTTCGGCCCGCGCTTGGCAAAACGGTCTGCCGAAAGCGCTGGCCGAAACCGCCGCAGATCAGTCGACGTCCTCGACCTCAACCTTCTCGCCCGTCACGCGCTGCGAGAGCGCGGCGGCCATGAAGGGGTCGAGCGCGCCATCGAGCACGTCACCCGGCGCGGTCGAAACGACGCCAGTGCGCAGGTCCTTCACCTGCTGATAGGGTTGGAGAACGTAGGAACGGATCTGGTGGCCCCAGCCGATATCGCTCTTGCTTGCGTGTTCGGCGCTGGCGGCCTCTTCACGCTTGCGCATTTCTTCCTCGAACAGGCGCGCCTTGAGCATGCCCATCGCGATTTCACGGTTCTTGTGCTGCGAACGGTCGATCTGGCTGGCCACGACGATGCCCGAAGGCGCGTGGGTGATGCGCACCGCCGAGTCCGTGGTGTTGACGTGCTGACCGCCGGCACCCGAAGCGCGATAGGTATCGATCTTCAGATCGGCCGGATTGATGTCGATCTCGAAGCTGTCGTCGATCACCGGGTAAACCCAGACCGACGAAAAGCTGGTGTGACGGCGTGCCGAGCTATCGTAAGGGCTGATGCGGACCAGACGGTGGACGCCGCTCTCGGTCTTGGCATAGCCATAGGCGTTCTCGCCCTTGATCAGCAGCGTGCAGCTCTTGATGCCCGCGGCTTCACCGGCGTGATAGTCCACCAGCTCAACCTTGTAGCCATGACGCTCGGCCCAGCGCGTGTACATGCGCTGGAGCATTTCGGCCCAGTCCTGGCTCTCGGTCCCGCCGGCACCGGCATGGACTTCGAGATAGGTATCGTTGCTGTCGGCCTCGCCCGAAAGGAGCGCGGTGACCTTGTCCTGATCGGCACGTTCGGCCAGCGCGGCAAGCGTCGCGATACCCTCGTTGATGGTATCTTCGTCATCTTCCATTTCGCCGAGTTCGACGAATTCGATGGCGTCCTGCATCTCGCGGCTGATGTCGTTCACGGCACCGATAGAGGCTTCGAGGCGGCGACGTTCCTTCATCACCGCTTCGGCTTCCTTGGGCTTGTCCCACAGCGTGGGATCCTCGACGCGTGCGTTCAACTCGGCAAACCGGCGCAGGGCGCGGTCCCAGTCGAGGAACTTGCGGACCAGCGCGAGGGCCTTCTCGATACGCGCAATGTGGGCCTGCCCTTCGGCACGCATGACATGAAACTCCCAAGAAACGAACGCCGCGCATAGCGCAGCGGCGACATAAGTAAAGCGCGCGCAACGCCGTCGGCGCGGGAAGCGGCGCTATTACTCGCTGATGGGGGTACTGTTCAAGGCTGGAGTGATAGGCGCCACGCCGAGACTCTCACCCCGCGCAACACCTGCCGATCTTCAGCCCTTGAGCTTCTTCACCGCTTCAAGCGTAAGCTTCACGTGATCGCGATAGTCGAGATCGGAATGGACCATCACGATCCGCCCGTCCTGCCCGATCACATAGCTGGTGCGGTCGGTCATGCCCGCAGGCGCGCCTTCGCGCTTCAGGGCCACATCGTAGGCCTTGATGATGTCAGGCGTGGCAACGGCCACGGCGAACTTGTCGCGGCAAGCCTCGGTCGAGAACTTCTGAAGCGTCGGCAGATCGTCGTTGGACATGCCGATCACGGTCGCGCCGAGCTTGGCGAAATCGTCGGTGGCATCGGCAAAGGCATGCGCTTCAAGCGTGCAGCCCTGCGTGAAGGCCTTGGGATAGAAGTAGAGCACGACCGGCCCCTTCTTCAGGGCCGCCTTAAGGTCGAAGGCCATGACCTTGCCGCCCTTGGCGCCCTGCGTCGAAAACGCGGGGGCCTTGGCGCCGACCGGCAGCGCGGCATCGGCCGCAACGGCGGAAAAAGCGAGAGCCAGAACGGCGGCGATGGCGGGTAGGGTCTTGCGCATGAAGCGCAATCTGGACCCAGGAAGGGAACCTGTCCAGCCCCCTTCACACCCGCCATAATCGACCGCGATTACAGGTCGTTACTCGATATAGCCGAGAACGGTGCCAACCTCGTAAGTCTCGCCCACCGAAGCGACGATCTTCAGCGTACCCGAAGCAGGCGCCTCGACCTCGTTGGTCGACTTGTCCGCCTCAAGCGAGAACAGCGGCTGGCCTTCGGACACCTGATCGCCGTCCTTGGCCAGCCATTCGGCGACCTGGCCCTCCTGCATCGAGAAGCCGATCTTGGGGAGGAGAATTTCAACGGCCATGGTCAGTCCCAATCCTTTACGAATGTCTTTGAAAGGGTGCCTATCGCGCGCCCGCGCTCCGGCATAGGACCAAGAGCACGGGAGAACGCAGGTTTCGCCGGTACGATTACATCGCCAGTGCCGCGTTTTCGCGCGCGCAGTCCGGCACGGGCAGCGAAGTGCGCTTTTCCGCGATTTCCGCGCGCGCAGCAGCCAGATCGGCGACAAAGGCCGGTTCGGCGTTGAGGCGAGCGAAGACGGCGGCGGCAACCACGCGCCCTTCCTCGATATCACTCAGCCAGTGGACGTTGCAGATCCGGCGGCTATCCCCGAAGGCGCGGCCGCGCGCGACCAGTTCGGCGGCCCGCTCGGGCACCACGCTGGCAAGGATCAGGCCCGCGCCGAAGCCGATGGCACTATGCCCCGACGGGTAGGAGCCGTCCTTGCGCAGAATGGCCTCCTGATCGGGCGTGCAGGTCGGCTTGCCATTGGCCATGAATGGCCGGCCCCGCTGATAGCGGTTCTTGGTCGGGTAGCTGGCCAGCCCGAAGTCCATCATCGACTTCAGCAGCAGCGCTTGCAACTTGGGCGTCGTATCCGCGCCGATCTTGAAGCCCGCCGCACAAGAGAACGTATCGGTTACCTTGGGCGTGAAGAGGTCAGCGTCGATCTTGGCCTGTTCCCAACGCGGGGTTCCCTGCATCGCGATCGCGGCCCGGGCGCCCTCCTCGTCGCGCGCCATGGCGGCCGAGCCGGCTGCCGGCGGCGGCGGATTGAACAGCAGGCTGTTCGGCGCCGAACCGCGCGGCAGATAGCTGCCATTGCGCATAACCGACGCCATGGCCGCTTTCCGGGCATCGGCATCGGAAGTTGCCGCCGGAGGGGTAAGCGACGGGGCCGGCGCGGCCTGCGGTTCGCTCGATGCCACGCTCGCGGCGCAGACGGCGAGCAGGAACGCTCCGCCTATGCCTGCTACGATCTTGCCGGTTGCGGCCTTGCCGCCCGCGATCTTCGTCGCCTTCATTCCCGTTCTCCCTTGATCTTGGCCTTTGGGGCCTGCTTCGCGTAGCAGGCCCCAGCCATCTGACCATCGGGAAAACGAGGCATTTTCCGGTTATCGCCCCGGCAATGGGGTCATTCCGGCACCTTCCCGTCCTCATGCGCCATCCAGTGGACGAAGCGGTGGAGCGGATACATCGCGTCGTGCGGATTGCCGATGGTGGAAGGGCCCGCCTCTCCCAGATGGACCACGCGCTGGGCGCCGCCCGCAGCCAGCCGGTCGCGATAGTCGGCCATGCGGTCGAAGGGATAGAAGCCCACCGTCTGGGTGGCGACATTGATCCACTTCACCGCTTCATCAAGACTATCGACGCGCACGACGTTGGCGGTCTTGTTGATCGGGTGGAAGTCGACTGGCTCCTCGGAACGGATGACAAGACCCTTGCCGTCGGTCCGGCCCCAGACGCCGTATTCGTCGTCCATCAACATCATCGTATCGACCGCCTCGCGCATGTCGCGGTCGAGCGGGCGGAAGTCTCCGCTTTCGGCCGCGCGGCGGGCGATGTGGTGGTGCAGGCGGGCGCAGAAACGGTCCACTTCCTCCTCGCTGCCTTCGACGAACTGGAAGCGACTGGCGACGCAGGCTTCCTGGTTCAGCGTCATGACGTCAGTGGAGCAAAGGTCTGCCACGCGGTCGATGGTGGCGTCATCGGTCAGCCCCTCGCGCCCGACCATCGAGATCGAGGTCTTGGGATCGAACGAAACGAGCTGAAAACCTGGGCCCAAGTACTTGATAACGTTGTTGATCGCATCGCCGCCACCCCAGGCGACGATCTTGTCGAAGTACTGCGGACGATAGAGCACGCGCTCGGTCGCATCGTCACCGCCGCGCCAGTAGACGGCCGACATCGAGCGGACGATCGGGTGGTTAGCGTCGATATCCGCCATGGTCCGCAGGATCGCGACCATGGTGAAGGGATCGGCACTGCTCATCTTGAACAGGTTCACGCCCTTCACCATCGAACCCTGCGCTACCGACTTCACCGCCACGCCCGGCGAATTGCCCGGCAGCACATGGATCAGGCGCGGCGCGAAGGCCCGCACGAAGCTCTTGCGGCCGGTAAAGTCCTGCTTCGGCACCCACTCATCGAGCGCGCGCGGATCGGGGAAGTTCTGCTCCACCTCGGCCATCAGCACGCGCTTGTCGAGATAGGCGGCAGCATGGCGCGCGGTGTTCTCGACGACGGCACGCGGCAGGATATGCGTGCGGCACATCCGCTCGATGCATTCCTGCATGTGATCGTTGTCGGAAGCGGTCAGGCGCTGGCCGGTTTCCACGAGGAAATCGATGATCTCGGCCAGCGGCACATTGAGCAGCGGCGGCACTTCGGTGCGCGGCGGCACGGCGCGGTCGAAGGGTATCTTAGGTGTCGCGAAGGTCACGCCAAGGTCGCGCGACGTCTGGATCACGTCAGTGCCGTGCAGCACCTCACCGCGCAGGAAGAACGGGGCCGAAACAAGTTCTTCTGTTTCAGTGGTTTGTGTCAGGGAGTTCATGCCACACCTCGCACATAAGCATCGACCGTGCCTGCACAGCCGATCTTGTCGTCACCTTCCAGATCCGCATAGCGCACGATGTTGTCGCGGATCGAAGGACCGTGGTTCCCGCACTTGCAGGGACTGTAATCGAGCGAGATCTTGTCGCCGGTAATCACTCCGCCCCAGCGCCCGTCGAGCGAGAGATCGAAGAAGGCAGCGCGACCTTCCATTTCACCTGAGGTGTGATCGAGCGCATTGTCGCCCGACTTGTCGAGCAGCACCGGCACGATCCACGGCGGCACGTGATAGCGCCCACCCTCGCGGCACTTGGGCATGCCCGAGTTCAGTTCCTGCATCGAATAGTTCTGGAAGTGCCGATCTTCAGGAATGTTGAAGGTATCGAACACATATTCCTGATAATCATCGGGAAGTTGCGCGCGCTTCAACCCGCCACCGACGTAGATCGAGTTGTCCGGATCGAAATCGGCGCGGCCATACCCCGCATCGCGCACGGCCTTGGCAACCTGCCAGAGACCGCTCCACAGGCCCGAAAGCTGAAGCTTGCGATGGCGGTTCTCGATGATGAACTGCGCCGTCGCCGGGATCGCATCGGCCACGGCCTTGGCGCGCGCGGCCGAGGTTTCCTCGAAAGCGGCGATCTCGTCCGGGCGGGCAGTGCCCTCGGCAATCTTCTTGCGCATGACCACCATCGAAGTGAGCGAACCCACGGTGATCGGCGGCACCGGATAGTGCCAGCGCGGTGCCGAAGGATCGGCAAAGGCCTCGTACTGCGCCTGCGCAATCGTGGCGTTCTTGGGCACGGTGGCGACCGGCGCGCAGCCCACGATCACGCGGTCCTGCGCCGGAACCACCCCCGAACCCCAGGCGAAGACATTGACGGTGTCGATCTTCGACCAGTCCATGTCCTTCTGCGAGGCGATCAGCATGGCCGACTTGCCGGTGGTGCCGCTGGAGCAGGAGATGAAATGTCCTAGCGCCGCCAGCCGCTCGATCCAGTCGTCGATACCTTCGACGCCTTCGAGGTCCAGCCCTTCGATCGGATAGGGCGAGATCGTGCCGAGCCACTTGGTCAGCTTGTCCCACCGCTCCTCCATCAGGAAGCTCTCGGGGTACGACTTGTAGGCGGTGTGCGGGAACAGCAGCGGCACCACGTCCGCGATGGATTCGATCTTCTCGATCCCGGCGTCGCGGGCACGCAGGCTCAGCAGCTTGATGCGGTCCTTGCGCTCCTGAAAACGCTCGTCGAGCGCAGCGACCTGCGTTTCGCGCAGTTCCTCCGCGCTGAAACTGAAGCGCTGCGGATCGGCGACCAGCGCCATGAGCTTGTCTGCGGCTTCACCCATTCGTTCTCTCCCAAATCCCTGTCGGCCGGAGGTCGCGACTGGACGCCGGGCCTCGACTCGATTAATAGCATCTTGTGCGTATCATTATTCACGATTCTCTTGGCAGGGCAAGCGAGATCGGTTCCTATGGCTCGATGAACGAGCCTGCCGACGTAATCGAAACCGCCGCCCCTTCCGCCCCCGCCAGCGTGCGCGCTGGTCGGCCGACGCGCGAACAGGCGCAGGCCCGGCACAAACAGTTGCTGGACTGCGCGTTCGAGAATTTTCTGGAAAAGGGCTACGAGCCCACCACCATTGAGGCGATCGCCGCCGAAGTCTCCATGACCAAGCGCACCGTCTATGCGCGCTATCCGGAGAAAGCCGCCCTCTTCCGCGCCGCCCTGCGCCGGGGGACAGAGCGCCGCGCCGCCAGGCCCGAGCGGATCGCGGCGACGCGGACGCCCGATCTCGAAGCCACGCTGGTCAACATCGCCCTGCTGCGCATCGAACTCGCCGGAACCGAGGAAGGCCTGAAAATGCAGCGCCTCATCAATACCGAGGCCTACCGCTTTCCGGATATCTTCCAGACCTATTACGACATCGCCGCGCTGCCGACAGTGACGTTCCTGGCCGCGATCCTGGCCGACGAAACCGCGGCCGGACGGCTGGCGGTCGAAGACCCGATGCTGGCAGCGAATGTCTTCATGAGCATGGTGGTTAGCGGCCCGGTGCGCTTCCTCGTCTCGGGCAACGCCCTCAGCGAGACGGATGTGCGCAGCCGGGTGGATTTTGCGGTGCGGCTATTCCTCAAGGGCGCGGAACCGCGCTGAGACCGAACAAAATGGGAGAGTAAGCAGATGGGCGAAACGGCACAATCACGCCAGCGATGCGTCGTCATCACCGGCGCCAGCGCGGGCATCGGCAAGGCGAGCGCGCAGGCTTTCGCGCGCATGGGCTGGCACGTCATCGGCACCGGCCGCGACGAGGCCCGCTGCGAAGAAGCGGCCCGGGAACTGGCCGCCGGGGCCGCAAACGGCGGACGGGTGGACTTCCTGCGCGGCGATTTCACCGAAATGCGCGACGTTCTCTCGGTCGCTCGCCAGATCGGCGAACTGACCGACCGGGTCGATGTGCTGGTCAACAACGCCGGCGGCGTGCGCGACGGCCAGTACCGCACCTCCGAAGGGCTGGAGGCGACATTCGCCGCCAATCACCTTGCGGCTTTCCTGCTCACGCGCGCGCTGATGCCGCTGCTGGAACGCGCGGCCGGAGACAGCGCGCCCGGGCTGGTCCGGGTCATCGCGGTCTCCTCTTCCGGACATGTCGGGTGCCAGGAGATGCGCTGGTACGATCTCAACATGGACGCCGCTTTCAATACCAGCGCCGCCTACTGCCAGGCCAAGCTTGCCAACCTGCTGTTCGCCCGCGAGCTGGACAGGCGGGTGCGGGACAAGGGCATGGTCTCGCTCGCCATGCACCCGGGGCGCGTTGCCTCCAACTTCGCCAGCCACGGCGACGCGCAGATGCAGGCCTGGATGGCGAACAACGACAGCGTGCCGCCCGAGCAGCCCGCGCGCACGATCGTCTGGCTGGCGACGGCGCAGGAACTGGGCGGAATGGGCGGCCGCTATTTCCATGACCTGAAGGAAGAAGAGCCGGCGTCGCAGGCGCTCGATGACGATGCCGCCCGGAAGCTCTGGAGCGAAAGCGAACGGATGCTCGATCGCATTCTCGTAACCTCGAATTGACCTGAGGTAGGCCGGGAAGGTTGCCGCCCCGCGTCCGCGCCATTCGCCCATGCCATTGGCGGCATCGGCTTCGGCGCGGTCACGGGGCGGCGAGTTGCGACCCTCATTTTATCGTATCGTTCCGGCGGGAAGGGGAACCCGCCCTTTCGCGACCGCCGAGGCTGAAAACGATCGCTGACGACAAGGGCAAGTATAGCCCCCCGAACAATCGATTACATCTGGACTTTAGGCCAATGCATAAGCCCTCATCCGGCGGGTAACGGGTTAGCAACCATGATTACCCCGCAAGGGCCGGTCATGTATCGCCCGGGCATCGCGGTGCTCCGCTTGACCCGGGCGCCCTCTCCAACGCATTGAACTTCCCCCGCCGAGGAGCCCGACAGGATGACCGCTACCCCCAATGACCGCCCGCGCCGCAGCGCGCTTTACCTCCCGGCATCCAACGAACGCGCCATCGCCAAGGCCCGCACCCTGCCCTGCGACGTGGTGATTCTGGACCTTGAGGACGCCGTTGCGCCCGAGGCGAAAGATGCCGCGCGCGAAACGGCGATACGTGCCGTGGCGGAAGGCGGTTTCGGCCACCGCGAAGTGGTTATCCGCGCCAATGGACTGGATACCGAATGGGGCGCTGCTGACCTTGCCGCCATCGCCGGATCGCAGGCCGACGCGGTGCTCGTTCCCAAGGTGAACAACCCCGACGACATCGCCCGCTACAACGCAGCGCTGGCCGGTGCCGCACCCGCCATGCAGCTCTGGACCATGATCGAGACATGCGCGAGCGTGGGCAACCTGCCCGCCATCGCCGCCATGGCCGAAACGACGCGGCTCTCGCTCTGGATCATGGGCACCAACGACCTTGCCAAGGAAATGCGCGCGCAGCTTACGCCGTGCCGCACACCGTTCCTGCCGTTCCTCTCGATGGCGGTCGCTGCCGCCCGCGCGCATGGCGTCGCCATTCTCGACGGTGTCTGCAACGAGTTCCGCGACCTCGACGCTTTCGAGGCCGAGGCGCGTCAGGGCCTGATGTTCGGCTTCGACGGCAAGAGCCTGATACACCCCGCGCAAGTCGAGCCCTGCAACACGGTGTTCTCGCCCAGCGAGACCGATCTGGCATGGGCCCGCAGCGTGATCGAGGCTTTCGCCCAGCCCGAAAACCAGGGCAAGGGCGCCATTCGCGTCGATGGCAAAATGACCGAACTGCTGCACCTCGATCAGGCGCAGCGCCTGATTGCCGTCGCCGAACGGATCGCAGCGGCAGGTTGATACGAAAAGGGGCGGAAAATCTCCCGCCCCTTTCCCCTAATTCAGATCATCCGGCTCATTCAGAGTGCGCCGGAACCTTGGCGATCTCGCCGGGCTCGTTGGCGATCACCTTGAGCACGGCCGTCCAGGCATCGACATTCTGCTGAAGCGCGGCCGGATCGACCTTGTCCAGCGTATCGTCGGGCGTGTGGTGCAGGTCGAAATAATGGGTGCCGTCCTGCCCGAGGTCGATCACCGCAAGCTTCTGCGCCTGAATGATGCCGGACACGTCCTCGCCGCCATCGGCCGCGCCTTCGTGCGGGGTAATGCCCATCGGCCAGAGCGCCGCCTTGACCTTGTCGATCATCGCCTGGTTCTGCGACGCGACCGAGAACTTCACCTGCCACACCTTGTCCGCGCCGAAGTCGCTTTCCATCGCCAGTGCATGCGGCTCGGATCCGTGCATCCGCACATAGGCGGCATTGCCACCGTCGTTGAGGCCCATTTCCTCGTTACCGGCCCAGAGCACGCGGATCGTGCGCAAGGTCTGCCCGTCCTTCTGCGCGGCAAGTGCGGCGGCGGTCACGATGGCGCAGCCCGAAGCATTGTCGATGGCGCCGGTGCCGAGGTCCCAGGAATCGAGATGGCAGGCCAGCACGATCTTCGGCAGCGAAGGATCGCGGCCCGGCAGTTCGCCAATCACATTGCCCGAAGGCGCGTTGGGGAACGGCTTGCCCATCAGTGTCAGATCGATCTTCATCGGCTGACCGCGCTTGGCGACGCGGGCGATCAGGTCGGCATCGGGGTTCGAGACCGCGCCTGCCGGGATCGCCGTCACACCCTTGGGGAATATGGTCGTACCGGTATGCGGATTGCGGTGGTTGTCGGTTCCGGCCGAGCGGATGACGATGGCGGCGGCGCCCTTCTGCGAGGCAAGCGCCGGGCCCTTGCGGCGCACGTCGCCATATGGGCCGTAGCCCGAACCATCCTGCGCCGCGCGCATGGCGTGGTCCACGAAGGCAACCTTGCCCTTGAGCGAGCCGTCAGGCGCGGCGCGCAGTGCGTCGAGCGTGGGGAAGTACACCATCTCGGCCTTGAGCCCGCCCGCCGGAGTCGGCACCGACATGCCCAGCGCGGCGATTGCCAGCGGCTGCGTGTAAGGCGCGATCAGCGTCGCCTTTTCCTCGCCGCGCGTCCAGGCGAGCGTGGAGAAAGGCTCGACCTTGACGTTCTGGAAGCCCAATGCCTTGAGCCTCGCCTCGGCCCAGACGCGCGCGCGGCCTTCCGCATCCGAACCGGCAAGGCGCGGACCGATCTCCGTGGTCAGGCCCTCGACGATGTCCCAGGCCGTGCCCGAACCTTCCTGAGGCGTGGCGAAAGCGGGCGCTGCGATGAGCGAAGCGGCGGATGCGGCAAGAAGCGCCGCGCGAGAGAATCTGCGTTGCATGACAGAGACGTAACGCGCTCCACCGCTCGTGCCAACCGGTCCATCTCGGCCATGCACGACGGGACCAGCCAGGCGCGTTCGCACTTTGCCGCGGGGCCGAATGGCGCGAAGAATCCGCCGCTTCGGACCACCTTGAAAATCGCCCCCACCGACACAATCTCCAACATCGATACAACGCACGAAGCCATACAGGCCCCACTTATGGAGGCGGCCTTGGCAAGGGGGCCGCGCCCCTGTAGAGCGAACCCCAATTTCCAGACCCAGATCCTATTCCAGAGGAAACCGATGGCTGCCCAATACGCCTTCGTCATGAAGGGCATGACCAAGACCTTCACCGGCGCTCCGAAGCCGGTGCTCTCCGACATCAACCTCCAGTTCTACCAGGGTGCCAAGATCGGCATCGTCGGTCCGAACGGTGCCGGTAAGTCGACCCTGATCAAGATCATGGCCGGCATCGACACCGATTACACGGGCGAAGCCTGGGCCGGTGAGAACATCACAGTCGGCTACCTTGAGCAGGAGCCGGAACTCGATCCCAGCAAGACCGTGCTTGAGAACGTCAAGGACGGCGCGCGCGCAACGGCCGACATGGTCGATCGCTTCAACCAGATCGGCATGGAAATGGGCGAGGAAGACGCCGATTTCGAAGCACTCGGCGCCGAGATGAGCGAACTGCAGGACAAGATCGACGCGGTCGATGGCTGGACGCTCGACAACCAGCTCGAAATCGCGATGGAAGCGCTGCGCTGCCCGCCGGGCGACTGGCCGGTGGACAAGCTCTCGGGCGGTGAAAAGCGCCGCGTCGCGCTGACGCGCCTGCTGATTCAGAAGCCGTCGATCCTGCTGCTCGACGAACCGACCAACCACCTTGACGCCGAATCCGTCGAATGGCTGGAAAACCACCTCAAGGAATACGCGGGCGCGGTGCTGATGATCACCCACGACCGCTACTTCCTTGACCACGTGGTGGACTGGATCCTCGAACTCGACCGCGGAAAGTACTTCCCGTACGAAGGCAACTACTCGACCTACCTCGAGAAGAAAGCCAAGCGCATGGAGCAGGAGGACCGCGAGGAATCCGGCCGCCAGAAGGCGCTCAAGGACGAGCTGGAATGGATGCGGCAGACGCCCGCCGCCCGCCAGACCAAGTCGAAGGCGCGTATCCGCAAGTTCGAGCAGCTTCAGGACGCCCAGGCCGGCCGCAAGCCCGGCAAGGCCCAGATCGTCATCCAGGTCCCCGAGCGTCTTGGCGGCAAGGTCATCGAGGTCAAGGACATCTCCAAGGCCTACGGCGACAAGCTGCTGTTCGAGAACCTCTCGTTCATCCTGCCGCCGGGCGGCATCGTCGGCGTGATCGGCCCGAACGGCGCGGGTAAGTCGACGCTGTTCAAGCTGCTCACCGGCAAGGAAACGCCTGACACCGGCTCGATCGAAATCGGCTCCACCGTGCACCTCGGCTTCGTGGACCAGAGCCGCGATCACCTCGATCCGAAGAAGAACGTCTGGGAAGAAATCTCGGAGGGTCATGACTACATGACCGTCAACAAGCACGAGATGTCGACCCGCGCCTATGTCGGCGCGTTCAACTTCAAGGGCGCCGACCAGCAGAAGAACGTCGGCAAGCTCTCGGGCGGTGAACGCAACCGCGTGCACATGGCCAAGATGCTGAAGCTTGGCGGCAACGTCCTGCTGCTCGACGAACCGACCAACGACCTTGACGTGGAAACGCTGGGCGCGCTGGAAGAAGCCATCGAAAACTTCGCAGGCTGCGCCGTGGTCATCAGCCACGACCGTTTCTTCCTTGACCGTCTGGCCACGCACATCCTCGCCTTCGAGGGTGACAGCCATGTCGAATGGTTCGAAGGCAACTTCGAAGCCTACGAAGAAGACAAGCGCCGCCGCCTTGGCGATGCGGCCGATCGTCCGACCCGTCTGGCTTACAAGAAGCTGACGCGCTGACGCTCTGACCGGAGCGCTCCTCGCGAACCGCACGGGCCGCCGTTCCGGGAAACCGGGGCGGCGGCCCGTTCATTTTCGTTTATGCAATTATGAACGAACGGCAACCGCCCGGTTCACGGATGCGACAGCCCATCCCCTGTATCCAGTGTCTTAGGATAAGCCGCGAGAGGGTGCGGCAAGTCCGGTTTGGAGACCGGAAATGATTACGAAGGGTACGACATTGAAGGCGAAGTTCCTCAAGGGCGTGGGTGCTGCTGGTGCCATGGCGGTGGCAGTGACGGCCCTTTCGGCGCCCGCCATGGCCCGAGACGACCAACGCGCGGCTAACGCCCGTGGTGACAATCAAGCCCGCAATCACGGCGGTGACGGTGGCGGCGGCCGCAACGGTGGCGGTTTTGCCAACCGGGGCGCCGTGCAGCAGGGTCCGTCGCGTCCGCAGATGCAGGCGCCACAGGCTCAGCCGCAGGGCCAGCCTCGACCGCAGATGCAGATGCAGGGCCGCCCGCCCGTGCAGGCACAGGCACGCCCGCAGCAGAACGATCGCCAGCCGGGCCACGTGCCCTTCTGGAATCCGGGCGCGCGCCCTCAGGGCCAGCAGGCACCGAACTTCGCCCAGCAGGGCCGCCCGCCGATGCAGCGCGACGACCCGCGTCCTCCGCAAGGCAACCGCGCACCCAACTGGGCACAGGGCCGCGACGACCGCCCCGGTGGACCGCCACAGGTTCGCCCCGTTCCGGGCGGTGTCCCGGGTGGTCCGGGCGCCATTCCCGATCGCGGCCCCGACCGGACCAGCGCCTGGAAGAGCCCCTCGTACCGCAACGACCAGCGCGATCCGCACTGGAACAACAACCGCAACGATAATCGCAACGACGATCATCGCTGGGACAACCGCAACAACGGCGGCAACCGCAACTGGGATCGCGACAACTGGCGCCGCGACCAGCGTTACGACTGGCGCGACTACCGCAGTGCCCACAGCGATATCTATCGCGGACGGCCCTACTATGCGCCCTATCGCGGCTACGCCTATCGGCGCATCGGCATCGGGTTCACGCTGGGCTCGCTGTTCTACGGCAGCTCGTACTGGCTCGACGATCCGTGGATGTACCGCCTGCCGCCGGTCTACGGCCCCTATCGCTGGGTCCGCTATTATGACGACGTGGTGCTGGTGGATGTCTACACCGGCCAGGTGGTCGATGTGATCTACGATTTCTTCTACTGAAACGAATGGCCCCGAAGCACCCGCTTCGGGGCCATTTTCCTATGTGCGAAGCAAGCGATTGATCTTACCGGCCGCTGAGTTACTCTCCCTTGCAATGAGGGGAGAAAACCATCCTGACTGCGAGGCGCTGGCCCGGATCGGTGCCGGAGTGCGCGACCGGCTGGCGCGGGTACCCTCTGCACACCGCGCCGTCATCGAAGGCGCGGAGATCTACACCGTGGCGGACTTTATCTCCGCCGATGCCTGCCACCGGCTCACATCGCTGATCGACGCGGTCGCCTGCCCCTCCCGCCTTGTCGAGGAGGAGGACTGGGAAGGCTACCGCACCAGCTATTCAGGCGATATCGACCCGGCCGACCCCACGATCCGCGCACTGGAACGCGACCTGAGCCGCCTCACCGGACTGGACGCTGCCCGCAGCGAATGCGCGCAGGGCCAGCGCTACCGCTGCGGCGAATATTACCACGAACATTGCGACTGGTTCGACACCGATGCCGACTACTGGCCGCAAGAGGACGGCAACGGCGGCCAGCGCAGCTGGACCGCGATGGTCTACCTCAACACGGTGGAACTGGGCGGCTATACCGATTTCACCAAGCTTGGCCTGCGCGTTACGCCCCAGCCCGGCACGCTGCTGCTCTGGAACAATGCCTGTCCGGACGGATCACCCAATCCGTGGACGCTGCATGCCGCCCGCCCGGTGGAGCGCGGCGTGAAGTACGTCGTCACCAAATGGTACCGCGCACGCCGCTGGCAGTAAGCGCGGGTGGCGATCAGGCCTCTTCGCCGTCCTTGGCCGCCTGCCGGTTGTCCAGATATTCCATGAGGTGATCGAAGCGGCGGTGCAGCCGGATGATCTCCAGCTGCGTGCGCAAGTTCACCTCATAGTCGTGGCGGGCGGTGATGCGATCTTTGTCCGACTGCCTGTTCTGGCTCATCATGATGACCGGCGCCTGGATCGCCGCCAGCATCGAGAGCATCAGGTTCAGGAAGATGTAGGGATAGGCGTCGAAGGGCTTGATCCCGAGTGCCTGTAGCACGCTGGAATTGAGCAGCATCCAGACCAACAGCACAACGCCGAACGCAATGATGAAACCCCAGCTACCGCCAACCGCCGCCACTTTGTCGGCAATGCGGTCGCCGTGCGAGGCGTGCATGGAGGCCAGTTCGTCCGCATCGGGGCCGATCAGCGTTCCCGACGCGATCCGGCACAGCACATGGCGGTCTTCGGGATCGAGTTCCTCCAGCTTACGCCCGAGGAGTTCCTCGGCGAGTTCCTCGGGCGTTCGCGGATTCTTGTGCATATTCGGCCCCAATCAAGCGGCCGAAAGGGCCTCCGCAATCAGTTTGCGCGTTTCGGGCACGCCGTAAAGGGCAATGAAGCTGCCCATGCGCGGCCCCTGCGGGGAACCGAGCAGCGTCTCGTAGAGCGCCTTGAACCAGTCGCGCAGCGTCTCGAAGCCATAGGCCTCGTTCTTGCCGATCTCGTAGACGGCGTTCTGGAGGTTTTCCGCCGTGGCATCGCCGCCCAGCTTTTCCAGTTCGGCGTCCAGCACCTTGAGCGCTTCGGCCTCATTGGCGGTCGGCGCGCGGCGCTTCAGGGTCGGCGCGATGAAGTCGCGGTTGGTGGCGAGCGCGGCGCGGACCATCTCGCCCAGTTCCGGATGCGCTTCGGGACGGGCATCCTCGATATAGTTGCCGAGGTAGGACCAGACCTGCTCCGCGGTGGCATCCGCGCCCAGCACGCCGACAAGGTTGAGCAGCAGCGAGAACGTCACCGGCACGGTATCGCCTGCGCCCGCGCCCTCACCAGAAGCGCTCGCGCGCAGCAGGTGCCAGACCGGGTTGCCGAGCTGCTTGTCGACCGCCTGATCGGCCAGATTGCCGCGGAACTGCCAGTACTCGTCCACCGCCTTGGGAATCACGCCGACATGGAGCTGCTTGGCGCTCTTGGGCTCGCGGAACAGGTAGAAGCCCAGCGATTCCTCAGTGCCGTAAGTCAGCCACTGCTCGATGGTCAGGCCGTTGCCCTTGGACTTCGAGATCTTCTCACCATTCTCGTCAAGGAACAGCTCGTAGATCAGGCCTTCCGGCTTACGCCCGCCGAGGATCTGCACGATCTTGCCCGACTGGGTGACCGAATCGGTCAGGTCCTTGCCGCACATTTCATAGTCGACGCCCAGCGCGTACCAGCGCATCGCCCAGTCGACCTTCCACTGGAGCTTGGCCTTGCCGCCGAATACCGACTGCTCGACGACAGAACCGTCCTCGTCAGTGAATCGGATCATGCCGGTGGCCGCGTCGAGCACTTCGACCGGAACCTGAAGCACCACGCCGCTGCTGGGCGAGACCGGCAGGACCGGCGAATAGGTCTTGCGACGCTCCTCGCGCAGCGTCGGCAGCATCACATCGAGAATGCCCCGGTTGCATTCCAGCACGCGGGTCAGCGCGGCGTCGAACGCCCCCGAATTGTAGCGGTCGCTGGCCGAGACGAATTCGTAATCGAAGCCGAAACGGTCAAGAAAGTCGCGCAGCATCGCGTTGTTGTGGTGGGCAAAGCTCTCGTGCGTGCCGAAAGGATCGGGAATGCGGCTGAGCGGCTTGCCGAGATTGGCGGCGAGCACATCGGCGCCCGGAATATTGTCCGGCACCTTGCGCAGGCCGTCCATGTCGTCCGAGAAGGCAACAAGGCGCGTGGGCGCGCCGCCGGTCAGCGTCTCGTAGGCGCGGCGCACCAGCGTGGTGCGCAGCACTTCCTGGAACGTGCCGATATGCGGCAGGCCCGAGGGACCGTAGCCGGTTTCGAACAGCACCGGCGCATTGCCGGGTTTGCCATTCGGATAACGCTTGAGCAGCTTCTGGGCCTCCTGGAAGGGCCAGGCCTTGGACACGCGAGCGGCTTCGATCAGGGCTTGTTCAGTCATGCGCGCGCTATGACGCGAATTCGCCGCATTTCGCAAGCGCGAAGCGGTCTGGGGAACCACTCCAGTGGGGAAGCCGTTAGGTTCCTCATGTCGCAAAAGGATACGAATTGATCGTGAGATACGTCGACACCCTGCAAAGACAGCTCGAAAGCATGGCCGACAGCTTCGTGGCAGCGCTGCCGAGCCTCGTCATTTCGCTGATGGTGCTGGTGGTCACCTGGATTCTCGCACGATTCGCCGTGCGCATCGCCGACAAGCTGACCGGCCGCACGCGCATCCGCAACGACCTCAAACAGCTTTTCGATACGCTGGTGCGCCTGTTCGTGTGGATCATCGGCTCGCTGGTGGCCCTGACCGTCGCCGTGCCGAGCTTCACGCCCGCGGGTGCTTTTGCCGGTCTCGGTGTCGGTGCCCTCGCCATCGGTTTCGCGTTTCAGGACATCTTCGAGAACTTCCTCGCGGGCGTGCTCATCATGCTGCGCGACAAGATGAACATCGGCGATTCGATCGAATGCAACAACATCCAGGGCAAGGTGGAGCGCATTACCCTGCGTGAGAGCCATATCCGCCAGTTCACCGGCGAACTGACCGTCGTGCCCAACTCGATGCTGTTCAAGAACCCGGTGCGCATCCTCAATGACGAACCGGTGCGCCGTGACGAACTGGTCGTGGGCATTTCCTACGACGCCGATCTCGACCGCGCCGAAACCCTGCTTCGCGATGCTGTCGCCGGGGTCAAGGGCATCGATGCCACGAAGGCCGTGCTCGTCGTCGCCCAGCGCTTCAATTCCAGCTCGATCGACTTCCTGATCCAGTGGTGGGCCGATACCAGCCCGCAGGACATGCGCGTGACCAAGAGCCATGCCATCAAGGCGATCAAGACGGCGCTGGACGGCGAAGGGATCGAGATCCCCTACCCCTATGTCACCAATACCTTCAAGGAAGCGCTGCCGATCGACCGCGCCCATTCGCAGGACAAGCGCGCGGCCTGATACTACTGCCGAAAACGATACCGCCCCGCCTCCCACCGGCCTTGAGCCGGGTGGGAGCGGGGCGGTGTCGCTTTGGATCAGTGGATCACTGAGCCGCAGTTTCCCGCCATTGCCAGTCATAGGTCAGCGGATCTTCGCGAAAGGCGAAGCGGTCGATATGGCGCGCGACCACGTCGGTCAGTTGCTCCACATCGTCCCGGTTCTCGCCGGTGATGGCGATGGCGATGCCCTCGCCATCTGCCGTCATCGTCGCCACGGCCGTCGGGAACGTTACCGTGCCGGTATCGCCCTCCACGCGGGTTTCCAGCTTGTGGCTCCAGTGCTTGCAAAGCTGCTGGACGTACTTGCCGCCATTCGGCGTGGCGACTTTCGCCGTGATCGTGTGGCTCAAACCTCGATCCTTTCGATCTTGCGGGTTGCCTCGTCGAGCGCATCGGCGATCTGGAGGATGACCTCGCGATTGGCGCCGTCCTTCGAAAGACGGTCGTGCATCGCGGTCCGCAGCGCATGGATCGCGCGGCGCACCGGGGCCGGATCGACCTTGTCGCGTGCCTCGGCCAATGCCGAGAGGCGGGCCTTCAGTTCCACGGCCTTCTCGGCGTCGGTCTCGGCCTGCTTGCGGCCTTCGTCCGTCGCCTCGTAGGACTTGCGCGCGCCTTCCTCGGCCTTTGCCGAGATCAGGCCCGCTTCTTCCATGTAGGTGAGCGCGGGATAGACCACGCCCGGGCTGGGCGCATAGTCGCCGCCCGAAAGCGCCTCGATCTCGCGGATCAGTTCATAGCCGTGGCGCGGCGCCTCGACGATCAGCGCCAGCAGGAGAACCTGGAGTTCGGCCTGTTCGAACAGACGCTTGCGACGACCGCCCATGCGGCCGCCACCAGGACCGAAGCCCCCGCCAAAGCCGCCACCGAAGCCTTCGCCCCGGCCGCCGCGACCGCGTCCACGGCCACCAGGGAAGCCGCCTTCGAAATCATCGCCATCGCGGCCGAACGGACCGCGTTCCATGCCGAAGCCGCCGCGACCGCGCATGCCGCGCGGGTCGAAGCGCCTGTCACCAAAGCCGTGACCGCCAAACTCGGCGCCGAATTCTTCGCGGCCACTGCGTTCGCCGCGGCCGCATCCGCGGCCATGACCGCGCTTGTGATGGATCTTCATCATTTTCATCTCGTTTCGTTGTGTCTTCATGATGGCTACAAGATATATCTTAAAGTGAGATCCGCAAGAGGCTAAAATGTATCTTGATGCATTTTTATCGAGACACCCTCGTTTCTGACGAAAGCGCGCGCCGCGAGGTTTCCCTTCGCGCCCTCCGCGCCTAAGACGAAGGCCATGGCCGCCCTTCCCTTGCCCGCGCTCCACGCCAGCCACGCCGGCTCCTGGCTCCGCGAGGGGCCCGGCACGACTCGCCCGGTATCGAAGGGAGAGGCCGTCACCGCCGCTGCCGACACGCCGCTGCTGATCCTGAACGCGCCGCTGGTGGCGACGCGGCTGGGGTATCCGGACCTTTCCGGGCTGGACCTGCTCGAACTCTATGCGTTCATTCACCCGGCCCGCTTCGTGGTGCCCACGCCCAAGGGCCTCGCCCACGCGCTGGGCCTTGAGGAACCCACCAGCGATGCCGACGTG
Source organism: Novosphingobium sp. PhB165 (assembly GCF_004341845.1). Lineage (GTDB taxonomy): Bacteria > Pseudomonadota > Alphaproteobacteria > Sphingomonadales > Sphingomonadaceae > Novosphingobium. The sequence goes on along the minus strand of NZ_SLVB01000001.1, from coordinate 610,809 downwards.
CCGCGCCTGCTGCAGGAAGCGGCGGGCGCCCTGCTGGAAACGTGCGAGAGCCCCGACTGGGCGGAGCGCGAGGGCGCATGGACCGGCCTGCAATCGCTGATCCGCATGCGCTGGCCATGGTCCACCCTGCTCACCGCGCGGATCGCCAAGCCGCAGCGCGCCGAACGCTGGCTCTTCACCCGCCTTCCCGAGTGGGACGAAACGCCGGAACTCCCGCAGCCCCGCCAGATCACGCTCCAGCCCGGCGAAGTGTTGCAACGGCTGGCCCAACTCACCGGAACCGGCGCGGAACAGCGCGAGAGCCAGCGCGCCTATGCGGTAGAGGCCTCGGAAGCCTTCGCCCCGCGCGAGGCGCGCGGCCGTCCGCACGTGGTGCTGGCGCAAGCCGGCACCGGCATCGGCAAGACGCTGGGCTATCTCGCCCCCGCCTCGCTCTGGGCACAGCAATCGGGCGGAACCGTCTGGGTTTCGACATATACCAAGGCCCTGCAACGCCAGCTTCGCCAGGAAAGCCGCCGCGCGTGGCCGGAATACCGCCCCGACGGCAGCCAGCCCGTCGTCGTCCGCAAGGGCCGCGAGAACTATCTCTGCCTGCTCAACCTTGAGGACGCGCTGCAGGGCGGATTCGCCGGTCGCGCCGCGATCATGGCGCAGATCGTCGCGCGCTGGGCCGCCTATTCGCAGGACGGCGACATGATCGGCGGCGACCTGCCGGGCTGGCTGGGCACGCTGTTCCGCCAGCGCGGCATCACCGCCCTCACCGACCGGCGCGGCGAATGCGTCTATGCCGGATGCCCGCATTTCCGGAAGTGCTTCATCGAACGCGCCACCCGCGCCAGCGTCGGCGCGGATCTCGTGATCGGCAACCATGCCCTCGTCATGATCAATGCCGCGCGCGGCCGCGATCAGGCCTCGCGCCCTACCCGCGTGGTGTTCGACGAAGGCCATCACGTGTTCGACGCCGCCGATTCGACGTTCGCCGCCGCGCTGACCGGCACCGAGGCCATCGAGTTGCGCCGCTGGGTGATCGGCCCTGAAAAGAACGCGCGCGGGCGCCGTCGCGGGCTTTCCGCGCGACTCGCCGATGTCGCCAGCTATGACGAGGCCGGCGCCAAGGCGATCACCGCCGCCGTCGCCGCCGCCGAGGCGCTGCCGGGCGACGGCTGGATGCAGCGCATCGTCGAAGGCGCGGCATCGGGCCCGCTGGAAGAGCTTTTCGCAGCCGTCCGCGCGACGGTCTATGCCCGCGACGAAAGCGGCGGGCAGGAAGCGGGCTACGGACTCGAAACCGAGGCGGCCGGGCTCGACGGCGCCTTCGTGGAAGTGTCCGAAGCTGCGCGAGAGGCACTGGCAGAGCTACGCCAGCCCCTCATGCGCCTTGGCCTCAGGCTGGAGGCACTGCTGGAGGACGGGCCGGACTGGCTGGACGGCCCCGGCCGCGCCCGTATCGAAGGCGCGCGCCACTCCCTCAGCTGGCGAATCGACCTACTGGCAGCATGGGAAGCGATGCTCGCCCGCCTCGCCGGCCCGGCCGATCCCGAATTTGTCGACTGGCTATCGCTCGAACGCTCCGAGGCGCGCGAGTACGATACCGGCATCCATCGCCATTGGCTGGACCCGATGAAACCCTTCGCCAGCGTCGTGCTGGAGCCCGCGCACGGCGTCGTCATGACGTCCGCCACGCTGCGCGACGGCGACACATGGGATCAGGCGATCAAGCGCTCCGGCACGCCCTATATCGATGTGGCGCCCAAACTTTCCGAGCATCTCAGCCCGTTCGACTACGCCGCACAGGCCGAAGTGCTGATCGTCAACGATGTGCCGCGCGGCGATATTCCGGCGCTGGCTGGCGCCTATGGGCGGCTGATCGAGGCATCGGGCGGCGGCGTGCTGGGCCTGTTTACCGCGATCCGCCGCCTGCGCGCGGTGCATGGTCGCATCGCCGATCGTCTCGCGCGCGGCGGGCTGCCGCTCTATGCCCAGCATGTCGATCCGATCGACACCGGCACGCTGGTCGACATCTTCCGCGACGATCCCAAGGCCTCGCTATTGGGTACCGATGCCTTGCGAGACGGTGTGGACGTGCCCGGCCATTCGCTCCGTCTTGTCGTCATGGAGCAAGTGCCTTGGCCGCGACCGACAATTCTGCACCGCGCGCGGCGGGTCGCCGGGGGCGGTTCCGCCTTTGACGACAGCCTGATCCGCGCCAAGCTGGCGCAGGCCTTCGGCCGTCTGATCCGCAGCCGCGAAGACCACGGGCATTTCGTGGTGCTTTCCTCCGCTTTCCCCTCACGCCTGCTCAGCGCCTTCCCGCAAGGTACCCCGGTGCGTCGCATTTCGTTGGAGGAAGCCTTGCATCGCGTGGCAGCAAGTGTTTCAGGGGAAACCGTGAAGGACGGCGATCCTGTCCGCCCCCCAGTGTGAGCGCATCATCGGCATGAAGACTCTCGGCATTTTCAGGCACGCCAAGTCCGACTGGAACGATGCACGTCTGCGCGATTTCGACCGCCCGCTCAACAAGCGCGGACGCAAGGGCGCGGCACTGATGGGCCTGCACATCCGCGATCACACGGTAAAGTGGAACCGGATACTGGCCTCGCCCGCCGTGCGTGCGGCGCAGACCATCGAACTGGCCGAAGAAGCCGCCGGCGAGTCGCCGCCGCTCACGTGGGACCGCCGACTCTATCTCGCCAGTTCCGCCACGCTGATCGACCTGCTGCGCGAACAGTCGGGCGATCCCCGCGCGATCATGCTGGTCGGCCACAATCCCGGTCTGGAAGACCTGATCTTCGACCTCGTGCCCGACGATGGATCAAGCCCGATGCGCGACATGGTCGAGGAAAAGTTCCCTACCGCCGCCTTTGCGGTGATCGAACTCGATATCGATTCGTGGGCGGACATCAGCGAGGGCCGCGGCCGGCTGGTCCATCTGACTCGCCCGCGCGATCTTGACCCGGCGCTGGGTCCGCAAGTCGAATATTGAGAAGGAAATGGCGGGTCCATAAAGGTGCCCGCCCTATCGAAACCTTGTCAGGCCGCGACCAAAGCCTGGGCTAGATGCGCCCGAATGGCGCGCAGGCGATCCATAATTTCGTCATTGGAAACGACGTCATGCGCCGGAATCACAGCCTCGACGACGACAGGCCCGGCGCTTTCGCCCTCATCGGAACGCCCCTCGATCGCCTGGCGCGCGCCGCGCAGGGTATAGCCCTCGTGGTGAACGAGACGGTCGATTTCGGCAATCAGCGCAATGTCTTCCGGGCGATAGTAACGCCGCCCCCCGGCCCGCTTGATCGGCTGGAGTGCGGGAAACTGTTCTTCCCAGTAACGCAGCACGTGCTGGCGCACACCAAGCGCCTTCGTCACTTCGCCGATAGTGCGAAGTGCCTGCGCATCCTTCCCGTCCTCGAAGCGGGGACGTTCCGAATTTCCGGACATGAAACGGGCTCCTCTGGGCGGTGCCGCCCCGCGGGAGCGGCCACGATCACATCTCTGCGATGCGATCCTTGAGCATCTGGCTGGCGCGGAATGTCATCACCCGGCGCGGGGTAATGGGCACTTCCACCCCCGTCTTCGGATTGCGTCCGACACGTTCGCCTTTGTCTCGCAACAGGAATGTACCGAAACCGGAGATCTTTACGTTCTCCCCATCGGTAAGTGCGAGCGACATGTGCTGGAGTATAGCCTCCACCATGCCCAGCGATTCGGCGCGTGAGAGCCCGAGCCTCCGGTGAATGGCTTCCGCGATCTCAGCCCTGGTCAATGTTTCCATGGAGCGCATCAATCCCGCATCCCCTAAGAGCGCTGACCCCCATGACGATAATATGAAAAAATGAGGGAAAAGCAATGCTCCGTGCAGTAAATGCCACGATACTTTCGATCGCGGGCAAATTCACATGCGGACGAGGCTTGCTCCCCAGGTAAATCCGCCGCCCATTGCCTCGAGTACAACGAGGTCGCCCTGCTTGATTCGGCCATCGCGAACGGCCTGATCTAGCGCCAGCGGAACCGATGCGGCGGACGTATTCGCGTGCTGGCCGACGGTCATCACGACCTTTTCTCTTGGCAGATTCAGCTTCTTGGCCGTCGCGTCGAGGATGCGGGCATTGGCCTGATGTGGCACCAGCCAGTCGATATCCTGCGAAGTATGGCCGGTTTCGACGAGCACTTCCTCAAGGACTTCCGCCAGATTCACCACCGCATGGCGGAAAACCTCACGGCCCTTCATACGCAGCTTGCCTACGGTCCCGGTGGTCGAAGGACCGCCGTCCACATAGAGAAGCTGGTTGTGAGCGCCGTCGGCATGAAGGCGGGTGGCAAGCACGCCGCGCAGATTCTCACCGTCCTGCTCCTGCGCTTCGAGCACGATGGCCCCGGCGCCGTCGCCGAAGAGCACGCAGGTCGTGCGATCTTCCCAGTCGAGAATGCGGCTGAAGGTTTCCGAACCGATCACCAGCGCGCGCTTGGCCATGCCCGAACGCAGCATCGAGTCGGCCACGCCCAAGGCATAGAGAAAGCCCGAGCATACCGCGGCCACGTCGAAGGCGATTCCGCCTCGGCAGCCGAGATTCGCCTGCACCAGAGTCGCGGAAGCCGGGAAGGTCTGGTCAGGCGTCGCCGTGGCGAGCACGATCAGGTCGATCGAAGCCGCCTCGATCCCCGCCGCCGCCAGCGCATTGCGCGCGGCATCGGTGGCAAGGCTGGACGTCGTTTCGTCGTCGGCAGCGATATGGCGGTTGGAGATGCCGGTGCGCTCGACGATCCACTCGTCGCTGGTGTCGACTTGCTCCGCAAGCTCGGCATTGCTGACCGCACGGCGCGGCAGGGCGGAGCCCGTGCCGACAATGACCGAACGCAACATCAGGCGCTCTCTTCCGTCACGCGCGGCTTGCGCAGGGAAGTCCCGCCCACGCGGGCGAGGTCGGCGGAGATCCGCTCGGTCACGTTTTCCTCCAGGAGGCGCGCCGTAACCGCCACGGCATTCGCGACCCCGGCGGCATTGGCACCGCCATGGCTTTTCACGACAATGCCGTTGAGACCCAGGAAAACCGCGCCATTATGATTGTTGGGATCGAGATGATGCTTGAGCAGCTCGGTCGCCGGTTTCGAGATCAGGAACCCGATCTTCGAACGCAGGGAGCTGCTGAAGCCGCGGCGAAGCAGATCGGCCACGAAACGCGCCGTGCCTTCCACCGCTTTCAGCGCGACATTGCCGGAGAAACCATCGGTCACGATGACGTCCATGTCCCCGCGCCCCAGCTTGTCGGCCTCGGAGAAGCCGTCAAACGAGATCGACAGGTCGGCCGCCGCCGCCTTGAGCATCGCTGCCGCGTCGCGCAGCATGTCGGTGCCCTTGGTTTCTTCGGTTCCGATGTTCAGCAGACGCACGCGCGGTTGCTCGCGCCCCGTGGCGACGCGGGCATAGGCAGCGCCCATGATCGCGAATTGCACGAGGTTGCGCGCGTCGCACTCGGCATTGGCGCCGAGGTCGAGCATCACGAGGTCGTTTTCACCCAGCGTCGGCAACAGCGCAGCCAAGGCCGGCCGGTCGATACCGGGCATCGTGCGCAGCGTCAGCTTGGAGATCGCCATCAGGGCGCCGGTGTTACCGGCACTGACGGCGGCTCCGGCGTCGCCCGCCTTCACCGCCTCGATAGCGCGCCCCATCGAGGTGCCCTTGGCCCGGCGCAATGCCTGACTGGGCTTGTCCTCGCCACTGATGACGCCATCGGTGTGCAGGATTTCGGAGCTAGCCCTGAGGTTCGGGTGATCCTCGAGCGCGGATTTGATCCGCGCCTCGTCACCCACCAGCAGGAACTTGAAGCGATCATGGCGACGGCGCGCGAGTGCCGCGCCCTCAATCATGACGCGCACGCCCTCGTCGCCGCCCATCGCATCGATTGCGATACGCGGCAGACTCATGCTCTTTCTCCGAAAGTCGTCGTTGGTCTTAGACTTCGACCGCGACGATCTCACGACCGTTGTAGTGGCCGCAAGCGTTGCAAAGGTTGTGCGGGCGCTTCAGCTCGCCACAGTTCGAGCATTCGTGGAAAGCCTCGACCTTCAGCGCGTCATGGCTGCGGCGCATGCCACGGCGGGAAGGGGTGGTCTTTCTCTTAGGGACAGCCATTTCGGCACCTGTTCCTGGAATAAATGAATGTCAAAAATGCCGCCGAGACCGACTTCAACCGGACCGGCGGCTTGCGAAGGCGCGCCTATAACCGATTTCTCACGAGTTGCAACCCGTTCCTCCCCGGCGCATGAACGCGAAAACCGCAACACCCCGGGGAACGGAGAGAAACCTCACATGATTCTGCAGACAACCTTGTGCCTGGCAGCCGCTGCCGCGGTAATTACCTTCTGGCATATACTCCGCATCGGCCAGCTTCGCACCAAGGAAAAGGTTCTCCACGGCGATGGCGGCAACGCGCGGCTTGCCTATCGCATGCGCGCGCAGCTCAATTTCGTGGAGAGCACGCCGTTCGTGCTGATCCTCGTCGCCGCGATCGAGATGACCGGCAAGGCGGGGGCCTGGCTAGCCATCGTCGGGTCGATTTTCATGCTGGGGCGCGTGCTCCACGCCTTTGGCATGGATCTGGACCGTCCGAACCTGCTCCGCGCCGCGGGGACGATCATCACCATCCTCACGCTGCTGGGCCTGTCGGTCATGGCGCTTCTGATCGCCCTCGGACGATTCTGAGCAGAAGCCCGGCCGAAACCGGGCTTCTACACATACATATATAGACTCGCCCCCTGAGCGCGCGCTCAGGCAGGCAGACCCCGCGCCAGCGCCGCATCGCCTACATAAGGGTTGCTGCGGCGCTCCTCGCCGAAGGTGCTGACGGGGCCATGCCCCGGAACGAAGGTCACTTCGTCACCCAGCGGCCAGAGCTGCCCGGTGATCGAGTTCACAAGATCTTCGAGATTGCCGCGCGGGAAGTCCCAGCGTCCGATTCCGCCCTGGAACAGCACGTCGCCCACCATCGCGAACTTGCTGACCGCATGGTGGAACACGACATGGCCCGGCGTATGTCCGGGGCAGTGATAGACATCGAGCTCAAGCTCGCCCACGGTCACCTTGTCGCCGGTATCGAGCCAGCGATCCGGTTCGAACGTATGCGCCTCCATGTTCCAGCGCGGGCCGTCGTCATTGAGCTGCGCGATCCAGAAGCGATCTTCCTCGTGCGGCCCCTCGATGGGAACGCCCATTTCCTTGGCGAACACCCCGGCCATCCCGCAGTGATCGAGATGCCCATGGGTGACGAGAATCTTTTCCAGCGTCACGCCGGTCTGCTCCAGCGCCTTGCGCAGCTTCGGCAAGTCCCCACCGGGATCGACGAAAGCGCCGCGCATGGTCTTCGTGCACCACAAGAGCGAGCAGTTTTGCTGGAGCGGCGTCACGGGAATGATTCCCACGCGCATCGGTCGTTCGTCGGCAGTTTCAGTCATGCCTGCCGAAATGGCCGCAAGCCTTCTCGATTGCAACCGGACTAGATTCGGCCGCCCTTCCAGACGACTCGGCCGATCACCACGATTTCGGCAAGTCCGCAGGTGATGGGGCGATAGGCCGGATTGTCGCTGGATAGCACGACGCGGCCTGCCCCCACCGATCCCAACCGCTTGACCAGCACCGTATCGTCGAGCCGCACGACATGAATGCCGTCGCGCAGCGGCTGCCATTCGCTGTCGACAAGAATCTCGTCACCGTGCCGCAGAGTCGGCTCCATCGAATCGCCCGAGACCGTGATGGCCGAAAGCATTTCCGGGCTCAGGCCCATCGACCGCAGCCACCGGGCCGAGAAACGCAGCGTGCCGAAAACTTCTTCATCCCCGGCATGAGCGCCCGGCCCCGCCGATGCCCCGACGGTCAGGCGCGGAACGCCGACCCATGCCGGTGCCGCGTCGTAATTTTCCTTCGCCTTTCCCAGCTCGCTCTCTTCCACGCCGAAGAAACGGGCGAGCGCGCTTCGGTCCACCTCCTCCAGCTTTTTCGGACTACCTTTCTTAATGAATTGCTGAAGATAGCTCGCATTCTTGCCGATCATCCGGGACAGGGCGGAGAGGCTCACACCCCGCCCATCGGCAAGTTCAAGCAGGCGGCTGCGGGCATCGGCGCTTTCCATAATATAATCCGTACGCGAAGGAAATTTCCTAGACAAGTAGGATTTCAGTTGGAACATTTGGAGAACATAAACCGCCGTCCATAGGAGGACACCCCCAAGATGCTCCTGCGCCAGATAGAGATTTTCCTGCGCACCACCGACATGCCGTGCACCAAGTTCGGCCGACTCGCCGCCGGCGACCCCCGATTCGTTGTCGATTTGCGCAATGGCCGCATGCCGCGTCCCGGCACCGCCGCCCGCGTCGAAAGCTTCATGGCCACTTACAAGGAGGCCGATCATGCGTTCTGAGGCCCTGGATTCCGCATCGCCGCTTACGACCGCCCGCCGCGCGCTGGGTACCGAATCGCACTCCCGCGGGCCCTGGCTGCTGCTGCTTTCGGATGTGCTGCACCTCGCCGGCCCGCGCGCCGAGTTCCAGCGCCATGCCGAACGGCCGTGGAGCAGCGCGACCTTCTCCGGTTCACGCCATACCATCGCGCTGGAATTCACGGGCCGGGACGGTCTCGACGCGGGCGAAGCCCTGATTGCCGCCCTGCCCGACCATGAATTCACTCTGCCCGGCCAGCTTGTGGCCGATGCGACGATCGCCGGAGTCGATCATGTGGCTGGTTCACCGGCATGCATGATCGTGGAGGTGGAATTGCTGCTTCTCGACGAAACCTGACGCTTCGGCTGCGCCCGCCAAAGCGCCGCATATCGATGGGAGTCATCAGTCCGACCACTCCGTCACCCCCGCGCAGGCGGGGGTCCCGCTGCCTCTCAACCTCTCGTGTCGGGCTCAAGAAGCGGGATCCCCGCCTTCGCGGGGATGACGGGAAAATTTGGCGGCCCCTTGCAGCTTTGCCTTAGTATCCCAACGAAAAGTCGACGACGTGCGCGAGCGACTCGCCGCGCACGAATCGGCCAAGATTGGCCAGAAACCGCGCCGCCCCCCGCTCGAACAGCGCATCTTGTGCCCGGCCGGACAAATGCATCGAGACATGCACGTTATCGCGCGACCAGAGCGGGTGGTCGGCCGGTAGCGGTTCCGGTTCGGTCACATCGAGGAACGCGGCGCCAAGATGCCCCGAATCGATGGCGGCAAGCAGCGCGTCCTGTTCGATCACCGTGCCGCGCGCGAAGTTGAGGAAGACCGCCCCTCGCTTCATCGCCGAAAATTCCGTCGCACCGAACATCCGCAGCGTGTCCGGCGTCGACGGCACGATGGCGATCACCCAGTCGAACCCGCCAAGCTTTGCGCGCCATTCACCCGTCCCGAGTTCGCCCGGGCCCGGACTGCGACGCACGCCGGTCACTTCGGCCCCGAAGGCGCGCAGGATTTCTGCAATGCGTCCGCCGATCTCACCCGCACCGACGATCAGGACTTTCGAATCGAGCAACTCGCGCTTGCCGGGCGGCCCCATCAGCCATTCGTGACGATCCTGCGCGCGCACCACGTCGCGCCAGCCCTTGGCTACGGTAAGCATACCCATCACCGCATATTCCGCGACCGACTGCGCGTGGATCCCTGCTCCATTGGTGAGTCGAATGCCCCGCTCGGCCAGAAGTTTCAGCGGCAACCAGTCCACGCCGGAGGACATGGCGTTGTACCAGGCGAGCTTGCCCGCCCGTGCAATGAACTCCCCAGCCACTGCCGGGGGAATAGGATCCAGCCATGCGACATCAGCCCGCGGCGCCAGTTCCAGAAGCTGATCGTGACTCTCGAACCAGAGCGGCTCGACGCCCTCGGGCAAACCCCCTTCCAGCAGCGGCCGCGACCGGGCGTTGATGAGGGCTGCGGTCATTCTTCGTACTCCGGAATTCTGCAAATTCTTGAAGTTAACGAAGATCGGCAAGCGGGGACAGGATGGCAAGGGCCTGTCCAGCAGACATCATTGCGCTTTTCGGCGTGATGATGGCGTCTGCCGCAATAGCACCAGACGAGAGGCGCAGACCCGGGTGCCCTCCATGGAGTCAGCCGAGCTTCCATTCCCAGCCGAGCGGGTCGCCGTCCATCGCTTCCACGCCCTTGGCGGCGAGTTCGTCGCGCAGGGCGTCGGATGTGGCGAAGTCCTTCTCCGCACGCGCGGCCTTGCGGCGGACGAGCACGTCCTCGATCTCGGCCTCGGTGATTTCGGCGGTCTTGGGGCGGATTCGAAGGTCCGCGCGGCCGGTACCGAACAGGTCGAGCCCGAGCACCGAATCCATCGCCTCGATCGCCGCGCGCTTGGCGCCGGGATCGACCTTCTTGGCGGCCAGGACCTCCTCCAGCGCGGTCAGCGCGACGGCGGTGTTGAGATCCTCGCCAATCGCCTTCTCGAACGTTTCGAGCATCGGCGCGAGCTTGGGATGACGGGCATCGCCCGGCTCCACGTCGCCCAGCCGCTCCACCACCATGATCATGCGCTTCAGGCGCACAAGCGCGGCGGCAAGGCCCTCCCACGAGAACTCAAGCTCCGACCGGTAATGCGCCTGAAGGCACATCATGCGGTAGCCAAGCGGATGGTAACCCTTGTCGATCAGCAGTTGCAGCCGCAGGAACTCGCCGGAAGACTTGCTCATCTTGCCGGAGCGTTCGACGAGGAAATTGTTGTGCATCCACAGCTTCGCGCCCGAATTTGCGGGCACGTCGAGGCCATTCGTGCAGCAGAATGCTTGGTTCTGCGCGATCTCGTTGGGGTGATGGATCTCGCGGTGGTCGATGCCGCCGGTGTGGATGTCGAACGGGAAGCCGAGCAGGTCGCCCGACATCACCGAGCATTCGAGATGCCAGCCGGGAGCGCCCCTGCCCCACGGCGAATCCCATTCCATCTGGCGCTTCTCGCCCGCGGGCGTCTTGCGCCAGATCGCGAAGTCGGCGGCATTGCGCTTGCCCTCGACCGCCTCGATGCGCCCTTCCCCCTCATCGGTGACGGCACGCGCGAGGCGGCCGTAGTCGGAGACGGTGGAGACGTCGAAGTAGAGCCCGCTTTCCAATTCGTAGCAGTGGTTTGGCGCGATCTTCTCGGCGAATTCGATCATCTGCGGCACATAGTCGGTCGCGATAGACCACTTGGCCGGCTGGCGGATGTTCAGCGCCTTGATGTCGGCCCAGTAGGCCTGCGTGTAATGCGCGGCGATGTCCCAGATGGATTGGGCCTGCGTCCGCGCCATCTTCTCCATCTTGTCCTCGCCGGCGTCGGCGTCGTCGGTCAGGTGCCCGACATCGGTGATGTTGATGACGTGGGTGAGCTTGTAGCCCGCATGGCTGAGCGTCCGGCCCAGAATGTCCGCGAAGACATAGGCGCGCATATTGCCGATGTGGGGGTAATTGTAGACCGTGGGCCCGCAGCTGTAGACCCGCGCCTCGCCAGCGTGGACAGGCTGGAACGGCTCCAGCTGGCGGGTCAGGCTGTTGAACAGCGTCAAGGACTTCGTTTCGGTCATGACCGAGGGCAATTAGGCAGGAGCCGGGCGCAGTCAAGCCGCGCCCGGCATTACCGTTACTCGAAACCGAGGAACTTCACCTGATCGTCCAGCGCGACGCGGGGGCGATCGAAGGCGTTTACCGGCACATCAAGCCGCTTGCCGATCGAAAGGCCGCAGAACAGCAGGTGCGTCTCGTCCGACACGCCGATATGGTCCTTGATGAGGCGGGCGTAGAGACCCATCCATTCCTGCGGGCAGGAATCGAGGCCTTCCTCGCGCAGCAGCAGCATGATCGTCTGGAGCCACATACCCACGTCCGACCACTGCGGCGGCCCCATGAAACGCTCGAAATAACAGACCAGCAGCGCCGGAGCACCGAACGAGGTGACGTTCTGGTTCATGAATGCCTTGCGGCCCTCACCATCGTCGCGACCGATGCCCATCGCCCCATACATGAAGCCGCCCAGTTCATGCAGACGCGCAGCGTGGCGCGGGGACTGCATCGGGGCCGACCAGTTGTATTCCTCGGGATCCTGCGGCTGGCTGGCCAGCATCTTGTCCTGCAGCGCCTTCAGCGGCTCGCCGGTCAATACGGTCGCTTCCCAAGGCTGGAAGTTGCAGCCCGAAGGCGCCATGCGCGCCTTGTCGAGCACGCGGCGCAGCACGTCGAGGCTCACCGGCTCGTCGCTGAATGCGCGGATCGAGCGGCGGCTGAGGACGGCGTCAGTGACGTTCATGAATTTCCCTTCGTTGGCGACAGTTTGCAAACCGCCGCCGAACTTGGGACCGGGCGGTACAGATACAATACCGCCCGGTAGAAAAATCACTCTTCTTCGAACAGTCCCGCCAACTGCTCGATCATCGTGCCGCCAAGCTGCTCTGCGTCCATGATCGTGACGGCACGGCGGTAATAGCGCGTGACGTCATGGCCGATGCCGATGGCGACAAGCTGGACCGGGCTCTTCGCCTCGATCCATTCGATCACGCGGCGCAGGTGCGCCTCCAGATAACCGGCCGAGTTCACCGAGAGCGTCGAATCGTCGACCGGCGCGCCGTCGGAGATCACCATGAGGATACGGCGATCCTCCTGCCGGGCGAGCAAGCGGCTGTGCGCCCAGAGCAGGGCCTCGCCGTCGATGTTTTCCTTGAGCAGGCCCTCGCGCATCATCAGGCCAAGGTTCTTGCGCGCGCGGCGCCAGGGTTCGTCGGCCTTCTTGTAGATGATGTGCCGCAAGTCGTTGAGGCGGCCGGGATGCGCGGGGCGGCCGCTCGCCAGCCAGGATTCGCGGCTCTGTCCGCCCTTCCAGGCGCGCGTGGTGAAGCCGAGAATCTCGACCTTCACGCCGCAGCGCTCCAGCGTGCGCGCCATCACGTCCGCGCTGATCGCCGCGATGGAGATCGGGCGTCCGCGCATCGAACCCGAATTGTCGAGCAACAGAGTGACGACGGTGTCCTTGAACTCGACATCGCGCTCGATCTTGTAGGACAGCGACTGGCCGGGCGAGACGACGACACGGGCCAGCCGCGCGGCATCGAGCATGCCCTCTTCCTGATCGAAGTCCCAGGACCGGTTCTGCTGCGCCATCAGGCGGCGCTGGAGCCGGTTGGCAAGGCGCGTCACCACCACGCCCTGAAGCCCCTTGAGCTGCGCGTCGAGATAGGCGCGCAGGCGCGTCAGCTCTTCCTCGTCGCAGAGGTCGGCGGCGCTGGTTACTTCGTCGAAAGCCTCGGTGAAGACCTTGTAGTCGAAGCTGTCGGGAATGTCCGTCCACGGCCGGTTGGGCCGGACGGGGAGCATGCCCTCCTCGCCTTCCTGCCCTTCCTCGCCCTCGTCCATGTCCTCGGAATTTTCGCCCTCGGCCTCGCTCTCGCCTTCGTCCTGACCTTGCGAGGGTTCGGCGGCGGCTTCGGCGGGCTGTTCCTCGCGCCCGCTTTCGTCGCCGGTCTCGTCGTCCTCGGTCTCCTCGTCGCCGTCCATGTCGTCGGCGTCCTCGGGCGGCATGTCGATTTCATCGGCCTGCGTCATCTCGAGATGCGCGAGCATGTCGAGCGAGAGCTTCTGGAAAGCCTTCTGATCCTCCAGCAGTCCCGCGAGCGCGTCGAAATCGGCAGCCGCCTTCGATTCGATCCAGCGGCGGACCATGGCGACGCCGGTCTGGGCTGCCTCGGGCACGGGCTGTCCGGTCAGGCGTTCGCGCAGCATCAGCGCCAACGCGGTCGGCACCGGCACTTTGTCCGGACTGTCGGCACGGGAGATCGGATCGGTCGCGATGCGCGCTTCGAGCGAGGCGTCGAGATTGTCGCGCATGCCGGCATAGGCATTGGCGCCCAGCGCTTCGTAGCGCACGGCCTCCACCGCGTCGTAGCAGGCCCGCGCCGAAGGCTCGCTGGGGGCATGGCGCATGTGCAGACGGTCGTCATGATGGCGCAGCCGCAGCGCGAAGCTGTCGGCATAGCCGCGCGCCTGCATCGCCGCGCCGCGCGGGACCGAACGGCCCGGCATCGGAACGCGGAAGGTTCCGCCGCTGGCACTGGGGGCATCCGCCGTCCAGTTGACCTCGACCTCGGCATCCTGCGCAATGGCGCGCGAGGCGCCGGTCAGCGCGAATTTGAAGCGATCGACGGGTGTTTCATCGGACATGACCGCTCAATGGCGTCATAGCCGCGCCTGTGCAAGCCGCCGCTATGCAAAACGCCGGAGGCGCGATGCACCTCCGGCGTTGAATTTGCTGGCCTTGCGCCGGCCCACCCGAAGGTGGGCTTATTTTAAGAGCGCGGCTATCAGAGCGACTGGCCGGTCTTGGCCCAGTCCGCCATGAAGCCTTCGATGCCCTTGTCGGTGAGGACATGCTTGACGAGGTTCTTGATGACCGCCGGCGGCATCGTCGCAACGTCGGCGCCGATGCGTGCGCATTCGAGCACGTGGACCGGGTGGCGGATCGAGGCGGCGAGGATCTCGGTCTCGTAGGCGTAGTTGTCGTAGATCAGGCGGATGTCGCGGATCAGGTCCATGCCGTCGAAGCCGTTGTCGTCGTGACGGCCAACGAAGGGCGAGACGAACGAAGCGCCGGCCTTGGCAGCGAGCAGCGCCTGATTGGCCGAGAAGCACAGCGTTACATTGACCATGGTGCCGTCGCTGGTGAGCGCCTTGCAGGTCTTCAGGCCGTCGAAGGTGAGCGGAACCTTGATGCAGACGTTGTCCGCGATCTTGCGGAGGATTTCGGCCTCGCGCATCATGCCTGCGTGGTCGAGAGCGACGACTTCGGCGCTGACCGGACCATGGGTGAGGCCGCAGATTTCCTTGGTGACTTCGATGAAGTCACGGCCGGACTTGGCGATCAGCGACGGGTTGGTGGTCACGCCGTCGAGCAGGCCGGTGGCGGCAAGGTCGGCGATTTCGGCGGTGTCGGCGGTGTCGACGAAGAACTTCATGGCACAAATCCTGTGATGGGGCCCGTAACGGCAGTTCGGCGCGAGCGAGGGATCCAGCGCCGATTCTGGCGCCCGCTATAGGCAAGCGCGCCCAATCTGAACACCCCGCCGAAAACGGGAGCCGGCCAGCGCTGGTTTTTGAAGCCGGTGTTTGAACGCGCGGATGAATTCGGTGCCGACTGACCGCATCATCAAGATGCGAGCACTCGATATTGATGACGTCATTGATGGCACCGCCCGAATTTCATCGCCTCGTCGCCCCCGCGAAGGCGGGGGCCCCGCTTCTTGGCGAGCTCTCGTCTTGCACAAGAAGCGGGATCCCCGCCTTCGCGGGGATGACGGGATTCTGATGGAACAGTCTGTGCGGCCGGAAAGGCGCAATCCTTCCGGAATATCGCAATGACTAAGCAGGATTTTTTCGTTCGAATTCGCCCCGATCCGCCTTAGCCGCCCTTCAGCGCACCGATCAGCACGGCGTCGTTGGTCTGCGCGGGATCTTGCCGGATCGCGGCTTCGGCCGAGCCGATCTCGTACCAGATCGAATTGTCGGCCTCGATCGCGAGGGCATGCGCGGCATCGGTGATCGTCACGCCCTTGAGCGCGGCGATCGCCTGGCCCAGCGTGGGATCGGTGGTCTGCTGCATGGCCCGCTCGATCCCCGGCATCATCGCGTTGACGACGCCCGGCCCCACGGCCTTGCGCAGCAGCGTGGTGGCCTCGGTCCTGCCCCCGCGCAGCACTCCCGCGGCGTTGGGAATGGCCATGTCCTTCGCCGTCTGCGACACCACCGAGGCGGCCGCCCCGGCGCTCTGGCTGGCAATCGTGTTGAGCTGATGCTGAAGCTGTTCGCGGAATTTCGGCGATTTCAGTACGGCCGATTTGGTCGAACCGGTGCGGGTGAACAGCACCGGCAGCGGAATGCGCGCGACCGGGCTGGTCCAGAAGCCATCGGGCTGCACCAGCCAGGTAAAGGCCCGCTCGGAAGAATAGCGCATCAGGCGCCGTACCGGCTCGGCATCGGCGGGGCTGCTTCCGGGCAGACCCATTGTTGCGCATCCGGAAAGCATGCCGGTCAGCGCAAGGCCGCCCACCACCACCAACCCGCCCAACATCGTGCGGCGGGCCATTCTGTAGTCGTTCTGCTGCCCGACCGATTCAGGCGATCCCCAATTCACCATCATCATCTCCTTCACGTGCCCTTGTCCGAGTGCCTATATGCATTTCAGATGAAACGCATTCGAATCCTTGTCTTCAATGCCGCGCTGGGCGTGCTCGACTATCGCGTGCCCGAAGGCATGGCGGTCGAATACGGATCCGTGGTGATCGCGCCGCTCGGCCCCCGGCAAGTGCTGGGGATCGTGTGGGAAGCAGAACGCCTGAGCGCGCAGGAAGTGCCTGAAAGCAAACTACGTCCGATTCTGGAAGTGCTGCCGGTGCCCCCTCTCCCCACCCGGCTGCGGCGGCTGATCGAGTGGACGGCGGATTACTACTGCGCCTCGTTGTCTTCGGTGGCCCGCATGGCGCTGGGCTCGATGGCCGCGCTGCGCGGCGGCGGGACGACCACCGAATACCGGCTGACAGGCGCGGAACCCGCCCGCCTCACCCCGCAGCGCGCCGCCGCACTGGATGCGTTGCAGGGGGAGCAGGCCTCGATCAAGGAACTGGCCGAACTGGCCTCGGTTTCCGACGGCGTGCTGCGCGGCATGGTCGGCGCGGGGCTGCTGGAGCCGGTGGTGGTCGACCTCGACCGACCCTATCCGCGCGCCAATCCGGCATTCGCGGTGCCCGAACTCTCGGAAGGGCAACAGGCCGCTGCGGACATTTTCGTCGAGGCGGTGCGCGGGGACAAGTTCGCGCCCTTCCTGCTCGACGGCGTTACCGGATCGGGCAAGACCGAGACCTATTTCGAAGCCGTGGCCGAAGCGCTGCGGCTCGGCAGGCAGGTCTTGGTGCTGCTGCCCGAGATCGCGCTCACCGAAAATTTCCTCCGCCGGTTCGAGCATCGCTTCGGTGTGCCGCCGATCCTCTGGCACTCCTCGCTCAAGTCCAGCGAGCGGCGCCGCGCGTGGCGTTCGATCGTTCTAGGTAACGCTCAGGTCATTGTAGGTGCCCGCTCGGCGCTGTTCCTGCCTTACGCGAATCTGGGCCTTGTCGTGGTCGACGAGGCGCACGAAATCTCGTTCAAGCAGGACGACGGCGTGCGCTACAACGCCCGCGATGTGGCGGTGATGCGCGCCAAGTTCGAGGCGTTTCCGGTCATTCTCGCCAGTGCCACTCCGGCGCTGGAATCGATGCAGCTGGCCGAAGCCGGGGTCTATCGCAAGATCGACCTGCCCGCCCGCTTCGGCGGCGCGCAATTGCCCGATATCCAGATCCTCGACTTGCGCAAGGAAGCGCCCGAGCGCGGCAAATGGCTGGCTCCCCGGCTTGTCGAGGAGATGAAGGCCCGTCTCGCGCGCGGTGAACAATCGCTGCTGTTTCTCAACCGCCGGGGCTATGCGCCGCTGACGCTATGCCGCCATTGCGGCTATCGATTCCAATGCCCGAACTGCACGGCATGGCTGGTGGAGCACCGGTTTTCCAAGCGGCTTGCCTGCCACCACTGCGGCCACGAAGTGCCGGTACCGGACGCCTGCCCCGAATGCGGAACGGGTGACTGCCTCGTCGCCTGTGGCCCCGGCGTCGAGCGGATTGCCGACGAAGTGGCGGAAATCCTGCCCGAAGCGCGCGTGGCGCTGGTGACGTCGGACACGATGAACACGGCAGAGGCGATGAACGAATTCGTCGCCAAGGCGGAGAACAAGGCAATCGACGTGATCGTCGGCACCCAGCTCGTCACCAAGGGCTACCATTTCCCCGAACTGACATTGGTCGGGGTGGTCGATGCCGATCTCGGGCTGGAAGGCGGCGATTTGCGGGCGGCCGAGCGCACGTACCAGCAAGTCGCGCAGGTCGCCGGGCGTGCCGGTCGCGGCGAAAAGCCAGGCGAAGTGCTGATCCAGACGCGGCATCCCGAGGCCGCCGTGATCGCCGCCCTCGCCGCCGGGGATCGCGATGCTTTCTATAGTGCCGAGATCGAGGCCCGGCGCGACGCCAATGCCCCGCCCTTCGGCCGATGGGCAGCAATCATCGTATCGTCCGAGGATCAGGCCGAAGCGAAAGCCGCCGCTCGCGCGATCGGCGGCACCGCGCCCAACCATCCCGACATGCTGGTGCTGGGCCCTGCTCCGGCGCCGCTCTCGCTGCTGCGCGGACGCCACCGCTTCCGCCTGCTCATCAACGCCCGCCGCTCCGCCGAATTGCAGAAGATGCTGCGCGAATGGCTGGAGCCGCTGCAATTCCCGCGCGGCGTGCGCGTGAATATCGATATCGACCCCTACAGTTTCGTCTGAGCGTTCTCGCGCCGGAGCAGCTCGCGCTTGATCGCCTCGCCATAGGCATAGCCGCCAATCGCGCCGTCGGAGCGGATCACGCGGTGGCAGGGGATCAGCACGGCGACATTGTTGGCGCCATTGGCCGAGCCCGCCGCCCGTACCGCGCCGGGTTTGCCCACTGCGGCGGCGATCTGCGCGTAAGTCCGCGTTTCTCCCGCCGGAATGCGCTGCAATTCGCGCCAGACTGTCTGCTGGAAGGCCGTGCCCTGCACGTCTAGCGGGATCCGCTGCGAATGCTCGGGCTGCTCGACTGCGGCGACGACATCCTCAAGCAGCCGCGCGAAATCCTCGCCGCCCTCGATCAGTTCCGCCTTGGGAAAGCGCGCGGCCAGATCCTCGCGGTCTTCGTCGAACGACAGACGGCAGACGCCCCGGTCGGTCGCGGCGACCAGCATCCGTCCCAGCGTCGTGGCAACGACTGCCCAGTGGATCCGCACGCCGCCGCCGCCATCCCGCCATGCCGAAGGTGCCATACCCAGACGCTCGGCGCTGCTTTCATAAAAGCGTGAAGGCGCACTGAAACCGGCCTCATGGATAGCCTCGGTCACGCTCGCACCGCCGCTGAGCGCCTCACCTGCCCGTTCGAACCGCCGCGCGCGGCCATATTCGGCGGGTGAGAGCCCGACCGCGCGCTTGAACACGCGCTGGAAATGCGTGGGGCTGTAGCCCACCGTCTCGGCCAGTTCGGCCAGCCCCGGCGCGGTATCGCCTACCTCGTCCAACATCGCCAGTGCGCGGGTGACTGCCTCCTCGTCGCGCGACACGTCGTTCGGGCGGCACCGCAGGCAAGCCCTCAGCCCCGCACGCTCGGCCTCGGCCGGTTCGGCGAAGAAGCGGACGTTCTCGCGCCGGGGATGGCGCGCGGAACACGAGGGGCGGCAATAGATGCCGGTGGAAAGGACGCCGGTAACGAAGCGCCCGTCGAATTTCCGATCCCGCGCCAGCACAGCCTGCCAGGCACGCTCGTCGTCTGGTTTGGCAACAGTATGTGTCACAGTCCGTCTCCCTCGCGTTCGATCCGCGCGGCGAAGCAGCCATGGGCAGCATTGTGCGCGTGGATGCAAGCGACCTCCGGATCGGAGAACAGCGAACTTATGCCCGCCTCCACCGTGCCGGGTGCGGCAAGAAGTGCGTGAACCATCATTCCATCGCGATCGAAACCACGCAGCGACATCGTCCTTCCCTCGAACACCGGCGGGAGCCGATCGACGAAGGGTTCGGCCTCGCTCGCACCTTCCCGAATATATATCGCATGCGCGGTGCGGTAAGGATTGGCGACTTCGTGGCTCACGAAATTCACGAGCAGGACGCGCTCGCCCGCCTCGGCATCCCGCAAACTGACGCGGCACGGATAGCCGGAATCGCTGTCCGCAATGAGACGCCGCGCTCCGGAATCAATGAGTTCCCGGTCGTTCATGGAGAAATAGTGGGTAAACGGGGCCGTTCGCAGGCCAACGATTCGATAGGTCATGAAAAACTCCGGTCTCGCTTCACCGGAACTTCTGCAGCACTGAAACCAACGGCGCTTCCCGTGCCTTGCTTTCAAACCGCTTTTTTAGGCATTGTCCCCAAGCGCCCTCCCGCGCCTTGCATAGTAACACTATCGTCGCTATGCGCGCCCCGTCTGCGGGCCGGGGGGCACGTTATATTCGTGTACCCAAGTGCCTCAGCCCACCCGATGTAAGGATAGGACACGCGTGGAGAATTCCGGCGGCATCAAAGCCAGCTTGCAAGGGCGCTACGCTTCGGCGCTGTTTGACCTTGCCAGCGAGAACGGCGTCGTAACGAACGTCGAGGGCGACCTCGACCGTATCGGCGCTGCGATCAAGGAAAACGGCGACCTCGCCGACCTGATTCGCAACCCCGAAATCAGCCGCAAGGCGGCCGGTGCGGCCATGGAGGCTGTTGCCGACGTGCTTGGCCTCTCCGCCCTGACGAAGAACTTCGTCGGCGTGCTGGCGGCCAATCGCCGCCTTTCCGCGCTGCCCCAGATCATTCGTGCCTTCGCAGCGATCGCCGCCGCCCAGCGCGGTGAGGCTACTGCCGAAGTCACCACGGCGCACCCGCTCAACGACGCTCAGGTCGAAGAGCTGCGCCAGAAGCTGGAACTGCGCGAGGGCCGCAAGATCAGCGTGAAGACCAGCGTGGACGCCGATCTGCTCGGCGGCCTTGTCGTCACCATCGGCTCCAAGCGCATCGACAGCTCGATCCGCACCCGTCTCAATTCGCTCGCCCAGGCCATGAAGGGCTAAGAAAGGCACCACAATGGACATCCGCGCCGCAGAAATCTCGAAGGTCATCAAGGACCAGATCGCCAATTTCGGCACCGAAGCCCAGGTTTCGGAAGTCGGTTCCGTGCTCTCGGTGGGTGACGGCATCGCCCGCATCCACGGCCTCGACAAGGTCCAGGCCGGCGAAATGGTCGAATTCGCCAACGGTGTGCAGGGCATGGCCCTCAACCTCGAAGCCGACAACGTCGGCGTCGTGATCTTCGGCTCGGACGCCGAGATCAAGGAAGGCGACAGCGTCAAGCGCACCAACACCATCGTCGACGTTCCCGTCGGCAAGGGCCTGCTCGGCCGCGTGGTGGACGCTCTCGGCAACCCGATCGACGGCAAGGGCCCGATCGTTGCTGAAAAGCGCGCCCGCGTCGAAGCCAAGGCTCCCGGCATCATCCCGCGCAAGTCGGTGCACGAGCCCGTGCAGACCGGCCTGAAGGCGATCGACGCCCTCGTTCCCGTCGGCCGTGGCCAGCGCGAGCTGATCATCGGTGACCGCCAGACCGGCAAGACCGCTGTCGCGATCGATACCTTCATCAACCAGAAGGAAGCGAACGCCGGCACCGACGAATCCAAGAAGCTCTACTGCATCTACGTCGCCGTCGGCCAGAAGCGCTCGACCGTTGCGCAGATCGTGCGTCAGCTCGAAGAAAACGGCGCGATGGAATACTCCATCGTCATCGCCGCTACCGCTTCGGAGCCCGCTCCGCTGCAGTACCTCGCGCCCTACACCGGCGCCGCGATGGGCGAGTTCTTCCGCGACAACGCGATGCACGCCGTGATCGTGTACGACGACCTTTCCAAGCAGGCCGTCGCCTACCGTCAGATGTCGCTCCTGCTGCGTCGTCCTCCGGGCCGCGAAGCTTACCCGGGCGACGTGTTCTATCTCCACAGCCGCCTGCTTGAGCGCGCTGCGAAGATGAACGACGAGAACGGCAACGGCTCGCTCACCGCGCTTCCGATCATCGAAACGCAGGCCGGCGACGTTTCGGCCTACATTCCGACCAACGTGATCTCGATCACCGACGGCCAGATCTTCCTTGAAACCGGCCTGTTCTACCAGGGCATCCGTCCGGCCATCAACGTGGGTCTGTCGGTGTCGCGCGTCGGCGGTTCGGCACAGACCAAGGCGATGAAGAAGGTTGCCGGCTCGATCAAGCTGGAGCTGGCGCAGTACCGCGAAATGGCGGCCTTCGCCCAGTTCGGTTCGGACCTCGACGCTTCGACCCAGAAGCTCCTCAACCGCGGTGCGCGCCTGACCGAGCTGCTCAAGCAGAAGCAGTTCTCGCCGCTGAAGTTCGAAGAGCAGACGCTGTCGATCTTCGCCGGCACCAACGGCTACCTCGATGCCCTGCCGGTTTCGAAGGTCACCGAGTACGAAGCCGAAATGCTCGACTTCATGCACGAGAAGCACGCCGACGTTCTCGAACTGATCCGTTCGACCAAGGACTTCGGTGACGAAGCCAAGGCGAAGACCAAGGCTGCGCTCGACGCGTTCGCCAAGCAGTTCGCCTGAGATTGACCTGATCCTCCGTTCCGGCTGCCATCGCGGCGGCCGGGGCGGAAAACGGAGAGAAACGAGTGGCTTCGCTCAAGGAACTCAAAGGCCGCATCAACTCGGTCAAGTCGACCCAGAAGATCACCAAGGCCAAGCAGATGGTCGCCGCGGCCAAGCTGCGCAAGGCGCAGGCCGCCGCGGAGTCCGCGCGTCCCTACGCCGCGCGTCTCGCCGAGGTGATGGGATCGCTCGCCAGCAAGATCACGGTCAGCGAGAACAGCCCCAAGCTGCTCGCCGGCACCGGCAGCGACAAGGTGCACCTGCTCGTCGTCGCGAACTCGGACAAGGGTCTGTGCGGCGCGTTCAACTCGAATATCGTCAAGGCCGCACGCGTCAAGGCGCGTGAGCTGGAAGCACAGGGCAAGACCGTCCTGTTCTACCTCGTCGGTCGCAAGGGTCGCGCGCCGCTGCGTCGCGAATTCCCCAAGCAGATCGCGCACATGTTCGACACCACCGACGTGCGCGACCCCGGCTTCAACGAAGCCGAGCGCATCGCCGACGAACTGGTCGCCATGTACGAGGCCGGCAAGTTCGACGTCGCACACCTGTTCTACTCGAAGTTCCGCTCGGCGCTTCTGCAGGAGCCGACCGACCAGCAGATCATCCCGGTGCCCGCCCCCAAGGCGGTCGTGGCCGGTGATGCCGTGACCGAATACGAGCCGGAAGAGGAAGAAATCCTCGCCGCGCTGCTGCCGCGCTACCTGCGCACGCAGATCTTCGGTGCGCTGCTGGAGAACGCCGCTTCCGAACAGGGCGCGTCGATGACCGCCATGGACAACGCCACGCGCAACGCCGGCGACCTGATCCAGAAGCTGACGATCCAGTACAACCGCAGCCGTCAGGCCGCGATCACCACCGAACTCATCGAAATCATTGCTGGCGCGGAAGCGCTGTAAGTCACCGCAGGCAAGGAAACCAAAATGGCCACCGCACCCGTGCTAAACCTGACCGCTACTGGCAAGATCAGCCAGATCATCGGCGCCGTCGTCGACGTCACCTTCGAAGGCGAACTGCCGGCGATCCTCACCGCGCTCGAGACCGAGAACAACGGCCAGAAGCTGGTTCTCGAAGTCGCGCAGCACCTCGGTGAAAACACCGTTCGCACCATCGCCATGGACGGCACCGATGGCCTGACCCGTGGTCAGCCCGTCGCCAACACCGGCAAGCAGATCTCGGTCCCCGTCGGCCCGAAGACCCTCGGCCGCATCATGAACGTCGTCGGCGACCCGATCGACGAGCGCGGTCCCGTCGGTTCGGACATGTTCTCGCCGATCCACGCCAAGGCTCCCGAATTCGTCGACCAGTCGACCGAAGCGGCGATCCTGGTTACCGGCATCAAGGTCATCGACCTTCTCGCCCCCTACGCAAAGGGCGGCAAGATCGGCCTGTTCGGCGGCGCCGGCGTCGGCAAGACGGTTCTCATCCAGGAACTGATCAACAACATCGCCAAGGGCCACGGCGGCGTGTCGGTCTTCGCGGGCGTCGGTGAACGCACCCGCGAAGGTAACGACCTCTACCACGAGTTCCTCGACGCCGGCGTTATCGCCAAGGACGCCGAAGGCAACGCCACCTCGGACGGTTCGAAGGTTGCTCTCGTGTTCGGCCAGATGAACGAACCGCCGGGCGCCCGCGCTCGCGTCGCTCTCTCGGGTCTGACCATGGCCGAGTACTTCCGCGACCAGGAAGGCCAGGACGTTCTGTTCTTCGTCGACAACATCTTCCGCTTCACCCAGGCGGGCGCGGAAGTGTCGGCTCTGCTGGGCCGTATCCCTTCGGCCGTGGGCTATCAGCCGACCCTGTCGACCGACATGGGCCAGCTGCAGGAACGCATCACCTCGACCACCAAGGGTTCGATCACCTCGGTCCAGGCGATCTACGTCCCCGCGGACGACCTTACCGACCCGGCACCGGCCGCATCGTTCGCGCACCTCGACGCAACGACCACGCTGAACCGCGCCATCTCGGAACTGGGCATCTACCCGGCCGTCGACCCGCTCGACTCGACCTCGCGCGTTCTTGAGCCCCGCGTCGTCGGAGCCGAGCACTACGAGACCGCCCGCAAGGTTCAGGAAACCCTGCAGAAGTACAAGTCGCTTCAGGACATCATCGCGATCCTGGGCATGGACGAGCTTTCGGAAGAAGATAAGCTCACCGTCGCCCGCGCACGCAAGATCCAGAAGTTCCTGTCGCAGCCGTTCCACGTTGCGGAAGTCTTCACCGGCATCTCGGGCAAGTTCGTCCAGCTGGAAGACACCGTGAAGTCGTTCAAGGCCGTCGTCGAAGGCGAATACGATCACCTTCCGGAAGCAGCCTTCTACATGGTCGGCGGCATCGAGGAAGTGGTCGCCAAGGCCAAGAAGCTGGCCGAAGAGGCGTAATCGATCATGGCTCTGCACTTCGAACTCGTCACGCCGGCCAAGCTCGTCCGCTCGGAAGACGTCCACATGGTGGTCGTCCCCGGCACCGAAGGCGAGTTCGGCGTGCTGGAGGGCCACGCGCCCTTCATGTCGACCGTCGCTGACGGCGCCCTCAAGGTCTATCGGGCCGAAGGCGCCATGCCGGAAGAGATCCGCATCACCGGCGGTTTCGCCGAAGTGGGCGAAAAGGGCCTGACCGTGCTCGCAGAGCACGTCGAGGGCTGATCGTCGACACCAGGCTCAACAAACTCTGCGATTCAAGGGGCGTCTCCGGGAAACCGGGGGCGCCCTTCGCTTTCAGGGCTCGCGCTTTTGAAGCACCTTTGGGCTTTGGTAACGCTTTCTTGACTATGATCCCCGCCAGCAGCGCGGGGGTTTTCGTTCATGAATGCTGAAACGACGGCGATGAAGGCACAGCGATCAACTGACGCCGCCCCATCGCTCCTCCACGCCGGCATAGCCCTGCCGACGGGATACCTTGCGCAATTCCTGCTGCTGTTGACGGTTGCGGCGCTGTTTCGTTTTCCGGTGTTCGGCGAATGGAACTACGATGTCGACGACCAGTTTTACGCGCTTGTCGGCCAACGCATGCTCGACGGCGCGACGCTCTATGTCGACATCTGGGATCGGAAAGGCCCCGTGCTTTACCTGATCTACGCAGCCGTGGCGCTGATTTCGCGGGGGCCGCTTGCCTGGCAATTGGCTGCGACGCTGTTCGCGGCTGCCGGAGCTTTCGGCATCACCAGAATCGCCGAACTGTGGACCTCTCCGCGCGGCGCACTCATGGCGGCTATCGGCTACCTCGCGATGCTAAATCGCTTCGAAGGCGCGACCGGGCAGGCACAAGTTTTCTACAACACCTTAATGATCGCGGCGGCATGGGCCATCGCCACACGCATCGACCTGCTGCGCGCAGGCCGGATCGATAAGAGACTCATTGCCGGGATGATCTGCGGCGGACTAGCGATCGCCACCAAGCAATCTGCTGCTTTCGAAAGCTTTTTCTTCGGCTTGTTCTGCGCTACGCTGCTGGCGACTAAAGGGCGCACAAAACCACTGCGCTTCGTCGCTCAAGTCGCATCGCTGGCGCTCTGCGGTGCACTTCCGATTTTGCTCACAGCGCTCTGGTACTGGCAAGCCGGCCATTTCGATGCGCTCTGGCACGCCCTGGTCACCTCAAATTTTACCCGCGCCTACGACACGTCCGGCGAACGGATACAACGACTGGCTGCGATGATCGGCCTACTGGGTTTCCCGATCGCTTTCGCGGCACTGACCTTGAGCACCTTACCGAGAACACGGACGACAAGACTGCTCATTGCGTTCCACGCTATGTGGTTCGCGGTCGCTTTCCTCGCCGTGGCGGCCTTTCCGAACATCTATTTGCATTATGCGCTGCCGCTACTGGCACCACTTTGCGTGTTGAGCGCCGGATTCTTCGATCGCCCGGGTCGCATTGCAGTCATCGGACTTGCAGCGCTGGTGGCAGTGAACTTGTTCTATTCGGGCGTCCTGGACCTGCCCGCACGGGCTAGGGCCCGCTTGGACATGCAGGCGTTCGAAGCCTATGTGCACGCGGTCACACCGTCTCGTCGCCTGCTTGTCTGGGGTAGCCCGAGTTTCCTTTACGCCCGTATCGGCGCTGCGCCACCGGACCCGCTCGCCTTTCCCCGCCACCTCTACGATGGCGCCGAGGCCGGAGCGAGCGGCACCGATGAAGTGGCGCTCGTGCACGATCTGCTCGCGGCCCGTCCCGAGACCGTAGTGGTTCAAGAAGACCTGCTCGCCTGGCCGCTAAATCAGGCCAATGTCCGTCAGGTCTCCGCTTACCTGCACAACTGCCGGACCGCCCGGGCATTCGCAATCGAAGATCATCGGGGGCCTGTAGCGCAGACCGTCTATAGCGGCTGCAGCAGTCACTGAGTCCGTTCAGCGTCGCCGTGCAGTTGGAGCATGGAAATCGGGAGGCTTAGCGGCCACCCAGCGCACGAAACGAGCGATGCCCGCGTTGGCGAGCAACACGGCAGGCTCTGAAGGGAGGCGTGCCAGTTCGGCATTACCAAACGTTGCATGAATTGCGCGGTGGCAGATCGGATGCAGCGGTACCGTGACCCGGCCGCCACGGCTGCGCGGCACGGGATGATGCCACTCGATCCGCCACCCGAGTGGGCGACCGCAGAGCCAGCAGGTTTCGTCCTTCTCCAACATCGTTTCGTCTCGCCCTGCTTACGCCGGTATGGGCATCGCGGCACCGCAACGCCCCTTAGGTCGGGATTAACCACCTTTGGCTAACCATTACCTCAGGATGACCAGCCAGACTCTTTCGGCCACCAGCGCCCTGCCCGCTCAATCCGGCCGCCCGATGCGGCATCGGGTACATATCTATAGAGGCTGGATAGGCGCAGCGCTCCTCATTCTGGCCTGCGCCCTGCCAATGCTATTTCTGCACACTCCGCCGATGGCGGACGTGCTCGGCCACATCGGCCGCTACTCGATCCAGACCGGCCTTCGCGACCATTCCTGGCTCAAGGCCTATTACGGTTTCGAGTGGAGAGTGATCGGCAACCTCGGCGCCGACTTGTTGGTGGAGGCGCTCCACCCGCTGCTCGGCGTGGAAGCCGCCGCTGCGCTTATTGCCGCACTCGTCCCAATACTGGCTGCGAGCGGGATTTTACTACTGTCCCGCCAGATCCACGGCCGTGTCACCGCCGCAAGCGTGCTGGCGCTATCTCTCATCTACGCGGTTCCGTTCACGTGGGGCTTCCTCAACTTCTCGCTTTCGATGGCGCTCGCGCTGCTGGCGTTCAACCTCTGGGTCTTTCTGGAGCGACGCGGACATCTACGGCCGCGCGCCTTGCTCTTTGTACCGCTTGGTCTTGCCATCTGGCTTTGCCATACGTTCGGCTGGGCACTGCTCGGCCTACTTTGCGGAGCGCGCAGCCTCACCCTTTCGCGGAAGAATGGCCGTAACTGGCCGCAGGCGTTGACGGACGCCGCTCTGAGCTGTCTCCCTCTATTGGCACCGCTGCTACCCATGGCATTGTGGCGCAACGATGCGGCAGCATCCGGCATTGCCGGATGGTTCAACCCGCTCGCCAAGGTCGCCTGGCTCATCGCGATGCTGCGGCTCGACCACGAATGGTTCGACAAGGTAAGCGCCGTTGCGCTGCTGCTCGTCGTCTACATCGGCATGCGCAGCCCCCGCGTGACCGCGGACCGGACGATGGCAACCGCTGCCCTGATCGCGTTCATCGCCTACCTACTACTGCCGATGCAGGTCTTCGGATCTCTCTATGCCGACATGCGGCTGGCGCCTTACGTGGTCATGCTGGCCCTACTTTCACTGCGAGACTACGACCGGCCACGGCGCATGCTCATGGCCTTTGCCCTGGCCTTTCTGGCGATGCGCCTTGCTCTCACCGGTTTCACCTATCACCAGCGCGAGCGCATGCTGGACGCGCAGATGGAGGCTCTTTCCGCCATTCCCGAAGGCGCTCGTCTGGCTACCCTCGTCCAGCGCTCCTGCGAATCGGATTGGGAGATGCCCTGGCTCACCCACGTCGGCAGCCTCGCTCTGGCCCGCAAACATCTGTTCGCCAACGATCAGTGGGCGTTTTCCGGCATGAACCTGCTCAGCGTCCACTACCCCGCCGCCGGTACCTTCGCGACCGATACTGCCGAGATCGTCTATCCCGAACGCTGCGAAGGCGATGGACCCACGCTGGCCAAATCGCTCGCCCACTTGCCCCTTGGCGCATTCACGCATGTGTGGGTGATCGGCGTTCCGCTTGAAGCGATTCCCCACCGCGAGGGGCTCACTCTTATCTGGAAACGCGCCGATGCAGCGGTCTTCGCGGTGACAGCGGGTCATGAGCCTCATGGCCCCGGCATTAGGAAGTTATCAAAGTTTCAACCTTAATCCTCTGCATATTCGCACAGGTTCGCGGGCAACCGCGCAACCGGAGCGCTGGAAAGGTTTATGGAAGCATGACGGCATTCGGGCGGCGTAACGGCATGGGAGGGATGAGCCAGGGAGCGCGTCCCGCGTTCGGCGTGGCCAAGCCGCTCAAGAGCGGCGTCGGTGAGAAGCCTCCGGTTTCGGGCGGCCCGGGCGGCGAGCAGTTCCCGCCGGTTGCCAGCATGGATGCGCCCTCTTCCGGCCCGCAGAACTCGCGCGAGGACGCAATGTCGCGCCTCGCCGATCGCGCCAATTCAGTTCACTCGGGCGAATCCGAGCAGGACGGCTTCGAAGCCTCGATCCACAAGATCAAGGAACAGGTCCTTCCTCGCCTGCTGGAACGCGTCGACCCCGAAGCGGCCGCCACGCTGACCAAGGACGAACTGTCCGAGGAATTCCGCCCGATCATCATCGAGGTGCTGGCCGAGCTGAAGATCACCTTCAACCGCCGCGAACAGTTCGCGCTGGAGAAGGTGCTGATCGACGAACTGCTCGGCTTCGGCCCTCTGGAAGAGCTGCTGAACGACCCCGACATTTCGGACATCATGGTCAACGGCCCGAACCAGACCTACATCGAAAAGAAGGGCCGCCTCCAGCTCGCGAACACCAAGTTCCGCGACGAGCAGCACTTGTTCCAGATCGCCCAGCGCATCGTCAACCAGGTCGGCCGCCGCGTCGACCAGACCACGCCGCTGGCCGACGCCCGCCTCAAGGACGGCAGCCGCGTCAACGTCATCGTGCCGCCACTGTCGCTACGCGGCACCGCGATCTCGATTCGTAAGTTCTCCGAGAAGCCGATCACCATCGACATGCTCAAGGACTTCGGTTCGATGAGCGAGAAGATGGCCACCGCACTCAAGATCGCCGGCGCCTGCCGCATGAACGTCGTGATCTCGGGCGGTACCGGCTCGGGCAAGACGACGATGCTCAACGCGCTCTCGAAGATGATCGATCCGGGCGAGCGCGTGCTGACCATCGAGGACGCCGCCGAACTCCGCCTCCAGCAGCCGCACTGGCTGCCGCTAGAAACCCGCCCGCCGAACTTGGAAGGGCAAGGCGCGATCACCATTGGCGACCTTGTGAAGAACGCCCTGCGTATGCGCCCGGACCGCATCATCCTGGGCGAAATCCGCGGCGCCGAGTGTTTCGACCTGCTCGCCGCCATGAACACCGGCCACGACGGTTCCATGTGCACGCTCCACGCCAACAGCCCGCGCGAGTGCCTTGGCCGTATGGAGAACATGATCCTGATGGGCGACATCAAGATCCCCAAGGAAGCCATCAGCCGCCAGATCGCCGAGTCGGTAGACATCATCGTGCAGGTGAAGCGCTTGCGCGACGGTTCGCGCCGCACTACCAACATCACCGAAGTGATCGGCATGGAAGGCGACGTGATCGTCACCCAGGAACTCTTCAAGTTCGAGTATCTGGACGAGACCGACGACGGCAAGATCATCGGCGAATTCCGCCCCTCGGGCCTGCGTCCCTACACGTTGGAAAAGGCCCGCCAGTTCGGATTCGATCAGGCCTATCTGGAAGCCTGCCTCTGACGCGAGTGCCCTCACCGTTTCGCACCCGGTTGACACGAAACCGGGTGCGAAACGGTGTAACCTTGCCTCGCCCCTAGCGCCCGACCATGCCGAACGATCCAACTGGGCGAGATAGGCCAGAAGCGCGGAATTGTCGGCCTTTCGCTCGGTCGCGACATGGCGGCCACGGTACATCCGCACCTTGAGCAGACCGAACAGCGCGCGTTGTGCCCGCTCTTCGGCTGTGACCTTCCACTTTCGCGACCTGTCACCTTGCGCGGACCTGTCACCTTGTGGGCGCACACCCGTCACTTTGTCCCACGCGGCGGCGAAACTGCCCGCGCCCGGCTTGCGGCGTAGCCGATAGGCCGTCTCGCGCGCCATCCCGACGCGCCGCGCGGCCTCCACGACCGAACCCGTCTCCGCCAAGGCACCAAGAAAGCGCGCCTGACGGTCCGGCGTCCAACCATCGGCACGCGCCCGCACGGGTACGGGAGCAAATGCGGGAACCCGGATGTGACGGGGCTTGTTGCGGGGCAGATTGCGCTTCATCCGCGAGGTTAGGCCATAGCGCGTTGATGTAGGAAAGCCCTCGATCTTCAAATCTCGATCGAGAACCAGCGCGGCGAGAAACCTGCCGTCCACGCGGCGATTGAGACCGGCAGGATCTGCACCCTCTCTCCTTGCCGGTTCGCTCTCGCACCCCGCTCATCCTGAGCCTGTCGAAGGATGGGAGACCTCGCGTCACGCCGCCAAGGGCTTCGACAAGCTCAGCCTGAGCGGATTGGAAAGTGGATAGGGAGAACAGGTGGCGTTGAGTCGAAAGCCAAAATCGTCGGATGCGGTGGCGACTTCAAAGCCACTTTCGGCGGGCGCTTATTCCAATGGAGAGAAAATCGAATTTGCCGGTCAGCCTGTTGTGGCGTTTTAGCGGGCACAAACTGGTTCCAATCGGGTTTGCCGTCTAGCGCCCGAACCAGTCCTTCGCGGAAATCCCGAGCAGCAGCACCGCCCCCATCAGCGCAATGAAGAACACCGTCGTCCAGGGCATGAAGCCCACGCGGTCAAGGTCGCGGCGCTTCATGCGGCGGAGGTCGCCGATCCAGGCGATCGCCGCCACCACGACGCAGACCCCGCCCGCCGCTGCCATGATAAGGTCGGTATCGTTCATTCCCCGCCCTTGCCTCCTTGCGCCGGGAAGATAAAGCCCGCCGGGTGAACGTTTCCTCCGCCCCGTCGCCATCCCGCCCACCCGCAAGCAGGCGTCCGGACCGTCCGCTGCTGGCCATCGGGCTGCGCCTCATGGCCATGACCATGCTCTCGACCATGTTCATGCTGATCAAGCTTGCCGGAAGCAGGGGCGTTTCGGCGCCGGAAATGGTGTTCTGGCGGCAGGCCATGGCGGTTCCGCTGATGGCGGGCTGGCTGTTGGCGACAGGACGGCTCGGCATGCTGAAGACCGGCCGCCTGCGCAATCATGCGATGCGGGCGACCACCGGGACGCTGGGCCTCGTCTGCAATGTCACGGCGGCCATGCTGCTGCCGCTGCCCGTGGGCACGACGCTGGGCTTCACGGCGCCGCTCTTCGCGGTGCTGATCACGGCCCTTGTCATGCGTGAGCATGTCGGCCGCTGGCGTTGGACCGCCGTGGTGCTGGGCTTTATCGGCGTGTTGCTGATTACCCGGCCGGGGGAACAGGCGGTCCCGCTGGCGGGCCTCGCCGCCGGGCTGGGTGCGGGCGTGATCGTCGCCGTGGTCAGTTTCCAGATCCGCGACCTTGCCCGCACCGAGGAGCCGATTGCCTGCGTGTTCTGGTTCTCTTTCTTCGGCGCGCTCTTCGCCGCCGTGCTCCTGCCGTTCTATGGCCAGTCGCACCCGCCGCAAGTCTGGCTGCTGTTGGTGGCCGTGGGCCTGGCCGGGACACTGGCGCAATTGCTCATCACCGCCGCCCTGCGTTACGGCGCCGTCGCGACCGTGGTGGTCATGGACTACAGCGCGCTGATCTGGGCGACGCTTTACGAGCGCACGATCTTCGGATCGCTGCCGCCCGCATCGATCTGGCTTGGCGCGCCGCTGATCGTTGCGGCGGGCCTCATCATCACCTGGCGCGAACATACACTGGCCAAGCGTATCTCGCCGACATCCGCGCTGGATGAAGGGGCGACCGAAGAAAGCCTTGGCGAGGCGGGGCCGGCAATCGAAACCTCCGCGCCCGCCCTTCAGCGAACCTAGGGAACCTGCTCGCGGGCTGGACGTTGCCTTTAGCGATCCCGGTAAAACATGCCGGACGGATGCTCGAAAGGAACGAGAAATGCTCAAGAAATTCGTGCTCGCCCTGATGGTCGGCGGTATCGTCGTCTCGGCTTCGGCTTGCAACACGGTCAAGGGCGCCGGCAAGGACGTCCAATCGGTCGGTCAGGCCGGCGAAGACGCCATTCACAAGTAAGCAGACCAGCCGCGCACGCCGAAAGTAGGCCGGAGCGCTTCGGCCGAGCGCCGAAGCGCGGGCTCTCCCCTCTTTCGCTGCCTTGCGTGATCGCCTAGCGGTCGCCGATCGAAAGGGCCAATCCGGGGCCTTTCGCTGACAAGGATAGCGAAAAGATGATCAGGAAGCTTGTCCTGGCCGCCGCTGCGGCGGGCCTCGTGCTCGGTGCGGCTGCCTGCAACACCGTGCGCGGCGTGGGACAGGACATCGAATCCGCGGCGAATGCGGTCGACCGCGCGACGTGAGGCATCACGGCCTGCCCCAGCGCCACAGGCGCCGGCAGGCCGCAATTTCCTGTTCTGTCAGGCGTCGGTGATGTGGTTGGTCACCATGGCCCGCGCACGCTGCCAGAGCACGCCCCGGCTCACCACGACCATTCCCAGCACCAGACCGAGCATCGCATCGGTCAGCAGCAGCGCCGTGGCAGCAGGATGGCTCGCGCCGATGGCCATGCCGCCCGGGAGAAGGAGGCGGCGCACGATGAAAACGCCGCAGATCAGAACCAGCGCGAGCGGTGACTGACGCACCATCACGCGCGCATCGTCGCCCTCGCCTTCGACATGCAGGCGCATCAGGCGCGAACGCTGCATGCCGATGGCGCCGCCGATCGTGGCGCCGGCAGCAAGGCTCAGCCAGCCAAGGCCACTCGGCGGCAAGGCAAACAGCGCGAAGCAGACCAGTGCCGTAATGATCAGCGGCAGTATCCAGAGCAGGGGAAGCCGGAGCGGACGCGCCTTTTCAAGGTTGCGGAACCGCCAGAGCATCAGCCCGGCAAAGACCAGCAGCGGCAACCATGCCGCCATTCCACGTCCAGCTTCCCCCATAGACTTCAGCTACCCCCGAACTCGCTCAGCGAAGGCGTACCCGGCTCACCCAGGTGCCCCTGCCACACGAGCACTGGCTTACGCGCCGCAAGCGTTTCGTCAAGTCGGCGGCGCGGGGCAAAATGCGGAGCGCTGTGAAGGCTTTGATCGCCATCCTTGGCACGCTGGGCAAGGCTGCGCAGCGAACCGATGAAGCGGTCAAGCCCGGCCTTGCTTTCCGTCTCGGTCGGCTCGACGAGCATCGCGCCCTTGACCACCAGCGGGAAGTAGACCGTCATCGGGTGGAAGCCCTCGTCGATCAGGCCCTTGGCGATGTCGAGCGTGGAGAAGCCCTCGGCCAGACCGGCGTCGCTGAACAGCGCCTCGTGCATGCACGGGCCGCTCTTGGCGAAGGGGGCGGGCAGCAGGTCCTCGCACGAACGCAGGACGTAGTTGGCGTTGAGCACCGCGTCCTCGGCCACCTGACGCAGACCGTCCGCGCCGTGGCTGAGGATGTAGGTCAGCGCGCGGGTGAACATGCCCATCTGGCCGTGGAAGGCGACCATGCGGCCGAACGCCTGTGCATGACCCTCGCCCGCGTTCTCTTCCTCGACGAGGTGGACGGTGCCGTCCGCGCTGCGGGTGACGAAGGGCAGCGGCGCGAAGGGTGCCAGTGCTTCGGAGAGCACGACCGGACCGGCACCGGGACCGCCGCCGCCGTGGGGCGTCGAGAAGGTCTTGTGCAGGTTGATGTGCATGGCATCGACGCCGAGGTCGCCGGGGCGGACCTTGCCGACGATGGCGTTGAAGTTCGCGCCGTCGCAGTAGACGTAGCCGCCGGCCGCGTGAACCGCGTCACCGATCGCCTTCATCTCCGGCTCGAACAGGCCGCAGGTGTTGGGATTGGTGATCATCACGCCTGCGACGTTCGGCCCGAGCTTGGCCTTGAGCGCATCGAGATCGACGCGGCCTTCCGGGGTCGCCGGGATCGACTGGACCTTGAAGCCCGCGAAAGCGGCGGTTGCCGGGTTGGTGCCGTGGGCGCTCTCGGGCACCAGCACGACATCGCGCTTCTCACCGCGCGCGTCGAGCGCGGCGCGGATGCAGAGCAGGCCGCACAGCTCGCCGTGCGCACCGGCCTTGGGGCTCATCGCCACCGAAGCCATGCCGGTGAGCGTGATCAGCCAGTCGGCCAGTTGCTCGATCACTTCCAGCGCACCCTCTACCGACTTCTGCGGCTGGAGCGGGTGGACGTCGGCGAAGCCCGGCAGACGGGCCATCTTCTCGTTCAGGCGCGGGTTGTGCTTCATCGTGCAAGAACCGAGTGGGAACGGCCCGAGGTCGATCGCGTAGTTCTGGCGCGAGAGGCGCGTGTAGTGGCGCACCGTCTCCGGCTCGGTCAGGCCCGGCAGAGCCGGAGCGGCCTTGCGCAGGAACTTCGACAGACCTGCCGCCGCCGGACGTGCCGGAGTGTCGAGATCGACGCCGCACTTCTCGGAAGAGCCGAGTTCGAAGCTCAGGGCTTCTTCCAGCATCAGGCCGTAATCGCCTGAAGAGGTTACGAACTTTTCGCCCGCTTCACCGGTTTCGCCCATGCTGGGACGCCAGCCGCTTGCGTTTACCGCGTTCATGCCAGCACTCCTTCAAGCTCACGGGCAAAGGTTTCGATATCCTCGTCGGTGACGGTTTCCGTCGCCGTTACGAGCAGGCCGTTGTGCAGTTCGCCTGCCTGGGGGAACAGGCGGCCGAGCGAGACGCCGCCCAGCACCTTGCGGTCGGCCAGTTCGCGAACGACCTCGCGCGCGTCGCGCGGGAGGACCAGCGTGACTTCGTTGAAGTACGCGTCGTTCAGCAGCTTCACGCCCGGAACCTTGGTGATCCGTTCGACCAGCGCCTGCGTGCGGTCATGGTTCACGGCAGCGAGACGGGACAGGCCTTCACCGCCCAGAAGGGTCAGGTGAATGCTGAAAGCCAGCGCGCAAAGACCTGAATTCGTGCAGATATTGCTCGTGGCCTTCTCGCGGCGGATGTGCTGCTCACGGGTCGAGAGCGTCAGCACGAAACCGCGCTTGCCTTCGGCGTCCACGGTCTGGCCGCAGAGGCGGCCCGGCATCTGGCGCACGAACTTCTCGCGGCAGCCGAACAGGCCGAGGTAGGGACCGCCGAACTGGAGGCCGACGCCCAGCGACTGGCCCTCACCTACGACGATGTCCGCGCCCAGCTCACCCGGCGCCTCGATCATGCCGAGCGCAACCGGCTCGGTGACGACCGCCACCAGCAGCGCGCCCTTGGCATGCGCGGCTTCGGCAATCGCGGCCAGATCGGGGATGCGGCCGAGGATGTCGGGATACTGGACAACGACGCAGGAAGTCTTGTCGTCGATCGCCGCGATCACGGCCGCGTCATCGGCTTCAGCCACCAGTTCCGCCTTCAGCGAGACGATATCGTCCTCGGTGAACTTGGCGAGCGTGCGCACCACTTCGGCGTAGTGCGGGTGCAGGCCGCCCGAAAGCACGGCGCGGCCCTTGCGGGTGACGCGCGCGGCCATCAAGATCGCTTCCCAGCACGCTGTCGAGCCGTCGTACATCGAGGCATTGGCGATATCGGTGCCGAACAGGCGCGCGACCTGGGTCTGGAACTCGAACAGCACCTGCAACGTGCCCTGCGCGATTTCCGGCTGGTAGGGCGTGTAGGCGGTGAGGAACTCGCCGCGCTGGATCAGGTGATCGACCGAGGCCGGAACATGGTGGCGATAGGCACCGGCGCCGAGGAAGAACGGCACCAAACCGGCGCTCAGGTTCTTCGCGGCAAGCGCGGACATGTGCCGTTCGACGGCCATTTCGCTGGCATGGGCGGGAAGGCCCGCGATGGGACCGGAAAGCCGCGCCTCGGCGGGAACGTCGACGAAGAGATCGTCAACGCTGGCGGCGCCGATGACGCCGAGCATCTCGGCCCGGTCGGCGGGAGTCAGGGGAAGGTAGCGCATGGGGTTTCCTGCTTCGTTATCCTCCCCGGCACGGGGAGGTGGCAGCCTGAAAGGCTGACGGAGGGGATTGGCGGCCTGACGCAAACGTCACGGCCGGGGGCGAATCCCCTCCACCGTCCTGCGGACGGTCCCCCTCCCCGTATCGGGGAGGACAGGGCGTCAGAGGCTGTCGACATAATCCTTGTACGCCGCCTCATCCATGAGGCCCGAAAGCTCCGAGGCATCGGAGAGCGTGATACGGAACAGCCAGCCGCCCACTTCGGCGTCGGTGTTGACCAGTTCCGGCTCGTCGCCGAGCGCGGCGTTCACTTCGGCGATGGTGCCCGAAACCGGGGTGTAGACGTCCGAAGCGGCCTTCACCGAGTCCACTACGGCAACGGAATCGCCCTTGCCGAACGTCGCGCCGGCTTCAGGCAGGTCCACGAAGGTGATGTCGCCGAGCTGGCCCTGTGCGTAGTCGGTGATGCCCACGGTGCCGAGGTCGCCTTCGACTTCGAGCCATTCGTGTTCCTGGGAGAAATAACGGGTCATGGGATGTCCTTTGCTAGGAGGATTGGTCCTCAGCGGTGATAGCGATTGGGGACGAAGGGCATCGCCGCGACCGTGGCGTCGAGCTTCTTGCCCCGAATTTCGATGGAAAGCGCAGTGCCGTCAGCAGCAAGCGCCGCATCGACGTAGGCCATGGCGATCGGGTGCTGCAACGAAGGCGAGAAACCGCCCGAAGTTACAACGCCAACTTCCTGTTCTCCATGGAAAACCTTGGCGCCCTCGCGGGCGGCCTGACGGCCTTCCAGCTTGAGGCCGATGCGCTTCTGCGCGGTGCCCTCGGCAAAGTCGCGCTGGACGCGCTCAGCGCCGGGGAAGCCGCCTTCAAGGCGGCGGCGCTTGTTGATGCCGAAAGCAAGGCCGGCCTCGACCGGGCCACGATCGGGATCCATGTCGTGACCGTAAAGCGGCAGGCCCGCTTCGAGGCGCAGCGAGTCACGCGCGCCAAGGCCGATCGGCTTCACTTCCGGCTGGCTGAGCAGCAGGTCGGCCACTTCGGCAGCAGAATCGCCGGGGATCGAAATCTCGAAACCATCCTCGCCGGTGTAGCCCGAGCGGCTGATCCAGGCGTCGACGCCGCCCAGCGTGAAGCGGCCGCCCTTCATGAAGGTCAGCGCGGAGAGCGGATATTCACCCTCGGCCACGCGTTCGAGCGCGGCAAAGGCCTTGGGGCCCTGAAGCGCCAGCAGCGCGCGGTCGTCGAGGTGGTTCAGCGTGACGTCGTCCGGCAGATACTCGCGCAGAGTGCCGATATCGTCCCACTTGGTGGCGCCGTTCACGACGAGATAGAAGCCGCCCGGCCAGCGCGCGACCATGAGGTCGTCGAGAATGCCGCCGTTTTCGTCCAGCAGCAGCGAGTAGCGCACCGCGCCCAGCTTCAGGGTCGAAAGATCGATGGGCAGGGCCGCTTCGAGCGCGGGCTCGACATCGGTCTGCGCGCCCTCTTCGCCCGAAACGAGCAGCTGGCCCATGTGGCTGACGTCGAACAGACCGGCGTTCTCGCGGGTCCAGAGGTGCTCGGCCATGATGCCTTCATATTGAACGGGCATCATGTAACCGGCGAATTCGACCATGCGGCCGCCGCGATCGCGGTGCCAGCTATCCAGCGGCAACAGCATCGGTGCGAGTTCTTCGGGTTCCTGATCGGAATCGGAAATCGGGTATTCGCTCAAGACATGACTCCGCACAGTTCGGTACACCATTCCAGGTGCCCCCTCTGTCACGGAAACCTGAGAGCTTCCCCCAGAGGGCCCGAAACGGACCATACCGGAGTTACACCGTCGGCGGCCTCACCCTTTTGGGATGAGACACTTTCCAGAGTCTCGCTATCGACGCTGCGCGGTCCTTTTGCCTGAGAGATTCCGGGGCGGTTGCTCCTTCGGCGCCTGCCTTCTCCGCATGTGCGAATCGGCAGGTCTCTCCCGCGCTGTCAGCGATGCCTTGACCCTTGGTTGAGAGGTGCGTTTGTGTCAACGCCGGTTGCGCTGCACTGCAGTACTATTTCCCCCGAGATGCATGCGGGCGCCGGCCCCTTCTTCTCGTCATTGCGAGCGTAGCGAAGCAATCCAGGACAGTCTTGAGCCGCTCTGGATTGCTTCGCTACGCTCGCAATGACGAAAGGAGGGGGGCTGGACGGCGGGAGAGCGCAAGCGACGCCCCTCAATCCCCTGCCCGGCGCAGCGCGCGCATCATCGCTTCATGTTCGTGAATGAAGCGGCCACGCGTCTTCTCGGCACTCAGCGCGAAAATCACATCGGCAAGGCGGCGGACCGAGATCGAGCGGAATTTGGAGAACCTACCGCGGAGCACGATGGCGTCGGCCACCGGGTTGAGCACTTGCGCCATGCTCTCCAGCGGGCGGCTTTCGGCGCGGTGGCCGCGCAAGAGGCCGGGCCGCAGGATGTCTAGCCGGCGGAAGCCCAGCTTGTGGACGGCATCCTCGATGTCACCCTTTGTGCGCAAGTAAAGGTTGCGGCTCGCCCGGTCGGCGCCGACCGAAGAGACCAGGATCATATGCTCGATGCCGGACGCGCGCGCGGCCTTGGCGACTTCCAGCACGAGATCGTAATCGACGGCGCGAAAGGCCTCGTCGCTGCCCGCAGCCTTGCGCGTGGTGCCAAGCGCGCAGACCAGCACCTGCGCGCGCGCGGCGGCGATCAGCGGCGGCCAGTCGGCGGTATCTCCCACAAGGATTTCCAGCCGGGCACCCTGCGGCAGCGGCACCTCGCGCCGGGCCACGCCGATCACGCGAAGATCGCTCCGCCCCAGGCTGCCCGCGATCACGGCCTGCCCGACCATGCCGCTCGCACCGACGAGGCAGAGGCGCCGGGCTCCTTGCGGAGCCGAGCCAGCATCAGACATTGCGCAACCCTTCGGGCGTGACGCCATAAATCTGCGCATGGCAGGCGATGGCGTAACGGTCCGTCATGCCGGCGATATAGTCGGCGATATGACGGCTGCGCTCGGGCTCGTGGCGCGGCAAGCCGTCGATCCAGCTTTCCTCCATCAGCACCGGCTCCTGCGAATAGGCCGCATAGAGTTCCGCGATCAGCGCGCGGGCACGGCGCGCGGTTTCCAGCTGTTCGGGGTGGTAATAGAGCTTCTCGTACATGAAGCGCTTGAAGGCCCGCTCGCCTTCCTCGACTTCGGGCGAGAACGTGACAAGCTGGCGTCCGGCGGTGCGCACGTCGTGCACGCTCTCGATGCCGATCAGGTTGGCCTTGGTCTGCGCGACGAGGTCGTTGACCATGAAGCCGATTTGGCTGCGGATCAGTTCGGCAAGCTGGCGATTGAGCGGAACCCCCGGGAAGCGGCGCTCCACCTCGCGCCAGCGGTCCACCACGAAAGGATGCGCGAGCAGTTCCTCGAGATCGAGGAAGCCCGCGCGCAGGCCGTCGTCAATATCGTGGTTGTCATAGGCGATGTCGTCCGAGAGCGCGGCGACTTGTGCTTCGAGCGAGGCGTAGGAGCCCAGTTCGAGATTGTAGTCCTGATCGAGCCCGGCAAGCGCCCAGTTCGGGGTCAGCACCGGGCCGTTGTGCTTGGCCAGCCCCTCCAGCATCTCCCATGTCAGGTTGAGCCCGTCATGCTCGCAATAGGGGCTTTCGATCCGCATGAGCGTGCGGAGGCAATTGGCGTTGTGATCGAAGCCGCCGGCCTTGTGGAGTGCGGCGTCCAGCGCTTCCTCTCCGGCATGGCCGAAGGGCGGATGGCCGATATCGTGCGCGAGCGCGAGGCCTTCGGTCAGGTCCTCGTCGAGGCCGAGGATGCGAGCGATGACGCGCGCGACTTGCGCGACTTCAAGGCTGTGGGTCAGGCGGACGCGGTAATGGTCGCCATCCGGCGCGATGAAGACCTGCGTCTTGTAGCGCAGGCGGCGGAAGGCGATCGAATGGACGATGCGGTCGCGATCGCGCTGGTAGGCACTGCGCGGACCGCGCGCGACGCCGTCCTCGATCGGATATTCGCGTCCGCGCGTGCGCGCCGGATCGGATGCGTAAGGAGCGAGGGTCAAGCGGTGATCTTTCCCGAACTAGGAATTTCTTGCCGCCCCCTAGAGCATTTTCAGGGCCGCTGGAAACACCTGACTTGGAAGGACTTCAATGTGCAAGCCCCGACTTGCACAAGGCAGCCGAAGTGGTGGTGACGAGAATGACCTTGCTATCGTCCACACCCTTGACCGCGTGGATCCAGGCGCCGAGCGTCGGCTTGTCACCCTCCAGCTTCTGAAGCTTCACCAACTGGAACAGGGTGAGGCGCTTCATCATCCGCTTGGTCATGCAGGACGCCACGCGATCGGACATGCCATTCGCCACCAGCGCAGCGTGCAGGCGCCAACCCGCATAGAAATGCGCGCCCACGAAAAGCACCGCGGCAAGGCCGACGAGCAACAGGATTCGCTTGAGAAACCGGGTCATCGCGCCGCTATAAGCCCTCGGCCTCAGTCCGCCAGAGCCTTGACGATATCCTCGACCATCTTCTTGGCGTCGGCCAGTAGCATCATGGTCTGGTCCATGTAGAACACGTCATTGTCGACACCCGCATAGCCCTGCCCGCCCATTGAGCGCTTGATGAAGAAGATGGTCTTGGCCTTCTCCACGTCGAACACCGGCATGCCGTAGATCGGCGAGGACTTGTCCGTCCGCGCGGCGGGGTTCACCACGTCGTTGGCGCCGATGATGAAAGCGACGTCGCACTGGGCGAACTCGCCGTTGATATCCTCAAGCTCGAAGACTTCGTCATAGGGGACATTGGCTTCGGCCAGCAGCACGTTCATGTGGCCGGGCATGCGACCGGCGACCGGATGGATCGCGTATTTCACGCTGACGCCGTGCTTTTTGAGCTGGTCCGCCATTTCGCGCACCACGTGCTGGGCCTGCGCCACCGCCATGCCGTAACCCGGGATGATGATGACGTTCTCCGCCTCTTTCATCAGGAAAGCCGCGTCTTCGGCCGAGCCGCGCTTCCACGGACGGTCGGTCTGCGCTGCACCGCCTCCTGCGCCGGCTTCGGCGCCGAAGCCGCCGGCGATCACCGAGATGAAGCTGCGGTTCATCGCCTTGCACATGATGTAGCTGAGGATCGCGCCCGACGAACCCACCAGCGCGCCGGTCACGATCATCGCCGTATTGTGCAGCGTGAAGCCCATCGCCGCCGCCGCCCAACCCGAATAGGAGTTGAGCATCGAGACGACGACCGGCATGTCCGCCCCGCCGATGGGGATGATCAGCAGGAATCCGATCGCGAAGGACAGCCCGACGATGCCCCAGAACATCGGGTTTTCGCCGGGGCCCGCCTGCCCGGAATGAGCGAACAGCGCGGTCAGCGCGAGGATCACGACCAGCGTGCCGAGGTTGATCACATGGCGCGCGGGCAGCAGGATCGGCGCGCCTGACATATTGCCGTTGAGCTTGGCAAAAGCGATTACCGAGCCCGAGAACGTGATCGCGCCGATCGCCGCGCCCAGGGCCATCTCGATGCGACTGACGGAGAGGATATTGCCGTCGGCTCCGAGAATTCCGAAAGCCTCCGGATTGAGAAACGCCGCGACTGCGACCAGCACTGCTGCAAGACCGACCAGCGAGTGGAACGCGGCAACGAGCTGCGGCATCGCTGTCATCTGGATCTTGCGCGCGATCACGAAGCCGATGCCGCCGCCGATGGCTATGGCCGCCACGATCTCGGGCAGGCTGGCGATCTGGTGGGTCAGCAGCGTGGTCGCCACGGCAATCGCCATGCCGATCATGCCATAGCGGTTGCCCCTGCGGCTGGTCGCCGGCGAGGACAGCCCGCGCAGCGCGAGGATGAAGCAGATACCCGCGACAAGGTAGGCCACCGCCACCCAGGGGTTCACCGCGTGGGCTGACATCAAGGCTTGCTCCCCTCACCCTTCGCGGGTTTGTCCTTTTTCTTGTACATCGCCAGCATGCGCTCGGTGACGGCGAAGCCGCCGAAGATGTTGACGCTTGCCAGCACCACCGCGCCGAGGCCCAGCCACTTGGCCAGCGGCGACCCTGCGGCAGCGCTCGCCACCAGCGCGCCGACGACGATCACCGAGGAAATCGCGTTGGTCACCGCCATCAGCGGCGTGTGCAATGCCGGGGTCACCGACCAGACGACGTAGTAGCCCACGAAACAGGCCAGTACGAAGATCGAGAGGATCGATACGAAATCCATGCCCTTACTTGTCCTCCCCGGCACGGGGAGGGGGACCGTCCGCAGGACGGTGGAGGGGATTCTCGGCCCACGCGACAATCGCGGCAGCGGCGCCTGCCGCATCCGCCAAAACCCGTGAAGCCGATACCCTCAGAACCCTGAACCCGTTTTCCTTGATGAAACGATCCCGCCCGGCATCCCTTTGCGGGCGACCCGACATATCATGCACGATGCCGTCAACCTCGACGACAAGCCTTATCGAAAGGCAGCAGAAGTCCGCGATATACGACCCGATCGGATGCTGGCGGCGGAACTTCAATCCTCCCGGTCGCTGTCGCAGTTCCTGCCACAAGGCGATTTCGGGCTTGCTCATACTGCGACGTAAATCGCGCGCCCGGCTTACTGCGGGACGTGGCGTAAACCGCGAATCCCCTCCACCGCGCTGCGCGCGGTCCCCCTCCCCGTTCCGGGGAGGACAGGGCCGCGCGACACTCAACCCACCAGCCTCTCGTTCACCACCTTGCCGCCTTGCGTCAGACGGATCGCATTGCCGATTTCCTCGTCAAGCACGGGCCTGCCCTGCTCCTTGTCCCAGAAGGCCGAAACAAAGTTGAACAGGTTACGCGAAAAGAGCGCCGAAGCGTCGGCCGGAAGGTGCGCCGGCGTATTTGAATAGCCGACGATCCTGACCCCGTGCCGCACGACCACCTGATCGGCAACCGACCCTTCCACATTGCCGCCCTGCGGCGCGGCGAGGTCGAAGATCACGCTGCCGGGCTTCATCGTCGTGATCTGCGCATCGGTGATGAGTCGCGGAGCCTCGCGCCCCGGGATCAGCGCGGTGGTGATGACGATATCCTGTTTGGCGAGGTGACCGGAAACCAGTTCGGCTTGCGCCTTGCGGTATTCCTCGCTCATTTCGGAAGCGTAGCCGCCCGAGCCCTCGCCCTCGATGCCCGCGACGTTCTCGACGAAGATCGGCTTGGCACCGAGCGAGAGGATCTGCTCCTTCGTGGCTGAGCGCACGTCCGTTGCCGAAACTTGCGCGCCGAGGCGGCGGGCCGTGGCGATGGCCTGAAGCCCCGCGACGCCCACGCCCATGACGAAGCACTTCGCCGCGCTCACGGTGCCGGCGGCGGTCATCATCATCGGAAAGGCGCGGCCATAGAGATTGGCGGCGACCAGAACGGCCTTGTAACCCGCAAGGTTCGAC
The DNA here is from genome assembly GCF_004341845.1 of Novosphingobium sp. PhB165. Taxonomy (GTDB): domain Bacteria; phylum Pseudomonadota; class Alphaproteobacteria; order Sphingomonadales; family Sphingomonadaceae; genus Novosphingobium. Next base: position 567,004 of record NZ_SLVB01000001.1, on the reverse strand, counting down.
TGCGAAGAAAGGATGTCCATCGACTGCGCGCGGGTGATGCGCGGCATGAATTCCATCGCGAGCGCTTCCAGCCCCGCCGCCGCATAAGCGGAGACGCGGGCCCGTCCGCCCTTTTCGCCCGCTCCGAACGGGTCGAGCCCGGCGACCACCCAGGCCCCCGGCGTCACGCCCGACAGCAGCGCCGGATCGGGGCCTTGCACGCCGAACACGATGTCCGCGCCCGCCAGCACCTCGGCAGCCGGGCCGACTTCGGCCCCGGCCGCCGCATAGTCCGCATCGGAAATGCTGGCTGCCAGCCCCGCGCCGCTCTCCACCGCGACGGCCGCGCCCAGCGCGATCAGCTTCTTCACGGTCTCCGGCGTTGCCGAGACCCGCGTTTCACCCGCCGCCCGCTCTTTCAGGACGGCGAAGCGCGTGGTGCCCGCCACTGGCGGTCAGGACGCGATGATGGCGACGACGACGGCGACGATGATGACGATGGCGCCAGTGCTCCAGGTCGCGGCCTTGATAAAGGTGTTGTAGGTTTCGGTCGCCGCCTTGATGTCCGTGCCGGATGTCATCGGATCAAATCCCCTGCTGTAATTTCGACGTGATTATTTTGAATAATTGCCAATGATCTAACCGTGTCAGGTCTGCGGCTCAAGTGCCAAGCCTAACGACCGGGACGCTATTGGCGCCGTTATCGTATCGTCTCGGCGATTGGCATGCGGAATTGCCATTTTTCGCCGCGGACGGCACACGGGGCACAGGCTTAAGTCCGTATTTACTGGTTTGCCCTAAGCCTCAGTCACCACAAATGCGAGGCGAATGACGGGCGTGAATATGGCGGAACCGGAACAGCGCCTCCTGATGCTGATCGACGACGAGCCTGCGCAGAGCCGTCTGATCTCGGCGCTCGCCGCGCGGGAGGGTTGGCGAACGCTGATTGCGCGCGATCCCGAAACCGCGATTGCCACGCTCGGCACCCGTCAGGGCATGCAGCTTTCGGCCATTATCCTCGACCAATGGGTGCCCGGCGAAGACGCTTGCGCGCTGATTGCCGAGCTGAAATCGCGCCGCCCGGCGCTGCCGATTCTGATGCTCACCGCCAATACTTCACCGCTACTCGCGGTGGAGGCGATGCGCGCGGGGGCGACCGATTATCTCGTCAAACCGATCGCGCCGGACCGGCTGATGCACGCGCTGCGCTCCGCCACCACGCGCGAGGCCCCGCGCGACGAACTGGCGCCGCTGACCGAGAAAATGCCCTCCAACCCCGATTTCGAATCGATGATCGGGGCCTCTCCCAACTTCCGCAAGGCACTCGCCGTGGCTGCCAAGGCCGCGCGCGGGCATGGGCACGTGCTGGTCGAGGGCGAGAGCGGCACCGGCAAGGAAGTGTTGATCCGCGCCATGCACGCCGCCAGCCCGCGTTCGCGCGGAGCACTGCGCTTGGTCAACATTACCGGCCTTGCCGCCAATTCGATCGAATCCAACCTGTTCGGCCATGAGAAAGGCGCCTTCCCCGGCGCTTTCGAGCAGCAGATCGGCGCGTTGCAGCATTGCGACGGCGCCACCTTGGCGCTCGACGAGATCGACCAGTTGCCGCTGAGCGTGCAGGAGCGTTTGCTCGAATCGATCCGCAAGAGCGACGTGCGCCCGATTGGTGCGCGCCATTCGTTCCGCATCGACGTGCGCATCATCGCTGCCAGCAACATGCCGTTGCAGGACCTTGTCGATATCGGCGAGTTCCTGCCCGAACTGTACGAAGCGCTTTCGCCCACCAAGGTCGATTTGCCGCCGCTCCGCGAGCGGACCGGTGACATTCCCGCGCTCTCCCGCTTCTTCCTTGCGCGCATCGGCGAGCAGCCGGGCCTGCGGGAACTGGGCATCACCGACGGCGCGCTCTCGCTGCTGGCCGCATACGACTGGCCGGGCAACGTGCGCCAGCTGCAGGCCGTGCTGTTCCGCGCTGCGGTGTTCTGCGATGGCGATGCGCTGACTTCGGACGATTTCCCGCAGCTTCTGAATATCCTCGGGTCTGGCCCCGCAACCGTTGCCGGCAATCCGCGACAGGAAAGCTCGGGCGTGATGCTCTATACCGCCGACGGTCACTTGCGGCCGCTGGAAGAGATCGAGGCGGACGTCATCCGCCTGGCCATCGGGCTCTACCGGGGTCGCATGACCGAAGTGGCGCGGCGGCTCGGCATCGGCCGTTCCACGCTCTATCGCAAGCTGGGCGAACTCGGCATCGACAACGCCGCCTGACAATAGGCGACCCCGGAGCCGGGGCTCCGGGGTCGCCGCCCCTTGCGGGGCTGCCCCCAAACGGTGGCTGGCTACCGGCGCTTACAGGCTTTCGAGATAGACCTGCGGCACGCGGTAACCGCGCTTGCTCATGTACTTCACGTACTTGCCGCGTTCCTGGAAAAGCTCGCTGGCATATTCGCTATACGCGTCGCGCTGATCCTCGATATCGGTGGCGTGGCGCAGATCGCTGGCGAGTTCCTTGCGCGTCTCGGTGACGTTGATGCGGTAGTCGTACCACTTGCTGTTGAGGATGCCGCCAATCGGGCTTTCGATGATCCGGGCTTCCTCGCCGCGCGCGACTTCGTGTTCGTACATCGTCGGTACGGCCAGTGCGGCGCCGGCCGGCACCGCGGCCATGACACTGACCGCGGCACGAAACAGAATGGTCTTGTTCATGGGATATCTCCCTTTCGCTTTGGGGTGCGAGAGAACGGGCCTCACACCTTTCGGTCGGTTCGGGGGAGTAACGAACCGAACGGCGATTTTCGTCAGGACTGTGGGACGAACCGGGCAGCGCTCCGGACGATCCGAAACGGCGTCAGATCATGCGTTTACGTGTCGACACATGGCCGGGCGCCGTTCATCGGCGAGCAAGGCTATCCGCAGCGCAGGTCATTGGGGCAGTTGCGCGAAGTCCGTCAGCGCCGCATCGCGCAGGCCCCGCCAGACGTGGACCGCCTGCACCGTCTCGTGCACGTCGTGGACGCGCAGGATGTGCGCTCCGGCATCCATCGCCTTTATCGCCAGCAGCAGCGAGCCGCCAAGACGGTCATGCGCGGCCGCCTCGTTGGACAGCGCGCCGATCATGCGCTTGCGGCTGGCGCCGACGTAGAGCGGATGGCCCAGCGCGTGGAAGATCGCCAGCCCGTTCATCAGCATGAGGTTCTCGGCCACCGTCTTGCCGAAGCCGACACCGGGATCGAGCAGGATGTTTTCCGCCCGCACGCCCGCCGCCAGCGCCTCGTCCCGGCGCTGTTCCAGCCAGTCGTAAACGTCGAGCACGACATCGGCATAGTCGCCGTTGGAATGGAGGTCGTCCGCCTTGCCCGGCGCGTGCATCAGCACCACCGGCGCGCCTGAGGCCGCTGCAAGGCCAAGGCTGCGTGGATCGTAGCGCAAGGCTGAAACGTCGTTGATGATGTGCGCGCCGGCGGCCAGCGTCGCTTCCATCACGGCGGGGCGGCGCGTGTCGATGCTGATCGCCGCGCCCATCGCCGCGAGTTGCCCGACCATCGGCACCACGCGCTTGATCTCGTCCCCTTCCCACACCGCGCCCGCGCCGGGACGGGTGGATTCGCCGCCCACGTCGATCATCGCCGCGCCCGCTTCCAGCATGGCGGCGGCGTGTTCCCACGCGACGTCCGGCTTGTCGAGGAACGAGCCTCCGTCGGAGAAGCTGTCCGGCGTCATGTTGAGGATGCCCGCGACTTGCGGCTGTTCGAGCCGGATCGTGCGGGTACCGCACTGGAGCGGGGCGTGGACCTTGCGCAAATTCGCCCACTGGACTTCGGCCATGGCCGCAAGGTCGCCGGGCAAGGCCGCGAGCGCGCCGGGCACTTCGGCCGCGCCCAGCCGCTGGCGCGAGATCACTTTGCCGTTCTCACGCAGGATCAGCGCAAAGCGGCTGGCCCAGACCAGCGAACCGGCGAGACGGACGGCCTCGCCCTCCTCGCTCTGCGGGCTCTGGGCGAAGGCGATCGGCTGGAGGTAGATCTTGCGAGTCATGGGCGGGCCCTTAGCGGTTGCGCGGGCCACGCAGAACAGGTTTTGAGGGCCAGCCCGCCATTGGGCCCATCACCTCTCGCTAAACCTCGCGCCTCCGCATACCCGTCATCCTGAACTTGTTTCAGGATCCATCGGGCAGAGGAGGCCGAAGCGTTGCGAATTTCGAGCCGACCTGTCGGCTTGCTGACCACCCCCGACGCAGGCCGAGGGATGGATCCTGAAACAAGTTCAGGATGACGGAAGGAGGAAAGTCAGGTGTTCCCCAGGCCCCGATCAGGGCTCGGTCGCGAGGATGTACAGCTGGCGGATCGCATCGATCGGCTTGACCTGGCCTTCGTGCTCAAGGTGCCAGAACGTCCAGCCATTGCACGAAGGCGCGCCCTGGAGTTCCTTGCCGAGGCCGTGGATGGAGCCGATCGCCTTGTCCTCCGCCACCAGCGAACCATCGGCGCGCACGACGGCGCGGAAGCGGTTCTTCTTGTCCGAGACCACCGTGCCGGGAGCAATCCAGCCGGTCTCGATCAGCGTGCCGAACGCCACCTTGGGCGCGGTGCGCTTCGACTGCATGGTCTTGAGCGCGCTTTCGTCGAGAGGCAGCGCCATTTCGATGCGTTCCATCGCGGCATCGCGATAATCACCCTCACGCTCGCAGCCGATCCACTCGCGGCCGAGGCGCTTGGCGACAGCGCCGGTGGTGCCGGTGCCGAAGAACGGGTCGAGCACGACGTCGCCCGCATTGGTGGTCGCCAGCATCACGCGGTAGAGCAGTGCTTCGGGCTTCTGCGTCGGATGCACCTTGCGGCCGCCCTTCTTCAGACGCTCGGCGCCGTTGCAGATCGGCAGGACCCAGTCCGAACGCATCTGCAGTTCGTCATTGAGCGTCTTCATCGCGCGGTAGTTGAAGGTGTACTTCGACTTTTCGCCCATCGAGGCCCAGATCAGCGTCTCATGCGCGTTGGTGAAGCGAGTGCCCTTGAAGTTCGGCATCGGGTTGGCCTTGCGCCATACGATGTCGTTCAGGATCCAGAACCCCATGTCCTGCATGATCGCGCCGAGGCGGAAGATGTTGTGGTACGAACCGATCACCCACAGCGAGCCCTCGGGCTTGAGCACGCGGCGGGCCTCGGTCAGCCAGTCACGGGTGAACTGGTCGTAGACGGCGAAGCTGGAGAACTTGTCCCAGTCATTGGTGACAGCGTCCACATGGCTGCCATCCGGACGCGAAAGGTCGCCGCCGAGCTGGAGATTGTACGGCGGGTCGGCGAAGACCATGTCGACGCTGGCGTCGGGAATGGTGCGCATCGCCTCGATGCAGTCGCCCGGGATGATCTGGCCGAGGGGCAGCAGTTCCTTCGGCGTCGGCGCGGGTGCGCGAGCGCGGATCTTCTGCTTGACGAGTAGCTGGCCCATGTTTGCTCCGGGGTATTGAACTGTGGATTGACCCCCTAGTGAGTCTTTCGAGAGTCAGCGTCAAGGCGCGACTCGTGGGATTCCCTTGTGATTCACGTGTTCAGCAGAGAGGAACAAAACGAATCCGACACAAGATGTCGAGTCATATGCGAATCGCATGACTCAACATCTTGGGTTTCGCGACTCGCAGGAGTCGTCAGGAATTTTTTATCAACAAGACCCGTCAGGCCGGAGCGAGGCCGTAATCCACACCTGTTGTTTGTGCGCTGACGTCCCACAACCGCCGTGCCGCTTCGGGATCGGTGGCGGACGGCTTGCGCTTCGCCACGCCCGAGGGGCCCGAAACCTCGCCCATGCGCTGGGGGCCGTAGTATTGGCCGGGTTCGACGGCGTCCGTCGCCGCCTGAAGCGTGGGCCACGCCCCTTGCGCCGCGCTGTTGAGCATCACGCCGACAATCGGGAACAGTGCCCGGAACGCCAGCGAGTGACGCCCCAGTTCGGTGGAAGCGACGCCGGGATGGCAGGCCACCGCCGTAACCGGCGAGCCCGCCGCGCGCAGGCGATGGTCCAGTTCGTACATGTGCAGCAGGTTCATCAGCTTGCTGTCGCCATAGCGCTGCGAGCGGTTGTAGCTGCGATGCGCGTCGAGATCGTCCCAGTCGATCTTGCCGCGCCGATGGGCAAGGCTGGCGGTGATGACCACGCGCCCGTCATCCACGGCGGACAACTTGGCCAGCAACAGCCCGGTCAGTGCAAACGTGCCAAGGTGGTTCACCCCGAACTGCAATTCGTGCCCCTGCACCGTACGCTGGAGCGGCGGCATCATGACGCCCGCATTGTTCACCAGCACATCGAGCCGAGGCTCGTCACGCGAAACCATCGCGGCGCATTCGCGCACGCTGGCAAGGTCCGCCTGATCGAGCGGCACGAAGGCCAGATTGGCGCCGGGCACTTCCATGCGGATGTGCTCCATGGCGAGCCGCGCCTTGTCCTCACTGCGGCAGGCGAGCAGCACGCGCGCGCCCTGCGCGGCAAGCACTTTCGTCGCCTCGTAACCGAGCCCGGTATTGGCGCCGGTGACGAGGAAGCACTTGCCGGCCTGTCCGGTCACATCCGCTGCAGTGAATCCCGTCAAAGCGCCATCTCCAGTTGAGCGACCGGCGCGAAACTGCGGCGGTGGTGAATGGTCGGGCCGTGGGTACGCAGCGCCTCAAGGTGCTGGGCGGTGCCGTAACCCGCATTGCGCTCCCAGCCGTAGTGCGGGTGCGCCAGTGCCAGTTCGCGCATCAGGCGGTCCCGGTGCTCCTTGGCGATGATCGAGGCGGCCGAAATGCACGGTTCCACCGCGTCCCCGCCGACAATGGCGCGCGCGTTCCAGCGCCACTCGGCGGTGCGACCGTGCGGCGTCATGTTGCCGTCGATCAGGACTTCGTGCGGGTCTTGCTCAAGCTGCGCGCAGAGCGCGGCGACCGCGCGCGTCATCGCCAGCATCGTCGCGCCGAAGATGTTGATCCGGTCGATCTCCTCGACGCCGACCACGCCCACGGCCCAACGGCAGCGGCGCTTGATCACCTCTTCCAGCTCCGCGCGGCGCTTGCCGGACAACTTCTTGGAATCGTCCAACCCCGATGGCCGGGGCTTGCACAGCACGACCGCGCCCGCCACAACCGGACCGGCCAGAGGGCCACGCCCTGCCTCGTCCACGCCGATGATGAGGCGGCCCGGTGCAATGGCAACAGGGGATGAAATCGACGTGACCAAGCGGAATACCTCCAGATCGCTCCTCGCTGCGGTATCGCCCGTAGCTTTCATCCTCGCAAGCTGCGGTGCGGCAGGCTCCGGGGATAAGGCGTCCGCGGCGACGGCCGATGCCGCGCCGTTCAAGGTCTCGCAAGTCGCCGCGTTCAACGAGCCCTGGGCGATGGATATCGACAAGGCCACCGGCGCGATGATCGTCACCGAGAAGAAAGGCAGGATCCGCCTGCGTCTTGCCGATGGCACGATGGGCGAAGTGAGCGGCGCACCGACGGTCGCCTATGGCGGACAGGGCGGGCTGGGCGACGTGATCTTCGCTCCGGACCAAACCGGCAAGACGCTCGATGCCAAGACATTGAACGGGCGTGTGGTCTACCTCAGCTGGGCGGAAGCCGGCGAAGGCGATACGCGCGGCGCGGCGGTCGGCAAGGGCACCCTCTCCTGCCCGCAACCAGCAAGCTGCTCGCTTCAGGGCCTGACGGTGATCTGGCGGCAAGTGCCCAAGGTGACCGGAGAGGGCCACTTTTCGCACCGCCTGGTGTTCTCCCCGGACGGCAAGTACCTCTTCGTCAGCTCGGGCGAGCGGCAGAAGTTCACGCCTGCGCAGGACCTTGGCACCAATCTCGGCAAGATCGTGCGCCTGCTGCCCGACGGCACCCCTGCCCCCGGCAATCCTTTTGCCGACAAGGGCGCGCCGACCAACCAGATCTGGTCCTATGGCCATCGCAACGTGCTGGGCCTCGTGTTCGATGACAAGGGCCGACTCTGGAACCTCGAACACGGCCCGGCGGGCGGTGACGAGATCAACCTCATCAAGCCGGGTCATAACTACGGTTGGCCGCTGGTCTCGGACGGCGACAATTACAACGGTACGCCGATCCCGCGCCACAAGACCCGGCCCGACCTTGCCGCCCCGGCGATCAGCTGGAACCCGGTGATCGCGCCGGGCGACTTCATTTTCTACACCGGCCAGCAATTCCCGCAGTGGCAGGGGCAGTTCCTGATCGCCTCTTTCGCCCTTCCCGGCCTCGTGCGCGTGCGGATCGACGGGGAAAAGGCCGTGGAGGAAGCGCGTTACCCGCTCGATAACCGCATCCGCGAGATCCAGCAGGGGCCCGACGGATCGATCTGGCTGCTGGAGGACGGCCCCGCTCCAGACTCCGGCCGGTTGCTGCATCTCACACCATCAACCTAATAGCCCTCACATGAATTGAATCGACAAACCGGCGCGCCGCACCTATCGGCCCGCGCGATGTCCGATATCGCCACGCTCATTCCGCTCGACAATGTCGATCCCGCGCTCGTCGAAGCGCTGCTCGATCGTGCGTTCGAGCCGGAGCGACACACGCGCACCGCCTACAAGGTGCGTGCGGGCACCGATTGGCTGCCCGGGCTGTCCTTCGCGGCGCTGGACGGCAGCGAGATGCTGGTCGGCACGATCCAGTGCTGGCCGGTCGCGCTGACCGATCCGGACGGGCGCGCGCACCCGATGATCATGATGGGGCCGGTGGCCGTGCTTCCCGGCCTTCAGGGCAAGGGCTTCGGCAAGGCGCTGATGTCGGCCAGCCTTGCCGGGATCGACGCACGCGCGCCGCTGCCGCAAGTGCTGATCGGCGATCCCGACTATTACGGCCGCTTCTGGGGCTTCTCGAACGAGGCGACCGGCGAATGGACGCTTCCGGGACCCTTCGAGCGGCACCGCCTGCTCGTACGCTGCGACAATCCGGCCGTTCTGCCGCGCGAGGGCGCGCTGGGGCCTTGGCTCCGTTAATAATCGCGTCTTCCCGTTAAATCGCGGGCGGACACGCACTGGACCTTGGCGCGCGAGCCCCTATCTGGCATCGCGAAGCCATGCCTTATGACGTGCCGCCCGATCTCTCCGCCCTGACGCTCGCCGAAGCGGCCGAGTTGGTGGCCGCGCGCAAGCTGCCGCCGGTCTCCGAATGGTCGCCCGCGCAGACGGGCGACAGCGAAATGCGCATCATGGCCGACGGGCGCTGGTTCCATCAGGGCGGCGAAATCCGCCGTCCCGCCATGGTCCGCGCCTTCGCCTCCCTCCTGCTGCGCGACGACGATGGCCGGCACTGGCTGGTCACACCCGCCGAGAAGCTCTCGATCGAGGTCGAGGACGCCGCCTTCATCGCCACCGATGTACGGGCAGACGGCGACGCGCTGGTCTTCCGCCTCAATACCGACGATATCGTCATCGCCGGGCCGGATCACCCGATCCGCAGCGCAGGCGATCCCGAGACACCGGCGCTCTATCTTGCCGTCCGCAATGGCGCCGAGGCCCGTCTCAACCGCAGCACTTACGGTCAGCTTGCCGAGATCGCGCTTTCCGGCGGCGACCTTTCGGTGACCAGCCGGGGCGCGACTTTCGATCTGGTGCCGTCATGAGCCTGCTGTTTGATCGCCTCCGCCCGCGTTTCGACGCCGCGCACAAGAACGCGCCGCCCGAACTCTGGCTCGATCCGCGCATCGACGAGATCCCCGAGTTCAAGCCCGCCGCCGTGCTGGTGACGCTGACCGAGCGTGACAAGCCCGGCACGCTGCTGCTCCATCGCCCCTCCACGATGCGCGCCCACCCCGGCCAGATCGCCTTCCCCGGCGGCCGGCTGGACGACGGCGAAACCGCGATCGAGGCCGCGCTGCGCGAGGCGGACGAGGAACTGGGCATCCATCCGCGCGACGTGCAGGTGCTGGGCACCAGCGACGTCTACCGCACCGGCAGCGGCTACGAGATCACGCCGGTACTTGCGGTGATCCCCGCCGACCTGCCGATCCACCCCAATCCCGCCGAAGTGGCGCAGTGGTTCGAGGCGCCGATGAGCTACCTCCTCGATCCCGCCAACCAGCAGCAATGCTCGGTGGAATGGGAAAACCGCCATCACCGCTTTGTCGAGATCAACTGGCACGACCACCGCATCTGGGGCGTGACCGGAGCGATCCTTCACAACCTTTCCCGCAGGCTCGACTGGAATGACTGAACCACTGCCCACCCGCATCGCGCCCGAATGGATGCGGAGGGAGGATATCGCGGCGCTGGTGGAAACGCTGGGTGCCGAAAATGCCCGCTACGTCGGCGGCGCGGTGCGCGACACGCTGCTGGGCCTGCCGGTCAAGGACATCGACATGGCAACCGTGCTCGAACCCGACGCGGTGATGGAACGCCTGAAGAGCGCCGATATTCACAGGATCCCCACCGGCATCGACCACGGCACCGTTACGGCCGTACTGCCCGGCGGCCCCGTGGAGATCACCACGCTGCGCCATGACGTCTCGACCGACGGGCGCCGCGCTACGGTGGCCTTCGCCGAAGACTGGCGCGAAGACGCCGCGCGGCGCGATTTCACGATCAACGCGCTCTATGCCGATCCGCTGACCGGCGAGGTCTTCGACTGGTTCGACGGCCTTGCCGACCTTGCCGCCCGCCGCGTGCGCTTCATCGGCGATGCCCGCCAGCGCATCCGCGAGGACCACTTGCGCATCTTGCGCTACTTCCGGTTTCAGGCCCGGTTTGGCTCGCAACCCGCTGACGAGGAAGCGGAAAGTGCCTGCGCCGAACTCGCTGCCACGCTCAAGGGCCTCTCGCGCGAGCGTGTGGGCATGGAGATGATGAACCTTCTCGGTCTGCCCGATCCGGCGCCGACTATCGCGCGCATGGCCGAGCTTGGCGTGCTCGCGGTGATCCTGCCCGAGGCCGATCCGGTCGCCCTTGCGGCACTGGTGGCGCAGGAAAAGGCGCAGGCCATCGCGCCCGAAGCGCTACGCCGCCTTGCTGCGCTGTTGCCCGCGCAAGTGCCGCTGGCCGAGCAGATCGCCTCTCGCTTCCGCCTTTCCGGCGCGCAGAAAAAGCGCCTCGCCCTCGCCGCCGCGAGAGAGGACGAGCCCGGAGAGCCGCGCGCACTCGCCTACCGGCTGGGCCGCGAAAGCGCGCTCGACCGGCTGCTGATCGCCGGTGCCGACACCGCGGCGCTGGGCCAGTGGGACATTCCCGCCTTCCCGCTCAAGGGTGGCCAGATCGTGGCGCGCGGCGTCAGCGCCGGACCTGAAGTGGCCCGCGTGCTGCGCCGCGTCGAAGATCGCTGGATCGCCGAGGGCTTTCCCGCAGCCCCGCGCATCGACGCGCTGCTCGATGCGGAACTGACAGGGCAGGCGCAGTGAACTTCGGGCAGCTTGAAGCGCTGCTTTATGCGAAGCCGCTGCTGGCGCTGACCATCGTCGCGATCCTGCTGGCGGTGCTGGCCGGCATGCTGCTCCACCGTTACCCGCGCCTTGGGCATGGCATGCGCAATACGGCGTACCTCGCCCTCACTGCCGCGCTTCTGCTGACCGTCGCCAGCCTTGCCACCAGCGCGCACCGTTCGGATGCCGCGCTCTGGCTCGATCAGGTGAGGCCGGCCGCTGTTGAAGGCGGGCAGACCGTGCTACCGCTGCGGACCGACGGCCACTTCTGGGTCGAGGCGCAGCTCAATGGCGTGCCTGTCAATTTCCTGATCGATACCGGCGCCACTTACACCGGCATCTCCCAATCGGCCGCCCGCCGCGCGGGCATCATGCCCGACGAAGGCGATCAGGGCGTGATGCTGGATACGGCGGGCGGCACCATCGTCGCCCGCATGGGAACCGCAAGTTCGCTGCGCTTCGGCTCGATCGAGGCGACCTCCCTGCCCGTCGCCATCGGCCCGGACAGCGAGGTCGAAACCAATGTCATCGGCATGAACCTGCTGTCGCAGCTGGGAAGTTGGCGGGTGGACAATAACCAGCTCATTCTGGTGCCCAAGCCTGCGAGCGCGGCCAAGGATTGAGGCGGGGGTGCGGAAAATCGCTCCCTCAAGATTGTCAGGCAGGCCCCAGCACAAAACAGTCCGTCGCCCCCGCGAAGGCGGAGGCCCCGCTTCCTTTTCGCCCCGCCGCAAGAACAAGCGGGGTCCCCGCCTTCGCGGGGACGACGGGGGATTTGGGATGGCTCGGATCACGAATGATCCGGGTGTTCGGCGGCCATGTAAAAGCCGCTGAACACCTTATTTATCCCTGAAACTTGTTGTCCCTCGGGAACCCGGTCGGCGGCAGACGGCCTGCCGCGCCGCGTGCGACTTTCCAGAGACCCATGTCCTTTTCGGTCCGCGTGCGGCCGCTGTCGCCGCCCATCGTCCACGACAGGCCATCCTCAAGCTTGAGCGTAATGAGATCGGACAGTCCGCCGTCACGGTAGCGCTGGAGCGTCACACCCTGCCCCTTGGCCATCAGCGGCAGTTCTTCCAGACTGAAGATCACCAGCTTGCGATTGTCGCCAACCACGGCAACATGGTCATGCTCGGCAGGGATCTCGCGCACGATCTTGAGCTGAACGCCCGCCTTGGTGGACATGACCGCACGGCCCTTGCGCGTTTCGGCCAGCAATTCCTCCGCCTCGACCGCAAATCCGCGACCCACGTTCGAGGCCAGCAGGATCTGCGACTTCGGCTTGTAAACCAGCGCCGCGATGATGTGCGCATCCGCATCGATATCGACCATCGTGCGGATCGGCTCGCCAAACCCGCGCGCGCCCGGAAGCTTGTCGGCACCGACCGTGTAGAAGCGGCCATTATCCAGCGCGATCAGCACCTTATCGGTGGTCTGCGCGTGGAAGGCATAGGCCGGGCCGTCGCCTTCCTTGAACTTGAAGTCGCCATCCAGCGGAACATGGCCCTTGGCGGCGCGCACCCAGCCCTTCGCCGAGAGGATCACCGTCACCGGCTCCTTCTCGATCATCGCGTCCATGCTGAATTCTACCGTCGGCTTGGCCTGCGCGATCGTCGTGCGGCGGCGGCCGATGACGGTATCCTCGGCATATTCCTTGCGCAGCGTGGTCAGGTCACGCTTGAGGCGCGTGCGCTGGCGAGCCGGGCTTTCGAGCAGCTTGTTGAGGTCATCCTGCTCGCGCAGCAGTTCCTCGTGCTCCTTGCGAAGCTCCATTTCCTCAAGCTTGCGCAAACTGCGCAGGCGCATGTTGAGAATGGCTTCGGCCTGACGATCGGTCAGTTCGAACTCGGCCATCATCACCGGCTTGGGCTCATCCTCGGTGCGGATGATCTCGATGATCCGGTCCAGGTTGAGATAAGCGATGATGTAACCGGCGACCAGTTCCAGCCGCGCGGCGATCTTTTCCAAGCGGTGGCGCGCGCGGCGCAGCAGGATGTCGATCTGGCTGTAAACCCATTCGGACAGCAGCAGCTTCAGGCCCATCACCCCCGGCGTGCGATGCGAATCCAGCACGTTGAGGTTGAGCGAGAAGCGGCTTTCCAGATCGGTAAGCCGGTAAAGGCTTTCCTTCAGCAGCTCGGGATCGACATTGCGACTCTTGGGCACGAAGACGATGCGGATCTGCTCGTCGCTTTCGTCGCGAATGTCTTCGAGGATCGGGAGCTTCTTGTCACCGATCAGCGCGGCGACCTGCTCGATCAGCTTGCCCTTGGCCAGCATGTAGGGAATTTCGGAAATGACGAGCTGCCACTGGCCGCTGCCAAGCCGCTCGATCCCGCTCTCTTCCCAGTTGCCCGCCTGATCCTTTCCGGTCGAGAACCGGCCGCGCACACGGAAGGCGCCCTTGCCGGTTTCATAAGCGTGGCTGATCGCCTCGGGACTATCGACCACCAGGCCGCCGGTCGCGAAATCGGGGCCGTGGAACACCTGCATGAGCTGCTCATGCTCGGCATGGGGATTGTCGATCAGCATCATCGTCGCATCGATGATCTCGGCGACGTTGTGGCTGGGGATTGAGGTCGCCATGCCCACGGCGATGCCGGTCGAACCGTTCGCCAGCAGGTTGGGGAACATGCCGGGGAACAGGTCCGGCTCGCTCTCTTCACCGTTGTAGGTGGGAACGAAATCGACGGTGCCCTCGTCCAGCCCGGACATCAGGTGGATCGCCGTACGCGTCAGGCGCGCTTCGGTGTAGCGGTAGGCGGCCGCATTATCGCCGTCGATATTGCCGAAGTTGCCCTGGCCCTGCACCAGCGGATAGCGCAGCGAGAAGTCCTGCGCGAGGCGGACCATCGCGTCGTAGACCGAAGCGTCGCCATGCGGGTGATACTTGCCGATCACGTCACCGACGACGCGGGCCGACTTCTTGTAGGCATTGCCGGGATCGAGCTTCAGCTGCCGCATCGCCCAGAGCAGGCGGCGGTGGACCGGCTTCAATCCGTCACGCAAATCCGGCAGCGAGCGCGCCGTGATGGTCGAAAGCGCATAGACAAGGTAGCGCTGAGACAGCGCGGCATCGAAAGGCGCATCGACGATGGCGTCGAACGGATCTGAATCTTCGTCGGTCGTGGTCACCATGGGCGGAACCTAGCAGCGCCCCGCCCGGTGCCAAGTCGGATTCCCGTGTTTTCCAGAACTTGGTTTCCCGATTCGTTCCGATTTATCGGGATCAGCCGATCTGCATGTCTCGCGAGAGGCCGGGGATGCGCACTTCCAGGCCGTCCAGCGCCTCGGTCAGTTCGATCTGGCAGGACAGGCGGCTGGTGCGCGTGACGCCGGCAGCGAGGTCGAGCATGTCTTCCTCGTCATTGGAGGCCGGCTCAAGAACATCGAACCACTCGGGCGAGACGATCACGTGGCAGGTGGAGCAGGCCATCTGGCCTTCGCATGTGCCCTCAAGCGGCATGCCGCAGCGCTGGGCAAGGGCAAGGAGACGCGTCCCCGGCTCGGCCTCGGCCGTGACGGATACACCTTCAGCGGTAACAAATCTGACGTTCAACAATTCAGACTCCCTGCGCCGCTGCTGCGGCATCGATACGTGCGCAGGCATCCCCGATTTCCCTAAGCCCAGTATATCTCCCGAATCCCAGACGGATAGAGCTTTTGGCCTGCCGGTCCGAAAGTCCCAATGCTTTCAGCACGTGGCTGGGTCGTCCCGATCCGCTGGCGCAGGCGGAACCGGCGGAAAAGGCCATGTCCCGCAAGTCCGACATCAGCCGCGCGACATCGAGCCCGTCGCGCCGCACATTGAGGTTTCCGCGCCAGCGATGCTTGGCCGAGCCGTTGAGCGTCCAGCGGGCCAGCGCCTCCCGCGCCGCCGTCCACAGCGCCTCGACATGCGCCGCGTCCGCTTCCATGCGCTGTGCGGCAAGTCTGGCTGCCGCGCCGAAACCCGCACAGAGAGCCGGACTCAGCGTTCCCGAGCGCAATCCCTGCTCCTGTCCGCCGCCGTGAATCAGGGGCTTAAGGTCCAGCCCGTCCCGGATCCACAGCGCACCGATTCCCTTGGGACCGTAGAGCTTGTGCGCCGAAAGCGCGATGAGATCGGCGCCCTGCGGCGCTGCGATCTTGCCCGCACCCTGCACCGCATCGCAGAGGAACAATGCCCCCGCGCGGTGCGCAGCCTCGGCCAGCGCGGCGATCGGCTGGACAGTGCCGATCTCGTTATTGACTTGCATGACCGCGACAAGGTCCGGACCGTCAGAAAGGTTGAGCGCAGGATCGACCAATCCGTCGGCATCGACGGGAAGGATCGCCACATCGGGATCGACCACCCGCGCGGCGTCGAGAACGGCCGCATGCTCGATTGCGGAGACTGCCAGCCTGCGCGCGCCGCTGCCGAACAAGGCAAGATTGATCGCCTCGGTCGCGCCGGAGGTGAAGACAACCCTGCCCCCCGGCGGCAGCAGCGCCGCAACCTGTTCGCGCGCCACTTCGACAATGGCGGCCGCGCCGCGTCCGGGACGGTGGGGACTATGCGGATTGGCGAAACCCACGCCCTCCGGCCCGCCAAGCCACGGCAGCATCGCCTCGCGCGCTTCGGGGGCGAGCGGCGTGGTGGCCTGATAGTCGAGGTAGATCATGCGTTCACCTGCGCCCAGGCTTCCGCAAAGGCATCGAGTTCGGCCGGCGTGGTATTCCAGCCAATGCTGATGCGCACGGTGCGCCGGGCGAGGTCTTCGTCGACGCCGAAGCCCTGCAAGACCCGGCTCTGCTTGAGCGTGCCCGAGGAGCAGGCGCTTCCCGCCGAAATCGCAAAGCCCATGGCATCCATGCGGATCAGTGTGGCGGTCGCGGCCAGACGCGGCGCGGCAACGGCAAAGATATGCGAACAGGGCATGCCCGGCTGAAGGATCTCCCCATGCGCGGACAGACGGTTCCTGAAGTCGAAGCGCTGCTCGCTGGTGGTTTCCCAGTCTTCCAGACCCCGCGCTTCAAGCGCAGCGGCGAAACCGAGCGCGCCGGGCAGGTTCTCGGTCCCGGCACGGTAGCCACGCTCCTGTCCGCCGTTCGGCTCCAGCATAGCGAAATCCTTCACCAGCAAGGCGCCGATGCCGACGGGACCGCCCAGCTTGTGCGCGGAGACAACTACCATATCCGCGTCAGGCAAGGCCATCTTGCCCGCCGATTGCGAGCAATCCGCCAGGAACAGCCCGCCCGCCGCGCGCACCTGTTCGGCCAAGGGCGTGCGTCCAGCGGGCAGCAGCACAGTGCCGGTCTCCGAGTTGATCGACTGTACCGCGACGACCGGACGCCCCGCGCCCGCCAGCGCCGCCGCAAGCGCGCCTGCATCGACTTCGCCCTCACGCATGGACAACACTTCGGCATCGGGCGCGGCGCGAAACACGGCGTCATGCTCGACCGCAGAGACCAGCCGCCGCTCCGCCTTGGCGCGACCAAGGCCGATCGCCAGCGCCTCACTGGCGCCGGAGGTGAAAATCAGTTCACCCTCCCAGCCCAGCACCCGTTTTACCCGCTCGCGCGCATCCTCCAGCCCGGCCCGGGCGGCGCGGCCGGCCTTGTGCGGGCTCGACGGGTTGGCCCAGATTCGCGCCCCTTCCAGCCACGCATCGCGCGCTTCGGACATGATCGGCGTGGTCGCGGCATGGTCGAGATAGATCGGTGCGTTTTCGATTTCGGGGGCCATTGTTTGCAAAAGTTGTTTTCGGGGCGGTTGTTTCTATATAGCGAACCTTCTTATTTGCACTCCCGCGATTGCCGGTGCGGCAGACCGCCGCCGGTATTTCGCGGGAGTTTCAACAGGTCAGGCCCGCAAACACATGCCCGCAGTCATTTTTCCCGGACCCGAAGGCCGCCTCGAAGGCCGCTTCCAGCCCGCAACGCGCCCGCGCGCACCGGTGGCGATGATCCTTCACCCGCACCCGCAGGCGGGCGGCACGATGAACGACCGGGTCACCCAGCACCTTTACAAGGCCTTCGTGGCGCGCGGCTTCGCCACGCTGCGCTTCAACTTCCGCGGCGTCGGCCGCAGCCAGGGCAGCTTCGACAACGGCGTGGGCGAACTGTCCGACGCCGCCGCCGCGCTTGACTGGGTGCAGTCAATCCATCCCGAAGCCTCGACCACCTGGATCGCCGGTTACTCGTTCGGCGCACTGATCGGCATGCAGCTGCTGATGCGCCGCCCGGAGATTCGCGGCTTCATCTCGGTGGCCCCGCCGGCCAACATGTACGATTTCTCGTTCCTCGCCCCCTGCCCCGCCTCGGGCATCATCATCCAGGGCGCGGCGGACACGGTGGTCACGCCGAACGCGGTGCAGAAGCTGGTCGACAAGCTGCGCACGCAGAAGCACATCACCATCCACCACGACGAAATCCCGCGCGCGAACCACTTCTTCGAGAACGAGATCGACGATCTGATGCGTTCGGTGGACAATTACCTCGATATGCGTCTTTCGCCGGATTGTCCGATTAAGTGACGCAAGCGGTTGGCGCCCGCAAAGCGGGCGCTTACCCCTTGCGTCACCCTGAACTTGTTTCAGGGGCCATTTCTCAGCCTAGGCTGGGGGTCGCAGGGGTAAAGCCGCGACGGCGTATTACTGCCGCCAGACACAGCGCCAGAACCACGATGGCCCCTGAGCCGAAGGCCAGCGCAGCTAAACAAGTTCAGGGTGACGTCAGTGGAAGTTGGTGCGTCGGTTCGGAAATCGCAAAATTGGCAAAAGGCGTCGGAGGCTCACTCCGGCGCCTTTTCCTTTGCCGCACCGGCCAGCGTCTCGCCGCCGGACGTGGGCACGACCAGAATCGCCACATTCGCCACCATCACCCCCGCCAGCACCAGCATCAGCACCGCCTGCTTGCGATACCCCCCACGCCGAAACAGCGCAAAAGCGCCCAGCACAAGCGCGACAATAGTGAGAACGAGCAGGGAAAGCGCAATGTCCATGGTTATCCCCTAGCCGAGCGCGGTCCGGCAATCGAGCGGGTTTGACACACGCCTCGTCGCTCGCCAATTTCGCGGCCCATGAAGAACCAGACCATGGCCCCCCCGCCGCTCTCGCGTCGCACCACGCTCCAACTTCTCGCCACCGGTACCGCCGCGCTCGCGCTGCCCGGCGCCCGCGCGCTCGCCGCCGCACCGGCCGGACAGCAGAACGCCGCCGCTCTGCTCGATTCGATCGCGTGGAACATGCTGGAGCACGCGCCTGAAAACGCCACCAGCCTCGGCGTCGACACCGGCGCGCATGCCGCGCTGCGCTCGCGCCTTGAGGACCGCTCCTTCGCGGGCCGCGCCGCGCTCGGAAAGACGCTGCGCGCCGATCTCGCCCGCGTCGAGGCATTCGACACCACCGGGCTGGACCATGCGAACCGCACCAGCCTCGCCGTCGTGCGCAGCGCCTACAAGACCGCGCTCGACGGTCTGGCCCAGCCCTATGGCGACGTGGCCGTGGGCGGCTGGCGCAACACGCCTTACGTCGTGATCCAGAACGTCGGCGCCTATCTCGATACGCCCAAGTTCCTTGACGCCGATCACCCGGTGAAGACCGCCGCCGATGCCGAGGCCTATGTCTCGCGCCTCTCGCAGTTCGATGCCCAGCTTGACGGTGAGCTGGAGCGCATGCGCGCGGCAACCGACAAGGGCCTCGTCCCGCCCGACTTCCTGCTGGACCGCGCCATCGCGCAGATGGAAAGCACGATTACCGAGGCGCGGAACAATGGCGGCGGGCTGGTGTCCTCGCTTGTCGGCCGCACCAAGACGATCCCCGGCGACTGGGAGAACCGCACCAAGACCATCGTCGCGGGCGAAGTGGTGCCCGCGCTGGAACGCCAACTGGCCGAACTCAAGCGCCAGCGCGGCCTTGCCAAGAGCGATCCGGGTATGGGCGCCCGCCCGAATGGCGACGAGTTCTACGCCTGGGCCCTGCGCGCCAGCACCACCACGACCGTCCCCGCCGAGGAAATCCACCAGCGCGGGATGGAGGAACTGGCGGCGCTCCACGCCCGCATGGACCCGATCCTGAAGTCGCTTGGCTATACGCAGGGCACTGTGGGCGCGCGGATGTCCGCGCTCGGCAACGACAAGCGCTTCATGTTCTCCGAAGGCGATCCCGGCCGGGCCGAGATCATGGCCTTCATCCAGAAGCGCATCGACTGGATCCGCGCGCAGATGCCGCGCGCCTTCCGCGATCCGGTCTCGGGCAATGTCGAAGTGCGCCGCCTGCCACTTTCGGAAGAGCCCGGCGCGCCCACGGCCTATGGCGGCGGCGGCTCGAAGGACGGCACGGTGCCCGGCAAGATGTGGATCAACCTCCACACCACCGACCTGCACCGCAAGTTCGACCTGCCCACGCTGGTCCATCACGAGGCGATCCCCGGCCACGTCTGGCAGGGCGAATATGCCAACCGGCTGCCGCTGATCCGCTCGATGCTGGCGTTCAACGCCTATTCCGAAGGCTGGGCGCTCTACGCCGAACAGCTTGCGGACGAGCTTGGCGCCTATGACGACGATCCGGTGGGCCGCCTCGGCTACCTCCAGTCGATCGCTTTCCGTGCCTGCCGCATGGTGGTCGATACCGGCCTTCACGCCAAGGGCTGGAGCCGCCAGCAGGCGGTGCAGTTCTTCGTCGAACGCAACGGCAGCAATGCGGGCGAGATCGCCAGCGAAGTGGACCGCTATTGCTCGTGGCCGGGTCAGGCCTGCGGCTACAAGATGGGTCATTCGGAGATCAACCGCCAGCGCGACCGCGCCAAGGCGGCGCTGGGCACGGCCTACGACCTCCGCGATTTCAACCAGGCCGTGGTCGACGGCGGCAATGTCCCGCTCGACGTGCTGGCCACCAATATCGACGAATATATCACCACCACCGGCAAGCGCTGATCGCTCCGCCGCGCTCACGGGGCACCATGCCCCATGAGCGCGGACATGGCGTAGGCACCCGGCCTGCCGGGGAGCAGGATCGATCCGCCGCCCCTACGTTGTCCGACTCAGGCGCGTGCGGGCGGCGGTTCGTTTTTCACCCCCCCGGAACTCAGCCAAGGAGCATGCCCATGTCCATCTTCGGCTCGATCAAGGATGCCATTTTCGGAAAGAAGGCCGCGCCGGCGCCTGCCGCAGCGGCACCAGCGGCAGCCCCCGCCGCAGCGCCTGCTCCCGCAGCCGCGGCCCCGCCGCCGCAGGCCGCGCCCGAATCGGTAGACGTCAGCGCCGTGCTGACCGAAATGGCGTCCGGCAAGAACCTCGACTGGCAGCACTCGATCGTCGATCTGATGAAAGTGCTCAATATCGATTCCAGCCTCGACAACCGCAAGGAACTGGCGAAGGAGCTGGGCTATACCGGCGCGCTGGACGGCTCGGCGGAAATGAACCTGTGGCTGCACAAGGAAACTCTGCGCCAACTAGCTGCCCACGGCGGTCAGGTGCCGGCCGACATGCTCGATTAAAGCATTTTCAAGTCGGGTGGCATCACCTGACGGCTCGGAACGAACGGATTACGCTCAGAATTCGTCCAGCTTCGTCGTTTCGTCGCCCCCGCGCAGGCGGGGGCCCCGCTGCCTTGAAACCTCTCGTTCTGCTGCCAGAAAGCGGGATCCCCGCCTGCGCGGGGATGACGGGTGTTTTTCGGGCAGGGATCGGGCAGCCGGGAGCACTGCCAAGTCGGCCGGGTCGGATTCGCCTTGCGAATTTGTCCGCGCCTTCGGACGGCCCACGAGAAAGGCCGCCCCGCTCAAGCAGGGCGGCCTTCTTCGTCATGGCCGGGGTTCAGCTCTTGCCGAACAGGCCCTTGGCCATGTTGGTGATGTCGTCGACCACGCTGCCGTCACCGTCCTTGTCGAGGAAGGACGTGAACTTCGACGGATCGCTGGAAACGAGACTGGCGAACTGACCCAGAGAGCCCTCGCCGCCGATCGAGCTGATGATCTGCTGGATCGTGCCGACACCCAGACCGGTCTTTTCCGCCGCCAGTTGCGCGGTATCGCCTTCCTGCTGATGCGCGAAGCCGAGTGCGGCGATCGCCTTTTCCGCCGTTGCCGGATCAAGGCCCAGCTTGCCGGCAAGGTTCTCGACATCGGGGTGATCGCTGACCTGGCCGAGAATGCCGTCAAAAATTCCCATGGTCGTTTCTCCATGAAAGAGAGAGGGGGAGCGACAGCATGCACCCAATTCATGACAAGACAAGGGCCCCGAAACCGAAGTTCCGGGACCCTGCCTTTATTTCACGCTGAACGGCGCGCGTTGGCGCCGTTTCCGGCCGTTACACCGAGACGGGTGCAGCCTTGCGGACGCCTTCGTCGACATGGGCTTCGAACTGGGCGAAGTTGTCGATGAACTGCTTGACCAGAGTCTGCGCGGTCTTGTCGTACTCGGCGCCGTCGGCCCAGGCCGCGCGGGGATCGAGCAGCTTGGCGTCAACGCCCGGAACCGCGACCGGCACTTCGAAGCCGAAGTTCGGATCTTCCTTGAACTCGGCAGTGTTCAGGCTGCCGTCCAGTGCAGCATTGAGCAGCGCGCGGGTGGCCTTGATCGGCATGCGCTTGATGCCTTCCATCGTGGCCTTGCCGCCCGACCAGCCGGTGTTGACCAGCCAGCACTTCACGCCGCCCTTGGCGATACGCTCCTTGAGGAGGTTGCCGTAGACCGACGGGTGACGCGGCATGAACGGCGCGCCGAAGCAGGTCGAGAAGGTCGCTTCCGGCTCGGTCACGCCGATCTCGGTACCGGCAACGCGCGCGGTGTAGCCCGAGAGGAAGTGGTACATCGCCTGATCGGGCGTGAGACGCGCGATCGGAGGCAGCACACCATAAGCGTCTGCGGTCAGGAAGATGATGTTCTTCGGAACCGGGCCGAGGTTCTTCTCCGAGGTGTTCGGAATGAAGTCGATCGGGTAGGAACCGCGGCTGTTCTCGGCCAGCGAGTTGTCGTCGAGGTCGATCTCGCGCGTGACCGGGTCGATCACGACGTTTTCGAGCACGGTGCCGAAACGCTTGGTGGTCGCGAAGATTTCCGGCTCGGCTTCGGCCGAGAGGCGGATCATCTTGGCGTAGCAGCCGCCTTCGAAGTTGAACACCGCAGTGTCCGACCAGCCATGCTCGTCGTCACCGATCAGGGTACGCGAGGCGTCGGCCGAAAGCGTGGTCTTGCCGGTGCCCGACAGGCCGAAGAACACGGCAGTGTCGCCCTCGGGGCCGATGTTGGCCGAGCAGTGCATCGGCATCACGCCCTTGGTGGGCAGCAGGTAGTTGAGGATGCCGAAGACCGACTTCTTCATCTCGCCCGCATAGGACGTGCCGCCGATCAGGATCAGCTTCTCGGTGAAGTTGACCGCGATCACGGTTTCGCTGCGGCTGCCGTGACGCTCGGGATCGGCGCGGAAGCTGGGCAGGTCGATGATCGTGTATTCGGGCGCGAAGTCCGCGAGTTCAGCGGCGTCCGGACGCACCAGCAGGGTGCGGATGAACAGGTTGTGCCAGGCGAACTCGTTGATGATGCGCACCTTGACGCGGTGCTCCGGCTGCGAACCGCCGAACAGGTCCGCCACGTAGAGCGTATCCTTCTCGGCCACGGCCTTGAGGAAGTCTTCCTTGAGCGCGGCGAAGTGCTCCGGCGTCATTGCGACGTTCGTCTTGCCCCACCAGACCGTATTTTCGGTCTCGGCGTCCTTGACGATGAACTTGTCCTTGGCGGAGCGGCCGGTGTGTTTGCCGGTGGCGACGACGAAAGGTCCGTCGACGCTCAGCACGCCCTCTCCGTTTCTGACCGCATGTTCCACGAGCGGGGCCGTGCCCAGGTTCGCGAAGATTTCCGCGTTGGTTTCAATGCCTTGTTTGGCGAGCGGATAGTTCAGGGTAGCGGTCAATGTCATCTCCTCCATTTTCAGGCACCGATCGAGGGGGATCGATCGATACCCGGACATTTTTTCGCAAGACTCGGGGCGCGCATAATCCCGCCCCCCTTTTCCGTCAAATCTGGGGAAAAATAAACCAATCGGACTGCGACGAACCTTATCTCTTTTGCGTCAGGAACGGAGATTGTCAGCCGGACCCACTCCCGCTAGGCGTTTGTCGCTAGCGATAAAGAGGACCCCGCAGCCTCATGGCAGAGCCTTCGACAGCCCCCGGAAACGGCGAGACGATCCCCGCCCCCGCCCATGCGGGAGAAGTCCGGGCCGAAGCGCCCGCGCGTATCCAGACGATCGCGCTCGTCGATGACGACCGCAATATCCTCGCCACGCTGTCCATCAGCCTTCAGGCCGAAGGCTTTGCCACGCGCGTCTACACCGATGGCGAGGCCGCGCTGAAAGCGCTGCTCGACAATCCGCCCGACCTTGCGATCTTCGACATCAAGATGCCGCGCATGGACGGACTCTCGCTGCTTCAGGCGCTGCGCGCGCAGTCCAGCCTGCCGGTGATCTTCCTCACCTCCAAGGACGAGGAGCCGGACGAGGCGCTCGGGCTGGCCATGGGGGCGGACGATTACATCGCCAAACCGTTCAGCCAGCGCCTGCTCGTCGCGCGCATTCGCGCCATCCTGCGGCGCAGCGAACTCGTGCGCGCGCCCATCGATGCCGACTCCGGCGAAAGCCTGCCGGACACGGTGGTACGCGGGCGCCTGCAACTCGATCCCGCCCGCCATCAGGTCGCATGGGACGGCACGCCGGTCTCGCTGACGGTTACCGAGTTCCTGATCCTGGAGGCGCTGGCGATGCGCCCGGGCGTGGTCAAGAGCCGCAACCAGCTGATGGACGCCGCCTACAGCGAGGACGTCTATGTCGACGACCGCACCATCGACAGCCACATCAAGCGCCTGCGCCGCAAGTTCCGCGCCGTCGATCCCGAGTTCGCCGCAATCGACACGCTCTACGGCGCCGGTTACTCCTTCGCCGATGGCTGAACACCACCGCACAAAGCGGTCCAAATCGTCCCGCGCCACCTCATCGCGTCATCCCTTATCCGGCAAGGCCTCGCTCGGCGTCCGTCTGGGCCTGCCGTGGCGCGTCTCGCTCACCGCGCGCATTCTTGCCGTGAACGTCATCGCGCTGGCGCTGTTGGCAGGCAGCCTGTTCTACCTCGACAGCTACCGGCGCGAATTGCTGGACGAGCGCTACCGCCTCGCCGCCTCGCAGGCCGAGATCGTCGCCCATGCCCTTTCCGGCACCGAGGGAGATCAGCGCCGCGACCTGATCGCCCGCATCGGATCGAGCGAAACCCTGCGCCTTCGTCTGTTCGATGCGAAAGGCCACCTGATCGCGGACAGTTTCGCACTGGCCCCGCCGTCCTATACGCTTGTCGATCCGGCCACCGAGCCGTGGTTGCAGGACGCCGCCCGCGCGCTGGACAGCGGCATGAACTTCGTCCTCGGCTCCCCCCCGGTGCCTCCCTATCACGACAATCCGGGCGCCAATGCCAGCGCCTGGCCGGAGATCGCCACCGCCCTCGCCAATGGCCGCACCGAAGTCAGCAACGAGGCCGCGCCAGACCAGACCCCGGTCATCATCGCCGCAACTCCGGTGGGCGACCGGGGCGATGCCCTGCTCGTCACCCGCAACGCGCGCGACATTACCGAGAACGTGCGGATGGCGCGTCAGACGCTGGCGATCATCGTCGGCGGCGCGCTGGGCGTCTCGATCCTGCTCTCGCTGTTCCTGGCCCGCACCATCGTAGAGCCGCTGCGCAAACTGGTGCGCGCAACCGTGCGTGTGCGGCTCGGCCGCGACCGCAGCGTGGTGGTGCCTCGCCTGCCCGACCGGCGTGACGAAATCGGCCTGCTCGCGCGTGCCGTCTCGGACATGAGCGGCGCCCTGCGCCAGCGTATCGACGCCGTAGAAAGCTTCGCGGCCGATGTCGCCCACGAACTCAAGAACCCGCTGACCTCGCTGCGCAGCGCGCTCGAAAGCCTCGACCGGGTCGAGGATGCGGACCTGCGCCGCCAGTTGCTCGGCATCGCCAAGGATGACGTGCGCCGCATCGACTTCCTCGTGACCGAGATCGCCGATGCCAGTCGCATCGACGCCGAACTGAGCCGCACCACATTCGAACCGGTCGATATGCTGCGGCTGGTGCGCGCACTGGTCAACGAACGGGAGCAGCGCGGCGTCAACGGGAACTGCCCGGTCGAGATCCTCGAAGCCGCCGGGGTCGATGCCTATGGGGCCGACCGGCTGGTTGTCCCCGGGGATGCCGGACGGCTCGAACGCGTGCTCCAGAACCTGATCGACAATGCCATCTCGTTCTCGCCCGCCGGTGCGCCGATCGAGATCATGCTGACCCGCGAAGCGCAACGCGTGGTAATCGCCGTTTCCGACCACGGACCCGGCATTCCCGAGCCCGCGCGTGAGCGGATCTTCGAACGCTTCCACTCGCTGCGCCCGTCGGGCGAGGAATTCGGCAAGCACAGCGGCCTCGGCCTCGCCATCGCGCGCACCATCGTCGAGGCGCATTTCGGCAAGCTGCGCGCCACGGATCGTATCGACGGCGAGCATGGGGCCCGGCTGGTGTTCTCCCTTCCCGCATGGCAGGGCGAGTGACATGACGGGAACACCGCCTCTCGTGCGTCAGGCCACCAGCGTCGCCATCGACGGCCGCGCGATACTGATCGAGGGCGATTCCGGAACGGGCAAGTCAAGCCTCGCGCTGGAACTCATCGACCGGGGCGCGGTGCTGGTGGGGGACGACGCCGTCCTGCTCGAAGTGTCCGGCAACCGCCTTCTGGCGCATCCCCATCCCAATACGCGCGGACTCGTCGAAGTGCGCAACCTTGGCATCCTGCCCTTCCCTTGCGCGGAGGAGGCAACGGTTGCGCTCGTCATCGTGCTGAACCCGCAGGCCCCGCGCTTCATCGAAGCGGCCGATACTATTGAAATTGCGGGAATCGCCATCCCGCTGGTGCGCCTCTGGCCGCACGCGGGCCCGCTCGCGCTCAAGGCGGAACTGGCACTGTCCCACTTTGGCAACAGGGTTTGCTGACAGCGCTACCCTCCCTCTTCCCTTTCCGGTCCGCCCGGCGCAAACAGGCCCTCATGACCCCCGATTCCCCGGAAAGCGAATATCTGTCAGAGGCCGAAGCCATCCCGGACCGTCAGCGCGTGCTGCTGGTCACCGGCATGCTTGGCGCTGGCAAGACGACCGTGCTGCGCGTCCTTGAGGATCTGGGCTGGGAAATCATCGACAACTTCCCGGTACGCCTGCTCGAACGCTTGATCGAAAGCGCGCCGGTAGCCGACCAGTCGCCGCGCCCGCCGCTGGCGATCGGCTTCGATTGCCGCACCCGCGGTTTCGATCCCGAACGCGTGATCGGACAAGTCCGGACGCTCAGCGAACGCGGCGATATCGAGCTCAATACCCTGTTCCTCGACTGTTCGAGCAAGGAACTGGAACGCCGCTTCAACGAGACCCGCCGCCGCCACGCACTGGCCGCCGATGCCCCGGTCGATACCGGCATCCGTGCCGAGCGTGAGTTGCTCGCACCGCTGCGGCGCTGGGCCGATCTGCTGGTGGAAACCACCGAATTCACCTCGAACGACCTCCAGCGCGTGATTCGCGAGCGTTTCTCGGCCGAACGGCCTGACGATCTCACGCTGACCATCTCCAGCTTCGGTTTTTCGCGTGGAATGCCACCGCTGGCCGATCTGGTCTTCGATATGCGCTTCGTGGAAAATCCCCACTGGGATCCCATACTGCGGCCGATGACCGGACTGGATGCGCCGGTGGGCGACTATATCCGCCGCGATCCAGCCTTCGACGAAGCTTTCGAGCGAATCCGCGATCTTCTCCTTCTGCTCCTTCCCCGTTACCGCTCACAGGGAAAGGCCTATGTCCACGTCGCATTCGGGTGTACGGGGGGGCGGCACAGGTCGGTATTCACAGCCGAGCGCATGGCTGCGGCCTTGCGCGAAGCGGGATTTTCGCCCACATTGCTGCACCGCAACCTGGGCTCGCGAGCAGCCGATCTTCTGGAAGGAGGTCAGCGGCGTGAAAAATGAACAAACAATCTGGTCGCCCAAGCAAGAAAAAGTTCGGAGCCCGTTTCCAGCATGATCGGCATGATCCTGGTTACCCACGGCAATCTCGCCGAGGAGTTCGTACACGCGATGGAGCACGTCGTCGGCGATCAGTCGGCGGTGGCGACTGTCTGCATCGGTCCCAATGACGATATGGAGCGTCGCCGCAGCGAGATTGCCGAGGCAATCGTCGCGGTCGACAGCGGCCAGGGCGTCATCATCCTTACCGACCTGTTCGGCGGAACCCCCTCCAATCTGGCGATCTCGCTGATGGAGGCCGGGCGCGTCGAAGTGATCGCCGGCATCAACCTGCCGATGCTGATCCGCCTCGCCAAGGCCCGCGAATGCATGTCGGTGCGCGAAGCCGCCGCGGCCGCGCGCGACGCAGGCCGCAATTACATCACCATCGCAAGCGAATACCTGGGGCAAGACGCCGCATGAATGATTGTCGTGAGACGGTCCTGATCGTGAACCAGCGGGGGCTGCACGCCCGCGCCAGTGCCAAGTTCGTGAATCACGTGGCTGAATTGCCGGCCACCGTGCTGGTCAAGGTCGGCAAGGACGGGATCGAGGCCGCGGGCAATTCGATCCTCGGGCTGATGATGCTCGGTGCCGCCAAGGGCGACACGATCGAGATTTCCTGCGTGGGCGATGGCGCACCTGACGCGCTGTCGGTGCTGGCAGGCTTGGTCCGCGATGGATTCGGCGAAGAATAAGGGCAGTCCGTTGGCCGAGCGCCGCACTATTACCGGTTTTTCGAACCCGCTGGTCAAATTCCTGCGCTCCTTGCGCGAGAAGAAGCATCGCAAGCGGGAAGAGCGTTTCCTGGCCGAAGGCCTGCGCTTGCTCACGGATGCGCGCGAATGCGGCGTCCTGCCCGAGATGCTCGTCATGGCCATCGGGCGCGAACCGCACCCTCTGCTTGACGCGCTGGAAGAGGCCGTGGCCGCCGCCGGCGGTGAGATCGTCGAGATGGACGAAGAGATCCTTGCCAAAGTCACCGGCAAGGACAATCCGCAGGCGGTGGCCGGCGTCTTTGCCGAATTCGACACCCGCCTCGCCAATCTCGATCGCTCCGCTGCGCCGATCTGGCTGGTGGCGCAAGCGCTGCGCGATCCTGGTAACCTTGGCACAATGCTGCGCACCGGCGACGCCGTGGGCGCTGGTGGCCTGATCCTGATCGACGACTGCGCCGACCCCTTCTCGGTGGAAGCCGTGCGCGCCAGCATGGGCGCGATCTTCACACAGAAGATCGCCATCGCGCGCTGGGATGAATTCCTGCCCTGGCTGCGCAATGGCGATGGCGGAAACGGGGGGCAGCTTGTCGCCGCCTCGCTGCGCGATCCCACCGATTACCGTGAGGCACCTTACGCCGCGCCCTGTTTCCTGATGGTCGGTAACGAATCGCAAGGCCTGCCGCAGGCCTATGAGGAGGCCTGCGACCTTCGCGTGACCATCCCCATGCTGGGCCGCGCCGACAGCCTCAATGCCGCCGTCGCCGGTGCCGTGCTCGCCTACGAAGCCTTGGCGCATCTGCGTCCGGGCAAGTAAGCGCCGGTTTGTCCTAAGAGCGTTCGGAACAAGGTAATGAGGCCGGTGCCTTAAGCTCCAGCCTCATTAGCGATCTACACCAATACATGCGCCCCGCGGCCTTTCCGAAAGGCCGTGTTCATCACAGCCTCAGGTCGGTTGTGGCAGGAGCGTCGACGATGGTTCGTCACGCCCTTCTGCCGGTCTTCTGCGCCGCCTCACTCGCTGCATGCTCGGGCGGCGGCGGCGGCGATTCGCAGCTTTCCCGCAGCACCTGGCGCTTCACGCTGATCGATGGCCAGCACCCCCAGACGGACGGTGCCCGCATCACGTTCGAGGGTCGAAAGATCGGCGTGCGTGTCGGCTGCAACCAGATGGACGGCCCATGGCGAGTCGATGACGACCGGCTGGTCGCCGGACCGCTGGCGCTCACCGAAATGAGCTGTCCGACACCAGCATGGGATCAGGAAAAGGCGATCGGCGCGCTGCTCGTCGCCACGCCGCGATTCACCGTTGATCGCAATCGCATGATCCTGCAATCGAGCGGCCACACCGCCGAGCTGCAACGGGAAACCAGCGTAGCCGGGAATGACAAGCTCCCCGGCACTGGCAGTTAAGGCTTATTCGGCCGCTTCGGCGCTCTCTTCTTCCGCCTCGTTCGAGAAGTCCGCGATAACCGCGCCGGATTCGGAGAATCGCGGCGCGGCTTCGACCATCGGCACATCGTCCGAAATCTCGCGCTTGCCGATCTTGATGTGCTTTTCGGTCAGGCGGCGAGCGCGGCTCATCACATTGCCCTCATAAGTCCGCGCGAAATCGTTGAAGCTGTTGACCGCGCGGCCGAGATGCACGCCGACCTTCGACAGATCGTCCTGCGTCTTGGCAATGCTGTCATAGAGATCGCTGCCGAGCTTACCGATCTCGCGCGCTTCCTTGGCAAGGCCTTCCTGCTGCCAGACCTGCGCAATGGTGCGGCAGATGGCGACGAGATTGGTTGGGCTCGCCAGCAGCACGCGGCGCTCGAAGGCATAGTCCCACAGGCTCGAATCGTGATCGAGCGCAGCGGCAATGAAGTGCTCGCCCGGCACGAACATCAGCACATAGTCCGGCGCGTTCTCGAACTGGCTCTGATAGCTCTTGGTGCCCAGTGTCTGGATATGGTTGCGCATCGAGGCGGCATGGGCATCGAGGAAGGCAAGTCGCGCCGTCTCGTCATCCGCCTCGAAAGCATCCTGATAGGCATTGAGCGAGACCTTGGCGTCGATCACCAGTTGCTTGTTGCCGGGAATACGCACGATGGCGTCGGGACGCAGACGTCCCTCATCGGTATCGATCGAATGCTCGGTGACGAAATCGGTATGTTCGGTCAGCCCGCACTGTTCGAGCACGTTCTTGAGCTGCTGCTCGCCCCAGCGTCCGCGCGCCTTAGGCGCATTACGCAGCGAATTGCCGAGCCGGACGGCTTCGGCCCGCACCTGCTCCTGCCCAACCCGGAGCGCCTCGATCTGGCCGGTAAGCTGGCCGAAGGCATCGACGCGCTTGGCCTCCAGCGCGGTAACCTGCTCCTCGTAGCTCTTCAGCCGCGCGCCGACGGGCGCGAGCAAAGTGGCAATGCGCTCGGCATTGGCCTTTTCGCTTTCCTCGAAACGCGCACCGGCGCGGGTCAGGAAGGCCTCCTGCGCGCCCGCCAGAACCTTGGCCCCGGCATTCTCGAATTCCTTGCGAAGCGCTTCCTGCGCTTCGATCAGCAGACGCTTCTGCTCGTCGAAATTGGCGGATTTTTCGCGCAGGGTCGCGAGTTCGGAAGCAAGTTCGCGCTGTTCGCGGCGCAGGGCGTCGACAAGCGACGCATGTTCGGTGCGTGTGCGCTCCAGCACGGTCCCGTGCTCGCCGCGCAGCCGTTCGATCGTTTCGCCGTGGCCACGCCGGGCAATATCCATCGCCTCGGCATGGTCCACGCGGCCGCGCTCAAGCGCTTCGGCAAGGTCATCCGCGCGAATGGCGCGTTCGCTCGCCGAAGCGAGGTCGCGAATCGCGGCGCGGAACTTCTCATCGAGTTCGCGCGCTTCGCGATCGCGGATTTCGTGGCGGTTTCGCCAATCAGCAACCGGTCTGGAACCGAAGAACCAGCCGGCTCCAAGACCGACAACAAGCGCGAGAATGGCGACGACAGCGATTTCCATCCCGGCAGCATAACCGGAACATTCAGGGAACGCCAGCCCTCAGGCCGGCTTTTCCCCAAATCGCGAAATCAGGCGGCCTTGCGCATCTTGTCGAGCTTCTTGAGCGCCATCTGGCGCTTCAGGCGCGAGAGGTGATCGATGAAGAGAATGCCTTCGAGATGGTCCATCTCATGCTGGAGGCAAGTGGCCATCAGGCCATCCATGTCTTCCTCATGAACATTGCCATCGAGGTCATGCCAACGCGCGCGGATGCGCGACGGGCGTTCGACATCGGCGAAGATCTCCGGCACCGAAAGGCAGCCTTCCTGATAGACCGTATGCTCTTCCGAAGGGTCGAGAATCTCCGGATTGATGAAGATCCGGGGCTCCTTCTTCGTCGGCTGGTGCGTGTGGTGATGCCCGCCGTGCGAGGAGCACACTTCCGGCTCGGCATCCTCGTCGTCAGGCTGGAGATCGATCACCAGAACGCGCAGCGGCACGCCCACCTGAATGGCGGCAAGGCCGATGCCCGGCGCGTCATACATGGTTTCGAACATGTCCTCGACGAGCGTCTTGAGCTCGTCGTCGAACTTTTCGACGGGGACCGAAACCTGCTTGAGACGCGGATCGGGAACTTCGAGGATTTCACGGATAGCCATGCCCGCCAAATAAGCGCGATGGCCGTTTTTCGCAAGATGGACGCTTCGATGACAGTGATCGGTCAGCTGACCGGCCGCCGCGCGCGGATCGCCTGGGCCAGCGTGCCCTCGTCCAGATAGTCGAGTTCACCGCCCACCGGCAGGCCATGGGCAAGCTGTGTGATCCGCACTGCAAGTCCTTCCAGACGCTCGGCAATGTAGTGCGCCGTGGTCTGTCCTTCGAGCGTGGCGTTCATCGCCAGCACCACTTCGTCGATGCCGCCTTCTTCCACGCGGCGGAGCAGGCGGTCGATCGTCAGGTCCTCAGGCCGCACGCCGTCGAGCGCCGAAAGTCGGCCGCCGAGGACATGGTAACGGCCGTTGAAGAGTCGCGCGCGGTCGAGCGCCCAAAGGTCCGCCACTTCCTCCACCACGCAGAGCGAGCCGGCATCTCGGCGCGAATCGGCGCAGATGCCGCAAGGATTGGTCGTATCGATATTGCCGCAGGTCTGGCACTCGACCAGCGCTTCCCGCACGGCTCCCAGTGCATCGACCAGTTGCACGAGCGAGGTTTCCCGCCGCTTGATGAGCCAGAGCACCGCACGGCGGGCGGAACGCGGGCCTAGGCCGGGGAGGCGCGACAGGGCCGCGGTAAGCGTCTCGATCTCTTGCGATGCCATGGCGCCGGAGATAGGGCCTCCGCAGCTTCAGAGGAAGTGTTTCGGAGATTTCCCCACACCATGCGCATCGTCTTTATGGGAACGCCCGATTTCGCGGTGCCCGCACTCGTCGCACTGGTCGAGGCCGGGCACAATGTCGTCGCGGTTTACAGCCAGCCGCCCCGCCCCGGTGGCCGCCGGGGCAAGGAACTGACGCCCTCCCCCGTTCACAAGGAAGCCGAGGTACGCGGGATAGAGGTCCGGCATCCGGTTTCGCTGCGCAATGCGGAAGAACAGGCGAAATTCGCGGCGCTCGAAGCCGATATCGCTATCGTCGCGGCCTATGGCCTGATCCTGCCAAAGGCGGTGCTCGACGCGCCGCGTCTTGGCTGCCTCAATATCCATGCCTCGATCCTGCCCCGCTGGCGCGGTGCGGCGCCGATCCAGCGCGCGATTCTGGCGGGCGATCCGACCACCGGCGTCACGATCATGCAGATGGAGGCCGGGCTCGACACCGGGCCGATGCTGGCCACCCTGCGCACGACGATCGACCGCAAGACGGCCGGTGAACTGACCGCCGAACTGGCGGACAAGGGCGCGCAGCTCATGGTCGGAACCTTGCGCGACCTTGCGGTCCACCGCGCCGTCACCCAGCCCGAGGACGGCGTGACTTACGCGAAGAAGATCGACAAGGCCGAGGCGCGACTCGACTTCACGCAGGCGGCCGAGCAAGTCGAGCGGCATGTGCGCGCTTTCATGCCCGCGCCGGGCGCCTTTTTCGAACTCGATGGCGAACGATACAAAGTGCTCGCGGCCGATGTTGTCGAAAGCAGCGGAGAGCCGGGCACGACGCTCGACGACGCACTCACCGTGGCCTGCGGCGAAGGGGCCGTCCGCGTCACCCGCATCCAGCGCGCGGGTAAGCCCGCGATGACGACCGCAGACCTGCTGCGCGGCCGCCCGATTCTCGCGGGCACGCGCCTCGGCTGATTCGTTACGTGCGTTCAGGTAAGCGGCGGACGGGCGGCGCCTCGTCCGCCCAGCGGGCCTGCGCCTCTCGGACCAGTCCGGCGCTTTTCGCCCAGCCTTCCGGCGACTTGTCGCGAATGCGGATGTCGAAAGCGTCGGTCGAGCGGAATTCGAGCACTTCGGCGCCCTGCGGCCCCGCGACATAAGCGTAGGGAACCTCGCTGCCGACGAAAAAACCGTCGCCTGCGACCAGCGTCTCGGTGCCAAGCTCCACGCTGCCCGCGACGATGTAATAGAGGCAGTCGCAATCATGGCTGTGCAGCGGGAGTGCAAAACCGCTCTTGAGCAAAAGCCGGGCGAGGCTCATGCCCGGGCGGCGATAAGGGACATCGACCAGCTCACCGGTTTCCGCGCCAGCTTCGGCGAAAAGCGGAAGCGCGGCCATCATGTTTGGCACCTCGCCCGCCATGGTCA
Source organism: Novosphingobium sp. PhB165 (assembly GCF_004341845.1). GTDB lineage: Bacteria > Pseudomonadota > Alphaproteobacteria > Sphingomonadales > Sphingomonadaceae > Novosphingobium. The sequence continues at coordinate 533,195 of NZ_SLVB01000001.1, read as the reverse complement.
TGCAGCCGCATTCGTCCAGCGTGGGTGCATTGCTGCCCCGGAATATCTCGAAACGTGGCGGCGCATCGGCCATTTTGCACTCTCCCCTGAAGCGTCGCGCCGAGAATGCGCCCCTTCTCCGTGGACGCCAAGCCGTTTGCAGCGGGCCCGCAGTCCTGTATCGGCGGCGCGATGACCCGCTTTGCCCTCACTCTCGAATTCGACGGCGCCCCGTACATGGGCCTTCAACGCCAGGCGCATGGCCCTTCTGTGCAGCAAAGCGTCGAGGAAGCGGCGTTCGCGCTCACCGGCCAGAGCACCAGCATGCATGCCGCCGGCCGTACCGATGCGGGCGTCCATGCGCTGGGCATGAAAGCGCATATCGACATCGATAAGCCGTTCACGCCGTTCCACTTCATGGAGGGGATGAATGCGCGGCTGCGTCCCCATCCGATTGCGGTTGTCGCCTGCGAGATCGTGCCGGACGCGTGGCACGCCCGTTTTTCGTGCATAGGCCGATCGTACATCTACCGCATCGTCAATCGCCGCGCGCCGCTAACGCTGGAGCGCGGCAAGGCCTGGCAGGTACCCAAGCCGCTGGACGAAGCCGCCATGCACCGCGCGGCCCAGATATTGGTGGGGCTGCACGATTTCACGACGTTCCGCTCGGCCCACTGCCAGTCGCAAAGCCCGCTGAAGACGCTCGACCGGCTCGACGTGCGGCGCGAGGGCGAGATGGTGCTGATCGAGGCCGAAGCGCGCAGTTTCCTGCACCATCAGGTGCGCTCGATGGTCGGCTGCCTTGCGCTGGTGGGTATGGGCCGCTGGGACGAGCAGAAGGTCGCCGAAGCGCTGGCGGCGCGCAATCGGCAGGCGCTGGGCCTCAATTCTCCGCCGGACGGTCTCTATTTCGTGAAAGCGACTTATCCCGAGGACTGATCCTGGCTGCCGGACATGGTGACATGCCTTGCCGGCACGCTGTTCCAGTTACGCCAACCTCGCTGCGGTCAGAAGGAAGCGGTGGATGCAAGGTCGCTTGCCATTCCATTGCCGAATACCCGACACAGACGCGTTCTGGGCCGCATGCTCATTCCGATCATCGTTTTGATCCCGCTCAGGCTGAGCTTGTCGAAGCCCCCGGCGACGTGGCGCTGTTGCTCCCATCCTTCGACAAGCTCAGGATGAGCGGGGTGTGAGGCGGTCGGGCGGAGGAATAGCGTTTCGGGAGAAGCCGGTTCCCCGCTCCAAGGCTGCGGTTGCCGCAGTGTCGGATGACGAAGCGAGAATGCGGTCCGGAGCGACATCTCTGCGCCTCCGCGTCTCCGCGTGATCCAATCTCCTCAACACTTCTCCACAGGCACAAAAAAGGGAGGCCGGAGCCTCCCCTTTTCCGATCCCGTTGCGGCCAACTCAGGCCTTGGAGACGATGCTTTCAGGCAGTTCCGTGCCGAACACGCGCTGGTAGTATTCGGCCACCATGACGCGCTCGGTCTCGTCGCACTTGTTGAGGAACGAAAGGCGGAACGCGAAGCCGACGTCGTTGAAGATCGCCGTGTTCTGCGCCCACGTGATGACCGTACGCGGGCTCATCACGGTCGAGATATCGCCGTTCATGAAGCCCTGACGCGAGAAATCGGCAACCTTGACCATGTTAGCGATGGTCTTGGCATCGATCTGCGGCACCTTCTTGGAGACGATGTCAGTCTCGACCGGCTCGGGCAGATAGTTGAGGCCGACCACCAGATTCCAGCGGTCCATCTGGCCCTGGTTGATCTGCTGGGTACCGTGATAGAGGCCCGACGTATCGCCAAGGCCCACCGTGTTGGCCGTGGCGAACAGGCGGAAGTTGCGATCGGGGCGGATCACGCGGTTCTGGTCGAGCAGCGTCAGCTTGCCCTCGGTTTCCAGAATGCGCTGGATCACGAACATCACGTCCGGACGGCCCGCATCGTATTCGTCGAACACCAGCGCCACCGGGTGCTGGAGCGCCCAGGGCAGCAGGCCTTCGCGGAACTCGGTAACCTGAAGACCGTCGCGCAGGACGATGGCATCGCGGCCGATCAGGTCGATACGGCTGATATGCGCGTCGAGGTTGATGCGGATGCACGGCCACTTGAGGCGCGCGGCCACCTGCTCAATATGCGTCGACTTGCCGGTGCCGTGATAGCCCTGCACCATCACGCGGCGATTGTAGGCAAAGCCCGCAAGGATCGCGAGCGTGGTGTCCGGATCGAAGACATAGGTCTCGTCGATGTCGGGCACGCGTTCGTCGGCGACGGAGAAGGCAGGCACCTTCATGTCGATATCGATCCCGAAGGTCTCACGGACGTCGACTTCGATGTCGGGCGCGGCAAGGACGGTGGCGTCGCGGTTCTCGGGCTTCATGGTCTCGGACTCAGTCATCGTGCCTATCGGGTAGACAAGCGGGCGCTGCACCGCAACAGCCTTTGACGGACGAATGATACGCGCCGACGAACTATTCCGCTTCAGGACCGGAACTTGGGCGGCAATGCGAAGAGGTCGATAAACTGCGCGGCCAGTGCCGGATCACCTTCGATCGCCAGCTTTCCGCCCGCCTCCTCCACCGTGCGCTTGCCGTAGAAGATCGGGAGAAAATCGGACGCGCTATCCGCGCAGAAGCGCAGTTCGGGCGCCGTCATCGCGTCTCCGGCGGGATGGACTATCAGTTCTCCGTCTTGCACGCGGGCGGCGAATTTCTGGCCACCGATCTCGAAAGCCGCCAGTAGCGAAAGATCGCCAGCGCGCGCCCGGTCGATCAGCGCCCGTAGCGACAGCATCAGCGAAACCGGCGTAAACGCTAAAGCCGGATCGTGCCCCGGCGAGCGCAGCCCCCAACGCACCAGTTCGAGCAGGACCGGCTCCAGCCCGTGTCCCCACTCCGTCAGGCCATAGACCTGCACCGAGGCGGGCGGCGCCAGCTTGGTGCGGCGAACGATTCCCGATGCCTCCAGCGAGACCAGCCGCTCGGTCAGAACTTTGGCGCTCAGCGTTGGCAGCGCCGCGCGCAATTCGTTGAAGCGGCGCGGACCGAGCAGCATCTCGCGCACGATCAGCAGCGACCAGCGCTCCCCGATCAATTCGAGCGCCAGCGAACCGCCGCAGGCGTCTTCATACCAGCGGCCGTGGCGTGCGGCAGCCTGCGAGCCCGAGGCGCATGCCTCTTTCTCCATCCGCTTTGCTCGCTTCGCCGTTACACCAGTTTCATTTAGTAACTTCATAGTTGCTTTTTGTAACTCATAGGATCAGCTTTCTGCAAGAACGATTCGCCGCAAGGGCAACCGTGGCGAACACTTCGCGGGTCCGATTGCGGACCGACCTATGTTATGGACATCATCGGGAGAGAGCAGATGCCTGTTTGCGACAACGCAGCAACGGTGATCAGCGGTTTCAACAACGTGCCCCCACCGGTGCGTGGGCAGGTGCGCGATCTGCGTATCCGCTGGGCGCTCGAAGAGATCGGGCGCGATTATCGGATGGAACTTTTCGACGCGATGGCCCCTCGTACCGACCAGTACCGCGAGTGGCAGCCCTTCGGACAGGTTCCTGCCTTCGAAGATGGCGAAACGCGCATGTTCGAAAGCGGCGCGATCCTGCTCTACCTTGGCGAACAGGACGAACGCCTGCTCCCCACCGATCCCGCCACGCGCTGGCAGGCGATCACCTGGCTTTTTGCGGCGGTCAACAGCGTCGAGCCGTTCGTGACGCAAGTGACCGCGCTCGACCTGTTCCACGCCGGCGAGGCCTGGGTGGCCGAAGCCCGTCCCGGCGTCGTCCAACTGGCCGAACGCAGGCTCGCAGTGACCCAGAAGGCCTTGCGCGATCGCGAATGGCTGGCAGGCCCCTTCTCCATCGCCGACATCGTCATGGTCACCGTGCTGCGCTGCATCGACCATACCGCGATCCTCGAAGGCTTTCCCGTGCTCGCCGCCTACAAGGCCCGCGCCGAGGCCCGCCCCGCCTTCATCCAAGCCCTGACCGAACAACTGGACGCCTATTCCGCCCCCGCAGGAGAGTGAGCCATGGCCTACGTCGACGGTTTCCTGATCCCCGTATCGCTTGCCAACAAGGACAAGTTCATCGCCCACGCGCGCGAATTCGATGACTACTTCATCGAATACGGCGCGCTTCGAGTCTGGGAATGCTGGGGCGACGACGTGCCTCACGGCAAGCAGACCGACTTTTACCGCGCGGTCGACGCCAAGGAGGACGAGACGGTCTGTTTCAGCTGGATCGAATGGCCGGACAAGGAAACCCGCGACCGGCAGATGGGCCTGCTGATGGAACTGATGAAAAACGACCCGCGCTTTGACCCCGCGAACAATCCCCCGCCGTTCGATGGCGCGCGGATGGTCTTCGGTGGTTTCCAACCTGTCGTCCAAGTGGGAGAATGACCATGGCCAATCCTGTTGGCAGCTTCATCTGGTACGAACTTCTCACCAGCGACGTCGATGGCGCCGCAGCCTTCTACAAGGCCGTGGTCGGCTGGACGTTCTCGGCCCATTCCGATCCCGGTGCGGGCGGCATGGATTACCGCATGATCCAGCGTGACGACGGCGGCATGGCCGGCGGCGCGATGCAGATCACCCAGGACATGGCGATGGGCGGGGCCCGCCCCTGCTGGCTGCCCTATCTCAATGTCGAGGACGTGGACGCCGCAGTCCATGCCATCGTCGCCGAGGGTGGGCGCGAGCAATTGCCCGCCTTCGACCTTCCGGTCGGCCGCATCGCCATGGTTGCCGATCCGCAGGGCGTGCCGATCTATCTGATGAAGCCGGTGCCACCCGCGGGCCAGACCGATTCCACCAGCGATGTCTTCTCCGTCACCGAGAACCAGCACGTGCGCTGGAACGAACTCGCCAGCCCCGACCAGGCCGCCTCGATGGCGTTTTACGGCAAGCATTTCGGCTTCGAATTCAATGACAAGATGCCGATGGGCGACATGGGCGATTACTGCTTCATCGGCCACCATGGGCAGACACTCGGCGCGATCATGCAGCGCCAGAGCGACCAGCAGCCGGCGGTCTGGCTGTTCTACTTCGGCGTGCCGTCCATCGCCGCGGCGAAATCGGCAATCGAAAACAACGGCGGCAAAGTCCTGATGGGCCCGCACGAGGTTCCCGGCGGGGACTGGATCGTCGTTGCAGTGGACCCGCAAGGCGCCGGTTTCGGCCTTGTCGGCCCCAAGGGCGACTGATCCGCACGCGCATCGGTGAACACGCCGATCGGCGCTTGACGATCGGCGTTTGTTCCATGATTGTTCCACCTCAGACGCGGATTGCGAGGAGCACCGGGAATGGCTGACTACACCTTCTACACCAACCCCATGTCGCGCGGTCAGATCGCTCGCTGGGCCCTCCACGAAGCCGGCGCCAATTACGATCAGGTCATCATCGACTGGAAGGAAAAGCCGGCAGGCTTTCTGGACATCAATCCGATGGGCAAAGTCCCCACCATCGTCCACCATGCCGAAAGCGGGGATCGGGTGGTGACAGAAGCCGCCGCGATCTGCCTCTACCTTGCCGAGATGCATCCCGAAGCGGGGCTGCTGCCCAACGACGGCGAGATGGCGGACTATTACCGCTGGACGTTCTTTGCGGCCGGCCCGGTCGAACAGGCGATCACGTCGCGCCATTTCAAGAGCGAGCCCGCGCCCGAACAGGAGATGATGGCCGGCTGGGGCAGCTTTGACCGCACGATGAATGCGCTGGAAAAGCATCTCGAAGGGCGCGACTGGGTTTGCGGCGCGCGCTTCACCATGGCCGATGTCTATGTCGGCAGCGCGGTGGACTGGGGCCTGACCTTCGGCACCATGCCGCCGCGTCCGGCCTTCGTCGCTTATGCAGAGCGTCTACAGGCCCGCGACGGCTACAAGGCCGCCAAGGCAGTCGACAACACGTTGATTGCGGAGATGAAAAAATGACCGCCCGCACCAAGAACCGCGTCTGCCTCTGGTACGACGGTACGGCCGAGGACGCCGCGACGTTCTATGCCAGCGTCTTTCCTGACACGCACGTCACCGAAGTGACCCGATCGCCCACCGATTATCCCGACGGCAAGACGGGCGACGTCATCACGGTGGAATTCTCGGTCATGGGGATCGAGTGCATCGGCCTCAACGGCGGCCCCAGCTTCCCGCACAGCGAGGCGTTCTCGTTCCAGGTCGAGACACTGACGCAGGAAGAGACCGACCGCTACTGGAACGCCATCGTCGATAACGGCGGCGCTGAAAGCATGTGCGGCTGGTGCAAGGACAAGTGGGGCCTGTCCTGGCAGATCACGCCCAAGGCCTTGTCCGACGCCCTCACCGATCCTGACCGTGCCGCTGCCAAGCGCGCGATGGAAGCGATGATGACGATGCGCAAAATCGATATCGCCGCGATTGAAGCGGCATTTTCCGGAGCTTCCGCGTGAATTCCGAACCCGTCCTCGAACTCTTCGGTCACCCTTTCTCGTCCTACACGTGGAAGGTTCTGATCGCGCTCTATGCTTACGAAGTGCCTTTCACCTTCAAGGTGGTCGATCCCGAACATCCGGACAACGCGGAAGTGGTCCAGACGGCGGGCCCGCAAGGCAAATTCCCGGTCCTGCGCGACGGCGAGAACCTGCTGTTCGAAACGACCTCGATCCTCGAATATCTGGACCGTCACCACATTGCGCCGGGCACGCTGCTGCCCGAAGATCCTGATGCGGCAACGGCGATCCGCATGCTCGACCGGGTCTTCGACAACTACGTGATGAACATCATGCAGATCGTCGTGGACGAGCATATCCGCGCGCCGGACAATCCCGATATGGCGCGCTGCGCCGAAGCCCGCACGCGGCTGGAACGCACTTATGCCTGGCTTGAAGGCTGGCTGCGATTCTATCCGCAGATGGACCATGTAACCCTGATCGAGTGCGCGGCGGGCCCGTCGCTGTTCTATGCCGACTGGGTGCATCCCATCCCCGAATCGCTGCCTCGTCTTCGGCAATGGCGCGCACATCTGCTCTCTCTGCCGCCAGTCGCGCGCTGCGTGGATGATGCCCGGCCGTTCCGTTCCTACTTCCCGCTCGGCGCACCCGACCGCGACTGATTTTTTGGGAGAGATTGCCCGTGAGCGAAACGGACAACGAACTTTCGATCACCCTCTATATCGACGCCCCGACCGACAAGGTCTGGGATGTCCTCGCCAACCGCCAGGAAGAATGGTGGTGCCCCCGCCCCTGGCGTGTCGAAGTGAACGAGCAGGACAAGCGTCCCGGCGGCGTCTGTCGGATGACCATGTACGGTCCTGACGGCGAAACTGCGCCGCAGACCGGCATCTACCTCGCATTCGAGGAAGGCCGACGCTTCGTGACGACCGATGCCATTACATTGACGGAATCCGGCGAATTCCAGCCGTCGGGTCCGTTCATGATCGGCATCTGGGAAATCGAACCCGAAGGCAACGGCACCCGCTACACCGCGCGGGCCCGCCACTGGAACGCGGAAACCATGAAGAAGCATGACGAGATGGGCTTCGTGGACGGTTGGTCGGCCTGCGCCCGCCAACTCGCGGAGATCTGCGAAGGTAAAGCCGCTTGAGCGCAGGGGCCGAAGGAGGCTGCACTTGCGGGCAGGTGCGCTACCGCCTGCTGGACGATCCGATCGTGGTCCATTGCTGCCATTGCCGCTGGTGCCAGCGCGAGAGCGGCAGCGCCTTTGCGCTCAATGCCGTGATCGAGGCAGACCGGGTGGAACTGATCGGCGAAAGCGCGCCGGAGCGCATCGACACGCCCTCGCTCAAGGCCGATTTCATCCGAGTGGGCACGCTCGACGATCCCGACATCTGCCCGCCCGACGTGCATGTTTTCACCGAGAGCAAACAACCCTGGGTGATGCTGTCCGAAAGCGCGGAACGGTTCGAGCAGTTCTATTCCGGCAAGGATGTCACGCGCATCTACGGCGAGAACGGCGCGGCGCGCTGGCGAATCCTGCGCGGCCGCTGATTCTCAGGCGAAAGCGGCCGCCTTGCGGAGCAACTGGTAGGCTTCGACAACCGCCTGAAGACGCGTGGCGTGACCATGATCGCCGCCGTTGTGGTCCGGGTGGTATTGGCGCAGCAACCGCGTGTACCGCAGGCGCAGCGTTTTTCGGTCGATGTCGCCATCGAGCCCCAGTACTTCCAGCGCACGCCGTTCGTTCGGCGTGAAGCGCGCATTCTCCGGCTTCATATCGGCCTGACGGCGACGCACATGTGCCCTTGCCCGCGCGCTGATGGCTTCGAGCGGATCGGCAAAATCGGCCCAGCGCGGCGCCCCGTCCACGCCAGCGTCCGGGCGGAAAGCCCGCGTCTGCGTCTCCCAGCCATGGAGCGGAGACTGCGCCCGAAGGATCTGCTCTGAATCCATGCCGTCGAAATAATCGTAGCCCGCATTGAACTGGCGCACGTGATCGAGACAGAACCAGCGATAGTCGCCCGGCCCGTCAAAACCCGAGGGGCGACCGCCCGGCGCCCGGAACTCACCCGTCTCTTCGCAACCCGGCCAACCGCACTCGCGGCTGCCGGATTCGACCCTGCCATGAAATCTCGTATGTCTCACCGGCTTCCAGATGGGGGATTGAGCGCCTAAATGGAAGCCATGACCGGACCGATCGAACAGGAAATGCGTCAGCTGCTTGAAGCAGCTTTCGCCCCCAGCCACCTTGCAGTGATCAACGATTCCGCCACCCATCGCGGCCATTCGGGCGACGACGGCAGCGGCGAATCGCATTTCACCATCGAAATCGAAAGCCCCCGTTTCGAGGGCGTCTCCCGCCTGCAGCGCCAGCGCCTGGTCAATGCCGCGCTGGGCGACATTCCCGGCGAGCGCGTCCATGCCGTGGCGATCAAGGCCCGCGCGCCCGGGGAATAAGGCGGCCAACGCCGACATTCCAACTTCAGATTACCTCGTCGCCCCCGCGAAGGCGGGGGCCCCGCTGCCATGCTTCCCTCTCAAGAAAAGCGGGGTCCCCGCCTTCGCGGGGACGACGAAGTGCTAGGCTTTAGATTAAGTGCCAAACTTCCGCCGAATGGCGGGCGTCGGCGAAGCCCCACGCTTCAGGCCCCTAACCCAGCCACTCAATCCATGCCCCGTGTGCGTGAGCATGCGCCAGCAAGTGCCATTCCTCGCCGCCTGGCCAATAGCGCACTGTCAGTGCATGCCCGAGCTTGGTCCGGTCTCCTTCGACCGAAATCCATGCAAGCGGCTTGTCCGCACTCGCCGCAGCCCCGGCCGCTTCCATGGCCTGCGCAATCCTCACGCGCTGATCCTCGGAAACGTACTGCATGACGATCGAGTGCATCAGCACGCGCGTCGTGCCCTCCGCCTGCGGCATGGTGAGTTGCTGCTCGACGAAATCCGCCGCATTCATCTTCACCAGATCGGGCGCATGCTCGTTCGCAGCGGCGATGGCAGCATCGAGTCTGGCGAAGCGCTCCGTGTGCTCGGGCCAGATATAGGCGCGCAGCCGCTGCGCCTGCGCCGGATCGGCAAGGTCGACCGGCGCGACATCGCATCCCCTCAGCGACGCGAACGAGATCGGCTCCGACGGCGGCGGCGCACCGCGCCATTCGGGCGCGAATTGCATGACCGCCCGCTCCGGCCCGACGGTGACACCGCCCAAATCGTAACGGTATCGTTCTAGCATCAGGTTGATGCCCGCGCTCGCGCCGACTTCCAGACATTCGAAGCGGGCAGGCAGCCCCTTCCCCGCAAGCCAGAGCATCGCGGCAACGAAGTTGGACGAACGGCCCGCTTCATTGGTCTGCGGCGGCCCGTCCAGCCAGGGCATCAGTTCGGCATCGTGACGGCGAACCACATCGCGCAGGATCGCAGCGTCGTCCGCAGGATCGCCCGCATAAATCGGCGCCAGCGCAGGCTCACGGCCGGACTGGTGCAAAGCATGGAGCCCCCCGGCTGCGCGCAAGGGCACGGCATCCGCCAGCGGCATGCCCCGCCAATCGCGGATTCGCGTCAGGAACGGCCCCGCATCCGCATCGCCCAGCACGGCAGCCAGCCCGGCGACGATGCGCGCGGTGATCGGGGCGCCGTTTTTGCGGCAATATTCCACCTGATTGGCGAAAGCCTCGGCCACATTGCCGCCAAAACCTTCGCTGAACTCTTTCTGGTCCTGTGCCATGTTGCCCTTTCGCCACTTGCCGCCTAAATGCGCGCACCATGCCGACAACCTTGACCTTTGCCGTGCCCAAAGGGCGAATCCTCGACGAGGCGCTGCCGCTGATGGCACGCGCCGGTGTGGTGCCCGAAGCGGAGTTCCACGACAAGAAGTCTCGCGCGCTGTCATTCGCGTGCGAGAACAGCGAGATGCGCCTGATCCGCGTCCGCGCTTTCGACGTGGCAACGTTCGTCGCGCATGGCGCCGCGCAAGTCGGCATCGTCGGCTCCGACGTGGTGGAGGAATTCGCCTATCCGGACCTCTACGCGCCGGTTGACCTGAACATCGGCCACTGCCGCTTGTCGGTTGCCGAGCCCGAGGGCGAGATCGGCGGCCCGCTGCCCTCGCACTTGCGCATCGCCAGCAAGTATCCGAACCTCACGCGCCGCTATTTCGAAAAGCTGGGCGTGCAGGCCGAAGTCGTGAAGCTCAACGGCGCGATGGAACTGGCACCTTCGCTGGGCCTTTCGAGCCGCATCGTCGACCTCGTTTCGACCGGCCGCACGCTCAAGGAAAACGGCCTCGTCGAAACGAGCCGCATTCTCGACATCTCGGCGCGGCTCATCGTCAACCGCGCGGCGCTCAAGACCGATGACCGCGTGGCAGCGCTGGTCGATGCGTTCCGTGCGCTCGTTGCCGAAACGAAAGCGGCCGCCTGATGCTGCGACTTTCCAGCAAGGACGCCGGATTCGCCGAGGCCTTCCGGCAAGTGGTTGCCGACCGCCGCGAGAGCGCCGTCGACGTTGCACGTGACGTGGCCGACATTCTGGCTGCCGTGCGCGCACGCGGCGACGCTGCGCTGGCCGAGTACACTGCCCGGTTCGACGGCCACGAACTCGATGAAAGCGGCTGGCGGATCGACGCCGAGACCTGCCGCGCCGCCTTCGATGCCCTCACCCCGGAACTTCGCGCCGCGCTCGAACTCGCCGCCGCACGGATCCGCGCCTATCACGCCGCGCAGCTTCCCGAGGACCGCGACTATACCGACGAGGCTGGCGTGCGCCTTGGCGCCGTCTGGCGCGCGGTCGATGCCGCCGGGCTCTATGTTCCGGGCGGCCGGGCCGCTTACCCCTCCTCGATGCTGATGAACGCGATCCCCGCCAAAGTTGCGGGCGTGGAGCGTCTCGTCGTCGTGACCCCGACGCCGAAGGGCGAAGTCAACGCGCTCGTCCTCGCTGCCGCGCACCTTGCGGGCGTGGATGAAGTCTGGCGCGTGGGCGGTGCCCATGCCGTGGGCGCGCTGGCCTATGGCACCGACAGGATCGCGCCTGTTGATGTGATCACGGGCCCCGGCAATGCCTGGGTGGCCGAAGCCAAGCGCCAGCTCTACGGCGTGGTCGGCATCGACATGGTGGCGGGCCCCAGCGAAATCCTCGTGATCGCCGATGCGAAGAACGAACCGCGCCGCATCGCCGCCGACCTGCTGAGCCAGGCCGAGCACGACCCCACCTCGCAGTCGATCCTCATCACCGACGATGCCGCTTTCGCGGACGCCGTCACCGAAGCGGTGGAACTGGAACTTTCCGCCCTCGCCACGCAGGCAACCGCGCGCCAGTCTTGGAACGATTACGGCGTGATCGTCGTCGTCGAGAGCTTCGAAGAGGCCCCGGCGCTGGCCGATGCGCTGGCTGCCGAACACGTCGAGATCGCCACCGACGATCCCGAAAGCCTGTTCCGCCGGATCCGTCATGCCGGATCGGTGTTCCTTGGCCGCATGACCCCCGAAGCGGTGGGCGATTACGTCGCCGGCCCTAACCACGTGCTGCCCACCGGGCGCCGCGCGCGGTTCGCCTCGGGCCTGTCGGTCCTCGATTTCATGAAGCGCACCAGCTTCATCCAGCTCGATCAGGCGGCGCTTGAGGCCATTGGCCCCGCCGCCGTTGCCCTTGCCGATGCCGAAGGGCTTCCCGCGCACGCGCGCTCCATTTCCGTGAGACTTTCCCAATGAGCAATTCCAAGCCCAATTCGAAGCAGGCCCGCTCCGCAGCGCGCCTCGCCGCCGTTCAGGCTCTCTATCAGTTCGAGATGGAAGGCACGCAGCAGGCCATCCTGCTTGACGAATTCCACCGCCATCGCCTTGGCGCGGAAATCGACGAGGACCAGTACGCCACTGCCGAAGTCGCTTTCTTCGACGACGTGGTGAAGGGCGTGATCGCCCGCCGCGACGAGATCGACGAACTGCTGTCCGGCAAGCTGGCCGAAGGCTGGTCGCTCGCCCGTCTCGACAAGACCATGTTGCAGATCCTGCGCGCCGGTGCATACGAATTGCTGGCCCGCGCGGACGTGCCCACCGGCGCGGCGATCGGCGAGTATCTCGACGTCGCCCACGCCTTCTTCGATGAGCGCGAGGCGAAGTTCGTCAACGGCGTGCTCGATGCCGTCGCGAAGGCCGTACGCTGACATTTGTGCGCAGCATGACCGTGCACTCGTGATCTCGACAATGGGCCCTCTCGGGCCCATTGTTATATCATGACCCGCGAATTTGCCTTCATCGAAGCCCTGCGCGCCATTGCCGTGAGCCCGGCCGCGCGCGGACTTGCCGACGATGCGGCGGTGCTGGAAATCGGCGGCGAAAAGCTGGTCCTGACCATGGACACGCTGGTCGAGGGCATCCACTTCCTGCACGACGATCCGCCGGAAAGCATCGCCTGGAAGCTGGTGGCGGTGAATGCCTCGGACCTTGCCGCCAAGGGCGCGGAGCCGCTCGGCTGCCTGAAATCGCACGCCCTCGGAGAGGACGAGTGGGACCGCGCTTTCCTGCGCGGGATGGACAATGCCTGCCGCCACTTCGCGTTGCCGCTGCTGGGCGGCGACACGGTACGCATGCCGCGCGGATCCGCCCGCAGCTTCTCGCTTACCGCGATCGGACGCGGGCTGGAGGATGTGGCAGTGCCCACGCGCAGCGGCGCGCAGCCGGGCGACATCGTCTGGTGCAGCGGAACGCTGGGCGATTCCGGCCTTGGCCTCGCGCTGCTGTCCGACCCGGTGAAGGATGTCAGCCCCGATCACACCTGGCTGATCGACCGCTATCGCCGCCCCATGCCCGAACCCGCGCTGGGCGTCGCGCTCGCCCCGCTGACCAGCGCGATGATGGACGTGTCCGACGGACTGCTGATCGACGCGCGCCGGATGAGCGAGGCAAGCGACGTCGCGGTTCATTTCGACATTGCCGAAGTGCCGCTCTCGGCCGCCTATCGCGCCGTTGCTGGCGACGATCTCGACCAGCGCATTGCGGCGATGACGGCGGGTGACGACTATGTACTGCTGTTTACCGCGCCGCCGGTGCACACCGCTTACTTGCGCGCCGCGGCAAAGGGGCTGGAAACCGAGATCCACGCTATCGGGACTGTGACCCCGGGGAGCGGCATAGTCCTCGAATGGAAGGGTGCGCCGATTTCGTTGCCGGACAGGCTCGGCTACCAACATTAGGCCACGCGGATGAAGCGTGGCGCGAGGCTGCCATCCTTCGACAAGCTCAGGATGAGCGGGGTGGTGGCTGCCCCGCCCGTCCTCACCGCACCTGCTCCTCCTCCCGCTCAGGGCGAGCTTGTCGAAGCCCCCCGAAGCGTGGCGCGAAACCTCCATCCTTCGACAAGCTCAGGACGAGCGGGGTGGTGGCTGCCCCGTCTGTCCTCACCGCACCTGCCCCTCCTCCCGCTCAGGCTGAGCTTGTCGAAGCCCCCGAGACGTAGCGCGAGGTCTCCATGCCTCGACAGGCTCAGCCTGAGCGGAGTGTGGGAGGCTATCTTGGCCCCCTACTTTTCATTTCTCGACAACCGGCGATCACTCGCGCCCCACGTCAACCGAACGCGTTTTGCGGCAGTAAAGTCGCCTTCAAACGAAGTCGCTTGCCACTAATCCTCCTTATCTATAGCCCTTTACGTCACGAACGGGAAAACCCGTCGCAAATTGCGCATGTTCGCATTGGGAAAAAGGGGGCGTTTTGTGAATCCAGTCACGATCGCGATTGTCCTGGGATTTGTGGCCTTACTTTACGGCCTCATAACCAGCAGACAGGTACTCGGTGCTCCGGCCGGTTCCGAAAAGATGCAGGAGATCGCCGCCGCCATCCAGGAAGGCGCGCAGGCCTACCTCAAGCGGCAGTATTCGACCATCGCCGTCGTCGGCATCGTGGTCGCCATCATCATCTCGCTGACCCTGGGCCACATCTCGGCCATCGGCTTCGTGATCGGCGCGATCCTTTCGGGGGTCGCCGGGTTCATCGGCATGAACATCTCCGTCCGATCGAACGTGCGCACTGCCGCCGCCGCCCAGACCGGCCTGCAGCCGGGCCTGACCCTGGCCTTCCGCGCGGGCGCCATCACCGGCATGCTCGTTGCGGGGCTCGCCCTGCTCGCGATCGCGGTGTTCTACTGGTATCTGACCGGCCCCGGCGGGCACACCGTCGGCGGCGAGGACCGTACCGTGGTGCAGGCGCTGACCGCCCTTGCCTTCGGCGCTTCCCTGATCTCGATCTTCGCGCGCCTTGGCGGCGGCATCTTCACCAAGGCGGCCGACGTCGGCGCCGACCTCGTCGGCAAGGTGGAAGCCGGCATTCCCGAGGACGACCCACGCAACCCCGCCGTCATTGCCGACAACGTGGGCGACAATGTGGGCGATTGCGCGGGCATGGCCGCCGACTTGTTCGAAACCTATGTCGTCACCGTGGGCGCCACCATGGTGCTGACCGCGCTGCTGATGAAGGGCGTCGACAACTTTTCGGGCCTGATGGCGCTGCCGCTGCTGATCGGCGGCGTCTGCATCGTGACTTCGATCATCGGCACCTATTTCGTCCGCCTCGGCAAATCGCAGAACATCATGGGCGCCATGTACAAGGGCTTCCTGGTCACGGCGGTACTCTCGGTGCCGGCGATCTGGTGGGCGATCAACTACGCGCTGGGCGACATCTCGGCCGAAATCGGCATGACCGGCTTCGACGGCCGCGCGCTGTTCCATTGCGCACTGGTCGGGCTCGTCATCACCGGGCTCATCATCTGGATCACCGAATACTACACCGGCACCGGCTACCGCCCGGTGCGCTCGATCGCCAAGGCCTCCGAAACCGGGCATGGCACCAATGTGATCCAGGGCCTCGCCGTCAGCCTTGAGGCGACCGCGCTGCCGACGCTGGTGATCATCACCGGCATCATCATCGCCTACCAGCTCGCGGGCCTGCTGGGCATTGCCTATGCCGCCACTGCCATGCTGGCCCTCGCAGGCATGGTCGTCGCGCTCGACGCCTACGGCCCCGTGACCGACAATGCCGGTGGCATTGCCGAGATGGCCGGCCTCGACGACAGCGTGCGTGAGAAGACCGACGCGCTCGATGCCGTGGGCAATACCACCAAGGCCGTCACCAAGGGTTATGCCATCGGCTCGGCCGGGCTGGCTGCGCTGGTGCTGTTCGCAGCCTATACCGCCGACCTTCGCGAGTTCTTCCCCGATCTCGACGTCGATTTCAGCCTTGAAAACCCTTACGTCATCGTCGGGCTGCTGCTCGGCGCGCTGCTGCCCTACCTGTTCGGATCCATGGGCATGACCGCCGTGGGCCGCGCGGCGGGCGATGTGGTGGTGGACGTGCGTGAGCAGTTCAAATCCAACCCCGGCATCATGACGTACGAGACACGGCCGGATTACGCTCGCACCGTCGATCTGGTGACCAAGGCAGCGATCAAGGAGATGATCGTCCCCTCACTGCTGCCGGTGCTGGCGCCGATCGTGGTGTACTTCGTCATCAGCTTCGTCGCAGGCGTGGAGAACGGCTTTGCCGCGCTCGGCGCATTGCTGCTGGGCGTGATCGTCGGCGGCCTGTTCGTTGCGCTCTCGATGACCTCGGGCGGCGGCGCATGGGATAACGCCAAGAAGTACATCGAGGACGGCCACCACGGCGGCAAGGGCTCTGAAGCCCACAAGGCCGCAGTGACGGGCGACACCGTCGGCGATCCCTACAAGGACACCGCCGGACCGGCCGTGAACCCGATGATCAAGATCACCAATATCGTCGCCCTTCTGTTGCTCGCCGCGCTGGCCGCACACTAGGCGACCGATTGCGATGCAAGGGCCCCGGCGGAGCGATCCGCCGGGGCCCTTCGCATTTTCACGGAGCCGTTAGCGTTTCCTTGAGCCGGGCACGCTAGAAGGCGCTTCATGTTCACCGCCGCGCCCCTGCTGCACGAGGACGAGACCGGTTTCGGCCGATCCGATCGTGCGGCATCCGATGACGGCCTTATCGCCTGCCTGCCGTGGCGCGCGATGGAGAGCGAAGTCGACGCCTGGGACGCACTCGCCCACCGGGCCAGCGAGCCCAATCCCTTTTTCGAGAGCTGGTATCTGCTGCCTTCGCTGCGGCATCTGGGCAGTTCCGAATGCGTATCGATTCTGCGGTTCGAGCGTCATGGCCGTCTGGCCGGGCTGCTCCCGGTGGTGCGCAGCCGCCGATACTATCGCTGGCCCGTGCCCAATCTGGCGGGGTGGCTCCACGCCAATGCCTTCCTCGGCACGCCGCTGATCGAGCGCGGTGCGGAAAGCGCGTTCTGGCGGGCACTGTTCGACTGGACGGATCGCGCACCGGGCACCGCCCTCTTCCTGCACCTACGCGAAATGCCGCTGGAAGGCCCGGTTCATGACGGACTGATGGCGGCACGGGGCACCCGCGCGGTGGAAACCGTGCACCGCGAAGAGCGCGCCGTGCTGCATTCGACCCTTTCGCCGGATGACTATCTGGAAGCTTCGCTCACCGGCAAAAAGCGCAAGGAGATGCGTCGCCAGTGGAATCGCCTTGCCGAACGCGGCCATGTCACCGTCGAGCGCGGCCGTAACGACGATGGGCTGGACAACTGGGCACGCCAGTTCCTCGCGCTCGAAGCCGCGGGCTGGAAAGGCAAGGCCGGATCGGCGCTGGCGAGCCATGAAGGCACCGCCAGACTTTTTCGCGAGGCCCTTTCCGGTGCCGCTGCGCGCGGACGGCTGGAGCGACTGGCATTGCGGCTGGACGGCAGGCCCATCGCCATGCTGGCGACGTTCCTCACCCCGCCCGGCGCCTTCTCCTACAAGACTGCCTTCGATGAGGGATTCTCACGCTTCTCGCCCGGCGTCCTGCTCCAGCGCGAATATCTCGACATGCTCAACCGCCGCGAAATCGCATGGACCGACAGCTGCGCGGCCGAGGACCACCCGATGATCGACCATATCTGGCGCGAGCGCCGCGCGGTCGGGCGCCTGTCCATTGCCATCGGCGGTCCGCTGCGCCGCGCGCTCTTTCGTCGCTTCGTCAAGGCCGAACTGGCGCGCAATCCCGCGAGGCCCCGCCCATGAACGCCCGATCCGCCCTGCCCGATCGCTCCGTCTTCGATTCATCCCAGCGCGAGTGCTTCTCCCGAAATTATCCGGAGATCCCGCACAAGCTGGCCCATGCGCTGCGCAGCCATCCGCTGCTGGAACTGGAAGCGCTTGCCGAACTGGCCGAATGTCTGCCGGCCGGGTCGATAGAGTACAATTTCGGCAACCAGCCGCTCGGCGTAGACGGCAAGCCCGCGCCCACCGGCATTCCCATCGGCCGCACTATCCGGGAGATCGAGACCACCAATTCCTGGGCGGTCATCAAGAACGTCGAACAGCATGCGGACTATGCCCGCCTGCTGGAGGATCTGCTCGGCGAACTGCGCCCGGTGATCGAGGCGCGCACCGGGCGGATGATGAAACTGCAGGGCTTCATTTTCGTCACGTCAGCGGGGGGCGTGACGCCCTACCACTTCGATCCCGAGCACAATATCCTGCTGCAAGTGCGTGGCAACAAGGTCATGACCCAGTTTCCCGCCGGCAATCCTCGCTTCGCGCCCGACGAGGTCCACGAGACGTATCACACCGGAGGCGGTCGCGAACTCAAGTGGCGGGACGATCTGCTCGATGGCGGCCGGGAATTCGCGCTTCAGCCAGGAGAGGCTGTCTTCGTTCCGGTTATGGCGCCTCATTTCGTGCGGAACGGCACCGAGCCCTCGATCTCGCTCTCGATCACGTGGCGGTCGGAATGGAGCTTCGCGGAAGCCGATGCCCGCGCGCTCAACGGGGTTTTGCGCCGTTTCGGGCTGAAACCGAAGGCGCCCGGCCGCTGGCCCGCGCACAATCGGGGCAAGGCGCTGATCTGGCGCGTGCTGCGCAAGTTCGGCGTGGCGCAGTAACCGCCACCCCGGCGCTTCCCGGAGCCAATGGTCAGGGAGGGTGTTACCCCTCCCCAATCCTTTACTTCTTCGTCTTCACCCAGGCCGCGACCTGCTCACGCTGGCGCGGACGGTTGGCGATGCGTTCCTTGAGCGCGGTCAGCGCCTGCACCACCGGCTTGGCCTCGTCGGCCGGAAGCGTCGCGGCATAGGCCTCCACCTTGGCGACCATGGCCGGATTAGTGCTGGACGCCACGATGCGCGCGAAGAAGCGCGCACGGCCGGAATGCTCGATCAGCGCATCGACACGGGCCTGATTGGCGCGCACGAAGTCGAAGGCCATCTCCGGATGCGCGCGGGCGACCGAGGTGATGATCTGCGAGGCGCTGGTGGCGTCGGGCGTGCCCGAAATCGCCAGCGCCAAAGCTTCCTTCGCCAGCGTCTCGTCGCTTACAAGGCCAAGATCGGCGTAGTACAGCTGGCGCTCGACAAAGCCGGTCGCGCCGGTCGCCAGCTTGCGCAGCAGTTCCCAGTCCGCACGGTTGGCGTTGGCCGCCGCCACGCCGAGCCAAGTGCCCTTGAGCGGACCGTCGAGCGACTTGGGATCGGCAGCCAACCCCTGAAGGCGGCGACGCGCCTCGGCCACGACGCGCGGATCGCCTACGCCGCCCAGCGCGTCGATAAGCTGCGCGCGCAGCTGGGTATCGACGAGCGGTTCGTCCGCGACCGGATCGAAGCCCAGCTTGGCCAGACGCGGCGACCATTTGGCGGAGATCATGCCGCCGATGCGGTCCTTGGCCGGGCCCTTTTCGAGCAGGTCATAGACGTTCTGCCACCGCGCCACGGCCTTGCCCGCCAGCGTGGCGTCGGCATTGCCGGGGATCGCCGACAGCAGGTCGAGGCCGACCGACATGTCCTGATAACCGGCGAACGACAGCGAGAGGTTGTCACGCACCAGACCGTACTGGTCGATCGGCGCCAGCGTGCCGAACGAAGCCTTCAGCGCCTTGATCGCGCTCGCCGAATAGAGCGTGCGGTAGTAGCCGAGCTGGCCCGCGTTCACGAGCACCGGGCCGCAGCCGGGCAGCATCACGCTTTCGCTCCGGCCGGTCATCAGGTGGCGGACCGGCGCGGCATCACCCACGCGCACTAGCAGCGGCATCGGCCAGAGCGGTGCTTCACCCCCGCGCGTTGCCGGATCGAGCGAGAACGCGTCCTGCGTCAGGTCGAGACGGGTCTGCCCGCCCACGCACGAAACCGCGTTGACGCGCAGCAGCGGCACGCCCGGGGTGTGGGTGAAGGCCTCGGCAATGCGATCCACGTCCTTGCCGCCGGCATCCTCCATCGCCGCCCAGAGATCGCGGCTGGAGGTGTTCGAATAGGCATGGCGCTTCATGTAGAGACGCATGCCGTCGCGCCAGGTATCGGGCCCGACATAGTCTTCGAGCATGGCGATGACCGCCTGCCCCTTCTGGTAGGTGATCGAGTCGAAGGCCTGCTCCATCTCGGAGACGGTGCGCACCTTCTGCACCACCGGGTGCGTGGTCGGCAGCGCGTCGAGCGCCATGGCGCCTTCGCGGCCGTCGATGCCGCCCAGCTTCCAGTTCCACTCGGGGTGGAAGTGATCGGTGACCTTGTCGGCCATCCAGCTTGCGAAGCCCTCGTTCAGCCAGATGTCGTCCCACCAGGCCATGGTCACGAGATCGCCGAACCACTGGTGCGCGGTTTCGTGCGCCTGCACCGAATAGATCGACTGCTTGCCCGAGGGGCTGGTGATGGCCGGATCCATCAGCAGGATGCGCTCGAACGTCATGATCGCGCCCCAGTTCTCCATCGCGCCGAAGAACTGTGAAGTGCCGGGGGCAGCGATGTTGTCGAGCTTGGGCAGCGGGAACTTCACGCCGAAGTAATCGTCGTACCACGGCAGGATCTGGGCGAGGCCTTCGCGCGCATAGTCCGCCTGCTTGCCGCTGCCGGTGGGCGCGACGATGCCGACATCGACGCCGTCCGCCGCCATCTGCGAGGACCGCTCGAAGTCTCCCACGCCGAAGAACAGCAGGTAGGAACTCATCTTCGGCGTCGTGCCGAAGGTCACGCGCTTGAGGCCGCCGGGGAGCACTTCCTGCCCCTTCACCGGCATGTTGCTCAGCGCCATGCGGTCGGCCGGAACGATGGCCGAGAGGTCGAACGTCGCCTTGTAGCTGGGCTCGTCGAAGCTGGGGACGAAACGGCGCGCATCCGGCGCCTCGAACTGGGTGAACAGGCCGCGCACTTCCTTGCCCGTACGCTTGTCGGGATAGTCGAGCGCGAAAAGGCCCGAGGGCTGCGTGCCGATCTTGCCGGTGTAGACGATATCGAGACGATACTGCCCTGCCGCGATGGTTGCTGGGGCCGCGAAGTGCAGGGTCTGCGCGGCTTCGTCCGCGGTCACGGTAAGCGCAACCGGCTTGCCACCTGCGGGAACCAGCGAGGCACTGGAGACGGTCAAGCCATTGCCGTGCAGCGTCAGTGCGTCGGTGGCGGAAAAGACCGTCACGTCGATCGAGACATTGCCCTTGAAGGTCAGCGCCTGCGCGTCGGGCGTCACTTCGATGCGATAGTGGGTGGGTCGGGCATTGCGCGGCAGGTCGCTCGGGACGCTCTCGGCAAGCGGCGCGAGCGTGGCGGCGGGCACTGCCGGCGCGGCAGCGGCGAAAGCGTGGGCGGATATGGCGAAAGCGATCACGGCACCGGCCGTGGCAAAATTACGCAGGGAAGAACGCATGGGGGGCGAAAACTCCGGGATATCGGGTATTGCTGCGCAGACAGAACGCCGCGCCAGTCATGCGCGCGTGGTAGCGCGAAATGTCGCGGAGCGGCCATGTCGTTCGTCGATAGGAGTCGGCAGTTCGACCTGTCGCATCCCTCGCGGGGGCGACGGGTTTGGTTGTTGAACCTTAAATCAAATGTCTGCGAACACGCCCCATCCCTCGTCATTGCGAGCGCAGCGAAGCAATCCAGAGCCGCGTAAACCGCTCTGAATTGCTTCGCTGCGCTCGCAATGACGATGACCCTGGGGCGATCCGTGTCCCGCCCTGCCCTCACCCGCCCGGGTGGTAGAAGTCGTAAATCGTCTGCGCCACCGCCGCACTGACGCCGGGCGCGCGCTGAAGGTCTTCCAGACTGGCCGCCCTCACCTTCCCCGCCGTCCCGAAGTGCAGCAGCAGCGCGCGCTTGCGGGCCGGGCCAATGCCGGGAATCTCGTCCAGCGGGCTGGCGGTGATGGCGCGGCTGCGCTTCGCCCGGTGGGCGCCGATCACGTAACGGTGGACCTCGTCCCGCAGCCGCTGGAGGTGGAACAGCAGCGGTGAATTGACCGGCAGCATCTTCTCGCGGCCGTCGGGGAAGTGGAATACCTCCCGCCCTTCGCGGCCATGGTTTGGGCCCTTGGCGATGGCGATAAGGTTCACATCCTCGATGCCGAGTTCCTCCAGCGCGTCCTTCACTGCGCTCATCTGGCCCTTGCCCCCGTCGATCAGCACGAGGTCCGGCCACATGCCGCTCTCGCGTTCCGGGTCTTCCTCCTGAACGCGGGCGAAGCGGCGGGTCATGACTTCGCGCATCATCGCGAAGTCGTCGTTCGACTGCGCCTCGCGGATGTTGAACTTGCGGTACTGGTTGGTTTGGAAGCCCTCCGGCCCCGCCACCACCATTGCGCCGACCGCCTTGCTGCCTTGAATATGCGAGTTGTCGTAGACTTCCACGCGCTGTGGCAGGTCCGGCAGTTCGAGGAATTCCGCCATCTCGCGCCAGATTTTTGCCTGCGAGCCACGCTCGGCCATGCGGCGGTCGAGCGCTTCGACGGCGTTTCGGGTTGCCTGATCCATCAGGCGGCGACGGTTGCCGCGCTGGGGCACCGAGATCTCGACTTTGCCGCCAGCCAGTTCGCGGAAAGCCTCGGCCATCAATTCAGCCTCGGGCAGTTCGCGGTCGACAAGGATCGTGCGCGCCGGGGGCACTTCCTCGTAGAACTGCGCGAGGAAGCTTTCGAAGACCTCCTCCTCGGAAAGCCCCTCGGTGTGCGTCGGGAAGAAGGCGCGGTGCCCCCAGTTCTGGCCGCCGCGAATGAAGAAGGCCTGCACGCCGACCTGCCCGTTCTTGCAGGCCATCGCGAAGATATCGGCGCTGTCCATGCCCTCGGCATTGATCGCCTGACTGCCCTGAATGAAGGTCGCCGCGCGCAGCCGGTCTCGCAGCATGGCCGCGCGCTCGAAGTCCAGCGCTTCGGCGGCTTCGGCCATCTGGCTTTCGATCTTCTTCTGCACCGCGCTCGACTTGCCGCCGAGGAAGTCCTTGGCCTCCTTCACGAGTTCGCCATAGCCCGCCTCGTCGATGCGGCCGACGCAAGGCGCCGAGCAGCGCTTGATCTGATAGAGCAGGCAAGGCCGGTCCCGCCGCGAGAAGAAGCTGTCCGTGCAACTGCGCAGCAGGAACAGCTTCTGCAATGCGTTGATCGTGGTGTTGACCGAACCGGCGCTGGCGAAGGGGCCGTAATAGTCGCCCTTCATCTTGCGCGCACCGCGATGCTTCATGATGCGCGGGAAGTCATGTTCGGCCCGCAAGAGGATGAACGGGAACGATTTGTCGTCGCGCAGCAGCACGTTGTAGGCCGGACGGAAGCGCTTGATCAGCTGCGCTTCCAGCAGCAGCGCCTCGGCCTCCGAATTGGTGGTGACGATGGTCATGCTGCGCGTCTGGCTGACCATGCGCTGGAGCCGGATCGGCAGCCGTTCCCACTGCGTGTAGTTGGCGACGCGGTTCCTCAGCACCCGCGCCTTGCCGACATAGAGCACGTCCCCGCGCGCATCCTGCATGCGGTAGACGCCGGGCTTCGACGGCAACGTGCGAACCGTCTCGCGGATGACCTCCACGCCTTGCTGGAGATCGGGCTGATCGGAGCCGCGCAGGGTGAAAGTCGCCTGCTCCTCATTGAAGCGTGCGGTGCCCTTGGGGTGTTCGGGAGTTCCGGCAGGTGTTCGCGCCATCCCCGCCAGATAGGATATCGCGGCCGGATCGGGTAGACCCGGCCGCGATCAATCCTCAGAGGTGTTTTCGAAAATCCGCCGCCTGCGGATTTTGCGATGGCCTCAGAACATCTTGCGCAGATCGATCCCGATCACGCGGCCCTGCGGATTGCGATAGGCCGGTTGATAGGCAATCGGCACTTCGCCGTTGTCGTCGGTGACCTTCTGGCGCGTATCAAACAGATTGTTCGCGACGAAGGACACGCGCATCCCCTTGAGGATCGGCATCTTCTTCACCAGCTCGGTATTGCGGCTGAGATCCGCGAAAATGCGCAAGTTGGCGACGACAGTGCTGCCGAAGTGCAAGTCCGAACTGGTCGGCGCGCCGGTGCCGTCCACCGTGCTGGGCGCATCCCATTCGGCCTTGAGGCGCAAGCCATAGCCATTCACGAACATGCCACCCTCGGCCTCGATCACGTGGCGCGGCACGCCGCCCGCCGTCAGTGCGCCGCCGTTGAGCTGGTCGAGCACCGGCACGCCATCGGCGATCTTCACATCATCGGTGAAGCGCCAGGTGTGGTAGATCGAGAAGTTCCAGCGCGCGCCTTGAGGGCCGCGTCCGCCGCCCATCATCGGCGGCGGACCGCCGAAGCCGCCGCCCCCGCCACCGGAGCCGCCAGAGCCACCACCGCCGGAATGGCCAGCGCCACCCCCACCGGATCCGCCACCTGCGCCGCCCGGAGGCGGGCCGCCGAAGCCACCGGGGCCGCCCTGCGGCTGCGCACCGATATTGCCTGAAAGGTTGAAGCCCCAGCGGATGCGCGAGCTGGTCTCTTCGGCGAACGTCACCGCACGGCGATCCACCGCCGTCAGGTTGCCCTCGTCATCGCGCGTCACGCGGTCCGGGAAGGCCGCCTCGACCGCAGGCGTGAGCATCGGAAACGCCTCGGAGACATTGCTCGAATGGTTGTGGAAGTACTCCACCACCATGTTCGAGCGCTGCATGAACGGCAGTTGCCATGTCGCCGAAAGCTTGATGTCGCGCTGCATTTCCTTGACGAGATCGGGATTGCCGCCGCTCGTCACCGTCACCAGCGCGGTCTGGTTCGTGGTGAAGTCGTAGACCGACACATTGTAGGTCTGCACTACCGGCGCACCTAGTTGGACCAAGGTCGGCGCGGCCTCGTTGACCAGATAGCTCGCCTGGAACGTCAGCTTGCCGGTGGGCGACCAGGTCAGCCCCGCGCTCCAGTCCGTCAGTGTGCCGAAGTCCGACAAGTGGTCGAGTCCGCCGCTCAAGTTGAGCGTGATATCGCCGATCGCGCCAAGCACATCATTGTTGCGGCTGGTCAGCGGCACCGCGAGGTTAAGGCCGCCGGACACGTCCCCGCGCGTGAGGCCCACCATGCCCATCTTCGAGGCCGAGTTCTCGCTGGCGCTGTGGGTATAGTCGTAGCCGCCCTTGAAGGTCAGGTTGGCATCGCCCGCCGGCATCGTGAAGGGACGGCCCGAAAGCGTCGCCAACGACGACAGCGTGGTCGTGCGATTGCGCGCTTCGTCCACGCCCGCGCCCGGCACGACCGGCAGCGCGCCGTCGATGGCGAGCGCGCCCGATTTGGCCGCGTCGACCAGACCCGAGGTGTCGCGCGGACGGTCTGTATCGGTCTCGGTAATCGTGTAGCCGGCGTCATTGGTGACGTTGAAATTCCAGCCACCAAGCATGCGGCTGTAGCCGAGACCGGCCTGGAATTCGTTGGTCTCCACCCGCGTCGCCAGCGGATCGGGCAAAGTGCGAACGGCGGAATCGCCGTCATGGACCAGCTTGACCGTATCGAGGCCGGACCAGGCGTTCGTCACCGAGTGCGTGAACGTGCCATTGGTGGTGAACGAGCCGTCGAACCCGTCCTTGCCGATGCCCTGCGTCATCGTGCCGTTCAGCGTGAACTCGGAATCGGCGGCCGCCAGACTGCGGTAGCGCGCCGGATCGGGATCGCCCGCCACGGTCGGCAGCGAGTCCGGATCCTGCCGCACGTCGCGCTCGTTTTCCGTCAGCATCGAAGTGTCGGTGTACTTGGCGGCCACGTTGAAGCGGCGCGGTCCGACGGTCTTGAAGAACCCGCTTTCCAGTTCGTAATTGTCGTAGCCGCCGCGGGTCGGGAGATTGTACTCGCCCGAAACCGTGGTCGCGGAGAACTTCTTCTTGAGGATGATGTTCACCACCCGCTGGTTGGCCGGATAGCCGAAACGCAGCGCCACTTCTTCGGGCAGGACCTCCATGCGGCGGATCGCCTCGGGCGGAATGTCACGCATTTCGCGGAAGCTGGTGATGCGCTGGCCATTGACGAGGATCACCGGACGCCCGTCCCCGCGCCCACGCCCACTGCCGGTCTGCGGAGAGATCGCATCGATCAGGTCGGCAATCGAATTCACGCCGTAAGCGGCAATGTCATCCTCGTCATACGTCTGGATCGGCTGGCTCGGTACTTCGAGCTGCCCGGCGATACGCGCGGCGGTGACCACGATTTCATGTCCGTTGCTCTTCACCGTCGGCGCCGGCGTGGATTCGTCGGTTGCCGCCAACGATGTGGGCACGGCTGGCACAGCCACGCTCGCATCCGCAGGCTGGGCATGAGTCTCCTGAGCACTGGCCAGTGCCGGAACCATCGCCGACAGGCTGACGCCCGCCGCGAGTGGGATCAGATGAACGCAACGCAACTCAGGATCTCCGCCAAAAAGATATAGTTTCCCCCACCCGGCGGCGCTGATGCCGCGACTGCGAAAAGGTCGCAAGGCGGCGCCGGGTAACATTTTGTCGCAACTGGAGAACCCGTCACCGCAGGGGTGCCCAAATGGGTCAAGTGTTCGCCAAGGCTTCCATTTTTGGCGAGTCGTGGCTATGTCG
This sequence comes from Novosphingobium sp. PhB165, assembly GCF_004341845.1. Taxonomy (GTDB): domain Bacteria; phylum Pseudomonadota; class Alphaproteobacteria; order Sphingomonadales; family Sphingomonadaceae; genus Novosphingobium. The sequence goes on along the minus strand of NZ_SLVB01000001.1, from coordinate 506,957 downwards.
CGCCGCGACGACACAACAAGCTCACGGACTAGATCGCCGATGGCGAAAGAAGAACTCCTTGAAATGCGCGGCCGCGTGGTCGAACTGCTCCCGAACGCCATGTTCCGTGTAGAGCTCGAAAACGGCCACGAAATCCTCGGTCACACTGCGGGCAAGATGCGCAAGAACCGCATCCGCGTGCTGGTCGGAGACGAAGTTCTGGTCGAACTGACCCCCTATGACCTCACCAAGGGTCGTATCACCTACCGTTTCATGCCTGGTCGCGGTGGCCCCGGTCAGTACTGACACCGCGTCCCCCAGCGGGGACGCCATCGCACCGCGTGTCGACGCTTCTGCACAGCTGCAGTTGATCCTCGCTTCGGCGAGCCCGCGCCGCCGCGAACTGATCGGCCGGCTGGGCCTGACGCCGCACGCGATCATCGCCGCCGACATCGACGAAACGCATGATCCGCGCGAACACCCGCGCGCCTACGCCCGCCGCATGGCGCGCGAGAAAGCGCTCGCGGTTGTCGCAGATCATGCCCATGTCCTTGCCGGAGATACCGTGGTCGCCTGCGGCCGCCGCGTGCTGCCCAAGGCCGAGGACGAGAAGACTGCGCGCGAATGCCTGGCCCTGCTGTCCGGCCGTCGCCATCGTGTGCTTTCCGCAATCGCCCTGAAATCGCCCGACGGCACGCTGCGCGAACGGCTGTCCGAAACGATCGTCCGCTTCAAGGCACTCTCCCGCGAGGAGATCGAGGGCTATATCGCCGGCGGCGAATGGCACGGCAAGGCGGGCGGCTACGCCATTCAGGGCAGCGCCGAGGGGCTTATCACCGCGATTTCCGGCAGCCATTCCGGCGTCGTTGGCCTGCCGCTCCACGAGACCCGCGCGCTGCTCAAGGCGGCGGGGTTCGCGATTGCCTGAATGGCTTGTCGAGGACGGGATCGGCGAATCCCGCGCGGTCCTGGTCGACAATGGCGAGGTGCTCGCCGCCCGGCTTGACTGGGACGACGGCCTGAGGGCGGGCGAAGTCGCCGAGGCGGTGCTGACCTCGCGCGCGAAAGGATCGAAGCGCGGCACGGCACGCTTCGCATCGGGCGCCGAGGCGCTGGTGGACGGCCTTCCCGCCGACGCCAGCGAGGGCCGCGCCCTGCGGCTTGTCGTCACCCGCGCCGCCATGGCGGAAACGGGAAGGCTCAAGCGCGCGCAGGCAAGGCCCACGGAACATCAAGTCCGCCCTGCGCCTACGCTGGCCGAATCGCTGCGGGAGACCGGATTGCCGGTCCGCACCGTGCGCGCTTTCCCCGAAGATCCCTGGCCCGAACTTTTCGCGGAAGCCTTCGCGGGCGAGATCACGTTCGACGGCGGCGCGATCCTCGTGATCCCGACCCCCGCGATGACGCTGATCGATATCGATGGCACCCTGCCACCGTCCACCCTCGCCCGTGCGGCCGTCCCCGCCATCGCGCGCGCAGTGGAGCAGTTCGACCTGGGCGGCTCGATCGGCATCGACTTCCCCTCGCTGGAGCGCAAGGACGACCGCCGCGCCGTGGACGAGGCTATGGCGGCCGCGCTCGACCATTGGCCGCACCAGCACACCGCAATGAACGGATTCGGATTCGTCCAGTTGGTGGCGCGGCTGGAGCGCCCCTCGATCCTCCACCGCCTGCGCCACGATCCTGCCGGAGCCTGCGCCCGCCTGCTGCTGCGCCGCGCCGAACGCATTGCGGAGCCCGGCACGTTGCTGCTGGCTGCCCATCCGCGCGTGCGGGCGAAAGTCCTGCCGCAGTGGGAGGCCGAACTCGCGCGCCGCGCCGGCCGCACGCTGCGATGGCAGGAGGACGCGACGCTTGCGCTCACCGGCGGATTCGCGCAGGCGATCACATCATGACCACGAAAATCCGCAAGTGCCCGATCTGCGGCAAGCCGCGCAGCGAAGAACACACGCCGTTCTGTTCGAAGGGCTGCCGCGACCGCGACCTCGTGAAGTGGCTGGCCGACGGCTATGCCCTGCCCGGCCCGCCCGCCGATCCGGACGTACCGGAAATTTTTCCACAGGACGATTGAAGCGGCACTGTCATTTTAGGGTTGCCAAGCTCAGCGCCCTTCGCCATAGGCCCGCCACCGACACGGAACGGTCGCTTCGGCACCGCACCGAACCAGGGATGCCCGGGTAGCTCAGTTGGTAGAGCACATGACTGAAAATCATGGTGTCGGCGGTTCGATCCCGTCCCCGGGCACCACTTCCTTAACCGGAAGTGGTGCCTTTTTCTTTGCGCCGCTCGCGCACTTCCCTTTACCCTCACATCGGAATTGAATCGCGCATCGCCGTGCCGTCATGGCGATTCGCGAAGACGCGGCCGGCGACATGGCCCCCATGACCGATTCCGGCTCCGGCGAGGCTGAAAACACCTCCACCGTTCGACTTTCCTGTTCATCGCAAGTGTCGGAAATCGCAATTAGTCACAAATTGTCGCACCCGCGAAATGGCGACTTGCGAAGCCTCGCGAATGCCTTGATAGCTCGCGCATCCTTCGACACGCGGTGCGCAACTTGAAATCGACCATGCCCACGATGCTTCCGGCCTTTCCGATGCGCCGGACCACTCTCACGCTGATCCTTGCCTCGCTTCTGGTCGGATGCTCCGGTCAGGGTGCAAAGGATGCATCTAAGCATCCCACGCAAGTCGGCTACATCGTTGCCCAGCCTTCGACCGTCCCACTCGCGGTGACGCTGAACGGCCGCACCGTGGCTTTCGAAACCTCGGAAGTCCGCCCGCAGGTCAACGGCGTGATCGTCAAGCGCTACTTCACCGAAGGCAGCTACGTTCGCGCCGGCCAGCAGCTGTTCCAGATCGATTCAAGCCTCTACCGGGCGGCGGTCAATCAGGCGCAGGCCGATCTCACCAGCGCCCGCGCCACCGCAGAGGCCGCCAGCGCCAAGGCGGATCGCTACAAGCCGCTCGCGGACATGGAAGCGGTCGCCAAGCAGGACTATGCCGATGCGTTGGCCACTGCCCGCTCGGCCCGCGCCTCGATCGCGCAGAATGCCGCGGCGCTGGACACCGCGAAGACCAATCTGCGCTTCACCACGGTCCCGGCCCCGATCAGCGGCCGCATCGGCCGTTCGCTGTTCACTGTCGGCGCGCTCGCGAGTGCCAGCCAGGCCGATCCGCTTGCCGTGATCCAGCGCATGGACCCGATCTATGTCGACATGCAGCAGTCGGCGGCCGACATCACCGCGCTGCGCCGCAGACTGGCGGCTGGCGGCATCAATCCGGGCAGCACCACGGTTCACCTCAAGTTCGATGACGGCAGCAAGTACGCTTACGCCGGAACCGTGCAGTTCTCCGAAGTGACGGTGGACGAAGGCACCGGCACGGTGACCTTGCGCGCCAAGTTCCCGAACCCGGACGGCCTGCTGCTGCCGGGCATGTTCGTCTCGGCGATCTTCGATCAGGCCAACGACCCCAACGCCTTCCTCATCCCACAGAACGCCGTTCAGCGTGACTTCGACGGCTCCGCCTTCGTCATGACGGCGGGCGACGACGGCAAGGCCGGTCGCCGCAAGGTCGTCGCGGACCGCACCAGCGGCGCTTATGTCGTGGTAACGTCCGGTCTCCAGCCCGGAGACAAAGTCATCGTGCAGGGTCTGAACGGCCTGAAGCTCGGCACCGAAATCAAGGCGGTGCCATCGACGGCGCCGCAGAAGGTGGAACCGCGGGCTGCCAAGCCCGGTGAAGCCGGCGCGAAGGGCCACTGATCCTCCCATGTCCCGGATATTCATCGACAGGCCGATCTTCGCCTGGGTTCTCGCCATCATCGTCATGCTGGCCGGCGCCGGCGCGCTGGTTTACCTGCCCAACGAGCAGTATCCGGACATCGCGCCCGCGCAGGTCAATATCCGCGCGACCTACAACGGCGCCTCGGCCGAAACGATCGAGAACAGCGTCACCCAGATCATCGAGCAGCAGCTGACTGGCATCGACGGCCTGCTGTACTTCTCGTCGCAGTCCTCGAACCGTGGCCAGGCCACGATCAGCGCGGTCTTCGCCAAGGGTACCGACCCCGACATCGCGCAGGTGCAGGTCCAGAACAAGGTCCAGTCCGCGCTCTCCCGCCTGCCGCAGGCGGTGCAGAGCCAGGGCGTTACCGTCACCAAGTCGAACCCCGACCAGCTGCTGCTGGTCGCCGTCTACGACGAGACTGACGGGCGTTCGAACCAGGACGTTTCGGACTACCTGACCTCGAACATCCAGGACCCGCTCTCGCGCCTTGAAGGCGTGGGCGACGTCAACGTGTTCGGCGCGCCGCACGCGATGCGCATCTGGCTCGATCCCGCCAAGCTGGCCGCTGTCTCGCTGATGCCGAGCGACGTGACCACGGCGATCACCGCGCAGAACACCGAAGTCGCCGCAGGTGAAATCGGCGGCCTGCCCGCGCCGCAGGATCAGGCGATCGACGCCATCGTCACCGCCGGTTCGCGCCTGCAAACGGCCGACCAGTTCCGCGATATCGTGCTCAAGACCAACAGCGACGGCTCGACGGTCACGATCGGCGACGTCGCCCGTGTCGAGATCGGCGCGGACAATTACAGCACGATCAGCCGCATCAACGGGCATCCCGGTGCCGGTATTTCGATCTCGCTTTCGCCGGGCGCCGACGCGCTGGCGACGGCCGAGCGCGTGAAGGCGGCGATGTCGCAGCTCGCCGTGGGCATGCCCGATGGCCTTGCCTACGATTACGGCAACGATTCCACGGCGTTCATCAAGCTGTCGGTCTCCGAGGTCGAAAAGGCGCTGTTCGAGGCGATCGTGCTGGTCGTCATCGTCATGTTCGTGTTCCTGCAGAGCTGGCGCGCCACGCTGATCCCGGCCATTGCCGTGCCGGTGGTGCTGCTGGGCACCTTTGCGGTGTTCTACATCGCCGGGTTCACGATCAACACGCTGACGCTGTTCGGCCTTGTCCTTGCGATCGGCCTGCTGGTCGACGACGCCATCGTCGTCGTCGAGAACGTCGAACGATTGCTTGAGGAAAATCCGGGCATGACCGCCCGGCAGGCCACCATCAAGTCGATGGAGGAAATCCAGGTCGCGCTGATCGCCATCGCGCTGGTGCTCTCTGCCGTGTTCCTGCCGATGGCCTTCTTCGGCGGCTCGACCGGCGTGATCTACCGCCAGTTCTCGCTGACGATCGTCGTCGCCATGGTGCTCTCGGTGCTGGTGGCGTTGATCCTCAGCCCCGCACTGACTGCAACGCTGCTCAAGGCCAAAGTCCACGGCAAGGAAGAGCCGACCTGGTTCGACCGCCACGTGCCGTGGCTGGCGAACTTGTGGCTGCGCTTCCACACCGGCTTCAACAACGGCTTCGAGCGCCTGACCAACGGCTATGTCCGCCGCGTCGAGCACGTTGTCGCGCACAAGTGGCGCTGGCTCGGCCTGTTCCTGATCGCCTGCGCCGCAACGTATTTCCTGTTCCACCGACTGCCCACCGGCTTCCTCCCGAACGAGGATCAGGGTTCGATCATGGTGCAGTGGCGCCTGCCCGCAGGCTCGCCGCGCACGCGCACCGAAGACGTGCAGCACAAGATCGAGCAGTACTTCGCGACGTACGAAAAGGGCAACGTCGAGAACATGTTCACCGTCTCGGGCGGCGGACAGGGTGCGGCCGGCCAGAACACCGGCCAGGCCTTCATCACGCTGGTCGATTGGGACAAGCGTCCGGGGGCGAAGAACACCGCCGATGCCATCGTCCAGCGCGCCAACGGGGCCTTCAAGGGGCTGCGCGACGCGCAGGTCTTCACGCTGGTTCCCGGCGCCATTCGCGGCCTCGGTCAATCGTCCGGCTTCACCATGGAGCTTCAGAACCGCTCGGGCATGACCCGTTCGCAGTTCCAGCAGGCGCGTGATCAGTTGCTGAGCAAGGCCGCAGCCGACAGCCGCCTGACCAACGTGCGCCTGAGCGACCTTCCCGAAGTCTCGACGCTGAAGATCGCCACGAACACGCGCGCGCTCACGGCCTATGGCCTCACCGCCGCGAACGTGAACAACACGCTGCAAACGGCGTGGGGCGGTACGTACGTGAACGACTTCCTCGACAAGGGCCGCGTGAAGAAGGTCTACGTTCAGGGCGACGCGCAGTTCCGCTCGCGCCCCGAGGATCTCGCGCGCTGGTTCGTGCGTGGTTCGAGCGGCCAGATGGCGCCCTTCTCGGCCTTCTCGACGCAGAGCTGGTCAACCGCGCCAAGCTCGACCTCGCGCTTCAACGGCCTGCAAGCCTACGAATTCTCGGGCACCCCGTCGCCGGGCGTCAGCTCGGGCACGGCGATGCAGATCATGCAGGATCTGGCCAGCCAGATCCCCGGCACCGCCGTCGCATGGTCGGGCTCGTCCTATCAGGAGCGGCTGTCCTCGGGTCAGGCCCCGGTGCTCTACGCGCTGTCGCTGCTGGTCGTGTTCCTGTGCCTTGCCGCGCTCTATGAAAGCTGGTCGATCCCGATCGCGGTGATCATGGTCATTCCGCTCGGCCTGCTGGGTGCAGTTCTGGCAGTCACGCTGCGCGGGCTGGAGAACGACGTCTATCTGCAGATCGGCCTGCTCACGACCATGGGCCTTGCCGCCAAGAACGCGATTCTCATGATCGAGTTCGCGGAAATGGCCGAAAAGCAGGGCAAGCGCGTGATCGAAGCGGCACTGGAAGCGGCTCGCATCCGCCTGCGTCCGATCCTGATGACCAGCTTCGCCTTCATCTTCGGCGTGCTGCCGCTGGCCGTGGCAAGCGGCGCAGGCGCCAACAGCCGCATCGCCATCGGTACGGCCGTGGTCGGCGGCATGCTGACCGCGACGCTGCTGGCGATCTTCTTCATTCCGCTGTTCTTCGTGCTCGTGCGCCGGGGCGTGCGCGACGGCCTTGCCGCTGTCCGTCACCAGATCCAGAAGCGCCGCGAAGCGAAGGGAGACGCCGCATGATCCGCTCCCGCACCCTGAAGCTGGCGGCACTGACCCTGCCCGCCATGGCCCTGAGTGCCTGTTCGATGGCGCCGAAGTACGTGCAGCCGACGCCGCCGGTCTCGCAATCGTGGCCGGTCGGCGATGCCTATCTCGCGCAGAGCGAGGCGAACCTGCCGCTGGTCTCCTACACCGAGATCTTCCGCGATCCGCGTTTGCAGAAGCTGGTCGAACAGGCTCTCATCGAAAACCGCGACTTGCGCGTGGCAGCGGCCAATCTGGCGGCAGCGCGCGCGCAAGTGCGTGTGACCCGGGCGAACCAGATCCCCGCGGTCGGCGTCTCCGCATCCGGCACCCGCACCGAAGTAAACGGCCCGGGGGACGCCACCGCGCTCTCGCTCCAGGGCGGCATTTCCAGCTTCGAGATCGACTTCTTCGGCAAATACGCCAGCGCCACCGAGGCCCAGCGCAACACGGCGCTCTCGACCGAAGCCGCTGCCCGTACGGTACGGCTCGGCCTTGTCGCCGATCTGGCGCAAACCTGGGCAAACTATGGTGCCGACCGCGACCTGCTGAACATCGCGAAGGCCACGGCCGACAACGCCCAGCACTCGGTCGTGCTCAACACCGCACGCCTCAAGGGCGGCGTCGCGCCCCGCACCGACCTGAGGCAGGCCGAACAGGTCCTGGAAACCGCCAAGGGCGACCTTGCGGCGCAGACCGCCCTGCTCGCGCAGGACGTGAACGCGATCCGCCTGCTGGTCGGCGCCGATTTCGACGAGAGCCTGCTTCCCGGCGGCATCGACGAGGTCAATGCCCAGCTCGCCGTGCTACCCGCCGGCACCAGTTCGCAGGTCCTGTTGCGCCGTCCCGACGTGGTCGAGGCCGAGTACGAGCTACGTGCCGCCAATGCCGACATAGGTGTCGCTCGGGCCGAACTGTTCCCGTCGATTTCACTGACAGCCCTGCTCGGCCTTGCGAGCGACGGGCTGTCCTCGCTGTTCAGCAAGGGTGCCTTCGCTGCCACGGGCGGGGCCGACGCAAGCTGGACGATTTTCAATGCGGGCGGCAAGGTCGCCAATGTCGACGTCTCGAAAGCCAAGCGCGATGCCGCGTTGGCGACCTATGAGAAGTCGATCCAGACCGCCTTCAGCGAAGTTTCCGATGCGCTGGCCGATCAGGGCACGCTCGGTGAACGCCTGCGCGCGGCCAGCAGCTACACCAATGCCGCCGCCGACACCGCGCGCCTGACCGAGGCGACGTACAAGCAGGGCATCGCCAGCTCGCTCGACAACCTCGATGCCCAGCGCAGCCTCTACACCGCGCGCAAGCTGGAAATCGCGACGCGGCTTGCCGTCGCCAGCAATCGCGTCACGCTTTACCGCGTGCTCGGCGGCGATCAGGCGACCGCCTCCGAGCCGCCGCGGTAAATCAGGCGAAAATCGGGATGATCTGTGGCAGGTCCACGGTCGTCCTGATACCCGGTGCAGCCGCGCAAACGGCCGGAATCGCATTGACCGGACGGTGCGCGGTGAGCCCTGGCGTGAAGGCGGCATAGTCCTCGGGCGCCACCGGGAACATGATGTCCATCCGCACCGGCGTGTCGCCGCCAGTGGTCACGCGCCAGCCCGATTCCCGCAGATCCCAGTCGTGCTCGATATCGGTGGTGACGTACCAGTTGGCGCGGAACCGCATGATCGGCTCGCCCTTGTGCAGGCAGGTGATCGTGGTGCGCATGGCCCCGACGGTGCCCGCCGGCACAGTGCCTGCCGCGATGGTCAGGTCCTGCTTCGTGGCCGAGAGTTCGCCGAAGGCTTCGATCGCATCGATCTCAAGGCCCATGGCGTCCGCCACTTGTGAGAGCGAGCTGCCGAAGTCACCCTTGAGATGCTCGGCCCGGCGCTGATCGAACGGGGCCATCTCCGCACCGAAACCCATGATCTGGAACAGCATTTCCGGCGAATCGCGGCTCGATACGTCGGCGAATTCGTCGATTGTCAGAACGCCATGGCGACGCTCCAGCGAGAGCAGCGGGATCGCCAGTGCCTCGGTCACGAAGCCGGGGCTCGATCCGGTGGAGTAGATGGACGTGCCGCCCTTCGCGCAGGCTGCCTCTACCCGCGCGCGAATGTCGGCATCCATCAGGCGCGGATTGTGGAAGTCGCCGCGCGTGGTGATGACGTTCTTGCCCGAGGCCAGCAGCGCGCAAAGCTCATCCCAATCGGTGCCCTGCCGCATATAGAGCACGCAATCGGCATCGAGCGCGAGGATATCGTCCAGCGAATTCGTGGCGCGCACGCCGGTGGCCGGCAACCCGCAAAGCTCGCCCGCGTCCTTGCCCGCCTTCTCGGGTGACGAGACCCAGAGGCCCACAAGCTCCATGCGCGGATGCTCGATCACAGTGCGCAGCGCGCGGCTGCCGACATTGCCCGTGGCCCACTCAACCACGCGCCAGATCTTGTCCTGCATTATATTCTCTCCCGCAATTCGTTGCTTCACCACGCCAGCCAGCGTCAGCCTCGGCAATTCCCTTATGGGGACAGACTGAAAGACGCCTCAGGGCGCCATCCAGCCCACCGTTTCCTGTTTGGGATCGTAGGATTCCGCCTTCCAGCGCACGGACCCGAAGGGCCGCTCCAACTGTCGGCGTACGCGGTTGGCCGGGCGCGTCCGGTTGAAGGCGTCGGCTGCGGCCTGGATCTCGTAATCCGCCTCGGTAAAGCGGTCGCGCAGCCGCAGGTAATCGCCCCAGGTCGGGCAATGATAGCGTTCGGTCCAGAGTGACGGATTGGCGATGTCACGCGCGATGGACCACGCGAATCCACCGTTTCGCTTACGCATGGACTGCATCTTCATCATCGTCGCGTAGAATTCGCGCGCCTGATCGGGATCGACGTCATAGTCCACCTCGATCACCACCGGCCCCGAACGCAGCGTCAGCGCCATGCCGACCTCGGGTTCGTGACCCAGCGGCATTTCGGACGTGCCGCTGGCGGTATCGCGCGCGATCGGCAGGATGAAACCGAGCAGCGCCGTAGCCGCCACCGCCAGTCCGGAGGCGAGCATGGCGTGGGCAACGCCCTGTTGCTGCGCGAACTGGCCCCAGCACCAAGCACCGATGCCGATCCCCGCAGTGATGGCCGAGGAGAACAGCGAAAGCGCGCGCGCCGTCACCCAACGCGGCGCCGAAAGCTGCACGGTGACGTTGAGCATGGCGATGGTCAGGATATTGCAGGCGCCCACCAGCAGGAAAGCCGCGCAGGTCAATATGAGGTCGTGACTGAAGCCGATCACCGCCAGCGCCGCGCCGGTACCGATCGCGAAGAGGCGCACGGCCATCTCGGTCGAGATCGTCTCGCGGATGCGGCTGACGAAGAGCGCGCCGGTCACCGCGCCCACGCCCTGCGCGCCGAGCAGAAGGCCGTAAGTCGCCGCATTGCCGTGCAGCAGGTCTCGCGCGATCAGCGGCGCCAGCGCGGAAGCGGTTGCGGTGGAAAGCCCAAAGGCCAGCACGCGCAGCAGCGCCGTGCGGATCGCCGGGGCGTGGAGTGCATAGCGCGCCCCGCCGAGCATCGCCCGGTCCATCCGTTCCGGCGGCAGCCGCGAAGGTACGTGCCGCCTCCGCCACATGACGAACGCGAAGAACAGCGGAAGGTAGAGCAGCGCGGTCATGCCGAAGACCGCACGGGCGCCGTAGAGCACGACGATAAGACCGCCGAGCGCCGGCCCGAAGCTGCGCGCGACATTATAGCTGATCGTCCCCAGCGCCACGGCGGCGGGCAGATGCTCACGCGAGACCTGCTCTGGGATCGAAGCCTGCCAGGACGGCGAATAGAGCGCCACGCCCGCACCGATCAGCGCGCAGAACAGCAGCAATATCCAAGGCGTGACAAGGCCGAGGAACGCGATAGTCGCCAGCACGGCAGCGCAGCATGCGCTGAAAGCAAGGCCGGTCATGGCGATACGGCGGCGGTCGAACATGTCGGCGATGGCGCCCGCAGGCAGTGTCACTACCATTAGCGGCAACATCATCGCGCTCTGCACGAGCGCCACCATTTCCGCCGAACTGGTGAGCCGCGTCATTTCCCATGCCGCGCCGACGCCGAGGAAAAGCTGCCCGAAATTCGAGAACAGGCTGGCCGTCCAGATCCGGCGGAACGTGCCCTCCCGCAAGGGCGCGAATGCGCCGCCCTGCCCGGTTACCACGTCTTGCGATGTTTCGTCGTGGCCGCTGGCCCCCACGCTTTTCCCCTTTATCCTGTCCCTACCCCTTGCTTTGTCCCGCGCATCGCTACCGTCAAGCCGAGCCTGCGCCGCCGTCACGATCTATGGCCTTACTGCGTATGCTTGACGGGGTGACTGTAAGCTCCGATATACTTTCAAATGAAAGCAATCGCCGCTGCGATAGGACACCCCCCTCCAATTGCAATTGCCCTGACCTGCCAGCATGACCTCAAGCCAAGGCGCCGCAAATGACCACCGGCGCCACATGGGAATTTGAGGAGATCCGATCGTGACCGAAGCCTGGATCATCGATACTGTGCGCACCCCCCGGTCCATCGGCAAGATGGGCAAGGGCGCGCTCTCGCAGATGCACCCCGAACATCTGTCCGCCACTGTTCTCGCCGCTATCAAGGAGCGTAACGCGCTCGATACCGCGGATGTGGATGACGTAATCTGGGGCGTTTCGGCAGCGATCGGCCTTCAGGGCGGCGATATCGGCCGCATGGCCGCGCTCGATGCCGGGTACGACGTGCGCGCCGGCGGTGTCACGCTCAACCGCTTCTGCGGATCCAGCATCACCGCCACCAACCTTGCCGCCGCAATGATCATGTCGGGCATGTCGGACCTGATGGTCGCGGGCGGGATGGACATGCTTTCCTACGCCAATGCGCATGGCATGAAGATGCGCGAAGCCGGGGTCGGCAGCGCCGGCATGGGTGCGGGCAATCCCCGGCTCCAGGCCAAGCATCCGCAGACCAACCAGGGCATCGCCGCCGACGCCATCGCCGCGATGGAAGGCATCAGCCGCGAAGAACTGGAAGCGTTCGGCGTAGAGAGCCAGCGCCGGGCCGCCGTCGCCATCGCCGAGGGCCGCTTTGACCGTTCGACGATCGTGGTGAAGGACGACGAGGGCAATGTGATCCTCGACCACGAGGAATATCCCCGTCCCGACACCACCGCAGAAGGTCTGGCGCAGCTCAAGCCGGCGTTCGAAATGTTCTACAACATGCCCTCGGCACCGGGCGGCAAGACTTATGTCGAACTGGTCAACCAGGTCTATCCCGACCTCGACGTGAAGCCGATCCACCATGTCGGCATTTCCTCGGGCGTGGTCGATGGCGCTTCCGCGATCCTGCTGGCGTCCAAGGACTATGCCGAGAAGCACGGCCTCAAGCCGCGCGCACGCATCGTCGCCATGGCCGAGATCGGCGATTGCCCCACGCTCATGCTCAACGGCCCGGTGCCGGCGGCCAAGAAAGTGCTCGCCAAGGCGGGACTGACCAAGGACCAGATCGACGTCTGGGAAGTGAACGAGGCTTTCGCCGTCGTAGTCGAAAAGCTGATCCGCGACCTCGATCTCGACCGCGCGAAGGTGAACCCCAACGGCGGCTCGATCGCGCTGGGCCATCCCATCGGCGCGACCGGCGCGATCCTGATCGGCACGGCGCTCGACGAACTCGAACGCACCGGCGGTCGCTACGGGCTCATCACCATGTGCGCTGCTGGCGGCATGGCACCCGCCATTATCATCGAACGAATTTGAACCAAGGAGATACGTGTTGGCCACCGAGGCGGAAGACAAGCTGAGCGGGCGATTTGTCGATATTCTGAACGACAAGGACGAAAGCCCCCGCCGCCAGGTGAGCCTGCGCATGACGGTGATTGCGCGCCTTCAGCGCAACAAATTCGATCGGCTTGTTACCGAGTTGAACGTCACGCGCTCACAGTGGGCGATGATTGCGGTGGTGGCGCGTTATCCGGGTTCGACCCAGCGCACCATCGCCGAATATCTCGAAATGTCGGAAGCTTCGGCAGGCCGGCTGATCGACCGACTGTGCACGGAAGGACTGCTCGAACGGCGGGACCGGCGCGATGACCGGCGGGCCCGCTCGGTCTATCTGACCGAGGCCGCGCGGCCACTGCTCGACAAGCTCGGCCTGATCGCCTCCGAAGCGGAAGCACGCATGTTCCACGGCTTCTCCGACGAGGAAGTGGGGCAGCTTCGCGACTATCTCAGCCGCATCTACGACAACGTCAGCCGGGGGTAAGCGCCGGGTTGCTGCCCGGTTCTGCTCCACCCGACATCCACAAACAAAAAAAGGGCGGCACCGAAGTGCCGCCCTCTCTTTTTCGTGGCAGTCGGAAGACTTACTTCGCCGAAGCGAGGTCCTTCTTCGTCAGTGAGGTGGTGAGCTTGCCCTGGGCATCGGTCAGGCTGGTAGCCGGAACGGTGATCAGACGGCCGTTGAGGATAACCTGCGGGTTACCATCGGCAGCAACGCGGTAGATCGGGGCAATGCGGGTGCCGTTGGCGGCATAGAGCATCTTGCCGGCGCTCAGGTCGACCGGAGCAGCAGCTTCTTCGGTCACGGCGCGAACCGACTGGGTGGTTTCAGCGACGGCCGGGACAGCGAAAGCGGCGATCGAGGCGACGGCGGCAAGGGCAACGAACTTCTTCATGAGGAACTCTCCAAATCTGAAGCGGGTCGGTCCCCGCGATTTACTCACCTAGGTTAGTAATTCCGCACCTAGGTGTCAATTGCGATTGCCGCAACCGCACAAACTATTTTCGCAACCATCGCTCCCGCGCAGTTTCTCGGGGGTGGCGGCGTCGCCGCAGCGCAGCATGCAATGATCGCACCAGCGAATCCGGGGCTTGATCGTCGCCACGATGGGCTGCGGTGTTGCTCCGGGCCACCTTTGCGCGCAAATCGAAACCAACCGGTGCGACCGGCGAAAACCCGCCTTTCGCACCCCGACCGATACGATAAAACGCAAGATAAAACTGGGGACTGTCAGATGCCGACAAAGGTCATGCAGGGCGTGCGCGTCCTTGAAGTGGCACAGTTCACGTTCACGCCCGCAGCCGGTGCAATTCTGGCCGACTGGGGGGCGGACGTCATCAAGATCGAACACCCCGTGCGCGGCGATACCCAGCGCGGATTCCTCAACATGGGCGGTGTGCAGCTCGATCCGCTGCGCCACACCCTGTTCGAACACCCCAACCGCGGCAAGCGCAGCGTCGGCATCGACCTGTCGACCACGGAAGGGCAGGAACTGCTCTACGAACTGGCCAAGCAGTGCGACGTGTTCCTCACGAACTACCTGCCGCAGGTCCGCCAGAAGAACCGCTTCGATATCGAGCACATCCGCGCCGCGAACCCGAACATCATCTATGCCCGCGGCAGCGCCTGGGGTGACAAGGGCCCCGAACGCGAAAAGGGCGGTTTCGACGGCACTGCATTCTGGTCGCGCAGCGGCATCGCCGATTGCATGACCCCGCCCGAACTGCCTGGCCCGCTCTCGCAGGGCATGCCCGCATTCGGCGATTCGATCGGCGGCATGTTCATCGCCGGCGGCATTTCGGCGGCCCTCTTCCACCGCGAAAAGACTGGTGAAACCGCCGAACTCGACGTCTCGCTGATGAGCACGGCTGCCTGGGCCTCGGGCGCGAACATCGCGCAGGCCGTTGAGACCGGCGTGATCACCAAGAACTCGATGCCCAGCTCCGGCGGCGGTGCCAAGAACCCGTTCATGGGCAACTTCTGGACCTCTGACGGCCGCACCATCAACTTGTGCATGGTCAGCCCCACCGGCCTGATCCAGGACACCTTCGAACACGTCGGCCGCCCCGAAGCGGCGAACGATCCGCGTTTCAAGGACGTGCTGAGCCTGATCGAAAATGCGAAGGCCGCCAGCGACATCCTTGTCGAAGCCTTTGCCGAAAAGCCCTTCGCCTACTGGCGTGAGCACCTCAAGACGCTGAAGGGCCAGTGGGCGCCGATCCTCAACCTGCTGGAACTGGCAGGCGACGAACAGGCGATCGCCAACGACATGCTGATCGAGGTTGAGGCGGCAGACGGCGGTCCACCGCTGAAGCTGGTGCGCAGCCCGGTGCAGTTCAATCGCGAAGCACTGGAAACCACCCGTTCGCCGCAGGCGTCCGAACATACCGAGATGGTTCTCATGGAATTCGGCGTCGAATGGGACAAGATCGAAGAACTCAAGACCAAGGGCGCCATCGCCTGAGACAGAGTGCCTGAGGCACCCTGCCGGTCACGCTAAAACAGATTACGAGGAATTGGGAAAATGAAGCCTGGAACCCGTCTCAAGAGCGCCACCTGCGACACCGAAGTTATGGTGATCCGCTGCGCCGACGGCACGATCGAATGCGGCGGCGCGCCGATGGGCGAAGCCAAGCCTGCCGAGCCTGCTCCCCTCGCCGCCGATTTCTCGGCCGGTACGCTGATGGGCAAGCGCTATGTCGACGCGGACGGCAAGTACGAACTGCTTTGCGTGAAGCCCGGCAAGGGTTCGCTCTCGGTCGATGGCGTCGCGCTTGTCACCAAGGACGCCAAACCGCTGCCCGCCTCGGACTGACCCGATGAACATCGCGCTTCTTCTCGAAATGGCGGCCGAGGCCGCGCCCGACCGTGTCGCACTCGTCTGCGACGGTCGGCGCTGGACTTATGGCGATCTGCTCGATGCCGCGCGCGGCGCTTTCGAGCTGATCCGCCAGAGCCAGGTGGAATATGTCGCGCTGCTCGACGAGAGCAGCGAGGCGGCGGTGATCGCGGTGTTCGGCGCGGCGCTGGCCGGCGTGCCCTATTGCCCGCTCAACTACCGCCTTCCGGATGCCGATCTCGCCGCCCTGCTCGGCCGCATCACGCCGGCACTGGTTATCGGTGATGAGGAGGGTATCCAGCGCCTTGCGGGCGAACACGACCACACCGTGTTCTCGCGCGAGGAATTCGTCCTCAAGGCACAGGAAACCGTGCCGGACGACGACGCGCGCGAGTATGATCCGGGCGAAGGGATCGCCATCCAGCTCTTCACCAGCGGCACCACCGCTGCGCCGAAGGCGGCGATCCTGCGCCACTCCAATCTGCTCGGCTACATTTTCGGCACGGTCGAATTCGGCTCGGCCGATGAAGCCGATGCCGCGCTGGTGGTCGTGCCGCCCTATCATATCGCCGGCATTTCCGCCCTGCTCTCGTCGATCTACTCGCTGCGCAAGATCGTGATGCTGCCCAGCTTCTCACCCGAAGGCTGGCTGGCGCTGGTCGGCGGCGAGGCCGTCACGAACGCCTTCGTCGTGCCGACTATGCTGGCCCGCATCATCGACGCGATGGAAAAGGGCGCGAGCGGCGAGGTCTCCTCGCTCCGCGCGATCGCCTATGGCGGCGGCAAGATGCCGCTCGAAGTGATCCAGAAGGCGCTGGAGCGCTTCCCAGAGGCCGGCTTCACCAATGCCTATGGCCTCACCGAAACCAGCTCGACCATTGCCCTGCTCGGCCCGGACGAACACCGCGACGCCCTGGCGTCCGATGATCCCAAAGTCCGCGCGCGCCTGACCTCGCTGGGCAAACCGATCCCGACCGTCGAGATCGAGATTCGCGGCGAAAACGGCGAGGCTCTGCCTGCCGGCGAAGCGGGCGAGATCTACGTGCGCGGCGAGCAGGTTTCGGGTGAGTACAAGGAAAAGAGCGCGCTCGATTCCGAGGGCTGGTTCCCCACCCGCGATGCCGGTTTCATGGACGAGGACGGCTATCTGTTCCTCTCCGGCCGTGCCGATGACGTGATCGTGCGCGGCGGAGAGAATATGTCGCCGGGCGAGATCGAGGACGTGCTGCTCACGCATCCGGCCGTCGCCGACGCCTGCGCCTGTGCGATCCCCTCGGTCGAATGGGGCGAGACGGTCGGCGTGGCCATCGTCACGCGCGAGGGCCATGCCCTCCCCTGCGAAACCGAGATCAAGGACCTCGTCCGCGCCCGCCTGCGTTCCTCGCGCGTGCCGGAGAAAGTCGTCTTCGTCGCCGAGCTGCCCTACAACGAAATGGGCAAGCTTCTGCGCCGCAAGGTCAAGGATGTCCTTGCCGGCTGACGATGATACCCCCGGCCCGGCGATCCCACTGGCTCGCTGGGCCGACCGGCAACTGGAGGCGCTTGCCCGCGATTTCGGATTGCCACGTTTGTCAGGCGCCACGCTGCTCGGCGAGCGCGCGGCGCACGGCGATTATCGGATAGCGGGACGCATCTCGGCCGGGCTTGGTGGCAGCCGCCTCATGCCGACGCGTGACGGCAACTGGTTCGCGCTCACCCTGATCCGGGAAATCGATCGCGAGCTGCTGCCCGCCCTGTTCGGCGATGCCGGGTTGGATGTGCATGACAGCACCGCGATTGCGGCATCCGTGCTGCGCGGCAATGGCGCCGAACTGCTCGAACGCGGGCGCATGCTGGGCCTTCCGGTCGCCCTGCTTGACGAAATTCCCGCATCCCCGCCCGTAGAGGTGATCGCACGCGGTCCGCGCCGTGAGCGGACTGCGCAGCACCGCCCGCTCGTCATCGACATGTCTGCGATCTGGGCGGGGCCGCTGGCCGGGCACTTGCTCTGGCAGGCCGGCATGGACGTCGTGAAGGTCGAAAGCCGCACCCGCCCCGACCTCATCCGCCGCGACGATCCGGCGACTTTCGATCTCATCAACCAGGGCAAGGCCAGTGTGCTCGTCGATTTCGCCAGCGACAGCGAGAAAGCCCTGCTTGTCGACCTGATCCGCCGTGCGGACGTGGTCATCGAAAGCGCGCGGCCGCGCGCCCTGCTGCATCTCGGCATCGACGCCGAAGCGCTGGTGCGCGAAGTTCCGGGCCTCGTCTGGCTCTCGGTCACCGGCCACGGCGCGCGGGGTGAGGCTGCCAACTGGGTCGGCATCGGCAACGACTGCGGCGTGGCAGGCGGCCTCTCCCGAGCGCTCGCGGATGTGACGGGCGAGCCGGGCTATGTGGGGGATGCGATTGCCGACCCGCTCACCGGCATCACCGGCGCGCGCGAGGCGCTGAAAGCCTTGCGCGGCGGCGAAGCACAGCGCATCGGTCTGTCCATGAGCGCAATCACAGCCATGGCACTGGCCGAGGAACTGGCCTTCGACGCCGCCTTGCTCGAAGCCGAACTGCGCGGTTGGGGAGCGGGCCTCGGCCGCCGCTTCCCCGCGCTCGAACGCCGCGCGATGCAAGCGCCCGTCCGCGCCCTGGGCGCCGACACCGCGCACTATCTGCCCGCGCTGGCATCATGCTGATCCGCGGCGCGGAAATTCACGGTCGCGGCTTGGCCGATTTGCGCGTCGAAGGCGATGTCATCTCCGCCATAGGCGCCCTCACGCCGCGCCCCGGTGAACCCGTTATCGAGGCAAAAGGCGGTATTCTTCTGCCGGGCCTTCACGACCACCATATCCACCTTGCCGCGCTGGCAGTGCGCGCCGCTTCGATTGACTGCGGCCCGCCTGCCGTGCGCGATCGCGACGATCTGGCCAGAGCGCTGACGCAGCCCGGCTCAGGCTGGCTGCGCGGTTTCGGTTTCTGCGAGAGCGTGCTGGAAGGCACGCTGCCCGATGCGTCGGTACTCGATACCATGGTGCAGCATCGCCCGGCCCGCCTGCAACATCGTACCGGCCGCATGTGGCTGCTCAACAGCGCCGCGCTTGACGAACTGCTGGCCGAAAATACCACACCACCGGGCCTGGAACGCGATGGTGACCGCTTTACCGGGCGCCTTTTCGACGAAGACGCCTGGCTACAACAGGCACTCGCCGGCACCCCGCCCGATTTCTCGCAAGCGAGCGCAGACCTTGCCCGCTGCGGCGTGACCGGCCTTACCGACATGTCGCCGCGCAACGATGCGGTGATGGCGCATCATTTTGCACAGCAGGCAGAGTGCGGACATCTTGCCCAACACGCCGTGATCGCGGGCCGACTTTCGCTTGTCGATGCGCCGCAACATGGCTGGCGGCTTGGCCCGGCCAAGCTGCACCTGCACGAGGCCGCGCTTCCCGATTTCGACGCGACATGCGCGTGGATCGCCGAGGCGCATGCGCAAAAGCGTGGAGTCGCGGTTCACTGTGTGACCGAAGTCGAACTCGTCTTCACGCTTGCGCTGTTCGAAGTCGTTGGCGCCCAGCACGGCGACCGCATCGAACATGCCTCAATCGTTTCGCCCGAGCTGGCCGCGCGCATGGCCGCGCTCGGCCTTTGGGCCTGCGTACAGCCGCATTTCATCCACGAGCGCGGCGAGCGCTATCTCCGTGATGTCGAAGCCCAATATCAGCCCGACCTCTACCGTCTGCGCTCACTGCTGGAGGCCGGCATCGTGCTCGCGGGAGGCAGCGATGCGCCTTACGGCAGCCCGGACCCGTGGGCCGCGATGCGCGCCTCCGTGCTGCGCGGCACGCGCGAAGGCACGCCGTTCAATCCCGATGAAGCGCTGACACCCGAACAGGCGCTCGCGCTCTACCTTGCCGATCCGCTCGATCTTTCACGCCAGCGCCGAATCGCGGTGGGCGAAGTAGCAGACCTTTGCCTGCTCGACAGGCCGTGGCGGGAGGTTCGTGAACGGCTGGAAAGTGCGGATGTCCGCGCCACGCTGGTCTCAGGGAAACTCGTCCACCAGCGCATCGACGAGTCCCCAGTCCAGCGCCTCGCGCGCCGTGAGGCGGCGGCCTGAAAGTATCATGAGCAATGTGCGCTGCCGCCCGATCCGGCGACTCAGCGACACACATCCGCCAGCGCCGGGCAGAATGCCCATCGCCAGTTCGGGCAATTGAAACCACGAACGCGGCGTGGCGACGATCCGTGAGGCGAAAGCCGCCAGTTCCAGCCCCGCGCCGATGCAGGCCCCATCCACCTCTGCCTCGAATCGGTCGCTGCATTGCGCCGCCTCGCGCCCGGGCAGCGTCAGACAGCGAATCCGATGCGCCTCGACCGGGTCCGTCGTAGTACCGAATTCCGCAAGTTCGGCGCCAAGACTGAAGGCCTTGCCCCTGGCCCGCAGCACGACACGGGAAATCGTCGAATCGACATTGGCGAGTGCGAAGGCCTCGTGCAACGCATCGCGCATGACGCGGTCTATCGCATTGCCGGCAGCGGGACGGTCGAGGGTAATCGTGAGTATGTCGTCCTCACGAGACAACAGCACCGCGCCCTCCGCACTGGCCGCCCTCTCGCGCCCCGCGATCCAGCGCCGATGCGCTTCGCTTCCCTGCAAGGTCGCATAGGCCAGCGACTCCATGGTCAGCGCCTCGGCGACGGGCAATGACGGCAGGGCGCGCAGCAATTGCGTGACGACCATGACGGCGAGCGGCTGGGCCATGGCGCCCACCACCAACTGCGATGCATCGAAACGCGGTTCGAGCACGGCATCGAGTCGCGCCGACAAGGGATGCTCACGCGGACCGATGCCGATCACCGGACATGGCGGCAGAGCAATCGGCACCCCATCACGCGATTCGCGCGCGAGGTCCACGAAGGCGATCGGCGCCTCGGCCCCCGCAATTTCAGCGATTTCGGCAGCGGGAAATGTCAGATCTTCGGGCCGCATTCCTGGGCAATTCCCTTCCAGCCAGTGACTTGGCCCACGCCGAATCATGGCCGCCGCCCGCGCGATTGACCAGCCCGGCCCACGAATATCACGCCTTGCCGAAGCGCAGATGACGAAGAACCGCGGAATTTAGCGATGTTTCCCACAGAAGCGCGTGCGCGCAATTAATCGTCTGCGCGAAGCCTATTGCGGACGTCCTTCTGCAATGATAACCAAGCTTAGCAAAAAACGAGTTGGGCTCAGTTTTCTGACAGCCGACTCGGGAGAGAAGTGAGTTCACCCAATAACCACCCTTGAGGGAGGAGAGACCTCATGCCTGGAAAGTCCACGTCATCGAACAAGGCCAAGATCGCACGCCGCGTTATCGAGGTGCTTGAATATTTCGACGATGCCCACCGCGAAGCCACCGTCATGGACATCGTTCGCCGCTACAATCGCCCGCAGTCGAGCACGTCGGAACTGCTGTCGAGCCTCGTCGAACTCGGCCTGCTCCACAAGGACCCCTATTCGCGTGCCTACAGCCTCACCCCGCGCGCCGCGCTGATCGGCACTTCGGGCCAGCCCGAGCTGGTCCGTGATGGCCGCATCGTGCGCCTGATGGACCGGCTGGTCGCCCAGACCGGCCTTTCGGTCGCGCTTCATGCGATGGTCGGCCTCGACGTGCAGATCGTAAACTGGCGCCACGGCCCCCGCGCGCTTGCTGCCACGCGTGAGCTTTCGGGCGGCATCAAGGAACCGCTGGCACAAAGCGCCGCCGGCTGGCTGATGCTTTCGACCGTCACACGCCAGCGCTGCGAAGGCATGGTTCGCCGCCTCAATGCCGAAGCGGACGAACTGAACAAGTTCACGTTCGGCGACATGATGACCCGCATCGACGCCTGCCGCGATCCGCGCCATGTGTTCGGTCCGGCCGGTTTCGGCAGCGGCGCCGAAGCGCTGTGCGGCCTTGTCCCGCGCCAGCCCGAAGGCCACCCGCTCGTCATCAGCCTGATCTACGGCAAGGACGACAAGGTGAACCCCGAAGCGCTGCTTCAGTCGCTGAGCGACGCCATGCGCAAGTGCCTGCCCGATCCCGTCCAGTTCGCGGAGCCGGAACAGCTGCTGCCGCACGCCGCATAATCCAACAAATCCTGAACGGGTCGCACACCGTTACGGAACGGGCCCCGCGAGATCTCTCGCGGGGCCCATTTTCGTTTCAGGCTTCCTGCTTCTGCATCCGCTTGGTCCGGTCCGTATCTTCGTGGCGCATGAACATCTTCATGATGTCGCCCGAAGTTACAGGACGGGTATCGCCTTCCTCGACCGGGCGCTCACCCTGCGAGGACTTGGGGCTGGTATCGACGTTTTCCGCCTTCGCCCGCTCGCGCAGTGCGCCAACGGTCAGTTCCTCGCGCTTGTAGTGCTGGAACGGATCGAAGCGGAACCAGCGCATCGCGTTCTTGTGCGTGATCTTGTCGATCTGCGCTTCGGTCAGATGGTTGATCGAGGGCCAGAGGTGCTCCGGCACTTCCGGCCACAGCGTGTCGGAATGCGGATAGTCGCACTCGTAAGCGATATTGTCCTCACCGATGAACTGGATGTTCTGAAGGCCGAAGGCATCGTCGATGAAGCAGTTGAGGAAGTGCCGCTTGAACATTTCGCTGGGCTTCATCTTTTGGAAGCGCGAGTTGGTCCAGGCCTTGTGCCGCCAGTTCGAGAAATCCGCGCGCTCGGTGAAGTAGGGCACCCACCCGATCGAACCTTCCGAAAGCGCGATGCGCATGTCCGGATACTGGTGCAGCGCCTCAAGCTGGAGCCAGTCCGACGCGGCATAGGCGATCGACATCGGCATCGTCGAGATCCACGCCTCGATCGGCGTCTCCATCGAGGCATGGGGCGCCGGATTGCCGCCGCCGATGTGGATGCAGATCGTCATGTCGAGATCGTTGATCGCCTTGTAGAACGGATCCCAATAGGCGTTATGGATGCTCGGCAGGCCCTGGCAGGTCGGGTTCTCGCTGATCGAGACGGTGTGGCAGCCCTTGGCCGACACGCGCTTCAGCTCGGCGATCGTCGCCTCCATGTCCCAGGTTGGCAGGATCGCACAGGGGATGAAACGGCCCGGATAGGCGCCGCACCACTCGTCGATATGCCAGTCGTTATAAGCGCTTACATGGACTTTCGCGAGTTCGCGGTCGGGCACGCGGTGGAGGCGGCCGCCGGCAAAGTCGAACACCGAACCGAAGTTCAGCGAGGACGCAATGCCGTTGACGTCCATGTCCTTGATGCGCTCATGCACATCATAACAACCGGCGCGAAGCTGATCGAGCGAGGTCGGCTCCATGCCGTATTCCTCGAAAGGACGGCCGACCACAGCATTGAGGCCCACCGACGGGAACTTCATGCCCTGATAGGTCCACAGGTCCTTGCCATGCTCGTCCTGCACGAGCTTCGGCGCGCTTTCCAACGCAGCACCCGAGAGGTGGTTCTGAAACAGGTCTGGCGGTTCGCTGATGTGATCGTCGACACTGATCAGCACCATGTCGTTCATTTCCATTTCGGCACTCCCATTCGTTGCCGGGCCGGATAGGTCCCCGGCGGGCGCATCTTCGGCGCCTTGGTTTGAGAAGCTACGCCTCCCCTCCCCGACCGGCCAGCACTCATGCCGAGCTATCGCGCCTGCGATTGCGGAGGGGCGGTGATTGAACAGGGCGGCGAGGTATGATGAGGACGGGGAAACGTCACAAGAAAAAGCCCCGGGGAAAGCCTGAAACATGAACTTCGACCTCACCGACGAACAGTCCATGATGCGCGAGACTTTCGCGCGCTTTCTTGACGAGAATTCAAGTTCGGCGCGCGTACGCAAGGCGCAGGAGAACGGCGGTTTCGACGCCGAGATGTGGGCAGGTCTTGCCGAACTGGGCGCCTTTGCCATGCGCGTTCCCGAAGAGGCGGACGGCATGGGCCTGGGCCTGTTCGACGCGGGCCTGCTGATGGAAGAGGCCGGCCGCACTCTCGCCTCCGGCCCGCTGGCCGAAGCGCTGGTGGCCACGCGCCTGCTGGGCCTGCTGGGCGGTCAGGAAGACCTCCTTGCAAGCGCCGTCGGCGGCGAAGCGGTGGTAACCGTGGCCATGCAGGACATCGCGCAGTTCCCGAAGCAGTGGGTCGCAGGCGGTCTGGTTGCCGAGGCAGTCATTGCACGCAAGGGCAACGATGTCGTGCTCGTTTCGGTACCCGCGGAAGCGCGCATTGCCGAGCCGACTCTCGCCTCCACGGCCATTGCGGAACTCGATCTCGCCGCCCTCCCCACGACTGTCCTGGGCAGCGGCGACGAAGCGCTTGCGACTTTCGCCAGCGGCCTTGAGGAGTGGAAGCTGCTGATGGCGCTGGCCCTGTCCGGCCTCAGCCGCGCGGCGCTGGCCACGGCGGCGGAATATGCAGGCGAGCGCAAAGCCTTCGGCGTGTTCATCGGCACGTTCCAGGCGCTGTCGCACCCGATGGCGGACCTCATCTGCGAGATCGATTCCGCCAAGTTCCTGGCGTGGAAGGCCATGCGCTCGATCGCCGACGGCGATGCCGAAGCCGGCGCGCAGATTTCGCTGGCGGCGTGGTACGCCGCAGGCGCTGCGGGCCGCACGGTACGCCACGCGGTGCAGACTTTCGGCGGCATCGGCCTTACCACCGAACATGACGTCCACCTCTACAACTTGCGCGCCAAGGCTTGGCCGCTGGTGGCGGGCGACCCGGAAGACTGGCTGGCCGAAGCCGGACGCCGCCTTTACGCGGGCGAGGCGACCAGCCTTCCCGACGTGGGCGAAGTGCCGGTCGAATTCGACCTTGGCGAGGATGCCCGCGCAATCCAGCAGGAAATCCACGAATTCTTCGCCAAGAACGTCACCGACGAACAGCGCGAGAAGTTCCACTTCTCGTGGGAAGGTCATAATCCGGTGATCCACAAGCAGCTGGTCGAGGCGAATCTTGCCTACCTCCAGCTTCCCAAGGACGTGGGTGGGCGCGGCCTCAGCCCTTACGCGGTAACGGGCGCGCGCTCTGCTTTCGAGGAAGAAGGCTGGAACAATCCGGTCGCCAATGTTGCGCAGATGGTGGCCCTCATCATGTACCGCTTCGGTACCGAGGAACTGAAGCGCGACGTGCTGACGAAGGTCATGGCGGGCGATGCGATCTGCTCGCTGGGCTATTCGGAACCGGGCTGCGGATCGGACGTGTTCGCCGCGCAGTGCAAGGCCACGCAGCTTGAGGACGGATCCTGGCGGATCGACGGCACCAAGATGTGGACCAGCGGCGCCAATCTGACCGACTATGTGCTGATGCTCTGCCGCACCGATCCGGACGCTGCCAAGCACAAGGGCCTGACGATGTTCATCGTGCCGCTGAAGGCAGAGGGCGTCACCGTCCAGGCCGTCCATACCTTCATGGACGAGCGCACCAATATCACGTTCTATGACAACGTGCGCATCCCCGACACCTGGCGTCTGGGCGAGATCAATGCCGGCGGCCGGACCATGGCGGCCAGCCTCGAACTCGAACACGGCGGCGGCTTCGCCAAAGTCCAGCGCGCGATGCTGGAGAACGCGGTCGAACTCTGCGAGGAAATCCCCGTAGCCGGTGGCGGCAAGCTGATCGACACGCCCAAGGCGCAGGCCCGGCTGGCGCGCACTTACGCCAATGTGCTCGCGTCCGAGATGATCGCCTACCGCGCCAACTGGACGCAGGTCCACGGCAAGGGCAACGGTGCCTATGGCCCGATGGCGAAGATGTTCTCGTCCGAGCTGTTCATCACCGATTCGCGTGACCTGCTCGATCTGACGGCGCCCTATTCGCTGGCCAAGCGCAAGGGCGCGGCGAATGCGCTCAACCTCGCCTATCGCCATGCCCATGGGACGACCATTTACGGCGGCACCAGCCAGGTGCACCGCTCGATGATTGCCGAAAAGGGCCTCGGCCTGCCGCGGTCGCGGAACTGATGCGCGAAATTGAGGGGCATACGATGACCGAAGAAGCACCGCACCTGCTGACCGAAGATCAGGACGGCATCCTGATCGTTACGCTGAACCGGCCGGACAAGCTCAACGCGATCAGCCGCCAGATGATGGATCTGCTGACCGAGGCCGTGTTGCGCTTTCGCGAGACGCCTGAACTGAAAGTCATGCTGATCCGCTCGGCGGGGCGCTATTTCAGCTCGGGCGCGGACTTGCGTGGGGGCAACCAGAACATCGTCTCGCCCGTGTCCACCGGCGGCAGCGCGCGGGGCATCCGCGAGAACCACCGGCTCAACCTCAACAACATGCAGCAGCTCTGGGATGAGATCGAGCATATCGAGAAGCCCTTCGTCGTCGCGCATCATGCCATGTGCGTGGGCGGCGGGCTGGAAATGAGCCTTTCGTGCGACTTCCGCCTTGCTGCCAAGAGCGCTGCCTATGCCTTCCCCGAAGGCCTGTTCGGCGTGCTTCCGGCATCGGGCGGCGTATCCCGCCTCACGCGGATCTGCGGGCCGCACTGGGCGCGCTGGCTGATCATGGCGAACAAGCCTGCTTCGGCCGACATGGCCTTCACCATGGGGCTGGTCCACCAGGTCTATGAGGACGAGACGTTCGAAGCGGACGTCATGGATTTCTGCCGTCATCTGGCGAAGCAGAACCCGGAACAGATGGGCGCGGCCAAGGTCGCCATCGAACTCTGCGCCGAAGTCGGACGCGATTCCGCACGCCATGTCGAACGCATGGCCAACAGCGCTCTGATGCTCAACCCCGACTACATTCGGGGCATGGAAGAGTATCTGAAGGGCGTGGGCGGCAAGAAGAAGTAATTTCGACACGGCAGAGCACGCGCCACTCCTCCGGAAACGGAAGTGCAGCGTGCTCTGCCGGAGTCATATCACTTGCCTGTCTCTGGATGCGAATCCCGGCACAGATACGCGCCACCGGCGCAGTTCCCCTCCCCTCCGCCGACGGGAAGCCATGCTTCCATCGCGCCTCCAAATTTGAAGCTGCTAGCGTTCGAATTCCTCTTGTTTCTTGGGGGATAGACCCGCGCGCCGGATCGGCGCATGAATAGGCCATCGGAAAGCGATCTTCGCCGGCGAGGAAAAGTCCGCCGAGACCGCAGCGCGATGCCACTTGCACGGGAGGATGCCGCGATGGGATTTCACAGTGCCTCAAACAGCTCGAACGTTCGTCCTGCCGGTGGAGGGCATCGGCTCCTCCTCGCCCTGGCCTTGGTCGGCAGCACTCTCACGGCAGCGAGCCCGGTCGTGGCGCAACGCACCCCGCAGCAGGAACTGGCCGCATTTCCGCGAGCACCCGCCGGTCAGACCCGTTGGGTCATCTTCCTGCCGCATGCCGCCGATGAGAATGCGCTGAAAGTCGGCGTGATCATAGGTCGATCGATGCTGGTCGACTGTAACCGCGCGATGTTCTCGTCCCGGATGGAGGCCCGCACGGTGAAAGGCTGGGGATATGACTATCATGTCGTCACGTCCGTCGGACAACCTGCCAGCACTCTCATGGCCTGCCCGAACACCGCCAAGACCAGACAATTCGTGCGCAGTTCCGACGAACCGCTGCTGCGCTACAACAGCCGCCTGCCGCTGGTGATCTTCGCGCCCAACGACGTTCAGGTCCGATACCGCATATGGAAAGCGGGCCCGGAAGTCATGGCGCGATCACAAAACTAGAGCATTTTCCAATCAGGTAGGATCACCCGATAACTCGGAAAATTCGACAAACCAAAAGTTTAGAGCGGTAGATCCGATGCAGTCGCTCTAGGCCGCCCACTCCGCTCCCGGAAGCCGCCATACGGTAATCGGATGGGCGACGGCTTGACCTGACGAACCGGAGGCGGGCGATATACGTCCGCCTCCTACTCGTTTACCGGGCTGCCCGCTCCCGCGTATCGCGGATCGCCAGTTCCATCAGCCGCGCATTGATTTCCACCAGATTTTCCTCGCGCCGCCCCGGCAGCGTGCCGAGAATGCGCTGCAAACGCCGGTCGGTCGCCAGCGTGATCGAGCGTTCGATACCCGTCATCAAGGTCGTCGCCATCAACACGGCCGTGTCGCCCAACGCACCGCGCGGATCCATTTGCGCGACGAAAAGGCCGATCAGCGGCCGCGTCGAATTGACGCGCTGGTGCATGATGCGCACGTCGAACTGATCCGCCAACGAGTTACGCAAGTGCAACAGGCCGGTGTGGCGCGCCCAGAAATCGTGATAGGAACGCACGAATTCCGTGGAGCGCGCCTCCAACTCGTCGTCGGACCAATAATCACGGACGAGCGCGAAATACTCCTCGTGCGCAGTGCCCATCACCGGCTCCAGCACTGCAAGCAGCAGTTCGGTGAAGTCGGTGAAGTAATTGTAGATCGACGTCATCCCGAGGCCGACCGTGCGCGCAACAGCACCCAACGTTACCGGCTCGTCGGTCTTCTCGACAAGTTCGATGGCCGCCGCAAGGATCCGCTCACGCGTGACGCGTCCCTTGCGGCCCATCCTCTGGCCATGAAGATTGTGGCTGATCGCCGCTCCAGCATCGGTGACCGCGGACGCGAGGTACGGCGGGATGGCCGGAATAACCGGTTCCTCCCCGCCGCCATCGGGCTCGGGTGTCACTTCTCCGGTGTCGCTTACCAGAAAAGCCTCGTCCGAACTGCGTTCGTCAGGCCGCCGCCTGGCCGACCGGCCAGGCGAGGATCTTGACGTCGGTGAATTCCTCGATGCCTTCGACACCCCATTCGCGTCCCATGCCGCTTGCCTTGTAGCCGCCGAAGGGAATGTCGCCGGCAATGCACATGCCGTTGTTGACGCTCATCGAACCGGTGCGCACGCGCTTGGCGATATTGATCGCCCGATTGAGATCGCCCGATACGCCGCCCGAAAGGCCGTAGGAGCTGGCGTTGGCAATCCGAATGGCGTCCTCGTCGTCCTCGTAGGGGATGACGACCAGTACGGGGCCGAAGATTTCCTCCTGGGCGATGCGCATGTCGTTGGTGACATCCACGAAGCAGGTCGGCTCGACGAAATAGCCGCCGCCCTTGTCGGGACGGATCTGGCCGCCGGCGAGCAGCGTGGCGCCCTCTTCCTGGCCGAGGTCGATGTAGCTCTTTACGCGCTCCATCTGACGCTTCGAGATCACCGGGCCCATGATATGCGCCGGGTTCTCGATATCGCCCCAGTTGTCGCCGAAGTTGCCGTAAGCGCCCTTGAGGATGGCCTTGGCTTCCTCGTAACGGCTCTTGGGAACCAGCAGGCGCGACTGCACGGCGCAGCCCTGACCGGCGTGGAACACGAGCATCGCCATGCCCACTTCCATCGCGAAGTTCGGGGCATCGTCGAGCACGATCTTGGCCGACTTGCCGCCGAGTTCGAGGAACACGCGCTTCAGAGTGGCCGCGCCCTGCTCCATGATGCGCTTGCCGACGCCAGTGGAGCCCGTAAACGAGATCAGGTCCACGCGCGGGTCGGTGACGAGCATTTCACCCGCCAGCGCCGGATCGGCACCGAACACGACGTTGATGACGCCGTCGGGGAAGCCCGCTTCCTTGGCGAGTTCGCCGAAGATCGCGCCCATGCCGGGGGTATCCGGCGCGGGCTTGAGGATCACGGTGCAGCCCGCGAGCAACGCGGCGACCATCTTGCCGATGTTGACGTAAAGCGGCACGTTCCAAGGGGTGATCGCACCCACCACGCCGACTGCCTCACGCACGCCGACGCGCTTGTGGATCATGCCGAAGGCCGGCTTCTCGCCATAGTCCTTCTCCCACTCCACCTTGTCGAACACGGCCATGTAATCGTCCCAGCCGTTGAGCGCCATATCGACATGGGCGCGGCCGACCGCACCCTGCGCCGCACCGGCTTCGTAGATGGCGAGTTCGCCGAGGCGCGGACGAGCGGCTTCGAACAGCTCGCGATACTTCTTCACCAGCGCCACGCGCTTCTCGATGTTGGTCGACCAGTCGGTCTCGTCGAACGCGCGGCGGGCGGCGGCGATGGCCGCGTTCACATCGTCGGCGGTGGCGTCAGCGGCCTTGCCCACCGGCTCACCGGTCCAGGGGCTGATGACGTCGAAAGTGCCGCCATTGCTGGCGCCGCGCAGTTGGCCGTCGATATAAAGCTTGGCTTCGGGAAGAGTGGTCATCGTCTGATCCTTGGCGGGAATGGGGTCTTGCAGGATTTGGGCGTCGCTCATGGGTGCCGCGCTCCGACCGAGACGTGGGTCACGCGCACGTCTGCCGGCAGATCCAGCACCGAGCGGAACACGCCGGTCACGTTCTCGGTCTGCGAGATCGGACGCGTGCGCAGGTCAATGCCATTGGCGGCACAGCCCTGATGGAAACGCATGGCGGCATCGGGATCCCAGCCGGGCGCCGTCTTGCCGGCCTCGTACATCGGCCCGGCGCGGACGGTGGTGACGCGAATGCCGGCGGGTTCGAGTTCCTCGACCAGCGCTTCGGTAAAGCGTTCGATCGCCGCCTTGGTGGTCTGGTAAAGCGAGAGCATCACGAAAGGCACGGCGATGGATTCGCTGCCCACATTGATGATCTGCCCGCCCTTTTCCAGCATCGGGATCGCGGCGCGGCAGCAGTAGATCGGGCCATTGAGATTGGTGGCGATGATGCCGTCGATCTGCGCGTCGGTCGCCTCGGCCACGGTGAACGGCTCGTAGATCGCGGCATTGTTGATCAGCACGTCGATCTTCGGGTGCTTTTCGGCAATCGTCGCGAAAGCCTTGCGCACGGAATCGGCAGAAGCGACGTCGCATTCCACCGCCATGGCAGTGCCGCCGATCTCGTCGGCCAGTTCCTGCACCTTGGACAGCGTGCGCCCCAGCAGGATCACGGTTTCCCCTTCACTGGCGAAACGCCTTGCGAGCGCGCGGCCGAGGCCGGCACCGGCGCCAGTGATCACGATCGTCTTACCCACGCATCCTCCACTCGTTTTCGTTCTTGCGCCGGAGCTTTGACCGACACGATTTCCCATACCCTAGCCCGTGCGCAAGCCGCTGCCTATCGCGGCCACGATGGTTCGACAGGAGCGTCCCGGCGATGCCCAGCCAAAACCGAATTCGGCTCGAAACTCAGCGGGATAATCAGCTCTGGACCGAAGCATCCGAAGGGCGGTTGCGCGTAAGGTTGAGACGCATCGTCTCCAGCACTTCAAGCAGCCGCTCCATATCCGCATCGGGCACGCCTTCGAGCGCGATATCGGCAGTCTCCTCCGCCAGCGGCTGAAGCTGTTCGAGCAGTTCACGGCCCCGCTCGGTCAGATAGAGCCGCCAGGCGCGACGGTCGGCCGGGTCGGCGCGGCGTTCGACCAGCCCGCCATCCTGCATCCGGTCGATCATGCGACCGGCAGTAATCGGCTCAACCTCAAGGATTTCGGCAAGGCCACCCTGGTTGATGCCTTCCGCCCGCCGGAGCACGCTGAGCACTTGCCATTGCGGCCTTGTCACGCCGATCGCCCGGGCCCGCTCGTCGAAAGAGCGGCGCATCAAGCGCGCCACTTGCGACAGGACAGTGCCGATCTTGCGTTCCATGCACCCGAGATACCCGCTTACCGGCCATTGGCGAGTGAAATCGCCCGGCCCGCCGAATGAACGCCCGGGCGCTGCCCCTTCCTGACAGGCGCGTCAGGCCTTGGTCATGTCCACGATCAGGCGCGAGAGCGTCTGCCGTGCGATCTTCCAGCCTTCCGCCGTGCGCACGTAAGTCTCATGGTAATGGCCATAACCGGTGAGCGCGAAACTGTCCTTGATCACCCGGTCCTGCATGGCCCAGATGACTTCGGCACGGTCGCCATCGACGGTGATCTCGGGCGAGTGGATCTGGTGCGCGGTCTTCGCATCGGCGAGCGAGGTGCACACCATCGAGACGAACCGATCGCGCCCCTTTTCCAGCGTGCCACCGGCCGGGCGCGTATCGATCTCGCAATCCTCGGTGAAAAGCGCGGCCCAGCCATCCCAGTCCTTGGTATCGAGCAGCCGGCAGTAACGGGCCTTGAGATTGCATATCTCCAGCCAGTCGCCGAAATCCAGTGCCTGTGTCACGCTATTCTCTCCTCAACCGGGCGTGGCTTCCGCCTCCAGTCGCTCGGCAGCCAGCTTGCGGAGATCCGCCGTCTTGATCTTGGCGCTGCCCGTGGTCTTGAGGTCGCTTTCAGCGACGAAGAGCACCCGGCGCGGCACTTTGTAGCTGGCCAGCTTTTCCTTCGCGAAATCGCGGATCGAGCCGGCTTGCGGGCTCGCCCCCTCGACCGGGACGACGCAGGAGACCACCAGTTCGCCCAGCAGCTCGTCCGGAACGCCCACGGTCTGCACCATCTTCACTTCGGGATGGGCGCGGATCACTTCGTCGATCTCGAGCGGGGAGACATTGGCGCCGCCGGTCTTGATGATGTCGTTGAGGCGCCCTTCCCAGAACAGGCGGCCCTGTTCGTCGATATAGCCACCATCCGCCGTGCGCAGGAAACCATCGCCGTCGAGCGTCTCGTCGAGCGGGATGCCGAGGTAGCCCAGCATCAGCGTCGGCCCCTTCACCGCGATCTCGCCGCGTTCGCCCAGCGGCATCGTCGCGCCGCTGAGTGGATCGACGATCTTGATCGTGGCCCCGGCAGTGGGCAGCCCATGCGACTTGCCCGCCACATCCTCGGTCGTGCCCGAGGCGAAGACCGAGATCAGCGTGAACGTCTCGGTATTGCCGAAGGCCTGCGCCGGTTCGCGCCATGTCGTCGAAATCGACGGATGCTTGGCGCAAGGCGTCAGCGCGTCGAGATAGATCATCGGCGACAGGTCGACCGTCTCGTAATTCGGCGCGGCCATGAGTTGGGCCCACTGGTGCGGCCAGGCGAGGATCATCGTCGCCCGCTCCGCCTCCATCAGCGCCAGCGCCTCCTCGGCATCGAACCAGCGCTGGAGCACCAGCGAACCGCCCGAGCCGAGCGTACCGCCCAGCGCCATCGCGAAGTTGCCGGACCAGAAGAATCCGTTGGCCGACCACGTGCGCGGCGGCTCCTTGATCGCGTACCACTGCGGCCAGCGCCAGAGTTGCAGGCAGACGCCGCGATGGGCGGAAAGAATGCCCTTGGCCTTGCCGGTCGAACCCGAGGAGAAGAACAGCACGCCGGGATCGCTCGGCTGCACCGAGGCTGCCGCCGCTTCGACCAGCGCCGGATCGACGCTGTTTCCGCGCGCGAGAAACGTGCTCCAGCCCTCGATCGCGCCGAGGCCTTCGTCACTGTCGATCACCGCGAGGTGACGCAGGAACGGGAATTTCGTGGAGGCGACCTCGCCCGGCTTCGCGGTGCCGATTTGCGGCTCCAGATCGACCAGGATCTGGGCGAAGTCCTTCTTGAGGACGCTGCGTTCGAGCAGCAGCACCGAACAGCCGCCCATGCCCAGCACGGTTTCCAGTTCGGCGGGCGTGAAGAAGGTGCTCACCGTCATCGCGACACCGCCCGCAAGCGCGGTGCCGAAGACGCTGGAGAGGAATTCGAGGCGGTTGGTCGCCAGAATGCCGACGCGCGTGCCCTTGCCGACACCGCAGGCCGATAGTGCGCGCGCGACTTCCATCGAACGCGCCCAGAGATCGTCGTAGGTCCAGCGCTCTACCTTGTCGCCAAGGTGAATTACCGCCGCCTCGGCCGGACCATGGCGCCGCGTGACCTCGCGGACGAAGCCGCCCAGCGTCAGCGGGCCGATGCCCTGCTCCTCGGAGAGCGGAATGCCGCGCGCAATGGACAGACCGTCCGTGACTTCGACCATGCCTTCCTCGTCATCCTGCGGGGCTCTGTGCCCCGTTTCCCATGCCCCATGATGGGGGATGGGCGCAGCGGCGGGCTCCCTCAAACCCGCCGCCGCGCCCGGCTGCATCAGGCGTTCACATCGACGATGTACCGGCCCTTGACCTCACCGGACATGAACTTCTTCGCAGCCTCGATGGCTTCGCCCAGACCGATGGTCTGGCCGATGGTCTCCAGCGCGGCCGGATCGAGATCCTTGGCGAGGCGATCCCAGGCCTTCAGGCGCTTGGCCTTGGGCGCCATGACGCTGTCGATGCCGAGCAGCGAGACGCCGCGCAGAATGAAGGGCATGACGGTCGACGGCAGGTCGAAGCCCTGCGCCAGACCGCAAGCGGCAACCGCGCCGCCGTACTTGGTCTGCGCGATGGCATTGGCGAGCGTGTGGCTGCCGGCCGTGTCGATGACACCCGCCCAACGCTCCTTCTGGAGCGGCTTGCCCTTTTCGGCGAGTTCGGCGCGATCAATGATGGTCTCGGCGCCGAGCGACTTGAGGTAGTCCGCTTCGGAAGCCTTGCCGGTCAGCGCGGCGACCGAGTAGCCCAGCTTCTTGAGAATGGCGATGGCCACCGAGCCGACGCCGCCGGTGGCGCCGGTCACGAGGATCTCGCCCTGATCGGGCGTCACGCCCCAGTCGACCAGTGCATCGACGCAAAGCGCGGCGGTGTAACCGGCGGTGCCGATCGCCATGGCCTGTGCCGGGGTGAATGCGGCGGGCAGCGGCACCAGCCAGTCACCCTTGAGCTTGGCCTTCTGCGACAGGCCGCCCCAGTGGCCTTCGCCCACGCCCCAGCCGTTGAGCACGACGGTATCGCCGGCCTTCCAGTCGGCATGGCTGCTTTCGGTCACGGTGCCGACGAGGTCGATGCCGGGCACCATCGGGAACTTGCGCACGACGGGCGAAGCGCCGGTAACGGCAAGGCCGTCCTTGAAATTGAGCGTCGAGAAAGCGACGTCGATAGCGACATCACCTTCGGGCAGCGCGCTCTCGTCGAGCTGCTGGAGAGTGACCGTCTGGCCCTCGTCGGTCTTGTCGATCACGATAGCGGAAAACATGGCATACTCCCTCAGGGTTGGGCTGGCTCTTGCCCTACGATGCAGGCCCAAGCTGAAAGGGAATATGCGCCGCTCCGTCAATGCCGCTGCCCCACGCCATCGCCTAGGCGAAGCGGCATCACGGACGGGGTATCGGCTGAGGTGGTGAAGTCGCACTCCGCCCTCGCCCCCTTCCTCGTCATTGCGAGCGCAGCGAAGCAATCCAGAGCCGGGCTCACTCCGCTCTGGATTGCTTCGCTGCGCTCGCAATGACGATGGGTTGGTGGAGTGGGAGGCTCTAGGCAGGCTGCCTCAGCCGCCCGGAGAAACCCCATGCGCCGCCAGCAGGTCCGCGACCTTCGGGAAGGCCTTGGCCCGCATCGTACCGTACATCGAAAGCCGCAGAATTTCGCGCGAATAGCGGCGTGACAGCTCGCGGCGCTCGCCCTCCCCGGCGGCATGGGCGCGCGCGAGGATCGGCCAGAAGAACACGCCGGCAAGGTTCATCACTGAATAGACCTCGAAGTCGATGCCCGGCTCGGCCAGATCGGTGCCCGCGAAACGGCCCAGCGATCCGCAATATTCCCGCCAGAACGGGTCCTGGGAAGGATCGGGCGAGGCCAGCACTTGCTGGAGCCAGACGCGGCAAATATCGGGGTTATCCATCGCGAAGTCGCACAGCCGATCGGTGAGCGAGACCACGTCCACTTCTTCCACGCGGCGTTCGCCGACCGTCTCGGGATCGCCGAAAACGGCGCGAAAAAGCTTGTCGGAGACCCACTGGATGGCGGCCTCGATCAGCTTTTCGCGCGTCTCGAAATGCTGGTAGGCGGTACCGCGATTGACGGCGGCGAGATGGGCGACGGCGGAAAGGCTGACCCCCTCGGGCCCGTCCTTGGCAAGCAGGTTGGCCGCGGCGTCGAGAATGGCGGCCCGCGTCGCGACCGGGTCGCGCGTCCTGCGCCGTATTCTTGCCTCCATGCTCGCCCCTCCTTGATTGAACGGGCGAGCATAGCGGCAGGCTTAGTAAACGACAATGTTGATTAGCTTGTCCTCAGAGGAAGTCCTTGACCTTCTCCAGCACCAGCGCTGCATGTTCCTTACGGCAGATCAGCAGATCCGGCATATAGACGTCCTCGCGGTTATAGACCAGCGGGCTGCCGTCGATCCGCGAGACATGCAGGCCCCAGCCCTGAGCGACAGCGGCGGGGGCGCAGCTGTCCCATTCGTACTGACCGCCGGAGTGGAGGTAGATATCCGCCTCTCCGCGAAGGATCGCCATGGCCTTGGCCCCGGCCGAGCCCATCGGTACCAGTTCGGCCCCGATGGCTTCGGCCACGCCGGTCGCTTCCTTGGCAGGACGCGTACGGCTGACGACCATACGCAGCACTTCCGGCGCGGGCGGCACTTTGCCCGGCTGGTCCGAGCGCAGGACTACCCCTGCCCCCGGCAACGCAACCGCGCCAAGCACCGGTGCACCGTCCACCGCCATGCCGATGTGAACCGCCCAGTCGGCACGCTCCTCACCATATTCGCGGGTGCCGTCGACCGGGTCGACGATCCACACCCGCTCCTTGGTCAGGCGCTCGGCATTGTCCTTCTCCTCTTCGGAGAGCAGCCCGTCTTCGGGCCGCTGCTCGCGAAGGGCGTGGCAGAGGAACTGGTTGGCGGTCTGATCCCCCGCCTTGCCCAGCGACTTGCCTTCGAACAGGCCGGATGCCCGCACGTCGAGCAGGATTTTCCCTGCCACTTCCGCGAGATGCGCGGCGAGATCGCCGTCATTCGCCATCGTCATCAAGCGTCTCCCAGCAAGGTGTCGACGATCAGGTTGGCCGCGTCTTCCGGCGAGATCGCCGTGGTGTCGATGCGGATTTCCGGATTGCGCGGCGCCTCGTAGGGGCTGTCGATACCCGTGAAGTTCTTCAGTTCGCCCGAACGCGCCTTCTTGTAGAGGCCCTTGACGTCGCGCGCCTCGGCCACCTTCAGCGGCGTGTCGATGAACACTTCGAAGAACTCGCCTTCCGGCAGCATCGCCCGCACCATCTCACGATCCGCCTGGAACGGCGAGATGAAGGCGGTGATCACGATCAGGCCGGCGTCGGTCATCAGCTTCGAGACTTCGCCCACGCGGCGGATATTCTCGATGCGGTCGGCCTCGGTGAAGCCCAGATCCTTGTTGAGCCCATGGCGCACGTTGTCGCCATCGAGCAGGAAGGTGTGCCGGTTCATCCGGTGCAGCTTCTTCTCGACAAGGTTGGCGATGGTCGACTTGCCCGAGCCCGAAAGACCGGTGAACCACAGCACCGCCGGACGCTGGTTCTTGAGACCGGCGTGCTGCTTGCGATCGATGTCCACGGCCTGCCAGTGCACGTTCTGCGAACGGCGCAGCGAGAAGTGGATCATGCCCGCCGCCACCGTGGCGTTGGTCATCTTGTCGATCAGGATGAAGCCGCCGAGCGTGCGGTTGTCGGCATAGGCCTCGAACACGATCTGCTTGTCGGTGGTCAGTTCCGCCACGCCGATCGAGTTCAGCTCCAGCGTCTTGGCCGCCAGATGCTCCATCGTGTTGACGTTGACTTCGTACTTCGGCTCCTGAACCGTTGCCGACACGACCTGCGTGCCGATCTTCAGCCAGTAGGCGCGGCCGGGCACCATGGCCTCGTCCGCCATCCACACGAAAGTCGCCTCGAACTGATCGGCGGTCTGCGGCGGGCTGTCGGCGACCGAGATCACCGAACCGCGCGAACAATCGATCTCATCCGCGAAGCAGACGGTGACCGACTGGCCGGCAACCGCTTCTTCCAGATCGCCGTCATAAGTGACGACGCGGGTGATCGTGCTGGTCTTGCCCGAAGGCAGGACGCGGATCTTGTCGCCCGCCTTCGCCGAACCGGTGGCGATCAGGCCCGAGAAACCGCGGAAGTCCAGGTTCGGACGGTTCACCCACTGCACCGGCAGACGGAACGGCTTGTCGGCATCGACCGAGGAGAGAACCTCCACCGTTTCCAGATGCTCGACCAGCGGGATACCCGCGTACTGCGGCGCCTTGTACCACGGGGTCTTTTCCGAGAGCGTGGTGATGTTGTCGCCCTTGAAGCCCGAGATCGGCAGCGCGGTGAAGTTTTCGATGCCGATCGAAGTGGCGAACTCGGTATAGTCCGCGACGATCTTGTCGAAGACCTCCTGGCTGTAATCCACGAGGTCCATCTTGTTGACCGCAAGGACGATGTTCTTGATGCCGATCAGGTGGCACAGATACGAGTGGCGGCGCGTCTGCACCAGCACGCCCTTGCGCGCATCGATCAGGATCACCGCAAGGTCGGCGGTGGAGGCACCGGTGACCATGTTGCGGGTGTACTGTTCGTGGCCCGGGCAGTCGGCGACGATGAACTTGCGCTTCTCGGTGTTGAAGAAGCGATAAGCAACGTCGATGGTGATGCCCTGCTCGCGCTCTGCGGCAAGACCGTCGACCAGCAGCGCGAAGTCGATCTCCTGGCCCTGCGTGCCCACCTTCTTGGAGTCCGACTGGAGCGCGTCCAGCTGGTCCTCGAAGATCATCTTCGAATCGTAGAGCAGGCGCCCGATCAGGGTGGACTTGCCGTCGTCGACGCTGCCGCACGTGATGAAGCGCAGCATCGTCTTGTGCTCGTGCTGGACGAGGTATGCGTCGATATCGTCCGCGATCAGCTGATCGGTGACGTAGACGGCTTCTTTGGTTTCAATATCAGCCATGATCAATCTCTCTCCGCTCGCCCTTGAGTCCCGAATTTATCGAAGGATCGAAGGGCATTGGCGCATCGCTCAGGGGGCTCTAACAAGCACACCCTGAGCGGGAACAGGGAACGGGGTCTTAGAAGTAGCCTTGCTGCTTCTTGACTTCCATGCCGGCACCGCCGGCGTCCTTGTCGATGGCGCGGCCCTGCCGCTCGGATGTGGTGGTGAGGAGCGTTTCCTGAATCACTTCGGGAAGCGTCTTCGCCTCGCTCTCCACCGCGCCGGTCAGCGGGTAGCAGCCGAGCGTGCGGAAACGGATCGAGCGTTCGACCGGTACTTCACCCGGCTGAAGCGGGAAGCGTTCGTCGTCCACCATCAGCAGCATGCCGTCACGCTCCACGGTCGGGCGCTTTTCGGCGAAGTAGAGCGGCACGATGGGGATGTCGTTCAGGTGGATGTACTGCCAGATGTCCAGCTCGGTCCAGTTGGAGATCGGGAAGACGCGGATCGATTCACCGCGCGACTTCTTGGCGTTGTAGAGGTTCCACAGTTCCGGGCGCTGGTTCTTCGGGTCCCAGCCGTGCGAGGAGGTGCGGAACGAGAAGATGCGCTCCTTGGCGCGGCTCTTTTCCTCGTCGCGGCGGGCGCCGCCGAAGGCCGCATCGAAGCCATACTTGTCGAGCGCCTGCTTCAGCCCTTCGGTCTTCCACATATCGGTGTGGAGCGCGCCGTGGTCGAAGGGATTGATGCCCTTCTCGATGGCTTCGGGGTTCTGGTAGACCAGCAGTTCCATGCCGCTCTCACGCGCCATCTTGTCGCGCAGTTCGTACATCGCCTTGAACTTCCACGTCGTGTCGACGTGAAGCAGCGGGAACGGCGGCGGCGATGGATAGAACGCCTTGCGCGCAAGGTGCAGCATCACTGCGCTGTCCTTGCCGACCGAATAGAGCATCACCGGCTTTTCAGCTTCGGCGACGACTTCGCGGATGATGTGGATGCTCTCGGCTTCGAGACGCTCCAGATGCGTGAGTGTTTTCATCAGGTCTTCCTCTGCCCTGGGCTCATGCCCGTTGGCTGGGTTTCAAACAGTCCCGATTCCGAATCGCAGGGATGACATTCGCGCGAACCTCCCATATGGGAGGGTATGGCCCTAACCAGCAACGACGAGACCGATCTCCTGATCCCGCTCTTTCAAGGAAATGCCGAAAATCCGCGCTTTTCGACATTTCTGGAAAGATTGCGTCGTCGCACGCAGGCCGATTACGTCAGCCTGATCCTTCGCATGGGCGATGGGCCACACGCTGCGATTGTCGAAAGCTATGCCGGAATCGACTTGCGCAAACGTACCCGCGAGTCGGAACAGGCTGGGCCGTTCGACCTCGACCGCTACCTCTACGACAGCCTGCGGCCGGGGCGGGTCTATTCGATCGGGGAGATGATCGATCACGACCCCGTGGCGCGCGCGGATCGCAACCGGCGCATGGCGAAGCTTGGCATCGGAGACGAGCGCGTGGTGCGGATCGCCAGTGGCGAACGCTACAGCGCATGGTTGATGATGGCGCGCGCACGTGAGTGCTCGGCGGCGGACAGCGCCTTGCTTTCCAGCCTGGCGCCTTACGTGGCCATCGCGGTCGAAAATCTCGTGGCGATGGACCGCGACCGGCTTTCCGCGCGGATCAACGCCATGGGGCTGGAGCGCACCGGCAAGGGCTGGATGCTGCTCGACGCCGAAGCGCGCGTGCTCGCGGCCGATCCAGCACTGGCGGAATTCTGGCAAGCGCACTGCGGCGCGGCGCTGCGTCCGGGTGAGCGCGTGCTGGGCCTGGACCTCGCCGCCGAGCGCAAGCTGGCGGCCATCGCGACGGAAATGACACAGGACCGTACATTGTCTGCGCGACCGCTACTTCTGCGGGACAATCCGCATATCGAAGCGCTGCTGATGCCCGCCGAGAATGCCGAGGCCCTCGCGGCACCGGCAATCCTGGCGCTCTGCACCCTACCCCGGCCGCATTCGGATCATAGCGCCGAGCGACTGGCCGAAATCTTCGATCTGCCTCGGCGCGAGGCGGAGCTGGCGATGGCGCTGACGGACGGCCACTCCATCGCCGAAGCGGCGGAGCGCATGGGCCTGACGCTGGAAACGGCGCGCAATTACTCCAAGCGACTCTATGCCAAGCTGGGCGTGCGCGGGCAGGCCGAACTGGTGCGGCTGGTTTATGAGAGCAGCGCAGTGATGGCGTAACGGGCGCTTTCCCAACGCTGCGCCCCAAAACCACCCTCAAACCCAAAAACTTCGTCGCCCCCGCGCAGGCGGGAACCCCGCTTCCTTTTTGCGTCCTAGCGCAAGGCCAGAAGAACAAGCGGGGTCCCCGCCTTCGCGGGGACAACGGAGTATTGGACTGAGAGGATGTGCTTGGACTGAATAACCCAGCCCTCATCAATCGCTGAGCTTGGCCTCCATCGCGCCGATCTCCGAACGCAGCCACATCGTCTCGGACAGGTTCTTGCCGCCCGAAGCCGCCAGCAGCGCCTCATGCGCCGCCTTGCGCACGGTCAGCACCGCCGCATTGTCCGGCTCGGCACTGAGGGCGATATCGGTCAGATGCACAGCCTCCAGCGGAGCGCCCGCATCCAGCTTCGCCTGCGCCCGTTCGGCCAACTTCGCCGCACCGCCGGCCAGTTCGACCAAATCGGCATCCACGCTCGAACGCGGCACGCCGTAAAGCGCGGTGGTACCGTCCTCATAGTGCAGCCAGCCCGAATACTCGCGCCAGATCGACTTCACCGCCCAAGCCGCCTTGCCGTGGAATTCGCCGATCTCCAGTCCCTCGGGCCAGGCGAATTCGCGCATCAGCCTGTGCACGTCCTTGCCCGCCTTCATGCCTTCCAGCGTATAGTCGCGCACATAGCTGACCGCAGCGTGCATTCTGTCGAGATCGGCGCGGATGCGTTCGGCACCGCGAATGGCCTCGCCATGCCCGGTAACGACGATCTCGGCCCCAAGGTCGCGGATCGTCTCCAGCGACTTCAGGTAATTGCGCACCAGACGCGGCTTGTCGCCGCGCAGGGTGTTGAGGAACGGCATCGACAGCCAGACCGGCCCGAAGACATTGCCGGTGAAGGCGATCTTCTCCTTGGACATCCAGACCGTGAGCGAGTCGATGGTCTCCCCCTCCGGCGTGGAGATCAGTTCGAACGTGCGCCCGCCAAGATCGATAGTCAGGCGGCGATCGACCAGAATGTCCGGAACCACATTCGGCGCCGGCTTGGGCGAACCGCCGCGCTTGAGCGTCGATCCCCAGAGCTTCCCGCTCCTCGGCCCGAAGAAGGGCTGAAGGCTCATCATGTCCGAAAGTGCTTCATTGAAGCCCGGACCGCCGACCACTTGCGTGCCGTCTTCCAGGAATTCCGGCACGCCGCCGAAGTGATCGGCATGGCTCTGGGTAAGGATGATGAAGGCCAGCGGACCAGTGCGCGGCGGGGTCAGCAGGCGCTTGGTGCGCTCCGCATTGTCCATGAAGCCGGTATTGATCACGACATCGCCCTCGGACGTCGTCACGAGGTAGGCGTTCGAGATATCGTTCGCCTGGAAGACGAAATCGGTGATCGCGATGGCTTCGGCCTGCTCGTCGCCCGAGCGGACCAGACCTGCCAGCTTCGGCCCGGCGTCCTTCACACTGTCAGCACTTGGCATTTCAAGCCTCCTCGATACCGATCATGACTTTGGCGGACTGCGGCGTCGCAGCGATTTCCAGGCCCTTCATGATCTCGCTGAACGGCAGCTTGTGACTGATCATCGCCGCGATCTTGTCCTTCAGGCGCGGCATGGCGGCGATCACTTCGGGCATTTCGGTCGGGTAGCCGACCGCCGTGGTGATCGTCATTTCGCTGGTCAACATGCGGCCGACCGGGAACTCGATGGGCCGCATGTAGGCCGCCGTGATGACGAGCTTGGCGTGAAGCTTGGCCATCATGATCACTTCGGTGAGGATGTTCGGCGCGCCTGCCGCGTCGATGAAGGCATCGGTGCCCACGCCCACACGGCCATAGCTCGGCACTTCGCCGTGGAGCTTCGCCAGTTCCGCGCGAAGATCGACCTTGCTCGGATCGAGTGCCGCCTGCACGCCAAGCGCCCGCGCGCGCTCCAACCGTTCCTCGGAAAGATCGAGCGCCACCACGTCAGTCACGCCGCGATCGATCAACCAGAGCAGCATGCCAAGGCCGATCGGCCCACAGCCGAACACGACAACCTTGTCGCCCGGCTTCACGTCCGCGCGGTTGACGCCGTGCATGGCGACCGCCAGCGGCTCGCACATGGCGGCGACGTCATAGGAAATGCCCTCGGGGATCGGCAGGATCGAATCGCCCAGCCGTGCCTCGCGCACCAGCAGTTCCTGCGTGAACGCACCTTCCGGGCCGCCCGAGCCGATGTTGCTGGGCGTCATCATAGGATTGACGATCACCGGATCGCCCACCGAGATGCCTGCGACTTCGGCGCCGACTTCCATGACCTCACCCGCACCTTCATGGCCCAGCGCGGTCTCCACGCCCGGCGGAATCCCGCCCATCTTGATGTAGGACAGGTCCGATCCGCAAATGCCGACCGACTTCATCTTGACGACCACGTCCTTCGGCCCGGCCACCGGGCGTTCGTAAGCATCGACGCGAACATCGCCGACGCCGTGGATCTTGAGCAGTTCCATTGCTTCTCTCCTCTTCCGGTCGCTCAGGGGCGAACCATGTAGCCGCCGTCGATCGTGACCGTCTCGCCGGTCATGAACGAGCTGGCGTCTGAGCAAAGGTAAGCGCCAATGCCTTCGAAGTCCGCCGGATAGCCGGTGCGCTTCATCGGAATCGTCGGCGCGAAATGCGCCGCCACGGCATCGGCGCGGGCGCCCTCGCCCATCATCGGAGTGATGATAAGACCCGGCGCGACCACGTTGGCGCGAATGCCGAGCGGCGCGAGTTCGATGGCAAGGCAGCGCACCGCCGCGGCAATCGCCGCCTTGGACGAGGCATATTCCATCTTGCCCGCAAGGCCCTGGAACAGCGAAAGCGAACCGCAGGCGACAAGACTGCCGCCGCTCTGATCGCCCGCTTCCACACGCTCCTTCATCAGCCGCGCCGCTTCGCGCAGAGTGAAGAAAGCGCCGTGCAGCGCGGTCTTCTGGAATTCATACCAGTGATCGGTCGGCATCTCGAACGCCGAGTTGTAGCGGGGGCTGGCGCCAGAGTTCGCGAAAACGCAGTCCACGCGGCCGAAGTCCGCCATCACCTGCTGGTAGCCGGCGATGATGTTGGCTTCTTCCGAAACGTCCACCTGATAGGCGATCACCTTGCCCGCGCCCGCTGCTTCCAGCTCAGCCTTGGCCTTGGCGCTCTTTTCAGCATTGCGTGCCCAGATCGCCACATCGCCGCCCATCTTGGCCACGCCCATGGCAAAGCCGAAGCCGATGCCGCCGTTACCACCGGTCACCACCGTCACCTTGCCCGTGCAGTCAAAAAGGCCCTTGGCCATCATTCTCTCCTCGATCCCGTTACCGGCCTTCTTGCCGGCACTTTCGTTGGCGCGATGTTTCCCGTGGGCGGCTTGTCCCGCAAGCTTGGCAATCATAGAATTCAGGCCCTATCCAAGCGTCAGGGACACGAATTCGGGCCAGAGACCCGACTGGTCCGGGAGAGCCTGCAATGACCGAAAGCCGCTCCGTCCATACGCCGACAATGATCGTCGATGCGGAGCTTTGCGCCGCTGGAATTACCGCGCAGATCGTGCGTTTCGACATTCCCGAGCCGACCGACAACCGCCACGCCGTGGCCGCCGGCTATCACGTCAACATGTGCCTGACCCCGCGCCCGCTGGAATCGCGCGGCGGCTATCGCGAGCGCTGGGGCCCGCACCGTTTCGAGCGGCTTGGCGACATATTCGTGATCCCGCCCGGCGAGTCGCTCTACATTCGCGGCG
Source organism: Novosphingobium sp. PhB165 (assembly GCF_004341845.1). GTDB lineage: Bacteria > Pseudomonadota > Alphaproteobacteria > Sphingomonadales > Sphingomonadaceae > Novosphingobium. Next base: position 462,938 of record NZ_SLVB01000001.1, on the reverse strand, counting down.
GCAGCGGCCGTCAGGCTTCGCTGGTCTGCACCATCGACACTTCGCTCGTGCATGACCTGCTGGGCCGCGACCTGCCGTGGGACGATGCGCATTTGGCCGCCGCGCTCGACATCGGCAGCGCACAAGTGCGCGCGCTGCTGTTTCGGATCACCGCCGAAGTGCGCCACCCCGGCCTTGCCTCTCAGCGCATGCTGGAACTGCTGGGCAGCGAACTCGCCATCGAACTGGTCCGCTATGGCCTTGAAGTCTCCGAAAGGCCGATGACCGGCGGCCTGTCCGGTTGGCGCCTGCGACTGATCGAGGAGCGACTGGCGAACGACCTCACCGCGCCGCCGCTCAAGGAACTGGCCGATTCGTGCGGGCTTTCGGTACGCCAACTCACGCGCGGTTTTCGCGTCAGCCGTGCCTGCTCGATCGGCGACTATATCGAACAGCGCCGCATGGAAGCGGCCAAGCGCCTGCTGATGGAGGGCGAAAGCGTGAAGACCATCGCCTTTGCCATGGGTTTCGCCTCGCCTTCCAGCTTCACCTTCGCGTTCCGCCGCGCGGTGGGCGCCAGCCCCAGCACGTTCCGCCAGCGGCAGGGACGCGCGCTTGGCTCGATGGCCTCCGTCGCAGCCTAGTCGCTCGGCCGGTCTTGTCCCGGATTCGACATATAGACCCGATCTGACGCACCAGCCGCATTGCCAATCGGCCCCGCGCACAGGCTAACTCATGCCCATGAGGTCGCCGCAGCGGCCCGGACCGAGACACGGGAAAGAGGATTACGAAATGGCCGAGCAACTCACGGCGAACAAGCTCGTCGGCGACGCTCTCGTAGAACAGGCGATGAAGGACACCGGCATCCGGGACTTCGACAATGACACCTGGCGCGAAGGCTTCGATGTCTTCGTGAACGACTTCAACGCCGGCATCGCGCGCGGGCAGTACACCGAAGGCGGCATCGGCCGCGCCACTGCGGATACGCTCCACTACCTGCGCGGCCGCCTGAAGATTTCGGACTATCTGCGCCAGAATCCCGAACTGCTCAGCCGCCCGGTCGAAAAGCCGGTCTTCGTGATGGGCGTGCCGCGCACCGGCACCACCCTGCTCTCCAACCTGCTGGCCGCCGATCCGGCGCGCCGCTCGCCGCTGACCTGGGAAATCGACGATCCGGTGCCGCCGGTCGCCTCCAGCGATCTGCTGACCACCGATCCGCGCGCGCAGGCCCGTCTGGCGCAGGAAAAGGCGATGCTCGAAGCCAATCCGGCCATGGGCAAATACTATCGCGGCTCGGCCGTCTATCCGAACGAGTGCGTGTTCTTCATGGCGCACGACTTCAAGACGCTGATGATCGATTCCAAGGGCAAGCTGCCGGGCTACAAGGAATTCATCTTCTCCTGCGACATGACCAGCGCCTACGAATACCACAAGAAGTTCCTGCAGGTTCTCCAGCAGAACGCCGGCGGCGTGTGGAACGTGAAGAAGCCCAGCCACGCGCTGTGGCTGGAGACGATCTTCAAGGTCTATCCGGACGCCCGCGTGCTTTGGGCGCACCGCGATCCCTTCTCGGCCACCGCCTCGCTCTGCTCGATCATCTCGCTCAGCCACATGGCCCACATGGGCAAGCCGGATACGGCGTGGCTCAAGGAGAACTACACCTGGCAGGCGGCCGAGCACGCCAACCGGATCATGGATTTCCGCGACAAGTACGGCGAGGACAAGATCATCGACGTCCATTACGCCGACATGACCGCCGACCCGATCGGCGCGATGAAGAAGGTCTATCAGCAGCTTGGCGACGAGTGGACGGCCGAGGCAGAAGCCGGCATCCAGAAGTGGGTGGATGACAACCCGCAGGACAAGTTCGGCAAGCACGAATACAAGTTGGCGCAGTACGGCATCGAGAAGGCGGAGCTTGAATCGCTCTTCGAACGCTACCTCTCACGTTACGACGTCGCGCGCGAAGGCTGAACCGCCGCCCGCCTCCCTATCCCATCGCCCCCGCTTTCGGGGGCGATGGCCGTTGAGGCCGGACCCAAAAAAAAATTGAGGAGAGACTGATGCTCGAAGGCCGCCACTACCAAAACGCTTATATCTGCGACAATCTGGAAGCCGGTATCGACCTGTTCCGCGGGCGCGGGCTGACCCGCGAACCGGTCATTATCCCGGTCGACCAGCAGGTACTGACGCCGCAGGGCCTGAAGCGCCAGAAGGGCCGGATCTGCTTCATCTGGATCGGCGAACTCCAGATCGAACTGATCGAGAACGAGATCGACGAAGTGGGCATCTACGCTAACTGCCTGTCCAACGGCGGCCCGCTGCGCTTCCACCACGTCTGCTTCGCGGTCGACAACTGGGCGGACTTCCGCTCGCGCGTCGATGCGCAGGAATTCCCGCTGGCGATGGAGCGTCCGGAAGGCGACGATCCGAACGCGCTGAAGTTCCTCTACCTCGATGCCCGCAAGGTCTTCGGGCACTACATCGAATATACCTGGATGCCCGAAGCCATGTGGCAGCAGATCAGGAAAATGTGATCGGCATCGTGCCGTCGGCTCGTACGGCGGCACGGCCCACTGCCTCTCGTGCGATGCGGTAGGCGTTGGGTTCGGTAATGTTCAGCCGGGCACGCGCCACATCGAGCGGTTCGGCGAGGAGACGTTCATAGTCTTCACCCGGCAGCCATGCGGCGTTCTTGCCCCGGCGATAGCCTTCGCGAATCGCCCGCAGAACCAGCTTGCCGCCGCGCGCCCGCAGCGCCTTCAGCGCTCCGCCAAGCGCGATGAACCCCCAGCCCAACCCGCGCGTCTGCGCATAGGAAAAGGCAACCAGGCAAAGCTCGCCCAGCGGCTCATCGGCACGATAGCCGGTGAGCACGTGCCAAATGTCATGGGTGTCGCGCATGCGCCGGCCGTACCAGAGATAGGGATGACGCAAGTTGAGATCGACACCGTCGATCTTGCTCACTTCGGCAAGCCCGGTGGCGGAATAGCCGGTCTTGCGCAGGAATTCGGCATAAGCCGCGCCCACGGTGCCTTCGCGGAACTGGGCGATGAAGGCCGGGTCCGAAAAACGCTCGGCCAGTTCCACCCGCTCATAGGCAAGGCGGCCGCCTTGGGCCGTGCCCATCAACCGCAGATAGCCTGCCTTCGCCGTGCCTGCATTGAGCGCGCGCATGATGCGAAAGACCTGCGCCGTATCGTTGGCATCGGCCAGCAGGCGGCGCAGCGCCTTGAAGGCGGTGCCCCAATCGCGGCGGTCAGGGATCACGGTCGAGATTTCCGGTGTCATCATTCAGTCCTTGGACAGATGCCGATGACGGTAGTAATATGAGCAATGCTCATGTTCTGAAACTCGCGTTAGACACACTCTCTCATGACCGAAAAATCGCCCGAAAATCCGCCGGTCAAGACGCGAAAACCGCGTCAGGGCCGTGCCGTGCACAAAGTGGAACTCATGTTGGAGGCAGCCATGCGGCTGCTCGACGCGAAGGGCTATGACGGCTTCACCACCAATGCCGTCGCCGAAACGGCGGGCGTGAGCATCGGCACGCTCTACCAGTACTTTCCCAACAAGGAATCGATCCTCGACAGTCTCGCCGATCGCGAGATGAACGCGCTGTCGGAACGGATTCTCAGCGTTCTGGCCGATCAGGCCACGGTATCGGTGCGCGAGCGCGTGGGACTGATCGTGCGCGCCGTCGCGGCGGCCTATGGCGACCGGCGCCGCGTACACCGGCTGCTGATGGAGCGCTCACTGGCAAGAGGCACGCACCGGATGGCGCCGCTGCTCGAACATCTGACCACCCTGCTCTCATCGCCTTCCGGCCCTACCGCGCCGGGTAGAAACCGCAGGCTGACGCGGGGAGAGGCCTTCGTACTCACAACGGCCTTCGTCGGCGTCCTACGCGCGATGATCATGCGCCCCGAAACCGCGCCGAGCGATGCAGAGATCGAGGACGGACTGGTTCGGCTAGTGATGGGCTATGCCGATCTCGCGAGACCGGTTCAGGCGGGTTCGGACACCACTTCGCCGTAAAGCGTGGTGCGCTGCTTCAGCGTGCGGCCAACGCTTTCCGCCGCCGTGCGCAGCTCCGCGATCGTCACCCCTTGCCCGTGCGCAGCCCCTGCCGCACGGCTGATGCTTTCATCCATCAGCACGCCGCCAAGGTCGTTGGCACCCGCCGCCAGCATGGCAGCCGCGCCGTCCATGCCCAGTTTCACCCAAGAGCACTGGATGGAGTTGATAGCCCCGTTCAGCGCCAGACGCGCCACCGCGTGCATCATCACCGCCTCACGCCAGGTCGGCCCCTTGCGGCATTGCCCGCGCCGGTAGAACGGCGCCTCCATATGGACGAGCGGCAGCGGCACGAACTCGGTAATGCCGCCGGTATCGAGCTGGAGATTGCGCAAAGCCAGCAAATGCCGCGCCCAGTGCTCGATGCCTTCGAGGTGGCCGAACATCACGGTGGAGGTCGTCGGCAGGCCGACACGGTGCGCAGTTCCCACCACGTCCAGCCATTCCTGCGTGGTCAGCTTGCCCGGACAGATCTGCTCGCGAATGTCGTCGCAAAGGATCTCGGCCGCCGTGCCGGGGAGCGAGCCCAGCCCCGCGTCCTTCAGCATCGCCAGATAGTCCCGCACCGGCATGCCCAACGTGCGCGCGCCCTGGCTGACTTCCAGCGGGGAGAAGGCGTGGACATGAAGGTCCGGGCACGCCGCCTTCACTTCGCGCAGGATCGAAAGGTAGGTTTCGCCGGTATAGCTTGGGTGGATGCCGCCTTGCAGGCAGACTTCGGTCGCCCCGCGCTCCACCGCTTCGCGGGCGCGACCGGCGACTTCGGACAAGTCGAGATTGTAGGGCTTGTCGCGGAAACCCGCCTTGCTGCTGGTCTTTGAGAAGGCGCAGAACGAGCAAGTGTGGGTGCAGATATTGGTGTAATTGATGTTGCGATTGACGACGTAAGTCACGGTATCGCCGCTGACTTCGGCGCGCAGCGCGTCAGCCGCAGCCACCACCGCCTGCGCCGCCGCGCCGCGCGTGGCGAAAAGGGCGACGATCTCGTCCTCGCTCAGCGTCACCCCGCTCGCCGCGCGGTCGAGGATACGATGGAGCGAGGCTGCCACCGGCCCGGCATGAAACTGCCCCAGCGGAGCGCGAACACTGCCCGGTGCATGCTGATCGGCCAGACCGGGGCTCCAGACGCTGTCTCGCGCCAGCCCCTCGGCATCGGCATGGCGCAACACTGCCGGCCGGATCGCCGGATCGAGCCATGAGTGGTCCTCGCTCATCACGAAGCGCGGATAGATCGTCAGGCGCTCGACCAGCGGCAGGCCCTTGGCCGCACAGATCGCGCGCAGCCGCTCCACTTCGGGCCAGGGCGCTTCCGGGTTCACATGATCGAGCGTGACCGGGGAAATACCGCCCCAGTCGTCGATCCCGGCGTCGATCAGTTCGACCAGACGCTCATCATTGAGATTGGGCGGCGCCTGTACCGAGACTTCGTCCGGCAGCAGGATGCGCGCGGCGGCGACCACGCGCAGGAAATCTGCCTCGCTCGCCTCCGGCGCGCGGGCCATCTTCGTGCCCGGCTTGGGGCAGAAGTTCTGGACGATCACTTCCTGCAAATGGCCGTGTTCGCGGTGCAGATCACGCAGAGCAATCAGCGCGTCGATCCGTTCTTCCGCCGTCTCGCCGATTCCGATCAGCACGCCGCTGGTCATCGGCACCCCCGCGCGACCGGCCGCCGCCAGCGAGGCGAGCCGCACCGCCGGCACCTTGTCGGGCGAGCCATGGTGGCACATGCCCTTTTCCAGCAGCCGCTCCGACGTGCTTTCCAGCATGAGCCCCGCCGAAGCCGCGACCGAGCGCAGCATCCGGCAGTCCTCTTCCTCCAGTACGCCAGCGTTGACGTGCGGCAGCAGGCCGGTTTCCTTCAACACCAGTTCGGCGCAGTGGCGCACGTAATCGATAGTCCGCGCAAAGCCCCGCTCCGCCAACCAGTCGCGCGCGGCGGCATAACGGCGCTCCGGAGCATCCCCCAGCGTGAACAGCGCCTCCCGGCAGCCCGCAGCGGCCCCCGCGCGGGCGATGTCCAGCACTTCCTCAGGCGTGAGGTAAGGCGCTTCAAGCCGCGAAGGCGTCGTCGCGAAGGTGCAATAGTGGCAGACGTCGGTGCAAAGGCGCGTCAGCGGGATGAAGACCTTGGGCGAATAGGTCATCCGGGCCGGACCACGCGCATCGCGTCTGGCGCGTGCCCGGCCGGTGACCTCCTCCAGCGGAGCGGCCAGCAACCATGCCTTCATCTGGCGGGTCTCATCCTGCATCTGCTCACCCTTCAGATGCCTGCGAGGGCAAGCACCTCCTTCGCGAGCCTTGCCCTGTCGGCGGCTTCGCGCATCATTGTCGTCGTCACGGTGACGCTGAGGCCCCGTGCCTGCAAGCCAGAGACATCGGCCTCATCGGCATGGTCGATCAAGAGGTGATCGAGAAGATCGCTGTAGTGATGCGCGATGGCCGCATTGCTTACCGCCTGGCCACGCTCGGCCAGCATCTTGGCCAGCGGGCCCTTCACCGAGGTTCCGCCGACAATCGGAGAGACCGCGATCAGCGGCACCTGCCGCTCCGCCAAGGTCGCCCGCACGCCGTCGACGGCGAGGATCGGATCGACACTGAGGAACGGGTTGGACGGGCAGACGACCACGGCGGCAAGGTCGTCCCGCGCCAATGCGGCGGCAAGACCCGGTGATGGTTTTGCGCCCGGTGTGCCCTCGAACCGCACATCCGACACCGCGGGGCCGCATTGCTCGCCCACGAACCAGCGCTGGAACGGCGTCCATCCCGCTTCGGTCAAGACTTCCGTGCGCACCGGATCGTCGCTCATCGGCACGACCGCGTGAGCGATCCCGAGTTCGCGCGTCAGCCGCGCCGTCACTTCAGAAAGCGTCTCACCTGCCCGCAGCCGCCATGACCGCGCGATGTGCATCGCCATGTCGCGGTCGCCGAGGTTGAACCACCCCTCCTCGCCCAGCGCACGGAGCATGGCCATGGTCTGCCACGTCTCGTCCTTCACACCCCAACCGCGCTGCGTGTCATTGAGCCCGGCAAGCGCGTAAGTTACAGAATCTATGTCAGGACAGACAGTTAAACCAAGATGCTCGAAATCGTCGGCGGTATTGACGACGATCGTGAGATCCCCCGGCGCCATGACCGCAGCAAGCCCCGCCGCCAGCTTCGCCCCGCCCACGCCGCCCGAAAGCGCAAGGATGTGCTTTCTGCTCATCGGAACATGTCCTGCTCCATGGGCCTCAATCCGCCGATTGCACCGGGCCCGTCTTCCTCGGTCACCCAGCGCTCGCAGCCGCGCACCAGCGCGACCGGAGTGCCCTCCGCGCCCTCGCCCATCGCCAGTGCCGCCATCGCCGCAACCGAGTCCGCAATCCCGATCACCGTGGCCTGAAGCGTGCGGCCATACAGATCCTGTGCGCGCCCACGGCGATCCTCCAGCACCGTCAGCCCCGCGCAGCCGATGGCCGTGCCGAGCGTGCCGATCCGCCATGCCCGCCCCATCGAATCCGCGATCACCACGCCGATCCGGACTTGAGACCTTTTCTGAAGTTCGGCCCGCAGCGCCCGCGCCGAAGCATCGGGATCGACCGGCCAGAGCAGCACGCGTCCTTCCTGTCCCCCTTCGACATTCGAGGCATCGATCCCGGCATTGGCGAGCACGTGCCCGGTGCGATGCACCGCAATCACCGCGGCCGGCGTGCGGCGCAGGATCTCGGCACTCTCGTCAAGGATCGCCTGCATCATCGACGCATCGCGCCCGGTTGCGCGGGCGAGTTCATGTGCTTTCTCAGAAGCCTCGAACGCGGCAAGATCGCGCGTGCGCCCTTCCACCTTGGAGACGATCTTCTGCGCCACCACGCAGATATCGCCGTCGCGGAACCGGTCGCCCTCAGCCTCAAGGCTCGCGCATATCGCTTGCGCTATCGACATATCCGTAGCGAACATGGGCAATCCGGCCAGCGGTCGTACGGTCAATTCTGGATTTCGCTTCATCGGACCTCCCGAACCCCGTGTCTAAAGCCGCCGCGCCGTAAACGACAATGATGACAAACAAGAATTCGCGGGAGAGATAATCTGATGGCAGCGATCGCGGTGATCGGCGGAACCGGTGCGCTTGGCAAAGGTATCGCTCGCAGGCTCGTCGGAGCCGGGCATGAGGTGACGATCGGGTCGCGCACTGCGGACAAGGCGCGGGCGACGGCAGAGGAACTGGGCGCAGCAGGCTTTGCCGAGAATGGTGAGGCCGCGAAAGGCAAGGATGTGGTGATCGTCACTGTGCCCCACGCCTCGCAGGGCGATACGCTGCGCCAGATCGCGGGCGTGGTCGGCTCTGCCGTGGTCGTGGACACCACCGTGCCGCTGGTCCCGCCCAAAGTCATGCGCGTGCAGCTTCCCGCCGAGGGTAGCGCCGCCATGCAGGCCCGCGAACATCTGGGGCCGGACGCGCGGCTCGTCACGGCGTTTCACAACGTCTCGGCCCACCATCTCGACAGCGACCATGCGATCGACTGCGACGTGCTGGTCTTCTCGGACGACGTCGAGGCGCGCCAGACGGTGGTCGATCTCTGCCCGGGCATGGGCCTGCGCGGGCTCTCCGGCGGGGCGCTCGCCAATTCGGCAGCGGCCGAGGCGCTGACCTCGATCCTCATCTACATGAACAAGACCTACAAGGCCGACGGGGCCGGGATACGGTTCACCAACCTCACGGCAGCCCCCCAAGTACCGTGAGCTGCTGGGCGCTCATCCCGATCAAGGCGCCGGGACTGGGCAAGACACGACTGGCGACGGCGCTCGACCCGGACGAGCGCGAGGCTCTGGTGGAAGCCATGTTCCGGCACGTGCTGGACGTGACGCGATCCTCTCGGAGGATCAAGCGCGTCTGCGTGCTTGGTCCGCCGCGCGCGAACCTTGGCAGCGGGATCCTGCGCATCGACGATGCCGGGCCGGACCTCAACGGCGCAATATCCTCGGCATTGGCTGCGATCACGGCGGCGGGTCCGGACCGCATCGTGATCGTCCCGGCCGATCTCCCCGGCCTGACCACCGAGGACCTCGACCGGCTGGCCACTCTGCCCGACAACACGATGGGCATCGCCCCGGACCGCCATCGCACCGGCACCAATGCCCTCTCGCTGCCCTTGCCCGCAGGGGCATGGCTTCCTTTCGCGTTCGGTGAGAACAGCTTCTCAAATCATTGTAATGAAGCTGTAAATCTAAGCCTTACCGTGGAGACGATCCTCTCCTGCGGACTGGAGAAAGATATAGACGACCCTCTCGATCTCGCTGATGCTGTCCGCCTGTTGAGACGCGTGTTCATAGCCGGAACCAACCGCAGACCGCGCGCGCAAGGCCGAATACGGCCGGCATGATGGGGAGAACGGGTGTGGATGGCTCTGTCATCGACCTAACGGGAAAAGTCGCGTTCATCACCGGCGGCGGCGGCGGAATCGGGCGTTCCATCGCCCTTTGCCTCGCCGACATGGGCGCGGACATCGCGATACTGGAAGTGATTCCCGAACGCTGCGAGCAAGTCGCCGAAATGGTCGAGGCGCGGGGGCGCAAGGCCCTCTGCATCGCCGGCAATGCGATGGACGTGGACGTCGTGCAAAACGCGGTGACCGAGGCGGCGCGCCATTTCGGCAGACTGGACGTGCTGGCGAACAACGCCGGCGGCGTGACACGGCGGCCTTTCGTCGACCTTGTCGAGAAGAACTGGCGCCGCCATATCGACCTCAATCTGGTCTCCAACCTCGCCGCCACGCAGGCTGCCGTGCCGATCATGATCGAAAGCGGCAGGGGCGGCTCGATCATCAACGTCACCAGCATCGAAGCCTCGCGCGCGGCGCCGGGCTATGCGGTCTATGCGGCCTGCAAGGCGGGGATCAACAACCTCACCCGCACGCTCGCGGTCGAACTTGCCCATCACCGCATCCGCGTGAACGCCATCGCGCCCGACTACACGGTGACGCCCGGCACGCGCGGCCAGTTTGCCGGAGCGGTGGATCCCAGCCTCTGGTACCAGCCCACCCCCGCGCAGGAGGAGGCAATCCGCCGCCGCATCCCGCTCGGCCGTGCCGGTGTGGACGAGGAATGCGGCCGCGTTGCCCTGTTCCTCGCCTCCGAAATGTCGAGCTACGTCACCGGGACGATCATCCCCGTCGATGGCGGCACCTGGGCCTCGGGCGGCTGGATCCGCAACGACCGCGAAGACTGGGTGCTGCCGCCCGAAGCCACCAATTGAAAGACCGCAAGCCATGACTTTCACGCTCAGCACCAGTCTGCCGTTCGACCGGATCGACAAGCCGGAGGAATACGGCACCATGGAAGCCGTGCACGAGATCGCGCGCACCGTGGAAAAGGCGGGCTTCTACGCCGGTACCGTCACCGATCACCCCGCGCCGTCATCGCGCTGGCTGGACGCAGGCGGGCACTATGCGCAGGATCCCTTCGTGATGCTCTCGCTGATCGGCGCGGTGACGACGAAGCTGCGGCTTCAGACCAACATCCTCGTCCTGCCCTATCGCAATCCCTTCGTGGTGGCACGCAGCGTGTCCTCGCTCGATCACTTCACGAATGGCCGCGTGATCCTTGGCCTGGGCGCGGGGTATCTCAAGGCGGAGTACAAGGCGCTCGGCGTCGATTTCGACAGCCGCAACGACCTCATGGACGAGTATATCACCGCCATGAAGCTGGCCTGGACGGGCGAGGATTTCACGTTCGAGGGCACCGGCTACACCGCGCTCGGCAATCGCATGCTGCCCACGCCCGCGCAAAAGCCGAACCCGCCGCTGCTGGTCGGCGGCAACTCCAAGCGCGCGCTGCGCCGCGCCGCAGAGATGGGCGATGCCTGGCATCCGTTCTTCGTGCCCAAGTCCGTGACCGACACCGCGCGCACCGCCAATCTCGAAGGTGACGACGATATCAGCGAAGCGATCGCCTACATGCGCGCCCATGCCGAGAAGATCGGCCGCGCCGAGCCGCCCAAGGTCATCGCTTCGTCCACGTACTCGATCAAGCAGGGCTGGAGCGCGCAGGAAGCGCTGGATCACTTCGCGCATCTGAAGTCGCTCGGCATCGATGCGGCCGGGGCGACGGTCTATGCCGATACGCGTGCGGAATATTGCGAACTCGCGCTGAAGTTTGGCGAGGAAGTGATTGCGAAGATTGATTTTTAAGGGAGCAGTTCAAGGCATTGGACGAGCGTTGCCGTCCGGTGCCTTGAACCGCAAACCCTGAACCATAAATCTCGTCGCCCCCGCGAAGGCGGGGGCCCCGCTTCCTTTGGCGCTCGAAGAACAAGCGGGGTCCCCGCCTTCGCGGGGACGACGAGTTCTTGGGGGCGCTGGAGCGGGTTATCTCCCGCGCTACGGCAGGCCGATAGCACAGGCGAAGTTCCCCTCAGTCCATCGCCCCGGTCATGGCCTCGTGGAAGGCCTTCACCGCAGCAACTTCGTCACCGTTCCAGACCGCGCCGGACACGGCAAGGAAGTCGGCACCGGCCTTTACCAGCGGCGCGCAGTTCTCAGGGGTGATGCCGCCGATGGCGACGCAGGGAATCTCGAAGATCGCCTGCCACCATTCGAGCAGGTCCACGCCTGCCATGTGCTTCACGTCCTTGGTGGTGGTCGGGAAATATGCGCCAAAGGCCACATAGTCCGCACCCGCCTCGCCTGCGTCCATGGCAAGGTGGCGGCTGTTGTTGCAGGTCACGCCGATCTGCGCATCGCGGCCGAGGGCATTGCGCGCTTCCTCGACAGTGCCGTCTTCCTGCCCCAGATGGACGCCATCCGCGCCAAGGCGCTTGGCAAGGGCAATCGAGTCGTTGACGATGAAGGCCGTCCCACGCTCGGCGCAGATCTTCTGGAGCGGCTCGGCCAGACGCGCGGCCTCATGCTGGTCCACGCCCTTCACCCGGAACTGGAACGCCGCGACCGGCGCGGCATCAAGCGCGCGGGCCAGGCGATCGGGGAAAGCGCCAGTCACGTCGAGCGGCGAAATCAGGTAAAGCTGCGTCGGTTCGCGTTCGTTCTCATCCATGAGCGCGCACCTAGCCTTTTGACGGCCTCAGGAAAAGAGTTCGTCGTCGAACAAGGCGTCTGCATGCTCGCGTTCGAGGTTTCGCACCACGCGCAGCACGGCCAGCAGGATCGTCATATGCACGAGCGCGTAGAGCGCCGGAAATCCCAGCGAGCGATCCAGCACCCCTGCGGAGGCAATGGCGTAGAGGTCTCCAACGATGGCGAAAGCCTGAAAACCCACCATGAGCCGCAAGTTCACCCGGTTCGCGCGCCAGACGATCAGGCAAGCCAGCGCACAGCCCAGCGCCAGTTCCAGCACGATCCGCGAACCGAGCGCCCCGGTGATCGCCGCGTCGATCAGTTGCCAGGTGTCCAGCGCCGCCAGCAGGACAACGGCCATCCGAAGCGGCTCCAGCAGCGACGGACGATAGTTTTGCAGGATCAGATAGACCGCGCCGCCGACGAAGACCGCAGGCAGCATCAGGATCAGCAGGTCGTGCAGAAGCAATACAGCCCCGATCCGCAGGCCGATCGCGGCCGCGAATCCCAGCACCGCAAGTGCCGAAGACCACTTGTTGCGGTCCGGACTTATCATTGAACAGGTTCAGGCATTGGCGGAAAGCCTAATGGCCTTTGTTGCACCGCGAAAGACCGAAGTTCGGAACCAAGGCGCTGTTCGTGCGATGTCTCGGGACGATGAGACGACGCGCCTTCTCGCCGGTGGTTTCGCTGGCCCTTTTCGCTGCCGCACTGGCCGGATGCCGAATCATTCCCGAAGGGGCCGGGCCGGAGAGCGCCGGTGCACCTGCAACGCCGCCGCCCATGACGTCTGCGATGCCCCAAGAACGGCAGCCACAGAGGTACCCCGAGCCGCCGCCGGTCGCCACCCCGACGCCCGCTTACGAACCTGTCGCCAGCCCCGCTCCGCCTTCCCAGCCCTATAGCGGCCCGCCGCTCGCCTATACGCGCATCGGCGAGACGGTCTTCGTGGACGGCCCCAAGGTCACCCCGCTTTCCCTGATCGAAGACAGCCGCTGCGCGCAAGGCACCCAGTGTGTCTGGGCCGGACGCCTGAAAGTCCGGGTGCGCGTGGATCTCGGTTCCGGTAGCCACAAGCTGGACATGACGATGGGCGAGCCGATCCAGGTTGCCGATGGCAAGCTGTTGCTGCTCGACGCATTGCCCGGGCCCACCGCCGGATCCCGCCCCGCCCCGCTCGCCTACCAGTTCGGCTTCCGCTTCATGGGCGGCATCTGACGCGAAAAAGGGCGGCGCCCTGCGGCACCGCCCTTTCCCTGAAACGCAACCTCTGAAAGATCAGGCGGCCGTGGCGGCGCCGGTCTTCTCGGTCGAGCCCTTGTAGATGGCGTCGATCGCGTCAGCGAGCGCGGCGTCGAATTCCGCGTCGCTCATCTGCGAGCGCAGGTCTTCCAGCAGCGCGCGGCTGAAGCTGGCGATGATGCCCTTATTCTTGGCCAGTTCGGCGCAAGCTTCGGGACGCTTGTAACCACCCGAGAGCGCGACCACGCGCAGCACCTTGGGATGCGACACCAGCGCGTCGAACGTGCCCGGAACCACCGGCAGCGACAGCTTGAGCATGACCTGCACGCCGTCTTCGAGCGCGTCGAGGTTCTTGAGGATCTCGGCCAGGAGCAGCTTGTCGGACTCCGCGCGGGTCTCGCTCTTGATGTTCACTTCGGGCTCGATGATCGGCATCATGCCGTGCGAGAGCACCTGCTTGCCGATCTCGAACTGCTGGCGGACCACGGCGGCGATGCCTTCCGCATTCGCCGAGTTGATCACCGAACGCTCCTTGGTGCCATAGACGCCCAGCGCCTTGGAACGCTCCAGCAGCGCGTCGAGCGTGGGCATCGGCTTCATCAGCTGAACGCCGTTGGCCTCGTCCTCAAGGCCCTTGTCGATCTTGATGAAAGGCACCACGCCCTTGGCGATCAGCGCCTGCGGGGTGGATACGCCGTTCACTTCGCCGTCCATGGTGCGCTCGAACAGGATCGCGCCGATGACCTTGTCACCGTTGAAAGCGGGCGAGGCGATGATGCGGGCGCGCATCTGGTGGATCAGGCCGAACATTTCCTCTTCGGTCGACCAGGCGCCTTCCTCGATGCCGTAGCCCTTGAGCGCCTTCGGCGTCGAACCGCCGCTCTGGTCGAGCGCGGCGATAAAGCCGTTTCCGCCGGCCATCTTGGCCCTCATATCTGAAAATTGCATGGTTTCTCCTCCTTGAGATGCTCCAACGGACTGGAGCGAAACTGTTTGCCGGGCCCTCCCCCGTGATTCCCGTTCTATCGGCGGAAATTCACGGCAGCGGGTGGACGGCCGGCTTCGACCGGCGGCGCAGCAGGCCGCCCAGAAGCGTGCGGGCAGGCACATCGATCCAGCGCACGCAGAGCCAGGCCACCGCGACGCAAGCGCCCAGGAATACGAAGGCCATCAGCACCGCGTTGTAGTGCAGATCGTCCTTGAAATACCGCATGGGCTCGATCAGCGCCCAGTGCACCGCGTAGAGCGCGAAAGAAACTTCGCCCACGAACCAGGCCAGCGGCGCCAGACGGCGCGAAGGCTCGACCCGCGAACCGCACCAGACCAGCAGCGGCGAGACCACCAGCGCGCAAGCGAGATCATACCATACGGTCGAGATGAAACCGGGATTGGCCAACAGCATCACCGTAATGGCAATCAGGCAGGCCACGCCCCCCAGTGTCGCCGGGCGGTGCCTCGGCTGCGGCAGGCTGGCGATCAGCATGCCGATGCCGAAGGAATAGAGCGTGCGGGCCAGCGCCACCGCCCATTCCTTCCACATCGCGCCGATATTGCCCGAACCGTTCTCCAGCGCCGCCGGCACGAACCACCAGACCGAAAGCAGGCAGACCGCCGCAATGCCAAGCCGCGGCAGGCGGAACAACAGCACGATCATCGCGAAATTGGCAACGAGTTCGTAGAACAGCGACCAGGCCGGCACGTTGAGCGGAAACAGCGTATGGGTCAGCGGCGACGGCAGCATCAGCGCGTTGAACAGGGTGCTGCCGAAGATCGTCACGAGGCCGAGCGAGGTATCGCCCCCGCTATGCAGCCGCGCGAGGCCGACGCCCGTCGTCAGCACCACGCCGACGAGGAACAGCGGATAGAGCCGGATCAGCCGCTTGAGCATGAACTCGCCCACGCCCATGCCGTCCTGCCAGCGCGGCAGGTAGCTGGTGGCGAGCACGAAGCCCGAGAGCGCGAAGAAGAAGTCTACCGCGACATAGCCGTGCGGGGCCTGCGAAATATTGAAATGGAACAGCGCGACGGCAAGCGCGGCGATCCCGCGCATGCCGTCGAGCGTTACATAGCGGCCATGCCATGGCGGGCGACGCCCTTGCCAGGCCCGGGCCGCTTCGGGAGCGGCAACATGGACCGAACTGTTCATGCGCCGCCGCCCCTACCCGCGATCAGGCCTCGAGGGCCGCTACGCCGGGCAGTTCCTTGCCTTCCATCCATTCGAGGAAAGCACCACCGGCCGTCGAAATGTAAGAGAAATCGCCCGCAACGCCTGCGTGGTGAAGCGCGGCTACGGTGTCACCGCCACCGGCAACCGAAACCAGCGAGCCTTCGCGGGTAAGCGCTGCGGCCGTCTTCGCCAGCGAGACGGTGGCCGCATCGAACGGTACGGTCTCGAACGCGCCCATCGGGCCGTTCCAGACCAGCGTGCGGCAGGTCTTGAGCACATCGCCCAGCGCCTCGACCGCGCGCGGGCCGACATCGAGGATCATCTCGTCGGCGGCGACTTCGTGGACGTTGCAGGTGCGCAGCGAAGGCGGGTTGGCGGCGAATTCCTTCGAAACCACCACTTCGTAAGGCAGGTGCACGGTGCAGCCCGACTTGTCGGCCACGTCGAGGATCTCGTTCGCGGTGCCGGTCAGGTCATGCTCGCAGAGCGACTTGCCCACGTCCACGCCCTTGGCGGCAAGGAAGGTGTTGGCCATGCCGCCGCCGATGATGAGGTGATCGACTTGCGTCACGAGGTGCTTGAGCACGTCCAGCTTGGACGAGACCTTGGCGCCGCCGACTACGGCCGCGACCGGCTTTTCCGGCTTGCCCAGCGCCTTGTCGAGCGCTTCCAGCTCGGCCTGCATCGAGCGGCCGGCATAGGCCGGCAGCACGCGGGCAAGGCCCTCGGTGCTGGCATGGGCGCGGTGCGCGGCGGAAAACGCGTCGTTGACGTAGAAATCGCCGTTCGCGGCGATCGCCTTGACCAGTTCGGGGTCGTTCTTTTCCTCGCCCTTCCAGAAACGGGTGTTTTCGAGGATGGCGATGTCACCGGCGCGCAGGATGCCTACAGCCTGCTTCACCACGTCGCCCGCGATCTCGGGCACGAACATCACTTCCTTGCCGAGCACCTTCTCGACCGCGCCGACCACCATCGACAGCGACATGCTGGGCACGCGCTCGCCCTTGGGGCGGCCGAAGTGGGCGAGCAGGAGAACCTTGGCGCCCTTGGCGGTCAGGTCGAGGATGGTCGGTGCGGCGGCGCGGATGCGGGTATCGTCGGTGACGACGCCGTCGTTCATCGGCACGTTGAAGTCGACGCGCACCAGCGCGACCTTGCCGTTCACATCACCAAGGTCGTCCAAAGTCTTGAAAGCGCTCATCTCTCGATCCTCATTTCGTCGCAGCAGGCGTCGCGGCCCGTCCGGCACATTATCGCGCGGAGCGAGGGCCGACGCCCGATTGTCCTGTCCTGGTCGGTAGCGCCGGAAGGGAACAGGCGCTGCGCCGTTCTTCCGGTCCGGACGCACCGCGCCGCGAAAGCCCCTTGGACTCCCGCGGCGACGGTCCCCTCGGCAGGCCGCAGTTCCCTATCGGTGCGCCGCCCCTTGGGCCACGCGATGCCGATAGGGCGGCCTGCCGTCATTGGCTCCTCAGAGCAGACCCGCCATCACACCGGCGGTGTCGACCATGCGGTTCGAGAAGCCCCACTCGTTGTCGTACCACGACAGAACGCGGACCAGCTTGCCTTCGAGCACGTGAGTCTCAAGGCTGTCGATGGTCGACGAGTGCGCATCGTGGTTGAAGTCGATCGAAACCAGCGGCTCGGTGGTGTAGGCCAGCACGCCCTTGAGTTCGCCCTCGGCCGCTTCCTTGAGCAGCGCGTTGACTTCATCCTTGGTGGTTTCGCGCTTCGGCACGAAAGTCAGGTCGACGACCGAGACGTTCGGGGTCGGCACGCGGATCGACGAACCGTCGAGCTTGCCCTTCAGGTCCGGAAGAACGAGGCCCACGGCAACGGCGGCGCCGGTGCTGGTGGGGATCATGTTCATCGCGGCGGCGCGGGCGCGGCGCGGATCGCTGTGGATCTGGTCCAGGATCTTCTGGTCGTTGGTGTACGAGTGGATCGTGGTCATCAGACCATGCTCGATGCCGATCTTCTCGTGCAGGACCTTGGCGAACGGCGCCAGGCAGTTGGTGGTGCACGAAGCGTTCGACACGATCACGTGCTCGGCGGTCAGTTCCTTGTGGTTCACGCCGTAAACGACCGTGAGGTCCACACCCTTGGCCGGGGCCGAGACGAGGACGCGCTTGGCGCCCGCGTCGATGTGCTTGCCGGCCGATTCCTTGTTGGTGAAGAAGCCGGTGCATTCCAGCACGATGTCGATGCCCTGCGCGGCGTGCGGCAGGTTCGCCGGGTCACGCTCGGCCGTCACATGAATGCGCTTGCCGTTGATGACGAGGTCGGTGCCGTCAACTTCCACGGTACCTTCGAAAGTACCGTGGACGCTGTCACGCTTGAACAGGAGAGCGTTGGCCTTGGCGTCGGCAAGGTCGTTGATCGAGACCAGCTCGAGGTCATGGTCCGTGCGCTCGAGAATGGCGCGCGCGACATTACGTCCGATACGCCCGAAACCGTTGATCGCAACCTTGGTCGCCATTGGGGTAGTCTCCTGTTTAAACGCTAAGCTTGTTGAGGATCTTCGGAACGATCGCTTCGACAGTGAAGCCGAAACGAGCGAACAGGTCCTTGGCCGGAGCCGAGGCACCGAAGCGGTCGAGACCGATGTTCAGGCCGCCATTGCGGCTCTGTGCGGTGTAGCGTTCCCAGCCCATCGTGACCCCGGCCTCGATCGAGACCTTCAGGATCGAACCGTCGTTGGGCAGGATTTCGTGCTGGTAGGCTTCGTCCTGAGCGGCGAAGAGTTCCATGCACGGCATCGACACGACGTCGGTACCGATACCCTGCGATTCAAGCTCCGCACGGACCTTGACGGCAAGTTCGACTTCCGAGCCGGTGGCGACGATAATGACCTTGCGGTCCGCTTCGGCGTGGCGAAGCGTATAGGCGCCGCGTGCCGAGAGCATATCGCCGGTCTTGCGCAGCTGCGGCAGGTTCTGGCGGGTAAGCGCCAGAACCGAAGGCGTGTCCTGCGATTCCAGAGCGACGTTCCAGCATTCCGCCGTTTCGATCACGTCCGCCGGGCGGAACACGTAGAGGTTCGGGATCATGCGCAGCGACATGACATGCTCGACCGGCTGGTGGGTCGGGCCGTCTTCGCCAAGGCCGATCGAATCGTGGGTCAGCACGTAGATCGCGCGGGTCTGCTGCAGCGCCGAGAGACGGATCGCATTGCGGCAGTAGTCCGAGAAGATCAGGAAAGTGCCGCCGTAAGGGATCACGCCGCCGTGCAGCGCCATGCCGTTGAGCGCGGCAGCCATACCGAATTCACGGATGCCGTAATAAACGTAACGGCCGCCGTAATTGTCAGGCGTGAACGGCTCCTGGCACTTGGCCTTGGTGTTGTTCGAGCCGGTAAGGTCCGCCGAACCGCCGATCATCTCGGGCAGCGCCGGGGCCAGCACGTTCAGCCAGTTTTCCGAGGCCTTGCGGGTGGCGACAGTGGAGTCGCCTTCCAGCCATTCGGCCAGCTTGGCGCGGATCGCGTCGGTTTCCGGCAGTTCGCCGGCCATGCGGCGGGAGAATTCCTCGCCCTTGTCCGAGGCGGCAAGGCGGCCGAACCATTCGGCATGGGCAGCGGCGCCCTTTTCACCGAGCGAACGCCAGTCGGCGAGGATTTCCGCCGGGACTTCGAAGGGAGCCGAAGTCCAGCCCAGATATTCGCGGGCAGCGGCCACTTCGGCATCGCCCAGCGCCGAACCATGAACGTCGTGGCCGCCCTGCTTGTTCGGGGCGCCCTTGCCGATCACGGTCTTGCAGGAGACGAGCGTCGGCTTGTCCGAAGCGGCGGCCTCAGCCAGCGCGCGTTCGATGTCGGCAAAGTCATGGCCGTCGCACTCGAACACGTCCCAGCCCGAAGCGCGATAGCGCGCCGGGATGTCTTCGCTGGTCGAAAGCGAGGTGTCGCCGTCGATGGTGATCTTGTTGTTGTCCCACAGAACCTTCAGGCGGCCCAGCTTGAGCGTGCCGGCAAGGCCGATGGCTTCGTGGTTGATGCCTTCCATAAGGCAGCCGTCACCGGCGATGACCCAGGTCTTGTGGTCGACGATATCGGTGCCGAAGGTGGCGTTGAGCTGACGCTCCGCCATCGCCATGCCGACTGCCATGGCCAGGCCCTGGCCCAGCGGACCGGTGGTGCATTCCACGCCTTCGATCAGGAAGTTTTCCGGGTGGCCGGCGCAGACCGAGCCGAGCTGGCGGAAGTTCCGGATGTCGTCCATCGTCGGGCTGGCATAGCCGGTCAGGTGGAGCAGCGAATAGATCAGCATCGAGCCGTGGCCGGCGGACAGCACGAAGCGGTCGCGGTCGGCCCACTTGGGCTGTGCAGGATCGAACTTGAGGAACTTGGAGAACAGGACGGTGGCGACATCGGCCATGCCCATCGGCATGCCGGGGTGGCCGCTGTTGGCCGCCTGGACCGCATCCATGGAAAGCGCCCGGATGGCGTTGGCCATCGGCGCGAGACGGTCGGCTGCAAGGGTCATCGGGTGGCTCCGGTAAACGGAATAAAGGGACGATTCGGCTTGCCGACCCCCTTTAGGGAGAGGCCAGCGGGCGTCAAGTTCGCCCGGACGGCAAACATGCACGGCCCTCGCGCAATCGCGTGGTGGCACAAAGTGCTCGCTTCGTCGAAGCAATTGTCGGCAAACCGTGCGGATTTCTTGCCTTTTTGCGGTTTCGCGGTAACCGTACGTCATGAATGAGGTATCGATCGAACAGGTCGTCGAACGGATCGAGGCCGCGCTGGCGCGTCTCGACAAAGTGATCCCCGAAACGATGGAACAGCGGGCCCGCGATGCGCGCCTGCGAATTTCGGTGGAACAGGCACTCGGCGAACTCGATGAACTGCTGGCGCCGTCCGAACGGCGGGCCCGGCCATGAGCAACGTCAATCTCACGATCGGCGGGCGCAGCTTCACGTTGGCCTGCGCCGATGGTCAGGAAAGCCATGTCGAGGATCTCGGTCGCCTGATCGACGAGAAAGTGGCGGCAGCGGGCGCGGTCGGCCAGACCGAGACTCGCATGCTGCTGTTCGCGGCGATCATGCTGGCCGACGAACTGCACAACTTGCGCGCGGAGCCCGCTCCGGCGGTTCCGGTAGCCGCCCCCACTCCGGCCGCGGCGGAAATCTCGCCCGAACTGGCCGAGCGACTCGTCGCCGTCGCCACGCGCATAGAAAATCTTGCCGAACTCCTTGAGGGATCGGGCAAGACCTCCTAACTAGGGGGAGACGGGATCTGCCCGGCACGAGCCGTTCGAAAATCCCTGAGGCTATAAGCAAATCCAAGGGGGCTGTCCCTGCCCGGACCCTGGTCCGACGCACATGGTCCCCACCTGACGTTGAGGCGTCAGAGGATTTCTAGGCAACGACCCATGGTGGACCCGTCACCCTCCTTCCCCATGACCTTTCGGGGACTTATGCATTTTCAAGGCAGGCGGATCGCCAGACCGCACGAAAAATGCAAAGCACACATAATAGATAGAGCGTGATCCGTTTCAGCATGAGCTGATTGCGCGCTGCCTCACCCTTCCAACATATGTCATGTTGGAATTCCAACATGCCGAACGAGACCGCAGATGGTACTCTGCCTTCTCGAATGCCAGGAATGGGACCTCCGGTGGATTCATCACCCCCTCTCTCCCCCGCGACCGAAAAGGCCGCGCTGCGCAAGAAACACCGCATCGCGCGCGCCAGTCATGTCGCTTCGCTCCCGCAAGGATTGCGCGCGCTGGTGCTCAACCGGCCGCCTGCCCCCGTCGCCGAAATGATGCCTGAAGGGCTGACCATCGGGCTTTATGCGCCGGTGGGAGACGAAGCCCCGGCGTTCGGCTGGGCGCGCTGGCTTTCGGAACATGACCGGAATGTCGCCCTGCCCTGGTTCGCCACCCGCGAATCGCCGATGGAGTTCCGCCGCTGGGCGAATCCCTTCGATGAGGAGCAACTGACGATCGGGCCCTGGGGGGCGCTACAGCCGCTGCCCGAGAGCGATCCCGTGGTCCCCGCCATCGTCATCGTGCCGCTGCTGGCCTTTACCGCCGAAGGACACCGGCTGGGGCAAGGCGGCGGCCATTACGATCGCTGGCTCGATGCCAATCCCGACGTTCCCGCAATCGGCCTTGCATGGGACTGCCAACTCGCCGACACCCTCCCGATAGAAGCGCACGACCGCATCCTGGATGCCGTGGTGACGCCGACGAGAATATATGAGGGAGCGATCTGAACTTGCGCGAGACTCCAACACTCAGAATCCCCCTCGGCGTGTTGGGGTTGTTCGCTGTCCTGATCGCCTATGGCGTGCTGATCGCGCGCTATCTGGCTCCCGTGATGACAGAATGGCATCCGCTGCTCCAGACGCCGGTCTATGTCATTCTAGGTGTCGTCTGGATCCTGCCGCTGAAGCGGTTCCTGATCTGGATGGAGACCGGGCGCTGGGGATGATTCCCCGGCGTTTTCTTTTGCCCGCAAGTCACGCAGACAAAAGAAAAGGCCGGGCGTTAACCCGGCCTTTTTCGTTTCATTGCTATCCACTTCCGTGAAGGAAGTGGCGCGAGTGACGGGGCTCGAACCCGCGACCTCCGGCGTGACAGGCCGGCACTCTAACCAACTGAGCTACACCCGCGCAGCAATGTATGTGAGGTTTTTAGACTACCTCAAGTCGCTGTATTACCAGCATTTTTCCCAAGTGGCGCGAGTGACGGGGCTCGAACCCGCGACCTCCGGCGTGACAGGCCGGCACTCTAACCAACTGAGCTACACCCGCGTTCTTGCGGTTGCGTCCGCTTGGGAGCCGCGCCTCTATGGCAGGGCACCCACCCTGTCAACCGGATTGCTCGGGACAATGAAAAGTTTTTATCCACACCCCCGAAAAATGCTGCACGCACCCGCGCGCGCTCAATAGGCGGCGAACGTGGTCAATCGCCGTTAACTATATGTTGGCGACTGGAATCGCAGAAAATACCCCATCCACGCGAAACGATCCGCGCGGAGACGACAGGGGGAACTCGGATGAAAGCATTCCATCTCGCCGTGACGCTCGCTCTCGCAGGCAGCGCGCTTGCCGCCACCGAGGCGCAGGCAGAGCTGCACACGGGACCTTCCGTGGCCACCGACAGCGCCGTCTATGTAGAACGCAGCGGCACGGCCGCTTCCCGCCGACTGGAGCCCGCCAGCCGCCTTGCACGCGGGGATCGGGTCGTCACGATCGTCACCTGGTATCGCGCGGCCGGGACGGGCGGCTTCGTTATCACCAATCCCGTGCCCACCGCGCTCTCCTATCAGCAGAGCGCTGAGGACATGCAGGAGGTTTCGGTGGACGGGGGACATTCATGGGGCCGTCTGGGCACGCTGAGAATCGGCAACCGCCTCGCCACGCCGGAAGACGTCACCCATGTCCGCTGGCGCATCCCGCCGCAGAGCGCGGCACGCGGTCGCGGGCAGATCACTTACAGCGGCATCGTGCGCTGATTCAGCAGCGCTCGTACTTCCAGTTGCGGCGCTTTCCTTCGGAAATCCACTCGACCGCCTGAGCCATGCGCTTGGCGCGCGTGGCCTCCGCCTTGGCCTCGGTGATCCATTCCAGATATTCGCGCCGCTGGGAGGGAGAGAAAGCGTCGAAATGCCCCTGCGCAGCGGGCACGGCCGCGAGCGCAGCGGCAAAATCGTCCGGCACCGCGATTTCCGCCTTGGGCGCACGCGGCGCAGCGCGCTTCAGTGCGGTACCCTTGTCGAGCACCCTCTCCTGAGCCGCCTGCAATTTTAGGATGAGTTCGCACTCGGGCGGCAGATCGCCGAGCACTTCAATACGCCCGAATTGCCCCATGGCATCGCCCTGTCGTCCATCTCCGTGGATGACGAAAGTGCAGTGCGCCTTGAACGCCGCCATCCCGGCGACATTCTTACCCTTCACCAGAAAGTGCGGCATGCCCCATTTGATGGCCTCTTCGGCCTCGGGCAGCGCGCGATGGGCGAGATCGCGCAAATGGGTGAGGATCGGGCGGGCAAAGTCCGCAGCCTTTTCGATATACTCATCGACGCGCGGATCCTTGCCCATGAATGCCCTCTCCCTTAGCCCGCCAGAATCAGCGCAGGGGCCTCGATCAGCTTCTTGAGGTCCTGCGCGAAGCTTGCCGCGTCCCAACCGTCTACCACACGGTGATCGCACGACATCGAGATATTCATGATCTTGCGCTTCTCGATGCGCTCCACGCCATCGGCGCCCTTCACGAACATCGGCCGCTCGACGATGCGATTCGGGCCGATGATGGCGACTTCGGGGCGATTGATGACCGGCGTGGTCGCCACGCCGCCCATCGGCCCGAGCGAGGTGACCGTGATCGTCGAGCCCGAAAGCTCCGACGACTTGGCCGAACCGTCGCGCGCGGCATTGGCAAGGCGGCCGATCTCGGTGGCGAGCTGCCAAAGGTTGCGGTCCTGCGCATCGCGAATCACCGGAACCATCAGGCCCGCCGGGGTCTGCGCGGCCATGCCCAGATGGACCGAGCCGTAACGCGTCACCACGCCCGCCTCGTCATCGTAATGTGCGTTGAGCATCGGATACTTCGGCAGCAACTTGCAGATCGCCGCGATCAGGAATGGCAGCATCGTCAGCTTCGGCCTGTCACCGCGCCCGGCGTTAAGCTGTGCACGGGTCTCCTCCAGCGCCGTCACGTCGAATTCCTCGACATAGGCGAAGTGGGGGATCTGGCGCTTGGACGCCGCCATGTTCTCGGCAATGCGGCGGCGCAGGCCGATCACACGGACCTGTTCGTCCTTGCCCTTGTTCCCGGCGGGCTGGAAACCACCCGCAGCATTGTAGGACAGGAAGGCGTCGAGATCGCCGTGGCGCACGCGGCCGTCTTCCGCGGGGCGGACTTCGGCCAGATTGATGCCGAGGTCCGAAGCGCGCTTGCGGACGGCGGGGCTGGCGGTGACCTTGGCGGCAGGCGTGGGCGTGCGGGCTTCGACAGGCTCAGCCTGAGCGGGGGTGGGATTTGCCGCGACCGGAGTAGGCTCGGGCGCCTGCACAGGTGCCGGAGCGGGAGCGGGAGTGGGAGCTGGAGCGGGCGTAGGTGCCAGCTTGGCCTCCGCCTCCACAACATCCGCTCGTGCTGAGCTTGTCGAAGCACCAGCCGCCGCACCGTCAACCTCGTTACCGGCGCCTTCGACCTCGATCACCACCAGCGGCGATCCGATGGCGATGACATCACCCGCCTCACCGGCGACTTCGACCACCACGCCCGAAACCGGGCTTTCCATCTCGACCGTCGCCTTGTCGGTCATCATGTCCGCAACGCGGTCGTCTTCCTCGATCCGATCGCCGATCTTCACGTGCCAGGCAACGATCTCTGCCTCGGCAATGCCTTCACCGATGTCGGGCAGCCTGAAAGTATAGCGTCCCATCAAATCAATCCTTCAACAGACGATCGACCGCCTCGCCAATGCGGACGGGACCGGGGAAATAGGCCCACTCAAGGCTGTGCGGGTACGGCGTATCGAAGCCGGTCACGCGCTCGACGGGCGCTTCAAGGTGGTAGAAGCAGCGTTCCTGAACCAGTGTCACCAGTTCGGCGCCAAAGCCGGAGGTGCGGGTTGCCTCGTGTATCACCAGGCAACGCCCAGTCTTTTCCACGGACTTTTCCACAGTCTCCAGATCGAGCGGAACCAGGCTGCGCAAGTCGATGATCTCGGCATCGACGCCCTTTTCGGCCAGCACCGCCTCGGCCACGTGGACCATGGTGCCGTACGTCACCACCGTCAGCGCCGAACCTTCCTGCACGATCCGCGCCTTGCCGAGCGGGATCGAATAGTACCCCTCCGGCACCATGCCGAGCGGGTGGCCCTTCCACGTCTTCGACGGGCGATCGTAATAGCCGTCGAACGGGCCGTTATAGATGCGCTTGGGCTCGAAGAAGATCACCGGATCGTTGTCTTCGATGGCCGCGATCAGCAGGCCCTTGGCGTCGTAGGGGCTGGCCGGGATCACCGTTTTCAGGCCGGAAACGTGCGTGAACAGCGCCTCTGGGCTCTGGCTGTGGGTCTGGCCGCCGAAAATGCCGCCACCGAAAGGCGACCGCACGGTGATCGGCGCGATGAACTCCGCCGCCGAGCGGTAGCGCAGACGCGCCGCTTCGGAGACGAGCTGGTCCATACCGGGATAGATATAGTCCGCGAACTGGATCTCCGGCACCGGGCGCAGGCCGTATGCGGCCATGCCCACGGCGGCGCCGATGATGCCGCATTCGTTGATCGGCGTATCGAACACGCGGTTGCGGCCATACTTCTTCTGAAGGTTGGCGGTCGCGCGGAACACGCCGCCGAAATAGCCGACGTCCTCACCGAAGGTCACCACATCGGGATCGCGCGCCATCATGATGTCGAGCGCGTCGTTGATCGCCTCGATCATGTTCATCTGGCGAGTCGGCGCGTCGTGGAGGCTGACAGAATCTTCTTCAATCATCATGATCAGTCCTTCCAGTCCGGGAACTTGCTCTGCCGCTCACGGATCGCCTGTTCCGCCTGTTCCTCAAGGTGCCAGGGCAGTTCCTCGAAGACGTCCTCGAACATGGTGTGAAACGGATGGTGCATGCCGTGGCCGAGGATGCCGTTCTTCTCGGCCTCCTTGGTGGCGGCCTTCACCTGTTCGGCGGCATCGCGGTCCATCTCGACATGCTGCTCCTCGGACCATTCGCCCAAGGCAATCAGATGCTTCTTCAGACGCATGATCGGATCGCCCAGCGGCCATTCCTCACGCTCATGCGCGGAGCGATAGGCCGTGGGATCGTCCGAGGTGGAGTGCCCCTCGGCGCGATAGGTGAAGTGCTCGATCAGCGTCGGCCCCTGGTTGGAGCGGGCACGGTTGGCAGCCCATTCCATCGCGGCATAGACCGCCAGGATGTCGTTGCCGTCCACCCGCAGGCCGGCGATTCCGTAGCCTGTGGCGCGTGCGGCAAAGGTGGTGCGCTCCGCCCCGGCAAAGCCCGAGAAGCTGGAAATCGCCCACTGGTTGTTGACGACATTGAGCACGACCGGCGCGTTGTAGACCGCCGCGAAGGTCATCGCCGCGTGGAAATCGCCTTCCGCGCTGGAGCCTTCGCCCACGAAGCTGGTGGCGATGCGGGTATCGCCCTTGATCGCGCTGGCCATCGCCCAGCCCACCGCCTGCGGGAACTGCGTGGCCAGATTGCCGGAGATCGAGAAGAAGCCGTAGTCCTTGGCCGAATACATGATCGGCAACTGGCGGCCCTTCAACGGGTCGGCGCGGTTGGAGTAGATCTGGTTGACCATCTCCACCAGCGGGTAGCCGCGCGCGATCAGGATGCCCTGCTGGCGGTAGCTGGGGAACACCATGTCGTCGAAGGCAAGCGCATGGGCGCAGGCGATCGAGACCGCCTCCTCGCCCGTGGACTTCATGTAGAAGCTGGTCTTGCCCTGCCGCTGCCCGCGATACATGCGATCGTCGAAAGCGCGGGTCAGCGCCATCGAGGCCAGCATGCGGCGCATCGTCTCGGGATCGAGATTGGGATTCCACGCGCCCACCGCCGCGTCGTTCTCATCGAGAACGCGGATCAGGTCGAGCGTCAGCGGCCATGTCTCGCTGGCGGCGCAACCCTCGTCGGGGCGCGCCAGTTTGCCGGCCGTAGGAATTTCCAGATGGGTATAGTCGACCGGATCACCGGGCCGGAACTTCGGCTCGGGGACATAGAGATCGAGGGGCGGCAGGTTGCCGCGCGACTTGCCTGCTCGTGTCGGGCCTAGGGCCATCTTTGCGTCCTCTCCCGCTTAAATCGGGCCGTGGAACGCGAAACGACGCTGAAAACAGCGATCAACAGCGCGTTTCAAAATTCCACGGTCAGGTCACAATATTTCAACCATGAGTAATGTCAATACAAAGGCGATCCATCGCGCATGCGGTGCGTCAGACCGCTACAGGGGCTGAAATGTGCCCCTGCGGCGCATAGCCGGAGACGGTGAAATCCTCGATCCGGTAGTCGAAAATCGAATCGGGACGCCTCGCGATCTCCAGCCGCGCCTCGCCCGACGGCGTGCGCGAAAGCTGCTCTTCGACGAGGCTTGCGTGGTTCAGATAGAGATGCACGTCCCCGCCCATCCAGACCGCCTCGCCCGGCTCAAGATCGCACTGCTGCGCGAACATGCGCGTCAGCAGCGCCAGCGACCACATGTTGAAAGCAAACCCGAGGCCGAGATCGCAGCTCCGCTGGTATAGAATGCACGAGAGGCGGCCATTGGCGACATGGAACTGATAGGTCTTGTGGCACGGCGGCAGCGCCATGGCGTCGAGTTCGGCGACGTTCCAGCCTTCGATGATATGGCGGCGGCTGCCGGGATTCGCCCGCAAGCTGGCGATCACCTCGGCCACCTGGTTCACGCCCTGTGCGCGCTTGCGATAGAGGCCGTCGCCCGCCGGCTCATAGACCGGCCAGTCCACCCACTGCTTGCCGTAGACCGGGCCGAGATCGCCCCACTCGGCGGCAAAGCCCTCGTCCTCGACGATCCGGCGCGAGAAATCGGCGCGCGCGATGTCCTCACCGGTGGCCTTACGATAGCGATCCAGCGGCCAGTCGGTCCAGATCTCCACGCCTTGCGCGCAGAGCGGGCGGATATTGGTCTCGCCGGTCAGGAACCAAAGCATCTCGCGGCTCGCGGTTTTCCAGAAGACGCGCTTGGTGGTGAGCAGCGGCATCTGCCCGCCCGAGAGATCGAAACGGATCGTCGCGCCGCAGATCGAGCGCGTGCCGATGCCAGTACGGTCGACGCGCTCGTCGCCGTGCTCCCAGATTTGCCGCATCAGATCGAGGTACTGCCATTCCCAGTGACGGTCGCGGCCTTGCGAGGGGGCAATGGTGCTGGCGGTTTCGAGCAGGCTTTCGGTCATGTCCAAGACCTAGCCCTCCACGCAGCGAAGGGAAAGGGCGCGCCGCACGCGTAGAAGCCAGACAGCAAAAAACCCAGCGTTTCCGCTGGGTTTTACTTGCTCATCCGAAGATGAAATGGTCGGGGAAAGAGGATTCGAACCTCCGGCCCCTGCCTCCCGAAGACAGTGCTCTACCAGGCTGAGCTATTCCCCGACCGGAGGGCGTTCCGAAGAGCGCCCGGGGCAGGAGGGCGCCTATAGAGAGCGATTCTGTGGGTGGCAAGGGGCGAAAATCGCTTTTCGTGAAGCTTGGCGATTTGAGGGTGTGGACAACTTCGCCCCCGCCCTGCCCCACTGCCCGAAACGCTAGGAAATGCGAGGGTTCGTCGCTCTGCGCGGGCTGAATTGAAATGCAGTGGAGGGCTGAAAACCCGCCATCGCGGCCCATTCGTCGATGACGGGAACGCGCAGAATCACCGGCACGCCGACTTGATTCGGTCGCAGAAAAGGCGGCTTTCGGCGTGGATCAGCCCGGCTTGCGGACTTCGGGGCGGCCGTCGGGCAGGCTCAGGCCCTCAAGCTGCTTGTCGGTGAGATTTTCCACGAAGGCGGGCGAAAGCTTGCGTTCAAGGCGGCGGCACATATCCGCATGCTTGATCAGCCCTTGCGAAGCAGAGCGCAAAGCGTTCCGATCCAGCTCGGCATCGCCCGAGAGCCAGTCGCGCACTTCCTTCTCGGAAATTCCCATAAAGCGCGCCATCGCACGCTGTCCGCCGACTGCGTCGACTGCCTGAGCAAAGATGGCGAGCTGGATTTCCGGTTTCTGGGACATGGCAGAGGCCATCACAGGGCGCCGGAGCCAAGTCAATTGCGCCCTCCCCGGCTTTCTCTCTGGCCGCTTATCCGCCGCGCAGCAGTTGCACGCCCCAGTCACGCTCAAAGAGATAGAGCAGCAGACGCGCCGCCTCGCCGCGCGGGCCGGTAAGGCCGCCGTCGCGCTCGATCAGCAGCCGTGCATCATCGTGGGCGAGCGGAAGCAGCTTGGTGATCTGGTCGAGGCTGGCGATGCGGAACGGCGTATCGCCCGACTGGCGCGTGCCGAGCAGTTCACCGCCCCCGCGCAGTTGCAGGTCTTCCTCTGCCAGCCGGAAGCCGTCCTGAGTCTCGCGCATCAGGGCAAGGCGCTGGCGCGCGGTTTCGCTGAGTTGCTGGCCGCGCAGCAGCAGGCAAGTCGATTTCTCGCTGCCGCGTCCCACGCGCCCGCGCAGCTGGTGGAGCTGGGCAAGGCCGAAGCGTTCCGCCTGCTCGATCACCATCAGCGTGGCGTTCGGCACATCGACGCCGACCTCGATCACCGTCGTCGCCACCAGCACCGATGCCTCGCCGCTGGCGAAGCGCTCCATGCCGGCATCCTTTGCTTCAGGCTTGAGCTGCCCGTGAACGAGCACCACGGTATCCCCGAAGCGCTCCTTCAGCGTCGCGTAACGCGCTTCGGCGGCGGCAAGGTCGTCATTCTCGCTCTCGCTGACCATCGGGCAGACCCAATAGGCCTGCTGCCCGGTCTCGATATGCCGGGCGATCGCGCCGACCACATCGCCCATGCGCTCCACCGAAACGACGCGCGTGTCGATCGCCTGACGGCCCGGCGGCAGTTCGTCGAGCTTGGAGACTTCCATCTCCCCATATTGGGCCAGCGTCAGCGTGCGCGGGATCGGCGTGGCGGTCATAGCCAGGGTATGCGGCGTGCGCCGCCCCTTGCGCGCGAGCATCAGGCGCTGGCCGACGCCGAAGCGGTGCTGCTCGTCGATCACCACCAGCGCGAGATTGCGGTAGGACACGGTATCCTGAAAAATCGCGTGGGTGCCGACGACGATATCAATGGAGCCGTCCACCAGCCCCATCAGGATGGCCTCGCGCGCCTTGCCCTTGTCGCGCCCGGTCAGCAGCGCGATCTCCACGCCCGTACCCTGAAGCATGCGTGCCAGCGTTTCGTAATGCTGACGGGCGAGAATCTCGGTGGGCGCCAGCAGCGCGGCCTGCGCGCCGGCTTCCACCGCGATCAGCATGGCGTTGAGCGCCACCACCGTCTTGCCCGCGCCGACATCACCCTGAAGCAGCCGCAGCATCGGCGCCTGCTGGACCACGTCGCCCTCGATCTCCGCGATGGAGCGCTTTTGCGCGCCGGTCAGCGCAAATGGCAGCTTGAGCTTGGCCCGCAGCGAGCCATCGCCCTTGAGCGGCGTACCGGACTGCCGGCGGTTGCTTTCGCGCACCAGCATCAGCGCCAGCGCGTTCGCGAGCAGTTCGTCATAGGCCAGCCGGTCGCGCGCCGGGGCATTGACGCCGCGATGCGCCTCGACCACCGCCTCGCGCCAGACCGGCCACTTCATCTTCGCGTAAAGGCTGGGTTCGATCCATTCGGCCAGCTCGGGCAGAGCCTTGAGCGCCTGCTGGACAAGGCTGGCTACGCGCCCCTGCGTCAGCCCTTCGGACAGCGGATAGACCGCCTCGCAAAGCTGGCCGACCGGCGCGGCGCTGTCTTCCGAGATATGCTCGGGATGCACCATCTGGAGCATCTGGCCATATTGGTCGAGCCGCCCGGCCACCCAGCGCGTCTCGCCCACCGGCAGCTGCTTCTTCGCGGTGTAGGAGGCGCGGCCGAAATAGGTGATCGTGCAGACATTCCCGGTCACATCCTCGGCCAGCACGCGGAACGGCCCGCGCCCAGAGGAGGCGCGATGCTCGCGCACGGTAAGCTGGACGATCACGTTCTCGCCCACGCTCGCCTCGTCGAGGTTGGAGACGGCGCGTCGCTCCACGAAACGGTCGGGCAAGTGATAGATCAGGTCGCGCATCCGCGTCAGCCCGAGCTTTTCGAGCGGACGCTTGAGCTTGGGGCCCACGCCGTCGAGGGAATCGGTCTCGGTGAACAGGCAATTCAGAGCTTCGGGCCGCATGGCCAGCCTCTTAGCGCGAGTGCAATGCGTTTCACCAGACCATCGGGGAACGGATTTGCACACAGGCACGTTGGCTTGTGCACCCTCAGCACCCAGCACAGGAGAGATGTATGCTTCTTCCGCATGGAACCGTGTTCGCGATCGTCGATGGCGAGAACTTCGAACTCTATCGCAATTCCGGCCGCGAAGGCGCCCCGCGTCTCACCTCGCTCGATGCGCCGGAACTCGAAGCGACGAACTTCAGCGCGGGTTTTCGCCGTCATGACGCGCCGAAGCGGCATCAAGCCCGCACCGGGGACGGCAGTAACGATGCCCTGGACGAAAGCGCCCATGCCGCTGCCGTGGCAGGCTGGCTCAACCAGCAGGTCCTGGACCGAGAGATCGCGCAACTGGTGATCGTGGCCGACCCTCGCTCGCTGGGCGAGATGCGGCGGCACTATCACAAGGAACTGAAGGACGCCCTGATTACCGAAGTGCCGAAGAATCTGGCAGGCCGCCCAAGTGACGAGATCATCAAGGTGATCCAGCGCTAGGCGCCGGCGCACCCTTCCTGCTCCGTCACCCTGAACTTGTTTCAGGGTCCATCTCGCCGATCAAACGGCGGTGTTATCGGCAGGATGGACCCTGAAACAAGTTCAGGGTGACGGGGGTTAGGTTTTGCCGAGGGCACGTCTATAGCGCACTAGAGCCCAAAAACTTGCCCATGACAGCGCCGCATTGTAACGGCGCGGTCATGACCGAAATTTCGCCTCAGACCGCACAGCGCTTCGCCCGTTTGAAGTTTCGCGCCTGGCATCGCGGCACGCGCGAGGCCGATTACATGATCGGCTGCTACTTCGATCGCTTCCACACCGAATGGTCGGACACCGACATCGACCTGTTCGAGAAGATGATCGAGGAAGAAGACGTCGACATCATGGCCTGGGCACTCGGCACCCAGAGCATTCCCGAAGAATATCGCGGCCCGCTGTTGGACCGCATGATGAAGCTCGATTACGTCGAGATTCCACGCTGATGCTGCGATCCCTCGGCAAGCCCGGGACTCGGCATGAGCGGAGGATGACGCAATTTCCCAAACCCGCTCAGCCTGAGCTTGCCGAAGGCCCCGCACGCGCCGCATGACCGACTTTCAACGCATCCTCTCGGCCCGTTCACCGCTCACTCTTGCCTCGGTCACGCGCGGGGCGCAGCCGCTGGTCATGGCGGATCTGGCCCGCGCGGCAAAAGGCCGGGCGGTGTTCATCGCCGACAACGAAAGCGCGATGCGCGCCGTTGCCGATGCCGCGCAGTTCTTCGCGCCCGAGCTGGATGTCGTCGAATTTCCCGCGTGGGACTGCCTTCCCTACGACCGCGCAAGCCCCGCCCTTTCGGTCAGCGCCCGCCGTCTCGCCGCGCTCCACCGGCTCCAGCAGAAGCGTAGCGGCCCGCAGCTTCTGGTCACGACCGCCAATGCCGTGCTCCAGCGCGTACTTACGCCGTTCCGCATTCGCGAATCGGTGCGTCTGCTCAAGCCCGGCATGGAAGTGGGGCATGAAAGCCTGATCGCGCTGCTGCGCCGCCAAGGCTATCAGCGCAGCGACACCGCCATCGACGCGGGCGAGTTCGCCGTACGCGGTTCGATCTTCGATATCGTCCCCTCTGGCCTCGACGGCGGTTTACGGCTCGACTTCTTCGGAGACGAACTCGAAACGCTGCGCCTGTTCGACACCGGCACCCAGCGCTCCACCGGCACCATCCCTGAACACCTGCTGCTCCCCGCGAGCGAAGCGCTGATCGACGACGACAGCGTCAAGCGCTTCCGCAGCCGTTATCGCGAGATGTTCGGCGCCAATGCCACGGCGGACCCGCTCTATCAGGCCGTCAGCGACGGCCGCCGCCTTGCGGGCATGGAACACTGGCTGCCGCTGTTCGAGGACCGACTGGTCACCCTGTTCGATCACCTTTCGGACGACGACCTGCTGGTGATCGACAGCGCCGCGCTGGGCGCCACCGACGAGCGCTTCACCGACATTGCGGACTATCACAAGGCCCGCCTCGAAACCTCGGGCCAGAAGGCGGGATCGTACCGCCCGCTGGCCATCGATGCGCTCTATCTGGAGCGCGCGGAGTTCGAGCAGGCCGTGGCCGCCTTCCCGGTCCACCGCGCCGATCCTTTCGCGCAGCCGGAAACCAAGACGGTCATCGACTTCGGCTTCGGCAATGCCCGCGACTTCACGCCCGAGCGCGCGCGCGGCGACAATGCTTACGAGGCTGCCGCCAAGCATCTGCATGCCGTCGCCAAGTCCGGTCGCAAGGCTATCCTCGCCGCCTATTCCACCGGCAGTCGCGCCCGCCTTGTCTCGATCCTTGGCGAAGCACAGGGGCCCGAGCCCAAGCTGGCGGACACTTGGCAGGAAGCGCTCGGCCTTGCCGTACAGGGGCGCTCCGCCGCGCTGGTGCTGCCGCTGGAAACCGGCTTCACCAACGATGCCGTCGAAGTCGTCACCGAGCAGGACATTCTGGGCGACCGCCTTGTCCGCCGGAAGAAAAAGAAGAAGGATTCCGACGCCTTCCTCGCCGAACTGGCGGCGCTGACGCCCGGCGACCTGATCGTCCACATGGACCACGGCATCGGCCGCTACGAAGGCCTCCAGTCGATCCCGGTGGGCCAGAGCCCGCACGACTGCGTGATGCTGACCTATGCGGGCGGCGACAAGCTCTACATCCCGGTCGAGAACCTCGACGTGCTTTCGCGCTACGGCAGCGAGAGCGAAGGCGTCGCGCTCGACAAGCTGGGCGGCGAGGCATGGCAGAAGCGCCGCGCCAAGCTGAAGGAACGCATCCGCGAGATCGCGGGCGAACTGATGAAGACCGCTGCCGAGCGCGCCTTGCGCACCGCGCCCGCGCTCATCGCCGAGAAATCCTCCTACGACCAGTTCGTCGACCGCTTCCCCTGGCAGGAAACCGAGGATCAGGAACACGCCATCGAAGACGTGCTGGGCGATCTGGCCGAAGGCAAGCCGATGGACCGCCTCGTCTGCGGCGATGTCGGCTTCGGCAAGACCGAGGTGGCCCTGCGTGCGGCCTTCGTGGCTGCCATGGCGGGTCAGCAGGTTGCCGTCGTCGCGCCGACCACACTGCTCGCGCGCCAGCACTATTCCGGTTTTGCCGACCGCTTCGCCGGGTTCCCGCTGGAAGTCGGCCGCCTCTCGCGCCTCGTGCCCGAGAAGGAAGCCAAGGCCA
The DNA here is from genome assembly GCF_004341845.1 of Novosphingobium sp. PhB165. GTDB lineage: Bacteria > Pseudomonadota > Alphaproteobacteria > Sphingomonadales > Sphingomonadaceae > Novosphingobium. The sequence continues at coordinate 428,375 of NZ_SLVB01000001.1, read as the reverse complement.
CCCGCGAAGGGCTGACCGCTGGCACCATGGACGTGGTCTGCGGCACCCATGCGATCCTTTCGAAATCGGTGAACTTCAAACGCCTCGGCCTCGTCATCGTCGACGAGGAGCAGCGCTTCGGCGTCAACCACAAGGAGCGCCTGAAGCAGCTTCGCGCCGACGTTCACGTGCTGACGCTCACCGCCACGCCGATCCCGCGCACGCTCCAGATGGCGATGAGCGGCCTGCGCGAACTCTCCACCATCCAGACCCCGCCGGTCGACCGCCTCGCGGTGCGGACTTACGTGATGGAATGGGACGAGATGGTCATGCGCGAGGCCCTGCTGCGCGAACACCATCGCGGCGGCCAGAGCTTCATCGTCGTGCCCCGCATCTCCGACATGGCGGAAATCGAGGAATGGCTCGCCAAGCACGTTCCCGAGGTCAAGTGCATCACCGCCCATGGCCAGATGAGCGCGGGCGAAGTGGAAGAGCGGATGAGCGCCTTCTACGAGGGCAAGTACGAGGTCCTGCTTTCGACCACGATCGTCGAATCGGGCCTCGACATTCCGCGCGCCAACACCATCATCATCCACCGGGCAGACCGTTTCGGCCTAGCTCAGCTCTACCAGCTGCGCGGCCGCGTCGGCCGTTCGAAGCTGCGCGCCTATGCCTACCTGACGACGCCTGCGGGCCGCGCGCTTTCCGAAGTCGCGGAAAAGCGGCTGAAGGTCCTGGGCGACCTCGATTCGCTGGGCGCGGGCTTCCAGCTTGCCAGCCACGACCTCGACATTCGCGGTGCCGGCAACCTGCTGGGCGACGAGCAATCGGGCCATATCCGCGAGGTCGGCTTCGAACTCTACCAGTCGATGCTGGAGGATGCGATCCTCGCCGCCCGCGCGGGCGGTGTCGGGCTGGAGAAGGACACTTCGGGCCTAAGCCCGCAGATCACTGTCGATGCGCCGATCATGATCCCGGAGGAATATGTCCCGGATCTGGCGGTGCGGATGGCGCTCTATCGCCGCCTCAACGACGCCGAGGGCAAGGACGAGATCGAATCGCTCTCCGCCGAGATGATCGACCGCTTCGGACCGCTGCCGCCGGCGACAGCGAACCTTGTGAAGCTCATCCAGATCAAGCGGCAGGCCATCGAGGCGCATATCGCCAAGATCGACGTGGGGCCGCGCGGCACACTCGTCAGCTTCCACAACGACAGTTTCCCGAACCCGGTCGGCCTGATCGCCTATGCCGAGCGGCTTCAGGGCACGGTCAAGCTGCGACCGGACAACAAGCTGGTCCTGACGCGCGCGTGGGGCGATCCCAAGTCGCGGCTCAATGGCTTGCTGCAGCTGACCAAGGGGCTGAGCGCGGTGGCACGCAAGGCGGCGTAATCGCCCCGCCGAGGCCCGTTACTGCGAAGCCCGCGCCAACTTCGCGAACATCGCCACGCTCATCGGCTGCGCACGCAGGAAGCCCTGAAAATAGGCGCAGCCCTCGCGCGCGGCGACCTTGCGCTGGGCTTCTTCCTCGATTCCCTCGGCAATCACTTCCAGATCCAGCGCCTTCGCCATGGCAACGATCGCGCGCAGCACGGCCACGTCTCGCCGATCGGTCGCCACGCCGTCGATCATCGAACGGTCGAGCTTCAGGTAATGGATCGGCAGGACCTTCAGGTAGCGGAAGTTGCAGAACCCCGCCCCGAAGTCATCGAGCGCAATGCGGATTCCCTGCGCCGAAAACTCCGCCATGATCTGCGCGGCCTGCGCGATATCGCCGATCAGCGCCTGCTCGGTCACTTCCAGCGTGAGGCGGCGCGGCGCAAAACCGCTGGCGCGCACAAGGTCGAGCATCTGGCGCGTATAGTTGCCGAAAGCGAGATCGGCCGGGGTGACATTGATCGAGAGGCGCAGATCGCCCGGCCAGTCGCCTGCAATCGCCAGCGCCTTGGCAGCGATATGGCGCGAAAGCGGCGCGACATGGTCGGCCCGCTCGGCAATGGCGAACAAAGCACCGGCGCCGATACGGCCAAGCTGCGGATGGTTCCACCGCGCCAGCGCCTCGGCGCCCGTGAGCCGGTCATCGACAAGACTGAACTGCGGCTGGAACAGGATCTCGATCTCGTCCCGGTCGATGGCACCGAGCAGGTCCGCTTCCAGCTGCGCGGCGGAATGGCCCGGCGGGCTCACCTCGCCATCGGCCCAGGCGAGCCGGGTGCCCTGCTGGTCGCGCGCATCCTCCAGCGCATGGCCGAGTCGGTCGAGCATCGAATCGACGCCCTCTTCGGCCAGCGCCCGCACCAGCGCGATGCGCGGCGAGAGGCGCAGCACACCCGAACGCACCGTCATCGGCCGCGCCACCGCCTCGGCCAGCTGATCGGCCACAAGTTGCCAGCGCTCGCGGCTGCACGCCTCATTCGCCACAAGCACGAAGGAACCGCCGCCCGCCCGCGCCAGCAGCCAGTGGCCATCGAGTTCCTCACCGGCGAAATGGGCGATGCGGTTGGCGACTTCGGCGAGCGCACCGTCACCGGTATCGGCGCCATAAGCCATATTGATCGCATCGAGTCGGCGCAGGCCCAGCAGCATCGCATGGATGTGGGCGCCCTCCGATTCGCCGCCCGAACGCCAGGCATCGACGCGCTCACGCACGGCTTCGAGCCCGGGAATCCCGGTCAACCTGTCTTCAAGTGCCCGGGCTTTGCCCTGCGACGCCCCATCCCTTCTCGAACCCATGACCGCCTCCTTAGCCCAAGCCCCTTGCCAAAGCCCTCAAAATTCGAAAGGTCCCCGACGAAGAGACGGAGGCGCGACGGTCGCGCCTTTGAGGAATTGAAAATGAGCGACGAACCCAAGCTGGCTCTCATCGTCTCGGACACCGCCAAGGCGCAGGAAGGCGCCGAGGCCCTCCGCGACTCGCATGCCTGGACCTCGCCCGAGGACGCCGACGTGCTGGTGGTGCTGGGCGGCGACGGCTTCCTGCTCCACGTGCTGCACGAGATGCTGGACCGCGATACGATCAAGCCGGTCTACGGCATGAATCTAGGCACCGTGGGCTTCCTGATGAACGGGCCGCACGATCACATCCCGATCCTGCATCGCGTCATGGAAGCGCACCGCGTTCCCGTTGCGCCGTTGCAGATGCATGCGGTGAGCCACGACGGGCGGGAATTCAATTTCTACGCGATCAACGAAGTCTCGCTGCTGCGCGAGACGCGCCAGACCGCCAAGCTGGAAGTCCGCATCAACGGCCGCGTGCGTATGGACGAACTGGTGGGCGACGGCGTGCTGCTGGCAACGCCGGTCGGCTCCACCGCCTACAACCTCTCCGCCAATGGCCCGATCCTGCCGCTGGGCGCGCGCATGCTGGCGCTGACGCCGCTGAGCCCGTTCCGCCCGCGCCGGTGGAAAGGCGCGATCCTGCCCGAAAGCGCCGAAGTCGAATTCCACATCCGCGAACCCGGCAAGCGCCCGGTCGCCGCCGTTGCCGATCAAAAGGAAGTGCGCGACGTGAAATCGGTGCGAATCCGGGCCTCGTGCGAGAAGGAGCTGACCCTGCTGTTCGACCCCGGCTTCACGCTGGAAGAACGGATTTTCGCCGAACAGTTCCAGGTCTGAATCCGCGCCGGGAACCACGCTATTCCGCCAGCTTGCGTGCGAGAACAGGTGCTGTGGAAAAATTTTCGTAATGTTTTGGTCAAAGTCAGGGTTGCCAATCCCGATGGCGCTGTTATAGGCGCACCCCTGCCCGCCGGTGGAGACACTGATAGGCCGGTCCCCGATAGCTCAGCGGTAGAGCATTCGACTGTTAATCGAATGGCCGTAGGTTCGAATCCTACTCGGGGAGCCACTTCTTTCTGAAGGGTTCGAAGCGGTGTCCAGGCACCGGAAGCAACTCTTCCGCCCGACGGTGGAAACACCGACAGGCTGTTCCCCGATAGCTCAGCGGTAGAGCATTCGACTGTTAATCGAATGGCCGTAGGTTCGAATCCTACTCGGGGAGCCACCTCCCTTCGCCCCAGCGCGGCTATCCATCCCATCCTGCCTTACTGACACGACCGGAACGCGTTCCGGCGCTTCCCCTTTGCTCCAACGACCGTCGATCCGCTTGTCCGGCAAGTGGCGAGACCGCATCCGTGCGGCAGCCGGGCAGCGTTGACATACCGCCCTCCGCCTCTATGCAACCTGCTACTGCAAATCACTCTCATTAGCATAGGAGCATATACGTGATCGTCACGCAGGGGAACGGGCAAGACCGGGGCAAGCATCGCCGCGCCATTCGAAAGACAATTCTCACGGGAGCCTCGCGCCTTGCCCTGATCGGGCTGGCCGGAGCCACTTTCGCGCCGACCGCCTGGGCTGACGATGCCGATGCCAAACCGCGCGCCGACGACATCATCGTGACCGGCTCCGTGCCCGAGGATTACGTTGTTGCCGGCCAGTCCAGCAGCACCCGTCTCGACTTGTCGCTGCGTGAAACGCCGCAGGCGGTGACGGTCATCACGCGCGCGCAGATCGAGGATTTCGGCCTCAACACCGTCGATGACCTGCTGCGGCGCGCCACCGGCGTGAATGTCGACAGCGCCGAGACGGATCGCACCTATTACAACGCGCGCGGCTTCGACATCGTCAACTTCCAGTTCGACGGCATCGGCCAGCCGCTCAGCTACGGGCTCCAGAACGGGCAGATCGACACGTCGCTGTTCGAACGAGTCGACATCGTGCGCGGCGCCACCGGCCTGCTTTCGCAGACGGGCAATCCCTCCGCCGCGATCAACTTCATTCGCAAGCGCCCTACCAAGGAACTGGGCGGCGATGCCAGCCTCAGCTACGGCTCCTATGACGAAGTACGCGGCAGTGTGGACGTCAACACCCCGCTGACCGAAGACGGCTCCATCCGGACGCGCTTCGTCGGCTCCTACGAGAACGCCGATTCCTATCTCGATTTCTACCACACCTCGCGCCTGACGCTTTACGGCGTGGCCGCTGCTGACCTCGGACCCGATACCGTCGCCACCGTCGGCTACTCATGGCAGGAGAGCGATCCGCGCGGGGTAAGCTGGGGCGCCCTGCCCTTCACCTATGCCGATGGCACGCCAGCGACCTATCCGCGCTCGACCAATTCGGCGCAGCCCTGGACGCGCTGGTATTCGCTCGACCGCAATCTGTTCGGCGATATCACCCTTGATTTCGGCGACGGCTGGACCGGCAAGGTCTCCGTCCTGCGCCGCGCGCGCAATCAGGACTCCAAGCTGTTCTACGTCTATTACGGCGAAGACGGCGAACTGGCCGCCTACCCCGGGGCCTATCTCGACAAGCTGCGCGAAACGACGATCGACGCGAACGTCACCGGCAAAGTCAGGATCGCCGGCCGCGAGCACGACGTGGTGCTGGGCGTCAATTACGGCGTATCGCAGTTGGTCGAGCAGGAATCGGTCGATGCCGACGCCATCGGCGCGGCCCTCCCCGGCAACAGCGCCTTCGAAGGCACATTCCCCTATCCGAACTGGGGCCCCTACACCCCGCAGGCCGACTTCACGACGAAGATCGCCAGCGCCTATGGCCTCGTCCGCCTCTCGCTGGCCGATCCGCTCAAGCTCATGCTGGGCGGCAACGTGACCAATGCCCGGCGCGACGGCACGTCCTACGACACCCCCTATTCCTTCGATAAAACCAAGTTCCTGCCATTCGCGGGCCTGACGCTGGACCTGACCGGCAACATCACGGCCTATGCCAGCTATGCCACGATCTTCAGCCCGCAAGTCTATCTGACCGCCGATCATTCGATCATCGCCCCGCTTCAGGGCAAGACGTATGAAGCCGGCGTCAAGGGCGAGTGGAACGGCGGCAAGCTGACCGCCGCCGTCGCGGTGTTCCGGACGAAGGAAGACAACGTCGCCGAATCGATCGGCTTCGATCCCACACTTGGCCAGACGCTCTACGACGGTGTCGATGCCAAGTCGCAAGGCGTGGAGGTCGACGTGGCCGGCGAAGTGCTTCCGGGCTTCCAGGTCTCCGGCGGCTATGCCTATGTCGACATCGAGGACACGGACGGCAACAACGCCCGCGCCTTCATCCCGCGTCACACGGCCCACCTCAATGCCACCTACACGCCGCGCTTTCTCGAAGCCCTGCGCCTAGGCGCCTCGGCGCGCTACCAGAGCCGGATCCACAACGACTATACCGAGCAGGACGGCTACGCGATCGTCGACCTCATGGCGCGTTACCAGGTCACCCGGAACGTTTCCGTGGCGGTCAATCTCGATAACCTGACCAACGTGAAGTACTGGACCAGCCTGCAATGGGATCAGGCCTACTACGGCGCGCCGCGCACCGTTCGCGGCACGCTGGGTGTAAGCTTCTGACATAAAAAGAGGCCGCGGCACCCGAGCCGCGGCCTCCTTCCTGTTTCCAGCGATGGCGGTCGTTGCAGAGTTGCAGCGACCGCCATTTCCATGTGCGTCAGGCGAGCGCGCCGTGGCAGTGCTTGTACTTGTTGCCCGAACCACAGGGGCACGGGGCGTTGCGGCTGATCGGCAGGTCCGCATAGGGATTCTCGCCCGAGGCACCGGGGCCGACACCCGCCTGCGGGCTGCCCGCCAGCGAGCCGAACAGTTCGGGCATCAGCGCCGAACCGTCGCCATCGCGCGAATTGTCGATGCCGGTCAGCGGATCGATGTGGCCGGTCAGGAAGTCCGGAAGCTCGGGAAGTTGCACCGGCTCCGGGATCTGGATCTGGCTGACCGAAAGAATGCGCGTCACGTCCTCGCGGATCGTTTCCAGCATGCGCTCGAACAGGCCGAACGCCTCGGTCTTGTACTCGTTGATCGGCGTCTTCTGGGCATAGGCGCGCAGGAACACCACCTGACGCAGCGCGTCGAGCGTGGAGAGGTGTTCCTTCCAGTAATGGTCGATCCGGTCGAGCAGGATCGACTTTTCGACCTGACGCCAGATCGCCGGATCGTCGCGCGACATCTTCTCAGACATCTGCGCTTCGGCCATGGCCGCGATGCGCTCTTCGACCAGTTCGGGGTCGATGCCGTCCTCGTCGATCCAGGCCTCGATCGGCACGTCGAGCGACAGGATCTCGCTCGCCTTGGCCTTGAGCACATCGACGTTCCAGTGCTCGGGATAGGAACCCTGCGGGCAGGTATCGGCGACGATCGCGTTGACGGTGTCATTGCGCATGTCGATCACGACATCGTCGACCGTATCGGCATCCATGATGTCCGAGCGCTGCTCGTAAATCACCTTGCGCTGGTCGTTCATCACGTCGTCGTATTCGACGACCTGCTTGCGCACTTCGTAGTTGCGCGCCTCGACCTTCTTCTGCGCGGTCTCGATGGCCTTGGACAGCCACTTGGAGCCGATCGCCTCGCCATCGGCAAGATTGCTGTTCATCATCTTGGCGAACAGCGTGTCCGGCCCGAAGATGCGCAGCAGGTCATCCTCCAGGCAGAGGTAGAACTTCGAAAGGCCCGGGTCGCCCTGACGGCCCGAACGGCCGCGCAGCTGGTTGTCGATGCGGCGGCTTTCGTGGCGCTCGGTGCCGATGACGCAGAGACCGCCCGCCGCGAGGACGAGACGCTTCTGTTCGGCAACCTCTTCCTTGATCTTGGCGATGGCGGCATCGCGCTCCGGCCCTTCGGCCATTTCGCTCAGCTCGTCCTCAACGCGGAATTCGACGTTGCCGCCCAATTGGATGTCGGTGCCGCGACCGGCCATGTTGGTCGCGATGGTCACGGCGCCGAGGCTGCCCGCCTGCGCCACGATATGCGCTTCCATCTCGTGGAAGCGGGCGTTCAGCACCGAGTGCTTGACGCCTTCCTTGTTGAGGAAGTCCGACAGCAGTTCCGACTTCTCGATCGAAACGGTACCCACCAGCACCGGCTGGCCGATCTCGTTCTTCTCGCGGATCAGCTTGGCGATGGCGCCAAACTTGTCATGCGTATTCTTGTAGAACTCGTCTTCCTCGTCGACGCGCTGGACCGGCACGTTCGTGGGAATGGTGACGACGTTCATCTTGTAGATGTCGTAGAACTCGGCAGCCTCGGTGGCGGCGGTGCCGGTCATGCCCGAAAGCTTCGGGTACATGCGGAAATAGTTCTGGAAGGTAATCGAGGCCAGCGTCTGGTTCTCGGGCTCGATCTTCACGCCTTCCTTGGCCTCGACCGCCTGGTGCAGGCCGTTCGACCAGCGGCGGCCATCCATCATGCGCCCGGTAAACTCGTCGATGATGACGACCTTGCCGTCCTTGACGATGTAATCGGTGTCGCGCTTGAACATGACCACGGCCTTGAGGCTCTGGTCGAGGTGGTGGACCACCTGCGTGTTCTCAACGTCATAGAGGTTCGAGCCGACCAGCAGCCCGGCGGTTTCGAGAATGCGCTCGGCCTTCTCGACGCCGTCCTCGGTCAGCGTGATGTTCTTGGTCTTCTCGTCAGCCTCATAGTCCTCGGGGACCAGCTGCTTCACGATCGCGTCGACGGCGATGTAGAGTTCCGACTTGTCGTCGGTGGGGCCCGAGATGATGAGCGGCGTGCGCGCCTCGTCGATCAGGATCGAGTCGACTTCGTCGACGATGGCGAAGTTGAAGGGGCGCTGCACCATCTGGCCGCGCTCGTGCTTCATGTTATCGCGCAGGTAGTCGAAGCCGAATTCGTTGTTGGTGCCGTACGTGATGTCGGCGCCATAGGCCGCGCGGCGCTCGAATTCGTCGAGGTTGGGCACGATCACGCCGACCGTGAGGCCCAGGAAACCGTGGACGCGGCCCATCTGCTCGGCGTCGCGGCGAGCGAGGTAGTCGTTGACCGTAACGATGTGAACGCCCTTGCCCTCAAGCGCGTTGAGGTAGGTCGCGGTGGTGGCGACGAGCGTCTTGCCTTCACCGGTGCGCATCTCGGCGATCTCGCCGCGATGGAGCACGATGCCGCCGATCAGCTGCACATCGAAGTGGCGCATGCCGAAGACGCGCTTCGACGCCTCGCGCACGGTGGCGAAAGCTTCGGGCAGCAGGTCGTCGAGCGTCTTGCCCTCGGACAGCAAGTGACGGAACTTCGGCGTCTGGGCGGCCAGTTCATCGTCGCTCATCGCCTCCAGAACGGATTCGAAAGCGTTGATTTGCGAGACGATCTTGTCGAGCGACTTGACGTAGCGGTCGTTGGACGAGCCGAAAATGGACTTGGCGAGTGCGCCGAACATGGCGGAAATCCCTGTTTTACATGCTGTTCGTGAATGTCGGAATTGCGCGCCTCCGCCAGTCGCGGGACGCGTGAAAGGTTTTCGCGAAGCTGCGAATGGCGCGTGCGCTTACTCGCGCGCGCGGTCTATCCCGGTCAGGACAGTGGGCACCGCCAGCGAATCCGACACCGCAACGAGCGAGGGAGCATGGCGGCGCGTGTTGCGCAGGCCCGGTTCGGGCAGCTGCGCCAGAGCAACCGGCGCGCGCGGCGCCTTGGCGGCAACGGCCGCCTCGCCCAGCACCACTTGCAGGCTGGCCACCTGTGACGCACGCGCATCGACAGGGCCGATCTGTGCGGCAAGGCCCGTCAACAGGGCCAGCAGGGTAAGGAGCAGGCGATTTGCCATGGCGGATCAGATAGGGGGCGCTTTCGCCGGTGTCCACAACGGAGAGCACCGCGCCCGAATTTCCGCACGGAAGATCGCCGCCGGGCTTGCTTTGCAACCTGAGATTGCAGCGACTCTTGACCTGTCACACGCACGCGCTAGTCGCTTTGCCCATGGCCTATCCCACCTCCCCGCTCGCCTCGCCCTTCCCCGAGATGCCGCCGATCGCCGGCGTGACGCCGCATATCGTGCGTGCCGGGTACAAAGACTGGGGCCGATGCGACCTGACGTATGTGGAGCTGGACGAAGGCACGTCCGTCGCAGGGGTGTTCACCCGGAACCTGTGCTGCTCCAGCGAAGTCGAACTGGGGCGTGACAACGTGAAGCAGGGCCTCGCCCGCGCTCTGGTGGTCAATGCCGGCAATTCCAACGCCTTCACCGGCTATCGCGGCCGCGAGGCGGTGGAACAGATCATGGATCAGGTTGCTGCCCACGTGGGTTGCCCGCGCGAACAGGTCTTCGTCTCTTCGACCGGCGTGATCGGCGTGCCGCTGCCCAAGGACAAGGCCCGCGAAGGCGTGGAGAAGGCCCTCACCGCCGAGCCGTGCTCGTGGGAAGACGTCGCAAACACCATCTCCACCACCGACACGTTCGCCAAGGGTGCGACGGCCACGGCGATGATCGGCGACACCAAGGTGACCATCGCTGCCGTCATCAAAGGCTCGGGCATGATCGCGCCGGACATGGCGACGATGCTCGGCTACATCTTCACCGATGCCGCCGTGGAGCCTGCCTTCCTTCAGGAGTGCCTCTCCGCCGCCAACTTCCGCACGTTCTCCTGCATCACTGTCGATTCGGATACGTCCACCAGCGACACCGTACTGGCCTTCGCCACCAGCAAAGCGGGCAACGCACCGCTGTCCTCCATCGCCTCGCCCGGCGCCCACGCCTTTGCCGCCGCGATCCATGACGTCTGCCGCCAGTTGGCCCACCTCGTCGTGCGCGACGGCGAAGGCGCGCAGAAGTTCATCGAAGTGGCCGTTTCCGGCGCCGTCTCGGACGAGAGCGCCCGTAAGGTCGGCATGGCCATCGCCAACTCGCCGCTGGTGAAGACCGCCATCGCCGGCGAGGACGCCAACTGGGGCCGCGTCGTCATGGCCGTGGGCAAGGCGGGCGAACCGGCCGACCGCGACAAGCTCTCCATCGGCTTCGGCGGCATCTGGGCCGCACGCGAGGGCCTGCCACTTGCCGATTACGACGAAGCCCCCATCGCAGCGCACCTCAAGGGGCAGGACGTGACCATCCAGGTCGACCTCGGCCTTGGCGAAGGCGCCGCCATCGTGTGGACCTGCGATCTGACGCACGGCTACATCTCGATCAACGCCGACTACAGGAGCTGACGGTGGCCGGTCCGCAATTCACCATCTGGGGTCGCCTCAACTCCCACAACGTCAAGAAAGTCGCCTGGTTCGCCGAGGAACTGGCACTGAACTACGTCCGTCACGATATCGGCGGCAAGTTCGGCTATACCGACGAGTACCTCGCCAAGAACCCGAACCGGCTGGTGCCGATGATCGAGGACGGCAAGCTCACTCTCTGGGAATCGAACGCGATCCTGCGCTACATGGCGGCCGAATACGGCGGTGAGCGCTGGTTCCTGCACGATCCCATCGACCGCGCTCTCGCCGACCGCTGGATGGATTGGCAGATCACTTATGCCGAGGCCCAGCGCGTGCCGTTCCTCGCCATGGCCCGCACTCCGCGCGAGCAGTGGGACATGGCCGCAATCGAGCGTGACACCAAGACCTGCGCCGCGCACCTGACCGTGCTGGAACGCTACCTTTCCGAGAAGCCCTGGCTTTCCGGCGGCCAGTTCGGGATCGGCGACATTCCCATGGGCGTCTATGCCTATACGTGGTTCTCGCTGCCGTTCGACCAGTTCGAACTGGACCGGCCCGAGTTTCCCGCGCTGGCCGACTGGTACGCCCGCCTTCACGAGCGGCCCGGATATGGCCAGCAGGTCATGATCCCGCTCACCTGACCCTCCCATCCAAAGGCCTCCCGCATGATCACCTCCACGCTCAATACCGCGGTCGAAACGATCATGCGCGAGGTCACGCGCGATGTGATCCTGCCGCACTACCAGTCGCTCTCGGCCGAGCAGATCGTCAGCAAGGCGGTGAACGACGTCGTGACCGTGGCCGACCGCGAGAGCGAGGCGATCCTTGCCGAGCGCCTCACCGCCCTGCTCCCCGATGCCGCCGTGGTGGGTGAGGAAGCGACCTTCGCCAACGAAGACGAGCTGCTGAAGCTCAAGGACCGGCTCTGCTGGATCGTCGATCCGCTGGACGGCACCAACAATTTCGCCTCGGGCAAGGCCCCGTTCGGCATGCTGATTGCCCTTGCCGACAAGGGCGAGACGCTGGGCGGCTGGATTCTCGACTGCCTCACCGGCCGCTTCTGCCACGCCTCTGCGGGCGGCGGTGCCTGGGTGGACCGCGAACGCCTCACCGCCCGTGCCACCGGGGAAGTGCCGCCCGTCGCCGCGATCTCGCTGATCTTCACCGAGGAATCGCGACGCGAACGCATCCGCACCGAAGTCGCCCCGCACTACCGCCTCGTCGACATCCCCCGCTGCGCCGCCGAGCAATATCCCCGCCTCGCGCTTGGCCAGAACGACGTGGCGATCTTCGAACGCACCCTGCCGTGGGACCATGCGGCGGGCGCCCTGTTCCTCAACGAAGCTGGCGGCATGGCGGCCCGGCCGGACGGCAGCCCCTACCGCGTGGACGAGTTCGAGAAGAAAGGCCTCATCGGCGCCTCCAGCCCCGCCCTGTTCGAAGGCCTCGCCACGCGCCTTGCCGCGCTGGAAGACTGACGTTCACAAGGTGACGCTCCGGTTGACACAGTTGACACGGTCCTGAGTGAAAGGTGTCACCTTGTGCAAAGGTGTCACCTTCCGCTCCCGACCGTCACCTTATGCCGCCAAAAATCCCGCACGTTTCCGACGATTTCAAAGATCCCAAATATCCGCAACCTTGGCAGATCTTCGCGATGTAGGAAAACCTGCCATTGACCTGAAATCACAACCGGATGACATCGGCACCGACATTCGGAGTCGTCCATCCGTGCGTATCTCACTCATTTTCCTCGCAAGTTTTGTGTTACTCGTGCCCTCGGCCCAAGCCGCACCGCAGCAGCTTGGCGCCATCTGGCAGCGAGGCAACGATGCTATCGTCGTTGCACCTTGCCCGTCCGACGGCGATAGCGACGACTATTGCCGCGCCGTCGAAGTCACCCAAGGCGCGCAAGCCACGCCACTGGGCGCCGGCTACATGGACGTAAAGTTGCTCTGGGCCTCGCGCTCACCCGACACTACGCCCAGCGTCGTCGTCCTGGGAGATTCCGGTGGGTCCGGGGGCGAAGGCGATCTTTTCGTTGTCGGGTTCGACCAGCGGCTCACGATCCGGAAACTGAGCGGCGAACGCATGGACAGCGTGGTCGTCAGAACCGATCGAGATTCGCCCCGCTTCGCGCTGCCGTTCGACATCGAGTACTTCAATGGCGCGCCCCATGCCGCCCCAGCCATCGTCATGCTGCCGGTCCGCTGGGCAGAAGATGAGCAAGGCGGGGATTTCGCGCTCGATCCTGCCGTCATGACCGATCCTCCGCCATCCCGCCGCGAATTGGCGTCCCGCCTGACCGCAATTCAGGGGGAATTGCGTGGCTGGGCGCAAGACAAAGATCCGGCTTATCCCCTCTATCCGCGGCAAGAATCCGCCCTGGGCACGCCGGTTACCGTGCAGACGCTCGCCAATCTCGCGCTTTCGGGACATTCCGATCTGGCGCGGGAACTGCTTCATCTCGCTTGGCCCGAAAACAGGGCGAAGAATGGAAATCCGTCCAACGGGGAAGAGGCATTCTGGGCGGACTTGTGCGGCAGCATCGCCAACCATCCCTTATGGAAACGGCTCGCTCTGGAGCATTTGCCTCATGCCGACCTGATCTTGGCCGGGGCCGCAGAAGCGCGACCACTGCCCGCCAAATAGAAAACCCCTCCCGCCTCGCGGCGGAAGGGGTTTTTCTTGCTTGCTGCTCGGGGATAAGTTCGAGCGTGGCGAGGCTCAGAGCTCGCCTTCGATCCAGCCCTTCAGCGCACTCTTGGGCGCGGCGCCGAGCTTCTGGGCGACCGGCTGGCCGTCCTTGAACAGCACCATGAGCGGGATCGACTTCACGCCGATCTGGCCGGGGATGTCGGTGTTGGCCATGATGTCCATCTTCGCGATGGTCACCTTGCCAGCCAGTTCCTCGCTGATTTCCTCCAGCGCGGGGCCGATCATCTTGCACGGGCCGCACCAGTCCGCCCAGAAATCGACGAGAACCGGCTTGTCCGACTTCAGGACGTCGTCTTCGAAGCTGGCATCGGTAACGGCAATAGTCGCCATGAACTTGAACTCCTCGGGGGGTATTTCGGGTTGAACGCAATCTAGGGAGGATTTGTTGCGTGGCAACGCCCCTGCCCACATAGCTTTACTGGACCTGTGCAAAGTCCGGCTTGTGCGCCTCCAGCACTTCGCCCGGAACCGCGATCAGGCGCGGGACCGAGGTATAGAGCAAGGCCACCTCCACTATCCGGCCCGGAAACGCCACTTCCAGCGCAGCGGCGTATGCCGCCATCTGGCGCAGGACGCCCTTCGGCACTTGCTCCAGACGTTCGGGCGGACGGCGCGCGGTCTTGTAGTCGACAAGGCGAACGCGGCCCGGCTCGACGACCAGACGGTCGATCGTGCCCGCCACCACTTGTCCGCCAACAACGGCAGCCACCGGCACTTCGGCCAGACTTCCGGGGCCGAACAGCTCGGCCCAGGCAGGTTCGTGAACCACCGCGAGTGCACTTGCCAGCATCGCCTCGCGCGCGGCCTCGTCGAGATCGGCGGCATTGCGGGCGAGCCATTGCCAGCCCGCTTCCTCGCGCATGTCCGCCGCCACTTGCGGCAGGCGTTCGAGCAGCTTGTGCACCAGCGTACCGCGCCGCAGGGCATCGCGGCCGGCGCCCGGCGGGAACGGCGGATCGGGCGCATCCTCCTCACCCAGCGCAGACGGCGCGAGCGGGCGCGGCGGGCGCGGTTCGGCAGGCGGTGCGCGTTCGAGCCAGCGCGGCAGCGGCTCGCGCAGCGGCAGTTCGACCGAGCGGACTTCCGGCGGCAGTGGTTCCGGCAGCGCGCCATAATCACAACGGCTGCCCCAGATCGCGTCCGGCGCCTCCGCGCCATCCGGGAACAGCGTACGCAGCCGCGCGTACCAGCTCTTCTCGGCCGGTCCGTCCTTGTCGCGCTTGCCCAGCGCGCCGCCGACGAACAGCGCTTCCTCGGCGCGGGTCATGGCGACGTAAAGCAGGCGCCAGTGCTCCTGTTCGTCCCCCTCACGGTTTTCGGCGATCTGCGCGGCGATGCGGCCGACTTTCTCGTCCTTGGAGAGCGGCGGCAGCGGCACCTTGCGGCGCGTCTCGCGCGGGTCCGTGAGTTCGAAACCGCGTTCGCGCGCCGCCTCGGGATTACCGGTGGCATCGGCGAGGATGACGATGGGCGCCTGCAAACCCTTCGAGCCATGCGCGGTCATCACGCGGACAAGGCCCTGCGCCGCATCCGCCTCGCGCTTCAGTTCCCCGTCCCCCGCATCGAACCATGCGAGGAAGCCCGCAAGGCTCGGCGTATCGGTCATGACATAGGCCTGCGCGGCGTTGATCAGTTCATCGATCGGATCGTTGGCCTCGCTGCCGAGCCGCGCCACCAGCTTGCGTCGTGCCTGCCACGGCCCCACCAGCAACCAGTGCAGCATCGCCTGAGGCGGCGCATAGTCGGCCCGAGCCAGCAGCTCGCCCAATTGCTGCATGACCACGCCGATTTCGGGGCCGGATTGCGTGCGCAAATGGTCCCAGAGCCGCACGCGCTTTTCGCGGTGACCGAAGCGAAGCAATTGCGCCTGACTCCAGCCCACCAGCGGCGAGACCAGCAGGCTGGCGAGCGTCAGGTCGTCAAGCGGTTGCACTGCGAAGCGCAGCGCCGCGATCAGGTCCTTGACCGCCAGCGGCGCGCCAAGGCGCAAGCGGTCGACGCCCGCGACCGGCACACCCGCAGCATGGAGCCGTGCAACGATCAGGCCCGCCAGTTCCTTGCGCTGACGCACCAGCACCATGATGTCGCCCGCGCCGGCACGACGCGGCTTGCCCTTGTGCAGCGCGAAGCCGGGACCGCTGGGGTCCAGCCACGCCTTGACCTGCTGCGCGATCCGCTCGGCCATCTGCCGGTCCGGACGCGAGAGCCAGTTGGGCTGCGCGCCGTCATTGTCGTCGGTTTCGAGCGGCTCTTCCTCGTCGAATTCTTCCGCGACCGGCTGCCAGAGCGCGACATAGCCCGGGCGTTCCTGCCCGACATGGCGCTCGGCAGGACGGTCGAGGCCGAAACTGGCATGGCCGATGCCGCCGATCGCCTCGTCCACGAAGTCCAGTACGTGCTGCGCGGTGCGGAAGCTGCGATCTAGCCCCAATTCGACAAGCCGGCGCGGCGCGAACCTGCTGCGCAGCATTTCGGCATTGCCCGCCGCATCCTCCATCAGGCCGCGCACGCGGTCAGCGGCGCGGCGGAAGTTCTCCGGGCTGGTGCCCTGAAAGCGGAAGATCGCCTGCTTGTAGTCACCCACCACGAAGAGCGTGCGCATCGTTTCCACATAGCGTTCTTCGTGCTGGCCAAGGCCCGCCCAGAACTCTTCCGCCATGGCGAAGACGATGTCCCACTGCGCGGCATTGGTGTCCTGCGCCTCGTCGACAAGGATGTGGTCGAAGCGGCGGTCCAGCTTGTAGCGGATCCAGTCGGCCGACGCCTGCCCGCGCAGCAGGTCGGCGGCGCGGCGGATCTGGTCGTCGAAATCGATCAGGCCTTCGCGCTGCTTGGCCTCGTCCCAGGCAATGGCGAAAGCGCGGCCAAGCCGCAGCGCGGGCACAAGTCTTTCGGCAAGGCCCAGCAGCGCTTTCACCTCACGGATGCGGCCAAGGCATTCGCCGACGCGGATCGCATAGCCCTGGTAATCCGGTTCGAACTTCGCGAGGTTCTTGGCGCTGCGAACTGCGTCGTCCTTGGTGAAGAGCGCGCCGTAGACGTCCTCCACCTGCTCCGCCCTGCGCGCGGGTGAGAGCATGAGCCATGGCACCAGCACGTCGGTCGCCTTGTGGGCAGTGCCGGTGTTCCACTCGGCGAGCACTTCGCAGCAACGCCGCAGCGAGCGCACGTCGAACGCCTCATCCGTACACATCGCCGCCAGCATGTCCTCACTGGCATCGCCGGGCAGGCCAAGCAGGCGCAGCACGTGGTCGCGCATGTCGCCCGCCTGCCACGATCCCGGACCGAACCACGCCTCACGCGCGGAGGCGCAGCGCAGCAGGAAGTCCATCACCGAATCCGGCCCGTGCCGCAGCGAGAATGCGGCAATGGCTTGCAGCAATTGCGGATCGCCGAACGGTGTTTCCTCTGCCTCCACCAGCAGATCGGACAGGACCTGACGCGCCAGCAGCGTCCGCTCGCGGTCTTCCATCGGCCGCGTGCCGGGAACGAGGCCCGCTTCGAGCGGGAAGGTCGCCAGCAGCCACTGCGAAAAGGCGTGAATGGTATCGATCCGCAGCCCCCCGCCGGGACAGTCGAGCACGGCCGCGAACAGCGTGCGCGCGCGGCTCATCGTCTCGCGGTCGGTCGGCGCGCCGATGGCTTCAAGCCTCAAGAATAGCTGGGTTTCCTCCAGCCGCACCCACTCGGCCAAAGTGCCGTTGATACGCGCGGCCATTTCCGTCGCGCCCGCCTTGGTGAACGTCAGGCACAGCACTTGCGACGGCGAGACGCCCTCTTGCAGCAAAAGCCGCAGCACGCGCGAGGACAGCACTTGCGTCTTGCCGGTGCCCGCCGATGCGGACAGCCATACGCTGTCGCGCGGGTCCACGGCGCGCATCTGGTTGCCGTGAAGCGGATGGACGGCGGCGGGACCGCTCATGCGCCCTCTCCCTCAGTTCCCGATGCGGGACGACTTCCCAGCGATGTGATCCACTCGTCGAGCCGCATAAGCTGGTCATAATCGGCATAGGAGCCGAGTTCGGGATTGAGCCGCGCCGTGAACGGTTCGGTGCCCAGGATCCAGCGATCCAGCGCGTCGTTCAGGAAATCCTCGGTCCTCGGCATGAACTCGTCCGGCGCGATGCCGGAGCGCTTGCCGGCTTCCTTGAGCGGCGTGGTGGTGTAGCCGATGGTGTCCTTGCTCTTGGCCATCGACCAGTATTCGAACGCTTCCGCTTCGCCCCGGATCGTGAGGTCCTGAAGGTCCTTGAACCCGCCCGCCTCGGCAATCATCGCAACAAGACCCAGTTGGAGCGCGAAACCTTCCTCCACGCGGCGCGTCGAAGGCGGCGAGCCGGTCTTGTAGTCCACAACGCCCAGCTTCCCGTCGGCCAACCGGTCAAGCCGGTCCGCGCGGCCGTGGATGCGGATGTCGCGGTAGCGCATTTCGCCCCGCGCCTCGGTGGCGATGACGCGGCGGCCGTGGGTCTTGTGGGCAAGCACCATGTCGCGGAACGTATCCAATGCTGCGGACAGACGCGGCCACCAGAGCGCGCGCATCAGCGGATGCGCGTTCTTCTCGGCCAGCACTTGCCGGGCAATGGCGTGGAGTTCGTTCACCGGTTCGCCCGCCTTGTGCCAACGCTCCATGACAAGGTGGGCGACTTCGCCCTTCCAGGCCGCGCTTGGCTCCGCATCGAGCGCATCGAGCCGCGAAAGGCCCAGCACGGCATTGGCGTAGAACTCGTATGGATCGCCGCGCAGCCGGTCGAGCCCGGTCACTGAAAGGTCAACGCGGCGCTGGTCGGCGCCCGGCATCGGCTGCGGGCGCGGGTGCGGCGGTACCGGTGCAGCATCGTCGATCATGCGCGCAAGGCGCAGCGCCTCGCTCTCGACATGGCGCTCGGCCTGCTCGCCCAGCAGCGCCTTGACGCGCAGCACGAAGCGCGACGGGATCACCGGCCCTCCGGCATCGCGCAGCGACCAACTCAGCAGCACCTCGGGCGCGCCAAGCGCCGCCGCCAGATCGTGCGCGGCAAGGCCGATGCGGAAGTCAGCCCCCGGCACGCCAAGAGCGCGCAGCACGGCGGGCGGCAGTAGCGCGTCCTGCGAGGGGCTCGCAGGCCAGACGCCTTCGACCAGACCGCCGCAGATGACGAGATCGGCGCGGCTCATGCGCGCTTCGAGCAAGCCGTAAATCGAAACGCGCGGATGGCCGCCCCACGGCGGGCGCACCGCCGCGCGGTCCATCACGTCGCGCAGCATGGCGTGAAGCTCGCGCGGGTCGAACAGCGTGCCGGCAGAGGCGGCAGCGGCGCGCAGATCCTCGACCATGGCGCTCAGCGCGCGGCCGTCGGGACCGGACCAGATCGCCTCGCCGCACAGCATTTCCGCTGCATCGGCAAGGCGGCCAAGCATCGTTTCCAGCGGGTCACCCGTCTCCAGAGCAAAGAGCGGCATGAGCACCGCCTCCACTTCGGCCCACCAGTCGTCCAGTTTGCGCTCTGCGGCGATGCCCGCCAGCGCGGCAAGGCCGCCGCCGGGGCGCGGCCCGCGCAGTGCGCGGTCAAGCTTGCGCGCATTCTCCAGCCACTGCGCGCGCCGTTCTCCGGCACCGGCGAGCGGATGGACCAGCAACGCTATCAGCGGCACCGGCGCGGCCTGATCGGCCATGACTTCGGTGAGCAGCAGCATGAGCCGCCCCGCCGCCGTCTGCGCCAGCGGCAAGCCCGCAGTGTCGTCCGCCGCAATACCCCAGCGCGTAAGATGCGCCACGACGCGCGCGGCTAGACCGCGATCGGGCGTGATGACCGCGACGCGCCGCTCAGGCACTTCCAGCGCCTCGCGCACGAGAATCGCAATGGCCTGCGCTTCCTGTTCGGGATGCGCGCTTTCCATCAGGCGCACGCCCGGCAGGCGGCGCTGTTCAACCGGCAAGTCCACCCAGAGTGTCGACGCCTGCGGCGGCAGGAACAGGTTGGAAATCACCGTGCTGCGCGAAGGGGCCGAGGCGCCGGGGCCGGAGCGGTGCCAGGGCGCCACTTCGCCGCGCGATACGCCCATGCGATTGAGCAGCAGTTTCAGATGATATTGCGGATGCGTCACCGCGTCATTCGGGCCGAACGGCGGATCTTCGGGCTCGACAGGGTGTCCGGCAGTGCCGAGTTCGTCCCACACGTTCTCGGGCAGCGCGAGATCGAAGTCCGGCAGCACCACGCTGCCTTCGGGCAATTCGCTGACGACGCGCAGCAACCGGGCCAGTGCGGGCGAGGCACTGGTGACACCCGCCGCGACCACCGGGAACGGCGGCGGCGCGGCGCG
This sequence comes from Novosphingobium sp. PhB165, assembly GCF_004341845.1. Classification (GTDB taxonomy): domain Bacteria; phylum Pseudomonadota; class Alphaproteobacteria; order Sphingomonadales; family Sphingomonadaceae; genus Novosphingobium. Next base: position 408,415 of record NZ_SLVB01000001.1, on the reverse strand, counting down.
CCATTCGCGCGCGGCATGCTCGAACAACTGGTTGCGCCGCTCGGGCGCGTCGATCTCACCGCGTGTCGCCAGTTCCGCCAGCCAGAACTGCTGCACCTTCAGGAACGTGCGCGTATTGTCGGTCCAGTGCCCGGCCATTTCGCCGACAATACCGATGACGCGCTCGCTCATCAGGTCGATGGGAGCAATCCCTTCGACCAGCAGCCGATCCATGGTGCGCCCGATTTCCCAGGCACGACGCAGCAAAGCCGCCCCTTTACCGGCGGCATCGCCCTCGATCTCATGCAAGTAATGGGCGAGGCGCAGCCAGCGGCGGGTGGGGTCGGCGGCGGGTGCGATCTCGGCAGCGCCCAACGGATCGAGCAGCGGCCCCAGCGTCTCGTCGAGATCGAGATCGCCGACCACCGCCATGCGCGGCAACAGCAGGCCCGGCGTTTCGACCGTACCGGCATGGCGCACGAAAGCCTCGGTCACGGTGCGCACCGCGCGGCGGCTGGGCAGCAGCAGGGTCAGCCGGGCAAGGCCAAGCTCGCCCTGCCCGTAGCGCGGCGCGAGTCCAGCTACGAGGGCATCGGCGAAACCACGATGGGCAGCAATCGAATAGACTTTCGGCCCTGCCCTGTCAGGCACGGGTCAGCCATTCCTCGGTGGGCCTGATGGCCCCGGGTTCGCCCACTTCGAACCACAGGCCGGTGTGGACGATGCCGAAAAGACGGCCTTCCTCGATGGCGCGGCTCCACAGCAGGTTGGTGGAGAACGGCCCTTCCGGCGCATCGCGCAGCAGGCGCTTGGACACGAGCTGGATGCCCGAATAGATGAATGGCGCCACGCGCCCTTGCTTGCGGCGGCTAACACGGCCCGCCGGATCGAGATGGAAATCGCCCTCGCCGCGGTAGTTCATCGCGCGCGGGTGCGGCACCATCAGCAGCAGCGCATCCATCGCCGCCTCGTCCCACCCAAGCGAAAGCTCGTGGAACACATCGACCGGGCCATCGAGCCAGATATTGTCGCTGTTGAGGCAGAAGAACGTCTCGGGCAGCAGCGGTGCCGCCTTGACCATGCCGCCGCCGGTTTCGAGCAGTTGCTCGCGCTCGTCCGAAACAGTGATCGCCGGGCCCTTGCGGCGCACCTTCAGATGCCCCTCCAGCGCGTCGGCAAGATAGTGGACATTGACCACCACCTTGGTGACGCCTGCCGCGTCCAGCTTGTCCAGCGTATGGTCGATCATCGATTTGCCCGCCACGCGCACCAGCGGCTTGGGCTGGGTAGCGGTAAGAGGCCGCATCCGCTTGCCGAGACCGGCGGAAAGCACCATCGCCGTGTCGCTGGCGAGCGGAAGGGTGTTCATACCGCAAAGCTCCCGCCGTTGGTCACGCGCAGTTCGTCCGGCACATTGGCATCGAACCAGTGCGCCACCGGCTCCAGCGCAGGATGGGCAAGATCGCGCTCAAGCTGCGCCCAGACGCGTGGAATCAGGTCGAGATAGCGGGGCTTGCCGTCACGCTTGAACAGGCGCACGAAAATGCCCACGATCTTGGTGTTCCGCTGCGCGCCGAGGCGGGCATAGTCGGCCAGGAAGGTCTCGCCATCGACGCCGGTCGCGCGCAGGTAATGGTCGAACATCTCCGCCTCCAACTCGGGCGAGACATCGCGCCGCGCGTCTTGCAGCAGCGAGACGAGGTCATAGGCCGGGTGGCCGACCAGCGCGTCCTGAAAATCGAGCAGACCCTGCTTTTCCAGCGCGCCGAGCAGCATGATATTCTCGGCATGATAATCGCGCAGCACGGTCACGCCGGGGCGCTGGCGGGGCAGCATTTCGCCCAGCACACTCTCCCACGCGGCGGTGAAACCGGCGGCATCGAGCTGCAGCCCCTGCGACGGGCCATACCATTCGAGGAACAGCCGCACCTCGCGCTGATACTCGCTCATCGAATAGTCGAGGAACGGCCCGGCCGGCAGTCGGTGCAACTGCACCAGCGCATCGACCGCGCCCTTGTAGATCGCGCGCTCGTCATCCGGCCACTGGTCGATGTAATCGCGCATGCGCGCATCGCCGAAGTCTTCCATCAGCACGAGGCCACGGTCGGCCCGCTCGGCCAGGATGCGCGGCGGGCGCATGCCGTTGGCGTCAAGCCAGCGCGCGGCGCGCAGGAAGGGCTGCGGATCCTCGGTGGGCGGCGGCGCGTCCATCAGCATCGCGCATTCGCCGTTCGTCCCGCGTACGCGGAAGTAACGGCGGAACGAAGCGTCGCCGACCAGCGGCTCTACGGCGGCGCCGTGCCATCCGGCATCGGCAAGGAAGGGTTCGAGGCCCTCGGGGAGATTGGCGGGAATCGTGCTCATTTCGGGACTCGCCCTACCCAATCCGCACCGGCTTCGACAATGGCGATCCGCCCCTCTTCCTCAACTTCCAGCGTAATCGAGAGGCAACCCGGCTCATGTGCGAAGCCGCCGGCATGATCCGGCCACTCGGCGATCAGCGCGGCGCCCTGCCGATAATCGTCGAGACCGATCTCCTCTGCCTCGGAAGGATGCTTGAGCCGGTAGAAGTCCGCATGGACCAGCGGCAGGCGCACGGCGGGGGGATCGTAGACCTCGACAATGGCGAAACTGGGCGAGGGAACGTCGCCCTCGTGCCCCAGCCCGGCGATGATCGCGCGGGCCAGCGTGGTCTTGCCCGCGCCAAGGCCACCTTCCAGCGCCACCACGTCGTCGGCGCGCAGCACATCGGCAATGGCGCGGCCGAAACGGTCCATCGCCGCGAGATCGGGAAGCGAGATTCTCATTCCGGCAGCTCCACCAAGGCGCTCGTCCCCTTCCCGCGCTCCGAAACGAGCCGCAGCGCGCCGCCATGCGCCTCGACAAGCTGGCGGGCGAGCGGCAGGCCAAGGCCCTGACTACGCTCCACCGTCTTGCCGTCGGCGCTCTGCTTCATGCCGTCGAGCGCGAGCGCAAGGTTGCGGCCATCCATGCCCTGCCCGCGATCCTGTACGAGAATCTGGAGCACGTCCTCACCGTCTCCGCCCTCCGATTTGCGGCGCGCGATCTGCACGAGAATGCGCTGGCCGCGCCGCGAGGCGGCGATGGCATTGTCGACCAGATGGCCGATCGCCCGCGCCAGTCGGCGGCGGTCGCCCTGGAATGGGCGCAGCAAGCCATCGGCGCGCAAGTCCAGCACCAGCCCGGCGCGTTCGAGCCGTGCCGCCCGCTCCTCCACCACCGCGCGGATGAAGGGCATCGGGTCGATCTCCTCCTTCTTGAGCGGTAGCAACCCCGCCTCGCTCTGCGAGAGATCGAGCAGGCTGTCGATATGCTCGCCAAGCTGGTCAACCGAAGCGAGGATCGCGGCGACATATTCGTGCCCACCGGGATCGAGTGAGCCGCCCACGCCCGCTTCCAGCAGTTCGGCAAAACCGCCGATGGAAGTGAGCGGGGTGCGCAATTCGTAGCTGATCTTGGCAAGGAAGCGCGTCTTGATCGCGTCTGCCTCAATCAGCGCCTCGTTGCTTTCACGCAGGGCCGCCTCGGCCTTCTGCGAGTCGGTAATGTCGAGCACCGCCAGCAGGCCATTGCCGTCGGGCAGCGGCACGCCCGCATATTCAAGCATGCGCCCATCGGCGAGCACGGTTCGGCCGCCCTTCTGCACGCGGTCGAGCGCGGCGGCGCGCACGACATTGCCGACCGTCTCGGCTTCGGTCGGACGCTTGAGGCGCGGGGCAATCTTCTTGAGCAGCGCCTCGACATGCGGGTGCGTGTCGAGGAAGTCGTTTTCCAGCCCCCAGTCGGCAGCGAAACGGCGATTCCACAACTGCATGCGGCCATCGGGCGCGAAGACCGCAATCGATTCGAACAGACTGTCGAACGTCGCGGTGCGCGTGCGCAGCAGGGTATCGCGGACGGCGGAGAGGCGAAGCTGCTCGGTCCGATCCTCGGCAATCAGCAGCAGGCCGCCATCGGGCAGCGGCTGGGCAACGATGCGCAAGTGCGAACCGTCCGACAGCGTCCACGCTTCCTCATGGCTTTCGCTGGAGGCGAACCATGCCGCCTTCTCGCGCCGCCAGGCGGGAAAATCGCGCGCTTCGGGAACGCGTCCGGCATCGCGCGCGGCGTCGAGCAGCCGTTCGAACAACGGCGGATCCTGCAAGGCGCCCTGCGTCAGCTTGAAAATGCGCTGGAACGGCTGGTTGGCGAAGCTGAGACGCTTGCGCCCGTCGAACTGGGCGACGCCGGCCGAAAGCTGGTCGAGCAGCGCGCGCTGGGCATCGCGGAACGCGCGGAACGAGCGCGACATCTCTTCCAGATCCTCGATGTCGACGGCATAGCCGGCAACCCCGTCCTCGCCCAGCGGCAGGTCGCTCACGCGCATGGCGCGGCGCTGGCCGTTGATCGTAGTCGAGACGATGCGCTGGATCGGCGCGCCCTTCTGCGCCGCCACCCGCGCGACTTGGGCGGGGCCCACACCGTCGACGATCTCGACCAGTTCGGTGCCTGCGGCCACCACGGACTGCGCGCTCTCCCCGCCGACGGCGGTGACATAGGCGGAATTGACCAGTTGCAATTCGCCGTCGGGACGGCGGAACCACATCGGCATCGGCGCCGCCTCGATCAGCGAGACGAGCGCGGTAAAATCACCGCGCGCGCGTGTGGCTTCCTCGCGCAGGCGGCTCAGTTCGCCCTCGCTGTCGGAAAAGTCGAAGGCCCACACCAGGGCCGCGCCGCCGGGCGAAACTTGTGGATCGGCCAGATGTCCGCGCAGCGCCAGCGAACGCGACGAATTACGCGGGGTCACGACCATGCGGAACGGCGTGGCGGTCTTCTGCGTGCGGCGCACCGCCTCGGTCAGTTCGGCCACTTTGTCGGCCGGCAGCCCCCGGTCGCCGCCGTCGAGTTCGGTCAGAAACTGCGGCACCGTCTCGAAGCCCAGCCACTGCGCGAGGCGCGGGCTGGCCTCGATCCGTCCGTCGGAGCGGACCAGCAGCGGGATCGCGGGCGATTCCTCGACCATGCGGGCCAGCCTGCGGGCAGAGCGCAACTGCGCCTCGGCGCGTTTCTGGCGGCCTCTCGCGGAGAGCACGGCCCATGCCGCCGCCAGCATCCAGGCAGCGAGTAGCAGACCGACGATGAGGGGTACGAGGCGTTCCTTGTCCATTCGCCCTTGGCTATGATGCGCCGGAACTACAAAGACAATGGGGAGAGTACCGCAGTGCCGGTACTCTCCCCATGTTGTTCGCGGGTTGTGTAGACTTCCGCGCTTCTTTTCACCGTAGCCCCCGCGAAGGCGGCGGTCCCGCTTGTTCTGCGGGCGAGAAAGAAAGAAGGAAGCGGGGTCCCCGCCTGCCCTACGGGCAGTTTATCCTGAGCGGCCGGCCTGTCGGCCAGCCGAAGGGCGGGGACGACGGAGCCTGATGGTGATCCGTAGAGATCGCCCCAACCCCGTCGCCACCTCAAATCAGTAGCGGTAGTGGTCCGGCTTGTACGGACCAGCTTCCGGCACGCCGATGTAGTCGGCCTGCTTCTTCGAAAGCTTGGTGAGCTTCACGCCCAGCTTGTCGAGGTGCAGCGCGGCGACCTTTTCGTCGAGGTGCTTGGGCAGAACGTAGACGCGGTTCTCGTACTCGTCGTTCTTGGCGAAGAGTTCGATCTGCGCGAGCGTCTGGTTGGTGAAGCTCGACGACATAACGAAGCTGGGGTGGCCGGTGGCGCAGCCCAGGTTCACCAGGCGGCCCTTGGCGAGCACGATGATCTGCTTGCCGTCCGGGAAGGTGACGAGGTCGGTGCCCGGCTTGACTTCCTTCCAGTCGTAATTGTCGAGCGCCGAGATCTGGATCTCGCTGTCGAAGTGGCCGATGTTGCAGACAATCGCCTTGTCGCGCATGGCTTCCATGTGCTCGCCGGTGATGACGGCTTCGTTGCCGGTGGCGGTGACGAAGATGTCGCAGCGCTTCACGGCGTCTTCCATGGTGACGACTTCATAGCCTTCCATGGCGGCCTGCAGCGCGCAGATCGGGTCGATTTCGGTGACCATCACGCGGGCGCCGCCGTTGCGGAGCGAAGCGGCCGAACCCTTGCCGACGTCGCCGAAGCCGGCAACGCAGGCAACCTTGCCGGCCAGCATCACGTCGGTAGCGCGACGGATCGCGTCGACCAGCGATTCCTTGCAACCATAGAGGTTGTCGAACTTCGACTTCGTGACCGAATCGTTCACGTTGATCGCGGGGAACGGCAGCTTGCCGTCCTTGGCGAGGTGGTAGAGGCGGTGAACGCCGGTGGTGGTTTCTTCCGAAACGCCCTTGATGGCCTTGACCGAGGCGGTCAGGTAGCCCGGACGCGCCTTGAGGAAGGCGTTCAGCGCGCGAACGAATTCGATTTCCTCGGCGTTCGAAGGCTCGAACAGCGGCTCACCGGCTTCGACGCGGGCGCCCCAGAGCGCGAACATGGTGGCATCGCCGCCATCGTCGAGGATCAGGTTGGCGGTCTGGTCGGGATTTTCTTCCGTCGACCAGTCGAAGATCTTGCCCACGTAATCCCAGTAATCGGCCAGCGATTCACCCTTGATCGCGTAGACCGGGATACCGGCGGCGGCGATGGCGGCAGCGGCGTGATCCTGGGTCGAGAAGATGTTGCAGGTGGCCCAGCGCACGTCGGCGCCGAGAGCGACCAGCGTCTCGATCAGCACGGCGGTCTGGATCGTCATGTGCAGCGAGCCGGTGATGCGCGCGCCCTTGAGCGGCTGCGATGCACCGAATTCCTCGCGCAGCGCCATCAGGCCCGGCATTTCGGTTTCAGCGATGGCGATCTCGGTACGGCCGAAATCGGCAAGCGAGATGTCGGTAATGGCGTAGTCGGGGGCGGTGGTCGTGGCCACGGGCGCGAACTCCTGGAAGTGTTGCCTTTACGGCCCCCGCACCGGAATGGCGAAGGGCGCCGCGATGGTGCCGTCCCTACCCGCTCGCTCGGCCGGAAGCAAATATAAAGATATCTTTATATCCGATTTTTATCGCGCGCCGGCGCACCCTTGAAACGCAAGAAAGGGGCGGAAGACCGCAGTCTCCCGCCCCTTTCTTCAATGCGCGTCGAGTTTACGCGAGATCGAAACGATCCGCGTTCATCACTTGCGTCCACGCGGCCACGAAGTCGCGCACGAACTTCTTGCCCGCGTCGGCGGCGGCATAGACTTCGCTGATTGCGCGAAGCTGCGAGTTGGAGCCGAACACCAGATCGGTGCGCGTTGCCGTCCACTTCTGCTGGTTGCTGACGCGGTCGGTGCCGATGAAAGTCTCATCCGCCTCGTCGTCAACCTGCTTCCAGGCCGTCTTCATATCGAGCAGATTGACGAAGAAGTCGTTCGTCAACTGCCCTTCGCGGGTCGTGAAGACACCATCCTTCGAACCGCCGAAGTTGGCCCCCAGCACACGCAGGCCGCCGACGAGCACGGCCATCTGCGGAGCGCTGAGGCCCAGCAGTTGCGCGCGGTCCACCAGCAGTTCCTCGGTCGGCACGTTGTAGGGGACCTGGATGTAATTGCGGAATCCATCCACGCGCGGCTCCAGCACCGCGAAACCATGCACGTCGGTCTGTTCCTGCGTGGCATCGACGCGGCCGGGAACGAACGGAACCTCGATCGGCGTACCGGCATCGGCCGCCGCTTTCTCGATCCCAACGCCGCCGCCGAGCACGATCAGGTCGGCAATCGAGACCGACTTGCCGGCACCGGCCTTGATGTCCTCATAGACCTTGAGGACCTTGGCCAGCTTGGCAGGCTCGTTAACTTCCCAGTCTTTCTGCGGAGCAAGCCGGATGCGCGCGCCATTGGCACCGCCGCGATGGTCCGAACTGCGGTAGGTCACCGCCGAGGCCCATGCCGTGGAGACCAGTTCGGCAACCGACAAGCCCGACGCCCGGATCTTGTCCTTCAGCGCTGCAACATCCGCCGCGCCGATCGGTGCGCCGTCCGCCTTGGGCAGTGGGTCTTGCCAGACGAAGTCCTCCGCCGGCACGTCGGCGCCGAGGTAGCGCGCCTTCGGGCCCATGTCGCGGTGGCAGAGCTTGAACCAGGCCTTGGCGAACTGATCCTCCAGCCATGCCGGTTCGGCGCGGAAGCGTTCGAGAATCTTGCGGTATTCGGGGTCCGCCTTGAACGCCATGTCGGCGGTCGTCATCAGCGTCGGCACGCGCCGGTCGGGACTGTGCGCGCCGGGCGCCATGTCTTCGGGCTTCTGGTTCACTGGCTGCCATTGCTGCGCACCGGCGGGGCTGTGCACCAGTTCGTACTCATAATCGAGCAGCATGTGCAGGAAGCTCATGTCCCATTGAGTGGGCGTGGGCGTCCAGGCACCTTCGAGGCCGGAGGTGATCGTGTGATCGCCGAATCCGCTCTCATGACCACTCAGCCAGCCGAGGCCTTGCTGCGCAATATCAGCGCCCTCCGGTTCGAGGCCGACCTTGGCGGCATCGCCCGCGCCGTGGCACTTGCCGAAAGTATGGCCGCCCACGGTAAGTGCGGCCGTCTCGATGTCGTCCATGCCCATGCGGGCGAACGTCTCGCGCACGTCGCGCGCCGATCCGATCGGGTCGGCATTGCCTCCGGGGCCTTCCGGATTGACGTAGATCAGGCCCATCTGGATGGCCGCCAGCGGATTTTCGAGAACCATTTCCTTCTCGGGCTGGATGCGGGTTTCGGCGCCCTGCCCGACCCATTGCTCCTCGGTGCCCCAGTAGACGGCGATTTCCGGCTCATAGACGTCGGCACGGCCGCCCCCGAAGCCAAGCACCGGCGCACCCATCGATTCGAAGGCGACATTGCCGGCCAGGATCATCAGGTCCGCCCACGAAAGCTTCTCGCCATATTTCTGCTTCACCGGCCAGAGCAGGCGACGCGCCTTGTCGAGATTGGCGTTATCGGGCCAGGAATTGAGCGGCGCGAACCGCTGGTCGCCCGCACCGGCACCGCCGCGACCGTCACCGATGCGATAGGTACCCGCACTGTGCCAGGCCATGCGGATGAAGAAGGGACCATAGTGGCCATAGTCCGCCGGCCACCACGGCTGGCTATCGGTCATCAGCGCAGTAAGGTCAGCCTTGACCGCAGCAAGGTCGAGCGACTTGAAGGCGGTGGCATAGTCGAAATCCGGGTCCATCGGGCTGGGGCTGACGCCGCCCTGCCGCAGAATGTCCAGACTGAGCTGGTTCGGCCACCAGTCACGGTTGGTGCGTCCGAGGAGCGATCGCACGGGTTCGCCGTGCATCGGGCAGCCACTGGTCTTCGCGTCCATGGGTTCTCTCCTTGTTGATCCTCTTCCCGGCCTTGTCGATCCCTGCTTCGGGGATTCAGGTCATGAGGTCGGTATGTGAAGGCCTGACGATCAGCCGCAGCAAACGGGGTGCCGCAACAGCAGGCTCCCGCATGAAAGACGTGTCGAAAATCCTGAGACCCCTGGCCATGGGTCGCTCCCGGAATCGTCTGCCAACGGCGGGAGAGTGCCAGAATCCGACAGGCGATCAAAGGCCGTATTGTACTGATCGGTCATGCATAATTCCGATCATCAATCGAGAAGGATTAGATGAAGGCACCATGGCGGACGCGCGCGACGGGCGGATGACAAAGTCGGTTTCGACTCATCCCGCGCACAAAACGACCTGCCGCCGGGGATGTCCATCCGGGGTGTTTTCCGCCTCCTGTCGCGCTCGGTGGTGACTTGGCACAGGAGGCGGAAAATCGGCGCTGCAAGAACCCCGACGCTTCAGGACCTTGCAACGCACTCCCTTGCGGGCAGCCGGGAACCCGACTGCCGCGAAACGAATGAACTTGCGAGCGGGCTCGTAGCGACCCGCCGCGAAAAGACAAAGGGAATCGGCATCCTGTCGCGTTAACCCGCCATCGTTTCAGCGATGGCACCCGGAAAAGCGCATGCCGTAGTCGCGTTTCCTCCCCTTCAGGACGCCGAACGTCCCTTGGCTTGCTGTTGCCGCCAAATATTACAGGGATAAGACGATAATCTTGCCCCTTAAGTCAAGGTGTTTCGAAAAACTCATCCTTTAGAGCATCATGCGCCAAATTATAATTTACGCCCGTAGTTAAATTGGGAACGAAATCGAAAAATCCGGACGATTTTTATCACTCACCTTCTGGATCTCAGCAACATGGACAGCGAGTGAACCCAGCCGACAAGGAACCGCAAATCACCAGACTATAAAACCTGCAATATCCATCAATTTCAGGCGCCGGACGCGCCATGGGTATCGCCGCCCTGTGAAAGATAAATTCCGTATCAAAACGTTGATAAGCCTTTACATGCGCTTTGGCGGTCCGAGCAGACATGGATAAAGCCTCGCAATGGCTGACAGCGATCACAATTGGCGCTTATGGGGTGAGCGCGATCCTTATTACGCGGTTCTCACCGATGCCCGCTTTCGCAGCGGCAATATCGATGCAAACCGGCAGCATTTCTTCGAGAGCGGACAAGCATTCGTCGCCCATTGGGTTGCGCAGATCGAACGGCATTTCGGTGCCTTGCCGCGCGAACGCGCGCTGGATTTCGGATGCGGTGTAGGGCGGCTGACCATTCCGCTATCCGGGCACTTCGGTGCGGTCGTCGGGCTCGATATTGCGCCGGCCATGCTGGAAGAAGCCCGTCGCAACAGCGAAGGGCGGCAAATCGATTATCTCCTGTCCGACGACACGCTTTCGCGGGTCGAGGGCACGTTCGATTTCGTCAATAGCTGCATCGTATTTCAGCATATCCCGGTCGCGCGCGGCATGGTACTTCTCAGCCAGTTGCTTGAGCGCGTGCGGCCCGGCGGTGGATGCCTCATCCAACTGTCCACGAAACGCAATCAAAGCCTCTGGCACAAACTGGGCTATCATATTCGCCATATCGTTCCTGGCGGACAGGCCGTGCTGAATCTGCTTGGCGGCAGGGCTGCCGATACGCCGGTAATGCAGATGAACGAGTATCCATTGGATGCCGTTCTTCGCCTGTTTCACGAAAAGGGTTTTGGCGAGATACTGGTGCGCTACGAAGACCATGACAGCACCGACGCAGCAATGCTTTGCGCACGCCGGCATTGACGGCTGAATTCGGTTAGCCGGACTGCCGCCAGATCAGGGCAGCACCGTCTGCAAAAGCAGTACGAGCACACCGGCCGCGGCCACGTAGCCGAGGCAAATCGGCACCGTGCTCGCCAGTGTTTCCCCCTCACGCCCAACAAGGCCGACCGTCGCCGTGCCTGCAACGATATTGTGCGGCGCAATGATGTTGCCGATCGCGGACCCCACGCTCTGCCCTGCAAGCGCCAACCCATGCGGCATGCGTACGGCATCTGCGGCCGCGACCTGGAAATTGGCAAAGATAATGTTCGAAGCGGTCCCCGATCCCGTCACGAACGAGCCGAGCGCGCCCACCAGCGGCACCGCCAGCGGCCAAAGCCGGCCGAACAGCGTGGTCACACCCACGGCCAGCGCATCGATCAGCCCGCCATGGACCATGAAACGTGCCAGAGTAAGCACCGCCACCAGCGCGATGGCGACTTGCGGCAGCCGCCGCGCCGCCGCGACCATGGAGGTGCCGACCAGTCGCGGCGACGAGCGATGGACCACCGCCGTCACCAGAAACGCCGCCATCAGCATCGTGCCGGGATGATAGAACGGCAGCATCACGTCACCAAAGCCGGTTCCGTATGTCCATTCGATACGATCGGCCCGCAGCGCCGTGCGCAGCGGCCCGATCAGGCGACTGCCGAGGATCAGCACCACCAGCACGATGTACGGCAGCCCCGCCATCAGGACGGCCGTGACGCCCGGCCCTGAGCGGCTGGAAGCGGAAGGCCCCCGCCGCAGCCACGCGACGAACAGCGCACCGCCCAGCAATGCGCCGCCCAGCGCCGGCAGTTCAGCTCCCGTCAGCATGGCGACCACTGCCGCTGCGCCGAAGAAGCACACGGCAGCGACGAGAGCGAAACGCCGCGCCATCGGCGTGGCGTCATTCGCTCCGGCCGCTCCTGCTATCGCCGGCCCGACCGCCGCATAGCGCACGACCAGCAAGGTCATGACCCAGCCAAGGCAGGCATGGAGCAGCAGAATCTCCAGAGCCAGTCGCCGCTCGTCGAGCAGACCGGCCTCCAGCAGCGGTACCATCGGCGCGCCTACGGCTCCGAACGACACCGCAACGACATGGCCCAGCAGCGCCGTCAATACCGCGCGCGAAGGCGAAACCCCCAGCGCCACCAGCATGGGCGCCAGAATGGCAACCGGCGTACCGAAACCCGAGGCACCTTCGAGGAACAGCGCGAAAAACCAGCCCAGCAGCAGCGCCGTCGCCGCCGGACTATCGGAGATCGAGGACAGCCAATTGCCGATCACGCCGGTGGCGCCGGTGTGGGTCTGGTACTCGTGGATCGAGAGCGCGGGAAAGATGATCCACAGGATCGTCGCGGCCGTGAAGGCCGCCTCCAGAATGGGGCCTGCAAGATCCGCCGGAGTTTCGCCGAACTGGAAAACCACGACCGCCACGGTTGCCGCCGCGACCGCTGCCACTGTCCCCGCCACCGCCGCCGACCAACGCAGCACAGTCATCAACAGCACCAGGAGGAGGATCGGAAGGATCGCGAATCCTGCCACGGGTCAGCCCCGGCGTTCGACCTGGACCGGATGAAGCGGCGCGCCCGTGTCCTCGAACGCGCTGATATTGGCGATGGTGGTGCCGGCGATGGCTGTCATCGCCTCCCGCGTGAAGAATCCTTGATGCCCGGTGATGAGCACGTTGGGGAAGGTCATCAGCCGCACGAAGACATCGTCGCGGATCACCTGTTCGGACAGGTCCTCAAAGAACAGGTCTTCCTCTTCCTCGTAGACGTCGAGCCCGACGTAGCCGATCCGCCCGCTCTTGAGCCCGTGGATTACCGCGCGCGCATCCATCACCGCGCCGCGGCTGGTGTTGATCAGCATGACGCCGTCCTTCATCGCCCCAATCGCCGCACGGCCGATCAGATGGTGCGTATCCGGTGTGAGCGGGCAATGGAGCGTGATGATGTCGCACATCGCGAAGAGTTCATCGCGCGGCACATAGCGGCCACCGATGGCTGTCAGTTCAGCCGTCTCGAACGGATCACTCGCCACCACCTCACAGCCGAAACCCTTGAGGATCCGGGCGACGTTGATGCCGATCTTGCCGGTACCGATCACCCCGGCGACCTTGCCCTTGAGGTCGAAGCCGAGCAGGCCTTCCAGCGCGAAGTTACCCTCCCGCACGCGGGCATAGGCCTTGTGGATCTTGCGGTTGAGCGTGAGGATCAGCGCCACCGCATGTTCGGCAATGGCGTCGGGCGAATAGGCGGGCACGCGGCCAATTTCGAGGTTCAGATCGCGCGCTGCGTCCAGATCGACATTGTTGAAACCGGCGCTGCGCAGCGCGATCAGGCGGGTGCCCTGTCCGGCCAGAATGTCCAGCTCAGCCCGGCCGAGATGGTCGTTGACGAAAGCACAGATGCAGTCGTGTCCGCGCGCCAGATCGGCGGTCGTCACATTGAGCCGGGACTCGTACCACGAGAAGGCATGCCGCCCTCCGGTGGCCTCGTTTGCCTGCTCCAGGAATTCACGGTCGTAGGGTCTCGTGCTGAAAACGGCGATCTTCACGCGAGTTCTCCAGAAGCCATGACGAATTCGAAGGGAGACAGGTATTTACCTGACAAACCGCGCGGCCGCTGTCGCCTGTCATCGACGATATGTGCAGCGGGTGGGACGACCCGATCCGGATATCCGATTTGAGGCCCAAATCCCGGGCCGGATGCCCGGCGATGGCGGCCTGAATCAAGGCGCGGGCCTGACCGCGTCGATCACCGTGAGGTGTTCCAGCGGCTCGGCACCCACGCGCGAATCGGTAATTAGGATGGTCGCGCCGGGCGTGAGGGCAGCCTTCACTTTTTCATAGAAGCCGCGTGGCAAGCGCAGACGGTTGAGCACGGCCTCGTCGACCGCGCGCCCTTCGTCGTCGCTGTGGCCGGGCAGGCCGACGAAGACCCATTGCGGCTTGCCGCCCTGCGTCACGAGCGTAATGACATGGCTGCCGGGATCATCGTCATTCACTTCGGCAATGCTGCGGCCGATCTCCGTCCCGTTGCGCAGCACGACCACGCGCTGGTCGAGCTTGGAAACGATGATCGAGAGCGGCCCCTCGCGCTCCAGTTCGGGCTTCCAGCGATACTGCTCGCCGCCTGCCAGAGGTTGATGCTCGACCGCTTCGCCGCGATTGTTGAACGGGGTGAGCAGGCTGTTCTCGCTGGTGCGCATATGCGTGGCGGCGTCGCCTTGGACAACGACCGTGACGCCCAGCTTGGTGATGGAGAACAGTTCGCGCGCGAACTCATAGGGCAAGTGAACGCAGCCGTGGCTCTCGGGATAGCCGGGCAAGCCGCCCGCATGAAGCGCGACACCATCCCACGTCAGCCGCTGCTGATAGGGCATCGGCGCGTTGTTGTACGTGCTGGAGCGGTGCTTCGCATCCTTCTGAAGGATGGTGAAGACACCAGTCGGCGTGGCATAACCGTCCTTGCCGCTGGATACCGTGGCCGCCGCGATGCGCACGCCGTTGCGATAGACCAGCGCAATCTGCTTCGAGAGATCGACATAGACCAGGACCGGCCCCGAAGGCGCCACGGTCGGCGCCCAGACCCATTGGCCGGGCTTGAGATTCTCGATCCGCCGCGCGAATTCGGGTGGAGACGTTGCCTTGGCGCCTTGCGCGAAGCCAGGGTTCGTCCAGCACATTACGCCAAGCACACATGACGCGCCCAGCGCCAGCCTTGTTCCTGCCTTCATCAGGTCCTCTGCAACTCCACGTCGAACGGCCGCTCCGCGTTCCGCCGGTACTGCCTTCAGCAGGATTTCAGCGGACTGTGCCGCGCTGGATGAAATTGACGATGGCGAGCAGGATCACCGCGCCGAAAAACGCCACGATCAGGCCGACGATGGAGAATTCCTTGACCGATCCGGCAATTCCGAAGCGGTTGGCGATGAAATTGCCGATCACCGAGCCGACGCAGCCGACAACGATGTTCCAGACAATACCCATCGATGCGTCGCGGTTCATGACGAGACTGGCGAGCCAACCGGCGACACCGCCCACGATCAATGCGATAATCCACCCCATGTCCATCTCCTGACCTCTTCCAGCCGCTCAAGACCATCCTGAACGTACCGAAAGTGCTGACACACCAGAACATCGAACTTTTAGTAGAACACGTGCAATGCAGACTGCGCCCGGATGCTTCGATCGTCAATGGATACTGTGTGTTTTCACAGGGTCACAGGCGGCTATGGGTTTTCGGTCTGCTCGGTAAGCCGCACCATCAGGGTATCGGGACGGACCCATGAAAGCAGCGACGAGGCACGGCTGCCCACTGCCAGTTGGCGCAGAACGCCGCCGCCCTGCGTCCCCAGCACGACAAGGTCCGGCTGATAGGCCTCGATCGCCTTACCCAATGCAACCTCCGGCTCGCCGCCTGCCAGAACGCCCTCGATCCGACCGGGATTAAGGTCCGCAAAGTCCGACGAGGCGAGGAATTCGGCCATGTCTCCCTCGGCGCGGGCCAGCGTTTCCTCCATCACGTGATCGGCCACACCCCAACCCTCGAAACCAACGTGGAACACGTGCACCACCCGGATCGCGGCGTCGGGAAACAGGCGGGCCGCTGCCAGAACGGCCGCTTTCGACGCTGCCGAAAAGTCGCTGGGCACAAGCAGGCGGCGATAGAGCCCCCGCTGGCGCTGCTTGACCACCAGCACCGGCACTTCGGCATGGCGGACAAGGTAATCGACCGCCGTGCCAAGGAAATAGTCCGAAATCTGGTTGAACCGCGCCACCCCGGCCACGATCAGCGCCGCACCCTGTTCCCCGGCGACCCGCGCGATGGTGCCCGGCGGCGAGCCTTCCGGCAGCAGGATTTCAGCACCCTCGCCCAGTTCCGGCAGAGTCTCGCGCACGCGGCTTTCGACCAGTTCTTCCAGCAGCCCGGTGTGGCCCTCCGGCTTGACGACATGGACCACTTTCACCGCCGCGCCGAGGTCGCGTCCCAGTTCGAATGCACGGTCAATCGCACGGTCGCTTCGGGCGCTGAGGTCCGTCGCCACCAAGATCGCACCCATCGACATCGCCAATCTCCCTGCTGAAATCGCTCCGGGATCCGGAAACCTAATCGAAGCCGGCGGCAAGGTCACGCCTCATACCGGCTGCCCATTCACCCGCTCACCGCGTTGTAGCCGCTATCGACGTAGACAGTCTGCCCGGTCACGAAGCGCGCCTTGGGGCCCAGCAGGAACGCCGCCATGTGGCCGATCTGCTCGATCGTCACCAACTGGTGCAGCGGCGCTTTCTCCGAGGCGAGGCGGATCAGTGCATCAAGGTGCGAGAGGCCGGAGGCCGCGCGCGTGCGCACCGGCCCGGTCGAGAGGGCATTCACGCGAATGCCGGACGGCCCAAGTTCCCCGGCCAGATAGCGCACACTCGCCTCCAGCGCGGCCTTGACCGGGCCCATGATCCCATAGCTGGGCACGACCTTTTCGGAGCCGTAGAAGCTCATCGTCAGGATCGCCCCGCCCTCCTTCATCAGCGGCTCGGCATGGCGGGCGAGGCGGATCAATGAGTGGCAGGAGACGTCCATCGCCAGGCAGAACCCTTCCACCGAGCTGTCGACCACGCGGCCGTGAAGGTCCTCCTTCGGCGCGAAGGCGATCGAATGGAGCAGGAAATCGAGACTGCCCCAACGCTCCGCAATTTCCGTGAACAGTGCCTCGACTTGGGCCGGGTCGGTCACGTCCAGCGGCGCGAATATCGGGGCTTCCAGTTCCTGCGCCAACGGTTCCACGAAACGGCGTGCCTTGTCGTTCTGGTAGGTGATCGCCAGTTCGGCGCCTCCGGCGCGCAGCGCCTCCGCGCAGCCCCAAGCGAGCGACTGGTCGTTCGCCATGCCCACGATCAGTCCGCGCATATGCCGCCTTCTCCTCCTGGTGACGTTTACTCGTGTCTCAGGGCGTCGATGGGGTTGAGACTGGCTGCCCGCCGCGCCGGGAAATAGCCGAAGACCACGCCGATAATCGCAGAAACCGCGAAAGCGCCGAGATTGACGCCGGGCTCGAAGATCCACGGCACGCCCATCAGCGGTACCGCAGCGGCGACCACGATTTGCGCGAGGATCAGCCCGATCAGTCCGCCCAGGCATGACAGCACGATGGCTTCCACCAGAAACTGCATCAGCACCTCGCTCGCCACGGCGCCGATGGCGAGACGGATACCGATCTCGCGCGTGCGCTCTGTCACCGAGACGAGCATGATGTTCATGATGCCGATCCCGCCGACGACAAGGCTGATCGCCGCCACGGCGGCAACGATCCGCGTCAGCATCGTGGTCGTCTGGGTCAGCGTGTCCGATATCTGCTTGGTGTCGAAGATGTTGAAATCGTCTTCCTTGCCCGCCGTGATCCGCCGCCGTTCGCGCAGCAGGTTGGTCAGCGTGGACTGGACCTGCTCGCTCGAATAG
Organism: Novosphingobium sp. PhB165; assembly: GCF_004341845.1. GTDB lineage: Bacteria > Pseudomonadota > Alphaproteobacteria > Sphingomonadales > Sphingomonadaceae > Novosphingobium. Next base: position 390,886 of record NZ_SLVB01000001.1, on the reverse strand, counting down.
TTGCCGTCGATGCCCACAAGAATGGTGCGGATCGTGGTGGTGCCCAGAAACCGCCGCTGCACGGTCTTGAGCGGCATGATGACGGTATCGTCCTGATCGCCGCCGAACCCGGCCTGCCCCTTGGTGGAAAGCAGGGCGATCACGTCGCAGCTCACCTGCCCCAGACGGAAGCGCTTTCCAACGGGATTGGCATTGCCGAACAGGTTGCGCGAAACGGTGGAACCGATGATGCAGACCGCCTTGCCCGCGCTTTCCTCATCCTCGGAAAACAGGCGCCCTTCCTGTAGCGGCCAGGGCTGGATCTTGAAGTAATCCGAAGTCGTCCCGTTGATCGTGGTGGACCAGTTGGCGCCCTCGAAAATCGCGGTCGCGCTGGACGAGACCGACGGGGCCACAGCGGTCACCCCGCCCACTTGCTGGCGGATTGCGACGATATCGGACGGGTCGAAATCGCGCGGCGTGGTGCCGCCGCCGCCGCGACCGAAGCCCTGCCCCGGACGGACTTGCAGGATGTTTGTGCCCAGCGCGGCAATTTGCTGCGTCACCGCCACGGTCGTCGCCCGGCCCAGCGTCACCATCGACACCACCGCGCCCACGCCGATGACAATGCCAAGCATCGTCAACAGCGAGCGCAGCACGTGGCGGCGGATCGAGCGCAGCGCGAGAAGCAGGATCGTGCTCAGCATCAGCCGGTAACTCCGGAATCGGGTACATCCGAAACGGCCTGACGTGCATTGCCCTGCTCGATCCGGTCGATCAGTCCATCCTTGAAATGGACGATCCGCCGCGCGAATTCGGCCATGTCGGGCTCGTGCGTGACCATCAGCACCGTGATCCCGGAATCGCGGTTGAGCGTGGAGAGAAACTCCATGATCTCGATCGAGCGCTGGCTGTCGAGGTTGCCGGTGGGCTCGTCCGCCAGCAGCACTTCGGGATTGGTGACGATGGCGCGCGCAATTGCCACGCGCTGTTGCTGGCCGCCGGAAAGCTCGCCCGGCGTGTGGTGCGCCCATTCGGCAAGGCCCACGCGCTCAAGCGCATTCATCGCCGCCTTGCGCCGTTCATGCTTGGCATCGCCGCGATAAAGCAGCGGCAATTCCACGTTCTCCAACGCCGACGTGCGCGCCAGCAGATTGAAGCCCTGAAACACGAAGCCCAGATACTTGCGCCGCAGCAGCGCGCGCTGATCGCGGTCGAGCGTTTCGACGTGGTGGCCTTGAAACAGGTATTCTCCGCCGCTCGCCACGTCGAGGCAGCCGAGGATGTTCATCATCGTCGACTTGCCGGAGCCCGACGGGCCCATGACCGCGACGAAATCGCCCGCCATGATGTCGAGGTCCACGCCCTTGAGCGCGCGGAACGCGGTCTCTCCCACGCCGAAGACCTTGGTGATCCCGCGCAGGGCGATGACGGGCACGGCGTCGGAGCCGGTTTCGGCCACGGCCCTGCCCTCAGCTTCCGTTCGAGGCGAGCTGGCCGGTGATGACCTGCATGCCGGGCTTGAGATCGCCGCCCACCACTTCGGTCTGCTGGCCATTGCTGGAACCGGTAACGACGCCCATGGCCTGCGGCTTGCCGTCCGCGCCCAGCACATAAATCGTGCGGCGCGATCCGCGTTCCACCGTGGCGCTCTTGGCTGCCGGCTGGCCCCGGCGCGGCGGACGGAAGCCGATCGCCGAGGTGACGCCGCCGCCAGATTTCTTCGCGCTGCCGCTGGTTTCGGGCGTGAACGAGAGTGCGGCATTGGGGATCAGCAGCACGCCGTTCTTGTCCGAGGTGACGATCTCCGCCGTCGCGGTCATGCCCGGGCGCAGGCGGAAGTCCTCATTGGCCACCGACAGATCGGCAGCATAGGACACCACCTGCCCGGTGGTGCTGGTGGTTGAAGTGGTGCTGGACGAAGTGGCCGAGGACACCGTCTGGTTCGAGCCGATTTCCACGCGGGTAATCTTCGCGGGGAAAGTCTCGCCGGGGAAGGCATCGACCGTGAAGTTCGCCGCCTGGCCCTGCTTCACGGTGCCCACGTCCGCCTCGTCGATAGCGACTTCCAGCTTCATCTTGCTGAGATCCTCGGCGATCACGAACAAGGTCGGCGTGTTGAACGAGGAGGCCACGGTCTGGCCGGGATCGACCTCACGCGCGAGAACCACGCCCGAGACCGGCGAGACGATCAGCGCGCGCGAACGCTGGGTCTGGCTCTGCGCCAGAGTTGCCTTGGCGGCCTCCACATTGGCCTCGGCGGTCTTCACCGCCGCCTGCGCGCGCTGCACGTCGGCCCGGCCGGTCTGGAGTTCGGTTCCCGAAGGCACCTTGCCGCCGGACAGCCGCGAGACTTCCTCAAGACGGGCAAGCTGTGCCTGCGATTCCGCCAGCGTGGCCTTGGCCTGCGCAACTTGCGCCTGATTGGCGTTCACTTGCGCGGTGTACTGGCGGATCTGGTCCTCGATCTGCTCGGGATCGATCTCGGCGAGCACTTGCCCGCGCTCCACGCGGTCATTGACGTCGACCAGTACCTTGACCACCAGACCCGAAAGCTGCGAGCCGACCGTCACCTGATTGGTCGGCGCCAGCCTGCCGGTGGCAGCCACGGTGGTAACGAGGTGGCCTTTCTCGGCCTTGGTGGTGGCGTAGCTCGCCGTCTCCTTGCCGCCGAAGCACTGCGAGAGCAGCAACGCCAGCGCCACGACAAGCGCCAGCGCGGTCCACGGTACCCACTTGCGCTGCCACAGCGGGCGCTTGTCGGCGCCGAGGAATTCGTCGAGGGTTTCGTCGGCCATGCTCAGTCGGTTCCCTGTGGCTTGGTAGCAAGCGCGGTATAGTCGGCGCCGGGGTCCCAGCCGCCGCCGAGCGCGTTGTAGAGCGCGATCACCGCAGTCGCGCGGTCGGCATGGGCCTGAACCAGCCCGTTCCGCGCGGAAACGAGCGCGGCTTCCTGCGTGTTCAGCGTAGTGAAGTCAGTCAGACCGGAGCGGTACTGCATCCGCGCCAGCAACGCCGAATTGTTCGACGCATCGAGCGCGATCGCAAATTCCTTCTCCCGCGCCTCCGCCGATTGCAGCGCAACCACGGCGTTCTCGACATCCTCCATCGCGGTGAGGACGGAGGACTTGTAGGCCGCAAAAGCGCCGTCCGCCGCCGCACGGCTGGAGCGGACTTGCGCATTGAGACGCCCGCCGTTGAAGATCGCCTGACTGATCCCGCCGAACAGGCCGCCGGTGATCGTCTCCAGCAGCCCGCCGAAGCTGGCCGCATTGGTATCGATGCTGGCCGATATGTTGAACTGCGGATAGAGCTGCGCCTTCGCCACGCCGATCTGCGCGGTCGTCGCCGCCAGATTGCGCTCGGCCGAGCGCACGTCCGGCCGTTGGCGCAGCACGTTCGCGGGGATTCCGGCGCCAAGTTCGCGCGGCCCCTCGGGAATGGGTTTCGGTGCTTCCATCAACGGCCGCAGCGCACCCGGCGCCTGCCCGGTGAGCACGCCGATCCGCGCCACCGCCGCGGCATATTGCTGCTCTACTTGCGGGATCGTCGCCGCCGTCTGCGCGCGGCTGGCGCGGGCCTGTTGCTCGTCGAGCGAGGAAACCAGCCCGGCCATCACCCGCCAGTGCGCGATGCTCAGGTTGTCGTCCTGAATGGCCAGACTGGCGCGGGCATTGTCCAGCTGCGCCTGATAGCCGCGCGCCAGCACATAATTGCGCGCCACTTCGCTCTCCACCGAGAGCAGCGTGGTCGCGTAATCGAAGCCGGAGCCTTCGAACTGCGCCTTGCTGGCTTCCACCGCGCGGCGATTGCCGCCGAACAGGTCAAGCTGATAGCTGGCGTCCGCGCCCAGCGAAAAACTGGTGCTGCCGCCGCTGCCGGCCACGACCACGGTGCCGTCGGGCTGGGTCAGCGTGGTGCCGCCGCCCTTCAGCGGTTCGGTGCGGTTGATGCTGCCCGACGCCGAAACCGAGGGGAGCAACGCGGAGCGGCTGATGACCAGCGATTCCCGCGCCTGCCGCAGCCGCGCCAGCGCCTGCGCCAGATCGAGATTGGCGGCGGCCGCCTGATCGACCAGTTGGGTCAGCACCGGATCGTCGAATGTCTGCCACCAGCGGGTCAGGTCTGCAGCAGCCGGCGGGGCCGTGACTGACCACTGGTCCGGCACACCGATTTCGGCCGCGCTCTTGGGTGCGTAGTTCGGCCCGACCGTGCATGCGGAGAGCAAACAAAAGGCAAGCGGGAGCGGAAGACGTCGGACGATTGCAGCTCGCAAGTTCGAGGGACTCCACAGCCCTTGGGGGAGCGCGAGGATGTCCTTGTTTTGCCTTTCAGGTCAAGGTGAAAGGCCACAGGTAAATTGTTGCAACGTGTATCAGCCGCACCAATGAAAATGGCCGGCGCAAGATGCGCCGGCCATTCATGGTCCGTGATTTGGATGAGACCTAGAGCGTGCTCATGTCGATCACGAAGCGATAGTGCACGTCGGACCGTTCCATGCGCTCGAACGCGTGGTTGATCTCGTCCATGCGGATCATCTCTACTTCGGGAAGGATGTTCTTCTCGGCACAGAAGTCGAGCATTTCCTGCGTTTCGGCGATGCCGCCGATCAGCGAACCGGCAATGCGGCGGCGGCCGAAGATCAGCGGCGTGGTGATCGGCTCGTCCACCGGGCCGATCTGGCCGACCAGCACCAGGCTGCCGTCGATATCCACCAGCGGCAGGTAGGGATTGAGATCGTGCTTCACCGGCACGGTATCGATGATGACGTCGAAGCTGTTGGCAGCCGCCTTCATCGCCTCGACATCGCTGGAGATCAGCACGCGCTTGGCGCCCAGATCCAGTGCATCCTGCTCCTTGCCCGGCGTGCGGCTAAACACGGTGACGTCCGCGCCCATCGCGGCGGCCAGCTTGACCGCCATGTGGCCAAGACCGCCAAGGCCGATCACGCCGACGCGGCTGCCTTCGCCCACGTTCCATTCGCGCAGCGGCGAATAGGTGGTGATGCCGGCGCAGAGCAGCGGCGCCGCCTTGGAGACATCGAGCCCCTCGGGCATGGTGAGGACGAATTCCTCGCGCACGACGATGGCGCGCGCGTATCCGCCCTGCGTCACCTCGCCGGTCACCCTGTCGAGACCGTTGTAGGTGCCGGTCCAGCCGTTGCGGCAATAGTTTTCAAGGTCGCGCTCGCACTGGTCGCAGTGGCCGCAGCTATCGACAAGGCAACCGACGGCGACCGTATCGCCCACCGCGTGGCGCGTCACTTCGGGGCCGACAGCCGTGACGCGGCCGACGATCTCGTGGCCCGGAACGATCGGGTACCGCGCGCCGCCCCAGTCGTTGCGGGCGGTATGCAGGTCCGAATGGCAGACGCCGCAGTAGAGGATCTCGATGGCGACATCGTCCGGGCGCAAGTCGCGGCGCTCGAACTCGTAGGGGGCAAGCGGAGTCTCGGGAGACTGGGCGGCATAGCCGATGGTCTTCATGTCTGGGGAGATCCTTGGAGGAAGAGTGCCTGGGAGAGGGTATTTTCGGGGAATCGAATGCCGCAATGCAGCATACCCTCATATAGGGACAGCGAACACTCACGAAAACCGGAGGAAATCGCAATGCAGTCATGATAGAGCCTCATGAATGCAACGTGAGCACATGGCCGACCTCATCGCCTTCATCGCCGTCGCCGACGAGGGCAGTTTTACCCGCGCGGCCGCCAAGCTGAGTTCCTCGCAATCGGCGCTGAGCCATACGATCCGCCGGCTGGAAGCGCGACTCGGCGTTCGCCTGCTGGCCCGCACCACGCGCAGCGTCGCGCCCACCGAGGCGGGCGAGCGGCTGCTCGCCAGCCTGCGTCCTGCCTTTCAGGAGATCGACCAGAGCCTGACCACCATCGGGGAACTGCGCGAGCGACCGGCCGGAACGATCCGCCTGACGACCACCGAACACGCCGCCCACGAACTGCTCTGGCCCTCGCTCAAGCCGTTCCTTGAGCGCTATCCCGAGATCAACGTGGAAGTCAGCGTCGATTCCGGCCTGTCCGACATCGTCGCAGACCGTTTCGATGCGGGTATCCGTCTGGGCGAGTCGGTCGCGCGCGACATGATCGCGGTCTGCATCGGGCCGGAGATGCGGCTGGTGCCAGTCGCCTCGCCCGAATATCTCGCGCGCCACGGCAGGCCCGTGACGCCGCACGATCTTGCCGGCCACCAGTGCATCAACTTGCGCTTCCGCACGCGCGGCAATCTCTATGCCTGGGAATTCGAACGCGATGGCCGCGCCCTGAACGTCCGCGTCGATGGGCAATTGACGTTCAATTCGATGCCGATGATCCTGAAAGCCGCGCTGGACGGCAGCGGGATCGCGATCATGATGGAATCGTTCTCGCGGCCCTATGTGGAGTCAGGCGCGCTCGTTCCGCTGCTGGAGGACTGGTGCCAGCCCTTCCCCGGATACCACCTTTACTATCCCAGCCGCCGTCAATCTTCCGCCGCCTTCCGTCTGCTGGTGGACGCGCTGCGCTATCGCGGCGGGTGAATGTCCGGCGCCGCCGATCGGGCAGCGCCGGACCCGTTCATCAGCCCCCGATCGTCGCCATCAGTTCGGGCGGATAGCGATCCCCCTCGATGGCGATGGCATCGGCGGCCGCCTGAAGCTCGGCAAGCTCCGCGGCCGAAAGTTCGACATCGGCGGCAGCGATGTTCTCCTCCAACCGGTGCAACTTGGTCGTCCCGGGGATCGGCACGATCCAGGGTTTGCGCGAGAGGAGCCACGCCAGCGCGATCTGCGCCGGGGTCGCGCCCTTGGCATCGGCCACGCGGCGCAGCAGGTCGACCAGCGCCTGGTTCTTCTCCATCGCCTCGGCCGTGAAGCGCGGCAAGCGGGCGCGGAAATCACCGGCGGCCAGTTCGGTTGAGGCATTCATCGCTCCGGTCAGGAAGCCCTTGCCCAGCGGCGAATAGGGCACGAGGCCGATGCCGAGTTCCTCGCACGTGTCGATGATGCCGTTGGTCTCCGGCCCACGCGTCCACATCGAGTATTCGTTCTGGAGCATCGCCACCGGCTGCACCGCATGGGCGCGGCGCACCGTGGCGGCAGCCGGTTCGGACATGCCGAAGTGGCGCACCTTGCCCGCCGCGATCAGATCCTTCACCGTGCCCGCCACATCCTCGATCGGCACATTCGGATCGACGCGGTGCTGGTAGAACACGTCGATCACGTCGATCCCGAGCCGCTTCAGCGAGGCATCAGCAACCGCCCTGATCTGCTCCGGACGGCTGTTCAAGCCCTGCATCTCGCCATCGACGATGTTGAAGCCGAACTTGGTCGCGATCACCACCCGGTCGCGCACCGGGCGCAGCGCCTCGCCGACCATTTCCTCATTGGTGTAGGGGCCGTAGACTTCGGCAGTGTCGAAGAACGTGACACCGTGATCGACAGCCGCGCGGATCAGCGCCACGCCGTCCGCCTTCGCCACCTTGGTCCCATAACCGAAATCGAGGCCCATGCAGCCGAAACCGATGGCGGAGACTTCCGGTCCGGTGCTGCCGAGTTTGCGCGTCTTCATGCGAATTCCTTTCACATCGTGCTCCTCTTTGGGGGGACTTGAGGAGCGAGCGGCAAACTAGGGCAAAACTTCGCGAACGATTAGCGCGATCAGTCGGCACGCAGCCATGACCGGGGTTCATCAATGCGTGCGGCGCAGCACCTCGCCCGCGAACTCACGCAGCATGGCGGCCAGCGCCTCAAGCCGCAGCGGCTTGGTGAGATGCGCCTGCATCCCGGCATCCAGCGCGGCCACGGTATCCTCGGGGAAGGCATTGGCGGACAGCCCGACGATGGGCAGTTCGCTTGCACTTACACCCGCCTCCCGCAATGTCCGCGTGGCATCGTGCCCGCCCATGCGCGGCATCTGGATATCCATGAAGACCAGCACATAAGGCTCGTTCGCAGCGCGCGCCGCCATCACTCGGTTGACGGCTTCCTCGCCGTCTTCCGCGAATTCGTAGGGCACACCGAGCCGGTCGAGCATGGCCCCGGCAACCATGCGGTTGACCTGATTGTCCTCGGCCACCAGCACCCGCCCGGCCAGTTCCAGCGGTTCATCCCCGCCCTCACCCGGCCCGCCCTCGTTCGCGTCGAGCGCCAGTTGCAGCGGTAGGCGCAGGCCGAATGTCGAACCCTCGCCCGGCAGGCTTTCGACCGTGACAGTGCCCCCCATCAGCGCCGCCAGTCGTGCGCAGATCGCGAGGCCAAGGCCAGTACCGCCGAAGCGTTCGTGGATGGTGGAATCGGCCTGCGTGAACCCGTCGAAGATGCGCTGCTGGCGGTCCGAGGCGATGCCGATGCCGGTGTCGCTGACGGCCACAACCAGCCGCCGCGCGCCGCTCTCACGCTCGACCCGCGCAGCTAGCGTGACTTTGCCGCTCTCGGTGAACTTGATCGCATTGCTCATCAGGTTGTCGAGGATCTGGCGCAGGCGCAGCTTGTCTCCCCGGATCCACTGCGGCACCGCGGGATCGAGCGCGAGATCGAGCGTAATCTGCTTGTCCGCGGCGGCCTGCCGGAACAGTGCGATCGACCCGGCCAGCAGATAACGCACATCGAAATTGCGCTCGACCAGTTCGAGCCGCCCCGCATCGATCTTCGAAAGATCGAGGATGTCGTTGAGAAGGCTCATCATGTTGCGCCCGGAATCGAGGATGACCTCGACCTGATGGTGCTGTTCGGGCGGCAGTTCGGCGCGGTGAAGCAGTTCTGCGAAACCCAGCACGGCGTTCATCGGCGTGCGGATGTCGTGGCTCATGTTGGCAAGGAACGCGCTTTTCGCATCGGCGGCGGCACAGGCCTCGTCTCTGGTGCGCAACAGTTCGTTGCGCAGTTCGGCCTCTTCGGTGCGGTCGGCCAGCACGCCGAACAGCCCCGCTGGCCGGCCCTGCTCGTCAAGCTCGACGTTGGCCACCACCTCGACATGACGCAGCGCCCCATCGGCGCGGTAGAGGCGCGCGGCGAAACGGCACGGGGTGCCATGCTCGCGCGCGGCGACAATCGCGGCGGAAACGATGGGCTGGTCATCGGGGTAGTAGAATGTCAGCACTTCCGCCGGCGTGGGCACGACACTGCCCTTCTCCACCCCGTGAATATGGTACAGTTCGTCCGACCACATGAGCGTGCCTGAGATGAAATCCAGCCGCCAGTGGCCGGCATGGACCGTCGCTTCGGCCAGCATCAGCAGGCGGTTGCTCTCGTTCAGTTCCTCCACCGCCAGCCGCCGCTGTTCGGCCACGCGGGCAACTTCGCCGGTGGCGCGCTCCACCTCGCGCGAGATCGTCCCCTCGCGCCGCACGAAATGGCCGAGCAGCATGCCCAGCAATACCGTGACCAACCCGCCGCCCAGCAGCACGCTGAGCGGCTCGTTCGACAGCGTGCGATCCTCGAACGGAGGCAGGCTGGACCATTGCAGTGTCCAGCGTCGCCCGAACACATCGACATTCTCGGTCCTGACGAACAGCGGCGTGCCGCTTATCTGTTCGGTGCCAACCGCATAGAGGCGATGCGCGGGATCGGCATGATCGCCATCGAACACTTCCAGCGCGAAGTCCTGCCCCTGCCGCGAGGTGAGGCCCGCGACGATGTCATCGAGCCCGATCGGCGCATAGACCCAGCGGAAGCCGTTCTTCTCACCATCATGACCATGCGCCGCATTGCCGAGCGGCAGGATCAGCAGAAAGCCCGGCTGCGGCGGACGGTGCGGCAGCAGCGCAATCGGCGCGGTCATCGTCAGGCGGCCGCTTCGGCGTGCCTGTTCCAACCCCTCGCGCCGGTGCTGTTCGAAACCGAGATCAAGCCCGTAGATCATGCGGTTGTGTTCCATCGGGGCGACCAGCGTGACGATGAAATGCTCGGAGCGGCCCGGACCGAGGCGAATGTTCGGCGGGGACATGCCACCCCGTGCGGAATTGGCGACAAGGCGCGCGATATCGCCCGACGCTGCCGCCTCGACCGTGCCGATACCGCGCATTCCGGGCAGATGGCGCTTGATCCCGGTCGCCGCGACATAGTCGGACCAGCCCCGCTCGCTCATCGCCGGGTTGACCGCAAGCACCCCGGCGGCACCGTCGAGCGCCTGCGAATAGATCTCGAAACGGCGATCCAGCGCGCGTTCGGTCTCGGTGGTCAGCGCGAAGAAACTGGCGTGCGCGCGCGAGAATTGCTGCTCGGCGCTGTGCTTCCACAAGGCGAACGTCACGCCGATGGAAAGCGCAAGGCATATCGCGACAGTGGCGGTCACCCCCCGCATCGGCCGCCCCCGCCAGCGCAGCGGCACCGGCGAACCCGGCGAGAACAGCAGCGTCGGCAGTACAACGACAACGCCGAGCACGTCGCCAAGGTACCATGTACCCCAGTTGCGAAGCGCCAGCCCCGGATCGACGCGGCCAGCCAGCGCCAGTGCCGAAACACCCGCACTCGCCGCGATCATGCACGGCCCGAACACCACGAGTGCAAGAAAAGTCGCCGTGCGCCGCACATCGGTCAGTTCGACCCCGGCGGAAAAATGCCGCCGCACGCTTGCAGCGCCCACCGTGGCCTGCACGCTGGCGCCCAGGCCCAGTATCGCCCCCATGCCAAGCGCCAGCCCGAACGGAAGATGGCCCGGGGCCCCGTCCAGAGTATGCCACAGATTGACTGTCAGCGAGCCCAGCCAGACTCCCGGCCAGCAGCGCCGCCCCCAGACCAGCAGCCCCGCCAGCGCCACGCCCGAAGCGGGCCAGACCAGCGTTGCATAACCGGGCGGAACGGCAAGATCGAGGCCCGCCGCGCCAGCCAGCGCATAGGCTGCGGCAAGAACCGCCATCCGGGCGAGCGCCACACCTGCGCCCACGGAATCGCCATGAGCCCTGTCGCGCGCAAAAAACCGAGCCATGCCCGTCATCCCCGATCCTTAGCGCGATATCGTCCCGAACCATGCGCTTGCACTGCGGTTTTCCCCGGGTATCCTGCCGAAACCCGTCGACAGCGGGGCGCCGCGCGCCATGGTGTCGCCAACAAGACCGATCCGGCCAGCAAGACAAGCCGCCGGACAGCACGCAGCGGAGTTGGATCATGTTGCAGACCGCCGAGGTTCCGCTCATCGATGAAGAGGAACTGGCGCGCGCGATGGAGGCGCTGGGTGAGGAACGGCTGGTGCCGATCCTCCAGACGTTCGCGGCAACGGTGATGGATGAGGCATGGGAGATCGCCTCGGCTGTCTCCGGGCGCGAGCCCGAGCGGGCGCGGCGGCTGGCCCATGCGATCAAGGGCGCGGCTTGCAACCTTTGCGCCACCCGCCTGGCGCGCGCGGCCGAAGTGCTGGAGACGCAGAACCTCGACGCCGATGCACTCGCGCTGCTTCTGGCAACTGCGCGCGAAACCGGCGACTGGATCGCCCGGCGCTATCCAGACTAGACCGCTCAGGCCGCTTCGTCCGCCCCCTGTCGCAAGGCCAGCAGCGCCTGCGAACGGTTGTGTACGCCCAGCGCCCTGTAGATCGCCGAGAGGTGGGACTTGATGGTCGGTTCGGTGAGGCCAAGGCTGTAGGCGATCAGCTTGTTGGACTTGCCCTGCGCCAGCTCCGACATGACGCGAAGCTGCGCTGGAGACAGCTTGCTCGCCAGACCTTCGCCCTGCTCCTCACGCAGAGGGAACCAGGTTCCGCCTTCGAGGATCACGGCGATCGCCGATTTCATCTCCGCAAGCGGCGCAGTCTTGTTGAGGAACCCCCGCGCGCCCAGCGTCGCCGCCTTGGCGGGCAGGTCGGCAGCGGCATTGCCGCTCACCACCAGCACCGGCATCCGTGGCGCGATCGCCTGAACCGCGGCAAGGTTGGCCAGCCCCTGGCAATCCTTGAGCGCAAGGTCCAGCAGCAAAGCGTCGAAGCTTTCGGCAGCAAGCAAATCCCGAATTCCGGCAAGCGTTTCCGCTGTCGAAACCAGCATGGAATTGTCAACTGCGTGAACAGCCGAGGTTAACGCCGATACGCAGATCGGGTGGTCGTCGGCAATGATCAGACGTCGAATCAAGAAGCCCCCCCAAGTGTTCGTCAATCGCGCAACTGCCCCGTCTAGCGCGAGAATCTGCCACTAAATCCACACTTACATCCAAAAGTATGTTCGATCCAGCAACGATTGCATACCTTGGTATGAACCCATGAGAATGGAAAGGTTTCGCTAACCAGACGAGTTCACCTCGAATGGCATGACTTACGCGCAAACCCGTATTGCAACCAGCACCGCCGTCCTGGCGACCCTGCTCGCGTCCCAGCAGGCGCATGCCGCCAATGTGGCCGCGGGAACGCTGATCCAGAACACCGCCTCGGCCAGTTTCACCACTGGAACCGCCACCCGCACGGTGGATTCGAACACGGTGACAGTGAAGGTGGACGAACTGCTGGACGTAACGCTGGTTACCAAGGACAGCGCGCCGGTTTCGATCTCCAGCGGCAGTGCGGTACTGACTTATCAGCTGACCAATACCGGCAACGGGCCGGAAGCCTTCAACCTTACCGCGAACCCGACCGTTTCCGGCAACCAGTTCGCCGCCACGGTCACCTCGATCGCCTACGACAGCAACGGCAACGGCGTTTATGACGCCGGGGTCGATACCGTGCTCCCTTCGGGCACGGCGACGCCTTCGGTCGATCAGGACAAGTCGCTCACGCTTTTTGTGATCGTTACCGGCCCAAGCGGCATGACCGACGCGCAGACCAGCAAGGTGAACCTTGCCGCCAGCGCCGTTACCGGCAGCGGCACGCCGGGCACCACTTATGCCGGCAAGGGTCAGGGCGGCGGCGATGCCGTGGTCGGGGCCTCCGGTGCAAGCGCCAATGCCAACGGACCGCTGGTCGCCAGCGTCGCCACGGTCGGGCTCGTGAAGTCCGCGACCATTGCCGACCCCTTCGGCGGCACTCAGCCGGTTCCGGGCGCGACGGTGACCTACAAGCTGGTCGCCACCATCGGCGGCAGCGGCTCGATCGCCGGCCTGCGCCTGACCGACGCAATCCCGACCGGCACGACTTACACTGCCGGCACGCTCAAGCTCGACACTACCGCGCTCAGCGATGCGGCCGATGCGGACGCGGGCAAGGCGTCGGCCAGCGGCATCGACGTGCTGGTGGGCACGGCCGCTGCGGGCAGCACGCATACCGTCACGTTCAACGTCACCATCCAGTAAAGGTCGCCCAGCGATGAACCGCAATATCCCTGCCCGCCTGATTTCCTCAGCAGCAGCTGTCGCTCTCGGCATTGCCTTTGCCGGAGCCGCCTCGGCGGCCGAGCCCGTCTCGCTCAAGGGCGACGTGCAGGTTGAGAAAGTCGTGACCGAGAACGGCGCGGCCAAGACCGTTCTGGCTCCGCCGACCACGGTCGTCCCCGGCGACAGGCTGCTGTTCACCACGCGCTACAGCAACGACGGCGACAAGCCGGTCGACAATTTCGTCGTCACCAATCCCCTGCCCGCGCCGGTGCGCCTTGCGGCCGATGAGGGCGGCTACGAAGTCTCGGTCGACGGCGGCAAAACCTTCGGCAAGCTGGCCGCGCTGACCGTCGCCGATGCGGCGGGCACGCGCCGCGCAGCGCAGCTTGAGGACGTTACGCATATCCGCTGGACGCTGGCGCACCTCGCGCCCCGCGCGGCGGGCGCGCTGGAGTATCACGCCGTGGTCCGCTGACCGGCACGAATTTCCGCCACGGGCCGCGGGCGGGGGTAGGCGCGGCTCACCTTACTTGAAGGAACTTCGTTCATGACACGCACCAGCACGCTGCTGGGTGCGGTGAGCTCGCTTGCGCTCGTCGCGCTTGGCTCCAGCCCCGCCTTCGCCACGGGGACCACTGCCGGCTCCACTATCCAGAATACCGTGACGGTCGGCTATCAGGTCGGCGGGGTCTCCCAGACCTCCAAGTCCGCGTCGGACACGTTCACGGTCGACCGCAAGGTCAACGTCACCGTCACCGAAGTCGGCAGTTCGGCCACGGTCGTCTCGCCGGGTCAACTTCAGGCGGTGAGCACATTCAAGGTCACCAACCTGTCGAACGACACGCTCGATTTCGCACTGACTGCCGCGCAGCAATCGGGCGGCAGCGCGGCCTGGGGCGGCACGGACAACTTCGACGGTTCCAACGTCAAGATCTACGTCGACAGCAATGGCGACGGCGTGTTCACCTCGGCCGATACGCAAGTCACCTATCTGGACGAACTGGCGGCCGATGGCGCCAAGACGATCTTCGTGGTGATGGACATCCCGTCCACCCAGGTGACCGGCGATATCGCCACCGTCGTCCTCACCGCTACGGCGCGCGCGGGCGGCACGTCGGGATCGATGGGCGCGGCGCTCACCACCAGCGCGACCAACACCACGGGCGTCGATACCGTGCTGGCAGACGCTGCGGGCGCGACCGATGCGGCCAATGACGGCGCCTTCTCCGCCAAGGACGACTACAAGGTCAGCGCCGCCGCGCTTACGGTCCTCAAGACCAGCCGCGTCGTCAGCGATCCGGTCAGCGGGACCACCAATCCCAAGGCCATTCCGGGCGCGACGATCGAGTATTGCATCTCCATCGCCAATGCGACCGGCAGCGCCACGGCCACCAATATCTCGGTGAACGACCCGCTGCCCACGAACGTGACCTACGTCACCAGTTCGATCCTGCTCAACGGCACCGTCAGCGGCAGCACCTGCAACGCGGACGGCACTTCGGGCGGCACTTTCGCAAGCAATACCGTGACCGGCACGCTCTCCGACATCGCGGCGGGCGTGACCCGCACGCTCGTCTTCCGCGCCACGATCAACTGACGGCTGCTGGCGGGCCGGGTGCGATACTGGACGAACTTCAAGCAGGCAGCAGCGTCCTTCGGGGCGCTGCTGTCGCTTGCCTGCGTCCAGCCTGCCGAGGCCGCCACCGTTTCCAATATCGCCGATGCCGCATGGTCGCAGGACGGCGGTGCCCGCACGATCCGCTCCAACGAAGTCAGCTTTGATGTCGTGCAGACCATTGCGACGATCCAGACCTATCGCCCGGTGTCATCCTCCTCGCTGTCGACGCCGCTGGCCGCATCCACTTGCGGCGGCACCGAACTCTCAGCCACCGCGCGCACGACAACGAGCGCCACGCTGACCGCCATCGCCAGCGCCAAGACCTTCCACATCGGCGAGGATCTGGTGATCCGGATCGAAGCGGCCAGCGCCAATCTCGATGCCTCCGCCATCGATGCGATCGCCGTCACCCTCACCACCTCGCAGGGGGACGCGGAAGAGATCACGATTTACGAAACCGGTGCCAACACCGGCGTCTTCGCAGGATCCATCCCCACCACGGCGATCCCGCCTTCGCCCAAGGCCAACGACTGCCGCCTCAGCGTCGCCAACGACGATACGA
Source organism: Novosphingobium sp. PhB165 (assembly GCF_004341845.1). Classification (GTDB taxonomy): domain Bacteria; phylum Pseudomonadota; class Alphaproteobacteria; order Sphingomonadales; family Sphingomonadaceae; genus Novosphingobium. The sequence goes on along the minus strand of NZ_SLVB01000001.1, from coordinate 375,503 downwards.
TCACCATCGCCTACAACTCCGCCACCACGCACAAGACCATCGCCAGCACCGTGGTCGCAGTGCTGGCCGATCCCTATGGCATGGTGTTCGACAGCGAGAGCGGCAGCGCCGTAAGCGGTGCGCGGATCACGCTGATCAATGCCGACACCGGCCTGCCCGCCCAGGTCTACGCCGATGACGGCGTCACGTTGTGGCCCTCGACCGTGGTGTCGGGCGAGCCAGTGACGGATGGCGCGGGCAATACTTATGCCTTCGCGGCGGGCGAGTACCGCTTCCCGCTGGCCCCGCTCGGCCGCTACCGGCTGGAGATCGAGCCGCCCGAGGGCTACTCCGCGCCCTCCACCGTTGCGCGCTCGGCGCTGGCCAAGTTTACCCGCCCAGACGGCAATACGATGGTGATAGAGGACGCCTCTTTCGGGGGCGTGGTGACGCTCTCCTCGCCCGCGCCGGTGCGCGTCGATATCCCGGTGGACGGCAAGGAAAGTGCCGTCGCGCTGACCAAGACCGTCTCGCGCGCCAGCGCCAATCCCGGCGACGTGGTGTTCTACACCGTCACTGTGCGCAATTCGGACGCCGGACGCGCCAAGTCCGGCGTGGTGCTGGTCGATACGCCCTCGGAATGGCTGCGGCTGCGCAAGTCCTCGATCCGCGTCGACGGCGCCAGACCGGAGAACAGCACGGTGAGCGTAGCCGCAGACGGCAGCCGCCTCACCATCAACCTCGCCGCGATCCCGGCCGGCGGCACCCGCACGGTGGTTTACGCCATGAGCGTGCGCGGCGATGCCCCGGCCGGGCAGGCACTCAACCTTGCCGAAACCACCGACCTGCGCGGCGATATCGAAAAGGCCAGCGCCGTCGTGAAGATCGAGAAAGACACCATCGCATCGCGCATGACCGTGATCGGCCGCGTCAGCGCCGGGGACTGCACCGTCGCCTCCGGCCGCCAGGGCATTTCGGGCGTGCGCGTAATGCTGGAAGACGGCAGCTTCGCCGTTACCGACGCCGATGGCCGCTTCCACTTCGAGGGCCTCGTCCCAGGCACCCATGTCGTGCAGGCAGAGCCCGATACGCTGCCCGCAGGCGGCCATTTCGTCGATTGCCGAAGCTCGGTGCGCAATGCGGGCAAGGCGAACTCGCTGTTTGCCATCGGTCAGGGCGGCAGCCTCGTCACCGCCGATTTCTACGCCGTCGTTCCCGCGAGCGCCCTGCCCGTACCCGTCGATCTCAAGGCTCCTGCGCCGACCGAACCGGCTCCAGACGGCGCCCCCGTGCTCGACGATGCCAAGGCTGCAGGCGGCGGCGTCGACTGGCTGGCCATGGGTGATGGCCCCATCGATTTCCTGTTCCCCGCGCCCGATCACAACCCGCGCGCGCCTGCCATCCGCGTGGTGATCCGCCACAAGCCCGGCCAGAAGGTAGACCTCACCGCCGCCGGCAAGGCGGTGCCCGCGCTCAGCTTCGATGGCGTGAAGAAGTCCGCCGATGGCCGCTATGCCGTCAGCATCTGGCGCGGCGTGCCGCTGGACGGGGAAGTGACGCATCTGGCCGCGACCGTGCGCAATGCCGATGGCTCGGTAGCGGCGGAACTCTCCCGTGACGTGCATTTCGCCGCCGCGCCCGCCCATGCACAGATCCTGCGCGAGCGGTCGCACCTTGTCGCCGATGGCCGGTCGCGCCCGGTGATCGCGCTGCGCCTGACCGACCGCAAGGGCAACCCGGTGCGCGCGGGCGTCTCCGGCGCGCTCTCGATCAACGCACCTTACGAAAGCGCCGCCGCCATCGAGCGGATGCAGCAGCGGCAGCTCAGCGGTTCCGGCAGCACTTCGCCCACCTGGACGGTCGAGGGCGATGACGGCGTTGCCCTTGTCGAACTCGCCCCCACCATGGTCTCCGGCCCGCTGCACCTGACTTTCACTTTCGCGGACGGCGAAGTTTCCAGCACGCAGGACCTTGAAGGCTGGGTGGTTCCCGGCGACCAGAAATGGACACTGGTGGGCCTTGCCGAAGGCGCAGTCGGTTCGCAGTCCATCGCCGACGCCATGCAGCAGAGCGGCACGTTCGACAGCGATCTTGGCAAGCACGCCCGCACCGCCTTCTATGCCAAGGGCCGCGTGCTCGGCAGCTTCCTTGTCACCGCCGCCTATGACAGCGCCAAACAGCGCGACGATCAGGTGCTGCTGGGCACCATCGATCCCAAAGCCTATTACACCGTCTTCGCCGACGGCTCGACCCGCCGCTTCGATGCCGCCAGCCGTGACAAGCTCTACGTGCGCATCGAAAGCCGCACGTTCTATGCGATCTACGGCGATATCGACACGGGCTTCGACCAGACCCAGCTTGCCCGCTACGTCCGCACTGCCACCGGCGGCAAGGCGGAGGGACGCATGGGCGCAGTCCATGTGCAGGGCTTCGCCGCCAAGATCGAGATCAGCCACCGCCATGACGAGATTCAGGGCGCGGGCATTTCTGGGCCCTACAGCCTTTCGTCCAAGGCCATCGTCGCCAATAGCGAAACGGTGACGCTGGTGGTGCGCGACCGCTTCCGCTCCGAACTGGTGGTGGAGAGCACGCCGCTGACGCGTTACCTCGATTACGATGTGGACCTGATCTCGGGCACGATCACGTTCAAGGCGCCGGTGCTCAGCCGCGATTCCGACCTCAACCCGCGCTTCATCGTCGTCGACTACGAAGTCGACAGCAATCTGGACCATGGACAGTGGAATGCGGGCCTGCGCGGGGATGTGACGCTGGCGAACGGGGCCTTGCGCCTCGGCGCATCGGCCATATCCGACCGCGATGGCGAAACCCATACAAAGATCGGCGCGGTAGATGCCCGCCTGCGCTTCGGCCCCCGGTCCGAACTGCGCGCCGAATTGGGCGCCAGCCGCGCGAACGAGCAGACGTCAGAGGCATGGCTGATCGAAGTGGAGCACCACACCGGCAAGCTGGACATGCTGGCCTATGCCCGCTCGATCGATGCCGATTACGGCACAAACCAGCAGTCCATTGCAGAGCGCGGCCGCCGCAAGTTCGGCGTGGACGGGCGCTATACCTTTGCCGAGGGCCTCAGCCTCACCGCCAGCGCCTGGCACGACGAGAGCCTGACCGACGCCGCCCGCCGCGATGCCGTGAAGGCGCAAGTGAACTGGCGCAACGGCCAGACCGACTTGCGCGCGGGCGTGACCGAAGTGGCCGACCATCTGGCCGATGGCAGCGACGCCAATTCCACCGTCCTCGAATTCGGCGCGACCCGCCGCCTGCTGGGCAACCGGCTGGAACTCTCCGCCGATTCCAGCATGCCGCTGGGCCGCACGGATTCGGTGGACTTGCCCACCCGTCACCGCCTTGGTCTGCGCTATGCGGTCACGCAAGATGTTCGCGCCACCGCCAGCTACGAGATCGCGCTGGGCGACGCGATCAACGCCCGCACGCTGAAGGGCGGGTTCGAAACCGCCGCATGGACCAATGCGCGCGTTTCGGGCGGCATGGGCTTTCAGGACATCGGCGAATACGGCAACCGCGCCTTCGCCGCCTATGGCCTTGCCCAAAGCCTGCCGGTGACCAAGAGCCTGACGCTGGATGCCACCGTGGACGGCAACCGCACCGTGGGCGGTGTATCGGCCAGCAAGATCATCAACGAGTTCCAGCCCGTCACCAGCGGCGGCCAGATCAGCACCTCCGACGCGCTGCTGTTCGAGGATTTCACCGCCCTCACTTTCGGCGCGGCTTGGCGACATGAGCGCTGGTCGATCACCGGCCGCGCCGAATGGCGCGACGGCGAAGTGACCGACCGCAAGGGTCTGACCTTCGGCGCAATCCGCCAACTGGGCGAAGGCAGCGTGGTCGGCTCCGGCGTGACCTGGACGCATGCGAAGGCGGAAGACGGCACGGTGAGCGAAGTGACCGACGCCGCCATCTCGCTCGCCCACCGTCCGGCGGAATCTCCCTTCGCCGCACTCGCCAAGCTGGAATACCGCAGCGACCGCTCGGTCGTCGGCACCGGCGGCAATTCCGATGCAGCCGGCAACAGCGCGCTTTCCGCTAGCGACAATGCGACGGCGCGTCGCCTGCTCGCCAGCCTGTCCACCAACTGGTCGCCGCTGGGTTTGGTTAACGCAAAGTTGGTTAATGGTGCTGTAGGGAAAAGCATGGTCCACCGCATGGAGCTGGGCCTGTTCGTGGGGGGGCGCTACAGCTTTGACCGTTACGAGGATTTCGATCTGGCCGGCTTCACCGCCGTCGCGGGCCTCGATCTGGGCATCGGCATCGGCAACCGCATTTCCGTCGGCGGCACCGCCACGGTGCGCCGCGCCTTTTCCGAACACACCACCAGCTTCGCGGTCGGCCCGCAGATCAGCGTAGTGCCCACGCAGGACATGCTCTTGACCATCGGCTACAACGTCACCGGCTTCCGCGACCGCGACTATTCAGCCGCGCGCAGCACCAACAAGGGCGTGTTCGCCACCCTTCGCGCCAAGTTCGACAAGAACAGCCTGGGCTTCCTGGGGCTGGGCCGATGACCGCGCGCCTGTTCGCCCTCTTCGCCACGCTGGCCGCGCTGCTGCTGGCCGGCACCGCACAGGCGCAAAACGCTACGGCGGCATGGTCGAGTCTCGGACTGTCGAACGGCGGATCGGTCGGTTCCTCGACAGCGATCACCGCCAGCGACGGCACTACGGTCAGCACCGCATGGAGTACGACCGTCGGCGGCGCGGGCACTTTCGCAGTCGCATCGGGCTATAACAACTACGTGGTCTACAACACGCCTGCGATCGGCGGCGTCAGCCCCGGCCTGCTGCTCAATTTCGATGCCTCGCGCTTCGATGCGAACAACAAGATCACCATGGATATCACGCTGAACCGCAGTGTGACCGGCCTTGCCTTTTCCATCGCCGACATCGACCGGGAAACGACGGGCAACAACTACAACCGCGATGCCGTGGCGGTCTATTACGACACCGGAAACGGCACTTTCGTGAACGCCGTTAGCAACAGCGCATTCTGGTCGGACGGCAGCGCGGTCACCAACGATACCAGCGGCTGGAACGGCACGGCAGCCTCGGCCAACAATTCGACGAACGGCACGCTGACCTTCAACTTCGGCACCACTGCCGTGAAGCGCATCCGCATCGTCTATAACAGCTATACTGTATCCGGCACGGCCAACCCCACGGCACAGTTTATCGTGCTGTCCGGCCTCGCTTTCAACGCCAAGGGCGCCGACCTTTCGCTAGGCAACACGCTGCTCACCAGCAGCCCGACCTCGGGCGGCCTTGCGACCTTCCGCCTGACGGTGACCAACGCCAGCACCTCCACCGACACCGCGACCGACGTGAAAGTCACCGACACTCTGCCGGACGGCTTCACCTACGTCTCCTCGAACGGCACCGGATCCTTCAACGCCGCGACGGGCGTGTGGACGGTGGGATCGATCGCCCCCGGCGCCAGCGTCACTCTGGACATAACCGGCACCGTCAACGCCAGCGCGGGCGCCACGCTCACCAACACGGCGGAGATCACCGCCAGCGACCAGAACGATCCGGATTCCACCCCCGGCAACGGCGTCACCAGCGAGGACGACTATGCCAGCGCCACGCTGACCGTCACCGGCAGCCGCGTGGCCGGCACACCGCCCACGCTTTCCTGCGCGGCGGGAACGGTGGTGTTCGACTGGAGCAACCGCGCCTGGACGGCAGGCAGCACCAGCAATTCCTACTCCTTCGATACGCTGGGCACGATCAGCTTCGCGCTCGCCAATCAGGGGACATGGCTGAGCAGTTCGACCTACGGCGGCCAGTCGCCGGTCCGGCAGAACGTCGTCAACGGCGGGCTCAACGATTACGCGCTGTTCGAGATGGTCAACATGCCGAACATCAGTGCCGAGGCGACGACCACGATCACCCTGCCCACCGCCCTGCCCGGCGCGCAATTCAAGATCTTCGACGTCGATTACTATTCCGGCCAGTTTGCCGACAAGGTGACCGTGGAAGGCCGCTACAACGGCGCCGTGGTCACCCCCACGCTGACCAACGGCGTGTCCAACTACGTGATCGGCAATAGCGCCTATGGCGACGGCCTCAGCGACGATGCCAGCGCGGACGGCACTGTGACAGTCACCTTCTCGCAGCCGATCGACACGATCATCGTGCGCTATGGCAACCACTCGATGGCGCCCAGCGATCCCGGTCAGCAGGCCATCGCCCTGCACGACATCACCTTCTGCCGCCCGAGCACGACGCTGGCCGTTTCCAAGACCAGTTCGGTCGTCAGCGATCCGGTGAGCGGGACCAACAACCCCAAGGCCATCCCCGGCGCGACGGTCCGATACTGCATCCTCGTGGCCAACACCGGCAGCAGCGCGGCCACCAGCGTCGCGGCTTCGGATCCGATTCCGGCGACGCTCACATATGTTGCGGGCAGCATCTATTCCGGCAGCGACTGTGCCAGCGCGAACACGGCGGAGGACGACAACGATACCGGCAGCGACGAAAGCGATCCCTACGGCGCGTCCTATGCCTCAGGCACGGTCAAAGCCAGCGCGCCCACATTGGCGGCGGGAACGAGCTTCGCGATCCGGTTCGACGCAACGGTGAACTGAAACGAAAACGGCGCCCCGTTACCGGGACGCCGTTCGCGATTTCCAGCGATGGCCGGGATATCAGCCCTTCATCGCTTCCAGTTCGATGCCCTTGGTCTCATGCACCGCACGCAGCACGAAGATCACCGAAAGCGCCGCACCCAGCGTGTAGAAGCCGTACGTCACCGGCAGGCCGATGTTCGCGGCAAGCCAGGGGAAGCTGGAGCTGACCGCAAAGTTCGCCAGCCACTGCGCCGCACCGGCGACTGCCAGTGCCGAACCGCGCATCTGGTTGGGGAACATCTCGCCCAGCATGACCCACATGACCGGGCCCCAGCTCATGTTGAAGAACACGACGTAGACGTTCGCGGCAACGAGCGCGATCGTGCCCACGCCGCCGGGCAGCGCCAGCTTGCCGTCGACGATGCTCGCCTGTGCAAAGCACCAGACCAGCGTCGCCAGCGTCACCGTCATGCCGATCGAGCCCCACAGCAGCAGCGGCTTGCGGCCGATACGGTCCACCAGCGCAATCGAAAGCAGGCAGGCGAGGATCGAGAGCGCGCCCGAAAGAATGTTGATCTTGAGCGCATCCGCTTCGCTGAAGCCGACAGCCTGCCACAGCACCGCGCCGTAGTAGAACACCACGTTGATGCCGACGAGCTGCTGGAACACGGCAAGGCCGATGCCGACCCAGACGATCGGACGCCAGCCGCCGCCGGGCTTGCGAATGTCGGCAAGGCTCGGCGCGTGGTCGCTGGTGAGCGAGGCTTCGATCTCGCCCAGCTTCACGCGCGCGGCGTCGGTGCCGAAGAGCTTGCCCAGCACCGTCAGTGCCTCGGCGTTACGGCCCTTGGAAACGAGGAAGCGCGGGCTTTCGGGGATCAGCAGCAGCGTCACGAAGAACAGCAGCGCCGGCAGGGCCTGAACCCAGAACATCCAGCGCCAGGCCGGATAGCCGCCCCAGAAGATGCCGAGCGACGAACCCGCCGCACCGGCCAGCCAGTAGTTGGCCAGGAACGCGCCGGTCAGGCCCGAGATGATCATAACCTGCTGCGCGCTCGACAGACGGCCGCGAATGGCGGCCGGGGTGACTTCGCTGATGTAGGCCGGCGAAAGCACGCTCGCCGCGCCCACTGCCGCACCTGCAAAGAAACGGGCGATGGCAAGGATAATGGCCGAAGGCGCCGCGCCCGAGACCAGCGCGCTGATGAGGAACAGCAGTGCCGCCATCATCATCACCGTGCGGCGGCCGAACACGTCCGCGAAACGACCGGCGAGGAAGGCGCCGAGCGCACAGCCGGGCAGCAGTGCGCTGACGGTCAGGCCCAGTTGCCCTTCAGTCAGTCCGAACGCGTGACGCAGGCCGTCCTGCGTGCCGTTGATCGCGCCCGAATCGTACCCGAACATGAAACCGCCGATGGTCGCCACCGCGACGATCAGGCCGATGAACCCCAGATTCGCCCCGGGACCCGTGGATTTACCAGTCATCTACTCACCTCTCCCCGGATTCTCCGGCCCGGACCCGCCCGGGATTGTTAGCGCTATCGAGCCGCTGTTGCGGCCTGTGTCAAGCCCGCTGGGGCGGACCGTCAGAATCCCTTGCGATCAGGCTGAAGGCGACGCTCTCATCGCTGGCCGCCTGCCTCTCCTCCGCTCCCCCGGCGATGGCCCCGGCGAGCAGTTGCGTCGCCATGCGGGCCATCTCGGCCACCGGCTGGCGCACCGTGGTCAGTTCGGGCCAGATGGTGGTGGCGATCGCGGTATCGTCGAAGCCGCAGATCGATACATCGCGCGGCACGTCCAGCCCGCGCCGATGCGTGACGGCGACAGCGGCAGCGGCCATGTCGTCGTTGGCCGCGAAGATCGCCGTGGGCGGCACGGCAAGGTCAAGCAACGCTTCGCAGGACGCGAGGCCGGAGCGATAGGAATAGTCGCCCGCCGTCTCCAGTGCGGCCTCCATCGCGATCCCCGCTTCGGCCAGCGCGCGGCGATAGCCGGTGAGGCGGAGCTGGCTGGATGCCTGACGCGGATCGCCGCCGATGAACCCGATCCGGCGATGGCCCAGCGCGATCAGCCGCGCCGTCATCGCCGCCGCCGCGCCTTCGTCATCCATGCAGACGGTATGCGCGCCCTCGGCCGGTCTGCCGGTCGCCACTTGCGCCACCGCCATGCCGACGCCCACGAGCGCCTCCACCAGTTGCGGATCGTCGCAAAGCGGCGGCGGCAACAGGACCGCGTCGAGCCGGTGGCGGCGCAACTGCCCCACCAGCGCCGCTGCGTCCGCTTCGGCCTCGCACTGTTCAAGGATGATCTGGGCATCGTGCCGCGCCGCTTCGGCGAGCGCACCGACAAGGAATTCGCTCAGGTAGGAGGCGCTGGGGTTGGAATAGAGCAGCCCGATCCGGCATTGCCGCCCACTGGCGAGGCTGCGCGCCGCCGGGTTGGGCACATAGCCAAGATCGCGGATCACCTCGTCCACTTTCTCGCGGGTCGCCTGCGAAACGCGCGGGTCGCCATTGACCACGCGCGAGACTGTCATCGGTGAGACACCCGCTGCGTGCGCGACTTGCGAGACAGTCACGCTCGCGCCCCCGCGCCGCGCGGTTCGGCGCGATTCGCCCGATGCGTCGCCCTCGATCATTGCCCCATCACCCTGCCATTGGCCTTATTGGCCTACCCCATCACATCCGCCTGCCTATCCTTCCCGGACGCCTCTTGGCAAGCCGCTCGGCAGAAGCCCGTGCACGCTTGTCAATCCTGATTGGTAGCGCTACCTATTTAGCCAGTCGACGAGAGTTCAATACCTGGCGTCGCACAATCGAAGTTACCCGTGGGAGTGGGCCTGAACATGTTGCTCGGCATCGATATCAGCACGTCCCCCATCCCCGAAGCATCATTTGTCTTCGATCGCCGGGCATGGCATCCAGTCCAACCGCACGCCCGAGCCGAAGCCGGGCCGTCAGGAATGGCTGGAAAACCAAGTCAACGCATTCTGATGGAGACACGCTGATGATCGTGCTGGGGGCAGGCGACTACAGGCTGGAACTCGATCCCGCACGGGGCGGTTCGGTCACACGGTTCGACTGGCAGGGGAAGGCGCTGATGCGCCCCGCCAGTGGACCTTCGATTTTCGATGTCGCCAGCTTCCCGCTGGTGCCGTTCTCCAACCGCATCGCCCACGGCCGGTTTCGTGCGGACAGCCGAGAGGTGGCACTGGCGCCCAACTTCCCGGGCTCCGACCACCCTCACCCGCTGCACGGCTTCGGCTGGCTGGCAGCGTGGGACGTGGTCGAGGCGTCGGATTTCCATGCCGTGCTTCAGCACGTCCACCCGGCAGGCGAATGGCCGTGGGCATATCGTGCGCGGCAGGTCTTCCACCTTGACGAGTCCGGACTGGTCTTGGGGCTGTCGGTGACCAATCTCAGCGCCGAGCGGATGCCGGCCGGGCTTGGATTCCATCCCTATTTCCCGCGCGACCATGCCACCCGCTATCGCGGCGCCCATCGGGGCGAGTGGCGCAACACGGCGGAATGCCTGCCGCTGATGCTCGACACGCGCGGCGAGGCCCGTGACTGGTGGGAGGGCGAACCCGTCGATGCCCGCGCGGTCGACACCGCCTATACCGAACGGGAGGGCCCGCTCACGATCGAATGGCCGCTGCGGAACCTTGCCCTTACGCTCGCGCCTTCAGACATCCTCGGAACCACGGTGGTCTTCACCCCGGCGGGTGAGGATTATTTCTGCGTCGAACCCGTGAGCCATGCAACCGACGCGCACAACCGCGAGCCGGAGGAACTGGCTTGGCTCGCCCCCGGCGAGTCCACCCGCGCCAGTGTGGCCCTTTCCGCACGGGCACTGACGCCGCCGCTGATCGAACCGCTGACGACCTGATCCGATCCGTGGCCGGATGACGGTCAGTCACTCGGTCCATGACAAGCGCTCCGATCAGCGGATTTCGGCGGGGTGGAAGTTCAGCGGCTCCACGCCGTGGATTTCGGCGGCGGTCGGCGGCACGCGGCCGCCATCGGTCAGTCCATACTTGCGCGCGATCTCCGCGCCCACCAGCGTACGGCCGCTGAGCGCGGCAAGATCCTGGTCCCCGTAGAGCGCGTGAATCACGTGGCCTGTGAATTCCGGGCTCTCGCAGTGGCCTTCGAGATGGCCATACTTCACCGGATCGGCGACCATGATCGCCTTCAGCCGATCCGTCATCAGCGCGCCCATCCAGATCGAGAGCGCGGCAACCTTGCGGCCGGCGTGGCGGAAGTCCGACGCCATATCGAAGGCCATCTTGTCCATCCCCGCCTTGTGCGCGCCATAGGCGGGCCCGAGCGAATAGTGCGCCGCACCCGAGGCCGAGGTAAAGACGATCAGTCCGTGATTGCGCGCGCCCATGGCCTTTGCCGCATGCCAACTGGCGACATAGCCGCTACGCACGCCCACATTGATGAGATCGACAAGTTTCAGCGGCTTTTCCCAGAATTCGCCGGGCTGGGTCAGTTCGTCATGGATGGCGGCGGCATTGTTGACCAGCAGGTCGATCCGTCCCTCGTCCGCCAGCAGTCGCTCGAACAGCGCGGCGACTTGCGCATCGTCGGAGTGGTCGCAGGCCACGGCAACGCCCCGTCCCCCGGCGGCGGTCACTGCCTCGGCGGTCTCGTAGATCGTGCCGGGCAGCGCGTTGCCGCCCGGTGCCTGACTGCGCCCGGTGACGTAGACCGTATAACCGTGGCTACCGAGGGCAAGAGCGATCCCGCGTCCCGCGCCTCTGCTGGCGCCGGTCACCAGCGCGATGGGTGCCTGCTGCGTCATGCCTTCTCCCGTTTCGGTGACGGACTGCCTCCGCCCGTGTTGAACGGGTGTTTAGCAAGCCCGTCGCAACAGGCAAAGTGAGTGCCATCAGGCATCCCTCGGGCGTTCGGCACGCTGTCAGCCGGTTGATCCGCAAAGCAATACTTGCAAGACGATGCGCAGGGCCTCTGCCAAGAGGCGCAGGCCAAGACCAAGAGGGGCAAATCGTTTGATGTTCAGGGGATTTTCGGCGGCTCATCGCCGAGTGCGTCATGCAACCGGATGGTCCTCGCTGGCGCTTGGCCTGACCCTGCTCGGCGCAGTTCCTGCAGCCGCCGACGCGCCGCTGCCCCGCATCGTCGCGCAGAACGGCCGCCATGCGCTGGAAGTGGACGGCAAACCCTTCCTCATGCTCGGCGCGCAGGCCAACAACAGCTCGAACTATCCAGAGATGTTGCCCACCGTCTGGCCGGTGCTGGACGCGATGCATGCCAATACGCTGGAAATGCCCGTCGCCTGGGAGCAGATCGAACCCGAGGAAGGCAAGTTCGACTTCTCGTGGCCCGACACGCTCGTCCGCGAGGCGCGCGCGCATGGCAAGCGGCTGGTGATCCTGTGGTTCGGCACATGGAAGAACACCGGCGCCAGCTATGCGCCCCAATGGGTCAAGTCCGCGCCCGATCGCTTCGCGCGAATGCGCAAGGCGGACGGCACGCCGCACATGGTCCTGAGCCCGCACGATCCCGACACACTCAAGGCCGACGCCCGCGCCTTTGCCGCGCTGATGGCGCATGTGAAAGCGATCGATCCGGACCACACCGTCATCATGGCGCAAGTCGAAAACGAAGTCGGCAGCTACGGCCTTGCCCGCGATCATGCGCCCGAAGCCGAAGCACAGTTCCGGGGACCAGTGCCCGCCGCGCTCGCCCGCACCGAGGGCAAGAGCGGAACGTGGGAGCAGGTCTTCGGCCTCCACGCCGAACAGGCCTTCAGCACATGGGCCTTCGCAAGTTACATCGACAAGGTCGCCGCCGCCGGTCAGGCGCAGCTTGACCTGCCGATGTACGTCAACGCCTCGCTCGGCTCGGCCGACAGCGACAAGCCGGGCGAGACCGGCCCCTACGGCGGCCCCAGCTGGAACATGATCGCGATATGGAAGGCCGCCGCCCCGCACATCGCCGCGCTCGCGCCCGACATCTACAACCGCGACGAGGCCTTCGTCGCCAAGATCCTCGACCGCTATGGACGGGCGGACAACCCGCTCCTCGTGCCCGAGATCGGCAATTCGCCCGACCATGCGCGCTTCCTCTGGCCAGTGCTGGGGCACGGCGGGATCGGCTTCGCGCCGTTCGGCATGGATAGCTCAGGCTATTCGAACTACCCGCTCGGCGCCCGCCCCGATCAGGACGCGGAGGCCGTGACCGCGTTTGGCGCCGCCTATGGCCTGCTGGCGCCGATGGCGTCGGACTGGGCCCGGATCGCCCTGGAGAACCCGACATGGGGCACGGCCAAAGCGGCGGACGGAGCGGACCAGTCGACCGTCATGGGCACATGGAAAATCACCGTCCAATACGCGCGTTGGGCTTTCGGCGCGAATGGCAGCGACGGCGCAGCCCACCCGCTCAAGGACAAGCCGATCGGCGGCGCGACAGTGGCGCAGCTCGGCCCCGATACCTTCCTGCTGATGGGCCAGCACGTGCGCATCCGCCTCGACGATGCCACCGCCGATCCGCGCCGCCCGGCCGAAATCCTTTCCGCCGAGGAAGGGCATTTCGAGAACGGGCACTGGATCATGAAGCGCCGCTGGAACGGCGATCAGATCGATTACGGCTTCAATATCGGCCCGGACCCGGTCATGCTGAAAGTGACCATGGGGCACTATCACTAATCATTGGACGCTGATCATTGGGCGCTAATCAGCGGCTTCCCGCCGAGGGGCCGAAATGGGCGTTGAGTTCGTAAGCCCCGGCAAGGAAAAGCTGGCGGACATAGGTGATCGGCTCGGTCCCGCGCCATGTGCGGCGTTCGATGCAAAGGCACGGCGCACCGGCGGAAACGGCCAGCGCCTTGGCCTCTGCGCCGGTCGCTGCGGCGGCGGTGATGCGCGCGTCAGCCTCGGTCCATGGCACATGTTCCAGCAGCCAGCCGCCCGGGGATGAGAACTCGGCCTCGACAATCTCGGGCACGGCGGCGGCGTTCACGAAGCGGTGTTCCCACGCCATCGGCGCATCGTCCGCGAAATGGATGCCCGAAAGCTCCAACAGCGGCACTTCGCCATTGACATCCCACTTCACCGCCGCATCGGCCGCGCGCACCAGCTTGCGGCGCGAGAGCGCAAAGCGATAGGCCTGCCCGCGCGCGGCGACTTCGGCGCCGAGGTCGGGAATATCCATCGCCATCGAATGCACGCGCGGCCGGGCGACGAACGTCCCCGCCTTGCGCCGCCGCTCGACCAGCCCGGCAGCAGACAGGGCGGAGAGCGCCTTGTTCACCGTCATCCGCGCGCAGCCGTAGAGTTCCATCAGGTCCTGCTCGGTCGGCAAGCGCTCGCCGGGGGCGAGCGTGCCGGAGAGAATGCGGCTCTCGAAATCGTGGCGGATACGTTCGGAAAGGGTCATGCGCAGAGTCGGTCCAGAGTCATCCGATAGCGTCGGACGATCCCGTCGCGTGCGTGGTGGCGGCCAGAGCTAACCACCTGCTTGCCGAAGCGCCAGACGCAATCGATGCCGGCGCGCCCGGATGCGAAGACCAGCCCATCGAGCAGGCGATCCTCGCCCCGCGCGCAGAGTGAGGGATGGTCGAGATCGAGCGAAACCGCATCGAACGCGCGGCCCACTTTCAGCCCGGCCTCCACCCCCAAAGCCTGCGCGCCGCCCTTGAGCGAAGCTTGCCAGATCGCCTCTCCAGTCGAAGCCGTTGCCGCATCGGCCAGCAGGTTGCGCTTTCGCGTGAACAGTCGCTGCCCGTATTCGAGCAGGCGCATTTCCTCGGTCGCGTCGATCAGCACGTTGGAATCGCTGCCGATTCCGTAAGCGCCACCCGCCGCCAGCCAGTCCGCCATCGGGAACAGGCCGTCGCCCAGATTGGCCTCGGTGATCGGGCAGAGCCCCGCCACCGCGCCGCTGAGGGCAAGCCGCGTGGTTTCCTCGCGCGTCATGTGCGTGGCGTGGACCATGCACCAGCGGCGATCCACTTCCGCGTGATCGAGCAACCATTCGACCGGACGCTGGCCACTCCATGCCAGGCAGTCTTCCACCTCGCGCATCTGTTCGGCGATGTGAATATGGATCGGCCCCTCGCCTGCCATCGTTTCGAGACGCAGCAGTTCATCCGGGCACACCGCGCGCAGGCTGTGCGGCGCAAGGCCGACCACTGCCTCGTCCAGCCCGGATACCGCCGCGCGGGCACCCTCCAGCAGGCGCGCGAAACCGTCGAGATCGTGAATGAACCGGCGCTGCCCATGGTTCGGCACCAGCGCGCCAAAACCGGAATGGGCGTAGAATACCGGCAGCAGCGTCAGCCCGATGCCGGTTTCCGCCGCCGCCTCGGCAATCGCCGCGCACATGCGCGCGGGATCGGCATAAGCGCGCCCGTCGGCATCGTGGTGGAGGTAATGAAACTCGCCGAGGCGCGTGAAGCCGCTCTCCAGCATCTCCATCGCCGCGAGCGCTGCCACCGCGTGGAGGTCCTCCGGCGTCATGCGGTCGAGGAAACGGTACATGACCTCTCGCCATGTCCAGAAGCTGTCGTCGCTATTGCCGCGCTGCTCGGCAAGGCCGGCCATGCCGCGCTGGAAGGCGTGGCTGTGGAGGTTCGGAATGCCCGGAACCACGCAGGCGTGGCGCTCGTCGCCCGCTTCCGGCTCGGCACCCGACTCGATCCGCGCGATCCGCCCATCCACGACCGTAAAGCGCACATCCCGAGCCCAACCGGACTCGCACAAGGCACGCCCCGCATGGATCGTAAAGGACTGTCGCGGCTGGGCTTGAGACATCGGGCACTCCCTTGGATTTCTTTTTGTCTATACATTATCGCGAGCCGATGCAATAAGACGCGGCAGAGAGTGAACCGCCCGGAGAGACTGGCCCGCCATGCGCTGCGATACGATCTGGACCAACGCCCGCCTCGCCACGATGGCCCCGGAAGCGGATGGCATCGGCGTGATCGAGCGCGGCACGGTTGCAGTCACCGACGGGCGGATTGTCTATGCGGGCCCCGAGGCGGATGCACCCACGCTGCAAGGCCGCATCGTCACCGATTGCGAGGGCCGCTGGATCACCCCCGGCCTGATCGATTGCCACACGCACCTGATCCATGCCGGCAACCGCGCGCGCGAATTCGAACTGCGGCTGGCGGGCGCCAGCTACGAGGAAATTGCCCGCGCCGGCGGCGGCATCGTCTCCACCATGACGGCCACGCGCGCCGCCAGCGAGGACGACCTCGTCGCCAGCGCCCTGCCCCGCCTCGACGCGCTGATCGGCGAAGGCACTACCACCATCGAGGTAAAGTCCGGCTATGGCCTCGACCTTGCCAGCGAACTCCGAATGCTGCGCGCCGCGCGGCGGCTGGGCAGCGAGCGGCCGGTCTCCATCGCCACCACATTCCTCGGCGCCCATGCGCTGCCGCCCGAATTCGCCGGTGATGCCGATGGCTACATCGACCATATCTGCGAGGTCATGCTGCCCGAAGTGACCCGCGAAGGCCTTGCCGACGCGGTGGACGCCTTCTGCGAAGGTATCGGCTTTTCCGCGCAGCAAACCGAGCGCCTGTTCACCGCCGCCCGCGCGCATGGCCTGCCGGTAAAGCTCCACGCGGAGCAGCTTTCGAACCTCCACGGCGCCGCGCTCGCCGCCCGGTTCGGCGCGCTTTCCGCGGATCATCTCGAACATCTCGATGATGCGGGAATTGCCGCGATGGCCGCATCCGGCACGGTCGCCACGCTGCTGCCCGGTGCCTATTACTTCACGCGCGAAACCGTGCTGCCGCCGATTGCTGCCTTGCGCGCAGCCGGCGTGCCGATCGCGCTGGCGACCGACTGCAATCCCGGCACCTCGCCGCTTACCTCGCTGCTGCTGACGATGAACATGGGCGCGACGCTGTTCCGCCTGACCGTCGATGAATGCCTGCTCGGCGTCACCCGCAATGCCGCGCTCGCGCTCGGTCTTACCGATCGCGGCACGCTGGAAGCCGGCAAGCGCTGCGATCTGGCGATCTGGGATGTCGAGCATCCGTCCGAACTTGTCTATCGCATGGGGCTGAACCCGCTCCATGCCCGCATCTGGAGTGGTCAATGAACGAAGTGCTGCTAACCCCCGGCACGGTGAGCCTCAGGGATTGGCGCGCGATCTATCGCGGCGCCGACGTGAAGCTCGATCCCGCGTGCATGCCGGTGATCGCCGAAAGCGCCGCCGCCGTCGCCCGCATTCTTGCCAAGGGCCAGCCGGTCTATGGCATCAACACCGGCTTCGGAAAGCTGGCCAGCGTGCGCATCGGTGACGAGGATCTCGCCACGCTGCAGCGCAATATCGTGCTCAGCCACGCCGCGGGCACCGGTGAGCCTTCGCCCGTTTCGGTGATCCGCCTGATGATGGCGCTGAAGCTCGCCAGCCTTGCCCAAGGCGCCTCGGGCGTGCGCGTAGAGACGGTGGAACTGCTGGAAGCGATGCTGGCCAAGGGCCTGACGCCGGTAGTGCCCTCGCAAGGTTCGGTCGGCGCCAGCGGCGACCTCGCTCCGCTTTCGCACATGGCCGCGACGATGATCGGCGTGGGCGAAATCTTTGTGGGCGATGCGCGCCTCCCCGCCGCCGAAGCGCTGGCGCAGGCCGGTCTCGCCCCGGTCGAACTCGGCGCCAAGGAAGGCCTCGCCCTCCTCAACGGCACCCAGTTCTCGACCTCCAATGCCCTTGCCGGGCTGTTCGAGGCGGAGCGCCTGTTCCAGTCCGCGCTTGTCACCGGCGCGCTCTCGACCGAGGCGGCCAAGGGTTCCGACACCCCGTTCGACCGCCGCATCCACGCACTGCGCCGCCATCCCGGCCAGATCGAGGTAGCGGGCGCCCTGCGCGCGCTGATGGACGGTTCCGCCATCCGCGCCAGCCACCTTGAAAACGACGCCCGCGTGCAGGACCCGTACTGCCTGCGCTGCCAGCCGCAAGTCATGGGCGCCGCGCTCGACGTGCTGCGTCAGGCGGCAACGACGCTGGAGATCGAGGCCAACGGCGTTTCCGACAATCCGCTGATCTTCCCAGAAGCGGACGAGGCGCTCTCCGGCGGCAACTTCCATGCCGAACCGGTTGCTTTCGCCGCGGACATGATCGCGCTGGCCGTCTGCGAAATCGGCTCGATCTCCGAACGCCGCGTGGCGATGCTGGTGGACCCGGCGCTGTCCGGCCTGCCCGCGTTCCTGACGCCGCGCCCCGGCCTCAATTCGGGCTTCATGATCCCGCAGGTCACTGCCGCCGCGCTAGTCTCCGAAAACAAGCAGAAGGCCTATCCGGCATCGGTCGATTCGATCCCGACTTCGGCCAATCAGGAAGACCACGTTTCGATGGCCGCCCACGGCGCCCGCCGCCTGATCGGCATGGTGGAGAACGCCAGCGCGGTGATCGGCATCGAACTGCTCGCCGCCGTGCAGGGCATCGATTTCCACGCCCCGCTGGCATCGAGCACAGTGCTGGAACAGGCCCGCGAAACCCTGCGCGCGCAGGTACCGAAGCTGGAGGATGACCGCCACTTCCACCCCGACATGGAAGCCGCGAACGTGCTGATCCGCTCCGGTGCACTGGTGGACATCGGCGGCGACCTGCTGCCCGGCGTTGCATGATGCACCGCTCCGTCCCTTCCCCCTCCTTCGTCATTGCGAGAAGGCGAAGCCGACGCGGCAATCCAGTGCAGCATAAGGCCGCCCCTGGATTGCGTCGCTACGCTCGCAATGACGAGATGGTGGGTAATGGCAGTTGTGTGAGGCGAAGCGCATGAGCCCCAGCTTCACGCTTCATCGCGGAGAAGCGCCGCTGGTCGTCGCCTTTCCGCATGTCGGCACCGACCTCGCCGACGTCGGCCCGGCCTTCCGCTCGGAATGGCTGGCGCGGCGCGATGCGGACTGGTGGGTGGACGATCTCTACGCCTTCGCCCGCGAGCTTGGCGCGACGACGATTGCTGCACGCGTTTCGCGCAGCGTGATCGACCTCAACCGCGATCCTTCGGGCGCATCGCTCTATCCCGGGCGGGCGACGACGGAACTCTGCCCGACGACCACGTTCGACGGTGAGCCGCTTTACAAGGCCGAAGGTCCTGACGAAGGCGAGATCACCCGCCGCCGCACGCTCTGGTTCGATCCGTACCACGCAGCGCTTCGTTCCGAGATCGAGCGGCTGCGGATGCTCCACGGCAAAGTCGTGGTCTATGACGCGCACTCGATCCGCAGCAATGTGCCGCGCCTGTTCGATGGCGAATTGCCACAGTTCAACATTGGCACCAACCTTGGCCAGACCTGCGATCCGGCGCTTTCCGCCGCCGTGGTCGAAGTCTGCAAGGCAAGCGGCCTGAGCCACGTTCTCGATGGCCGCTTCCGTGGCGGCTGGACCACGCGGCATTACGGAGAGCCCGCCAGCGGCGTCCATGCGATCCAGATGGAACTCGCCATTCGCGGCTACATGGATGAGCCCGAAGTGCCCAGCGAAGCCAACTGGCCCCTGCCCTATTCGGCGGCGCGTGCCGCCGCCCTCACCCCGATCCTGCAAGACGTGCTGAAGGCCGCAATCGCCTTCGCGCAATCCTGACCTGAGGAAACACAATGACCCGCCTCGACAACAGCCGCGTCATCAAGCCTGCGACCGGCACCGAACTTTCCGCGAAAAGCTGGCTCACCGAAGCGCCGCTGCGCATGCTGATGAACAACCTCCACCCCGACGTGGCCGAACGGCCCGAGGAACTGGTGGTCTACGGCGGCATCGGCCGTGCCGCACGCGACTGGGAAAGCTACGACAAGATCGTCGAGACCCTGCGCCGCCTGAACGATGACGAGACCCTGCTGGTCCAGTCGGGCAAGCCGGTCGGCGTGTTCCGCACCCATGCCGATGCGCCGCGCGTGCTGATCGCCAATTCCAACCTCGTTCCGGAATGGGCGAATTGGGAGCACTTCAACGAACTCGATAAGCGCGGCCTTGCCATGTACGGCCAGATGACCGCCGGTTCGTGGATCTACATCGGCACGCAGGGCATCGTTCAGGGCACGTACGAAACTTTCGTCGAGATGGGCCGCCAGCACTACAACGGCGACCTTTCGGGCAAGTGGCTGCTGACTGCCGGCCTTGGCGGCATGGGCGGCGCCCAGCCGCTGGCCGCCGTGATGGCCGGCGCTTCCTGCCTTGCCATCGAATGCCAGCCCAGCCGCATCGAAATGCGCCTGCGCACCGGCTATCTCGACGTTGCCGCCAGCACGATCGAAGAGGCCATGGCGATCATCGAGAAGGCCAATGCCGAGAAGAAGCCGGTCTCCGTCGGCCTGCTCGGCAACGCGGCGGAACTGCTGCCCGAGATGTTCGCGCGCGGCATTCGTCCCGACCTGCTGACCGACCAGACCTCCGCCCACGATCCCGTCAACGGCTACCTCCCTGCTGGCTGGACCGTCGCCGAATGGATCGAGCGCCGCGAGCGTGAACCCGAAGCGGTCGCCAAGGCGGCCAAAGCCTCCATGGCGGTCCACGTTCAGGCCATGCTGGACTTCCAGGCGGCGGGCGTGCCCACCACCGATTACGGCAACAACATCCGCCAGATGGCCAAGAACGAAGGCGTCGAAAACGCGTTCGACTTCCCCGGCTTCGTACCCGCCTATATCCGTCCGCTGTTCTGCCGCGGCGTGGGGCCGTTCCGCTGGGCCGCGCTCTCCGGCGATCCCGAGGACATCTACAAGACCGACGCCAAGGTGAAGGAATTGCTGCCCGACCACGCACACCTGCACAACTGGCTCGACATGGCGCGTGAGAAGATCCAGTTCCAGGGCCTGCCCGCGCGCATCTGCTGGGTCGGTCTGGGTGACCGCCACCGGCTTGGCCTCGCCTTCAACGAGATGGTGGCCAAGGGCGAACTGAAAGCCCCGGTCGTCATCGGCCGCGACCACCTCGACAGCGGTTCCGTCGCCTCGCCGAACCGCGAAACCGAAGCCATGCGCGACGGTTCGGACGCGGTTTCGGACTGGCCATTGCTCAACGCCCTGCTCAACACCGCCTCCGGCGCGACCTGGGTGTCACTGCACCACGGCGGCGGCGTCGGCATGGGCTATTCGCAGCATTCGGGCATGGTGATCGTCGCCGACGGCACTGAAGCGGCGGCAAAGCGTCTGGAGCGCGTGCTGTGGAACGATCCGGCGACGGGCGTGATGCGTCATGCCGATGCCGGGTACGAAATCGCGCTGGATTGTGCGCGGGAGAAGGGGCTGGATCTGCCGGGGATCCTTTGATCTCGGCCTAAGCGATACCACCCCGTCGTCCCCGCGCAGGCGGGGACCCCGCTTGTTCTTCTGGCCTAGCGCAAGGCCGCTAAGAAAAGCGGGGCCCCCGCCTGCGCGGGGGCGACGGGGTTATTTGTGTGGGGATGTCATCCTGACGCGCAGTTCGGCCGAAGGCCTATCTAAGCCGGAATGCGTGCGCGACGGTTAGTCTGGGCTCGACGAAGACATTTTGCGGGTCTGGGGGATCATCCCCCAGAATCCCTTCTTCCCTTAAAGACTTGCGAGCCAGTCCGCTCGTTCGACCTTGGTCAGCGGCAGTTCCACCGAGCGCCCTTCCGCAGCCGATTGCTGCGCCGCCTCGATCACCGCCATCACCGCCAGCGACTGGACCGGCGGAACCGGGTTCGCGGCCCTGCCCCGCACGGCTTCGGCGACGAGACGATAGAACTCGCGCTGATCTCCGCGCTCGGCCGGGATGCTGTGCGGCTTGCCTTCACCGTCATAGTGCACGAGCGGATCGGGGTCCTCGCCCCAACCCGGCGCACCGGGGGTCATGCCAGCGAGGAGCTGGCTCTCCTGCACGTCCATGCCCTGCTTGACCGCGCTACCGGCAGTGCCGTGGACGATGAAGCGGCCGGAGCCGCCCGCCACCAGCATAGAGGCGTGCAGAATGGCGCGCTTTCCGCCGAAATCGAGCACCACATGCGCCCAGTCCGTGCTGCGCGAGCCATCGCGCTGAAGGGCGAGCGAAGCGGTCACCCGCTCGGGCAGGCCCATCAGCAGCAGCGCGTGATCGGTGAGATGCGGGCCAAGGTCGAACCAGATCCCGGCGCCGGGCCCATCGCCCTCGCGCCAGCGGTCGCGGACTTGCGGGCGGAAGCGGTCGAAGTGGATTTCAAGGTGCGCGGGATCGCCCACCAGACCCTCGTCGATGGCCTTGCGCACGCTCGCAAAGTCGCTGTCCCAGCGGCGGTTGTGGAACACCGTGAGGTGCCGCCCAGTCTCTGCCGCCAGCGCGAGCAAGGTCCGCGCTTCGATGAGATCGAGCGTGAACGGCTTGTCCACGACGACATGCTTACCCGCGCGCAGGGCCGCCTGCGCCAGCGGGAAATGCGTGTTGTTGGGCGTAGCGATGACGACCAGATCGATGGCCGGATCGGCCAGCAGCGCTTCGGCATGGGCATGGACCGTCGCGTCCGGGAAACGCTCCAGGATCCGCTCGGGCTGGCCCGAGACGAAAGCATCGAGCGAAAGCCCCGGCACGGCCGCGATCAGCGGCGCGTGGAACGTCGCCCCCGCATAGCCGTAACCGATGAGGCCGACCCTGACGATGTCCTGAGCCTCAGCCATGGGCGGCGTACTCGGCCATCCACATGCTCGCCGCGATGTTTTCACGCGTGAGCGTATCGGGCTCGGCAGTGGCAAGGCCTTCGGCAACCGCCTGCGCGGCCACGGCGACGGCAATCTCCAGCGCCACTTCGCGCAGCGCCGTCACCGGCGGCAGCAGTCCGCCGTCGCCTTCATGCAGTTCACCAAGGCGGCGGGCGGCGGCCATGAACATGCCGTCGCTGACGCCGCTGGCGCCGCTCGCCAATGCGCCGAGACCGATGCCGGGGAACACGTAGACGTTATTGACCTGCGTGACGCCCGGCGTGCCGAACGGACTGCCGGTGCCGACAATGGCCTTGCCGCCGGTCCATTCGAGAACGTCTTCGGGATGCGCCTCCGCACGCGACAGCGGGTTGGAGAGCGGGAAGATCACGGGGCGATCCACGTTTTCCGCCATGGTGCGGATCGCGCGCTCGTCGAACGCCGATTTCTGACCCGAGGTGCCGATCAGCACGGTCGGCTTCACGTTGGCGATCACGTCGTGCAGGGTGATGAGATTGGCGCCCGTGAGGTTCCATGCCGCGATCTCGGCCGGATCGCGCGCCAGCTTCACCTGCTGGGGCGGAAGGCGCGGAATGTCGGAGAGGATCAGGCCGTCACGGTCGACCGCCCAGATCTTCGCGCGGGCCTCGGCCTCGCTCAATCCGTCATGCTGCATGGCCTGCACTAGCATCTCGGCCACGCCGCTGCCCGCGGCACCCGCGCCGAACAGGACGACGCGCTGCTCGGTAATCGGCACGCCGGTCTTGCGGATGGCCGAAAGCAGCGTGCCGACGGCGGTGGCGGCAGTGCCCTGAATATCGTCGTTGAAGCTCAGCAGGCGGTCGCGGTAGCGGCCGAGCAGGTCGTAGGCGTTCTTGCCCGCGAAATCCTCCCACTGGAGCAGCACGCCGGGGAAGCGGTCGTTCACGGCGCTGACGAAAGCCTCGACGAAATCGTCGTAGTCCTTGCCGCGCACGCGGGGCGCGCGCCAGCCGATGTAGAGCGGGTCTTCGCGGCGGGCGTGGTTGTCGGTGCCGAGATCCAGCAGGATCGGCAGCACTTCGGCCGGATGGATGCCCGCGCAGGCGGTGTAAAGCGCCAGCTTGCCGATCGGGATGCCCATGCCGCCGGCGCCCTGATCACCCAGACCGAGGATGCGTTCGCCATCGCTGACGACGATCACTTTCACGCGGTCATAGGCGGGGTCGGCCAGAATGTCGTCGATGCGGTCCTTGTTGGGATAGCTCAGGAACAGGCCGCGCGGGCGGCGGTAGATCTCGCTGAAACGCTCGCAGCCCTCACCCACGGTCGGCGTGTAGACCAGCGGCAGCATGCGCGGCAGGTCGCTCTGGACCAGCGCATGGAACAGCACTTCGTTGGAATCCTGAAGCTCGCGCAGGAAGGCATAGCGCTGGAAATCGCTTTCCTTCTCCTCCAGCGCCTTGCGGCGGCGCTCGATCTGGCTTTCGAGCGTGCCCACGTGGGGGGGCAGCAGCCCGTGCAGGCCGAAACGGTCGCGCTCGTCCTCGGTGAAAGCCGTCCCCTTGTTGGTCAGCGGATCGGAGAGCAGCGCGCGGGCAGCGGCGTGGCGGGTGGGGGACATCGGCGACCTTTCAACAGACTTCAGGCGCCCGGCCGGACGGGGCGGCAATGCCGAGAAAGGGCAATGCTCACCACGAGAGGGCCGGGAAAGGCCCCCGAGGGATCGGCGCGAGCTAGCGTCTGCTCGATAGACCGGCGGACATGCCGTGTCACGCGGCAGCAGGTGCAATTACTGCACCGGCAATAGTGAAAAGGCCAGTTAATCCGCCGGGGCAAGTTGCGCCGTTTGCACGCCGCCCGCATCGGCGCGATTGGCGATCACTGCCCGGAACCGGTCCATGTCGATCGCTTTCTCCCAGCGCGAGACGACCACGGTGGCCACGGCATTGCCGATGAAGTTGGTGAGGCTGCGGCATTCCGACATGAAGCGGTCGACGCCGAGGATCAGCGCCATGCCCGCCACCGGCACCGACGGCACGATGGAAAGCGTGGCCGCCAGCGTGATGAACCCCGCCCCGGTAACGCCAGCCGCGCCCTTGGAAGAGAGCATGGCAACGCTCAGCAGCAGCAGTTGCTCGCCCAGCGAAAGGTGCACGTTGCAGGCCTGCGCGATGAACAGCGCGGCCAGCGTCATGTAGATGTTCGTGCCGTCCAGATTGAAGCTGTAGCCAGTGGGCACCACGAGGCCGACGATGGGGCGCGGGCAGCCCGCGCGCTCCAGCTTCTCGATCAGCAGCGGCAGCGCGCTTTCCGAGGACGAGGTACCCAGCACCAGCAGCAGTTCGGCCTTGAGATAGGCGACCAGCGAGAAGATCGAGAACCCGGCAATCCGCGCCATCGCGCCCAGCACCACGAAG
Organism: Novosphingobium sp. PhB165; assembly: GCF_004341845.1. Classification (GTDB taxonomy): domain Bacteria; phylum Pseudomonadota; class Alphaproteobacteria; order Sphingomonadales; family Sphingomonadaceae; genus Novosphingobium. The sequence goes on along the minus strand of NZ_SLVB01000001.1, from coordinate 350,917 downwards.
ACGAACAGCGCCGAGGTGAAATAGAACGTCGCCACCAGCCCCGCGAGATTGGCGAGCGTGCCGACGCCGTATTTGCCCACGGTGAAGGCCATGGCTCCGAAAGCGCCGATGGGCGCGGCTTTCATGACGATGGACACCAGTTTGAAGAAGACCATCGAGATCGTCTCCAGCAGGGAGAGCGCAGGCGCGCCGCGATCCCCCAGCATGGCAAGCGAAATGCCGAAAAGGATCGCCACCACCAGTACTTGCAGGATGTTGCCCTCGGTCATCGAGGACAGGAACGTCTCGGGGATCATCGCCATGAGGAAGCCGCTCACGCTCGTCTCATGCGCTTTCTCGGAATAGAGCGCGACTTTTGAGGCATCGAGCGAGGCGGGATCGATGTTGAGCCCGTGTCCCGGCTGCACCACATTGGCCACGATCAGGCCGACGACGAGGGCAAGGCTGGAGAAGAACAGGAAATAGGCGAAAGCCTTTGCGGCCACCCGGCCCACGGCCTTCAGGTCGCGCATCGACGCGATGCCGGTGGTGATGGTAAGGAAGATGACCGGCGCGATCACCATCTTCACCAGCTTGATGAAGGCATCACCCAGCGGCTTCAGCGCCTCGCCCGTTTCGGGCCGGAAATAGCCGATCAGCACCCCCGCCGCGATGGCGACGAGGACCTGGAAATAGAGATGGCCATACCAGCGCTTCGGCTTGGCAGGCTGCTCCGGCTCGAACGAAGCGGTATGCATGGACCCGTCTTGTGCTCCCTGGCGCCGCGCACATCCCACGATGGCGGGCGTAGACATCGCGGGACCCTGTGCGATTTGCGGGCGGGTTCCAAGTGGTTTTTGTGGGTTGGTGTGGGATTGCGGGATCTGGTGAGTTTGCGGTCCGCATCCTCCCCTACCCGCTCGTCAAACCCCTCACCGCTCATCCTGAGCTTGTCGAAGGATGCTAGGACAGCGCCTGGCCGAGGGGCCTTCGACAAGCTCAGGCTGAGCGGGACTGGGAGCGTTTTACCACCCAGAATAACGATAGAGCCATCCGTCGCCCCCGCGAAGGCGGGGGCCCCGCTTTTCTTTGCTACCTTGCATGAAGACGCGAGGTCGCAGGAAGGAAGCGGGATCCCCGCCTACGCGGGGATGACGGGGTGTTTAGATGCGAACGGGTGATTTGCCAGTCGGGCCCGCCCCCTCACGCCAGCCGCGTCTCGATCGGCAACCCGTTCCGCAACGTCAACGTCACCGGCGTCCGCTCAGCAATGTCGGCAAGACGGCTCTTCTGCTCCTCATCGAGCCCGGTAACGGTCAACGTGCGCGCAATATGCAAATCGCCCTTCCCACCCTTGAGCGCGAGATCGACAGTCAGGTCGCCAAACTCCCAACCCTTGCGCGCGGCATACATCTTGAGCGTGATCGCGGTGCAGGCACCAAGGCTGGCGAGCAGCAGGTCGTAAGGCGCCGGCCCCACCCCCTGCCCGCCCAGCGCGGCGGGTTCGTCGGCGGTGATGGCGTGGCCGTTGACCACGATTTCAGTGCGCCAGGGGGTCTGGCCGATAGTGGCGGTAGCTTGCGTCATGGCCAAAACTCTCAGGCAGGAAGCGGAATGAAGTCGGGTTCGTTCGGCACCGTGCCGAAGCGCTGGGCCTTCCAGTCGTCCTTCGCCTGCTCAAGGCGATCCTTCGACGAGGAGACGAAATTCCAGAAGATATGGCGCTCTTCGGGCAGCGGCTCGCCGCCCAGCAGCATCAGGCGTGTCGGCCCCTTGGCGCGCAGCACCAGTTCGGCACCGGGCTGGAAGACGACCAGTTCGGCCTCTCCGAACGTGCCGCTCTGCCCCACGACTTCCACCGCGCCGCTGACAACATAGATAGCGCGTTCAACATGCTCGGCCTTGAGTTGATAGCGCGCGCCGTCCAGCATCACGATGTCGGCATAGATCATGTCCGAATAGGTCTTGAGCGGCGAGGTCATCCCATCGGACGTGCCCGCAACCAGCGTCAGGCGCGTGCCCGCATCCTCGGCCACGGGCATCTCGTCCGCCTTGTGGTGGGCGAACGTGGCGCCGATTTCCTCGGCCTCCTTCGGCAGCGCCACCCAGGTCTGCAAGCCGAACAGCTTGCCGCCCGTGGCGCGGATTTCGGGAGAAGTGCGCTCGGAATGGACGATGCCGCTGCCGGCCGTCATCCAGTTGACCTCACCGGGGCGGATCGGCTGGACCGAGCCCAGCGAATCCCGGTGCAGGATCTCGCCCTCGATCAGATAAGTGAGCGTGGAAAGACCGATATGCGGATGCGGGCGCACGTCGAGACCCTCGCCCGACTTGAACACCGCCTCGCCCATCTGGTCAAAGAAGATGAAGGGGCCGATCATGCGGCGCTGCGCGACCGGCAGCGCGCGGCGGACCTTGAAGCCATCGCCAAGATCGCGGACCGAGGGAAGAATGACGAGGTCTACGCCTTCGACATCGGAAGTTTGCACGGACATTTCAGGCTTCTCCGGGAAAAGGAAGGGCGGGCACCGTGGCACCCGCCCCGTTATTGTCAGGCTGCGTCGACGAGGACGATCTCGCTGTCCTCGATCGCGGTTACCCGCAGTACGTCGAGGTCGCTGATCGCGGCGCCATCACGGGCGTTGACGCGAACGTCGTCGATCTGCACCGCGCCGGTGGCGGGAACGAGGTAGCCCTTGCGGTCCTTGCCCAGCGGGTACTCGGCGGTTTCACCAGCCTTCAGCGTGGCTGCCACCACCTTCGCATCGGTGCGGATCGGCAGCGCGTCGTTGTCGTTCTCGTAGCCCGAAGCCAGCGTCACGAACTGGCCCGAACGCTCACCCTTGGGGAAGGGACGCGAACCCCAGCTGGGTTCCTCGCCATTGCGGGTGGGGATGATCCAGATCTGGAAGATGCGGGTTTCCACGTCTTCCAGGTTGTATTCGGAATGCTGGATCCCGGTGCCCGCGCTCATCACCTGCACATCGCCGGCCTCGGTGCGGCCCTTGTTGCCCAGGTTGTCCTGGTGGGTGATCGCACCTTCACGGACATAGGTAATGATTTCCATGTCGCGGTGCGGGTGCGGCGGGAAGCCGGTCTTGGGGGCAATGATGTCGTCGTTCCAGACGCGCAGGTTGCCCCAGTGAACGCGGGCCGGATCGTGGTAGCCGGCGAACGAGAAGTGGTGCTTGGCATCCAGCCAGCCGTGGTTGGCGCCGCCGAGGCTGTCGAAGGGGCGAAGTTCGATCATGGTCCTAAATCTCCTGTCTTGGCGGGGGAGCCGGTGAAGCCCGGTGGCCGCCTTGTCGAAGACCCATATAGGCCTTGCCATCTTTCCTGATCAGAGTGATAAAATCGACTGAACTATTCGACGGAGTTGATAAGTGAGTAATCCGGGTACGCCGACTTTCGACCAACTTCGCATCTTTCTGGCCGTGGTGGATACCGGAAGTTTCGCAGGGGCGGCGCGCAAGCTGAACCGGGCGGTCTCCGTGATCAGTTATGGTATCGCCAACCTTGAGACGCAACTCGGCCTCTTGCTGTTCGACCGCGAAGGCACCCGCAAGCCGCAGCTTACCGTCGCCGGTCGCGCCGTGCTGGCCGAAGCACGCGGCGTGGCCGAAGGCATCGACGGACTACGCGCCAAAGTGAAAGGTCTGCTGGAGGGGCTGGAGGCCGAAGTCGATCTGGCGGTGGACGTCATGTTCCCGGCCGAACGGCTCGGCCTTGTGCTGCGCGCCTTCGCGGCAGAGTTCCCCACCGTGCAATTGCGACTCCATGTGGAGGCACTGGGCGCGATCACCGCAATGGTGCTGGATGGCAAGGCGGCCATCGGCCTGTCCGGCCCGCTGTTCGCGGGCGTGGAAGGGCTGGAAAGCGTTTCGGTCGGCTCGGTCGCAATGATTCCCGTGGCCGCGCCCGATCATCCGCTGGGCCGCATGTCCGACATCCCCCCGGGCGCCGGGCGCGAATATACGCAGCTCGTCCTGTCGGACCGCTCGCGCTTTACCGAAGGACGCGACTTCTCGGTGATGAGCCCCAAGACCTGGCGCCTTGCCGACCTCGGCGCCAAGCACGCCCTGCTGCGGCAGGGCATCGGCTGGGGCAACATGCCGTTTGCGATGATCGAATCCGATCTGGTCGCCGGGACGCTGGTACGCCTGCAAATGCCCGAGCATCCGGGCGGCACCTACCGCCTTGCCGGCATCTGGCGCCGCGACGCGCCGCCGGGCCCGGCCGCCGCATGGCTGGTCGACCGCTTCGTTGCCCAATGCGACGCCGACGCGGTGGGATTCGACCTTCCCGACGTGTGATACCCAATATCGAAGACCGATGGGCGGCGCGATCCGCAACGGACAAAGTAAACGCGCCGTCCATCAAGAATTGCCTTACGAATGCAATGCCCTCGGGCGATCCATGGTCCAGTTGCGAATCGCACTGGAGCACCGGCTTTGCTTCACCAACCCTCTCCCCATGGCCGATGCATTGGCAGCGTTCCTCCCGCCGGCGCAGGCATTGCGTCGACTCCGTACAATACCCGTAACGCGCGCGCCGTTAGCGTTTCCGTCATCACCCCCCGCTCCTGAACTGCCGTCCGGCAATCTTTTCAACTCTTTAGAACGATGCGAACGGATTTATCCGGATTTCTGAAAAACGCGAATCCTCATAGCGTTAAGTCACCGCAGCAAGCGCTGCCTCTCTCAAGGAGCTTCCCGATGACGATCACCGCCACCGCCAAGCCTGGCAACTCGCTGCTTTCGCCGGACAACCACGCGCTCATCCTGATCGACTATCAGTCGCAGATGGCCTTCGCCACCAAGTCGATCGCCCCCGAATTGCTGCGCAACAATGCTGCGCTCGTCAGCCGCGCCGCAGCCTCGTTCAAGGTCCCGACGATCCTGACCACGGTTGCCGAAAAGAGCTTCTCCGGCCCGATGTTCAGCGAAGTGACCGATCCCTTCCCCGGCCAGAAGCTGCTAGACCGCACCAGCATGAACACCTGGGAAGACGAAGCGGTGATTGCCGAAGTCAACCGCATCGGCAAGCCGCGCATCGTCTTCGCCGGCCTCTGGACTTCGGTCTGCATCGTCGGCCCGGTCGCCTCGGCCATCGATCAGGGTTTCGAGGCCTATGTCATCACCGATGCTTCCGGCGACATCTCCCCCGAAGCGCATGAGCGCGCCGTGGAGCGCATGATCCAGCTGGGCGCCGTACCGATGACCTCGCTCCAGTACCTGCTCGAACTGCAGCGCGACTGGGCGCGCACGGAAACCTACGACTCCACCACCGGCATCGCAGCCGAAGTGGGCGGCGCTTACGGCCTTGGCATCAAGTACGCCAAAGCCATGTTCGGTGCCTCCGAAGGCGGCCACTGAACCCCTCGGGACCGGCAGCCCTCACCCCCCGTCCGGCTGCCGGTCCCGCTTTCCGCTTCCCATTTTTCCGCTTTTCAGCGACGCCTTCGGGTGTTCCCCTTTCGCGCACCTCCCCCGCTCGCACACTTGAAAGGATCTGCATCATGGCTTTCGTGACCACCATCGACGGCACCCGCATTTTCTACCGCGACTTTGGACAGGGCCGCCCGATCGTCTTCTCGCACGGCTGGCCGCTCAGTTCCGACGCGTGGGACGGCACGATGCAGTTCCTTGCCAACAACGGTTTCCGCGTGATTGCCCATGACCGGCGCGGCCACGGCCGCTCGGACGCCAGCGCCACCGGCAACACCATGGACACTTATGCCGACGATCTGGCAGCGGTCATCAAGCAACTGGACCTGCACGACGCAATCCTTGTCGGCCACTCGACCGGCGGCGGCGAGATCACCCGCTACATCACCCGCCACGCGGCCTCTGACGGCACCGGCCGCGTCGCCAAGATGGTGCTGCTCGGCGCGGTTACGCCGCTGATGGGCGCGGTGAATGGCAACGACGACGGCGTGCCGGTCGAAGTGGTGGATCGCGTTCGCAAGGCGCTGATCGACAACCGCTCGCAGTTCTTCCTCGACTTTCCCGACGTGTTCTTCGGCATGCACCGGGGCGGCGGCGCGCCCCGCAGCGAAGGCTGGCGCATGGACTTCTGGAAGCAGGGCATGGCGGCCGACATCAACGCGCTCTACGCCTGTGTCGACCAGTTCTGGGCCTCGGACTTCCGCGAGGAAATGAAGCACATCTCGATCCCCGCGCTCGTGATCCACGGCACCGGCGACGAGGTTGTTCCCTTCGAGATCACCGGCAAGCGCGCCGCAGAGATCCTGCCGAACGCCACCCTCATCGCTTACGCCGATGCGCCGCACGGCTTCCCCAAGACGCATCAGGATCGCCTCAACGCGGACCTGCTCGCCTTCGCTCGCGCTTGACCTGATCCAGCCCGACCCTACCTGAAAAGGAAATCGGCCATGAAGATGTACCTCCTCTCGCTCGGCGCCGGTCTCCTGGTCGGCGTGATCTATGGACTGCTGGGGGTGCGCTCACCCGCGCCCCCGGTGATCGCCCTTGTCGGCCTGCTGGGCATCCTGCTGGGCGAACAGGTCGTGCCGCTCGCCAAGCGGCTGATTACTCATGAAGATATTGCCCACTTCGTCCGCACCGATTGCCGCGAACATGTGCTAGGCCGCCTGCCCGGCGACCACGAAGACGCCTGAAATAGCTGAGAATTCCCCGGAGATTCCCCCCACCATGACTGACACTATCATCGTCAACGCCAAGATCACCACGCTTGACCGCGAGAACCCGCAGGCCGAAGCCGTGGCGATCCGCGACGGCAAGTTCCTGACCGTCGGCAGCGAGCAGGAGGTGCGCGCCGCCGCGCCGGAAGCCACCGTGATCGACGCCAAGGGGCACCGCCTGATCCCCGGCCTGATCGACAGTCACATGCACATCATTCGCGGCGGGCTGAACTTCAACATGGAGCTGCGCTGGGACGGCGTGACCAGCCTGTCCGAGGCGATGGCCATGCTCAAGGCGCAAGTCGACAAGACCCCTGCCCCGCAATGGGTGCGCGTGGTCGGCGGCTTTACCGAACACCAGTTCGCCGAAAAGCGCCTGCCGACCATTGCGGAACTGAACGCAGTCGCGCCCGATACGCCGGTGTTCATCCTCCACCTCTACGACCGCGCGCTGCTGAACGCTGCCGCGCTGCGCGTCGTGGGCTATACCAAGGACACGCCCAACCCGCCGGGCGGCGAGATCGTGCGCGATGCCTCGGGCAACCCCACCGGCCTGCTGCTCGCCCAGCCTAACGCGACGATCCTCTATTCGACGCTCGCCAAGGGCCCCAAGCTGCCGCCCGAATATCAGATCAACTCCACCCGCCACTTCATGCGCGAAGTGAACGCGCTGGGCGTCACCGGCGTGATCGACGCGGGCGGCGGCTTCCAGAACTATCCCGATGACTACGACATCATCGAGAAGCTCCACGCCGACGACCAGCTGACCGTGCGCATCAGCTACAACCTCTTCACGCAGAAGCCGAAAGAGGAACTGGCCGACTTCTCGGGCTGGGTGAAGCAAGTCACGCCGGGCCAGGGCGACGACACCTACCGCCACAACGGCGCGGGCGAGATGCTGGTCTATTCCGCTGCCGACTTCGAGGACTTCCGCGTTGAACGCCCCGACATGCCGCCGAGCATGGAAGGCGATCTGGAACCGGTCATCCGCCTCTTGGCCGAACACCGGTGGCCCTGGCGCCTCCACGCCACCTATGACGAGACGATCGGCCGCGCCCTCGATGTCTATGAAAAGGTCAACGCGGACATCCCGCTTCAGGGCATCAACTGGTTCTTCGACCACGCCGAGACCATTTCGGACCGCAATATCGATCGCATCGCCGCGCTCGGCGGCGGCATCGCCGTGCAGCACCGCATGGCCTATCAGGGCGAATACTTCGTCGAACGCTACGGCGCCAAGGCCGCCGAACGCACGCCACCGATCGCCAAGATGATCGCAGCCGGTATCCCCGTGGGCGGCGGCACCGACGCCACCCGCGTTGCCAGCTACAACCCGTGGGTCTCGCTCTCGTGGCTCGTCACGGGCCGCACCGTGGGCGGCCTCTCGCTCTATCGCGGCGACAACCGCGTCAGCCGCGAAAAGGCGCTGCGCATGTGGACGCACGAGAACACCTGGTTCTCGAACGAAGTGGGCAAGAAGGGCCAGATCAAGGCAGGCCAACTGGCCGATCTCGCGCTGCTCTCCGACGATTACTTCAGCGTTCCGGACAATGAGATCGTCCACATCCGCTCGATCCTGACCCTGCTCGGCGGCAAGGTGGTGCACGGCGAGGGCGACTATCGCCCGCTCGCCCCGCAGCTGCCGCGCCCGATGCCGGACTGGTCGCCGGTCGCCACGTTCGGCGGCTATTACCAGACGCCCGAAGCCAAGCAGAAGCTGGCCTCTGCCTGCGGCTGCGCCAGCAGCTGCGGCGTCCACGGCCACGACCATGCCGCCGCGCTGGGCGCCAATGTTCCTGCCGCCGATGTCCAGACTTTCTGGGGCTCGCTCGGCTGCGGCTGCTGGGCCGTCTGATCCAGCACGGCCCCTTCGGGCGAGGAGGGGCCGTGCCGCAACTATTCCATAATTTCGAACATATTAGTCGACATTATTCGGATCGATAGATCCTCGGTCACCGCCTAGACAGGTCTTGCGACAACGACCGAGCGGCACAGCCCTCCCCCATCGGAGCCACTGACATGAAACGCTTCACCCTGATCATCGCGACTGCCATGCTGGTCGCGAGCCCCACCCTCACGCCTGCCTTCGCCGCTCCCGCGGCCGACTATTCGGTCGGTGCCCAGTACGACACCACCCACGTCTACGTGCCGCAGGACCAGTTCGATACGTTCGTTTCCAGCTTCGTCGCCACCTTCGGCGGCACCACCAGCAAGCAGGGCGAATTCCAGGTGACGCCGACCAAGAGCCTCACCAAGTCGCAGCTCGTGCTGACGCCTTCGGGCACCGTCTCGGTCTTCGGCTTCAAGACGCCGATCCCCTACCCCTTCGGCGATGAGCGCACCGGCTATCTGGTCACCGACCTCGATGCCGCCGTGAAGTCGGCCCAGAGCCACGGTGCGGTGCGCCGTCTGGAAACCTTCCCCGATCCGATCGGCCGGGACTCCGTGATCCAGTGGCCGGGCGGCGTGAACATGCAGCTCTACTGGCACACCGCCAAGCCCAGCTATACGCCGCTCCAAACGGTGCCGGAAAACCGCATCTACCTGACCGCCGATGCCGCCGACACCTTCATCAAAAGCTGGACCGGCTTCGCCCACGCCAAAGTCACGGCCGACGACAAGGCCGCCAATGGCGCCGAGATCGGCGAGCCCGGCAAGACCATCCGCCGCGTTGCGATAGACAGCGGCTACGGCAAGATGGTGGTCTACGTCTCCGACGGTCAACTGCCCTGGCCCTATGGCCGCGACATGACCGGCTATGCGGTGAGCGACCTTTCAGCGACGCTCGCCAAGGCTTCGGCGGCAGGCGTGGAAACGTTGGTGGCGCCGTACAACACTGGCAAGCGTCAATCCGCCATCGTCCGCTTCCCCGGCGGCTACATCGCCGAGATCCACTCGAACGAGGCGGTCTGAGCCATGTCCGGCACCGGTACTCCCAAATTCGTCGCATCGGTGCTGGACTTCGCGCCGACGGGCTTCCTCGCCCGTCTCCTGCTGGTGGGCGCCTACCTCGTCGGCGGGGTCACCAAGCTCACCGACTGGCCCGGCGCGGTGGCGGAACAGGCGCACTTCGGCCTGACTCCGCCCGCGCTTTGGGCGGCCCTGACCATCACGGTGGAACTGGTCGGTCCGCTGCTGATCCTGAGCGGCCGCCTCGTCTGGCTGGGCGCGGGGATGCTGGGGGTGTTCACGTTCTTCGCCGCAATGGTCGCCAATGGCTTCTGGGCCATGCCGGCCGGTCCCGAGCGCTTCGCCGCCACCAATGCCTTCTTCGAGCACATGGGGCTGGTCGGCGGGTTCATTCTCGTGGCGATCCTTGCGCACCGGGCGAAGCGAAGTGCCTGAATCGCGGGCACTGCCTTCCCCGGCTGACCCTTCCCCCACTCCCTCCACTCCCTCGTTCCTCCCCCACCCCCCGCTCGTCCTGAGCTTGTCGAAGGACCACAGCGCAGCGCCAGCGTCCTTCGACAAGCTCAGGACGCGCGGGGGAGGACTTAATCCGATTGTTTCAGGAGCCGTTCGATGAAGCGCCTCGCGCCGATCCATGCGGCAGCCGTCATGGCCATAGCCTTCCTGCCCGCCCTCGCCCAAGCCGAACCCACCGAAGCTTGGCAGGCCCCCACCCTCTCGATCACCCGCTACGACGAAGACTGGTCCGACCTCGCCGACGCCGAAAAGCGCGGCCACCACTGGACCGGTCCGTTCAAGTACATCCCCATCGGCGACGACGCATGGCTCTCCACCGGCATCGAACTGCGGGTGCGCAACGAGAACCTCGAAAACAACCTCTGGGGCAGCGCCGAAGCGCCGAACGACAGCTATGTCTGGCTGCGCGCGCTGCCTTATGCCGACCTCCACGTCGGCAAACTGCGCGCCTTCGTCCAGCCCATCGCCTCGACTTCGATCGGCGTGGCACCTTCGCCGAGCCCGGTGGACGGCACGGGTCTGGACCTGCTGCAAGGTTTCGCCGAGGCCGACCTCGGCCCCGTCACTGTGCGCGGCGGACGGCAGATGCTGTCGCTCGGCACCGAGCGGCTGATCGGCACGCGCTATGGCCCCAACGTACCGCTCGCCTTCGACGGCCTGCGCGCAGACGTAAAACTGGGCGCGGCCAAAGTCAGTCTGCTGGCATTCAAGCCCGTGCAGGCGCGCAAGGGCGACTTCAACGATCGCACTTCGCCCGACAAGTCGCTGTGGGGCGCTTACGCCGCACTGCCGGGGCTCGACCTCTACTACCTCGGCTACCGCAACGACGCCGCGCATTGGGGCACTCGCGAAGGCACGGAAACCCGCCACAGCCTCGGCGCGCGCTGGCACGGCACGCGGGACGACTGGCACTGGAACGTCGAGGGCGTCTATCAGTTCGGCCGCTTCGCAGATGGCCCGATCTCGGCCTGGACGCTGGGCAGCGAACTCGGCCATGCCTTCCCGGATGCCCCGATGGCGCCGGACCTGACGATGCGCGTCAACGTGGTCAGCGGCGACGGCGACAAGGCGGACAACCGCCTCGGCACGTTCAACGCGCTGTTCCCCAAGGGCAAGTATTTCGGCGAGCTTTCGCCGGTCGGGCCCTACAACATCGTCAACGCCTATTCCTCGCTTGGCCTGCAAGTGGCGCCGGATGTCTCCGCCAGCCTCGCCGCGATGGCCTATTGGCGCTATTCGCGGGAGGACGGGATCTACGACATCCCGGGCAACCTGATCCGCGATGCCGGAGACAGCCGCGCCCGCTTCATCGGCAAGGAAGTGGAAGCCACCCTGGCGTGGCAGGCCACTGCCGAACTCGAACTTTCCGCCTCGCTGTCGGCCTTTGCGCCGGGCGCCTTCATCCGCGATACCGGGCCTGCGAAAACGATCCGCATGCTCGGCCTCGAAAGCAACTTCCGGTTTTAGGAACCCTTCCCGATGGACAAGCCTTCCTCCCCTCTCCCCGGCCTGTTGCTCTTGCTGTCGTCCACCACCGGCCTTGTCGATGCGGTGAGCGTGCTGGGGCTCGGCAAAGTTTTCACCGCCAATATGACCGGCAATATCGTGTTCCTTGGCTTTGCCGCAGCGGGCACGCCGGGCTTCTCGGTCGCGCCCTATCTGGTGGCGCTGGCGGCCTTCATTGGCGGCGCACTGATCGCCGGGCGCACCGGCAAGCTGCTCTCGCCGCGCCCCTTGCGCCACTGGCTCACATGGGCGGCGCTGATCGAGGCGACGCTGCTGTGGATCGCGGCCTGGGTGGCGCTGGGATACGATCCGGCGACGCTTTCGCCCAAGCCTGCGCTCTACGCGGTGATCGCGCTGACCGCGATCGCCATGGGCTTTCGCAATGCGACGATCCGCCAGCTAAAGGTGCCGGACCTTACGACCACGGTGCTGACGCTCACCATCACCGGCATCGCCGCCGATTCCCGCATGGCCGGCGGCACCGCGCCCAATCTGGTGCGACGGCTGGCCGCGATCTTCGCGATCTTCGCAGGCGCGGCGGTCGGCGCCGTCATGGTGATGCGCTTTGGCCTGTCGGCACCGCTGGCGCTTGCGGGCGTGGTCGTGTTCGTCGCAACTCTTGCCTGCGTGCGCCATCCGGCAGCAGCCCACCCGCACGTCGCCTGAATATCTTTTCTATTTTCCAGAACATATCAAACAAACTTATCGGGATTTTCCGAAAAACGATTTCCCTGCATAACCGGTCCATCGAAGGACGCTGGATGAGGAAAGACCGGCGCCCATAACTGCAAAGTAGGGAAATCCGCCATGAACACCACAACCCAGACCTTCACTTCCGAACCCACCGAAGCCCCGCTGGTCCGCGCTCTGCCGCTCGTCGGCCGCGTGCTGATCGCTGCCATTTTCGTACTCTCGGGCCTCTCCAAGCTGGCCGCCCCCGCCGCGACGACTGCCTATATCGCATCGGTCGGCCTGCCTTTCCCGACACTGGCACTCGCCGGCGCGGTATTGGTCGAAGTGGTCGGCGGACTGCTGCTGATCTCCGGCTATCGCCTGCGCACTGTCGCAGCGGTGCTTGCGGTCTTCAGCCTCGTCACCGCCGCCTTCTTCCACAACAACTTCGCCGACCAGAACCAGTTCATCCACTTCTTCAAGAACGTGGCGATGGCCGGCGGCCTGTTGCAGATCGTCGCCTTCGGCAAGGGCCGCATCTGAGCCTTACCATTCCCGGCACTCCGAGGGTGCGGATCCGCAAGGGTCCGCCCCCTTCGCATGTGCCTTCCCCTCGGCAGCGGGAACGTCTATCCGGGGCGCGCGACTACAAGAACTGACAGCCCTGCGCGTGACTTTGCCCTCTCCCGGAGCCGGCCTCGAAGCGGCATTCCTCGCGCATCGCGATGCGTTGCTGCGCTTTCTGCGCGCGCGCGGCGCAGGCGATGCGGCGGAAGACCTGCTGCACGAAGTCTGGCTGCGGATCGCCGCCAGCCGCCCCGGCCCCATCGCCAATCCGCTCGGCTACCTCATGCGCATGGCGGACATGCTGATGATCGACCGCTACCGCTCGCAGCGACAGGCCGACAAGCGCGACCGCGACTGGACCGAGGTCCATGCCGATACCGGCACCGGCATTGCCGCCGATCCCTCGCCCGAGCGCCGCGTCGCCGCCGCGCAGGAGGCGGCCGAAGTCATCGCGCTGCTCGACGGGCTTGGCCCGCGCGTGGCCACGGCCTTTCGCCGCCACCGCATAGACGGCATGGCGCAGCGCGATGTCGCGGCGGAACTGGGCGTCAGCCTCAGCACGGTGGAAAGCGACTTGCGACTTGCCTATCGCGCGCTCGGCGAATGGAAGGAACGACGCGATGAGGCTTGAGCCGAACGTCTCCGTCAATGCCGCAGGAGGACTGCGCGATGGCGAATGACGACATGATCCGCGACGCCGCCGCACGCTGGGCGGTGCTGACCGGAGAGCCCGGCTTCGACGATTGGGAAGGCTTCATGCAATGGCTGGAAGCCGATCCCGCGCACGGGCGCGCTTACGACGCGGTGAACCTTGCCGTGGCCGAGGCGGCCGAACTTGCCGTCGCCGCCCCCGCGAACGACGGCTGGATCCATGCCGAGCCTCCCGCCGCCCGGCCCACCCGCCGCGCCTGGCTGGGCAGCGCGATTGCCGCCTCGCTGGCCTTGGTAGGCGGGGTCTGGTTCTGGCAGACCCATTCGCGCGAGATCTATTCGCTGGAAACCGCGCCGGGGCAGATGCGCACGGTCGAACTCGAAACCGGCACCCGCATAGACCTTGCCGGCGGCACCGTGGTCCGGCTGGACCGCAAGGACCCGCGCTATGCCGTGCTCGACAAGGGGCAAGCGCTGTTCACCGTGCGCCATGACGCCGCGCGCCCGTTCCATGTCGAGGCGGGCGAGGCCACGCTTGTCGACCTCGGCACCGTGTTCGATGTTGCACGCGAGGGTACGCGGCTCAGCGTCGGCGTGGCCGAAGGCGCAGTGGGCTACAACCCCAAGGCGGAGAACTTGCGCCTCGCCCCCGGAGACCGGCTCATCGCCGATGCAGGCAGCGTGAATGTCGGCCATGTCCCCCCGCGCGAAGTGGGCGAATGGCGCGAGGGCCGCCTGACTTTCGACGCCGCCCCGCTTTCCGAAGTCGCCGCAAGGCTGAGCCGGGCGACCGGCATTGCCTTCGCCGCGCAGCCGGGTTCCGATGCCCCCGTCTCGGGCTCGATCCTTGTCACGCCGATCCATGACGATCCGCAGATGATCGGCGCCCTGCTCGGGCTACAGGTCCGCCACGAGGGCCAGGTCTGGACGATCGGCAAGCCCTGAAACCATGCGCCGCGCGTTCCTGCTCTGCCTGACGGCGCTTGCCGTGCCGCTGCCCGTCGCTGCCCAGGCGCCGGGGCAACTGGCAATCGTGGCGACGCGCGAGGGCACGGCGGGCGACGCGGCCATCGAACTCGCGCGGCAGACCGGCACCAGCATCGTCATCGCCGATCCCCGGCTCGCCAGCCGCCGCATCCCGGCCCTGCGTGGACGGATGGAAGCGCATGAGGCCGTTGCCCGCCTCGCCCGTGCGGCAGGCGCCCGCGCGGTGTCTGCGGGCCGAGGCGCATGGCGGCTCGATCTCGCGCCCGAACCGCGCCGCGTCATTGCCGAAACGCCGCCCGCCAAACCGGCAGCGGTTCATCACGCTGAACCCACGCCGCAACCCATCGTCGTCACCGCCACCAAGCGCGATTTGCGGCTCGATCAGGTCCCCGCGCAAGTCACCATCCTTGGCGGAGAGAGCCTGACGGCAGGCGGCGTCGGCGGCAGCGAGAAGATCGTGCGCCGCCTTGCCACGGTCGCCTCCACCCAGCTTGGCAGCGGGCGCAACAAGCTGTTCATTCGCGGCATCGCCGATTCCAGCTTCACCGGGCCGACACAGGCGACCGTGGGGCAATACATCGGCGACATGCGCCTCACCTACAACGCGCCCGATCCGGACCTTCGGCTTTCGGACCTTGCCCGCGTCGAGGTGCTGGAGGGGCCGCAGGGCACGCTTTACGGCGCCGGATCGCTGGGTGGGATCATCCGCCTCGTGCCCAATCCGCCCGTGTTCGACACGACCGGCGGGTCGATCATCCTCGGCGGCGCGCTCACGCAGCACGGCGCCCCCTCCACCGATCTCAGTGCTACCGTGAACCTGCCCGTGGCCACCGATACCGCCGCCTTCCGCGCCACGTTCGATACCGCCAGCTACGGCGGCTATATCGACAAGCCGCTGATGGGGCGCAAGAACGTCAACCGCACCGATGTCCTCGGCGGCCGCGCCGCGCTGCGCGTAAGAGTGGCACCGGACTGGACCGTTGACGTCATGGGCCTTGCCCAGTCGATCGACGCGGCGGACAGCCAATATGCCGATCGCGGCGGCGCGCCGCTGGAGAATTCCGCCCGCGTGCGCGAAGGATCGAATGCCGACTATGCGCTGGGCCAACTGGTCGTCGCCGGGCGGATCGGCGGGCTGGAACTGCGCTCGACCACCGGGGCAGTGCGCCAGAACCTGCACGAGCGCTATGACGCGGGCACACCCGACGGCCCGCCGCGCCTGTTCGAGCAGAATAATGCCACGCGCATGATCGCGCACGAGACGCGGCTGTGGCAGCCCGAGCTCCATGGCTTCGGCTGGCTGCTCGGCGCCAGTTACACCCGCAACCGCACCACTCTGACGCGCGAATTCGAGGAACAGACCTTCCGCAGCAGCGCGACCGGGGTGCGCAATACCGTGGACGAATTCACGCTCTACGGCGAGGCGAGCCTGCATCTGACGGGGCCCTTCACGGCCACCGCCGGGGGACGCTTCACCCACGCCCGGCTGGGCGGTGACGGCGAGGATCTTTCGCCGCTGGTAGCTCTGGCCATGGCCGCCCGGAACACGACCGCCCAGCGCACCTTCACCGCGTTCCTGCCCGCGCTGGCGCTCCACGCCGCGTTCTCCGGCGAGGACCAGTTCTACATACGCTATCAGGAAGGCTTTCGCCCCGGCGGCTTCGCCATCGAGAGCGACTATGTGCGCCGCTTCCGCAATGACCGTACCGGCACCGTCGAAATGGGCGCCCGCCACGGCCGCGCGGGGGTGAGCCCGTTCGACCTTGCGGTCAGCCTGTCCTACACCCGCTGGCGCGACATCCAGGCCGACTTCACCGACAGCGCAGGCCTGCCCAGCACTGCCAATATCGGCGATGGGCGCGTCTGGTCGGCCAGCGTCTCAGCCGGGGTGAAACTGATGCAGGGACTGCGCTTAGAGGCGGGCGCGGCGTTCAACCGCAGCCGGATCGACAAGCCCGAGCCGGGTGCGGAGATGAAGTACTTCTACGCGGCGGCGACAGTGCAGGCCTTGCAGATGCAGGTGCCCAATATCGCCCGCTTCGCCGGACGCGCTGCGCTGGCGTGGAACCACGATCTGGACGGCGATCTCGCGATTTCGGGCAATGCCTGGGCCAGCTACCTCGGCAAGTCGCGGCTCGGGATCGGGCCGGATCTTGGCATGTTGCAGGGCGACTATTTCGACAGCGGGTTCGACCTTCGTCTCGGCACGCCGGGATACGGGGTGACATTGAGCGTGACCAACCTTGCCGACGAGCGCGGCAACCGCTTCGCACTGGGCACCCCGCTCGCCACCGGGCGCGAGCAAGTGACGCCGCTGCGCCCGCGCACGGTGCGGTTGGGTTTCGACGCGAAATTCTGAATTCGTGCGAATAGCCGCATAGCGAGGCGGCATTCGCCAAACCGGCCCCCACCAAACCGGCCGTGCCCAAAGCGGCCTTGGCCAAATCGCCATTCGCTAAACCACCATCAACCAAACAACACTCCGTCGCCCCCGCGAAGGCGGGGGCCCCGCTTCCTTTTCGCCCAGCCGCAAGAACAAGCGGGGTCCCCGCCTTCGCGGGGACGACGAGGTTTGGGAGGCCAAGTTAGGTTTAAGGCCCAGAGTTGGAGCGAAATCCGCGCGCCCGAAATTATTTTCAAGGCCCCGCCGCAGGGCCTCCGTCTTCCCCTTCGAGATCGATCTGAAGGGACGAAGATGCCTCGCTACCTATTTGCCTCCACTGCGCTGCTTGCCGTGGCGACGGCCGCGCATGCGGAAGATGTGTCGACCAAGAAGACCACGCCCCTCCTCACCTCCACCATCAAGAACGGCGCCGCCGACGCCATCAATGTGACCAAGGACGGCTCGGTCGTGCTCTCGTCGGGCACGGCGATCACGATGGACAGCAACAACGGCGTCACCAATGCCGGTGCGCTTGCAGTCGGCAATGCCGACGGCGCCATCGGCATCCGCGCGCTCGCGGGCACCAGCGGCGATATCGTCAACACCGGCACGATCACCGTGGACGAGCCCTATACCGCGACCGATACCGACAAGGACGGCGATCTCGACGGGCCTTTCGCGCTCGGCTCGAACCGCATCGGCATCCGCGTCGACGGCGATCACACCGGCAAGCTCACCCAGAGCGGCACGATCACGGTGGAAGGCAACCATTCGGCGGGCATCTCGCTGGGCGGCACGCTGAACGGCGCGTTCGTCCATGACGGCACGACAAACGTCCTTGGCGACAATTCGGTCGGCGTCGAAACGGGCGCGATCAACGGCAATGTCCGACTTGCAGGCTCAGTCACCGCGCAGGGTGCGAACTCGGTCGGCGCGCACTTCGGCGGCGATGTGACCGGGGCCATGGTCGTGCAGGGCAACATCGCCTCGACCGGCTATCGCTACACCACCGCCCCCGCCGATCCCTCCAAGCTCGACGCCGACGACCTGCTGCAAGGCGGTTCGGCGCTGGTGATCGGCGGCAATGTCACCGGCGGCATCGTGCTCGCCGTGCCGCCCAAGGACAGCGACCCCAACAAGGCCGACGAAGACGGCGACGGCATCGACGACGCCAAGGAAGGCTCGGCCAAAGTCGTCACCTACGGCAAGGCCCCGGCAATGGTGATCGGCGCGGCAGACCGCGACATCGCCATCGGCGCGGTGGCCGGCACTGCCAGCGGCTTCGGCCTCCAGATCGAGGGCGGGATCGAAGGCAACGGCGTCTACACCGGCATCGACGGCAACGGCCTCGCCATCGGCGGACTTGGCGGCAAAGTCACCGTGGCCAACGGCATCGGCGTGACCGGCTCGGTCGTCGCCACCTCCAAGGATGCCGCGGCCACCGCGATCCGCCTTGGCGCAGGCGCGAGCACGCCGCAGATCCAGAACGGCGGCACCATCTCCGCCACCAGCGGCAACACCGCCGCCTCGATCGCCACCGCAGTAAAGATCGAGGCCGGGGCCAGCCTGCCCACCCTGCGCAACTCGGGCACGATCAAGGCGGTCGTCGGCGAGACCGGCACCGCCGTCGCCATCGGCGACGCCAGCGGTACCCTCAACCTGATCGAGAACAGCGGCACGATCTCCGCCACCGGCGCCAAGGCCGACAGCGGCCGCAATGTCGCCATCGATCTTTCGGCGAACACCAGCAGCGTCACCATCCGCCAGACGCAAGTCGCATCGGGCTTCGCCGCCCCCGCCATCACCGGCGACGTGCGCCTCGGCAGCGGCAACGACACCTTCTCCATCGCCGACGGCACTATGTCCGGCAATGTCACGTTAGGTGGCGGCAATGACACGCTCGCGCTCTCGGGCGACGCAGTGCAGACGGGCAATGTCACGTTCGGTTCTGGCAGCGACACGATGACCCTTGCGGGCACGTCCCGCTACACCGGAACCACGGATTTCGGCGGCGGCGCGGACACCCTGACGCTGGCCGATACCGCCGTGTTCTCCGGCGCACTCGCCAATGCCGGCGCGCTGACGGTCAAGGTTTCGGGCGGCACGCTGGACGTCAACAAACCGGCCTCGATCGGCTCGCTGGATGTCGGCGCGAGCGGCGTTCTGGCGGTGACACTGAACAAGGCGGCTGGCCTGGGCTCGGCCTATACCGTGGCCGGAACCGCCGCTTTCGCGGACGGTGCCAAGCTCTCGATCCGCCTTGCCGATGTCTCGACCGCCGAGGGCAGCTATCAGGTCCTGACCGCCGGCACGCTGACCGGCCGCGACAAGCTCAAGGCCGCGACGGACCTTGTCCCCTTCATGTTCAAGGCCTCGCTGGACGAGGACGCGCCCGCCAACGTGATCGTCGTCGACGTGGCCCGCCGCACGGTGGCGGAACTCGGCCTCAACCGCTCGCAAGCCACGGCCTATGACGCGGTCTTCGCCGCACTCGGCAAGGACGACGCGATCGAAAAGGTATTCCTCGGCGTGACCGATGGCGACACTTTCCGCGAGAAAGTCGCCCAAATGCTGCCCGATCACGCGGGCGGCGCCTTCGAGGGCATCAGCCTTGGCACCCGCACGCTCACGCGCCAGCTTCAGGACCCGCAGGGCCCGGTATTCGGCGATTCCCGCTTCACCACGCGCCTGAACCTCTCGTTCTGGGGCAGCGACAAGAACGCGGGCGCCACCGCCGCCTACAACCTCCAGGGCTACGCCATGTCGCTGGGCGGCGAATATGCGACCGATGTGGGCTATTTCGGCGGCACCTTCTCCTACCTGTGGAATCGCTACACGCGCGGACCGGCGAGCGAGATCAAGTCGAACTCATGGGAATTCGCAGGTCACTGGCGCGGCCAGAGCGGCCCCCTGGCCGGCTATGCCCGCGCCTCGGTCGGCCTCGGCAGCTATGACAGCGCGCGCAAGTTCAGCGGCACGGCCGGCAGCGAAACCGTCAACCGCACGATCGACGGCAACTGGAACGGCAACTTCGTTACCTTCGCCGGCGGCGCTTCGTGGGAGGGCGGCGGCCAGTACCTCTACTTCCGCCCGAACGTCTCGGTCGATTACGTCCGCCTCAAGGAAGACGGCTATACCGAGACCGGCGGCGGCAAGGCACTGGACCTCACCGTGGCCTCGCGCACCAGCGACGAACTGGGCGTCAACGGCGCGATGACCGTGGGCGTGGACTTCATGACCGCGGCGGGCCGCGACGACAACTGGTTCCGCATGGAAACCGAGGGCGGCTGGCGCGAGATCGTCAGCGGCGGCCTTGGCGCGACCACCGCGCATTTCGACGGCGGACAGGACTTCCGCCTCGAAGGCGACGACGCGACGAGCGGCTGGTTCGCGCGCCTGCGTGCCATCGGCGGCACCGTGGGCCTGACGATGCTGGGCGAACTCTCGGCCGAGGATCGCCACGGCCATACCAATCTTGCCCTGCGCGGCTCGGTGGCGATCGGCTTCTAAGCCGGTCCCCATTGTGCCGCCGCGGCGCGCCGACGTCATCCCCACCCCTGCGTCGGCGCGCCGCACCTTTTTCCGTTTTTTCTCCTGACCGGGCCGGTTTACAGCCCGTTGCCAATGGCCGATGCTGCCCCTCCCCCCCGATTGGAACGAGGCAAGGCGATGGGCAAGCTGGTCGACGGCGTTTGGCAGGATGTCTGGTACGATACGAAATCGACCGGCGGACGCTATGTGCGCAAGGACTCCTCTTTCCGCGACTGGGTGACCGCCGATGGCGCGCCCACGCAGGAAGGCGGACGCGGCTTCAAAGCCGAGGCCGGACGCTATCACCTCTACGTCAGCCTTGCCTGCCCATGGGCGCACCGCACGCTGATCATGCGCGCGCTCAAGGGGCTGGAGGCGATGATCGACGTCTCGGTGGTCAACTGGCTGATGCTGGAGCGCGGCTGGACGTTCGATCCGGCGCCGGGCGTCGTGCCGGATAGCGTCAATCACGCACGCAATCTCTACGAGGTCTACGTCAAGGCGGACCCTGCCTACACCGGCCGGGTGACCGTGCCGGTCCTGTGGGACAAGCAGACGGGGACGATCGTCAACAACGAATCCTCCGAGATCATCCGCATGCTCAATTCGGCGTTCGACGGCCTCGGCGCCAAGGCGGGCGATTACTACCCACAAGCCCTGCGCGCGGAGATCGATGCGGTGAATGCGCGAGTCTACGACACCGTCAACAACGGCGTCTACAAGGCCGGTTTCGCCACATCGCAGGAACCCTACGAGGATGCGGTGGGTCCGCTTTTCGACAGTCTCGACTGGCTGGAAGAGCGCCTGTCACGCAGCCGCTTCCTTGTCGGCGAAGCCATGACCGAGGCGGACATCCGCCTGTTCACCACGCTCATCCGCTTCGATGCGGTCTATGTCGGCCACTTCAAATGCAACCTGCGCCGCGTCGCTGACTATCCAAACCTGCAAGGGTTCCTGCGCGACATGTACCAGACGCCGGGCGTGGCGGGCACGGTGAACTTCCAGCACATCAAGGGGCACTATTACCAGAGCCACCGCACCATCAATCCGACCGGGATTGTGCCGGTGGGGCCGATTCTGGACCTCGAAACGCCGCACGGACGGGGGTGAGCGGGGCCCTCTGCTCTGGCATTTCGGAGGGAACTCGAATCGCCCACCCCTCTCGTCATTGCGAGCGTAGCGAAGCAATCCAGAGCGGCTTGGCACGCCCCTCTGGATTGCTTCGCTACGCTCGCAATGACGAGGATTATTCGGGTTTTCCGTGGAGCGGTGTGGGCGTCATGCCCCCCGTCACCCCTTCGCCGCATCCGTCAGATAAGCGCGCGGCTTCACGTCGCGCATGGCAAGAGTGGTGGTGAAATGACGCACACCCGGCAACCTGCGCAGGCGGTTGCGCAACAGGTCGTCCAGTTCGGGAACCCCCGCCGTGGCGACTTGCAGCAGGTAGTCGAAATCCCCCACGGTCGCATGGCAGGCGAGCACCGCAGGTTCGTCCTGCACCGCGCTTTCGAAAGCCTCATGCCGGTCGAACTCGATCGAGACCTGCACGAAGGCACTCGTCGAAAGCCCGATGCCCGCCGGGTCGATCACCGCGCGGTAGCCGGCGATCACGCCCGCTTTCTCCATCGCCTGCACCCGTTTCCAGCTCGGCGTCTTGGAGACCCCCGCCACTTCCCCAAGGCTGGCGAAGGAAAGCCGCGCGTCGTGTTCCAGAGCGCGGAGCAGGCGCATATCGACGGGATCGAGATCGGGCATGGAACGATTGTTCTCCAGAATTATCAAATCTCCTTATTCCGTTCCCCGAACGCCCGCAATCGCCGTCCAATCAAGACCAATGTTTCGGCCGTACACTGCTATCGTCCTCGTTCTTGTATAAGGGGAGAGGTCATGGATCGCGCCAAGGTTTACGAACAGCTCGGGGCGCCCGCCGCGCTCGACTATGAGGTCTATCTGAAGACCGACAGCCTGCTCGCCTGCCAGAAACCGTGGGACGCGCTGTGCAATGCCGACGAGTTGCAGTTCCAGATCGTCCATCAGGTCGAGGAACTCTGGATGAAGCTGATCGCCTCGACCGTGCTCGATATCGACGAGTGCATCGCCGCGAAGCAGGCCCTGCGCGCCAATACGCTGCTCGGTCGCTGCCACCGGCTGATGCGGCTGATGACCGCCCAACTCGACCTGCTGGAAACGATGTCCCCGCGCGAATATCAGGAAATCCGCCTCCAGCTCGGCAATGGCAGTGGGCAGGAATCGCCCGGTTTCCGCGTGCTGCTGCGCATCGTTCCCGAGCTGTGGCACACGTTCGACAAAGCCTATGTCTCCGGCGCCGGACGCACCGTGCGCGAAATCTACGATCAGGGCTTTGCCCATGACGAGGCCTATGTCCTCGCCGAAGCGCTGATCGAGCTGGACGAACTGTTCGGCAAGTTCCGCTGGCACCACATCTTCCTGATCCACCGCTCCATCGGCATGGGTTCCGCCTCGCTCAAGGGCCGCTCGGTCGATCTCTTGCAGGCGGGCGCGAAGCACCGCTTCTTCCCCGCGCTCTGGGACGTGCGCGTGGAAATGACCGACGACTGGGGCCACGATTACGGCCGCGTGCGTGAAAGCATCGGGAAAGCCGACGCGGCATGACCGAAACGCGCGACCTGTTCCATCTGCCCGAGGGCGGACCTTATCTGCTCGCCCATTCGGTAGGCTGCCTGCCGCGCTCGGCGGGTCCGGCGCTGGAAGCGGGCATGCTCGCCCCGTGGCGCACGGCTGGCGGTGATGCCTGGGCGAACTGGCTGGACACCATCGAGGGCTTCCGTTCGGCAGTAGCGACCTTGCTGGGCGTCGATGCCGCGACGGTAGCTCCGCAAACGAGCGTCTCGGCCGCGCTGTTCACGTTGCTTTCGGGTCTGCGCCCGGAACCCGGCAAAGGCGTGGTGCTATTGAGCGAACAGGCCTTCCCGACGGTCGGCTTCGTGCTCGCGCCGCTGGCCGGCCTCGGGCTGACGCCGCGCTTTATCCTTGCGCATGAAGACCCATCCGATCCCGCGACGTGGGCACGCCATTGCGACGGCTCGGTCGCCGCAATCATCGCCATGCATGTCCATTCGAACAGCGGGCTGGTCTCTCCGGTCACCGAGATCGCCGCGCTGGCCCGCAAGCACGGCGCGCTCTCCATCCTCGATGTCGCGCAGTCCGCCGGGATCCTGCCCATTGCCGCGCGCGAATGGGGCGTCGATGCCATGATCGGCTCCTGCGTGAAATGGCTCTGCGGCGGCCCCGGCGCGGCCTATCTGCATGTGCGCGCGGAACGGATTCCCGCGCTTGAACCGCTCGATGTCGGCTGGTTCGCGCATGAGACCCCCTTCGCCTTCGACATCCACGACTTCCGCTACGCATCCGACGCGCGGCGCTTTCAGGGCGGCACGCCCTCGGTCGCTCCTTTCGCGCTGGCCGCCGAGGGCATCCGCACCGTGTTGGCAATCGGACAGGACGCACTGCTGGCGAACAACCGCGCCTGCATCGCCGCCTTCGAGGAGGAAGCCGGGCAATCGCTCGACTGGAGCGCGCGAGGCGGAACGCTGTGCCTCACCTGCGACGATCCCACCGTTGCAACGCAGGCGCTCCGCGCAGCCGGTTTCGCGCACGATTTCCGCGGGGCGATCCTGCGCGCCTCGTTCCACGGCTGGAACCGGCCGGAGGAAGCCCGGGCATTTGCGCGCACCCTGTGTGAGGCGGGAGTTGCCTTGACCCCCGCCCGCTGATCTCAGGCGCGCTGGCTGCCGCGCCGGATCGCGTAGTGCACCGTATAGCCCATGTGGTCCGAGAGCATTGAACCATCGGGTTCGGTGCCGAACGGGATCTCGATCCCCACCGGCATCAGCCGCGCGGGGCTGCCGTCGAACGTGAACTGCATGTCGCGGGCCTTGTGGCGGATCCACTGCGCGCCGGCGAGACGCGCCATCCCGGCAGGGTCGGCGTCAAACCGGCGGCTCAGCGCATCCTCGCGCTCGGCGCCCGGCACTTTGTCGAGCGCGCCATGGAGCATGGCGATCCGGTCGGGCCGCTGGCCCTGATTGAAGTCTCCGGCCAGGATCGTCGGCACGCCATCGGCGCGTGAGCGGGCCAGCACATTGCTCAGGAAGGCCGCCTGCTGCGCATAGGCCGCGTCGCTGCGCTGCGAACTCGTGCCCGAAGCCTTGCGGCAATTGAGATGCGTGGTCGCCACCCGCACCGTGCCGCCGCCGGGCAGTGCAAGCTCGGCCACCAACACGCCCTTGGCGGCAAGGCAGTCATAGCCCGCGCAGGCCACCGCCGGGAATGCCGCACGCTCGGCGCGGCGGATCGGCAAGTCGGACATCAGCACCAGACCGCTATCGACATGGGCCTCGCCGGTTTCGCCCAGTGTCCATGCCCGCGTCGCCGCCTGATCCTCATTCGGTGCCGGGCGGCCTTGCGGGCCCGTGGCCACGAACGCATATCCGGCCTCGCGCGCAATCGCCTTGGCTTCGGGAATGAAGGCTTCCTGCAAGACCACGACCTGCGGCTGGCGGCCCATCCGGCGCAATTGCGCCAATCGCTGGCCGATTGCCGCCAGCGCCTCCGGACGCCCGCTCGCCAGCGGCCATGGCAGGCCCTTGACGTTGTAGGTCATGACCGAAAGATCGCCGCGCATCCCGGCCGGAAGCGGGTTTACCGTGGCCGGCAACGCGACGGCCGGCTGGCTGAGGAACGCATCCACCACCAGCCCCACCACAATCGCCATGGCGAAGAACATTGCCGCAAGATGCGCCTTGCTCGTCCGCCCACCACGGTTCTTCGTTGCCTCAAGAGTAGTCTGCGCCCCCGCAGATTCCCCCGGACCGGTATATTCCAACATCGTCGCTCCCCACATTCGGGTTTCCGCCCGCGTGCGCGCTAGGCCACCGGCTTGACGACGTGATGATGAAACGGCGTCAGTTCGGTTACGCCCTCGCACTCGCGAGCCGCAGACCCATGACGTCGCCGCTGCCGCTTATCCGGAGTGATCCGGACGGCAGCGCGGAATTTATCGGGTGAGTACCGGAGGCACCCGGCTGGCGACCAGTTCGGTGCTCTTGCGCTCGATAGACCAGAGCACACGGTTTTCGCCCTGCTCCCAACCGATCGCCTGTCCATCGGTGGGCAGTGCGATCGTCGTCACGTGTTCCAGCACGCCGCTTCTGGTGGGAACCCGCAGGACGTACATCTCCGGTCGGTCGTGGCCGGTCACATAGAGCAGCCCATCGTCGCCCCAGGCCCCGCCCGAGGCGCTGCGCGGAGAGAACCGCTCCAGCACGCTATCAGGGAACGTCCAGACCCCGGTCTCGCGCAGCTTGTCGTCGAGGCGGACCAGCGTGGTGTAACGATGATCGCGGCCCGGCTCCCCGCCATTGCCGTCGTAATTGGCGTAGCAGGCGTACCATGCGCCGCCATGACGGCTCACCCATGTCAGCGAGCCGTGCCCGTGGCCAAGCGACTCCGTGCGGCGCAGTTCCAGCGTTGTCGCATCGAACCAGAGCACTTCGCTGCTCATCGGCACATGCGGATAGTTCGACGCTGCGCAGACCAGATCGCGGCCATAGAGTTCGCAGGAATTGATATGCGGGAACCGGGCCGGATCGCCCTCCCAGTGGGCCACGCGCTTGCCCGTGTTCGCGTCGTATCGGCCGATCGCGTGATTATCGATCGCATAGACCGAACCGTGCCCGGCCGTCGCGCCCTGCCGCGCTTCCTCGGCGGGTATGCGGCGCAATTCCGTGGCGGCGAGCGGCGGTTGAGGAGTCTGAGCAACCGAAGTCAGTGCGGCGGCGAGAAGAAGGAACATGCTCATCAGAATTTCGCCTGCATGCCAGCATAGACCGTTCGGCCATAGCGGTCGTTGGGAATGGTCCAGTCGCGCATGGCACCGGGGTAAAGGCGGACAGGTTCGTCGGTCAAGTTGCGTCCCGGCAGGAACAGGCCGCCCATCACCTTCCGATAATTCAGTCAGATGACGGATCGATCACCGTTTGATGATGGTTCGACGACAATCCTTCGCCGGAGAGCATGGGAACCCTGCCCCTTCTGACGGCTTATCCCGGCGAAAGGACTGATCTCGCCGAAAGGACTGGGCAATGGCCGCACGCGCATATTGGCAGGGACAGATCAGGCTCGCGCTCGTCTCGATCGCGGTCGAGGTCTATCCGGCAACGCGGTCGGGCGCCGCGATCCAGTTCCACCAGATCCACGAGCCCAGCGGCAAGCGCATCCGCTACGAGAAAGTCGCCCCCGGCATCGGCCCGGTCGACCGCGACGAGATCCTCAAGGGCTACGAAATCTCGAAAGGTAGTTACGTGCTGCTGGACGAGCAGGAGATAGAGGCGGTCAGGATCGAGAGCCGCCGCACGCTGGAACTCGTACAGTTCGTCGCCGCCGATGAGATCGACGTGCTCTATTACGAAAAGCCCTACTTCGTGGTCCCCGCCGACGATCTGGCCGAGGAAGCCTATGCGGTTCTGCGCGAGGCTTTGCGCGCCAGCCGCAAGGTCGGGATCGGCCAACTTGCGGTGCGCGGGCGCGAGCAACTGGTCTCGCTCAAGCCCTGCGGGCGCGGCATGGTGCTCGAAGTGCTGCGCTATGCCGATGAAGTGCTCAAGGCGCAGAACTATTTCCGCGACGTGGGCGATGCCAAGCCCGACAAGGACCTGCTGGAGCTGGCCACGACCCTGATCGACAAGAAGACCGCGCCATTCGATGCGAGCGAATTCCACGACCGCTATGTCGATGCGCTGCACCGGTTGATCGACAAGAAGGCCAAGGCGAAATCGAACAAGCGCGTGCTCGAGGATGTCGAGGAGCCCGCCAGTGGCGGCAAGGGCAACGTGATCGACCTGATGGCGGCGCTGCGCAAATCGGTGGGCGATAGTGGCAGCACCGCGAAGAAGGCGCCCGCCAAGAAGACCGCCTCCCCGCGCAGCCGCAAGCGAGCCTGAGCCATGGCGGCGCGCAAGGCCCCTTCAGATCCCCTCGCCAGCTACAACGCCAAACGCGATTTCGCGAAAACGGCCGAGCCTGCGGGCAAGCGCGGGGCCAGCGACAAAGGCAATCTCTTCATCGTCCAGAAGCACGCGGCGCGGCGGCTGCACTGGGACTTTCGGCTGGAAGTGGACGGCGTGCTCAAGTCCTGGGCGGTGACGCGGGGCCCGAGCGCCGATCCCGATGACAAGCGCCTTGCCGTGCGCACCGAGGACCAACCGCTGGCCTATGGCGGGTTCGAAGGGCGTATTCCCAAAGGCGAATATGGCGGCGGTACGGTGATGCTCTGGGACCGGGGGATCTGGGAGCCGATTGAAGGCAAGAGCGCCAAGGATCTGGACGAGGGACATCTCCACTTCCGGCTCTATGGCCAGCGCATGCAGGGCGAATGGCTGCTGGTGCGCATGAAAGGCAGGCCCGGCGAAAAGCGCGAGAACTGGCTGCTGCGCAAAGTGGCGGACGGCCACGACGCCGCCGGAGACGAACTGGTCGAGAAAGGCCTGACCAGCGTGCTCACGGGCCGCACCATGGCCGAGATCGAGGCCGACAAGGCGGGCACGCAGTCGCTTGCAGGCAAGCACGGCGCGGACTTTGCCAAGAGCATGGCAGAAGCGGCAAGGCACACCGAGAACAAGGCCAGATCGCGTGCCCAGCCGAGTACCAAACCCACCCGCGCCGCGCCGCTTCCGAAATTCCGCAAGCTCCAACTCGCAACGCTCGTGGATGCGGTTCCCGCAGGCAATCTCTGGATGCATGAGATCAAGTTCGACGGCTATCGCGCGCTCTTCGCCGTCTCGGGCGGGGGCGTTGCGGTCTATACGCGCAGCGGACTCGACTGGACGGACAAGTTCGGGCCGCTCGCCAAGGCCATGGGTGCGCTGGACCTGCCGCCCTGCCTGATCGACGGCGAGATCATCGCGCGCGGCCAGCACGGCAATCCGGACTTTTCGGCGCTACAGGCAGTTCTCAAGCGCGGTCACGGTGCGCAAGGGGAAAGCGACGCGCTGGAATTCCACGCCTTCGACCTCCTCGAACTGGATGGCGAGGATCTGGCGCCTCGCACGCAAATCGAACGCAAGGAACGGCTCGAAGCCTTGCTTGCCGACGCGCAGTCACCGATCTTCGTGGCCGATCATCTGATCGGTGGAGGCGAAAAGCTCTACCAGGCGATGTGCGAGGCCGGACAGGAAGGCGTGATCGCCAAGCGCATCGACGCGCCATACCTCGGACGCAGAACGCGCGGCTGGGTCAAAGTGAAGTGCTCGCGCCGGCAGGAATTCGTGGTGGTCGGCTGGTCGCGCTCACGCGCCAAGGGGCGCCCGTTTTCCTCGCTCCTGCTCGGGCAATATGAAGGCAAGCATCTGGTCTATCGCGGCAAGGTCGGCACCGGGTTCGACGGGGCGCTGCTGGACGATATCGCCGCCCGGCTGGCCAGACTGGAGCGCAAGTCTCCCGCACTGGAAGTGGACAAGGCGGACGCGCGCGGCGCCAGCTGGGTGACGCCGAAGCTCGTGGCCGAAGTCGCCTTTGCGGAGCTGACCGCCGAGGGCCGCGTGCGCCATGCCAGTTTCGTTGGCCTGCGGAGCGACAAGACGGCACCAGAGGTCACCGAGGAGAAGGCACGGCCAATGCCCAAGGCGAAACCGGCAATCGCAATCACCAATCGCGACCGCGTGATCTTTCCCGAAAGCGGCCGCACCAAGGGCCAGCTGGCCGATTACTATGTCGACATCGCCCCGCTCATGCTGCCGTTTGCCGCCGGCCGCCCGGTCAGCCTCGTGCGCTGTCCGCAAGGGCGCGCCAAGGCCTGCTTCTTCCAGAAGCACGACAGCGGCGCCTTCGGCCCGCACGTGCACCACGTGCCGATCCGCGAGAAGGACGGCGGCACCGAGGACTACCTCTACATCGACGATGCCGACGGCCTGCTGACATGCGTGCAGATGGGCACGATCGAGTTCCACGGCTGGGGCGCCCGCGCCGATGCCGTGGAGAAGCCCGACCGGATGGTCTTCGACCTCGACCCCGACGAGGGGCTCGATTTCGCCGATTGCCGCAAGGCCGCGCAGGAAATTCGCCGCCAGCTTGCCGATTTGGGGCTTGTCAGCTTCGCGATGCTCTCGGGCGGAAAGGGCGTGCACGTGGTCGTCCCGCTGGATCCCGACCATGGCTGGGACGCGCACAAGGACTTTTCCCAGCGCTTCGCACAGGCCATGAGCCAGGCGCATCCGGATCGCTACGTCGCCACCATGAGCAAGGCCAAGCGCAAGGGGCGGATCTTCATCGACTGGCTGCGCAATCAGCGCGGCAGTACCGCCGTGCTGCCCTATTCTGCCCGCGCCCGTGCCGGAGCGCCCGTAGCCGTGCCGATCGACTGGGACGAACTTGGCGACATGAAGGACGCCCACCCCTTCTCGATAGACGATGCGCAAAAGCTTCTGGAGCGCGCGAAAATCCTGCGCGGCTGGGGTTTTGCGGCGCAGAAGCTGCCGGAATTCTGACGCGAAATCGCACCTTCCCGCGCACCGAAAGCCCGCACCATGGCTCCCGATCAGCTTCAGCCGGCGATGTGATCTGGTTCTGGCGGAACGGCGATGTTGCCTTGCAGGCATCCTCCCTTCCACTTTCTGGAAGGGCGCGTCTCGCTCGCATCTCCCTGTCTCGTTCAGACGCCGTCGTTGATTGCGGCGCCCGTCAGTCGCTTAAGCGTTATCCCGAAGCTTACCTGGCGATCAGCGCGGAGATGCGGTGCGAGAACGGATGACCCGGGGTCGCCCCACGCCCAACTTGCGTGAACATCCCCTCTTCAAGCAGCGAAAGTCGCTCCTCAAGCAGGGGTACATCCTCACCCTTGCGGACATCCATATGAACGTGAAGCTTGCCGTTGAAATCGAGGGTGATGGCCGCCGCTTCCGGAAACTCTGCATGAAGCAGGCCAAGGATTTCATCGAGTTGATTGGTCAAGCTTTTTGCGTCGGACTGTGCAGGAAGTGCGCCGCCGTCGATCGAATATATACGTGCATCTTTTGACATAAGCCAAAGGACCCCTGTTCTGCTGCACAAACCACTTTAACTGATTTCCCTTAAGGGAGAACGCTATATTTTGGCTAAGCCCAAAGATTTTTTCCCAAACTCGCAAGCGGCTGGCGGGGTTGGAGGATTTGGCCTGCCCTTACGTAACAATCCGCGACTCGGAACGGTTCCCTGTCCCAAAATGGAAAACTCAGGCCCTCTGCGCCATCACGACGGCGCGGTTCTGACGGTTCGCCTCGAACCGCGCGAGATCGGGATCGCCAGACAGAATCGCGGCAATGATCCGCCTCCTCCCATCGCGCCAGTTCTCCACGCCGATCCCCGCGACATCGGTCACCGTCCCGCCTTCCAGAGCGGCGTGGTGGAGCGTTACCCGCGTTAGCATCTCGAACAACGGGCGGCGCACCATCTGGAACAGCAGTTCCTGAAACGCTTCCTCGAAACGCCCGAACTCGGCCATGTCGCGGCATTGCCCGGCCTCTTCCCCCAGCGCCTTCAGCCGCGCCCGCAAGGAAGTGCTGGTGCAGCCCGCCGCCGCTGTCGCCAGTTCGGTGAACAGCAGCGAGGTCATGTCGAGCGCTTCCTCATAGCCCGCCGGATTCATGCGCATGTAGGAGGAGAGCGCGCGTTCGAGCGCGGCATCGTCCGGCCGCGCACCGTAGTAACCGCCACCCGGACCGCGCCGCACTTCCAGAAGGCCCTCGTGCTCCAGCACGCGCGCGGCCTGCTGAAGCGTCACGATGCCCACTTCCAGTTCGCGCGCCAATTCGTGCAGCGAGCCAAGCAGCGTGCCCGGCGCCTGCGCGAAGATCCGCTCACGCAGGGTTCCCGCCGTGCGCGCCACCAGATTGGTGCCCTTTCGCCGTCCCGCCGTTCCGGTCATCGCACTCTCCATTAATAGGCGTATTATTATCGATTAAGGTCTATTTTCACCCCAATTTCGGTGAAATCAAGTCAATTGACCGCTCATATTTGCCTCAATACCCTTCGCCTCGAACTGAAGCGGTCACAAGCGCCGCCATTGGAGAGGAATGGTACGAGGATGGGCTTCCAACATCCGGATATTTCGGCATTTCCCGAGATCTCGCTGGTCATCGGCGAGGAACGCGCCAGCGGCGGCAGCGGCGCCCTGTGGGACCACGTCTACCCCGGCACCGGCCGCGTCACGCGCGAGGTCCGGCTGGCCAGTCCGGCCGACGTCGATCGCGCCGTCGCCGCCGCCAAGGCCGCGCAGCCCGCATGGCGTGCGCTGCCGGGCGACAAGCGCCGCGACCTGATGTTTCGCCTCGCCTCGGTCATCGAGGCCAAGGCGGCCGAAATGTCGCCGCTGCTCACGGCCGAGAACGGCTCGATCCTGATCGCGGGCGGCCACATGAGCCTCGATGCCGCGCAGAAGTTCCGCTATTTCGGCGGCTGGGCGGACAAGATCGACGGGCGCACCGTCTCCACCTGGGGCGGCCCTGCGCACGATTACGTGATGTACGAACCCTACGGCACGCTCGGCATCATCGTACCGTGGAACGGGCCGCTCTTCGCCGCGACGATGGTGATGGCCCCTGCCCTCGCGGCAGGAAACTGCGTGGTGCTGAAAGCGCCCGAACTGGCGCCCTGGTCGCTGATGAAGCTGATGGAGGCCATCCACGAAGCAGGCTTCCCGGCGGGCGTGGTCAACCTCGTCACTGGCGGGCCGGATGTCGGCGCGGCGATGGTCGAGCATCCCGGCATCGACAAGATCGAATTCATCGGTAGCGGCGCCACCGCGAAGAAGATTCTCGCCAGCGCTGCCGCCAGTCTGAAGCCGGTCGGCCTTGAACTGGGCGGAAAATCGGCGGTCGTAGTCTTCGCCGACGCCGATCTTCAGGCCGCTGCCAAACGCGGCCTTTCCGGCGCCGTCAGCGCCAATGGTCAGGGCTGCGTCAACGGCACGCGCCTGCTGGTCGAGCGGGCGGTCTACGAGCCCTATCTCCAGATGCTCAAGGCCATGGCCGGATATGTGAAGGTGGGCGATCCCTTCGCGATGGACACGTTCATGGGTCCGGTGATCTCGCAAGGCGCGCTCGACCGGATCGACGGCATGGTCCAGCGCGGCGTGGCGCAAGGCGGTGAAGTCCTCTGCGGCGGCGCGCGCATGGATGGCGATCATGGCGAAGGGTACTTCTACCCGGTGACCGTGCTGGCCGGCGTCGCTCCCGAAAGCGAGATTGCGAAGAACGAGGTCTTCGGTCCGGTACTGGTCGTCACTCCGTTCGATAGCGAAGAAGAGGCCGTCGCGCTTGCCAACGACAGCGATTACGGGCTCGGCGCCTATGTCCACACCACCAATCTCACCCGCGCGCACCGCGTGGCAGGGCAGATGATGGCCGGGCAGGTGCAGGTCAACGGATCGGGCGAGGCCATGACCCCCTGCGTGCCGTTCGGCGGCATGAAGCATTCCGGACACGGCCGTCTAGGCGGCATCGAGGGCCTGCGCGAGTTCCAGCAGGTCCGCAACGTCTGGGTCAACCTGCAGGACTGAGGAGATACCGATGGCACTGCTTGACCCCGCCGACCGCGCCGCGCGCGGCCTCGCCACCGAGGCTGAAGTCACGGCTCGCCCCTCCAACACGCCGGCGACGCTCCTGGAAGAATCGTGGCGCGATTTCGTCTTCGCCGAAGTCTGGACCCGTCCCGGCCTGCCGCGCCGCCCGCGCTTCCTTGTCGCCATCGCCAGCGCCGTCACGTGCGGTCTTGAAAACAGCCAGATCGACGACTTCGTGCGCGGCGCGCTGACCACGCAGGCGCTCTCTCTGGCCGAACTGCGTGAGGCCGCACTGCACCTTGCCGTCTATGCCGGCTGGGGCAACGGCGGAAAGCTCGACCGCGCGGTGACGCGCGTGGCGGACGAACTGGGCTTGCCGCCCGCCACTGTCCCGCCGGTCTGCCCCGAACCATGGGACCCTGCCGTGCGCAGCCAGCGTGGACATGACGAATTCGCGCAAGTCATGACTTTCCCGCCCGGGCCTCCGTCGACGCCCTATCTCGAAGGGATCAACAACTTCGTCTTCGGGGAGATGTGGTGCCGTCGCGGTCTGGACGAGCCTTCGCGCCGCTGGATCACGCTGGTCGGCGTCTGCGAATCCGGGGCCGAGATCCCGATCCGCAGCCACATCCATGCGGCCATGGCGAGCGGCAATTGCTCGCCTGAGGAAATGCGCGAATTCTGCCTGCAATACGGCACGCATGCCGGATGGCCCAAGGCCTCGCGCATTCAGTCCGTGGTGCTGGAAATGACCGACAAGGTGGCGAAGGGGCTTCCCTGGCATGGCTGAGGACAAGGCCCGAACGGGCTTCATCGGCCTCGGCTCGCAAGGCGGGCCGATGGCGCAGCGGATGCTGGACGCGGGGTACCCCCTCACCGTCTGGGCTCGCCGTCCCGAGGCGGCGGACGATCTCGTCGCCAAGGGTGCTACGCGTGCCACCTCAGTCGCCGAGCTTGGCGCTGCCTGCGACCACGTGGGCGTCTGCGTAGTCGACGATGCGGGCGTGGAGGATATCTGCGCGCAGCTTCTACCGGCGATGAAGCCGGGGAGCGTGCTGGTCATCCACTCCACGATCCTGCCGCAGACCTGCGAACGGCTGGCGCAGGAAGCGGATGCGCGCGGCATTTCCTTGCTCGATGCCCCCGTCAGCGGCGGCGGCGCGGGCGCGGCAACCGGCACGCTCACCGTAATGTGCGGTGGCAGCGAGGCGGCCTTCGTACAGGCACTGCCGGTAATGGAAAGCTTCGCGGGGAAGACCGTGCTGCTGGGTTCGGTCGGCTCCGGCCAGCGCGCAAAGATCGTCAACAATGCCCTAATGGCCGCCAATATGGGCCTTGCCCATGCCGCGCTGTCGCTGGGCGAAGAACTCGGCATCGACCGAGGCGCCCTTGCCGATCTCATCAAGCATTCCAGCGGCCGCAGCTTCGGTTTCGAGGTCTACGCCCGGCTGCCCTCGCCCGGTGCTTTCGCCCACGGTAGCAAACTGCTGCGCAAGGACGTCGACCTGCTCGGCGCGATTGCCGGGCCTGACAATGCACTGGCGCTGGCCGCCGATCCCTTTCTCGACGCGGCCCTGGCTGCAACGGAGCAACCGACGAAATGAGCGTGATCTTCAAAAGCCTCGACATGACGGGCAAGGCCGCCGTCGTCACGGGCGCGGCTTCGGGCCTTGGCCGCATGACCGCGCTCAAGCTGGCCGAAGCGGGCTGTGATCTCTGGCTAGTGGATGTGAACGCAGCGGGGCTTGCCGAAACGGCCGACCTGCTTGCCCCGCACGGCCGCCAGGTAGGCAGCGAGACTGCCGACTTGTCCGATCCCGCCGCATGTCAGGCCGTCATCGTCCATGCCGTGGAGAAATTCGGCCGGCTCGACGCGCTCTGCAATGTCGCCGGGCTGATCTACCTCGCCAATACGCCGCAGATGCCGCAGGCGCAGTATGAGCGGACCATCGACGTCAATCTCAACGCCCCATTCTTCCTGTCGCAAGCCGCGATCCCGCACTTGCTGGAAGTGAACGGCGCCGTGGTCAATGTCGCCTCCTGCGCGTCCTACATCGGTGAGGCCTATGCCGCTGCCTATTGCGCCAGCAAGTGGGGCCTTGTCGGCATGACCAAGGCCATGGCGATGGAATTCCAGAAGAAACCCATCCGCATCAACGCCGTCGCCCCGGGCGGCATGATTACCAATATCGCGACCAACTTCACGCCGCCCGAAGGCTGTGACTTCGAACTGCTCAAGCGCTTCTCGGGGCTTCGCGGGCAAGTCGAGGTGGAGGACGTGGCAGACCTTGTGGTGCTGCTCGCCTCTCCGGCCGGACGGGGCTTTCATGGCGCCTGCCTCTCGCTCGACGCGGGCATCACGGCAGGCTGAGGAGACAGGACAATGGCATTTACTCTCGATCAATTCCGCCTCGACGGCAAAGTCGCGGTGGTCACCGGCGCCGGCGGACGCGGCAATTCCATCGGCCGCGCTTATGCGCTGGGCCTTGCCAATGCAGGCGCCTCGGTAGTCGTGGCCGATCTTAACGGCGATGGCGCCAAGGCCGTCGCCGCAGAGATCGTGGCGGCGGGCGGCAAGGCCGTAGGCGTGCAGGTGGACGTTTCCGACGAGGCATCGACCCTCGCGATGGGCGCCGCCGCGAAGGAGGCTTTCGGCGGCGTCGACATCCTCATCAACAATGCCGCGCTGATGGTGGACGTCAGCTACGACAATTGCGAGACGGTCAACCTCGACGCCTGGAACAAGGCCTTCGCGGTGAATCTCAACGGCGCCCTGCTCTGCGCCCGCGCGGTTGTCCCATCAATGCGCGAACGCGGCGGCGGCCGGATCATCAACCAGACCTCGGGTGGTGCCTTCCCGGCAACCGGGCTCTACGGCATCACCAAACTGGCACTGGTCGGCCTGACCACCACGCTCGCCAAGCAGTTCGGCAAGGACGGCATCACCTGCAACGCCATCGCCCCGGGCAATGTCACCTCGGACGCGGGCAAGATGCTGGTTCCGGACGATTCGCCCTTCATCCAGTTCCTCAACATGACCTGCGCCCTGCGCGCGCGCGGCGAACCTGACGAACTGGTCGGCACCGCGCTGCTGCTCTGTTCGCAGGCTGGAGCATGGATTTCCGGACAGACCATCCATGTCGACGGCGGCTGGGTGATGCGCCCTTAAGATATTCCAGATGCGCAACAAAAGACAAACTTGACGCAACAAATTGTGGCGGGAGCGCAATCACGCCTTGCCTTCCGCCACGAATCCTGCTGCCTGCCGCCGATCAAAATCATGGTTGAGAGGCTGTAGCGATGAACTTCATGACCCGGCGCAAGCCGCTGGTGCCGCAGGGGCACACCGGGAGCGGGCTGAAGAAGTCGCTCGGCTGGCCGCACCTCATGGCGCTGGGTGTCGGCGCCATCATCGGCACCGGCATCTACACGCTGACTGGCGTCGCCGCCGGTCTTGCCGGGCCTGCCGTCGTGCTCTCCTTTGCGATTGCCGGTGCGGTCTGCGCCTGCGCAGCGCTGTGCTATGCCGAAATGGCGAGCCTGACGCCGCAGGCCGGCAGTGCCTATACCTATTCTTACGTCGCGGTGGGCGAAGCGCTCGCATGGGTAATCGGCTGGAGCCTGATCCTCGAATATACGCTGGTCTGTTCGGCGGTTTCCGTGGGCTGGTCCGGCTACGCCTCGGGCCTTATCCGGCAGGCCGGCTGGGGCGTACCGGACTCGCTTCTGGCGGGCGGCGTGATCGACGTACCCGCGATCTTCATTGCGCTTGCCGTCACCGGCGTGCTGCTGGCCGGCACGCGTGAAAGCGCGACGCTGAACTTCATCCTCGTCATCATCAAGATGATCGCGCTGGCCGCTTTCGTGGCGCTGGCGCTGCCCTCTTTCGACCTTGCGCACTTCCATCCCTTCGCGCCCTACGGCTTCGGCGCCACCGATATCGACGGCAAGAAGTTCGGCGTGATGGGCGCCGCGGCCATCATCTTCTTCGCCTTCTACGGTTTCGACGCGATCTCGACCGCAGCCGAGGAAGCCAAGAATCCGAAACGGGACCTAACCATCGGCATCGTCGGCTCGATGGTAATCTGCACGCTGGTCTATGTCGGCGTCGCCGCCGCCGCGCTGGGTGCGGTGCCCTTCCAGCTCTTCGCGCCGAGCCCCGAACCGCTGGCTTTCGTACTCAAGAGCCTCAACCATCCCGCCGCTGCCGCGCTGATCGGCATGGCCGCCGTGATCGCCATGCCCACGGTCATCATGGTCTTCATGTTCGGCCAGAGCCGCGTGTTCTTCGCCATGGCGCGCGACGGCCTGCTCCCCAAGCGCCTTTCGACCGTCAACAAGCGCGGCGTGCCGGTGGCGGTCACCGTGCTGACCGGCCTTGTCGCCGCGGTGATCTCTGGCCTGATGCCGCTGGACGAGATCGCCTCGCTCGCCAATGCCGGTACGCTCGCCGCCTTCATCGCCACGGCCGTAGCGGTAATGGTGCTGCGCCGCCGTTCGCCCGAAATCGAGCGTCCGTTCGTGACGCCGCTGGTCTGGTTCGTCGGTCCCGCCACGATTCTCGGCTGCGCCTACCTCTTCACCAGCCTGCAACTGCGCACGATCGAATTCTTCGTCGTCTGGAATGTGATCGGCTTCGCGCTCTACACGGTCACCGGCCTGCTGCGCGAAAAGGCCGCACGCGCCTGAGTTTTGAGCGCCCCGCGTATCGATTTCGGTACGTGGGGCGCGAGCCGCCTGTTGTTGTTCTTACAGACACACAATCGAGTACGAAGAGCGCCTTAACCGCCCATAAACCAATTTCTTCCATTCCTCCCCGTGTTACTACGGGGGGCATGAGATGTCATTTTCAAGCGCAGCCGACTTTACCGGCGAAGCGAAAGATGGCGAGATCGCCGTCGATGTTGCCATCATCGGAGCCGGGCCGGCAGGCCTGACCTCGGCCTATCTGCTCACCAAAGCCGGCCTCACTGTCGCCATTGTCGAGAAAGACCCGCACTACGTCGGCGGCATTAGCCGTACCGTGGAGCATGAAGGCTATCGCTTCGACATCGGCGGCCACCGCTTCTTTTCCAAAAGCCAGCAGGTCGTCGACTTGTGGAACGAGATCCTGCCCGACGATTTCATCCAGCGTCCGCGGATGAGCCGCATCTATTACGAGGGCAAGTTCTACTCCTACCCGCTGCGCGCCTTCGAAGCGCTGTGGAACCTTGGCATCTGGCGCTCGACGCTGTGCATGGCGAGCTTCGCCAAGGCCCAGTTGTTCCCCCGCCGCACCGTGAAAAGCTTCGAGGACTGGACCACAAACCAGTTCGGCTGGAAGCTCTATTCGATCTTCTTCAAGACTTATACCGAGAAGGTCTGGGGCATGCCCTGCGACGAGATGAGCGCCGACTGGGCCGCCCAGCGCATCAAGGGCCTCTCGCTCTGGGGCGCGGTGACGGACGGCCTCCGGCGCAGCCTTGGCCTCAACAAGCGCCCGAACGACGGGCAGGCGGTGAAGACCCTGCTCGAAACCTTCCGCTATCCGCGCCTCGGCCCCGGCATGATGTGGGAAGCCGCGCGCGACCGGATCGTCGAGAGCGGCAAGGGCGAAGTCCTGATGGGCCACGCCTTGCGCCAGCTCGCCAGCGACGGTCAGGGCGGCTGGCGCCTCACCGCCGATTCCGGCGAGGGCGACGTGACCATTCGCGCCGCTCATGCGATCAGCTCCGCGCCGATGCGCGAGCTGGCCGCACGCCTGCATCCGCTTCCGCAGACCACTCTGCAAGCCAGCGAGCTCAAATACCGCGACTTCCTCACTGTCGCTCTCAAGATCCGTGCAGACGACCTGTTCCCGGACAACTGGATCTACATCCATGACAGCAAGGTGAAAGTCGGCCGTATCCAGAACTTCCGCTCGTGGTCGCCGGAAATGGTGCCCGACGACGAGATGGCCTGCGTCGGCCTCGAATACTTCTGCTTCGAAGGCGACGGGCTGTGGTCGATGGCGGACGACGATCTCGTCGCCCTTGCCACGCGCGAGATGGTCACGCTGGGCCTGTGCCGCGCCGACGAGGTGACCGGCGGCTTCGTGGTCCGTCAGGAAAAGGCCTACCCGGTCTATGACGAAGACTATGCCGCCAATGTCGCCGCGATGCGCGAAGAACTGGAAGCGCGCCATCCCTCGCTCCATCTGGTCGGCCGCAACGGCATGCATCGCTACAACAACCAGGACCACGCGATGATGACCGCGATGCTCACGGTCGAGAACATTCTCGCCGGCGAGCGCATCTACGACACCTGGTGCGTCAACGAGGACGCCGAATACCACGAGGCCGGCGACGAAGGCGAAACCAAGGCACTGCCCGCCGCCCCCGGATCGCGCGCGCCAACGCCGGATCAGGCCGCCGCGCTCGCCTCGGTCCGCGAGGTGCCCGCGCGCATCGCCGGATCCAGCGAAGGTGGCAGCAAGCGCGAGGCGGCCTGATGCGCATGCTTGCCGAACACCCTCTCGTCGTCCGCCTCATGCGCGACACGTTCCTGCGCTATCTCGCCGCGAGCGCATTGGCGCTCGGCGTCGACATCGCCTGTTTCTGGCTACTGGTGCAGCTTGCGGTGTCCGCGGGCCCGGCTTCGGCGGCGGGTTATTCGGCGGGGATCGTTGCCCACTGGCTGATCGCCAGCCGCGTGGTTTTCGCGGGCGACGTGGCCGAAGGCGGCATGGCGCGCGCACGGCAGAAAGCGCTGTTCGTGTTGTCCGCCCTGGCCGGACTTGCGATCACCACCGGCGTGGTCAGCGCGGGCGCCATGTTCGGCATGCACCTCGCGATTACCAAGGCTCTGGCGATTGGTCTCAGCTTCTTCACGAGCTGGCTAATCCGCCGCCGGATCGTCTTCCGCCGCCCCGCAGCCTTCGCCTGACGGCGTAACTCAGGCCAGCAAGCGGCGGTCGATATCGGCGAGCTGCTTGCAGCCGACTTGCGCCATGGCCAGTTCGAATTCCGCGCGCAGGATATGCAGCATGTGCGCGACGCCGGTCATGCCCGCGACCGCCAGCGCATGAAGTTGCGGGCGCCCGACCATGACCGCGCTGGCCCCCAGCGCCAGCGCCTTGAGCACATCGGTCCCGTGCCGCACCCCGCCGTCGAACAGCAGCGGCACCCGCCCCTCTACCGCGTCTACCATGCCCGGCAGCGCCGCCATCGGCGTCGTGAGGCCGTCCAGCACACGGCCGCCGTGGTTGGAGACGACGATGCCGTCCGCGCCATGCTCCAGAGCGAGCCGCGCATCCTCGGGTGACAGCAGGCCCTTGATGACGATGGGCAAGCGCGTCTCGCCGCGCAGCCATGCGATGTCCGCCCATGTCGGCGCCGCATCGGCCAGCGGTGTGCCGAAGACAATCTGGCCGCCCCCCGGCTCGGCGCGCTGCGTGGTGCGCGGGAAGGCCGTGAGGTTCGCTGCGAAAACGCCTTCCGGCAGCGCGAATTCGGATCGCTTGATCGCGGCGTCGACCGTCACCACCAGCACTTCGTAACCCGCCGCTTCTGCGCGGCGCACGAGTTCGAGGCTATGTGCGCGGTCGGGCTGGAAATAGAGTTGGAACCACAAGGGCGGCAGCGGGCGGTCCAGTTCGCTGGCGGCCGCGCGCGCGGTGGCCGCGATCTCCTCCAGCGGCACACCGGAAAGCGTGCTCACCACCATGGTCGTATCGAGCGCGGTCGCCGCCTGCATGCTGGCCCGTTCGCCCGCCGGATGGGCCAGCCCGTGGTAGGCGAGCGGGGCAAGCAGGATTGGCGCGGCATAGCGGCGGCCGAACAATTCGAGCGCGGTGGAGCCCCCGGACAAGTCCCGCAACATGCGCGGCACGAAGCGAAGGCCGTCGAACTGGGCGCGATTATCGGCGAGCGTCAGTTCGGCATCGCTGCCCGACTGCACATGCTCCCAGGCATCGGCCGCGAAATGGTCTCGCGCGCGTCGCTCGTAATCGGCAAGCGAACGCACGTCGGCGGGAATCGCGGCAAGCGGCGGCAGGCGGGACAGGGTGAACTCCTCGGGGCAGGCGCCTAAGACAGGACCGGGCGCCGATGCGGCGCACCCGATCAGGTCTGGAGGACGAACGGGATCTCGACAAGCCCGCGCACCATGACTGCCGCGCCATCGCGGCGAGTAGGCTGCCAGCGCCAGCGGCGCACGGCGGAGAGCGCGGCGCGGTCGAGCGAATCGAACCCGCTGCTCTTCGAGATCGAAATGTCCGCAACCTTGCCGTCGAGATCGAGCAGGAGAGTCAGTACCACGGTGCCCTGCTCGTGCTTGCGGCGCGAATCGATCGGATAGCGCGGCGGCGTGGCCGAGATCATCTTCGAGGAGAGATCGCCCGCGTTCTCCACGCGCGGCGCCGGTGCAGGCGCGGCCGGAGCGGCGCTTTGCGACACCACAGGCGCGGCAGCCACGGTAGCCACCGCCGGAACGGGCACCGGCACCGGCGAGGTGGCGATGGGCGGCGGCGTATTGGTCAGAACGATGGGTGGCGGCGGCGCGACGATGGGCGAGGCCGGGGGCGGGATCACGGGCTTCGGCTTCGCCTGCTCGGGCGGCGGAGGCGGCGGCGTCACGTCGAGATCGATGACCGACACATGCTGACGTTTCACCTTCTCTGCACTGACAACATTCATGGCCAGAATCGTTGCCAGCATGCCTGCCACGATCGCCAGGGACGCCGCGACGGCGGGCAGATTCGCGCGCCGCTCCTCGCCGTAGCGGCCCGAAGCCTGCCATGGCGCACTGCCGAACTGCGGCATCGCGACGACTTCACCCCCCGCGACGGCGCGTTGGGGAGCGGATTCCGGTCGCGAAATCGGAGCCGATTGCGGGATCGTAGCTAGTCCAGTCAACGTGGAATCCCCCTGGGGACGGACCGCCCGTCCCAGCTATTGCGAGTCATTCTCATAGCTGTAACAGTTCGGCCCGTCGAGATCCTTTCGCAACAGGCGCCCGGACGATGAGAAAGGCATTCGGCAAGCCGGACGAAAGACGCGGCAATGGGGCGAAGGCATCGTCAGTCCAAGGCTAGCCTCACATCACCGACAGAGCTGACGATCGGGCCGAACGAAAGGCTTATGGCTCAGCGCGCAAGAAGGCTCTGGCGCAATCGGTCCGATGTGTTAAGGGCCTTCTTGCTAATGCCTCGCAACAACCGGCATTTCGCACCCATTCCGAATAGTTCCTTCCTGACCAGGCCCTTCCCCGTGAACGCTCCCGAGATCCGCACCTTCCCCCGCAAGAAGTCCCGCAAGTGGCGGAACTGGTGGGTCAAGCAGCTTCATACCTGGCACTGGATCAGTGCCGCGATCTCGCTTGCGGCGATGCTGTTCTTCGCGGTCACCGGAATCACGCTGAACCATGCCGCCTCGATTCCCGCCGAGCCCGTCGTTACCGACAGCAGCGGACAGCTTGCGCCCACTCTGCTGGCAACGCTGAAAGCCAAGAGCAACGATGCCCCCCTGCCCGCTCCCGTAGCGGCGGCAGTGCATGCGGCAGTCGGGCTCGATGCCTCCGGCAAGGCGGGCGAATGGTCGGACAGCGAGGTCTATGTCGCCCTGCCCCGCCCCGGCGGTGACGCATGGGTGAGCATCGACCGCGCCAGCGGCAAGATCAGCGCCGAAGTCACCGATCGTGGCTGGATTTCTTACCTCAATGACCTCCACAAGGGCCGCAATTCGGGCTCCACGTGGTTCTGGTTCATCGACGTCTTCGCGGTCGCCTGCATTCTCTTCACGGTGACCGGCCTTTTCCTGCTCCAGGTCCATGCGCGCCACCGGCCCTCGACCTGGCCCATCGTGCTTGCCGGCGTGGTCCTTCCGGTCGTGCTCGCCCTCGTTTTCATCCATTGAAGGATCCACCGATGCGTCTGACTTCCATGATCCTGCTGGGCGGCGCGGTCGCCGTGCCGGCCTCTGCCGCCACGGTCACCGTGACGATCCCGCAGCTCAAGGTTGCCGAATATCACAAGCCCTACGTTGCAGTCTGGCTGGAGCCGACAGCCGGTGGACCGGCCCGCACCATCGCGGTGTGGTACGACGTCAAGAAGAAGGGCAACGAACCCGGCACCAAGTGGCTGGCGGACTTGCGCTCCTGGTGGCGCAAGGGCGGGCGCAGCATGGCGCTTCCCGCCGATGGCGTGAGCGGCCCCACGCGCGGCCCCGGTGCGCAGACGATCCCGCTGCCTGCCGACCTCAAGCCGGGCAGCTACGTGCTCAATGTGGAGGCCGCGCGCGAAACCGGTGGCCGCGAACTCGTCACCGTGCCGATCACGGTGCCCGCCGCCAATGCCAAGTCGAGCGGCAAGGCCGAACTCGGCACCATCACGCTTTCTCGATAACGGGGGTTTTCCAGACATGAAGGCTTATGCAACCGGGCTGCTCGCCGCAGCTGCGCTTCTTGCGCTTCCCACCGCCGCTTCGGCGCACCGCCAGTGGCTGCTGCCCTCGGTAACGACGCTGGCCGGGACCGACGGCTGGGTGACGGTGGACGCGGCAGTTTCGAATGACCTGTTCGATCCCGACCACTTCCCGATGCAGACCGACCAGATCCAGGTCACCCAGCCCGATGGCAGCAAGGGCCGGATCCAGAACGCGGCAACCGGGCGTTATCGCTCGATGTTCGACGTTCAGGTGGACAAGGCCGGGACGTGGAAGATCGGCACTTTCTCCAGCAATCTTGGCGGCACGTTCTCGCTGAATGGCGAGACCTGGCGCGTTGGCGCCCGTCGCGGTCCGCCGCCCGGTGCGGCCGGCATGGGCCCCGGCGGTCCCGGTGCCGCTCGCCCGGAAGGTGCACGTCCCGAGGGCGCTCCTCGTCCTGCCGGCGGCGAAGGTGGTCCGCGCCCCGGCGGTGAAGGCGGTTTCGCGCCCGCCAAGTCGGTTGCCAGCGTGGCCGAGATTCCGGCCGGCGCCACCGACATCAAGCTCACCGAATCGATCAGCCGCAACGAGTTCTTCGTGACTGCGGGCGAACCGACCAAGACCGTTCTCGCGCCCACCGGCAAGGGCCTTGAGTTCGATCCGGTCACCCACCCCGACGATCTCGTTTCCAACGAGCCCGCGCGCTTCCGCTTCCTGATCGACGGCAAGCCCGCTGCTGGCCTCACCGTCACCGTCATTCCGGGCAGCAAGCGCTTCCGCGACGGCGAGCATGCCTTGAGCCTCACCACCGGCGCCGACGGCA
This sequence comes from Novosphingobium sp. PhB165, assembly GCF_004341845.1. Classification (GTDB taxonomy): domain Bacteria; phylum Pseudomonadota; class Alphaproteobacteria; order Sphingomonadales; family Sphingomonadaceae; genus Novosphingobium. The sequence goes on along the minus strand of NZ_SLVB01000001.1, from coordinate 306,772 downwards.
CGGTCGAGGTCAAGTGGCCCTTCGCCGGAGTTTACTGGCTCAACGTCACCGCGACCGACAACCACGCCTCGGATTCGCGCGCGGCTGAACGCCGGATGAGCTACACCACCACGCTCGAAGTCCCCGCACCCTAAGGGATCTCCGATGCGCATTGCGCTTCCCGCGCATATAGATGCCCATGCCTTCGCCGACTGCGATCCCCGGATCGCAGTCGGCGAACTGCATGGGGAGACCATGGGCACGACCTGGAGCCTTCGCTTCGCCGCGCCCGAAGGCACCGATGTGCCCGCCATCCGCGCGGCCGTGGAAGCCCGGCTTGCCACCATCATTGCCGAGATGAGCCACTGGGAGCCGGAATCGCTCCTCTGCCGGTTCAACCGGGCGCCTGCGGGAAGCTGGGCCGTCCTCCCTGACGATTTCGCAGCAGTGATCGGCGCCGGGCTCGCCATTGCCGAGGCCAGTGGGGGCGCTTTCGATCCCGCCATCGGGCGTCTCGTCGATCTCTGGGGCTTCGGGCCGCCGGGGCCGAAGCCAGTGCCGGATGCGCTTGCCGTTACCGCCGCACGCGAAGCTTCCGGCTGGACTCGCCTGACATGGGACGCCCCCACACGCCGCTTGCGCCAGCCAGGCGGGCTCGCGCTCGATTTTTCCGGCATCGCCAAGGGGTATGCAGTCGATGTCGTCGCGGACCTCCTCGCGGGCATGGGCATGCGTCATATGCTGGTGGAGATCGGCGGCGAACTGGCGGGGCGCGGCGTGCGTCCCGATGGCGAGCCATGGTGGGTGGACCTTGAAACGCCGCCCGGCATCGCGACCAGCGCCGACCTGTCGCTGCGTCTGGCTCTGCACGACATCGCCGTCGCCACTTCGGGCAATTACCGGCGCGGCGAACATACCATCGATCCGCGCACGGGACGGCCAACCGAAAACGGCCTCGCATCGGTCAGCGTCATCGCGCCGAGCGCGATGTTGGCGGATGGCTGGGCCTCGGCACTCACCGTGGCGGGACCGGAGCACGGACCGGCCCTTGCCGCCAAACACGGCCTTGCCGCGCGCTTCGTGACGATCCGCGAGAATGCCGTGCAGGAAATCCTCACCTCCGCGCTGGAGGCCTTGCTGGCGGACTGAACCGCTCGGCGCATACCATCCGCGTGCTACCCCTTTCCCCTTGGGATTCAGCCCAATGGAGAACATCCCTCCCTGCGTGGACGATTCAGGATTATAAGGTCCTGTAGATTCTGCCGAAGCGCCGTTCCGGCTAGTCTCCTGGTCGGTGCAGAAAACTGGGAGACGCGGCGGGTGACGGCTTATTCGAAGATCGAGGCTCCGCGGCGCGACCGTGAACTGGACCGCCGACTGCTGACGCTCGATGAGAGTCTTGCGCTCGACAACGCGCGGGCCATGGAACTCTACGCCACGCACCTCAACCGCTACATGTTGCAGGTCTACGATATCCTCGGCCTGCGGAACATGGACATCGTCAGCGCGCAGGGCTGCGAGATCGTGCTGCGCGACGGGCGGCGGATCCTCGATTACTCGGGCGGATTCGGGGTGCTGGGGCTGGGCCACAACCATCCCCGGATCATCGCTGCCGAACGGCGCTGCCATGACGAACTGGTGCTCGACTGCATCAAGATCGCCCCGCACAAGCTGCAAGGCGCGCTAGCTTACAATATCGCGCGGTTCCTGCCCGAGCCCCTCGACGTCTCGTTCCTCGCGGTCTCGGGCGCCGAGGCCAACGAAGCGGCGATGAAGCTGTGCGAACGCGTGCAGACTCCCAAGGGCAAGACCAAATTCCTCTGCATGCAGGGCGCCTTCCACGGCAAGACCCACGGGCCGCTCTCGGTCACCACCGCCACCGACGTACAGACCGGCTTCCTGATGGGCGTGCCTAGGGAGAATGTGATTTTCTGCCGCTACGGCGACATCGCCTCGGTCCGCGAGGCGATTGCCCGCGAGGGCGGCGCCGACAACGGCATCATCGCGGTGATGATCGAGACGCTGCGGGGCACTTCCTGCGAATCCCCGCCGCCGGGATACTTCACCGAACTGGTCGAGGCCTGCCGCGCGGCGGACATCCTGACGATCTTCGACGAGGTCAAAGTCGGCATGGGCCGCACCGGCCTGTTCTGCGCCTTCCAGCACGAGGACGCGGTGCCCGACGTGGTCACGCTGGCCAAGACGCTGGGCGGCGGCAAGCGCGAGATGGGCGCGATGGTCACCTCGCAGGCGCTATTCGACAAGGCCTATGGCAACACGCAGGACTGCAACCTGCACAGTTCAAGCTTCTCCGGCATGGGCGAGAGTTGCGCAGTCGCCATCGAAACGCTCAATGTACTCGACGAGGAGCGCCTGATCGAGCGCGCCGGAGCCATGGGTGCCTACTTGCGCGCGGGGCTCGAACGGCTTCAGGCCAAGTATCCGCGCTGCATCGCCTCGCTGCGCGGCAAGGGCTGCTTTCAGGCTATCGAACTCAATTTCGGCCAGTTCATGGCGGAAAAATTCCTCGATATTCGCAAGAACCAGCTCTTCGTCACCTGGGAGACGGTGCTGGTCGGCTCGCTCACCCGCGACCTGTTCGAGCGGCACGGCATTCTCGCCCATTTCCAGCCCGGCGCGCGCGATCTCATCCACTTCATGCCGCCCTACGTGGTGACCGAAGAGCAGATCGACCGGCTGATTGCCGCGCTCGATGACGTGCTGGGGCGCGGCATTGCCGAGGCCACGGTGCGCTTCGTGTACAAGAACGTCAGGCGCGTGCTGCGCCGATGACGGTTGCCATCGCCTGGGCCGACGTGCGGCTGGTGGTGTTCGACCTTGATGGGACGCTTTACGATCAGCCGCCGCTACGCCTTGCGATGGCGCGGGAACTGGGGCTCGATTGCCTCAGCCGCCGCAGCACGCAAACCTTGCGCACGCTGCGCCACTTCCGGCAGGTGCGCGAACTCTTGGGCGACGGACCGGCGTTGAAGGACCATGGCGATTTCGCCGCCGAGCAATACCGCCTGACCGCAGAGCTAAGCCGCCGCCCCGAACGCGAAGTGCGTGCGCTGGTGGAGGAATGGATGGAGCGCCGTCCGCTCCAGCATCTGCCGCGCTTCAAGGCACGCGGGATCGACCGCCTGTTCGCCGCGATCCGGGCGAGCGGGCGGACCATCGCGGTCTGGTCCGACTTTCCCGTGACCGCCAAGCTCGCCGCGCTCGGCCTTGTGGCCGATCACGAAATCTGGGCGGGAGACGAAGGTGTCGGGCGGCTCAAGCCCGACCCGTCCGGACTGAACGCGGTAATGGCGCGCGCCGGCGCCACTCCGCGCGAGACTCTGCTGATCGGTGACCGGATCGATCGCGACATTCGCGCCGCCACCGCCGCCGGCACGCGCGCCCTGCTCCGCGCGCAACGTCCGCATGGCCGCGCCCCCAGTTTTCGGCATTACGAAGAGCCGGTATTTGCGCCGCTCCTGCGTGGATTTGCCTAGTTCGGATGGGTTCGCGCGGAGGCGCGGAGACGCGGAGAAGCCGGGCGGCAACGCCGCTCTTTCACCGAAACATGCGATTGAGAGACTTCGCTCGCCTCACGGGGCGACCTCTTCGCGCCTCCGCGCCTCCGCGCGAATCCATTTGAAAACTTTCAGGCCGAAACGCCCGCCGCTTCCAGCCGCGCTTCGCCCCGCATACGGGTCACCATGAGCCATCCGATCCCGAACAGCGCAGTCGGCAGCCAGAGCAGAAGATGGGCGACAAGGATGATCGCCGTGGCCGGTTCGGCCGGAACCCCCAGCGCGACGAAGACCAGCACGCCAAACACCTCGAACGATCCGAAATGGCCAGGTAAAGCAGGTACCAATGTCCCCAGCGTCGCCACCGCAAAAGCCGTAAGCGGTTTGAGCCAGGCGGCAGGATCGCCGCCCAGGCTGACCCATGCTCCCAACATGACGAGGCTCTCCAACAACCAGAGCCCGACCGAAAGCAGCAGCATCCGCGCCATTCGCCGTCCCTGTCCGATCGCCCGCACGGCATCGGCCACCGAACGCGCCGCTGCGGCAAGGCGCTGTACCGCCCCCCGCGGATAGCGCCGCGCGACAACTGCTCCGGTCCGCGCGAGCACGGCAGGCATGGCCAGCACGCCAATGCTCAACACCATCGCCGCGCCCGCCGCCAGTCTCAGATGCATCATCGCCTCATGCGGAAGCGGCGCATCGACCAGCCATAGTCCCACAGCGGCAATGGCCAGAATGGCTACGAGGTCCAGCACGCGCTCGACGATCATCCCCGCCACCACCAGCCCTGCCGGAAGCCCGAAGCGGCGGTGGAACCACCAAATGCGAAACACGTCGCCAAGCCGCAACGGCAGCACGTCGCTGATGCCGAAACTGGCGATGAAAGGCGCAACCGTCGCCCGAAGGGTCAGCCCGCGCGCACCATCCGGATCGAGCAGGAACCGAAAACGCGCCGCACGCAGCACGAAATCGAGCGCATAGGCAATAAGCGCCAGCAGCAGCGGCGGCCATGCCGCCTGCGCCATCAGTGCCGCCACCCGCGCCATGTCCACCGTGTTCCACAAGAGCGCAAGAAACGCCCCGCCCAGCACCAGTCCCGGCAGAATCCGTAATGAATCCCGCAACCAGTCCCGGCGCGGCGACGCCTCCAGCCCGGCCACGCTCACAAACGCTCCTCCACATGCCGCACGAACAGCGTGGCCAGCGTGGTTCGGCTGGAAATGCCGAGCTTGCGGTAGATGTTGTGCAAATGGATGCTGACCGTGCCCTCGGTCGAACCGACAGTGGCGGCGATCGCCTTGTTCGAGAAGCCTCGACACACGAGTTCGCTGATCTCGCGCTCACGCGGGGTGAGACTGGCGATGGCCTTGGCCACGTCGATGCCGCTCTCCTCGCGCGCCCGGGCCACGAGATCCTCGGGCAGCCACTTGCGCCCGGCGATCACCTCGCCAAGGCAGGCTACCAGCGAATGGGCGGCATAGTCCTTGAGCAGCAGCCCCCAGACACCCAGCGAAAGCGCCTCGGCAATCTGGTTGCCGCTCATCGTCGCCGACAGGAAGATCACCCGCACCGGCCAGTCCTGCTCATGGATGACCTTGAGGATCGCCATGCCGCCGACATCCGGCATCGTCACGTCGAGGATCGCAATGTCTGGCCGCTGGTCGCGGATCACGCTTAGTGCGCGAATGCCGCTGCCCGCCGCCTCCACCAGTTCGATGCCCTCGGTCGCGCGCAGCAGGTCGGCAAGGCCGCGCAGCAGCAGCGGGTGATCGTCGGCAACGACAACGCGCCGGGTCACGCCGCCAGCTCCCCGACCGGGATCACCATCGTCACTTCCAGCCCCGGCGTGCCTCCGGCAAGGAACATCGAGCCGCCAAGTTGCAGCACCCGCGCACGGAGAGAGATCGACCCCTGCCCCCCCGACGCGCAAAGCCCGGTGCCGTTGTCGACAAGCGTCAGATGCATCGCCCCGCCCGTATGCCCGGCCCGCAAGCGCACGCTGGAGGCGGACCCATGCCGCACCGCATTCGAGGTGGCTTCCGACACAAGCTGGACGATGTCCTCGACGGTGCGCCGCCGCAGATGAATCGGCGCCCCCTCCCAATCGAACGGCATGGCGACGCCCCACTTGCGCTGAAGCAGTTCGGCCTGGCGGCGCAGCTCATCCGCAACGTCTACCGCGCGTTCGGCGCGCGCCTCGCGATGGTCCTCGACAAACCGGCGGATGCGGCGCTGCTGTTCGGTAACGAGGTCCTCGATCTCGCGCGTCTGTCCGCCTGCCTCCTCCGGCGTCAGCGAGCCCGCACGCGCGGCGAGCGCCCGCAGCTTCAGGCTTGTGGCGGTCAGGTCCTGCAACACGCTGTCGTGCAGGTCCTGCGCCAGCCGGTTGCGCTCCTCCGCGCGGACATTGTCTGAGTGGCGGGCGACGAGGTCGATCCGCTCAAGTTCCGAGCCCGCGCGCGTGGCGATGATGTCGCATAGCAAGGCGGCATCCTCCGGCCGGCAATCGGGATCGGCAATCAGGATCGACCCGCGAAAGCGCAGGCCCGAAAACCCCGCCATCACCGCGAAATCGCGCACCGGCACCAGCGGCAGGCGCAGATGATCGAGCAGAATGGCGAAAGCATCGGCCTCGCCGCGCGTCAGCACCCTGCCTTCGCCCCGGTCGAAGATGCCGGCGCGGTCCACCTCGACACGGTCCCAGAGCACCGAGTTTTCAAGGTCGGCAAGCTCCACGCCGTCTCCATTCCACACCGCGACGACACCGTCGGGCCGGTCATGCTCGCGCCAGACCACCATCATGTGGCGGCTCCCGGTAACGTCTCCCGCATGGCTGCACAGTTCGCCCAGCCAGGCGCGGCGGCTGCCCAAAGCGCGCTCCATCGGCCATTTCGCCAGCCGGGCCAGACGCTCGCGGCTGCTTTCCCGGTAGGCCCCGAAATAGCCGAGCATCAGCGCCGAAAGCAGGAAATAGACAGACCGCGCGATCAGCACATTGAGTTCGGATTCGCCGTCGAGCGTATCGGGAATGCCGATCGCGAAGAGTGCGATTTCCAGCAGGAACGCGCCCATGATCGCACCGATGAACCCCCAGCGCACCGTCATCGCCATGAGCGTGAAAGGCAGGAAGGAGAAGAACGGGCTCGTCAGTTCATCGGTCAGGAACGCCAGCCAGCCCAGGATCGCGGTATCCGCGACATGGAACAGGAAATGCACCGGGCTGTCGACCGGGCGGCGGACCGGCGCGACCACCAGAACCAGCGCATAGGCGAGATAAAAGGCAAGCACATGCCGTGCCTCGGGCAGGAAGCGGCCCGGGCGGGTGGGATCGAGGTAGATCGCCAGAATCGCGAAACACGCGGTGACCAGACGGCCAAGGGCGATCAGACGATTGGGATCGGTAATCAGCAGCGTGTTGCGCGCGGCTGCCAAGCTGGGGAATGTCCAGTACGAAAAGCCGCCCGCCCGCCTGCTGCCCGGCCTGCTGTTTAATCCTCTGACGTCTTCCCGACTGCTCACCGCCCGACTGTCCAATGCCCCGGCCTCCGCCAGCGCGGCCCGCCCCCCGAGCCTTTCGCCTGACCTCGGCACGATAACACGGCGCCGCCGATTGTTCGGGCTTCATTGGTGGACCTCCCTCGCCTTTGGGGGGATCGCTCCGGTTATTTCGAGATGGGATCTATCGCAGCACGGCCTCTGCATCGACCAGCTTCACGTCGTGCATCTGATCGAGATAGGCCTCGTAATAGGCCTTGTGCGAGGCGCCGACGATCGCGAGCAGGCGCGTACCGGGATAGCGCCCCAGAACGTCGCGGATATTCGCCACCATGCGCAAGTTCCGCGTCTCCCAGTACCCCACGTAATTGCGACCGAACCCCTGCGGCGAGGGCTCGACCAGTGCAGCGCCGAAGTCCGACCGATAGACCAGCTGCGCCTGCGAGGGATCGTTGTAGGCGCGGTACAGCGCGAGCAGGCCGTCGGGCTTGTCCAACCCGGCGTTCAGCCTCTTGCCGTCGGCCTCCCGCTGGTGCGTGGCGGGATTGTCCCAGGCGTGAGAGATCGCCGCATCGTATGCCTTCGGATCGGCGGATTCGGGCATGTCGGCGGAATGGTCATCAACGCTCCACAGCCGCTCCAGCCCCAGCTTTGCCGCCAGCCGCGCGGCGATCAGGTTCGTCTCATTGTGCTGGTCCTTGCGCTTGTCCAGCTTGGCGGCAAGTTCGACGGTCAGCCCGTCACCCTCGCGGCGTTCGGCCTCCGGCAGGCGCAACCACTGTACCAGCGCCGATCCCGGCTCCCCAGCGGCGAGGAACACTGCCGCCAGATGCCGACGCTGCGCCGACAAGGGTAAAGTGGGCCACGCCGCCAGCAGGCGCTCGGCCTCGGCATTGGCGGCGGGCACATCGAGCCCGGTCGCTTTGCCCGCAAGGGTCGGATCCGGGCAATATGCCTCGACTGTCTCCGCATAGCGCGATGGATAGCGGCGCAGGCTATCGCACTGGAGGCCGGACATGTCCTCGGTGGCAATGGCGGTAGGCCGCCATGCCGCCAACCGGGCGACCACCGGATCCACCAATTCCAGCCGGAAAGTGTCGGGCATGTCGGACAGATGCGGCGTGCCCAATACCATGACCTCGTTCGGCCAGCCCGCTGGAGGCCCCTTGAGTTCGCCGGGATGAAATACCGGATGATAGTCCTGCGCGTCCGCCACATTGCCGAATTGTCCGGCCGCCAGACAAAAACCGCAGGCAAGAAACAGATTGCGCAAGCGGACCATCCAACACCCCCGAAGATATGACGGCTGCGGTGCTAGCAACGGGCTCTCATCGCGACAATATCTGCACTCTATTGGGCCTACCGCGCCGCAAGAAAGCCTTGAACGGTCAACGACACAACGAATTCATCGAGGATGAGTATGGACTGTCAGGCCTGTCGTTGCCGAAGCAGCAATGCCCTGCTGACAACCGTGAAACCTCGACCGGACGCTTCGCCATCAGTCGAAGACTGTCTGGAAAATCTCCGAAGGCGAAATTCGCAGCATCGCCGGCAAAAGCCCCGCAACCAACAGCGCGACGGCCCGCGCCATGTCCGCTTCTCCCTCAGTTTTTTTGTGTCTGGGAGAAAAAAGGTCCCACAAGGTACTTCAATGCATCAAATAGTGAGATTTGGAGCCCCGATAGAATCTGGCCATGGGTCGTTTACGACTTTCGGATGATCGAACATCCAAGTTCTTTCTTCAACGCTGTCGTAACATTGCAAAAACCGCCAAATAGCGCGGTATTTCATGCACACAAAAGGGGTGTAGCCTGTTTCAAAAAAGAACGATCGGCAAGAAATATGGTCGAAAACCTGCCGGAAGACTTGCGCAATCCTGCCCGTAATGTTTGTTCTGTGTAATCGCACTCAACAAAAAAATTCGGGCAACAGGCAAAAAAGATGGCAGACGACATACTTCTCGAACTCGCGGCCGACATCGTCACCGCACATGTCAGCAATAATCCCGTTTCGACGGCCGATCTTCCGCTACTGATCCAGTCTGTCTACGGCTCGCTCGCGAAGCTGGGCCAGCCGGTAGAAGCCGTGGAGGAGAAACGGACCCCCGCCGTCTCGATCCGCGCTTCAGTGAAATCCGATGCGATCGCCTGCCTTGAATGCGGCGCCAAGCTGAAGACGCTGAAGCGCCACCTCGGCACCGAGCATGGCCTGACGGCGGAAGAATATCGCGCCCGCTGGAACCTTGCGGCCGACTACCCGCTGATCGCGCCCGACTATGCGGCACGGCGCAAGGCGCTCGCCATCGAGATCGGCCTTGGCCGCAAGGGTGGTCGCAAGAAGGCACCCGCAAAGGCACCGGCAAAGTCGGCTCCGAAGAGCGCCCCCAAAAGCCCGGTAACGGCCGGGGCGACCCCGGAAAAGGCCGCCCCCACGCTGGAAAGCAAGCGCCGGGGCCGTAACACGCTCGGCGTCAAGTTCGACTGACCGGACACTCATACGGGGCGGCAGAACCGCCCCGTATAAGATGAATAACGCAGCGCGGCCCGGTGCCGCGCTGCATTCGTTTCAGGCCATGGTCACCCGCGCAAACGGGCTTCCGACAGGTCAAGCTCGCGCGTCAGCTTGCGGATAGTCTGGCTGCCGACACTGCGCTGGCGGATCAGTTCCGCCAAGGCCGCGCGCTCGGCCTTCACGCCGACAAGGCGGAAATCGCGGAACAGCCGCTCCTGCGCGCGCACCGCATCCTGCTCATCCTCGCTGAGCCCATCGAGGCGGTCGCGGTAGAGGTCCATCACGCGTCCGCCGGCGGCCGCATAGCGGTCGGCATCGCCATGGTCTTCGGCCAGCCGGTGCTGGTGGCGCTCGATCGCCCGGATTGCCGCTTCGGCCGTGGCCACGCGGGCGGCGTCCTCCTCGGCCTGTTTCGACGGCTCGCTCGGCATGGTCAGCCCCTTGAGCAGCACCGGCAGGGCAATGCTGGCCAGCACCAGCGAGACAATGATGACCCCCGCCGCAAGGAAGATCGCCAGATCGCGCGCCGGGAACGGAGCGCCATCGTTGAGCACCAGCGGCAGCGTCAACACACCGGCCAGCGTGATCGCACCGCGCACACCCGCAAAGGACATCGCCGCGACCAACCGCCAGTTCGGACTGCGTGCACTGACGCCCGACTGTCGCTGGCGCAGGATGGTGAACTTGAACGAGACCCAGACCCACACGAAGCGCAGCGCCGCAAGGCCGAGCACGATCGCCACGACATAGAGCGCCAGCCAGCCGGTCTCGGTATGCCCGGTCACGGCGACGGTCCGCTTCGCCTCGGCAAGGATGGCGGGAAGTTGCTCGCCCAGCAGCACGAAGATGATGCCGTTCAGGGTGAACTGGATCGTATCCCACACTGAATTGCGGCGCATCCGGGTGACGGCCATCGCCTCTCGCGAGATCTCGGCGAACGTCATCGTCACGCCCGCCCCCACTGCGGCAAGGATGCCGGAGGCATGGAAGTGTTCCGCCAGCATGTAGGAGCCGAACGGGATCAGCAGGCTGACAAGGATCTGCGAGCCGGTATCCTCGCCCCAGTGGCGCGTGACCCAGGCCTTGGCGCGCGAGACGACGATGGTGACGGCCACGCCGATGGCAAGCCCGGCGCCCGCCACCCACAGGAAGTTGAGCGCCGCTTGCCCGGCAGAGAACGTCCCGGTCAGCGCCGCCGCCACCGCAAAGCGCAGGCAGACAAGGCCCGAAGCGTCATTCAGCAGCGATTCCCCTTCGAGGATGTGCATCATGCGCTTGGGGATCGGCACGCGCGCGGCGATGGCGGAAACCGCGATCGGATCGGTGGGCGAAACCACGGCGGCCAGCGCGAAGGCCACGGCCAGCGGCATCGCCGGGATCATCCAGTTGATGAACAGGCCCATGCCGATCACCGTCGTCAGCACCAGCCCCAGCGCCAGTTCGACAACGGTCGAGACGTCCTTGAACAATTCGTCCTTGGGGATGCGCCAGCCGTCGAGGAACAGCAGCGGCGGCAGGAACAGCAGCAGGAACAGTTCGGGGTTCAGCGATACGCTATACGAGGTCGAAAGACCGACCACCGCGCCCAGCAGGATCTGCACCAGCGGCGTCGGCACCGACCATGGCAGCATCCTCGATATCGCGCCGCTGACGACCACCGCCAGCAGCAGGAAAAGTACGACCGAAACTGACTCCAAACCTGAACTCCTTCCATTTACCCCGGGGGGACCATGGCGGCCCGGGTTCCGGATTGCAAACCGGTAACCCCTGTTCACATCGCCTTTGGCGGCCCGGAAATACTTTGAAACATTGGAAGATGCGGGCGGCCAGAACGACACCGCCACCTGTTCTGGCAGGACAATATTGCGCCCGCATGGCCGTCAACACACCGCGCTTGCTGACGCGCGCGCCGCTAAGCGCTATGGGGCCGGCCATGCACACGCCCCATCGCGAATCCCTTGAGCCCGTGCACGTGGCTGCCCTGTACCGTTTCGCTCGCTTCGAGAATTGCGCCGACTTGCGCGCACCGCTTGAGGCCCTGTGCCGCGAAAACGGCATTCGCGGCACGCTGTTGCTCGCGGCCGAAGGCATCAACGGCACTATCGCCGGCCCGGCTGGCGGGATCGCCAAGGTGCTGGAACATATCCGCGCCCTGCCCGACTGCGCTGATCTCGACGTCAAGCTGTCGAGCGCCTCTACCATGCCATTCCACCGCCTGAAGGTCCGCCTCAAGCGCGAGATCGTCACCATGGGCGAACCCGACATCGACCCGCGCGCCAGCGTCGGCACATATGTCGAGGCGCAGGAGTGGAATGCTCTGATCTCCGATCCCGACACCATCGTGATCGACACCCGCAACGACTACGAAGTGGCGGTGGGCACCTTCGAAGGCGCGATCGACCCGAAGACCGCCAGCTTCCGCGATTTCCCCGAATGGTTCCGGCGTGAGCGCGAGAAGCTGCTCGGCGCGGGCAAGCCGCCGAAAGTCGCCATGTTCTGCACCGGCGGGATCCGCTGCGAGAAGTCCACCGCGTTCCTAAAGCAGGAAGGGATCGAGGACGTCTTCCACCTCAAGGGCGGCATCCTGAAGTATCTGGAAACGGTGCCCGAGGAAAACAGCCTCTGGCGCGGCGAATGCTTCGTATTCGACCAGCGGGTGACGATCGGCCACGGTCTGGTCGAGGGCAGTCACACGCTGTGCCACGCCTGCCGCCGCCCGGTGAGTGCGGAAGACGCCGCCTCACCTCTCTACGAAGAGGGCGTAAGCTGCCCGGCATGCCATTCCGAGCGAACGGACGAACAGCGCGCATCCTACCGCGAACGCCACCGCCAGGAAAAACTCGCCGCCGCCAAGGGCCATGCTCATGTCGGCGCGGTGCGGATCGAGCGGACCGAAGACAGCGCCGACTGAGCGAGGCTGGAATCGTCGCGCGCTCCTGAAATCCTCAGGCAGCACGAAATCAATTTGTCGTGACAACGGCATGTCCGAATGACGGCGATCCAGGGGCGTGATGACCTTTCGGATTACGCAAGAAAGCTGTCACAAATGGGGACCATACCCTAGGCCTGTCAGAACGGGACCGGCTATGGAACGCGCGCTAGGTATTCAGGAACTCGGCCAACCCCGGTCAACGAGTTCTCGGCCGGATCTGAACCAGGGCCCCGGAAAAGTGGGCCTCATCGGATTCGGCGCCGCTGTGATAGCGGCGATCCTCTATGTCGCATTCAGCGTCTATTCGGACGCACAGGCGGCGGGAGTGCATGCCGTTGCGCTGATGCCCTTCGTGCTGCTGTTCATCGCGCTGCTGATCGCCCTCGGCTTCGAATTCGTGAACGGGTTCCACGATACCGCCAACGCCGTGGCCACCGTGATCTACACCAATGCCCTGCCCGCGCACGTCGCCGTCGTCTGGTCCGGTTTCTTCAATTTTCTCGGTGTGCTGCTGTCGACCGGGACCGTGGCGTTCGGCATCGTCTCGCTGCTGCCGGTCGAGCTGATCCTGAAAGTCGGGTCGCAGGCGGGCTTCGCCATGGTCTTCGCCCTCCTGATCGCGGCGATCCTCTGGAATCTGGCGACCTGGTGGTTCGGCATTCCTTCCTCCAGTTCCCACACGCTGATCGGCTCGATCATCGGGGTGGGCGTGGCCAATGCCCTGATGGTCGGAAAGTCTGGCACGGCCGGCGTCGACTGGTCCAAGGCGACCGAGATCGGCCAGGCCCTGCTGTTTTCACCACTCATTGGCTTCTGTCTGGCCGCGTTGCTGTACCTCGCGGCAAAAACACTCATCCGCCATCCGGCCCTGTACCGCGAGCCTGAGCCCGGCGTGCCGCCTCCCGGATGGATCCGCGCGCTGTTGATCTTCACCTGCACCGGTGTGAGCTTCACACACGGCTCAAACGACGGCCAAAAGGGCATGGGCCTGATCATGCTGATCTTGATCGGCACCGTTCCCACGGCCTATGCCCTGAACCGCGCCGTGCCCGCGCAATACACCGCGACGTTCCACGCCAATGCCGCGCTCGCCACATCCGCGCTTCGCACGGATCCTGTGCCGATGTCGCCCGATCAGGCCCGAACCGCGGTCACCCGCTTCATCGCCGACCGGCACTTTGCACCGGACACCAAGCCCGCGCTCGTGGCCCTGATCGCCGATATCGATCGTCAGGTGAGCAGTTATGGCTCGCTGGCCAAAGTCCCAGCCGCGGCAGTCGCGAATGTCCGCAACGACATGTATCTCGCGTCAGAGGCGATCAAACGGCTCAGCAACGAACACGCAGCAGGCTTGTCCGAAAAGGACATCGCGGCGCTGAACCAGTACAAACAGTCGCTCGACAAAGGCACGCGCTTCGTCCCGACCTGGGTAAAGGTGGCAGTCGCCTTTGCGCTTGGATTAGGGACGATGGTAGGCTGGCGACGTATCGTCATCACCGTTGGCGAGAAAATCGGCAAGTCGCACATGACATATGCCCAGGGCGCATCGGCGGAACTGGTGACGATGGGCACGATCCTGGCGGCCGACACAATGGGCCTGCCGGTCTCGACGACGCACATTCTCTCTTCGGGCGTGGCGGGCACGATGGCCGCGAACCGCTCCGGCCTCCAGATGGAGACCATCCGCAATCTCGCCGTGGCGTGGGTGCTGACGCTCCCCGTCTCGATCGTCCTCGCCGGCACGCTTTACTGGCTGTTCCGACTGATCTTCTGAGCGGGATAGTAGCGCCCCCGCCTGGCAGGAGAGCGCTTGCCAGCTGTTGAGGGTAGCGCCTCGCGCAAGCCTCCGACAACCGCCGGAGACGAGGTACGCCGCAGCGATCCAACTCACGAGACGGAGAGGCAATCTCGCTCGGCCACCGTCCGCGTTTGCGCGTAAAATCGGTCAAATGCTTGGAAAGGTGGTAGCGGAGGAGGGACTCGAACCCCCGACACGCGGATTATGATTCCGCTGCTCTAACCAGCTGAGCTACTCCGCCATACCAAGTCCACCGCTTGGGTGGCTCTGCATGGTGCCGGGGGAGCGCCCCGGGCAGGTGGCTGCCTCTAGGGGGAAGCTTTCGTGCGGTCAACACCCAAAACTGCATTCAGCCGCGAAATTTTACGAGCCGGATTTCGCGCCAGAGCCCATCCTCCCAAGCATAAAGGCCAAAGCCTCGAAAACGGAAGTTCACGGGCTCAAGACGCGGCTCCAGCTCGGCCTGAAGGGCGCGCGCCTCCGTCGATGGCACCTTGTTCTGGATAGTCACGTGGAGCCGCAACGGGCGCGTGTCCTGATCGGTCAGCAGGCCGTGCATGCGTTCGGCGATTCGCGCGTGAAGTTCCGTCATCGCCGGGCTCTCCACGGCGAGCGCCGTGCCTTGGCTTAGCTTCATAAGGCCGGTGATTCGCGCCGCCGGCGGCGCCGTCCGGGCAAGATCGGCGAGCACATCGACCAGTTCCGCCTCGACCGAAGACGGCAGCGCGTGGAACAGCGTGACGTGGGCGCGCAAGCGGTTGCGTTCAGGCGGATAATGGGCACGGCGCAGCGCGTCCGCCCAACCGAGCACATCGGCCGGCAATTCCGCCGTTACCAGCAGCGGCGCGCCGGGCTTGCGCTTACCCGCCAGTACTTCGCCTTCACGGTTCATTTCACCTCTGCATCGTAGCGGGACACTCGCTCACATCCCTGCCCTCGCCCAATTGCAAGATCTTCGGCCCTACGGCAAAGTCCTTAGCCACGACACCCATATCCACGGGTGGTGCGCCTAGGGAGACGAACATGCGCACGTTCTGGATCATCGCCACGGCCATACTCTTGTGGAACCTGCTGGGCGATGCCGCCTATCTCATGCAGGCCAGCGCCGATCTCGACGAATTGGCGAAGACCGACCCGGTAACCGCCCGCGCCTTCATGCAGATGCCCGCCTGGGCCTGGGGCGCCTATGCCGTAGCGGTCTGGAGCGGGACGTTTGGCGCGATGCTGCTGCTCATGCGGCGCGGATGGGCCTGGGCCTTCTTCGCGCTCTCGCTGACGGCGGTGATCGTCCAGTTCGCCTGGAGCTTTCTTGATTTCGACATGCTCGGCGCGAAGGGGCCCAGTTCGGCGATCTTCCCGCTGGTGATCGTCGGGATCGCCCTTGCCTCGCTCGTCTACGCCCGGCGCAAGAAGGCCGACGGCACGCTGCATTGACGACGGGAAGTCCCCTTCCCGCCCTGTCAGATTTCGCCCCGCGCGCGGCGGATCGCGAACCACTTCTTCACGTTCTGGTTATGCTCTGCCAGCGTCGAGGCGAAAGCATGGCCTCCGGTGCCGTCCGCCACCATGTAGAGCGCACCGGTCTCCGCCGGATGCAGCACCGCCTCGATCGAGGCGCGGCCCGGATTGGTGATCGGATACTTGGGCAGCCCGGCCATCGAGTAGGTATTGTAATCGTTTACCGCACGAATCTCGGATTCGAGGATGCGGCGGCCAAGCGCCTTGCCCTTGGTGATCGGGTATATGATCGTCGGATCCGCCTGAAGCGGCATGCCGATGCGCAGACGATTGGAATAGAGACCGGCGACCATACGGCGCTCGGAAGGCTTGCCGGTTTCCTTCTCGACGATCGAGGCAAGAATGATCGCCTGTTCGGGCGTCTTGACCACAAGGCCGTCGGCGCGCTTGTCCCACAGTTCGGCCAAAGTGCGGCTCATCGCCGCCTGCATGCGGCGCAGGACGGCCTCGCGGCTCTCACCGTCGCCGAACGCGTAGCTGTCCGGCAGCACGGAACCCTCATCGGGCACCGCAATATCGCCGGTGAGCTGCTGCTGCGCCATCAGGCGCTCATGCACCATGATCGAGGGCATCCCCTCCGGCACGGTTACGAAGCGGCGGATAACCTCGTCGCTGGAGATGATCGCCATCACGCGCGAAGCGCTGGCATGGGCGGGAATCGCGAATTCGCCCGCCTTGATCGCACTGCCGCCGCCGAACACGCGGGCACGCAGCGTAAAGCCGTTGGCCGAGCCGATCACGCCCTGCTTCTCCAGCCGATCCGCGACAACGGCAAGACTTGCCCCGTTGGGGACGATGAAGTGAGTATCCTTCTTGAGCGGGCCGGAACCATACCACCCGCCCAGGAAGGACCACAGGACGATCACCGCCGCCAGGCCAAGAGCCGCGACGAGAAACCAATTGCGCCGCGACATCATGGCCTGCGAACTTTCTTGACGGTCGATCAGTCGATCTTGCGCATCACCAGGCTGGCGTTGGTGCCGCCGAAGCCGAACGAGTTGTTCAGCACGGCACGCACCTCACGCTTTTTCGCGACGTGCGGCACAAGGTCCACGCCCTCGCAGCCCTCGTCCGGGTTGTCGAGGTTGAGCGTCGGCGGAACGATCTGGTCGCGCAGCGCAAGGATGCAGAAGATCGATTCGACCGCACCGGCACCGCCGAGCAGATGGCCGATGGCCGACTTGGTCGAGCTCATCGAGACGCTGCCGATGGCATCGCCGAACAGGCGGCGCACGGCGCCGAGTTCGATGGTGTCGGCCATGGTCGAAGTGCCGTGGGCGTTGATGTAGTCGATGTCGGCCGGGGTCATCCCCGCCTTCTTCAGCGCCATCTGCATCGAACGGTAAGCGCCGTCGCCAGTGGGTTCCGGGGCGGTGACGTGGAAGGCATCGCCCGAAAGGCCATAGCCGATCACTTCGCAGTAGATCTTGGCACCGCGCGCCTTGGCGTGTTCGTACTCTTCGAGAACGAGAACGCCCGCGCCTTCGCCCATGACGAAGCCGTCACGATCCTTGTCGTAAGGGCGGCTCGCCTGTTCGGGGCGGTCGTTGTAGCTGCTGTTGAGCGCGCGGGCCTGTGCGAAGCCGGCAATGCCGATCGGGCAGATGGTCGATTCGGCACCGCCCGCCAGCATGATGTCGGCATCGCCATCCTTGATCATGCGCGCGGCGTCGCCGATCGAGTGGGCACCGGTCGAGCAAGCGGTAACAACCGCGTGGTTCGGACCCTTGAGACCATACTTGATCGAGACCTGACCCGAGATCAGGTTGATCAGGCGACCGTGCACGAAGTGCGGCGAGACGCGGCCCGGGCCCTTTTCGGCCAGGACCAGCGATTCGCTTTCGATTCCCGGCAGACCGCCGATGCCCGAACCGATCGAGCAGCCGGCCATGAGCTTGTCTTCCTCGCTCATGTCGGTGAGCCCGGCATCTTCGAGCGCCTGACCGGCGGCATCGATGCCGAAGACGATGAAGGGATCGACCTGGCGCTGAATCTTGTGGTCGACACGCTTGTTGGCATCGAAGCCATACTCGTGGTCGGCCGGCTTCACCTCGCAGGCGATCTGGCACTTCTGATCGCTCGCATCGAAGCGGGTGATCGGGCCAGCGCCGGACTTGCTGGCAAGGATGTTGGCCCAGGCAGTCTCGACGTCAGCTCCCAACGGAGTGACAAGACCAAGTCCGGTGACGACAACACGACGCATTCATGCTCTCCGAAAAAGCAATTGGCCGAAAAATACGACTGGCGAAAAGCCAGCCGGCAGAAACGGCAACAGGCCCGCCCCCTTAGAGGTCGAGCCTGTCGATTTCAATCCGCGAGTAGCCGAAAGGTATCCCGGCCGTAACCGGGAACACCAAATCGACCGTAGGCCGGATCAGCCCTTGTTCTCTTCGATGTACTTGATCGCATCGGAGACAGTGCTGATCTTTTCGGCCGCATCGTCCGGAATCTCGACGCCGAACTCTTCCTCGAAGGCCATGACCAGCTCGACGATGTCGAGCGAGTCAGCGCCCAGATCGTCGATGAAGCTTGCTTCTTCGGTCACCTTGTCGGCTTCGACGCCCAGGTGTTCGACGACGATCTTCTTAACCCGATCGGCGGTATCGCTCATTTGAATAGACCCCTTCAAAAATCCAGAGGATGTAATCTCGCCAGTCGCCCTAATGTCTGGGGCGGGCGCTGGCAAGCCTCGCACGTAAGATACGATCACGACGCGGAAGCGCCATGGCCCGATTTATCCACGATTCAGCCGCAATTCCCAGAGTTTTCCGGGAAATCACCGCAAATTGTGGCCGCCGGAGCGGAAGCAAGGCGAGAGGGCCCCATGCCCCATGCCTTGCCCTGTATTCTCATCAACCCTGCGCAGGCGCCTGTGCAGCCGGCTTCTGGGGCTCAACCACACGCATATGCAGTTCGCGAAGCTGCCTGGGCTCGGCCGGGGTCGGCGCGCCCATCAGCAGGTCTTCGGCGCGCTGGTTCATCGGGAACAGCGCCACTTCGCGCAGGTTCTGCGCACCGCAGAGCAGCATGACGATGCGGTCCACGCCGGCCGCCATGCCGCCGTGCGGCGGGGCGCCGTACTGGAATGCGCGGTAAAGGCCGCCGAAGCGATCTTCCACGTCCTGCTTGGTCAGGCCCACCATTTCGAAGGCCTTGACCATCAGTTCGGGCGACTGGTTACGGATCGAACCCGAAGCGATTTCGAAGCCGTTGCAGACGAGGTCGTACTGATACGCCTTGATCGTCAGCGGATCCTGCCCTTCCAGCGCTTCCATGCCGCCCTGCGGCATCGAGAACGGGTTGTGCGCGAAGTCCACCTTCTTGTTGTCTTCGTCCCATTCGTAGAACGGGAAGTCGACGATCCAGCACAGCTCGAAGCGGTCCTTGTCGATCAGGTCCAGCTGCTCGCCGGTGCGGATGCGGGCAAGACCGGCCAGCTTGGCGGCCTGCTCTTCCTTGCCGGCAGCGAAGAACACGCCGTCGTTCGGGCCAAGACCCAGCGCCTCGATCAGCGCGGCAGTCTTTTCCTCGCCGTGGTTCTTGGCGATCGGGCCGCCGGGGACGCCGTCCTTGATGTTGATGTAGCCAAGGCCGGAGTAGCCTTCGCCGCGCGCCCAGACGTTCATGTCATCGAAGAACTTGCGGCTGCCCGCGCCCGCACCCGGAGCCGGGATCGCGCGGATCACGCCGCCATTGGCGACAATACCCGCGAAGATGCCGAAGCCCGATTCGACGAAGTGCTCGGTCACGTCCTTGATGATCAGCGGGTTGCGCAGATCGGGCTTGTCCGAACCGTAGTCCAGCATCGACTGGGCGTGCGGAATACGGCGGAAGCTACCTGCCGGGGTGACCGGCTTGCCTTCGGCGAAGTCTGCGAAGACGCTCTGGAGCACCGGCTCCATGGTTTCCCAGATCTCTTCCTGCGTGACGAAGCTCATTTCGAGGTCGAGCTGGTAGAACTCGCCCGGCAGACGGTCTGCGCGCGGGTCCTCGTCGCGGAAGCAGGGGGCGATCTGGAAGTAGCGGTCGAAACCGGCGACCATCAGCAGCTGCTTGTACTGCTGCGGCGCCTGCGGCAGCGCGTAGAACTTGCCCGCGTGAATGCGGCTGGGCACCAGGAAGTCGCGCGCGCCTTCGGGCGACGAGGCGGTCAGGATCGGCGTTGCGTATTCGGTGAAGCCGATGCCTTCCATCTTGCGGCGCATATCCGAGATGATCTTGGTGCGCTTCACGATGTTGGCGTGCAGCGTCTCGCGGCGCAGGTCGAGGAAGCGGTAGCGCAGGCGGATATCCTCGGGATATTCCTGCTCACCGGCGACCGGCATCGGCAGCTCTTCAGCCTTCGCCTGCACGGTGACGGCGCGGGCATAGACCTCGATCTCGCCGGTCGGCAGGTTCGGGTTCACGGTCGACGCACTGCGGGCCTTCACTTCGCCTTCGATGGTGACAACCGATTCGACGCGCAGCGAATCGAGCACGGCCAGCGCCGGGCTATCACTGTCGGTCACGATCTGGGTGATGCCGTAGTGATCGCGCAGATCGACGAAGAGCACGCCGCCGTGATCGCGCTTGCGATGCACCCAGCCCGAGAGGCGGACGGTCTGGCCGACCTCGGCAGCGGCAAGGGCGCCGCAGGTGTGGGAGCGATAGGGATGAGTCATGGCGGGCTCGCGCTTCTCTTCGTCTGAAACAGGTTGCAAGCCGTGCCCCCTAGTCGAGTGGCCGCATTATTTCCAGACATGGAATTGCCGCGGCGCGTCGCGCGGTCACTTCTCCCACGCTTTCGCGCGGCTGACAGCCAGCCGGAGCGCGGGATTAATCGAGCCTAAGGACTGCACGGTAACCCGGCATCAACCATTGCAGCCTATGCCGGGCCCAAAGGGTCACACGGAGAACGAGAATGCTGGCGGACGTCACGATCGACGGCAGGACGGAAGCCCAATTCCGCCTCGCGATCGAGGCCATGGTGCGTGAAGGCGGCGCCGACGAAGCCGCGCGCATCCTCAAGGCCGAACTCGCCTGGCTCTGCGGCGATGGCCAGTCCCTGCCCGCGCACTTCCGCTCGATCGCCGCCAGCGATCTCAATGTCGATGGCTGGGACCGCCTTGTCGAGCGGATCGGCGAACTGGACAGCCCGGGCGATCCCATCACCGCCATCGGTATCGACATATGCGGCATGCAGGCAGGCCTTGGCGCCGCGCCGGTGCTCGCCTTCGAAACGACCTATTACACCGATCAGGCCTGGGGCTTCTCCCATGCCGACCGCGACGGCATTTCCGCGGGCTACCAAGGCAACACCATCGCCTGGCAGGGCGCGTTCGAGGACATCGACGATGCCCTGCGCGTGGAAGGGCTCGACGATCTCAACGCGGTGATCGCCGCGCTGGAGCATCATTGCCTCAGCGGCGCCTCCACGCCCGACGAACGCCGCGCCTATGTAGTCGGCGCCTGCTATCTGGCCGTGCTGATCCATCAGGCCATGCGCGACAAGGCCCTTACCGAAGGACTGCCGCGCGCGATGGCCGTGCTGGTGGGCAGCAACGAATCCTATCCGTGGTTCGAAGCTCCGGCCGTGACGGCTCGCGAGGGACACGTCGCCGCCGCGGCACCGCGCGCCGCCTTCGGGCGCGAGCCTGCGCCGCTACGCCGCCCGCTCGATCTGAGCGCGCAGCTTGCCGCCATGCCAAGGCCGGTATTCGATGCCGAGCACGCGCCGTTCACCGCGCCCGCCGCAGCCCCCTCTCCGGCCGCGCCTTTCGCGCCGCCGCCGCCCTTGGCCAATCCGTTTCCGCCAGCAGCCCCCTTCACAGCCTATTCCGATTCGGACGAGTCGGAGGACGTCGAACCGGAGGCCCCTGCACCGCTGTTCCCAGCCGCATCGTATGTCGGCGATACAGACTGGGATGTTGAGCAACCTGAAGCCGAAACCTCGGGCGCCAGCCTGCACGAATTGGAAACGCCGGAATTCGAACATTCGGAGTTCGAACCCTCCGTCGAAGCTGTCCCTGCCCAGGAGCAGGACTACGCTCCGCTCGACATGGTCCGTTTCCCCGCCCAGACCGCGCCCATTGAGAACGGGGTCGAGGACGAGGAAGCCCTCCACCTGCCACCGCCCGGCATTCACGTGACCGGCACCCAGCTCCGCCGCCGCTTCGTAGATCGCGAGACCATCGCCATCGAGGAAGAGCGCCGCCCGGGCCTGCTGGAACGCCTGTTCCGCCGCCGATAGTCATTCCTGTCGAACTTCTCCGACAAAACTTGGGGCCCGGGCCAGCGGGGGAGATTGATCCCCTGCTCGGTTCGGCGTAACGCCGCTGACGCAATGATCATTCACCCTCTGATTACAAAGACGGACGAGCTCACGGCTCTGTGCGAACGCCTCGCGAAATCCGATTTCGTGACGGTCGACACCGAGTTCATGCGCGAGAACACCTATTGGCCCGAACTGTGCCTTGTGCAGATCGCCAATACGGAGGAAGCCGCCGCCGTCGATCCCAAGGCCGAAGGCCTTGATCTTTCACCACTCCTGGACCTTCTCACCGACAATGAGGACGTGCTGAAGGTCTTCCACGCGGGCGGCCAGGACGTGGAGATCATCTACAACTTCACAGGCCGCACCCCGCACCCGATCTTCGATACGCAGATCGCGATGATGGCGATCAGCCAGTCCGAACAGATCGGCTATTCGAACCTCGTCGAATCGTGGCAGGGCCTCACCATCGACAAGGGCGCGCGTTTCACCGACTGGTCGCGCCGCCCCTTGACCGAGCGTCAGATCGAATATGCGATTGGCGACGTGACCCATCTCGCCAAGATCTTCCCCAAGATCCTCAAGCGTCTGATGAAGACCGGACGCGGTGCGTGGCTCGACCAGGAAATGGAAAAGCTCGCCGATCCGGACAACTACCGCAACGACCCGACCGAGGCATGGAAGCGGATCAAGGCCGCTGGCCGCAATCCCACCATGCTCGGCCGCCTCAAGGCGATTGCCGAGTGGCGCGAAATCGAGGCCCAGGGCAAGAACATCCCGCGCGGCCGTATTGCCCGTGACGAAACGCTGGCCGATATCGCCAGCCACCCGCCCAAGCAGCAGGCCGACCTCGCCAAAGTGCGCGGCCTTTCGCAGGGCTGGAAGGACAATGACATCGGCAGACGCCTCATGACGACCATCGCCAAGGCCGAGCCCATGCCCGAGGACGAACTGCCCCCGCGCGCGCCGCGCGGTGCACCGCTCGGCAAGGAAGGCGCGCTCGTTGCCGACCTTCTCAAGCTGCTGCTCAAGATCCGCTCGCGCGAGATCGACGTGGCCGCACGCCTGCTCGCGCGTAGCGAGGAACTGGAACTGCTGGCCGCCGGAGTGCGCAAGAACCTTCCGATTCTGGAAGGCTGGCGCTACGAGGTGTTCGGCCATGACGCGCTCGACCTCGTGGAAGGCAAGCTCGCCTTCGCGGTGGTGGACGGCAAACTCAAGATGACCCGCGTCGAGGATGTTCCGGCGGACGAATGAACGAAGGCCCGGCGAAAGCCGGGCTTTTTTGTGCACGCAGAGACGTGAAGGTGCAGAGGTGTCCCGCCGGGGCTCCGCGCCTCCGCCTGAATCTCGTTCACACTGGCGGTAACCAAGCAAACGGTTGGCGAAACAGGGCTCTTCGTGCGATAGCCCGGGCGTGACCGTCTATCAGCCCACGCTCAAACAGCTCCAGTATCTCGTCGCGCTTCACGAGCATGGCCACTTCGGCCGTGCCGCAGACGCCTGCTTCGTCTCGCAATCGACGCTTTCGGCGGGGCTGCGCGATCTTGAGGTATTGCTGGGCGTGACGCTGGTCGAACGCACCAAGCGCGCCGTGCGCTTCACGCCGCTGGGCAATGCGGTGGTTGAAAAGGCGCACCGCGTCCTGCGCGAGACAGAGGAACTTTCAGACCTCGTCCAGTCGAGCGGCAAGCCGCTCTCTGGCGAAGTGCGGATGAGCGTGATCCCGACGATCGCGCCGTTTCTGCTGCCGCGCATGCTTCCCCGCCTGCGGCGCGAGCGGCCGAATCTCAAACTCTTCCTGCGTGAGGAGCCTAGTCAGGCGGCCATCGAATCGCTCCACCACGGCCGCGCTGACTGCGTGCTGCTCGCCCTGCCCTATGCCACGGGCGAAGTGGAGAAGGAGACGATCGAACTGGACGCCTTCTTCGTCGCCTTCCCGGCCGACGATCCGCGCAATCCGCCCGAGGAAGTCGGCCCCGACATCATCGACGAGAATCGCCTGCTGCTGCTGGAAGACGGGCACTGCCTGAAGGACCACGCGCTGGCGGCCTGCAACCGGCCCGAACTGCGCGCCTCGGCCACCATGATCGGCACGAGCCTGCATACTTTGGTGCAGATGGTCGACAATGGACTCGGGCTGACCATGCTGCCGGAAATGGCAATCGATGCGGGGATTCTCAACGGCACCAATGTCGTGGCGCGTCCGCTGATCTCCCCCCATGCCAACCGAGAGATCGCGCTGGTCTGGCGGAAGAATTCACCGCGTTCGGAAGAGTTCCGCCTACTAGCGGACGAACTGCGCGCGGGCTGAAGTCGCGCCTGTCTGCAACGTAATTTCGTCCGTCGTCCCCGCGAAGGCGGGGACCCCGCTTGTTCTTGAGACGTAGCGCGAAGGAAGCGGGGCCCCCGCCTTCGCGGGGGCGACGAAGATCTATTCGATAGGCCCATTTACCCCCGACGGCGCAGGGTCTGTAACGCCAGCCCGACCGAAGCGATGGCAAGACCCAGCATCGTCACGCCGCTCCAGCCCCAGTTGTGCCACACCACCGTCGCAGCACCTGAACTGGCCGCACCGGCCAGGAACATCGACGACATGTAGACCGTGTTGATGCGCGAGCGTGCCTCGGGCCGCAGAGCGAAAATGATGCTCTGGTTGGAAATCTGGCTGGCCTGAATCGCGAAATCGAGCAGCAACACGCCCACGACCAGCCCGACGATAGAGGTCCAGAAGGCGAAGACCAGCCACGAGACCAATGTCAGCGCACTGGCTGCAACGATCACCATGTGCGGCCCGCGACGGTCGGCGATACGCCCGGCAATCGGCGCGGCAAGCACGCCGGCCGCACCCAGAACGCCGAACAGACCCGCCACTTCCGAACCGAGACCAAAGCGCGGCTCCTGCAAATGCAGCGCCAGAATCGTCCAGAACACGCTAAACACGCCGAACTGGGTGCACTGGGTGAACGTCGCGAGGCGCAGCGCCGGAAACTCGCGCCACAGGTCCAAGAGCGAAGCGATCAGGCCTCCATAGCCCATCCCTGCGGGATGAGGACGGCTGCGCGGCAACTGCCAGGCCATCAGCCCTGCCGTGCCAAGCGCCAGCGGCACCGCCAGCCAGAACATCGCCCGCCAGCCGAACTCGGCACCGACGAAGCCCGCCAAAGTGCGGCTGAGCAGAATGCCGCAGAGCAGACCCGCCATGACGGTTCCTACCACCACCCCGCGCTTGTCCTCCGGCGCGAGATTGGCGGCCAGCGGAACGATCTGCTGCGCTACCGAGGCCAGCAGGCCCACCACCAGCGATGCGACGAGCACAATCGCACCGGACGGCGCCAGCGCCACCAGCGCCAGCCCAACCGCCAGCGCAAGGCATTGCAGCACGATCAGCCGCTTGCGTTCGAGAAGGTCACCCAGCGGCACCAGCAAGAGCAGGCCTACAGCGTAGCCCAACTGGGTCGCGGTCGGCACATAGGTGATCGCCGCGCCGGGAACGTCGCGCGCCATCAGGCCCAGCATCGGCTGGCCGTAATAGATATTGGCAACCGTCAGGCCGGCCGAGGCCGCCAGCGCGAAGACCATGCCTCGCCCGAAAACGCGCGGCTTCGGCTCCCGGGTACGGATCCGTGCGGCAAACGATCGACGAGAAGCGGTAATGGGACTTATCCTTGGATTACGATGTCCCCCCGGACCGCGATCCGCCCTTACGCGCGGAGACGCTTGAGCCAATCGCAACGATCACACGGCGAGTGGAGGTTTTTGCAATGTCACACGAATGGGGCGCTCGTATACGCGCCGCCCCGCTCAATCCATGTGCTTGAGGCCGACGCGCAGATAGTCCCACCCGGTAATCAGCGTCAGCACCGCCGCCCCCCACAGCGTCGTCAGCCCGACAGTGTGGGGCACATTGATGGACAGTCCCAGCAGGTCAACATTCCACCACGGCATCGCCGCGCCCAAAATCAGCGCGCCGAGCGAGATCAACTGGAAAGTCGTCTTCCACTTGGCAAGGCGGCTCACCGGCACGGAGACCTGAAGACCGCCAAGAAACTCCCGCAGGCCCGAGACCGCGATCTCACGCACGAGAATGATCAGCCCGGCGATGACGTGCATGTCACCCACGTAAGGCCCGGTCAGGATCCCCTGCGCGGTCAGCACCAGGATCACGGTGGCGACCATGATCTTGTCGGCAATGGGGTCTAGAAACACGCCGAGTTTCGAAACCGTCCCGCTCGAACGGGCAAGATAGCCGTCGAAATAGTCGGTAATGGCCATCAGCGCATAGAGCGCGAAGGCCAGGCCGTAGCCAAACTCCCACCTTGGCCACCACAGCAGGAAGGCCAGCAGCGGCAGCGCCAGGATGCGGGAAAGCGTGAGGATATTCGGCAGAGTCAGCATCAAGACAAGGCCATAGCGGCGAAGCAGGCGTTTGAGAATGGAGGACTGCATCCAAACCCTTAAAACACGCCCTCGCGGCCTCCATCGGCCTTCTTGCGTATCCTGCAACACCCAACAAAATACCGATCAGGGGTTGTGCCACCGCCTTACACCATTAAGTGTCCCGCCAGAGAGAGCGAGGCCGCCGATTTTTCCCACGACATGACAACGACGTCCAAACTCATCCGCGCGAGGCGCTTCCTGCCTCTTTTCGTGACCCAGTTGCTTGGCGCGTTCAACGACAACCTGTTCAAGAACGCCATGGTGCTGTTCGTCGTTTACGGCGTCTACAACTCCGAGGCCGCAGAGGCACGTTTCAGCGCAATGGCATCGGGGATCTTCGTGATTCCCTTCTTCCTGCTCTCGGCACTGGCCGGGCAGCTTGCCGACATGCGCGACAAGGCGAAGATCATTCGCGTGATCAAGTTTTGCGAAATCCTGATCATGGTCGTGGGCGGAACCGGTCTGGCATTGGCGTGGCAACACGTCGCGCTCGATACGCTGGCGATCCCGCTGATGCTGCTCGCGCTGTTCGCGATGGGCATCCACTCCACTTTCTTCGGCCCCATCAAATACGCCATCCTGCCGCAGCACTTGCGCGAGGGTGAGGTGCTTTCGGGCACTGGCCTTGTCGAGGCAGGCACCTACATTGCCGTGCTCGCGGGCACGATCGTGGCGGGCTGGATTAGCGTCAATCATGCCGCCGTCATGGTGGTGATCGTTGCGATCATCGGCTATCTCGCCGGTCGCAAGGTGCCCCCGGCGCCGCCGATGTGCGCGCCCGAGCCGCTCGATTACCACGTCGTACGCGCCTCCATCCGGCTCGTCCGCACGACGCTGAGCGACCGGCGCGTGTTCCTGGCGGTCTGCTCGATCAGCTTCTTCTGGGCGATCGGCACCGTGCTGTTCATCCAGTTCCCGCCGCTCACCAAGAACATCCTGTCCGCCAGCAAGGAAGTGGCCAGCCTGTTCCTGGTGATCTTCTCGGTGGGCGTGGCGATCGGTTCGATGGCGATCAATGCGCTGCTCAAGGGCACCGTTTCCGCACGCTGGTCGCCGCTTTCGGTGATCGGCATGGGCGTCTTCCTGATCGCTTTCCAGGAAGTCTGCGCGATCTGGCCCCGGAATGCCGGCCCCAATACCCTGATGAACGTGGGTACGTTCGTGGTCCAGCCGCTCGCTCTGCCGCTGCTCGGCTCGCTGTTGGGCATCGCGGTATGCGGCGGCATGTTCGTGGTGCCGCTTTACGCGTTCCTGACGACTTTCGTCGACAAGTCACAGACGGCGCGCACGATCGCGGCGAACAATATCGTCAATTCGGGCGCAATGGTGGTGGGCGCGCTGGTCACCGGCATGATGACCATGCTGGGCCTGCCCGTAGTCCAGCAAATGATGGTCGTGGCGATCGCCTGCGGCGCCTCGGCCTGGCTGGGCTATCTGCTGTACCGCGCCGAAGTGGCGGCGCGCACGGCCTGAGGGCTGCCGCCACGCCGCGGATACGGCGTGCTGTTTCCGTCAATCAGGTGATGAACACCGTAATCGCCACCAGCGACGCGCAATAGGCCGAGAGGAAACCGCGCCAGTCGTTGCCGCTGAGGCGCCACGTCCGGCGTGCTTCGGCATTCTCGGCGGCCTCCACGTCGGCCGGGAACGGCGCCGCGAGGACATGGGGTGGGAGCGAGCGCCGGAACGGATGTCCGGCGGCCTCGCTGGAAAGGACGAGCGCTCGACGTTTCATGTTCTTCATGAGCGCGAGGTTAAGGTTTTGTTTACTCTCCGGCCAGATGCCCGAATCGGTACATCCCAAAACGGGACGGGTCCGCCGCCCCCTCGCCTTTCAAACCTTTAACAACGTGGGAAAACCCTGCGAAAAGGGCCGCCCTGAGGCGGCCCTTCGCGATACCTGTGCCACTAACTGGCGCAGGCCTGACGTCTCTTTCGGGTAAGCGTCAGATCCGGTCGCCCAGTGCGCCCTTGACCTTGCCGATTCCCTGCTGGAGTTCGCCCTTCTTTTCCTGTGCCTTGCCTTCGGCCTGCTGCACAGGGTCGTTGCGTGCCTTGCCCGCAACCTGCTTGGCGTTACCGGCAATCTCGTTGCCGAGGCCTTTGGCGGTGTCCTTGAGCTGACCCATGATCGTTCTCCTTGGCGGTTCGCCGCGCCATTGCGCTGCGTTCACGACAAGCAAACCGGCCGTACCGCCCCAAGGTTCCGCCCCTGCGCCGAGCCGTGCGCCGGAAACGACGCGGGGAAAGATCAGCCCTTCGCCAGCGACAGGATGTAATCCCACTCCTCAGGCGTCACCACCGCCACCGACAGGCGCGAAAACTTGACGAGTTCCGTCTCGGCCAGCTTGGGATCGGCCTTGATCTGCTTGAGTGTGACGGGACGGGCAAGCTTGCGCACGGCCTTCACCTTTACCGCCGCCCACTTGCCCTCGGGATCGCTGGGATCGGTGAGACCCGACTGGCTGATCGTGGCGATGCCGACGATCTCCTTGCCGATGTTCGAATGGTAGAAGAACGCCTCGTCCCCCACCTGCATCGCACGCAAGTTGTTGGCCGCGCGGTGGTTGCGCACACCGTCCCAGGTGCCCTCGCCCTCCGCGACGAGATCGTCCCAGCTGTACGCATCCGGTTCGGACTTCAGCAGCCAGTAGCGCTTTGCCATGAATCGCCTTTCGAATTTCGATTTGGGACGGAAACTTCTATGGGGGCCGCATAGCGATTCAATCGGTGGAAACAATATCGGTGATTCGGCGTCCATTCCAGGGCCGCCGGGCCACCGCCCCCGATCCTGTTTGCCCGATTTTGTTTGGAAGACCACGATGAACCTTGCCCAGATCCCCGTCCTCAGCCTCGAATCCGACCGCGCCGAGTTCGCCGCGCGCATCGGCGAGAGCTTCCGTACCTTCGGCTTCGCCATGGTCCGCGACCACGGCATCGATCAGGCCCTGATCGACCGCGCCTGGGAACTCACCGCGCAATTCTTCGCCCTGCCCGACGCGGTAAAGCGCGAATACTTCATCGCCGGCCAGGGCGGCGCGCGCGGCTACACGCCGTTCCGCACCGAAGTGGCCAAGGGCGCGACCGAGAAGGACCTCAAGGAATTCTGGCACGTCGGCCGCGACCTGCCCGCGGGTTCCCCGCTCGCCGCCTCGATGCCGCCCAATGTCTGGCCTAGCGAGATCGAAGGCTTCAAGGAAACCTTCACCGAACTCTACGCCCAGTTCGACAAGGCGGGCGCCGAGATCCTTTCCGCCATCGCGGTCGATCTCGGCCTCGACGCGCGCTGGTTCGATCCGGCCATCGAGGACGGCAACTCGGTCATGCGCCTGCTCCATTACCCGCCCGTCGGCGAAGGCGCCGGCGGTGCCATCCGCGCCGGCGCGCATGAGGACATCAACCTCATCACCCTGCTGCTCGGCGCGCAGGAAGCCGGGCTCGAACTGCTCGGCAAGAACGGCGAGTGGTTGACGGTCGCCCCTCCGGAAGGCGCCGTGGTCGTCAACATCGGCGACATGCTGCAACGCCTGACCAACCACGTGCTGCCCTCCACCACGCACCGCGTGCGCAACCCGGAAGGCGAGCGCGCCGCGCACAGCCGCTATTCGATGCCGTTCTTCCTGCATCTTCGCAGCGACTTCCCGTTCAAGACGCTCGAACAGTGCATCACCGCCGAAAATCCGGATCGCTATCCGGAGAGCATCACCGCCGACGACTATCTTCAGGAGCGTTTGCGCGAAATCGGTCTCAAGGCCTGATTGTACGCACGTTTTTGCGAAATTCCGAACCCGGCGCGACAGTCTTTAAGACTTTAGTCTGATCGCGCCGGTGAAAAACTTAACCAAAATTTCAGCCCCCCCGTCTATTTCCTGCTCAAGGGTTGCCGTTCTGGGGGGACTTATCCCGTGAAGATTGCTTTGGTCGCACAGTCGGAGAATTCCGGCGATGAATTCGATGGCGACCGCCAGATCGACATCATTGCGCTTGGCATCGTCACGGCCGCGATCCTTCTTTTCATCGCCACCGGCAGCGAAGTCGGCCCGGACGTGGTCCGGTCTCTGCTCGGGCACGGCCCCGGGCCGGACAACTTCATCCTCAACGCCTTCCTGCTGAACGTCGCGATCATCATCTTCGGCTGGAGCCGCTATCGCCAGCTCTGCGAGGAAATCCAGCTGCGCAAGAAGGCCGAGCATCAGGCCCGCCGCCTTGCCGAGACCGATCCGCTGACAGGCTTCCTCAATCGCCGCAGCTTCAATGACGCGGTCAACATGATGGTCCATGACGCCGCCGCGAGCAACGACCGCGCCGTTACGCTGATCATGATCGACCTCGACAATTTCAAGCAGGTCAACGATTTCAACGGCCACAACACTGGCGACCGGCTGCTTCAGGAATGCGCCAAGCGCATCACCGCCTGCCTGCCCTCGCAATCGCTGGTCAGCCGCATCGGCGGCGACGAGTTCGCGGTTGCGGTCGAATTCGATCGCGGCCGTCCTGACCGGATCGACGGCATCGCCGCCTCTCTGGTCGAAGCCATCGCCCAAAGCGCGACGATCAACACCATCAGCATCGAGGTCACGGCCTCGATCGGCCTCGCCCGCAGCGACAGCCACGCCAAGGGCGGCACGCCGCCGGACGCGCGCGCGCTGCTCGAAATGGCCGACATTGCGATGTACCATTCCAAGCGTCAGGGCCGGAACAGCTACTTCTGGTTCGAAGCGCCGATGGCCGACGAGATGCGCTTCCGCAACGAGCTGGAATACGGCATCCGCAAGGGCGTTGCGCGCGGCGAATTCGTGCCGTTCTACGAACAGCAGATCGACCTCCAGACCGGCGGACTGACCGGTTTCGAGATGCTCGCCCGCTGGGATTCGCCCCAGTTCGGCATCGTCTCGCCCGATATCTTCATCCCCATCGCCGAGGAAATCGGCGTCATCGCCGAGCTTTCGGAAAGCGTGATCACGCAGGCCCTTGAAGATGCCAAGGCCTGGGATCCGGCGCTGACGCTGGCGGTGAACATCTCGCCGCTCCAGCTGCGCGATCCGTGGTTCGCGCAGAAGCTGCTCAAGATCCTGCTGGCCGCCAATTTCCCGCCGCACCGGCTGGAGATCGAGATCACCGAATCGTGCCTGCACCAGAACATGGCGCAAGTGCGATCGCTGATCACCAGCCTCAAGAACCAGGGCATCACGATCAGCCTGGACGATTTCGGCACCGGCTACAGCTCGCTCGCGCAGCTGCGCAGCCTGCCGTTCGACCGGATCAAGATCGACCGCTCGTTCGTCTCCAGCATTGCCGAGAACAAGGACAGCGCCGCCATCGTCCACGCCATCGCCATGCTCGGCAAGGGCATGGACCTGCCGATCACCGCCGAGGGGATTGAGACCGGCGACGTGCTGGAACAACTGCTCAAGTACGACAAGATCAAGGGCCAGGGCTACCTCTACGGCCGCCCGCGCCCGGCTGGCGAACTGGCCGAATGGCTGGGCAGGATCGGCCTTGTCGCCAACAGCGAAGTGGCGCAGGAAATGCTTTCGGTAACGCAGGGGCTCGGCATGCCGGCAAGTCAGGAGCCCGGCGCGCACAAGGCCAGCCTCGGGTAAAAGCCGCCGCTCTCCAAATCGTCCCCAAACGCGACACTCCATAATCCCGTCGCCCCCTCGTAAGCGGGGGCCCCGCTTCTTTCTGCCGACCTCGCAAGAATAAGCGGGGTCCCCGCCTGCGCGGGGACGACGAGGCTTAGGGTCAGTCGGAGCATCCCACTGGACCTCGACGCGCGGAGCGCATACATCGCGCCCATGCGGATCGAATTCACCAAGATGCACGGGCTCGGCAACGATTTCGTCGTGCTGGATGGCCGGACGGGCGGGCTCCCGCCGGTCGACACGACGCTCGCGGCCGCGCTGGCCGACCGTCACACCGGCATCGGCTGCGACCAGTTGATCGTGCTCGCCCCCTCCGACAGGGGCGATTTCCGCATGCGCATCTTCAATGCCGACGGCAGCGAGGTCGAAGCCTGCGGCAACGCCACGCGGGCGGTGGGCCTGCTCAACGGCCGCCCTGCCCGCATCGAAACGCTGGGCGGCATGGTATCGACCACCCCCACCGACAACGGTATCTCGGTCGAGATGGGCAAGCCCCGCTTCGGCTGGCAGGACATCCCGCTCGGCTATGCGATGGACACATACAAGATGCCTGTCGCCTGGGAGGAACTGGTCGCGCCCATCGCCGTCAACGTCGGCAATCCGCACGCGATCTTCTTCGTCGAGGATCCCTACAAGATCGACATGGCCCGCCTTGGCCCGCTGGTCGAGAACGACCCGCTGTTCCCCGAACGCATCAACGTCAACGTCGCCGCCGTCACCGCGCGCGATGCGATCACCCTGCGCGTATGGGAGCGCGGGGCCGGCCTCACCCGTGCCTGCGGCACCGGTGCCTGCGCAACCGCCGTGGGCGCGATGCGGCGCGGGCTGGTCGACCGCAAGGTCACCGTCACCCTCCCCGGCGGCCCGCTGGTGATCGAATGGCGTGAGGACGACGAGATCGTGATGACCGGACCGGCGACCGAATCGTTCCGTGGCTCGTTCGATCTGGCCGACTATGGCGTCATCCCGGGCAAGGTCGAAGCTTGACCGTCGAAGTCCACTCACTCGGCTGCCGCCTTAATATCTCCGAAAGCGAAACACTGCGCGGCCTGCTGGGCGGCGCAGAAGACCTTGTCGTCGTCAATTCCTGCGCCGTCACGGCCGAAGCCGTGCGCCAGACCCGGCAGGCGATCCGTCGTGCCCGCAAGGCCCGGCCCGAAGCGCGCCTGATTGTCACCGGCTGCGCCGCCGAAGTCGAGCGCGCGATGCTCGCTGCGATGCCCGAGGTCGACGGGATCGTCGCCAATACCGCCAAGCTCGACCCGCGCGCCTGGAACGTGCCACCCGCGCCGAAACCACGCGAAGAGCGCGCCTATACGCGCGGCTTCGTGCAGGTACAGAACGGCTGCGACCACGCCTGCACGTTCTGCGTGATCCCGCAAGGACGCGGTCCCAGCCGCTCGCGCACGGTTGCCGAAGTGCTGGAGGACATCTTGGTCCACACCGCGCGCGGCGTGCAGGAAATCGTTCTCACCGGCGTCGATCTTACATCGTGGGGTAGCGATCTTGACAGTTCGCCCCGCCTTGGCGCGCTGTGCGAGGCGGTTCTCGCTCGCTTCCCCGCCCTGCCCCGCCTGCGCCTTTCATCCATCGACGGGGCCGAAGTGGACGAGGCACTGTTTGAGCTGCTCTGCGGTGAAGCGCGGGTCATGCCGCATGTCCACCTTTCGCTCCAGCATGGCGACGACCTGATCCTCAAGCGCATGAAGCGCCGCCACAGCCGCGCCGATGCCGTGCGGTTGGTGGCCGGCCTCAAGGGCCGTCGCCCGGACATTGCCATCGGTGCGGACCTCATCGCCGGTTTCCCGACCGAGAGCGAGGACGCCCATGCGGCCAACCTTTCGATCATCGAGGAACTGGACGTGGTCCACGGCCACGTCTTCCCCTACTCCCCCCGCCCGGGTACGCCCGCAGCGCGGATGCCCCAGATTGACGGCGATACGATCCGCCGCCGCGCCGCGCAGCTACGCGAAACGATTGCCGGCACGCGTGCCCGGTGGCTTGCCGGGCTCGTGGGCCAGCCGCTATCGGTGCTTGCCGAAAGAGGCGGCACCGGCCATGCGCAGAACTACGCGAAAGTCCGCGTGCCCGAGTCTACCCCGGCCGGCACGCTGGTCCGCGTCACGCCCGCAAGGGTAGTCGAAGGAATATTGGAAGCATGAGTACCGACGGCCAGCAGGCTGAACGCGACTGGTCCGACCGCCTCTTCGGAGGCTTCCGCAAGACCACCGAGCGCCTGACCGAGAACCTGTCCGGCATCGTCGGCAAGACCACGCTGGACGATGCGCAGCTGGACGACATCGAGGACGCGCTCATCATGTCGGACCTCGGCCCGCGTGCAGCGGCCCGCATCCGTGCGCGCCTTGCCGATGAACGCTTCGAGCGCGATGCCGACGAGCGCGCGATCATGGAAGTGGTAGCGCGCGAGATCGCGGAAATACTGCGCCCGGTGGCCAAGCCGCTGGACGTGGTGGCCTTCCCGCGCCCGCAAGTGATCCTCGTGATCGGCGTGAATGGGTCCGGCAAGACCACCACGATCGCCAAGCTGGCCCATCTGTTCCAGGAGCAGGACTATTCGGTCATGCTTGCTGCCGGTGACACGTTCCGTGCGGCTGCCATCGGCCAGCTCGGCGTCTGGGCGGATCGTTTGGGCATCCCCGTCATCAAGGGCCCCGAAGGCGGAGACCCCGCCTCGATCGTGTTCGACGCGGTCAAGGCCGCGACCGAACAGGGCATCGACGCCCTGATCGTCGACACCGCCGGACGCCTTCAGAACAAGCGCGAGCTGATGGACGAACTGGCCAAGATCCGCCGCGTGCTCGGCCGCCTCAATCCCGAGGCGCCGCACGACGTGGTGCTGGTGCTCGATGCCACCAATGGCCAGAACGCGCTTTCGCAGATCGAGATCTTCAAGGAAGTGGCGGGCGTTTCCGGCCTCATCATGACCAAGCTGGACGGCACCGCCCGCGGCGGCGTGCTGGTGGCTGCGGCCGAACAGTACGGACTGCCCATCCACGCCATCGGCGTGGGCGAGAAGATCGACGACCTTCGCCCCTTCAACCCGGACCTGCTGGCCCGCGTCATTGCAGGGATCGCGTGATGAACACTGAAACACAGGCTCCCGCAAAGCCGAAGTCGAGCTGGGTAAACCTTGTCGTCGATTTCGGCCCGCTGCTCGTCTTCTTCCTTGCTTACGAGCACTTCTCGCCGCCGGGCGACGCCGGGCCGCTGGCGACCGTTACGGCCGTGATCAAGGGCACCGTCGCCTTCATGGTGGCGACCGTCTTCGCGCTGGGGATCTCCAAGTGGCGGCTTGGCCACGTCTCGCCGATGCTCTGGCTGACGACGGTGCTGGTGCTGGGCTTCGGCGCGCTGACCGTGGTGTTCCACGACGCCTTCTGGATCCAGATCAAGCCTACCGCCGTCTACCTGATGTTCGCGGGCATGCTGTTTTACGGCCTGTGGCAGGGCAAGCCGATGCTCAAGTACCTGCTCCAGTCCGCCTTCGAGGGGCTGGACGAGGAAGGCTGGTTCAAGCTTTCGCGCAACTGGGCATGGTTCTTCCTGTTCCTTGCCGCGCTCAACACCCTGCTGGTCTACACCGTGAGCTTCAATGCATGGCTTCAGGCCAAGATCTGGGGCTTTACCGTGCTGTCCTTCGTCTTCACCTTCTCACAGCTTCCGATGGTCCTGAAGCACGGCATGGGTCAAGACGCGAAGGAAGAGCTGATCGAAAACCCGCCGCACGATTGAGCGGCATCGGACCCGGCTGCGGGGCAGCCGGGATTTTCCGGTGGCAGCCGATGCCTGCCCGACCCGCTAATCCACGGAGAAATCGGCAAGATCGTCGGCGCTGCCGTCAGCCGGCATCACGAATTTCATCCGCTCGACACAACCACTGGCACCTTGCGGCGAAGGCTCGAATTTCGCTGTCTCAAGGCTCCGGGCGGCCTCATCGCCGAACTGCTCCGATGGTTGCGCGGCCAGCACGGTTACGTTCCCCACCACCCCCCAAGGCGCGATATCGTAACGAACGATCGCCCACCCCTCGATCCGGCGGCGGCTATAGGCTCCGGGATATCGTTTGACCGGCGGCGTTGCCCACTTCCGGTCCGCCGGGCATGCCGTCCCGGATGCGGGGAAAGCGGACTTGTCGGGCATGGCAGGCGCGGGCAACTGCTTCGGCATGCGCCAGTAAGGATACGTGCAACCGGTCCGTGCCCCGCCCGAAAAGCGCGAATCGCTTATCGCCTTGACCGCCGCATCCTCAAGCGCCGCATTCCCGTTGCTCTGAAACAGACGGACGTGGATCGGCTTGCCCTCTGCATCGGTGTCATATGCGATAGCGGCCCAGTCCTTCACACCCGGTGTTCCGGCGATATGTCGGAAATCGGGAAATGCCCGAAGCAGCGGCTGCGGTCGCGGCAATTGCCCGCAGGTTCCCTCCAGCCGGATACGCGCCCAGCCCTCTGGCGGTAGCGCTCCAACGATCGGCGAGATCATGTAGGAAACGAGATCGGCGACGGACGCGGAAGCCACGGGCTGCGCGCTGGCCATATACGTGATCGAGCAGCCCTGCCGCGCCGTGGCCGGGAATTTGCTGGCGGCAAGCGCCGGGCCGAAATCTCCGAACGCGTGCTTGTCCTTGATCGAAACCGCGCGTCCCGCCGAATCGATGTCGAATTGCAGGGTTACTGGAGTCGGAGCGGAAGGCGGGGTGACACGATCACCCCAGGCCAGATCGTTCAGCGGCCTGCGCATGGCACCACCCGTCTCTGTCACACCGCCTTCGCAACGGACCGGACCAGGCATCCAGGTCACCAAAATGCGTCCGGAACTGGAGGATGCGTCGATTACGGGCGCGAGAGGCGTCGCCTGAGCCAACGAGGTGGCCCCGACCAGGCTCAGCACCAGCGCAGACGACAACCAACCCCGAACCGCCATGCCTGCCTCTCCAGTCGTATCAGAGGCAAGCTAACACGCCAGAAAGACGGGACAATGTCGAACCGGTCGGCTTTGGCGGCGACTCAGATCTCGAGCTGACTGCCCAGTTCGACCACGCGGTTCGTCGGCAGGCGGAAGAACTCCATGGCGCTGGCGGCATTGCGCATCATCCACGCAAACAGCTTCTCGCGCCAGATCGCCATGCCGGGCTTGGCCGAAGGGACCAGCGTCTGGCGGGAGAGGAAGAAGCTGGTCTTCATCATCTCGAACGGACCGCCGCAGACCTCGTAGTGGGCCAGAGCGGCAGGCACGTCGGTCTCCTCCATGAAGCCGTAGCGCAGCGTCATGCGGTAGAAGCCCTGCCCAAGATCGGTCATCGAATAGCGCTCGGCCGGCTCCACATAGGGCACGTCCTGCACTTCGACTGTCAGCACAACCACGCGTTCATGCAGCACCTTGTTGTGCTTGATGTTGTGGAGCAGCGCAGAAGGCACGCCCGCATTGGTGGAGGCCATGAAGATCGCCGTGCCGGGCACGCGGGCGGCCGAACCGTGGGCGCTCTTGGCGAAGACGTTGAGCGGCAGCGCCGCCTCGGTCATGCGTTCGCGCATGAGGCGGCGGCCCTTGTTCCACGTCGTCAGCAGGGTGAAGGCGATACCGCCGATCATCAGCGGGAACCAGCCACCGTCCTTGATCTTGGTGGCATTGGCCGCAAAGTAGGCGCCGTCGACCACGAAGAAGGTGACGATTACCGGGATCGCCTGCCACAGCTTCCAGCGCCAGATCACGATCAGCAGCACGGTCATCAGGCAGGTGTCGATCAGCATCGCCCCGGTCACCGCGATACCGTAGGCCGAAGCGAGGTTCGACGAGTTCTGGAATACCAGAACCAGCACGATCACGCCGGTCATCAGCGCCCAGTTGACGAAGGGGATGTAGATCTGGCCGACTTCGTGCTCGCTGGTGTGGCGGGTCGAAAGGCGCGGGATGAAGCCCAGCTGCATTGCCTGATGGGTGATCGAGAACGCGCCGGAAATCACGGCCTGACTGGCGATGAACGTGGCGCAAGTCGCCAGAATCACCAGCGGCAGACGCAAGTTCTCGGGCGCGAGGTGGAAGAACGGATTCTCCATCGCCTCGGCCGCTGCCGCGTCGTTGAGGCCAAGAATCATCGCCGCCTGGCCGAAATAGTTGATCAGCAGGCACGGCATCACGAACCCAAACCACGAAAGGCGCAGCGGACCGCGTCCGAAGTGCCCCATGTCCGAATAGAGCGCCTCTGCCCCCGTCACGGCCAGCACGACCGAACCCAGCGCCAGGAAGCCGAGCATCTTGTCGGTCAGGAAGAACTGGATTGCGTACCACGGGTTCAGCGCCACCAGCACGTGGGGCATCTGCACAAGGTGGTAGACCCCGAGCACGGCCAGCACCGTGAAATAGACCACCATCACCGGCGCAAACAGCGCGCCGACTTTGGCCGTGCCGCTCTTCTGGATCACGAACAGCGCGACCAGCAGAACCAGCGCAATCGGCAGGACGAGCGGCGACAGGCGCGATTCGACGACCGTCAGACCCTCGACCGCCGAGAGCACCGAAACCGCCGGCGTAATCATCGAATCGCCGTAAAACAGCGATGTCGCGAAAACGCCCAGCAGGACCACCAGCGGGCCGTAGCGCGACTTGCGGATCGCGCCCGAAATCAGCGCAACGAGTGCGAGGCTGCCGCCCTGCCCCTTGTTGTCCGCCCGCATCAGGATGCCAACGTACTGGACCGAGACGACCAGCGTCATCGACCAGAAGATCAGGCTGACAACACCAAGGATGTGAAGTTCGTCGATCGCCAGCGGATGCGGGCCGACGAAAGTTTCGCGAAAGGCGTAGATCGGGCTGGTACCGATGTCGCCGAAAACGACCCCGACAGCGCCGAGCGCCAGCTTGGAGAGATTG
Organism: Novosphingobium sp. PhB165; assembly: GCF_004341845.1. Lineage (GTDB taxonomy): Bacteria > Pseudomonadota > Alphaproteobacteria > Sphingomonadales > Sphingomonadaceae > Novosphingobium. The sequence goes on along the minus strand of NZ_SLVB01000001.1, from coordinate 267,795 downwards.
CCGGAACCATGTCCGCCGACCGGTGTTCTCCGGCCCGTAGCCGGATCGATCACTGTCGGGACGTCAGCGGTATCCGAACTTGCATCACTCATTGCAGCGCCCCGTAATGGCCTTGTCGGATCATGATTTCACGTCGCGACAAGGGCCCGCCGTTAGCAGCATGCCCGGAGCCAAGCAACGATACTTAGCGGGTCGTTCATTGTGGTGCGGGTGCCGGCACGGAATTCGCGGCGCCGGCCGGCGGACGAGCCGGAGAACCGTTCTGCGCGGCGATAAACGCATCGAGCCGGATCAGTTGCTGTTCCAGTACGGGACGCCATTTGGCCTCCTTCGGAGCCCGTGCCAGCAAGTCTGCCCACATCGCACGGCCTTCGCCAAGGCGACCGGACTGCGCCAGCGCAAGGCCGAGGAAGAAAGGCGGCCCGGCGGCATCGGGATCTGCCTGCCCGGCCCGGCGATAGGCGTAGAGCGAGGCCGGAGTAAGCTGTCCCTCGGCATGGGCGACGAGCGCGTTGCCGAGCGAAAGCCACGCTTCCGAGCGGCGTTCGCGCGTGTCGGGATCATTCGCCGGCGGTCCCGGCGGATCGTTGCCGATCGCCCCGCGCAGCACTTCGGCGGCATCGCCATATTCGCCATGGCGGGCCAGCCCGTCCGCGATCACCACCCAGCGATCGCTCGGCGGCAAGCCGCTGGAACTGAACGTGGCGCGCGCCTCTGCGAAGAACGCGCCCATATCGCCCGAGCGCCCTTCGGCACCGTCCTTGGGCGCGCCGGGCTGGGCGGGTGTGCCCTGCGCGGCATAGCCGGCGATGCCGAGCGCCAGCGCCGCAGCAATCGCCTCACGGCCACCACGGGGTGCCTTGAAGACAAAGACGACAAGCAGGAAGGCGGCGACCGCCAGCAGGATGACGAAAACCCAGGTCATGCCTGTCCTCCCCGGCGGAAACGCCCGCGTAGCAGCAATGCCGCCAGTGCCAGCAGCGCCAGCGGGACCGCGAAAAGCGGCCATGTCAGCGCGGTCACGCGCGGTGCATAGCTCACATAGTCGCCGTAACGCTCGACCAGCCACGCACGAATCGCCTCAGGATCATCACCCGCCGCAATGCGCTCACGCACGAGGCTGCGCATGGAACCGGCGATCGGCGCATCCGAATCGGCAATCGACTGGCCCTGACACTGAAGACAGCGCAGCGTCTCCATCAGCGCTTCGGCCTTCTGCTCCTTGGCCGGATCGTCGAGCTGGCGATAGGCATAGGGCGCGGTCGACTGCTCTTCCTGCGCCAGCGCAGGCGCCACGGCCCAGAGGCCGAGCATGGCCAGACACACGGCGAGAAGCGCCCTCACTGCGCGGCCTCCTGCAACTTCCCGAGGATCATCGGCACCTGATCCTCACGAATCTCGCCGATATGCTGATAGCGGATCACGCCCTTGCCATCGATCACGTACGTCTCGGGCACACCGGAGGAGCCGAGCGCAAGCTGCACTTTGCCGTCATCATCGGCGCCGATGCTCTGGTAGGGATCGCCGTTGGTCTTCAGGAAGACCTGAAGATCCTCGGTCCGGTCACGCACCGAAATACCCTCGATGGGAACACCCGACCGGGCGAGTGCGGCAAGCTGCGGGGCCTCGACGCCGCAAGGCACGCACCACGAGGCGAAAATGTTGACGAGATGCGGCTTGCCGTCGGTAATCGCCGCGCTGCTCAGCCCCGGACGGCCCGGCAACGCCGGCGGCAAGTCGAAGGCGGGCATCGGCTTGCCGATCAGCGTGCTGGCAACATTGGTATCGGCCGGATTGCGAAGCTGCACGGAAACCAGCACCACGAAGGCGAAGAACAACGCCAGCGGCAGCCAAATCGCCCAACGCGGTGCCTTGCGCATGGGTTCGGGAGTCGAATCGGTGCTCACGAGTACCTCCCTGCCCGTCCCTGTCGTTCGCGGCGGTATTCGATCTTGTCCCGCGCGATGATCCGGCGCAGGTCGCTGGCGACACGGCCCACCAGCGCCAGTGCGCCGCCCAGCGCGATCATCAGGCCGCCCAGCCAGATCAGCGTGACGAAAGGCTTCCACCACAAGCGAAGCTGCCAGCGGCTGCGGCCATCCTTGGCGTCCGCCTCACCGCCGAGCACGGTGTAGAGCTGGCCGTTCCAGCGCGTGAGCAGTGCCGATTCGCTGGTCTGCTGCGGTGGAGCCCAGAAACTGCGCGATTGCGGTCCGAGTTCGACGACACGGCCGTCGTCGCCGTAACGCATCAACAGGCGTGCCTCCAGCGCGGTCCAGTTGGGTCCGGCCACGGGCTCGACCGCGTCGAGCTTGATCTGCCAGGGGCCCACTTCGGTCGTCTCGCCCACCCGGATCGCGACCAGCTTTTCGACAGAGAAGGCACTCTCGCAGCTCATGCCGAGCAGTGCGACGGCAATGCCCAGATGCGCCGTCACCATGCCCCAGACCGGCAGCGGCGTGCGCAGGAGGTTGCGGCCCTCGAGCGGCAATACGCTCGCCCAGACGAGGCCGAGGGCCAGCGCCAGCCCGATCGTCGGCATCAGCGGCACGCCGCCCAGCATGACGGTGAGCAGGACGCCCGCGACAACCAGCATCGCCGGGATCACCATCATCTTGCCGATACGCGAGAACTTGTCGCGCCGCCAGCGCAGCAGCGGGCCGACCGCCAGCACCACCAGCATCGGCACTGCGAAAAGCGCGCTCATCGGTGTGAAGTACGGCGGCCCGACGGAGACCTTGGCGCCCATCGATTCGGCCAGCAGCGGGTAGAGCGTGCCGAACAGCACGATGCCTAGGATCGCCGAGAGCATCACATTGTTGAACACCAGCGCGCCTTCACGGCTGGTAACGGCGAAGCGTTCGCCCTCGGTCACGGTCCGGGCGCGCAGGCCGAACAGCGTCAGCGCACCGCCGATATTGATGGCGAGCAGTGCAAGGATGAACGTGCCGCGCTCCGGATCGACCGCAAAGGCGTGAACGCTGGTGAGAATGCCCGACCGCACGAGGAACGTGCCGATCATCGACATCGAGAAGGCCACCACGCCGAGCATGACCGTCCATGCCCGCAGCGCGTTACGCGCCGCCAGCACGCTGCACGAATGCAGCAGCGCGGTCGCCGCCAGCCAGGGCATCAGCGAGGCATTCTCGACCGGATCCCAGAACCACCAGCCGCCCCAGCCAAGCTCGTAATAGGCCCAGTAGGACCCGGCGGTGATGCCGATGGTCAGGAAGATCCACGCGCCCAGCACCCAGGGCCGCATGGCCTTGGCGAAAGCCGGACCGACCTCACGCGTGACCAGCGCGCCGACGGCAAAGCTGAAGGCGATCGAAAGCCCGACATAGCCGAGGTAGAGCGTGGGCGGATGGAACGCGAGACCAAGGTCCTGCAACAACGGATTGAGCCCGTTGCCCTCCTGCGGCACCGGCCAGAGCCGTTCGAACGGGTTCGAGGCGATCAGCAGGAACGCATAGAAGCCAAGGCTGACGAATGCCTGCCCGGCCAGCGTCGCCAGCATGGTCGGCTCCGGCAGGCGCCGCTCGATCAGCGCGACAAGGCCGCCTGCGAGGCCCATGATCGTCACCCAGAGCAGCATTGAGCCCTCATGGTTGCCCCATGTCCCGGCCACGCGGAAAATCAGGGGCTTCAACGAGTGCGAGTTCATCGCCACCAGCTTCACCGACAGGTCAGTGACCGCGAACAGGTAGACGAGGCTCAGGAAAGCGATGAGTGCCAGCAGTCCCTGCACCACCGCCACCGGGCGTACGATTCCGCCGAGCGAGGCGCCCCGCGCGCTGAGCGCCAGCGCCCCGGCGACGAGTTGCAGCCCGGCCAGCGCGGCGGCAAGCCAGAGCGCGGCAAGTCCGAGTTCGGCGATCATTTCGTGTCCTGCATGACTTGCCGAGCCTGATCCCGCGTCATGTTCTGCATTTCGCGCGGGACGTAGTTTTCGTCATGCTTGGCAAGGAGGTTGTCGGCCACGAACGTACCGTCCGCGCCCATGTGTCCTTCGGCGACCACGCCCGATCCTTCAACGAAGAGCGACGGAACGATGCCCTTGAACACAACCGGCACGCGCGCCTTGCCGTCACTGACGACGAAAGCGATGGTCACGCCGTCAGCCTCAGTGCGCAGCGAACCGCGCTGGACCATGCCGCCGAGGCGGACGCCGCGGCCTTGCTCGGGCGGGTTGGCGACGATTTCGCTCGGCACGTAGAAGTAGCTGGCCTGATTGCGCAAGGCCCATGCGGCCAGAAGCGCAGCGGCGACCAGCACCACCAGCGCGATAACGAGCAGCACGAGCCGCTGATGCTTGGCCTTGATTCCCGTCCCCCCGGCCATGCTCAGCGTTTCCTTGCCTCGTCACGGCGTTTCTCGGCGCGCCTCATGGTCAGCAGCGACCAGGCGACCATCGCGGCCGCCGCGCCCATGCCCACGGCATAGGCAGCGACCACGAAGGTCCAGGGGTCCATTGCCTCGCGCATGGTTCAGTATCCTTCGGAAAGCGCTTTACGGCGCAGCCGCGCCTCGGCCTGCTGATGGGCGAGGATCGCACGCATGCGCGCCAGCACCACGCCCGCAAACAGCAGCGTGAAGCCCAGCATCGCGAAGAGCAGCGGGTGGAGGAAGGCCCCGGCCATGGCGGACTTGCCCATGGTGATCGAGGGCGCCTGATGCTGGCTCTGCCACCAGATCACCGAATAGTGGATGATCGGAATGTTCACCGCGCCGACAAGACCGAAGATCGCAGGCGCCTTGTTCTGCCCGCCGTCCGCAGCCTCGCTCGCCTGCGAGAGCGCCATCCAGCCGAAATAGAGGAACAGCAGCACCAGCATCGAGGTCAGTCGCCCGTCCCACACCCACCAGGTGCCCCAGGCCGGACGGCCCCAGAGCGATCCGGTGACGAGGCACACGGCCGTAAACACCGCGCCCGGCACCGCACAGGCCCGCGCGGCGATTCCCGCCAGCGGGTGGCGCCAGACCAGTTCGGTGAAGCTGGCGGCAGCGATGCCCATCCAGCCCGCCATGCCAAGCCAGGCGGATGGCACGTGAAGGTAGACGATGCGCACAGTTTCGCCCTGCAAGCGTTCGGCCGGTGCGAAGAATAGGCCCCATCCCAGCGCAGCCGTGGCGATCGCGATTCCCGCGCCCATGCACAGTGGCATCAGCCAACGAGCGATACGCAGGAACCGGGCGGGATTGGCGAAGCCGTGCATCTTAGCCGCGCTTCTATCGTGCGTGTAAAAAGGAGCAAGTGGCCTTGATCGCAGGACAAGGCTTATCACCCGCCTGATGGCGTCTCGACCGGATCATCGCCGGGAGGAATTCAGACCTGCACGTGGTTTTTGAAAAATGGGGCGATCGATGGGGTTCGAACCCACGACCTCCGGTACCACAAACCGGCGCTCTAACCAACTGAGCTACGATCGCCACAGGAAGCAAGGCTTGAGGCCAGACTTCCGAACCGCTGTCCGGATCGCCTTAGCAGCATCCGGTGCGGAGCGCGCCCTTTGCACAAGCTGCCTCACCTTGCAAAGCAAAAATGAAAAGACACGGGCAAAAAATCGGATCGCGACGCAACTCCGGCGATTTTCCCGCTGCGAGACCGTGGCTAAGGTCCCTCTCATGAAGGCCCCCGGCGAATCATCTCCCGACATCCTGCTTGCCCTTCCGGGCATGCAGCGCTTCCCGTCATCGCGGCTCGACCTCTTCGTGAAGCGCGAATTCCTTTCACCGACCGAGTGCGACGAGTTGGTGGCGATGATCGAGGCGCAGCACCGCCCCTCAACGATCGCCAACTACAATGGCGACGACGTGTTCCGCACCAGTTCGACATGCGACCTCGATCCGCAGCTGCCTGCCGTTGCGGCGCTGGCCGCCAAACTGGCGGGCATCTCGGGCATCGATCTCACGCATGCGGAACCCATTCAGGGCCAGCGTTACGAAGTGGGGCAGGAGTTCAAGGCGCACACCGACTACTTCGAGCCGAACAATGCCGATTACGACAAGTACTGCGCCATACCGGGCCAGCGGACATGGACTTTCATGGTCTATCTCAACCCGGTCGACGCCGGCGGCGCGACCCGTTTCAAGGTGATCGACAAGCTGATCCAGCCCGAGCGCGGCAAGCTCGTGGCCTGGAACAACCGCCGCGCCGACGGCAGCCTCAATGCCGCCACGCTCCACCACGCCATGAAGGTCCGCAAGGGGCTCAAGTACGTCATTACCCAGTGGTACCGCGAGCGCCCCTGGGGATAGGGCGGAAGGGAGGGAGAGAGCCCTCCCCTTCCCATCATTTCGGCGCGCTGAGCACCGCACAGGCGATTCGGCTGCCCGCATTGCCCGCCGGCTGGCTGGTGTAGTCGTCAGGGTCCGCGTGGATCACCAGCGCCGTGCCGTCGGCATCGACGATCGACTTCGGCCCGGGAGTGATCGTCACTCCGGTGTTGAGCACCTGCGTTTTCAGTACCCCGTCAGCGCCGACGTGCTGGTTGGGCATGTCGCCGCCGTGAGGCCCGCCCATGGACATGAGGCCATGCACCGGATCGCCGGCCGTGAAATGACCGCCCGCCGTCGTGAACTTCTGGGCCGGATCGCACAGACCCTTCTCATGGAAATGGAAGCCGTGCTCGCCGGCCGGCAGCCCCTGAATGTCGGTAATGACCAGCACACCGGTCGGCGTCTGCTCGACAGTGACGGTACCCAGCGCCTTGCCGTTGATCCCGATCACATCGGCCTTGAGCGAGGCGGCAGCGGGCGGGCTCGTATTTGCGGCCATTGCCGGGCTGGCGGCTAGCGCTGCGATGCCAAGGGCAATGGAAAGACGTGACGAACGGTACATGGCGATTCTCCGCTACGAGCCCGCACGGGCCCTCTTCCCGGCCGGATGCCGATGCGGCGCAGACTAAGCACCGGCGCCGGAAAGGCAATTGTCGGAACGCCGCGGGCGCAGGAAGGGGCATGCGCAGGTGTGCTGATGACCCGAAGTTAACGATCACCTGTCACAACGGCTGGCAGAAAATCGGTCGCCAAGGACGCAATTGCATGAATGCCCCCCTCGCCAGACTCTATTCGAGCGCACCGATATCCCGTTCTACGTCCGTCGGGGATGAACGTCGCCGCGAACAGCGGCATGCGACCCGCTATTCCGCAAGCGTCGAATCCTCACGCGGCGAACAGGCAGGCGTCGTGCTCGCGGACGTCTCGCTCCACGGCTGCTGCATTTCGGGCGAGGCCGTGTGGCTGCGTCAGGGCGCCTTCGTGAGCATCCGCATCGGCCAAGGCGCGACACTCAAGGCGGTCGTGCGCTGGGTGCGCGGCGACAGCGCGGGCATGGAATTCCTCCATGCCGTTCCTTCCGACGCCCGCGAATGGCACGAATTGATGGACATCGCCGGCTGACCACGCGCGGTTTTGCCAAGCAGCTTCCTATCGCGACAAACAAAAAAGGCGGCCCGCAAGGACCGCCTTCTTCGTGTTCGTGAAGCTTGCTTCGCGCTCAGTTCTTCTTGAGCGAGAGGCCGCCGAAACGCTTGTTGAACTGGGCAACGCGGCCGCCGTCCTGCAGCTGCGCCTTGCCGCCGGTCCAGGCCGGGTGCGACGTCGGATCGATGTCGAGAACCAGCGTGTCGCCTTCCTTGCCCCAGGTCGAGCGGGTCTGGAAGGTGGTGCCGTCGGTCATCTGGACGGTGATCAGGTGGTAGTCGGGATGCGTATCGGCCTTCATGTCGTATCTCTCTTCGCATATGGCCGGTTCCGACCGGCCTGCTTGGGAAAGCGGCGCCCTTACACGGGCAGTCCCGAAAATGCAAGAGTCAAGGGAAAGGCTGGCGCCCTTCCCTTTCTCTGTCAGGCGTCCGCGATCATGGCGGTGAAGTTGACCTCGCAGGTCACCTTGTCGCCTATCGCCGCCTTGCCCCAGAACTTGCAGACGCGCGAGCGCTTCTGGACGAAGCCGGCGCGCAGATCGAGAAGGTTGCCGGGCGTCACCGGGTTGCGGAACTTCGCTTCCTCGATCGCCATGAAATAGACGAGCTTGCCGCTACCGGCCAAACCCAGCGATTCAATGGCAAGGATGCCCGCCGCCTGCGCCAGCGCCTCGATCTGGAGGACGCCGGGCATGATCGGACGGCCAGGGAAGTGCCCCTGGAAGAAGTCCTCGTTGAAGCTCACGGCCTTGACCGCGTGGATCTCGTTCTCATCGAACGAGACCACACGGTCGACCAGCAGCATCGGGTAACGATGCGGCAGTGCCGCCAGGATCTTCGCGGTGTCGTACACGAATTCAGTCGACTCGCTCATCGCCCGGTCCCGCCCTGCTCTCAGCGGCCCGTGGGAGCCGCCTGCTGCTGCGGTGCAGCAGGAGCGGTGGTGTTGATCGTGGTCAGCGCGCCGTTGAGGGCGGTGAGCACGTCGGTGGTGATGTCGAGCGACGGATCGTAAGCGAGCGTCTGGCCGACTTCCACAAGCACGTTGGCACCGCGCTTGGTCATCGCCGGCTTGTAGAGGCCCTGCAGCTGCTGCTGGATCTGCTGGCCGACGAAGGCCTGGTTGCGCTGGATCTGAACCTGCTGGCCCTGCAGTTCCTGGCCGGCCTGCTGTTCCTTCTGCTGGTAGGCCTGGATGCGGCCCTGCAGCGCGGCGTCGGGCTGCTTGCCGCCGAGTGCCTTCACGGCAGCTTCCAGCGACTGCGCTTCAGGCTGAAGCTGGGTCGAAAGCTGGTTGCGACGCGCTTCGAAGGCCTGAATCTGACCCTGAAGGGTCTGGTTCGCGGTCTTGCAGGCGTTGCATTCTTTCGCAATGCGGTCGAGGTCGACAACCGCGACCTTCGAGGCCGGAACGGCCTGTGCGAAAGCGGGCGTGACGAGAGTGGCAAGAGCCAGGCCCGAGGCCACTGCGGCGGACTTGAGAATCTTGGTCATCAGAATTGCGTTCCCACGTTGAAAGTGAAGGTCTTGGTATCATCGCCCTCCTCCTTGAGGAGAACCTTGGAAATATCGATGCGGAACGGCCCGAAGGGCGAGTTCCAGTTCACACCGAAACCGATGGCCACGCGTGGATTCCACGAATCGCCGAGGAAAGTTTCCGTGAAGTAGGTCTTGTCGGTCGCGGTGCTCAAGGTGCACCCAGCGCTACAGTCGGTCGTTTCGGGCTTCTTCACACCCCAAACAGCACCGGCATCGACGAAGATCGACGGACGAAGGCCCATTTCACGCGCGCCCGATCCCAGCGGAATCTCCAGCTCGGCGCGGCTCATGTAGTAATAGTTGCCGCCCAGCGCGTCGTCGTTCTTGGTCGAATTGGTCTTGTTGCCGTCCGCATCGACCGTGAAGTACTGACGCACGATACGCGGGCCGACGCCGCGGATACCGAAGCCGCGGATCTGCGGTTCACCCAGGTAGAAACGGTCGGTCAGACGAACATCGTTGCCGCCCCATCCCTTGATGATACCGCCCTCGCCCGAGAGCGAGAAGATGAAGCCCTTGCCGAGCGGCCAGTATTTGGCAGCATTGGCACGCAGGCGCGCATACTTCACATCGCCGCCAAGACCCGCAATATCCAGGTTGATCGCAGCGGTCACACCACGCGTCGCACGTATGCGGTTGTCGAGCGTATCGTAGATAATCGATCCGCCGACGATGGAACTCAGACGCTTGCCGAGCGCATCGCACAAGTACAGGCCTGCATAGAGCGGGTCGCACTGATAGACATTGGGATCGACGCGGTTCGAATAGTATGTCGCCTTGTCGACCGAAACGTCATCGTAGTTGAGCGTATAGCGCGCGATTGCCGTCAGATACTCGGTCAGCGGAACACCGGCACGGACCTGGAAGCCCGTGGTGGACTGCTGGTAATTCGTGTTGCGGTTCGAATCGACGAGATTGAAGCTGTTATAGTCGCGGCGATAGACATCGACGCCCAGCGAAACGTTCTTGTTGAACAGGTAAGGCTCAACGAAGTTCGCTTCGACCGACTTCGAATACGACGAGTAGCTGCCTGAAAGGCCTACCGTCTGGCCGCGACCACGGAAGTTGCGCTGCTGGATCGAGGCCTGGAAGATGAAGCGTTCAAGGCTTGAGAAACCGGCCGAAAGCTGAAGCTGACCGGTCGGCTTTTCCTCGACGTTGGCTTCGAGGACGATGCGGTCGTCGGCACTGCCGGGCTTCTGCTCGACCTCGAACTTCTCCTGGAAGTATCCGAGCGACTTGATGCGGTTGGTCGAACGCTTGACCTGAAGCGAGTTGAACGCGTCACCCTCGGCAATGCGGAACTCGCGGCGAACGACCTTGTCCTGCGTCAGCGTGTTGCCGTTGATGTCGATGCGCTCAACATAGACGCGCGGCGCTTCCTGGATCACGAAGGTCAGCCCCATGGTGAGGTTGTCCTTGTCGCGATCGTACTGCGGGCGCACGTCGGCAAAGGCATAGCCGAAGGCACCGGCAGTGTCGTTCAGCCCGTCGATCGTGTCTTCGACCAGCTTGGCGTTGTACCAGTCGCCCTTGTGGATCGCGAGGGTCTTCGCCAGCTTGTCGCCATCGAAGTCGCGCAGCTGGCTTTCGACCTTCACGTCGCCGAACTTGTAACGCTTTCCTTCCTCCACCACGTACGTGATGATGAAGTCCTTCTTGTCCGGCGTCAGTTCGGCCACGGCCGAGACCACGCGGAAGTCGGCATAGCCCTGCGTCAGGTAGAACTGGCGCATCTTCTGCTGGTCGAACGCCATGCGATCGGGATCGTACGTGGTGTTCGAGCTGAACAGGCGGCTGAAGCGCGCCTGCTTGGTCACCATCTGCGCACGCAGTTCGCCGTCGGAGAACTGCTCGTTGCCGAGGATGTTGATCTGGCGGACCTTGGACTTGTCGCCCTCGGTGATCTCGAAGACGATGTCGACGCGGTTCTGGTCGAGCATGACCATCTTCGGTTCGACCGTCGCGGCGTAACGGCCCTGACGCTTGTAGAGTTCGATGATGCGGGCAACGTCGGCGCGGATCTTCGAGCGCGTGAAGATCTGGCGCGGCGCGACCTTGATCTCCGGCAGGATCTTGTCGTCCTTGATGCGCTTGTTGCCCTCAAGGATGATGCGGTTGACGACGGGGTTTTCCTTGACCGTGATGGTCACGGTGCCGCCTTCGTTGGTGATCTGCGCGTCGGCGAACAGTTCGGTCGCGTAGAGATCCTTCAGCGCGGCGTCGGCGGCGGCCTTGGTGTAGGCCTGTCCGACGCGCAGCTGGATGTACGAAAGCACCGTCTGCGGTTCCAGACGTTCCGCGCCGACCACCTGGATCGTCTGGATCGTCTCACCCACCGGTTCCGGCGCAGCCGGAGCGGCAACGGCCGGCGTTGCCGCGGGAGCCACATTCTGCGCGAAAGCTACAGCGGGCACGCCAGCAAGGATCGTGGTCCCCAGAAGCATTGCGGCTAGCTGCGGCGCACGGCGAGCATCAATGCTGCGACCCATTTCCCATCCCATCATTCAAGCAAATTCCTGTATCCGCTTACGCGAGGCTCAGAGATCGATCCGCCAGGCTACCTACCTCCCCGGCAGGCAATCGCGCCCGTCTGCCCGATGGATGACATCCAATCAAGCAGCCAATCCCGACAGAAGTGTGATCGAGAGAAGATTCCTTCAGGCTATCCCCCGAAAATCGGAAGGGACGCCAGATCGTTGACCGTGACGAACAGCATCAAGGCCAGCACGAAAGCCACCCCGGTGCGTATCGCCCATTCCTGACTGCGTACGTCCAGTGGCTTGCGACGGACCAGTTCAGCCGCGTAGAAAGCCAGGTGCCCGCCGTCCAGCCCCGGAATTGGCAGGAGATTGATGAATGCCAAGTTAATCGAAATCATGCCGGCGAAGAACACGAACGAGCCCCATCCGAGGCTGAACTGCTCGCCCGAATACTTGGCCATCTTGATCGGTCCACCCAGTTCCCGCATCGAGCGATCGCCGGTGATGATCTGGCGGATTCCGGTGATCATGTTGCCCACGATCATGAAACTGCGATCGACGCCGAGGCCCAGCGCTTCGACCGCGCCAACCTTCTCAAGCCGGCCTACGCCGGATTGGACACCGATCCGTCCGATCGTGTGACTCTGCCCCTTGGCGTCGGTCACAGACTGGCTTGCCACGGTGAGCGGTAGCACATGTGCGACGCCGCGACGCATCACGGTAACCGTAGTCTGCTTGCCCGGGATGGCGACAATGACGTCCTGAACCTGCCGGAAGCTGGTAACGCCGACATCGCCGACGGCGACAATGCGATCGCCCACTTCCATTCCGGCCGCGCGCGCCGGCGAATCGCCGTAGAAGCCGCTCACCAGCGGCGCCGCGAAGTCGATTCCCAGATCGCCGAGCGTGGCCTTGTTGCCGAATTCGTCGCTGAGTTCGACCGCGGCCAGCTTTGTGGGAAGCGTCAGTTCCTGACCGTCCCGGCGCACCGTCACTTGCACGGTCTTGCCGGGGTAGAACGATGTGTGCTGGTCGATATCGGCGACATTGCCGATCTTCGCGCCATTGATCGCAAGAATGCGGTCGCCAACTTCAAGCCCCGCCGCCTGCGCGGCCGAGTGCTGGGAAAATCCGGCCACGTCGGGATCGGCGACCAGCTTGCCGTTGAACCAGGCGAATGCCGCCAGAATCAGCACGCAGAGCAGGAAATTGGTCAGCGGACCGGCAAAGACGATCAAGGCGCGCTGCCACAGCGGCTTCACGTGGAAAGTCTGCGCGCGCTCCTCGGGCGAGAGGCCGTCTTCGGCCGCACTGGGTGCCGATGCGGGATTCATGTCCCCGGCGAACTGGACATAGCCGCCAAGCGGCAGCATCGAAAGCTTCCAGCGCGTGCCGCGCCGGTCGGTCCACCCGGCAATCTCCTTGCCGAAGCCGATCGAGAAGGCATTGGCCTTCACGCCGAAAAGGCGGCCGACAAGGTAGTGGCCAAGCTCGTGGATCAACACCAGCGGGCCCAGCAACAGCAGGAAAGCGAAGATCGTCGTCAACAGATTGGGCGATCCGGTCAAGTCAGGCACACTCCATCGGGCCCACGCCGCATTGCCACCAATTCCGGTTTACGCGGGTCCCGCCACCATGCTTGCCCTTGCGCGGGCCTCGGCGTCAACAGCCAGCACGTCGTCAAGGCTGGCCGGAGCCGGTGGCGCGTAAGCGCCCAGCACGTCCTCGACATGTTCGGCAATGCGGGTGAACGGGATCTGACCGGCGAGAAAAGCCGCCACGGCGACTTCGTTGGCGGCATTGAGCACGGCGGGAATCGCGCCGCCCGCCTCAGCCGCTGCCCGCGCAAGGCGCGTTGCGGGAAAGCGTGTTTCGTCGGGCTTACGGAAGGTTAGCTCGCCTATCGCGGCAAGGTCCAGCGGATCGCAAGGCGTGTCCATGCGCGCGGGCCACGCCAAGGCGGCGGCAATCGGCACGCGCATGTCGGAAGGCCCGAGCTGCGCCAGCGTCGAACCGTCGCGGTACTCAACCATCGAATGGACGATCGATTGCGGGTGCACCACGATCCGCAGCCGGTCGAGCCCGATGGGGAACAAATGGTGCGCCTCGATCAGTTCGAGGCCCTTGTTGAACATGGTGGCCGAATCGACGCTGATCTTGGCGCCCATGTCCCAATTGGGGTGCTTGACCGCCTGCGCGGGCGTTGCGGCCTGAAGCTGTTCCCAGCTCCATTCGCGGAACGGGCCGCCGCTGGCAGTCAGCGTGATCGACCGGACATGGGCAATGTCGTTGCCCTGGAGGCACTGGAAGATCGCATTGTGCTCGGAATCGATCGGAAGCAGCGTGGCGCCGTGCCGGGCGACCGCCGCCATCATCACGCCGCCGGCCGAGACCAGCGCTTCCTTGTTCGCCAGAGCGATCGCGCCGCCCTGCTCGATGGCGGCCATGGTCGGCGCCAGACCGGCGCAGCCGACGATGGCGGCAACGGTCATGTCGGCACCTCGCCCTGCCGCCTCGACAAGCGCCTGTCGTCCTCCGGCCGCGGCGATGCCGGTCCCGCCAAGCGCCTCGCGCAATGCCGGGAGGCGCGCCTCGTCGGCAATGACTGCAAGGTCGACGGCGAATTCGCGCGCCAGCTTCGCCAGTTCGTCGACGTTGGAATGAGCGGTCAGCACAGTGACACGCCAGTCCGCCGGATTTCGCCGCACGAGGTCCAGCGTCGACGCCCCGACGGAGCCAGTGGCGCCAAGAATGCAGATGGAGCGCTGAACGGTCATGGGACCCCTTACCTCGGCTGGAACAGGATCATGAGTGCAAGCAGGAACAGCACCGCAAGCAGGCCGTCCGCACGGTCAAAGAAACCGCCGTGGCCGGGAATGAAGTTGCCCGAATCCTTGACGCCCGCGCGGCGCTTCAGCCAGCTCTCGAAGAAGTCACCCGCCTGCGCACAGACGGCGACGAAAAGCCCCGTCATCAGGCACGAAGCGAACAGCGCCACGGAACTGGCCGTCAGATACCAGCACGGCTGCGAGCCGAAGCAAGACAGGCCATCGGCCGCATTGCCCTGCGCCAGTATCGAAATCATGCCCTCCTGCCAGAACCGCGCCGCGCCGAAGAGCACCAATGTTGCCCCCAGCACACCGCCGAGCAAGCCGGACCACGTCTTTGAGGGGCTGATGGCAGGCGCGATCTTCGGACCGCCGAGAGCACGCCCGGTGAAATAGGCGCCGATATCGACGCCAATCACTGTAAGCAGCACGGTCAGCAGCGGCGCCAGACTGAAAGCCGGATTGCGCAGGAACAGCAGCATGGCTGCCCCCACGCCGATATAGAACATGCCCGCGAAGTTCATCAGACCGCGGTGCATCGGATCGGTCATCGCCGCTCGCGACAGCTTGACCCATTCCCACAGCACGCCCAGCGCGATTACACAGACGAAGGCCGTCCAGACCGATCCGCCCAGCCACAGCGCGGCGCCGGCAACTGCCAGCATGACCACAGCCGAAACCGTGCGCGCGCCCAGGTCGGACTTCTTCCTTACCGGATCAGCGTCCGCCATAGCGTCGCTCCCTGTTCGCGAATTCCTCAAGCGCCTCACGCAGGTGATCGACCGAGAAGTCCGGCCAAAGCACGTCGGTAAAGAGCATCTCGGCATAGGCCGCCTGCCACAGCAGGAAGTTCGAGAGGCGCACTTCGCCCGACGTGCGGATCAGCAGGTCGAGCGGTGGAAGATCGGCAGTATCGAGTTCGGCGGCGATGGTCTCGGGCGTGATCGGGCCCTTTTCGGCCGCCTTGGTGGCGGCGCGGGCGATCTCGTCCTGCGAACCGTAATTGAGCGCAACCGCCAGCGTAGTGCCGGTATTGGCCGCCGTGCGCGCTACGGCGCCTTCGACCAGTTCGACAACATCGGGCTTGAAGGCCTTGTAATCGCCGATAATTTTCAGCCGAACCCCGGCTGCTGCGAACTCGTCGAGGTCGGAGAGGATGAAGCGCTTCATCAGGCTCATGAGGTCAGAGACCTCTTCCTCCGGCCGGCGCCAGTTCTCGGTGGAGAAGGCGTAGAGCGTCAGCGCTTCCAGCCCCAACTCGCGCGCACCGCGCACGACGCGGCGCACCGCCTCGACCCCGCGCTGGTGGCCCAGCGCGCGCGGCAGGTGGCGCTTCTTCGCCCAGCGCCCGTTGCCATCCATGATGATGGCAACATGGCGCGCCACAGCGGGGCCACTTTTCGCGGGCTCACTCTTCGCCATCAGACATTCCTCCCGGAGAGGCCCAAAGGCCTCACTTACCGAGGATTTCCTTCTCCTTGCGGCCGAATTCCTCATCAAGCTGCTTGATGATGTCGTCGGTCAGCTTCTGGACTTCGGTTTCGCTGCGCTTGCGCTCGTCTTCCGAAATTTCCTTCTTCTTCTCGTCGGCCTTCAGGTTCTCGATGCCGTCGCGGCGCACGTTGCGCACGGCGACACGGGCCTTCTCCGCGTAAGAGCTGGCGAGCTTGGCGAGTTCCTTGCGGCGCTCTTCGGTCAGATCCGGAATCGGCAGACGCAGCGTATTGCCGTCATTGATCGGGTTGAGGCCGAGACCCGCCGAACGGATCGCCTTTTCGACGGGCCCGATGTTCGACTTGTCCCACACCTGCACCGAAAGCATGCGCGGCTCGGGAGCGGAGATCGTCGCGACCTGCGTGATCGGCGTGTTGGCGCCATAAACGGTGACCATGATCGGCTCGAGCAGCGCGGTATTGGCGCGGCCGGTGCGCAGACCCGAAAGGTCGTGCTTGAGCGCGTCGATCGCGCCCTTCATGCGGCGTTCGAGGTCCGCCTTGTCGTACTTGGCCATGGGTCAGGCTCCTTTCTGGACGATCGTCTTGGTTCCGCCACCGGCGAGAACAGTGGCAAGGTTGCCCTTCTCGCGGATCGAGAACACGACAATCGGAATATTGTTATCGCGGCAGAGCGCAACGGCGGATGCGTCCATCACTTGCAGATTGTCTGCAAGAACAGTGTCGTAATCGACGGTTTCGTAACGCTTGGCGTCCGGGTTCTTCTTCGGATCGCTGTCGTAGACGCCGTCGACGCTGGTGCCCTTGAGCAGCGCGTCGCACTGCATCTCGGCAGCGCGCAGCGCGGCGCCCGAATCGGTGGTGAAGTAAGGCGCGCCGACGCCGGCGGCGAAGATCACCACGCGGCCCTTCTCAAGGTGGCGCTCGGCGCGGCGGCGGATTACCGGCTCGCAGACCTGATCCATCTGCAGGGCCGACTGTACGCGCGTATGCACGCCAAGCTGCTCAAGCGCGTTCTGCATGGCGAGCGCGTTCATGACGGTGGCCAGCATGCCCATGTAATCGGCCTGCGCACGGTCCATTCCGCGCGCAGCACCGGCCATGCCGCGGAAGATATTGCCGCCGCCGATGACGAGGCAGATCTCAAGGCCGGTCTCTTTGGCCGCCTTCACTTCCTTGGCGAGTTCGGCGACGAAATCGGAATCGATCCCGTACTGCTGGTTCCCCATCAGAACTTCGCCCGACAATTTGAGAAGGACGCGTTTGTAGGGGGAACTCATGGCCGCACTTCTCCTCGGGGGCTGGATGGCCCCGGCTTTAGGAGCGCGCGCGGAAATTGCCAAGGGGCGAGACTGTGGATGAGCGCGGATCGACGCAGCAAGGCCTCTGTCCGACCAGCGCCGGAAAAATGCCGCTAATTCCAAGCAGCGCTCAAAGCACGCTCGCGCAAGTCGTATGCCTGCTGCGCCTCGGCCACCACAGCCATCCGCAATTCAGCCCAGTCTATCATCGCTTGCAGGGCATCCAGCAATTCCCGGCCCAACGGACTGATCGCATAGCCGACCGTCACCGGCACGGTCGGCACGACATGGCGGAGCACCAGCCCGTCACGCTCGAGCGAGCGCAGGGTCTGGCTCAACATTTTCTGCGAAATCCCGTCGATCCGCCGCTTCAGCGCATTGAAGCGCATCTCGCCATGACCAAGCGTGGTAAGGATCAGCACGCTCCATTTGTCCGCCACGCGATCGAGCAATTGCCGCGTCGGGCAGTTGGCAGCGTAGACATCCGGTGCGCGAGATTCGGGAGATGTGGTTTCCTCGGGGTAACCCGGTGCGATAAACGTGCCTTCTTGCATGGGCGCATTCGATAGCACACCTGGTCACCATTGGATACCACATGGAGAATCGCTATGAAGATCGCAGTCCTTGGCGCCAGCGGCCGCGCCGGATCGGAAATCGCCAAGGAAGCCGCGCGGCGCGGACATCAGGTGCTCGCCATCGCCCGCAATCCGGAAAAGATTCCCGCGATTGACGGCGTGACGGCCAAGGCCGCTGACGCGTCCGATTCCGATGCCCTCGCCGCCCTCATCGCGGGCAACGATGCCGTAATCAGCGCCCTGCACTTCGATGTTACCGCCGAAGCCCTGCTGGCCGCTGTCCGCAAGGCCGGCGTGCCGCGCCTGCTGATCACCGGCGGCGCCGCCAGCCTCGAAGTGGCGCCGGGCGTGCGGGTGATCGACGATCCCGAATTTCCCGAAGCCTGGAAGGGTGCGGCCATGGGCGGGATCGCATTCCTCGATGTGCTGCGTCAGACCAAGGACGTGGACTGGACTTTCTTCTCACCCGCAGCCCTGATCTTCGAAGGCCCGCGCACCGGAAGCTATCGCCCCGGCACCGACCAGCTCGTCACCGACGATGCAGGCGAGAGCAAGATCAGCTTCGCGGACTTTGCCGTGGCCATGGTCGACGAACTGGAAGCCCACCGGCACAGCCGCGCGCGCTTTACCGCCGCCTATTGATCCCGGCACGCACGCAAAGAAAAAGGGCCGGGAAGCCAAAGCTCCCCGGCCCTTTTCTTATCTCGGTATCCGCGAAGGATCAGCCGGCGACAGCGGCAGCCACTTCGGCGGCGAAGTCCGAAACTTCCTTCTCGATGCCTTCGCCGAGCTGGAAGCGGACGTAGTCCTTCAGCACGATCTTGGCACCGGCTTCCTTGCCGGCCTGGTCGACGACCTGCTGGATCGGGGTCTTGTTGTCCATGACGAAGACCTGCGAAAGCAGAGCGTTTTCCTTGGCGTACTTGGCGATCGCGCCATCGACCATCTTGGCCTGCACGGCTTCGGGCTTGCCCGATTCGGCGGCCTTTTCTTCGGCGATCTTGCGCTCGCGAGCGATCAGGTCGGCGTCGAGGTCGTCAGCGGTCAGAGCCAGCGGGAAGGCAGCGGCGATGTGCATCGCGATCTGCTTGCCAAGGGCTTCGAGAGCGGCAGCCGGAGCTTCCGATTCGAGCGCCACGAGCACGCCGATCTTGCCGAGGTTCGGCGCGGCAGCGTTGTGCATGTAGGGAACGACGAGGCCCTGGGCCACTTCGACGGTCTTCATGCGGCGAACCTGCTGGTTCTCACCGATGGTCGCGACATTGTTGGTCAGCGCGTCGCCAACGGTGCCGCCGCCCGGGTAGGCAGCAGCCTTGAGCGCTTCCACGTCGTCACCGGCAACGCCGAGGGCGACTTCGGTGGTCTTGCGGACGAAGTCCTGGAACTGGTCGTTCTTGGCGACGAAGTCGGTTTCCGAGTTGACTTCGACGGCAACGCCCTTGGTGCCGGTCACGGTCACGCCGACGAGGCCTTCAGCCGCGGTGCGGCTCGACTTCTTGGCGGCAGCAGCCAGACCCTTGGCGCGCAGAGCGTCCACAGCGGCTTCGATGTCGCCACCGGTCTCGTCCAGAGCCTTCTTGCAGTCCATCATGCCGGCGCCAGTGCGCTCGCGCAGGTTCTTCACGTCAGCGGCGGTGTAAGCCATCGCTCAAATCCTCTTGTTTGGGTCGGACCGGTTCTCGGCCCTTAAAATGGATGCGCGCCAGGCCCATTGGACCCGGCGCGCGACAATTCCATGACGAAAAAGTCGTCGCCGGACCTATCAGGCCTCGATAGCCTCTTCGGCAACCGGCTCGTCCATGGCGCCGATGTCGGCACCGCTGTTCACGAGCGCGTCACGGCCACCCTTGGTCGCTGCCTGGGCAACGGCCTCGCAGTACAGACGCACGGCGCGGCTGGCGTCGTCGTTACCCGGGATCGGGAACGAGATGCCCTGCGGGTCGACGTTGGTGTCGAGCACGGCGATGACGGGGATGCCAAGGACGTTGGCTTCCTTGATGGCCAGCGCTTCCTTGTTGGCGTCGATCACGAACATCACGTCCGGAATGCCACCCATGTCGCGGATACCGCCGAGCGAAAGCTCAAGCTTGTCGCGCTCGCGCGTCAGCTGGAGAACTTCCTTCTTGGTGAGACCGGCGGTGTCACCCGAAAGCTGCTCTTCAAGAGCCTTGAAGCGCTTGATCGAACCCGAGATGGTCTTCCAGTTGGTGAGCATGCCGCCCAGCCAGCGGTGGTTGACGTAATGCTGGCCGCAAGCGCGGGCAGCCTGAGCGATCGGCTCCTGAGCCTGGCGCTTGGTGCCGACGAAGAGAACCTTGCCACCGGCCTGGACAGTTGCCTGCACGAACTCGAGAGCGCGGGCCATCAGGGGCACGGTCTGCGACAGGTCGATAATGTGGATGCCGTTGCGGGCGCCGAAGATGTACGGCTTCATCCGCGGGTTCCAGCGGTGGGTCTGGTGGCCGAAGTGGGCGCCGGCTTCGATGAGCTGCTGCATGGTGACGACAGGTGCCGCCATAAGATAATTCCTTCCGGTTTGAGCCTCTGGAAAGCTGGAACCAGGCGGGGAACCATAAGGCTCTGGCCGCGAAGCACCGGTATGTGCGCTTTCCATGTGGATTGCCCGAGTCGCGAGAGAACCGCGAATTCGGTCCCCTGCTTCAGGCGGGGCCGCCCTTAGTCCGGTTCGTCGGCAAAATCCAGCCCCAATCGCGCAGGAGCCGCGCTTCCCGCCCGGCGCAGCGCCGCCCCGGACCGCCGCAGATTTCATATCCCCCGGGAAACCACCGTGTTCCCACAGCTTTTCCACAGAGCCATCCCGGCAGACGATCCGCTTACGGGAACCGCGATTCTCGAACAGCCCTGCTGCAAAAGGATTTTGCCCGCACGGGATGCGGCTTCGCCGGAGCGAAGCGCGTGCGAGGAACCCGGTTTATGGATCTCACCCCTATAGAGATTGTCTCCATCGCCGGACATTCGCTCTTCATGCTCGGCGCCTTGCTCGCAGGCGCCACCATCGCTGCCACTCTGCGCGCCGCCCTGCCCGCCATCGCCAGACTGCGGCGGCAGTTCGCAAATGCCCGCCTCACGCACCGCGTGTTCGTTCGCGCCAAGGCGCCCGTTCTCGATTCCGAATCGCGAGCCCAGAACGCCCCACTCGCTTTCACACCGAACGAGGGCACTCAAAAACAACGAAAATCCAAGCACTTCCGGGCCCGAATATTTTCGCCTTGACAGGGAATGAACAAAAAGAGAACAAATGCATCAACGGAACATTGATAGAACACGAGTCGGTTTTCCACAAGACATCCACAGCCGGGCATGCCTCATCGGCACCGGCGCAGATGGCTCGAAAGGACTGGACATGACTGCATTTGCCGCCTGCCTCTTCGCCCTCGCCGCAGCGGCGTCGCTCCATGCGATGCTGGCGACGCTCCGCCGCTATGGACACGAAGCGCTCTCGCTTCGGGCCCGACTGGCAGCCTGCCCGGAAACGCTGGCGATCAATTGGGCGATGGTGGAACGCGTGCCGGTTCCGGCACTGTCCGCACTCAGGCGGGATCGTGCGGTACGTCCTCGCTCGTGGACGACACAGCGCCCCGGACTGGAATGGCCGAGCGGGGAGCTTGCCGCCTGACCTTGAAATACGTCTTGATCCCGATGGGAATCAGCGCAAGATAAACGATAGTGATGACCGCCAGCGTCCACCAGGGCTCGGTCAGCAGCGCCGCGACAGTCAGACCGACCAGCGCGATCACGCCAAGCCGCAGGCTCGACGGCGGACGCATCCGCGACCAGCTAAGTGTCGGCAGGTTGGAAATCATCATGAACGCCATCAGGACCATCCATACGCCCACCACAATGGGGTTGGCGAAGATGGGCACGCCGCTGGCGATCCACAGATAGAGCGGCAGAAAGCCGAGCCCGGCCCCGAGCGGCGCCGGAACGCCCGTCAGGAAGCCCGCCTGCTTGTGCGGCTGATCGAGCATATCCATGCGCGAATTGAAACGCGCGAGGCGCAGCACGCAGCAGATCGCGAAAGCGAGCGCGGCAATCCAACCCAGGCTCGGAAGCTGATGCAGCGTCCAGAGATAAACGATCAGTGCCGGCGCCACGCCGAACGAGATCGAATCGGCAAGACTGTCGAGTTCGGCTCCAAAGCGCGTCTGCGCCTTAAGCATACGCGCCGCGCGGCCATCGATCCCGTCAAGCAGTCCGGCAAGAATCACCGCCTGTACCGCGCGCTCGTAATCGCCGCCGATGGCAAAGCGAATACCGGTCAGGCCCGAGCAGAGCGCGGCGGCAGTAATCGCATTGGGCACGAAGGCCCGCATCGAGAGCCCGGCGGCAAGGCGGCGACGCGGATGCTGGCGCGCCGCCATGAATTCACCGGGCTCCTCGGTCACTGCGAAATGCCTTCGATCACCGGGGCCGCGCCGATTTCGGCAAGCACGGTCTCACCGGCGACAATGCGCTGGCCCATCAGAACCTTGGGTTCGGTGCCTGCGGGAAGATAGACGTCCACGCGGCTGCCGAAGCGAATCAGGCCGATGCGCTGACCGGCGGCGATGATGTCACCCGGCTTCACGAAAGGAACGATACGGCGGGCAACGAGGCCGGCAATCTGCGTGAAGCAGATGCGCTGACCATCACCGCGCTCGATCAGCAAGTGCTGGCGCTCGTTCTCTTCGCTCGCCTTGTCGAGGTCGGCATTCATGAACTTGCCGGGGATGTAGATTACCCGGCGCACGGTGCCGCCGATCGGCGCACGATTGATGTGCACGTCGAACACGCTCATGAAAATCGAGATGCGCGTCACCGGCTCGGTCGACATCGGCTGCGATCCGCTGCCGTCCTCGACCGTCAGTTCGCGCGGCGGCGAGACTTTGCCGATCAGGGTCACCAGACCATCGGCAGGCGCCACGACGAATCGGTCGTCCTGCGGCGTCACGCGCACGGGATCGCGGAAGAAAGCCAGCACGCACAGCGTCAGCACCGCCAACGGCCAACCGACCCACGGGCCGACCAACAGCCACGCCACAAGCGCGACGACGGCCGCAATGGCGCCAAACTTGCGACCCTCGGGATGAATCGAGGGCCAGTTCCAGGACGCTTCGCCGCGTCCCTGATTATCGAGAATATCTCCGGGCATGGCATTCCTCTAGTGAGAGTGCGTCGCTCCCGCAATGGCGGGAGCCCGAGTACATCCCCGGCCGCATATAACGCCTGCCAAGCGTACCGCGGCAGAGTCTGTTCCCTGCACGCAGGCGGATGTACTCTGAGAGAGTAGCGATCGAGATGTCCGGGGGTCCCCGAAGGGAATTCCTTGATGAAGGAAGCTGGTGGTGGACAGGGCTGGATTCGAACCAGCGTACGCTTGCACGGGCAGATTTACAGTCTGCTGCCTTTAACCACTCGGCCACCTGTCCACACCAGATCGCTGGCGGCGGAAGACCTTTCCCTAAGGAGAGGAACCCGCTGTGTTGAAGCTCTGAAACCAGAGCCTCGCTGCCGAGGAGGGCGCCTATGTAGAACCGAGCCTTGCCTGTCAATGGGGGTGCTGGCAGGAGCGGGACAGATTTTTTCGTAAAGGACATTTTCATGAGCAATCGTAGCGACCGGGACGGCGAACGGCCCGCAAAAGCGCTGCGCGGCCGCGCCGGCCGTATGAAGAACGGGCGTGGCAGCGGCCGCGCAAGTTCCGGCATGGTGCGCCTCTGGGGCCGTCATGCGGTCGAAGCAGCTCTCAAGAACCCGAATCGCCAACATAGAAAGCTGTGGGCAACTCGCGAGGGAGTCGAATCTCTCGACGGTGAATTGCCGGCCGATTTCCCCGTCGAATGGGCACAGCCTGCCGATCTTGCCCGACTCGTCGCGCGCGACGCCCCCCATCAGGGCCTCGTCCTCGAATGCGAGCCGCTTGAGGACATCTATATCGACGATGTGCTCGACGGTGATCCGGCGCGGCCGGTAGTCGTGCTCGACCAGGTTACCGATCCGCACAACGTCGGCGCCATCATGCGCTCGGCCGCCGCGCTCAATGCCTGCGCCATCGTCACGCAGGACCGGCACGCGCCGCCCGAATCGGGCACGCTGGCCAAGAGCGCTTCGGGTGCGCTCGAAATCCTGCCGTGGGTACGCGTGGTGAACCTCGCCCGCGCGCTCGAAGAGATCGCCGAGGCCGGTTACTGGCGCATCGGGCTCGACGGCAGCGCCACGGAGACGCTTGGCAACGCCCTCCCCGCCGGTCCGGTCGCGCTCGTGCTCGGCGCCGAAGGTGATGGCATGCGCCACAATATCGTCCAGCACTGCGATTCGATAGCCAAGCTGCCGATCAACGAGGCCATGGAGAGCCTCAACGTCTCCAACGCCGCTGCCATCGCACTTTACGCCGTAGCCACACGCCCGGCCCCCTGATCCGGGATCCGACGACGACAGGGGAAACGATATGATTTCGACCGAACGGCGCAACCCTGCGCGAGGCCTGCTTGCAGGCCTCGCCGTCGCCGGGATGGCGATGCTGGTGGCAGCCTGCATCTTCGTGCCCGGCAAATTCACCTCGCAGCTCAGCCTCAAGGCCGATCGGAGCTTCCATTTCGCCTATACCGGCGAGATCGTGATGCTGCCGCTACAGAAGTCGAAGGAAACGCCGTTCGAACCCGAGACCTGCTACGACGACAATTCCGACGAACGCGCCTGCACTCCGGCCGAACTCGCCGAACAGAAGTCGAAGTGGGAGGAATCCCGCGCGGACAAGCAGAAGACCGATGCTCAGGCCGCCAAGGCGCTGCTGGGCGGCATCGATCCCAGCGATCCCCGTGCCGGCGAGGAAGTGGCCGCCAAACTGCGCCGCCAGACCGGCTGGAACAACGTGGTCTACAAGGGTGACGGCCGCTTCGACGTCGATTTCGCGATCGGCGGCAAGCTGGACCACGACTTCACCTTCCCCACTATCGAAGGCTTCCCGATGGCCAATGCCTTCGTGCAGCTCTCGCTGCGGCAGGACGGCAGCGTGCGTATCGATGCGCCCGCATTCGGGCCGTCCCAGTCGTCAGGCAACATGATGGGGGCCATGCTGGCGGGAATGAACAGCGACGCCGGAAGCGAAGCTGCCGATACCGACAGCACCAGCGAGGCCGATGGCACCTTCTCCATCGTCACCAATGGCGAAATCCTGGCCAACAATACCGACGAGGGTCCGCAAAACGGTCCCGGTGGGCGCGTGCTGACCTGGAAGGTCAATGCCCGCACGCCCGCAGCGCCCACTGCGCTGGTGAAGCTCAAGCCCTGATCCGACACGCGGGGCGCTCATCCGGGCGCCCCCTTCCCCAAATGCAAAACGCCGCGCCAACCTTGAGGTTGGCGCGGCGTAATTACTTCAGCCTGCGAGGCGTCGACAGGCTGCCGGATGCTGCTTAGTTGACAGCGTCCTTGAGGCCCTTGCCGGCCTTGAACTTCGGCTGAGCCGAAGCCTTGATTTCCATCGGCTCACCCGTACGCGGGTTGCGACCGGTCGAAGCCTTGCGCTTGGCGACCGAGAAGGTGCCGAAGCCGACCAGGCGCACTTCGTCGCCCTTCTTCAGCGCGCCGGTGATGGCATCGAAAACGCTTTCGACGGCCTTGGTGGCATCGCTGCGGGTGAGGCCGCTCGAGTCTGCGACCGCGCTGATCAGATCGTTCTTGTTCATTATGGGTACCCCCTAACCTTTCAGTGAAAACAGGATGTGATGGGATAAAATTTGGATTCGCCTCTGAACGGCACGGAATTGAGCGGTTTTTGCTGACGCTGTCAAAGCCTAAACAAGGCGAAAATGCGCAGTTTATCGTGTTTTTCCGCCACTCAGATGACGTTTTCGACAATTGCGGAGCCTGAATGCATTCAATGCGATGCACGCATGCTCCGAACTGCCCCGTCTGCACGGCCTTTCGCCTGCCTTTGAAGCGGGTGCCGCCGCTTCCTCTCCATGATTCGCCTCATGAAATCAGACGGGTGCATTTTCCGTATAGGGACAGCCGGATTGCCGACAGGCACAAAAAAGGCGGCCCGAAAAATCGAACCGCCTCTCAAGCTGCCCGGCTGCGAAGAGCCGGGCATCACTCCCGGACTTACGCCTGGGTGTCGTTGACGCGACGCTCGGCGATGCGGGCGCGCTTGCCGGTACGACCACGCAGGTAGTACAGCTTCGCACGACGCACGACGCCGCGACGGACAACGGTGATCGAATCGATGTTCGGCGAGTAGAGCGGGAATACGCGCTCAACGCCTTCACCGAAGCTCATCTTGCGCACGGTGAAGTTCGAACCCATGCCACGGTTCGAGCGCGCGATGCACACGCCCTCGTAAGCCTGGACGCGGGTACGGGTGCCTTCAACAACCTTCACGCCGACGCGGACGGTGTCGCCCGGACGGAAGGTCGGGATATCCTTGGCGGCCTTGGCAATTTCCTCGGCCTCGATCTGCTGAATCAGGTTCATGAACCTAAGTCCTCGTTTTTGCGCCGCGCACCAGAGGCAGACTGGCCCCGAACGTCACTGCGACGTTCCCAAAGGTCCGGCCTGCGTGACCGTGTTTCTTCCTCCGCCTTTTGTTTCCGCCAGGCGGCGATCTTCGCATGATCCCCCGATCGCAGCACTTCAGGGATCGTGCGCCCTTCCCACTCGGTGGGTCGGGTATATTGCGGGTATTCGAGAAGACCGTCCTCGAACGATTCCTCGGTCCCGCTGGAAGCCGCGCCCATTACGCCGGGAAGCAGCCGAATGCAAGCGTCTAACAGCAGGATTGCCGCGGGTTCGCCGCCCGAAAGCACCGCATCGCCGACCGACATCTCTTCCACCTGACGGCCTTCGAAGATGCGCTCATCGAAACCTTCGAAGCGGCCGCAGAGGATGGTGACGCCGGGGCCGTCCGCCAGTTCGCGCACGCGCTGCTGCGAAATGGGCTTGCCGCGCGGGGTCATGGCGATGATCGGCGCATCGGGATTGATCGAGCGGGCATGGTCGATCGCGGCGGCCAGAACGTCCACTTTGAGCACCATGCCGGCGCCGCCGCCGGCGGGCGTATCGTCCACGGTGCGGTGCTTGTCCGTGGTGAAATCGCGGATGTGGACGGGGTTCATGGCCCACTTCCCCTCCGCCAGCGCCCTGCCCGCGAGGCTGATGCCAAGCGTGCCGGGGAACATCTCCGGGTAGAGGGTGAGAACGGTGGCATTGAAAGTCATGCCCCCGCGCAAAGCCCAATTCGCCGGCTACGGCAAGGGGAAAGCGCCGGATTTGCGCCCTTCAGAGCGGTTCCCACACTTCGGCGGGCAG
Organism: Novosphingobium sp. PhB165; assembly: GCF_004341845.1. Lineage (GTDB taxonomy): Bacteria > Pseudomonadota > Alphaproteobacteria > Sphingomonadales > Sphingomonadaceae > Novosphingobium. The sequence goes on along the minus strand of NZ_SLVB01000001.1, from coordinate 240,879 downwards.
GAAACCACGGTCAGCGGCGATCTCCTCACGCAGCCATTCGCGCAGGCGTTCGATCTTGCGGACGCCGACGCGGCTTTCCGAATGGATCAGCCATTGCGCCGGGCCCGGATAGTAGAGCGTGTCGAAAGGCTGCACGAGGCGGCCCGCTTCCAGATCCGCCCGCCAGAACAACGGCGACATCAGCGCAATACCGAAGCCCTGGCGCATCGCGGTGGCTTCCTGAAGCTGGTTGTCGAAGACGATGCCGGTACGCGGCGGCGGCGGCGTGCCGATACCGTTGGCGGCGAACCAGCCTGCCCACCAGCGATCGTTCGGCGCGAAGCGCTCCACCGCCAGCAGGTCTTCCGGCTTTTCGATGCGATTCTTTTCGAGGAACACCGGCGCGCAGATCGGCGAGAAATGCTGGCGGAACAGGAATTCGGCGCGCAGCCCCTCCCACTTGCCATAGCCGACGCGGATCGCCGCATCGTAAGGCGAAGTGGCCAGATCGACGACCTCGTTGCTGAGCGACATGCGTACCGCAAGATCGGGGTGGCGCAGCTGGAAGCGGCCGATCCGCTCGCTCAGCCACGACGCACCGATCGAGACCGAAGCATTAAGCGAGAGCACATCCTCGTCCTCGCTCCACACGGCGGCGAAGGCATCGGTCATCGAGGCGAAAGCGCCGGTCAGTGCCGGCAGCAGCCGACGCCCGACATCGGACAGATTCACCCTGCCCTTTTCGCGCACGAACAGCGGCTTGCCGACGCGGTCTTCAAGCTGGCGGATCTGGTAGGACACTGCCGCCTGCGTCATCCCCAGTTCCTCGGCCGCGCGCGAGAAGTTCTCGTGGCGGCCCGCAGCCTCGAAGGCGCGGATGGCGGTCAGGGGCGGCAGGCGGTCCATGGCGCAACGATAAGCCAGCCTTATGACCTGTGCCAGAGGCTTTGTTGGCGAAGTGCCGCCCGATCAAGCAGATTCCAGTCATCCGATGGAGGAACCGGACAATGCAGGATCAACACTTCATGCAGCAGTGGAACGCCGGCCATGACCGGTTTTCCGGAGATTTCGACCGTCTCGCACGCAAGCTGTTCAAGGCTCTTGGCAGCAGCTTGCGCGGCGGCCACCCCAACGACCCGGACGATCAGAACAAGCGCCCTGCCCCGCAAGAGGCCGCCTTGACCCGCAGGGCACGGCTGACGGGGATCGGGATCCTCGCTGGAATTCTGGCCGGATCAAGCCTGGCCATGGTGACGCCGCTTGTAACGGCGCTGGATTGCCCGCAGCATGCCAATCAGATCTGCGTCAGAGCGGCGCTCGCCTGATTGCAGGGCCCGGAAAGCAGAAAGGCCGCCCAAGGGCGGCCTTTCCTTTATTCTTCCGCGAAGGCGGCGTTGACCACCACGCGTTCGTGATCCCACTCGGGGACGGCGGCGGGGATCATCGGCACCATGAAGCGGCGCCGTTTCCCATCCTCGCCCACCGGACGCTCGATCTCGATCACGTCGCCGGCGCCGAAGTTCTCGACCGCGATGCAGGTGCCGAGTTCCTCGCCCGCGTCGGATACCACGCGCAGCCCCAGCAGGTCGGCGTGATAATACTCACCTTCCGCCAGATCCGGCATCGACGAGCGCGGGACGGTCAGCGCGGTACCGCGCAGCTTCTCGGCAGCATTGCGATCGGGCACTTCCTCGAAGCGGGCGATCGCGCCGCCCTTGCCGTCGTCGCGCAGCTTGGCGAGCGTCAGAGTGGAATCGGTGAAGGCGCGGTAACGCTTGAGCGCCGCCACGCCTTCACCGAACAGCTTGAGGCGAACCTCGCCCGTCACACCGTGCGCGCCGGTAACGGCAGCAAGCGTGACGGGGCGGTCTTGACCAGCCATTGTGGACTCGAACCTGAAGCTTAGGCTTCGGTCGATTCCTCAGCGGCAGCTTCCTCAGCCGGAGCTTCGGCCGGTGCTTCAGCAGCAGCCTTGGCAGCAGCGGCAGCTTCTTCAGCTTCACGCAGCTTCTCGGCCTTTTCCTCGGCGCGGTCCTTGGCCTTCTTGCCCGGCTCAGCCTTGTTCGGGTTCACGGTAGCGGCGCGTTCCTTGATGCCGGCCTTGTCGAGCAGGCGGGCAACGCGGTCGGTCGGCTGGGCGCCAACGCCGAGCCAGTAACGCACGCGGTCTTCGACCAGGCGCACGCGGTTCTCGTCTTCCTTGGGGAGGACCGGGTTGTAGGTGCCGACCTGCTCAAGATACTTGCCGTCGCGCGGAGCGCGCGAGTTGGACACGACGATCTTGTAGTAAGGACGCTTCTTCGCGCCACCGCGCGACAGACGGATCGAAACGGACATTGTTTTACCTTTCCTTCAAATCTTCAAAAATTACTTTTTCAGAAACTTGCTGAGATCGGGCGCACCGCCCATTCCCGGAAGACCTCCGGCGCCGCCGAGACCACCCAGGCCGCCTGCACCGCCGAGGCCACCAGCCCCGCCCATGCCGCCGTCACCGAAGCCGCCCTTGCCGAACATCGCGGCCAGCCCCTTGAGGCCGCCCATCTTCTTGATCTGCTTCATGGCCTTGGACATCTCCAGGTGCATCTTCAGCAGCTTGTTGACGTCCTGAACATTGGTACCCGAACCGTTGGCGACGCGGATCTTGCGCTTGGCATTGAGCAGCGCGGGGTTAGCGCGCTCCTTCGGCGTCATCGAACCGATGATCGCATCCATGCGCAGCAGCACGCGGTCATCCATGCCCGACTGTTGCATCGCCGCCTTGGCCTTCTTCATGCCCGGCATCATGCCGGCCAGAGCGCCAAGGCCGCCCATCTTCTGCATCTGGCCGAGCTGGGTGCGCAGGTCGTTCATGTCGAACTTGCCCTGCTCCATGCGCTTGGCCAGCGCTTCGGCATCCTCGATCTTAACGGCTTCGGCCGCCTTTTCGACGATCGAGACGATATCGCCCATGCCAAGGATACGGTTGGCGACGCGGCTGGGGTGGAAGACCTCAAGGGCCTCCATCTTTTCGCCGGTGCCCGCGAACTTGATCGGCTTGCCGGTGACGGCCCGCATCGACAGCGCCGCACCGCCCCGCGCGTCACCGTCCATACGGGTGAGCACGACGCCGGTAAGATCGACTTCGCCGGAGAACGACTGCGCGACGTTGACCGCGTCCTGACCCGTCAGCGAGTCGACCACGAGCAGCGTTTCACGGGGGTTCGAGATGGCGGCAACCGCCTTCATCTCGTCCATGAGCTGCTGGTCGACGTGGAGACGACCGGCGGTGTCGAGCATCAGCACGTCCACGGCCTGAAGGCGCGCGGACTGCATCGCGCGGGTGGCGATCTCGGTCGGCTGCTGGCCGGTGATGATCGGCAGGGTGGCAACGCCCACCTGCTCACCCAGAACGCGAAGCTGTTCCTGCGCCGCCGGACGGTTGACGTCCAGCGAGGCCATCAGGACCTTCTTGCCCTGCTTCTCCTTCAGGAGGCGGGCAATCTTGGCGGTGCTGGTGGTCTTACCCGAACCCTGCAGACCGACCATCATGATGACGACGGGCGGAACCGCCTCAAGATCGAGTTCGGCGGTCTGGTCGCCGCCCAGCATCTCGATCAGCGCGTCATTGACGATCTTGACGACCTGCTGGCCGGGCGTGACCGACTTCAGGACCGACTGCCCAACGGCCTTTTCGGTAACCTGATCGATGAAGCGGCGCACGACGGGGAGCGCGACATCGGCTTCGAGCAGAGCGATGCGCACTTCGCGCATGGCATCGCGAACATCCTGCTCCTTGAGCGCGCCGCGGCCACGCAGCTTGTCGAATACGCCACCAAGACGATCAGACAGAGAGTCAAACATTCTCGCTCCTAACGTCACTCGCGGCGAACATGCCGAAATCCCTTTCGACGGCCGTAGCCGCCAGAACGCCAAAAACGCCGGTGGGCGAAACCTCGCTGACCGGCGTGACGGAAACCTTATGCGAAAAACGCCGGCGGACGAAACCTCGTCGGCCAGCGTATCGCGTTTCCGCGAAACTGATATGTCGAAATAACCAAACCCAGATAACTTTGAAAGGCTATTTCGGTGAAATGGTGGAGCCTAGCGGGATCGAACCGCTGACCTCCTGCATGCCATGCAGGCGCTCTCCCAGCTGAGCTAAGGCCCCAATCATTTCGCCGGATCGACCCGGGAGGTCCGATCCGTTTCCCACGTTTCGGCTTACGCCTCCGCTTGGGAGGCCGCCCTCTAGATTGGGTTCGCCGGGCTGGCAAGAGGAAATTTTCACGGGCTTGTCATTTTTCAGATCGCCCCCGGAAGGCACCCGATTTCCCTACGCCACTTGCGGGAGGAGCAGCCCCTGAAGCGATCCACCGGCACCATCCCCCACACGCCGCTCATCCTGAGCTTGTCGAAGGATGGAGATCTTGCGCCACCCCGCCGGGGCTTCGACAGGCTCAGCCTGAGCGGGATTGAGAGCGATTAGAGCGATGAGAGTGGGCGAGTCGGAGCGGCTCTCGCTCACAAGGAAGGTTCGCCTCTCCCGACGAAACCAGCGCCCCCTTCGCACCCCATTTGGACAAAAAGAAAGGGCGCGGCCGCCGAAGCGCCGCGCCCTTTCCTGAAACAGATAGCGCCCGAGGCTTACTCGTCGCGATCACCATCGTCGTCGCCGCCGCCGATGCCGAGATCGTCGTCACCGCCGAGGTCGACGTCGTTGTCCGGCGAATCGCCATCGTCGTCGATGTCCAGATCGTCATCGGCGAGATCCGCATCCTCGGTCTCGACGACTTCCTTCTTCTGGATTTCCTCATAGGGAATCGGCTGCTTGGACTTCAGCACCGGTTCCGGGTGCCACGAATGGCCGCACTCGATGCAGGTGACCGGGTCATCCTTGCCCAGATCGTAGAAGCGGGTGCCGCATTTCGGGCAGCCGTGCTTGGCGCCCCACTCAGGCTTTGCCATGAAATGTCCTCAATTATTGCCCGACCGAAGGGTACGGGCGTGAATTCTGTGTCTTGATGGGAGGGCCCGCGCGCAAAATCAAGCATGCCGGATCAGGCGTGCCAGATCTGGCGTGTAGGCCGCATCAGGGCGCGCGCCTTGCCATAGGCCGCACCCGCTGTCAAAAGCCCGGCGATTTTGCGCCCCTTCCAGCCTCGAAAGAAGCACCGCCGTGAGCCACGACCCCGCCTCCCCCATGCGCCCCCGCCGTTTCCTGCCCGCAGGACCGATCAAAGGAAGGATCCGCGTTCCGGGGGACAAGTCGATCAGCCACCGCTCGATCATGCTCGGCGCGCTGGCTGTGGGTGAGACGCGCGTGACCGGCCTGCTCGAAGGCGAGGACGTGCTGGCCACCGCCGCCGCCATGCGCGCGATGGGCGCATCGGTGGAGCGCATGGAAGACGGTGAATGGCGTGTTAGCGGCGTCGGTGTCGGCGCCCTGCACCAGCCCACCGGCCCGCTCGACATGGGCAATTCCGGCACCTCGACGCGCCTGCTGATGGGCCTCGTTTCCAGCCATCCGATCAATGTCAGCTTCGTCGGCGATGAATCGCTCTCCAAGCGCCCGATGGGCCGCGTGATCGATCCGCTCTCCGAAATGGGCGCCAGCTTCGAAGCCAGTGAGGGCGGCCGCCTACCGCTGATCGTGCGCGGCGCTTCGCCGGCCGTGCCGATCACGTACCGCCTGCCAGTCGCCTCCGCACAGGTAAAGAGCGCAATCCTGCTCGCCGGCCTCAACACCCCGGGCACGACCACCGTGATCGAGCCGGTGCCGACGCGCGACCATTCCGAACGCATGCTCAAGGGCTTCGGCGCCGAGCTTGACGTGACCGTGGAGGCCGACGGCACCCGCGTCATCACCATCAAGGGCGAGGCCGAACTCAAGCCGCAGGTCATCGACGTGCCGGGTGACCCGTCCTCCGCTGCCTTCTTCATCGTTGCCGCGCTGGTGGTGCCGGGCAGCGAAGTGGTGATCGAGAATGTCGGCCTTAACCCGACGCGCGCCGGTCTTGTCGAAGTCCTGCGCCAGATGGGCGGCCAGATCGAGTTCCTGAACTCGCGCGAAGTCGGCGGCGAGCCGGTGGCGGACCTGCTGGTGAAGCATTCGGCGCTCAAGGGCATCGAAGTCGATCCCGCCATCGCGCCTGCCATGATCGACGAATTCCCCGTCCTCTTCGTTGCTGCCTCGCTGGCCGAGGGCGTGACGGTGACCAGCGGCCTCGACGAGTTGCGCGTCAAGGAATCGGACCGCCTCTCCGCAATGGCCGCCGCGCTGACATTGGCCGGCGCCGAGATCGAGGAGCGCGAGGACGGCCTGGTCATCACCGGCACCGGCGGCGCGCCGCTGCCGGGCACCGCGACGGCCGCCCAAGTGACCACCCACCTCGATCACCGCATCGCGATGTCGATGGCGGTCGCCGGACTCGTCAGCCAGCAGGGCGTGGACGTCGACGACACGCGACCGATCGCCACCAGCTTCCCCAATTTCGAGGACCTGCTGGCCAGCCTCGCGGAATAAGGGCATTCTCGCAGGGGCGGCGCCACCGTCGCCCCTGCCCCTTATGCTGCCGGAGCCCGCATGATCCTCGACCTGCCGGAATGGCTGAGCAACACACTCGGCTTCCTGGGCACGGTGTGCTGCATCGCCGCCTATGCCTACATCACCTATCAGGACAATCCGAACCGCTACCTTCAGCACGGCTTGAACCTGGTCGGCGCGGTCCTGCTGCTGATCTCGCTGATGGTGAATGTGAACCTGCCCTCGATCGCGATGGAAGCGCTCTGGGCGCTGATCGCCGGGTGGGGACTGGTGAAGGCGCTGCTCACGCGCCGGAAGACCTGACGCCGCGATCCCGATTCGTACGGTTACCATTCGACAAGGGTTCCGGGCATAGCCTCTCCGCAGGAAAGGAGGCAGCGATGGAGTCGAAGCTGGCACATCCGGGCGCCCCTCGCAGCGTGCGCCGGGCTCTCGGCGGCCTGCCGCTGCCCCTGCTGGCCGCGCTCACCCTGATCCTGCCGCTGATCGGCGCGAGCCTTGGCGTCGCGCTGGTCGTCGTCGCCTGGCTGGCCCGCGATTCCGGGCGCTTCGAGCACGAACTCATAGAGATCTACGGCGCCGACAGTCCGGAATTGCTCGATCCCGACCGCGCCCGCGAATCCTGAGGAAACGGTACGCGCAGCTTGCCTCACCGGCTCCAAGCCGCCATGAGCCGCCGCATGATTATCGCCGTCGACGGACCCACCGCCTCGGGCAAAGGCACAATTGCCAAAGCCCTCGCCCGCCATTTCGGACTGCCCCATCTCGACACCGGCCTGCTGTATCGCGCGGTCGGCCGCCAGTGCTTCCTCGACGGCGGCAATCCGGATGACCCCGTGGCCGCGCTGGCCGCCTGCGCTTTTTCGGAAGGCCTGTTGACGGACCCCGAACTGCGTTCTGAAGCAAGCGGCGGCCTTGCGAGCCGCGTCTCGGTCCATCCGGCGGTGCGCCGCGCGCTTTACGAGCGCCAGCACGCCTTCGCCGCGCAGCCGGGCGGCGCCGTGCTGGACGGGCGCGACATCGGCACGGTGATCGCCCCGGAAGCCGATGTGAAGCTGTTCGTCACCGCCTCGGTCGAAGCCCGTGCCCAGCGCCGTTTCCTCGAAATGCAGGCACAAGGCCGCGACGTATCGCTGGACGACATCGCCGCCGACCTTGCCGCCCGCGACGAGCGCGATCGAAACCGCAAGGACGCCCCGCTGGTGGCTGCTGACGACGCCGTACTGCTGGATACCTCCGATCTTGGCCGCGAAGAGGCAGTTGCCGCCGCCATCGCCGCTGTCGTAGCCCGCAAAGGCTGACTCGGCAGGCCGCCGAGACCGCCATCCCGGCCGCCATTTTCCTTGCATTTCGCCCCTCAGGCGCGTAGTGGCCGCCGGTCTGGAGAACCGTCAGGTTTGAAGGACGCTGCGGCGGGCATCCGGCCCCCGTGGCGGTTCGGCCCTTTTGGCCCGGGTTCCGCATGGTGCGGGGCGCGGAGGAAGACCGGCGGATTCAACCGCCTGGCCGGAAAAATCGATAAACAGGAACAAACCTTTAATGGCTACTTCTGCCACTCCCACTCGCGATGATTTCGCGAAGATGCTTGAAGATCAGCTCGGCGGCGTCGCCGACGACGGCTTTGAAGGCCGCGTCGTCAAGGGCACCGTCACCGCGATCGAAAACGACAAGGCCGTCATCGACGTTGGCCTGAAGAGCGAAGGCCGCGTCTCGCTGCGCGAATTCGCCCGCGGCGAAGGTGAACACGGCCTCAAGGTCGGCGACGAAGTCGAAGTTTACGTCGACCGCGTCGAAAACGCTGACGGCGAAGCAATGCTGTCGCGTGACCGTGCCCGTCGCGAAGCTGCCTGGGACAAGCTCGAAAACGAATTCGGTGAAGGCAAGCGCGTCGAAGGCGTGATCTTCGGCCGCGTCAAGGGCGGCTTCACCGTCGACCTCGACGGCGCCGTTGCGTTCCTCCCCGGCTCGCAGGTCGACATCCGCCCCGTGCGCGACGTCACCCCGCTGATGGACGTGCCGCAGCCCTTCCAGATCCTGAAGATGGACCGTCGCCGCGGCAATATCGTCGTGTCGCGTCGCGCCGTCCTCGAAGAAACGCGCGCCGAACAGCGCAGCGAACTGATCGACAAGCTGAGCGAAGGCCAGGTTATCGAAGGCGTCGTCAAGAACATCACCGACTACGGTGCGTTCGTTGACCTCGGCGGCATCGACGGCCTGCTCCATGTCACCGACATGAGCTACAAGCGCGTCAACCACCCGAGCGAAGTGATCGCCATCGGCGACACCGTGAAGGTGCAGATCATCCGCATCAACCAGGACACCCAGCGCATCAGCCTCGGCATGAAGCAGCTGGAAAGCGATCCGTGGGAAGGCGCAGCCGTCAAGTACCCCGTGGGCGCCAAGCTCACCGGCACCGTCACCAACATCACCGAATACGGTGCGTTCGTGGAACTGGAAGCCGGCATCGAGGGCCTTGTCCACGTTTCGGAAATGTCCTGGACCAAGAAGAACGTCCACCCCGGCAAGATCGTCTCGACCTCGCAGGAAGTCGAAGTGGTCGTTCTCGAAGTCGATTCGGACAAGCGCCGCATCTCGCTCGGCCTCAAGCAGGCTCAGCAGAACCCCTGGGAAGCCTTCGCTGAGAAGCACCCCGTCGGTTCGCAGGTTGAAGGCGAAGTCAAGAACGCCACTGAATTCGGCCTGTTCATCGGTCTCGACGGCGACGTCGACGGCATGGTTCACATGTCGGACATCGCCTGGGGCATCTCGGGCGAGGACGCGCTGGCTCTGCACCGCAAGGGCGAGCAGGTTTCGGCCGTGGTTCTCGACGTCGACGTCGAGAAGGAACGCATCAGCCTCGGCATGAAGCAGCTTGAGCGTGGCGCTCCGGCCGCTGGCATCGTCGCTGCGGGTGGTTCGCTGCGCCGTAACGAAGTCGTCACCGTGACGATCCTCGAAGTCCGCGACGGCGGCCTGGAAGTCCAGGCTGGCGAAGATGGCGCCACTGGCTTCATCAAGCGTTCGGACCTCGGCCGCGACCGCGACGAGCAGCGCCCCGACCGCTTCCAGGTTGGCCAGAAGCTCGACGCCATGGTCACCGGTTTCGACCGTTCGAAGAAGCCGACCTTCTCGGTCAAGGCTCGCCAGCTTCACGAAGAAAAGGAAGCTGTCGAACAGTACGGTTCGTCGGACTCGGGCGCTTCGCTCGGCGACATCCTGGGCGAGGCTCTCAAGAACCGTTCGTAAGAACGTTTCGAGCTTCACCGCCAGGTGAAACAGTAAAGGCCCGTCCGGAGCGATCCGGGCGGGCTTTTGCTTTATGCGGTGCGCGCGGAGGCGCGCAGAAAGTGAAAGAGAATGATCGCGCAAAGGCGCGAAGGCGCAAAGGTGTTGCGCTTGCGGCGAAGCCGCCTTTAACTTCCAGCTGCGCCCGTGCCGCTACCTCTGATCAAGGCAGGTGCCTTCGGCACGGACGAACCTCTTCGCGCCTTTGCGCCTTTGCGCGATCCGCTTCTTCTTGTTCTCCTCCGCGATCTCCGCGCCTCCGCGCGCGCCCTCTTCTCCATGCCTCTTTCGCCGACTGTCCTGAAAGACTACATCGCCGGACAAGGAGAGATCCCATGCTCGAAGTCCACCAGTTCCCCTGCCTCAGTGACAACTACGGCTTCCTGCTGCACGATTCCGTCAGCGGCGAGACCGCCTGCATCGATACCCCCGATGCCGACGAATATCTGCGGCAGGCCGCTATCAAGGGCTGGCAGATCACGCAGATCTGGAACACCCACTGGCACCCGGACCACGCAGGCGGAAATGGCGCCATCAAGGCCGCAACCGGCTGCACCGTGACCGCACCGGAAGGCGATGCCGGCAAGATCGCGGGCGTAGACCGCACGGTCTCGCAGGGCGACCGCGTCACAATCGGGGACTGGACGGCGCATGTCATCGACGTGGGCGGGCACACCTTCGGCCATTGCGCCTATCACCTGCCCGAAGCCCAGATCGCTTTCGTCGGCGATTCGGTCTTCGCGCTCGGCTGCGGCCGCATGTTCGAAGGCACCGCGCCGCAGTTCTGGGCCAGCCTCCAGCGCATCAAGGCGCTCCCGCCCGAGACCATGCTCTATTGCGCCCACGAGTACACCGCCTCGAACGCCAAGTTCGCCCTCCACGCGGACCCGGAGAATGCCGAACTCGCCGCCTATGCCGAGGACGTTGCCCGCGCCCGCGCAGCCGGCATCCCGACCGTTCCCACCAAGCTCGGCCGCGAACTGCTCACCAATCCATTCCTGCGCGCCGACGATCCGGCCTTGCAGGCTCGCTGGGGCGGACACGACGCGGTGGAGACTTTCGCGGCGCTGCGCGAAGCCAAGAACACGTTCTGAGACTGTCCGCCCCCCGATGACCTTTCACAAACTTGCCGCTCTCCTCGCGCTCGCCACACTCTTCACGGCGAGCGCGGAGACCACACCCGCCATGACCTCCAGCACGATTGTCACCTCCCCGCAGCCCCTGCCCGCGGCACACGACGCTCCCCGCGTCTTCCTCGGCGGCAGCATCGACATGGGCAGCGCCACGGACTGGCAGGCCGATCTCACCAAGGCCCTGTCGAACGAGAACGTGGTAATCCTCAACCCACGCCGGCCCGACTGGAACCCGGCGTGGAAACCCGAGGCGAGCGAGCCCGAGTTCCGCCGCCAGGTCGAATGGGAACTGGCTGCGCTGGAAAGCGCCGACGTGATCGTGATGTACCTTGCGCCCGGTACGCAAAGCCCGGTGAGCCTGCTGGAACTCGGCCTCCATGCGCGGGACGGCAAACTGGTGCTACTTTGCCCCGAAGGCTTCTGGCGCAAGGGCAACGTCGACATCACCGCTCCGCGTTATGGCATTACGCAAGCGGCGACGATGGAGGAACTGCTGGCGACTGTGCGCCAGCGCGTTCACGGCTGGAAGAGGCCGGCCTGACACTCAGGCATTGATTACCGTCGCCCCCGCGAAGGCGGGGACGACGAGGTTTTGAGCGGGAAGCAGCAGCCCCTCACCTCACTTGTAGAGGATGCGCACCTTGCCCGCCGCCTCGGCCGCAATACGACGCGCGGTATCGGTGTCCTCGGCCAGCGCAAGCGCAACGCCCATACGGCGGTAGGGCCGCGTTACGGGCTTTGCAAAGACGCGCAGGTCTACTTGCCCACCCGGTGTCGCCAATGCGTCCGAGAGGCCTCCGCAGACGAAGGAATCGCTATCCCGATCGGCAAGGATCACCGCCGAAGCACTCGGGCCATAAAGCGTGACCTCGGGGATCGGCAGGCCAAGGATCGCACGAGCATGGAGGTCGAACTCCGACAGGTTCTGCGAGATCAGCGTGACCATGCCGGTGTCATGCGGGCGCGGCGAGAGCTCGGAGAAAATCACCTCCTCGCCCTTCACGAAGAATTCGACGCCGAACAGGCCATAGCCGCCCAGATCGTCCACCACCTTGCGCGCCATGTCCTGCGCATCGGCAATTGCCGCAGGCGCCATCGGCGTCGGCTGCCACGATTCCTGATAGTCGCCGCGCTCCTGCCGGTGGCCGATCGGCGGGCAGAACGAAACGCCCTCGCGGCTGCGCACGGTCAGCAGTGTGATCTCGTAGTCGAAAGCCACGAACTCCTCGACGATCACGCGCTTGCGGTCGCCGCGCATGTTGGCGACGGCATAGTCCCACGCCTTCTCCAGCTCAGCCGCGTCGCGAACCGTGCTCTGACCCTTGCCCGATGAGGACATGACCGGCTTGATGACGCAGGGCAGCCCGGTGTGCTCTGCCCCGGCCAGAACTTCGTCGAGCGATTCCGCGTAGCGATAACGCGAAGTGCGCAGCCCCAGTTCGACAGCAGCGACCTCGCGAATAGCATCGCGGTTCATGGTCATCTGCGTGGCGCGGGCAGACGGAACCACGCAGAATCCCTCAGCCTCGACTTCAGCGAGCACTTCGGTACGGATTGCCTCAACCTCGGGCACGATAAAGTCGGGTTTGTGCTTCTCGATGGCCGCGCGCAGGCGCTCTCCATCCAGCATCGAGAAAACCTCAAAGTGATCGGCCACCTGCATTGCCGGCGCGCCCTCGTAAGCGTCGCAAGCGATCACCTCACAGCCGAGGCGCTTGGCCGAGATGACGAATTCGCGCCCCAGTTCGCCCGAACCGAGCAGCAGGATCTTCGCGGTGAATGCCATGATGACCGTCCTTCTTTGTGGCTTCCGGGGCGCTAGAGCAGCGTCCCGGAGAGAAACGCAAGCGCAATGCTGAAATAGATCACCAGCCCCGTGACATCGACCGGTATCGCCACGATCGGCACCGCAGCACTCGCCGGATCTAAAACGCAGCCTCTGCAACACGAAGGGCAGCATCGCTGATACCAAAGCGGACCGAGCGGCATCAATATCGCCACCGTGGCGAACGGTTGCTGCCACAAGCAAAAAGCCCCCGTGCGAATGCACGAGGGCTTGGTCTTCGTTCGGTCAAACGCCGAAAATGCCGCGCATGTTTATTGTACGGTGAAGTCGAAGATCCGTGCGGTCATCGCGCCGGCCGAGCCGCTGCCCGCCAACGAATAGATGAAACCATATTCGCCGGGTTCGAGCGGCTGGGTAACGTCGATACGATAGACGCCGGGACGCACCAGTTCATGCCGGAATTCGATGCGATCCTTGTCCATCACGCCGGTCTTGGCACCGGCGATATTGACGCTTCCAACGCGGGCCTCGCGGCGTCCGTCCTTGCGCGTCAGGCGGATCAGCGTGAGTTCAGCCGGTGAGGCCACGACGGTATTCGTGCCGCTTGCCCAAGCGCCGCCATCGCTGCCGTTCGATTCCGCCGAGAAGAAGTAGAAGCGCGGCTGGCGCTGTACGGGAACGGCGGACGTCTCCTTCTGGATCGACGCCTTAACGCTCATGGACGCGATGCCGCCGGTGAAGGCATAGCCAAGCAAACCACCGGTCTTGGCCTGGTTGGTTACGGTCGAATCCATGCGCAGCATGTGCATATGGCCGATATCCTGAACCGCATAGAGACCGGCCGGATGCGGAACCGCCGGGTCCGGCGAATCGAGCGACATCTCTGCCTTCTGCTGATAGCGGTTGGAAATCATGGCCGCGATCACGGCCGACGAAACGCCTTGCTTGCGCAGCGCGATCATCTCGTCGGTGGAAAGGTCGAAGTCCACCTTGTCGGCACTGATCTTGGCAACGATGGCGTCGTCACCCAGTCCCAGTTGGGTCAGTTGTAGTGCGTTCTGCTTTGAAAGCGGCTGCGCGGCAGCAAGAACAGGCATTGCCGCCAGCGCAAGGCCGGCAGCAAAAGTTGCTACGATTTTCATAGTTCCCCCTATTGCAAGCTCATAGAGCTTAGCGCCGATCAATTGGGAGACACGCCCGGCTTGTCAACTCACAGGACTTGCCGGTTTCAGAACGTTCATCGGCCCGGCAACAAAAAAGCCCCCGTGCGACTGCACGAGGGCTTTTTTGTGTTCGTTACCGGATACCGGGATCAGATGCCGGCGATTGCCTGATCGACCAGAGCCTTGTCGGCAGCAGCCGAATGGTTGTCCTTGATCAGGTCAGCCGCGGCATTGGCGGCAGCCGCTGCGGCCTTGCGGCGCAGGTCGGTGATCGTGGCCAGTTCCAGCGCCGAGATCTTCTCTTCCACCATCTTGCGACGACGGGCGATCAGTTCGGTGGTGTCAGCCTCAGCCTTGGCGACGATCGCTTCGGCTTCATGCTGAGCGTGCTCGAGCATGGCCGCGGCGTCCTTTTCGGCGTTCGCGATCTTGTCAGCATATTCCTTGCGCAGGGCTTCCGCCTCGGCACGCAGGGTCTTGGCCTCTTCGAGGTGCGCCTTGATCTGGCTGATCCGGGCATCCAATCCGCCGGTGATCAGCTTCGGCACGCCCTTCCAGAGCATGATCGCGATGAGCACCAGCATCGAAGTGCTGACGACTGCGACGGGCGGAGCCACGCCAAGCAGTTCGGGTTCGGCATGCTCGACAGCGACGTGAGCCTGCGTACCGGCGGCCTCGGCGCCCTGCGGCGCAGCGGCCTGCTGGGTGCCGGCCTGTTGGGTGACAGTGTTATCAGCCATGAACCAGGCTCCCCTTTACGGCGGCGCGGACGGCGGTTTCGTCAAGCGAGAGGCCGGCAACGCGGCTGACGATCTCACGCGCAGCGTCGGCCGCGACGGTCTCGATCTCGCTTGCGGCCGAGCGGCGCGCTTCGTCGATACGCTTTTCGGCGGTAGCCAGATCCGCTTCAATGCCGACTTGTGCGGCGTTGAGACGGTCGGCAGTGGCAGCACCAGCCTTGGCACGGGCCGAGGCGATGAGGCCCTGAGCCTCGGCGCGGTTCGCGTTTTCACGCGTGCGCCAAGCTTCCTCTTCCGCGTCGGCGCTCTCGCGCAGCTTTTCAGCCGTAGCGAGGTCCTCTGCAATCTGCTTGTCGCGCTGGGCGACGGTATCCATCACCTTGGGCACCATGCCGCGTCCAACGACGAAGAAGGTGATGGCGAAGAAGATCAGCATCCAGAAGATCTGGCTGGCGTAATATTCGCCAAGCTGTGCGATCTGAGGCATGGGTTAAGCCCTGTCCCGAGGTAGCCGGTAGAAATCTTGCATCCGGTGGCCCGGCCGCGGCACCAAAGGGTTCGCGCGGCCGGATCGGATTAGTGCGCTATTGTGATCAGGCGAAGATCAGCAGCGCGGCAACGACGAACGAGAGCAGGCCGAGAAGTTCGGCGCCCGCGAAGCCGATGAACAGACGGCCCTGCTGGGCGTCGGCAGCACCGGGATTGCGCAGCGCGCCTTCGAGGAACTTCGCGAACACGCTACCCACGCCGATCGAGGCGAGGCCGCAACCGATCGCGGCAAACCCAGCACCAAGCAGCTTTGCAGCTTCTGCGTCCATTTCAAAAACTCCCTTTGGAAAATGCGATATGCGATTGAAATCAGTGAAGATTCTCAGCGTCGTTGAGATAGACGCAGGTGAGAAGAGCGAAAACGTAGGCCTGAATGCCGGCGACCAGCAGTTCCAGTGCGCAGATGCCGACCATCAGGATGAAGCTGGGCAGACCGGCGATGGCGAAAAGGCCGATGCCGGCGTTGCCCGAGCTGATCACGAAGCTCGAAAGCACCTCAAGAAGAACGTGGCCGGCCATCATCGCGACGAAAAGACGCAGACCGAGGCTGAACGGGCGCACCAGGAAGGAGATCAGTTCCACGCAGAAGATCAGCGGGATCATGACCACCGGAGTGCCGTGCGGCACGAACAGCGAGAAGAAGTGGAGCTTGTGCTTGGCAAAGCCAACCCCAAGCACGATCGCGAACGACATTATCGCCAGAACACCGGTTGCCGAGAAGTGGCTGGTGAACGTGAAGGCGTGCAGGCCCAGAACGCCGAGCGGCAGCAGGCCCAGGAAGTTCGCAAAGAGAATGAACATGAACAGCGAGAAGATGTACGGAACGTACTTCTTGCCTGCCGGACCGACGTTGGCGGCCAGCATTCCGTCGATGAAACCGGTAAAAGTCTCCACCGCCATCTGCCAGCGACCGGGCACCAGCTGGCGCTTCATGCCGCCGGAGACGAACACGACCAGCACGACGGTAGCAATCGCCATCCACAACGCACTGTTGGTAAAGGCGATGTTGTATCCCGCAATGTTCCAATTGGCACCGGCCAGCGTCTCAAGCTGGAACTGGTGCATCGGATCGAGCTTCGCTTCGGCAGCCACGCGAATATCCCTGTCGCCAATGAACGACAGCGCCCTGTATCCACCCCCTCTGGGTCAATCCGGGCGCTGGTTCGAATTCCTTATGATATTCCTGAAGGCAACGAATATTCCGAGGAACATCATCACCAACAGACCCCAGGGCGACGTTCCGGCGAAGTGATCAATCACCCAACCGAGAAACAAACCGCCGGCAACCCCACCCAGCAAATCGGCCAGAACGCGGTTACCGGCACGATATGCATCGTCCGTTTCCGCGCCCTTGGCCGGTCGATTGCGCTGCTCTTCACGCTCGCGAAGGGCTTTCAGCCGATCATCGAGCCTGTCAAGGCGCGCATCCTCGCCGACAGGGTCCCCTACAGGTGGCTCGTCGCTCATGTCAGATCTTCCTCCTCCATCAAAGGACGATTGACGCGCTCAACGGCTCCCTGCCTAGGGCGCCGCCCCCTTAGGGTGGGGCTTATCCCGAGTCAACCTTGGCCGGGCGCGCGCCGCGCCTCTTGTTCACACGCATCCTCGCGGGACCAAGTACCCGCAGGAACACAGCATTCGCCAACAAAAGGAAAAGCGCAAGGGCGATGCCGGAATGAGGCTTTCCCCCGAACGGATGCGAATCATTGCTGTCGGGTGTTCGTCACGCGTCTGTCGGACTGACGAAAGATTGGGAAGGAAATGAGAATAACGCCCCACTGATCTGGAGCCGTGTTCTCTGCGGCACCGGGCCCCGAGTCATTTGTCGGGTGCGCCTTCGACATTCGTCGAAGGCTTGGGGCACCGGCCCTCTCCCGTCCCGAAGAATACGAAAAGGTCCGGGGGACCTTTTCGCTGAGGGGGCCGACCTCCCAGATTCTACCCCGTAGGGGAGATCGGGTGGGGGAGTAGGCCGGCGCCGCGGAAAGGTCAGTGCTAAATCAGGTTGCCGCGTTGCGCTTCACTGGGCTTACGGGCAGCGCGGATCCCGCTGCGGCGGAGCGGCGGTGCGGGTCTGCCACGAGTCATCGGGGGCCTGATATTTCTCCCCCGGGCTGGTCTGCGAGATCAGGCGGCAGGCCGTGGCGAAGGCATATTCCTCGATCGTGCCCTTGCCGGCAGCCTTCTGCGTATAGATGGCGCGGCGCTTGTTGTTGAGATCGCGAACCATCGCCTGGACGGCGGCCGACTGGCTGCCGACCACGCCGAGATACCCGTCTCGCTGCTCGCCTACCTGACCGGCGGCGCGCGCGGCGGCATAGGCCGGGTCGCGCGCTTCCTGCGCGGTGGCGGCCCCACCTGCCCCAAGGCCCGCCCCAAGGACCAGCGCGGCTGCGCCCATGAAAGCGACGGAGCGGCTGAAACGGATCTTGCTCATCAGAATACGCCTTCGTTGTCTTGGATCGTCTTCTCCGCGTCGGCAGAGAGTTGATAGATCACTTCCTGACGAATGTTGACATTAAGTTCGATCACGATCGGCTTGTCGGGCGCAGTCACCTGAATGCAGCCGGACAGCATCGGGATCAGACCCGTCATCATCGTTGCGGCGCGAACGGCGCGCCTGCCGGTCCGGCGAGCGGTGCGCTGCGGAAACGGGCTGGCGAAACGCGTCATCGCCGGGCTTGTCGCAGCCGGAACGCTTCCGGTCAATTGCGGGCCAATCATGGTTTTTTCTCGCTGTCTGAAGGCTGAATGGTGGCGGACGCGGGATCAGTCGCGGTTTTTGCCGCTGCGGCGGCTTGCGCCCGGGCAGCAGCCTCGGCGCTGAGCAGGCGCGGGTCCTTGAGGTAATTGGCGTCGTAAAGCGAACGCATGTTGCCGAAGAGGCTCATGAACGGCGCCTTCACATTGACGATGAAGTGGATCGGCAGCTTGGCGATCTGCTTGGTCACGAAGTTCTTGGAGGCCCCCGCCCCCTGACTGAGCCCATCGAAGCTGATGCGCGTGAGGATATCGCCGTCCAGCGAACCGCCCAAACCGATCTCCATCCGGCTGTAATCGACCGACTTCAACGCCCCGAAGGCGAAGTTGCCCATCGCCGAGAGGTCCTTGTAAGTAAGCGCACCGATGTAGCTGACATTGCCGCCCGGCGCCCGGGAGGCAAGGTAGCCGTTCTCTATCCGCCCGCCGTTCTCGTCGAACACCAGCGGCAATTCACCGTCGAACACGCCGGTTGCATTGATGTTGCCGAGGTCCAGATGCTGCACGAAAGTGGCGGCATTCAGACCCTTCACGGTAATCTTGTACCGGCGTGTTTCCGATGCCCCCATGGTCATCGTCGCCGGTTCCAGCGTCAGCACCCCGTCCATGAACGGCCATCGCGCGCCATTGATGCGAAGGAGATAGTCGGGCTCCAGCTGGAACGAGAGGACGCCGTCGGTCACTTCCACACCGGGATTGATCGAGGCGAGCTTCAGCTTCTGGTCCGGCGCGGTGACGAGCCCGAGAAGGTCGGTGAAGACCACAGCGCCGGACAGGCCCTTCACCGGCCCGAATGGCGCGGCGAACGCAAGCCCGTCGCTGGAGAATTGGCCGTGGCTGGTCACGCCCCTGGCATTCCATTCGATCCGCCCGGTGCCGCTCACTGTGCCTTCGAGGTTGGAGACGATGCCCAGCAGCAGCGGCGAAAGCGTCTCGGCCTGCACTTTCTTGTCGAACAGAATGCCGTCCACGGTGAGATCGGCGTGCCCGGTGGTGGCATTGAGATCGTGGACGATATCGGCACGCACCACGCCGCGGTCACTGGTCGGCTCGCGCAACAACGCCTGTGCGGTGACGACGCCGTTTTCCAGCCGCAACGAAGCATCGCGGGCGATCAGCAGCTTGAAGCGAGGCACCTGCTGGCGGTCGACCAGCGTGAAGCTCTGCCCGTCTATCGCCAGCACGTCGTTTGCATAGCGCCAGCGCCCGGCAGCCTGATGCATGTCGAGCGGGACGGCGGCGAGCATGATGTCGCCCTCATCGAACGTCCCTGCGATGTCCTTGCCGACCTCAGCATCGAGGTGGGAAATGCGGAAGCGCGAAGGTGCATCGGCGGCGCCCAGTTCCACCGCGACAGCCTTGGCGGTGAGCGCACCGGGCCTTCCCGGAGCCTGTGCGTAGCCCACCGGTCCGCTGGCGACGTGGATGCGCGTGCCGCCCAGCCTGCCGGTAACGTCGAGCGAAGGCACGCCAGCGGTGATCGTCAGCCCTCGGGCATCGTTCCGCAGAATCGATCCGCCTTGCGCCGGGCAGACCGGCAGGCTGCGCTTCTCCAGCGTGAGGTTGGCCACCGCCAGCCGGTCGAACGCCACCGTGGTGCAGCGCGGCCAGAGCGCCAGTGCGCCGTCCGCCGCCCAGCGTCCCTCGATCGGCAGGACCAGCCCGTCCGCCCTCCCGCCGGGCAATGGGCCGGAGAGCCTAGCCTCGCCTGTGAAGGTCATCGTCCCGTCGGCGGACTGCGTCAGCGAGAGATGCGGCAAAGCCAGCCGCGAATCGCCCGCCAGATATTCCGGCATCGACACGCTGAGCGCCAGACGGCCATCGGTGCCGCTTTCCATTCGGCCGGAGACTTGCGGCAGGCCCGCGCCTCCGCTCGCGAAGTTGCCTGTGATCACCGGTCGCGACTGGCCGAACACCGCCTGCACACGCGAAAGCGCCAGCAGTGAAGCGCCGCTGGTCCCGCGCCAGTTGCCGCGCGGGACGACAAGACTCCAGCTTGCACCGTCGCGCCGCAGGACGAGGTTGGCATCCAGCCGCGACCCACGCGCCTCGCGCGCCAGCCCCACGCGAATCCGGTTCGCCAGCGAAGCGACCAGCGTGCCCTCTCCGCGCTTCGCGAGATCGGCAAGCGCGCGGTCTCCCATCGCTCCGGGAACGAGCCCGCTGCCGGTCACATCGCCGTCGATATCGACATGGGCGAAGCCGGCATCCGTGCGCACTTGCCCATCGAAGCCCAGCGCATCGGCGCGGGCCTGCGGCGTGGCAACTCCGCGCGCGGCGAGCTTGTAGGTGGCAGTGAGTGCCTGCTTGCGGAATGTGAAACGACCCGAGGCCGTAAGCCCCGCGAGGCGGTTGTCGGCCAACCGCACCGCGCCGCCCTCAAGCCCCAGCCGTCCCTCGACGCCGTCTAGCGGGCGGTCGAACGTCAGTTCAAGCTGCGTATCCGCCCGGTCGGCATGCAAGGTCCGGTCGGGACAGTCGAGCCCCGCTATCCGCAAGGGCCCGGTGAACGCAGGCTTCTCGCCCTGCACGCGCAGCTTGCCATAGAGCGTGGTGCGCCCCGTCCGGCAGCCCTGATAGGTCAGCCCCGGCGAGATCGCCGCAAGCTGCCCCGCGAAACCGCCGCGCAAGGGCCCTGCTCCGTCGATCTGCGCGGCAACGCGGCCGTAATCGCTTTCGATCAGAACCCGGCCGTCCACCAGCGCCACGTCGTAGTCGGGCAGCGGGTGTTCCTTGTCACCACCGCCCGATGCGAGCGCCTTGTCGAGCGTGCCGAGGCTCAGCTTGCCCTTGTGCAAGCTGCCGTAGAGGCGCGGGCGGACCAGAGTGATGCGGCCGATTCCGGGCAGCCCCCAAGAGAAATCCGTCGTCACGCGGACTTCCTCGATCGTCAGGTCCGGCCGCCGGGGATCGCCGATCACAAGATCGCGGATCACTTCCTCGGACGGGGAAATCCGCACTATCCGGTAGCGGGCGGGTAGCTCCAGCTTGGCCAGTTCATGCTCGATCAGGTTGTCCGCAATGTCCTCGCGCATGACCCAGACCGCGCTGACGCCGAGCGCGAACAGCCCAAGCACGCCCGTTACCGCCGCGCCGCGGCGCGTGCGCAGGAACGGCCGGATAAGCTCCGCCGGGGCGTTGGACTGGTCGGGCACCTCAGGCATTCAGATCGTTCACTTGCGCGCGTGCGCCGGGAAAGGCAATTGTCCGTGGAGCTTATGCCCGATCAGGACAGTCTCTTTGATGAACCGCCTTCCGCGAAGGCATTCGGCGCCGGAAACGACGCCGAAACGGGCATGCCCGTAGCCTCAGGCAAGAACGGCCTTGCAGAGGCCTACGCGGGCAAAATCACGGCTCCGGACGCGAAGGCGGCAGGCAACGACCCCAGCGGACATCGCGCCCGGCTGCGCAAGCGCCTGATCGAAGGCGGCGCGGAGGCTCTGGCCGATCACGAAGTCATCGAACTGCTGCTGATGCAGGCCGTGCCCCGGCGGGACATGAAGCCGCTCGCCCGCAGCCTGATCAAGCGCTTCGGCTCGCTGGCGGGCGTGCTCCAGGCCGATCCGCGCACGCTGGCGGGCCACCCCGGCATGGGCGAGGCGACCGCCGCCGCGCTGAAGATCGTCACCGTCGCCGCCACGCGGCTATCCCGCCAGCGCCTGCGCGAGGCGCCGGTGATCGGATCGTGGCAGGTCCTGATAGACTACCTCACCATCGACATGGCCCACCTCACGCGCGAGCGCGTGCGCGTGCTCTATCTCAATGCCAAGAACATGCTGATCCTGGACGAGATGGTCGGTGAAGGCTCTATCGACGAGGCCGCAATTCACCCGCGCGAAGTGATCCGCCGCGCGCTCGATATCGGCGCGACCGGGCTGATCCTTGTCCACAATCACCCCTCCGGCTCGCCGGAGCCGAGCCAGGCCGACATCGAAATGACGCATCGCCTCGCCGCCGCCGGGCGCCTGCTGGGCATCACCGTGCACGACCATGTGGTGATCGGGCGCGAGGGGCATGTCAGCCTGCGCGCAAAAGGCCATATCTGATGTGTGTTGCCGCCGTCGCGTGGAGAGCCCATCCCGACTGGCCACTGGTCGTTGCCGGCAATCGGGACGAGTTCCATGCGCGCGCTTCCGCTCCGCTGGCGCGCTGGGAAGACGGCTCGGGCGTGATCGCCGGGCGCGATCTCGTCGGCGGCGGGACGTGGCTGGGAGTGACCGACAGCGGCCGCTTCACGCTCGTCACTAATTACCGCGTGCCCGAAGGCGCGCAGCCGGGACGTCCCTCGCGCGGGGTGCTCGTCACCGACCTGCTTGAAGGCCGCACGTCGGAACCGGTCGAGACGATGAATCCGTTCAACCTTGTCGAAGTGGCGGGCGGCGCGGCGCGGTTCCTCACCAATTATCCGCACACCGAGACACGGGCCCTCACCCCGGGCATCCACGGGCTGTCAAATGGCGGCTTCGACCTGCCCTGGCCCAAGACCCGCGCGGTGGAACAGGCAGTGGCTCGTTGGCTGGACGCCGGGAGTGAGGATCTCTCCCCGCTGTTCGATGCCCTGCGCGTGGAAAGGCCAGACCGGCGGACGGCCCGCATGGAGGACGGCCCGGAGCCGCGCTTCGCGCCGGTGTTCAT
Organism: Novosphingobium sp. PhB165; assembly: GCF_004341845.1. Classification (GTDB taxonomy): domain Bacteria; phylum Pseudomonadota; class Alphaproteobacteria; order Sphingomonadales; family Sphingomonadaceae; genus Novosphingobium. Next base: position 218,326 of record NZ_SLVB01000001.1, on the reverse strand, counting down.
TCGTGACTTCGTTTACGGCACGCGGTGCAGCACTGTGCTTGTGCTCTCGCGCTCCGGCCAAGGGCGGATCGTGGAACGCAGTTTCGCGTCGGATGGCAGTGTATCCGGTGAAGTCACCGTGGCGTTTGAATGGCCAGCGGCCGCTTTACCCTGAGCGGGATGGGTTCGCTTCGCTCAACCCGTTCTACTCATTCCGTTCACCACCTCTCCTCTCCTCATTCACCCCGCTCATCCTGAGCTTGTCGAAGGATGGAAACTCGCGCCACGCCTCATGGGGCTTCGACAAGCTCAGCCTGAGCGGGACTGGGGACTGGGGACTGGCAGAATGGCGGGAATGGCCAGAATGGCACGAAAGAGCGACCGTCGAGACACCTTACCACGTCATCCTGAACTTGTTTCAGGATCCATCTCGCCGCCGGCGCGGTGCTTCGATCGGCGATGCGCGATTGCCGGGCTTTTCGCGCGGTCGTCTGGGTGAGCGGCCAAATGGATCCTGAAACAAGTTCAGGATGACGTATCGTGAGGTACTGTCCACTTTGCCACCCCCGCCCTCACCCCATTCAAAAACCCGCAAAGTGACAGGCTTGGCACAAGGTGACACCTAACGCATAAGATGACACTCGCTTGAGGTGACGCCGGCACAAGGTGACACTTTCGGTCCCGCCAGCAGGAATACGTCCCGACCGGCATGCACGGTTTTCGTCCGCCTCACTATCTCGCCGGCCTTGCCGTGCTGTTCGCCACCGGCTGCTCCACCCTGCCCCCGCCGCGCGCGCACGTCACGTGTGACAATACCCATGCGCCGGTGATCGCAACGTCGGGCACGACACCTTCCGGCGGTGCCATCGCCACGACCCGGCTGACCGTGCTCACGTACAATATGGAAGGGCTCGGCTGGCCCGCGCGCAGCGGCCGCGCGCCGTTTCTTGAACAGATCGGCAGCCGGTTAGCAGCGATGCGCGCAGCGGGGACCGCGCCGGATGTCGTGCTGTTCCAGGAGATGTTCAGCGATGCCGCCAAGCGCGCAGTCATCGCCACCGGCTATCCGGCGATCTACTCCGGCCCCCACCGGACCACCAGCGCCAAGGGCGCCACGCGTGAGCGTCTGCCGGGCCATTCCAGCCTCGCGCGCGGAGAGATCGGCATCCATGTCTTCGGCAGCGGCCTTGCCATCGCCTCGCGCTATGCCATCGTCGATTACGGCAAGCGGGCCTACGGACGGCGCTCCTGCGCGGGATTCGACTGTCTTTCGAACAAGGGTATCGCGCTTGCCCGGATCGAGATCCCGGGCGTTCCCTCGCTGATCGACATCTATGACACCCACATGAATTCACGCGGCGCGTCCCGGGCACCGGCGGTCCGCAATCTTTCCGCGCACGACCGGCAGGCGCGGGAAGCATCGCGCTTCATCGACGAGACCCACGATGACGAGAATCCGCTGATCTTCGGCGGAGACTTCAACATGCGCCGCTCCGAACCCCGCTGGGAGAATTTCGCGAAGTATCAGGCGCTGGGCCTTGTTCACCGGATCTGCGCCGCCCCCGTTTCGGGCTGCGACGTCAAGATTTCATGGGACGGCGACGCGCCGTGGATGGATACGCAGGACCTCCAGTTCCTGTGGACCGGAGAGGATGTGCGGATTCGCCCGATCCGGGTGGAGGCCATGTTCGACGGCAGCCCCGGCAGCCCGCAGCTTTCCGATCACGATGGTTTTCTGGTCACGTACGAATTGCGCTGGAACGCCGCGCTCACCCGCACGCCGGGCTGCGGGGCGCTGGCCGGACGGGACCGGCGGCGGAATTTTCCTACTTCCGCCTCGCCTGTCATAAGCACGCGATGACGCCGCTTTTCGTTTCCCCGCCGCCCGGATCCGGCCACTCCAGGACCGGGCGAAAAATTCGCTTCAAGACCGTGTCAACTGTGTCAACCTGACTGTCACCTTGTGCGCTTGGGCGGCAATTCGGAGGGGGCGCTGCGTCTCCGCCCTTGCCTTCGGAGCCCTGCCAGCCTAGCGGCACGCGCGTCAGCCATAGGAGTCTAAAGATGGTCCCCCGCTACGCCCGCCCCGCGATGACCGCGATCTGGGAGCCCGAAGCCCGTTACCGCATCTGGTTCGAGATCGAGGCCCACGCCGCCGTGAAGATGGGCGAAATGGGCACCGTGCCCGCCAGCGCCGGCAAGGCCCTGTGGGATTGGTGGGCCACGAACCCGACCATCGACGTCGCCGCGATCGACGCGATCGAGGCCGTGACCAAGCACGACGTGATCGCCTTCCTTGACTGGGTGGCCCAGCAGGTCGGCCCCGAAGCGCGCTTCATGCACCAGGGCATGACCAGCTCCGACGTGCTCGACACCACGCTGAACGTCCAGCTCGCCAAGGCCGCCGACATCCTGCTGGCAGACCTCGACGCCCTGCTCGCCGCGATCAAGCGCCGCGCCGAAGAGCACAAGTACACCCCCACCATCGGCCGCAGCCACGGCATCCATGCCGAACCGGTGACCTTCGGCCTCAAGATGGCCGAAGCCTATGCCGAATTCGCGCGCTGCAAGACCCGCCTGCTCGCCGCCCGCGAGGAAGTCGCCACTTGCGCGATCTCGGGCGCTGTCGGCACTTTCGCCAATGTCGATCCGGCAGTGGAAGACTATGTCGCGGACAAGCTGGGCCTGGCGGTCGAGCCGGTCTCGACCCAGGTGATCCCGCGCGACCGTCACGCCATGTTCTTCGCGGTGCTGGGCGTGATCGCCAGCTCGATCGAGCGCCTTTCCATCGAAGTCCGCCACCTCCAGCGCACCGAAGTGCTTGAGGCGGAAGAATACTTCTCGCCCGGCCAGAAGGGCTCGTCGGCCATGCCGCACAAGCGCAACCCGGTGCTGACCGAGAACCTCACCGGCCTGTCGCGCGTCGTGCGCTCGGCCGTGGTGCCGGCGATGGAGAACGTGGCCCTCTGGCATGAGCGCGACATCTCGCACTCCTCGGTCGAACGCTTCATCGGCCCCGACGCGACGATCACGCTCGACTTCGCGCTGGCCCGCCTTACCGGCGTCATCGACAAGCTGCTCGTCTATCCCGAGCGCATGCAGAAGAACCTCGACCGCATGGGCGGCCTCGTCCACTCGCAGCGCGTGCTGCTGGCGCTGACGCAGGCCGGTCTCAGCCGTGACCAGTCGTACCGTCTGGTCCAGAGGAACGCGATGAAGGTCTGGGAATCGGACGGTCAGCTCTCGCTGCTCGAACTTCTCAAGGCCGATCCCGAAGTCACGGCGGCGCTGCCCGTCGAAGTGATCGAGGACAAGTTCAACCTCGACTACCACTTCAAGCACGTGGATACGATCTTCGCGCGCGTTTTCGGGAACTAAGCGGTCCACCGACACTTCCCATGGCCGCCAATCGCGCCTAGCATCGGCGCGATTGGCGGGACCTACTTGCAGGAACACCTGCAGGAATTGCCGGAGGAAGCATGAACATCATCCGCACCGTGTTGTGGATCGCCATCACTGCGATCCTCGTCGCCTTCATTGCGATGAACTGGGCCAAGGTTCCGGTGAATTTCTGGCCGCTCGATGATGGCAACTACGTTCACTTCGAATGGCCCATCGGGGTCGTCGCGCTGCTGTTCTTCTGCCTCGGCATGACGCCGGTCTGGCTTTACCTGCGTGCGGTGCGCTGGCGGCTGAACCGCCGCATCGCCACGCTGGAGAACTCGCTGCGCGCCAGCTCGATGCCGTCCATGACCGCCCCCGAACCGGCGTCCACCACGCCCGTTCCCTCCACTCTCGATCCCACCCCGGAAGTCTGATCCCATGAGCAACAATCCCGTCTATCTCGCCCTCGACCTGCCCCGCCTCGACGCTGCCGAGGCGCTGGCCCGCAAGGTCGCCGGGCACATCGGCGGGATCAAGCTGGGGCTGGAGTTCTTCTGCGCCCACGGCCACCACGGCGTGCATGAACTGCACAAGCTGGGCCTGCCGATCTTCCTCGACCTGAAGCTGCACGACATTCCGAACACCGTTGCCGGCGCCATGCAGGCGATCCACGTGCTGCAGCCTTCGATCGTCACCATCCATGCCGCCGGTGGCCGCGCGATGATGGAAGATGCCAAGGCTGCGGCGGGAGAGAACACCAAGGTCGTGGCGGTCACCGTGCTGACCAGCCTCGACGGTGACGACCTTGCCGCCATCGGCGTCAACGACGAGCCTCACGCGCAGGCCATGCGCCTTGCCGAACTGGCCCATTCTGCCGGCCTCGACGGTATCGTCTGCTCCGGCCACGAAGTCGGCGCGATCCACAGCCAGTGGAAGGACGGCTTCTTCGTGGTTCCCGGCCTGCGCCCCGACAACGGGGGCAATGGCGACCAGAAGCGCATCGTCACCCCGCGCCAGGCCCGTGACGACGGCGCCAGCGTACTGGTGATCGGCCGCCCGATCAGCCGCGCGGACGACCCTCTCGCCGCCGCGCGTGCGATCGAGGCGACACTCTGATCGGGGTGTGATCCGCAGCGGAGCCAAGGTTGCAGGACCATGGCTCCGTCTTTCCATTCATCCCCCGGAAATGCACGGTTCAGCGCCGGGCAACCTCGGGGGACGCAGATCGTTGATCCGGTCCTGATGGCCCGATCCCGATGGATGGAGAGTGCGACTATATGAAATCCCCCAAGCTTCTTGCCGCAACGGCCTTCGCCGTGCTTGCGATGGCGTCCGCCCCTGCCGCCATGGCGCAACAGACCGTTCCCGCCATCGAGGCCGGGCACACGCTGCTGACCGTCAATGCCGATGGCTCCTCCACCCGCACGCCCGACATGGCGAGCTATTCCGCCGGGGTGACCACCCAGGGCAAGACCGCGAGCGAGGCCATGGGCGCCAACTCGCAGGCGATGACCCGCGTGATCGCTGCGTTGAAGAAGGCAGGCGTGGCGGACAAGGACATCCAGACCACCAACCTCAGCCTCAACCCGGTCTATGCCCCGATGCAGCGCCAGCCGGACGGCAGCTTCGCGGGCGAACCGCGTGAGATCGTCGGCTATCAGGCCACCAACACCGTTTCCGTGCGTCAGCGCAAGCTGGCCGATACCGGCAAGGTGATCGACGCGCTGGTGTCCGCTGGTGCCAACCAGGTCAACGGCCCGGACTTCACGCTCTCCGAACCCGCCGCCGCGCAGGACGAGGCCCGCACCGACGCGATCAAGACCGCCCGCGCTCGCGCGGACCTCTACGCCCGCGCCGCAGGACTTCGCGTCGTCCGCGTGGTCTCGATCAACGAGGGGGGCGGTAACGCGCCGATGCCGGTGATGTTCGCCCGCAAGGCGTCGATGGACATGGCCCCAGCAGCCCCGCCGGTTGCCGCCGGTGAACTCCAGATGTCGATGAACCTCACCGTCCAGTTCGAACTGGCACCGTAAAATATAAATTCGCGCAAAGGCACGAAGGGACGAAGGAGTTGCCCTGCACCGCAGGTACTCCTTCCCGCGCGAGGGCGCGCCATCGGATACCGCCGAATAACAAAGCGGCTTCGCCGATGACACAACCTCTTTGCGCCTTTGCGTCTTTGCGCGAATCCCAAAAATCCAATGCCCGCCCCAAAAGAGGCGGCAAGCTGGTCAATCCAGCATCATGTCCTGCGACTGGATATTGTAGCCGACCAACGCCATGTGCCCCGCGTCGCGCTTGCGATAGACGAACTGCTCGACGCCTGTTCCATGCTCAAACGCGGTCTGCATCGTCAGGGTGACGAACGTGCCGTCGGTGGTGGCATTGGCGTTCCAACCCACCTGCTTGCTGGTGCGCACCTTGCCGAGCTTGCGATGCACCGCGTCAATCAGCTTCGCGAACTGCGCCTGCTGACTGGCGCTGCGGAACTGCGGATCCGCGTTATTCCAGATTTCCTGAGAACGTCCGGCATCAAGCGCGCGGTGGAACTTCGCCACTTCCAGCCCGGCGTCCGCGAACGACTCCTTCATCCCGCAACCCGCCAGCATTGCGACGGCCGCAAATGGCACTAGATAGCGCGTCAGTCGGTTCATCATCGGTCCCCTAAGCATCGGGGCCGCAATCTAGGCCAGAAAAACGACATGCCAACAGCGGCGATCAAGATCTGCGGGATAAGCACGCCCGACGCCCTCGAAGCCGCGATTCGCGGCCGCGCCGACCATGCCGGCTTCGTGTTCTTTCCGAAAAGCCCGCGCAACGTCACGCCGGCCGAGGCTGCCCTGCTGGCGGCGCGCGCCGAAGGGCGGATCGGCCGCGTCGGCCTGTTCGTCGATGCCGATGATGCAACGATCGCAGAGGCCGTGGCGAGCGCCCGCCTCGACGCGTTCCAGCTTCATGGCAGCGAGAGCCCCGCAAGAGCCGCCGAACTGCGCGCACGCTACGGTGTCGCGGTGTGGAAGGCCCTCTCCGTCGCGACGGCCGAGGATGCCGACAGAGCCGCCGCCTATGCCGGTGCCGTCGATCTCGTGCTGTTCGATGCCAAGACGCCCAAGGGCACGCTGCCCGGCGGCATGGGGCTGAGCTTTGACTGGAGCCTTGTCGCCCAATGGAAGGGCCCGGTGGCCTGGGGCCTTGCCGGCGGCCTTACGCCCGACAATGTGGCGGAAGCCGTACGGCTGACCGGCGCGCCGCTCGTGGACACGTCCTCGGGCGTGGAGAGTGCTCCCGGCGTCAAGGACACCGACCGGATCGACGCCTTCGTGCGCGCCGTCCGCAGCCTCTGAGCAGGCCCACAAACGAGAAAGGGCGGCCCCCTCATGGGCCGCCCTTTCCTGGCTTACGCTCACAGTGGAGCGATTCCAGTCAGTTGCCCCCGGCCCGACGCCTCGGTGGCAGATTCGGGCCGGAAGCAGCTAGATCAGAACTTCACGCCAACGCCGACCAGACCGAGGTCCGCGTCGGGGGTGTTGTCGCCAACCAGCAGGTGCTTGTATTCAGCCTTGGCGTAGAAGCGGCTGTCGAGAGCCTGCTCAACACCGCCGCCAACAGCAACGGCGCTGTTGCCGTACTTGCTGAACTTCGACTGCCAGGTCGAGTTGGCATAGAGCTTGGTGGTCGGGGTGACCTTCATGCCAGCGCGGCCGCCAACGCCCCACGAAACGCGGGTGCCGCCGGTCAGGACCTTGTCGGCCGAACCTTCGACGCCAGCGAAGAACTTGTTGCCCAGGTCGTAGTCGTAACCAGCGGCAACGCCTGCAACTGCGTCGCTGTCGCTACCGTCCCAGATGATGCCGGTGCGAGCTTCGACGCGCGCTTCATTGGCCAGGGCGGGAGTGGCGGCGGCCACGGCAGCAACCGCGGCGAGCGAAACGAGTGCAATACGCATGTTTTTTCTCCAAATTTTCCCCCGGCCCTCACCGGGGAAGGACCCGCTGCGCCCCCCATCCTTTCGCCCGGATGAACAAAATAATTCATAATTGCCCGGAAACGTCATGAAACTGCCACTTACAGACATTATATTGCTAATAGCGTTTGCATAGTTGCATGATTTGCAATTGAAAACGGGCCGACCGTCCCCATGCAAGGTCTGAAGCGCGCAGAACGGCGCGGAACATCCCCGAACCGACAAAGCGCGCTGGACTTGGCCGCGCGGCTCTGCCAATCGGCCGGATCATGACCGCACAGACGCCCGTGAACAGTTTCAGCAACATGCCCGACGAGACCGGCCACTTCGGCCAGTTCGGCGGCCGCTACGTCGCCGAAACGCTGATGCCGCTGATCCTCGATCTGGAGAAGGAATACCGCAAGGCGCAGCAGGACCCGGCGTTCTGGGCGGAATTCGACGCGCTGATGAAGGATTTCGTGGGCCGCCCGAGCCCGCTCTACTTCGCGCCCCGCATCACCGAGCATTTCCGGGGCCTTGCGCCTGCCGGAAAGGGCCCGAAGATCTACTTCAAGCGCGAAGAGCTGAACCACACCGGCGCGCACAAGATCAACAATTGCATCGGGCAGATCCTGCTCGCGATCCGCATGGGCAAGACGAAGATCATCGCCGAGACCGGCGCCGGCCAGCACGGTGTCGCCACCGCCACTGTCGCCGCGCGCTTCGGCCTGCCCTGCAAGATCTTCATGGGCGCCAAGGATATCGAGCGCCAGAAGCCCAACGTGTTCCGCATGAAGCTGCTGGGCGCGGAAGTGATCTCCTGCGAGAGCGGTTCGCAGTCCCTCAAGGACTCGATGAACGACGCGCTGCGCTACTGGGTCGCGAACGTCCACGACACATTCTACATCATCGGCACGGCCGCTGGCCCGCACCCCTATCCTGAGCTGGTGCGCGATTTCCAGTCGATCATCGGCAAGGAAACCCGCGAGCAGATGCTGGAGAAGGAAGGCCGCCTGCCCGACATGCTGGTGGCAGCCGTGGGCGGCGGATCGAACGCGATCGGCCTGTTCCATCCCTTCCTCGACGATCCCGATGTCGCGATGACCGGCATCGAGGCAGCGGGCCACGGAATCGATACCGACAAGCACGCCGCCTCGCTGACCGGCGGCAAGCCCGGCATCCTCCATGGCAACAAGACCTACCTGCTGCAGGACGAGGACGGCCAGATCACCGAGGCGCACTCGATTTCGGCCGGTCTCGACTACCCCGGCCTCGGGCCCGAGCATTCGTGGCTGCATGAGAGCGGGCGCGTGAACTACGTGCCGATCACGGATACGCAGGCACTCGAAGCGTTCCAGCTCTGCTGCGAACTGGAGGGCATCATCCCGGCGCTCGAAAGCTCGCACGCTCTGGCCGCGCTGCCGCAGCTGACGGCGCAGATGGACGAGGACAAGCTGCTCGTCGTCAACGTCTCGGGTCGCGGCGACAAGGACATCTTCACCGTCGCCGAAGCGCTGGGTGTGGAGCTTTAAGCATGACCCGCTTCGAAACCGCATTCGCCAAAGGCCCGGCACTCGTCTGCTTCATCACCGGGGGGGACGGTGACACCGCCGCCAATCTCGACGCGCTCGTCGAAGGTGGCGCCGATGTGATCGAACTCGGCATGCCCTTCACCGATCCCATGGCCGACGGCCCGGCGATCCAGGAAGCGAACATCCGCAGCCTCGATGCCGGCACCCGGACCGCCGATATCTTCCGCATGGCCAGCGAATTCCGCACCCGTCATCCGCAGGTGCCACTGGTGCTGATGGGCTACGCCAACCCGATGATCGCGCGCGGCGCCGACTGGTTCGCGGACGAATGCGCGAAGGCCGGCGTCGACGGCGTGATCTGCGTCGACATTCCGCCCGAGGAAGACGCCGAACTCGGCCCTGCCCTGCGCGAAAAGAGCGTTTCGCTGATCCGCCTCGCCACGCCCACCACCGACGCCGCGCGGCTTCCCGCCGTGCTCGAAGGCTCCTCGGGCTTCCTCTACTACGTCTCGGTTGCGGGTGTGACCGGCATGCAGCAGGCCGCGCAAGGCTCGATCGAGGATGCCGTGGCCAGGCTCAAGGCCGCCAGTTCGATCCCCGTCGCGGTCGGCTTCGGCGTCCGCACGCCCGAGCAGGCCAGCGCGATCGCCAAAGTGGCGGACGGCGTGGTGGTAGGCTCGGCGCTGGTCGATCTGGTCAAGCAGCACGGCGCCGAAGCACCGGCGCATTTGCGCGCGCTGACCTCGGCGCTGGCTGAGGCAGTCCACGCCGCGCGCTGATCCCACTTAATTTCGTCATTGCGCAACGCGTGACGACGACGCAATCCGTGCATCGCGGCGGCCGCCAAGGCTTGCCGCGATGTGCTTTTCCGGACGGGTGCCATGAAAGACTTCGCCGTTTCCGAAGACCCGCGCGTTCAGGCCCAGCTTGACCGACTCGCCGCGCTTTCGCTTCCGCAAGGGCGCTTCGGGCTGGAGACGATCCACACCCTGCTCGAACGGCTGGGCAATCCGCAGAAGCGCCTGCCGCCCACGTTCCATGTCGCCGGCACCAATGGCAAAGGCTCGACCTGCGCTTATCTGCGCTTCATGCTGGAGGCACAGGGCCTGAAGGTCCATTCCGCCACCAAGCCGCATCTGGTGCGCTACAACGAGCGCATCCGGCTCGGCGGCAAGCTGATCTCCGACGCCATGCTGGCCGACCTGCTGGCCGAAGTGCTCGACGCTGGCGAAGACCTTCAGCCCAGCTTCTTCGAAGTGACGACGGCAGCGATCTTCCTCGCCTTCGCGCGCGAGCCTGCCGACGCCTGCGTGATCGAGGTGGGCCTCGGCGGCCGTCTCGACGCCACCAATGTCCTCGAACATCCGGCGGCCTGCGGCATTGTCACGCTCGGCATCGATCACGAGGCCTTCCTGTTGCGGCCCGAGGACGGCGCGCCCGAAGAGCCGCTCGCCCGCATCGCTTTCGAGAAAGCCGGCATCGTCCGCAGCCCCGCACCCGTCATCACGCTGGCCTATCCGGAAAGCGCCGAACTCGAAATCGAGCGTGCCGCCCTCACCGCCGGTGCCCCGCTGCACATGCGCGGGCGCGATTGGGATGCCAGCGTGGGCGACGTGATCGAATATTCGGACCGACACGGCGAACTCACCCTGCCCCTGCCCAGCCTGCCCGGCACGCATCAGGCCGAAAACGCAGCGCTCGCCGTGGCCATGCTTAGGCATCAGGACCGGGTGACCGTCTCCGCTGAGGCCATGGCGGACGGCATCCGCGCCGCGCGCTGGCCCGCCCGCCTGCAATTGCTCTCGCAAGGCCCGCTGACGCGCCATGCCGGTGCGCGAGCGGTCTGGCTGGACGGTGGGCACAACCCCGACGCGGGGCTTGCCATCGCCCGCCATTTCGCGGGACAGCGACTGCATCTCGTGATCGGCATGCTGGCGAACAAGGACCCGCGCGCGCTCAACGGGCCGCTCCGCGACTCCATCGTCAGTATCCATGCAGTGCCGGTGCCGGGTCAGGACTGCCACGGTCCCACCAGTTTCGGCCCCTCCGCTCTGGCCGCAGGCAGCGTGGAAGAGGCGCTGGCCGCCTTGCCGGAGGACGGCCTGCCGGTACTCATCGCCGGTTCGCTTTACCTCTCTGGTGAAGTGCTGCGCGCCAACGACGAGATCCCGGACTAACTGCTCAGGCGTCCGCCTCCAGCTCGGCAACGTCTTCGCCTGCCGTGCCCATTGCCTGATCGACCAGTCCGGTGCGGCACATCCACCAGAAGATCACCATGCCGGGCAGCGATGCGACGGTCGTGAGCAGATAGAAGTTCACGTAGCCGAAGGTCTCGATCATCGCGCCCGCCGTGGTGCCGGTGAGGAACCGGCCCACCACGCTCGCACCTGCCGAGATCAGCGCATATTGCGCGGCGGTGAAGCGAAGGTCGCAGAGCGCCGAGAAGTAAGCGATCACGACGACGCCGCCGAAGCCCGACGAAATGTTCTCGAAGCCGATCGCCCCGGCCATGCCCCAATTGCTATGTCCGGCCGCCGCCAGCGCCGCAAAGCTGAGGTTGGAGAAGCCCATCAGCACCAGCGAAAGCATGACCGATCGCTTCAGGCCCATCTTGGCGAAAGCCACGCCGCCGATGAACACGCCGATCAGATAGGCCCAGAAACCGAGCCCGACATCGTAGAGCGCGATTTCGTCATTCGAGAAGCCAAGGTCATCGAACAGCAGGCGGAAGGTCAGGTTCGCCAGCGTGTCACCGATCTTGTGGACGAGGATGAAGGTCAGCACCAGCCACGCGCCGTTGCGGCGGAAAAACTCGGCGAAAGGCCCGGCGATCGAGCTCCAGACTTCGACGACGCCGCGCTTCTGGACGACCACCTTGCGGCGTGCTGGTTCACCCAGAAGCACCGCGGTCAGCATCGCCGGCAGTGCGAACAGGGCGCAGACCGCATATCCGGCGCTCCAGCCATGGCGTGCCGAGACAACCAGCGCCAGCGCGCCCGCCCCGGCCGAACCGATGCGCCAGCCATACTGGCTCATGCCCGAGCCGGTGCCGAGCTGGTATGGCTTGAGCGTCTCGATCCGGTAAGCATCGATCACGATGTCGAAGCTGGCGCCCGCCGCGCCTACCAGCACGGCGGCGATCACGGTCGCGGCCATGGCATTGGGCAGCGGCTGGACGAACGCAAGGTTGAGCACCGCCGCGATCACCAGAACGCCGCAGACCAGCATCCACGAGACACGCTGGCCCAGACCACCGATTACCGGCAGGCGCACGCCGTCGATGATCCAGGCCCAGAAGATCTTGAGATTGTAGACGAGGAACGCGAGCGTGAAGGCGGTGACGGTTTTCTTGTCGATTCCGTCCTGCGCCAGCCGCGTCGTCAGCGTTGCGCCGATCATCGCATAAGGGAAGCCCGACGAGAGCCCCAGCGCGAATGCGGCGAGCGATTCTTTCTCGAAATAGGGTTTGACGGAATCCCAGACGCCGCGACGCTGTTCGATACTATGGGCGTCCACGCTGTAATCCCTCCAAAATGCGATCCTGCAGCAACCTAGCGCGCACTTGGCCGAAGGGAAGGCTGGATGAAGTGACGATCAACAGGTATGGGCGGGCGAATGTCCAAACCTCCTTTTAAATCCGGCGGCCCGAAGCGTGGCGGCGGCGGTTCGCGCGATGGCTCTCCCCGTGGCGAACGTGGCGGTGGCGCCGGTTCCCGCAGCAATGGCCCCCGTAGCGATGGCCCACGCAGTGATGGCCCCCGCAGCGAGAACCGGCGCGGCGATGCTCCCCGTGGCGATCGGCCCCAATTCGGTCGCGGCCCGCGCAAACCTGCCGAGGGCAAGTCCTTTGGCGACAAGGCCCGTGAGCGCACGTTTGGTGAACGGAAATCCGGCGAATACCGGAGCGACGATCGTCCTAGCGGCGACCGCTATAACCGCAGTCGCGACGACAACGGTGGTGGTCGCAGTGGTGGCCGCAGCGGCAGCCGCGGCGGCGAACGTGGTGACGGCCGCAGCGGCGGCGCCCCGCGCGATGGCTTCCCTCGCGGCGAACGCGGCCGCAGCGATAATCCCCGCAATAACGGACCTCGCAGCGAGAATCCTCGCAGCAACGGCCCACGCAGCGATGCCCCCCGCAGCGACAGGCCTGTATACGGCCGTGGTCCGCGCAGGCCCGATGACGCCCTGTCGTTCGGAACCAAGCCGTCCGGCAGTCGCTCCGGTGAACGTGAAGGCGGCGAACGCCGTTTCGGCGACCGCAAGCCCGGCGCATACCGAAGCGACGATCGCCCCAGAGGCGACCGCTATCGGGACGAACGCCCCTCCGGCGACCGATATCGCGATGAGCGGCGCCCTCGCCCGCCTCGCCCCGTATCCGCCGCTCCGCGCGCGGCTGCGCCCACGGCCAAGACTCCCGGCATGCCCGTCCGCGAAGGCGAACGCATCGCCAAGCTGCTCGCCCGAGCAGGCATCGCCAGCCGCCGCGAGGCGGAGCGCCTGATCATCGAAGGCCGCGTGAAACTGGGCGACGAGGTCATCGAGACCCCCTCCACCGTGCTCGCCAATCTGCGCGGCGTCACGGTCGACGGCAATCCGGTGAAGGACGCTGAGGAAACCCGCCTCTTCGCCTTCCACAAGCCCGCCGGTCTCCTGACAGCCGAGCGCGATCCCGCCGGGCGCCCGACGATCTACACCGCGCTGCGCAATGCCCTGCCTGAAGGCGCGGGCCGCGTGATGCCGATCGGCCGCCTCGATCTCAATACCGAAGGGCTGCTGCTGCTCACCAACGATGGCGAGTTCAAGCGCAGGCTGGAACTGCCTGCCACCGGCGTGCCGCGGACCTATCGCGCCCGCACCTTCGGCGACATCTCGCAAGCGCAGCTTGAAGACCTGATTGAAGGTATCGAGGTCGACGGCGTGATCTACGGCAAGATCGACGCCAACATGGAGCGCCGCACCGGGCGCAACCAGTGGATCGAAATGACGCTGACCGAAGGCAAGAACCGCGAAGTCCGCCGTGTCCTCGAACATCTCGGCCTTCAGGTCAGCCGCCTGATTCGCACGTCGTACGGTCCGATCCGCCTGCTCGACCTGCCCAAGGGCATGGTCATCGAGATATCCCAGCGCGATCTGGAAAACTTCCGCAAGACGCTGCCGGTCGACAAGTCGTGAAGGCACCCGTCGCAAAGACCGGCCTTCGGATCGTCGCGGGCGAATGGCGGGGACGCAAGCTGGTGACGCCCGAGGGCGACACTACGCGCCCGACGGCGGACCGCACGCGCGAGACGCTGTTCTCGATGCTGGCAAGCCGTCTCGGCACGTTCGAGGGGCTGAAAGTGGCCGATTTCTTCGCGGGATCGGGGGCGCTGGGGCTCGAAGCGCTTTCACGCGGGGCGGCACACTGCCTCTTCGTCGATCAGGACGCGGGAGCGATCCGCGCAATTCGCGCCAATATCGCCAACTTGCGCGCGCAGGCCCAATGCGATGTGCGGGCGAGTTCGGTGCTGTCACTGGGTCCGGCGAAAGACACGCTGGACCTCGTGCTGCTGGATCCGCCTTACGACACGGGGGCGGGCGCCGTCGCCATAGACAAGCTGGCGCGGCTCGGCTGGATCGGCGAGCAGACCTGGATCAGCCTGGAAACAGGGCGCGACGAAGCCGTCTCGATCCGGGGATTCGAGATCGAATCAACGCGCGACGTAGGCAAGGCGCGGCTGCATTTTCTGCGCCGCGCCCCCTGATCGTTACTTCTTCTTGTGGCTGGTGGACTTGCTGCGGGTAGCGTCGCGCTTGACGCCGATCTGACTCGGATTGATGCAGCTGTCCTTGATCGTCGCCGAGCAGACCTTGTAGGTCGTACCATCGATTGAGACCTCGGTGGGCCGACCACGGCTGTCACGCGCGGTTACATCGGCCTTCTGCGGGGGATCCGCCGCCATCGCAGCCGAACCAAGAGGCGCTGCGACGGCAGCAGCAGCAAGTATGAGCAAGTAGCGAGACATCCGGATTTCTCCTTCAACGGGACGAGTCCGTCCGCCCGGTGAAATACACCGGGCGGGCCTTGGTTCCCATCCATACTTTTTCTCTGTAAATCAGACGCCGCCGCGGTTGCGGCAGTTGTCCTTCACTGTCTTGCTACAGAACGGATAGCTCTTGTTCATCGCCGTTGCCGGCGGCGGTGTGAGCGCCCCCTTGTAGGGCCCGCCCTGATAGTTCTCGTCGGCCGGCATCGCCGGCGGCACCGTCTGCGCGGCGACCTTCGGATCGGGCACGCCGGTCGTCGGCATGCCCTCCCCCGGAGGGTTGGCCTGCGCCGTCGGCGTCGAGGGTGTCTGACCGGCGAGTTGCTGATTCACTGCGTTCCACGCGACCTGTTGCTGCTGGGGGCTCATCTTGTAGATCTGTCCGCGCTGGTCGGGCGTCAGCGCCCAGTAACCGCGCTGCTGCTCGCCGGTAAGATGCCAGAAATAGGCCTGATATTCGGGAGACCAGCTATCGTAGTCCGCCCGCATGTCGGCGGGCCACGAATCGTACTGGGCTTTCTGATCCGCCGTCATCGGTCCGGAACTGGCAGGCGCTGCGGGCGATGGCGGGGCATCGGGCGTCGGATCACCGACTGTGCTCTGGGCGAAGGTGGGGCCGGACAGTGCCGCGACCGAAAGCGCGGCGGCGCCGGCAAATAGAAGGGTTCGCATGGCTTCACTCTCCTGTTGGTCGTTATGGCCGTTGATGACAAACCGACGCCCCGCGCCGGGGATTGTTCCTGTGATGCGGTGAAGCGGCCTTGCGCCGCGATGCCCCGTTCCCTAGATGTTCACGGGTGAACGATCTGCAATCCTCCCTGCCTGACGCCGCTTCCGACCCTTTGCTCGAAGGTCTGAACCCGCCCCAGCGCGAGGCGGTTCTGACGACCGAGGGGCCGGTGCTGATGCTGGCAGGCGCGGGCACGGGCAAGACCGCCGCGCTCACGCGCAGGCTCGCGCATCTGGTGCGCAGCCGGATGGCTTGGCCCAGCGAGATCCTCTGCGTCACGTTCACCAACAAGGCCGCGCGCGAAATGCGCGAGCGCGTGGGACACTTGATCGGCCCGGCTGTCGAAGGCATGCCCTGGCTCGGCACCTTCCACGCGATCGCCGCGAAGATGCTGCGTCGCCATGCCGAACTTGTAGGCCTTCAGCCCAATTACACGATCATCGACACCGACGATCAGCTTCGCCTTCTCAAGCAATTGATTCAGGCAGAGGGACTGGACGAAAAGCGCTGGCCCGCACGCCTGCTCGCCGGCTGCATTGATCGCTGGAAGAACCGTGGCCTCAACCCCGCCGATCTCGATGCGGGCGAGAGCGAGGCCTATGCCAACGGGCGCGGGCAGAAGTTCTACCAGCTCTATCAGGACCGCCTGAAGACGCTGAACGCCTGCGACTTCGGCGACCTGCTGCTCCACATGCTCAACATCCTGCGCACCAACCGCGAGGTGCTGGAACAGTACCAGCAGCGCTTCAAGTACGTGATGGTCGACGAGTATCAGGACACCAATCAGGTCCAGTACCTGTGGCTCCGCCTGATCGCGCAAGTGCGCAAGAACATCTGCGTGGTGGGTGACGACGACCAGTCGATCTACTCCTGGCGCGGCGCCGAAGTGGCCAATATCCTGAAGTTCGAAAAGGATTTTCCGGGCGCGAAGGTGATCCGGCTGGAGCAGAATTACCGCTCCACGCCGCAGATCCTCGCTGCTGCCTCCGGCCTCATCAACGAGAACAGCCAGCGCCTTGGCAAGACGCTGTGGACCGAACGCCATCCCGGCGAGAAAGTCCGCGTGATCGGAGTCTGGGACGCGCCCGAAGAAGCCCGCCGCGTGGGCGACGAGATCGAGCGGCTCGAACGCGAAGGCGCGGCGCTGGACCAGATCGCCATCCTCGTGCGCGCCCAGTACCAGACGCGCGAGTTCGAAGACCGTTTCATCTCGATCGGCATGAAGTACCGCATCATCGGCGGTTTCCGCTTCTATGAGCGCGCCGAGATTCGCGACGCCCTCGCCTATCTGCGCGTGATCGCGCAACCGGCGGACGACCTTGCCTTCGAGCGCATCTACAATGCCCCAAAGCGTGGCCTTGGCGCCAAGGCATTGGAAGCACTGCATACGCTGGCCCGTCGGCGGGGCATTCCGCTCGCCATGGCCGCGATCGAGATCGCCGATACCGACGAACTGCCCGCCCGCGCGCGCAATACGTTCCTCTCACTGATGCGCGATTTCGCACGCTGGCGCGATGTAGCGGGCACGGAGAACCCGGCCGACCTGATGCGCACCGTGCTCGACGAGAGCGGCTATACCGACGCGCTACAGGCCGAAAAGACGCCCGAGGCCAATGGCCGGCTCGAAAACCTCGTCGAACTCGCGCGCGCCATGGAAGAATACGAGAGCCTGGGCGACTTCCTCGAACATGTCAGCCTCGTGATGGACAACGATGCGGCCTCGGACGAGGAAAAGGTCACGATCATGACCATGCACGCGGCCAAGGGACTGGAGTTCGACAACGTGTTCCTGCCCGGCTGGGAGGAAGGCGTGTTCCCCTCACAGCGCGCGATGGATGAAGGCGGGCTGGCCAGCCTCGAAGAAGAGCGGCGCCTCGCATACGTCGCGATTACCCGCGCGCGGCGCAAGTGCACGATCCTCCACGCCGCCAATCGCCGCATCTATGGCCAGTGGACCAGTTCGATCCCCTCGCGCTTCATTGGCGAACTGCCGGACGATCATGTCGACAGCGAGACCACGCTGTCCGGCGGCGCGTCGCTCTGGCGCGCGCAATGGTCGGAACATGGCGATCCCTTCGCTGATGTTGCCCGCGCGCAGCCGGCGCGGACAATGACGCGCGGCCCCGGCTGGCAGCGGGCCTCGGCGCAGGAATACGATCCAAAGCCGCGTCGAATCGCCGAATCAACCCGCAGCGCCGCCAGCTTTGCCGCCAAACCACGCACCGACATCGCCATCGGCGCGCGCGTCTTCCATGAAAAGTTCGGCTACGGCACCGTCGCCGGGCAGGAAGGCAACAAGCTGGAGATCGACTTCGAACAGTCCGGCCATAAGCGCGTGCTGGACAGCTTCGTGAAACCCGCCGGCGAAGCCTGAAAGGCGCTCAGATCAGCCCCGGTACAAGGCGCGAACGGACTCTGGAGGCGTAGGCACAGTAGGCCGGATCAGTGCGGAGAACCCGCTCTTCCTCATCCGTGCGCATCCACAGCAGGATCCAGGTAAGGACATAGATCGCCACGTTCCAGGCTGAGAGATAGAGCATCAGATAGCCGATATGGTTGACGATATAGGCCATGTACATCGGGTGGCGGACCAGCTTGTAGAGCCCACCTTCCTTGACCCCGCGATTGGCCGCGACCAGCCCGAAGCTGCGTCGCAGCGAAAGCTTGGCGAGGATCGACAGCGTAACGCCGCCGACGACCAGTACTGTCGACACGAAATCGGGAGCGAGTTGCACGCCGTTGGGCACGATCAGCAGAGCCACGCCGGTTCCGCTGAAACCCAACAACACCGGCTTGAGTCCGGTCGCCACGTCGCCCGGACGCTGTATCACAATCAGGACAACGCCAAGCAGTTCGGCGATAAGGAAGATCACAAGCTGGGGATGCTGCGGTACCGCCGGATACAGCCGCCAGACCGCCAGACCGGCCAGCAGGAGCAGGAAGGCGCATTCGGCAAGATGGATCAGGCGAGCCAGCGTCATTGATATCCCCCACCCCACCGGAACGGCCGGGCATGGAAAAGCTCTAGCGGAATATTGGTAAACAGCCGTTTAATCGAGGTTCCGGGCCGATCAACCGCATCCGCATTTAGGTTCGGGAAACCATAAGGCGTCTAACATCACGGCTTCCGCTCCTCCTTACCGGACGCAGATCAGATGCATGAAGTCATAGCCGTCCTGCGCCCGCTCCTTATCGTGGCGATACTCTTGGTACCGCTGGAGCGCCTGCTGCCCGCGCGCGGGACGAGCCGCCGCACTCGCGCTGGGCTGGCAGCTGATGTGCTTCATGCAACGGTAGGCTCATTGATCATCCGATTCGGAGCCATGCTGCTCGTGGCGCTGGTTGCCCCGGCCAAACCTCTCGTGGATCTTTCCGGAACGCTTCCGGTCTGGCTTCAGGCTGTGATCCTGCTGTTGGTGTGCGATTTCATCATCTGGTGCATTCACCGCAGCTTCCACGCCGTACCTTTTCTCTGGCGCTTCCATCGGATCCACCATTCGAGCCCTCATCTCGACTGGCTGGCCTCCGCGCGCGTTCATCCGGTCGAGCAAGTCGTATTCTCTGCGGCGCTAACGCTGCCGATATTGTTCGCCTCGTTCTCGCCCATGGCCGTGGCGATCTACATCGGTGTGTACACGCTGCACGCAAACCTGCTCCATGCCGATACCCGGCTTTCGTTCGGGCCTCTCGAAGCCGTGTTCACGCCTCCGCGCATCCACCATTGGCATCACGCGGATCAGGTGGAAGCCTATGACACCAATTTCGGCTCGCAACTGGTGATATGGGACCGGATGTTCGGCACCGCCTATCGTCCGGAAGCCGAGCGTCCGTCGCGTTTCGGCGTCGATATGCCGCCTGCCGAAAACTTCGTCGATCACCTCGTCGCCCCTTTCCGGGGGCAGCTTACACAGACATCGGATTCCAAGATTCTGGAAACCTGACGGTTCGTCTTACTGCTCTTCCCCTGCCGCCTCGATCTGCGGCAGCAGCGGATCGGGCACATCGGCTGCGGTCCCATCCGGCGTGAATTCCAGAATCGCCTCTCCCTGTCGCGAGCGCGGCTGCCACATGGGCAGATCTGCGCCGTTGGGATCGCCCGTCTTCGCGAAATTCACGATATAAGCGCTGGCAATCCGCCCCATCGCATTGTCGCGCTCGCTGGTGGCATCCCCGTATTTGATCGCCTGTGTGCCAAAGAAGAAGGGAATGTCGCTCGCATGCTGCGCGCCCTTCCCGTCCGCCGCGATCGAACTCGCGACGTAGCCGAACCGATATTCCCACACCGGCACGCCCAGATCGGCAACAAGGCCGGATAGCTGTCTCGCGCCCGCGATCATGCCGCCAGTGACGCCGCCCATGTCGTCGCTGGTCGCGCCGATTATCATCGGCACCTGGTGGAATTGGCCGGAGGCATAGGCCTTGCGCTGGTCGAGCGCGATGCGTCCATCGATGAAGGGGCTCGCGAAACTGCGCGGCGCATCGGACGGCGCGAAAAGGCTGGCCAGATTGAGCCCGTCCACCACATCGTCCGCCGGCAAGGCCCGCAGCTTCGCCAGCGCGTCAGGATCGTCCGGCGCGATGCCCTTGCTCTCTGCAAAGCGCAGGCCGGATGCTTCGGCGGAGGCCAGATCGGGACCGATAAGCATCTTGCCGTCGCCGCCCGACAGCACCACGGCCTTGTCAAACAGCCCATCGGCGAGCGGCGACGTGACGAGATTATGCACGGACATCCCGCCCGCGCTTTCACCCATAATCGTCACGTTCTCCGGATCGCCGCCGAACGCCTCGATATTGCGCTGGACCCAGGCGAGCGCCGCGATCTGGTCGAGATAGCCGTAGTTGCCGATCAGGCCGCCGTCCTCGCCATCCTTCGTCAGCGCGGGATGGGCAAAGGTCCCGAAACGGCCGACCCGGTAGTTGAAGCTGAAGAGCAAGACCCCCTGCTTCGCCAGTTCCGCCCCCGAATAAGTCGGCGGCGAGGCACCGCCATTGACGAAGCCGCCGCCATAGATCCACACGACGACGGGCAGCTTGCCGCTGGCCTCCGCCGGGCGCCAGATGTTCGCATAGAGGCAATCCTCGGCCGGAGGGGTACCAAGCGGGGCCGCATCGCCCTCGAACGGCTTCTGCATGCAGTCGTGGCCGTATTCGGTGGCCGGGCGCACGCCGTCCCAATTGGCCGCCGGTTGCGGCGCACGCCAGCGCAGGTCCCCCACCGGAGGCGCGGCGAAGGGAATGCCCTTCCAGCTGATCACGCCATCCTCAACACGTCCTTCGAGGCTGCCGGTGTCCACTTGCACGATCGCGTTCGGATCGGCCTTGGCGGCACAGGCCGCGCCCATGCACAGCGACAGCACCAGAACCAGCCTTGCCCCTCTGTGTCCGGCCCATCGCATACGGCAACTCCCCTGCATATTTCCCGAGGCTTCTGACACAGCAGCGCCTTGCCCGACAAGCGCCCGACAAGCAGGTCTCCTGCCCCTCGCCACCGCTTGCAGCACAGGCGCAGGAAAGTCATCCTCTGCCCGCAAAAACAATAGGTAACCGGATTGCCGCTGCGGGCAGCGGCCGCCCCCTGACATAGGGGTGCCCAAACGAAAACGGGGAGCCGCGAAGGGCTCCCCGAAAACGGTATAGGTTCGAAATCAGGCCAGCGCGGAAACGCCGAGGAACTCGGGAACCGGGCCGTTCCAGCCCATGTCCGCCGGTTCTTCCTCACGGCGGCGGCCACGGCGGGCGTCGCTGCGCGGTGCCTTCGCTTCGCGTTCCGGCGCGGTATCACGCGTGGGACGACGGTCCGCACGCTCATCGCGGCGCGCGGGACGTTCGCTGCGCTCTTCGCGCTGACGCTCGGGGCGTTCACGGCGCGCGGAACGCTCTTCGCTGTGTTCGGCGCGATCTTCCACAGGCGCTTCACGCGTCTCGGTCCGCGCACGCTTTTCGCGGCGGGGCCGCTCTTCGCGTGCCGGGGCCGCAGCGGCTTCATCCGGCGAAAGCGTGTAAACGGGGATCTTGCCGCCGGTCAGCTTTTCAACGCCTTCGATTGCTTCGGCATCCTCGGGCGTGACAAGTGTGAAGGCACGGCCCGTTGCGCCGCCACGGCCGGTGCGGCCGATGCGGTGGATGTAGTCGTCCGGATGCCAGGGCGTGTCGAAGTTGAAGACGTGGCTCACGCCTTTCACGTCAAGCCCGCGCGCGGCAACGTCGGATGCGACCAGAATGTTGATCGCCCCGTCCTTGAACCGCTGAAGCTCGGCATTGCGTCCCGCCTGATCCATGTCGCCATGGATCTCGCCAGCGGCGAAACCGTGGCCCTTGAGGCTCTTGGCGAGTTCACGCACCGTGGTCTTGCGGTTGGCGAAGACGATCGCGGTCGTCACGTTATCGGTCCGCAGCAGGTGGCGCAGGGCCTCCCGCTTGCCCCGGGACGTCACCGCCACCTTGTGCTGGACAATGTTGGTGTTGGCCGTCGCCGGGCGGGCGACTTCAATGTTCTTGGGGTTCGACAGGAAGCGGTCGGCCAGCTTCTTGATCGGCGGCGGCATCGTCGCCGAGAACAGCAGCGTCTGCCGGTTGGTCGGCAGCTTGGAGCAGATGCTTTCGATGTCCGGGATGAAGCCCATGTCGAGCATGCGGTCCGCTTCGTCGATCACGAGCAGTTCGCAGCCGGTAAGCAGGATCTTGCCGCGCTCGAACAGGTCCATCAGGCGGCCCGGCGTGGCGATCAGCACATCGACGCCTTCCTGAAGCGCCTTCACCTGATCCCCCATCTGCACGCCGCCGATCAGCAGCGCCATCTTGAGATCGTGGTTCTTGCCGTACTTCTCGAAGTTCTCGGCAACCTGCGCGGCAAGCTCGCGCGTGGGTTCGAGAATGAGAGATCGCGGCATCAGCGCACGGCGGCGGCCATGGGCAAGGATGTCGATCATCGGAAGCACGAAGCTGGCGGTCTTTCCCGTCCCAGTCTGTGCGATGCCGATGAGGTCCTTCATCATGAGGACCGGGGGAATGGCCTGCGCCTGGATAGGAGTCGGTTCGCTATAGCCCGCGGCTTCCACCGCTTGCAGCAATTCGTCAGACAGGCCGAGATCGGCAAAGCTCATAGGCAGACTGGTTTATCCGAAGTTCAGGGAAGCAAGAGTATTCGCCGATGTCGCGACGGGTGCGGCCTAGGCCTTCGCGCGTGTCGAACGTGCACCTTTGCGGCGCCTTTGCGCGAACCACTCCCAAAGTCAAGAAAATCCGCAAAAGAAGGCGATTCGCCTCCATTTCGAAGTCGATTTCAGTGTTCGACGGCGACAAGCTGCCGAATGCGGGTGAGCTTGCAGTTCGAACCGCTGCGCGACAACAGGGAGTCGCGGTCCACGCAAAGCTGCCCGTCCGCTGAGCGTGAGAGCAGGAACCCGGAGTAGAACGCGCCCGCGCGGCAGGCCCGTTCCAGCTCGACACTAATGATTCGGCGGTCACGCATATAAAGCAGCAGGTTGCGCTGCCCGTCGGGCTGAACGCCCGCAATTCCTGCAATCGGCAGACACTTGCCGATCTTGCGCTCGGTGAAGCGCGGACGGCTTTCCGGTGCGTCGGGATCGCCAAGCGGCTCGGCCGGAAGCGGCGCGCGCGGGCTGATGCGGATGGTCATGCGCTGCTCGATTCGAATCTGCCAGGCGCTCTCGGGCTCGGGATGCGGAAAGGCGAACACCGCGAAAGGATGCTTGCCCGCCGATTCGGACCAGTCGGCAGGCCAACCGCCGGGACCGTCTGCGTCAGGCGCAGCGTACCCTGCCGAATCGGACTGCCTCGCCTCGTCGCCTCGCACGGACGAATCACCCTTGCCCGATTCGCCGCCCCCTGCCGCTGGAAGCAGCAGCATGAGCGGGTACAGCAGGACGGAAGCGAGATTCATGAAAAAGAGCAGATCCCCGAACGGCCCGGGGCGCAATAAAGGCCGAGCCCCCTCCCCTTAGCGGGAGAGCTTGAACCACCGCTTAACCCATTCGGCAAGTCACCCCGCGTGCAAACCGCGTGAAACGCGCAGATCGGTGTGCCATATCGCCGGTATGACGACCTCCGACAGCCTGACCGCCGCAAGCACCACCGCCCGCGCCTTCCTGACCGAAGCCGCCGAGTTGCTCGGCCCGCGCGGCCTGACCGCCGATCCCGACCTTCTCGCCCCCTGGCTGACCGACTGGCGCGGCCGCTATACCGGCAAGGCGCTGGCCATGGCGTCTCCCGGATCGACCGAAGAGCTTTCGGCACTGGTCCGCCTCTGCGCGCGCCACGGCATCGCCATCGTTCCGCAAGGCGGCAACAGCGGGATGTCCGGCGGCGCCACTCCCGATGACAGCGGCCATGCCCTGCTACTCTCGCTGCGCTGGATGAACGCGGTCCGCCATTTCGACGTAGAGGCCCGTCAGATCACCTGCGAGGCGGGATTCGTGCTCCAGACGCTCCACGAAACGGCTGAGGCGGAAGGGCTGCGCTTCCCGCTGTCGCTGGGCGGCAAGGGATCGGCGACGGTAGGTGGCCTGATCTCGACCAATGCCGGCGGCACCCAGGTGCTACGCCACGGCTCGATGCGCGCGCTGGTGCTCGGGCTGGAGGCCGTGTTGGCCGACGGGCAAATCTACTCGATGCTCACCCCGCTCAAGAAGGACAATCGCGGTTTCGACCTCAAGCAGCTTTTCATCGGCTCCGAGGGGACGCTGGGCCTAGTCAGCGCCGCGACGCTCAGACTGCTGCCCGCAGTGGCCGAGCGCGTGGTGATCTGGGCAGGCGTTCCCACGCTGGTCGACGCGCGCAAGTTGCTGCTCCACTGCGAGGATGCGGCAGGCGAAGCACTTGAGGGCTTCGAGGTCCTGCCGCAGGCCTGTCTCGATGCCGTGCTTCAACTCCTGCCCGACGCCCGTGCGCCGCTCGAAGGGCGTCATGGCTGGCACGTTCTCATCGAAGTCGTGGCCGACCGCGCCGGAGCCGACACGCTGCGCGACCGCTGCGAGACGATGATGGCCGATGCCTTCGAAGCCGAACTGCTGGAAGATGCCACGATGTCTGCCAGCGAAGCGCAAGCCGAGGCCATGTGGCTGATCCGCGAATCGATTTCCCCCGCCGAGCGCGCGCGCGGTCCGGCCGTGCAGCATGACATTTCGGTCCCGGTCGAAAAGATGCCCGAATTCGTGGAAACCACCGCGCCGATGATCGAGGCCAAGTGGCCCGGCACCGAGGCGGTCGCCTTCGGTCATCTGGGTGACGGCAATGTCCACTATCACGTGATCGCGCCCAGCGTGACCGACGGCGCCGCCTGGCAAGCCCGGGAAGGCAAGGAAATCAGCCGCTACATCCACGATCTCGTGACCGAATGGGGCGGCTCGATCTCGGCCGAGCACGGCATCGGCCAGCTCAAGCGGGACGAATTGGCCCGTCTTGGCGACCCGGTGGCGCTCTCCATCATGCGCTCGGTCAAGCAGGCGCTCGATCCACAGGGACTGCTCAATCCCGGCAAGCTGATCTAGCTTCGAGGGACAGCGCACGCCGACTCGCCGGATATCCCCGCATCGCCCCGGCAGCCCGCTTGCGCACACCCCTTCCTGCTTCTAAAGCCACCCACTCGGAAAATTCCCAGACTTGCGGAGAGTATCGCAATGGCCACCGCGCCGCAGAATCCTGCCCTGCCCCTGTTCTACAAGGACCTTGTGCCGCTCAATTCGCAGCAGCACGCCAGCTGGAAGACCCGTTCGACCGACAAGGCGACGTGGTTGGTCGGCATCAATTCGGTACCGCTCACGGTTGAGGAATTTCCGCAGGCCCAGCGTAACTACCCGATCATCTTCACTTCGGGCGAAAACCCCGTTCCGCTCATCCTGATGGGCATGAACGAAGGCGTGAACGTCTTCGTCGACGATGAAGGCATTGTCGGCCAGCCGGTCTACATCCCGGCTTACGCCCGCCGCTATCCCTTCATGCTCGCCCGCCTGCGCCCGGACAGCGAAGAGCTTTCGCTCTGCGTCGACCCGTCGAGCGACCTCGTGGGTGAGATCGAGGAAGGCGAGGCCCTGTTCGCCGAAGGCGAGCCGACCGACGCCACCAAGAACATGCTCAAGTTCTGCGAGAACTTCGAGATCGCCGGCACCAAGACCGCCAACTTCATGGCCGAGCTGGCCAAGCACAACCTGCTGATGGAAGGCGAGCTGAACATCGACGTCGGCACCGGCCAGCCCTTCACCTATCGCGGCTTCCAGATGGTTGACGAGACCAAGCTGCGCGAAATGCGCGGCGACGTGCTGCGCCAGTGGAACCAGAACGGTATGCTGCCGCTGATCTACGCCCACCTCTTCTCGCTCGACCTCGTGCGCGACATTTTCGGTCGCCAGGTTGCGCAGGGTAAGGGTCCGCAGATCCCGGTCAACGCCTGATCTCTCGGCCGCGAACCGGCCTAAATCCTGATTTCGGGGTGGAATTTTGACATTTTTGTCACAGTTCCACCCCAATCTGTATCGGCATTCTCTCCCACGCTTGCAAAGCCGATACACTTTGCTTCATTCTAAGGGTTGAATGTCGCCGAAGGTTTGCTATGTTGGCAATGCCTGATCGGCGCTACCCTCATGGCCCGGTCAGGTTTGGTGCACATCGTGCACCTCCTCCCTGAACCTTGGCCACCTCGCGCATAGCGCGGGGTGGTTTTTTATTACCTCCAGCATTTCGCCATGACGGTTGGAGAGAACGCGCCCTCAAGCGCGAATCAGCTACTCGGCCGCTTGCACAAAGCCCTTGCCGCCCAGTTCGCTGACACCGGCCGCAAGCCGGCGTACCAGTCCCGATAGCAGTTCCACGGTGGCAGCCATGCCCGGCCCCGGCTCCGACAGCCGCGAATCCAGATAGCAAGTACGGTCCACTTCGAGTTGAACCGCGTGGATGCCCTCGGCAGGCGCGGCATGACGTTCGAGCACATAGCCGCCCGCATAAGGGCGATTGTGCGCAGCCACGCAGCCATGGGCCGCGAACCACGAAAAGGCACCGGCAATCAGGCTGCCATGGCACGTCGCGCCGAAGCGGTCTCCGATAACGAATCGCGGCGGCTCACTGCCGATCCGCGTCGGCAGCGGCGGCATCGAATGAAGGTCCAGCAGCAGTGCCGCGCCCCAGCGCTCGCGAAGCGAGGCCAGTTCGCGCGCCAGCGCCTCATGATAGGGTTGGTGAATGCCCTCGATCCGCGCGGCAAGGTCTGCACGCTCATGACGACGACGCCAGAGTTCGCCCACGCCCGGCAGGCGGCGGGGAATCAGGCCAAGGCCGCTGCGCGCACGGCGACTCGGCAAGCCCGGCGATTCGGGACGGGCACCACGGCCGAACATGTCCCAATCGATATCGTCGGGCGCGCGATTGAGATCGATCATCGCGCGGGGCGCCTGCGCCAGCAGCAGCCCTGCCCCCGTCTCGCGCGCAACCGCCTGGGCGATCCGGTCGACATAGCGATCCTCCAGCCGCAGCGCGACCGAATCGGGATGGCGCAAATCGTCGAGCAGTGAACGGGGATAGGCGCGCCCTGCATGCGGCGCCGCGATCAGCACCGGCACAACGGACGGTTCCGAACCTTCGAAGGTAAAGGCCGGAATCCCGGGAGCCCCGGGAATCCAGCCACCCGCCTGCCTTTGCGAATCGTTCTCGCCGGTGCCTGTCGCCATGGCCCAAAACTGGCGCTTCAACATCTACAAGTCAAAGCGTCCCGTAACCGGTCACCCGTTATTCCAGGCGAGAATTTTAACCGGTTAAGCGCTATGCTGGTGCTCTTAACCAGCGCGACACGCTGTAGACGAACGATTCAGGACATGACGCCGATGATCCGCATCCTGCTTGCCGAAGACGACCAGGCCATGCGCACCTACCTTGCCAGGGCTCTGGAGAACGCCGGCTACGATGTCACCGCGGTCGATCGCGGCACGGCCGCCCTGCCCCTGCTGGAGCGCGAGCATTACGACCTGCTGCTCTCGGACATTGTCATGCCCGAGATGGACGGCATTGAACTGGCCCAGCGCTGCGCCGAAGTTTCGCCGACGACGAAAGTGATGTTCATCACCGGCTTCGCCGCCGTCACCCTGCGCGCCAGCCGCGAGGCGCCGCATGCCAAGGTGCTGTCGAAACCCTTCCACTTGCGCGACATCGTGATGGAAGTGCAGCGGGTGTTCGGTCTGTCCGAGCACGCCCAGCTCTGATTCATTTCATCCACAGGTCTTCCACAGCCTCGAAAAACCAAGGCTGAACTTTTTTGAAATTCCTTGTTGCCAACCCGAAACACCGCAGCTAGAGGGCCAGTCCTCCGAGCGGCACACCACGCTGCAACGGACCGACCGAATGGTGTGGGCGTATAGCTCAGTGGTAGAGCACTATGTTGACATCGTAGGGGTCGCAAGTTCAATCCTTGCTACGCCCACCATTCGGAATCTCCTTGAAAACCAAGGGTTTAGCCGGTTTTTCATCAAGCCCTCAACACCGTTACATTCTCCGATTTTCGGGTGAGTTTCGGGTGAAGGGCCGATCCGGCCGCTTTCATCAAATCCCCAACCACATCGTTGATGCCGTCGCGAACCGTCGCCAGGTACTCCGGATCGAAGCGCGCATAGCGGCTCGAAGTCTTGCCGAGCACGCGGTGCCCAAGCGCCATTTCCAGCTGGATCAGATCGACGCCGCGATTCGCGAGGATGGTCGCCATCGAGTGCCGAATCAGCTTCGGTCCCCAGCCATCTGGAATTCGAAGTTGCTCGCGTGCAGATCCCCAAGCACTGCGAATCGACCGCACCCCATGCTGCGTGACCACGTCGATTTGCTGTTTCGCATCGAAACTCGTCCGCTCGCTGCAAACGAACCATTCGTCAGTCTGCTGAAGCCATGAGTGCAACAGGTCGACGATGGGCACGACCGGGCGCACCTTCTTTGTCTGGATCCGCCCGGCCGGGTTGAGCGCGAACCGGCGCTCATTCTGCATCCACTGCTCGCGGTTGATCAGCACGTTCATATCGAAAATGGCGTCCGGGCGCGCGAGAGTGCAAATACCGGCGATCAGATACCTGCGCAGCGGCAGAAGCCTGTCGCCATGCCCTGCGTAGTTCCCAGCGCCATTTAGGCTGAAGTCCAACAGCTCGCCGATCGCGTCGACCGATAGGCGGTAATCTCGCTCGGGGGTTACCTGATCCCGCGTCTTGTGCTGGAGCGGGGGCACGTATCTGGTGCGCCGGTTCCGGAAGGCATGGTTGAGCGCCGCCTTCAGGGTGATGACGCTCTCCTCGACGGTGGAGGCCGAGCGCTTGCGCGACTTGCCAGCCACCCAGTTGCCGGCAGCGTCTTTCTTTCGCGCGACAATGGGATCTGCCACGCCCCATGCCCGAAACCGGGTGAGCATGGCATCATCGATTTGAGCGGGCATCAATGGAACGGGCATGCGCCCGGCGGCCTGCTCGATCTCGCGGAAGCGGTTGAACAGCTTCAGCTGCGCGCGCTTCGCGTCCTTGCTGGCGATGTTCTGGGCATGCTCGATCCAGTAGTCCGCCATGGCGTCCGCGACCCCATAGGTGTCGAGATCATCGTCGGTAGACCGGTGGGTAGCTAGATAATGCTCATCAAGCTTGTCGCAGGCTACCCGAACATCCGATGTGCTCGTGCTTCTCCGCTTTTGGCGCCCTGCCCCGGTGTCGTACCACCAGATGTACCATCGATCGCTCTTGGGCGCGCCGGCTGCTCCCCTTTCGAGGTCGAGCCAGAAAGGCCCTCGTTGGTAGACACCACCCTTAACTGCCGACACTTGGCGCGCTCCTCCAGAGATTTCGATTTTGCGGCCGAAACGTCGGCCAGCGTTCCCAATTCTGCCAGAAGGCTAAGTTCCTCGGCAGTCAAATTGATGCCCCTCTGGTTGAAGCTGGCCCGCGATAGTTTGCGGTCGAGCTTCACCAGCGATTCGCATCGCTCGTCAGTCACGTTCAGGCTCATAGGTAGTCCTCCGGGCGTTCCAGCCTCTTCCGGCAGGGCGCGATCCAGCGCAGTTTCGTGTCGGCGGCCCGGTCTGCCCAAACCAACCAGGCGTAAGCGGTCGCGGTCGAGCCTTCGGGCGCGAGCCTGCCCTTGTGCATCACGACCCGCTCGGTGAACTGCAGGACGTGGCTGGGCGGGTTCTTGGCGAACAGGCGCTCGAAACGGCCCTGCCCTTCAAGGAAGGCGGCGCGCACGATCACCGCCACGCAGTCACTCGTTGCGAGCGCCCGTTCGATGAACTGCTCGGCAAGCCGGAAAGGCGGGTTCGTGATCGTCCAGTCTACAGGGGTTGGTAGAGGGCCAAAGAGGTAGTCCTCCACTGCGAAGCCGGCGCCATAATCGTGAACGTCGGCGGCAAAAACGGTCGCGAAGTACTCGGACAGCGGCTTGACCATGTGCCCGCGGTTAGCCGCGGGTTCACGGCAACTGTCATAGCGGAGGTCTTCGCGAATGTTCGCCTTGATCCACTCGCACAACGCGCGCGTCGCCCAGGGCGGTGTTGGGAAGTCATCGAGCGCGTCCTTTGCTTCACGCCGCTGCTGCATGACTGCGCTGCTGGTGTTCTGGGTCACTGCTTCGTCCCCATTTGTTCGTGCATCCGCTGGGCCTGTTTGGCCGCATCATCGACGCTGTTCGCTTCGAGAGTGATGACAAAGCCCCCAAGTTCGGTCGCTACCTCTTCAGCGCTCTTGCCGGTCCGCAGCATTGCTTCGAGCTGGGCAGCCAAGTCGGTGAGGCTCGCATCACCGATGCGTTCGATGCGGGTCATGCTGCTGCTCCGAAAAGGTCCAACTGATCCGGCTCAGATGCCGAGTAGAGCGCCGAGAGAAAGGAAGGCATGAGCAGCCACCAACGGGTCCACGCCATTTCCTGTCGCTCGAAGCCGCTCAATCCGGTGGGCCATCGCATCAACGCCTCGACGAAGATGGGATTCAGCTTCCTCTTCACTGAGGGCTGGTTGGAGTTCGGAGAATCGGTCGAGGATGTCGATCCACCGGCTATCGGTCGGTCCAGGGATGACGGCAGGCGGAAGAACTGCTCGGCCTGATACGAGAGGATGTCCTCCCTTGACTTGCCGTCCGAGCGCGTGATGCTGCCCTCGCTGCTGCCCTCGCTGCTGCCCTTGTGGTTCTGTGCTGCTGGTGCTGCCCAGCGCTTCGAGGCGTCCGTCGCCTGACCCGTCAGGAGCAATTCGTGCGATCGATCCCCGCCGCGCGTCATCCGCGACCCGTCCGTCACCGCAACCGAAGGTGCTTCCCACTGTGCCGCCTGCCCCGGTAACGGCACGTCGCCCTTGCTGCCCCGCATGTTCGGCCCGGCCTTTTCCGGATCCGACGCCTTCGGGCTCGACCAGCGCGAGATCAACTCTTCCGCCTGCAGCATTGCCTTCCGCGAGAAGTCGGAATTCCCCGCCGCATTGTATGCATCCGTCCCCGCCGCACCCGCCATGGGGCCGGGCCACATCTCGGCCGCACCTTCCAGCGTCGGATAGACGTTCCCGTTCCGATCCCGCTCCCATCCCCCACTCACCGTCTTGGCGGACGGCCATGATGAACAGTCGCTCACGTCGCATGGTGTTGTAAGTTCCGGCCGAGCTGAATATTCCTGCCGCAACGCGGTAGCCCAGCCCTTCCAGTGACGGAGCGATGGCCGCAAGCTGTCCGTCCGCGTTCCCCGGGACGTTCTCGCGGAAGATAGAATCAGGCCGGCACTCTTCGGCAAGGCGGGTGACTTCGGAGGCAAGGAAGCGCTCGCCATCGGCCCCGGCGCGCTTTCCTGCGACTGAGTTGTCTTGGCAGGGGTCACCCGAAGCGAGGATATGAACGTGGCCACGCCACGGTCGAGCGTCGAAGGTTCGCATGTCAGACCAGACAGGAGCCGGATGAAACCACCCTGCTTCCATCGACGCGACCAGACTTGCGGCAGCTGCGGCTTCCCCCTCCAGGTAACATATACCGCGCCCATCCTCTCCCCGATGGCGGAGGGCGAGCAGAATTCCGAGTTCAAGGCCGCCAACTCCGGCGCAGCAGGAGAGGATATTCCGGGTACGAACAGCCATGTCACGCCATCGCCTCCCGCACAGCATCGCGAGCCCTGATGTTCTCGCAGATGTGATTGTACTTCTCGGGGGTGATGAGGCCGGAGCGCTGAAGCTGGGCGGCGGCGGTGAGGTCGTCGGGTTGAACCGGCGCGCGGACTGTCCAGTGCGCAATAGCATCCTGCCGCGCCTCTTCGCGGTCGCGCTGGTTGACCATGACTTCCGCCATGCAGCCCGCGCAATGCACGATGGACTGGTATATCCCGGAATGCGGAAAGAACCGTGTGTGGGTCGATGGCGTGCCGTTGCAGAATGGGCAGCGCGGAAGCGTCCCTTCGAGCACCAAGCGGATATCGGTCGCATCAGGCTTCAGGCTGATGGGTGCGGGACGGGTGGCTGCGATCTGATCTACCGAAAGGCCGGTCTTTTCCTCAGCCATTGGCGTACTCCTTCACGATCTCGATGGATTCCACTACGGCGGTGGCCTTGATGCCCATGTCCTCGGTGGGGCCGT
Organism: Novosphingobium sp. PhB165; assembly: GCF_004341845.1. Classification (GTDB taxonomy): domain Bacteria; phylum Pseudomonadota; class Alphaproteobacteria; order Sphingomonadales; family Sphingomonadaceae; genus Novosphingobium. Next base: position 186,167 of record NZ_SLVB01000001.1, on the reverse strand, counting down.
ACCCCTCGATGAAGACCGGCCAGCCCGTGATGAGCCCGCGCGCTTCCAACTGGGCGATGTGCTTCGCATGCTCATCGATGTCGTCGAACCGATAGAAATGCTTCCGAAACTCAGCGAGGAAAGCCTCGTCGAACTTCGTCTCATCCAGCTCCACGGTGACAACCTGGGTCACCTCTACGGTGAAGGTCTTCATGCGGAGTCTCCGGGGATATTCTGGGCGAATGCCTGCGGCACCGCGCTCTCGTGAACCGAGCCGGTTCCCGTCTCGGCCCTGCGGGCTTCGATCGCTTTCGCGGCGCCAGATTTGCGCTGGCGGTTCTCTGCGCGCAGGGCAGTTGCACGGGCACGCATGGCGGCGCAGGCGTCGGCGCGGCGCTGTTTGGAGGCTTTGGTCTCAAGCGCCTCCGCAATGTCCTGCCGACATTCCGCGCAGGTCCCGCGATCAGACCCCCGCTCTTCGCAGTCGTCCTGCCCCCAGGTTTTGCGCCGGTCGATGCAGGCTTTGCGGCCTTCCCGCCATTGTTGGTCCTCCGTGCCCCTCCATTCGTAGGTGCAGGTTTCACGTTCGAGGCGGAAGTATTCGGCATCCTTACGAAGCCAGCGGATGTCCCTCGGCAGGCTCATGCTTCACCTCGGGCTTTGGCGATGGCGGCGTCACAGGCGGCGCGCGCCTCTTGCAGCGGAACCGCGTCTTCCCGCTCACCGTCCCAGTCGATGTAATGCTGGTGGAGGGCGGCGCGGGCAGTCTCCAACGCGCTCAGCAAGCATGGTGCCGCGGCGATCAGGCGGGCGTCGGCGCAATCGATCCCGCGAACGTCCATGCGATAGACGCTGGTGTTCTTGCGCGCGGCCTCGACGCCGACGACATCGCGGTCGCCGACCTCGAACTGCAGAAGCTCGCTAGCGTCGACCATGCCGCGCCCGCCAGGCTGAAACTCCGGCTGCCCGCCGGAGAAGCCCCACCGCTTGAAGCCCATGACGTAGCGGCGGCCGCTATGCTTGGTGGCGAGATAGAGGCTGTGGCTGTTGGCGTTGCCGAACCAGCCCCAAGGCCCCGGCGTATGCTCAGTGCGGGTGTCAGGCATTGGATGCGTCCTTCGGATATCCGTCGTGCTGAACGCCATCGAGGAAGCGGCCTGCCTGCTTCTTGCCGATGCGGGCGCTAAAACCCCGAGCATCTGGCCACTCCAGCCACTTGCCTGACTGTTCGCCCATCGTCCGCGAGTTGATGTGGCCATCAGCGTCCCGCTCGCCGAAGGGGAACCACTCGCCCCACTGCTTGAACAGGAACGGGACGCCCGCAGCTGCACACTGGTCGCGCAGCGAACGCGCCCAGTCCGGGTGCATAGGCCGGGCGTTGGGACCGCTCTCGCCGCCAGCGATGACCCAATCCAGCGTTCGCACGTCGCACGTGACGGATGTCGGTTCGCCGTCATCGGAATAAGGGCCATGATCCGTCACGATCTGCACAGCGCGATTCCAGGGGCACTGCTCTCCGCGCGGGACGCGATCACTGGCGCAACGGTTGCCGTACCCTTCGCCGTCGTCGCATCCCTGACAGGTCAGGTCCGGGTTCAGCCATGGCTCGATGCTCACATCGGAGAGCAGAGGTTCCATGGACAGGAAGCGGAAACGCGGCCCGTTGGTCTGGAGCAGCTTCGGAATGTCGCGGTCAGCTTCGAGCTGGTTGACGATCGTCGCGCCCAGCCAGACATTGCTCGGAAGCCCGCCAGCGGCATCGGCCATCTTCGCGACGTTGCCGATGCGCTTCGTCACCAGCAGCCAGTCGAGGCGCGGCGTCTCGCGGATCAACTGGAACAGTTCGGCGCGCCACTCGGCCGGAACCTCGTTGTCGAACACGTCCGCCAGCGAGGCGCAGAACACGCGGTAGCGAACGCCAGCAGCCTCCGCCTTCCGGTTCCACGCGCGCGGCTGCTTCCACGTCGATGCAGCGGTGTGGCGGCGCGGCTTGCCCGGTCCCCATTCAACGCCAAGGCGGGCATTGGACAGGTCGGCTGCATAGCAGTTGTCACAGCCGGGCCCGACCTTGGTGCAGCCGATCCACGGATTGAAGGTGTGGTGCGTCCACTCGATTGCGCTGTTCTCAGCCATTGTCCTTCCCCTCCTCGATCTGAGAGGGGGCGGAGGGGAGAGGCATCCAGTGGGTCAGCCAGTTCTCAATCCAACGTTCGCCGTCCGTCTGGAACCAGAAGCCGTTGCGCCAAGTCACAGGGCCTACACTTTCGGGCTGGCCCGCTCGGCAGCCGATGATCCAGGTGCCGAAAGGCGCGTCCTTCGGCGCGGTCTCGATAGGCTGCCAGCCAGGTTGGGTCGCAGCCATGTGGCGATCCCACTCTTCGCGGTCGTCATGAGCTTCCGGCGCGATAGCCCAAGCCCGGTCAAGATCCCCGTCGCTGATCGTGAAGGCGGCCTTCTTCCCGTTCTGCATGTAGGCGTCGGACCAAGCCGCGAAATAGCCGACATCGAAGAAGAACTGAGCGGTGGTGCGGTCATCGCCCGCAGCGATATCTGAGGTGGTGCTCATGCAGCCTTCCTTTCGATGGGATCGGTGAACTCGATGCCGTGCTCGGCAGCGAAGCAGTGGATGGCCTCGATCAAATCCGAGAACTCGGCCTTGTTGAGGCGGCTCGACTTGAAGCCGAGAGGGATCACGCCGCGCCCGTCCAGGGTGGGCTCGAACTCGCACGTGAAGCCGGCGGCGTTCATGAAGAGCGCCTTCCAGACCTCGGTAGTGAGGACGCGGCCATCGGGCTTGGCCCGCGCGATATCGGACAGCATTGCGTGCATCTTCGCGTTCTGATCGAGGCTGCGAGCCTCGGCGCGGATGTTCACCACTGCCCGATCCGGCGCGAGATCGATCAGACGATGCGCACGACGGCGTACTTCTGCATTCGCGAGAATGAGGGTCTGGCCATTAGCCATTGCAGTGCTCCCTTGCGGTTCTGCCGTGCTTGAAATTAGGATTGTTGGCGCCGAAGCGATTGGGGTTCCGGCCCTTCGCCACCATGTCCTGCATGTTGTCAGCGTTGGTGCCTGCGAACAGATGGTCGGGACGGACGCACACCGGGTTGTCGCAGTGATGGCACGCCATCATGTCGCCTGGGTCACGGCCATCGAGTTGCATGGCGATCCGGTGCGCGCGATAAGTCTTTCCGGCGTACGAGAAGATGCCATATCCATCGCGATCGATGGCGCCGATCCATTCCCAGCAGCCGTCGCCCTTTGAAAACCAGCGCAGAAAATCCTGCTCAAACGGCAGACGGGTATCGACCTTCCGACGTGCATCGAAGGCCCCGAAGCACTCGCGCGAGCAGAACTTCGCCTTTTGCCAGTAGGCACGGGTGTTCCGCTTATCGCGATAGAACGGGTTGCCGCAGTTCTCGCACCGCTTCGAACACGACATGTCCTTGAATGCCATGGAGACAGGCTTAGCCATTGCGATGCTCCCGGATTTCCCGGCGGCGCGGCGAGGCGTCGCACAAGCTGTCGATGAGCTTTTCCACGGGCTGGCCCGACGCGGCCTCATAGGCGCGCCAGAATGAGCGCTCGCCGATCGCGTGCTGCTGGGCATGGTGGCCCATGAAGTCGAGATCGGCCCCGCACAACGGAACTGCGCGATGGTCGTCCGGCTTCTGGCCCATTCCCGCCCCGCTACCGATGCGGACGTGAGCCGCTTCGGTCGGCGCGCGCTGGCAACCGGGCCAAGCGCAATGGAACGACCGGACGAACTTCAGGTGAGCCTGAGATTTCCAGCGGCCTTCGCGGCGCTCCTTCTTGGGCGCGGGCTCTTTGAACTTGCGAGGTGGGAGTGCCATGGCTCAGGCCTCCGCGATTTCAGCGGCGGTTGCTCGGCGGAAGCCTTTGCAATCGAACCGCATGTCATCGTCGGTCATCCAGCCATCACCCTTGCGGTAATCGCCGGTCACGCCTTCCACGATCCACCAGCCTTCACCGGGGCAATCGATCAGATCCTGCACCGTATAGTCGAGGAATCCCCCGTAGCTGCTCTCGTAGCTTGCAGCACCGGAGACACCCCCGACACCGCCGATAACCGTGCAGGTCTCGATGGTGTGGAAAGGCCAATGCGGAAGGGTCTGATCCGCATTGTCGTGAGCAAGCACCTCGATGAGAACGTCTTCGGGTGAATCGAAGTCGAACTTCTCGGGCTCGTCATCGCGCCCCGGCGCGGCAATCAGCTCGGCGCCGAGCATCACCAGATGCTCCGGTCGGTCATGAACGGGATATCGTCGTCGAGGTCATCCCCGAAGCCGCCGTCATTGTGCCAGTTGTCGGCCGCCGACCCACGGCTGCCATCGCCGCCGTCCTGCCACCCACCGCGACCGGAGTTGTAGACCTCCTTGTCGCCCGACTGCTTGCCCCAGCTGCCACCGGTGCGCTGGCCGCCACGGTCATTGCCGTCACGCTGGCCATTGCCGCGCGACTGGCGCTGTCCGCCCTGCCCGTCCCCGCCGCTGTTTGCGCCGTCGAGCATCGTCAGCACGCCACCAACGCCGCCCACCGAAACCTCCGTGGTGTAGCGGTCGTTGCCGTTCTGGTCCTGCCACTTGCGAGTGCGCAGCTGGCCCTCGACGTAGATTTTGGAGCCCTTGCGCAGGAAGCGCTCGACCACGCCGACGAGACCTTCGCTCTGGACGGTGACCGAATGCCACTCGGTACGCTCCTTGCGCTCACCGGTGGCGCGGTCCTTCCAGCTTTCCGAGGTCGCCATGCGCAGGGTTGCGATGCGGCCGCCGTTCTGGAAGCTCTTCACCTCGGGATCGGCACCGAGGTTGCCGACGAGGATGACCTTGTTGACAGAGCCGGCCATTACGCAACCCTCCGCTCTTCCTCGACCGTGAAGCCGGGGATGGTGCGGATACCGGCGCGCACGTCTTCGTCGGCCAGCTGCTGAAGGAAGGCCTTCATGCGCTCGGGCTGGCGCTGGGCGTAGTGGACCAGAGCCTTGCCGCCCTGCCCTTCGACCGGGATGGCCTTCCAGTAAGACCGCATGCCGACCGCGCGGTTATCGCCGACTGCCTGCACCTTTTCGCGCTCGACCGAGCGGAGCGTACGCGCGGCCTGATCGGCGGCGTCCATCAGTTCGGCGGCCTCATCGATCGCGCCAAGGTCAGCCGAACCGGCTGCTTCCTGATGCGCCTCGCGGGCGGCGGCGGCGATTGCCTCAGCTTCCTCGCGGGCCTTCTTCTCGCGCTCCCGCTTCTCGTCCTCCAGCTTCTGGAGCCACGGGGTCAGCAGGTTGCCGAGCGCATAGGCCGCCTTGGTCGCGCTGCCCGCCTTCTTGTTCTTCAGGGGCGCGATGTACTCGTTGTAGCGGTCTTGGATCTCCGCAACCTGCGCGTCGAGCGGCGCCTTCTCGACCTTGCGGGCTTCGTCGGCGAGGCTCATCGCCTCCTGAAGGCTCTGCCGCAGCGTAGCGACCTGGTCGGCCTGCCCCTGCGTTGTGATCGCGATGCCGTCCGCCCAGTTCTGGGCCTCAGTCAGCAGGTCGTCGAGGTGGACCTTCACGGCATCCCACTTCGGTTCGATCACAGCGGCAGTCTCTTCGTCGGCGGGGGGATTGTTTCCGCCAACCACGGCACGGGGGTTCACATCTTCGCCACCGGCGAGCGCAGCGGCCTCGGCCTCCGTTGCCAGCTTGTCGACGTGGGCCTGAAGGGCTTCGATCTCAGCGGTACGGCCGGGTTCGGTGCGCGTGAGCTTGTTCAGCGAGTTTTTCGCGAACGAAAGCGGCATCGTCGCAATTTCGATGCTGCCGCGCGACGAGGATTCGTAGTGCGTAATCATGACCATACGGCTCCGCGAATGATTGAACTGATGTGGGGTTGGCCAACGCCGAACTCGGCGGCGAGTTGGGACTGGGGCTTGGAGGGGGACTGCGCGCGAATTGCGTCGACCTGCCCGCGCGTTAGTTTGGAGAGACCTTGTCTCTCACCGCGCGCGATGGTGCCGTGGCGGCGACGATCACCGGCCTGCTCGTCCCACGTCGCCCAGCGCAAATTGTCCGCGCGACAGTTGGGCTTGTATCCGTCACGGTGCGCGGCGGTATGGTCTGGACTGGGCGGCTGCCCGTGAAACGTCAGGCAGACAACGCGGTGCACTCCAGTCGGATTCTCGGAACGACCAAGGGTCACCACGCGATAACCGCGACTATTCGTATAGTCCTTGAGGACGCGCGGCTTAGCTCGCGGCCGGTCATAGCCGTGTCCTGCGTTGCGCAGGCTGCGGACGCGCCCGAAGCTGGATGCCTCATAACGACCTTCAAATCCCGGCACCGCGCGCCATTCTTCAAATTCGAGGAGAGGAGTGTTCACGATCGCTTCCATCAGAAAGGGACGTCGGATTCGTCGATGTCGGTGAAATCGCCGCCGGTTTGTCCGGTCCGGTTGGCCTGCCTGTTCTCGGCGGGCTGCTCGGCCTTCGCGGCGCGGTTCGTCTCTTCCTTCGCCTTGTTGGCGATGGCGTTGGTCAGGCGCTCGACAGCGTTGCCGTACTGGTCCTGATTGAGTTGCCGGAGGTCGCTGACTCCGTATTCCTTGCAGAGCCGGGCCGTGGAGATGCCGGAAGCCTGCTGAAGTTGGGCGAGACGCGCGAACTCAGTATTGGGCATGCCCTGCTCGCGCGGCGCCAGCTCGTGCGTCGTCGAGTCTGCGTCGTTGTCGCCCTCGGTCGGGATCATGAAGACCTGCAGCGCGGCGTACTTCATGGCCGCCGACTGAGCTTTGTTGCTGCTCTTGTCGGCGCTATCCATGGCCTCGCCGACCATGCGGACAGTGTCCTTGGAGCCGTCCAACGCCGAGACCAGTTTGAAGTCGACAGTCAGGATCGTGTAGTTGAGGACGCCGCCCTTCGCGGTCTGGCGCTCTTCCCGCTTCTGATCGACGACGAAGGGCAGCATCAGCAGCCGGTTGGACGCCAGCACGCCGCAGAGCGCGTTGTACACGTCGTCGATGCCGCGGAAGTTGTAGCCCTGCTGGGTGTTGCGACGATCCTTGCCGATGCCTTCCTTCGCCATCTGCTCCATGACGTTTGAAATCGCCATGTAGACAGCCGGGACATCAGCACTGGCCGAAGCTTCAATGGGGGTCACAGCGTTCATTGCTGGAATCCTTGCCCGAGACAGCGCCGATGCCTGGGGACTGTTGCCGCTTCCGGTGGGGGGGGTACCGGCGACGCAGCGGTTGGGAGAGGGTCAGAAGCCGCAGAGCGCCCAAGCCGCGCCGATGGCGAAGCCGCTGGAGAGCATGAGAGCGATGCGACCGAGATCGTGGCGGGTCAGGGTGGAGCCGGAGGTCACTGGTTGTGATCCTCCAGCTCCGGGCGACCCGTCGGGCGGGGAAAGAGGATCAGCGCCAGCGCGCCGAAAGCGATCATGGAGAGCGCCAATCCGCCAAGGATGACGACGGCAGTGCCGAAGGCGTCCGTCATCGCGAACTCACGCGCGGCGCGGTGGCTTTCCATGTAGCTGGCGGACCAGTGATCGAGGCCGAACAGCGCAGCGGCGCCCAGCGCGACGGTGATGGATACGGCGCGGATCATGCCGTCCGCTCCCGAACCACGATCTCGAAACCGGCCTTGTCGAGCACGGCCACGATCTGGCGCGCCTTGCTCTCGCTCGAAAAGGAGCTGTAGCCGAAGTAGCCGGTGATCGCGTCAACCGCGCCGCTCTCCGGGCCTTCCAAGGCCTCGTAGATTGCGCTGTCGATCTCGGCAGCCAGCTCCTTGAAAGTGGCGGCGTGAACCATGCGGGTATCACTCTCCCCGTCGTAATCGGGGTGAGTGGCTTCCCAGTCGAACCCGGCGTGCGGGATGGGCTTGGGGTCGAAGTAGACGTTCCAGTCGCGATAGGTGCTGGACATTAGAAGCCCTCCATCATCTGGTCGCGGCGGGACTGGGCGCGCCATTCGGCGGCTTCCTCCATCTCGGCGGCGAAATCTTCGAAGCACTCGTCGTGCAGTTCCTCGTCGCGGCTGCCGTCGGTCCATTCGCCGGGCAGGGTCACGCTGGGATCGATCGGCGTGATTTCGACGATCTCGACCGAAGGGGGCTCAGCCGGATCAGTCATCGTCTGGCGCGAGCCTTTGTAATGCGTGTAGGTCACGGCCACGCACGCATCCCGCTCGTCCTCGCCGTCCATCCACGCGATGAAAGTGGTGAAGGTGTAGCGCGCGCTCATGCCGCCTCTCCGATCCCGTGGCGCTGGTGAGCGGCCTTGATCTGGGCATCGAAGCGCATCAGGCGCGTGGCCCGGTCGGGATGCTCGTTGCCGAACCGGCGCGGATCGCCGAAGCGCTCCGAAAGCACCGCATCGACACTCGGATTCTCGTCTTCGAAGTCGAGATATTCGTAGGCACGGCCGGAAGCGTGCGCCTTGCGGAAGGTGCAACCGAACAGAGCGTCGATGACCTCGCGGCGCATTTCCGAAAGCTGCTCGACCGGATCGCCGGTGTAGCGCAGCTGATCGTCGCCCATCACGATCAGCGGACGGATCAGGGACAGATCGTCAACGGTGACAGTGGCGAGGTATGCAGCGACGGCAGGCGTTTCGTGCCAGGCCGCGCTCGAAATCTTGGTGATGGCGTTCAAGGGAACCTCCATGCAGGCGTTCTTGCCTGATGAAGGTTATGTACACACGGTGTGTACGCCCCGTCAATACTCAATCATACATTTTTTGCGTACACCCCATGTACGCCAGAATCAGTCCATCAAGGGCATCCACGACTGCCAGCGGCATCCGCACTGATCGGGGTGTTCGCAACTCTCATGCGGAAGCGCACCGGCGCGAGTTATAGGCACCTTTCGGCCATCCATTTTCTTGGAGTATGCGCAGTGCCCCGCCAACATATGGCCGAAGCGAAACTTAACAGTATCAATCCCAGCCTGCCGCGCCTGCCTCAGCGCCTTCTCGGTGCTGTCTCGATGCTTATCGATGCTTGAAGTCACGAAAGCAGATCGTTCATTGTGAGCACGCGGTGCATCTTCAGCACCTCTTTCGTCGACACCTGAAACGTCAAGCGCGGGTTGTACTGCTCCAGCTCGACGAACGATGCACTGCGCTTGATTAGCCGTTTCACAAGGACGGTCCTGGCACTTTCACCATCATCACCCTCGTGCTCCTCACCGTTTCTACGGAGATAGATGATAACGCTGTCGCCTATGCGCGGCGGGCGCTTGGTCTCGGCAAACGCAATCGTCCCGTCCTCAAATGCCGGCCACATGGAAGAACCCTGCACATAGATGCCGTAAACATCAGCTCGACCGTCCAGAATCACCGGTCGCTTAGCAAATCCAACGATCTCGTCTGCAAAGAGGTATGTTTGCTCAATGGCGATATCGTCGTCGATGCGGTCTGCCCCCAATGCAGTTCCAAGGATCGGCACATCCTGCCGCATCCGCTGCGTAGACGCGCCCTCGTACTGGACAGGTTCAGCATTTGTCGTGGGAATTCCGACCAGCGCGTACACCTCATCGGCAGAAATGGAAGGATCACCCTTTCCTGCAAGCGCTTCAACCATCCGCGCCGCGACTGCCGGACTTAGTTTCCCATCAAAGTCCGCATCCATGTAGCGCTGCACGCCCGAAGCCGCCGCATATCCGCACGCCTTAGCAAAGGCGCGCATGGATAATCCTGCGCGAGCCACCAGCCCGGCTATCGTCTGACCTGTAGTGCGTACATTTTCCATGTCCGCCTTATCGCGCGGGATGGGTACACTTTCCACGTTGACCAGCGTACGCACGCTGTGTACACCATGCGTATGGACCACCAAACGATCATCACCGACCTTGGCGGCATTCGCGCCTTGGCCCGCAAGCTCGGCCATAACAGTCATACGACCGTGCAGGCCTGGTTCGACCGAAACCGGATTCCACTGGATCGTTGGGAAGAGGTGCTCGGCGCGGCGAAGAACGAAGGAAGCGCCCTGAGCGTCTCCGACCTGCTTCCGCAGGAGCTTCGGGACGCTGCCGCATGATCGGCCTCACCGCACAGCAGAGCCGCTTGCTCACCTACCTTAAGAGCAATCTCGCGAGCGCGGGCGGAATAGCTCCCTCGTACGACGAGATGGCTGTTGCAGTTGGCTGCGCGGGGAAGTCCTCGGCGTATCGGCTCGTGATGGCCCTCGAAGAGCGCGGATTCATCCGCCGGGTGCCGCACCGTGCGCGCGCGATTGAACTCGTGGACATCGGCCCCCTGAACGGCGTGCCCACCGAGGCACTCGTTGCCGAGCTGGCCCGCCGGGGCGTCGCCGTCCTCCAGCCCAATCATGAAGTCGCGCAGGCTCTCGGCGCTGACCGGCGGCCATAACCCATGGCTCCCTGCCTCTTCCGAGCGATCGTTCGCACTGCCGCCCTGACGCACTGGCGCCACCACTGCACCCGCGTTTCGGCGCCCGCCAACGATTTCAACCACTTCGAACATGAGTGAACGTATGACGCACCGCACAAATCATGTCCGAGCAATTCGCCGTAATTCGAAATCGGATGTGCAGGGCAAACTTGCCGCTGGTTGGGCTCGCGTATCTGCCGGGAAGAAGGGTGCCTTCGTCGATACGATCGACAGCAGCATGGCGACCGTCAACCGCGCGCTGACCGGCGATTCCCTCCCGGAACTACACACCGCGTTAAACAGCCTCGCATTCGACCCCACAGCGCTGGACGAGGTTCTGGCGCTCTATGGCGTAGCGCTGAAGCCGCTGACCTCCGAGCCTGCCAACGACCTCGCGACCATTTCGCGCCTGTCTAATCTCGCTGGCCAATTCGCCGAGGCCCTGTCCGATGGACATCGCGACCACCGCGAAACTTGCCAGCTCGCCGACACCATTCGCCCGATCATGGCCGCACTGACGGCCATCTGCCTCGAAGCCGATCAGATCAAGGGAGCCGCCTGCAATGGCTGACGACAGCACCACCGCCAAGATCCTCCGCCAGCACATCGAGGCTGCCGAACGCCTGATCGAGGAGCGGAAAGGCCTCAACGAAGACATCAAGGAGCGTTTTAGCCTGGCAAAGGCCGAGGGCTTCGACCCGGTCATCATGAAGGAAATGATCAAGCGCCGCGCGATGGACCGCCAGAAACTGGCCGAGCGCGAAGCTCTGATCGAGACTTATTCCGTCCAACTCGGCTTGGAATTCTAACCGTGCTGGGCCGTCTCTTCCGGCGTGCCACCACGCCCACCACCGCCCGCGAAGCCGGGCGCGCCCTTGGCCAGATCGCACGGGATGACGCCAAGGCGCGCAAGCGCGCGATGGTCGACCAGATCCGCGCCGACCTGCGCGCCAAGGGGCGCACCGACATGGAGCCGATCGATTGGAGCACCCTGTGATCGGTATCGAACAGCTGATGCGCGAGGGGCGTGACGCCCTGATCGCGCACCGGTTCCGCGGCGAGCCTCTGAGCAACCCGTACAGCCGGGGCACCAAGCGCGGCTTCTGGTGGAGCCGTGGTGTCGAGCGCGCCACCCGCAAGGTCAGCGAACTGATGGAGATCGGCCAATGACCGGACGCCCCAACAAGTTCGGCGCCCGCAAGACGCCCTGCCAGCACGGCCACAAGCACGCCAGTGCCAAGGAAGCGCGCCGCTGCAATGAGCTGCACCTGCTCCAGCGCGCCGGGGAGATCGTCGGCCTTGAGGTCGAGCCTGTCTTCACCTTCGCCATCGAGGGCAAGCCGGTGATGCACCTGAACGGCCGCCGCGCCGTCTACACGCCCGATTTCTCATACATCGAGGCGGGGCGGAAGGTCTGCGAAGACGTGAAGGGCGGATCCGCGACCAACACGGAAGCCTCCACCCTGCGCCTCGCCTTCGCGCGCTCCATGTGGCCCTCGATCGACTGGAGGACCATTTGAGCGTCCCTGCCCCCTTCGAGGTTGTGCCGGTAGACGGTGGCTTCTCGTGGCGCCTGATCGGCAGCTGCGGCCGAGCCCTGGTCTACCCTCAGGAAACCTACCCCAGCGACTTCGCTGCTGCTGACGCGGCCAAGGTTGCCCGTGCTGACCTGCACGCGCGTGCCCTGCTGATCGACGGGGGCGCCCACCTGTGAGCGGCTTTATCGCCATGGACCGCGGCGCGCTGGATCACCCGCTCCTCAAGGATGCGGAGCGCTTCCGTGCGTGGTTCTGGATCGTCGCTCGCGCGCGGTGGCAGCCGGCACCGTTCGATGTAGGTGGCAAGATGATCACCCTGGAGCGCGGCCAGCTCTCCTATTCGATCCGTGAGCTTGCAGATCAGTGGGGCTGGTCAAAGTCGACGGTCGACCGTTTCCTCAAGCGCCTCGAAGCCGAAGGCATGGTGAATCTGACCCGCGCAAAAACCGGGACAGCCCGTGGGACAAGCGTTGGGACAGACCGTCTCGTCATAAACGTATGTAATTACGGCAAATATCAGGACTTCAACCCGCAAGCTGGGACAGCATCTGAACCTGAAAATGGGACAGAGTTGGGACAGAAGCGGGACATAAAAGAACAAGGAAACAAGGGAACCAAAGATATTCCGTCACCTATCGGTGACGGGCGCGACGCGCCGGAGCCTCTGGCACTGGACCTCGCAGGAGCAATCTTCCGCACCGGCCTCAAGCTCCTGATGGCATCTGGCCACAAGGAGCCCGCAGCCCGCTCGATCATCGGCCGGTGGAGAAAAACCTACTCGGACGGCACCGTGCTCGCTGTTCTGGCTCGCTGCCAGACTGCCCAGCCCGCGCCTTCGAGCCCGATCGAGTGGATCACCAAGGCCCTGCAAGCCGAGCAACAGCGCGCGGCCGGTCAGGCACCACAACCCCAGCACCAAACCGAGGAACGCGCGTCCGTCCGGGAGATCGGCATGGACTTGGCCGCCCGGAAGCGCCGCGAGCGCGTGGAGCAAGAGGAAAGGATCGCAATCGGTGCACGATGAACCTGAAATCGAAATGGTCGCGATGCTGTCTGCCAGCCTCGCGCTGGTGAAGCCCGCCGGGATGACCTCGAAGGAAGCCGAGGACTGGCTGGACGCGGCGTTTGACGCTCTTGCCCACCTGCCGCTGCACATCTTCCGCGACGGCATCCGCGCCGCCCGGCTGACCTGCGATCACCCGTCGAAGATCGTCCCGGCCGTGGTGGCAGCGACCAAGGACGCGCTGGCCTGGCACAACCGGCCGAAGCATCCGCCGGTGCTGCGCTTGGTCGCGCCAGAGGGTCCGGCACATCACGAACCCCTGCCCCACCCGGACACCCTCATGCCGAGCCTCAAGCGCATCGGCCTGAAGGAAGGCTGGATCGTGGACGGGCCCAACGGCCTCGAATGGTCGCAGGAGAAGTCGGCATGAGCCTCAAGAAGCTGACCACGCCACGCCCGTTCGATGTCTGGCATGAGGATCTGGGCCCTGTGCTCTGGTTCCGCTCGCCCATTTCCGAGCCGCCCTATTTCGGATCGCCGCTGGACCTCGGCCGCACCATGTCCGTGGAAATCCAGATCGGCGTCGAGCAGATCGAACTGCCGACACGGGATGTCGGTGGCTGGCCATTCGGGAAAGAGGACGAGGCCCACCTGTGGTTCGTCCCCATCGTGGACGGCAACCTGATCCAGCAACAGATCGACGCGGGAGAGGTGGCATGATCTGGACGACCAGCTTCAAGGGCCCCTCGCCACGCAAAAGGGGAGCGGCGACAAGCACCACTCCCCCCGTTCAAAGCCAGAGGCTGTTAGACCGCACTGGGATCAGTGGCGGTAGTACCGGTGCCTGTCATCATGCCGATACCGCGAGTGCTCATAGTGGTGGCGATCGTAGTACCGATCGCGGTGCGGCGGCGGCCGGTGATAGGCATGTCGCGGCGGTGGCGGGCGGTGATAGCCGTGACGCGGCGGCGGTGGCCGGTGGTGATCATAAGGGTGAGCGTTCGCGGTTCCCATCAGGGCCAGCGAGGCTGCTGCGATTGCGACCAGTACGCGCATTGGCGTCTCCTTTTTTTGTTAGGCAACGCCCTTGGCCGTCGGATTCTGTGCGTAATGTGAACCAGTTGCGCGCAGCCCTTCTGCTGGTGAGCGTCGCGATCGCAACCGCCGCAGCAGGCCCACGGCTCACCGCAGAAACCTCGGGAGCCATCATCGCGCGCGTGCGCCGGTTTGCAGAGGAGCGCGCGGCATGATCCCCATCACCGCCCACGCCATCCACCGTGCCATGCAGCGCATCCCCGGCCTCAAGTCCGAGATAGAGGCGATCAACATCCTGTCGTGCCGAGCAGTTCAGTGCGCCGCCGCCTTCGCGCCGGTCGGCTCGATCTGGGTCAATCTCTCCACCGGCCAGCACATCGCCCTGCATGATGTGCAAGGTGGTGACTGTCCTCCCCGCTGACCTCGACATGCGGAAGATGAACAGCGCGGCCCAAGCGCATCGCATGCGCTGCCGCGCCTACGCGCTCACCCAATGGAAGCCCGGCACATCGCCGTTTGATCAGCAGGAGGTGCACTGAACATGCAGACCGCGACCGTCATTTCCGCCGCGCACCTGTTCCAGCGCAACACCCGCCGCAAGCCAGCCCCTCCGGGTTTCGCAGAGGTCTTCATCCGCTGGGGATGGCGAGGTGTCGAAACCGTCTTCGGATCCCGCACCGAATGCAACAAGCGCTGGGTGGAGGAGTGCGGCGGATGCTCCCTGATCCAGCAGCGCCGAGATTACCGCCAACGCCTCCGGGAGCTTCGCCACGCATGATTGTCCCTCTCGACCATACCATCTGCGATGTCACGATCGCGAAGAAGGCGCTTTGCGTCGAGTTCGCCGACGGTCGCACGCTCTGTGCCCCGCTTGAGTGGTTTCCGATGCTCAGCGCCGCGCGCCCGGCGATGCTGGAAGAGTTCGATATCGCGCCCGACGGCCTGTCGATCTCGTGGCCCGGCCTAGGCGAAACAGTGAGTGCCGACTTCCTTCTGGCGCGCCGGTCCGCTGCGGGTAGCGACAATCGCGCGGAGAAGATGCTGTGAGCCGCCCCTACCCGCCCCACGACCTCGCCACCTTCTCCGATCTGGAGATGATGGACCGGTTCGTCCCCGCGCCGGACCTGCGCAGCTGGATCCGCATGACCTTCCTCAATGAGGACAGCAAGCTCTACAACCCGGACCACGCCCACCTGCGTGATGCAGCCCTCGGCATCCTCTGGACAAACTGCGACAACAGCCGGAACATGCGCGCCGTCGTCGGCCAGGCCGAGCTGATGCCGCCTATGGCAATGGGGAAGTGGCAGAAGGCCCGCGCCGAGCAGCAGATCGCCGACTGGTTCGACGGGATGCCCGACTTCCTGCTGACGTTCAGCGCGCCGGCTGCTGCCGGGATGGATGATCCCTCGTTCTGCGCCCTGGTGGAGCATGAACTCTACCACTGCGCCCAGAAGCTCGACGACTACGGGATGCCCAAGTTCAAGCAGGACGGGACGCCGTCGTTCGCGATCCGCGGGCATGATGTCGAAGAGTTCGTGGGTGTCGTCGCCCGGTATGGCGCGGAGGCTGCTGGCGTGTCGGCGATGGTGGATGCCGCCCAGCGCGCGCCGATGATCGGACGGGCCTCGATCGATGGGGCCTGCGGCACCTGCCTGCGCGCGGTCGCCTAGTTGACCGAGAGGAGACAGAAACGTGGCTGATGCCAAGCTTACCGACGACGTGAAAACCTTCATCGTGCAGGCTCTCGCATGCTTCGACACGCCATCTCAGGTGGTGGCCGCCGTCAACCAGGAATTTGGCCGGACGATCACCCGGCAGAACGTTGAGAAGTATGATCCGACGAAGGTTGCCGGCGCCAAGGTAGCGCCGAAGTGGCGGGCGCTGTTCGAGGCTGCCCGCAAATCGTTCGTGGACGATTCCTCGCAGATCGCAATCGCACACCGCTCGACCCGGCTCCGCGCGCTCCAGCGCATGGCTACGAAGGCCGAGGACAAGGGTAACTTCCCGCTGGCCGCCCAGCTGCACAAGCAAGCCGCCGAAGAGATGGGCAACGCCTACACCAACAAGCGCGAGATCACCGGCAAGGACGGGAAGGATCTGCCCGCTGCGGCGCCGGCCGTCGCGATCTTCGCCCTCCCCGATAACGGCCGGGACACCGCGGCATGACCTCCCTCCCTCCACCAAGGACCCCAAGAACATGAGCGATGAGAAGCTGAAGGCGGCGCTGCAACGGATTGCGCGCAACGAGATCGAAGTCTTTGACGAAGACATTCAGGGTAACGTTCTGGTTTCCATGGATGCCGACGAGATGGCGGCAATTGCCTATGCGGCGCTGGTCGAGAACACTCGTGAAGAACTTGCCGCGACCATGAACCCCACCCCGGCCGCAGAGGATGTGGTGGAGACAGTGGCGAGAGCGATCTGGAACAGGCTTCGCGACGATGAGGATCGTTGCGACATGGAGCTTGAGGACATGGGCGAAGGGCATCCGGTGTGGGACTATGCCCGGGCCGCCATCGCCGCCCTGCAATCCCGCCCCGCCGAACCTGCGGACGAGGAGCCGGTGGCGTGGCAGCGCAAGCATCCGGATCGGGGCTGGATTGACGCGAGTGAGGACGACCTGCCGCATTACCGTGCGCAAGGTCAGGAATGCCGCGCTCTCTACGCTCGCCCCGCCACCCCGAGCAATCCTGACAGGTTGGTGGAGGCGATGGCGATCCTCCGCGAAATCAAGAGCCAGTCCACTACGGTAGGCGGTTGGACGAGTGACACACCGTATATCTATCCCGAACTCTACGCTCGCATTGAGGCCGCTCTTTCCGCCGCTCCTGCGCAGGATGGGGACGCTCCGCGACGCTGCATTCACGGGAACCGGATCGGCGAACCCTGCCGCGACTGTGACAAGGAAGCGCGGGAGGCAACGGCATGACCAAAATCGACACCGACAAGCTGCGCGCGCTGGATGAGGCCGCAATGACAGTGTGGAGAACTGCACACGGCGCCTTTGGTCTAAAGAAGTGGCAGCAGGGCGCTATGACTCCCGAGGCGCATCCTGCCGCCGCTGCCGTCATCAAAGCCGCCCTCCAGCAAGCCCGCGCCGAGGCGCTGAAGGAAGTACTTCGCGCACTGCCGGACGAGATCGACCTATTTCGCATCATCCGGGCGGCCGGCCGTAAAGACGCCGACAAGGCCCGTGCAGTGCTTGCCGCCCTCTCTCGCAGCGGGGGTGAGTGATGTCCGTGACGCGACCTCCGCAACGTGTACTCAACGCAATGGGAGAGCTTGTCCTCTACGCTCTGGCCAATGGTCAGGACGTGGATGGCGGGTTCTTTATCTCCGCATCTTTGTCTTCCGGCATAGAGCCGGACGTGATTGACCTTGGCGAATGGCGGATCGAAATTAAGCGCATCACCCTGCCCAAAGGGGCGCCGACGGACGCATGAGCCCCGCAGTCGGATTCCTCACAGAGCCTAACGATCATCCGGTAGCGGGCATAGGGCACAACGGCGGCCCGCAGATCACCGCCGAAACGATCAAGCCGCAGCCCGGCCCGCAGACCGCGTTCCTGTCGTCGCCTGCCGACATCGCCATCTACGGAGGCGGTGCCGGCGGCGGGAAGACGTGGGGCCTACTCATGGAGCCGCTGCGCCACATCGCCAACTCTGGCTTCGGCGCCGTGTTCTTCCGCCGGTCCACCGTGCAGATCCGCAACGAGGGCGGCCTATGGGACGAAAGCGCCGTCCTCTACCCGCAGGTCGGCGGCGATCCGAAGGAGCACACGCTCTCGTGGTCGTTCCCCACCGGCGCCAGCGTGAGCTTCGCCCACCTCGAACACGACAAGACCCGGTTCAACTGGCAGGGTTCGCAGATCCCGCTGATCTGCTTCGACGAGCTGACGCACTTCTCCGCGGTCCAGTTCTGGTACATGGTCAGCCGCAACCGCTCGATGTGCGGTGTGCGCCCCTACATCCGGGCGACCTGCAATCCTGACGCGGATAGCTGGGTCGCCGACCTCATCGCGTGGTGGATCGACCAAGACACCGGCCTGCCCATCCCGGAACGCGCGGGCAAGCTGCGGTGGTTCGTCCGCGTCGGCGAGGACCTGAAGTGGGCAGACAGCCCCGAAAACCTGGCCTGCTACACCATGATCAACGACGCGGGTGAGCAGGTCGCCATCCCCGCGAAGTCACTGACGTTCATCCCGGCCAAGCTGACCGACAACAAGGCGCTGATGGCCGCCGATCCGGGGTACATGGCGTCGCTGCTGGCGCTGCCCCTCGTGGAGCGCGAGCGCTTGCTGGGCGGCAACTGGAAGATCCGGCCCGCCGCCGGGCTGTATTTCCAGCGCGCCTGGTGCCGTGTGGTCGATGCGATCCCCGCCGGCGTGGTATGGGGCCGAGGATACGATCTCGCAGCGACACCGCCGACGCCGGATAATCCCGACCCTGACGCTACGGCTTCGGTGAAGATCGGCCGCGCACCTGACGGCCGATACATCGTGGCCGACTGCCGGACGACGAAGACCACGCCCGCAGGAGTCGAGCGTTTCATCCTCAACACTGCCTCGGAAGATGGCGTAGCCGTGGAGATTTCACTCCCGCAAGACCCCGGACAAGCCGGCAAGAGCCAAGTCGCGCAGATGGTGAAGATGCTGAGCGGCTACAACGTTCGGTCTTCGACTGAAACGGGCGATAAAGTCACACGCTTCGGTCCGTTCTCTGCCCAGGCAGAAGCCGGTAACGTCGATGTCCTGCGCGGACCATGGAATGAACAATGGTTCACCGCTCTTGAGAGCTTCCCGGCGGCAAAGCATGATGACGAAGCGGATGCCACGTCGCGAGGATTTGACGTTGTATCACTCCGGCAAGCATCTGCGTTTGATGTTCTGTGATCCAAAGGGATAATATGCTTCCAATCAACGCGTTCTCGACTGGCACTCTAGAGTCAATCAAAGCCAATTCCCTGCTACTTTATCGCGATGAACCAGTCCTAGTTCTAGGTAATCCGTCGTATGCTATAACAACAGATCAATGGAGAGCTTTCCGGTCTAATGGGAACACAGCATGGCGCGGGGTTGCAATTCAAGGGATACGGATTGAAGTGGATCCGACTACTCGTTTCGACGAAGGCCGAGTTCGCTATAGTCCGGGTGATTTAATCGTCCGAGGCGACAATGCTTATGTTGCTGCGACGCTAGACGATGGTTGGCACACATCCATACTCGTCGGCATTGATGGAGATGCTATCGGCGATGAGGGGAGCAACAGAGGGTATGGCTTCAAACGCTGGAATGTCGTGACAGGCACCGGTACTGAAAAGGTTGTTCTCGCAGAAGTGACCGATCAGACTGTTGCGCTGAAAATCTGAACATCGCCGTCCGTAGCAAGTCAGCCCATGCCCCCGCACCGTCTCGGGCATGGGCAACGTCTCTCCGATCCGCCGCTTCGCTGACGGCCTGGCGAATGTACTGACCGGACGGGGGACCACGGTCGACCGGGCGGTTCACAACTTCTGGGTCAACCGCTGCATGCCGCCCGAGCAGATCGAGGCAGCCTATCGCACGTCGTGGCTCACCCGGCAGGTCGTCGATATTCCCGCGCAGGACATGACCCGCGCCGGCCGTAGCTGGGACGCGACGGACGACGAAATCGAAAAGATCGAGGCCGAGGAAAAGCGCATCGGCTACTGGCCTGCCGTCCGGCTTGCGCTCACCTACGGGCGCCTTGGCGGTGGTGCCATCTTCATCAACCTGGGCGACGATCCTTCGCAGCCGTTGCCGGCAACTATCCGGCCGGAACAGATCGTCAGTCTCGTGCCGCTCTACCGTACCCAGCTTACGGTCGAGCAGATGATCGACAATGTGCTGGATCCGAACTTCGGAAAGCCCTCGGATTTCCGCCTCAACACCGCGCAGACGCCGCTTATCCATCCGAGCCGCCTTGTGTTCTTCAAGGGGCAGCCGGTGCCGAGCTTCAGCGCTACTACCTCTTGGGAAGACAAATTCTGGGGCGATTCCATCGTCCAGTCGGTCAATGAAGCCGTGCAGGACGCGACGACGGCGACCGCAGGTTTCGCGGGCCTCATCGACGAAGCGAAGGTCGACGTTTTCTTCCTTGATCGACTTGCCGAAACGCTCGCCCAACCCGGCGGCGAGGACAAGGTTCGTCAGCGCATCCAGATCGCCACGACCGAGAAGTCCAACAACCGCTCCCTCACGCTTGACGCTAACGACAAGTGGGAAACCCGGACGCTCAACTTCTCGGGCTGGAAGGATATCATCACCACGTACCTGTCTATCGTGGCGGGCGCGTCGAACATTCCCGCCACACGGTTGCTCGGCAAGTCACCGGACGGCATGAATTCCACGGGTGAGAGCGACCTCACCAACTACTACGACGGCATTGCCGCCCAGCAGGACGATGATCTCCGCCCTGCCCTGGACGAACTCGACGAGGTGTTGCTGCCCAGCGCGGGCGTGCCTACCGATCTGTCGTGGACGTTCTCGGCGATCCGCACACTCACTGCTCAACAGGCCGCAGACGTGGAGAACAAGGAGGCGGACACGCTTACCAAGCTGGTCAACACCGGCCTGTTTTCCGACGATGCGCTTGAGCAATCGTACTCGAACCGCATGATCGAGAGCGGCCGCTGGCCGGGATACAAGGACGAGCGCGATAAGCAGAAAGCTGCGGGCGAGATCGAACCCGGCGGTGATGAAGCGGAGCTTGGGATTGTGGGTTCGGAAGGAGGTGATCCTTCGTCTGCCGGTGCCGGCGCCTTGAATGGAATCGGGGCGTCGGGCCGTGCGGCTCAGGATGCGTTCTTTGCCGATGCACAGCCTCGCCCACTCTACGTCCAGCGCAAGTTGCTCAATGGCGAAGACCTTATCGCATGGGCACAGGAAAATGGCTTCACCTCGACGCTGCGTGCCGATGATATGCACGTGACCGTGCTCTATTCTCGCGATCCGGTGGACCCGATGAAGATGGGCGAAAGCTGGGCTGGCGACGACAAGGGTCGAATCATGATCAAGCCCGGCGGCCCGCGGGCAATCGAGCGCTTCGGTGAAGGCGCTGTCGTACTTTTGTTCGCATCGTGGGATCTGGAGAGCCGGCATCGGTCGATGGTCGAAGCTGGTGGAAGTCACGACTTCTCCGAATACCATCCGCACGTGACGATCTCGTATGGGGTTCCGGCTGACGTCGATCTCTCGACGATCAAGCCGTACGCCGGTGCGCTGGAATTCGGCCCGGAGATCTTCGAACCACTCGACCTCGATTGGAAGCTCAAGATAGCGGAGGCCTGACATGGTGGCCTTCAATCTGGTGACGATGGCCCGACAGAAGGGCATCCGCCGAAACGTCACTGTCCGCCCGATCCAGCCAACGCAAGCGAACGCAGACGACTTGGCCGCGCTCTATCTCGCCGTGCTCAAACCATGGTCGGCCAACGCCATCCTTGCCGGCTATGATCAGCCAGCCAAGGGCGTCTCCGATTCCCTCACGCTCGACGCGCCCAGCGATCAGACGCAGGCCATCGCGGAGGCGCAGCGCGAAAGCACACGCCTGATTGGCGAGTTCACTGCTGGCTTATCTCGTTGGGCGGTTCGCATCGAGCAATGGCACCGAAAGAAGTGGATCGCAGCCGTGGATGCCGCGACCGACATCGACCTGACGCCGATCCTCACCGACGGGGACACGGCCGAGACGTTGGCCGTGTTCATTGACCGCAACGTGGCGCTGGTCAGCGATGTGACCGCCCAAGTGCGCGGGCGCATCGCAGATGCCGTCTACCGGGGCTATCAGGAGCGCCTGCCCGCGCGCGAGGTCGCGAAGTCCATCAGCGATGCAACCGGGCTGGCCCGCGCCCGATCGATCCGCATTGCTTCCGACCAGAACAGCAAGATCAGCGCTGCCCTCGACCGGGTGCGCCGCGATCAAGCGGGCGTCGCGCTGTTCAAGTACCGGCATTCCGGCAAACTTCATGCACGGCCCTGGCACAAAGCGCGGGACGGCAAGATCTACGACAGTGCCACCGGCAAGCAGGTCGATACGGATGGGTCGGCTATGTCTGGCGGCGATGTGATCGCAGCTGACGACCGGCCGGGGATGCCACCATTCTGCGGCTGCCGCGAGCAGGCTTATTTGGCAATGATGGCCGAAAGCCAGAACTGACTGGCGTCAATAATATCGCCAGAATCGCTTGGATGTTGTATCTTAAGGGACACCATTCAGGAGAGAAAATGACAAAAACATCGGTACTTGGAAGCCACACGTCGAGCCTGCGAGATAGCTGGTGGTACCTTGAGCAAGATGCGGATGGCTCGATCTTCGTTCGTCATGAAGACGACGAAGACAGTAGCAAGAACTGGCGAAAACCTTTGCACGAAGTCATGGCTGGCAATGGGTCGGCGAAGAAACTCGTTCAGGAGCGCATTGACCGCATGTTCGAGGATCGCACCACCAAGTAACAGACGAGAGGGCGCAACTGCGGCGACCGTCCGTAGAGGCGCCCTCACAACGCCAGCACAACGCTGGCATGGTGCAACTTTGCGACACCCTCGACGCTACCACGACAGCCCGCATATGTGCGGACGGGTCGCTTGTCGCTGAAGTGCGCGGCGCCCGCGTCGGTATCCAGAACTATCTTCCCGCCGAAGCCGGAGCCCCTGACGGGTTCTCCGGTTCGGTTGTGCGTGTCTATCGCCCGGCGGAAGAGGTGTTCAGCCGCGACAGCATGGCCTCATTCGCCGCCGCACCATTCACCATCAACCACCCTTCCGAAATGGTGGACGCCAGCAATTGGCGTCAGCTCGGCGTCGGTGAGATCAACGGCGATATCGCCCGTGACGGCGAGTTCGTCCGCGTCCCGGTGATCGTCAGGGATGCCGCTGCGGTCGAGAAGGTCCGCACCACCCACAAGCAGCTTTCGATGGGTTACACCTGCACCCTCGACTGGACCCCCGGCACCACCCCCGCCGGCGAGGCCTACGACGCCGTGCAGCGAGAAATCCGCATCAACCATATCGCCGCAGTTCCTGCCGCTCGGGGCGGGCCGGAACTCAAGATCAGCGATGAACGCTCGCTGCCCCCGGAGAAATCTACGATGAAGATCAAGATCGGCGATGCCGAAGTCGATGCGACGAACGGTGAGGCCGTTCGGATCGCAGTCGATGGCCTCAATAGCAAACTGGTCGATGCGACCACGCGCGCGACCACGGCGGAAACGAGCCTTGCGACCGCGACTACCACCCTAGCGGCGAAGGATGCCGAGATCGTCACGCTCAACCAGAAGCTGGCGGATGCGGCGATGACCCCGGCGAAGCTGCGCGATGCGGCCAAAGCCTACGCGGGCGTGTGTGGCAAGGCCAAGGCACTCGGCGTGACCTTTGCCGAGGATGCCGACAGCGACGCCATCATGAAGGCCGTCGTGGACGCTAAGATGGGCGACATCGCCAAGGGCTGGAGCGCCGAACAGATCGCCGCTTCGTTCGCCGTGCTGGCCAAGGACGCGAAGGTGGAAACCCAGACCTTCGATGCCAGCGCCTTCAAGGGCGGCATCCAGAACCTCGGCGACGCCGCGGCGCTGGCTGATCAGGCCCTCGCCAAGGCCAACAATGACCTCAACGCCTGGAGGAACGCATAATGGCTCTCACGTTCCGCAACTCCCTCGCCGCATTTCAGGTTGGCTGCCGCGTCAACATGGAAGAGTGGAACACGTTCACTCGCACGGCTGAGGCCGCTGCGTCTCTCGGGTTTGGTACACCAGTGATGCCCGGAACCGGTGCGCATACGTGCATCGAACTGGATGCGACGACCGGCCGAAACGTGCTCGGCATCACCGAGGCTTCGCTCACGCTCCCTCGTCCTGGCGACAACTATGCCCAGTATGACAACGTGGGCATCTGTGAAAGCGGCGTCATCGGCGTGCTTCTCGGCGCGAACGTCACCAAGGGTGCCCAGGCCCGTTGGAACACGACGAACAAGACGTGGACCGGCGCTGCCCAGTCAGCAACCGTCGTCACCATCCCGGGCGCTCAGTTCGAGGAAGATGGCTCCAGCGGTGCTGTCGGCGCTGTACGCTACCGCCGCCCCGTTCCCTCTCTCTCTGTTTCGGGGTAATCGATCATGCAGAAGCTTCTTACCGACTCTCAGGCCCTTACGCTGGTCACTGCGCAGGCCTACAAGGTCAATCAGACGGTCTACGAGACCCGGTTCCCGGACTGGGATTTCAGCCGGCTCATTTACGTGGACACCAGCGGCCCCGCATGGTCGCCGGGCATCCTGACCTACACGTCGGACCTGACCGGCCGCGCCAACTGGCAGTCGGGCTACGCCAAGGACATCCCGTTGGCCGATGTGTCGCAGGATATCACGACCAAGACGTTCCAGCTCGCCGCGATCGGCTACCAGTGGAATATCGAGGAAGTGAACACGGCCGTCCAGGTCGGCGCAAGCCTGCCGGATCGTCGCGCCCGCGCCGCACGCCTCGCCTACACCAAGTTCATGTTCGACATCACCCTGTTCGGCTCGGCCGAAAAGGGCCTCGGTGGTCTCACCAACTACCCGGGCGTGGTCGTCACGATTGCCCCGGCTGACGGTACCGGATCGTCCACATACTGGGTGAACTCGGCAGGCGTTGGCATCAAGACCCCGGCGCAGATCGTCCGCGATATCAACATTGGCCTCCAGGGCGTCAGCCTTGCCACCTTTGAGACCGAACTCGCGGATACGATCCTGCTCCCGGTCGAGGCTTACAACTACATCGCGGCAACGCCCTACAGCGCTACCACGATGGAGACGATCCTCTCGTTCGTTATGCGGACCAACATCTACACGCTCACGACCGGCCGCCCGCTGACGATCCGCACGGTTCGTGAACTTGGCACCGCCGCGACCGGCGGCGCTGCCGGCACCGGCCGCATGGTCGTCTACAAGAACGATCAGGACTACGTGAAGCTGCATCTGCCGATGCCTCACCAGTTCCTGCCGGTCTATCAGGACGGCCCGCTGAACTGGACCATTCCCGGCATCTTCCGCACCGGCGGCGTCGAACTGCTGACGACCGTGGCGATGCGCTACATCGACGGCATCTCGCAGCCGCCCGCCTAACACATCAAGCCCCGCTGGCTACGGTCGGCGGGGCTACTACTCCGGGGCCGTCATCCCCGTGGCCCTAATCGACAGGACCCAAAATGACGAAGCTCTCCATCACCAATCTGACCAACTCCCCCTTCGATCTTGAGGGCGGCCATCGTCTGCCTGCAATGGGATCGGTGACCGAGCACTTCAGCGATGATTATGCGGCGGCCCTACGTCTCTCGCCTGGTGTGCAGGTTAGCGAGCCCGCGGAAGATGCCGAACTCGATGCTCTCCGCGCGCAGGCCGAAGAACTGGGTATCGAAGTGGATGGCCGCTGGGGGGCTAAACGCCTCGAAACCGAAATCGCCAAAGCACGGAAGGCCTGATCCGTGGCCTATACCCCGCCCAATAAGGCGACCTTCATCGCGATCTTCCCCGCGTTCGCCGCGGTCACGGATGAGCAGTACGCGTTCTGGTCGGCCCAAGCTGCCCTGATCACCGATCCCATGGAGGCCTGCCTGGGCGCGCGCATGGATCTCGCAACCATGCTGGTGACCGCTCACTACCTCACCCAGCAGGGAATCGGCACGGGGACTGAAGCCGAGATGGCAGCTCAAGGTGCATCCGGCTTCACCCGCATCAAGTCTGGCCAGCTCGAATTGCAGCGATCGGACAGCAGCGGGACCGATGCTGATGGCGGCGATTGGGCCACTACCTCATACGGTCAGCGGGTATGGCCAATGCTGAGCGCCTGCGCAGGCAGCGGGCCGCTCGTATCCGGAACCGGCCGCGTGGTGGGGGTCTTCGGTTACCGGGCCGGTCCTATGCCGTGGCAGCGCTACTGACATGGGCCTTCTCAACGGCGGTATCGCCAGCGTCTTTCACAGCGTCTTCTCAGGGATCTACCTTGATGGGACGCTTCATGCCGGCACCGGTGAGCCCATCTACGGCCCCGGCAGCGTCATCACAGGTTACTCCGGCGGTGATTCCGACATCAAGGTCCAGACCGATGCCACCGGCGACGCTGTCCGCGATGACGTGGGTTTTGCCGAGGGTGACGTGACCCTAATCATTCTCGCGCTTAATGTGCCCCAGATCACCAGCGACCACGAGGTGACGGATGGGTACGGGGAGAAGTTCTCGATCCAGCGGGCCTCGCTCGATGCGGCGCGGTCGCATTGGGTCTGTCGGGGGCGTAAGGGCTGATGGCGCGGATTACTGGAGCCGATGACCATCTAAAACGTCTCCGTAAGATGACATCAGGCATGCGCCGCGAGGCTGGAAAGCTCGTCTATACGCTGGCTGACATGCATGCGACCGAAGCAGCCCTATTGATCACGAGTGGCGCAGTCTCCGGCAAAAACCACGTCGTATCTACGCCGGGCGATGCGCCTAACGCCGACACGCACCTGCTGGATCGATCTGTGCACGCGGAGCGTACAGGCCCCCTCAAGGCCATCTCTGCCGCAGATGCGCCATATGCTGCGGCACTCGAATTCGGGACACAGAAGGTTGAGGAACGCCCGTTCATGCGGCCAGCAGCCAAGAAGGTAAGAAAAGAGGCAGGCAGCCTATCTAAAGCGGCACTCAATATGGTTGTTAAAGGCGGAAAGCTTTAATCTGCAGCACTACTTACAGTCGAGAATTTCTTCCGGTGTCTTTGCGAATTGAATGCACTGCTCTCGAATTGATGCGTCCAGCGAGCTTTCTCGCGAGGATTCAGCTGTAGCATTACCCAGCGCCGGAATGGCTGCCCCTTGGACGCCCAACCAAAGTGCGAAACCGACAGCCCCAAACCACCCAAGGATGCACGCGATGATGGCATATCCCTTCAAGATGCCATTTTCGTACCGGAAAGCTGGATTAGCTGCGATTTCAAGAGATTTTATGACGAGATAGAGGCATCCCAGCCAACCAATGATCTGAAGCATATATCCCCGTCCGTAGTCAAAAAGCCCGCCAGATGGCTCCACTGGGCCATGACCCGCCGCATCACCTTTTCGGCCGACTACAATCATCGTTGGCCTTCGCGCGCCATTTCGCACTTCAAGGCCGATAGGACGTACACTGTCAAGCCTGAGGTGCGCGAAGCAGCTCTACGAAAAGGCGTGGCGACAGAGGCTGATAGCCGTGCTACTCGACAAATCGGTGAAAAATCGGCTCGACGTGGATCGCCTCGGCGAATGGATGGACCTGATCCTAGACCGGATCGAGACATCTCACGATTGGACGAATTGGAATCTGCTGTCAGCCCTGGGCTGGGTGATGTCCTTCCCGTCAAGGATATGGGCAAACAATGACAATAAGCCCGACCCTCTATGCCCGGCAGATCATCCTTCCGGCAATCCAGACCGACGCTGAGGTCACCGCGCTTATACCTGCCGCCAGCCTGTATCCTTCAAAAACCCCAAATAACCCGCCGAAGCCATTTGGACGCTACGGCGGCGGGGACACCTCTACCCCTCTTCGTCCGTCGGGTTGGAAAGGTGGAGATGTCGACGGATCCTATCATATTTGGGTTGGCGTGACGTCCGCCATCCCCGACCCCAAGACCTATTGCGAAGAGGCTACCGCCGCGATTGCAGACGTGATTGATGCGCTCTCAGATTGCTTCGTCGAGCGCACGCAAATCCTTTCAGACCCTGACGAGGTCGATGTCTGGCACGGCGTTGTCATCTTTACGTTCAACGCCCTTGCCCCGGTATAGGCGTCCGTAGAGCGGGACTTGTTGCCCCTCCAATGTCGTCCAAAGTTCACGATTGAGGACGATTCCCATGGCTTACACCACCGGCCGAGTGAAGGGCAATTACGCCGACATCATGTTCGGCGATGGTGACGACCCCGAGGTTTTCACTCAGCTCTGCGGCATCAACACGCGCGGCATCACGATCACATATGCCAATGCGTTCGAAACGACTGACTACGATTGCCAAGATCCCGAAGCCGTCGGTCAGACGCTCCGCGAAGTCGGCGCTCAGGACTGGTCGATCACAGGATCTGGGCTCTACAACCGAAGCCAGATGGCAGCGATCCGCGCGCTTATGGGGTCTTCGCAAAGCTGGAGATTTGCCCTCGACGAACCCGCTTCCCCGGCGACTGCCATTGACGCAGGCTGGTGGCAGGGGCCTGGCTTCATCTCATCGTTCGAAATCACGGGCAATGATGGTGAATGGACCCAAGCGAACCTGACCATCACTGGCACTGGCTTGCTCACTTGGGCAGATGCTGCCTGATGCAGACCAATATCACGCTCGATTTTGCCGACGGCCGCTATGATTTTAAGCTGCCGTGGGCCGCTTGCGCCGAGGTTGAGCGTAAATCCAACGCTGGCATCCAAGTCATCTATGAGCGCCTCATGATCGGCCAAGCTCATCTTTCCGATGTCGCAGAGATAATCCGCCAAGGTTTGCTTGGTGGCGCCGGCGGAGTGGTTGATGAACAGGTTGTCGAATGTAAGCCAGCCATGGTGAACAGCCTCGTCGATCGCTACGTCACGGGCCAAAATCCCCGCCCGTTCGTGGAGAGCTGGAATCTGGCCAAGGTCGTTCTGCATACCTTCATGCAGGGCTACGAGCCTGCGCAGGTCGGAGACTCAAAAAAAAACGAAGAGACGGACCTGACCGGATCGACCTAGGTCAGGTTTTGGCTAACTGCGCTATGATGCACGTTCCACCCAGTGAGGCGAAGGCGCTTACTCTCTATGAGTATCAAGCCCTTCTGCATGGCTGGGAAGAGGCACACAAGACCGGCGATGAGCCCCCCGAGCCGCCATCAATCGAAGAAAACGAAAAGCGTCGCCGAGCACTTGAAGCGCGGGGAGTAAAAATCCTGCACTAGTCGCCGTCCGTAGCGGTCGAGGCGGCATCAGGTGACGCATGGTTCATGGCTACTGCTGATGAAGTGATCGTCGAATTTGAAGCGCGCGTCGGTCAGTACGAATCCGACCTGAAGCGCTCTGCTGCCACTTTTGAACGCGTCACCGGGCAGCAGCAAAAGCAAATTCTCGCACTTGAGCGCCAAATCCGTTCGTCCAGCAGCAACATTGGCAGCAGCCTAAAAGGCCTCGCTGGCACTATTGCTGCGGCGTTCAGCGCTCAACAGGTTGCCGGATTTGTAGATTCTTGGACCCGATACAATAACCAGCTCAAAGTCGCGGGTTATGAGGGCGCGCAGCTGGTCGATGTGCAGACGCAGCTTCTCGATATCGCAAACAAGTATGGCGTTAGCTTGGAGGCAGTGGGGACACTGTTTGGTCGTAACTCGGCCGCAGCCAAGGAAATGAACCTAACTCAGGGGCAGCAGCTTCGCATAGTCGAAGCCACAAGCGCCGCGCTCAAAGTGAGCGGTGAGAGCAGTGAAGAGGCCGCTGGCGCCCTCCTCCAGCTTTCTCAGGCCCTCGGTGGGACAATGATCCAAGCCGAAGAGTACAATAGCTTGATCGATGGCGCCCGCCCGCTCCTGCAAGCGGTTGCTGCGGGCAGCGACAAATGGGGTGGTTCAGTCGCCAAGCTCACGTCCGACGTGAAGGCGGGAAAGGTTTCTGTCCAGGAATTCGTAGCTGCGCTGCTTAAGGGGTCAGACACGGTCATCAAGCAAGCGGCCGATTCCACATTGACCCTCTCTGGCGCGTTTACAGTGCTGGAGAATAACCTCACCAAGTTTATCGGGACAGCTGGGCAAAGCAGCGGAGCGACGTCCATCATCAGCGATGGCATCGTCACGCTTAGCCAGAATATCGGCACGCTTGCCGAGGCGCTCAGTGTGATCGCCGTCGCCTTGGGTACGAGGTACGTCGCGGCAGCGGGCGTTTCTGTCCTAGCCAGCGTAGCGGCCAGCGATGCATTCTTCGCCATGACTGCGGTTGTCGGGGGCGCTGCAACTGCCACCGAGGGGCTGTCGTTTGCGCTGGCGGGTCTCGCAGGAGCGGGAGCCGTAGTGACCGGCATTGCCGCTATCGCAGGCGGTATTGCCTACCTCTACATCAAGGAAAAGGAAGCCGAGGCCGCAAGCGCGGACCTCACGGCATCTATCGACCAGCAGGCGTCCAGTTTCGCGGCAGCGCATAAGCAGGCAGCATTGGTTGCGGCTCGGACGGGCGAACTTACCAAGGGCCAGCGCGAAGCCCAGGTGGCAACAGCAAACCTGACTGGCGAGGCGAATCTCCTAGCGGACGCATGGGCACGCGTCGCTGTCGAGGCCAAGCAGGCGGCGATAGCGAACGCGCAGGCCGCGCTGTCCAAGGCGACAACCAATCGCACTGAAGCCCAGGCTGCGGTCAACACGCAAAACGCAATAGAGCAGAACCGCCCCAGCAATCAGGCATCGGGCAGCCCGCAAGGCACGATCGGTCGCGGTCTAAACTCATTGTTCAATGCAATCGGCCTGACCGATTCCGCAAAAATTGCCAAGAAGGCTCAGGACAATCAGAAGCGGCTCGATGTCGCCGTGCAGAATGAGGCCGATGCACGGACCGCCCTAGCGGATACGCTCAAGGCGTCACTCAAAGATTTCAGGCAGGATCCGGCCGCCGCAGATCCCAACAGCGCAAACGCCAAGGCGCTTGCGAAGCATCAGGCAACGCTCGCCGATTTGGAGAAACTGAAGGTTGGCGCCAGCGGCAAAGACCTTGCGACAATCAATAAGAAAATTGCTCGTGAGCAGGCCATTATCGGCAATCTGCAAAAGGGCGTCGGCGAAACTGCGGCACTTGCCGCCGCTACCGGTTCTGCCGCAAATCACGCGGAAAAAATTGATCATTCCGAGCAAGATCTTTCTCGTCTGCGTGAAGAGGAGCTCCGTGCGCGTTTGGATCTGGCGACGAACGCGGAGGATCGGGCCGACATCCAAAAACAGATCCTTGATGAGGAGCGATCCGCCAGAATCGCCGAGGTGAATGCGAACAAGGATTACGACGCCGCACAGAAGAAGGCCGCGCTCGCAGCTATCGATCGACTCTACGGGCCTGCAAGTAAGCCGGGTGAGTTGGTTGTTTCGCCTAGCTTATACGGGACGCGAGTTGATCGCGAAAAGGATCAGCAGCTTGAGCGAGATAAATTGGACCAATCTCAGGCTGTTTACGACGTACAGCGGGAAATCCTGCAAAACCAGCACGACCTAGCTCGCAGTAGCGCGATGCGCCGTGATATCGCGCTTAAGCTGATCGATCTAGAATACGATCAGCAGAAGGCGGCGCTAGAGGCGACGATTGCCAGCAAAACAGCGACCGACGCTGAAAAGAAGCGAGCGCAACTATCACTCAATGCCCTGGGTGAGATCACTAATGGTCGCCGCGAAATCGCGACCCAGGACAATGAGAGCCCGCTCCAAGCCTACAAGCGCAAGCTTGATAAGTCGGGAGGTGAGGTCAACGACGAAGTAGAAGGATACGTCGTCGACGAGCTGGATAGTTTCCGCGACAGCATTCGCAGTGGCATCGAAAAGATGATCGGGACAAAAGACCCGCTGATCAGCGGATTGCTCAATATGCTGCTCGAGCAGGTTCTCATCAGGCCCATCACTGATGCATTAAGCGATGCAGGATCCGGTAGCGGTAATTTCTTTGGAAATTTAGCTAGAGGCATTGGCTCGCTTTTCGGCGGAGGCCGGGCGACTGGAGGACCTGTGACTGCTGGTCGCGTCTACAAGGTCGGAGAGAGCGGAGCCGAACTGTTTCGCCCACAGCAGAATGGGGTCATCATTCCCAACCACTCGCTGAAAGGCCAATCTGGAAGCGCAGTGATCCAACAGACCTTCGTCCTCGACAACCGCGGCGGCATCACCACGCCGGAACTGATCGACTACATCAACCAGACGGCCAACACCAAGGCTGTTCAAGCGTCGGCGGCGATGGGCAAGCAGGTCTACCAAGCCATTCCGACCCGTCTGTCATCGTATCAACGGGACGGGGTCTGATGGCCAGCTTCCGTGAAAGCATCGTGGTCCGCATCGACTGCGATCCGCCAGCCATTCTTTGGTCCGGCATAGGCAACCTGCTGCTGCCAGCAGATGATGTGAATCCATTTCCCGTCGTAGCGCTGGGCGGCGGAGAGCTTGTCAACGTGCCGGATTTTCAGCAGCTGATTGGAGGCACGGCGGAGCGCCTCGACTTAACGGTCAGCGGCGTATCAGACGAAACTATCAGGCTCGCCATCGATGACGCACCGAGCGTCCGAGGTGCGCAGGTAGACGTCGGGACGGTTCGCTTCGATTCCGCTTGGCAACTTATGACGGTCGAATGGGAGCAGGTATTCGAGGCGCGATCCCTGAGCATCAGCCGGCCGCAATCGGACGGCGCGGGGAATGTGACGCGTTCGATCACGCTGACGATCGTGCAAGGCTCGACCACCCGCAGCCGGGCCAAGATTGCATTCTTCACGGATGCCGACCAGCGCCGCCGGTCGTCAACCGATACGATTTTCAGCCACGTGGCCGGCATCTCCGTCGGCACGTCGCGCCGATTTGGGCCGAAGTAGATGACGCTGGGAGACTATCTCTTGAGCCTGCAGAGCCGGGCGCGCGAACCGGGCATTCACGATTGCGTGACGCATCCATCGGACTGGGTCGTTGCATGTGGCCTGGGCGATCCTATGGCGGCATGGCGGGGCACATACGTCACAGATGCCGAGGCCGAAGACATCATTGCACGCGCCGGCGGCCTCGTACCGCTATTCGACGAGGGATACGCCTCGATTGGCGTTCCGCGCAGGGACGGCGATCCCGTCGAAGGCGATATAGGCGTGCTACGAGTAGCTGGCGAGGAAGCAGGCTCCATCTTCACCGGCCGGCGTTGGACGTTCATCGGTAAGCGCGGGATCGGCTTCGCGACAGTACTGCCGGAAGCCGTCGCGGCGGTGTGGGCTGTGGGCCGTCCGTAGCGAAACAGCGCGCCATCCAGCCTAAAGCTGGCATGGGTAAAACGCTGGGAAATATCATCCAGACCATCGCTGGCGCGTTTCTGGTGGCTTTCTCCGCCCCGCTTATCATGACCGGGATCGCCGCCCCTGTTGGTCTTGCATTGTCCGGCATCGGCGCCGGCTTGATTGTAAGTGGCGTAGCTGGGGTCATAGGCGGATTGCTGGGCCCACCGTCCCAAAAGCCCGATCAAAGCGAAACAGCGATCAAGTCGGCCCGGCCGCCAAGAGTATCGGCTTACGGCACATCCCGGCTTTATGGAGCCTATATCCTCTACGAGACCGCCGAGGACGGAACGGCGGTTGACGTCTACTCGGTCCACGATGGGGAGATGACCGCGATCGTCCAGCGATATCTCGCGGACGACAAGATCACGCTCTCGGGGAATGTCGTGCAAGCTGGTGAAGATGGCCGATACGGCGACGGCAATCTGAGCTTTTATACGACGACAGGGGCAAATCCCGGCACTGCGATCTCGGCGGTGGTATCATTGCTGCCGACAATCTGGACCACGGACCATCGGGGCGACGGCGTTGTGCAGATGGCTTTGCTCTGCAAATCGGTGAAGTCGAAGAACTTCCTCGACATTTACCCCAATGGCGTACCCACCGCCTCGATAGCCGCGATGTGGCAGAAGTGCCCCGATCCCTATGCGGTCGATCCGCTGGACGAAAGCGCGTGGACGTGGACAGAGAACGCTATTCGGCAGCTGATGCACTACATGATCGTGCGGGAGGGACCGAAGCCGGCATTGGCAGAGGATGCCCCGGGTTATCCCGCCGCTCTAGCCACTCTGCGCGCCTCGTACTGGGCCCGCAAGTTTGCTCCAGCGCTGGACTACTGGAAAGCCGCCTCCGACGTCTGCGACCAGTTGGTCCCGCTCAAGGGCGTGCAGACGGTGCTTACCGCAGACGTCAACGATGGCGCGACCTCGGTTCCAGTTGCCTCCGTATCTGGCCTGGCTGTGGGCATGGCAATCAGCATTACGCAGAGCGACAACACCGCTCGCACTGAGAATCGCATCGTCACATCGATCTCCGGATTGACGATCCATTTCAGCGCTGGCCTCCACTGGGACCACACGTCTGGATCGGCTGTTTCCTGGGCAAGCGATCCAGCCAATCCCGCCACGGAAGCGCGCTGGCGTTCATGCGTCGCCCACAAGCACACCGACGCGCATTCCGCCGTGAAATCATCTATCCTCCAGGCCTGCGACGGATGGATAGCGACACGATCTGACGGAGCATTTGTGGTCTACGCCGGGCAGTATTACGCCCCCACTGTCACCATCGGTGCCGACGAGATTGTTTCCTTCGATTGGTCTGGCGTCGGCGTGGATGACGACGACGCCGTCAACGAAATCTCTTGCTCCTACGTCAGCGCCAATCACGACTACAACACGGTCGAGACGGACGCGTGGCGCGATGAGGACGACATCACCGAACGCGGCGAGGTACTGTCTGATTCCCTGGAGCCTCAGGTTCCGTCACACGGGCAGGTCCGCCGCCTTGCTAAGCGCATGATGGCCCGCAAGAACGCGCTCTATCGCGGAACCGTGACCACCAACGCGTCGGGTCGGGCGGTACGAGGCGAGCGGTTCATCCACCTCACCCTCGCAGAATCTGGCGCGACTTTCTTCGACGGCCCGGCAGAAATCACCGCTGTTACCCGCAATCTCGGTTCAGGCGGCGTCACCTTCTCATGGGTAGCTGCGGACGCGAATGTCGATGCTTGGAACCCGGCAACGGAAGAAGGGGATCCTGCCCCCGTCGGCGACCGTGTAGCTCAAGAGCCGTTAGAGGCTCCGGTGATCAGCAGCGCCGAGACGGAACTCGATGCCTCCGGCACGGCCGCAAGAGTGAGGATCATCGTCGATGGCTTCGACCGGAACGACCTTACCTGGTTCGCGCGATGGAGATCCACCACAGATGCGAGCTGGACGAGCAGCAATATACCGATCAGGATCCTACCGCAGAGGTCCTACTCGTCACGAATGTCGTGCCGACAGACATAGCCGTTGATGTCGAGGTTTCGTATTCGACCGGTGACGGCCGAGTCTCACCATGGTCGGACACGGTCACGGTCAGCACTTCGACAGCCAGCCTGGCGCCAAGCCCCAACACCGCTTTCATAGCGAACGGAGGCGCCGGTGTCGTCACCGGTGGCTGGTCGAACAGCGTATCAACCAACTTCGGGCATTCCGAATTGTGGGCCGGGCCCACTTCGGTCTTCGCGGCAGCTACGCAGCTTGGCGCGGACTACACTGGCGCCCGCGGCGTAGGCGAGACTTTCAGCGAGGCGGTTTCGCCAGGGAACCTGTTCCTGTGGACGGTCGCGTACAACTCAGGCGGCACCGCATCATCGCGCACAGGTCCGATTCAGGTCACGATCACCTAAGGCCGTCCGTAGAGCGCAGCCGAGAAGCGCGGCCATGGTTCAGCCATGTTGGTCTTCCCGAGCTGCTTTTTCTCGATCGTCGCAAAAGACGTAGATATCGAGACTGCCCGTATCTCCGGCGGGGTGTCGCTGTCCGGCATCGAGGACAGCATCGCGACGGACGGTGGCGGCCGTTGGTACGCTACTGCCGACAATGCGGCGCTGCACACACGCGAGAAGATCATGGCTTGGCGCGCGTTCAAGTCGGGGACCGGCGGCGGCATCGATCCATTTGTCTTCCCGATCTGTGATGCCCGCCATCAGCCCACTCGAGGAAAGACCAAGGTCCCCCATTCTGACGGGACCTCGTTCTCCGACGACACGCTCTATTCGCAGGGCGATTGCGAGGTCTACGTCAGTGCCGACGCGCCTCTACGGGCCACGCAGATCCAATTTAGCATTGCCAGCCTCGGCCGCCCGCTGATCGGCGGTGAACGCTTCTCCATCGATCACCCGACGTGGCGGCACCGCTGTTATCAGATCGGCCGAATCATCGCTCAGGATGCGACCTCCGCAACGGTGCAGTTCCATCCGCCGCTCCGCGAGGCCGTTGCCACTGGGAATGCGGTAGACTTCAACAACCCGCGCTTCGTCGCTCGCGTAGACGGCCAGATGAGCGCTCCCATGACCAACCCCAAGTTCGCGAGTGGTTCTGTCCGCTTCGTCGAAGACATGACCGGGAGCTATGCCTGATGGGCGATATCACCGACCGCTGGAACTCGGCTTGGAGGGACTTCACGACCGATGGCGTCCCGGCCACCGGCGCCAATGAGCCTGCCAAGGGGGAAATCCGCCCCATCGGCAAGCTGATCGAGAATGCCATCAATACGGCGATGGCCGGCATCACAACGGTCGCAAACATCGCTGCCCGTGACGCCTTTTTCGCTATCCCTGCGAACCAAGGCAAGCTGGTCTACGTCAACAACAACAATGGGTCTGCTACCGACCCGCTGAATGGTGTCTACGAGTATGTAGCCGGTACGGCGAGGATCGCCCTGGGGTTCTACAACGGCCTCGCAGCGGTCGTGCAACCGCTGGTGGACGAGGCAGAAGCGGCGCGTGACGTAGCAGTTGCAGCAGCGGCGAGCCTTCTCACACCCGCTGTGATTGGGCGGCCATCGACGGTAGCCACCGGAACCACGATTTCCACGGCGCAGACGTACGTCTTCGCTACGCCGGTCAGCAAGCGCACCCTCTTTTCGCAAGTTCAGGGGCATTTCAATGCCACCGGGATGCTCATGGTGGCTGCGGTGTCGCTGGTCGGAGGCATCTTTGTTCCTCGGCGAGGCTCGCAGCGCACCGCGACGATTGCCGCAACAGGTGACCAGACTTACGCGCTCTCGGCTCCTCTGGACTTGCAGCCAGGCGAGTATCTGCAATTCGTCAACCGTCCGGGCGGCATGATTCGGCAGATTTCTGCCGCTGGTGACAGCGGTGGATATTACGTCTCGAATGATAGGCTGGTCACGAACGCCTCGCTGGTCTCCAACATCCAGTTGCAAATCAGGTTTATCGGGCAAACGATCGGCGACATGCTGGTTACGGCTTACGGCGCCCCCGACACCACCGACACCGTCAATACGGCATCATACATCGGTGCCAGCCTTTCTGCGCCTAACGAGCTTGTCGTCGGTCAGTTTGGCGCAGCAGCCGCAGCAGTTGTCGGCACCACTTCGGCCTACACCAATTACGTCGCGCAATCGGGCAAGCCGACCGGAGTCGAAATCGAACTCTCCGCGTCGGGGTCGGCGGGCAAGCTGCTCCAGATCGCAACGTCTGGCGTGGTGTTGGCCTCCGTAACGGTCGATTACTATGTGGGCGGCAACTACTTCGGCGCCACGACCCTTGCGAGCATGGTGGATCACCCGTCCTGGTACATGTTCTTCGAGCCCAGCGCCGGCGGCGGGCTTCAGCGCTTCATCCAGCCTACCGGCAACACCCTGTCATTCACGCTTTCCCAGTCCCACAACGTCGGCGATACCGTCACCTTCAATGCCCCTTCGACGACGGCCACGCTCTCGATGCGCGTCTATTCGACGACGGCGACGATCCTTTCCCGGTTGTCTGGACATGACGCCAGCATAGCGGGCACGAACACCGCGCTCGGAACGCTCACCGCTCAGGTCGCGGCCCTTGCGGGCGATGGCCAGTTCCGCGACACCGTGTTCGCCGACATCAACGGCATTCAGGGCTCGGGGCAATCGCTCATGGTTGGCGTGAACGCCACCCCCGGTCTCACGACCGTCCAGCCTTTCGCCAACGTCATGCTCGCCAATGGCGAACACGATTTTACGTCTGGCGATGGGCAAGGCATCACGGGGCCGCCTACATCGACCGCGCTCGCGCCCCTGGTTTATACTGCGGTAGGCGAAACCGTCGGTCTCGGCGGCACGAACATGGTCAAGTCGCAGCTCAACGCCGCGGGCGGACCGGCCGTGAACTTCTCCTGGTCGAACAATGGCCGTGGTGCCACGGCGATTGCCGGACTGTCGAAGGGCACGAACTACTACAATTGGGGCTTGCAGCAGCAGGCTCTGTTGAAGTCGCTCGCGAACGCGCAGGGCAAGTCCTACGTGCAGCGGTCCATCTGGTGGATGCAGGGCGAGGCAGATGCAAGTGCGGCCAATGACAAGGCAACGTACAAGTCTGCCTTGAAGCAGCTTCTTGCCGACTGGAATGCGGATCTGCCGCAATCTCACGTCGTCCCGCTGCTCAGTTATCAGATGGCGAGCCACGCAGTGCGCGGCACTGGGACGACATGGGTGCCGCCCAATATCGCGCAGGCACAGCTTGAGGCGTCGCTGGAAGACGACAACATTTTCCTCGTCTGCCCGATGTACTTCGTCACCTACAACGCGGACAACGTCCACCTGACCAACCACAGCGAGCGGTGGATCGGGCAGTACTTCGCCAAGGTGGACCACATTGTCTCCTCCCTCGGCCTCGACTGGCAACCGCTATACCCGGTCGCCTGTCGCCGTCAGGGCGTCATCATCGATCTGGAATTCCACGTACCCGTTGGGCAGCTCGTGTTCGACACGTCTCTCGTCTCAGCGGCAACGAACATGGGGTTCACCGCCGTCAAGAACAGCGATGCGTCGGCCGTCACGATTTCGTCGGTCGCGCTGCGCGGCAAGACCGGAGTTCGGATCGTTCTTGCGGCCGACCCCGGCGAGGAAGTGCGTGTTCGCTATGCGTGGGGTGCCAGCGGCCAAGGCTCTGGCCCCACGACCGGTGCGCGCGGCAACCTGCGCGATCAGGACGCGACGGTCAGCTACTACACGAACGCTTCCGGACAGCCGTACCCGCTGCAAAACTGGTGCGTCATCTTCGAGATGGTGTCCGGTGGCTATTGAGCCCGCCCGGCACCGGTGCCCGGTGGCGCACGCGGCTGCTTCGAGCGTGAAAGCGCCCGCTGGAGGTCGCTGTCTGATGCTCAGAGCGAAGCGTGTCCCGGGTGGCCGCCATGTCTGAAACGGACAACTCGATGGCGTTGATGCTGGGGGAAATCAGGGGCGAAGTGCGTCAAGTTGTCGATCATGTCGCAGTGTTGGCGAGCAAAATTGATGCGCTCACCACGGCCGTGAACCAGGCGGCTCATCTTCCAGAGGAATTGCAGGCCCTCAAAGTCCGCGTCACGGCGCTTGAGGCGAGCGAGCAGCAGCGCCGCGGTGCGATGTCACTAGGCGCTGCGATCATGAAAGCGCTGCCCTGGTTGCTGCCTGCCATCGCAGCCGGTGGCGCGGCCGCCGTTGTCACCAAAGGAGTAGGTCTATGACCCCTACGAAACTCGGCCCCAAGGGCGAAGCGCTCATGAAGAAGTGGGAGGGCTACTCCAAGGACCTCGGCAACGGGAAGGTTCAGGCGTACCCGGACCCGGCCACCGGCGGCGCGCCGTGGACCATTGGATGGGGCTCGACCGGGCCCGACATCGTCAAGGGAACGGTCTGGACCCGCGAGCAGGCGCAGCAGCGGTTCGACAATGATGCGACCAAGTTCGTGACAGGCGTGGCCAAGGCTCTCGCTGGCGCACCGGCTACGCAGAACCAGTTCGATGCAATGGTTTCGCTGGCCTACAATGTGGGTCAGGCGAATTTCAATGCGTCCACGCTGCTGCGTAAGCACAGGGCCGGAGACTTCTCCGGTGCCGCAGCTCAGTTCGCGGCGTGGAACAAGGCTGCTGGCAAGCCGATGGCTGGCCTCACCGCGCGCCGGGCCGATGAGGCCAAGCTCTACGGAACGCCCGCATGATCACCATCACCACCCCCGATGGTCGGCGCGCGTGGGCGTTCATTGCGATCGTCGGCGGCTGCATCGTGTTCACTGCCTTCGCCGCCGTTGGCGTCTACCTGAGCCGCACTGTACCCGATCACGTGTTCTTTCTCGCGCTCGCCGCGCACGTGCAGGTGCTTGTGGGTACCACCGGCCTTGCGGCCCTGCTGGTTAAGCGGACGATCCGCGCCGGGCGGGACGGAATCGAGATTTCGGATGATGCCGCCGCTGGCGCGCAGGTCGCGGCCGGTGCCGCGCAAGCCGTGGCGGATGATCTTGCTTCCGCGGACTCTACTCGTGCGCGGGACGCCGAGGTCAAATCGGAAGCGACGGGCCGTCTATGATCAACGCTGCGCCAAAGATCATGGACCAAAGCACCGCAGACGAAATCACGATCACGCCAAATTTCGAGCTTGCGGCCTGCCTCATCGGAATATCACCCACTCATTTCATCGCACACCTAATACGCTTCATCCGGTTAATCCAACCTTATCAATCCGCTAAGGGAAAGTACGTAGGCATGAAAAATGACCTGTCCGGACCCGTTATGCTCAGTTCCAGGCGGGTCGCATGAGTTGGGCTCTTGCCATTCTCGGCGTCGGTAAGTCTGCCCTGTCGTGGCTGCTTGGGGTGGCCAAGCGCCACCCGTGGCAGTTCGCCCTCATCGCCGCGCTCGCGCTCGCCGGATGGCAGTCGCGCGAAAAGAACGGCGCGCTTGCCGAGCGCGACGCCGCGCGCACATCGCTCACAGCCGCGAAGGCCGAGTTGGCCAGCGCGCGCACCGATTGGGCCAAGCAGGTCGCCGCCGCCAAGGCCGCCACCGCATCAGCCGAGCACAAATCACAGGAGATCGCTCAAGATGCCCAGACCACGCATGATGCGCTGCTGGCCGATAACGCTGGCCTTCGGGATTACATCGCTGCTCACCGCGTGCGGCAGCCCTCCGGAGCCGTTGCCTCCGGCACCGCCCAAGATAGCGGTGCCCCCTTTCCTGATGACCCCGCCGCCTTGCCCCTCGTGGCGATGCCCGAAGACGATGTCAGGTCCTGCGACGCCCTCTATCGCTACGCCCGCCCCGCCTACGAGTGGGCTCAAGGGCTGATCGCGAAGGGCCTTGCCGTCCAGAATAGTGGTGACGGCCAGCCCAGATAGCGACCGCCCACCGTCTTATGACGGCACTCGCCCCTTATCGCGGCGACTTTGCATCCTTCGCGATCTGCTCGACCATCGGCCGGGCAAGCATTTCGTGGCCCCCTTCAAAAATCACGACGCTGGCAGGACCGGCCTGCCTTTCGGCATGAATCAGACGGCCGCCAATCGTTTTGCCTTCGTCTGCATCGGGGCCACGGCGACCTTCCAGCATCCGAAGCTCGGCATCCGGTGAGATGCTCTCGTTCGGCGCATATTGCTGCGCGTAGCGATTGAACATTTTGATTGAGTGGCTGGGAAGCACCGACCCGGTGAAGCCGTCGTGCACGCCAGCATATATGTGCACGGGCGCCGTCGAGAGAGGCATGAAGTAGGGGGAGCGGCGATTCGCTTCTGCTGTGTTCAGCGCCCCTTTGGAGCCCGTGCATTGCAGCACGTCAGCGCCGTAATGATCGCGAGAGTGCGCTTCGTACCAGGTGTTCAAATCGGTGATCGACGCCCAGGCATAGAATCCTCTGGCGTTAATCTTGCCGCTCGCTGCCGCGCAAAGTGCCGTGTAGCCGCCGCCAGAGACGCCCACTACGTAAATCCTGCTCACGTCGACCTTGCCGTTTTCCGTTGCGTATTTGATCGCTGCCCGGATCCCGTCGATCACAGCCGTGCTACAGCAGGCCGAGGGCGTTCGGTTAGGCCCCGCGAGGGCCGGTCGGATAAAATTCCATCCTCGCGCCAGCACCAATTTGTCGAGCGGCTCATCGTTGCCGGCATAGCCGGATTCATCCTCGGACCATTGGTGCAGGTCGACGATCAGCGGAGCCATCTGCCCGGCGGAAAAGAACTGCGCTTTCTGCTGCTGAGCCATCCCGAATGCCGGGATGGTGACTTCAGGTTGCCCCGGACGCCCAATATTTGACGCGAACTCGGTGAAAACCGAATTGACCTTCGGTAGAGCGGCAACTGCCACTCCGCCCAGCACAAAAAAGACGGACGCAACCCCCGCTGCCAAATACATTTTTTTCATCGATTGCCCCCATTTGAACCCCGGTCGGCCTGCTAGACAAAATGCGCGACGGAAGCCAGATGCCAAAACAGCCGCAATGACTGGTTTTCGAGCGCAGGCCGGTTGTGGCGGCGCTTAACGCCTCACCACCCTACCGGCGGGTTTCCGATCTGTTTGCAGGCGTTGCTGGTCTCTTCGTAATACGAGGTCGCGTAGCGCATCCCCTCGTCGAGGGCTTCCTGATCGGTCTCCCCCCTCCCGACCCAAGTGCATCCCGGAGTACCATAGCGGCCCAGCGTCACCTGTGCCTTCCAGCATCCGTGCTCCGGGATCGTGCGCCACTGGAAGTGCATGTCGTGCGCTGCGGCGTACTCACGTACTTGCGAATCGTCTGGCTTGGGCTTTTCCATATCGCGACGATGCATAGAACATATTGGGAACAAATCCCAGCATGTCGCCCTATTGGTTCGGCTTCCTGAGCCCCGGCCACATCACGCTGTCTCCGGCCGTCTGCCCAAGCATCGTGTCGAGCATGAGGTTGAAGAATTCGAGCAGCGCGGCCTCGTCATTGGGCCACGAAACGAACGACGCATCCTTCAGGGCGCGCTCCACGTCATCCTCGGAGGCCATGCGCAGGCGTTCTATGTCGGTCATGAGGTCCTCACGAGTCGGGAGACATCATGATGCCATAAGCGATCGCCCACGAAATCAGCTTTGATCTGCTCAGCCTTCAATCCATGAAATTTGCTCACCTTGTGGCAATTCAGGACGACAATCGGCGGTGCCGAAATAGCATTTTGAGGCGGAATAATATCCCGCCGCGGCGACCCGCGTTGTTTTGTGCTGGAAATGCTGCACGCGCGTTTTCCTCCAATCGAGCTACATTTTGGCCCCACGGGGTTTGAGTCATGTAGTACGTTTCAAGAACGCTAGCATGATCCAAGGTAACTACGTGCGCGTGAGGATCAATTGGGACACGATGCTGTGCTTTATTTTCAAACAAATCCCCGAGAAGCAAATTTTGCATTTCGATTATGAAATCTTCAATGCAAGTCGTAATCGCGCTGCAACTATTAAAAATCTCCAAGGTCATATTTCTGTATGCCTCAGCGACACGTACGTCCGGCGATTCATAAACAACTTGTCCATTCTCAAGATCAACAGGCAATAGAGTGATGGAATTTGGCACAAATCTACGATTGTATGCCTCATTTACGACAAATAAAGATGCATTCATTGCAGTTCTAAATATTAATAATCGCGGATCGACTACCTGATTGCGCTCGATCATGAATATGAAATTGCAGGTTGCATCACTTAGCGCAGAATGAGCGTCAATAATCCTGTGCATCCGAGGAATCTGAAGGTTCATCGGCTTGTTTGCTGCTCGCGCCGCAGCATCGTATGAGACTGCTTGGCCGACCGTTAACATCAAATTTGAGAATGTTATCAAGGCATCCTGAGTAGCGGTGCAAACAGCCACCGTTTGCTCGTACAATTCAGACTTAAGACGACGACGTTCGTTTTCTGCAATACTCTGCCGGTTAGCTCTGCCTTGTGCGCCGATCTGACACATGATGCCAGTGATACCTAAGGCGCCGGTAAGGCAAGTCGCAACTGCACCAATAACGGCGGCCTGAATGGTTGGTCCAAGCCCGCTCCAAACGGTCATTAATTCAGTCATTAAGAAGCCGCCCCCCCCCAATCGACTGACATATAATCGGCAGGACGGGGAAATCGAGCCCTCTTGACTACTCGTTCGCGAGTTCGAGTAGTACGTCGGCGTGGCAGGGCTGATCGAGCGAACAGAAGCAGGCTAAGTTTTTGCCGCGCAAAGCGGTCAGATCGGGCAGCGTCCAGCAATGTTCCGCTGCGGGATACCATTCAGGATCCCCCTCCATAGCCTTACGGAACAGCTCAACCGCGTGCCAAGCCGCAACGACGCGGAAGCGGTCGATGTAGAGCGGTTCGGTGGGCCATCCAGGCGCCGTACCAGGCCGATGCCACACGTGCGCGGTCTCGCCGATTACGAAGGGATTGCCGAACTTGCCAGGCCGCGAAACCTTCACGGTGTTCTCCGGCATCCGCCAGCCCTTGGTGCGGCGAAGCTGGACGCGGTGCGGCTTTGCGTCAGACATGGGGGGTCTCCTGGCGGTAGGCGGCGAACACTCGATTCGCCTCTCTCAGGTGGTCACCAAAGATCGCGTATTC
The DNA here is from genome assembly GCF_004341845.1 of Novosphingobium sp. PhB165. Lineage (GTDB taxonomy): Bacteria > Pseudomonadota > Alphaproteobacteria > Sphingomonadales > Sphingomonadaceae > Novosphingobium. Next base: position 142,168 of record NZ_SLVB01000001.1, on the reverse strand, counting down.
ATCGCCAGCGGCGGGACGGTAGGCGTAGAAGTCGCCGTAAGGGTTGCGCTCACCAGCGATGGAGCCGCTTTTCGCGAACGGCTCCATCGCGGCGGCCATCGCCTCGCATTGGGCGCGAAGGCGGGCAGCATTCTCCTTCGCGCGCTCAGCGATCTCCCGCTGCGCATCACACTGCCCACTCAGAATTCCCAAGTGGGTCGCCGTGGCCGCCATGAACTGGCTGTATTCGGGGTCCAGGCTGTCACGCGACTGCATGCGAAGCTGGCCCGCGAAAGTCGCAGTAGGCCATTCGTTGAACCGGCCGCCGTCGATCTGGTTTTCGATCGTCCGGAGGCGTTCAGAATCGGCGCGCAGGCGGGTGATCTCGGCGGCGGCCTGCGCGAGCGCCTGTGACCTCTCGTGGTGCCCATACTCAGCGTCGATGTCTGACCAGGCTTCAAGCTGCTCAACAAGATCGCTCTGGGTGGTCTCAGGCATGGTCATCGCGAATAGCTCCCATGATGGCCGCGCTCACCGTACTTGGCGCGGCGGGTCGCCCATGCTTGGGCGCGAACTTCGGATATTGGCCGGGGTGGCGGCGCCTTGACCTCGAACACGTAGTGTCCGCCCCGGCGCCAGCTCAGCATGTGATGCCTTAGATCCACGCGCCGCTCGATAAGCGCGATGATGCTTTCTGCACCCGACCATCCTGACGTGCTGAACTCGATCAGCAGGACCGCTTCACCAAAGCTGTTCTTGCCCTTCCGGACGCGGCAGGAGCAGCACATGTGCTCGGCCGCGCGGGGCAGTTCCCGGAGCAGCCACTCACCAGCCTTCGCCATGTCCAGCTTAGGTGAAGAGACAACGCCCCATTCGACGAAATCCTCGTCCACCGGATAGCAATCGTCATACTCGATTTCGGGCCATCCGCTCATACCGCCGCCTCCGAAACATCGATCGCGAACACCTCGACCGATTCGGGCCCGAAGTGCTCATGCTGGATCGTGCGCAGATCGAATCCGCGCCATACCCGCGTCAGCCGGGTCACGCCCTCGACGCCGCCACCCTTGGGATAGCCCCGCAGCATCACGACGTGGCGATAGGTCCGGCCCTCAAGCTTCTTGGCCCAGCTCGGCTTGCGCTCGCGGAACTCATGCGACTTCGTGCCATCGCGAATCGCGTCGAAGTAGATGCCCTTCACGGGGATGATGAGATCAGCCATGATTCGCGCTCCGCAATTCGAGGGCCGCAGGTTCGAGACCCACGCGCGCAGTCACGGTCACCGATGCCGATTCGCACGCGCCATATTTGTCGGGTGAAGTTCGGGTGAAATTCACCCGACATTGCCGTTTGTTCATGGCTCGTTCCGCATATCCGGCGATTCGGCGAGGTTCAAAACCTCGCATTTCCGCCGAAAACGAGTCTCGCCGATATGTTGACATCGTAGGGGTCGCAAGTTCAATCCTTGCTACGCCCACCATTCGAGAAAACCCCGTAAGCCAAGGGCTTAGCGGGGTTTTTCTTTAGGCTCCCGACGCCGCGACAAACGCAAATTTTGCGTGAAGCGCGGGTCCCGGCCCCATCCCGAAAAAGACAACTGCCGCACCGCTCTTCGCGCTTGCCTGTTTCGCCTCAAGGCGAGAACTTGCCCTGCGCAAGTCCGGGGGCCCTGCCATGTTCGACGATATTCGCACGGAAATGGCACGACGCAGCCGGCCCGAACGCGCAAGCCTGACGGCCGAAATGCACAGCCGCAAGCTGCCGCCGTTCTCCGCGCCGGCCCGGCTTATGCAAATCATGCTGCTGGCGGACGATGCCGAACTCGACGCCGCCGCCGCGCACTTCGGCGCCGATGGTGCCAAGCACGCGATTCTCGATCTGGGCGGCGCTACGCTGGTCTGGGAACGCCACAGCGAATTCACCACATACAGCTTCATCATCCCCGGCGCCTTCGATGCCCCCTTCGACGAGACCGCCTTCGCCCCGTTCGTGGCGCAGTGGCTGGACCGCATGCCGGGCGAGATCATCCGCTCCAGCTTTCTGGCGATTGCGCGCACCGGCGATCCCGCCCGCTTGCCCGAGCATCTCGAACAGTGGTTTCACGCCAACGATCTGGTCGTCTGCGACGTTCACGACGGCATGGCGCGGATCTGGTCCGACTTCCGGCTCCATGGCGGCTTCGGACGCATGTTCGTGGCCGTGCGCGATGACGATCCGCGCCGGATCCCAGCTCTCGCCCAGTCGCTGCTGGAACTCGGCAATTACCGCAAGCTCGCGCTGCTCGGCCTGCCGGAAGCGCAGCGCCACGGGCCGGAGCTGCGCCAGATCGAGCAGAGCCTCGCCCATCTCAGCGGCGATATCGATCGCGCCACGCGCCCGCGCGAGGAATTGCTCCATGCCATCGGCGAACTCGGCTCGCGCCTTGCGCAGATCACCGCATCGACCCGCTACCGCATGAGCGCGACCGCCGCCTATGCCGCGATCTGCGACGACCGGGTGGGCTCGCTGGCCGTCAGCGCGGTGGGCGGCGGGCAGACGCTGGTCGGCTTCACCCAGCGCCGCCTTCACCCGGCAGTGCAGACTTGCGCCAGCTTCGTACAACGCCTCGACGATCTTGCAGGCCGCGTCACCTGGACCGCCGAGCTATTGCGCACAAGGATCGACACCGAAATCGCCGCTCAGAACCGCGATCTGCTGGCCTCGCTCGACCGGCGCAACGCCATGCAACTGCGCCTCCAGCAGACCGTCGAGGGGCTCTCGGTGGCTGCGATCTCCTACTATGCCGTGAGCCTGGTCGGTTATCTTGCCAAGGCCTCGCACGCGGCATGGCATTGGCCCGATTACGAACTGGCGACCGGCGTGAGCGTGCCCTTCGTCATCGCCTTCGTCGCCTGGACCACGCACCGGCTGCGCAAGGTCCACGGCGACCATGACGGACACGGATAAGCCCGACGCTTCCGAGACCGTCCGGACGATACCGCGCCGCGCAAGTCCGGTGCCGCGCATTGCGCGCCGCCGGGCCGATACCTGCCTTGCTAAGCGCCCCACTGCTGCCTAAGAGACCCGCAAATCTCATCCCCAGGGGAGTTTCAGAAATGGCGAAAATCAAGGTCAAGAACCCCATCGTCGAGATGGACGGCGATGAAATGACGCGGATCATCTGGCAGTGGATCCGTGAACGACTGATCCTTCCCTATCTCGATATCGATCTCAAGTACTACGACCTCTCGGTCGAGAAGCGTGACGAGACGAACGACCAGATCACCGTCGATGCCGCCAACGCCACCAAGGAATGCGGCGTTGCCGTGAAGTGCGCCACCATCACCCCCGACGAAGCGCGCGTCACCGAGTTCAACCTCAAGAAGATGTGGAAGTCGCCCAACGGCACGATCCGCAACATCCTGGGCGGCGTCGTGTTCCGCGAGCCGATCGTGATCTCGAACGTGCCCCGCCTGGTTCCCGGCTGGACCGACCCGATCGTGGTCGGCCGTCACGCTTTCGGCGACCAGTACAAGGCCACCGACACCCTGATCCCGGGCGCCGGCAAGCTGCGCCTCGTCTGGGACGGCGAAAACGGCGAGAAGATCGACCTCGACGTGTTCGACTTCCCGGCTCCGGGCGTCGCCATGGCGATGTACAACCTGGACGAATCGATCCGCGACTTCGCACGCGCTTCGTTCAACTACGGCCTGAACCTCAAGTGGCCGGTGTACCTCTCGACCAAGAACACCATCCTCAAGGCCTATGACGGCCGCTTCAAGGATCTGTTCCAGGAAGTCTTCGACAACGAAGGCTTTGCCGCGAAGTTCAAGGACGCCGGCATCACCTACGAACACCGCCTGATCGACGACATGGTCGCCTCGGCGCTCAAGTGGTCGGGCAAGTTCGTCTGGGCCTGCAAGAACTACGACGGCGACGTGCAGTCGGACACCGTTGCACAGGGCTTCGGCTCGCTGGGCCTGATGACCTCGGTCCTCATGGCGCCCGACGGCAAGACCGTTGAGGCCGAAGCCGCCCACGGCACCGTGACCCGTCACTACCGCCAGCACCAGCAGGGCAAGGCGACCTCGACCAACCCGATCGCCTCGATCTTCGCCTGGACGCGCGGCCTCATGTACCGCGGCAAGTTCGACGAGACCCCGGAAGTCGTGAAGTTCGCCGAGACCATCGAGCGCATCTGCATCGAGACCGTCGAAAGCGGCAAGATGACCAAGGACCTCGCGCTGCTGATCGGTCCGGACCAGAACTGGATGACCACCGAGCAGTTCTTCGAGGAAATCGTCAAGAACCTCGAAACCGAGATGGCAACCTGGGCCTGAGCCCTGCCTGACCGGACCTGAGTTCGAAGAAGACCCTCCGTCGAAAGGCGGGGGGTTTTTCTTTTGGGCGACTTCAGACCGTCGGACTGTCGGCGAATTGAATCTGGCCGTTTAAACCCCGTCGCCCCCGCGAAGGCGGGGGCCCCGCTTCTTTGGTTCACGCAGAGACGCGGAGACGCAAAGAGGTCGTGCGGCCAACGATCTCTCTGCGTCTCCGCGTCTCTGCGTGCATAATAGAGAGCGGGATCCCCGCCTACGCGGGGATGACGGGGCATTGTAAATGAAGGCCGCAGGTCCGCTGCCCCGGACGCGTCACCGTCAGGCGAAAGCTTCCTCGCCCTCCAGCTTGGTGCGGTGCATCAACCGGCCGCTGTCGGTCGGATACCAGGTGGCGCGGTGCATGGTGCCGGTATTGTCCCAGATCACCGTCTCGCCCAGCGACCACTTGTGGCGATAGACGAAGCGCGGCTGCGTCGCCCAATCGCGCAGGCGCACCAGCAGTTCCTCACTCTTGCCCCAGTCCATGCCCACGACCTGCTGCGCGGTATTGCCGAGCACCAGCGACTTGCGGCCCGATTCATGAGTCCATACCAGCGGCAGCGTGTTTTCGCCACGCGACTTCCAGGCCATCAGCAGTTCATGGCTTGGCTCGGGCTGGTGATAGAGCTGCGAGCGCCAGAGCGAGTGAACCACCTGAAGCCGCTCGATTGCGGCCTTGTCCTCATCGGGAAGCGCGTCGTAGGCGGCATAAGTATTGCAGAACTCGGTGTCTCCGCCCTCTGCCGAAAGCTTGCGGCTCGACAGGATCGAAGCGCGGATCGGCACTTGCGACATGGTGCCGTCGATATGCCAGAAAAACGCGCCTTTCAGGTAATCGGCATTGGGATTGATGCGCGAGTCCATCGTGATCGGGTAGACGTTGTCGCCCTTCTTGCCGTTCTGCTCGTGAATTTCGTGCGCGAAGGTGCCGAGCGTCTTGGTGAAGGCGATCTGTTCTTCGTCGCTCAGATGGGCCTCGGGAAACACCAGAACGCCGCGCGCTTCCAGCAGCTCACGGATCTCGGCGGCGCGCCTGCCGGACAGCAGGGTTTCCTTGTCGGCCCGAATTACGGCGCCGATATCGGGCGCGGCATCGGAAACGTCCCAATGAACGGATGGAGTCGAAGTCGTTGCCATCGAATACTCTCCCATGCGCTCTTTGGCGCTTCTGCTGAACATGGGTACAGCACGCATCCGAACAGCGTCAAGGATAGGGGCTCATGGGGAGGAAACGGCCGAAATCGAAAAAGCCCGCCGGACCGGAGTCCGACGGGCTTCAAAGGACGGCGGGACGGCGCCCCCCGACGCCGTCAAGCCAACCCTCTTTCTCAAAATCCCTTATTCGAAAGGCTCTTCGCCCTCCAGCTTGGTGCGATGCATCATGCGCCCGCAGGTCGGGTCATAGGCCTCGGCGCGGTGCATCGTGCCGGTGTTGTCCCACATGACGAGATCGCCGACTTCCCATTCGTGGCTGTAGGTGAACTCGGGACCGGTGGCCCATTCACGCAGGCCATGGATGATCATCGCGCTTTCCAGCGCCGACTTGCCGACGACCTGAGCGCTGGTGCAGCCGATCACGAGGCTCTTGCGGCCCGAAGCGTGCTTCCAGACGAGCGGCAATTCCTGCTCGCCGATCTGGGCATAGCCCTGAAGCTTGGCGAGGCTGGGTTCCGGCTCATAGTAGAACAGGCTGGCCCAGGGGCCGTGGACCACGCGGTATTGCTCGTACTCGGCCTGCTTGTCGGCAGGCAGGTCCTCGAATGCGGCGTAGGTATTGGCGAAGCCGGTGTTGCCGGTGCCCTTGGGGCTCGGCACGCGGCACGACAGCAGCGAGGCCAGGATCGGCACGTCGTTGCGGGTACCGTCGATATGCCAATAAAGCGAGCCCTTGAGGTACTCGGCCGCCATCGGGTTTTCCTTGGCGTCGAGCGTGATCTTCGAGATCACTTCGTCGCCACCCTTGCGCTCAGGCGCGAACGTGCCGAGCGTCTTGGTGAAGGCGATCTGTTCCTCGTCCGAGAAGTTCACTTCCGGGAAGACCAGCACGCCGCGCGCTTCCAGAAGCTCGCGGATTTCGGTGGCGATTTCGCCCGAGAGCAATTCTTCCGTGGTATTGAGAACGCGGCTGCCGATTTTCGGCTTGAGATTTTCCGCCTTCAGCTGGGTCTTCGTGTCGACCGACATCGTGCAAACTCTCCAAATTTCATCTTGCACCGCTCTGCGGCGCTTGGAGGGTCCGCTACCATGGACTGAACGCCTGTTCAAACCGGCAGGCGATTGCCACTGCGATCAATCGCCCTTGCGTGTTTGGATGCGTTTCAGGCGCGCGTTTCCAGCCGGGTCAGCCAGGATTCGACGATCGCCCGGGCCTGTTCATGACCTGCCGTGACGCCCAGCGCTTCTTCCATGACAATGCAGCGGCCGATGCCCGCCAGCAGCACGGACAGGCCTGCCGGATCGAAACCGTCAACCGCACGCAGCCGTTCCCCGAACAGTTGTCCGATGATCTCGACCTGTCGCTGGCGCATGGCGACGCTGTGCTGCGCCATCTTCTCGCGCACGGCGGGGCGGTGGTTGGCAAGCGCCATGAACTCCAGCGACATCGCCGTGCGACTGGTATCGACGAAGAAGCGCCAGAGTGCACGCACCGGATCCTCGGAGGCCAGCGCCTCCTCGATCATACCGTCGCTGTCTTCCGCGCCCTGCCGGCAGACTTCCAGCAGAAGATCGTCGGTGGTCGGGAAATAGTAATGGACCAGCGACGGCTTGAGCCCCGCGCGCGCGGCCACGCGGCGCGTACTGGCGGCGGCATAGCCTTCATCGCGGATGAGATCGACGGCCGCCTCGACGATGCGCGCCCGCGTTGCGGACGTTTCAGCGCCGACCCTGCGCACTGCCCCTGCCATTTGATCTCCTCTTAAGAGGCACTTGCCTAGGGCGTGCTGACCACAAGATCAACACAGCCATCAACAGCACCGACTCGCTTGCCATTTGTTCCCTTTATGTTCAAATTACCAGCATGCGAGTCCACAAAGGAAGAGGCGCCGTCAGCGGACAGGCCAGCAAGCGCTTCAACCTTCCCCAGCGGGAGGCCGATGGCGACTGGCTGGACGAAGCCGCGCTCGTCGATGGGGAGCCAGCGCCTTTGCGCACGCAAGTGATCGAGCTTCACCCCCGCACGATCCTGTCCTTCAACAAGTCTCCCGATGTGCCCTTCGACCGCTCGATCAATGCCTACAACGGCTGCGAGCACGGCTGCATCTACTGCTTCGCCCGGCCGACCCACGCCTATCACGACCTCTCGCCCGGTCTCGATTTCGAGACCAAGCTCTTCGCCAAGCCCCAGGCGGTGAAGCTGCTGCGCGAAACGCTCGCCAAGCCGAGCTACCGCCCTGCCCCCATCGCCATGGGCACCAATACCGACCCCTATCAGCCCATCGAGGCACGTTACCGGATAACCCGGCAAGTGCTCGAATTCTGCCTGGAAGTGCGCCACCCGGTGACGATCACCACAAAGTCGGACCGCGTGCTGCACGATCTCGACCTGTTGACCCAGCTTGCGCAGCACAACCTCACGCATGTCGCGATTTCGGTGACGAGCATGGATCCGGCATTGTCGCGCCTGCTCGAACCGCGCGCGTCCTCGCCCGCCAAGCGGCTCGCCGCGCTCGGCAAGCTGGCAGAGGCTGGCGTGCCGGCGCATGTTTCGATCGCTCCGGTCATCCCGGCGATCACCGATCCCTATATCGAGGAGATTCTCGAAGCTGCGGCCGGGCAAGGCATCCGCAGCGTGTCGTGGATCATGGTCCGCCTGCCCCACGAGGTCGCCCCGCTGTTCCGCGAATGGCTGGACACCCATTTTCCCGACCGCGCGGCCAAAGTCATGGCCACGATCCAGTCGATGCGCGGCGGGCGCGACTACGATCCGAAGTTCTTCGCCCGCATGCGGCCCGAAGGAGTCTGGGCGGAGGTCTTCCGCCGCCGCTTTGCCGTGGCGATGAAGCGGCTGGGCTTCAGCAAGGCGCACGTGATGCTCGACTGCTCGCAATTCCGCCCGCCCAGCCGCGACGGACAACTGGCGCTGTTCTAGACAAATCCCTGTTCCGGCGCAGTCGTGTCACCGACACGCACCTCCGCTTAGGTCCGGCAAAGAACAAGGGAGTGCGCCGATGTTCGAGAAGCCCATAACCATCGTCACCCACGGTGCGGTCGAGATCGTCACGCTGAACCGCGCCGACGCGCTCAACACGTTTGACGAGCCCATGACGTTCGCTCTGCGCGACTATTTCACTGCGCTGGCCGAGCGGCACGAGGCACGCGTCGTGATCCTGCGCGCGGAAGGGCGCCATTTCAGCGCGGGTCTCGATCTGGCCAGCTGGGAAAACGACCGGACGCGCGGCGCGCTTCAGCACTGCTGGCACCTCCAGCGCGCAATCGCGGGCCTGCTGGAGCTTATGCGCGCATGCCCGCAACCAATCATCGGGCTCGGCCACGGCGCCGCCTGCGGGGCCGGATTCTCGTTGCTGCTCGCCTGCGACATCCGCTACGGCACGCCGGATCTCCGGATGAATGCGGCATACATCAAGGTCGGGCTTGGCGGCTGCGATCTGGGGTGCAGCTATTTCCTGCCGCGCATGGTCGGCGCTACGGTGGCGGCGGAATACATGCTCACCGGCCGTTTCATGGATGCCGAAACGGCGCTGCGCCACGGATTGCTGGGCGCGGTCGTGCCGCACGAGGATCTGCTCGACAAGGGGCTTGCCGTCGCTGACGAGATGCTCGCCAATGCCCCCATGGGCCTCAGGCTCACCAAGGACGCGATCAATCGCAATCTCGACGCGCGCTCGCTGTCGGACGCCATGGCGCTGGAGGACCGCCAGCAGGTGATGATGCTGATGAGCGAGGATTTCGCCGAGGGCGTCTCGGCTTTCCGCGCCCGGCGAACGCCCGAATATCGCGACCGCTGAAACTCTTCGGCCTCTCTGCGAGTTGTTCACTCCAACGAACGGGAGAGAACAGGAGGCCCGAATGGAGGAAAGGATCGTCGAGACCGAGCGCGCACCTGAAGCGCCGGTCCATACCACCACCGTGATCCACGAACGCAGCACTTCAAGCAGCGCGACGGGTATTCTGCTGGCATTCGCCCTGCTCCTGGCCGTTGTTGGCGCGCTCTATCTGTTCAGCCGCCTGAACCAGAGCGAGACGACGCGCGACGATGCGGTGACACAGGCCGCCCACGATGTCGGACAGGCCGCCAACAAGGTCGGAGATGCCGCGCAGGACGCGGCGAACAGCGTCAATCACAAGGACAATTGAGCGGGCTTGACCTTTCGCACAGCCACCTGCCGATGCGGGCAACTGCGTGCAACCTGCACCGGCGATCCTGTCCGCGTGTCGGTCTGCCACTGCCTCGCCTGCCAGAAGCGCACCGGCAGCGCCTTCGCAGTGCAAGCCCGCTGGCCCAAGGCAAACGTGGAGCTAAGCGGCGAATTCCGCGAATGGACGCGAACGACGGACAGCGGATCGCTCGCGATTTACCACTTCTGTCCCCACTGCGGCGCGACAGTCGCATTTTTCGGCGCGGGAATGCCGGACGTCACCGCCATCCCCGTCGGCGCATTCGCTGATCCCAGCTTTCCGCCGCCCAGGTTCTCGGTCTACGAGGAGCGCAAACACGCCTGGGTCGCCATATTGGGCGACGATATCGAGCACATGGACTAGGCGTGCGCTAGAGATGCTTCCCCGTTCATAATCGATGGTGAACTTGCAAACGCACACCACCGTCGCCCTCGCGAATGCGGGGGCCCCGCTTCTTGGCAACCTCTCGCCTCGCACAACAGAAGCGGGATCCCCGCCTTCGCGGGGATGACGGGCTTTGTCTTTGCAAATTGAGGGGCGCGGCGGCCCTCCGTATTTATCCACGCCCTTAAGCGGGAAGCCTGTAGTCCGCGAAAAGCCGGCGCAGCGCCTTCTTGTCGAGCTTGCCGCTGCCGGTGTGTGGCAGCGCATCGACGAATTCGATCGCATCCGGCAGCCACCAGCGGGCGATCTTTCCAGCAAGATGATCGCGCAACTGCGACGCGGTAAGCGTGCTGCCCTCCTTGCGCACGACGGCCAGTAGCGGGCGCTCGTCCCACTTGGGATGAGCCACGCCGATGGCGGCGGCCTCGACGATCTCCGGATGGCCGACAGCGGCATTTTCCAGCTCGACCGAACTGATCCACTCGCCGCCCGACTTGATCAGATCCTTGGTGCGATCGGTCAGATGCAAAGTGCCATCGGGCGAAATGGTCGCGACATCGCCGGTGTCGAACCACTGGTCCTTCGTAACCGCATCGTCCTCGGCGCGAAAATAGCGCTGCACCGTCCAGGGGCCGCGCACTTGCAACGCGCCGGGCGAAGTACCGTCATGCGGCAGTTCCCGGTCGGGATCGTCAAGCGCGGTCACGCGGACTTCGGCACCGTAGAGAGGCCGTCCCTGGCTGCTCTTGAGCGCCACTTGCTCGGCAAACGTCATCTCGTCCCACTCGGCCGGTTCGTAGGCGACCGTGGCGATGGGCGACGTTTCGGTCATGCCCCAGGCCTGAGACACACGCACGCCTGCACGCATCAGCCGCTCGACCACGCTGGCCGGGACCGCCGCCCCGCCCGAAAGCACTTGCCGGATCGGCGGGAGGTCATCCCCGGTGCGCTCCAGATGCTCGAACATCGCGAACCATACGGTCGGCACGCCGGCGACGTGCGTCACGCGCTCCTCGCGCATCAGCGTGCAGAGCGCTTCGGGATCGTTGGTCTGGCACCAGACCATCTTCGCCCCGCTGGCTGCCGATGCCCAGGGCAGCCCCCAATTGTTGGCATGGAACATCGGCACGATCGGCAGCACTACCGATCGCGGCTCCAGATTCAGCGCCGAGGGCGCGATCATCGCCAGCGTGTGCAGCACTTGCGAACGATGCGTATAGAGCACGCCTTTGGGATCGCCGGTGGTGCCGCTGGTATAGCACAGCATGCAGGGGGAGCGTTCGCAGCCCGTCGTCCAGCGCGCATCGCCATCCTCGCGGCCTATCCAGCTTTCGAAATCGGCGCCCCACTCCGACGAATCGAAGCAGATTACGTGCTTCAGACGCGGACACAGCGGCAGCAAACGCTCGACGATCGGCCGGAAGGCAGCATCGTAGAGCAGCACCCGGTCCTCTGCATGATTGACGATCCACGCCAGTTGATCGTCGAACAGGCGCGGGTTCACGGTGTGGAGCACGCAGCCCGCCCCGGTTGCCCCGAACCACGCGGCGAGATGGCGGCCATGGTTCATCGCCAGAGTGGCCACGCGCTGACCCGGATAGATGTTGAGCCGGCGCAGCGCCTGCACCATCTTCAGGGCATCGCGGCGAATGCCGGCCCAGTTCGTGCGCGTAACGGAACCATCGGCCCAGCGCGTGACGATCTCACGCCGACCGTGCTCACGCGCCGCGTGATCGATCAGACCCGATACGCGCAGGTCCCAGTCCTGCATGTCCCCCGGCATGGCCATCTCCCGCTGACACGCGGAGGTTATGGGTAGTTGTACGGCCAAGGCAAGCGGGGACCGTTCGGTCCATCGCAAACACCCGCCTTCACCGTCCCATTTCGAGATTCATTCAAGCAGCCCGGCGCAGTCCTTCGGGCCCGCGACGCGCTATCAGCGAGATGTTGGAGAGCCCCGCCACACTCGCCAGTTGCTCGGCAAAGTCGCCATCCAGCGCGAAGTCACGGCCGAGGCGGAGTTTCTGGGTCCGCCCACCGCCAAGGTGCAACGTCGCCATCACCTCGCCGCAACCCGCCGGGCCCGGGCGCATCAGCATCGCCAGTTCCTGCACGGCCTCGATCCGGTCGATATCGAGCGAGAGCAACATGCGGGCGTCCGCCTTCACTTCCGCAAGCGGCCGCGCGGCGCGCACGGTGACGCGCGGCGGTTCGTCCGCACTGGGCGAATCGAGTTCGACATTGAGCAGGACGCAGGTGCCTTCCTTGGCCCACTTCACGAAGTTCTCGACCATGCTCTCCTCGAAGCACGAGGCCGAGAAGTTGCCCGACTGGTCCGAGAAATCGGCCATGACGAAGTCCTTGCCGCGCTTGGTCTTCCGCTTCTGCACGTTCTCGACCATCGCCGCCATGACCGCACCGGTGCGCCCTGCCCCAGCGCCGCTGGTCATCAGGCTGGCATGGGTTCGCGCGCCATTGGCCGAAGCGACCGCGCGATACTGCTCCACCGGATGGGCGGCGAAGTAGAAGCCGAAGTTCTCGCGCTCCTTCGCCATCTGGTCCATGCGGCTCCACGGCTCGGCGTCGACAAGGCGCAGGCCCTGTTCGACATGATCGTCGCCGCCGAACAAGCCGTGCTGGGTCGAATTGCGCTCACGCGAGGATCGATCCGCCTCGGCCAGCAGCGTATCGGCATTGGCCAGGACTTTGGCTCGGTTCGGCTCCAGCCCGTCGAAACCGCCCGCTGCGGCAAGGCTTTCCAACTGACGGCGGTTCATCGATCCGGCCGGGGCGCGGCGGAACACGTCGTCTAGACTGACAAATTTGCCGTTCGCCTCTCGCTCGGCGACGAGCGCGTCCATCGCCTTTTCGCCGACGTTGCGGATACCCGCGAGGGCATAGCGCACGGCGTGGCTGTCCGGCGTTTCTTCCACGCAGAACTCGGCTTCGGACATGTTGATGTCCGGCGGGGCCAGTTCGATGCCGTTGCGGCGCGCGTCGTCCACGAAGATCGCCAGCTTTTCCGACTGGTGCATATCGAAGCACATCGATGCGGCGTAGAATTCATGCGGATAATGCGCCTTGAACCACGCGGTGTGGTAGGCGAGCAGCGCGTAGGCGGCGGCGTGCGACTTGTTGAAGCCGTAACCCGCGAACTTGTCGATCAAGTCGAACAGTTCGTTGGCCTTCGCGGCATCGATGTTCGACACTTCCTTGCAGCCATCGACGAAGCGCTGGCGCTGCTTGTCCATTTCCGCCTGGACTTTCTTGCCCATGGCGCGGCGCAGAAGGTCAGCGTCACCCAGCGAGTAGCCCGCCAGGATCTGCGCGGCCTGCATGACCTGTTCCTGATAGACGAAGATCCCGTAGGTCTCACCCAGGATGCCCGAGAGTTTGTCGTGCGGATATTCGATCGATTCCAGCCCGTTCTTGCGCCTGCCGAACAGCGGAATGTTGTCCATCGGACCCGGACGATAGAGCGAGACGAGCGCGATGATGTCGCCGAAATTGGTCGGCTTCACGGCCGCGAGCGTGCGGCGCATGCCTTCCGATTCCAGCTGGAACACGCCCACGGTATCGCCGCGCTTCAGCAGTTCGTAGACCGCCGCATCGTCCCACGCGAGGGTCGAGAGGTTGATCGAGATGCTGCGCCGCTCCAGCAGGTCGCAGGCCTTCTTCAGCACCGACAGCGTCTTCAGGCCGAGGAAGTCGAACTTCACGAGGCCGGTGTCTTCCACCGACTTCATGTCGAACTGCGTCACCGGCATGTCCGAACGCGGATCGCGGTAGAGCGGCACCAGCTGCGCCAGCGGACGGTCGCCGATGACCACGCCCGCCGCGTGGGTGGACGAGTTGCGCGGCAGGCCTTCCAGCTGCACGGCAAGGTCCACAAGGCGCTTCACCTCGTGGTCCAGATCGTATTCGCGGCGGAATTCGGCCACCGGCGGATCCTTGGTCACACCGTGCTGCTTGCGGCCATGCAGCGCCTCGGTGAGCGTCCAGGGGTCGGTCGGATGGTTGGGCACCATCTTGCAGAGGCCGTCGACGCGGCCATAGCCCATCTGGAGAATACGCCCGCAATCGCGCAGCACCGCGCGGGCCTTCATCTTGCCGAAGGTGATGATCTGGGCGACGTGATCGTGCCCGTACTTGCGCTGGACGTAGCGGATCACCTCGCCGCGGCGGGTTTCGCAGAAGTCGATGTCGAAGTCCGGCATCGAGACGCGTTCCGGGTTCAGGAAGCGTTCGAACAGCAGGCCCAGCTTCAGCGGGTCAAGGTCGGTGACGGTGAGCGCCCAAGCCACCAGCGAGCCTGCACCCGAACCACGGCCCGGACCCACGGGAATGTCGTTGTCCTTGGCCCACTTGATGAAGTCGGCAACGATCAGGAAGTAGCCGGGGAAGCCCATGCCGACGATGATCTGCACCTCGAAATCGAGGCGCTTGGCATAGTCGAGGAAGTCCTCGGTAACGCCGCGTTCGGCCAGTTCCTTGTAGGCCGCCTCGCGCTCTTCGCCTTGAAGGGCCATGGCGGCATCCAGCTCGGCCTCGGTCACCTCCGGCCAATAGGGCGCCAGACGCATGGCAAGGCCGGCGCGGGAATTGTCCGCCAGCATCCGCGCCTCGCCCTCAAGGTCACCGGCAAGGCTGGGCAGCAGCGGCTTGCGGCGCGGCGGCATATACGCGCAGCGCTGTGCGACGACGAGCGTGTTGGCCAGAGCCTCGGGCAGGTCTGCGAACAGCTCCTGCATCGTCTCGATCGGCTTGACCCAGCGCTCGGACGACGAACGCGGGCGTTCCGGCGCATCCACCTGCGTCGAATTGGCGATGCAGAGCATGGCGTCATGCGCGGGGTGGAACTTGGCCTCTGCATATTGCGCGGGATTGCTGCCGACGAGCGGGATATCGCGGGCGTAGGCGAGCGCGATGAGGTCTTCCTCGCTCTCATCCTCCACCGCTTCGCCGGTGCGGGTGATCTCGATGTAGAGACGGTCCCCGAACAGGGATTGCAGCGTATCGCAATAGCTCTCGGCCGCCTCGATCTTGCCCGCCGCGTAGAGCCGCGCAAGCGCGCCTTCGGCCCCGCCGGTCAGGCAGATCAGGCCATCGGTGTGACCGCGTAGGCTCTCCAGTTCGACATGGGCGTCCATCTCCAGCGGCCGGTCAAGGTGTGCGCGGCTGACGAGATCGCACAAGTTGAGCCAACCCACCTCGCTCTGCGCAAAAAGCGCCAGCCAGTCGATCGGCCGCTCCTGCCCTTGCGACACTGCGCCGGGGCGGACGACCGCAAGGAAAGTGCCGACGATGGGCTGCACGCCTGCTCCCTTGCAGGCTTGCGCAAAAGCGGGCGCGCCATAGAGGCCATTGCGGTCGCAGATTGCCGCGGCCGGGAACTTGCGCTCCTTGGCCAGCTTGGCGGCGGCCTTGGGATCGATCGCCCCGTCCAGCATCGTAAAGCTCGAAAAGATGCGCAGGGGGACGAAAGGTGCATGGGCCATCCCCGAATTTAGGCATTGCCACCCCATGCGATCAAGGCGGCGCTGGGGATAAGCCGGGGGATAGGCCACTTACCTCCGCCGGGAAATGAAACGCAAAGCTGGCCGCACCGGCATGCGGCCCGGCTTCCGACGAGGACGCAGAGCCTTGAAAGCGCGCGAAAACAGGCGCATCGTCGGCGAGACGTCATCGATTCCGATTTGCCTGAAATTCCCTAGCCCGCATCGGGCTTTCCGCAAATATTCAGACAAGTCTCGATAGAGTCCGGGACGGCGCAAAATGGGCGCCATGCCTATGGTTCAATGCTCCATCGTCCGTTGCCCTGTCGTTCCATGAATGGCCGTACTGGGAGACCCTGAATGAAGTACGCCTACCTCGCCCTCATCCCCCTGCTGCTTGCGCCAGACGCGCTGCTTCCCGGCGAATTCGCCGCCTCTGCACAGCAGGGCCATCCCGGAGGGCCGCCGCAGGGAGCACGCCCCCCGGGCGGGAACCCCGGTCACCCGCCGGGCAATCCGGGCAATCCGGGTCGTCCACCGAGCGGCGGCGGCAACGCTGCTCGCCCGCAACCTCAGCCGCATCCACAACCCCAACCGCAGCCCCCACGCCCCGGCGGAGGTAGCGGGAACGCCAATCGCCCCCATCCCCAGCCTCCGCAGCAAGGCGGGAACCGTCCGCCGCAGCCCGGCAATCCGCGACCGCCCTCCGGGAACCAGCGTCCGCCCTCGAACAATTATCGCCCACCGTCGAACAACTACCGGCCGCCCTCGAACAATTACCGGCCGCCGGTCGTCACCCAACCCCACCGCCCCGGATCCGGACGGCCGAGCACGTTCCGCCCGATGCACGCGCCGCCGTACCGCTACCCGCACGGCTATTCCTATCGGCGCTGGCAGACGCACATGATCCTGCCGTCGCTGTTCCTGTCGGCGCCATACCTGTTCCAGGACTATGCGATGATGGGGGTCGGCCCGCCGCCTCCGGGCTACTACTGGGTGCGTTATGGGCCTGACCTGCTGCTGGTCGATCGCCGCACCCGCATGGTGGTCGACGTGATCTACAGCGCGTTCTATTATTGAGAAACGAAAACGGGGAATGCACCAAAGCGCATTCCCCGTTTTCTTAAGCCGGCCCTGAGGATGGCCGCTAGAGCAGCGCCTCGATATCCTTTTCGAGCGATTCCGGCTTGTCGGTGGGCGCGTAGCGGCGGACCACCTTGCCATCCCGATCGAGCAGGAACTTGGTGAAGTTCCACTTGATCGACTTGCTGCCGAGCAGACCCGGCGCCTCCGCCTTCAGCCATTGCCAAAGCGGCGGCGCATCGTCGCCATTGACCTCAACCTTGCCCATCAGCGGGAACGAGAGGCCGAAATTCACCTCGCAAAAGCTGGCGATCTCATCGGCCGAGCCCGGCTCCTGCTTGCCGAACTGGTTGCAGGGAAAGGCGATCACTTCGAAACCGCGCTCGCCGTACTTGCGCCAGAGTTCCTCCAGCCCCTTGTACTGCGGCGTGAACCCGCACTTGCTCGCCGTGTTGACGACGAGCAGCACTTTGCCCGCCCGGTCGGCGAGACTTGCGATCTCGCCATTGGGCAGGTTCGCCGTGAAATCAGCGATCGTGCGCGGGTCCGAACTCACGCGTCTTTGCTGGGGAAGTCGGCGCGGCGGGAAAGAGCGCGGATCTCGCCGATGCGGAACGTGCGATCGCCGTCCTTCTGGATGGCGTAATCGTCCTGTTCGTTCTCAGGCAGGCTCATCACGAAATTGATCAGGGCAACCACGGTGCCGCGACGGATCACCTTGAGGTTGTGGAACAGGCCGCCGCCGTCCGCGCACTTGTGCAATTCCGCCGAATCTTCCCAGTGGAAGCGTTCCGGCCCGGAGCTTTCGGCCCGAATGGTGGACGGAATGTCGCTCATATTGTGCAGTCCCTTGTTTAGTACTTTTCGTTCTATCGTATCTGGTATGTGAAATCACTGAATTCAACGGGGTTCCATCACCCCTGTTGCGTCATCTCAGCACGCCTTCGTGAAGCCGGACCACGCGGTCCATCATCGCCGCCAGTCGCTCGTTGTGCGTGGCGACCAGCGCGGCGCTGCCCTGCCCGCGCACGAGTTCCAGGAACTGCGCGAAGACCTTGTCGGCAGTCGCCTCGTCAAGGTTGCCGGTGGGCTCGTCCGCCAACACCAGCCGCGGCTTGTTGGCGAGCGCGCGGGCCACGGCGACGCGCTGCTGCTCGCCGCCCGAGAGCTTGCTCGGCCGGTGCTCAAGGCGTTGGCCCAGTCCCAGCGCGCTGAGCAGTTCGGTCGCGCGCTGCTCGCAATCCTCGCGGCTCTTGCCGGCAATGAGCTGGGGCAGCACGACGTTCTCGATCGCGTTGAAGTCGGGCAGCAGGTGGTGGAACTGGTAGACGAAGCCGATGTGATCGCGGCGCACCGCCGCGCGGCGGTCCTTGCCCAGTTTCGAGGCATCGATCCCGGCAATCTCGATCCGGCCGCCGAAGCCGCCTTCGAGCAGGCCGATGGCCTGGAGCATGGTCGACTTGCCCGAGCCCGAAGGCCCCAGCAGCGCCACAATCTCGCCCGGCCGCACGGTCAGGTCGACGCCGCGCAGCACGTCGATGGTGACGCCGCCCTGCTCGAAGCTGCGGGTCAGCCTTTCGAGGCGGACGACAGCAGTCGGGGCGGCAGTGGTGGTGTCGAACTCACTCATAACGCAGCACCTGCACAGGATCGGTGCTCGCCGCCTTGTAGGCCGGGTAGAGCGTGGCGAGGAAACTGAAAATCAGGGCCATGACGCAGATCACCGCGATTTCGACGGGGTCCGAGCGGGCAGGCAATTCGGTCAGGAAGCGGATCGAGGGGTCCCAGAGATTCTGGCCCGTCATGATCTCCACCGCATGAACGATGGGCTGGCGGAAATAGAGGAAGATGAAGCCCAGGATCAGCCCGGCCAACGTCCCCATCGCGCCGATGCAGAAGCCCGTGGTCACGAAGACCTTGAGCAGCGACCGCCGCGTCGCCCCCATCGTGCGCAGGATCGCGATGTCGCGCGTCTTGGCGCGCACCAGCATGATCAGCGAGGACAGGATGTTGAACACCGCCACCAGCACGATGATCGAAAGCACGACGAACATCGCCACGCGTTCCACCGCCAGCGCCTCGAACAGCGAGGCATTGAGGGTCTTCCAGTCGGTCACCACCGCACGGCCGGCCAGCTTGCGCTCGACCGGGGCGAGGATGCGGCCCACCTGATCGGGATTGTTGGTGGTCACCTCGATCATGGCCACGGTATCGCCCGTCAGCAGCAGCGTCTGCGCGTCCTGCATCGGCATGATGACGAACATGTTGTCATAGTCGTAGACGCCGATCTCGAAGATCGCGCCCACCCGGTAGGCCACCTGCCGGGGCACCGTGCCGAACGGCGTGGAGCGCCCCAGCGGGTTGATCAGCGTGATCGTATCGCCCACTTGCGCGCCCAGGTTTTTCGCCAGTTCCGACCCGATCGCGACGGTGTTGCTGCCGGGGACCAGCGTGGCGAGATCGCCGCTTTTCAGCTTGTCATGCAACCGGGCGATGTCTTCCGCGGTGTTGCCGCGCACCGACACGCCTTCGACACGTCCGTTGAACGTGGTCATCAGCGGCTGCTCGATCAGCGGAGAGGCCCGAACGACACCTGGCGTACCCTTGACGTCCTTGAGAACGTCCTGCCAGTTATCGAGCCGGCCGCCATAGGCCTGGATGATGGCATGGCCGTTGAGCCCGACGATCTTGTCGAACAGTTCGGCGCGAAAGCCGTTCATGACACTCATGACGATGACCAGCGCCGCGACGCCGAGCATGACGGCGAAGAGGCTGATGCCGGCGACCAGTGCGATAAAGCGCTCGCCCTTGCCGGGCAGCATGTAGCGCTTTGCGATGGTCCATTCGAAGGGGGACAGGATCAAGCGACGGTCCGTCTGTGATCGGAGGATATGGCGGCATTAAGGGCATGCGGCGGGGCTGGCAAGCATGTGCCGCCGCATGCCCTGTACGACTGGATTTCCAAGGCTGAACAATGCGTGAAGCGTTTGACCTGTCAGGCCGCTTGCGATTCGCCGCCGATCCTTCAGGTTACCGCTCTCACCATCGCACCTGCCGCGTGAACCGCCGTCATCAGATGGTCATCTTGGCGGCGCAATCGGCATGCTGAGCCCCGGCTGTCCGCGCTCCTTGGCGCCAAGTGAGCGTCCGGCGACCTTCTCCCCTTGCATTTACGACCGAACCGCTCCAAATGCGCGGCAGATTTTGACGCGCCCTGGGCCGGAAACAACTCATGAACATCACACACCCCTTTCGTGACGCCGACGGGGACAAGCTGCGCGAAGAGTGCGGCATCTTCGGCGTAATCGGCGCTCGCGAAGCGGCTAATATCGCCGCTGCCGGGCTTCACTCGCTCCAGCATCGTGGCCAGGAGGCGGTGGGCATCACCAGCTTCTCGGGCTCCGAGTTCCACTCGTACCGTGGCCTTGGCCATGTCGCGCAGGTCTTCTCGCAGCGCGAGCTGGACACCCTGCCCGGCACCATGGCTTCCGGCCATGTGCGCTATGCGACGACCGGCGGTTCCGGCCTGCGCAACGTGCAGCCGCTCTTCGCGGATCTTGCCGCCGGCGGTTTCTCGATCGCGCATAACGGCAATATTTCCAACGCGATGACGCTGAAGCGCGATCTCGTGTCGAAGGGTTCGATCTTCCAGTCGACCTCCGATACCGAGGTGATCATCCACCTCGTCGCGACCAGCCGCTATCCCACCCTGCTCGACCGCTTCGTCGACGCGCTGCGCATGGTGGAAGGCGCCTACTCGCTGATCTGCATGACCGCAGAGGGCATGATCGCCTGCCGCGATCCGCTGGGCATTCGCCCGCTGGTCATGGGCCGCATCGGCGATGCCACCGTGTTCGCGTCCGAAACCGTCGCTTTCGACGTGATCGGCGCCGAGTTCATCCGCTCGATCGAGCCGGGCGAACTCGTGCAGGTGGACCACAAGGGCACCATCTCCAGCCATCGCCCGTTCGGCAATCCGGCCCCGCGCCCCTGCATCTTCGAGCACGTCTACTTCAGCCGACCCGATTCGGTGATGGACGGCCGCTCGGTCTATCAGGTGCGCAAGCAGATCGGCATGGAACTGGCCAAGGAAGCCCCCGCGGCTGCCGACGTCGTGATCCCGGTGCCCGACAGCGGCGTGCCGGCCGCCATCGGCTATGCGCAGGAATCGGGCATTCCCTTCGAATTGGGCATCATCCGCTCGCACTACGTGGGCCGCACCTTCATCCAGCCGGGTGACGCGGCGCGCCATGCCGACGTGAAGCGCAAGCACAATGCCAACCGCGCCATCGTCGAAGGCAAGCGCATCATCCTGATCGACGATTCGATCGTGCGCGGGACCACCTCGCTCAAGATCGTCGAGATGATGCGCGATGCCGGCGCTGCCGAAGTGCACATGCGCATCGCCAGCCCGCCGACCGAGCATTCGTGCTTCTACGGCGTCGACACGCCGGAGCGTTCCAAGCTGCTGGCCGCCAACATGGACATCCAGGCCATGGCGGACTTCATCAAGGCCGACAGCCTGGCCTTCGTCTCGATCGACGGTCTTTACCGCGCGGTCGGCGAGGAAAAGCGCAACAAGAAGCGCCCGCAGTTCTGCGACGCCTGCTTCTCGGGCGAATATCCCACCAAGCTGACCGACTTCGCCGAGCGTTTCGCCACTGAGCTGACCGCCGCGTGAGCGAGCAGACCGGCGTGAGCGAGCAGGTCGTCGACCAGAGCGCGACCAAGCCCTTCGACGGGCAGGTCGCGCTTGTCACCGGCTCCAGCCGTGGCATCGGCGCGGCGACCGCGATCGCGCTCGCCGCGGCGGGCGCGCACGTACTGCTGACCGGGCGCGATACCAAGGCGCTCGAAGCGATCGAGGACCAGATCTACCAGTCGGGCGGCGCGGCCACCATCGCGCCGGTCGATCTGGTCGAGCCGGACGGCATCGCCCGCCTCGCCACCGCCGTCTCGCAGCGCTGGGGCAAGCTGGACATCCTGATCGTCAATGCGGCCATCCTGCCCGAGCTGACCAGCGTGGCCGATATCGACCAGCGCGCCTTCAACAAGGCGCTCACCACCAATGTGCTGGCCACACAGGCGCTGATCGCCAATTTCGATCCGCTGTTGCGCAAGAGCGAGGACGCCCGCGTGATCGGCATGTCCTCCGGCGTGGCCACCAAGCCCCGCGCTTTCTGGGGCGCCTATGCCGCCACCAAGGCCGCCGGCGACGTGCTGCTGGAATGCTATGCCGAGGAAACGCGCAACACCTCGAAAGTGCGCGTTGCCGTGGTCAATCCCGGCGCCACCCGCACCGCCATGCGCGCCCGCGCCTATCCGGGCGAAGCGCCCGCCTCGGTCAAGCCGCCCGAAGCGGTTGCCGAACGGCTTGTCGCGCTGCTTGGTGAACAGTTCCCGAGCGGACACCGCGAATCCATTAACCAATCAGCGTAACCTCGCGGTAACCTCAATCGGCGATCATCCATCCGGACGGCGCACGATCCCCGCGCCGTCCAACACGGGAAGCAGGTTACCGGCACGATGATCAAGACGCAGCCTCCGCAGCGCTACGAACTGGCGGCACAGGAAGACCGCAGCGCACCGCGCATCCGCATTTCCATCCCCGCCGGTTTCCGCGCGTCCGGTACCAAGGGCTACCAGACGGCGGTGCGCGACCTCTCGCTCTCGGGCTTTTCGGCCACCGCGATCAGCCGCATTCAGCCCGGCACTTATTGCTGGCTGACCCTGCCCGGCATGGAAGCGCTGCCCGGCCGCGTGGTCTGGTGGCAGGACGGGCTTGTCGGCTGCTCCTTCGAGCAACTGCTGAGCCCGATCATCCTGGAGACGATCCTCACCCGCTGGAGCGGCGCGGGCGGCTGAGGCTTAGAGTCTACGTTTCTCGCAGGAACGCCACGAACCGGCCGCTCAGTCGGCCGGCAATGGCATCTTCAAACGTCAGCACCGACTGAACTTCCACACGTGCGCGCTTCCGGCGCGTCAGCGTGTTCACGAACTGCGGCCATGCATCAGGATCCGCCAGCGACGACGTCGCGGTGAACGCGCCGCCGATGGGGCGATCATAATCCATCCGATTGGACTGGATCACGATCTCTGAGGCCAGCCCCTCCTCCAGAAGCCGAACATGCAGCAGCGCCCATGCCGCCAGAATCGCGACCGCCGAGGCGCTGCCACCAAAAATCGTGCTCTTGTGATTTATGTTCGGTTCCAGCGGCGCGCCCAGCGTGACGGAGCGCCCCGTCGCCTCAAGAACGGAGACCTGCATGGCCGCCGACAGGGGAATTTGCCGGTGCAGATAGCGTTCCAGATCCGTCATATTAGTCATTAATATTCCACCAGAATTGCCTCTGACCATGAATGCCATGGCCGTCGGTGCGATCACAGCCCGGACGTGCCGAACCGCGCCTTTGCGACCCGATTCGCGCGCCGCCGAACCGTTGCACTTACGTCACAGTTCTTCGCCTTTTCCGGAAAACTACCAGTTCCAGGGCAACCAAGCATGGTCCTGTTCTGTTGGGTCTTGGGCAACTGACGAGCATCAAAGGATGAGGCAATGACCATCAAGTCCCTCTCACTGGCCGCCGCCCTGGCAGCAGGCATTGCATGGCAACCTGCTGCGGCGCAGGATTCCACCACCACTTCAGACACTTCGGCACCTTCCACCAACGGCACCTCATTCCGGGGCCTGCGCGTTGAAGGCAACTTCGGCGGCGACCGTTTCCAGTCGCAAGGCATTCATAACGACAATTTCGGCTATGGCGGTACGGTCGGCTTTGACGGCATGATCGGCGACCGGATCGTGATCGGCGCTGAAGGCAGCTACTGGCAATCAAGCAGTTCGGCCGAGAATTGCCAGGTTCTCCCCGATACCAACAACATCTGCCACAAGTCGTTCGAGGAATGGGGCGCGGCGGTGCGGGCCGGCTATCTCGTGACGCCGCAATTGCTCGTGTTCGCCAAGGGCGGCTACGTGAACAATGAACAGCGCCGCCGGATCGACGATTCCTTCGGCACCCAGCTTGTTCGCGATCACTTCAATACCGGCGGCTACCAGCTTGGCGGCGGCGTGGAATATACCCTCACGCAAGGGCGTATGCCGGTCTACCTCAACGCGCAGTACGTCTATTCGCAATATGACGATCATACAGCGCGTCAGCGGATCATGGGCGGCGTGGGCGTTCGCTTCCGCTAACCGATCAGCACTTGTCGGAAGGGCGGCGGAGAGGCGGATCCTCTCCGCCGCCCTTTCGCATTTTTATAGCAGACGCTCAGCCCTGCTTGACGAGCGTCACTTGCGCCACGTCGATGCCGCCCCCCAGAAAACCGCCTTCGCAGTACATCAGGTAGAAGCGCCAGAGACGAATGAAGCGCTCATCGAAACCGGCGGGAAGCCGCCCTTCCTCAACCGCCGTGTCGAAGTTCTCGCGCCACATGCGCAAGGTGCGGGCATAGTCCGCGCCGAAGCCGGTGCGATCTTCCCACGCAAGCCCGCGCTCGGCGGCAAGGCTGCGGAATTCCGGTTCGTTCACCAGCATGCCGCCGGGGAAAATGAACGTCTGGATGAAATCGGCGCTGCGCGCGTAGTTCTCGAAAATCCGCTCGTCGATCATGATGTACTGGATCGCCGCGCGCCCGCCGGGCTTGAGGTTGCGGGCCACGCAGTCGAGGAATTCGGGCCAGTAGCCACGCCCCACCGCCTCCACCATCTCGATCGAGACGATGGCATCGTATTGGCCGGATACGTCGCGATAGTCCTGCTTGCGGAAATCGACCGAGCCGACCGTCGACTGCCAGCGCTCACGCGCGTAGGCCAGCTGCTCGTCCGAGAGGCTGATCGCGTCGACCGAGACTTGCTCGCACTCCGCCAGGAACGCCGCCATGGTGCCCCAGCCGCAGCCGATCTCCAGCACGCTGCCGCCGGGCTGGAGCCCAAGTCGCCGCGCGATGGTGACGATCTTGTTGGACTGCGCCGCATCGAGCGGGGTGACGAACTGGCTCAGCGCATTGGGGCCACTGCCGGGGCGGGCGAAGATCGCGCTTGAATAGAGCATCGTCTCGCCCAGCCAGGCGCTGTAGAAGTCATTGCCGAGGTCGTAGTGCGCATGGATATTGCGCTGTGATCCAGAGCGGCTGTTGCGGCGCAGCCAGTGGACGAAGCGCCCCGCCAGCCGCCACGGCCCGCGCGCCCGCGCGGCCCCGCCAAGGCTGAGGGCATTGTCCATGAACAGCGCGAACAGCGGCACCGGGTCCGGGCTGTCCCACTCGCCGGCTTCCCAGGCCTGATACCAGCCGACCGAGCCCGCCGTCGCCAATCGCAGCAGGGCGCGCCAGCTCTTCAGCTCCACCACCGCGCCGAAGCCCGGCTCTCGCCCGCCCAGCAGACGCGTCTCGCCCGAGGGCAGCGTCGCCTCGATCGAGCCGCGGACAAGCCCCGCGTCGATCCGGTCGAGTATCCGGGCGATGCCGCCCGACCACAACCGTGCCAGCCACTGCGGCCCCACGCCGATAGCGCGGCCGCCTTCGACCAGCTCCTCACCCCTGCCCGGTAGATGCGCGTTCATGAATAGGGATATGAACCCGAAGCCGCTCACGGGCAATTGCCTATGCCGTCAAATCACTTGCCTTTACCTTCTGCCAAGCCGCAAGAGCACGCTCGCGCCCGGCCCGATGCTCGATAATCTTCGCCGGATAGGCCTTGGGACGGACCATGGAAGGGGGATCGTGAATCTCCGTATCGGATAGATCCGCAAGCTCCGGCACCCATTCGCGGATGTAGGCGGCGGCATCGAATTTCTCCGACTGGCTGAGCGGCGCCATGATTCGCACGAACATCTGGGCATCGACGCCTGATCCCGCGCTCCACTGCCAGTTGACGGCGTTGGAGGCGTAGTCGGCATCGACCAGCGTGTCCCAGAACCATTGCTCGCCCTCTCGCCAGTCGATCAACAGGTGCTTGATGAGGAAGCTGGCGGCGATCATCCGCACGCGGTTGTGCATCCAGCCGGTATGCCAGAGCTGGCGCATTCCGGCATCGACGATGGGATAGCCGGTCATCCCGCGCTGCCACGCCCGCAAGTCCTCCGCCGCCGCCTTGCCACCGCGCCAGCCGAGCAAAGTGAAGTCCTCCTTGGCGGAGCGGCTGCCGTAATCGGGAAGCTGGAGGATCACGTTCTGCGCATAGTCACGCCAACCCAGTTCGCCGAGGAAGGTGCCCACCGAGCCGCCCTCCCCCGCCACCGCGTGCCAGACTTGCCCGGGCGAGATTTCCCCGAAATGCAGATGGGGGGAGAGAAAAGAGGTTCCCTCCACCGATGGCAGGTTGCGCTGCGCCTCATAGCGCGCGGCCTCGTCCACGAAAGCATCGAGGCGCTTTTTCGCGCCGTGCTCGCCCGGCTCCCACATCGCGCGCATGCCGCCCGCCCAATCGGGCTTTGCCGGGAGAAGGTTCCAGTCCTCCAGCCGGTCCGATTTCGGCCAGACGTCAGGTGCATCGATCTTCCGGGGCGCCGATAACGGTTCGTGCGGCGGCATCCGCTCGCTCAGCGCCCGCCAGAACGGCGTGTAGATGCGATAGGGATTGCCAGCGCCGTTGCGCACCGCCCCCGGCGGCGCGAGGTAGTTGCCGTGGTGGAGATGGAGGTCGAGCACTTTGCCCACCGCCTTCTCGGCATTGCGCCACCACGGCTCATAATGGTGCAGCGCGTGAACCTCGCGCGCGCCGGTCTCCTGCGCGACTTCGGCCAGCACGTCCTCGCACTTGCCCCGGCGCAGGATCAGGCGCGAGCCCTTGGCGCGCAGGGCTTTGTCCAGACTGGCCAGCGAATGGTGCAGCCACCAGCGCGAGGCGCCGCCCATGCACCGGTGCTTCGGCGTCTCGTCATCGAGGACATAGACCGGGATCACCGCCCCTATGCTCGCAGCCTCGACAATGGCAGGCTGGTCGGACAGGCGCAGGTCGCGCCGCAGCCAGACGATCCGGGGAACATTCATGGAAGCGGAACGCAGATGGGCCATCGGAGTTTCCTAACGTCATGAGCGACTTGCCCCAAGCCCCCGCGACATCGCGGCACCGCATCGATCCGCGCAAGGCCGGGATCGCCGCGCTGGCCTGCTGGGCGGGCTTCGCGCTCTTCGCTTGGGCGGTTCCGGCGGGACGCACCCGGCAGTTCGACCAGCTTGGCCTGATGTTCTGGCGCGCGCACGACCTTCACCCGCTGGGGCCGCCCTGGGTGCTTGAATGGGTGCGCGACCTGACCGCCATGGGCGGATTCCTGCAACTCAAGCTCTACACGATCATGGCCTTCGTCGCGCTGTTCTGGCTGCGGCGTCGGCGCGAGGCGGTGCTGCTGGCACTGACAGTGCTGAGCGGCAGCGCGGTCAATGCCCTGCTCAAGCTGGTCTTCGGCCGCCCCCGGCCGGAGATCGTGCCCCACCTTACCGAAGCGGGCGGCGCCAGTTTCCCGAGCGGGCACAGCTTCAATTCCGCATCGACCTATATCGCGCTCGCCCTCGCCTTCGCGGCGCTGAGCCCGCGTGCGAATGTGCGTCATACCCTGATCGCCGGTTCGATCGTACTGAGCCTCATGGTGGCATGGAGCCGGGTCTGGCTCGGCGTCCACTGGCCAAGCGACGTCATGGCCGGATGGCTGGGCGGTGCGGCGTGGACTTTCACCGCCAGCGCCCTGCTCTACCGCCCCGCCCGGGTCGTTCTGGAAACGACGGGGGACTTCAGCGAGCCGGACAGCCCGCAGGCACCTCCACCGGAAAATTGAAGTTGCGGCGCACGAAGGTGCCCGAATAACGCGCGTCGGTGAACGTCACCGTGGCGGTGCAGCCGTGCCGCTCGATCCGCGCCATCGGAAGCTGCGACCAGGCAAGGAACTTCACCGCCTCCGGCGTCGCGCTTGCGGCCTTTACCGCCAGCGGATCGGCCATGTTGTCCGCGACCGGCGCGCTGTGTTCGACCAGCGTGAAGACACCGCGCAGCGGATCGTAGCGGCCGAAGGCGATCCGTCCGTCCTGCCGCCAGATCACGTCGCGGCGCCAGAATGCCAGCGGCTCGGGCGATGCGAAAATGCGGTCGGGCGCCGCGTGAAGCTCCCCAACTGACGGAGCCCGCCACGCCAGCGCGGAAAGGCCAATGTTGAGCGCGATGAACCCGACTACGCCGGCCAGCGCCAGCCCTGCGGGGCGACCGACGCCCCGCCTGCCCCGCTTCGCGCGGCGCCGGCTCGCGCAGATTCCCGCGCCCAGCATCGCCAGCAGCCACGGCGAGATGATGAACAGACCGTCGCTATGGAACCAGCGCGCGCTCATTGGCGACAGCAGCTGGATCGCATAGACGTTCTGCATATCGAGCAAGGGATGCGTCAGCGCGCCGAGATAGCAGAGCGTCAGCAGCCAGCCGAAGTGCATGGCCAGTCCGCTGGGAAATACCGTGCCCCGCCGCACCTGCCAGCGGTCGAACAGCCAGAGCAGCAGCGCCAGAACCGGCGGCATCAGCAGCACCCCGCCCACCAGCCCATGCGTGAACCCGCGATGCATCGCCAGCGGCGCCCAGGGCGACCAGCCGAAGAATACGTCGATATCGGGCATGTTCGCCGCCAGCACGCATGCCGCCAGCCCCTTGCGCGTGCGGCGCTTGAGCCCGGTTTCCGCGAGAGCCCAGCCGACGAGGCTGTGGGTCAGATTATCCATGAAGGGCAGTGTCTTGCATCGGATAGGTCATATCGGGTGGCATCTGCTTACGTGCAAGCGTGATCGCAAAGAGAACAAGCGGGGTCCTCGCCTTCGCGGGGACGACGGGGTGTTTTGGTTCACCCCCATCTCCTCCCCTGCAAGGGGAGGTGGCAGCGCGAAGCGCTGACGGAGGGGTATCACCGCTGGTGCGGGTGGCCGATCCTTCGACAGGCTCGGATGATCCTTCGACAAGCTCAGGATGATCCTTCGACAAGCTCAGGATGAGCGGAGGTTGGTCCAATAGATGGCACGCTCGGGGAACGAACAACATCCGATCGGGCGAACGGTCCGGAAAGCCGCCCCTCTCCCGCTACCCGGCCTCCGGCTTCTCCGCCACAGTCCACGTCTGCCCCTTGCCCAGCAGCTTGCCGAGATCGGCGGTCTTGCCCGCAACCAGCTTCGCGCGCTCCTCGATCACGGCGCTTTCGAATGTCGGCGCCGGATCGTCATAGATAACGCCCAGCGCCATCGGGAACGGGCCGAAAGGCATCTCCACCAGCATATGCGCAAGGCCACGGTTCCTGACGTTGTGCACCGCCACGCCCGCCGCCTGCCAGTCGCCATCCACCACGTCGACCACCTTGAGCGAGAGCGTATCCATGTCGAGCGCAAGGCCCTTGGTTTCCTTGGCGAACAGCAGCGGCTCACCCTGCCGGACCCAGATCTGGTTGTCCGCCGCCACGGCCTTGGCGACGAAATCGTCGAACCGGTCCTTGTTGTAGACGATGCAGTTCTGGAAGATCTCGACGAACGCCGCGCCTTGGTGCTCGTAGGCCGCCTTCAGCACTTCGGGCAGGTCCTTGGACACGTCGTAGCCGCGCGCCACGAAGCGGGCGCCTGCCCCCAGCGCGAAAGCGCAAGGCAGTGCCGGGCGGTCCACCGAACCGATGGGGGAAGTGGGCGAACTGGTGCCGATGCGGCTGGTGGGCGAGTATTGGCCCTTGGTCAGGCCGTAGATCTCATTGTTGAACAACATGATCTGGCAATTCACGTTCCGGCGCAGCACGTGCATCGTGTGATTGCCGCCGATCGACATACCGTCGCCGTCGCCGGTCACCAGCCAGACGTCTAGATCCGGATTCGCCAGCTTGATGCCGGTCGCGAAAGCCGGAGCGCGGCCGTGGATCGTGTGGAAGCCATAGCTTTCGATGTAGTAGGGAAAGCGGCTCGAACAGCCGATGCCGGAAACGAAGACAGTGTTCTTCGGATCGGCGCCGACCATCGGCAAAGTGCGCTGCACCGCCTTGAGGATCGCGTAGTCCCCGCAGCCGGGGCACCAGCGCACTTCCTGATCGGTTTCCCAGTCTTTCAGGGTCGTCGCAATGGGAGTCATGTCATTCATGATGGGTCTCCGCCACTGGCGCTCAGGGCTGTTCGATTTCCGGTGCGGGAAGCTGGCTTTCGTTGACCGGCACTTCGCCGCCCTCATTTTCAGGAATGCCGTCGAAGAACCTGCCTATCGCCTGTTCCAGTTCGGCGATGGCAAAGGGCTGGCCGCTGGTCTTGGCCAGAGGCACCGCATCGATCAGGAACTGGTCGCGCAGCACGGTCTTGAACTGGCCGGTGTTCATCTCCGGCACCAGCACATGCTCGAAGCCCTTCAGCAGCGCGCCAAGGTTTTCGGGCAGCGGCCAGACGTGGCGAACATGGATATGGCTGACGTCCTGCCCTTTCTTGCGCGCGCGGCGCACGGCCTGATGGATCGGCCCGAAGGTGGATCCCCAGCCGACCACCACCAGCTTTCCGGTCGCGTTGCCGAGGCACACCTGCTGCGCCGGAATGGCCTTGGCAACACCGTCGATCTTGGCCTTGCGGGCATCGGTCTGGGCCTGGTGGACGTTGGGCGCATAGTCGATGTTGCCGGTATCCACCGCCTTCTCGATACCGCCGATGCGGTGCATCAAGCCCGGCGTTCCGGGCTTGATCCACGGACGCACGCCCCGCTCGTCGCGCCGGAAGGGCAGGACTTTGCCTTCGGGGTCGTTGCTGTCTTCGAGGAACGCCACCGGGAACGGCGTGAACGTGGCCGGATCGGGCACTTTCCACGGCTCCGAGGCATTCCCGATATAGCCGTCCGTCAGCAGGATCACCGGGGTCATGAAACTGGTGGCGATGCGGCAGGCCTCTATCGCGCATTCGAAGGCATCAGCCGGAGAGCAGGCGGCGATCACCGGCATCGGCGCATCGCCGTTGCGGCCGTAGACTGCTTGATAGAGGTCCGACTGCTCGGTCTTGGTGGGCAGCCCGGTGGACGGGCCGCCGCGCTGCGAATTGACGATGACGAGCGGCAGTTCGGTCATGATCGCCAGCCCCATCGCCTCTCCCTTGAGCGCGATGCCGGGTCCGGAGGACGAGGTTACGCCAAGGTGCCCGGCGTAACTCGCGCCGATGGCGGCGCAGATCGCGGCGATCTCATCCTCGGCCTGAAAGGTCGTGACGCCGAATTCCTTCATCTTCACCAGATTGTGAAGAATCGCCGAGGCCGGGGTTATCGGATAGCCGCCGAAGAACATCGGCAATCCGGCAAGCTGCGCACCCGCCACAAGGCCGAGCGAGACCGCTTCCGCGCCGGTGATCGTGCGGTAGAGGCCGGGCTCGGAGGGCACCGGATCGATGTGCAGCTTCCTCAGCGGCCCGGCGAGTTCCGCCGTCTCGCCATAGGCATGCCCGGCGTTGAGCGCGGCGATGTTGGCATCGGCCAGCACCGGGTTCTTCGCGAACTTGGCCTTGAGCCAGTCGACCAGCGGCTGCCGGTCACGGTCGAACATCCAGAGCGCCAGACCCAGCGTCCACATGTTCTTGCAGCGCAGCGCTTCCTTGTTGCCAAGGCCGAAGGGCTTCACCGCCTCCAGCGTCAGCGCCGAAATGTCGAAGGCGAGCACGTCCCACTTCGCAAGGCTGCCGTCCTCGACCGGATTGGCCTCGTACTTCGCCTTTTCGAGGTTGCGCTTGTTGAACTCGCCGGTGTCGATCACGATCAGGCCGCCGGGCTTGAGCGCCTGCACGTTGGTCTTCAGCGCGGCGGGGTTCATCGCCACCAGCACGTCGGGCGCGTCGCCCGCGGTGGTGATCTCGCTCGACCCGAAGTTGATCTGGAAGGCGGAGACCCCGAACAGCGTGCCTTGCGGCGCGCGAATCTCTGCGGGGAAATCCGGGAACGTCGCCAGATCGTTGCCGGCGAGCGCGGTGGACAGGGTGAACTGCCCGCCGGTGAGTTGCATGCCGTCACCCGAATCGCCGGCGAAGCGAACGACGACGGCCTCTACGGAGCCATTCTGCTGGGATGCGTCGTGCTGCGACGCCTTTTCGTTAGATGGGCCTTGATCCGACAACACTGTCGCCATCATCGTCCTCCTCCGGGAGTACCGTTCTGATGCCGGCCAATTTGTCTCCCGCGCCCCAGACTATGCCTGCTTAGTAACGGTGCAAAACAGAAAAACTGTCTAAGTCACAATCTCGACCCCCGCTGAATCGTTCCCGGATGGTTAACGGGGGCGGATCGATAAATCCCACTGGCATTGCGCGCGGGCTTGGGCCATTGTGCCGGCCATGCGCTCCGAAACAGCGATCCACGAGCAGATCTCCGCGACGAGCCTCCTCCTTACAATCTGGATACCATCCCGACGATGAATGATTTCGCGTCCCTGCCCTACCGCCCGTGCGTGGGCGTCATGCTCGTCAATGCCGACGGCAAGGTTTTTGTCGGCAAGCGAATCGACACCAAGGAAGGCGACTGGTGGCAGATGCCCCAGGGCGGCGTCGACGACGGTGAAGACCTGAAGGCCGCCGCGCTGCGCGAGCTTTGGGAAGAAACCGGCGTGGCCGAGCAGAACGTCACGTTCCTGTCCCGCACCCGCGAGGAACTGCTTTACGACCTGCCGGACGAACTGATCGGCAAGCTCTGGAAGGGCAAGTATCGCGGCCAGCGCCAGACCTGGTTCCTGCTGCGCTTCGACGGCAGCGATGACGACGTCAATCTGGAGGCGCACAAGCCCGCCGAATTCAACGACTGGAAGTGGGTCGAGGCCGAGCTGCTGCCGGAGCTGATCGTGCCGTTCAAGAAGCGCGTTTACCGTGCGGTGCTGGAAGAGTTCCGCGCTTTGATCTGAATTTTGGCCGGGGTTAGGTGCTGTGATCCTTCGACAAGCTCAGGATGAGCGGGGTTGGGTGCGGGGCCTCCCGAGGTTCGGCGGTCGGGTTTGGTGACTAGCCCGGAGGTTATGACAGGCTCAGGAGAGGGGATTGCTCAAGATCCTCATCCTCAGCTTGCAGAGCCCGAGAACGAAACCGGGCCCGCTCAAGCCGAGCCCATCGAGACCCCGGGCAAACCACCAAGGCCCGCTCAGGCTGAGCCTGTCGAAGCCCTAGCTCAAGCCCGCCCCAGCCCAGCCAAAAACCTCAGTTTTCCGAAACTACCGGCTTGGGCGCCACCGCATCGGCGCTGACCATGCGCGGGGCGCCGGCCTTCGAGATCTCCGCCGCCAGTTCCTGCGTTTCCGCGCAGTCCTTGCCGCAGAGCGTCTGCAAGCGGGCGAGATTGCGCCCGGCCTTGTCGGTCGCGCCCTTTTCGGCCAGCGCGATGCCTTCGCCCGCGATCGCTTCCAGATTGCGCGGATCGGACACCAGCGCGACGCGGTAATAATGGAGCGCCTTGCCCTGAAGGCCCTGACGGCGCGTGGCATCGGCGAGCGCGAG
Organism: Novosphingobium sp. PhB165; assembly: GCF_004341845.1. Taxonomy (GTDB): domain Bacteria; phylum Pseudomonadota; class Alphaproteobacteria; order Sphingomonadales; family Sphingomonadaceae; genus Novosphingobium. Next base: position 109,074 of record NZ_SLVB01000001.1, on the reverse strand, counting down.
CAGCACGCTCACATCGCCGGGCGCGACAGTCAGCGCGGCTTCGTAGGCATCGATAGCGCCATTGATGTTGCCAGAGGCAACGGCGGTATGTCCTTCATTCAGAAGAGCCGCTGCACGCGGATCGATCGCAACGGCGGGCTGCGAGAAGATGGCGCTGGAAGAAACGGCAACAACGAGAGAAAGGGCAATGGCAACAGGCGTGTAACGCATCAACAGGTCCTTGGCCGAGGGCTTGGTCCTCATCATAGGGCCGACGCTATCACAGCCGCACGAAGCGTGCGACGAAAAAGCCATCTGTCCCGTCGTGCCACGGGGAGAGCCTGAGGCCGCTTCCGCGTGGCGTTCCGGCCGCCAATTCCGGCAGATCGGCACGCCAGCCGGACCGTCTGGCAAGGAACTTCGCCGCCTGATCGGCGCCCTCTTCGTCCAGCAGCGAGCATGTGACGAAGATCAACCGCCCGCCCGGCCGCACCAGCCCCGCCGCCACGTCGAGCAGGCGCGATTGCGTCGACACATAGCGGGCAAGCTGCGATTCAGTGAGGCGCCAGCGCGCTTCCGGGTTGCGGCGCCAGGTGCCGGTGCCCGAGCACGGCGCGTCGACCAGCACCGCATCGGCGGCGCCGACGAAGCGCTCCAGCGCCTCGATCTCGCGTCCCGGATTGAGCAGCACGGTTTCGATCCCGCCCGCCCCTGCCCGCTCCGCACGCGGCGCAAGGCGCGACAGGCGTGCCCGGTCGGAATCGCTGGCGATCAGCGTGCCGGTGTTCTCCATGGCGGCGGCGAGCGCGAGCGTCTTGCCTCCGGCCCCGGCGCAAAGGTCGATCACCGTCTCGCCCGGACGCGCGGCTACCGCTTCGCATGTCAGTTGCGACCCCAGATCCTGCACTTCGATCATGCCGTCGACATAAGCCGCCGACTGCTCGATGCGGGTTTCGGGCGGATAGCGCAACGCGTGGGGCAGCACCGTGGCTTCGCCGCCTTCAGGCAGCGGCGCGGCTGCGGCGCGCAAGGTGTTCACCCGCACGTCCAGCGGCGCGCGGCCCAGCAGTGCCATGCCGTCCGCCTCGCTCACACCGCTCGCGGCGAGGCGGTCCACCAGCCAGCGCGGGGCGAGGCCCTGCTCTGCCGCTCGTTCTGCGGGATCGATGGATGCGGGTGCGTGGCCCGTGCCGTCAAACAGCGCGGCCACTTGCGGGTCTTCGGCGGCAACGCGCAGCATCGCGGCGCGGCCATCGGCGGGCACTTCACCGCAGGCACGGATCGCGCGGTAGGCCAGTTCGCGCACCGCGCGGCGGTCCTTGCTGCCGGCAAAGCGGCGCGTACGGAACCAGTCCCCGATCAAGCGGTCGGCGGGCGCACCATTGGCACGCGCCGCCTCGATCACGAGGTCCAGAACCTCGATGGCCGCCTGGACGCGCGCGCCCGGTGTCATGCTTCGATTCCTCCGACGCGATCAGCGCGTCGGGTAGTTCGGAGCCTCGCGGGTGATCGTCACGTCGTGGACGTGGCTTTCGCGCAGACCGGCATTGGTGATGCGCACGAACTGGGCGTTCTTGCGCAGATCCTCGACCGTGGCCGAGCCGGTGTAGCCCATCGCCGCCTTGATGCCGCCGACGAGCTGGTGGATGACGTCCTTGGCCGGGCCCTTGTAGGCGACCTGACCTTCGATGCCTTCGGGAACCAGCTTCATCTGGTCCTTGATGTCGCCCTGGAAGTAGCGGTCGGCCGAACCACGGCCCATCGCGCCCACCGAACCCATGCCGCGATACGACTTGTAGGCACGGCCCTGATAGAGGAACGTCTCGCCCGGCGCTTCCTCGGTGCCCGCGAGCATCGAGCCGACCATGATGGTCGAGGCACCGGCGGCCAGCGCCTTGGCAGCGTCACCCGAAGTGCGCAGACCGCCATCGGCGATCACCGGCACACCCGACTTGTCGGCCTCTTCGGCGGCTTCCATGATCGCGGTCAGCTGCGGCACGCCGACACCGGCGACGATGCGCGTGGTGCAGATCGAGCCCGGCCCGATGCCCACCTTCACGCAGTCCGCGCCCGCGTCGATCAGCGCACGGGCTGCTTCAGCGGTGGCGATGTTGCCGGCGATGACTTGTGCCGAGTTCGACAGCTTCTTCACGCGTTCGACCGCGAGCGCCACGTCCCGGTTATGGCCGTGGGCGGTGTCGATCACGACGACGTCACACTCGGCAGCCAGCAGCGCTTCGGTGCGGGCGAAGCCCTTGTCGCCCACCGTGGTTGCGGCGGCGACGCGCAGGCGGCCGGCGGCGTCCTTGGTGGCGTCCGGGTAATTGACGGCCTTCTCGATGTCCTTGACGGTGATGAGGCCGACGCAGTGGAAGGCATTGTCCACCACCAGCAGCTTCTCGATCCGGCGGGCGTGCAGCAGGCGGCGCGCTTCGTCCTGATCGACGCCGACCTTCACGGTGGCGAGGTTCTCATGCGTCATCAGCTCGCGCACCGGCTGCGCCGGGTTGGCGGCGAAGCGCACGTCGCGGTTGGTGAGGATGCCGACCAGCTTGCCGGAGTTCTCGACCACCGGGATGCCGCTGATGCGGTTGGCCTGCATGACGGCCTGCGCCTCGCCCAGCGTGGCGTCGGGGCTGATCGTGATCGGGTTGACCACCATGCCGCTCTCGAAACGCTTCACGGCGCGGACGGCGGCGCACTGTTCCTCGATCGTGAGGTTGCGGTGCAGGACGCCGATGCCGCCGAGTTGGGCCATGACGATGGCCATGTCGGCTTCGGTCACGGTGTCCATGGCCGAGGAGATGACGGGAATGTTGAGACCGATGTCACGCGTCAGGCGGCTGCGGGTGTCTGCCTGGGTGGGGACTATGTCGGACTTGGCGGGACGCAGAAGTACGTCGTCGAAAGTAAGTCCGAGGGGAATGTCCATGTGCGCCACCATTGTCTTGTCGGGGGAGAATCGTGGCGGCCCATGTAATCAAGTGGGGGCAATAGTGCTAGGCCTCATTTTCCCGTTGGCGGATCGGGCGGCAAAGTCCGGGTTGCCGGAGTGGTAGCGCTCCCCGCCGCACCCCCGGCGGCAGCGCCCGTCACCGCGCTCGCGGGAACCTTCCGGGTGTCCGCAAACCACCGGCCCAGCGCGGAAAGCAGCTTCACGTCATCCACCGCCCCGCCCAGTTCGAGCGGATGGGCCATGTGCACCAGATCGTCGCTCGGCCGGTGGTAATCACCGTCGAAGAATGCCCGCATGCGCGTCATGTCGCCATAGGCGGTCGAGACGAGCACGGCCGGAATGTCGTGCTGGAGCAGAGCCCAGCCATCCTGACGGCGGACATATTCATTGCCGTCGTCGCTGTTGGAAACCTTGAACTTTTCGGACTTGGCCACTTTGGCGATCGTTCCGTCCAGCCCGGTCATGCCGCGCCCGACGATGACGAAAGGCGTGCCATGCGGCGCGATGGCGTTCGAATCGATGTTGAAGGCAGCCACGATCTGGCGCAGCGGCAGCGGCGGGCTCTCGGTAAAGGCATGGGCGCCGAGCAGGCCGAGTTCCTCACCCGTGGTGGCGAGGAAATAGACGTCGCGGTCCATTTGCGGCCCGCGCGAGAGGCGGCGCGCCACTTCGGTCATCGTGGCGACGCCGCTGGCATTGTCTATCGCACCGTTGCAGATCACGTCCTCGGCCGGGGGCTCGCCGCATTCGCCGAAATGATCCCAATGCGCGAGAAACAGCACCGCGCCCGCTTCCGGTCGGCGGCCGGGCAGCTTGCCGATCAGGTTGTGGGTGCGGATCGTGGTCTCACGCGTGGTGGCTTCGAGCGAGGCCGTGATGTCGAGCGGGACCGGCGCAAAATCGGACTTTGCCGCCAGCGCCTCAAGCCCGGCAAGCGTATGCGAGGAACCCTTGAGCAGCGCGGTCATCGCCTCGCGCGTGATGAACGCCTCCAGATCGCCGCCCAGCGATTCGTTGGACAGCGCATAGCCGGACCGCTTGCGGCGCGCGGAAACCTGATCGAGGCTGCGGTCCCCATCGAGCACGGTCAGCACGGCGGAGGCGCCCATTTCCAGCAGGTCGTTCTGGCGCTTGCTGTCGGGGGTGTCGCCGTCCAGCACCACGGCGATGCGCCCGGCCAGCTCGGTGCGCGAATAGTCGCGCGCCTTGGCCGTGCCGAGAAACAGCAGCGGCACGTTGCGCACCATGCTGCGCTTGCCCGAGGTCAGCACCAGCACGCCGCTGGGCGAGGACGGCGCGCGCGCGCCCTTGCGCTGGAACTGCGCCGAGGACGTGGCAGGCTCCCGCGCGACGAGCGTGACCGGGGCGAACCATTCGTGGCCGGGATCGTTGGTGCCCGAGGTCATGCCGATATCGAACCACTGCTTGCCAAGGTAGCGCAGGGTCTTGGCCTCGCCCTGCGTGCCGGGTTCGCGGCCGTCGAAGTCGTCGCTGGCGAGCACTTCGATCTGCGCGTGCAGCCTTGCGGCGATATCCTGATCCGCACGCGAGCTAGCCGAATGCGCGACACCGGCGCAGACCAGCGCTCCGCCCAGCGCCGTCACCCCGAAAGTCCGGACCCATTCACGCCGGACCATGCTCGCCTTGAAACCCCTGCTCATCGTTTGGCATGCATAACCGCGAATTGCGGACCCGGTTAGCGAATCTCGACCAGTGCCCGGAATGGACGCGATTTTTCCCGTGTGGCGTGCCTACGGAACCACAGGGTAGTTCCGTGGAACAAGGGCGCGGAACCACAGGATGCCTTTTCGATTGAACAGGACGGTGCCGCGCGATTAGGCTCGGCCCCACAGGGCAGGTGCGAGAGGACGACAGCGGATGCGGCTCGACAGGTTCAATCCCGACAACATCCGCGTCACGCAAGGTGGCAGTCGCTTTCCCGGTGGCGGCGGCGGCAAGATCGGCTGCGGCGCGCTGGTAATCGTGCTGATCGGCATGTTCGTCTTCGGCGTCGACCCCCAGCAGATGCTCGGTACCATCGACAGCGTGCAGCAGCAGGAACCCGGGCAAGGCGCTCCCGCGCAACCGGGCCAGCCGCAAAGCGCCGCCCAGATCTGCGGCCAGAACGAATATGCGCTGGAGGCGTGCAACGCGCTGAGTTCGCTCAACCAGACGTGGGAGCAGCCGTTCAAGCAAGCGAACATCGCTTTCGAACAACCCGAACTGCACTTCTATAACGGCACCGATCGCTCCGGCTGCGGCGCCGCGCAAAGCGCAATGGGCCCGTTCTACTGCCCGGCCGATCAGGGCATCTATATCGACACCAGCTTCTATGACGAGCTTGACCAGAAACTCGGCGCCAAGGGCGACTTCGCCCGATATTACGTGGTCGCGCACGAGTACGGGCATCATGTCCAGCACCTGCTCGGGCTGGACGCCAAAGTCCGCCGCGCGCAGCAGCAGAATCCCTCGCAGGCCAATGCCTTGCAAGTGCGCATGGAGCTTCAGGCGGACTGCTATGCAGGCGTCTGGGCGGGCAAGAACCGGAACCGCATCGAGCCGGGCGACATGGAGGAAGGGATGACCGCCGCCAGCGCCATCGGCGACGATACGCTGATGAAAAACGCCGGCCAGCGCGTCAGCCCCGAAAGCTTCACCCACGGGTCGAGCGCGCAGCGCATGAAATGGCTCAAGCGCGGCCTCGACAGCGGGAACGAGGACGCTTGCGACACGTTCTCCGACGTGTGATGATTTGACCGACGGGCGGGTGCGACCGATCCTTAGGCTGGGCATGATTCCGGACCCCGTGGTTCCGGCGTCATCAAGGGGCCCAGACCGTTAATCCGGAACGCGCGCCTCTCCCGGCAGACAGGAGACGACCATGCGCCAGGTCTGGACTGCCGCCGCGTTGACCGTGCTGCTCATCGGCTCTCCAGCGGCAGCAAAACAGCCCCAGCGCGCGATCACCGATTCGGAACCCGATGCGATAGACGTGGCCAAGACGCCGGTGACCGACCTCAATCTGGACAGGATCGAAATTCCGCCGCTGCTCAAGGCGGCGATCCACAAGCCCTATGATCTCAGCGGCCTCAAGACTTGCGACCAGATTGCGGCGGCGGTGCAGGAACTCGACACCGTGCTCGGGCCCGATATCGACCTTCCCTCCCCCGGGCGCGACATCATCAGCCCCGGCCGCGTCGCCAAGTGGGCGGTCGCGTCGTTCATTCCCTTTCGCGGCCTGATTCGCGAGATTTCGGGCGCCAATGCACAAGACCAGAGCGTGCTCGCGGCGGCGCGCGCAGGCATCGCGCGGCGGGCTTTTCTCAAGGGCGTGGGCGAGGCCAAGGATTGCAAGTATCCCGCCTCACCCGCGACGCCTGCGATCATTCAGGCCCGCGCGATGGACACCCACGTACGGCGGGACCGGAAAGGCGCGAACAGGGCCGCGAATATCGCCACTGCCACCCCCGGTCCGGTGCTCCCCATGCCCAGCGCCGCAGAGGAAGAGTATCCGCACGCCACGCTCATCACTGTTGCGGACACATCATCCAACAGGAAAGGGAACGTGAGCATGGCCCCCGTTCCCTTCACGGCGATTCCGGTCGTTCAGAAGATTCCCTGAGCCGGGAGCGTCCCCCTCACCAGTTGGTGTTGCGTTCGCGATAGGCCTCCGCACGATCGCGTTCGGCTTCGGCCCGATCCCGCTCGGCCTCGGCACGGTCGCGCTCCACGTCGGCACGGGTCTCGATCATTTCCGCATCGAGATCGGCGAGGATTTCGGTGCGCGTCGCGGCATCGAGCCTCTGGTTCGCGGCCACCGCAGCGCGGGCCTTGGCGATGGCCTGCACGGCCGCGTCGGCCGTGTGCTTCGGCGCGCCGGTGCAGATGACCGTCGACGTCACCGTGGCGCCCTGCCCGACCTGCGCCTGAGCGCGTCGGCTGTCGGCCGGACAGCGGCTGTCGATCGTCATTTTCCTTTCGATCCGCGTCTGGCCGTTCCCGTCCCGGCGCACGATGTGGATGACCTGGACTTTGCCATCGGACGATACCGTCTGGCGGACCTCCGGCACGTTGCGCATTGCGTTCGTCACGGTGGTCTCGACATCGCGGCTGATGCTGTCCCGCAGCGAAACGGCGGGGGGAACAGGCGGCGTCGGCGGTACCGGCGGTGCCATCGGCGCAGCGGCGGTCATCGCACCAACGGCGGGTGCAGGCGCCGGACTTGCAGGTATGGCCGGTGCATCGGGCGCATTGGGAACATCGGGCACATCGGGATCAACCGCACGGATCGACGGCGCCGCAGGTTCCGGCGGCACGGGAGCCTCCGGCACGGCGGGGACTTCCGGCACTTCCGGCGCTTCCATCGCGGCGTAAGTGACGGTAGCCGTGAACGGCACCGAAACCACGGCGAGCGCGAAGAGACTGCGTGCGGCAACCTTGCGCGCGGGCGAGACTTCGGCCCGGCCCAGTGCCTTCAAGCGCTGGATAATCGGCTTTTCGCCTGACAGCGTTCCCGCCATCGGCGCGGCCAGTGACAGCCGCGTGGCCGCCGCAAAGCTGGCGATCAGGCGGCCATAGCGCGCCCGCATCTCGCGTCCGCACCCCGCCATGACGCGGGCATCGCACGCCGCTTCCTGATCCGCCCGCAGCGCGCGCCACGCCGCCCAGCCAAGCGGATTGAACCAGTGCAGCGCGAACAGCGGCTGAAGCGCCATGATCGCCAGCAGGTCATTGCCGGCATGATGCTCCAGTTCGTGCGCGATGGCGAAATCGGACGATTCCGAGTCGACGCTCGCAAGGAAGCCCTGCGGCAGCGCGACCAGCTTTTCGAAGACGCCGAACGCCAGCGGCGCGCCCGCTGCCGGGCTCTCGATGATGCGCACGTCGCCCGAACGGGCCACAAGGCGCGCCTCGGCCAGGATCTCGCGGCGCATCAGGCGATAGTTCCAGATCCGCCAGGCCAGGAATACGGCAGCCCCGCCCAGCCACACGGTCAGCAGCAGCGCGGTCCACGGCACATGTGCAAAGAGGCCCGGATCGGCGACCGGAGTCGCGGCAAGATGGGTGCCGAGATCGGTCGCGGCCGGCTCAGCGGCGGAGGTCGCCTGCGGCATGTCCATCACCGTATCGACCGGAACCGAAGCCATCGGGGCCTCAACCGGCACCGCAGCAGCCGTGATCGGCTCCACGCCCAACGAAAGCTGCGGAATCAGCCCGCGCGGCAGCGACAGCGGGGGCAGGACCAGCCGGATCATCGGCAGGGCCCAGAGCGCATAGGCGGCCATCGGGCCGAACAGGCGCGCCACCGGGCGGCGGACCAGCAGGATCAGCGCCATCAGCGCGCCGGTCATCACAAGCGTATCGGCAAGCCATGCGATCATGACCTGAGCTCCTTCAGGAGGGCCTCGATTTCGGCGATGTCATCTTCGGTCAAGGCGTCCGCTTCGGCAAGATGCGCGAAAAGCGGCGCGGCGCGGCCGCCGAACAGGCGGTCGACCAGACGACGGCTCTCGGTGCCGACATAGGCCTCGCGGGCGATCCTGGGCGAATAGAGGAAGCGTTTGCCGTCAGGCTCGGTGGCGACGGCCTGCTTGGCGACGAGGCGGGAGAGCAGGGTCTTGACCGTGGCGAGGCTCCACCCGCGCGGCCCGCAGACCCGCTCGCACACGTCGGCGGCGGTGATCGGGCTGCGCTCCCACAAGGCTTCCATCACCGCATGTTCGGCATCCGAGATCCGCTCGGGAGAGTTCTCGTTAGGGGTGTCGGGCTCTTCGGCCACGTCGCTCTCCATCGTTTACACACGTAATCGACTACGTTTGTAAACATGAACGCCAGATGAACGGCGGGCGGGAGCGCCTCCCCGACTACTTGGAAAGGATGCCCACGATCACGGCGATTCCCAGCACGACCAGAAACCCGTTGAAGCCGACCAGCAACGCCGCTGGCAGACGCGGCGTGTCGCTCTCAGGTGCCGGCGTCATCGGCCGAAGCTCGCGCCAGATGCCGGCGATGAAGCAGAATTCGGAGAAGAGCAGCAGGGCGACGGTGGTGGTCAGTACCAGCCATTCACTCACCACCCCTTGCAGCAAGGCGCGCGCGCCGATCCCCGACGCGAGAGCGCCGAGGCCGGTGCGCACCCAGGCGGCATAAGTCCTCTCGGCCGCGAGGATTGTGCGGTCGGCGGCAAGCACCGTTCGCCGGTCCGCCGTGTCCGTCTGCTTTTCGACGTTGCGGGCGACCTTGTGCGCGTCCTCGACGATTTCGCCGGCGAGTTTGCCTTCGGGCCGCTCGGTCATCGTCGATCTCCGCTACCGGAACCCGATCACCCTACCGCCTTGCCCAGCCTGCGCAGGCCCAGAGCGACGGCGATCATGAATATCCCGCGCATGAAGAAGCTGATCGCCACCATGATCGCCAGAAAGCCGATGGCCGTCCTTGGGTTGGAGGTTAACAACAGCACGCCCAGCACCACATCCAGCGCGCCGAGGAACAGCCGCCAAGCCTTGTCGTGACGGGCCTTGAGCGCAAACGCGATCTCGAACCCGCCGGAAATCAGCAGCCATGCACCGATCGCCCAGACCACCGTGAGCGCGCCGGCCACAGGGTTGAACAGCACGTAGAGCCCGGCAATCAGGCCGATCGCGCCCAGCAGGATCTCCGTCCAGCGCGCGCGGCGCGACATCGAATGGACACCGGCGGCAATCGCCGCGACGCCGTAGACGCAGAGCACGATGCCCAGCAGGAACCCGGTTGCAAAGCTCGCTACCAGAGGATTGGCGATGACGACGACCGCAACGAGGATGAGCAGCACGCCATAGGCCAGGACCCAGCCCCAGCCGAGCGGCGGGGAACCGAGAAAGGGAGGGGCCAGCGGATCGGTGAAGGCATTCGGGTCGGTGTGTGAGGTCGTCATGCAATCGACTCCTGTTCCCGCGATGTCGCACAAGTAATGCGACGGAGTGGATTCGGTTGCAATGCAAATAGTTGGGCAGATGTCGGGGCAAATGATTGGCCGAATAGCCAATCAAATGAAAATGGCGGCGCCCCGGTTGTCCGGAGCGCCGCCATTTTTCGTTATCGATTTACCGGCCCGTTGCCGGCGCGTCGATCAGTACACGCGGGCCTTGGGCTTGATGTACTCGACGTCGTCGGTCAGCGTATATTCGTGGACCGGGCGGTAATCGAGACGGACTTCGCCGCCCTTGCCGCCCCAGCCGTTGAACCAGCCCACGGTGTGCTTCATCCAGTTCGCGTCGTCGCGGTTGGGGAAGTCTTCGTGCGCATGGGCGCCGCGGCTTTCCTGACGCGCCTGGGCGCCGTGCAGCGTGACGGTGGCCTGCGAGATCAGGTTGTCCAGCTCCATCGTCTCGACCAGATCCGAGTTCCAGATCAGGCCGCGGTCGGTGACCTTGATGTCCTGCATCTTCTCGTAGGTCTTGGCGATTGCCGCCTTGCCCTCGACCATGAGTTCGTCGGTGCGGAACACGGCGGCGTGGGCCGACATGTTGCGCTGCATTTCCGTACGAATCTCGGCCGTCGGCGTGCTGCCGTTGGCATGGCGGAAGTGATCGAGGCGGCCGAGCGCGAGGTCTGCCGAATCCTTGGGCAGTTCGTCCTGATTGGCGCCGGGCTTGACCAGTTCCTTCAGGCGGTGACCGGTTGCGCGGCCGAAGACCACGAGGTCGATCAGCGAGTTCGAGCCGAGGCGGTTGGCGCCGTGGACCGAAACGCAGGCCGCTTCACCGACCGCAAAGAGGCCGGGAACCACGGTTTCGGGATTGCCATCGGCACCGATGGTGACGACTTCGCCGTGATAGTTCGTCGGAATGCCGCCCATGTTGTAGTGGACGGTCGGGACGACCGGCAGCGGCTGGCGGGTAAGATCGACGCCCGCGAAGATCTTGCCGCTTTCGGTGATGCCGGGAAGACGCTCTGCCAGCACCTTGGGATCGATGTGATCGAGGTGCAGGTAGATGTGGTCCTTGTTCGGGCCGACGCCGCGGCCTTCACGGATTTCCAGCGCCATCGAACGCGAGACGACGTCGCGCGAGGCGAGGTCCTTTGCCGACGGTGCATAGCGCTCCATGAAGCGCTCGCCTTCGGAGTTGGTGAGGTAGCCGCCCTCGCCGCGCGCGCCTTCGGTGATGAGCACGCCTGCGCCGTAGATGCCGGTCGGGTGGAACTGCACGAATTCCATGTCCTGAAGCGGCAGGCCCGCGCGCAGCACCATGCCGCCGCCGTCGCCGGTGCAGGTATGGGCCGACGTGGCGGTGAAGTAGCTGCGGCCATAGCCGCCGGTCGCGAGCACGACGGCCTGCGAGCGGAAGCGGTGGATCGAGCCGTCATCCATGCACAGCGCGATCACGCCGACGCACTTGCCGCCGTCCATGATAAGGTCGATCGCGAAGTATTCGATGAAGAAGTCCGCGTCGTACTTCAGCGACTGCTGGTAGAGCGCGTGCAGCATGGCGTGGCCGGTACGGTCCGCGGCGGCGCAAGTGCGCTGCACCGGCGGGCCTTCGCCCATGTTCTGCATGTGGCCGCCGAACGGGCGCTGGTAGATCGTGCCGTCGGCATTGCGGCTGAAGGGCACGCCGGCGTGCTCCAGCTCGTAGACCGCTGCCGGGGCTTCGCGCACCATGTATTCGATGGCGTCCTGGTCGCCCAGCCAGTCCGAACCCTTGACGGTGTCGTACATGTGCCAGGTCCAGTGGTCCGGCGTGTTGTTCTTGAGCGAGGCGGCGATGCCGCCCTGCGCCGCAACGGTGTGCGAGCGGGTGGGGAACACCTTGGTGATGCACGCGGTGCGCAGGCCGGCTTCCGCCGAACCCATCGTGGCGCGCAGACCCGAACCACCGGCGCCGACGACGACGGTGTCATAGGTGTGATCGATGATCTTGTAGGCAGGGCCGGACATTAGGCGTGGGCTCCCAGCGCGAGGCGAATGACGCAGAAGACGCCGAAGGCGATGCCGCCGCAGGCAGCAAGGTTCAGCGCCACGATGCAGGCGAACTTGTTGGCGTGCTCATGCACGTAGTCTTCGACCAGCACTTGCAGGCCGAGGCGTGCGTGCCAGAAGGTCGTGACGACCAGCAGGATCATCGCCACGGCCGGAACCGGGCGGGCCAGCCACTCGGCAACCGAGGCGTAGCTGAGGTCCGGCAGGAGCACGAGCGAGACGGCGAGGAAGATGCCGGTCAGCAGGTTGCCGATCGCGGTGAAGCGCTGCAGCAGCCAGTGATGAACGCCAGTCTTGGCCGCGCCGAGGCCGCGAACGCGGCCGATGGAAGTTCCGTTACCCATGTTCCGTTCCTCAGCGAAGCAGCAGGAGCGCCCAGAAGGCGACCGTGACGAGCACACCCATGACCGGGGCAAGGATCGAGAAGGTCCGGTTGGCCTTCAGTTCGAAGCCGGCGCCGATATCGAGCACGAAGTGGCGCAGGCCGCTCATCATGTGCGTGAAGAAGGCCCAGGAGACGCCGATGAGCACGACATAGCCCGGAATCGACGTCATGCACTTGGCGAACTGCGCGTAAGCCGCGGGACCGCTGGCCAGCGCCCCCAGCCACCACAGCAGCAGGCCGAGGCCGGCGAATGCCATGCCATCGCCCGTCACGCGGTGCAGAATCGAGACGAACATGTGAGGGCCCCAACGCCAGATCTCGAGATGGGGCGAAAGCGGACGGTTCCTGGTGCCGTCTTTGGCCATGGCTCTTTCGAATCCTTTTTGCCTTTTAGCAGCCCCTGAGGCTGCCCCTGTCGAGAAGTCCCCTTAGACAAATCACGGCTTGGCGCAAGTTCCGCGACGCACAACGCGGATGCATCGCCCACAAGCGTCCTTTCGCCCGCCACATCGGACGAGCCGCCCCGATCGCCTTGTACGTGCGGGAGCACCGGTCCCCTGCCACTGGCCTTGGCCGCAGGCGCGGTCTAAAGCGCACGCTTATGAATCGCCTGCCGAACATCCTCGCACCGGCCTTGCTGCTGGCCGCCTGCTCCGCCTCTCCCGGCGCGGCGGCATCGTCACCGGAGACGGCGAGCGCAAATACCGCGAACAATGCCGGAGCACTTCCGGCCGGCACCGACGCAGCGCGACTCGTCGCCGCCTGCAAGGACCACGACGGCTGGGCCTATCCCGCCCCGCCCGCACGGCTTTTCGGCAATAGCTGGTACGTCGGCACTTGCGGGATCTCCGCCATTCTCATCACGGGCAAACAGGGCCATGTGCTGATCGACGGCGGCGTGCCGGAAGCGGCGCCGCTGGTTCTCGCCAATATCAAGGCGGCGGGCTTCAACCCCAAGGACGTGCGCTGGATCCTCTCCACGCACGAGCATTTCGACCATGCCGGCGCCCTCGGCGCGCTCCAGCGTGAAACCGGCGCGCGCGTCGCCGCCCTGCCCGCCGCCGCGCAAGTGCTGGAAAGTGGCAAGGCCGATGCCGCCGACCCGCAGTTCGGCCAGCTTGACGCCTTCCCGCCTGTCCATGTCGACAGGCGCCTGACCGATGGCGAGAAGCTGACGCTTGGCACCATCACGCTCACCGCCCATTCCACCCCGGCCCATGCCGCCGGATCGACCAGCTGGACCTGGCGATCGTGCGACGATGCGGGCAAGTGCCTGACCATCGCCTATGCGGACAGCGTGAGCGCGATTTCTGTCAAGAGCTACCGCTTTACCGACCACCCTGAGCGCATTGCCGCCGTCCGCGAAGGCTATGCGCGAATCGCCGAACTTCCCTGCGACCTGCTGGTCTCCCCGCATCCGGGCGCAAGCGATCTCTTCGCGCGCCTTGCGGGCACGGCCCCGCTCGTCGATCCCACCGCGTGCCGCAAATATGCAGCCGCAGCCCACGCTCGCTTCGACCAGCGCCTTGCCGAAGAGGCCGCTCCCGAAGCGAAGGAGACGCATTCGTGAGTTGGAAAATCACTGCCTTCGCCCCCCGCACCGTCGTCGAGGGCGCGCTCATCGCCCATGAGGACGCGTTCGACTGGGATCCAGATATCGTCATTTCCGGCAGCGAAATTGCTGAGGACAAGCCCGACGACTGGCAACTGGAGGCGTGGCTCGCCCATAAGCCGAAGAAGGCCGACAAGGACGCCCTCGCCGCGCTGTTCACCGGCGACGTGCCCGAATTCATCGTCGAGGAACTGCCCGAAACGGACTGGCTGGTTGCCAGCCAGGAAGGCCTGGAGCCGATCCGCGCGGGTCGCTTCTACGTCCACACGCCCGAATATCCGCCGCTGGACGAGCCCGGCGTGACCGACTTCGTGATCCCCGCCAGCCAGGCGTTCGGCACCGGCCAGCACGCCACGACCGCCGGCTGCCTCGAAATGCTCAGCCACATGAAGGCGCAGGGGGTGATCGTGCGCAACCATGCGGACATCGGCACGGGCACTGGTCTGCTCGCCTTCGCGGCGATGACGCTCTGGCCGCGCGCGCTCGCCACGGCCAGCGATATCGACGCGGTCTGCGCCTCGGTGGTGGCCGACAATGCCGATGCCAACGGCATGAAACTGGGCGGTCGCTCGGGCGAACTGGTCATGACCATCGCCGACGGCATGGACAACCCGCTGCTCGCCGCGCGCGGGCCTTACGACCTCATCATGGCGAACATCCTCGCCGGGCCACTCGTCAGCCTGGCGCCCGATTTCGCCAAGTCGATGGCACCGGGCGGACACCTGCTGCTGGCGGGCCTGCTCGAAACGCAGGAAGATGCCGTGCGCCGCGCCTGCCGTCGGGCCGGGCTGCGACTGGCTGCAAGGCTGGTCAAGGGCGACTGGTCGATCCTGTGGATGCGCGCGCGTCGGCGCTGATCCGGAACGTCAATTGGCCGGAGGCTGTGAAGCGCGCGCTCAGGCGCGGTGGAGTTCCAGCCCCGGCCCCTGCGGGCCAAGCCGCATGATCCGCATCAGGTCCGCGGCGATCGGTGCGTCGAAGGCAAAGCCCGCGCGGTCGGCCACGACCCAGCGAACGGTTCCCGTCGCCCGCGGATTCCCCGCCAGCGCCAGCACCAGCCGCACACCCTTTTCGAGCAAATTCCGCTCTACCACGAGCTGGCACCCTTCCGGCGAAACGTGGCGCGCAAGCGCGATCGCATAAGGGGAAAGCCCGGGGGACACGTTCACAACTCCATGCGGATCGGGGGGATCCGCTCTATCCGGGAGTGTAATTAAGAGAGGTAAACGCCGCGTTAATATCTCAGCAATATTTCATAGGAAAATTTACCTATATTTTCCAGTATCTTACCTAAAACGCCAAAATCGGAAATTAACCATCTTTAGTAAGGTCGAATTAGGGATTACAAACAAGAATTAGTGACCAAGGGGGGCTGGTAACAACAGCTCAAGAGGCCAAATATGCTTCGTACCGAACTCGACCGACCGAACGTCGTCGTGGGACCCCTGGGTGAAGCTCTCGACCGCAAGAGCCTGCCGCCGCGCAACACGCTGCGATGGGTTGCGCGCCGCAAGGCGGAAGTCGTGGCTGCCGTCAATGGGGGCCTGATTACGATTGCCGAGGCCTGCGAACGCTACGATCTCACGCTCGAGGAACTTGCCTCGTGGCAACGCGCGGTAGAGCGCGAAGGAATGGCAGGACTGCGCGCAACCCGCGTGCAGCACTACCGCCAGGTGCATGAGCGACAGAACCGCGTCTCCTGAGCGGCACGTCACTCACAATAGAGCATGATCCGTTCATCCTGAATCGGATCGTGCTCTATTCATCCTTTGTTTGCCGCATTTTCTGAATCGTCAGGTGATCCCATCTGACTTGAAAATGCTCTGGAGGTGCCGGCAGGGGCAATGCGCCCCTCCGGCACCGGGCATGGGTCCGGGACGCGAACCCCGGCTGATCTTGCGACCCGTCAGCCGGCGGCTTCCACGATCCGGGCCCATTCAGCTTCATCGATGACCTTGATGCCAAGGTCGGCCGCCTTCTTCAGCTTCGAGCCCGCACCCGGCCCCGCGACCAGAATGTCGGTCTTGGCCGAGATCGAGCCTGCCGCTTTGGCGCCCAGCCGTTCGGCCTGTGCCTTCGCCTCGTCGCGGCTCATCGTTTCCAGCTTGCCGGTGAAGACCACGGTCTTGCCCGCGACTTCGCTCTCCACCGTCTCCACCACGTAAGGCGGCGGAGCGACTTCGGAGAGGATATCCTCCCACACCGCGCGGTTGTGCTCCTCATGGAAGAAGTCGCCCAGCGCTTCCACCACAGCCGGGCCGATGCCGTCGATCGAGACCAGCTCGGAATAGGCCTCGCTGCCGGCCAGCGCGGCTTCCTCGCCCACCTTCTCGTGCGTTTTCTCGGCGATCTCGCGCAGCGCCGGAAGCGTCTCGAACCGCTTCATGAGATCGCGCGCCGTCACCGCCCCCACATGGCGGATACCGAGGCCGAACAGCAGGCGCGCGGCATCAGGCTGACGCTTGTTTTCCACCGCTGCCAACAGGTTGTCCACAGACTTGCCTTTCCACCCGTCGAGCGCAAGGATCTCCTCCCGACGTTTGCGCAGGCGGAAGATATCGGCCGGGCTCTCCAGCCAGCCGTGCGCGAAGAACTCGTCGATGGTCTTCTCGCCCAGCCCCTCGATGTCGAGCGCGGCGCGGCTGACGAAGTGCTTGAGGCGCTCGGTCCGCTGCGCCGGGCAGATCAGCCCGCCGGTGCAGCGCACGTCCACCTCACCTTCCTCGGCGACGGCTTCGGAGTGGCATTCGGGGCAGTGATCGGGGAATGCGAAAGCATCGCGCTCCACGTCGCGAGTCAGGTTGTCGACGATCTGCGGGATCACGTCGCCCGCACGCTGGAGCACCACGGTATCCCCTGGACGCACGCCCAAACGGCCGATCTCGTCGCGGTTATGCAGCGTGACGTTGGTGACGGTAACGCCGCCCACCAACACCGGCTTCAAGCGCCCCACCGGCGTCAGCTTGCCGGTACGGCCGACCTGGATGTCGATCGATTCCAGCGTCGTTTCCGCCCGCTCGGCCGGGAACTTGTGCGCGAGCCCCCAGCGCGGTGCCTTGGCAACGAAACCGAGGCGCTGCTGCCAGTCGAGCCGGTCGATCTTGTAGACCACGCCATCGATCTCGAAAGGCAAATCGGGCCGCCCGTCGCGGATCGCGCGGTAGGCGACGAGCATTTCCTCGACCGAATGGCAGAGCCGGAACTGCGGCGAGACCGGCAGGCCCCAGCTTTCGATGCGGCGGATTACTTCGTGCTGGCTCGCCCCCGGAACGTGGCTGGCCGCGCCCCAGCCATGGGCCCAGAAGCGCAGCGGGCGCTTGGCGGTGACCGCAGCGTCCTTCTGGCGGAGCGATCCGGCTGCGGCGTTGCGCGGGTTGGCGAACTGGCGGACCTTGCTCTCGTCGAAAGCTTCGCCCTTCTCCTCGGCCAGCGCGCGCGCCTCGGCCATCAGCGTCTCGTTCAGAGCGTGGAAGGCGGCCTTCTCCATGTAGACTTCGCCGCGCACCTCGAAGACCTCCGGGATATCCTCTCCCTTCAGTTCCTGCACGATGTCGGCGATGTGGGCGACATTGGGGGTCACGTCCTCACCCACCTGCCCGTCGCCGCGCGTGGCGGCGCGCACCAGCTTGCCGTTCTCGTAGCGCAGCGAGCAGGACAGGCCGTCGATCTTGTCCTCCGCCGTCACCTGCACGGGCTCTGCGGCGGAGAGCGAGAGGAAGCGGCGCACGCGGCCGACAAAGTCTTCCACTTCCTCATCGGTGAAGGCGTTGTCGAGGCTCATCATCCGAACCTCGTGCCGCACTTTGCCCAGCGGCGAAGCGGCGACATCGTGGCCGACCTTGTTCGAAGGCGAATCGGGACGGATCAGATGCGGATAGGCCGCTTCCAGTTCGGCATTGCGGCGCACCAGCGCGTCGTATTCGGCGTCCGTGATGTCGGGCGCGTCCTCGGCGTGATAGAGCCGGTTCGCTCGGTTGATCTGGCGCGCCAGGCGCATGAGTTCGTTGGCGGCTTCGGCTTCGCCCGGAAGGTCCGGCTTCGCAAACAGATCGGGATTTTCGGTCATGCCCTAGCCTATGCCGCAAGCCTTGGCCGGACGGTAGACCACAAGGTGACGCGGCCGACACTGTTTACACGGTTCAGAGCAATTTGGGTGGCTTCGTGAGGCTGCTCGGCCCGGATACGATGACCGGACGACGGTGGTGTGCACACCGTTCAGCGTAAAGCGTGCACACCACCGGAATTGTCATTCGCCTACGGTCACGTCCACGCGGCGTGCTTGGGCGTTGGTATCGCCGTTACCGGTCGTATCGGCGGGCTTGATCATCTTGATGGATGCGGCCGGGATCCCGGTATCCACCAGCGCCTTGCTCACTTCCTCAGCGCGCCGCTTCGAAAGGGCGGCATTGGCAACGGGGTCTCCGGTCGGGTCGTTATAGCCCGAAACGGCCACGAAGGAGCCAGGATGCGCGTCGAGGTATTCCTTCACGCTGCTCGCCGCGTTCGACAGGTCCTTGGTCACATCGGATTTGCCGACGGCGAAGAACACCCGCAGCACCGGCCGTCCGTCGGTCACTTCGCTCACCATGCCGGAACCGGTTGGGATCGCGGCCGTTGGAGTGGGTTCGACCATCGGGCTGGGCTCGACCGCCGCAGTCGGTTCCATGCTGGGAGTCGTGACCTCCTTGTTGCTGCACGAGCGCAGGGCCCAGATGAGCGCAATGATCGCCAGCAAAAGCAGGAGCAGAGGCCACCACTTGCCCATCCCGCCGGATGCGGCGCGGACGGGTTCCTCCAACCTCTGCGATGCCGTCGCGGCGGGGGAACCCAAAAGGCCCGACACGCCGGGCGGCAAGGCGGCATGGATCGATGCCCGCTCGCCATTGAGCAATGTGGTGACTTCGGGGAGCGACGGCGTCGAGCCCAGCAACTTGCCGATGCCGCCAGCCGCGAACAGCCCGCCAACTCCCAGGAGAGAGCGCACGCTTTGCGGAGCTATGCCGTAGTGGCCCGCCAGCGTGGATACCAGACCACCGAAGTTGGAGCCGAACAGGTCCGGAAAACCACCTCCATGCGGAGTGATGGCCGGCTCGGCGCCCACGCGGTCGGTCAGTGCTGCCTGGTGATCCAGCGGGTTTCCACTGGCCAGCGCGGCCTTGATCATGCTGAGGACCCCGCCACCACTGCCTGCGGCGACGCGGCTGGACATTGCGGCGAGGATGACGGGGACGATCCCGCCCAGAGCGATTCCGGTGGCCTGCGGGCTTTCGCCCAGTTTCGCCGCCAGATTGTCAACGGTGCCGGGCGCGATGGCCCCGCGAATGGTGTCGAGTAGAGCCACTTTCTTCTCCTCTTCCGGCACCCCCCATTTCGAGATCGGCAAACGCCAACCCGGCAAAATCAGTCCATTGCACTAAGTGGAATTATCTATTGGCATCAATTGGGCAATCGGTACTTATACCGATCGGGCCGGTTTTATATGTGCAAAAAACACATTCTCATTTCTTCAATTAGTTTCGCAGAAATGTTCAATTGAATGTGCAGAATACCAAACATCGATTTCGATGTCATTTCATTACCGCAGACAGATAATCCTGCGGCAACAGGCATTGTCTTTGGTACGATCCGGCGAAATCGTCAGCCGTGCGCGTTCTGCTTTAAGAGCATGCCTGAGATAATCACTGCAAGAGGGACCCGCGCAGCACAATTCGCCCCCAGCGAATGTTCAAACGGGCCTTAAGCCCGTTCCAGCAACCGGTTCGCTTGCGCCCTCGCCTCTTCGGTCACTTCCGCGCCGGAGAGCATGCGGGCGATCTCTTCCTGTCGTTCGGCGGCGCTGAGCGGCGTTACCGAGGTGCGCGTCACCGTGCCTTGCGAGGACTTGGCGATCATGAAGTGGCGGTCGCCGCGCGCGGCCACTTGCGGACTGTGCGTCACGGCCAGCAACTGGCCGCCCTGCCCGCTGCCATTCGCCAGCCGCGCCAGACGCTCGCCAATGGCATCCGCCACCGCGCCGCCCACGCCCCGGTCGATCTCGTCGAAGATCACGGTCGCCGCCCCGCCCTCTTCGGCCAGCGCCACCTTGAGCGCGAGGATGAAGCGCGAAAGCTCGCCGCCCGAGGCGATCTTGGCGAGCGGCGCGAAGTCGGCACCGGGGTTGGTGCTGATCAGGAATTCCACCGCGTCCATGCCGTGCGCACCCCAGCGATCCTCGCTGAGCTTGAGCACCGAGGTCTGGAAGCGCGCGGCATCGAGCTTGAGCGGCGCGAGTTCGGCGGCAACCGCCTTATCCAGCCGCTTGGCAGCCGAGCGGCGCAAATCGTGCAGCGCCTCGGCCTGCTGGCGATAGGCCAGCGCGGCCTTCTGCGCGGCGGCCTCAAGCGCGGCGACATGTTCCTCGCCCCCCTCGATGGCATCGAGCGCCTCACGCATCTCGCGCATCTTTTCGGGCAGTTCGTCCACCGTGCAGAGCTGCTTGCGGGCAGCGGCACGCAGATCGAACAGGCGGGTTTCGATGCGGTCCAGTTCGTCGGGATCGAAGGCCAGCGCTTCCGCCGCGCGTTCCAGCTTTTCCTCCGCCTCACTCGCCTCGATCACCGCGCGGTCAAGCGCTTCGAGCGCATCGCCCAGCAGCGGATGCTCCCCGGCAATGCGATCGAGCCGCCGCGCCGCGCCGCGCAGGCGTGCCAGCGCCGAATCGGAGCCGGTCCAGAGGTGTTGCAGCGCCGAGAGATCGTCGGTCAGCTTCTCGCCCTTCTGCATGTCGGCGCGGGCGTGGGCGAGTTGCTCCTCCTCGCCCTCCTGCGGGGCAAGGGCATTGAGTTCGGCCAGATGCGCAAGCAGCAGGTCCTGATCCTCGGCCGCCTTGGCGACTTGCCCGCGCGCCGCATCCAGTGCGCCCTGCGCCGCGCGCCAGGTCTTCCACGCGGCCTCCACGCCGGCCACGTCGCCGCCCGCGAAACGGTCGAGCAGCGTGCGGTGGCCCTTGGGGTTCACCAGTCCGCGATCGTCGTGCTGACCGTGGATCTCCACCAGCGCCGGGGCGATCTCGCGCAGCAGCGAGACGCTGACCGGCTGGTCGTTGAGGAAGGCGCGGCTGCCGCCATCGGCGCGAAGCTGGCGCTTGAGCAGCAGGGGTTCGCCCGGCTCCACTTCAAGGTCGGCGGCGTCCAGCACGGTGCGCACGGCGGCGGGAAGCGCGGAAAACTCGAAGCTGGCGGTCACGCTCGCGCGGTCTTCCCCGGCGCGCACCAGCCCGCTGTCGGCGCGATTGCCGATCACGAGGCCCAGCGCATCGAGCAGGATTGACTTGCCCGCGCCCGTCTCACCCGTGAGAACGCCAAGACCGCGCGCGAAATCGAGATCGAGCGCTTCGATCAGCACGATGTTGCGAATGGCGAGGCGCGTCAGCATGTTCGCGTTGCGTTCTAGCGAAAAGAAATTCGCCCGTCACGCCCCTTCGTGCGGTTGTCGCAAAGAGCGCTGTGCGACGGGCGCTCTATCGCATTGATCGCGCGGGCATCCCCGATTCGCCAAACGACAACGCCGGCCGGCCACGGGGGCCGACCGGCGTCGAAAGCCTGCGAAGTGCGGCGCCGTCAGGCGGCGGCGACGTTCTTCGGCGCGTGGCGGCTCATGAGGCGATAGGCGCGCTCATACCACTTCGAATCGGGATAGTTGTGCTCCAGCACCGCCGCGGCCTTCTGCGCTTCGGACGGAATGCCCAGCGACAGATAGCCCTCGACCAGACGGTACAGCGCCTCGGGCGTGTGGCTGGTGGTCTGGAAATTGTCGACCACGTTGCGGAAGCGCAGCGTGGCGGCGAGCCACTTGCCGCTGTTCTCGTACGAACGGCCGATGGTCATTTCCTTGCCCGCAAGGTGATCGTTCACAAGGTCGATCTTCACCTTGGCGTCCGCCGCGTAAGGCGAGTTCGGATAGCGGCGCATCACGTCGGTAAGCGCCTGCTTGGCCTGCTCGGTGGTCTTCTGGTCGCGCGTCACGTCGCTGATCTGTTCATAGTAGGAGATCGCGATGAGGTAATAGGCGTAGGGCGCGTCCTTGTTGCCCGGGTGGATCGAAAGGAAGCGCTGCGCCGACTGGATCGCCTTGTTGTAATCGCGCGCGGCATAATAGCTGAACGCGCTCATCAGCTGGGCGCGGCGGGCCCAGGGCGAATAGGGATGCTGACGCTCCACTTCGTCGAACAGGGCGGCAGCAGCCTTGGTCTGCCCCTTGTTCAGGCGGTCTTGCGCCGCCGCGTAAAGCGTATCGACGTCGCGCGCGACGTATGCAGTGTCCTTGTTCTTGTTACCCTTCCCGGCACAGCCGGCGGTGAGAACGAGAGCCCCGGTAGCGGCGGCAAGGAGAGCGATCTTGAAGCGCGAACGTTCGTACATGGGGCCGGTCTATAGACAGCGCTTTGCTGAACGCCAAGTGAAGTTACACGCCCTCGCCTAACGATTGGAATAATGCGCCGAGGGGGTGTTTTCCGCGCGATGCCCGGCCCCTGCGGACGTGCATGGCGGTTTGCAGCGATTTGCCCGAACGCCATGAGCACGGGCACATGGGCATTGTCTGTCCGCCCCGCCCTGCCATAGTGGCCGGACATGGCCGGTACCAACGCACTTTCCTCTCCCGTCATGTCCGACGCCCTGGTGATTCTGGGCGCTGCGGGCATCGTCATTCCCGTGTTCAGCCGATACCGCATCACCCCGGTGATCGGTTTCATTCTGGTCGGCTTGCTGGTGGGCCCGTTCGGCCTTGGGCGGCTGGTGTTCGACCATCCCTGGCTTTCGTGGGTGACGATCACCGACCCCGACGGACTGGAGATATTCGCAGAGTTCGGCATCATCCTCCTGCTGTTCTCGATCGGGCTGGAGCTGTCCTTCGCGCGCCTGTGGGCGATGCGGCGCTTCGTGTTCGGGCTGGGATCTCTCGAACTGGTACTGATCGGCGGGTCGATGGCGTTCATCTTCGCGGCGCTGGGACAGGGCCTGTCGGGCGCGCTGGCGCTGGGGCTGGCGCTGGCGCTTTCCTCCACCGCGCTGGTGCTCAAGATCACCGATACCAGCAATCCGGTGGGCCGGGCGGCGCTTGCCATGCTGCTGTTCGAGGACATCGCGCTGGTGCCGATCGTGTTCCTGCTCGGCGCGCTGGCACCGCATGCCAAGGGCGGGATGGACGGCCTGATCCATACCCTGATCTGGGGCACGGCAGTCGTGCTCGGGCTGCTGGTGGCGGGGCGATACCTGTTGCCTCCGCTCTTCGCGCAGGCGGCACGGACCAAGAGCCCAGAACTGTTCCTCAGCGCCAGCCTGCTGGTGGTCATCCTCGCCTCGCTGGCGACGGCGGCCACCGGCCTCTCGCCCATCGTCGGTGCGCTCGTGGCCGGGCTGCTGATTGCCGAGACCGAGTACCACACCGAAGTCGAGCAGATGACCGAGCCGTTCAAGGGCCTCGCCCTCGGCGTGTTTCTGATCACCGTCGGCATGCGCATCGACTTGCGGGTGGTATGGGAGAATCTCGGCCCGATTCTGGTGGCGACTGCGGGGGTGATCGTCCTCAAGGCCGTAGTCACCAGCCTGCTGCTGCGGCTGATGGGCGCGCGGCGCGGCACCGCGACCGAGACCGGCATCCTCATGGCCAGCCCTTCGGAAACCACCCTGATCGTGCTGAGCGCGGCCAGCGCGGCGCAGTTGATCCAGCCGGGCACGGCCATGTTCTGGCAGATCGTGACTGCGCTGGGCCTCACTATCACGCCGCTGCTCGCCAAGATCGGCCGGATCATGGCCCGCCGGGTCGAGGGCGTTGAAGCTCCGCATCAGCCGGTCTCCGCTGCCGACAAGCCGCCCACGTTGATCGTCGGATTCGGCCGCGTTGGCCGCCTCGTCGCCGATATGCTGACGCGCCACGGCCGGCCCTATCTGGCGGTGGACAGCAATACCGACCTCGTCACCGAAGGCCGCCGCCTTGGCTACACCGTGGCCTTCGCCGACGCCGCGCGGGGAGACGCGATGCTGCGGCTGGGCGTGTCGAGCGCGGCAGCCGTGATCCTGACGATGGACGAGCCGGTCTCCGCCCAGCGCATCGTCCGCAAGCTGCGCGCGGACTTTCCCGACCTGCCGATCATTGCCCGCGCCCGCGATACCGACCACGCGGGCGTGCTCTACCGCGCAGGGGCCACCCACGCGGTACCCGAGACCCTGGAAAGCTCGCTGCAACTGTCCGAGGCGGCGCTGGTCGAGATCGGCGTGGCGATGGGCCCGGTGATCGCCTCGATCCACGAAAAGCGCGACGAATTCCGCGAGCAGATCATGGAGCAAGGCGGCCTTTCGCAGAAACCGGCACTCAAGTCCGGCCAGCTTCGCGAAGCCGAGCGGACCTGACCATCCAAGAGGAAAGCAATGCGCGCAACAAGGACCCGGACCGCCCAATCTCCCTTGCGAAACTTCGCATGGCTGGCGCTTCCGCTCCTTGCCATCGCGCTTGCGAAACTGGCCGGGCACAGCGGCCTTGCCCAGCGCCACCCCCGCATCGCCGCGCTGCTGTTCGTGTGGATCGCCGCCGACACGCTGATGCTGTCGCTGATGGCGAAGGAGCACCGCCCTTCGCGTGAGGCTGTTCTCGCGCGGCTGGCGACCGCAGCGCTGGTCGTCTTGCTGGGCGCGCCCCCGGCCGTGCGGAGCGGGCTGGCGACCATGCCGTCCGTTTCTGTCGCGCTCATCCTGACGCTGCTGGTGCACACCGGCTGGTCGCTGCTGCGGGCAGGCAAGGCTTGGCGGGTGAACGCGCCCGGCGAGCGTTGGCGCAAGGCGGCGGCCGTGCTCGTGCCCGAACCGCTGCTGCGCCTTGCCATGGCCGAGGTAACCGTGCTGCGCATGGCGCTCACCGGCTGGCGTGCCAAACCGCACGTGCCCGCCGGCGCCCTGCCCTTCGCGTATCATCGCCATCTGGCGCCGATGATGGCTGTGCTGCTGACCTTGCAAGCCATCGAGATCGCCGTGCAGGATGTCCTGCTGCGGCTGTGGAGTCCGCGCGCCGCGAACCTGCTGCTGGAAGTGGGCGTGGTGCTGCTGCTCTACAGCGTTGGCCTGATCCACTCTCTGCGGCTCCGGCCGATCCTGCTGAGTGCGGACGGCCTGCTGATCCGCAGCGGCATGATCGCGGGGCAAATGGTGCGACTGGAGCACATCGCCGAACCTGCCCCCGAGGTGACCGCCGAAGAGGTCAAGGCCGCGACCACGCGCAATATGGCGCTGCTCGCGTGGCCCAATGTGATCCTGCGGCTAAGCCACCCCGTTGAGCGAAAACCCTTGCTGCGCCCGCGCCCGCCGATCCGGGCTCTCGCCTTTCGGGTGGACGATCCGGCCGCTTTTCTCGCCGCGCTAGAGGCGGCACGGCAGGACGGTCCCGAAAATCGTTAACAACGCGAGCGAATTGCGCCACAGGGGCGCTTTTGGGACATGTCATGACCGAAGAGAGCAGCCAGGCGCTGGGACGGACCCAAAAGCGGCTCTTGCGGCGAGTCTTCAACGGCCGAACGGTCCCCATCGTGGTGGGAGGAAAGCCCTTCCTCACATACAAGGAAGCCTTGGCCCATCTGGGAACGCTGCCGTCTGAAGAACAGGATGCCGCTTACGCGGTAATGAAGACGTTCGCCGGGAAACGGGAAGACTGAAGGGCTATCGCAGATAGCGTTCGATCGTCCGCCACAAGGTGAGCTTGGCGGCTTTCGACATGCTGGCATGGGCGCCGCTGGATGAAGGAAGGTCCAGCAGCGTCCAGCGCTCTTCCTGCCCCGCCAGTTGCTTGCGCCCGACTTTTGCCGCCTTGCCGCCGTTGAACGCGATGGCCCGCAGATGGGGGAGCGTGGCGGCGAAGGCGGTCAGGTCCCGGTTCGTGGCTTCGCGAATCGCAGTGTCGAGGCTGCCCCGTCGTTTCGCGCTTTCGATGACATCCCAGAGGCCTATGCGATGGTTTCGCAGCACCGAAAGCTTGGCGGTGTAAGGCATGGTGGGGAGTTCGCTTTCGCCGAGAATCTCACCCAGTAGCCACCAGAAGCCGTTGCTGGGGTTGGCGTAGTATTCGCCCGCCGCCAGCGACTTTTCGCCGGGCAGACTACCCAGCAGCAAGACGCGCGTGTTTGCGTCTACCCATGGTGGAAAGCTGGTTTTGACGGGCGAGTTCTGCATGGATTGAGGGCCAAGTTTTGGTGGAGGCGATGTACCTAGACATCAACAATCGCCTGACCAACCTGACAATAACAGAAGCCTCCCCGTCATCCCCGCGAAGGCGGGGATCCCGCTTGTTCTTGCGACGTGGTGCGAAGGCAGCGGAGCCCCCCCTTCGCGGGGGCGACGAACTGATAGGTTGGTTCAATTCACGCGTCGTTCCGGGGAGGTTGCTGAAAGCATCCGAATATCCCCTTCAAACAATCCCGTGATCAGCCCCCTGCACCCCCACGCGGCTCGAAGACCGACCACCCCGTGTGCTGCACAAGCCGCTCCAGCGCCAGTTGCCCCAACTGCGAATTGCCGCTGGCGTTGAGCCCCGGCGACCACACCGCAATGCTGGCGATGCCCGGCGCCACCGCAAGGATGCCGCCGCCGACACCGGACTTGCCCGGCAGGCCGATGCGATAGGCGAAGTCGCCCGAATTGTCGTAGTGCCCGCAGGACATCATCAGCGCATTGATGCGCCGCGCGCGGCGGTCGGTGATTACGCGGTGGCCGCCCTTCTCGCGCGTGGTGCGGCCGCCGTCCATCAGGTAACGACCGGCGAGCGCAAGCTGGCGGCAGCTCATGGCCAGCGCGCAGAAGTGGAAATAAGTGCCCAGCACTTGCTCCACGTCGCCATGGATATTGCCGAAGGCGCGCATGTAGTTGGCCAGCGCCTTGTTGCGAAAGCCGGTGTCCTGCTCGGCCCGGGCGACGGCTTCGTCCACGGTGATGGTATCGTCGCCCGCCAGTTCGCGCACGAAGCGCAGCATCTGGCCGATCGCCTCGCGCGGCTGGTGATGGCCCAGCAGCACGTCGGTCACCACGATGGCCCCTGCGTTGATGAACGGATTGCGCGGAATGCCGTGCTCGCTCTCAAGCTGGACGATCGAATTGAACGCGCTGCCCGAGGGCTCTCGCCCCACCCGGCGCCAGAGCTGGTCCCCCACTGCACCGATCGCCAGCGTCAGCGCGAAGACCTTGGAGATCGACTGGATCGAGAACGCCTCCTCGGCATCGCCCGCCAGATGCACCGATCCTCCGGCCGTCACCACTGCCATGCCGAACTTGTGGGGCGAAACGGCGGCCAGTGGCTGGATGTAGTCGGCCACTTTGCCCCGGTTCTCCATCCCGCGCATTTCCGCGGCGATCCCGGCCAGAATGTGGTCGAGGTTATCCATCGTCGAAATTCCCCGGAGGCAAAAAGAGGCAGCGAGGGCCGGAAGCGACCGATCTGCTCTCGTCTGCCGCAAGGCGCGGTTCCGGGCAAGCGGATCGGCCTGCAGACCACTGCCCGAACCGGCGGCAAAAAGGCAGCGCATTGGGGCTACCACAGTTGATCCCCAAATGGCCGCCACGCTCCCGAAAGGGACAGTGCCCCGTCCGGCCGGACGGGCTCTGGGGTCTTCGGGATTATACCTTCCTGTAGATACTTCCGGCCCCCGAAAAACCGTACAGTTGCGGCGCAGAATGGTGGAATGGGGAGCGTTTCCGCGTGGCGAGTCAGGTATCGATACCAGCCGGAAAGACGATTACGAACCCGCAGCCCAAGGCCCGGCGGGACCGCAATACCCGGCGCGATCTGCTGACGCTGGAACAGAGCCTCGCGCTGGACGAAGAGACAGCGCTGGACCTCCATGCCGCCCACCTCGATCGCTATGCCTTTCTCTATGCCGAGCTGCTCGGCCTGCGGAAGATGGACATCGCCAGCGCGCAGGGCTGCGAGATCGTGCTGCGCGACGGGCGGCGGATCCTCGATTACTCGGGCGGCTTCGGGGTGTTGGGGCTCGGCCACAACCATCCCCGGATCATCGCTGCCGAGCGGCGCTGCCATGACGATCTTGTGCTCGACTGCATCAAGATCGCCCCGCACAAGCTGCAAGGCGCGCTGGCCTACAACATCGCGCGGTTCCTGCCCGAACCGCTCGACGTCTCGTTCCTCGCGGTCTCGGGCGCCGAGGCCAACGAAGCGGCGATGAAGCTGTGCGAGCGCGTGCAGACGCCCAAGGGCAAGACCAAGTTCCTCTGCATCGGGGACGGCGCCGACGGCTTGGGCCCGTTCCTGATGGGCGTGCCAGAGGAGAATGTGATTTTCTGCCACTACGGCGACATCGCCTCGGTCCGCGAGGCGATTGCCCGTGAGGGCGGCGCGGAGAACGGCATCATCGCCGTAATGGTCGAAACCCTGCGCGGCACCTCCTGCGAATCCCCGCCGCCGGGATACTTCACCGAACTGGTCGAAGCCTGCCGTGCAGCGGACATCCTGACGATCTTCGACGAGGTCAAAGTCGGCATGGGCCGCACCGGCCTGTTCTGCGCCTTCCAGCACGAGGACGCGGTTCCCGACGTGGTCACGCTCGCCAAGACGCTGGGCGGCGGCAAGCGCGAGATGGGGGCGATGGTCACCTCGCAGGCGCTGTTCGACAAGGCCTATGGCAACACGCAGGATTGCAACCTGCACAGTTCCAGCTTCTCCGGCATGGGTGAGAGCTGCGCGGTCGCCATCGAGACGCTCAATGTGCTGGCCGAGGAGCGCCTGATCGAACGTGCCGGAGCCATGGGCGCCTACCTTCGGGCCGGGCTCGAACGGCTTCAGGCCAAGCACCCCCGCTGCATCGCCTCATTGCGCGGCAAAGGCTGCTTTCAGGCCGTGGCCTTC
The DNA here is from genome assembly GCF_004341845.1 of Novosphingobium sp. PhB165. Lineage (GTDB taxonomy): Bacteria > Pseudomonadota > Alphaproteobacteria > Sphingomonadales > Sphingomonadaceae > Novosphingobium. The sequence continues at coordinate 80,306 of NZ_SLVB01000001.1, read as the reverse complement.
GATTTCAGCCCGATCCGGACGCTCGGCCGGAAGCCGCCGATCGCCACGCTCACCGCCAACCTGCTCGAGCGGCACGGCGTTCTCGCCCACTACCTGCCGGAAGCGCCCGAAGTGCTCCATTTCATGCCGCCCTACGTGGTGACCGAGGCGCAGATCGACCGGCTGATTGCCGCGCTCGACGATGTGCTGGGCCGCATCGGCGGCCATGCGCCGGTCACGGGAAGGATGCTGCACTGATGGACATGACCGCCTCGGCTGGCGCGCTGGAACGCGAACGTCCCTACCGCGACCGCGCGCAGGCCCGGGGCAGCAGCGTGCAGGGCTGGATCGCCTGCACGCTGCTGCTGGCGGTCGCTTTCGCGACGTTTGCATTCAACGTGCATCACGGCCTTGGCATCTATCCCGACACCACGCGGTACATGGGCATCAGCCCGGTCCCCTACGACGCGCCGGTCTACCACTGGATGCTGACGGGCGGCCACGCGTTGGGCGTCTCGCTGCTAACGGCGGCGATGGTGGTCGCGATCGCCTGCCTGTTCGCCAATGTCGTGCTGGTCTTTGCGCTGGTGCAGCGCGGCAGCCATGACTGGCGTTTTGCCGCCGCCGCTACCGCGCTGCTGATCCTCGCGCCGCAGTTCGTCACGCTGCACGCGGGCGCGATGTCCGAAGCGCCGTTCATGATGTTCCTACTGGGCACCTTGTGGTTCGCGCTCGACTATTTCGAACATGGCCGCCGGCGCGACTTGCTGATCGCCTCGATCCTGCTGGGCGTGGCGACCCTGACGCGCTTCACCGGACCGCCGATGGGCGCGGCCATCGCGCTGGTCATTCTCGCCCGGCCGGGTGTGCCGATGGGCCGCCGTATTGCCGACTGCGTGCTGCTGGCCCTGCTCGGCGGCGCGCTGTTCTTCGCATGGGTGGGCTGGAGCACCGAGACGGTCGGCCACTCGATCGGCCGCGAGCTGCGCTTCTACGGCAATATGGGCCCGCAGCAGTGGCACAACAATCTGGAGACATTGGCGGCATGGCTGTTCCCCGATCAGGTGCCGCTCGGCGCGCGCGTGGCCGTGCTGCTGGGGCTGTTCGGCTTTTCGGGCCGGCAAACGCTGAGCCACTGGCAGCGCTGGCGTGCCATGGCCCCCGGCACCGTCTTCGACTTGCGCACGCCGCTCTCGCTGGTGCTGGCCGCGTTCCTTGTCGCCTACCTTGCCTTCATCTGGCTCTCGACCTCGCTGGAGGCCAATCTCTCGCTGAACGGGCGCTATGCCCTGCCCGCCTATTTCGCCTTCGTCATGCTCATGGGCGTGGAGGCGAGCGGGCTGGATCTCAGCCGCAAGGGCGAGCGCGGCGTGTTGATCGCCCTCATTGTGGTCGGAGCCGCCGTGCTGGTCTCACACGGCGCGCGCTCGGCGATCCGCACGCATGAGGTCTATGCCAAGGGCTTCGGCTACAACGCGAAAGTCTGGCGCGAATCCCCGACCATTGCCGCCGTCCACACTCTACCGGCCGACGCGGTGATCTTTTCCAATGCGCCCGAGGTGATCGCCCTGCTCGACGTCGGCCGCCGGGCGCTGCTCTCGCCGCAGGAGCGCCAGTTGCGCACCGACCGGCCCGATCCGAACAACCCGGTTACCCGCCAGATCGCCGATCTCCGCGCATCGGCTGCCGGTGCCGCGCCGGTCTACCTCGTGATGTTCGATAACGTGGACTGGCGCTTCTATCTCGCCACCGAGGACCGGCTGGTGCGCGATCTCTCGCTCCCCGCTCCGACGCGCCTGCCCGACGGGCGGATCTACCGCGTTCCGCCCCCTCCCGCAGCCACCGCGCCCCGATGACCCACCGCTCGCCCGGCCCATCATGCCCCAGGAGAAACCGCAAATGCCCGTTTCCGTGACCATGGAGAGCCGAACGGCGCGGCTGCGCGACTACCTGAGCCTTGCGCGGTTCGATCACATCTCCAAGCACGTGTTCATCGTGCCCGGCCTGATCCTGGCCTATGCCCTGCGCGAACCTTCGCTGCTCGACATGCCGCAGCGGGTGGTAGTCGGCTTCATAGTGGCCATCGCCATCGCCTCAGCCAACTATGTCATCAACGAATGGCTGGACCGCGAATTTGACGCACACCACCCTTCCAAGCACCGCCGCACCGCCGTTTCGCTGCAACTCTCGCCGACGCTGGTCTATCTGGAATATGCGGCTTTCGCAGCGGTAGGCCTGCTGCTGGCGGCGTGGATGGGCGGACCGTTCTTCGCCTGCGCGGCGGTGTTCCTGATATCGGGGCTCGTCTACAACGTGCAGCCGCTGCGCTCCAAGGATCGCCCGTTCCTCGACGTGGTCTCCGAATCGATCAACAACCCGATCCGCCTGACGCTGGGCTGGCTGATGATGGACCCCACCAGCATGCCGCCGGTCAGCCTGCTGCTGGCCTACTGGACCGGCGGCGCCTTCCTGATGGGCTCCAAGCGCCTGTCGGAATACCGCGACATCACCGCCAGCGTCGGGCTGGAAACGCTCACCCGCTATCGCAAGTCGTTCGGCGGCTACACGGCCGAGAGCCTGATCGTCAGCTGCCTGACTTATGCGATGCTTTCCTCGTTCTTCCTTGGGGTGTTCCTCATCAAGTACCGCATCGAATATGTGCTGGCCTTCCCGTTCATCACCGGGCTGTTCGGCTGCTACCTCTGGCTCTCCATGCTGCCCGATTCGATCGCGCAGCGGCCCGAGCGCATGTTCCGGTCGCGCCGCCTGATGACGATGCTGGGCGTGAACCTTTGCGTGCTGCTGTTGGTGACGTTCCTTGACGTGCCGCGCCTTGCCACGCTGACCAACCGCAGCTTCACGCCGGTCGACATGTTGCACCTGCACAAGGGCAATTGAGATGGCGCCGGCGACTGCCTTCGGCCGCATCGTCGCCCCGCTGGTCGACACACTTGTCGACGACCAGTGCGCCGCCACGCGCGAACACGAGCGCGTCATGGTGCAAGACTATGTGCTGGCCACCGTGGCCGCCATGCCGGACTTCTTCCGGCTGGGCTTTCACCTGCTCGCGTACCTGTTCGAATATGCGCCGATACTGCACGGAGAGGCGCGCTTTTCGCACCTCGTCCCGGCACGGCGCAAGGCGCATGTCGCCCGCTGGCGCGGCTCCGCCATTGCGCCGCTGCGCTCGATGATCGCCTTCTACGCCAGTTTTTCGGCCTATGGCCTCTATTCGGTCGCCTATCCGGCCGGGCAGGACGAGCGCGGCAGGATCGCAGCATGACGGGCAGCGAGGAAGCAGCCGATGTCCTGGTGATCGGCTCCGGCCCCGGCGGCGCGGTCAGCGCCGCGCAGCTTGCCCGCGCCGGGCATGCGGTGCTGATGCTGGAGGAAGGCGCGCATGTGCCGCTGGCCGAGGTCGCCCATTTCTCGCGCGAGGAAATGCTGTCCAAGTACCGCAATGGCGGGGTCAGCGTCGCCATGGGCGGCAGCAAGCTGGCCTGGGTGGAGGGACGCTGCGTCGGCGGCGGCAGCGAGATAAATCGCGGCCTCTATCACCGCACGCCCGATTATGTGCTGGACGACTGGCGCCGCCGTTTCGCGGTGAACGATCTCGACCTTGCGGGCATGACCCCGCATTTCGAGGCCTGCGAGCAAGTGGCGCTGGTGGAATATGTGGCGGGCCGCCCGTCCGAGATGTCGCAGATGCTGCATCGCGGGGCGACTGCGAATGGTTGGCATTCGATCGAAACGCCCCGCCTGTTCCATTATCGCGGCGACGGTGCGGGTAACGGAACCGGCGAGCGGCAATCGATGTCCGCCACTTTCGTGCCCAGCTTCCTCGCCGCCGGGGGCCGCCTATCGCCCTCGACCCGGATCGAGCGCCTGCACCGCGCGGGCAGCCTTTGGATCGCCGAGGGCAGCCGCACCGATGCCGACGGCGTGCGCCGCCGGGTCAGCTTCCGCGCGCCGGTGGTGATCGTCGCCTGCGGGGCCGTGCAGACCCCCGCCCTGCTGCGCCGCTCGGGCGTAACGCGCAATGTCGGCAATTCGCTGCGATTCCATCCAATGGTCAAGGTCGTCGCCGAGTTCGACCACGATGTGAACCGTGCGGGCGACTGCGATCCCGTCCACCAGATCAAGGAGTTCGAGCCGCGCTTCGGCATGGGTTGCTCGATCAGCAATCCGGCCATGCTCGGTATGGCGCTGGCGGGCCGCACGGATGCCTGGGACCTCATTGCCGAGCGCTGGCGGACCATGGGCATCTACTACGTCCAGAGCGGCGTCGGCACGGCCTCCGTACGCAACCTGCCGGGCTTCCGCGACCCGCTCGTCCGCATCCGCTTCGCGCCGGATGACCTGCGGGTTCTGGCGGAGGGCCTCGCCCGGCTGGCGCAGGCGCTGTTCGCGGCGGGCGCGCTGCGCGTCCATCCCTGCATCGCCGGCTATCCCACCCTGAACTCCGCCGCCGAGATCGCGGAACTGCCCGAAGTGCTGGCCGCATCGGACGGGGCGCTGACTTCGGTGCACGTGTTCTCCTCCTGCCCGATGGGAGAGGACGAGAGCCTCTGCGCTGCCGATTCGTTCGGCAAGGTCCACGGCACCGAGGGGCTCTATATCGGCGACGCCTCGCTGCTGTGCACGCCGACAATGGTCAATCCGCAAGGCACCGTCATGGCCATCGCGCACCGCAATGCGCAGGCGATGATGGCCCATCGGTTTCATTGACGATGCTGCACCTGATCACCGGCGGCTCCGGCTTCATCGGCACGCGCCTTGCGGCGCGGCTGCGCGCAAAGGGAGAGCGCGTTCGCGTGCTGGACGTGGTGGACGATCCCGCCCGCCCTGCCGATATCGAATTCCTCCCCGGCAGCGTGACCGATCCGGCCATGGTCGAGGCGGCGATGGCGGGCGTGGACGTGGTCCACCACAATGCCGCGCTGGTCGCGCAGGCAGCGGCGGGCCGCGCCTATTACGACGTCAACGAGCATGGCACACGGATCGTCGCCGATGCCGCCGTCTGCGCCGGGGTGCGCATGGTCATGCATCTCAGCACCACGGCAGTCTACGGGCTACCGCCCGATGGGCCGATCACGGCAGCCACCGTGCCGCGCCCGATCGAGGACTACGGCCGCTCCAAGCTGGCGGGCGAGCGGGCCATGCAAGCGGCCTGCCAGAATGCCGGGATCCCGGTGGTGACGATCCGCCCGCGCGTGACGCTCGGCGCCGGTCGGCTGGGCATCTTCGCGATCCTGTTCGACTGGATCCGCGCCTCCCGCCGGGTCTACGTGATCGGCGACGGCCACCAGCGCCAGCAGTTCATCCATGTGGACGATCTGGTCGATTTCCACATGCATGCGTTGGAGATGGGCCGTTCGGGCACCTGGAACGTCGGGACCGACCGGTTCGGCAGCCTGCGCGAGGATCTGGACGCGCTGATCGGCCACGCCGGTTCCCGCTCACGCGTTACCGGCCTGCCCGTCGCGCCGTCGAAAGCGCTGCTCCACGCGCTGCACACAGTGGGCCTCTCGCCGCTGACGGCATGGCATTACCGCACCTACCATCGCGACTGCCATTTCGACGTGGCGCCACTGCTGGCGAGCGGCTGGAAACCGCGCCATTCCAACCTCGACATGCTGCGCGAGAGCTACGACGGCTTCCTTGCCCAGAGTCGGGCCCAAGGCGAACACGGCCCCTCCCCCCACCAGCGCCCGCTGGAACAGCGCGCGCTGCGGGTGCTGCGGGCGTTTTCCTGAGAAGACCCGCTGCACAGCAAACGGGGGCGCAGGCACCAACTGCCCACGCCCCCGCCTGAAATTCCGAATTAGGCCGGATCAGCCCGCCAGCACGGCCTTCACGGCTGCGATGGCGTCGGCAGCCTTGTCACCGTCGGGACCGCCGCCCTGCGCCATGTCGGCGCGGCCGCCGCCGCCCTTGCCGCCCAGCGTCTCGACGCCCTTGCGGACGAGATCGACGGCGCTGATCGTGCCAGTGAGGTCTTCGGTGACGGCAGCGGCGATGCTCGCCTTGCCCTCGTTCACCGCGACGATCGCGGCGACGCCCGAGCCCATGCGCTGCTTCGCCTGATCGAGCAGGCCGCGCAGTTCCTTGGGATCGAGGCCCTCGAGCACCTGACCCGAGAACTTGACGCCGTTCACTTCTTCGTCCGCCGCTTCGGCCTTGCCCGAACCGCCGCCCAGCGCCAGCGCCTTCTTGGCTTCGGCCAGTTCGCGTTCCAGCTTGCGACGTTCTTCGAGCAGCGCGACGACACGGGCTTCGACGTCTTCCGGCGTCGTACGCAGCGCGCTGGCTGCGCTCTTCAGCGCTTCCTCGCGGGCGACGAGCCACTGGCGCGCGCCTTCGCCGGTCAGCGCCTCGACACGGCGCACGCCGGACGAAACCGCGCTTTCCGAAACGATGCGGAACACGCCGATGTCGCCGGTGGCCCGCACGTGGGTGCCGCCGCAGAGTTCGACCGAGTAAGTGTGCTCGCCCGAGGCATCCTTCGACGAGGTGCCCATCGACAGCACGCGCACTTCATCGCCGTACTTCTCACCGAACAGTGCCATGGCGCCGGCCTCGATGGCGTCTTCCGGCGTCATCAGGCGGGTGAGAACGGGTTCGTTGGCGCGGATCTCGGCATTCACTTCGGCCTCGATCGCCGCAATGTCCTCTACCGAGAGCGCGGTGGGGTGCGAGAAGTCGAAGCGCAGGCGCTCGGCAGCGACCAGCGAGCCCTTCTGGGTGACATGGCCGCCCAGACGATTGCGCAGCGCCGCGTGCAGCAGGTGCGTGGCCGAATGGTTGGCGCGCACGGAATCGCGGCGCGTCACGTCCACGGTCAGGTTGACGGCATCGCCCACCTTGATCGTGCCTGCCTCGACCTTGCCGACCATCGCGTGGAGGCGGCCGAGCGGCTTGGCGGTGTCGAGCACGGCGATCTTGAGGCCTGCGTTGGTCGTGATCGTGCCGGCATCGCCGACCTGACCGCCCGATTCGCCATAGAACGGCGTCTGGTTGGTCAGCACGGTCACTTCCTCACCGGCCGTGGCCGATGCGACTTCCTTGCCGTCGCGTACCAGCGCCACAACCTGTCCTTCGCCGACGGTCGAGGTGTAGCCGGTGAACTCACTGGCGCCTTCGCGCTCGGCAATGTCGAACCAGACTTCGCTGTCGGCCGCGGCGCCCGAACCCTTCCACGCGGCGCGCGCGGCAGCCTTCTGCTGCGCCATCGCGGCCTGGAAGCCATCGTCGTTCACGGTGATGCCGCGCGGACGCAGGGCATCGACGGTGAGGTCGTAGGGGAAGCCGTAAGTGTCGTAGAGCTTGAACGCGGTCTCGCCCGGAAGCTCGCCGCCCTCGCCCATGTCGGCAGTGGCTTCGTCCAGCAACTTCAGGCCGTTGGCCAGCGTGCGACGGAACTGCACTTCCTCGCGCTGCAGCGTTTCCTCGATCAGCGGCTGCGCGCGGCCGAGTTCCGGATAAGCCTGACCCATTTCGGCCACCAGCGACGGCACCAGACGGTGCATCAGGGGCTCCTTGGCGCCCAGCAGGTGGGCATGGCGCATGGCGCGGCGCATGATGCGGCGCAGGACGTAGCCGCGGCCTTCGTTCGACGGCAGCACGCCGTCGGCCAGCAGGAAGCTGGTCGAGCGCAGGTGGTCCGCGATCACGCGGTGGCTGGCGCGCTGTTCACCCTGCGCGGCAACGCCGGTCAGGCTTTCCGAGGCGGCGATCAGTGCCTTGAAGGTGTCGATATCGTAGTTGTCATGCACGCCCTGCATGACCGCCGAGATGCGCTCAAGGCCCATGCCGGTGTCGATCGAGGGCTTCGGCAGGTTGCCGACGATTTCGCCGGCGCTCTGCTCGAACTGCATGAACACGAGGTTCCAAATCTCGATGAAGCGGTCGCCGTCTTCTTCCGGCGATCCCGGAGGGCCGCCCCAGATGTGGTCGCCGTGGTCGAAGAAGATTTCCGAGCACGGACCGCACGGGCCTTCGTCGCCCATCGCCCAGAAGTTGTCCTTCGTGGGGATGCGGATGATCTTCGATTCCGGCAGGCCGGCGATCTTCTTCCACAGGTCGAAGGCTTCGTCGTCCGTGTGGTACACGGTGACCAGCAGCTTCTCGACCGGAAGGCCCCATTCCTTGGTCAGCAGGGTCCAGGCGTGGGTGATCGCCTGTTCCTTGAAATAGTCGCCGAACGAGAAGTTGCCCAGCATCTCGAAGAAGGTGTGGTGGCGCGCGGTGTAGCCGACGTTGTCGAGATCGTTATGCTTGCCGCCGGCGCGGACGCACTTCTGCGAGGACGTGGCGCGCGGAGCGAAGGGCGTTTCAAGACCCGTGAACACGTTCTTGAACGGCACCATGCCGGCATTCACGAACATCAGCGTCGGGTCGTTGTACGGCACGAGCGGCGCAGACGGAACGGCCTGATGGCCATTCTGGGCGAAGTAGTCGAGGAAGGACCGGCGGATCTCGTTGGTCGTGTGCATGAACGCGCCGATAATGCAGCCGCGCGGCGGCGGCAAGCGGGTTGCAGCGGTCAGACTGTTCGGGAATTGCGATATCCCGCCTAGCGTGGTGGGAACGCCACGTCTTGAAGCGCTTTCGGTGCGGGGTTTTGCCTCGGGATCCGGCCTCGACTGGTTCCGGCTGGGTCAGGTCGGCTATCCCCAGTCCCTTCTGTTTCGGGCGGCGCGTCTCGTCGTCGAATCGGGCATGTATCACCAAGCGCCGAAGCAGCGAGAAGATGACGATCGAGAGGGCGCTCCGCCGTTTGCGGTACTCTAAACGTAGGTGCGTGTGCGTTGCGCCCGTGTTCGGTTGATGATGGTCACGTGTCTCTGTGGCGCGAAGGAAAGCGGGGCCCCCGCCTTCGCGGGGGCGACGGGAATGGTTGGGGTTGCGTCAGTCCACACTCCCATCTGGACTCCCATCCGAATGCTCTCCAGCCCACTCCGCATGGGCTGCAGAGCATTCGGATCGGGTTGTCAGCGACTCCCTCGTCATTGCGAGGAGGCGAAGCCGAGGAAGCAATCCAGAGCGACTTAGCCCCTCACATCGCCCATTTCAGACATTTCGGCCCTAAAACGAAAACCCCCGGCCCTTGCGGACCGGGGGTTTTCGTTTCGCCTTCCCAAGAGAGAAGCGCTGGAAGGCTCATTCGGTATCGTCATCCGCCGAAGGGCCGACCATCATCTCGTCGGAGAGGCCTTCGGTGCGGGCGCGGATTGCCTTTTCGAGGCGGTCGCAGAGTTCGGGATTTTCCCGCAGGTAGGTCTTGGCGTTTTCACGGCCCTGACCGATGCGGATCGAATCGTAGCTGAACCACGCGCCCGACTTCTCGACGATGCCCGCCTTGACGCCAAGGTCGAGGATCTCACCGATCTTCGAGATGCCTTCGCCGTACATGATGTCGAATTCGACCTGCTTGAACGGCGGCGCGACCTTGTTCTTCACAACCTTCACGCGGGTGGCGTTGCCGACGATATCGTCGCGGTCCTTGATCTGGCCGGTGCGGCGGATGTCGAGGCGGACCGAGGCGTAGAACTTGAGCGCGTTACCGCCCGTGGTCGTCTCGGGGTTGCCGTACATGACGCCGATCTTCATGCGCAGCTGGTTGATGAAGATCACCATGCAGCGCGAACGGCTGATCGAACCGGTCAGCTTGCGCAGCGACTGGCTCATCAGGCGGGCCTGAAGACCGACGTGGCTGTCGCCCATCTCGCCTTCGATTTCCGCGCGGGGAACCAGCGCGGCGACCGAGTCCACCACCAGCACGTCGATCGCATTCGAGCGTACGAGCGTGTCGGTGATTTCGAGCGCCTGTTCACCCGTATCGGGCTGCGAGACGATCAGTTCATCGATGTTGACGCCCAGCTTCTTGGCGTAAACCGGATCGAGCGCGTGCTCGGCATCGATGAAGGCAGCAGTGCCGCCGGACTTTTGAGCCTCTGCGATGACATGGAGCGCCAGCGTGGTCTTGCCCGAGCTTTCCGGCCCGTAGACTTCGATCACACGGCCGCGCGGAAGACCACCGACCCCCAGCGCGATGTCGAGCCCCAGCGAGCCGGTGGAGATTGCCTCCACCTGCATCGTCTCCTTGGAACCCAGCTTCATCGCGGAGCCCTTGCCGAACGCCTTGTCGATCTGCGCAAGCGCGGCTTCGAGCGCCTTCTGACGGTCCATCGCTTCCTTTTCCTTGCCTTCCTGGATCAGCTTGAGCTGAGCAGCCATTACACTTCCCCTTTGCTACTGGCCTGACCGGAAAGGTCAACGTCACGGGGAACGATGTATCGCCTTTGTTCTCAGAGAACAAGAGGCGAACAACGGCTTATTTCCTATTTTTAACACCGCCTGCCGTGCGGGCGAGAACATCCCCCACTTTTTCCGACAGTTGCTGCACGGAGAAGGGTTTCGGCATGAACCAGGCATTGGCGATGCCGATCTCCTTGCGAAGCTGCTCCTCGGCATAGCCCGACATGAACAGCACCGGCAGGCCGGGCGCGATGCGGCGAATCTCCCGCGCCATCGCCGGGCCGTCCATCGTCGGCATGACGACGTCGGAGACGACAATGTCGAACTGCCCGCCGCTCTGGACCAGTTCCAGGCCTTCCTCGCCATCGCGCGCGCACGTCACCTCATAGCCCTGTCGGGTAAGCGCGCGCTCGGCGACGACACGCACCGGGTCCTCGTCCTCCACCAGCAGGATCGAGCCGCCGCCCGCCCACTGGCTGGGCGGAGCCTCGTCCTTCACGGCGGGGACGGCCTTCTCGCTGCCCGGCGCCACGTGGTGGACCGGCAGATAGACGACGAAGCGCGTGCCGATGCCCGCTTCGCTCTCGGCAAAGATGAAGCCACCCGATTGCTTGACGATGCCGTAGACGGTGGAAAGGCCAAGACCGGTGCCTTTGCCTTGCTCCTTGGTGGTGAAGAACGGCTCGAAGATCTTGCCGAGGTGTTCGGGCGGGATGCCGCCGCCGGTATCCTGCACGATCAGCGCGGTATAATCGCCCGCCGGGATGATCTCGCTGCGCATGGCGCGCACATCCGTCGTGGTGACGCGGTGGGTCGCCAGCGTCAGCGTGCCCGAACCGTCCGCGCCCTTCTTCATCTGCATGGCGTCGCGCGCATTGACCGCGAGATTGACGATCACCTGTTCGAGCTGGGTCGGGTCCGCACGCACCGGGCCGAGATCGCGGTCATGGGTGACGACGAGCTGGATCTTCTCGCCGATCAGGCGGCGCAGCATCTGCGAAACGTCCGCCACCACGTCGGGCAGTTGGAGCACTTCGGGGCGCAGCGTCTGCTGGCGCGAGAAGGCGAGCAACTGGCGCGTCAGCGAGGCCGCGCGATTGGAGTTGGCGCGGATCTGCTGGATGTCGTCATAGTCCGAATCGCCCGGCGTATGGCGCATCAGCATGAGATCGCAGGTGCCCAGGATCGCAGTCAGCACATTGTTGAAGTCATGCGCGACGCCGCCAGCAAGCTGACCCACCGCCTGCATCTTGGTGGCCTGCGCGACTTGCCGCTTCAAGCGCGTTTCCTCCGAAGTGTCGGTCAGGCCGAGCAGCACCGCTGCCTCGCCCAGCCCGCGCACGCCGGCAAGGCTGAGCGAAACCGGATCGTCCGGCAGTTCGGACAGCCGCACGGCAATGTCGCCCGCCGCCGAGGGGCCCTGCGCGAAGCGGCGGATCGCCTCGGACAGCGCGCGCTTGTCTTCGCGCGTGACGAGATCGGTCGGGTAGGTCGGCGGGACCTGTCCCTCGCGTCCAGCGGCACGCATGAAGGCGGGGTTGGCGAACAGCAGGCGGCCGTCGCGGTCGGCCATGGCAAGGCCGAGCGGAAGCTGACTAAGCAGCGCTTCGAGATGTGGTGCGGCCGTGCCGCCGCCGCCGCTGGCGCCGATGCCCTGCCCGGCTTCCACCACCAGCATGAGCGATGGCGTCAGGTTCGGATCGGGATCGCCCGGAAGGTCCGGATCGGCCACCGGCACATGATAGAGCACCAGCGGCCCGCCGCGCCCGCCCTCGCGCGCCCAGCCGATGCGTTCGCCCTCTTCCTGGCTCAGCAGCGAGACGAAATCGAGACCGGTCACGTCGGCCAGGGCATCGCCGGTGGCACGCTGTGCAAAACCGGCGCTGGCGGCGCGGATGGTGCCGTCGGGATCGACCAGCGCGGTGGCGATGCCCGAACGCGCCAGCCCCTTGCCGAGCTTGCCGTCGACCTGCCGGACCAGATCCCCGACCAGATCGACCGTGCTGACGGGCTGGACGCGCCAGACCAGAAAGTCCTCGCCCCGGCCGGAACGGCGCACTTCGATGCGCCAGTCGGTCTCGGCGCCGCCGGGGATCGCGGCGCGCACTTGCGTGACGCCCTGCCCGTCGCGCCATGCCGAGCGCACCAGTTCGGCGATCTGCTCCAGCGCGGCATCGCCCATTGGCAGGCGTGACGGATCATGGCCGATGCCGAACCAGTTCTCGTAGCTGGAATTGGCGCAAGTCAGGCGTCCGGCCCGGTCCGTGAGGGCAATGGCCATGTCGCTGCGGTCGATCGCGGCGACCGTCACCGACCAGTCGGGCAGCGCGAATTCGGGCTCGGTCACGGCGACGCGCCGGTTGGAGATCATCCATGCGAGGCCCGCAAAAACCATGAGCGCGCCGGCCAGAACCGCCGCCAGCAGGCCGTCCCCGCTTACCAGCCAGACCAGCGCGACGCTTCCCGCCAGGGCCAGCCCGACGATCGATGTGTCGGGCAACCTGCCGGAGCGCTGCTGGCCTGCGATCATGCGATTCCTTCCCTGTCCTCAACCTTTTCCGCTTCGACCACTTTCGCCGGGCCGTCCGCAGTCGCGAGATGGCGGAACGGCGCGCGATTGCGGCGAGCGCGGTGCTTGCGGCCGATCCAGTAGCGCCAGAACCACACAGTGACGAAATAGCTCAGGACGGCGGCGATCACCGATTGGATGAACAACCCGATCACCACGGCGGGCGCGGTGTCGGTCAGCATCCAGACCCGCCACTCGGCCAGACCGGCGCCTTCGCGCACCATGGATTCCACGGTTGCGATGTCGGCGTGGTAGCCGAAGCTGTTGCCGATCGCGACCGCCACCGGAAGGATGATGAGCAGCGTCGTCACCGGGTTGCTGATGAAGGTGACAGCGGCGGCGAGCGGGATATTGCCGCGAAACGGCACGCACATCACGGCAGCGCCGACGATCTGGACGCCCGGGATCAGCGCAAAGATGCCGATGAACATGCCCACCGCCACGCCGCGCGGCACCGAGCGGCGGGTGAAGCGGAACAGTTCCGGGCGACGCGTGAACGGCGCGGTGAAGCGATTCGCCTCAAGCTGCGCGTGCGTGGGCATCTGGCTGTGCAGCCAGGCTCCGAGCCGCTGCAACAGCGTGCTCACTTGTGTTCGCGCAGGATGCGGCCCTGTTCCCGCTTCCAGTCGCGTTCCTTGATCGTATGGCGCTTGTCGGCCGCGTTCTTGCCCTTGGCGAGTGCGAGTTCGACCTTGGCGCGGCCCCGGCCGTTGAAATAGATCGAGAGCGGCACCAGCGTCATGCCCTTGCGCTCCACAGAGCCCTGCAGGCGCGACAGTTCGCGTTCGTGCAGCAGCAGCTTGCGCGGCCGCTTGGGCACGTGGTTGTAGCGGTTGCCGTGGCTGAATTCGGGCACGTTGGAATTGACCAGCCAGCACTCGCCGTTCTTGATCTCGGCATAGGACTCGGCAATCGACCCCTCGCCGAAGCGCAGCGATTTAACCTCCGTGCCGGTCAGCGCGATGCCGGCCTCGAAAGTCTCGTCGATATAATAGTCGAAGCGCGCCTTGCGGTTTTCGGCGACGGTCTTCTTCTTGTCGAATGTCGTGTGCTGCGGGCGTGCCATGTCGAAGCGCATTTAGGGTTTCGCGCGCGAAAAGGAAATGTCCGTTTGCGCGATTTGCGACCATACGGCACCAAACCCGCGCAGACCGCGCCGCATCGCCCCACGCAAGCGCGCCGGAAACGGCCGGATGCACGCCACGGCAAAGCGAAGAAAGCAGGATAACAAGTATTTAATCGCGGGGCCGTGATCCTCCCCCCTTGCCGATTTCGGAGCAGCCGGAAATACCGACGAAATCGAAGGGGGAATTTTCAATATGAAGTCACGTGCGAGATGGGCGCAGGCGGCGCTGCTGCCTGCGTTCTGGCCATTTCTGGCGCATGCAGCGGTCGAGCCGCCGCCGCTTGACGCCTATGGCGAACTTCCCCGCGTCGAGGATGCGGCGATCTCGCCCAATGGGCACAATCTTGCCAGCGTTACCCAGGTGGAGGGGGACCGTCGTATCTCGGTGTTCGACGAGACCGGCGCGATCAAATTCAATGTCTCGTCGGGCAAGTCCAAGGTGCGCTCGATCGAATGGGCCGATGACGACACCGTCCTGCTCACCAACAGCGCGACGGTTCCCCTCTTCGGCTTTGCCGCTGCCAAGTACGAATTTTACGGCACGGTCATCCTGCCCCTGAACGGCGGCGCCGCAGGCCTCGTCTTCAGCAAGACCCACAGCATCGCCACTGTCACCCGCGGCAGCTTCGGCATTCGCCAGATCGGCGGCAAGACGGTGGGCTTCTACGGCGGCATCGCGCTCGATACCCGGGGCACGGATCCGCAGTTCGTCCATGGCCGCACCACGCTCTTTGCAGTCGACCTGAAGACCAATCGCCCGCGACTGGTCGCCAATGCCCCGGCCGAGGACCATTACCGCGACTGGCTGATTGACGCGGCAGGCCAGGTCTCGGTCCTTCTCGATATCGACGAGAACAGCGGCACGTGGAAGATCAACGCCGTGAAGGGCGCCGAACTGGCGCGCGGCGTCGATCTCCACGGCAATGTCAGCCTGATCTGCTTCGGCAAGGACGGCAGCACCGTGGTCTACTCCATCGACGACAAGGAAGGCGCCTCGCACTGGTTCGAGGTTCCGCTTGCCGGCGGTGAGGCGCACGAAATCCTGGACGACAGCAAGATCGACCGCATCTTCGTCGATCGCGCCAACGGCAACCTGCTCGGCTATCGGCTCGACGGCGAGAAGGCGACGACGGTGATGTACGATCCCGCCAAGCAGGTCGCGCTCAACAAGATCTTCAAGGCCTTCACCGGCCGCAATCCGCACCTGGTGGACTGGACGCCCGACTTCTCCAAGGTGCTGCTCAACACCAGCGGCAATGGCGACAGCGGCACCTGGTACCTTGTCGACGTGGCGGGGCGCCATGCCGATCCGGTCGGCAACGAACGCCCGGCAATCGCTGCCGAACAGGTCGGGCCGATCTCCATGGTCCAGTACAAGGCGGCCGACGGCCTTGAGATGGACGGCGTGCTGACCCTGCCGCCGGGACGCGAGGCAAAGAATCTGCCGATCGTGGTGCTGCCCCACGGCGGCCCGGCGGCGGAGGACAAGCCGGTGTTCGACTGGTGGGCACAGGCCTTCGCCTCGCGCGGGTACGCGGTGTTCCAGCCCAATTTCCGGGGCTCCACCGGCCGCACCGACGCCTTCCGCCATGCCGGGGACGGCCAGTGGGGCCGCAAGATGCAGACCGACATCTCGGACGGCCTTGCCGAACTGGTAAAGCGCGGCGTGGCCGATCCCAAGCGCGCCTGCATCGTCGGGGCCAGCTATGGCGGCTATGCGGCGCTGGCGGGCGTCACCCTGCAACACGGCCTCTACCGCTGCGCCGTCGCGGTGGCCGGGGTGGCCGACGTCAGACTGATGTATGACACCGACCTCACCGAAAGCGGCGATTCGCGGATGCTGCGCAAGAATCTGCTCGAAGAATTGGGCGATCCATCGGGCTTCGACGCGATATCGCCCCGCCGCTTCGCCGCCAAGGCCGACGCGCCGGTGCTGCTGATCCACGGCAAGGACGATACCGTCGTCGCCTACCGCCAGAGCACGATCATGGCCGACGCGCTGAAGGACGCAGGCAAGCCCTACGAAATGGTCACGCTGCCCGGCGAGGACCACTGGCTGTCGCGTGAGGAGACGCGCAAGCGCATGCTCTCGGAAACGATGCGCTTTGTGCAGAAGTACAATCCGGCGGATTGAGCGGCCTCGTTACGCGATGGGCAGCGCACGCTGCTCTTGCCTTGCCGTCAGCCCGGCAAAAATGCCGGCTGACGACAATGAAAACCGTGGATCCCCAAACGTCATCCTGAACTTGTTTCAGGATCCATTTTTCCGCCCGCGTTGTGCTTCGATCGGCAACCGGCAATCGCCGCGCCCTTCACACCGCCGTTCGGGACAGGCCGCGAAATGGATCCTGAAACAAGTTCAGGATGACGTGGGACGTCAGGATGACATGGGGCGGACTGGATAGCGCTCTCCAATCCCGCTCAGGCTGAGCCTGTCGAAGCCCCCGGAGAGCGGGGCGCGGTGCTGCCATCCTTCGACAAGCACAGGATGAGCGGTGCATGGGAGGGCGTGGCCCGCTTGAAACCCGCACCGAACAGAAAGAAAAAGGGGCGCCGGTTCGCACCGACACCCCCTTATCCCTGAAAACCGAAACCGCTCAGATCAGACCGGCATGCACCAGTGCGTCATCCACGGCCTTGCGGGCCTTGTCGCCGCAGGGGACCAGCGGCAGGCGCAGTTCGTTCTCAATCCAGTCGTGGACCTGCGCCAGCGCGTACTTGCACGGCCCCGGCGAGCTGTCCTCGAACATCGCATAGTGCAGCGGATAGAGCAGGTCGTTCAGGCGGCGCGCTTCCTCAAGGTCGTTCGCCGCGCAGGCTGCCTGGAACTCGGCGCAGAGCTTCGGTGCCACGTTCGCGGTCACCGAAATGCAGCCGACGCCGCCGGCCGCGTTGAACGGCAGGGCCAGTTCGTCGTCGCCCGAAAGCTGGCAGAAATCCTTGCCGATGCCCATGCGGTGATCGGTCACGCGGCTGAGGTCGCCGCTGGCGTCCTTGATGGCGACGAAGCGATCCGGATAGCGGCGCGCCAGTTCGATCACGGTTTCGGGCAGCAGGTCGGTCACCGTGCGGCCGGGCACGTTGTAGAGCACGATCGGCAGGTCGTTGTGCTCGGCCAAGTAGCTGAAATGGGCCAGCAGGCCTTCCTGGCTGGGGCGGTTGTAGTAAGGCGCCACCAGCAGCGCGGCCGAGGCGCCGCACTTCTTGGAGAAATTCATGTGCAGCAGCGCGTTCATCGTGTCGTTGCTGCCGCAGCCGGCGATCACGGGCACGCGGCCCGCCGCCTGTTCCACGCAAAGTTCGATCACGCGATGGTGTTCGGCGTTCGAAAGCGTGGAGTTTTCACCGGTGGTACCGCATGGCACAAGCGCGGAAGAACCCGAATCAATCTGCCAGTCCACCAGCCGCCGAAAAGCCTGTTCGTCGAACGCTCCGTCGCGAAACGGTGTAACAAGAGCAGGAATAGACCCCGAGAACATGGACTTTACCTCAGCTGATCGTCATTCATCGGGTGATCGGTCCCGACGTTCAGCGCCTGATAAGGAGCCTTTTCCCCAAATGTCCAGCATGCAGCGTGCCGCCCCCCTCATCCTGCTTGCTTCCACGTTCCTTTTCACGAGCCCTGTTCTCGCACAGGACGGCCGCGAATGGGACATCGCCAAAGCGCAGCAAATGCAATCGCACGACATGAGCGTGCATCAGTCCATCGACCGTTGGCGCCAGCTTTCGGCCAGCGATCAGCTCGACTTCGGTACTTATTCGAACTTCCTGATGACCTATCCGGGTTATCCGATGGAGGATCGGATTCGCCGCTACGCCGAAGGCGCGCTGACCCGTTATCCGGCCGACGCGAATACCACCGTCGCCTTCTTTACCCGCTTTCCGCCGCTGACGAGCGAGGCCGCCGGGCGCTACGCCGTGGCGCTTTCTACGTTGCAGCGGCCGGACGCCGCGCAAAAAGCGGTTGCCGCATGGCGCGGCGGCAGTCTGGCAGCGGATGACGAAGCCCGGCTGATGTCGACCTATGGATCGCGCTTCACGCAGGCGGATCACGATGCGCGGATGGACGAGCTGCTCTGGCAGGGCCAGACCGATCAGGCGCAGCGGCAGATCTCCTTCGTCTCGGCCGCCAATCGTTCGCTGTTCATGGAGCGGCTGTCGATGCTGCAAGGCTCGCCCCCCGGCACCATGGGGCTGACGCTGAGCCCGCAGATGAACGCGGATCCGGGCTATATCTATGCCCGCGCGGTGCAGGCGCGGAAATCGGGCAACCTGCCCGGCGAGATCTCGCTGCTCTCCACCCGTCCGCCGCTGTCCAAGCCGGTACCGGAGCCCGAGAAGTGGGTGCGCGAACTGCTCAACGCGGCGCGCGGGGCGGGTTCGGATTCGGCAGTGCGGATCGCCAGTTCGATCGACGATGCCTTCGCGCCGGGCACGGATATATCCAAGCAGTCCTTCCGCCTGCGTGACGATTACACCTCGCTGGTCTGGCTGGGCGGCACCAAGGCGCTGTGGTCGATGGGCGATCCGCGCCGCGCAGCGCCGCTGTTCTACCGCTACGGCGCCGCCGCGCAGACCCCGGGCACGCGGTCCAAGGGCTTCTACTGGGCGGGCCGCGCACTGGCGCAAGCGGGCGACAGCTCCGGGGCGAAGCGCTATTTCGAGATGGCGGCCGCTTATCCGCAGTACTTCTACGGCCAGCTGGCGCTGGAACGGCTGGGACGCCCCCTGCCCGACCTCGATTCCAAGCCGCGCTCGATGCCGACATCGGCCCAGCGCAGCGCCTTCATGGCCGAGCCGATCACCAAGGCCGTGCGCGACGTGGCCCGCGATGCGGACTGGAAGACCGCCGTTCAATTCTTCAAGGAAATCTCCGATCAGGCACAGAGCGAGGCGGACCACGTGCTGGTCGCCGATCTGGCGCGCGAGATCGGGCGGCGCGACCTTGCCGTGATCCTCGGCCAGAGCGCCCATGCGGATGGCTATGGTGACTTCGGCCAGATCGCCTATCCGATGATCCCCACTCCGCCGGGCGCGGACTGGACGATGGTACATGCGCTCACCCGTCAGGAGAGCCAGTTCGCGCAGAACGCACTCAGCCACGCCGGTGCGCGCGGTCTGATGCAGCTGATGCCCACTACCGCGCGCGAGCAGGCGGGCAAGCTCGGCCTGTCCTACGACGACGGCCGTCTGGTCAGCGACGCGCAGTTCAATATCACGCTGGGCGATGCCTATTTCGCGCGCGTGCGCAGCTACTTCGGCGGTTCCTATCCGCTGGCGATCGGCGCTTACAACGCGGGCATGGGCAATGTGAACAAGTGGCTCGCCGCCAACGGCGATCCGCGCATGGGCTCGGTCGACTGGGTGACCTGGATCGAGCAGATCCCGATTTCCGAGACGCGCAACTATATCCAGCGCGTGCTGGAAAACGCGGTGGTCTATCAGGCGATGTATCCGGACAAAGCGGGTGTACGCAGCAGCCTGCCGCTGAGCCGGTTGATGGGCAAGAACACGCCGGGTTGAGGGGGGCACGGGGACCAAACATCCTCCACCTCTCACCACAGAACTCCGTCGCCCCCGCGAAAGCGGGGGGCCCGCTTTTCTTGAGTTCACGCGGAGACGCAGGGGGGGGGCGTGCAGCAATGCGCCGTTCTCTCCGCGGCTGTGCAAGGAAAAAGAAGCGGGATCCCCGCCTTCGCGGGGATGACGGGGATTGGTGAGTGAGGTGTGGTGTGGCTTAGCGTGGCTTGAGGCGGCTTACGCTGCCTTCACCCGGTATAGCGCCGAGGCGTGCGAGCGCAGCTTGGCGATCACTCGGCCCTCGCTCACGCCAAGGTCCTCGCCCTTCCACAGATCGCGCACCGCCGCGCGCTGAAGGCCGAGTTCGCGCAGCGGTACCGAAACCTCCAGCGGCGCATCACCGGTGTTGAACAGCGCCAGATAGCGATCCTCGCCCCCCTCCGCCCACGCCGACCAGACGCGGGTGTTGTCGGCAAGGAAATGCGGGCGGTTGCCGGTGCTGTGCTGGTTCACCGCCAGCACCTCGCGATTGGTCAGCAGCGCCATGGTCGCCTGATCGACGCCGCGCAGATCCCCGCCCATGATAAGCGGCGAACGGGCAATGGACCACAACGTCATCAGGGTCTGCTGCTCGTCCGCCGTGAAGCGGCTGCTGCGCTCGCCAAGAGCGATGCGGCCCAGCGGTAGCATGTCGGCGTCGGGCCATGAGCCCGGACCGGTGAACGGCGACCAGTTCTCCAGCCGCGTGAACTGCGCATAAAGCTGCGGCCATTCGTCCCAGAAATCGTCCGAGATGCGCCACATCTGCGCATGCTTGCGCACTTCGCTGCCGCGCGGAACCGGGGTTTCGCCCGGCGAGAGGCTGAGCACGATCGGTCGGCCGCAACGCGCGATGGCCTTGGCGGCCGCCTCGATCTCCGGCGCGTGGGCATCGTAAGGGCGGCTCATGTCGTCCATCTTCACGAAGTCCACGCCCCACGAGGCGTAGAGGAGGAAGATGCTGTCGTAGTATTCCTGCGCGCCGGGCTTGGTCATGTCGACGCCGTACATGTCCGGGTTCCATGGGCAGATGCTGCTGGTGTCGGCAATGTCCTGCGCGCGATAGGGCGTGCCGAGGATCGGCAGGTTCTTCTCGACCGCCAGCCGCGCGATGCCGCGCATGACGTGGATGCCGAACTTCATGCCCATCGCATGGACCTTGGCCGCCAAGGGCGCGAAGCCCTTCCCGCCCTTGGACAAAGGGAAACGGTTCGGCGCGGGGATCAGCCGCCCGTTGGCGTCCAGCGCGGGCACCGGGTTGGCGTTGTAAGTGTAGCTCTTCGCCTCAGGCTCGTACCACTGGATGTCGACGGTGAAGACGTCGTAGCCGAAGGGCAGCAGCTTATCGCGCATGATCGCGGCGGTTTCGAGCGCCTGCGCCTCGGTAATGGTACCGGCGAAGCTGTTCCACGAATTCCAGCCCATGGGCGGACGCGGCGCCAGTGTCGCGCCCGGCGCGGTCGGCAGAGCGCCGACGCCCTCCGCCGCAACGGCGCGCGCGGCCATCCCGGCAAGCGGCGCGGCAGCAGCAGCGATGAGCGCGGAGCGGCGTGAGAGTTCCATGATTTCCTCGATCCCCGATAGATTTGCCTTCTTTTGTCGGACTAATAAGCCGAGCGCAAGGCGGTGGAGAAGCGTCCCCGCCCCTTCCCCGCATCAGCCTCGCCGGATAAGGCTCACCCGATGAAACCCGCAGGTCCCCCGATCACGCCCGCCGGAATGGCGAAATTGCGCGCCCGCTACGACCATCTGCTCGGCAAGGAGCGGCCGGAGATCGTGGAAATCGTCTCGTGGGCGGCGGGCAATGGCGACCGTTCGGAGAACGGCGACTATCTCTACGGCCGCAAGCGCATGCGCGAAATCGACCGGGAACTGGCTTTCCTCGCCCGCCGCATGAAGGCGCTGCGCGTGGTCGATCCGCGCGAGCAGACCGAACGCGCCAAGGTCTTCTTTGGCGCCACCGTCACGATCGCGGACGAGGACGACAACCACAAGACCGTCACCATCGTCGGCGATGACGAGCAGGACGCGGCGAAGGGCCTGATCGGCTGGAGCGCCCCCATCGCCCGCGCCCTGCGCGGAGCCGCCATCGGCGACCTTCGCATGGTGCGCCTGCCCTCCGGCGAGAAGGAATGGGAAGTGATGGAGATCGCCTACCCGACTGCCTGAGGCGGCAAGAAGATCAAATTCTCCTTGGCCCCGGCACAAAGGCCGTGGCACCATGCTCAGCAAGCTTAGGATCGTTCCGGCACGCACCGGAACGGCCAGAGAGGAGCAAGGCCATGAGCGGCATTCGTGTGGAGAATCTTCAGGACAACCCCAGCTTCGGCGCGCGGGTCGAAGGCGTGACCTTCGCGGCGCTGGAGGACGAGGCGGTCCGCCAGCAATTGCGCGATCTGTTCGTCGAGCGCGGCGTCATCGTCTTCACCGGCATGGAGCCCAGCTCGAAAATGCAGGTGGCGCTCAGCCGGGTGTTCGGCCCGCTCAAGGACCATCCGACCAAGACCACCACCCGCGACGCGGAAACCGGCGACGATGCCGAAGGCGTGATCGACATGCATTACCAGCCCCGCGACGAGATCGCGCGCGGCGAAGGTCTGGTGGAGATCGACGGGCAGATCCTCGCCCGCTTCTCGCCCTGGCATTTCGACCACTGCTACAACGATGAGCTGAACTACGCAGGCGTGCTGCGCGCGCCGGTCAATGCGCCGGTCGGCGGGCGCACCGGGTTCATGGACGGCGTCGAGCTCTACCGCCAGTTTCCCGAAGGCCTGCGCCGCCGGCTGGAAGGGCACAACGTGGTCTACACCCTCGATACCCGGCTCTCTACGATGAAGTACGGCGTCGATTTCACGCCGCTCACCGAATACGAATCGACGCCGCAATTGCTGGCCGAAGCCGCGCGCTTCCCTCGTGCGATGCACCCGGCCGTCTGGAAGCGGCAGACCGGAGAGAAAGTGCTGCACTTCGGCCCATGGATGGCCGTCGCGCTGGAACATCACGAGGATGCCGATGGCGATGCCCTGCTCGACGAGGCGGCCCAGGCGATCAATCGCCTCGGCACCGGAACCAGCGCCTACTGGCATGACTGGAAGCCGACCGACATGGTGATCTGGGACAACCACCGCATGCTCCACGCGGTGGAGGGCTGCGACGCGCACTACGAACGCCGCACTCTGCGCACCACGATCAAGGGCGACTACGGCCTCGGTTATTTCGAGGACGGCAAGAAAGTCGGCGAAGTCTTGCGCGAAATCGCCTGAGCCGCTTGACGCGTTGGAGAGTGCGCGGCCAGAATCACGGCATGGGGGCTCGTCTGATTCTTATCGCGCTGTGCGGCGCTTCGCTCGTGCTCGCCGGATGCCATCAGCCGTCGGCGGCAACGCCTCTGGCCGAAGCGACCGCATTTGCAGAATCGTCCATCCAGCCGGCGGGCGAGCCGCTACGCCTCCAGGGCTATGTCAACGATGCCGCCGGAACGCTCTCGAACGCCGTAGAGGCGCGGCTTTCAAGCCGTCTTCAAATGCTGGAAAAACAGACCGGCCATCAGCTGGTCGTGGTCACCACCCCGTCGCTGGGGGGCGAGGATATCTCGGCCTATACCCGCGCGCTTGGCAATCGCTGGGGAATTGGCCGCAAGGGCGTGAATGATGGCGTGATCCTCCTTGTCGCCCCGAACGAACACAAGGTACGCATCGAAGTGGGCAAGGGACTGACAGTCGCGCTGCCGGACGCGCTGTGCAAGAAAATCATCGAGCACGATATCCTGCCCGGTTTCCGAGCCGCCGATATCGACGCTGGCGTCGAGAAAGGCGTGGCTGCCATCACGCCACATCTTCACTGACGGCTTCGCATCCGCCCGAAATCGTGCCATGAGCGCGCCTCGATGAAACGCATGTCCGGTCGCTCGCTCCGTATCGTCGCCCTGCTCGCCGCCTGCATTGTCGGGGGCGCTGCCGGTGCCTTGCCCGCGCTCGCGCGTGAGAGTCTGGGGCTCTACAGCACCTGGGGCGCGTTCCGCGATCCGGTGGTGCCCCGTTGCTACGCCATCGCCATGGCCGAGCCGAACCAGTCCGCCCGCGAATACCAGCCCTTCGTGGCTGTCGGGACCTGGCCGCGCCGGGGTGCGCGCGGGCAGCTCCATTTCCGGCTGTCGCGCCGGATCATGCAACCCTCCACCATCACGCTCAATGTCGGCGGACAGCGCTGGCAGCTTACCGGCGGCGGCGGCGATGCATGGCCGCGCGGCGAGGGAGACAATGCCGCCATCGTTGCCGCCATGCGCTCTGCCCCGCGGATGACCGTGACCGCCACCGACCTCAAGGGCAATCGCTTCGTCAATGCATGGCCGCTGGCAGGCGCCGCCTCGGCCATGGATGCCGCGCTGATCGGCTGCGCGAAAGGCCAGTGATCGAGATGTCCTCCCCGGTTCGGGGAGGTGGCAGCGCGAAGCGCTGACGGAGGGGATTGGCGGCCACCCTCCATCCTTCGACAAGCTCAGGATGAGCGGAGTGGCAGAGGCGGTAATCGATGGCAGTACGCTGGAGGGATTAATCGCCGCCACTCACTCCCAACCATCCGCGCAATCCGCTCAGGCTGAGCCTGTCGAAGCCCCCGGCGGCATGGCGCGAGGTTCCCATCCTTCGACAGGCTCAGGATGAGCGGAGAGTCCGCCCTCCCCCGGTACCCGATGAACAAGAAAAGGGCGGGAGCCGAAACCCCCGCCCCTCCCCCGCCTCAAGCAGAGATCAGAAGCGCACGCCCACGCCCGCCATCACCTGATGCCGGTCGAGATCGAGATTGAAGCGCTGCCCGTCCGGGATGTCGCCGGTGTAGTCCAGTTCGCCCTTGCCGTAGTTCGAGTAGCGATATTCCAGCTTCACGAAGGCATTGCTGCTGAGCGCCTGCTCGACGCCCGCGCCGATCCGCCAGCCGTCCGCATCGATGTCGCGCTTGGTATCGACAGTGCCGACCGCGTTGCGCACGTCGAACTTGGCATTGGTATAGCCGCCCTTGAGGTAGACCATCGTACTGGGCGCCACCACGTAGCCCACCCGCGCGCCCAGATAGAGGTCGCGGTTGCTCTTCACATTGCCGATGCCGAAGCCTTCGAAATCGCCGTCGTTGAACTTGGTCTTGGCGGTCGACCACGTCACTTCCGCCTCCGGACCGATGACGAAGTTATTCATGCGCACATCGTACCCGGTGCCGACACCGAAGGCGAAGCCGTCGATCGACTGATCGTTATCGACATTGACGTCGTCATCGACACTGCTGCCGGCCTTGGTCACGTCGTAACCCGCCAACGCATCGACATGGAAACCGTCGAACGGCTGCCTCGCGCCTGCGTCCTGCGCCATGGCGGGAACCGAGGCGATGGCGGTGCCGGCGGCGAGGCCGAGAAGGATCTTCTTCATGGGATGCTCCATTCCTTGTGTTCTCCGACGGGCTCTTATGGATGGCGACCGGCCCGTCCGGACTGGTCAAATGCCCGTCACACAAAGGGAGTTTCATGAACCTAACACAACGAAATCATTGATGTTTTCAGGTCACACTCAATCGATGGAGCGAGCCCCCGGCACGTCCGGAAGCGGGAACCGGACAGGCGTGACAACGGTTCGCGCAGGCCTGCGGCGCGGGCACGAACGCCCGAATGCTTAGCGGCATCTTCCGTTTTGCGCCCGAATGCACTATATGGCCGGCCAATCATGACAGACGCGAACCCGATCCTTTCCGGTGCCTCCGGTGCCGGCCCGATGCCGATCCCGGGGCATATCGACCCCGTTCCGGTGCCCCGCCCTGGCCTTGTCGAGGGCGTGACCCCGCGCGAGGACGGCCGCGTGGACCTGATGGGCCTGCCCAAGAAGCGCATTGCCGACTTGTTCGAAACCGCCGGGCTGGACCTGAAGGCCGCGAAGCTGCGCGCCAAGCAGGTCTATCACTGGATCTACCACCGCGGCGTGACCGAGTTCGAAGCGATGACCGACATCGCCAAGACCATGCGCCCCTGGCTGACCGAACGCTTCGTGATCGGCCGCCCGGAAATCGTCGAGGCGCAGCACTCCAGCGACGGCACCCGCAAGTGGCTGCTGCGCACGGCGGACGCGCACGATTTCGAAATGGTGTTCATCCCCGATGCCGATCGCGGCACGCTCTGCGTGTCCTCTCAGGTCGGCTGCACGCTCAACTGTCGCTTCTGCCACACCGGCACCATGCGCCTCGTCCGCAATCTGACGGTGGGCGAGATCGTCGGTCAGGTCATGCTGGCGCGCGACGCACTGGGCGAATGGCCCAAGGGCCGCATGGACTTTGCCTTCGGTGACGGCGTTGATGGCGCCGAGACCGACGAGGACGAAGGCGGTTACTCGTCGGACGGCCGCCTGCTCACCAACATCGTGATGATGGGCATGGGCGAGCCGCTCTACAATTTCGACAATGTGCGCGATGCGCTGAAGCTGGTCATGGACGGCGACGGCCTGGCCCTGTCGAAGCGCCGCATCACCCTCTCTACCTCGGGCGTGATCCCGCAGATGGCCCGCTGCGGCGAGGAAATCGGCGTGAACCTTGCCGTCTCGCTCCACGCGGTGACCAAGGACGTGCGTGACGAGATCGTGCCGATCAACAAGAAGTACGGCATCGAGGACCTGCTCCAGGCCTGTGCCGACTATCCCGGCGCCTCGAACGCGCGCCGCATCACGTTCGAATACGTGATGCTGAAGGACAAGAACGACAGCGACGAGGATGCGCGCGAGTTGGTGCGTCTGCTCAAGCAGTTCAACCTGCCCGCGAAGGTGAACCTGATCCCGTTCAACCCCTGGCCGGGCGCGCAGTACGAATGCTCGACGCCGGAGCGGATCAAGTCGTTCTCCGATATCGTGTTCAAGGGCGGCATCTCGGCCCCGGTGCGCACCCCGCGCGGGCGTGACATCGATGCGGCCTGCGGCCAGCTCAAGACCGCCGCCGAAAAGAAGAGCCGCGCCGAACTGGAACGCCTCTACGCCGAGAAGGAAGTGGCGCTCGGCTAAGGCCCCTTCAGTTCTTCGTTTAGGGCTGCAAAGAAAATACGCGTTTGGCGTAGCTTCGGCGCAGCCCTAAACCGGATGCAATATCCGTTGAGAGGACTGCGATGACCGAAACCCTCACCCAAGGCAGCGAAGCTCTGCTCGGCATGATCCATGTCCCGGGCGCCATGGGGTCGGAGCGTTTCTATCCGGAAGAGGCGCCGCTCCGGCAGGTCGCGGTCGACGCCTTCTGGATAGACGAGACGACGGTCACCAACCGCGAGTTCGCCCGCTTCGTCGCGGCGACCGGCTATGTCACCGTCGCCGAAATCGCGCCCGATCCGAAGGACTATCCGGGCATGCTGCCGGAAATGGCGCAGCCCGGCGCGGTGGTATTCCGCAAGACGGCAACGCCTGTCGACACCTCGAACCCGGGCAACTGGTGGCGTTACGAATTCGGCGCCTGCTGGCGCCACCCCTACGGCCCCGAAAGCGATATCGACGCGCTGGACCTCTGGGATCATCCGGTCGTGCAGGTCTGCCATGCCGATGCGGAAGCTTATGCGAAGTGGGCGGGCAAGGACTTGCCGACCGAAGCCGAATGGGAATTTGCCGCGCGCGGCGGTCTCGCAGATGCGGACTATGCCTGGGGCGACCAGCTCGCGCCCGAGGGACGGATGCTGGCCAATTACTGGCAGGGCCTGTTCCCCTTCGCCAACCAGTGTCTGGACGGCTGGGAGCGCACGTCGCCCGTTCGCACCTTCCCCGCGAACGGCTACGGCCTCTACGACATGATCGGCAATACCTGGGAATGGACCCGGGACTGGTGGTCCGAGAAACCCGGCGTGAAGAAATCCGGCGGTTCGTGCTGCGCGGTCAGCAATCCGCCTCGAAACCCGGGCGGCGGCAAGCTCAAGGAGAGCTTCGATCCCGCGCAGCCGCATGTCCGCATCGGGCGCAAGGTGCTGAAAGGCGGCTCACACCTCTGCGCCGAAAATTACTGCCAACGTTATCGGCCGGCAGCGCGCCATCCCGAAATGATCGATACGGCCACCAGCCATATCGGTTTCCGCTGCGTGGTGCGCGCTCGCGGCTGACCGCTTGCGCCACCCCCACATCATATACCCTTCCCCGGCGACGCATCGACGCGGCAGGCCGCACCTGTCGCGCCGATGGACGTTCTGATGAACGCATCCGGGGTCATGTCCGGCTTGCCTAGCGAGCGTAGGCAAGCGTTGCCGGACGAACCACTTCTTCGGCAGCGGGCACGTACTCCGCAGCCTGAAAATCCCCCGCCTGCGTGACGAGGCCCTGATTGACGGCCCAGATCGCCGCTTGCGTGCGGTTCTGCACCATCAACTTGCGCAGGATCGCCTTGACGTGGACCTTCACCGTCGCCTCGCTGATGTCGAGGCGATAGGCGATCACCTTGTTGGGATAACCCATCACCAGGCAGCGCAGCGTGTCGATCTCACGGTCTGAGAGCAGTTCGCTGAGCTGGACCTGCACATCTGCCTGTCCTTCGGCAATGGCCTGCTTCTGCGGAAGATGCTGAAGCAGCGCGCTAGGCAGGACTTTCTCGCCCTGATTGACCAGCCGCAGGGATTCTATCAGTGGCTCCGCGCCGATCTCCTTCAGCAGATAGGCATGAGCGCCCAACTGGAAGGCATCGACCATCTGGCCGAACTCGAACTCATCGGCGAGCAAAACGGCCCGCATGTAAGGGTGGCGTTCCTTCAGCGTGGCCAGACAGCCAAGCAGATCGTCGCAATGCCCCATATCGAAAATGGTCAGCCCCAGGTTCGCGCCTGCGTCCTCAGCCATAAGGTCGTCGCAGTCACGGTAAAAGCGGCCGCAACGGAACTCGCATTTGTCGAGGATCTTGCAGATCCCCTCGCGAACGAGTGAATTGAATCCCACAATGGAGACACATACTTCTTCAAAATTCGCCATCGTCTTTCTCTCCTGAAACCCGGAAATACGGACGACCCAATGTATGCTTGTTGTTTGAGACGGATTGCTCCGTCGACATCATGCCGGAGGATGATCAAGGATAGGCGAATTCGCCCGTTTTGGTCGGGAGAATACACGTATGACAATTGGTGGTTGACCAGATGGACTGGTGCTCCCCCTCCAATGCCCCTTCAAACCCCACAACATAGGTGCATCTCCTTAAAACATATCCGGCAGTTCAAGTCGAGAGGGCGTAAAGTATGAGAAAATGGGTAGTCCAGATTGGGACAAGTCAGAAAATCCGCGTTCCCGCAGGAGTTTGCTTAAGGGTTTCAACATTTTCATTGGCCGACACCCCCGAAACCTGCTCGTTTCCCGGGCGCACTACCTCGAAATAGGTAGATGATTAAAAATATCGTTTTTAATCATTGATTTAGCGAGAACTGAATCCTTGTGCACACAGTCCGGCGGTCGTTAAATCCTGTCAGTTTCGCACTTTCAACCGCCTGTGCGCGGCCCCTTTCCCTGAGAAGTGGGGAAAATCCGCCATCGACTCGGCGCCCAAAACCTTCGCCTGATCGTTCGGAAGGGCCATGGCGTGGCCGGTTTTCTCGAAAATTCGCTTGAAACTTGGTGGGTTGCGCCGGGCTACGGGAACCCCGTTCGTCCGTTGTAGAGGCCCGAATTGCCCCAAAGGACGCGCCCACTCCATCCGATGGAGCGCATCGCGAAGCCCAAATGATGGGACGTATGCGGCGGTTCAGATCATTCGGGACGCGGTGGTTGCTCCGCCATGTCAGCTAACCAACCCGAATCAGTGCCGCCATTCGATCATTCTTCACCAAGTCGCGAGGGCCGGACGGCAAGCTTCAAAAAGAGGACAGCGTACGTCCGCTTAGTGTGCACAAGTGGGCACTAAGCAAGTATTATCCGGTCATTTAAAGTCACCATAAAAGTAAAAGTGATTTCTTCTGACCACGCGATGAACCGCCGTGGCGCTGGCAGGCACCCCAAACAACAGGGTCAGCGCTCGATCGCGCGCACCAGCATGAAGGCCTCGGCAGCCTCGGCAAACACGCTGGAACCGCGCAGCCGGGCCAGAGACTCTATCGTGGTGAGGGAGCGCTCATCGGGGAACGCCTTCACCTGACTTTCGAACATAGCGAAGGCTTCCAGTTTGCGCGTCAGCGTCGATGCGATGTCGATATGGACGTTGGGAACGAACGCAGGCGTCATCGGCGCCGCGTACCAGTTCGTTTCGGAAAGCGTCTCGTAGCACAGCACGCGCGACGGAACCCGGCGGTCACGCGGGCGAGCAGCCACCATGGCGCCCAGAAAGGTAAGCTGGTGATCCTGATGGATGTCCCCCAGAAAGGGCAGGAACAGCGTATCGGGCCGCACTTCGCGCACGAGTTGGCCGATGGCGGCATTGATCTCGGCCGCCGGCAACGTATCGAGCGCCGCAGCGGGCAGGCCCAGCATGTGCGCCTGACTCACGCCCAGATGGGCATGGGCCCGGCGCATCTCGGCCTGCACCTGAGCGACGGATTCCTCGCTGAATGCCGGCGGGCGGCCCGTCGTGACGACGGCCACCTGCACATCGAGCCCCTCCTCGGCCATGCGCGCCATCGTGCCGCCGCAGCCGAGCACTTCGTCATCCGGATGCGGCGCGATGACCAGCACTTTGCCGTAATGGTGCAAGCCCGTGCCCGGAAGGCCGACCAAGGTCTATCCCTCCAGGATCGCGTGAAGCGGGGGCAGCCTGCCCTCGATCTCCCACTCCACAAGGTCCAGCAGCCCCTCCCCCGTCTGGACGGTGAGCACCATGCCTTGCCGGGAGACGATCTGGCCCGGAAGCGCGTGGTGGCGCTCGCTCCCGGCCGCCAGCCGTGAGGACCACACCGTGATCCGGCGGTCTCCCAGCCGCGTGAAGGCGCCGGGATAGGGCCGCCCCACCGCGCGCACCAGCCGATCGATCGCGACCGCCGACTGGCGCCAGTCTATCGCGCCATCCGCCGCCGTGCGCCTGGTCGCCCAGGTGGCGTAGCGCTCGTCCTGCGCCGTGCGCGGCTGCTCGCCCGCCGCGAGCCGGGGCAACAGCCCGCGCAGCATCGTGCGCAGCGCGTCCATGTGCTTGTCATAGAGGCCCTGCGCGGTTTCATCGCGCGCGACGTGGAAGTACTGCTGGGCAAGGATATCGCCGTCATCGGTACCCGCGCCGATCCAGAACAGGCTGGATGCCGAAATCGGCTCGTCCAGCAGGATCGTCCACGGGATCGCCGCCCGCCCGCGCAGGCGCGGCAGCGGTGCCGGGTGATAGCCGATCGATCCCTTCGCGGCGATCCCGAGGAAATCGGAACTGCAAAGCTGCGACCAGCCGACCACGAACACGTAGTCGGGCTTGGCCGCGCGCACGAGCAGGAGCGTTTCGGGATCGTTGGTCCGCGCCGCCGTCGCCAACAGGGCGCCCGCATGCGCGGCAAGGGGTGAGAGGTCCACAAGGTCGGAATGCCGCTTGTGCAGTTCCGGCGGCAAGGTCACCACCAGCGGAAGCACCCATCCGGCCGCCGCCGCCAGTTCCTCCACCAGTACCGCCGTGCTGCCGACCGCTCCGACAACGACCGCCCGCATCGCCTGCGTTTCCATGGCCCGTCAGCCCGCCGCGACTTGCGAGGGGCCGGTGCCGCCCTCGCGGGGTGCCTTGGCCATCGGCGTGCCGACAAG
Source organism: Novosphingobium sp. PhB165 (assembly GCF_004341845.1). GTDB lineage: Bacteria > Pseudomonadota > Alphaproteobacteria > Sphingomonadales > Sphingomonadaceae > Novosphingobium. Next base: position 49,135 of record NZ_SLVB01000001.1, on the reverse strand, counting down.
TGGTGCATCGGCATCCACCCCGCGCGCGGCGGAGACTGCATCCGGCACATTCCACGGCTCCCGCAGCAGGTCCATCTCATCCAGCAGCTGGTGGTTCACCTTGCGCACGTCGTAGACCTTCTCGGCAAGAGAGCGGGACCGGGCACCCATGCGCGCCACCAGCTCGGGATCGTCGATGAAACGCTGCATCGCCCGGCGCAGCGCCGCCGTGTCGCGCGGAGATATCAGAAAGCCGTTCTCGCCCTCGATGATCGGATCGCGGCAGCCGGGCATGTCGGTGGTGATGACCGGGCGGCCGGTCGCCATCGCCTCAAGGATCGTGCGCGGCAGACCCTCGCGGTAGTAGGAGGGCAGCACGAAGACCGAGCAACTGGCCAGGTAGGGCCGCACGTCGGACGTGCCGGGAATGAATTGGACCGGAAACTGGCGCGAGAGACGCGCACATTCCACTTCGTCGATCCCGGTAGGATTGGCGGTTTCGTAGTGGCCCAGGATACAGAATTCGACATCCGCGTGGTCCCGCCGGATCAGGGCCGCCGCTTCCAGGAATTCCTGCACGCCCTTGTCGCGCATCAGCCGTCCCACCAGCAGGAACCGCATCCGGCCGCGCGGCAGCGGCGCCAGAGCGAACCGCTCAAGATCCACGCCCGAGCCCGGCACGCGCACCACGTTCTGATGCTCGTGCACGATGCCAAGGTCGATCATGTCCTGCCGGTCATCGGCGTTGAACACGAAGACCCCGCGCGCCCGGCGCACCGCCTCGCGGTAAAGACGGGCGACCGCGCGGCGCAGCAGCCGGCGATGGGCGGCGGCCTCGCTGAACACGTACCCCAGCCCCGACATCATCGCGTAGAAGCGCGGCACGCACATCAGGCGCGCGGCGATGCCGCCGTAGATGATCGGTTTCTGGGTATAGGCCAGCACGAGGTCCGGCTTCTCGGCCACCATTAGCCGCGTGTAAGCCGCCAGTAGCGCGGCATCGCCGATCAGGCTGGTGCCGGTACGGTCCATCGGCACGATCCGGAAGCCCACGCCCCAGTTCGCAAGCTCCGCCTCGACCGCCGCATTGCCGTCCGGCGCGACGGCCACGACGTGGTGTCCATTGGCTTTCAGCTCGCGCAGCAGCGCCCCCCGGAAATTGGTGAGCGAGTAGGCAAGGCTGGAGAGAACGAGAACTTTCATGGCTTGCTCAAGCCCCCCCGGGGTGAATGATCGGCAAGAAATTCAAGATCATCACATCGGCCATTTTCGGGAGCCCCATACATCCCAGCGGTGTCCCTGATGATGAGCCCGGCCGCGCCGACCGCAAGTTCCTAATCGGCTGATAGCCCTTAGAGATAAGGTCGGGCGATTTAGGGATCACAATCCTGTGGCCCATTCGAACCATTTGAGACCGGCCCTGACCCAGCAAGTGTATACCTCCCCCTATTACCGAAGAGGGCGGCAATTCCGGCTGATGACTTCATGAATACATGCGTGACCCGACGTTCACCGGTAGACAGTTAGTTGCTGCGAGCGGGTCAACACAGCCTTCGCAGAAGAAAACCACTTCGCCACAAGCAACCCGCGAAGGCTGACGCAATGAACCAAACCGTCGCAGGATCCACTGCCTCGAACATGGCCGGAGGCTCGGCCAATACGTTCCTGCGCGTGCGAAAACTGGGGCCGAGGGCACCGCGCTCCCGCTCCTCGATCGCGCAGTTCAGCCTTCGCCGCACATTCCGCAACACCGTGCTCATGCTGGTCGACTTCCTGGTGCTGGCAACGACGCTGGGACTGGCCTTCCTGTTTATCGGCCGCACCGGCTTTCCCCGCTCGGACGGGCACCTGGCCGCGATCCTCGTCTTCGCCGCGCTGGCCATCGGCTGCTTCTATACGGCCGGGATCTATCGGCGCAGCTGGCGCTATTTCAGCTTTTCGCACGCGATGCAGCTTGCGCTGCTGACGCTGCCGGCTTTCGGGCTCGGCTGGGCGGCGATCCTGTTGGTTCCCGGCGTCCACGCCGAACGCCCCCAGCTTGCGCAGATCGCGCTGGCGCAGTGGCTCTTTGCAATTACCGTGCTCTTCGCCGTGCGTGGTTCGCGGCGCGCCCTGCGCGAGAAGCTTTCACAGACCGGCAGAGCCCTCCCCCTTGCCGCCCAAGGCCGCGACTTGCGCCGGGCGCTGCTGGTGGGATCGTCCGACTGGGCCCTGTCGATCATCGAGATGCTGAAGCGCGAGAGCACGCCCTCGCTCTCGGTCGTCGGCATCCTGCTGCCGGCATCGAACGACACCCTGCTCCAGATCTCCAAAGTGCCGGTGCTGGGCACGCACGAGGATCTTTCACTCGCGGTGGAGGAACTGGAACTTCAGGGCCGCCGCCCCTCGCTGGTGATCGCCTGCGATGACGGCACCGACCTATCCAACCGCGAAATGGCGCGGCTGACCTCACGCTCGCGCCAGTTGGGACTGGAACTCTCGCGCATTCGCGACGGCTGGAGCCATATTCTCCAGCGCGGCCACGGCGCCGCGCCGGACGAGCTTTCGGTCAAGGACCTGCTGGGCCGCAGCGAATTCACGCTAGAGGGCGAGCAGATCACGAGCCAGATCACCGGAAAATGCGTGCTGGTGACCGGCGCGGGCGGCACTATCGGCGGCGAACTGTGCTGGCAGCTTGCAAGCTTCCGCCCGTCGCGTCTGGTCCTGCTCGAACATAGTGAATTTCACCTTTACGCCGCCGAGATGAAACTGCGCGAGCAGTTCCCGGACCTCGATATCCAGCCCGAACTCTGCAACGTGCGCGAGCGGGACGACGTGCGCCGGGTATTCGAAAAGCACCGGCCGTCGATCGTCTACCACGCCGCCGCGCTCAAGCATGTGCCGATCGTCGAGACCAACCCTTGCGCGGGCGTGCACACCAATATCCTGGGCACCCGCATCGTCGCCGACGCCGTCTGCGAGTTTTCGGCGCGGGCGATGGTGCAGATCTCCACCGACAAGGCGGTGAACCCGGTGGGCATGATGGGCGCGACCAAGCGCGTGGGCGAACTCTATGCGCAGGCGCTCGACATGTGCGGCGTCGACGATACCGAAGCGCCGCGCTTCATGACCGTGCGCTTCGGCAATGTGCTGGGATCGAGCGGCTCGATCGTCCCGCTGTTCCACCGCCAGCTTCGCGAGGGCCGCCCCCTCACGGTGACCCATCCCGATATCGAGCGCTTCTTCATGACCGTGCGCGAGGCGGTGCAGCTCATTCTCCAGAGCAGTTCTGCCGCGCTCAGCCAGAATTCGCAGCGCGGCACGATCTTCGTGCTCGACATGGGCAAGCCGGTCCGGATCGTCGACCTCGCCTATCGGATGATCCGCCTCTACGGCCTCCAGCCCGAGATCGACGTGCCGGTCGAATTCGTCGGCCTTCGTCCCGGCGAGAAGCTGTTCGAGGAACTCTTCGACATCTGCGAGGAGCAGCTCCCTTCGGGCATCAAGGGCATCTTCGAGGCGCAGTCCAGACCGATCCCCCTGCCCTTCATCTCGCGCTCGATCGACCGGCTGGCCCGCGCGGTCGAGCTTGGCGACCATGTCGAGGCGCGGCGGATCACGCACACGCTGGTCAAAGTCCCCAGCGGCAGCGCCGGCTTCGGACTGATCGAGAACGAGGCCCTGACCGGGCCGCGCGGTTCCGGCGAGCCTGTGAAAGTCTGAAAGGGAGGCCTGCCTTGACCCCGGTATCGACAAGCGCTGTCGCACCGGCGGAGCCCGGCCTTTGCGAACGGGCCCCGCTCCGCTCCCAGTGGCCGCGCCACGAGCCGGACGAGATCGAGGCGGTTGCCGACGTGCTGCGCTCCGGCAAGGTCAACGCACTGGTCCATGGCGAGGAAAACCGCGCTTTCGCGGCCGAATTCGCCGGCTACATCGGTGAAGGCACGGACCGGACGCTGGAAGGCCTGTGCATCGCCAACGGCACCCTGACGCTGGAAGTGGCGCTGCGCGCGCTGGGGATCGGGCCGGGCGACGAGGTTATCGTCCCCGCCCGCAGCTTCTTCGCCAGCGCCAGTTGCGTCATGTCGGTCGGCGCGCTGCCGGTCTTTGCCGATATCGATCCGGTCAGCCAGAATATCGATCCGGACTCGGTGGAGCGCATGATCGGAACGGCGACGCGGGCCGTGATCTGCGTCCATCTCGCCGGCTGGCCCTGCGACATGGAAGCGCTGGGCGCCATCTGCGCACGTCACGACCTCAGGCTGATCGAGGACTGCGCGCAGGCCCACGGAGCCGCGTGGCGCGGCGCGCGCGTCGGATCGTTCGGCGATGCCGCCTCGTTCTCGTTCTGCACCGACAAGATCATGTCGACCGGCGGCGAAGGCGGGTTGCTGCTGTTTCGCGACCATGAGGCATGGCTGCGCGGCTGGGCGATCAAGGACCACGGCAAGGACTATCGCAAGGTAACGGGCGGAAACGCGGGCGGGACACCCGGCGCGTTCCGCCATGTCCACGACCACCTCGGATCGAATTACCGCATGACCGAGATGCAGGCCGCGCTGGGCCGGCGGCAGCTTGCCAAGCTGCCGCTCTGGCTCGCCGCCCGCGCCCGCAACGCGCGGCTGCTGCGCGAGGCACTGGCCGACCTTCCCGGCGTGACCCTGCCCGAGCCGCCTTCCGAGGCCCGCCATGCTTGGTACAAGTTCTACGTCCAGCTTTCCGGCGATGCACCCGAAGCACGGCGCAATCGCGTGCTCCGGCGCCTGCTCGAACTGGGCCTGCCCGCCGCCACCGGCTCCTGCCCTGACATGAGCCGTGAGGCCGCGCTCGCCGGGCAACCGGTGCGGCGTGACGGCACGCTGGAGCAAGCAGTGCGGCTGGGAGAGCGCACCCTGATGTTCCCGGTGGACCACACACTGGGCGACGAGGGGATGGCGCGTATGGCCGGGGGCCTGCGCACGGCGATGCAGGAGCCCATGGCATGATCGACCGCACCTGGCGTCCGCAGTTCCTCGTCATCGGCGCGGTCAAGGCGGCGACGACCTGGATTCAGGCGCGGCTTCAGGAAAATCCGGCCATCTTCATGCCCGCTCCCGAACCCCACTACTTCAGCAGCGAATTCGAGCGCGGTGAAGAATGGTACCGCACTTTCTTCGCGGAACGCCCCGCCGCCGCGCATGTGATCGGCGAGAAGTCCGCCGATTACCTTGCCCACCCTCTCGCCGCCCGGCGCATCGCTTCCCGGCTGCCCGACGTGAAGCTGGTGCTCCAGCTGCGCAACCCGGTCGATCGCGCCTATTCGGACTACAAGATGTTCTACCGGCGCGGCACCGTGAAAGGCCCGCCAGAGGAATACCTGTCCTCGCCCGACAATCCGTTCCCGCGCTTTCTGGAGGACGGTCTCTATGCCAGGCACCTCGCGCGGTGGTTCGACCTGTTCCCGCGCGAGCAGATGCTGGCCTATCTTTACGAGGACGTGGTCGCGCAGCCGCGCCAGATCATCACCGCCGTCTCGCGCCACATCGGCACCAAGCCCTGCTTCGAGCCCGGACACGCCGCCACGCACGACAACAGCAGCCGTACGGCAATCCTGCCCCTGCCGCTGCGCCGTGCGCTGGCCCCGCTGAAGGACAGCATGCGCCCGCTGCGCGGCAATCCGGTGTTCGAGGGGGTCCGCTCGCTGATCGCGCGCGAGGTGGCCTATCCGCCGCTGACCCCGGCCCTGCGCGAGCGACTGCGCGATTTCTACGCGCGCGACGTGGAGACTCTGGAAGCCATGTTCGGGCTGGACCTTGCGCGCTGGAAGGCGCCCACAAGGCATGTCCCGGTTTCCTAGACCGATAAAATCCGTGCTCCAACGGACAACTTGCCGCCACCCCACTGTGCTTTGACATAGCCCTTAATAACCAAGGAAATTCGCCGTATCTCCCGTAATCTGGACGGGATGATTCCGGGACTGGGCATGCGTGCGTGGGTACGCGGGGCCAGCCCGAGGTTGTCGGGGAGCATATCATGACAGCACTTCGCAATCGTCCGCGCCCGTGGAAGACCGCCCTTGCGGTTCCCTTGCTGGCCAGTTTCCTTTCGGCCTCGATGCTCGGCGGCTGCTCGTCGCCCACATCGTCGATGCCTACGCTCGCATCCACTCCGGCAGGTCCCTACCGGGTGGGTGCGGGCGACAAGATCAAAGTCGTCGTCCAGGATCTCGACGCCGCGAACGGCGAGTACACGGTGGAAGACACCGGCCTGATCTCGCTTCCCTACGTCAAGCAGGTCGCCGTGGCCGGCATGACCTATCGCGAGATCGAACAGGGCATCGCCGCCGCCCTGTTGAAGCAGGGCATCATGACCGGCGATCCGGTGGTCAACGTGGCGCCGGTCGAGCTTCGGCCGTTCTACGTCACCGGGGAAGTCAACCAGCCCGGCCAGTTCCCCTATCGCCAGGGCCTGACCGTGCTCTCCGCCCTGTCGGCGGCCGGCGGCTATACCTACCGGGCGCAGAAGGACAACGTGGCGATCACCCGCATGGTCGATGGCAAGGAAGTGACGTCCAAAGCGGGCGAAACCACGCCGGTTCTGCCGGGCGATACGATCCGCGTCTACGAACGCTGGTTCTAGGCGCGTGAAGCATCGGAGACTCGCGCTCGCCGCCCCGGTCCCGCTGCTGCTGGCGTCACCGCAGCATGCGCTGGCCCAGCAGACGGGGCAGATCGGCTCCACCGCGCCGGCCGTGTTCGCCAACGACAAGGAATATCGCGCGCTGCCGCATCACATTGGCTCGCTTGAGGTTACCGCCGGCGCCGAGGCCAAGATCGAATACGACAGCAACGTCTACGCGGCAGAAAACAATGCCAAGGACGATGTCCGCTTCGAGATTTCGCCCAGAGTGCGGGTGCGCACCGCCCCGGCCCCGCTCACTTTCGAACTGAACGCAGGCGGCATGATCCGCCGCTATGCCACCTATTCCACCGAGAACGCCGAAAGCTGGCTGGCCGATGCGGGGCTGCACTGGCAGACGGGCCCGACATCCAACCTGAACGCCACGGTCTTTTCACGCCGGGCGATCGAGGATCGCGGCGACACCGAGGCGCGCCTGAATCCCAATTCCGGCCCGCGCCTGATCGACAGCCTGGGCGGCGAACTGTCCTATCACCGCGTCTCCACGCGCACGATGATGGACGTCCTGCTCGATACCACCAAGTACAATGCCGTGTCGCAAATCGACGCCGACCGCGATTTCACGGCATTTGCCGGGCAGGCGACGTTCGGCCTGCGCGTGACCGGCCGGGCTTTCGCCACCGCCACGCTCTTCGCCACCCGGCGGGACTTCCGGCTCGACCGCACGCCCAGCGGCGCCGAGCGCGACACCACCACCTTCGGCGGCCGTCTGGGCATCAACTTCCAGCCCGGCGGTCTGCTGGAGGGCGGGCTTTCGGTCGGCGTGTTCCGCCACAATCCGGACGATCCGAACACTCCGGGTCATACCGGCCTGTCGGTGGCGGGCAACCTGACCTACCACCCCACGCGCCGTACCGCCGTGCTGTTCGATGCCTTCAACGGCGATGTCGCCACGTTCCGCGTCGGCGCCACGCAGCGTACCGATACGATCGCCAGAGTTACCGTGAACCAGGAAATCCGCCACAATCTCTATGCCAACGTCGCTGTCGGTTACCGGCACACCAAATATACCGGCTCGGGCATCCGCGAGGAGACCCTGACCGGATCGGGCGAGCTGGAATATCTGGTGATGCGCAACGTGTCCGTTGCGGCTTCGATGAGCTACGGCAATCGTACCAGCGACAGTGCCACGCTGGAATTCAACCGCTTCCGGGGCGGCGTGGCGCTGCGCGTACGGTTCTGAGGGAACGCCCGATATTCGGACGATTCCGATAGCGGATCGCCAATATCGATGACGAGCCGCCGGTTTCACCCCTTCGTCGCCCTCGCGAAGGCGGGGGCCCCGCTTTCTTCTGCAACCTCTCGCATGTCGCAAGAGAAGCGGGATCCCCGCCTTCGCGGGGATGACGGTTTTTTTGGGGAGCTTGCTTTATCGGCCGGGCCCAACTCGGATCAGATCAGTTCTTCGTAAATCTGGCGGATCGCATCGACATGACGGGCCTGCGAGAAACGACCCCGCGCGGCGGTCCGGGCATCCCTTCGCATCGTGTCCGCCCATGCCGGATCGGCCAATAGCCCCGCCGCTGCCAGCGCCATGGCGCGCGGACTGTCGGGCGGGCAGAGCACACCGCAGCCATGGCGCAGAGCCTCGGGATTCCCGCCTGAATCGGTCGCGACAACCAGAGTGCCGACCAGCATGGCTTCCACCAGCGTACGCCCCAGCGGCTCGTCCACCGCCGGGACCAGCAATTGATCGCACCCCGCCAGCCAGGCGTGCCCCGGCGAACGATAGCCCATGCGCATCACCCGCGCGGGCGCCTCGACCCGGGCGATGCGCTCGTCCAGCCGCCGGTCCAGCTCCGTTTCGCGCGGCTCTCCGAACATCACGCCGAGCACCGGCCGGTTGACGATCCGCCCCAGCGCCTCGACCGCCTCGACAAAACCCAGCGGACGTTTGCGATCGACGAAGCTGCCAAAGTACCCGCAAATCACCGTATCCGCCGGACTGCCGGTTTCGGACAGGATCCGTGCGCGCATGGCCTCGCGATCCGCCGTGATCGAAACGTCGAACGGGCTGTGGATCACCCGCGCCGTCCGCGCTGCGCCGCGCCGCCCGCGCGGCAGCGCGAAGGCTGAAACCGCCACGATCCGGTCGGCCAGCACCGGCGCGACATAGCGCAACCCGCGCGCGCCGGGATCGCCGCGATGGTGCCAGACCAGCCGGGCCCCCGCGATCCGCGCGGCCAGCGCCCAGCTGGCATGGCTGCGTCCGTCGTTGGTGTGAACGATATCGACCCCGCGCTCCTTCAGGAAGCGCACCCGCTTCGGCAATCCGGTCAGGGTGCCAAGCACTTTGGCGATGCCGATGCTGCGGCCGGGTATGAAAGGATTGGTCGGACGCGCCGGGTCCGGGCACTGGGCGATGCCGGAGAAGAACGCCGCCAGCCGCCCGTCAGGCACTTCGGGCACGACCAGCACTTCGACTTGCGAGGGATCGAGCCCATCCAGTAGCCCCCGCAGCGAAACATGGCTCCCCCCCAGCGCATCCCCGGCTAGCGGATAGCACACGGTCGGCCGATGCGGGCGCACGGCAACAAGGGGGGCGATATCTTCCTGCCGCGTCTGGCCCGCATCGATTGCCTTCACAGCCCCAGCACCTTGTCGCGGTAGGCCAGGAACTCATCGAAATTGGAGACGCCGTTGTGGTTTGCATCGCCCCAGGCATCGGGGACCCGGGGATTGGCGCCGATCGTCACTTCCCAGTTATCGTCCATGCCGTCCTTGTCAGCATCGGGATAAGGCGTGCCCGCCGTTTGCGCGGGCATCACCGGCGCCGGTTGGCCGATCCGGCCGGACCCGTGCTCCACGTCGTAGACGGCCTGATCGTCGATGGAATCGCGGGGGAACGCGCCTGCCTTCTTCAGCACAGAGGTATAGGCGTTCACCGCCGAAGCCGGGTTAATCGTCAGCGGGCACGGCGGCTGGTTGACCAGCGCCTGCTCGGCTTCCGCATTCATGTCCTGAAAGGCGCCGACAAAGCGGTTGTCCCATGCATAGATCACCGCCGGCGTGCCGATCGAGGTGCTGGTATCGCGGGCGATGCCGACCGTCAGGTTGGTGGTGTTCGGCCCGCCGATGAAGCTGTTACCCACGAAGGAGACCGGGGTGCCGCCGAACAGTTCCCACACTTCGGCAAAGCGCGACTGGGCGTTGTAGAAGATGTTGTCGACCACTTCGAGGCACGAGCCGTGCGGGAAGTTCACATCCGGCATGCGGTCCCCGTTGTGGGCGCAGAGGTTGCCGATGAAGCTGAAGTGCTGCGCGTCGGTCGGGTCGCTGGCGAGCAGCGCGCACTTGTCATGCGTTGGGATACCCCACGCGAAGATCGAGTTGCTGACCGTGATATAGTCGTTGTCGGCATAGCCGTTGATCAGCTCGTCACGCGCCCATGAAGCGCTGACGTGATCGACCAGAACCTTCGTCGCATGCTCGATGGTGATGCTGTCCTCCGACCCCCGGCTGCCTCCGGGAAGATCGGCGCGCACGCGGATGTTGCGTACCACCACGTCGTGGGTGTTCTTGATGACCAGCGGCGTGCGGCCCACCGGGGCTCCGGCATGGGCCAGCACGATGCCGCTGCCGGGCGCGGTTTGTCCGGCGATGGTAAGATAGGGCTCGCTGATCACTGGCGGCGTGGTGGTGAAGCGGATCACGCCCGCCACGCGGAACACGCAGACCCGCGGGCCCGATGCCATCACGCAGGCGCGGAACGATCCTGAACCGGAATCGGCCAGCGTGGTCACGTAGATGATCTTGCCGCCCCGCCCGCCGGCGCTCGATGCGCCCCAGCCAATGGCACCGGGAAACGACTTGGTGCCGCCCGGCGTCGAGACGGTGGGCGGTTGGGCCGCCTCCAGCCGGGCGCCATCGGTCGGTATCAGCGCATAGGCCGCCACCAGCACCATGCCGAGGATCGCGAGTGGCCAGACCTTGCGGCCTGCACCATTCCTGCGCTTTGCCGTCATCCGCCTGCTCCCATGCCCTTGTTGCCGACGAGGCCCGTGCGCGATGAGGACGGCGAACGGCCCTCCTCTCCCGCCCCGGTACCGGAGACATATCCATATCGCCGCAGCAGCGGCCCGGTGAGCCGCGTGACGATCCGGCGAGTCGCGTCCGGCATCTGGCGCTGCCAGACGTGATCCTCGCGGATCACCAGCCCGGACTGCATCCGGTGCCGGCTGCCCGCCACCTGATGCCCCGGATGGAGCGTTTCGGACCCGGCGCGTTCTTCCTCCGCGGTGCCATCCTGCACGGTAGAAGCCAGTTGCGGCGCACAGCGGCTGCGGATCGCCTCCAGCACGGCCTCAGGATCGGCCACGAAGTCTTCATAGCGAACCCGGATCGTCCGCCCCTTGCCAAGCCTGCGGCACAGCCATTCGCACACAAGGTTCACCATGACCCAGCGCAGCGCCACATAGGCCGCCGGTTTGGGCCGCAGTTCGCGCTGCACACCCGCCTCGATGCTCTTGGCATGCCGCCGCGACATCGACCACGCCACCGCGCGCGGATCCCGCACGAGGTGGATCACGTGAAGATCGATGCCCGGCATCGACGCCAGTGCGAGCGCCCGGCCGGGCAGCTTGCTCGAATCGAGAATATAGACCTCGCCGCGTGCGCCCTCGCCATTTTCCTCTTCGTGGCCCACCTGCTCGCCCACCGCGCGGAACAGCGCCGCGTTGGCCGAGTGATAGCGATTGCGGGACTTCGGCATGAACCGCGCCAGCAGCCGGCGCGGCGCGGCAAGCGATTCCATGCGTTTCTGGACCCTTGCGAGCTCCTCCAGCATTACCCGCGTCTCTTCTCCGTCTCCAGCCGATCCCTCGTCGCCGTCCGCGCGCACCATCACGCGGCTCCAGAACGGGCAGTCGCGGACGGTGGCGCCACAGGCGCAGTATTCGCCGTTCTTCCAGGCATGGCGAGCGAGCGCGGTCAGTTCGCCCGCCCCAAACACGTCCGCGCGCATACCCAGCGCGATGTCGAGAAGAGTCGACCCGCTACGCCCGTAGCCGGCTACGTAGATGACCCTTAGCTTGGTCTGGTCGGACGGGTGCTCTGACAAGCCGGCCTCTCGACAGTGACGACACAGGGCGAAGTTCAAACAGCGGGCGAACTCAAACTGCGAAAAATCAGGGGTAGAAAGGCGCAGGGGCAAAGTCCGGCGGCAATCCGGTCCGGTGGCACGCTTCAGGGATCGATTGCCCCGTCTCGCACCGGCCGTGTTCCGCATCGCATCGCGCGCTGCCCGGGATGCAGACTAAGTTCTCGTAACATATACCGGCAAGTCACCAATTCGGGTTGCCGGTCATGCCGGATGTCCTGTTGGGGTACCAACTTTGCGCAGGCATCTGGCCATACTTGTCTTTGCCTCGTCCGCGCCCGCCGACCATCATCGCGGCATGGCTATCTCGGTCCCGAACCAGCTTCCCTCCCGGCCCGGCGGCGCGGCGCTGGCCCCGCCGGGCGCGCGACCGCATTCGCGATTCGCCATGCGCCGCTGGATCCCCGACATCCTGACACTGGGCATCATCCTGTCCGCATTGGTGCTGCCCTGGCGCGTGCTGCGCCCGCCGGTGGCCAACATCACGCTTTCGGACGTGCTGCTGGGCGCCTGCACGGTTGCGCTGGTGCTCAAGGGACGGCTGCGCGTGCTGATGCTCGGGCCCTATACATCGATGTGGGTGCTCGGATTGACCACCATGCTGGGCGCGCTGCTGTTCAGCTCGCTCTACCATGGCGAATTCGTCCGCTGGCCGATCGTGGGCAGCCAGTACATCTTTGCGTTGGTGATCGTGCCGATGACCTTCGCCAGTTTCGACAGCCGCGTGCTGCACCGCTGCATCATCGCCTTCATCATTGGCGTGGCGATCTCTCAGATCGTCGGCTTCTACACGCTGTTCCATTACGACCGCACCAGCCTCGATACCGTGATGGGCAACGGCTACGTCACCGGCAACGGGCGCCTTGGCGCGATGTCGGGCGAGCCCAACCCCAACGGCGCGCAATGCGCGTTCGCGCTGGTGATGATGGTCCATGCCGTCATCGCACGGCGCCTGCACTGGGGCTGGGCGCTGCTCATGCTGGGCCCGATCGGTTGGGGGCTGCTGGCCAGCGCCAGCTTCACCGCCTTTACCGCCGCCGCGCTGGGCCTGATGTGCTTCCTGGCGCTTTCGCGGCTTTCCAACCTGATCCGCTTCGGAATGCCGCTCGTCCTGCTCGTCGCGGCCTATGCCAGCCTTGGCGGCCCGGTTCCGGCGATCTTCGAGAAGCGCGTGGGCACGGCACTGGAAACCGGCGATGCGGACAAGGCCGGCACTTTCGTCGGCCGCGCCGCGCTTATCAAGGAGGCTTGGGGCCTTGCCGACGACAACCTGATTATCGGCCTCGGCACCGACCGCTACCGCAAGGCGAGCGCTTTTGCCGCCCCGGTGCACCAGTTGCACCTGCTGGTCCTCAACGAAGGCGGCATCGTCGCCCTGCTCGGCCTCTGGCTGCTGCTGGGGGCGCTGGTGATGACCGCGATCATGATACTGCGGGAGGACCCGCTGGACGGGGGGGCTGCCCTGGCCCAGGTCGGCATCCTGCTCATCTACACCACGGCCCTGCCGCACATGTACACGCGCGTCTGGTTCGAACCGATGCTGATATTCCTCGCCTTTGCGCTGGCGCATCGCTCGGAGTGGCTTGAACGGCAGCGCTTTTTCGACGGGGCGCTGACGCGAGCATGACCGACCGTGGCAACGACGCGGGAGAGGTCACGCTGAAGCTGCCCATCGCGGGACGGCTGTGGCAATCCTGGTGCGCCTCCACGCTGATCCGGCCGCGCATCGTCAGCATGGCTCACTTGCTTTCCGGCAATTTCGGATCGGGCATGTTGATGGTCGCGGCGCTGTCGCTGGCGACCCACGGGCTGGGCAAGAACGACTTCGGCGTGATGGTCGTGGTTCTCTCCATCGGCCGCGTCTGCGAGCGGCTGGTGCGGTTCGAATCGTGGCAACCGCTCGTCCGCTTCGTCGCCGCCGAGGAGGCGAACGGATCGGTAGACCGGCTGGCGCGGCTCTATGCCTATGGCCTCAAGCTCGATCTTGCGAGCGCGCTGATCGCCGGGCTGCTGGCCATCGGGCTGGCACAAGTGGCGGGAAAAGCCTTCGGGCTGGGCAAGGATCACGTCGGGCTGGTGGCGATCTATGCGCTGGCGATCATCTGCAATCCGCGCGGCATGGCGAGCGCGGCGCTGCGGCTGGGCGGGCGATTCCGCACTTTGGCCTATGTCCAGCTGGCCTCAAGCCTGTTCCGGCTCGGTTTTTCGGTCGTTCTGCTCCACGCCCACGCGGGCCTTGTGGCCTTCGTCGCGCTCTGGACGGCGGCGCAGATCCTCGACTCGCTGCTGTTCAATGCGCTGGGCTTCCAGGCGCTGCGCAAATCCGGGATCCCCAGCCCGCTCGGCGTCAGTTGGCGCGGCCTCAGCGATGATTTTCCCGGTTTCCTGCGCTTCGCGCTCTCCACCAACGTGTCTTCCACGCTGCGCACACTGACGCATGAGGTCGATACGCTGATGGTCGGCTACTTCGCCGGAGCCGGGGCGGCGGGCCTCTACTACCTCTCCCGCCGGATCGCGAAATTCGCGCAGACCGCCGGGGACATGATCCAGACCGTGATCTACCCCGATCTGGCGCGGCTCTGGGCGAAGCTGGACCGCAAGGCGCTGGAACGGCTGGTCCGGATCCTGCAATCGGCATTGCTGGTCTTCGCGATCGCCTTCATCCTGATCTGCATGGCGATCGGCCATCCGGCGCTGCTGCTCTTCTTCGGCGACGATTTCACCGACGTCTATCCGATGCTGTTCACCCAGCTTTTCGCAGTGGCACTGACGCTCCACGCCGCGCCCTCGCGGTCCGGCCTGCTGGCGATGAACCGGCCAACTTACGTGCTGGTGGTGGCGGTGGGTTCTACCGTGCTGTTCTTCACGGTCGCGCTGGTGCTGATGCCGCGCTGGGGCGCCATCGCCGCCAACTATGCCCATGTGGCCTTCGGGTTTTCGACCGCGCTGTTCCTCGATATCGGCCTGTGGCGCGGGCTTTCCCGTCATCGCAAGAGCGACGCTGCGGCCGCCGAAACGGCCAGGCCGGACGATGGCGACGCGCATGCGCAGGCCCCCGCACAAGCCCCCGCACAAGCCTCCACGGAAGAACGGACATGACCTCGCTGGCCCGCCTGCCGGACGAAACCATGGCCCGCGTAATCCCGGACTCTGCCCCCCGCGTGAAAATCTGGTCGATCCTGAACAGCCTTACTTCGGGCGGCGCCGAAATGCTGGTGTCGAACCTGCACGCCAACTTTGCGCTGCAAGGCGCCTCATCGACGGTGGTGGCCCTGTGCCACGCCCCGACGCTGGGCAATTCGGCGCGGACCGAGGCCCGGCTGGCCCGCGAGATCGCGGAAAGAGGCGGTTTCGTGTCGCTCGGGCTGGATCACCGCCGGGGCATGTTTGCCGGCGCCCGCGCGCTGCGGCGACTGTTGCGCGCCCAGCGGCCCGACGTGATCCACGCCCATACCGCAAGGGCTCTGCCGATGATCGCGCTGGCCGGTTTCGGCGGCCCGGTGGTCCTGACCCACCACAACAGTCGCCTGTCTTTTTCGCCGCAGATGTTCCGCCTGTTCGACCGAATCGTCTCGCACTACGTCGCGATCAGCCACGAAGTTGCCGATATCTACCGCCGCCATTCCCGGCGCCCGTTCACGCTGATCGCCAATGCCCCCGCCGCCACTTTCGCGGCCGCCGCCCCGCGCGCGGAGATGGCAAGCCCGCTCCGCGTGCTGAGCGTGGGGGCTATTTCGGGCCAGAAGAACTACCCCCTTCTTGTCGAGACCGCGCGCACCCTGCGCGAACAGCTGCGCCGCCGCATGCCGGACGCCCCGCCACCCCGGTTTCGCATCGCCGGGGGCGGCGGCGAGCTGGAAGAGATGCGCGCGCTCGTGCGCAGCCTCGGGCTGGACACGATGATCGATTTTCTGGGCGAGCGGGACGACGTGCCCCGGCTCATGACGGAAAGCGACGTCTTCCTGAATACCTCGCGATATGAAGGCATGTCGGTCGCGATTCTGGAGGCTTTTGCCTCGGCAATGCCGGTGATCGCAACGGACGTGGCGGGCAATCGCGACCTTGTTGAACCCTATGGCAACGGCCTTCTCGCGCCCGAACGGCCCCACCAACTGGCCGCCGCGCTGCTGCGCCTGCTGGAGACCCCGGGCCTCCATAACCGCCTCTCGCAAGGGGCGCTGGCCACCAGCCGCGACTACACGATCGAGGCCGCCACAAGTCGCCATCTCAGCCTTTACGCGGCGCTGCTGCCGCAGAATCGGGCCGTTGGCGCACCAAAGGTATTAGCCTGATTGCCCCGCTTCCCCGTCCGATGCGCTTTTTGCTTCACCGCCGGCCGGGGCCATAATCGCCGTAATCCGCGAACAGGGTGATCCCTGCGCGTTTCCCTTTCGGAGGGCCAAGATGACTTCCGCACTCGTTCCCGATGTCCCACGCAACGCCCCTGTCCGGCGTCCCCTGCCATATGGACGGTCGAGGAACGACCATACCCCCCCGGCGGAAGGGCAAGTCTCTCTGCGCGATCTCATGCGCATCTTCATGCGCTATCGCACGATGATTCTGCTAATCGTGGGCATCACCACAACGGCGGTGCTGATCCAGCAATTGCTTTCGCCCACGCTCTACAAGTCCACCACCAATGTTCAGGTGGAACTGATCGATCAGGTGGGCACCAACCAGGCCGACGTGAATTCGCGCAATGCCGAACGCGTTGCCAACGCGGTGCGTCTGCACCGGTCAGGATCGGCGGCCGAGCAGGTCATCAAGGACCTGAACCTGCTGCACAATCCCGATTTCCTGAATGAAATGGGCAATCCTACCCTGACCGGCAAGCCGCTGCTTCAGGCCGCCGTGAACAAGCTGCTGTCCATGATCACGATCGATTCCGAGGCCGGTTCCGACCTCATCGAGATCTCCGTCGTCGCGCGCTCGCCCGAACTGGCGGCAGACATCGCCAACGAAATACCCCCGGCCGTACGCGCCCTGCGCGGGGCCATGACCAATGAGCGCCGCTCCGAACTGCTGGCCTCGCTCGAACAGGAACAGCAGGCACGCGGCCGTACCGCCGTGGCATCGGCGCAGCTCGTCGCTGACTTCCGCGAGCGTAACCACATGCTTGCCGGTGCCGGGACGGACGAGGATCTGGCCCAGATCAACCGAATCGCCGTGCAGAGCGCAGCCGCCACCGCCGCCCGCGATGGCGCCGCCGCACGCAGCGCCGGTATCGCCCGCGCCTCCACCATGCAGAGCACGGCAATGGTGACATCGGCCGCGCTCGACCAGCTTGAACGCCATCGCGGCGAACTGGTCGGCGAGGCATCGAAGCTGAGCACCAGCCTCGGCCCCAATCACCCCGACGTGAAGCGCGTGCATTCGGAACTGGCCGCAGTCGACAAGAGCATAGCTGACGAACGCGCAGCCGTGCAGGCTGCCGCGCAGGCCGACGTTGCTGCCAAGGGCGACCAGATGGCGCAGATCGCGCGCAGCGAAGCCGATGGTGACGCCGCGCAAGCCTCGCGTCTGGAGGGTATTGTCGCCGGGCTCAGCTCGATGGCCTATCACAACACCGAAAACCGCGTCGAACTCGACAAGCTGCTGCGTCAGGCCGATCTTGACGATCAGGCCTACAAGTCGATCTCCGCCCGCATCGAACAGGTGCGCGCGCAGATGCAGATGGAAGGCGTGTCCTCCTCGGTCGTCTCGCCGGCAGTGCCCGACTACAACCCGGTGGCACCGACGCCGTTCAAGCTGGCGCTGACCGCCTTCGTCGGCTCCTCGCTCCTTGCCCTGATGATCGCCTACTTGCGTGACTTCCTGGACGATCGCCTGCGGACCATGGCGCAGATCCGCCGCCAGTTCGGCCTGCCGACCCTGGGCATGCTGCCGCTGCTGACCCGCGACACCTCCTTCGATCCGAAGGACAGCCCGGTCATCAAGGAGCCGCAGTCGCTCTTCGCCGAAGTCGCCCGCTCTACCTACAGCGAGGTACGCGGGTTGCAGAGACGGGCTGGCGTGCAAGTGGTGCTGGTCACGTCTCCGCTCCCCGGAGACGGCAAGTCCACCGTCTCGCTCACTCTCGCGGCGGCCGGTATTGCGCTGGGCGAGCGGACCGTGGTGCTGGACCTCGACTTGCGCAAGCGCGGGGCGCTGCAACAGCTCCAGAACGAATCGAGCGCCCCCGACCTTGTCGACATTGTCTGCGGCCGTGCCGAGCTGGACAGTCTGGCGATCCCGCATCAGGGCAACCCCTATGACCAGGACGAGCCGCTTTCGAGCGACGCGATCGCCCGGCAGATCGTCCTGCTCAGCGCCAAGGAACCCGTGGCCGAACCGGCCGTGCTGCTGTCCTCCAACCGGCTGCGCATCCTGCTCGGCCAGCTTCGCGAGCGTTTCGACCTTGTCATCATCAATGCCCCGGCAACCCTGGCGGTGCGCGATGCTCGCGCCATGTGCAACTTCGCGGACCAGACGGTGATGGTGGCCCGCTGGGGACACACCACCGGAGACCAGATGCGCGCCGCGCTGGAATCGCTGGATGACAGCGTGGGCGGGGTGATCTTCGATCAGGTCGATTACGCCGAACATGCCCGCCGCCGCTACGGCGACTCCGTGCAGTTCTATGCGGACTCGGCCAGCTACTACACCTCGTCAGTCGCGGGCCGCGAGGCCTGGGCTGCTCGGATCCGTCGCTTCTTCCGCGGCCATTCCTGGCGCCCGTCCGAAGTCTGAGCGCATCGGGGAAGAGTACGATCCATGCGACGTCTCATGACCCGGGCGCTCGGCGCCGCGCTGCTGATCCCTGCCCTGCCGCTGATTGCCGGACTGGCGCTGGGCGTACGCCTTTCGATGGGCTCGCCCGTGCTTTTCCGGCAAGCGCGCGCCGGGCTGGGCGGGCAATCCTTCACCATGTTCAAGCTGCGCTCCATGCGCGAGGCGAACGGCCCCGACGGCCGCCCGCTGCCTGACAAAGTGCGCGTGACGGCCTTCGGGCGATTCCTGCGCCGCAGCCGGCTCGACGAACTGCCCGGCCTGTGGAACGTGGCGCGGGGCGACATGGCCTTCGTCGGCCCACGCCCGCTGCTGCCGGAGACCATCGCCGGGCTCGGCCCGCGCGGAGAGGCACGCGGCAGGGTCCGTCCCGGCCTGACCGGCTGGTCGCAAGTCAACGGCAATACGCTGCTCTCGCTCGACGAGAAGATCACGCTGGACTTGTGGTACGTGGACAATGCCTCGCCGCTGCTGGACTTGCGCATCCTTGTGCTGACGCTGTGGGTCATGGCGGGCGGTGAGCGACGGAAACCTGCCGTCGCGCTAGCCTCAGGCGCGGACTGAGCGCACGCCGGAACGCTCGAAAATCAGCGCATCCAGCGTATCGATCACGACATCGGCGGCATGGGCGGAAGTCGGCGGCTCGCCATGGTGGATCCGCCCTTCGCGCAGGATCTGTACGGTCTGCCATCCCCGCGCGCGCGGCGCGATGAAATCCTTGGCGCTGTTGTCGGCAATATAGACATGCTCGGAAGGCGACTGGCCGGACCATCGCTCGACGAGTTGATAGGGCATGGCATGCGGCTTGCTGCAACCCGGCGGCAGCATTCCGGTCAGCACCAGCCTGCCCAGCCGTCCGCCCAGCCCCAGCGCACCCACTTTGGCAGCCTGCATCCGCGCCGGGCCATCGGTGATGAGCGCCGAGGCAGGACCGTCGATCCGATCGAGCAGGCGCGCCGCATCGGGCGCCAGTGTGATCCGGGGCCGATGTCCGCGATAGACCTCGACCAGACCCGCCACCGCTATTCCCGCATCCGCCGCGCCCAGTGCAGCCAGCGCCCGGTCGAAAATCGAACCGCGCACGCCCGCTTCGAGCAGCCGCGCGCATTCCTCCGCAAAGCCGGTGATCCCGTGCATGGCCTCCAGCCTGCGCCCGACCACGCCGAAGCCGCTCAATGCGAAGTCCCGCTCCAGATAGAGCGTGTCGTCCAGATCGAGGACGACCACCCAGCCTCCCCGCAGGACGACCTCAGCCATGGAATACCGCCGCGTCGTAGCGCAGCATGGTCACGTCCTCGCGCCAGTCCTGGGTGGCGCATTCGGGCAGCCCGGCAAAACCGGCCAGCAAGCTTTCGGCATAGCGCCCGCCCGCATGGTCGGCGAGCGGATAGCCGCCACCGAACCGCGCGTTGATCTCGAACACACAGGGGCCGCGATCGGGATCGTCGATCAACTGGAAGCATAGCACGCCGCGCGCGCCGGGCAACGCGGCCGCAATCCCGGCCGCGATCGCAACGAAACGCGGATCGCGGGTGGTGCGGCCTTTCTCGACCTCGCCCGCGCGAACTGTGAGCCGCCGATGCGGGATCGCCGAGAGCATGCGCCCGGCCGCGTCGATGTACATGTTTACGGTATATTCGGGCCCGCGCAGCAGTTCCTGCACCAGCATCGGTTCGGCATAGGCGAGCGCGATATCCTCCGGGCCTTCCAGCACGCCGATACCGCGACTGGCACTGCCGCCCACGGGCTTGACGAAAGCCGGCCAACGCCACTCGCCCGGCGCGACGCGCACGTGTTCCGCCGGGGCCGAGCGCGGCACCGGCACGCCCGCTTCGCCCAGCACCGCGATGGTCCGCGCCTTGTCGCGCACGATGGCCACCGTCTCGGGATCGCTGATGTGGACCCGCGTCCCCGCTGCGGCGAAACTATCGCGGGTCAGGGCCAGCGCTTCCAGTTCGGTGTCGATGGTCGGCACCAGCAGGTCGATGCGTTCGCGCCGGCAATGATCCAGCAGATGCTCGACATAGGCGGGATCGGTGCAGCGCGGCACCGCAAACGCACGGTCCGCATCAAGGCACGCGGCGCTAAGGTCGGGGTAGAAGTCGCAGGCGTGGATCTCCGCCCGCAGCCCCAGAGCCTCGGCCGCACGGCGAAAACAGCGCGTGAGTTCGACCCGTCGCCCTGCCGACGTGAACAGGATGCGCACCGTGCTCCGTGTCATCGCGGTGCCCCCGCCTCGCGTGTTGGACTGCGCACGGCTGGTGGTGCGGAGGCGGGCCTGCGACCGGTTGCAAGGACCCGGGCAAGCAACTGGTCCCAGCGTGCCAGCACCCGCTCCGGCGCGAAGCGCGCCATGGCGGCTGCCGCCGCAGGGCCCATCCGCTCACGCGCGGCGCGGTTCTCGATCATCTCGGCGAGCGCGTCGGCCAGTGCCTCGGTATCCTCGGACGCCACGAGCACGCCGGTCTTGCCGGTCTCGACCATGTCAGCGGGGCCGAAATCGCAATTGGCGGCGATCACCGGCAAGCCGGCCGCCATTGCCTCGCCCAACACGTTGGGGAAGCCTTCGTAGCGCGAGGACAACACGAACACGTCGCACTCCGCGATCCAGCCGCGCGGCACCGGGCTCAGCCCGGGCAATTCGACACGACCGGAAAGGCCGAGTTCGGCCACGGCCGCCTCCAGAGCGGCGCGGTCGGGTCCCTCTCCGTGGATCGTCAGGCTCCAGCCGGGAAAGCGCGGTGCGATGAGTGCGAAGGCACCCAGCAGGACATCGAACCCCTTCTGATGCGTGAGCCGCCCCACCGCACAGATACGGCGCGTGTCATCGGCGGTCGGAAAGACATCCGGCGTGGGGATCGGGTTAGGAATAGTCACCAGCTTGCGACGCACGGCGGCGGGAAAGCAGCGGCGTACCGCGTCGGTCTGGCAGACAATCGCGTCAGCACGTCGGTAGAGCAGGTCCAGCGCGCGGTTCCACAAGGGATGCGCGTCCTGCCGTTCCGGATTGTTGCGCTCGGCACAGACCAGCCGCGTGCCCGTGCCCAACGTTGCCAGCGCCGCGATCAGATTGTTCTTGGTCAGGAAGGAGACCAGCACCGCCGGCCGCTCCGCCGCCAGCACGCGCCGCAGCGCAAAGACCCGGCCAAGCACACCCCATGTCCCGGCCCGCCCGCCTAGCCGGTGCAGCCCCGTCGCAGCGGGAAGCGCATGGTAGACGGCATCCCCCGGCCGATCGAAGGCGATTACCGAAACCCGATGCTCCGCCGCGCACCAGTGCCGCGCCAATTGAGCGATCACCTGTTCCGCGCCTCCGGCCCCCAGCCCGGAAGCCAGTATCGCAACGTGCAACGGTTCGAGATTTTGCACCAAGGAGAGCCTGCGTACTTTCTTCTGATCTGCCCAGAGTACCGCAAGCCCCGCGGCGCCGGGATCCGATCATGCGGTCTAACCCTTTATTGGCGAAGGGATCATGCGCCGCAGATGCGCATGGGAGCCTGTCGTCATCCAGAGTGATTACGCCCTAATCGCGCTCACGGCATGGCCGGGCAATCGGCGAGAATTGCAACGGATCGAACGATGACGGGGGGACGCGATGACGTCGGACGAAACGCAAGTCGCAGCGCCCCGGGGCGGGGTCGTTTCGGTCATGTGCTGGGCGCTGCTGGCCGTGCTGCTGGTGAGCCTGGCCGGACGGATGATGTCCTATCCGATGGGGCGTGACGAAAACCTGTTCATCACCGTCTCGGCCCTGTCGGGAACCGGCGATATCTACCGCGACCTTGGCTACAACCACCTGCCCCTGCTGCCGTGGGTGCTGGGCAGCATCTACTGGATTTTCGGCACCGCGCGCTTCCTGCTGACCGGACGGCTACTGGTGCTGGCGGGCTGGGTTCTCGCGCTGGTCGCGCTGTGGTTTCTTGCGCGGCTGACCAAGGCAGGATTCTGGGGCTTCTTCGCGCCCGCCGTGCTGCTGATCACCAATGTGCTCCTGCTGGGATCGCCGGGCATGCTGGCGACCAACAATTTCCTGCCGATCCCCTTCGCCTTGCTGTCGATCGGCTTCCTGATCTCCGGCCTCGATGCGGAGCGGCCCTCGGCGCTCTCCTGCCTTGTTGCCGGGATCCTGACGACCGCCGCCATCGCGCTCAAGGTCAATTACGTATTCCTGGCCCCGTTCCTCGCACTGGCGACCCTGCTGGCACCGTCCTCGCGAACGCTGGGGCGGCGGCTGATGCTGGGCACGCTGCCGCTGGCGGTGGGAGGACTGGTCGCCGGGCTTCCGGTGCTGCTGGTCATGGCCGCCGATCCGCAATCCTTCTTCGCCCACACCATGCGCTATTTCACGCAGGCGCAGGCCGCCTACTGGGCGCATTCGTCAGAGCCCAAAGTCATCGGGATCGCGCAGAAAGTCCTGCTGGCCGAGGATATCTGGGCCGCCAACGGCACGCTGCTGACGATAACCGGCATCGTGGTCCTGATCGCCCTGCCCATGGCGCGCGGCGGCTTTCGCGAGGGTGTACGGATGGCCTTCGCCTGGCCGGTCGTACTCGCGGCATCGCTGGCGGTGATGGGCTTCGTCGTCGCCTTTGTGCCGACGCCGTCGTTCCCGCAGTATTTCGTGCCACCGATCCCGTTCCTGCTGCTCCTGCTGTTGCTGCTGCGCGCGCGCACCCAGCCCGCCGACCGCACCGCCGCCGACGCAGTGCTGGCGGCACTGGCGCTGGTCGCGCTGCTCTGCGCGGTCTCGCGGCTGGGGCCCGGCTTCGCGGCGCTTGGCCGCCCGGCGCAATGGGAGACCGTCTCGCTCCACCGCGACATCCGGAAGCTGGCGCGCGACGCCGGTTTCTCGGGCGGCGAGCGCGCCGCCACACTGTCCCCGGGGATGGCGCTGGAGGGCGGATTCACGGTCCCCCGCGAATTCGCCGCCGGTCAGTTCGTCTACCGCGTGGCGGACCTGCTGCCCCCGGCTGACCGCCCGTACTTCACCACCACCTCGCCCACGCAGCTCACCGGCTTCCTCGATGCCGACCCGCCACCGGCGATCCTTGTCGATGGCGAGGAGCCACTTGAGCAGGCCTTCGCGGACTATGCCCGCGCCCATGGCTACATTGAGTTCGCCGGGCAGGGACAGCACCGCCAGCTGCGGCTTTTCCGCCGTCCCGGGCCTCCCATGATGGCGGATAAATAGCCCTTTGGTGCCCCTGCTGGCTAAAGCTGGGCCCCTTCTGGCAATAGCTGCCTACCCCCGATGCCCACTTCGCCGGGAACCCGCTCTGCCCTTAACCTTGCGCCATCGAGCGGAGAATTTTCTCCAGAAATTTCCGTGACCGGAGAACGTGTCATGAAAGTCGTTCTGCTCGCAGGTGGTCTGGGCTCACGCCTGGCCGAAGAGACCGTTCGGATACCCAAGCCGATGGTGGAAGTCGCCGGGCGGCCGATCATGCTCCATGTCATGGATATCTACGACCACTGGGGACACAACGACTTCATCGTCGCTTGCGGCTACAAGTCCTTGGCGATCAAAAGTTTCTTTCAGGCGCTCCACCTGATGTCGAACGACTTCACGGTGGGCATCGGCAATGGCGAGATGGCCCTGCGCCCCACCACCAAGATCGACTGGCGCGTTTCGGTGGTGGACACCGGCCTGGCGACGATGACCGGCGGGCGGCTCAGGCGGCTCCGCTCGTGGCTGGATAACGAGACATTCATGGTCACCTACTCGGACGGGGTGGGCAACATCGATATTACCGCGCTGCTGGAATACCACCGCTCGCATGGCAGGCTGGCCACCGTTACCGCGGTCCAGCCGCCGGCGCGTTTCGGCAATCTGGAACTGGGCGAATGCGCCGGAAAAGGTGGCCAGGTGGTGGAATTCACCGAGAAGGTCATCAAGTACGAAACCTGGATAAACGGCGGCTTCTTCGTCTTCGAGCCGGGCGTGCTCGACTACCTCACGGGTGACGAGGAGCCGCTCGAACAGGCGCCGCTCACCCGCCTGGCCCACGATGGCCAGCTCATGGCTTTCAAGCACAAGGGCTTCTGGCACCCGATGGACACCGTGCGTGACCGCGACACACTGGACAAGCTGGGCACGCAGGCGCTGCCGCCGTGGATGGATTTCGAGAACGGGCAGCCGGTGCTTTCCACCGACGGTCCGACCAAACTGCAACATGCCTGACGAGGGCACTCTGGATCAGGCGCTTGCAGCGGTTTACCGCGGCAAGCGGATCCTGGTGACTGGCCATACCGGATTCAAGGGTGGCTGGCTTTGCCTCTTGCTCAGGAAACTGGGTGCCGAGGTTGCCGGGATCGCCTTGCACCGCCCCCCGCAAGGCCCTGACTTCTTCCATTCGGTCGACCTCGGGGAGCTGGTCGACCACCGCATTGCCGACATTCGCGACGCACGCGCCTATGGCGAGGCCTGCAAGGGGCTGGAGCCCGATCTGGTGTTCCACCTTGCCGCGCAGGCGCT
Organism: Novosphingobium sp. PhB165; assembly: GCF_004341845.1. Lineage (GTDB taxonomy): Bacteria > Pseudomonadota > Alphaproteobacteria > Sphingomonadales > Sphingomonadaceae > Novosphingobium. The sequence goes on along the minus strand of NZ_SLVB01000001.1, from coordinate 24,158 downwards.
GGTGCGGCCGTCCTATGCCGACCCGGTGGAGACGTTCGCCACCAATGTGACCGGCACGGCGATAGTGCTCGACGCGGTGCGGCGCATGCCCTCTGCGCGCGGCGTGGTCGTCGTCACCAGCGACAAGTGCTACGACAACCGCGAGTGGGCATGGCCCTATCGCGAGACCGACGCGCTGGGCGGCGCCGACCCCTACAGCGCCTCCAAAGGCTGCACCGAACTGGTCGCCGCCGCGTTCCGGCATTCCTATTTCACCGATCCCGCAGGCTGCCAGATCGCCACCGCACGGGCGGGCAACGTGATCGGCGGCGGCGACATGTCGCTCGACCGGCTGCTGCCCGACGTGGTGCGCGCAACCATGGCGGGCACGACGGTGACGATCCGCAATCCGGCCAGCGTACGCCCCTGGCAGCACGTGCTGGAGCCCGTGACCGGCTACCTCATGCTCGGCGCCAGGCTGCTGGGCAGCGATGCCCTGCACTATGCCGAGGCGTTCAACTTCGGCCCGAGCGCGGATGGCTTCATTGATGTCGAGACACTCGCCCGCCGGTTCCAGCACGCCTGGGGCCCCGGTGTCGCACAGATCGCCTTCGGCAAGCGGCCGGACGATCCGCACGAGGCGGGGATGCTCACGCTCGATTCCAGCAAGGCGCGTGCCCGCCTCGGCTGGCGGCCCCGCCTTTCGACCGAAGACGCGGTGGCCCTGACCGCCGAGTGGTACCGCACCGCCACGCGCGGCCATGCCGCGATGCGCGCCTTCAGCGAGGCGCAGATCGCCCACTATTTCAACGCCACCGCAGACACCCAATCGTTCGAGGGGGCAACAGCAGCATGCGCGTAAATTACGGCCAGACCGTCCACGGCGAGGACGAGATCGCCGCCGTCCTCGAAGTCCTGCGAACATCGACGCAGATGGGCCCGAAAGTGCGCGCCATGGAGGAGCAGGTCTCCGCGCTCTTCGCCAAGGACCACGGGATCATGGTCAATTCCGGCTCCTCCGCGAACTATCTGGCGATCGAACTGCTGAACCTGCCCGAGGGCAGCGAGGTCATTACCCCCGCCCTCACGTTCGCGACGACGGTGGCGCCCATCGTCCGCGCACGGCTCGTCCCCGCGTTCGTCGATGCCGCCGTCGGCACTTACAATATCGACGTCGACAGGATCGAGGCGATGATCGGCCCGAACACCCGCGCGATGATGATCCCCTCGCTGATCGGCAACCTGCCCGACTGGGACCGCATTCGCGACATTGCCGACCGGCATGGCCTGATGGTCGTGGAAGACAGCGCCGATACATTGGGCGCCACTTTGCGCGGCACCAGCACGGGGACGCGCTCGCACATTTCCACCACCAGCTTCTACGGGTCACACGTCATCAATGCGGCGGGCAACGGCGGCATGCTCTGCGTCTCGGACGAGGACCTTGCCCGGCGCGCGCTGCTGCTGCGTTCGTGGGGGCGGACGAGTTCGCTCCATGTCGATTCCGAGAGCATCGACACGCGCTTCAACGTCGCGCTCGACGGCATCGACTACGACGCCAAGTTCCTGTTCGACGAACTGGGTTTCAACGTCGAGCCTTCGGAGATGGGTGCCGCCTTCGGGTTGGTCCAGCTTACCAAGCTCCAAGGCAACATCGCCGCGCGCGAGCGTCACTTCCAGCGCCAGTACGCGTTCTTCAAGGCTTACGAGGAGTGGTTCGTACTGCCCCGCCAATTGCCGGATTCGCGCACCGGCTGGCTCGCCTTCCCGCTGACCATTCGCGAGGATGCGCCTTTCACCCGCACGCACATGCAGATCTGGCTGGAGCAGCGCGATATCCAGACGCGCCCGGTGTTCACCGGCAATATCCTGCGCCAGCCGGCCATGCGGGGCGTGCCCGCGCGCGTATCGCCCGAAGGCTATCCGGTGGCCGATGCGGTCATGAAGGGCGGCATCCTGCTCGCCTGCCACCACGGCCTGACCGACGCCCACATCCAGTACATGCATGAAAGTTTCGAGGCCTTCGTGGCATCGCTGCCCACGTCCTCCCGCTTCGAGACCGCCAATGCCTGAGTATTCGCCCCAAATGCCGCTGCCGGGGACAGCGGCCTGACGGAAAAGCACAGACTGCCCGGAAGGCCGGGCCGAAGGGAACAGGAATCGTGGTGCGCAAGTCAGTCTCGCTGGTGACAGGAGCAGCCGGCTTCATCGGCTCGCACCTGTCCGCGCGCCTTCTTGCGGAAGGGGACGAAGTCCACGTCCTCGTCCGCCCGACGACGTCGCTGGCGCGGCTGTCCGCGATCGCCGGAAACCTCACGATCCACACCTCCGACTTGCGCGACCGTGAGGCCACGCGCGCGCAGATTGCGGCGATCGCGCCCGAGCGCGTATTCCACCTTGCCGCCGAAACCCGCCTGCCCCCCGAACCGAGCTTCGAGCGCGCGCGCGCGGCCATCGCCTTCTATATCGAACCCACGCTCAACCTTGTGGAAGCGCTGGCGGACCTGTCCGCGCCCCCTTCGGTCGTCGTCCGCACCGGGACCATCGCCGAATACGGCGACGCTGACCTACCCTATGGCGAGGCCAGCCGCCCTCACCCGCTCTCACCCTATGGCGCCGGGATGCTGGCCACCGCGCAGTATCTTGCGATGCTGGCCCCCACCGTGCCCTTCCCGGTTATCACCGCCAGACTGGCGCTGTGCTACGGGCCCGGCCAATCGCGCGAATTCCTTGTCCCCGCGCTGATCGACGCCGCGATTACGGGTCGCCCCATCACTGTCCGGCGCCCCGGCGACCGGCGCGACCTGTTGCACGTTGCCGATGTCGTCGACGCCCTGCTCCAGATTGCCGAGCTTGCCTCAGGCGATTGCACGCTCGTCAATGTCGCCTCGGGCGAGGCACCGACCATGGGCGAAGTGGCCGACCGGATCGTCGCCATGACCGGCTGCGATCCCGCTCTCGTCACCAGGCTGGACCCGCTTCCCGGCGATAGCCCGGTCGAAATGCGCAGCACCACCGAACGGGCACGCGTGCGCTTTGGATGGGAGCGGCGGATCGGGCTTGAGGAAGGGCTGCGCCAGACCATCGCGGCCGAGCAACTCATGCGCAGCATGGCGGGGTGACGGCAGTGAACGCAGAGCCCAAAACCCTTGTTTCGATCCTGATACCGGCCTTCAACGAAGAGCTGACCGTGGTTCGCTGCTACGAGGCAGTGGTGCGCGTTTTCGAGAAGCTGCCAGAGTACAGCTACGAGATCATCGTCACCGACAACCATTCGACCGACCGGACTTTCGAACTGCTGGAAGAGCTTGCCCGAAGGGACCCGGCGCTCAAGGTCATCCGCTTCTCACGCAACTATGGCTACCAGCGCTCGCTGCTCTGCGCCTACAAGGCGGCCAGCGGCGCTTGCTCGATCCAGCTCGATTGCGATCTTCAGGACCCGCCCGAACTGATCCCCGACATGCTCCAGCACTGGCGGCTGGGCCATCAGGTGGTCTACGGCATCCGCCGCAGCCTGCAGGACAGCTTCGTGGTGGCGACGGCCCGGCGCGCGTTCTACCACTTCATCACCTGGATCAGCGACGACGACCTGCCGGTCAACGCTGGCGAGTTCCGCCTTTGCGACCGGCGCATCCTGGTCGAACTGCACAAGGTGGACGATGCCTCGCCCTATTTGCGCGGGCTTATCAGCGCGATGGGTTTCTCGCAGATCGGGCTGGAATACGACCGCGCGGACCGAACGGCGGGCGAGAGCAAGTTTCCGCTGAAATCGATGATCTCGCTGGCGGTGGACGGCGTGCTCAACCACTCGCTGCTGCCGCTGCGGATCGCCTCGATCTCGGGGATCATGATCGGGGTGCTGTCGCTGCTGCTGACGTTCGTCTACCTGATCGGCCGGATCGTGCTGGGACAGCATTGGCCCGCCGGCTTCGCGACGACGACGATCCTGTTGCTGATGTCGATCTCCATCAATTCGATCTTCATGGGGATCCTGGGCGAATATGTCGGGCGCCTGTTCCTTCAGGCCAAGAACGCATCCAGCCCGATCGTCGAGACCCGGCTCAACTTTCCCGACGTGGTCACGCTCGTCGCGCGGGAAACACGATAAGGCGGGTCAGCACGAAGAGCAGCGCGGCATAAGTGCAGACGGCTAGCGCCTGAAGCAGCGCGCTGCCGCCCAGACCCGCTGCCCTCCCCAGCGCGATCACGCCAAGATTGGCGCCATAGGCCGTCAGGAACGCCAGCACATAGCGCACGATCTCCGCCCGGCTCGGACGGTGGCGAGCGCGGAACGTCAGGCTGCGGTGCATAAGATAGGAAATCGGCAAGCCCATCGCGAAGCCCAGCACATTGGCGCCGTAATCCCCCAGCCCGGCGAACAGCCAGCACAGGATGAGGCCATAGCCGATCGCGGTATTGGCCGCGCCCACCAGCACGAACCGTGCGAGCGTGGCCAGTTCGCCGCGCAGGGCCACGGCGCGATCCGCCGGGCTCACTCGGCCGCCTGGGATGCCGCCTCGGCCTCGCACCCGTAGAACACGCGGTACCAGTCGGCGAAGCGCTGAAGCCCTTCTTCCAGCATGACGCGCGGGTGATAGCCGGTAAGCGCATTCAGGCGGCTGACGTCGGCATACGTGGCGGTCACGTCGCCCGGCTGCATCGGGCGCATGACCTTCACCGCCTCACGCCCGAGCGCCGCTTCGAGCGTGGCGATCATGTCCATCAGGCCGACCGGGCGACTGTCCCCGATGTTGAGCACGCGGTGCAGCGGATCGTACATTCCCCCGCCCGGCGGGTTGTCGAGCGCACCGAGCACGCCATCGACGATATCGTCGATATAGGTGAAATCGCGCGCCATCCGGCCCTCGCCATAGACCTCGATCGGCTGACCGGAGAGGATCTTCCCGGTGAAGCTGAAATAGGCCATGTCCGGCCGTCCCCATGGCCCATAGACCGTGAAGAACCGCAGCCCCGTCTGCGCGAAGTGATAGAGCCCGGCATAGGCATGGCTCATCAACTCGCACGAACGCTTGGTGGCGGCATAGAGCGAGACCGGGCTTACAGTTGGATCGTCCTCGGTAAACCCGCTGCCCGCCAGTGGCCGGTCGCCGTAGACCGAACTGGACGAGGCATAGACCAGGTGCTCGAAATCCGGCGCATGGCGGCACGCCTCCAGCACCGAGAGATGCCCGGCCAGATTGGAATGCTGATAGGCGAAAGGATGCTCGATGCTGTAGCGCACCCCCGCCTGCGCCGCGAGATGCACGACCCGGCGCACGCCCTCGTGCCGAACCAGCGCTGCCAATCCCTCGGCATCGGCGATGTCCATGCGGTGGAAGGTGAAATCGGGATGGCCCTCGAACGTCGCGAGGCGCGCTTCCTTCAGCGCGGGATCGTAGTAAGCGTTGACCACGTCGATCCCGATCACCCGCTCGCCCCGGGCCAGCAGGCGATGCGCCGTGGCATGGCCGATGAAGCCGGCGGCCCCGGTCACGAGCACCGGATCGCGGCCGCCACCTCGCACCTTTTCATGTTCGTTCACAGACTGGCTCCCTTCCGCCGTTCGGCGCGCAGGCCCTCCGCAAAGGGTGCTGGGTGACGAAGGGTGCTGGGGGAACCCGCCCCGGGCAATCACCCCTATGGCGATCCCGGACGTGTCATTGGGGTCGGAGCGCCGGCCCATTGGGCGTACCCCGCCAACAACCGGGGCCGCGACGGTCGTGCGTCGCGGCTCAGCCTAGACTTAAGGGGTGCCAGCGGGCGATTCATGGCAATTGACCGGAATCGGGCAAAAACCGAACATTCGACTTGCATTCAGGAAGCTAACCGGGCCGGTCGGGCACAGAGATCCCCCCAAAAGGCAACCGTTCCCGCCGAGGCATGGAGATCCCCGCGTTGTCCCAACAGTCGATTCAACCGCTTGTTCATATCGGCTTTCACAAGACCGCCTCCACGCTGCTCCAGCGCACGCTTTTCGCCCGCTCAGACCTCGGCTTCGAACGCCCCGGCCGGGACCGCGTCCGTCTTCAGGCCGACTTCATCCGCTACGGCGCCTTCGACGAGATGGAGCCCAAGGTGATCGAGGCCTATCACCGCCTTGCCTACGAAGCGCGCACACGCGGCCGCACGCTGGTGCTCTCACACGAGCGGCTTTCGGGCTATCCCGGATCGGGCGGGTTCGACGCGCGGATGATCGCGGACCGCGTCAAGACCTGCCTGCCCGATGCCCGCATCCTGGTCTTCGTGCGTGAACAGCGTTCGATGCTCTATTCCTACTATCTTCAGTACATTACCGACGGCGGATCGCTGTCGTTCCGGCGGCTGACGCGGCCGATCCAGCCCAAGCTGTTCCGCAAGCCGGAATTCGACTTGCGCAGCTTCGCTTATGTCCCGCTGATCGAATATTACCGGACGCTGTTCGGTTCGGAGAACGTGCTCGTCATCCCTTACGAGGCGCTGCGCGGCGAATCCTGGCGCATCGCGGTGGAGATCGCGCGCTTCTGCGGCCAGTCGACCGCCCGGATCGAGGCTGACATCTTCGGCGACATGGCCAATGCCAGCATGCCGCTGATGATGCAGCTGCTGCGGCGCCATCTCAACGGGCTGATCTACCGCAACCAGCTCTCCCCGCATGCGCCGATCGCATTCAATCCGTTCGACCGCTGGTATCGCCGGATGCGCCCGCTGTTCGAGCCCACGCGGCTGATCGATGCTCCCCTGCGTCGTCGCCTCAAGCGCCAGATCGAGGATGTCACCGGCGACCGCTATGCGGAGAGCAACCTCCAGCTTCAGCGCATGACCGCGCATGATCTTTCGCGTTACGGCTATCGCTTGTCGGTTCCGTCATCGGCGCCTCAGCCGAGGACGACCGCACCGAACGGCAACGAGGTGACGGTGCGAACCGGCACGGCCTTGCAAGCGACGGGCTAACCTGCGGACGCTGACTGAACCCCACGAGTCCACCACAACACCTCGTCGCCCCCGCGAAGGCGGGGGCCCCGCTTTTCTTGAGTTCTCTGCGTGCTGAAAAAAGAACAAGCGGGATCCCCGCCTTCGCGGTGACGGATTTGGGGTGGCGGTCTCAGTTAGTTCGGCGACAAGTCTGCCGTTAAGCCTGCCGTGCGCGCTGCCCAGTCGACGGGCAGCCAAGACCCAAATCTTCAGGCCGCGCCGATGCCTTGCAGCTTCATGTGCAGCGTATGGTGATCGAACGGCTTGATGACGTATTCGTCGGCACCCGCCTCGATCCCCTTGCGGATATCGCCGTTTTCCGAGTTCGTGGTGCAGAACACCACCTTCGGCCGGTGGGCGCCCTGCATGCCGCGCAGCGCGGTGACGAATTCCAGCCCGCCCATCAGCGGCATGTTCCAGTCGAGCAGGATCAGGTCCGGCATCGCCGCCATGCACTTGCTCAGCGCTTCCTCGCCGTTCTCGGCCTCGGTGACGGTGTAGCCGAGTGCCTCAAGGATTCGGCGCGAAACCTTGCGGATCACCCGCGAATCGTCGACGATCAGGCCGCGACGACCACTCGGCGCCTCGGGCACAGCAGCGGCGGCGGCCTGCGGGGCAGGTGTTTCGTCCTCGCGGCGGGCGGGCGCCGGGGTGCGCTTGATCAGACCCTCAAGAATGACACTTACTCCCTTGCTCACGCGTTCTCGTTGGCCTGGAGGATCCGGGCGACCTTCTTGGCGGTCTCGATGACTTCCTCCTTGTCCTCCGCCACCGGCTGAGGCCGGGGCAGCGATTCGGCGGAAATCTCCGAAGGCGTCATCCGCACATGGATATAGGGCATCCAGATCTCGCCGAATTCGGCCTTCTGGTACCACAGGTCGACAACGTCGTAGGACACCCAGAATCCGTCGGGATCCTGAAGCCGCACGCCCTCGCCGATGCGGGGCACGGCGGCAAACCGGACGGTCTCCTGCGTCTGACGTGTCTCGTTCTGGACTTCGATCTCGATCAAAGCACGGTCTCCCTCGCTTGGCCGACAGGCTAGGGGGAAATCCTTGCTGAAAAGGAAATTTTACCAATCTTCCGCGCACGACCGGCCGCGTGAGGGTGCCGATCCCGGTTTCCGCGGGGCACGAGATCGACGGGCCTATACTCTTGGTTAATTTATTCGGCCGCATAAGCCCCGGGAATTGGGGGCCCTTATGGACGAACTGCTCGAAGACTTCGTCGTCGAAACCCGCGAAATGCTGGAGGCGCTGGGCGGCGAACTGATTTCCTGGGAGGAAAATCCGGGCGACCGCGCGCGGCTCGATTCGATTTTCCGTTTCGTCCACACCGTGAAGGGCAATTGCGGCTTCGTCGACCTGCCGCGCCTCGAAGCGCTCAGCCACGCCGCCGAGGATGCGCTGGCCGATGTCCGCGCGGGTCGCCGCAGCGCCGATGCCGCTCTGGTCAGCGCGGTGCTGGCGGTGGTGGACCGGATCGGCGACATGGTCGACGCCATCGAGGCGGGCGAGACTTTCCCCGAAGGCGGCGACGAGGCGCTGAAGGCCGCGCTCGAACCGGCGGCCGCGCCGGTCGTCACACTGGTTCCGGCTACCCCTCCGCCAATATCAGGCCCCCGTACTGCCCAGCCGCAGCGATCGATCCGCATCCCGGTCGAACTGCTCGACAAAGTGATGAGCGGCGTTTCCGACATGGTGCTGGCGCGCAACGAACTGGCCCGCCGCCTGCGCGAAGGCGCGGTGGAACCGCAAGTCCACGAACCGTTCGAGCGCCTTTCCGCGATTATCGCCGAAGTGCGCGAGGCGATGACCCGCACCCGCATGCAGCGGATCGAAAGCCTGTTTTCCGGCCTGCCCCGCATGGTGCGCGACCTTGCCGCCGAACTCGGCAAGCAGGCCCATGTGGACATCGCCGGCAACGAGGTGGAGCTTGACCGCGAGATGGTCGAGATCATCCGCGATCCCCTCACCCACATCGTCCGCAACGCCATCGACCACGGCATCGAGCACGCGCCGCTGCGGCGCCTCGCCGGCAAGGCAGAGATCGGGCGACTCTCCGTCTCGGCGCGCCAGTCGGGCAACAAGATCCTGATCGACATCGTCGACGACGGGCGCGGGATCGACGAGACGCGCCTGCTCGAAAAGGCCGTGATTGCGGGCCTGGTGGACGAGGCGCAGGCCGCCCGCATGTCCCGCAACGAAGCCTTCGAGCTGATCTTCGAACCGGGGCTGTCCACCGCCGAAACGGTCACCGCGATTTCCGGACGCGGCGTCGGCATGGACGTGGTGCGCGCCAATATCGAGCGGATCGGCGGCGCCATCGAGATCGATTCGACGCCCGGCCTCGGCACCCGCATGACCCTGCGCGTCCCACTCACGCTCACCATCATTCCGGCGGTGACGGTGGGCATCGGCAACCAGCGCTTCGCGATCCCGCGCAGTTCGGTGGAGGAAATCATCCACCTTGCCGACGGCACGCTGGAAATCGACGAAGTGGGCGGCGCCATGCTCGCCCGCATCCGCGAGCACCGCGTGCCCTGCCTCATGGCCGCGCAAGTGCTGCATGTTGCGGCTGACGAGCCCCTCTCCGACGATGCGGCGCGGCCGGTGATCGTGCTGCGGCACGCGGGCGGTGGCCATTTCGCGCTGATCGTCGATCAGGTTTTCGGGCACGAGGAACTCGTCATCAAGCCCGCAGCCCCCGCGATCATCGCCACCGGCCTCTATGCCGGTACCACGCTGACCGACGACGGCCATCCGATCCTGCTGCTGGAAGTGAGCGGCATCGCGCGTGCCGGGGGCCTGCGCACCGACGCGCTGGAACGCCGCGACCGCTTGGAAGAGGCCCCTGCCCAGCCACGCCGCACGACCAGCGTGCTGCTCTTCACCGGGCTCGACGGCATTCGCCGCGCCATGCCGATGGGCGTGCTCGACCGGCTGGAGGAAGTCGGCCCCGAGGCGATCGCGATGGAGGGCGACCGCCGCCTCGTGGTCATACGCGATTGCATCCTGCCGCTCGCCGGGATTGAGGACATGCCGCTCGAAGCGGCGCTGGACGGCAATGGCGTCCTGCGCCTGCTGCGCCTTGCCGACGGGCAGAACGAGATCGCCTATGCCGTGCGCGAGGCGCTGGAAATCCGCGAGATCGATGCGGATGCCATTGCCGCAGGCGGCGCCGAGCACGAGGACGCGGTGGTCCTGGTCGACGGTCTGGCCACGCAAGTGGTCGCGCCCTACCGCCTGTTCGCGCGCCATTCGCGCACACCGTCGCGCATCGTCCGGCCGGTCTGCCGCCTTCCCGCCGACGATGCGTGGATCCAGAACTTCGTGCGCCCGATGGTCGAGGCGGCAGGCTACCGCGTGGTCGAGACCGACACCCCGGACGAGGCCGATCTTGCTATCCTCCCACACGACGGCGGCGGCGCGCCCGCTGCCCCGCCCCATGGCCCGGCGCGCGAGGTGATCCGCCTGCGCACCGAACCGGGAAGCCCGGAGCCGGGCGATTCCAGCATCTATCGCTACGATCAGGCCGCGCTGATGGGCGCCTTGCGCCGCCACGCCGGGAGGGCCTGACCATGTCGGAACTGTCCAATCGAGAACTGCTCGTCGTCGTCACGCTGGCCGGTCGCCGGATCGCGCTGCGCTCGCGCGATGTGCAGTCGGTCATCTCGCTTGAGGTCATGACGCCGGTGCCTTGCGCTCCGCCCCACGTCGCCGGGCTCTCGGGCCTGCGCAGCCGCGTGCTGACCGTCATCGACGGCTGCCGCGCGCTCGATCTCGGCGAGTGTTCGCGCGGCGCGCCGGGCGGCGCCGGATCGCCCGCCGCCGTGGTCATGCACGAAGGCCATGCCTACGCCCTGCTGCTCGACGAGATAGAGGACGTGACGGAGGCGTGGAACGAGCCGCAACCGATCAACGCGCAGATGGAAGGCAACTGGGCGGCGATGTCGCACGGGCTGGTCGAAACCGCGCTCGGGCCGCTGCTGGTGGCCGATGTCGGGGCCCTCATCGCAGGCCCGCAGGCCACTTTGCCGCCCTCCGTCGAGGCCGCTTAAGCAAATGGTTACGCAAAACGACTAGGGTTGGGCTCTGGGATAAGGAAACTACCGTATGAAAACCTGCCTGATCGTCGATGACTCGCGGTTGATCCGGAAGTTCTCGCGTCAGTCGATGGAGGCCCTCGGCTTCATGGTCAGTGAGGCCTGCGACGGGCAGCAAGCCATCCAGAGCTGCGAAGCCGCGATGCCCGACGTGATCCTGCTCGACTGGAACATGCCGGTGATGAGCGGCATCGAATTCCTGCGCGTGCTGCGCCAGACCGGCCATGCCAACCAGCCCAAGGTGGTGTTCTGCACCACCGAAAGCGATGCCGCGCATATTCAGGCGGCCATCGAGGCGGGCGCCGACGAATATGTGATGAAGCCGTTCGACCACGATACCCTGCACATGAAACTTCAGCTCGTCGGCGTGGCCTGAGCCGCATCGAGGCTGCCTCGATGGCCCTATCCCCGCTGCGCCGACGCGGCATGCGCTCCGATCGGGCCCGCGCGGCGCTGCTGCCGCCTGTTCGGCTGATGATAATCGACGATTCGCTGGTGGCCCGCACCGCGCTCAAGCGCATGGTCGAAGGCGCCGAGGGGCTTGAGGTCGTCGGTATTGCCAGCAATGCCGAAGCCGCACTGGAAACCTTGCGCACCAGTCGGGTCGACGTGGTCCTGCTCGATCTCGACATGCCCGGCATGGGCGGACTGGAAGCGCTACCCCGCATCATCGAGCGGGCACGCGGCGCGCGTATTCTGGTGGTCTCCTCGCTCACCATCGACGGCGCCGAGCATACACTGGCGGCGCTGGCGCTGGGCGCTGCCGATACCCTGCCCAAGCCCGTCGCACGCGGATTCCACGGAGACTACCGCGACCTCCTGCTCGGCAAGATCCGCGAACTCGGGCTTGCTGCCGTCCCCACGCGCGAAGCGGTCGGCCGGGAGCCCGCGCCGTCCCCGCGCCTGCGTCCGCCAACGGGCAATCCCGCGCGGCAACCCGCCGAAATCCTTGCCATCGGCGCCTCCACCGGCGGCGTTCACGCGCTGGCCAGCCTGTTTGCGGCCCTGCCCCGGCAGCTTGGCGTGCCGGTCGTGATCACCCAGCACTTGCCGCCCGCGATCATTCCCTATTTCGCGCGCCAGATCCGCTCCGCCTCGGGCTGCGAGACGCTGCTGGCCGAAGAGGACATGCCGGTCCTGCCCGACCGCGTGCTGATCGCGCCCGGCGATGCCCACATGGCCTTCCGCCGCCGGGGCGACACGCTCACCGTCCGGCTCGACCACGCGCCTGCCCCCAGCGGCTGCCTGCCTTCGCTGGACACCATGTTCGCCTCGCTCGCCGAGGAAATGGGCGACCGCACGCTGGGCGTCGTGCTCTCGGGCATGGGCCGCGACGGAGCCCTTGGCGCAGCCCGCATCGTCGCGGCCGGAGGCACAATTCTTGCGCAGGACGAGGCCAGCTCGGCCGTCTGGGGCATGCCGCGCGCGGTGGCCGAAGCCGGGCTTGCCAGCGCCGTCCTGCCGCCCGAACAACTTGCCCAGCGCGTGATCGCCGGAATTGGAGGCACGCCGTGCAAGTGAGCCTCGCCTCCGAACGCCTGCTGGCCGAACTTCTGCGGGCACGCACCGGGCAGGAGCTGCCCGACAATCGCCGCTGGCGGATCGGCACGGCGCTTTCCGGCCTCTGCCGCGAATATGGCATCGACAGCATCGACCAGCTTGTCGCCATGTTTTCGCCCACGCGGCAGTCGGTGCTAGCGCGCCAGATGGTCGAGGCGCTGCTCAACAACGAAACCTATTTCTTCCGCGACCGCGCGCTGTTCGACCATCTCGTCGGGCATGTCCTGCCCACTTTGGCCGAAACGCGGGCGGAGAGCCGCACTCTGACGATCTGGTCGGTCGGCTGCTCGACCGGGCAGGAGGCGCTGACTTTGGCGATGCTCTTCGCCTCTCAGGAAGCGCGCTGGGCGGGCTGGACCATCTCGATCCTCGGCACCGACGTCTCGGGCTCGGTCATCGAGATCGCGCGCAAGGGCTGCTACACGCCGTTCCAGATCCAGCGCGGGCTCGCCATGGGCGAGATGATGCGTTGGTTCGAGGAGACGCCGCAAGGCTGGCGTGTGCGCGAACGCCTGCGCCGAATGATTCGCTTCGAGGAACACAACCTGCTCGATCCGCTGCCCGCCCTGCCCGGCGGCCAGATGCCCACGTTCGACATCGTGCTGTGCCGTAATGTCCTGCTCTACTTCGATGCCGCCACGCGGGAACGCGCCTTTGCCCGTGTCGCCTCCGCACTGGCGCCCGACGGCTGGCTGATGCTCGGCGCCGGAGAGACGACTCTGGGCCTGACCGACCGGCTCTCCCCCGAACGCGGCGCCCCCGGATTCTTCCGCCATGCAAAGCCCGCAAAACCGCGCCGCGCCGCCGTCGCGCCAGCCGCTATCGCCTGAAGCGCCGCTACTCCGTTTAAGCCTTATTTAAGCGTAATTTCGTAGGCCTCTGCATCATCGCTCGCCAAGGTTGTTCAGCCAAGGTTTGCAGGGGGGAAGAGTGCAATGACCGACATGGCTTCCGCATCGAAGCGCGACTGGTTCTGGCGCCGGTCCATCGTCACCAAGATCCGCATTATCATCTGCATTTTCCTGGTCATGTCGGTGACGATCGCGGGCGTTGCCTGCGTCGCGCTGAGCAAGGTTCAGGGCGACGCCACGCTGACCGCCAAGCTCCACAGCTCCGCGCTCGGTGCCGCCGATGCCTGGAGCGACATCGCGCAGGCCATGCAGCAGCTCGATGCGGCGCGCGCGGAAGGCGACGCAGGGAGCGGGCACGGCCTCGGTGCCGCCCATGCCAACGCCACCCGGGCACTCGTCGCCTCGGCCACCGACAAGCTCGGCAAGGCGCGCGTGGCGCTCGGCAATGTCGATCCCGGCGTGGACCTGCTGTTCGAACGCCTGACCCCGACGCTCACTGCCTTCGACGCGCAGCTTTCCTCCGGCCCAACCGGCACCGATCCCTCCGTGGCGATGACTCAGATCTCGGGACAAGTCGCGCAGATCAAGGACGTGCTGACCCAGCGCACCGAATCCATCGAGCAGAGCCGTGACAGCTTCATCGGCTGGACCGAAGTCACCATGCTGGTCTTCGCCTTGTTGGCCGCGCTCAATGGCATCTTCGCGCTTCTGGTCACTCGGCGCGGCATCACCGGCCCGCTCGCCGACATGGCCGACGCCATGGTCAAGCTGGCCGAGGGCGACCGCGATATCGTCGTGCCCGGCACCGATCAGGTCAACGAGATCGGCGACATGGCCCGCTCGCTCGAAACCTTCCGGCGCGGGTATCTGCGGCTCGACAAGCTGCGGCAGGAAGCCGCCGCCGCTGCCGAGGCCGAGATCGAGCGTCAGGAAGAACTCCGCCGTGGCCGCGACGCCATGCGGGACCAGCGCAAGAAGATCGTCCTCGATCTTGCCGAGAAGTTCGAACAGAGCGTGGGCGAGATCGTCAGCGGCGTCGCCTCGGCCTCCAGCCAGCTTCAATCGACCGCGACCTCGATGGCCAAGTCCGCCGAACATGCCGCCACCCGCACCAGCGAAGTCTCAACCGCGATGGGCGAAGCGTCTGCCGGTGTGACTGCCGCCGCTGCTGCCAGCGACGAATTCGCCATGTCGATCCACGAAATCAGCCGTCAGGCCGCGACTTCGGCAGAGCTGGCCCGTCAGGCCAGCGAGACCACCGCCAATGCCGATGCCACGATCGCCAAGCTGGCGGTTTCGGCCGAACAGGTGGGCCAGATCGTCAAGCTAATCCACTCCATCGCCCAGCGCACCAACCTGCTGGCGCTCAATGCCTCGATCGAGGCGGCGCGCGGAGGTGAGGCCGGTCGCGGCTTCGCGGTCGTCGCCGCAGAGGTCAAGGAACTGGCCGCGCAGACCAGCAAGGCTACCGACGAAGTGGCCGCCCAGATCGGCGAGATCCAGGCCTCCACCACCGGCAGCGTCGAAGCCCTGCGCGCCATTGCCGAGGACGTTGCCCAGCTTGAGGCCACCTCGGTATCGATTGCCGCTGCGGTCGACCAGCAGTCGGTCGCCGGGCAGGATCTTGCCCGCAGCATCGACCTTGCCGCGCGCAGCACCGACGATGTTACCGGGCGCGTGGAGGATGTGCGTGAAACCTCGCTGGCGACGGGTGCCGCCGCCTCGCAAGTACTCTCGTCCTCGACCGAGCTTCAGCTTCAGGCGGCGATCCTCAAGAGCCAGGTCGAACGCTTCCTCGGCAGCATTCGCAGCCCCGAATTGCCCGACGAGCGCATTTCCACCTACCCCGTCCAGCACGACTGGGACCGCGAAGTCGAAGCCGCCGAATAGGCCGATTGCCTTGCACCGCCGGGCCGGTCCGATGGACCTTGCCCGGCGGCCCCTCGGGCGATAGCTGAGGGCGATGCAGCGCAATTTATCTCCTGTTCGCAAGGCTCTCGCCGTCGGCACTTTCCTTACCGCGCTTGCCGCTCCGCCGGCCGCCCATGCGGCAACGCCGGCCGAACTGGCCCGCTGGAAGGCAGAGGCGGCCCGCGTCACGATCACCCGCGACGACTGGGGCATTGCCCACGTCCACGGCCGCAGCGATGCCGATGCCGTGTTCGGCGCGATCTATACGCAGGCCGAAGACGATTTCCCGAGGGTAGAGGCCAATTACCTCACCGCGCTCGGCCGCACGGCGGAGGCCGATGGCGAAAGCGCGATCTGGCAGGACTTGCGCCAGCGCCTCTTCGTCGATCCCGAGGAGCTGAAGGCGCAATACCGCGAGAGCCCGCCATGGCTGCGCACGCTGATGAACAGCTGGGCGGACGGGCTCAATTTCTACCTCGCCACGCATCCCGCCGTGAAGCCCAAGGTGCTCACCCGGTTCGAGCCGTGGATGGCCCTCTCCTTCACCGAAGGCTCGATCGGCGGCGACATCGAGCAGATCTCGCTGACCAGGCTCCAGAGCTTTTACGAACACCGCCGCATCCCACCCACCGCGCTGGAAACCGGCGCGCTGGTGAAGGAACCGAGCGGATCGAACGGCATCGCCATCGCGCCCGTCAACACCGCGAACGGCCATGCCCTGCTGCTGATCAACCCGCACACCAGCTTCTACTTCCGCGCCGAATTGCAGATGACCAGCGACGCCGGGCTCAACACGTATGGCGCATCGACCTGGGGCCAGTTCTTCATCTATCAGGGCTTCAACCCGAAGATCGGCTGGATGCACACGTCCTCCACCGTCGACAATATCGACCAGTTCGCAGAGACGGTGGACACGCGCGGCGGCAAGCCCGTCTATCACTACGGCAGCGGACTGCGCCCGCTGACGACGCGCGAGGTGACCGTCTCGTTCCGCCGCCCCGACGGCACCTTGGGCGAGCGCCAGTTCACCACCTACCGCACGCACCACGGCCCCATCGTGGCCGAGGACGGCGGCAAATGGATTGCCGAGGCGCTGATGTGGAAGCCGATCCCCGCGCTCCAACAGAGCTGGCTGCGCACCAAGACGAGCGACCTTGCCTCCTTCATCACGGTCGCGGGCGCGCGGGCCAATTCCTCGAACGACACGATCCTGGCCGATGCCCGGGGTGAGATCGCCTATCTCCACCCGCAATTCGTGCCGGTGCGTGACGATCGCTTCGATTACCGCGATCCCGTAGACGGCGCCGATCCGGCCACCGACTGGAAGGGCCTGCACGCGATCGACACGCTGCCCAACGTGCTCAATCCCAAAGTCGGCTGGGTCCACAACACCAATGACTGGCCGTGGGACGCCGCCGGGCCGGACAGCCCCAAGGCCGCCGATTTCCCGCGCTACATGGATCAGGTGGGCGGCAACTATCGCGGCGTCCATGCCGACGAAGTGCTCACCGGCAAGCACGACTTCACGCCTGAACGCTTGATCGCGGCGGCTTACGACAGCCACCTGCCCGCTTTCGCGGTGCTGCTGCCGCAGCTTGCCGCAGACTACGACGCCCTGCCCGCCGCCGATCCGCTGAAAGCCAAGCTCGCCGCGCCGATGGCGCTGCTGAGGGGCTGGGATTGCCGTTGGGGCTACGGCTCGAAGGAGACCACGCTGGCGGTGTTCTGGGGCGATACGCTGGGCGGCAAGTTCGGTGCCGATGCCAAGAAAGCGCGGCTGAACCTGCCGGACTTCATCGCCAAGCGTACCACGCCTGCACAGCGACTGGCCGCGCTTTCGCAGGCTACGGACCGGCTGACGCGCGACTTCGGCGGCTGGCAGGTGCCGTGGGGCGAGGTCAATCGCTTCCAGCGGCTGGACGGTGCGATCGCGCCGCACTTCGACGATGCCAAGGGCAGCATTCCGGTGCCTTTCACCTCGGCGCTCTGGGGCTCGCTCGCCTCGTTCGGCGCGAAGCCTTATCCGAACACGAAGAAGTATTACGGCACCAGCGGCAACAGCTTCGTCGCCGTTGTCGAGTTCGGACCGAAAGTGCGGGCCTGGGCCGTGAGCGCAGGCGGCCAGAGCGGCGATCCGGCCTCTGCCCACTTCAAGGATCAGGCGCAGCGCTATGCCGATGGTGCACTACGACCGATCTATTTCTATCCCGAGGATCTGGCCGGGCACATAACCCGTACGTACCGACCGGGAGAGTAAGCCCGCTCCGCCGCTCGGCCCACGCTGCCCAATCAACCCGTTAGGGCCGTTCCGTCCACTCCCCTCACACCCAGACACTCCGTCGCCCTCGCGAATGCGGGGGCCCCGCTTTTTCTTGAGTTCACGCGGAGACGTGGAGACGCAGAGAGACCGTGCAGCAATCGCCCCTCTGCGTCTCCGCGTCTCCGCGTGCTTAAAAAGAAAAGCGGGGCCCCCGCCTTCGCGGGGGCGACGAAGATTGATTGAGGAAAAGAGGCGGAACGCCGCGAGGCTTATTCGAAAAGGCCCGCGGATCGGCGTGATCCGCGGGCCTTTGCTTTACCCGAAGGCTAGACCGGCAGCCGTCAGGCCACCGAAGCCAGTCGCGCCGAACCGCGCATCTCGCCGGTATCGAAACGCGCCGCCTGATCGTTGAGCGAAACCGCCTCTGTCGTCAGATTGCGTGCGGCGGCGGAGGTTTCCTCCACCATGGCCGCGTTCTGCTGGGTCGAATGGTCCATGGTCGAAACCGCCACGCTGATCTGGCTGATCGCGGTGGACTGGGCCTGATTGTCCTCCGCCATCTGGCCAAGCAGCTTGTGCACTTCGCCGACGCCGCCCGAGATGTTCTCGAACGCACCGTCCACGCGCTGCACCGCGTTCACGGCGGTGACGATATCGGTCTGCGTCACCGTAAGCTGGTCACGCGCGCGCTTGGCCTCTTCCTCGGCCCGCATCGCAAGCGCCGAAACGAGATCGGCCACCACCGCGAACCCGCGACCGGCATCACCCGCACGGCCTGCCTCGACCGCCGCGTTCATCGCAAGCACGCGGGTCTGGAAGGCGATCTTGTCGACGCCTTCAATCACCTGGTCGATGCCCTTGGCGCTGTCGCTCACGCGGTCCATCGCCGCGACGGCCTCACCGGCAACCGCGCGGCCGCTGGAGACAGTGGTGAGCGCCTCGTCGGCACGGCGGACCGTCTGCGATGCGGCGGTGGCCGAAGCCTTGAGCCGCTGGTCGATCTGCACCAGCGCGGCCGACGTCTCTTCCAGGCTGGCGGCATTGGCTTCGGTGCGACGGGCAAGGTCTTCCGATGCCTGCGCGATTTCCATGGAGCCCGAACGGATACCCCCGGCGCTGAGCGCGACCGCACCGATCATGCGGCGCAGTTCGCCCAGAGCTGCGTTGAAGTTGTCCTTCAGCGCGGCATAGCCCGCCGGGAACGGCACTGCGATCTCGGCCGTGAGATCGCCGCTCGTCAGGGCGTCTAGCCCCTCGCCCACGGCGCTCGTCACCACGCGCTGTTCCTCGGCGGCGCGCTGGTCGGCCTCGGCACGGTCGGCAGCCGCCTGACGGAACACGTCCGCCGCACGGGCCATCGTGCCGATCTCGTCCTCACGCTCGGTTTCGGGGATCGTGCAATCCTCACCCTTGGCAAGGCGGTCGACCGCATCGCTCAGCGCCGCCATGGGGCGGCCGATGATGCCGCGCGCGGCGAAGAACAGGCTCGCCAGCACCGCGCCGACAATGATCAGGCCGCCCAGCACGAGCTGCCAGCCGATCGAACGCGCCGGCGCCGAAACGGTCGCCTCGGGAACGTCGAGCACAAGCGCCCAGGTGGCATTGAGATTGTCGAGCGCGATCGGACGGATCACGCGGCGGGTGGGCACGCCGCCGATGTCGAGGCCCGGCAGCACCTTGGTCTCGCCGCTGGCCAGCGCGGCCTTCACGTCGTCGAGACCGGGGTCGGCATAGGTCTTGCCGAGCACCGAGGCGTCCGGATTGGCCACCCATGTCGCCGAGGAGGACAGCAGCATCACGCGGCCGTCACCGAACGGCTTGAGCGTGCCGAGACGCTGGGAAATCGTACCCAGTTCCATGTCCACGCCGACCACGCCGATCACCTTGTCGCCCGAACGGACGGGGTGCGTGATCGAGGTCATCAGGACCTGCTTGCCGTCAAGATCGTAGGCATAGGGATCGACAAGCGCGCCCTTGCCGCTGTCGAATGCCTGACGGAAGTAAGGCTTGTCGTAAGCACCCGCCTCATTGTTCGGCTGCTGCGTCAGGACGCCGTTGCTCTTCACCCAGTATGGCGTGAAATTGCCGTTGGGTGCGGAGCCCGGCTGATTGCCCTTGCCCGCATCGGTGCCGTCCCACTGGTTGGGCTTGATCATCACCCAGCTGCCCAGCGCCGCCTTGGATTCGAGCAGATCGGTCTTCAGCACCGTCAACGCCGTGCCGCGATCGCGCGCACCGGTCGCGTGCATCTTGCCCAGCGACGAGGCCAGGGCCCGTGCGGTCGCCTCGAACGTGGCGATATCGGCCTTCACCTGATTGCCCTCGGCATTGGCCTGGGCGACGGCGGCATCGTCGGACAGGTTGGCCACGGCCGTGCCGGTCTCAAAAACGACGCCCGAGAATCCGAGCAGGAGCAGCAGCGCGATCGCCAGGCCGGCGACCGTCATCAGCTTGCCCGCTATGTGCATGCGACTGAACAGGTCTTTCATTATCTCGCTCCAGCGGGAGGATCAGAAGCCGGCGCTGACGGAAAACAGCGCGGCGCCATCGGCCTGATGGCCGTGGCTGAGGTCGGTATCGATGTAGGAAAGGTTGAAGGTCAGCTTGCTCACCGCGACGTCGGCGCCCAGCGACCAGTCGTAATAGCCACCCGGCTTCGGGCTGAGCGCGCCCTTGCTGCGGCCGCCGTGCGCGCGAAGCGTCACCGGGGTTCCGGGAATAGGCGCGGCAGCCTCCCCAAAGAGGTAGAGATGATCGCCGCCGAGCGCGGCTTGATCCCAGCTATAGCCGCTGCCCAGCGTTCCGCGCAGCGGGCCGAAATCGTGGGTCAGCTTGGCCGTGGTCTCGAAGTACTCGATCTTGCCCGTGCCCTTGCCGCCGGGATAGCTGTAATAGGCGACGGCAACGTCAAGGCTGGTGCGCTTGGCTACGTTACCCGCCCAGCCGCCGTAGAGATCGACCTCGGTGGGGCCATAACGGTCCCCCAAGCCGAGCGAAGAGCCCCAGGTGCCGACATAGACACCGCTCTTGTGGGCAAGGTTGATCGTGCCCTGAATCGCAGGGTCCTTGCCGGTCAGCGAAATGCCGCGAAACCGGTAGTCGCTGATGAGGGTTACGCCGCCCGAGACGGTGATGGCGGGGGTTTCTTCCTGGGCATGGACGGCGGGGGAAATCAGAACTGCAATCAGGGCGACCCCTGAAGGAATGGCAAAACGCATGTAAGTCCTCTTTGCGGGACACTGATAGACTTTGCCATTATAGGATAGCTCGCCCGCCAACGTGCCGGCCGGACTCGATTACAGGAAGAGTCGAAGCCGCAGCGCGAAACTCCGGCGCGTCGGCGCGGGAGATCAGTTCTCGCGGATACGGGCTATCTTGATGTCCAGCCCGCCGTAGAGAATATCGAGCAGAGGGCTCGCATAGTTGAAGATCGCGAAGGGCGCATAGGCCAGCGTGGGCACGCCCAGCACCGCCGCCATATAGGCGCCGCAGGAATTCCACGGGACCAGTGGCGCCGTGACGATGCCCCCGTCCGAAACCACGCGTGAGAGGTTCTTGCTCGCCAGATTGCGCTTTTCGAATTCCACCCGAAACAGGCGGATCGGCAGCACGACCGCAACGTATTGATCAGCGGTCACGATGTTCAGGCCGATCGCCGTGCAGATCGACGTCGCGATCAGGCTGCCGGTGTGCTTCGCCCGCGTGAGCACCGGCGTCACCAGCTTGGACAACAGACCGAACTCATCGAGCAGCGATCCGAAAGCCAGCGCCACGATGATAAGCCAGACGGTCAACAACATGCTCGCCATGCCGCCGCGCGAAAGCAGGCTGTCCACCGCCTCTATGCCGGTATCGGTGTGATAGCCGCTGGCGATGACATGCCAGACCGCCTTGATATAGGCCTCCAGCCCGGTCCCGCCGTCGGGAATGATCGCAAGCACCGCATGGGGTTGGGTGAAGCAGGCGAGCACCCCCGCGAACAGCGCCGAAGTCATGATCGCCAGCGACGCCGGAGCCTTGCGGAACGACAGGACGACCAGCAGCAGAAGCGGAAGCAGATTGATGGCCGAGATATTGAAGATCTGATCCAGCGCCATCAGTTCGGAATGTATGACCTCCGAACCGGCCAGTGCCGGATGGCCGATAAATCCCAGCGAGATCAATCCGATCGCCGCGATGACGAAGGCCGGTCCGCTGACCCACGCCTGATGGCGAAGATGCTCGTAAATATCGTTGCCGGTCAATTGGGCGGCCAGGATCGTCGTTTCGGACAAGGGAGACAGTTTATCTCCGGTATAGGCCCCGGAAACGACCGCACCGGCAGTAATGAAGGGGGATAGATCAGCCAGAGTGGCTAACCCGATCAATCCAACTCCGATAGTTCCCGCTGTCGTCCAAGAACTGCCGATGCATAGCGACGTGACTGCGCAGACTATCAGCGCCGTAACATAGAACCAATTGGGATTTATAATCCCAAGACCGTAGTATACCAGCGTGGGAATGGTACCGGCCATGTTCCATGTACCGATCAGCGCACCCACCGTAAGCAGGATGAAAATCGCACTGACCACCGAAGAAACGCCGCGACGCCCCGCTTCGGCAACACTTTCCCAAGGATGGCCATTCTTCAGGATAATCAGGGATGCCACCATGCCGGCCAGCATCATCGCGACCTGCAATGGCCCGGCCATCGCATCCACGCCGAACAACACGACCGCACTACTGACAAGTACTGCCAGGATCACCAGCGGTAACAGCGCGTCCACATAAGAGGGTTCGCGGGGTTGTCTTGGGGTGGGTTCAGGATCCGTTTCGGGCATGCGGTCCATCTTTCGAAAAGTTCCGCAGTAAAAGCACTTGCCGAGTCGGCTAGGTGATGAACCGATATTGGCGCACAAAGAAAAAATTATCACGCTCAAAATTCAAAAATTCGCGAAGCGCCACTCATTTAGAGTCCATTTCGAGAACACTCGCGGCAACGCATTAGAAGCGACACCCTATTGCCGTGAGCCTGCGAAACGGCAGACGAGAGCGCGAATTGATGCTGTTGGGGGGGAACCCGCCCGCCTGCACTGCAGCTTTCGTGCTTCTTTCTGGCACGTCGATCCCGTTGCTAAACAATGGATTAACGCTGATCCAATTCAATTTTCCGCATGAAATCAACAGCCGCCTTCTATGAAAGAGCGCGATCACATTTGCGTTGCACTGCAACAATACGGGTATGGCGAGCAGAAATCGTCGCTCCATTTAAAAATTTGTCTTTGCACACTTATTCGCTTTGAAGATATGCTGGCCTCAGATCACTTTTGAACGCGGGAACACCGCGCGGGAGGGCAAAGTGAAATCTGCCTCGGTCCGTCTCCTCGGCTACCTCCTGGCCATCGCACCGCTTTCGGCCCACGCAGAACCAGCAGCCACCCCGAATGGCGAGGCGGAAACGCTCAAATCCGATGCATCCGGATCGGATCAGGAAGTCGATCAGCTCCACATCCCCGGCTACGACGGAACGCGCGTGGGCGCATCGGCAATCGAGTTCGAATTCGCGCCCGAGATCGCCTCCCACAATCCGCTCGGTTCGAACTCCCGCACAAGCACGTCCACCAGCACATCGCTGACCTTCATCACCACCCAGCCCCTGTCGGACCGGCTGGAAGTCGAATTCGACGCCGGGCCATCGATGCTTCTGGAACATGGCGACATCGCGGAATCCTCCCTCGCCGCCTCGCTCGAACTGCGCACGCACCAAAGCTCCTCCGGTTTCGCCGGTTTCGCGCGTTACGAACTCGCGCACGACATGGACAGTTTCTTCGGCAGCAGCCTCGCCACCGACCAGACCCTCACGGGCGGGTTGCGCTATGGCGCGAACGTCGGCGCCGGGTCCATCGGGGTGGAACTGGCCCCGCGCTGGGTGAATTCCAACCACAATACCGACGATTACCTCGCCGCCGAGCTATTCATCGACGCGTTCTATCCGGTCATGAACGACGGCATCGGCCTGATCGGCGAAGTGTCCATCGATCGCCGCTGGTACCTGAACAACGGCTCCGCCGCGCCGGGCAAGCGGCGCGACTGGCGGTTCGAGGGCTTTGCCGGGATCGATATCGCGAACCTGCTTGCCCCGCCGCCGGGCCGCTTCAACCCGCTTCACGCGCTGGGTGTCGGCGTGCTCTGGCTGGAAGTCGATTCCAATCTGGACAGCGCGGACCGCTCCGCTTTCAAAGTCCTGCCCGCCATCACGCTGCGCGCAGATTTGTGACAGTTATTCCGTAAGTTACTCAAGAATGAACCGCGACCCATCGAAATTCCACTCTTGGGAGACGTAGATGCCGAGCCAGGATAACAAGATCTCGCTGTTTTCGCTCACCTCGATGGTGGTGGGTTCGATGATCGGGGCGGGGATCTTCAATCTTCCGGCGCGGTTCGGGTCGGCGACGGGGCCGTTCGGGGCGATCATCGCCTGGCTCATCGCCGGCACCGGCATGTACGCGCTGGCCCGGGTCTTCCAGGCGCTGGCCGCGCGCAAGCCCGATATCGATGCCGG